>NZ_CP027732.1 GCF_003852235.1 Pseudomonas sp. R4-35-07
GTGGAACTTTGGCAGCAATGCGTGGAGCTTTTGCGCGATGAGCTGCCTGCCCAGCAATTCAACACCTGGATCCGTCCGCTACAGGTCGAAGCCGAAGGCGACGAGTTGCGTGTCTACGCGCCCAATCGTTTTGTTCTCGACTGGGTCAACGAGAAGTACCTGAGCCGCGTTCTCGAATTGCTCGACGAACATGGCAACGGCATCGCGCCCGTGCTCTCCTTATTAATAGGCAGCAAACGCAGCTCCGCACCTCGCGCTGCTCCGAATGCGCCATTGGCAGCGGCTGCTTCCCAGTCCCAGGCTGCACCGGTTGCCCCTGCGCCGACGCCTTCCAAGTCTTCCGCGCATAAAAATGCACCGGAGAACGAAGAGCCGTCCCGTGACAGCTTCGACCCCATGGCAGGTGCCAGCTCCCAGCAAGCTCCCGTGCGTGCCGAGCAGCGCACTGTGCAGGTTGAAGGCGCGCTCAAGCACACCAGCTACTTGAACCGCACCTTTACCTTCGAGAATTTTGTAGAAGGCAAGTCCAACCAGCTGGCCCGTGCGGCCGCCTGGCAAGTGGCCGACAACCCCAAGCACGGTTACAACCCGCTCTTCCTTTATGGTGGGGTTGGCTTGGGTAAAACCCACTTGATGCACGCTGTCGGTAACCACCTGTTAAAGAAGAACCCGAATGCCAAGGTGGTCTACCTGCACTCGGAGCGCTTCGTGGCTGACATGGTCAAGGCCCTGCAGCTCAACGCCATCAACGAGTTCAAGCGTTTCTATCGCTCCGTTGATGCGTTGCTGATCGATGACATTCAATTCTTCGCGCGCAAGGAACGCTCCCAGGAAGAGTTTTTCCATACGTTCAACGCGCTGCTCGAAGGCGGACAGCAGGTCATCCTCACCAGTGACCGTTACCCCAAAGAGATCGAAGGCCTGGAAGAGCGCTTGAAATCGCGATTCGGCTGGGGGTTGACCGTCGCTGTAGAGCCACCCGAGCTGGAAACCCGCGTCGCGATCCTGATGAAAAAGGCCGACCAGGCCAAAGTCGATCTGCCCCACGATGCCGCGTTCTTTATCGCCCAGCGTATTCGTTCCAACGTGCGCGAGCTGGAAGGCGCGCTCAAGCGGGTCATCGCGCACTCGCACTTCATGGGCCGTGACATCACCATCGAGCTGATTCGCGAATCCCTGAAAGACTTGCTGGCACTGCAGGACAAACTGGTAAGTGTGGATAACATCCAGCGTACCGTTGCCGAGTACTACAAGATCAAGATTTCCGACCTGCTATCCAAGCGCCGTTCGCGTTCGGTAGCGCGTCCGCGCCAAGTGGCCATGGCCCTCTCCAAGGAGTTGACCAACCACAGCCTGCCGGAAATCGGTGATGTGTTTGGCGGTCGCGACCACACCACGGTTTTGCACGCGTGCCGCAAGATCAACGAACTTAAGGAATCCGACGCGGATATTCGCGAGGACTACAAGAACCTGCTGCGTACACTGACTACGTGATGACACCAGCGCAGCTTATTAAGGCAAGGGACTAGACCATGCATTTCACCATTCAACGCGAAGCCCTGTTGAAACCCCTGCAACTGGTCGCAGGCGTCGTCGAGCGCCGACAGACCTTGCCGGTGCTGTCCAACGTACTGCTGGTGGTCGAAGGCCAGCAGCTGTCCTTGACCGGTACCGACCTGGAAGTCGAACTGGTTGGCCGCGTGCAGCTCGAAGAGCCCGCCGAACCCGGCGAAATCACCGTGCCGGCGCGCAAGCTGATGGATATCTGCAAAAGCCTGCCGAACGACGCGCTGATCGACATCAAGCTCGACGAGCAGAAGTTGGTGGTCAAGGCAGGTCGCAGTCGTTTCACCCTGTCGACTTTGCCGGCCAATGACTTCCCGACGGTTGAAGAAGGCCCGGGTTCGCTGACCTGCAGCCTGGAGCAAAGCAAGCTGCGTCGCTTGATCGAGCGCACCAGCTTCGCCATGGCCCAGCAGGACGTGCGTTACTACCTTAACGGCATGCTGCTGGAAGTGTCCGAAGGTATCATCCGTGCTGTGGCAACTGACGGCCACCGCTTGGCGATGTGTTCGATGCGCGCCGATATCGGCCAACCGGATCGTCACCAAGTCATCGTGCCGCGTAAAGGTATCCTCGAGTTGGCACGCTTGCTCACCGAGCCGGATGGCAACGTCAGCATCGTCCTGGGGCAACATCACATCCGCGCGACCACCGGCGAATTCACCTTCACCTCCAAGCTGGTTGACGGCAAATTCCCGGATTACGAGCGTGTACTGCCTAAAGGCGGTGACAAGCTGGTGCTCGGCGATCGCCAGGCCCTGCGTGAGGCATTCAGCCGTACGGCCATTCTCTCGAACGAGAAGTACCGGGGTATTCGTCTGCAATTGGCCAACGGTCAGTTGAAGATCCAGGCCAACAACCCGGAGCAGGAAGAAGCCGAAGAAGAAGTAGGCGTTGACTACAACGGTGGTTCGCTGGAAATCGGCTTCAACGTGAGCTACCTGCTGGACGTGCTGGGTGTGATGACCACCGAACAGGTTCGCCTGATTCTGTCGGACTCCAATAGCAGCGCACTGGTACAAGAATCCGATAACGACGACTCGGCTTACGTTGTTATGCCGATGCGCCTGTAATCATGCTCAGCAGAAGCTAGATGTCCCTCAGTCGCGTCTCGGTCACCGCGGTGCGCAATCTGCACCCGGTGACCTTCTCCCCTTCCCCTCGCATCAATATTCTCCATGGCGCCAATGGCAGTGGCAAAACCAGCGTGCTGGAAGCCATCCACCTGCTGGGCCTCGCCCGTTCCTTCCGCAGCGCCCGCTTGTTACCAGTGATTCAATACGAGCAGCTGGCGTGCACGGTATTTGGCCAAGTTGAACTGGCCGAGGGTGGACACAGCGCTCTGGGGATATCCCGCGATCGCGGTGGAGAGTTTCAGATTCGCATCGATGGGCAGAATGCGCGCAGTGCTGCGCAATTGGCAGAAATCCTGCCGTTGCAGTTGATCAACCCCGACAGCTTCCGTCTGTTGGAAGGCGCACCGAAGATCCGCAGACAATTCCTCGATTGGGGAGTGTTCCACGTGGAACCGCGTTTCATGGCCACTTGGCAGCGCCTGCAGAAGGCCCTGCGGCAGCGGAACTCGTGGCTGCGGCATGGTACACTTGACGCCGCTTCACAAGCGGCCTGGGACCGGGAACTGTGCCTGGCCAGCGACGAAATAGATGAATACCGCCGTGCCTATATCAAAGCCTTGAAACCAGTCTTTGAGCAGACCTTGAGCGAGCTGTTGGACCTCGAGGGGCTGACGCTGAGTTATTACCGCGGTTGGGACAAAGAACGTGAGCTGAGCGCAGTGCTTGCGACGTCCCTGCAGCGTGATCAGCAAATTGGCCACACCCAGGCCGGGCCCCAACGCGCTGATTTGCGCCTTAGATTAGGCGCTCACAATGCTGCGGATATCCTTTCCCGCGGCCAGCAGAAGTTGGTGGTGTGTGCATTGCGTATCGCGCAGGGGCATCTGGTTAGCCAGTCCCGACGCGGCCAATGTATTTATCTGGTGGATGACTTGCCGTCCGAGCTCGACGAGCAACACCGCCGCGCGCTATGCCGCTTATTGGAAGACTTACGCTGCCAAGTGTTTATCACCTGTGTAGACCACGAATTATTGAGGGAAGGCTGGCAGACGGAAACGCCAGTCGCTTTGTTCCACGTGGAACAAGGCCGTATCACCCAGACCCACGACCATCGGGAGTGAAGGCATGAGCGAAGAACACACGTACGACTCGACCAGCATTAAAGTGCTGAAAGGTTTGGATGCCGTACGCAAACGTCCCGGTATGTACATTGGCGACACCGATGATGGTAGCGGTTTGCACCACATGGTGTTCGAGGTGGTCGATAACTCCATCGACGAAGCTCTGGCCGGTCACTGCGACGACATCAGCATCATCATCCACCCGGATGAATCCATTACCGTACGCGACAACGGTCGCGGTATTCCGGTAGACGTGCACAAAGAAGAAGGCGTCTCGGCGGCAGAGGTCATCATGACCGTGCTCCACGCCGGCGGTAAGTTCGACGACAACTCCTATAAAGTGTCTGGCGGCTTGCACGGCGTAGGTGTCTCGGTAGTGAACGCTCTGTCCGAAGAGCTGGTTCTCACCGTACGCCGCAGCGGCAAAATCTGGGAACAAACTTACGTCCACGGTGTGCCACAGGAACCGATGAAAATCGTCGGTGACAGTGAAACCACGGGCACCCAGATTCACTTCAAGCCCTCGGCTGAAACCTTCAAGAACATCCACTTCAGCTGGGACATCCTGGCCAAGCGGATTCGCGAACTGTCATTCCTCAACTCCGGTGTGGGCATCGTCCTCAAGGACGAGCGCAGCGCCAAGGAAGAGCTGTTCAAGTACGAAGGCGGCCTGCGTGCGTTCGTTGAATATCTGAACACCAACAAGACTGCGGTCAACCAGGTGTTCCACTTCAACATTCAGCGTGAAGACGGCATCGGCGTGGAAATCGCCCTGCAGTGGAACGACAGCTTCAACGAGAACCTGTTGTGCTTTACCAACAACATTCCCCAGCGCGATGGCGGTACTCACCTGGTGGGTTTCCGTTCCGCGCTGACGCGCAACCTGAATACCTACATCGAAGCGGAAGGGTTGGCGAAGAAGCACAAAGTCGCCACCACCGGTGATGATGCCCGTGAAGGTCTGACCGCGATTATTTCGGTCAAGGTTCCGGACCCCAAGTTCAGTTCCCAAACCAAAGACAAGCTGGTGTCTTCCGAAGTGAAGACCGCCGTGGAACAGGAGATGGGCAAGTACTTCTCCGACTTCCTGCTGGAGAACCCGAACGAAGCCAAATTGGTCGTCGGTAAGATGATCGATGCCGCGCGTGCGCGTGAAGCGGCGCGTAAAGCCCGTGAGATGACGCGTCGTAAAGGCGCACTGGACATCGCTGGCCTGCCAGGCAAATTGGCCGACTGCCAGGAGAAGGACCCTGCCCTCTCCGAGCTGTACCTGGTGGAAGGTGACTCTGCTGGCGGTTCCGCCAAGCAGGGTCGCAACCGCCGTACCCAGGCTATCCTGCCGTTGAAGGGTAAGATCCTCAACGTCGAGAAAGCACGCTTCGACAAGATGATTTCTTCCCAGGAAGTCGGCACCTTGATCACCGCATTGGGCTGCGGTATTGGCCGTGATGAATACAACATCGACAAGCTGCGTTATCACAACATCATCATCATGACCGATGCTGACGTCGACGGTTCGCACATTCGTACCCTGCTACTGACCTTCTTCTTCCGTCAGTTGCCTGAATTGATCGAGCGCGGCTACATCTACATCGCCCAGCCGCCGTTGTACAAAGTGAAAAAGGGCAAGCAAGAGCAATACATCAAAGACGACGACGCCATGGAAGAGTACATGACGCAGTCGGCCCTGGAAGATGCCAGCCTGCACTTGAACGACGAAGCCCCAGGCATCTCTGGAGAGGCGCTGGAGCGCTTGGTCAACGACTTCCGCATGGTGATGAAGACGCTCAAGCGCCTGTCGCGCCTGTATCCGCAGGAGCTGACCGAGCACTTCATCTACTTGCCGGCCGTGAGCCTGGAGCAGCTGGGCGACCATGCTGCCATGCAGGATTGGCTGGCCCAGTACGAAGTGCGTCTGCGCACGGTTGAGAAATCTGGCCTGGTGTACAAAGCCAGCCTGCGCGAAGACCGTGAACGCAACGTATGGCTGCCCGAGGTGGAACTGATCTCGCACGGCCTGTCGAACTACGTCACCTTCAACCGCGACTTCTTCGGTAGCAACGACTATAAGACGGTGGTCACCCTGGGCGCGCAATTGAGCACGCTGCTGGATGACGGCGCTTATATTCAGCGTGGCGAACGCAAGAAGCAGGTCAAGGAGTTCAAGGAAGCGTTGGACTGGTTGATGACCGAGAGTACCAAGCGTCACACCATCCAGCGGTACAAAGGTCTGGGCGAAATGAACCCGGATCAGCTGTGGGAAACCACCATGGACCCGGCTCAGCGTCGCATGCTGCGAGTGACCATCGAAGACGCCATTGGCGCAGACCAGATCTTCAACACCCTGATGGGTGATGCGGTCGAGCCTCGTCGTGACTTCATCGAGAGTAATGCCTTGGCGGTGTCTAACCTGGATTTCTGATCCGGTACCGGTAAAACAAAAAAGGCCAACGCTAGCGTTGGCCTTTTTTATGGATGTTTGTTGAGCATTATCTAAATGCTCCACGTGGAACATCATCCCTCAGCGGGCGCAGCCACACTCTCCAACCGATACCCGTACCCATAGATCGTCAGCAACTGCCATCCTCGGTCCGCCGTTAATCCGAGCTTGTTGCGCAAGCGGTAGATGTGCGTATCCAGAGGGCGAGACGAGACCATTTCCTCATGGGTCCAAAATCGCTCATACAGGTATTCGCGGGACAGTGGCCGCGCCAGGTTGGCGAACAGGCAGCTGGCCAAGCGGTACTCCCGTTCGGTGAGGTTGATCGGTGTGCCAGCGCGCGTGACCGTCAACTCGGCATCATCGAACGTCAGGTCATTGAAGCTTTGGAGTTCATTGCTGGCGGACTTTTGCAGCCCGTGCCGGCGCAGGACGGCGCTGACGCGAGCCTTGAGTTCATTAGGACGAAAGGGTTTGCTGACGTAGTCGTCCGCTCCACTGTTGAGGGCCGCGACGATATCGCTCTCCGCATCGCGGCTGGTGAGCATGATCACGGCCGGTGGTGACTCCATGTGCTCGCGGGTCCAGCGCAACAACGCAATGCCGCTGATATCGGGAAGTTGCCAGTCGAGTATCAACAGGTCGAAAGTTTCACGGCGCAGTTGGCGCAGCAGGTCCTCGCCGCGCTCAAAACAATGCACGGACCAAGGCTGTTCCGAAGTGCTGGGAATCTGTCGCAGTGTCTGTTCTACCCGTCTCAACTCGGCGGGCTCGTCATCCAGTATTGCGACACGCATGAGTGGATCCTTCCTGCAAAAATACGACAGCTTAATCAGGGGCGCCTTGTGCACATACACAGACCCGCCGCTGAATCTGAATAATTATGGGCGGATACAACGAACTCCGAAACTCTGGGTACGCTGATATCAAAGGACCGTAACCAGCGAAAATCCTCGGCCCTCAAGGGGAAGATACCGGCTCCTGGCTATGAGGAAAAGGATCGATATACGCTATGGTGACTACCGGGTCCTCCAGTAAGACCGAAATAAGCTTCACTGGTTTCAGCACCTCTAATGCGTCCCATCGTAACCACCTGGAGGGAGACCGGGCTTATGACACGTTCATGCGATGATCATCGATGTCTCGGCGGGCCTGTGGCGGTGGCCCTGTGAAACTATGGGGTAAGGCTGAAAAACGCCAACCCACCCGGGCACAGCTGCTGTTCCACGGGTTGGTGCGGGAATGGTTGCTGATTGGCTTGGTACTGTTGCCCTTCACCGTATACCTATCCTTGAGTCCGGGCCTGGCCCTCAATAACCCGCTCTATGACAGTTTGCGCCAGTTGGCACCGTTGCCTGTGGACCCGCGCATCGTATTGGTGACCATTGACGCGCCTAGCCTGGAAGAACTTGGCCCATGGCCCTGGCCGCGCAGTGTGCATGCAGACTTGATCGAACGCCTCAGTGCTGCCCAGCCGGCAGGAATCTTATTCGATGTGATCTTCAGTGAGCCGGGCGAAGGCGCGGGTGATCAACGATTGGCCGATGCCGTGTGCAACGCAGGCAATGTATTGCTGCCGATTGTGACGGATAGCCGGGCACGGTCCAGGCAGACCGGGGAGCCATTATCGCCCTTGCTCAAGTGCGCCAGGGGCATCGGGCACATCAACGTTGAATCGGATAATGATGGTGTCGTGCGCAGCCTGTATCTACGCGAAGGTCCACCGGGAAGCACGCTGCCACAGCTGGCCTGGCTGGCATATACGTTGAACGGGCAAACATCGACGATGCCCGGCATGCCGCGTGAGCCCCGCAGTCAGCAATGGCATCAGGAGCATGAGATTCGCGTTCCGTTTACCTCTGCCCATGAGCGCTTTCCAAGTGTTTCCTACGTCAGCGTACTGCGTGGCGAGGTGGCTCCAGACGCGCTGCGCGGTCGACTGATTCTGGTCGGCGCCACGGCCTATGGAATGGGCGAAAGTTTCGTTACCCCGCTCTCCGCGACCGGCTCGACAGCGGGCGTGGAGATCCAGGCCAATGTGCTTAACGGTTTACTGCAGGGGCGCAGCATTGTCGATCTGCCGGGTTGGCTGGCGGCCTTGATGGCTACGTCCGGGGTGGCATTGTTGTTGGGCCTGCTGCTGTATCGCCCGCGTTATGCGCTATGGATGACCCTGGGCTGCATGGCCGCGTCGGTACTGATGTCGTGGGCGTTACTGAGCCTGGGCCATTGGTGGTCGCCTGCAGCCTGCCTGATTGGGTTGTTGCTCAGCTATCTGATCTGGAACTGGCGACGCCTGAGCGTGATCCTCGCCTATTTCGGCTGGGAACTGGCGCGCCTGGATAACGAACCGAAAGTCTTGCCAGAGCGGCGTCGTGCACCGGCCAGCAAGGGCGATGTGCTACAGGGGCGCATCTTCGCCCTCGAGCAGGCGGTCAGTCGCACCCGGGATACACGGCGCTTTATGGCGGATGGACTGGAATGCCTGCCGGTCGCAACACTGATCACCGATCCCCAGGGCAGCATCCTGTTGGCCAATCGCGTTGCCCGTGACGTATTCGGCAGCGACCTGGTACGCGAAAACCTCCTCGAACAGCTCGCCGACCTGGGTTACCCACCGCTGCATAACGGCGTGCGTCCTGCCCTGTCTGCACTGGAGCTGGTCGAGTTTCGTGATATCCACCAACGCAGTTTGCGCATGGAGCTCGCGCCCTTGCTTCCGGCCGAGGGTGATGTCGCCCTTGGCTGGCTGCTAAGCCTCACGGATTTAAGCAAGGAACGCGAAGCCCAACAGCACCGCGAAACCATGCTGCGCTTTCTGTCCCATGACTTGCGTGCACCGCATTCGGCAATCCTCGCGCTGTTGGATGTACACGACAGTGAATCACCCATCTTTGGCCAGATCGAACAACAGGTCCGACGCGCGCTGAGCCTCACCGAGTCGTTCGTACAATTGGCGAAAGCCGAGGCTGACGGTTATCAATTCCAACCTACGTTATTCGCCATGCTGGTGATGGATGCTTTCGATCAGGTGGCGGTCATCGCCCAACTCAAGGGCATTCATCTGGTTCACGATCTGGATGAAGCAGACGAAGGCATGGTGCGCGCCGATCAATCGCTGCTCACCCGTGCGCTATTCAATGTGCTGGAAAATGCGATCAAGTATTCGCCATCCGGCACCACCGTCCGGTTGAGTCATGGCTGTGTGGAGGGTTGGTTGGAATGCCGCATCAGCGATCAGGGGCCCGGAATTGCGCCAGAAGATTTGCCAGAGCTGTTCAACCAATACCGGCGCTTCAATTCGGCCCAAGGCAGTGACGGCCTAGGGTTGGGCCTGACCATGGTGAAGGCCGTCGTAGAACGCCACGGTGGGCATGTCAGCTGTGAAAGCGAGCTGGGTAAGGGCTCGACGTTCATCCTGCAATTGCCACCTTTGGAGGACTGAAAACGATCTTTTCTGCTGTGCATAAAAAACCGGTCACAAGGACCGGTTTTTTTATGAAGAAAAAACTTATGCACGTTTTTCCAGATTTTATGCGCTTCAGAAATATGCCTGTAAATCAGCACGTTACTGATCAAAAATGCACATTTGCCAACAATCCGTGCACAGCTTATCCACAGATGCTCAAATCTCCGGCGTCTCTACCACTACAGGCACCGGCGGCAATGAACCCATGGCCCGTTGCTGCGCTTCATTCCACGCAGCGGCGCGGTCGTTCAATGCAGCGATGGCACGCGGGCCTTCGCCTTCTGCATACATGGGCTCGCCGATTACCACGGTAATGGTACCTGGGCGTTTAGCCCAGCCAGTCTTGGGCCAGAACTTGCCGGCGTTATGGGCAATCGGTAACACCGGCAGATTGGCGTTGACCGCCAGCGCAGTGCCACCTCGGGAGAATTTGCCGACAGTGCCATAAGGCACACGCGTACCTTCCGGGAAGATCAGCACCCAAACGCCATCCTTGAGCAGCTCGTCGCCCTTCTTGGCGACATGCTTGAGCGCCGCCTTGGGATTGTCACGGTCGATCGCAATCGGGCGCAGCATTGCCATGGCCCAACCAAAGAACGGCACGTACAGCAGCTCACGCTTGAGCACTTGGCTCAAGGGCGAGAAGTACGCCGAGAGAAAGAACGTTTCCCAGGTGCTCTGATGGTTCGACAGGATCACACAGGGCTGGTCCGGGACGTTTTCGGCGCCCTTGACCTCGAAACGGATGTTCAGGAATACCTTGGACAGCCACAACGCGCAGCGGCACCAATACACATTGATGAAGCGATAGCGCGCCTTAAACGGCAGGAACGGTGCAATAAAAAAGCTCAGGGTGCACCAGAGAAACGAACTGGTGCCCAGCAGCAGGTAAAAGAAAAAGGTTCTGATGGCCTGCAAGATCGACATGGCGGCATTTACCGTTGCGGGACACGGCCCGCCTGTTAAAAGCGCACTCCCGAACAATCCTTGGTCAGGAAGTCGAGGGCGGCTAGTTGTTGATAAGTTCTGCGGCAACCGCCGCCAGATCGTCAAAAATCAAAGTGCCTACCGGCAGGTTTTTCGCCTGGGTCTTTTCGCCTTTCCCGGTCTTTACCAAAACTGGCTGAGAGTCGACGGCTTTGGCCGCCTCCAGGTCACCGAGACTGTCCCCGACGAACCATATCCCAGCCAAGGGCACCTTGTAATGTTCTGCAATGGTTTTCAACATGCCAGGCTTGGGCTTGCGGCAAGCGCAGCCCTCATCCGGCCCGTGGGGGCAGTACACCACCAGCCCCACCTCACCGCCCTGCTCCGCCACCAATGTGCGCAAGCGCGCATGCATGGCGTCCAGGGTGGCGATGTCGTAATAACCGCGGGCGATGCCGGACTGGTTCGTGGCAATGGCCACCGTCCAGCCGGCTTTGCTCAACTGCGCGATGGCCTCGATCGAACCGGGCAATGGAATCCATTCCGCCACCGACTTGATGTAAGCGTCGGAGTCGTAATTGATCACCCCGTCCCGATCGAGAATCAGCAGTTTCAACATGATCAGCCCAGTACGGAAATGTCAGCGATGTTGATGAATAACCCACGCAGACGCGCCAGCATGGCGTAGCGGTTTTTCCGCACGCCGGCATCTTCGGCGTTGATCATCACCGCTTCGAAGAACGCATCCACCGGCTCACGCAGCGACGCCAACCGCGCCAACGCTTCGGCGTAGTTACGCTCGGCGATCAGCGGCTTCACGGCGTTTTCCGCCTTGGCGATAGCCGAGTTCAGCGAGAACTCCTTGGCGTCGGCGAACAGACCTGGGTCGACTTCGGCAGTGCCGAGGTTGTCGGCTTTGCTCAGCAGGTTCGATACACGTTTGTTCACGGCGGCCAGGGCATCGGCTTCCGGCAGCTTGCGGAACGCCTGTACGGCTTGTACGCGCTGGTCGAAGTCCAGCGCCGAACCCGGTTGCAGGGCACGTACCGACAGGTATACGGAAACGTCCACGCCCTCGTCCTCGTAACGTGCACGCAGGCGGTCGAACACGAACTCCAGCACTTGCTCGGCCAGGCCCGCTTGCTTGACCTTGGTACCGAACTGGCCGACGGCAAACACCACGGCCTGGGTCAGGTCGAGGTCCAGCTTCTTGTCGATCAGGATACGCAGCACGCCCAGGGCTGCACGGCGCAGGGCATACGGGTCTTTGCTGCCGGTAGGCAACATGCCGATACCGAAGATGCCGACCAGCGTGTCCAGCTTGTCAGCGATGGCCACGGCCGCGCCGGTCAGGGTGCTTGGCAGCTCGGCACCGGCACCACGCGGCATGTACTGCTCGTTCAGCGCCAGGGCCACGTCGTTCGGCTCGCCGTCGTTGAGGGCGTAGTAGTAACCGGCTACGCCTTGCATCTCAGGGAATTCGCCGACCATCTCGGTAGCCAGGTCGCACTTGGAAAGCAGGCCTGCGCGTGCGGCCCAGGCGGCGTCGCCACCAATGCGCGGCGCGATGTAGGCCGCCAGCTTGGAAACGCGCACGGCCTTGTCGTAGACGCTGCCGAGTTTTTCCTGGAACACCACGTTTTGCAGGCGCAGGTTGAAGTCTTCGAGCTTCTGCTTCTTGTCTTGCTTGAAGAAGAACTCGGCGTCAGTCAGGCGCGGACGCACGACTTTCTCGTTACCGGCGATGATCTGCTGTGGGTCCTTGCTCTCGATGTTGGCCACGGTGATAAAGCGCGGCAGCAACTTGCCATCCACATCCAGCAGGCAGAAGTACTTCTGGTTGTCCTGCATGGTGGTGATCAGGGCTTCCTGCGGCACATCGAGGAAGCGTTCTTCGAACGAGCAGACCAGCGGCACGGGCCACTCAACCAGGGCGGTCACTTCGTCGAGCAGGCTTGGCGGCACGATGGCGGTGCCTTCCTGCAGGCGAGCCAGCTCTTCGGTGCGCTTGCTGATCAGCTCGCGACGCTCATTGGCGTCGGCCAGCACGTAGGCGGCGCGCAGGTCATCGAGGTAGCTGGCCGGCGAGGTGATGCGCACGCTCTGCGGATGGTGGAAGCGGTGGCCACGGGAATCGCGGCCGGCCTTCTGGGCGAGGATGGTGCACTCGATGACCTGGTCACCGAGCAGCATCACTAGCCATTGGGTTGGGCGTACGAACTCTTCCTTGCGAGCACCCCAGCGCATGCGCTTGGGGATTGGCAGGTCGTTCAGGGAATCTTCGACGATGGTCGGCAACAGGCTGGCCGTTGGCTTGCCGGCGATGACCTGGCTGAAACGCAGTTTCGGGCCGCTCTGGTCAATTTCGCTCAGCTCGACGCCGCACTTCTTGGCAAAGCCCAGTGCTGCCTGAGTCGGGTTGCCTTCGGCGTCGAACGCGGCCTGACGCGGCGGGCCATCCAGGTTGATATTGCGGTCCGGCTGCTGGGTTTCCAGCGCAGTGAGCAATACCGCCAGGCGGCGTGGCGCGGCGTAGACCTTTTTCGCGGCGAACTTCAGGCCGGCGCTGTGCAGGCCTTTTTCGATACCGGCCAGGAATGCATCGGCCAGGGTGTTCAATGCCTTTGGTGGCAGCTCTTCGGTGCCCAGTTCAACCAGGAAATCTTGAGCACTCATTGTGCAGCCTCCAGCTTAGCCAACACTTCATCACGCAAATCCGGGGTTGCCATCGGGAAGCCCAGCTTGGCGCGAGCCAGCAGGTAGGCTTGGGCGACGGAACGCGCCAGGGTGCGTACACGCAGGATGTATTGCTGGCGCGCGGTTACCGAGATGGCACGGCGCGCGTCCAGCAGGTTGAAGGTATGGGACGCCTTCAACACCATTTCATAGCTTGGCAACGGCAGCGGCTGGTCGAGTTCGATCAGGCGCTTGGCTTCGCTTTCATAGAAGTCGAACAGTTCGAACAGCTTGTCGACGTTGGCGTGTTCGAAGTTGTAAGTGGACTGCTCCACTTCGTTCTGGTGGAACACGTCGCCGTAGGTGACCTTGCCGAACGGGCCGTCAGCCCACACCAGGTCGTAGACCGAGTCCACGCCTTGCAGGTACATGGCCAGGCGCTCGAGGCCGTAGGTGATTTCGCCGGTTACCGGGTAGCACTCGATGCCGCCCGCTTGCTGGAAGTACGTGAATTGCGTCACTTCCATGCCGTTGAGCCACACTTCCCAGCCCAGGCCCCAAGCGCCAAGGGTCGGTGATTCCCAGTTGTCTTCGACAAAACGGATGTCGTGGACCAGTGGGTCCAGGCCGACATGTTTCAGCGAGCCCAGGTACAGTTCCTGGAAGTTGTCCGGGTTGGGCTTCAATACCACCTGGAACTGGTAGTAATGCTGCAGACGGTTCGGGTTCTCGCCGTAGCGGCCGTCAGTCGGGCGACGACTGGGCTGCACATAAGCGGCGTTCCAGGTTTCCGGGCCGATGGCCCGCAGGAATGTAGCGGTGTGGAAAGTGCCGGCGCCTACTTCCATATCGTAGGGCTGAAGTACCACACAACCTTGCTCGGCCCAGTATTGCTGGAGGGCGAGGATCAAGTCTTGGAAGGTACGCACGGCTGGCGTAGGCTGGCTCACGAAATTCACCTGTTACTTGGGCTGCGATTTAAAGAGCGGGAGTATACCCGATTCGGCCCTGCCACCACTCCCTGGAGCCTTATGCCACGCTGCTTTTGGTGTTCTGAAGATCCGCTGTACATGGCTTATCACGATCAAGAGTGGGGAACGCCGCTGCGCGATGCGCAGGGTTTGTTCGAGTTGCTTTTGCTCGAAGGGTTCCAGGCGGGCCTGTCCTGGATCACGGTTTTACGCAAACGCGAGCATTACCGGAAGGTCTTGTTCGGCTTTGATGCGCAGCGCCTGGCCAAGCTGACCGACGCTGAAATCGAAGCGCTGATGCAAGACCCGGGCATTGTGCGCAACCGTCTGAAGCTCAACGCCACACGCCGCAATGCCGCAGCCTGGCTGGCGCTGGAAGACCCTGTGGGTTTGCTCTGGTCGTTCGTCGGCGGCGTGCCCAAGGTCAATCACTTCAAGGATCGCAGCGAAGTCCCGGCAATTACGCCCGAGGCGCAAGCGATGAGCAAAGCCTTGAAAAAGGCCGGCTTCACCTTTGTCGGGCCGACCATCTGCTACGCGTTCATGCAGGCCTCGGGCATGGTCATGGACCACACTCAGGACTGCGACCGCTACGCGGACCTGGCCAACGCCGGTTAGAATGCGCGCTTTGCGTACCACACACGATCAGGAGTGACCTGTGGAAAAGTTTAAAGGCGCCTTGCTGGTAGGCGCTCTTCGGTTGTTTGCCCTGCTGCCCTGGCGCGCCGTACAGGCCGTCGGCACGGGCATCGGCTGGATCATGTGGAAAACCCCCAACCGCTCCCGCGACACGGTGCGGATCAACCTGTCCAAATGCTTCCCGGACATGGACCCGGCCGAGCGCGAGCGCCTGGTGGGCCGCAGCCTGATGGACATCGGCAAGTCATTGACCGAAAGCGCCTGTGCCTGGATCTGGCCGGCCCAGCGTTCCATCGACCTGGTGCGCGAAGTCGAAGGCCTGGAGGTGCTGCACGAGGCCTTGGCATCGGGTAAAGGCGTGGTGGGGATCACCAGCCACCTGGGCAACTGGGAAGTGCTGAATCATTTTTATTGCAGCCAGTGCAAGCCGATCATTTTCTATCGCCCGCCCAAGCTCAAGGCTGTTGACGACTTGTTGCGCAAGCAACGCGTGCAACTGGGCAACCGCGTGGCGGCTTCCACCAAGGAAGGCATTCTCAGCGTGATCAAGGAAGTGCGCAAAGGCGGCCAGGTGGGAATCCCTGCCGACCCCGAGCCAGCTGAATCCGCCGGGATCTTCGTGCCGTTCTTCGCGACCCAGGCACTGACCAGCAAGTTCGTACCGAACATGCTCGCGGGCCACAAGGCGGTCGGCGTGTTCCTGCACGCCCTGCGCCTGCCAGATGGCTCGGGCTACAAGGTGATCCTGGAAGCGGCCCCGGAAGACATGTACAGCACCGATACCGCCACGTCCTGCGCGGCGATGAGCAAGGTAGTGGAACGATATGTCGGCGCCTACCCAAGCCAGTACATGTGGAGCATGAAGCGCTTCAAGAAACGCCCGCCGGGCGAGGCGCGGTGGTACTGATTCACACCTGACTCAAGACCACCAAAAAACCAATGTGGGAGGGGGCTTGCTCCCGATGGCGGTGGTTCAGTCAACTATGCATTGGCTGACACACTGCTATCGGGGGCAAGCCCCCTCCCACATTTTGATCTGCGTTCAGGCTTGGCGGTCGAGTTTCTTCAGGAACACCGTCATCTCTTTTTCGGCCTGTTTGTCGCCATGGGTCTGGGCCGCCTGTATGCCTCTTTCCCACGCGTCTCGTGCGGCAGCGTTATCACCCTGCCCCAACTGCGCCTTGCCCAACAACTTCCAGGCCGCCGAATACTTAGGGTCGAACTCGACACATTTCTGTAGGTGCTCGGCCGCCTTGGCGTGGTCCTTCAGATCCAGATAACCCTTGCCTAAGCCAAACCTTAGCAGCGAATTATCCGCGCCCTTGGCGAGCATTTTCTCCAGGGATTCGAGCATGTCGGTCACTCCGTTTGATCAGAAAAAGCTCAACCCCACGTGGAACAGCTTCTCCACATCACGGATATGTTTCTTGTCCACCAGGAACAGGATCACATGGTCACCGGTGGCGATCACCGTATCGTCGTGGGCGATGATCACTTCTTCATCGCGAATGATTGCGCCGATGGTGGTGCCAGGTGGCAAGCCGATATCACGGATCGCCCTGCCGATGACCTTGCTCGACTTCGAGTCGCCATGGGCAATCGCCTCGATCGCCTCCGCCGCGCCACGGCGCAGGGAGTGCACGCTGACGATGTCGCCACGGCGCACATGCGCGAGCAACGTGCCGATGGTCGCCAATTGCGGGCTGATGGCGATGTCGATATCGCCGCCCTGGATCAGGTCGACATACGCCGGGTTGTTGATGATGGTCATCACCTTCTTCGCTCCCAGCCGCTTGGCCAGCAGCGAGGACATGATGTTGGCCTCGTCATCGTTGGTCAGCGCCAGGAAAATATCGGCGTCGGCGATGTTTTCTTCCATCAGCAGGTCGCGATCCGAGGCGCTGCCTTGCAGTACCACGGTGCTGTCGAGGGTGTCGGACAAATGCCGGCAGCGCGCCGGGCTCATCTCGATGATCTTCACCTGATAACGGCTTTCGATGGCCTCGGCCAGGCGCTCGCCGATCTGCCCGCCGCCTGCGATGACGATGCGTTTATAGGTTTCGTCGAGCCGGCGCATTTCGCTCATCACTGCACGAATATTGGCCTTGGCCGCGATGAAAAACACTTCGTCATCGGCTTCGATCACGGTGTCGCCCTGGGGCAGGATCGGCCGGTCACGTCGGAAAATCGCCGCCACGCGGGTTTCCACATTCGGCATGTGTTCGCGCAGTTGGCGCAGTTGCTGGCCCACCAGCGGCCCGCCGTAATAGGCTTTTACCGCGACCAGCTGCGCCTTGCCTCCGGCGAAGTCGATCACCTGCAAGGCACCCGGAATTTCGATCAGGCGCTTGATGTAGTGAGTGACCACCTGTTCCGGGCTGATCAGCACGTCCACCGGAATGGCGTCGTTGTCGAACAGGCCGGCGCGGGTCAGGTAGGCCGCTTCGCGGACACGGGCGATCTTGGTCGGGGTGTGGAACAGCGTGTGGGCGACCTGGCAGGCGACCATATTGGTTTCGTCGCTATTGGTGACCGCGACGAGCATGTCGGCATCGTCGGCGCCGGCTTGACGCAGCACGGTCGGGAACGACGCACGGCCTTGTACCGTGCGGATGTCCAGGCGGTCGCCCAGATTGCGCAGGCGCTCGGCATCGGTGTCGACCACGGTGATGTCGTTGGCTTCACTGGCCAAATGTTCAGCCAGCGTGCCACCGACCTGCCCTGCCCCAAGGATGATGATTTTCATCCGGTCACTCCCTTAAACCCATTCAGCCGCGCGCGGCGGCGATCTTGATCAGTTTGGCGTAGTAGAAGCCATCATGCCCGCCTTCCTGCGCGAGCAGTTGCCGGCCGTGCGGTTGCTTGATGCCGGCCGTGGTCGCAAGGTCCAGCTCCCGCGCGCCGCTGGTGCGGGCAAGGAAGGCTTGGATAACCTCGGTATTCTCGGTGGGCAAGGTGGAGCAGGTGGCGTACAGCAGGATGCCGCCGACTTCCAGGGTCGGCCATAGCGCGTCGAGCAGTTCGCCTTGCAGCACGGCCAGGGCGGCGATGTCGTCGGGCTGGCGGGTCAGCTTGATGTCCGGATGACGACGGATCACGCCGGTGGCCGAACACGGCGCGTCCAGCAGGATGCGCTGGAACGGTTTGCCATCCCACCAGGTGGCGGTGTCGCGGCCGTCGGCGGCGATCAGCTCGGCGCTGAGGCCCAGGCGTGCGAGGTTCTCGCGCACGCGCACCAGGCGTTTGGCTTCCAGGTCGACGGCAACTACGCCGCCCAAGTCCTTTTCGACCTCCAGGATGTGACAAGTCTTACCGCCAGGCGCGCAGCAGGCGTCCAGTACGCGTTGGCCGGGCGCCAGGTCGAGCAGGTCGGCGGCCAATTGCGCGGCCTCGTCCTGCACGCTGATCCAGCCTTCGGCAAAGCCCGGCAGGCTGCGCACGTCGGCGGCGGCCTCAAGCACGATGCCATCGATGCTGTACACACATGGCGCGGCGTTGATGCCGGCCTCGCTGAGCAATTGCAGATAGGCGTCGCGGCTATGATGGCGCCGGTTGACCCGCAGGATCATCGGCGGGTGTGCATTGTTGGCAGCGCAGATGGCTTCCCATTGTTCGGGCCAGAAGGCCTTCAGGGATTTTTGCAGCCAGCGTGGATGCGCGGTACGCACCACCGGGTCATGTTCCAGCTCGGCCAGCAGCGCTTCGCTTTCGCGCTGGGCGCGGCGCAACACGGCATTGAGCAGGGCCTTGGCCCAGGGCTTTTTCAGCTTGTCGGCGCAACCAACCGTTTCACCAATGGCGGCGTGGGCCGGCACGCGGGTGTAGAGCAACTGGTAGAGACCCACCAGCAACAGCGCCTCGACGTCAGCGTCCGCCGCCTTGAACGGCTTTTGCAGCAGCTTGGCTGCCAGCGCCGACAAGCGTGGTTGCCAACGGGCGGTGCCGAACGCCAAGTCCTGGGTGAAACCGCGATCGCGGTCTTCAACCTTATCCAGTTGCGTGGGTAACGAACTGTTCAGCGACGCTTTGCCGTTGAGCACGGCGGCGAGGGCCTTGGCGGCGGCCAGACGCGGGTTCATTGGGCGACCACGCCGAGAACGGTGCCCAGGGCAAACTTCTCACGACGGCTGTTGAACAAATCGCTGAAATTCAGCGCCTTGCCACCGGGCAATTGCAGACGGGTCAGGCACAGCGCTTGTTCGCCGCACGCCACCAACAGGCCGTCTTTGCTGGCGCCGATGATTTCACCCGGAGCGCCTGTACCCTCGGTCAGGCTCGCGGCCAGCACTTTCAAGGCTTCGCCGTTGAGCGTGCTGTGGCAGACAGGCCATGGGTTGAACGCACGCACCAGGCGCTCAAGCTCCACGGCCGGGCGGCTCCAGTCAATGCGGGCTTCGTCTTTGTTCAGTTTGTGGGCGTAGGTGGCGAGGCTGTCGTCCTGCACCTCGCCTTCCAGGGTGCCGGCAGCGAGACCAGCGATGGCCTGGATGACGGCCGGCGGGCCCATTTCAGCCAGGCGATCGTGCAGGCTGCCGCCGGTGTCTTGGGCAGTGATCGGCGTGGTGACTTTGAGCAGCATCGGGCCGGTGTCCAGCCCTGCTTCCATGCGCATGACGGTCACGCCGCTTTCGCTGTCGCCGGCTTGCACCGCGCGCTGGATCGGCGCCGCGCCGCGCCAGCGTGGCAGCAACGAAGCGTGGCTGTTGATGCAACCCAGGCGCGGGATATCGAGTACGGCTTGGGGCAGGATCAAACCGTAGGCGACGACCACCAGCAGGTCCGGCTTGAGCGCGGCCAGTTCGGCCTGGGCGTCGGCATTGCGCAGGGTCGGTGGTTGCAGCACGGTAATATTGTGCTCCAGCGCCAGCTGCTTGACCGGGCTGGGCATCAGTTTTTGCCCGCGCCCGGCCGGGCGATCCGGCTGGGTGTACACCGCGACGATTTCATAAGGGCTGGCAAGCAGCGCCTTGAGGTGTTCGGCGGCAAATTCGGGTGTACCGGCAAAAACAATGCGCAGTGGCTCGGTCATCGGAGTTCTCGGTTAAAAGCAGTCACAAAAGAAAAAGGCTTGCCGCAGCAAGCCTCTGGAAGGAGGGCATCAAGCTTGCTGGCGATGCTTTTTTTCCAGCTTCTTCTTGATCCGGTCACGTTTGAGCGTGGACAGGTAATCGACAAACAGCTTGCCGTTGAGGTGGTCGCACTCGTGCTGGATGCACACCGCCAACAGGCCTTCGGCAATCAGCTCGAACGGCTTGCCGTCGCGGTCCAGGGCCTTGATCTTAACGCGCAATGGGCGTTCGACGTTCTCGTAGAACTCCGGCACCGACAGGCAACCTTCCTGGTATTCGCCCATCTCGTCGGTCAGCGGTTCGAACTCGGGGTTGATGTACACCCGCGGTTCGCTGCGATCTTCGGAGAGGTCCATGACCACGACGCGCAGGTGCACGTTGACCTGGGTCGCGGCGAGGCCGATGCCCGGGGCTTCATACATTGTTTCAAACATGTCATCGACCAACTGACGAACCTTGTCGTCCACTACGGCCACCGGCTTGGCGATCGTGCGCAGGCGCGAGTCGGGAAATTCGAGGATGTTCAAAATAGCCATAAGCGTAATTGCTGCACATGTGAGGTAGAGGCAAATCGGCGGTGGGATGGACCCAGGCAGCCGGTGTGAAACGTTCGAAAGCCGCGAAGGCTATGGCGTTTCACGCGAACGCACATAATAAAGGAGATTGACCCCATGAGGAAATCGCTACTCGTCTTGCTGCTGTGGGCCCCGTTCGCCGTGGCGCTGATTCCCCAGCCCGGCCAGCGCCTGGATTCTTCCACGCAAAAGGCTATCCAGGGCTTCTTGCTGCACAACCGCATACTCGACTCGCCCCAGGAACTGGACAACGCGCCCTATATCGTTGCCTCCGATGCCGGGCGCGTGCTGGGCGCCACGGGTGAACGCATCTATGCCAGAGGCAGCCTGGACCCGGCCCAGCCGAGCTATGGGATCTTCCGCCGAGGCAGGGTCTACACCGACCCCAACACTCGGGAATTGCTTGGGGTCAACGCTGACGACATCGGCACCGCGCGCTTTTTGCTGGCCGATGACCTGACCACCCTGGCCGTGCAAAGGGTGACCCAGGAAGTGCGCCCAGGCGACCGTTTGCTGCGCGCCGAACCCGACGTCGGCCTGGCGGACCTGAAAACCCCTGCAACTGCACCCTTCGTTGAAGGGCACATCATCGACATCCCCAAGGGGGTCACGCAGATCGGCGTGCTGGATACGGTGACCCTGAACAAGGGACGCCGCGATGGCTTGGTCGAAGGCCAATTGCTTACGGTGATTCGGGCTGGCGCCTCGGTGCGCGATGCGCTTACCGGTAGCCCGACGAGACTCCCGGAGGTTCGCGCCGGCACGCTGCTGGTGTTTCGCACCTATGAAAAGCTCAGCTATGCCCTGGTGCTCAGTGCGTCCCGCTCCCTGGCGGTAATGGACCGGTTCGAGAGCGCCGATCAAACGCAATAAATAGCCTGCTAAATAAGTTACCAACAGAGTTATCCACAGCTTGTTCCGGTCAAGGATGATCATATGTTTCCGATAAACAGCAACGAAATTTCCCCGGCAGAGCTGGAAGCCCGGCTACGCTTGCACAGGCTGCCGGAACTGGGCTCCCAGCGTTTTCGCGTGTTGATCGAGGCGTTCGGGTCTGCTTCCAAAGCCATCAGTGCACCGGCCAGTGCTTGGCGCGCGCTCGGGTTGCGGGCGGTGAGTGCCGATGCCCGGCGCAGTGCCGATGTTCGCGATGGGGCCAGTGCAGCGCTGGCATGGCTGGCCCGCCCGGCCCAGCATTTACTGATGTGGGACCAACCTGACTACCCTGCACTGCTCGCCCAGATCGACGATGCACCGCCGCTGTTATTCGTTGCCGGCGACCCGACGTTGCTGGAAAAACCGCAGCTGGCCGTGGTCGGCAGCCGTCGCGCTTCCCGCCCCGGCATGGACACCGCTGCCGCCTTTTCCCGCAGCCTGGCCAGTGCCGGTTTTGTCATCACCAGCGGCCTCGCGCTGGGTATCGATGGTGCGGCTCACCAAGCCGCACTGGACGTGGGCGGTCATACCATCGGCGTGCTCGGCACCGGCCTGGAAAATTTTTATCCACAGCGCCATAAGACGCTCGCCGCCGCCATGATTGCCCAGGGCAGCGCCGTGGTTTCCGAGTTTCCCCTGGACGCCCCACCCCAGGCCGGTAACTTTCCACGGCGCAATCGCATCATCAGTGGTTTATCCCTGGGTGTTCTGGTGGTGGAAGCCGGCATGGCCAGTGGTTCGCTGATCACCGCGCGATTGGCTGCGGAACAAGGGCGTGAGGTCTATGCCATTCCTGGTTCCATCCATCATCCCGGCGCCAAGGGCTGTCACCAGTTGATTCGCGATGGCGCGGTGCTGGTGGAAACCATCGAACACATTCTGGAAGGCTTGCGCGGTTGGCAGGCGCTGTCACGGCCGGCGCCGGTGCCGGTCGTGCATCCACTGGTGGCCCTGCTGCACGCGGCGCCCCATACCAGCGAAGCCCTGGCGATTGCCAGTGGCCGGCCGCTGTCCCAGGTGCTGGCGAACCTGACCGAGCTGGAACTCGAGGGCCAGGTGGTCTGCGAAAGCGGGCGCTGGCTGGCGCGCTGCGAGCGTTTGTAGCGGCTTTTGTAGCTGGGTTTTGTAACGAAGATCGGTAAACTGCCCACAGCTTTAGTTCGGAGGGTAAACAATGGTCAACAGGTGGCGTGTGCTGGAAGCCGCGCGAGAAATTCGCGCAGGTGCGGTGATTGCCTATCCGACCGAAGCGGTCTGGGGCCTGGGCTGCGACCCGTGGAATGAAGAAGCGGTGGACCGTCTGCTGGCGATCAAGAATCGCTCAGTGGATAAGGGCCTGATCCTGGTGGCGGACAACATTCGCCAGTTCGACTTCCTGTTCGAAGACTTCCCCGACACCTGGATCGAGCGCATGGCCAGCACCTGGCCTGGGCCGAATACCTGGCTGGTGCCCCATCAGGACCTGCTGCCGGAATGGGTCACCGGTGTGCATGACACCGTGGCGCTGCGGGTCAGTGACCATCCGTTGGTACGGGATTTGTGTGCTCAGGTCGGGCCGCTGATTTCCACCTCGGCCAACCCCCAGGGCCGCCCGGCCGCGCGTACGCGGATTCGGGTGGAGCAGTATTTCCGTGGGCAAGTGGACCTTGTGCTGGGCGGCGCCCTGGGTGGGCGCAAGAACCCGAGCCTGATCCGCGACCTGGTGACAGGGGATGTGGTGCGGCCGTCCTGAGACCGAGTCGCGCCCATCGGGGGCAAGCCCCCTCCCACATTTGATCGGTGTTCGTCATGACAACTCAGTCAAGTGTGGGAGGGGGCTTGCCCCCGATGACTTGTTTAAGGCAGCAGAATGGTTGAGCCCGTCGTGCGCCGCGCGGACAACTCGGTCTGCGCTTTGGCCGCATCCGCCAGCGCATAACGCTGGTTGATGTCGATGCGCACCTTGCCGCTCTTGATCATCGAGAACAGATCATCGGCCATTGCCTGCAAGTCCTTTGGATTGCTCGCATAGGTCGCCAGCGTTGGGCGGGTGACATACAGCGAACCCTTTGCCGCCAGAATTCCCAGGTTCACCCCGTCCACCGCACCCGACGCATTCCCAAAACTCACCACCAAGCCACGCGGTGCCACGCTGTCCAGCGAGGTCAGCCAGGTGTCTTTGCCGACGCCGTCATACACCACCGGCACCTTTTTGCCGTCAGTCAATTCCAGCACGCGCTGTGCGACATTTTCCTTGCTGTAATCGATGGTTTCCCAGGCGCCCAGGGATTTGGCCAGGGCGGCCTTCTCCGGTGAGCTCACCGTACCGATCAACTTGACGCCCAGCGCCTTGGCCCACTGGCAGGCCAGGGAGCCCACGCCGCCGGCAGCGGCGTGGAACAGAATGGTTTCGCCGCCCTTCAACTCATACGTCTGGCGCAACAGGTACTGCACGGTCAGGCCCTTGAGCATGGCGCCGGCGGCCTGTTCGAAGCTGATCTCGTCTGGCAGATGCACCAGGTTGGCAGCGGGCAAGACATGCAACTGGCTGTAGGCGCCCAGCGGGCCGCTGCCGTAGGCCACGCGGTCGCCGACCTTGAACTGGCTGACGTCACTGCCCACGGCATCGACCACGCCCGCCCCCTCTGCGCCCAGCCCCGATGGCAAGCTCGGTGGTGCGTAAAGGCCGCTGCGAAAGTAAGTGTCGATGAAGTTCAGGCCAATGGCTTCGTTACGTACCCGAACCTGCTGTGGGCCAGGCTCCGCTGGTGTGTAGTCCACATACTCGAGCACGTCGGGTCCGCCATGGGCGCTGAACTGGATACGTTTGGCCATTTACCTTCTCCTTGGGTCGAATAATACAAAGGCCCCTATCGGACTCCTAAGCTTGATCTTCGTCAACTGCGACGGCACGGGGTGCGGTGGTATCCTGTGCGCCCATCTGCCGCCGACGCCCAATGGCCTCGCGTAGCTTTGCCCGATTCAAGGTGATGCCATGACTACCCGCACCGAGGCTGTTAAAGCCTACCTGCTTGACCTGCAAGACCGCATTTGCAGCGCCCTGGAAACCTTCGAGACGGACACACGCTTTATCGAAGACGCCTGGACCCGGCCTGCCGGTGGCGGCGGTCGCACCCGTGTGATTGAAAACGGTGCGGTGATCGAAAAAGGCGGCGTTAACTTTTCCCACGTGTTCGGCAGCGGCTTGCCGCCGTCCGCCAGTGCACACCGCCCGGAACTGGCCGGTCGCGGCTTCGAGGCGCTGGGGGTGTCGCTGGTGATCCATCCCCATAACCCCCATGTGCCGACGTCCCACGCCAATGTGCGCTTTTTCACCGCAGAAAAAGAAGGCGAAGAGCCGGTGTGGTGGTTTGGCGGCGGCTTTGACCTCACGCCGTACTACGGCAATGAAGAAGATTGCGTGCACTGGCATCGCGTGGCCGAGCAGGCCTGTGCGCCATTCGGCGCGGACGTCTACCCGCGTTATAAAGCCTGGTGCGACACCTATTTCCATATCAAGCACCGCAACGAGCCGCGTGGCATCGGCGGCCTGTTTTTCGATGATTTGAACGAATGGGGCTTCGACACCTGCTTCGCCTTCATTCGCGCCATCGGTGATGCCTATATCGATGCCTACCTGCCGATCGTGCAACGCCGCCAGGCGATGGCCTATACCGAACAGCAGCGCCAGTTCCAGGAGTTTCGCCGGGGGCGTTACGTCGAGTTCAACCTCGTCTATGACCGTGGCACCCTGTTCGGCCTGCAATCGGGCGGGCGTACCGAGTCGATCCTGATGTCGCTGCCGCCCCAGGTACGCTGGAGCTACGACTGGAAAGCCGAAGCCGGCAGCGATGAAGCGCGCCTCACCGACTACTTCCTGCAGGACCGCGACTGGCTCGGCCTGGCTGCGCCCAAGGCGGTGGAGTGATGGATCACTATGTCGTCTTCGGCAATCCCATCGGCCACAGCAAGTCGCCGTTGATTCACCGCATGTTCGCCGAACAGACCGGTGAGCAACTGGACTACAGCACACTGCTCGCGCCGCTGGAGGATTTCACCGGCTGCGCCCGTGAGTTCTTTCAACACGGGCGTGGCGCGAACGTCACCGTGCCGTTCAAGGAAGACGCTTTCCGGCTGGCCGACACCCTCACCGAGCGCGCCCAACGCGCCGGCGCGGTGAATACCCTGAGCAAGTTGGCCGATGGCACATTGCTGGGGGATAACACCGATGGGACCGGCCTGGTGCGCGACCTGACGGTAAACGCCGGGCTCAACCTGCAAGGCAAGCGCATCCTGCTGCTGGGCGCCGGTGGCGCGGTGCGCGGCGTGTTGGAACCGCTGCTGGCCGAGAGGCCTGCCTCGCTGATTATCGCTAACCGCACCGTGGAAAAAGCGGAAGTGCTGGCCGAGCTGTTCGACGACCTGGGGCCGGTGTCGGCCAGTGGTTTCGATTGGCTGCGTGAGCCGGTGGACGTAATCATCAACGCCACTTCCGCCAGCCTGACGGGCGATGTACCGCCGATTGCGGGCAGTTTGATCGAACCGGGCAAGACGTTCTGCTACGACATGATGTACGCCAAGGAGCCCACCGCGTTCTGTCGCTGGGCTGAGGAACACGGTGCTGCGGTAGCGATGGATGGGCTGGGCATGCTGGTGGAACAAGCGGCGCAAGCCTTCTTCCTGTGGCGCGGCGTGCGCCCGGAATCAGCGCCGGTACTGGCCGAGCTGCGCCGTCAGTTGGTCTGACACAAATCAAATGTGGGAGGGGGCTTGCCCCCGATAGCGGTGTTTCAGTCAACATGTGAGTAGCTGACAGACCGCCATCGGGAGCAAGCCCCCTCCCACAGTTTTGATCGCGTTCAGTCTTCGAAATGGATGGGGCACTTGTCTGGCCCTTCCAGTTTCTTCAACTCTTCAACGACTTGTGGCCTGGCGCCACGCAACGTCAGGCTACGTCTGTGCCGCTTCAACCGCCGCGCCTCCTGATGCAGCATCTCCACCCCGGAATAGTCGATAAAGTTGATCTGCTGCGACTCGATCACCACCCGCTCGCCCTGCAGACTCTGCAGGCGCACTTGCAGGTAGTGACTGGCGCCAAAAAAGATCGAGCCACCCACTCGCAATACATCCTCGTCACCGTCGCGCCATTGCTGAATGCGCGGTTGTGAGGTGCGCTTGAGGTAGAAAAACAGCGACGCGAGCACGCCCGCATAAATCGCCGTTTGCAGTTCCAGCAGCAAGGTGGCGACACACGTCAGGCCCATCACCACAAATTCGGCGCGGCTCACACGGAACAACGCACGGATGCCTCGGCGGTCCACCAGCCCCCAGCAGATCAGCAGGATGCTCGCCGCCATGCTTGGGATCGGAATGTGTGCGATCAGCCCCGCGCCAAACAGCGCGAACAGTGCGACCCAGAGCGCGGAAAACACGCCGGCCAATGGCGAGCAGGCACCCGCCTCGTAACTGAGGCCGGACCGGGTGAAGGAACCCGCCGACACATACCCGGAGAAAAATCCGCCGATGATATTGGATAAACCCTGGGCTCGGACTTCCTGATTCGCGTCGAGCAATTGCTGGGAACGGGCCGACAGTGAGCGGGCAATCGACAGGCTGGTCACCAGCCCCAGCATGCCCACGGCCACCGCACTCGGTAGCAGACGCAAGATCGTATCCAGATCCATTGGCAATGAACGCATGGGCGGCAGCTGGCCGATAAACGCACTGACCAGCGCCACATGCCCGAACAGCGCCGGCCACAGCCACGCGGCCAGGCTGCCCAGGACCAGGGCGATCAATAGCGTCGGCCAGCGCGGCATCAGGTATTTGAGCAGCGCGCCCACCAGCAAAGTGCCCAAGCCCAGGGCGAGCGAGGCGCGGTCCCACTCGCCGCCATGCTCGAGCAGCGCCAGCAGGCTGTTGATGGCGGTGGCCTGGCTCGCAAGCTCCAGCCCCAGCAGGTTGGGCAACTGGCCTAGGGCAATCACGACGGCGGCGCCGAGGGTGAAACCGAGTACCACGGAATGGGAGACGAAATTCACCAGCGCGCCGAAGCGCAGCATGCCCAATAGCCACTGGAAAACGCCGGCGAGGAAGGTCAGCAGCAGGATCAAGGTGACGTAATCCTGGGAACCCGGCACCGCCAGCGGGCTGATACTGGCGTAGAGCACGATGGAGATCGCCGCTGTAGGACCGCAGATCAGGTGCCAGGACGAACCCCACAGGCAAGCGATCAACACCGGGATGATTGCGGCGTACAGGCCGTATTCGGGTGGGAGACCAGCGATGAGCGCGTAAGCAATCGACTGCGGCAAGGCGAGCACGGCACCGCTGAGGCCAACCATCGCGTCCCGGCCGACGCTGGCGTGGGTTTGGCGCGGGAGCCAACTCAGGAAAGGAAAGAGTGTGTGACGGTTGGGCCGGGGCATCGCGAGCTCGGATAAAAAGGTTTGAGCCAGGGTATCAGGCTGCCACTGATCGTTCCCCCGCTCTGCGTGGGAATGCCTCTTGTGACGCTCCGCGTCACGGTTTTAAAGCGGACGCAGAGCGTCCAGGAATGCATTCCCACGCGGAGCGTGGGAACGATCGCATGTGTCTTTAAAGTTTGGCTTTTACCGCCGGCAACGCATCCTGGCCATCCAGCGTCTTCACACCTTCCAGCCACTTGTCCAACACCGCCGGATTGGCCTTGATCCAAGCCTTCGCGGCGTCCGCATTGCTGACCTTATTGTTCACCACGTCAGCCATGATGCTGTTCTCCATGGCCTGAGTGAAACTCAGGTTGGTCAGCAGTTTCCCCACATTCGGGCAGGCTTGCGCATAACCCTTACGGGTCAACGTGTAGACGCTGCCGGTGTCACCAAAATACTTCTCGCCGCCCTTGAGGTAGCGCATTTTCAACTGCACGTTCATCGGGTGCGGCGTCCAGCCGAGGAAGGTGACGAATTTCTGCTTTTTCACCGCCCGTGACACTTCCGCCAGCATCGCCTGCTCACTCGACTCGATCAGCTTCCACTGGCCAAGCTCGAAGTCATTTTTCTTGATGATCTCCTGCAGCGAGATATTCGCCGGTGCGCCGGAGCCGATGCCGTAGATCTTCTTGTCGAACTTGTCGGCAAATTTATTCAGATCGGCAAAATCATGCACGCCGGCTTCCCACACGTAGTCCGGTACGGCGAGGGTGAACTCGGTGCCGTCGAGGTTCTTCGCCAGTTGCACCACCTCGCCGTTCGCCACGAACTTGTCATAGAAGCCTTGCTGCGCCGGCATCCAGTTGCCCATGAACACGTCGACCTTGCCGTCCCTGAGCCCGCCGAAGGTAATCGGCACTGCCAGGGCGTCGACCTTAGCCTTGTAGCCCATGCCGCTCAGCAGAAAACCGGTGATGGCGTTGGTCGCCGCGATGTCGCTCCAGCCGGGGTCGGCCATTTTCACCGTTTCACAACTGGCGTCCGCGTAGGCATTGGCGCTGCTCAACGCCAGAATGCCCAGCACAACCGTTAATTTTTGCATGGCCTTCCCTCTGAATTTATTGGTTTTGGCAGGGTTGTGGATAACGTGCCTTGCGCTCCAGGTCGTCGAGGTCGATATGGTTGCGCATGTACTGCTGACTGGCGTCTACCAGGGGCTGGTGATCCCAGCTCTTCAGCTTGCCTCGGGTCAGTGCCTCGAATACCAGGCGACGGCGGCGTTGGCTGGCGAGCACCTGTTGGTGGATCGCCGGGATGTCCCATTTGGCCCGCGCTTCGTTCAAAAACGCCTCAAACAGTAGCCGGTGTACCGGTGACTGGCTGAGGTTCTCCCGCTCGTGCGGGTCGTTGTGCACATCGAACAGCAGACAAGGGTCGTCTTCGCTGTAGATGAATTTGTAGGCGCCTCGGCGAATCATCATCAGCGGGCTGATGGTGCCTTCGGCCATGTATTCGCCAAACACTTCGTCATGCCCGCCCTCGCCTTTGAGGTGCGGCAGCAGCGAGCGGCCATCCAGTGGCAGGCGTGGGTCCAGCTCGCCGCCGGCCAATTCCACCAGGGTCGGCAACAGGTCGGCGGTCGACACGGCGTGGGTCACACGGCGCGCCGCGAATTGCCCCGGCGCACTGACCAGCAGCGGCACCCGGGCGGCCATTTCGAACCAGTGCATTTTGTACCAGAGGCCACGTTCGCCCAACATGTCGCCGTGGTCGCCGGAGAAAATGATGATGGTGTTATCGGCCAGGCCGGTGTCTTCCAGGGTTTGTAGCAGCTTGCCGACGTTGCTGTCGATGTAGCTGCACGCGCCGAAGTAGGCACGGCGCGCATCGCGGATTTTATCCACAGGCAGCGGCTTGTCCCACAGGTCGTAGACCTTGAGCAAACGCTGGGAGTGCGGGTCAAGATCATCCTGCGCTGGCGTTGCAGGCAAGGGGATGTCGGCGTCGTCGTACAGGTCCCAGAACGGCTTGGGAATGGTGTACGGGTCGTGGGGATGGGTCATTGACACGGTCAGGCAGAACGGTTGCTCGCCGTCCTCGCGGATATGATCGAACAGGTATTGCTGGGCCTTGAACACCACCTCCTCGTCGAAATCCAGCTGGTTGGTACGCACGCATGGCCCGGCTTGCAGCACCGAGGACATGTTGTGGTACCAGGTGGGGCGTACATCCGGTTCATCCCAGTTCACTGCCCACCCGTAGTCCGCCGGGTAGATGTCGCTGGTCAGGCGCTCTTCATAACCGTGCAACTGGTCGGGACCGCAGAAATGCATCTTGCCCGACAGCGCGGTGCGGTAACCGAGGCGCCGCAGGTAATGGGCGTAAGTGGGTACATCGGCCGGGAAGTCTGCCGCGTTGTCATAGGCGCCGATCTTGCTTGGCAGCTGGCCGCTGACCAAGGTAAAGCGCGAGGGCGCGCACAGCGGGCTGTTGCAGTAGGCAGCGTCGAAGACCACGCCGTGTTCGGCGAGGCGGCTCAGGTTGGGCAACTTGATCGGGGAAGATCCGTAGAAGGGCAGCATCGGTGCGGCCATTTGATCGGCCATGATGAAAAGAATGTTATTGCGCTTCATGGGTTCTCGGCATTCCATAGGCAGTGTTTATGCGAATGAGCATGCAGCCCGCTTAAAGCGTGGTAAAGCCCATGAAGAACAATGCCTAGGATAAGCACAGCTTATGTATGAAGCGCTCGGTGACCTCTCCCTTGATCTGCTGCGCGCGTTCGAAGCGGCGGCGCGTCAGCGCAGTTTCACTGCCGCCGCGATGGAGCTGGGCACCACTCAGCCGGCCATCAGCCAGCAGATCAAACGCCTCGAAGAGCAGTTGGCGATCCGCTTGTTCGACCGCATCTACCGTGGCATCGAGTTGACCGAAGCGGGCGCCCTGCTGTTCGAACACGTCCAAGCCGGCCTGCACGCCATTAACCTGGGCTTGAGCACCGTCACCGAGCAAGACCAGCATGAAGTGCTGCAAGTGGCCACCGACTTCGCCTTCGCCGCCTACTGGCTGATGCCGCGCCTGCATCGTTTCCACCAGGCCAACCCGCAGGTGGATGTGAGCCTGGTGACCAGCGAGCGCAACCACGCCAGCCTGCGCAGTGACATCGACGTGGCGGTGCTGTTTGGTGACGGACGCTTCAAGCAAGGCGACAGCCTATGGCTGTTCAACGAGGAAGTGTTCCCGGTGTGCAGCCCGCAGTGGCTCAAGCAGCAGGCCACCGCGCTGACGGTGCAGACCCTGCCGGACTACCCGTTGCTGCACTTGCGCCAGGAAAACAACCGCCACTGGTTCGACTGGGCCGGCGTGTTTCGCGAGCTGGGAATCAGCGCCGCGCCCACCCCTGGGCAATTGCGTTTCGACAATTACACGCTGTTGATCCAGGCGGCCATTGCCGGCCAGGGCGTTGCGATCGGCTGGCGCCATCTGGTGGATGACCTGCTGGAGCAGAACTGGTTGTGCCGACCGATCAGCGACACGGTGATCTCGCGTTTCGGCTATTACGTGGTGCAGCCCCAGCGCAAGCGTCGTCGGCAGTTGGTCGAACGGTTTGTCGATTGGCTGGTGGCGGAGCAGGCCAGCAGCGCGCAGTCATTGACCGGGCTGGCCCTGCCGTCGATTGCGGTCTAGGATCGCTGCACAGTGGAACCGGAGTCCGGCATGCAACGTATCAAGGGCTATCACGCCCATATCTACTTCGACGCCAGCACGATCGACCAGGCGCGCACCTTGTGTGAAGACGCGGCAGCGCTCTTTCCGCTACGCATGGGGCGCGTGCATGAGCGTCCGGTAGGCCCGCACCCGGACTGGAGTTGCCAGCTGGCGTTCGAGCCGGAATACATCGGCGTGGTGCTGCCCTGGCTGGCGCTGCATCGCAATGGCTTGGTGGTGTTCCTGCACCCTGACACCGGCGATGACCTGAAGGACCACACTGATTACGCGGTCTGGATGGGTGCGATGCGCGAGCTGGATTTGTCTATTTTTTAACCGTTATGTGCTGACGCAATTCGCATCTTCCCAAGGATGTGTAAGATTTTACGTGCCTATCTCCCAATATATGGGACTGTTATTTATATATTGAGATGTTGCCAGGCATAGGTTTATATTCGCCCATCTGCTTTTTTCAGCACCCACTCATTTCAGGTGAAGCGATGCAGGCGCAATTGATCGCGCTCGATTGGGGAACCAGCTCCCTTCGTGCTTACAAACTAGGTCCCGCCGGCGTGGTTCTGGAACAACGCGCACTGCCCTGGGGCATCATGCATTTGCCCAGCGAACCGCGTGACATCGCGGGTGTTCGCTGCAGCAATGGCTTTGAGTTGGCATTCGATAGCGCCTGCGGGGATTGGCTTGACGCCCAGCCCGAACTGCCGGTGATCGCCTGCGGCATGGTGGGTAGCGCACAGGGTTGGAGCGAAGCGGCTTATCGCAACACCCCGGTGGATGTTGCCAGCCTGGGCCAGGCGCTGCACAAGGTGCGCAGCGTGCGTGGCGTCGATGTGCATATCGTGCCGGGCGTGATCGAACAAGTCGGCCTGCCCAATGTGATGCGCGGCGAAGAAACCCAGGTACTCGGTGTGCTGCACGGGCTCGCTACCGACGTACTGATCGGCCTGCCGGGCAGCCATTCCAAATGGGTCGAGGTGGTCGAGGGCTGTATCACGCACTTCGACACGTTCATGACCGGCGAGCTGTTCGCCATATTGAGCAAGCACAGCATCCTGGGACGCACCCAGCAATCATCGGAACATTTCCACACCGAGGCGTTTGACCGAGGCGTGGCTGTCGCGCTGTCGGTGGACGGCCAGCGCGGCGTGCTCTCGACCCTGTTCAGTGCCCGCACCCTAGGGCTGACCGCCGAACTTACGCCTGAGCAGCAGCCCGACTACCTGTCCGGCCTGCTGATCGGCCATGAACTCGCCGGGTTACCCGACAGCGCCAAACGCAAGCCGATCATCCTGGTCGGCGCCGCCCCCCTCTGCGCCCGCTATCAACGCGCTCTCGCCCAGTGCGGCTTCGCCCGCGTCAGCCTGGCGCAGGAAGCCAGCGAGCGCGGCTTGTGGCAACTGGCCGAGGCGGCCGGGCTCACTCAACCTGTAACGGAGGCCTGACATGCTCAAGAAAGCACTCGCACAAAACGGTTTGATCGCGATCCTGCGCGGTGTGCGTCCGGACGAAGCCCAAGCTGTCGGCCAGGTGCTGTACCAGGCCGGTTTTCGCGTGATCGAGGTGCCGCTGAACTCTCCGGACCCCTACACCAGCATCCGGACCCTGCGCGACAGCCTGCCCGCCGATTGCCTGATCGGTGCCGGTACGGTGTTGACGCCCGAGCAGGTCGAGCAGGTCAAAGCCGCCGGCGGTCAAGTGATCGTCATGCCGCACAGCGATGCCAAGGTATTGCGTGCGGCGAAAGCGGCGGGCCTGTACCTGTCACCGGGCGTGGCCACGCCGACCGAGGCCTTTGCCGCACTGGCCGAAGGCGCCGACGTGCTGAAGCTGTTTCCGGCCGAGCAAATGGGCCCGGCGGTGATCAAGGCGTGGCTCGCAGTATTGCCGGCGGGCACGTTGCTGCTGCCGGTAGGCGGTATCACCCCGGACAACATGCAGGTATTCACCGACGCCGGTGCCAAAGGCTTCGGGCTGGGCTCGGGCTTGTTCAAGCCGGGCATGTCCGTGGAGCAGGTCGCGAGCCGCGCCCAGGCGTACGTCGCGGCCTGGAAAGCCCTGAGCTGATTTCAAGTTCCGCGCCTGCTGGCGCCGCATCTACAAGAGAGATAACAGATGAAAATCACCAAACTGACGACCTTCATCGTCCCGCCGCGCTGGTGCTTCCTCAAAGTCGAAACCGACCAGGGTGTCACCGGCTGGGGTGAGCCCGTGGTTGAAGGCCGCGCCCACACCGTGGCCGCTGCCGTCGAAGAATTGTCCGACTACCTGATCGGTAAAGACCCACGCAATATCGAAGACATCTGGACCGTGCTCTACCGTGGCGGTTTCTACCGGGGCGGCGCGGTGCACATGAGCGCCCTGGCCGGTATCGACCAGGCGTTGTGGGACATCAAGGGCAAGGCCCTGGGCGTTTCCGTCAGCGACCTGCTGGGTGGCCAGGTGCGTGACAAGATCCGCGTGTATTCGTGGATCGGTGGCGACCGCCCGGCAGACACTGCCCGCGCCGCCAAAGAGGCCGTGGCTCGTGGTTTCACTGCGGTGAAAATGAACGGCACCGAAGAGCTGCAGTTCGTCGACAGCTTCGAAAAAGTCGACCTGGCCCTGGCCAACGTCGCGGCGGTACGCGATGCGGTCGGCCCCAACGTGGGCATCGGCGTCGACTTCCATGGCCGTGTGCACAAGCCGATGGCCAAGGTGCTGATGAAGGAGCTGGACCCGTACAAGCTGATGTTCATCGAAGAGCCGGTACTCAGCGAAAACTACGAGGCCCTCAAGGAACTGGCACCGCTGACCAGCACCCCGATTGCCCTGGGCGAGCGCCTGTTCTCGCGCTGGGACTTCAAGCGTGTGCTCAGCGAAGGCTACGTCGACATTATTCAGCCGGATGCGTCCCACGCCGGCGGCATCACCGAAACCCGCAAGATCGCCAACATGGCCGAAGCCTACGACGTGGCCCTGGCCCTGCACTGCCCGCTGGGCCCGATCGCCCTGGCGGCCTGCCTGCAACTGGATGCGGTTTGCTACAACGCCTTTATCCAGGAGCAAAGCCTGGGCATTCACTACAACGAGAGCAACGACCTGCTCGACTATGTGCGTGACCCCGGCGTGTTCGATTATGACCAGGGCTTCGTGAAGATCCCCAACGGCCCGGGCCTGGGCATTGAGATCAACGAGGAATATGTGATCGAGCGGGCGGCCATTGGTCATCGCTGGCGCAACCCGATCTGGCGCCATGCCGATGGCAGTTTCGCCGAGTGGTGATTTCCAACTGATCGAACACGGTTAGAAATGTGGGAGGGGGCTTGCTCCCGATAGCGCAGTGTCAGGCGACACTTTGGCGGCAGGTTCACCGCTATCGGGAGCAAGCCCCCTCCCACATTTGATTCGGTTTCTTCAGTCAGTCCTATCCAGACCTCAATAAACACAAGAAGAGGCACCCCATGCATCCTGAACCCTCAAGCGGACAGGCTTCCTTAGTCACGCCTAGCCGAAAGCGCTTCTTCATCATGGTGCTGCTGTTCATCACCGTGGTGATCAACTACCTCGACCGCAGCAACCTGTCGATTGCCGCCCCTGCGCTGACCAGCGAGCTGGGCATCGACCCGGTCCATGTCGGGCTGATTTTCTCGGCGTTCGGCTGGACCTACGCCGCCATGCAGATTCCTGGTGGCTGGCTGGTAGACCGTGTGCCCCCGCGCATTCTCTACACTGCGGCCCTGCTGCTGTGGTCGATCGCCACCGTCATGCTCGGCTTTGCCGCCAGCTTCATCGCCTTGTTCGTGCTGCGCATGGCCGTCGGCGCCCTGGAAGCCCCGGCCTACCCGATCAACAGCCGGGTTGTGACCACCTGGTTTCCCGAGCGCGAGCGCGCCACGGCGATTGGCGTCTACACCTCCGGGCAGTTCGTCGGGCTGGCGTTCCTCACGCCCGTGCTGGCCTGGCTGCAGCATGCGTTCGGCTGGCACATGGTGTTCGTCGCCACCGGTGGTGTCGGCATCCTATGGGCGGTGATCTGGTATGCGGTGTATCGCGAGCCCAAGGATTTCAAAGGCGCCAACGCGGCGGAAATCCAGTTGATCCGCGACGGCGGCGGCCTGGTGGATATGCAGGCGCAAGCGACCAAGGCGCCATTCAGTTGGGTCGACCTCGGCATTGTGCTGAGCAAGCGCAAGTTGTGGGGCATCTACCTGGGGCAGTTTTGCCTGAACTCGACCCTGTGGTTTTTCCTGACCTGGTTCCCGACCTACCTGGTGAAGTATCGCGGGATGGACTTCATCAAGTCCGGCCTGCTGGCCTCGTTGCCGTTTCTGGCGGCGTTCGTCGGTGTGCTGTGCTCGGGGATTTTTTCCGATTGGCTGATTCGCCGGGGCGCCTCGGTGGGCTTTGCGCGCAAGTTGCCGATCATTGGCGGGCTGCTGATTTCCACCGCGATCATCGGCGCCAACTACGTGGACTCCACAGCCTGGGTGATTGCCTTCCTGGCGCTGGCGTTTTTCGGCAATGGCCTGGCGTCGATCACCTGGTCGCTGGTGTCCACGCTGGCACCCGCGCGTCTGTTGGGGCTGACCGGTGGTGTGTTCAACTTCATCGGCAACCTGTCGGCCATTGCCACGCCGATCGTGATTGGTTTTCTCGCCAGCGGTGATTCGTTTGCGCCAGCGATTACCTACATTGCGGTGCTGGCGCTGCTTGGGGCACTGTCCTATGTGTTACTGGTGGGCAAGGTCGAGCGCATCGAGCTTTCCTAGCGCAAGAGCCAACACAGGCGCGCTTACCGACGAGCGTTACGCACGCCTTGCGACAGCGCCGCGCAATGGCTCAATACGCCATCGATCGCTTGCTGGTCGCTGCTGGCGTTGGCGATGTGATCGATCAGCGCAGAACCCACCACCACACCGTCCGCCAGGCGCGCGATGGCCGCCGCTTGCTCCGGTGTACGGATACCGAAGCCGATGCTGATCGGCAGGTCAGTGTGGCGACGCAGCCGGGCGACGGCCTCCTCGACGTGTTCCAGGGTCGCGGCGCCGGCACCGGTCACGCCGGCGACCGACACGTAGTACACAAAGCCGGAGCTGCCATTGAGTACGGTCGGCAGGCGCACATCGTCAGTGGTCGGGGTGGTCAGGCGGATAAAGTCGATGCCAGCGGCCTGGGCCGGGTCGCAGAGCTCGCCGTTATGCTCGGGCGGCATGTCGACCACGATCAGCCCATCGACCCCGGCCTCTTTGGCGTCGGCAATGAACTGCGGCACGCCGTATTTGTGGATCGGGTTGAAGTAACCCATCAGCACCAGTGGCGTGTCGTTGTTGTCCTTGCGGAACTCGCGGACCATCTGCAGGGTTTTCGCCAGGTTTTGCCTGGCTTCCAGCGCACGGATGTTGGCCAACTGGATCGCCGGGCCATCAGCCATCGGGTCGGTGAAGGGCATGCCCAGCTCGATCACGTCTGCGCCTGCGGCGGGCAAGCCTTTGAGGATGGCCAGCGAGGTGTCATAACCCGGGTCGCCGGCGGTGACGAAGGTCACCAGGGCGGCGCGGTTTTGTTCTTTCAGCTGTGCAAAGCGGGTGTGCAGGCGGCTCATCAGTGTTTCTCCTGCTGGGTGGTTTGCATATGGTGCATCACCGTCTGCATGTCTTTGTCGCCACGGCCGGACAGGTTGACCACCATCAGGTGATCGGCAGGCAACGTCGGTGCGCGCTTGAACACTTCAGCCAGGGCGTGTGCGCTTTCCAGCGCGGGAATGATCCCTTCCAGGCGGCAGCATTTGTGGAAGGCGTCGAGGGCTTCATCGTCAGTCACCGAGGTGTACTGGACGCGGCCGATGTCGTGCAACCAGGCGTGTTCAGGGCCTATGCCGGGGTAGTCCAGGCCTGCGGAAATCGAGTGGGCGTCGATGATCTGGCCATCATCGTCCTGCAGCAGGAAGGTGCGGTTGCCGTGCAGTACACCGGGTACCCCGCCGTTGAGGCTGGCGGCGTGCTTGCCGGTTTCGATGCCGTGGCCGGCCGCTTCAACGCCGATGATTCCGACGCTGGTGTCATCCAGGAACGGGTGGAACAGGCCCATGGCGTTGGAGCCGCCACCGATGCACGCCACCAGGCTGTCCGGCAGGCGGCCTTCCTGGGCTTGCAGCTGGTCGCGGGTTTCCTTGCCGATGACGGCCTGGAAGTCGCGGACCATGGTCGGGTACGGGTGCGGGCCAGCCACAGTACCGATCAGGTAGAAGGTGCTGTCGACGTTGGTTACCCAGTCACGCAGGGCTTCGTTCATGGCATCTTTCAGGGTACCGGTGCCGGCGACCACCGGGATCACCTCGGCGCCCAGCAGCTTCATGCGGAACACGTTGGCCTGTTGGCGCTCGATGTCGGTGGTGCCCATGTAGATCACGCATTGCAGGCCGAAACGCGCGGCCACGGTGGCGGTCGCCACGCCGTGCATGCCGGCGCCGGTCTCGGCGATGATGCGTTTCTTGCCCATGCGCCGCGCCAGCAGGATCTGGCCGATGCAATTGTTGATCTTGTGCGCGCCGGTATGGTTCAGCTCTTCACGCTTGAGGTAGATCTTGGCGCCGCCGCAGAACTCCGTCAGGCGTTCAGCGAAGTACAGCGGGCTTGGGCGCCCGACATAATCGCGCTGGAAGTAGGCCAATTCTTCGTTGAACGCTGGATCGATCTTGGCGGCTTCGTATTCACGGGCCAGCTCAAGGATCAACGGCATCAGCGTTTCAGCGACGTAGCGGCCGCCAAACGCGCCAAACAGGCCGTTGGCGTCAGGGCCGTTGCGCAGATCGGTCTGGGACTGGGTCATGGGGCGCTCCAGGAAAGAATGGGTGTAGAGAACAATGAGGGCCACTCTACCCCTGCCGCTCCCGGCTGAAAACCGATAAGATCGCCGCAACCTGTCAGGAAAACTCACAGATGAGTCGAGACCTTCCGCCGCTCAACGCGCTACGCGCGTTTGAAGCCACCGCCCGCCTCAGCAGCGTCAGCCAGGCGGCCGAGCAATTGCACGTCACCCATGGCGCAGTCAGTCGCCAATTGAAAGTGCTGGAAGAACACTTGGGCGTGAGCCTGTTCGTCAAGGATGGGCGCGGCCTTAAACTCACAGATGCCGGGGCCAGGCTGCGCGATGTCAGTGCCGAGGCGTTTGAACGTCTGCGGGATGTTTGCGCCGAACTCAGCCAAAACAGCGCCGATGCGCCGTTTGTGCTTGGTTGTTCAGGCAGTTTGCTGGCGCGTTGGTTTATTCCACGCTTGGGGCGCTTGAATGCGGACCTGCCGGACTTGCGTTTACACCTGTCGGCGGGCGAAGGCGATCTGGACCCGCGACGCCCAGGGCTGGACGCCCTGCTGGTATTTGCCGAGCCACCGTGGCCGGCGGATATGCAGGTGTATGAGTTGGCAAGCGAGCGTATTGGCCCGGTGATGAGCCCACGATTTGCAGGCTACGCAAACCTGCTTCACGCGCCCGCTGCAGCCTTGTGTGGCGAAGCGCTGCTGCATACCACGTCACGTCCGCAGGCCTGGCCGAGTTGGGCGCAGCAACACGCAATCGATCCCGGCGCGCTGAAGCTCGGCCAGGGTTTTGAGCATTTGTATTATTTGCTGGAAGCGGCGGTTGCAGGGCTGGGTGTGGCAATCGCGCCGGAGCCGCTGGTGGCAGAGGACCTGCGAGCGGGTCGCCTGGTGGCGCCATGGGGCTTCAGTGAAACCCCGGCGCACCTGGCGTTATGGCTACCCAAGCGCGCCGCAGACGGGCGCGCCGGGCAACTGGCGCAGTGGCTCAAGGCTGAGCTGGCGCGCCAACCGGTTTAGTCGCCGCGTTTGCACAGCAGGTAAGCCGCCAGCAGGCCGAGGGCACCTACAGCGACGCCGGCTGTGGTCCATGGGTGCTCTTGGGCGTAGTCCCGAGTAGCAACACCGGTTTCGCGAATTTTGACTTTGCTTTCTTCATAGGCATCGCTGATCAGGTGGCGAGAGTGCTTGAGGGCATTCTCGGCATTGCTTTTCAGGGCCTTCAGCGTTTTGCGCGACTCATCGGATGCATCATCCTTGAGGCTCTCAAGGGATTTGAGCAGGCTCGAAATCTCGGCTTCCATGCTTTCCAGCGACGCTTTGCGTAAAGAAGTGTTGGCCATGTGGACATCTCCTGAAGTGATTGAGTGGCATGTGTAGATACCGACTGCGGCGGTTTCGGAAAGTGCATTAAATCTGAACTTTCGTAGCCGAGCGGTCGCCTCAAGCAGTACGAATATTCACTGCTTGTCTTGATTGACGACCTACAGGAGAAACACCATGAGCGAACATCACACCTACAAGAAAGTCGAATTGGTGGGCTCATCCACCACCACCATCGAAGATGCGATCCAGAATGCCCTGGCCGAAGCCAGCAAAAGCCTCAAGCATCTGGAATGGTTTGAAGTGACTGAAACCCGTGGGCATATCGAGAATGGCAAGGTTGCACACTATCAGGTCACCCTGAAGGTAGGATTCCGAATTGCCAGTAGTTGATCGGGCGCGTGGAACTTTGATCGCTGGCCGATTGCCATAACCTGCGCTACATACAATGGGTGCCGACGTCATAGGCGTCGGCACGCTCTTTTCGACCAGCGCAAGGAAAGTATCGGATGAAGAAGTTTCTGTTAGCGGTAGGTTTGTTGAGCATCGCCGGCACGGCCCTGGCGGCGGGCAAGCCTTGTGAAGAGCTGAAAAGCGAATTGGCTGCGAAGCTCGATGCTAAAGGCGTTCAGGACTATTCGCTGGATGTTGTCGACAAAGGTGCAGCAGCCGATGCCAAGGTGATTGGCAGCTGTGAAGGCGGCACCAAGGAAATCGTCTACAAGCGCGGTTAAGCCCGTGTTGCAGACCTAAAAACCGACGCACTTGTGGCGAGGGAGCTTGCTCCCGCTGGAGTGCGTAGCGCTCCCTTTTTTTGGGGCCGCTTCGCAGCCCAGCGGGAGCAAGCTCCCTCGCCACAGACGCGTCGGTTTTTTTTGCCCGGAATTCAGCCCTTCATCAACTGCGCCAGCAGTTCGTAGGAATGAATCCGGTCGGCATGCTCGTACAGGTCGCAGGTAAAGATCAGTTCATCAGCGCCGGTCTGCTCGATCAGCACCTCCAGTTTGGCGCGGATCTTCGCCGGGCTGCCTACCATCGCCAAGCCGAGGAAACTGCCGACCGCGTCTTTTTCGTGGGGCAGCCACAGGCCGTCCATGGTTTTGACCGGTGGCCGCTGCACCAGGCTCTGCCCACGCATCAGTGCGAGAATGCGCTGGTACACCGAGGTGGCAAGGTAGTCAGCTTGTTCATCGGTGTCAGCGGCCACCAGCGGAATGCCAAGCATGACGTAGGGCTTTTCCAGCACGGCCGAAGGCTTGAAGTGATTGCGGTACACGCGAATCGCCTCATGCATCAGGCGCGGTGCGAAATGTGAGGCGAACGCGTAAGGCAAGCCACGTTCACCGGCCAATTGCGCGCTGAACAGGCTCGAGCCCAACAGCCATACCGGCACGTTGGTGCCGGTGCCCGGTACCGCAATCACCCGTTGGTCGGGCGTGCGTGGGCCGAGGTAGGCCATCAGTTCGGCCACGTCTTCAGGGAAGTCGTCGGCACTGCCGGAGCGTTCACGGCGCAGGGCGCGGGCGGTCATCTGGTCGGAACCGGGCGCACGGCCCAGGCCCAAGTCGATACGGCCGGGGTACAAGCTTTCCAGGGTGCCGAACTGCTCGGCAATCACCAGCGGCGCATGGTTGGGCAGCATCACCCCACCGGAGCCGACACGGATAGTCGAGGTGCCCCCGGCCAGGTAGCCGAGCAACACCGACGTGGCCGAGCTGGCGATACCGTCCATATTGTGGTGTTCAGCCACCCAGAAACGGTTGTAGCCGAGTTTTTCCACGTGCCGGGCAAGGTCCAGGGAATTGCGCAGCGATTGCGCCGCACTGCCGTTGGCGCGAACGGGCACCAGGTCGAGGGTCGAGTACTTAACGTCGGACAGCGATTTCATAGCCTGCTTCTCCAATGGGGGCGCAGGCTTCTCAGACGAACCAAAACCTGCCGCTTCATGTGCATGTTCTATGCAATGAGGGCATATACCCGAGATTCAATAGCAGGCATGAAATTTCCTACCTGAATGGTAGGTTTTTCCGACAAGGTGAACTTTGCCACGGTGTCTATCCTCAGAACCTTACTGACGCAAAACTACCGTTCGAGGAGAAAGCTATGAGTATCGTTAAAAAGGCATCCGCGCATTGGGAAGGCGATCTGAAGACTGGCCTGGGTTCCATTTCCACGGAAACTGGCGTGCTGCGCGAGGCGCCCTACGGCTTCAAGGCCCGTTTCGAAGGCGGCAAGGGCACCAACCCTGAAGAGCTGATCGGCGCGGCCCACGCCGGCTGTTTCTCCATGGCCTTTTCCATGATTCTCGGCGACGCGGGCCTGAAGGCTGACAGCATCGACACCCAGGCCGAAGTGAGCCTCGACCAGGTCGAGGGTGGTTTTGCGATTACCGCCGTGCATCTGGTTCTCAAGGCCAAGATCCCAGGCGCCAGCCAGGCGCAGTTCGACGAACTGAGCAAAAAGGCCAAGGAAGGGTGCCCGGTGTCCAAAGTGCTGAACGCAACCATCACCCTGGATGCCACACTGGTTAACTGACACACCCTCCATGTGGCAGGGGGCTTGCCCCCTGCCACATTTAGTTTTGCGTTAAATCAGAACTCGTATTTCATAGATGTGGTCCTATAGCCTATGCAGCCTAGGCGCACACTCGTGCGCATGCATTCAGGGAGCTTCACACATGAAACGTTTTGCCTTGGCAATCATCTGCGGTGTATTGGCCACTTCGGCCGTGGCCGCGCCAAAAGATTGTGAAGAGCTCAGGAAGGAAATCGAAGTGAATATCCAGGCCAAGGCGATCCCGTCCTACACCCTGGAAATCATCACTGCCGAAGAAGCCAAGAACCACGACAGCGCCATGATTGTTGGTTCGTGCGAAAACGGCACCAAGCGCATCCTCTACCAGAAAAACAACGACTGATCAGATGCAGTTCACACTGCGCTCCTCGGCCAGCAACTGACGCGCCGAGTCATACAGGCGGATGTTGGGGGTGAAGGCCAGTGAGCGACCTTCCAGTACGTAGCGTTGGCCAGCCTGGAAATGGTCGTACTGCAAGGTCATGAAGCAGGTTCGATACATCATCTGGCTGAGCCCCCCCAAACCACCGCCGGCGGGCACTTCGAAATCGAAGCGCACCATCAGTTCGTGGGGGCCGGGCGGCATTTGGAAAAAGCGCCCGTCGTCGAGGTTTTTCCCGTCCAGCCGCTGAGCCATGACCAATTTGGAGCCCGGTGTCGGCGTGGTGAAGTCTACCCAGGCCTGCCGAGGGTCGACTGGCGGGACGGGCGTCAATGCGCAAGCGCTGAGGAACAGGGCGGCGATGGGATACAGAAGCTGGCGCATGGCAGGTACTCAACGCGAGAAGATAGTTTGAGTATAAACACGCCATCGTGTGGAACATCACTTCAAACGTATCAGTCTGGCGCACACATCACCCAGGAGCAGTCGCGGCATGATCAGGCGTTTTCTTCCGGGGTTGCTCGCGATGCTGCTCAGCGGCTGCTCCAGCGTCAGTTACTACAGCCAGTTGGCGAGTGGTCAGTGGCAGCTGCTGCGGGCGCGGGAACCGGTGGCCGAGGTCATCGCCGATCCAACCCGTCCTCAAGGGTTGCGCGAGCATCTGGTGCAATCCCAGAAAGCTCGTACTTTCGCCAGCGAACACCTGCACTTGCCCGACAATCAAAGTTACCGGCTCTACGCCGATATTGGCCGACCCTATGTGGTCTGGAATGTCTTCGCCACGCAGGAATTTTCTCTATCGCCTGAAAACCATTGTTTTCCCATCGCCGGTTGCGTCGCCTACCGCGGCTATTACAGCCAGGGCGCGGCACGCGGCGAAGCGGCATTGCTGCGCCAACAAGGTATGGACGTGTCGATTGGCGGCGTCGAGGCGTATTCCACCTTGGGTTGGTTCAACGACCCGATCATCAGTTCGATGCTGCACTGGGGCGATGAGCGCCTGGCCACGTTGATCTTCCATGAGCTGGCGCATCAGCGCTTCTATGTGAAGGACGACACCGAATTCAATGAGTCATTCGCCAGCTTCGTCGAGCAGGAAGGTACCCGCCAGTGGCGAGCCGCCCGTGGACTGGCGCCGCTGAGCGATGGGACGCTGCAGCAGCGTGACCAGTTCATTCGCCTGATTCTCGATACCCGCAAACGCCTGGAAACCCTCTACGCACAGCCCTTGGCGCGCGAAGCCATGCGCCAGGCCAAGGCGGCGGAGTTCGAACGCCTGCGCCTTGAGTACCGACAGATGCGCGACAGCCAATGGGGCGGTGACAAGCGCTATGACGCGTGGATCAACCAGCCGATGAACAACGCACGGCTGTTGCCTTTCGGCCTATATGACCAATGGGTGCCGGCGTTTGCAGCATTGTTTCGGCAGGAAGGCGGGGATTGGGTCAGGTTTTATCAGGCGGTGCGCGCATTGGGCGGTTTGGCTTCGCAAGAGCGCAAGATTCGTTTGAGGCAATTGATGAACGAATATCAGGGGATGAATGCGCAGAGCACGTTTGACGCGAGCAGATACAAGTAATATCTACATATCCCACCGCTCTGAGACGCGCTCATTAGAGTTTCCTGACCTTTACAGCGTCAGGGTTTCCTCATGTCTCTACCCTTGCATCAAAACACACCAACGTTAACGGCGATCGATCCACGCGGGTTGGCTGTGCGCACGGTCGCTTATTACCGGCCGACTGCCCAAGTCGAGCTTGAGGCGCGTATTACCCGTCAAGCGTTCAATGCCTCGGGTTTCGTCGTGCAGCAGTACGGGTCACGTCAGTGGATGGCAAGTGACGCCAAAGGGGTGAAAAAAGCCAGTCACGTGACGGTCTACAGCCTTGGCGGTCAGCCGATCTACAGCGATAGCACGGATGCGGGCTGGCGCTTGACGTTACTGGGGGGCGCGGGTCAATGGGTGCACAGGTGGGATGGTCGCGGCGCTCACCGTAAGTGCAACTATGACGCTTCGCTGCGGCCCGTGGCGGTGTTTGAACAAGCGGCCGATGATTCATCTGAGCGATGTGTAGAAAGGTTGGAATATGCAGGTTATTCAACGGCTGAGGCGGTGAATAATCGCTGTGGCCGGCTGGTGTTGCATGACGGCGAATGCGTCAGAACGCGCTTTGAGGAGTATGGCCTGCAGGGGCATGTATCAAGGCAGGCGCAGCGTTTTCTTCGAGAGATTGCGACGGTCAACTGGCCCTTGCAACCCACACAGCGAGAAGCTTTATTGCAGGATGAAGACTTCGTGACGTCATGGCGCTTCAGTGCATTGGGGGAAGCGCTTGAGCAGGTAGATGCAAAAAACAATGTAAAAGACAGTCGTTATGGACGCACCGGTGAGCTACTGGAAGTTGGCATCACCCTGGCGGGCGGTACTCGTCAGGTCATCGCGGATGGGGCCGACTACAACGCCCATGGTCAGATGCTAACGCAACGTGCTGGAAACGGCGTAGTGAGCGAGTGGACCTACGACCCACGCAGCCAGCGTGTGGAGCGATTATTGACCTATCGCAGCAGGGCAAAGAAAGAGCGGTTGCAGGATTTGGCATACACCTATGACCACGTCGGCAATGTGATCAAAATCGTCGACGCAGCCCAACCCATCCAATGGTCAAGCAACGCCCAGGTCATGGCTGTCAGCCATTACCAATATGACACTTTATATCAGCTGGTCCGGGCCAGTGGTCGAGAGAGTGCGCACAATAGCGCTGGATCGGGGCTGCCAAGGCAGGCGACTTTCGGCGCCGCAAATGATAGCCAATGGCGCAACTACACCCGAACCTATACCTATGACGCCGATGGCAATCTGCAAAAGCTGCAGCATATGCCTAGCAACGGCAGCGGCTATACACGAACAATGAAGGTAGCGACGCTCGGAAACCAAAGTCTGCCGACTACTGGCCCATTGATCGAGTCGCCTGCATTGGGCAAGGGCTTCGACCTCAATGGCAACCAGCAGCAACTCGAGCGTGGGCAGACCATGAACTGGGATGTGTCCAACCGACTGATCAGTGTTGCCTTGGTGACCCGTGAGGAGGCGGCCAACGATGAAGAGCTGTACGGCTATGATGCGTTCGGCCAGCGCGTGATAAAAAATAGCGTGGTTCGGGCTGGCGCACTCACCCATCGTGCGCAGGTTTGCTATCTGCCGGGGCTGGAAGTACGGCGCGACAGTGCCAGCGGCGAATGGCTGAATGTCTTGAATATTGAAGTCGGTCGCTACAGCGTGCGGATACTTCAATGGGAAAAAGGTCGCCCTTCCGAGCTTGCGAACAATTCCATTCGTTGCAACTTGGCGGATCATTTGGGCAGCAGCACCCTGGAGCTGGATGAAAAAGCCCTGCTGATCAGTCAGGAAAGTTATTACCCATTTGGCAGCACTGCGTGGTGGGCGGCGAGAGGCGCCATCGAGGCACGCTATAAAAGTTGCCGCTACAGTGGCAAGGAGCGCGATGCTACTGGGCTGTATTACTACGGGATGCGTTACTACGCACCCTGGTTGCAGCGTTGGATCAGCCCGGACCCGGCAGGGACACTTGACGGACTGAATCGATACAGGATGGTGCATAACAACCCGATGAACAGGGTTGATCGTCAAGGGATGATTACATCCTTGCCCACCGACTGGAGTTCGGCAGGTCAAGGCAGGCTGCCAAGCTTTGGGCATCACGTGTCCCTGGGCGCTGCACAGGGCGTGGTACTGGGCGGGGCTGCTGCGCTAGGGGCCAAGCTGACGGGCATTGTGGTGCCCTCAGTGGCGTTCGGCGCGTTCGTTGCGGGAGGCGTAGGTTTTGCCGCAGTACGCAACGTTTCGGATGAAATCCGTCATTCATTGTGGGTAGGGTCACCCAGTTATAAAAAGCTCGTGGCGGGTGCGCAGGCAGCTTCTGTCCTGTTGAATGCAGCGTATGCGGCGATCAATGACCCTGCTAACGCAACTGAATTGAATCAACTGGATGCATTGTTTTTCGGGGCGGCGCAGGGCTCGAGCAATCTGCAGGAAACGATGTCTGCGGTGAGTTATTACCATGACAACTTACACAGAATAAGCGTCATGGAGCACCATGAAGGCAGGACGACGGTAGAGGCTATTTCAGCCAGAGGCACATTGGCGTCCGGCAGGCTGACGATGCCAGGCGTAAAACGACTGATGTATTTTCAGCGGGACTTTCTAGAACGGTCTTCTGCAGAGGAAATTGCTCACACCTTCATTCATGAAGTCACTCACAGCGCACTCGCGACCCACGATGAAGGCGGCAGTTCGGCCACCGAGGACACGTTATCGTCCTATTTGAGTCGATTGCGCAGTCAGAGGATTTCACCTGCCACCAGTGCAGAAGCCAATGCTCATTATTTTTCTTTGTTGGCCGCCTTGCACCTCAATAAAGCCGACTATCTGCGCAGAAAAAACCTGTTAGCCAGTGGAATATCCGCTCACCCTGCAAGCTCACCGGCCGCACATGCTCCAGTGCGCAGACGGAGGCCTTGAAAACCCGCGTGGCGTGTTAACGATGGTCCATAAACGCCTGGTGCAGCTCGGCCAATGTTTCAAAATGCCAGGTCGGCGCTTCGGCATTCAGCTCTGCAAAGCTGCCAAACCCATACCCCACCGCCGCCGAGTCGAGCCCATTGCTGCGTGCGCCGATCAAGTCATGCTTGCGGTCACCGATCATCAAGGTGGTGGTCGGGTCCAGCCCTTCTTCACGCACCAGGTGGGCGATCAGCTCGACCTTGTTGGTGCGCGTGCCATCCAGCTCGCTGCCGTAAATCACCTTGAAGTGTTTGGCGAAGTCGAAATGCCGTGCGATCTCACGGGCAAACTCCCACGGTTTGGATGTGGCCACATACAGCTGGCGGCCTTGGCTGTTCAGTTCTTCGAGCAAGGGCATCACGCCATCGAACACATGGTTTTCATAGAGCCCTGTGACCCTGAAACGCTCACGATAAAAATTCACCGCTTGCCACGCCTTGGCCTCGTCGAAGCCGTAGAACTGCATGAACGCTTGCAGCAACGGCGGGCCGATGAAGTGTTCGAGGCGGGACAGGTCTGGCTCGTCGATGCCCAGCTTGCCCAGGGCGTACTGGATCGAGCGGGTGATGCCCTCGCGTGGGTCGGTAAGGGTGCCATCGAGGTCGAACAGCACGGTTGGGTGGTGCAGGGTCATCGGTCGAATCCTTCAGCCAGGTGCAGGTCTTTGAGCTTCACGTAGTTCGCTGCGCTGTAGGTGAAAAAGGCACGCTCCTTGTCAGTCAACGGGCGTACCTGTTTAACCGGGCTGCCGACGTACAAAAAGCCGCTGTCGAGTTTCTTGCCCGGCGGCACCAGGCTGCCGGCCCCGATGATCACGTCATCCTCCACCACTGCGCCGTCCATCACGATGCTGCCCATGCCGATCAGGATGCGGCTCCCCACGGTGCAGCCATGCAGCATGACTTTGTGGGCGATGGTCACGTCGTCACCGATCAACAGCGGGAAACCGTCCGGGTTGAACGGGCCGGCGTGGGTGATGTGCAGCACGCAGCCATCCTGCACGCTGGTGCGCGCGCCGATACGGATGCGATGCATGTCGCCGCGAATCACCGTCAAGGGCCAGACTGAGCTGTCGGCGCCGATTTCGACATCGCCGATCACCACCGCCGAAACATCGACAAAAGCCCCGGTGCCCAGGGTTGGCGTGTGGTTCTGATAGGTGCGAAGGGTCACGATAGCCTCTCTCTGTTGTACTGATAGCTGCGGTGGGTGTTGATTGTAATTAAGATGCCCCCATCTTTGTCTTATCTGTTTTTTCAGCCAAGGTGCCAACCGTGAGCGCGAACAACCCTCTTCTGCAGCCCTACGACCTGCCGCCGTTCTCGGCGATCCGTGCCGAGCATGTCCAGCCGGCCATCGAACAGATCCTTGCCGATAACCGGGCAGCTATCGCAGAAATCCTGCAAAGCCAGGGAAAAAATCCGACATGGGCGGGCCTGGTCCTGGCCATGGACGAGCTTAATGATCGCCTGGGCGCGGCGTGGAGCCCTGTCAGCCACCTCAACGCCGTGTGTAACAGCGCCGAACTGCGCGAAGCCTATGAGGCCTGCCTGCCGGCATTGAGCGCCTACTCCACCGAGATGGGGCAGAACCGTGAGCTGTTCCAGGCCTTCGAAGCCTTGGCCAGCAGCCCCGAGGCCGCCGGTTTCGATGTGGCGCAAAAAACCGTGCTGGAACACGCCCTGCGCGACTTCCGCCTGTCGGGTATCGATTTGCCGCTGGAGCAGCAAAAGCGTTACGCCGAAGTGCAGAGCAAGCTGTCGGAGCTGGGCAGCAAATTCTCCAACCAGTTGCTGGATGCCACCCAGGCCTGGACTAAGCACGTCACCGACGAAGCCACCCTCGCCGGCCTGACCGATTCGGCCAAGGCGCAAATGGCCGCCGCCGCCCAGGCCAAAGGTCTCGATGGCTGGCTGATCACCCTGGAATTTCCGAGCTATTACGCGGTAATGACCTACGCCCAGGACCGCGCCCTGCGTGAAGAAGTCTATGCGGCCTACTGCACCCGCGCGTCGGACCAAGGCCCGAATGCCGGTCAGAACGATAACGGCCCGGTGATGGAACAGATCCTCGACCTGCGCCAGGAACTGGCCCAGCTGCTGGGCTACGCCTCCTTCGCCGAACTGAGCCTCGCTACCAAAATGGCCGAGTCCAGCGACCAGGTGCTGAGCTTCCTGCGCGACCTGGCCCAGCGCAGCAAACCGTTCGCGACCCAGGACCTGCAGCAGCTCAAGGCTTACGCCGCCGAACAAGGTTGCGCCGACCTGCAAAGCTGGGACAGCGGTTTCTACGGCGAAAAATTGCGCGAGCAGCGCTACAGCGTGTCCCAGGAAGCCCTGCGCGCTTACTTCCCGATCGACAAAGTGCTGGGCGGCCTGTTTGCCATTGTGCAGCGCCTGTACGGCATCGAGATCGCCGAGCAGAAAGGTTTCGACGCCTGGCACCCGGACGTGCGCCTGTTCGAGATCAAGGAGAACGGTCAGCATGTCGGCCGCTTCTTCTTCGACCTGTATGCCCGCGCCAACAAGCGTGGCGGTGCCTGGATGGACGGTGCCCGCGACCGCCGCCGCACCCTGGAGGGTGTGCTGCAAAGCCCGGTGGCTAACCTGGTGTGCAACTTCACCCCGGCCGACAGTGGCAAGCCCGCCCTGCTGACCCACGATGAAGTGACCACCCTGTTCCACGAGTTCGGCCATGGCTTGCACCATCTGCTGACCCGCGTTGAACATGCCGGCGTATCCGGTATCAACGGCGTGGCCTGGGATGCGGTGGAGTTGCCGAGCCAGTTCATGGAGAACTGGTGCTGGGAGCCTGAAGGCCTGGCGCTGATTTCGGGCCATTACGAAACCGGTGAGCCGTTACCCCAGGACCTGCTGGAAAAAATGCTCGCGGCGAAAAATTTCCAGTCCGGCCTGATGATGGTGCGCCAGCTGGAGTTCTCGCTGTTCGACTTCGAATTGCACGCCACCCACGGCGATGGTCGCAGTGTGGCGCAGGTGCTCGAAGGCGTGCGCGATGAAGTCTCGGTAATGCGCCCACCGGCCTACAACCGCTTCCCCAACAGCTTCGCGCACATTTTCGCCGGTGGTTATGCCGCCGGTTATTACAGCTACAAGTGGGCCGAAGTGCTGTCGGCGGACGCCTTCTCCAAGTTCGAAGAAGACGGCGTGCTCAATGCCCAGACCGGTCGCGCCTTCCGTGAAGCGATCCTTGCACGGGGCGGTTCACAAGCGCCGATGGTGTTGTTCGTCGACTTCCGCGGACGTGCGCCGTCGATTGACGCACTCTTGCGCCACAGCGGCCTGAGTGAGGACGCGGCAGCATGAGTGAAGGGCCTGTGATCACCAAAAAGCAATTTATCGCCGGGGCGGTCTGCCCGGCGTGCAGCGAGCCGGACAAGCTCAAGATGTGGACCGAAGACAACGTGCCACACCGCGAGTGTGTGGCCTGTGGGTATACCGATACGCTCAATGACCAGGGGCTGTCAGTGCCCAAGGAATTGGGTACGCGGGTCAATACGTCGGCATTGAAAGCGCCGGCGGACCCGAAGGTGCAGGCGGTGCAGTTCTTCCCCAACCCGAAGCTGAAAAAAGACTAGCAGTCCGTACGCGGACCAAAATGTGGGAGGGGGCTTGCTCCCGATAGCGGCTTGTCAGTCAACCTACACATGACTGACTCACCGCCATCGGAAGCAAGCCTCCTCCCATTTTTTTGCCCGCATGTATGCGACTTAGGTCGCTGAATTCTTTCTCTACATGCTTAGCCTGCTATCATTTGTAACCATTGATTGCTGCTCGCAGCAAAAAAAAGACAAGCCACTCCCCAGAAGCGGCTGCCAAACCCGTGACCACATGATGAGGTGCACCCATGTCTGATCAAGATCAAGACAACCCCCGGCGTGAGTTTTTGCGCAAATCCTTGACCTTGATCCCGGTGGTCACGGTTGCCAGCACTGGCCTGGGCGGATCGATGCTGATGACCACGCCCGCACCAGCCGAGGCAGCGCCAGCCAAGCCTGCGGCCAGTGACAAGGCGTATGAACCGACCTACTTTACCGCCGAGGAATGGGCGTTCATCAACGCTGCCGTCGAGCGCTTGATCCCTGCCGATGCCCAAGGCCCGGGTGCTCTGGAAGCTGGCGCTGCGGAATATATCGACCGTCAGATGAATACGCCGTACGCCAGTGGCGCGCTGTGGTTCATGCAAGGCCCCTTCAACGCCGATGCCGCGCCGGAGATGGGCTGGCAGAGCAAGCTGGTGCCCAAGGAAATCTATCGCCTGGGTATCGCGGCGACGGATGCCTGGTCGAAGGCGTTCAACGGTAAGGCTTTTGCTGCGCAAGACAGCGCTACCCGAGACGACATGCTGCACCGTCTGGAGGCGGGTGGCAGTGAACTGAGCGCTCATTTCGAGGCGGTGCCGCCAAAGATGTTTTTCAACCTGCTGCTGCAGAACACCAAGGAAGGCTTCTTCTGCGACCCCATCCACGGCGGCAATAAAGGCATGGTCGGCTGGACCATGATCGGTTTCCCCGGCGCCCGCGCCGATTTCATGGACTGGGTCGAGCGCAACGAGCAGTACCCCTTCCCGGCTGTTTCCATTCGCGGCGAGAGGGCTTAACCCGTGGCGACCATCATGAAGAAAGTGGACGCGGTGATCGTGGGCTTCGGCTGGACCGGCGCGATCATGGCCAAGGAGCTGACCGAAGCGGGCCTCAACGTGGTAGCGCTGGAGCGCGGCCCGATGCAGGACACCTACCCGGACGGCAACTATCCCCAGGTCATCGACGAATTGACCTACAGCGTGCGTAAAAAACTCTTCCAGGACATTTCCAAGGAGACGGTGACCATTCGCCATAGCGTGAATGACGTCGCCCTGCCCAACCGTCAGCTTGGCGCTTTTTTGCCGGGTAATGGCGTCGGCGGTGCAGGCCTGCACTGGTCGGGCGTGCATTTTCGCGTCGATCCCATCGAGCTGCGCATGCGCAGCCACTACGAAGAACGCTATGGGAAAAACTTCATTCCCAAGGACATGACCATTCAGGACTTCGGCGTCAGCTACGAAGAGCTGGAACCGTTTTTCGACTATGCGGAAAAAGTCTTTGGCACCTCGGGCGAGGCCTGGACCGTCAAGGGGCAGTTGGTGGGTGAAGGCCGCGGCGGCAACCCGTATGCACCGGACCGCTCGAACCCGTTCCCGCTGGAGTCGCAGAAAAACACGGTCTCCGCGCAGCTGTTTCAGAAAGCGGCTGCTAATGTGGGTTACAAACCCTACAACCTGCCGTCGGCCAACACCTCCGGGCCCTACACCAACCCTTACGGCGCGCAGATGGGGCCGTGCAACTTCTGCGGCTTTTGCAGTGGTTACGTGTGCTACATGTACTCCAAGGCGTCGCCGAACGTAAACATCCTGCCGGCGTTGCGCCAGGTGCCGAATTTCGAGCTGCGGCCCAATTCCCATGTGCTCAAGGTCAACCTTGACAGCACTCGGAAGAAAGCCACCGGCGTGACCTATGTCGACGGCCAGGGCCGGGAGTGCGAGCAACCGGCAGACCTGGTGATCCTCGGCGCGTTCCAGTTCCATAACGTGCGCCTGATGCTACTGTCGGGCATCGGCAAGCCGTACGACCCGATTACCAATGAAGGCGTGGTGGGCCGCAACTTTGCCTACCAGAACATGGGCACCATCAAGGCATTCTTCGACAAGGACACCCACACCAACAACTTTATCGGCGCGGGCGGCAATGGCGTGGCCATCGACGACTTCAACGCCGACAACTTTGACCACGGCCCCCACGGCTTCGTGGGCGGCTCGCCGATGTGGGTCAACCAGGCGGGCAGTCGGCCGATTGCCGGCACCTCCAATCCACCAGGCACCCCGGCCTGGGGCAGCGCGTGGAAGCGCGCCACCGCCGATTACTACACCCACCAGGTATCGATGGACGCCCACGGCGCCCATCAGTCCTACCGGAGCAATTACCTGGATCTGGACCCGGTTTACCGCGATGCCTACGGCCTGCCGCTGTTGCGTATGACCTTCGACTGGCAGGAAAACGACATCAAGATGAACCGCTTCATGATGGACAAAATGAGCAAGGTCGCCCAAGCCATGAATCCCAAGGCGATCGCCGTGTTGGGCAAGAAAGTCGGCGAGCATTTCAATACGGCGGCGTACCAGACCACGCACCTCAACGGCGGCGCGATCATGGGCACCGACCCGAAAACCAGTGCGCTTAACCGCTACTTGCAGAGCTGGGATGTACACAACGTGTTTGTCCCGGGGGCGTCGGCGTTCCCACAAGGCCTGGGCTATAACCCTACCGGCCTGGTAGCAGCGCTGACCTACTGGTCGGCCCGGGCGATCCGCGAACAGTACTTGAAAAACCCCGGCCCGCTGGTCCAGGCATAAGGAGCGATGACCATGAAAGCACTCGTTATCGCCTCCTTGGCGCTGTTCAGCAGTTGCTCGGTCAGCGCGGCGCAAGCCGAGCTGATCAAGCAAGGTGAATACCTGGCCCGCGCCGGTGACTGTGTGGCCTGCCACACCGCCAAGGGCGGCAAGCCATTCGCCGGCGGCCTGCCAATGGAAACCCCTATCGGTGTGATTTATTCCACCAACATCACGCCGGACAAGACCGGCCTGGGCGACTACAGCTTCGAAGACTTCGACAAGGCCGTGCGCCATGGCGTCGCCAAGAACGGTAGTACGCTTTACCCGGCGATGCCCTACCCGTCTTACGCGCGTGTCAGCGACAGCGACATGCAGGCCTTGTATGCCTACTTCATGAAAGGCGTTGAGCCGGTCGCCCAACAGAACAAGGACAGCGATATTCCCTGGCCGTTGAGCATGCGTTGGCCCCTGGCGGCGTGGCGCTGGATGTTCGCGCCGGCAGTCGAGGAGCATCAGGTACAGGCCGCCGCCGATCCTGTGGTCAGCCGTGGCGCTTACCTGGTCGAAGGCCTCGGCCATTGCGGTGCGTGCCACACGCCCCGCGCCCTGACCATGCAGGAAAAGGCCCTGAGCGCAGCTGACGGCAACGCGTTCCTGTCCGGCAGCGCGCCGCTGGAAGGCTGGATTGCGAAAAGCCTGCGCGGCGACCACAAGGACGGCCTCGGCAGTTGGAGCGAAGAGCAATTGGTGCAATTTCTCAAGACCGGGCGCAGTGATCGTAGTGCGGTGTTTGGCGGCATGAGCGATGTTGTGGTCCACAGCATGCAATACATGTCGGAAGACGACCTGACCGCTATCGCCCGTTACCTCAAGAGCCTGCCGGCGGTGGATCCCAAGAACCCGCCGCAGCAGTACGACAAGCAAGTGGCCCAGGCGCTCTGGAAGGGTGATGACAGCCAGCCGGGCGCCTCGGTGTACATCGACAACTGCGCGGCTTGTCACCGTACCGACGGGCATGGCTACACGCGGGTGTTCCCGGCGCTGGCGGGCAACCCGGTGCTGCAGACGGCGGATGCCACGTCGTTGATCAACATCGTGTTGAACGGCGGCACCTTGCCCGCCACCCACGCCGCGCCGTCAACCTTCACCATGCCGGCATTTGCCTGGCGCCTGTCGGACCAGGAAGTGGCGGACGTGGTCAGTTTCATCCGTGGCAGTTGGGGCAATCAAGGCACGCCAGTGAGCGCCAGTGACGTGGCCGACCTGCGCAAGAACGATATGCGCACCACCTCGGGGGATGATTTGGGGCAGGTCACGCAAAAGCACTGACCGCCAAACGGCACTGGTCAGAACCCTCACGCCTCGATACTGTATATAAAAACAGTATCGAGGCGTTTTTCATGACGACTGCACTGCCACCCCGTGGCCGGGGCACGGCCACCAACCTGCACAACCGTTTCGCGCCCACCGTCAGCGTGGCCGAGGACGACGGCTGGTTCCAGGAAGTGCCGCCCACCCAGGGCACCGAAGTGCGTATCGAAACGGCCAAGACCATCATTACCCGCAATAACTCGCCGGACTTGCCGTTCGATCGCTCGATCAACCCTTATCGTGGCTGCGAGCATGGCTGCATCTACTGCTATGCGCGGCCCAGCCACGCGTATTGGGACATGTCGCCGGGGTTGGATTTCGAAACCAGGCTGATTGCCAAGAGCAACGCCGCCGACGTGCTGGAGCAGCAGTTGTCGAAGCCGGGGTACGTGTGCGCGCCGATCAACCTGGGCTCCAATACCGACCCTTACCAGCCGATCGAGCGCGAATACAGGATTACCCGGCAAACCCTTGAAGTGCTGCTGCGCTATCGGCACCCGGTGACCATCATCACCAAAGGCTCCCTGATCCTGCGCGATCTGGACCTGCTCGCCGAACTGGCCCGGCAACGACTGGTGGCCGTGATGATCAGCCTTACCAGCCTGGACGATGAACTCAAGCGCATACTGGAGCCGCGCACGGCGGCGCCCAAGGCGCGGTTACGGGCGATACGGGTGATGCGCGCGGCGGGCATTCCGGTCGGTGTGCTGTGTTCGCCGATGATTCCGATGATCAACGACAGCGAGTTGGAAAGCCTGCTCACCGAAGCCCATGCCGCCGGTGCGCAAAGTGCCGCGTACATGATGTTGCGCCTGCCGCTCGAGGTGGCGCCGCTGTTCGAAGAGTGGCTGGCGGCGCATTACCCGCAGCGCGCGGCGCACGTGATGAGCCTGGTGCGTCAGGTGCGCGGTGGCGCGGTGTACGACAGCCGTTTCGGCGTGCGCATGCGCGGCGAAGGGCCGTTTGCCGATTTGCTGGCGCAGCGTTTCAGCAAGGCGATCAAACGTCTGGGGCTCAATCGCCGTGGAGGCTTCGATCTGGATTGCACGGCGTTTTGCCCACCGGGCCGGCAAATGGCATTGTTGTAGATTGAAGAGGATAAGTGCGAAACATCTGTAGGGTTAATCGCGTTTTGATATCACTGAAACCCGCGACCTAGAGCGGTTGATTCAGTTTGAGTTAAGTTTCGATGGGTACCTTGTTCGACGAGTGACTGATAAGTCGGCGCCCTGGCCTATGGAGGTTTCCCAACTTTTTCACTGCCCGGACGTCGAACTGGCCTGGAACACTTACCTGCATTGATCAAGAGGATGAATTATGAGTGATAAGGATAAACAGCCGTTGGCTGCGTCGGCTTCAGCCTCTCAGGCGGAAACCGCCGATGCAGCGCTGCAGCACATTGTTGACGGCTTTTTGCATTTCCATCACGACGTCTTCCCCCAGCAGGAAGAACTCTTCAAGAAACTTGCCACGGCTCAAAGTCCCCGTGCGATGTTCATCACCTGCGCCGATTCGCGCATCGTGCCGGAGCTGATCACCCAAAGCTCCCCTGGCGATCTGTTCGTCACCCGTAACGTGGGTAACGTAGTGCCGCCTTATGGTCAGATGAACGGCGGCGTGTCCACGGCCATCGAGTACGCGGTACTGGCGCTGGGCGTGCAACACATCATCGTGTGCGGGCATTCCGACTGCGGCGCCATGCGTGCGGTGCTCAATCCCGACAGCCTCGAGAAGATGCCAACGGTCAAGGCCTGGTTGCGGCATGCCGAGGTGGCCAAGACCATGGTCCACGACAACTGCGACTGCGCCAATGAAGGCGAGAGCATGAAGGTGCTGACCGAAGAAAACGTCATCGCCCAGTTGCAGCACTTGCGCACCCACCCTTCCGTGGCTTCGCGCATGGCCAATGGCCAATTGTTTATTCACGGCTGGATCTACAACATCGAAACCAGCGAGATCCGGGCCTACGACGCGGACCAGTCGACGTTCCGACCGTTGGGCGGTGAAGGTCCGATCCCATCCGCGACGCCTAAAGCGCGCTTCTAATACACTTCCCTGCCGGGTAATGCGGTGGCTGCCATGGATGCAGCCAAGCTTTACCGCGCCCGGCGAATGCCTCGGGAGAGTCATCATGCGTGCTGCTCAATTGAAAGCTGTTTTGCCGCGGGAGCTGCTCGCCTCCGTGGTGGTGTTTCTGGTCGCCCTGCCTTTGTGCATGGGCATCGCGATCGCATCCGGCATGCCGCCGGCCAAGGGCTTGATCACCGGGATCATCGGTGGTCTGGTGGTGGGCTGGTTGGCGGGTTCTCCGTTGCAAGTCAGTGGCCCGGCAGCGGGGTTGGCGGTGTTGGTGTTCGAGCTGGTACGCCAGCACGGCATGCTGATGCTGGGGCCAATCCTGTTGCTGGCGGGCTTCCTGCAATTGGTGGCCGGGCGTCTGCGCCTGGGCTGCTGGTTCCGCGTGACGGCGCCGGCGGTGGTGTACGGCATGCTGGCGGGGATCGGCGTACTGATTGTGCTATCGCAGGTCCATGTGATGCTCGACAGTGCGCCCAAACCTTCCGGGCTGGATAACCTGGCAGGCTTCCCGGCGGCATTGATCGAAGCGATACCCACCCTCGGCGGCGGGCTCGGCTGGCAGGCGGGCTTGCTCGGTGTATCGACGATGCTGGTGATGTACCTGTGGGACAAATTCCGTCCACAACAACTGCGCTTCGTGCCGGGGGCTCTACTGGGCGTAGGCCTGGCAACGGTGACGAGCCTGGTGCTGGCCTTGCAGGTCAAACGAGTGGAAGTGCCGGAAAACCTGGCCGACGCCATCGATTGGCTGCGCCCCAGCGACCTGCTCAACCTGGCTGACCCGCAGCTGCTGATCGCCGCATTTGCCGTCGCCTTTATCGCCAGTGCCGAAACGCTGCTGTCCGCCGCAGCGGTCGACCGCATGCACAGCGGCCAGCGTTCGGATTTCGATAAGGAATTGTCCGCTCAAGGCGTAGGCAACATGCTGTGCGGATTGGTCGGCGCCCTGCCGATGACCGGCGTGATTGTCCGCAGTTCGGCCAACGTCCAGGCGGGTGCCACCACGCGCTTGTCAGCGATGTTCCACGGCCTGTGGCTGCTGGGCTTCGTGTTGTTGCTGTCGAGTGTGCTGCAGAGCATCCCGGTGGCGAGCCTGGCGGGCGTGCTGGTGTATACCGGGATCAAGCTGGTGGACGTGAAGGCGTTCAAGGCATTGGGGCGTTATGGCCGCATGCCGATGTTCACCTACGCGGCTACGGCGCTGGCGATCATCTTCACCGACCTGCTGACCGGTGTACTGGTGGGCTTCGGGCTGACGCTGGTCAAGCTGGCCTTCAAGGCCTCACGGCTGAAAATCAGCCTGATCGACTTGCCTCAGGACGGCGAGATGGAGTTGCGACTGATCGGTGCCGCGACGTTCCTGAAAGTGCCGGCGTTGACCCAGGTGCTGTCGACGGTGCCGATGGGAACCACCGTGCATGTGCCGCTCAATAACCTGAGTTATATCGACCATTCGTGCCTGGAGCTGCTGGAGGAATGGGGCCGGGCCAATGCGGCCAAGGGCTCGAAACTGGTGATCGAGGCGCGCGGGTTGAAGCGCCGGTTGGAAGGTCGGATAAGGACCACCACGGGGATAGGTTCGGCGCCCTCAATCGGCTGACGGAGCCGGTTCAAAATGTGGGAGGGAGCAAGCCCCCTCCCACATTTGTTTTGTGTCCAATTTGGGATTAAGTCGGCTGATCCAGCGCCAACTCCACCCCAAGCTGGCGCGACAGGCACGGCCAGCGCTTCCACGCCGCTTCCGTGTCCGGGCTTTTCAACTGTTCGCGGTATGTCTCGACCGACTCCAGCGCAAAGCTCTCTTCGTTAAGCATCTCATCCACAGCCATGTGCACCGCTTCATCCAGCTGGTTGGCGAAGTCTTCACCGATCAATTGGTGGGCGATCAGGTTGGCGACCGTAGTGTCCGCCGGGATCAGCGGCTGGCCGAAATGCTTGATATACAGGTCGTTGACCTCCTCTACCAGGCGATGGGCCAGGTAGGCTTCGTCCAGCAAACCGTCCAGGCCTTCGTGGCCCGCCAGAATTGCCGGCGGCTGCAGGAAGAAGTGCTCGGCAATCTTCAGCACAGGCTTGATCTGGCTTTCGATTCCGGCTTCGCGTGCTACGTCGTTGGCGGCTTCGAGCAAATCCGGGACGAGGTCGATGTACGCGGTGACAAAGCGGGTCATGACAATGTTGCGATCACCGTCAACCAGGGAAATGGCCGAATGCAGGTGCGGCAATTGCTTTTCCAATTGCTGGGCAAGCTGGCCCGTGGTTGCTTCGTGTTGATGGGCACGGGAAATCTGCTCGCGCAATGCGGCGGTGTTCATGAAGGCTCCGGTCAGGCGTAGGAAAAGAGAGAGGATAAGGTAGCTCGGTTATACGAGCACCTAAGACGCATTTGTCATAATTATTTCATGGTTATACGCACACGTTATATCGAATTGCCATCGCTCGTCGGATAAACGATTCCGCCGCCCGTTTTATTGGGCCCGTCTGTCTGTTTTCACTCATTTGCCCCTACACATTGCGGGGTCGCTGCGGCTGTCTATACTCGGATTTGTAGGCAATTGGCTGATGACGCCCGACTGCATGACGCAGCAAGGCTTGGCGGTGGTAAGCAGTTTGGAAGCCGCTCCCTTCGCCGCAGGTGCAAACCGGCGGGATAACAAGAAACATAAAAGGGGAACCCGCAATGACGCGACATCCACACGTTTGGATGGGCTTAGTGTTGTCGTCGGTATTCGGCCAGGCCCACGCCGCCTGGACAACGAATATGGCGCCAGGTGCTACTGAAGTCAGTCACGCTGTGTTTGACCTGCACATGACCATTTTCTGGATTTGTGTAGTGATCGGCATCGTTGTGTTTGGCGCGATGTTCTGGTCGATGATCCTGCACCGCAGGTCCACCGGCCAGGTAGCGGCCAAGTTCCACGAAAGCACCACGGTGGAAATTCTCTGGACCGTGGTGCCGTTGCTGATCCTGGTGGCCATGGCCATTCCCGCGACCAAGACGTTGATCAACATCTACGACAGCAGTGAGTCGGATATCGATATCCAGGTCACCGGCTATCAGTGGAAGTGGCATTACAAATACCTGGGCCAGGACGTGGAGTTCTTCAGCAACCTGGCCACACCCGCCGAGCAAATCCATAACCAGGCCACCAAGGGCGAGCACTACCTTCTCGAAGTCGACCAGCCGCTGGTGTTGCCGGTGGGGGCGAAAGTGCGCTTTCTGGTCACCGCCGCCGACGTGATCCACTCCTGGTGGGTGCCGGCCTTTGCGGTCAAGCGTGACGCCATTCCAGGCTTCGTCAATGAAGCCTGGACCCGAGTCGAGAAACCCGGCATCTATCGCGGCCAGTGCGCCGAGCTATGCGGCAAGGACCACGGGTTCATGCCCATCGTGGTCGAGGTCAAGTCCAGGGCCGACTACGACACCTGGCTCGGCGAGCGCAAGCAAGAGGCGGCCAAGCTCAAGGAACTGACCTCCAAGGAATGGACACTCGACGAACTGGTGGCCCGCGGCGACAAGGTCTACCACACCACCTGCGTGGCCTGTCACCAGGCTGAAGGCCAGGGCCTGCCGCCCATGTTCCCGGCGCTCAAGGGCTCGAAAATCGCCACCGGGCCTGCCGCCGATCACCTGAACCTGGTGTTTCACGGCAAGCCAGGTACCGCGATGGCCGCGTTCGGCAAACAACTCTCGGAAGTCGATATCGCTGCGGTCGTGACCTACGAACGCAATGCCTGGGGCAATAACAAAGGCGACATGGTCACGCCAAAAGACGTGCTGGCCATCAAACAGGCGCAAAGTAAATGACAGCCTTCCTTGCCACCGTCCAGACCCGCCCCGCCCACTCGCTTGCAGGAGAACGGTCATGAGCACTGTGATCGATGACCATGGTCACGCCGACCACGCCCACGGCCCCGCGAAGGGGTTGATGCGCTGGGTGTTGACCACCAACCATAAAGACATCGGCACGATGTACCTGTGGTTTGCCTTCACCATGTTCCTGCTGGGCGGTTCATTCGCCATGGTGATTCGCGCCGAACTGTTCCAGCCCGGCCTGCAGATCGTGCAGCCGGCGTTCTTCAACCAGATGACCACCATGCATGGCCTCATCATGGTGTTCGGTGCGGTGATGCCGGCCTTTGTCGGCCTGGCGAACTGGATGATCCCGTTGATGATCGGTGCACCGGACATGGCCCTGCCGCGCATGAACAACTTCAGTTTCTGGCTGCTGCCGGCGGCGTTCCTGTTGCTGGTCTCGACCCTGTTCAGCCCGGGCGGCGGGCCGAATTTCGGCTGGACGTTCTATGCCCCGCTCTCGACCACCTATGCGCCGGAAAGCGTGACCTTCTTCATCTTTGCCATCCACCTGATGGGCATCAGTTCGATCATGGGTGCGATCAACGTGGTGGCGACCATCCTCAACTTGCGCGCGCCGGGCATGACCCTGATGAAAATGCCGCTGTTCGTGTGGACCTGGCTGATCACCGCGTTCCTGCTGATTGCGGTGATGCCGGTGCTGGCCGGTTGCGTGACCATGATGCTGATGGATATCCACTTCGGCACCAGCTTTTTCAGCGCGTCGGGCGGTGGTGATCCGGTGCTGTTCCAGCACGTGTTCTGGTTTTTTGGCCACCCTGAGGTGTACATCATGATCCTGCCGGCGTTCGGGGCCGTCAGCTCGATCATTCCGACCTTCTCGCGCAAGCCGTTGTTTGGCTACACCTCGATGGTCTACGCCACGGCCAGCATCGCGTTCCTGTCGTTCATCGTGTGGGCGCACCATATGTTCGTGGTCGGTATTCCGCTGGTAGGCGAACTGTTCTTCATGTACGCCACCCTGCTGATCGCGGTGCCCACCGGAGTCAAGGTGTTCAACTGGGTCAGCACCATGTGGCAAGGTTCGCTGACCTTCGAGACGCCGATGCTGTTCGCGGTGGCCTTCGTGATCCTGTTTACCATCGGCGGTTTTTCCGGGCTGATGCTGGCGATCGCGCCGGCGGACTTCCAGTACCACGACACCTACTTCGTGGTGGCGCATTTCCATTACGTGCTGGTGCCCGGCGCGATCTTCGGCATCTTCGCCTCGGCCTACTACTGGCTGCCGAAATGGACCGGCCACATGTACGACGAAACCCTGGGCAAGCTGCACTTCTGGCTGTCCTTCGTGGGCATGAACATGGCGTTCTTCCCGATGCACTTCGTGGGCCTGGCCGGCATGCCGCGCCGGGTGCCGGACTACAACCTGCAGTTCGCCGACTTCAACATGGTCTCGTCGATTGGCGCGTTCATGTTCGGCGCCACGCAGATTTTCTTCCTGTTTATCGTGATCAAGTGCATCCGCGGCGGCCCGCCCGCGCCGGCCAAACCGTGGGATGGCGCCGAAGGCCTGGAGTGGAGCGTGCCCTCGCCCGCGCCGTACCACACCTTCACCACGCCGCCGGAGGTGAAATGAATAAGTCACCCTCGATTCCTTGTGGGAGGGGGCTTGCCCCCGATTGCTATCTCACAGCCAAAGGTAGTGTCGACTGGTACACCGCCATCGGGGGCAAGCCCCCTCCCACATTGATTGTGTCCGCTTTGGGTGGGCGTTATGGCTGACTCCATACCGATCAAACGCCTGGTCACGCGCCTGCTTATCCTGGTGCTGGCGATGTTCGCCTTCGGCTTCGCCCTGGTGCCGATCTATGACGTGATGTGCAAGGCATTCGGCATCAACGGCAAGACCGGCGGGCAGTACGAGGGCGAGCAGGTCGTCGACCCGTCGCGCCAGGTGCGGGTGCAGTTCCTGTCCACCAACGCCATCGATATGGTTTGGGATTTTTATGCCAAGGCCGACGAGGTGGTGGTCAACCCGGGCGCTGTGACCGAGATGCTGTTCGTCGCGTACAACCCGACTGACAAACCGATGACCGCCCAGGCGGTGCCGAGCATTTCCCCGGCCGAAGCGGCGATGTACTTCCACAAGACCGAGTGTTTTTGCTTCACCCAGCAAGTGTTGCAGCCAGGCGAACGTATCGAGATGCCAGTGCGCTTCATCGTCGATCGCGCCATGCCTAAGGATGTGAAGCATTTGACCTTGGCCTACACGCTGTTCGATATCACTGCGCGCCAGCCGCCCGTGGCGGCCCACAGCGGCGGCTAGCTACTGTTTGCCCGCTCAATCAGGAGAGCGAATACATGTCGACTCATGATACGTACTACGTACCAGCGCAAAGCAAATGGCCGATCATTGCCACGATTGGCCTGTTGGTCACCGTGTATGGGCTGGCCGTGTGGTTCAACGATCTCAAGGCGTTGCGCCCGGAATCCCACGGCCCGTGGATCTTCTTCGTCGGTGGCCTGTTGCTGGCCTACATGCTGTTCGGCTGGTTCGGTGCGGTGATCAAGGAAAGCCGCGCCGGCTTGTACAGTGCGCAGATGGACCGTTCGTTTCGCTGGGGCATGACTTGGTTCATCTTTTCCGAAGTGATGTTTTTCATCGCGTTTTTCGGCGCTTTGTTTTACGTGCGTGTCTGGGCAGGACCCTGGCTGGCAGGTGAGGGCCCCAAGGGCATCGCGCATATGCTGTGGCCGAATTTCGAATTCGCCTGGCCATTGCTGAACAACCCGGACCCCACGTTGTACCCGGCACCCAAAGGCACGATCAGCCCCTGGGGCCTGCCGTTGGTAAACACTATCCTGCTGGTGAGTTCCAGCGTGACCATCACCATCGCCCACCATGCCTTGCGCAAAGGGCATCGCGGCGCGCTGAAGATCTGGCTGGCGCTCACCGTGCTACTGGGCCTGGCGTTTCTCGGGTTCCAGGCCGAGGAGTACATCCACGCCTATAGAGAGCTGGGCCTGACGCTGGGTTCGGGCGTATACGGCGCGACGTTCTTCATGCTCACCGGGTTTCACGGTGCCCACGTGACCATCGGCACGATCATTCTGTTTGTGATGCTGATGCGCATCCTGAAGGGGCATTTCAATGCCGAACACCAGTTCGGTTTCGAGGCGGCCAGTTGGTATTGGCACTTCGTGGACGTGGTGTGGATCGGGCTGTTTTTCTTTGTGTATGTGCTGTGAACCGTTCTACCACGGCGCATGCGAGACCAACTGGCCACTGAAAAAGCCCCAGGCGATCAGCCCGACGGTGATGGCGGCCAACACGACACGCACGGTCAGGGCAGTGACGAGGCGGTTGGAACGGCCCTCGTCCTTGACCAGGAAGAACAAGCCACTGAACAGGCTCGCGACGGTCGCGATCAGCATCAGGGCAATGGCGGCTTTGAGCATGGTCTGGCTCCGGGCTTCAGGGGGAGGGGGCAATGAGATTCAGTATAGCCAGTGCCAGGCAGCGCCTGCGGCCCGGCATCGCGCCGACGTTGGTGGTGCTGTTGTTGCTGCCGTTGATGGTCGGCCTGGGGTTCTGGCAACTGTCGCGCGGTCAGGAAAAACAGCGCTTGGTCGACACTTACGCAGAGCGGCGTGCGGCCGCGCCCATGGGCAGCGAGCAGCTTGAAGCCAGTGCCGACCCAGCCTTTCGCCGAGTTCATCTGCGCGGCAATTTCGATGCCGAACACAGTGTGCTGCTCGACAACCGTATGCGCGACGGCAGGGCCGGGGTTGAGCTGTTACAACCCTTCCATGATCAGGCCAGCGGCGTGTGGTTGTTGCTCAATCGTGGTTGGCTGCCTTGGCCGGACCGGCGCACGCCACCGGTGTTCACCACCCCGGATCAACCGGTGAGTCTCGTTGCCTGGGTGTACGTCGCCCCCGGCGAAACCTTCCAATTGCGCGTCGACCCCACAACCGCGCAGTGGCCGCGCCTGTTGACCGCGTTGCATCCCGTCGCGCTGTGGGCTGAATTGCGCCGCAGCGGGTTCGCCTACGAGCTGCGCGCCGAAGCCGGCCCCGGTACCTACGACACCACCTGGCCGGTGGTCGCCATGGGCCCGGAAAAACACCTGGGGTATGCCGTGCAGTGGTTTGCCATGTCATTGGCGCTGCTGGCGCTTTACCTCTACCTCGGATGGCACAACGCAAAGGAGAAGCACCATGGGAGCCGCCATGAATCCACTCAACATGTCTGAGGCGCCGGACCGGCGTAAAGGCCGCTTTCAGCTGATCCTGATCCTGCTGATGGTGGTGGGCCCGATGGTGCTGGCGACCTTTATGTACAAGCTGCAGTTCTGGGTGCCGGACAATCGCAGTTATCACGGTGAAATGATCGGTAACGGCCAGACCCGCGCCGACATCGGCGTGCAGGCCGATGAGGAGCGCTGGCAACTGTTGGTCACCGCGCCTGCCGCCTGCGCCGCCGAGTGCCAGCAACTGGTGTATCTGGCGCGCCAGCTGCAGATCGGCCTAGGTCGCGATGCGTCCCGCGCCAGCCACGCGCTGGCCAGTGCGCAGCCGGTCGCTACCGACTACGACGCCAAGCTCAAGGCCGAGTACCCGCAATTGCAACGCTACTCACTGGACCTGTCGACCTTCAACCGCAATGCCGCCGCGCCGGGGGATGCGCACCTGTGGATCGTCGACCCCCACGGTAATCTGGTGCTGCGCTACGACGCCAAGGTCAACGGCAAGGATTTGCTCAACGACCTGCGCCTGCTGTTGAAACTGTCGAACATCGGATAAGGGCATCATCATGGCCAAGCCTGGATTTCGCCTCGCGTTGTTTGCCACCTTGCTGGCGCTGATCGTCGTGTTGCTGGGCGCCTATACCCGCCTGACCCATGCCGGCCTTGGGTGCCCGGACTGGCCGGGTTGCTACGGCTTTATCAGCGTGCCGCAAAGTGCAGCCCAGTTGGCCCATGCCGAGCTGCATTATCCGGATACGCCGGTGGAGGCCGACAAAGGCTGGGCCGAGATGACTCACCGCTACTTTGCCGGCACCCTCGCCCTGCTGATCGCGCTGCTGGCGGCGCGTGCGTGGAGCCACCGCCGCGACCCCGGCCAGCCGGTGAAATTGCCGCTGTTCGTGTTGATGGTGGTGATCGCCCAGGCGGCGTTCGGCATGTGGACGGTGACGCTCAAGCTGTGGCCGCAAGTCGTGACGGGGCACCTGTTGGGCGGTTTTGCCACCTTGAGCCTGCTGTTCCTGTTGACCCTGCGCTTGTCCGGTGTGTTGCCCGCATTGATCGTGCCCAGGCGCCTGCAATATTGGGCAACGGCGGGGTTGGTGCTGGTGATCGGGCAGATTGCGTTGGGTGGTTGGGTCAGCTCCAACTATGCGGCGGTGGCCTGTGTGGACTTGCCGACGTGTCACGGGCAATGGTGGCCGGCAGCGGACTTTGCCAACGGCTTTCACCTGACCCAGCATATCGGCCCTAACTACCTCGGTGGTCAGCTGGACAGCGATGCGCGCACGGCCATTCACCTCACCCATCGCGTCGGGGCGGTGCTGGTCACGCTGGTGCTGCTGGGCCTGGCCTGGCAACTGCGCGCGGTGGGCATGACGCGCTTGGCGGGCTTGCTGTTGATCGCCCTGGCGGCGCAAATCAGCCTGGGCCTGAGCAATGTGGCGTTCGGCTTGCCGCTGCCGGTGGCGGTGGCTCACAACGCCGGGGGCGCAGCGCTATTGCTGAGCCTGGTACTGGTCAATTATCACGCGCGTACCAGCCTGGTCCGGGTGCGCGTTCCACGTCCGATTGCCTGGCGGTTTATTCCGCGCAAACAGGTATCGGGCCTGATAACCCTTAAAGGAGAGATGCCATGGCGTCCTTGATCGGCGCGGGTCACGGCCAGGCTATCTGGCGCGACTATCTGGAGCTGACCAAGCCGAAGGTGGTGGTGCTGATGCTGATCACCTCGCTGGTGGGCATGTTCCTCGCCACCCGCGCTGGAGTGCCGTGGACGGTGCTGGTTTTCGGCAACCTGGGCATCGCCTTGTGTGCGGGCGCGGCGGCTGCGGTCAACCATGTGGTGGACCGGCGTATTGATGCACTGATGGCGCGTACGCACAAACGACCATTGGCCGAGGGGCGCGTCTCGCCGGCTGCGGCACTGGCCTTTGCGTTGTTGCTGGCGGTGGCGGGCCTGGCGCTGTTGCTGGCCTTTACCAACCCACTGGCGGCATGGCTGACGTTGGCTTCGTTGCTGGGCTATGCGGTGATCTACACTGGCTTTCTCAAGCGTGCGACGCCGCAGAACATCGTCATCGGTGGCCTGGCCGGCGCCGCGCCGCCGCTGTTGGGCTGGGTCGCGGTAACCGGGCATATCAGTGCCGAACCCCTGCTGCTGGTGCTGATCATCTTTGCCTGGACGCCGCCGCACTTCTGGGCGCTGGCCATTCACCGCAAGGAGGAGTACGCCAAGGCTGACATCCCGATGCTGCCGGTCACCCACGGCGAGCATTACACCAAGGTGCATATCCTGCTCTACACCTTTGCCCTGCTGGCGGTGAGCCTGATGCCCTATGTGATCCATATGAGCGGGTTGCTGTACCTGGCCTGTGCGCTGGTATTGGGCGGGCGCTTTCTGCAATGGGCCTGGGTGCTGTACCGTGGCAGCCAGCCGCACGCGGCGATCAACACCTTCAAGTACTCCATCTGGTACCTGCTGCTACTGTTTATCGCCCTGCTCGTCGACCACTACCTACTGTTGAACCTATGACTCGAACTCAGAAAACTGTCTTCATTCTCGTGGCCCTGGTGGCGTTGATCATGGGCCTGACCGTCAATAAGGTGCTATCGGGCAAAGGCCAGGGCGATCCCACCGCGCTGATCGACGCCGGCATTATCCTGCTGCCGCAAAGTCGCCAGCTGCCTGCGGTGAGCATGACCAACCAGGACGGCCAGCCGGTGCTGGTCGATGAGCTGAAAGGCAAGTGGAGCCTGCTGTTCTTCGGCTACACCTTCTGCCCGGATATCTGCCCGACCACCCTCGCCCAACTGCGCCAGATCAAGAGCGAACTGCCCAAGGACGCGGTGGATAAGTTGCAAGTGATCCTGGTCAGCGTCGACCCGAACCGCGACACCCCAGCCCAGCTCAAGCAGTACCTGGGCTATTTCGATCCGCAGTTCCAGGGGCTGACCGGTGCGAATGTGCAGGAGGTGCAGACGGTCTCGAATGCGGTGAGCATTCCGTTCATCCCGGCGGACACCAGCAAGCCCAACTACACCGTCGATCACAGCGGCAACCTGGCGCTGATCGGGCCGGACGGTACCCAGCGTGGGTTCATTCGCGCGCCGTTGAATAACCAGAAGCTGGTGGCGCAGTTGCCGGGGCTGTTGCAGCGTAAATAGCTCACGACACAAAACAAATGTGGGAGGGGGCTTGCCCCCGATAGCAGGGTGTCAGTCGATGAAGAGGTTGACTGACCTGGCGCTATCGGGGGCAAGCCCCCTCCCACATTTTTGATCTCCAGTGTGCTGGATCAGAACGCTGGCTTGATCGCGCCTTTGTACTTCTCTTCGATAAATTGCTTCACTTCAGGTGTGTGCAGGGCGGCTACCAGCTTCTTCACCGCGTCCGAATCCTTGTTGTCTTCACGGGTCACCAGGATGTTCACGTAAGGCGAGTCGCTGCCTTCGATCACCAGGGCGTCCTTGGACGGGTCCAGCTTGGCTTCCAGCGCGTAGTTGGTATTGATCAGCGCCAGGTCGACCTGGGTCAGTACGCGCGGCAGGGTGGCGGCTTCCAGCTCACGGAACTTGAGGTTTTTCGGGTTGGCGGTGATGTCCTTGATGGTCGACAGGATGTTGGTCGGGTCCTTCAGGGTAATCAGGCCGTTGTTGGCCAGCAGCAACAGGGCGCGGCCACCGTTGGTGGCGTCGTTCGGGATCACCACATTGGCGCCGTCCGGCAGCTCGTCCAGCTTCTTGTATTTGCTCGAGTACGCGCCCAGCGGTTCCAGGTGCACGCCGCCGACGCTCACCAGGTGAGTGCCCTTGGCCTTGTTGAATTCATCCAGGTACGGCTGGTGCTGGAAGAAGTTGGCGTCCAGGCGCTTTTCAGCCACCTGTACGTTCGGCTGCACATAGTCGGTGAAGACTTTGATCTGCAGGTCCACGCCTTCTTTGGCCAGCGCAGGTTTCACGAATTCCAGAATTTGCGCATGCGGCACTGGCGAGGCAGCGACCTTGAGGGTCTCGGCGTGGGCGGAAAACGCGGCAACGGCGGCGAAGGCAACCAGTAGTTTTTTCATCCAGCAAGCTCCATGTTCGGGCATCTGCCGGCACCAGGCCGGCCATGGCCGTTATTTTCGAGAAAAGTGCACCACCAGCTTGTCGCCGACGGTTTGCAGAATTTGCACCAGGATCACCAGCATCACCACGGTGACCACCATCACATTGTCCTGGAAACGCTGGTAACCGAAACGGATCGCCAGGTCGCCCAGGCCACCGGCACCGACCACGCCGGCCATCGCCGTGTAGGACACCAGTGTAATCGCCGTTACGGTAATTGCCGCGAAAATGCCGGGGCGTGCTTCGGGCAGTAAGGCGTTGGTGATGATCTGGCGCGTGCTGGCACCCATCGACTGCGTGGCCTCGATGATGCCGCGGTCCACTTCACGCAGGGCGGTTTCCACCAGGCGTGCAAAGAACGGTGTGGCGCCGATAACCAGCGGCGGAATCGCGCCCGCGACGCCCAGCGAGGTGGGCTCGTCCATATAGATGCCAGTGATCAGCTTGGTTAATGGAATCATCACGATCAGCAGGATGATGAACGGCAGCGAACGCAGGATGTTCACGATCAGCGACATAAAGGCGTACAAGCCTTTCTGCTCGAACAGCTGACGTGGGCTGGTCAAGAACAGCAGCACACCCACGGGCAGGCCCAGTACGACCGTGAAGAACAGCGAACCGAACAGCATGGTCATGGTATCGCCGGTGGCGAGCCAGATTTCGGACCAGTCGATGTCGGCGAAGAAATTCAGGAACAGATCCATTAGCGCAGCACCTCCATATGAACGTCAGCGGCGGTGAAGCGCGCAAACGCGGCTTCCATGTCACCGCCAGTGACGGCGAGGGTCAATTGCCCGTAGGGGATGTCTTTGATGCGGTCGATACGACCGGCCAGGATGCTGTAGTCCACCCCCGTTTCACGGGCGACGGTACCCAGCAATGGCGCGTAGGTCGCGTCCCCTTGGAACGTCAGGCGCACGATACGGCCCGGTACGTGGGCGAAGTCATCGTGCTGTTCGCCTTCATCGACCTGTTCGGCTTCCTGGACGAAGCGCTTGGTGGTCGGATGCTTGGGATGCAGGAACACATCAGCCACCGAGCCTTGCTCGACGATCACGCCAGCGTCCATCACGGCCACCTGGTCGCACACGCGGCGAATCACATCCATTTCATGGGTGATCAACACGATGGTCAGCTTCAGCTCACGGTTGATTTCAGCCAGTAATTGCAGGACCGACGCGGTGGTTTGCGGGTCGAGGGCGCTGGTGGCTTCATCGCACAGCAGAATCTTGGGTTTGGTCGCCAGGGCGCGAGCGATGCCGACGCGCTGTTTCTGGCCGCCGGACAATTGCGCCGGATACTTGCGGGCGTGGTCCGACAGGCCAACGCGGGCGAGCAGCTCGGCCACGCGCAGCTCGATTTCCTTGCGCGACAATTCGCCGGCCAGTGTCAGCGGCAGCGCCACGTTGTCTGCAACGGTCTTGGACGCCAGCAGGTTGAAGTGCTGGAAGATCATGCCGACCTGCTGGCGGAAACGGCGCAGGCCGTTGGCGTCCAGTGCGGTGACTTCTTCGCCGTCGACACTGATCTGCCCGCCACTGGGCTCTTCAAGGCGATTGATCAGGCGCAGCAGGGTACTTTTTCCCGCACCCGAGTGGCCAATCAGGCCAAACACCTGGCCGTTTTCGACGCGCAGGCTGGTGGGGTGCAGGGCGGGAATATCCTTACCGGTGACGCGGTAGGTTTTATGGACGTTTTGAAACTCGATCACGTAGCGAACCTTGTGGGGCGCATGGAAAAGGGATCAGCGGTTAGCCGGGCGCGCATTTTAGCCTGTCCATCCAGTGATTCTTAGCATTTATTTCGTATCCATCCTGCGATTTGGCAATAACGAGACCGAAGGTCATAAAAAGGGAACGGCTCATAACGCTGTCAGTCACTACTTAAGCAATGCGATGTTCCGGGTGCCGTGCCCGGGGCTTCATTCAAACGAGCCGGGGACCGCTCTGGCCACTTTGACTAAGGAGTTTTGACTGATGAGTACCAAGAAGCCAGGCACCCCGCCGAAGAGTGAACTCGCGGGTACCGATACCCTGGACCGAGGCAATACCAACACCAAATTGCAGGCGTTGGAAGAATTCCGTTCCGATGCGACCGGCCAAGCCCTGCGCACTAACCAGGGCGTGAAGATCTCCGACAACCAGAACACCTTGAAGGTCGGTGCCCGTGGCCCTTCGCTGCTGGAAGACTTCATCATGCGTGAAAAAATCACGCACTTTGACCATGAACGCATCCCGGAGCGCATCGTGCATGCCCGCGGTACCGGCGCCCATGGTTATTTCCAGAGCTACGGCGACCATTCGGCGCTGACCAAGGCTGGTTTCCTACGTACTCCGGAGCATAAAACGCCGGTATTCGCGCGTTTTTCCACGGTGCAGGGGCCACGCGGTTCCGGTGACACCGTACGTGACGTGCGCGGTTTTGCCGTGAAGTTTTTCACCGACGAAGGCAACTTCGACCTGGTGGGCAACAACATGCCGGTATTCTTCATTCAGGACGCGATCAAGTTTCCTGATTTCGTGCACGCCGTTAAGCCTGAACCGCACAACGAGATCCCTACAGGCGGCTCGGCCCACGATACGTTCTGGGACTTTGTCTCGCTGGTACCGGAGTCGGCCCATATGGTGGTGTGGGCGATGTCTGACCGCGCCATTCCGAAAAGCCTGCGTGCAATGCAGGGTTTCGGCGTGCATACCTTCCGTCTGATCAACACCGAAGGCAAATCGAGCTTTGTGAAGTTTCACTGGCGGCCAAAGGTCGGTACCTGCTCGCTTGTGTGGGACGAAGCGCAAAAGCTGGCCGGTAAAGATACCGATTACCACCGTCGCGACCTATGGGAATCGATTGAAAGCGGCGACTACCCCGAGTGGGAACTGGGCGTTCAGATCGTTGCAGAAGAAGACGAGCATAAGTTCGACTTCGACCTGCTCGACCCGACCAAGATCATCCCCGAAGAGTTGGTGCCGATCACCCCGCTGGGCAAGATGGTGCTTAACCGCAACCCGGACAATTTCTTTGCCGAGGTCGAGCAGGTTGCGTTCTGCCCAGGCCATATCGTACCGGGCATCGACTTCACCAACGACCCGCTGCTGCAAGGTCGTCTGTTTTCCTACACGGATACCCAGATCAGCCGTCTCGGCGGGCCGAACTTCCATGAGATCCCGATCAATCGCCCGGTCGCACCGAACCACAACAACCAGCGCGATGCCCTGCATCGCAGCGTGATCGATAAGGGCCGCGCAGCCTATGAGCCGAACTCCATCGACAGCGGCTGGCCGAAGGAAACGCCTGCGGGTCCGACCGACGGCGGTTTTGAGACCTACTACGAGCGCATCGATGCGAACAAGGTCCGCGAGCGCAGTGAGTCGTTTGGCGACCATTTCTCCCAGGCCACGCTGTTTTTCAACAGCATGAGCCACCACGAGAAAGAGCACATCATCGCCGCCTACAGCTTCGAGTTGGGCAAGGTCGAGCGCGAACATATTCGTGCCCGCCAGGTGAATGAGATCCTGGCTAACATCGACCTGGAACTGGCCAAGCGCGTGGCGCAGAACCTGGGCCTGCCAGCGCCGACCAAAGGCACGGTGCCTGTACGTGAAACATCGTTGAAGCAATCGCCGGCATTGAGCCAGGTGAATTTGCTGTCTGGCGACATCAAGACGCGCAAAGTGGCGATTCTGGCGGCTAACGGCGTAGACGGTGCAGCGATTGATGCACTCAAAGCTGCACTTGAGGCTGAAGGTGCGCACGCCAAGTTGCTGGGGCCGACTTCGGCGCCTGTGACCACTGCCGATGGCAAGTCACTGCCGGTGGATGCGTCGATGGAAGGCATGCCGTCCATTGCGTTTGACGCAGTGTTTATCCCTGGCGGTAAAGAGTCGGTCAAAGCGCTGAGCGGCGACGGTGTGGCGCTGCACTACGTGCTGGAAGCGTACAAGCACTTGAAGGCTATCGCGGTGGCCAGTGACGTGAAGCCTTTGTTGGATCTGCTGAAGCTGGAGGCGGATGCGGGGTTGATCGTGGGTGCGGATGCCAAGGCGTTCAAGGCGTTCTTTGCCGCGATTGCCCAGCATCGGGTCTGGGATCGGGAGCCTAAGGCCAAGGCGATTCCGGCTTAATTATTGGGCTGTTTGTTAAATCGTCATCGGGGGCAAGCCCCCTCCCACACTTGAACGTATTCACAGTTCAAAATGTGGGAGGGGGCTTGCCCCCGATGCTTTTAGTCGGCTTTACGCGGGATCAGCACAACCTGCGCCGGAATGTGTTTCAAAATTTGCCGGTGAATCTTCAGCTCATACCCTGCATCAATGCGCTTCACCCGTTTGGTCAGCAACGTGGCCAACCACGGGTAATCTTCGGTACGTGGCACCTGAATGCTGACGTCGCACTGGTAATTCACCACGTCGGTGGCGATGGCATCCAACTGATGGCGCATGGCTTCGACATCCGCCAGGTTCAACGCCACGGTGGTGCTCGGCGCCGCCGGGTCGATGACCTTGGCGGCGGGCTTGGCTTCGGCGGCTTTCAAGGCGGCCTCGGCCTGATCCAGCTCGGCTTTGCGCGCATGGCTGATGGCGCTGTTGACGCCACCGGTCAGGGCCGGGGCCTTGGGCATCAGTGCGCGGGCACGGCTCAGGGCTGTGGCGGCGGCGTTGACGTCGCCCTTTTGCAGCACGATCTGGCTGCGCTGCAGGTAGGCTTCGGCCAATTGCCGCTGGTAAGCCTCGAGCGCCGGATCGTTGGGCGATTGGGCCTGCAACGTGGCGAGCTGGTCTTCGGCGGTGGCCAATTCGCTGCTGGCCAGGTTTTGCTCCAGTTGCGCGATGGCCGCAGCACGCGGATCCAGCGCTTCGGGGGCGGCGGGCGGTGTGCTTTGACAGGCGCCCAGCAGCAGGGAAAATGCGGCAAGGAGCAGATAACGGAAGGTGAACGGCTTCATTCCTGCGACTCTCTATTTGCGCAAAAAGCGAGCAAGTCTACACCCCTCGACGGGGCAGGACAAAACTCAGCAGAAACAGGGCGGCCGCCGATACTACGATCGACGGCCCGGCCGGTGTGTCCTTGAACCATGACAACGCCAGGCCTCCACACACTGCCAGCATGCCCAACAGGCTTGCGCCGATTGCCATTTGCTCCGGCGAACGAGCATGGCGCTGAGCGGCGGCTGCGGGAATGATCAACAGCGAGGTGATCAACAATACGCCGACAATCTTCATCGCGACAGCGATCACCACCGCGATCAATAACATCAGCGCCAGGCGCAGGGCCGGCACGGGCAAACCTTCCACCGTGGCGAGTTCCTCGTGCACGGTGATCGCCAGCAGCGGGCGCCACAGGCTCACCAGCAGCACCAGCACGGCCGCGCTGCCGCCTAGGATCCATATAAGATCGACAGGGCTGATCGCCAGCAGATCGCCAAACAGGTAGGCCATCAGGTCGATGCGCACTTCATGCATGAAGCTCAGCACCACCAGGCCCAGGGACAAGGTACTTGGCGCCAGGATGCCCAGCAGCGTATCGGAGGCCAGGGGTTGGCGCTGTTGCAGCGTCACCAACAACACCGCCAGCAGCAGGCAGCCGACAGTGACGGCGATGGTCGGGCTCACATCCAGCAGGAAGCCCATGGCCACGCCGAGCAGCGCGGCATGGGACAACGTGTCGCCAAAGTACGCCATGCGCCGCCAGACCACGAACGAGCCCAATGGGCCCGCCACCAGCGCCAAAGCCAAGCCTGCCAGCAGGGCGTAGAGCAGAAAATCAGCCATGCTTGCAGCTATCTCCATGAACATGAGGGTGGGGTGCGGCGGGGTCGTCAACCACGGCGCCGTGCAGATCATGGGCGTGGTCGTGGTGGTGATGGTAGATCGCCAGGCTTTGCGCGTTCTTACCGAACAGCTCGACGAACGCCGGGTCGCCGCTGACCTGCTCCGGGTGGCCGGAACAGCACACGTGACGGTTGAGGCAGACCACCTGGTCGGTGGTGCTCATCACCAGGTGCAAATCGTGAGACACCATCAGCACACCGCAGCCGTGACGGTCGCGCAAGCGGGTGATCAGGCTGTATAGCTCGGCTTGCCCGGCGACGTCGACGCCTTGCACGGGCTCATCGAGCACCAGCAGCTCTGGCTCGCGCAACAGCGCGCGGGCCAGCAGCACGCGCTGCATTTCACCGCCGGAGATGCTCTGCACCGGGCTGTCGATCACCTGTTCGGCGCCGACTTCCTTGAGCGCCGCCTGCGCGCGGGCACGGTCGACCGCCGGTACCAGGCGCAGGAAGCGCAGTACGGAAAGCGGGAGTGTCGGGTCTACGTGCAGCTTCTGCGGCATATAGCCCACGCGCAGTTTGGGCCTGCGCCATACGCTGCCACGGTCGGGCTTGAGCAGGCCCAGCACGGCGCGCACCAGGGTGGTCTTGCCGGCGCCATTGGGGCCGATCAGGGTAACGATCTGCCCCGGCTCCACACTCAATGCGATGTCATCCAGCACGTTTTGCCCGGCGAACGTGACCCCAACCTGCTCCAGGCGGATTAACGCGTTGCTCATCAAGCCCCCTGACAGCCCGAGCACAGGCCGACCACTTCGACCGTTTGCCCTTCGACGCTGAAGCCGACTTCGGCGGCGCTTTTGATGATGGCGTCACTGATGCTCTTTTGTTCAAGCTCGATGGCGGCGTGGCACTGGCGGCAAATCAGGAATTGGCCCTGATGCGCGTGTTCCGGGTGGTTGCAGCCGACAAAGGCATTGAGCGAGGCGATGCGGTGCACCAGGCCGTTTTCCAGCAGGAAATCCAGCGCGCGGTAAACCGTGGGCGGCGCAGCGCGGCGGCCGTCCTGCTCGCTGAGTACGCCGAGGATGTCGTACGCGCCGAGCGGCTTGTGGCTTTGCCACACCAGCTCCAGCACGCGTCGACGCAGCGCGGTCAGGCGCAAACCCTTCTGCGCGCACAGGGTGTCGGCCTCCGACAGCGCGGTGTGAACGCAGTGAGAGTGGTCGTGGGGACGGCTGGCAAGCGGTGTTATAGGCATGAGCGGCGACAGATATTTGATAGAGACGTTATTATGTTACCCGTTCCTACGCCATTGAGTGGTCATCGTGTCCCGACTTTTTCCCGTTTTTGTCGTATTTGTCACCAGTTTGTTCATGGCTGGCGCCGCTCAGGCCGAGGTCAAGGTACTGACCAGCATCAAGCCGCTGCAGCTGATTGCCGCTGCTGTGCAGGACGGTGTAGCGGTTCCGGAGGTGTTGCTGCCACCGGGCGCATCGCCGCATAACTTCGCGTTGCGCCCATCCGACGTACGGCGCGTGCAGTCGGTAGACCTGCTTTATTGGATCGGTCCGGACATGGAAACATTTTTGCCGCGCGTGCTGAAAGGCCGTACGGCGACAACGGTGGCCGTGCAGGACCTGCCGGATATGAAACTGCGCCGGTTCGGCGAAGATAGCCACTCCCACGCCGATGAAGCCGACGAACATGATCACGATCATCGCCCCGGCAGCGTGGATGCACATCTGTGGCTGTCGACGGTGAATGCGCGGGTGATCGCGGCGCGTATGGCGGCTGACCTCAGTGCCGCCGACCCGGCCAACGCCGCGCGTTACCAGAGCAACGCAAAGGCCTTCGAGGATCGCCTGGATGCGCTGGATGTGCGCCTGAAGCAGCGTTTGGCCGGCGTTGAGGGCAAACCTTACTTTGTGTTTCACGAAGCCTTTGATTACTTCGAAGACGCCTACGGCTTGAAGCACGCCGGCGTATTCGCTGTTGCAGCCGAAGTGCAGCCAGGCGCCCAGCATGTGGCGGCGATGCGCACGCGGTTACAGGAAGTGGGCAAGACCTGTGTGTTCAGCGAGCCACCGTTGCGACCAAGGTTGGCGGAGACGCTCGTGGCGGGTTTGCCGGTGAAGCTCGCGGAATTGGACGCGCTGGGTGGCTACACCCCGGCCACGGCCCAGGGTTACGAGCAGGTGCTGGAAAAACTGGGCAATGATCTGGCCGGATGCCTGGAATCGCTCTGACTGCCACTGCAGATCAAATGTGGGAGGGGGCAAGCCCCCTCCCACATTTTTGACCGAGCAGGTCTTTAGAGCGCAAACGGCAGGTGGACGCTGACTTGCTGGCGTTGCGCCAAGCGCTGCTCGAACTCCGCCGGGTCATGAATCAACACATCCTGCCCCGCAAACGACTCGGCTGCGATCAGCCGCGACAGCCAGAACCGCACGCACGCCACGCGCAGCATGGTCGGCCACAGCTCGGCTTCCTTCGCAGTAAACGGCCGCAGCCCCGCGTAAGCCCCAAGCAATGCACGGGCGCGCTGCCCATCGATCACGCCGTCGGCATCCGAACACCAGTCATTCAAGGCGATGGCGACGTCGTACAGCATCGGCCCCGAGCAGGCGTTGTAGAAGTCGATCAGGCCGGTCAGGTGCGTGCCTTCGAACATCGCGTTGTCGCGAAACAGGTCGGCGTGAACGTTGGCGCGCGGCAGGGCAAGGATATGCGCCTTGTGGGCCTGGATCTCGCCCAAGGCGTCCTGCAGAAGCCGCTGTTGCGCGTCGTTCAGGTGCGAAATCAACTGCGCGCCTTCAGTGAGCATCCAATCCAGCCCTCGATCGGTCTTGCGTTCCAGCACCTTGTCGCCCTGGGTCGCCAGATGCAGGTGACCGAGCAAGTCGCCGACTTGGGCGCAATGCTGGGCGTTGGCGTCCTTGATGTGCTTGCCGGCCAGGCGCGGCTGCAGCAGCGCCGGTTTGCCGGCTAGGGTGCGCAGGGCAACGCCGTCGGTGGTGCGCAGGGCATAAGGCACCGGCAGGTCGGCGTCGTGGAGCACGTCGAGCAGTTCGATGAAGAACGGCATCTCCGCAACAGGGCCCCGTTCAACCAGGGTCAGGACGTACTCGCCCTGTTCCAGGCTGATAAAGAAGTTGGTGTTTTCGCTACCGGCGGCAATCCCCTGGAAATCAAGCAGGCGGCCGAGCCCGTAAGGGGCAAGAAAGGTTTCCAGCTCGGGCCGAGCCAGGGGGGTGAACACAGACATGGTTAAAACTGCCGTTACGGGCGCCGCTCAGGGCGGCGCCGTTGAAGTTAGGGAATCATTTCCATTCGAAGATCTTCCATGACGGGATCAGCATATCCGGCTGGTCAGAACGGATGAAGTTCGCGTCGGTTCCGTCAGCGCGTACCAGGAAATACGGTGGCGCACCTTTTGGCGTGACCTTGATGGCGTACAGGAAGCCGTTTTGGCGGTATTCCTGGATAGTCTTGTCGCCTTCCGTGCGAATGGTCACTTCCGGATCGCCCGACGGGGCGTCATCTGCCGCCATGGCAGCCATCGGAGCGAGTGCAATCAAGCCAGTGAACAGCAGGCGATTGAATGTACGCATGATAACCTTGTCCCTTTGTTTTCATTGGTCCGGCTATTCTAGCGCCTGACCCGCCGAAAAGGTTGATCCTGCTCATGAGCCAAGCGCCCCTCGTCCTGGTGGACGGTTCTTCTTATCTGTACCGCGCCTTCCACGCGCTACCACCACTGACCACCTCCAAAGGCCTGCCCACCGGTGCGGTCAAGGGCGTGTTGAACATGCTCAAGAGCCTGCGCAGGCAATACCCGAACAGCCCGTTCGCCGTGGTGTTCGACGCCAAGGGCGGGACCTTTCGCGATGACATGTACGCCGAATACAAGGCCAATCGCCCGAGCATGCCCGATGACATGCGCCTGCAGATCGAGCCTCTGCACCAGAGCGTGATCGCCCTGGGCTTCCCGTTGCTGTGCGTCGAAGGCGTCGAGGCCGATGACGTGATCGGAACACTGGCCCGCAGCAGCGCGGCCGCTGACCGTCCCGTGGTGATCTCCACCGGCGACAAGGACATGGCGCAACTGGTGGACGGGCACATTACCTTGGTCAACACCATGACCGGTAGTTCGATGGACATCGAGGGCGTAAAGGAGAAATTCGGCGTCGCTCCCGAGCAGATCATCGATTACCTGGCGTTGATGGGCGATTCGTCCGACAACATCCCTGGCGTTCCCGGGATTGGCCCGAAGACCGCCTCCGGTTTGCTGGTGGGTGTGAATGGCGGCCTGAAAGAGCTGTATGAACAGCTGGACATTGTGCCGACCCTGCCGATTCGTGGCGCCAAGACGCTGCCGGCGAAGTTGGAAGAGCATAAGGAGATGGCGTTCCTGTCCTATCAGTTGGCGACGATCAAGATCGACGTGCCTCTGGATATCGGCCTGGACGACCTGCACCTGATCGAGCCGGATCGCGAAAAGCTGCTTGAGTTGTACACGCTGCTTGAGTTCAAGAGCTGGTACGAAGAGATCCAGCGCGATACCAAGCGTGTCGAGCTCAAGACCGCAAACGAGGTTGCGCCCGTTGCTGAAGCGTCGGTTGAGGCGGTGATAGCGGTGCCGGTGGAGTCGGTTTACACCACCATCCTGGACCAAGCCACGTTCGATCTGTGGCTGAAGAAGCTCAACGACGCGCCTTTATTTGCCTTCGACACCGAGACCACCGGGATCGACGCCCAACGGGCCCAGTTGGTTGGGCTTTCGTTCGCGGTGCAGCCCCATGAAGCGGCCTATATCCCGCTGACACATGCCTACACTGGCGTGCCGGATCAATTGGACCGTGACACTGTGCTGCTGGCCTTGAAGCCGTTGCTGGAGGATCCGACCAAGCTCAAGGTCGGCCAGCACGCCAAGTTCGACATGAATATCCTGGCCAACTGCGCCATCGGCGGCGACCCTGCGCAGGGCATCACCGTGCGGGGCATCGCCTTCGATACCATGCTCGAATCCTACGTACTGAACTCCACTGCGACCCGCCATGACATGGACAGCCTGGCGAAAAAATACCTGGACCACGACACCGTCAGCTTCCAGGACATCGCCGGCAGGGGCGCCAAGCAGCTGACATTCGACCAGATCGCCCTAGAGCAAGCCGGCCCGTACGCGGCCGAAGATGCCGATGTGACGTTGCGCCTGCACCAGAAGCTGCACGCGCAGCTGGCAGCGATCCCGAGCCTGGCCAGTGTGTTGACGGATATCGAGATGCCGTTGGTGCCGGTGCTGGCACGTATCGAGCGCCAGGGCGCCCTGGTGGACAAGGCACTGCTCGGCGTCCAGAGCATCGAGCTGGGCAACAAGATGGTCGAGCTGGAGCGCCAGGCATTCGAGATCGCCGGCGAGGCGTTCAACCTGGGTTCGCCCAAGCAGCTCGGGGCGATTCTCTACGAGAAACTCGGAATGCCGGTGTTGAAAAAGACCGGCAAGGGCCAGGCATCCACGGCTGAAGAAGTGCTGGCCAAGCTGGCCGAGGATGATTTTCCGCTGCCCAAGGTGCTCATGCAGTACCGCAGCATGAGCAAGCTGAAAAGCACCTATACCGACCGCCTGCCGGAACAGATCAACCCGCGTACCGGCCGTATTCATACGTCTTACCATCAGGCGGTGGCGGCGACCGGGCGTTTGTCCTCCAGCGATCCGAACCTGCAGAACATCCCGGTGCGCACCGCCGAAGGGCGGCGCATTCGCCAGGCGTTTATCGCACCCAAAGGCTACAAGCTGCTGGCAGCGGACTATTCGCAGATCGAGCTGCGGATCATGGCGCACCTGTCGAAGGACGAAGGGTTGATGAACGCCTTTCGCAACGACCTTGACGTGCACACCGCCACGGCCGCCGAGGTATTCAAGGTTGAATTGACCGAGGTCACCTCCAACCAGCGCCGCAGTGCCAAGGCGATCAATTTCGGCCTGATCTACGGCATGGGCGCCCAGAAGCTCGGCAAGGACATTGGCGTCGATACCAAGACCGCCAAGGCTTATATCGATGTGTACTTCGCCCGCTATCCCGGCGTGCGCGAATACATGGAGCGCACCCGCGCCCAGGCGGCGGACCAGGGTTTTGTGGAAACCTTCTTCGGGCGGCGCCTGTACGTGCCGGATATCAACTCCAACAAGCCTCAGGAGCGCGCGGCGGCAGAGCGCACCGCGATCAACGCGCCCATGCAGGGCACGGCGGCAGACATCATCAAGAAAGCCATGGTGAAGGTGGACAACTGGCTGACCGAGTCGGGCCTGGACGCCAAGGTCATCCTCCAGGTGCATGACGAACTGGTACTGGAGGTGCGTGAGGATCTGATCCCGGAGGTCAGCCAGAGAATCCGCGAACACATGAGCGCTGCCGCGCAGTTGGACGTGCCCCTGGTGGTGGACGTGGGCGTTGGCGATAACTGGGACGAGGCCCATTGATTTTGCGGTTGCGCCATCACCGCGCGTGATGGCACGGCGCTTTAGATCGGAAACTGCCGTCAGTTATTTCCAAGAGTTTTTTGAACCCGCCGGAACTTAACCTGTGAACTGTCACTCAGAGTTACTGAATGGGTGGTGAAGCCCTTCAATGCTCCTATGTTGTGTTAAGTGTTGGCAGATATCTGGACCCCGCCCTAGCGGTCCGGAACTTGGACCCCGAACTTCCCTCCCCATACGAAGTCCGGGGTTTTTTTTGCCCGCGCAAAAGTTACTCGGCGATCTCAGCGCCTTTGTCCGCCAATTCCATCCAGCCGGCCAGTACAGTGTAGGCGTCTTCGAGGCCCATGCGCTTTGGCGCGGAGAACAGTTGGATACTGATTGCGTCGCCCCAACCCTTACGGATCTCGGTCTGCACTTTGAGCAGGGTGTTCTTGGCTGCGCCGTAGGTCAGCTTGTCGGCCTTGGTCAGCAGGATATGCATCGGCATGCCGCTGGCGACCGCCCAATCGAGCATTAACAGGTCGAAATCTGTCATTGGATGACGGATGTCCATCATCAGGATCAACCCCTTCAAACTCTCCCGGCCACCCAGGTAAGCCTCTAGGTGACGCTGCCAGTGCAGCTTCAACGGGATAGGGACTTTTGCATAACCGTAGCCCGGCAGGTCGACCAGACGCCGATCATCGTCTAGCTTGAAGAAGTTGAGCAGCTGCGTGCGACCTGGGGTTTTCGAGGTGCGTGCCAGGCTGGCGTGGGTCAGGGTGTTCAGTGCGCTGGACTTACCGGCGTTGGAGCGGCCGGCGAAGGCGACTTCAAAGCCTTCGTCATCGGGGCATTGGTCCACTTTGGCGGCGCTGAGCATGAAGGTGGACTGTTGGCACAGGCCGAGGATGGGATTCTTGAGTTGCATGAGATTTCCGATGTGGGCGGTGCCGAAAAAGGGTGCGGCAAGCGGTGTCGTTTCCGTTTCAGTAGCGCCAGTATATAATGCCGCAGATTTTGTGTGTGCTTTGTCCCAGCGAAGGATGAAGTTCACGGGAGCGAAAGACCTTCATTGCGCATTAGAACGCAAAACGCTCTCAAACCCTGAACAGGTCGATGTATGACCTGATGGTGACTCGCTTCGGTGTCCTGATCGCGCGTTAAAGCGCCCAGGCTACACAGGAACCGCAAGCGCTGTACAACCGAGTTTGCGTGGTCATGCCAGTGCAACGCGTGACCCGGGGTTTCAAGGCAATGCCGCCGCGTGGTTTGTGCAAGGACTGCAGTACTGAGGATTACCAGGCCATCATTGAGTTGATGGTGAGTAAACCCGGTAGATAACTCTTAAACCCTTAGCCGTAGTTGGATTAGCTGATGAACAAACTGATCGTGAGTCTGCTGTTGACCTTGGGCATCACCGGTGCTGCCCATGCTGCAGGCGACGCTGCCGCGGGGCAGGCGAAAGCCGCCGTGTGTGGTGCTTGCCATGGACCGGACGGTAACAGCCCGGCACCGAACTTCCCCAAACTCGCCGGCCAGGGTGAACGTTACCTGACCAAGCAGATGCACGACATCAAGGATGGCAAGCGCGTGGTGCTGGAAATGACCGGCTTGCTGGCCAACTCCAGCGATCAGGACATGGCTGATATCGCGGCGTATTTTGCCAGTCAGAAAGGCAGTGTGGGAGCTGCCGATCCGAAACTGGTCGCCCGTGGCGAGAAGCTGTTTCGTGGCGGTGACCTCGACAAGGGCCTGCCCGCCTGTACCGGCTGCCATTCGCCCAATGGCGCAGGCAATGCCGCCGCAGGCTTCCCGCACCTGAGTGGTCAGCACGCCACTTACATCGCCAAGCAGTTGACCGACTTCCGCAAAGAAGAAGCCGGCCGCGCCAACGATGGCGACGCAATGACCATGCGCACCATCGCCCGTAAACTGAGTGACGAAGACATTGCGGCAATCTCCAGTTACATCCAAGGCTTGCACTGACAGCCTGCAACGTTAACGCTCGATTAATCCATCGATGCAAGCATAAAAAGGGTGGCTACGGCCGCCCTTTTTTGTGGCGGCTGCCGTTACACTAACGAACTCATGTCCGCGTAGACCTGTCACACCTAAAGGTCGCGTGAGGCGACCGTATTTGTCCAGGAGTAAAGCATGCGTAATCTGATCCTCAGCGCCGCCCTCGTCACTGCCAGTCTCTTCGGCATGACCGCACAAGCTGCCGACGTGCCGCTTGAAGCCGGTAAAACCTACGTTGAATTGGCTAACCCGGTGCCGGTTTCGGTACCCGGCAAGATCGAAGTGGTGGAGCTGTTCTGGTACGGTTGCCCGCATTGCTACGCCTTTGAGCCGACCATCAACCCTTGGGCCGAAAAGCTGCCCAAGGACGTGAACTTCAAGCGCATTCCGGCCATGTTCGGTGGCCCATGGGATGCCCACGGCCAACTGTTCCTGACCCTGGAAGCCATGGGTGTGGAGCATAAGGTCCATAACGCGGTATTCAACGCGATCCAGAAAGAAGGCAAGCGCCTGACCAAACCAGACGAAATGGCTGACTTCGTTGCCACCCAAGGCGTTGATAAAGACAAGTTCCTGGCCACCTTCAACTCCTTTGCCATCCAAGGCCAGATCAAACAGGCCAAGGAACTCGCGCAAAAGTATGGCGTGCAGGGCGTACCGACCCTGATCGTCAACGGCAAGTACCGCTTTGACCTGGGCAGTACCGGTGGCCCTGAACAGACGCTCAATGTTGCTGACCAGCTGATCGCCAAAGAGCGCGCAGCCAAGTAAGGGGCTCGCCATGCGCCGCTGGGGTACCGAACGCGTTGTAGGCCTGCATGATCCGCGGGTCAACGAACATCATCTGGAATCCACAGGCCTGCCGGCAGACAGCCGCCTGCGCCTGCTCAGTTTCAATATCCAGGTGGGTAACAGTACCGAGAAATATCGGCACTACCTCACGCGTGGCTGGCAGCACTTGCTGCCGCACAAAGGGCGCACCGGCAATCTGCAAAAAATCGGCGACCTGCTCAGCGACTTCGACCTGGTCGCTCTACAGGAAGCCGACGGCGGGAGCCTGCGCTCCGGCTACATCAACCAGGTGGAACACCTTGCCCAGCTCGGCGCCTTCCCCTACTGGTACCAGCAACTCAATCGCAACCTCGGGCGCCTGGCACAGCACAGCAATGGCGTGCTCAGCCGCTTGAAGCCGACCGTCATCGAGGATCACCCGTTGCCGGGCCCTAAAGGGCGAGGCGCGATCCTTGTGCGTTTTGGCGAAGGTCCGGAAGCGTTGGTGGTGGTGATGATGCATCTGGCCCTCGGCGGGCGTACGCGCAATCTTCAGTTGGCCTACGTGCGCGACTTGATCGGCAACTACAAGCACCAAGTGCTGATGGGTGACATGAATACCCATGCCAACGACCTGCTGCAGAATTCCCCGCTGCGCGACCTCGGCCTGCTGGCGCCGCAAGTCGAGGCCACGTTTCCCAGCTGGCGTCCGCAGCGCTGTCTGGACCATATCCTGCTCAGCCCGAGCCTCACACTGGAAAGTGTGCAGGTGCTGGCGCAGCCCATTTCCGATCACCTGCCGGTCGCGGTAGAGATTCGTCTGCCGGGTTCGCTTACGGCTGATGCATTACCCGCGTTGAGCCCAGGCCCTCGCGGACCTCTTGCATGAGCGACGACGCCCAGCGCTGGAAAGAAAAATACCTTAAAAGCATCGAGCAACAAGACAAGCTCGAACGCCGCTGGGCCGCCCGCCTCGACCTGCTACGCCGAGGGCTGGTGCGCAGCACGCTGGCGGCCGAAGGCACTGACCGCGCTGTCGATCAATGCATGAAGGAAATGCGCGATGTGGTGCGCACCGACGACATGGACGCTGCCCTCGCCGCCCTATTGCCGCGTCTGGAAAAGGCCGTGCTGGATTCCGAGCAGCGCCGCGAAACGCGGGTTGACCAGATCAGTTCCGCCCTCACCGCCCTGGTCGCGCAGTTGCAGAAACTGCCGCTGCCCCGTGAGGTGGCGCGCCCGCTGAAGACCTTCGCCAAACAGCTCGAAGCTCGGGTGGGGCAGGCGCGGGAAATTCCGCTGCTGCTCAGCGAGTTGAGCAACCTGCAAGAGCAGGCGCTGCAAAACCTGGAGCCAGAGGGTGAAACCTCACGCTCCGGGCCCGGTTTGTTGCAACGCTTGTTTGGTGCCAAAGAGGTCTCCAACGACACCTCTGCGCCTGAGCCCGAGGTGCTCCCTGCGGCAAAATCCGTTGCGCCCAAACCTGCCCCGGAGCCTGCGGAACCGGCCCAGTCCGAAGAACTGACACAAGCCTTGCGCGCGTTTGCACCGTTGGCGCAAACAGTGACGGCCGCCGAGCCTGAGGCCGTTGCACCGGTCAAAGAGACAGGGCCTGCCGGCGCAACGTTTGAGTTCGAGGCGCCTGCTCAAACATCAATTGCGGTCACGCCTGACAAAACCCCTGAACCGGTGGCGCCTGAAGCGCCGGCTGAGGAGGCCGCTCCCGAAAGCGCACTTGCTGCCTTTATCGAAGAGCCCCAAGACTCAGTCGACACGCCTGAAGAAACCCTCATCGGCAGCCTTTCCCTCCCGCCCGTATTGGATACCGCAGAGCCTGATCCCGATGCAATGCAATCGGATAGCCTCTACGCCCTGCCCGATTCGCCCGAGCCTTCCTACAGCTCGGTTGCCCAGCACATTGAAAACACCCTGCTCGGCCTGCTGGAAGACCTCTCCCTGCCCGAGCGCCACCGGCCCCAGGCCGAAGCCATGCGCGAGCGCCTTGCCCACGGCTTGAACTGGTACGAACTGCTGCCGATTCTCGATGACCTGGCGGTGCTGATGTTGGCCGTCACCGACAGCGGCCAGCATGAGTTCGAGGCTTACCTTAAACAGCTCAACGAGCGCCTTGAGGCATTCCAGGGCCATCTGCAGGTTGCCAGCGAGGGTCACGCCGACAGCCGCTCTGCTGCGCGCCAGTTGGACACGCAGATTCGCGAGCAAGTGGACGGCCTGCAAAGCAGCGTGCAGGAAGCTGCCGATCTGGACAGCCTCAAGCAACTGCTGGAGAGCCACCTTGAAGGCTTGCTCGGCACCATGGACGAGCACCGCCAGCAGCGCGACCAACGCGAACAGGAAGTGGCCGCGCGCCTCCAGGGCCTGGCGGAGCGGGTGGCGAACATGGAGCAGGAAGCCCAGGGCTATCGTGAGCATTTGGAAATACAGCGCCAGAAGGCGCTGATCGATCCACTCACCGGCCTGCCCAACCGCGCAGCCTGGAGTGAGCGCCTGGATCATGAGGTCAATGCCTGGCACCAGCGTGGCAACAGCTTGTCACTGGCCATGCTGGACCTGGACCACTTCAAGCGCATCAACGACGGCTACGGCCACTTGGCTGGCGATAGGGTACTGAAGATCATTGCCAATGTGCTGCGCAAGCGCCTGCGGCCGACCGATTTTATCGCGCGCTTCGGCGGCGAAGAATTTGTGTTATTGATGCCCGACTCAGCCTTGGCGGATGCCCTAGCCGTGGGTGAAGGGCTGCGGGCGGCCATTGAGGCTTGCCCGTTCCACTTCAAGGGCGTGCCGGTAACCATCACGGTATCCATGGGGGTTGCGCAGTTTCAACCAGGCGAGCGCAGTGACCTGGCGCTCAAGCGCGCAGATGAGGCGCTTTACAGGGCGAAGGCGGCGGGACGTAACCAGGTGCAGGCGGCGTGAAAATGTTTCCTTTTTGTGATTTGGCCGCCCGGGATCTGGCGTTACGTTACACTGTTGCATTATCGTCCTCTACGTATGCCTTCTCCCATGAAATCTCTTCTTATTGCCTCTGTCGTTCTTCTGCTCGCTGGCTGCTCCAGCGGCCCGCGCTTGAACACCAGCCATCCTTCGGTCAACCACGACAACCGTGTGCAGTTCGTTGTGGTGCATTACACCTCGGCCAACCTTGAGCGCTCCCTGGCGTTGTTGACCCATGGTCAGGTCAGCAGCCATTACCTGATCGGCGATGACGCTTCAGGCACCCTCTACAAGCTGGTTGATGAAAGCCAGCGCGCCTGGCACGCGGGGGAAAGTGAATGGATGGGGCGCACCTGGCTCAATTCCAGCTCCATCGGCATCGAGATCGTCAACCCGGGCTATAGCGACACCCCGACCGGTCGGGTGTGGTACCCGTACTCCGAAGCGCAGGTGAAATCACTGGTAGTGCTGCTCAAGGACATCAGCAAGCGTAACGGAATCGCCCCCAAGAACATCATTGGGCACAGCGACATCGCCCCGCTGCGCAAGCTGGACCCTGGCCCGTTGTTCCCTTGGAAGCGTCTGGCCGATGAAGGTCTGGGGATTTGGCCGGATGCCCAGACGGTGGCTCGATTCCAGGCGCAGTACGCCACGCAACTGCCAAGCATCAGTTGGTTCCAGCAAGAACTGGCCCGTCTGGGTTACCAGACCCCGCAAACCGGCGAGTTGGATGTGGCCACGCGTCATGTAATCGCCGCGTTCCAGATGCATTTCCGTTCATCGCTGTTTGACGGAACGCCGGATGCGGAAAGTGCGGCGATCCTGCATGCCTTGAACCAGCGCTGAAATGGCTGGCAAGTTTTGTGGCAAGGCAGCAAGCACCCTCGCCACAAAAGCGCGCGCCTACAGAGGCAAGGCCATATAGAACTGTGTGCCCTGCCCCGGCCGTGAGTACACACCCATGCGGCCGCCGTGCAATTGCACGATCTCCTTGCACAGCGCCAGCCCCAGGCCGGCGCCGCCTTTTTTGCGCCCCACCTGCACGAAAGGTTCGAAGATGCGTCCTTGCTGGCCGTACGCAATGCCTTCGCCGTTGTCCTCGACGCTGATAATTACCCGCTCACCATGACGCCGAGCCTGCAAGCGAATCTGCCCTCTCTCGGCCGTGTGTCGCATGGCGTTACCCAGCAGGTTGTCGAGCACGCGCTCCAGTTGTGCCTGGTCGGCATACAGGCGGGGCAGGTCAGATTGCACCTCCACCATCAGTTCAATACCTTGGGCGCCCGCCGGCTCGGCGAATCGAGCGCGGGCATGCTCGAGCAGGTCAGTCACATCGCATGGCCCGAGCGTGAGTTTCTGCAGGCCGTTCTGATAGCGCGAGAAGTTGAGCAAATCGTTGATCAACTGCATCAATCGCTGCATTTCTTCATTGACCGTATCCAGCAGGTCCGCTTCACGTGATTCCGCCGGGAACTTGGCCCGCTCGCGGAACAGTCCGAAGGCCATATGCATGCCGGTCACCGGTGTTCGCAGCTCGTGGGAGGCGCGCAATACGAACTCGCTGCGCACCCGCTCAAAGGCCCGCTGCTCGGTGACATCATGCAGCACCATCACCGCCCCCAGAATGTGCCCCTGTGTATGGCTGACCGGGGTCAGGCTGTACGTCAGCAGGCGCAACTCGCCTTCGACCTCTACCTCCAGGTCCTCCGGCGCCCGTTCCAGGTTGCCGCCGCGCAGCACCAAGTGCAGCTGTTCATCCATTTCCGGACGACCCAGGGCTTCGCCCAGGCCCTGGCCGAGGCGTTCTTCGTCCCAACCCAGTTGGCGTTGCGCCACAGGGTTGAGGTGCTCGAGATGGCCCTGGCGATCAATCATCAGCAAGCCGTCGTCAATGCTATCGAGTACTGCCTGCAAGCGCTGCTGGCCGGCGAGCAACTCATCGACATTGGTGGCCTGATGTTGGCGCAACGCCTCGGCCATGATGCCGAAGCGACGGGTTAGCTGGTTCATTTCCGCCGCCGAAGATATCGGCAATGTCACTTCGAAATCGCCTTGCCCGATTTTGTCGGCAGCCTTGGCCAGTGCTTCGATTGGCCCGCCGAATCGCCGGGCAATGCCATGCGCGGTCACAAAACCGATGATCAGCACCGCAAGGCCTACCAGCCCCAGTAAGCTGGCAATCAACAGCGCCCGTTCACGGGATCTGTGCTCGCTCGTGCTGATATTTTCCAGCGCCTGTTTGTGGTGAACGATTAGCCCATTGCGCAGAGTATTGAAGGTTTCAGTGAGCTTTTCCTTGCTGCCTGGTACAGGTGGGTTCTGCTGGAATTCGTCAAATGCCTGCAGCAGGTGCTGGTAGTCGTCGCGTGCCTGACTGAAACCGTGGGTCAGTCCGTCACGTTGTTCATGGGCGATGCCCTGGTCCAGAAGGTCGAAGTATTGCTGCTTGGAAGCTTGCAGGGCAGCCGGATCAGGGCGCTTTTCGAGCATCATCATCAGTTGATCGCCCAGGCTTTGGCGCAACTTGAGACCCAGCTCCAGGGTGACGAAGTTGCTGCGAATCAACGATTCCTGGGTCTTGGCCATCTGCATCACGCTGACCAGGCCCAGGACCAGCCCCAGCAGGGCCACGGTGATCAGCGCTGAGATGCTCAGGAATAGTCGAGTACGCAGTTTCATCGCGAGCTTCATGAGGTACAGCTCATAGGTTGTACTGTTTACGTTTGCGATACAGCGTCGACGCATCGATGCCAAGGGTGCGCGCGGCCTGGTCCAGCGTATCGCTGGTGGCGAGGACGGCGCCGATATGGGCTTTCTCCAGCTCGTCCAGGCTCAGTGCCGCACCAATGCGCGGCGCGTTGTTGGTCGGTTGCTCGGCCATGCCAAGGTGGCTGATCTCGACCTTTTCCTGAGGGCAGATGATGCTGGCGCGTTCCACCACGTTGCGCAGTTCCCGGATGTTACCGGGCCAACGGTAGTTGAGCAGCGCTTCGCGTGCCTGATCGCTGAAGCCACGAGCCGGGCGGGCATACTCCTTGACGAAGCGCGCCAGGAACCGGTCGGCCAGGGCGAGGATGTCTTCACTGCGTTCGCGTAGCGGCGGCAGGTGCAGGGTGATGACGTTGAGGCGATACAGCAGGTCTTCACGGAAGCGGCCGTCGCGCACCATGTCTTCCAGGTTCAGGTTGGTGGCGGCGAGGATGCGCACGTCAGCGCGACGGGTAACCGGGTCGCCGACACGCTCGTATTCCTTGTCCTGAATGAAACGCAGCAGTTTTGGCTGCAAGGTGAGCGGAAAATCGCCGATCTCGTCAAGAAACAAGGTGCCGCCGTCCGCCTGGTTAACGCGGCCCAATGTGCTTTCGCTGGCACCGGTAAAGGCGCCGCGGCTGTGGCCGAACAATTCGCTTTCCATCAGTTCTGCGGTCAACGAGGGGCAGTTGATGGTCACGCAGGATTTCTTCGAGCGTTTGCTCCAGCCATGAATGGCCCGCGCCAACTCGCCTTTACCGGTGCCCGACTCGCCGAGAATCAAAATATTGGCATCGGTCCCGGCCACCTGGCGTGCGGTTTCCAATACCACCATCATGGCCGGGCTGTGGGAGTCGAGACCGTCCTTGGATTGGCGTACCGCGCCTTCCAGGGCTTCCAGGCGTGCCGACAGCTGGCGCACTTCCAATTGCTTGGCGGTGGCCAGGCGCAACTGGTCCGGGCTGCAGGGTTTGACCAGGTAATCGGCGGCGCCGGCTTGAATGGCGTCTACCGCAGTGTCCACGGCGGAGTGGGCCGTCACGATCACGACACGCATCCATGGCGCCTGGACACGCATCTGGGCCAATACATCCAGGCCATTGTCCTCGCCCAGGCGCAAATCCAGGAAGCACAGATCGAACACTTGGCGTTGCATCAAGGCATCGGCTTGGGCCGCGCTGTTGGCGGTGGCAACGGTGTAGCCTTCATCTTCCAGGCAATAACGAAAGGTACGGAGGATCGCGGACTCGTCATCCACTAAAAGAATGCGGCCTTGAAGTTCCTTGGCTGATTCCATCTGTCCCGCGCTCCTTAACTATGAATGTTGGTGTTTAGTCCCGGAATAATCGGGCAAGTTGCATGGTTTATTCTGATCGATAAAAGGCAACGTCGCGCAGCTATCTGCATACCTTCCTACACGCCCCGCTAAAGCCCCGCGCTAGTGGCGTTTTCATATCTTCTCGCCGCTTCGGCAATCCTGCAGCTACTTTCGCTCCGTCGACCCGACCACTGGCCATCGTGCATTTCGCACGGCCCTAGGGAGGGCATCGTGCAGGATGCTGGGCGGCGTGCTTTTAAATAATCTATATATTATTGATTTTAAAGAGTTTTATTTTGTAATAAACCTGGCATGCGCTCTGCAATAGGTAATGCATAGAGCATCATGAACGAATAATCAGAATGCGGGAGAAAGCAGTATGACTCGCCAAAGCCTCAGCCAATTGCGTGTATCGCCTCTGCATCTGCAGCAAGGCCTGTTCGCCAGCCTGGCGTTGATGGTCACGCTGATTGCCGGCCAGCAGATGCAGCATTGGCAGCAGAGTCAGCAGCCGACTGCGCAGTTCGAGCGTCCCGTCATGACCCAGACCCACTTCCGTTCCGTCGCCAGCACGGCTGTCGATGTAACCGCCCCGCAACTGAGAGTGGCAGACCAGGATTCCACCCTGAGCGAACTGCCGGTCCAGGAACGCTGGGTGTTCTAAGCAACAAAACGTCGCTCATGCCGAGCGGTCGCATGGCATCACTGCTGTTACCTCTATGAAAGCTTAAGGAGAATCACCATGTTGAGTTGGGCAATCACATTTCTGATCATTGCCATTGTGGCTGCAGTCCTGGGCTTCGGTGGTATCGCGGGCACCGCCACGGGTATCGCCAAGATTCTGTTCGTGGTGTTCCTGGTGATGTTCATCGCTTCGTTCTTCTTTGGTCGTCGCGGCCGAGGCTGAATATGACCACTTTGTCCCTCAAAGCCATCGCCGCTGCCGTGCTGTTGAGCGGCAGTGGCTTGGTGATGGCTGCCAATGACGGCCAATCCCGGGCCAACGAATTGCTCAGCACGGATGCGCAGTACCGTGAAACCTGGCAAGGCGTGGTGAAGAAAGAAGAGCGCCTGCCGGAATGGGTGATGAACCTGTCGGGTACGGCTGAGCAGATGAACGCGGTCGAAGAGGATGGCGACAAGTATCTGGTGGGGCCGCTGTGTGAAACGGCAGATACCTGCCTGAACAAGCGCCTGATTGTCGCCTTCAGCCTCGATAAGGAAGATGCCTACGCGATGTTGGTGGAAGTCCCGGCCGGCCTGCCGGCGGACAAGTCCCCAACACGCCACGCCGATTACCGTTTTCTCGGTAAGCCGGACGAAGGCATGAAGAAGCTGCTGATGGAGCAGCTGAAGAAAGATCCGAATTGGTACTAGGTTCCGTCTCACGGAGCCGGCGTCCATAGAAAGAAGCCAGTTCGCTTCTTTCTGTTTGTATCGCTCGCCAAGGGCGATGCATGACCAGGGGGCCGGGTTGTTCTGATCGATCAGGATCGGCGCGACCTACGGGTACAGGGAGTGCCTGCGCAAGGGCCGGGTCAGGTGAAAAGCTGCGACGCAAGTTCACAAGTCCTCAAGCTTGCTGAACTTGCGGCGGGCTTATGCTGTTCATCGCTAGTCCTTCATGCCACCCATAGCTGAAATTCATCGTTTTTCCTCCCGCCAATCATTACCTTGTGTGTCGGCGCGACCATCTATCGAGAAAACTTTGCTGACGCTATAGGCTGTTTCTTACGCCAGGCTGCGGATTTTCCAAGCATTTTCAGTAAACCCCTCTAGCCATGCGGTATCTCTGTGCATACCGGAATTGGCAGCTTCACGGCAGGTTCACCCGCTTGAATGGCGCATTCGAACTGACCGTTCAGACAATTATTTTCAATAATGTCCATGCCGATTCGGCATAGGGTAGGCGTTTACGGCATTAGACGTCGCTCCCTTGCATGGGAATAGTTGCGGCTTTTTTCGCCTGCCAGTAAGCCATTTCGGCCACGCTGCGGTGACCTTCCATGGAGGCAGATGCACACACTTTTTCGCTTTCGAGCGGTCCAGCTGGCGCATTTGCCTTAAGTTCACTTGAAGTAAGGGTAATGACATGAAGAAGGCAAAGCTAAGCCTCGCCTGGCAGATCCTCATCGGTTTGGTACTGGGGATCGCGATCGGCGCAGTGCTCAACCATTTCAGTGCTGAAAAGGCCTGGTGGATCAGCAACGTGCTGCAGCCGGCGGGCGATATCTTTATCCGCCTGATCAAGATGATTGTCATCCCAATCGTGATTTCCTCGCTGATCGTGGGCATTGCTGGCGTTGGTGACGCGAAAAAGCTCGGTCGCATCGGCGTCAAAACCATCCTCTACTTTGAAGTCGTCACCACCATCGCCATTGTGGTCGGCCTGTTGCTCGCCAACCTGTTCCATCCGGGCGCGGGCATCGACATGAGTACCCTGGGTACCGTCGACATCTCCAAGTACCAGGCGACCGCCGCCGAGGTGCAGCATGAGCATGCGTTCATCGAGACCATTCTCAACCTGATCCCGTCGAACATCTTCGCTGCCGTTGCGCGCGGCGAGATGCTGCCGATCATTTTCTTCTCCGTGCTGTTCGGCCTGGGCTTGTCGAGCCTCAAGCCGGAACTGCGCGAGCCCTTGGTGACCATGTTCCAGGGTGTGTCCGAGAGCATGTTCAAAGTCACTCACATGATCATGAAGTACGCCCCTATCGGTGTATTTGCCCTGATCGCGGTAACGGTCGCCAACTTCGGCTTCGCCTCGCTGCTGCCGTTGGCCAAGCTGGTCATTCTGGTGTACGTCGCGATTCTGTTCTTCGCGTTTGCGGTGCTGGGCATGATCGCCCGCCTGTTTGGTTTTTCGATCCTCAAGCTGATGCGCATCTTCAAGGATGAGCTGGTGCTGGCCTACTCCACCGCCAGCTCTGAAACCGTGCTGCCGCGCGTGATCGAGAAGATGGAAGCCTACGGCGCGCCGAAGGCGATCTGCAGCTTCGTGGTGCCGACGGGTTACTCGTTCAACCTCGACGGTTCGACCTTGTATCAGAGCATTGCCGCGATCTTCATCGCGCAGCTGTACGGCATCGACCTGTCGATCGGCCAGCAACTGATGCTGGTCCTGACCCTGATGGTCACCTCCAAAGGTATTGCCGGTGTGCCGGGTGTGTCCTTCGTTGTGTTGCTGGCGACCCTGGGCAGTGTGGGCATCCCATTGGAAGGCCTGGCGTTTATCGCGGGCGTCGACCGTGTGATGGACATGGCGCGTACCGCGCTGAACGTGATCGGCAACGCTTTGGCCGTGCTGGTTATCTCTCGCTGGGAAGGCATGTACGACGATGCCAAGGGCGAGCGCTACTGGAATTCGCTGCCGCACTGGCGCAGCAAAGAGGCCCTGCCGGCCGGCGAGATCACGCGCGGCTGATCGCGCGAATGCGCTGACACAAACCCCGGATAATTCCGGGGTTTGTCGTTTCTGCCAGCCCCGCTATCATTCGCCCCAACTTTCGGGGGATTTAACTGATGCTCAATGGCCTGTGGCTTGGCTTCTTTGTCGTGGCAATGGTGTCAGCACTGGCGCAATGGCTGGTGGGCGGCAACGCCGGGATTTTCGCGGCGATGGTGGAAAGCATTTTCGCCATGGCCAAATTGTCGGTGGAGGTCATGGTGCTGCTGTTCGGCACCCTGACGCTGTGGCTGGGCTTTCTGCGTATCGCCGAAAAAGCCGGAATCGTCGACTGGCTGGCCAAGGCCCTGGGCCCGCTGTTTCGCCGCCTGATGCCGGAAGTGCCCGCCGGCCACCCGGCCATCGGCCTGATCACCCTCAACTTCGCCGCCAACGGCCTGGGCCTGGACAACGCCGCCACGCCTATCGGCCTGAAAGCCATGAAGGCGCTGCAGGAACTCAACCCTATCCCCAACACGGCAAGCAACGCACAGATCCTGTTTCTGGTGCTCAATGCGTCCTCGCTGACGCTGTTGCCGGTGACCATCTTTATGTACCGCGCCCAGCAAGGCGCTGCCGACCCGACGCTGGTGTTCCTGCCGATCCTGCTGGCCACCAGCGCGTCGACCCTGGTCGGCCTGCTGTCGGTGGCGGTGATGCAGCGCCTGCGCTTGTGGGACCCGGTCGTGCTGGCCTATCTGATTCCCGGCGCGTTGGTCTTGGGTGGCTTCATGGCGCTGCTGGCGACCTTGTCCGCTACCGCACTGGCCGGCTTGTCGTCGATCCTTGGCAACCTCACGCTGTTTGGCTTGATCATGCTGTTCCTGGTGATCGGCGCGTTACGCAAGGTCAAGGTGTATGAGGCCTTCGTCGAAGGCGCCAAGGAAGGCTTCGACGTCGCCAAGAACCTGTTGCCCTATCTGGTGGCGATGCTCTGTGCGGTGGGTGTGTTACGTGCGTCCGGCGCGCTGGACTTCGGCCTGGAAGGGATTCGCCACCTGGTGGCCTGGACCGGCATGGACACCCGCTTTGTCGACGCGCTGCCGACCGCGATGGTCAAGCCGTTCTCCGGCAGCGCGGCGCGGGCGATGCTGATCGAGACCATGCAGACCCAGGGTGTAGACAGCTTCCCGGCATTGGTGGCCGCGACGATCCAGGGCAGTACCGAGACCACGTTTTATGTGTTGGCGGTGTACTTTGGTTCGGTGGGCATCCAGCGCGCACGGCATGCGGTGGGGTGTGCGTTGTTGGCGGAGTTTGCCGGGGTCGTTGCGGCTATTGCGGTGTGTTACTGGTTCTTTGGTTGACACTCAAGACCGCTATCGGGGGCAAGCCCCCTCCCACATTTGAAAGTATTCACAGATCAACATGTGGGAGGGGGCTTGCCCCCGATGAGGCCTTCAGCGTTTCACAGCACCGTTGCCCTGCTGCACAACCCAATCCACTACCTGCTTATTCAGTTGATCCCCGGCTTGCCCAAAAGCAGCCACCACCGCCGGGACCTTGGTATCCCCCACCTTCTGCCTCACCTCAAACCGCCGACTGGCAATGATCCGCTGATCACTGCCGCGCACCAGTCGAGCATCCAGGCGAATCACCACCTCCACGGTCTTGCCGTGATATTCGCTCTGAAACGCCTGTAACTGCCCGCCCAGCTCATAGTCCGCCTGCAGGTTGGTCTCGTCGGTACTCAACAGCGTCACCCGGCCGTCACGCTGGAAGCCATCCAGCAGGCGATTACGCAACAGCACCGGCGCCGGATCGCTCCAGCGTGAGTTGGCATAGCTGCTGATCAAATCGCCATTGGGCACCACCGCAATGCGCGGGCTGTCGAGAAATTCGCTGGTTTGTGGCTTGGTCACGCGCAATGACCAGCTTACTGGCGCGCCTTGGCTGACGGGCTGGGCCGAAGCCAGGCGGTACACGTCGGACGGGTCCGGCTTGGGCAGGATCGAGCACGCGCTCATCAGCGCGAAGGCTGCCAGGGTGATCATTCGGTAAGCAGGCTTCATGGCGTGAACTCCTTGTTCTTGTCACTGCCCAGCAGGTAACCGCTGGGGTTGGCTTCGAGGCGGCGCGAGATGGCGCGCAGCGAACCAAGGGTTTCGCGCAGTTCGCGCACGGCCGGTGCCAGCTCATTGAGGCCCTGCAGGCCGCTGTTCACCGAGTCCTTGTTGTTGGCCAGCAACGTGTTGAGGGTGGCAGTGCTTTGCTCAAGAGACTTCATCGCCTGCTCCGCGCTGCCAAAGGCTCGCTTGCCTTGGTCATTGAGCAAGCCGTTGGCGTTGCGCATCAATACGGTGGTCTGCTCCAACGCACCGCCGGCCTGTTTGCTCACTTGCAGCAATTGCTGCATCACCACTTTGATGTCGCCGCGCTGGTCGGCGATGGCGCCGGTGGTTTGTTGCAGATTGTCCAGGGTTGCGCTCAAGCGTTCGACGTTTTCCCGGGAGAACAGCTGGTTGGCGTTATGCAGCAGCAGGTTGATGCTGGTCATCAGGTCGTTACTGTTATTGAGCAGGCGTGCGATGGGCGATGGCGACGCGATGATTTCCGGCAGGTTGCCATCCTTGCCCTTGAGTTCCGGGCTTTGCGGAGTGCCGCCGCTGAGCTGGATGATCGAGGTGCCGGTAATGCCGGTCAGGGCCAGCTTGGCCTGGGTGTCTTCCTTGATCGGCGTTTGCCCGGCCAGGCGGATGCGCGCCAGCACGCGGCGTGGGTCCTTGGGGTCCAGGCGCAGGCTGGTGACATCGCCCACCTTGATCCCGCTGTACTGCACCGAACTGCCTTGGGACAGGCCGCTGACCGCTTCGTTGAACACCACCTCGTAATCGCGAAAGGCACTGTCGACGCTGGATTTGGCCAGCCACAGGCCGAACAGCATCGCGCCGACCACCACAATTACGCTGAACAATCCGATCATCACATGATGGGCTCGGGTTTCCATGTCATACCTCGTTGAGCGATTGAGCGGCATCCAATGCCGCGCGGCCTCGGGGGCCGTGGAAATATTCGTGAATCCAGGCGTCGTCGGTTTCCGAGACAACATCGATGGCATCGGCCACCAGCACTTTCTTCTGCGCCAGCACCGCCACGCGGTCGGTGATGGTGTACAGCGTGTCGAGGTCGTGGGTCACCAGGAACACACTCAAGCCCAGCGCATCGCGCAGGGTCAGGATCAGTTGGTCGAATTGCGCCGCGCCAATCGGGTCGAGGCCGGCGGTGGGTTCGTCGAGAAACAGGATGTCCGGATCCAGGGCCAGCGCGCGCGCCAGGGCGGCGCGCTTGATCATGCCGCCGGACAGCGACGCCGGGTATTTGTCGGCCGCCGACAACGGCAGCCCGGCCAGGGCCAGCTTGACCGCCGCCAAATGCTCGGCATCCGCACGGCTGAGCCCGGCGTGCTCGATCAACGGCAAGGCAACGTTCTCAGTGACGGTCAGCGAGGAAAACAACGCGCCCTTCTGGAACAGCACGCCGAAGCGCCGTTCCACCAATGAGCGTTCACGCTCGGGCAAGCTCGGCAGGTTCTTGCCGAACACCCGCACTTGCCCCTCGCTGGGCCGGCGCAGGCCGACGATGCTGCGCAGCAACACCGACTTGCCGCTGCCGGAGCCGCCGACCACCGCCAGGATTTCACCCTTGTACAAATCCAGGTCGAGGTTTTCGTGCACGCTTTGGCTGCCAAAGCGGTTGCACAGGCCGCGTACCTCAATCACCGCCTCGGTGGGCGCTCGATGTAGACGACTCACCAGCCCATCTCCATGAAAAACATGGCAGCGACCGCGTCCAGCACGATCACCACGAAAATCGATTGCACCACGCTGGAGGTGGTATGCGCGCCGACTGACTCGGCACTGCCGCTGACCTTGAACCCTTCCATGCAGCCAATTGCGGCGATCAGAAAGGCGAAAATCGGCGCTTTCACCATGCCCACCAGGAAATGCTGCACGCCGATGTCCGATTGCAGCAGCGACAGAAACATCGCTGGCGAAATATCCAGGGCCACCGCACACACCACGCCGCCGCCGATGATCCCTGAAAGCATCGCCAGGAACGTCAGCATCGGCAGCGCCACCAGCAGCGCCAACACCCGTGGCAGCACCAGCAGCTCCACGGGGTCCAGGCCCAAGGTGCGGATCGCGTCGATCTCTTCGTTGGCCTTCATCGAGCCGATCTGTGCGGTAAAGGCACTGGCCGTGCGGCCGGCGATCAGGATGGCGGTGAGCAATACACCGAATTCGCGTAGGAAAGAGAACGCCACCAGGTCCACGGTGAATACCGTCGCGCCAAAGCTCTTGAGCACGGTGGCGCCGAGGAAGGCCACGACAGCGCCGACCAAGAAGGTCAGCAGCGCGACGATCGGCGCGGCGTCGAGACCGGTCTGTTCGATATGCGCCACCATCGGCGTCAGGCGCCAGCGCTTGGGCCGCAAGATGCCGCGCACGAAGGTTTCGAGGATCAGGCCGATGAAGCCCAACAGCTTCATCCCGTCTTGCCACACGGTGTCCACGGCGCGGCCGATGCGCGCCAGCACTTGGATGCCAGTGCTCTCTTCCGGCTCTTTGAGCGGGACGCAAAAATCATTCAGCGAGCGGTAGACGGTCTTGAGCAGTGCGCGGTCGGCGGCGGACAGGCTGCAATCAGTCTGCTCGGCGGAGTGTTCGATGCGGTCGGGCCCGAGCAGCTCCACCAGCAGCGAAGCACCGGCGGTATCCAGGGCGCCGAGGCCGTTAAGGTCGATGCGCGCGCCAGCGTCGTATCGGCCGTCGAGGGTGGCCGATAGCTTCTTCAGGTTTGCGTAGTGGGCAAGCGTCCAGTCGCCGGTAATCCGCAGCAGCGGCGGTGTGCTGGACGTATCGAGTTGGGCCGCGCCGGCTGTCGTGCGAGTGGTCATAAGCTCCGAGCTTGTTTGGCTATCCACAATTCCTACGTAATAGCATGATCGGGCCTACTCTGGGTTGTCCGTTTGTGCTGAGTCGGTGACGTTGAAGCGCAGCACGCCAATGACTTGGCCGTCTTCGGTCAGCACCCGCACCTGCCAGCGGCCTACCGAATCCGGCGGGAAGTTCTGCTTGTGGGTCCAGGCGCGGTAGCCCTCCTTGCGGCCGCCATGGATATCCAGGGCAATGCGGTCGACTTCCTTGCCGTTGAATTTCCACACATGGTAGATCCGCTCATCCAGGCCGCGCGGGGCGTTGATGGCGGTGTAGGCGTACAGCCCGCCGCTGCGCAGTTGGGCGGCGCTGACCTGCTTGAGGTCGTCGCCCGGTGTGCGGTCCTGGAGCTGGGTGCTGATGGCCACTTCGGTCATCCACAGGGTGGCAGGTGGCACCCAGCTTCGCAGCAGCCAGCCGGCGCAGCCGATCGCGGCCGTGACCCCCAGCAGCATCGCCCAGCCCTTGATGCTGCGCAGCGGCAGGCTGACGGCCAGGCTCGGAATCGACAGGGCCATGGCGACGCCCAAGGCCAGCTTGTAACTCTCGGCGGTGGTCAGGTGCAGGATGATCGGCAGTGCGGTCAGCAGTGCGGCGAATAACGTCAGCGTATGCAAGGCGAGGAACAGCGAACGCTTGGGCGCCAGCCACTTGTAGTACAGCGGGTCGATGATCGACACCAGTGCCGCCGCGCCGAGCAGGCCGGTGAACACCGACTGGCCGCTGTTCCAGGCCGTGGTGACGAAAAAGAACGGCAGCACGAAAAACAGACTTTCCTGGTGGATCATCTGGGTGGCATAGCGCAGCAGCGGTTCGGGTATTTCTCGGTTGAACAGCTTGGTGAACAGTTGCGTGAAGCTGTTTTCCAGCATCAGCCACAACCAGCTCACCAGCATGATCACGGCGATCCAGCTGGCCATGCCTTGCTGGCGGTCCACCAGGATGAAGCTGCCCACACCCGATATGAAACCGCCGAGTGCGATCACCCCAGGGTAGCGTTTGATCAGTTCTATAACGCGCTGGATAAGGGGCGGTAAGTTCGGCATGGACGATTCACAATGTGTGTGGGAAAAATCCGAGACAGAATAACGTCTTAGTCCGTTGTTCGGTGCCTCATTACGTGATCCGTTTGCGATAAAACCGTAGCGCCGCCCCAGCCAGGATGATCACTCCCAGCACACCCGCGCTGATCCAGCTCAGGGCGTTATAGCTCAACAGCGGCTTTTCGACGCGCCAGTAGCCCGGCTGCTCCAACACCTGGCGCATGGCCTGATTGGTCTGCGCCAGGGTCACGGCCTTGATGCGTTTGGCCGGGTCGCCGAAGCGGCCATCGGCATATTCGCCGGCCGCGCTCCAATAATAGTCGGCCAACGCGCTGTTGCCCTGCACTGCCCAGGCCTGGCGGGCGATGGCGGCTTGCTGCAGGCGAGCGAACACCGCCGGGTCGAGACCGTCCTTGAGCAGCTGCGCCTTGAGGTCTTGCAATACCTGTTCGGCTTGCTCGAGGTTGTCCCGTTCGAGGTCGGCGTTCAGGCTGAGGAAACCGACGCCGCCGAGCACTTCGCGTTCGGTCCACGGGCCGTAGGACAAGCCGTGCCTGAGCCGCAGCTGGCGGTACAACGCCCAGTCGAGGTAGTCCTTGAGCAGGTCGTAGGTTTCATCATGCTGGTCGTCCAGCACCGGTTCCGGGAACAGCCAGTGCAGCTTGGCGTTGTCGCCGACCCAGCCGTGGATCAGGTCACGCTGGCTGGCAGCGGCATGCTGGATTTGCGGCAGCGGCCGGTGTTCGCTCGGCTCTACCGGGTCGAGTTGGCCATAGGTGCGTTCCAGGTAGGCCGGCAGCAGTTTGTCCAGATCGCCGACGACGATCAGGGTCATATTGTTCGGCGCGTACCAATTTTTGCGCAGCGCCTCCAACTGATCGCGCGTGAGGTGGCTGACCTCGGCGCGTTCGGCGCACTTGAGGCCCAGCTCGACGGCTAACTGGTTGCTGGCGTTGTGGCCGAGGTCCTGGCGGTCGAGAAGGCGTTGCAAGTGTGAATAATGGCCGCCGTCCTCGCGCTCGACTACCTGCTTGGCAGCGTTGATATGGGCGTCGGTCAGTTGAGTGCGGGTGATGATTGCCAGCAGCAGGTCCAGCACCTTGCGCTGATTCTGCGCGGGCGCCTCGATGACGAACGTGGTGTCGGCGTTGCTGGTGTAGGCGTTCCATTCGCCGCCCAGGGCTTGCATGCGGTCTTCGAGGTCACCTTCGCCACCGCCATCGATGCCGCTGAACAACAGGTGTTCGAACAGATGCGGCAGTTCTTTCTGGTCGCAACTGAAATCGTCCAGGCCTACGCCAACCACCAGGCGGATGGCCACATGCCCGCGTTCGGTGCCCGGTTTGAGCAGCAGTTGCAGGCCGTTGGGCAAGGTGTAGCCCTCGACTTGCAGGCGGTCAAAGGCAAAGGTGTGTGCCGAGCCCAGCAGCAGGCAGGCGAGTAACAGGCGACGCATAACAAGCTTCCTGGCGAACGAGGTCCATTGTTAACTGACTTCGCTCGCTGGCGTATGTTCAGGGCGAATGGGTGATGTCGGCAATATCTTCAGCAGAGAGTGCGCCGGTGTCGGACGTTTCCAACACGACATAGGCGCTGCTACAGAACAACGAGTTCAAGCGTTTCATGTCGGCAATCAGCTCCAGGTGCAGGGAACTGGTTTCCAGGCTCTGCACGATTTTACGTTGCAGGCGGCTGACGTGGGCGTGGGCCAGGCGACGTTCCTGGGCGCGAAAGCGGCGTTTCTCACGCAGTAATTGACGGGCGCTTTCCGGATCGCCGCTGAGGAAGACCGACAGGCCCAGGCGCAGGTTGGCGATCAACTGGCTGTGCAGGCCGCTGAGTTCTTCCAGGCCGACCTCGGAAAATTGCCGACGTTGCGAAGTCTTCTGCTGCTGGACTTTGCGCAGCATGCGCTCGATCAAGTCGCCCGCCAGCTTCAGGTTGATGGACAGCTCAATGATTTCTGCCCAGCGTCGGTTGTCCTGTTCACTCAGGTCTTCACGGGGCATTTGCGCCAGGTAAAGTTTGATCGCGCTGTAAAGCGCCTCGACGTCATCGCTGAGACGGCGCATTTCCTGGGTGATGGCGGTTTGGTTGCCGCGCAGCACTTCCTGCATCGAGGTGAGCATGTTGTCGATCAGGTCGCCGAGCCGCAGGGTTTCGCGGGCGGCGTTGGCCAGCGCCAGGCTCGGCGTATTCAGTGAGGCCAGGTCCAGATGGCGCGGCTTGGCTTTGCCATCGGTCTCGGGACGCTCCGGCAGCAGCCATTCGCACAGCCGTGCCATCGGGCCGATGGTGGGCAACAGAATCAGGCAGCGGCTGACGTTATAGAGCAGGTGGAACGTGATGACCATGGCCTGAGTGCTGTAGTCCAGGCCGTCCATCCAGCGTACGAGTGGGTCGAGTACCGGAATGATCAACAACAGGCCGATCAACTTGTACAACAGGCTGCCCAGGGCCACTTGCCGCCCGGCGGTGTTCTGCATGCTGGTGCTGAGAAAGGCCAGGATGCCGCTGCCGATGTTGGCGCCGATCACCAGGCCGATGGCCACGTGCAAACCGATCACGCCGGCACCGGCCAGGGTAGCCGTCAGCAGCACGGCGGCGAGGCTGGAGTAGGAAATCATCGCGAACAGCGCACCGACCAAGGCATCGAGCAGGATGTCACCGGTCAGCGAAGCGAAGATGACTTTGACACCTTGGGCATGGGTAATCGGCCCGGCGGCTTCGACGATCAGTTGCAAGGCGAGAATGATCAGCCCGAGGCCGATCCCGACCCGGCCGAGTTGCCCGGCCCGCGTCTGTTTGCGCGACAGGAAAAAAATCACCCCGAGAAAGATCAGCAGCGGCGACAACCAGGACAGATCCAGGGTGAGTACCCGCGCCATCAACGCGGTACCGACGTCGGCGCCGAGCATGGTGGCCAAGGCGGGCGTCAGGCTCATCAAGCCTTGGCCGACAAAGGACGTCACCAGCATCGCCGTGGCATTGCTGCTCTGCACCATGGCCGTCACCAGGATACCGGCGACAAACGCCAGCCAGCGCTTGGACATGTTCTGCCCGATGACTTGGCGCAGGTTGGAGCCGTAGACCCGCAGGATGCCGGTACGGACGATGTGCGTGCCCCAGATAAGCAGGGTCACGGCGGAAAGCAGATTGAGCAGGGTCAGCATGCTCGGCCCCCCGTGTGGGTGCGCTCCAACAGGAGCGAAGGAAAGTTACCGCGTGCCGTTCTACGTCTTGTACTTAAGCTGTAGTTGGCGAATGGGCTCTGCGCCAGCATCGCATAGCTAAACTCGGGATTGAAACAAAACTGTCATATGTAGGAGCGAGCTTGCTCGCGAAGAACGTCAACGATTACGCGTACTGCCTGGTTTAACGCGTTGTCCTTGGGTTCTTCGCGAGCAAGCTCGCTCCTACAGGTTTATTGACCCGGAACGTCCTTGCGCAGTTTCACCGGGTCCTGCTGTTTCTTCTTTTTCGCGATGGCAGTGCGCATCTTGATGTTCACTGCTTCCACTGCCAGCGAGAACGCCATGGCGAAGTAGACGTAGCCTTTTGGCACGTGCACGTCGAAGGATTCAGCGATCAGCACGGTACCCACTACCAGCAGGAACGACAGCGCCAGTATCTTCAGCGACGGGTGCTTGTCGATGAATTCGCTGATGGTGCCAGCGGCCAGCATCATCACCAGTACGGCAACCACGATAGCGGCAATCATTACCGGCACATGGGAAACCATGCCGACGGCGGTGATGACCGAATCCAGGGAGAACACAATGTCGATGATCGCAATCTGGATGATGGTGTAGATGAATTTGCCGCCGGCGCCTTTAGGCTCGTCGTTGGTTTCATCTTCACCTTCCAGGGCGTGGTACATCTCCTGGGAGCTTTTCCACAACAGGAACAGGCCACCGAAGAACAGGATCAGGTCGCGACCGGAAATGCCCTCGCCGAACACTTCGAACAGGTCGGCGGTCAGTTGCATGACCCAGGTGATCGACAGCAGCAACAGGATGCGCGTGACCATCGCCAGGGCGAGGCCGAAGATCCGGGTGCGTGCCTGCATGTGCTTGGGCATGCGGCTGACCAGGATCGAAATCATGATGATGTTATCGATGCCCAGGACGATCTCGAGGGCCGTCAGGGTGAAGAAGGCAATCCAGATTTCCGGATTGGTCAGCCATTCCATGTGTATTCCTTTGAGCAAGTGTTAGACCGCGCAAGCTGTAGCGCCGCGCGGTAGGTGAGTCGGTACGATTATAGATTGCTGAACAGCGGAAAAATCCCCATCAGCAACGCGGCGAACATTATGCACAGGCATACCAGTACTGCCCACTTGAGGGTGAAGCGCTGGTGATCGCCAAACTCGATACCCGCCAGGGCGACCAGCAGGTAGGTCGAGGGTACCAGTGGGCTCAGCAGATGCACCGGTTGCCCGACGATCGAGGCGCGGGCCATTTCCACGGCGGTTATGCCGTAGTGGCTGGCGGCTTCGGCCAGTACCGGCAGCACGCCATAGTAGAACGCATCGTTGGACATGAAGAAGGTAAACGGCATGCTCGCCAGCGCCGTGATCACCGCCAGGTACGGGCCCATGGCTTCAGGGATGACCGCCAGCAGGCTCTTGGACATGGCGTCGACCATGCCAGTGCCCGACAGGATGCCGGTGAAGATGCCGGCGGCGAAGATCAACCCGACCACCGCCAATACGCTGCCGGCGTGGGCCGCGACGCGGTCTTTCTGTTGTTGCAGGCACGGGTAGTTGACGATCATCGCGATACTGAACGCCACCATGAACAGCACCGGCAGCGGCAACAGGCCGGCGATCAGCGTGCACATCAGGGCAAGGGTCAGCGCGCCGTTGAACCAGATCAGCTTCGGACGGCGGGCATCGGGGAATTGCGACACGCTGATGTCGCTGTGGTCGATCTCGTCGCCCTGCAGGTGCAGTTCACCCAGGCGGGCGCGCTCGCGCTTGCCGTACATGTAGGCAATCACCAGGATCGCCACCACGCCGGCGGCCATGGCCGGGATCATCGGCACGAAGATGTCCGAAGGGTCCACATGCAGCGCACTGGCGGCGCGGGCCGTCGGCCCACCCCAGGGGGTCATGTTCATTACGCCACCGGCAAGAATGATCAGGCCGGCCATGATCCGCGGGCTCATGCCGATGCGCTGGTACAGCGGCAACATGGCGGCGACGCAGATCATGTAAGTGGTGGCGCCGTCACCGTCGAGGGACACCACCAGGGCCAGCACGGCGGTGCCGACCGAGACTTTCAACGGGTCGCCCTTGACCATCTTGAGGATCTTGCGCACGGCCGGGTCGAACAGGCCGGAGTCGATCATCAGGGCAAAGTAGAGGATGGCGAACATCAGCATCACGCCGGTCGGCGCGAGCTTGGTGATGCCTTCGAGCATCATCGGGCCGATCTTCGGCGCGAAGCCGCCGAACAGCGCGAACAGGATAGGCACGATGATCAAGGCGATCAGCGCAGACAGGCGCTTGGTCATGATCAGGAACATGAACGTGATGACCATGGCGAAGCCAAGGAAAGTCAGCATAGGAATACTCCAGGCGTAGCGCGGCTAGGGAATGGCGAACCGGATGGGGTCAGCGCAGAACGAAAGACACGTGGCGTACGGGGGGAGTTGGGGCAAACAGGCGGGTACGGGCGGACATCGGGAATCACCATTGTTGTTGTTAACAGTCGGTCTGTTGCCGACAGTGGGGGTGATCCTAGACGGGTAAGCTTTCAGCCAGCTTTCGCTGAGAAAACAGGAGATATACGGTCGTGAGGCTTATTCAGATAAAAAGTGTGGGAGGGGGCTTGCTCCCGATTGCGGTGGATCAGCCAGCACATGTATCAGCTGACCCCAATGCCATCGGGAGCAAGCCCCCTCCCACAATTGGGTTTTGCGTACCGCTGAATCTTCAGGGCAGTTCGAGGCCACCGGCCGCCTTGTGCAACGCCCGCAGATGTTCGCCCATCTGCTTGAGATTGGCTTCGCAAGCGGCAATCTCGGCAGCACGGGCAGGCTCGAGCAGCGCCCTTACCTCTTTATCCAGTTCGCCGGTCAGCGATTGCAATTGCTTCTGGCGCTCGGCACTTTCCGATTCCAGCCGCTTGGCTTCTGAAGGTTGCGGCAGGCCGTAGCCGCCACTGTCGAGCAGTTCGGCCGGACGGCTGAGGAAGCCGCTGTTGGCGAGAATTTGCTGCAGCGTGTTATTGGCTTTCTCCATGCCGCCGTTTTTCAGCTCCCGGGCATTGAGGTAGCGTTGTTTGACTTCGTCCTGGGCGAGCATCAGTTGTTTGCGATAGCTGGCTTGTTCCAGCAACAGCAACGCGGCGCTGGTGCGCAAGTCGGCCTGGCTGAACCATTGGCGGCGCTCTTGCGCATTCAGCGACAGCCACTCCTCGACTTGGGTCTGCTTGATCGGCAGACGCTTGCGCAGTACATCGAACATCGCCTGGTAGCGCTCGCGGAACGAGTCGAAGTGGTAACCCAGGCGCAACGCCTCGCGCTTGTCGTTCAGCACGCTGGTATCGGCCAACCCACGGGCGCTGAGGACTTCCAGCAAACCGTTGGGGGTGATGTTGTCCAGGCCGGTCAATTGCGGGTTGGCGCTGCCGCTGCGCAACAGCTTCAGGCTTTCTACCGCGCAGTTGTTGGAAATAAAGAAGTAGTTGCCGTCGTAGCTCCAGTGCATCTCGGCGGCATGCTCGACCGTGTCGTTGATTTCCTGGCGGTTGAGTTTCAGCGGCACCGATGCCAAGCCACGCAGTTCGGTCTTGGTGTATTCGTCGATGACCTGGGCCAGCGGCAGCACGAACAGGCGCGACGGGTATTTGCCCACCAGGCCATCCCAGCTCGACAGCTGTACGTCACCGACGAAGGCGCGGTAGGACAACACCAGATGCTGATCCAGGTCCAGCCGGCAATCCGGCCCGCGCGGACGGCCCGGCGCGCAGATCACCAGGCGTAGCATGCTGTGGCCCCAGCGGCTTACCAGATTCTGGTTGGCTTCGGCGAGCAGGTAGTCGATTTCGTACACGCGCTCCGGGTCGATCTGGCCCAGCGGGGTCTTGGCGAAGTCATTGCCGGCGTTCAAAAACGCGTAGGTATTGCCACAGGTGTCCTGCCCCGGCGGTGCCCAGCCGAAGTGTTCCTTGTAATAGCGCGCCAGCGCGGGACGGCGGCAGGCGTAGCTGGGGTCGAGGAGGAAGTACTCCATGTTGACCGCGACGAATTCCAGCGGGCTGGTGGTTTCGTAGATATCCGGGCTGCGCACCACCTGATTATTGTACTGTTCGCGTTCGCCGCGACGGCCGACGTATTGCGGCCAACCGGCGAGGTCCAGCAAGCGTGGGTCATCACTGAGCGTGAAGCGCCGGTCATTCTGGCCACGGCATTGATCGGGCAGGCCAATCAAACCGGTGATGCTGTTCTGGCGGCTGCAGCGCTGGATCAGGGCGCGCTCGTCTTTGGACCACAGGCGCGCACGGTCATAGATGTGGGTCAGTTCATGCAGCACGGTGGCGAGCATTTCCTTGCGCACGGTGCCGTGGGGGCGGTTGGTTTTCTGCGTGGCGGCGCTGCCGTCAGTCAGGCTGGCAAGCAGGTTCTGGTTGAGGTCCAGTTCGGACACCAGGGAGGCCTGGCCATAAGCGTTTTCAGGCATCTTATCGGTCCAGCCGACGTCGATACGGCGGTCCAACTGCTCGATGAAACGCGGCGGCAAGGCGCCCATCGCTTCATCGAGCAGCGCCTGGCTGGCCTGCTGTTCCGCCGGGCTCAAGCCATCGGTCTTGAGCCGCAGCTGCAGGCTGGCCTGGGCTGTACCGGCACACAGCAGCACGGCCCCGGCCAGGAGCCAGGCATTGATTCGCCTCACAGAGCGAGAATAGCTTCGGCGAGCGTCTGGTCACTGGCATCACGGGCTTCTGGCACGCGGGTGCGCAAAGTGTCGAAGGCCGCTTCGAGCTGCGCACCACGGATCTCGCCGTTGGTGGCGACGAAACTGGCGGCATCATCGTGGGCTTCACGCACGATCTTCGAGTCGCGGATGGAGGTGGTGGTGTCCGAGGTGAAATCAATAGTGCGCGCCGAAGCACGGACGATGATGTTACTGGTGGCCTTCAGGGTTTGCGCCTGGGCGACATCGGCCAAAAACAGCAGGCCGAGGGCGGCGATGATCAACGGGCTACGCATGGGGTGACTCCAATACAAAGATGGACATACAAAGATGATTATTGGACGAGAATTGCCTGCGCCAGTTCAAGGTCGCTCGCATGAAGTTTTGGCTGGGTACGGCGCAGGTAATCCAGCGCGGACTCCAAGCGTGCGCCCCGCCATTGGCCGTCAGTGGCAATGAAAGCAGCAGCATCATCCTTGGCAACCCGTACCAACTTGTTGTCGAACGGCGCAGAGGTCACCTTGCTGGTGGCGTACGCGCTGACAACGGTGCTCTGGATGGACACGTCAAAGGCCGAAGCCGGCGGTGCCCAGCAGGCGCAGAACATCACAGGAACAATCAATAGGCGGTATGAAAAAGCCATGGGACTCGACAACTGAAAACGAGCGCCAAGGCTAGCGCAATGACCGGATGAGGGCCAGTGCGACTGGCCCTTCCCCTGGCTTTAGATCGCCAGGATGGCCTGGGCCAATTGAGCGTCGGTGGCGGTGCTCAACTGCGGTGCCTGCTGGCGGATCTGGGCCAGGGCGCTTTCCAGTTTCACACCTCGGATGGCGCCTTCGCTGGCGACAAAACTGGCCGCGTCGTCACGGGCGGCTCGCACCACTTTGTTGTCGCGCAGTGAGGATGTGGCATCAGAGGTGGCGTCGGAGGTGGCTTTCAGTGCGCCAACGATCGAATCGGTGGTGACGATAAAGCTGCTCGCGTTGGCATTGGCAGCAACGGCCAACAGGGCGGCGGTGCACAGCAGGCGAAGACGGGACATGGAGTAACTCCTGTAGATGGCAAATAAAGTGGCACAGAACGGCCACAATGAAACGGACGTTGGCAATTGGGCATCTGACGCCCGCTCTACAAGGTTCGCCACGTAGTGATTGGATATTAGGCCACCGCATGTCCATTCGGAAGTCGTCGTTTAACTGTTATGGTTATATTTTAAAATATAAAAACTGTATTGGTTCGGCAGATCGTCGCTGTATCAATTGCATCGCATCAGAAACAGCAAAGCCCGCCTCCGGTTTCCCGGGGCGGGCTTTGCTTTGACAAATCAGAGTGCTGGCAGTGGACCCGACAGGTCAGGGCCAGCGAGCGCCAATCAGCGCCAGAACGGCTTGCTCAGCTCTTCGTAGCGTTGAGCTTCGCTGATACCAGCATCGGCCAGCAGACGCGAATCCAGGCGAGCCAGTTGGTGGCGGCTGGAGATGCGGCGCTGCCACAACATCAGGTTGGCGAGAACGCGCAGAGGCAGGGAAGCCTGGGTGTTAACAGCTTTTTCTTCGAAGAACAGTTCGGAACTGAGTGTACGTTCCATGATGACATCCTTCCGCTTGTGGCGGGATTAGGTAGTGGTTTAACTGATGCCAATCATCCTCCTCCCGCGCAAGACTCTCTAGATACAGTTCACCTGTATTGTGAGGGGCCAGTTAACTGTTTATAGAGGCTGTACGGTACGAAATGAGGGCAACTGTACCTGTTCGCACTGAAACAGTGCGAAATAAGCATTTTAGAGGAAGGTCGTAGGATATTTCGGTAGGAAATGACCGGTACAGCAGTACAGTTTTTGACGTAACCATCGCTTAAACGACCGGATCGATGAAACTGTTCAGGCATCAACCCGGTTGTGTACCCCTCAAGCCTTGAGCATGTGTCCGGTTTCTTCCAGGTTAATGTGCCAGCTCAGTGCATCACGCAGGATGTGCGGGGTATGCCCGCCAAGCGCGCAGGCAGCCTCGAAGTAACTGTTCAGCGCATCGCGATACGCCGGGTGCACACAGTTGTCGATGATCACTCGGGCCCGCTCCCGTGGCGCCAGGCCACGCAAGTCGGCCAGGCCCACTTCGGTCACCAGGATGTCTACGTCATGTTCGGTGTGGTCCACGTGGCTCACCATCGGTACCACGCTGGAAATCGCGCCGCCTTTGGCAATCGACTTGGTCACGAAGATCGCCAAGTGCGCATTGCGCGCAAAGTCGCCGGAGCCGCCAATGCCGTTCATCATTCGCGTGCCGCAAACGTGGGTGGAATTGACGTTGCCGTAGATATCGAACTCCAGCGCGGTGTTGATACCAATAATGCCCAGGCGACGCACCACTTCAGGATGGTTGGAAATTTCCTGCGGGCGCAGCACCAATTTGTCCTTGTAGTGCTCAAGATTGCCGAACACGTCGGCATTGCGCCGCTCCGACAGGGTAATCGAGCTGCCGGAGGCGAAGCTCAGCTTGCCGGCGTCGATCAAGTCGAACGTCGAGTCCTGCAGCACTTCCGAATACATGGTCAAGTCTTCGAACGGCGAGTCAATCAGGCCACACATCACCGCGTTAGCGATATTGCCGATACCGGCCTGCAGCGGGCCGAGCTTGTTGGTCATGCGGCCGGCGTCTACTTCCTGTTTCAGAAAGTTGATCAGGTGATTGGCGATGCCTTGGGTATCACTGTCGGGTGGCGTTACGGTGGACGCCGAATCGGCCTGGTTGGTGATCACGATGGCGACGATCTTCTCGGGCGGGATAGGAATCGCCGGGCTGCCAATGCGATCGTCGACTTTAACCAGCGGAATCGGCGTGCGGGTTGGCCGATAAGAGGGGATGTAAATATCGTGCAGCCCTTCCAGGTTAGGGTTATGCGCCAGGTTGATCTCGACGATCACTTGCTTGGCAAAAATCGCGAAGCTGGCCGAGTTGCCTACCGACGTGGTGGGTACGATATGCCCAAGCTCGGTGATTGCAACGGCTTCGATTACCGCGATGTCCGGCAACTTGAGCTGGTTATTGCGCAGTTGCTCGACGGTTTCCGACAGGTGCTGGTCGATAAACATCACCTCGCCCGCGTTGATCGCCTTGCGCAGCGTGCTGTCCACTTGAAAGGGCATGCGTCGTGAGAGTACGCCGGCTTCGGTCAATTGCTTGTCCAGGTCGTTGCCCAGGCTGGCGCCGGTCATCAGGGTGATTTTCAGCGGGGAAGTCTTGGCGCGCTCGGCCAGGGCGTGAGGAACGGCCTTGGCTTCACCGGCGCGGGTGAAGCCGCTCATGCCGACGGTCATGCCGTCCTCGATCAGTGCTGCGGCGTCTGCCGCGCTCATGACCTTGTTCAACAACGAAGGCAAGCGGATACGATCACGGTACATGAATGGTCATCTCAGGCTACGGAAGCAAGGTGGGCAGTGTAGTGATTTCAAAAAGTTTCGGCCCGCTACCATGGTCGAATGCCGAGTAGCGATTTAGAGCCTTTGGTCGGGTTTCATATGAGTGTGCAAAGCGGGACGTGCAATGTCCCCGGCTGCATTCCCACGCAGAGCATGGGAACGAAAAAACCCCAGCCTACGTGAGGCCAGGGTTTCGGGTGTTGCGCTGGCGCAGTGTTATTCGACGGCCTTGACCATGTCTTCGATGACCTTCTTGGCATCACCGAAGACCATCATGGTCTTGTCCAGATAGAACAACTCGTTATCCAGGCCCGCGTAGCCGCTGGCCATCGAGCGCTTGTTGACGATGATGGTCTTGGCCTTGAACGCTTCAAGGATCGGCATGCCGGCGATCGGTGAGTTCGGATCGTTCTTGGCGGCCGGGTTGACCACGTCGTTGGCGCCCAGCACCAGTACCACGTCGGCCTGGCCGAACTCGGAGTTGATGTCTTCCATCTCGAACACCTGGTCGTACGGCACTTCGGCTTCGGCGAGCAGTACGTTCATGTGCCCAGGCATACGGCCCGCTACCGGGTGGATCGCATACTTCACTGTTACGCCGCGGTGAGTCAGCTTCTCGGTCAGTTCCTTGAGCGCGTGTTGCGCCCGAGCCACTGCCAGGCCGTAGCCCGGCACGATGATCACGGTGTCGGCGTTGGTCAGCAGGAACGTGGCATCGTCGGCCGAGCCGGATTTCACCGGTCGTGCTTCTTTAGAGCCTGCCGCAGCGGCGGCGTCTGGCGTGTTGCCGAAACCGCCAAGCAGTACATTAAAGAAGGAACGGTTCATCGCCTTGCACATGATGTACGAGAGGATTGCGCCGCTGGAACCCACCAGGGAGCCGGCGATGATCAGCATCGAATTGTTCAGCGAGAAGCCGATGCCCGCCGCTGCCCAGCCGGAGTAGCTGTTGAGCATCGACACGACGACCGGCATGTCGGCGCCGCCGATCGGGATGATGATCAGCACGCCCAGGACAAAGGCCAGGGCCAGCATCACTGCGAAGGCCGTCAGGTTGCCGGTGAACATGAACGCCAGGCCCAGCCCCAGCGTGAGCAGGCCCAGCACCAGGTTGAGCTTGTGCTGGCCGCCGAACTGTACCGGTGCGCCCTGGAACAGGCGGAACTTGTACTTGCCCGACAGCTTGCCGAAGGCGATCACCGAACCGGAGAAGGTGATTGCGCCGATGGCGGCGCCGAGGAACAGCTCCAGGCGGTTGCCTGCGGGAATCGCGTCGCCCAGGTGTTTGACGATGCCCAGCGATTGCGGCTCGACGACAGCTGCGATGGCGATAAACACTGCGGCCAGGCCGATCATGCTGTGCATGAAAGCTACCAGCTCCGGCATCTTGGTCATTTCTACGCGCTTGGCCATGATCGAGCCGGCGGTGCCGCCGATCAGCAGGCCGACGATCACGTAGCCGATACCGGCAGTCGCCAGCTCAGCGCCGAGCTTATAGATGAGGCCGACGGTGGTGATTACCGCCAGCGCCATGCCGAGCATGCCAAACAGGTTGCCGCGCCGCGAAGTGGTCGGGTGCGAGAGGCCTTTGAGGGCTTGGATGAAACAGATCGACGCAATCAGGTAGAGCGTTGTGACGAGGTTCATGCTCATGACTTTGGCGCCTCTTCTTTTACTTTCGGGGCTTTTTTCTTGAACATCTCAAGCATGCGGCGCGTGACCAGAAAGCCACCAAATACGTTGACCGCTGCCAGGGCCACGGCCAGGGTGCCCATCGTCTTGCCCAGCGGCGTCACCGTGAGGGCGGCAGCGAGCATGGCGCCGACGATCACAATGGCCGAAATGGCGTTGGTCACGGCCATCAACGGCGTGTGCAGCGCGGGTGTCACGTTCCAGACCACGTGGTAACCGACATAAATCGCCAGCACAAAGATGATCAGGTTGTAGATACCGGGGGAGATAAGCTCTTCCATCGTCTGAATCCCTGCTTAGGCGTTTTTGCGGATGACTTGGCCGTCGCGGCACATCAGGCACGCGGCGACGATGTCGTCTTCGAGGTTGATTTCAAACTGCCCTTCCTTGGTGAACACCAGCTTCAGGAAGTCCAGCAGGTTGCGTGCATACAAGGCCGACGCATCGGCGGCCACGGCGCCGGCCAGGTTGGTCGGGCCGCAAATGATCACGCCGTTTTCCACCACCACTTGATCTGCGACCGTCAGCGGGCAGTTGCCGCCCTGGGCTGCCGCGAGGTCAATGACGACCGAGCCCGGCTTCATCTGTGCGACGGTTTCGGCGCTGAGCAAGATCGGTGCTTTGCGACCGGGGATCAATGCCGTGGTGATGACGATATCGGCTTGCTTGGCGCGCTCGTGCACAGCCAGGGCCTGGCGCTGCATCCAACTGGTGGGCATCGGGCGTGCGTAACCACCGACGCCGACCGCGCATTCACGTTCCTCATCGGTTTCGTAAGGCACATCGACGAACTTGGCGCCGAGGGATTCGATCTGTTCCTTTACGGCCGGGCGTACATCAGAGGCTTCGATTACTGCACCCAGGCGTTTCGCCGTGGCGATGGCCTGCAAACCGGCGACGCCAGCGCCAAGGATCAGCACGCGGGCCGCTTTCACGGTGCCTGCGGCGGTCATCAACATCGGCATGAAGCGCGGGTAGTGGTGGGCAGCCAGCAATACCGCCTTGTAGCCGGCAATGTTGGCTTGTGAAGACAGCACATCCAGGCTCTGGGCCCGCGAGGTGCGTGGCGCCGCTTCGAGAGCGAAGGCCGTGATGCCGCGTTCTGCGAGCTTGGCGATGGTTTCGTTGCTGAACGGATTGAGCATGCCCACCAATACGGTGCCGCTTTTGATCAGCACCAGTTCGCTGTCGCTGGGGGCAACCACCTTGAGGATCAGTTCGGCGCCAAACGCATCGTTGGCGCTGCCAATGGTTGCGCCTGCCGTTTCATAGGCACTGTCGACGATGCTGGCTTTAATGCCTGCGCCGCTTTGTACAGTGACCTTATGGCCCTGGCCGATCAGCTTCTTGATGGTTTCCGGGGTGGCAGCCACCCGCGTTTCACCGGTCTGGGTTTCGAGAGGAACACCAATGTGCACGTCAAATCTCCTGCATGATCTTTTTGCTTTTGATCTTTTTGTAAAAAGGCCAGTGCGCCGTGAGTGGCGCAGCTGGGGCGGCCGATCAGCACGATCCCGCTGAAATGACAGCGGGGCGCGGCATTTTGCAGGCGAACTTTACGGCCTTCAAGGGATTATGACGGGTGACGAAAAATTAACTACAAGTCACCCTGTGACTGATTGTCGCAACGCATAGGAATAACCTTATTAAATACAGGCTGTTAAGCACTTTTGTAGTGAAATATACAGTTTCCACATGGTCATGGTGAATAGTCGGTTATTGACCCGTGATGGTCGCTATAGGCCATGAAAATCATGGCTTTGAGCCTCATCTGTGTTCGGCAGGTACAGTCTGTTTAAATGCGACATCTACGTATATCTGTAGGGCTGTTGTTTATCTGACTACAAGGTCAATAAATTGCCGTACGCCTTTAAATATTGGAGTTGTAGCGCTGAGATTGGCCGATAAGCCAGTCTCGGAACGCATGCAATGAAGCAGATTCGACCTTTCGTTCTGGAATCATCAAGTAATAGGCCTTATCGCTGCTCAGGGTCTGGTTAGCGGCGATCATCAACTGTTTCTCCTGTAACTCCCGCTGGATCAAGAAGGGCGGGATCAACGCGATGCCCATGTCATGCATAGCCGCCTGGGACAACATTGAGAATAGCTCGTAACGCGGGCCTGTCATGTCGCGGGGAACGCTCAGTTGCTGGGCGTTGAACCACTGGCGCCAGGCATAAGGGCGGGTTGTCTGCTGCAGCAGAGGCAGTTCGGCGATTTCCCGAGGAGTGAAGTGCGCAAGGTCGCCGAGTAAGCGTGGGCTGCAGACGGGCACCGGGTTTTCACCCATGAGCCGATGGGATTCCGTGCCGGACCAGTCGGCATCGCCGAAGTAGATCGCAGCGTCGAACTCGGTGTCGGCAAAGAGGAAGGGGCGTGTGCGGTTGGTCAGGTTGACCGTCACTTCCGGATGCTGCTGTTGGAAGTCCTTCAGGCGCGGGATCAGCCACTGGGTGCCAAACGTCGGTACCACCGCCAGTTCGATCACGTTCGCGCCCTGCTGGCCCATGACTGAAAGGGTATCGCGCTCCACCGCATCCAGTTGCTTAGCCACTCTGCGGCTATAGGACAGCCCCGCCTCGGTCAGCTTCACCCCGCGCCGCGAGCGCCGAAACAGTTCGACACTCAAAAACTCTTCAAGGCTGGCGATCTGTCGGCAGATCGCACCTTGCGTGATGGAAAGCTCCTGCGCCGCCTTGGTGAAGCTCTCGTGGCGGGCTGCTGCTTCAAAGCTGATGAGCGCGGTAGTGCTGGGGATTTTCCTGCGCATGTACATTGTCCTCACATGTAAGGCGCATTTTTGGCCTTATCGAGCATCACGAAGTGAGAAATTAGCACAAGCTCATGCAGAAACCTCGTTTGCCCTCTGCACCTTCCCGACCTAGTCTGCATGCACGACGTTTGATTCTTTTCGTGAGGACTTATTCATGGCTGGCAAGGCAAGCTTCAACTGGATCGATCCACTGCTGCTGGATCAACAGCTCACCGAAGAAGAGCGCATGGTGCGTGACAGTGCCGAGCAATTTGCTCAGGACAAGTTGGCGCCTCGAGTGCTTGAAGCTTTCCGTCATGAAAAGACCGACCCTGCGATCTTCCGCGAGATGGGCGAAACCGGCTTGTTGGGAGCGATGATTCCCGAGCAATACGGTGGCAGTGGCTTGAACTACGTCAGCTATGGGTTGATTGCCCGTGAAGTCGAGCGTGTCGATTCCGGTTATCGCTCGATGATGAGTGTGCAGTCCTCACTGGTGATGGTGCCGATCAATGAATTCGGTACCGAGGCGCAAAAGCAGAAGTACCTGCCGAAATTGGCCTCGGGCGAATGGATCGGCTGCTTCGGTCTCACCGAGCCCAATCATGGTTCTGATCCAGGCGCGATGATCACCCGTGCGCGTAAAGTGGAGGGCGGCTACAGCCTGAGCGGCGCGAAGATGTGGATTACCAACAGCCCGATCGCCGACGTGTTTGTGGTGTGGGGCAAGGACGACGCCGGCGACATACGCGGTTTTGTCCTGGAGAAGGGCTGGAAAGGCCTGAGCGCGCCGGCGATTCACGGCAAGGTCGGCCTGCGGGCGTCCATCACCGGCGAAATCGTGATGGATAACGTATTTGTACCGGAAGAGAACATCTTTCCGGATGTGCGTGGCTTGAAGGGGCCTTTTACTTGCCTGAATTCGGCACGATACGGCATCTCCTGGGGCGCGCTGGGCGCTGCGGAGTTCTGCTGGCATACCGCGCGTCAGTACACCCTTGATCGCCACCAGTTTGGCCGGCCATTGGCCGCGACGCAGTTGATCCAGAAGAAGCTGGCCGACATGCAGACCGAGATCACGTTGGCGCTGCAAGGCTGCCTGCGGTTGGGTCGGATGAAGGATGAGGGGACGGCGGCGGTCGAGATCACTTCGATCATGAAGCGCAACTCATGCGGCAAGTCCCTGGATATCGCGCGCATGGCCCGGGACATGCTGGGTGGTAACGGCATCTCCGACGAGTTTGGGGTGGCGCGCCATTTGGTCAACCTGGAGGTGGTCAACACCTATGAAGGTACCCATGACGTGCATGCCTTGATCCTGGGGCGCGCGCAAACCGGTCTTCAGGCGTTCTATTAATAGGAGCATGGGCATGGGCGCGCTTTCGCATCTGCGAGTACTGGATTTATCGCGAGTACTGGCGGGCCCTTGGTCCGGGCAGATACTTGCGGACCTCGGGGCCGAGGTGATCAAGGTCGAAAGGCCGGGCAATGGTGACGACACGCGCGCCTGGGGGCCGCCCTTCCTCAAGGATGCTTATGGTGAGAACACCAGTGAGGCGGCGTACTACCTGTCTGCCAACCGTAATAAGGAATCGGTGACCATCGACTTCACCAAGCCTGAGGGGCAGAGGCTGGTGCGTGACCTGGCTGCCAAGTCGGACATCCTGATCGAGAACTTCAAAGTGGGTGGCCTGGCGGCTTATGGTTTGGATTATGAGTCGCTCAAGGAGATAAATCCGGAGCTGATCTATTGCTCGATCACCGGTTTTGGCCAGACCGGGCCTTATGCCACGCGTGCCGGCTATGACTTCATGATTCAAGGGTTGGGTGGGTTGATGAGCCTGACCGGTCGGCCTGAGGGGGATGATGGCGCGGGGCCGGTGAAGGTTGGGGTGGCATTGACCGATATTCTCACGGGGCTTTATTCAACCGTGGCTATCCTGGCAGCCCTCGCTCACCGGGATCACGACGGCGGCGGGCAACATATCGATATGGCGCTGCTGGATGTGCAGGTGGCTTGCCTGGCTAATCAGGCGATGAATTACCTGACGACGGGGGTCTCGCCAAAACGCCTGGGCAACGCGCATCCGAATATCGTGCCTTATCAGGACTTTCCTACGGCCGATGGTGATTTCATTCTGACGGTGGGAAATGACGGGCAGTTTCGCAAGTTCGCCGAGGTGGCTGGGCAGCCACAGTGGGCGGATGATCCGCGGTTCTCTACTAACAAGATGCGGGTTGCCAATCGTGCGGCGCTGATCCCGTTGATTCGTCAGGCGACGGTCTTCAAGGCCACGGCAGAGTGGGTATGGCAACTGGAGAAAGTAGGCGTGCCGTGTGGGCCGATCAATGATCTGGCGCAAATGTTCGCTGATCCGCAGGTCAAGGCGCGGGGGTTGGCCATGGAGCTGCCTCATGCTTTGGCGGGGATGGTGCCTCAGGTCGCCAGCCCGATCCGGCTTTCCAAGACGCCTGTGGAGTATCGCAGTGCGCCGCCGCTGCTGGGTGAGCACACGCTTCAAGTGCTGCAGAGTGTACTGGGGCTGACGCCGTTGAATGTGGCTGCTTTAAGAAAGTCTGGCGTCATCTGAGTGCGCTCTCTATATAGAAGAGGTATCTGTCGGTCGTTTTATGATCAATCCTAATTATTTGATAAGAAAACGAAATTAGAAGTTGACGGCAGATTTTGTGCGCCTATAATTCGCCCCACTTCCGGCGCAGTCGAAACGGAAAACTTCTTGGTAAACAATGAGTTAAGTAGTTTTCGGCAGCAAGTTGCTTCAGTCCATCGAAGCCAAAAAGAAGTTGAAAAAGAGGTGTTGACAGCAGCGTGTAACGCTGTAGAATTCGCCTCCCGCTTACGAGAGATCGCAAGCGCAAGTGGTTGAAGTTGTTGAAGAAATCTTCGAAAACTTCTGAAAATAACCACTTGACAGCAAATGAGGCTGCTGTAGAATGCGCGCCTCGGTTGAGACGAATAGCTCTTAACCAACCGCTCTTTAACAACTGAATCAAGCAATTCGTGTGGGTGCTTGTGGAGTCAGACTGATAGTCAACAAGATTATCAGCATCACAAGTTACTCCGCGAGAAATCAAAGATGTAACCAACGATTGCTGAGCCAAGTTTAGGGTTTCTTAAAAACCCAAAGATGTTTGAACTGAAGAGTTTGATCATGGCTCAGATTGAACGCTGGCGGCAGGCCTAACACATGCAAGTCGAGCGGTAGAGAGAAGCTTGCTTCTCTTGAGAGCGGCGGACGGGTGAGTAATGCCTAGGAATCTGCCTGGTAGTGGGGGATAACGTTCGGAAACGGACGCTAATACCGCATACGTCCTACGGGAGAAAGCAGGGGACCTTCGGGCCTTGCGCTATCAGATGAGCCTAGGTCGGATTAGCTAGTTGGTGAGGTAATGGCTCACCAAGGCGACGATCCGTAACTGGTCTGAGAGGATGATCAGTCACACTGGAACTGAGACACGGTCCAGACTCCTACGGGAGGCAGCAGTGGGGAATATTGGACAATGGGCGAAAGCCTGATCCAGCCATGCCGCGTGTGTGAAGAAGGTCTTCGGATTGTAAAGCACTTTAAGTTGGGAGGAAGGGCAGTTACCTAATACGTGATTGTTTTGACGTTACCGACAGAATAAGCACCGGCTAACTCTGTGCCAGCAGCCGCGGTAATACAGAGGGTGCAAGCGTTAATCGGAATTACTGGGCGTAAAGCGCGCGTAGGTGGTTTGTTAAGTTGGATGTGAAATCCCCGGGCTCAACCTGGGAACTGCATTCAAAACTGACTGACTAGAGTGTGGTAGAGGGTGGTGGAATTTCCTGTGTAGCGGTGAAATGCGTAGATATAGGAAGGAACACCAGTGGCGAAGGCGACCACCTGGACCAACACTGACACTGAGGTGCGAAAGCGTGGGGAGCAAACAGGATTAGATACCCTGGTAGTCCACGCCGTAAACGATGTCAACTAGCCGTTGGGAGCCTTGAGCTCTTAGTGGCGCAGCTAACGCATTAAGTTGACCGCCTGGGGAGTACGGCCGCAAGGTTAAAACTCAAATGAATTGACGGGGGCCCGCACAAGCGGTGGAGCATGTGGTTTAATTCGAAGCAACGCGAAGAACCTTACCAGGCCTTGACATCCAATGAACTTTCCAGAGATGGATTGGTGCCTTCGGGAACATTGAGACAGGTGCTGCATGGCTGTCGTCAGCTCGTGTCGTGAGATGTTGGGTTAAGTCCCGTAACGAGCGCAACCCTTGTCCTTAGTTACCAGCACGTCATGGTGGGCACTCTAAGGAGACTGCCGGTGACAAACCGGAGGAAGGTGGGGATGACGTCAAGTCATCATGGCCCTTACGGCCTGGGCTACACACGTGCTACAATGGTCGGTACAGAGGGTTGCCAAGCCGCGAGGTGGAGCTAATCCCAGAAAACCGATCGTAGTCCGGATCGCAGTCTGCAACTCGACTGCGTGAAGTCGGAATCGCTAGTAATCGCGAATCAGAATGTCGCGGTGAATACGTTCCCGGGCCTTGTACACACCGCCCGTCACACCATGGGAGTGGGTTGCACCAGAAGTAGCTAGTCTAACCTTCGGGAGGACGGTTACCACGGTGTGATTCATGACTGGGGTGAAGTCGTAACAAGGTAGCCGTAGGGGAACCTGCGGCTGGATCACCTCCTTAATCGACGACATCAGCTGCTCCATAAGTTCCCACACGAATTGCTTGATTCATTGAAGAAGACGATAGAAGCAGCTTTAAGCTCCAAGCTGATAGCTCTTAGCTAATCAGTTGCGCTCGAAATTGGGTCTGTAGCTCAGTTGGTTAGAGCGCACCCCTGATAAGGGTGAGGTCGGCAGTTCGAATCTGCCCAGACCCACCAATTTTGTTATGGGGCCATAGCTCAGCTGGGAGAGCGCCTGCCTTGCACGCAGGAGGTCAACGGTTCGATCCCGTTTGGCTCCACCATTAACTGTTTCTGCTGTTAGAGTTTAGAAATGAGTATTCCGCTGTGAATATTGATTTCTAGTCTTTGATTAGATCGTTCTTTAAAAATTTGGGTATGTGATAGAAAGATAGACTGACCGTTACTTTCACTGGTAACGGCTCAGGCTAAGGTAAAATTTGTGAGTCGCTCTTAATTGAGTATGATCGAATTTTCGGCGAATGTTGTCTTCACAGTATAACCAGATTGCTTGGGGTTATATGGTCAAGTGAAGAAGCGCATACGGTGGATGCCTTGGCAGTCAGAGGCGATGAAAGACGTGGTAGCCTGCGAAAAGCTTCGGGGAGTCGGCAAACAGACTTTGATCCGGAGATGTCTGAATGGGGGAACCCAGCCATCATAAGATGGTTACCTTACACTGAATACATAGGTGTATGGAGCGAACCAGGGGAACTGAAACATCTAAGTACCCTGAGGAAAAGAAATCAACCGAGATTCCCTTAGTAGTGGCGAGCGAACGGGGACTAGCCCTTAAGTGGCTTTGAGATTAGCGGAACGCTCTGGAAAGTGCGGCCATAGTGGGTGATAGCCCTGTACGCGAAAATCTCTTAGTCATGAAATCGAGTAGGACGGAGCACGAGAAACTTTGTCTGAATATGGGGGGACCATCCTCCAAGGCTAAATACTACTGACTGACCGATAGTGAACTAGTACCGTGAGGGAAAGGCGAAAAGAACCCCGGAGAGGGGAGTGAAATAGATCCTGAAACCGTATGCGTACAAGCAGTGGGAGCCTACTTTGTTAGGTGACTGCGTACCTTTTGTATAATGGGTCAGCGACTTATTTTCAGTGGCGAGCTTAACCGAATAGGGGAGGCGTAGCGAAAGCGAGTCTTAATAGGGCGTCTAGTCGCTGGGAATAGACCCGAAACCGGGCGATCTATCCATGGGCAGGTTGAAGGTTGGGTAACACTAACTGGAGGACCGAACCGACTACCGTTGAAAAGTTAGCGGATGACCTGTGGATCGGAGTGAAAGGCTAATCAAGCTCGGAGATAGCTGGTTCTCCTCGAAAGCTATTTAGGTAGCGCCTCATGTATCACTGTAGGGGGTAGAGCACTGTTTCGGCTAGGGGGTCATCCCGACTTACCAAACCGATGCAAACTCCGAATACCTACAAGTGCCGAGCATGGGAGACACACGGCGGGTGCTAACGTCCGTCGTGAAAAGGGAAACAACCCAGACCGTCAGCTAAGGTCCCAAAGTTATGGTTAAGTGGGAAACGATGTGGGAAGGCTTAGACAGCTAGGAGGTTGGCTTAGAAGCAGCCACCCTTTAAAGAAAGCGTAATAGCTCACTAGTCGAGTCGGCCTGCGCGGAAGATGTAACGGGGCTCAAACCATACACCGAAGCTACGGGTATCACGTAAGTGATGCGGTAGAGGAGCGTTCTGTAAGCCTGTGAAGGTGAGTTGAGAAGCTTGCTGGAGGTATCAGAAGTGCGAATGCTGACATGAGTAACGACAATGGGTGTGAAAAACACCCACGCCGAAAGACCAAGGTTTCCTGCGCAACGTTAATCGACGCAGGGTTAGTCGGTCCCTAAGGCGAGGCTGAAAAGCGTAGTCGATGGAAAACAGGTTAATATTCCTGTACTTCTGGTTATTGCGATGGAGGGACGGAGAAGGCTAGGCCAGCTTGGCGTTGGTTGTCCAAGTTTAAGGTGGTAGGCTGGAATCTTAGGTAAATCCGGGATTCTAAGGCCGAGAGCTGATGACGAGTTGTCTTTTAGACGACGAAGTGGTTGATGCCATGCTTCCAAGAAAAGCTTCTAAGCTTCAGGTAACCAGGAACCGTACCCCAAACCGACACAGGTGGTTGGGTAGAGAATACCAAGGCGCTTGAGAGAACTCGGGTGAAGGAACTAGGCAAAATGGCACCGTAACTTCGGGAGAAGGTGCGCCGGTGAGGGTGAAGGACTTGCTCCGTAAGCTCATGCCGGTCGAAGATACCAGGCCGCTGCGACTGTTTATTAAAAACACAGCACTCTGCAAACACGAAAGTGGACGTATAGGGTGTGACGCCTGCCCGGTGCCGGAAGGTTAATTGATGGGGTTAGCTAACGCGAAGCTCTTGATCGAAGCCCCGGTAAACGGCGGCCGTAACTATAACGGTCCTAAGGTAGCGAAATTCCTTGTCGGGTAAGTTCCGACCTGCACGAATGGCGTAACGATGGCGGCGCTGTCTCCACCCGAGACTCAGTGAAATTGAAATCGCTGTGAAGATGCAGTGTATCCGCGGCTAGACGGAAAGACCCCGTGAACCTTTACTATAGCTTTGCACTGGACTTTGAATTTGCTTGTGTAGGATAGGTGGGAGGCTTTGAAGCGTGGACGCCAGTTCGCGTGGAGCCAACCTTGAAATACCACCCTGGCAACTTTGAGGTTCTAACTCAGGTCCGTTATCCGGATCGAGGACAGTGTATGGTGGGTAGTTTGACTGGGGCGGTCTCCTCCTAAAGAGTAACGGAGGAGTACGAAGGTGCGCTCAGACCGGTCGGAAATCGGTCGTAGAGTATAAAGGCAAAAGCGCGCTTGACTGCGAGACAGACACGTCGAGCAGGTACGAAAGTAGGTCTTAGTGATCCGGTGGTTCTGTATGGAAGGGCCATCGCTCAACGGATAAAAGGTACTCCGGGGATAACAGGCTGATACCGCCCAAGAGTTCATATCGACGGCGGTGTTTGGCACCTCGATGTCGGCTCATCACATCCTGGGGCTGAAGCCGGTCCCAAGGGTATGGCTGTTCGCCATTTAAAGTGGTACGCGAGCTGGGTTTAGAACGTCGTGAGACAGTTCGGTCCCTATCTGCCGTGGACGTTTGAGATTTGAGAGGGGCTGCTCCTAGTACGAGAGGACCGGAGTGGACGAACCTCTGGTGTTCCGGTTGTCACGCCAGTGGCATTGCCGGGTAGCTATGTTCGGAATAGATAACCGCTGAAAGCATCTAAGCGGGAAACTAGCCTCAAGATGAGATCTCACTGGGACCTTGAGTCCCCTGAAGGGCCGTCGAAGACTACGACGTTGATAGGTTGGGTGTGTAAGCGCTGTGAGGCGTTGAGCTAACCAATACTAATTGCCCGTGAGGCTTGACCATATAACACCCAAGCAATTTGACTACTCCTGACTTTAAAAAAGCAGAAGCATCAGATTGCGGTGTGTGAAGACGCAATGAACCGAAAGTTCGATACTCACAAAACACCGACTTCTATCCCATACCCAATTTGCTGAAGCGAGGCCATCTGGCCACGACTCAGTACCCGAATTTCTTGACGACCATAGAGCATTGGAACCACCTGATCCCATCCCGAACTCAGTAGTGAAACGATGCATCGCCGATGGTAGTGTGGGGTTTCCCCATGTGAGAGTAGGTCATCGTCAAGATTAAATTCCAGAACCCCTGTTTGCGTACGCAAACAGGGGTTTTGTTTATGTAGAAGTCCATGAATTTCACCGGTACGTTGCTAGCGCAACGATCTGGTACACAGAATTTCTTGACGACCATAGAGCATTGGAACCACCTGATCCCATCCCGAACTCAGCAGTGAAACGATGCATCGCCGATGGTAGTGTGGGGTTTCCCCATGTGAGAGTAGGTCATCGTCAAGATTGAATTCCGAAACCCCTGTCTGCTTACGCAGACAGGGGTTTTGTCGTTTAGGGTTCTAAGTGGCTGATAATCGACTGTGCTCATACCGCCTGTCGTTCTCTTACGCTAAAAGCGGAAGATTCACACAAATCTCTAAGTTTTATCGATTTCTGGCCGAAAGCCTGACGAGCCATGCGTGCACCGAAATAGAGCGGTCGCAGAGTCCGCCTATCGCGATACATGGAATGTTCCACTCGGCACGCTCACCCCCCTTTGGCAAAAGAAGTCGATGAAATGAATCTCAAGTTCAGTCATAAAATTCTGTTGGCTGCGTCAGGCGTCGTGGTTCTGGCCTTCGCGCTATTCACGTTCTACAACGATTACCTGCAGCGCAACACGATCAGGCAGAACCTGGCGTCCTCCATCCAGCAATCCGGAGAGCTTACCGCCAGCAGTGTGCAGAACTGGCTCAGCGGCCGTATCCTGGTTCTCGAGAGCCTGGCACAAAACGTTGCCCATCAAGGCAGCGCCGCCGACCTTCCCGGCTTGGTCGATCAACCGGCGCTCACCTCAAACTTCCAGTTCACCTACGTTGGCCAAATCAATGGAGTGTTCACCCAGCGCCCCGACGCGAAGATGCCCGAAGGCTATGACCCACGTCAGCGCCCTTGGTACAAGCAAGCCGTAGCAGCCGACAAAACCATGCTTACCCCGCCTTATATGGCGGCTGTAGGCGGCCAGATCGTGACGATCGCCATGCCGGTGAAGAAGAACGGAGAGTTGTTGGGCGTGGTGGGTGGCGACTTGAGCCTGCAAACCTTGGTGAAGATCATCAACTCGGTGGATTTTGGCGGTATTGGTCATGCATTCCTGGTCAGTGGTGATGGCCAGGTCATCGTCAGTCCTGACCAGGACCAGGTGATGAAAAACCTCAAGGATATCTACCCGGGCACCCAGGTGCGCATCGAGAAGGTTAACCAGGAGGTTGTCCTCAATGGACAAGACCGAATCCTGTCCTTTACACCAATCAACGGGTTGCCGGGGGCTGACTGGTACATCGGTCTGTCTATCGACAAAGATAAAGCCTATGCCGCACTGGGTAAATTTCGCACTTCAGCGTTGATCGCAATGCTCATCGCCGTGGTGGCGATTGCCGTACTGTTGAGTGTGCTGATTCAGGTGTTGTTGCGTCCGCTGACCACCATGGGCGTTGCCATGCAGGACATTGCCCAGGGCGAAGGTGACCTGACCCGACGCCTCGACGTGACCAGCAAAGACGAGTTCGGTGAAGTCGGTAGCGCATTCAATCAGTTTGTCGAGCGGATCCACGCCTCGATTTCCGAAGTGTCCTCGGCCACCCGCCAGGTGCATGACCTGTCCCAGCGCGTAATGGCGTCGTCCAACGCGTCGATCATCGGCTCCGATGAACAAAGTGCACGTACCAACAGCGTGGCTGCTGCTATCAACGAGCTGGGTGCCGCTACCCAGGAAATCGCACGTAACGCCGCTGATGCCTCGCAGCATGCCAGCGGTGCCAGTGAGCAAGCTGATGATGGGCGCAAAGTGGTCGAGCAAACCATCCAGGCGATGTCGGAACTGTCGCAGAAAATCAGCCTGTCCTGTACCCAGATCGAAACCCTTAACGCCAGCACCGACAACATCGGACACATTCTCGATGTGATCAAGGGCATCTCCCAGCAGACCAACTTACTTGCGCTTAACGCGGCAATCGAAGCTGCCCGTGCCGGCGAAGCAGGGCGTGGGTTTGCCGTGGTGGCGGATGAAGTGCGTAACCTGGCTCACCGTACCCAGGAATCGGCAGAAGAGATCCACAAAATGATCACTTCGCTGCAAGTGGGTTCGCGTGAAGCCGTGACCACCATGAACGCCAGCCAAGTCTCCAGCGAGGAAAGCGTTGAAGTGGCTAACCAGGCCGGCGAGCGTCTGGTCAGCGTGACACAGCGAATCGTTGAGATCGACGGCATGAACCAATCGGTCGCCGCTGCCACCGAGGAGCAAACGGCGGTGGTTGAAACCCTCAATGTCGACATCAACCAGATCAACCTGCTGAACCAGCAAGGCGTGGCCAATCTCAACGAGACGCTCAAGGACTGCGACGCGCTGTCCCAGCAGGCCAGTCGATTGAAGCAATTGGTCGACAGCTTCAAGATCTGATCCTCGCTGTATCGGAGCGAGGCCTCGCTCCGATACAGCCGAGCAACTTCAATGCGGGCCAAAGCCGCTCAGAGAAAGCCGATGGCCCTGAGGTAGTCACAGCCCTTGCGTAACAGTGCGGGGCTCTTTGGCGGATACTGTGTGCCCATTTGTTCCAGGCCCCACTGCGCGTTGCTGTAATGGATCATCGACGTGTCGCCGATGTCTTCACCCAACCCATCAAGGTAAAAGCCCAGTACGCCGAACAACGCATTGTCGTGGCGCACTGTGCGCAACGCCCGTTGCCAATGTTGAAGGCTTACCCGTTCGAAGGTGTGTCCGGCCTGGCTGAACGCATTAAGGTACTGGTCCCAGCTCAAAGGTTGAGGATTGTGCAGGTTGAAGACGTTTCGCCCAGGGACAAAACGCGCGCTGTGAAACGCGATGAAGCGCGCCAGGAAGTCCACCGGCATCAGGTCGAAATTGCCCTCCATTCGAGGAACCCTGCCCAACTGCAGTGACCCTTTGAGCATCAACATCAACCGATTTTTATGGGGTTGGCAGACACCGTTCCGGCTGTTGAAACTGATATTCCCTGGCCGATGAATATTCACCCATGCCCCTTGCTCGACTGCACGCCCCAACAACCGCTCGGCCACCCACTTCGAGAGGTTGTAGCCGTTTTTTACATAGAGCGGCAACGCGCGGCTTGCGGGTGCTTCGAGCACATACCCATCAGTGTCGAGGCGACTGCAGGCTGACAGCGTTGAAATGAAATTGAAAACTTTCTTACAGTGGGTCTCGCAAAGGCGCAGGCATTCAAACACCGGTTCGACGTTGTCGTTGGCCAGTGCTATGTAGTCCATCACATGGTTGACCTGCGCCGCATTGTGCACCAGCACACCATGATTGCGGGCGAGGTGGTCGTACGCCTCTGCAGACAGACCCAGGCGGGGTTGGCGCAGGTCGGCGGCATACACCTGCACTCGGCTCAGGTCCAGCTGTTCCAGGCGGTATTCGCGCAACGCCTGAGAGAATCGGTCCGCCGCCGACTGGCCTGGGAGCGCCCGGACCAGGCACGCTACCTCCTGCGCCCCACCCGCCAGCAAGGCCTGGACGATGTGCACGCCGACAAAGCTGTTCGCCCCTGTGACAATCGCCTTGCGTGGATCCCCGGCGCGTGCCTCGGGCAGCACCTTAAGCGTCAAGGCTCGGGACGCATCTTTTTCCATCTGGCTGAACGATGTATTCGGCAGCGCTGCGCCCTCCATCTGCAAGGCCAGCGTACGAATCGTCGGCGCTTCAAAAAATTGGCTCAAGGAGAGGCTGCGGCCAAACTGCTCGCGCAGGCGCAGCAACAAGGTGGACAGCAGGATCGAATGGCCGCCTAGGTTGAAAAAGCTGTCGTCGATCGACACGTCACCGGCAGGCAACCCTAACAACTCCCCCCACAGGTCTACCAACTGCGCCTGGACTGGCGTGAGCGTGCTGCAACGCGTCATCTCCTGGGCGCGGGTAATTGGCGTCTCCCGCAACGCCTTGCGATCGATCTTGCCGTTGCTCGAAGCGGGGAGGCTCGGCAGCTCGCTCCAGGCGACAGGTTGCATATGTTCAGGCAGCCACTGCCGTGCGTGCTCCTTCAGGCTGGCCAGCGTGGCGCCGGGTTCGGGCTGGGCCGCAAAGCCGATGATTCTGTGCGTCTGATCAATCACCACTGCCACTTGGCGAAACAACCGACTGCTGCGCAGGCAGTGCTCGATCTCCTGAGGTTCGACCCGAAAACCGCGGATCTTGACCTGGTCATCCCGTCGGCCGCCCAACTCGATACCGTCTTGCGTCCATTTCGCCAGATCGCCGCTGCGGTAAGCCTGCAGCCATTGCCCGTCGGGCAACGTCAGCTTGATGAACGGGGAGTCGGCCTGCGGTGGTCCGTTCATATAGCCCAGGCTCACGCCCGGTCCTGCGAGGTACAGATCGCCCATCACCTGCTCGTCCACCGGTTGCAGCTGGTCGTCCAGGATCAAGACCTGACTGTTGGCAATGGGCAGACCGATGTTGCGATTGCTATCACCAAGCCGAAACGTTCGATGGGTTGCCAGTACCGTGGCTTCGGTGGGGCCATAGAGGTTGTGAAACTGGCATTGGCCGGCCATTCGCTCGATCACGTAGGGTTCGCAAAAGTCGCCGCCGGTGAGCAGGTGTGCGAGGCCCAGCGGCTGGTCCAGCGGCAAGATGCCGAGCAGTGCCGGTGGCAAGAAAGCATGAGTGACGCGTTGCAGGCGAATCAGCTCGACCAATTGCCGGGGATCGTGACGTTGTTCTGCGCTGGGGACAATCAATGCTGCGCCCGCGATCAAGGCAGGGAAAATATCGATCAGTGAGGAGTCAAAGCTCAGCGGCGAAAATTGCAGGACGCGACTCTTATCGTCCAGCGCCACACAGGTACCGAGCCAGGCCGTGAAATGCGCCAGATTATGTTGGCTGAGCAGCACACCCTTGGGTTGCCCCGTGGTGCCAGAGGTAAAAAGCGCCATGCACGGCGCATCGGCCTGGGGACGATGGCGCATCAGCGGCTGTGTGGAGTCGATGCCGTGTGGGGTGAGCGTACTGACATCAAGTGAAACGAATTTATCCCGCAACGGGTGCAGGCCATTTTCCAGTAATACGCCTGCACCTGCGCTTGTCAGCATGCTGTGCTGGCGTTTTACCGGATGGTCCGGAGACAGCGGCAAATACACCGCGCCACAGCCCAGCACCGCCAGAATGCTTGCGTAAAGCTCGGTAGATTTTTCCAGGCATACACCCACCACCGGTGGTGTTTCAATGCCCTCCAACAGGGGCAGCAGGTGTTGCTGAATCGCCACGGCTTTTTCCTGAAGCTGGCGATAAGTCACCCTGCGCCCCGCAATATTAAGCGCTGTACGATCGGCGAAGGCATTCAGGCTGGCCTGCAACCGTTCGATCATGGGCACCTGTGCCGCCCGCAGCAGTGCCGGATCGGCTGTACGGTTGAATCGATGCATGAACGCCAGTGACTCCAGTCCTCGCAATCCCTGTTCGGGCAAGGTGCCCGGGTTGGTCGTTGCACAGAAATAACCAGGGTCTCTCGAGAATCCGCTGACCAATGACGCTACCCACTCCACCAGAGCGTGCGCCGCACGACGACGCAGGCGCTGGCCGTTGCCGCTGGGCTCCTCGGCAACGTCGTGCACGGCCAACAGGCGCCGATCACGGTCATAGCAGCGAAACTGAAGTGCGGGTAACCCAGTTTCGGACACGGGGCCGATGCCCAGGCGCAGGCTCATCCACGGCGCATCGGTGGATAAGGCTGACGGTGACTGGCTGCCGTCCTCAATCACCAGGTCGACCGACCCCGCCCCCGCGATATGCCCGTATTGTTCCAGAACCTGCTTGAGGGCCCCCAGTGCTTCACTGGCACCGCCCCATTCAATCGTCAAGCGCCTCATGCCAGCCTCCCCGCCGCGGGCAGGTAGTCGTCCAGTGCGCGTGCCACGCTTGGGGTGTGCAGCACGCCGCTGTGGTGCAGGAAGCTCATGATGTTGCCGATCAACGGGTGCTGGCGGGTGATAGGAAAATCCAACGCAATGATTTCATCCTGCAGCGCCAAACGAATATCGGTACTGACATCCAGGTGTTCGATCAACTGCAAGTCGAAGCCTTTCTGTATGTCGTTGGTCAGGTAATGGGCCAGAAAAGTCGGGAGCACGCCGGCAATGCTGTCGCGGTCTTGCGCGCTTGCCGACTGCCAGTAGATACGCACCAACTGTGTCCAGAACTGTGCGTGGCGCCCTTCATCGAACAGGTGATCGGCCATCAGGCCGCGTACGGACGACTTGATACTGTCGTCCTTGGAAAAGGCCGCCACATCATGGGTGACGGTGTTTTCGGCGATGGCCACGACAATCAACTCGACGGCATCGTGCAGGTGCTCCGGTGCCTGCGCCTGCGCGGCCGGCAAGGCGCGGCTCAGTTCGATCTGCCCCGGCAGGTCCAGGGGCTCGATACCGGTCAACGCTACGGCTTGCTGCAGGAAGTCCAGTGCCACCAATGCGTGGTAATCCTCATCCACCACGACGGTCATTGCATCGTAGCGGCAGGCGAGGGGGAGGGGCAGCGAGAAGCGATTCTTGGCAATACGGCGGGCAAGTTTATCGACGATCTCGGTTTCGAAAACCACGATGTCATGGATGAATCGATAAAAGCTTTGCACCAGCACAAAGTCGCGGCATTGCGAGCAGCGCTCGAGAAAGGTCGCACTCAATACAAGGGGTTGGCGGCTCAGGGGATAGATCAGTTTGCCGTCGTTTTCCAACATGCGGCGCGGGCGTGTGCGGATGGTTGCGCGCCGCTCCCAGTCTTCGGCAAAGGAGTGATAGCCGGTGGCGCTCATGGGTGTACCTCATGCATTGAGGCGTGTACGTCGTCCCAGAAGGTCATGCGGCTTTCCAGGGCACCGAAGGCAGCGCTATCGGCTTGTCGCTGGCGAGTCGGGTCTGCGCCGATCAAATGCTGGAGCACCTGCTCCGCCGCCGGGCCGTGCTCCTGGCTATCCAACTCGATATGACGGTTGAGGTAGTGACACAAGATGGGTGCCTGATGAGCAATCAAGGGGCTGCTGCACAGAAGGCGCTCGAACATGGATGCAATGACGCCTTCACGACCATGCAGGAAGGCCGCCGCGACGCAGTGGGTGGGGGCGCTGAGTGCGATCTGCCATGTGCTGTCGACAAAGCGCGGCACGCCGGGGGGCGCACCGATCATTCGCAGCGCTGCGCTGACCTCTACACCCTGGTGTTGCAGGTCAATGAAACGTGCGATGACACGGGTATTGGCGCCCACCTCCGCCATGGCTTCCAGATACAGCTCAAAGTGACTGCAATGGCCTCGCGTCGGATGTTCGTCCGACTCCTCGCCCAGCACGATTTCATTGATCAGGCGTGCGGCCTGCGGATTGGCTGGCGGGAGCCAGGGTATTTGGGTGCACGTAAGGTCCTGTTGCAGGCGTTTGGTCAGGGTCATGAAGTCCCAAACCGCAAATACATGGCTTTCCATAAAGTGTTGTAATTTGCTAAGAGAAGTTATTTCAGCAAATAACGGGTGACGGTACAGTTTAAGTTTCTTTTGTTCGAGCGAATGATGATGCATGGTTGACGCCTATGAAGTTGTTGCGACTGCTCTAGTTGCAGTGATGGATTTTGTAGTTGTTAGTTGGAAGATTAGCGTTACGGCGCGCCCACGCGAGGAGCGCTGGCTCAATACGCGGGCAGCGATTGCAAGGTTTTTGGGTGAGTCGCTGATACTAAGCTGATTAAACGTTTGGATGAGCTTATAAGTGTATTAAATGTTTTTTCGAACAAAAACTTCCCGGAGAAATAGTTGTTTGAGGTGTGAGAAGTTTCCTTATATAACGCCGATTTGATTAAGGCTTGCCGGTTTGTTCACAGTGTTATCAACGCGGGACGCTTCCTGATAAGGGATGGTACCCCGCGATGCTCAGGCTCAAGAGAGGTACGAGCGCCTTATGACGTGGCTGTTCTATTCGCAGTTTCGAGGCTATTGAGGTATCTATTGATGACCTCCATGCCTCGCATCAAGTGATTACGCAGTGTCAGGATGCTTTCATCGATTTTCTTCTGCACCACCAGGTTGAGCAGTTCGCGGTGATCCTCCTGTGACGTCTCGCCCAGTCCCATCGCCTCGAGGTTGAAGCGCAGAAACCGCTCCTCTTCATTCAGCCCATGTTCCACCAATTTGAGCAGGCGATGGTTAGGCGCCTTGCCATACAGGATCATGTGAAACAGGCGATTGAGGCGACCGATCTCGCTGTAGTCTTTCTCGCATTCCAGCGCAGTGATACAGGCCTCTGCCTTGGCAATGTCCGACTCCGTGAGCAATGGGATCGACAAGCGCAAGGCTTCGGACTCCAACAGCATGCGCAGGGCATAGGTCTCAGCCGAATTGTCCTCGATCAAGGGCGCAACCACAGCGCCTTTGTGAGTCACCACATGCAGCAGGGATTGTGCCTCCAACTGGCGCAAAGCTTCGCGCACCGGCATACGGCTGACGCCGAACAGGCTGGCGAGTTCTTGCTGGCGCATAGCAGTGCCACAAGGCAATCGACCATCGAGAATGGCGTTACGCAACGTTTCTTCAATAACGGCGCGGGCAAGATGAGCGGGAATAGGTCCGCTGACCTTGATACTGCTTAAAGGGTTCGGCTTCTGTGTCACGGTTACGCTACCCTCCTTTCTTGAGTAATAAAGTGTGTTTATTGGATCCAATGAACACTAGAGATGGGCCATGCACTTGTCAAACAGCCAGAGTTTCCGTTTGTAAGGGCCCACAGCGTGTATTTTGTACGTCCCACAGGAGGCGGTTATAAACTCGCTCCACCGATGAATGATCGCACTGTGCCATTGTTTTTTGTGAGACGAAGCTTCACCATCCCTTGAAATTCCGTCTCTCTTCATGGACTGAACGCCTTGGCGGTAAGTTTTATTCCCTATCGAGTTTTTTGCTGGCTCTTATCAGCGATCTTATTGGCCGGCCTGATGCTTGGCGGGCTGCATGCCGATTGGGATTTCTCGCAGATCAGCCGCAAGGCCAGCGCCTTGTACGGGCCGTTGGGCGAGGGCCAGCAACGTATTGACGCGTGGCAGCGGCTGCTGAGCACCGAAAAACAGGTCAGCGAGCAAGACCAGCTCAAGGTCGTCAACGTGTTCTTCAACAAACAAATGACCTACGTGGAGGACATCGATCTCTGGCGCGCGGTCGACTATTGGGAGACACCCATCGAAGCACTCTGGAAGGGCGCCGGTGACTGTGAAGACTACGCCATCGCCAAGTATTTCAGTTTGCGTCATCTGGGCGTGTCCAGCGATAAATTGCGCATTACCTACGTCAAGGCCTTGCGTCAGAATCGTGCGCACATGGTCCTGACCTACTATTCGACCCCCGACGCGATCCCGTTGGTGCTCGACAGCCTGATGGACGACATTCTGCCGGCAACCCGCCGTACCGATTTGATCCCGGTGTATTCATTCAACGCCGAGGGGCTGTACCTGCCCGGCGCCAAGGGCAACAAGAAAGTCGGCGATACCAAACGCTTGTCGCGCTGGCAGGATGTGTTGAGAAAAATGCGTGCGGAAGGCTTCCCAGCCGAGCCTGCCAACTAGGAGTAACTGATCGGATGTCTTTGTTCAAACAGCTGTTGATCGCAATCTGTCTGTTCCTGGTGGTCGCCTTCAGCGGCAGCTTCATGGTCAGCCTGGAAAGTTCGCGCACGCAATACGTCAACCAATTGCGCTCCCATGCGCAGGATGCCGCGACGGCACTGGCGTTGTCGCTGACTCCCAATATCGACGATCCGGCCATGGTCGAGTTGCTGGTCAGCTCGATCTTCGACAGCGGTTATTACGCCAGCATCCGTGTGGTGGACTTGGCCACGGACCAAACCATCGTCGAGCGCAGCGGCATACCCGACAACAATGGCGTGCCCCATTGGTTTGTAAAGTTGATCGGCCTGGAGCCGGCCGGTGGTGATGCGCTGGTGAACCGTGGTTGGGAGCAGGCGGCGCGAGTCGAGGTGGTCAGCCATCCGATGTTCGCCCTGGCCAAACTCTGGCAGAGCGCCCTGGGCAGCCTTGGCTGGTTGCTGCTGTGCGGTGCGGTCAGCGTGGTGCTCGGCGGGCTGTTGCTGCGCCGGCAACTGAAGCCGTTGGACTATATGGTCAAGCAGTCCCACGCGATCGCCCGTCGGGAATTCCTCAGCCTGCCTGACCTGCCGCGTACGCCGGAGTTGCGCCGGGTGGTGCAGGCCATGAACCAAATGGTGGAAAAGCTCAAAGCGCTGTTCCAGGAGCAGGCCGAGCGCAGCGAAAAGTTGCGCACTGAATCCTATCAGGACAACCTCACCGGCCTGGCCAACCGCCGCTATTTCGAGATGCAGCTCAACGCCCGAGTCAGCAACCCCGAAGAAACCAACTCCGGCTACTTGCTGGTGTTGCGCGTCAAGGACCTGGCCGGCCTGAACCAGCGCCTGGGCGGCCAGCGTACCGACCAGCTGCTGCAAGCGGTCGGCGAACAACTGCTGCGCCAGTGCGAGCCGTACCCGGAAACCCATAACCTCGTGACCCGTATTCGTGGCGGCGAATTCGCCGTGCTGGCGCCTGGGCTCACGCGTGAAGAAGCGCTGCAATTGGCGCAGAACCTTGAAAGCACGTTGCTCAGCCTGCAGGCCACCGGCGCCAGCGATGTTACGCCCGTGGCCTACATCGGCCTGGCACCGTTCAACCATGGCGATGCGCCGCAGGCGCTGCTGACCCTCGCCGACCAAGCTTTGGCTCAAGCCGAAGGGCAGGGTGACAGCACCTGGGCGTGCCTCGACCACAGTGCCGCCGCCAGCGTCGGTGATGATCACCATGCCTGGCACACACTGTTGGACCAGGCGCTGACCCAACAGCGTTTCGAGTTGTACTTCCAGCCGGTGGTGGCCAGCCAGGACCCGCAATTGGTCTTGCACTACAAAGTGCTGTCGCGCTTGCAGGACTTTGACGGCCATACCCTACCCGCCGGGCGTTTCCTGCCGTGGCTTGAGCGTTTCGGCTGGTCAGCCCGCCTGGACCGCATGATGCTGGAGCAGGTGCTCAAACAGATGAGCGGCCACAGCCACAACCTGGCGCTGAACCTCTCAGCCGCAACCTTGCAGGATCCTCAGGCACTGCAACGCATTTATGACCTGCTGCGCCAGCACAGCAACCTGGGCTCGCGCCTCACCCTGGAGATCGGTGAAGAGCAACTGCCGGAACAGCTTGTGTTGGAACAGATGACCCAGCGCCTGCGCGAGTTGGGCTTTTCCCTGAGCCTTCAGCGTTTCGGTGGGCGATTCAGCATGATCGGCAACCTGGCCCGCCTAGGCCTGGCGTACTTGAAAATCGACGGCAGCTACATCCGCGACATCGACCAGGAAAGCGACAAGCGCCTGTTTATCGAAGCCATCCAGCGCGCGGCCCACAGCATCGATCTGCCGTTGATTGCCGAACGTGTGGAGACCGAAGGTGAGCTGAAGGTGATTCGTGAGATGGGGATTTTTGGCGTGCAGGGCCAGCTGTTCGGCGAGCCCGCGCCCTGGAAATAACGCAGAACCAATGTGGGAGGGGGCTTGCTCCCGATAGCGGTGTATCAGTCGCCTAAATATCGACTGGTCTACTGGTATCGGGGGCAAGCCCCCTCCCACATTTTAGAGCCGATGGAACTCTAGGGCTCAGATAAGCCCTTTCTCATCATCATTGATCAACTGGCTCAACCCACCCAACGCTTCCCGCGCCTGGTTACGGTCCATCAATTTGGCCTGAGCCGCAGGCGGCAGGTCGGTCACGCTGATGACGCCCTTGCGGGTGAGCACCTGGATCAAGTCGTCCAGTACCCGGATCATCTCCAGGTCACTCTGTTTGAGCTGGGCCAGGCTGGTTTCCACCACTTCGTTGGCGTACCAGGCCTGGATCTCATGGTGATCGGCCGGCAGCGTTTCGGTGGATTCGGCAAAGGCGGCGGCCTCTACGCGACTCAACGCGCCCTGCGCATCACGTTGCACGTAAAACATAAGAACCCCCTCGAAAAAAGCCACACATCGTCAGCCGCATAGGGCGGTCGTGTGTTGATAAGCGCGAGTATGCGATGCAACCGGCCGCCAGGGCCAGCAACGTATCGCCCAAATAAATCGGCCGCCTCGAGGGCGGCCGATAAACCCAAGCTTAGGCGGTGTGATCGATCTTGATGGTCGGGTCGGCACCGCTGATCAGCGAGTTGATGTTGGTGTGGGACCAATCATTGCCTTCCAGCTTGATGGTCACATCCGCATTGGCCAGGCCACCGGCGGCGTTGAGCTTGCCTTCGCTGCTCACCTGCAGGGTCGACACGCCTTCTACCGTGGTGATCTTGAGGTAGTTATCGATGGTGCTGTCCGTCTCGCCCTTCAACAGATCACGCAGGTCAATTCGGTCACCTTCCGACGCCTTGAAGTCCTTGATCACATCGTTGCCGATGTCACCGGCCTTCCACACGAAGGTGTCGGCACCCGCACCGCCGATCAGGATGTCGTTGCCCTGACCGCCCATCAACGTGTCGTTGCCGGTACCGCCCAGCAAGATGTCATTGCCCTTGCCGCCGTCCAGCACGTCGTTGCCGCCCTGGCCGAACAAGATGTCATCGCCATTGCCGCCGAGCAGCGTGTCGTTGCCGTCCTTGGCGCCGGACACGTCGAAGTCCGCGTAGTGCTCGGTGACGTACTGGTGCACGTTCGAGGTGCTAACCGCCGAGACAGCCACACCGGCTTTCTGCGCCACGAAAGCCTGCAAGGCGTTGTAACCCTCGCCGGTCACCCCGCTGAAGCTCACCAGGTCGCCAAAGAGGATGTCATTGCCGTCGCCACCGCTGATGCTGTCCGCACCCGGCAGAGTCGCCTCGGTATGGCCGAGGATGGCGTTGGCCAGGTCTTTCGGATCGATATTGGCCTGTGGTTTGCCATCGCTGTCGTAAGGCTTCAGGTCGCTTAAGCTGATGTCGCTGTTGATCCCGATCGCTTCCACCTGCGACAGCCCGCCCAGCAGCGCAAAGGCGCTCTTGGAATTAGCCAATGTTGCCGCGTCAGTGCTGTTGCCTCGGCCGTCAAGATTGGACAGCTCAAAGGTGCCGTCGCCCTGAGCGCGCACCAGGCCCAGATTGGCGGCCGTCCACCAGAAGCCGTTCCAGGTTTGCAATTGAGCGGCACCCGAGGTGTCGATGCTGAAGTAATGGGTGTTATCCAGGTACTTGCCGACCGAGGTGCCGGGGGTGTAGTTGGCCGTCGTCACCACGTCATCGAACTTGACGTTGCCGTACAGCGTCACGTTGGTCTGCTCGCCGCTCTGGTAGAACGTCGGCTGACCGTCGGTGATGAAGTACGTCAGGTTGGTTGCGCCGGTGTTTTTGCTCGCCAGGTCGCTCTGGAAGAAGTTGGCGGTGGTCTTGAACACGTCTTCGTAGTTGGTGCCGCCTTCCGACACCATCGAGTCGAGCACCACTTTGAGCTGGGCCAGCGCATTGGGGGCATTGAGGTTGATGGCAATCGACTTGTTCACCTGGCTATCGAAGTCGGCCAGGAAGATATTCACCGTGCCCGACGTGTTGGCGCCCAGGCTGTTTTTCAGCGAATTGAACACCGTGGTCAATGAAGCCTTCGCCGCGTCGATCGATGCGGTGCTCATGCTGCCGGAACTGTCCACCATGAACGCGATGTTGTAGTTCTTGCCCTGCACCACGTTCAGGCCGCCGATGTCGGCTACCACGATGTCGTTGCCATCGCTGCCGATAATCGAGTCGCTGCCCGACGTGCCGGTTACCGAGTTATACGCCGCCGGGTAGACCGTCACCGGCAATTGCGCGGTGGTGCTTGCCGAGCCGCCGATGCTTTCGGTCGACGTCGAGGTCACGGTCAGGTTGAACTGGCCGCTGTAATAGGTCGGCGGCTTGATGGTCAGGGTGCCCAGGTCCCAGCCGCTGACGTTGACTTCGCCCACGGTTTTCGTCGCGGTGAAGGTGTGTCCCGACGCGTCGGTAAGCACCGAGCCTGCCGGAATGCCGCCGATCTTCACCGCCAGGGTTTCCGAACCATCGGTGTCGGTCAACGCGGTGGTGATCTTGGACAGTTTGACGCTGCCGTTTTCCAGGCCTTCGTTGAGCTTATAACCCACGTAGTAACCGTCACCGTTGCTGCCATGCAGGTCGGACACGGTCACGCCGGCATTGGTCAGGTCGGCGATGCCGGTGTACAGCGGGACGTTGCTGGTGCTCAAGTTCTGCGTCGCGCCGCCATTGATAGACAGGTTGACGTCAAAGCTACCGGGGCCCGCCTGGTTGGCCTGATAGATCTCAAGACTGTAGTAACCGCTGACCGCCGGCGTGAACGTACCGCTGAACTTGCCGCTGTTAGTGCCCCACAGGCCGCTGGCCACGTCTTTACCGCCGACGTTGATCAGCAGGCTGTCATCGGCGACGCCGCTGAAGGTGTAGTTCTTACCGGCTTCCATATACATCAGGCCGGAGATTTTTCCGCCTGAACCTGGGGTGACGTCGGTGGTGGACTCGACATTGGTCACCACCGCCGTGCTGTTCGGCGTGCCGGCGCCATCGATGGCTTTTTTCAGCACGTCCGGTGCGGCGCCGTTGCCGTTGGTGCCAAGGCCGGGAAGGCTGTTCCAGCTCTGTTTGATCAGGCCGACCGAGTTGACGTTGTTGTCAGCCACACCCAGGGTTGGCGCGTCGGCCACTGGGGTGATATCGACTTTCACCGTGGCGCTGGTGCCCAGGTCCTTGCCGTCGGTGGGCTGGAACTTGAACTGTGCGTAATCGGCCTGCTTGTTACCGATGCCCGTGCCGCCATAACCGTCGGCGCCGGACTCGTTGGCGTTTGGCGTAAAGCGTAACTGGCCGCCATCGATCTGGGCTTTGGTAAAGGTCTGGCCGCTGGTCACGTTGGTCCAAGTGGTGCCGTCGGTTGCCAGGTATTGCAGTTTGCCGGCCACCGGCAGGTCGGTGATTTTCACGCCCAGGCTGGCTGATGGCGAGTCCACGTCGCTCACGCCGAAGTTTGCCCAGGTCAAGGCCAGCGCAGTGTCTTCCGTACCGGTCACGGCCCCGCCCGTTGCCACTGGCGCATCGTTGACCGCCACCACGTTGACTGTGGTGGTGGCGACGTTGGAGTAATTGCCGCCGTCGGTCACCGCCACGGTAATGGTGCGCGGCGTGGTGCTTGGGTCGTGGCTGGTGTTGGTGAACGTGATGTTCTGGATACGCTGCATGTAGTCAGCCAGCGTCGCGCTGCCCGACAACGTCAGGGTGATACTGCCCGTCTGATTGTTGGTGCTGACGCTGATGCCGTTCACGCTGTTGCCCAGGTTCAAGGCATCACCGGCTTGTGCGTTGGTCAGGGTGACCGTTGCGCCCGTCAGCAGGGTGCTGTCCGGATCGGTGATCTTGATATCGGTGTCGGCAATCGACACACCCGGCCCGGTGGTGCCTTCGGTGAAGGTGGTCTTAAAGTCGTTGCCACTGGCACCGCTGGAGTTGTTGGCGTCCAGGTCGATAACCGGTGGCGCATCGTTGTCGAGGATGTCAGTGCTGACAGTGCCCTTGTCGATCACCAGGTTCTCGAAGTTACCGCCTGTGGCCTTGTCGATGGTGATGACGATTTTTTCGGTCGGCTCGGTGATTCGGTCATCAAGCGTGCGGATATCAAACGGCACGCTGCTGGCGCCGGCTGGGATCTTCACGGTGTACACACCATTGAAATCCGAACCATCGGTGGCCGTGCCGCTGTACTTGAGGGTGACGGTTACATCGGTTTGCGCCGGGTTGCTCAAGGCCAGGGTGTAGTGCGCCGTACCGCCCTCGGTCACCGAAGCGTCGCCGCTGATGCTGAGGGTGGTGTTGGTGACCACATCCGTGACTTTGGTGACCACGGTGCTGCCGTCGACCATCAAGTGCTCGTATTTGTCGCCGCCACTGACTACGGCACTGATTTTGGCAGTGACATCATTGGCGCCGACATACGCATCGTTCGGTGCGGTGGCCGTGGTGAAGTTGCTGGACTTGCCGTTGCCGATGGTAATGGTCGAGCCGTTATCCAGCTTCACCACCAGGTCGGAACCGACGTTGGTCACTGCCGCACCATTTTTGTCGACCAGCGACACGGTGTAGACGATCTGCCCGCCCTCGCTGACTGAACCCGTGGCCTTGAGCACCACGGTTACATCGTCGATGGTGTCGTTGATCGTGGTGGTTGCGCCGTTGCCTGCGACTGCCAGTTTTTCGAAGTTGCCGCCAGTTGCGTCGGTGATCTTGACCGTTTGAGTGCTCTTGTCGATGAACACGTCATCGCTTGGCGCGGGCACAGTTACGGTACCGACGGTGTCGCCAGCCTTGATCGTGATGCTCGAACCGTTGTCCAACTTCAGGGTGACGTCGCTGCCGGCCTTGTTGCTCAAGGTGGCGGTGTAGGTGATCTGGCCACCCTCGTTGACGGCGCTTGGCGCGGTCAGCGTGACGCTGGTGAGGTCGGTACTGCCTGGGGTATCCGTGACGGTCGTGTTAACCGCTGTGGTACCCGGCACCAGGTTTTCAAAGTGCTCGCCACCGGTCACGCCTTTAATGGCGGTGGTGACGGTTTGATCGCCTTTGTAGACATCGTTCGGTGCCACGCTGGTAACCGTACCGCTGGATTGGTTCACGCCGATGGTGATGGTTTTACCGTTATCCAGAGTGACAGTCAGCGGATTGGTGGTGTTGTTCACCAGCGCGCCGTTTTTATCCACAAGGGTAGCGGTGTAGACGATGTTGCCACCTTCGCCGACGGTAGGAGTGGCGGTCAGAACCACGTCGACCTTGTCGATGGTGTCGTTGACCGTGGTGGTTGCGCCGTTGCCTGCGACTGCCAGTTTTTCGAAGTTGCCGCCAGTTGCGTCGGTGATCTTGACCGTTTGAGTGCTCTTATCGATGAACACATCATCGCTTGGCGCAGGCACAGTCACGGTGCCGACGGTCTCGCCAGCCTTGATCGTGATGTTCGAACCGTTGTCCAACTTCAGCGTGACGTCACTGCCCGCCTTATTAGAGAGCGTAGCGGTGTAAGTGATCTGACCACCTTCGTTAACCGCGCTTGGCGCGGTCAGCGTGACAGTAGTGGTATCAGCAGTGTCTGGGGTGTCGGTGACGGTGGTGTTAACCGCTGTAGTACCTGGCACCAGATTTTCAAAATGCTCGCCACCGGTCACGCCTTTAATGGCGGTGGTGACGGTTTGATCGCCTTTGTAGACGTCGTTCGGTGCCACGCTGGTAACCGTGCCGCTGGATTGGTTCACGCCGATGGTGATGGTTTTACCGTTATCCAGAGTGACAGTCAGCGGATTGGTGATGTTGCTCACCGGCGCGCCGTTCTTATCCACAAGGCTGGCGGTGTAGACGATGTTGCCGCCTTCGCCGACGGTGGTGGTCGCGGTCAGGACCACATCAACCTTGTCGATGGTGTCGTTGATCGTGGTGGTTGCACCGTTACCTGCAACTGCCAGTTTCTCAAAGTTGCCACCAGTCGCGTCGGTGATCTTGACGGTCTGGGTGCTCTTGTCGATGAACACGTCATCGGTCGGAGCAGGTAGGGTCACGGTGCCGACGGTATCGCCAGCCTTGATGATGATGCTCGAACCGTTGTCGAGTTTCAGCGTTACATCAGTACCTGCCTTGTTGCTCAAGGTCGCGGTGTAGGTGATCTGACCACCTTCGTTAACTGCACTTGGCGCAGTCAGGGTGACGGTAGTGGTATCAGCTGTGCCCGGAGTGTCCGTGACAGTGGTGTTAACCGCTGTGGTACCCGGCACCAGGTTTTCAAAGTGCTCGCCACCGGTCACGCCTTTAATGGCGGTGGTGACGGTTTGATCGCCTTTGTAGACGTCGTTCGGTGCCACGCTGGTAACCGTGCCGCTGGATTGGTTCACACCGATGGTGATGGTTTTGCCGTTGTCCAGAGTGACGGTTAGCGGATTGGTGATGTTGCTCACCGGCGCGCCGTTTTTATCCACAAGGCTGGCGGTGTAGACGATATTGCCGCCCTCGCCAACGGTAGGAGTGGCGGTCAGGACGACGTCAACTTTGTCGATGGTGTCGTTGATGGTGGTGGTTGCGCCGTTGCCTGCGACTTCCAGTTTCTCAAAGTTGCCACCAGTCGCGTCGGTGATCTTGACGGTCTGGGTGCTCTTGTCGATGAACACATCATCGGTCGGAGCAGGCACAGTCACGGTGCCGACAGTGTCGCCAGCCTTAACAGTGATCGACGAGCCGTTATCCAACTTCAGGGTGACGTCACTGCCGGCCTTGTTGCTCAAGGTCGCGGTGTAGGTGATCTGCCCACCTTCGTTGACGGCACTTGGCGCGGTCAAAGTGACGGTAGTGGCATCCGCTGTAGCTGGTGTGTCGGTGACAGTGGTGTTAACCGCTGTAGTACCAGGCACCAAGTTTTCGAAATGCTCGCCACCGGTAACGCCTTTGATGGCGGTCGTGACGGTCTGGTCGCCCTTGTAAACGTCATCCGGTGCAACAACCGAAACAGAACCGCTCGACTGGTTCACACCAATGGTGATGCTCTGGCCGTTATCCAGGGTGACGGTCAGCGGATTGGTGATGTTATTCACCGGCGTGCCGTTTTTATCCACAAGGCTGGCGGTGTAGACGATGCTGCCGCCTTCGCCAACGGTAGGAGTCGCGGTCAGAACTACATCGACCTTGTCGATGGTGTCGTTGATGGTGGTGGTCGCACCATTACCCGCAACTTCCAGTTTCTCGAAGTTGCCGCCGGAAGCGTCGGTGATTTTGACGGTCTGAGTGCTCTTGTCGATGAACACATCATCAGTCGGTGCTGGCACAGTCACAGTGCCGACGGTATCGCCGGCTTTGATGGTGATGCTCGAGCCGTTGTCGAGTTTCAAAGTTACGTCACTACCGGCCTTGTTGCTCAGGGTCGCGGTATACGTAATCTGCCCCCCCTCATTGACGGCGCTTGGCGCGGTCAGCGTTACGGTAGTGGCATCTGCTGTACTTGGTGTATCAGTGACGGTGGTATTGACCGCCGTGGTGCCTGGCACCAGGTTTTCGAAGTGCTCGCCACCGGTCACACCTTTGATGGCGGTGGTGACGGTTTGATCGCCTTTGTAAACGTCGTTTGGCGCCACCGTGGTAACCGTGCCGCTGGATTGGTTCACACCGATGGTGATGGTTTTGCCGTTGTCCAGAGTGACAGTCAGTGGATTGGTGATGTTGGTAACCGCATTCCCTGACTTGTCGACGAGCGACGCGGTGTAAACGATGTTGCCGCCTTCACCAACAGTGGTGTTGGCAGTCAGAACCACATCGACCTTGTCGATGGTGTCGTTGATCGTGGTGGTTGCACCGTTACCTGCAACTTCCAGCTTCTCGAAGTTGCCGCCCGTGGCGTCAGTGATCTTGACCGTTTGAGTGCTCTTGTCGATGAACACATCATCAGTCGGAGCAGGCACGGTCACGGTGCCGACGGTCTCGCCAGCCTTGATGGTGATGTTCGAACCGTTGTCGAGTTTCAGCGTGACGTCACTGCCGGCCTTGTTTGAAAGCGTGGCGGTATACGTAATCTGCCCGCCTTCGTTAACCGCGCTTGGCGCGGTCAGCGTGACGGTAGTGGTGTTGTCGGTACCCGGTGTGTCGGTAACAGTGGTGTTAACCGGAGTAGTACCTGGCACCAGGTTTTCGAAATGCTCGCCACCGGTCACGCCTTTAATGGCGGCGGTGACGGTTTGATCGCCTTTGTAGACGTCGTTTGGTGCCACGGTGGTGACCGTGCCGCTGGATTGGTTCACGCCGATAGTAATGCTCTGGCCATTATCCAAGGTCACGGTCAGTGGATTGGTGATGTTAGTCACCGGCGCGCCGTTCTTATCCACAAGGCTGGCGGTGTAGACGATGTTGCCGCCTTCGCCAACGGTGGTTGTGGCGGTCAGAACCACGTCGACCTTGTCGAGGGTGTCGTTGATGGTGGTGGTCGCACCATTACCCGCAACTTCCAGTTTTTCGAAGTTGCCGCCCGTGGCGTCAGTGATCTTGACCGTCTGAGTGCTCTTATCGATGAACACATCATCGGTTGGCGCAGGGACGGTCACGGTGCCGACGGTATCGCCCGCTTTGATCGTGATTGATGAACCGTTATCCAGCTTCAGTGTGACGTCGCTACCCGCTTTGTTTGAGAGCGTGGCGGTGTAGGTGATTTGACCACCTTCACTAACGGCGCTTGGTGCAGTCAGCGTAACGGTCGTGGTGTTATCGGTACCCGGCGTATCGGTAACGGTCGTGTTGACCGGAGCAGTACCTGGCACCAAATTCTCGAAGTGCTCGCCTCCGGTCACGCTCTTGATGGCGGTGGTGACGGTTTGATCGCCTTTGTAGACGTCATCCGGCGCAACAACCGAAACGCTGCCGCTCGATTGGTTTACACCAATGGTGATGCTCTGGCCGTTATCCAGGGTGACAGTCAGCGGGTTGGTGATGTTAGTCACCGGTGCGCCGTTTTTATCCACAAGGCTGGCGGTGTAGACGATATTGCCGCCTTCGCCGACGGTAGTGGTGGCGGTCAGAACCACGTCGACCTTGTCGATGGTGTCGTTGATTGTGGTGGTTGCACCGTTACCTGCAACTTCCAGTTTCTCGAAGTTACCGCCAGAAGCGTCGGTGATTTTGACGGTCTGGGTGCTCTTGTCGACGAACACGTCATCAGTCGGTGCTGGCACGGTCACGGTGCCGACGGTGTCGCCAGCCTTAACAGTGATCGACGAGCCGTTATCCAACTTCAGGGTGACGTCACTGCCGGCCTTGTTGCTCAAGGTCGCGGTATACGTAATCTGCCCACCTTCGTTAACCGCACTTGGTGCGGTCAGCGTAACGGTGGTGGTGTTATCGGTGCCAGGGGTATCAGTCACAGTTGTGGTGACTTTATCGGTACCCGGCACCAAGTTTTCGAAATGCTCGCCACCGGTCACGCCTTTGATGGCGGTAATGACGGTTTGATCGCCTTTGTAGACATCATCCGGCGCAACAACCGAAACGCTACCGCTCGATTGGTTCACACCGATAGTGATGCTCTGGCCGTTATCCAAGGTCACGGTCAGTGGATTGGTGATGTTAGTCACCGGCGCACCGTTCTTATCCACAAGGCTGGCGGTGTAGACGATATTGCCGCCTTCGCCGACGGTAGTGGTGGCGGTCAGAACCACGTCGACCTTGTCGATGGTGTCGTTGATTGTGGTGGTTGCACCGTTACCTGCAACTTCCAGTTTCTCGAAGTTGCCGCCAGAAGCGTCGGTGATTTTGACGGTCTGAGTGCTCTTATCGATAAACACGTCATCAGTCGGAGCAGGCACGGTCACGGTGCCGACGGTCTCGCCAGCCTTGATGGTGATGTTCGAACCGTTGTCGAGTTTCAGCGTGACATCAGTGCCGGCCTTGTTTGAAAGCGTGGCGGTATACGTAATCTGCCCACCTTCGTTGACTGCGGTTGGCGCGGTCAGCGTGACGGTAGTGGTGTTGTCGGTACCCGGTGTGTCGGTAACAGTGGTGTTAACCGGAGTAGTACCTGGCACCAGGTTTTCGAAGTGCTCACCGCCAGTGACAGTCTGAATGGCAGTGGTGACGGTCTGGTCGCCTTTGTAAACATCATCCGGTGCCACGGCGGTGACCGTGCCGCTCGATTGGTTTACCCCGATGGTGATGCTCTGGCCATTATCCAAAGTGACGGTCAGCGGGTTGGTGATGTTGGTCACCGGCGTACCGTTCTTATCCACAAGGCTGGCGGTGTAGACGATGTTGCCGCCTTCGCCAACGGTAGGAGTGGCGGTCAGAACTACATCGACCTTGTCGATGGTGTCGTTGATTGTGGTGGTCGCACCATTACCCGCAACTTCCAGTTTCTCGAAGTTGCCGCCAGAAGCGTCGGTGATTTTGACGGTCTGAGTGCTCTTATCGATAAACACGTCATCGGTCGGAGCAGGAACAGTCACGGTGCCAACGGTATCGCCGGCTTTGATGGTGATCGAAGAGCCGTTGTCCAGCTTCAGAGTGACGTCACTGCCGGCCTTGTTGCTCAAGGTCGCGGTGTAGGTGATCTGTCCACCTTCGTTAGCTGCACTTGGCGCAGTCAGGGTTACGGTGGTGGCGTTATCAGTGCCTGGGGTGTCAGTCACAGTTGTAGTGACTTTGTCGGTGCCCGGCACTAGGTTTTCGAAATGCTCGCCACCGGTCACGCCATTGATAGCGGCGGTGACGGTCTGGTCGCCCTTGTACACATCATCCGGCGCAACAACCGAAACAGAACCGCTCGATTGGTTTACCCCAATGGTGATGCTCTGACCGTTATCCAGGGTGACGGTCAGCGGGTTGGTGATGTTGGTCACCGGCGTACCGTTCTTATCCACAAGGCTGGCGGTGTAGACGATGTTGCCGCCTTCGCCAACGGTAGGAGTGGCGGTCAGAACTACATCGACCTTGTCGATGGTGTCGTTGATCGTGGTGGTTGCGCCATTGCCTGCGACTTCCAGTTTCTCGAAGTTGCCGCCGGAAGCGTCTGTGATCTTGACTGTTTGAGTGCTCTTGTCGATGAACACGTCATCGGTCGGAGCAGGCACAGTCACGGCGCCGACGGTGTCGCCAGCCTTGATGGTAATGCTCGAACCGTTATCCAACTTCAGGGTGACGTCGCTGCCTGCTTTATTTGAAAGCGTGGCGGTATACGTAATCTGCCCACCTTCGTTGACTGCGGTTGGCGCAGTCAGCGTGACGGTAGTGGTGTTGTCGGTACCCGGTGTGTCGGTAACAGTGGTGTTAACCGGAGTAGCACCTGGCACCAGGTTTTCGAAATGCTCGCCACCGGTCACGCCTTTGATAGCAGCGGTGACGGTCTGGTCGCCCTTGTACACATCATCCGGAGCCACAACCGAAACAGAACCACTCGACTGGTTCACACCAATGGTGATGCTCTGCCCGTTATCCAGAGTGACGGTCAGCGGATTGGTGATGTTGCTCACCGCCGCGCCGTTTTTATCCACAAGGGTAGCAGTGTAGACGATGTTGCCACCTTCGCCGATGGTAGTCGTAGCGGTCAGAACTACATCGACCTTGTCGATGGTGTCGTTGATTGTGGTGGTCGCACCGTTACCTGCAACTTCCAGTTTCTCGAAGTTGCCGCCAGAAGCGTCGGTGATTTTGACGGTCTGGGTACTCTTATCGATAAACACATCATCGGTCGGAGCAGGCACTGTCACGGTGCCGACAGTGTCGCCAGCCTTAACAGTGATCGACGAGCCGTTATCCAACTTCAGGGTGACGTCACTGCCGGCTTTGTTGGAAAGCGTGGCGGTGTAGGTGATCTGCCCACCTTCGTTGACGGCACTTGGCGCGGTCAGCGTAACGGTGGTGGTGTTATCAGTGCCAGGGGTGTCAGTCACAGTTGTGGTGACTTTATCGGTACCCGGCACCAAGTTTTCGAAGTGCTCGCCACCGGTCACGCCATTGATAGCGGTGGTGACAGTTTGATCGCCTTTGTAGACATCATCCGGCGCAACAACCGAAACAGAACCGCTCGTTTGGTTTACACCGATGGTAATGCTCTGGCCGTTATCCAACGTCACGGTCAGCGGGTTGGCGATGTTATTCACCGGCGTACCGTTTTTATCCACAAGGGTAGCGGTGTAGACGATGTTGCCACCTTCGTTGATGGTAGGAGTGGCGGTCAGAACTACATCGACCTTGTCGATGGTGTCGTTGATCGTGGTGGTCGCACCGTTGCCTGCAACTTCCAGCTTCTCGAAGTTGCCGCCAGTGGTTTCGGTGATCTGAACGATCTGGGTGCTCTTGTCGATGAACACGTCATCGGTCGGAGCAGGCACGGTCACCGTGCCAACGGTGTCGCCAGCCTTGATGGTGATGCTCGAACCGTTGTCCAACTTCAGCGTAACGTCACTGCCCGCTTTATTGGAAAGTGTCGCGGTGTATGTAATCTGACCACCTTCGTTAACTGCACTTGGCGCGGTCAGCGTAACGGTGGTGGTGTTATCGGTACCCGGCGTATCGGTTACGGTCGTGTTGACCGGAGCGGTACCCGGCACCAAGTTTTCGAAATGCTCGCCACCGGTCACGTCCTTGATAGCGGCCGTGACGGTTTGGTCGCCCTTATACACGTCGTCTGGAGCTACAACCGAAACAGAACCGCTCGTTTGGTTTACACCGATGGTAATGCTCTGGCCGTTATCCAACTTCACGGTCAGCGGGTTGGCGATGTTATTCACCGGCGTACCGTTTTTATCCACAAGGGTAGCGGTGTAGACGATGTTTCCACCTTCGCCGATGGTAGGAGTGGCGGTCAGAACTACATCGACCTTGTCGATGGTGTCGTTGATCGTGGTGGTCGCGCCATTGCCTGCAACTTCTAGTTTTTCGAAGTTACCGCCAGTGGTCTCGGTGATCTGAACGGTCTGAGTACTCTTATCGATAAACACGTCATCAGTCGGAGCAGGCACGGTCACGGTGCCAACGGTGTCGCCAGCCTTGATGGTGATGCTCGAACCGTTGTCCAACTTCAGCGTAACGTCACTGCCGGCTTTGTTGGAAAGCGTGGCGGTGTAGGTGATTTGACCACCTTCACTAACGGCGCTTGGTGCAGTCAACGTAACGGTCGTGGTGTTATCGGTACCCGGCGTATCGGTAACGGTCGTGTTGACCGGAGCAGTACCCGGCACGAGGTTTTCGAAATGCTCGCCACCGGTCACGCCCTTGATAGCGGCCGTGACGGTCTGGTCGCCCTTGTACACGTCATCCGGTGCAACAACCGAAACAGAACCACTCGACTGGTTCACACCAATGGTGATGCTCTGGCCGTTATCCAAAGTGACGGTCAGCGGGTTGGTGATGTTGGTCACCGGCGCGCCGTTTTTATCCACAAGGGTAGCGGTGTAGACGATGTTGCCACCTTCGCCAACGGTAGGAGTGGCGGTCAGGACGACGTCAACTTTGTCGATGGTGTCGTTAATCGTGGTGGTTGCGCCATTACCCGCAACCTCCAGTTTTTCGAAGTTGCCGCCAGTGGTTTCGGTGATCTGAACGGTCTGAGTGCTCTTATCGATGAACACGTCATCGGTAGGTGCAGGCACAGTTACGGTGCCGACGGTGTCGCCAGCCTTGATAGTAATGCTCGAACCGTTATCCAACTTCAGGGTGACGTCGCTGCCTGCTTTGTTGGAAAGCGTGGCGGTGTAAGTGACCTGGCCACCTTCGTTGACTGCGATTGGCGCGGTCAGTGTGACGGTAGTGGTGTTGTCGGTACCCGGTGTGTCGGTAACAGTGGTGTTAACCGGAATAGCACTTGGCACCAGGTTTTCGAAATGCTCGCTCCCGGTCACGCCTTTGATAGCAGCGGTGACGGTCTGGTCGCCCTTGTACACATCATCCGGAGCCACAACCGAAACAGAACCACTCGATTGGTTTACACCGATGGTGATGCTCTGGCCGTTATCCAAGGTGACGGTCAGCGGGTTCGTGATGTTGTTCACCGGCGCGCCATTCTTATCCACAAGGCTGGCGGTGTAGACGATATTGCCGCCTTCGCCGACGGTAGGAGTGGCGGTCAGGACGACGTCAACTTTGTCGATGGTGTCGTTGATCGTGGTGGTCGCACCGTTGCCTGCAACTTCCAGCTTCTCGAAATTACCGCCAGTGGTCTCGGTGATCTGAACGGTCTGGGTGCTCTTGTCGATGAACACGTCATCGGTCGGAGCAGGCACGGTCACCGTGCCAACGGTGTCGCCAGCCTTGATGGTGATGCTCGAACCGTTGTCCAGCTTCAGCGTGACGTCACTTCCCGCTTTATTGGAAAGTGTCGCGGTGTATGTAATCTGACCACCTTCGTTAACTGCACTTGGCGCGGTCAGCGTAACGGTGGTGGTGTTATCGGTACCCGGCGTATCGGTTACGGTCGTGTTGACCGGAGCGGTACCCGGCACCAAGTTTTCGAAATGCTCGCCACCGGTCACGTCCTTGATAGCGGCCGTGACGGTTTGGTCGCCCTTATACACGTCGTCTGGAGCTACAACCGAAACAGAACCGCTCGATTGGTTCACACCAATGGTGATGCTCTGCCCGTTATTCAGGGTGACGGTCAGCGGATTGGTGATGTTAGTCACCAGCGCGCCGTTCTTATCCACAAGGCTGGCGGTGTAAACGATGTTGCCGCCTTCGCCAACGGTAGTCGTAGCGGTCAGAACTACATCGACCTTGTCGATGGTGTCGTTGATTGTCGCCGTCGCACCGTTACCCGCAACTTCCAATTTTTCGAAGTTGCCACCAGTAGTCTCGGTGATCTGAACAGTCTGGGTGCTCTTATCGATAAAGACGTCATCGGTAGGTGCAGGCACCGTCACAGTGCCAACGGTATCGCCGGCTTTGATGGTGATGCTCGAACCGTTGTCCAACTTCAGCGTGACGTCGCTGCCGGCTTTATTAGAAAGCGTAGCGGTGTAGGTGATCTGACCACCTTCGTTCGCCTCGGCCGGAGTTGTCAGCGTGACGGTCGTGGTGTCGATGGAGTCGGTAATGGTGGTAACCGCTGGCGTCGTACTAGGCACCAGGTTTTCAAAGTTGCCGCCGGTTGCGCCAGTAATGGTGGTGCTGATGGTGCTGCCGTTGACGTAGACATCGTTGGCCGGGGTATCGACTACAACGGTGCCCACGGACTCGCCGGCCTTGATGGTGATCACCGAGCCATTGCTCAAGGTGACGTTCACCGGCGTCTGCGCCGGGTTGGTCAAGGTCGCGGTGTAAGTAATCTGGCCGCCTTCGGTCACAGCCGTGTCGGCTGTCAGCGTAACGGCGGTGGTATCGACCGAATCATTGATGGTCGTAACGGCAGGCGTCGTACTCGGCACCAGGTTTTCAAAGTTGCCGCCGGTTGCACTGGTAATAGTGGTGCTGACAGTCGACCCATTAACGTAGACGTCGTTGGCCGGGGTATCGACTACAACGGTGCCCGTCGACTCGCCGGCTTTGATGGTAATCACCGAGCCATTGCTCAGGGTCACGTTCACCGGCGTCTGCGCCGGGTTGGTCAAGGTCGCGGTGTAAGTAATCTGGCCGCCTTCGGTCACAGCCGTGTCGGCAGTCAGCGTGACGGCGGTGGTATCGACCGAATCAGTGATGGTCGTAACGGCAGGCGTCGTACTCGGCACCAGGTTTTCAAAGTTGCCGCCGGTCGCGCCCGTAATCGTGGTGCTGACGGTCGAACCGTTAACGTAGACATCGTTTGCCGGGGTATCGACTACAACGGTGCCCGTCGATTCACCGGCTTTAATGGTAATCACCGAGCCATTGCTCAAGGTGACGTTCACCGGCGTCTGAGCCGGGTTGCTCAGGGTAGCGGTGTAGGTGATCTGACCCCCTTCGGTCACAGTCGAACCGGCCGTCAGCGTGACAGTGGTGCTATCAACCGAATCGGTAATCGTAGTGACCGCAGGCGTGATGCTCGGCACCAGGTTTTCAAAGTTGCCGCCGGTTGCGCCGGTAATAGTGGTGCTGACAGTCGACCCATTAACGTAGACGTCGTTGGCCGGAGTATCGACCACGACCGTACCCGTCGACTCGCCGGCTTTGATAGTGATCACCGAGCCATTGCTCAAAGTGACAGTCACCGGCGTCTGTGCCGGGTTGGTCAAGGTCGCGGTGTAAGTGATCTGCCCCCCTTCGGTCACGCTCGAACCGGCCGTCAAGGTCACGGTGGTGGTGTCGAGGGTGTCCGTAATCTGCGTCACGGCCGGGTTAGGGTCGAGGGTCAGCACCAGGTTGTTACCGCCGGTGGTGCCGGTGACGTTGACGCTGATCTGGCTGGCGTCGATGTACGGGCTGTCATTAGGTGCCAGGGGCACGTTGACGGTGCCGGTCAGTTGGCCGGACGGGATGGTGATCACCGCGCCGTTGGACAGGGTGACAGTCAGGTCGCTGGTGCCGGGCTGGGTCACGGTGGCGGTGTAGGTCAGCACGCCTCCGGCTTCGGTGATGCTAGGCGTGGCGCTCAGGCTCAGGGTCGCAGGCTGCAGCGCCAAGTTGCCGTTGCCGGTAGAAGCCTGGGCACCCGTAAAGGTGTTCAGGGTTGACGTGCCCTGGCCGATAGGGGCGGTGGGAAAACCGATCGTCGGGTCGACACGGCCGGCGGTCGCGTCCAGCACTACAAAGCTGTGGCCCCCGCCTGCGGCGCCGTTACCGGCAGCGGTTGCGCCTGCTGCCGTGGCTTCGAGGTCGGTGGTCGGGTCGGCGCCGGCGGCGATGGCTTGTTGCAGTTCGGCTACCGATGGCGCGGCCTGTTCGGTGGCGGCGGCCAAGTCGGCAGTGGAGTCCGGCATGTCGGCGCTCCACTGGGTGTCGCGGCCCAGGTCCAGTGTGCGCCCATCAGCCAGTTCCAGGCTCACCGCGCCCGACAGGCCCGTGTCAATCTGGTCGCCCGCGAACAGGCGATCACCCTCTACCAGGACACGGCGCGTGCCTTCCGGAGAAATAACGAACACTTGACCAACAATGCTTTTGACGATGGCAACAACATTGCTCATTAAATATTTCTCCGGCGATCCGTTTCTGATGATTTCCATGTGGCCACTAAAGAGTAGGGCCAAACTGGAGGGGGCGTAGTCTAGATAGTTACTGGCGTCAAATATTTGGCTGGAATTTTTAGTTATCTAGTTTATGCCAAACTATTGACCTTATGGCCGCCATCCTAAACAATCGCCTCCGTAATGTCACATTGATATTTATGCGGCGAACCGTCCTACATGTGTGAAGCAGTTCCGCTTTTTGAACTTTCCGACGTACGGTCATTACGGTAGCCATTATCCGACGCGGCGGCGCCAATCGCTGTGATTTGAGACAAGAAGTCCTGGGGAATTTTTTAATGCGTCTGCACCTGCTTAAGGCAATACCGTTCGTTCTCGCCGCCAGTTTTGTACAAGCCCAAACACTGCCCCAAGCCATGCAACAGGCACTGGATGTGCACCCAGAGATTCAGGCCGGTGTAAACAGCCGTATTGCCGCCGATTACCAGTTGCGTGCGGCGCAGGGTGGGTATCTGCCGCGTGTTGATTTGAATGCCGGCTATGGCCGTGCAGGCACCGATAACGCGTCCACCCGCCTCGCCAATGGCACGGGCGGCAACCACTGGGAAACCCTCAATCGCGGCGAGTCCAGCCTGCGCCTGCAACAAATGATTTTTGACGGTTTCGCCACCTCCAGCGAAGTCGGGCGTCAACAAGCCAACGTCAACGCCCGTGCCTACTCCCTGCTCGGTACATCCGAGCGCACCGCGTTGACCGTTGCCCAGGTTTACCTGGAAGTGTTGACCCGTCGCGAGTTCGTGCGCCTGGCCGAAGACAACCTGCGCAACCACGAACGCATCTACGATCAGATCAAGCTGCGCACCCAGCGCGGCGTCGGTAACGGTGCCGACCAGGACCAGGCCGAAGCGCGTCTGGCCCAGGCCCGCAACAACCTGATCACCGAGCAGACCAACCTGGCGGATGCGCAAACCAACTACCTCAGCGCCGTTGGCCAGATGCCCGACCAGCTCGAGCGCCCGGCACCGTTCATGGCCATGCTCCCGGCCGACCTGAATGAAGCGCGTCGCCAGATGCTCGACAACAGCCCGGTCCTGCGCTCGGCCGAGTCGGACATCTCTGCCGCCGAGAAGCAGTACGCCGCCGCCAAGTCCAGCTTCTATCCGCGCTTTGATGCTGAGCTTGGCACCAACGCCGACAACAACGTCGGCGGCGACGCCAACCACAGCAACGGCTGGGAAGCCATGGTGCGCATGCGCTTCAACCTGTTTGCCGGTGGCAGCAACAAAGCCGACCTGCAATCGAAGTCGTACCAGGCCAACCAGGCCCTGGACATCCGCAACAACGCCCTGCGCCAGCTCAATGAAGAACTGGGCCTGGCCTGGAACGCCTTGAACAATGCCAACGCGCAACTGCCGGTGGCCCAGCAGTATGTGGACCACAGCACCCGCGTGCGCACCTCCTACCAGCAACAGTTCAGCCTGGGCCAACGTACCCTGCTGGACCTGCTCGACAGCGAGAACGAATTGTTCACCGCTTCGCGTCGCCTGGAAGAGATCAAGAACATTCAGTTATTTACTCAGTACCGAATCAAGGCGACCATGGGCCAATTGCTCAAAAGCCAAGGCGTAGTCGCTCCAATGGCCTCCATCGTGCAAAACGATGTGAAGCCCAAAGTCCAGCTGCCTGGGATGAACTGAGTCACCCCATAGCCCCATCTGTTAGTCGAGAGTGCACCGCGTGGAATCCGAAGTCAGTCGAGTTCATCTCAGTCATGATCCACGCACGCTGCACGACGACCCGTTACTCGACGGGTTGTTGGCACTCTGCGCCCTGCACCAGAAACCGGCCAGTGCGGCCATGCTCACCACCGGCCTGCCGCTGCCTTCGCAGCGCCTGAGTGCCGAACTGCTGGCGCGTGCTGCCGCGCGTGCCGGGCTGCAGGGCCGGCTGTTGCAACGCAAGCTCGAACAGATCCCGGCCATCGCGTTGCCAGCGCTGCTGCTGCTCAAGGATGGGCGCAGTACTGTGCTGGTCGGCTGGCAGGGCGACGATGAAGCGCGGGTGCTGCTCAGCGAAAGCGACGGCGGGGAAGTGCTGATCAAGCGTGAACTGCTGGCCGCTGACTACATCGGCAAAGTCTTCTTCGCCCAGCCGCAGCACAAATTCGACGTCAACCATGGCACCCTGATCCCGCGGGCGCGGTCCTGGTTTCGTGACACCCTCAAGCGCTCGCGCTGGCTGTACACCGACGCCATCGCCGCCAGTTTTTTGATCAATATCATCGCCATGGCCGCGCCGCTGTTCGTGATGAACGTGTACGACCGCGTGGTGCCGAACCAGGCCACCGCCACCCTGTGGGTGCTGGCCGTGGGCATCTGTGGCGCGTACCTGTTCGACCTGGTGCTCAAAAGCCTGCGCAGCCTGTGCCTGGACCTGGCCGGTAAAAAAACCGACCTGATCATCTCCGCCACCTTGTTCGAGCGCATCGTCGGCATGTCGATGAAATACCGCCCGGCGCGGGTCGGCAGCTTTGCGCAGAACATCCATGAGTTTCAAAGCCTGCGCGACTTTCTCGCCTCGCTAACACTTACCAGCCTGATCGACCTGCCGTTCACGCTGCTGATTTTCCTGGTGATCGCCCTGCTCGGCGGCCATCTGGTATGGATTCCGGTGCTGGCGTTCCCGATTGCCCTGGGTATCGGCTACGCCCTGCAGAAGCCGTTGGTCGCGACCATGGAACGCACCATGGCCCTGGCCGCCGAGCGCCAGTCGAGCCTGATCGAAACCCTCGCCGGGCTGGATGCGGTCAAGGTCAACAACGCCGAGAGCGAACGCCAGTACGGTTGGGAACAGACCATCGGCACCTTGAGCCGGCTCGAACTGCGGGTGAAGTTGCTGTCGGGCCTGTCGATGAACATGACCCTGCTGATCCAGCAACTGGCCGGCGTGATCATGATCGTCTTCGGCGTGTACCAGATTATCGACGGCAACCTGAGCATGGGCGGCCTGATTGCCTGCTACATGCTCAGTGGCCGCGCGTTGAGCCCGCTGGCCTCGCTGTCGGGCCTGCTCACGCGCTACCAGCAAGCCAAGGTCACTATGACCTCGGTGGACCAGATGATGGAACTGCCCCAGGAGCGCAACTTCGAAGAGCGCCCCATGAGCCGCCGCACCCTGCAAGGCGCCATCGAGTGCCGGGGCCTGAACTTCACCTATCCGAACCAACAGAACGCTGCGCTGAAAAACATCAACCTGGTGATCAAGCCAGGGGAAAAAATCGGCATCATCGGCCGCAGCGGTTCGGGCAAAAGCTCCCTGGCCAAATTGATCGTCGGCCTTTACCAGCCTGACTCCGGCGCGTTGCTGGTGGACGGCGTGGATGTGCGCCAGATCGATGTCAGTGAACTGCGCCACAACATCGGCTACGTCGCCCAGGATATCCAACTGCTGGCCGGCACCCTGCGTGACAACCTGGTCAGCGGCGCACGCTACGTCGAAGACGAAATGGTCCTGCAAGCGGCGGAACTGGCCGGCGTGCACGAGTTCGCGCGCCTGCACCCGCAAGGCTACGAACTGCAAGTCGGCGAGCGTGGGCAGAACCTGTCCGGCGGCCAGCGCCAGAACGTCGCCCTGGCTCGTGCGCTGCTGCTCAACCCACCCATCCTGCTGCTGGACGAACCCACCAGCGCCATGGACAACACCGGTGAAGAGCGCTTGAAACAACGCCTGCACGCCGTGGTGCAAAACAAGACCGTGGTGTTGGTGACGCACCGTGCCTCGCTGCTCTCCCTGGTAGACCGCCTGCTGGTGGTCGACCGTGGGCAGATTCTCGCGGACGGCCCGAAAGCCGTGGTCATGGAAGCGTTGAAGAAGGGGCAGATCAGTGTTGCTTAACTCCATAAAAAGCGCGGTCGGCCGCTACTTCAAAGGTTCCGACTCGCTGCAGGGCCAGCCGCTGCCCGAGGTCAACAAAGCGTTGATCGAAGATGCGCCGCGAGTCATCCGCCTGACCATCTGGGCCATCATTGCCTTCTTCCTGTTCCTGGTGGTGTGGGCGGGTTTCTCCGAAATCGACGAAGTGACCCGTGGCGACGGCAAGGCGATTCCGTCGTCCAAATTGCAGAAAATCCAGAACCTGGAAGGCGGTATCGTCGCCGAGCTGTACGTCAAGGAAGGCCAGATCGTCGAGGCCGGTGCGCCGCTGATTCGCCTGGATGACACGCGGTTCGTGTCCAACGCCGGGGAAACCGAAGCCCTGCGCCTGGCCATGCAATTGCGCGTCGAACGCCTGAGTGCGCAGGTGGATGATCGCCCACTGAACATTCCCGACGAGGTGCTCAAGGCCGCGCCCAGCCAGGCCGCCAACGAACGCTCGCTGTATGAAAGCCGTCGCCAGCAGTTGAAAGACGAAGTCGGCGGCTTGCAGGAGCAACTGGTGCAGCGCCAGCAGGAATTGCGCGAGTTCACCTCCAAGCAAGGCCAGTACCGCAGCCAGCTGTCCCTGCAACGCCAGGAAATCAACATGTCCGAGCCGCTGGTGGCCCAGGGCGCGGTGTCGCCGGTGGAAGTGCTACGCCTCAAGCGCGCCGAAATGGAAACCCGCGGCCAGCTGGACGCCACCACCCTGGCAATCCCCCGCGCCGAATCGGCGATCAAGGAAGTGCAGCGCAAGATCGACGAAACCCGTGGCAAATTCCGCAGCGAAGCCCTGACCCAACTCAACGAGGCCCGCACCGAACTGAACAAGGCCGAATCCACCGGTCGCGCCCTGGAAGACCGCGTCAGCCGTACCCTGGTCACCTCGCCGGTGCGCGGGATCGTCAAGCAGCTGCTGGTCAACACCGTCGGCGGCGTGATCCAGCCGGGCAGTGACATGGTGGAAATCGTGCCGCTGAACGACACCCTGCTGGTGGAAGCCAAGATCCGCCCGCAAGACATCGCGTTCCTGCACCCTGGGCAAGAAGCGGTGGTCAAGTTCACCGCTTATGACTACACCATCTACGGTGGCCTGAAGGCCAAGCTCGAACGCATCGGCGCTGACACCATCACCGATGAAGACAAGAAAACCACCTACTACATGATCACCCTGCGCACCGACCGCAGCCACCTGGGCACCGATGAGAAGCCGCTGCTGATCATCCCCGGCATGGTCGCCTCGGTGGACATCATCACCGGCAAGAAAAGCATCCTCAGCTACCTGCTCAAGCCGATCATCAAGGCGCGGGCCGAGGCGTTGCACGAGCGGTAATCTCTATAGGCTGCTCGGGCCTCATCGGGGGCAAGTCGAATCGTCGCACCGCCCCTCCCACACTTGATCTGTGAACGCATTCAAATGTGGGAGGGGGCTTGCCCCCGATAGGGCCATCAGCATCACCCAAAGCATATGGATATGCCCTAACAGTATTTAAACTTCCATTCTTAGACCTATAAATTCACTCCCCTGTCTGCCGGAAGTGAATCCAATGTCCACCATCAACCAAACCTTCGACATCCGCCCCTTCCCCGGCAGTGTCGGCGCCGAAGTCATCGGCCTGGATCTATCCCAACCCGTCAACGACCAGGACTTCGCCCGCATCCATCGCGCACACCTGGACCACCACGTCATCGTGTTCCGCGACCAACGCATCACCCCCGAACAACAGATCGCCTTCAGCCGCCGCTTCGGTGTGCTGCAAATCCATGTGCTCAAACAGTTCCTGCTGGCCAATCACCCGGAGATCCTGATCGTCTCCAACATCATCGAAAACGGCCAATCCATCGGCCTGGGCGACGCGGGCAAGTTCTGGCACTCGGACCTGTCGTACAAAGAGCTGCCCAGCCTGGGCTCGATGCTGCATGCCCAGGAACTGCCGTCCGAAGGCGGCGACACGCTGTTTGCCGACATGCACAAAGCTTGGGAGCAACTGCCCGAGCACCTGCGCAACGCCGTCGAAGGGCGCCGCGCCGCGCATTCCTATACCGCGCGTTACAGCGAGAGCAAATTCGAGGGTAACTGGCGTCCCACCTTGACCCCTGAACAGCTCGCCCAAGTGGCCGAAGTGGAGCACCCCATCGTGCGCACTCATCCTGAAAACGGCCGCAAGGCACTGTTCGTCAGCGAAGGCTTCACCACCCGCATCGTCGGCCTGCCAGAGGACGAAAGCCGCGACCTGCTGGCCCAGCTCTACGCCCACAGCGTGCTGCCGGCAAACATCTACCGGCACCAGTGGCAGCCTCACGACCTGGTGTTCTGGGACAACCGCTCGCTGATCCACCTGGCGGCCGGCTGCCCGAGCCATCTGCGCCGCAAGTTGTTGCGCACCACCATCCAGGGCGACGCGCCGTTCTGAACCGCTAAAGCCTGCTAGGATTGCGTCCAGTTCACTCCCGACCGAACACGAGTGCTTGGCATGCAACTACCCGACATGAACCTTCTGGTCGCCCTCGACGCCTTGCTCGATGAAGGCAGCGTGGTGGGCGCCGCGCGACGGATGAACCTGAGCCCGGCGGCCATGAGCCGTACCCTCACGCGTATCCGCGAGGCGGTGGGTGATCCGATCCTGGTGCGTGCCGGCCGCGGCCTGGTGCCGACGCCCAAGGCGCTAGAGCTGCAAGCTCAGGTGCGCAACGTGGTGGAGCAGGCGGCGTTGTTGTTTCGCTCGGCGGACCAGGTCGATTTGAGCACCTTGCGCCGCCGCTTCAGCGTGCGCGCCAATGACTTTTTCATCGGCGTGTATGGCGGTCGGCTGTTCGACACCCTGCAACGCGCGGCGCCGTTCTGCGAACTGCGCTTCGTGCCCGAAGGCGACACCGACGATGAAGCGCTGCGCGAAGGGCGGTTGGACCTGCGGGTGAGCAATACCATGCCGGCTGGTCCCGAAGTGAAGGTGCAGAACCTGTTCTCGACCACGTTTGTTGGCCTCGCGCGGGAAGATCACCCGCTGTTCGACGAAGAGATCACCGCCGCTCGGTTTGCCAGCTATTCCCACATCAGCATCTCGCGACGCGGCATCGCCCGTGGGCCCATCGATACCGCCTTGAATGCCCAGGGCCTGGAGCGCCACGTCGCAATGATCGCCCCCGGCTTTCACGGCGCGATGTTCATGTTGCCCGACTCCGACCTGCTGCTGCCGGTGCCCAAGGAAGCCCTCCTGAGCGCCCGGCGCCTGAAGCTGCCGCTGCGCTCTTTCGCCTTGCCGATTTCGCTGCCGACCCTGGTATTGGCGCAATCCTGGCACCCGCGCTTCGACAAAGACCCGGCGCACAAATGGCTGCGCGAGACCATGCGCGAGAGCTGCCACGCCACCTGGCTGGAAGCCCAGCCCAGCTGATTCTGAAGCCACACACAGTCAAATGTGGGAGGGGGCTTGCCCCCGATAGCGGTGTTTCAGTTTCACATCAGGTGACTGTCACCCCGCAATCGGGGGCAAGCCCCCTCCCACATTAAAAGCCCTGCATTACCCGGTGGATTGCGTATGACGCACTTATAACCTGCCAACAAGTCACTTTTTGTCATGCATTTGCCTGATTAAACTACTCGGGTATTCCCCATTCCGAGTTACCTGTCCATGACTTCCCTCGCTGCCCCCGCCTTCGAGGCCGCAGCCAAACCCACTGCGCCCAGCCCTCCGGTGTTCGGCCCGCGCATCATCATCGGCCTGGTCGGCGTGTTGCTGGCGGTGCTGGTGTCTGGCCTCAACGAAATGGTGACCAAGGTCGCCCTCGCCGATATCCGGGGTGCGCTGTACATCGGCTTTGACGAAGGCACCTGGTTGGTCGCGGCGTACACCGCCACTTCCGTCGCGGCCATGGCATTCGCGCCGTGGTGCGCGGTAACGCTCTCCCTGCGCCGTTTCACCCTGGGTGCCATCGGCGTGTTCACGCTGCTCGGCATCCTGTGCCCGTTTGCGCCGAACTACGAAAGCCTGTTGCTGCTGCGCACCGTGCAAGGCCTGGCCGGTGGCGCGTTGCCGCCGATGTTGATGACCGTGGCGCTGCGCTTTCTGCCGGCCAACGTCAAATTGTACGGGTTGGCCGGCTATGCACTGACCGCCACCTTCGGCCCGAGCCTGGGCACGCCATTGGCGGCGCTGTGGACCGAATACGTCGGCTGGCAATGGGCGTTCTGGCAGATCGTCGGGCCGTGCCTGTTGGCGATGGCCGCCGTGGCCTACGGCTTGCCGCAGGATCCGCTGCGCCTGGAACGCTTCAAACAGTTCAACTGGCGTGGTCTGCTGTTGGGCTTCCCGGCGATCTGCATGCTGGTGATCGGCCTGTTGCAAGGCAATCGCCTGGACTGGTTCGAGTCGGGCCTGATCACCTTTTTGCTCAGTGGCGGCGCGCTGCTGCTGGTGCTGTTCATGCTCAACGAATGGTCGCAGCCGCTGCCATTCTTCAAGCTGCAGATGCTCGGCCTGCGCAACCTGTCGTTCGCCTTGATCGTACTGGCCGGTGTGTTGATGGTGCTGACCTCGGTGATCATCATCCCCTCGAGTTTTCTCGCCCAGGTCCAGGGTTACCGGCCGCTGCAAACCGCACCGGTGATGCTGCTGATGGCGCTGCCGCAGTTGATCGCGCTGCCGCTGGTGGCGGCGCTGTGCAATCTGCGCTGGGTCGATTGCCGCTGGGTGCTGGGCATGGGGCTGGGCATGTTGGCGTTGTGCTGTATCGGCAGTTCGCACCTGACCTCGGCGTGGATTCGCGATGATTTTTATGGCTGGTACCTGCTGCAGATTTTCGGTCAACCGATGGCCGTTCTGCCCTTGCTGATGCTGTCCACCGGCAGTATTCAACCCATCGAAGGGCCGTTCGCCTCGGCGTGGTTCAACACCGTCAAGGGCCTGTCCGCCGTGATCGCCACGGCGGTGCTGGATACGCTGACCACCCAGCGCGGGCATTTCCACTCGAGCATGCTGGTGGACCGCCTGGGCAACTCGCCCCTGGCCGACGGCGACGCGCCGGGCCTGGCGCATCGCCTGCACGAGCAGACTGTGGTGCTCACCTCTTCGGATCTGTATGTCGTCATGGCCGGTGTCGCGGTGGCGTTGATCCTGCTGATTTTCTGGATGCCCACGCGGATTTTCCCGCCTCGCGCACCGACCTGACCCCAAGGATTTTTCATGAAACGCAAAGACAAAATTGCCGTCTCAGTCATCGCCGTATTTGCCGTGGGCGTGCTGGTGTACCTGGTTGCGCCGGGCATCCTGGGCAGCCAGCGCCAGACCACCAACGACGCCTTCGTCGCCGCCGACTTCACCCTAGTTGCACCGCGTGTTGCCGGGTTCATCAAGGAGGTGCTGGTGGAAGACAACCAGCGCGTCAAGGCCGGCCAACTGTTGGCGCTGATCGACGACCGTGATTTTCGCGCCGCCGCCCAGGCCGCCGACGCCGACACCCTGGTCGCCCAGGCCCAACTGAAAAACGCCACCGCGACCCTTGAACGCCAAAGCTCGGTAATCGCCCAGGCCCAGGCCACCGTAGCGGCCGATCGCGCCGAAGTGGCGTTTGCCGAACACGAACTGAACCGCTACAACCACCTCGCCGGCGTCGGCGCGGGCACCGTGCAGAACGCCCAGCAAGCCAAGACCCGCATCGACCAGGCCACCGCGCGCCTGGCCAAATCCACGGCGGTGCTGGCGGCCGAACGCAAGCAAGTGGAAATTCTCACCGCCCAGCGTGACGCTGCCGAAGGCGGTCTCAAGCGCGCACAGGCCGCGCTGGAAATGGCCAGTTATCAGCTGTCCTACACCCGCATCGTCGCGCCGGTGGACGGCATGGTCGGTGAGCGTGCGGTACGGGTGGGCGCTTATGTCACGCCGGGCAGCAAGATCCTCGCCGTGGTGCCGCTGGCCCAAGCCTATGTCGTGGCCAATTTCCAGGAGACCCAGCTGTCTCACATGCAGGCCGGCCAAGCTGTGCAGGTGCGGGTCGACAGCCTCGATGGCGAGTTGCTTAACGGCCATCTGGAAAGCCTGGCGCCTGCCACGGGGGTGACCTTTGCCTCGGTCAAGCCGGACAACGCCACCGGTAACTTCACCAAGGTGGTGCAGCGTATTCCGGTGAAGATTGTGCTTGAGCCAAACCAACCGCTGACCGAACGCTTGCGCGTAGGGATGTCGGTGGAAGCCAGCGTCGACACCCACGCCGCCGCGCAACAACATGAGGTGGCCCAGCAATGAGACATCTCGCCTGGCTCACCCTGAGCCTGATCAGTTTGAGCGCTTGCACCGTCGGTCCGGATTTCCAGCGGCCGCAGGGTCCGTCTGTGGCCCAATGGACTGAGCCCCAGGGGCGTCAGGCGGCCAGTCGCGCCACCAGCGACCCGTTGCAAGAGCGCTGGTGGGACGTATTCCACGACGAGCAACTGTCGGCCCTCACACGCCGCGCCCTCAGCGATAACCTCGATCTGAAACTGGCCAGCAGCCGCCTGCAACAAAGTCGCGCCGTGCGCCAGGTAACCACCGCCGAGCGTTACCCCAACGTCGACGGGAGCGGCGCTTACCAGCGCAAGCGCAACAGTGGCAGAGGCTTGAACGACCCCTCCGGCGAAAACGGCCGCTCGGCGTTCAACCAGTGGGACATGGGCTTTTCCGCCGCTTGGGAATTGGACTTCTGGGGCCGGGTCAAGCGCGAGACCGAAGCCGCCGACGCCACCCTGGAAGTCGCGGAAAACGACCGCCGCGCCGTGTTGCTGTCGGTGCTGGCCGAGACCGCCCAGGACTACATCCAACTGCGCGGCGTACAAAACACCCGCGCCGTCACCGAGCAGAACCTCGACGTCGCCCGCCACAGCCTCAAGCTTTCGCAACTGCGCCTGGCCGATGGCGTGGCAACCGACCTGGACGTGGCCGAAGCCGCCGCCCAAGTCGCCGCCATCGAAGCGCGCCTGCCGGATTTGCAGCAGCGCCAGGACCAGTTGATCAACGCCCTGAGCCTGCTGATGGGCGAGCCTCCGCAAGCCCTGCACGCGCAACTGTCCAAGGACGCTGCCGTACCGCAGACCCAGCGCCAGGTCGCTATCGGCCTGCCGTCGGAACTGGCCGAGCGCCGCCCGGACATCCGCCAGGCCGAAGCCCGCTTGCACGCTGCCACCGCCAGCATCGGCGTGGCCAAGGGCGATTTCTACCCGCGCATCACCTTGTCCGGCAGCCTTGGCTCCCAGGCCATGCAGCTCTCGGATCTCGGCTCCTGGGGCTCGCGCGCCTTTGCCTTCGGCCCGCAGTTCAGCCTGCCGCTGTTCAACGGCGGGCGCTTGCAAGGCATGGTGAACCTGCGCGAAGCCCAGCAACAGGAAGCGGCGCTGGCCTACCAGCAAACCGTGCTGCGCGCCTGGCATGAAATCGACGACCAGTTGACCCGCTACAACGCCAGCCAACTGCGCCGCGACAGCCTCGCCGAAGCCGTGCGCCAGAACCAGATCGCCCTGACCACCGCACAACACCAGTACGTCGAAGGCGTGGCGGATTTCGTCAACGTGCTCACCGTGCAAAGCGCGCTGCTGGCGACTCAGGAACAGTGGGTGGAAAGTTCTACGGGTGTGTCATTGGCGATGGTGGGCTTGTACAAAGCACTGGGTGGCGGCTGGGAGTCGGTGTATCCACTGGCGCGTTCAGATGCGCAATAGGACGGACGTGACGTCGTTTTAGGTTGCGCACCCGGGTCATGCGACCAGCTGCGTTCCAAACCGGGTGCACACCGTGGAAAGCATGCTGGTATCGGCACTGCTACAGCCTGCCGCCTCAAAAAAACCGGAGGCTTCTCGCACGACGGTATATACGTCAGTGACGATGGATCTTGCTTCATCAACCCCCAACCCAAAGCGCTCGGGCGTACTCAGCAAATTGCTGACAGACGATACCCTTCCTTCATTCCCAATGATGAGCGCCTGCAAGCCTAGTTGCGTCGGATGGGGCAGCACGTCAAATACTGGCGCAAGGGAGTAGCCCGACGAGCTGGTCAAAAGTAGTCCGGTTTGTTTCAGGTGGTCGTCGCTATTTCCGATGAGCACATTGAATGCCATACGCCGGTAAAGCTCACGCATGTCGAGCGTTGCGTCGTCGCTGACCTTCTTCAAAACGTCTGCGATTCTGGAATAGGAAACGTCACTATCAACCGCGCCAACGCGCATTCTCGGCTTCTCGGCGCTTACCAAAGAGTTGCAGCTGACATAGTGCTCGCGCCCCGTTCCTTCATGCCGGTCAAAACGCTCGACCATCAACACCGGTCTGCCGGCTACCTCGACCAACTTGTGCCCCGCTGCCGGTAGACCCGCCGCGTTCGCCATTTGCAGGCTGGCAAATTCAGCACGGGGCTGATCGAACACATCGTCGCTGCGGCCGAACTTGGCAATCCATTCCTTACCTTCAAAAGTCACGGTGACCTTGGGTCTGGCGCCGCCCATAGAGCTTCCGAACTCGAATAGCCGTGCGATTTCCGCAGGGAGGTCCACATCGCCTTTCTCGACTTGATCGAGGCCAACCATGATTTTTTCGAGATCTTCAAATTGTGGCGGCTGGTGCAGGGTAGGTAACAGATGGCGCGAAGCACTGAAAAGCAGGCAACCGACCCCGGCACCCCGCGAGGCAAGCAGCCATTCGATGTCGTTTTGTGGATGCTGTTTGTGGGTGGCCAGCAGAACACGCCGGCCCCAATTGTCCGGAGTGGCGTCGTCAAGCACCCCAAACATGCGTGTGGAGGAATACTGGTTGGGGGTCAGTGGCAAATTCAGCGGGTCAATCGCGAATGCGTTGGGTCGTGCGAGCCAGCTGTTCGCGTAGCGAAAAACGAACCCGCCCCCGTGCATCGCCACTTCACCGACGGGGACCGGATCACCGACTGAGTGAGCCGAAAAAACAAATGCATTACCAATCGGCTTCCAGGACATGAGGGTCTCCTTCTGTGCGAATTCGGTCAGGCTCACGGGCGAGGCTCAGGGTTATCCCAACCTGGTCAAGGTCTGGCGATGCGATGCTCGCCATCCCTTCCTCCAGGTCCATCGCGCTGAGCACATTCATCAGTACACCGAGGGATACGCCGGCTTCTCCCTGTCTCAGTCGTTGATACGTTTGCCGGGTGATACCCGCGCGGCTGCATATGGTGGAAATTTTCAGCCGACGACGAACACGGGCTATTTCGATACCGTTTCCGATACCTTTCATCAGCTCATCGCTTCGCTCTGAGATGTACCCTTTATGAGGGTTCGGCTTGCCCGACGCTTGCATGATATATCACCCTTTAATACGGTAAGAGTAACTTATATCATCCACTCTGTTTAAGCTAGTGTGCATAAACTCCAGCTCGATGCGGATTTTTCCCTGTCGGAGGACTTACCGGTTCTGCAAAAACACCACATACCCCCGAAACCACTCACTCCCCTGCAAATACTCCGGCGCTTGCCATTCCCCGCCCTGAATCAGGCCGACCTTGAACGGCACGCCCAGCCGATTCATCCGGGGCAAATACGCGGCGTAGTCGGGGATGCTGTGCCGCCCTTGATAGGTCTGCACCACCACTTCATCCACCACGCCCTTGAGCTGGGCGATGGCGGCGGGGTCGGCGTTGCTGCTCCAGTCCATCAGGCCGGTGATGCTCAAGCGCAGGTCGGCCGGCAGGCGGTGGCGCAGGTCGCGCAGGAAGGCCGCATATTCGTGCAGGTACTGGGTGCGGGCGTCGAAGTCGATCTGGATGCCGACCACCGGGTTGCCCGCGTCGCGCCAGCGTTGCACCTGGCCAAGCAGTTGGGTGTAGACCTGTTCCGGCCATCGCAGAGTATGGGCGCGGTAGACCACCCAGATGTCGCCCTGGGTAATGCGCGGCACGTTCATGCCCTGGGCGATCAGTTGCACACCGCGTTGCGGCGCGCGGCGGGTGGAGTTGATCTGGCCCTGCAGGATGTAGAGGGTCTTGGCCTGCTTGAGCACCGGCTGGGGCGCGACGCCGCTCCACAGCCAGAAGGCGTCGTAGTCACGGGCGTCAACAGCACCGAAGGCCGGGCCTGCCAGCAACAGCAGGCCCAGCCACAGCATTTTCACCAGTAGTACTGCAGCGATTTGCTCCACTGGGTGTCGGCGAAACCGCTCTTGAGCTGGCGGAACCAGCCTTTGCGCACGCCCGGCGCCACGTCTTCGCCGCCGCAGCTGTTGTAGCCGGCCGGCGCGTAGCAATTGATCGCGCGAAACAGTGCGTAGGCCCGGTCGGTTTTGGGCGCCTTGGCATTGGCGATCACCTGCTGGTAGCCGTCCAGGCGCGAGAAGGTTTCACCTTTGAACTCCGAGGCGGTGCTGCCAAGGCTGCCGGTGGCGCGGGCTTGCTCCAGCGGCATGCCGTCCAGGCCATTGCGCAGGATAAATTCCCCCAGGCAGTTGAGGGCTTGCGGGTTTTTTGCGTCGCTTTGCAAAGTCGCGGCGGTTTGCGCGACGCTCGGGCAGGCATAGCCGGATTCGGCCTTGTCACCGTTCCACTGGAACAGCTTCAGGCTTTGCCCGCCGCTGTAGGTGTAACCCAGGCTGGTGCCGAGTTTGTCGTCAGACAGCGAGGCCTGCTTGAGGTCGTCGGCGAAGGTCGCGAACTGGCGGTGCAGCAGGTCTTTGTAGAGCAGCACGAATTGGGCGGTCTGGCGTTCAGTCGGGTCGTTGGCCTTGGCGATCTGCTGGCGCAACAGGTCGGGACCGGCCACGTTGCGCAGCAGGATGTAGCGCACCTGCCTGGCACTGATGGGCGAGTCGGCGGCGAACACCTTGGCCAGTTGGCCGCTGCGCTCGTAATTCATCGCCAGTGCCAGCTCCAATTGGTCGCGTTGCAGCGGTTGCTTGGCCAGCGGCAGCAGTTGCAGCCACAGCGCTTCGGCGCCTTTCCAGTCTTGCTTGGCTTCCAGGGCCAGGGCGCGCAGGGTCTGCTGGCTGAAGGCGAAGTAATCCAGGTTTGGCGGCAGGTCCGTCGGCAGGTGCTTCAGGGCCGTGTCGGGTTGGTGCTCGACGTACAGGGCATAGGCCGCTTGCAGGTAGTCGAACAAGGCCGGCTCGTTGGCGAAGGTGCTCTTTTGCTTGTCGAGGGCTTCGCGACTCAACAGCGGCGGGGTATGGGCACGCATGGCCATCAGGTCGCTGACCAGTTGCAGCATCGGGCTGTTGGCCGCCTGGTTGCTGGCCATCAGCAATTTGAGGTCGGCTTCTTCCACCAACGCGTCCACGCTCACATTGCGCTGGGCGTCGCTGGCTTCGGTGAATTGCCAGGTGAAGTCTGCGGCGAGCTTGGTCTCGTCATTCGCCAGCCAGTGCACCCGGCGCAGCAGGCCACGGGCGGACGTGACGTAAGCGCCCTGCGGGTAGGTTTTCAGGTAGCCGAGAAAGCCTTCTTCGGCGTCGCTCAACGCGGCCTTGTCCACATGCTCGCGCTGGGGCACACCGTATTCGTCGAAGGCTTCGGCCTGGGCTTGGTTCAGCGAGGTGCGCGCGGCCATGTACAGCGCAGTTTCCTTCAGCCAGGGCACCTCGCTGGTCGCGGCGGCGGCGAAACCGCGTTCGGCGTTACCGAAGCGGCCGCTGTAGAAGTCAGCGGCGGCCTGCAGATAAGTGCGAAACAGTTGGGCGCTGGCCGAAGGGGTCAGCTGCGCATCCACCACCTGGCCGTCCCAGTCACAGGTGGTCAGCAGTTGCAAACGTGCTTTCACCAGCAGGTCGCGCTCGGCGGGCGGCATATCGGCCTTGATCACCTGGCTGATAAACGCGGTGGCGCTGTCATCAGCGTTGCTGCGGCAGCGGCTGCCTTCGCCATCGAGGAACGCTTCGCCTGCCGTCTTGTACTCCTCACGCTTGATGCCCAGCGGCGCGAGCAGGGTGTCGAGCTCGGCGGTGCGCGAATCGTCCGCTTGGTTATCGGGTTCGTCCTCTGCGGCCGGGACCGGCACCAGGCGATACACCGGAAACGGCACCGGGCCGAAACCCTGGGCCAGGTCGTCTTCGCTCAGGGCATTCGGCGCCAGGGGTGCGGCCTTTTTGTCGGCCAGCAACAGGCGCAGGTTTACTCGGCTATCGTTGCCTGGGCTGAGAAAGGGTTGGTTGCTGCAGGGTTCGAGACTGTCACGCGACACCCGCCAGTCGGGGTAGCACGAGTCGTCGGAACTGGCCTGGGCCGCCAGGGGAATACCGGCCAGCAGGGCCAGTGCCAGAGGTGACAAAAAACCGATGCGCATGACGTGTCCTTGATCCTGGGTCCTTGGAGGACGGCAATCATAGCGTGATCCGACGCCAGCTTCGGTGAACGCTCACACAAATCACGGATTTGTCCGATTGAGGGTAGTGGCGTTTTAACCTTGCTGACATAGACTGCGTTCTTCATCAGGGAGGATCGTATGAAGCTATTGCGGCTATGGCTGTTGAGTGTTGCCTGCGTGATCGGCGTGGCGCCTGTCGCCATGGCGGACGACCCCTTGCTGGATCACCCGCCGGCGGCTGCGGCCGGCACTGATGAGGCGCGCGGCGTGTTACGGGCCCGCGACCAAGCGATGCTGGCCAGCGAGTTGTCGGGGCGCATCGTCGAACTGCCGTTCAGTGAGGGCGAGTCGTTCAAGAAGGGCGACACCCTGGCACGTTTCGATTGCTCGGCCTACCAGGCGCAATTGAATGCCGCCCAGGCTTCCAGCCGTGGCGCCGGTGAAGAGCTGGCCCACAACAAACAGCTGGCGGCGCTCAATTCAGTCGGGCGCTTTGAAGTGGCCCGCGCCGAAGCCAAACTCAGCGAAACCCAGGCCCAGTCCCAGGTCTATCAGGTGCAGGTCAAGCGTTGCAGCGTGCTGGCGCCGTATGACGGCCAGGTGGTGCAACGCAAGGTGCAACGCTATGAAAGCGTGTCGGCCGGGGCGCCGCTGCTGGAAATCGTCGACAACCGCAGCCTGGAAATCCACCTGCTGGTGCCGTCACGCTGGATGGACAAGCTCAAGCCCGGCCAGACCTTCACTTTTACCCCCGATGAAACCGGCCAGGCGTTCAGCGCCACGGTCAAACGACTCGGCGCGCGCATTGACGAGGGCAGCCAGACGCTGCTGCTGGTCGCCACTTTACCCAATGCCGCCGGGTTGATGGCAGGCATGAGTGGCACCGCACACTTTGCGCAATTGCAATGAACGCCCCGATGCCGGGCAGCAGCGAGCGGGTGTTTGCGCAGTTTCTGGACCTGGAACGTCAGACCCGCGCCGCGCGCACCACCGAGCAACTGGCCTACAGCCTGGTCAATGACAGCCAGCCGCTGTTCGGCTATCGGCATGCCGCACTGTTGATCGCCGGCAAGGTGCAGGCGGTGACAGCCGTGAGTAACGTCGACCCGAATGCGCCGTTCGTGGCCTTTGTCGAGCAGGCGGTGGCGCAGTTGCACAAGCAGGCGCTGGCCCAGACCGCACGCGTAGTGCCGGCGGAGCAGTTGAGCGAGGCGGTGCGGGCGGACTGGCAAAGCCTGTCTGCCGGCCAGGTGTTCTGGTTGCCGTTAATCGACCCCCAGGGCCGAGTGTTCGGTGGCCTGTGGCTGGCGCGAGATACCCCGTGGAATCCGGCCGAGCAAGTGTTGCTGGCGCAATTGGGCGACACCTGCAGCCATGCCTGGCATGCACTGCAGCCGCAGCGGCCGTGGCGGTTGCGCCTGACTCGCAAGCGCCGGCTGATGGTGGTGGTCGCCTTGCTGCTGTTGCTGCTGATTCCGGTGCGCCAATCCGTGCTGGCGCCCGCCGAAGTGGTGCCGCTGGCCGGGCAGGTGGTGGCGGCGCCGCTGGATGGGGTGATTGCACAGTTTTTGGTCAAGCCCAACCAGGCGGTAAAAACCGGTGACCTGTTGCTGCGTTTCGAAAGCACCACCCTCACGGCCCAGGCCGACGTGTCGGCGCGTGCCCTGGGCGTAGCCGAGGCCGAGTTGAAGGCCAGCGCGCAGCGAGCTTTTGCCGATGCCGAATCGAATTCGCGTATCGACCTGCTGGCGGCCCGGGTCGAGCAAAAACGCGCCGAACGCGATTACGCCCGCGAACTGCTCAAGCGCAGCGAAGTGCGCGCCGAGCGCGACGGTATCGCCGTCTTCGCCGACGCCGAGCGCTGGACCGGCAAGCCCGTGCAAACCGGCGAGCGCCTGTTGCAGATTGCCGACCCCGACCAGGCCGAGTTGCGCATTGAGCTGGCGGTAGGCGATGCGATCGCCCTGGAACCGAACGCCCAGGTAGCGCTGTTCCTCGACAGCGACCCTTTGCATCGCCACCTGGCGACCTTGCAACGGGCAGCCTATGAAGCGCAGCCCACACCGGGTGGCCAACTGGCCTATCGCCTGGATGCGCAATTCGACGAAGCACCGCCGCGTATCGGCCTGCGCGGCACGGCCAAGCTGTTTGGCGAGCGCGCGCCGCTGGCGCTGTACCTGTTGCGGCGGCCGCTGGCAGGCCTGCGCCAGAGCGTGGGTCTCTGATGGACTTGCCCAAACTGCGTGAAGACTTGCAACCGTCCAGCGCCGGCGCGGCCCTGGACGGTTCGCCGCGCTGGACCCTGGCCGACCCGGTGCGCGGGCGTTATTTCAAACTGGGCGCCACCGCCATTCGCTTGCTGCGCCACTGGTCTTTGGGTGACCCGGAAAAAGTCCTGCAGGCCGCCAACCGCGAGCCGGGCCTGGCGTTGGGCGGCAGTGAAGTGGATGAACTGCTGGGTTTTCTGCGCGCCCACGACCTGATCGCCGCCCTCGACCCGCAGCAGCGCGCCAGTTACCTCTACAAATCTGCCGCGCGTAAACAAAGCCTGTGGCAGGTGCTGCTGCATCAATATCTGTTTTTCCGGATTCCGCTGTGGCGACCGGATGCATTTCTCAACCGTGCCTGGCCGCTGCTGGCGCGCTTTGGCCCTGGGTTGTTGCGCTACGGCTTGCCGATCATTTTGGCGCTTGGGGTGTTTCTGGTCGCGCGCGACTGGCAGCGCTTTGTGGCGACGTTTCCGCATCTGTTCAGCCTGGGCGGCGCCCTGGCGTTTGGCGTGGCGCTGTTCTTTGCCAAGCTGTGCCATGAATTCGGCCATGCCTTTATGGCCAAGCGCGCCGGGTGCAGGGTGCAGAGCATGGGCGTAGCGTTCATGGTGCTGCTGCCGATGTTCTACACCGACGTAAGCGATGCCTGGCGGGTCAATGATCGTCGCGCGCGCTTGATGATCGGGGCCGGTGGGGTCATGGCCGAGTTGTTGCTGGCGTGCATCGCCCTGCTGGCCTGGTCGCTGCTGCCGGACGGCCCGGCGCGCACGGCAGCGTTCATGCTGGCAAGCGCCACCTGGCTGACCACCCTGGCGATCAACCTCAACCCATTCATGCGCTTCGATGGTTACTTTCTGATCAGCGATTGGTGGGAGGTGGATAACCTGCAAGGTCGCGCCTTTGCGCTGTGTCGCTGGCGCTTGCGCGAGCTGCTGTTCGGTTATGGCGAACCGGCACCGGAGCCGTGGTCGCCCAACCTGCAACGGCGGCTGTTGTGGTGGGGCTACCTGGCGTGGCTGTGGCGCGCGGCGCTGTTTTTAGGGATCGCCCTTGCGGTGTATCACCTGTTTTTCAAGCTGCTGGGGATCGTCCTGATGGGGGTGGAACTGGTGTGGTTTATCGGCCTGCCGATCTTCAAGGAGTGGCGCCAATGGTGGAGCCGACGCAGCCAGGCCCATGCGCCGCGAGTCATGCTCAGCAGCCTGGGCCTGGTGCTGGTGGTGCTCGCGCTGGTAGTGCCCTGGCGCAGCGCGGTGGAGCTGCCGACCATGCTCGAAGCCGGGCGCGCCAGTGCGCTGCATGCGCCGGTGGCGGCGCGGGTCAAGCACTTGCGGGTGGTGGACGGGCAAGTGGTGACCCAGGGCCAGGTGCTGATCGAGCTGGAATCACCGGACCTGGACGCCCGGCAAAGTATCGTGCGCCGCGAAGTGGAGATTTTGCAGTTGCAGATGCGCCGCCAGGCCGGGCGCAGTGAAACGGCAGTGGACGCGGGCATCAATGATCAGCGCCTGTCCCAGGCCCTCGCCGAATACCGTGGCCTGGCCGCCCAGCGCGAACGCCTGCTGCTGCGCGCGCCTCACGCCGGCACGGTGCGCGATGTGCTGCCGCAATTGAGCGTGGGGCGCTGGCTGTCGCCCAAGGATTCGCTGGCGCGGGTGGTGGAAGAAGGCGCCCGCCTGCGCGGTTACATCGCCGAGGCCGAGCTGTGGCGGGTGGCGCCGGGGGCAACCGGACGGTTTATCGCCGATGACCCGATGCACTCGGCCATCCCGGTTGAATTGACCGATATCGACGCCAACGGTGTGGCCTACCTGGACCAGGAGGCGCTGACCTCAGACCACCACGGGCCGATTGCCGTGCGCCGCGATGAAAACCAGCGCCCGGAGCCGGTGCAGGCGCAATACGGCGCACGCTTGAAAAGTCTGCAAGCGATTGCAACGCCCCGTCAGCCGTTGCGCGGCGTGGTGATACTGCAGGGGCGCAGTGAGTCGGTGCTGGGCGTGGCCTGGCGCCGGGCGGCGGCGTTGGGTGTACGGGAAAGCGGGTTCTAGGAGTGAACGCAATGTCGAACAAGCAAGATGCCCTGGCGCAGGGCCTGGTGATGCGCCCCTCACGCAGTACCGACGGGCCGTTTTTGCAGCGCCTTTACCGCTCGGCACGCGCGGATCTGCAGTGGATTGATGGCGAGCAGGCGCTGGTCGAGGAGGTGATCGCCCAGCAATTCCAGGTCCAGGAAAAGGGCCTGGACGAGCATTTCCCCGGTGCGCTGCACTATGTCATCGAAAAGCTCGACACGCCCATCGGCGCCTTGAGTGCCGACTTCGGGCCCCATGAAATCCGGGTGTTGTACCTGGCATTCATCCCCGCCGCGCGTGGCCAGGGTTTTGGCCGCGCGGTATTGCAGGGGGTGCAGCAGGCGGCCACGCAGGTGATGTGCCCGGTGAGCACGGTGGTGTGGGCGAGCAACCCCCATGCGTGCCGGCATTACCTGGCGCTGGGGTTTCGAGTGGAAGAACAGACGCCCGCCGCGCAGCGGTTGGTGTGGTACCCGCCTCAGTTGAACACGATGCAGAAATAACCCCGCTCGCTGTCGCGGCCCATGGCGGGCTCGCGAGACACAAACACCTGTTCGAGGCAGGCGTCCGCCAGCGGTAAACGGCATAAGCCGTCGACGAAATCCGTGGGTACAAGGCTTTCGAGCAGCACCCTGAAGGCCCCGCGCGGGCTGCCTGGCAAGGTGGCTTTGGGGGTTTCGGTGAGGCTTTGGACTTGGATCGGCAGCGCCGAACCGTCGGGCAGGTAAAGCACGGCGGTGCCCTCAAGCAACGGTCGAAAGTGTTCCGGGGTGACCAGGTTCAACATGTGAGGCTCCATTTCAGAGATGCCGGGGCCTGCGAGCCCCGGCCAGGGGTTAATCGCGCGACGGAAAAAGCCCGTTCAAGGCAATGCTGAAATTGATCGCAAGGTAAGGGTTCATGGTGGCCAAGGCCTGGCCCTGGCCGGCGACACTGATCGTGCCTCCGGCCACGGCGGTGCTCACGCCCTGCAGAGGGACCGGCGTGGCGCCCTGCTGGTCTGAATAGATTGCGGCGCTGCCTGGCCCACCGCCGGAAGCGCCGATAAACGCGTTGGTAGCGCTGGGTACTGTCAGCGGGTTGCTGGAGGTGTTCGCCAGTTGCACCGAAGTGGTGGCGGTGAGTGGTGTCATGGCGTGGGTGTGGGCAGGCAGGTTGAGCAGGGTGGCGGTGACGGATTCCGTGCCGGAGATTTCGCCAATGACGCGCGCCGACAACCCCGCGCCGCTGCCTTGACCAATGGGCATTCGACCTTGCAGGTTAGGCAGCATGAAGCTGACGCTGCCATTTCCGCCGTAAACGACACCGAGCAGGGCGTACAGCGCCTGGTACTGGTTGACGGCAAGGGTTTGCCCGGCGCACAGGGCCCAGTCTCTGGGGGCGAAATCAAACGCAAAGGGTTGGATGGTGCCGATGAAAACTTCCATGGATCGTTCATCCTTGTGATGGCGTGACAGGGGGGAAGACGCCAATCGGTCCGGCGCCATCGCAGAGCGTAGTCGCCGTTGTTGCTTGCTGCCTGGCGGTTGCGAAACAGCGAGCGAAACCGGGGCTTTTGTCCTAGAGTGGCGCGTGTTTGCGCATGTGTGGGGTTTGCCTGGTAAACGGGCTGTGTCTGGGGAGTTGAGGTGCGACGGTCTGTGGTAGAACAAGACGAAAAAGTGGCGGCACTTTCCTTAGTCAATCGTCTTTCGAGCGCCTGGGAAGGCGCCGGTTGGCTAGGCCGTTTGTGGTGGGTGCCGATCCTGGCGCTGGCCATGGCCGTGCGGTTTTATGGCCTGACGGCTGCGGCGATCTGGGGCGATGAGGGCTCAAGCCTGCTGCTCAGCGAATACGCCCTGGACGACCTGTGGTTTCACGCCGCCCATGATGTGCACCCGCCGCTGTACTTTTTCATGCTGCGCGGCTGGATCGAACTGTTCGGCGACGGCATCTGGTCGATTCGCGGCATGAGTGCGATCCCCGGCGTGCTGGCGGTGGGCCTGGGCGTCTGGCTCACACGGCAACTGTCTACCCGTCGCGCTGCGGTGCTGGCGGGGGTGCTGCTGGCGCTGTTTCCCTCCGCCGTGCGCTACAGCCAGGAAGTGCGCATGTACTCGCTGCTGGCGGTGTGGTTACTGGGGGCCACGCTGGCGCTGGTGTACTGGGTGCGCCAACCCGCGCGCACGCGTTACCTGGTCGTTTATGCGCTGTTGATGGCCGCGGGTTTTTATACCCATTACTTCACTGCACTGTGCGTGCTGGTGCACTGGGCTTACCTGGGGCTGCTGTGCCCGTCCCAGGCGCCCGGCCAGCGCCTGATCCTGCGTCCGTCGTGGTGGTGCGCCAATGCGCTGGTCGTGGCGTTGTACCTGCCCTGGCTGCCGAACCTGCTTGACCTCGTGCAACACGTCGAACAGCTCAAGGTCGGCGGTGACATTGGCTGGGAAGACCCGGTCACGTTGAGCTCCGTGCCGTCGATGATCTGGCAGTTCACGCTTCAGGATGAAGGGGTGGACTTCTGGCGACCGCTGTTCTGGCTGTTCCCGCTGTTGTTGATCGCCGTCGTGATAGCCACCGCCTGGCAGGATCGCCAGCGCCATCATCCGGCCCGCCTGCTGGCGCTGTTCTTCCTGTTGCCGCTACTGCTGGTGTATGCGGTGTCGTTCATCTCGCCGGTGTTTATCGAGCGCTACCTCACGGTATACGCCCTGGGCTTGCCGATCCTTGTGGCCCTGGCCATCGACCGCCTGCCCACGCGCCTGGCATGGCTGGGCGCGGCGTTGTGCGTGGTGTTTGTCGGAGTGGAGCTGCTGGGGCTGAAAAACAATGCCACGGTGGATGTGCATGATCAGTTCAACGTGCCGGTGGAGTTCGTCAACCGCAACTATCAGGAAGGCGACCGCATCGTTCTCAGCGACATGATGTGGTACCTCAGCTACGTGTATTACGACCAGACCGACGCCCAACTGCAGCTTTACACCCCGCCCAGGCCCGACGGCACGCCGACTCGGCCGAATGCCTATGGCTTCGGCACTCTGGTGGATCAGGACGGCGGGCGCATCTACCTTGACCGTCTGTCTGCCTTAGCGCCCGACACACGACGTGTCTGGCTCATCAGCAGCAACGAGCTGCCGGATGAATTCGCGCCGATTCCGCCAGGCTGGCAAGAACTTTTGCAGCAGGACGGCGGCGGCGCACGGGCGCGGCTGTTCGTGCTGTGTGGCGGGCCAGAGCCTTCGCGGCCCGCCGGTTGCCGCTAATCACAAATTGGTATTAGGGGCATGCCAAAATAGTGGCAAATGATCGCTAGTCGGCACTGTGTTTCTCAACTACGCTCCGGCCCACAAATGGATTTTTGTCCTACAAAGTGGTGAACGGATTGCAGTATCACTTTATCTCGGGCTTGCCGCGCTCCGGCTCGACCCTGCTCTCTGCGATTTTATTGCAGAACCCGCGTTTTCAAGCCGGCATGAGCAGCCCTTTAGGCACTTTGTTCAATGGTGTGCTGGCGCAGTGCAGCGCCGGCAGCGAGTTTGGCTCGGTCATCGATGCCAACACCCGTCGTCGCCTGTTGCGCGGCCTGTTTGATTCCTACTACGCCGACAAAGCCTCCATCCCGGTGGTATTCGACACCAACCGCCAGTGGTGCGCGCGTATGCCTGCGCTGCACGACCTGTTTCCCCAGGCCAAGGTCGTCGCCTGTGTGCGCAACGTCGCCTGGATCATGGACAGCCTGGAACGCCTGTATCGCGCCAATCCTTTCGAAAACACCAAGCTGTTTGGCGATGACGTCGAGCGCAACACGGTCTACAGCCGCTGCGAAACCCTGGCCCAACGCAACCGTCTGGTGGGGTTTGCCTGGGCGGCGCTCAAGGAAGCCTATTACGGTGAGCATGCCAATTCTTTGCTGATCGTCGATTACGACCTGCTCAGCCAGGCCCCGGAGCGGGTCATGCGGTTGGTCTACGATTTTATCGGCGAGCCATGGTTTGAGCATGACTTCGACAACCTCGCCTACGACGCGCCGGCATTCGACGAGGCGCTGGGCGTTTCCGGCTTGCACAAGGTCCAGCCCAAGGTGCGTTTGCAGACGCGGCGCACCATCCTGCCGCCGGACTTGTTCCAGCAGTACACCGAGTTGTCGTTTTGGCAGGACGGCTCAGCCAGCGCCGCCAATGTGATTCGTATGAAGGCCAACGCCGCGATCAGTTGATCGCGGCGTTTTCATTTTTCTCAAGAACGTTTGACGCCGGGTGAGCAGCATGTGGTGGAGCAATCGCAAGTCGCGGGAAACCGAAGCAGTACGGGCACGGGTCTCGCCGATGATCATGCACCTGGAGCCGCGCATGCTGTTCGACGGCGCAGTCGCCGCCACCGTGGCTGAAGCGGCGCAACCCGACAGCCATCCCACCGCTGACGCCGCCAAGCCGCCGACGGCTGACCACCCGAGCGTGAGCAAAGACACCCACGGCCAGGCCGACGCGCCAGCCGTTTCCCCCGTAGCCGTGCCCGGTCAAACCGTGGTGTTCGTGGATGCCCGGGTCAAGGACTCCGCCAGCTTGTTGCAAGGCGTGGCCCCGGGCGCCCAGGTCATCCAGCTGGATGCGAGCAAGGACGGCCTGCAGCAGATTGCCGACTACCTCGACACTCACCAGGGCGTCAGCTCGGTGCAGATCATTGCCCACGGCAACGCGGGCGATCTGTGGCTCGGTACTACCTACCTGTCGGCCGACAATGTCGCGGCCCGCAGCGCGGTGCTGGGGCAAATCGGCAAGGACATGAACGTTGGCGGCGACATTCTGATTTACGGTTGCTACACCGCCGAGGGCGAACGCGGCCTGAATTTTGTCGATTCCCTGGCGCAGTTGACCGGCCGCGACGTGGCGGCGTCGATCAACCGCACGGGCGTGGGCGGCGACTGGGACCTGGAGATCGCCACCGGCTCCATCGAAAGCGCCAACGTGCTGTCGACCAAAACCATGAGCGATTACCAGTGGGGCCTGGCGACCTGGACCGCTACCAACAACCTCAACACTGGGGTCGGTTCGCTGCGCGCGGCCATCGCCTCGGCGCAGAACGGCGATATCGTCACGTTCAATGCCGGCCTCTCCGGCTCGACCGTGGCGCTCACCTCCGAGTTGCTGATCAATAAAAACATCACCGTCGATGGTGACCTGGACAACAACGGCACCGCAGATATCACCCTCGATGGCCAGTACCGGTCGCGCGTCGTGGAAATCGCGTCCGGCAGCACGGTAACCCTCGATGGCCTGGTCATCACCAAAGGGCTGGTGGCGGGCAACGGCGGCAACGGCGGCGCGGCAGCGGCGGGCGCGATGGGCGGCGGGATTTTCAACGCTGGCACCCTTACGCTCAACAACGTGACGGTCACCGCCAACGCCGCGTCCGGTGGCGGTGGCGGCGGTGGCGTGACGCCTGCCTATTCCGGCGGCGGTGGTGGCGGCGGCGGGGGTATCGGTGGGGGAAGCGGCGGCCATGGCGGTTCGACCGGCCCAGGCAACCTCACGTATGCAGGGGGCGCCGGCAGCGCCGGCGCTGGCGGCTACGGGGGTGGCTACTCAGTCAACGACATGGGCGGACGCGGCGGCACCAGCACTGGCGGCCTGGGTGGCAATGGCGCGTCCGGCTACAGCCACGGCGGTGACGGCGGATCGGCGACCAACGGCACGCTTTCGATTGGCGGTGGCGGTGGCGGCTCCGGCTGGGACAAGGTCGGCGGCGTCGGCGGCAATGCGTCGGGTGGTATCTACAACGCTTCAAGCGGCACCCTGAAAGTGATCGGTGCTTCGGTGATCAGCAACAACATCGCGGCCGGCGGCGGCGGTGGGGGCGGCGGCAGCGGCGGCAAGATCTTCGACGGCGGCGCCGGTGGTCGCGGTGTGGGAGCCATCTGGAACAACGGCGGGACCGTGTTGATCACCGCCGCCAACTTTGCCGCGCTGAGCGGTAACGCCGCGGCCAGCGGGGTAGGCGGCCCCACTAGCGGGGGCACCGCGGGTACCACGCCGAGCGCGCAGCCCTCGATTTACAGCAGTGGCGGCGTCCTCAATACCGCCTACGTCGAGCCCCCGACCGCCACCATCGTGCTGGCTGATAGCGCCCTGAAAATCGGCGATACCTCACTGGTAACCATCACCTTCAGCCGGGCCGTGAGCGGTTTCACCAATGCCGACCTGGCCATCGCCAATGGCACGTTGACAGCCGTTTCCAGCGCCGACGGCGGCATTACCTGGACGGCGACGTTTACGCCCACCAATGCCATCTCGGACACCACCAACGTTATCTCCCTGGACAACACCGGCGTGGCGGCCATCTCCGACGGCGCAGTCGGCGTCGGCACCACCAATTCCGCCAACTACGTGGTCGACACGCTTCGCCCGACGGCCACGATCGCTATCACCGACACGGCACTCAAAGCCGGTGAAACCACGGCAGTGACCTTTACGTTCAGTGAAGCCGTAAGCGGTTTCACCAACGCTGACCTGACCATCGCCAACGGTACGCTGAGCGCGGTGAGCAGCAGCGACGGCGGTATCACCTGGACGGCGACCTTTACCCCGACCACTGCTATCACCGACGCCACCAACCTGATCACCCTGGACAACACCGGCATTGCCGACCAGGCCGGCAACGCCGGCAGCGGCACCACCGATTCGGCCAACTACGCCATTGATACGGCTCGGCCGACCGCGACCATCGTGGTCGCCGACAATAGCCTGAGCATCGGTGAAACCTCGCTGGTGACCATCACCTTCAGTGAGGCCGTGAGCGGTTTCACCAACGCGGACCTGACCCTCGCCAACGGGACGCTGTCGGCCGTCACCAGCGGCGACGGCGGCATCACCTGGACGGCCACGTTCACGCCCACCAACAGCGTCACTGACACCACCAACGTGATTACCCTGAATAACACCGGGGTAGCAGACGCAGCCGGAAACACCGGGCAGGGCACCACCGATTCGAACAACTTCGTGGTCGACACCACGCGTCCGACCGCCACCCTCGTCGTGGCCGACACCGCGCTGGCCATCGGTGAAACCTCAACGGTCACCATCACGTTCAACAAGGCCGTCAGCGGCTTTACCAACGCGGACCTGGCTGTCGCCAACGGTACGTTGTCGGCCGTCAGCAGCAGCGACGGCGGCATCACCTGGACCGCGACGCTCACCCCGACGGCCAGCATCACCGACACCACCAACCTCATCACCCTCGATAACACCGGGGTCAGTGATGTGAATGGCAACCAGGGCCTCGGCACCACCAGCTCCAACAACTACACCATCGACACCCAGCGCCCGGCTGCGTCCATCGTGATGGCCGACACGGCCCTGAAAATCGGCGACACCTCGCTGGTGACCATCACCTTCAGTGAAGCCGTGTCGGGTTTCACCAATGCCGACCTGACGATTGCCAACGGCACATTGACGGCCGTCAGCAGCAGCGACGGGGGGATTACCTGGACAGCGACGTTTACCCCTGCCGCCAGCACCAGCGACACCACCAACCTGATCACCCTGAACAACACCGGCATCGCCGACCAGGCCGGCAACGCCGGCAGCGGCACCACCGATTCGGCCAATTACGCCGTCGATACCGTCCGGCCAACCGCGACCATCGTGGTCGCCGACCCGGTGTTGAGCGCCGGTGAGACCTCGCTGGTCACCGTCACCTTCAGTGAGGCCGTCAGCGGTTTCACCAATGCCGACCTGGCGATTGCCAACGGTACGTTGACGGCCGTCAGCAGCAGCGATGGCGGTATCACCTGGACCGCCACCTTCACGCCGACGCTTGGCGTCAATGACGCCACCAACCTGATTACCCTGGCCAATACCGGCGTCGCCGACCTCGCCGGCAACGCCGGGTCCGGCACCACCAACTCGGCCAACTACACGATCGACACCGTACAGCCGACAGCGACCATCGTGGTCGCGGACACCTCGTTGAGCATCGGCGAAACCTCACTGGTCACCATCACTTTCAGCGAAGCGGTCAGCGGTTTCAGCAACGCCGACCTGGCCATCGCCAACGGTACGCTGAGCGCGGTGAGCAGCAGCGACGGCGGTATCACCTGGACGGCGACGTTCACGCCCACCAGCGCCATTACCGACGCCAGCAACCTGATCACCCTGGATAACAGCGGTGTACAGAACGGCTCGGGCAACGTCGGCAGTGGCACCACCAGCTCCAACAACTACGCCATCGACACACAGGCCCCGACCGCCAGCATTGTGCTTGCCAATACCACCCTCGGCGTCGGCCAGACTTCGCTGGTAACGGTCACCTTTTCCGAGGCGGTCACAGGCTTTACCAACGCCGACCTCGCGATTGCCAACGGTACCCTGAGCGCCTTGAGCAGTAACGATGGCGGCATTACCTGGACCGCAACCTTCACGCCGACGGCCGGAATCACCGACACCAGCAACCTGATCACGCTGAGCAACACCGGCATCGCCGACCAGGCCGGCAACGCAGGCAGCGGCACCACCGATTCGAACAACTACACCATCGACAGCCAGCGCCCAACGGCCACGATCGTGGTCGCCGACCCAGTGTTGAGCGCCGGTGAGACCTCGCTGGTGACCATCACCTTCAACGAGGCGGTTTCAGGTTTCGACAACAGCGACCTGAGCGTGCCCAACGGCACGCTCTCGGCGGTGAGCAGCGCCGACGGTGGCATCACTTGGACGGCAACCTTCACCCCGAACGCCAGCGTGCGCGACACCACCAATCTGGTCATCCTGAACAACGCAGGGGTCGCCGACCTGGCCGGTAATGCGGGCACCGGCATCACCAACTCGGGCAACTTCACCATCGATACGGTGCAACCGACGGCAACCATCGTGGTCGCGGATACCGCGTTAAGCGTCGGCGAAACCTCACTGGTCACCATCACTTTCAGCGAAGCGGTCAGCGGTTTCAGCAACGCCGACCTGGCCATCGCCAACGGTACGCTGAGCGCGGTGAGCAGCAGCGACGGCGGTATCACCTGGACGGCGACGTTCACGCCGATCAGCAATGTCACCGACACCAGCAACCTGATCACCCTGGACAACAGTGGCGTGCAAAATGGTGCGGGCAACGTCGGCAGCGGTACCACTGACTCCAATAACTATGCCATCGACACACAGGCCCCGACCGCCAGCATTGTGCTTGCCAATACCACCCTCGGCGTCGGCCAGACTTCGCTGGTAACGGTCACCTTCTCCGAGGCGGTCACCGGCTTTACCAACGCCGACCTCGCGGTTGCCAACGGTACCTTGAGCGCCTTGAGCAGCAGCGATGGCGGTATTACCTGGACCGCAACCTTCACGCCGACGGCCGGAATCACCGACACCAGCAACCTGATCACGCTGAACAATACCGGCATCGCTGACCAGGCCGGCAACGCAGGCAGCGGCACCACCGACTCGAACAACTACACCATCGACAGCCAGCGCCCAACGGCCACGATCGTGGTCGCCGACCCAGTGTTGAGCGCCGGTGAAACCTCGCTGGTGACCATCACCTTCAGCGAGGCGGTATCAGGTTTCGACAACAGCGACCTTAGCGTGCCCAACGGCGCGCTCTCGGCGGTGAGCAGCGCCGACGGTGGCATCACCTGGACGGCAACCTTCACCCCGAACGCCAGCGTGCGCGACACCACCAATCTGGTCACCCTGAACAACGCAGGGGTCGCCGACCTGGCCGGTAATGCCGGTACCGGCATCACCAACTCGGGCAACTTCACCATTGATACGGTGCAACCGACGGCAACCATCGTGGTCGCGGATACCGCGTTAAGCGTCGGCGAAACCTCACTGGTCACCATCACTTTCAGCGAAGCGGTCAGCGGTTTCAGCAACGCCGACCTGGCCATCGCCAACGGTACGCTGAGCGCGGTGAGCAGCAGCGACGGCGGTATCACCTGGACGGCGACGTTCACGCCGATCAGCAATGTCACCGACACCAGCAACCTGATCACCCTGGACAACAGTGGCGTGCAAAATGGTGCGGGCAACGTCGGCAGCGGTACCACTGACTCCAATAACTATGCCATCGACACACAGGCCCCGACCGCCAGTATTGTGCTTGCCAATACCACCCTCGGCGTCGGCCAGACTTCGCTGGTAACGGTCACCTTCTCCGAGGCGGTCACCGGCTTTACCAACGCCGACCTCGCGGTTGCCAACGGTACCTTGAGCGCCTTGAGCAGCAGCGATGGCGGCATTACCTGGACCGCGACTTTCACGCCGACGGCCGGAATCACCGACACCAGCAACCTGATCACGCTGAGCAACACCGGCATCGCCGACCAGGCCGGCAACGCTGGCAGCGGCACCACCGATTCGAACAACTACACCATCGACAGCCAGCGCCCAACGGCCACGATCGTGGTCGCCGACCCGACCCTGGCCGCCGGGGAAACTTCGCTGGTGACCATCACCTTCAGCGAGGCGGTATCAGGTTTCGACAACAGCGACCTGAGCGTGCCCAACGGCACGCTCTCGGCGGTGAGCAGCACGGACGGCGGCATCACCTGGACGGCGACGTTTACGCCGACCAGCGACATTCACGACACCACCAACCTGATCACGCTGGATAACGCCGGTGTCAGCGACCTGGCAGGCAATGTCGGCAGTGGCGTGACGGGCTCCGATAACTTCAGCATCGACACGCTGCGGCCGACCGCGACGGTTGTGGTCGACCACGGCGCATTGAAGGTGGGTGAGACTGCCCAAGTCACCATTACCTTCTCCGAGGCAGTCAGTGGCTTGAGCACCGGCGACCTGAGCGTGACCAATGGCACTCTGGGCAACCTGGCCTCCAGCGATGGCGGCGTGACCTGGACCGCGACCCTGACGCCGACAGCCAACATCACCGACACCAGCAACCTGGTCACGCTGAACAACAGCGGCGTGCAGGACGCGGCCGGCAACGCAGGCAGCGGCACCACCGATTCCAACAACTATGCCGTCGACACCCAATGCCCCACCGCGAGTATTTCCGTGGCCAACGGCACCTTGGGCATCGGGCAGACCACCACCGTTACCATCGCTTTCAGCGAAGCAGTGAGCGGCTTTGACCTGTCGGACCTGAGTGTGGCCAATGGGGTGCTGTCCAACCTGGCAAGCCAGGATGGCGGTAAAACCTGGACCGCCCTCCTGACCCCAACCGCGGTGATCAGCGATGCGACCAACCTGATCGTGCTGGATGCGGGTCAAGTCAATGACGCGGCGGGTAATGCCGGCAACGGCATTGCGATCTCCAACAATTATGCGATCGATGGCGAACGCCCCACCGCGACGATCAGCATCGCCAACCCGAACCTGACGGTGGGCCAGACCACCACCGTGACCTTCACCTTCAGCGAGAAAGTCAGTGGCTTCGACCTTGATGACCTGAGCGTGGCCAACGGCAGCTTGTCCAACCTGGCAACCAGCGATGGCGGCCAGACCTGGACGGCCACTTTGACCCCGGCAGCCAACCTCAACGACCCGAGCAACTTCATCACCCTCGATACCGGGCTGGTGAATGACCTGTCGGGCAATACGGGCAGCGGTTTTGCCAACTCCAACAACTTCTCGATCAATACCGTTACGTTGACTGGCGACCCGCTGTTTCGCGTCACCGAACCGGCACCGTCGCAGGTTGCGACGAACGTGCCATTGCAGCCCGTTATCTTCGGCCAGCCGACCGGCAATCTCGGCTCACTCATCGGCTTCTCGCCGTTGTTTGCACCGCGCGAAATAGGCGCGGGCTTGCCGCCCCTGGGCAGTATCTTCATTCAGAACGGTGCGTCGGCGCCGAGCTTTATCGCCCAGGTGTTCAGCAACAACGACGCCGGTGATGGCAGCGGCAAGGGCTTTCTCGGCTTTGGCGGCGGCGATGGCGGAGTGTTTGGTTCAAGCTCCTTGTCGAGCCTGTTCAACCGTGACAGCGGCGGCGACGACAGCGGCCTCAAGGCGTTCGACAGCAAGTCGATCAAGGGCCAGTCCGACCCGGCCCACGGGTTGCGTGGCGTATTTGGCGCGCCAACCCTCGGCCAGCAATTGCAGCAACTCAAGGACACCGAACAACGCCAGGTGATTGACCTGGCGCGTGCACTGCAACAGGTCGGCATCAGCGAAATGCAGGCTTGAACATACTTAACTCAAGACGCAGGAACAGGGGCGCTCCAAGGATGAAAACAGGTCATAAGTTGTTCGGCGCCAGCTTGCTGGCGCTGGCGATCGGCGGTTGTGCGGTCACCAGCGAGCCGATTGAACGCAGTGTCAGTGAGCAGCGAGCCCGCAGCGATCTGCAAGGCATGTACAAGGACCAGGAGCCGCTGAGCGGCCCGCTCACGCTGCACCAGGCCATGGCCCGTGCGGTGAAGTACAACCTCGAAGGCCGCTTGAAGATCATGGAAGAAGCCCTGGCCATGCGTCAGTCCGACCTTTCCAGCTTCGACATGCTGCCGCGCATGGCCCTGTCTGCGGGCTACGCCGGGCGCAATAACACCAACGCCTCCAGCAGCCAGAGCGTGCTCAGTGGCAACCAGTCGCTGGAACCGTCCACCTCCCAGGACCGCGACCGCCGCGTGGCGGACCTGACCATGGTGTGGAACGTTCTCGACTTTGGTGTGAGCTACATCAGCGCCAAGCAGCAGGGCGACCAGCGTCTGATCATCCAGGAACGTCGGCGCAAGGTGATCAACACCATCGTGCAGGACGTACGCTCGGCCTATTGGCGCGCCGTGGCGGCTGAACGCTTGCTGACCCAGATCGACAGCCTGATGGCGCGGGTCAACCAGGCCCAGACCAACAGCCAGAGCATGAGCGAGCAGCGCATCGGCGACCCGGTGCAGGCCCTCGGTTACCAGCGCTCGCTGATCGAAGCCACGCGCCAGTTGCAGGAACAGCGCCGCGCGCTGTCCCTGGCCAAGACCGAACTGGCTACCCTGATCAACCTGCCCATGGGCACCGACCTCAAGCTGGTAACGCCCGATGACTACAGCGTGCCGCAACTGAAGGTCAAGCTGGCCAGCCTGGAGCAGGAAGCCCTGGCCAACCGCCCTGAACTGCGCGAGCAGGACTACCAGACCCGCATCAGCGCCGCCGAAACCCGCAAAGCCATGCTGCGCCTGCTGCCGGGCCTGGAGTTTTCGGCCGGAGGCCATTACGACAGCAACTCGTTTTTGGTCGACAACCGTTGGGCCGACTACGGCGCCAAGATCACCTGGAACCTGTTCAACGTGATCTCCGCGCCGGCCGCCATCGACGTCGCCAAGGCCGGTGAAAACGTCGCGACAGCCCGACGCCAGGCGATGTCCATCGCGGTGCTGGCCCAAGTCTACGTGGCCAACGCCAATTACCAGGAAGCCGTGCGCCAGTTCAAGACCAGCGAACAACTGGCCAGCATCGACGGGCAAATCCTCACTCAGTTGCGCAACCGCCATGAGGCCGCCGGGTTAGGCGAGCTCGACTTGATCCAGGGCGAACTCAACACCCTGCAAGCCGACCTGCGCCGCGACCTGGCCTACGCCGACCTGCGCAACGCCTATGGCCAGATCTTCGCCAGCGCCGGGCTCGACCCGTTGCCCGAAGAGCTGGACTCGGACCGCGTACAGTCCATCGCCACGGCGTTGGCTGGCCGCGAATCAGCGTGGGCTGCCGGCAATATCGCCACGCCGGTGCCACGTGCCGTCGCCAAATAACCTGGTGGCGCCGACGGCGAGCGTCACTCGCCGTCAACGCGAAGCGCGCAATGGGCATCGCGGCGTGGCGATCCTGCTCACCGGTTTGCCTGCCTCGGGCAAATCCACCCTGGCCCAGGGGCTGCAAGCGGCGTTGTTCGAACAGGGCCGGCAGAGCCTGGTCCTCGACGGCGACGCCTTGCGCGGTGGCCTCAACAAAGACCTGGGGTTTGCCGACAGCGATCGCCTGGAGAACATCCGCCGCGCCAGCGAACTCTCGGCACTGCTGGTAGAAAACGGGCACATCGTGATCCTGGCGTTGATCGCGCCGCTGGTTGAGCTGCGCGCGGTGTTTGCCGAGCGCCTGGGCGCCGATTATCGCGAAGTGTGGTGCAGCGCCTCACTCGTGGTGTGCGAAGGCCGCGACCCCAAGGGGCACTATGCCCGGGCGCGAAGGGGAGAACTGCCGGGGTTCACCGGCATCGGCTCGCCTTACGAGCCACCGCCCCATGCGTCGCTGGTGTTGGATACCGGCGTGCTGCCGGCACAGCAGTGCGTCGAGCGGTTGCTGGCGTGGCTGGCGCCTGGGCTAGACTCTGGGAAATCGTCTTCTTAGGAGCCCGCCATGGAATCGCCTGTGCATAGCTTGTCGTCACTGTTCAAACAGCTTGGATTAGCGGATGACCCGGTGAGCATTGAGCAATTTGTGGCGGTTCATTCACCGCTCAAGCCGGAGCTGAAACTGGCGGATGCGTTTTTCTGGACCGATAGCCAAAGAGCGTTTTTGCGTGAGGAGATTCTGGAAGATGCGGATTGGGCGGTGGTGGTGGATGAGTTGAATGTGATGTTGCGGGGCGGGCGAGATGTGCAAAAAAATGTGTGAAAAGGCCAAAACTTGAAAAAAAATGGTGAGGGTTGAAAAAAACCGAGCTTTAGTCGGCTAGGTGAATTTTTTTTGAGAATGTGGGAGGGGGCTTGCCCTAATGTCAGTCAGTTAAGGCTTTTTGTAGGAGCGAGCTTGCTCGCGAAGAACTCAAGGCCCCCTCGTTCATCCAGAATGAATGCGTTGTCTGGGCGTTTTTCGCGAGCAAGCTCGCTCCTACAGTGAAGCCCTTTCGCTTAACTGACGGCATTAGGGCTTGCCCCCTCCCACATTTGCCCTGCGGTGTTGCCGCCAAGTCGCTCCACTCATCCGCGAAATTGTTTCCAAACTTGACGGGCGCGCATCGATCCACCATATTGATAGTTAGCAAACTAACTGTATGCGAACTATCCAGTGCCTCAATCTCTCGAACAACTCCAGATGAACCTCAGCAGCAGCATGGTGGTGGGCGCCCGTCACTGGCGCAAAATCTGCCAGACCACGCTGGTGAGCTATGGCATCTCTGAAGCCTGCGCCGTGCCGCTGTTGATGATCGGTCGCCTGGGGGACGGGGTGCATCAGGTCAAAGTGGCCCAGGCGTCGGGGATGGAAAGCCCGTCGCTGGTGCGCCTGCTCGACCGGCTGTGCCACGACGGCTATGTGTGCCGTACCGAAGACATCCACGACCGCCGCGCCAAGGCCCTGAGCCTGACCGCGCGTGGCCGCGAGTTGGTGCAGGCGGTCGAGGCGCAACTGGTGCGCCTGCGCCTCGAAGTGCTGGCGGACATTACGACCACCGATATGGAAGCCGCGCTGCGCGTACTGCGGGCCTTTGAGGCGGCGACGCCTTGAACGGATTCTTGACCGGCGTTCCGCCCGCTCGCGACTGGTTCTACGGGGTGCGTACGTTCGCCGCCTCGATGATCGCGCTGTACATCGCCATGCTCATGCAAATGCCGCGTCCCTATTGGGCGATGGCCACGGTGTATATCGTCTCCAGCCCCTTTGTCGGCCCCACCAGTTCCAAGGCGTTGTACCGCGCCATCGGCACCTTGATGGGCGCGGCGGCGGCGGTGTTTTTTGTGCCGATGTTCGTGCAGTCGCCCTACATCCTGGTGGTGGTGATCGCGTTGTGGACCGGGACCTTGCTGTTTCTCTCCCTGCACCTGCGCACCGCCAACAACTACGCACTGATGCTGGCCGGCTACACCTTGCCGCTGATTGCCCTGCCGGTGGTGGATAACCCGTTGGCGGTGTGGGACGTGGCTGAGGCGCGTACCGAGGAAATCTTCCTTGGCATCGCCGTGGCGGCGGTGGTGGGCGCAATGTTCTGGCCGCGTCGCCTGATGCCTGTGTTCGATGGCTCCGTGGCCAAGTGGTTTACCGACGCCCAGGTCTACAGCCAACGTTTTCTCACCCGCGATGTAGACACGGAAGCCGTCAGCAGCCTGCGCGGTGGCATGGTCGCGACCTTCAACACCCTCGAATTGATGATCGGCCAGTTGCCCCACGAAGGCGCACGGCCGCAGACGGTGCGCAACACCAAGGAACTGCGCGGGCGCATGATTCACCTGTTGCCGGTGATCGATGCCCTGGACGATGCGGTGTACGCCATCGAACATCGCGCCCCCGAGTTTCTCGCTCAGCTCACGCCGTTGCTCCAGGAGGCCGACGCCTGGCTGCAAAGCACCACCCAAACAGCCCCGCTTGAACGTTGGCGCGTGCTGCGCGACCAGATTGACGCCGCGCAACCCCAAGGCGAAGCGCTGGACGACCGCCACACGTTGCTGTTCTCCAACGCCCTGTACCGCCTCGGCGAATGGGTCGACCTGTGGCAAGACTGCCGCAGCCTGCAAGCCGCCATCCAGTGCGAAAGCCAGGACACTTGGCGCGCCGTGTACCGTCACTGGCGCCTGGGCCGGCTCACGCCGTTCCTTGACCGAGGCCTGATGTTCTACTCGGCGTTTTCCACCGTCAGCGCGATCGTCGTCGCCTCGGTGCTGTGGATTCTGCTGGGTTGGACCGACGGCGGCAGCGCAGTGATCCTGGCCGCCGTCGCCTGCAGCTTTTTCGCCTCGATGGACGACCCCGCACCGCAGATTTACCGGTTCTTTTTCTGGACCGCCATGTCGGTGCTGCTCGCCAGCCTGTACCTGTTCCTGGTGCTGCCCAACCTGCACGACTTCCCGATGCTGGTGCTGGCGTTCGCCGTGCCGTTCATTTGCATCGGCACCCTCACCGTGCAGCCGCGCTTTTACCTGGGAATGCTGCTGACGCTGGTCAACACTTCATCGTTCATCAGCATCCAGGGCGCCTATGACGCGGACTTTCTCAACTTCGCCAACGTCAACCTGGCCGGTCCCGTAGGCCTGCTGTTTGCCTTTATCTGGACCCTGATCGCGCGGCCCTTCGGCGCGGAACTGGCGGCCAAGCGCCTGACCCGTTTCAGCTGGCGCGACATCGTCAGCCTCACCGAACCTGCGAGCCTGGCCGAACACCGGCACATGGCCGCGCAAATGCTCGACCGCCTGATGCAGCACCTGCCGCGCCTGGGCCTCACCGGCCAGGACACCGGCACCGCGCTGCGCGACCTGCGCGTGGCGCTGAACCTGCTCGATCTGCTCGCCTACTCGCCGCGCATCCTCGGCGTGCCTCGCGTGCTGCTCAACCAGGTGGTGGAAGGCGTGGGCGGCTATTTCAAGGCGTGCCTCAAGGCCGGTGAACGCTTGCCCGCGCCCAGCGGTCTGCTGATGACCCTGGACCGCACACGCCGCGCCCTCAACGGCCAGGGCCTGCAAGACGACGGTGACACGCGCCTGCACCTGCTGCATGCCCTGGCCGGCCTGCGCCTGGCGCTGTTGCCTGGCGTGGAGTTCATTGGCGGCACGGAAATGGAAGCGCCGCTACCCGATGGAGCGCCTTTATGATCGGTGACCTGGATATCAGCGGCGTATTCCTGCCCACGCTGCTGGTGCTGATGGGCATTACCTATGTGTTGTTTCTGGTGGTGCACGGGCTGTTGACGCGCATGCACTTCTATCGCCTGGTCTGGCACCGGGCATTGTTCAATGTGGGGCTCTACGCGCTGTTGCTGGGCGCGGTGGACTCACTCAGTCGATATTTGATGACATGAAAAAACCTTTTTTGACCATCGGCCGTGTAGTCCTGACGCTGTTGATCGTGAGTTTCGCGGTTGTCGTCGTGTGGCGCATGGTCATGTACTACATGTTTGCGCCCTGGACCCGCGACGGGCACATCCGCGCCGACATCGTGCAGATCGCCCCGGACGTGTCCGGGCTGATCCAGCGGGTGGACGTGCGCGACAACCAACTGGTGACCAAGGGCCAGGTGCTGTTTGCCGTCGACCAGGACCGCTTCAAGCTGGCCCTGCGCCAGGCCCAGGCCGCCGTGGCTGATCGCCAGGAAACCCTGGCGCAGGCCCAGCGCGAGTACAAGCGTAACCGTGGCCTGGGCAACCTGGTGCCCAGCGAGCAACTGGAAGAAAGCCAGTCCCGCGTGGCCCGTGCCCAATCGGCGCTGGCCGAGGCGCAAGTGACGGTGGATTCCGCCCAGCTCAACCTCGACCGTTCGGTGATCCGCAGCCCCGTGGACGGCTATGTCAACGACCGCGCGCCGCGCACCCAGGAGTTCGTCACCGCCGGGCGGCCGGTGCTGTCGGTGGTGGACAGCAATTCCTTCCATATCGACGGCTACTTCGAAGAGACCAAGCTCGACGGCATCCACGTCGGCATGGGCGTGGATATCCGCGTGATCGGTGACAACGCCCGTCTGCATGGGCATGTGCAGAGCATCGTCGCCGGTATCGAAGACCGCGACCGCAGCAGCGGCTCCAACCTGCTGCCCAACGTCAACCCGGCGTTCAGCTGGGTGCGCCTGGCCCAGCGGATTCCCGTGCGCATTGCCTTCGATGACGTGCCGCCGGACTTTCGCATGATCGCCGGGCGTACGGCGACGGTGTCGATCATCGATGACAAGGCCAAAGCCGGAGACCAGCCATGAAGCAACTGCTGGCCACCGCTGCGCTGGGGGTGTTGCTGTCGGCCTGCCAGGCGGTAGGCCCGGACTACAAATTGCCGAACGCCGCTGCCGTCAACCGTGGCGACCTGCAAGGCGCTATCGCGGGGGAGGGCAATAACGTGGTGTCGGCGCCGGTGCCGACGGACTGGTGGAAACTCTACAAAGATCCGCGCCTGGATGAGCTGGTGCGCCAGGCCATGGCCTCCAACACCGACTTGCGCGTGGCGGCCGCCAATTTGCAACGCGCGCGCTATCAGACCCAGCAGGCCGAATCCGCAGGCGGCTGGAGCGCCGGTGCCAAGGCCGAAGCCCAGCGGTTGCAGGAGTCCGGCGAAGCCTTCTTGCTGGAAGACAAAGTCCCGGTGGGCAACATCGGCAGTGTCGGCATCACCACCTCGTATCAATTCGACCTGTTCGGCACCCTGCAGCGTGGCATCGAAAGCGCTCAGGCCAGCGCCGATGCGGCCCAGGCGGCCGCCGATATCGCGCGCATTACCCTGGTGGCCGATGTGGTGCGTTCCTACGCCCAGGTCTGCGCCGCCAACGAAGAGCTGGCGATTGCCAACGAATCCCTCGACCTGCAAGCGCAAAGCACCCAGCTCACTCAGCGCCTGCGCGACGCCGGGCGTGGCGATGAAACCCAGGTCACGCGCTCGCAAACCCAATACAAATCCCTGCGCGCCGATATGCCGCGCTACGAAGCCGCGCGCCAGGCGGGGCTGTTCCGGCTGTCGATGCTGCTGGCCAAACCCCTCGATCAACTGCCGGCCGGCACCGCCAATTGCGCCGAGCTGCCGCACATTGCGCAATTGTTGCCGGTGGGCGACGGCGCGGCCCTGCTCAAGCGCCGCCCGGATGTACGCCAGGCCGAACGTCAACTGGCCGCTGCCACCGCACGCATCGGCGTGGCCACCGGCGCCTTGTACCCCGACATCGCCATCGGCGCCACGGTGGGCACAGTGGGCCTGCTCGACAACCTCGGCCAGCCGGCGACCAATCGCTGGGGCTTTGGCCCGATGATCAGCTGGACAGTGCCGACCAACGGCGCCCGTGCCCGTATCCACGAAGCCGAAGCCGCGACCCAGGGCGCCCTGGCGCACTTCGACGGGGTAGTGCTTAACGCGATCCGCGAAACCCAGACCGGCCTGGCGCAGTACACCGCCATGTTGCAGCGCCGTGAGGCGCTGGCCGATGCCGAACGCTCGGCACGTGAAGCGGCAGACCAGACCCACCGGTTCTTCCAGGCCGGGCGCGAGTCGTTCCTCGCCGACCTGCAAGCGACCCGCACCTACACCACCATGCGCGCGCAATTGGCGGCGGCCAACACCCAGGTTGCGATGAGCCAGATCGACCTGTTCCTGGCCCTGGGCGGCGGCTGGGAAAGCGGACGAACGCAAGGGGTAAAACCCGGCAATCCGTGAGGTGATGGCTATGCTGTGTCTAAGGGGCGTAACGCCTCGCCTGACACTGCTCGCGTTTGCTCATGGGGATTCCAATAATGAAAAACCCTTATGCTCCCGCTTTCTGGTGCGTGCTCTTCGCACTGGTGCTGTTATCGGCCGCGTATTTCTACGGGGTGATGCTCGCCCACCAGCTCGACAAGGCCATGGTGTTTCTCGACAGCGCCTGCCTGGTCATCGGTACTTTGTCCATCGGCGTGGTGGCCTGGGCGTCGTATCAAAACCAGCGGGTGAAGCGAAAGCTGCTCGAGCAAGGCAAGACCCGCGTAACGATCTGGGACACCAAGGTTGCCCTGCGCCGTGTCGAAACCGTGTTCGACCGCTATTTCTGGGGCAGCTACTGGCAACCCGGGCGCACCTTCCAGGAAGTCATGGGCGACCTCACCGGCACGCCCCTGGAAAAAAGCCTCGAAGTCCTCAAGAAACAGTGCGTGGTGCTCGACCGGCAGGTCGCGGACGGTAGGCACTGGCTCAATAATGCGCGGGAATTGTCCGATGTCGCCACGCAGATGGCCCGTGAACGCTATCAGCTGGACTTCTGTGACCCCAAGACCGACACCCCCGGCAATGCCGTGATACACCGCGAGTTTGAGGTGCTGGTCTACACCTGGACGGCGCGCTTGAAGAGTTTCGATCACCAACTGGACGAAATTGAGCTGGAGTACTCCTGAACTCCTGCTGAACTGATCCCTCTGAAAGGCTGGGCCGTTTATGCCCGCCAGTGCTAATCTTCACCCGTTTTCGGCGGGCTTGAGCCAATCCCTCGGGGTTCAAGGAAGACAGCCCACTTCTCACAGGATTTGATCAGGTCACTTCATGAATAAGCCAGCAGTCGTTCTTTTGGGTTTCGTTGTCGCCGTTGGCGTCGTCAGTGCAGGCGGCGCCTGGTACACCGGTAAACAACTGGAGCCGGTCCTGCAAACCGCGATCCAGAACGCCAACAAGGAACTGCAAACCTCCATGGCCGGCGTCGACGGCAGCGTGTCCCTGGAACTGGTGTCCCTGGACCGCGGCGTGTTCAGCAGCACCGCCCATTACCGCCTCAAGGGCCAGGGCAGTGTGTTCGGCGAGCAAAACCCGAACCCCGAGCTGCTGTTCGTCGACCATATCGAACACGGCCCGCTGCCGTTCTCGCGCCTGGTCAGCCTGAAGTGGCTGCCAGTGATGGCCACCAGTCACTACGCACTGGAAAAGAACGCCACCACCGAACAATGGTTCGCCGCCAGCAAAGACGTGTCGCCGCTTAAAGGCGTGGCCAATATCGGTTACAGCCGTTCGGTCAGCGGCAATGTCGAACTGCTGCCCCTGGAGTTCAAGGACGACAAGTCCTCGGTGAGCTTCTCCGGCGCCAACCTCGACTTCGACAGCAGCGCCGAAGGCCAGAAGGTCAAGGCCGACGGCTACATGAACAGCCTCAAGGTCGCGGCGGTCGATGCCAACGGCGACGCGTTCGAAGCCGAACTGGCCGGCCTGACCGTCGCCAGCAACCTGGCCAAATCCACCTTCGGTTTCTACACCGGCCAGAACACCATCGAACTGACCGACACCAAGGTTACCTTCGGCCCGCAGAAAGCCGTGCTGACCCTCAAGGGCTTCGAGCAGAAAGACTCCAGCGAAACCAAGGACAATAACCTGGCCGGCCGCGTCGACTACAAGATCGACGAGATCGGTTACCAGGGTAAGCCGGTGGGCTCGGCTGCCATGGCCGTCAGCATGAAGAACGTCGATATCCCGGCGATGCTTGTGTTGACGAAGCTCTACCAGGACAAGATGCAGCCGGTGCAAGCCGCTGCCGCTGCCGGCCAACCCGCGCCGGAGCTGCAACTGACCGAAGCCGAGCAGACCCTGGCCGAAGCCAACGTCAACCAGGTGCTGGCCGCCAAGCCGCAACTGGCCGTGGAAAACCTGTCGCTGAAAACCACCCATGGCGAAAGCAAGTTCAGTCTGGTGCTGGACCTGGCCAAGCCGGCCTCCATGGAACTGCCGCCGGTTGAACTGGGCAAGCAGATGATCTCCCTGCTGGACGCCAACCTGACCCTGTCCAAGCCGATGATCGGCGACGTGGCCGCGTTGCAGGCGCAGGTCGGCGGCGTGACCGACCCGAAAGCCATCGAACAGCAATCGCAGATGGCGGCCGATATGGTCAGCGGCATGGCCGTGGGTACTCAACTGGCAACCCTGGAGGGTACCGATGTGGTGTCCAAGCTGCACTATGCCAATAACGAAGTGACCTTCAACGGCCAGAAGATGACGGTTGAGCAGTTCATCAGCTTCGTCATGTCCAAGGCCGGCGCAATGAGCGGCGCCCAATAAGCAAGCCTCAAATGCGGTAAAAATGTGGGAGGGGGCTTGCCCCCGATGGCGGAGTGTCAGTCAGAATATTCATAACTGACCCACCGCTATCGGGGGCAAGCCCCCTCCCACATTTTGTTTTGTGTTCGGCAAGAAATCGCTTTCAGCCAATTCTGAACAATTGTTCTGAATTGCCCTTGGCCTCGCCTGGCTGGGGGATAGTCCCCATAGGAAAGCTAGGTCGGGTCCCGAGACGCCGACACCCTGATGCACATCGCTCAGGATCACCCATCGTTGCAGCTTTCCTTGTAAGGAAGCTGACGCCATGTTGCCAATCCATTCACTCAGTGCATCAGGCCGGTTGCGGTTGCTCATCGGAGCAGCCCTGTGCAGCCAATTGCTGATGCCCGCCTACGCCGTGGCCGATCCTGCCTATGACGCGCTGATCATTCAGGCCCGCAACGGCCACTTCACGCCGGCCCTGACCCAACTGCGCCAACTGTCCGCCGAACGTCAAACCCCTGGGCAGGTCAGCGATCACCTGGTGATCGCCGGTTGGGCCGGGCAGGACGCCGAAGTGCTGAAGGTGTATGAAGCCCAGGGTAAAAATCGCAACCTGACCAGCCAGGCGCTGGCCACGGTGGCGCGCACCTACCGCAATCAAAAACAGTGGGCCCAGGCCGAGGCGGTCTATCGCCAGGCGCTGCTGCGTGAACCAAACAATATCGACCTGCAACTGGGCCTGGCGCTCACCCAGGCCGATGGCGGCAAAGCCACCGAGGCGGTGCAACGTTTGCGCGCGCTGGTGGCCGCGCAGCCGAATGACCCCAACCGTCGCATGGCCCTGGGCTACGCGCTGAGCCGTGCCGGCTTGAACTACGACGCGCTGTTTGAGTTCGACCAGGCGTTTATACGCGCCGGCGACAAACCCGACGTGGCCCGTGAATACATCGTCGCCCTGCAAAAGGCCCGGCTGCCGGAAGCCGCGCTGCGCCTGTCGGCCAAACGCCCAGGGCTGGTGGATGCGGTGACCCAGCGCCGGCTGGAAGGCGACCTTGCCGCCGAGCGCGTGCGCATCGCCGAGTTCGCCACGCGCACCGAAAAAGAACGCTACGTGGTGGCCGACCGCGCGCTCAATGACTACGACCGGCTGATCGCCCGCTGGGCCCCGGACGCCAGCGCCCATGACGACGTGGTGCGCTGGCGCATCGACCGCCTGGGCGCGCTCAAGGCCCGGGCGCGTACCGCGGAAGTGATCCGCGAATACCAGACCTTCACCGGCGAAGGCGTGCAGTTGCCCACTTACGCGTTGCGTTGGGTTGCCGCGTCGTACCTCGATCAGCGCCAGCCGGAGAAAGCCGAACCGCTGTACCGCCAGGTGTTGACCGCACCGGATGCCGACGCCAGTTACCGCGTCGACGACAGCACCGCGTTGTTCTACGCGTTGCTGGAAAGCGACAAGGTCGAGGACGCCCGCCAGGTCGCCAACACCCTGGCCAAGGAACAGAACCCCCGCGTCGAACTCAAGGGCCTGCCGATTGGCAACCCCAACGATAACTGGATGGACGCGCAACAACTGGCCGCCCAGGCCGGCACCTTCGGCGGCGACCTGCCGGGCAGCGAAGCCAGCCTGGAAGCCCTGGTGGCCAAGGCGCCAGGCAACGTCGGCCTGCGCATCGCCCAGGCCGACATGTACCGCGCCCGTGACTGGCCGCGCCGCGCCGAAGGCACCCTCAAGGAAACCGAAGCCCAGGCCCCACGCGACATCGGCCTGGAAGTTTCCCAGGCCTACACCGCCATGGACCTGCAGGAGTGGCGCCAGATGGACGCCCTCACCGACGACGTGGTTGCGCGCAACCCGGACAACCGCCAAGTGCAACGCCTGCGCCGTCTGCGCGATGTACATGACATGGCCGAACTGCGCGTCGAGGCCTACACCGGCAAAAGCTATGGCGGTGGCAATGACAACGACGCGGGTGCCGTGGCCGGCAGCCGCGACTGGGGCATTGAAAGCGTGATCTACACGCCGCCCATCGACGAAGACTGGCGCCTGTTCGCCGGTGCCGGCTACGCCACCGCCGACTTCAGCGAAGGCACCGGCCAGCACCGTTGGCAGCGCGTGGGCGTGGAGCGGCGTACCCGCGACATGACCATTGAGGCCGAAGTGTCCAACCATTCCTACGGTGATGGCTCCAAGCAAGGCGCGGCAGTGTCGATTGCCCGCGACATCAACGACCACTGGCAGTACGGCGGCAGCGTCGGCTACCTGCTCACCACCACGCCATTGCGCGCCTTGAACGACGGCGTCACCGCCAACGGCGGCAGTGGTTTTATCCGCTGGCGCGCCAATGAAAGCCGCGAGTGGAAACTGACCCTCAGCCCGTCGCACTTCAGTGACGGCAACGACCGCTTCGAAGCGCTGCTCAGCGGCCGCGAAGGCCTCTACAGCTCGCCCCATGTGCAAGTCGACCTGGGCCTGGAAGTGGGCGCCAGCCGCAACAGCAAGGAAGACACCGCGTACTTCAACCCGAAGTCGGACTTCACGGTGTTACCGATGATCAACGTCAATCACGTGCTCTATCACCGCTACGAGACCCAATGGAGCCAGCAGTTCCAGATCGGTGCGGGCACCTACAGCCAGCGCGACTACTCCACCGGCGGCATCGGCCTAATCGGTTACGGCCAACGCTTTCGCTGGAACGACGTACTGGAAATGGGCGCCAACCTCAGCCTGATCAGCCGACCTTATGACGGTGATCGCGAACGCGATCTGCGCCTGCTCGTCGACCTCACTTACCGTTTCTAGAAGAGCCTGACCATGACCGTCCTCAGCCGTTGCTTGTTGGTCCTGGGTGTAATGCTGGCCGCCGCCTGCGCCCAGCAACCCGCGCCCTATACCCCACCCGCGCAGCGGCCAACCGCGCCGAACGAAGCGCCTTGGCCGAAAAACCATTTCCTGGGCATTGCCTACCACGACGTCAATGATCGCGACCCCGACCAGACGGTGGTGGCGGTACGCACCGAACGCTTGATCGAGCAACTGTCGTGGCTGCGGGAGAACGGCTACCAGGCGGTCAGCGTCGACCAGATCCTGGCGGCGCGCAACGGCGGCCCTGAACTGCCGCCCAAGGCCGTGATGCTCAGCTTCGACGACGGTTATACGAGCTTCTACACCCGCGTGATGCCGATTCTGCGCGCCTACCACTGGCCCGCCGTACTGGCGCCGGTGGGCTACTGGATCGATACGCCACTGAACAAGCCGGTGGACTTCGCCGGCTCACCGCGACCGCGTGGCGAATTCCTCACCTGGCAGCAGATTCGTGAAGTGTCCCAGTCGGGCCTAGTGGAAATCGCCGCGCACACCGACGCCAGCCACACCGGGATTCTGGCCAACCCCCAGGGTAACCTGGAGCCGGCGGCGACCTCGCTGCGCTACGACCCGGCGACCCAGCGCTATGAAACCCAAGCGCAGTTCCAGGCGCGGATGCGGGCCGATGTGGCGGCCATCACGCAGAAAATCCGCAGCGTGACCGGCAAGGCGCCCCGGGTTTGGGTATGGCCGTACGGCGCGGCCAAAGGCACGTCCCTGGCGGTGGTCAGCGAGCAGGGCTACCAGATGGCCCTGACCCTGGAAGACGGCCTCGACAGCCCCGGCAACCTGATGAACAGCCCACGCTTCCTGGTGGCCTCCGACCCGGACGGCGAGCACTTCGCCAACAGCATTGTCGCGGCGCAGACCCCGGCGCCGCTGCGCGTATTGCACGTTGACCTGGACAACGTCTACGACCCCGACCCGGCCCAGCAGGCGCGCAATCTCGACGTACTGGTCCAGCGGGTAGTGGACATGGGCGCCGGCACGGTATTCCTGCAGGCCTTCGCCGACCCCAAGGGTGACGGCCTGGTGCATTCGCTGTATTTCCCCAATCGTCATCTGCCGGTGCGCGCCGACTTGTTCAACCGCGTCGCCTGGCAATTGCACACCCGCGCCCATGCTGCGGTGTATGCGTGGATGCCGGTGCTCAGTTTCGCCCTCGATCCCAAGCTGCCACGCGTGACCCGCTGGGACCCGCAAAGCGGCAAGCTGGGCGCCGATCCTGATCAGTACAAACGCCTGTCGCCGTTCGACCCGCAGGTGCGCAAAATCATCGGCGAGATCTACGAAGACCTCGCCCGCAACAGCGCCATCGACGGTGTGCTGTACCACGACGACGCCGTGCTCTCGGACTTCGAAGACGCCAGCCCCGCCGCGCTCAAGGCTTATGCGGCCAATGGCTTGCCGGGCAGCATCGCGGCCTTGCGCGCAGATCCGGCAACGCTGCAGCGCTGGACCCGCTTCAAGAGCCGCTACCTGATCGACTTCACCCAGGAATTAACCACCAAAGTCCGCGCCATCGCCGGGCCGCAGGTGCTGACCGCGCGCAACATCTTCGCCGAGCCGATGCTCAACCCGGCCAGCGAAGCCTGGTTCGCGCAGAACCTCGATGACTTCCTGCAGGCCTATGACTGGACCGCGCCGATGGCCATGCCGCTGATGGAAGGCCAGTCGCTGGAGAACTCCAACGCCTGGCTGGAAAAACTGGTCGCTACCGTCAAGGCCCGCCCCGGCGCGCTGGAGCGCACCGTATTCGAACTGCAAGCCAAGGACTGGCGCACCCAGCAAGCCCCCGATATCAACGCTGTGCAAATGGCCGAATGGATGGGTGTGCTCAAACGCCAGGGGGTCAAGAGCTTTGGCTACTACCCGGACAACTTCCTGGAAAACTCGCCGGACCTGAAGACCGTACGCCCGGCCCTTTCCAACCAGTGGAACCCTTGATCATGTTCGACAGAATCCTGGCTTTATTCGTGCTGGCGTTGGTATTGGGTGTGCCCTTGGGCCTGATCTTCCTGGTCACCGGGCAGTTCCTGATGGACTTCGTGTTTTTCTACCCGTTGTTCATGTCTGCGCTGTGGATCGCCGGCGGCCTGTACTTCTGGCTGCACTGGGAGCGCCACTGGCCGTGGAAGGAGGACACCCCGGCGCCGACCCTGGCCGGCAACCCGCTGATCTCGATCATCATCCCTTGCTACAACGAAGGCGATAACGTCGCCGACACCATGGCCGCCGCATTGGCCCAGGTGTATCCGAACATCGAAGTGATCGCGGTCAACGACGGTTCCAGCGACAACACCGCCGCCGTACTCGACGCGCTCGCGCTGCAACACCCACGCCTGCGCGTGCTGCACCTGGCGCAGAACCAGGGCAAGGCCGTGGCTCTGCGCATGGGGGCGGTGGCCGCGCGCAGCGAATACCTGGTGTGCATCGATGGCGATGCGTTGCTCGACAAAAACGCGGCGGCCTATATGGTTGCGCCGATGCTCGACAACCCGCGCCTGGGCGCCGTGACCGGCAACCCGCGTGTACGCACACGCTCAACCCTGATCGGCCGGGTACAAGTGGGCGAGTTCTCCTCGATCATCGGCCTGATCAAGCGTACCCAGCGCGTGTTCGGGCGGATCTTCACCGTGTCGGGGGTGGTGGTGGCGTTCCGTAAGAAGGCGCTGAACCGCATCGACTACTGGAGCACCGACATGATCACCGAGGACATCGATGTCAGTTGGAAGCTGCAGCTCGATCACTGGGCGATCTTCTACGAGCCGCGCGCGCTGTGCTGGATCCTCATGCCCGAAACCGTCGGCGGCCTGTGGAAACAGCGCCTGCGCTGGGCCCAGGGCGGCGCTGAAGTGCTGTTCAAAAATATCCGCGGCATCTGGCAATGGCGCCATCGCTACCTGTGGCCGCTGCTGTTCGAGTACTGCCTGTCCACCGGCTGGGCGTTCACCTTCCTGCTCTCGGTGTTTTTCTGGGGGCTGGGTAAATTCATGGTGTTGCCGCAGGCGATTACCGTCGTCTCCCTTGTGCCGCCGGCGTTTACCGGACTGGTCCTGGCAATGGTGTGCCTGCTGCAGTTCGCGGTGAGCATCCTGATCGACCGGCGCTACGAAAAAGACCTGTGGAAAACCCTGTTCTGGACCGTGTGGTACCCGATGGTGTTCTGGCTGGTGAGCCTGTTCACCACGCTGGTCAGCTTTCCCAAGGTGTTGTTCAACCAGCACCAGAAACGCGCCCGCTGGGTCAGCCCGGACCGTGGTATCAAACCTGCCCAAGAGGAGGCGTGACGATGAAACTGGTCAGAACCCGCCAGCACCTGGTGATGTGGATCATCGATGTGTTGCTCACCCTGCTGGCCTGGGGCGGCCTGGTCTGGCTGCTGGCCCGGGGCATGAGCGCCATGCTCGAAACCCACGGCGGCCCGCGCCTGGAAGCGCCGATTTTCGCCGCGCTCAATACCTTGCAGATCTATCTGTGGATCGCCCTGTTCAACGCCGTGATCCTGATCGCCTGGGCGCGCTACCAGCAACGCAAAGGCCGCAAATTCGCCCAGCGGCGCGCCGAGGCGAATGCGCTCAGCGACCAGCACTTGAGTGAAAGTTTCAACCTCGGCGCGGGCGACCTGGAGCAACTGCGCCGGCCTGGCGTGCTGGTGATTCACAACGATGAAGAGGGTGGGGTGGGAGAAGTGAAGTCCCACGTGTCCCGCGACGTCGAACGCCCCGGCCTGGCCCTGGTGCCCGGCTCGGAAAAAGACAAGGGCATTGGCTAGCCTCTTCAATGCTGTGAATCCCCAATGTGGGAGGGGGCTTGCCCCCGATAGCGGTCTAAAGATCATTCCCACGCTCCCGCGTGGGAATGCCTCCTCGGACGCTCCGCGTCCCGCCAACCGCTCACACAGGTGACGCGGAGCGTCACGGGCTGCATTCCCACGCGGGAGCGTGGGAACGATCACCTAGGCGCAGCAGTTCAATCCCTGTTGTGGGAATTCCGATAAATGGGATCGGATTCACAAAACCCCCGCGAACTTTCCTCCAATCCCCGGTACTAACCTAGCGACGACACCTGATGGCTAAATAATGGCGATCAAAGGCTGCTCAGTCGAATTCTCATCGAAACAGCTGCCGCCGGTCGGATTAAACGTTTCCGCGATCAGCCTGAAAGCTGTTAGATGATTAAATTTTGTTACTAATCAATACATTAACGGCCAGGCCCGCTCGAACACCCAACAGCCCCAGCGTCTTGGACTGCTGGAAGTTCGATGTTAGTTTGCCGGCCCTTGATTTTCGACGGATCGAACATGTCTCTGTTAATGCCACGGACTCGGTTTCTTCTATGCACTGTGTTGCTCACTTGCCTGGGCCTGAACACTGCATTCGCCGCCCCCACCCCCGGCGACCAGGACCTGATCCGCGACCGTCAAAACCGCCTGCTCGAAGAGCAGCAGCGGCGTCTGCAGGAACTCCAGGACCTGCCCGGCAAAGCAGCCAAGCCCGAAGCACCGGCCACCCCCGCCGATACGCGCTGTTTCCCGATCAACGACATCGAACTCAAAGGCGCCGACAGCCTGCCGGCCGCCGACCGCGAGCGCCTGCTCAAGCCGTATATCGGCCAGTGCCTGGGCGTGTCCCAGCTCAACGAACTGCTCAAGGCCATCACCGACTACTACCTCGGCAAAGGCCGCGTCACCAGCCGTGCTTACCTGCCACAGCAGGACCTTTCCAGCGGCCACCTGCAAGTGCTGGTGGTGGAAGGCAAGCTCGAAGCCCTGAAAAGCGCCGAAGGCAGCACGGTGACCGAGCGCGAGTTGGCCATGGCCTTTCCCGGCAAGGTCGGCGAGGCGCTGAACCTGCGCGAGATCGAGCAACTGGTGGACCAGCTCAACCGCCTGCCGTCGAAACAGGCGCAGATGGAGCTGACCCCCGGCAGCCAGGTCGGCGGCAGCGACGTGGTGGTCAAGAACACCCCACAAAAGCCCTGGCGCGCCAGCCTGTCGCGCAATAACGACGGCCAGAAAAGCACCGGCGAACAGCAATGGGGCGCCGGCCTTGAGTGGGACAGCCCGCTCGGCCTGGGCGACCAGTTGATGCTGCGCGGCGGCCACGACGCCATCAGCGACCATCAGAAAACCTCGAAAAACACCCTGCTCTACTACAACGTGCCATGGGGCTGGTGGAACTTCAGTTACAGCTACAACGAGAGCGACTACCGCACCTACATCGTGGCCGATAACGCCAAGTACAAGCAGGACGGCGACAACCAGAACCACCAACTGCGCGCCGAGCGGGTGATTCACCGCGATGACGTGAGCAAGACCTCGGTCAACGTCGGCCTGGCGCACCTGCGCACCAACAACTACCTCCTCGACGTGCGCACCGCGCCCAGCAGCAACCGCCTCAGCGAACTGCAACTGGGCATCAACCACGGGCGGCGTATTGGCAGTGCCTTCGTCAACCTCGACCTGGGCATGCAAAACGGCATCGGCCTGCTCGACGCCCAGTCGCAGGAAGAGCGCGACCCGCTCGGCCGCCGCCAGCCGAATTCGCGCTACCGCAAATACACCGCCACCGTCAGCTACCTGCAACCGTTCAGCCTGTGGGGCGAGTCGTTCAGCTTCAGCAGCCTGGCCACCGGCCAACGCAGCGAAGACATCCTGTTTTCGCCCCAGCGCATGAGCCTCGGCGGTTCGGCCTCGGTGCGCGGCTTCAAGGACCAATTGTTGACCGGCGACAGCGGCGGCTACTGGCGCAACGAAGTGCGCTGGGCACGCCCGGTGACCCTCGACTGGATGCGCCCGGCCTTTTTCGAATACGGCGCCAGCGTCGGCTACGACCAGGGCGTGATCAGCAACGACCGCTACAACGACAACTCGCATGGGCGGGTCTCCAGCAACTCCCTGGAACTGTTCGCCCGCGGCAAACACGTCAGCACCAGCGTGACCTTTGCCCATTCGTTAGAAAGACCTGGGGTCGTGACCGAGCGCGAAGCGCCGATCTACTTCCGCATGGATTTCTTCCTGTAATTCAACGCCCCGCTGCAATGAGAACCTGACAATGGACGTTCGCCAATTCGCCTTCCTGGCCCGCCAACCTTCTGCCGCCCTGAAGCCGCGCAACGCGTTCTTCGGCCTGCCCAAGCGCGGGCTGGCGTTGATCCTCGCCAACGCGCTGTTCTGGCAGCCGCTGCTGGCCCAGGCCGAGGGCATTGTGGTCAGTGCGCCGGGTACTTCGGTTGGCCAGGCGGGCAATGGCGTGCCGGTGGTGAACATCGCCACGCCCAACGGCGCGGGTTTGTCCCATAACCAGTTCCAGCAGTACAACGTCGGCCCCAACGGCGTGATCCTCAATAACGCCACCGGTACCCTGGTCAACACCCAGCTGGGCGGTTACATCGTCGGCAACCCCAACCTCAAGGGCGGCGCGGCCAGCGTCATCCTCAACGAAGTCAACGGCGGCAGCGCCAGCCAGTTGCGCGGCTATACCGAAGTGGCGGGGCAGTCGGCCAAGGTCATCGTCGCCAACCCGTACGGGATTACCTGCAGCGGCTGCGGCTTCATCAACACGCCGAACGTGACCCTCACCACCGGCAAACCGGTGCTCGACCCGACCGGCCAGCTGAAAAGCTACCAGGTCGACGGCGGCGCCGTGACCATCGACGGCGAAGGCCTCAACGCCAGCAACGTCGACCGCTTCGACATCATCACCCGCTCGGCCAAAATCAACGCACAGATCAACGCTCGCGAACTCAACGTGATCGCCGGGCGCAACGACGTCGATGCGCAAAGCCTGAACACCACGCCGCGCGCCGATGACGGCAGCGCCAAACCCGAGCTGGCGATCGACTCCTCGGCCCTGGGCGGCATGTATGCCGGTGCGATCAAACTGGTGGGCACCGAGGCCGGTGTGGGGGTGAAGCTCGACGGCACCCTGGCGGCCAGTGGTGGGGATATTCAGCTCGATGCCAATGGGCGCTTGAGCATGGCGCAGGCGGCGGCCACCGGCAACGTCAAGGTCACGGCGCAGAATGTCGACCTGACCGATAAGGTTTACGCCAACGGCAACGTGCAGGTCACCAGCGCTCAGAACCTGGTCAACCAGAAAAGCATCGCAGCCGGCCAGCGCATCGAACTCAACGCGGCCAACGTGAACAACCCCGGCATCATCGAAGCCGGCGTCGCCGCCGATAACACCCGCAACACCACCGGCGATCTGGTGGTCAACGCGCAAACCGTCACCACCTCCGGCAACCTGCTGGCCAGCCGCGCCCTGGCGATCACCGCCGCGCAAGCGCTGACCAATCAGGGCGCAATCATCCAGGCCAAGACCGTCGACCTCAGCAGCGCCAAGCTGACCAACCAGGGTGCCAGCGCACGCCTGTTCGGCGAGCAGAGCCTGGCGATCAACTCGCCGGCCATCGTCAACCTCGGCGGGCTGATTCGCTTCGGTGAAGGCCAGGCCGCCACGCTCAACAGCGCCTCCCTGGACAACCGCCAGGGCCGTATCGAAATGGCCGGTGGCAGCCTGGTCGTGACCAGCGCCAACCTCAACAACAGCGGCGGGCAAATCATCGCCAACGACCTCACCGTCAACGCCGGCAGCCTGAACAACCAGAACGGCGTGCTGGTGGGCAAAACCGCTACCGTCAATGCCAGTAACCTCGACAACAGCCTCAAGGGCCTGGTCCAGGCCGACGGCGGCACGCTCAACCTCACCGTTGCCAACACCTTCAACAACAACCAGGGTTTCGCCCAGGCCAGCACCGACCTCAACGTCACTGCCGGCAGCCTCAGCAGTAATGCTAACGGCGTGCTCAGCGCCGACACCGGCAAGCTGACCCTCACCGCCGCGCAACAGCTCAACAACGCCCAGGGCCGCCTGCAGGCCGGGCAGGGCGATATCGCACTGCGCGCCGCGAACCTGGATAACCAGAACGGCGTGATCGTCGGCAAGCAACTGCTGCTCGACGTTGCCGGTGGCGATATCGACAACCGTGCCGGGCGCGTCTTGGGCGACCAACTCGACGTGCGCGCTTCCGGCCTCGACAACCGCAGCGCCGGCCTGCTGGCCGGTGGCGCCCAGGGCGTCAGCCTGCTGCTCAAAGGCCCGGGCCAGTTGCTTAACGCCCAGGGCCGCATCCAGAGCGAAGGCCTCCTGCAATTGCAGGGCGAGCGTTTCGACAACAGCGCAGGCATCCTGCTGGGCCAGACCGTCGACGTGATCGCGCAAACCTTCAACAACAGCGACAAAGGCGCGCTGGTCAGCGATGGCGGCGACGTGGTGCTCAAGGTCAGCGACCTGCTCACCAACGTCGGCGGCCAGATCGACGCGGGCGAGCGCAGCGTATTGGTCAAGCAGCTCACCACCCTCAACAACGACGGCGGCACCCTGCGCGGCAAGCATCTGGACATCGCCGCCCAGCACCTGAACAACAACAACGGCCAACTGCTGGCCGGCGCCGGGGGCTTGAGCTACAGCGGCCAGGACCTGAGCAACCGCAAGGGCCTGATCCTCAGCGGCGGCGCCCTCACCGAATTGACCACCGCCAGCCTGGATAACCAGGACGGCACCGTGCAGGGCGACAGCCTGAGCGTCTCCGCCGACAGCGTGAACAACGGCAGCGACGGCCTGATGGCGAGCTTGGTGGGCAATCTGCAACTCACCGTGCAAACCCTGGCCAACCGTGGCGGCAAACTGTTCGGCAAAGAGCAGGTGACCGTCAACGGCGCCACCCTCGACAACAGCGCAGGCGGCCAGATCAGCGGCAACCAGCTCAACCTCACCTCTCGCGACACCCTCACCAACCAGGGCGGCCTGATCGAAGCCAACCAGGGCCTGACCCTCACCGGCGGCAACCTGGACAACAGCGCCAACGGCCAATTGCGTGGCCTGGGCGGCGCCAGCAGCAGCGTCAATCTCAGCGGGACGGTAAACAACCAGAACGGCACCCTGGAATTCGGCAGCCAGGCCTTCAGCCTCGACGCCGCCAGCCTCAACAATCAGAACGGCATGCTGCAACACGCCGGCTCCGGCCTGTTCCACCTCAACACCGCCAGCCTGTCCGGCAGCCAGGGCAATATCCAGGGCATGGGCAGCGCCGACTGGGCATTCGGCAAAGTCGACGGCCTGGGCCGCGTGCAACTCAACGACGTGCTCACCTACAAGAGCGACCAAGCGCTGGCCCTCAAGGCCGGTGACCGCATGGCCAGCGCCAAGGGTTTGGTCCTCAACGTGGCCAGCCTGGACAACGGCGGCGAACTGCTCAGCGACGGTGACATCAGCATCACCACTGGCGATATGAGCAACAGCGGCCGCGTCTCGGCTCTGCAAACCCTCACCGTCGCTGCGAACAATCTCAACCAGAACGGCGGCCGCCTGGCGGCCACCAATGCTCGCCTGACCCTCAACGGCACCCTGGCCAACCTCGGTTTCCTCACCGCCCGGCAGCAGTTGGATATCGCCGCTGCGCAAATCGACAACCGTGGCACCCTCGGTGCCCAGGGCGCGGTGAACCTGACCGCCGTCAACGGCATCACCAATGCGGCCGATTCGCTGTTGTTCAGCGGCGGCGACATGACGTTGCGCAGCAATGGCTTCAGCAATAGCTATGGCGATGTCTACAGCAAAGGCAACTTGAGCTTCGCCGCACGGGATGGTGGGCGTGCCGTGCTGTTCAGCAACCGCTCCGGCACCGTGGAAAGCGAAGGCTCCATCGGCATCAATGCGGGCTTCATCGAAAATGCCAAAGACGAATTCGAACTCGGGCAAACGCTGACCACCGGCAGCTTGTATTGGGTTTGTTCGCAACACTGCGACGAGAGCGACAACTGGGAACGTGGCGAGATCACCATCTACGAAACGTACCTTGAGGCGGCGACCAAGGATTCGGCAGCGGCGCGCCTGGTGGCGGGCAAAAACATGCTGCTGCAAGGCGACAATGTGCAGAACCGCTACAGCCTGATGGCCGCCAATGGCGACCTGAGCATCACCGCCGGTGACCTGCTCAATCAGGGCGCCGCCACGCGTACGGGGCAGCGCAAGATTGTCGTCAACACGCCAGGGCACGTTCCCGACGATTTGTTTGAACGCATGCGATACGTCGACGTTCCCGCGTTCAATGCGGCCACGGCGGCTGGGCATTTCGATAAGGCGCGCTTCGAAGAACTGAAAAGCCGCTCGCCCAATAGCCGGCCTTTCGTCCACTCAAGCGACGTCACCACCTGGACCGACAACGGCGGCCCTGGCTACGACGCCACCCTGCAAGCCGGCGGCACGGTCAACCTAAACGTCGCCCGCACCCTGCAAAACGGCACGCTGCACAACAACACCCTGGCCCAGTTGACCGGCACCCTCGGCGACGACCAGACCGGCATCCCCGTCGGCGGTATCAACATCAACCTGAGCAAACACGCCAACGACCCGAGCGCCCAGGCGCCCGGCAGCGTATTGCCTGTAGTGGGCGTGGCCCCCGGCGGCGGCTTCGTGCCTGTGGACTACACCGGCACCGCCTTCGCCCCGGTCGACCCCACCACCTCGCCCACCTTCCAACTGCCCAAGGGCGAGTACGGCCTGTTCGTCAAGAACGCCGACCCTACCAGCCACTACCTGATCGAGACCAACCCGGAGTTCACCTCGGTGTCCGGCTTCTTCAGCTCCGACTACATGCTCGGCAAACTCGGCTTCAATTCCGATAATGCCTGGCGCCGCCTCGGTGATGGCCAGTACGAAACCCGCCTGATCCGCGACGCCGTGCTCGCGCAAACCGGCCAACGCTTCCTCGCCGGCGGCCTGTACAGCGACGCCGACCAGTTCCGTTACCTGATGGACAACGCACTGGCCAGCAAAGACGCCCTGCGCCTTAGCCTCGGCGTGTCCCTCACCGGCCAGCAAGTCGGCGCCCTGACCCACGACATCGTGTGGATGGAAAACCGCGTCATCGACGGCCAGACCGTGCTCGTACCGGTGCTCTACCTGGCCCAGGCCGACTCGCGCAACGTGCGCGGCAACAGCCTGATCCAGGGCCGCGACCTCAACCTGGTCACCGGCGGCGACCTGATCAACGTCGGCACCCTGCGCGCCAGCAACAACCTGTCCGCCATCAGCAGCGGCAGTATCTACACCGGCGGCCTGGTCGAAGCCGGCAACAACCTGAACCTGCTGGCCCAGGACAGCATCCGCAACGCCATGGCCGGCGAAATCCGCGGCAAGCAAGTCAGCCTCACCGCGCTCAAGGGCGATGTCACCAACGACAACACCGCCATTCAGGTGCGTGACGGCGTCGGCATGCGCACCCTCACCGACACCAGCGCTGGCACCATCGTCGCCCGCGAAAACCTCGCCATCGACGCCGGCCGCGACCTCACCAACCGAGGCGCTTTGGTAGCGGGCAACGACGCCAACCTCACCGCCGGCCGCGACCTCAACCTCATCGCCGCCAGCGACACCAGCGTCAAGCACGAGACCCGTGACAGCGGCGAAAAATCCAGCATCACCACCGACGTCAAAAACCTCGCCGCCAGCGTCACGGCGGGCGGCAGCATCAATATGCAAGCCGGGCAAGACGTCAACATCATCGGCAGCACCGCCACCGCCGGCAAAGACCTTACCATCGCCGCCGGCCGCGACCTCAACGTCGCCTCCGTCAGCGACATGCACAACGTCGAAGGCAAGGAAAAACACGGCAAAAAACGCATCAAGACCTCAGACGACCAGACCACCCAAGTGGCCAGCGTACTGACGGCGGGCGGGGATTTCGTCAGCCAGGCTGGGCGTGACACCACGATAGTGGCGAGCAGGATCAGTGCGGGGAATGAGGCTTATCTGTATAGCGGGGATAAGTTGAACCTGCTGGCGGCGCAGAACAGCACCTACAGCCTTTACGACATGAAGGAGAAGGGTGGTTGGGGCGCGAAGAAGACCAAGCGCGATGAAGTGACCCACGTCACGAATGTGGGGACTGAAATCAAGACTGGTGGTGATCTGTCGCTGGTCAGCGGCGGTGATCAGCTGTATCAGCGGGCCAAGCTCGAGAGTGGTAAGGACCTAGCGATCACCAGTGGCGGCGCGGTGACCTTCGAGGCGGTCAAGGACCTGCACCAGGAGAGCCACGAGAAGAGCAAGAGTGACCTGGCGTGGACCAGCGCCAAGGGCAAGGGGAATACCGACGAGACGCTGCGCCAAAGTGAGTTGAAGGCACAGGGTGAGTTGGCGATCAAGGCGGTCAACGGGCTGAAGATCGACATTAAACAGATTGATCAGAACACGGTTAGCCAAACGATTGATGTGATGGTCAAAGCAGACCCACAGTTGGCTTGGTTGAAAGAAGCCGAGAAGCGCGGGGATGTGGATTGGCGGCATGTGAAGGAACTGCACGACTCCTTTAAGTACAGCCATTCCAGCCTCGGCCAAGGCGCAATGCTGGCAATCATTATCGTTGTCACCGTGTTGACGGCGGGAGCCGCCAGTGCACTTGCTGCCTCTGCAGGGAGCGCAGTCGGCGCGGGCTCGACCATGGCGGCTGCGACAGCCGCTACTGCTGCGACGTCGACCACCGCTGCAGTTGCAGGAACTGCGGCTGGGTTGGGCAACGTTATCGCGACGGCGTCGTTGACTTCGCTTGCTAGCACCGGCGTTGTTAGCACCATAAACAATAAAGGCAACCTGGGGGCAGCATTCAAGGAAACGTTCAGCAGCGACAGCCTGAAACAATCGCTGATCGCGGGTGCTTCTGCAGGTTTTGTGAATTACGCGAGTGGCAATTGGTTCGGCGCACAGAGCGACCCCGTAACTAATAAAGTAAGCGGCCCAAGCGTCGTGCCCCATTGGAACGACCCGGCAGCAATTGGCCGTTTTGGAACGATCCAATTAGCTGGTGGTGCAGTGCGCGGGACGCTTTCTGAAGCCCTTGGACAAGGGAGCTTCAAAGACGCCATGAAGGGCAGTCTTTTTGATGTGATGCAGGCGACCGCCTTCACAGGCGTTGGTGATTTTGGCAATGCCTACAAACTTCAAGACAGCGGTCTAAGCAAAACGGCACTGCACGCCGTTGTAGGCGGGTTGCTTTCGGAAGCCATGGGTGGCGACTTCAAGACGGGAGCGATTGCTGCGGGTGCTAATGAAGCCCTTATTGTGACGTTGGATAAGTCACCTCTACTCAGTAGTAGTGATCCAGCAGAGCATGATCGACTGGTCAATGCAGCATCCAAGCTGGTGGGATTGCTCGCTGCCGCAAGCGTTGACGGCGATGTTGCAATGGGCTCGGAAATTGCTGGAAATGCACAATCATACAACCGCAAGTTGCACGCTCAAGAAGAGAAACGATTGGCCCAAGAGGCCAAGAGTTTAGATGCCACTAAAGGTCAAAGCCGATCTGGCTTTGAGTGGGATGCCCTCTTAACGTTTGTTGCCGGAGGTGAGGTCGATCAGAAAACCAACAATGAGCTTCAAGGGATTCTGGCCGGTTACGGTCCCACAAATCCTGAAGGGCAAGCACTAGGAGACGACCTGGCTGTTGCGCGGGGAGTTATCAATAAGCTGCAAAACGAGAAAGTCCTACTGACCTGGGGTGATGGCAGCCCCATTGTTGCGAACGGGGATCAGGTCGTCGCGTTCAAGTCTACAGATAAGCAGTACAAGGATTCGCTGCTGTTCAATCCTTCGAGCAACACAACCTACAACAACGAACCCGGTGGTGTGGGTGTTGTGCCGGATGCGTGGGCCGAGCAATACGGAGAGCGTACGGCTATCAGGAAATTTCCTGAAATCGCCGCGCTCAGTTCTGATACTGCCTCCCAAGCAGAGCAAATAGACCGGCTACGCGTTTTGGTGGGCGGTGGCATTAATTCAGATATAGATCTCAAACTGCTTGCTGAGCTTATGCCTGTAGGTGGCGTAGGCAAGGGAGCACTGTTAAGCGCAATCAAAGAGTTGGCGGCGCGGGACACATTGGCGGTTAAAGGAACGGAGGCTATCGCTGGGAAGGCTGCGGAGACTGTTTCTGGAAAGGCCATTGAGTCAGCAGCCGGTAAAGGCTTGGATGCGGCGGCGGGTAAGGGGACTGAACAGTTTGCCAACCAAGCACAGGCCAAGTTAGCAGGCTATAGCCCATGCTGTTTTGCTGCCGGGACTATGGTCGCCACCCCTGATGGTGAACGAGCCATTGACGCCCTCAGGGTGGGCGACGTCGTCTGGACCAAACCTGAAGAAGGAGGTGAACCGTTCGCCTCGAAGGTCTCGGCAACCCACATTCGCACGGATCAGCCGATCTACCAGTTGACGCTTGTGAAGAACGGCAGTGCCGGTGAAGGTATCACTGAGACTCTGCAAGTGACGCCGGGTCATCCGTTCTACGTGCCGGCGCGCAAAGGCTTTGTACCACTTATAGAGCTCAAGCCGGGTGATCAACTGCAGTCGTTGGGGGATGGGGCGACGCAAGAGGCTTCGATCTCCGTAGTATCAATAAAGCTGCTGCAGTCGCAGGGGAAAACGTACAACCTGACGGTGGACATTGGGCATACTTTCTATGTTGGCAAGCTAAGCACGTGGGTACATAACATTGGACCTTGCTATACCTGTAATGCGGGAAGCTGTTCGGTTCATGGGCTAGATTCCAGCGCGACAGATAGGGTATCTCAGAATTGGAATCGTCAAGACACACCAACGGCTGAAACAATCAAAGTCGACAGCAGTAAATCAGTCAAAGGATCGCCTGAGTACGAAATGCTCAACAACCCAGAAGCACGTATGCCCAACCAGCGTTATGAGCTGGACAACGGCACTACTTTTGTAACCGACAGTAGAGGTCTAGTCGAAGAGCTCACGTTCACCCCGGTTGATATCAAGGTTCCACGGGACGCGAGGCAAACTGCTGCTGGGAAGACCGGTAGAGAAACTGATGTAGGCGGACACGCACAAGCGTGTAGTCAGGGTGGGACATGCGATGGTTACAACTTGTTCGCCCAAGATCAGAATTTCAATAGCTCAGCGTATAAGGTATTTTACGAACACAAAATCAAAAGCGCTTTGAACGATCCAAATAAAGTAGTAGGACCGACAACTATAAAATTTAATCGCGAAGATCCTCGATCGTTGCGCCCAGATACGTTGGATGTTACTTATACAATCGATGGAAAGCGTCAAACTGTTCGATTTGAAAATGAAGCTCGCAGAATACCGGAGCATAAAGAATGATTACCAAAGATATAGAAATTGTTAAAAGTATTTTTGAATTGCTTCAATCAGGAATTGTTGAAGATTATGATGCATTTAGGTATGAGACTGAGGTGTGCGACGGATACATGGTTGAAGAAATCTCCATTGAGAAAAATGGCGTTGTAAATGAACAGCCGCAAACTGAATTCAATGGTGCTGTTTTGTATCGATTAATTAAAGAGTTGAAGGCTAGCGCAGCATCGCGGGGTGAGAACTGGAGTTCTTTTGTGATGAGTTATGATGTTGGGGGGCAGGTAAAGACGAATTTCGTTTATCCGTGAGTAAAAGTGTAAAAGTAATTTTTAAGTGTGGTTGATTGTCCATTTGGTTTGTGCTGAGGGGGTTATATAACCGGGGCGGGGTTTTTTGAATTTGTCAAGATGGTAAAAAGCAAATTTAATAAATTCGCCCTATTTTTAATTTTCATCATGAGCTAAAAGCTGTTATTGATAATAGTAGATCCCTAGGCGAGCCTAATAAAGGCGTAGCGGTATTTTTCAATAGTTAGTTAATCGGTCCTTCTCTTTTATCAGATTTACCAAGAGCAAAATGATGTCTACCCTTTTGAATGACTGGTGCATTTTTTGTGAGGGAAAAGCTTATTTTGATAAGTCGCACTTTTTAGCGCTGTTCAAAGTGCATTCTTCTCTACCTGAAATCACTAAAGCGTTAAGCTATTTTCCTCAAGCTGACAGTTTGGTGTTGCGCGTGAATGAGGTGATTCAAGCTGGTACGCTTGAAGATAACTTATATCTATGCTCGACGATTGAATCTAGCGATTTTGAATTGTTGCAAAAGGCGAAACTCTGGTTGCAAGCTCAGGCAAGTTTCTGTAAGGCTCTTGGAGACGATGAGTTGTACAGAATATGCCAGCGTGCAAAATTGCTTTATGGAAGTAAAGATCAGTTTAACGACTATGATAAGTTAGCTGTTCCCAGCAACTGGGTGCTCGAACTGGTGGGGGATCAAGTCAGGGATTGCATGTTGCTAAATACAGAGCAGGAATATGCACTGTTTGAGGCTCTTTATGGAGTTGCCGCTGATTATTATTTGGCTTGGTATATGGGGCAGCCTTTAATAAAGCTGGATTTTGACTTCCGTTCATATTTTGATTTTTGGCGCTTGGGCGGTATTGGGTATCTCAGTAAAGATAAATTCTTTGTTTGTCGAAGATGAAAGAGGAAGAGGGATTTGTCTGGTTTGTCATAGCAGTACAGGACTTTTTAGATAAATTAGTCTCCTTTGTTCAGGGGGAAAGGAAAAGCAGGGGCAGATTTATTTAAATTTGCGCTGGGAAAACTATTAAATGAGAATGTCCTCTTTTTTTCGCATCGGGTGGAAATCGATGAGTAGGCGCATTAAATGATCGCTGGAATAAATTTTGATTCTTATTATGGTCAAGGTAATTCTGCTGATATAGAAGCTTTCGAAGAATTGGCGGGTATAGTTTTTCCTGCGAAATACAAAGAAGTTTCAGTGGAGTTTAATGGGTCGTTTATTTTAAATAAACCTGTTTTCAATTTTTATAATCGTCTACTCGGGGAAGATGTTACGAGCAGCGCTGGTCTGTTTTTGCCTTTCGGTGAAATCGAAGGATCATTTGAAACGATGGAGATAAAGTATCAGTATCCTCCGGAGGAATTTGCTCAAGGATTAATTATTTTTTCAGCGTTGGGGAATGGTGACGCGCTCTGTTTTGATTATCGAGAGAACCGCTTGACCGACGATCCAAGCGTGGTGATGTGGCATCATGAATCGACACCCGGCAGTGACCTCGAATTGTCATTCGTTGCGCCCTCCTTCTCCGAGTTTCTAAAAAAGTTATTTGAAAGGCCAGCTGATTAATAAAGTTGTTAGCCAAGGTGGAACGGGAATAGGGATCAGACCACGGTTTCGCGGGGAGTTATGGCGGTTTTGAATTTCCCAATCAAAAAGAATAGAGTAATAGTGTTCTGACCCCTATTTTCCAAGGAAAAAAAATAAATGATAATCGGAGGGTACACGCTTAGTCCTGAGTACGGTAGATTGCAAATCCCTCTGGTTCATCAACCGACCATGGATGATGTAAAGGCCATTTTAAATGAATATATTGAATTCGATGGCGTCGCGTCTTTGTCTATTTTCCCTGCGCCTAAATATGGGCCTTACGAAATCAATCTTTACGCTGATTCTGGAAATTATTTTTTGATGCTAAATCAATATCTAGATGATGGGGAGCACGCTGTGCGTACTCTTAGTAATGCGTCGGCTGGAACAAGTCCAGTTGAGATTTTGGGCGATTGTTATCCGGCGAGTTTCATCACAAGGGATATAGGTTTCGTCATTTCTTGCTTTCGAGAATTTTTGAATTCTAGAGATGTAATTTCTTTATATTGAATGATGAGAGGAAGTAGAAAGTAAAAAGGGGCAGATTTATTTTAATTCGAGGTGTCAGTTAAAACCTATTAAATAAATCAGTCCCCTTTGTTTCTATTCTTAGCGCACCAAATCGGGCGACACGACGGCCGCCCGATTTTCACTCAGGACGGATCGGCATTAAGCCTGCGACTGATGACATCCAGCAAATCACACCCATCGCATAGCGGAATGGCCAGCAAATGGGCGAAGTCTGAAAGCACTACGGCATCGCTGCTGAGTTGTTCGCGGAAGGCCAGGTTTTCCAGCAGTTGAGTGACGGCCCGAATGCGGTGCACGGCGGCGTCGTGAAGGACGTCGAGAGGTGCCTGGGTGTCGATGATCAGCGCTGGGGCAGTGCAGTCGTGGCCGGTTAGGGGCATGTATCGATTCATGATTAAGCTCTCTAGATTATTGAGGGCTCGGTTTTTCGGGTCGCCAAACCCGGTCGCTTTTTGAGCGACCGCCGGACTATAAGCCTCTCGCCCAAACTCGCGCAAGGCATCACAGCAGTGGCACCGGCCCTCATGCCATGCCAACCCTTGCCGACACATTGGCGATGACCCAACGCATCAAAAACTGAGACCCCGCCATCATCGGCGCTCTCGCAACCGCTCCACCGTTACCCACAAGGAAGAAGTACATGATCAAGTTGTTTTGCAAAGCTGCTGTCGTTCTGTCCCTGGCCACTCTGTTTGGCTGTTCCTCCACGCCGTCGGTAGAGAAGATGCAAGCCGACGTGGCGAACTACTCGTTGCCCAAGGCTGCCGTGGCCGATAAAGGCCTGGTGTATGTCGTGCGCCCTAGCAACGTTGGGATGATGGTGCGGTTCAACGTGTTTCTGGATGACAAGGAAGCCAACTCGGAGATGGGTTACAACCGTGGTAACCAGTACATCTATTTTTTCGTGACGCCGGGCAAGCACGTAATCAGCTCCAAGGCTGAAAACTGGGCGGACATGCCGATCGACGTCAAGGCGGGTGAGGTGGTTTACCTCAAGCAGGAAGTCGAAATGGGCTTCGCCGTAGCGCGCAACAGTCTCAAAACACTGAGCGACGTTGAAGGCCGTTACTTGGTGAAAGATGCCTCCTTGGGCACCATTGCCAAAGAAAGCAAATAAGTTGAAGCCGGTCTGTCGGCAGGGTCAGGTCCTGCCGACAGCTACTTATTCTCTGCAAACATTAAGGGACTGATGTGAAAAACCTCCTCCTAATCCTCCTCACAACCCTCATCCTCGGCGGTTGCGTCAGCCACCCCCTCACCCCCGAAAACCGCGCGCAGATCAAGACGGTAAAAGTCCTGCCCGTGAAGTGGGAAAAGAACATGGTGTACTTCGGTCGCGAACAAGCCTGGGGCGCGGCACTCGGGGCCGGGGTTGGCGCGGGTGTTGGCATGGCCAGCGGTGCGTCCAAGGTGGGTACTGCGGCGTTGAGCGGCGCCGGTTTGGCTGGCGGCATGAAGCTTGGGCAGTTGGCTGAGATGCCGACGTCGATGGCGATTCTGACGCTGATCGAAGCGGAAAAAATCGATGTGGGTGTGTTGCTCAAGCAGGGCTTTGTCGATGCGCTGGGCAAGACCTCGACGCTCAAGGTAGTCGGTGACGATGAACCGGCCGATGCGCAGATCCAGTTGACCGTGTCCGAGTGGGGTTTTCGCCTGACCCAGGGGTTCAGCAGCGTGATTTACCCCACCATTAGCGTGGTGGCGCAGATGAATCGCGGCGATGAGATGATCTGGCGCACCTTTGAAACGGTTACACCATTCAATGGCCAGAACGTTTATGGCTACACGCCGCTGACTTATCGCACCGACCCTGAAGCCTTGCGCCGGGCGCTGACCGGGATTACGCAGATTTCTGCGCAGTATCTGGTGAAGGAGCTCAAGTAAGTCTGACGGTGATGTAACAGCGTCTATGCGGCGTTTTTCTGGTTGCTCGCGTTATCGTTGACGATTTTCGCGAGCAAGCTCGCTCCTACAGGGTGGGCGGTGTTGGGTGTGTGTCGCTTATAGCTTTGAACATTTTGTTTATCCCAGTGTCTTTACCCCGCCCACCCGCAATCGGTCGGGCTGCATGGACTGCAGCGTTTTCAAATGACATTAAGGATTGATGTGAACTTCTTCCTCTTACGGCCCCTTTCTGCCACCGCCTTCGGTGCACCGGCTCGCGCCTGCGATTCCCAGGGACGTCGGAGGCATCATTCGGATCGATTGATCCTTTCCCACAGCACACCTACTGCCGCCGGGCCTCTTGGCGGTTTTGACCTGTAGTTCATGGAGTTAGAAATGAAGCGCAAGCAGTTCCAGAAAAGTCTGTTGGCAATCATGGTTGGCGCGATCAGCACCCAAGTGCTGGCCGTGGAGTTCGACCTGGGTCAGGGCAAGAATATTTGGGCCAATGAGACGTTTAACGAGCCGGTAACCATCACCGGCCAGTTTTCCCGAGTGGTCGATTCCAACACCACCGACCCCGCCGGCCTGGGATTTGCAAACACCCGCATTCAAGGCTCGCTGATCAACCGCGCAGACATCACGCTGGAGTCGCAAGGCGGCACCATTCGTGCGATTGCCATCGACCCGATGTTCTGGACTGGCCCGACCGGTTTGGCCCCGAGCACTGTCACCGGGGATGTGGTTCAGGCAGGCAACGTGCTGATGCGCAACGGCGCGTATGAAGGGCTTGAGATCGGCCCCACTACGATTGGCGGCAGCGTTATCAACTCCGGCACCATCCGCTCCACGCCTCCCGTAGGTACGGTGACGACGCCCGGCTACCTGGGCGGTGGCGAAGGCATTTACCTGCACGGCACCACCATTGGGGGTGACGTTTCCAACACGGGTGTGATCGATATGGCCGGCGAGGGTGCGATTGGCTTGATCCTTGACATCGACGGCGACACGCCGACCACCATCGGCGGCAAAATCCTGAACTCGGGCTCGATTACTGCCACAGGCGAGGGCGCTTGGGGTGTGGAAGTGGAAACCGACACCAGCCCTCTGCGTATTGAAAACAGCGGCCTGATTTCCGCCAATGGCAATGAGGCGAAAGGGCTGTTTCTGTACGGCGGCACCTTTGATTACATCCTCAACACCGGCACCATTGAAGCCAAGGGCGCGTCGGCCAATGCCTTCGGCCTGTCCGGCGCCAGCTTTGCGCAGAACAGTGCCGCAGGTGCGCGCGGTATCGTAAACCGCGGCCTCATTACCGCCGACGGCACCGCGATCCAGGTGAGTGCGGCTGAGCAGTCCTCGCCGTTCGAAATCAACCAGCAAGCCGGCGAAATCCGCAGCAACAGCGGTATCGCCGTCGACGCCAACAACCTCGCCAGCCTGAACTGGACCGGTGGCAAAATCACCGGCGACTTGCTCAACCTCAGCGCCGTCAACGTCGATGGCCAGGCAGGTTTCACCGGCAGCCGTATCATCGCGCCGGTGTCGGTCAATTCGGGTTCGCTGAACCTCTCCGCGCCCGGCACCGCCATCACCGGCAACCTCAATGTGGCCAGCGGCGCAGGTCTTGATATGCACCTGTCCGACAGCGTGGTGCCGACCACGCCGTACCTCACCGTCAACGGCACCGCCAACTTGGCCCAGGCCTCCAAGCTGACCGTCAGCGCCAACCCCGGCGACTTCGCCGCGCCTAAAGCCGGCACGCAATACACCCTGCTGCAAGCCACCAACGTGCAGAACAACGGCGTAGCCGTGGCCAGTGCGTCGTCGTTGTTGAACGTGCTCAGCTACTCGGCCGATGCGCAGACGGTCAAGGCCGTGGTGGCGGTGAAAAGCGATCAGCAGGTGCAGCAGGAACTGGCGGGTGCCAGCGCGGGGGCGTCGGCCGCAACCGCCGTCAACGTGTTGAAAAACGATGTGCTCGGCCAGCTCAACCAAAACGACCCGGTGTTCCAGAGCCTGGCCAACGCCGGGACGGCACAGCAACTGGCGCAGCTCGCCGACCAACTCACCCCGGACGTCAACCGTGGCGCCCTCGACGTGGCGTTGTCGGGGCAAACTGTGGTCAACGGCGCGATCTTCAATCGCCTCACCGACCAGCGTGAAAGCCATCAGGTCGGCGGTGTTTGGGTGCAGGGCCTGAGCAGCAACATGGACCAGGACGGCCGTGGCGGCAACAACGGTTACTCGGCCAACAGCAGCGGCATGGCGGTGGGTGTGGACGGTCGTGTGAACGACACCACCACCTTGGGCGTGGCGTACAGCTATCTCAATTCCAATATCCATTCGGACCTGGGCAACAAGACCGACGTAGAGGGCCACGCGCTGTCGTTGTACGGCAACTGGACGCTGCAGAACTGGTTCGTGGATGGCAGCCTCAGCTACGGCCATAACGAGAACGACAGCAAGCGCCACGTCGCGGGCACCACGGCCAAGGGCAGCTACGACAGCAATGTGTTGGCGGCCAGTGTGATCGGCGGCTACAGCTTCAAGCCATCCCAGGCGGTGGTGATCGAGCCACGTGTGGCGGCGCGGTATGCCAACGTGCGCATGGATGGTTTTACCGAGAAAGGTTCGTCGGCGGCGTTGAACACGGCTTCGCAGCGTTATGAAGTGGGCGAGTTGGGCGCCGGTGTGCGTTTGGCGGCCAACCTGCCGTTGAGCGCCGGCACACTGCAACCGGAAGCTACGTTGATGGCCTATCACGACCTGATGGGTGATCGCGTCGCGCAAACCTCCAGCTTCGTGGCGGGTGGTTCGCCGTTTACCGTGACCGGCGCGTCGGTGGCGCGTGACAGCTATGAAGCCAGTGTGGGCGTGAATTACCAAGTGTCGGACTTCACCGTCGGCGCCAGCTACACCCGCCAGGCACGCAGCGGTTTCGATGCTGACGGCGTCATGCTCAAGGCACGCTACGCCTTCTAACCCACACCGCAAAACAAGTGTGGGAGGGGGCTTGCTCCCGATTGCGGTGGTCCAGCCAATCATGCATTGACTGACTCGCCGCCATCGGGAGCAAGCCCCCTCCCACATTTGGATTTGTGTGAATCCGTCAGAACAACTTGCGCTGTACGGCCTCAACCCGCGTACGTAGAGCCTGCCGCTAATCCCCTGTGGGAGGGGGCTTGCTCCCGATAGCGGTGGTTCAGCCAATGATGTGTTGGCTGACTCGCCGCTATCGGGGGCAAGCCCCCTCCCACATTTGGATTTGTGTGAATCCGTCAGAACAACTTGCGCTGTACGGCCTCAACCCACGTACGTAGAGCCTGCCGCTAATCCCCTGTGGGAGGGGGCTTGCCCCCGATAGCGGTGGTCCAGTCAATGTTGTGTTGACTGACTCACCACCATCGGGGGCAAGCCCCCTCCCACATTTGGATTGTGTGAATCCGTCCAGACAACTTGCGCTTTACTGCCTCAACCCGCGCAAGTAGAGCCTGACGCTATACCCCTGTGGGAGGGGGCTTGCTCCCGATAGCGGTGGTCCAGCCAATGATGTGTTGGCTGACTCGCCGCCATCGGGAGCAAGCCCCCTCCCACATTTGGATTTGTGTGAATCCGTCAGAACAACTTGCGCTGTACCGCCTCATCCAGCGTGCTGCGTGTCAACGCTTCTACCACGTCCCGGGTGTCTGCCTGGAACGGGATGCCCACGATCAGCACCAGGTGCATCCAGGTGCGTACCGACTCGCTCTTCTTGACGCGGCCCAACTCCTTTCCGTCTTTGTCCTTGAACACGGTTTCCAGGGTGAAGGTGTTCTTGGCCGTGGACGGGATGATGAAGAACGTCACGCCGGTGATGATCGCCGAGGCCATGCTGAACTGTTCGTTGTTGTACAGGGTGGCGTCAGCGTAGATGTCCGAGTCAACCTTGTCGGTGCTCACCCGTGCGAAGCGGTTGGACTGGCGGAACCCATCCGCCACGGCTTTTTCCCACAGGGCGGCGGGTGCGCCGGCAGCGGCGTTGGCGGGGCCGCCGTTGACCTGGTTCAGCCCGGTGGTGCGCACGTATGCCGTAGGTTTCTGCGCTGGCGCGTTGGCGGTCGGTGGCCAGGTCTGTACCGGTGGCAGTTCGTGTTGCGAGTAGGACACGCAGCCCGTCAGCAAGACGGCCGCGAGTACCAGGCTGTGCTTGATCAATCCTTTCATGTGGGGCTCCTTGAGTTTACGGTTTGGCCAGTTTGGCGGTGGCGGTGTCGAGCAGTTGCGCGACGAGTTCGTTCAGTTGTTTGGCGCCCATGGTCGGGGCCCAGTATTCGCGACCGTAAAGGCCCACGTTGCGCTCGAACTTGACCTCTTGTTTGCTGCTGGCCAGTTCCTTGCCGTCGCGGTCGACGATCACCAGGTCGCCGGCCAGATCGAACGTGTCGACGTAGATCGGGCCGTTGACCCAGATCCAGATCGTCAACGTCAGCAAAGCACCGGGCACGTAACCGGGGTGCACGCCGCGATGGCCCTTGAGCGACGTCATGTTGAACTTGAGCGAAACATCCTGCTCACCCAGGCGCACCGGGTACTCGGTAACCTGCTTGAAGTAACCGGCCGCGCGCACGTACTGGTTAAGCTGCAGCGTCAACGAACGGCTGATAGCGGTTTTGTTGGCGTCGTTGACGTCGGCGGCGTTCACCGTTACATCAGCGATTTGCGCGCTGCGCGGGCTGCTGACAGAAGCCTGGTGTAACGGGGCGCCGATGGGGCCGGTGACGGTGTAGGACACACAGCCGGTCATCGACAGTGCGGCAACGAGGGCCGCTGCCCGCAAGAGGATTTTCAACACGCAATATCCCTATTAATGAATGAACCAGGTCAGGGTCTCGGCACGTCGGCTCAGAACTTTAGGCCGATCCGGTTTCCCTCCCTCAGCAGCCCCACTCATCACTTAACCCTGCGTTTATTCAAAACACCTTGAGAACCGCTCTCAACCCCGTAAAATGCCGCAGCCGTTGCGGCACGACAGGTTCAGGGATGAATACAGACGCACGTGTTTCCCTCCCCGAAAATGGCCGCAGCCCTGCGCTCTGCCGATTTCTCACTTTAGGAGCAACACGTGAAGACACTGTCCAAAATCCTGCTGTCGGGCCTCACCGCCGTGGCGCTGTTGACCGTGGCCGGTTGCGCCACCGAGAGCAACCGCGCAATGCCGGTGGAGCAAGTCGCCAGCGCCAGCGTGGCCTATTCCGGCGTGCGCGTGCCGATTGCCGTGGGCAAGTTCGACAACCGCTCCAGCTACATGCGCGGTATCTTTTCCGACGGCGTCGACCGCCTCGGTGGCCAGGCCAAGACCATCCTCATCACCCACTTGCAGCAGACCAACCGCTTCAGCGTGCTGGACCGCGACAACATGGGCGAAATCTCCCAGGAAGCCAAAATCAAAGGCACCGTGCAGAAGCTCAAGGGCGCTGATTACGTGGTGACCGGCGATGTGACCGAGTTCGGCCGCAAGGAAACCGGCGACCGCCAGCTGTTCGGCATCCTCGGCCGTGGCAAGACCCAAGTGGCCTACGCCAAAGTCGCGTTGAATATCGTCAACATCAACACCTCCGAAGTGGTGTACTCCACCCAGGGCGCCGGTGAGTACGCGCTCTCCAACCGTGAAGTGATCGGCTTCGGCGGCACCGCCAGCTACGACTCCACCCTCAATGGCAAGGTGCTTGACCTGGCCATGCGCGAAGCGATCAACCGCCTGGTGGACGGCATCAACGCCGGCGCCTGGAACCCACGTAACTGATCAGCAACACCTCAAGGAGCAGTACACGGATGAGCAAGGCAGTGAAGTTGGCGCTGACGCTGGCAGCAATCGTGACGGTAACCGGGTGCCAAACGGCGCCCCAGCCCCTGTATCAATGGGAAAGCTACCAGCCGCAGGTTTACGAATACTTCAAGGGTGAGCCCAAGGAAGCGCAGGTCGAGGCACTGGAGCGCGACCTGCAAAAAATCAACGCCACCGGCCGCAAGGCGCCGCCGGGCTACCACGCGCATTTGGGCATGCTGTACATGAACATGGGCAAGGACGACCAGATGGTGCAGGAATTTCGTACCGAGAAGGCGCTGTTCCCTGAGTCCGCCGCCTACATGGACTTTCTGCTGAAAAACGCCAAGACCGGAGTCGCCACTAAATGAGCCTGTTAAAACTCACCGGCGCCCTGCTGGCCCTGGCTTTTCTCAGCGGTTGCGCGGCGCCCAAGACGTTTGATTACTCAGCCTACAAACAGGCGCGGCCCAAGTCGATCCTGGTACTGCCGCCGATCAACGAATCGCCGGAAGTGCAGGCGTCCTACAGCCTGGTGTCGCAAGTCACCTACCCGTTGGCCGAAGCCGGCTACTACGTGCTGCCGATCGCCCTGGTGGACGAAACCTTCCGCCAGAACGGCCTGACCACCGCCAACGATATCCAGGCCGTACTGCCGGCCAAGCTGCATGACATCTTTGGTGCAGACGCCGCGCTGTACATCACTGTCAGCGAGTACGGCACCAAGTACATGCTGATCTCCAGCGACACCTCTGTGACCGCCTCGGCCAAACTGGTGGACCTGCGCACCGGCACCACCCTGTGGACCGGCACGGCGCGTGCGTCGAGCGAGGAGGGCAACAACAACAGCGGTGGCCTGGTGGGTATGTTGATTACAGCGGCGGTCAAGCAAGTGATCAACAGCTCCACCGACGCGGCGCACCCGATTGCGGGCATCACCAGCGCACGGTTGCTGTCGGCCGGGCAGCGCACCGGCATCCTGTACGGCCCGCGTAACCCGAAATACGGCACCGACTGATAGCTCTGCAGATCAAATGTGGGAGGGGGCTTGCTCCCGATAGCTTAGTGTCAGCCACCGCATCTGGTGGCTGACCCACCGCCATCGGGAGCAAGCCCCCTCCCACACTGATTTCTGGCGTTATCTAAATCGAGAGTGTTAACCCGAACCCCACATTCCCCGCGTCTGACCTTGTGAACGGACTATTCACTCACGAGGTTCAGCCCATGTCCCGTCCTCTGCTCTTCCTGCGTCCTGCTGCCCAAGGCTTCACCCTTACCCTGCTGGTGGCGTTGGCCGGGTGCGGGCTATCTTCCTCGCCTGACCTGGCGAAACCGGCTGAGCCCGTCGCAGAGCTTCAGCGTGCGACGGCCCAGGGCGCATTGGTCAAGCGCATGGCCATGCCTGCACCGATGCAAATGCGCGAGACCGCGACCATGGACTACCGCAGCGAACCCCGCGAGCAATACGCCAACCTGCCCGACAACCCGGTGCATCGCGTCGCCGAAACCCCGGTCTCCACCTTCAGCGTAGATGTCGACACCGGCAGCTACGCCAACGTCAGACGCTTCCTCAACCAAGGTAGCCTGCCGCCCGAAGGCGCGGTGCGCCTGGAGGAAATGGTCAATTACTTCCCCTATGACTACGCATTGCCTACCGACGGCTCACCCTTTGGCGTCACGACCGAAGTCGCCGCCACGCCGTGGAACCCGCGTACGCAACTGCTGCGCATCGGCATCAAAGCGTCGGACCGCGCCGTGGCGGATCTGCCGCCGGCCAACCTGGTGTTTCTGGTGGATGTGTCCGGCTCGATGGACCGTCGCGAAGGTTTGCCATTAGTGAAGAGCACCCTGAAATTGCTGGTGGATCAACTGCGTGATCAGGACCGCGTGTCATTGGTGGTCTACGCCGGCGAGTCGCGCGTGGTGCTCAAGCCGACTTCGGGCCGCGACAAAACCAAAATCCGCAACGCTATCGACCAACTCACCGCCGGTGGATCCACTGCTGGCGCGTCCGGCATCGAACTGGCCTACCAGATGGCCCGCGAAGGCTTTATCGACAAGGGCATCAACCGCATCCTGCTGGCTACCGACGGTGACTTCAACGTGGGCATCAGCGACTTCGACAGCCTCAAGCAAATGGCCGTCGACCAGCGCAAAAGCGGCGTTTCGCTGACCACTCTCGGCTTCGGTGTGGGCAACTACAACGAGCACCTGATGGAGCAACTGGCCGACGCCGGTGACGGCAACTATGCCTACATCGACAACCTGCGTGAAGCCCGCAAGGTGTTGGTAGACCAGCTCAGCTCAACGCTGGCGGTAGTGGCGCGGGACGTAAAATTGCAGGTGGAATTCAACCCGGCAAACGTCAGCGAGTACCGCCTGCTCGGCTATGAAAACCGCGCCTTGAAGCGTGAGGATTTCAACAACGACAAAGTCGATGCCGGCGAAATCGGTGCAGGGCACACGCTGACCGCGCTGTACGAAATCGTACCCAAGGGCGAGAAGGGCTGGTTGGAGCCTTTGCGCTATGCCAGAGCGCCTGCGGCTGAAAACACCTCGGCCGAACTGGCGACGGTGCGCGTACGCTACAAACCTGCGGCGGGCGGTGATAGCCAATTGATCGAACGGGCCGTCGGTAAAACATCCACCAAGCCCAGCGACGACCTGCGCTTCAGCGCCGCCGTAGCCGCGTTCGCCCAACAGCTCAAGGGCGATGGCCGCTACACTGGCAACATGAGTTTGCAGGACACCGCCAAACTGGCGCGCTCAGCCCGCGGCGACGACCCGTTCGGCCTGCGCAACGAGTTCGTACAACTGGTCGAACTGGCCCAAAGCCTGAAACGCTGATCTCAAATCCTACACTGTCCAAATGTGGGAGGGGGCTTGCCCCCGATAGCGGTACATCAGCACCAAATGTGCTATCTGACCCACCGCATCGGGGCAAGCCCCCTCCCACAGTTAATCCTGCTTCGGCTGACAAAAAGGAGTTCACCCCAGCACATGGCCGTCCCAGACGATCCACCCAGCGACGAATCGCTGCTGGCCCGCTACCGCACCGGCGACGCCGCTGCTTTCGAAGCCTTGTACGCCCGGCACCGCCAAGGCCTGTACCGCTTCCTCATTTCCCTGTGCAACAAACCCGAGCTGGCCGAAGAAATCTACCAGGACACCTGGCTCAGCCTGATCCGCAGCACCACCCAGCCACAGGGCCGGGCGAGTTTTCGTACGTGGCTGTTCCAGATTGCGCGCAACCGCCTGATCGACCATTGGCGCAAGCACGGCATCCACAACCCGTTGCACGACAGCTACGACGAGCAGCTGCACGCCCAGGCCGACCACAGCGCCGGCCCCGAGCAACACCTGAGCCTGAGCCGCGACCAGGCGCGCCTCGACGCCGCCGTGCAAGACCTGCCCGAAGACCAGCGCGAAGTCTTCCTGCTGCGCCTGCACGGCGAACTTGAAGTCCCGCAAATCGCCACGCTCATCGGCGCCCCGCTGGAAACCGTAAAAAGCCGCCTGCGCTACGCCCTGCAGAAATTGCGGCGCTTGCTGGCCGACGAGGTAACCGTATGACTGACACTCGACCCACCCCAGACGACGAACTGCTCCAGCACTACCGTCAACACAGCACCGGCGAACCCCCCGCGTCCCTCGACGCCTTCATCCTCAACACCGCCCGCCGCGAAGCCCCGACGCCACAACCCAACCTGTGGCAACGCTGGCTGCAAGCCTGCCAACGCCCACGCTGGCAAATGGCATTCGCCACCGTCGCAGGTTTAGCGCTGATGATCGGCGTGCTCACACGCTCCCCCGTGCCGCAGCCCGAAATCTCCACCGCGACATTCTCCGCCCTGCACCACCAAGAAGCCGCCCAGCCAACGCCGCAAGCCTTCTCCGCCCCCGCGCCAATGGCCCGAATAGCTGCGGCACCCAGGCCTGAAAGTGCGCCGGCTCCGGCTGAAACCGCAGATACACTGGCGGCTCCGCCAGCGGTAAAGCTCAGCAAGGCAGCGCCGGTTGCATTGCCGTCTTTGGAGCAGGAGCTGCAGGCCATCGTGAAGTTGCGTGAGGCGGGAGAGAGCAAGGCGGCTGATGAGAAGCTGCTGGCACTGCATAAGCGCTTTCCGGAGGAGGATTTACCGGGGAGGTTGGAGGCGTTGCGGAAGCGTTGAATTGGCATATACGGAAAAGCCTCAGGTCTTTCGACTTGGGGCTTTTTCATTTATATCTGGTGCCCCGGCGTCGTTTGAACTGGGCGGTAAGATGCCCGTATTTATTGGGCTTCTTTGGTGGTGCGTCGGTTAGGCATACACGTGGGCATACAGGGCGCAGTGTGCTGACGCCTTTAACGCTCTTTCTGGAGGTTCCATCGAAGCTCCTCGTGACCTAGATCCCGATGGGTGACTCGCTTTCTTCAATGGCCTCTCCACGTTGAACCCTGTGGTCCTTTCGCCACCAGCACAACTACCGTGCTTTCGCTGCCTTCAGTAATTGGGTGAAGCTGTAAATTGCGAGGTGTATGTCATCCTGGGTATCTCCGTCCCACTCCTCAACCGTTTCTAACTCGGCTCGTAAGCTGACGATACGCTGTTCGATTTCTTCGATCTCAGCGGCACCGCATTGCTTAGCGATTGCCTGCCAACTGTCATCAGAGATTTTTTCGTCGAGAGCTAAGCCGGATCGGGCATTTACGATTAGGTTCTGGAGGTTACTCATCTGAGATCTCGGGTGGGTTGCAGAAGAAGGTGCTGGGGACCCTGACGATATCCTGAGTACACGGGGCATGAAACCCGCGGGATCGTGGTAGCGGCAACCACACCAGCTTACTGAAATTTCAATGTTGAAATTGAAAGGATCTTGAAGAAAAAAGGGCATCGTTACCGTATTGGTAACGGTACTCACAGATGGCTTAAAGGGTAGGGCATATGCACAGGTGAACTGGAGTTCACCAGGTTCACCTGTTCACTAAGCTGAGTGCCCTTCTGCTAACACAATCCGGCGGGTTTCCGACCCCGCACCCACCGAACACTCCCAGGGTCCCAGGCGATGTCGATGCCCCCGGTCGATGCATCTCCCCTGTTCGTTGTTGGCAGACGGCACCTCCCAAGCGTCTAGGCGTTCGGCGACCCCGCGTTTGAATTCTGCATTAGTCGGTACCAAGCTAGTATTGCTTTCGCTGGCGGCGCTATCACCGACGGGGTGTGGGGGCTGGAAAAGATGTGTTATAGGTGTTACGGATGTTGCGGAATGTTTTAACTAATTGAATCTATTATGACTTTTTACGTTACACGCTGTTCATCGTTCACGTGCGTTGGGTGTTACAAGCCAAGTAGGTGTCACAGCAGCGTTTACAAATTTGGGTAAACCGTAGGCTGCCATCGGCCAAGAGCAGATGTTTCAGAAAGCACAACAAAGGGCCCTTAAACAGAAATTTCTCTCCTTCTCCAACGCCGAGCCGGCGTACTGCTAGCATCAAAGACTCATTATGAGGAGGATCATCATGCTCTATCCGTTATTCGATCAGAGTTGTGAATTGATGGCTTGGATTGACCCGGGGCGGCATATATTTGATTCTGACATGAATTGGATTGCCTACCTTGCGAATAATCAGGCTTGGTCTGCTGATAGCGGTAATTGGCTGGGAGCGGTTCGTGGGCTGTTATGCATGGATCACGCTGGAAAGCCGGTCCTTTGGAATCCAAATGAACAGGTGGGAGGAACCGCTCGTCCTGCCCGACCAGCTCGTGTTTCTAGAGCCGCCCGCCCCGCGCGTCCGTCCAGACCTGCTCGACCATCTCGCCCAGCGAGACCTGCCCGTCCAGCAGGCGGATGGTCTGATCTCACTGTGTTCAGCTGGCTCGCCCAATAAGGGATGGGTATTCCCGCACTGGAATACCTACGTTGCGTTCATCGAGATCGGTGAGATCTACACCGAGATACCCAATGCATTTGGGAAACACCCATCATTCGTATCAACGGCTTGTATGAGCTGTCAGAGCAAGGATCAATCTTCATTGATCAGCGCTATTGAAGTGGGCCTTGGTCTGGAGTTTGCGCTTGATGAGAATGACGCGATACGCGATATGTAACCTTGCAGCACTTGTTAGCTCGTTGCACAGGTTTTGATATTGGGCGGGTCGAGGGCACGCTTGCCTAGTGGCAGAGTAGTGGCAATATCTTTAGACATATAGTAAAACGCCTTTAGCAAGCTATGATCCTTACTCAGGCGTTGTCCGTCTTGAGGAGAACGGTTGCTTGCATAGGATGGCCACATGATTTTTTTTCTCGCAGGGGTCCATGGTGTCGGAAAAACAAGCTTGTCCTCAAGGCTATCTGTCAAGCTGAAAATTCCGACCATCAGCGCAGGTGCGTTGATTCAAAAGCAAATCAAGCACCCTACCTGGTCGTTCGATAAAAAAACAAAAGAGATTCTACATAATCAATTGCGACTTATATCTGCTGTTCAATCGTATCAGTTGCAAGTCAAAGATTTCATATTGGATGGCCATTTCTCCCTGTTGAATGAATCGGGAGAAGTTACATCAATTGAAGTTGATGTTTTCGATGCCTTGAAACTGTCGGGTGTTATTTTTATTGAAGACAAACCTCGAGAAATTGCAGCTAGGCTAGAGGCTCGAGATAAGTTGTCGTGGGATGTTGATTTGATTGCGGCGCTCCAGCAATCAGAAAAGAAAGTGGCATTTCAACTTCGGGATACATTCAATCTTCCTTTGTTAATAAGCGAGCCGAAACTTTTTGAGAGTGTTTACGAATTTATTTTTGAGATCATGAAAAAATCTCGCAGTGAGTCTTTCGAAGGAATGAAATGAAAAATTTAAAATACTGTAGTTTTTCAGAAGTAGACTTGGACGACCCTTTTTTTGATTCTCTAAAACTTGACTATAAAGGTTTTGAAGCTTGGTTTGGTAAAAAAACTTTAGCAGATGAATTGGCTTATGTATTTTATAACTCTAAGAAGGCGATCGACGGTTTTCTTTATTTAAAAGCTGAAGCCGGAGGGGGTGATGAAATAGTCCCTCCTTTACCGAAAGCCAGGACTTTAAAGGTAGGCACATTAAAAATAAATGCACATGGAACTAAGCTGGGGGAAAGGTTCATAAAAAAAATCTTTGACCATGCAATTAGCGACAGGTTTGAGCAAATATACGTTACCGTGTTTTCGCGTCATCAAAGTTTGATTGATCTGTTTGAGCGTTATGGCTTCGAGTGCTATGCAACTAAGATCACCGCTGATGGTGAAGAGCAGGTTCTAGTTCGTAGAATGAAATCCTTAGTAGGTGATGTCGTAAAAGAGTTTCCTTTATTCGGATTCGACGATCGTAACTATTACCTTCTAGCGATCTATCCCGAATACCATTCGGCTTTTTTACCAGACTCCATACTCAATAACGAGAATCACGACATCGTTCAAGATGTCTCTCACACCAATAGCATCCATAAAGTTTTTATATCAGGTATTGTAAGAACGAAAGTCATGAAGGCGGGAGATCTTGTTCTTATTTACAGGACGTCGGATGGCAAGGGCAAAGCCTATTATCGGTCAGTTGCCTCATCAATTGGTGTGGTCGAAGAAGTAAGGCAAATTAAATCGTTCAGTTCTGAAGCGCAATTCATTAAATATACGAAACCATACAGTATTTTTACATTGGCTCAGCTAAAAGATTATTTTACTAACAAGAAGAAATCATATATAATAAAATTTACTTATAATGCTGCTCTCAAAAAAAGGATTATTCGTAAAAGGCTCATGGAGGAGTGCATGATTAGCACCCGGACTAGATGGGATTTCATGTCGTTAACTGAAGCGCAAATTAGATGGGTCGCAGCGGCAGGAGAAATCAATGAAAGTCTTATTATCAATTAAGCCAGAATATGCTAATAAAATACTTAGCGGAGAGAAAAGATTTGAGTTTCGCAAGGTATCCTTTACTAATAGTGGTGTCAGAACCGTTGTGATATATGCAACCAAACCAATTGGGAAGGTTATAGGTGAATTTGAAGTTCTTGATATTTATAGTGATTCTCCCTCGAATATTTGGGAAAGAACAAAAAAGCATGCAGGAATAGAGAAAGACTTTTTTGATAGTTATTATCAAGGCAAAAAAGTCGCAGTCGCTATAGCCGTCGGCGAGGTCCAACGGTACAAAAAGCCCATGGAATTATCTGAGTTGGGGGGGTCGCTTACTGCCCCACAATCATTCCGTTATATGGAGGCTTCTGAGGGGAGGCGTCAAAATGAGCTGGAGCTTGTATAAAAGTCTTATGGTGATTGGCTCGGAAGATCGAGTCGAAGGACGACCTATGCACGACATTTCCTCTTCTGTGCGTTTAATTGATCACGAATTTTTACTTCGAAATCCCGATGCGTATACGACTACGCTGCCGATACTTATACAACATCTCCAAGAATTATCTGGCTTTTATCCAGAATTCAATACCTGGCTTTATCAAAAAATGATTCCGGGTATTGTCACTGGAGAGCGTAGTATTTTGCTTGAACATCGGCGTGGCACTCTCTCAGGGTTGGCAATAGTCAAGAATAGCGACGTCGAGCAAAAACTTTGCTGTCTTCGTGTGCTGCCAGCGTTTCAAGGTACTGGGGTAGGGCTTCGTTTATTTGAGCGCACTTTCGAGTTGCTTAATAATGATCGGCCGCTCCTTTCTGTCGCTGAAGAGCAGATTGAGGTGTTTCGCAAGCTATTTGCTTACTACGGTTTTGAGCTGGAAAAAAAATATAATGGGTATTATCGTCCGTTAAAAGATGAGCTCAGCTTCAATGGTTTGATTGAAGCCGAACCTCTTATCTGCAGACGAGCGGACAGGACAGTCAAAAGTGAGTTTCAGCTAAAAAATGCTTTGAGATAGCTCTTAGTTTTTCTCAGTATATAGCCAGTAGATATAACCGCTCCTGCAGCCAATATGAAAAATAATAGTCTTTCAAAGTTGCCAGTTTGGCCAGAATAGAGTTCTTTCGCGATTTCCCAAGAGCCGCTTCCCGCGGCGCCCAAAATAATAACTAAAAAGACAAATCTAATAATCGAAGTGGCATCTGACTTAACCTTGGAAAACCGCCCAAGCACTATTAGATCTTTGACCTTCTTTATTTGCCCATTTTTCAAAACTTCAGAGGCCGCAGTCCATTGATAGCCTAGGTAATTCCGTACGCTGTTCTCGGCGGAAATTCCTATCGCCGTATCAAGTCGAACGTATTCGTTCCAAACGTCTTCATCCATTAAAGATCGATAACCAGAATAATTCTGGCTTTGGGATATGCACTCTTCGCTCCTTTCTGTAGTTAAGAAGCAATGAATTTTGTCAAACTCAGGAAAGAATAGTCTCTCATCCCCGCTCAAAAGCTCCTCGGGGATGCCGCGCCTGACATTTATTCGAAAGTCAACGATCCTCGTTTCGGTGGTTGAGCTAATCAATGTCCTATCTTTTTGGCTGAATACGTTAGTGTAAACTTTCTCCGGAATGTTTCTTATGCGGAATCTTATGTATGCAGACTTTCTTATGTTTTTGGATTCTATAGTGGATAGTAACGATGGTATTTTAATCGTTAGGCGTGATGCGGGGCTGCCATCGCTTAGGTACATTTTTATTGATTCGAAGTGTTGAGAATTTAACCTGAGTAACGAGAATGGTTTTACATCGCTATTGTTCTTTCTAAAACTTATATTCGCAAAATTGCCCTCGGCAAAGCCGTCGTAGTGAACGACTTCGTTAAAAATCGCTGCAACACTTTTTTCACCGTTGAGCCTGGCACCTAAATCGCTTATATCTTTTAATTCTACAGACCAAGGTAGATCTACAACTAGGTGCCCAACACTGGCTCTGTTGCCAATCATGACCCCAATATCCATAAATGGATTAACAGGGCGCTTCCCCATCTCCCAGAGATTGACGTGTAATTCGTCTGGTAAATACGTTTCAAGCAGGGCCGATCTCTGCTCCCCGTTTTCATTTCCTGATTCCGAGGTTGCTCGTGCAGAGCCATCATCCGTATCGGTCACTTTTCCAGACGGTTGGGTACGTATATCGGGGGAGGACGATTCAGCCTCAGTGCGTTCTGTGTGGGGGCCGCAGCATTTTTCCTGCGAGACTGGGAGATACCTAACCAGTATTCCTGAAAAAGGATAGCGCATTTGATGAATTCCCTGCACTTAAAAGTAAGTCCATACCAATCATCATTTCATCTTGTCGCTGGAGAGATGTCAATATGATGTCGCGCCAGCGTTATCGATATTTGTCTTAGGCCCTTCTTTCGAAGCAATCACTGAGAAATCAGGTACGTAAAATAGCGTATCAACCCCCCAATTTTATCCGCTACCGAGGCCCGAAATGGCTTTCCAAGTTTTTTGGATTATAGATTGCCTGGCGATATAGGACGGCAGGAACAGAATGCAGATGACGGGCATCAGCGGTTGCCAGTAAATGAGCGAAATTGAGAGGATCGATATCAAAGGTTGGTGGCGTCGACCAAGCAGTGTTGGTCGGTAACGGAAGCACGACGGCCTCCGTTTTAATATTAGCCCCGGTTCTTAAGCTGATGCTCAAGGCAAATTTCTGCTTTCATCGCGTTAATCGTGAGGGATTGTGTTTTCTTACCTTTATATGGGCAGACGTTAATTAGGCTCAGCAATGCCATTAGATGGGCGCTTCTTGCTTTCAGGGTGTCAGATAGGGGTTGAACTGTTCTGTGTCGATGCGTTCATTGTTTATCCTTGAGTGAGCTAAACAGCCCACGTTCGCGGCTGCTTCGGGTGATTTAGGTCGTTACATTCATCCAGCACCAGGAGGCCGTCTGAGTGCGCTGCAGCGATGAACTCCAGGCGTTATCTGTCGAGCGCCATGAGCGCACCAGGCGCGGCCCGCCATAAACCGAGGCAGCGACCTGCAGGTGGGTGGTCTTGCCGCCGGAGCTGCCGCCGTACAAGTGGAAGCCACCTGACTCATGTCCGAGCAGGTTCAGCAGAGGCCCTGCAAACGCCACAGAGACGACAAACGCTAGGCGGTGGTTGGCCAGCACACAGCGCGCCGATTTGCTGCTGCCATTGCTCCAGAGAACCCGCCTCGCTGATCGGCGGCAACCGCGCACCGGCCTCGTAAAAATGCAAGTGTTCGGCGTGCGAGTCGATCTGTTGTTCGGGCAATAGGAACGCATTGTCGTGCCAGCCCAAGCGCGTCACCAAGCGTGCGCGCTGGGCGCTGTCGAAGCCGCCGAGATAACTCTGCAGGTCGTTGCGGGCATTGCGCCCTTATCGGGTTCCCGCGAGGCGCAGGCCGATGTCGACCGTCGGACCGAGTACGTCCTTTCCCAAGTCGCCAGCCATGGTTCGGGCCGGAATGTTCCAGGGCTTTTTGGCGCCGTCCGGGTAGTCGAATTCGACCAACAAGCCCCAGTTGTGGCCCTTGTCGTCGTGACTACAGGCGACGGATAGCCAGAAACAAGAAAGCCCGCACTAGGCGGGCTTCTTGAGATGACTCGTAGACTGTCTGAGACAGGTCTAAACAGCTATATGGTGCACCCGGCGGGATTCGAACCCACGACCCCTGCCTTCGGAGGGCAGTACTCTATCCAGCTGAGCTACGGATGCTTGTGCGGGCGACATCATACCCATGTCGACCTTGGGCGTCCATGCTGGTCTTTGGGCGTTTATGCGTAGGATTCTGCCGTGTGCAGGCTCTGGGCCGGGGCCATCGATCAGTGCGATGAAACCAAGGGCAACTACGCTGATCAGAAAGGTCTAACGGATATGCCGTTTTTGTTCTTTTTTTCGAACATCCTATTGCCCTGTACCCCCATTGATCCTAGGATTCGTTTGAGATTTCAAACGCTCTGTCTCCCGTGCGCACTTTATTGGTTCTTGCGCACCGAGGCTGATTTCCCTGACGGCAGCCCACCAGGCGCCTTTCAACAACTCTAATTCGCTCCGCGTGCGCGCGGTGCTGTTAAGGAAAGCCGACATGCAGCTTAAAGACACCCAGTTGTTCCGCCAGCAAGCCTTTATCGATGGCGCTTGGGTCGATGCGGACAACGGTCAAACCATCAAGGTCAACAACCCGGCCACGGGCGAAATTCTCGGCACCGTGCCGAAAATGGGCGCCGCCGAAACCCGCCGCGCCATCGAAGCCGCCGACAAGGCCCTGCCGGCCTGGCGTGCACTCACCGCCAAGGAGCGCGCCAACAAGCTGCGCCGCTGGTTCGAACTGCTGATCGAAAACCAGGACGACCTCGGCCGCCTGATGACCCTCGAACAAGGCAAACCGCTGGCCGAAGCCAAGGGCGAAATCGTCTACGCCGCCTCCTTTATCGAGTGGTTCGCCGAAGAAGCCAAGCGCATCTACGGTGACGTGATTCCCGGCCACCAGCCCGACAAGCGCCTGATCGTGATCAAGCAGCCGATCGGCGTGACCGCTGCCATTACCCCGTGGAACTTCCCTGCGGCGATGATCACCCGCAAAGCCGGCCCAGCCCTGGCCGCCGGTTGCACCATGGTGATCAAGCCTGCCTCGCAAACCCCGTTCTCGGCCCTGGCCCTGGTTGAACTGGCGCACCGTGCCGGTATCCCGAAAGGCGTGCTGAGCGTGGTCACCGGCAGCGCCGGCGACATCGGCGGCGAGCTGACCAGCAACCCGATCGTGCGTAAATTGTCCTTCACCGGCTCCACCGAAATCGGTCGCCAGCTGATGGCCGAATGCGCCAAGGACATCAAGAAAGTCTCCCTGGAGCTGGGCGGCAACGCGCCGTTCATCGTGTTCGACGACGCCGACCTGGATAAGGCCGTCGAAGGCGCGATCATCTCCAAGTACCGCAACAACGGCCAGACGTGCGTCTGCGCCAACCGCCTGTATATCCAGGATTCGGTCTACGACGCGTTCGCCGAAAAACTCAAAGTGGCCGTGGCCAAGCTCAAGATCGGCAACGGTCTGGAAGAAGGCACCACCACCGGCCCGCTGATTGACGAAAAGGCCGTGGCCAAGGTCCAGGAACACATCGCCGACGCCCTGAGCAAAGGCGCCAAATTGTTGGCCGGTGGCAAGGCGATGGAAGGCAACTTCTTCGAGCCGACCATCCTGACCGACGTGCCGAAAAACGCCGCCGTGGCCAAGGAAGAAACCTTCGGCCCACTGGCGCCGCTGTTCCGCTTCAAAGACGAAGCCGAAGTGATCGCGATGGCCAACGACACCGAGTTCGGCCTGGCGTCCTACTTCTATGCGCGTGACCTGGGCCGTGTGTTCCGTGTGGCTGAAGCCCTGGAATACGGCATGGTCGGCGTCAACACCGGGTTGATCTCCAACGAAGTGGCGCCGTTCGGCGGCATCAAGGCTTCGGGCCTGGGCCGTGAAGGTTCCAAGTACGGGATCGAGGATTACCTGGAAATCAAATACCTCTGCCTGGGCATCTGACCGGTAAGGGATTGCAGTAAACGCAGAGGGCACGAGAGCGCTGTCCCTTTGCGTGTTTCACAGCGTTATTCGTAGTGGCCGGGAAAGCTGTGGCAGTCGATCATCGCATGCTGCCGTAGTTGCCTCCCCGCCACCTATCCTTGAGCCACGCCGCCCGATGAGCGGCGAATGAGGACTTTATGAGCAAGACCAACGCTTCCCTGATGAAACGCCGCGAAGCCGCTGTACCGCGCGGTGTTGGCCAGATTCACCCGATCTTCGCCGAATCCGCGAAGAACGCCACCGTGACCGACGTTGAAGGTCGCGAGTTCATCGACTTCGCCGGCGGTATCGCCGTGCTGAACACCGGCCACGTGCACCCGAAAATCATCGCAGCGGTGACCGCGCAGCTGAACAAGCTGACGCACACCTGCTTCCAGGTCCTGGCCTACGAGCCTTATGTGGAGCTGTGCGAGAAAATCAACGCCAAGGTGCCAGGTGATTTCGCCAAGAAAACCCTGCTGGTCACCACCGGTTCCGAAGCGGTCGAGAACGCCGTGAAAATCGCCCGCGCCGCCACCGGTCGTGCAGGTGTGATCGCCTTTACCGGCGCGTACCACGGCCGCACCATGATGACCCTTGGTCTCACCGGTAAAGTCGTGCCGTACTCGGCCGGCATGGGCTTGATGCCGGGCGGCGTGTTCCGAGCGCTGTTCCCCAATGAGCTGCACGGCGTGAGCGACGACGACGCCATCGCCAGCATCGAGCGTATTTTCAAGAACGATGCCGAGCCGCGTGATATCGCTGCGATCATCATTGAGCCGGTGCAGGGCGAAGGCGGTTTCTACGTCGCGCCGAAAACCTTCATGAAGCGCCTGCGCGAACTGTGCGACAAGCACGGCATCCTGCTGATCGCCGACGAAGTGCAAACCGGTGCCGGCCGCACCGGCACCTTCTTCGCCATGGAACAGATGGGCGTCGCCGCCGACCTGACCACCTTCGCCAAATCCATCGCCGGTGGTTTCCCGCTGGCCGGTGTGTGCGGCAAAGCCGAATACATGGACGCCATCGCCCCAGGCGGCCTGGGCGGTACCTACGCCGGTAGCCCGATCGCCTGCGCGGCCGCGCTGGCGGTAATGGAAGTGTTCGAAGAAGAGCACCTGCTGGACCGCTGCAAGGCCGTCGGCGAACGCCTGGTAACCGGCCTCAAGGCCATCCAGGCCAAATACCCGGTAATCGGCGAAGTGCGTGCACTGGGCGCGATGATTGCCGTGGAGTTGTTCGAAGATGGCGATAGCCACAAACCGAACGCCGCTGCCGTTGCATCCGTGGTGGCCAAGGCGCGTGACAAGGGCCTGATCCTGCTGTCCTGCGGTACCTACGGCAACGTCTTGCGCGTATTGGTGCCGCTGACCTCGCCGGACGAGCAGCTGGACAAAGGCTTGGCAATCATTGAAGAGTGCTTCTCTGAGCTTTGAGCCCAGCGCCTTTTCGATAAAAAACCCCGCCTCGGCGGGGTTTTTTATGCCTGATGAATCACCTTCAGTGTTGTTTGGTCAATCCGCGATCACCACACCAATCAACGGCACGATCAACGCCGTACTGATCGCCATGGATAAGACGTTGCCGATATAGGGGTGCAGGTAGCTGGGCAGGCGCCCGGCAATCGCGCAGGCCAGCGGCGGGGCGATCAGCGCGCCCAGTATCGCGCTGGCTACAATCACTGTCGGGTTGCCGCCATAGGTCAACACGGCAGCGGGTACCACCGAGACCAGGGGCACGTAGGTTGGGTACCAGCCGCGCTCACGCCATTGCCGGCGCCACAGGATAATGCCGATGAGTGAGGTTAGCGCTTGGCCTGCAATCAGGTGTGGCAACCATCCAGATCCATACGCGGGGCTCAGGGGGTTCAGTGCGTAGGCCAGCAACACCCCAGCGAGCAGACCCAGGCTGGCCCACTCATTTCCATAGAACGGTGCTTCGGAAAAGTCCGCCAGCACCCGACGTAACGTCCAGCGTATACCGTAATCGGGCAATTTCAGGGCTGCAGCGGGAGGGATGCTGGCCTTGGGGTCAGCTGCACGGCTTACCAGTACCGGCAGGGCACGGCATAGTAAAAACGCAACCACACTGCCTAAAGCCATGCCCAATACATTGCCAATCACCACCGGCAAACCCAGCGGAATGCACAGGTAGTTGACCAGCAACAGGCAGCTCGGCGTTACCAGGAGCGCGCCGAGCAAGGCGCCATTGAGCGTGACCTTCCATCCCCCGCCAAACAGCAGCACCATGGCCGCCGGCAGCGAAACAAAGGCGGCGAACGTGGGTTGCCAGGCGTCTGCCGTCACGGTCCAGCCCCACATCGCATTGCTCAGCAGCAAGCCCAGCAATGAACTGGTCACCAACCAGGGCCAGAGCCCCGTGCCGTAGGCGATGCTGAAGCCTTGCCAGGTTTGAGCGTAACGACTGGTCCAGTAACCGAAGGCGCCACCGAGCAGCAGGCCGAGTGACGCGAACTCGTGTTTATAGAAGGCCACCTCACTGATATCGCCGACCACCCAACGCAACCACGCTGTCGGTGTGGGCAGGCTGGCCATCATGTCGTTGTAGCTTGGCCAAAGCTCCGGCGCCGAAGTGGAGTAAGCCACTGACAACCCGGTGAGTGACACTCCCAGGGTGAGCGAGGCCAGGAGCAGAATGACAAGGTGGCGAACAGGTGAGTCTGATGACAGTTTTTTTGTCGGTAGGAAAGCCATGGTCGCACCCCCATCAGCGTGGCAGGCACGGGTGAAGGCGGTAGCCGAGCATCCCGTCATACAGGTCGCTGCGACGATCCCGTTGCAGGTCGTTGAGGCTGTTCCAGATGGGTGCGCTGCGAGCGCTGGAGAGGTCGATGTCGGCGTAAATAATCGCTTGCTCGTTAGGTGAGGCGATCTTGCCGATGGGCCAGCCGTTGGTGCCGGCAATCAATGAACACCCAAGGTAACGTGCATCCTGTTCCTCGCCGATACGGTTGGCCGCAGCAATGAACACGTTGTTGACGTGGGCGGCCGTCATGGTCAAGTACGAGGCCATGCATTTGCCGGCTTCGTCGAACAGCGGCGGCGGGGTCCACACCCAGTTGTTCAGGCTGCAGATGATATCGGCGCCTTGCTGGGTCAGGATGCGCGGGACCTCGGGGAACCAGATGTCCCAGCAGATCAGTAAACCTATACGGCCTATGGGGGTTTCAAACACGGGGAACCCAAGGTTGCCGGGGCTGAACCAGAGCTTTTCCTTGTTCCAGAGGTGGGCCTTGCGGTATTTGCCAATCAGGCCGTCCGGGCCCAGCAGCACGGCGGTGTCGAACAGTTGCATGCCGTCGCGTTCAGCCAGGCCTGCCACGAGATGCACTTGGTGAAACTGCGCGAAATCCATCCAGGCCCGCACGCTGGGGCCGTCTGGAACGGGCTCGGCATGCAAATAGGCGTCCTGGCGATTGTTGAATAGGTAACCGGTATTGGCCAACTCGGGCAGCACAATCAGATTGGCGCCATTGTTAACCGCTTGCAGGGCAAGGCTCAGGCTGGTTTCGAGGTTGGAAGCGCGATTGTGGGTGCCGACTTGCGGATCAAATTGCACAACGGCGACGCGTACAGGGCTCGTGGACTCGTTCATGGTGCAGACCTCTTATTGTTATGAGCCCACCGGAATGGGTGGGCCGTTTAATAGGAAGTCTTCTTTTGCTGTGCGTCAGTAGGTTGTTTCCTTTTGAAGCGTAGGCAGTTGCTGTATCAGCGGCTGCCGCGGTAGCGCGGTACGCGACTAGCGCTGCCAAACCAATACGAGCTAACCCGCGATCACCCGGTTTTTACCCTGACGCTTTGCCTCATACATCGCCGCATCCGCGCGGCCGAACAGGCTGTCCAGGGTCGAGTCGTCTTCGCGCAGGCTGGTCAGGCCCTGGCTGACGGTCACTGTAAACGCGTGGCCTTCAACGCTGAAGCTCAGCGCCTGGATTTCCTTGCCTAGCCGCTCGGCTACCTGCAGGGCCATGTCCGGGGCGCAGCCGGGCAGTACGGCGGCGAATTCTTCGCCGCCGATGCGGCCGAACAGGTCGCCACGGCGTAACACGCCTCGGCCACTTTCGGCGATGCGCCGCAGCACCTGGTCACCTTCGAGGTGGCCATAACTGTCGTTGATGTCTTTGAAGTCGTCGATGTCCAGCAACAGGAACGCCAGCGGCGTGCCCTGCATACAGGCGTTGTCAAAGGCTTGGTTGGCGAGTTCGAAGAAGTGCCGGCGGTTGCTGCTCTGGGTCAGCACATCGGTGGTGGCCAGGCGATGCAGTTCCAGCTCCAACTGCTTCTTTTCGGTGATGTCCTCGGCCATGCCCACGACGATCATCGGCTTGCCCGGCTCGGCCTGCTGATTGATATAGCATTTGTCGCTGAGCCAGCGGATCTGCCCGTCGACTGTGACGATGCGGTATTCGCGGTCTTCCACGGCGCCCTGTTCCAGCACGCGGGCCAGGCTGTGTTCGGCGTAGTCGAGGTCTTCGGGGTGGATGCTGTTGCGCCATTCCCGGTGATCGGCCAACAGCAAACCGGCGCTGCGGCCGAATATTCGTTCGTAGGCCGGGCTGACGTAGAGCACGCGACGCGTTTCCCAATCGATGGCCCACAGCACCGCATTCACACTCACCAGCAGCGAGCTGAGCAGCTGCTCACGCTCACTCAGCCGCTCGACCTCACCCTGGGCATGCATCAGCGCCAGCAGGGTCGACGCCGCCGCCGGACGCGGTGGCTGGGCGGTGGACAGGTCAGTCGGGCAGGGCTTTTCGTGAACCATCGGAACAACTCTCTCTGGGCGCGCCGCAGGATGGAACAGCGGTCACTACAAGGGGTCACCATGATGGCGAAGTGTTCTTTGAGAGAGGGGAATTGCAGTGAAGTTCCGTGATCGTGGTGGATTGGCGGTGCCCGTAAAATGGCGCCAAAAAGCCAGTGTGCGGGAGGGCGAGCCCTCCCGCGGTACCGTCAGGCCGCTGCGGGACGCAGTGAATAGGTCTTCAATTGGTGAGCGAAATCACGCAGAGATTGAATGCCGCTGGCCTCGGCTTCGTGCACCCATTCCTTGATCGCAGCCAGCATGTCGTGGCCGTTGGAACTGGTTTTGAGCCAGATTTGCTGCAGCGCCAGGCGCTTCTCGTAGATCACGCTCAGCGCATGGCTGTGTTCCAACATGCTCTGGATGCGCACGTGGTGGCGATCGCTCAGCAGGCTGGTTTCCCGCGACAGCAGGCGCTTGGCGCGGTGAAACTGGTGGCGCACCGAATGATCGACTTTCTCGAGCTCCTGCTTGACCAGCGGGCCGATCACCAATTTGCGATATTGGGCCATGATCTGGAAGCGGTTGTTGAGGATCGCCATCGCGGTGTCCATGTCCAGATGGCCCTTGCCTTCGACACGGTGGGCGATCGGCGCGACGCGCTGCACCTTGGCCAGACGCAGGAAGCTGAACACCTTGATCCAGGCCCAGCCCAGGTCGAATTCCCACTTCTTCACCGACAACTTGGCCGAATTGGGGTAGGTGTGATGGTTGTTGTGCAGCTCTTCGCCACCGACGATGATGCCCCACGGCACCAGGTTGGTCGCCGCGTCGCGGCATTCGAAGTTGCGATAGCCCACGGCGTGGCCCAGGCCGTTGATGACGCCGGCGGCCCAGAACGGAATCCACATCATCTGGATCGCCCAGATGGTGATGCCGATGGTGCCGAACAACAGCACGTCGAGGACACCCATGATCGCCACGCCCAGCAGCGGGTAGCGCGTGTAGAGGTTGCGTTCGATCCAGTCGTCCGGGCAGTTCTTGCCGTAGATGCGCAGGGTCTCGGGGTTTTCCGCCTCGGCGCGGTACAGCTCGGCACCTTTGCGCAGCACGGTGGACAGGCCCTTGATCACCGGGCTGTGCGGGTCATCGACGGTTTCGCATTTGGCGTGATGCTTGCGGTGGATGGCGGTCCACTCGCGGGTGTTCTGCGCCGTGGTCAACCACAGCCAGAAGCGGAAGAAGTGTTTCAGGCCAGCATTGAGCTCGAGCGAGCGATGGGCCGAATAACGGTGCAGATAGACGGTGACCCCGATAATGGTCACATGGGTCATCAACAACGTGACTGCCACCAGTTGCCAGGCTGACAGGTCAAGAAAACCGTTGTACCACATAGGCTGTATGGCCCTCAGATAAAGTAAAGAACAGCTCACGCATTATCACTAAGCCTACAGAGAAAACCAGCCGCCCTTTCAGATAGAAGTGACTGGATGTTTCTTATTCTATAATCCTCAGCCTTCGTAGGGCGATTGTGTTTTTTTGGTAAGGATTACTGAGCATATGTTGTTTTCATACCGAGGAGCCCTACGTGCGGGGCTGGTATACCTGCTGATTTCCATTCTATGGCTCCAGCTTAGCCACCATCTATTAATCAGCTTTATCGATGATCCACGGGCCATGGCGCATTGGCTGCAACTGCGCGGCTATGTGTGGGTAGGCCTGAGCGCGCTGGCTATTTACCTGATGGGCGCGCGGTTTGCTCGTGCCCACGCGTTGCAACAACCCCTGAAAGAAAACCGTGAGCGCCTGCAACAGGCCGCTGCGGTGTTTGATTGCACCCGCGAAGGCGTGCTGGTCACCGACGCTCAGGGCCTGATCGTGCACGTCAATCGAGCGTTCATCGAGATCACCGGATACCGCCGCGAAGACGTCATGGGCCGGCCACCGAGCCTGTTCAAGTCCGGGCGCCATTCGTCGAATTTTTATCAACAGATGTTCCAGGCCCTCGAGCGCAGCGGCGAATGGAGCGGCGAAATCTGGAATCGACGCAAAAGCGGAGAAATTTACCCCCAGTGGCAAACCATCCGCGTCATCCGTGATGACCAGGGCCACATCAGCCACTACGTCGCGGTGTTCTCGGATATCAGCGCCATCAAGGACTCTGAACACGAGCTGGCGCACCTGGCCCACCACGACCCGCTGACCGGCCTGCCCAACCGCCTGCTGTTCACCGACCGCGCCGAGCAGGCGCTGGCCTCGGCACGCGTGCACAAGCGCGGGTGTGCGTTGCTGTTGATGGACCTGGATCACTTCAAGATCATCAATGACAGCCTGGGCCACAATGTTGGCGATCAACTGCTCAAGCTGGTGGCCGACCGTTTCAAGGGGCTGTTCGGGCCTGGGGTGACCCTGGCGCGCTTGGGGGGCGACGAGTTCGCCGTGCTGGCGGAAAGTTGTCCACAGGTGATGCAGGCTGCGGCCATGGCCCAGCGCATGCTTGAGGCCATGAAGGAGCCGTTCATTTTTGACGGCAATCAGCTGTTTATCAGCGCCAGCATCGGTATCAGCCTGTTCCCCAGCGATGCGCTGAGCGCCGAGCAATTGTTGCGCAACGCTGACTCGGCTTTGTTCAAGGCTAAGAACGCGGGCCGTGAAAGCTACGCCTTGTACACCGAGGAACTGACGGCTCACGCGCAGAGTCGTGTGGAAATCGCCAGCGAATTGCGCCGCGCCCTCGACCAGCAGGAACTGCGCGTCTATTACCAGCCCGTGCACGACCTGCAGGACAGCCGTTTGATTGGCGTGGAAGCGCTGGTGCGCTGGCAGCACCCGGAGCGCGGCCTGGTGCCGCCGGCTGAATTTATCCCCATCGCCGAGCGCACCGGGTTGATTGCCGATATCGATGCCTGGGTGATGGACCAGGCCTGCCGCCAGATGTGCCTATGGTTGGCGGACGGCGCGCCGTTGGGGTTTATCGCGATCAACGTCTCCAGCCGTCTGTTTGCCCGGCGTGAACTCTACGAACAAGTAGGCCAGGTGCTCCACGACACCGGCCTGGACCCGGCCTTCCTTGAGCTGGAAGTCACCGAGAGCGCGGTGATGGACGACCCGGAAGTCGCCCTTGAACAACTGCACCGCCTGCGCGAACTGGGCTTGCGCCTGGCCATCGACGACTTCGGCACCGGCTATTCCTCGCTGTTACGCCTCAAGCGCCTGCCGGTGCAGAAACTCAAGATCGACCAAGGCTTTGTCGCCGGCTTGCCCTGGGATGAAGACGACGCCGCCATCGTGCGCGTGGTCATCGCCCTGGCCAAAAGCATGGGCATGCAGGTGCATGCCGAAGGCATCGAGCAAGTGGAGCAGGCGCGCTTCCTGCTGGACCAGGAGTGCGACATGGGCCAGGGGTATTGGTTTGGCAAGCCGATGCCGGCCCAGGAGATAGATTGGACCCGGACACCCCCCATCCACATTTGAAATGCATTCAACTGTGGGAGGGGGCTTGCTCCCGATAGCGGTCTATCAGGTTAAAAAATCTTGTCTGACCCACCGCCATCGGGAGCAAGCCCCCTCCCACATTGGATTGCATCACGGCTCAATTTCAGCGGCTGAACGCAAAACCCTCGCGCAACCCCACGTCCCGTCAGAAAATTCTTTCTGGTTATATAAACATTCTTAAATAGTATTTTTAAGAATATCCGCGCTTATCTACTATCGCCCTCACGCCGCAAGCAGTGCCGCCACTGCCAGGCACTATTCATTTCAGGAGCGAGACCATGAGCGCATCTCTACGTAGCGTCGACGGCCAGGACGAAGCAGCCATTTTGCGTGAGATCCAGAGCGCCTTGCGCGATCTGCGGTTTGGCGCGGTGGAAATCACCGTACACAACGCTCAAGTGGTACAGATCGAACGCAAGGAAAAATTCCGTCTGCAGAACCCGGGTAACAAACCCGCCTAAGAATAAGCCACCAGTAGGAGCGAGCTTGCTCGCGAAAAACGCCAACGATAACGCAGCGCATCAGGTTTAACGCGGTGCTCCTGGGTTTTTCGCGAGCAAGCTCGCTCCTACAGGGTTGCGCCAACATAAGAATTTCAGGAGCTTCTATGTCGTCGATTCGCCGTTACGCCCTGGCCGCATTGGCCAGTGCCGTGTTTGCCGGTTCCGCCGTTGCCAAGGACTACGAGTTGCTCAACGTCTCGTACGACCCGACCCGTGAGCTGTACCAGGACTACAACGCTGAGTTCACCAGCTTCTGGAAACAGTCCCACCCGGGCGACAACGTCAAGATCCAGCAATCCCACGGTGGTTCGGGCAAGCAGGGCCGCGCTGTGATCGACGGCCTGCGCGCCGACGTGGTGACCCTGGCCCTGGCCGGCGACATCGACGAAATCGCCAAACTGGGCAAGACCCTGCCGGAAAACTGGCAGACCCGCCTGCCGGATGCCAGCACCCCGTACACCTCGACCATCGTGTTCCTGGTACGCAAGGGCAACCCCAAAGGCATCAAGGACTGGGGCGACCTGATCAAGAAAGACGTTTCGGTGATCACACCTAACCCGAAAACCTCCGGCGGTGCGCGCTGGAACTTCCTCGCGGCCTGGGCCTACGGCCTGAAGACCGGCGGCAGCGAAGCCAAGGCTCAGGAATACGTCAAGGAGCTGTTCAAGCATGTGCCGATCCTCGACACCGGCGCACGCGGTTCCACCATCACTTTCGTCAACAACGGCCAGGGCGACGTGCTGCTGGCCTGGGAAAACGAGGCGTTCCTGGCGCTGAAAGAAGACGGCGGCGCCGACAAGTTCGACATCGTCGTGCCGTCCCTGTCGATCCTCGCCGAGCCGCCAGTGGCAGTGGTCGACAAGAACGCCGAGAAAAAGGGCAATACCGAGATCGCCACCGAATACCTCAAGCACCTGTACAGCCCGGCTGGCCAGGAGATTGCGGCGAAGAACTTCTACCGCCCACGCGATGAGAAAGTCGCCGCCAAATACGCCCAACAGTTCCCGAAACTGGACTTGGTGACCATCGACAAAGACTTCGGCGGCTGGAAAACTGCCCAACCGAAATTCTTCAACGACGGTGGCGTGTTCGATCAGATCTACACGGCGCAGTAAGCCAAAGTACCTGTAGGAGCGAGCTTTCTGTGGCGAGGGAGCTTGCTCCCGCTGGAGTGCGAAGCGCTCCCAGTACCGGTCCCCACGGTTCATCGGGTCACCTGGTCCTGGGGCTGCTGCGCAGCCCAGCGGGAGCAAGCTCCCTCGCCACAACAGCTGGCTTCTACAGTGGTTTCCACCCTTACCAAGGACTCTTATGTCGCGTCGTATCTCCCCCGTCATACCCGGCTTCGGGCTGACGCTGGGCTACACCGTCGTGTACCTCAGCCTGATCGTGCTCATCCCGCTGTCGGCGATGTTTGTACACGCCGCTCAACTCACCTGGGATCAGTTCTGGAACATCATCTCCGCACCCCGCGTGCTGGCGGCGTTGAAACTGAGCTTCAGCACTGCGTTGTACGCCGCGCTGATCAACGGCGTGATCGGCACCCTGCTGGCCTGGGTGCTGGTGCGCTACACCTTCCCCGGGCGCAAGATCATCGATGCGATGATCGACCTGCCGTTCGCCCTGCCTACCGCTGTGGCCGGTATCGCGTTGACCGCGCTGTATGCGCCTAACGGCCTGGTTGGCCAGTTCGCCGCCGACCTGGGCTTCAAGATCGCCTACACCCCGCTGGGCATCACCCTGGCGCTGACCTTCGTTACCTTGCCCTTCGTGGTGCGCACCGTACAGCCGGTACTCGCCGATATCCCCCGGGAAGTCGAAGAGGCCGCCGCCTGCCTGGGCGCCAAGCCGCTGCAAGTGTTCCGTCACATCCTCGTACCGGCGCTGTTGCCGGCCTGGCTGACCGGTTTTGCGTTGGCCTTCGCCCGTGGCGTCGGCGAGTACGGTTCGGTGATTTTCATCGCCGGCAACATGCCGATGAAAACCGAGATTCTGCCGCTGCTGATCATGGTCAAGCTTGACCAGTACGACTACCGCGGCGCCACCTCGATCGGTGTGCTGATGCTGGTGGTTTCCTTTGTCTTGCTGCTGCTGATCAACTTGTTGCAGCGGCGCATCGAACGTCCATAAGGAGGCGCGGAACATGTCCCAATCGTCTATTTCCGCCGCGTCCTCGGCCAACGCCGCCCGGCGCGGCAGCGCCACCTCGCGACGCATCCTGATCGGCCTCGGCTGGCTGGTGTTCGCGCTGTTTTTGCTGCTGCCGCTGTTGATCGTGGTGTCCCAGGGCTTGAAGAATGGCCTCGGCGCGTTCTTCACTGCGATCCTAGAACCGGACGCGCTGTCGGCGCTGAAACTCACGGTAATCGCCGTGGTGATTTCGGTGCCACTCAACCTGGTGTTTGGTGTCAGCGCCGCGTGGTGCGTGAGCAAGTATTCTTTCCGTGGCAAAAGCATATTGGTAACGCTGATCGACCTGCCGTTCTCGGTCTCGCCCGTGATCGCAGGCCTGGTGTACGTGCTGATGTTCGGCGCCCAGGGCTTTTTCGGGCCGTGGTTGCAGGACCATGACATCCAGATCGTGTTCGCCTTGCCCGGTATCGTGCTGGCGACCATCTTCGTCACCGTGCCGTTCGTGGCCCGCGAGCTGATCCCGTTGATGCAGGAGCAGGGCACCCAGGAAGAAGAAGCCGCGCGCCTGCTCGGTGCCAACGGCTGGCAGATGTTCTGGCATGTCACCGTGCCGAACATCAAGTGGGGCCTGATCTACGGCGTGGTGCTGTGTACCGCGCGGGCCATGGGTGAGTTCGGCGCGGTGTCGGTGGTGTCCGGCCATATTCGTGGCGTAACCAACACGCTGCCGCTGCACGTCGAGATTCTCTACAACGAATACAACCACGTCGCCGCCTTCGCGGTGGCCAGCCTGTTGCTGATCCTGGCGCTCTTCATCCTGCTGCTCAAGCAGTGGAGCGAGAACCGAATCAACCGCCTGCGCAACAGCGCCGGTGAGGAATAAGTCATGTCGATCGAAGTCCGTAATGTCAGCAAGAACTTCAATGCCTTCAAGGCCCTGGACAGCATCAACCTGGATATCCAGAGTGGCGAGCTGGTGGCCTTGCTGGGCCCGTCCGGCTGCGGCAAGACCACCTTGCTGCGCATCATCGCAGGTCTCGAAACCCCGGATGACGGCAGCATCGTGTTCCACGGCGAGGACGTCTCCGGCCACGATGTGCGTGATCGCAACGTGGGCTTTGTGTTCCAGCACTATGCGCTGTTCCGCCATATGACCGTGTTCGACAACGTCGCCTTCGGCCTGCGCATGAAGCCGAAAAACCAGCGCCCAAGCGAAAGCCAGATCGCGACCAAGGTTCACGACCTGCTGAACATGGTGCAGCTCGATTGGCTGTCGGATCGCTATCCGGAACAACTCTCCGGCGGCCAGCGCCAACGTATCGCCTTGGCCCGCGCCCTGGCGGTAGAGCCTAAAGTGCTGCTGCTGGACGAACCCTTCGGCGCCCTCGATGCCAAGGTGCGCAAGGAGCTGCGCCGCTGGCTGGCGCGCTTGCACGAGGATATCAACTTGACCTCGGTGTTCGTGACCCATGACCAGGAAGAGGCCATGGAAGTTGCCGACCGTATCGTGGTGATGAACAAGGGCGTGATCGAGCAGATCGGCTCACCGGGCGAGGTGTATGAAAACCCGGCCAGCGATTTTGTGTACCACTTCCTGGGTGACTCGAACCGCCTGCACCTGGGCGAGGATAAACACCTGCTGTTCCGCCCCCATGAGGTGTCGCTGTCGCGGCATGAGCTGGAGGATCACCATGCGGCTGAGGTGCGCGATATTCGGCCGCTGGGCGCGACCACGCGGGTGACGTTGAAAGTCGAAGGCCAACCCGAGCTGATCGAAGCCGAAGTGGTAAAAGATCACGACAGCCTCACCGGCCTGGCCCGTGGCGAGACCCTGTTCTTCAAACCCAAGGTCTGGCAAAAAGCCTAAGCTCACCGCAAAACCAAATCTGAAACTGGGACCAAATGTGGGAGGGGGCTTGCCCCCGATAGCAATGGATCAGTCAAAACATTTGTGACTGAGACACCGCCATCGGGGGCAAGCCCCCTCCCACATTAAACTTCACCCGGCTTTAGACCGTGGCGTTTTTCCCGCGCACCGCCACCGGCCCCGAGCGCGCTTCAATCTGTTGTTTCAGGTCCTGCCGCAAACCCACCAGAAACGCCAACTCCGCCACCACAAACAACGGCCCCACGATCAGCCCCGACACGTCGTTCACAAACGCTGGCTTGCGGCCTTCGTAGTAATGCCCGACAAACTGGATCACCCAGCCCAGTACAAACAGGCCCACGCCGCTGCCCAGCCACACCGTCGTGCTCTGCGCCGCCAGTACGTGCCCGGCCCACACCGACAAACCCATCAGCACCGTCATCAACCCACCCAGCGCCAGCTCCAGGCGCAGGTAGAACCACGCCGAAAACAGCGCCAGCAACACCGCCGGCGATAGCCACAGCCCGCCCACCGGCCATTCGGGGCGTGACAGCAGCACGGCGACCGCCACCACGATCAACGGAATGCCGATGAAATGACTGGTGATATTGCGCGGGTCGCGGTGGTAGGCGGCGTATTGACTGAGATGGTCGACGAGGCTTTTCATTGTTATTCCTCTTGTAGGATGTTTGATCATGCCCTGTCAGTCGGCTGCCAGCGGCTGCTGATGATGATCGCGCAAGGCCAGGGTGAAGTCGAGCAGGCGCGCCTATGAACCGCGATAGGTGGAGAAGCCATAAGGGCTGAGCAACAGCGGGATGTGGTAGTGCTGGTCAGCCTGCTTGACCTGGAAAATCACCGGCACTTCGGGGAAGAAGGTTTCGCGGTTGGCTTTCTTGTAATAGTCGCCGGTCTTGAACACCACGCGGTACTCGCCCGGCTTCATTTTGCGATCAGCCGGGAACAGTTCGGCGATGCGCCCTTGCTGGTTGGTCACGCCTTGGGACAGCGCCTGCCATTGGTCGCCCACGTGTTCTTCCAGGGTGACGTTGACGCCGGCGCTCGGCAGGCCATTTTCCAGGTTGAGCACATGCACGCTCAGCGGGTTGCCGTCGGCCAGGGCCAGATTGCACAGGCCGCTCAGGCTGAGGGCGGCGAGGGTCATGCTTAGGGTTTTCATCGAGAAGTCCTTGTTGGCAGGAGTGGAATCAAGGGGTGATTTTCAAGCCCAGTTGCTCGGCCGCCTGTACGGCGCAGGCTTCATCCTGCGGCGCGCCGCCGGCACCGGCGATGCCCAGCGCGCCGACCAGTTCGGCCTCGGCAAACAGCGGCACGCCACCGCCGAGCAACAGCAATTCGGGCAAGCTGTTAAGGTTGGCGGCCTCGGGGTTGTTGCGCGCACGCTCGGCGAACAGCCGGGTTGGGGTTTTGGTCGACAACGCCGTGTACGCCTTGCGCTGGCTGGCGAGGCTGTTGTGCGGGCCAACGCCGTCGGCGCGCAGGCTCAGCAGCAGGTTGCCGCCACGGTCGAGCACGGTCAGCGCGGCGGTGCAGTGAGCCAGGCTGGCATCGGCCAATTGGCGTGCGGTGTGTAAATCAAGCGTGGCGTGGCGTGGCAGTTGTGGCGTCGCCTGGGCGGCAGTCGCCACGGCGAGGCTCAGGCATAAAGCAGTGCGATACATGGTGAACGCTCCAGAAGGCAGGCCGTCACGGTAGCCAGTGGAGGTGGACAAAAGCCGCACAATTTGATGACAGGTTTGTAATCAAACCCAGAGGTAAGGCATGCACGTGTTGTTAGTGGAAGACCAGCCGCAACTGGCGCAACGGATGGCCCAGGCCTTGAGCGAGGCCGGTTTTACCGTGGAAGTCGCGGCCAACGGCATGGCCGCGCAACGGTTTGTGGAAAGCACCGTGTACGACCTGGTGATCCTCGATGTGATGCTACCGGGTCTGAATGCCTGGAAGTTGCAGCAGGCGATTCGCCAACGCGGCGAAACGCCCGTGCTGTTTCTGACCACGCCCGATGGCATCGAAGATCGTTTGCGTGGGTTGGAATTGCATGAAGACGACTACTTGCTCAAGCCGTTTGACGCCAAGGCATTGGTGGCGCGGGTGAGGAAGGTGTTGCGGCGTGACCGAGGGCGGTGATGGCCTCCACCACCGCTATCGGGGGCAAGCCCCCTCCCACAGTTGATTTGTGAATACAGTTCAAATGTGGGAGGGGGCTTGCCCCCGATGAGGTCCTCAAAGCCACCACACATCCCCCTACCGCAACCCATCCCTGAACTGCCCCGGCGTCATCCCCGTCCAGCGCTTGAACGCCCGATTGAAACTGCTGGTATCGGCAAACCCTAGCAAATGGCTGATCTCGGCCAATGAACACTGCGGATCGCGCAGGTGCAACAGCGCCAGGTTCTGCCGACACTCATTGAGCAGCGCATCAAACCGGCAGCCTTCATCTGCCAGGTGCCGCTGCAGGCTGCGCAGGCTCAAATGCAGCGCCTGGGCGATCCGCTCCGCGCTGGGTTCGCCGTCGGGCAGTTGCGCCTCGATGGCGGCGCGCACCTTGCGTTCCCAGGTCAGCGGTTGCAGTTGGGCCAGGGTGCGCTTGAGCACGGTTTCATTGTGTTCGGCCAACTCTGGGTTGGCGTCGTCTAGGTGGCTGTCGAAGTCGCGGGCGGCGAACTCCAGGCGGTCTTCCTCGGCGCCGAAGAACACCGGTGAGCGAAACACCGTGTGCCAGGGCGCAGGGTCGGCCGGTTCCGGGCGCCGCAGGTACACCGCCAGCGGTGCGTAGTCACGCCCCAGGCGATTGCGGCAGGTGCGCACATAGATCGCCGCGAACGCATCGATGGCTTCCAGCGCCGGCGCCGGGCTGCCTTCGGGTTGCAGCAGGCGGAAACGGTAGCCGTCACCGTGACGGCTCAGCTCCAGGCTCAGGGCATCACTGACCACCTGGTGATAGCGCACGATACGCTCGAACACCTCGCGCAGGCTGCCGCTGGCCACCAGCGCATACCCCAACGCATGAAAGGTGGTGGGGCTGACAAACCTCGACACCCGCAAGCCAATCGCCGGATCGCCACTGGCCTGCACCGCCAGTTCCCACAGGCGCGTGGTGGCCGACAACGGGTAGCGCGCATTCGGGTCGTCCATCAACAGCGGGTCGAGCCCGGCCTCGCGGCAGAGCGCGGCGCTGTCCAGGCCCAGGGCGTCGAGTTGCTTGCGCAGGGCGCGGGTCCAACTGGCGAGGGAGGTGGGTTCGGTCATGGCGATTGGCGCTTGCGGTCAACAGGTTGGCGTGCGGAGCTAGCGCCCTGCGCCAGGGTTGGGTGCAGGATGCAGGCATCACTCCACTAGAGAATGGAAGCATGGACGGTACTTGTGCAAGTCCCCAGCAGATGAACGCCCAACAGCGTTCGGCGCATATCCGTGAGGTGGTGCTGGCCGAGGGCGTGCGATTGCGCCAGCGCCACCCCTGGCTGCTGCATCAGGACGCCCTGGGCGCGGGCATCCTGGCGTTTGCGCTGGTCGGCATGCTGGGTTCGGCGGCGCTGTATATCAGCGGCCAGATGGCCTGGTGGGTGTGCCTGCTGCTCAACGCCTTCTTCGCCTCACTCACCCATGAGCTGGAACATGACCTGATCCACAGCATGTACTTTCGCAAGCAGCGCGTGCCGCACAACCTGATGATGGGCCTGGTCTGGCTGGCGCGGCCGAGCACCATCAACCCATGGATTCGCCGGCACCTGCACCTCAATCATCACAAGGTTTCCGGCACCGAGGCCGATATGGAAGAGCGCGCGATCACCAACGGCGAGCCCTGGGGCATCGCGCGCTTGCTGATGGTCGGCGATAACATGATGTCGGCATTCATCCGTCTGCTGCGCGCCAAGACCTGGCGGCACCGGTTCAGCATCCTCAAGCGCGTGGTGCTGGTGTACGCACCGCTGGCGCTGCTGCATTGGGGCGCGTGGTACGTGTTCCTGGGTTTTCATGCCGCCAATGGCATCGCCAGCCTGATGGGCGCGCCCATCGAGTGGTCAGCCGGGACGCTGCAGATGATGCAGGTGATCGACATCGCCGCCGTGGTGATCATCGGCCCCAACGTGCTGCGCACCTTCTGCCTGCACTTTGTCAGCTCCAACATGCATTACTACGGCGATGTGGAGCTGGGCAATGTGATCCAGCAGACCCAGGTGCTCAACCCCTGGTGGATGTGGCCGTTGCAGGCGTTCTGTTTCAATTTCGGCAGTACCCACGGCATCCACCATTTTGTGGTGAAGGAGCCGTTCTATATTCGCCAGATGACCGCCAAGGTGGCGCACAAGGTCATGGCCGAGATGGGTGTGCGCTTCAATGACTTGGGCACCTTTGCGCGGGCTAATCGGCTTGAGCGCCAGGAGCAGCCGCGCAGCGAACTGTCGTTCAGCAAGCGATGAACGCCAACGGCAGGTCGCGGATCTGCTCGCGCGCCGGCGGCTGGTAGTGATCGTCGCTGGTCAATTCATGCAGCAGCTCTTCGCGCAACTGGTGGAATTCAAAGCTGCTGCGCTGGCGTGGATGGGGCAGGGCAATCTCGACCACCTGCTTGATCCGTCCCGGTCGGGGCTCCATCACCACCACCCGGTCGGCCAGGAAAATCGCTTCCTCCACGTCGTGCGTCACCAGCACCGTAGTGATGCTGGCGCGGGCGCGGATCGCCAGCAGTTCGTCCTGCATCTGCTGGCGGGTCAGCGCATCCAGTGCGCCGAACGGCTCGTCCAGCAGCAGAATCCGTGGGCTGGCAACCAAGCCGCGAGCGATCGCCACCCGTTGCGCCATGCCGCCGGACAACTGGTGAGGATAGGCGCGGGTGAAGTCAGTCAGGCCCACCAGTTCGATAAAGTCGCTGATGCGCCGGCTGCGCTCGGCCTCGCTCAAGGGCTCGTTGACCAGGCCCAGGCCGATGTTCTGCGCCACCGTCAGCCACGGAAACAAGCGGTGTTCCTGGAACACAATGCCGCGTTCGCCACCGATGCCGTTCACCGGCTTACCGTCCACCTGAATCTCGCCGCGAAACTGCGTATCCAGCCCCACCAGCAAGCGCAGCAGCGTGGATTTTCCGCAGCCGCTGGAGCCGACAATCGCAACGAATTCGCCCTCGGCGATCTGCAGGTTGAACTCACGGATGGCCTCCAATTCGAAGCCCTCCACATCGAAAGACTTGCCCACATGGTTGAAGCTGACAATCGGTGCGTTCATGCGTGTCTCCAGCGGGTGGCGCAGGTTTCAAGGCGTTGGCCGACAAGGTTGAGGGTGGCGCCGGTAAGGCCGACCAGCAGCATGCCGCTCATGATCAAGTCCATGCGCAGCAGCTGTTGGGCGCCGATCATCAGGCTGCCGATACCGCCGTTGGACGGCATGAAGTATTCCGCGCCGATGGTGCCCAGCCAGGCGTAGATCAGGCTCAGGCGCAGGCCGGCGAAAATTCCCGCTGCCGCGCCGGGCAAGATCAGGCGGAGCAGCCGTTGGGGCAGGTCCAGGCGCAGCACTTGGGCGGCTTCGCTCAGTTGCGGTGACAGGTTCAACACGCTGCGCTGGGTGGCGACAAACAAGGGGAAAAACGCCGCCAGGCCGATAAACACCCACTTGGCCAATTCCCCCAGGCCAAACCAGGCCGTGAGCAGTGGCACCCAGGCGAAGATAGCGATCTGGCGCAACGCGGCGAGGGTAGGGCCGAGTACCCGTTCACTGCGCGGTGACAAGCCCAGCCACAAGCCCACGGCAAACCCCAGGCTGCCGCCCAGCACCAAGCCGCCCAAGGTGCGCCCCAGGCTTTTGCCCAGCGCCCCCGACAGCGTGCCATCCGCGACACCCGAGGCGGTGGTGTGCAGCACCGTCCAGGGGCTCACCAGGATATTCGCATCGACCCAGCCCTGTTGCGTCGCCACCTGCCACAGCGCCAGCAACCCCAGCGGCAGCAGCCACGGCTGCAGGCGTTGCCAGCCGTGGTAACGCGGGCCGCGACGGATCTGCGCCGTGGCCGGATGCGGCCAGTGCACCCAGCGCCGATCCAGCCAGCCGATGCCACGGTCCATCGCCACGCCCAGCACGCCGATGACCACGATGCACACAAAGACAATATCGAGCATGAATAACTGGCGCGCCCACACCATCAGGTAGCCGATGCCTTCGCTGGAGGCGAGCAATTCCACCGCCAGCAGCGACGTCCAACCGGCCGCCAGGGCCAGGCGCACGCCAGCCATGAACGCCGGCAGGGCGGCGGGCAGGATCAGCCGGCGGATCAGCAGAGGGGTGGGCAGGCGCAGCACCCGCGCAGCCTCACGCAACTGCGGTTGGGCGTCGCGCACGCCGACCAGGGTATGCAGGGTGACTGGCACCACGATGGCCTTGACCAGCACCACCAGTTTCAGCGTCTCGCCAATGCCGAAAAACACCATGAACAGTGGGATCCACGCCAGGGTCGGCACCTGCGACAGCGCGCTGAATGTCGGAAATACCAGGCGCTCGGCACGCGCGCTGAAGCCCAGCCAGGCGCCGAGCAAGGCCCCGGCGCTGATGCCCGCCAGCAAGCCCCAGCACAAGCGTTGCAGGCTGATCGCCAAATGGCTCCACAACTCGCCGCCCGCCAGTTCCACCGCGCTGCTCCACACCAGTGACGGCGGCGGCAGGATCTGTTCGCTCATCCACTGCTGACGGCTGGCCAGCCACCACAGGGCAAACAGCGACAGCGGCAGCAGCCAGTGGCTGAACGACGGCCAGCGCAGGTTGGGCGTTGTAAGAGGCTGGCTCAACCGTGCGCTCCGGGCCATTGAGGACTTCCCTTTCGTTATGTGATTTCGATCTTATAAAAACGTAATCAAGATGATTGTGGGATAAGAGAAGTCATTTAAAGCCTGCGCTCGACACGCATCCAATGCATTCGAAGAATATTTTCAATGCTGTTTATGCATAGGTCGCTGGAGCCTGCGGTTTGGCTCGCATAGTGCTAAAAGCTATAAAATAGTGAATTTATAGTATTTAAAGTTTTTATCGGCCTGTGCCTACTTTCAGCTCCCCGGCGACCGTCGCCCACCAGGAGCTGCGCTTATGAAATTGCCCTTCAAACGTCTGATTACGCTGTTCGCGGGCACCGCACTGGCGGGGCTGGTGCATGCCGCCGAACTCAAGGAAATCCGCATTGCCGTGCCCGACCTCAGCGCTGGCACCCAACACAGCGGTGGCGGCATCACCGATGTGTTGCGCGAACAGCAGATCTTCGAAAAGGCCTTCGCCGACCAAGGCATCACGATTCAGTGGAATTACTTCAAGGGCGCGGGCCCGGTGATCAACGAAGCCTTTGCCAACGGCCAGGTGGACCTCGCCTACCTGGGCGACCTGGCGGCCATTATCGGCCGCTCCAATGGCCTGCAGACCCGCTTGCTCAGTGCGACGGCACGGGACATCAAGCAGTACCTCGGCGTGGTGCCGGGCTCGGGCATCAAGACCCTGCAAGACCTCAAGGGCAAGCGCGTCGCGGTGTTTCGCGGCACGGCCAGCCAGTTGTCGTTCGACAGCGCATTGGCCAGCCAGGGCTTGAATGAGAAAGACCTGAAAATCATCAACCTGGATTTCAACGCGGCCGGTGCGGCGCTGGCCGCCAAGCAGATCGACGCGACCTGGGGCGGCTCGAACCTGACCGCGCTGCAAGCCAAGGGGCTGGCCGAAATCGCCCTGACCACCAAGGACCTCGGCGGTGCCGGCAGCATTCAGGCGGTGCTGGTGGGCAGCAAACAGTTTGTCGATGAGCATCCCGACGCCGTGGCCAAGCTGCTCAAGGCCCAGCAGCAGGCGGTGCAATGGTTGACCGATGACAACAACAAGCAGGCTTACATCGAACTGGTGTCGGGGCTGGCCAGTTATCCGCCGGTGATCCTGACCAATGATTTGAAAGACCAGCAGCTCAGCGCGATTTTCCCGGCAACGCTTGATCCGGTGTTCCTTGGCAAATTGCAGGATGCGGTGGATCTGGCGTCCAGGGAAAAGCTGATTCGCCGGTCGTTTCAGGTGAGTGACTGGGTGGCGCCTGGGTTGGTGGCGGCGGGGCTTTGAGCTGAGTGGTGCCTGGGCAATAGCTATCGGGGGCAAGCCCCCTCCCACAGTTGATCTGTGAATACATTCAAAATGTGGGAGGGGGCTTGCCCCCGATGAGGCCCTTCAAACCGCCACACTCACCTCCTGCCGATCAACTTCCACCAACGTCTCGATCATCGCCTTGGCCGCCGGCGACAAGCGCGACCCGGTACGGCTGACAATCCCGCACCGCGCACTCAGGGTCTCCAGGTTCTGCGGCAGGTTGCGCCAGTGCAGCAGCACCAGCGCACCTCGGGCGATATCCTCGGCGAACGCTTCTTCGGTGCCCACGCCGATGGCATTGGACTGCAGCACAATCTTTACCAGCGCCGGGAAGTGTTCGGTCTGGATGCTCGGTGAAAAGTCCATGCGCCCGCTCAGGTTTGCCAGCAGTTTGCGAATGCCCTGGGAGATCAGCGGCGCGGCCAGCGGGTAGTCGAACATGTCGTTGGTCGACAGGCTGTCCTTGGCCAGCAGCGGGTGCCCCGGGCGGCAGAAAAACACGCCGCGCTTGGGGGTCAGCGCACGGGTCTGGAAGTTCGGGTCGGCTTCGAACTGGCGGATGTCGGCAATGAAGAATTCGATCTCTTCACGGCTCAATGCACGGCTGAGCTTTTCCCAGTTATCCACTTGGAAACTGGTGCGGATTTTCGGGTGCGCGCCGATAAAACGCGCCACCGCATCCGGCACCAACTTCACCGCCGGCGCCGGGCCGCAGCCGAAGCGCAGGTCGCCGGCATCGAGCTTGGTCATGCGCGTGACTTCACTGCTCAGCAAGGCGGCGCCATGCACCAGGGTCAGGGCGTGTTGCAATACCACCTGGCCTTCCGGTGTCGGGCGCAGGTCCTTGTGGCCACGGTCCACCAGCACGCAGCCAAACTCCTGTTCCAGCCCCTGGATACTGCGGCTGAACGCCGGTTGCGTGATGCCCATGGCGTCCGCCGCACGCACAAAACTGCGGTGTTCGTTGAGGGCGATGAAGTAGCGCAGCTGACGAAGATCCATATGCATTCCCGGCATTTGAAAAATAGGTCGAAGGCATTTGCGAGCGACGCAGCTGAGGTTTTAAATGCAAGCTCTTATTCCGTCAACGAAGCATTGGTTCAATTGCTAGATCTAAAAAGCATATGAATAGAGCGTTGTCGGCGAGCGTTCCACCATCCGCAGGCACATGAGGGTCACTACAATGAGCAACGCCGCATTAGCTGTTCAACCCATCGCCCAGGCACTGGAGATTCATCCGGTTGCCGGCCGCATCGGTGCCGAGATTCGTGGCATCACACTGTCCGGTCACCTCGATGCCGCCACGGTCGAAGCCATCCAGCAAGCGCTGGTGCAGTACAAGGTGATCTTCTTTCGCGAGCAAACGCACCTCGATGACCAGAGCCAGGAAGCCTTCGCCCATCTGCTCGGCGAGCCGATTGCGCACCCGACTGTGCCGGTACGCGACGGCACGCGCTTTCTGATGGAGCTGGACGGCACCCGCGGCCAGCGCGCCAATTCCTGGCACACCGACGTGACCTTCGTCGACGCCTACCCGAAAGCCTCGATCCTGCGTTCAGTGCTGGCGCCAGCCTCCGGCGGCGACACCGTCTGGGCCAACACGGCGGCCGCCTACAACGACCTCAGCGTCGAACTGCGCGCCCTGGCGGATAACCTGTGGGCCATCCACAGCAACGAATACGACTACGCCGCGCGCAAGCCGGATGTGGCGGTGGAGAAGCTTGAGGAGTACCGCAAGGTGTTCACCTCGACGGTGTATGAAACCGAGCACCCGGTGGTGCGCGTGCATCCGGTCAGTGGTGAGAAAACCCTGTTGTTGGGGCATTTTGTCAAACGCCTGAAAGGCTACTCCCAGGCCGACTCGACGCAACTGTTCAACCTGCTGCAAAGCCACGTCACCCGCCTGGAAAACACCGTGCGCTGGCGCTGGAACAGCGGCGACGTGGCCATCTGGGATAACCGCGCCACCCAGCATTACGCGGTGGATGACTACGGCACCCAGGAACGCATCGTGCGCCGGGTGACGCTCAAGGGCGATGTGCCGGTGGGTGTGCAGGGCCAACGCAGCCAGACCACCAAAGGCCTTTAAATTCACAGAGATGATCGTTCCCACGCTCCGCGTGGGAATGCCTCCTGGGACGCTCCGCGTCCCGCTACCGCGCACAGGTGACGCAGAGCGTCACGGGCTGCATTCCCACGCAGAGCGTGGGAACGATCATAGGCCTTACCAGACGCCGATCTGCACGACCTTCTCCGCCTCCGGCTCCCCGTAGCGAAACCATTGGCCACGCACTTCAATCTCCGTGTGGCTGATGGTGGTGCGCCGCTTCAGCCCGCGCAGCCACTCGAACAGATAACCCGCGTGTGTCTCGCGCACCTGCGCATAGGCCGGATCGGCGCCCAGGTCGTGCACTTCCTGCGGGTCGTTTTCCAGGTCGAACAGCTGCGCGCGAAAGCCGTCGTACGCCAGGTATTTCCAGCGCTCGCTGCGCACCATGGTCATGCGGCAACGGTCGATCGGCTGGCCCAAGCGCTCGCGGGCCGGAGCCTGGAAGGCGTAGTCGTATTCGGCAATTGCATACTGGCGCCAAGGGGTCGGCTGACCATGCAGCAGCGGGATCAGCGAGCGGCCTTCCAGGCGGTGATCGGCGGCGGGCAGGCCCAGCGCATCGAGGAAGGTCGGCAGGGCATCGATGGTCTCCACCAGGCGCGCGTCCACCGAGCCGCGGCTGCTATCGGCACTGGCGCGCGGGTCGCGCACGATCAGGGGAATGCCCACGGCAGGCTCCAGCAGAAATTCCTTTTCACCGAGGAAGTGGTCGCCGAGGAAGTCGCCGTGGTCGCTGGTGAACACGATCAGCGTGTCATCCCAGCGCCCGTTGCTTTGCAGGAAATCGAACAGTCGCCCGAGCTGGTCGTCGATCTGTTTGATCAGCCCCATGTAGGTCGGAACCACCGTGAGCCGCACCTCGTCGCGAGAGAAATTCACGCTCTCCTGGTGCTGGCGGAACGCCTGGTACACCGGGTGATCGCTGGTCTGCTCCGGTTGAATCGGCGCCTGCACATGCTCGGCGGCGTACAACGCGTGGTACGGCGCCGGTGCGATATAGGGCCAGTGCGGCTTGATGTAGGACAGGTGCAGGCACCAGGGTTGCTCGGCCTGCTCCTGGATGAAGTCGATGGCGCGGTCGGTGGTGTAGACGGTTTCCGAATGCTGCTCGGCGACCCGTGCCGGCAAACCGGCGTTGCGCATATGCCAGCCGCTGAGCACTTCGCCGTTTTCACCTTGTGCGGCATTGGCCCATTCATGCCACGGGTTGCTGCCGCTGTAGCCCTGCTCGCGCAGGTAATGCGTGTAGGGCGCGGACTCGCGTTTATCCTCGAACAGCGGGCTGTCGGGGTAGATGCCGTCGTGACGAAAGTAGGCGTCGAAGCCCACTTCATTCAGCGGCTCGGCCTGGGCGCTTTCAGGGTCAATGTTCACGCGTTGCAGCGCATCCAGATTCGGCGTGGCGTGGGTCTTGCCCACCAGCGCAGTACGGATGCCGTGGGGGCGCAGATAGTCGCCAATGGTCAACTCGTCCAGCGGCAGCGGCACGGCATTCCACGCCACCTGGTGGCTGCTGACATAACGCCCGGTGTACGCCGACATTCGCGACGGCCCACAAATGGTGCCTTGGGTGTAGGCACGGCTGAAACGCACGCCGGCAGCGGCGAGGCGGTCGATATTGGGGGTGTGCAAATGCGCGTGGCCATAGCACGACAGGTAATCGCGGCGCAGTTGGTCGCACATGATGTACAGCACATTGCGCACGGGTTGGGGTTTGGACATGAGGCTTCACCGAACGGAGGACAGGTGACGGTTTTCGCCGTTCGGATGGGCGCTGGCAAGTGCATTTGGGGTCTGGGTTTCATGCAGTGAATGCATGGAGCTTGCCCCCGACGGCGTCGGTTCACACAGCGACATTTTCCAGCGTACAAATATCTTCATCCAACTCATCTATCTGCTTGATCTGCTCAATCATCGCCTCCGCCAGCGGTGACAACCGATACCCCGCGCGGCTGACGATGCCGTAGCGGGTGTAACTCTCCTCCAGGTTTTCATCCAGGCCGTCGATCGTCAGGCACACCAATTCGCCGCGAGCCATCTGCAGCACGTCGCTGTTGGCGCTGACGATGCCGATGGCGTCCGAGCGCAGCACCACCCCCAGTAGGCTGTAGCCGTTTTCGCATTCGACATTGGGCAGGTAATCCGGTCGGCCGCTGAGGTCGACGATGACTTTGCGCAGGTTCGGTGGGCGGATGGTCACGGCCAGCGGATAGCTCATCAGTTCGGCGGCGCTGACGCTGTCGCGGGCGGCGAGGGGGTGGCCGACGCGGCAGCAGAAGTACCAACGGCGCGGGCGCAGGCGATGGGTGTGATAGTCGGGGTTGGCTTCGAAATGTCGAGTGTCGGCGACGAAGAATTCGAACTCTTCGCTGAGCAGGCGTTTGCTCAGGCTTTCCCAGTCGTCCACCTGGAACTGCACGCGGGCCTTGGGATAGCGCCCGATAAAACTGCCGATGGCGCGGGGAATCAAGCCGCCCGCCGGGGCCGGGCCGCAACCGAAGCGCAGTTCGCCCGCCTCGAGGCCATTGAATTGGCTGATTTCGTTAGCCAGTTGCTGCGCGCCGCTGACCAGGCGCCGGGCATGTTCGAGCAGCACCTGGCCTTGTTTGGTCGGCGCCAGGTCTTTGCGCCCGCGGTCCACCAACTGGCAGCCGGCGCTGTGTTCCAGGGCCTGGATGCTGCGGCTGAAGGCCGATTGCGACAGGTTCACCGTCAACGCCGCCGCGACAAAACTGCGTTGTTCGGCGAGCGCGATGAAGTGGCGAAGTTGGCGCAGGTCGATATGCATTTTTCACATCAAAAATATCCGGGAAATGCATTGGCTATGCATTAGGTCGACTCCTTATAAAGGCTATCTCTTATGCAGTAAATGTTCGTAAAAACATAAATAAATAACCTAAAGGAATATCAGAGATTGAATATTCCTGGGTTCCGGAGCCGCTCATGAGTCTGTTCACGCCCGCTGTACCTTGCTCTCCCTGGACGCTCAAGCGCCTGCCCCTGGCCCTGTTGTTTGCGGGCAGTGCCGGTTGGTCGTCCAGCTACGCGGCCGAGCCTGCGCCTGCGGGCGAAAGCGCCAGTGGTCAACTGGAAACCGTCACGGTCACGGCCCGCCGGCGCACCGAAAGCGCCCAGGCGGTACCGACGCCCATGAGCGTGGTCGGCGGCCAGGCGCTGGAGAGCCAGCGGGTGTACCGGATTCAGGATTTGCAGCAACTGGTGCCCAGCGTCAACGTCGCCTATATGCATGCGCGCCAGTCCAGCGTGTCGATTCGCGGTCTGGGCAACAACCCGGCCAGTGACGGCCTGGAAGGCAGCGTGGGGTTGTATATCGATAACGTGTACCTCGGCCGTCCCGGCATGGCGGTGTTCGACCTCATGGACATCGAGCAGCTCGAGGTGCTGCGCGGCCCGCAAGGTACGTTGTTCGGCAAGAACACCACGGCGGGGGTGATCAATATCAGCACCCGCGCGCCGAGCTTCACCCCGGAGCGCAGCATTGAAACCTCGTTGGGCGAGGACGGTTATTTCCAGACCAAGGGCACGATTTCCGGGCCGCTGACCGATGACTTGGCAGGGCGTTTTTCAGCCTATCGCACGCGCAGCGACGGCGACATCAAGAACGAGCATGACGGGCACGACCTCAATGGCGGTTCACGCCAGGGCTTTCGCGGGCAACTGCTGTACAAGCCCAATGAGGCGTTCAACCTGCGCTGGATCGGTGACTACAACGAGGAGGATTCCAGCGCCGGTACCCGTGTGCTCTACAGCACCGGGCCGACCATCAACGGCACCAACCTCTACGAGTCCAGGGCCAACGCAGCGGGCGCCACGCTGGTCGACGGCACCCACCGCAAGGTCAATCTGGACAATGACCAGCACGTCACGGTGTTTCAGGGCGGAACGTCGCTGGAGGCCAACTGGACCTTGCCGAGCGATTTCACCCTGACGTCGGTCAGCGCCTACCGCTGGTGGAATTTCACCCCGCGCAATGATGACGGGCTTAACGTGCCGGCCTCGTATAACGCCGGCGTATCGGTGGAAGACAAACAGTGGTCCCAGGAATTTCGCCTGGCTTCACCCCAGGGCGGGTTCTTCGACTACGTGCTCGGCGCCTATTACTTCGGCTCAGACCTGGATAACCAAGCCTTCGCCTATTACGGCCCCAGGGCCGACATCTGGAACGGCACGCCGACCGGCGCGTTGAATAATGTCAGCAGCGTCGGCAACGGGCACATCCGCACCGACAGCTTTGCGCTGTTCGCCCAAGGCACCTGGCACCTGACTGAACGCCTGGATTTCACCGCTGGCCTGCGCGGCACCTACGAAGAAAAAAGTGCCTGGGTGACACGCAATGCCCCGCTCGGCGGCGTAGCGGTCAGCGGCGCGGCTGCCACGGCGCGGCGCGGGCGTGCCGGGGCGTATGATTCGGGTGACCTGACGCAATACAGCGCCACGCCGTCGGGCCTGCTCAACCTCAGCTATCACTTCAACGACAACCTGCTGGGCTACGCGACGCTGTCCCACGGCGAGAAGTCCGGTGGCGTCAACCTGGCGGTGGGCTCGGCACCGACGGCCGGGGCCGACTCGCTGCTGATCGGCACCGAGCGGGCCAACAATGCCGAGTTGGGTTTCAAGAGCACGTTGTGGGATCGACGCCTGCAGCTCAATGCCAACCTGTTCTGGACCCAGGTCAATGGCTACCAGACCAACGCTTACGATCAGGACAACCGGGTGCAATACCTCACCAACGCCGGCTCCGTGCGCTCGCGGGGCGTTGAAGTGGAAAGCACCCTGGTGCCGATCAAGGGCCTGACGCTGAATCTCAACGGCTCGTTCAACGACGTGAGTTACCTGTCTTACAAGGACGCGCCATGCCCGCCGGAAGTCAGCCTGCGCCCCGGTGCGCCGGCGTCCTGCGACTTGACCGGGCACCAGGTGGTGGGCGCGTCGAAATGGATTGCCAATGCCAACGGCGAGTACAAGTGGAACCTGGATAACGGCTTTGAACCCTACGTCACCGCCAGCTACGCATTTCGCTCCAAGGCGGTGGGCACGGTGGAAGACTCCGACTACGGGCAGATCCCCGCCTATGCGCTGGTCAACCTCTCCACTGGCCTGCGCGGCAACTACGAGCAAGGCCAGTGGGATGTGTCGTTGTGGCTGAAAAACGCCTTCGACAAAACCTACTACACCACCCTGTGGACCGGCGGCAACGGCGGTTACGAAGGCCTGCTGGGCACCCCGCGTACCCTAGGCGTGACCGGGCGCTACGACTTCTAGCCCGGTGCGATAGGTGGCCGGGCTGAACACCCGCGTCACCAGCAGCATCGCCACCGCCGTTACCGTGAGCACGACCCAGGCGCTGATGAAGTTGCCGGTGAGTTCGCGCAGCCAGCCGGTCAACCACGGCGAAATCGCGTTGATCAAAAAGCCCACGCCTTGTACGAAAGCTGCCAGTTGCCCGGCCTGGCGTGGGTCGCGGTGATGGTCGAGGGTCAGCAGCAGGCTCAGGGCGAAGCACGCACCCAGCCCAAACCCGCACAAGGCCACCCACAGGTGGGGGAATTCGGTGGGCGCGATGATCAGGCCGAGGTAGCCGAGGGTTTGCGCCAACAGGCTGATGGCGAGCAGCGGGCGACGGTCGATCCCACGTTGCGCCAGTACCGGCATCAACAGCGCGGCGATGACTTGGAAAATGGTCATGAACGCCAGCAACGAGCCGCTGGGCAGCACGCCCCAACCCAGTTGCTGATAGTAGGCGGGCAGCCAGGCCACCATGCTCATGTAGCCGCAATTAACCAGGCCGAAATACAGCGCCAGCAGCCAGGCGCGGCGGTTGCGCAGGCCTTTGAAGGCCGGGGCGACCTGTGTATTTCGGGCGGCGCCCAGCGGCAACCCTGCCCATAGCAACAACGCCCCCAACGCTGGCAACAGCCACACGCCCAGGCCCGCCTGCCATTGCTGGAAATACGTGGCTACCACCGGGCTGAGCAGCGCCGCCAGCCCTCCACCGGCCATCAGCGACGCCGAATACACACCCATCGCCACCGGCACGCGGTGCTGAAATTCGCGCTTGATCACCGCCGGCACCAACGCCTGGATCAGCGCTACGCCCGCGCCGCCGAGCAATGCCGTGACCAACAGCGCCGAGGCCTGGCCCATCAGCCAGCGCGCCAGGCACGCCAGCAGAATCATCACTAAACCCAGAGCAATACCGCGCCGTTCACCCAATCGCGCTTCGACCCTCACGCCCACCAGCGCCACCAACCCCATGCACACCACCGGCAAGCTGGTGAGCAAGGCACTGCTTTGAAAGCTCAGGCCGGTGGCTTGGCGAATTTCACCGAGCAGCGGGCTGATGGAGCTGAGGATGGGCCGCAGGTTCAGTCCCAGGACCACCAGGAGGCCCCAGCCTGCGAGCTTGCTCGCGATCGAATGGTTAAGCGTCATGCAGGCCTGCCGGAGTGCAAAAAGAGGCAGCGAGTATGCCAGCCGTTGTGCTGGGTCGACAGCCTGAGCACGCCCGTGGTGAGTTGCTTGCGTGTTGCGATGCAAATCCCGTTTGAACCATGCCTTCGCTGAATATTTTGTATGCCGTAAACGCATGCAAAAACAAGCGCTTCGCGCAAAGCCACGGAAGACGCGGGCTTGACGCAGCGGGCCCATTTTTATATTCGCTTTAGATATATCCATAACTGTAAAGATTACTTTAAGAGATAAGCGCTCACCCCCGATGATTCAGCCCTCGACGGCCTTTCAGGCAGGCCTGTCGGTTTTTTGGTCTTAAAGCCGTAGGGAGTGAATCAATGGGCAATGTCCAGACCGCCGCCAGTGCACAAGAGGCGCAATGGCGCCTGGCACCGAGTGGTGAGTTGGTCGACCTTGGCCGGCCGCACCGTGCGCCGTTGGGTCAGTTACGCCTGCAACAGACCCCCAAGCGGTTTTCCAGCCGACGCGAAGGCGTTCTGCTGGGCTTGTTGGTGCTGGTCTTGCACGGCGCCGTGATCTATTGGGTGAGCCAGAAGCCCACTCCGGTGCTGCCAGTGGTGCCACCGGAAATTCCGCCGATGACCATCGAGTTTTCCCGGCCGGCGCCACCCGTGGTCGAGCCGCCTCCGCCCGTGCCTCCGCCACCTGCGGTGGTCGAGCCGCCGCCGCCGGTGGTGGATGAGTTGGCCGCCAAGCCGGCGCCGCCCAAACCGATTCCTAAACCCAAGCCCAAGCCCGTGCCCAAACCTGAGCCCAAGCCGGTACCCAAGGCGATCGAACAGCCGCCCGCGCCGCCTGTACCCGCGCCGCCGGCACCTGTTGCACCGCCCGCGCCGGCCCCGGTAACGCCCGCTTCGGCCAACGCCGCGTACCTGAAGAACCCGGCGCCGGAATACCCGTCGCTGGCCCAGCGTCGCGGATGGGAGGGCACCGTGTTGTTGCGGGTGCACGTACTGGCCAGCGGCAAACCGGGTGAGATCCAGTTGCAGAAAAGCAGCGGTCGCCAGCAACTCGATGACGCCGCACTGGCCGCCGTGAAGCGTTGGAGCTTCGTGCCGGCCAAGCAGGGTGACGTGGCCCAGGACGGCTGGGTCAGCGTGCCGATCGATTTCAAGATCCATTAATTATTCAGCTGCACAGAGGGAACACATCATGGCTTTGGCATCTCCACTTGAATCCATTGAAAGCGCGGTGATCTGGCTGTTGGTGGTCTTTTCGGTCGCCACCTGGGGCTTGGCGTTGTTGAAGGGCGTGCAATTCGGGCGCCTCAAGGCCCAGGATCGCCGGTTTCATAAAAAATTCTGGGCTGCCTCAAGCCTGGACGCCGCCGCCGAATTGACCGAAACCCAACCGGGCGCGGCGGCCCGAGTAGCCCATGCCGGTTACGCCGCGATCCAGGTCGGCGATACCCAGCACGCGGCTGACCTGAGCCAGGCCATCAATCATCAAGACCGCCTTGAACGTGCCTTGCGCCAGCAGATCGTGCGTGAACGCCGTTCCCTGGAAACCGGTCTGGCCGTGGTCGCCAGCATCGGCAGCACCTCGCCGTTTATCGGCTTGTTCGGCACGGTGTGGGGCATCATGGAGGCGCTCAAGGGGATCAGCGCCGCCGGCTCGGCCAGCTTGGAAACCGTGGCGGGGCCCATCGGTGCAGCGTTGGTTGCGACGGGCGTGGGGATTGCCGTCGCGGTGCCAGCGGTGCTGGTCTACAACTATTTCCTGCGTCGCCTGAAGCTGACGGCTGCCGACCTGGACGACTTTGCCCATGACTTCTACAGCCTTGCGCAGAAAAACGCCTTCCGCGTGCTGTTGCACCCGGCGCTGACCAAGACCAGCGCCGCCCACCCGCAAAAAGTAAAGGAGGCCTCCTGACATGGCCTTCTCCACCCAAGACAGCGACGAGGTGCTGAGCGAGATCAACGTCACGCCGCTGGTGGACGTGATGCTGGTGCTGCTGGTGGTGTTCATCGTCACCGCGCCGCTGCTCACCAATGCGATTCCGATCAATTTGCCCAAGACCGAGGCCGTGGCCCCGGTCGAGCAGAAAGACCCGCTGGTGGTAAGCATCGACGGTGCCGGCAAGCTGTTTATCAACAAGGACGAAATCCAGCCGGACCTGCTGGAGTTCAAGCTGCAGGCGGCCAAGGCCAAGGACCCCGATGTGCGGGTGCAACTGCAGGCTGACGATGGTGTGAACTACGGCGAAGTGGCGCGAGCCATGGCGTCTATCGAGCGCGCGGGGATAACCAAGCTGTCGGTGATTACCGCACGTTAATCGCAACAAAGCCGCGACGATTTTTGGGCCGTTTCCTTGGCAGGGTGCGGCCTTTTTTTTGGATCGCCGATGAGATAAATGTGGGAGGGGGCTTGCCCCCGATAGCGGTGTATCAGTATCAGATGTACTGACTGACAGAATGCTATCGGGGGCAAGCCCCCTCCCACATTTTGACCGGATGCGGGGTTGAGATTTTGGTTATTAATAAATAGCTTCTTATTCCTTAACGAATATAAACCGCGTCCCTATACTGGTCAGCAACGTTAAACGCTGCAGGAGGGCACACCCATGCACAGCGAATCGATTCGTTACCTGATCGTGCCGGGCTGGCAAGGATCGCCAGAAGATCATTGGCAAACTCACTGGCAGAACAGCCTGCCCAACAGTGCGCGCGTGGAGCAGGATGACTGGCTGACCCCGCGCCGCGAAGACTGGGTGGCGGCGTTGGCCGAGGCCATCGCCGCCGACAGCACGCCGGTGATCCTGATCGCCCATAGCCTGGGCTGCATCACCGTGGCGCATTGGGCGGCCACCGCGCCTGTGAATTTCCTGCGCCAGGTGCGCGGTGCCTTGCTGGTGGCCCCGGCGGACGTCGAGCGTCCGGCCTGCGCCCCCGCCCTGCGCAACTTTGCGCCGATTCCTACCGACCTGTTGCCGTTTCCCAGCCAAGTGGTCAGTTCCGACAACGACAGTGCCGTCAGCGCGCCACGGGCGTTGGAGCTGGCGCGTCACTGGGGCGCCGAAGCCGGCATCCTGTCGGGGGCCGGGCATATCAATGTGAAGTCCGGCCACCAACGTTGGGAGCAGGGTTTCGCGTACCTCTATCGCCTGCAAAATCGCCTCGAGCATCACGCTCGGCGCCGTGCATAACCTATTTCAACGCCCTGTCCCTGAGTGGATGGGGGCGGGAGCCTGCCATGAGTCTGCATGAAACCTACGGCCAGCCATTGCTGACCTTCCCCGATGCCGAAAAAAGCCCGCTGAGCATCCGCGCCAAGGCGCTGGTGTTCGTCGACCCACGTTCGCGGCAACTGCGCGAAGAGCTGGAAAATCTCGCACCGCGTGCGCTGCCCGTGTTGATTCGCGGCGAGACCGGTAGCGGCAAAGAGCTGCTGGCGCGGCATATTCACCGTGGCAGTGATCGCTCGGGCTTGTTTGTGTCGGTCAATTGCGGCGCGATCAGCCCGACTTACGCCGACGCGGAGCTGTTCGGCTATGCCGCCGGCAGCCACAGCGGCGCGGCGAGCAGCCGGGCGGGGTGGTTCGGTTCGGCCAACGGCGGCACGTTGTACCTGGACGAAATCGGCGACTTACCTTTACCGATCCAGGTCAAATTACTCGCCGCCCTGGAAAACCACGAAGTCACCCGCGTTGGCGCACACCAACCCAGCCCGGTGGACGTGCGCCTGGTGGCCGCCACCAGCATCGACCTGGCCCAGGCGGTGGCAGCGGGCAAGTTCCATGAGCGCCTGTTCCATTATCTGAGCGAAGGTCAATTGGACCTGCCGGCATTGCGCGAGCGGGTCGGCGACATCCTGTCCCTGGCCGAATACTTCCTGGGCATCTACAGCCAGCGCCTGGAACTGCCGGTGCCGCTGATCAGCGACGCCGCCCAGCGCGTGCTGGAACGTCATAGCTGGCCGGGCAATACCCGCGAGCTGGAAAACGTTATCCACTTTGCCCTGTTGGTGAGCAGCGGCGATGAGATTCTGCCCGAGCATCTGAACCTGCCCGCCGCCGGCTCGCCGTTGGAGCAGGTGCAGCGGATTTTCGCGAACGCCAGTCCCACCGAACGGGAGACGCTGCGTACCTTCCTGTATGAGCAAAATGGAATATCAACGTGAATAAAAGATATTGTTCGGGAATAAAAAATCTAGGTATTGTCCACTCCACGCCGCGATAGCACTTCGCTGGCACTCCACATAAAAACGGTCGTTAGAAGGACATTGCATGAAAAAGGTTCTGTTGTTTACCGCACTGGCGGCTGCCCTGACTGCCAGCTTCGCCCAGGCCAACGAGAAACTGGTGGTGGCCGCCACCCCGATCCCGCACGCCGAAATCCTTGAGCTGGTCAAGCCAACCCTGGCCAAGGAAGGCGTAGACCTGCAGATCAAAGTCTTCACCGACTACGTACAACCGAACGTGCAAGTGGCCGAGAAGCGTCTGGACGCCAACTACTTCCAGACCCTGCCGTACCTGGATAACTTCAACAAAGGCAAGGGCACCAACCTGGTGACCGTAGTCGGTGTGCACGTTGAACCGTTCGGCGGTTACTCGAAAAAGATCAAAAATATTTCCGAGCTCAAGGATGGCGCCACCGTGGCTATCCCGAACGAAGGCTCCAACAGCGGCCGCGCCCTGTTGCTGCTGCAGAAAGCGGGTGTGATCACCCTCAAAGACCCGACCAATGCCCTGGCCACGCCGAAAGACATCGCCAGCAACCCGAAAAACCTGAAATTCAAGGAGTTGGAATCAGCTCTGCTGCCACGCGTGCTGGACCAGGTTGACCTGGATCTGATCAACACCAACTACGCGCTGGAAGCCGGCCTGAACCCAGCCAAAGACGCGCTGATCATCGAAGACGCCAAGTCGCCCTACGTGAACTTCCTGGTCGCTCGCCCGGACAACAAGGACAGTGACGCTATCCAGAAACTGGCCAAGGCCCTGACCAGCCCGGAAGTCAAAGCCTTCATCGAGAAGAAGTACAACGGTGCGGTGGTGCCGGCGTTCTGATGTAACTCAAAACCCCCTTCAAGGTTTCAACGCCGGTGGCTGGTACAGCACCGGCGTTTTTTATTGCTGAAAATTTGGAATGCAATCGAAAGGTGGGAGGGGGCTTGCTCCCGATGGCGGCAGGTCAGCTACACATGAGCTGACTGACAGACTGCTATCGGGGGCAAGCCCCCTCCCATATTTGATCTTGATTCCACCGTAAATCTTCAGTGGGCCCCCTCCCGGCGACCTTAGCTTTTTGGGTGATATCAATATGCTATTTCGGTATTTAAAGTTTGCTTTTTATACCTTTAAAGTTCGCGCTACCCGACGTTACCCACGCCGGAACGGACAGCGCCCGCCGCATTATCCTGCGGCGTCATGGACTCAAGATGACCTTCGATTTTGCTTTTATCCTCAGCACCTTGCCGGCATTTCTGAAAGCGGTCGGAGTGACGCTGCAAGTGGGTCTGATCGCCATTGCCACCTCCTTGCTGGTGGCACTGATCAACGCAGCGCTGTTGGTGTTTCGCACCCCCTACCTGTCGCGGCTGGTGGCGCTGTATGTGGAGCTGGCGCGTAACACGCCGCTGCTGATTCAATTGTTCTTCGTGTATTTCGCGCTGCCGGCCCTGGGCTTGAATATTTCCGGGTTCTGGGCGGCAATTATCACCATGACCTTCCTCGGCGGCGCCTACCTCACCGAAGTGCTGCGCGCCGGTGTGGATGCGGTGCCACTGGCGCAGATCGAGTCGGGCAAGTCCATCGGCCTGTCCGACTGGCAACTGCTGCGCCATGTGATTCTGCCCCAGGCCGGCATCCTCAGCCTGCCGGCGCTGTTCGCCAATTTCATCTTTCTGCTCAAGGAGACCACGGTGGTTTCCGCTGTGGCGGTGCCCGAGATTCTCTACACCACCAAGAGCTACATCGCGCTCTACTACAAGACCTACGAAATGCTCGCCGTATTGACGCTGATCTGCGTGCTGCTGTTCTTGCCGTTGTCGCTGTTGCTCAGCCGTTTGGAAAGGAGGCTCCAGCATGGCCAGTTCGGGTCTTGAATTGTTATGGGTGTCGTTGCCGCAACTGGGCAAGGGCGCTGCGCAAACCCTGTCGATTTCATTCTTGAGCATCGCCTTCAGCACGGTCGGCGGCATGTTGTATGGCGTATTGCGCACCTTGGACAACCGCTTGATCAATGCGCTGCTGCGGGTTTACCTGGAGCTGTTTCGCGCCATCCCGGTGCTGGTCTGGCTGTACCTGTTGTTTTTCGGCCTGCCGATCTTCTTCGGCCTGAGCATCCCCAGTTTCTGGTGTGCGGTGCTGGTGTTGTCGTTGTGGGGCGCCAGTGAAGTCGGCGAAGTGGTGCGCGGCGCCTTGCATTCGCTGCCCCGTGGCCAGCGCGAAGCCGGCTTGTCGATCGGGCTGTCCGACCCGCAGCTGTACGGCTACGTGCTGCTGCCCCAGGCCCTGAAACGCATGACGCCGCCGACCATCAATGTCTACACGCGGATCATCAAGACCAGCTCCCTGGCGGTGCTGATCGGCGTGGTGGATGTGATCAAGGTCGGCCAGCAAATCATCGAGCGCACCTATGAGTCGGTGTTGATCTACGGCGCGCTGTTCCTGTTTTTCTTCTTTATCTGCTACCCGTTGTCGGCCGCCTCCAAGGTGCTGGAACGGCGCTGGGCCCAAGCATGAGCGCATTGATCGAGTTTCAGGGTTTCAACAAATTCTTCGGCGAACAGCAGGTGCTCAAGGGCATCGACCTGAGCGTGCACAGCGGCGAAGTGGTGGTGATCCTCGGCCCCAGCGGTTGCGGCAAAAGCACCTTGCTGCGCTGCCTCAATGGCTTGGAAGTGGCTCACAGCGGGCACTTGCGGTTCGCCGGCAACGAGCTGTTGGCAAAACATACCGACTGGCGCCAGGTGCGCCAGGACATCGGCATGGTGTTCCAGAGCTACCACCTGTTCCCGCACATGAGCGTGCTCGACAACATTCTGCTCGGTCCCTTGAAGGTGCAAAAGCGCGACCCGCGTGAAGCGCGTGAGCAGGCGGAAAAACTGCTGGCGCGCGTGGGCCTGGCCGACAAGCGCGACGCCTTCCCACGCCAGCTTTCCGGCGGCCAGCAGCAACGCATCGCCATCGTCCGTTCGCTGTGCATGAACCCGCAGGTCATGCTGTTTGACGAAGTCACCGCTGCCCTCGACCCGGAAATGGTCAAGGAAGTGCTGGAAGTTATCCAGGACCTGGCCCGCGACGGCATGACCCTGCTGATTGTCACCCACGAAATGGCCTTCGCCCGCGCCGTCGCCGACCGCGTGGTGTTTATGGAGGCCGGTCGCATCCTCGAACACAACACCCCCGAGGCATTCTTTACGAACCCGCAAACCGCACGCGCGCAGCAGTTCCTGGAGAAGTTCTCCTTTGTTTCAACACTGCCCAGAAAGATCAAGGAACCGGAGCTGCTATGAAAAAGTTACTGCTGCCACTGTTTGCCGTCGCGTTACTGGCCGGCTGCGACAAGAAGGCCGAAGAGCCTGCCAAACCTGCCGCCAGCGCGGTGAGTGCGATCGACAAGATCAAGGCCCGCGACAAGCTGATCGTCGGCGTCTTCACCGACAAGCCGCCGTTCGGCTTCGTCAACGAAGCCGGCCGCTACGTCGGCTTCGATACCGACATCGGCCGCCAATTCGCCAAGGACCTGTTGGGCGATGAAAACAAAGTCGAGTTCGTCGCCGTGGAGCCGGCCAGCCGTATCCCATTCCTGCAAAGCGATAAGGTCGATCTGATCCTCGCCAACATGACCGTGACCCCTGAGCGCAAGGAAGCGGTGGACTTCACCAACCCCAACCTGAAAGTCGCGGTACAGGCCCTGGTGCCGAACGACAGCCCGGTCAAGAACCTGGATGACCTGGCCACCCGCACCACCATCGTCACCACCGGCACCACCGCCGACATCTGGCTGACCAAGCACCATCCGGACTGGAAGCTGCTCAAGTTCGAGAAAAACTCCGAGTCGCTGCAAGCGCTGTCGGCCGGCCGTGGCGATGCCTACGCCCAGGACAACCTGGTGCTGTTCAGCTGGGCCAAGCAGAACCCCGGCTACCGCGTGCTGGAGCAGAAGCTCGGTGACGAAGCACCGATTGCTCCGGCGGTGAAGAAGGGCAATATCGAACTGCGCGACTGGGTGAACGCAGAGCTGGCGAAGTTGGGTGAAGAGAAGTTCTTGCTCAAGCTCTATGACCAATATGTGCGTAAAGAGCTGAGCGATGACACCAAGCCTGAGAGTGTGATTGTTGAAGGGGGCAAGTGGCAGGGCTGATAAAGCTATCGGGGGCAAGCCCCCTCCCACATTTGAATACATTCACACATCAGAACCTGTGAACCCAATCCAGTGTGGGAGGGGGCTTGCCCCGATGAGGCCTGTGCAGTCGCCCTCTATTCCGGCCATTGCCACGCCGGCGCATCCAGCATCCCTTGCCCCACAATCCGCGTCTCCCCCAGCACCTTCTCCAGCACAATCGAATTGCACTCTTGATCCTGCTGCAACGCCGCAATCAAGCGGCTGGCATGGGACACCACCCACACCTGGCACTGCGCCGACGCCTGGATGATCAAGCGCGCCAACGCCGGCAACAGGTCCGGATGCAAGCTGGTTTCAGGCTCGTTCAGCACCATCATGGTCGGCGGCCGTGGCGTCAGCAGCGCGGCGATCAGCAGCAGGTAGCGCAAGGTGCCGTCCGACAGCTCTGCCGCCGACAACGGGCGCAGCAGGCCTTCCTGATAAAACTCGATGGCAAAGCGTCCGCCCTGTAACGGTTGGATACTCAGGCGTGCGCCCGGGAATGCATCACTGACGGCGTGCTGCAACGCCTCGGCGTCGCCCACTTCCCGAATCGTCTGCAACGCGGCCGCCAGATCCCGACCGTCGTGATGCAAGACCGGCGTGCGCGTACCCAATTGCGGTTGGCGTACCGGCGCATCCCCATCGCTGCGAAAGTGGTCATAAAAGCGCCAGCCACGAATGCTCTCGCGCAGCAGCAACACTTCCGGCGAGCCGCGCAGGTTACCCACCTGATCGAACAGGCTGTGGTAGTTGGGCGTGTGCTGGGCCAGCACATCCCAGGCGCGGCCTTCACGCGCCCGCACCATCGGCCCGGAACGTTGCACCAGCAGGCTGGCCGGGCGGTAGAGGGGGCCGGCCCAGATACATTCCTTCTTGATTTCCGGGTCCAGTTTGAACTCGCTGCCGGGAACCGGAATGGGCATTCCCAGGGAGATGGCATAGCTGAAGTCCTCCCCGGCAAAGCCCAGGCGCAAGCGTTTGACGCCTTGGGCCACGACGGCCTCCACCGGCACTTCGCCGCTGTGCATGCGCCGGCTGATGGTTTCCGGTCCGGCCCAGAACGTCGAGTCCAGCCCGCCCTCCCGGGCCAGGGCATTGATCACCCCGCCCTGGGCGGTTTCGGCCAGCAGGCGCAGGGCGCGATACAGGTTGGACTTGCCGCTGCCGTTGGGGCCTGTGACCAGATTCAAGCGGCCCAGGGGCACCACCAATTTATTGATCGAGCGGTAATTGGCCACCGCGAGGGTCTTGAGCATGGCAATTGAGTCGGTAGGGGAACCATTGAAGTATGGGATCCTCCATGCAGATAAGGAACCCTGATCTAAGCTCACAGTCGCATACACACTGGCACGTCGGCATCACGCAAAAGGAGCCTGCATGGGCGGTCGCATTTCCACATTTTTATTCGGGCTTGGCTTACTGACGCTGCTGGGCGGTTGTGGCCAGGAAAAGACCGAGCCCAAGGCCCATTCACGGGTGTTCGTGCAAACCGTGCAGCCGGCGGATTTTGCCGCAGCGGTCACGCTGACCGGAGATGTTCAGGCGCGGGTGCAAACCGATTTGTCCTTTCGGGTGGGTGGCAAGATCATCCAGCGCCTGGTCGACGTCGGTGATCGGGTGACGGCCAAGCAAGTGCTGGCCAAGCTCGACCCCAAGGACCTGCAGACCAACGTCGATTCCGCCCAGGCCCAGGTCGTGGCCGAGCAGGCGCGGGTCAAGCAAACCGCCGCCGCCTTCGTGCGCCAGGAAAAACTCTTGCCCAAGGGCTACACCAGCCGCAGCGAATACGACGCCGCCCAGGCCGCGTTGCGCAGCAGCCAAAGCGCCCTGGCCGCCGCCCAGGCGCAGTTGGCCAACGCCCGTGAACAACTGGGCTACACCGCGCTGATCGCCGATGCGCCGGGCATCATCACGGCGCGCCAGGCTGAAGTCGGCCAGGTCGTCCAAGCCACCCTGCCGATCTTCAGCCTGGCCCGCGATGGCGAACGCGACGCGGTGTTCAACGTTTACGAATCGCTGCTGGTGGAGCCGCCGCCGGACGCGCCGATCACCGTCAGCCTGCTGGATAACCCGAGCATCAAGACAGTGGGCAGAGTTCGCGAAGTCACCCCTGCCGTGGCCGCCAATACCGGCACCGTGCAAGTGAAGATCGCCCTGCAAAGCCTGCCCAAAGGCATGGAGCTGGGCTCGGTGGTGAGCGCCACCGCCAATGGCCCGGCCAAGGCCAGCATCGAGTTGCCGTGGTCGGCCTTGACCAAGGACCTCAGCGAACCCGCCGTGTGGCTGGTAGACGGCGACGGCAAGGCGCAACTGCACAAGGTCACAGTGGCGCGTTACCTCACCGGCAAGGTGATCATCGGCGACGGCCTTAAAGGCGGCGAAAAAGTCGTGGTGGCCGGTGGGCAATTGCTGCACCCCGGCATGCTCGTCGAAATCGCCCAGCAAGGAGCCCAGCCATGAAGCACCTGACGGTTATCCTCGCCGCCAGCCTGTTGCTGGTGGCCTGCTCCAAGGAAGACGCGCCGCCCGAACCGGTGCGCCCGGTGTTGTCCATGGAGGTGAAGGCCGAAGACCAGGCACAGCTCGGACGCTTTGCCGGCACCATTCAGGCCCGCTACGAGAGTAACCTGGGCTTCCGTGTGCCGGGCCGTATCGCCCGCCGCGCGGTGGACGTGGGCGCCGAGGTGGAGAAGGGCGCCTTGCTCGCCGTTCTCGACCCCACCGACCAGCAGAACCAATTGCGCGCCGCCCAGGGTGACCTGGCCCGCGTGCAGGCACAGTTCATCAATGCCCAGGCCAATGCCCGCCGCCAGCAGGAGCTGTTCGACCGTGGCGTCGGCGCCCAGGCGCAGTTGGACGTGGCCCAGACTGACCTGAAGACCACCCAGGCGACCCTTGACCAGGCCCGCGCCTCGGTCAATCAAGCCAAGGACCAGCTCAACTATGCCGAACTGCGCACCGACCACGCCGGCATCGTCACCGCCTGGAACGCCGAGGCCGGCCAGGTGGTCAGCGCCGGCCAGCAAGTGGTGACCCTGGCCCGCCCGGACATCAAGGAAGCGGTGATCGACCTGCCTGCCGGCCTCGCCGAGCGCTTGCCGGCGGATGTGGTGTTTCTGGTGGCCGGGCAACTGGACCCCAGCGTGCACACCACCGCCATCGTGCGCGAGATCGAGCCCCAGGCCCAAAGCGCCACGCGTACCCGTCGCGCACGCTTGAGCCTGACTGACACCCCCGCCGCGTTTCGCCTGGGCACCGCCATCAGCGTGACCTTGAGCAGCGCCATCGCGCCGCGTATCGAGCTGCCGTTGAGCGCGTTGCAGGAAGTCGATGGCAAGACCCGCATCTGGTTGCTCGACACCCAGAGCCAGACGGTGCAACCGCGTGATGTCACGGTTGTCAGCCGTGACGTCGACAGCGCAGTGCTCAATGGTGGCATCAAGCCCGGCGAGCGCGTCGTCACCGCCGGTGTGAACAGCCTGAAACCCGGGCAGAAAGTCAAAATCGACGAGGACAGCCCGCGATGAAAGGCAGCTTCAACTTATCCGACTGGGCCATCAAGCATCAGTCCTTCGTCTGGTACCTGATGTTCGTCGCGCTGCTGATGGGCGTGTTTTCGTACATGAACCTGGGCCGCGAGGAAGACCCCTCGTTCACCATCAAGACCATGGTCATCCAGACCCGCTGGCCGGGTGCGACCCAGGAAGAAACCCTCAAGCAGGTCACCGACCGCATCGAGAAAAAACTCGAGGAACTCGACTCCCTCGATTATGTGAAGAGCTACACCCGGCCGGGCGAATCCACGGTGTTCGTGTTCCTAAAGGACACCACCAGCGCCAAGGCTATCCCGGAGATCTGGTACCAGGTTCGCAAGAAGATCGACGATATACGCGGCACCTTCCCTCAAGGTTTACAGGGGCCGTCGTTCAACGACGAATTCGGTGATGTGTTCGGCTCGGTGTACGCCTTTACCGGCGATGGCCTGTCGATGCGCCAGTTGCGCGACTACGTGGAGCAGGTGCGCGCTGAAATTCGCTCGGTGCCGGGTCTGGGCAAGGTCGAGATGATCGGCCAGCAGGACGAAGTGATTTACCTGAATTTTTCCACACGCAAACTGGCGGCCCTGGGCATCGATCAGCGCCAGGTCGTGCAAAGCCTGCAGTCGCAGAATGCCGTGACCCCCGCCGGCGTGATCGAGGCCGGGCCGGAGCGGATTTCCGTGCGCACCTCGGGGCAGTTCGCCTCGGAGAAGGACCTGGCCAACGTCAACCTGCGCCTGAATGACCGCTTCTATCGCCTCGCCGACATTGCCGACATCAGCCGGGGCTACGTCGACCCGGCACGGCCGATGTTCCGTTTCAACGGCAAGCCGGCGATTGGCTTGGCGATTGCGATGCAGAAGGGCGGCAATATCCAGTCGTTCGGCAAGGCGTTGCACGGGCGCATGGATGAGCTGACCGCCGACCTGCCGGTGGGCGTCGGGGTGCACAAGGTTTCGGACCAGGCTGAAGTGGTGGAAGAGGCGGTCGGTGGCTTTACCAGCGCGTTATTCGAAGCGGTGATCATCGTGCTGGTGGTGAGCTTTATCAGCCTGGGCATGCGTGCCGGGCTGGTGGTGGCGTGCTCGATTCCGTTGGTACTGGCCCTGGTGTTTGTGTTCATGGAATACAGCGGCATCACCATGCAGCGGGTGTCGTTGGGCGCCTTGATCATCGCCCTCGGCCTGTTGGTGGACGATGCGATGATCACCGTGGAAATGATGATCACACGCCTGGAAAAAGGCGAAACCAAGGAGCAGGCCGCGACTTACGCCTACACCTCCACAGCGTTCCCGATGCTCACCGGCACGCTGGTGACCGTCGCCGGTTTCGTGCCGATTGGCCTCAACGCCAGTTCGGCGGGGGAGTACACCTTCACCCTGTTCGCGGTCATTGCCGTGGCGATGTTGGTTTCGTGGGTGGTGGCGGTGCTGTTTGCGCCAGTGATCGGCGTGCATATCCTCAGCGCCAACGTGAAGCCCCATAGTGCCGAGCCGGGGCGCATCGGCCGCGCGTTCAATGGCGGCATGTTGTGGGCCATGCGCAACCGCTGGTGGGCCATCGGCATCACCGTGGGCCTGTTTGTGGCGTCGGTGTTCTCCATGCAGTTTGTGCAGAACCAGTTCTTCCCGTCGTCGGATCGCCCGGAAATCCTCGTCGACCTCAACCTGCCGCAAAACGCCTCGATCAACGAGACGCGCAAGGCGGTCGACCGTCTGGAAGCGATCATCAAGGACGACCCGGACATTACGCGCTGGAGCACCTATATCGGCCAGGGCGCGATCCGTTTCTACCTGCCCCTGGACCAGCAATTGGAGAACCCGTACTACGCGCAGTTGGTGATCGTCAGCAAGGGCCTGGAAGAGCGCGGCGCTTTGATTGCGCGCCTGCAGAAGCGCCTGCGCGATGATTTCGTCGGCATCGGCAGTTTCGTGCAACCGCTGGAAATGGGCCCGCCGGTGGGACGACCGATCCAGTATCGCGTGTCCGGCAAAGACACCGACCAGGTGCGCAAGCACGCCATCGAACTGGCGACCCTGCTCGACCAGAACACCCACCTGGGCGAGATCATCTACGACTGGAACGAGCCGGGCAAAGTGCTGCGCGTCGACATCGCCCAGGACAAGGCGCGGCAACTGGGGCTGTCGTCCGAAGACGTGGCGCAGTTGATGAACAGCGTGGTCAGCGGCGCCTCGGTGACCCAGGTGCACGACGACATTTACCTGATCAATGTGGTCGGCCGCGCCGAAGACGCCGAACGCGGTACACCGGAAACCTTGCAGAACCTGCAGATCGTCACGCCCAACGGCACCTCGATTCCGTTGCTGGCCTTCGCCACCGTGCGCTACGAGCTGGAGCAGCCGCTGGTGTGGCGTCGCGACCGCAAGCCGACCATCACCATCAAGGCCGCAGTGCGCGACGAGATGCAGCCGACCGACCTGGTCAAGCAGCTGGCGCCGACCATCCAGCAGTTCAGCGACGGCCTGCCGGTGGGTTACAAGGTCGCCACCGGCGGCACCGTGGAAGAAAGCGGCAAGGCCCAGGGCCCGATTGCCAGCGTGGTGCCGCTGATGCTGTTCCTCATGGCCACGTTCCTGATGATCCAACTGCACAGCGTGCAGAAGATGTTCCTGGTGGCGAGTGTCGCGCCGCTGGGGCTGATTGGCGTGGTGCTGGCGCTGATCCCCACGGGCACGCCCATGGGCTTTGTGGCGATCCTCGGTATCCTCGCGCTGATTGGCATCATCATCCGCAACTCGGTGATTCTGGTGACACAGATTCATGAGTATGAGGTGGCGGGGTATTCGCCGTGGGATGCGGTGGTGGAAGCCACCGAGCATCGGCGCCGGCCGATCCTGCTCACGGCGGCGGCGGCGAGCCTGGGCATGATCCCGATTGCCCGGGAAGTGTTCTGGGGGCCGATGGCCTACGCGATGATTGGCGGGATCATCATCGCCACCTTGCTGACGCTGTTGTTCCTGCCGGCGCTGTATGTGGCCTGGTACAAGATTCGCGAGCCAAAGCAGGAAGAACGCGGTTAAAAATGTGGGAGGGGCTGATCGTTCCCACGCTCCGCGTGGTAACGCCTCCTGGGACGCTCCGCGTCCCGCCAAGCGCTGCAAATTTCGGCTACTGCGCACAGGTGACGCGGAGCGTCACGGGCCGCATTCCCACGCGGGAGCGTGGGAACGATCTTTGAGATGTGGGAAGCTTCTGAAAGTGACGCCTGTTGCCCTGGTCACCCGTTGAGTGTTTTACCCTCCGGCCTCCACTTCTCAACGGTCGCCTGCCATGAACCGTCTGCGTCATACCTTGCTGATCTGCTGCTGCTTCCTGTCGCCCCTGGCCTTTGCCAGCACCGTATTGGAAAACCCGTTGTGGCGAGTCGAACTCGACCCGGCCACCCTCGCCATCCGTGTGACACCCAGCGGCCAACCCGAGGTTCAAGCCTCCAAAGGCGTATCGGCCCGCGCCGTCAGTCAACTCGCACAAAACGATCAACAGGTCAGTTGGCAATGGGACGACGGTGCCTATCGCGTGACTGCCAGCCTTGAGCAGCGCGACCTGCTGCTGTCGATCAGGGCGCGGGAAGACGGTGAACTGCCGATCCTTGTGCAGCCGGCGAGCGCCCTGGGCAAGGGGTTGATGTGGCCGTTGGCCGAAGGGCATTACGTGCCGGCCGGCAATGCCCTGTGGAGCGAGTTCCTGGTATCGCAGGGCGAAATCAACACCACCCAGGACCTCAGTCTGCCGTTGTGGGGGGTCGATCACGGCGCCTTCACCTTGAACTGGCTGCTGACCAATCCCTACAACAACCGTCTGCGCTGGCAAGGCCAGGCGTTGTCGTTGGCCCATGAGTTCACGTCGCTCGCACCTGCCGCGCCCATGACCCTGTTGTTGCACCTGGGCGAAAGCGACCCGCTGGCCGGCGCCAAGCGCTATCGCCAATGGCTGGTCGAACAGGACCGTTACGAACCCTTGGAGGCCAAGCTGCGGCAAACGCCGGGTGCGCAAAAACTGCTGGGCGCCAGCCATGCCTACCTGTGGGGCAATGACCTGCTGGCGCTGGAGGATGTGCGTGATTGGCCGCTGTTGCTCAAGCGCTTGCGCGATCATGCGCTCAAGGGCCTGTTGGACAAGGACTCCGCAGCGCTGCTGGCGCAGCCGCGCAGGTTGAATCGCTACGAGCAAACCGTGCTGTTGCGCGGCCTCAACGCGGCGATCAACCAGAAGACCCGGCAGAGCTGGCAGGTGGACGAGCCCGATATGACCCGTCTTGCCGCCCGCTACGGTGAGTTGCGTCGCGAACTGGTCGTGGATTTTGCCGGTGCCCTCGGCGGTAGCCCCGACACCTGGGGCAGCAAGGTAGTACAGACACTGCGCGACGCCGGGCTGCCACGCTTGATGCTGACCCTGGGCGAAGGCTGGGAAGGCGGCCTGTGGCACCCCGAAACCATCCGCGCCGGTGTCGACGCGGGCTACCTGATGGCGCCCTACGACTCCTATCAAACCGCGTTGTCCGCCACCGAAAACCCCGACTGGACCACCGCCCACCTGGGCAGCAAGGCCTACCGCGACTGCGCCATTGTATTGAAGGACGGCCAGCTCAAGACTGGCTTCCAGCGGTCCGGCCACTACACCGATCCGCGCTGTGTGCGGCCGTTATTGGAAGCGCGGGTGAAAGCCGTACAGGCCAGGGCCGGCTTCAACGCCTGGTTTCTCGATGCGTACGCTACCAGCATGCTGCTCGACAGCTATCGCGACAGCGCACCGATGACCCAGGCGCAAAACGCTGAAGGCAATATCGATGCGTCCCGTTGGCTGAACACCACGCTGCAATTGCCGACAGGCTCCGAAGACGGCAACGCCATCACCGCCCAGGGCATCCTGTTCGCCCATGGCATGCAAACCCCGGTGCTGGGCTGGGGGGATCGCGACATGACTCAGGACAAACAGTCGCCCTACTACGTGGGCAACTGGTATCCGCCGGAGCAACCGGCGGTGTTCTTCAAGTCGGTGCCGCTGAACGAGCCGTTTCGCACGCTCTACTTCGATCCGACGCTGCGCCTGCCGCTGTACCAGGCGGTGTTCCATGGCTCGGTGATCACCACCCATCACTGGCTGTTCGATAGCCTCAAACTGAGCAATGTGCGGGCTGAAAATGAGCTGACGCAGTTGCTCTACAACGTACCGCCGCTGTATCACCTGAGTGCTGCGACGCTCAAGGAACGGCTGCCGTTGATCCAGCGCCAGGACCGTTTTTTCCGCCCACTGCATGAGCGATTGGCGACTCAGGCGATGACCGGGTTTCGCTGGCTGACGGCGGATCGGCAGGTGCAGGAAACCACGTTTGTCGATGGCACGCGGCTGGTGGCGAATTTTTCGGCGGGAGAAAAACAAGGCTATGCCGGGCGCAGTGTGACGGCGCTGGTGGAGGGTGAAAGCCCGGTGGTGTATCAGGTGGATCAGCGGGGCCATTGAGACCATCGGGGGCAAGCCCCCTCCCACAGGGGAATGCATTCCAAATGTGGGAGGGGGCTTGCCCCCGATAGCGTCAGCCCAGGCAATACATCACTTAAACCCGACGCCACACACTGGCCAACCAAGGCTGCTGTTCCCGAGGCAATCCCGCCGGCCGGTAATAGTGCTCCAACTCCACAAACCCCGCCGTCGTCAGCAATGCCTGCCAGGCCGCCAGATCGTGATAAGACCCATACCGTGGCCCATTCCAGCCTTCCTGGTTGTCACCGCGAGGGTTGGAGCTGAACAGCACGCCCTCAGGCTTCAACGTGCCATGCAGTTGCTTGAGGACCCGGGGCAATTCCTGCTTGGGAATATGAAACAGCACCGCATTGGCAAACACCCCATCGAAGCGCCCGTCGGGCAGGTCCAGCTTGAGGAAGTCCTGCTGCAACACCTCACAGCCACTGTCGTCCCGCGCCATCTGTGCAAACCGTTCGGAACCATCGAGCCCCACGGCGATATGCCCCAGGCGTGTAAAGGTCTGCAGATCCCGCCCCGGCCCGCAGCCAAAATCCAGCACGGTAAACGGCGGCGTGCCCTGGATGTGCCGCAGCAACGCGTCGATGTTCTGGCTCACATCGTGATCGCGGGTGCCCTCGCGGAAGTCTTCGGCGACTTTGTTGTAATGGCCGAGGGTGGTAGCGGTAATCTGGTTAAGGTCGTCGGGCTTGAGGGTCATGACAGGCAATACCGGGCGCTGGGATGCGCCGACTATACCTCACCTCTTGTTCAGCACCCGCGCCAGTCGATCGCCGCCGAGTTGGATCACCGCCACCAACACCACCAACAGCACAATCACCGTCAGCATGATCTGCGTATCGAAGCGCTGGTAGCCATAGCGGTACGCAATGTCGCCCAAGCCACCGGCGCCAATCGCCCCGGCCATGGCCGACGAGTTGATCATGGTCACCAGGGTAATGGTGAACCCGCCGACGATCCCCGGCAGCGCTTCGGGCAACAGCACATGCCAGATGATGTGCCAGCGGCGGCACCCCATGGCCTGTGCGGCTTCGATCAGCCCATGGTCGACCTCGCGCAGGCTGACTTCGGCGATGCGCGCAAAGAACGGCGTGGCCGCGATGGTCAGCGGCACGACTGCCGCCCATACACCGTAGGTGGTGCCGACGATCAGCCGGGTGAACGGGATCAGTGCCACCATCAGGATCAGAAATGGAATCGAGCGGAACAGATTGACGAAGGCGCCCAGCACGCGGTTCAGCGCCGGTGCCTGGTAGATGCCACCTTTGTCGCTGGTGACCAGAAACACCGCCAGCGGAATCCCTACCAGCAAGGCGATCAACGACGACACGCCCACCATCAACAAGGTGTCGATGGCGCCCTGTACTAAACGATCAAACCACATAGCCCAGCACCTCCACCTGTTGTGCCCAGTTCGCGGCGCGTTTGCGCAGTTCTTCGGTGCTATGGGGCGAGCCATTCACCGCCAGCAGCAGTTGCCCCAAGGCATGGCCCTGAATCCGTTCGACGCCGCCCTGCAGCAGACGCACACGCCCGCCGAGGGCACTGAACAGCGCGGCCAGGTCGGGTTCATCGCTGGCACTGCCGGTGAACTGCAAGCGCAGCACCACGGCGGCTTCCGGCGATTCAGGCTGGGTATGCAACCGGTTTTGCAGTTCTTCCGGCAGCCCATGTTGCAGCGGCGCCAGCAGGGTCTTGCTGACCTCGTGTTGCGGGTTGCCGAACACGTGCCACACCGGGCCTTGCTCGACGATGCGCCCATGCTCCAGCACCACCACGCGGTCACAGATGTCGCGGATCACCGCCATCTCATGGGTAATCAACACGATGGTCAGGCCCAGGCGCCGGTTGATCTCGCGCAGCAGGCCGAGGATCGATTGGGTGGTTTCCGGGTCGAGGGCCGAGGTGGCCTCGTCGCATAGCAAAATCTGCGGGTCGTGCACCAGCGAACGGGCGATGCCCACGCGCTGTTTCTGCCCGCCCGAGAGCTGCGCTGGATAGGCCTGGTGCTTGTCTTGCAAACCCACCAGTTCCAGCAGCTCACGCACCTTTTGCTCACGCTGCGGCTTGGGCACCCCGGCGACCTTGAGTGGCAGTTCGACGTTCTGCCAGACGGTCTTGGCCGACATCAGGTTGAAGTGCTGGAAGATCATGCCAATGCGCCGGCGCAGCGCGACCAGGCGGTCTTCATCGAAGCCGCCGATGTCCACCTGATCGATCAGCACGCGCCCGCTGCTGGGTTGTTCCAGGCGATTGATGGTGCGGATCAGCGAGGACTTGCCGGCGCCGCTGCGGCCGATGATGCCGAACACTTCGCCGCGCGCAATCGCCAGGTCAATGCCTTGCAGGGCATGCACCGTGCCGTCATAGGTTTTGCCCAGGTTGATGAAACGCACATGGGCGCTGTTCAAGTCCGGATGCAGTTCGGTCTGCTCGGCGTCCCTGGGCGGTGTGCCCAGGTCGCGCAGTTGGGCGTTGGCGGCGGTCATTTTTTATCGTCCCAGCCGACCTGGTAGAGCTTGCCGAGGGATTTATCCAGGGCGGCGCGCACCGTCGGCGAGTGCTGGTAAATGTCGACGAACTTGATCACCCTCGGGTCGGTTTTGCTCTTGGGCTGGATCACGAACTGGATCACGTATTCCGGGTGGTCGAGGCCATCGAACAGCAGCGCCGACTCGGCATCGAAGGTCTTGGACAGGCGGATGTACGCCGGGTAGCCCTGCACCAGGTCGGCGTCGTCATAGGCGCGTACCAGTTGCACGGCCTCGACTTGCAGGATCTTGATCTTTTTCGGATTGCTGACGATGTCTTCTTCAGTGGCCTTGTAGCCCACCCCCGGCTTGAGCATGATCAGCCCGGCCTTGGCCAGCAGTTGCAGGCCGCGCCCGCTGTTGATCGGGTCGTTGGCGATAGCCACGCTGGCGCCTTCGGGCAGGTCATTGAAGCTTTTGTACTTTTTCGAATACAGGCCGACGTTGTTGATGATGCCCGGCGCGTAGGGCACCAGGTCAAAGCCGGCGGCGGCCTTGGCGTTTTCCAGGAAGGGGATGTGCTGGAAGTAGTTCACGTCGATATCGCCGGCGGCGAGGCTGACGTTCGGCGCGATCCAGTCGGTGAATTCCACCAGTTCGACCTTCAGGCCCTGTTTGCCGGCTTCTTCTACAGCGGCTTCCAGGGGAATCGCGAAGGCGGCGGTGGTGCCGACTTTCAACGGCGCATCGGCGGCGAATACGGCCGAGCTGAACAGGCCGAAGGCCAGGGCCAGTGCTTTGACTGGGTGGGTGAGCAGGATTTTTTTCATAAATTTTTCCAGTCATAAGGTATTGGTACAAACAATGAAGATCCAATGTGGGAGGGGGCTTGCTCCCGATGAGGGAGTGTCAGTGAATGTCGCTGTGTCTGACCCACTGCTATCGGGAGCAAGCCCCCTCCCACAATTTTTGGTTCAGTGTCGATAGGTAGACCCGGTGTGTTGTTCGGGAAGACGCGCAGTGCCATGGAAGACTTTTTCGCGCAGCGTTCCTTGCTCATATTCAGTCTTGTACGAGCCACGCTTTTGCAGCTCCGGCACCACCAGATCAATGAAATCCACATAGCTTTCCGGCGTCACGATGCGCGTGAGGTTGAAGCCATCCAGGCCGGTTTCGCTGATCCACGATTCCAGTTCGTCGGCGACCTGCTCGGGCGACCCCACCAGCGTGATGTAGCGCCCACCGAGGGCGTGCTGTTCGAGCAATTTGCGCCGGGTCCAGTCGTTGTTCTGCAGGTTCTTGGTCGCCGACTGGATGGCGTTGCTCTTCACGTACTGGATCGGTTCATCCAGTTCGTACTCGGAAAAGTCGATCGCCGTGGACGCCGAAAAGTGCGCCACGCCGGCCTCCGCGCTGGCATAGCTGAGATACTCGGCGTGCTTGGCCCAGGCCAGTTCCTCGGTCGCGCCGACGATCACGTTCAGGCCCATGAACACCTTGATGTCATCCGGATTGCGCCCGGCCTCCACCGCGCTGGCGCGCACTTTGTCCACCTGGATTCGGGTTGCGGCCTTGTTCTGCCCGCTGATGAACACGCACTCGGCATGGCGCCCGGCGAACTGCAGGCCGCGGTCCGAACTGCCGGCCTGGAACAGCACCGGCGTACGCTGCGGCGATGGCTCGCACAGGTGATAGCCCTCCACCTGGTAGAACTCGCCATGGTGTTCGACCTTGTGCACCTTGCCCGGCTGCGCATACACCCGTGCCTTGGGATCGTTGACCACCGCGTCATCTTCCCAGCTGCCTTCCCAGAGTTTGTACAGCACCTCCAGGTATTCATCGGCCTGGTCATAGCGGCGGTCATGTTCGACCTGCTCGGTCAGCCCCATGGCCTTGGCGGCGCTGTCGAGGTAGCCGGTGACGATGTTCCATCCCACCCGGCCTTGGCTCAGGTGGTCGAGGGTGGACATGCGCCGGGCGAACAGATACGGCGGCTCGTAGGTCAGGTTGGCGGTGAGGCCGAAGCCGAGGTTCCGGGTAACGGCCGCCATGGCCGAGACCAGCAGGAGCGGGTCGTTGACCGGCAACTGGATTGCTTCCTTGAGCGGCACGTCGATGGACTGCTGGTACACGTCATACACGCCGACGATATCGGCGATAAACAGACCGTCGAACAGCCCGCGCTCGAGGATTTTTGCCAGGTCAGTCCAGTACTCGAGGGTCTTGTACTGGGTGGACGTGTCCCGTGGATGGGTCCACAAACCGTGGTTGATATGCCCGATGCAGTTCATGTTGAAGGCATTGAGCAGGATTTTTTTCTTGCTCATCAGATGGTCCCCCGCAGCGGCGGGTTTTCATCGTTGAGGTAGTAATTGCCCACCGCGTGGTATTTCCAGCGCACCGGGTCATGCAGGGTGTGCACCCGTGCGTTGCGCCAGTGGCGATCCAGGCCATGCTCGGCCAGGGTCGCCTGGCTGCCGGCCAGTTCGAACAGCGTGCTGCCGGCGGCCAGGGAGATTTCGGTGCTCAAGGCGCGTACTTCGGCGACGGCGATGGAGGCGGCCGCGACGGTCTGGGCATTGCTGTCGGCCTGGGCACGGTCGAGGAATTCGCCCGAGCGCTCCAGCAGCGCTTCGGCGGCGTGCAGGCGAATGCTCAAGTGGCCGAAGCTCTTCAAGGTCAGCGGGTCGTCGGTGGCCTTGTCGCTGCCCGAGTCGATCCAGGGACGGGTCTTGGTGCGCACAAAATGCAGCGCGTCTTCGAAGGCGGCGCGGGCGATACCGGTGTCGATGGCGGCATGAAGAATCTGCGCCAAGGGGCCGACGGTGGTCGGGCGTTCGAAAGCGCTCTGGAACGGGACCACGTCCTGCGCCGCCACCCACACGTTGTCGAACACCACTGAGCCGCTACCGGTGGTGCGCTGGCCGAAGCCGCTCCAGTCGTCAATCACGCTCAGGCCCGCGCTGTCGCGGGGCACAAAGGCGAGTTGCTGCACGCCGTGTTCATCCACCACCGAGGTGGGGATACGCTGGGCGTAGATCGCGCCAGTGGAATAGAACTTGCGGCCGCTGATGCGAAAACCCTCGCCATCACGCGTGAGCCTGGTCACACGGTCGTGGGCGGTCTTGGTGCCCAGCTCCGCCAAGGCGTTGCCAAAACGCTGGCCGGCCAGGACCTCGGCGTACAGGCGCTGCTGCTGCTCGGGGCTGCCGTTGACCCGCAGCACTTCAAGGGCATAGAAGTGGTTCTGCGGGATCTGGCCCAGGGAGGCATCGGCCTGGGCAATCAGCGCGATGACCTTGGCCAGGGTGACGTTGGACACGCCAGCACCGCCGTAGGCCTTGGGCACGCTGATGCCCCACAGGCCGGAGCGCGAGAACACGTCCAGTTCGGGCAAGGGCAGGCGGCGCTCGCGGTCGCGCTGGGCGCTGTCGCGACGGAAGTCTTCAGCCAGGTCGCTGGCGACAATAAGGGCTTGTTCGTCGCTGGTGATGACCGCGACGGGGTGAGAGAAAGTCATGATGTTCTCCAGATGTCTGGTCGGTCAGATCCAGGAATGGCGAGCCGGCAGAGTGCCGTTCAGGCGATAGGCGCCCACCGCGTGATACTTCCAGCGCACCGGGTCATGCAGCGTGTGGACCCGCGCATTGCGCCAGTGCCGGTCAAGGTTGAATTCGGCGAGGGTGGCGCGGCTGCCGGCCAGCTCGAAGAGTTTTTCGCTGACCTGCAACGCCACCTCAGTGGTGAGTACCTTGGCTTCGGCGACGGCGATCGACGCGCGTGCAGCGGACTGCGCGGTGAGCGGCGCAGCGCTGACCTGGTCCAGCACCTGGCCGGCCTTGCGCAACAGCGCCTCGGCGGCGTGCAGTTCGATTTTCAGCTTGCCGATGTCCGCGATCACATACAGGTCGTCGCTGGCCCGTTCGACCTTGGCGTCGATCCACGGGCGCGAGCGTTCACGTACAAAGGCGATGGTGTCGTCCAGGGCGCCACGGGCAATACCGGCGTCGATGGCCGCCTGGATCAATTGCGAGACGGCACCCTGAATATTCGGGCTTTCGCCCAGGCGCCAGTTGTCCACCACCAGTTCTGCGTCCACCGGTACCCGGTCGAGCAGCACGGTGCCGCTGGCGGTGGTGCGTTGGCCAAAGCCCGACCAGTCATCCACGATGCGCAGCCCTTCGCTGCCACGGCGCACGAACGCCATGACTTGCTTGCCGTCGTCGTTGAGCGCTTTGATGGCCACCCAGTGCGCAAACAACGCGCCGGTGGAGTAGAACTTCTGGCCGCTGACCACGTAGCCGTCACCCTCGGCGGTGATACGCGCCTTGAGCTCCAGGGTATTTTTGGTGCCGCGTTCCGGGCCGCCATTGCCGATGCGCCAACCGTCGAGCACGCTCTGGAACAACTGCTTTTTCTGGCGCTCGCTGGCGATGCTCTGCAACAGGTGCAGGATGCCGAAATGGTTCTGCGGGATCTGCCCCAGGGCCGGGTCGGCCGCGCTGATGATCGCGAAGACCTCGGCCAGGGTGACGAATGAAACCTGCGGGCCGCCGTATTCACGGGGAATGGAAATGCTGCCCAAGCCGCTGCGGGTGAACTGTTCGACCTGCGCCCAGGGCAATTGGCGTTGCTGGTCGCGCTTGGCGGCTTGCAGGCGCGCGGCGTCGGCCAGCTCATGGGCGGCGCTCAGCGCCTGGGCGTCGTTGCGCAGCACCGTGGCCGGCAACAACAGTGGGGCTACGTCCAGATCACTCTGGAGGGGTGTTAGAGCCAAGTTAGACATCAGCGCCGCTCCTTGGCTGCACGTAATGCCCTGGCGTTATGCACCGGGGTAATTCTGACCATACCGACCTCGCATTCAATGAAATAAAAACAAAACAATCAGGAATGTCCGGTGGTCCGGTGCATATACCCTAAGCGTGTTTATTTTTTAAATAAACTAACTTTTAGGAATATGCATAGAAGGCGCGTCACCCCGGTTCGCAGGGGGAGCCGAAAGGGCGAGGTTGATACACGTCCTTGGCTGCGCCAGGGCAGGTGGGAACCCAGGCGGCGATGCGCAAGGTGCGGGCTGGCGCCCAGCGCGAATTGTTGCCGACGCGGTCCAGGATGCAGTACGTCACCTCCAGGCGGCAGTCGTCACCGCCTTCGATAATGACTGTCGAAGGCACCCAGACCTGCACCGCCAGGCCGACGTCCCTGGCCAGGATGTTCGGCAGGTCCATGCGCACGTCACCCCAGCGCAGCGTGATGGCATCGCCACTGGCCATGTTCGCGTAAGGCTCGATGCTCAGCGGAATTCCGCGTTGCACCTGGCGACTGTTGACGCCCTGGCGGCGGATGGTCTCGGGCAGGCTGACCGGCGCGAGGTTCTGGTTTTCGTCGCTGTACAGGGCCGACGGCGCGCCGCCCGGGTAGTTGGTTTTGACGCGGACCTGGGTGGTGGCCGAGCGCGCCGGGCCGTGGCCGATCTGCATGATCTGGTAATGCACCCGCGCCGGGCCATCCTGTACAAAACTTTCCGGCACTCGCAGGTGGGTAGGCGTGCCGATTTTGCCGGCGGTCACCCGGCGTGAGGCGGCAAAGCAGTTGTTCCAGAACAGCTCGATCAGGTCGCCTTCTTCCATGCCGGGGTAAGGTGCGATGTCGACCTGCAATTGGGCAGCCGCATGGGCACTGATACCGTTTCGAACGGCTTGGGGCAGGGTGGGTGCGGTCAGCATGGCCGGGGTTGTAGTGTGCGTCATAAGTGATCTCCTTGATGCAGCCAGCAGCAATCGTTCCGGGCCTGGGCGCGGGTGCGCAAAGGGGCCGAAAGAACGATTCAGTGAGTAGCCGGGATAGGATCCAATCCTCTGGACGCTAGATAAGAGGGTTGGGCCGGGGGCGTCAATGGCGGCAAAAGGCTAAACGGCGGGTTCGAGGATATTCAGAAGGGTCTGACTGGAAGGGGTATTTCAAGAGGGGCGCAACGTGGTGTTTTACCGGTGGCACTGGCGATTCGGTGTAGGAGCGGCTCTTTGTGGCGAGCAAGCCCGCTCGCCACAAAAAGCTGGGTCAATGGGCGAGAAACTTGCTCAGGAACTGCTGGGTGCGTTCTTCCTTGGGATTGGCGAACAGCGCCTTTGCTTCACCCTGTTCGACGATCACGCCCTTGTCGAAAAAGATCACACGGTTGGCCACATCCCGGGCAAAGCTCATCTCGTGGGTGACGATCACCATGGTGCGGTTTTCTTCGGCCAGGCTGCGGATGGTCGCCAGCACTTCACCTACTAATTCGGGGTCGAGGGCCGAGGTGGGTTCGTCGAACAGGATGACCTCCGGCTCCATGGCCAGCGCCCGAGCGATCGCCACACGCTGTTGCTGCCCACCGGACAAGCGCCGAGGATAAGCCGCCTCCTTGCCCGCCAGGCCCACTTTGGCCAGTAGCTTGCGGCCCAGCTCGGTCGCCGCCTCGCGTGGCATCTTCTTGACCACGATCGGGCCTTCGATGACGTTTTCCAGCGCGGTGCGGTGGGGGAACAGGTTGAAGTTCTGGAAGACAAAACCGACGTGCTGGCGCAGGCGTCGCACCAGGCCCTGTTGCTGGTTGAGTGGCTTGCTGCTGTCGATCTCGATGTCGCCCACCTTGATGCGGCCGCTGGTGGGTTCTTCGAGAAAATTCAGGCAGCGCAGGAACGTGGTCTTGCCGGAACCGCTGGGGCCGATGATGGCCACGACTTCGCCGGCCTTGACCTCCAGGTCGATACCGTTGAGCACCACCTGGCCGTTGAATTGTTTGGTCAGCTTTTCAACCACGATCATGCTTCAAGACTCCAGGTCGTGCCGGTTGACCCGGTCTTCCAGACGATTTTGCAGATGCGCCAGGATGCTCGCCAGGATCCAATAGATCAGGGCTGCGGACAGATACATGGTGAAAATTTCGAAGGTGCGCGCCGAGACCAGTTGCGCCTGGCGGAACAGCTCGGGCACCTGGATAGTGGCGGCCAGCGCCGTGTCCTTGACCAGCGAAATGAAACTGTTGCCCAGCGGCGGCAAGGCCGTGCGCATGGCCTGCGGCAGGATGGCCCGGCGCAATGTCTGCGCGCGGGTCATGCCGATACTCGCGGCGGCTTCCCACTGGCCACGCTCGATGGACGCGATGGCGGCCCGCAGGATTTCACAGGCGTAGGCGGCCATGTTCAGCGAAAAGCCGATCATGGCGGCCGGGATCGGGTCCAGCTCGATGCCCACTTGCGGCAAGCCGTAGTAGATCAGGAACAGTTGCACCAGCAAGGGCGTGCCGCGAAAGAACGACACGTAAACCCGCGCCGTCCAACTCAGCAGCTTGAAGCGCGACAAGCGCATCAACGCCAGGCCGAAGCCCAGCAGCAGGCCGAAAAACATCCCACCCAGGCTGAGGATCACCGTGTAATACGCGCCCTTGAGCAAAAAGGGCGCGGAGTCCAGCGCGAGTTGGAAACCTGCTTCCATTATTGAGTGACGTCAGCGTTGAAGTACTTCTCGGACAACTTCTTCAAGGTGCCGTCGGCGCGCAGCTTGTCGAGGGCCTTGTTTACCGCCTCGAGCAGTTCAGGCTCGCCCTTGCGCAGGGCAATACCGGCTTCCTGGCGGGAGAAGGCGTCGCCGGCAGTGGTGGTGTCTTCGGCTTTCTTGGCGTATTCCAGGGCGGCGAGGCGGTCGATCAGGATCGCGTCGATGCGGCCGATGCGCAGGTCCTGGAATTTGGTCGGGTCATCGTTGTAGGTTTTGATGATGGCTTTAGGTTGGTTGTCCTTGAGCCATTGCTCGTAGTTGGTGCCCAGGCCCACACCGACTTTCTTGCCGGCCAGGTCGTCGGCGGTCTTGATGCTGTCGACATTCTTCGCCAGGGTCAGCGCCTGGATACCGGAAATGGTGTAGGGCTTGGAGAAGTCATACTTCTTCTTGCGCTCTTCGGAAATCGTCACCTGGTTGACCACGGCGTCCAGGCGTTTGGATTCCAGGGCGGCGAGGATGCCGTCCCATGGTGTGGCTTGCAGCTTGACCTTGACGCCCAGCTCCTTGGCCAGCGCCTCGGACAGCTCCACCTCGAAGCCGCTGAGCTTGCCGCTTTCATCGACAAAGCTGAACGGTGGGTAGGTGCCTTCCAGGCCGATCTTGATCTCGCCGGCTTTCTTGATGGTGTTCAGTTGCTCGCCGGCAACCGCCTGGCCAAGCATGCCTGCGCCGAGCGCCAAGCCCAATGTGCCGACCAGCAATGTGCGACGCAATACAGAAATAGTCATGAAGAGCCCCTGTGGTTTTTTATGGTGAGCGAAGCCGGTGACGCAGTAGCCGTATCCTGCCTTAAAGCGCGGTGCGCGTCTTCGCCTTCGGCGCGATGATAAAGCCGGTTTTTAAGACTTGAAAATAATATAAATCATGTTTGATATTCGTTTTTGAAATATACGCGAAGCCAATGTGGGAGGGGGCTTGCTCCCGATAGCGGTATATCAGTCAACTCCTCGGACACTGACCCACCGCTATCGGGAGCAAGCCCCCTCCCACATTTACAGCGCTCGGTCAGTTAAACACCGAATCATAGGCAAACAATGCCGGCGCTCCGCCGGTATGCAGGAAGATGATCGGCCCGTCTGCGAACCGCTGACGCCCGATGCCGTCCAGCAGGCCGGCCATGGCCTTGCCCGTGTAGACCGGGTCGAGCAACAAACCTTCCTGACTGGCCAGAAGTTTGATCGCCGACAACGTACCCGCATTCGGTTCGCCATAGCGCGGGCCGAAGTATTCGTCCCACAGGATCACCTTGAACGCCTCTGGCACGTTCATGCCGAGCAGTTCGGCCGTGCGCTCGGCCAGGCCTTGCACTTTCGGGCGTTGGGCTTCATCGGTGCGCGATACGGTGACGCCGATCACCGGCAGGTTTGGCAGCGCTTCGCTCAACGCCAGTGCCAGGCCGCTGTGGGTGCCTGCGCTGCCGGAGGCCAGTACCACCGCCGCAAAGTCGAGGCCGCTGTCTTCGATCTGCGCCGCCAGTTCCAGGCCTGCGCGCACATACCCCAGCGCACCGAGGGCATTCGAGCCGCCGATAGGCACCAGGTAGGGCTTCTTGCCGTTGCTGCGCAGGCGATCGGCGAGGGCGTTGAGTTGGTCGTCGGCATTGTCGAGGTTTTCCACCCGCTCCACCTTGGCGTCGAACAGCTCCAGCAACAGGCGGTTGCCGTTGCCCAGGTAGTTGGGGTCTTCGGTGCCGGTGGGGTTTTCCAGCAGGGCGACGCAGCCCAGGCCGAGCCTGGCGGCCAGCGCGGCGGTCTGGCGCACATGGTTGGACTGGATAGCGCCGGCGGTGACCAGGGTATCGGCGCCCTGGGCGATGGCGTCAGCGGCGAGGTATTCAAGTTTGCGCAATTTATTGCCACCCATGGCCAGTGGGGTGGTGTCGTCGCGCTTGACGTAGATATCCCTGCCCAGCCAGGCCGACAGCCGCTCGAGTTTTTCCAGGGCGGTGGCGCCGCCCAACAGTTCCAGACGGTTAAAGCGGTCGAGCTGTTGTTTGATCATTGCTATGCACGGTGGCTGAGTGATGGGGCGACTATAGGCAGGCACTTTTCATCGGGCAACCGCCAATCGCTTATGGGCTGGGGTTATATGTTTGGGATAATTGGTTATTAAGGCTGCTTTCAGTGCATGTCGTAGAGTGGGTGTCTTTTCAGGGGCAAGCTGTAAGCGGCAAGCTGCAAGTTGATCGCGGTTTGCTTGCAGCTTGCAGCTTGCCGCTGCGCCCCCCCTATTCAGGAGCAAACCCCTTTGAGCGAGCGTTCCAGCCATTGGCAACTACAGACCATCGTCAGCCAACTGCGCAGCGCCCGGGACCAGTGGCGAACGCGCAATGGCCGCTTGAGTGGCGAACATGGAGGCCGCGAACTACCGTCTCGCCAGGCGGTGGCGCAGATTCTCGAAGCCTTGTGCGGCGCACTGTTCCCGATGCGCCTGGGCCCGGTGGACCTGCGCGAAGAAAGTGAAGACTTCTACGTCGGGCATACCCTCGACGTCGCCCTTAACGCCTTGCTCGCCCAGGCCCGCCTGGAGCTGCGCTACGCCGCGCGCCAGGGCGGCCAGGATGACCGTGAGGTCGACGCCCAGGCCATTCGCCTGATCCAGGATTTCGCCCTGGCCTTGCCGGCGTTGCGCAGCCTGCTGGACACCGACGTACTGGCCGCCTACCACGGAGACCCGGCCGCGCGCAGCGTGGATGAGGTGCTGCTGTGCTACCCCGGCATCCTGGCGGTGATTCACCACCGCCTGGCCCATCATCTGTACCGCGCCGGTTTGCCCTTACTGGCGCGGATCAGCGCGGAAATCGCTCATTCGGCCACCGGTATCGATATCCACCCCGGCGCGCAGATCGGCCCGAGTTTCTTCATAGACCACGGGACCGGCGTGGTGATTGGCGAGACGGCGATCATCGGTGAGCGAGTGCGCATCTACCAGGCGGTGACGCTGGGCGCCAAGCGCTTCCCGGCGGATGAAGATGGGCAATTGCAGAAAGGCCATCCGCGCCACCCTATCGTAGAGGATGACGTGGTGATCTACGCCGGCGCTACGATTCTGGGGCGGATTACCATCGGCCAGGGTTCGACCATTGGCGGTAATGTGTGGCTGACCCGCAGCGTGCCGGCCGGGGCGAATATTACCCAGGCGAATTTGCAGCATGATGATGGTGCGCAAAAGTAACGAACCTGCACAAATCCCTTGTGGGAGGGGGCTTGCCCCCGATAGCGCTGCACCAGCCAATACCTGTGCTGGCTGACCCACTGCTATCGGGGGCAAGCCCCCTCCCACATTTTTTATGTGTATTTCAAACCGGCGATTGCTGAACGTTTTGTCATCCCCACGCGTCATACCAGTCCCTAAGCTAGTGTAGGAATCACCTACCACTCGGCCCCGAAATTAGTCCCAAACCGCCTATCCATGTTTAACTTGAACGTTCGTTCAAGTTAAACCGGTGGTTCGCTGCCCGCTCACAACAGGAGGCTTACCTTTGCTGAGTCCGTTATTGACAGCCACATTTCACACCTCGGGGGTGCATGGTTCATGAGTGCATCGTCTACCCCGTCCAGCGGTCAGGTGCGCATGAATGCGCCCGTCTTCTACTTTGCTGCCACGGCTATTCTGCTGTTCGGCATCATTGTCATCGCTATCCCGCAACAGGCCGGTGCCTGGCTGCTGGCGGCGCAGAACTGGGCGGCCAATACGGTCGGCTGGTACTACATGCTGGCGATGACCCTGTATCTGGTCTTCGTGGTGGTCACCGCGTTATCGGGCTATGGCAAGATAAAACTCGGTGCCGACCACGACGAGCCCGAATTCAGTTACCTGTCCTGGGCCGGCATGCTGTTCGCCGCCGGGATCAGCATCACGCTGTTCTTCTTTTGCGTGTCCGAGCCGTTGACCCACCTGGTGCAACCGCCCCAGGGCGAGGCGCTGAATGCCGATGCGGCGCGCCAGGCCATGCAGATCCTGTTCCTGCACTGGGGCCTGCACGGCTGGGGCGTGTTCGCGTTTGTCGGCATGGCCCTGGCGTACTTCGCCTACCGGCATAACCTGCCGCTGGCGCTGCGTTCGGCGCTGTACCCGTTGATCGGCAAGCGCATCAATGGCCCGATCGGTTACGCGGTGGATGGCTTCGGCATCATCGCCACGGTGTTCGGCCTGGGCGCCGACATGGGTTTTGGCGTGCTGCACCTCAATTCCGGCCTGGATTACCTGTTCGGTATTGCCCATACGCAGTGGATCCAGGTGGGCTTGATCACCTTGATGATGGGCGCGGCGATCATCGTCGCCGTGGCCGGCGTCGACAAGGGCGTGCGGGTGATGTCCGACATCAACATGCTGCTGGCCTGCGCGTTGCTGCTGTTTGTGTTGTTTGCCGGGCCCACCCAGCATTTGCTCAACACCTTGATCCAGAACATCGGGGACTACCTGGGCGCCCTGCCGACCAAGAGTTTCGATGTGTACGCGTACGACAAACCCAGCGACTGGCTGGGTGGCTGGACGGTGTTCTACTGGGCGTGGTGGATCGCATGGTCGCCGTTCGTGGGCCTGTTCATCGCACGCATTTCCCGTGGCCGCACCATCCGTGAATTCGTGTTTGGCGTGCTGCTGATCCCGCTGGGTTTCACCCTGGCGTGGATGTCGATCTTCGGCAACAGCGCCATCGACCAGGTGCTCAACCATGGCATGACCGCGCTGGGCCAGTCCGCCATCGATGAACCGTCGATGAGCCTGTACCTGCTGCTGGAAACCTACCCGTGGAGTAAAACCGTGATTGCGGTCACGGTGTTCATCAGCTTTGTGTTCTTCGTGACCTCGGCCGATTCCGGCACCGTGGTGCTGTCGACGCTGTCGTCCAAGGGCGGCAACGCCGATGAAGACGGACCGAAATGGCTACGCGTGTTCTGGGGCGCGATGACCGCCCTGGTTACCAGCGCCTTGCTGTTTGCCGGCAGTATCGATTCGTTGAAATCAGCGGTGGTGCTCACTTCGCTGCCGTTCTCGCTGATCCTGTTGCTGATGATGTGGGGGCTGCACAAGGCGTTCTACCTCGAATCGCAAAAGCAGATCGCGCAGTTGCATTCGTTGGCGCCGGTGTCGGGCTCACGCAAGGGCACGGGCGGTTGGCGCCAGCGTTTGAGTCAGGCCGTGCATTTCCCGTCGCGGGATGAGGTGTACCGCTTCCTTGAGACCACGGTACGTCCGGCGATCGAAGAAGTGACGGCGGTATTTGTCGAAAAAGGCCTCAACGTCGTCACCCAGCCCGACCCGTCCAACGACAGCGTCAGCCTGGAAATCGGCCACGGCGAAGAGCATCCGTTCGTTTACCAGGTGCAGATGCGCGGCTATTTCACGCCTTCATTTGCGCGCGGCGGCATGGGGTCCAAACAGCTCAACAATCGCCGCTATTATCGGGCGGAAGTGCACTTGCGTGAGGGCAGCCAGGACTACGACCTAGTGGGCTATACCAAGGAGCAGATCATCAACGACATCCTCGACCAGTACGAGCGGCACCTGCAGTTCCTGCACCTGGTGCGCTGAGAAAACGTACGGCGCACCGTTCCTCTCAAGTAGGTCTTTGCTGTAAAAGGGAAAGGCAGACTTAAGCGATTCAGCGGGCTGAAAGGCCTGGGAATAACCTTATTCCCAGGCCTTGTTTGCCCCAAGCCTAGAGAGGATTCGATGACGTACATTGCTGCCGAAAACCGCTATGAATCTATCCCTTATCGCCGCGTAGGCCGCAGTGGATTGGTGCTGCCGGCACTGTCCCTGGGGTTGTGGCACAACTTTGGCGACAGCACCCCGATCGCCACCCAGCGCGCCCTGCTGCGCACCGCGTTCGACTTAGGCATCAACCACTTCGACCTGGCCAATAACTACGGCCCGCCCTACGGCAGCGCCGAGATCAACTTCGGCCGGTTGCTGCGCGAAGACTTCAAGCACTACCGGGACGAGCTGATCATTTCCAGCAAGGCCGGTTGGGACATGTGGCCCGGCCCCTATGGTCAGGGCGGGGGTTCGCGTAAATACGTGCTGGCGAGCCTGGACCAGAGCCTGCAACGCCTGGGCGTCGACTATGTGGATATTTTCTATTCGCACCGTTTCGACGCCGACACGCCGCTGGAAGAAACCGCCAGTGCGCTGGCCACCGCCGTGCAGCAGGGCAAGGCGTTGTACATCGGTATCTCGTCCTACTCCGGCGTAAAAACCCGTGAGATGGCTGCGCTGCTCAACGAGTGGAAAGTGCCGCTGTTGATTCACCAACCGGCCTACAACCTGCTCAACCGCTGGGTGGAAAAAGACCTGCTCGACACCACCGAAGAACTCGGTGCCGGGGTGATTGCGTTCACACCGTTGGCCCAGGGTTTGCTCACCGATAAATACCTCAACGGCGTGCCGGCCGACGCACGAGTGAACCGCCCAGGTGGCGGTTCGTTGCAGGCCAAGCACCTGTCCGACGCCAACATTGCCCATGTTCGCGCCCTCAACGAAATCGCCCAGCGTCGCGGCCAGAGCCTGGCGCAAATGGCGCTGGCCTGGACCCTGCGTGATCCACGGGTAACCAGCGCGCTGATCGGTGCCAGCCGACCGGAGCAGATCATCGAGAACGTCGGGGCGTTGAAGAACCTGAGTTTCAGCGCGGAAGAACTGGCGGAGATCGATCGGTTTGCCCTGGAAGGTGGGATCAACTTGTGGGAAAAACCATCCACCGCCGAATAACCTGACGCAGCTCGGTCAAACATGTGGGAGGGGGCTTGCTCCCGATAGCGGTGGATCAGTCAATAGATACAGTGACTGATCCACTGCCATCGGGAGCAAGCCCCCTCCCACATTTGGTCCTCAGTGTTGCTTGAAGTGTGTATGACTCAGAACGGCACATCGCCCAGGATGGTTGCCCTATGCATCACCCGCCGCTGTGGCCGGTAGTCATCCACTGCGTAATGCTGGGTCACGCGGTTGTCCCAGAACGCCACGTCATTTTCCTGCCAGCGCCAGCGGATGGTGAATTCCGGGCGTGTGGCATGGGCGAACAATAGTTTGAGAACCGCCGCGCTTTCGGCCGATTCCAGTTCATTGATCCGGGTGGTGAAGCCTTCGCTGACGAACAGCGATTTACGCCCGCTCACCGGGTGCGTGCGGATCACCGGGTGCGACAGGGGCGGGTTTTTTCGGCGGGCTTCTTCCCAACGGGCTCGGTCGTCGGCGGTGTTGCCAAAGCGCTCCAGTGGGAAAGACTGGGTGAAGTCGTGGGTGGCAGTCAGCCCATCGAGCAATGCTTTGAATGGCTCGGACAGCGCTTCATAAGCCGCTATGCCACTGGCCCACAAGGTATCGCCACCGAACGCCGGCAGCAGTTTGGCGCTGAGCACCGCGCCCAGGGCTGGCGTGGGCAGGAAGGTCACGTCGGTGTGCCATACGGCGTTATCACGCACATCGGTGACCGCCGTGTCGAGGATCAACACTTCGGGCTGCTCCGGCACGTTGGGGTAGATCGGGTGGATGTGCAGGTCGCCGAAATTCGCCGCGAACCGTGCCTGTTGCTGCGGGGTGATCGGCTGGTCCCGGAAGAACAGCACCGAATGCTTAAGCAGGGCTTGTTCGATGGCGTCGCGCTGTTCGGTGCTCAGTGTCTGGGTGATATCGACGCCACTGATCTGGGCGCCGAGCGCGATGCTTAGTGGGGTAACGGTCAGGCTGCTCATTTATTCATCATCACTCAGTGTGCCTGGCCATGCCACGGCACTAATTTACGCTGCAGGGCGCGCAGGCCCATTTCCATGGCGAAGGCGATCAGCGCGATCACCAGGATGCCGAGGACCACGACGTCAGTGACCAGAAACTGCGCCGCCGACTGCACCATGAAGCCCAGGCCGCTGGTGGCGGCGATCAGCTCGGCAGCCACCAGGGTCGACCAACCCACACCCAGGCCGATGCGCACGCCAGTGAGGATGTCGGGCAGGGCGCTGGGCAGGATCACATGCCGAATCAACTGCGCACGGGTCGCGCCCAGCGACTGTGCGGCGCGCAACTTGGCCGGGTCGACCGTGCGTACGCCGGTCGCGGTGGCGATGGCAATCGGCGCAAAGATCGCCAGGTAAATCAGCAGTACCTTGGACAGCTCGCCAATGCCGCACCAGATCACGATCAACGGCAGATAGGCCAGCGGCGGGATCGGCCGGTAAAACTCGATCAGCGGGTCGAGAATGCCACGGGCGATACGGTTGGCACCGATGGCGATGCCCACCGGCACGGCCGTCAGCACCGCAAAGCCCAAACCCAGGCCGATGCGGCTGAGGCTCGCGCCCAGGTGCTGCCACAAGGTGGAATCCATATACCCCGTAGTCGCCAGCAACCAGCCTTTTTGCAACACGGCAGAGGGCGGCGGCAGGAACAGCGGCTCGATCAAGCCGGTGGCGGTCACCGCCCACCAGATAGCCAGCAAGGCCAACAGGGTCAACAGGCTGATCCAGCGCGTGCTCACGCGGCGGCGTACGGGAATGACGGCGTGTGTCACCGGCTTGGCCGCCGTGGCGGCGAATTCGTAGCTGCTCATGCGCACACCTGCCGTTGCGAGAACACTTTGCCCAGCACGTGTTCGCGGGTTTCGATAAAGCGCGGGTCGGACTTGATCGCCCGTGCCGATTCGCCCGCCGCATAGCGTTGGCCGAAGTCCAGGTGCAGGCGCTCGACGATCTGGCCGGGGTTGGGCGCCAGCAGGATCAAGTCCGTGGCAAGGAACACCGCTTCTTCGATGTCATGGGTGATCAGGAACACCGGCTTGGCCGCGCGTCGCCAGACTTGCAGCAGCAGTTCCTGCATCTGTTCGCGGGTGAAGGCATCGAGGGCGCCGAAGGGCTCGTCCATCAGCAATACGCGAGGGTCGGCCGCCAAGGCGCGGGCAAGGCCGACGCGTTGCTTCTGGCCGCCAGAGAGTTGCCAGATGCGGCGGCTGTCGAAACCGCCCAGGTCAACCAGCGCGAGCATTTCCCGGGCGCGCACTTCACGTTGCGCCTTGGGCACGCCGGCCAGTTCCAGGCCGAAGGCGACGTTGGCCAGCACGTCCTGCCAGGGCAGCAGGGCATCGTCCTGGAACACCACGCCGCGTTCGGCGCTGGGCCCCTTGACCGGCACGCCATCAAGGGTGATGCGCCCGGCCGAGGGCTCGACAAAGCCGGCAATCAGGTTCAACAGCGAAGTCTTGCCACTGCCGGACGGGCCGAGGGCAACCAGCAATTGCTGGGGCCCAAGCTCGAGTGAAATATCCGCCAGTACCGGTTCCGGAGCGCCTGGGTACTGTGCGCTGATGCGCTCCAGCTGTAGCAAGGCCATCGCGATGAACTCCTCAGTTAGTGATGAATTTGGCGCTGATGTAAGGGGCGTAGTCTGGGAGCACGGCATCGACCTTGCCCTGTTCCTTGAGGAACGCCGCAGTGTCGGTGACGGCCTTGGTGGTCGGCGCGCCCAGCAGGGTCACCTGGTCAGCGGCCAGCGGGTAGACGTTGCCTTGCAACAGCAGTGGGATGTCGCTGGCCTTGGCACCGGAGAGCTTGACCAGTTTGTCGACGTTGCCTTTGTCGGCGAGCCAGGCTTGTGGGTCTTTGCGGTAAGCCGCGTAGGCATCCAGGGTGACTTTGGCGAAGGCGGTGACGATTTCCGGATGCTTCTCGGCAAAATCCTTACGCACGATCCAGGCATCGAAGGTCGGTGCACCGAACTTGGCTAGTTCGCCGGAAGTGATCAACACCTTGCCGTTTTCCTTGGCTACGCCCAGGGCCGGGTCCCACACATAGGTGGCGTCGATATCACCGCGCTTCCAGGCGGCGATGATGGCCGGTGGTGCGAGATTGAGGATGGTTACTTTCGAGGGGTCGATGTTCCAGTGCTTCAGCGCGGCCAACAGGCTGTAGTGACCGGTGGACACGAACGGCACGGCGATCTTTTTACCGATCAGGTCCTGCGGGCTGTTGATCCCCGAACCATCGCGTGCCACCAGGGCTTCGGCGCCGCCGATCTGGGTGGCGACGAGAAAGGTCTGCACCGGTACGTTGCGGGTGATTGCGGCGGTCAACGGGCTGGAACCGAGGTAACCGATCTGCACGTCGCCCGAGGCGATGGCGGCGATGATATCGGCGCCATTGTCGAATTTGCGCCAGTCGATTTTGGCATTGGTGGCTTTTTCATAGGCGCCATCGGCCTGGGCAACTTTCGCCGGGTCGACGGTGGTCTGGTACGCGACGGTCACATCCGCCGCCTGGGCAAACAGACTGGCACCGGCCAGGGACAACGCCGCCAGCAAGCGCAGGGGGGTCAGCAGTTTCAAAGGGAAGCTCCTCGATCAGGCGGCCGGGGGTCGGCGTGTGAGGAGACTAAATGATCTAAGAATTCGAAAATAAATAACATTTTCGAATTAGCTTAGTCGGAGAAGAATTGAAGTAAACCTTTGAGCATATGAGAGACAAATGTGGGAGGGGGCTTGCTCCCGATAGCGGTGGATCAGTCACTGATGGAGCGACTGCCACGCTGCTATCGGGAGCAAGCCCCCTCCCACAATGGACCGCGTTCGGTCTTAGTTACTGATCGCCAGAATACTCGCCTGGTACGACCCTACAAACACATCGAAATCGCCCACTTCATTCTGCTCAAGCTCCGCCTGCTGGGCCAGCGACGTACGTGCCAGTTCCTCAAAGCGTGCCTGTTCCTCAGCGGGAAGCGGCTCCTTGCGAAAGTACTCAGCATGCACCTCGCTCTGATGCAGGGAGAACTGCGCAAAGCTTTCCTTGCGCTCGGCCATCGCTGCCAGCACCTGAGCCGATGGCGTCAGTGACGGGTCATTGACCTTCGCCAACTGCGCGTCCAGGGCCTGGCTGTGCTCAGTAATGCCGTGGCTTGCATCGAGCAGCGCGGCCAGGGGGGCAATGTGCTCCAGCAGCTCGGTGGCCCACTCTTTCATATCCACCGCTTGGCCCTCACGCTGCAATTGCAGGCCCGGACGGCGACCTTCCTTGACCACGCTGAGGAAGTTGGAGGTGGCATTCCCGCATTCATTATTGGCGAACAGCGGGCTGTCATTCAGCGCGCAATACAGCAGGAACGCATCGAGAAAGCGCGACTCTGGAAGATCGATGCCCATCGGCAGGAACGGGTTGATGTCCAGGCAGCGCACTTCGATGTACTGAATGCCTCGCGCCATCAGCGCCTGGATCGGCCGCTCGCCGGTATAGGTCACGCGCTTGGGGCGGATGTTGGAGTAGTACTCGTTTTCGATCTGCAGGATGTTGGTGTTGAGCTGCACCCATTCACCGTCCTTGTGCGTGCCGACTTCGACATAGGGCGCGTAGGGCGTTGCCACCGCTTCGCGCAGGCTGTCGGTGTAGCTGGCCAGGTCGTTGTAGCACGGCGTGAGGCCGGCCTGGGCGTTGCTCTGGTAACCCAGGTCGCTCATGCGCAGGCTGGTGGCGTACGGCAAGTACAAGGTGTCGGCGTCGAGCACTTCAAGCTGGTGCGAGCGACCGCGCAGGAAGCCCGCGTCCAGGGCCGGCGAGGCACCGAACAGGTACATCAACAGCCAGCTGTAGCGCCGGAAGTTACGGATCAGCGCGATATAGGCGGTGGACTGATAGTCGCGGTCGGTGCCGACAAACCCTTCGGCTTCCTTGAGCAGCGGCCACAGCTGTTCCGGCAGCGAGAAGTTGTAGTGGATGCCGGCAATGCATTGCATGGTCTTGCCGTAGCGCAGGGCCAGGCCCTTGCGATAAACGTACTTGAGCTGCCCGATATTGGAGGTGCCGTAGTAGGCAATCGGAATATCTTCCTCGGCCGGCAACGGACACGGCATCGAGGGGCTCCATAGGTACTCGCTGCCCAGCTTGGTGTAGGCAAAGCGATGGATCTTGTCCAGGCTGCTCAGGGTATCGGCCGGGTTGGGCAGCGCGGGGGTGATGAACTCCAGCAGCGATTCCGAGTAATCGGTCGTGATCTGTTCGTGAGTCAACGCGGCGCCCAGGGCTTCCGGGTGCGGCGTCTGGGCCAGGCGACCCTCGCTGGTGACGCGCAGGCATTCACGCTCGATGCCATGCAGGCAGTGCTCTAGCAGGGAGAGGTGTTCGCGCTTGCCGAGCAGAGCCAGGCGGCGGTTGAGAAGTTCGCTCAAGTTGGATTCCTTCACGCGTCAGTCGCCCCAATATGGGGGTGGGCAAGACGGTCTACAAGGGTGAAGTTGAAACTGGCGTGATCGCCTGGTTCTGAGTCGATTTGACCCGCTCTGAATATGCCGACTTCACTCCATGAATTGGGCTACAGCGCAGCGAGAAAATTCCGACGCTGTTGTCACAGCGCCGAAATTAACTCAAATCATGGGCGGGGAGCTATAGGACAGCGAACGTGCCCTGCGCTTTTGCGACAAGTCTGTCGCCTTGGTACACGTCGGCTTCGACTACTAATGTGCGCCTGCCGGCGTGGATCACCCGGCTGGTGCACAGTACGTCACCGTCTTCCACGGCGCGGATATAGTTGATTTTGCACTCGATGGTCGCGCTCTGCTGGTCGAACCCATGGGCGCTGGAGCAGGCCAGGCCCATGGTGATGTCCACCAGGCTGAAAATCGCGCCGCCATGCAACTTGCCGCCGCGATTGCGCAAATGCGGCGCCAGGCTCAGGGCCACCTCGGCAACGCCCTCATCCAGGCGCTGCAGGCGGCAGCCGATCAGTTCGCTGAACGCGCTCTGGGTCAAACCGGCCGGGATATCCATCAGCGCTTCTTCAACTGCTTGGCGTTGGCGAACAGCGAGGCCATGGCGTTGTTGCTCGGTGCGGCTGTCGCGGTTTCCTTGCGCGGCGCGGTGTTCTGCGACGAGCGCGGGGCCGAGCCAGGACGAGCACCACGGGCGCCGTCGATTTTCTCGCCGGGGGTGTCGCTCATGCGCATCGACAGGCCAACGCGTTTGCGCGGGATGTCGACTTCCATCACCTTGACCTTGACCACATCACCGGCTTTCACTGCTTCGCGGGGATCCTTGATGAACTTCTCTGAAAGCGCGGAGATATGCACCAAACCGTCCTGATGCACGCCGATATCCACGAACGCGCCAAAGTTGGTCACGTTGGTCACCACACCTTCGAGGATCATGCCCAGTTGCAGGTCCTTGAGGTCTTCGACACCGTCTTGGAACTCGGCGGTCTTGAATTCGGGGCGGGGGTCGCGGCCGGGTTTTTCAAGCTCTTGCAGGATGTCGGTGATGGTCGGCACGCCGAAGGTTTCGTCGGTGTACTTCTTCGGGTCCAGACGCTTGAGGAACGCGGCGTCGCCGATCAGCGAGCGGATGTCACGGTCGGTTTCGGCGGCGATTCGCTGCACCAGCGGATAGGCTTCCGGGTGGACCGCAGAGGCATCCAGCGGGTTATCGCCGTTCATTACGCGTAGGAAACCGGCGGCTTGCTCGAAGGTTTTCTCGCCCAGGCGCGCAACCTTTTTCAGTGCGGCGCGGGTTTTGAAGGCGCCATTCTCGTCGCGGTGGGTGACGATATTCTGCGCCAGGGTAGCGTTGAGGCCAGAAATACGTGCGAGCAGCGCCACGGAAGCGGTGTTCACGTCCACACCCACGGCGTTCACGCAGTCTTCCACCACAGCATCCAGGCCACGCGCCAGCTTGAGCTGCGACACGTCGTGCTGGTATTGGCCGACACCGATGGATTTAGGATCGATCTTCACCAGCTCGGCCAGCGGGTCCTGCAGGCGACGGGCAATCGACACGGCGCCGCGGATCGACACATCGAGGTCCGGGAATTCCTTGGACGCCAGTTCCGAGGCCGAGTACACCGAAGCGCCTGCCTCGGAGACCATGACCTTGGTCATCTTCATGGCCGGGTATTTTTTGATCAGCTCGGCGGCCAACTTATCGGTTTCGCGGCTGGCGGTGCCGTTGCCGATGGCGATCAGGTCCACGGCATGTTTGGCGCACAGGGCGGCCAGGATGGCGAGGGTCTGGTCCCACTTGTTGTGCGGTACGTGCGGGTAGACGGTGGCGTGGTCCAGCAGCTTGCCGGTGGCGTCGACCACCGCGACCTTGCAGCCGGTGCGCAGGCCCGGGTCCAGGCCCAGGGTGGCGCGTGGGCCCGCCGGAGCGGCCAGCAGCAGGTCATGCAGGTTGTGGGCGAATACGTTGATCGCCTCGGTTTCGGCGCCGTCACGCAGCTCGCCGAGCAGGTCGGTTTCCAGGTGGGTATAGAGCTTGACCTTCCAGGTCCAGCGCACGACCTCACTGAGCCACTTGTCCGCAGGACGATTCTGATTCTGAATGCCGAATTGTTGACCGATCATGCCCTCGCACGGGTGCATGGTGCCCGGCAGCTCGTCGCCGACTTTCAGCGCGGAGCTGAGAATGCCCTCGTTACGGCCACGGAAGATCGCCAGGGCGCGGTGGGACGGCATGCTCTTGAGGGGCTCGTCGTGTTCGAAGTAATCGCGGAACTTGGCGCCTTCTTCCTCTTTGCCGGCGATGACGCGGGCGCTGAGGATGGCTTCCTGTTTCAGGTAGGTACGCAGTTTTTCCAGCAGGCTGGCGTTTTCCGCGAAGCGCTCCATCAGGATGTATTTGGCGCCCTCCAGGGCAGCCTTGATATCGGCGACGCCTTTTTGCGCGTCGACAAAGCGCGCGGCTTCGGTTTCCGGGGTCAGCGATGGGTCGTTGAACAGGCCGTCGGCCAGGTCGCCCAGGCCAGCTTCCAGGGCGATCTGACCCTTTGTGCGACGTTTCTGTTTATACGGCAGGTAAAGGTCTTCGAGGCGGGTCTTGGTGTCGGCGAGCTTGATGTCGCGTTCCAATTGCGGGGTCAACTTGCCCTGTTCCTCGATGCTGGCAAGGATGCTGATACGCCGCTCGTCGAGTTCTCGCAGGTAACGCAGGCGTTCTTCCAGGTGCCGCAGCTGGATGTCGTCAAGGCTGCCGGTCACTTCTTTTCGGTAACGGGCGATGAAAGGCACCGTGGAGCCTTCATCCAGTAGCGCGACGGCCGCTTCGACCTGTTGTGGGCGTACACCGAGTTCCTCGGCGATGCGGCTGTTGATGCTGTCCATAAAACCACCTGAAATTCTGAAAAGCAGCTCGCAGACCCGGAAAACAAGGCCTTGCGAGGCTGGTTGAGCGGCCCGACTGGCGCCGCTGCCTGGGTCAAGAGGCAGTCTGTTGACCCTCGAAATCGAAAAAACACGACAAGCGGGTAAAAAAAGCCTGGCAGTAAACGGTAACGATCTGACGTTGCCCTGCACGAAGGCGCCGCATTATAACCAGCGTTCTGCCCTTGGGGGCTACTGCGCCAGTGGTTGTAGAGCGCGGCTTGGCTGGCAGTAGAGGAAAAATCTGCTAACAATGCACACGGTGCGTATAACGGCAGCTAGGCCATAATGCGCGCCGAGATAAGAGGAGCATCTAATGAGCAGCACTGCACAAACTGCTGAAGGCGAAAAAATTCTCATCGTTGACGACGATCCGGGGCTGAGCAGCCTGCTGGAGCGTTTTTTCAACTCCAAAGGCTACCGGGCGCGCGCGGTGCCGAACACCGAGCAGATGGACCGCCTGTTGGGGCGTGAAGTGTTCAATCTGGTCGTGCTCGACCTGATGCTGCCCGGCGAAGACGGCCTGACCGCCTGCAAGCGTCTGCGCGGCGCGAACAACCAGATCCCGATCATCATGCTCACTGCCAAGGGTGATGAGCTGAGCCGCATCAAGGGCCTTGAACTGGGCGCTGATGACTACCTGGCCAAGCCGTTCAACCCGGACGAGCTGATGGCACGGGTCAAGGCCGTATTGCGTCGCCAGGCCCCGTCGGTACCGGGTGCGCCGGGCAGCGAAGACGAAAGCGTGACCTTTGGCGACTACGAGTTGTCCCTGGCGACCCGCGAGCTTAAGCGTGGCGACGAAGTGCACATGCTCACTACCGGCGAATTCGCGGTGCTCAAGGCCCTGGTGATGAACGCTCGCCAGCCGCTGACCCGCGACAAGCTGATGAACCTGGCCCGTGGCCGAGAATGGGACGCCCTGGAGCGCTCCATCGACGTGCAGATTTCCCGACTGCGCCGGATGATCGAGCCGGACCCTTCCAAGCCGCGGTATATCCAGACGGTGTGGGGTGTGGGTTATGTGTTTGTGCCGGATGGCACCGCAACCAAGTGACCGATGATTTGCAGGGGGCGGGCATCCGGCGTTTGATTCCATGAGGATCGACGGGGTGTCCGGCGTCTGCAATTCTGCGAGCGCCGCTCGTTCCTGCAAGGTGTCTAGCTGTCTCCTATGAAAACCCCGCTGTGGTTCCCGCAAAGTTTCTTCTCCCGCACCCTTTGGCTGGTGCTGATCGTCGTTCTGTTTTCGAAGGCACTCACACTGGTTTATCTCTTGATGAACGAGGACGTGCTGGTGGATCGGCAGTACAGCCATGGCGTCGCCTTGACGTTGCGCGCCTACTGGGCCGTAGACCCTGAGAACCGTGAAAAGGTAGCCAAGGCCTCAACCCTGATCCGGGTTGATGGGGCCGGCGTGCCTGAGGGCGAACAGCATTGGCCCTACAGTGAGATCTACCAGCGCCAGATGCAGGCGGAACTGGGCGACGACACCGAGGTGCGGCTGCGCATGCATGTGTCGCCTGCGCTGTGGGTGAGGGCGCCCAGCCTGGGAGATGCCTGGATCAAGGTACCGCTGTATCCGCACCCGTTGCGCGGGCAGAAAATCTGGAACGTATTGGGCTGGTTCCTCGCCATTGGCTTGCTTTCAACCGCGTCCGCGTGGATTTTCGTGCGCCAGCTCAATCAACCGCTCAAACGCTTGGTGTTCGCGGCCCGCCAATTGGGCCAGGGGCGCAGCGTGCGCCTGCCAGTCAGCGATACGCCCAGTGAGATGACCGAGGTGTACGGCGCGTTCAACCAGATGGCGGAGGATGTCGAGCAGGCCGGGCGCGAGCGCGAGCTGATGCTGGCGGGCGTGTCCCATGACCTGCGTACACCGTTGACGCGATTGCGCTTGTCCCTGGAGTTGATGGGCAACCATACCGACCTCACCGATGACATGGTGCGCGACATCGAGGACATGGATGCGATTCTGGACCAGTTCCTGGCATTCATCCGTGATGGGCGCGACGAGGTAGTGGAGGAGGTTGACCTGACCGATCTGGTACGTGAAGTGGTCGCGCCCTACAACCAGAGTGGTGAGCAGGTGCGTCTGCGCCTGGAGCCGATTCAACCGTTTGCGTTGCGCAGGGTGTCGATGAAGCGCCTGCTGAACAACCTGATCGGCAATGCCTTGCATCATGCCGGTTCGGATGTGGAAGTGGCGGCGTACGTGTCTGGCGACAGCGCTGCGCCCTATGTCGTGCTGAGCGTGATGGACCGCGGCACCGGTATCGACCCGGCGGAACTGGAGGCCATCTTCAACCCGTTCACTCGTGGCGACCGCGCCCGGGGCGGTAAAGGTACCGGCTTGGGCTTGGCGATTGTGCGGCGGATTGCGTCGATGCATGGCGGCAATGTCGAGTTGCGCAACCGCGAAGAGGGCGGCCTGGAGGCGCGGGTGCGCCTGCCGCTTGGATTGATGTTGCCCAGGGATGCGGTCTAACAGACAACATGAATCAAATGTGGGAGGGGGCTTGCTCCCGATAGCAGAATGCCAGTCAATGCAGATGTGACTGACCGACCGCTATCGGGAGCAAGCCCCCTCCCACATTTGAACTGATGTTGTGTCAGGGGCAAAGCTTTTTCAGCCCTTTCCCTTGGTCCGGGTCATGTTCGGCCCGCCATTTTTTTCCAGATGCTCAATGATGATCCCCGCCACATTTTTACCCGTGGTGGTCTCGATCCCTTCCAGGCCCGGCGATGAGTTCACCTCCATGACCAACGGGCCATGGTTGGAGCGCAGGATATCCACGCCCGCCACGGCCAACCCCATGACCTTGGCTGCACGCAGCGCGGTCATGCGCTCCTCCGGGGTGATCTTGATCAGGCTCGCGCTGCCGCCACGGTGCAGGTTGGAGCGAAACTCACCCGGTTTGGCCTGACGCTTCATGGCGGCAATCACCTTGTCGCCCACCACGAAGCAGCGGATATCCGCACCGCCCGCTTCCTTGATGTACTCCTGCACCATGATGTTCTGCTTGAGGCCCATGAACGCCTCGATCACCGATTCCGCCGCCGTTGCGGTTTCGCACAGCACCACGCCGATGCCCTGGGTGCCCTCCAGCACCTTGATCACCAGCGGTGCGCCATTGACCATTTCGATCAGGTCGGGGATGTCATCCGGGGAGTGGGCAAAGCCGGTGACCGGCAGGCCGATCCCCCGGCGCGACAGCAGCTGCAGCGAACGCAACTTGTCCCGCGAGCGCGCGATGGCTACGGATTCATTCAGCGGGAAGACCCCCATCATTTCAAACTGGCGCAGCACCGCGCAGCCATAGAACGTCACCGAGGCGCCGATGCGCGGGATCACCGCGTCAAAGCCTTCCAGCGGCTTGCCCCGGTAGTGGATCTGCGGCTTGTGGCTGGCAATGTTCATATAGGCCCGCAACGTGTCGATCACCACCATTTCATGGCCACGTTCAGTGCCGGCCTCGACCAGGCGGCGGGTAGAATACAGACGCGGGTTTCGCGACAGCACAGCGATCTTCATGCAGCACCTGGGGCAGAAATAGTAGAGACCGGGAACGCCGGCTTGTCTTGAACGTACTTGACGCCCGGGCTGACCACCAACTGGCCGTCAATCAGCGCCTTGGAGCCCAGCAACAGGCGATAACGCATGGCTTTGCGGCAAGCCAGGGTGAATTCCACCCGCCACACCCGATCGCCCAACGCCAGGGTGGTGCTGATCACGTAGCGCACCTGTGCATGGCCGTTGGAGCTCTTGATGGTTTTCATCGTTACCAGGGGCGCTTCGCAGCGGCGGTGACGCAGTTGCACCACGCTGCCCAAGTGGGCGGTAAAACGCACCCACTTTTCGCCATTACGCTCGAATGGCTCGATTTCAGTGGCGTGCAAGCTCGAGGTACTGGCGCCGGTGTCGATCTTGGCGCGCAGGCCAGCCACTCCCAGGTCGGGAAGCGCCACCCACTCTCGCAGACCCACAACGGTCAAATGGTCAAATGTCTTCAATATGGGTACCGGTCAATGTGCCCAGGCGTCAGGCGAAACCTTGGCCAGGGCATTGAATGCGGGCTTGGCGAACCAATAGCCCTGCATTAGAAATATTCCACAGTCGGAGAGGAAGTCCCGCTCGCCGGCACTTTCGATGCCTTCGGCGATGACAGTAACCCCCAACTGCTCACAGATTGTGACAATCCCCCGGACGATCACCTGACGGACACGGTCTTGATCGACATCGCGAATCAGCGCCATGTCGAGTTTGATCAGGTCCGGCTGGAAATCGGCCAGCAGATTCAGCCCCGAATAGCCCGCGCCGAAATCATCGATGGCGGTCTTGAAGCCGAATTCGCGGTATTCACGCAGAATATTCGTCAAATGGCGATTGTTATCTACATGCTCGCTTTCCAGTGTCTCGAAAATCAGGCGGTCCAGCGGAAAATTGTGCGCGCGGGCGGCCTCCAGGGTGCTGCGGATACACAGTTCCGGACGGTATACGGCATTGGGCATGAAATTGATGGAAAGGTGAGTCTGCATGCCCAGGGCGGCAGCGCCGGCAATTGCCTGGGTGCGGCAGCGCTGGTCAAAGCGGTAGCGATTGGTTTCGTTGATATGTGCCAGCACCGATAACGCGTTCTCACCCTGGGTGCCGCGCACCAAGGCTTCATTGGCAAATATCGAATGGTCACGCAGGTCTACGATAGGCTGGTAGGCGAAAGCGAAATCGAACCCCAGGGGCTCGCTTTGCTGGCAACCCACGCACCGCTGGTTGGGCGAGGTGAGTGAAACGGGAAAGTCGGTCACAGCGTGTCCTCGCGAAAACAGAGTGCTACCTGGCGTATCTTAGGTGAGCCTCAGGGTTTATGCGTCGAAGCGTTTCAACGGTAAGGTTGCGACATTTTTCAGAGCGAGGAATTCAAGTGGCTCAAAAACAGGAAGAGGAAGAAAAGGTCCGCCTGGACAAGTGGCTGTGGGCCGCGCGTTTCTACAAAACCCGTGCCCTGGCCAAGGCCGCTATCGAGAGCGGCAAGGTGCACCATCGCGGTGAGCGCTGCAAGCCGGGGAAGGAACCGCGTGTCGGCGACGAGTTTCAGATTCGTACAGGGTTCGATGAAAAGACTGTCGTGGTTCAGGCGCTTTCCGCCGTGCGCCGGGGTGCGCCAGAAGCGCAGACGCTGTATGTGGAGACCCAAGCCAGCATTGCCAAGCGCGAGAACGCTGCGGCCATGCGCAAGGCGGGAGCTTCGGGTTTGACCACCGACGGCAAGCCGAGCAAAAAGCAACGCCGTGACTTGTTCAAGTTTCGCGGCAGTGGCAATGATGATTGACTGCGCAAATCTCCAGCGCAAAGAAGATCAAAAATGTGGGAGGGGGCTTGCCCCCGATTGCTGTAGGTCAGCTACCTATAAGCCGACTGATCCACTGCTATCGGGAGCAAGCCCCCTCCCACATTTGGCCGGTGGTGTTAACGGGCTGTGCGTATCACACTCAATCGCCCGATCACCGGCAATTTGCCAAGCAACCCGAAAACCGGCGCTGTTACCCGCAACAGGAACCCCGACACCTTCGCTGCAAACGGCGTGTAGTAACCCCAACCCAATGCCAACAGCGCCAGCAAAACCCCGCCGATGTAATCGTCCTGGCCCCAGTGCGCGCCTGCTACCAGTCGCGGCATCATGAACAACAGCGCCAGGCCCCATATCGCCAGTACCTGGCCGCTGCGCCTGGCGAACACGGTCATGAACATCGCCCAGATCAACAACACCGACGCATGATCGCCGGGAAAGCTCTGGCTCGATCGGTCTTTCAGTTCCCAGGTTTTCTCCAGCCCAGGGAAAAAATCACTCATCTGCACTGCGCCGCCGATCACCATCGACGGGCTGCTGTGCTGCCAACCCATCTGCGCCGCGAGTTTGGAAAACAGCATGCGGATAAACAGCAGCAACAAAAGAATGCTGAGGAAGCCAAAGAACGCTTGGCGAACCTGCACGGCCTTGAACACCCAGTCGCCGCGTATCAGCAGCGCCAACAGAATTACCCCGACGACCGCATCAAACGGCCGCAGGCTCGCCACTGCCCACACATGCAACCAAGTGGAGTTGCTCGCCAGCGGACCGTTGAGCAGATGAAACAGCCACTCGTCGAAAACCACACACAGCATCTGCCCAGTGGGCCACAGCCAAAAACACAGCAGCCCGATAGCGACTAGATTGCAAAGAGCCCATCGCCGGAGGTTCCAGTTCGCTTGGAACAAACCCGGATTGTTCATAAACTGTCCCTCATCGCTCTATCAAGCTCCTTGTTTTAGGAGAATCCGCACCAATATGGCGCTAAAGCGTTTAATTTTATAAACGTTGTAATCATTTTGTCATCACTTCAGATACCCAGACCTATGACTGATCTACCGGATACCGACTTCACCCAACGCTTTATCTTTGACGAGAACGACGCCCGCGGCGAATTGGTTTCGTTGGAGCTCAGCTATGCCGAAGTCCTTGCCAAACACGCGTATCCGGAGCCGGTCGCGCAGTTGCTCGGTGAGTTGATGGCTGCGGCTTCGCTGCTGGTGGGCACGATGAAATTCGATGGCTTGCTGATCCTGCAGGCGCGTTCCGAAGGTCCGATCCCAATGCTGATGATCGAGTGTTCCAGCGAGCGCGAGATCCGTGGCCTGGCCCGTTATGACGTCGACCGGATTACACCGGATGCCACTTTTTCCGAGCTGATGGCCGATGGCGTGCTGGCGATCACCGTTGACCCCACCGAAGGCCAGCGCTACCAGGGCATCGTTGACCTCGACGGCGAGACCTTGGCGGACTGCTTTACCAACTATTTCGTAATGTCCCAGCAAGTCGGCACCAAGTTCTGGCTCAACGCCGACGGCAAGCGCGCTCGCGGCCTGTTGTTGCAGCAATTGCCGGCTGACCGCATCAAGGATGAGGATGAGCGCACGGATAGTTGGCGCAAGCTGACCGCTCTGGCGGGCACCCTGACCGCTGAAGAATTGCTGGCACTGGACAACGAGACCATCTTGCACCGCCTGTACCACGAAGAGGCCGTGCGCCTGTTCGACGAACAGTCCCTGCGCTTCAATTGCAGCTGCTCCCGCGAGCGCTCGGCCAATGCCCTGGTCAGCCTGGGCCTGGAAGATGCGCAGAATCTGGTGGTGGAGCACGGTGGCCATATCGAGATCGACTGCCAGTTCTGCAACGAGCGTTATCTGTTCGATGCTGCCGATGTCGCCCAATTATTCGCCGGCGCAGGCATCGACACCCCTTCCGACACCCGCCACTAAAACGTTTAAGCACAGGTAAATCACCTGTCAAATGCCGGATTAGAGGCGTTCTGACGGGAGGGCCCTACTTTTTTTGGGCTTTTCTGGCATAATCCGGCCCACTTTTTTCGCGGTAGTAGTGCGCAACTTTCTACTACAAAACGTTTGGAGCACTCGGCCATAGGCCGACGGGGAACCTCATGACGCAAGCCAATAACGCCGTATACACCGATCTGAGTGTTGACGATCTGGTCAAAGAAGCCCTGCAGCGCGGTGAAGGCGTGCTTGCCGATACTGGCGCGCTGGTCGTAGAAACCGGTCACCGCACCGGTCGTTCGCCGGTCGATCGTTTCATCGTTGAAGAGCCGACTACCCAGGCCGCAATCGCCTGGGGCCCGATCAACCGCAAGTTCCCGGCCGACAAGTTCGATGCCCTCTGGGCTCGCGTCGAGGCCTTCAACAATGCGCAAGAGCATTTCGTTTCCCACGTTCACGTAGGGGCTGCCGAAGACCACTACCTGGCCGTGAAAATGACCACCCAGACGGCCTGGCAGAACCTGTTCGGTCGCTGCCTGTTCATAAACCCGGCCCAATACAACCCGGCCGGTCGTGAAGAGTGGCAAGTGCTCAACGTCGCCAACTTCGAGTGCGTGCCGGAGCGTGACGGCACCAACTCCGACGGTTGCGTGATCCTTAACTTCGCCCAGAAAAAAGTGCTGATCGCCGGCATGCGTTACGCCGGTGAAATGAAGAAAGCCATGTTCTCGGTGCAGAACTTCCTGCTGCCGGCCGCCGACGTGCTGCCGATGCACTGCGCCGCCAACATCGGTGAAGCAGGCGATGTGACCCTGTTCTTCGGCCTGTCCGGCACCGGCAAGACCACCCTGTCCGCTGACGAAAGCCGTTACCTGATCGGTGACGACGAGCACGGTTGGGGCGAAGGCGTGGTGTTCAACATCGAAGGCGGTTGCTATGCCAAGTGCATCGACCTGTCCGAGCAGAACGAGCCGGTTATCTGGAAGGCCATCAAGCACGGCGCCGTGCTGGAAAACGTCGTCATCAACGAAGCCGGGCATGCCGACTACGCCGATGTCAGCCTGACCCAGAACAGCCGCGCCGCCTACCCGCTGGAACACGTTGCCAAGCGTTCCGAGAAGAACCTGGGCGGCGAGCCCAACGCGGTGATTTTCCTGACCTGCGACCTCACCGGCGTGCTGCCGCCCGTGTCGATCCTCAGCGAAGAACAAGCGGCCTACCACTTCCTGTCCGGCTACACCGCACTGGTGGGCTCGACCGAAATGGGTTCGGGCAGCGGCATCAAGTCGACTTTCTCCACCTGCTTCGGCGCACCGTTCTTCCCGCGCCCGGCCGGTGAATACGCTGAGCTGCTGATCAAGCGCATCCGTGGTTTCGGTTCCAAGGTCTACCTGGTCAACACCGGCTGGACCGGCGGCGGCTACGGCGTCGGCAAACGCTTCAACATCCCGACCACGCGCGGCGTGATCGCAGCGATCCAGAGCGGCGCGTTGATCGGTGCCGAAACCGAACACCTCGACACCATCAACCTCGACGTGCCATTGGCCGTACCGGGCGTCGAGACCGGCCTGCTGAACCCACGTAACACCTGGGCTGACAAGGCTGCCTACGATGAAGCAGCGAAGGCGTTGGCTGGGTTGTTCATCGAGAACTTCAAGAAGTTTGAAGTGAGCGATGCGATTAAGGCTGCTGGGCCTAAGTTGTAAGTAATTAATCGTAAACTACTAAACCGCCTCCAGGGGCGGTTTTTTATGTAGATAGAAGATTGGTTTTAGGTAGGATAATTTTTTTGCTTTGGTCTTTAACCGATGGCGGAGTAACTAAATCATTTTTAGGGCTGGGCTTTTCAATGTCAGATTTTGAGATGGCAACCCCAATTGAAAATACCAGAAAAAACGACACAATGGTCAACACCCATAGCACTGTGTATTTTTTGATTCTTTCTTCTGTGTGAATATCTACACTAACGATTACAGGATCAATGCTTGAATTTAATTCATCCTCACTTAAAATGTTTTTGTAATTCGAAAGAATTGAATTTTTCGTCTGTTTCGTTATATAAACGATCCTGTCTTGTGTGTCTTTTCTGGAAAAATATAACCAGAAAGTAGACGCCACACAGATAAAAATAGAAATTAAAAAGTACTCTTTGGAAAATATTTTCTCAGAACCTGCATCTTTTAGTCCGTTAATTACTACGACTGAGACTATAAATGAGATAAAGGCAACTGTGCTATTTTGAAACGAGCTTATAAAGCCGTCGGTCGAGTCTAAGGCCCGCTTGTTGAACTCAGATATAAATTCTAAAAGTTTTCCTTTTAATTCAAGATATTGAGTTACATTTTCCTTTAAGTATATTTCATAATTTGATTGGATTGTATGCCAAGTATTAATTGTTAAGTTGAGTTTTCCGTCTTGACTGTTAAGGGTGAAGATATTTCTCACTAACCCTAGTTTGTCAGTAGAGGGACCGTCTGAGAAGACCCACGAGTAAATCTTAAATACAATTTTATTATTTTCTTTAATGTCCTCCGGTTGCTGAGCTATTGTACTAAAAGAGCGGTAGCCATTAAATTTAAATTGAATTTCTCCGCGCGTATTAACTTCTGTACTGTTAGATAAATATGCAAGAGCATAAATAAGTTTTGAGCTTTGAAAGAACTTTATTAGCTTGGATGGTATATTTTCTTGCATTGAAAAGTCGAAATCGGCCGCCGTAAAATTGTAGGGTAATCCTATTAATGTGGTGCCTTCTTTGAAAGACGCTATTTTTTTATTACGGTTTTTCTGCATTTGTGCTTCAATTTTTCTTATATTTTCGCCATGCTTTATGAATTTTATTGTCTTGCTTCCAAAGCAGTTTATTTCTTCAAAAAGTTCAAATATAAGTTGCTCTCTCATGTTCCTGCTGAGGAGCTCTATAGATTTTAGTATGCTTTGGGATGAAAGAAAGTCTGCAAAAAGTTTTAGGTTGTAAATCGAATAGGTTTGTTCGATGAAATTTTTATTAATTTTTAGTTCTAATGTTAAGGTTGTGTTATCTCCGTTGTACTCGTTGTAGTGAATCTCTAGTTTATTTATTTCACTTGGAGTGCAAGAAGTTATTGTTTTATCCGATCCATCCAGTTCAATTGTGAATTCAAAGTTATCCCTAACTGATATTTTCTCCAGCTGAGATACTAGGTTTTTAATATCTAGCCAAGAATGTAGCTCAAAGCTGGCGTCAAGTGTGTATCTAGAAAGTACATCTTGGGCTTCGAATGTTTTGGATTTATTCTTGAGATCGGAGAAGTTCAACATCTACAGTTCTCGTTCTTTTCTTTTGAATTGTTTGGCAAGTTTTGATTCAATGACCACGAGCTCTCGTCCATCGGACGTGATCTCGGACCAGACTTTTTCGGATAAATTACTGATTCCTTCTCGGATTGAAAGAGAAATCTCAGTGGTGAGTTTGTAATTTGTATTTCGGAAAGGTACGGCTGAGGGCACTAATTCAAAAACAGTATCGAAGCCTTTGTTTTTTGGGAGGTCTTTAAGCTTTATAATAAGTTTTTGTTTTGCTTCTTCGAATTCGTTGTTGTCTGATTTATAATTAGATATTGTTGCGTCAAGAAATTTAAAGTAGTCAATTGAGCCTTCCTGCTTGAAGGCTGCAACCGTCGCGTTTCTAAGTATTGTGTAGTCTTGAGGGAACTCTTTCTTTAGCGTGGCGAGCTTGGTTATCGTTTCCGTGCAAGCCGTAGTTGTATTGAAGGTATCTGTATTTCTTTCCCTCAACTCAAGAAACTCTGCCCACCAGTATTTAGTCAGGCCGGATTTTGAGTCATAGATATTGATGCATGTAGGAGACTTTTTATCATCGAAGTCAACCTTGAATGCTTTGTATACTTTCTCCGTTAGGCTGAGCCCCTTTCTTTTCTTGAAGTCTATATCATCTAAAATTACTAAATGGTCGACTTTTACGCCAAGATAACGCAGATTGCCATTTTCTTTGTAAATAAATTGTAGAAAACTGCCAGTTTTCACGTGGGCGCCGTCATTTTTTCCGAGATGCTTATATCGCTCATTGGTTGTTATTTCTTGGTCTAGCAACTTCTGAACTAAATTCTCACCAGCAAAGTTGACACTTAAGTCTGCGCTTTCCGATACTGTTCTTGTTGAGAGTTTGAAGGCACTTTCCGGCTCGCTAAAATCAAAAATTCGTTTTTGCTCTTTATTGTTGATTTCTACTAAGAGTGTTTCGAGATAAACTTCGAGATCTTGGTTTTTAAGATCTCCAGCGATTTGCTCTTTTGTTTTGTTCAGGATGTCTACATGGAAAAAGCAAGTGCTAATAACACTGTTTCTATCAAGAATTGCCATAAGAACCTCTTTTGAATGATTTCTAGCTGATTAATTATTATTTTTTGAAAATTTTGTCGGCGCGTGTTTATCAACCCATAACTGCTTATGGGCCGTGAGTACGGATACCCTCATATTTGTTTGAATTAAATATCGAACTTCCATTTTTTCAGGCCCTATCCTTGACTTTTACCGTTTTTATTCGCTGCGCTGGCGATCGGATCTATTTCAGAGACTAAACTGGAATGGCATCATTTTGCTAGCATTAAGTGATGCGAGTGACGTCGCTTTGGATACTCTATAAAAACGCTATTGGCTTAGTGAAAATTGATCGTGCAAACGCTTCAACATCCCGACCACGCGCGGCGTGATCGCAGCGATCCAGAGCGGCGCGTTGATCGGTGCCGAAACCGAACACCTCGACACCATCAACCTCGACGTGCCATTGGCCGTGCCGGGCGTCGAGACCGGCCTGCTGAACCCACGTAACACCTGGGCTGACAAGGCTGCCTACGATGAAGCAGCGAAGGCGTTGGCTGGGTTGTTCATCGAGAACTTCAAGAAGTTTGAAGTGAGCGATGCGATCAAGGCTGCAGGGCCTAAGTTGTAAGATCCGATCGTTGTGAAAAAGCCGCCTCTTGAGGGCGGCTTTTTTGTGCGCGAAAGGTCAGTCGGCGATATGTAAAACCACTGCCCCGACCAGCACCAGCACAACCCCCAGCACCTGCACCGCCGTCAGCCGCTCCTTGAAAAACACAAACCCCAGGATCGCTGCAATCCCACCTGACAGCGTACTGATCACCGTTACCACCGAAACCGACCCTGCCATTGCCCCCCACGAAAACGCCGAGAAACCACCGAGGTTCATCACGCTCGCTCCGGTCAATGTCGCGCAGTTTTTCAGCGGCGGGATTTTCAAGCCGTCCTTGATCTTCAGCACCATCATCACCATTACGCACCCCCCAACCAGATAGCCCAGCCACAGCATGGTGATGGGGCCCAGCGCCGGCAGCGTATAGCGGCCTTGCAGCCAGAAACTGGTGCCGTACAGCAGCGCGGCGAGCATGGCGTAGGCGATGGACAGGCGCGGATTGTTGTGGGGTACGCCGTTGTCCTTATGGAGGCTGGAAAGGATCACGCCGATGGCGCACAGGCCGATGCAGCCGAGTTGGACCAGGCTGATCTGCTCGCCGCTGGCCCAGGACAGCAAGGTGGTGACTACGCCGTATGAGGTCACGAGTGGCGCAACAATGGCGGCTTTGCCCAAGGCGAAGGCCTTGGACAGTGCGAGGGCGCCGGACACGGTGAGCAGCGCGGCCGCGATACCCAGGAGCCAGACGCTCAACGGCGCATTGAGGGATTTGGAAAAGAAGGCAGGAAAACTGACCAGCAGCAGGGTCATGATCAAAAAGCCGAGGGCTTGGCCGAAATACACCGCGCGTTTAACACCAACGGCCCGGGCGTTGAGGCCCACCAGAAAGTCCGTGCCGCCCCAGAGCAGGGCGGCCAGCAGGCCCATCGTTACGTCCATGTAAGGTCCTTGTTATGCATACCGTTCGCCAGGTTAGCGCAGATCCAAATGTGGGAGGGGGATTGCCCCCGATTGCGGTGTAACAGTCAAAAGTTGGCCGCCTGACACACTGCTATCGGGAGCAAGCCCCCTCCCACACTTGATTCTCGGTGTACTTCAGTTCAGCTCAGGTTTTCCAGCGTTTGCGTGTCCCAGCTGTGGGTCTTGATCGCCAGGTAGAGCATACCAATGGTCAGCGGGACTTTGTCGCCATGCCCCTTGGCCCGGCGCTTGAGGAACACGTCGAAGACCGGTGGGTTGAAGTAACGATAAGTGTCGTAGTCGCCCAAGTCGAGGGCGAACTCCTGCTCCAGTGAGTCCATCAGTTGCTTGGCCTCGCTGCCGTCACAGCCCAGGTCGAAATTGAGTGAGGTTTGCAGATGGATGGTCTTGTGTTTCGGCAGGCCGATTTCTTCGTGCAGCAGTTGCAGAAGTTGCTGCATGACGGGGTCTTCGGGGAAGTTGGGGGCGAGGTTCATGGTGGGGGCACGCAGGAGTGGGTGAGGGGGACGGTTGCGTTGGTGGCGATACTTGTTTTGGCTTTTTAACAAAATGATGCCTGTTACAAAAGCGATGACCGGCAGGCTCTCTGTTTGTGTCTCCCTTATCCAAGAGGTGGCGCAGAATAAGATTGTCGGACCGCTCACCACGAGTATGAGCCCAAAAGCCTTTCTGAATACGGGCCGCTTGATTGTTTTGTCGGCTAAAGCGGGAAGTGCCAAGAGTAGAATCAGATTTATCCATTGGATGTACATGGTTATCGTATTAGCCACCCTGAAATTGTCGGACCATTGACGAGAGAGATCGCTGAGGGCCGATGCCTCCGTTGACCTGAGCGTCGATCCCTATAACGACGTCACCGGCGTGATAGCTACGAATGAGGCCTTTGATAGTCAGACCTACGGCTGCTCCTGCGGCGAGTCCAACTGCTGGAGATGCCAGACTCATTGGCGCTGATATCGCGCCGCTGATTAATCCTGCAACGATTTCCCCGCGAATGTTGAGCAAGTCGGCATGTTGCCGGGTGATTGGCTTCGAGATGCCGATGGTGATTTTGCAAGGCAAATCACGGGCAAGCATTTTGTCGTATAAATCTACGAGCCGCTGGCGCAGCTCATTTGCGAATGTGCCTGCTTCCAGTAGGCATAGATTTGCCAGTGCGTGCCGGTTGGCTGGTAAGGCTATAAGGCGAAGCACCGTGAAGGTGATGCCATAATGGCCGATGTATTGAGTCCTTTCGATGTTCACGGGTGTCCGCCGAGAAAGTTGAGACCGCGCTATTTTCATTCAGCTACGGGTAACTTCTGTAGACGTTAGGTGGGTATTTGGAGCAGTTTGGGAAGGGGATGTCGCGGTGTTTGGAAGTTTCTTACAGCGGTTTCCGGCATTTGTGCCTTGGCAGCGACGCCATAGGTAAAACTGGTCAAATGTGGGAGTCGGGCTTGCCCGCGTTGACGTTGGGTCAGGTGTGGAAATGTCGCCTGATGCTCCGCTATCGCAGGCAAGCCAGCTCCCACAGGGTTAGCTGCGTGGCTGGCCAGTTTGTGTTGGACTGTCGGCCGCCGGCTGTAGCTGCACGTGTTGCGCCGCTTCCAGCAAATCACATCCGTCCTGGACGAGCAGGTACAAGGCGTTGGTGATGTGGGAGATGTCTTTGAGGTCGGCGTGTTCGAAGGTCAGGCAGGAGAAGGTTTCCAGTAGGTCCGTAGCTGCGCGGATGCGTTGGTGGGCGGCGGACTGGATGTCTTCGGCTTTGGCTTCGGTGTCGATGACGAGGGGGTAGGTATCGGTGAAGTTAGTGCGCAGAATGCGATAACGATTGGTTGGGAGGTTGGGCTTTGTCATTTCAGTTCCAATACAGATTCAAAGAAATACACCAAACGAGTTGGCACGTTTGTCCCTGCTGTTTTTCGGATGACCAAACCCGGTCGCTGATTTGGCAGCGACGGAACGAACCTTAGAAGTGAGTGTGTTCTCGGGCAATAAACGAATGGTTTAACTGTTCATGGCCTCAGATCATTCCCACGCTCCTGCGTGGGAATGCATCCGGTGACGCTCTGCGTCACCAACACCTGAGGTTCAAGCCGTGCAGTGATGAGGCGTTGAGTTCGCGAGGCAAATACTGGGCAAGGACCGCGGCTCTCGTCGGCAGAGCATTGTCGACATCGGACGGTTGGGTGTCGAAGCCTGCCAGACGCAAGCTGGCAAGATAGTTGGAGCGTTGTATCTGCTTGTAGTAAGCCTGTTTCTGCTTGAACGTCATCTCTTCCACGGCGCAGTTCTCCAAGACAGAGGCTGGTTTCATCGTGCGGTCAGTGTTCGCTATAACCACGTCACATTCCTTATAAAAAATCCGCCAGCGCGCTGAATTCAGCGTATGTTTCACCGCAAAATCTTGTAGGGCAATTCCGCCCACTACTTAAAGGGAATTAGCATGGGTTTGCTTCGTGTCGCTTCGGCGATGTCATTGTGTGCGGTGGCTTTTTCCGTTCAGGCCGAGCAGTTGCCGATCGAGGTGCTGAGCGCGGTGGTCAAGGACCAGAAAATCGCCGACGCCGAGGTGTTGCTGCAACGCAACGGTGCGCAGAACGTGGTGGGCCGCACCAACGCTCAAGGGCAGGTGACGCTGACCAGCGAGGCGGCTGACGACGCCAGCAATCTATTGATCATCAAAAAACCGGGCTATTCCAACCTGGTGGTGAAATGCCCGTGCAAGGGCATGACCTACGCTATCAGCCCTGTGATGGAAAACCTCGATGGCTTGCGCGTGGTGCTGAGCTGGGGCCAGACGCCGGAAGATCTCGACTCCCATATGATCTTCCCCGGCAACAATATCTACTTCGAGAACAAGACCGGCGCCGACGCCGAGCTGGACGTGGATGACACCGACAGCTACGGCCCGGAAACCATCACCCTGCAGAAAAAACACTACGGTGAAAGCTACGTTTACGCCGTGCATGACTACAGCAACGGCGGCAATCCAGGCTCGCGTCAGTTGTCCAACAGTGAAGCCAAGGTGTTCGTATACATGGGCCAATCGCTGGTGCGCACCTACTACGTGCCGAAAAACCGCAGCGGTAACCTGTGGACCGTGTTCCGCATGACCGGCAGTGGCGACTTCCAGGACATCAACACCTTCAGCGGCGTGACCGTGAATGCCGCCAATGTACTCAACGAAGTCAAACCATTACTGGACGACAGCGTTGCGGTTACCGCAGTGGCCGTCAGCTCTTCCGCACAGACCGACGCGAAGCGTCTGAACGTGCAGGGTGAAGCTGCTTACCAGGCGGGTAATCTGGACCAGGCGATTGATCTGTTCCGACAGGCCATTGATCTGGATAACGGCTTCGGTAAAGCTTATGGCAACCTCGGCTTGGCGTATCAGAAGGCTGGCAACACCGCCGAATCGATCTGGGCCAACCGCAAGGCCATCGCCCTGGCGACGGGGGCCAATGCGGCAACCGTACGCGCGGGTGCCTACTACAACATTGCCCGAATCTACGAAGCGGCGGGCCAGTTCCCGGATGCGCTGCGTCACTACCAATTGGCCAAGGAGCAGAAGGCCAATCCGGTGTACGACACGGCGATTGAGCGGGTGCAGAACCGCTGATTCGGTTCTAGCGCGGTTTTGAAATGTGGGAGGGGGCTTGCTCCCGATAGCAGTGGATCAGTGAGTTATTTGTAGCTGATCCACCGCCATCGGGGGCAAGCCCCTTCCCACATTTGGTTGTTGGTGTTCCTACAGTCGTATTTGGCCCAAGGCCATTGCTGCACCCTGTGTATCATCCTGTCTCTTTTTTCCATGCGACCTTTCTCGATCCGCTGAACTTAATGGGCTACGTTTTTAAGCCACGTTCAACGGTCAATGGAGTGACAGCCTATGCACGACACCCTCCAGCAGGTCTTTGGTTATCCACAGTTTCGTTTGGGCCAGCAAGAGACGGTCAGCGCCGTGCTGGCCGGTCGTTCGGCGGCCGCTATTTTCCCCACCGGGTCGGGCAAGTCCCTGTGTTATCAACTGTCAGCCGTATTGCTGCCACACCTGACGCTGGTGGTGTCGCCATTGTTGGCATTGATGCAGGACCAGTTGGGTTTCCTGCGGCGTCACGGCATTTCAGCGGGCAGTATCGATTCGGCGCAAAGCCGCGAGGACGCCAATGACGTGATGGCTCGCGCACGTTCCGGCGAATTGAAAATCCTGATGATTTCCGTAGAGCGCTTGAAAAACGAGCGTTTCCGCAACTTCCTGCAAAGTGTGCAGCTCTCGCTGCTGGTGGTGGATGAGGCGCACTGCATTTCCGAATGGGGCCACAACTTCCGTCCGGACTATCTGAAGCTTCCCGACTACCAGCGCCAGTTCAAGATCCCACAAGCGCTGCTGCTGACGGCTACGGCCACGCCCAAGGTAATTGCCGATATGCAGGCCAAGTTCGCCATTGCGCCGCAGGACGTGATTACCACGGGCTTTTACCGGCCCAACCTCAACTTGTTGGTAGAACCGGTGAGCGGCGCGGACAAACGCCGCCGTCTCGTGCAATGGATGAGCGAGCGGGCCAATCAGCCGAGCATCGTCTACGTCACCCTGCAAAAAACCGCCGAGCAGATCGCCGAGCACCTGAACCGTAACGGCATCCAGGCCGAGGCGTATCACGCTGGGTTGCCGCACGACAAACGCGAGGGCATCCAGCAGCGTTTCATGGGCGGGCGCTCCAATTGCATTGTCGCCACCATTGCGTTTGGCATGGGCATCGACAAAAGTGATATCCGCAATGTGGTGCACTTCGACCTGCCCAAATCCATCGAAAATTACAGCCAGGAAATCGGCCGCGCCGGGCGCGATGGCCAGCCTTCGGACTGCCTGGTGCTGGCCAATCGCGACAGCGTCAATGTGCTGGAAAACTTCGTGTACGGTGATACGCCGGAGCAGGAAGGTATCCGCCGGGTGCTGGAAGAGGTGCAGGCCGCGCGAGACGAGGGCCAATGGGAGTTTTTACTCAGGTCTTTATCGGACCACAGTAACATTCGCGAGCTGCCGTTGAAGACGCTGCTGGTGCAGTTGGAGCTCAAGGGCGTGATCGCGCCGCGCTACGCGTTTTATGCCGAGTACCGTTTCAAGTACCTGATCGAACCCGATGCCTTGCTGGCCCGATTTTCCGGGGAGCGGCAACAGTTTGTCGCGGCGATCATCCAGGTGTGCAAACGTGCGAAAACCTGGGCGACGGTGGATTTCGACGCGCTCTACCTGCAGCACAACGCCGAGCGCAGTCGCGTGGTGAAGGCGTTGGATTACTTCCAGGAGCAGGGCCTGATCGAATTGGAAAGCAAGCAGATGACCGAGGTCTACAGCTTGCTGAACACCGATTTTGACCCACAGGTGCTGAGCGCCGGGTTATACACAGGCTTCAAGCAGCACGAGGTGACAGAAGTGGCGCGGATTCACGCCATGCTTGATCTGTTCGCCACCGAGCAGTGCCTGGGGCAACGCCTGGCGCGCTATTTCGGCGATGAAAATGTACCTGAGCGTTGCGGGCATTGCTCGGTGTGCCACGGGCATGTCGCCCATCTACCGCCGCCGCCGAGCCTGCCGCCGCTTGTGGATAAGAATTTCATGGGGCTGTGCGGCGATTTTATCCACAGGCATCATGAGCACACCGGCCAATTGCCGGGTGCGGAACGGTTGACGCGCTTTCTGGGTGGGATCAGCGTGCCGTTGTTCACCAAGTTGAAGGCGCGGGGTATTCCCGGGTTCGCTGCGCTGGAGGACTACCCCTACGCCGAGGTTCGTGAGTGGGCCGAAGCTCATTTGAATGACCTGTAAACTCCTTCTAACGAGAGGTGCCCATGCCTGACTCAGTGCCACAACGTGCCGATTACGCACACTTCCAGCCGATCATTACGCGCTGGCACGACAATGATGTGTACGGCCATGTGAATAACGTCACCTACTACAGCTTTTTCGACACGGCGGTGAATACCTACCTGATCGAACAGGGTGGGTTGGATATTCATGACGGGGAAGTGGTCGGGTTTGTAGTCAGTTCGGCGTGCGATTACTTTGCGTCGATCGCTTTCCCTGAGCGCATTGATATCGGCCTGCGGGTGGGCAAGTTGGGCAATAGCTCAGTGCAATACGAGTTGGCGGTATTCAAGGCAGGCGAGCAGGAAGCCTGTGCGGCGGGGCGTTTTGTGCATGTGTTTGTCGACCGGGGCACGAACCAGCCGGTTACGATTCCGGGGAGGTTGCGTGAGGCGTTGCAGAGGTTGGTGGCCTGACTCGGTCCTGCAAACACCGCTGAACCAAATGTGGGAGGGGGCTTGCTCCCGATAGCGGTGGATCAGTCAATACATACAGTGACTGATCCATCGCTATCGGGAGCAAGCCCCCTCCCACATGGGATTTTCTGTGTTCGTCAGGCCTTAGTCATCATAACGATGATGGCGCTTGTGCTTGTTCTTGCGATGCCCATAGGCATGACCGCGGCCAGGGTGGCCATCGCGGTAGTAGCGACGGTCGTCGCGGCCACGGTAACGACGGTCATCGTCATCGCTCTTGTTGCCCATGTAGTTGCCCAGCGCGCCACCTGCGCCACCGCCGGCAGCTGAGCCGATCAGTGCGCCGGTGCTGCCGCCGACACTGCGGCCTACCACGTTGCCGCCGGCAGCGCCCAGTGCGCCGCCAATGGCGGCTTCGCCACGGCTGCGTTTGTCGGCGCCGACCGCGCTACCGCCCGCGCCACCCAGCGCTGCGCCGATGGTCGAACCGGTGTTGCCGCCCAACTGCTGGCCGACAACCGAGCCTAGAACCCCGCCCAATGCGCCGCCCACACCGGCTTCGGTGGTGCCACCGGCCATGGCTGCGCCACTGACCAGGCCAAGGGACAACAAGAGAATCGAGGAGAACTTCATTCAGGGAAACCTCAAGGGGATGACGGCGCGATCCTGAGGTTGTATCGAGCCGCTGACAATCGAAATCCGACCGGCGGCAGCAGTTGTATACAATTTGCTAAGTTGCTGTTTTGTATAGGGAACTTAAGTTGTTTTTACGAGTCTTTAGCTACTTGGGAAAGGCCGCTTTTATATAAAAAGCGGCCTTTTTTTGTGCCTGCAAAATGTGCAGCACACGTCAGGCCGAGCGCGCCATGATCAACCCATTATCGCTCGCCGCTTCCAAACGAATCGCCACAAACTTCGACGTTGGCGTATGGCTACCGTCGCCCGTGCTTTCCAAGGGCACCAGAGGGTTCACTTCCGGATAGTAAGCAGCGGCCTGCCCGGCCGGAATATCGAACGCCAGTAGGGTGAAGCCCTTGACGCGCCGCTCTCGGCCGTCTTCCCACAGCGAAATGATGTCCGCCTTCTGCCCCGGCTTGAAGCCCAGGCGGATGATGTCGGCTTCGTTGACGAACAGCACATCCCGTTGGCCTTTGACCCCGCGATAACGGTCGTCTAGCCCATAGATAGTGGTGTTGTACTGATCGTGGGAACGCATCGACTGCATGATCAGGTCCGGCACACGCCCTGTGGCGTGGGTGCGTTCGTGAATCAGGTCTTTGGGCAGGACGTTCGGTCGGAAGTTGGCGCGGCCCGATGGGGTGTTCCAGCGGCGTGCGCCGGCGGAGTTGCCCAAGTAGAAACCGCCCGGGTTTTTGAGCTTCTCGTTGAAGTCCTTGAAGCCTGGAATGGTGTCGGCGATCAGGTCGCGAATGCGTCTGTAGTCAGCCACCAGCCAATTCCAATCCACCGGTTTGCTGCCCAGGGTCGCGGCGGCAATGCCCGCCACAATCGCGGGCTCCGATTTCATCAGCTTCGACAGCGGCTGCAATTGGCCGTTGGAGTCGTGGACCATGCTGAACGAGTCTTCCACCGTCACCGCTTGCGGGCCCTCGGCCTGGATATCGATGTCGGTACGGCCCAGGCATGGCAGGATCAGCGCGTCTTTGCCGTGCATCAGATGGCTGCGGTTGAGCTTGGTGCTGATCTGTACAGTCAGGTCGCAGTTACGCAATGCTTCGAACGTGCGGGTGCTGTCCGGCGTGGCCTGGGCGAAGTTGCCGCCCAGGCCGATAAACACCTTGGCGCGGCCTTCAAGCATCGCGTGGATGGCTTCGACCACGTTGTGGCCATTGGTGCGCGGCACCTGGAACTGGAAGCGGCGCTCCAGTGAGTCGAGGAATGCCACCGGTGGGCGTTCGTTGATGCCCATGGTGCGGTCGCCCTGCACGTTGCTGTGACCGCGCACCGGGCACAGGCCTGCACCTGGGCGGCCGATATTGCCGCGCAGCAACATCAGATTGGCGATTTCCTGGATGGTCGGCACCGAGTGACGGTGTTGGGTGATGCCCATCGCCCAGCACATGATCACGTTCTTGCCTTTGGCATACATGCGCGCGGCTTGCTCGATCTCCACCAGCGTCAGGCCGGACTGCTCGACGATTTCCTCCCACGAGGTGTCGTCGATCTGGCCCAGATAGTCCAGCACGTTGATGGTGTGTTCGTTGAGGAAGTCGTGATCGAACACCGCTTCCTTGCCTTCGGCCAGGGCTTGACGCTCCCACAGCAGCAGGAACTTGGCCATGCCGCGCAGAATGGCCATGTCGCCGCCCAGCGCCGGGCGGAAATAGGCGGTGTTGGTTGGCTTGTCGCCGTTGGTGAGCATTTCCAGCGGATGTTGCGGGTGCTGGAAGCGTTCCAGGCCACGTTCTTTCAGGGGGTTGATACACACCACCTGAGCGCCGCGCTTCACCGCTTCGCGCAGCGGCTCGAGCATGCGCGGGTGGTTGGTGCCGGGGTTCTGGCCCCAGACGAAAATCGCGTCGGCATGTTCGAAGTCATCAAAGGTCACAGTGCCTTTGCCCACGCCCACACTCTGGGCCAGGGCGACGCCGCTGGCTTCGTGGCACATGTTCGAGCAGTCCGGGAAATTGTTGGTGCCGTAGGCGCGCACAAACAGCTGGTACAGGTAGGCGGCTTCGTTGCTGGCGCGGCCCGAGGTGTAGAACTCGGCCATGTCCGGGCTGGGCAGGGCATTGAGGTGCTTGCCGACCAGGTCGAACGCGGCGTCCCAACTGATGGGCTGGTAGCGGTCGGTCGCGGCGTCGTAGCGCATAGGCTCGGTGAGACGCCCTTGGTACTCCAGCCAGTAATCGCTTTGTTCCAGCAGCGCGGTCACGCTGTGTTTGGCGAAGAATGCGGCGTCCACGCGGCGCTTGGTGGCTTCCCAATTGACCGCCTTGGCGCCGTTTTCGCAGAACTTGACCATGCCACTTTCCGGCGAGTCGCCCCAGGCACAGCCCGGGCAGTCGAAGCCGCCGTTCTGGTTGGTCTTGAGCATCATGCGCAGGTTTTTCAGCGCGTTGTCGCTGGTCAGCCAGGCGTGCGCCACGCTGATCAATGCACCCCAGCCGCCTGCCGGGCCTTTATAGGGCTTGTAGCGTGGGGTTGGGGTTTGGTCGGCTTGGTGGTGAAGGCTCATGGCTGGTACTCCATCGCTGGGCTGTAGACCCGCGGCGCGCTTTTCTGCGGCAGGTGGATGAGATTGAGGTTATGCCGACGCGCCCATTGCAGGGCAAGGCCGGTGGGCGACGACAGGCTGACCAGGGTCTGGATGCCCGCGCGCAGGACTTTCTGGATCAATTCGAGGCTGCAGCGGCTGGTGACAATTGCCAGGCCACCGTCGGTCGGAATCTGTTGGCGGATCAGTGCGCCAATCAATTTATCCAGAGCGTTATGCCGGCCGATGTCTTCGCGGCCCATCAGCAATTCGCCCTGGTTGTTCATAAATATGGCTGCGTGCACCGCGCCGCTGTGTTGGCCCAAGGGCTGGAAGGCGCTGATGCGCTGGCGCAGGCCATCAAGCCATGCGGCGGGTGGCAAGGGTGCGCCGGGTAGCACCTGCAGGTCGGGCAAAGCCTGCTCCACGGCTTCGACGCCACACAGCCCGCAGCCGCTGGTGCCCGCTAATTGGCGGCGCTGCTGCTTGAGGTTCCAGAACGCCCGGCTGGAAATCTGTACCTGGGCATACTGTGCAGAGCCCGAACCGCTGAGCTTCAGGTCATAGATGTCGCTGACGTCGGTGATAATGCCGCTGCCAAGGCTGAAGCCGACAATGAAGTCTTCCAGGTCGGTCGGCGTCACCAGCATGACGGCCTGGCTGATGTCGTTATAGGCAATCGCCAACGCCACCTCTTCGGCCAGCGCAGTACTGCCGACGTCTGTGTGTTCGAGATTGCTGTACTCATAGCTCTGGCTGGCGGCGGGCGCGGGCATTTCAAGGGCGGGCGCCGCGCAGGTTGGGCGCTTGGCGTTCATGAGGCAATTACCACCGACGGATTGATCAGTGTTCAGACTAGGCGCGACAAAGGGTCGCGTCTAATTGCCAGTATTGATGTAGTGATAGACGGCGTCGATCAAGGCTCGGTTTTGCGCGGTTGTCTGCTCGTCTTTGGGGCCGCTGGAACCCAAATCCTTGGGACTGGTCTAGTCTTGGGCATCAGGAACTTAAACCCAAGGAGAGCGCACTATGAGTATTTTCAGCTTTATCAAAGAAGCCGGCGAAAAGATCGTCGACCTGTTGACGCCGGGTAATGCTAATGCGAGTGAGCAGTTGAAGGAGCATGTGAGCAAGGTGGGCCTGGGTAATCCAAACGTGCAAACCACCGTGGATGGCGACAAGGTCACCGTGACCGGTGAAGTGGCCACCCAGGAAGAGAAAGAGAAAATCCTGCTGGCACTGGGCAACATCGCCGGCGTGGCGAGCGTGGATGATCAGATCACCGTCACGGGTCCTACGGTTACCGCTGCGCGTTTCGTCGTGGTGAAAAAGGGCGATACCCTCAGCGCGATTTCCCTGGCTGTGTACGGTAATGCCAACCAGTACAACAAGATTTTCGAGGCCAACAAGCCACTGTTGTCGCACCCGGACAAAATCTACCCAGGCCAGACCCTGCGTATTCCTGAGTAATACGCACAACAACCCTGTGGGAGGGGGCTTGCCCCTGATGGCAGAGTGTCAGTCACTGGATGTGTTTCTGATATACCGCCATCGGGAGCAAGCCCCCTCCCACATGGGTTCAGAGTCCGGCTATTAGATCGCGGTAGTCCGCGACAGCCGCGAATTCAGCTGTGTCCTTCGGCCCCTTCTTGCTGTCCGGCTCCTTCACCGCCAGCAAATGCCCCACACCGAACTCCCTGGCGCTGCGCAGGATCGGCAGGGTGTCGTCGATAAACAGGCTGCGGGCCGGGTCGAACTGGATATCAGCGTGCAGCGCTTCCCAGAACTGCTGGTTTTCCTTGGGAAAACCATAATCGTGGGAGCTGATCAGTTGCTCGAAGTAAGGCGCCAGCTCAATGCGCTCCAACTTCAATGACAACGAATCGCGGTGAGCATTGGTGATCAGGATCACGCGTTTGCCGGCCTGTTTGATCGCCGCCAGAAATGTATCGGCGTCCGGGCGCAGGGCGATCAGGTGGGCGGTTTCAAGCTTGAGTTCGCGTACTGGGATCTTCAGTTCGGCGCTCCAGAAATCCAGGCAATACCATTGCAACTGTCCGGCGTTACGCTCGAACAGGGGCTGCAGTTCCATTTCGGCCATGGCCCGGCTTACGCCATGCAATTCGGCATAACGCTGGGGCAGGTGCTCCATCCAGAAATGGTTGTCGTAGTGCAGGTCGAGCAAGGTGCCGTCCATGTCCAGCAGGACGGTATCGATGGCGTGCCAGGGCAAAGAGGGCATGGGGCGTTCTCATGTAAGTAAAGATATCCGACACAGACAATCGGAAAAGCCACGGTATAGTAACCCGATCACGCCAAGGAGCCGTTCATGCGCCAGAAACCCACCGTCCTCGCCCGCGAAATAGTCGCCAGTAGCCGTTTGTTCCGCGTGGAGGAAGTGCAATTGCGCTTTTCCAATGGCGTTGAACGGACCTACGAGCGCCTGGTGGGCCGTGGTGCCGGTTACGGCGCAGTGATGATCGTCGCGATGATCGACGAAGACCATGCTTTGCTGGTGGAAGAATACTGCGGAGGCACCGACGAGTATGAGTTGTCCCTGCCTAAAGGCTTGATCGAGCCCGGCGAGGATGTATTGGCGGCGGCGGATCGCGAACTCAAGGAAGAAGCCGGCTACGGCGCACGCCAGTTGGAACACATCACTGAGCTTTCGCTGTCACCCGGCTATATGAGCCAGAAAATCCAGGTGGTGCTGGCCACCGAGCTTTATGAAGAACGCCTGGAAGGCGATGAGCCCGAGCCCATGCGCGTGGAGCGGGTCAACCTGCGTGAGCTGTCTGCACTGGCGCAAAACGAGCAGTTCAGTGAGGGCCGGGCGCTTGCCGCGCTGTACCTGGTGCGAGACCTGCTGACCCAGCGTGGAGTGTTTACCTTATGAGCGAACTGTTTCTGGGCCACCCTCTTATCGCGCCCGTCATCGAACTGGCTCGCCAGGCCGGTGAAGCCATCCTGCCGTACTGGCGTGCCGACGTCGCGGTTACCTCCAAAGCGGATGATTCTCCGGTGACGGCCGCCGATCTGGCTGCGCACCATCTGATTCTCGCTGGCCTGACTGCGCTGGACCCAAGCATTCCGGTGCTGTCCGAAGAAGACGCCGATATCGACCAGAGCGTGCGCGCCGGTTGGCAGCGTTGGTGGCTGGTGGACCCGTTGGATGGCACCAAGGAATTCATTGGTGGCAGTGAAGAATTCACCGTCAATATCGCCTTGATCGAACAAGGCCGCGTGGTGTTCGGCGTGGTGTCGATGCCCACCAGTGGTCGTTGCTACTTCGGCGGCGCGGGCCTGGGGGCTTGGCGTTCGGATATGAATGCCGCGCCCAGGCAGATCCAAGTGCGCCAGGCTCCGGCCGCGGGTGAAGCCTTTACCGTGGTTGCCAGCCGCCGTCATACCAGCCCGGAACAGGAGCGTTTGCTGGAGGGGCTGAGCCAAGGCTTGGGGGAGCTGAAACTGGCGAATATCGGCAGCTCGTTGAAGTTCTGCCTGTTGGCCGAGGGCAGTGCCGACTGCTATCCGCGCCTGGCGCCGACCTCGCAGTGGGACACTGCGGCGGCGCAAGGCGTGCTGGAAGGGGCGGGGGGCGAAGTGCTGGAGTTGAATGGCAAGCCGTTCAGCTACCCGGCGCGGGAATCGTTGTTGAACCCGTTCTTCCTGGCATTGCCGGCCAAGGCGGCGTGGCGTGAGCGCCTGTTGACCCTGGCCAGATCTTAAGACCACAGCAAAACAAAATGTGGGAGAGGGCTTGCTCCCGATGGCAGTATGTCAGTCAATATCTAAGTGACTGATCCACCGCTATCGGGGGCAAGCCCCCTCCCACATTTGCTTTGTGTGATGGCGGCTAGCGGTGCAGGACGTACTGGCCGGTGAAGGTCACTGCACGTTCTTCACTGCCCTCATTCACAATCCACGTCTCCAGCGTCAACCGCGCACGGCCATAGCGCTTGTACGTTGCGACAAAACGCTTCCACACTTTCTCCTCCGGCGCTGCGCAAATCACCGTCGCGTCCTGCGTCACCGGCAAGGGATAGCTGATCTGCCCTTCCTGAATCACGATATGCCCGTCTTCGATCCCTTCCTCGCGCAGTTTCAGGTGCAACCAACCCCAACCCGCCAGCACGGCGCCGCAGTAGAGGCTGCCGCCAAACATGGTGCTCTTGTGGTTGATATTGGCTTGCAAGGGTAAATGCAGTTGCAGTTGGCCGTGTTGCCAGTCGAGCACCTTGAGGCCCATTTCCCGGGTGAGGGGGATGTCGTGATGGAGGATGGATTCCAGGTAACGGCTGTCGCGGCTCATGGCGGTCTCTTGGCGGGTGGGCAGGGTCATTCGTCGTCTGCGCTGTGGCTGGCGCTGTCGGCGAAGTTCAGGCCATGCTTGCGCAGTTTGTCGTGCAGGGTTTTGCGGGGCACGCCGAGGGCTTCGGCGAGGCTGCGCATGGAGCTGTGGGGGCGGGTCAGTTCGGCAGCGATCAGGCTTTTTTCGAATTGTTCGACCTGCTCGCTCAAGCCGCCGGGCGTGGAGGTCAGTGTGCTGGCGGAGGGATTGTCCAGCGTACTGTCCAAGGCCAGTTCCAGGCCCAGGGCAAAGCGTTCGGCGGCGTTTTGCAGCTCGCGCACGTTACCCGGCCAACTGTGGCGCAACAGCAGCGCGCGCTGGCCCGGTTGCAGCTCATGCAAGGGCAGGCCGTGGCGACTGCTGGCTTCGTCGGCGAAGTGCTGGAACAGCATCAGCGCATCCTCACCACGCTCGCGCAGTGGCGGAATACGCAGTGGCGCGACATTCAGGCGGTAATACAAGTCGGCCCGGAAGCGGCCTTGGTCGGCCGCCTGGCGCAGGTCTTCCTTGGTGGCGGCGATAATGCGGATATCCAATGCAATCAACTGATTGCCGCCCAGGCGCTCCACAACGCGCTCCTGCAGCAGGCGCAACAGCTTGACCTGTACATCCAGGCTCATGCTTTCGATTTCATCGAGGAACAGCGTGCCGCCATTGGCGAATTCGAACTTGCCGATGCGGCGCTTCTGCGCGCCGGTAAACGCGCCCGGTTCATGGCCGAACAGCTCGCTTTCCACCACCGATTCGGCCAGGGCCCCGGCGTTGATCGCCACGAACGGACCGCTGCGGCGGCTCGACAGATCGTGCAAGGCGCGGGCGACCACTTCCTTGCCGGCGCCGGTTTCGCCGAGGATCAGCACATCAGCCTTGGTCGCTGCCAGTGCGCCGATTTGCTCGCGCAGGCGCAGCATCTGCGGCGAATGCCCCACCAGGCGCGTGCTTAGTTGCTGCCGGTCACTGAGGGCCAGGCGCAGGCTGCGGTTGTCCAGCACCAGTCGGCGCAGGGCCAGGGCGCGGCGCACGCTGTCGAGCAAGGCGTCGCTGGCGAAGGGCTTTTCGAGGAAGTCATAGGCGCCGGCACGCATGGCCTGCACCGCCAGCGGCACGTCACCGTGGCCAGTGATCAGCAGCACTGGCAGGTCAGGGTCCTGGCCGTGCAGCTCGGCGAGCAGCTCCAGGCCGTCCATGCCGGGCATGCGGATATCGCTGACCACGACGCCCGACCAGTCCCGCGACAAGCGCGCGGTGAGGCCGCTGGCTTCGCCCAGGGGCAGCACTTTCAGCCCGGCCAGGTCCAGGGTCTGGCACAGCGCCTGACGCAAATGGGGATCGTCATCGATCAGCACCACCTGAATCTGGTTATCGATACTCATACACTGCGGTCCTCGGACGGTTGCAGACTGACGCCCGGCGAGCCGGCACGCAATTTCAAGGTTAACAGCGCGCCGCCTTCCTTGTGGTTGGCGAACAGCAGTTCGCCGCCGAAGGCGCGCATCAGGGTGTCACAGATCGCCAGGCCCAGGCCCAGGCCCTGGGTGCGCGTCTTGGTGGTGTAGAACGGCTCGCTGGCGCGGCCCAATGCCTCCATGCAAAAGCCCGGGCCATTGTCGCGAATGTACAGGTTGACGCCCTGGTCAGTGGTTTGGGCACTCAGCCACAGTTTGCGTGGCGGACCTTTTTCGGTAAGGGCGTCCAGGGCATTGGCCAGCAGGTTGCCCAGCACCTGGCGCAGACGGGTTTCACCGGCTTGTACCCATAAGGTCGCCTCGGGTAAGTCGCGGATCAATTCCACTTCCATCGAGCGCCGCCGTTTGGCCAGCAAAGCCAGGGCATCATCCAGCGCGGGTTGCAGCGCCACGCTTTCCGGCGCGTGGCGGTCACGGCGGGCGAACGCGCGCAAGTGGGCGATGATCGAGGCCATGCGCCCGGTCAGTTCGCTGATCAGCTTGAGGTTGCCGCGCGCATCGGCGGTGCGTTCATGGTCGAGCAGGATTTCAGCGTTTTCCGCGTAGCTGCGAATCGCTGCCAGGGGTTGGTTCAGTTCATGGCTGATACTGGCCGACATGGTGCCCAGCGCCGAGAGTTTACCGGCCTGCACCAGGTCATCCTGGGCACGCACCAGTTCCTGCTGGGCGTGTTCGCGCTCAAGCACTTCCTGTTTCAGGCGCCGGTTCAAGCCCTCCAGGTCGCTGGTGCGCTCGGCCACGCGCATTTCCAGCTCGCGGCGGGCCTTGGCTTCGAAGGCGATGCGCTCCAGGTAATGCCGGCGGCGCTGCATCATCAAACCGAGCAGCAGCATCAGCACCAGCAAGGTCGCGCCGCCTACGGCCACCACGGTACGCACCGGGCGGTTGATCAAGGATTGGGGGGCGAGGATTTCCACATTCCAGCCGGTCTCGGCGATGGCGGTGGATTGGCGCAGCCAGGCGCTGCTGCTGAGGTTCAGCGGCTGAGGATCACGGGTGGGATAAGGCTGAATGGCAATAATGGCCTGGCGCTCTGCGGCGGTCAGCGGCCGGGTGGCGCGGAACCGCCATTGCGGGCGCGAGGTGAGGATTACCACGCCGTTGTGGTCGGTCACCAGGAGTTGTTCCGGGGTGTTGCCCCACAAGCTCTCGGTGTGGTCCAGGTCTACCTTGACCACCAGCACGCCGATGATGTTCTCACCATCGCGTACGGCGGCGGCGAAGAAGTAGCCGCGCTTGGCCGAGGTGGTGCCTAGCCCGAAAAAGCGCCCCAGGCGCCCGGCCATGGCTTCGCTGAAATAGGGGCGAAAGGAAAAGTTGCGCCCGACGAAGCTGTCTTGTTTGTCCCAGTTGGACGCGGCGAGGGTCTTGCCGGTGGTGTCCATCAGGTACATCACCTCCACCCCGGCCTGGGCGGCCACGTCCTTGAGCAGCGAGTTGGCGTTGACCAAGTTGGTGCTGACGTGGGGCGCATCCAGTGCGGTGCGCAGGGCCGGCAGGTCACCGAGGATCTGCGGCAGCACTTCATAGCGGTGCAGGGTGCCCAACAGGTTGGCGACGTACAGGTCGAGGGTCTGGCGGTTCTGCCCGGCCAGCTCGCTGCGGTAGTAGCGCTCGGCCAAGTGCTCCAACGGCCAGAGCAGCGGCGCCAGGCACAGCGCCAACAGGGCGAGGCTGCGCCAGCGGGGTCTTCGCGGAAGGGGTGGGGTCATGGGAATCGTGCGCCTGTGGGTACAGGCGCATTATGCCTAGTGCTGCTCGGCAAGACACTCGTGCAATGCGTCTCGCCACTGCGGCTGGCTGACCTGCCACTGCTGTTGCAGACGGCTGCAATCCAGGCGCGAGTTCAGCGGGCGTTTAGCGGGTGTTGGATAGGCGCTGGACGGGATCGCTTCCAGTTCGGCGCAGGCTTTGCCCGCAGCGCGAAGGGCTTGGCCAATGGCCTCGGCAAAGCCGAACCACGACGTTTCGCCTTGGGCCGTGAGGTGGTAAACCCCCCAATCCCCGGCGTTACCGGCTTGCCAGCGCTCAATCAACGCACGCGTACTGTTGGCGATGGTCCCGGCCCAGGTTGGCGCGCCGATCTGGTCGGCGACGATGCGCATCTGCGGCTTCTCCTGCAGCAAGCGCTGCATGGTCAGCAGGAAGTTCTTGCCGTGGCTCGAATACACCCAGCTGGTGCGCAGAATCAGGTACTCGCCGCCCACGGCTGCAATCGCCTGCTCGCCTGCCAGTTTGCTCTGGCCGTAGACGCCCAGTGGGTTGGGCGAATCGCTTTCGGTGTACGGGGCCGGTTTGCTGCCGTCGAACACGTAGTCGGTCGAGTAGTGAATCAGCGGAATGCCTAGGGCCTTGGCTTCTTCGGCGAGGATGCCGGGGGCGATGGCGTTGATGGCGAAGGCTGCTTCCGGCTCGCTTTCGGCCTGATCGACCGCGGTGTGGGCGGCGGCGTTGATGATCAGGCTTGGGCGGTGGGCGCGCACTTGTTGGCGAATCTGCTCGGCGTGGGCCAGGTCAAGCTGGTCGCGGCCGAGGACGATGAGCTCACCGAGGCCTTGGAGCCGCTGTTGCAGCTCCTGGGAGACTTGGCCGTGTTGGCCGGTGATCAGTATTTTCATGGGAACAAGTCGGCTTCCATCAGAAGTTTACCGACCTGGTCCTTGGCAGACAGTCGCGGCGGCTCGGACAGCGCCCAGTCGATAGCCAGCGTCGGGTCATTCCAGAGAATGCTGCGTTCGGCGCTCGGTTGATAGTAGTCGGTGGTTTTGTATAGAAACTCGGCATAGTCACTCAGCACCACAAACCCATGGGCGAAACCCTCCGGCACCCACAGTTGGCGATGATTCTGCGCGGATAAACGTACGCTCACCCATTGGCCGAAGTTCGGTGAGCTGCGGCGGATGTCGACGGCAACATCCAGCACTTCACCGTAAGTGACACGTACCAGTTTGCCCTGAGTGTGTTCAAGCTGATAGTGCAGCCCGCGCAGCACGCCTTTTTGCGAGCGTGAATGGTTGTCCTGCACGAAGTCACGTTTGAGCCCGGTGGCGGCTTCAAAAGCGCGAGCGTTGAAGCTTTCGTAGAAAAAACCGCGCTCATCACCGAATACTTTTGGCTCGAGAATCAGCACGCCAGGTAACGAGGTTTCAACGACATTCACTTGGTTTCTCCGGCCAGCGAGTAGAGGTATTGACCGTAACCGGTTTTGCCGAAGTACTTGGCACGTTCCAGCAGATAGTCACGATCAATCCAGCCGTTCTCGTAGGCGATTTCTTCCAGGCAGGCTACTTTCAGGCCCTGGCGGTGCTCGATGGTCTGCACGTAGGTCGAGGCTTCCAGCAGGCTGTCGTGAGTGCCGGTATCAAGCCAGGCGAAACCACGACCGAAACGCTCAACGTGCAGATCGCCGCGCTTGAGGTAGGCGTTGTTGACGTCGGTGATCTCCAGCTCGCCGCGTGGCGAAGGCTGGACGGCCTTGGCGATGTTGATCACGTCGTTGTCGTAGAAATACAGGCCGGTGACGGCATATGGCGACTTGGGCTTGGCAGGTTTTTCTTCGATGGACAGGGCGCGGCCTTCCTTGTCGAAGTCGATTACGCCGAAACGCTCTGGGTCTTTGACCCAATAACCAAATACTGTGGCGCCGCTGGTGCGTTCTGCCGCAGTGCGTAGTTGGTCGCCAAAATGCTGGCCGTGGAAAATGTTATCTCCCAGGATTAGGCAGACAGGGTCATTACCGATGAAGTCTTCACCAATCAGAAATGCCTGGGCCAGGCCATCCGGTGTGGGTTGCTCGGCATAGCTGAAGTGCACGCCAAACTGGCTGCCATCACCCAACAGGTTGCGATACTGCGGCAAGTCTACCGGGGTGGATATGACCAGGATGTCCTTGATGCCCGCCAGCATCAGCACAGAGATCGGATAATAAATCATCGGTTTGTCGTACACCGGCAACAGCTGTTTCGACACGCCCAGCGTAATGGGATGCAAACGGGTGCCGGAGCCGCCGGCCAATACGATGCCTTTCATCATGCGATCAAATCCTTCAAGTCGGTGTTGCCCAATCGTTGGCCTTGATAACTACCGTCCTGGACCCTGCGGCACCATTCCAGATTGTCGAGGTACCACTGCACGGTTTTGCGTAGACCCGTTTCAAAAGTCTCTTCAGGCGTCCAGCCCAGTTCACGTTCGATCTTGCTCGCATCGATCGCATAACGTTGGTCGTGACCGGGGCGGTCTTTGACGAAGGTAATCAGATCGCTGAACTTCTCCACCTCGGCCGGGCGTTGTGGCGCCAGCTCTTCAAGCAGGTTGCAGATGCTGCGTACCACGTCGATGTTCTTTTGCTCGTTGTGCCCACCGATGTTGTAGGTCTCGCCAACCACGCCTTTGGTCACGACTGTCAGTAGCGCCCGTGCATGGTCTTCGACATACAGCCAGTCGCGTACCTGCAGCCCATCGCCATATACCGGCAGCGGCTTGCCCGCGAGGGCGTTGAGAATCACCAGCGGGATCAACTTCTCGGGGAAATGGAACGGCCCGTAATTGTTGGAGCAGTTGGTCAACAGTACCGGCAGGCCATATGTACGCTGCCACGCGCGTACAAGGTGGTCGGACGCCGCCTTGCTGGCTGAATAAGGCGAGCTGGGGGCGTAAGGCGTGACCTCGGTAAACAGGTCGTCCACGCCGTGCAGGTCGCCATACACTTCGTCAGTAGAAATGTGATGAAAACGAAACGCACGCCTGGCGGGCTCGTCGAGCTTCTGCCAATAAGCACGGGCGGCTTCCAGCAGGCTATAGGTGCCAACGATATTGGTCTGGATAAAGTCCGATGGGCCATCGATAGAGCGGTCTACATGGGACTCGGCCGCCAGGTGCATGATCGCCTGTGGCTCGAAGCGCGCCAGTACGGCGCTGACTGTCGCCTGGTCGACGATATCGGCGTGAACGAACTCATAGCGGCTACTGGACGCGACGCTGGTAAGCGACTCCAAGTTGCCGGCGTAGGTGAGTTTGTCCAGGTTGAGCACTTCGTGCTCGGTATGTTGAATCAAGTGCCGGATCAAGGCAGAGCCGATGAAGCCAGCGCCGCCGGTGATGAGAATACGCATATCGGAGGCCCTTTCCTTAGACGGACATTAAGCGAGTGAAGCATAGCTTGAGTTGTGTAGCAGGGGTGGCGCAAGCACGGTGTATGTTGGGGGTTGCCTAACCCTTTCATCAATGGCGATATAGGCCCTGTCAAAAATAGACACCTGTCAAAAACAGACACCTGACAAAACGCAGAGGTTGTCCCATGTTGCTCGCTACCTTGATTCACCGCGCCAGCTTAGCCTGCCCGCAAGCAGGGCCTACCCACGCGGCGAGGTTGCTTGAGCAGCATTATGGCCTCACGGGCAGATTAACTTCATTGGGTAGCCAGCAAGACCTCAATTACAAAGTTGAAAGCCCCCTGGGCCGCTTCGTTCTGAAAATCTGCCGGGGTGACTACGCCGCAATCGAGCTACTGGCCCAGCATGCAGCCCTCAACGAGCTGCAGGCCCACGTACAGGTGCGCGTGCCCAAGGTCATCAAGGCCCTCAATGGCGACGAACTGCTGAGCGTCACCGTCGATGGGCAAACCCTGCACCTGCGGCTACTGGACTACATCGACGGCCAGCCGCTGACCGATTTGCCTCACCTGGGTCGCGATGTGATCGCAGGGTTCGGCGACCTGTGCGGGCGAATGAGCCTGGCACTGTCAACGTTCACCCATCCCGGCCTGGATCGCACTCTGCAATGGGACCCACGCCACGCGCAGGAGCTGATTACCCATCTGCTGGCGACCTTGCCCGAGCTTCCCCATCGCACTGCACTGGAGCAAGTCGCCGGGCGGATCGAAGCGCATATCCGCCCTCTGGCTGCACACCTGCCCTGGCAGGCCGTGCACATGGACATCACCGATGACAATGTGGTTTGGCAGCGCGATGCGCAGCGGCATTGGCAGGTCCAGGGTGTGATTGATTTCGGCGACCTGGTACACACCTGGCGCATCGCTGACCTGTCGGTGACGTGCGCTGCGCTGCTGCATCACGCTGAGGGCGACCCGTTTGCCATCCTGCCGGCGATCCAGGCCTGTCACGCGATCACGCCGTTGCAGCATGAAGAGTTGCGCGCGCTGTGGCCGTTGATCGTCGCCCGCGCGGCGGTGTTGGTGTTGAGCAGTGAGCAGCAGCGACGTCTGGACCCTGATAACGCCTACCTATTGAAGAATGCCGAGCACGAGTGGGAAATTTTCCATGTCGCCACGTCGGTGCCGTTCGAACTGATGGAAGCGGCGATCCTGAGTAGCGTCGGCGAGGCGTTGCCTGCCTTGGCCAGCCAGGACTTTGCCCCCTTGCTGCCGGGGCTGGTCGGTCGGGAGTTCGCGCTGATCGACCTGGGCGTGCTCAGCCCGCATTTCGAGGCGGGCAATTGGGAGACGCCGGGCATGGATCGGCGGCTGCTGAATGAAGCCGCAGCGGTGCATGGGCTGGCAGCCAGCCGTTATGGGCAATATCGCTTGTCGCGCACCCGCCCGGACAGTGCTGTGGAACCGGACACCTTCGCCCTTCATGTCGAATTAAGCCTGCCCCATGGCACAGTGCTTGAGGCACCTTTCGCCGGGACACTGCGCGAGGGCGCCGACGGTTTGCTGTGTGTGTACGAAGAGCGCCTGAATCTGCGCGTATGGGGCGTGACAACGCGGCTCAAAGCCGGTGCGCAGGTGGTGAAGGGGCAAATACTCGGTGAAGTCCACGGGCCGTTGATCGTGCAGCTGTGTCGTGCCGATCTTGCGCCCCCGCTCTTCTGTGCGCCTTCCCGGGCGTCGGCGTGGCAGGCGCTGTGCCCGTCACCGGCGGCGCTGCTCGGGCTTGCCTGTGATGCCGAACCGGAGCTGGACCCCGAAGCCCTGCTGGCCCGGCGCGACGCCAGCTTCGCCCGTTCGCAGAAGCACTATTACGTCGACCCGCCCCGTATCGAGCGGGGCTGGCGCAATCACTTGATCGACATGCAGGGCCGCTCCTACCTGGACATGCTCAACAACGTGGCGGTGCTGGGCCACGGCCACCCGCGCATGGCAGCGGTGGCGGCGCGGCAATGGTCACTGCTCAACACTAATTCACGTTTTCACTACGCGGCGATCGCCGAGTTTTCCGAACGCCTCCTGGCGCTGGCACCGGCGGGCATGGACCGGGTGTTCCTGGTCAACAGCGGCACCGAGGCCAATGACCTGGCGATCCGCCTGGCCTGGGCCTACAGCGGCGGGCGCGACATGCTCAGCGTGCTGGAGGCCTATCACGGCTGGTCGGTGGCGGCGGACGCGGTGTCTACCTCGATTGCCGACAACCCCCAGGCGTTGAGCAGCCGCCCCGACTGGGTGCACCCGGTGACGGCGCCGAATACCTACCGGGGTGAGTTTCGCGGGCCAGACAGTGCGCCTGACTATGTACGAAGCGTGGAGCGTAACCTGGCGAAAATCGCCGCTGGCCAACGCCAACTGGCGGGTTTCATCTGCGAACCGGTGTATGGCAACGCCGGTGGCATTTCGTTGCCGCCCGGCTATTTGCAGCAGGTCTATGGGCTGGTCCGCGCCCAGGGCGGTGTATGCATTGCCGATGAGGTGCAGGTAGGTTATGGGCGCATGGGGCATTTTTTCTGGGGCTTTGAAGAGCAGGGCGTCGTGCCGGACATCATTACCATGGCCAAGGGGATGGGCAACGGGCAGCCGCTGGGCGCGGTGATCACCCGTCGAGAGATTGCCGAAGCCCTGGAGGCCGAGGGCTATTTCTTCTCGTCATCGGGCGGCAGCCCGGTGAGCTGCCGTATCGGCATGGCGGTGCTGGATGTGATGGAAGAGGAAAAGCTGTGGGAAAACGCCCAGGTAGTGGGCGGGTATTTCAAGACACGCCTGCAAGCGTTGATCGAGCATCACCCGTTAGTCGGTGCGGTACACGGTTCCGGCTTCTATCTGGGCCTCGAGCTGGTACGTGACCGACAAACCCTGGAACCCGCGACGCAAGAGACTGCGCTGTTATGCGACCGTCTGCGCGAACTGGGAATCTTCATGCAGCCGACCGGCGACTACCTGAACATCCTCAAGATCAAGCCGCCGATGGTCACGACCCGGCGCAGTGTGGATTTCTTCGTCGACATGCTATCGAAGGTGCTGGATGAGTTGTAGTAATTCGATTGTTATCGACTAAATTACCTGATCTAGCCTAATTATTATTCCTGCTCACTATTAAAGCAGATATTTATCCGTTATAAAGTCGGCTTTCACCCCATTCGGAGTCCTCATCGCCATGACCACCCTGCACAGCACACCTCGCGCCGATGGCTTCCATATGCCCGCCGAATGGGCGCCACAGACTCAAACCTGGATGATCTGGCCCGAGCGCCCGGACAACTGGCGGCTCGGCGGCAAACCGGCGCAAGCGGCCCACGTGGCGGTGGCCAAGGCCATCGCACGGTTCGAGCCGGTGACCGTTGCGGTTTCCGCCGGCCAGTATGAAAACGCTCGTAGCCGCCTGGATGTGCCGAATATCCGCGTGGTGGAAATGTCCAGCGACGACGCCTGGGTACGGGACACGGGGCCGACTTTCGTGATCAACGACAGCGGTGAAGTACGCGGGGTGAACTGGGATTTCAACGCCTGGGGCGGTTTCGATGGCGGCCTGTATGCGCCGTGGAACCGTGACGCACAGGTGGGCGGCAAGATTCTCGAGATCGAGCGCGCGTCGCGTTATCGCACCGAAGGTTTTGTGCTGGAGGGCGGTTCGATTCACGTCGACGGCGAAGGCACCCTGATCACCACCGAAGAATGCCTGTTGAACCGCAACCGCAACCCGCACTTGGATCGCGCCGCCATCGAAGCGGTGCTCAGCGCCAACCTGGCTGTGGATAAGGTCATCTGGTTGCCGGATGGCCTGTTCAACGACGAAACCGACGGCCATGTGGATAACTTCTGCTGCTATGTGCGCCCAGGTGAAGTGCTGCTGGCCTGGACCGATGACCCGCAAGACCCGAACTACCCGCGCTGCCATGCCGCCATGGACGTACTGCAAAGCAGCACCGACGCCCGCGGCCGCTCGTTCACGGTGCATAAGATGCCGATTCCGGGGCCGCTGTATGCCACCGAAGAAGAATGTGCCGGTGTCGATCCGGTAGACGGCAGCCAGGAACGTAATCCGAGCGTGCGGTTGGCCGGTTCCTACGTCAACTTTCTGATCGTCAACGGCGGCATCATCGCGCCGAGTTTCGATGACCCGCTGGACCATCAGGCCAAGCAGATCCTGCAGAACCTGTTTCCACAACACGAAGTGGTGATGGTGCCAGGCCGCGAACTGTTACTGGGGGGCGGCAATATTCACTGCCTGACCCAGCAGCAGCCAGCACCGCAGAGAAATTGAGTGCAGTTGTAACAGCGCCTTGAGGGCGAGCGAGCACTGCGCGAGCGCAGTGTTCCAAGCAAGCCCGCGACCCAGCACGGTCGCGGGCTTTTTTGTGCCTGAGTACCTGTGAATGCGGGAGATTGGCATAGCTCTTGTATCGGCAAACACACCACAGAGCGCCAAGGTGATGACCGCATGGTTCTGTCACAAACCTTGAGTAAGTTAGCCGCTCACGCAGCAGGAGAGAGCGCTGAAATGAATGCCGAAATCAACCCGATGTACACGCGCACGTTCCACCCGGTGCGGGTCGACGGCGACGCGATCCACGCGCTGGCGCTCTGGTTGAAGGAAAACGGCGCGCGCCAGGGCAGGCAACAGCCCGACTTGCGCAGCGTGATGAGTGAACGCTACCCAGCGGGCTTGTTCACGGAGGATGAGGTGCAGGTATTGTGCGCGCTGGAGCGTAACTGAAAGCGCCGACGAATCAATATGGGAGGGGGCAAGCGCTTTTTTGTAGGAGCGCTATAGGTCTGTGCTTAGAATTATTTAGCCTAAATACAAGCTGTTCACGAAATTGACACATAGTTCAACGCGCGCATAGGATTGCGTCCAACGCCTGTGGCTAACAGCCATGACTCATCCAATAAGAAAAGGCCCGCGGCAGTTCAGTCGTCCGCGGGCCTTGTTTTTTCTGGAGAAAGTCGACACCAGAAAGCGATACGGGGCCTGGTGTCATAGCGCGTACTCAACCAGTAATAAGGAATATAAGAAAATGTTGAAGCAACGGATGAGTCTGATCGCTCTGGGGATTTTGAGCGCATCGACAGCCATGGCGAACGACCAGGAGCAATCCAAGGGTTTCGTTGAAGACAGCCACCTGAACATCGCAGCACGCAACGCCTACATCAGCCGTGACTACAAAAACGGCAAGCAGGACAAGGCCGAGTGGGGCCAGGGTTTTATCGGCAAATTGGAATCCGGTTTCACCCAAGGCACCGTCGGTGTGGGTGTGGACGTGATTGGTCAGTACGCGATTCGCCTGGATGGTGGCCAAGGCCGCGCCGGCGCCGGCGGTATCGACTTCTTCAAGCAGGGCAACGGCACGGTTGATGCCAACGGCAAGCCGAACCCAGGCCCGGCCCCCCACGACCTGGCAAAGGGCGGCGCGGCCGTGAAATTCCGCGTTTCCAACACCGTGCTCAAGTACGGTGATCAGTTCCCGGCCGTGCCTGTGTTGCAGTACGACAACTCCCGCCTGTTGTCGGAAACCTACACCGGTACCTCGATTGTTTCCAAAGAGATCGCCGGTCTGCAACTGGACGCCGGTCACTTCACCAAAGAAGCCCGCAAGAGCATGGAAGGCACCGACAGCGGCCGCCTGAAAAGCATCAACTACATCGGTGGTAGCTACAAATTCACCGAAAGCCTGTCGGCAGCGTTGTATGCCTCCGACATGCAGGACGTACTGAAGAAGCAATACGTCAACGTCAACTATGTGCTGGCGCTGCCAGAGAAACAGTCGCTGACCTTTGACTTCAACGGCTACAAAACCAAGCTGGACCGCAGCTTCGCCCTGGAAAACCAGAAAGACGCCGACGCTCGCGACAACAAAATCTGGAGCCTCGGCGCTACCTGGGCCGTTGGCGCGCACAGCTTCACCATCGCGCACCAGCGCAGCACCGGTGACACCGGCTACCTGTACGGCGGCTACCGCAACGCTGGCGGCATCGGCGACGGCGGCAATACCATCCTGCTGGCCAACTCCTACTGGTCCGACTTCAACGGCAAGGACGAGCGCTCCTGGCAAGCGGGCTACGGCATCGACTTCACCACCTTCGGTGTACCGGGCCTGACCTACAACATTGCCTATGTACGCGGCACCAACATCGACGACGGCACTGGCCGTGGCGATGGCACCGAGCGCGAAATCTGGAACCAGTTCAAGTACGTGGTCCAGAGCGGCCCGGCCAAAGACCTGAGCCTGCGCGCTCGCGCCTCGTGGTTGCGCGTTTCCAACAATGCCAGCGAATACAACGTGGGCGGTAACGAAATCCGCCTGTTCGCCGACTACCCGATCAATGTTTTCTGATTGATCGCAGGTCGCGCCTGATGCCAGGCGAGAAAAACCCCGACTGGTTCGGGGTTTTTTTATTTCTGACGACGAGCATTTCCCGCTAGGCGGTGAGCATCGAACGTCAGGCCTTGATCGGAGCGAGCTTCTTGCAGTTTTCCTTGCGTGTCGGGTATTGCGCACACTTGCGCAGCACGGTTTGCACCTGCTGCACATTCTGCAGTTGCTGATTGGCCAACAGTTTTTCTGTGATGAACAGTTCCTCCGAGCCCAGATTGCGTTCGGCCTTGTCGATCATCTCCAGTGCCGATTGCCCGTCGCCCCGCTTGAGGTGGTAGCTGATCATCAAGTCATAGGTGGAAGGGCCGGCCAGGGACCAGTCCTTGATCGCTTGCAACTCTTTCACCGCCTCGCTGTTTTTACCCTGGGCCAGGCGCAGGGTGTAGGCAGTGCGCCGAATGCTCGGCTGGTCCTTGACGGGCGAGGCCAGGGCCTTGCGAACAAACCTTTCGGCATCCGGTACCTTGTTTTTCTCCAGGGCATCGATTGCGAAGTACGCGTCTTTGTAGCCCTGCAAGGCCTCCGCCACTTTGGGCGTAGCCTTCATCTTCGACCAGCTTTGCGGGTTGACCCGGGCGCGGCGTTCCTGGCGATATTCGCGCTGCAAATATTGGCGCAGCTCGGTGTCGCGGTCCGTGGCCGACATATGCGAGCGGTTGAAGTACTGCGTGGTTGCGGTGATGCCGGTGGTCAAGCCGTCCTTGACCAGTACGTCGAGCTCCTTGGTGAACTGGTTGAGATTGAACTGTTGCAGCGAATCCTGCATGGCATTCTTACGTGCCGTGAGGAACCCAGTGAGCAAGGGTTTCTGTTTGCCCTGGAAGTCGTTGAGACGCTCCAGACTATGGGTGGCGGCGCGCGGCGCGTAACCGGCGCGGATCATCAAGTCGGTGCCAAGCAGGTCGGCCTGGTCTTCCTGGCTACGGCCCCAGGCGGTGCTCCACACTTGGTCGGAAAACGTATTGGCCAGCGCGGTGTACAGCACCGTGTTGCCGATGGTCTTCTGGGTACCGGCCGGGTCTTTGCTGAACAGCTTCATGGTACCGGCGCTACGGTCGACGCCAGTATCGGCTGCCATGGTAGCCAAGGCGACCGTGGAGGCGACGGTGGTAAACATGTCTTTCTGCTGCTGGAAGGCCGCCATGCGGTCATGGTGATGCAGCAGCACATGGCTCATTTCGTGGCCAAGCATCGCCGCGATTTCGTCTTCGCTGGCAACGTTGTCCAGCATGCCCAGCGGTACGAACAGGTTGCCGTAAGGGTCTGCCGACGGTCCGAACCCATAACTGTCGGTGATCTTCACCTGTAGCGGCGGAACTTCGCCCGGCCAGCCCTTGGACAAGCGCGTGACAATGCCCTGCAAGTAGCCTTGCAGCATCGGGATATCCACCAGGTTCTGCTGGCGCGCTTCGGCAGCCGGCACCGCCCGCCCGTCGTAGCTCAGGCGCTGTTGGCTCTGGCGTTGGGGGTCTAGCTTGTAGTACTGGCGCACGTCGATGTTGTCCACGTAGTGGCCTTGGACCCGCGATTGGGTCGACGGCCCTACCAGGTTCAGGAACGCCTGGTCCGCGCCCTTCAAGGTGGCGCAACCACTGAGCACCGAACTGGCCAATAGGCTGGCTGCTACTAGATATTCCCTCACCGCAACGCTCCCTTTATTGATTGCAACCGGCACCAAAACCTATGGTGGAATTATTGCGGGCGTCCCTGGCCTGGCTTTTCGTCAGGCCGAGACAGGGCAGGTCGACCACGTTCAGCGGCGGTTCGATACGCAGGTCCATGGTGTCCAACCAGACCTTCTGGCCTGCCAGTTCTACCTGCACCAGGTCCAGCGCCTGGTTGTACTGCAGCACCGGCATGGGTTGGGTAGGCGCATCTTTTTTCGCCAACTCGCGCTGTGGCTTGCCCTGCTCGTCGAGCACCGTCACCGGGTCGGCGAGGAACGCCTGGATACTGTGGGTTTCCGCCCAGGCGCCCTGGGTAAAGACGGCTGCGAGCAAGACGATGAGGCTTCTGTTCATCCTTGAGTTCCTTGAGACAAATGGCAAAGCGGCACGCTCAACGATCGCGGTCGAAGAAGGCTTCGATCCGCTCGCTGAACAACACCAACGACAGCAATACAATGCCCAGCACGTTGACCGGGGTGATGTCATTGAGGCTCAGCAGCACACTGACCACCCCGAGCATTGACATCACCAACAGCCACGACGGGCACGGCGAGGTGAAAAACCAGATTTCCTGGCGCCGCCAGCGGCTCCAGGTGCGATGGCCCGCCAGGCGTCGTGCGTGCAGCGCCTTGAGCACAGCGATCAATGCCAGCAGCCCGAGCTCCAGCAGGTCCAGCCAATTGAAAGGCAGGTGGGGGAAGTCGGCGGGTTCATGGTCATAATTCATACCTGCATTGATCAGGTTATCCAGGGCCATGGCGTGCAGGTAAACGCCGGGGAGCTGGCCGTGTACCGGCGACTCCACCAGGTCCCCGGTGGACGCAATATTGGCGCCGATCAGCACCAGGCGGTCGTGGAGTAATTCGGTGATCAAGGCTTGGTCGTCCGGGTCACTGACTTCCAGCTCACTGGCCGATAACGTCAGCGTATAAGGGCACTGCGCCTGGGCGGAGTCATCCAGTTTCCAGAATACGGCCTGGAAGAACTGCGCCACCCCGTCCAGCAAGAAATGCCGCGCCGCTGCGCAGTGGCGAATATCGGCAATACGCGCCTGGTCCGCTGCCAGCTTCAGCCCCCATTGCACCGCGATTGGCTGGCGCTGCGCAGCGGTTTGTACATCCACAGGCGGCGACGTGCAGTCTTGGGTGGCACAGAACGCCCGGTATAGCGCCAAGGCGGGAGTTTCCATCAGCCCGGCCTGTGTGTGCTTAGCCAGTGGGTACTTGTCGTCCACCCCTTCCCACGCTACCAGTGCTGGCCGGCTGACCTGCATAAAAGGCGCCAGCGTATTGGCCTGGCCTGCCTCCGCGCGCGTCAGCCCAGTATTGGCCAACCACAGCGGAATGCCCTGGCGTTGATAACGCTCAAACACATTTGCCAGCAATTGACTGCCCCGCGACGGGTCGCCGAGCGAGTGGTCGTGGCTGTAAAGCAAATCTACAAACACAGCCCGTGGCTTGTACGCCAGCAGACGCTTGAACAATTTGCTTTGGTCGCTGTACGGCATTGGCCATGGGCTGTCATTGCGCATCAGGTAGGCATCATCAATCAACACCACCGCCACCTGCTGCTGTCCGAGGCTTGGGTAGTGGCCGGCGAACATTCGATTGAGCCACTGCGCCGACGCCTTGTCGCTGGAACTGGCCAGGCCAAAAGGATCAAGAATCGCCAGCAACACGATGATGGCCGCCAGCCAATAGCGGCGGTATTTGAACAGCGGGGTGTTGGACAACATCCATGTCTCGATTAAATGCATAGCAAGGCGGGGTTTTTAACGGAGTAGAGAAGGGGTGTCAATCAAAGGGGTGGCTAAGTGCCATATTGTTCGTGCGCGCGGATCGCCTTTCGCAAAAAAAAACCTATCGGAGCGTGATGGTCACCTTGCCTTTTGCTCTGCCCTGCTCGACGTACCGCAACGCCTCTGCGGTCGATGTAAACGGGAAAGAGCGATCAATGACTGGTCTGATAACGCCAGCCTCGATCAGCGAGCTGATTTTTTGCAGCTGTTCCCCATCGGCATGCATGAACAAAAACCCATAGCTCACCCTCTGTTTGCGGGCTTTTCTGCGAATGCCACTGCTGAGCAGGCGCATGACCTGCCCCAGCACCCAGGGCAGACCTTGGGCTTGGGCAAATTGCGCAGTCGGCGGCCCCGACAGGGAAATTAGCTGTCCGCCAGGCTTGAGAACCTTGATCGATTTCCCCAGTACATCAGTGCCAAGGCTGTTCAACACCACATCGAAATCGCGCAACTCGTTGGCAAAGTCCTGCTGTTTGTAATCGATGACCACGTCCGCCCCAAGTGATTTCACCCATTCGACATTCGCCGTGCTGGTGGTGGTGGCAACGAAGGCGCCGAGGTGTTTGGCGAGCTGGATGGCAAGCGTGCCAACACCGCCGGAGCCGGCATGGATCAACACCTTCTGGCCTTTTTTCAGCTGGGCGGTTTCAACCAGCGCCTGCCAGGCCGTCAAGGCGGCCAAGGGGATGGACGCCGCCTGGGCCATGTCGAGATTCGACGGTTTCAGCGCCAGCGCGTCTTCGTGCACGGCGATCAGTTCAGCAAACGTCCCGATCCGCGCCTCGGGAGGCCGAGCATACACTTCGTCTCCCGGCTTGAATCGCGTCACCGCCGCACCCGTACGAACCACCACCCCGGCCAGGTCATTGCCCAATATCAATGGAAACCGATAGGGCAGGATCAGTTTGAACGCTCCCGTCCTGATCTTCGAATCCAACGGGTTCACGCTCGTTGCATGCACTTGGACCAGCACGTCATGCACACCGACCGCAGGGTCAGGCACTTCGCCAATCATTCCGTTCTGCTTGCCGTAGCGGTCGATGAAAAATGCTTTCATGGTGCAACTGCTCTTGTCGGTGGAGTGAGCGAGGCGCGGCCCCGGCAACGTCAAGCCGTTCAGGCTTGAGTCAAATAGCGCTGCGCCACCGTGGACTGCTTGATCTGCCCCAACAACCCCCCACGCGCGGCTTGCAGCGCATCCCAACGCTCGCCTTCCTGCAGCGCAGGAATAGTCACCAATTCGCGTCGGTCGAAACCAAGCAGGGCGGCATCGACCAGCTCACCCACTTCCATGATTTCGCTCAGGGAGTTGATGTCGATACCGGCGCGGTCCCAAATCTCCGTGCGGGTGGCGGCGGGCAGTACGGCTTGTACGTAAACACCCTGGGGCGACAGTTCCAGGCTCAGGCCTTGGGAAAGGAAGAGCACAAACGCCTTGGTCGCCCCATAGACCGACATGCCGAACTCAGGCGCCAGGCCCACCACCGAGCCGATATTGATGATAGAGCCTTCGCCTGCTTTGGCCAGGCGTGGCGCGATGGCGCTGGCGAGCCGCACCAGCGCGGTGGTGTTGAGTGCCACCAGTTGCGCAACGCTCTCGGTGCTTTGCTCGATGAACGTGCCGGATTGTGCGGCGCCGGCATTGTTGACGAGGATGCCGATGCGCACGTCATCGCGCAGGCGCGCTTCAACACTGTGCAAGTCGCTGAGTTGCGTCAGGTCGGCCTGAAGCACGTCAATGGCGACGTTGTGTTCGTCCTGCAACTTCGCGGCGAGCGTTTCCAGGCGCGCGTGGTCGCGGGCGACCAGCACTAGATCATGCCCGCGTTGGGCGAAACGCTCGGCGTACACCGCGCCGATGCCAGTGGAAGCGCCAGTGATGAGAACGGTAGGGCGGGTAATCATGATGTCAGCTCTTTATCAGGGATTGGGATTGAGGTGCGCGTGAATCCAGGCTTGATCAGCCGGTGACTTTGGTAGAGGTCATGTCACTTGCGATTAGGATGATGATCGAAATCTAAACTGTCAACGGTTTTGATTATGAACGACATCTATGTATCATCAGCTCATGAATTCTGCGGTAGAGAGGTAGCGAACATGCGCGTGTCCAAGGCCAAGGCCCAAGCAAACCGGGAGCACATCGTCGAAACGGCTTCAGTGGTGTTCCGCGAGCGCGGTTTCGACGGCGTCGGCGTGGCCGACCTGATGGCCGCCGCCGGCTTCACCCACGGCGGCTTCTACAAACATTTCGGTTCCAAGGCCGACCTGATGGCCGAAGCCTCGGCCAACAGCCTTGCCCGATCCCTCGCCGGCGCCGAAACATTGAGCGTGAAGGACTTCATCGACATGTACGTGTCCAGGGCCCATCGCGACAGCCGCGCCACGGGCTGCACGATGGCGGCGTTATGCGGCGACGCGGCGCGCCAGTCGGATGATTTGAAATCGACCTTCGCTGAAGGGATTGAGCAGATGTTGCAAACCCTTGGCGGAAACTACCCTATTGGTCCGGATGCGGAGCCGGATGAGGCGAGGGTGAAAATGATCGACCTGCTGGCAAGGGCGGTTGGAGCGATTGTGTTGTCGCGCGCTTGTCCTGATGATTCGGCGCTGGCGGATGAGATTTTGGGGGTGTGTCGGGGGGAGATAATTGAGTCGTTGTCGGCGAAGGCGTAGAGTCGGTCGTTTATACCGCGTAGACGGCAGAGGTAGCCTATCTCCATCACATACCAGAGGTAAGGCGAGCAGGCCCCAGGCTGGCCGCTCTTGAGCTGACCTTGCTGCTGCGCGAACCTGATCAGGCTGGCCATGACGATGTCGTCGGGCAGCCGCCGCAGTTTGCGCTCTTTTGGCGACTCGATGCCCCTGGCCGGGTTGTCCTTCACGAAACCACGGTTGCGGCCCCACTGCATCACGCGGCGCAGGTAGCGCAAGGCGTGCGCGGCCTTTGATGGTTTGCCCTCCTGGGCGATCTTATCGATGATCCGCTGGATAAGCGCCGGCGTGAACTTGAGCACCGCCAGCTCGCCCAACGGCTTGCCGAGCTTTGTGGGGAATGCCAGAAGCACGTCGCGGGAGTAGACGTAGTCGTCGTGGGTTTTCTCGCTGAGAGCCTTGTACTGATCACTTTTGTGGAACTCGTTACAGAGATACTGCAGGCTGTCTCGGTCCACGCCGTTGCGCTCCTCGATCAGCCGGTGAAGCTCCGAAAGCGTCACGTTGCCCGCGCATAGATTCTGCCGCTGATTACGACCAGGCAGTTGACCGGCAGATCTCGCGCTGGCGTCAGATTCAGCATCAGGCAGAAATGCAACGCCAGGCCAAGGAAAAAGCCCATGCCATGCCTACTGATGGTGACAGCCATCAGCCAGACGAGCCCACAGAGGGTGCGTATCAGCAACTGCCGAATACTGGGCAAAGCTGAACCTAAAAGAGCTCCAGATTGAGAAAGAGAGCGGGGTAGATCCAGCCACCAAAAAAATCGCGCTGCTGGCGAAATCTAGTATTTGGATTACATTTAGCTGTACCGCAGAAGGGCGGCGGACTGACGGATCATCCAGCAGTACACCTGTGCTGCGCTTTGCCAAGGAGAGTTACATGTCAAATGCTCTAAAGACCGGTTAAACAACTCGCCCGGACGATCCGTCCCTGTCCAGCAGAGTGCATATAGCCAGCGGGTTAACCGAAAGCCGACACTGACGTCAGAAAGTACTCGATGACCGTAGCGGTCCTGAATCTCGACGGCACGGCGGTGACGTTGAAGTGTTTCGGAGTAGAGCAGGACGCAAGTCAAATCATTAACACCCAACTGTTTACTGAGTATTTGCAGTACCTCCTGTGGAATGGCTGAAAAATCATCGGGGAAGGCCCCCGAGATAACGAAGGCTGGTCAGTTGTACGGCGTAACCGAGACGGTTGTGTTCGCCACGCAGTGGCACGAGGACTTTGTAGTCGTCATCGCTCAGGTGAAAATAGCGCTCTAGCTCATCCCTTCTGGGGGACTCGACGTAACGCCCAAAACCATCGCGTTGCTCTTGGGTCAAAAAAAACGACTGGCATCGATCACAGCGCCTCGACGTAAAGTAACGGTTTTGCGCTTATACACTCGTGGCTGACGGTGCGGCAAATAAAATGTCAAAGGTCTGCAAATAGCGAAAAGCCCAGTCGCCTTTTTTTGACGACTAGGCTTGGTTAGCTTTGATTAAGCTGTTTTGAAGCCTGGCTTGCCATTGGCGGCCCGCCATTCTTTAACCTTATTAGTTATCGCCTCGGGCGTGCTTTCTGCGTCCGTCGCTGCATAATAAATAAGGTCTGTGCTTTCAGGATGTTCGGTGATTCTTTCGAAATGCTCCAAAAGTATATCTAGCTGATCATCGGTCTTGGCGATATTCTCTTTAAATATCTCCTTCATGAACTCCAAAAACTCAGCTTCTGTATATTCTGAAATACTGCTTTTAAGTTCCATTATTTTACTTCCTTATGGATATCTATGTGACGCTTAGGTGTCAAAACACGCATGTTTTCGATATTGTAAATATCTCCGCCTTTCGCAACTTCGTCAATATGATGAAGTTCAAAAGATGATCGTTTACCCACAGCATCAGCTTTTCTGGACTTTGCAGCTTTACCGGTGATCATGCGGTCTCTGTTTGTCAAAATAAATTGTTTCGCAAGTTCTGGGTCACTAGCTACGGCTTTCCAGAAGGTTTCTCGAAACTCTCTGAAGTTCTTAAATTCCTTCCCTCTAAGTTGATCGGCAATCTGCGACGGGATGGGTGCACCCTCACCTTGTGATGCAGCGCCTAACCAAGTCCCCGACACAGGTTGGCCAACACCTGTCGCCACGCCTGGATCCTCTCGCCGGTCCCTGAACATCACATAGATTGGAGGCAGACCCGAGTCTGCCGGGAACACGGTGACGAAGTCATCAAAACCAGCGTCTGCAACCCCTGGGAAAGTGTCAATCCTTCCTTCAACCGGCGTTACACTAGCTCCAGTGTAGACCGGTGGAGTAGGTTGTTCGGCAGGTAGGGTGGTCGAGCTGTTACCAGGGTCGACAATCGGTGTCCAAGTCAAAGTCCTTGGTGGGGCGTCTCCTGTCGTCACACTGTACAGGTTCTGTTCGGCGTTATAAGTAGCAGCCACCACCCTGACTTTCGAAGGAATCGTCACACCATCAGTCTTTACCACAATGACTTCTGACTGCCCATCTGCAGCTGTTTTCGAGCTAAGCCGAACAGGCAAATCAACGGTACCACCGGCGGCGGCAATGGCTGGCAAATCTTGGCTTAGCTCAGGGGTAAGATCCGACACAGGGGTACTAAACGTATAACGTTCAGGCAACTCCCCATTAGCCAGTTTGGGCGAATAGATTAAAGCAGAAACCCCAACCAGAAGACCTGAGGCGGTGCCAGCTGCCAAACTGGTCAAGGCGGCAATTGCAGAGCGGATAGCTGTTTGCAAGGTCACTGCCGCCGCTTCAATGACAGCTATGGTTCCCGCCGAGGTTATAACAAACGGTGCAGCCGCTGACGCTGGGCCTGGAGCACGAAACGTATTGGCAACGCGAATAGCCTCTGCAGCTAAACGGGCTTGCTCAGCTGCTTCGGTGGCGATCCTGGCTGCCTCCGCTGCTGCCGCTTCATCCGCGATCCGCTTAGCTTCAGCCTCTGCCGCGACTCTCGCCGCTTCAGCAGCGGCAGCCTCATCAGCCACGCGTTTTGCTTCAACCTCAGCGGCGATTCTGGCGGCTTCAGCGGCTGCCGCTTCATCGGCAATGCGCTTGGCCTCGGCCTCAGCAGCGACCCTGGCTGCCTCAACTGCAGCCGCTTCATCGGCAACACGCTTGGCTTCGACCTCAGCGGCGATTCTGGCGGCTTCAGCGGCTGCCGCTTCATCGGCAATGCGCTTGGCTTCGGCCTCCGCCGCGAGACGTACGTCTTCTGCTGCCTGGGCCGTAGCAACATTCTGGGTCAGTAATGCGGACTTTTCTGTAAGAATTCGTATTTTTTCCTCAAGTATTTTTGCCGAATACGCCGCCGTAGCTGACGCTTCCCAGTTTTTATAAGTATCAAGGGGACTGTTTGGGTTTTTAGGTGATTGAAAGATATTTACAAAATAAACCGCACTTTTTTTCATTTCCACCGCGAGCACATTTCTACCAAAAAAAGCGGTAGCAGCTGCGTTAGCGTTAGCCAATTCTGCGGTGTTCTGCGCAATCAGGCCGTCTACAACGGATTTTTCCTTGTTGGCCTTCTCAAGTTCGGAGAGAGGGTTAGGTCCTACACCTGCCGCGATCTCTGCTTCAACATCAGCCGGCAATTGGGGCAAGTAAGCCGTATAGGATTGCTCCATACTTCGTTGAGCGCTAGCGACGGTTACAACCACAGACATTGTGTACCGATCGCTCGTAATTCGTTCCTGATTGAAAAATGCATCAACTTCAGGGCCAGAAGCGAACTTGCCGTCCCATGGCAGTGGTTTAGCAATGACCCCACCCCCTGGCAGAGGCCCTGGTGGATTGGGCAATGGTGGATCAGGGGTCACGATAGTGGAAGGCAGAGTAATATCTGGTGGTGACATGTGTTTCTCCTTGATGTTTAGATCCCTTACGAATGCCTTCCAGTGGCTATCGATAGCATGGGCAAGCAAACACTTAATGTGCAAACAGAATGTTCGCGAATCCACTGTACATAAACACAGCTATCGCACCAAGCCAAAATATGCACAAATGCATAAATATTGGACGAACGGTATTGATTTCGATTGGCCATCACTCGAAACCAAACGAGCCCCACGATCAAGCCTTTACTGAAGTGATGCTATACAACGCGGCTTGATCAGCTATGGACGATCAGCTGCAAATAAGCACCACCACCAAAACCCCATTGCAAAGGATTGCAAATGACAAACCCAATCGTTCCATGGATGGGCGGCAAGCGCCGTCTTTCGAAGCGCCTGCTGGCGCTGTTCCCAGACCACGAGTGCTACGTCGAAGTGTTTGCCGGCGGCGCTGCGCTGTACTTCAAGCGAGAACAGCCCGCAAAAGTCGAGGTTTTGAATGATCTCAACGGCGACCTGGTGAACTTGTACCGTGTAGTCCAGCACCACCTTGAGGAGTTCGTTCGTCAGTTCAAGTGGGCACTCAGCTCCCGACAGATCTTCGAGTGGCAAAAGATGACAGCGGCCGAGACACTGACGGATATCCAGAAAGCGGCCAGATTCCTCTACCTCCAACACCACGCGTTCGGTGCAAAGTCCACGGGACAGACATTCGGAACCGCTACTACCGGCCGGGCCATCAACCTGCTGCGGATTGAGGAAAACCTATCGCTGGCTTGGCAGCGCTTGTCCGGCACGTACGTCGAGAACCTTCCGTGGCTGAAGTGCGCCCAAAAGTACGATCGGCCTCACACCTTTCACTATATGGACCCTCCGTACTGGGAAACCCAGGGCTACGGAGCTGAGTTTGGCTTTGACCAGTACGAGCTTATGGCCGAGTTCATGCGCGCCTGCGAAGGCAAAGTGATGGTAAGCATCAATGATCACCCGGATATCCGCCGGGTGTTTGAAGGGTTCCGCATGGAGGCGATGGATATCCGCTACAGCACGGCCAACCCTAGGAAGGGCGTAGCAGAAAGAACAGGTGAACTGGCGATCATGAACTGGTAGCGGTCGCTATCAGCGCAGCAACAGCAACAGCAACAGCAGTGGTTGCTGAAACCTGATCAGTATCGAGGGCCAGGAGACGGTCTTGGCTTCAAGTCCAGCGACAAATGCTCGTTCTGTTTACGGATCAATCTGGCCAGATATTCCAGCCAATCCGCGATAGCGTCGGCCGCAGCTGGGCGGTCCTCTGGCACCCATGACGACAGGTGTGCTTCTAGCAACTCCTGAAAGTCCAGGTCTTCCCCTGCTTCATGTATGAGGCCGACCAGAGGGGAGTAGTCTGGAAGACCCGACTCGATGGCCGCGTCCACAAGGTCCATTGCATCAAGCGAAATGAAAGGACGAATGCCGTCTTCTGCTTCGCTCTCGTCAGGAACTTCAAACGTAACTTTGATCTTTCCGGAGAGCATCTTCGCCCCTTTCGTGTCCCTTACCGCATGTCGGGAAATGGCGGTGGATAAATGGCCGAAAGCATAGCGGGTTGAATGCTGCCCGCCGCCTATTGTACGTGTGATTGTACGTATTGCAGAAACAACAAGGGCCTGCATCGCTGCAAGCCCTTGTTTTGTATGGTGCGGCACCAGGAGTCGAAAAATGAGCTAACTAGCTGAATTGTAAGTTGCTTAAAGTAATGAAAATAAATTCTATCCCTAAAGCTATCCTAATAAAGGCTTGCAGTTTATATTCCGCAAACTGACGCACTCGAAGTGCGCTGATTGATTCAGCGAGAATAAAAGCTGACGTTGAGATTTCTGTGTGCAAGGAGATTTATTGGCGGCAGAAAAGTGGTAGAGCCCTAGTGGCGGTTGAAAAGCTAATCTAGCTCTGCTGCCTTTGACTGACTGGGCGCGGACGATTTTGGGGAGGCTAAATTATATAGCGCATGCACACCTAATAACTTGTTTGCCCTCGAGCTTCACTAAAAATGCAGATCGGTATTAATCAAAAGCTCTATCGCTAAATTTGGACTGATAACTGCCATGTAGATGATTTTGCGCGCGCGATTATTTCAGGTACAGATGTTAGCAGAAGCTCCTCCGTAACTTTGTTATAAAGAGCTACTCTATGACGTGCTCCCAATTGATCTGCTGCAGATATTTCACTTTCGGTAAGTGCGAAGAAGAAACCAGAAAACCCAGGCTTGACTCTCGGCTGACTTGCACTTTTTATCTCAATAAATTGCATAAGTGGAAGGGATTGAGCTACTGCCACGGAATCTAGGAAGTCGAGTTCACACCCATGTGGAAGGGCTATAGCATCGAAGCTTGACGATTTAATTGAAATGCCAGAGTTTTTCAGGGAGGTCAGAAGCACTTGCAGAGCCAGCCCCTTTGGGCGCGGTATCCAATGGGACATCGCTGATAGTACAGAAATTTCACCTAAAGCACCATTTTGATTGGCTAGCCGTGCTAGATGGGCATGTTTGTTCTTAATAACTTCTAGTAGTGACATCATATTTTAATAATTTCTCATATGAAGCTAGCGCGATATTATTTATATGATGCGCTCGCTTGTACTATTGGGCGCCGAACGGCGCCCGTATTGCAGCTTAAGCAAGATGTGGCATAAGCGCAGCAGTTTTCGCTTTTTCATCTTTTTGGGGAGTTTCCCACCAGTTTGCTAGACGTTTCAAATAAGGTTGCCATAGCGTTTTTTGAGACTCTTTAATGAGCCTTAAGTACGGTGCTTGTTTACGCATGAAGCCCCAGCACTCCCCTGAAAAATTTGAAAGTACGAAATCGATTGCAAGAACCGCGTCCATAGGAGGGAATGCCAAGCGTGGCGCAGGCAGCAGTAGACTATTGCCAAGCATACCAGCATAAGGCAACATGGCGTTACCGCCGTGTTGGAAGTGATATAGCGGGTGAGCTTCAAGCGTAGGGTTGCCTTCTTGGTTATGACGGTCGAAGTGCCACGCGCATAGAAGAGATCCACAAGATGATTTTATTATAATATCTAGTACTAAAGCAGTTAGCTGGTCTGCTTCATCATTGTTAAGGTCTCCAGCAAGTGAAAGGCTCACTTCAATCGTGAGGGGGCCAGGGCAATTTACAGGTTGTGTGCTCTGGGGCACATTCACGCGAAGTTGAAGTCCAGAGATCTTGTAGTTCCACGTGGACCCTTTAGTGGTTCGCGTTATAGTATTAGCGGAAGATTTTAGTACGTCCGGATTTACAATTGTCCCGTGCATCCCTGATTTTAGTACTTCAGCTAAGGCAATCAGGTCAGACGACATTTTTTTTCGAACGAATTCTGGTGACTGTTTCTTAGCCATGAAATTAAGCTCCTTCTTCCTTTATCCATGCAAGCCTATCCCTCTCTAAAGGATCTAGGCGCCAGAGGTCCTTATTAATACGCTCAAGTGCAGCATGAGTGGATACATAGAAAGTATCCTGCCATGTGCGCGAGGACCGTCTAACAACTCGCAGGCCGTCTATCGGATCCAGCGGCAAAAAAGTCCCTACGCACAGAGTGGTAAAATATGTGCTGTAAGTATGGACTATCGGTTGGCTGGCGATAAGCGCTGTGGAAAATATCTCGTTTAGCTTATTTACACGTTCTTGGCTATCTAATAGTCCTAGCTCGGAAATTTCGGGCTGTAGGTTAGCCCACCAGTCTTCAATTCGGAACCACCAAAAGCGTGGCCATGCCTCGCGGAAAGGACCCGTATACTGAGCATGTTCAAGATTTTTTATTATTACCTCCCACGACTCCTTCGATTCAGATATGTTGACACCTAGACGTGCTGCGACCATCGCCTCTGTCACAAGAAGGCCTTCGACTCGAATAAGTTCGTTAAGGAGGAAATGAGCTATTTCATGAGTTGTAGAATCATTAAATATTTGAGTGTATTCATCTAAGAACTGAGAATAAAGAGGCAGGTTTGCTTCTTCTCCTAAACCAAGAGTGCTTACGAGGTTGCGCTCATTAAGACTTCGTAACTGATGATAGCCGTGCGCTAAAGATACAAGTTTTTCCGCGACTACAATTGGTTCGTCAGTTACTTCACGATCTTTACCGAAAATGTCGTCAAAGAGATCATGAGACGATTCATCTCCAAAATATGACTGACGAAATTTGGTATTTACTGACCAGAGTACGATTGGGAATGGCGCGATAACCCCTTCTGCCATTCTTGTGCGTAACTCTTGCGCCAGTGTGGGGCCACGATAAGATACACGATTCCCATCCGGATCGGCGTCCACATCTAACCTAAGGTCAAGAAGTAGCCCTGACGGGCCTGTTTGTTGGGCGAAGAAGTCCTGAATCGCCGGTAGTTGGCCCTCTAGGTTTTTTGGTGTCCATCGTTCAAAGGATATTAATCCGTCATTCGCTAGCTTGGTTAGCAATGGATCAATAGTTGAATCCTGTTGATCGTCAATGCACAGATAATTAATACTGGTCGGCATCGATTTGGTCCTCACGCGCTTTAGGAACAGTCAGGCGAATGCATGTGGAGTAACCTACTGCGGGCTCAATGGCTTCGATTGACCCACCAGCGGCCTCAATAATGTCTCTCACGATCTTTAGACCAAGACCTGTCCCGACTAGTTGCTCTTCGTGTGTTTCGGAGGTAGAGGGAGGAGCACTTGTTGTGAAAAAAGCATCAAATATTTTTTCGCGATTTTCTACAGGAATTCCGTCGCCATTGTCAGAAAAATCTATCTGAAGTTCCCCGTCAACGACAGAGCAAGCAATTAATATGGCACCTTTCACTTGTGCTCGGTGAATTGCTTTTAGGGAGTTTGTAAAAAGATTAAGTAAGGTGGACGCCCATTCAGATTTGTGCATCGGTCTGGTGAATAAGTCATAGCCCTGGAACGACGTTTCCACTTTGACATTTTGCCTGGTGAATGTAGGGCGTACTACTTTAATGAACTCACTTATTACATCCCTAAGTTCATGCGCCTCAAGTTTTCGATGCGCGTTCTGCATTACTGCGTCATCGAAGTAGTGCATGTAACTTCTGAGAAGCATTACATGCTCTGTGAGCTCTTCCGCAAGATCGGAATTCTCCCGGCTTTTATTCAGGTCTGTAACAATTGTCCCTAGGGCAGCGAGGGCATGTCTTACTTCATGCGTAAATTCGCCTATTGTCAATCCGAGGCTGGCCAGTACTCTCAGCATTCCTACTTCCTGCAGCGCCGACTCCGATGCTTGTCCGATTAGTTCTATTTCGTCGGCAAGGGTACTCAGTTCTTGCGCGGCATGAGCTAATGAACCGGTATCCTGTGGTTGATTGGAATCGAGTAAAGTTTTCGGCGCATCTGTTTCGTCTGGGTTATCCGTTATAGCCGGAGGAGCATCATTGGTGGGTACAGCCGCGCCCGCAATAGCCCTGAGCCTCCCGGCTACCTCTGCCGCTTGATCTTTTACGCTTTCGGGATTGGTTTTTGTCTCACGCAAAGTCGGTGATTTATCTCCTGCGTATAATTTTCTGCCCCTTACTCTAGCAATTTCCATCACCGCTGCGATGATTGTTCGATAGGCAAAGTCTTGCAGTTGATGGAACGCCTCATTTTCTATAAGGCCTTCTCTACTAGCTGTTTCTTGAAAATGATCCCCGTCTACGTCAGTTATTTCAACGAAGCCCAGGAAGTTTGTATTGTGATGTGGAGGAAGAACTTCCCGCAATGCACTGGAACGTTGTAGGCTTAGCCAGTCGTCAAAACTTTCGCCATAGGGGAGCACGCGGAAACCATTGCGATATATTCGAATTCCTCCAGTGCGATTCAAGATATCCCTGACCATGCCTCTGGTGCCTTGTGGTAATTCGTCAGCGATAAAGTAATGTGCGGATAATTGTATTCCATCAAGAAGATTGTAGCTGGTCACCCTGTCTTTGGATTTTGTGCGTAATTTTGCATCGAACTTTAGCGGTACGTTATCCAGTTTTACGGGGTGCATACTGGAGGACAGGCTTATAAAAGCTTGACCTCCATTTTCAACACGCGCTGTGACGTAGCCTGACGCGGTCGACAAAATATTTTGCTCATGGCTAGCAATTTTTTCTCGATCACCGTCAACTGTTTTATAAAAATTTACTACAAAACCGGGATCAGGAGCATAGGGGACTTGGAAAAGGTCAAGCTTAGGAAGGATTTCAGGAGGGGATAGTTTAAAGGGTTGTAATAGATCTGATACGAACCTAAAAGCGCGTCTAATTTGGGCTTCCGACCAAGAGTCACGCAGTTCTTCGATCCGCATAGTAGTTCCGCTCATTTCATGAGCAGGGAGCACTATTATTTGACTTGCGATCATGTGCAAGTCAATGCCGGTTAAGAATTTATCCCAGTCGATAGTTAATTTTAAACAAAACTGTGCCCCATCTTGCTGCGTCACAATACTTAGTTTTCGTCCAAGTCGCTGTGCGGCAAATCGCCCTATGCCTTTTCGCCCCGCACGTTGCCGGCCGTACTTTGGGGAAAGCGGTTCAGTTACTTTCTCCGCTGTAGATATTCGCATGAAGCCATTTAATAATTGTTCTCGTGACATTCCTGTGCCGTAGTCAATTATCTCTAGAACTCCACCGGCAGTATCAGTTTTATAAAAATCTACTTCCACACAAGGCGTATCAGCATCGTACGCATTTTTTATAAGTTCCGAGATTGCGGTTTCTTGTTTTGAAACTAGCTCTAGACCAAGTCTAGAGATATGGCTCGCGTCTACTGAGAATCGAATGGTGTCTTTATCTTCTTCAGATAACTTATGTGCGAGTTTTAGAATGTTTCCATAATCCAGATTGGGCTCAGTTAGAGCTGCGGTCAGCGCGGTTTTAGCATCAAAGTCCTTGTCTTGTTCAGTCATCACTAACTTCCTTATTTCTAATCCTGCGTTTTCTAGCGATCATCAAGCTTTGTGTTAAATGAGGGATTTCTTTGCGAAATACTGACGAACCTGAAAATATAAACTGATCAGCGGCAGTACGGGCATGCTCTTCATTTCCTTCGCGCATGTGTCTATCAATGATTGAGAATGCGTGCTCTATCTCTACTTCCGTTTTGTGCGGTAAATATAGAGGAAGCAGTTTGGCATCGCAGGGCTCCAATTTGAGAGCTCCTGAGCCACGAGGCCTTCCAAGCTTTTCAGCTTCAAGTTGCGTGAACGTAGTCTGCAATGAGATAGCTATTAACCTAAAGGAAATATTGATGTTGGGTTTAAAATTTACTCTATAGAATCCATTCGTTGTGTTTGCATGTACGCTATTTAGGATAACTCGTGGGCCGTTATGAGTCATGAATACGAAAAAAGCGTCGGGGATTCTACCGTCTAAAAATCTGAACCAGCAGCCACGTTTTGCAAAAGTAGCATTGGCCTTGATATTGGAGTTTCCATAACCTGAAAGATATTTCAAAACTGGCTCAGATTTCGTGTTTGATGGCGCATCCAGAGCAAAGCATGGGACGTCCATTTCTTTGTGGCGCTCTCGGTCTGAAGTTGATACTTCCAGCCCAGTAACAAATCTGCTTTTTGGTAAAATATAGGTCAGGTGAGAATTGCCAATGCCGTCAGCTCTCCAATGGGCGTGTGGCCTAATGAAGAATTTTGCATCGCCTGTAACCACTCCAATGCCGACATCTGAAAGTTCGCCTAATTCTTTTACTAGGGGGTCAAGCTTTAGTCTGGATATTGAGGATTCCACTATGGCGCTAACAATGCCAAAGTTGGACTTGCTGTTGCTTGGATAATCTTCGTTGCTGCTCACTGTCCATTTTTCTATTTCGATATAGAGTTCTGATAAATTGTCGACATAGCTAGATGTTATATGGGCGTCTTGTGAATTGTAGCCAAAACCATCACCTAAAACAATAAGTGCCCTTTCTTCGGTGCCTTCCAGTAAGAATATTCGTTCGGTAAGAGTGAAGAAAGCCAGCTTTTTAAAGCTTTTAAAAAATAGTTCGCGAAGTCCTGCGGCATACTGGGCTGTCATAAAGCTAACTGGTAAAACCCACGCTATCCGCCCACCATTTTTTAGAAAATGCAGGGCGTGATAGCTAAAGTACGTCCAAAGGCTTGCGCGTCGATTGAGTTTTAAATTGTACTTTTGTTCCCATATATGAATGGCAGCGCGCTGCGCTTCGTCAAGCTTGCTATAGCGAACATAAGGAGGGTTTCCAATTACGGCATCTGCTTTTTCGGCTGATAATTCATTTGAATCAATTAATAGAAAGTTTTTAAGTTTAAAGTTCTCTGCGTGCAATTTCAGCTTTCTGTCGTTTAGCATTTCAAATGCAGCGGGATCTATGTCGCAGCCGTATATTGTTTCGGTTGAGTCGGATCCGAGTTCTTGTACTCTTCTCACGGATGCTTCTAAAAAATTACACCCACCAAAGCTAGGCTCTAGCAAAACGTCGGAAGGAGTTCTTATCGCCCAATCACATAATATCTTCGTCACGGACGGTGGAGTGTAGAAAGCGCCTAGTTCTCGCTTTCGTGCTAGCGAGACCGGTCTTTCTTCAGCGGATGGTATCGAGCGCTGAGCATGCACAGCCAATGTCACGACTACTTGCCCCCGTTCTGAGGCGATAATTTGTGCTTACTCGGGGATATTTTTCGCAGGCGAATCTCACCGGTCTCTACCATCAACGCGACGTCTAGGCTATCGCCTTCCTCCAAGCCGAGCGTCCGCAAGAGGTTCGCATCCAAGGAAATCCTTCGCATTTTTTGTATCATGGTAGGACCAAATGATACTTCAGATAGTACGTTTTTAGATGTCATGAGGTTTCGCGCAATACTGGAAACAGGTTTGAATAGTAGCAGATTCAGTGACTAGGCCAAATGTTGAGCGACGTAATCCTCGACTCACTGCGGTAATCAACGGTTTTTGGCGTCAGCCTGCCTTTGGAATGTCCATGACTTTCGTAAGCGTGATGAAATCAGGCCGATGGTCAGCAGGTAGTAATAGCACGTTGATCCCGAGCGCGACTGGATGTGGCTATCAAGAAACCACACAAGGTGTTTCCGCTGCCATGACCATGGATTGTCTAGTTGCCATCGTTCATGAATAGCTGCTTGGATCGTCTTTGCTTGTTGAATGTGGCGTTTGCGCGTGGCATTTGCGCCCTTCAGAATCCCGGCTAAGAACAGCTCCATATCGAATGGCTTGCTCATGCTCTCCCCCCAATGTAAGCCGATGCCACGTCCATACGGCCGTGTCCAAGTTCATAGCTGATTTGCTCTCGGGCCTCCTGATCGAGGCGTCGGTTGAGTTGGTAGCAACGGCCAACGCTTATGGGCGCGGGATGCTGGGTGATTTGTTCATAGCGTTCGCATGCGTAGGCCGCGCGCAAGTCGTGGAAGCCTTTGAGTTCGTGCGTATGGAGGATGTCTCGGGAGGGACGGACGGTGCCCTGTATGAAGTCCAGGTAGCTTTCGTTCGGGGCTAACAGATTGCGGCTACCACCAGGCGAGAAATGTTGGGCGAATGCTAGTGCGTCACGGATGTAATCGTTCACCATGATCCAGCAAGGTGCAGACGCGCCTGAGCGTCCGCCCTTGGTACCCTCCTGGATATTAACTCTGCCGAATTTCTCGGCTTCACATTTTAGGCGCGATAGGTCGGCCAAAATGGCCTCGCGTGAACGCATACCGATGGCTCGTGCCAGGTACACAATGGCAGCAGCGCGCGCCAGTTGATGTTCGCAGAGTGCATTGATGATCTTCATCACTTGGTCACGATCCTGACCTTGCGGAGTCGTAGTTCGAACAGTGGTGCGCTGCATTCCCAGCGCCTTGCTCGGGCTTAGCACTTTCACATACTGGTCACCGCGGAGCGCCGCCATGGTTCGGTTGACGCTGGACAATCGGTTTTGCGCAGTAGCGATGGCAAGCTCACCATGTTCAACTTGCTGGCGTAGGTATCCTGCGTAGTCCAGCAAGGTCTGCCGGTCGATCTTCCTCGCATCGTTGAATCCCGGCCCATCTTCGGACCGACACCACCGCACAAACGCTTGCCAGCGATCGGTGTGTGCTTTGACAGTCCCATAATGCCCACCGCCGAACATGTCTTTCAGCGCCTGCGGCCCGGCGTAGCTCAGTTGCCGGCCATAGCCAAAATTGCGGCCACCTCGTTTGCCCACTAGTGCCATGATCGAACTCCTCTCGAAGCCAAAAATTTAAAACCTTCCCCACGTCATCCCGCCAAGAATGTTGAGTGTTATCAGGGATCAAGGCCCCTGCGGCCTGTGAGGTTTGTCCACTAACGCGGGACTGACGGCTCTTTACGACCGGGAGCTTGGGCATCTCATGATCTGGCCTCCTGAACACCTCCGAAGAGGTGGGCTGGTGGAGGCTGCACTGGCTGACGAGACCAGCGCCGCGAGATCCTGAGTCAGGTGAAGGCAGTGAAGCGATGACCGGGGCATGCCTGACTGTCAGTCAGGTGCAGTCCATTTCCTTGGGCTGCGGCACCATCATCTGCATCGCTGTTGCTGGTGACATTGGTGTTTGTCACGCCGATTGTCACGAGGGGGAATGCCGCAATGCCTTGTACGAGTTGGGCTGCAGCAGCGGTAGGAGCGCCCGTCTCTTTCCGGAAGAAAGAGACGGGCGCAGGTTGGCGCAATGAAATGGCCAAGCGGATAGGTTGCTGCAGGGCAGCTATGAAAGGGGATGAGTTGCCGCAGCGGGCACACTGGTAAAAGTAGGCATCCATCACATTGCTGTGACCGTGCGAGCCGCCGGACGCTAATCGCACTTTGGGAGAACCACCACGGTGTGGCGTAGCCTTAAAGGTTCTGGCTACCTGGGTTGCTGTCAACGACAGCGCTTTGCCCGATCTTTTCTACTCCTGTGGGTAATTCGGGTTAAGGCTCGAATTTTCGGGAGCTCTGCGGCTGTGGATGAAATTATCCATCGGTGGAAATCTGTGGTTTTCCACAGACAGTTGCATGGGCTCTAGATTTTTTAAGTGAGGTCCATCCAAACAGGGCGGCTTTGCAGCCCTGTTTGGATGGACCCGCGTGGCAGAGCAGATTGCGAGAGTCTTACGGATGTACGCTTACTTTACTGCGGCACTTTAAAAGCCAAAGCAGTGTTAGCACCGTCGGCCAAAACAACGTGTTGAGAACGTCGTGAGCGCTTGCCTGCCAGCGCCAGTATCCGAAGCTTCCAATGTCGTCTCGCCGATCTACCCACTCGCCTGCACACGCAATGATGAAAACAACCAGCCAGCCAAGGTATGGCCTGAATCGTCGGGTGCCAACGATCAACGTCAAATAGACCGCCATGCCCAAATAGATATGCAGCGCGTCTTTTGACAGTCCGGTTGCCGACACAATGGCGAGCTTGATGCTTTGTGCGGTTGAGATATCCATGTCAATTCCTCCTCTCTGCGCCAGTGCCAGGCTTCGCTTTTATCCAAGTGACGTTCGCTCCTGTCTGGTTCGCGAATTCGTGTGGAGTGACATGCTCCTGTCGGTTGGCCTCCAGGTACCGGCTCCACCAGTTCATGATCAGCCTGCGCTCCTCGATGAACTCGGCCTTGTGGATGTAGGCGGCACGGACGTTGTTGCGTTCCTTGTGGCTCATCTGCCTTTCAATGGAGGTCTCCGACCACAATCCTGACTCGATCAGTGCGCTGCAGGCCATCGAACGAAACCCATGCCCGCAGATATCGGTTTTGGTGTCGTATCCCATCGTCCGTAGCGCGTTGTTCACCGTATTTTCGGACATGGGCTTCCAGGGTTTGGCATCCCCTGCGAAGACCAATGCGAATTTGCCTGTGAGTGCATGGATTTTTTCGAGTAGCGCCACTGCTTGCGGCGATAAGGGTACTAAATGGATATCCCCTGCCATCTTCGTACCCCTTGTGGAAAAGGGTACTCCCTCCAACGCGGGTCGAGTGTCGGGTATCTCCCAGGTGCCACGCTTGAGGTCGAACTCGCTCCAGCGGGCGAAACGCAGTTCGCTGGATCTTACAAACACATGCAGCGACAGCATCACCGTCAGACGGGTAAGTGCCCGGCCTTTATAGGTGTCGATCCGCTCCTGCAGTTCCGGCAGTCGCGATAAGGGTAGAGCAGGGCGATGTACCACTCGCGGGGCTTTGATCAAGCCTTCGAGGTCGTAAGCAGGGTTTGCGGTGATAAGCCGGAGGCGTTTTGCCTCGCGCATGATGCTCTGCAGGTAGTTTTGTACCCTTAAAGCAACGTCGATCGTTCCGCGCTTCTTGATCGCTTCCAAGGGCTGCATAAGGTCATGGGTGTCGAGATCAACAATGGCGCGTGCGCCGATCAGCGGGAATACGTGGGTTTTGAGGCGGCTCATCACTGTCTTGGAATGGCCTGGTGCCCACTTGGCCGACATTTCCGTATGCCAGTCGAGCGCAACGCTTTCAAAGGTTCTGCCTTTGATCACAGCTTCCGCCTTGGCTTGGTGCTTGGTCTCTATAGGATCAACGCCATCCGCCAGCATTCGCTTAACTTCCAAGCGCTTGCGACGCGCGTCGGCGAGGCCAATGACGGGGTAGTTGCCGAACGAGGTCAGTCCTTCGCGTCCGTCAGGTTTGACGTAACGGAGCCGCCAGAATTTGCGGCCATTGGTTGGACTAGGAGGTAGAGGCCATCGCCGTCGAAAAGCTTGTAAGCGCCGTCGGTGGGCTTGGCTGAGCGGCAAGCCGAATCGGAGAGTGGAGCAGTGGTGCGCGACATAAGGGTACTCCCCCTTTATCGAATTACCTTACCCCTAACACTACCCCTAAAACGGTTGGAATCCACCAGTTTCTGACGGAAACCGATGGAACGCCAAAACGAAAAAACCCGCCAGAAGGCGGGTTTTTCGGGGGTTCCAGAGATTTTGAAAGCCTTCTATGGAGCCTTGTATGGTGCCGGCACCAGGAGTCGAACCCGGGACCTACTGATTACAAGTCAGTTGCTCTACCAACTGAGCTATACCGGCGTGTTAGGGCGACGATTATAGCGATTGAAAAGGTTCTGTAAACCCCTGAATTCTGACTATTTTTGCAAACGCTGCGGTTTTTTGCGGTCACCGTGTTTTTTAACCAATGTCACTGCTTGAAAATGCGCGCAGACAGCGCTCAGGGAAAAGCCATTAAATTGACTTTTTACCGTTCATCCAGAAAGCACAAAACAAAAACATCAAAATAATGACACGCCCTACCCGTTGCCACAGAATGCACAAACAAGGACGCCTATAATAAGACCTGCGGTAAGTATCCGCGCTTGCCGAGCTTCACGTCTTAACGCTGCGTCGTGAGGAGCAGGTTATGAGCCTTAGCAGAGAAATCCTGGCGTTGTTCGGCAAGGATGTCGCCCATGACGCCGATGGCATCAATGCGCGAATGCACTTTTTCGGCAGTGTCCCTGAACAATCCCATCTCCAACCGCTGGTTACCCCTGTGTTGCGCCCAAAAATAGTGGCGCTGGTGTCGATCAATGGCGGTGTCGGGCGCAGCACGCTGGTTACGGCGTTGAGCAGCGGTTTGCAGCGCCACGGTGAGTCGGTGGTGGCGTTGGACCTGGACCCGCAGAATGCCTTGCACCATCACTTTGGCGTAAGTTCCACCTTGCCAGGAATCGGGCGCACCAGTCTGGAGCATGGGCAATGGGGACCGCTGCAGCAGTTGGGGTTTGCCGGTTGTCAGGTGATCACCTTCGGCGATGTCGATATTCAGCAGCAGGAGAATCTGGAGCGTTGGCTCAAGCATGAGCCCGATTGGTTGGCGCAGCGTCTGGCGTCCCTGGGCTTGAGCGAGCGGCAGACGGTGATTATCGATACGCCCGCCGGCAATAACGTCTATTTCCATCAGGCGCTGAACGTGGCCGATGTGGTGTTGCTTATTGTGCAGCCGGACGCTGCGTGCCTTGGTACGTTGGATCATCTGGACACGCTGCTCGCCCCGTACCTTGAGGGCCAGTGCCCACCGGCTGTGCACGTAGTGGTCAACCAGGTGGATGAAAGCAATGCCTTTAGCCTGGACATGGTTGAGGCATTCAAACATCGGCTTGGCACAGACCTGCTGGAGGTGCATCGCGACATGGCGATCAACGAGGCATTGGCCTTCGCGGCCGACCCGTTGGATAACGTGACCAAACGGCTCGCCAGTGACGATATCAGTGCGTTGTGCCTGCTGCTGAAGGCGCCGAGGAAAACCGTGTGAAAGCGCGGTTTATATGGTTTACGCCAGATGCTTATGCACAATCGGTTGGTAACGGGGGTTGCTGAACGGCCATTTTGTGGAGCCGTTCTCAATACGCTGCAACTGCCTGTTTTGCGTGCGTTTTATTGTGTGAACAAAAAATGACCAGCGCTGCTTTTGGGCTGTAGCGCTGATGGCTACAGCTTTGGCAAAGAATTCATCAACAGAGTTATCCACAGGGCGCGGTAGGAAGTTTTGCCCCTTAATCGCGCTCGGCGAGCACCATCAGGTTGCGTGGGGTGAGGGTGGGTTCACAGAAGCTGCCGAGCTCGACGCTGTAGCCGTGCTCCACCAGAAATAACGCGCGATCCAGTATCAGCCACATTTCCAGCGGGCGGCGAAACAGGCCTCGGACCAGTTCCAGGTTTCGCACCTCGGCCAGCCGGCGCCAGCCGTGTGCTTCCAGCTCCCCCCAATCCTGTTCACCGGTGGATAAACCCTTGAGGCTCGCCAGCTCCCGGCAATAGTCAGCGAAGGATTTACCCAGCCACTTCGTGGGCAGGGACGGCGTGGGCAGGTAGTCGTCGCAACCGCGTAGCTGCCGTTGCAGTCGGTCGAAGCCCAGGCGTCGGGCCATGGAGGTATCGCGTTGCCGGCGTACGCGGTTGCCAGCAGTGACGGTTTCGCTTAGCGGCAGGCCCAGATCATCGATCGACAAGTGCAATGCTGACGCGCGCCCGGTCGTGGACAGCGCTTGATAGTGGTCGGCGCCGATGCGGTTATAGCAGCACGGCGCCAGCGCCAGTTGCTTGCAGCCGGCTGCGCTGGCCAGTTGCAGCATGCGCACGTGCAGGTCGCCGCAGGCATGCAGGGCGACGGGTGTGTGCTCGGGGCTGATCGCCACATCCGCCATCACGTCTTGCAGGCGATGGGTAACGCGCAAGCCGTGGTGATCACTCAAAGCTGTGCCGGAGGCAATCAGGGCCGGGTCATATTCCAGGCAGGTCAGCTGTTGGCCGGGTTGCAACAGGCGGCGGCCGAGATGGCCTTTACCGGCGCACCAGTCCAGCCAGTGGTGGGGCTCTGCGGCAAAATTCAGGGCGGCGCCGAAGGCTTCGATCTGTTGCCACTTGCGCCCCGGAACGTCGACATCCAGGCGATGGCGAGCGCGTGCAAGCGCGTGTGTCGGCAATTTGTCCACGGCGCTGAGGCGCAGCGCCTGTGCGGCCAACTGTGGAAAAGGCGCGGGCGCCGGCAGGTCGTGGGGGTGATTGTGGCTGGCTTCGGCGTCGTCCAGCGAGCGTTGGCGTAGCCACTGCGCTAGCGCGGGATGTGCGGTTTCCCAGGGCAATAGAAGCTGGGTAAAGGGCCGCGGTCGCCACAGCCCCTGGTGCTCGATCAGAAACCCATCCAGTGCCTGGAAGCGTGCCTCAACGTCCTTGGCATGCATCGACGCGCAGCCATTTTTCCAGGAGTTTGAAACCGCGCACCAGCACGTAGGCCATCACCAGGTAGAACAGCCCGGCCGCAAAGAAGATCTCCACCGGCAGGTAGGTACGGGCGATGATGGTCCGGGCCATGCCGGTCAGTTCCAGCAAGGTCACGGTACTGGCCAGGGCGCTGGCCTTGAGCATCAGGATCACTTCGTTGCTGTAGGCCGGCAGGCCGATACGCGAGGCGCGGGGCAGGATGATGTAGAACAGTGTCTTGGGCCTGGACATGCCCAGGGCGCGAGCTGCTTCGATCTCGCCTGGGGGAATGGCCTGGATCGCGCCGCGCAGGATTTCAGCGATATAGGCGGCGGTGTGCAGGGTCATGGTGGCGGTGGCGCACCAGAACGGATCGCGCAGGTAGGGCCACATGAAGCTGCCACGCACGCTGTCGAATTGCGCCAGGCCGTAGTAGACCAGGAACAACTGCACCAGCAACGGCGTGCCACGGAAGAAGAAAATGTAGGCATAGGGCAGGGCGCTCACGTACCAGCGGCGCGAAGAGCGAGCGATGCCCAGTGGGATCGCCAGCAGCAGGCCGGCAATCACGGCGATTGCCACCAGCTCCAGGGTCAGCGTCGCGCCCTGGGCCAATTTGGGCAGCCATTTGATGATCACGGCCCAGTTCAGGCCCAGGTCGAAATGCGACAGCCAGCTGTAATCAGCACTCATTGGGCGCTCCTTGCAAAGCCGCGGGCGGCGCGTTTTTCCAGGAAGTGCATGCTGGTCATGGCGAGCACGGTCAGGCCGAGGTACATGAAGGCGGCGACCATGAAAAAGGTGAACGGCTGCTTGGTCACGGTCACGCCGATCTGCGCGTGGCGCATGATCTCTTCCAGGCCGATCACCGATACCAGCGCGGTGTCCTTCATCAGGATCATGAACAGATTGCCCAGTCCCGGCAGGGCGATGCGCCACATCTGCGGCATGATCAGCCGCGTGAAAATCCGAAATTTCGACAGCCCCAACGCCACACCGGCTTCACGGTGGCCCTTGGGAATGGCGAGGATCGCACCGCGAAACACTTCCGTGGCGTAGGCGCCAAAGCACAGGCCCAGGGCGATGACGCCGGCGGCAAAGGCGCTCAGGGACAGGTCGGGGTTACCGAAGAATTCCCCTAGGGCACGCATCAGATTGACGGTGCCGAAATAAATCAGCAGCACCCACAGCAACTCGGGAATACCGCGAACGATGGTCGAATAAGCACCGCCCAGCCATTGCAACGGCTTGTACGGTGAAGTCTTGGCCAAGGCGCCGGCCAGGCCGAGCACCAGCCCAAGGCACAGGGCCGTGAGCGCCAGTTTGACGGTCATCAGCGCGCCGGCGGCAAGGGCCGGGCCGAATCCGTAGAGGTCGAAATTCATGGTGTTTTCATATCGCGGCAGGCATTGCTGGAAGCCGGCGCGCTCGGCTGAGCGCGCCGGTCAGGCCGTTCAGATCATTCGATGCTGAACGGGAAGTACTTGTCGTTGATCTTCTTGTAGGTGCCGTCTGCCTTGATCTCTGCCAGGGCTTTGTTCAGGCGCTCGCGCAGCGGGTCGCCCTTGCGCACTGCGATACCGATCTTGTCGCTCTCCACAACCGGGTCGCCCTTGAATTCATAGGCCGAACCGTCTTTGCTCTTGAGCCATTCGTACTGCACGTACTTGTCGGCCAGGATGCCGTCCAGGCGGCCGGAAGTCAGGTCGAGGTAGGCGTTTTCCTGGGTGTCATACAGCTTGGCCTCGGTGTCCGGCAGCTTGTCTTCCAGGTAGGTGCCAGCCAGGGTCGCACGTTGTGCACCGATCACCTTGCCCTTGAGGTAGGCGGCGTCGGGCTTGAAGTCGGCGGTGGCTTTTGGCGCGATGAACTGCAGCTTGTTGGAGTAGTACGGGTCGGTGAAGTCGACAGCCTGCTTGCGCTCATCGGTGATCGACAGCGAGGACACCAGGAAGTCGAATTTCTTGGCGTTCAGGGCCGGGATGATGCCGTCCCAGTCGGACACATACACTTCGCACTTCTCGACTTTCATCTTGGCGCACAGGGCGTCGCCGATGTCTTTGTCGAAACCGACGACATTGCCACTGGCGTCTTTATTGTTGAAGGGTGGGTAGGCCGCTTCGATCCCCATTTTCAAGGTTTCTGCCATGGCCGTGGCGCTGAACGCCATCGAGACGGCCGCGGCCAGAAGGAATTTTTTATAGGTCTGCATGCATGTTGCTCCGTTAGCGGTTGCTGGACATGAATTGTTTGCAGCGCGCCGAAAGCGGGTTGTCGAACACCTGCTGTGGCGATCCTTGCTCTTCGACCAGGCCCTGGTGCAGGAACACCACCTCGCTGGACACTTGGCGGGCGAAGCCCATTTCGTGAGTGACCAGCAGCATGGTGCGGCCTTCTTCGGCCAGCGCGCGGATCACATTAAGTACTTCCTGGACCATTTCCGGGTCAAGCGCCGACGTCGGCTCATCGAACAGAATGACCTTGGGCTGCATCGCCAACGTACGCGCAATCGCTGCGCGCTGTTGCTGGCCGCCGGACAGTTGCGCCGGGTAGGCGTGGCGCTTGTCGGCGATGCCGACCTTGGCCAGCAGGGCCTCGGCCACTTCTATCGCCTCGGCCTTGCTCTGGCCGAGCACGCGGCGAGGCGCCTCGATGATGTTGTCGAGGATGCTCATGTGCGGCCACAGGTTAAAGTTTTGAAACACAAAACCGATTTCGCTGCGCAGGCGGTTGATCTGCTTGCCGTCGGCGGCCATCAACTCGCCGTTTTTTGCGGCCTTGAGCTTGAGTTCTTCGCCGGCCACCAGGATCTGGCCCTGGTGCGGGTTTTCCAGCAGGTTGATGCAGCGCAGGAAGGTGGACTTGCCGGAGCCGGAGGAACCCAGGATCGAGATCACATCGCCGTCGCGAGCGGTCAGCGAGATACCTTTGAGTACCTCCAGCTCACCGTAGCGTTTGTGCAAGTTGCGGATTTCAAGCGCGGGCGCGGCCTCGGCCATGTGCGGTCCTCATTGTGTGCATTGCATTCCTGCTGTTGGGCCGCCTTCCTGGCGAGGCGCCAAGCTAGCATAGCGTTTGGATGACAGCCAACAGCGCTGCGGACGGTTAACAGGTGGTCTGCGGCAGGGTGTCGCATCGGCGCAGCAGCGTGTCGCGCCATCAACAACTAACAGACGTCTGGACCTGGCCAATCCACAGGCTTCGCGTAAAAAAGGGCGCGATGGTGCCAGCTTTGGCCGGGTGTTGGAAGGGTTAACCGGGTAAACGGTGTATATCGGCCCTTTTATAGAGCGCCGCCTACTTTTTGTGTGTGTTTTTGGTGCGCTCTTGCGCTATGAAAATGGGTCGCTCGGTAACGCTATAGCGAAATGCCATTGTTCTCAATGACTTGCGACGACTGAGGGATTGTCCTACAGCCCGCGTAAATCCAGGCTTTGTAACATTTTGGCGCAAAACTTGCGTAAAAAATAAAGAACGCCCTGTTGGTTTCTTTTCACGAGAAAGACTGCGGGCCGGGCGAACCGTTTTCGCAATTCCTCCCAAAGGTGTGTCAATGAGTAGTACGCAAAGCTGCAATGACCTCGAACAGGGGCTTAAACCGCGTCACGTGACCATGCTCTCGATTGCCGGGGTGATTGGTGCCGGTTTATTTGTGGGCTCCGGCCACGCGATTGCCGCCGCCGGCCCCGCTGTACTGCTGGCGTATGCCGCTGCGGGTACGCTGGTGGTACTGGTGATGCGCATGTTGGCCGAAATGGCCGTTGCCTCGCCGGACACCGGTTCGTTTTCTACTTACGCCGACCGTGCGATCGGCCACTGGGCCGGGTTTACCATCGGCTGGCTGTACTGGTGGTTCTGGGTGCTGGTGATTCCGTTGGAAGCCAACGCGGCCGCGACCATCCTGCATGCCTGGTTCCCGGGCGTAGCCATTTGGGCCTTCACCCTGATCATCACCTTGCTGCTGACGGCGACCAACCTGTTCAGCGTGAAGAACTACGGTGAGTTCGAGTTCTGGTTCGCGCTGATCAAGGTCGTGGCGATCGTGGGCTTTGTCATCCTCGGCCTGGCGGCGATTTTCGGCTTTTTACCCACCAGCCAGGTCAGCGGTGTGTCGCACCTGTTCGATACCCAAGGCTTTATGCCGAACGGCATGGGCGCGGTGCTGGCGGCGATCCTGACCACCATGTTCTCGTTCATGGGTACTGAGATCGTGACCATCGCCGCCGCAGAATCGAAGAACCCCGGCCAGCAAATCACCAAGGCCACCAACTCGGTGATCTGGCGGATTGGTTTGTTCTATCTCTTGTCGATTTTCATCGTCGTGTCCTTGGTGCCTTGGAATGATCCGACGCTGGCTGCCGTGGGTTCCTACCAGACCGTGCTCGAGCGCATGGGCATCCCGAATGCCAAGCTGATCGTCGACCTGGTGGTATTGGTTGCCGTGACCAGCTGCCTCAACTCGGCGCTGTACACCGCCTCGCGCATGCTGTTCTCCCTGGGCCGTCGTGGCGACGCCCCGGCTGTGGCCAAGCGCACCAATAAAAGCGGCACGCCCTACTGGGCCGTGTTGCTGTCCACGGGCGCTGCGTTCCTGGCGGTGTTTGCCAACTATGTGGCGCCGGCGGCGGTGTTCGAATTCCTGCTGGCCAGTTCGGGCGCCATTGCCTTGCTGGTGTATCTGGTGATTGCCGTGTCGCAACTGCGCATGCGTCAGAAGCGTACGGCGGCGGGTGAGAAGATTGTGTTCAAGATGTGGCTGTTCCCAGGCCTGACCTACGCGGTGATGGTCTTTATCGTGGGCACGCTGACCATCATGCTGTTCCAGGAAGCGCACCGTGTTGAGATCATCGCGACAGGGATCCTGAGCTTGCTGGTGGTGTTGGCGGGGCTGTTTGTTGCGAGTCGTCGCAAGGCCCAGAGAATGGGCACTCCCGTACTGAACTGACGAAATGCAGATCAAAATGTGGGAGGGGGCTTGCTCCCGATGACGGTGGGTCAGTTAGCAAATAAGTGACTGACACACTGCCATCGGGAGCAAGCCCCCTCCCACATTTGGTATGTGTCAGTCTGCTGAATTCGTCAGGGCCTGGGATGCTGCTACATAGTCCGCCTGGAACTGCGGCGATTCGATCCACGCCAATGCGGCGGCCTCGTCATCGCTGTCAGTGGCCCATTGCCGATATTCAATCAGCGCGGCCAGGATAAAGTCGGTCGCTTCCTCTTCGCCTTCCTGTTCCAGCACCAGCGCCAGCAGCGGGTGCGCCAGGAATACCGCACACAGCGCCTGCTGGCTGATTTCGCCCGCCGTGCGCATCTCCACGAACAGCTCGGTCAAGTCCACCGACTCAAGGTCGATACGGCTGTCGTCGCCTGCGAACGCGTCCGGCTTGGTTGCGACGGCACGCTGGGTGCGGTTTTGCTTGGCCTTGGTTTTTGCCCGCTGGGCGCGTTTTTGCTGCTTGTTTGGCGAGGCCATGGGCGTAACGTCCTTGGGTTTGGGGCAGGTATTGAAGCGCAGGTTGGGAGAAATCCCAAGAAGGTTTGGTCGCTCATCCAACTCGACCGCCAGGCAATAGATGAATAGGCTTGGCCTTTGCAACTTGCCAGAGCGTCTTCATGACCCGCGACACCCTCGAGCACAACCAGATTCCCGTCTACTTTGGCGCCATCCTGCTCGCCGCTCTGTGTGGCGTATTCGCGCCATCATTCGCTCAGGACCTCAGCGTGCTGATCACGCCGGCCATCGCGGTATTGATGTACGCGATGTTCCTGCAAATTCCTTTCCTGGAGCTGCGCCGCGGTTGGGGCAGCAAGCGCTTCATGGCGGCGTTGCTGCTGGCCAATTTCATCCTGGTGCCTTTGCTGGTATGGGCGCTGACCCGTGGCCTGCTGGGGCACCCTGCGCTGTTGGTGGGCGCGTTGCTGGTGTTGCTGACGCCGTGTATCGATTACGTGGTGGTGTTTACTCACCTCGGTAAAGGTGATTCGCGGTTGGTATTGGCAGCCACGCCGCTATTGCTGCTGATGCAATTGGCCCTGCTGCCGGTGTACCTGGGTTTGATGCTGGGCACGCAATCCGGGGTGGTGATCGCGGTCGGGCCGTTTATCCAGGCGTTTCTGGTGTTGATCGTGGCGCCAATGGTGCTGGCCGCGTTGACCTTGGTCCTTGCGCGCCATTCAACACGCATAAGCCGATGGAACAGCGCCTGGGCCTGGCTGCCGGTGCCGGCGATGGCCCTCGTGCTGTTTGTGGTGATTGGCTCGCAAATCACATCGGTGATTCGGGACATCGGCGTACTGCTGCCAGTGCTGCCGATCTACGCAGGTTTCGTGCTGCTGGCGCCGCTGATGGGAATGTTGGCCGCGCGACTGTTTGCGCTGCCGGCGGCCTCGGCGCGGGCGGTGACGTTCAGCGCATCCACCCGCAATTCGCTGGTGGTGCTGCCCCTGGCGCTGGCGTTGCCTGAGGGCGTGCGCGGGTTGGCCGCGACGGCGGTCATCCTGCAGACCCTGGTCGAGCTGGTCGCGCAGTTGATCTACATCCGCCTGATCCCGGCCCTGGTGTGGCCCGCCAGCCGCTGACGCGTGAATAATCAGGTTTGTTCAGGCGCTATTCAGGGAGGCGGCCGGCACCATAAGCGCGCGCTTCCCACCTGACAGGTCACCCGATGGATCATCGCAACCGCTTTCGCCTGGAGTCACTGGGCATCTTTCTGATCGCCTTATTGCTGTTCACCTGGGGTATCTGGGACCAGCAGCCCCAAGGCTTTGACGGACGTTGGGCTCTGTTCCTGCAGGAAATGTTTCGCCACGGCGCGAGTCTTTTCCCCACCACCTACGGCCAGCCGTACGCGGATTACCCCGGCACCGCGACCTTCTTCAGCTACGTCTTCGCCCGGTTGTTCGACGCGCCGAACCATCTGGCGAATGTGCTGCCCACCGCGCTGGCTTCGGCCGGGGTGATTGCGTTGATCTATCGCCTGCTGGCGCCGTCCAGCCGGCCCTGGGCATTACTGACGGTGCTGCTGACATTGCTCACCACCCAGTTGCTCGAAAAGTCGCGCTCGGTGTGCCTGGACCAGATGATCGCGCTGTTGTGCATCGGCACTTTCTACCTGCTGCACAGTGGTGAGCGCCTGGGCTCGCGGTGCAGGCAACTTGCGGTGTTCCCCCTGTTTATCCTGGCCTTTGCGATTCGCGGGCCGCTGGGGTTGATCGAGGTGTGTGGCGTCGCCTGCGTGTACTCGGCGCTGGGCCGGCCGGGGGAGCGGGTCAGGCAGGTGTTGATTCACGGCGTTGTCGGGTTGGTGCTGCTGGCGGCATGCTGGTGGCTGTTGATGAAGCTCGCGCGAATCAGTGGTGGCTATGCCTTTGCCGATGAGGTGTTCAAGATGCAGGTCGGCGGGCGTCTCGATGAGTCCGGCGAGCCGTTCTACTTTTACTTCCAGCTGAGTCTGTACCGGTATTTCCCGGTGGTGCCATTGGCGCTGGCTACCTTGATTGCGCTGCGCCATCGCTGGGCGCAACGCTGGGCCAACGAGGATGTGCAGTTATTGATACGGCTCGGCGCGTGCGGCCTGATGATTCTGCTCGGCCTGTCCGTGCCGCATTTCAAGCGTGCTTATTACATTCTGCCCATGGTGCCGATGTTTGCCGCCGTCGCGGCTTATGGGTTGCTTCAAGCCCAAGGCTGGCTCGTTGGCGTGCGCCGCAGTTACGAAGGGCTCGTTGTAGCGCTGCCGGCGCTGTGCGTGGTGGTGCTGTTTGTGTGTCGGCATGCCTGGCACAAGCAGGGTTACTGGCCCGACGTCTCCATGCCGCTATTGATCGGCGTGCTGGTGCTTCTGCAGGTGGCGGCGATGCTTGCGTGGCATCGGGCTACGCGATTGGTGTGGCTCAGCGCAATCGCCCTGACGGCCCAGTGGTTGCTGCTGGTGAGCGTCATCGAGCCGGCCAAGGATCTTCAGTTCGATACCCGGCAGTTTGTCCGCCAGGTAGAGGCATTGCGGGATGCGCAGCCGGGGCCTTTGGTATTTGTCGACCTGGCCCGGGACACCTGGGCGGTGCGCTACATGATGAACCTGGATCACGATGAGCAGCCGCTGTTCGTCGGGCGTAACGAGTTGGAGAAGCTCGTCACATTGCCCCGGCCATCCTGGGTGATTGTGCCGCGCAAGGACACGGCGCTGTTGAAGGGCTCGCCAGTGGAACCATTGGCGCCGAGCTTTCAGGGGCGATTGAATGACAATCCATTGATGGTGTTTTTGCTCAACTGAGAAGCCCTTTTTAGAAAGCATCTGAGGCGACGCTCAGCGCGTTACCGTTGCTCGTTCAGTTAGACCACCGCTACCGTCTATCGGAATCGCAACGACAAATACTCTAGATTTATAATTTTTTATTTAAAAATCAGTTAGTTAAGAGTTATTAACGCATCTGCCGATAAGACAGTCGGGATATTGGCTGACGCATGCTTCGATGTTAATTTGCCACCCTTTGTAAATCGACGGATCGAACATGTACTTTCTCCTGCCATGGACTCGGCTGCTGGGCGCCTGCCTGCTGACTTTTTTCACGCTGAACAGCGCATTCGCCGCCCCCACCCCCGGCGACCAGGACCTGATCCGCGACCGTCAAAACCGCCTGCTCGAAGAGCAGCAGCGGCGTCTGCAGGAACTCCAGGACCTGCCCGGCAAAGCGGCCAAGCCCGAAGCCCCGGCCACCCCCGCCGATTCGCGCTGCTTCCCGATCAACGACATCGAACTCAAAGGCGCCGACAGCCTGCCGGCCGCCGACCGCGAGCGCCTGCTCAAGCCGTATATCGGCCAGTGCCTGGGCGTGTCCCAGCTCAACGAACTGCTCAAGGCCATCACCGACTACTACCTCGGCAAAGGCCGCGTCACCAGCCGTGCCTACCTGCCGCAGCAGGACCTTTCCAGCGGCCACCTGCAAGTGCTGGTGGTGGAAGGCAAGCTCGAAGCCCTGAAAAGCGCCGAAGGCAGCACGGTGACCGAGCGCGAATTGGCCATGGCCTTTCCCGGCAAGGTCGGCGAGGCGCTGAACCTGCGCGAGATCGAGCAACTGGTGGACCAGCTCAACCGCCTGCCGTCGAAACAGGCGCAGATGGAGCTGACCCCCGGCAGCCAGGTCGGCGGCAGCGACGTGGTGGTCAAGAACACCGCACAAAAGCCCTGGCGCGCCAGCCTGTCGCGCAATAACGACGGCCAGAAAAGCACCGGCGAACAGCAATGGGGCGCCGGCCTTGAGTGGGACAGCCCGCTCGGCCTGGGCGACCAGTTGATGCTGCGCGGCGGCCACGATGCCATCAGCGACCATCAGAAAACCTCGAAAAACACCCTGCTCTACTACAACGTGCCATGGGGCTGGTGGAACTTCAGCTACAGCTACAACGAGAGCGACTACCGCACCTACATCGTGGCCGATAACGCCAAGTACAAGCAGGACGGCGACAATCAGAACCACCAACTGCGCGCCGAGCGGGTGATTCATCGCGATGACGTGAGCAAGACCTCGGTCAACGTCGGCCTGGCGCACCTGCGCACCAACAACTACCTCCTCGACGTGCGCACCGCGCCCAGCAGCAACCGCCTGAGCGAACTGCAACTGGGCATCAACCACGGGCGGCGTATCGGCAGCGCGTTCGTCAACCTCGACCTGGGCATGCAAAACGGCATCGGCCTGCTCGACGCCCAGTCGCAGGAAGAACGCGACCCGCTCGGCCGCCGCCAGCCGAATTCGCGCTACCGCAAATACACCGCCACCGTCAGCTACCTGCAACCGTTCAGCCTGTGGGGCGAGTCGTTCAGCTTCAGCAGTTTGGCCACCGGCCAACGCAGCGAAGACATCCTGTTTTCGCCGCAACGCATGAGCCTCGGCGGCTCGGCCTCGGTGCGCGGCTTCAAGGACCAATTATTGACCGGCGACAGCGGCGGCTACTGGCGCAACGAAGTGCGCTGGGCACGCCCGGTGACCCTCGACTGGATGCGCCCGGCCTTCTTCGAATACGGCGCCAGCGTCGGCTACGACCAAGGCGTGATCAGCAACGACCGCTACAACGACAACCTGCATGGGCGGGTCTCCAGCAACTCCCTGGAACTGTTCGCCCGCGGCAAAAACGTCAGCACCAGCGTGACCTTTGCCCATTCGTTAGAAAGACCTGGGGTCGTGACCGAGCGCGAAGCGCCGATCTACTTCCGCATGGATTTCTTCCTGTAATTCAACGCCCCGCTGCAATGAGAACCTGACAATGGACGTTCGCCAATTCGCCTTCCTGGCCCGCCAACCTTCTGCCGCCCTGAAGCCGCGCAACGCGTTCTTCGGCCTGCCCAAGCGCGGGCTGGCGTTGATCCTCGCCAACGCGCTGTTCTGGCAGCCGCTGCTGGCCCAGGCCGAGGGCATCGTGGTCAGCGCGCCAGGCACCACGGTGGGTGCGGCGGGCAATGGCGTGCCGGTGGTGAACATCGCCACGCCCAACGGCGCGGGCTTGTCCCATAACCAGTTCCAGCAGTACAACGTCGGCCCCAACGGCGTGATCCTCAACAACGCCACCGGCACCGTGGTCAACACCCAGCTGGGCGGCTACATCGTCGGCAACCCCAACCTCAAGGGCGGCGCGGCCAGCGTCATCCTCAACGAAGTCAACGGCGGCAGCGCCAGCCAGTTGCGCGGTTATACCGAAGTGGCGGGGCAGTCGGCCAAGGTCATCGTCGCCAACCCGTACGGGATTACCTGCAGCGGCTGTGGCTTTATCAACACGCCGAACGTGACACTCACCACCGGCAAACCGGTGCTCGACCCGACCGGCCAGCTGAAAAGCTACCAGGTCGACGGCGGCGCCGTGACCATCGACGGCGAAGGCCTGAACGCCAGCAACGTCGACCGCTTCGACATCATCACCCGCTCGGCCAAGATCAACGCGCAGATCAACGCGCGCGAACTCAACGTGATCGCCGGGCGCAACGACGTCGATGCGCAAAGTCTGAACACCACCCCACGCGCTGATGACGGCAGCGCCAAACCGGAGCTGGCGATCGACTCGTCGGCCCTGGGCGGTATGTACGCCGGTGCGATCAAACTGGTGGGCACCGAGGCCGGTGTGGGCGTGAAGCTCGACGGCACGCTGGCGGCCAGTGGTGGGGATATCCAGCTCGATGCCAATGGGCGCTTGAGCATGGTCAATGCCAAGGCCAGCGAAGCGGTGGTGATCAAGGCCGACCAGCTTGATGCCACGGGCGCGATCTACGCGGGCACCCGTATCGACGCGCACACCACCACAGGCTTGAGCAACCAGAAAAGCCTCGCCGCGCGCGACAGCATCAGCCTGACCAGCAGCGGGCAGGTGATCAACAACGGCATCATCGAAGCCGGCGTGAATGGCGATGAAAGCCGCAATGCCAGCGGCGACGTCAACCTGACGGCGGCGAGTTTGCAAAACACCCAAAGCGTGGTCGCCAGTCGCACCCTGATGGTGACCGCTGCGCAGACCCTGAATAACCAGGGCGGCACATTGAGCGGTGTGAACACCGTGGTCAGCGCAGGCCAGCTCGATAACCGGGGCGGCCGGGTTCTGGGGGCCGAGGCGCTCAAAGTCAACGCCACCGGCCTGGATAACCGCGCGGCTGGCTTGGTGCACAGCGATAACAGCACCGACGTTACGGTGACGGCTGCCCTGGATAACCAGAACGGCCGAGTGATCGGCCTCAAGCGCCTGACGCTCAACGCCGGGCAATTGACCAACGATAATGGCTTGGTCGCCAGCCAAGAGCAGGCCCAGGTAACCGCCGGAGCGTTGAGCAACCGAGCCGGCGAAATCTCCGCCCAGCAAACCACCCTAAGCGCCACGTCGCTGGATAACCGTTCCGGCAAACTGCTGGGCAGCCAACTCAACGTGACCGCCAGCGGCGCCATTGATAACCGCCTGGGGATTTTCTCCGCCACCAGCCTGCTGACGGTGCAAGCCGCGAGCCTGGATAACAGCGACCAAGGCGCCGTCGCCAGCCAGGGCAACCTGACCGCGACCATCGCCGGGCTGTTCGACAATCACAATCAAGGCAACCTGGTCAGCCAAGGGGCCCAGCAGGTTCGGGTCGGGCAGCTGAACAACGCCCAGGCTGGACTGGTATCGAGTAAAACCACCCTGGCGCTGCACGGCGATACCCTGGCCAACCAGAGCGGCCAGGTGATCGCCGATGGGGCATTGACCCTGACCGGCGGTAGCGTCGACAACAGCAATGGCGGCCAACTGAGTAGTCATAGCCGGTTGACGCTCAATGCCAACCAACTCGACAACAGCGCCGGTCGGATCAGTGCCAAGGGTGATCTGCAGGCCACCGTCGGCGTGCTCAACCAGCAAGCGGGTGAGCTGGTCAGCGAAGGCGCGCTGAGCCTTACTGGCACCTCGGTGGACAACCGCAACGGCGGTTTCATCGCCGCCACCAACGGCGTTGATTTGCGCAGCCAGAGCGTGCTCAACCAGCAAGGCGAGATCTCCAGCCAGGCCAAGGTGCTGCTGGTGGCCGACCAGTTGAACAACAATGCTGGCAAGGTGATTGGTGACAGCGGCTTGAGCCTGACCGTGCAACGCCTGCTCAACCAGAGCAAAGGCCTGCTGGCGGGGCGCGACGGCCTCGTGCTGAACGGCGGTCAACTGGATAACAGCCTGGGCGGCCGCATCACCAGCCAGAAAGACCTGAATATCAACCTGAGCGGCGACCTGCTCAACCATGACCAGGGCACCTTGCTCAGTGAAGGCACGTTAACGGTCAAGGCTGGCACGCTGGACAACCGCCAGGGCGGTATTCTGTCCGCCGCCAACGCCCTGTCGATCACAACGGACGGCCAACTGAACAATCAGGCGGGCAAGCTGCTGGCCGATGGCGCGGCCACGCTGGTGAGCGCTGCGCTGAACAACAGCCAGGGCGGTGTGATCAGCGCCAAGCAACAGGTTGACGTGCGCAGTGCTGGGCTGGACAACAGCCAGCGCGGCAGCATCAGCAGTGACGCCGGCATCACCCTGAATGCCGGGCAACTGGACAACAGCCAGCAAGGTTCGATCTTCGCCAAGTCAACCGTCAAGGCCACCCTGACCGGGCTGGACCAACATGATCGTGGCGAGTTGGTCAGCGATACCCACATCGATCTGGACTTGAACCACGGGCAACTGATCAACCGCGACCACGGCCTGATTGCGACCCCCGGCCAATTGCTGCTGAGCAACCTGGGCAGCGTCGACAACAGCCAGGGCGGCGAGATTTCCAGCACCCAGTCCTTCCTGTTGACGGCCGACGCGCTGAACAACCGGGGCGGCAAAGTCATCAGTGGCGACAGCCTTCAGGTGCGCATCGCCAAGGCGCTGGATAACAGCGTTGAAGGTGTGTTGTCTGCCAAGAACCTCTTGCAGGTCGACGCAGGCAGCCTGGACAACCAGGCCGGCGGCGCCCTCGCCAGCCGTGGCGCGCTGGACCTGAAGGTCACAGGCCTTCTGGACAACCATAACCAGGGGCTGATTTCTGCTGCCACTGCCCTGACTGCAACGTCGGGCACATTGAACAACAGTGACAAGGGCCGGCTTTCTGCCGGCACGTTCCACACCCTTAATACCGGCGCACTGAATAACTCCCAGGGCGGGCAACTGGTCAGCGATGGCAGCCTGACAATCACCGCCGCCAATGTGGATAACCGCAGTGGCGTGATCGGCAGCCAGCACGCCTTGAACCTGACCGTCGCCAACCTCGACAACGGCGCGGGCCTGATCAACAGTCAAAGCGACCTCACCCTGGCGGGCCAGCGTGTGGACTCAAGCCGGGACGGTGAAATCTCGTCCAAGGGCGACTTGAAACTCACGATCCAGAAGCTGATCCAGCGCCAGGGCCGCTTGATCGGCGAGCGCGCCGTGAGCCTCGATCTGCAAGGCGGTGATCTGGACAACAGCGCGGGCTTGATCAGCGCCAAAGGGCCGTTGACCTTCGCGCGCCTGGCCAACCTGAACAACCGCGAACAAGGCGAAATCTCCAGCCAGACGGCATTCAGCGTGGCGGCCAAGCGCATCGACAACGGCGATCGCGGGGTCATCCTCAGTGCCGATCAATTGCGTCTCGAAGCCGATGCCGTGGTCAACGCTGACAAGGGTTTGATCTCTGGCTGGAATGGCCTGACCGTCGTCGGCGGCAGCCTGGACAACAGCGCCGAAGGCACGTTGTCGAGCAAGAGCGGCATCTTGCAAACCACGCTTACCGGCGCGTTGGATAACCACGCGGCAGGTGCCCTGGTCAGCCAGGGCAAGCAAACCATCAGCGCGGCCAGCCTGAACAATGATCAAGGGATCATTTCCGGCCAGGCGGATGTCAGCCTCACCGTCGCCGGGCGCCTGGACAACAGCAACGGCGGCTTGATTTCTGCCGGTCAGCACCTGGACTTCAACCATGCCCAGAGTGAAATCCTCAACCGTGGCGGCCAGATCAGTGCTGCCAGCATCACCCTGATTGGCCAAAGCCTGGACAACAGCGCAGGTCAACTGATCAGCCAGGGCACTCTGGAAGGTACCCTCAGCGGTGCGCTGATCAACGCCAACAACGCCCGCCTGGCCAGTGGCGCAGCCTTGCTGCTGAACGCGTCGAGCCTGGATAACCGGGGCGGCCAACTGGTCAGCCAGGACCGACTCGACCTGACCCTCGCCGATGATCTGGATAACCGCGACAAAGGCACCCTCGCCAGCCAGAAAGACCTGGTGATCAAGCTGTTGGCCGGTGACATCAACAACCAGCAGGACGGCCTGATTTTCAGCCAGAAGGGCAAGCTTGATCTGGCTGCGCGTACCCTGAATAACCAGAAAGGCACGCTGCAAAGCCAAGCCGATAACCGGCTACGCCTCAGTGGCGCCCTGAACAACCAGGGTGGCCGGGTCGACAGCCTCAGTGGCAACCTGGACCTGGAAGCAGCCAGTGTGGCCAACACCGCCGGCGGCATACTCAACAGCAGCAAGGGCTGGATCAAACTGGTCAGCGGCCTGTTCGACAACGGCAGCGGGATCACCCAGGCGCAATCGCTGGACATCACCGCCAACGGCGGCTTGCTCAACCAACTGGGGCACCTCTCGGCCCTGGCCGGTGAAAACCGTATCGTCACCAGCAGCTTTAATAACCAGGGTGGCGGTGTGTATGCCGACACCTTGCTCAAAGTCACGGCCCAGGATTTCGATAACCAGGGCACGGCTGCCGGCAACGGCGGCAAGGTCGGCGCGCGCACCATCGACTTCGGCCTGACAGGCACCCTGAGCAACCGCTTTGGCCTGATCGAAAGCGACGAAACCCTGGGCCTCACCGCGCAAACCATCAGCAACGTGGGCGGTACCCTGCGGGCCATGGGCCGCAGCGGTTCCACCCGCATCAGCACACAGGGGCTGTTCGATAACCGCCTGGGTGCGCTGGAAAGCGCCAACGAAGAACTCAACCTGCAAGCGGCCAGCCTGGACAACAACGGCGGGCGCATCGTGCACACCGGCAGCGGCACATTCGACCTGACTTCCGACCAGGTCACCCGAGCCGGCGGCAGCTTCATCACCAGCGGCCAACTGGACATCACGGCCGCCAAGTGGACCAACAGCAGCGTGATTCAGGCTGCACGCCTGAACCTCGACATCGGCGAGTTCACCCAGACCGCCAGCGGCCAGTTGCTGGGCGCACAAAGCCTGACCGGCATCGGCGGCACCTGGACCAACGAAGGCCTGCTGGCCAGTGACGGCATCCTCAACCTGACACTGACCGGTGGCTACAGCGGCAATGGTCGGGTCAGCAGCCTGGGCGCCATGAGCCTTACCAGCGCCCGCATGGACCTCGGCGATAACGCACGCATTGCCGGTGGTGCACTTACCCAGATCAACAGCACCACCCTGAACAATCGCGGACGCCTGACCGCCATCGGCGACCTGACCGTCAACGCCACCACCTTGAACAATTACGGCACCCTGGGCGGCGCTGGAAAGGTCCGCCTGAACGCCACTCACCTGCTCAACGACAAGGGCCTGATCTTCAGCGGCAACGACATGACGTTGCGTGTCAGTGATTTCAGCAACCGCTATGGCGACGTCTACAGCCTGGGCGGCCTGGACATCGCTCGCGACGACGCCAATGGGCGCAGCGCCCTGATCGAAAACGTCTCCGGCACCCTGGAAAGCACCGGCAACATGCGTTTGCTGGCCGACACCCTGAGCAACCGTCGCGACCAATTCAGCACCGAAATGAAACTGGTGTCGGGCAGCTTCGACACCTACTACGACGACTTCTGTGACGGCAAGGGCTGTGAAGTGCACTTCCGCTCGGTTGAGCGCTACGAGGACGTCGTCACCGGCAGTTCCCCCACGGCGTACATCTCGTCGGGCGCAGGCCTGACCGTTGGCGCGCAAACCGTCGACAACCTCTACAGCTCCATCTCGGCTGCGGGCAATATCCAGATCGATACCGGTGTACTGAACAACACAGGCGCGGCAGGTGGCGAGGATCGTCACTTCGACTCGGAGTTCTATACCCGCAACGACAGCGTCTACAACACGTTCATCATCCGCAGGAACCAGTTCAACCTCTACAACAACCCCAACTCGGCCGACTACCGTCCCGGCGAAATGACCATCGCCAAGCTGAGGGACGGGATCGGTAACTTCTACAACGATTCCAGCTATGTCGTCGCCACCGCCGGACGTGTGATTGCCCCCGCTGTTATTCAGGCGGCTGGATCAGTCACCGTTAACGCTACGCAGCAAATCAACAACAGCGTGATCCGCGCTAACGCCACGGATATCAATACGCCGGCGCAAAACCGCAATACCAACTCCGACGTGTTTGCCTCCACGGTCAAACCGGCGATCACCGCGCAACTGCCGCCGGACCTTGCCCAGCGCCAGGTCAACCCGGTGACCTTGCCCGGCTTCAGTTTGCCGACCAGTCAGAACGGCTTGTTCCGCCTCAGCGGCCAGGCCGCGAAAGCCGGCGCAGCGGGTAAAACCGCTACCGGCAGCGGTGACTTCAGCGTGAACGGGCGAGTGGTCAGCGCCGCCGAGCGCGAGAAAACCCTCGACTACAGCGCCGTGCAAGAGCGCGGCTTCAGCCTCGATGGCCAGCCGGTCAGCGGCGCGGTCAACGGCCAGGGCCCGCTGGTGCTGGACGGCCGCGCGCCTTCGGTCACCCGCGTGCAGGGTGTGCCGGACATTGCCCCGGTGGATAACAGCCACAAATACCTGATCGAAACCAACCCGGCGCTCACCGACCTCAAGCAGTTCATGAGCTCCGACTACCTGCTCGGCAAACTCGGCTACAACCCCGACGCCAGCTGGAAGCGTCTGGGCGACGGCCTCTACGAGCAACGCCTGATCCGCGAAGCCGTGGTGGCGCGTACCGGCCAGCGCTATATCAACGGCATCGCCAGCGACGACGCGCTGTTCCGCTACTTGATGGACAACGCCATCTCCTACAAGGACTCGCTCAACCTGCAGCTCGGCGTGTCGCTCACCGCCGAACAAGTGGCGGCGTTGACCCACGACATCGTCTGGATGGAAGAGGCCGAGGTCAACGGGGAAAAAGTCCTGACCCCGGTGTTATACCTGGCCCAGGCCAACAACCGCCTGGCGCCCAACGGTGCGTTGATCCAGGGCCAGGATGTCAGCCTGATCAGCGGCGGCGACCTGCACAACAGCGGCACCCTGCGCGCCACCAACAACCTGAGCATGGTCGCGGGCAACATCGACAACAGCGGCCTGATGCAAGCCGGCAACCGCCTGGAAATGCTCGCCACCGACTCGATCCGCAACAGCCGTGGCGGCATCATCACCGGTCGCGACATCAGCGCCACGGCGGTGACCGGCGACATCATCAACGAGCGCACCGTCACCACCTTCAAGCGCGACGGCGAGAAATTCCAACTGCGCGACGACGTGGTCAGCGATGCCTCGCGCTTCGAAGCAACCGATACCCTGCGGCTTAACGCCGGCCGGGATGTGCTCAACGTAGGCAGCAATCTAAAGGCTGGCGGCAACGCCAGCGTGACCGCAGGCCGCGACGTAGTGATCGCCAGCCAGACCGAAGAAGACAGCGCCGCCTACCAGCGCCGCCGGGTCAAAAGCACCGAGCAAACCCTGCTGCAACACGGCTCCAGCGTGGAGGTGGGCGGCAACCTCGCCATCGACGCCCGACGCGACATCGCCGTGGTCGCCAGCACCGTCAGCGCAGCCAAAGACCTCAGCGTCAAAGCCGGCGAAAACCTGACCCTGGCCGCCGCCGCCAACGAACAACACGACTACTCCAAAGGCAAAAAAGGCGACACCAAAACCACCACCCAACTGGACAGCGTCACCCAACAAAGCGCCGAACTCAAAGCCGGCGGCGACCTGATCGCCGTGGCCGGCACCGACCTGACCCTGGTCGCCAGCAAAATCAGCGCGGGCAACGAAGCCTACGTGCATGCCGACAACGAACTGCAACTGCTCGCCGCACAAGACAGTAATTATTCGCTGTATGACATGAGCAAGAAAGGCGGGTGGGGCAGCAAGAAGACTCAGCGGGATGAAGTGACCGATGTGAAGAACATCGGCAGTGAGATCAAGATTGGGGGAGACCTGACGCTGGAAAGTGGTGGGAATCAGAAGTATCAGGCGGCGAAGCTCGACAGTGGCGGGGATATAGCGATTGTCAGTGGTGGGGCGGTGACGTTTGAAGCGGTGAAGGATTTGCATCAGGAGAGTCATGAGAAGAGTAAAAGTGACTTGGCGTGGAACAGTGCCAAGGGGAAGGGAAATACTGATGAGACGTTGCGTCAGACGGAAATAGTGGCGCAGGGAAAACTAGCCATTCAGGCTGTGAATGGGCTGAAGATCGATCTCAAGAAAATCGACCAGCGCTCCGTCAGCGAGACTATCGACGTCATGGTCAAAGCAGACCCGCAACTGGCTTGGCTGAAAGAGGCCGAGAAACGCGGAGATGTGGATTGGCGCAAAGTGCAGGAAATGCATGACTCGTTCAAGTACAGCCATTCCAGTCTTGGGCAGGGCGCGATGCTGGCGATCATTATTGTGGTTACCGCGCTGACAGCGGGTGCCGCCAGTGGGGCGTTAGGTGCAGCGGCAGGCGCTGGTGCCGGATCGGGCACCGCAATGGCTGCGGCGGGTAGCTCTGCGATGGTTACAGCAGGTACAGCGGTCGGGACGGCTGCGGCTGGATGGGGGAACGTTATGATCACCACGGCCTTATCCTCAATGGCAGGCACGGCGGCTGCGAGCACCATCAATAACAAAGGCAATCTCGGTCAGGTATTCAAGGACGTCACCAGCGAAGATAGCCTGAAGGGCTATGCAACCGCCTCCGTGATCGCTGGTTTTGGTGCAGCGTTTACCGACGGGTGGGGTAGAGAGTTGACGTCCGAAGGCAACTATAAAACAGTGAGTTACGCTGAGCGTGTCAAAGCCTACACTGCCAATACCGCATTGAAAGGGGCACTGAGTGGGAAGGATAAGGATTCTTGGATGACCATTGCCGGGACTGGGGCGTTAATGGAAATCTATCAGTATTCGGCTGGACGAGGACCTGATGTTAGACCAGGAGTGGATAGGCAAACTGGAGCCGCATACAAAGTTGGTCCGGATGGTTTTGTACCGATGGAATTAACGGACGGGGTGATGCGAGAGGGCAAGAATATCGGCTTAAATAAAGCAATTGGTTGCGAAGCTTTTTATGCTGTGTGCCATGGAACGCCGATTAGTAACATGTTAAATAATATACCGGGATTCAACGCTTTTGCGGCATTGCACGATGGGTGGATGATTGATTTGGAAGCTTATAAAGGTGCCGAGATGTCCTTGTTTGAAAATTTAGGTAGTATGCCTCCTGCGCTTATCACTAACTATGGCGGCTTATATGACAAGTATCGGCCTCAGATTGAGGCGGAGAAAAAACGTGAGAAAAATTAATTTGATCATAATGGCTTTGATATCTTTGGTCGGATGCGCGCCCTCGCGTTCGGCATGGGTATCAAGCAAGGATGGGTGGGTGGGGACGAGTTTTGAGTCCCATGTGTATAGTATTTGCTCGCGTACACCGCATACTTGCGTGGAGCCTTTTTGGTCACCTGCCGTTAATAGTGAGAAGTTTGATAATATAGTCAATGAAGTAGGAGGGCGGCGATACTATATTACATGGATAAGGGAGTGTCGTTATTCCGTTCTTGTATCTCCAGAAGGAAAGATTGTTTCGTGGCGATATGAAACTGATAATACTAAAAGCTGTTATATTTTCTAATTCTTTTGTAGCGCTGTAAATAGCCAGGAATGAGGGCAGGTCCGAAGACTAGAAAGAGTGCAGATTTTTCTCAGAATAATAAGTCTGTCCCCTTTTTTGCACTAGCAGGTAACGACAGATAAAGGGATTTCATTTATGCAAAAGCGCCTGCGCGATAGGCGTGGTGTACGATTGATTTAGGAAGGTAATCATGACCGTTTTGAAAGTTGAAAAAAAAGATTTGAGTTTTTTGCTTGATAGACTGTCAAGTGTCATTAATTTTAATAAAGACCTGCCGATGAATGTTTTTGTCGGTGGTGGATTTTTATTTTGGTTTTTTGAGAGGCCATTGCTCTGTTATTTTGAGGTTTTTGCAGAGTTGATCTCAAAGAGTGTTTCCAGCTTTAAGTCGGATGTATTTATAAAGTTTTCAGGGGGTGAACCATTGGAGAGTTCTTGCTTTTCCTTAGATGGGAAGGACTTAGAGAGAGATATTCCTTGGTTGAGTAGTAGGTTTGACAATTTTTTTGATGGGGCAGTTGGCTATCCAGTTGTTATATGCGATGGCGCATGCAATTGGGTTGCCTTTGAAAGTGCATGTGAGGAGTTTGGTGTTGTTGCTGTGAAAGAATCGGAGCTTCAAGAGGTTTTTTATGAGTATTTAAACTCCAATTTTATCTCGATGGAGGAGTTGACGGAGCTGGCGGCCGGTTCTTCCGTGGAAGGTAAAATCGCGAAAGCTCTAATTTCTTCCTATTGTAGATAGTTGGTGAAATACAACAGGTTTTGCTGGGAAGGTAGCAGACGATATTCCGGGGAAGCAGCGTCAGACCACAGTTTCAATCTTTAATGGCTTGGTGTTTTTGTTATGCGCAGGCCCCCTTTTTCTATTTTAAGGTAAGGCGAAAAGTTGATAATGATAAGCTCACATCATAAAGCACATGTTTTTAAAAAATTCTTAAAATTAATTACTTATTTAATTGGGTGTTCAGCCCTAACCTTAAGCTGTTTAGTTTTTGCTAACTCCAGCGCATTATTTTCTGATGAAAGCCTTGATATGTATGATGCACCAAAACTAATAGAGGAAGGAAGGTACAAAGAAGCAAAAGCCATACTGATAAAAGAGGAGAAAAGCATAACTGATCTTTCAAGGTTATGTTCTATATACAGCTATATGCTCGGTATATCATCAATTACTGAAAATAAATCAGAGGGGGCAAAATACGCTGAGTTATTTCAAAAGTGTTACTCGGTGGACAGTGACCCATATGTTTTTTTGGGAGTCATGACCCTTTATTTTAAAGGTGAGTACGAGAAGGCGGAACGCATTACGGATAAACTTTTAAATAAGGTAAGTGGTGAATTGATAAAAGGAGGGAAGTCAGACGCTAAAATTTTTATGGATAAAAACTTAGTATCTTCCATGTATAGGCTCAAAGCTTTTATTATATTAAGTCGAGACGAGCCACAAAAGATGAAATATACTGTAGTTTCTTTTGCAGAAAAATCTTATGAGGTTACTCCATTTGGCGATGCTGAAGCTTTTTTGGCTGCTATTTATCAGCTTTATGGTGAGACTAATCTTTCAAAATCACTGTTAGAGAAAAGTGATGGGAGAACCAGTGAAGCACACGCCGCTGATGTAATACTGAATTCGCTTAAGCAGAAAGTAAATAATGCTCCAGGCTTATCTCAATGATACTGGCAAATGGGGTCAGACCCTGAGGGATCCCCGATTTTTCTTACCAAAAATCAAGAAGTTGGAATATTGAAGAGGCCTGCATGAGCCGGCAACTTGGTTTGCACCACACAAAAACAAGAACCCGATCCCATGCAGGCCATCCGATTTTTACACAGAGCGCTCGCTCAAGCACTGCCTTCAATCCATTCTCGCCGCCTGACAACGCTGATGAGTTGTGTCAGTTCGTTACTGCAAGGCCGTCGCCTGACGCTGACAGCGCTGGGACGTTTTATGCCAGGTCAGGCGTATCCAAAACATGCGATCAAGCGAGTGGACCGATTGTTGGGTAATCAACACCTCAGAGCAGAGCGGCCACTGTTCTATTGGGTGATGCTGCGGGCGTTGTTGGGCTCCTTGAAACATCCTTTAATCTTGGTCGACTGGTCTCGAATTGATGCGTCTGGCGACGCCTTTTTGTTGAGAGCCGCGGTCCCGTTTGCGGGACGCTCGTTTCCTATTTATGAAAGCGTTCATGAGCGCGAGAGTTGCCCCAAATATCAAAGTCGCCTGCTCAAAACGTTGGCTGCATTACTACCTGAGGGATGCGTTCCAGTCCTGGTCACTGATGCAGGTTTCCGGCGCCCCTGGATGAAAGCCGTAGCGGCGCAGGGCTGGTATTACGTGGCCCGCATACGAAATCGTGAGCTTTATCGCCGCGAAGAAAATGACTGGCAGCCTGTGAAGAATTTGTACGCTTTAGCCACTTCATCACCTAAGTCGTTAGGCCGTTTCGAGCTGACGCGTAGCGCCCCTCACTTCATCGATTTGTACTGCGTCCGCCATTCAGCCAAGGGTCGTAAGCATCAACGGGTCACCGGCTCAATTGCCAGAAGCAAGCTCAGCCGGCAGTCTGCCAGACGTGAGCGTGAACCGTGGTTGCTTGCCAGCAACCTGAAGCAAGAGGAGTGGAATCCAGCAAAAGTCGTGGCGATTTATAAGCGCCGTATGCAGATCGAAGAAGGCTTCCGAGATGTAAAAAGTGAGCACCTGGGATTGGGCCTGAATCTGCATCGAAGCCATTGTCCCAAGCGCATCGAAGTGTTGTTGTTGATTGCCGCTTTGGCCAACTACCTCATCTTCTTAACGGGGTTGCAGGCACGGGAGAACCAATTGGAGCGGCGCTATCAAAGCAATAGCCTAAAAGAGAGGCGAGTCCTTTCATTGTGGCGATTAGGTTTGGAATACTGGCGCAGTTGCACCGATTTTGGTGGCCGAGAACACTTGGAAATACTGGAGCATGCTCTGCGTGATGAGGTGCATCATCAGGCACAGAGCTTGGCGTAAATTTGTGGGGATCCCTCAGGGTCTGTCCCTATTTTTTCTACAAAATACTAGATGGGTCCACTTTTGCGAGGTGCTTGTAAAAATTAGAATTTTCTTAAGCTCAGTCGCTACTCGGTAAAGGATTAAACCTATGCTATTGAAGGCTGTGTTGCTACTTATTGGTTTTACTGCGGCAGTCTTAAATGCCGAGGCCGAAATAATGCCTGGTGAGGTGGAGTACCAACAAGGAGTAGCTATCCTGAGTGAAACCGACCCTCGGGTAGTCGAGTTGTTGAGATCATTCCATGCAAACAAAAATGCCCGTGATTCTGACGCTCTCATGGATAATTTGCGTAAGAAGAACATGCATGCCGTCCAACGGCTCAGCGAATCTGCTGCGCTCGGCCATCCCGTGGCTCAATATCGGCTTGCGCTCTATTATCAAGCGTACTTGATTCCGGATAGCGAGCAGAAGGTTTGCCAATTATATAAATCGAGCTTGCAGCAAGGGTTTGCGCCAGCTGTGCTGCGTGTAGCCAACGCCTGCATGATTTATACCTTGGGACCAGAATTTATGCCTCTTCTGGAGAAAGCATTTGACCGGATGTCGCAGTTTTCGAGTTACTACCCACAACCGACTGTCTATTTGGAGTGTGGCAAATCAATGCCTACAGATGTTGAACTCCAATGGGGAAGTCAGAATGACTACCTTGCTGAGCTCTATAAGCTCATGGCTAGCCAGTTTGGTCGTGGGGCGGAAATGCCCAAGCGCATTGAGTACCTTGAAAAGGCGCTTGCAACTAATGGTTGCCCTGCTGCGCGAAAAAAGCTGGATATCTATCGGTCACCAAAATAATTCAGTGATGCCTATACAGTGCGCACTTATTATAAAGAACCGGTTCGCGCCAGCGTGCTGCTGCCCGCAAGGTAAGGTAGCTATACGTGGCAAAAAAAAGAGAACGGTTTGGTATTGCGTGGGGAAGGAGACGTATCAAATTGGGAGATTAGTAGGTGAAGCCAAAAACGCTAAGGTGGCACCTATTGGGTACGTTAGTGGTATATTTTTTTCTGGTTTTTTTTGTGGTGGGTATTACCGGTAATTTGCTTGTGGCGACAATCGCATATTTCAAGTTGGGTCATTGGGCGCTTGAGGCTGGCGTTATCAATGCTTCTCTGAAAATAGCTCTTTACTGCGGGGTTCCAGTAGGTGCGGGTATTTGGACGTTGTCATGGTTGAAAGGTCGCACAGACAACAAGAGGCACTAGTATTGGTTGGAAAGGTGATCCAGCCAGTGTTGATGAAATGCCTAATGGCATAACCGACGTGGATCACACTCAAGTTGCCGCTACCAGAGAGGCGGGGACCGACGTTGAAGCTCGTGTTCGTGGATTTGAACAAATGGCAGATCTATTCCGCGATTCGAAGCCTACCTACAACGAAACCCCTCTGGCATCGTAACAGTGTAATTACGCTGCACCCGATCCTGAAAATTCAGATTGCGCAGTCCCTGCTCCACCAAAAAGGCTTCCACCTTGGCGGGCTGGCAGTCGTCGTTGTAGGACGATGCCCTCAGCAAGTACACCGCGCGCTTGCTCGTTTCATCCCGGGCGGTGCCTTGAAGGTGGTGAGGGTGGTGTAACCGGTGCGCTCAGAGGTGCCTACGGGGCCGTAGGTGGTGTTTGGGGTGCTGGTGCAGGTCAGCTGGTCGGTTTTCTTTTTGTTCTTCTTGCACTCGGTGGTGGTGCTGTTTGCCACCTGGCCGTATTCGGTGGCGGTATAGCGGTAGGTGACTTGCTTGCTGTCGACGTCCAGGGTGACGGTCATTTTGATGGGGGTGTGGTTTTTGGGCAGGGTGGTGTCGGTGAAGACATTCTGAAAGCCCTGGTCCTTCATGGCGCTGACCATGTCGCGCAGGTAGTAGCGGGCGTTGAGTGCGTTTTCGTCGCTGCCGCCGGTGGATGTCACCAGTACCGTGGCCTGGCGGTCGAAGTGGTAGTCGGGGTCAGGTGTTGCGTTGATCGCTACGTCCATTTGCGTGGCGCATCCACTGAGCATTGCGGTCAGTAGCAGTAGCGTGCAGAGCAAGAAGCGGGTCATGAAGGAAACCTTACAGCGGCGAATTGGGTAAAGGCTGAACGATCGGGCCCAGCGAAAAAACCCTCAATCGTCTTGCTGCGACACCGTGACGCCGTCAGGTCGGTCGCCATCAAATCGCAGGCAATAAAAAACCCCAAGGAACATGGTTCCTTGGGGTTTTTCGGTATTTTGGTGCCCAGAGACGGAATCGAACCGCCGACACGGGGATTTTCAATCCCCTGCTCTACCGACTGAGCTATCTGGGCAACGGGGCGCATTAAACGGGTTTTTCAGGGGGTCGTCAAGCAAGTTTTCAAAAAATATTTAATTATTACCGTCGCTTACGTGCCGACCCCGGTTTTTGATCAATTATTGAGCAGGCGGAACGTAGCCTTCGGCTTGGGCGTATTCCTCGCCGGAAAAGAACTTGTCCATTTCGCCCTGCAGGTATTTGCGGTCTTCGGCATTCATCATGTTCAAGCGTTTTTCGTTGATGAGCAGGGTCTGGTGTTTTTGCCAGTCGCCCCAGGCTTTGGCGGAGACGTGGTCGTAGATGTCCTGGCCCTTGGCACCCGGAAAAGGGGCGCGTTCGAGTGCGGGCAGTTCTTCTTTGTACTTGCGGCACATGATGGTGCGGGTCATGACGACTCTCCTGCGTTCAATACTTCAGCCGCGCGCTTCAGCAGTTTTTTTACCGGGGCGGCAAGGCCCAGGCGCGGCGGGGTGGCGAGGTTATACCAGAGCCAGTCGGCCTCGGCCACGTGATGGGCGCTTTCCTCGACCTGGACCAGCCAGGGTTCGATGGCCAGCTGGAAGTGGCTGAAGGTGTGGATCAGCCCCGGCAGTTCCTGGTGCTTGCCCAATGCCAGTGCGTGCTGGTTGGCCAGATGATCGAGGTCTTCCAGGTCGTCCAGCTCCGGCAGGCTCCACAACCCCCCCCACAGTCCCGTGGAGGGGCGACGGTAAAGCAGGATCGCGCCTTCGGCATTGGCCAGCATCGGCATCAGTGTGCGTTTCTGCGGGATGGTCTTGCGTGGCTTGGGGATCGGGTAGCGCGTTTCCAGGCCGAGCATGTGCGCTTCGCAGCCTTTTTCCAGCGGGCACAGCAGGCAGCTGGGTTTGCTGCGGGTACAAAGTGTTGCGCCCATGTCCATCATCGCCTGGGTGTAGGCGTTGACGCGGTCATGGGGCGTGAAGCGCTCTGCGGTGGCCCACAGCTGTTTGGCGACCTTGGGTTCGCCTGGGTAGCCCTCTTGCGCGGTAAAGCGTGCCAGCACGCGTTTTACGTTGCCGTCGAGGATCGGCGCGCGCAGGCCCATGCTCAGGCTGGCGATCGCTCCGGCGGTGGACAGGCCGATGCCGGGCAGCTCGGTGAGCTTTTCGACATCCCTGGGAAACTCGCCACCGTAGTCGGCTACCACGATCTTTGCGGTTTTTTGCAGGTTACGCGCCCGGGTGTAGTAGCCCAGGCCGGTCCACAGGTGCAGCACTTCGTCTTCCGGCGCGGCGGCCAGGGCTTCGACCGTCGGCAGGGACGCCATGAACCGGTCGAAGTAATTGAGCACGGTGCTGACCTGAGTCTGTTGCAGCATGATTTCCGACACCCACACCCGGTAAGGCGTGATGCCTTGTTGCCAGGGCAGGTCGTGGCGACCATGGCGGTCGTACCAGTCGAGTACCGCCGCTGAAAACTGCTCGTTTCTCATCGGTTGAACAAGCCTTTCAGTGCGTCTTTGAGCTTTGGATTCACTTTGTCGAGCTTCTCTTCGAGCTTCTCGTTAAGACGGTTGCCCGCCGCCTTGATGGCGACCTGGCCAAGCCCGTCCTTGTCCAGGCGGCAGGCCTTGGCGCCCAGTTCCAGCGGGCCACGGCAACGCAGCGGCACTTCGATGCCCTGGAAGTTGGCGCCGACCTGGCAGGCCGGGTCCGGCACGTCGCGCTGATCGCCTTCGACGATGATGCCCACGCGGTAGTCCATGCCCAGCACGCGCAGGTCGACATCGCCATCGCCGTTGAGCGTCAGCCCTGGAATGCGCACCTTCAGGTCAGGGTTACTGGCCACGCCATTGCGGAACGTCAGGTTGCCGCGCAGTTCCTGGAAGGGCGTGTCCTTGCCTTGTGGCGTGGTGCTCAGGGTCTTGCGGTTGAGCAGGGCGATACCGGTACACAGTTGCTGCTCGATGTTGGCGTTGAGCAACACACCGTTGTTGATCACGACGTTGGCGGTACCGTTGAGGCTGTCGATCAGGGCCTTCTGGCTGTTGCCTCGACCACTCAGGTTGCTGTCGAGGGTGATCAGGCCTTTGACCGGCGGGGTTTTCCCCTGGGCCTGCAGGATGCGTTCGACGGGCACCTGCTTGATATGGCTTTGCAGCGCCAGCAGCGGGATGTCCTGGCGCACGTCGAGGCTGCCGTTGGCCTGGAATGTACCGTTGTAGAGGCCGCCGCTGAGGCTGTCGAGCTTGAGCTGGCCGTCGATGCCGGAGGCTTTCAATACTGCATTCTGGATTGGCAACTGGCTCAAGGTCAGCTGACCAAAGGCGAGGTCTGCGTTCACATCCAGGCTGCGCAGGCGGGTCAGCGGCAGCAGTTTGTCACTGCTCCAGGCGCCCTTGGTCGGTGCTTCCGGTAGCGGAGTGCTACCGCCGGCGGCCATCGCCCCGGCTTCGCTGCTCTGCACTTCGGCCTGGCGTGCGGCGGTGGCGCCTTTGGCGGCTTCGGATTTGGCCGGCAGGTAATTGTCGGCGTTGAAGGTATCGCCCTTGAGTTGCACGCGCAGGGACTGTTTGGCGAAATCATCCACGGCGACGCGACCGGTGAAGGTGCTGCCGTCGAGTTTCAGGTTGAGGTCTTCCAGCGCAACGCTGGTCGGGGTGCCTTGGAGGCGGCTGACCAGTTCGACTTTGCTCAGGCTATCCGGCGCCATGGCCGGCAGCGGGTGGCCGACGCTTTCCAGAAACTTGGCCAGGTCGAACTGGGCGACCGACAACGCGCCGCTGACCTGCGGGGTTTTGTCCAGGTCATTGACCCGCAGTTCGCCCAAGGCGCGCAGTTGGTTGGCCGAGAGTTTCAGGTTGGTCCATTCGGCGAAGTTGGCCGCCAGGTCCACCAGCACCTGGCCCTGGGTGGAGAAGGTCAGGGTCTTGCCTTGCAGGGGCTCGCCGGTAGCTTCGCCACTCAGGCGCATGTCTTCGAACTGGTAGCGCTTGAGGGCGCGTTGGATGCGTAGATTGCCGTTCAGCTCGGTCTTGAGCCGCATGACCGGTTGGTTGCTGCCCAGGAACGCGGTGAGTTTCAGCGGGATGTTGGCGCCTTCGTGGATCGCGCCGGCACTGAGCTGGATGCTTTCGGCGCTGAACTGCTTGCCAGTCTGTTCATCGTTGTATTCAACGCGGGCGTTGTTGATGGTCAGGCTGTCGATGTCCAGGCGGATCGGCTGCGGCGGTTTTTCCGGCTTGGTTTCAGCAACCGGCTCGACCGGCGCGGGAGCGGGGGTACCCGTGGGTTCATCGGGCAGGTTCTTGCCGATGTCTTCCCAGTTGCCGTGGCCGTTCTTGTCGCGGTTGAGGCGCAGGTTCAGGCCTTCTACGCGCACATCGCTCATCTGCACTTCGCGGCGCAGCAGCGGCAGCACGCGTACCGACAGGCCGAGCATCTGCAGGTCGGCGAACGGTTGGGTCGGGTTGGTCAGGGTCGCCACCCCGGCTTCGTGCAGCTCCAGGCCCAGCCAGGGGAACAGGCTCCAGCCGATGTCGCCATTGAGCGTCAGCTCGATGTGGGCTTTGTCGCGGGCAATCTGGCGAATTTCTTCTTTGTAGTCGTTGGGATCGAAGAGGTGGGTCAGGGCAAAGCCGAGAGCCACAATGATCAGCAACAGCCCGAGAAATACCAGACCCAGGATTTTGCCGAACGCTTTCATGGGCGAGTCCTTGTATGTCGATTTCAAAATTTAGCCGCAGAGTATAACGCCCGACGGCCTGCATCAGTTCGTGGATCGTTACATTGTATCTACGACCGCCGAAACAAGATTCTGGCGTCAAAAAAAACCGATTTGCTGAAAAAAGTGATGTCACTTTGGTTTTTCTCGCGCCTGCAAGTGCTAATCTCTGCGCGTTCGTGCGCCTTCTGCGACCTATCGTCGCGCCAAAATGGAGTTTCACCCAAAAAAACGGTCACGCTTTGCGTGCAAGGCCGAGGGGGAGAGCGCCTGACGGACGCATACCAATAACTGGGGGAAACACCAATGAGCACTAGCACTGCGGCCGATATCAACGCCGCACAGCCTGCGTTCCTGTCCAAGGAGCGCATTATCGCCAAGCCCGGCTTCAACCGCTGGCTGGTTCCGCCGGCCGCCCTGGCCATTCACCTGTGCATCGGCATGGCCTACGGTTTCTCGGTGTTCTGGTTGCCGCTGTCCAAGGCGCTGGGTATCACTGCGCCGGTCGCCTGTGCGCCGGACATGGGCTTCATCGCCCAAGTCTTTTCGTCCCAATGCGACTGGCCCATCTCCATGCTGGGCTGGATCTACACCCTGTTCTTCATCTTCCTGGGCTGCTCGGCAGCAATCTGGGGCGGCTGGCTGGAACATGCCGGGCCACGCAAGGCCGGTGTCGTATCGGCACTGTGCTGGTGTGGTGGCCTGCTGATCTCGGCCTTGGGTATCTATACCCACCAGATCTGGCTGATGTGGATCGGTTCCGGGGTCATTGGCGGTATCGGCCTGGGCCTGGGCTATATCTCGCCGGTATCGACCCTGATCAAGTGGTTCCCGGACAAGCGCGGCATGGCCACCGGCATGGCGATCATGGGCTTCGGTGGCGGCGCGATGGTCGGTGCACCGCTGGCCGCAGCACTGATGGGCCACTTCGCTTCGCCGACCAGCGTGGGCGTATGGCAGAGCTTTTTGGTGATGGCTGCGATTTACTTCGTGTTCATGATCGGCGGCGCACTCTCGTATCGCGTGCCGCCGACCGGCTGGAAGCCTGAGGGCTGGACCGCGCCGGCGAAAAAAGCCAGCAACGCGATGATCACTCACCGTCATGTACATGTGAACGTGGCGTGGAAAACCCCGCAATTCCGTCTGGTATGGCTGGTGCTGTGCCTGAACGTGTCGGCCGGTATCGGCATCCTCGGCATGGCGTCGCCACTGCTGCAGGAAGTGTTCGGCGGCAAGCTGCTGGGTGTGGATGTGCCGTTTGGTCAGCTGGATGCCGGGCAACTGGCGTCGATTGCAGCCATCGCGGCAGGCTTCACCGGGTTGTTGAGCCTGTTCAACATCGGTGGCCGGTTCTTCTGGGCGTCGTTCTCCGACTACCTGGGCCGTAAAAACACCTACTTCGTGTTCTTCGCCCTGGGCTTTGCCCTGTACGCGCTGATCCCGAACCTGGGGCACCTGGGCAACGTGGCGCTGTTCGTGGCGGCGTTCTGCATCATCCTGTCGATGTACGGCGGTGGTTTTGCGACGGTGCCGGCTTACCTGGCCGACCTGTTCGGTACGCAAATGGTCGGCGCGATCCATGGTCGCCTGTTGACCGCCTGGGCTGCGGCCGGCGTGCTGGGCCCGGTGTTGGTGAACTACCTGCGTGAATATCAGCTGAGCATCGGCGTCGAGCGCGCTGCGGCCTACGACATCACCTTGTACATCCTCGCTGGCCTTCTGGTGCTGGGCTTTATCTGCAACCTGCTGGTGCGTCCGGTCGCTGACAAGTACTTCATGACCGACGCCGAACTTGCCGCCGAACAGGCGCTGGGCCATGACAAAGGTGCTGATGCCAGCACTTCCCTGGAGTGGAAAGCGGCTCCCGGCACCGTGCCCATGGCGATCGCCGCCTGGCTGGTGGTGGGCATTCCGCTGGCGTGGGGTGTGTGGGTGACCCTGCAGAAGACGGCTGTACTGTTCCACTAACACTGCAAAACCTTTGTGCCTGATCGTTCCCGCGCTTCGCGTGGGAATGCATCCCGTGACGCTCCGCGTTACCAGCGCGCAGGCTCTGAGTCTTACACCCGTTGGCGGGACGCGGAGCGTCCCAGGCGGCATTCCCACGCAGAGCGTGGGAATGATCTTCGCGCACCATGCTGGGGCGCTTTGATCAACTCGTCAGTCTTATCCCCTCCGATGTTTCTGTTTAGCGCCCGCGCCCCTATAATGGCTGCCTTTTTCGCCCAATGATTTGCGGAGCTGGTGATGGTCGAACGTATGGCGTCCGTCGAGCGCGACACTCTGGAAACCCAGATCAAAGCCTCGATCAACCTGGATGGCACCGGAAAGGCCCGATTTGATATCGGTGTCCCTTTTCTTGAGCACATGCTGGACCAGATCGCCCGTCACGGGCTGATCGACCTGGATATCGTCAGCAAGGGCGACCTGCATATCGACGACCACCACACGGTGGAAGACGTAGGCATCACCCTCGGCCAGGCATTTGCCAAGGCCATCGGCGACAAAAAAGGCATTCGTCGCTACGGCCACGCCTATGTCCCGCTGGATGAAGCGCTGTCGCGCGTAGTCATCGACTTCTCCGGCCGCCCAGGCCTGCAGATGCACGTGCCCTACACCCGCGCCACCGTGGGCGGCTTTGATGTCGACCTGTTCCAGGAATTCTTCCAAGGTTTCGTCAACCACGCACTCGTCAGCCTGCACATCGACAACCTGCGCGGCACCAACACCCACCACCAGATCGAAACCGTGTTCAAGGCCTTTGGCCGCGCGCTGCGCATGGCCGTCGAGCTCGATGACCGCATGGCCGGGCAAATGCCGTCGACCAAGGGCGTTTTGTAATGCAGACGGTCGCGGTTATCGATTACGGCATGGGTAACCTGCACTCGGTGGCCAAGGCCCTCGAGCACGTAGGGGCCGGCAAGGTGCTGATCACCAGCGATGCCAGCGTGATTCGCGAAGCCGACCGCGTGGTGTTCCCCGGCGTGGGCGCGATTCGCGACTGCATGGCCGAGATCCGTCGTCTGGGTTTTGACAGCCTGGTGCGTGAAGTCAGCCAGGACCGCCCGTTCCTCGGCATTTGCGTGGGTATGCAAGCCTTGCTCGACAGCAGTGAAGAGAACGATGGCGTTGACTGCATCGGCCTGTTCCCAGGCCAGGTGAAGTTCTTTGGCAAGGGCCTGCATGAAGACGGCGCCCACCTGAAAGTCCCGCACATGGGCTGGAACGAAGTGAGCCAGAGCGTGGATCACCCGCTGTGGCACGAAGTGCCGGACATGGCGCGCTTCTACTTCGTGCACAGCTACTACATCGCCGCCGGTAAACCGGAGCAGGTGGTGGGTGGCGGGCACTACGGCGTCGACTTCGCCGCCGCGCTGGCCGACGGTTCGCGCTTTGCCGTGCAGTTCCACCCGGAGAAGAGCCATACCCATGGCCTGCAATTGCTGCAGAACTTTGCCGCGTGGGACGGTCGCTGGTAAATGGCCAAGAAGCCCAAGCCGCCGATCTTGAACCTCACGCCCGAGCAGGAGCGTGAGGCTACCGACAAGATCAAGCGCTTCATGGAGGACCGCTTCGAGCTCAAGCTGGGCTCGTTCGAGGTCGCCGAGATTCTTGAGCTGTTCACCACCGAAGTGGCGCCGCACTATTACAACAGGGCGATTTTCGATACGCAGACGCTCCTTAAAGAAAGGTTCGAAAGCATCGAAAGCGACTTGTGGTCGCTTGAAAAGAGCAGCTGAGAGCGTCAAGCCCCAAGCTGCAAGAATTGATACGCGTGCTTGCTTGCAGCTTATAGCTTGCAGCTTGCAGCTCTTTGACGAAGGAAAAGCATGCTCATTATCCCCGCTATCGATCTCAAGGACGGCGCCTGCGTACGTCTGCGCCAAGGCCGCATGGAAGATTCCACCGTGTTCTCCGATGACCCGGTGAGCATGGCTGCCAAATGGGTGGAAGGGGGCTGCCGTCGTCTGCATCTGGTGGACTTGAACGGCGCCTTCGAAGGCCAGCCGGTCAATGGCGAGGTGGTTACCGCCATCGCCAGGCGCTACCCGAACCTGCCGATCCAGATCGGCGGTGGCATCCGTTCCCTGGAAACCATCGAGCACTACGTCAAGGCCGGCGTGAGCTACGTAATCATCGGCACCAAGGCCGTGAAAGACCCGGCCTTCGTTGCCGAAGCCTGCCGCGCCTTCCCAGGCAAAGTGATCGTGGGCCTGGACGCCAAAGACGGCTTCGTCGCCACCGACGGCTGGGCGCAGATCAGCACCGTGCAAGTGATCGACCTGGCCAGGCAGTTCGAAGCCGACGGCGTGTCCGCCATCGTTTATACCGACATCGCCAAAGACGGCATGATGCAAGGCTGCAACGTGCCGTTCACCGCAGCGCTGGCGGCGGCGACGAAGATTCCGGTGATTGCGTCCGGTGGTATCCACAACCTGGGCGATATCAAGTCGCTGCTGGACGCCAAGGCGCCTGGCATCATCGGCGCCATCACCGGCCGCGCGATCTACGAGGGCACGCTGGATGTGTCCGAAGCTCAAGCTTTTTGTGATGGCTACGCGGCCAGCTCCAAGTCGTAAGCTACAAGCGGCAAGTAAAAGCAGATCCGCTTCTACTTGCCGCTTGCAGCTCAAAGCTTGCAACTCTTATCGGAGATAAGCCTATGGCGCTGGCCAAACGCATCATCCCTTGCCTGGACGTCGACAACGGTCGCGTGGTCAAGGGCGTCAAGTTCGAGAACATCCGGGATGCCGGCGACCCGGTGGAAATCGCCCGTCGCTACGATGAGCAAGGTGCCGACGAAATTACCTTTCTCGACATCACCGCCAGCGTCGACGGCCGCGACACCACCTTGCACACCGTCGAGCGCATGGCCAGCCAGGTGTTTATCCCGCTGACCGTGGGCGGCGGCGTGCGCACCGTGCAGGACATCCGCAACCTGCTCAATGCCGGCGCGGACAAGGTCTCGATCAATACCGCCGCGGTGTTCAACCCGGAATTCGTTGGCGAGGCCGCGCAGCACTTCGGCTCGCAGTGCATCGTGGTTGCCATCGACGCCAAGAAAGTCTCCGGCCCTGGCGAAACCCCGCGTTGGGAGATCTTCACCCATGGCGGGCGCAAGCCCACCGGTTTGGACGCGGTGGAATGGGCGATGAAAATGGAAGGCCTGGGCGCGGGTGAAATCCTGCTGACCAGCATGGACCAGGACGGCATGAAAAACGGCTTCGACCTGGGCGTGACGCGCGCCATCAGCGACGCGCTGGGCATCCCGGTGATCGCTTCCGGCGGGGTCGGCAACCTGCAGCACCTGGCCGATGGCGTCATTGAAGGCCACGCCAGCGCGGTGCTGGCGGCGAGTATTTTCCACTTCGGCGAATACACGGTCCCCGAGGCCAAGGCCTACATGGCCGCGCGCGGTATCGTCGTTCGCTAAACGCTGGACACCATGGCAGGCTCGCGGCACTCTCTGCGCTTGCCATGGATTCCGGTAGCCTTCATGTTCAAACACCTGCTGCTCGCCCTCGCCAGTTTCTCCATGCTCATGGTGGCTACGGCACACGCCGAAGAATCGTCTGACGCCTCCCTGGTGTTGCTGACGGAAAATTTCCCGCCCTACAACATGGCGAAAAACGGCAAGAATTTCGCCAAGGACGAGAACATCGAAGGCATCGCCGTGGACATTGTGCGTGAAACCTTCAAGCGCGCCGGCATTTCCTACAATCTCACGTTGCGGTTTCCTTGGGAGCGAATCTACAAACTCGCCCTGGAAAAACCTGGCTATGGCGTGTTCGTCATGGCGCGTTTGCCGGACCGTGAAGCGCTGTTCAAGTGGGTCGGCCCGATCGGCCCGGACGACTGGGTGCTGCTGGCCAAGGCTGACAGCAAGATCCAGCTCGACGGCCTTGAGCAGGCGCGCCGCTACAGGATTGGCGCCTACAAGGGCGATGCCATTGCCCAGAGCCTGGACAAGCAGGGGCTCAAGCCGATTGTCGCCTTGCGTGACCAGGATAATGCGCAAAAGCTCATGGAGGGCCAGATAGACCTGTGGGCCACCGGCGATCCTGCTGGCCGTTACCTGGCGCGGCAGGTGGGGGTGAACGGGCTCAAGACCGTACTGCGCTTCAACAGTGCGCAGCTTTACTTGGCGTTGAACAAGGAGGTGCCGGATGAATTGGTGGCCAGGCTTCAGGCCGCGCTGGATGAATTACGCAAGAGCGGTCGAGTAGACGAAATCATGGCGCGTTACCTCTAAAGGTTGCAGTTCCCATGTGCAGCGCAGGGGAATCAGCAGAATAAACGCGGTCAAAAATGTGGGAGGGGGCTTGCTCCCGATGGCGGAGTGTCAGTCAATACATTAGGGGCTGGCCCACCGCATCGGGAGCAAGCCCCCTCCCACATTGGATCTTCGCAGCCTTCATTTAGCGGTAAATGCCGTCTTTGCCGTGCCCGGCCATCGCCCGGTTACTGCGCACGCTGATCATCAACTTGATATCAATCCACTCCACGCCCTGGGCCTTGAGCTTGGGCAGCTCGCGCTCCAGGACCGCCAGGGTCTGAGGGTAAGGATGCCCGATCATCACCGCCGAGCCCTGCTTGTGCGCCAGCTTGATTGCGGTTTGCAACTGCGTGGTAATCGCCGCCTCGGTGCGTTCGTCATCCAGGAACACATCCCGCGAAACATGCGCCAAACCGATTTTCTGCGCCTCAGCCGCAGCCACCGTTTGTGCGCTGGTACGGCTGTCCACAAAGAACTTGTGGCGCCGCTGCAGCTCGCCCATCAACCACGCCATCGCCGCCGGCTGCGCGGTCATGCGGCTGCCCATATGGTTATTGATGCCGGCGGTGTAGGGCACCGCCTTGAACGCCGCGTCCAGGCGCTTGCCCAGCTCTTCGATCGACAGCTCGGGGTGCCAGGCAAACGGCCCGGTGGCCGGGTCCATGGGCATGTGCAGGATGACAATCTTGCCGGCCTTGTGGGCTTCGCGGGCGAATTCGGCGGCGTGAGGGGTGTCGGGCATGATCGCGGTGGTGACCGGCCCAGGCAGGGCCAGCACGCGACGATCCCTGGGCAGGTTTTGCCCCAGGTCGTCGATGATCAGGGTCAGGTAGGCTTTGTGCGGCTCGCCGGCCGGCGTCGCTTGGGCGAATCCGGCCAGGCTGCACAGCACGGCGATAATCAGTGCAACACGCATATCAACGGCTGCGCGTGATGCTCAGGCCCTTGAGCAGGCTCAGCGCCTGGGCCAACTGGTAATCGTCGTCCTGCGGCATCGGCTTGGCTTTGGCGCCGCTGCCGGTCGGCTGGTCGGCCCCGCCGTTGCCATTGCCCAGGTGGCCTTGCAGATCGGCTTCCTTGTAGTACTCGCTGTCGATCTCGTTGGTGATCTTGGCCCTGCGCACTTCGATGTCCGGCACGATGCCCTGGGCCTGGATCGAGCGACCATTGGGTGTGTAGTACAGCGCCGTGGTGATCTTCAGCGCACGTTCGTTATTGAGCGGCAGCACCGTTTGCACCGAACCTTTACCGAAGCTGGTGGTGCCCATCAGCACGCCGCGCTTCTGGTCTTGCAGGGCGCCGGCGACGATCTCCGATGCCGAGGCGCTGCCGCCGTTGATCAGCACGGCCAGCGGCACGTTCTCGCTGAGGTCGTTGCCGGTGGCCGAGAAGCGCAGCTCGGAATTGGCGATACGGCCCTTGGTGTAAACGATCAGGCCCTTGGTGATGAAGTGATCGACCACTTCCACCGCCGACTGCAACACGCCGCCTGGGTTGTTGCGCAGGTCGAGCACGATGCCGTTGAGCTTCTTGCCGTTGTCCTTGCGCAGCTTGGCCAGGGCCTTGGCCACTTCGTCGCCGGTCTTGACCTGGAACTGGGTGATGCGGATGTAACCGTAGCCCGACTCCAGCAACTGGCTCTTCACGCTCTTGACCGTGATGGTCGCGCGGGCCAGGGTCACGTCGAACGGGTTGCCGCCGTCGCGCACCAGGGTCAGGGTGATTTTCTGGCCGAGCTTGCCGCGCATCTTGTCGACGGCTTCGGTCATGGATTGGCCGCGGGTCGGCTGGCCGTTGATCTTGACGATCAGGTCACCGGCCTGGATGCCGGCCTTGGACGCAGGGGTGTCGTCGATGGGCGAGACCACTTTGATCTGGCCGTCTTCGGAGCCCACTTCGATGCCCAGGCCACCGAACTCACCGCTGGTGCTTTCCTGCAGTTCGGCGAAATCTTCCGGGCCCAGGTAGGCGGAATGCGGGTCGAGGTTGCTGAGCATGCCCTTGATGGCATTTTCCAGCAGGGTCTTGTCGTCTACGGGTTCGACATAGGCTGCCTTGATCCGGTCCATGACCTCGGCAAAGGTACGCAGCTCGTCCAGCGGCAACGGCGCCTTGGTGCTCGCGGCCATAGCGGCGGGCGCAGCCGGTGCGGCCTGGTCGGCGAAAGCCAGAGGCGCGCCGATCACCAGGGCGATCGTCAGGGCCAGCGAAGTGAGGCGGGACAAATGCAGCATGTCGAACGAGCTCCTAATGTAGATGCGACCCTATCCTTGGGATCGGCACCATTGTGCGGGATCGCTCGGGCGACCCTGCTGACGAATAGCGAAGTACAGCGCCGGCGTGTCCTGGCCACCACTGTTACCGACAGTGGAGATGGATTCACCGGCTTTTACCACATCACCTGCCGACTTGAGTAACGTCTGATTGTGGCCATAAAGGCTCAAATAGCCATTACCGTGGTCAAGAATCACCAGCAAACCGGCCCCGCGCAGCCAATCGGCGAACACCACGCGCCCGCCGTGGACGGCGTGGACCTGGCTGCCGGCAGAGGCGCTGATCATCACCCCATCCCACTTGGCGCGGGTGTCATCGCCACGGGTTTCCCCGAAGCGTGCCAATAGTCGACCATCAACGGGCCATGGAAGTTTTCCGCGAGCTGAAGCAAAAGGCCCGCCGAACGACTCGCCACTGCTGGAAACCAATGGGCCAGGCGCTGCATGTGCCGACTTGCGTGGAGCCGGCGCATCGCTAGTGGCCGCCAGTTCGGCCTCACGCTGGCGCTTTTTTTCGGCTTCCTGCTGCGCGATCAACGCCTTCTGCCGCGCCTCTTCGGCCTCGCGCGCCTGGCGGGCCAGAGTTTCTTCGATAGTCTTGAGCACTTTGGCCAAATCGGCCTGGTCTTGCTCGCGCGCTTGCAGCTTGGCGTCGCGGGCTTTCACGTCGTCGTTGAGCTTGGCCAGGGCTTGCTGGCGTTCCTTGCGGACTTTATCGAGTTCGTTGCGCTGGGTGTCGAGTGCGGTTTTCTGGTCGAGCAGCTGTGCCTGCTGATCGTTGATCTCCTGCTCGACATTGGCCAACTGGCGCAGGGTTTCGTTGAAGCTCTTCAATTGCGCCAGGCGCGCCTGGCTCACGTAATCGTAATAGGTGAGGGTGCGGGCGAATTTTTCCGGGTTCTGCTGGTTGAGCAGCAGCTTGAGGTATTCCTGGCGGCCGCTCTGGTAGGCGGCGCGGGCCTGGATCGCGATCAGGCGTTGCTGCTCAACGCGTGCGCTCTGGAGTTTTTTTTTCTCAGCGTCGAGTCGCTCCAGTTCCGACTCGCTCTTCTTTAATTCTTTTTGCAGCTCCTGGACCTGCTTCTCCAGCTTGCCCATTTCGGTTTCCGTGCCGCGCAGGTCTTTCTGCACGCCGGATTTCTCTTCCTGGAGCTTGCCGAGCAGTTTTTTCAGCTCGGTAATGTCCTGACGCGTAGCGTCCAACTGTTGTTGGGTTTGTGCGCGCTCATCGGCAAATGCCGGTTGGAGCAGGCAGACAAGAGCAAGGGTAATCAAGGCGCGAAGCATAGAGGCGGGCGACACCAGGGGAAAGGGACGGCCTAGTATGCCCGCCAAGCGCTGCAAAAAAAACGCCCAATTGGGGCTGGCGGGCAAGATAGGTGCCGAGTGGCGGTGGTATGGCAAAAAGATATCTACCAAACGCTGCAAAGCTAATGTGGGAGGGGGCTTGCCCCCGATTGCGGTGGGTCAGCTAAATAGGTGCTGGCTGAGCCACTGCTATCGGGGGCAAGCCCCCTCCCACACTGTTTTGTGGTGTGTTTTGGATTAGACCAGGATCGAGGTCCCAGTCATCTCTTTCGGCTTCTCCAGCCCCATCAACATCAGCATGGTCGGCGCCACATCCGCCAGTACGCCGCCGTCACGCACGTTGAAATTGCGCTTGCCGACGTAGATGAACGGCACCGGTTCGGTGGTGTGGGCGGTGTGGGCCTGGCCGGTGGATTCATCGGACATCTGCTCGCAGTTGCCGTGGTCCGCCGTGATCAGCGCTTCGCCACCGACCTTGTCCAGGGCATCGACAATGCGACCGACGCACAGGTCCAGGCATTCCACGGCCTTGACCGCCGCTTCCAGGTTGCCGCTGTGACCGACCATGTCGCCGTTGGCATAGTTGACCACGATCACGTCGTAACGCTGATGCTCGATGGCGTCGACGATCTTGTCGGTGACTTCCGGTGCGCTCATTTCTGGTTGCAGGTCGTAGGTGGCGACTTTGGGCGAAGGGATGAGGATGCGCTCCTCGCCCGGGAACGGTTCTTCACGTCCGCCGGAGAAGAAGAAGGTCACGTGGGCATATTTTTCGGTTTCGGCAATGCGCAGTTGCGTCTTGCCGTTTTTCGCCAGGTAGTCGCCCAGCACGTTTTCCAGGCTGCCCGGCGCGAATGCCGAGGGGGCCGGAATATTGGCAGCGTATTGGGTCAGCATGACGAACTCGACGTTCGGCTGGCGCGCGCGTTCGAAGTCTTTGAAGCCGTCGTCGACAAACACATGGCTCAGCTCACGGGCACGGTCGGCGCGGAAGTTCATGAACACCATGGCGTCGCCGTCTTCGACCTTCACCGGCTCGCCGATGGTGGTGGCCTTGACGAATTCATCGCTCTCGCCACGCGCGTAGGCGGCTTCCAGGCCTTGTTGGGCGGTAGCGGCGTTGAATTCGGCCTGGCCGTCGACGATCAGGTTGTAGGCTTGGGCCACGCGGTCCCAGCGGTTGTCGCGGTCCATGGCGAAGTAGCGGCCCACGATGCTGGCGATACGGCCCTTGCCCAGGGCGGCGAAGGTGGTGTCGAGCAGTTCGATGGACGACTGCGCGCTTTTGGGCGGGGTGTCGCGGCCATCGAGGAAGGCGTGCAGGTAGATTTTGTCGGCGCCGCGCTTGAAGGCCAGTTCAGCCATGGCCACCAGGTGGTCCTGATGGCTGTGCACGCCGCCATCGGACAGCAGGCCCATGAAGTGCACGGCCTTGCCGGCGGCGACGGCTTTATCCACCGCAGCGCAGATGGTCGGGTTCTCGAAGAACTCGCCATCGCGGATCGCTTTGGTCACACGGGTGAAGTCCTGATAGACCACTCGTCCGGCGCCGAGATTCATGTGGCCGACTTCCGAGTTGCCCATCTGGCCGTCCGGCAGGCCCACGTCCATGCCGGAACCGGAGATCAGGCCGTTGGGTACGGTGGCGGTGAGGCGGTCCAGCACGGGCTTGTTCGCTGCGTACACAGCGTTGTCGTGGTGGCTTTCACTGTGTCCGAAGCCATCGAGAATAATCAGGACCAAAGGTTTAGGCGTGGTAGTCATAGATCCTCTCGCGGCGGTAATAAAGGAAGGCAATGGAAAAGGGAGTGGCAGTTTAAAGCGAAGTTCCAACCGCGTCACCGCTTTACGGGGGTTGGCCGCCCCTGGCGGCTGTGTATACTTACCGCCATTTTAACGCCCTGGAACCTCCTTGATGGTTGATCACCTGATTGCATTTGCCACTGCCCACTATCTGCTCGTGGGTGCCTTCGTCATCCTGCTGGCGCTGCTGATCGCTCACGAATTGAGCCGTGGTGGCCGCAGCCTGAGCACGTCGGAGCTGACCGCGCTGGTCAACAAGGATGAAGCGGTTGTCGTGGATATCCGCCCGGCCAAGGATTTCGCCGCCGGCCATATCGTCGGCGCCCTGAACATTCCCCAGGACAAGCTGATGGCGCGCCTGGGCGAGCTGGAAAAGCACAAGGCCAAGACCATCATTCTGGTCGACGCCCAGGGCCAGCATTCCGGCACTCACGCTCGCGAAATGCTCAAGGCCGGCTTCACCGCCGCCAAACTGTCCGGCGGTATCGGCAGCTGGAAGGCCGATAACCTGCCGCTGGTGAAGTGATATGAGCCAGGTTGTCGTGTATTCCAGCGATTATTGCCCTTATTGCGTGCGAGCCAAGGCTTTGCTGGGTAAGAAGGGCGTTGCCTTCGAAGAGATAAAAGTCGATGGCAAGCCCCAGGTGCGCGCCGAAATGGCCCAGAAGGCAGGGCGCACGTCGGTCCCGCAGATCTGGATCGGCACCCGGCACATCGGTGGCTGCGACGACCTGTTTGCCCTTGAGCGCGCCGGTAAACTTGATGCGCTGCTGTCCGCCTAACCCCTAAAAGCCCCAAGATAGAGAAGGATCTGCGATGACTGATCAACAGAACACCGAAGCAGCAGAAGCCCAAGGCCCACAGTTTTCGCTGCAGCGCATCTATGTGCGTGACCTGTCGTTCGAAGCACCGAAAAGCCCGGCCATCTTCCGCCAGGAGTGGACCCCAAGCGTTGCGCTGGACCTGAACACCCGTCAAAAAGCCCTGGAAGGTGACTTCCACGAAGTCGTGCTGACCCTGTCGGTCACCGTCAAGAACGGCGAAGAAGTGGCCTTCATCGCTGAAGTGCAGCAGGCCGGTATCTTCCTGATCCAGGGCCTGGACGAAGCGTCCATGAGCCACACCCTGGGCGCGTTCTGCCCGAATATCCTGTTCCCGTACGCCCGTGAGACCCTGGACAGCCTGGTCACCCGTGGCTCGTTCCCGGCGCTGATGCTGGCACCGGTGAACTTCGACGCCCTGTACGCTCAAGAGCTGCAGCGCATGCAACAGGAAGGTTCGTCGACGGTTCAATAAGTCGATGCGGTAAAAAATGTGGGAGGGGGCTTGCTCCCGATGGCGGTGGGTCAGCTACAGATATGCTGGCTGATATACCGCTATCGGGGGCAAGCCCCCTCCCACATTTGCTATGCGGTGTTACTTGAAGCCGAGTTGGCGCCAGCCTTCATAGACCGCCACGGCGACGGTGTTCGACAGGTTCAGGCTGCGGCAGCCTTCGCGCATCGGCAAGCGCAGGCGATGGCCGTCGGGCAGGGCGTCGAGCACTTCGGCCGGCAGGCCCCGGCTCTCCGGGCCGAACAGAAACGCGTCGCCCTCGGCGAAGCTGGCATCATGAAACGGCCGCGAGCCCTTGGTGGTAAACGCGAACAAGCGCGGGTGGCCCAGGCTCTCCAGGCAGCTTGCCAGGTCGGCGTGGCGCTTGAGGGTGGCGTACTCGTGGTAATCCAGCCCGGCGCGGCGCAGGCGTTTATCGTCCATGTCGAAGCCCAGCGGCTCGATCAAATGCAGGTGGCAGCCACTGTTGGCGCACAGCCTGATAACGTTGCCGGTATTCGGCGGAATTTCTGGTTGAAAAAGGATGACGTGAAACATGCACGGCTCCGAAGGTAAAGATGCGCTGCATTCTACCCCCGAAGACGACCCGAGGCCGAAGCTATTGCCACGGGTGCTCGGCTCACTGGCGATTGTCGGCTTGATGATTGGCTTGATGATTGGTCGCTTGACCACTGCGGACCCGGTCGAGCTGCAACAGGTGGAAGCTGCGGCGGACGGTTTGGTGGTGTGGTTCAACAGCGAACCCAAGCTGCACGGCGAGCATATCGACGGCACCGTGGCGCTGCTGTTCGACGCACAGGGCAATGCCGCCAGTGGGCAACTCAAGGTCAATGACAAGGATGTGAACTGGCGCGTGCGCAAGACCGACAGCGGCTTGCTGCTGAACCTGGTGGCGGCTCGGCCATTACGCGGGGAGTGGAAGGGCGAAGAGGTCGATGACCGCTGGCGGCTGGAGATCCATCTCCACGAGCAATAAAAGAGGGAGTTCCCGGCCTGCCTGTACCAGGGCTCCCAAAACGGGGTGAAGCCTAGGGCTTCGGTGTTAAAGAGGGGATTCTCGGCCTGCCTGTACCAAGGTCCCCGAAACTGGGTAATACAGGGGTTATTGCAGGGGGCGTGCCAGAGTTTGCAATTGGCGCCATAAAAACTTGCAAGAAAGCGCAAAGCCCCGGAATTCGGGGCTTTGGTGGTTTCAGCTTTGGAGAGTTTTTCAGTCGTAGCAATCTTTCGGGTGCCGGCTCCATGCCCGATGCCGGTTCATGGTGCATTGAATCAGTGCATGACTATGAGCCTTATGAAGATCCAAATGTGGGAGGGGGCTTGCTCCCGATAGCGGTAGATCAGACACAGATGTTGTGACTGAACCACTGCTATCGGGAGCAAGCCCCCTCCCACATTGGATCTTCAGTGGATCAGAGAGCGGTGATCAGCCCTCGTCACCTTCGTCGTCGTCACCGCCGTCGACCTTCATCCCCAGCTCCTTGATCTTGCGCGTCAGGGTATTACGCCCCCAACCCAGCAGCACGGCGGCATCGCGACGGCGGCCAGCGGTGTGCTTCAGTGCGGTCTCGATCATGATCCGCTCGAACGCCGGCACGGCGCTGTCCAGCAGGTTCGACTGGCCGCGTGCAAGGGCCTGGTCGGCCCATTGGCGCAGTGCCTGTTCCCAGTTGGTGACTGGTGCCGAATCCTGCGGCAGGCTCAGCAGTTCCGGCGGCAGGTCGCTGATATGCACTTCGCGCCCAGAGGCCATCACCGTGATCCAGCGGCAAGTGTTCTCCAGCTGGCGTACGTTGCCGGGCCATGGCAGGTTCTTCAGGTATTCCTCGGTCTCGCTCTTGAGCAGTTTCGGCTCGACGGCCAGCTCCTGGGCGGCGCGGCTGAGGAAGTGACGGGCGAGGGTGGGAATGTCTTCGCGGCGGTCTGACATGCGCGGGATGTGGATGCGGATCACGTTGAGGCGATGGAACAAGTCCTCGCGGAATTTGCCGGCGTGTACCAGGGTTTCCAGGTTCTGGTGGGTCGCCGCGATGATGCGTACATCCACCTTGACTGGCGTATGCCCGCCGACGCGATAGAACTCACCATCGGCCAGCACCCGCAGCAGGCGGGTCTGGGTATCGGCTGGCATGTCGCCGATTTCATCGAGGAACAGGGTGCCGCCGTCCGCTTGCTCAAAGCGCCCGCGCCGCAGGTTGGCCGCGCCGGTGAACGCGCCTTTTTCATGGCCGAACAGCTCGGACTCCATCAAGTCTTTCGGGATAGCCGCCATATTCAACGCGATAAACGGCGACGCCGCCCGAGGGCTGTGACGGTGCAGCGCGTGGGCGACCAGCTCTTTACCGGTACCCGACTCGCCGTTGATCAGCACGGTGATGTTGGAGTGGCTCAAGCGCCCGATGGCGCGAAACACTTCCTGCATCGCCGGCGCTTCGCCGATGATTTCCGGCGTGCGCGTCAGGGCCGGCGGGGCTTCCTGGTTCTGCTGTTCCTGGGCGTGCTGGTTGGCGCGCTTGACCAGCGCCACCGCCTCATCCACATCGAACGGCTTGGGCAGGTACTCGAAGGCGCCGCCCTGATACGACGCGACAGCGCTGTCCAGGTCCGAGTGCGCCGTCATGATGATCACCGGCAGGCGCGGATGCTGTTCGCGAATCCGCGCCAGCAGGTCCAGGCCGCTGGCGCCGGGCATGCGGATATCGGAGATGATCACATCCGGCTGCTGGCGAGCCAGGCGGCTCATTACACCGTCGGCGCTGTCGAAGCTCTGGGTGGTCATGCCTTCCTGTTGCAAGGCTTTCTCCAGGACCCAGCGGATAGAACGGTCGTCATCGACGATCCAGACAGTTTCACTACGGCTCATGTCGTGGGGGCTCCTTGTTCCAATGGCAGGAAGATCGAGAACGTGGTGTGGCCGGGATGGCTCTCACATTCGATCAGGCCCTGATGCTGGCTGATGATGTTCTGGGTAATGGCCAGGCCCAGCCCGGTACCGTCCGGGCGGCCACTGACCATGGGGAAGAAAATGGTTTCCTGCAGCTCCGCAGGAATGCCCGGGCCGTTGTCGATGATTTCGACCTTGGTCACCAGGCGATGGCGCACATGGCCAATGGTGAACTGGCGCAGGGCGCGGGTGCGCAGGCTGATGCGGCCCAGGCGCAACTCGTTCTGGCTGCTGATGGCCTGCATGGCGTTGCGCACGATATTGAGCACCGCCTGGATCATCTGCTCACGGTCGATCAAGACATCGGGGATGCTGGGGTCGTAGTCGCGCACCAGGGTGATGCAGCCCTGGCTTTCGGCCTCGACCAGTTGGCAGACGCGCTCCAGCACTTCGTGCACGTTGGTCATCGCCAGCGACGGCAGCTTGTTGGAGCCGAGCATGCGGTCCACCAGGTTGCGCAAGCGGTCGGCCTCTTCAATGATGACGTTGGTGTAGTCCTTGAGATGCTCCTCCGGCAGCTCGCGGGCCAGCAACTGTGCCGCGCCGCGAATGCCGCCCAGCGGGTTCTTGATCTCGTGGGCCAGGCCGCGTACCAGCATCTTGCTGGTTTCCTGCTTGGACAGCTGCGCCTCCTCCTTGGTGATGCGCAGCAGGCGATCGCGGGGGTGCACTTCGAGCAGCAGCAGGGTCGCGCCATTGCTCAGGATCGGCGTCACTGCGTAGTCGACGGTCAAGGTCTGGCCAGTGAGGGCGGTGAGCATCGCTTCACGCTTGGTGAACGGGTGTGCCTGCTCCACGGCCTGGCGCAACGAGCTCAGGGCTTCGGCCGACTCGGTGAACAATTCGCTGATGAACTGCCCATGGCTGCGCTGGCCGCTGATAGCCAGGAGCATCTCCGCCGCCGGGTTCATGTACTCAAGACGCAGGTCGGCGTTGAGCAGGATGGTCGCAGTGGTCAGGTTGTCGAGTAACAAACGGTGCAGTGCATCACTGATGGTCATCAGGACCTCTTTTGGAGCAAGGCGCAGGCTTGAGGCACACGCTGATACAAGGAAAATGCAAAAACCAAACCAAGGCTCCGAAAAGAAGCGTTAAAGCCCTGAAATAAGGGGTTCAGGCGCGAAACTGTGGCGTTCCGCCAGCTTGTTCGGGAATAATCGAACCAAAATGGGCTGGATCGCTGGGATGGGTGCAACCTATCGCACCAATATAGTGCGCTTTGAGAAAGTCTGTTCAGGAAGCTGAATGCACCCAAATCCAATGTGGGAGGGGGCTTGCTCCCGATAGCGATGTATCAGCTGTTAAATATGCTGACTGACACTCTGCTATCGGGAGCAAGCCCCCTCCCACAGTTTTGACTGGGTTTGCACGCGTTAACCTTTGTAAACGCACAGCTCGGCGGTGGCGCGGATCATTGCCAGTTGGCGCAGCGGGTCATTGAGTGGCTCATGCACCGCCTCGGCAAGCCATTGGGGGCATTGAGGATCTGTGCGCAGGGGTGTGAAGTCGGCCAACTGCTGCAGCAGGCGTTTTTGCAGCTCATCCAATCGTGGGCGAATCTGCTTGATCAGGTCCGGACGCGGATCGTCGGGGGCCTTGCCCTGGAATTGCCAGTCGGACAAATGGGTGTACTGCACCAGTTTGTTTGCCTCGATCTGCGCCGCGAAGAATTGCTCGGTAGAGGCGGGGTCCAGTTTGTAGCTCGGCGCTTGGGCGACGACGCTGGCAATCACTTCCTGCTCGCGCTTTTTATCTTCCACGGGTTTATGGCTGTCCCATTTGCTCAAGGCCACCTGGTCGGCGATCTCCAGGCGTTCGGCGATGCTGTTGAGCAGCGGCTCGAGGGTGGGCGGGGCGGCGCAAGCACCGGCACTGACGAACAGCAGAGCGAACACAAGTCTATGTTTCAACGCAGATCTCCTGTGGGAGGGGGCTTGCTCCCGATGACGGTGTGCCAGTCATACCTATACTGCCTGACACTCTGCCATCGGGGGCAAGCCCCCTCCCACATTTTTTATTGGGTTTGAACATGTAAAGCAGCGTAATTCCCAAGCAAAAAAAGACCTCCCGAAGGAGGCCTTTTTCAATCACGCTACGTCAAGCAGCGCTACCGGATCAGCAGCTGTAGTACAGCTCGTATTCCAGTGGGTGTACGAAGGTACGAACCTTGATTTCTTCTTCGCTTTTCAGCTCGATGTAGGCATCGATGAAGTCGTCGCTGAACACGCCGCCTTTGGTCAGGAACGCACGGCCCTTGTCCAGCTCTTCCAGGGCTTCTTTCAGGCTGCCGCACACTTGTGGAATCTCTTTGGCCTCTTCAGGCGGCAGGTCGTACAAGTTTTTGTCGGCGGCGTCGCCAGGGTGGATCTTGTTCTGGATGCCGTCCAGGCCAGCCATGACCAGGGCTGCGAAAGCCAGGTATGGGTTGGCCGCCGGGTCCGGGAAGCGGGCTTCGATACGACGAGCGCGCGGGCTGGACACGTAAGGGATACGGATAGAAGCGGAACGGTTACGGGCCGAGTAGGCCAGCATCACCGGCGCTTCGAAGCCTGGGACCAGACGCTTGTAGGAGTTGGTCGACGGGTTGGTGAAGCCGTTCAGGGCCTTACCGTGCTTGATGATACCGCCGATGAAGTACAGGGCGGTGTCGGACAGGCCGGCATAACCTTCGCCGGCGAAGGTGTTCTTGCCTTCTTTGGCGATGGACAAGTGAACGTGCATACCCGAACCGTTATCGCCGTACAGCGGCTTAGGCATGAAGGTAGCGGTACGGCCGTAGGCATCAGCCACGTTGTGTACGCAGTACTTCAGGGTCTGGACTTCGTCAGCCTTGGCGACCAGGGTGTTGAACTTCACACCGATTTCGTTCTGGCCGGCAGTCGCCACTTCGTGGTGGTGAACTTCGATGACCAGGCCCATTTCTTCCATGGCGTTGCACATGGAGGTACGGATTTCGTGGTCGTGGTCGAACGGCGGAACAGGGAAGTAGCCACCTTTGATGCCTGGGCGGTGGCCTTTGTTGCCGCCTTCCACGTCCTGGTCGGACATCCACGAACCTTGTTCGGAGTAGATCTTGAACATGGAGCCGGAGATGTCGGACTTGAACTTGACCGAATCGAAGATGAAGAATTCTGGCTCTGGGCCTACGAATACGGTGTCGCCGATACCGGTCGACTTCAGGTATTCCTCGGCACGCTTGGCGATCGCACGTGGGTCGCGGTCGTAGCCTTGCATGGTCGAAGGCTCGATCACGTCGCAGACGATGATCAGGGTTGGGTCTTCGGTGAACGGGTCGAGGACGGCAGTGCTGTCGTCCGGCATCAGGATCATGTCGGAGGCTTCGATGCCTTTCCAGCCAGCGATGGAGGAACCGTCGAACATCTTGCCTTCTTCGAAGAAAGCATCATCCAGCGCGTCGCGAGCCGGCATGGTCACGTGGTGCTGAGTACCTTTGGTGTCCGTGAAGCGCAGATCAATCCATTTAACGTCATGATCTTTGATGAGTTGAACCGACTTCGACATGGTGTCCTCCGGGTGGCTTCGGGCTAGGGTAGTGGAGTTAGCCCTTAGAATTTGGGTGATGCCGGCGCGGATACTCCGCCAAGGCAACCTGCCTCACAAGAGAGCAAATTGCATGCCAGTGCGCCAACATGGTCTTTTTGCGTCAAAATGGCCCCTATAACGGTGCAATCGGCCAAAGCGCGGCAAATAGCGCACTGCAATGTAGCGCTAACGGGCGAAAATGACCCGTTTTGGTGCGCAGCGAATGCGCTGCATATTAACTGGTTAAACCTTGAGCGATTTCCGCTATAATCCGCGCCCCCCTTTTTCAGCAGGCCCGGCGCGCGCTGTTTCCATGAAATTAATCGTTAAAGTCTTCCCCGAGATCACCATCAAGAGCCGACCGGTACGGACGCGTTTCATCCGTCAGTTGGCCAAGAACATCCGTGCCGTGCTCCGTGACCTGGACCCGGCTGTGGTGGTGAATGGCGTGTGGGACAACCTCGAGCTGGAAACCCGCCTGACCGACGCCAAAGCCTTGAAGGACATGACCGAGCGCCTGAGCTGCATGCCGGGTATCGCGCATTTCCTGCAGGTGGATGAGTACCCGCTGGGCGACTTCGACGACATCACCGAGAAGTGCAAACAGCACTTCGGTGACGCGCTGGCCGGCAAGATTTTTTCGGTGCGCTGCAAGCGTGCCGGCAAGCATCCGTTCAGCTCCATGGATGTGGAAAAATACGTCGGCAGCAAGCTGCGTCGCGAGTGCGGCGCCGCCGGAATTTCCCTGAAAGCACCGCAAATTGAAGTGCGCATGGAAATTCGCGACAAACGGTTGTTCGTGATCCACAGCCAGCACAACAGCATCGGCGGCTACCCGCTGGGCGCCCTGGAACAGACCCTGGTATTGATGTCCGGCGGTTTCGATTCGACGGTGGCGGCCTACCAGATCATGCGTCGCGGCCTGATGAGCCACTTCTGCTTCTTCAACCTGGGCGGGCGTGCACACGAATTGGGCGTGATGGAAGTCGCGCACTTTATCTGGAAGAAGTACGGCAGCTCTCAACGCGTGCTATTTGTGAGCGTACCGTTTGAGGAAGTGCTGGGCGAAATTCTCGGCAAAGTCGATAACGGTCATATGGGCGTCGTATTGAAGCGTATGATGTTGCGCGCGGCGTCCCGGATTGCCGATCGGTTGCAGATCGACGCGCTGGTGACCGGCGAAGCGATCTCCCAGGTATCCAGCCAGACGCTGCCAAACCTGTCGATCATCGACTGCGTCACCGAGAAACTGGTGTTGCGCCCGCTGATCGCCAGCCACAAGCAGGACATCATCGATCAGGCAGAGCAGATCGGCACCGCCGACTTTGCCAAGCATATGCCTGAGTATTGCGGGGTCATCTCGGTGAACCCCAAGACCCACGCCAAGCGCAACCGCGTGGAGTATGAAGAACAACAGTTCGACATGGCGATTCTGGAGCGAGCGCTCGAGAACGCCAAACTGGTCCCGATCGATCGCGTCATCGACGAGCTGGGCCAGGATGTGCAGATCGAAGAAGTCAGTGAAGCTCTGGCCGGCCAGATCATCGTCGACATCCGTCACCCGGATGCCGCCGAAGATGAGCCGCTGGAAATTCCTGGCATCGACGTACAAACGCTGCCGTTTTATGCATTGAACGCGCGTTTCAAGGAACTGGATGACAGCCGTCAGTACCTGCTGTATTGCGACAAAGGCGTGATGAGTCGCCTGCATGCCCACCATTTGCTCAGTGAGGGGCATGCCAATGTGCGCGTTTATCGACCGAGCTAAGAGCCCGGGGCTGTTTGCCTGTGGCCTGCGTCACCGGCCCCCCGACTCTGCCGTCAAGCTGTAACGGCAAGGCCTGACTCTACTGTAAATCGCTGCCACGACCTGTCAGCACACCGAATCCTCTGATCGAGATACACAAGTGATCGAAAATCTACGTAACATCGCCATCATTGCTCACGTTGACCATGGTAAAACCACCCTGGTAGACAAACTCTTGCGTCAATCCGGCACCCTGGAGCGCAACGAGCTCAACGACGAGCGCGTGATGGACTCCAACGACCAGGAAAAAGAGCGCGGTATTACCATCCTGGCAAAAAACACCGCTATCAACTGGAACGGCTACCACATCAACATCGTGGACACCCCGGGCCACGCCGACTTCGGCGGCGAAGTAGAACGCGTAATGTCGATGGTTGACTCCGTTCTGCTGCTGGTTGACGCTCAAGACGGCCCTATGCCGCAAACCCGTTTCGTGACCAAGAAGGCTTTCGAAGCCGGCCTGCGTCCGATCGTGTGCATCAACAAGGTTGACCGTCCAGGTGCGCGTCCGGACTGGGTTCTGGACCAGATCTTCGACCTGTTCGACAACCTGGGTGCCACCGAAGAGCAGCTTGATTTCCAAGTGATCTACGCCTCGGCCCTGAACGGTATTGCCGGTCTGGAACACACCGCCATGGCGGAAGACATGACCCCGCTGTACCAGGCCATCGTTGACCACGTTCCACCACCGAAGGTTGACCGTGAAGGCCCGTTCCAGATGCAAATCTCGGCACTGGACTACAACAGCTTCCTGGGTGTTATCGGCGTTGGCCGTATCGCCCGTGGCAGCGTCAAGCCGAACACCCCGGTTGTCGCGATCGGCGCCGACGGCAAGAAGCGTAACGGCCGTATCCTGAAGCTGATGGGCCACCACGGCCTGCACCGTATCGACGTTGAAGAAGCCTTCGCCGGCGACATCGTGTGCGTCAGCGGCATGGACTCGCTGTTCATCTCCGACACCCTGTGCCAGCCAGACACCGTCGAGGCGATGAAGCCTCTGACTGTTGACGAGCCAACCGTTTCCATGACCTTCCAGGTCAATGACTCGCCGTTCTGCGGTAAAGAAGGCAAGTTCGTGACCTCCCGTAACATCAAGGAGCGTCTGGACAAAGAGCTGCTGTACAACGTTGCTCTGCGCGTTGAAGAAGGCGACTCGGCTGACAAGTTTAAGGTCTCCGGCCGTGGTGAGCTGCACCTCTCGGTACTGATCGAAACCATGCGTCGCGAAGGCTTCGAAATGGGTGTTGGTCGTCCGGAAGTGATCATCCGTACCGTTGACGGCGTGAAGCAGGAACCGTTCGAAAACGTCACCATCGACACCCCGGAAGAATCCCAGGGCAAGGTGATGGAAGAGATGGGCCTGCGTAAGGGCGACCTGACCAACATGGTGCCGGATGGCAAAGGCCGTGTGCGTCTGGAATACAACATCCCTGCTCGCGGTCTGATCGGTTTCCGTAACCAGTTCCTGACCCTGACCAACGGTGCTGGCATCCTGACCTCGATCTTCGATCGCTACGACACCATGAAGTCCGGCGACATGTCCGGCCGTCAGAACGGTGTTCTGGTGTCGGTTGAAACCGGCAAGGCGCTGACCTACTCCCTGGAAACCCTCCAGGCGCGTGGCAAGCTGTTCGTTGAACACGGTCAAGAGATCTACAACGGCCAGATCGTTGGTCTGAACAGCCGTGACAACGACATGGGCGTCAACCCAACCAAAGGCAAGAAGCTCGACAACATGCGTGCTTCGGGTAAAGACGAAACCATCGCTCTGGTTCCACCTGTTCGCTTCACCCTGGAACAGGCCCTGGAATTCATCCAGGACGACGAGCTGTGCGAAGTCACGCCTAAGTCGATCCGCCTGCGTAAGAAGATCCTGGACGAAGGCGAGCGTACCCGCGCTGCCAAGAAAGCCAAGAACTGAGTTAACTCAGGCTGAATGAAAAACGCCCCCGGTCGAAAGGCCGGGGGCGTTTTTTTATGTCTGATCGTTCCCACGCTCTGCGTGGGAATGCCTCTTGGGATGCTCTGCGTCGCGCCTTTAAGAGCGGACGCGGAGCGTCCAGGGCTGCGTTCCCACGCGGAGCGTGGGAACGATCATCAAAACTTGTCGAGTGTCTTGAAATTAGTCTCGCGCACCACTTCTTTCGGCTTGTACGCGCAATACCCCGGCCGCGGCCCGATTTTCGGGTGGTTGCGGCAGGTATCCGGGCGCTTGTCATAAATAGTGCAAAAGCGCGTCTTACGATCCAGGTACAGGCAGTCGTTGTTGCTCATGCGCTGCAAAGTAAAAATCTCGGATTTGGAATTGAAGCGCTCGACGATGCCTTCCTTCTGCAAACGCTTGGCGATGTTTTTCGGCGGGTCGCCGCGCTCGAACTCATCGACGATGCCGATGCGGATCAGGTCCTTGATCTTCACTTCGACCGGCAGCGTGCAGCAGCTGGACACGCAGCCACCACACATGTGGGCGGAATATTTCTGCCAGGTCTCGAGACGGTCGAGTTCCGCGGCGGCGATCAGTTGAGGCTTCATCAGGGTTCCAAAAGGTGGGGCTGTATCCGGGCGCGCGATCATACCGGGATTGGTGGTTTTTTGAACAACCTTTTCAGAGTTTCTGCGCGAACGGCGATCAGGCACGACCTCTGCATCAAATTCATGCAACGCTCAATGAGTTAAAAAACTGACGAACCAGAGCGTCTACCGTCTGTCAGACCGTCTAGGCTCTAGCAACTCCTTCTATCTCGCCCGAGGTCGCAATTGATGTCTCAGGAACCACTTGCACGAGAAGCAGAGGTAGCCGCATTTCGCGATGCTGTCTTGACCAAACTCACCTACGCGGTGGGCAAGGACCCGGATCACGCCTTCGACCACGACTGGTTCGAAGCCATTGCCCTGGCCGCCCGCGACCAGATGGTCGACCACTGGATGGACCATACGCGGCGCATCTACCGCAAAGGCCAGAAACGGGTTTATTACCTCTCGCTGGAATTTCTTATCGGCCGCTTGCTCTACGACAGCCTGAGCAACCTCGGCGTGCTGGAGATCGCGCGCGAAGCGCTGTCGGAGCTTGGCGTGGACCTTGAGCGCATTCGCCTGCTCGAACCCGACGCGGCGCTGGGCAACGGTGGCTTGGGCCGTCTGGCGGCGTGCTTCATGGAAAGCATGTCGACCCTGGGCATTGCCGGCCACGGTTATGGCATTCGTTACGAACACGGCTTGTTCCGCCAGGCGATTGTCGATGGCTGGCAGCAGGAGCAGACCGAGCGCTGGCTGGATTTCGGTAACCCGTGGGAGTTCGAGCGCGCCGAAGTGATCTACCCGATCGGTTTTGGCGGCAGCGTGGAAACCCTGGCGGACGCGTCCGGCAAGATGATCCAAGTGTGGTCGCCCAGCGAAACCGTGCGCGCGGTGGCCTACGACACTCCGGTGGTCGGCTGGCGTGGCGCCAGCGTCAATACCTTGCGCCTGTGGCGCGCACGGGCGGTCGAAGATTTGCACCTGGAACGCTTCAACGCCGGTGACCACCTGGGCGCCGTCGCCGAAGTGGCGCGGGCCGAGAGCATCTCGCGTGTGCTGTACCCGGCCGACAGCACCGAAGCGGGGCAGGAACTGCGCCTGCGCCAGGAATACTTCTTCGTTTCCGCTTCGTTGCAAGACTTGCTGCGCCGCCACAAGAACATGCACGGCTCGGTGCTGAGCCTGGGCGAACACGCCGCCATCCAGCTCAACGATACCCACCCGTCCATCGCCGTAGCCGAGTTGATGCGCCAGTTGGTCGACCTGCACGACATTCCGTGGGAAGCGGCGTGGGACGTCACCGTCGAAACGCTTTCCTACACCAACCACACCTTGCTGCCTGAGGCATTGGAAACCTGGCCGGTCGGTTTGATGGAACGCATGCTGCCCCGGCATATGCAGATCATCTACCTGATCAACGCCCAGCATATCGACTCGCTACGCGCCAAGGGCATTCACGACTTCGACGTGCTGCGCGCCGTGTCGTTGATTGAAGAAGACAACGGCCGTCGTGTGCGCATGGGCAACCTGGCGTTCCTCGGTTCCCACAGTGTCAACGGCGTGTCCGGTCTGCACACTCAGCTGATGCGCAGCACGGTGTTTTCCGAACTGCATAAGCTCTACCCGGAGCGCATCAACAACAAAACCAACGGCATCACCTTCCGCCGCTGGCTGTACCAGGCCAACCCCAAGCTCACCGATATGCTGGTGCAAGCCCTGGGCCCTGACATTCTCGACAACATGGAAACCCGCCTGGGCGAGCTGGAAACCTTCGCCGAGAAACAGACCTTCCGCAAAGCCTTCGCCGACCAACGCCTGCACAGCAAGCGAGCGCTGGCCGAGATCATCCACGAGCGCCTGGGTATTTCGGTGAACCCGGCGGCGATGTTCGACGTGCAGGTCAAACGGATCCACGAATACAAGCGCCAGCTGCTCAACCTGCTGCACACCGTGGCGCTGTATCAGGCGATCCGGGCCGAGCCGGAGGTCGATTGGGTGCCGCGGGTGAAAATTTTCGCCGGCAAGGCGGCGGCGAGTTATCACCAGGCCAAGCTGATCATCAAGCTGACCAACGATATCGCGCGCACCGTCAACAATGACCCTACCGTACGCGGCCTGCTCAAGGTGGTGTTCCTGCCCAACTACAACGTCAGCCTGGCGGAAAGCATCATCCCGGCGGCGGACTTGTCTGAGCAGATCTCCACCGCCGGTTTCGAGGCCTCGGGTACCAGTAACATGAAGTTCGGCCTCAACGGCGCGCTGACCATCGGCACCATGGACGGCGCCAACGTGGAAATGCACGAGCGGGTGGGCGCCGAGCACATGTTCATCTTCGGCCTCAGTGCCCAGCAGGTCGAAGCCCGCAAGCACGCCGGTGAATTCAACGCCGGGCCGGAAATCGCTGCCTCCCATCGCTTGAGCGATGTGCTGCAGGCGATCCGTGGCGGTGTGTTCTCGCCGGATGATCCGGGCCGGTATGTGGGGTTGATCGACGGGCTGATCGACTACGACCGCTTCCTGGTGTGTGCCGACTTCGACTCCTACTGGGACGCCCAGACGCGGGTCGAGGCGCATTGGCATGACTCCAAGGCCTGGTGGCGCTCGGCGGTGCTGAATACGGCGCGGATGGGCTGGTTCTCCTCGGACCGGACGATCCGCGAATACGCCACCGAAATCTGGAAAGCGCTCGACTAAACGCCACAGTAGAAAATGTGGGAGGGGGCTTGCTCCCGATAGCGGTCTATCAGTTAACAGCTATGTCGACTGGCACACCGCTATCGGGAGCAAGCCCCTCCCACATGGGGTTCTGCGTATATGCACCGTTGTTGGAGATAGCCGTTGCGCCAACCCGTGAACTCTATTGGCGTTAAATCCTCTGATTAGAGGAAATCAGCCCCGACTCGCGTTAAACTGCGCGGGTTTTTAAGCCCCCCATTCTCCGGAGCCGTCCATGTCCCGCGTTACCTTGAGTCGCTATTTGATCGAGCAGACCCGCAGCAACAACACGCCTGCCGATCTGCGCTTCCTTATCGAAGTGGTGGCGCGTGCTTGCAAGGAGATCAGCCACGCCGTGTCCAAAGGCGCACTGGGTGGTGTCCTGGGCAGCATGGGCACTGAAAACGTGCAGGGCGAAGTGCAGAAAAAGCTCGACGTTATCTCCAACGAAATCCTGCTCGAAGCCAACGAATGGGGCGGTCACCTGGCCGGCATGGCCTCCGAGGAAATGGACAATGCCTACCAGATTCCGGGCAAATACCCCAAAGGCGCATACCTGTTGGTATTCGACCCACTGGACGGTTCGTCCAATATCGACATCAACGCGCCGGTCGGTACTATCTTCTCGGTACTGCGTTGCCCGAACGAATACCTGAGCCAGAACGAAGCCCTGAACGAAAAGGCCTTCCTGCAGCCGGGCACCGAGCAGGTCGCCGCCGGTTACGCGATCTACGGCCCACAGACCATGCTCGTCCTGACCCTGGGCGATGGCGTCAAAGGCTTCACCCTGGACCGCGAAATGGGCAGCTTCGTACTCACCCACGAAGACATCTCCATTCCGGCCTCCACCCAGGAATTTGCGATCAACATGTCCAACCAGCGTCACTGGGAAGAACCGGTGAAGCGCTACGTCAACGAGTTGATGGAAGGCGAAGAAGGCCCGCTGAAGAAAAACTTCAACATGCGCTGGGTCGCGGCCATGGTTGCCGATGTGCACCGCATCCTGACCCGTGGTGGCTTGTTCATGTACCCACGTGACGGCCGCGAACCGTCCAAGCCGGGCAAACTGCGCCTGATGTACGAAGCCAACCCGATGTCGTTCCTGGTGGAGCAGGCGGGCGGCGCATCCACTGACGGCCACCAGCGCATCCTCGACATCCAACCCGAAGGCTTGCACCAGCGTGTGGCGGTGTTCCTGGGTTCCAAGGAAGAAGTTGAGCGTGTGACGGCGTATCACAAGAAGTAAGCTGCTGCGATAGGTTATCCGCCGTGTTGTGAGGCGGATCACCGTTAAAGAAGCCCCGAAACGTTTCAGCGTTTTCGGGGCTTTTTTGTTTTCGCTCGTCGGGAACCAGACACCTCTTTTCCCTTCTAAGCTTCTGGCAGATACCCCAGCTGCTTTGTCTCTCCAGGAGCTTTTCCATGTCTTTACGCCGTCTCGCCCTGCTGGCTTTTTGCGTGCTGTTAGCCGCCTGCAGCAAGGTCAACCAAGAAAATTACCAGAAGCTGTCGGCCGGCATGGCCAAGGCCGAGGTTGAGTCGTTGCTGGGCAAGCCGACCGATTGCTCCGGCGCACTGGGCATGTCCAGCTGCACCTGGGGCGATAAAAACAGCTTTATCAGCGTGCAGTACGCCGGTGACAAAGTTCTGATGTTTTCCGGGCAAGGCCTGAAGTAAACCGGGGCGCGAGCCTGCGGGAGAAGAAGAATGATGCGTTTTGTTGTGTTCCTTTGCGCCAGCCTGTTTTTGGCGGGCTGCGCCAGCCATTCTGGCGATGATCTGCAACCCAAGACCGCGAGCAACGTCAACCTCAAGCGTTACCAGGGCACCTGGTATGAGTTGGCTCGCTTGCCGATGTACTTCCAGCGCAACTGCGCGCAGTCCGAAGCCCGCTACACCTTGTTGCCGGATGGCGACATGTCGGTGTTCAATCGCTGCCTGACGCCTGAGTGGAAATGGCAGGAAGCCAAAGGCACGGCCACGCCGCAAGTGCCGGGCAAGACCGACAAGCTCTGGGTAGAATTCGATAACTGGTTTACGTCGTTGTTGCCGGGCGTTGCCAAGGGCGATTACTGGGTGCTGTATGTCAGCGATGACTACAAGACCGCCATCGTCGGCAGCCCGAGCCGGCGTTACATGTGGATTTTGTCGCGTACGCCAACGGTAAGCGCCGATACGCGTGAAGACCTCTTGAGCAGAGCACGACAGCAGGGGTATGACACCACGCGTTTGATCTGGCGCACGTCCGACAAGCAGATGGCGAAAACCTCGCAGTAAAAATGTGGGAGGGGGCTTGCCCCCGATAGCAGTGTGTCAATCAGCGCATCTGATACTGATACATCGCCATCGGGAGCAAGCCCCCTCCCACATTTTTAACCGAGTAAGTTTCTCAAGACTTGAGTGAATGCCCGGCTGCTTTCTTCCTCGCCGGCATGATGCCCATCCCGCACCACCCACTGGCCGTTGACCAGCACATCCCGTACCTGTCGATCACCGCCAGCGAACAGCCAGCGATTCAGAATGCCGTCCTCTGTCGCTGTCGCCAGGTAAGGGTCGTTGCCGTCCAGCACGATCCAATCCGCGCGCTTGCCCACCTCCAATCGACCAATCGGCTGGCCCAATGCCTGGGCGCCGCCGTCCAATGCGGCATCGAACAGCGTACGGCCGACCATCGGCTGGTCATTGCGATACAAGCGATTGCGCCGTTGATCGCGCAGGCGCTGGCCGTATTCCAACCAGCGCAGTTCTTCCACCACGCTCAGTGACACATGGCTGTCGGACCCGATGCCCATGCGCCCGCCCTGGGCCAGAAAATCCACCGCCGGGAAAATCCCGTCGCCCAGGTTGGCTTCGGTGGTCAGGCACAAACCGGCAATCGCCCGGCTCCTGGCCATGCGCGCGACTTCGTCGGCATCGGCGTGAGTGGCGTGCACCAGGCACCAGCGCTCGTCGACGTCCACGTTGTCGTACAGCCACTGCAACGGGCGTTTGCCGCTCCAGGCCAGGCAGTCGTCAACTTCTTTTTGCTGTTCGGCAATGTGAATGTGCACCGGGCACGCCTTATCACTGGCGGCCAGCACGTCCTTGATCTGCTCGGGCGTGACCGCACGCAGGGAGTGGAAACACAGGCCCAGTTGCTGCGCAGGTTGCGCGGCGAGCATCGGCTGCAAGCGCGCCTGCAGATCCAGGTAGTTGTCGGTGCTGTTGATAAACCTGCGCTGGCCGTCGTTGGGCGCCTGGCCACCGAACCCCGAATGCGTATAAAGCACCGGCACCAGCGTCAAGCCGATGCCACTGCTGGCGGCGGCCTGGCTGATCTGGCGCGACAGCTCTGTGCGGTCGGCATAGGGCTGGCCACTGACGTCGTGATGCACATAATGAAACTCGGCCACCGAGGTGTAGCCGGCCTTGAGCATCTCGATGTACAGCTGGCGGGCGATGATCTGCAACTGCTCCGGGTTGATCTTGCCGACCATGCGGTACATCAGGTCACGCCAGGTCCAGAAGCTGTCATTGGGGTTACCCGCCACTTCCGCCAACCCCGCCATGGCGCGCTGGAAAGCGTGAGAATGCAGGTTCGGCATGCCGGCCAATACCGGACCTCTTAGTCGTTCGGCGCCCACCGCGCTGGCGTTGGCCTCAACCTGTGTCAGCACTCCATCGGCACTGACTTCAAGACGTACATCATTGGCCCAGCCATCAGGCAGCAGCGCGCGTTCGGCAAAGAAAGCGGACATGATCAAGGCACCCCGGTCGTGTGTTTATTTGTATATACATATACAGACGTTTGCCTGCTCGGTAAACTCCGGCAATCTATGCATCTTTTCCCCCTGCAAGGATTCCCTGTGCCGACTCCGCCCGCCAAGTCTCCGCTGGCTGCCCACATGGACGAAAGTCCGGCGCCCTTGTATGCCCGCGTCAAACAGATGATCAGCCAGCAGATCCTCAACGGCAACTGGCCGCCCCATTACCGCGTGCCGTCGGAGAGCGAGCTGGTCAGCCAACTGGGCTTCAGCCGCATGACCATCAACCGCGCGCTGCGCGAGCTCACGGCCGAAGGTTTGCTGGTGCGCATGCAGGGCGTCGGCACGTTTGTCGCCGAGCCCAAGAGTCAGTCGGCGCTGTTTGAAGTGCACAACATTGCCGATGAGATCGCCTCCCGCGGCCATCGGCACACGTGCCAGGTCATCACCCTGGGCGAAGAAGCGGCCGGTTCGGAACGTGCCGTCGCGCTGGAAATGCGCGAAGGCGGGCGGGTGTTTCACTCGCTGATCGTGCATTTCGAAAACGACATTCCGGTGCAGATCGAAGACCGTTTCGTCAACGCCCTGGTTGCGCCGGAATACCTGCAACAGGATTTCACCCAGCAAACGCCCTACGCCTACCTCAACCAGGTCGCACCGTTGACTGAGGGCGAGCATGTGGTCGAAGCCATCCTCGCCGATGCCGCCGAGTGCAAGCTGTTGCAGATCGAGCCGAGCGAGCCCTGCCTGTTGATCCGCCGACGCACCTGGTCTGGCCGCCAGCCGGTGACGGCCGCGCGCTTGATTCACCCCGGTTCCCGACACAGCCTCGAAGGACGCTTCAGTAAATGAGTTCAGTCAACGTCTGGCGCGCTGCCGACTATGTGCGCATGCCGTGGAAGAATGGCGGCGGCAGCACCGAAGAAATCACCCGTGATGCGGGCACCGGCCTCGATGGTTTCGGCTGGCGCCTGTCGATTGCCGACATCGCCGAGTCGGGTGGTTTTTCCACCTTCGCCGGCTACCAGCGCGTGATCACCGTGATCAAGGGCGCGGGCATGGTGTTGACCGTGGACGGTGAGGAGCAGCGCGGTTTGTTACCGCTGCAACCGTTCGCGTTCAAAGGTGACAGTCAGGTGGCGTGCCGCTTGATCACCGGGCCGATCCGCGATTTCAACCTGATCTACTCACCCCAGCGTTATGACGCGCGGTTGCAGTGGGTGGATGGCGTACAGCGGTTTTTCAGCTCGGCGCACACTGTGCTGGTGTTCAGCGTGGCGGATGAAGTGAAGGTGCTGGACCATGTGCTGGGTCATCACGATTGCCTGCAAGTGGACGGTAACACCGGCTTGCTGGATATTTCGGTCAGTGGCCGCTGCTGCCTGATCGAACTGACCCAGCGCGGTTAAAATGTGGGAGGGGGCTTGCTCCCGATAGCGGTGGATCAGTCAATATATCTTTGACTGACACACCGCTATCGGGAGCAAGCCCCCTCCCACGTTTGTTTTGTGTTGCTCTTAGGATCTGTTTCCACAGCCCCCGCACCAAATTGTTACCTAACGCCCCAGCGCGGCGCAAAGCCGCGTTGTCGTGACAAACCTCCCTCGCTGCAAAACTCCTTCGTAAGAAATTTCATCACGCCTCGAAGCCTTAATTTCCAAGGCTCCCACGCGCTTTCGAAAAAAATCCAAACCCTCGCTCTGAAAGTTGGCCGCTTGATTGCATATGCTTGTACATACAAGTAAAGATGTGTGCGTAAGAGTCTCCTTCGCACCATCCATGTTCGCGCATCATGCCGAGGAGTCCAGCTGTGACCGATTTTTCGAAAGCAAGGCCTACAAAATACCGTGACGTCGAAATCCGCGCCGCCCGCGGTAACACGCTCACCGCCAAAAGCTGGCTGACTGAAGCGCCGCTGCGCATGCTGATGAACAACCTCGACCCGCAAGTGGCCGAGAACCCCAAGGAACTGGTGGTATACGGCGGTATCGGGCGTGCCGCGCGCAACTGGGAGTGCTACGACCAGATCGTCGAGAGCCTTACGAATCTGAACGACGACGAAACCCTGCTGGTGCAATCCGGCAAGCCGGTCGGCGTGTTCAAGACCCACAGCAATGCCCCGCGCGTACTGATCGCCAACTCCAACCTGGTGCCGCACTGGGCCAGTTGGGAACACTTCAATGAACTGGATGCCAAGGGCCTGGCCATGTACGGCCAGATGACTGCCGGCAGCTGGATCTACATCGGCAGCCAGGGCATCGTCCAGGGCACTTACGAAACCTTCGTCGAAGCCGGTCGCCAGCATTACGACAGCAACTTGAAAGGCCGTTGGGTGCTCACCGCCGGCCTCGGCGGCATGGGCGGTGCCCAGCCTTTGGCCGCGACCCTGGCCGGCGCGTGCTCGCTGAACATCGAATGCCAGCAGGTCAGCATCGATTTCCGTTTGAACAGCCGCTATGTCGACGAGCAGGCCACCGACCTTGACGACGCCCTGGCGCGCATCGCCAAGTACACCCAGGAAGGCAAGGCGATCTCCATTGCCCTGCTGGGTAACGCCGCTGAAATTCTGCCGGAACTGGTCAAGCGTGGCGTGCGCCCGGACATGGTCACCGACCAGACCAGCGCCCACGACCCGCTCAACGGCTACCTGCCGGCCGGCTGGACCTGGGACGAATACCGCGCCCGCGCCAAGACCGAGCCTGCCGCTGTGATCAAGGCCGCCAAACAGTCGATGGCGGTGCACGTCAAAGCCATGCTCGAGTTCCAGAAACAAGGCATTCCGACCTTCGACTACGGTAATAACATCCGCCAGATGGCCCAGGAAGAAGGCGTGGAAAACGCCTTCGATTTCCCAGGCTTCGTACCGGCCTACATCCGCCCGCTGTTCTGCCGGGGTATCGGCCCGTTCCGCTGGGCCGCGCTGTCGGGCGACCCGCAAGACATCTACAAGACCGACGCCAAAGTCAAAGAACTGATCCCCGACGACGCCCACCTGCACAACTGGTTGGACATGGCCCGCGAGCGCATCAGCTTCCAGGGCTTGCCGGCGCGTATCTGCTGGGTCGGCCTGGGCCAGCGCGCCAAGCTCGGCCTGGCGTTCAACGAGATGGTGCGCAGCGGCGAGTTGTCCGCGCCTGTCGTAATCGGTCGCGATCACCTCGACTCCGGCTCGGTGGCCAGCCCCAACCGTGAAACCGAATCCATGCAGGACGGCTCCGACGCTGTGTCCGACTGGCCGCTGCTCAACGCCTTGCTCAACACTGCGAGCGGCGCGACCTGGGTGTCGTTGCACCACGGCGGCGGCGTCGGCATGGGCTTTTCCCAGCACTCGGGCATGGTGATCGTGTGTGACGGCACCGACGAAGCGGCCGAGCGCATTGCGCGGGTGCTGCATAACGACCCGGCTACCGGGGTGATGCGGCATGCGGATGCGGGTTACCAGATTGCGATCGATTGCGCCAAGGAACAGGGCCTCAACCTGCCGATGATCAAGTAACCAGTGTGGGAGGGGGCTTGCTCCCGATGGCCGTGTATCAGCCGGAAAATCAGTGACTGACACACTGCTATCGGGGGCAAGCCCCCTCCCACATTGGATTGGCGTAGCACATAAAAACAATCCATCAGAGGTTGAACACCCATGGCTGCAAACGACACCACCCCGTTGATCGAAAGGCGTTCGATCGACTACATCCCGGAAGCGGAAAGACATGGTCGTCTATTGAGCCAGTTCACCCTGTGGCTGGGTGCCAACCTGCAGATCACGGCTATCGTCACCGGGGCCCTGGCCGTGGTGCTGGGCGGGGATGTGTTCTGGTCGTTGATCGGTCTGTTGATCGGCCAACTGCTGGGCGGCGGGGTGATGGCGTTGCATGCCGCGCAAGGGCCCAAGCTTGGCCTGCCGCAGATGATTTCCAGCCGGGTGCAGTTCGGCGTGTATGGCGCGGCCATTCCGATCGTGCTGGTGTGCCTGATGTACCTGGGCTTCACCGCCACCGGCACCGTATTGTCCGGGCAGGCGCTGGGCCAGTTGTTCGGGGTCAGCGACAGCGTCGGTATCCTGATCTTCGCCAGTGTCATCGTGCTGGTTACGGTGCTCGGTTACCGGGTGATCCACTTCATCGGTCGCGTCGCCAGCGTCATTGGCGTGATCGCCTTCGTCTACCTGTTCAGCCGCTTGATGGGCCAGGCCGACATCGGCGCATTGCTGCAGATCCGCCATTTCAGCTGGAGCAGCTTCTTGCTCGCGGTTTCGCTGGCAGCGTCCTGGCAAATCGCGTTCGGGCCCTATGTGGCGGACTACTCACGTTACCTGCCGAGCAGCACCTCCTCAGTGAAAACCTTCCTGGCGGCTGGCGCAGGGTCGGTCATCGGCGCGCAGGTGGCGATGGTTCTCGGCGTGTTTGCCGCCGCCATGGCCAACGGGCAATTTGCCGGGCACGAAGTGGCTTACATCGTTGGCCTGAGCGGCAGCGGTGCAGCGGCGGCGTTGCTGTACTTCAGTATCGCGTTCGGCAAGGTCACGATTTCCACGCTGAACTCCTACGGCAGTTTCATGTGTATCGCGACCATCATCAGCGGCTTCCAGGGCCACCTGCGGGTATCGCGTCTGCAGCGCCTGCTGTTCGTGCTGGCGATTGTCGGCACGGCCACCCTGATCGCGCTGCTCGGCCAGCACTCGTTCCTGGGGGCGTTCAAGTCGTTCATCCTGTTTCTGCTGGCGTTCTTCACGCCCTGGAGCGCGATCAATCTGGTGGATTACTACTGCATCACCCGCGAGCGTTATGACGTGCCAGCGCTGGCTGACCCCAAAGGTCGCTACGGGCGTTGGAACCCCCTGGGCATCAGCGTTTATGTATTCGGTGTGCTGGTGCAGCTGCCGTTCATTTCCACCAAGTTCTATACCGGCCCGCTGGTAGAAACCCTGGGTGGGGTGGATATCTCCTGGATCATCGGCCTGGTATTGCCGGCGGCCCTGTACTACCTGTGCGCGAAAAAATGGCACGGCACGATGCCTGATCAACTGATCCTGCCGGTCGAGCAGGACAGCGTTGCACCCACGCAAACAAGCGGTATCGGTCGCGCTGCGGCGCAGGCCTGACGGGACGTGGACAAGGCAGGATGCCTTTTGACTGCCGTAATCCATTTCATGATTGGGAGCGTCACACAATGAAAATGCATAAGACCCTGCTGACCACGTTGCTTTCTGCGGGCTTGCTGGCAAGCGCCGGCGCTCAGGCGGCCGGCTGGTGCGAATCCGGCAAGCCGGTGAAGTTCGCCGGCCTGAACTGGGAAAGCGGCATGTTGCTCACCGACATCCTGCAAACCGTGCTGGAGAAAGGCTACGACTGCAAAACCGACAGCCTGCCGGGCAATTCCATCACCATGGAAAACGCCCTGAGCAGTAACGACATCCAGGTGTTTGCCGAAGAGTGGGTCGGCCGCAGCGAAGTCTGGAACAAGGCCGAGAAGGCCGGCAAAGTCGTTGGCGTCGGTGCGCCCGTGGTTGGCGCCGTTGAAGGCTGGTACGTGCCGCGCTACGTGATCGAAGGCGACGCCAAGCGCAAGCTGGAAGCCAAGGCCCCGGACCTCAAGACGATTGCCGACCTGGCCAAGTACGCCGCGGTGTTCAAGGACCAGGAAGAACCATCCAAGGGACGCTTCTACAACTGCCCGGCCGGCTGGACCTGCGAACTGGACAACAGTGAAATGCTCAAAAGCTACGGCCTGGAAAGCACCTACACCAACTTCCGCCCCGGCACCGGCCCGGCGCTGGATGCGGCGGTGTTGTCGAGCTACAAGCGCGGCGAGCCGATCCTGTTCTACTACTGGTCGCCGACGCCGCTGATGGGCCAGGTGGATCTGGTCAAGCTGGAAGAAAAACCGGGCGTGGATAAAAGCGTGAGCATCAAGGTCGGCCTGTCCAAGGTCTTCCACGAGCAAGCGCCGGAACTGGTGGCCGTGCTGGAAAAGGTCAACCTGCCCATCGACCTGTTGAACCAGAACCTGGGCCGCATGGCCAAGGAGCGGATCGAGTCGCCGAAACTGGCGAAAATTTTCCTCAAGGAACATCCTGAAGTCTGGCACGCCTGGGTGAGCGAAGACGCCGCCAAGAAAATCGACGCGGCCTTGTAGGTCAAGCGTGTCCGGCTACCCTGAGGGGCAGCCGGGCGCCTGGCCTCAACCCACTGGATCGAGAGCACGCTATGTTTCCTGAGAGTTTTACGTTTTCCATTGCCGACTGGGTCAACGGTTGGGTGGATTCGCTGGTCACCAACTACGGCGACGTGTTCCGGCACATTTCCGACACCCTGCTATGGGCCATCGTCAATCTGGAAAGCCTGCTGCGCGCAGCGCCTTGGTGGCTGATGCTGGCCATCGTCGGCGTCATCGCCTGGCACGCCACGCGCAAGGTGGTGACCACGGCCGTGATTGTCGGTTTGTTGTTCCTCGTCGGCGCGGTCGGCCTGTGGGACAAACTGATGCAGACCCTCGCGCTGATGATGGTCGCCACGGTGATCTCGGTGCTGATCGGCATCCCCTTGGGCATTCTTTCCGCGCGCAGCAATCGCTTGCGTTCGGTATTGATGCCGTTGCTCGACATCATGCAAACCATGCCCAGCTTCGTGTACCTGATCCCGGTGCTGATGCTGTTCGGCCTGGGCAAGGTACCGGCGATTTTCGCCACGGTCATTTACGCCGCGCCGCCGCTGATCCGCCTGACGGATCTGGGCATTCGCCAGGTCGACGGCGAAGTCATGGAAGCGATCAACGCCTTCGGCGCCAACCGCTGGCAGCAGCTGTTCGGCGTGCAACTGCCGTTGGCGCTGCCGAGCATCATGGCGGGCATCAACCAGACCACCATGATGGCGTTGTCGATGGTGGTGATCGCCTCGATGATCGGCGCCCGTGGCTTGGGTGAAGACGTACTCGTCGGCATCCAGACCCTCAACGTCGGCCGAGGCCTCGAAGCCGGGCTGGCGATCGTGATCCTCGCCGTGGTCATCGACCGCATTACCCAGGCCTATGGTCGTCCACGGCATGAGGCGAGCAAATGACTACCGTCAGCAAAATCGAAGTCAAGAACGTCTTCAAGATCTTCGGCAACCGCTCCAAAGAAGCGCTGGCGCTGATTGGCCAGGGCAAGACCAAGGATCAGGTGCTGGCCGAGACCGGTTGCGTGGTCGGCGTGAACGACTTGTCCCTGAGCATTGGCACTGGTGAGATCTTTGTGATCATGGGCCTGTCGGGCTCCGGCAAATCCACCCTGGTGCGCCACTTCAACCGCCTGATCGACCCCACCAGCGGCGCGATTTTGGTCGACGGTGAAGACATTCTGCAACTGGACATGGAAGCCCTGCGCCAATTCCGTCGCCACAAGATCAGCATGGTGTTCCAGAGCTTCGGCCTGCTGCCCCACAAGAGCGTGCTCGATAATGTTGCCTATGGCTTGAAAGTGCGCGGCGAAACCAAGCAGGTGTGTGCCGAACGCGCCCTGCACTGGATCGAAACCGTGGGCCTCAAGGGCTATGAGAACAAATACCCGCACCAGCTCTCTGGCGGCATGCGTCAACGTGTCGGCCTGGCCCGCGCCCTGGCGGCCGACACCGACATCATCCTGATGGACGAGGCCTTCAGCGCCCTCGACCCGCTGATCCGCGCCGAGATGCAAGACCAGCTGCTTGAGCTGCAAAAGACCCTGCACAAGACCATCGTATTTATCACCCACGACCTCGACGAGGCGGTGCGCATCGGCAACCGCATTGCGATCCTCAAGGACGGCAAGCTGATTCAGGTCGGCACGCCCAGGGAGATTCTGCATTCGCCGGCGGATGAGTATGTGGACCGGTTCGTTCAGCGGCGGGCGGCGGTGGTCTGACTGATCGTTCCCACGCTCCGCGTGGGAATGCATCCCGTGACGCTCTGCGTCACTCCCTGACAGCGGGACGCGGAGCGTCCCAGGCGGCATTCCCACGCAGAGCCTGGGAACGATCAACTTAAGAGGCTGAAAATGTCCCAGGCAACAAAAATCACCCTCGCCGACACCCCAATGCGCTGGCAGGACGTCGTCGCCGTCGCCCGCCATGGCGCCGTGCTCGAACTCTCGGGCCACGCCTGGGCGCGTATCGACAATGCCCAGGCCATCGTGCAGCGCATCGTCGCCAGCGGCGAACGCGCCTATGGGGTGAACACCGGCCTGGGCGCGCTGTGCAATGTTTCGCTTGAGGGCGAGCAACTGAGCCAGTTGTCGCGCAACACCTTGCTCAGCCACGCCTGTGGTGTCGGTCCGGTACTGAGCGATGAGCAGACCCGCGCGATCATCTGCGCCGCCATCATCAACTACTGTCACGGCAAATCCGGCCTGCACCCGCAAGTGGTGCATGCGCTGCTGGCGCTGCTCAACCACGGCATCACGCCGCAGGTGCCGTCCCAGGGTTCGGTCGGTTACCTGACCCACATGGCCCATGTCGGCGTGGCGCTGCTCGGGGTCGGCAACGTCAGCTATCGCGGCCAGGTGGTGACCGCGCAAGCAGCGCTGGCAGCCGAAGGTTTGCAGCCGGTGGTACTCGGCGCCAAGGATGGGCTGTGCCTGGTCAACGGCACGCCGTGCATGACCGGCCTGAGCTGCCTGGCCCTGGCCGATGCGCATCACTTGCTGGAATGGGCCGACGTGATCGGCGCCATGAGCTTCGAAGCCCAGCGCGGCCAGATCGACGCGTTCGACGAAGCAATCATCGCCCTCAAGCCGCACCCGGGCATGCAGCACGTCGGCCGCCATCTGCGCGCCTTGCTCGACGGCAGTGAAGTGATCGCCAGCAGCCGGGGCATTCGTACCCAGGACGCCTTGAGCCTGCGCTCGATCCCGCAAATCCACGGCGCGGCGCGCGATCAGGTGGAGCACGCGACCCGCCAGATCGAGACCGAACTCAACAGCGCCACGGATAACCCGCTGCTGCTCGGCACGCCGGGCAACTACCGCGTGGTGTCCCAGGCCAACCCCCACGGGCAGTCCGTGGCAATGGCCGCCGACATGCTCGCCATCGCCATGGCCGAGATCGGCTCGGTGGCCGAACGCCGCCTGGACCGCCTGATCAACCCGCACGTCAGCGGTCTGCCGGCATTCCTGGTGAGCAACCCGGGGGTCAACTCCGGAATGATGATCGTGCAGTACGTCGCCGCTTCCTTGTGCGGGCAAAACCGCCAGTTGGCGCAACCGGCGGTGCTCGACAACTTTGTCACCTCGGGTCTGCAGGAAGACCACTTGAGCATGGGCACCAATGCCGCGCTCAAGCTGCATCAGCTACTGGCCAACGTTACCCAGATTCTGGCCATCGAATACCTGCTGGCGGCCCAGGCGTTCGAGTTCCTCAAGGACCAGCGTTTCGGCGCCGGCACCGACCGCGCCTGGCGCTTGCTGCGCGAAGTTGTACCGGCCTACGAAGAGGACCGCTGGCTGGCGCCGGACATCGCGGCCGCCGCCCACCTGCTCAAACACACCGCATTATCGAATGTGCACTGAACACCTATTCAAGAAGAACAATTCACAAGGAGAACGAATGTGACTGCGCTAAACCTGATTCCAGGCCAACTGAGCCTCGCCCAACTGCGGGCCATCTACCAGCAGCCGGTAACCCTCAGCCTGGATGACAGCGCCTCGGCCCAGATTGAAGCCAGCGTGGCCTGTGTGGAGCAGATTCTCGCCGAGAACCGCACTGCGTATGGCATCAACACCGGTTTCGGCCTGCTGGCCTCGACCCGCATCGCCAGCGAAGACCTGGAAAACCTCCAGCGTTCCCTGGTGCTGTCCCATGCCGCCGGCGTGGGTGAGCCGATCAGCGATGCGCTGGTGCGGCTGGTCATGGTGCTCAAGGTCAACAGCCTGAGCCGTGGGTTTTCCGGGATTCGTCGACAGGTGATCGACGCGCTGATCGCACTGATCAACGCCGAGGTTTACCCGCATATTCCGCTCAAGGGCTCGGTCGGTGCATCCGGTGACCTGGCGCCGCTGGCCCATATGTCCCTGGTGCTGCTCGGCGAAGGCAAGGCGCGTTACCAGGGCGAGTGGCTTTCGGCCACCGACGCATTGAAAATCGCCGGCCTCACGCCGCTGACCCTGGCTGCCAAAGAGGGCCTGGCCCTGCTCAACGGCACTCAGGTGTCCACCGCCTACGCCTTGCGCGGCCTGTTCGAGGGCGAAGACCTGTTCGCCGGTGCGCTGGTCTGCGGCGGCCTTACCGTGGAAGCGGTGCTCGGCTCGCGCTCGCCGTTCGACGCGCGTATTCATGCCGCGCGCGGCCAACGTGGGCAGATCGATTCGGCGGCGGCCTATCGTGACCTGCTCGGCGAAAGCAGCCAGGTGTCCCAGTCGCACCAGAACTGCGACAAGGTGCAAGACCCGTATTCCCTGCGTTGCCAGCCACAAGTGATGGGCGCCTGCCTGACCCAGTTCCGCCAGGCTGCCGACGTGTTGGTCGTTGAAGCCAACGCCGTGTCGGATAACCCGCTGGTGTTTGCCGCTGAAGGCGATGTGATTTCCGGCGGCAACTTCCACGCCGAACCGGTGGCCATGGCCGCCGACAACATGGCCTTGGCCATCGCCGAAATCGGCTCCCTCAGTGAGCGCCGTACCTCGTTGATGATGGACAAGCACATGTCGCAATTGCCGCCGTTCCTGGTGGGCAATGGCGGGGTCAACTCCGGTTTCATGATCGCCCAGGTCACGGCTGCGGCCCTCGCCAGCGAAAACAAGGCGCTGGCCCATCCCCATAGCGTCGACAGCCTGCCGACGTCGGCCAACCAGGAAGACCACGTGTCCATGGCCCCGGCCGCGGGCAAGCGCCTGTGGGAAATGGCCGAGAACACCCGTGGCATTCTGGCTGTTGAGTGGCTGGCCGCCTGCCAGGGGCTGGATCTGCGCGACGGCTTGAAAACCTCGCCAACACTGGAAAAAGCCCGTGGCCTGTTGCGTGACAAAGTGGCGTTCTATGACAAGGACCGTTTCTTCGCCCCGGACATCATCGCCGCCAGCGAACTGCTCGCCAGCCGTTGCCTGAATGAACTGGTGCCGGCCAAGTTGTTGCCAAGTCTGTAACTGCGTGCCGATCGTTCCCGCGCTCCGCGTGGGAATGCCGCCCTGGACGCTCTGCGTCCGCTTTTAGAGTGGTGACGCGGAGCGTCACAGGATGCATTCCCACGCAGAGCGTGGGAACGATCTTCTCCTCATAAGAATGTCTCATCGATAACTGAGGGAGGCGTTGATGAAAACCCTTTGGCAACACTGCCACATCGCAACCATGGCCCATGGCAAGTACTCGATCATCGAGGACGCCGCCATGGTCACCGCACATTCGCTCATCGAGTGGATCGGCCCGCGCAGCCAAGTGCCGCCGGCGGATTACGCACAGGTCCACGACCTGCAAGGCGCGTGGGTCACCCCCGGGCTGATCGACTGCCATACCCACACGGTGTTTGGCGGTAACCGCAGCGGCGAATTCGAGCAGCGCCTCGAAGGCGTCAGCTATGCGGACATCGCGGCTAAGGGCGGCGGCATCGCCAGCACCGTGCGCGCTACTCGTGCGGCGACGGAAGATGAGTTGTTCGTCAGCGCGGAAAAACGCCTGCGCAGTCTGTTGCGCGACGGCGTGACCACGGTGGAGATCAAGTCCGGCTACGGCCTGGACCTGGCTAACGAACGCAAGATGCTGCGTGTGGCGCGACGCCTTGGGCAAGCGCTGCCGGTGAGCGTGCGCGCCACCTGCCTGGCGGCCCACGCGTTGCCGCCGGAGTACAAAGACCGCGCCGATGACTACATCGAGCACATCTGCAATGAGATGTTGCCGGCCCTGGCGGCCGAAGGGCTGGTGGATGCGGTGGATGCGTTCTGTGAATACCTGGCGTTTTCCACCGAGCAGGTGGAACGTGTGTTCAAAGTGGCCCAGCAACTCGGCCTGCCGGTGAAATTGCACGCCGAGCAATTGTCTTCCCTGCATGGCTCCAGCCTGGCGGCGCGCTATCAGGCGTTGTCGGCGGACCACCTGGAATTCATGACCGAAGAGGATGCCATCGCCATGGCTGCTGCCGGCACGGTCGCCGTGTTGTTGCCGGGCGCGTTCTACTTCCTGCGTGAAACCCAGTTGCCGCCCATGGAGGCCTTGCGCAAACACGGCGTGAAGATTGCCATTGCCAGCGACCTCAACCCCGGCACCTCACCGGCACTGTCGGTGCGCCTGATGCTGAACATGGCCTGCACCCTGTTCCGCATGACCCCGGAAGAAGCCCTGGCCGGCGCCACGCAGCATGCGGCCACCGCGCTGGGCATGGGCGATACCCATGGTTCCCTGGAAGTGGGCAAGGTCGCGGATTTTGTCGCATGGCAGATCGATCGCCCCGCCGACCTGGCCTATTGGCTGGGTGGCGAACTGGATAAACGCGTCGTACGCCATGGCGTCGACGTCACTGTGTAAGGAGTCGCGTTGTGGATAAGGTACTGACATTCAAACAAGGCAACACACCGCTGCTGATCAGCATGCCCCACGCGGGCCTGCGGCTGACGCCTGCGGTGGAAGCCGGGTTGATCCCCGAAGCGCAAAGCCTGCCGGACACTGATTGGCACATCCCCACGCTGTATGACTTTGCCGATGAACTCGGTGCCAGCACCTTGTCGGCCGAGTATTCGCGGTTCGTCATCGACTTGAATCGGCCGTCCGATAACAAGCCGCTCTACGCGGGCGCTACCACCGGCCTGTTCCCGGAGACGCTGTTCGATGGCGTGCCGTTGTTCCGCGACGGACAGATACCCTCCGAGACCGAGCGCGCTACCTATCTGCAAAAAATCTGGGGGCCATATCACCGCACGCTGCAAGAGGAACTCGCCCGCCTCAAGGCCGAGTTCGGCTATGCGCTGCTGTTCGACGCGCATTCGATCCGCTCGGTGATCCCGCACCTGTTCGACGGCAAATTGCCGGACTTCAACCTCGGCACCTTCAACGGCGCCGCGTGCGATCCGCAACTGGCCCGCCAGCTCGAAGCCATCTGCGCCAATCACCCGCAATACACCCATGTGCTGAACGGGCGCTTCAAGGGCGGCCATATCACCCGGCACTACGGCGACCCGGCGCAGGATATTCATGCGGTGCAGTTGGAGTTGTGTCAGAGCACGTATATGGAGGAGATCGAGCCGTTCCGCTATCGCGAGGACTTGGCCGCGCCGACGCGGGTGGTGTTGAGGCAGTTGCTGGATGGATTTCTGGCTTGGGGGCAGAAGCACTATCGTTGATGCAGGTGACTGGTAAGCATGCAGTAGGAATCATGCGATGCGGTGGTAGCAATTGTTGGGTAAAAATGTAAGGCGTCTACCATTGTCCTTGTAGTTGGCGTCTTTATTGATGGCGCGAGAGCTGAGGCATCTAGGTTCCTTGGTAGGCTGCGCACCCGCAGCGTCGATGGAATAAGGTAGGGCCGGGTGTCTCAAGAAGGGGATTTCAACGTTGTTCTAAGCCAAGTGCAGATGGCGGCTATTTTGACGCGCGAATCTTTGAGTCCTATGGAGGTCGCGACCTGCACAATTCGGGTTTATCTTTTTGCGCGAGAACCCTCGCCCTTCAGGGCGGGGATGGATAGCGCTGACGGCAAAGCCGTCCTGAAGAGGTGTCTGCTGCTGCTGCTCTGCCTCCATGCCGGCTCCACCGCAGATGCCGGCGAGCCACAAGACCCAGTGAGCGGTGCATAAAAAACGCAATACTTTCCACGTCTAACATCATTGTCATGAGTCATAAGCCACACTACAGTCGCATGATGAAACGACTCCAAGCCTTTAAGTACCAACTGATGCCAGATGGCAACCAAGAGCGGCAAATGCGCTGTTTTGCGGGGTCGTGTCGGTTCGTTTTTAACAAGGCGCTGGCGTTACAGAAATCCAATCATGAGGCCGGAAACAAGTTCATGGGCTATGTTGAAATGGCTGCCAGGCTTCCCATATGGAAGCGAGAGGCGGGCTTTGAGTGGCTCAAGGATGCGCCATCCCAAGCACTTCAACATACCCTCAAAGACCTTGAGCGGGCCTATTCCAACTTTTTTGCCAGGCGTGCCGACTTTCCCCGCTTTAAGCGCAAAGGCAAGAGCGAGAGCTTTCGTTACCCGGACAGCAAACAATTCAAGATCGACGCAGCCAACCAGCGTATTTTTCTGCCCAAGCTGGGCTGGATACGCTACCGCAACAGCCGCGATATTCTGGGCAAGGCCAAGAACATCACCATTAGCCAGTCTTGCGGCAAATGGTACGTCAGTATCCAGACAGAGCGTGAGGTAGAACAATCATTCCCACAAGGCGATGCCGTGGGTATCGACTTGGGGATCACCCGATTTGCCACGCTCTCAGACGGAACGTTCTACAAACCGCTCAACAGCTTCAGGCAACACGAAAGCCGCCTGCGCAAAGCGCAGCGAGTGATGAGCCATAAGGTTAAATTCAGCAAAAACTGGAAGAGAGCGAAAGCCCGCGTCCAGCGTATTTACAGCCATATCGGTAACGCCCGCCGCGACTACCTGCACAAAACCACATCCAGCATCAGCAAAAACCACGCGATGGTGTGTGTCGAGGACTTGCAGGTTCGGAATATGTCCAAGTCATCGGCGGGCGACAGCGAGCAGCCCGGCAAGAATGTTCGGGCCAAGTCCTGCCTGAACAAGTCCATCCTCGACCAAGGTTGGTTCGAGTTTCGGCGGCAACTGGACTACAAGTTGGCGTGGAAGGGAGGATGCCTCGTTGCGGTCCCGCCGCACTACACAAGCCAGACCTGCCCATGTTGTGCTCATATCTGCAAGGACAACCGGCAGACTCAAGCCAAGTTCCGATGTGTCGAGTGTGGTTTTTCAGAAAACGCCGATGTAGTCGGCGCGATCAATGTTTTAAGGGCGGGATACGCCCGGTTAGCCTGTGAAGTGAACGGTGCTGTCAAGCCGTCAGCAGCAGGAACCCACCGAGGTGAGTCAGCCCTAACAGGCTGAACACGGTAGGAGTCCCCTTCCTTTCCAGCTTGTCTGGCGAGGTTCTGCGTAGCAGACTGAGAGGTGGGGAGGATGTCAAGATGCCGGACGGCAAGAATAATAGACGTCCCCCCAGGGATGAACCCGACACCCTACGGAGCGCGCAATGCAGACTTGGTACCCGCAGATCAAACCCTACGCCCGGCACGATCTGGCAGTCGATGATGTTCACACCCTGTACGTCGATGAAAGCGGCTCCCCCGAAGGGCTGCCTGTGGTTTTCATTCATGGCGGCCCAGGCTCCGGTTGTGATGCCCAGAGCCGGTGCTACTTCGATCCGAACCTGTACCGCATCGTTACCTTCGACCAACGCGGCTGCGGGCGCTCCACCCCGCGCGCGAGCCTGGAAAACAACACCACCTGGGACCTGGTCGCTGACCTTGAGCGCATCCGCGAGCACCTGGGCATCGACAAATGGGTGCTGTTCGGTGGCTCCTGGGGTTCGACGCTGTCCCTGGCCTACGCGCAAACCCATCCCGAGCGCGTGCATGGCCTGATCGTGCGCGGCATTTTCCTCGCGCGCCCACAGGACATCGAATGGTTCTACCAGGCCGGTGCGAGCCGCCTGTTCCCGGACTACTGGCAGGACTACCTCGCGCCGATTCCTGTCGATGAGCGTCACGACATGATCGCGGCCTACCACAAGCGCCTGACCGGCAACGACCAGATCGCCCAGATGCACGCGGCCAAGGCCTGGTCCGGTTGGGAAGGGCGCATGCTCGGCCTGTGCCCGAGCCCGCAGCATGTTGAGCGCTTCTCCGAGCCGCAGCGTGCCTTGTCCATCGCCCGTATCGAATGCCATTACTTCACTAACAACTCGTTCCTGGAGCCCAACCAGCTGATTCGCGACATGCACAAGATCGCCCATCTGCCTGGCGTCATCATTCATGGCCGCTACGATATGATCTGTACGCTGGATAACGCCTGGGAGCTGCATCAGGCCTGGCCGAACAGCGAACTGCAGGTCATCCGCGAAGCGGGGCATGCCGCGTCCGAGCCTGGCATTACCGATGCGCTGGTACGCGCAACCGGCGAAATGGCACGGCGCCTGCTTGATTTGCCGCCTGAAGAAGCATGAAGGGCCTGTTGCAACGGGTGCGAGGCGCCCGGGTCGAGGTTGCCGGCGAAGTCGTCGGGGCGATTGAGCAGGGTTTGCTGGTGCTGGTGGCCGTCGAACCTTCAGATACCCCCGAGAGCGCCGATAAACTGCTGCATAAGCTGCTTAACTATCGGGTGTTCAGCGACGACGAGGGCAAGATGAACCTGTCGTTGAAGGACATCGGCGGCGGTTTGCTGCTGGTGTCGCAGTTCACGCTGGCGGCGGACACCAAAAGCGGGCTGCGGCCAAGCTTCTCCACAGCGGCCCCGCCGGCCCTGGGAGCGGCGCTGTTTGATCACTTGTTGTTACAAGCGCAACAATTGCATGGCAAGGTGGCGTCAGGGCGTTTTGGCGCGGATATGCAGGTGCATCTGGTCAATGATGGCCCTGTGACCTTCCTCTTACAGACCTGAATGTATGAAAAACGACGTTAATGCCTAAAAACGCAGGGTTTCGCTACAAATACTTCGTTGTCCCTGATGCGTTGTCTCGCGGGCTACTAGATAATCGCGCGCTACGGGGATCAGCGTTGTTTGGTCCATTTTTGACTTAGGTAGAGACTTGTCCGACAAACCAGTGGGGAATCATTTTGCCCCTGAGGAGTCGGAACAATGCTCGCCAACCTGGCATATAGATAGCTGGCCGTTGGTTTTTTGATCTGTTTTCGGCGAGGGTTGCTCGTGATTGTTAGTCCCTGTAATGCACCAAAATTGTCTGCCAAACGGTTACGAAACGCACTGGTGACGGGCTCTGCTCTGTTTTGCCTGTTCGGCGCGGGTCAACTGTGGGCATTCAGTCTGGACGATGTGTCGGCCAAGGCAAAAGAACTGGCTGGGCAGAAATACGAAGCTCCGCGCAGCAATCTGCCGAACGAATTCCGCGAAATGAAATTCGCTGACTACCAGAAGATTCGTTTCCGCAACGAAAAAGCCGAGTGGGCCGATCAGAACACCCCGTTCAAGCTGTCCTTCTATCACCAGGGTATGCACTTCGATACACCGGTGAAAATCAATGAAGTCACCGCTGACAGCGTCCAGGAAATCAAATACGACCCCAATCGTTTCGATTTCGGCGACGTAAAGTTTGATCCAAAAGCCACCGAACAGTTGGGTTATGCCGGCTTCCGTGTGCTGTTCCCGATCAACAAGGCTGACAAGCAAGACGAAATCATGACCATGCTTGGCGCCAGCTATTTCCGCGTCGTCGGCAAGGATCAGGTGTATGGCCTGTCGGCCCGTGGCATGGCGATCGACACCGCGCTGCCGTCCGGCGAAGAATTCCCGCGTTTCACCGAATTCTGGATCGAGCGTCCGAAGCCGGGCGACAAGCACCTGGTGATCTTCGCGTTGCTGGATTCCCCACGTGCGACGGGCGCCTACCGCCTGATTCTGCGTCCGGGCACCGACACCGTGGTCGACGTCAAATCCCAGATGTACCTGCGCGACAAAGTCAGCAAGCTGGGCGTGGCCCCGTTGACCTCGATGTTCCTGTTCGGCGCCAACCAGCCGTCCAAGGTCCTCAACTACCGTCGCGAGCTGCATGATTCCAGCGGCCTGTCGATCCATGCCGGCAATGGCGAGTGGATCTGGCGCCCGTTGAACAACCCTAAACACCTGTCAGTCAGCAACTTCAGCGTCGAAAACCCGCGTGGGTTCGGCCTGCTGCAACGTGGCCGCAACTTCAGCCACTACGAAGACCTGGACGACAACTACGACAAGCGCCCGAGCGCCTGGATCGAGCCGGAAGGCGACTGGGGCAAGGGCAGTGTCGACCTGGTAGAAATTCCGACCGCTGACGAGACCAACGACAATATCGTTGCCTTCTGGAGCCCGGCCGAACTGCCGGAAGTCGGCAAGCCGCTGGACGTGTCCTACCGCCTGCACTGGACGCTGGACGATGCTGCCTTCCATTCGCCTGACAGTGCCTGGGTCAAGCAGACCCTGCGTTCCACCGGTGACGTGAAGCAATCCAACCTGATCCGTCAGCCGGACGGCAGCGTGGCTTACTTGGTCGACTTCGAAGGCCCGGCCCTGAAAAAACTGCTGCCGGACGCCCCGGTGCGCAGCCAGGTCAGTGTTGGTGACAACGCCGAGCTGGTTGAAAACAGCGTGCGCTACAACGAGCACACCAAAGGCTGGCGCCTGACCCTGCGCATGAAGATCAAAGACGCGAGCAAGCCGACTGAAATGCGCGCCGCGCTGGTGCAGGAGATCGCACAGGCCGAGCCAGAACAGGTGTCGACCCACGTGCTCAAGGCTGACAAGGTCTTGGCCAAGCAACACGAGAAACAGGCCAAGAAAGACGCCAAAGAGGCGAAGGACAAGGACGCCAAGCAGCCAGAAGCTGCCCCAGCCCCTGTCACGCCGGAGCCGGCCAAGACCGAACAAGTCCTGACCGAAACCTGGAGCTACCAGTTGCCCGCCGATGAGTAATTCACAAGTCAAGCCAGAGACTCTGACCGAGTACCTGGCGCATCTGCCCATGACTGCTGAGCAGCGTGCCGAACTGGCGGGCTGCAGCTCCTTCAGCGAGTTGCACGAACGCCTGTCGTCCGCAACCTTCGACGCACCTACCGACGCCGCTCAGGCGTCGGTGGGCCGCAGGCTGACCCTCAGCACCGCCGAAGAGCTGCAGGACGCCGAGATGCTGGCGCTCGACGCCAGCGGCCGCGTCTGCTTGAAGGCCACGCCGCCGATCCGGCGCACCAAAGTCGTGCCCGAGCCTTGGCGCACCAATATCCTGGTACGCGGCTGGCGCCGGATGACGGGTCGTACCAACCCGCCCAAGCCGCCGAAAGACGAGCGGGTCCTGCCGGCTGCGCGCTGGCGGACCGTGGGTTCGATCCGTCGCTATATCCTGCTGGTGCTGATGCTTGGCCAGACCATCGTGGCCGGCTGGTACATGAAAGGCATCATGCCGTACCAGGGCTGGTCGCTGGTGGACTTCGACGAAATCCGCAACCAGACCCTACTGCAAACCGCTACCCAGGTTCTGCCTTACGCACTGCAGACCAGCATCCTGATCATGTTCGGAATACTGTTCTGCTGGGTGTCGGCCGGTTTCTGGACCGCGCTAATGGGCTTCCTCGAACTGCTGACCGGTCACGATAAATACCGTATCTCCGGTAAAAGTGCTGGCAACGAGCCTATTCCGAAGGATGCGCGCACCGCGTTGGTCATGCCGATCTGTAACGAAGACGTGCCTCGGGTATTCGCCGGTTTGCGTGCGACGTTCGAATCGGTGGCGGCTACCGGTGACCTGGACCGCTTCGACTTCTTCGTGCTCAGCGACAGTAACGACGCCGATATCTGCATTGCCGAACAGCAAGCCTGGCTCGACGTGTGCCGCGAAGCCGGTGGTTTCGGCAAGATTTTCTATCGCCGCCGTCGCCGTCGCGTCAAGCGCAAGAGCGGTAACCTCGATGACTTCTGCCGTCGTTGGGGCGGGGACTACAAGTACATGGTGGTGCTCGACGCCGACAGCGTGATGAGCGGCGAATGCCTGACCAGCCTGGTACGCCTGATGGAAGCCACGCCGGATGCCGGGATTATCCAGACCGCGCCGCGTGCGTCGGGCATGGACACCCTGTATGCGCGCATGCAGCAGTTCGCCACCCGTGTCTACGGCCCGTTGTTCACCGCCGGTCTGCACTTCTGGCAGCTGGGTGAATCCCATTACTGGGGCCATAACGCAATCATCCGCATGAAGCCTTTCATCGAGCACTGCGCCCTGGCGCCGTTGCCGGGCAAAGGCGCATTCGCCGGTGCGATCCTCTCCCACGACTTCGTCGAAGCCGCGCTGATGCGCCGTGCCGGCTGGGGCGTGTGGATTGCCTACGACCTGCCGGGCAGCTACGAAGAACTGCCGCCGAACCTGCTCGACGAACTCAAGCGTGACCGTCGCTGGTGCCACGGCAACCTGATGAACTTCCGCCTGTTCCTGGTCAAAGGCATGCACCCGGTGCACCGTGCGGTGTTCCTGACTGGCGTGATGTCGTACCTGTCGGCGCCTTTGTGGTTCTTCTTCCTGGTGCTGTCCACTGCGTTGCTGGCGGTGAACACCCTGATGGAGCCGCAGTACTTCATGGCGCCACGCCAGTTATACCCGCTATGGCCACAATGGCACCCGGACAAGGCGGTGGCGCTGTTCTCCACCACGATCGTGCTGCTGTTCCTGCCTAAATTGCTCAGCATCATCCTGATCTGGGCCAAGGGCGCGAAAGAGTTCGGCGGCAAGTTCAAGGTGACCCTGTCGATGCTGCTGGAGATGTTGTTCTCCATGCTGCTGGCGCCGGTGCGCATGATCTTCCACACCCGTTTCGTACTGGCCGCGTTCCTCGGCTGGGCCGCGACCTGGAACTCGCCGCAACGCGACGACGACTCCACGCCCTGGAGCGAAGCGGTCAAGCGCCACGGTCCGCAGACTGTGCTGGGCTTCTTGTGGGCACTGTTGGTGGTGTGGCTGAACCCGAGCTTCTTGTGGTGGCTGATCCCGATCGTCGGTTCGCTGATGCTGTCGATCCCGGTGTCGGTGATTTCCAGTCGGGTCAAGCTGGGCCTCAAGTCTCGCGATGAGAGCCTGTTCCTGATCCCCGAGGAATACAATCCACCGCAGGCGTTGCTGTCGACCGAGAAGTACACCCACGAAAACCGTTGGCACGCGCTTAACGACGGGTTCGTACGTTCGGTGGTCGACCCACAGCAGAACGCCCTGGCCTGCGCCCTGGCGACTTCACGTCACCGCGAGGCGGAGCCGATCGAGTACCTGCGTGGGGAGCGTGTTCGCCACGCGTTGAAAGTCGGCCCGGCCGGCCTCAACAACGGTGAACGCCTGGCCTTGCTCAGCGATCCGGTGGCCCTCGCTCGCCTGCATGAACAGGTGTGGAGCGAAGGTCATGCCGAGTGGCTGGACGCTTGGCGTGCTTCGATCAAGGCCGATCCGCACGCGCCGTTGCTACCCCTGCAACCGCAGTTGTCCCAGGCTCTACCGGCCTGATTCAGACGCCCCCGAGGGCTCACCTCGGGGGTGTTCCAAGTGTTTGCCCTACAGCGTTTACCGCTCCTTCCTTTCTCCGCTAACCCCTTGTTATTTCGAAACAAAACACCTTCGTTCGAAGCGTGTTGCCGTGCCTGTGGCTGGGGTAGCATCGCCCCCCAATCTGACTCGCCACGGGGGCACATATGTTCAAAAAGTATGGTTCGGCACTGCTGATGGGTGTTGTCGCATTGATTCACACAGGCTTGCTCAACGCAGGGGCAATTGACGACGCCGTTCGCCGTGGTGTGCTGAAAGTCGGTACCACGCCGACTTACGTACCGTTCGAAATGACGGACAGGCAGGGGCGCATCGTCGGCTTCGAGATCGATTTGCTCCATGCCATGAGTCGCGCGCTGGGGGTTGAACTCGAACTGGTCACGGTGCCCTATACGGAGTTGTTGTCGGGGCTGATGGCGAAGAAGTTCGACCTGATCGGCAGCGGTATGACGGTCACCCAGGAGCGCAACCTCAAGCTCAATTTCAGTGATTCTTTTATCGTGGTAGGCCAGACCGTCCTGCTGCATCCGCGCCTGGCCGGCACGGTGTCGAGCATCGAAGACCTGGACGAGGCGAGCTATCGGATCGCGGTCACCGAAGGCACCACCGGCGAGGCCGCGGCGCAGCGCTTCCTGGGGGCGGCCCGGCTGATGAGTTTCGTAACGCCGGAGGAGGGTGTGCGCGAGGTGGTGGAGGGCAGGGCCGACGCTTTTATTTATGATGCGCCCTACAACCTGATCGCGATGGCCCGGCCCGAGAACAGCGCATTACTGACGCTGGAGCAGCCGTTTACCTTTGAGCCTCTGGCGTTCGGCCTTAAAAAGGGTGATTACGACAGCCTCAACTGGATCAATCATTTTCTCAACCAAGTGGCCCAGGACGGGACCTACGATCAACTGCATGACAAGTGGTTCAAGGACACTGCCTGGATCGCGGAAATTGACTTGTCGTCATAACTGCTTACACATCAACCCATTAGTGAACCCAGGCGCTGACCGGTCTAGGCCTGCGGTCATGCGCGGCGCCGTAGGGTTCCTCTTACACACGCCGAGAACATTTAGCCGTGAAACCTTTGTGACGGGCAACGAGTGGGTTAGGATCGCACCCCGAAATGGCGCAACCCTTTTGTGCGCCCACTTTATGAGAACCGTTCAGGGGACTTGATGATGAAAAAGTATCTTTCGATGCTGATGCTCGGCGTCACCGCGCTGGTGGCGGCCACTGCGGCCCAGGCCGGCGCCATCGATGATGCGGTCAAGCGCGGCACGCTGAAAGTCGGCATGGACCCGACCTACATGCCGTTCGAAATGACCGACAAACGCGGTGACATCATCGGTTTCGAAGTGGACATCCTCAAGGCCCTCGCCAAGTCCATGGGCGTCAAGCTGGAACTGGTGTCTACCGGTTACGACGGTATCATCCCTGCCTTCCTGACCGGCAAGTTCGACATGATCGGCAGCGGCATGACCCTGACCCAGGAACGCAATCTGCGCCTGAACTTCAGCGAACCGTTCATCGTGGTCGGCCAGACCCTGCTGATTCGCAAGGACCTGGAAGGCACCATCAAGTCCTACAAAGACCTGAATGACGAAAAGTACCGCCTGACCTCCAAGCTTGGCACCACCGGTGAAATGGTCGCCAAAAAACTGATCGCCAAAGCCAAGTACCACGGCTACGACAACGAGCAGGAAGGCGTGCTCGACGTGGTCAACGGCAAGGCTGACGCGTTTGTCTACGACGCACCGTACAACGTGGTGGCCGAGAAGAAAGTCGGCAATGGCAAGCTGGTGTTCCTTGACGAACCCTTCACCTTCGAACCCCTGGCGTTCGGCCTGAAGAAAGGCGATTACGACAGCGTCAACTTTATCAACAACTTCCTGCATCAGATCAAGCACGACGGCACCTACGATCGCATCCATGACAAGTGGTTCAAGAGCTCCGAGTGGCTCAAGGACATGGAATAAAGGCTGATTGATCATTCCCACGCTCCGCGTGGGAATGCAGCCCGTGACGCTCCGCGTCACAAAGCAGACGCAGAGCGTCCATTGAGGCGTTCCCACGCGGAGCGTGGGAACGAGCTCTAATCCCGGAATCTGAAATGAAACAGAAAAAAGCCCAATGGCCCTGGCACCTGCTGACGGTGCTCGTACTGGTCGGCCTGGCTGGCGCCTTGTACTACGCCACCTCGCTGATGTCCTACGAATGGCGCTGGAACCGCGTGCCGCAGTACTTCGCCTATCAGGCCGAGGAAGCGCAGCGTGCGGCGGATATTTCGACGGTCATTGAACTGGTACGCAAAGGCGACGTGGCCGAGGTTACCCTGCGCAATGACGCCGGCACCGAACAAACGCTGACGGTTGCCGACAACAGCCTGCAGGTGGCGCGCGGCGATGATGTGGCTGAAGGTGACGTCATCGGTGTCAACCGTCATTGGGCGTTGGGGCCGCTGATGTGGGGCCTGTGGACCACGCTGTGGTTGTCGGTGGTGTCCGGCGTCCTGGGCCTGGCGATTGGCCTTGCCACCGGCTTGTGCCGCCTCTCCAGTAACCCGACCTTGCGCGATCTGTCGACGCTCTACGTCGAATTGGTGCGTGGTACGCCGCTGCTGGTGCAGATCTTCATTTTCTATTTCTTTATCGGCACGGTGCTCAACCTGTCACGGGAGTTTGCCGGGATCGCCGCACTGTCGCTGTTCACTGGCGCCTATGTGGCGGAAATCGTGCGTGCCGGTGTTCAGTCGATCACCCGTGGCCAGAACGAGGCCGCGCGCTCCCTGGGCTTGAGCGCCAGCCAGTCGATGCGGCATGTGGTGCTGCCCCAGGCGTTCAAGCGCGTACTGCCGCCGTTGGCCGGGCAATTCATCAGCCTGGTGAAAGACACCTCGCTGGTCTCGGTGATCGCGATCACCGAGTTGCTCAAGAGTGGACGCGAAGTGATCACCACCTCGTTTTCGCCGTTTGAAATTCTGTTCTGTGTGGCAGGCCTGTACCTGCTGATCAACCTGCCGCTGTCGAAAATGGCCAGCCGGCTTGAGCGGAGGCTCGCGCAAAGTGATTGAAGTCCGCGATCTGGTAAAAGTCTTCGACACCCGTGGTCATGTGGTGCGTGCGGTGGACCATGTCACCACCCAGGTGGCCAAGGGCGAAGTGCTGGTGGTGATCGGTCCGTCCGGCTCCGGCAAATCCACCTTCCTGCGCTGCCTCAATGGGCTGGAGGAATTCGACTCAGGTTCGGTCAGCATTGACGGTTTGCAGCTGGCCGACCCGAAGACCGATGTGAATGCCTATCGCCGTGAAGTCGGCATGGTGTTCCAGCATTTCAACCTGTTCCCCCACATGACCGTGCTGGAAAACCTGTGCCTGGCGCAAAAGGTCGTGCGCAAACGCGGCAAGCAAGAGCGTGAGGCCAAGGCCCTGGCACTCCTGGAAAAGGTGGGTATTGCGCAGAAAGCCAATGAGTTCCCGTCACGCCTTTCCGGCGGTCAGCAGCAACGGGTTGCGATTGCCCGTGCCCTGGCGATGGAACCCAAGGTGATGCTGTTCGACGAACCCACCTCGGCCCTCGACCCGGAAATGGTCGGTGAAGTGCTCGACGTCATGAAGACCCTGGCACTGGAAGGCATGACCATGGTGTGCGTTACCCACGAGATGGGCTTTGCCCGCGAGGTGGCAGACCGGGTGTTGTTCTTCGACCACGGCAAATTGCTGGAGGACGCGGCGCCGGCCGAATTCTTCGCGGCGCCGAAGGACCCGCGGGCCCAGGCTTTCCTGCGCCAGGTCTTATAGGTTCGGGCGCCTATGTGGGAGCAAGCCCCCTCCCGCATTGGATGGCGGTGTTTCAGAGCTTGAATTTGCCGATCAGCGTCTGCAGATCCAGGCTCAACCTCGTCAACTGAACACTCGCGGCCGCCGTTTCCTCGCTGGCGGCGGCGGTCTGTTCCGACGCATCCCGCACCTTCAAGACACTGCGATTGATTTCCTCGGCCACCGCGCTTTGCTGTTCGGCGGCGGCGGCAATCTGCGGGTTCATTTCCTGGATGACCGATACCGTGCGGGCAATCGCTGCCAAGGCCTCGCCGGCGTCGCGAGTCAGGGCAACGCTGTTGTCGGTCAGGTTGCGACTGCTGTCCATGATGTCCGCGACCTGTTGGGTGCCGTTATGCAGCCCCAGGATCAGCCCTTCAATCTCTTCAGCCGATTCCTGTGTGCGCTGAGCCAGGCTGCGCACTTCATCGGCGACCACGGCAAACCCTCGCCCGGCAGTGCCTGCGCGCGCCGCTTCGATGGCGGCGTTCAGGGCGAGCAGGTTGGTCTGTTGGGACACGGACTTGATAACGTCCAGCACGCTGGCGATCTTTTCGCTCTCTTTTTGCAGAGCCAGCATCGCGCGGCCGGATAAGGCCATTTCACTGGCCAGGTTGCCGATTTGCTCAACCGCCTGGATGACTACCTGCTCGCCGGCACCGGCCTGCTGGTCTGCTTCGTTCGCTGCAACGGACGCGCGTTCGGCATGGCGCGCCACTTCCTGGGCGGTGGCGAGCATTTCATTCATCGCCGTGGCCACTTGGTCGGTTTCATCTTTCTGATTGTTCAGCCCGTTGCGGGTCTGTTCGGTCACGGTGGATAACTGCGTCGCCGCACCGGCAATCTGCCGAGCGCTTTCACCGATGCTGCCGATCAGGCTGCGCAGGCTGTGGGTCATTTGGCCGATGCTGTGTTGCAGTTGGCCCAGTTCGTCGCGGCGCTCCACCTGGATATCGTGACTCAGGTCGCCGTTGGCGATACGGTTGGCGGAGGTCAGGACCTGGCGTAACGGTAAGACGATCTGCCGAGCAATCCACCAGGCGGCCAGGGTGCCGAGCAGCAACGCCACAGCGGTGACGCTTGTGAGCAGGGTATGGGTTTGTTTCACTTCCCGGTCGAGTTTAAAGGCCTGGGCCTGGCTTAACAGGTCGTTTTGTTCCAGGACTTGATCGAGTTGTTGTTCGAGTCGGTTCTGCACGGCCTCGGTATTAAGCTGGGCATCCTTGAGCGCTATCAATTGCCCACGGTAGGCGGCCAATTGGGTTTTGAGCAAAGCCGCATCCACCGGGAGGGTCGTGACGGCCTCTTGCGCCGCCTCCATTGCATCGAGCGCCGTACTGACCGTTTGGGCATAGGCTTGCAATGAGTCGGCCGCCCACGCCGGGTTCTGGGTGCCATCATCGGCAAGTGTTATCGCCTGGCGCAGGTCTTCAATGGCATCAAGGGCTTTCTGGTTTTCCTGGTCGGGTAAATCACTGGCGAATTGGGCCAGGGTGTCGCCGGTCTGAAGGGCCATTTGTTTGAGCGGGCTGCGGGCGTTTTCACGACGTTCGACCAGGGACGGGAGCTCATTGAACTCGGCTTTTAATTCAGCTACCAGGCGCGTTGTTTCCTGAAGGTGCTGCTGGTCGGAGGGGGCTCTCATGTGGGTTGAGAGGTCAGCGACATACAGTTCGATTTTTCCGATGCGCGCGTTGATTTTGCTCAGGCTGGCCGTGTCCGCCTGTATTCGGTACACGATTCGTTCGGCACGCATGGCTTCGGCATCAACAGCCCACTGCCCCAATGTTGTCAGCTTGGAAGAGCGTTCAAGCACGGCATTCAGCGCTTGCCAGCTTGTCACGGCGATGGTGAGACTGAGTAACAGCACCAGGCCAAAACCCAGGGCGAGTTTGAGGCGGACGCTGATGTTGTCCAGCAAGCGAGTCAGCCAAGTAAACATGGTGAACCTCCAAATCTGAAAAGCGCTTAGCAACAGAGCAAACGCTAATCCGATTCGAGGTGAGGGCTGGCTGATAACTGTGTAGGAAATTTCACAAGATGCGGCGGCCTCAATCGGCCGCCGCTCAAGTCAGTCAGATGCGGAAGCGCCCGACCAGGGTTTGCAGGTAGATGCCCAGGCGTGCCAGCTCTGCGCTGGACGCCGCCGTTTCTTCGCTGGCCGAAGAGGTTTGTTCGGAAACATCGCGCACATTCAACACGCTGCGGTTGATCTCTTCGGCCACCGCGCTTTGCTGCTCGGCGGCCGTGGCGATCTGCGAGTTCATCGCCTGGATGGTCGAAACGGTGCGCGTGATGTTCTCCAATGCGCTGCCGGCGCGGCGGGTCAGTTCGACACTGCTGTCAGTCAGGCCGCGGCTATTGTCCATGATGGTCGCCACCTGCTGGGTACCGTTTTGCAGGCCGACGATCAGTTCCTCGATCTCCTCGGTGGACTTCTGTGTGCGCTGGGCCAGGCTGCGCACTTCGTCGGCTACCACGGCGAAGCCACGCCCGGCTTCACCGGCACGCGCCGCTTCAATGGCCGCGTTCAGCGCCAGCAGGTTGGTTTGCTGGGCCACGGACTTGATCACGTCGAGCACGCTGCCGATTTTGTCGCTTTCGCGCTTCAGGTCGGCCATGGCGATCGTCGAATTGCCGACTTCGGTGGCCAGGCGCTCGATCTGGGCGATGGCTTCGCCAACCACCTTGTCGCCTTCACGGGCCTGCAGGTCGGCGGCCACGGCGGCTTCCGAGGCTTCTTCGGCATTGCGCGCAACTTCCTGCACGGTAGCGGCCATCTCGTTCATGGCCGTGGCTACCTGGTCGGTCTCGATCTTCTGACTGTTGACCCCGGCGCTGGTCTGTTCGGTCACTGCCGACAACTGCTCGGCGGCGCTGGCGATTTGCGTGACGCCATCGCTGATGCCGCCAATCAACTCGCGCAGGCCCACGGTCATGCTTTGCATGGCGCGTTGCAGTTGGCCGAGTTCATCCTGGCGGGCGGATTCCAGGTTGTGGCTCAGGTCGCCCGAGGCTACGCGTTCGGCGACCTTGAGGGTTTGATTGAGCGGAATGATGATCTGGCGAGTGATGGCCCAGGCGGCGAAGAGACCAAAGCTCAGTGCCAGCAGGGCAGCCAGCAGCAACAGCTGTTTGGCTTGCGCGGCATCATTGTCGCGGACCACGGTTTGCGAGGCGGTGAGTGTGCTGCTGCGGTCCAGCAGAATGTCGCCTTGGACGTTCATGAGTTTCAGCGCAGCGGCGCTGGCCACCTGCGAGTCGCGGTACTGGCTGACAGCGGCGCGGTAGGCTTGCAGCGAGGCACTGGCCTGTTGCAGGTTGGTCGAGAATTGGTCAGGTAGCTGGCCGTTAAGGGCGGCGATTTTCTTCAGCGTATTGTCGATGGCATCCAGCGCAGGCTGCTCGGCCTCGACTTTGCCGCTGTAGGTGTAGCCGCGAACCTGGAACCGCGCCTGCTGGATCAGCTTGCTCAGGTCGACGATGCTGTTGAACTGGCTGACGCTGTCGCCCTGTAACAGGGCCTTTTCCACTTCGCCGACTTTGAGCACTGCGTTGTCGGCGGTATCGCCGAGTTTGCTGCGCGCGTTTTCGCGATTGGCACCTGCCTGGACCATGGCGTCGAATGCACGCTTGTACTGGTCAACCGCCGCAAGTTGGTCATCGACCAACGCGATATCGGCCGGCTGTTCAATCAGCGCCCGCGCAGTTTTCAGGCCGCTTTCCAGTTGGCCGAGAAGGCCATTGACGGTTGCCGGGCCCTGTTCGCCACGACGCATTTCAAAGTCCAGTCGCGCGATGCGCAGGTCCTTGCTCAAGTCGTTGAGGCTGGCGATGTAGCCCAGTTTGTCGCCACGGCTTATCACGCTGGAAAGCCCGGTCCAGCCGGTGAGTGTGATGATTAACGTAAGCAGCAACACCAGGCCGAAGCCCACGCCCAGTTTGGTTTTGACGCTCACATTTCCGAGCTTTTCGGCCGACCAACGATACATGCTGCGAACTCCCCTGGAACAAGGCTTGGACTTATTCACAGGCTATCGGCATGTGCACGGGATTCTGTAGCGCCACCGATTCACTGGGGGAGGAGGCTTGCCCCGATCATCATAGAGCGTCCGTGACAGGCGCCTGAGGCAGCGCCGCACCCTTGGGCCACAACATCCAGATCTGCCCCTGTTGCTTCATGTTGCCCGCCAACTCACCCGCTGCCTCGCCTGTGCCCCAGAACAAGTCTGCCCGCACTTCGCCGGTGATTGCGCCGCCGGTGTCCTGGGCTGCGACGGGTCTGGTGATGGCTGAACCGTCAGGTTTGGTGGTCGACAGCCACAACAGGCTGCCCAGCGGAATCACTTTGCGGTCCACCGCCACGCTGTACCCCGCCGTCAATGGTACATTCAACGACCCGCGCGGCCCTTCGTTGCTGTCGGGGCGGGCGCTGAAGAATACATAGCTGGGGTTGCTCGCCAACAACTCTGGAATACGCTGCGGATGCGCCTTGGCCCAGGCGCTGATGGCACCCATGCTCACCTCTTCTTTTTTCAGCTCGCCTTGCTCGACCAGCCAGCGGCCGATAGGGCGGTAGGGATAGCCGTTCTGGTCACCATACCCCACACGCAGTTGACGCCCACCGGCCAGTTGAATACGCCCAGAACCCTGGATCTGCAGGAACTGCAGGTCCATCGGATCGGTCAGCCAGGCTATCGGCTTGGCGGCCGAGCCTTGGCCGTTGATGGTGCTCGCATCGTCATACGGCTTGAGCACGCGGCCTTCCAGGCGGCCGCGCAGGCGTTTGCCCTTGAGTTCCGGATAGATGCTCTCCAGGTTGACGATAATCAGGTCGTCCGGCACGCCGTACACCGGCACATGCGCGGTGGCGGTTTCTGTCAGGCTGCCGGGGTAGACCGGCTCGTAGTAGCCGGTGATCAGGCCGTTCGGGGTGTTGTCGGCTGAACGCAGGCCGAATACATCCAGGCGTTCTTTAAGAAACCCGCGAACCGCCACGGCATTGCCCGGTACGCTGGCTGCCGCTGCGCAGGTCGCGCCCCAGACCGGGTCGGCCTTGAGGCGCTGACAGGCACTGCGCCAGGATTCGAAGCCCGCCAGCAAGTCGCTGTCGGAAACCGCTGGCAGCGCTTCCCACGGAGCGCTCACGTAAGTGGCGACGGCATGGGGTTTGGGCGCCTCTTCTTTGGCTGTCTCTTTGCCAGCGTCTTTGCCCAGGTCGCAGCCGGCCAGCAGCGCGATCATCGGTAGAGCCCACGCCAGGCGGCTCCAGGGTTTCCAATTAACATTCATGCATGTAATTCCTGAAGCGATTGCCCGTGCTTTTTCGCGCTCGGGCAACCTTATTATTAATAGGGCTATTGGTCTTTGCGGAGGGGGCGGGGATACTGACCGCCGTTTCCGTGACCCTGAGCCACCATGACTTTAAAAAATATGACCGTTGTAGCGTTGGCCTGCCTGGCCTTGTCCGCCTGCAGCGGGGTTGACCCCAATTCTCCCCTGGGCCAACGCAAGGCGATCTTCAAGCAGATGCTCAAGACTGCCGAAGGCCTGGGCGGCATGTTGCGCGGGCGCATCCCTTTCGACGGCACCCAGTTCGCCGACGGCGCGGTCAAGCTGGACGCGTTGTCCCATCAACCCTGGCAGCACTTCCCGAACGTGCGTGAAGAGGACCACACCAGTGCCAGGGACGAGGTGTGGCAAAAGCAGGCGCAGTTCCAGCAAATGGCCCGCGACCTTGAGGCGGCCACCGGTGAATTGGTGATCGCAAGCCAGGTCCAGCCCTATAAGGCCAGCAATCTGCAACCTGCAGTGCAGAAAGTTGAAGATGCCTGCAGCGCCTGTCATAAGCAGTTTCGGGACCACTGACCGGTTTACTGATCGAGTTCTTCCACCGCATCCTGCAGTTCTTTGCGCGATTCGGCGAGCTTGTCCTTGCGCTTGTTGATCTTGTCCGGATCGCCTTTTTTCATGGCCTTGTCGAGGTCGGCCTGACGGCGGCTGACTTCGTGCTTGGCATCCAGCACCTTGTTTTCGCGTTCTTTCTTCAGCGATGCGTCAGTGCAGTTGGCGGTAACCTCGCTCAGGGCTTTTTCCAGGCCGGCCTGTTGGGCGCTGTTGCCATGGGCCTTGGCCTGTTCGATCTGGGTGCTGATGGCCTGGCGCTTGGCGGCGCAGCCGGTCAGTTCGGGCGCTTCGTCGGCGGCCAGCAGCGGCGTGGCCATGAAGCTTGCGACAGTCAGTAAGGCAAGAGGGGCAAGAAATTTCATATAAGGACTCCAAGTAGCATTCAGAGGGTCGGGCCGGACTCAGAAACCGTCTATGCCGGCTCCACGTAATGTTTCAGCCAATGCCTGGACCTGCGGGTCGCGGAAAAAGGCGCTCAGTTGCGCTGCGCGGCCCGGGCCGATGCCGTCTGAGGCCAGCCAGGCTTGGGTGTCTTTGGCGACCAGCGTATGCCAGTCGCCCTCCAGGTTGTTGCGCGCCGCAGGCGGTACGCCCAGGGCTTTGAGCCACTGTGCAAACGGGCGTTGCCGGGCGCTGTGAATACTGTCGAGCACCCGCGCGCGGGTGCGTTCGCCGAAGCCATCAATGTTAGCAAGCTCTGCCGCATCCAGGGTCAACCAATCGAGAAAGCCTGCGATTAGACCGGCCTGGATCAATACGTTCCAGGTTTCCCGCCCCATATGTGGCAAGGCCAGGCCCTGGTTGCTGCTCAGCCAGGTGAGGCGCGAGAGCAGCTGCTCCTCGCAGCCAGGGTCCAGTTGCCAGCAGCTCAAGGCGTGAAAATCTCGAGTATCGGGTACTGGCACTTCCACTCGGGTGTTGTTGCGCAGGATCACCTCGTCGAGCCGGGGAATGACCTGGCCGGCAAGGCTGATGGATACCTGATCGCCGGGCCGGATGTCGAGGGCCTGCCAGTTTCTCAACGAACCCGCGCTGACCCGGCTGATTTGCCGGTCATCCAGTCGCACCGGTTCCAGTTCGAGAATCGGTGTGATACGCCCGGTACGCCCGATCCTGAACTGCACCTTACGCACCAGCGCCAGCGCCTTGATCGCTGGGTACTTCCAGGCCACCGCCCAGTAAGGTGCGCTGGCTTGCCAACGTTTGGCGGGTGCGCGCGCAGCCTGGTGCAACACCACCCCGTCGCTGGCGAACGGCAACGGATGGTTGTACCAATGTGTACGCCAGCGCGTGGCATCGCTGATGCTGTCGATGGACTGGCTATACCGCTGGCTGTCGGTGAACCCCCACCGTGCCAGCATGGCCAGGCGCTCGGTGAAGCCCGCCGGGCCTTCGGGCCAGGCCCAGACGAATAATCCGATCCCGCCCGCCTCGGTGTCGCTCAATTGGCGTCGGTTCATCAAGCCGGCCACTTTGCTACGCGCGTTGAGCCCGCCGTTTGCCGACTGTACGTGACCGTCGAGGCGCCAGTAGAGCTCGCCTTGCAGCACGGCGTCGACGGGCTCCGGCAGTTGCTGGACAATTCCCGGCATCTTGCGCGCGGAAGCTGTCCAATCGTGACCGAGCAGGCCGTCGCCGCGGCTGATGAGTTGGTGCAATTGGCCTTTGCGATACACCAGGGTCACGGCTACCCCGTCGACCTTGGGTTGAATCCAGACGTCCTGGCGGGTGCTGAGCCATTGACCCACAGCGGACGCGTCCAGCAGTTTGTCCAGGCCGGTGTGCGCGATCGGATGGCGCAAGGTGCCATGTGAGCTGGCCAGGGGGTTGTCAGCCTTGAGGGCGGGTTGGCGCGAACATTTGCGCCAATCTGCCAGGCGTTGGCGGGCTTGGTCGTAAAGTTCATCGCTGATGGGGGACTGCCCTTGTCGGTGATAAACGTCATCCCATTCGCTGACCTGCCTGGTCAACGTGTCGATTTGCGCTCGGGCATCATCGGGACAGTCTTCGGCCCAGGCCCAGCACGGTAGAAAGCCGATCAGGAGAACTATAAAAAAACGCATCGTGAGCATCCTTGCTCGAAAAGGGTGCTCAGCCTAAGTGATCCGCATGGCGACAAAAAAGCCTCCACTGAACGGGGCTTTTTACCGGGTGTTTCTGCTTGCTTGAACAGGCCGTCCAGCGCGTTCATCGCGCCGTTGTTTTCAGCCTTGGCCTGCTGCTTTTGCTGGCCCGCGTCGACTCTGGCCTGAGTTTCATCGATTTTGTTGCAACCTTTGTTGCTCGCTCCAGCGCGGCCTGAATCCAACACGTAAAAAAGCCCCGCCGGGTTAACCCGGCAGGGCTTGGCGAGCCACAGCGATTACAAGCCGGCAGCGGTACGCAGGTCGTTGGCGCGGTCGGTTTTTTCCCAGGTGAAGGTGGTGAAGGTGTCGTCGCCGACCGTCTTCTGCGCAGGGGTACGACCGAAGTGGCCGTAGGCTGCGGTTTCCTGGTACATCGGGTGCAGCAGGTCGAGCATGGTGGTGATCGCGTAGGGGCGCAGGTCGAAGATCTCGCGCACCAGCTTGACGATCTTGTCATCGCTGATCTTGCCGGTACCGAAGGTATTCAGCGAGATCGAAGTAGGCTGGGCCACGCCGATGGCGTAGGACACCTGAATCTCGCAGCGCTCAGCCAGGCCGGCGGCGACGATGTTCTTGGCCACGTAACGACCGGCATAGGCAGCGGAACGGTCAACCTTGGACGGATCCTTGCCGGAGAACGCGCCACCGCCGTGACGGGCCATGCCGCCGTAGCTGTCAACGATGATCTTGCGACCGGTCAGGCCGCAGTCGCCCACCGGGCCGCCGATGATGAACTGGCCGGTCGGGTTGATGTGGAACTGGGTGTCCTTGGTCAGCAGCTCGGCAGGCAGTACGTGCTTGACGATCAGCTCCATCACGCCTTCGCGCAGGTCTTTGTAGGAGACATCCGGGTTGTGCTGGGTGGACAGTACGACGGCGTCGATACCCACCACTTTGCCGCCTTCGTAACGGCAGGTGACCTGGGACTTGGCGTCCGGGCGCAGCCACGGCAGCAGGCCGGATTTACGTGCTTCGGCCTGGCGCTGTACCAACTGGTGAGAGAAGGTGATCGGTGCGGGCATCAGCACCTCGGTTTCGTTGCTGGCGTAGCCGAACATCAGGCCCTGGTCGCCAGCGCCCTGATCTTCAGGCTTGGCGCGGTCGACGCCCTGGTTGATGTCGGGGGACTGCTTGCCGATGATGTTCATCACGCCGCAGGTCGCGCCGTCGAAACCGACGTCGGAGCTGTTGTAGCCGATGTCGGTGATCACATCGCGCACGATCTGTTCCAGGTCGACCCAGGCCGTGGTGGTGACTTCGCCGGCGATGATCGCCACGCCCGTTTTCACCAGAGTCTCGCACGCCACACGGGCGAACTTGTCTTCAGCAATGATGGCGTCCAGCACCGCGTCAGAAATCTGGTCGGCGATTTTGTCCGGATGCCCTTCAGACACGGACTCGGAGGTGAAAAGGGAGTATTCGCTCATCTCGATGTTTTCCTGATATTTACCGATGGTGAGTGTCGCCAGCCGGTCGCTGAAAATGGCGGACCTGAATCTGGAAACCATTACGTAAACCTACATAGAGGCTTTCCCCGGGAACGAGTCCCGCAGCGGTGGCCCAACGGGCCAGATCGTCCTGTTCAAAACCCAACCAGAGATCACCGCAGGCCTCCCTGGCCCAATTCTGGTTGTGGCTGCATAAATCCGTTACCAGCAGGCTGCCGCCGGGGTGCAGCAACCCGGCCATTTGCTTGAGCGCGTCGGCGGGGACGGCAAAGTGGTGCAAGACCATGTTCAGCACCACGCAATCGGCCCGCAGGCGGGTGTCGCTCAAGGCGTCGGCCAGTTGCAGGCGGACATTGCCCAACGCCTCGCGTTCACACAGCTGGCGCGCCAGTTCAAGCATCGCCGGGCTGTTGTCCAGCGCCGTCACCTGGCCAAAGCGCCGCGCCAGGTCCGGCAGGAAACCGCCGTCGCCAGGGCCGACTTCCAGGGCTGTGGCCTCATTGCTGAAGCTCAGCTTGTCCAGCAGCGCCAGTACGCTTTCGCGGTACTGGGGCAAGCCGGCGATCAGGTCTTGCTGAGCACGAAATTTCTCGGCAACCCGTGCGAAAAAATCCTGGCTGGCAGCGGCGCGTTGTCCGTGAACCTGACTGACGCGTGACTGTACGTCGCTCGGCAGGTCCAGGCTGTCCACCTCGTCGAGCAGGGCGGCGTGCAGTTTGCCGCCGAGCAGTTCGGTGTGGGGCAGGGCGCGACGGTAAAAAATTGCATTGCCTTCGCGGCGGGTCGCCACCAGGTCGGCCTGGGCCAGTACCTTCAGATGATGGCTCATGCCGGACTGGCCGATGGCGAAGATCTGCGCCAGTTCCAATACGCCGAAGGAATCGTTGGCCAGTGCGCGCAATACGTTCAAGCGCAGCGGATCACCTGCAGCCTTGCAAAGGGCAGCCAGTTCATCGCCGTCGTCAGGACGCAGGGAGGGCACAGGTAGGTTCATAAGGCCAGCAGTCTAGTGACGGGTGGTAATCGCCGCAAGGCCAATATCAAAAAGTTTTGATATTGATCGATAAGTGGCAGTTATAAGCGGGCGCTATAACCTTTGGACGAACCGGCATCCGGGTTCTGCAAGGGATTGGCGGGCAAACCACAGGAAAAACCGCTTCAAGTGACTATCTGTCATTGCCCGCAGGCGGTGGCTGAGGGAAAATGCCGGTCCTTTTTTCCGTTTCTTTGTTCAAGCCCCCAGGAGATCAGCGATGCCCAGCCGTCGTGAGCGTGCCAACGCCATTCGTGCCCTCAGCATGGATGCCGTGCAAAAAGCCAACAGCGGCCATCCCGGTGCCCCGATGGGCATGGCGGATATCGCCGAAGTACTTTGGCGTGACTACCTGAAGCACAACCCGAGCAACCCGTCGTTCGCCGACCGTGACCGTTTCGTACTGTCCAACGGCCACGGCTCGATGCTGATCTACTCGCTGCTGCACCTGAGCGGCTACGACGTCACCATCGATGACCTCAAGAGCTTCCGCCAGTTGCACAGCCGCACCCCGGGCCACCCGGAATTCGGCTACACCCCAGGCGTCGAGACCACCACCGGTCCCCTGGGCCAGGGCCTGGCAAATGCGGTTGGCTTCGCGCTGGCTGAAAAAGTCCTGGGCGCGCAGTTCAACCGCCCCGGCCACGATATCGTCGATCATCACACCTACGTATTTTTGGGTGATGGTTGCATGATGGAAGGCATTTCCCACGAAGTCGCTTCCCTGGCCGGCACCTTGGGCCTGGGCAAGCTGATTGCCTTCTACGATGACAACGGCATTTCCATCGACGGCGAAGTTGAAGGCTGGTTCACCGATGACACCCCCAAGCGTTTCGAAGCCTACAACTGGCAGGTGATCCGCAACGTTGACGGCCACGATCCGGAAGAAATCAAGATCGCCATCGACACCGCTCGCAAGAGCGCGCAGCCGACCCTGATCTGCTGCAAGACCACCATCGGCTTCGGTTCGCCGAACAAGCAAGGCAAGGAAGACTGCCACGGCGCCCCGCTGGGTGACGCGGAAATCGCCCTGACCCGCGAAGCGCTGAAGTGGAACCACGGCCCGTTCGAGATCCCGGCCGACATCTACGCCGAGTGGGACGCCAAGGAAAAAGGCCTGGCCACCGAAGCCGAGTGGGACCAGCGCTTCGCTGCCTATTCCGCCGAATTCCCTGAGCTTGCCAATGAGCTGGTACGCCGCCTGGCCGGTGACCTGCCGGCCGATTTCTCGGAAAAAGCCTCGGCCTACATCGCCGAAGTCGCGGCCAAGGGCGAGACCATCGCCAGCCGTAAAGCCAGCCAGAACACCCTGAACGCCTTTGGCCCGCTGCTGCCTGAGTTCCTTGGCGGTTCGGCCGACCTGGCCGGTTCCAACCTGACCCTGTGGAAAGGCTGCAAAGGCGTGTCGGCTGAAGACGCCAGCGGCAACTACATGTACTACGGCGTGCGCGAGTTCGGTATGAGCGCCATCATGAACGGCGTGTCGCTGCACGGCGGGCTGGTGCCTTACGGCGCGACCTTCCTGATGTTCATGGAGTACGCCCGTAACGCGGTACGTATGGCCGCGCTGATGAAGAAGCGCGTGATCCATGTGTACACCCACGACTCCATCGGCCTGGGCGAAGACGGCCCGACGCACCAGCCGGTCGAGCAATTGACCAGCCTGCGCACCACGCCGAACCTGGATTGCTGGCGCCCTGCCGACGCGGTGGAATCCGCCGTGGCCTGGAAGCACGCGATCGAGCGCAAGGACGGCCCTTCGGCGCTGATCTTCTCGCGCCAGAACCTGCAACACCAGGTGCGTACCGACGCGCAAATCGCCGACATCAGCCGCGGCGGCTACGTACTCAAGGACTGCATCGGCGAGCCGGAGCTGATCCTGATCTCCACCGGTTCCGAAGTGGGCCTGACCGTTCAGGCGTACGACAAGCTGACCGCGCAGGGCCGCAACGTGCGCGTGGTGTCCATGCCCTGCACCAGCGTGTTCGAAGCCCAGGACGCCGGCTACAAGCAATCGGTATTGCCGTTGCAGGTCAGCGCGCGTATCGCCATTGAGGCGGCTCACGCCGACTACTGGTACAAGTACGTAGGCCTGGAAGGTCGCGTGATCGGCATGACCACCTACGGTGAGTCGGCACCGGCACCCGCCTTGTTCGAAGAGTTCGGTTTCACCTTGGAAAACATCCTGGGCCAGGCTGAAGAGCTGTTGGAAGACTAAGGCGCTAACGCGGTGGCCCACTGACCACCGCCTCTACTGTAGGAGCGAGCTTGCTCGCGAAGATCGTTAACGATAACGCAGCGTTTCTGGTTTAACGCGGCGCTCTCAAGTTCTTCGCGAGCAAGCTCGCTCCTACAGTGGTTTGTGTCGCCCCTACTGCGAGAACCCCATGCCCCAACCACGTCCCTACAAAGTTGCACTCAACGGCTACGGCCGCATTGGTCGTTGCGTCTTGCGTGCTCTGTTCGAGCGAGGGGCGGCGGCAGGGTTTGAAATTGTTGCGATCAACGACTTGGCCGACATGGCCAGTATCGAATACCTGACACGCTTTGACTCCACTCATGGCCGCTTTCCCGGCGAAGTGCGGGTCGAGGGCGATTGTCTGCATATCAATGGCGACTGCGTAAAAGTACTGCGCAGTGCCACCCCCGAGGGCATCGACTGGGCGGCGCTGGGTGTCGACCTGGTGTTGGAATGCTCCGGTGCCTACCACACCCGTGCCGACGGCCAGCGTTTTCTCGATGCCGGCGCTCCGCGCGTGCTGTTTTCCCAGCCGATGGCCAGCGAGGCGGATGTGGACGCCACCGTCGTCTACGGCATCAACCAGGACTGCCTGACCGGCGCCGAGCTGCTGGTGTCCAACGCCTCGTGCACCACCAACTGCAGCGTGCCGTTATTGCGCCTGCTGGACCAGGCGATCGGCCTGGACTACGTGTCGATCACCACGATCCACTCGGCCATGAACGACCAGCCGGTGATCGACGCCTATCACCACGAAGACCTGCGCCGCACGCGCTCGGCGTTCCAGTCAGTGATTCCGGTGTCCACCGGCCTGGCGCGTGGTATCGAGCGATTGCTGCCGGAACTTGCCGGGCGAATCCAGGCCAAAGCGGTACGGGTGCCGACGGTGAACGTGTCCTGTCTGGACATCACCATGCAAACCGTGAGCGATACCGATGCGGTGGAGGTCAACCGGATATTGCGCGACGCCGCCACCAGCGGCCCGCTCAAAGGCTTGCTGGCCTACACCGAGTTGCCCCACGCCAGCTGCGATTTCAATCATGACCCGCATTCGGCGATTGTCGATGCCAGCCAGACCCGCGTTTCCGGCCCGAGGCTGGTGAACATCCTGGCCTGGTTCGACAACGAATGGGGCTTTGCCAACCGAATGCTCGACGTTGCAGAACACTATCTGCAAGTGGCTTCCAAACAACCTCAACAGTAATTCAGGAACTGCGACCCATGACCGTGTTGAAGATGACCGACCTCGATCTGCAAGGTAAGCGCGTACTGATTCGCGAAGACCTCAACGTCCCAGTCAAGGACGGTGTTGTCACCAGCGATGCGCGAATCCTGGCCTCGCTGCCGACCATCAAGCTGGCCCTGGAAAAAGGCGCGGCCGTGATGGTCTGCTCCCACCTGGGTCGCCCGACCGAAGGTGAGTTCTCCGCCGAAAACAGCCTCAAGCCTGTGGCCGAATACCTGAGCAAGGCCCTGGGCCGCGACGTACCGTTGGTGGCTGACTACCTGGGCGGCGTTGACGTCAAGCCTGGCGACATCGTGCTGTTCGAAAACGTGCGCTTCAACAAGGGCGAGAAAAAGAACAGCGACGAGCTGGCCCAGCAATACGCGGCGCTGTGCGACGTATTCGTGATGGACGCCTTTGGCACCGCCCACCGCGCCGAAGGCTCGACCCACGGCGTGGCCAAGTTCGCCAAGGTCGCCGCTGCCGGCCCGCTGTTGGCCGCTGAGCTGGATGCGCTGGGCAAGGCCCTGGGCGCTCCGGCGCAACCGATGGCCGCCATCGTGGCCGGCTCCAAGGTCTCCACCAAGCTGGACGTACTCAACAGCCTCAGCCAGATCTGCAACCAGTTGATCGTCGGTGGCGGCATTGCCAACACCTTCCTGGCCGCAGCCGGCCATCCGGTGGGCAAGTCGCTGTACGAGCCGGACCTGCTCGATACCGCCCGCGCCATCGCCGCCAAAGTCAGCGTGCCGCTGCCGGTGGACGTGGTGGTCGCCAAGGAATTCGCCGAAAGCGCCGAAGCCACCGTCAAGCTCATCGCTGACGTGGCCGACGACGACATGATCCTGGATATCGGCCCGCAAACCGCAGCCAACTTCGCTGAGCTGTTGAAGGCCTCCCAGACCATTCTGTGGAACGGCCCGGTCGGCGTATTCGAATTCGACCAATTCGGCAACGGCACCAAGGTGTTGGCCAAAGCCATCGCTGAAAGCTCGGCATTCTCCATCGCGGGGGGTGGCGACACTCTGGCGGCCATCGATAAATATGGCGTTGCTGATCAGATCTCCTACATTTCTACCGGTGGCGGTGCGTTCCTCGAGTTCGTCGAGGGCAAAGTACTGCCGGCCGTTGAAGTGCTGGAAACCCGAGCCAAAGGTTAAGGCGCGCGTGATCAGGAAAAAGGAGCGTCCCATGATCAAGTCGTTGGCACTGGTGATAGCAGTGGGCCTGTTGGCCGGCTGCAGCAGCACGCCAAGCGCGGCGCCGGAAGCTGAAAAGCCGGGGCCGGTGCAGAAGAAAAGCTGCTACCAGGCCGACTGGCAAGCGGAAACCATGCCGGTGATCAACAAGCGCATGGGCAATGAACGGCTGGAGAAATACGACTCCGCGCCCAACGGTCAGGAACAGGGTTGCCCTTGACGGGTCTGATCCACTAACCCACAGCAATGGCGGCCTTGTGTCGCCCTGCGAGGATTGGCAATGAAAGGCGCTATCGCCCTGGCAACCCTGGCCTTGTTGGCCGGTTGCAGCAGCATGAACATGTTCGACAAGGCTGGGCCGGAAGGTAAATGGACGACGTGGACCTGCGACAGCAAGGCCGAGGTCAATTGGCGCTTCGCCAACCCGGCCCGCACTGAGGTGGATGTACGCCTCGGCGGTTCCGACCAGGTTTATCGCCTCAAGGAGGACGTGGCGGCTTCGGGTGTGCTGTACAGCGATGGCCAACTGGCCTTTCATACCAAGGGTGAGGAAGGCCTGGTCTACTGGGTGGCCACAGATGATCTGATTGGGCGCGGCTGCAAGGCCCAATAAGATTTCGAATTTGATGAGATCCAAATGTGGGAGGGGGCTTGCTCCCGATTACGGTAGGTCAGCCAGCACACAGGTGTCTGGCAAACCGCTATCGGGAGCAAGCCCCCTCCCACATTAAATCCGGTTCCAAAGTGACATAGGTTGTGAGCCGGACACTGCAATAACGATTCAGCAGCACAAGGCTCAACCCCTTGATCTGCAATAACTTGAATAGCAGCCGCCGCTACGGCAGGCTTGCACGATTAACGACCCTCGACCGGGAGAGACAACACAATGGCACTTATCAGCATGCGTCAAATGCTGGACCACGCAGCCGAGTTCGGCTACGGCGTTCCAGCCTTTAACGTCAACAACCTTGAGCAGATGCGCGCCATCATGGAAGCCGCTGACAAGACCGACTCCCCCGTGATCGTCCAGGCTTCGGCCGGTGCCCGCAAATACGCCGGTGCACCGTTCCTGCGCCACCTGATCCTCGCGGCCATCGAAGAATTCCCGCACATCCCGGTGTGCATGCACCAGGACCACGGCACCAGCCCTGACGTGTGCCAACGCTCGATCCAGCTGGGCTTCAGCTCGGTGATGATGGACGGCTCTCTCGGCGAAGACGGCAAGACCCCGACCGACTACGAGTACAACGTACGCGTCACCCAACAAACCGTGGCCATGGCTCACGCCTGCGGCGTATCGGTTGAAGGCGAGCTGGGCTGCCTGGGCTCCCTGGAAACCGGCATGGCCGGCGAAGAAGACGGCATCGGCGCCGAAGGCGTGCTGGATCACAGCCAGATGCTGACCGACCCGGAAGAAGCCGCCGACTTCGTCAAGAAGACCCAGGTAGATGCCCTGGCCATCGCCATCGGCACCAGCCATGGCGCCTACAAGTTCACCAAGCCACCGACCGGCGACGTGCTGGCCATCGACCGCATCAAGGAAATCCACAAACGCATCCCCAACACCCACCTGGTGATGCACGGTTCCTCCTCGGTACCGCAAGAGTGGCTGGCGATCATCAACCAGTACGGCGGCGACATCAAAGAAACCTACGGCGTACCGGTTGAAGAAATCGTCGAAGGCATCAAGTACGGCGTGCGCAAGGTCAACATCGACACCGACCTGCGTCTGGCCTCCACGGGCGCAATGCGTCGCCTGATGGCCACCAACCCGAGCGAGTTCGACCCGCGTAAATTCTTCGGCGCTACCGTGACCGCCATGCGTGATGTGTGTATTGCACGTTATGAAGCGTTTGGTACTGCCGGTAATGCTTCGAAGATCAAGCCGATCTCGTTGGAAGCGATGTATCAGCGGTATTTGAAAGGTGAGTTGAACGCTAAGGTCAATTAAGCCTCAGCGTTTAAAAGGAAGCCCGCAGTGATGCGGGCTTTTTTGTGCTTGGAGAGGGCAGGCCGCAACGGAGCCGTAGGACGAGCGCTGCATGCTCAGGCTACGCGATCCAATGTGGGAGGGGGCTTGCCCCCGATGGCTGTATATCAGCTAACACATTCAGAGACTGACCCACCGCTATCGGGGGCAAGCCCCCTCCCACAGGATTCATCGGAACTTGCCTACTCACGATTTTACTCGTGATCAATATCCAACTTCGCAAACGTCACCTTTGCCCCTTCCTTGCTATCCCCACTGTTGTCCTGCACATACACCCCCGCCTTGAAGTACAGCGGCTTGTCGGCCCAGGCCGCGCCGATGCGTTCATTCCACTCACTGTCGGCCGCGTACACGCTCAGTAGCCCGGCTTTGTTGAGGTTGATCACATAGGTGAAGGTCTTTTCCAGTGGCACATTGGAGGCAACGATGATTACCCGGCTTTCAGATTCGTCCGGGCGCATGCGCACTTTGGCGACGATGTTGCCGGTCTGGGTTTTTTCCTTGAACTGGTACTCCAGTTTGATCAGCGGTTTCTGGCTGTCGTAGGCGTGGATCTGGCCGATCACAACCTTGCCGGTGGACGGTACCTGGTTGACGGTGAGCGTGGCGCGCAGGAAGTTATCGGCTTCGGGGTAGGTCCAGTTGCGCAAGCGCCCGTCGGCGTAGGTTTCGCGCAGTTCGCTGCGCGGGTAGATGGCGTTTTCCGTGCGGGTGCCGGTGACAGGGGTCCAGAACTGCACATCGCTGCCTTCGGCCTGGAAATACTGGTCATTGAAGCCGTTGAGCAGCTTCGGGGTTTCGATGGTCGTGGGCGGGGAGCCGACCGGAATGCTCAGGTTCCAGGTGGAAAGGTCGATCATGGTGTTGGCCTTTTACGAGGGGTGAAAGCTTTAGCCCGAGGGCTGCACAGGTTCTTTATAGGTGGTGTTAACCAAGTTGTTAACACTGACTGGCAATTTATTGGCGTCAGCAGAATGCCAAAAAGCCATGTTGCCCATGGTACGCGGGCTACAGAGCCTTACCGTTAGTCGGCTGCCTCGGCTTTGGCGCAATGATGGCATCGACGTTACTTCTGCTTTTTTATAACCGGGGCTAGAGTGAGGCCTCATTATTTGTCCGGTTTAAAGTACCCGAAGTGACCGGTGCAGTTCCTTAAGGAAGAGACGTAGCATGGATTGCGCTCCAAACCTCGGCGACGGCAGTTCAGTTCTCTTGGTGGTCGATGACTACCCGGAAAATCTCGTCAGCATGCGTGCAGTGTTGCAGCGCGAAGACTGGCGAATCATTACCGCCGCTTCCGGTCTGGAGGCCCTGGAATTGCTGCTGGTCCACGACGTCGATCTGGTATTGCTGGACGTGCGGATGCCCGGTATGGATGGCTTCGAGGTGGCACGCCTGATGCGGGGCAGCCAGCGTACGAGCATGACGCCGATCATCTTTCTCACCGCCGATGCACAGTCGCCCGACGCGGTGCTCAAAGGCTATGCCAGCGGTGCGATCGACTACCTGTTCAAGCCCTTCGACCCGCATATCCTCAAGCCCAAGGTGCAGGCGCTGTTGGAGCATCAGCATAATCGCCGCGCCCTGCAGCGGTTGAGCCATGACCTGGAAGCCGCCCGCGCCTTCAATGCCTCGGTGTTGGACAACGCCGCCGAAGGCATTCTGGTGGTGGGCGAGGGCGGCGTGATTGAGTATGCCAACCCTGCGATCTCCAGGCTGCTCAACGCCACGATGGCGGAGTTGCAGGGCGAGAGTTTCTTGAGCTTCCTGCAAAAACCCCATGTGCCAGCCTGGTTGGGGTTCCCGATGTACGAGGCCTATCGCAAAGGCGAAACGTGGCGCTTGCACGATGCCATCTTGCGCACCAGCCGTGGTCAACAGGTGCCGGTGGCGTTGTCCTGCGCGCCCTTGCCCGCAGAGCAGAAGGCGATGGTGGTGACGGTGCTGGACATGTCCGAGGTGCGTCACTTGCACCAGCAGCTGGAGTTCCAGGCGGTGACCGACCCGTTGACCGGGCTGCTCAATCGTCGCGGCTTCTACCAGACAGTGGGCAACATGTTGTCGCGCAGCGAGCGCAATGAGCAGTCGCTGGTGTTGCTGTACCTGGATCTGGATGGCTTCAAACGAGTCAACGATACCTTGGGCCACGACGCCGGTGATCGCGTGCTGCGCTGGGTTTCCGAGCAGATGCAGGCGTGCCTGCGCTCCTACGACATTCTGGGACGCATGGGCGGAGATGAATTCACTGCCTTGCTGGAGCTGGAGTTCCCGGAGCAGGCGGCGAAGATTGCGGAGAAACTGATCGAACGGGTGTCGGTGTGCCAGCAGGTCGACGGTCTGGAGGTGATGCTTGGGGTCAGCATCGGTATTGCGACGTTTCCCGACTGTGGCTCGGATCTGAGCGGTTTGTTGCGCGCGGCGGACATTGCCATGTACGAAGCCAAGCGCGCCGGCCGTCAGCAGTATCGCTATTACGACCAGGAAATGAACGGCCGAGCCCGCTCACGCCTGATGCTGGAAGACAGTGTGCGCACCGCGATTCAAAACAAGGAATTCACCTTGGTGTACCAGCCGCAGGTGTCACTGGAGAACGGGCGCTTGCGCGGTGTCGAGGCATTGCTGCGCTGGCAGCACCCGAGCGTCGGCGATGTGTCGCCGGGTCTGTTTTTGCCGTTGCTGGAAGAGGCGCGCTTGATCAGCCAGTTGAGCACTTGGATTTACCAGCAAGTCGCCGCCCAACGCCAGGCCTGGCAAGCGGCGTTCGATGAAGAGCTGGTGCTGAGCGTGAGCCTGAGCAGCAGCCAGTTCAATATGCCTAACCTGGCCAGTCAACTGCGCCAGGTCCTCGAAAGGCACGGGTTACAGGGGCGGCAGTTGGAAGTGGAAATCGGTGAAGACTGCCTGATGAGTAACCTTGAGGAGTCGACCAAGCAGCTCAAGCTGTTGCGTGGGCTTGGGGTGCGTATCGCCCTGGATGACTTTGGCTCAGGGCGTTGTTCCCTGGCGCATTTGCGCGACCTGGCGTTCGACACCCTCAAGCTGGACCCGCAATTGGTGGCCCGCCTGCCAGGCTCGGCACGGGATGCAGCGATGGCGCGCAGCATCATCGAGCTGTGCGGGCATTTCGATGTTTTGGTGATCGCCGAGGGCGTAGAAACCCTTGAGCAGTCGCAGTGGCTCAAGGCCCATGGCTGCTCGTTCATCCAGGGCACCTGGGCGGCGGCGCCGCTGATGGCCGAGGACGTGGTCGGTTGGTCGCACCCTCACACGCTTTGAATTCGCTACACTGGCGCCCGTCCGAACCACGTTGCAGACCCCATGACCGCGTTGAAATACCTCCAGGCCTATCCCGCTGCCCTTCAGGAGCAAGTTCGCCAGCTGATCGCCAAGGACCAGTTGGGCGCCTATCTGGAGCAGCGTTATCCCGAGCGGCATGCCGTGCAGAGCGACAAGGCCCTGTACAGCTACGCCCTGGCCTTGAAGCAGGAACACCTGCGCAATGCGCCGTCGATCGACAAGGTGCTGTTCGATAACCGCCTGGACCTGACCCACCGCGCCCTGGGCCTGCACACCACGATTTCCCGAGTGCAGGGCGGCAATCTCAAGTCCAAGAAAGAGATCCGCATCGCCTCGCTGTTCAAGGAAGCGGCCCCCGAGTTCCTGCGCATGATCGTGGTGCACGAGCTGGCGCACTTCAAGGAATCGGACCACAACAAGGCGTTCTACAAACTCTGTGAACACATGATGCCCGGCTACCATCAGGTGGAATTCGACCTGCGGGTGTACCTCACCTGGCGCGATCTGCAGGGCAAGCCCTAATCACAAGGCGATTGACCATGGATGTGAGCAAGACCAAGAGCAGCTTCTACCGCCGCCTGTATGTGGCGTACCTGATCGACAGCGGGCTGGCCAGCAGCGTCCCTGCATTGATCGATGCGACTGGCATGCCCCGGCGCACGGCGCAGGACACGATTGCGGCATTGGCCGATCTGGATATTGTGTGCGAGTTCGAGCAGGAGGATGGCGCACGTAACCATGCCGGGCGTTATCGGATTCGTGATTGGGGGGCGATTGATCGACGGTGGATCGAGGCTAATCTGGTGTCAATCAAGCGGGTATTGGATTATCCCTGAAGGCTTGCAGTGCCTGGCCTGACGCTATCGGGGGCAAGCCCCTCCCACACTTGATCGGGTTCACACGGTCAAAATGTGGGAGGGGGCTTGCCCCCGATGAGGCCCTCAGACTCGCCGCATCCCGATATGTGGAATATCGTCTTCCAGGTATTCCTCTCCCGCCACCACAAACCCGTACCGTCCGTAATACCCCTGCAAGTGCGCCTGGGCTGACAGAAAAATCGGTGTCTCGGGCCAGATATCCTCGATCTGCTTGAGGGCCTCTTCCATCATCAAATGCCCCAGCCCGGTGCCGCGTGCCGATGGCGCGACGATCACTCGACCGATCACCACATCGCCGCCCTGGGTCTCTGGGTCCAGCAGCCGCAGATAGGCCACCAGCTCATTGTCGTTCCAGGCCATCAAGTGGTGGGTATCGCCTGACAGGTCCTGCCCGTCTATGTCCTGGTAAACGCATTTCTGTTCAACGACGAACACCTCGCCGCGCAGGCGCAGGATGGCGTAAAGCTGTTCCTTGCCCAGATCGTCGTGATGTTTGCAGACCCAATCAACCGTCATGATGTGCGCTCTTGTCAAAGGCTTGGCAGGGATAGTAAGCGCGACCGGCGCTGCTGTCTAAAACCGGCTATTTTGTGAATGGCGTCAATTTGCCATCATTCAGTGCATGCACGGCCGACTTCTTTGTGTAATAAGCAATGCACGCTCATTGATGAGCTACTGTTATCAGGCCATCGCCTGCCCGCCAAGGATTTTAAGCATGCCGCGATTGTCTCGTGCCGTTGCTTTGATTGCAGTGCTGCTGCTGGCTCAACCGGTGGTGGCGCAGCGTCTGCGCCTGGTGGCGGATGGTTGGCCACCGTTCACCGATGTCACCTTGGTCAACGGCGGGCTGGCCACGGATATCGTCAGCACCGCGCTGGCTCGGGCGGGGTACGCCAGTGATTTTGAGCAAGTGCCTTGGGCGCGCGCGCTGAAGGGTGTAGGCGATGGGCGCTATGACGTGCTGATCAACGCGTGGTACGACGATGCCCGCACGCAGCTGGGGCAGTTTTCCGAGCAATACCTGGTCAACCGTGTGCGTTTTATCAAGCGTCGCGACGACGCTATCGATTATCAGAGCCTGGAACAGTTGCACGACGAAAGCATCGCCGTGGTGCGCGGCTATGCCTATTCGGCGGCGTTCGACCAGGATGCGCTGTTACAGAAAGTCCCGGTGCATAACTTTGCCATGGCTGTGCGCATGCTGGCGGCGGGCCGTGTGCGGCTGACGCTGGAAGACGAGTACGTGGCGCGTTACTACCTGGCGCGGGAGTCACCGAGGGTGCGCAATGCCGTGGAGTTCCTGGGCAAGCCGCTGAGCGAGAACAGCCTGCATATTCTGGTCAGCCTGAAGAACCCCGAGCATGCGCAGATCGTGGCCGGCTTTGATCGGGAGATTGCCAGGATGAAGGCGGATGGCAGTTATGCCAGGTTGATGAAGGCGCATGGGATGTAGTGTTCTTGAGGGCCTCATCGGGGGCAAGCCCCCTCCCACAATTTTGATTTGTGAACACAGTCAAAATGTGGGAGGGGGCTTGCCCCCGATGGCGTTCTAAGCCGCACGGGTATCCTTGATCAAATGCGCCGCCAACGTCCGCAACGGCCCCAACTGCCGACAGATCAACGCCAACTGCGTTTGCACCAGCCGCTGGCCTTCGTCGATCTCATCCGGCATCTGCTCAAGCTGCGCCGCCAGTGCTTCCTCCTCATCACTCTGAATCGCAATCGGCTGTTTATTCGCCAGCCCACTGGCGATCTCGTCGATGCTCAACGCCAGGGCGTGCCCGGCACCGTCGATCAACTGCTCACGCACCTCGGCCGGCAGCTGGGTGTCGCGGTGCGCGCCAAGGCCCGACAAGTAGCTGAGCAGGGTGTGCGACAGCACCAGGAACCTGAAGCCCACATCCGCTTCCTTACGGAAATGCCCCGGTTCCATCAGCATGTTGGCCAGGGTGGTGGACAGCGCCGCATCGGCGTTGTGCGCGTTGCGACGGGCCAGGCGGTAGGCCAGGTCGTCGCTCTTGCCAGCGGCATACTGCTGCATGATCTGGCGCAGGTAGACGCTGTTGCAGGTCAGGGTATTGGCCAGCACTTTGTTCAGGCGCCGACCTTGCCAGTCCGGCAGGAACAGGAACACCGCCAAGCCCGCGATCAGACTGCCGAGCAGGGTATCGAACAGGCGTGGCAGGAACAGTCCGTAGCCATCGCCCACTTGGTTGAAGCAGAACAGCACCATCAGGGTGATCGCCGCCGTGGCCAGGGTGTAGCGCGTGGTGCGATTGATAAAGAACACCAGGCCGGCGGCGATGGCGAACATCGACTGCACCACCGGGCTGGGAAACAGGTCGAACAGCGCCCAGGCCACCGTGAGGCCGATGGCGGTGCCGATGATCCGCTGGCCGAGTTTGCGTCGCGTCGCACCGTAGTTCGGTTGGCACACAAAGAGCGTGGTGAGGATGATCCAGTAGCCCTGTGAGGCGTGAATGGCATGCAGCGTGGCGTAGCCGACGGTCAATGCCAGGGACAGGCGCAAAGCGTGACGAAACAGCAGCGAGGTCGGCGTGAGCTGGGTGCGCAGGCGCGTCCACATTTCCTTGAGGTTGCGCGGGGCGCGGTCCAACAGGTTGCTGTCGGTGGCGTCGGCCAGGGCATCGGGGTTGCTCGCGTCGCCGAGCAGGCGGTCGAGGGTGGACAAGTTGGCGGCCAGGGCGCGCAACGAGCGCAGCAAGCCGCGCCAGGCCGGGTTGCTCTGGATGCGCAGGTGTTCCAGGGAGGCGTTCAAATCGCCCAGGGCTTCGGCGAAGCTGTCGTCATAAATGAACGGCTGGCGCAGCTGGATCGACTCGGCCAGGGCCTGGCACGCCTTGCCTTGCTGGCGCAGCAGGCGTTGACAGCGGAACAGCACGTCGCTGTGGAAGAAGGCTTCGGCCAGGGCGTTATACGGGTAATGGGACGAGCTGGCGCGCTCGTGGATGTCTTGCGCCAGGAAGTACAGCTTCAGGTAACGGCTGACCTTCGAGCCTGGGCGACCGTTGCCGACGCGGTGCAGGATGATTTCCTTGGCGGCATTCAAGGCGGCGACGACCCGGCCATTCTGCTGGGCCAATTCCAGGCGCCGCGCCTCTACGTCCAGCTGGCGGATCGGTTCGAACAGCGACGACTTGAGCTTGAGGTAACGCCCCAGCTCGCGGAACAACCGCGCCAGGCTCTGCTGCACCGGCTGGTTGGAAAACAGCGCCTGCCACAGCACCGACAGCACGCCGTACCAGGCCGCACCCGCCACCAGCAGCAAGGGCTCGTGCCAGAAATCACTGACGGCCCCGCCGCGCTGGTCCACGCCGATCATGGTATAGACCGACAGAATCAACGTGGCCGAGGCAATCGCGCCATAGCGTTCGCCGAGCGCGCCGAGCATGGTCAGGCCGAACGTGGCCAGGGCCAGGGAGGCCGCGAAAATCCAGGGGTAAGGGAACAGCAACTCCACCGACAGCGCCGCGATGCTGAAGCACACCAGCGTCACCGCCAGGGCGTTGAGGCGGCCTTGCCAACTGTCATCGGTCTCGGCCAGGGCGCTGGCGATAATCCCCAGGAACAGCGGGATCAACAGCGTCATTTCATCCTGATACCAGCACAGCGCCATGCTGCCGGTGAGGGCGATGAATACCCTAATGCTGTAGCTGAATTTATCCAGTGCCCACAGGCGCCGCAGGGACTGCTTGAACGAGGTCGATGACATGAAGTCGGGAGTCTTCCGGGACGATGCCGCTAAATTGAGCTATCAAGGACGCCACGGCAAGGGTGGTGATCACATCCACCCGCAAAATATTTCCCTGGCTCACCACAGACCAAATGTGGGAGGGGGCTTGCCCCGGTACAAACCGGGGACATCGTTTACATTTCTAACCGGGGACATGGTTTACAGGTTAATACGCATGATCAGGAGGTAACTGATCATGCCCTGGAACCAAGAGTCTCCGATGAATCAACGAATCAGACTGGTCGCTGACTGGCTTTCTGGTAATTACACCAAAAGCCAGCTGGCGCGCCGCTTTAACGTAAGTCGGCCTACCGTCGACAAATGGATCGGCCGGCACAATGGCGATTTAAAGTCGTTAGCCGAACTGTCCCGACGCCCTCACAACAGCCCCAATAAAATCGACGATGAAATCCTGGCCCGTGTGGTGGCGATGAAGGAGGCGCACGATAAATGGGGTCCGAAGAAGCTTCTCGAGCTATTGCGACTTGAAGATCCCTCCATCGCCTGGCCTTCCCCAAGTACAGCAGGCCAATGGCTTGATCGACTTGGGCTCGTCCAAAAGCGGCGCTTCAAGCGCAGACACGGTAATTCCCCTGTAGTAATGCGCGAGGCCAACGAACCTAACCAGACGTGGTGCGCCGACTACAAAGGGCAATTCAAAATGCATAACGCGCAGATGTGCTTCCCTTTGACCATCACAGACCACGCTTCCCGGATGATTTTGGCGTGCAGGGCTCATTCAAAGATCAAGACTGAACCTGTTAAACAAGCCTTTGAGAGACTGTTTCAGGAGTACGGCATGCCCGAAGTTATTCGGTCGGACAACGGTGTTCCGTTTGCCTCTCCTGGCCTGGCAAGAATATCCACGCTGGCAGTTTGGTGGATACGTCTGGGCATCTATCCGGAGCGCACCATGCCAGGAAGACCGGCCCAAAGTGGTCGCCATGAGCGGATGCACCGTAGCTTGAAACTGGAGCTGCCCTTAGGAGAAAACTTAATCGAGCAGCAGCTTTTGCTGGAGCATTTCAGGCATGAGTTCAATTACGTGCGCCCTCATGAAGCGCTCGGTATGAAACGTCCAGGGGACGTGTATGTGCCGTCTACGCGGATTTACCCAGGATGCTTGCCGGATGTGGAGTATCCGTCCGAAATGAAGGTTCGAAGCGTCAGACAGGACGGGTCGATCAAGTGGAACGGCAAGTTGGTATTTATCAGCGAGGCGCTGTCAGGGGAGCAGATAGGGCTTAAAGAGGCTGAGGATGATGTTTGGGATTTGTACTTGTGTGATTATCCCCTGGGAAGGCTTGGGCGAGGTATGACCCGCGTCCAAGCCTCAAATGTGTAAACGATGTCCCCGGTTTCAGATGTAAACGATGTCTACGGTTCTACACCCCGATAGCAGTGGACCATTCAACTCATCAGGTGACTGACACACTGCTATCGGGAGCAAGCTCCCTCCCACATTTTTTACCGTGTCGTGTCAGACGTACTGCGCAGCCGCATAGCCTGACGCCCAGGCCCACTGGAAGTTGAACCCGCCCAAGTGCCCGGTGACATCCAGCACTTCACCGATAAAGTACAGCCCTGGGCTTTTCAGCGACTCCATGGTCTTGGAAGACACTTCCCGCGTGTCCACCCCGCCCAATGTCACCTCGGCGGTGCGATAGCCCTCCGTGCCCGCCGGTACCAACTGCCAGCTGCCGAGCATCGAAGCGATGTCGGCAATTTCGGCATGGGTGTACTGCTTCATCGGCTTGGACGCGAACCAGGTCTCCGCCAGCAGGTTGGCCATCTTCTTGGTGAAAATCTCGCCCAGCAGGGTTTTCAGCTCGCTGTTGGGGCGCTCGGCCTGTTGCTGTTGCAGCCAGGCGTGGGCGTCGTGGTCGGGCAGCAGGTTGATTTCCACGGTGTCGCCGGATTCCCAGTAGGAAGAAATCTGCAGGATCGCCGGCCCGCTCAGGCCGCGATGGGTAAACAGGATGTTCTCGCGAAAGCTCTGGCCGTTGCAGCTGACCAGGCAGTCCACCGAGGTGCCCGACAGCTCGCCGCACAAGTCCTTGAGCTGATCGGTGATGGTGAACGGCACCAGTCCCGCGCGGGTCGGCAGCAGCTCATGGCCAAATTGCCTGGCCACTTGATAACCGAAGCCGGTGGCGCCCAGGGTCGGGATCGACAGGCCGCCCGTGGCGATCACCAAGGACTCGCAGCGCAGTTCGCCCAGGGTGGTCTGCAACTGGTAGCCGTGGTCGACCTTGGCGATGGCTTCAATCGAGGTATCCAGGTGCAGGCTCACGCCGGTCTGGATGCATTCGTCGAGCAGCATGCCGAGGATGTCGCTGGACTTGTTGTCGCAGAACAGCTGGCCGAGTTTCTTTTCGTGGTACGGCACGCCGTGCTTGGCTACCAGCCCGATGAAATCCCACTGGGTATAGCGCGCCAGCGCCGACTTGCAGAAGTGCGCGTTGTGCGAGAGGAAGTTGGCCGGCTCGGTGTACAGGTTGGTGAAATTGCAGCGGCCACCGCCGGACATCAGGATCTTTTTGCCGGCCTTGTTCGCATGGTCGATCAGCATCACCTTGCGCCCCCGCCCCGCGGCGGTCAGCGCGCACATCAAGCCTGCGGCGCCGGCGCCAATGATCACAACTTCGGTCGAGCGCACAGCAATGTCCTCATGCAAATTCTGAATTGGAATACAGTCAAATGTGGGAGGGGGCTTGCTCCCGATGGCGGTGTGTCAGTCAGTACATCTAGCACTGATACACCGCTATCGGGGGCAAGCCCCCTCCCACATTGGATTTTCATTGGATGGAAGAGCCTTACAGAATCCGCACGCGCAACGAACGGCCCTTGATTTTGCCGTCGTTCAAACGCTGCAGTGCCTGCTTGGCGACCCCGCGCTCCACGGCGACGAAGGCCTGGAAGTCAAAGATCGCGATCTTGCCGACCTGGGCTCCCGGAATCCCGGCATCGCCGGTCAGTGCGCCAAGGATGTCGCCTGGGCGAACCTTGTCTTTACGCCCGGCGGCGATGCACAGGGTGCTCATCTGCGGCAGCAGCGGGCCGCCGCTCTGCGGCTTGAGGTTGTCCAGCTGGTCCCAGTTCAAGGGCGACTTTTGCAACTGCTCGATGGCTTGGGCACGGTGCGCTTCGGACGGCGCCACCAGGCTGATGGCGATGCCGGTCTCCCCCGCGCGACCGGTACGGCCGACACGGTGGATATGGATTTCCGAGTCGCGGGCCAGTTCGACGTTGATCACCATGTCCAGTGCGTCGATGTCCAGGCCACGGGCGGCCACGTCGGTGGCTACCAGGACCGAGGTGCTGCGGTTGGCGAACATGGCCAGCACCTGGTCGCGGTCACGCTGCTCGAGGTCGCCATGCAGGCCAACGGCGGAGATGCCTTTGGCGGTCAGGTGGTCGACGGTTTCCTGCACTTGCTGCTTGGTGAAGCAGAACGCCACGCACGAAGCCGGGCGGAAATGCGCCAGCACCTTGGTCACGGCGTCCATACGCTCTTCCGGCGAGATCTCGTAGAAACGCTGCTCGATCTGGTCGTCGGAGTGGAAGGCTTCGGCTTTCACCTGTTGCGGCGCGCGCATGAACTTGGAGGCCAGCTGCTTGATGCTCACCGGGTAGGTGGCCGAGAACAGTAGGGTCTGGCGGCGTGGCGGGGTCTTGCTGATGATGTCTTCGATGGCGTCGTAGAAACCCATGTCGAGCATGCGGTCGGCTTCATCGAGGATCAGCGTGTTCAAACCGTCCAGTACCAGCGAACCTTTGCGCAAGTGCTGCTGGATACGGCCCGGGGTGCCGACGATCACGTGGGCACCGTGCTCAAGGGAGGCGATCTGTGGGCCGAGGGACACGCCACCGCACAGGGTCAGCACCTTGATGTTGTCTTCGGCGCGGGCCAGGCGACGGATTTCCTTGGCCACCTGGTCGGCCAGCTCGCGCGTAGGGCACATCACCAGGGCCTGGCAACCGAAGTAACGCGGGTTGATCGGGTTCAGCAGGCCGATACCGAAGGCGGCGGTCTTGCCGCTGCCGGTCTTGGCCTGGGCGATCAGGTCCAGCCCCTTGAGGATCACCGGCAAGCTCTGCGCCTGGATCTGCGTCATCTCGACATAACCCAGCGAGTCGAGGTTAGCCAGCATGGCGGCGGACAGGGGCAAAGTATTAAAAGCGGTGGCGATGGTGGTCACGGGACTGGCTCTGCAAAACAAAATGTCGCGCAGTGTACCAGTCTCGTGGGAATTTCCCCGCAAGTTCTAGACGAGACGCCGGTCAATGCTCCAGGTCATGCTCGCGGCTGACCACGCGTTTGCCGTCTTTTGGCGACAATTGCAGGAAGATCGCCGCCGCCAGCATGGCCATGATGCCCACCGTGAGGAACGTCAGCTGGAACGCGCCCAGTACCGTATTCACCCCATCGTTGCCGGTCTCCAAGGTAAACCCGCCGAGCAGCGCACCGGCGCAGGCCACGCCCAGGCTCAGGGACAGTTGCGCCACCACCGACAGCAAACTGTTGCCGCTGCTGGCCTGGGCGTCGTCGAGGTCGATCAGCGTCACGGTGTTCATCGCGGTGAATTGCAGGGAGTTGATCGCGCCCAGCACCGCGAGCATGCCCAGCAGCATGGGATAGGGCGTCTGTTCGCTGACCAGGCCCATGCTCGCCAGCATCGCGCCCAGGGCCAGGGTGTTGCCGGTGAGCACCACGCGATAACCCAGGCGCTCGATCAACGGCCTCGCGATGGACTTGGCAAACATCGCCGCCGCCGCGAGCGGCAGCATGCTCATGCCGGCTTCCGACGGCGAATAGCCCAGCGCCACCTGCAACAGCAAGGGCACCAGAAACGGCAGGGCACCGCTGCCCAGGCGTGCGAACAGGTTGCCGAGGATGCCCACGGCAAAGGTGCGGGTCTTGAACAGCACCGGGGAGAACAGCGGGTTATCGATATGCCCGGCGCGCAGCCAATACGCCGCCAGGCACGCCAGGCCACCGAACAGCAGCAGCATCACCCGCAGGTGCGGCAAGTGCAGTTCGCCCAGGCCTTCCATGGCGATGGTGATCAGCACCATCGCCGCGCCGAACAGCACAAAGCCCAGGCCATCGAAGCGCGTGCGCTCGCTGCCGCGCAGGTCTGGAATGAATTTCCACACGGCATAGCAGCCGATCATGCCCACCGGCAGGTTAATCAGGAAGATCCAGTGCCAGGTCAGGTATTGCACCATCCAGCCGCCCAGGGTCGGGCCGAGCAACGGGCCGAGCAGGCCGGGGATTGTGATGAAACCCATGATCCGCACCAGCTCGGAACGGGGATATGCGCGCAGCACCACCAGGCGCCCGACCGGCAGCATCAGCGCCCCGCCCAAACCCTGGATCACCCGCGCACCCACCAGCATGCTCAAGCTGCTGGACAGGGCGCACAGCAATGATCCGATGCTGAATAGCAAAATGGCGCCAAAGAAGATTTTCTTGGTACCGAAGCGATCGGCGATCCAGCCGGATGCCGGAATCAGCAAGGCGACGGTGAGCATGTAGGCAATGACTACGCCCTGCATGCGCAGCGGGTTTTCCGCCAGGTCCCGGGCCATGGCCGGCAAAGCCGTATTGAGGATCGTCCCGTCCAGCGACTGCATGAAGAAGGCAATCGCTACCACCCAGGGTAACCAGCGGGCGGTCTTGGCGTCGAGAGGGGCACGATTCGGCATGGGATCCCTTTTGTTAGCAGGCTATGTGTCGGCGATTATGCGCCATCCGTCGCTGCTTTTCCCACTGGCGGTTCGTCTAAGTCCGACATTGAAGCGTGCTCGCCCACCAAAAAATCCAGCAAGACGCGATGCACTGCCAGCGCCGCCTCGCGGGATTCCAGGTCAAGCAAATGGCCGGTGTGTTCGGCCACGGCGAAACTGCTGCGCCTCACGTAACTGCCGAACAGTTGTGCATCGGCGGCGGGGGTGTATTCGTCCAGCGTACCGTTGAGAAAGTGCACCGGCGTTTCAATCTGCCTGAGCGCGGGCAGGTAGTTGCCGTCGCCCAGTGCCAGCACCTGATGAATATGAAAGCGCGCCTGGCGATACTCGGTGGTGGCCATGTTCGCCAGATGGCGGTGGTTGTTGCGCTTGAGGCGGGGCGACAAGTATTTCCCGACCGTCTCGTTGAGCAGATGGCCGACGGCGGATTTGTCATCGGCCTCGATCAACACGCGTACGCGCTCCACATACTCAAGCATCGCCTGGTTGAGGTTGGGCGCCAGGGCCATCACTACCGAGCTTTCGATGGAGGGCGGATTATAGGCCAGGGTCAGCAGCGTGGAGATGCCACCCCATGAGGCCGAGACCAGATGGTTGACCGCAAAGCGCTGCACCAGCGCCCGCAGGATCTGCACTTCGTCATCCTTGGTGACCAGGTCGAGGTCGGTGTTGTGCTCGCGGGAATAGCCGGAGAAGGGCAGGTCGAACAGCAGCACATTGAAATGCTCGGCCAGGCATTTGCTGGTGCGGGCAAAGGAGCGCGTGGTGGACAGCGCGCCATTGACCATCAGCACGGTTTTTCTGTGTGGGTCGTTGCCCAGTTGCTCTACGTGGACGTTGTAATGCTTGTACAGCTTGTCTATGACAAAACTTGCCTGGGTCATCGCAACACTCCCTGTCGTGTGGCGGTATGCCATTAGCTTTTATAACGGGGTTTATTGCGGGCGACAACAGGCCGCCCGGAGTATGGGATTGAACGGTAGGAAGGGGCTCAGCGAAGTGTCCGAAATCAACACAGGACAATGTGGGAGGGGGCAAGCCCCCTCCCACATTGGATGTGCGGTGCTTAGAGGGTTAGCGTCAGACGTTTGACCAGGGCGCCTGGCAGCAGGTTGGACGCGGTGTTGCGCTGGCCATACGTACTGGCCGACAGCAGCAGTTCCCGATCAACAGTCAGCGCTTCCAACTGCGAGCCCAGCAGGCTGAACACGCTGTCGTCAAAGCGCATGGTGCTGACCGGCGCCTTGATCTCGCCGTCTTCCACCCAGAACGTGGCGAAGCGGGTCATGCCGGTCAGGCGCGCCGCCGGTAGATCGGAGTAGTTCAGGTACCACAGGTTGCTGATGTACAACCCGGTGCCCAACTGCTTGAGGATATCGGCCTGGGCCAGGTTGCCAGCAGCCATTTGCAAGGCGCTGGGGGACTCGTCGCTGCTGGCGCCATTGGCGCTCAGGCCATATTCGGCGGCGCTGCGCGAGTTGACCAATTGGCCGTCGGCCTGGCCGGCGTTGATCAACGTGACGTCACTGCGCGGGTAGCCTTCGCTGGAAAATGCCTGGCTCAGCGAACCGCTGATCTGCTCGGTTACGGTTACCAGCGGGCTCAGGTGTTGTTCCCCGGCATACAGGCGTTGCAGCGAACTGCCTTTGCTGGCGATGGCCTGCGCCGAAAAACCGCCCCAGGTCACGATGCTGATGATTTCTTCGAGTGCCGCTGGAGCGAGGTAGGCGCGGTACTGTCCGGGTGCCAGCGAGTGCAACGGTCGGCCGAGGAACTCAAGCTGGTCGCGGGCCTGTTGAACGCGCCGGGCGAACTCGGCACTGTCCCAGGTGTGCCCGGCGTAACTGGCCTTGACCGCTTCGCCATTGGCGTGGAACAGGCTGAAGTCGAAGTTGAAGCTGTTGGCCTGGTGCCAGCCGAACGCGCCGTCGGAGCTGGCAAAGCCACGGCTGATCGGGCCGGCGGCATAGAAACCGACCAGGTCCACGCCTTCGGCGGCCTGGCTGATGTCTTGCAGCACCTGGGTCAGTTCCGGCAAGGGTCGCAGTTGTTCGTTGTGGCTTTGCCAGGCGTTGTGGTTGAGCAGCAGGTAGGGGTCTGGCGGCAGCAACGGCAAGGTTTCGCGCAACTGTTGCAGGCCTGTGGCGAGGCGTTGGCGGTCCAGCTGAGGATCACCCGCCAGGGTGATGCCGAGGTCGGCATGGCGACCGGCGTTGATCAGCTTGAGGTTGAGGCTGGCCTGTTGCACCTGGCCGGCCTGGCGTACCTGGGCGTGGTTGAAACGCACGAACTCGGATGCTTCAGCGGCAAAGCCGAGGTGAAACTGTTCCTGCTCGGTGATGGCCTGTTTGAGCCAGTCCACCAGTGCCTTGAAGTCGTTCATCAGGCATCTCCCCCAAATACGTCGACGTTACTGAACACACACGCCGGCGAAGCATGGCCGACGCGGATCACCTGGTTGGGTTCGCCTTTGCCGCAGTTCGGTGTGCCCAGCACCTTGAAGGTGCTAGCATCGCCGACCGCGCTGAGCTTGCGCCAGAACTGCGCGGAAATGGCACGGTAGTTGGGGTTCTTGACCACGCCCTTGAGTTCGCCGTTTTCGATCAGTTGGCCCCATTCGCAGCCGAACTGGAATTTGTTGCGTGCGTCGTCGATGGACCAGGAGCGATTGGTCGACATCAGGATGCCGTGTTCGATACCGCCAATCAGCTGGGCCAGGCTCTGATCACCCGCCTCGATATTGAGGTTGGCCATGCGGTCGATCGGCGGGCGGTTCCAACTGCTGGCACGGCTGTTGGCCACACCGCCCAGCCCCGCGCGAAATTGCGACAACGCGCCGCCCAACGGCTTGAGCAGCAGCCCTTCGCGAATCAGGAACTGTTTGCTGGCGCGGCTGCCGTCATCGTCATGGCTGTAGCTGGCGAGCTGTTCGGGGATGTCCGGGTCGAACGTCACGTTGAGCAGGTTGGAGCCGTATTGCAGATGGCCGAAGTCGCTGGCCTTCACGAAGCTGGTGCCGGCGTAGTTGCGCTCATCGCCCAGAATGCGGTCCAGCTCCAGCGGGTGGCCGATGGACTCGTGGATCTGCAGGATCATCTGGTCGGGCATCAGCAACAAGTCACGCGGACCCTGGGGCGTGTTCGGTGCCAGCAGCAGTTGCAGGGCCTCATCGGCCACACGCGGCGCGGCGCCGATCAGGCCGAAGCGGCTGATCACGTCAAACCCGCCTTGCTGGCCGAAGTTGCTGCCGCCAAGGGTGCGGGTCTGGCTGTCGTTGCCATCGAAGGCGGTGACGTTGACGCCGGGAAACACAAAGCGCTGGGCCTGGCGCAATTGCGCGCCAGCGGTGTTGAGGTAGATCTGTTCGACCGTGGTCTGGCCGAGGCTGACGTCCCAGCTCACCAGGCGCTCGTCCCTGGGCACGGCGGCCGACTCATCGCCGAGCAGTTGGTAGCAGTCGCTCAGGGACGGGAAGGGCTGGTCGAAGTCGGGGGACAGGTAGTCGGCAACGTCACTCGACACCGCTTGCTCGCGCAGGTCGAGCAGCGCGTGGGGCTTGATCCGCCGGGCCTGCTGCTCGGCACGTTCGAGGGCGGCTTGCAGGCCGGCCAGGGACAGATCATTGGTCGCGGCGTAGGCTTCGACGCCGTTGAGGCGCACGGTGAGCATGGCACCTTCGTCATGGCTCAGGTGTGGCGGTTCGGCGACGTTCTTGCGCACCGACAGGTACCGGCCGGATTCGCGCACATAGCGCAGGGAGAAGAATTGGGCGGTGGTGCGCAGGGCACTGAAGTGTTGTTTGAGCGTGGCGTGGTGTTCGAACATGGGGCCTTCCTTGTGGGCAGCTCAGCGCGGGGCAGGCCAACAGAGTAGGCCGGGGCTGGGGGCTGATCAAGGAGGGGGAGGTGATCGTTCCCACGCTCCGCGTGGGAATGCATCCTGTGACGCTCCGCGTCACGACCTCAAGAGCAGACGCAGAGCGTCCAGGGCGGCATTCCCACGCGGAGCGTGGGAACGATCGGTTGGCGGTGTATCAGTTATTGCGCAGCGGCCCCACTTCACGCAGCGGCTTGCCACGCACCGGCGCGTCACCCGCCACGTAGTAGTCGGCGGTGCTGCGCGGCAGCGGCTGGCGGCCGCGGATCTTGTCGGCGATTTTCTCGGCGATCATGATCGTCGGAGCGTTCAGGTTGCCGGTGGTGATGATCGGCATGATCGACGCATCCACCACACGCAGGCCCTGCATGCCATGCACCCGGCCTTCGCCATCGACCACCGCCATCTCGTCGGTGCCCATCTTGCACGAGCAGGACGGGTGGAACGCGGTCTCGGCGTGCTCGCGGATGAACTGGTCGAGCTGTTCATCGGTTTGCACCTCGATACCCGGGCTGATTTCGCGGCCACGGTATGGGTCCAGTGCCGGCTGCTGCATGATTTCCCGGGTCAGGCGGATGCCGTCGCGAAATTCCTGCCAGTCCTGCTCGGTGGCCATGTAGTTGAAGAGGATGCTCGGGTAGTCCCGTGGGTTCTTCGACTTCAACTGCACACGGCCACGGCTTGGCGAACGCATGGAGCCCATGTGTGCCTGGAAACCGTGCTCTTTCACCCCGTTGCTGCCGTTGTAGTTAATCGCGACCGGCAGGAAGTGATACTGGATGTTCGGCCATTCGAATTCCGGACGCGAACGGATAAAACCGCCGGCTTCGAACTGGTTGCTGGCGCCAATGCCCGTGCCGTTGAACAGCCACTCGGCACCGATGGCCGGCTGGTTGTACCAAAGCAGCGAGGGATACAGCGACACCGGCTGAGTGCACGCATATTGCAGGTACAGCTCAAGGTGGTCCTGCAGGTTTTCGCCGACGCCTGGCAGGTCGTGGACCACCGGGATGTCGAGGCTTTCCAGCAGTTTGGCCGGGCCGACGCCGGAGCGTTGCAGCAACTGCGGCGAAGCGATTGCGCCGCTGCAGACCAGCACTTCTTTACGCGCACGGGCTTCAACACGCTCTTCAGCGGCGCCGATCAGGTAACGCACGCCGACCGCACGCTTGCCTTCGAACAACACTTTGTCGGTGAGGGCGTGGGTGACGATGGTCAGGGTCGAACGCTTCTTGGCGACGTCCAGGTAACCGCGTGCGGTGCTGGCGCGACGGCCGTTCGGCGTGACGGTGCGGTCCATCGGGCCGAAGCCTTCTTGCTGGTAACCGTTCAAGTCTTCGGTACGCGGGTAACCGGCCTGCACGCCGGCTTCAACCATGGCGTGGAACAGCGGATTGTTGCCGGCTTTGGGCGTGGTCACGCAGACCGGGCCTTCGCCACCGTGGTAGTCGTTGGGGCCGATGTCGCGGGTTTCGGCTTTGCGGAAATACGGCAGGCAGTCCAGGTAGGTCCAGTCTTCCAGGCCCGGCAATTTCGCCCAGTTGTCGTAGTCCATGGCGTTGCCACGGATGTAGCACATGCCGTTGATCAGGGAAGAGCCACCCAGGCCCTTGCCACGACCGCATTCCATCCGGCGCCCGTCCATGTGTGGCTCTGGGTCGGTCTCGTAGGCCCAGTTGTAGCGACGGCCTTGCAGCGGGAACGCCAGGGCGGCGGGCATCTGGGTACGGAAGTCGAGGCGGTAGTCCGGGCCACCGGCTTCCAGCAACAGGACGGTGACGCCTTCGTCTTCGGTCAGACGGGTCGCCAGGGTGTTACCGGCAGAGCCGGCACCCACAATGATGTAGTCGTATTCTTGGGACATTGAATGCACCCTCTTTGAAGTGTGGTCAGGTCGGGCCTCATCGGGGGCAAGCCCCCTCCCACATTTGACTGTATTTACACATCTGAACCTGTGAACACAGTCAGTGTGGGAGGGGGCTTGCCCCCGATAGCGGCCTCAAAGGCACTACAAGGCTCGGTTCTTAGAACACCGAGGCGTAATCGCCCAGCTCAACCTGTACCGATTTGATGCGCGTGAAGTTATTCAGCGAGCTGATCCCGTTTTCACGGCCCACACCGGATTGCTTGTAGCCACCGACCGGCATCTTCGCGTCGGACTCGCCCCAGGCGTTGATCCAGCAGATACCCGCTTCCAGTTGGTGAATCACACGGTGCGCGCGGTTCAGGTCTTTGGTCACCAGGCCGGCAGCCAGACCGAAGTCGGTGTCGTTGGCGCGGCGGATCACTTCTTCTTCGGTTTCATAGGTGAGGATGCTCATCACCGGGCCGAAGATCTCTTCACGCACGATCACCATGTCATCGGTGCAGTCGGTGAACACGGTCGGTGCGACGAAGGCGCCCTTGGCCAAGTCGCCGTCGGTCATGCGGTCGCCGCCGCACAGCAGGCGTGCGCCTTGCTCTTTGCCTTTGGCGATGTAGCCCAGCACGCTTTCCATGTGCGCAAAGCTGACCAGCGGGCCGAAGTTAGTATTGTCATCTTGCGGGTCGCCCACACGGATGCGCGCAACACGTTCAAGAATCTTGGCTTCGAACGCCGCTTGCAGGTGCTTGGGCACGAACACGCGGGTGCCGTTGGTGCAGACCTGGCCGGAGCTGTAGAAGTTGGCCATCATCGCGATGTCGGCGGCACGGTCCAGGTCGGCGTCTTCGAACACGATCAGTGGCGACTTGCCGCCCAGTTCCATGGTCACTTCCTTGAGCGACGAGCTCGACGCGCTGGCCATGACTTTCTTGCCAGTGTCGGTGCCGCCGGTGAACGAGACTTTCTCGATGCGTGGGTGTTCGGTCAGCCAAGTGCCGACTTCACGGCCGCTGCCGGTCAATACGTTGAATACGCCGGCGGGAACACCCGCCTCGGTGTAGATCTCGGCCAGTTTCAGGGTGGTCAGCGAGGTGACTTCGCTCGGCTTGAAGATCATCGCGTTGCCGGCGGCCAGGGCCGGTGCGGATTTCCACAGGGCGATCTGGATCGGGTAGTTCCACGCGCCGATACCAGCAACCACGCCCAGCGGCTCGCGGCGGGTGTAGACGAAGGACGTGTCGCGCAGCGGAATCTGCTCGCCTTCGATGGCTGGCACCAGGCCCGCGTAGTATTCCAGCACGTCGGCGCCGGTGACGATGTCCACGTATTTGGTTTCGGAGAAGGCTTTGCCGGTGTCCAGGGTTTCCAGGGCGGCCAGCTCATCGTTGCGCTCGCGCAGGATGTCGACGGCGCGGCGCAGGATGCGCGAACGCTCCATGGCGGTCATGGCGGCCCAGATCTTCTGGCCTTTTTCAGCGCTGACCACGGCACGCTCGACGTCTTCCTGGGTGGCGCGTTGCACTTGGGCGAGAACTTCACCGTTAGCCGGGTTGATGGCTTCGAAGGTGGCATCGCTGCCAGCGTCGCTGTAGCCGCCGTCAATGTAGAGTTTTTGCAGGTCGAAACGGGCCATAAAGTCCTCGCAAGTGCATAAGTGGTTGGCGTTACCCGCCGAAAACAGTGGGCCATGTGGATGTGGCAATACTGCGCGGCGGACGTTCAGGGGTTGAGCGTTTATAAGGGCTCTAACTCACCTGCTTGGCCAATTGGAAATCCATGTAGTCGTAAGCGATCCGTTGCGCCTGCTCCGTGTCGAAAGCGTCTCCCGACAAGGCGCCGCGCAACCACAAACCGTCGATCAGGGCCGCCAGGCCTCGAGCTGCGCTGCGAGCCTCGGGTAACGGCATCGCACGGCGGAACTGGCAGCACAGGTTGGAATACAGGCGGTGATCGTTGATCCGCTGCAACCTGTGCAAAGACGGGTGATGCATGCTGGTGGCCCAGAAGGCCAACCAGGTTTTCATTGCCGGGCCGTTGACCTGGCTGGCGTCGAAGTTGCCTTCGATGATCACCCGCAGATGCGCCCGTGGGCTGTCATCGTTCAGGGCACGTCGGCGTTCCTGGACGTTCTCGATCAGCGCGTTCATCAGGTAACGCATCGTCGCTGCGATCAGGCCGTTCTTGTCCTGAAAATAGTGACTGATGATGCCATTCGAGACACCCGCCAGACGGGCGATCAGCGCAATGCTGGCATCTCCCATCCCAACCTGATCGATGGCCGTCAAAGTGGCTTCGATCAACTGCTGGCGGCGTATGGGTTGCATACCGACCTTGGGCATGTAGCACCTCTCCTTTGGCCTGCCGACAGGCGATCCACGTCCATCGGCTTGAGGGCCAGTCTATTTTGTTTTGATTGAACGTTCAATCAACAAAGAATAAGCTCTGCGACAAATCGTCGCTGCTGACAGGTATTTCCTACTTTCGGACAGCGACGTCTGACACCTGGAAAACCCTTGGAACGCCCCATTTACCGCTGCGGCAGGGGCCAGGGAATTTTGAGGTGTCTTTATAACACCCGTCCGTCGACTGCCGAAAAATCGATGTCCCGGGATAACCGTTGCCTTGTGTTTCTCTCTCGCACTGCCCGGAGCATCTGCGCCATGAGTTCTGCCTCTCTTATAAAGACCCCGCCGGAAAAGGTCCGGGTCAACGGTTGGGTGTTCTACACCTCGACCGCGCTGATTCTGTTGTTGACCGCCATCCTGATCATCGCCCCGCAGGAGGCCGGGCGCATGCTTGGCGTCGCCCAGGCCTGGCTGTCGAAAAGCTTCGGCTGGTACTACATGGTGGTCATCGCCGCCTACCTGGTGTTCGTGGTCGGCCTGGCGTTTTCGTCCTACGGCAAGTTGAAACTGGGCAGCAAGGACGACACCCCGGACTTCAGCTACGGCGCCTGGGCCGGCATGCTGTTTTCGTCGGGCATCGGCATTTCGCTGCTGTACTTCGGCGCCTCCGAGCCCCTGGACCACTACTTCAACCCGCCCGAAGGCACGGCCGCCAGCAATGGCGCGGCACGTCAGGCGCTGCAACTGACCTTCCTGCACTGGGGCCTGCATGGCTGGGCGATCTACGCGCTGGTCGGCCTGGCCGTGGCGTACTTCGCGTACCGCCACAACCAGCCGCTGGCCCTGCGTTCGGCGCTGTACCCGCTGGTGGGCGAGCGTTGGGTGAAGGGCGCGGCCGGCCATGCGGTGGACGGTTTCGGCATGTTCGTGACCCTGCTCGGCCTGGTGACCAACCTGGGGATCGGTTCGATGCAGGTGTCGTCCGGGTTGGAAAACCTGTTCGGCATGGCGCACAGCAACACCAACCTGCTGATCGTGATCATCGTAATGAGCACGGTGGCGACTATCGCTGCGGTGTCGGGTGTGGAGAATGGCATCCGCCGCCTGTCCAACCTCAACATCGTGTTGTTCAGCGGTTTGCTGATCTTCGTGCTGCTGTTCGGCCCCTCCCTGCACCTGCTCAACGGCCTGGTGCAAAACACCGGTGACTACCTCAACGGCATCATTCTGAAAACCTTCGACCTCTATGTGTACGAAGGCGACGCCGACAAGACCGAGCGCTGGATGGGCCTGTGGACCCTGTTCTACTGGGCCTGGTGGATTTCCTGGGCACCATTCGTGGGCATGTTCATTGCGCGCATTTCCCGTGGCCGCACCGTGCGCGAACTGGTCGCCGGCGTGCTGCTGATCCCGCTGGGCTTCACCCTGGCGTGGTTGTCGATCTTCGGTAACTCGGCGTTGGACCTGGTGCTGAACCATGGCGCGGTGGAGCTGGGCAAGACCGCGCTGGAACAGCCGTCCATGGCCATCTACCAGCTGCTTGAGCATTACCCAGCGTCGAAAATCGTCATCGGTGTGTCGATCTTCGTGGGCTTCGTGCTGTTCTTGACGCCTGCCGATTCCGGCGCGGTGATGATGGCCAACCTGTCGTGCAAAGGCGGCAACGTGGATGAAGATGCGCCGCACTGGCTGCGGATCTTCTGGTCGGCGGTGATCACCCTGGTGACCATCGGCCTGCTGTTCGCCGGCAACTTCGAAGCCATGCAAACCATGGTGGTGCTGGCGGGGTTGCCGTTCTCGGTGGTGCTGATTCTGTTCATGTTCGGTTTGCACAAGGCCATGCGCCAGGATGTGGCCATCGAACAGGAGCAGGCGCAGTTGGCTGAACGCGGGCGCCGGGGGTTCAGCGAGCGCCTGACCGCGCTCGACCTGCAACCGAGCCAGGGCACCGTGCAACGCTTTATGGACAAGCACGTCACGCCGGCATTGGAAGAAGCCGCCACAGCGTTGCGCGAGCAGGGATTGGAAGTGCAGACCTTGCTGGGCAAATCCAAACGCTGCATCGGTGTGCGGATCGAGATGGAAGAGGGCAACCCGTTCGTCTACGAAGTCAGCCTGGATGCTTATTCCTCGGCGCCCACTGACCTGCCCGAAGAAGAACGCACCCGCTACTACCGCGCCGAGGTGTACCTGCACAACGGGCCGCAGGAATACGACCTGATGGGCTTCACCCAGGAGCAGATCACCCGTGACGTGCTCGATCAGTTCGAAAGCCATCGCCAGCTCCTTGGCCGGGTCTATAGCTGATAGTGGAACCTGGTGGTGTCCTCAATGACACTACTGGGTCAAAAATGTGGGAGGGGGCTTGCCCCCGATTGCGGTGTGTCAGTCAGCACATTTGATGCTGATACACCGCTATCGGGAGCAAGCCCCCTCCCACATTGGCCCGGTTCCTTCAGTTGTTTTGCGGTGTTGGTCAGCCCAGGTTTTTGCCCAGGAGGGCGTGATACAGCTCGCTGTCGCCCAGGATCCCCACCACTTTGTTGTTGTCATGCAACACCAGCTTGTTTCCCGTCTGATAGCGAATCTGCAGCGCATCACGCATGCCGATATTGGAATCCACCAACGTCGGCACCCGGCCCAGGCCTTCTACCGCTTGCCCCGGCGCCCAGTTCTGCAGGTTCATCACCACGCCATTCTGGCGTGCGCCCTGGATGGTGTTGCCTTCGGCCAGGTCCAGCCAGGAATCGCCGCCTGGGTCCAGGCATACCGAACCGTTCACCCGCGTGCAGTTATCCAGCGTGCGCATCAGGCTGCGGCCGCACAGTACGTTCAGTGGGTTAGTGTGGGCGACGAAGGTGCGCACATAGTCGTCCGCCGGGTTCAGCACGATTTCTTCCGGCACGCTGTACTGGATGATCTTGCCGTCTTTCATGATCGCGATGCGGCTGCCCAGCTTGAGGGCTTCATCAAGGTCGTGGCTGACGAACACGATGGTCTTGCTCAGCTTGCGTTGCAGCTCCAGCAGCTCATCCTGCAAGCCCTGGCGGATCAGCGGGTCGAGGGCGGAGAAGGGTTCGTCCATCAGCAGGATATCGGCGTCCATCGCCAACGCACGGGCCAGGCCCACACGCTGTTGCATGCCGCCGGACAGCTCGTCGGGCTTCTTGTTGCGCCATTGGCTCAGGCCCACCAGCTCGAGTTTTTCATCGACCAGGGTGCGCCGTTCCTTCTCCGGACGGCCCTGCATTTCCAGGCCGAAGCTGATGTTCTCGCGCACCGTCAGCCAGGGCATCAGGGCGAACTTCTGGAACACCATGGCGATGCGTTTGGTGCGCATCATTTTCAGCTCGGCGGGGGTGCAGGACGCGATGTCGATCTGGCGACCTTCATGTTCTACGAACAGCTGTCCACGGCTGACCGTGTTGAGGCCGTTGATGCAGCGCAGCAAGCTGGATTTGCCGGAGCCCGACAGGCCCATCAGCACGCAGATCTCGCCTTTTTCCACATCCAGGCTGGCCTTTTCAACGCCGACAATCTGCCCGGTTTTCTTCAGGATTTCGTTACGGCTCATGCCCTGGTCCAGCAGCTTGAGCGCTTCGCGTGGGTCTTTGGAAAAGATCACGTCGACTTTGTCGAATCGGATAATGCTCATGCATCACCCCCTACTTTAGCATCGGGTTGTTTGCAGATACGGTCGAGCATGATGGCCAGCAACACAATGGCCAGCCCGGCTTCGAAGCCCAGGGCGATGTCAGCAGTGTTGAGTGCGTTGACCACCGGTTTGCCGAGGCCATCGGCGCCGACGAGCGCCGCGATCACCACCATCGACAACGACAGCATGATGCATTGGGTAATGCCGGCGGCAATGCTCGGCATCGCATGGGGCAGTTCAATGCGTGAGAGCAACTGACGGCGTGAGCAGCCGAACGCCTTGCCGGCGTCCATCAACTCTTGCGGTACATCGCGAATGCCCAGGTAGGTCAGGCGGATCGGCGCGGCAATCGCGAACACTACCGTGGAAATCAAGCCGGGCACCACACCCAGCCCGAAGAGGGTCAGGGTAGGGATGAGGTAGACGAAGGTCGGTACGGTCTGCATCAGATCGAGTACTGGCCGCATCATGGTGTAGAACATCGGCTTGTGCGCGGCAACAATGCCCAGCGGCACGCCGATGACCACGCAGACCAGAGTGGCGAACAGCACCTGCGCGAGGGTTTCCATGGTTTCCTGCCAGTACCCCAGGTTGAGGATCAGCAGGAAGGAGGCGATGACAAAGATGGTCAGGCCCCATTTACGTTGGATAAAGTGAGCCAGCAGCGCAATCAGACCGATCAATGCCAGCGGATTGAACCAGGTCAGCGCAAACGTCACGCCGTGGATCATCGTTTCCAGTGTCGATGCGATCGCGTCGAAGTAGTTGGCGCCGTGTTGGGTCAACCATTCGACGAAGGCAGCGATGTACTGGCCTAGTGGGATTTTCTGTTCAGTCAGCATGGTAGTGAATGTCCACATGCGAAGAGGGAAACATCCCGGGGCAGCGCACCGCCCCGGGGTCAGCGGGTGCTATTTGGCGAGGTAAGCTTTAACGGCATCGAGACCCGGTTGGCCATCAACGGTGGTGACACCGGCCAGCCAGGTGTCGAGGATTTGCGGGTTCTTCTGCAGCCAGGCCTTGGCGGCAGCATCGGGCTTCATTTTGTCGTCCAGGACGTTGCCCATCAGGGTGCTTTCCATGTTCAGCGTGAACTGCAGGTTTTTCAGCAACTGGCCCACGTTGCTGCATTCCTGGGTGTAGCCCTTGCGGGTGTTGGTGTAGATGGTGGCCTGGCCGTAGTTGGGGCCGAACGAATCGTCACCCCCGGTCAGGTACTTCATCTTGAAACGGGTGTTCATCGGGTGCGGTTCCCAGCCGAGGAACACGATGGCCTGGCCGCGCTTGGTGGCGCGTTCAACCTGGGAGAGCATCCCCGCTTCGCTGGACTCGACCACTTTGAAACCGGCTTTCTTGAGGCCGAAGGCATCCTTGTCGATCAGCGTCTGGATGGTGCGGTTGCCGTCGTTACCCGGCTCGATGCCGTAAATCTTGCCGCCCAGCTCATCCTTGAATTTGGCGATATCGGCGAAGTCTTTCAGGCCCTTGTCATACAGCGCTTCGGGCACCGCCAGGGTGTACTTGGCGTTTTCCAGGTTGGCGCGTACGGTTTCCACGGTGCCGGCATCGCGGTACTGCTTGATGTCGTTTTCCATGGTCGGCATCCAGTTGCCGAGGAAGATGTCCATGTTCTTGCCGTCAGCCAGGGACTTGTAGGTCACGGGTACCGAAATCATCGTGGTGCGCGGCTTGTAGCCCAGGCCCTTGAGGATTTCGCTGGTGGTCGCGGTGGTGACGGTGATGTCGGTCCAGCCGACATCGGAGAAGTTGACGGTCTTGCATTGTTCCGGTTCTGCGGCGTGCGCCATGACCGGCAGACTCAGCATGGCGGCCAACAACAACGAGGGTGAACCTTTCATCGGGGTAGACTCCTGTGTTTTTTCTGGCGGCATTCGCCGCGCTTTATAGGTGCTGCTATTGGAGTATGCGTCGGACAGCTCTGGCACGGTGCCTTGCAAACGAGTCGAGACTGATCATGTACCAGTGAAAATCTGACGCCTACAGGGGGCGTCGTATCCAGTACAGGGAGGGTCGCATCCAGTGTCGGTGACGTCGCTTACAGATTTTTACCACAGTGAAACTGCAGTTTTTACTCATCTGCACCGTTAAAAACGGCCAAAACAGGCGATCGCACGTTAGCGACGCTGGTGAGCATGGGTGCGTCGGTGTGAGACGCCGTGACGGCGGATAAAAGCTGGATGATGCCGCCATCTGGGCGATCTGAGCGTAGCACCTCGTTCAAGCCTGGCCGCGCTTATCGAGGAGTTTCAGGTTAATGGCTATCAGCGTTTTCGACTTGTTCAAGATCGGCATCGGGCCCTCCAGCTCTCACACCGTCGGCCCCATGCGCGCTGCGGCGTTGTTCGTTCAAACGTTACGCGAACGTGGCCTGTTGGAACAGGTTCGGCGTGTCGAAGTGCAACTCTACGGTTCCTTGTCGGCCACCGGCATCGGCCATGGCAGCGACACCGCCACCATTATGGGGCTGATGGGCGAGTGGCCGGACGCAATCGACCCGTCCCAGATTGGCGTGCGCATCCACACGCTGCGCGAAACCGACACCCTGTTGCTCGACGGTCGCTTGCAGGTGCCGTTCATATGGTCACGGGACATGCGTCTGCTCGACGAAAACCTGCCGTTCCATCCCAACGCCATGACCCTGGTGGTGTTCGATGCCGACGGCGAGTTGCACCGCGACACCTACTACTCAGTGGGCGGCGGCTTTGTGGTGGATGAAGCCCAGGCCCAGAGCGGCGTGGCGGACATGGACCGCACCGAGCTGCCGTATGACTTTTCCAGCGCCGCAGAGCTGTTGCAGCTGTGCAAAACCCACAACCTGCGCGTCGCCGAGCTGATGCTGGCCAATGAAAAGGTCTGGCGCTCCGAAGAAGAAATCCGCAGTGGCCTGATGACCTTGTGGCGTGCCATGCAAGCGTGCGTGGAGGAAGGTCTCAAGCATGAAGGCATCCTGCCTGGCGGCTTGAACGTGCGCCGTCGCGCCGCCAAGTTGCACCGCAGCCTGCAGGAGTTGAACAAGCCCAATGTGATCGGCTCGACCTTGAGCGCCATGGAGTGGGTGAACCTGTTCGCCCTGGCGGTCAATGAAGAAAACGCCGCCGGTGGGCGCATGGTGACGGCGCCCACCAATGGTGCAGCGGGGATCATTCCGGCAGTGCTGCATTACTTCATGAAGTTCAGTGAAGAGGTGACCGAGGCCAACGTGGTCGACTACCTGCTCGGCGCGGCGGCGGTGGGCATTCTGTGCAAAAAGAACGCCTCGATCTCCGGCGCCGAAGTCGGTTGCCAGGGCGAAGTCGGTTCCGCCTGCGCCATGGCCGCAGCGGGCCTGGCCGAAATTCTCGGCGCCACCCCCGAGCAACTGTGCAACGCCGCAGAAATCGGCCTGGAACATAACCTGGGCCTGACCTGCGACCCGGTGGGCGGCTTGGTGCAAGTGCCGTGTATCGAGCGCAATGCGATTGCGGCGGTCAAGGCGATCAACGCTGCGCAAATGGCCTTGCGTGGCGATGGGCAGCATTTTATCTCCCTGGACCGGGTGATCCGCACCATGCGCGATACCGGTGCGGATATGCATGACAAGTACAAAGAGACCTCGCGGGGCGGGTTGGCGGTGAGTGCGGTTGAGTGCTGAGACCGGGTCACCTGCATCGGCAGATGCAGGTGATCTCAGGTCTTCACATGGCCCAGCGGCGCCAACTTCGCCAACCTCAACGCCACCAGCAACGCGCCGATCAGCAACGCCAGGATAAATGCGCCTATCCCGTTCCATCCGGCAAAGTGCCAGAAGAATCCGCCCGCTGTGCCGGCAATACTTGAACCTGCGTAATAGCAGAACAGATACAGCGACGATGCCTGTCCCTTCGCCTTCACCGCACGACGGCCGATCCAGCTGCTGGCCACCGAGTGGGCGCCGAAGAAGCCGAAGGTAAAGATCAACATGCCTGGCACCACCAGCCATAGCGGGGTGAAGAGTGTCAGGGCCATGCCGGCGAGCATCAGCACAATGGTGCCCCACAGCACGCGGCGGCGGCCCAGGCGGTCGGCGAGCGAGCCGATCTTTGCCGAGCTGTAGATGCCCGACAGATACACCAGCGACAGCAGGCCGACCACGGCTTGGCTCAGGTCATACGGATCGGCCAGCAGACGATAGCCGATGTAGTTGAACAGCGTGACAAACGCGCCCATCAGCAGAAACGCTTCAAGGAACAACCACGGCAGGCCCGCGTCCTTGAAGTGCATGACAAAACCGTCCAGCAGGTTGCGCGGCTTGAGGCTGCTGGCGCGGAAGTTGCGCGATTCGGGGAGGATTTTCCAGAACACCGTCGCGGCGATCAGCGCCAGGGCGCCGATGATCAGCATTGCGGAGTGCCAACTGACAAAGTCGATCAGCACGCCGATGATCAAGCGCCCGCTCATGCCGCCAATCGCATTGCCGCCGATGTACAGGCCCATGGCCAGGCCGATGTGCTGCGGGTGGATCTCTTCGCTCAGGTAGGTCATGGCCACGGCGGCCAGGCCGCTCAGGGACAAGCCCACCAGCGCCCGCATTAGCAGGATGCCTTCCCAGCTCGGCATCAAGCCGCTGGCAATGGTGGCCAGCGCTGCGCAGAACAGCGCGGCGACCATCACCGGCTTGCGCCCCAGCCTGTCGGAAACCGGCCCGGTAATCAGCAGGCCGAAAGCTAGCATCGCGGTGGCGACCGACAGGATCAGGCTGCTTTGTGCGGCATTGATGGAAAACTCGTGGGACAGCGCCGGCATCATCGGCTGCACGCAGTACAACAGGGCAAACGTGGCAAAGCCGCCGGAGAACAGCGCCAACACCGTGCGCATGAACATCGGCGTGCCTTTTTCGATGTACTCGTCGTTGAGCTGCGCGACGACCTCATCCAGGGCAGTGTGCGGGGCTTCTTGAGCGTGTGCAGCAACAGCAGATTTCACGGTGACCTCGGGGAGGAAAGACTGCCACGGCCGGCAATACGAAAAAGAATATAGCTGGCTAATGATTCTTTCCAATATATTGTTCGACCCGTTTGATAGCTTTAGCGACCTAATGAGGTTTGCATGGAATTACGTCACCTGCGGTACTTCATCGCCGTCGCCGAGGAGCTGCATTTTGGCCGCGCCGCGCAAGTGCTGGGCATCTCGCAACCGCCGTTGAGCCAACAAATTCAGGCGTTGGAGCAAGACGTGGGCGCGCGCTTATTTGAGCGCACCAATCGTCGGGTCGAGCTGAGCGAAGCAGGGCGACTGTTTCTGCACGAGGCGCGCCTGGTGCTGGCGCAGGTCGATAAAGCGGCAGACGTCGCGCGACGGGCGCAGCTGGGAGAGCTTGGAGAGCTGAAAATCGGCTTCACGTCGTCGGCGCCGTTCAACGCCAGCATCCCGCAGGCGATCTTTGCGTTTCGCCAGGCTTTTGCGGCGGTGCATTTGAGCCTGCAAGAAATGAGCAGCACCCAGGTGGCCGAATCGTTGCTGGATGAGTCGATCCAGGTCGGGCTCATGCGACCGTTGCCGTTGCCGGACTCGCTCAGTGTGATCGAACTGATGCGCGAGCCGTTGGTGGCGGTATTGAGCGCCGGGCACCCGTTGGCCCAGGGCAGCGCGGGCGGTTTGCACCTGGCGCAATTGGCTGACGAACCCTTTGTATTTTTCCCGCGCAGTTATGGCAGTGGTCTCTACGCACAATTACTCAATCTGGCCCGCGACGCCGGGTTCAGCCCGCACTTTGCCCAGGAAGCAGGCGAGGCGATGACCATCATTGGCCTGGTGGCGGCGGGCTTGGGGGTGTCGGTGCTGCCCGCGTCTTACCAGCGTATCCGCATTGATGGCGTGGTGTACCGCACCTTGCTGGACCCGGAGGCGGTGACGGCGGTGTGGCTGGTGCAGCGCAAGGGCGCGCAGACGCCGATGGCGCAGGCGTTTGTGGAGTTGTTGACGCGTAAGGCAATGGTGTAGGCCGGGTCACATATCAGGTAACGCAACCGGCTTAGTCATTCGAGAGAAACCTGCGCAAAATCGTTCTTTTCAGACGAGTGAATATGGATGGCACTTCTCTATCAGCCCAAGGAGGGCAGCGTGTTGATTTGTGATTTTCGTGGCTATGAGGTTCCGGAAATCACCAAGATTCGGCCCGTTATTGTGGTACGCAAACATCGGACTAATAAGCTGCTCGTCACGGTGGTCCCTCTGAGTACCACCGCCCCACAGCAGGTGTTGGAGCATCATTTGCAGCTTGATAGCCACCTTCAGGGAGCGAGCCCCATCTGCTGGGCAAAATGCGACATCGTTGCGACAGTTAGCTTGGGCCGACTGGACCGAATCAAAAGTAAAGATCGTCATGGAAAACGAACTTACAAAATCGCAGAACTCACCAGTGACCAATTCTTGGCAATAAAGGCGGCGGTGCGCAGTGCGCTTGGGTTGCGATAAAGTAGGACGGCATTCTGCCACTGATTGCAGGCCGCCTGTTTTCAGGCATACTGGCCGAGTTCCCGAAAGGGGCTTGTGAGACTCTGAGGATCCTGGGCAACCAGCCATCGCAGAGCCAGGCAGGAAGCGGCGATGACAAGCTAACCTGTTTGAGAAGAGGGCGCCGAAAGGCGCCCTTTGTCGTTTCTGGCGTTACTGCATTCCCGCCGAGCGCAACCCGGCCATGATGTCGCGGTCCAGCATGCTCACCCAACGGTTGTAGTTGCGATGGATCTTGCCGTCCTTGTAGCCCAGGTCGCGGCTGTCGCGATAGGTAATGGCATAGCTGTTGCGGGTGTAGCGAATATCGATGGCCGCATAAAACTGGTTGCGCACGGTGATCTCGGCCTGCACCAGTTGCGGGCTTAGGCGTTGTACCGTCCACTCGCGTTTTTGCAGGGCGGCGACGATCACCTGTTTCATTTTTTCTTCGCTGACCTGGGTGGTGGCCGGCAGCTCGTGCTGGGTGTTAAGCACCGGTTTGTTGGTGCAGCCGGCGGTGGTCAGCAGGGCCAGGGTGATCAGGGTCGCGCGTAGCAGGGAAGACATTCCGTTTTCTCCAATCGTTTTAAAAGTCAGGACCAGCGGCGGAAGATCAACGAGGTGTTGACGCCGCCGAAGGCAAAATTGTTGTTCATCACGTAGTCGTGATGCATCTCGCGAAAGCCACCCTGCAGGTAATCCAGCTCGCCGCAGTGCGGGTCGACGGTGTCCAGGTTGAAGGTGTGCACGTATTGGTCGCGGTTCATCATCTCGATGCTGAACCATGACTCCAGCGCCCCGCACGCGCCCAAGGTGTGGCCAAGGAAACTCTTCTGCGAACTGATGGGCATGCGAGGGCCGAACAGGCTGCTGGTGGCCAGGGTTTCGGCGATGTCGCCCTGGTCGGTGGCGGTGCCGTGGCCGTTCACGTAGCCGATGGCGGACGGCTCAAGCCCGGCATCCTCCAGCGCCAGTTCCATGGCGCGGCGCATGGTTTTCTGTTCCGGGCGGGTGGTGTGCTGGCCGTCGGCATTGCTGCCGAAACCGACCAGTTCAGCATGAATATGCGCACCCCGCGCCAAGGCATGTTCCAACTCTTCCAGCACCAGCATGCCGCCGCCTTCACCGATCACCAGCCCATCGCGGCCGCTGTCGTAGGGGCGCGGGCTGGTTTGGGGCGCGTCGTTTTTCAGGCTGGTGGCGTAGAGCGCATCGAACACCATTGCCTCGGTGGGGCACAGCTCTTCGGCGCCTCCGGCCAGCATCAAGGGCAGGCGGCCGAACTTGATCGCCTCGTAGGCATAACCGATGCCCTGGCTGCCGCTGGTGCAAGCGCTGGACGTGGGGATCAAGCGGCCGGTCAGGCCAAAAAAGATGCTGATATTCGCCGCCGTGGTGTGCGGCATCATGCGCACATAGGAGTTGGCATTCAGCCCCTCGGCCACTGAGTTCAGCAGCATGTTGCCGAACGCCTTGATCTCATCGGTGCTGCCGGTGGACGAACCACACGCCACGCCCATGCGCCCGTCCTTGATCGACGCGTCGCCGAGCAGGCCGGCATCCTGCAACGCCTGCTCCGCTGCCCACACCGCCAGGCGCGAGACACGGCCCATGCTGCGCAGCTGCTTGCGCGTCCAGTGGGCGGGCACGACGAAATCGTCGATCGGCCCGGCCAGGCGCGTGTTCAATTCGGTAAAACGGTCCCACTCATCCATGCGCCGGATGCCGCTGCGGTTGGCGCGAAAGTTGGCCGCGATGGTGTCCCAATCGCTGCCCAGGGAGGTCATGCCGGCCATGCCGGTGACGACGACGCGCTTCATCAGCACAAGCCCCCGTTCACGGCCAACACCTGGCGCGTGATATAGCCGGCTTCGGCCGACATCAGGAAGTTCACCGCCCCGGCCACTTCTTCCGGGGTGCCCATGCGCTGCGCCGGGATCATCTTCATCAGCTCTTGCACCGGGACGTTTTCATCCAGCATGGCGGTGTCGATCAAGCCCGGTGCGACACAGTTGACGGTGATCTTGCGCTTGCCCAGCTCGATGGCCAGCGCCTTGGCTGCGCCGATCAGGCCCGCTTTGGAAGCGCTGTAGTTAACTTGGCCACGGTTGCCGATCAGCCCGGAAACCGAGGTGATGCACACGATGCGCCCGGCAGCACGCCGACGAATCATCGGCATCATCACCGGGTGCAGCACGTTGTAGAAACCGTCGAGGTTGGTGCGCATCACCACGTCCCAGTCCTCTTCCGACAGGGCCGGGAAGGCGCCGTCGCGGGTCAGGCCGGCATTGAGCACCACGCCATAATACGCGCCATGTTGCTCCACATCGGCTTCGAGGATTTCCCTGCAAAGCGCGCGATCTGCCACATCGAATTGCAGCACCCGCGCCTTACGCCCCAGCGCTTGGATCTCGGCCTGTACCGCGTCGGCTTCGGCACGCCCGCTGCGACAATGCAGCACGATGTCATGCCCGGCCTGGGCCAGGCGCAGGGCAATGGCGCGGCCGATGCCACGGCTGGAGCCGGTGACCAGTACGGATTCAGTCATGGCGTTTCGTCCTTCGTTTCAGCTAAATAGTTGGCCGCCTGGGGCGGTCGAAATACGTTCAAGCGCGCGCTGGCCTGGATTCCATCGCCAGTGAGGTGGCATTCGAACACCCCCATGCCATTGTCGTCTTCCAGGGAGCGCAGGCCGTGGATGTTCAGCTCGGCGCCGGCGGGGAAGTGCGCCACGTTGCACTCGAATTTACGCGTGCCCAACAGGAAGCCCAGTTCTACCGCCAGGCCTTGCTGGCGCGCGCGACAACCGGCATAGGCGGCGACGCTTTGCGCCATCAACTCGATACCGACCCAGGCCGGCAGGCTGCCGTCTGCGCGGTTGAACAGGCCACCAGGCTTGACGGTGAGGCGGGTATGCACCTGCTCTTCATCGAACGACAGCACCTGGTCGATCAGAATCATGTCGCCCGCGTGGGGCAGCAGTTCGGCGAGTGGCCAATCGATCATGGGGCCTCTCCAATAATCAGGCTGACGTTGTTGCCGCCGAAGGCAAACGAGTTGCTCATCAGGTAGGGTTTTTCCAGGGTGTCGCCCTTGTGCGCCCACTGCAACGCGGGCAGCGCCGGGTCAAGGTGGCCGTCCCACACATGGGGCGGAACAAGGCCGTGAGTCAGGCTCAGCCAGCAGAACGCCGCTTCCAATGCGCCCGCCGCGCCGAGGGTGTGGCCGCTCATGGGTTTGGTCGACGAACAGGCCACGCCGCCCGGAAACAGGTTGGCGACCGCCTGGCTTTCCATGGCGTCGTTGTGTTGGGTCGCGGTGCCGTGCAGGTTCAGGTAACCGATCTGCGCGGGCGTAAGTTTCGCGCCGGCCAAGGCCTTGCGCATCGCCTGCAACGCACCCTTGCCGCTGGGCTCGGGCGCGGAGATATGGTGCGCGTCGCAACTGGCGCCGCTGCCCAGCAGGGCGACCGGCGCCGCCTCGCGACTCATCACGAACAACACCGCCGCTTCGCCGATATTGATGCCGTCGCGGTTCACCGAGAACGGATTGCAGCGCTCGGCAGACACCGCTTCCAGCGCGGTAAACCCGTTCAGCGTCAGCCTGCACAGGCTGTCGACGCCGCCGCAGAGCACCGCATCGCACACGCCCAGGTCGAGCAGGCGCTGGGCGCTCATCAACGCGCGGGCGCTGGACGTGCAGGCGGTAGAAATCACATAGGCCGGGCCGCTCAACTGCAGCCAGTCGGCGAGGAAATTCGCCGGAGCGCTGAGTTCCTGCTGCTGGTAGTCGTAGTCGCCAGGGAACGCGTGATCGCGCAGGTAGTGGGCAATGCCGCGACTGGCTTCATCGATGCCCGAAGTGCTGGTGCCCAGCACAACGCCCACCCGTGAGGCGCCGTAGGTGTCGATCACCTGGCGAATCTGCGCCTCGATCTGCAACGCCGCTTCCAGCAGCAACTGGTTATTGCGGCTGCTCTGCTGGCCCAATTGCGCCGGAATGGTTGCCAGCTCGCCGCGCACCGCCGCGACCGGCACCACACGCTCCGGCACCCAGCCGCTCTCGGCGCGCATGCCGCAACAGTCACCGGCAAACAGGCTGCGGCTGACCTCGGCCTGGCCGCGCCCGAGGGCACAGATCACGCCGAGGGCATTGAGGTAAGCGGTCATCGGCCGGCTCCCAGCGGAGTAATGCGATAGCTCAACGGTTGGCCCGCCATGTTCACGCTGAACACCTCCGAGGACTGATAGACGATTTGCCAATGGCCCGGCAGCGTTCGCGTGAGGTCCCTGGCCTGGGCCGAAGGATACAGCGCACGCACGTCATCCGCCGAGGCCAGGGCAAACAGCAGCGCGGCGAACAGCGCTCGCGCCTGGGGATTGGGCGGCAGCAAGCCATCGGCCTGCCATTGCCCGTCGATCAGCTTCTGCCGGGCCTGGGGAATGCCCAGCGGATCCATCAACGACCAACGAATCGCCGCGTCTTCACGCTGGATCACCAACAGCCAGTCCTGGCTGCGCTCGCCCTCCAGGCGTTGCACATGCAATTGCATCGGCAAGGCCAGCGCCGGGATTTTCTCGGGTAACGGCGCCTGGCTGGCGCACGCGCTGAGCAGCAACAGGCAACCCATCAACAGCCAGCGCATCATGAGCTCGCGGCCTCTAACGGTTTGCGCGCCACACAGTTGACCAGGGTTTCCTCACGCTGGCCCACCGGCGGCGCCTTGCGCAGGCCCCAGCGTTCCAGCAGGCCGAAATCGCTGGAACGGCTCCACCACAGATAGGGATACGAGACGTTCCGCGCGCCGAATTCAAAACCTTGCTCGCGCAGCATCTGCAGATACTCTTCGGCGCTTTTCTGCACGTGCATTGGGTGGCGGAACAGCCAGCGGATTACCCAGGTGTCGATATAGGCTTCGGTGGACTCGGCAAACAGCAAATAGCCGCCCGGCTTGAGTACCCGATAAAACTCCTTGAGTGCGCGATGTTGCTCGACCAGGTGGTGGAAGGTCTGGTGGCAAAACACGATATCGACGCTGGCGTCGGGGACGTCGAGGGTGGCGCAGTCGCTGGCGATCAGCTCCACGGCCAGGCCCTGGCGAGCGGCTTCTTCGCGGCTCAGGGCCAGGCTGTGAGGGTCGGCATCCAGGCCGATCAGGCGGGAGGGCGCAAAGACCTGCTGCAGCAAATTGAAGGATTTGCCCTGGCCGCAGCCGGCGTCGAGCAACACCGGCGCCACCGGCAGCGGTTCGCTGAACAGGCTGCGCAGGTCGTTGATCGCTACGCGCAACACATGGTGCTGCCAGGTGTGGCTGCGCAGGAACCAGAAGCCGAACCGGGTTTCTTCGACGTAGTTCTTACTCAGGTAGTTTTTTTCAACGGCAGGGCTGGTCATACCGTCTCACTCGCGCAGATCTGCGACAACATGCGCAGGCGCCGCTTGGGCTCGCTGACGAACGGGTTGCGTTCATCCCAGGCGTAACCGGCGAGAATCGAACTGATCATGCGGCGAATCTCCGGCGAACTGCCGGCGTGGAAAATCACATCCTGGAACGTCCCGGCGTACCAGCCCTCGACGTAGCAGCGGAAGGTGTCGACGCCGCGCTTCAACGGCTCGGCAAACTCGGTTTGCCAGTCAACCGTTTCGCCTTGCAGTTGGCGATGCAGCAAGCCGGCGGCCATGCTCGCCGAGCGCATGGCGATGGTCACGCCGGACGAGAACACCGGGTCGAGAAATTCTGCCGCGTTGCCCAGCAGCGCAAAGCCCGGACCGTGCAGGGTTTTGACGTTGGCCGAATAGCCGCCGATGCTGCGCGCCGGGGTGTCCCACACGGCGTTTTGCAGCACGCCGGACAGGCTCGGGGTTTGCTCGATAAACCCGCGCAGGCAGGCGTCAAGGTCGCCGTCGCGGCCGTCGAAGTGCTCCTTGGCCGCGACCACGCCCACCGAGCAACGGCCGTTGCTGAACGGGATGGTCCAGAACCAGATATCGCGCTTCTCGGGATGGGTGGTCACTAGAATCTTGGTGCGGTCGAAGCCTGGGTGTTCGATGCGGTCTTCGACGTGGGTGAACACGGCCTGGCGCAGCGGGAAATTCGATGGGGCTTCAAGGTCCAGCAGGCGCGGCAACACGCGGCCATAGCCGCTGGCATCCAGCACGAATTTGGCCTTGAGGTGGTACTCGCTGCCATTCTCGCGGCGTACGTGCAGGTAACGACACTCGCCGGAAAAGTCCACGCCGACGATGCTTTCGCCGTAGCGGATTTCCACACCCTGCAGTGCCGCCTGATCGGCCAGCAGCTTGTCGAACTCGGCGCGCTGCACCTGGAAGGTCGTCGGCTTGCCGTTGCTGAAGGTGTCACCGAAATCGAACGCGCTGTAGCGCTCGCCCCAGGCGAACGCGGCACCGGTTTTCAGTTGAAAGCCGGCCGCCTGCACGGCGTCGAGCATGCCGGCTTCTTCGATAAAGTCGATGCAGTGCGACAGCAGGCTTTCGCCAATCGAGAAGCGCGGAAAATGCTGGCGCTCGATAATCAATACATCATGCCCTTTGCGCTTGAGCAGCGCGGCCGCGATGGCCCCGGACGGCCCGGCACCGATCACCACCACTTGGCGACGTTCCATTTCAACTGTGGGCACGAAGGCTCCTTGCCGCTTTGGCGATAATCACATTCATAAGGCGTGTTTCTGTTGCCCGGCCCAGGGCGCCAGCATAAAGCTGAATGCCAGGCCGAGGCTGACCGACAGGCCGAAATTGCTCACTGCCGGGGTACTGGAGACGGCCAGCAGGCCGAACGATAACCAAGTGGTCAGCGCGGCCAGTAAGGTTCCCAGCAGGCTCACGGCAGCACCGCCGATCTGCTCGCGCATCAGGATCGCATAATCGACGCTGATGGCCGTGACCAGCAGCAGGCCGAACAGGCTGAACAGGGTCAGCGGCTGGCCCAGCCAACCGAGGCTGGCCAGGCTGCACAGCGCCGCCAGCAACGGCAGCGCGACGATGCGCAACGCGCCGATGAAGCCGAAGGGCAGCATCAACAGCACCACGATCAGCACACAGGACAGCAACTTCAACTCGGCGGCGCTGATTTGGGTATCGGCAAACACGCGGTTCAAGTCACCCAGGCGATCCACCAGTTGCACGCCGGGCAAGTCCACGGCCTGCACCCGCAGCAAGGCCGGGTTGTTCAGGCCTTGCAGGCTGACCATCGCCGCCACGCCGCCGTCTACCGGGCCCAGCCACAGCGTACGCCATGGCTCGGCCAGCGGGCCTTTGAGCGCGGCGTCGATGTCTTCGGTGGGCAGCGCCTGCAACTGCGCGACCTCGGCCTGCAACGCGGCGGCGGGCACGCCGAGGTCCAGCAGCGGCTGCCAATGCTGCGCGAGTGTATCCAGCGCCGCGCGCAGTTGCTGCTGCTCGGCAGGCAGGTTGACCAGTTGATTCAGCGCCAGGTAACCCTGGAGCTTGTCCATGTTCACCAGTTGATCCAGGCGCTGGCCCAGCGCCGCTTGGCGTTCGAGTAACTGCTGCTGAGTCTCGGCGCGCACCAGGAAGAACTGGCTGGTGGGCTGGAACCCGGTGATGCGCGCCACGGCCTGGGCCTCCTGCAGCAATTGCGGCGGTGCGCCGATCCACTGGCGGATATCGTTTTTAGTGTTCAACTGCCACAGGCCACCGGCGCAGAACAACAGCACCCACACCAGCAACACCGAGCCTGGTACGCGCTTGATCAATGCAACCCGCCATTGCCACAAGCGTTCGGCGATGCGCAGCGGCCATTGTGCCGGGCGCAGTTCCACACCGCTGAGCAGCGCGGGCAGCAGGCACACGGCCGAGAGATAAGCACCGACCAAGCCGGCTGCGGAGAACACCGCGATTTGTGTCAGCGCCGGGAACGGCGTCCAGGCCAGGGCCAGGTAGCCGATGCAACTGGTGGCCAGGCTCAGGCTCAGCCCTGGCAGGGTCAGGCGCAATGCCGGCCAACTGCGCCAGGGTTGCAGGCTCCAGCTTTTGGACAGGTAGTGCAGCGGGTAATCCACCGCCACGCCGATCAAGCTCGAGCCCAGCACCAGGGTCATCACATGCATATGGCCGAACAGCGCCACACAGGCCACGGCGCCAAACAGCATGCCGACCACGACCGGCACGAACGCCAGCAGCACCCGCCAGCGCCGGAACGCCAGCAGCAGCAACAGCAGGATGCCCACGGTTGCGCCGCCGCCGACCCAGGTGATTTCCCGCGTGGCTTGCTGTTGCCCATTGGCCGCATAGAGCAAGCCGCTGGCGGCGAGCAGTTGCACACCTTGCTCGCCTGCCTCGGCGCGGCTGGCCTGGAGCAGATCGGCCACTTGCAGCGGCAGTTTCATATCGAACGCATTGCCGGTGGTGCGCGCCCGCAACAGCACCCAACTTTTGCCGTCGGCATCGGCGATCAGCGCGCCGCTGCCGATATCCAGCTGTACCGCCCCGTGTTGTGGCTGGCTGTTCTGGATGCGCCCGGTCAGGCCCAGCCAGTCGTCCTGGCTCGGCACCAGGCTGAAGCCGGTGAAGGGGTCGAACAGCGACTGCACACGCTGCTGGATGAAGGCCTCAGGCTGTTCGATCAGTTGCTCGCGGTCCTTGGCCGCCAGCATCGCCAGGCGGCCGCGCAGCAGCTGTTCGCGCAGCGCCGGCAAGTCGGCTTGCAGGTTCCATTGCACCTTTTCAAACAGGCCGCTGGCTTGCCAGCGCTCGGCCAGTTGCTGCGCCACGGCCAGCGCTCGTTGGCGGTCGGCGTGCCCCACCAGCACCAGCATCTCGCGGTTCAGCGGCTCCTGCATGCGCTGCTCGGCTTTGAGTTCCAGGGCGTCCGGCGTACTGCCGGGCACCAGCTCCATCAAGTTGGCCGACAGCGGCGCACCCGCGCGCCACTGCCAGCCGGCCAGGGCCAATACGGCCACCAGCAGGATCAGGAACAGGCGCGGCAGCAGGCGCTCACTGGGCAAAGTCATGTTGCTCGGCAATGCTCAAAGGTTGGTCGGCGCTGCTGTCCTGCATGCGCAGCAGGGTGCTGTCGCCCTGGGTTTCCAGCAGCTCAATGGTATTGACTAGCTCGCCGCCGTCGATATTGATCTGGGTGAACACCTGCTTGAGCAGCAGCGAACGCGGGATCAGCGTCAGCTTCCATTGCTGGGCTTGCCCTTGCAGTTGCAGTTCGAAGTCACGCTGCAAGCCGCTGCTGTCGCCCTGCAGCACCGCGAGGAACAGGCGATTCTGCTCGGCGCCGGCGCTCTTGTTGGGCAGCAATTGCCAGCCGTTGGCGTCACGCCGGGCGATGCCCTGGGCGCTGATGCGGTAGTCCTGTTGCAGCGGGGTCTTCAACAGCCACAGCAAGCCGTGGTCCTTGGCGAGCACGAAGGTGCCTTTGCTGACCAGCGGCTGGGGCAGGGCGCGCAGGTGTTTTTCCTGGATGAAGTTGCCGTGGATCACGCGGGGTTTGGCCAGTTGATCGCTGAGCTGTTGCAGGTCGAAGGCGTGGGCGCTGAAACTCAGCAACGCGGCGGCCACTGTAGGAGCGAGCTTGCTCGCGAAAAACCTGAGGGCTCTGCGCAGTGTCAGGCGGATCGCGTTATCGTTGACGTCCATCGGGGGCAAGCCCCCTCCCACATGGGATCTCATTTCAGGGCCCTTTCGACAGCGTCGGTGAATATTTTGGGGGAAGCGAGTTGCATCTCGCGGCTGGCGATCTCTACCGCCACTTGCACGGTGCTGGCGCGGGTCAGGCGTTCGCCGCTGGCGAGGTCGGTGATCAGGTAATTGATCTTCAAGCGGTTCTCCCACTCCACCAGGCTGGCGCGCACGTTGAGGGTTTGGCCGAAGGTCGCGCCGCGCACATAGCGCAGCTGCATGTCGATGATCGGCCAGGCGTAGCCGGCTTCGAGCATCGCGGTGTAGTTGTGGCCGATCTTGTCCAGCAGCGCGCAGCGCGCCACTTCCAGATATTTCACGTAATGCCCGTGCCACACCACGTTCATCGAGTCGATATCGAAAAACGGCACGAGGATTTCAGTGTCGCTGTGCAATACGCCGGGGCTACGCATGCAGCCTCCAGTGTTGCGCGGCAATACGTTGCAGGCACAGGCGCAGTTCGCCTTCCAGGGCGCGGTCTTCAATGACCGGCGGGAAATCCTTGGCCAGTGCTTCATGCATCGCCGCCAGCGCCGGCGGCAACGGCCGGGCATCGTCGGCCTGGGCGCGCAGCCATACTCCTTGGTTGGCGGCGAGCAAGGTGGCGGCGGCAACCTGCTCGGTCAACTCCAGTACGCGGATCGCATCGCGGGCGGCGATGGTGCCCATGCTCACTTTGTCCTGGTTATGGCACTCGGTAGAGCGCGAAAACACGCTGGCCGGCATGGTGTTTTTCAGCGCTTCGGCGGTCCAGGCGCTGGTGCCGATCTGCACGGCCTTGAAGCCATGGTTGATCATCGCGCGGTCGGCCGGCGCGCCCGACAGGTTGCTCGGCAGGCCGTGGTTGTAACGCACGTCCACCAGCAGCGCCAGTTGCCGGTCGAGCAGGTCGGCGACGTTAGCCACCAGGGTTTTGAGGCTGTCCATGGCAAAGGCGATGTGCCCGCCGTAGAAGTGCCCGCCGTGCAGCACGCGTTCGGCTTCGGCATCGATGATCGGGTTGTCATTGGCGCTGTTCAGCTCGATTTCGATAAACGAGCGCAACCAATTCAGGCTGTCGGCCAGCACGCCGAGCACATGGGGCGCGCAGCGCAGCGAATAGCGATCCTGCAGGCGATGCAGCGGTGCGGTCGGTGCATCGATAGCCAGGTCCTGGCGCAGCCAGGCGGCGACTTGCATCTGCCCGGGGTGGGGCTTGGCGGCGAACAGGCGTTCGTCGAAGTGTTCCGGGTTGCCTTGCAGCGCCACCACATTGAGCGCGGTGATGCGCGTGGCCAGGTGCAGCAGGTAGTCGGCGCGGGCGAAGGCCAGGCAGGCAATACCCGTCATCACCGCAGTGCCGTTCATCAATGCCAGGGCTTCCTTGGGCCGCAGTACCAGCGGCGCCCAGCCCAGTTCGCGGTGCACGTCGGCGGCTTGGCGACGTTCGCCACGAAACAGCACTTCACGCTCGCCGGACAAGGTCGCCGCCACATACGACAGCGGCGTCAAGTCGCCGCTGGCGCCCACCGAGCCTTCTTCTGGAATCAGCGGCAGCACATCGTGTTCGAGGAAACCCTGCAGGCGCTCCAGCAGTTCCACGCGCACGCCCGACACGCCATGGCACAGCGACTGCAAGCGCGCCGCCAGCACGGCGCGGGTGGCTTGGGCGTCGAGCAATTTGCCCAGGCCGCAACCGTGGAAGGTGTAGAGATGACGCGGCAGCGCTTCGACATGGTGCAACGGCACCGCGACCACGCACGAGTCGCCGTAACCGGTGGTCACGCCGTAGATCACGCCTTCCTTGTCCAGCAGCGAGTCAAGAAACTGCGCGCCCTTGGCGATGCGCTGGCGATACGCGGCATCGTTCTGCAAGCGGGTAGGCACCTGACGGTTGGTCAGGGCCAGTACGTCTTCGATGCGCAAGGGGCGTTCGCCAAAGGTGATCGGCTCAAGAGGCGTCGTCATCGGTCTTCCAGAAAGGGTAAAAGTTGAACCACTGTTGGGGCGCCTGCAGGCAGAACTCACCCAGGCGTGCGGCGTAGCGGGCGGTCCACAGGGCGATGACCTGCTCGCGGGTGCTGCGCTTCCATTCGATCGATTGGGCGAAGGGCTCGATGGTCAGGCGATAGCGGCCCTGGTGCTTGAGGCACATCAGCAGGTTGACCGGGCATTTGAGCAGGCCAGCCAGCAGCCACGGGCCTTGGGGGAACGCGGCTGCATGCCCGAGGAAGTCCACGCGCACCGTGCGCCCGCTGTGCAGCGGAATGCGGTCGCCGGCAATCGCCAGCCACTCGCCGTCGTCCAGGCGCTGGCTGAGCAGCAGCATGGTGGCCGGGTCCAGCTCGCTGACCTGGATCAGGCGCAAATGGGTCGCGCCCGCTTCGCCCAGCAGGCGATTGAAACGCTCGGCATGCTTGGTGTGCACCAGCACATTCATGGTGACGCGTTCACCGATTTCCGCCAGGGCGCGGCACACTTCCAGGTTGCCCAAGTGCGCGCCCACCAGCATCTGCCCGCGCTCGCCTCGCAATTGGCCGCGTAATTGCGCCGGGTCGTTGATGTCGATCTGTTCCAGGCGCAGCTTGCCGTTCCACACGTCCAGCTTGTCGAGCAGTGAGTCGGCGAAGGCCATGAACTGGGCAAAGACCGTCCTGTGGCTCGGCAGCAGGTCATCACGCCCGCTCCACTGCGCCAGGCGCTGCTGGTAGTGCCAGGCGCTCTGGCGCGCGGTGCGGCCGAACAGGAAAAAGTACAACACAATGCTGTAGAGCAACGGGCTCAACAGGCGGCGACCGAGGACTTTTGCCGCGACCGCCGTGAGTTTCATCAGCCAGAAGCTGCCGCGCTCCTCGCGATCGGCCCAGTGTTTGCCGCTGTCGCTCATGCCTGCCACCGGCGCCACAAAATGGCCGGCGCGCGCACCAGCATGCCGAAGAACAGCCGCGTGTGCATGGCGCTGATGCGCAGGTTGTCGCGGAACAGGCGGAAGTGCGACAGGCCGTCGGCGGGGTAATGCACCAGGGTCGGCAGCCAGCGCATGGGCTGGTTGCGCCAGGCCAGGCGCACGAGGATGTCCGAGTCGAAATCCATGTGTGTGCCAATGTAGGCCGAGTCCATCAGCGCCAGCGTGGGGGCCAGCGGGTACACGCGAAAGCCGCACATTGAGTCGCGAATCTGCAGCGACAGGGTGTTGATCCACACCCACACGTGGGTCAGGTAGCGTGCGTAGAGGCGGCCTTTGGGCACGCTGTCGTCGTATTCGGGGTAGCCGCAGATGACGGCGTCGGGGTGCCGACGGGACGTATCGATAAAGGTCTCGACTTCGCGCAGGTCATGCTGGCCGTCGGCATCCACCTGCAGGGCATGGGTGTAACCCAGTCGCGCGGCTTCGCGAAAGCCCGCCATGACCGCGCCGCCTTTGCCCTCGTTGCGGGGCAGCGTCAGCAGAGTGACGTGTTCCAGCGTCGCCAAGTGGGCCAGCACTGCCGCGCAGGCCGCGCTGCTGCCGTCGTCCACCAGCAGGCAGGGCAGGCCGCTGTCCAGCAGGCTCCGGACCACGGCGGGCACGGCGGCTTCGTGGTTGTAGACCGGGATCAGGGCGCAGGGGTTATGCATGGTGGACCTTCTCAAGGTTGTCGCTCATCTTGTGGCGAGGGAGCTTGCTCCCGCTGGGCTGCGAAGCAGCCCCAATGCAGGCGAACGAATTCATCCTGGCAAATGGCGGTGCCTGAGTCGGGAGTGCTGCGCACTCCAGCGGGAGCAAGCTCCCTCGCCACAAAAGCCTATTCACTTGGCAGGCTCCAGCACTATCCGCCCACTGGAGCAGGCGGCGACGCCATTGCGGTAGGCGAAGTACAACTTGCTGCGTTCGCGGTCAAAGCGCAGGTGCAATTCGATGTGATCGCCGGGGCGCACCAGTTGCTGGAACTTGAGCACTTCCATACCGGCGAACGTCGTCGGCAGGTCGAGCAATTGCTGGCCCAGGTTGAAGGCCCATTCCACCTGCACCACCCCCGGCAGCACCGGCGTCACCGGGAAATGCCCGCTGAAATAGGCCAGGTCCGGCGGAACGCTCAGTTGCAACGTCCATTCGCCGTCGGTTTCCACCTGCGCCAGCACCTCCGGCGCCTTGGGGCGCGGCGCCAGCAACAGCGCTTCGGTATCGGCCTGGGGCAGCTTGCCCTGGCTGTTGAGCGGCAATTGGCGCAGTAAACGCCAGCGGCGCGGCAAGGCCAGGGCTTCGCAATGCTGGCTCAGGTGTTCGCGCAGGGTTTGGGTCACCGTGCGCCGGCCCTGGTTGCGCAGGGCATGCAGGCCCTCGGCACTCAGCATCACCAGGGCGCCGAGTGAGGCGCGATTTTCCTGCACCACGCCCAGGCGGGTGTCGGCAACCCATGGATGGTGCATCAAGGCCTGTTCGAGCATCGGCAAGGCGATGCGTTTTTCTTCCAGCTTGACGATGCGGTCCAGGCGCCCGAGCAGCTCGAAACGGCCATCGGCATGGATGCGCGCGGCGTCGGCGGTCTGTTCGATATGCCCCTCGGGCAAGTAAGGCGAGGCAATGCGCAGGGCACCGTCGGCATCCTGGCTCAGCTGTACATCGGTAAACGGCTGCCAGGGCTGGGCACCCTGGCGCCAGGCGATACCGCCGGTCTCCGAGCTGCCGAGGATTTCCGTGGGCCATTGCTGCAAGCGGTCGTAGAGGCTGGCGGCGGCCTCGACAGGCAAGGCACCGCCGGAGGAAAACACTCGTGAGACGTGGCTCAGTGCCGGCCAGTCGAGGTTATCGCCCATGCGCTTGAGCAGCGCCGGGCTGGCCACCCAGGCGAAGTGCGGATGCTCGCGACTGGCACGCTGCAGGTCCTCGGGGAATGCCAGTTGCCTGCGCACAAACGTGCGCCCGGCGCACAGCGGCCACAGCACGCGAAACAGCAAGCCGTAGATATGTTGGGTGGCGACGCTGCCGATGATGCAGGCGTCTTTCAGGTCGGCGCCCCACAGCGCTTCCAGCGCCTGGACCTCATTGGCCAGCTGGCGCAGGGACTTGTCGATGCGTTTGGGTTCACCGCTGGAGCCGGAGGTGCACAGGCTCAGTTGGCAGCTATCCAGGTCGAGTGCGGCTGGGCTCAGTGGCGTGTGATACAGCGCTTGCAGGTCCGACGCCTGCGTCAGCCAGGCGTCGACGGCGGCGGCCCAGCGTTGACGGGTCTGGGGTTGCAGGTCAGCCGGCAGCAGCACGCTGACCCCGGCACGCCAGGCGCCGAGCAGGGCAATCGCCAGCACGCCCGCGTCTTCCAGGTGCACCGCCAGGCGCTGTATGCCACGCGCTTGCAGGCCTGCCGCCAGGCGCAGGGATTGTTCCACCAGTTGAGCATGATTCAGCGCAGGCTCAATAGCGACCTGGCGGTGTTCCTGCGGCTCGAGCAGCAGATGCTCAAGTTTCAAACCTTTCATACGCGGCCTCGAACCCTTTGTCGTACCAGCCATTCCACGGCAAACAACAGCCCCATCAGCCCGTAGGCGATCAAACCGTTGTACAACGTCCACCAGCTCAGCGGCGCCCACAGGGTGAGGGCGGCGGCGAGCAGGCCATTACCCAGGAAAAACACACTCCACACAACGGTGACCCGGCGCGTATACACAATTGCATGCGGCGGCAACTGCGGGTCGCTCATGCGCGCCAGGCGCTCGACCATCGGCGGCCCGTATTTAAGGCTCAGGCCGAACAGTGCCAGCATGAACGCACTGACCAGGCTGGGGTACCAGCGCAGCCACTGCGGGTTATCGAACCAGGCCAGCGCCAGGCAAAACACAATCACCACCACCGCCATCCAGCGACTGCCGGGGCGTCGTGCAGCGGTGAGCGCGCGCAGCAGCCACAGGCTGCCCAGCAGCAGGCCGAATTGCCAGGGCGCAAAATGTTCGGTGCCGTAATACACCGCAAAGGGGTACAGCAGCCCCGCCAGCAACAGGCCAAGGCCGATCAGCCGGCTCATGCGGCGGGCTGGACCAGACGGTACACCGCCTCAACCACGTCATTCACAGTGCGCACCGCCTTGAACTCTTCGGCGGCGATCTTCTTGCCGGTCTGGCGCTTGATATGGTCGATCAGGTCCACCGCATCGATGCTGTCGATTTCCAGGTCCTGGTACAGGTTGGCATCGAGGGTGACGCGTTCAGGTTCCAGTTCAAACAGTTCCACCAAGGCGTCGCGCAGGGTGTTGAAAATATCGTCACGAGTTTGCATGGTCCGGTCTCAAGCTGCCTGTCTGGCCGTGACGAATGCCGCAAGGCTGGCCACGTTGGTGAAGTGATTGCGCGTGTCCTTGGCGTCGGCGTCGATCTTGATGCCGTACGTTTTCTGGATGGCCAGGCCCAGTTCCAGGGCGTCGACCGAATCCAGGCCCAGGCCTTCGCCGAACAGCGTCTGCTCGCTGCCGATGTCGTCGGCACTGATGTCCTCCAGGCCCAGGGCCTCGATGATCAGCGTCTTTATGTCGTGCTCAAGGCTAAGGCGGTGTTGGTCGCTCATCTTCGGCGAGCTCCTTAATGAAATAGTGATGCAGGTAATCGTTGAGCTTGCGTGACGCCTGGGGCGCGGGGCCAAGTGCGGCGAACGCCTGTGGTTCTATATCGGCACCCACGCGCAAACTGAAGTGGAATCGGCATCTGGGAATGCGATACCAGGGCTCGGCCTTGGTCAGGGTGGTGGGGCTGACCTTGATCACCACCGGGGTGATGATTGTCGCACCGCGCAGCGCAATGGCCGCGCCGCCGCGATGAAAGGCAGGTGGCGCGCCGGGTGTGGTGCGGGTGCCTTCGGGAAAGATGATCAGGGTCTGGCCTGCGCGCAGGGCGTCGGCCGCCGCGTCCAGCATGTCGGCGCTGCCGTCGTTGCTGATGTAGCCGGCGTCGCGCACCGGGCCCCGGGTAAACGGGTTCTGAAACAGGCTCTGCTTGACCACGCAATTGGTCTGGCGCATCAGGCCGATCAGGAACACGACGTCAATCAGCGACGGGTGGTTGGCGACGATCATCTGGCCGGGGCGGCCGAGTTTGTCCGCACCCTCGACGCTGTAGGTGAGGATGCCCAGAAACTTCATCATCCGGATAAAAAACCAGAACAGGCAACTGATGGTGTGGCGCGCGCGTCGTTGATGCTGCCTGGCGTCGCCCGGCAGGCAACTGAGCAGCGGGAATACCAGCAGGCGCAGGCACAGCCCGCCGACACCGAACATAAAGAAGCTGGTGGCCGTGGCGAGCAGGCGCCAGTAATAGGCCTGCCGTGGTTTGTCGGTCAGGATTTGCGTCGCCAGTTCCATACTCGGTTCTTCCAGGCATGTTGGCAGGCGCCCTGTTCGGTCAGCAGGGTGCGCAGCAGGTTCAGGGCGTGGGGCCACTGGGTTTGAGTGAGTTGGACAGCGCTGCTGTTTAGTTCCAGTTGCCACTCGTCGCCGGGCGTGAGCAAAAGACCGAGCGCGTAGGGGAAGGGCACGTCGGCGATCCAACTGGCATACGCCTCGGGCGGTTGCTCTTCGGTAATCACCAGCAATACCGCCGGGGCGCCTTCGTTGAGCAACGCGGCGGCTTCGAGCAGGCCGTGTTCGAGGCCATCGCCAGCGGCGGCGAGGGCGGTCATTTCGCTGGTTTCATTGCGCAGGATCGACCACAGGCCAATCACCGCATTGTGTACCGACAGGCTGAACTGGGTCGGCGACAGCGGCTGCTCGTTGGCCAGGTCGCTGAGGATGTCGAGGGTGCGCGGGGTCTCGCCGTGGCGCGAGACAAACACCAGGGGCAGCGCTTCATGGCCTTCGGCCAGCGGCCAGCCCACACTGAACGCCATGCGCGCCAGGCGGCTTAAGCGTCGGCGTTGCATGGCTGGCAAAAATGACACATCCGGGGAGGCATCGCTGGCGGGCAGCAACACCGGGTCCCGGCACCATGCCTGCCAGTCGTCCGCACGCTCCAGGCCAGGGGCCCAGGCGCGCCATTGGGCGATGTTGAAGTTGATCACTGAGAAGTTATCCCGCCCCTGCGGGCTTCCATGTGCGGCCAATGGCCCCGGATTCCGGGACAGAGGGCAATGGCCGAATGGCGCGCATTATCCCGGTGCCGTGGGCTTCTAGCAAATATTGGTAAAAATTTGTTCACGACGGATCACAAATAAATTGGACGAATTCACAAATTGTGCGCGATAGAGGGCCGAACTGGATTGTCGGAGCGTTCCCATTCATTCGTGGGCCAGACACAGGGTATGGATGAACGAGGTAGCTAACCGGCGCTTTTGCGCTCTACACTCGGTCATTCATTGATACACGGAGGTTTTCCCATGCGGCGCGTGGTGTTCAATCAGAAAGGCGGCGTGGGCAAGTCCAGCATCGCCTGCAACCTGGCGGCGGTCAGCGCCAGCGAAGGTTATCGAACCCTGTTGGTGGACCTCGATGCACAGGCCAACTCCACCCAGTATCTTACGGGGCTGACCGGCGACGATATCCCCATGGGAATCGCCGACTTTTTCAAGCAAACCCTGTCTTCCGGGCCGTTTTCGAAGAAAAACAAGGTGGATATCTACGAAACGCCGTTCGACAACCTGCACGTCATCACCGCCACTCCGGAACTGGCAGACCTGCAGCCCAAGCTCGAGGCCAAGCACAAGATCAACAAGCTGCGAAAGCTGTTGGATGAGTTGAGCGAGGATTACGACCGTATTTACCTGGATACGCCACCGGCGTTGAATTTCTATGCGGTGTCGGCGCTGATTGCCGCTGATCGTGTGCTGATTCCCTTTGATTGCGACAGCTTCTCGCGCCAGGCCCTGTATGGCCTGTTGGCTGAAATCGAAGAATTGAAGGAAGACCACAACGAAGGCCTGGAAGTCGAAGGCATTGTGGTCAACCAGTTCCAGGCCCGGGCGAGCCTGCCGCAGCAGATCCTCGATGAAATGATTGCCGAAGGGCTGCCGGTGCTGCCGGTGTACCTGGTCAGTTCGGTGCGCATGCGCGAGTCGCATCAGGAGAGCAAGCCGCTGATTCATCTGGACCCACGGCATAAGCTGACGCTGCAGTTTGTGGAACTGCATAACCTGTTGGAAAGCGCCTGACCTTACGGCTACACAGACCCAATGTGGGAGGGGGCTTGCTCCCGATGGCGGAGTGTCAGGCACTTAAGTGTCACTGACCCACCGCTATCGGGAGCAAGCCCCCTCCCACATTTTGGATAGCGATCGAGCAGGGGATTTGGATTTTTCCCACATGGTCTGTAGGAAGGGTCTGGCGCAAGGGGTTGGGCCTTGTAACCTTGCCTACAGCTACGCCAGAATCCGCCGGCTTGTGCGTCTGGATGGGCGTCTCTAAGGTTTGCCGGTCGCTGAATGTTCAGTGATCGGGTTTAGTAGCCCTAACGACCAAAGCATTTGTACCGCTCCAACAGCATGGCGTTTACCGCCTATCTGATGGTGGCTGTATGCAGGGCACCTTCGGGTGCGCCGGTCTTTGCTTTGTTCCCCGGTCTACTAACCTGCGTACAGCTGCCACCCTTCGTTTAGTAGCGGAGCGGTAGCGGCCCTATCAGGGAACAAATGCATGTCTATCAGTCTTTTCAATGTGGTACCCAACCTATCCACCGAAACCCTCGTGCTCAACAGCTACGAAACCTTCGCCTCAGTCCGCACCTTATTACTCAACCTGTCCAACGACCTCACCGGCGAACACCGCGACGTGGCCCTGGCTATCCATCAATTGAGTGAGCTTGGCGTCATGCTGGTCAGCCAAATGATGGACCGCCAATCTCCACTGGCCCAAGGCTGAAACGCGGTCAAAATGTGGGAGGGGGCTTGCTCCCGATGGCGGTGTGTCAGGCACTTAAGTGTCACTGACCCACCGCTATCGGGAGCAAGCCCCCTCCCACACTGTCCTGTGGTGCTTTCCTGATCGGGTTACACGCCTTGGCTACGCAACCAACTCATCAATTGCGGCAACGGAAACGCCCCACTCTGGCGCGCCACTTCGCGGCCATTCTTGAACAGAATCAAACTGGGAATCGAGCGAATCCCCAGCTGCGCCGACAACGGCTGGTTGGCCTCGCTGTCCAGCTTGGCCAGCCGGCACTTGCCCTCCAACTGCCCGGCCGCCTGCTCGAACACCGGCGCAAACGACTTGCACGGCCCGCACCAATCCGCCCACACATCCACCAGCAACGGCAGGTCACCCTTGATCTGGCTGGCGTAGTCGCCTCGTTTCAATTCAAAGGGTTTGCTCAACAACACAGGCTGCTTGCAGCGCCCACATTTCGGCACATCGCCCAGGCGTTCGCCGGGGATGCGGTTGAGGCCGTTGCAATGAGGGCAGGGGATTACAAGAGATTCGGACATTGGGGGCTCCAGGGGACTTGCCAATAGGGTGTATCTGGTGCCGGGGCTGAGATTAATCAAGGCTTGCTGCAGAGACTCATTCGCTCACAGTTTTGCCCGCGCCGCGGTGAATCGTCTGGCTAGGCTTTCTGGTGTGCGCCACCGGTCTGTTTGCGGCTATAGCAAATTGCGATAGTTCGAATTCAGGTTTAACCTTCATAGCAAGATGCGATAAGGACGTTGCATGCGAGTCATCAGTGAAAGCAGGATCTGGGAAGCAAAGGGAAAATGGCCGCGCTCGGCAACGGCGTTGGATCAGTGGTATCGCGTGATCAAACGCAACGCCCCCAAGGACTTCGCCGCAATGAAAACCATGTTTCCCGCCACGGACAAGGTAGGTGAATTTCATGTGTTTGATATTGGCGGTAACAAGCTGAGGTTGATTGCATCGGTGCAGTATCGAATGCAGCGCGTTTACATCAAGCACCTGCTTGACCATCGCGATTATGAGAAGGACAAATGGAAGGAAAAAATCAAATGAGCGCACTTATGCGAGTGGCGGCAGAGCACTGGCAATTCGTTTCGCCCGTGCTGCGCAAGCCGGAAACCGAGGCAGAATACGACGCACTGGTATGCGGTTTGGATGAGTTGTTGAGCCTGGTGGGTGAAGACGAGGACAGCCCGCTGATGAGCCTGGTCGACATTCTGAGCGACTGGATCGAAGCTTATGATCGTGAGCATCGCCCAATGCCCGTCGCCAGCGGGGTGGATGTGCTGCGCTACATGATGCGCGAGCACAATCTCACCCAGAGCGACCTTCCAGGGGTCGGCGCGCAATCAGTCGTCTCGGAAATATTGAGCGGGAAACGCCAGCTCAACGTGCGCCAGATTCGTTGGCTGGCCGAGCGTTTCGGGGTGTCTGTGGAGACCTTTATCTAAGAGGTCAAGACGAGCAACTAATCTCCAGATGCTTGCCCCAATCCGGCGGCCGCTGTGCGTACTGTTCCATTCCCGCTTGTTCCTCAAACGGTTTGGTCAGGACTTCATGCAGCCGTCGCACTTCGCTGTAATCGCCTGACTCGGCAGCGGCGATGGCGTTTTGGGCGAGGTAGTTGCGCAGGATGTACAGCGGGTTCACGGCATGCATGCGTTCACGGCGCTGTGTCTCGCTGTCGTCCCCGTCTCGGGCAACACGGGCCTTGTACAGCTCGGCCCAGGCATCGAAACCGGCCAGGTCGACGAAGTCATCGCGTAACCGCGTGACTGCCAAGGCTGCCGACTCATCGCCAAGGCGTCGGAAAAACAGCGTGTAGTCCACGCCGCTGTTCTGCATCAGCTTGAGCAAGCGTTCCACCAGCTGCTGGTCGTCGTCTTCGGCGGTCGTCAGCCCCAACCGGCGACGCATCAGGTCCAGGTAGTGCGCTTGATACAGCGGCAGGTACAGGCCAAGGGCTTCTTTAAGGGCGTCAACGCTGATAAACGGCGTCAGCGCCTGGGCCAGCGCGCTGAGGTTCCACTGCCCGATCGGCACCTGGTTGCTGAAGGAATAACGCCCCTCATGATCGGAATGGTTGCAGATGAAGTGCGCATCGAAATCGTCCAGAAACGCAAACGGCCCGAAGTCGAAGGTGATGCCCAGGATCGACATGTTGTCGGTGTTCATCACGCCATGGCAGAAGCCATAGGCCTGCCATTTGGCGATCATCTCGGCATTGCGTTCGACGACTTCACGGAACATCGCCAGGTAAGGCTCCGGCTGCTCACGGCACTCGGGGAAGTGCAGGTTCAATACGTGTTCAGCCAATTCGGCCTGCTGCTCGGGCTGCTTGGTGTAATAGAAATATTCGAAATGCCCGAAGCGGATATGGCTGGGTGCCAGGCGCAACACCATCGCCCCGCGTTCCTGTTTTTCACGCCATACCGGTGTACTGGAGCCGATCACGCACAAGGCGCGACTGCTGGGGATGCCCAATGCATGGAGGGCTTCGGAGGCGAGGAACTCACGGATCGAGGAGCGCAATACCGCACGCCCGTCGCCCATCCGCGAGTAGGGCGTCATGCCGGCGCCCTTGAGGTGCAGGTCCCAATGTTCGCCGGCCTGGTTATACACCTCGCCCAGCAGCAACCCTCGGCCATCACCCAGTTGCGGGGTGTAGCCGCCGAACTGGTGCCCGGAATAGACCATCGCCCGCGGTTCCGCTTCGGCCCATAGCTTGTGGCCACCAAACAGTTCGGCAAACACGGGCGTTTCGGCCACGGCCGGGTCAAGGTCGAGCAGGGCCATGGCGGCGGTGCTCGCCACCACCAGGCGCGGCTCGTCGAGGGGCTCGGGCAGCACGTGGGTTGAGAACCCATCGCCCAGGCGTGCGAAGCGGTTGTCGAAGGTCAGTTCGTCGAGGGCTTTCACCGGCCATCTCCAGCAGGATGCCCCCAACGTTTTGCTGGGGGTAAATTCGTTAGTCGAGTTTGCTCGGCGGTGGTTCAGGCGCGTCTGCGACCTTTCCGGCGGGCGGCTCGGGAGTGTCCTGCTCGGGCGCGACGATGGTCTTGTGCTCGTCTTCCACCGGAACCAGTTTGTATTCGTGGCCTTGCATGTTTTTCAGGTACACCTCCATCTGCCTGAACGAGATGTTGATGTGCTGTTTCTTGAACTCACGGTTGATAAAGCGGTTGACCTCGTCCAGCACAGGGTTGCGGTCGCCCAGGTCGCGCACATGCATGCGCAGCTCGTGGTCGAGGGTGCTTTCGCCGAAGTTGAGGAAATACACGTGGGGCTCGGGCTCTTTGAGTACCCGTGGGTTTTCCTTGGCGGCCTTGAGTAACAATTCCTTCACCAGGTCCAGGTCGGAGCCGTAGTCCACGCCCAGTTTCAAGGTGACCCGAGTGATGGTGTCGGTCAGCGACCAGTTGATCAGTTGCCCGGTAATGAAGGTCTTGTTCGGGACAATGATGTCCTTGTTGTCGAAATCGGTGATGGTGGTGGCGCGAATGCGGATCTTGCTCACCGTGCCCGACAGGTTGCCGATGGTGATGGTGTCGCCGATGCGCACGGGGCGTTCGAACAGGATCATGATGCCGGAGATGAAGTTGGCGAAGATTTCCTGCATGCCGAAGCCCAGGCCTACCGACAGCGCGGCCACCAACCATTGCAACTTGTCCCAGCTCACGCCCAGGGTGGACAAGGTGGAGACAAAACCTACGCCGGCAATCACATAGGACAGCAATGTTGTGGTGGCATAGGCGCTGCCTTGTGCGAGCTCCAGTTTGGACAGCACCAATACTTCGAGTAGACCGGGCAGGTTGCGTGCCAGGGCGAAGGTGATACCGATAATGATCAGCGCGCCGAGCATGTCGCCGATGCTGATCGGCACCATGCTGATATTCGAGCCTGTGCCGCTGGTGTATTCGTACAGCGTGACGTTATCGAGGTAGGAAAATACCGAGATCAGGTCCGACCAGACCCAGTACAGGGCTGCGATAAAGCCCCCGAGCAAGGCCAGGCGGATCAGGCGCAAGGATTGCTCGTTGACCTTTTCGATGTCCAGGGTCGGCTCTTCCACCACCGCTTCGCCTTCACCGGCTTCCTTGGCGGCCTGGCGTTTGGCCAGGGCGCGCGCATAGGCCAGGCGTCGGGCGGCAACGCTCAGCCAGCGCACGAAGGTGGCTTCGATTACCAGCCAGAACATCAGCAGGTACAGGGTATTGATCAAGCGATCGCTGAGTTTCAGAGCGGTGTAGTAGTAGCCAAAGCACACGGCAATAAACAATGCGACGGGCAGGGCGGTGAAGACCAGCCCGATCGTCTTGCGAAACAGCGAAGCTTTTTCATGGGTGGGGCTGTTCAGCAGCAGGCGACTGAGCAACCACGCCATCAGCGCGTAGCAGGTGAGTACCACGGCGATGCCCAGCACGTCTTCGGCGAGCGCCGCCGGTTGGTGCTCGGCGATGGCCACCACGGCCACCAGGGCCAGTACCACCAGCCCGAGCTTGCGTACCCAACCTTGCAGGAATTCGACCTGGGGTTTTTCCCAGCGAAAATGCAGCTCGGCCACACCGCCGGGCGCCAGGATGCGGTAAGCGGTGTAGAACACCAGCCAGGCTTGGGCGATCTGCAACAAGGCCGAACCCAGGTTGGCGTTTTGCCCGCGGGCGTCGATCTGCAACGCATAGCCGCACAGCGCCAGGCCCAGGGACACCGGCATCGCCAGCAGGATATTGATCAGGATCGCCTGCGGCGTGTGCCACTGGCTGTCGCGCTTGAAGTGACCGATGTCCAGGTGAACTTTGTTGAGGCGCTGATACAGCGCCTTGCGCCGCCACAGCAGCGCGCCGATCAACAGCAGCAGTGGCAGGAACAGCCACGGGCGCTGGGTCAGGCCGTCATACAGTTCGCTGACGCTGGAGGCCCAGGGCAGGGTGGTGACTTGCTTGCTCAAATGCGCCGGTACGGTTTCCAGCCACTCGGTGTCCAGCGGCTTGTTGCTGGGGATCCAGAACATCTGCTCATCGAGCGTGGCGCGCAGGGTGGTGGCGGTGCTCAGCAGTTGTTTCTGGTTCAGTTGCAGGGTGATGGATTCGTTGAGCAGCGCGCTCAATTCACGGCTCAGGCGCTCCAGCAGGTCGCTGCGGGTAATTGCCAGTTCCAGCAGGGTGCGACGCAATTGCGGGGTGACGTCGTCCGGCGGCTGGTTGGCCAGCAGGTTATCCACATACGCGCTGGGCGAGTTGATCAGCTCGCGCTGCTGGTTGACCTCGAACTGGTACAGGCGAATGTTGGCGATGTCGTCGGCCAGGTCACGGTCGACGGTCAGGCGTGGCAGCGCCTGTTTCTGCTTGTAGAGGATCTTGGACAGCAGCAGGCTGCCCTTGAGCACGTTGATCTGCTCGTCCAGCGCCGAATCGCTTTGGGTGACGGTGTCCAGTTGCTGCTTGGTCTGCAGGTTTTTCTGGGTCAGGTCGTTGAGGCGGTCGGTGCTCTTGAGCAAGTAGTCGGAGAGCTTCAGGTTGGCCGCGCTTTCCGTGGCCAGCAGACTGCTGCCGCCGGCTTTCTGCGCTTCGATGGACTGTTGGGTCACCGTCTGCTGGGACTGGGCCAGGCGTTTCTGGTTGATCAGGGTTTGCAGGTCCTGGATTTCCTGCTCCAGGCGCGCGGTTTTTTCCTGGATCAGGTCGTGCTGGCTGTTGCCCAGGTCTTGCAGCTGGCTGTTGCCGGCCAGTTCCTGGCGGCGCAGGGGGATCAGCGCATTGAGGGCGGCGAGTTCGGCGTTGAGCTGGTTGCGCTGGTCGGCGCTGAGGGCTTTGCCGTTGTCTTTGCCGGTCTTGAGGGTCGCATTGATCTGCTGGATGCGCGTCTGGCTGCTGCTGATTTCGGTTTGGGCGCGCTCGGGGCGGGTTTGGGCGGCGATGGTCAGGCTATTGGCGTCGGCCAGTTCTTTTTGCAGATCACCTTGCTGGGTGGTGCGTTGCACCAGCAATTGTTCAAGCTGCGGCACGGGCAGGCTGGCGTAGCGTTGGGCCACCGGAATGATTTTGGTGGCCTTGAGCCGGGTCAGCTCGCGCTGGTTGTCCGTCGTCTGGCGCGGGGCATCTTCCAGCTGGCGCTTCAGGTCTGCCAGGCGCTGCTCGTACTCCTGCTTGTTAGCCAGGAACGTCAGGGTCTGTTGCAGGATGCTCTGCAACGCCTTCATGTCGGCGTCGGGTAGCTTGCGGTCGGGCAGTTTGTCCAGGGTTTGCTGGACAGCGTCGGCGCTGGGTGGGTCGGCCGCGTGAACGGTGCCAACACAAAGAGTCAGGCCCAGCAGGGCAGTGGCGAGAAAAGTGCGCAGGGTTGGCATAGAGACCGGTCGAGCTAGATGAAGAATCGGGGCGTGTGGCCCCGCAGTTTAGAGGAAGAGTCCGGGGCCCGGGCGACTTCCTTCGGGGAATCTGACGCCGACTTTGCCAATCTTGTTCCCGTCCATGACCGCGACGGTCCAGATGGTGTTGTTCCACTCCACCTGGTCGCCCACCACCGGCGCGCCGCCGACTTTCTGGGTGATGAAGCGGCTCAGCGGCATGTCCGGGTCGATACCCTCGAGCTTGAGCCCGTACAAGGCCGATACCGCGCCGAGCTGGGCGTCGCCTTCGAGTACGAAGTCGCCGAAGAAGCGCAGGTCGAGGCCGCGTTGCGGCGCCTGGCTGAACAGTTTGCCCAGGGCCGACAAGTTATGTTCATGGCCGATGACGCAGAGCAAATCATCGACTTCCAGCACCGTACTACCCGACGGGTGGAGCAGTTGCTGGCCACGGAACAGCGCCGCGATCCGCGTGCCCTCGGGCATTTTCAACTCGCGCAGGGCGGCGCCGATGCACCATTTCTCCGCGCCCAGGCGGTAGACGAACAGCTCCCACTCGCTGGTGACGTGCACTTCCAGGGCGGCGCGGGAAATCGGCGCCGGGTCTGGCGGTACGGTGACTTTCAGCAACTTGGCCACCCACGGCAGGCTGGTGCCCTGCACCAGCAGCGACACCAGCACGATAAAGAACGCCAGGTTGAAATACAGCTGGGCATGGGGCAGGCCGGCCATCAGCGGGAACACCGCGAGGATGATCGGCACCGCGCCGCGCAGGCCGACCCAGGCGATAAAGGCTTTTTCCCGGCCGTGGAACGCCTTGAAGGGCAACAGGCCGACCATCACCGACAGCGGCCGTGCAAACAGGATCATCCACAGCGCCAGGCCCAGTGCCGGCAGGGCGATCGGCAGCAAGTCATGGGGCGTGACCAAGAGGCCCAGCACCAGGAACATGCCGATCTGCGCCAGCCAGGCCATGCCGTCGAGCATATGCAGGATGCCATGACGGCTGCGCACCGGACGGTTGCCGATCACCAGGCCGCACAGGTACACGGCGAGAAAGCCGCTGCCGTGCAAGGCATTGGTCAGCGCGAAGACGAACAGGCCGCCGGCGATCACCAGGATCGGGTACAGGCCGGTAGCCAGGTTGATGCGGTTGACCATCTGCAGCATCAGCCAGCCGCCGCCCAGGCCGACCAGGCCGCCGATGCCGAACTCGCGGATCAGATGGGTCAGCAGGCTCCAATGCAGGCCGGTCTGGCCGCTGGCGAGCATGTCGATCAGGGTCACGGTGAGGAACACCGCCATCGGGTCGTTGCTGCCGGATTCGATTTCCAGGCTGGCGGTCACCCGTTCGTTCAAGCCCTTGCCGCCCAGCAGCGAGAACACGGCTGCGGCGTCCGTGGAACCAACAATGGCGCCGATCAGCAAGCCCTGCACGATGTTGAGGTCGAACAGCCAGGCCGCGGCCATGCCAGTGAGGCCGGTGGTGATCAACACGCCCACCGTGGCCAGGGACAACGCAGGCCAGAGTGCCACGCGGAAACTCGCCACCCGCGTGCGCAAACCGCCGTCGAGCAGGATCACGGCCAGCGCCAGGTTGCCCACCAGGTAGGCGGTCGGGTAGTTATCGAAGATGATGCCGCCGCCATCGACGCCGGCGATCATGCCCACGGCCAGGATGATCACCAGGATCGGGATGCCCAGGCGCGACGACAGAGAACTCACCAGAATGCTCGCACTCACCAGCAACGCGCCGATCAAGAACAGGCTGTTGATGGTCGTCGCATTCAAAGGCAGTACTCCAGAGCAGGGAAAGACAGGGCGCAAACTGACCATGCAGTCTGCGTGCCAGGGATTCTAACCTGTTGAATTGCTGCGCTGTCAAAAGATCGTTCCCACGCTCTGCGTGGGAACGCCTCATTGGACGCTTCGCGTCCGCTCTTGACGTCGTGACGCAAAGCGTCACCTGAGGCATTCCCACGCGGAGCGTGGGAACGATCAAGCCCCCTCCCACATTTTTACAGCCGGAAGCGGCCCACCATGCCATTGAGGTCCACTGCCAGGCGCGACAACTCGCTGCTCGCCGCGCTGGTCTGGCTGGCACCTGTCGCCGATTGCACCGACAGATCGCGGATATTCACCAGGTTACGGTCGACTTCCCGCGCGACCTGCGCCTGTTCTTCCGCTGCACTGGCGATCACCAGGTTGCGCTCGTTGATCTCGACAATTGCCGTGTTGATGGTATCCAGCGACATCCCTGCGCCCTTGGCGATGTTCAGCGTGGATTCGGCGCGCTCAGTGCTGTTGCGCATCGAATCCACCGCATGCTCGGTGCCGGCCTGGATGCTGCCGATCATGCGCTCGATCTCGCTGGTGGACTGCTGGGTGCGATGGGCCAACGCGCGTACCTCGTCCGCCACTACCGCAAAACCACGCCCGGCCTCACCGGCCCGCGCCGCTTCGATGGCCGCGTTGAGGGCCAGCAGGTTGGTCTGGTCGGCCAGGCCACGGATCACGTCTAGCACTTTGCCGATATCGCGGGATTCATTGGCCAACTCACCGATCAAGGTGGCGGTGGCTTGCACGTCGCCGCTCATGCGTTCGATGGCGCTGACGGTTTCCTGTACCAGGTCACGGCCATCACCGGCCGAGGTGGTGGCGTTGCGCGAGGCTTCGGAGGTGCTCACGGCATTGCGCGCGACTTCCTCGACCGCGCTGGTCATTTCGTTCACCGCGGTGGCGGCCTGTTCGATCTCATTGTTCTGCTGGGTCAGGCCACGCGCGCTTTCGTCGGTGACGGCGTTGAGCTCTTCGGCGGCCGACGCCAGTTGCGTGGCGGAGCCGGCGATGCGTTGCAGGGTATCGCGCAGTTTGTCCTGCATCTTGGCCATGGCGGCGAGCAGGCGGCCGGCCTCATCGTTGCCCTCGACTTTGATCGGGCGCGTGAGGTTGCCTTCGGCCACTTCTTCGGCCGCTTCCAGCGCTTGGGAAATCGGCACGGTTATGCTGCGGGTCAGCAGCCAGGCGAACAACAGGGTCAGCGCGGTGGCGATCACCAGCAGGCCCACGACCATGTTGAAAGCCAGATCGTACTGGTCTTCGGCCTGCTGGTTGGTGTCCAGGGCCATGCTGTTGTTGATTTCCAGCAGGCGGCTGAGCACCGCGTTGACCTGCTCGGAGTTGTTCAGCAGTTCGGTGTTGAGCAGGGCGCGCAATTCGTCGACCTGGTTGGCCCGGGACAGGCTTTTCATGCGCTCTTCGATCTGATGGTACTGGGCCAGTAACCGCACGTATTCATCGTAGGTCGCGCGTTCTTCGCGGCTCTCGATCAGCTTTTCATATACGCCCTGGGCGGTGCGGATCTGCTGGTTGCGCACGTCGAAGGCTTCCAGGGTTTTCTGCTGTACTTCCGGCTCGCGGTTGGTGAGCAAGCGGTACGACAACACGCGCAGGCGCAAGGTCAGCTGAGTGAATTCGTCGAGGGCGCGGATGCTTGGCACGCTGGACAGGGTGATGTCTTCGGTGGCTGAGCGGATCTTGCTCATCTGGTTCAGGGCGAACACGCCCAGAAACAACATCAACGCGCCGATAAACGCGAAGCCGAGGAAAGCCCTCGGGGCGATATTCATATTACGAAGAGACATGCTGGAATCCTGGGGAGAAGCGCGATCCGTGCGGCCATGAGACGGGGTGTGCATCGCGTATCGGCTCTGCGACTAAAGTCTTAAGGGGGCGCGCGCTTTTGTCGCAGCTGACCAGGGGTTGCACGGATTCAGGAACCAGATTGGGTAATTACAGTCACTAAGGCTCGAAAGCGCGGCCCGGCCCTTGAACATCGGGCTGCGCGCCGGGGATAACCCTGGCATCCGAGGTGAATTTTCTTTATCGTCACCGCCCTTTCAAAAAGCCCGAGAAATCAAAATGTTAGAAGCATCCCTCAGCCAACTGGAACAACTGGTCAACGACCTGGTACAGCAGAACCAAGACCTGCTGAGCAGCAACGAATCCCTCAAGGCGCAGCTGGCCCAGGCCAAGGATGAAAACGACAGCCTGCAACTGAACCTGATGGAACAGGAAGAAAAGCATGGCGCCACCGCCGCCCGCATCCAGGCACTGGTTGAGCGTGTGAGCGCAGGGCCTGTCAGCGCATGAATGAAGGGATAAAGGTCGTTTCGATTCTCGGTGAGGATTACTCGATCAAGGCGCCGGCCGGGGAAGACCAGACCCTGATGCACGCCGTGACCATGCTCAAGGCTTCCCTGGCCACGACCAAGAAAAAGTACCCGACCCTCATTGGTGACAAATTATTGGTATTGGCCGCGCTGAACCTGTGCGCCGAGCAGATCGAAATGCAGCAGGCCCATCAACAGGAACTCGACCGTTACCAAGAGCAAGTCAGCGCCACGGTCGAGGTGATTTCCAAGGCGATCCAGCCTTAGAACCACGCATCCTGCATGCCCAGGCACGTATCGTCGCGTGCCTCCAGAATCGCCAGTTCATGATGGCAGCTTGGTACTTCCCATGTCAGAAAGTACCGGGCGGCCTGGAGCTTGCCTTTATAGAAGGCCACATCGGCCGCGTTGCCCTTGGCCAGCCCTTCTTCGGCGCGAATCGCCTGTTCCAGCCAGCGCCAGCCAATTACCGTGTGCCCGAACACTTTCAGGTACAGCGCCGAGTTCGCCAGGCTGCTGTTGACCTTGCCCTGGGCGAGATCGCTCAGCAGGCCGAGGGTGACGCGTTGCAGGCGATTGACCAATTGCTCCAGCGGTTCCCTCAGCGCGTTGAGCGTTGGGTATGGCTGCGCCCGAGCACCTGTCTCGGCGATCAGTCGAATCAATTGCTTGAGCCCGGCCCCGCCGTTCTGCGCCAACTTACGCCCAAGCAGGTCCAGGGACTGGATGCCATGGGTGCCTTCGTGGATCGGATTCAGGCGGTTATCGCGGTAGTACTGCTCGACCGGGTACTCGCGGGTATAGCCATGGCCGCCGAGAATCTGGATCGCCAGTTCGTTGGCCTTGAGGCAGAACTCCGACGGCCAGGATTTGACGATGGGGGTCAGCAGGTCCAACAACTCGTGGGCTTGTTTGCGTTCGGTTTCACCTGGCAGGGTGGTGGTGTCGTCGAACAGGCGTGCGGCGTACAGGCCCAGGTCGAAGGCGCCTTCCACGTAGGCTTTTTGGGTCAGCAGCATACGCTTGATATCGGCGTGCTGGATGATCGACACCGGTGCGGTGCTCGGGTCCTTGCTGTCCGGCAGGCGGCCTTGCGGACGTTCGCGGGCGTACTCCAACGAGTAGAGATAGCCCGCGTAACCGAGCATCACCGCGCCCATGCCGACGCCGATCCGTGCCTCGTTCATCATCTGGAACATGCAACTCAGGCCCTGGTGCGGTTTGCCCACCAGATAGCCGACACAGTTGCCGTTATCGCCAAAATTGAGTGCTGTGGACGTCGTGCCGCGCCAGCCCATCTTGTGAAACAGCCCGGCCAGCAGTACATCGTTGCGCTCGCCCAGGCTGCCGTCAGCGTTGACCAGGAATTTGGGCACGATAAACAACGAAATGCCCTTCACCCCGGCCGGTGCATCGGGCAGCTTGGCCAGCACCATATGCACGATGTTTTCCGACAGCGGATGGTCGCCACCGGAGATGAAGATCTTGTTGCCTTTCAGGCGATAGCTGCCGTCAGCCGCAGGCTCGGCACGGGTACGAATATCCGACAGGGATGAACCGGCGTGTGGCTCGGTCAAGGCCATGGTGCCGAAGAAACGGCCTTCGATCATCGGTTGCAGGAAGCGCTGTTTCTGCTCCTCGGTGCCGAAGCTTTCGATCAGGTTGGCGGCGCCCATGGTCAGGAACGGGTAAGACGTAGAGGCCGCGTTGGCGGATTGGAAGTGAGCGAAGCAGGCTTGGGACAGCAGGGTCGGCAACTGCATGCCACCGGCTTCGAAGCTGCGGGCGGCATTGAGGAAACCGGCTTCCAGGAAAGCATCCACCGCCGGTTTCACTTCCGGAATCAGAATCGCCTTACCGTCTTCGTAACGCGGTTCGTTTTCATCGTTCTTGCGGTTGTGAGGCGCGAAGTACTTTTCGGCAATGTTGCGCGCTGTGCTGATGGCGGCGTCGAAGGTTTCGCGATTGTGCTCGGCAAACCGCTCGCGCTGGGTCAGGCCCTCGGCATCGAGGACTTCATATAGCTCGAAAGCCAGATTGCGGGAACTGAGCAGCGTCTCGGACATGGCGGCTTACCTTTGGAGGAATGGCCCGAGTCTAAGTGCGCGAATAGAAGCTGGATAGCAAGATTGATCTGGGTGATGGAGGAGCAAAACGCAGGCAGGGAATTGAAATGAGGCCAAATGTGGGAGGGGGCTTACCCCCGATAGCAGTGTGTTTAAGATCGTTCCCACGCTCTGCGTGGAAACGCCTCTCTTGACGCTCCGCGTCACGCTTCTGGACGCAGAGCGTCCTTGAGCTGCATTCCCACGCGGAGCGTGGGAACGATCAGCCCCCTCCCACATTTTTTACCGCGTTTAACCGATGGTCATCAGGCTCGCATTACCGCCGGCAGCAGCGGTGTTAACGCTCAACGCCCGCTCGATCACCAACCGCTCCAGGGCAATGGATGTCTCACCTTGGGACAAACCATGCACCCCAACAATCGCCCCACCGCGCTGCGCCACTTGCTGGCACACCGCACGCAGTTGGTCGGAATCACCGTGATGCAGGACAGCGTCGAACACCACGTCGTCCTTGGTCCAGTCGGCCACGCGCTTGATCTTCGCCTGAATATCTTTCGGCAGGCGTAGGAACACGGCCTTGGTCAGCTCGGTTTCCGGCCATACCGCAGAACCGCCTACCGCCAATACCGCAGCGAGTTGGGTCAGCAGGTCACCTTCCACTTCCGCCAGGCACAGCACGTGTTCACGCGGCAGGATCGCATAGCTGTTGCGCTCGCCGGTCGGGCCGGCCAGTTGGCGGGTGATACCGCTTTGCGACTGGGCGGCGAATTGGCTGCACAGGGCGCTCAGTTCGCTGAAGTTGTGGCTGTCGGCCCAGGTTTTCAACGCGGTCAGCGGTTGGCTCATGGCGTCGCGCAGGCGCACGTCCGGTGCAGTCAATGCGTCGCCACGTACGAAGGATTGCTCGATCGCATCGGTAGGACGAGTCGACAGCAGGCGGTACAGGTACAGCGGGCCACCGGCTTTCGGGCCGGTACCCGACAGGCCTTCGCCGCCGAACGGCTGCACGCCCACCACGGCACCCACGATGTTACGGTTGACGTAGACGTTACCTGCATTGACGTTGTCGATCACCTTGGCGATGGTCTCGTCGATGCGGGTGTGCACGCCCAGGGTCAGGCCGTAGCCGGAGGCATTGATCTGGCCGATGAGCTGGTCGATCTCTTTGCGCTTGTAGCGCACCACGTGCAGCACCGGGCCGAAGATTTCGCGTTGCAGCTCGTCGAAGCTTTCCAGCTCGATCAGGGTGGGCATCACGAAGGTGCCACGCTTGATCTCTTCGCCATCGGCAATCGCCACCTGGTAAACGTTGCGGCCTTTGTCGCGCATGGCCTGGATGTGTTTCTCGATACCAGCCTTGGCTTCGGCGTCGATCACCGGGCCGATATCCACCGACAGGCGTTCCGGGTTGCCCAGGCGGCATTCCGCCATGGCACCCTTGAGCATTTCGATGACGCGGTCTGCCGAATCTTCCTGCAGGCACAACACGCGCAGGGCCGAGCAACGTTGGCCGGCGCTGTCGAAGGCCGACGACACCACGTCAATCACCACTTGTTCGGTGAGTGCCGAGGAATCCACGATCATCGCGTTCTGGCCGCCGGTTTCGGCGATCAGCGGAATCGGACGGCCCTGGGCGTCAAGGCGACCGGCGACATTGCGTTGCAGCAAGCGTGCAACCTCGGTGGAGCCGGTGAACATCACGCCTTTGACGCGTTCATCACCGACCAGGCGGGCACCGACGCTCTCGCCCTGGCCCGGCAGCAATTGCAGCACGCCTTGCGGAATGCCGGCTTCGAGCAGGATGCGCACGGCCTGGGCGGCGACCAACGGGGTTTGTTCGGCGGGTTTGGCCAGCACCGGGTTACCGGCAGCCAATGCCGCCGCCACCTGGCCGCTGAAGATCGCCAGCGGGAAGTTCCACGGGCTGATGCACACCACCGGACCCAATGGGCGGTGGGCGTCGTTGGTGAAATCGTTACGCGCCTGCACCGCGTAGTAGCGCAGGAAGTCCACGGCTTCGCGCACTTCAGCGATGGCGTTGGCGAAGGTCTTGCCGGCTTCACGGGCCAGCAGGCCCATCAGTGGCTGGATCTCGCCTTCCATCAGGTCGGCGGCGCGCTCCAGGATCGCGGCGCGTTCGGCGGGCGGAGTGGCCTGCCAGATCGGCGCGGCGCTGATGGCGCACTGGATGGCGTTGTCGACGTCTTCGACGGTGGCCTCCTGAACGTGACCGACCACATCGCGCACGTCGGACGGGTTCAGCACCGCTGCAGCCGGTTGTTCGCTGGCGGCGCAACCGAGCATCGGCGCGGCTTTCCAGTTGTTGTGAGCGGTGGCCAGCAGGGCGCAGGACAGCGATGCCAGGCGATGCTCGTTGGCCAGGTCGATACCGGCCGAGTTGGCGCGGTCGCTGCCGTACAGGTCACGCGGCAGTGGGATACGCGGGTGCGGCAGGCCGAAGCCGCCTTCCACCGTCGCCATCTGCTCGATGTTCGCCACTGGATCGGCCACCAGCTCCTGAATCGAGATGGAGTGATCGGCGATGCGGTTGACGAACGAGGTGTTCGCACCGTTTTCCAGCAGGCGACGTACCAGGTACGCCAGCAGTGTTTCGTGAGTGCCGACCGGTGCGTACACACGGCACGGACGGTTCAGCTTGCCTTCGGAGACCTTGCCCACCACCTGTTCGTACAGCGGTTCGCCCATGCCGTGCAGGCATTGGAACTCGTACTGGCCGGGGTAATAGTTCTGACCGGCAATGTGATAGATGGCCGACAACGTATGGGCGTTGTGCGTGGCGAACTGCGGGTAGATGGCTTCCGGCACCGACAGCAGTTTGCGTGCGCAGGCAATGTAGGAAACGTCGGTGTACACCTTGCGGGTGTACACGGGGTAGCCTTCCAGGCCTTCGACCTGGGCGCGCTTGATTTCGCTGTCCCAGTACGCGCCTTTGACCAGACGGATCATCAGGCGGTGGCGGCTGCGGCGTGCCAGGTCGATCACGTAGTCGATCACATACGGGCAACGCTTCTGGTAGGCCTGGATCACGAAACCGATACCGTTCCAGCCGGTCAGTTGCGGTTCGAAGCACAGGCGCTCGAGCAGGTCCAGGGACAACTCGAGGCGGTCGGCTTCTTCGGCATCGATGTTCAGGCCGATGTCGTATTGCTTGGCCAACAGGGTCAGCGACAACAGGCGCGGGTACAGCTCGTCCATCACCCGCTCGTACTGCGCGCGGCTGTAACGCGGGTGCAGGGCGGAGAGCTTGATGGAGATGCCTGGGCCTTCATAGATCCCACGGCCGTGGGACGCTTTGCCGATGGAGTGAATGGCTTGTTCATACGAAGCCAGGTACTTCTGGGCGTCGTGTTCGGTGAGGGCGGCTTCCCCGAGCATGTCGTAGGAATAGCGGAAACCCTTGGCTTCGAACTTGCTCGCGTTGGCCAGGGCTTCGGCGATGGTTTCGCCGGTGACGAACTGTTCACCCATCAGGCGCATGGCCATGTCGACGCCCTTGCGGATCATCGGCTCGCCGCTTTTGCCGATGATGCGGCTCAGGGACGAGGTCAAGCCTGCTTCGTTATGGGTCGCGACCAGTTTGCCGGTCAACAGCAGCCCCCAGGTAGCAGCATTGACGAACAGCGACGGGCTGTTGCCCAAGTGCGGGTGCCAGTTGCCGGTGCTGATCTTGTCGCGGATCAGTGCATCGCGCGTGCCTTTGTCCGGGATGCGCAGCAGCGCTTCGGCCAGGCACATCAGCGCCACGCCTTCCTGGGACGACAGGGAAAATTCCTGCAGCAGGCCCTGAACGATACCGGCACGGCCGCCAGCGCTTTTCTGGTTGCGCAATTTTTCGGCAATCGTGGCGGCCAGCTTGTTGGTGGCTTCGGCCATTTCTACCGGCAGGCGCGCCTGCTCGATCAGCATCGGCACCACTTCCGGCTCGGGGCGACGGTAAGCGGCGGTGATCGAGGCGCGCAGTACAGATTGCGGCAGGATGCTCTCGGCGAACTCAAGGAAGCACTGGTGGGCGTGGTCATGCTGGACTTCGCCGGCGTCGTCGGCATCCTTGCTGCCCGAACCGTTAAGCTCGGAAAGGGTTGCACCACCCTCGAGTTTCTCCAGGTAATTGAAAATTGCCTGTTTGATCAGCCAGTGCGGCGTGCGATCAATGGAGGACGCGGCAGCCTTCAGGCGCTCGCGGGTCGGGTCGTCGAGTTTGACCCCAAGGGTGGTCGTAGCCATTTTGTTATCCTCATGGGTGCCACTACCGAGTGGCATCTGCTGGCGGCAAGATTAGCTTTGCCCATGAAGAGGTGCAACCGGGTGCAACCCTTTTTGTTCATGAAATTTTCGACGGTTGATCGGAAAAAATCTGGCCTTCTGCCGAAACGGCGCCTTGGTGGTGCATTTGCTTCTGAGGTTGACTGTTCTTGCTCCGAAAAGTAGCAAAAAACCGGTGTTTGTTCTTAAATGCGCGTAGGTGCAACTTATTCGCGAGAAACTGGTTGCACCTTATTTGCTTTGTTGAATAGCATTCGCGCACCAAGGTGCAACCACTTCCACAGGTCGGTTCATCGGCTGGCGGCTTTCCTGGGGAAACGCCAGTCATAAATGCGCGGCAAGCAGCTTCGTTTACCCGGTTAACCACCGGTAGCGGGCTGACAGACCGTCGCTACATAAAAACAAAGCCAGGGCGTCACTTCTATGAGCGTTAGTAATCCCACCCTGATCACGTTCGTGATCTACATCGCAGCAATGGTACTGATCGGCTTGATGGCCTATCGCTCCACCAATAACCTTTCCGATTACATCCTGGGCGGTCGCAGCCTCGGTAGCGTGGTGACCGCTTTGTCCGCCGGCGCTTCCGATATGAGCGGCTGGTTGTTGATGGGCCTGCCGGGCGCGATCTACATGTCCGGGTTGTCGGAAAGCTGGATTGCTATCGGCCTGATCGTCGGTGCCTACCTCAACTGGCTGTTCGTGGCCGGCCGCCTGCGCGTGCAGACCGAACACAACGGCGACGCCCTGACCCTGCCGGATTACTTCTCCAGCCGCTTCGAAGATAAAAGCGGGCTGCTGCGGATCATCTCCGCTGTGGTGATCCTGGTGTTCTTCACCATTTACTGCGCCTCCGGCATCGTGGCCGGTGCCCGTCTGTTCGAAAGCACCTTCGGCATGTCCTACGAGACTGCACTGTGGGCCGGTGCCGCAGCGACCATTGCCTACACCTTTATTGGCGGTTTCCTGGCGGTCAGCTGGACCGATACCGTGCAAGCCACGCTGATGATCTTCGCGTTGATCCTGACGCCGATCATCGTACTGCTGGCGACCGGCGGCGTGGACACCACTTTCCTGGCCATCGAAGCCAAGGACCCGACCAGCTTCGACATGCTGAAAAACACCACCTTCATCGGCGTTATCTCGCTGATGGGCTGGGGGCTGGGTTACTTCGGCCAGCCGCACATTCTCGCGCGGTTCATGGCGGCGGATTCGGTGAAGTCGATTGCCAACGCGCGTCGCATCTCCATGACCTGGATGATCCTGTGCCTGGGCGGCACCGTGGCGGTGGGCTTCTTCGGCATCGCTTACTTCTCGGCGCATCCTGAGGTGGCCGGTCCCGTGACCGAAAACCCTGAGCGCGTGTTTATCGAACTGGCCAAGATCCTGTTCAACCCATGGATTGCCGGTGTATTGCTGTCGGCCATCCTGGCGGCTGTCATGAGTACCCTGAGCTGCCAATTGCTGGTGTGCTCCAGCGCCCTGACCGAAGATTTCTACAAGGCATTCCTGCGCAAGGGTGCGTCCCAGCTTGAACTGGTATGGGTCGGTCGGATCATGGTGCTGGCGGTGGCCTTGATCGCCATCGCCCTGGCCGCCAACCCGGAAAACCGTGTACTGGGCCTGGTCAGCTACGCCTGGGCCGGTTTCGGCGCCGCGTTCGGGCCTGTGGTGCTGATCTCGGTGATTTGGAAAAACATGACCCGCAACGGCGCACTGGCCGGCATCCTGGTCGGCGCGATCACCGTAATCGTGTGGAAGCACTTCGAAGTGCTGGGCCTGTACGAAATCATCCCAGGCTTCATCTTCGCCAGCCTGGCGATCTACTTCGTGAGCAAGATGGGTGCACCGACTGCCGGTATGGTCGAGCGCTTTGATGCCGCAGAAAAAGATTACAACCTCAATAAGTAATTCACCGGGCGCTGGGCGCTCGATGAGTTAACAAAAAGGCCCGCGTCCTACGGATGGCGGGCCTTTTTTTGCCTGTGATTTACGACGCTCCGAAGAGGATTCCGACGTTCGCGTGTAGGGTTTTACTGATTTTCCTCGGGCCTGCTCAGCAGGGAGCAACAGTGGTGCAGAATCGGTCGCCTATTTTTTTGCAGAGAAACACCGGATGTTCGCTCCTGCCAATCAAACCGCGTTTACCCTGACCCTGGATGGGGTTGCCAGTGACCTCAGGGTCTACAGCTTCAAGGGTAACGAAGCGCTCAGCCAGCCCTATCGTTTTGACCTTGAGTTGGTCTGCGAGCAGCCCGACCTGGACCTTGAGAACCTGCTGCATCACCCGGCGTACCTCGGTTTCGATGATCAGGGCCATGGTGTGCATGGCCTGGTTTACCGGGTAGCGCAGGGTGATTCCGGGCGGCGCCTTACGCGCTATCAGTTCAGCCTTGTGCCGCACTTGGCCTACCTGAAACACAGCAGCCACCAACGTATCTTCCAGCACAAGACGGTGCCGCAGATTGTGGCGCTGGTGTTGACGGGGCAGGGCATCCAGAGCGATCAATTCGAGTTTCGCCTGAGCGGTACTTACCCCGAACGCGAGTATTGTGTGCAGTTTGCTGAAACTGACCTGGCATTCGTTCAGCGCCTGTGTGCCGAGCAGGGCATTCACTATCACTTCCAACATTCGGCCGAACAGCACCTGCTGGTGTTTGGCGATGACCAGACCGTGTTCGCCCAGGCGCAACAGCCAACCGCGTATATGCCGGGTTCCGGAATGGTTGCGCAGACCCCGGCGATCAAGCGGTTTGCCGTGCAGCTGGAAACGCGCACCACATCGGTGAACCTGCGCGATTACGATTTTCGTAAACCGCGCCTTGAGCTGGAAAGTGCAGCTACCGGCGAGCAACTTCCTACTCTTGAGCAGCAATTCTTCCCCGGCCATTTCAGCGAGCGTCCCCATGGTAAATACCTCGCACAGCGTGGGCTGGAGCGCCATCGCAGTGACTATCGGCTGGCGCATGGCTCGGGTGATGAGCCTGGGTTGGTCAGCGGCCGCTTCCTCAAACTGAGCGGGCATCCGCGTGAGGACTGGAATGGGTTGTGGTTGGTGACGCACATCACCCATGAAGGTATGCAACCCCAGGTGTTGGAGGAGGCTGTCACAGACCTCGCCGGCGGAGATTTTCGTCAGGGTTATCGCAACACATTCATTGCCGCTCCATGGGATGTCATGTTTCGCCCCCCTTTGCCTGAAATACCCCGCCCAAGTGTGTCCGGCTATCAGAGCGCGGTGGTTACCGGGCCCGTCGACAGCGAAATTCACTGCGATGAATACGGCCGGGTGAAGGTGCAAATGGCCTGGGACCGCGCTGGCGAGCGGACCGATCAGTCCAGCTGCTGGCTGCGAGTCGCCAGTGGTTGGGCTCATGACCGTTATGGCACGGTGCTGATTCCCAGGGTCGGCATGGAAGTGCTGGTGGGCTTCATCAATGGCGACCCGGATATGCCGCTGGTGATGGGCTGCCTGCCCAATGCCGCGACATCGGTGCCACTCGATCTGCCGGCGGACAAGACCCGCAGCATCTTTCGCAGCCAGAGCACGCCCGGCGGTGGCGGCTACAACGAGCTGCGCATCGAAGACCGCAAGGGCGCCGAAGAAATCTACCTGCGTGCCCAGCGTGATTGGACCCAGCATGTATTGCACGACCAGCAGGTGCAGGTTGATAACAGGCGTCGGGTGAAGGTCGGCGGCGAGTCGCACCATGAGTTGCACGGCGAAGAGCAGCGCATTACTCATGGCAACCGCCTGACCGAGCTCAAGCAGGATGATCATCTGATGGTCGGCGGCTCGCAGCAGATGCGGGCTGGCAGGACCATTCAGATTGGCGCCGGGCAGAGCATCGTCATCGATGCGGGAGCCAGCGTTACGATTCAGGCGGGAGGGCAGTCAATCACGATTTCGGCGGGCGGGATTTTCAGCAGTGTGCCAATCCAGCTTGGCGGGGCGCCAGCACCTGCGGCGGCGCCGTTGACGCCCGGTTTGAAGGAGACGGTACTGGCAGTTATCCCGCTCCCCCTGAGCCCTGTGCAAATCGCCAGCCTGAAACGCAGCGCGCCGTTTTGCGAAGAATGCGAGCGTTGCCGGGACGGGCAGTGCGATATCACCGATCACGCGCGGAGGGCTTCCTGATGCAGGCACTCATGGATCCTGGCACCTGGTTGGCACAGTTTCCCTTGCGCGGCGATGAGCGCATCTTTGCAGTGCTGGGCAATGCCAGCGCCGCCAAACCGCTCGTCGCCTGGCAAACCCTGACGGCAGGGCCGCTGCCGCGAGCGATCTGGGCGGGTACGGCCTACGCCCATTGGGACGAGGTGATGCCTTACGTGGGCATTGTCGAGCCGGGCAGCGCGTTTCTCGATTGGGTAGCCACCGCGCACGCCACCGATTGGGGTTGGTTGGCGGTATCCTCCAGCGCGCTGGACACCGTGATCGCCCATCTGCAAAGCTTGACCAAGGTGTTTATGCCCAATGACCAGGCGGTGTTTCTACGCTTCTGGGATGGCGCTCAGTTTCAGCCGATGTGGCAGCAATTGGGTGACGAGGCGGGGAAGGTCTTGCCGGTGTTTGGGCGTTATTTGATCAATGGTCAGCCGCTGACGGTGGCGACTGACCCGATCACCCCTGCCAAGCCCTGGCCATGGTGGCGAGTGCCTGCGCCATTGCTCGAGCACCTGGCTGCGCAGTCGCCTCAGGTACTGGTCGGCAACCTGTTGCAATGGCTGCAAGAGCAGCGTCCTGATGTGTATGCCGCGTTCACGCCGGCCACCTTGCAACACAAGCTCGCCTGGTTCGCGCGCAGGCCGGGAGTCAACCATGCAGCGCTGGCCGATTACCTCGCTGCGCAGTTGAGTTAACAAAAACACCAGCCGCCATGCGGCCCTGCACCTTTGCCCCGGTAGAAGGTAAACTTCGCCTCCTGCGCAGGAGCAACCATGAATTATCGTCACGCCTTTCACGCCGGCAACCACGCCGATGTCTTCAAACACCTGACCTTGACCCGCCTCATCGCCTTGATGTCGCGCAAGGAGCAGCCGTTCGCCTACCTCGATACCCACGCCGGCATCGGCCTGTACGACCTGCAGGGTGACCAGGCCAACCGCACCGGTGAATACCTGGAAGGCATCGCCCGCCTGTGGGGCGCAAGCGACCTGCCGCCGCTCACGGCCGATTACATGCGCGTGCTCCACGAGATGAATCCGGATGGCCAGTTGCGCTACTACCCAGGCTCGCCGGAGCTGGCGCGGCGCCTGACACGCCCCCAGGACCGCGTATTGCTCAACGAAAAGCACCCGGAAGACGGCGTGTTGCTCAAGGACAACATGAAGGGTGATCGTCGGGTCAAGGTGCACCTGGGCGAAGGCTGGCATGTGCCGCGCGCCCTGTTGCCGGTGCCGGAAAAACGCGCGCTGATGCTGATCGATCCACCGTTTGAAAAGCTCGATGAAATGCAGCGTTGCGCGGCGTCCCTCAAGGAAGCCGTCAGCCGCATGCGCCAGACGGTCGCGGCAATCTGGTACCCGGTGAAAGACCCGCGCATGTTGCGCCGCTTCTACCAGGACCTGGCCGGCACCGGTGCGCCGAAACTGTTGCGCGTAGAGCTGCTGGTGCATCCGCTGGACACGCCCAACACCCTGACCGGCTCAGGCCTGGCAATTGCCAACCCGCCGTGGGGCCTGGAAGAGGAGCTGCGTGAATTGCTGCCGTGGCTGTCCAGGCAACTGAGCCAGACCCAGGGCGGGTGGCAGATGGATTGGCTCATCGCTGAATAGCCTATCTCAAGCCAAACACAGGACCCAATGTGGGAGGGGGCTTGCCCCCGATAGCGGGGTGTCAGTCAGTACATCTGTCACTGATACACCGCATCGGGGGCAAGCCCCCTCCCACATTTTGTTTTGTGTTGTGCTTTAGATTGGGCGGGTCTGTCCGGAAGAGGAATTGCGTGGGTTGGATTGGCTCATCGCTGAATAGCTTTATCTCAAGCCAAACACAAAACCAGTGTGGGAGGGGGCTTGCTCCCGATAGCGGAGTGTCAGTCAGTACATTTGTCACTGATACACCGCATCGGGAGCAAGCCCCCTCCCACATTTTGTTTTGTGTCGTTCTTCAGATCGGGCGGGTCTGTCCGGAAGAGGAATTGCGTGGGTTGGATTGGCTCATCGCTGAATAGCTTTATCTCAAGCCAAACACAAAACCAGTGTGGGAGGGGGCTTGCTCCCGATAGCGGGGTGTCAGTCAGTACATCTGTCACTGATACACCGCAATCGGGGGCAAGCCCCCTCCCACATTTTGTTTTGTGTTGTGCTTTAGATTGGGCAGGTCACGCCGGTGCCGCCGATGCCGCAATAACCCTGGGGATTCTTCGCCAGGTACTGCTGGTGATACGCCTCGGCGAAGTAAACCGTCGGAGCTTCGTCGATTTCGGTGGTGATCTCGCCCAGGCCGGCCTTGGTCAGCTCTTGCTGATAAGCCTCGGCACTGGCTTTGGCTGCCGCCAGCTGCTCCGGCGTGGTGGCATAGATCACCGAGCGGTATTGGCTGCCGATATCGTTGCCCTGGCGCATGCCCTGGGTCGGGTTGTGCAGTTCCCAGAACATCTTCAACAAGTCTTCGTATTTCACTTTGGCCTGGTCATACACCACCAGCACCACTTCGCTGTGGCCGGTCAGGCCTGAGCAGACTTCTTCGTAGGTCGGGTTTGGCGTGAAGCCGCCGGCATAGCCGACCACGGTGCTGACCACGCCGTCGCGCTGCCAGAACTTGCGCTCTGCGCCCCAGAAGCAGCCGAGGCCGAAGATCGCAAAACCGACGTCGTCGGTAAACGGGCCCAGCAGCGGGTTGCCGTTGACGAAATGCGTCTCCGGCAGGTTCATCGGGGTTTCACGGCCAGGCAGAGCTTGTTCTTGAGTAGGCAGCACGTTTTTGTTCACCAGAATTTCCGAGCGCAAGACCATGATCAGTCCTCTCGTCAGGTTGATTAGCAGTAAATAGTCAGACAGCCAGTGTGCCCGAGTGTTACAGCGCTGTCAGGCGATTGGCCCGCGTGGGTAGCGTTTAAGCTTCTCCAGCAGCTCTGCGCCGGGGATTGGCCGGTCGAACAGGTAGCCCTGGCCCACGTCGCACCGGTGCCGGCGCAGGAACGCCAGCTGCGCGGCGGTCTCGATGCCTTCGGCCACCACCTTCAGCTTTAGGTTGTGGGCCATGGCGATGACCGCCGAGGTGATTTCCATGTCGTCCTGGTTATCCGGGATTTCGTGGATAAAGCTCCGGTCGATCTTAATGATGTCGATGGGGAATTTTTTCAAGTAGCTCAGCGACGAATAACCGGTGCCGAAGTCGTCCATGGCCAGGGTCAGGCCAAAGCTCTTCAGTTGGTCCAGTTGCAGGCGCGTGTCTTCGGTGGCCTCCAGCAGCAGGCCTTCGGTCAGCTCCAGCTCCAGGAGATTGGCCGGCAGCTGTTCTTCCTTGAGAATCGTGGCGATCGAGGCCACCAGGTCCGGGTCGGAAAACTGTTTGGGCGACAGATTGATCGCGACCTGCAGATTACCCAGGCCCGCCGCCGTCAACTGCCGACTCATGCGGCACGCCTGGCGCGCGATCCATTTGCCGATGGGGATGATCAAACCGGTCTCTTCGGCCACGCTGATGAACTGGTCGGGGCGGATCATGCCCTTTTCCGGATGGTTCCAGCGCAACAGCGCTTCCATACCCAACAGGCGGCCACTGCGCAGGCACAGCTTGGGCTGGTAGAACACATCAAGCTCGTTCTGGGTCAGGGCGCGGCGCAGGTTGTTTTCCACGAACAGTTTGTAGCTCGCTTCGGCATTCAGGGCTTCGGTAAACACCTGCACCTGGTGTTTGCCGTTGGCCTTGGCCTTGTGCAGGGCCAAACCGGCGTTGCGCATCAGGGTCTGCGGGTCGCGGCCGTGCAGCGGTGCGCAGGCCAGGCCTACGGAGCCGGTCACGCTGATCAATTGGTTGTCGACGAACATCGGCTTGTCGAGGGTGGCCAGCAACTGGCTGGCGACCTGCTGGCCGGTCTCCAGGTCGGCATCGTCCAGCAACACCGCAAACTCGTTACTGGCAAAGCGCGCCAGGCTGCCGCCGCTGCTCAGGCTGTTGCGTAGACGACGGGCCAGGCTGATCAACAGCTTGTCCCCGGTCTGGTGCCCGAGGCTGTCGTTGATGCGCTTGAAGTTGTCGATGTCCACCAAAAGCAGGCTGATCGGGCTGTCGCTGTCGCGGGCAAAGCGCTCGTCGAGGTTGCGGATGAAGGCCGGGCGGTTGCCCAGGTTGGTCAGGTTGTCGGTGTAGGCCAGGCGTTCGATGCGCTGTTGCGCCAGCTTGGTCTGGGTGATGTCTTCGTAGATGCCGATGTAGTGGGTCAACTCACGGTTGTCGCCATACACCTTGGAAATCGACAGCTGGCCCCAGTAGGGTTCGAGGTTTTTGCGTCGGCTTTTGAATTCACCTTGCCAGCTGTTGCTCTTGGCCAGGCTCGACGGCGCATCGAACAGCAACTCGCTGAGGTTCTCCAGGGCCGGCAACTGTGCCAGGCGGTGGCCGTGCACCTCTTCGGCGCTGTATTGGGTGATCGCGGTAAAGCTTGGGTTGACGTACTCCACCACGCCATCGCAATTGACCAGCAGAAAGGCATTGGCACTTTGTTCCACGGCACGCTGGAACAGGTGCAGAGCGCTGGTGGCGGTGCGGCGGTTGTGGTTGTTGATGACTTGGGCGAACTGGTCCGCCAACTCGCCGGCAAAGGCGATTTCATCGGACTGCCAGGCACGCGAACTGCCGCTTTGCTCCAGGCACAGCACGCCGACGACCTGGCCATCCACCCGGATGCTCGCGTCGAGCATGGCGTGGATATCCTTGGCGAACAGGCTTTCGGCCATTTCCCGCGTACGCGGGTCGCGCAGGGCATTGGTGGCATCGATCGCGCGGCTGCTGTGCAGGGCTTCGAGGTAATCGGGGAAGCAACTGGCGTCAATCGCTTCGGGCAAATGGTATTGCTGATCGGCGCGGTGATAAGCCGAAATCGGCACCAGGCGCTGGCCTTCCAGGTTCCAGATGCTGGCGCAATCGATCTGGTAGATGTCGCAGGCGCTGCGGGTGATCAGTTCGGCGGCTTCTTGCAGCGAATTGGGTGTGGTGTAGCGTTGGCGGGCCAGGAGCAGGATCAACTCCTGCTGGGCGCGTACCCGCTCCAGGTGCTGCAGTTGTTCCTGTTGCGCGCGCTGGTTGAGTTCCAGGGCGATTTGCAGGCGGCTGTTCTGGTTTTCCAGGTCGGCGGTCGGCACCGTGGCGGGAATTTCGCTGAACAGGCCATCAACCACCATCAGGTAGCCGCGCAGCAGGTGACGATTGTGTTGTTTGTAGGCCTCGCCCATTTCCAGCAGGCTCAGCGGGCCATCGTTGGTGTGCAGGGTGTAGCGCACCAGGTAGTGGGGGCTGAGGGTCAGTTGCTGCTGGATCGCGTCGTGCAGTTGATAGCGTGCCTGGGGCTCCATCAGGCTGGCGTACGGCGTGCCGATCAGGGCACAGAGCTCGACCGCCGGCAGGCCGAATTGGCGTTCGCAATTGGGGTCGAGGTAGAGCAGCGCCCAGCTTGCCTCATTAAGCCGCTCGAAACGCAGCATACCGAGGCGCGAAGGCACCGGTAATTGCGTCACTACCTCGGCCGCCGTTCGGGCGACATCGGGTTGGCTTTTCATGGGGAAACTCGCTTGGAAAAATGCGCACGGCGCCGGGCTCACGCCCTCTTTACTGTTGCCTGCGGCAAGGTTGCATCATGCGGCACGCACTGACAAGAGAGGATGAAGGCTAAGTGCTATAACCCTGTTATCGGCCACGCAGGGCGTTTCTGCAGTCGAAGTGACGGAAGGTGTACAAGCCTGTCCTATGTATACAACAAACGGGCAAAAAAAGCCCCGCCAAGTGGCGGGGTTGAGGTACGAGCGTGGCGCTCGGAAATCGGTGCGGCAAAGGCCTCCCGCTCAGGGGAGGCCGCTGCGGCTTACAGCAGCATGGTGCGGATGTCGTTCAGCAGCTGGCTCAGGCGCTGGGTGAAGCGTGCCGCCGCCGCGCCGTTGATCACGCGGTGATCGTAGGACAGCGACAGTGGCAGCATCAGCTTGGGCTGGAACGCTTTACCGTCCCAGACTGGCTGGATAGTTGCCTTGGACACACCCAGGATCGCCACTTCCGGCGCGTTGACGATTGGCGTGAAGCCAGTACCGCCAATATGCCCGAGGCTGGAGATGGTGAAGCACGCGCCCTGCATGTCGTCCGGGGTGAGCTTCTTGTCGCGGGCCTTGGCGGCCAACGCAGCAGCCTCGGCAGCCAGTTGCAGCAGGCTCTTCTGGTCGACGTTCTTGATGACCGGTACCAGCAGGCCGTCAGGCGTGTCTACCGCAAAGCCGATGTGCACGTACTTCTTGCGAATGATCGCCTTGCCGCTTGGCGCCAGCGAGCTGTTGAAGTCCGGCAGTTCCTTGAGCAGATGCGCACAGGCCTTGAGCAGCAGAGGCAACACGGTCAGTTTCACGCCGGCCTTCTCGGCCACGGCTTTCTGCGCAACGCGGAAAGCTTCCAGGTCGGTGATATCGGCCTGGTCGAACTGAGTCACGTGCGGGATGTTCAGCCAGCTCGCGTGCAGACCTGCCGCGCCGATTTGCATCAGGCGGGTCATCGGCACTTCTTCGATTTCGCCGAAACGGCTGAAATCCACGGTGCGGATCGGCGGAATGCCCGAGCCACCGGTAGCGCCGCCGGCAGCTGGCGCTTCCTTGGCTTTCTGCATCATGGCCTTGACGTAGGCCTGCACGTCTTCCTTCAGTACACGGCCGTGAGGGCCGCTGGCCGAGACGGCGCCCAGCTCGACACCAAACTCACGGGCCAGCTGACGCACGGCAGGGCCGGCGTGAACCTTGGCACCGCTTGGCGCGGGTGCGGCGGCAGCAGGAGCCGGTGCAGCTTCGGCTTTGGCAGCCGGCGCAGGCGCGGCAGCGGCCGGAGCAGCTTCAGCCTTGGCCGCAGCCGGAGCGGCGGCAGGTGCTGGAGCAGCAGGCGCTGCGCCTTGTACTTTCAGCTTGAGGATGAAATCGCCAGTGCCGACTTCGTCTTCCAGCTTGACCGCAATGCTTTCGACCACGCCGGCAGCCGGCGATGGGATCTCCATGGAGGCCTTGTCGGACTCCAGGGTGATCAGCGACTGGTCGGCTTCGACGGTGTCGCCGACCTTGACCAGCAGCTCGATGATCTTGGCCTTGCCCGACGAGCCAATGTCCGGAACATGGATGTCCTGAACGGTGGCGGCGGCAGGTGCAGCGGCCGGGGCTGGAGCAGCCTCGGCAGCAGCAGGCTTTTCAGCAGCCGGTGCAGGTGCAGCAGCGGCAGCAGGAGCCGCCGCAGGGGCCGCATCAGCGGCACCTTCGATTTCCAGCTCCAGCAGTTCGTCGCCTTCTTTCAGGCGGTCGCCCAGCTTCACTTTCAGGCTTTTGACCACGCCGGCCTTGGGAGCAGGGATTTCCATGCTCGCCTTGTCCGACTCCAGGGTCAGGATGCTCTGGTCGGCTTCGACGGTGTCGCCAACCTTCACAAACAGCTCGATTACTTCACCTTCACCGCTGCCGATGTCAGGTACGCGAATGAGTTCGCTCACAAAAAATCTCCTCAGCAGTCCAGTGGGTTGCGTTTTTCCGGGTTGATCCCGAACTTGACGATGGCGTCAGCCACCACCTTGGGTTCGATCTCACCACGGTCAGCCAAGGCTTCCAGGGCTGCCAACACCACGAAGTGACGGTCGACTTCGAAGAAGTGACGCAGCTTCTTGCGGCTGTCACTGCGGCCGAAACCGTCGGTGCCCAGGACTTTGAATTCCTTGGACGGGACCCACTGGCGAATTTGTTCAGCAAACAGTTTCATGTAGTCGGTAGAGGCAATGACTGGACCCTTACGGCCGGCCAGGCACTCTTCGACATAGCTCAGTGCAGGCTTCTGACCCGGGTGCAGGCGGTTGCTGCGCTCCACGGCCAGGCCGTCGCGACGCAGTTCGTTGAAGCTGGTAACGCTCCACACGTCGGCGCCGACGTTGAACTCGTCACGCAGGATCTTCGCCGCTTCACGCACTTCGCGCAGGATGGTGCCGGAGCCCATCAGCTGTACGTGGTGCGCCGCTTCCTTGGTGTCTTCTTCGAGCAGGTACATGCCCTTGATGATGCCTTCCTCGACACCGGCCGGCATGGCTGGCTGCTGGTAGGACTCGTTCATCACGGTGATGTAGTAGAAAACGTCCTGCTGCTCTTCGGTCATCTTCTTCATGCCGTCCTGGATGATCACCGCCAGCTCATAGCCGTAGGTTGGATCAAAGGTGCGGCAGTTCGGGATGGTGGCAGCCAGGATGTGGCTGTGACCGTCTTCGTGTTGCAGGCCTTCGCCGTTGAGCGTGGTACGCCCGGCGGTACCGCCGATCAGGAAGCCACGGGTACGGCTGTCGCCTGCTGCCCAAGCCAGGTCGCCAATGCGCTGGAAGCCGAACATCGAGTAGAAGATGTAGAACGGCAGCATCGGCTGGTTGTGGCTGGAGTACGAAGTACCGGCAGCGATGAAGGAGCTCATGGCGCCCGCTTCGTTGATGCCTTCTTCGAGGATCTGGCCCTTCTTGTCTTCCTTGTAGAACATCACCTGGTCTTTATCGACTGGCTCGTAGAGCTGGCCGACGGAGGAGTAGATGCCCAACTGACGGAACATGCCTTCCATACCGAAGGTACGGGCTTCGTCCGGGATGATCGGCACGATACGCGAGCCGATTTCCTTGTCCTTGACCAGCTGCGCGAGAATCCGCACGAAGGCCATGGTGGTGGAGATTTCGCGGTCGCCCGAGCCGTCCAGGATAGCCTTGAGGGTATCGAGTGGCGGCGTCGGGATGCTCATGCTCTTGGCGCGGCGTTGCGGCACGAAACCGCCCAGTGCAGTGCGACGCTCGCTGAGGTAGCGGGCTTCGGCGCTGTTCGGCTCAGGCTTGAAGAACGGCAGGTTCTCCAGCTCTTCGTCCTTGACCGGGATGTCGAAGCGGTCGCGGAACAGCTTCAGGCTGTCAACGTCGACTTTCTTGGTGTTGTGCGCGGTGTTCTTCGCTTCGCCGGCACCGGTGCCATAACCCTTGATGGTCTTGGCCAGGATGACGGTCGGTTGCTCTTTGTGGTTGACCGCTTCGTGGTACGCCGCGTAGACCTTGTACGGGTCGTGGCCGCCACGGTTGAGCTTCCAGATCTCGTCGTCGGACAGATCAGCAACCATCGCCTTGAGTTCAGGCGTGTTGAAGAAGTGTTCACGCACGAACGCGCCGTCTTTGGCCTTGTAGTTCTGGTACTCGCCGTCGATGACTTCGTCCATGCGACGTTGCAGGATACCGTCGACATCCTTGGCCAGCAGCGGGTCCCAGAAACGGCCCCAGATGACTTTGGTCACATTCCAATGTGCACCGCGGAACACGCCTTCGAGTTCCTGGATGATCTTGCCATTGCCGCGAACCGGGCCGTCGAGGCGCTGCAGGTTGCAGTTGATGACGAAGATCAGGTTGTCCAGCTTCTCGCGGCCGGCCAGGGAGATGGCGCCCAGGGATTCCGGCTCGTCGCACTCGCCGTCGCCCAGGAAGCACCAGACTTTCTGCTTGCCTTCGGGAATGAAGCCACGGGCTTCCAGGTACTTCATGAAACGTGCCTGGTAGATCGCCTGGATCGGGCCCAGGCCCATGGATACCGTCGGGAACTGCCAGAAATCAGGCATCAGCCAAGGGTGCGGGTAGGACGACAGGCCCTGACCGTCGACTTCCTGGCGGAAGTTGTTCATTTGTTCTTCGCTGATGCGACCTTCCATGAACGCACGAGCGTAGACACCTGGCGAGGTGTGGCCCTGGAAGTAGATAAGGTCGCCGCCGTGTTCGTCGGTCGGGGCCTGGAAGAAGTAGTTGAAGCCAATGTCATACAGGGTTGCGCTGGAGGCGAAGCTGGAGATGTGACCGCCCAGGTCCGAATCCTTCAAGTTCGTGCGCATTACCATCGCCATGGCGTTCCAACGTACCAGCGAGCGAATGCGGCGTTCCATGAACAGGTCGCCAGGCATGCGTGCTTCGTGGGTAACGGGGATGGTGTTGCGGTATGGCGTGGTGATGGCGTAAGGCAATTGCGAGCCGCTGCGGGTCGCGAGTTCGCCCATACGGGTCATCAGGTAGTGAGCACGGTCTTCGCCTTCTTTGTCGAGAACCGATTCCAGGGCGTCCAGCCATTCCTGGGTTTCGACGGGATCGAGGTCTTGCATGGCTTGCTCCAGGGCGGAAAGGCTACCAGAATCGGTTGCCTGAAGTTTGCGACTGGCCTTGTGGGCAGACGACATAAATTCTTGGATGGCCGAAGGTTGCTTCGGCGTCCTGTAGTTTTACTACAAATCGTCGGCCATTTCAGCCTTTCGAATGTATATACGAGTAGTAAAACTACACAAGACTGAGCGTATGGCTCGGTCTGGCTGGTGAGCATAATCGTTATTGTTGGTCTATTGCGAACAAGAAAAGGTGAAATTTTGATGTTGCCTGCCAAGATTAATTTAATTTCAGCTATTTCTAACTTTTGTTCGACAGTCCTTCATCGAGCATGGCTCCTGCGTTCACAACTACACGCCATTTACACGCCGATCAAGGATAGACCATGAGCCTTCCAACGCTGGCCGAACTGCCGGCCATTCTCTTGCCTTACGCCAGCCGGGCCGAGCAGTCATTTCGTGACGCGGTGGCCGCGCTGGATGACGATCATGGCCTTTCTGGCTGGACGCCGCAACGGTGGGCCGACTTCGCGCGAGTGTGCGCCGCCAGTGATTTTGTCATTGAACAGAGTGTGCGTGACCCTTTGATGTTGCTCGAACTGGTGGCCTGGGGCGAGCTGGACCGGGGCTTTGCGCCGGGTGAGCTGTGCGGGCAGATTGCCGGTGCCGTGCAACAGGCCGAAACAGAAGACGAAATGGGCCGCGTGCTGCGCCGCCAGCGGACGCGCCAGCAGGTGCGCATCATCTGGCGCGACCTGACCCGCCAGGCGGATCTGGTGCAAACCTGCCGCGACCTCTCCGACATGGCCGACGCCTGTATCGACCAGGCCTACCAATGGCTGTACCAGCGCCATTGCGTGCAGTTCGGCACGCCAACCGGGCGGCGCAGCGGCGAGGCGCAGCACATGGTCATCCTTGGCATGGGCAAACTCGGGGCGGTGGAGCTGAACCTGTCGTCGGATATCGACCTGATCTTCGCCTACCCCGAAGGCGGCGAGACGGTGGGGGTCAAGCGCTCCCTGGATAACCAGGAGTTTTTCATTCGCCTGGGTCAAAAATTGATCAAGGCCCTCGACCCGATGACGGTCGACGGTTTCGTGTTCCGCGTCGACATGCGCCTGCGTCCCTACGGTTCGGCCGGCGCGCTGGTACTGAGCTTCAACGCGCTGGAGCAGTACTATCAGGACCAAGGCCGTGACTGGGAGCGTTACGCCATGATCAAGGCCCGCGTCGTCGCCGGTGACCAATTGGCCGGCGCGCAGTTGCTCGACATGCTGCGCCCGTTCGTCTATCGCCGTTACCTGGACTTTTCGGCCATCGAAGCGCTGCGCACCATGAAGCAACTGATCCAGCAGGAAGTAAGGCGCAAGGGCATGGCCGAGAATATCAAGCTGGGTTCGGGCGGTATTCGTGAGGTGGAATTTATCGCCCAGGCGTTCCAGCTGATCCACGGTGGCCGCGATCTCAGCCTGCAGCAACGTCCGCTATTGAATGTGCTGGGCACCCTGGAGGGCCAGGGTTACTTGCCGGCCGCCGTGATCAGTGAGTTGCGCAATGGCTACGAGTTTTTGCGCTACACCGAACACGCGATCCAGGCGATCGCCGACCGCCAGACCCAAATGCTCCCGGACAGCCCGGAAGACCAGGCGCGTATCGCCTTCATGCTCGGTTTTGCCGACTGGGCCGCGTTCCACGAACGCCTGATGTATTGGCGTGGACGGGTGGACTGGCACTTCCGCCAGGTGATTGCCGACCCTGATGAAGAAGAGGGCGAAGAAAGCGAACTTGTCGTCGGCGGGGAATGGTTGCCGCTGTGGGAAGAATCCCAGGATGACGCCGCCGCCTGCCGCCAGTTGAGCGAAGGCGGCTTCAGCGATGCGCCCAAGGCCCTCAAGGCCCTGGCTGGCTTGCGCGGTAGCCCGCAGCTGCGCGCGATGCAGCGCCTCGGTCGCGAGCGGCTGGATGCGTTTATTCCGCGCTTGCTGGCCCAGGCGGTCGAACACGCCAACCCGGACCTGGTATTGGAGCGCGTACTGCCGCTGGTCGAGGCGGTCGCCCGCCGTTCCGCTTACCTGGTGTTGCTCACTGAAAACCCCGACGCCCTGCGCCGTCTGCTGACGCTGTGCGCCGCGAGCCCGTGGATCGCCGAGCAGATCACCCGTTTCCCGCTGTTGCTCGATGAGCTGCTCAACGAAGGGCGCCTGTTCAAGCCGCCGTTGGCGCCGGAGCTGGCCGCCGAATTGCGCGAGCGCCTGACGCGTATCCCTGAAGACGACCTCGAGCAGCAGATGGAAGCCCTGCGCCATTTCAAACTGGCGCACCGTCTGCGGGTGGCCGCGTCGGAAATCGCCGGCAGCCTGCCATTGATGAAAGTCAGCGACTACCTCACCTGGCTGGCCGAAGCCATCCTCGAACAAGTGCTGGCCCTGGCCTGGCGCCAGACCGTTGCCCGCCACGGCTCGCCGCAACGGCTGGACGGCAGCCTGTGCGATCCTGGGTTCATCATTGTCGGTTATGGGAAAGTCGGCGGTATCGAATTGGGGCATGGTTCGGACCTGGACCTGGTGTTTATCCACGACGGCGACCCGCAGGCCGAGACTGACGGTGCCAAGCCGATCGACGGTGCGCAGTTCTTCACGCGCCTGGGCCAGCGCATCATTCACTTGCTGACCACCCAGACCAACTCCGGCCAACTGTATGAGGTGGACATGCGCCTGCGGCCTTCAGGTGCGTCCGGGTTGCTGGTGAGTTCACTGGGCGCGTTCGACCGCTATCAACAAAATGAAGCCTGGACCTGGGAGCATCAGGCGCTGATTCGCGCGCGGGTATTAGTCGGCAGCCAGGATGTGGGCCAGGCGTTCGAGCAGGTCCGCGCCAAGGTATTGGGGCGTGAACGGGACTTGGCGAAGCTGCGCCAGGAGGTCAGCGAGATGCGCGCCAAGATGCGTGACAACCTGGGGACCAGGAGCACAGCGGCCGGTATGGGCGCCAATGCCTTCGAAGCCACGGCGCTGTTCGACCTCAAGCAGGACGCCGGAGGTATCGTCGATATTGAATTTATGGTGCAATACGCCGCTTTGGCGTGGTCTGCGCAACATCCATCGTTGCTGCGCTACACCGACAATATCCGCATTCTGGAAGGCCTGGAGCAGGTCGGGCTGATGCCCGCCGCCGATGCCCATTTGTTGCGGGAGGTGTATAAGGCGTACCGCTCCGCCGCGCACCGCCAAGCCTTGCAGAACGAGGCGGGCACGGTGGCCGGGGACCAATTTGCAGACGAGCGGCGCCAGGTGATGCGAATCTGGCAGGCGCTCGGTTTGAGCTGAAACACTATTAGGGCGGGGAGGCATAAGCCTCCCCGCATCGTTTGTGGAAACTACATGAATATTCTGATCGTTGGGCCCAGTTGGGTCGGTGACATGGTGATGGCACAGACACTGTTCCAGTGTCTGCGGCTGCGCTATCCGGACTGCCAGATCGACGTGCTCGCCCCTGAGTGGAGCCGGCCGATCCTCGAGCGCATGCCCCAGGTGCGCAAGGCCTTGAGCTTTCCGCTCGGCCATGGCGCGCTGGAATTGGCGACCCGTCGGCGCATCGGCAAAGCCATGGCCGGCCAGTACGACCAGGCGATCCTGTTGCCCAACTCGCTGAAGTCGGCGCTGGTGCCGTTTTTTGCCGGCATTCCCAAGCGTACCGGCTGGCGCGGCGAGTTTCGCTATGTGCTGCTTAACGATGTACGCACCCTGGACAAAGCGCGCTACCCGTTGATGATCGAGCGTTTCATGGCCCTGGCCTACGAACCCGGCGCCGAGCTGCCCACGCCGTATCCGCGCCCCAGCTTGCAGATCGACCCGCTGACCCGTGATGCGGCGCTGGCCAAGTTCGGCCTGGCGCTGGACCGCCCGGTATTGGCCTTGTGCCCGGGCGCCGAGTTCGGCGAGTCCAAGCGCTGGCCGTCGGAACACTACGCCAAGGTCGCCGAGACCAAGATCCGCGAAGGCTGGCAGGTGTGGCTGTTTGGCTCCAAAAACGATCATTCGGTGGGTGAGGATATTCGCCAGCGCCTGATTCCGGGCCTGCGCGAAGAGGCGGTGAACCTCAGTGGCGAGACGTCCCTGGCCGAAGCCATCGACTTGCTGTCATGCGCCGACGCGGTGGTGTCCAACGACTCCGGCCTGATGCACGTCGCCGCTGCGCTGAATCGCCCGTTGGTGGCGGTGTACGGCTCGACGTCCCCAGGGTTCACGCCACCCTTGGCCGACCAGGTCGAAGTGGTGCGCCTGGGCCTGGATTGCAGCCCCTGTTTTGAGCGCACCTGCCGTTTCGGCCACTACAACTGCCTGCGCCAATTGCTGCCGCAGCCGGTAACCGATGCCTTGCAGCGGTTGCAGGGCGACGTGGTCGAGGTTCACTGAGTTGCGGGTACTGGTAATCAAGACCTCATCCCTGGGCGACGTGATCCACGCCTTGCCGGCACTCACCGACGCGGCGCGGGCGATCCCCGGCATCCGTTTCGATTGGGTGGTGGAAGAAGGCTTTGCCGAAATTCCGACCTGGCACCCGGCGGTGGACAAGGTGATCCCGGTGGCGATTCGTCGCTGGCGCAAGAACCTCTGGCAAACCATCAAGAGCGGCGAATGGCGGCGTTTCAAACAGGCCGTGCAGTCGACCAAGTATGACCTGGTGATCGATGCCCAGGGCCTGCTGAAAAGTGCCTGGCTGACCCGCTACGTGCGGGCGCCGGTCGCCGGCTTCGATAAAACCTCAGCCCGCGAGCCCCTGGCGGCGCGCTTCTATTCCCGACGCCTGGCCGTGGCCCGTGGGCAACATGCGGTGGAGCGGTTGCGCCAACTGTTTGCCGTGGCGCTGGGCTATGACCTGCCCAAGGGCCTGGGCGACTACGGCTTGAGCGTCGAGAAACTGCTTGGCCTGCCGCCGAAGAAACCCTTCGTGCTGCTGCTGCACGGCACCACCTGGGACACCAAGCACTGGCCCGAAGCCTACTGGCGCGAACTGGCCGAACGCATGGCCCGCCTGGGCGTGGACGTAAAATTACCGTGGGGCAATGCCGCCGAAAAAGCCCGCGCCGAGCGCCTGGCCCAGGGCTTGCCCAACGCTGAAGTGCTGCCAAAACTGAACCTGGCGGGCGTGGCCCGTGTATTGGCCGGTGCGCGCGCCTGTGTGGCGGTGGACACCGGCCTCGGCCACTTGGCGGCGGCGCTGGATGTGCCGACCATTTCGCTGTTCGGGCCGACCAACCCGGGCCTCACCGGCGCCTACGGCAAAGGCCAGGTCCACTTGGCCAGCGACTGGCCGTGTGCGCCGTGCCTGCAAAAGCACTGCACCTACCAACCCACCGCCGATGACCTGCGGCGGTTCGACATCACGCGCGAGTCGCCCCTGTGCTTCACGCGCCTGAATCCTGAGCGCGTAGCAAGCCGACTGAGCGCGTTGTTACTGGCTGAGGAGCAGCACTGATGCAACTGGCTTTCGTACTGTACAAATACTTTCCCTTCGGTGGGCTGCAGCGTGACTTCATGCGCATCGCCCTGGAATGCCAGCAGCGCGGCCATCAGATTCGTGTCTATACGCTGATCTGGGAGGGCGATATCCCGCCCGGCTTCGAAGTGCTGGTGGCGCCGGTCAAGGCGCTGGTCAACCATCGCCGCAACGAAAAGCTCTACGCCTGGATCCAGGCCGACCTGGCCAGGCGCCCGGTGGACCGAGTGGTGGGCTTCAACAAGATGCCGGGGCTCGACCTGTACTTCGCCGCCGACGGCGTGTTCGAAGACAAGGCCCAGACGCTGCGCAACCCGATGTACCGCTGGTTCGGGCGCTACAAGCACTTTGCCGAATACGAGCGTGCGGTGTTCGACAAGAACGCCAAGACCCAGATCATGGTGCTGTCCGAGCATCAACAGCAACTGTTCAGCCAGTATTACGGCACCCAGCCCGAGCGGTTCCACCTGCTGCCGCCGGGCATCGCCCGTGACCGGCGCGCACCGCCGAACGCCGCCGACATCCGCGCTGAGTTTCGCCGTGAGTTCGGCCTGGCCGAGGATGATTTGCTGCTGGTGCAGATCGGTTCGGGTTTCAAGACCAAGGGCGTCGACCGCAGCCTCAAGGCCGTCGCCGCATTGCCGTCCAAACTGAAAAAACGCACCCGCCTGTTTGTAATCGGCCAGGACGACCCCAAAGTCTTCCAATTGCAGAGCGCCACGCTGGGCCTGGGCGACCAGGTGCAGTTCTTCAAAGGCCGCAACGATATCCCGCGCTTCCTGCTCGGGGCGGACCTGCTGATTCACCCTGCCTACAACGAGGCGGCCGGCATGGTGCTGGTCGAAGCGGTGGTCGCCGGCCTCCCGGTCCTGGTGAGCCGGGTCTGCGGCTACGCGTTCTACATCGACAAGGCCCAGAGCGGCCGGGTGTTGGACGAGCCGTTCGAACAGGCCCAGCTCAACCAGTACCTGGTGGATATGCTCGAAGATCCACACGCGCGTGCGACCTGGAGTCGCAATGGTCTGGCCTTCGCTGAGACGGCCGACCTGTTTAGCATGCCGCAGTACGCTGCGGACCTGATTCTGGCGGAGCCAAACCGATGAAGTTGATTCTAGCCGAACCCTTCAACACCCTCTGGGCCGGACGCGATGCGTTCGCCGAGGTCGAGAAGCTGCAAGGCCAGGTGTTCCGCGAGCTGGCCGCTCGCCGTACGTTGCGTACGGTGGTGCAGGGCCAACCCTATTTCGTGAAGATCCACCGTGGCATCGGCTGGGGCGAAATCCTCAAGAACCTGGTCACCGCCAAATTGCCGGTGCTGGGCGCAGGCCAGGAGTGGCTGGCGATCCAGCGCTTGCAGGAACTGGGCGTGCCGACCATGACGGCGGTGGCCTTTGGCGAAAAAGGCAGCAACCCGGCCGACCAGCATTCGTTCATCATCACGCAAGAGCTGGCACCGATCATCAGCCTGGAAGACCTGACCCTCGATTGGGTCAAGCAGCCGCCGGTGCCGGCGATCAAGCACGCCTTGACCGTCGAGTTGGCGAACACCGTCGGGGCGATGCACCGGGGCGGCGTCAATCATCGCGATTGCTACCTCTGCCACTTCCTGCTGCACACCGACCGGCCCATTGCGGTCGATACCCTCAAGCTGTCGGTGATCGACCTGCACCGCGCCCAGGTGCGTGCGACGATCCCTGTGCGCTGGCGCAACAAAGACCTGGCCGGGCTGTATTACTCTGCCCTGGAAATCGGCCTGACCCAGCGCGACAAGCTGCGCTTTCTCAAGCATTACTTTCAGCAGCCGTTGCGCCAGATCCTCGCCGAGCAAACCGCGCTGTTGCGCGAACTGGAACGCATGGCCGCCAAGCTCTATGCGCGCAAGCAGCGCTACGGGGATGCGCTCTGATGGCGGGTTGGAATCTGGAACCTGCCTACGCCGCTCTCGCGGACGACTTCGGAAGCCTGGAAGCGGTGTTTGCCCTGCAAGGTGAGCGCCTGACCCGCGACCCACTGTCGGAAGTGATTCGGGTGGAGCGCGGCGGGGTCAATTATTACGTCAAACGCTATGTCGGGGCTGGCAAAGGCCTGCGCCGCTACCTGGGCAAGCCGCGGGTCAAGTCCGAGTGGCAGAACCTCAAGCGCTTTGCCAAGTGGGGCATTCCCACCGCCGAGGTCATCGCCTGGGGCCTGCAACGTAGCGGATTGGCCTACGACCGTGGCGCGATGATCACCCGTGAGCTGCCCAAGACCGAAGACCTGTCGGCGTTGGCAGAGCGCAACGATCCGCGCCTCAAAGACCCCACGTGGGTCGATGCGATCAGCCGCCAGCTCGCCGAATACACGCGCACCATGCACGATCACCGCTTTACTCACAACGACTTGAAGTGGCGCAACCTGCTGGTCGACGACCAGCGCACCCTGTACCTGATCGACTGCCCCAACGGCGATTTCTGGCGCGGTTTCTGGCTCAAGTACCGCATTACCAAAGACCTGGCCTGCCTGGACAAGGTCGCCAAGTACCATCTGTCGGCCACCCAGCGCCTGCGTTTCTACATGCAATACCGCCAACGCACGCACCTGAAGACGTCGGACAAACAACGAATTCGCCATGTGGTGAAGTTTTTCGAGGGACGTGAATGAGTGACTTCCTGGCGGCCGAAGACCGCGCTTTGCTTGAGCGCAACGGCCTGGCTAGCTTCGACGCGCTGTGGGCCCGGCAACTGGATGCGGTGGACGAGCCGAACATCAGCGGCGACGGCTGGAGCAGCGTGTATCGCCTGGAGCTTGAAGGTCAGGGTTACTACCTCAAGCGCCAGAGCAACTACCTGACGCGCACCTTGCACCGGCCGTTTGGCGAACCGAGTTTTGCCCGCGAGTTTCGCAATATCAGCCTGTACCGAAAGCTGGGTATCCCGGCCTTGCAGGCAGCCTTTTTTGGCGAGCGCAAGGTTGCAGGCGAGCGCCGTGCGATGCTGCTCACCCGTGCCCTGGACGGCTGGAACGACCTGGACTCGTTGCTGGAGCAATGGACGCAACTGAGCGACGCCCAGCAGCACGCGATCCTGCTGGCCTGCGGCAAGCTTGCGCGGCATTTGCACAGCGTGGGCCAGGTGCACGGCTGCTTTTATCCCAAGCATATTTTCCTGCAGGGCCGTGGCGACAGCTATGCCGCGCAACTGATCGACCTGGAAAAGACCCGTCCGCTGTTGTTCGGCTGGCGTGACCGGGTCAAGGACCTGGAACCGCTGCTGCGCCGTGCACCGCAGTGGACCGACGCCCAGGTGCGACAGCTGTTGGCGGCTTACCTTGAGCAGCCCGAAGAGAGTGCATTGGTGTCTACCTGGCACCAGCGCCTGACGGCGCGCCGCAGCCACAAGGAGAACCGCTGATGCGTTTGTCCGAGCTGAAAAGTGCCGGTCGTACACCCCGCCTGCCGCTGACCCTCGATCTGGCGGATGCGGCAGGTCCGGGGCAACTGCAACTGCTCAGCCTGTTGCGGGTATTGCCAGGGCAGCGCTACGTCGGCGCCGCCGTGTGGCGCGGTCGCCCGGTGCTGGCCAAGTTGTTGGTGGGCAGCAAGGCGGCGCGGCATTTTCAACGTGAACTCAGCGGTGTGCGGCTATTGGCCGAGCAAGGCTTGACCACGCCGCTGTTGCTGGCCGACGGCTTGCAGGAAGGCGAGGGGGGCTGGCTGCTGTTCGAGTTTCTCGAAGGCGCCCAAAGCCTGGCCGACGCCTGGCTCGCTGTCGAAGGCTTGCCGCCCTTGGCCGACGAACAAACCGCCGTGCTCGCCGAAGCGCTGGGCGCGATTGCGCAGATGCATGCCCAAGGGCTGTGGCAGGAAGACCTGCACCTGGACAACCTGCTGCGCCAGGACGGCAAACTGTATTTGATCGATGGTGCCGGAATCCGTGTCGAGGAGGCGGGCAAGCCGCTGTCGCGCAATCGGGTGCTGGAAAACCTCGGGGTGTTCTTTGCCCAGTTGCCGAAAAACCTCGAGCCGTTTACCGAAGAATTGCTGGTGTACTACCTGCTGGCAAACGGCGAACATGCCTTGCCCCTGGAAGCGCTCGAAAAGCAGGTGCGCAAAGTCAGCGCCTGGCGCTTGAAGGACTATCTGAACAAGGTCGGTCGCGACTGCACGCTGTTCAGCGTGGTGCGCGGGGCCTTCGGCCTGCGCGCGATTCGGCGTGAAGAAGAGGCCGCCATGCTGCCCGTGCTGGAGCAGGCCGATGCGCTGCTCGACCAGGGCCATCTGTACAAGACCGGTGGCGCGGCGAGCGTGGCCAAGGTCGAAGTGGCCGGCCGACCCCTGGTGATCAAACGTTACAACATCAAGGGTTTCGCCCACTGGCTCAAACGCTTCTGGCGCCCCAGCCGTGCCTGGCATTCCTGGCGCGAAGGCAATCGCCTGGCATTCCTTGGCATCGCCACGCCCAAGCCGCTGGCGGTGTTGGAGAAACGCTTTTTCTGGTTGCGCAGCCGTGCGTATCTGGTCACTGAATACCTGCCTGGACCCGACATTATCGAGCGTTTTGCGCCCTATGTTGAAAACGGCGATGCGCCTGAAGATGAGCTGCTGGCGCTGGACCGGTTGTTTGCCGAGTTGATCCGCGAGCGCATCAGCCATGGAGACTTCAAAGGCCACAACCTGTTCTGGAGTGAAGACCGCTGGGCGATGATCGACCTTGACGCCATGCGCCAGCACCACTCCGCTGCCAGCTTCGCTGCGGCGTATGCCAAGGATCGTGCGCGGTTCATGCGTAATTGGCCGCAGGGCAGTGCGTTGTATCAGGTGATTGATCAGCGTTTGCCTAAAGAGGTCAGCGCCGCCGGTTGAAGCGGGCCTTCGGCCCTATCGGGGGCAAGCCCCCTCCCACATTTGACTGTATTTACACATTTGAAGAGGTGAGCACAGTCAGTGTGGGAGGGGGCTTGCCCCCGATAGGCCCGCCCAGGCGCTGCGTTCAGAACTGATACTCCGCCCCCGCCCCCGCATACCATGACCGCCCCGGCGCCGCTTCGTAGTAGCGACCATTGCCGTCCCCCACGATCACCGATCCCACGTACTGACGATCCAGCAAGTTATCCAGGCGCAAGGTCTGGTGAAAGGTCCAGTGCTCTGCCTTTTGCTCAAACCGCGCGCGCCAGTTGAATACGCTGTAGCCCGGTGCGGCGTGTTGGCGGTTGGTGTCTTCGACGTAGACTTTGCTGCGGTACATGCCTTCGAGGGCGGTACTGACCCAGTCGCGCGGTTTCCAGTTCAGTTCAGTGAACAGCGTGGTTTGCGGCACGCCGGGCAGGTAGTTGCCTTTGTCGATGGTATTCGCGCCGCTGGGAAAGGCGCTGTCGTAGGTCGCCTGCAGGCGTGTATAGGCGAGGCTGGTGCTCCAGTGCTCGCTGAGTTGGCTTTCCACGCCCAGTTCGAAGCCGCGACGCAAGGTTCGGCCAGCGTTCTGGTAGCTGGTGCGGCCACCGATGGATTGCTGCACGACCAGTTCGTCTTCAGTGGTGATCTGGAACACGGCGGCGTTGACGCGGGTGTTGGCCAGTTGGGCCTTCAGGCCTATTTCGTATTGCGTGCTTTCAGACGGCTTCAAGCCAAAGTTGAAGCCTTCGACATTGCCTGGTGCATAGGCCAACTCGGCCTGGGTGGGGGTTTCGAAGCCTTTGCCTGCGCTGATGTAACCGTGCAGGTCGGGCGTGAACGCGTACATCACGCTCATCGATGGGGTGTTCTTCTGGTAGGTCTTGTTGCCGCTGGCGTCGCCATTGCTCAGGAACTGATCGTCGACGTCCATCTGCATGGTGCTATGGCGGATGCCGGCTTGCAGGGTCCAGCGGTCGAGGGCCCAGTTGGCCTGGATATAGGGATCGAGGCTGCGAGCGGTGTCGATTTCGTCGCGGCGTAGCTGGCCTTTCACGCCCAGGGTGTTGCCGCTGTAGTTCTGATAGCCGTGGCGGCTGTCTTCGCTCTGGTCGAAGTCCAGGCCGGTGATGATCATCAACTCGCCAGGCGCGCGTTCGATGGGCTGCATCCAGCGCACGCTGCCACCGTAGAACTTGCGGTCGAATTGCACGACGCCACCGCCACGCTCGTTCGCGGGCGTGCCCTTGGGGATCGACAGGTATTGAATCACGCTGCGCCGCCCGGTGTAGGCGTTGACCTGCAAGGTCGCCTCGCCAAAGTACCGTTCGTAATTCATGCCCAATTGCTGATGATCGATACTTTTACGTGTGTTGTAGGTCAGCGCATTGGCACTCACCGAACGTGGATCAGCCTTGTATGCCGCCCAGGTCTGCCCCAGCGGATCTTGGGTGCCATTCTGTTCCAGGCTGCTGTAGATCAACGCCAGCTTGCTGTCGTCATCCGGCTGGAAATTGAGCTTGGCGAACGTCTGGTCGCGGCGCGCGCTGCTGTGGTCGCGATAACCGTTGGTGTCCATGCGCGAGGCGTCGAGCACGAAGCCGGCGCCGTTGGCCGCACCTTCGGCGGTGAGGTGGTTTTTGTTCAGCCCGTCGCTGCCGACCAGGGTTTCGGCACCGATGCGCGGCGGGCCCTCGCCGTCGCGGGAGAACATCTGGATCACCCCGCTGGCGTTGCTGCCATACAGCGTCGCGGCGGGGCCGCGCAGTATTTCGATGCGTTCGGCGGTGTCGAGGTTGAAGGTCGCTGCCTGGCCCTGGCCGTCCGGGGTGCTGGCGGGAATCCCGTCGGCCAGCAGCTTGATGCCGCGTACGCCGAAGGCTGAGCGGGCGCCGAAGCCACGGGAGGAGATTTGCAGGTCTTGCGCGTAGTTCTGGCGGTTCTGCACCACCAGGCCGGGCACACGGGACAAGGCTTCGGAGGCGTTGATGCCGAGTTGGCCGTCGCTGATCTGTTCGCGGCTGATGCCATCGACCGAGTAGGGCAGGTCAAAGGTGGGGCTGGCGCTGCGCGAACCGGTGACCACGCTGGGGTCGAGGATCAGCGGCGCATCGTCAGCCTGGGCGGTATTTACCAGGCCCAGGAGCAGGGCCAGGCAAGCGGGGGTAGATGAGTTCATGAACAGGTCAGGTCCGTGGCGCCACCCGACTCAGGTGCGCGGGTGCAAATATCGCAAGTTTAACGATTCAGCCTGGGAATTGCCGAGTTCCTTGCCGTTGGGCCGAATGAGAGGTTTCCTACGCCAGGCAGCGGCTATGGAAACCTGAGTCGGCGGCTCTAGGGTGCTAGATTTTCGGTCCTCTCAATAAGAAAGAAGTAGCAAATATGTGGACGCTTATCGTGCGGTTATCGGTGCTGCTGGGAATATCTTTGCTGCTGGGCGGCTGCGGTACCGCGACCACTGTGCTGCGAGGTGATGACGTCACTGTTCGCGAGCTCAGGGGCAAGAAAACCTATTGCCAGTCTGTTTCACGCATCTACAGCGGCGTGGCGTATGACCTGTGTGTCCTGCACGGGCCGCCCAATTCCGCAGGCGGACTCTCGCTGAACGGTATTCCGTGGGCCATTCTCGATGTGCCCCTCTCCGGAGTGCTGGATACGCTCGTCCTGCCCTATACCCTCTACCGGCAAAACGCCGACGGTAACCTTGAGCTTCGCTAGCCCTTGGGGCTAACAGCTTCCTAGTGCTTTTAAGCTATAATCCCGCCCTTTAGCTGTTTCCCGCCCGTGCGGGAGGCACACTTTTTTCAGGCGCGACCCGCCTGCATGCAGACTAAAAGAGGCTAGACCCCAGTGGCATTGACGATTCTTGGCCTGTCCGGCGCCCTTAGCCATGATCCTTCCGCGGCCCTGTATATCGACGGCAAGCTGATCGCGGCCGCCGAAGAAGAGCGCTTCGTACGCGACAAACATGCAAAGAACCGCATGCCCTACGAGTCGGCGAAGTTCTGCCTGGAGCAAGCAGGCATCAAGCCTTCCGACGTTGACGTGGTGGCGATTCCGTTCGCTCCGATCAGCTTGTTCGGCGAAGCGCGATGGCACTATGCCAAGCGTTACTGGTACGCCCCGGACCGCGCGCTCGACGCGATCCTGATGGGCAACCGCCGCTACAAGCGCTATCGCAACAAGATCGTCTGGTGCCTGGAGCAACTGGGCTTTGATCCGAAGAAAATCAAGATCGAACCGGTTGAACACCACCTGGCCCACGCCTCCAGTGCCTACCACTGCTCCGGCTTCCAGGAAAAAACCGCGATCCTGGGCATCGACGGCAAAGGTGAATACGCCACAACGTTTTTTGGTTACGGCGAAAACGGCAAGATCCACAAGATCAAGGAATTCTACGATCCGGACTCCCTGGGCGGCCTCTACGGCGCGATCACCGAGTTCCTCGGTTTCGAGATGCTCGACGGTGAGTTCAAGGTCATGGGCATGGCGCCTTATGGCGATGCCAGCAAATACGATTTCTCGCGCCTGGCCTCCTTTGAAAATGGCGAGTTGGTGATCAACACCGATTACGCCAACGTCATCGGCCTGCGTCGCTATAAAGAGAAGGGCAAGGGGTTCTACTTCTCGCCAAAACTGATCGAGTGGCTGGGGCCCAAGCGCGAGGGCGATATTGCCGACGAGCCGTACATCCACTACGCGGCCAGCATGCAGGCACTGTTCGAGAAACTGGCCTTGCAGATGATCGACCATTACCTGGGCGACATCCTCAAGGACACCGGCAAGCTGGCCTTTGCCGGCGGCTGTGCGCTGAACGTAAAGCTGAACCAGAAAATCATTGCCCGCGATGACGTCAAAGAGCTGTTCGTGCAGCCGGCGTCCGGCGATGCCGGCACTGCCGTGGGTGCGGCCGCCTATGTCTCCCACGCCCGTGGTGTGCCGGTGGAGAAGATGGAGCACGTCTATCTCGGCCCGTCCTACAGCAACGAAGATGTCATCGCGGCGTGCGCCAAGCACGACAGCAAGCCGAACTGGCGCAAGATCGAAAACATGCCCAAGCGTATCGCCAAAATCATGGTCGATGGCAACCCGGTGGCCTGGTTCCAGGGCCGCATGGAGTTCGGCCCGCGTGCACTGGGCGGTCGCTCGATCATCGGTTGCCCCAGCGCCACCGGCGTGGCCGACCGTATCAACCACCAGATCAAGTTCCGCGAGCGCTGGAGGCCTTTCTGCCCGTCAATGCTCGACACCGTGGCCCCGCAGATGATCAAGGTCGATCACCCGGCGCCGTTCATGACCTTCACCTTTGAAGTCTCGGAAGAATGGAAAACCCGCGTGCCGGAGGTGGTGCATGAAGACGGTACCTCCCGTGCCCAGGTGCTCAAGCGCGAATACAACCCGCGCTACTACGACATGATGAAGGAACTGGAAGTACTGACCGGTAACGGCGTGTCGCTGAACACCTCGCTCAACCGCCGGGGTGAAGCGATGATCTGCTCGCCGACCGACGCGCTGAACATGTTCTTCGGCTCCGACCTGCAGTACCTGATCATGGAAGACATCCTGGTGGTCAAGGATGGCGTGGACCCCTATGACGCCGTGGTTTAAATGCTGAACCGCTTGCGGGGCTGGCGTGAACGTGGCTGGACGCCTGTCGAGGCCGAGGTTTACGCCCAGGCCTGGCAGCGTTACGGCGGCAGTGTGGCGACCCATCCGCAGGTGATCGAACGCCTGGCCGGCCTGGCGCAGCTTCCGGTGCGCTACCTGGGTTGGGAGCAGGATGGCGAACTCAAGGGGGCGATTGCCACCTGGGGGCGCGACCTGGCCTTGTCCAAGGACGTACTCAAGCGCACCGGCAGGAAGGGCCTGTTTGACCTGGGCAATGCCGAGATCATCCTGCCGATTGCCGCCGATGCGCAGGTGCCGCTGCGCCACCGTGGGCGTTACTTGTCAGCGCTGAACGAAGGGCGCATCAGCACCCTCAAGCCCCAGGCCGAGCAATTGGCCATGGCGCGCACCCCTGAAGAACTCTCGAAAAAGTTTCGCTACAACCAGCGGCGTGAGTTGCGCTTGCTGGAAGAAGCGGGTGGCGTGGTGCGGGCGATCAACGAGTTTTCCAGCGTGGAACTGGCGGCGATCTATTGCGACCTGTTCCAGCGTCGCTGGGGTTTCCCGGCGGTCGGCGCGGCGCGCTTGGCCGAGGTGCTGGAGTTGCTCAAGGAGTTTCTGTTCGGCTCGGTGCTATTTCTCAACGACGCCGCAATCGCTGTGCAGTTGGTGTATCAGGTGCAGTCCCGCGAATGGTTCAGCGCCGAATACGTCAACGGCGGTGTCGACCCTGAAACTCGCGCGTTCAGCCCCGGCAGTGTGTTGAGTTTTCTTAATACCCAAAGTGCCTGGGAGCAGGCGCGCGCGGCCGACAAGTCGCTGCGCTTTTCCTTCGGGCGCGCCGACCGCGAATACAAGGAGCGCTGGTGCAACCCGGTGCCGGTGTTCAGCGTATGAGCCGCAAACAGCAGTTGCTCAAGCGCCATCGGCGCAACAAACGCATTGCGCTGTTAATCGGCTTGCTGGTGCTGATCGCGACCGGTGTGCTGGTGGCCTGGTGGCTGCCGCCGATCCTCGCGGTGTTGCTGTGGGCGGCCCATGAAGCCTGGTTTGCCGACCACCTGTTCTACTCGCCAAAAGACCCTTATGCGTACGCCTTCCCGGCCGGCAGCGAACAGCCCGGTTTGCGTCTGGAGGCGGGGCGGCTATTGCTGGACGCGCCGTTGGCGGCCGATGAAACTCTGATTGTCGGGGTTGAGTTGAAAAGCTCATGGCTAGGGCGCTTCCTCGACCCGGCGTTGGACGTGCTGGGCCTGGAAACACCGGACCGGCAAGTCTTCGAACGGGGTGTCGCCGGGCGGCGTTATCTCAACCTGACCGGCGCCACTGAAGCACTTGCGGCGGGCAATATCGTCTTGCGCGGACGTTTTTGCCGGATCGAGGGCCAGCCGACGCTATGGCGTTTTCGCCAACCCGACTATCGCCAGCAACGCGTAATGGTGATCGCCCCCCACGCCGACGATGCCGAGCTGGCCGCGTTCAGCCTTTACAGCCAGGCGACACAAAGCTGGATCGTGACCCTGACCGCCGGCGAAATCGAAGCCGAGCATTACCAGCACATGGGTTTGCCCAAGGCTGAGGCGGCGCGGCTCAAGGGCCGCCTGCGCGCCTGGGACAGCGTTGCCGTGCCGCGTTGGGCCGGTGTGCCCGAGGCGCAGTGCGTGCAACTGGGTTATTTCTGCATGCAATTGCAGTCTATGCAGGCCGCGCCGGATCAGCCTCAGGCCTCGCGCGAAGCCGACTTGGCCGATACGCGACTGTTCCGTCAATTCAATAGCTTTGCTTTGCCCGGGGATGTGGACGGCGCGCCGACCTGGCACAACTTGATCGCCGACCTGCGCGCACTGCTGCTCAAGGCGCAGCCCCAGGTGATCGTGTTGCCCACGCCGTTGCTCGACCCGCACGCCGACCATATCTGCGCTCATGCGGCGGTGCTTGAAGCGTTGCATGGCCTGGCGTGGCAGCCCGACACATTGCTCGGCTACGCCAATCACCTGCATGATAACGACCGCTGGCCGATGGGCGATTCCGGGGCCGGGGTGGCGCTGCCGCCGCATTTCGATGCCGCCGTAGCGCTGGTCCCTTGCAGTTTCACCCTGACCTTGCGCCAGCAACAGGACAAGGCCATGGCGCTGGGCATGATGCATGACCTGCAGCCGCGAGCGCCGTTCAAGCGTCGCGTGCGCAAGTGGTTGCAGCAGGTGCTGGCGGGCCGTAGTCCATCGCCTTATGGCGAGAACGAATTCTTTCGCAAGGCCGTGCGTCGTCACGAGCTGTTGTGGGTCCTTAAGCAGGACTGAGACCCTATCGAAGGCAGGCCGGCATGGGCCTGCCGCTGTTTTTTACCGGGCCGTGCGCCCGTAGCCAGATCGCTGCATGGAGAGTTATGAAGCCGCGTTTCAAGGTTTTGCAGTTACAGCCGGACTACAACGTCAAGACCCATGATTTCGCCGACCTGGGTGAGCAGATCGTCAAATCCCTGCCGGTTGAGCGTTTCGAGGTGACCTCCGGTTTTCTCAGTGGGCGTCCGCAGCCAGGCCAGCCCTTGAGCGTGGCCGAGCACTCCCACTATTTCGAGTTGCCGGAGAAGTCCCTCAAGGGCATCCGCTTTGGCGCCATGTGGCAGATCTACAAGTATTGCCGCGAGCAGAAATTCGACGTGGTCATCTGCAACCGCTTCAAATCGGTGAACATGATGCTATCGCTCAACCGTTGGCTGAAGATCCCGTTGTGCATCGGCATCTCCCACGGTTTCGGCGAGTATGCTCGTGGCTATCGGCGGCGCCAGACCCAGCGTTGGGTCAGCCCCGCCTGGCGGTTCGTCGGTGTGTCAGAGGCGGTGAAGGATTACCTGGTGAACCTCAACTGCGGGTTCACCCGTGAGAACACCAGCTATGTGACCAACGCGATCGATATTCCCCAGGCAGAAGCTTTGCAACTGTCCCGCGAGGACGCCCGCCAAGCCCTGGGCCTGCCGATGGACGCACGCATGATCGGCGCCCTCGGCCGCCTGGTGCCGATCAAGGGCCACACCCATTTGCTGCAAGCCTTTGCCACTCTCAAGGACAAATACCCTGAGGCGCAGGTGGGCATCATTGGTTCCGGGCGTGCCGAAGCCGATCTGCGCGCCGACATCGAGCGCCTGGGCCTGACGGGCCGTGCGCATTTGCTGGGCTTTCGCGAAGACGGCATGAAGTACGTGCGCGGCTTCGACATCTGGACCATGCCATCGCTGTTCGAAGGCCTCGGCCTTGCGCTGCTGGAAGGCATGAGCGGCCACTTGCCGGTGATCGCGTCCAACGGCCCTGCGATGCTGCCCCTGGTGCAGGGCGCGGGCGGCTTGTCCCATGACCCAGGCAACGTCGAGCAATTGGCCGAGGCCCTGGATACCTATCTGGCGCTGAGCGATGAGCAGCTGCGCGCCAAGGGTGAAGAGGTATTCCGCTATCTGGAAGCCAACCACACCCTCGACGAGTTCAAGCACAAGTACCTGACCCTGATTGAAACCGGTTTGCGTGAAGTAGGTAGAGCATGAATCAGCAGCAACCCCTGGTCTCGGTGATCATCGCTTCCTACAACCATGCCCGGTATATCGAACAGAGCATCCTCAGCGTGTTGGGGCAGACCTACCCCAATATCGAGTTGTTGGTGGTGGACGATGGTTCCAAGGATGACAGCGTCGAGCGCATCCGGCGCTTGCAGGCCGAACACGGCTTTGATTTCCAGGTGCAACAGAACCAGGGCCTCAGCGCCACCCTCAACGGCGCGATCGCTCGCGCCAAGGGCAGCCTGATCGCACCGTTCGGCTCGGATGACATCATGTTGCCGGACCGCATCGCGACCCAGGTGGCGTATATGGAGGGCAAGCCGAAGGTGGGCATGTGCGCCGGCAACATCGAGCTGATCGATGGCGATGGCAACCTGCACCCGGAGAAGAAGCAACGTCGCGATGTGCCGTTTCGCAGTCTCGATTTTGACGACATGTTCATGGACCGCAAGCCGTTCCCACCGGCGCCCACCATGCTGATTCGTCGGGACGTGCTGGAGGAGGTCGGCGGTTTCGACCCGCAGATTCCCCTCGAGGACCTGCTGATCCAATTGAAGATCACGGCGGCGGGCTACACCATCGACGCCCTTGACGTGGTGATGGCGCAGTATCGACAGCACGGCAGCAACACCTACAAGAACCACCGCTACATGATCCAGAACATCCTCAAGACCTACGCCAAGTTCAGCGACCACCCGGCCTATGACGCGGTGCGCTACAACTTCCTGAACTCGATGTTCTTAAAGACCGCCCAGCGCGACCGGCCGTTGGCGCGCGAGATTCTCAAGCAGATTCCCCTGAAGTTCTGGGGCCGCAAAACCTTGCGCGGGTTGGTGCGGCTCTACCTGGCACCGCTGAAAAGCTGAGGCGCTTCCCCTGTAGGAGCAAGCTTGCTCGCGAAAAAACCGAGGACACTGCAGGCAGTCTGAATGCCCGCGTTATCGTTGTCGATCTTCGCGAGCAAGCTCGCTCCTACAGGGGCTTATCACCTGGACGGGCCAGGCTCTGTACCTGCTCGCGAATTTTCGCAGTGGCCGTTGGGCTCGCAACCATTGCATAGCCCTTCACCAGTTGCTCGAAGTGCGTTTCGAACAGCCAGTTGCGGTCCTGCGGATAGCGTTGCATGTGGCGCAAATTACGCTGGCGCAATGCGTAGCGCAGGGGCGACGGGAAGATGCGCAGGTCGGCGACGTCAATCAGGCCGAACTCACCGTCGTCCATCAGCAACACGTTGCCCAGGTGCAGCGAACGGAAGTACACGCCGCGCTCATGCAATTGCGCCATGAACCGACCAAAACGCTCGACCAGCGATTCGCGCAGGCTGCTGTCCAGGCTTTGCAGGGCCTGGCGCAGGGTCAGGCCGGGCAGGGGCGTGTAGGCCACGGCGCTGCTGGCATCGGGCAGGGAGTAGAGCCCGAGGACGTGTGGTGCGGGGATGTCCAGGGTGCGCAATTGCTCGCTGTTGCTGGCAAAGCGCTCTGAATACGGGTTGAAGCTACCGGAGGTGTACCAGCGGCGTGGGCGGAACAGCTTGAGGAAGCTGCCATCTTCCAGGCGCAGGACTTTTGGCCCGAGGCCATCGGCTTCGATTACATGGGCATTGCTGCACAGCTGGTCGAATGCCTGGGGCTTGATCGATTGCACAGGCATGCGCAGCAGACTGCGGTGGCGCTGGGCGACGCTCAGGCCGGCAATGATTGCCAGCGGGATCCACAGCAGGAACCAATGCTCCTTGGGTCGCGACAGGATGCCGCCGCCTTCGGTCAGGCCGGCACCGATGCCGTAGGCCAGCAAGGACGATGCAAGGATGAACAGCGGCTGTGCGCGCTCTTTCAGACCTTTATACAGGCCCCATCCGAGCATGAAGGCCCACGGGATGAAGCCAATGATACCGACGTAATAGAGCACGCCGAGGGAGAAGCTGTGGGGCTCGCGAAGTTGGTCGCCAACTGCCAGAGTCAGATACAGCTCGGAATCGTAACTATGACCGATCCACGGATGCTCTGCGATTAGGTGCAACGACATGCGCCACAGCTCAAGGCGGAATGAGCTGCCTCGTTCGGTGATCGATTCAGGGTAAAACACCAGGAGCGCGACAGCACCCAGGATCATGCCGCTGAGAAGCAGTGCCGAGCGCCGGTTACGGCTGAGAAAGCTCATCCACAGGATGGCAAGCGTCAATGCTACAAGCGGCGTGCGTGAACCGGTCGCCAGCACGGCCGTGGCCATGATCGCAAGCGCTGGTACGCTGAACCACAATACCTTCTGTCGCTGGGTGGTCATGCAGGTGTATAGCCAATAAACCGTAAAAAAACCAAAAAGGTGCGAGCTGAGCAACGGGTTGTCGAGGGCGCCAAGACCGCCGATCATGCGCATGCCGGGTTGGAATCCCTTGGCGAACGCCACCAGATTCCACAGGCTTACCACTAGCGCAATGGCAGCGGCACTAAAGAAGATCGGTTTGAACAGTTCATTGCGATAATGCAGCAACAGCCCGCAGCCACCAAACAGCATGAATGTGTTCAGCGGGCGTTTGAACAGGTCGGTGTCGGTACTGGGCTCCGGGCTCCAGAGCAGGCTCGTCAAGGCCCAGGCAGAAAACACCAGGAATGCGAGGGCAATAGGCTCGCGCAACAAATCCTTGAGTTCCTTGGGACGCATGCACAACAGGAACAAGGTGGGCACGCTGAACAGGATGTAGAAAACCCGGTGCAGTACATTACGATTGCCGACGAAGAACAGTGCACTCAAGAGCAACAGCAAGCCAGCAGGCAAAATCCACAGGACCAGGAAGTCGAAAACGCGATTTGAGCCATAGATAAGGCGCTTTGAGTGCATACGATAAAGCCATTCCAGAAAGAGAAAGCCGACCATCTTAAGGTAGTGGCTATGTAATGTCGCCCGTCTGATCCAACCGGGCTGTGGGTTACGCCGGGTGCAAGTACAACAGAGAAGCTGTGCTAAAGTCAGCCTCCTTTTTCAAAACGCCGCGTGATATGACCGACTCCAGTCCGAGCGCAAGCCCTTCGAGCTTGAAAATATACTTCCGCCTGCTCAGTTACGTTAAGCCTTATATGGGCTTGTTCGCGTTGAGTATCCTTGGATTTCTGATTTTCGCGTCGACCCAACCGATGCTGGGTTACATCCTCAAATACTTCGTCGACGGCCTGTCCAACCCCGAAGCCGTGCTGTTTCCGACCGTGCCTTTCCTGCGCGACCTGCAGCTGCTGCAGGCGGTGCCGCTGCTGATCATTCTGATCGCGGCCTGGCAAGGCCTGGGCTCATTCCTGGGCAACTACCTATTGGCCAAGGTCTCCCTGGGGCTGGTCCACGATTTGCGCGTGCAGTTGTTCAACAACCTGCTGACGCTGCCAAACCGTTACTTCGACAACCATAACTCCGGCCACCTGATTTCCCGCATCACCTTCAACGTGACCATGGTCACAGGGGCGGCAACCGATGCCATCAAGGTGGTGATCCGCGAAGGCATGACAGTGATCTTCCTGTTCGCCTCGCTGCTGTTCATGAACTGGCGCCTGACGCTGGTGATGATCGCCATCCTACCGTTGATTGCGGTCATGGTCAGCACGGCCAGCAAGAAATTCCGCAAGCAGAGCAAGAAGATCCAGGTGGCCATGGGTGACGTCACCCACGTCGCCTCGGAAACCATCCAGGGCTACCGCGTGGTGCGCAGCTTCGGCGGCGAGGTCTACGAGGAAAAAAGATTCTTAAAGGCCAGCCAGAGCAACACCAACAAGCAATTGCGCATGACCCGTACCGGGGCGATCTACACGCCGGCGCTGCAACTGGTGATCTACTCCGCGATGGCGGTGCTGATGTTCCTGGTGCTGTACCTGCGAGGCGATGCGTCGGCCGGTGACATGGTGGCCTACATCACCTTGGCCGGTTTGTTGCCCAAACCGATCCGCCAACTGTCGGAAGTCAGCTCGACTATTCAGAAAGGCGTGGCCGGTGCCGAAAGCATTTTCGAACAGCTGGACGAAGAGGTGGAGGTCGACCACGGCACCCTCGAGCGTGAAAAAGTCAGCGGCCGCCTGGAAGTGCGCAACCTGAACTTCACCTACCCCGGCACCGAGCGCCATGTGCTCAAGGACATCAGCTTTACCGCCGAGCCTGGGCAGATGATCGCCCTGGTAGGGCGCTCGGGCAGCGGCAAGTCGACCCTGGCCAGCCTGATCCCGCGGTTCTATCACCACGAAAGCGGTGAAATCCTGCTCGATGGCATCGAGATCGAAGACTACAAGCTGCTCAACCTGCGCAAGCACATTGCCCAAGTAACCCAGCACGTGACCCTGTTCAGCGACACCGTGACCAACAATATCGCCTACGGTGACCTGGCCGGCGCGCCACGCGAAGACGTCGAGGCGGCGGCGGCGGATGCCAACGCCAGGGACTTCATCGACCAGTTGCCCAAGGGCTTCGATACCCAGGTCGGCGAGAACGGCGTGCTGTTGTCCGGTGGCCAACGCCAGCGCCTGGCGATTGCCCGTGCCCTGCTCAAGAATGCGCCTGTGTTGATTCTCGACGAGGCCACCTCGGCCCTCGACACCGAGTCCGAGCGGCATATCCAGGCCGCGCTGGACAAGGTTATGCAGGGCCGCACGACGCTGGTGATCGCACACCGCTTGTCCACCATCGAAAAGGCTGACCTGATCCTGGTGATGGACGACGGTCGGATCGTCGAACGTGGCACCCACGGCGAATTGTTGGCGCAGAACGGCTATTACGCCCGCCTGCATGCCATGGGCCTGGATGCGCCGGTAGCGGCCGATATCACCTGATCTGCAATACGCACACATCTACTGTGGGAGGGGGCTTGCCCCCGATAGCGAAGTGTCAGCCTGCACATATGTCAGCTGACCCACCGCCATCGGGGCAAGCCCCCTCCCACATTTGCCCTGCGCTTGATTCGGCGTCGCGCCAGTCGCAAGCCAGCGCAAACCCTGTGCTAATATCGCGCCCCTGTTCATTTTGTATGTGGGTTGCTCCATGAAGTTGTCCATGCCGCGATTCAATCAAGCCCCTGTCTTGGTGGTCGGCGATGTCATGCTCGACCGTTACTGGCATGGTGGTACCTCACGGATTTCCCCTGAGGCGCCGGTACCGGTCGTCAAGGTCGAGCAAATCGAAGACCGTCCGGGTGGCGCTGCCAACGTTGCCCTCAATATTGCCGCGCTCGGCGCCCCGGCCTCCCTCGTGGGTGTGACCGGTGACGACGAAGCGGCCGACAGCCTGGCCAATAGCCTGCGCGGGGCGGGCGTGCGCGCGTTGTTCCAGCGCATCGCGCATCAGCCGACCATCGTCAAGCTGCGGGTCATGAGCCGTCACCAGCAATTGCTGCGCATCGATTTCGAAGAACCCTTCGCCACCGACGCCCTGGCCCTCGGTGGTCAGGTCGAGGCGTTGCTCGAAGGCATCAAGGTGCTGGTGTTGTCCGACTACGGCAAAGGCGCCTTGAAGAACCACCAGGTGCTGATCCAGGCCGCCAAGGCCCGCAACATTCCGGTGCTGGCCGATCCCAAGGGCAAGGACTTCTCGATTTATCGGGGCGCCAGCCTGATCACGCCAAATCTCAGCGAGTTCGAAGCCGTCGTCGGTGGTTGCGCCGATGAGCACGAACTGGTGAGCAAGGGCGCGGCGCTGATGGCCGATCTTGAGCTCGGCGCCCTGCTGGTGACCCGTGGTGAGCACGGCATGACCCTGCTGCGTCCAGGCCATCCGGCGATGCACCTGCCGGCGCGTGCGCGGGAAGTGTTCGACGTCACCGGCGCCGGTGACACGGTGATTTCCACCCTGGCCGCGTCCATCGCCGCCGGTGAGGAGCTGCCCCACGCCGTGGCCCTGGCCAACCTGGCGGCGGGCATCGTGGTTGGCAAGCTGGGCACCGCTGCCATCAGCGCACCCGAGTTGCGCCGCGCCATCCAGCGCTCCGAAGGCTCGGAACGCGGCGTGCTGGGGCTCGAGCAATTGCTGTTGGCGATTGACGACGCTCGCGCCCACAACGAAAGCATTGTCTTCACCAACGGTTGCTTCGACATCCTGCACGCCGGCCATGTGACTTATCTTGAGCAAGCGAGCGCCCAGGGCGATCGCCTGATCGTCGCGGTCAACGATGACGCGTCCGTCAGCCGCTTGAAAGGCCCTGGCCGCCCGATCAATAGCGTCGACCGGCGCATGGCGGTACTGGCGGGTTTGGGTGCGGTGGACTGGGTGATCAGTTTTGCTGAAGGCACCCCGGAAAACCTGTTGGCCCAGGTCAAGCCAGACGTGCTGGTCAAGGGCGGTGACTATTCCGTCGACCAGGTGGTCGGTGCGGACATCGTCAGCGCCTACGGCGGCACGGTCAAAGTGTTGGGCCTAGTTGAAAACAGCTCAACCACAGCTATCGTCGAGAAGATCCGTAATAATGATTGATACTAAAAAGTGGGTTCTGATCACCGGTGGCGCTGGCTTTATCGGTTCGCATTTGGTCGATGCGCTGCTTGCGAGAGGCTATTGGGTGCGCGTGCTGGATAACCTATCCACGGGCAAGCGAAGCAATTTGCCGCTCGATAACCGGCGAGTCGATCTAATTGAAGGTGACGTCGCCAATGCCGAAGAGGTGGAGCGGGCCGCTGTCGGCGTGACTGCGGTGGTGCACTTGGCGGCGGTAGCTTCGGTACAAGCATCGGTGGATGATCCAGTCGGCACGCATCAGAGCAATTTCGTAGGCACCTTGAATGTCTGCGAAGGCATGCGTAAGGCCGGCGTAAAGCGTGTGGTATTTGCTTCCAGCGCAGCTGTGTATGGCAATAATGGGGAAGGTGCTTCGATTGAAGAGGAGACTGCTAAAGCTCCGTTGACACCTTATGCTTCGGACAAGTTGGCAGGTGAGTTCTACTTTGATTTCTATCGCCGTCAGCATGGCCTGGAACCGGTGATTTTTCGCTTTTTCAATATTTTCGGACCACGCCAGGATCCGTCATCACCGTACTCTGGCGTGATCAGCATTTTTAGCGAGCGTGCCCAGCGAGGTTTGCCTATTTCGGTGTTCGGCGACGGTGAGCAGACCCGCGATTTCATGTACGTTGAAGACTTGGTCGAGGTACTGGTGCAAGCCGTCGAAGCGCCAAGCGCACCCTTTGGGGCTATTAACGTCGGCTGGAACCGCACCACCACCCTCAAGCAGGTCCTGCACGCGTTGGAAGAGGCGCTGGGCTCGTTGCCTGCTGTGACGTACGAGCCGGCGCGCCCCGGAGACATTCGGCATTCAAGGGCGAATAACCAAAGGTTGCTGGCCAGTTTCAAGCCGCCTGAGCCTACTCTCTTGAAGGTTGGCCTGGAGCGTTTGTTGAACGGCTGACTTCTCTCCATGTAGGAGCTGGGTGGGTAGAGCCGTCCGGCTTGCTCCTTAGCGATAGCATTAACGCTTCAGTCCCTGGCTTTTTTCTTCGGCACGATCTTGCGCAGCATCTGCTGCGCCTTGCCGGTCAAGCGCTTGAGCTTCGACTCTTTTTCCGGTTCTGCCAGGCCTTGCTGGCGCAGCCAGTCCTTCCAGCGAATCCGCTCATCACGCACCAGCCAGCCTTCCTGCTGGGCGAAGCTTTCGGCCAGGTACAAACCACGCGTGCTCGCCGGGTACAACTGATCTTTCTTGACGGTGTACAGCTCGGCCAGCGGCTCGCCGTCTTTGAGCGGCATCAAGTACAGATCCGGACGCTGTCGATCCAGGCGCGCCACCAGTTGGTCACCTTCCAGGCGCTCATCCACATGAAACAGGCTCAGCGACTTGGCCTCCTTCGGCACTTCCAGGCGCAGATCGTAAATCAGCTGCAGTGACGCCGTCGGCAGGTGCACATAGGCCCGTGGGCGCTCGATCAACTGGGTTGTCGCACAGCGCACCGGGCGCGCGGCGCCAGACAGCGGGCTCAGGCGAAACGGCAGGGCTTCACGGTAATGCAGCGCGGCGGAGTAGGGCGCCGGCAGCCACGTGTCGTTGAAGCGCCCGCCGAGCCAGCCTTCCGGGGTTTCCAGCAAGCACTCTTCGGCAATTTCCTGGATGGCGGTATGCAGCGGCAGGTTCAGTTCATGGGCCGGGACGTAGCCGGAGATCAGCTTGAGCACCACATCGCCGCGATCCTGGCGCCGCTGGCGCACCAGTACCCAGTAATCCTTGTTTTGCCAGTGCAGCGTCAGGCGCACCGAGACGCCGAGGTTCGCCAGCTCCAGGGTGAAGCGTTCGGCGTCCGGCACCTCGACCGGCTTGCGCCGTTGCAGGGTCTGGGCGAAGTTGAGCGGCATGCCGACGCTCTGGTAACTCAGGCCTTCGGGGGTGGCTTCTACGTGCAGCGGCAGTGTCTTGAAGTTGCTGGGGTTCTTTCTTATGAGCGTACGCGGCATGTCGGCTCCTTTTTGCGACGGGGTCGGCCGCGTGGGCGGCATCAGAGTTGACGGATGACTCGGGCAGCGGTTGCCACGTTATGGGCCAGGTGCAGCGGATTAATCGTCCCGACAATAGCACTGGCGACACCCGTTTGCGCAAACAACAACATGAAACTGGCCTGAATTGGATCCATTCCAGGCTCCAGGCACACATGGCCGCTGGCCAGGGCTTTTTTCACCAGGATGCCCTTGCCATGGGCCGCCGCGTATTCAATGACGGCTTTTTCCGCTTGTTCGTTCAAATTGTAAGTGACCATTGCGCAATCACCCTGTTCCAGCGCCTTCACGCCGCCTTCAACGGTCTTGCCGGAGAAGCCGAAACCGCGAATTTTGCCCTCTTTTTTCAGCGCCTCCAGGGTCTGGTACACCTCGCAATCATTGAGGATATGCAAGTCGTTACCGTCGGAGTGCACCAGCACCAGGTCGATAAAATCCGTTTCAAGTCTTTTCAGGCTGCGCTCGATTGACATCCGCGTATGGGCAGCGCTGAAATCGTGGCGGGAAACGCCCGCTTCGAATTCCTCACCGACCTTGCTGACGATCACCCAATCCTTGCGCTGGCCGCGCAGCAGAGGCCCGAGGCGCTCTTCGCTGCGGCCGTAGGCGGGCGCGGTGTCGATCAGGTTGATGCCCAGCTGGCGCGCCTGGCGCAGCAACATCCGCGCCTCGTCGTCATCCGGAATCTTGAAGCCGTTGGGGTATTTCACCCCTTGGTCACGGCCCAGCTTGACGGTGCCCAGGCCCAGCGGCGACACCAGCAAGCCGGTGCTGCCCAGGGGGCGATGCAGGTCGTGCAGGGTTGGCAGGCTCATGGCAACAGTTGCTCCCAGGCGGGTTGGCCGATAGCCGGCTTTGGCAGCTCGGGCAGGGGGGCGCTGGCGCTTGGGCGGATGCCATCGCGTTCCAGGCTGTTGATCACGCGGTCGGCGAAGTCCGGTGCCAGGGCCAGCTTGGTCGGCCACCCCACCAACAGGCGCCCCTGTTCGGCAACGAAGGCATTGTCGGGCCGGGTCAGGCCCGATTGCAGTGGCTCGGCGCGGTTGACGCGCAGGGTGGCCCACTGGGTCTGGCTCATGTCGATCCACGGCAACAACTGGGCAAGCTCTTTCTGGGCGGTAGCGATCTGCTCTTGCGGCGTGCGTGCCACGCCGTCGGCCTCGGCGATATCACCACCGATGTACCACACCCAGCGACCGTCGGCGGCCGGGTGGGTGGTCACGGTCAGGCGCGGCTTGGTGCCGCCGCCCAGGCAGTGGGCATACAACGGCCTCAAGCCCGGGCCTTTGGCGATGATCATGTGCAGCGGGCGGGTTTGCATCGCCGGCTGGCTCAAGCCCAGGGCCGCCAGCAGCTCCGCCGTGCCGGCGCCGGCGCTCAGTACGATGCGCTGGGCGCGGATGTCGCGGCCATCAACCTTCAAGCCGACCAGCGTGTCGCCGTCGAGCAGCGGTTCGATCTGCCGGCCTGCGAGCAAACCGTCACCGGCCAGATGCGCCAGGCGTTCAATCAGGCTCGGCACGTCCACTACCAATTCCGCCAGGCGATAGACCTTGCCCTTGAAGCGGCGATCCTGCAGCGCCGGAGGCAGTTCGTCGCCCTTGACCTGATCGACACGCCCGCGCACGGCCTTGCTGGCGAAAAAGCTGGTGAGATTACCGGCGAGAGTGCCGGGGGACCAAAGGTAGTGGGCTTGGGAGAGCAGGCGCACGCCGGACAGGTCCAGCTCGCCAGTGCCGGCCAGGGCTTCACGCCAGCGGCGCGGCATGTCGGCAATCGCTTCGGAGGCGCCGGTGAGGGCACCGTGCAGGGCGTATTTCGCGCCGCCGTGGATGATTCCCTGAGACTTCACACTTTGCCCGCCACCCAGGGTCGCGCTTTCCACCAGCACCGTGGAAAACCCCTGGCGGCGCAGGCGCGCATTGAGCCAGAGGCCGGCAACCCCGGCGCCGACAATCAGAACGTCGGTGGAAATAACGGATGGCATCGGCGACCTCAATGTTCAAGACAAGAGGCGCAGTATACAGGCTGTTGAGTGGCGGTCAGTGACCGGCGGTTTTCGAGAACAGCTGAATCACCACCACGCCCAGCACAATCAGCCCCATCCCCAGCATGGCCGGGATATCCAGCTTCTGCCCGTAGATGAACAACGCTGCAATGCTGACCATCACGATGCCCAACCCTGCCCATACCGCGTACGCCACGCCCACCGGCACCGTGCGCACCACCAGCGTGAGCATCCAGAACGCCACGCCATAACCGACGATCACCAGCAGCAGCGGGATGGGGGTGCTCCAGCCCTTGATGGCTTTCATGGAAACGGTCGCGATCACTTCCGAGCAGATGGCGATGGCCAGGTAACAATAGGCGGCGTTCATGGTGCGTTCCTCAAGGTGAAGCTCGTTTGATAAGGTCGGCATTCTAGAGGTTCAACAGATGGGGTAAAGTCATTACCTATCCGAATTCAAGATAGGTTCAGCCATGAGCGTGCAGTGGGATCTGGAACAGATGCGCCTGTTTGTCAGCGTTGCCGAGCAGCGTTCGTTCTCTGCCGTGGCGCGCGGGCAACGCAAGGCGCAATCGGCCATCAGCAACGCGATCGCGATGCTGGAGGCGGACCTCGGCGTCAGCCTGTTCGAGCGTAGCAGCGGCCGCCAGCCGCGCCTGACCGAAGCCGGCAGTGTGCTGCTGGAGGAGGCGCGCGAAGTGCTGCGCCAGTGCGAGCGCCTGACGGGACGGGCATTGTCGTTGACCCGGGGCGAGGAAGCGTGCCTGCGCCTGGCCCAGGACGAGGCGATGTTGTTCCAGCCGGTGCTCGATAGCCTTGAGGCGCTGGCCATGCGCTATCCGTTGCTTGAAGTGCAGTTGTCCAGTGCCGCTCAGGGCGATGTGGCGCGCAAGTTGGTGGAACGCCAGGCCGACCTGGGCCTGTTGTTCTACCACGACCAGATCCCCGAAGCTCTCGAACGACGGGTGGTGGGCAGTGTGGAAATGGTCACGGTGTGCGGAGTGAATCACCCTTTGGCCAAGGAAAAGTACGTGGATTGCCAACGACTGGCGCAGTTTCGCCAGTTGCTGATGTCGACCCAGACCAGCGTCTACCCCGGCAGCGAAGCCGCCAGCCCGCTGGTGTGGCGGGCCGACAGCTTCTACGTATTGGCCGAATGGCTGATGAGCGGCCTCGGTTGGGCCTGGTTGCCACGGCATATCGTGCAATACCCGACCTACCAGCAACAAATGGTTGAACTGGACAGCGAATGGACCCCGCCGGCGCTGGTGGTGGAACTGGTGTGGCGCCGCGATGAGCCCCTTGGGCCCGCCGCGCGTTTTTTGGCTGAACGTTTTGCCGAGTGCCTGCAGGCGATCGACTGAAAAAGCCGATAAACTCCGCCGCCATGAATAGAACTCTCTACAGCTGTCTGTTTTACCTCGCGCTGCCGTTGGTGGCTTTACGTCTATGGTTGCGCGCGCGCAAGGCGCCGGCCTATGCCAAGCGCGTGGGCGAGCGGTTTTCCTATGGCTTGCCGGTGATGCAGCCCGGCGGCATCTGGGTGCATGCGGTGTCGGTGGGCGAAAGCATTGCCGCCGCGCCGATGATCCGCGCCCTGCTGGAGCGTTATCCGCAGTTGCCGATGACCGTCACCTGCATGACGCCCACCGGTTCCGAGCGCATCCAGGCGCTGTTCGCCAATGAGCCGCGCATTCAACATTGTTATCTGTCGTACGACTTGCCCTGCGCCGCCAAGCGTTTCCTCGACCGGGTACAGCCCCGGCTGGCGGTGATCATGGAAACTGAATTGTGGCCCAACCATATTCACGCCTGCGCCCAGCGCGGTATTCCGGTGGCCCTGGCCAATGCGCGGTTGTCGGCGCGCTCGGCCAGGGGCTACGCCCGGTTTGCCAGGCTGACCGCGCCGATGCTGGCGCAAATGAACTTGATTGCGGTGCAGACCGAGACCGAGGCCGAACGCTTTCGCAGCCTCGGCGCGCGTCCTGAAACCGTTGAAGTCACCGGCTCGATCAAGTTCGACCTGACCGTCGACCCGCAACTGCCGGCCCGCGCCGCCGTCCTGCGCGAACAATGGGGTGCCGGTGAGCGGCCGGTGTGGATCGCCGCGAGTACCCACGAAGGCGAGGATGAGGTGGTGCTTGCGGCCCATCGCCAATTGCTCGCCAGCTATCCCAACGCCTTGCTGATCCTGGTACCGCGTCACCAGGAACGCTTTGACCCGGCCTTTGAGCGTTGCGTGCAGCAGGGCTTTTCCACGGTACGTCGTTCCAGTGGCGAGCCGGTCACCGCCCACACCTCAGTGTTGCTCGGCGACACCATGGGCGAGTTGCTGTTTCTCTACGCCTTGGCCGACAGCGCCTTTGTCGGCGGCAGCCTGGTCCCGACCGGTGGGCACAACCCGCTGGAGCCGGCCGCGCTGGGCAAGCCGGTGATCATGGGGCCGCACCTGTTCAACTTCCTGGAAATCACCGCGATGATGCGCGACGCCGGGGCGTTGCGTGAGGTGGATGATGCAGAAGGCTTGGCCGAGGCGGTGCGGCAGCTGTTCGAGTTGCCACAGGATGCGCGCAGGATGGCGCAGGCGGGGTTGAAGGTGATGCAGGCCAACCAGGGCGCGCTTAAGCGCTTGCTGGCTGGCCTGGACAGACTGATAAGTCACTGACTCAACACTGAACCAACTGTGGGAGGGGGCTTGCTCCCGATAGCGGTCTGTCAGTTCAAGTTGTCTTGACTGACACTCCCTCATCGGGGGCAAGCCCCCCTCCCACATTGGTTTTGCAGTGTTCTCAAGAACCTGGGCGGGCCTTCAGTTGCTCGGCGGCGGCTTTGGCCAGGTCCGGTGGCAGGAAGTCCTTGTCCGGGTTGTAGTCGGCCTTGAGGTAGCGCGTCAGGTCCTGCAGATCCCCTGGATTCAACGTGCCCGCAGCCTGCTTCAAGCGCAGGTTGTCGAGGATGTAGTCGTAGCGGCTGTTGTTGTAGTTGCGCACCGACGCGTAGAGCTGGCGCTGTGCGTCGAGCACGTCGACGATATTGCGCGTGCCCACCTGATAGCCGATTTCCGTGGCTTCCACCGCACTCTGGTTGGAGATGATCGACTGGCGGCGCGCCTGTACCTGCTCCACGTCGGTGTTCACCGCGCGGTGCAGGTTGCGGGTGTTTTCCACAACCTGGCGGCGCAGGCCTTCGCGTTGCTGTTCGGTCTGGCCCAGGCGCGAGTAGGACTCACGGACCTGGGAGCTGGTCAGGCCGCCGCTGTAGATCGGAATGTTCAGGCGCAGGCCGATGGTGCGCTGTTCGACGTCACCGCGATAGGGCGTGCCGAACGCATTCGGGTTGCTGAAACCCAGGGCATCGTTATCGCCTTTTTCGTACTGCGCCACCGCGTCCAAGGTGGGCGCGTGGCCGGCCTTGCGCTGCTTGAGGGTTTCCTCGGCGGCGGTGACGGCGTAGTTGCTGGCCAGCAGGTTCAGGTTCTGGCGGCCGGCGGTTTCGACCCAGGCTTTGGCGTCGTTCGGCAGCGGTGGCAACACCGGCAGCGTATGGACAATGCCCTGGATCGAATTGTATTGGCGATTGGTCAGGGTGATCAGCGCCTCGAAGGCGTCTTCCACCTGGCGCTGGGCGAGGATGCGGTTGGCTCGTGCCGTGTCATAGCTGGCCTGGGATTGCAGCACATCGGTCTTGTCCGACAGGCCCACATCGAAGCGTTCATTGGATTGGTCCAACTGGCGCTTGAAGGCATTTTCTTCGGCCTTGGTCGAGGCCAGGTTGTCTTGGGCGCGCAGCACGGCGAAGTAGCTTTCGGCGCTCTGCAGGATCAGGTTCTGTTCGGTCGCCGAGAGCTGCAGCGCCGCCTGCTCGTTGGTGGCTTCGGCAGCTTGCAACTGGAACCAGCGGTCGGCACGGAACAGCGGCTGGCTCAGGGTTGCACGCCAGGAGTGCGCATCGCGATTGGCGGTGGCGGCCGGCGTGTCGATCTGGGTGCGGACGTTGTTGATATCAGCGCCGCCGGTCAGGTTCGGCAGCAACCCGGCGCGAGCCTGGGGCACCACTTCTTTCTGCGCGCCGTACTGGGCCCGTGCGGCGGCCAGGTCGGCGTTGTTGTCCACCGCTTCCTGATAGACGCTGACCAGGTCGGTCCTGGCAGACAAGGGCGCTTCAGCTGCCCAGACCATTGTGTGGGTCGCACAAGACACGGCAACTGCCAGTGAAAGTTTGCGCAGCATGAGTCGATCCCTGAATAAATATTACGATGATAATGTGTTGGCCAAGGCTACGGTGACCCAACTGGAGCGTCAAGCCTTGAGGCAGCTCCCGAGTGTAGTGGCCGGACCGCGGCACAACAATCCTGCAATCACGCCATTTATCATGCCCAATGCAGCGCCATTGGCAATTTGCCCACGCCATGGTCTAGACTGGCCGCGTTCTTGTCGGGGTGCCTTGTTGGAAGGCTGAGATCGGTAAATACCGGATCCCGTTGAACCTGATCAGGTTAGCGCCTGCGTAGGGAACAAGATTTCTCGTCACCCGGCGAGTCCTCTTGTGCTTCGTCCGGGATGTTGTTCGACAATCGAACAGCCCTCGTGCGCCAAGCACAGCACTGGTTCCAGTGCCTCCGTCCGTCACAGGTTCGCTCCGACAAACATCCACCGCCTGGAGAGTTGGAGAGCCCGTGATGAGCACAGAAATAAAAAGTACAAAACTGAAAAACACCGTGCACTTGAGTGAATCGGCCAAGGTCGACTCCGGCTCCGTGCAGCCGTTTACCCGCTCGCAGAAGATCTACGTACAAGGCACTCGCCCGGACATTCGTGTGCCGATGCGCGAGGTCAGCCTGGACGTGACGCCCACCGATTTCGGCGGCGAAATCAACGCGCCCGTGGTGGTCTACGACACCTCCGGTCCGTACACCGACCCCAACGTGATCATCGACGTGCGCAAAGGCTTGGGCGATGTGCGCTCGCCCTGGATCGAATCTCGCGGCGACACCGAGCGCCTGTCGGGCCTGAGTTCGCACTTCGGTCAACAGCGCCTGAGCGATGCCGAGTTGACCGCCCTGCGTTTCGCCCATGTAAAGAACCCGCGCCGCGCCAAGGCCGGGGCCAACGTCACGCAAATGCACTACGCGCGCAAAGGCATCATCACCGCCGAGATGGAGTACGTTGCCATCCGCGAAAACATGAAGCTTGAAGAGGCCCGCGCCAGTGGCTTGCTTGACCAGCAGCACGCCGGCCACAGCTTCGGCGCCAGCGTACCGAAGATCATCACCCCTGAATTTGTGCGCGAAGAAATCGCCCGTGGTCGCGCGATCATCCCGGCCAACATCAACCACACCGAATTGGAACCGATGATCATCGGCCGTAACTTCCTGGTGAAGATCAACGGCAACATCGGCAACAGCGCGCTGGGCTCGTCCATTGAAGAAGAAGTGGCGAAACTGACCTGGGGTATTCGCTGGGGTTCGGACACGGTGATGGACCTGTCCACCGGCAAGCACATCCATGAAACCCGCGAGTGGATCATTCGCAACTCGCCGGTGCCGATCGGTACGGTGCCGATCTACCAGGCCCTGGAAAAAGTCGGTGGCGCCGCCGAGGACCTGACCTGGGAGCTGTTCCGTGACACCTTGATCGAACAGGCCGAGCAGGGCGTCGACTACTTCACCATCCACGCCGGCGTGTTGTTGCGCTACGTACCGCTGACCGCCAAGCGCGTCACCGGCATTGTTTCCCGTGGCGGCTCGATCATGGCCAAGTGGTGCCTGGCCCACCACAAAGAGAACTTCACCTACACGCACTTCGATGAGATCTGCGAAATCATGAAGGCCTATGACGTCAGCTTCTCCCTCGGCGATGGTCTGCGCCCTGGCTCGATTGCCGACGCCAACGACGCCGCGCAATTCGGTGAACTGGAAACCCTTGGCGAGCTGACCAAGATCGCCTGGAAGCACGACGTGCAAACCATGATCGAAGGCCCGGGCCACGTGCCGATGCAGCTGATCAAGGAAAACATGGACAAGCAGCTGGAGTGCTGCGACGAAGCGCCGTTCTACACCCTCGGGCCGCTGACCACCGATATTGCGCCAGGCTATGACCACATCACCTCCGGTATCGGCGCGGCAATGATCGGCTGGTTCGGCTGCGCCATGCTCTGCTACGTCACGCCCAAGGAACACCTGGGCTTGCCGAACAAGGATGACGTGAAGACCGGCATCATTACCTACAAGATCGCGGCGCATGCTGCCGACCTTGCCAAGGGCCATCCGGGTGCGCAGATACGCGACAACGCGCTGAGCAAGGCACGCTTCGAGTTTCGCTGGGAAGACCAGTTCAACCTCGGCCTGGACCCGGACACCGCGCGTTCCTATCACGACGAAACCCTGCCGAAGGATTCGGCCAAGGTCGCGCATTTCTGCTCGATGTGCGGGCCGAAATTCTGCTCGATGAAAATTACCCAGGAAGTGCGTGAGTACGCGGCTAACCAGCGCATTGAAGCGGTGGATGTGGACGTGGCCAAGGGCCTGGCCGAGCAGGCGGAGCGGTTCAAGCAGGAAGGCAGTCAGCTGTACAAAAAAGTCTGAAACCCATGATCGTTCCCACGCTCCGCGTGGGAATGCATCCCGTGACGCTTCGCGTCACAAAGGCGGACGCAGAGCGTCCAAAGCGGCATTCCCACGCAGAGCGTGGGAACGATCAGCCCCTCAGAGATACCCCCCTTGAACATTCAACCGAGTACCTACTCCCCCGACATCGCGGTGCCCACCGACAAGCGCGTCTTCGGCGCCCGCGACCTGTTCTCCCTATGGTTCTCCCTCGGCATCGGCCTGATGGTCCTGCAAACCGGCGCGCTGTTGGCGCCGGGCCTGGGCTTGTCCGGCTCATTGTTGGCCATCTTCCTTGGCACTCTGGTGGGCGTGCTGTTGCTGGCATCCGTCGGTGTAATCGGCAGCGACACCGGCTTGTCCGCCATGGCCGCGCTCAAGCTCAGCCTCGGTGCCAAGGGCGCCAGCCTGCCGGCGCTGTTGAACCTGTTGCAATTGATTGGCTGGGGCTCGTTCGAAATCATCGTGATGCGCGATGCCGCCAGCCTGTTGGGCACAAGAGCGTTCAGCGAAGGCAACCTGCTGGCGAGCCCCTTGCTGTGGACGCTGTTCTTCGGCGGCCTCGCCACCTTGCTGGCGGTGAGCGGCCCGCTGACCTTCGTGCGCCAGGTCCTGCGCAAATGGGGTATCTGGCTGCTGCTTGCGGCCTGCCTGTGGCTGACCTGGAACCTGTTCGCCAAGGCCGACCTCGCTGCGCTGTGGGCCCAGGCCGGTGATGGCTCGATGCCGTTTGCGGTGGGCTTCGACATTGCCATCGCCATGCCGCTGTCCTGGCTGCCGTTGATTGCCGACTACTCACGCTTCGGCAAGCGCGCTAAAAGCGTGTTCGGCGGCACGGCGCTGGGGTTCTTTGTGGGTAACTTCTGGCTGATGAGCCTGGGGGTGGCGTACACCCTGGCATTTGCGCCAAGCGGTGAGGTCAATGCATTGCTGCTGGCCCTGGCCGGCGCCGGCCTGGGTATTCCGCTGTTGCTGATCCTGCTGGACGAGTCGGAAAACGCGTTTGCCGATATTCACTCGGCAGCGGTGTCGAGCGGGATTCTGCTGCGCTTGAAGGTCGAGCACCTGGCGTTGGCTATCGGTGTGATCTGCACCCTGATCGCCTGCTTTGCGCCCTTGGCGCAATACCAGAACTTCCTGTTGCTGATCGGTTCAGTATTTGCGCCACTGTTCGGCGTGGTACTGGTGGATCACTTCATCCTGCGCCATCGGCGCCAGGGCGCGGTGACCCAGCTGCACTGGCCGGCGCTGGTGGCCTGGCTGGGCGGCATCGCTACCTATCATGTGCTGGCCAACCTCTATCCGGATATTGGCGCAACCCTGCCGGCATTGCTGCTGGCGGGGCTGCTGCAGTTCATCCTGGGGCGGGCGGTCAGTGGCGCGCGGGCATCAGCTCAGGCTTGATCACACCGGTAAGGCGCGCATAGGGGATGGTGATTTCGATCAACCCCTGCGCATAAGGGGCGATGGTGCTCACGTTGTACTTGAGCACCACGCCGCCACTGGTCAAGGCCACATTCGGGGTTTTCTGGAACGGCCAGTTCTTCACGAACTCCGGATCGCGGTCCATCTTGGTGTTGATCAACCAACTGTTATGGGCAACTTTTGCCGTATTCCAGAAGGCCTGCTCCTGGCCGGGCAACAGCATGTCGGCCAGGCCCAGCTCTTTATGCAGCACACGTGAATAGTTGATGAACCCGCGGCCAGGCTCACCGTGGGCCACGCCGGTGTCGAGGTAACTGGACACTTCGACGATCACCAGGGCGTCATGCTGCTCGCGTACCTTGGCCTGCAAATACATGCTGTGGCGGTCGGGGGATTCGCGCAGGAACTTGTCCCGGTAGGCATTCAGGGTTGCCGGAACGCTGGCGCCGGGGCTGGTGCGGGTCATCTGCAGCAAGCGCTGCTCCACCAGGCTGTCGAGTTGCGGGTCGGCGGGGAAATGCACGGTATCGATGTTCACCAGCGGGCAGTCAGGGCTGCCGCAGCCGGGTTTGGTTTGCTCCGACTTGTCGGTGGTAACGTCCAGCGGCTTGAGCTGGCTGGGTTGGAACAGGCTCTGGCAGGCACCCAGGGTCAAGGCAATGCAAGCCACGGAGGCGATTTTTAAAAGCGACATGTGTGTCCTTCGTAAATCGATGGAAAGCGAAAAGAGTAGCGCTTGGACTGCCAACAAGGCCGCCAGTTCGCCACTAGACTGATTAGAGTGAGTTTGACGCCCGCCGTCTATCCCGGCAACCGGAAAGGGGCTGCGCCAACCTGCATGGGCGCGTTAGGATGGCGCCCATTGCACGGCTTATGACGAGGAAGGATATGACGGATTTTACGAAGTCGACGCCGAATAAAATCGAGATTGTTCAGCGCGACTCTGCCTACAAGGGCTTCTACCAGCTCGATCGCGTGCAGTTGCGCCACGAGAAGTTTGACGGCGGCATGAGCCGCGTGATCAATCGTGAAGTCTTCGTGCGCCATGATGCGGTGTGCGTGCTGCCCTACGATCCGCAGCGCGATGAAGTGGTGCTGATCGAGCAGTTCCGCGTGGGCGCCATGGGCCGCACCGACAACCCCTGGCTGGTGGAAATGGTCGCCGGACTGATCGACAAGGACGAGCAGCCGGAGGAGGTTGCACACCGCGAAGCCGAGGAGGAAGCTGGGCTGACGTTCTCCGCGCTGTGGCCGATCACCAAGTATTTCCCCTCGCCTGGCGGCAGCACCGAATTTGTCCACTTGTACCTGGGCCGTTGCGACAGCTCCCAGGCGGGTGGTATCCATGGATTGGAAGAAGAGGCAGAAGACATCCGCGTCACCACCTGGGCATTCGAAGATGCCTTGCAGGCGGTACGCGACGGTAAGATTTCCAACGCAGCCAGCATTATCGCCCTGCAATGGCTTGCGCTTAATCGCGCGGAAGTGAGGGGGTTATGGCAGTAAAGGCACGGGAACGTTATCGGGTCGACCTGATCGGGCTGCAAGCCGCGTGCGAGGCCAACTATGCGCGGCTGATGCGCCTGCTGCCCGACATGCGCCACGCGCCCGAGGCGCGGCGCATTGCCGTGACCCACGGCGACCAGATGCTCGGCGTGCTGGCCCTGGAAGTCATCGTCAATTGCCCGTACACCACCACCCTGCGCGTGCGCCAGGAACACAGCCTGCCGTGGCTGCCGGTGCCGCAGCTGGAAGTGCAGGTGTACCACGATGCGCGCATGGCCGAAGTGATCAGCGCCGAACATGCACGGCGCTTTCGCAGCATCTATCCTTACCCGAATGTGTTCATGCACCAGCCCGATGAGAAAGCACAGCTCAATGTGTTCCTCGGCGAATGGTTGAGCCACTGTCTGGCCTTGGGCCATGAGTTCGAAGTCGTGCGTTAGATGTGAACGGTGTCCGTTTGTCCAGGTTTCCTCTTTGTGTCCTGCCCTAGCATAATTGCCCCAACTATCTATTCCTGTGATTGCTAGGGAGAGCGCCTTGCCGAGCGTATCCGCCGTGAACCCTGACGCTGTGCTGCTGGTGCAGCTGACCGACAGCCATCTGTTTGCCGAGGCCGACGGCACGCTGCTGGGTATGAATACCCGCGAAAGCCTGCAGCGGGTGATCGAATTGGTCCGCGAACAGCAGCCGTCTATCGATCTGGTGCTGGCCACCGGGGATCTTTCCCAGGACGGCACATTGGCGTCATACCAGCAATTTCGCGATATGACCGCGCCGATCGGTGCTCCCGCGCGCTGGATTCCCGGCAACCACGATGAGCCGCAGGTCATGGCCCAGGCTGCCGTGCACAGCGACCTGCTTGAGCCGGTGGTCGATGTCGGCAACTGGCGCATCATCCTGCTGGACTCCGCCGTACCCGGCTCCGTGCCCGGCTACCTGCAAGACCAGCAACTGCAATTACTCGCCCAGGCTTTGAGCGAAGCGCCGAACCGGCATCATCTGGTGTGCTTCCATCATCACCCGGTGTCGATCGACTGCGCCTGGATGGAGCCGATTGGCCTGCGCAATCCCGATGCGTTGTTTGCCGTGCTCGACCGCTTCCCGCAGGTCAAGGCGGTGCTTTGGGGCCATGTGCACCAGGAAATCGACCGCGAGCGCAACGGTGTACGTCTGCTGGCTTCGCCGTCCACGTGCATCCAGTTCGCACCCGGCAGTGAGGACTTCAAGGTCAGCGAGCAAGCGCCGGGCTATCGCTGGCTGCGCCTGCATGCCGACGGATGGTTGGATACCGGCGTAGAAAGGCTCGAAGGCTTCGCGTTCCAGGTGGACTACGGCAGCAACGGCTATTGACCATCGCGGCGCGGCTATAGGTCCAGCATCTTCGCCAACCTGACCACCGTAACGCCTTGCCCCAAGTGCCGCAGCGAGGGTTGGATCAGCACGCAGTTGTCATACGGCGTGAGGATTTCGCGTTCGGCGTCTCTGGCGATCACTGTTCCCGCGTGAGCGATCCGTTTAAGGCCACGGAAGTCATCGGTAAAACTGAAGTCCATGCTGTGCGCGATCACTGGATCGGTGACCTGCAAACAGTGCTGGGCAACGGGCTGTTCACGGCTTAGAAACCTCGAAACGTCGGCCTCGGCGACGGTTTCAGTCGCCATCAGGAAACGAGCGGCTATATCGAGGGCGACGTATTCGCTCTTTTTTGAAAAGTGCTGACCTGTTTCGATGAGCAGCGCGTTTTTGGTGCTTTTGGCGTCACCAAACCCGCCGTAGTCTCGCATGCGTTGTCCATTGGCGTGGCCAGCGTCGGCGACGACGGTGGCCGGTACACCCAACGATTTGGCAAATGCCAGGCCTTTGGCGCACGCCCCGCACATCATCAAGGGGGGGATTCTTCGTGCATTGAATGGATATCGAGCAGCAAATCGACAGTGTCGATCAGCGGTCGCAGTTCACGTGCGCGGCGCAACTCGACAGACTCTCGCTCGCCTTCCAGTGCGGATGGCAGCCAGACACGGTTCATGTCCTCGTCGATGAAGCGGGACGCGTCGATGTTTTGCGGGTCGAAGCGTTGATAGGCCTCAACGTTGCCGAACGCCAGTGACAAGCGGCCCTTGCGCGGGCGGATACCGCGGCGTAACAGGGCGTCTACCGCGATGGCTCCGCTGACTTCATTCCCATGGGTCAATGCCATGATCAAAACATGCGGCCCTGGTTCGCCGCTGTCGAAGCTGTAGACGTAGTCAATCCCGCTATTACCGTTTTTCCATGGGCTGAGGTCGGGGAAGTCGACTTCAATCGGGTATGGCTTCAGGGATGCACGCACTTGCTCTAAGGTTTTCATTTCTGTCTCCGACAGACCAACGTTTAGACGTGTCGCCAGATGAGGCACGACAATCAAGAGAAGCTGGCTTTCATAAGTGCTCGGCTCAACTGGCCGAAGGTTGCGTACCGCGCATGCGCCGGCCGAGGCAGACGATCGACACGACACTGATCAAGATGGTCCCCATCACGTAAAAGCTCGGTGCGAGCTTGCTGCCGCTGGCTTCGATCAACGCGGTCACGATCAATGGCGCAAAACCACCAAACAGGGTGACGGAAAAGTTGTAGCTCAGCGCCAGGCCCGTGCCGCGAATGCTGGTCGGAAAAATGTCGGAAAGCATCGCTGGAATCGGCCCCAGGCAGGCTGCGATCAACAAGCCAACAAGGGCTTGCACGATCAGCAGTGTGGTGACGCTGGGGAAGGTGTTGAGCAGCACGAACATCGGGTAAGACGAAAACCCGGTAATCAACAGCGCAATGGTCAGTACCCGGTATCGTCCGTAGCGGTCGGAAAGCCCGCCAAATACCGGCGCCATCAGCATTAACATAACGCCCGTCATCAGCGCCCCGAGGTAAGAAGACGTGGCGGCGATGTTCAGTTGCTTGAACGCGTAGATCGGCATGTACAACTTATGGACATAATTGAATGCGGTCGCACCGGCCACTACACCGATAGCCAGCAGCAGGCTGACATGCTCCTTGATCAAGACGTCTCGCAGCGGGGTTTTGGCCGTGCTGCTGACCAGCGTTTTCTTGAAGTCCGGGGTTTCATCGATTTGTGTACGAATGTAATAGCCCACCGGCCCGATCAGCAGGCCGAAACCGAATGCGACGCGCCAGCCCCATTCGTTCAACTGCACATCCGACAGTACATAACTGAGGATCGCGCTGACCCCCGCTGCCAGGACGGTTGCCAGCCCTTGGGTGGATAGTTGCCAGCTGGCAAAGAAGCCCCGGCGCTTGGCGTCTGCGTGTTCGACCATAAACGCCGTCGCGGCGCCGAACTCACCGCCTGTGGAGAACCCTTGAAGCATGCGCGCAACGATGATTAACAGCGGCGCGGCCAAGCCAATCTGTTCATAGGTGGGTGCGAAAGTGATTATTGCGGTGCCGAGCAACATGATCATGATCGACAGTGTCAGCGAGGCTTTTCGCCCGGCTTTGTCGGTATAGGAACCCAGCACAATGGCGCCCAGCGGACGCATCAGAAAGGAAATGCCGAATGAACCCACGGCCAGCAACAGTGAGGTGGTTTCGTTATCGGAGGGGAAAAACTGTTTGCCGATGACGACTGCAAAATAGCCGTAGATCAACAAATCATAGAACTCCAGCGCATTGCCGAAACTGGCAGCGATGATTTCCTTCCATGGGCCTCGTCGGGCTGGGGTCGTTGCCGAGGGTAAGGCGGGTGATTGAGCGGTCATGGGTGTGCCCCGGGTGTATTTCACGTTTGGCATTCGGATTCGCCCAAGCTGCTACGCGGCCTGGCGAGATCGAAAGCGTTAATTGTTATGGGTGAAAGCCCGGATGAAAGTGAATCAATAGCGGTGTAGCGGCAATTGCTGATTTGGCACAGGTTTGAGCTGTTTTGGCACGGCCCAGGCCAGTCGCGGCTGGTAGCGGTGGTGAAGCGGAAAAACGGGCGGTCATGAGGGGGGCGGCAGCGTTTCAAACGCTGCCAACGCTTCCCATATCTTCATCACCATCTCGCTCTGGTTATCGCGTAACCGATGCAGCGATACGTCGAAGCTGACGCAAAACTCGGCGCCGCCCGCAATCAGCAGTTCGCCCGACGCCAGCGCATCGCTGACGACCATCTGCGGTAACCACGCAAGGCCCTTGCCACGCTTGGCCATTTCCAGAATCGCATCATAGGAATCGGCCTGGTAAACCATCCGCAACGCCAGGCGCTGTGGCAGTCGCTCCAGGTGCTGCGCCAGCACGCCGCGCAGCGCAAGGGAAGGTGAAAAGGCCAGCCAGGGAATAGAGAGGGCGTTACTGCTTGCGGCTATCTGCTGGCGCGGTTGGCCCTGAGCGTCCGGCGCACTGACCGGTAGCAATTGCTCCTTTGCCAGCACTCGAGAGTCAAAACGCTGCGGGTCGATCAATGACTGGGTCAGCGGGCTGGAAAAGCTCAGCAGCAGATCGACTTCGCCAGCCGACAGCCGGCTGATGGCCTCTTGCGCACCGCTGGTGAGCAGTGACACCGCAAAACTGCCCAATTGCGGGTACAGCGACTCGTACCAGTCGGGGAAGAAGTCACAGGCCAGGGTTCGCCCGGTGGCGATACGCACGGGTTCATCGCGGCTCAGGGGGCCACCTTTGAATTGCGCTCTGACGGCGGTCAGCAGTTCCAGCGATTGGGTGGCGGCGTCCAGAAACAGTACGCCGCAAGGGGTCAATGACACTGGTTGTGTACGTTCGATCAATGGCGTGCCGACCCATTCTTCCAGCGCCCGGATACGGCGCCCGAACGCGGGGTGCGTGACGCACCGATTTTCCGCAGCGCGCGACAGGCTGCGGGTGCGGGTCAGTTCAATAAAGTCCTCAAGCCATTCCAGTTGCATGCTGTTTTCCCGCTCGGCAACCTATTTAACGCGCCGCCAGTACCGGCGAATTCCACAAGCAATGAAGAAAGGGTGCGCTGATCAAAAAATGAGCATTTTGCAGCCGATCAGGTGCTTAAGGGGCGTGGAACGGATAGTAACGCCAGCGGCGATGGGCTGCACCCACGACCCCGCTGTTACCTGTAAACTGCGCCTCTTTGGCGCAAGCATGGAGAGCCCGGCATGTCCGCATCAATCTTGTATATCCACGGTTTCAACAGCGCACCGGCGTCCAACAAGGCCAGCCAGTTGATGACCGTGATGGACAGCCTGGGCCTGGCCGACCAGTTGCGTGTACCGGCCCTGCATCACCACCCGCGTCAGGCGATTCCTCAATTGGAGGAAGCCATCGCGCAACTGGGTCGGCCACTGCTGGTGGGAAGCTCACTCGGCGGCTACTATGCAACCCATCTTGCCGAGCGCCATGGCCTCAAGGCGTTGCTGGTCAACCCGGCGGTCAGCCCCCATCGGATGTTTGACGGTTACCTGGGCACCCAGAAGAACCTCTACACCGATGAAACCTGGGAATTGACCCACGATCACGTCACAGCGCTGGCCGAGCTGGAAGTACCGGCGCCCCAGGATGCCACGCGTTATCAGGTGTGGTTGCAGACCGGGGATGAAACCCTGGATTATCGCCTGGCCCAGCAGTATTACCGGGCCTGTGCCTTGCGCATTCAGGCCGGTGGCGACCATGGTTACCAAGGGTTCGCCCAGCAATTGCCGGCACTGTTGAGCTTTGCCGGCATTGGCGCAGATCAGTATCAATCCTTCGATTTTTCGTCACTGTAAAAATCGCGGGTCACTTTTTTAATCGAACGACTCACGACGAGACCCCATGGCCACTCCCAGCGCTAGCTCTTATAACGCCGACGCCATCGAAGTCCTCTCGGGCCTCGACCCGGTGCGCAAACGCCCCGGCATGTACACCGACACCAGTCGGCCGAACCACCTCGCCCAGGAAGTCATCGACAACAGCGTTGACGAAGCCCTGGCCGGCCACGCCAAGTCGGTGCAGGTCATTCTCCACGCCGATCACTCCCTGGAAGTGTCCGATGACGGTCGCGGCATGCCAGTGGACATCCACCCCGAAGAGGGCGTGTCGGGCGTCGAGCTGATCCTTACCAAGCTGCACGCCGGCGGCAAGTTCTCCAACAAGAACTACCAGTTCTCCGGCGGTCTGCACGGCGTGGGTATTTCGGTGGTCAACGCGCTGTCCACGCAGGTCAGGGTCAAGGTCAAGCGCGATGGCAACGAATACCAGATGACCTTCGCTGATGGCTACAAAGCCACCGACCTGGAAGTGATCGGTACCGTTGGCAAGCGCAATACCGGCACCAGCGTGTACTTCGCGCCGGACCCGAAATACTTCGATTCGCCGAAATTCTCCATCAGCCGCCTCAAGCACGTGCTCAAGGCCAAGGCCGTGCTGTGCCCGGGCCTGCTGGTGAGCTTTGAAGACAAAGGCACGGGCGAGAAAGTCGAGTGGCACTACGAAGACGGCCTGCGCTCCTACCTGGAAGACTCCGTCAGCGCCTTTGAACGCCTGCCCAACGCGCCGTTCTGCGGCAGCCTGGCCGGTAACAAGGAAGCCGTCGACTGGGCGCTGTTGTGGTTGCCCGAAGGCGGCGACAGCGTGCAGGAAAGCTACGTCAACCTGATCCCCACCGCCCAGGGCGGCACCCACGTCAATGGCTTGCGCCAGGGCCTGCTGGATGCCATGCGCGAATTCTGCGAATACCGCAGCCTGCTGCCACGCGGCGTGAAGCTGGCGCCGGAAGACGTGTGGGAGCGCATCGCCTTCGTGCTGTCGATGAAAATGCAGGAGCCGCAATTTTCCGGCCAGACCAAGGAGCGTCTGTCGTCCCGCGAGGCGGCGGCGTTTGTCTCCGGGGTGGTCAAGGATGCCTTCAGCCTGTGGCTCAACGAGCACCCGGAGCTGGGCCTGGCCCTGGCGGAACTGGCGATCAACAACGCCGGCCGTCGCCTCAAGGCCAGCAAGAAGGTCGAGCGCAAGCGCATCACCCAGGGCCCGGCATTGCCCGGCAAGCTGGCCGATTGCGCCGGGCAGGACCCGATGCGTTCCGAGCTGTTCCTGGTGGAAGGTGATTCCGCCGGTGGTTCCGCCAAGCAAGCGCGGGACAAGGAGTTCCAGGCGATCCTGCCGTTGCGCGGCAAGATCCTCAACACCTGGGAAGTCGACGGCAGCGAAGTCCTGGCCAGCCAGGAAGTGCACAACATTGCCGTGGCCATCGGCGTCGACCCGGGCGCGGCGGACATCAGCCAGTTGCGCTACGGCAAGATCTGCATCCTCGCCGACGCCGACTCCGACGGCCTGCACATCGCAACCCTGCTGTGTGCGTTGTTCGTGCAGCACTTCCGCCCGTTGGTGGATGCCGGTCACGTCTACGTCGCCATGCCACCGCTGTACCGGATCGACCTGGGCAAGGAGATTTTCTACGCCCTGGACGAAGCCGAGCGCGATGGCATTCTCGACCGCCTGGTGGCCGAGAAGAAACGCGGCAAGCCACAGGTCACGCGATTCAAGGGCCTGGGTGAAATGAACCCGCCGCAACTGCGCGAAACCACCATGGACCCGAACACCCGGCGCCTGGTGCAGTTGACCCTGGAAGACTTCGCCGGCACGTCGGAAATGATGGACATGCTGCTGGCGAAAAAGCGCGCACCGGATCGCAAAGCCTGGCTCGAATCCAAAGGCAACCTGGCCGAGGTGCTGGGCTGATGCGCACAGGCGTCGCCCTGGCGATCCTGATGATGTGCGGGTTGGCGGCCACCGATGTGGCGGCCGCGCCCGTGGCTGAGCTCAAGCTGGTGTCGGAGCACGCGGTAGACGGCATGCGCGGCGGGAACCTGTCGGGCCTGGCGCTGTGTGGCAAGCAATTGTGGACCGTATCGGACCGTGATGATGAGCAGATTTATCGCTTGGACACCCGCGCGCCGACCTGGACCGCCGAAGTGGTGGCGATCGACGTACCCCCCGTGCCCGAATCCGGCCTGCCGTGGGGTTTGCGCTCGCGCACCAAGGCGGCTTCGTTCGTTCGCGGTGGCGACCTGGATTTCGAAGGCATCAGCTGTGATGCCGCAGGCAACCGCTACATCGTCAGCGAAGCCCACGCGGCGGTGTTGCAGGTGCCGGTAGCAGGCGCACCCGAGTGGCTGAAAATTGCCCCAGGCATGGTGCGCGAAGCCCGGGCCAGTGGCATGTTGCTGCACTTCAATGCGTTGTTCGAGGGCCTGACGGTGAACCCGCAAGGCGATCAGCTCTGGCTGGCGGCCGAGCGTGAGCGCCGCGGCCTGGTCTCGATCAAGCGCGGGCAGAGCGTGTGGGATTGCGACGGTGCTTGCGTGTTGTTGAGCGAGGCCGGCCTGGAAGTGCAACCGGCGCAGTTCCCCAACGCCAAGGCGGTGTCGAAGGACTTTGCCGACCTGGCGCTGTTCAACGGCAAGCTGTTTACCCTGGAGCGTAATGCGTTCCAGATTTGCCGGCGCGATACGGTGACGGCCAAGGTTGAGCTGTGCTGGTCGTTTGCCGACGAAACCCTGAGGCCCGAGCGGCGTTACCCCCAGCCCTATGGCCTGGCCGAAGCCCTGGTGATGGACGCCGACGGTGCCTGGATTGGCATCGACAATAATTTCGGCGCGCGCGCCGATGGTGAAAAGCGCCCGGTGGTCTATCGGTTCGCCGCCCCGGCCGGTGGCTGGAGTGCCCAGCCATGAGCCGTCACGAATTTGAATTGAATCAGCGCAGCGGCCATTCCGTTGCGCCTTACCCCATGATGAGGCCCGCATGAGTGACATCCTCGCAGACAGCTTAGATGGCGTAGAACGCCGATCGCTGGCTGACTTCACCGAAAATGCCTACCTCAACTACTCCATGTACGTGATCATGGACCGTGCCCTGCCGCATATCGGCGACGGCCTGAAGCCGGTACAACGGCGCATTATCTACGCCATGAGTGAGTTGGGCCTGGACGCCGATTCCAAGCACAAGAAGTCGGCGCGTACCGTCGGTGACGTGCTCGGTAAGTTCCACCCCCACGGCGATTCGGCGTGCTATGAAGCCATGGTGCTGATGGCCCAGCCGTTCAGCTACCGCTACACCCTGGTCGATGGCCAGGGTAACTGGGGTGCGCCGGATGATCCCAAGTCCTTCGCCGCCATGCGTTATACCGAGGCGCGCCTGTCGCGCTACTCGGAAGTACTGCTCAGCGAGCTGGGCCAGGGCACCGCGAACTGGGGGCCGAACTTTGACGGCACCCTCGACGAACCCCTGGTATTGCCGGCACGCTTGCCGAACATCCTGCTAAATGGCACCACCGGCATCGCGGTCGGCATGGCCACCGACGTGCCGCCGCACAACCTGCGCGAAGTCGCCACGGCCTGCGTGCGCCTGTTGGATGAGCCAAAAGCCACGGTCGAGCAGCTGTGTGAGCATATCCAGGGCCCGGACTACCCGACCGAGGCGGAAATCATCACGCCGCGCGCCGACCTGCTGAAGATGTACGAAACCGGCAAGGGCTCGGTGCGCATGCGCGCGGTGTACCACTTCGAAGACGGCGACATTATTGTGACCGCGTTGCCGCATCAGGTATCCGGCGCCAAGGTGCTGGAGCAGATTGCCGCGTTGATGCAGGCAAAACCGTCGAAATTGCCGCAAGTCGCCGACCTGCGCGATGAGTCCGACCACGAAAACCCTTGCCGCATCGTGATCATCCCGACCAATAGCCGGGTTGATCATGAAGTGCTGATGCAGCATTTGTTTGCCAGCACCGACCTTGAGTCCAGCTACCGGGTCAACGTCAACATCATCGGCCTGGACGGCAAGCCACAGCTCAAGAACCTGCGCAATTTGCTGGTGGAATGGCTGGAGTTCCGCGTGCAGACCGTGCGCCGCCGCCTGCAATTCCGCCTGGACAAGGTCGAGCGCCGCTTGCACCTGTTGGACGGCTTGCTGATTGCCTACCTCAACCTGGATGAAGTGATCCATATCATCCGTACCGCCGAGCACCCGAAGGCCGAGCTGATCGCGCGCTTCGAGCTGAGCGAAATCCAGGCTGACTACATCCTCGACACCCGCTTGCGCCAGTTGGCACGCCTGGAAGAAATGAAGCTGCGCGACGAGCAGGACGCGCTGCTCAAGGAGCAAGCCAAGCTGCAGGCGCTGTTGGGCAGCGAAGCCAAGCTCAAGAAGCTGGTGCGCAGTGAACTGATCAAAGACGCCGAAACCTACGGCGATGAGCGCCGCTCGCCGATTGTCGAGCGCGCAGAAGCGAAAGCTCTGACAGAAACCGAGCTATTGCCTAACGAGAAAATTACCGTCGTTCTGTCGGAAAAGGGTTGGGTTCGTTCCGCCAAAGGGCATGATATTGATGCCACCGGCCTGTCGTACAAGGCCGGTGATGGCTTCAAGACTGCGGCGGCTGGGCGTTCCAACCAATTTGCGGTGTTTATCGACTCGACCGGGCGCAGTTATTCGGTGCCGGCCCACACCCTGCCCTCAGCACGCGGGCAGGGCGAGCCGCTGACCGGGCGCCTCACGCCGCCGCAGGGGGCGAATTTCGAGTGCGTGCTGTTGCCGGACGATGATTCGCTGTACGTCATCGCGTCCGACGCCGGCTACGGTTTCGTGGTCAAGGGTGAAGACCTGCAGGCCAAGAACAAGGCGGGCAAGGCGTTGTTGAGCCTGCCGAACAACGCCAAGGTGATCCTGCCGCGACCGGTGGAGGATCGCGAGCATAACTGGCTGGCCTCGGTGACCACCGAAGGGCGTTTGCTGGTGTTCAAGATCAGCGACCTGCCGCAGTTGGGCAAGGGCAAGGGCAACAAGATCATCGGTATCCCTGGAGAGCGGGTGGCCAGTCGCGAAGAGTACGTGACCGACATCGCCGTCATCCCGGAAGGCTCAACCCTGGTGCTCCAGGCCGGCAAGCGCACGTTGTCCTTGCGCCCTGACGACCTTGAACACTACAAGGGCGAGCGCGGTCGACGCGGTAACAAACTGCCTCGCGGCTTCCAGAGAGTGGATGCTTTGTTGGTAGAAACGCCTGCTTAAGGCGTACTAGAGGCCTCGATCTACGATTTAACGCGTAGATCGACGCTTTGGCGCTGGAGTCATGGCGCATATTCACGGATGATATGGCCTTTCCAGCGCCGGCGTGGCCGAGCGTATTTAGGTTATTTTTAGTATTACATTGTGGTTCGCCGTGCGGCAGCCACCTGGATGGGATGATGACTGCTCCACGCCTTCCTCTATTTTTGATGCTCGCTGGCCTGTTAGGGCTGGCGGGTTGCAGCACGCACCAGCCGGTGTCGCTGTACCAGCTGGACAGCGGAAGTCCGGCTCAGCCAGCACAAACCGCCGGCATGGCCGTTCTGCTGGGGCCGGTAATCGTTGCCGATTACCTGCAACGCGAAACCCTGCTGCAACGTCAGAACGACGGCAGCCTGCAAGGTTCCACCGATGGTCGCTGGGCGGGCAGCCTGTCCTCCGATATCAATCAATTGATGTTGCGTCAGGTGGCCGGTCAGCTGGACAGCCAGCGTGTGGTGCTGGCGCCGGGGCCATCCGGGTTTACCCCGGATGTGCAGGTGCTGCTGACGATCACGCGGCTTGACTCCGGTACCTCGCAACCGGCGATCCTGGATGCACAGTGGCGCCTGATCGACCGTCGCGGCCAGGTGCGGGACAACCGTATCGTGCACCTGCAGGAAGAACATACCGGCACCACGGCGTCCCAGGTCCAAGCCCAGGGCGTATTGTTGCAGCACTTGGCGCAACAGTTGTCGGTAGCGCTCAAGCCGCTGGCCAACCAGCCGCCAATTGCCGAGGCCCCGCGCAAGCAGGCACCGACACAGGCCAAGCCGGCCACACCGGAAAAGCCCAAGATGCCGATGGCGACACCGATTCGTACGGATTTGGAAGTGTTCAGGTTTTGATCTGAATGGCAGACAAACAAAAGGCCCGCTGAGTAAGCGGGCCTTTTTGTATCTGAAAATAGAAGCCATGGCGCAGTCAAATGTGGAAAGCGGCTTGCCCCCGATGGCGGTGGTTCAGTGAGTGATGTGCTGACTGATACTCCGCTATCGGGGGCAAGCCCCCTCCCACAGGGAGCAATTGCGTGCCTTATGTCTTTGTGCGCGTCTCATGCATCCGCGCCAGCTGCCGTTCCAGCATTGAGGGATAAGGTTCCATCAAGCGCTCCACACAGCTGGCGCCCTCAGGGCTGGCAATCGGGCGGATGCGTGCGCGTTGGCGGATCAACGTGTCTTCACTGATCTTGCGCTCCACCAGCAGCAGGTTGCGGCTGTGTTGCGACAAGGCCAAGGCATCCTGGGCGATCTCGGTCAGCAGCAGGTCGATCTGGCTGATGCCGAACAGGTCATCACCCACTGTCAAACCCAGCTGCAGTTGCAACGTGATGCCGCTGTCCGCGACTTCGATCTGCAGGGCATGACCCAGGGCGCGCAGCAATTCGCCGCAGCAGATGGCGTTGGTCAGGTAGTCCTCGCCGCTGTCTTCGCTGTGGAACAGCATCAGCGTGCTGCCGTCGTTCAGGGTGTGCAGTTCGCTCTGGTAAAGCGAAGCGGCCTGGTCGAGACAGTCGCGGTAGCGTTCCAGCAGTTCCGTCAAGCGAGCGCGGGGCAAGCGGCGCAGTTGGTCCTGGGCACCCAGTTGCACGGCGAGTACGGCGCTGTACTGAGGTTCGCTGCTTTTGGCGGGAAGCGGCTTCGGCGCCACGACGGGCGCGGCCTCGGCGGTATCGCGCAGGTCGGCGAACGGGTCTTCGTCGTCAAGCTCGTCTTCTTCGGCCTTGATTACATGTCGCGGCGCAGGCTTCAAGCCCGCCACCGGAGCGCTTTCGTCAAAGCCTGGGTCGCGCAGGTCGCGTACTTCAAACTCAGGCTCGTCGGTGTAGTCGGCGTCGTCGTACTCGGGTTCGGGTTCGACTTCAGGCACGGTCGGCTCCGGGGCGAAGCTGGCATGCAGCTGGCGCGCCAGGTCGCCGATTTCGTCCTGGCGGTCGGTGGCCGGGGTGTGTTCGTCGATATCGCGCAGCCAGATGCGCAGTTGCATCAACGGCGTGGAAATATGCCGTCCCAGGCGCAGGCTCAACGCCAGGGCGAGGGCCAGCAGGATCGCGCTCAAGATGCCCATGCTCTGCAGGCTGATGGTCATCGGCTGCTGGAATTGCTGCATGTCCAGGCTGATGCGCAATTGGCCGGCTTTTACATCCTGAAACGTGATATTGCTCTGATACAGGCCCTCGGCTTCGCCCAGCAGGCCGTTTTTCGGGCGCTGCCCGGCTTCGGCCATGATCCGGTTGTCCACGCTATAAATGGCGGCGTGGGCCACCAGCGGGTTCTTGGTCAGGTTGTTGAGCAATACATTGAGGCTGAGGATGTCGTTGGACACCAACAACTCAGTCGCCGAGGTGGCGGTCTGGGTGGTCAGGCTCTCGCCGAGGGCGTCGGCCTGCTCGTGCATGGCCTGCTTGAACTGCAAACCCATCACGCAGGCGTAGATCACCAGGGCCAGGGCGACCAGGATCACGTTATGGCTGGCGATGCGTAATGCGATCGGTACACGGCGGTGGCGCAGTGCCCGGAAGATCAGCAGGAAGAAGTTATCGGTTTTTACTGGCGTGGGCCGGTTCACTTGCGCTCGGCTCTTGGTCCGTGAAGTTGACGCGCAGTATAGCGACAGGCCCATGACCGGCAAAGCGCTGGCTGTGCCCGATGGTCACTGAAAGTGGGTAGAATGCGGTTTTTTTCCAGCCTGGGGGTGCGCTTTGCGCGAAATCGTCCTGATCAACATCACAGGTCTTGACCGACCGGGTCTCACCGCTGCCATTACCGGCGTTCTGGCCCAGGGTGGTGTGAACATTCTCGACATCGGCCAGGCGGTGATCCACGACACCCTGTCGTTCGGCATCCTGGTGGAAATCCCCAGCAACGAGCAGGCCTCGTCGGTACTCAAGGACATCCTGTTTACGGCCTACAAGCTGGATCAGCAGGTGCGTTTCACGCCAGTGTCCGAAGCCGATTACCAGCATTGGGTCGAAGGCCAGGGCAAAAAACGCCATATCGTGACGTTGCTCACCCGCAAGGTCACGGCCGAACAGTTGCAGCGCGTCAGTTCGATCACCGCGCACTACGGCTTGAACATCGACCATATCGACCGTCTGTCGGGGCGTATGCCTTTGGACACGCCCGCAGACAAAGGCAAGGGCTGCATCGAGTTCTCCGTGCGGGGTGAGCCGGCCGATGCGCAGGCGCTGCGCGCTGAATTCCTGAGCGTGGCTCAGGAGCTGAATGTCGACATCGCCTTCCAGGAAGATTCGCTGTTCCGGCGCAACCGTCGCCTGGCGGTGTTCGACATGGACTCCACGCTGATCGAAGCCGAAGTCATCGACGAACTGGCCAAGGCCGCCGGTGTGGGCGAGCAAGTCTCGGCCATTACCGAGCGCGCGATGGCCGGCGAGCTGGATTTTCGCGCCAGCTTCAAGGAGCGCCTGGCGCTGCTCAAAGGCCTGGATGTGAGCGTGCTCGATTCAATCGGCGCGTCCCTGCGTCTGACCGAAGGCGCCGAAACCCTGTTCGCCGAACTCAAGCGCCTGGGCTACAAGACGGCCATCCTGTCTGGTGGCTTCACCTACTTTGCCAAGCAGCTGCAAGCCAAGCTGGGCATTGACTACGTGTTCGCCAACGAGCTGGAAGTGGTGGATGGCAAAGTGACCGGCGTGGCGGTGGAGCCGATTGTCGATGCACAACGCAAGGCGGACCTGCTCAAGGAGCTGGCGCACAAGGAAGGTTTGCGTTTGGAGCAGACCATTGCGGTCGGCGACGGCGCGAACGACTTGCCGATGCTGGCGATTGCGGGATTGGGTGTGGCGTTTCGCGCCAAGCCATTGGTCAAGCAATCGGCCAAGCAGGCAATTTCGACCTTGGGGTTGGATGGGGTGCTGTATCTGCTGGGCTTGCGCGATCGCGACGGTCAGCTCTAACTCGACAGATCATTCCCACGCTCCGCGTGGGAATGCCTTCTGTGACGCTCTGCGTCAGGCTTTGGGGGCGCAGAGTGCCCTGCGCTGCATTCCCACGCAGAGCGTGGGAACGATCATCAGGCTTTAGGTGAGCCGATACCCTGGCCCATCTGCACCGGCGTGCCCGCCGCCAGTTCCTGCGCCCACTGCACTTGGCCCGGCCCGAACAGCACGATCGCGGTAGAACCCAGCTTGAAGCGACCCAACTCCGCACCTTTCTCCAGGTGAATCGGTGCGCGAGCAGCTTCGTCATAGCGGAAGGTTTTCAGCTCGCGCTTCGGTGGTGTTACCAGCCCGGCCCACACCGTCTCGATCGAGGCTACGATCATTGCGCCCACCAACACTACGGCCATCGGGCCGCGTTCGGTGTCGAACAGGCAGACAACCCGCTCGTTACGCGCAAACAGTTCCGGCACGTTCTCGGCGGTGGTCTGGTTCACCGAGAAAATCCGCCCCGGTACGTACACCATCTCACGCAAGGTACCGGCCAGCGGCATATGCACGCGGTGATAGTCCTTGGGCGACAGGTAGATAGTGGCGAAGTCACCGCCCATGAACGGCGCTGCCAGCGCGGCGTCGCCACCGAGCAATTCCAGCACGCTGAAACTGTGGCCCTTGGCCTGGAACACACGGCCATGTTCGATCGGGCCGAGCTGGCTGACAGCACCATCGGCCGGGCTCAGTACGGCGCCGGGGGTTGGGTCCAGCGGGCGCGCACCGTCTTTCAATGCGCGGGTAAAGAAGGCGTTGAAATGCTCGTAGGCGGTCACGTCTTCAACCAGCGCCTGGGACATATCCACCTGGTAACGCTTGGCGAACCAACGGGTGAAGGCGTTCTTGAACCAGCGCACACGGCACTCGGCAATGCAGCCGGCCAAGCGCGACAGCAGGTGGTGCGGCAGCAAGTACTGACTGAGGATAAACAACTGCTTTTTCATTAAGTGTCCTTAAGCTTCAAATCTCGACGGGGGTGTCGGGGTGGTTGCCCCATTCGCCCCAGGAACCGGCATAACCTTTGACTCGCGGATAACCGAGCGCCTTGGCCACCAGGTAGGTGAAGCCAGAGCGGTGGTGGGTCTGGCAGTGGGTGATGATTTCTTTATCGCGGGTCAGCCCGAGGTCTTCGAGGATTTGCGGCATGTCGCGGCGGATGCGCAGGCTACGCGCCTCGTCCATGCCAGCGGTCCATTCGAAGTTCACCGCGCCGGGAATGTGCCCGGCTTTGGCCGCGAGCACTTTTTCGCCGGAATACTCCAGCGGGCCGCGTGCGTCCCAGATACCCAGGTCGGCTGCGCCCAGCCGGCTTTGCAGGTATTCGCGGGTGGCGGTGGGGCCGTCGTGCAGCGTAAGGCTGACCGGGCCACCGGCGGGCGCGGGCACCTCGGTGGAAACCGGGTGTTTTTCCTCCAGCCACGCCAGAAGGCCGCCGTCGAGGTAGTGATACTTCTGGTGGCCGATGACGTCGAGCATCCAGATAAAGCGCCCGGCCCAGCCGCCGCCTTCGTCGTCATAGACCACATAGGTGGCGTCGGGGGTGTGGCCCAGCTCGCCGAACAGTTTTTCCAGGTCGACCTTGTGCGGCAGCAGGCCTGGCGCGGGTGGTTGGCCCAATTGGGTGCGCTTGGGGTCAACGAAATGCGCGCCGGGGATATGCCCTTCGGCGTAGCGGGCGGCACTGGTGAGGTCCACCAGAATCAGGTGGTCGGCATCCAGGCGACCTTGCAGGTCGCTGGATTCGATCACCAGCGGCAAGCCAGAGAAGTCAGGCATGTGAGGTCTCCTGGGCACAAATGTTGGCGATAAAGGAGGGCGATTGTAGCGCAAGCATCAGGCGCTGCGGTTGGTAAAGCTGTGCAGGGCTTTTTCAATGCATTGCGCGGTTTTACCGAAGGCCTGCACGGTGGTTTCCGAGAACGGCCCGCCACCCTGGTCCGCCACCATCAGCATCACCACGCGGCCATTGCAGCTCAGCGAGCGCAACAGCAGGTGCTCGCCGGTAAACAGGCGGCGCAGGATCGGTGGCAGCAGAGCGGAGAATTGCGCATGGTTGTCAGGGCCGAGACGCACCTGGGCGGACTTTTCCAGCAGGCGTTGCAGCAATGTACTGTTGACCACATCCAGGCTCAGGTTGGCAGCGTCCCTGGGCAAGCCATCGGCCTGATGCGCACGCAAGGTGCTCAAGGCGCGATCCGCCATGAACAGCAACACGCGCTGCATGCCGCTGGCGACCAGGGCTTCCTTGGCGCAAGTGGTCAGGTGCATCGCGTTGGCAAAGCGGCTCGGCTCGACCAACAGCTCGGTGCAGCGGCTGCGCCACAGTGCCAGTGCTTCGGCCGTGGGCGGCGGCGCGGGCAACAGGCCACGATGGACTTTTTGCACATGCCACGGCCAGATCAACGACAGGGCCGGGTGCCAGAGGTCAGGCATCAAGGTGCTGCGCGCGCTGGTCACCGCTTGCTGGTGCACCTGCTGCTGCACATCGCCCAGTGGCTCCTGCAGGTACAGCGCAGTGAGGTATTGCCAGCGCTCGGTGTGCGGGCAGGTCCAGGACTCCTGCGCCGACATCGCCAGGCCGTTGGCCAGCAGTACGGTGTTGGCCGGCTGGTTCAGCCAGCGGCGCAGATTGGGGTCGGCGTCGAGTAGTTGTTGGTGGCGCAGAGGGTCGTCTTCGCGCGCGATGCGCAGTGCCTTGACCAGCAGACGACGCTCGCCCAGCAGCAGGTGATAGCCCTGGGACACCCAGATCGGCAAGTGCCAGGCTGCCGTCAAAGCAAGGCACAGGTCCAGCAGGCGCACGCCGAATAATTGCTGCTCGACCTGGCGCGCCGACTCGCCTTTGTGGATCACCCGCAGTTCCCATTCCTCCAGGAGCTTGGGGTAGGCGACGGCCATCGGCCACAACGGTGACAGAAACAACAGGCTGCCCCAATGAATGTCTTGCCACAGACGCGCCAGGCGGTTGCCGAACAAGCCGTTGGCCTGCTGCGAGGCATGCTGGCTGATCAACAGCAGCTGGCGCAGCGCTACGGGAATTTCAAGGGCCGGCACCGAAGGCAGGCGTGCCAGCAGTTCCTCGGCGCGCTTGAGACCGAGGCGGTTGAGCGCCACTTCGAGGTTTTCCGCCGGTTCCGCCAGGCTGCCGTGAGTGTGGCTGTTGGCCTCGCGCATCACGCTGAGCACCAGGGCCGGGCTGTCTTGCATCAGTTCGGCAATGTCTCTTAACGAGCTGCGGCTGTCGCGGATGGCTTTGCACACGCGCTCGTGGCTGGCCTGGGGAACTGGCAGCAGCACGTCGTCCAGGCACTTGATCCAGGCGGCGAGTGTGGCGGGTTTTGCAGTTGGGACTGTCGTTTCATTAGCCATGATTGGGGCGCGATCGTCACTTGTGTTCAACACGCCCGGAACGGGCTGAATTGGCTTTTCGCCTTAACGGGCTATAGTCTGGCGCAGTTTTGCCGATAAGTAGAACAAGAGTTTTCCAGCTGCACCCACTATGTCCATGAACCCGACGGCGCAAGTACAGATCCCCTATGGCTAAAATTATCGGCATCATTGTCGTCATCGCAAGTGTGCTCGGTGGGTACGTCCTGTCCCACGGTAAAATTGCCGCGCTGATTCAGCCTTTCGAAGTGTTGATCATTGGCGGCGCCGCCTTTGGCGCCTTCCTGCAGGCCAACCCCGGCTACATGACCATGCATGTGATCAAGAAGTCGCTGGGCATGTTCAGCTCGCGCTTCTCGCATACGTTCTATCTGGAAGTGCTGGGGCTGGTCTACGAGATCCTCAACAAGAGCCGCCGCGAAGGCATGATGGCCATTGAAGGGGATATCGAAGACGCCGCCGCCAGCCCGATCTTCGCCAAGTACCCCGCCGTGCTCAAGGACGAGCGCATGACCGCGTATATCTGCGATTACCTGCGCATCATGTCCTCCGGCAACATGGCTCCCCATGAGCTTGAAGGCCTTTTCGACATGGAGCTGTTCAGCCTCAAGGAAGAGCTGGAGCATCCTTCCCACGCGGTGACCGGCATTGCCGACGGCATGCCCGGTTTCGGTATTGTTGCGGCGGTGCTGGGTATCGTGGTGACCATGGCTTCCCTGGGCGAGGGCGACCAGGCGGCCATCGGCATGCACGTCGGCGCGGCGTTGGTCGGGACCTTCTTCGGTATTCTCGCGGCCTACGGTTTCTTCGGCCCGCTCGCCACGTCGCTGGCCCACGATGCCAAGGAAGAGATTAACCTCTACGAAGCGATCAAAGCGTGCCTCGTGGCTTCGGCATCCGGCATGCCGCCATCGCTGGCGGTAGAGTTCGGACGCAAAGTGCTGTACCCGAAACATCGCCCAAGTTTCGCCGAGCTGGAACAAGCGGTTCGCGGTCGCTAAGCCATGGAAAACAACCAGCCGATCATCATCAAGCGCGTCAAGCGCTTCGCCGCGGGGCACCATGGCGGCGCCTGGAAAATCGCCTTTGCCGACTTCGCGACGGCAATGATGGCGTTCTTCCTGGTGCTGTGGCTGATGTCCACCGCTACCCCTGAACAGAAGATCGCCATCGCGGGTTACTTCAAGGACCCGATTGGTTTTTCGGAAAGTGGTACGCCCTTCGTGATCGACCTGGGTGGCTCGCCGCAGTTGGCGCCGGAGCGCACCATCAACCCGGAAGTGCAGACCGAATCGCCCCAGGAAAAAATCCCGATCGAGCGCGATAAGGTCGAAACCATGGCCGAACAGGTCGAGAAAGAACGCCTCGAGCTGCTGTTGCAGGAGCTGCAGACCAAAGTTGAGGAAAACCCGCAACTGCTGAAGTTCAAGGATCAGATTTCCTTCGAGATCACCCCGGAAGGCTTGCGCATCCAGATCACCGACGCGGCCAACCGGCCGATGTTCGATTCCGGCAGCGCACGCTTGAAGCCGTACTTCGAAGATATCCTGCTGGCCATGGCCGACACCATCAAGGCGGTGCCGAACAAGATCAGTATCAGCGGTCACACCGATGCCAAGCCCTATGCGGGGCAGGGCGACTTCGGCAACTGGGAGCTCTCGGCCAACCGCGCCAACGCCGCCCGCCGTGCGCTGGTGGCTGGCAGCTACCCGGACCCGCAAGTGGCGCGGGTGGTGGGCTTTGCGTCATCGCAGCTGTTTGACCCCAAGGAACCGTTCAACCCGATCAACCGTCGGATCGACATCGTCGTGCTGACCAAAAAGGCCCAGCGTGCGATCGAAGGCGATCAACCGCCGCCGCCACAGCCGGCTCAGGGTGATGGCGCCCCCGGTGAAGTACCGGCGGACCCGAACGCGCTCCCGCCAGGGCAGGAGCCGCTGCCGGCCCATGAACTGCGCCAGAAGCTGAACCTGTTTGATGATGGCGGCGTGAAGGACCCGACGGCGCCTGCGCCGGGGTCGTAAGCGGTCTCTATAAGCCAGAAATGAAAACGCCCCGATCAGCCGGGGCGTTTTCATTTGCGGTCAGAGTGGCAGGTACGCTTTGACGCCACCGATTACGCCTCGCATATCATCCTCGCACAGGCGCGGTACGAAGTACTCTCGCCCCTTGGAGCGGGTCTTTCTGTGCAGTTTGTCGAGGCGTTCGAAGCTGACGGTGTAAATCATGTCGCACTTTACCCATAGCTCTTTGTAACCGTCGGATTGAAGTGGGTTGGTGCGTAGCAGATGGTGCCAGTCGTGCCGGATATCTGGTGCAGTAGAGGAAATCGGCACCACGGTGCACAGTTTGCGAGTGTGTGTAGAGGTTGGGGATATCACTACGACCTTACGGATCTTCAGCATCTCCGGAGCCACAAAGCCCCGCGTGAAGTCGCACAGCAGTACATCGCCCTGTTTGGGGTGATAGTAGAGAGCCAAATGTTAATTCCCCACAAAAAGCAAAGCCGCCCGAAGGCGGCTTCATTCGACACGCAGCGGAGCTTGCTTCGCCCCTTCTGCGCCGCTGGATCAACTCCGAAAAGGATCCAGACTCCTGCCAGCTTTCGCTGGTGACGGAGCAATTATGGGCATCAGAAAATCCGAATACAAGCCAGCTTGTGTTGTAAGCCACCGAGTTGGCCTGAATTCTTGATGCCTGCACCTATTAAATCAATGGATTATGAGGATCATCGTCCTGATTTATGTGTATCAAGAAATTGACCGTCAGTAACTGCTCTCAGGCAAACTCGCAATAATCGACCGATAGCTGTTCATCCGTTGCTGCTGCACGCGGCCATCTTCAAGGGCCTTGAGCAATGCACAGCCCGGCTCGCGGTCGTGTTTGCAGTCGCGGAAGCGGCAGGTGCCGATCAGGTCGTTGAACTCGATGAAGCCGGCTTCCACGTCGCTGCGGCTGACATGACCGAGGCCGAATTCACGAATGCCTGGGGAATCGATCAGCTCGCCGCCTCCGGGGAAGTGGAACAGCCGTGCGGTGGTGGTGGTGTGGGTGCCCTGGCCGGACAGCTCCGACAGCGGGCCGACACGGGTGTCGACTTCCGGCAGCAGGCTGTTGACCAGCGATGACTTGCCCACGCCGGACTGGCCGACAAACACGCTGATACGCCCGTCCAACTGCTGTTGCAGCTGTTCCATGCCGTTGCCGTGGTGCGCCGAGACTTCCAGCACGGGGTAACCCAGGGTGCGATAGACCGCCAGCAATGCGTTGAGCGCCGGGGCGTTCTGCTCATCGATCAAGTCGAATTTGTTCAGCAGCAGCAGCGGGCGGATGCCGGCATGCTCGGCAGCGACCAGATAGCGGTCGATCAGGTTGGCGTGGGGCTCGGGCAGCGGCGCGAACACAATCACGATCATGTCGACGTTGGCCGCCACCGGCTTGAGTTGGCCGCGGCTGTCGGGGCGGCGCAGTTCTGTGCTGCGGGGCAGCTGGGCGACGATCACGCCGATGCCCTGGTTGCCGGCGCGCCAGACCACCTTGTCGCCGGTCACCAGCGCAGGCAGGTTGGCGCGCAAATGGCAGCGGGATACCGAGCCGGCGAGCTCGCCTTCCAGCGCCTCGACTTCGACCTGCACGCCGAAGTGCGCGATCACCAGGCCCGTTTGTTCGGGGCCCAGGTCGCCGCCCTCAAGCGCTTCCACGGCGGAGGATTCTCGTTTGGCGGCGCGCGCTGCGCGTTCACCTTGAATCTTTTCGATGCGCCAGTTTTGGCGACGATTGAGCTGGCGTTTGGCCATTGGTGTTCCGTGTCGATAATGCAATAGTTGGGTGAAACGGTCGCGAGTCTAGCACGGCGCCGCCTGCTAAACTGCCCGGCTACGCCAAGGTGCCAAGAGAATCAAGCCATGCAAAACCCACAGAACCTGATTTGGATCGATCTGGAAATGACCGGTCTGAACCCCGACACCGACGTCATCATCGAGATGGCGACGATCGTCACCGACAGCAACCTCAACACCTTGGCCGAAGGTCCGGTGATCGCCATCCATCACAGCGATGCCGTGCTCGCCACCATGGACGAATGGAATACACGCACCCACGGCAACTCTGGCCTGACCCAGCGTGTACGCGACAGCCGCATCAGCATGGCCGAAGCCGAAGCCGAAACCATCGCTTTCCTGGAAAAATGGGTGCCCAAGGGCAAATCGCCGATCTGCGGTAACAGCATCTGCCAGGACCGTCGCTTCCTTTATACGCATATGAAGGCGCTGGAGAGCTACTTCCATTATCGCAACCTGGACGTGTCCACCTTGAAAGAGCTGGCTGCACGCTGGGCGCCGGAGGTCAAAGACAGCTTCCACAAAGGCAGCACGCACCTGGCGCTGGATGATATTCGCGAGTCGATCGCCGAGTTGCAGCATTACCGCAAGCATTTCATCAAGGCTTGAAGACCTTCCGCCTTGGATCGTTCCCACGCTCCGCGTGGGAATGCAGCCCAGGACGCTCTGCGTCCCAATGTGGGAGGGGGCTTGCCCCCGATGGCAGGCGACTCGGTTTATCGCCAAGCGCCCCCTTTTGGTGCCATCAGCAAATGATTAGACTGCCGGCCTCTCTGCAAGGATCGCCATCATGCTGCTGATGCTCTACCTCATCGCCATCACCGCCGAAGCCATGACGGGTGCCTTGTCCGCGGGCCGGCGCGGCATGGACTGGTTTGGCGTGGTGCTGATCGCGTGCGTGACGGCGCTGGGTGGCGGTTCTGTGCGCGATATGTTGCTAGGGCATTACCCGCTGACCTGGGTCAAGCACCCTGAATACCTGGTACTGACCTCCGTCGCCGCGCTGGTGACTATCTTTATCGCACCGCTGATGCGCCATCTGCGCTCGCTGTTCCTGGCGCTGGATGCCGTGGGGTTGGTGGCGTTCACCTTGATCGGCTGCATGACCGCCCTGGAAATGGGGCATGGCATGCTGGTCGCCTCGGTCAGTGGCGTGATCACCGGCGTATTCGGCGGCATCCTGCGGGATATTTTCTGTAATGACATCCCACTGATCTTCCGCCGTGAGCTGTACGCCAGCGTGTCGTTCCTTGCCGCCTGGTTTTACTTGCTGTGCCTGTATCTGGAATTGCCCAGCGAACAGGCGATCCTGCTGACCTTGTTCAGCGGCTTTCTACTGCGCCTGCTGGCGATACGGTTTCATTGGGAAATGCCCAAGTTCGTCTATAACGACGACGTCCACTAGCGGGCGGCGTGCTGGTTCAGCGCCCATTGCACATGCTCACGCACCAGTTCCGACGGGTAGTCGCGCCGCGCCTTCAAAGCTTCCAGCACCGGAATGCTTGAGGGGGCATTGCCCAGGCCCACCGCCAGGTTGCGCAGCCAGCGCTCGTATCCGGCACGGCGCAAGGGTGAGCCTTCGGTGCTGCTGAGGAATTTATCCTCGTCCCACATAAACAGTTCGGCCAGGGTCGCGTTATCCAGATTGTGCCGTGGCTTGAAATCGCTTTCGCCAGTGGGTCGGGCGAAACGATTCCACGGGCAAACGATCTGACAGTCATCGCAACCGAATACCCGGTTGCCGATCAGTGGGCGCAGGTCCTCGGGAATGGCGCTCTTGAGCTCGATGGTCAGGTAGGAAATGCAGCGCCGGGCATCCAGCACGTAAGGGCCGACGAACGCGTTGGTGGGGCAGATGTCCAGGCAAGCCGTACAGCGGCCACAGTGTTCGGTGGCATGGGGTGGGTCGACCGGTAACGGCAAATCGACAAACAGTTCGCTCAGGAAGAAATAGCTGCCGGCCTTGCGGTTGAGTACCAGGGTGTTCTTGCCGATCCAGCCGAGGCCGGCCTGTTCGGCGATGGCTTTTTCCAGTACGGGTGCGCTGTCGACAAAGGCCCGAAAGCCGAACGGCCCGATTTGCGCCTGAATACGGTCAGCCAGTTGCTGCACGCGCTTGCGGATCAGCTTGTGATAGTCGCGGCCCAGGGCGTAACGCGAGACATAGGCTTTTTCCGGCTCGGCCAGTAGCTGTGCCATTTGCGTGTCGCCGGGCAGGTAATCCATGCGCAGTGACACCACGCGCAAGGTACCGGGCACCAGCTCTTCGGGGTGGGAGCGTTTGCTGCCATGGGCGCCCATGTAGTCCATCTCGCCGTGGTAGCCCGCGTCGAGCCAGCGTTGCAGGTGCTGTTCATGCTCAGCCAGGTCGAGACCGCTGATGCCGACTTGTTGGAAACCCAGCTCGCGGCCCCAGTCTTTGATCGATTGGGCGAGGGCGGGCAGATCGGAGGTAATAGCGGGCATGAGACACGGGAAACCACAGGTTAGATGCGTATAATTCTGCCAGACATCGGAGCTTGAAGACGCATGCCTCAGACAAAACACGAAATAACCGACGTGCAGCCGCTGTTGCCCGGCCACTTGCCGCAACTGGCTGCGCGCTCCCCGGACGCTCATAAAGGGCAGTTTGGCCATCTATTGGTGATTGGCGGCGACCGAGGCTTTGGCGGCGCCGCGCTGCTCAGTGCCGAGAGCGCGTTGCGCAGTGGCGCCGGCATGGTGTCCCTGGCGACCCGCGTGGAGCATGTTCCCGCCGCGCTGGCGCGCTTGCCGGAAGTGATGACCGTGGGCGTGAGTTCGGCCAATCAACTGATAGGCTTGCTGGAAAAAATCTCGGTCATTGTGATCGGCCCCGGTCTCGGGGATGCGTCCTGGGGTAAAAGCCTGCTGTCCGTCGCCGCCAACACGCACCTGCCGCAAGTCTGGGATGCCGATGCCTTGAATCAGCTGGCGACCGGCAGCGTCAGCCTGCCTGCCAACTGCGTGATCACTCCGCATCCAGGCGAAGCCGCGCGGCTGTTGGGCATTTCGACAGCCGAGGTTCAGGCCGACCGCCTTAAGGTGGCGCGCGCGTTGAGCCGTAAATTCGACTCAGTGGCTATCCTCAAGGGTGCTGGCAGTTTGATTGCAAGCCCGGACGGGCGCGTTTCACGTTGTGACCAAGGCCATCCCGCCATGGCGACGGCGGGGCTCGGTGACGTATTGGCCGGCCTCGTGGGCGCATTGCTCGCCCAAGGCATGCCGGCGTATGAGGCAGCTTGCCTGGCCGTGTGGTTGCACGCCACGGCAGGGGATCGCCAGGGCACCTTCGGTCGCGGGCTGGCAGCGAGCGACCTGATACCTGCCATTCGTCAATTGCTGGAGGAGCAGTCGCCGTGCCTGAAGTAAATCTTTTCCTGGCCGATGAAGACGCGATGGTCGCGTTCGGTCACGCTATTGCACGGGTGACGGGCGGAGCGGGGCTCGTCTTTCTCGAAGGTGACCTGGGGGCGGGCAAGACTACGCTGTCTCGGGGCATCATTCGCGGGTTGGGCCATGCCGGTGCGGTAAAAAGCCCGACGTTCACCCTGGTCGAACCTTACGAGATCGGCGACGTGCGTGCGTTCCACTTCGACCTCTATCGCCTGGTCGACCCTGAAGAGCTGGAGTTCATGGGCATTCGTGATTACTTCGACGAAGACGCGCTGTGCCTGATCGAGTGGCCAGATAAAGGCACAGGCTTTTTGCCAAAGCCTGACATGACCATTACCATTACGCCGCACGAGCACGGACGTCAGCTGAAGTTGTTGCCCCAGAGCCCGCGCGGTGAAGCGTGGCGTGATGCTCTGGCATTGGAATTCAAATAATTGGTGGGGTTAGGTATGCGCTTTCGCGCGTTGGTTGCTGTCGTGGGGGTGTTGCTTGCGGCAATGACTGTCAATGCTGTGGCTGCTTCACAGGTCAAGAGTGTCCGCCTGTGGCGAGCGCCGGATAACACGCGACTGGTATTCGACCTGTCGGGCCCGGTCCAGCACAGCGTCTTTACCCTCACGGCGCCTGATCGCCTGGTGATCGACATCAACGGTGCGACCCTGGCCGCGCCGCTGAAAGTCTCCACCGCCAACACCCCGATTACGATGATGCGCTCGGCCCAGCGCACGCCGACCGATTTGCGCGTGGTCATCGACCTGAAAAAGGCGGTCACCCCCAAAAGCTTCTCCCTGGCGCCCAACGCCCAATATGGCAACCGCCTGGTGGTCGACCTGTTCGACAACCCCGCCGATGCCGCACCGCCGCCTGCGCCGACGCCCAGCGTGGCGACGGTGCCGGCGGTGCCGGTCAATCCATCGCAGCCGCAGGTCAAGCTGCCACCGCCGCCGCCCGCTCCGGCAGGCAAGCGCGACATTATCGTGGTGATCGATGCCGGCCACGGTGGCGAAGACCCGGGCGCGTCCGGCTCGCGCGGCCAGCATGAAAAAGACGTGGTGCTGGCCATCGCCCGCGAACTGCAACGCCAGGTCAACGGCATGAAAGGCTATCGCGCCGAACTGACCCGTACCGGCGACTATTTCATCCCGTTGCGTGGGCGTACCGAAATCGCCCGCAAGAAGGGCGCGGACCTGTTCGTATCGATCCACGCCGACGCTGCCCCTTCCTCCGCTGCGTTCGGTGCGTCGGTGTTTGCCTTGTCCGATCGTGGCGCCACGTCCGAGACCGCCCGTTGGCTGGCCGACAGCGAAAACCGTTCCGACTTGATCGGCGGGGCCGGCAACGTCTCCCTCGATGACAAAGACAAAATGCTCGCCGGCGTATTGCTCGACCTGTCGATGACCGCCTCGCTGACCTCCAGCCTGAACGTCGGCCAGAAAGTCCTGAGTAACATCGGCCGGGTCACGTCGCTGCACAAACAGCGCGTGGAGCAGGCCGGGTTCATGGTGTTGAAGTCGCCGGACATCCCGTCGATCCTGGTCGAAACCGGCTTCATTTCCAACGCCAACGAGGCCTCGAAGCTGGCCAGTGCCAGCCACCAGCAAGCGTTGGCGCGCTCGATCAGCGCCGGCGTGCGCCAGTTCTTCCAACAGAACCCGCCACCGGGCACTTACATCGCCTGGTTGCGTGACTCCGGCAAAATTGCCCAGGGCCCGCGCGACCACCGCGTGCAGCCTGGCGACACCGTGGCCATGCTGGCCGTACGTTTCCAGGTCACGCCCGCCGCCTTGCGCAGCGCCAACAACCTGAAAACCGACGAGTTGAAAATTGGCCAGGTGTTGACCATTCCTGGCACCGAATTGGCGGCGCAGTAATGAGTGAATCTGTGTTGAATAGTGGCTCGCGCATCGAACTGCTCAGCCCGCGCCTGGCTAACCAGATCGCCGCAGGTGAGGTGGTTGAGCGCCCGGCGTCAGTGATCAAGGAACTGCTGGAAAACAGTATCGATTCCGGCGCCAAGCGCATTGACGTAGACGTGGAACAAGGCGGCGTCAAGCTGCTGCGGGTACGTGACGATGGCAGCGGGATCTCTTCAGATGACCTGCCGCTGGCCCTGGCCCGTCACGCCACCAGCAAGATTCGCGACCTGGAAGACCTTGAAAGGGTCATGAGCCTGGGCTTTCGCGGTGAGGCCCTGGCCTCCATCAGCTCCGTGGCCCGCCTGACCCTGACGTCCCGCACGCGCGGCGCCGAACAGGCCTGGCAAGTGGAAACCGAAGGCCGCGACATGGCGCCTCGGGTCCAGCCGGCGGCCCATCCGGTGGGCACCTCGGTGGAAGTGCGCGACCTGTTCTTCAACACCCCGGCGCGGCGCAAATTCCTCAAGGCCGAGAAAACCGAATTCGACCACCTGCAGGAAGTGATCAAGCGCCTGGCCCTGGCGCGCTTCGATGTGGCGTTCCATCTGCGCCACAACGGCAAGACCATTCTCAGCCTGCACGAAGCCAATGATGACGCCGCGCGCGCTCGGCGAGTGGCGGCCGTGTGCGGTGCCGGGTTCCTGGAGCAGGCGCTGCCGATTGAAATCGAACGCAATGGCTTGCGCCTATGGGGCTGGGTCGGTTTGCCGACCTTCTCCCGCAGCCAGGCCGATTTGCAGTATTTCTTCGTCAACGGCCGGGCGGTGCGCGACAAACTGGTGGCCCATGCGGTGCGCCAGGCGTACCGCGACGTACTGTTCAACGGTCGGCATCCGACGTTTGTGCTGTTTTTCGAGGTCGACCCCTCGGTGGTCGACGTCAATGTGCACCCGACCAAGCACGAAGTGCGCTTCCGTGACGGGCGCATGGTGCATGACTTCTTGTACGGCACCTTGCACCGTGCCTTGGGCGATGTGCGCCCGGATGACCAGTTGTCCGCGCCAATCGTAACGGCGGTGGTCCGCCCGAGCGGCCCTGAGGCCGGCGAGTTCGGCCCCCAGGGCGAAATGAGCCTCGCCGGTAACCTGTTGCAATCATCGCAGCCGCAGCCGAGTTACACCGCGCCCAACTCGGGCGCCGGCGCGGGTTATCAATATCAATACACCCCACGGCCGCAGTCGACCGTGCCGGTGGCTGAGGCCCAGGCGGCTTACCGTGAATTCTTCGCGCCGTTGCCGGGTGCCGAGCCGGGCATTGTTGCCTTGCCCGAGGGCGGCGGTGATATTCCGCCGCTGGGCTACGCGCTGGCGCAACTCAAGGGCATCTACATCCTTGCGGAAAATGCCCACGGCCTGGTGCTGGTAGACATGCACGCCGCCCACGAGCGGATCATGTACGAGCGCCTGAAGATCGCCATGGCCAGTGAAGGTCTCAGTGGCCAGCCGCTGCTGGTGCCGGAATCCCTGGCAGTCAGCCAGCGGGAAGCCGATTGTGCCGAGGAACACCATGGAGTGTTCCAGAAGCTGGGCTTCGAACTGCAACGCCTGGGCCCGGAGACCCTGGCGATCCGTCAGATTCCCGCGCTGCTCAAGCAGGCCGAGGCCAATCGCCTGGTGTCCGACGTACTGGCGGACCTGATGGAATACGGCACCAGCGACCGTATCCAGGCGCATATCAACGAACTGCTCGGCACCATGGCCTGCCACGGCGCCATCCGTGCTAACCGCCGACTGGCCCTGCCGGAAATGAACGGCCTGCTGCGCGACATGGAAAACACCGAGCGCAGTGGCCAATGCAACCATGGCCGACCGACCTGGACCCAGATGGGCCTGGATGATCTGGACAAACTGTTCCTGCGCGGTCGCTGATGAGTGCTTTGCCCCCCGCGATCTTCCTGATGGGCCCGACGGCCGCGGGCAAGACCGACCTGGCCATCGAACTGACCAAGGTCTTGCCGTGCGAGCTGATCAGCGTCGACTCTGCCCTGGTTTACCGGGACATGGACATCGGCACGGCGAAGCCTTCGAAAGAGCTGTTGGCCCGGCATCCGCATCGGTTGATCGACATTATCGACCCGTCCGAAAGCTATTCGGCCGCAGATTTCCGTACCGACGCCCTGGCCGCCATGGCTGAAATCACCGCGCGGGGCAACATCCCGCTGTTGGTCGGCGGCACGATGCTCTACTACAAGGCTTTGCAGGAGGGCCTGGCGGACATGCCCCCCGCTGACGCCCAGGTGCGCGCCGAGCTTGAAGATCAAGCCGCGCGCCTCGGCTGGCAGGCCCTGCACGACCAGCTGGCGGCGGTAGACCCGGTGTCTGCGGCGCGCATCCACCCCAACGACCCCCAGCGACTTACCCGTGCGCTGGAAGTCTGGCGCGTCAGCGGCCAGACCATGACTGAACACAGGCTGAAACAAACTGCGCAAAGTGCTGATGCAGACGCATCTGGTCAGTCACAATTGCCCTATACTGTGGCGAATCTGGCCATCGCTCCGGCAAATCGCCAGGTGCTGCATGAACGAATTGCACAAAGATTCACAATTATGTTGGAACAGGGGTTTGTGGAGGAGGTCGTAGCACTGCGTTCCCGAGGTGATTTGCATCCAGGATTGCCTTCGATACGCGCTGTAGGCTACCGCCAAGTCTGGGATCATCTGGATGGCAAGCTGACGTCAGCCGAAATGCAGGAGCGCGGCATCATCGCCACGCGCCAATTGGCGAAGCGCCAGTTCACCTGGCTGCGCAGCTGGAGCGATTTGCACTGGCTGGACAGCCTGGACAGCGACAATCTGTCACGCGCCTTGAAATACTTGGGAACGGTCTCCATATTGAGCTGAGTCCTTGCAATTGCCGTCTATCCTTGGGGGTGTGACGGCCATGAGCTATTTATTTTCCGATTTTTATTATTGATCCTTAAAGGAGTGCGGCACATGTCAAAAGGGCATTCGCTACAAGACCCTTACTTGAATACTTTACGTAAAGAGAAAGTGGGGGTTTCCATCTATCTGGTCAACGGTATCAAGTTGCAAGGTACGATCGAGTCGTTCGACCAGTTCGTGATCCTGCTGAAAAACACCGTCAGCCAGATGGTTTACAAACACGCTATCTCGACAGTCGTCCCTGTTCGTCCGATCCGTCTGCCTAGCGCAGCAGGTGATGAAGCAGCTGACGCTGAGCCAGGTAACGCCTGATAGGAGTCTCCTTTGTTCTTTGAGCGCCACGGTGGTGGTGAGCGAGTAATCCTCGTTCACTTGGATGGACAGGACCCTGAGGCGCGCGAAGATCCGCAGGAGTTTCAGGAGTTGGCAAATTCGGCCGGCGCCGAGACCGTTGCGTTTTTTAACGTGCCGCGTCATCGGCCAACCGCCAAATACCTGATCGGCAGCGGCAAGGTCGAGGAATTGCGCGACCTGGTCCACGCTGAAGAAGCCGATCTGGTGATCTTCAATCACACCCTCACGCCCAGTCAGGAACGTAACCTCGAACGTGTCTTCGAGTGTCGCGTGATCGACCGCACCGGTCTGATTCTCGATATCTTCGCCCAACGCGCGCGTACCCATGAAGGCAAACTGCAGGTCGAACTGGCCCAGCTTGACCACATGAGCACCCGTCTGGTGCGCGGCTGGACTCACCTTGAGCGCCAGGGCGGCGGCATCGGCATGCGTGGTCCGGGTGAAACCCAGCTGGAAACCGACCGGCGTCTGTTGCGGGTTCGCCTGCGCCAGATCAAGGGCCGCCTGGAAAAAGTGCGCAGCCAGCGCGAGCAATCGCGTCGAGGCCGTTCGCGTGCGGATATCCCTACCGTGTCCCTGGTGGGGTACACCAACGCCGGCAAATCCACACTCTTCAACAACGTGACGAAATCGGACGTGTACGCGGCAGACCAACTGTTCGCCACGCTCGACCCGACCCTGCGCCGCCTGGATATCGGCGACCTGGGGCCGATCGTCCTGGCCGATACCGTGGGTTTCATCCGCCACTTGCCGCACAAGCTGGTCGAGGCATTTCGGTCTACGCTCGAAGAATCGAGCAATTCCGACCTGCTGTTGCACGTAATTGATGCGGCTGAACCGGATCGCATGCTGCAGATCGAGCAGGTGATGGTAGTGCTGGGCGAGATTGGTGCGCAGGACTTGCCGATCCTCGAGGTCTATAACAAACTCGATTTGCTTGAAGGGGTTGAGCCACAAATTCAGCGCGACGAGAACGGCAAGCCTCAGCGGGTCTGGCTGTCGGCGCGTGATGGGAGTGGCCTGGAGCTGCTGGAACAAGCCATTGCCGAGTTGCTCGGCAGCGATTTGTTCGTGGGCACCTTGCGCTTGCCGCAGCGTTTTGCTCGACTGCGTGCACAGTTTTTCGAGCTGGGCGCGGTACAGAAAGAAGAACACGACGAAGAAGGTGTCAGCTTGCTGGACGTTCGATTGCCACGCTCGGAGCTCAATCGACTGGTCAGTCGCGAGGGTGTTGTACCGGCAGAGTTCATCGAGCAACACACTTTGCAATAAAAGCCTGAGAAAGCGGTTGTGCCGCGGTGGCAGGCATTCTGTAGCATTGGTCGGCGCGCCGTGGGTGCGTCTTTGCTTTATCAGATGGAGAGCGCTATGGCTTGGAATGAGCCGGGTGGCAACTCGAATAATCAGGATCCTTGGGGTGGTAAGCGCCGCAATAATGGCGACCGCAAGGGGCCACCGGATCTCGACGAGGCCTTCCGAAAGCTGCAGGAAAGCCTGAATGGGTTGTTCGGTGGTGGAAAAAAACGCGGTAGTGACGAGGGTGGTCGCACGAGCAAGGGCGGTGGCTATGGCCTGCTGGGCTTGGGCCTTGTCGTGCTTGCGGCCGTCTGGCTGTACAGCGCGGTCTATGTAGTGGACGAGCAGGAGCAAGCCGTGGTGCTGCGCTTCGGCAAGTACTACGAGACCGTCGGGCCAGGCCTGAACATCTATTTCCCGCCGATCGACAAGAAGTACATGGAGAACGTCACGCGTGAGCGTGCCTACACCAAGCAGGGCCAGATGCTGACCGAAGACGAGAACATCGTCGAAGTGCCGCTGACCGTGCAGTACAAGATCACCAACCTGCAGGACTTCGTGCTGAACGTCGACCAGCCGGAAATCAGCCTGCAACACGCAACCGAAAGTGCCTTGCGCCATGTGGTGGGTTCCACCGCCATGGACCAGGTGCTGACCGAAGGGCGTGAATTGATGGCCAGCGAAATCAAGGAGCGCCTGCAACGGTTCCTCGACACCTATCGCACCGGTATCACGGTCACCCAGGTCAACGTACAGAGCGCTGCCGCACCGCGTGAAGTGCAGGAAGCCTTTGACGACGTGATCCGTGCCCGTGAAGACGAGCAGCGTTCGCGCAACCAGGCTGAAACCTACGCCAATGGCGTGGTGCCGGAAGCCCGTGGTCAAGCCCAGCGCATCCTTGAAGATGCCAACGGTTACCGCGACGAAGTGGTCTCCCGTGCCAAGGGTGAGGCAGACCGCTTTACCAAACTGGTTGCCGAGTACCGCAAGGCACCTGAAGTGACCCGTGAGCGTCTGTACCTGGACACCATGCAGGAAGTCTTCAGCAATACCAGCAAGGTTCTCGTGACCGGCAGCAAGGGTGGGCAGAACAACCTGCTGTACCTGCCGCTGGACAAGATGATCGAAGGTGGTCGTAGCGGCGCCAGCGCGCCGTCCACCGGTTCGAATGCTGCTGCCAACGAAGCGAGCGCCCGTGCGGCCGCTGACTTGCTGCAACAGCAAACACGTACCAGGGAGAGCCGTTGATGAGCAATAAATCGCTGACCGCCCTGATTGTGGGCGTCGTCGTGGTCATCGCTGCCTGGAACTGCTTCTACATCGTGGCTCAGACCGAGCGTGCGGTGCTGCTGCAATTCGGTCGCGTGGTCCAGGCGGATGTCCAGCCGGGCCTGCATGTGAAAGTCCCCTACGTCAACCAGGTGCGCAAGTTCGACGCCCGCCTGATGACCCTGGATGCACCGACACAGCGCTTCCTGACCCTGGAAAAGAAAGCCGTGATGGTTGACGCCTACGCCAAGTGGCGCGTCAAGGACGCCGAGCGCTTCTACACCGCGACTTCCGGCCTCAAGCAGATTGCCGACGAGCGTTTGTCGCGCCGTCTGGAATCGGGCCTGCGCGACCAGTTTGGTAAGCGCACCCTGCATGAGGTGGTATCCGGTGAACGTGATGCGCTGATGGCTGACATCACCCGTTCGCTGAACACCATGGCGGAGAAAGAGCTGGGTATCGAAGTGGTCGATGTGCGGGTCAAGGCCATTGACCTGCCGAAGGAAGTGAACCGCAGCGTGTTCGAACGCATGAGCACTGAGCGTGAGCGTGAGGCCCGTGAGCACCGCGCCAAGGGTAACGAGCTGGCCGAAGGTATCCGTGCGGATGCCGATCGTCAGCGCCGTGTACTGCTGGCAGAAGCCTATCGCGAGTCTGAAGAGGCCCGTGGTGATGGTGATGCTCAAGCCGCGGCGATCTACGCCAAGGCTTACGGCCAGGACCAGGAGTTCTACGCGTTCTACCGTAGCCTGCGTGCCTACCGTGAAAGCTTCGCGAACAAGACCGACGTGCTGGTGCTGGACCCAAGCAGCGACTTCTTCCGCTACCTGGAAAAGTCCAAGTAACAGGCCTGTGATTCGGTAGGAACCACTCCGTCGGGCGGCTAAAATGCCTGGCGGGGTGATCCTTTCAGAAAACGGGTGTATGATGCGGCAGCCGGGAAATTCCCGGCTTTTTTGCGTCTGCATGTTCGATTCGGCAGGCGTGACAGGTTTTTCGAGGAAAGTGCCCGACGAGGCCGGTTACAGGTCGTTCGTCACGTCGCTCTTGCGCGTGGTTTATGCAGGCGGCGGGTATTTTCTGCTTCACTCAAGGCTCGGCCGAGGGCTGGCCGCCCGGATCATAGGGGAATGGCGTAATGGCAACGGTAGACCGCTGGCTGCTGCCAGATGGCATCGAAGAAGTACTGCCACCAGAAGCTGCGCGCATTGAAATAGCGCGTCGCCAGGTGTTGGATCTGTTCCAGAGCTGGGGTTACGAGTTTGTCGTGACTCCCCATATCGAGTACCTGGAATCCCTGCTGACCGGCGCGGGCCAGGACCTGGATCTGCGCACCTTCAAGGTTATCGACCCACAATCGGGCCGGCAGATGGGGTTCCGTGCCGACATCACGCCGCAAGTGGCGCGTATCGATGCGCACACCCTGCGCCGCGAAGGCCCGAGCCGCCTGTGCTACGCCGGCAGCGTGCTGCACGCCCAGCCGCGAGCCTTGTCATCGTCCCGCAGCCCGATCCAGTTGGGCGCCGAGCTGTATGGCGATGCGAGCCCGAGCAGCGACGTCGAAGTGATCAGCCTGATGCTGGCCATGCTGCAACTGGCTGACGTGCCGGATGTGCACATGGACCTGGGCCACGTCGGTATCTACCGTGGCCTCGCTCGTGCCGCTGGTTTGTCCGGTGAAGCCGAGCAACAGCTGTTCGACGCCCTGCAACGCAAGGCGATTGACGAAGTGATCGCCCTCACCGAAGGCGTGCCGGCTGACCTCGCGCAGATGTTGCGCGCGTTGGTCAACCTGTGCGGCGGCCGTGAAGTGCTGGTGGCTGCGCGTGAGCGCCTGGCCAATGCGCCAGCGCCGGTGTTGGCGGCGTTGGACGATGTGCTGGCGATTGCCGAGCAGTTGTCGGCGCGCTTCCCGCAATTGCCGCTGTATTTTGACCTAGGCGAGCTGCGCGGCTACCACTACCACACCGGTGTGGTGTTCGCGGTGTTCGTTCCGGGTGTTGGCCAGGCCATCGCCCAGGGCGGTCGCTACGACGATATCGGCGCCGACTTCGGTCGCGCCCGTCCGGCCACTGGCTTTTCCACCGATTTGAAAACCCTGGTGACCCTGGGGCGTGCTGAGGTCGAGCTGCCGTCTGGTGGCATCTGGATGCCCGACAGTACGGACGCGGCACTCTGGCAGCAGGTTTGCCAGTTGCGCAGTGAGGGTCAGCGTGTCGTCCAGGCCTTGCCTGGGCAGCCATTGGCCGCCGCCCGTGAAGCGGACTGCGACCGGCAATTGATTCAGCAGAACGGGCTTTGGCAAGTATCGCCACTGGCTTCTTGAGTTTTCCTGCCGGCCATCGCCGGCACCAAGTTTGCGTGAATGAGGACAAGTGTTATGGGTAAGAATGTCGTAGTCCTGGGCACCCAATGGGGTGATGAGGGCAAAGGCAAGATCGTTGATCTGCTGACCGAACATGCTGCCGCCGTAGTGCGCTACCAAGGTGGCCACAACGCGGGTCACACCCTGGTCATCGATGGCGAAAAAACCGTCTTGCACCTGATCCCGTCGGGCGTCCTGCGCGAAGGCGTGCAGTGCCTGATCGGCAACGGCGTGGTGGTTGCACCGGACGCCCTGTTGCGCGAGATCACCAAGCTGGAAGAGAAAGGCGTACCGGTGCGTGAGCGCCTGCGTATCAGCCCATCCTGCCCGCTGATCCTGTCCTTCCACGTGGCGCTGGACCAGGCCCGTGAAAAGGCCCGTGGCGAGCTGAAGATCGGCACCACCGGTCGCGGCATCGGTCCGGCCTACGAAGACAAGGTGGCGCGCCGTGGCCTGCGTGTGGGCGACCTGCTCAACATGCCGCGCTTTGAAGACAAGCTGCGTGAACTGGTGGATTACCACAACTTCATGCTGGTGGGTTACTACAAAGAACCGGCCATCGAGTTCGAAAAGACGCTGGCCGAGTGCAAGGAATACGCTGAGCTGCTCAAGCCGCTGATGCTGGATGTGACGGCCGAGCTGCACGACCTGCGTCGCGCCGGCAAAGACATCATGTTCGAAGGCGCCCAGGGTTCGTTGCTCGACATCGACCACGGCACCTACCCGTACGTGACCAGTTCCAACACCACCGCTGGTGGCGTTGCTACCGGTTCGGGCGTTGGCCCGATGTTCCTGGACTACATCCTGGGCATCACCAAGGCTTACACCACCCGTGTAGGTTCGGGCCCGTTCCCGACTGAGCTGTTCGACGCAGTCGGCGCGCACCTGGCCAAGCAAGGCCACGAGTTCGGCGCAACCACCGGCCGTGCCCGTCGTTGTGGCTGGTTCGATGCCGTTATCCTGCGTCGCGCTATCGATGTGAACAGCATCTCGGGCATCTGCCTGACCAAGCTGGACGTACTCGACGGTCTGGAAGTCATCAACATCTGCACCGGTTACAAAGACGCCGCAGGTAATGACGTCGCTCCAACGGACGCCGACAGCTACGTGGGCCTGCAGCCTGTGTACGAAGAAGTGCCGGGCTGGACCGAGTCGACCGTGGGCGCCAAGACCCTGGAAGAGCTGCCAGCCAATGCCCGTGCTTACATCAAGCGCGTTGAAGAGCTGATTGGCGCGCCGATCGACATTATTTCGACGGGCCCGGACCGCAACGAGACCATCGTTCTGCGTCATCCGTTCGCTTAATAAGCTGTTGATGTAAAAAGCAAAGGGCTCCTTCGGGAGCCCTTTGTCGTTTGTGTCTGGCAAGCGGCACGACCCTTGCTGTGTTTCCTTCTTTCCGAGGTGCTATCAATTTAATGGCACCCGTGGTGGAGGGATTCCCAGTGTCTGCCGTTCTCTCGTTGTTACAAAGTCGTCTGTTGCGGCCAGTGTTCGTTACCCTAGGTATCGCTCTTTTGGTGCAAGTGCTGGTCGCCGTCGCGCTGACGCGGAGCACTGTCACCGCCCTGGAGGCAGATTTGGGTAATCGCCTGGGCATCGACAGCCAGAAACTATCCGGCGAATTGGCCCAGGCCGGCAAGGAAGTCACGTCCAGCCTGGACAGTTTGTCCACCAGCACCCGTCAGCGTCTGACCGCAGGGCTTTCCACGCGCCTTCAGCAAGAGCAGAAGCAATTGCGTGCGACCCTGGAAAAAGATCTGCAGGACTCTGCCAATGACATGGCGCAGTTGCTGGCGTCGGTGGCGCCGCGAGCCATGTGGGACAGCGATGTGCCGACCTTGTCGGAGTTCGCCCGGCGAGCGCAGCGTAATCCCAACGTGCTGTTCGTGGTGTATGACGACGCGGCGGGCGAGCACCTGACCCGTTACCTGAACCGTGAAAACCCGATCAACCAGGCCCTGTTGGCAAAGGGCGCGGGGGAGCGGGCCTTGGATAAAGTGTTGGACGCGGCCAAGACTGATCCTGCGGTGTATTACGTCGAAGCCTCGATCAGCCCCAACGGCGTGGAGATCGGCAAGGTCCGCATGGGGGTTTCCACCGCGTCGGTCGAGGCCGATCTGCAAGCACTGGACAAGCGTTTTGCCGCGCTGATTGCCAGCGGTGATCAACTGGTCGGTGACAGCCTCAAAGGCGCAGCGGCGGATAGCGCTGCGGCCATGGGCGCGCGCCTGCAATCAGCGCAAGCCACGGCCACCCAGATGACCGCCAACACCACCAGCGCGGTTCAAGAGGCCGCCGGCACCCTGCGCTGGCGCATCGGCATGGGCTTGGCGCTGGTCGGTCTTGGCGTATTACTGCTGATCGCCATCGTGCTCGGTCGCCGCGTCGTCAACCGCTTGAAGCTGCTGATCGCTGCCATGGATGATTTGGCGGCGGGCGAGGGCGACCTTACCAAGCGGGTGCAAATCAGCAGCAAGGATGAGATCGGCGACATGGCGTCGGCGGTCAATCGCTTTGTGGATAAGTTGCAGCCCATCGTGCGCGAAGCGGGCGAGGTGGCCCAGCGCACCGGTGTGGAAATCGGCGCGATGACCTTACGCAATGCCGGCGCCGACAAGGCTGCCGGTTTGCAGCGTGATGAAGTCGCCGAGAGCCTGCGCGCACTGTCGCAGATGGCCGATGAGGCCCAGGCCGAAAGCCATGCCATGCAGGCGGCGCTGCAACAGGTGGTGGAGATTCGCCAGGCGACGGATGAGAACTCACGCACGTCGGCCGAAGTCGGCAGTTTGATCGAGGCGTTGGCGGGGCAGGTGCAGGCGGGGTCCCAGGTTATTGAGCGTCTGGCCCAACAGAGTGAGCAGATTGAAGTGGTGCTGACGGTGATCCATGGTATCGCCGAGCAAACCAACCTGCTCGCCCTGAACGCCGCCATCGAAGCGGCGCGCGCCGGTGAAACGGGGCGCGGTTTTGCGGTGGTTGCAGACGAGGTGCGCGCACTGGCCAGTAAAACCCAAAGCTCCACCGGTGATATCCAGGCGCATATCGTGGCGTTGCAACAGGGCGCGCGTGAGGCGGTGGACACCATCGGCAAAGCCGGGCGCCAGGCCAGTGAGGGCTTGCTGGTACTGCGCGAGAGCGTACGTTTGCAGCAGACGGTGCAGGCTTCGGTGGAGCAGGTGCATGCGGCAATCGGCCTGGCGACACGCGCGGCCGAGCATCAGGCCCAGGGCGCGCATGCGGTGCGTGGGCGCGTCGAGGTGATCCACGCCCAGGCCGAGCGTGCTGCGCAGGCGGTGGTGGAAACCACGGCCAGTGGCAAGGTGCTGGACGGGTTGGCGGCGCAGTTGAAGGCGAGTTTGGGGCAGTTCAGGGCTTAGCGTCGCCTGGACTGGCGCTATCGGGGGCAAGCCCCCTCCCACAGGTTGAAACGCATTCAAAATGTGGGAGGGGGCTTGCCCCCGATAGCAATCTCAACGACTCAGATACATCCGCGTCGTCAGCAAATAGACCGGCAACCCCGACACCAGGATCAACAACGCCGCATAAGGCGCCGCCGCCGCAAACTCCACATTCGACGTATGCGCCCACACGGCAGTCGCCAAGGTATTCAGCCCGGTCGGACTCAGCAGCAAGGTCGCCGTCAATTCCTTCATCGCATCCAGAAACACCAGGGCAAACGCCGCGCCCAGTGCCGGGAAGATAATCGGCAGTGTCACCCGGCAAAACGCACTGAAGGGCGATGCCCCCAGCGTCCGCGCTGCCTCTTCCAGCTGGGGAGCGGCCTTGTTCAATGCCGTGCGTATCGGCGCCTGGGCCAGCGGCAGAAACAACAGCGCGTAGGCGATCAGCAGCAGCGCCGACGTTTGATACAGCGCCGGCACGTAATGCAGGGCGAAATACACCAGGGTCAGTGCAATCACCAGGCCGGGCAGGGCGTGCAGCAGGTAGGGCAGGCGTTCAGCCCAGATCGCCAGTCGGCCTTTATAGCGCACCACCAGCAATCCCACCGGCACCGCCAACGCCAGGCACACCGCTGCGCCACCCAGGGACAGCGCCAGGGACGATAACAACGCTTCACTGATCTCGGCCACCGGAAACGCCGCCGACGAACCCACGGCCAGCCAATAACCGAGCATCCCCAGCGGAATGCCGCTGCCGATGACTGCCAGCGCCAGGCAATACAGCTGACCGAGCGGCGCCCACTTGCCCAATTTCACTTGTTCGGCATGCCGCGCCGCGCCCTGGCCGATACGCACATGGCGGCCCTTGCCACGCATGCGCAGCTCAAGCCACAACAGGGTCAGGCACATCGCCAGCAGCACCGCCGAGAGCATCGCCGCATTGGCGTTGCTGAACTCCAGTTCGAATTGCTGATAGATCGCGGTCGTGAAGGTCTGCAAGCCGATGATCGACAAAGCGCCGAATTCCACCAGCATGTGCAGCGCAATCAGCAGAGCGCCCGCCACCAGCGAGGGCCACAGCAGCGGCAAGGTAATGCGCCGGAATACGCCCCAGCGGTTCAGGCCCAGGGTACGCGCCGATTCTTCCAGGGCGGGATCAAGATTGCGCAGTGTCGCGGCCACCGGCAGAAACACCAGCGGGTATTTGGACAGGCTCATCACCAGGATCGCGCCGCCGAGGCCTTCGAAGTCGGCGCTCAGCGACACCCAGGTGAAGCTGCTGACAAACGCCGGCACCGCAAACGGTAGACACAGGACCACCCCCCAGAGGCGTCGCCCAGGCAGGTTGCTGCGCTCCAGCAACCAGGCCAGGGACAGGCCGACCACGCCGCACACCACCGTCACGCCCACCATCAGCGCCAGGGTGTTGCGCAGCAGCCCGAAGACATAAGGTCGCCACAGCAGATGCACCGCCTGCGCCCAACCGGCCTGCCAGGTCTTGAGCCCGACATAGGCCAGCGGCAACAGGCTCAGGCCAACCAGCAACAGCACCGGCAACAGCAGCCAGATCGAAGGGCGTTTGCGCCGGGGGCGAAAACCTGCGGCGCTGAGCGATGGGTTCATCAGTTCAAGCCAACGTCACGTTCCAGGTCCAGGGCCTCTTCGGCATTGCCCAGGTCGGCGGGGGTGACTTTCGGCGGCTGCAGTTCGTTGAAAGGCTTGAGGCCACGATTGGACTGCATGCCTTTGCGCAGCGGGTATTCAGCCGAGGTGTTGGTGATCACGCGCTGGCCTTCTTCACTGGCCATGAACGCCAGCAGTTGCTGGGCTTCCTTGGGGTGTTTGCTGGATTTCAGCGCTGCAGCCGAAGACACGGTAATCAGACCGCCCGCATCGCCGTCGGTGAAGTAGTGCAATTGGGAGTCGAGGTTGGTTTTCTCTTTTTTCAGGGCAAACCAGTAATAGTTGTTCACCAGTACCGTAGCCACTTCGCCGTTTTCCACGGCTTTGAGCGCAACCATATTGTTGCTGTACACCTTGCCGAATGCGCGCAGGCCGGTCAGCCATTCTTCTGCGGCTTCACGCCCGTGCAGCTTGATGATCGCCACCGCCTGTTCCTGGAACGCACCGCTGGTGGGCACGAAGCCAACCTTGCCTTGCCACTCGGGACCGGCGAAATCCAGCACCGATTTGGGCAGGTCTTTTTCGGCAATCAGCTTGGGATTGAAAGCGACGACGCGGGTGCGTGCGGTCACGCCCATCCAGTCACCGTTACTGCCGACGTAGTCCTTGGGCAATACATCGAGGGTGCTGGCGTCGATCCTGGCCAGCAGGCCTTGCTCGCCCAACTTGTTCAGCGGCGGTGATTCTTCGGTGTAGATCACGTCGGCAGGCGAGCGGTCGCCTTCTTCGACGATTTGGCTGGCCAGTTGATTGCTGCTGCCTTTGCGGACATTGACGTGAATGCCGGTCTTGGCTTCGAAGGCTTTGGCGAGCTCATCGCCGACTTCCTTGTGCTGGCCGTTGTACAGGGTCAGGGAGATCTTTTCGGCGCTATGGGCGGCGGGCGAGAGCAGGGTCAGGCCGAGCAGAGTGATGGTCAGGCCACGCAGAAGGGAGGTCTTGAGACGGGTATCGCGGATCATCATCCGGGGTTTTCCTCACTTGTAAGCTACAAATTCTTACAAGGATAAACGATAAACCTTCTCAAGTGCGCATGAGCAGCCCCGATCACCAAGTTTTAAACCCCAGAAACGAAAAAACCCGCTTTCGCGGGTTTGATCTGAATTTGGTGCCCAGGAGAAGACTCGAACTTCCACGACCTTGCGATCACCAGCACCTGAAGCTGGCGTGTCTACCAATTTCACCACCTGGGCATTATCAAGCAACGTTGCCGCTGTTGATGGGGCGAACTATACGGCGGGCTTTTTGATCTGTAAACCCCTGATTCGAAAAAATAAATCAGGTTTTACGTTAAGAATCAAAGGCCTGAAACGAAAAAACCCGCTTTCGCGGGTTTGATCTGAATTTGGTGCCCAGGAGAAGACTCGAACTTCCACGACCTTGCGATCACCAGCACCTGAAGCTGGCGTGTCTACCAATTTCACCACCTGGGCAGCATCAACAACGTTGCCGTCGTCGATGGCGCGCACTATACGGAGCCCTTTTTCAGCTGTAAACCCCTGGTATGAAAAAAGCCTGGAAAATTCCCTCAGTGGTCGTGCAAGGTATGCGTTGGTGGGCTACAAAGGGCTTTTAAACACTTGTTGATGCCTGAAATTTCCCGTTTCAATACGCGTATGCCAAACTAACCCGCATATAGACAAGGTGAAAACTCTCTAATGGCCGATTGGCAGTCCCTCGATCCCGAGGCCGCTCGTGAAGCGGAAAAATATGAAAACCCTATTCCTAGCCGCGAACTGATCCTGGCGCACCTCGCCGATCGTGGTTCGCCTGCTAGCCGTGAGCAGCTGGTTGAAGAATTCGGTCTGACCACCGAAGACCAGCTCGAAGCCCTGCGCCGCCGTTTGCGTGCGATGGAGCGCGACGCTCAGCTGATCTACACCCGCCGTGGCACCTATGCGCCGGTCGACAAGCTCGACCTGATCCTCGGCCGCATCGCCGGTCACCGGGACGGCTTCGGCTTCCTGATCCCGGATGACGGCAGCGACGACCTGTTCATGAGCCCCGCGCAAATGCGCCTGGTGTTCGACGGCGACCGTGCCCTGGCGCGTGTTTCCGGCCTGGACCGTCGTGGTCGTCGTGAAGGCGTGATCGTCGAAGTGGTGTCCCGTGCCCACGAGTCCATCGTCGGCCGTTACTTCGAAGAAGGCGGTATCGGCTTCGTCGTGCCGGATAACCCGAAGGTCCAGCAGGAAGTGCTGATCACCCCGGGCCGCAATGGCGCCGCCAAGGTTGGCCAGTTCGTCGAGGTGAAAATCACCCACTGGCCAACTGCGCGCTTCCAGCCCCAGGGCGATATCGTTGAAGTGGTCGGTAACTACATGGCGCCGGGCATGGAAATCGACGTCGCGCTGCGCACCTACGATATTCCTCACGTCTGGCCCGACGCTGTGCTCAAGGAAGCCGCCAAGCTCAAGCCGGAAGTCGAAGACAAGGACAAAGAGAAGCGCATCGACTTGCGCCATCTGCCGTTCGTCACCATCGACGGCGAAGACGCCCGCGACTTCGACGATGCGGTCTACTGCGAAGCCAAGCCTGGTAAACTGCGCCTGTTCTCCGGCGGCTGGAAGTTGTACGTCGCGATTGCCGACGTGTCCAGCTACGTGAAGATCGGTTCGGCCCTGGATAACGAAGCCCAGGTGCGCGGCAACTCCGTGTACTTCCCTGAGCGCGTGATCCCGATGCTGCCCGAGCAGCTGTCCAACGGCCTGTGCTCCCTGAACCCGAAAGTCGACCGTTTGGCCATGGTGTGCGAGATGACCATCTCGAAAACCGGCGAAATGACCGACTACCAGTTCTACGAAGCGGTGATCCATTCCCAGGCGCGCCTGACCTACAACAAGGTCAGCACCATCCTGGAAACGCCGAAGACCAGTGAAGCCAAAGCCCTGCGTACCGAGTACGCCGACGTGGTGCCGCACCTCAAGCAGCTGTACTCGTTGTACAAAGTGTTGCTGGGTGCCCGTCATGTGCGTGGCGCGATCGATTTTGAAACCCAGGAAACTCGGATTGTCTTCGGTTCCGAGCGCAAGATCGCCGCGATCACCCCGACGACGCGTAACGACGCGCACAAGCTGATCGAGGAATGCATGCTGGCCGCCAACGTGGCCACCGCTGAATTCCTGAGAAAACACGAGATTCCTGCCCTGTACCGGGTGCACGACGGCCCGCCGCCGGAGCGCCTGGAAAAACTGCGCGCCTTCCTCGGTGAGCTCGGCCTGTCCCTGCACAAAGGCAAGGACGGCCCGACGCCGAAGGACTACCAAGCTCTGTTGGCCAGCATCAAGGACCGTCCGGATTATCATGTGATCCAGACCGTCATGCTGCGCTCGTTGAGCCAGGCGGTGTACAGCGCCGACAACCAGGGCCACTTCGGCCTGAATTACGAAGCGTACACCCACTTCACTTCGCCGATCCGTCGTTACCCGGACCTGCTCACGCACCGCGCGATCCGCAGCGTGATCCATTCCAAGCAGAACACCCCGCACGTCAAGCGCGCCGGCGCCATGACCATTCCGAAGGCACGGATCTATCCGTACGACGAAGCGGCCCTGGAACAGTTGGGCGAGCAGTGCTCCATGAGCGAGCGCCGCGCCGATGAAGCCACCCGCGATGTGGTGAATTGGCTCAAGTGCGAATTCATGAAGGATCGCGTGGGCGAGTCGTTCCCGGGTGTGATCACCGCCGTGACCGGTTTCGGCCTGTTCGTCGAGCTGACCGACATCTACGTCGAGGGTCTGGTGCACGTCACCGCCTTGCCGGGCGACTACTATCACTTCGACCCTGTGCATCACCGCTTGGCGGGCGAGCGCACCGGGCGCAGTTTCCGCCTGGGTGACACGGTGGAAGTGCAGGTCATGCGCGTCGACCTCGACGAACGCAAGATCGACTTCGGTATGCCTGACAAGCCGGCTGAGCCTGCGGGTCGCAAAAAGCGTGGCGGCGAAACCACCGCGCCGGCCAGCAAAGGCAAAGGGGCTCCTGCGAAAGCGGTGGCCGCCGAGCCAGCGCCGGCCAAGGCTGGTCGTCGTTCTTCGGCCAAGGAAAAGGCCCCGGAAGCCTATCGCCCGAGCGACGCCGCGGCGAAAAATGCCGAGCTGCGCAAGAGTCGCGAGTTGAAGCAGCAGTTGCTCAACGAAGCCAAAAGCGGTGGTAAAGCGGCGTCTGGGGGAAAGTCCCAAGGGGCGGAAAAACCGTCGAGCAAGCCCAGTAAACATCGTAAAGGCCCGCCCAAAGCGGGTTCGGCCCCCGCGAAAAGCGGCGGGTCGCGCAAACCTAAGGCCAAGCCATGAGTCTGGAAAAAATCTACGGCGTGCATGCCGTAGAAGCACTGCTGCGTCACCACCCCAAGCGCGTCAAGCAAGTGTGGTTGGCGGAAGGTCGCAGCGAGCCACGCGTGCAGGCGCTGGTCGAGCTGGCCAACCAGAACAAGGTTGCCATCGGCCAGGCTGAACGCCGTGAAATGGACGTATGGGTAGAAGGCGTTCACCAGGGCGTGGTTGCCGACGTCAGCCCGAGCCAGGTATGGGGCGAGGCCATGCTCGACGAGCTGCTCGACCGTACCGAAGGCGCGCCGTTGCTGCTGGTGCTGGACGGCGTGACCGACCCGCACAACCTCGGCGCCTGCCTGCGTTCGGCGGATGCCGCCGGCGCGCTGGCGGTGATCGTGCCTAAAGACAAGTCGGCGACCCTCACGCCGGTCGTGCGTAAAGTCGCCTGCGGCGCGGCGGAAGTGATTCCGCTGGTGGCCGTGACCAACCTGGCGCGCACCCTGGAAAAGCTCCAGCAACGTGGCTTGTGGATTGTCGGCACGGCGGGGGAGGCTGAAGTCAGCATCTATGACCAGGACCTCACCGGCCCGACCATCCTGATCATGGGCGCCGAAGGCAAGGGCATGCGTCGCTTGACCCGTGAGCATTGCGATTACCTGGTGCACTTGCCGATGGCCGGTAGCGTCAGCAGCCTGAACGTTTCGGTGGCAACGGGCGTGTGTCTGTTCGAAGCCCAGCGTCAGCGCGGTGCCAAGGCGAAGGCCAAGCCCAAGAAGTAAGCCAGGCCTGGCCTGGATCAAAATGTGGGAGGGGGCTTGCCCCCGATAGCGGTAGATCAGTTACAGATTATGTGGCTGACCCACCGCATCGGGGGCAAGCCCCCTCCCACATTTGTTTGGGGTGCCGGCAAGGATTGTTCAAATAATCACCAATCACCTTGCGCCGCTCCTTCCCCTTCTCTACAATTGCGCCCCTTGCCCACCTGGCAGGCACGCATGTGCCTCCCCTGCGGCAAGATCCATAAGTGTCATTCACTCCTTGTCTGACCGTTTTTGAGCGGCAGGCTACAACCCGTAAGGAGCATTCATGCGTCATTACGAAATCATCTTTTTGGTCCACCCGGATCAAAGCGAGCAAGTCGGCGGCATGGTTGAGCGTTACACCAAGCTGATCGAAGAAGACGGCGGCAAAATCCACCGTCTGGAAGATTGGGGCCGTCGTCAACTGGCCTACGCAATCAACAATGTTCACAAGGCTCACTACGTGATGCTGAACGTTGAGTGCACTGGCAAGGCCCTGGCCGAGCTGGAAGACAACTTCCGCTACAACGATGCAGTGATCCGTAACCTGGTCATCCGTCGCGAAGAAGCCGTTACCGGCCAATCCGAGATGCTCAAGGCTGAAGAAAACCGCAGTGAGCGCCGTGAGCGTCGCGACCGTCCTGAGCACGAAGGCGCTGATAGCGCTGATAGTGATGACAGCGACAACAGCGATAACGCTGACGAGTAATCCACGGACCTTTTAAGGAGCCTATCAAATGGCACGTTTCTTCCGTCGTCGTAAATTCTGCCGCTTCACCGCTGAAGACGTGAAAGAGATCGATTACAAAGATCTCAACACTCTGAAAGCCTACGTATCCGAGACCGGCAAAATCGTTCCAAGCCGTATCACCGGTACCAAAGCACGTTATCAGCGTCAGCTGGCCACCGCTATCAAGCGCGCCCGCTTCCTGGCCCTGCTGGCCTACACCGACAGCCACGGCCGCTGAGACCGGGCAGTCGACAAGTAGTAAGGGATTGAATGCATGCGCGCCTTAGCTGAGTTCATCATGCGCGGTCGTATGCAGGCCACTCTGGTAGTGGCTGGCTGTGCGGCATTGCCGTTGCTTTATTGGTTGGGTGCTGCCGCAGGTTGCCTTGTGCTCCTGCGGCGCGGTTTGAAGGACGCTCTTGGCGTTCTTGCCCTGGGTTTGTTGCCGGCCTTGATCTGGTGGCTGCAAATGGGTGATCCACGGGTACTTCTGGTACTGCTGGGGTCATCGAGCCTTGCGTTGGTTTTACGCGCAAGTGAGTCCTGGGTCCGCACGCTGCTGGTCAGCGTAGCATTGGGGTTGGTGTACTCAGTGATGCTTGGCGCGGCTTTCCGCCCGCAAATCGAGGCGCTGGCGCAGGAAATCGTCAAGATCCTGCCGCTGGCCCTCGGGGATCTCTACCAGCAATTGTCGGTAGATGAGCGAGCGCGGTTTGCGTCACTGATTGCGCCGGTCTTGACCGGCCTGATTGCGGCTTTGTTGCAGGTTGTCAGCGTGCTGAGCCTGATTCTTGGGCGTTATTGGCAGGCGTTGTTGTACAACCCGGGTGGTTTTGGTCGCGAGTTTCGCAGTATCAGAATTCCTGCGGGGCCGGCGATGTTGCTGCTGGCGTGCATGGTTGTCGGACCGAACTTCGGTCCACAGATGGCCTTGCTGGCGCCGATTTGCAGTGTACCGCTGGTGTTTGCCGGGCTGGCCCTGATTCATGGGCTGGTTGCGCGCAAGCGCCTGGCCAGGTTCTGGCTGGTGGGGTTGTACGTCACGCTGTTGCTGTTCATGCAGCTGATCTATCCGTTACTCGTGGTTTTGGCCATTGTCGACGGCCTGATTGATTTTCGCGGACGTCTGGCGTCGAAAGATGCCGATAGCGCGAACGGTGAAGGTTAAAAGTTAGAGGATTTTCACATGCAACTGATCCTTCTGGAAAAAGTCGCCAACCTGGGCAACCTGGGCGACAAAGTGAACGTTAAGGCCGGCTACGGTCGTAACTACCTGCTGCCATACGGCAAAGCCACCGCTGCAACCGCTGCCAACCTGGCTGCGTTTGAAGAGCGTCGTGCCGAGCTTGAAAAAGCAGCAGCAGACAAAAAAGCTTCGGCCGAAACTCGCGCTGCCCAACTGGCTGAGCTGGAAGTGACTATCACTGCCACCGCCGGTGACGAAGGCAAGCTGTTCGGTTCGATCGGCACCCACGACATCGCTGATGCACTGACCGCCTCCGGCGTTGAAGTGCAGAAGAGCGAAGTTCGTCTGCCGAACGGCACCATCCGCAACGTAGGCGAATTCGACGTAGCCGTGCACCTGCACGCCGAAGTTGAAGCCACCGTACGCGTTGTCGTGGTAGCAGCTTAAGCGGCACCTAACTGACTGGCACCTCGCGTGTCAGCCAGTTAACATCGGGCACGATCCTGTTTACAGGTCGTGCCTTTTGTTTTTCTACACACCCTTAAATTCCAAGTGGCCATGAACGAAATCTCCGCTCCTGAGCAATACGATCTGCAAACCGCTGCCCTGAAGGTGCCGCCGCATTCCATCGAGGCCGAACAGGCCGTGCTCGGTGGTTTGATGCTGGACAACAACGCCTGGGAACGCGTGCTGGATCAAGTCTCGGATGGGGATTTCTATCGTCATGACCACCGCCTGATCTTCCGTGCCATCGCCAAGCTGGCCGACCAGAACTCACCAATCGACGTGGTGACACTGGCCGAGCAACTGGACAAGGAAGGCCAGACCTCCCAAGTCGGCGGCCTGGGTTACCTCGGCGAACTGGCGAAAAACACGCCATCCGTCGCCAACATCAAGGCCTATGCGCAGATCGTCCGCGAGCGCGCCACCCTGCGTCAGTTGATCGGCATCAGCACCGAAATCGCCGACAGCGCCTTCAACCCCGAAGGCCGCACCGCCGCCGAGATCCTCGACGAAGCCGAGCGCCAGATCTTCCAGATCGCCGAAGCCCGCCCGAAAACCGGCGGCCCGGTCAGCGTCAACGACCTGCTGACCAAGGCCATCGACCGCATCGATACCTTGTTCAACACCGATGCGGCGATTACCGGTATTTCCACCGGCTACACCGACCTCGACGAAAAGACCAGCGGCCTGCAGCCGTCCGACCTGATCATCGTCGCCGGCCGTCCTTCGATGGGCAAGACCACCTTCGCAATGAACCTTGTGGAAAACGCCGTACTGCGCAGTGACAAGGCGGTGCTGGTGTACTCCCTCGAAATGCCAGGCGAATCGCTGATCATGCGTATGCTTTCGTCACTCGGCCGTATCGACCAGACCAAAGTGCGTTCTGGCCAGCTCGAGGATGACGACTGGCCGCGCCTGACCTCGGCGGTCAACCTGCTCAACGACCGTAAGCTGTTCATCGATGACACCGCCGGTATCAGCCCGTCCGAAATGCGCGCGCGTACCCGTCGTCTGGTGCGTGAACACGGCGACATTGCGTTGATCATGATCGACTACCTGCAGTTGATGCAGATTCCGGGTTCCAGCGGCGACAACCGCACCAACGAGATTTCCGAAATCTCCCGATCCCTCAAGGCCCTGGCCAAGGAATTCAACTGCCCGGTGGTGGCGCTGTCCCAGCTCAACCGTTCCCTGGAACAACGTCCCAACAAGCGTCCAGTGAACTCCGACTTGCGTGAATCCGGCGCGATCGAGCAGGATGCCGACGTGATCATGTTCGTGTACCGCGACGAGGTGTATCACCCCGAGACCGAGCACAAGGGCATTGCCGAAATCATCATCGGCAAGCAGCGGAACGGGCCGATCGGCTTTATCCGCCTGGCGTTCATCGGTAAGTACACACGCTTTGAGAACCTCGCGCCGGGCAGCTACAACTTCGATGACGATGAGTAATCGGCTTCAGGCGTTTGCCTGAGGGAGCGCACCGAACAGCGCCCTCACCGTGGGCTCGTTGTATTGGTAATTCCAACGCAACTCGGTACCGGCAGGGATATCTTCACTGGCAAAGAATGCACTGAGGAAAAAGTTGTCCCTGGGTTGCTCAGCAATCTGTGTCGTGACGTTGAACCGCGCAACCTCTACGTTATAGCCCGTGGATGCCTGCCTGACCGGCAGATTTGCTTCGTACTCAAAAATCGTATTTATTCGCGAAAGTACGTTGTCACCCGACAAAATGACCGGCTGTGGTGCAGCGGGAATGGGTTCAAAAGGTTTGACGTCGATCAAATAGGGATCCTGCCGATAAGCCGCCACATAATACGGCACCAGTTCCCCGCCATAGACGCCGAGCGCCTCACCTTTTATCAACGGCTTCCTGCTTATGACGGTCTGCTCGCCGATCATCACTGCCTCCTGCACACACTTTTGGTGGGCCGCAGTGAAGGGTGTCACTTCTAGTTTGTCTTCATAGAGGCGTGCAACCCGTTCATACCCTTCCCACTGCAAAAAAGGCAGGATCAATTCCTTGCTGAAAGTTTGATCGGACGTAAGCGATTTGCTGCGGATTTGTATGCTTCTGATCCGCAATGGGCGACCTGTTAAATCGCGCAGGGGGTAGCGGCCATTGTTGGCGCGATCATAAATGCGTCGATAGTTCTGGCTGTGTTGATAGCTTCGTGTGGACCGCATGGTCTCCATCTCCTTCGGCGTATACAGGCTGTTGACCGTGCCTTCTTCTGCTGAGTCGTATTCGCTGGATGAGTGCGCCGACTCAAACTCGTCGCTAAGCTCCATCGGCTCTCCCGATGGCAAAGCAGCCGCTTGCATGCCACCCATCAACCCCTGGCTGCTCGGATCGATATCCCAGCCACCGGAGGTTTTTGCGCGCAGGTAGGGCCGGTAAGCCCTGAACGGGCTGCGGGCATCGATCAGTCGCCATTTCTGCCCTTCGGCTTTGACCTGAAAGTAGTTCCCGCCCTCCAGGACGTAATAGTGATAGCCACCGTTGGGCAGCGGGGCTGACTGATGGATACCATCAGCGCGCAGCGTCAGGCCTGCCGGGGCGGTTTGCGTGGCGAACAGTGGATCAAGCGCAATCCCGGGGGCCTGCACGGGCGCCGTTGGGGCTAGCCTGGCGAGCGGCGGCAGCGGCGGTTTGGCGATCATTGCCAGGCTATGCTGATGGATGGCTTGTTTGAGCGTGCCTGCATTCGACTCACGCAAAAGCGCGCTGCGCTCGGCCTCGGTCAGCGTATGTTCCAGCGCGCTGAACAGCGTGCTCGGTGCATGCAGCTCTGTCGCCTCGGCGTCCTGCACGGCGTACTGTTCGCCCTGGCGGATCAGGATGTGACGCAGGCTGTCCTGTTCGCTGCCAATATGTCCCAGCAGCGGGCCGCTGTTATCATTTTCGTACACCTCGATGCGGCGTGCGCCTGGCCAGCCTGGCAACTGTTCCAGAGTGTGCAACACCAGTGGCACGCTCTCATGACTGCTCATCGAATCGAGAAAAATGCCTTCGTGGATGCGTGCGCTGCGCGCCACGTCGCGGTATTGGGTGGCTTCCCACTCTTGTGTTGACGGCAGTTTTTTCTCCTGGTGCAGGTGTTGCCGTTCCTGCGGGCTGAGGGTGGCTTCCATTTCTTCAAGGTGACGCTTGGACAGTTCGGGCATGGTTGGGCGAAGGTCCTGTTCAACCTGGCTAACGGGTTCCTCGCCGTGGCTATCGAGCAACGAAAACAGGCGCTGGCGTTGTGCCGGAACGCTTTCCAGCAGGCGTGAGGCAAGGTTTTCGACCGGGGTGAAATAGTCGATGTACAGCGCAGGTAGCAATTGATTGAATTCTTCCCGCGGCATCTGCTGCTCCAGTGCATGCAGCAGTTCGCCTTTTCTGAAGCGTGAAGCGCTCACCTCGATCGCGTTGGCGCCGCTACCGTGGCTGATCAGTACCTGTTGCCGTTCGTCGACGATTTTCAGCCGCCGGGTCGCAGGCCATTCCGGCAATGCACACACCAGGTGGAACTGGATGAAGGGGGACTGCGGTGTGACCGTAGTGCCTTCGGCGCGATCGAGGTTGAAGTCGGCGATCTCCTGGTCCAGGCTGAAGTGCTTGATCGTGTCCCGCAGCAATGGCGGCGGCCTCAGCATGTCCTGGTGGAGCTCGCGCAGGCCGGTGCTGTCCATGCCGCCGAGCAGGAGGATCGGCTCAACGGCGGGCTGTTTGATCGAGGCCCCGTCCGGGCCCAGGCGTTGGACCAGCTTGAGGTCATCCCAGTCGGCGGGCGTCTCATGCTCGGCGCGCCATCCGCCGACAGAGTTGCCCCGCACGGGCGGCGCGTAGGCGTCGGGGTCGGTAGGGTGGGACAGCTGCCATTGCTGGCTATCGGGCGCCCGTTGCAAGGCATGAATCTGATCATCAAGCTTCAGGTAATACCGCTGCGCATGTTTATACAAACCCTGCTTATCCGCGACCAGGCCGTCGGGCAGCATCTTGGGATGCCGATAGGGGGTCAGGTCGGGGTTCCACAGGCGCAAGCCCTTGTTGGCCACGTGCACTTTCAGCAGTTTTACACCGAAGCCGGCGGTCTTGACCACGCCTGCGGTGGCGACTGCCATCGCGGCGTCGTCCACCGCGTCGAGAAAGTCATTCAAGGCCTCTTCGCTATCGCCGCGGCTCCAGGCGGCGAAGCCGTCATAGACGGTATTGAGCAGCTGCAAGGCGCTGACGGCCAACAGCACTTCACCGACGATTGGAATGAATGACGCGGCAAAAAACAACAGTGACTTACCCAGTTCCAGATAGCCCTGCAGACGCTTTTGCCGGCTCATCAGGTCGGCATCGGCAGTGGGCACGGCCAGGATGCGCGCGTCATTCCTGATCTGGATGATGCGTTGCGTAGCCATGTCCTGAAACACATGCGTACGGACCGGGGTCAGGTTGAGCCTGCTCTCCAGGTTCGGGCGCGCACTGGGTGACGGTCGAGGGGCCAGCTTCAACAGGCTTCCCTGATGTTGCAGCGGTACCAGGCGAGTGAAAAAAGCCAGGTATTGCGGCTGTTCCAGGCGTTCGGCCAGGCCGTGGTGGAGATCCTCCCAGGTTGGATGCAGGCGAAACGCCGCGCTGGGGTCCTGGGGTGTGTAGAGAACCATCGGCAGCCCGATCGCCGACGCCTGAATCACCATGACATTGGGCAGAACAACATCCTGGAGGGTCAAAAGGCTGCACCGTATGTCGATGTTATTTCCAGTGGTCTGGAGGCTGCGCAGCTGCAGAAACTGCCAGGTGGTGAACGCCTTCTGCAGGTAGGCGATATGCAGTGCGACCCCAAAGGCAAGCTGCTCTTTACTGGACAAGAGTTGCATGACCTCGGCGGCGGTACGGGACGTGCCGGAGTTGGGCGTGGGTTCAAGCGCGTTATCGATATGCGCGAGGTACTGGCCGCCGATATCCAGGTTGCGGCAGACGCTGGCGAAGCGTGTCGCAGCAATAATGCTCAGCACTTCGCCGCTGGGGCCGGGATTATAGATGGCGGTGCCAGTTTCCATGCCGCCGGTCTCGGCTTCCGCTGCTTCGAAATTCTGCAAGGCCGCTTCCAGCAGCGTTTGCCGGGTGGTGCGGGCGTGATTACGGATCAGGCCCAGCAGATGATGGTTTTTCCATTCGCGGGACAGGATGGCGTTCTCGTCGTCCTGCAAACCGAAGAACTCGGTCCGCAGGGCTTGGCGTAACAATGGCCTGGCAAACTCCTCGGGGCTTTGCAGTTCATCCATCAGCGCCTTTAGCGCTTGCCTGGCCTGATTGCTGCTGATGAGGTCACTGCGAAAGTCTGCACGCTGCGAAGCCGAAGCCTGGGTCAGCCAGGCAGGCAATCTGGACGCGATGAATGCCCTGTGGGGCGATTGTGGCAAGGGGGTGCTCATGGGCTAGGCCATCCGAAGTGATGATTGACCTGCCGCAGATTACCCATGAAATTTTCGATCAACGGTTAGAAGATTAGCCCCCGCACCCCTATAAAGGAGGGTGGTCTGCAGCCTCGCGAGCCTCTGGCTTAAAAGCCGACCACTGCCGTCGGAATTGGTCAAAATTTGTGCTATATTCCGCGCCCGCGATTTTTCATCTCAACACCGGTCACCGTCATGCAAACAGCCAAGCCGTTATTTGACTATCCCAAGTACTGGGCCGAATGTTTCGGTCCTGCGCCATTCCTGCCGATGAGCAGGGAGGAGATGGATCAGCTTGGCTGGGATTCATGCGACATCATCATCGTCACCGGTGATGCCTACGTTGACCATCCGTCGTTCGGCATGGCGATCATCGGCCGGCTGCTGGAGTCCCAGGGCTTTCGCGTCGGGATCATTGCCCAGCCGAACTGGCAGTCCAAAGACGACTTCATGAAGCTCGGCGAGCCGAACCTGTTTTTCGGCGTCGCGGCCGGTAACATGGATTCGATGATCAACCGCTACACCGCCGACAAAAAAATCCGTTCCGACGACGCCTACACCCCAGGCGGCATGGCCGGCAAACGCCCGGACCGCGCCAGCCTGGTGTATAGCCAGCGCTGCAAGGAAGCCTACAAGAACGTGCCGATCGTGCTCGGCGGCATTGAGGCCTCCCTGCGCCGCATCGCCCACTATGACTACTGGCAGGACCGCGTGCGCAACTCGATCCTGATCGACGCCACTGCCGATATCCTGCTGTACGGCAACGCCGAGCGCGCGATTGTCGAAGTCGCCCAGCGCCTGTCGTGGGGCCACAAGATCGAAGACATCACCGATGTGCGCGGCACCGCGTTCATTCGCCGCGACACCCCGGCCGGCTGGTACGAAGTGGACTCCACGCGCATCGACCGTCCGGGCAAGGTCGACAAGATCATCAACCCGTACGTCAATACCCAGGACACCCAGGCTTGCGCTATCGAGCAAGAGAAAGGCCCTGTCGACGATCCGGAAGAAGCCAAGGTCGTGCAGATCCTGGCAAGCCCGCGCATGACCCGCGACAAGACCGTGATCCGCCTGCCCTCGGTGGAAAAAGTCCGGGGCGACGCGGTGCTCTATGCTCACGCCAACCGCGTATTGCACCTGGAAACCAACCCAGGCAACGCCCGCGCCCTGGTGCAGAAGCACGGTGAAGTAGACGTGTGGTTCAACCCGCCGCCCATTCCCATGACCACTGAAGAAATGGACTACGTGTTCGGTATGCCGTACGCCCGCGTACCGCACCCTGCGTATGGCAAGGAGAAGATTCCGGCCTACGACATGATCCGTTTCTCGGTGAACATCATGCGTGGCTGCTTCGGCGGCTGCACCTTCTGCTCGATCACCGAGCACGAAGGTCGCATCATCCAGAACCGTTCCGAAGAGTCGATCATTCGCGAGATCGAAGAGATCCGCGACAAGGTCCCGGGCTTTACCGGGGTGATTTCCGACCTCGGCGGCCCGACCGCGAACATGTACCGCATCGCCTGCAAGAGCCCGGAAATCGAATCCGCGTGCCGCAAGCCGTCGTGCGTGTTCCCCGGCATCTGCCCGAACCTGAACACCGACCACTCGTCGTTGATCCAGCTGTACCGCAGCGCCCGTGCGTTGCCGGGTGTGAAGAAAATCCTGATTGCCTCCGGCCTGCGCTATGACTTGGCCGTCGAGTCGCCGGAATATGTGAAAGAGCTGGTCACCCACCACGTCGGTGGCTACCTGAAGATCGCCCCGGAGCACACCGAGGAAGGTCCGCTCAACCAGATGATGAAACCGGGCATCGGCAGCTATGACAAGTTCAAGCGCATGTTCGAGAAGTACACCAAGGAAGCGGGTAAGGAGCAGTACCTGATCCCGTACTTCATCGCCGCCCACCCCGGCACCACCGATGAAGACATGATGAACCTGGCCCTGTGGCTCAAGGGTAACGGCTTCCGCGCCGACCAGGTGCAGGCGTTCTACCCGTCGCCGATGGCCACCGCCACCGCGATGTATCACTCGGGCAAGAACCCGCTGCGCAAGGTCACCTACAAGAGCGACGCGGTGACCATCGTCAAGAGCGAAGAGCAGCGCCGTCTGCACAAGGCGTTCCTGCGCTACCACGACCCGAAAGGCTGGCCGATGCTGCGTGAAGCGCTGACCCGCATGGGCCGCGCCGACCTGATTGGTCCGGGCAAGGACCAGCTGATCCCACTGCACCAGCCGAGTACCGACAGCTACCAGAGCGCCCGTCGCAAGAACTCGACGCCGGCCGGCAGCCATAAGGTCGCCAAGGAAACCACCACCAAAATCCTGACCCAGCACACCGGCCTGCCACCCCGTGGCAGCGACGGCAGCAACCCGTGGGACAAGCGTGAACAAGCCAAGGCAGCGGCCCAGGCGCGAAACAAGCAGGCGGCGAAGGAACGTACCGATGCGGCGAAGGGCAAAGGCGGCAAGCCTGCGCGTAAGCCGGTTGTGCCGCGTTGATTGCAGCCTGACATGCAAAACGCCAGCCTCGTGCTGGCGTTTTGCTTTCTGGCCGGTGGTGAGCCTGTTTGGTAAGGTGGCGCCCATTGAAGCGCTATCGGGAGCAAGCCCCCTCCCACATTTTGAATGTATTCACACATCCAAGTGTGGGAGGGGGCTTGCTCCCGATAGCGTCAGTCCAGTCACCCCCTTCAAGGAAGAGCACCTCCATGAGCAACCCCCTGCTCAGCATCGGCATGGACTCCAACCGCTCCCAATTCATGGCGCGCCAGCGTATTGAAAGCCAGATCAACCTGCCGCGCCTGTTCGCGGCCATCGACGCCGACCCAGGCATCGTTGGCGCAGGCGTTGTCTACATCGACGCCGACTTCAACGTCATTACCCTGCGCGAATTCAAGCCGATTTGCAGTATCAAGCCCAAGCGCATCATTTTACGCGAGGCGCAGAAGTACATTTCGCCTGCCCAGTTTGTGGAACAGGTGAAGACAGATCCCCGTGAAGGGCGCCTCCAGAAGGAGGCATTTGATATGGGTCTTTCCTGCGGCGCAGCGGTGATCGGTTGGATCGTGGTGTTCAGCGGCAGCGTCGCCGTTCCGTTCACAGCCGGTGCCAGCGCTTTTGTCGTGGGCATTGGCATTACGGCGGCGCTGGCTAGCAGCGCCCAATGCGGGTTTGGTGTTGCGCGTACCTATAACGAAGTGCTTGACCCAGATGCCAACGACCGCATGGACGACGCCGAATGGTATGGCGCGGTTTCACCCATCCTCGATGCGGCCTCGCTGGTGGGTATCGGCACGGGGGCCTTGACCACGATTAGGCTGCTCAAGGCCAACAAGGCCGCCGCGTTGGGTAAGAGTTGGTATGAACTGCTCAAGGGCCTGAGCCGTCAGGAGCGCAAGAAGTTGACCAAGGAGTTGCTCAGCCTGCGCGATCCGAGCCTGACGCCCAAGTTGCTCAAGCTGCAGCAGCGCGCCGGCAAGCTGACCAAGAGCTACAGCTCCACCGAAATCCGTCACGCCACCCTGACCCAATTGAAAGATGCGCTGGACGGCCTATTGGGCATCACCGGTAGCTATCGAACAGGGCATGTCGGTACGGCCAGCACCATTGCGATCGGCTTGTACGAGGATTTGACCGAATGAGCGGCTTCCCCGATATGCGCAGTTTTCTCGCCCGTTATTTTCCGGTGTTCATGGGTACTGTTTTCATGGCGATCTTCTCCGGCTCAGTTGCCGTTTCCACGGCGGGCGTGACCTATTTGCGTGGGGTAGAGCCAGCGCTCAAGTCCAATTATTCCGGGGCTGCGATCCTGCTGCTGGTGGCGGTGCTGGTGTTTGGCAACGTGATGATCGCGCGTGGCTATCCCTGGGCGGCCAAGCTGGTGGCGGGATACCTCGGCGCATGCCTGTTGTTCGTCTTGCCGATGATTCAGTACGACCTCAATCGCCTGGTGTACGGCTCGGCGGTGTTATTCCCACTGCTGGGGTTGCTGTTGCTCAACAGCAAGCGCCATCGCGAAATGCGTCAGCGGCTACTTGAAATACGGCGCCTGCGACAAGCCGTCGTTGCCCAGCGTAAAGCCCTTTAATTGGGTAGATTCACCACCTGTGTTCGCGCTTTCATCAGAAAGTCTGGCCCGCGCTGCGATCTCGCGTTGGACTGACGTGAGTAAACCAACCGGCCGCCCAGGTTGGTAAAACGCCAGCCTCGTGCTGGCGTTTTGCTTTCTGGCCGGTGGTGAGCCTGTTTGTTAAGGTGGCGGGCATTGGATCGCTATCGGGAGCAAGCCCCCTCCCACATTCTGACCTGTGAATACATTCAAAATGTGGGAGGGGGCTTGCTCCCGATAGCGTCAGTCCAGTCACCCCCTTCAAGGAAGAGCACCTCCATGAGCAACCCCCTGCTCAGCATCGGCATGGACTCCAACCGCTCCCAGTTCATGGCGCGCCAACGTATTGAAAGCCAGATCAACCTGCCGCGCCTGTTCGCGGCCATCGACGCCGACCCAGGCATCGTTGGCGCAGGCGTTGTCTACATCGACGCCGACTTCAACGTCATTACCCTGCGCGAATTCAAGCCCATTTGCAGCATCCAGCCCAAGCGCATCATCCTGCGGGAGGCGCAGAAATACGTTGCACCGACACAATTCGCTCAACATGTGACGAGCAACCCCAGAGAGTCCAGGCTGATCGGCGAGGCCGTGAACACCGGGATCTCTTGTCTGGGCGCTGTCATCAGTTGGGCTGCGATTGCCAGCGGCACCCTTCTGGTGCCGTTCAGTGCGGGCGCCAGTTCCGTCGTTGTGGTGATAGGGTACGCGGCGGCGGGCGCGAGTTCGCTGCAATGCATCAATGGCCTTGCCCGCACGACGCTTGAGGTGGCCAAGCCCGAGGTCAACGATTGGCTCGACAGTGAAGGCTGGTACCAGAATGCTTCCATTGTGCTCGACGCAGCGTCGCTGGTCGGCGTGGGCGCTTCGACCCTGACGACGATCAAGCTGGTCAGGGCCGCCAAAGCCTCGACGGGCAAGAGCCTGCGGGATGTGCTGCGCGGTTTGAATCGGCAGGAAAGAGCCAGGCTGACGAAAGAGCTGCTGAGCATCAACCATCCCAGCTTGACCGCGAAGATGCTCAAGTTGAGGCAGGCGTCGGGTGAACTCACCAAGCGTTTCACCCCTACGCAGCTCAAGCACGGCACAACGACCCAGATCAAGGACGCCCTGAGCGCAGTCGTAGGGTTCGGCGGGAGCGCCTACTCCGGAAACGTCAATACCATCGCGATCGGGCTGTACGAGGAAGTAAAAGAATGGGCGAATTGATGACGCTCCGGGACTTTTTCCGGCATTACTTTCTGATATTTCTGGGCGGCGTATTTGCGGCGTATTTTTCATTGGCGTTGGCCATGGCGCTGGCGTTCGTCACCTATTTTGATGATGCGCCCCTTGCTCAAGTCGGGCTCAAGATCATGCTGGCCGGGGCGGTGTTCACGCTGCTGACGGTGCATAGTAACTTTATGATTTTGCGCGGCAAACCCTCTTGGACATGGTTGATGGTCGGTATCTACGTCGCTTGCCTGCTGTTTGTGTTGCCGATGATCCAATACGACCCTCATCGTGTTCTTTATGGGTTGGCGCTGGTTTTTCCACTGTTCGGGCTGCTGATACTCAACAGCAAGGGGCAGCGCGAGATGCGGGCCAAACTCGTTGAAATTCGCCACCTGCGCCAAGCCCTTGGCGCTCGGCACAAGGCCCCATGACTGGGTAGATTCACCACCTCCCTCCAAGGGTTCGCCACAAATATGTGCGGCGGTTGCACCATGGCACGTACGATGGCGTCGTTTTGGTGCTGTACTGCACCGGGCTCCACGATAAAGCGCAATGACTGCCGCTCTGGCATAAGTCTTGCGCGCGTTGTGCCCATGCCCTGGCTCGCAGGAGGCCGCCGTGTCGATTCATGTCGCGTTGCACCACGTTACGCATTACCGCTACGACCGCGCTGTCGAACTCGGCCCGCAGATTGTGCGCTTGCGCCCGGCTGCCCACAGCCGCACGCGGATTTTGTCCTATGCGCTGAAAGTGCTGCCCGAGCAGCATTTCATCAACTGGCAGCAAGACCCCCAGGGCAACTACCTGGCACGCCTGGTGTTTCCCGAAAAGACTGACCAACTGCGCATCGAAGTCGATCTGGTCGCCGAGATGGCGGTATTCAACCCCTTCGACTTTTTCCTCGAGCCCTACGCCGAGAACATCCCTTTCAGCTATGCCGCCGATGAGCAGCGCGAGCTGGCGCCTTACCTGGAAACCTTGCCACTGACGCCGAAGTTTGCCGCCTACCTGGCCGGCATCGACCGTACGCCGTTGCCGGCCGTGGATTTCCTGGTCGGGCTCAACCAGCGTCTGGCTGCCGATATCGGCTACCTGATCCGCATGGAACCGGGCGTGCAAACCCCGGAATTCACCCTGGAAAACGCCTCGGGCTCGTGCCGCGATTCGGCCTGGCTGCTGGTGCAACTGCTGCGCAACCTGGGGCTGGCGGCGCGGTTTGTCTCTGGCTACCTGATCCAGCTCACCGCAGACGTCAAGGCCCTGGACGGCCCCTCCGGTACCGAAGTGGACTTCACCGATCTGCACGCCTGGTGCGAGGTGTATTTGCCTGGCGCCGGCTGGATCGGCCTGGATGCCACCTCCGGGTTGTTCGCCGGTGAGGGGCATATTCCGTTGGCCTGTAGTCCAGATCCGTCGTCCGCCGCACCAATCAGTGGGCTGGTGGAACCGTGCGAGTGCGAATTCACCCACGAAATGTCGGTAGAGCGGATTTGGGAGGCCCCGAGGGTCACCAAGCCCTACACCGAAGAGCAGTGGCTGGCGATCCAGGCCCTGGGTCGGCAGATCGATGGTGACCTGCTCAGGGACGATGTGCGCCTGACCATGGGCGGCGAACCGACATTCGTGTCCATCGACGACCCCGACGGCGCCGAGTGGAACACCGACGCCCTGGGGCCGGACAAGCGCCGCCTGTCCGCTGAACTGTTCCAGCGCCTGCGCAAGCACTACGCGCCGCAGGGCCTGGTGCACTTCGGCCAGGGCAAGTGGTACCCCGGCGAGCAACTGCCGCGCTGGTCGCTCAACTGCTACTGGCGCCGCGACGGGGTGCCGATCTGGCACAACAGCGCGCTGATCGCCGATGAGCAAGCAGACTGCGGCGCGGATGGCCTATTGGCCGGGCGCTTCCTGGCCAGCGTCGCCGAACGCCTCAAGCTGCCGGCGAGCTTTGTGTTCCCGGCGTTCGAAGACAACTTCTACTACCTGTGGCGCGAGGGGACGCTGCCGCAAAACGTCAGCGCCCAGGACCCGCGCCTGAGTGACGATCTGGAACGCGAACGCCTGCGCAAAGTCTTCGGCCAAGGCTTGGATAAAATCATCGGCCAGGTGCTGCCGCTGGCGCGCACTGCCGCCAATGATCGCTGGCAGAGCGGGCGCTGGTACCTGCGCGACGATCACTGTCGCCTGGTGCCCGGCGATTCGCCGTTGGGTTATCGACTGCCGTTGGCCTCGCAGCCTTGGGTGACGGCAGCGGAATATCCGTTCGTGCATCCGACCGACCCGAATCAGGATCAACCGCAACTGCCCAGCACAGCGCAATTGCAAAGCCATGGCGAGCCCGCGCCGAGTGAAGAGCGTGAGCCACAGCTGGATGAATCCGCCGACTGGCTGACCCGCACCGCGCTGTGTGCCGAAGCACGGGAAGGGCGCCTCTATCTGTTCATGCCGCCGCTGGAGCGCGTGGAAGACTATCTGGAGCTGGTGACGGCCATCGAGGCCACCGCTGAAGAACTGCAATGTCCGGTGTTGCTGGAGGGCTATGAGCCGCCGGCCGATACGCGTCTGAGCAACTTTCGCGTCACGCCGGACCCTGGCGTGATCGAGGTCAACGTGCAGCCGTCCGCCACCTGGGACGAGTTGGTGGAACGCACCGAGTTTCTTTACGAAGAAGCGCGGCAAACCCGCCTGACCACGGAAAAATTCATGATCGACGGCCGCCACACTGGCACCGGCGGCGGCAACCATTTCGTGTTGGGCGGCGCGACACCCAAGGACTCACCGTTCCTGCGCCGGCCCGACCTGCTGCGCAGCTTGATCAGCTACTGGCATAACCATCCATCTCTATCCTATCTGTTTTCCGGCCTGTTTATCGGCCCGACGTCCCAGGCACCACGGGTGGATGAAGCGCGCAACGACGCACTGTATGAGCTGGAAATCGCCTTTGCGCAAATGCCCGCGCCGGGCGAAGAATGCCCGCCCTGGCTGGTCGACCGGCTGCTGCGCAACCTGCTGATCGACGTGACGGGCAATACCCACCGTGCTGAGTTCTGCATCGACAAGCTCTATTCCCCCGACGGCGCCACCGGCCGTCTGGGCCTGTTGGAACTGCGCGCGTTTGAGATGCCGCCCCATGCGCGCATGAGCCTCACCCAGCAGTTGCTGTTGCGGGCGCTGGTCGCGCGTTTCTGGCGTGAACCTTACGCGCCACCGAAGCTGGCGCGCTGGGGCACCGAACTGCATGACCGCTTCCTGCTGCCGCATTTTATCGAACAGGATTTCGCGGATGTGATCGCGGAGCTCAACGCCGCCGGTTATCCGCTGCGCGCCGAGTGGTTTGCCGCGCACCTGGCGTTCCGTTTCCCCAAGGTCGGCGACTATGCCGTCAGTGGTATCGAGCTGGAACTGCGCCAGGCTCTGGAACCCTGGCATGTGCTGGGCGAGGAGGGCGCGGTGGGCGGCACGGTACGGTATGTGGATTCGTCCCTGGAACGCCTGCAGGTGAAGTTGAGCGGCTTGCCGGCGCAACGCTATCTGCTGACCTGCAACGGCATCCCGGTGCCGCTGCAGCCCACCGGCCGCGTCGGCGAGTTCGTCGCCGGCGTGCGTTACCGCGCCTGGCAACCGTCCAACTGCTTGCAACCGACCATCGCCGTGCATGCGCCGCTGGTGTTCGATCTGCTGGACACCTGGATGCAGCGTTCGCTGGGCGGTTGCCAATACCACGTGGCCCATCCGGGCGGGCGCAATTACGACAGCTTGCCGGTGAATGCCAATGAAGCCGAGAGCCGGCGGATGGCGCGGTTTTTCCGCTTGGGGCATAGTCCAGGCAAGCTGGACGTACCAACTGTAGTTATCAACGATGAATTGCCAATGACTCTCGATCTGCGGCGTTTCCCCAATAAAAATGATTGAGTGCGATCCAAATGTGGGAGGGGGCTTGCTCCCGATGGCGGTCTGTCAGTCAGAATATCTGTTGCTGATGCACCGCAATCGGGGGCAAGCCCCCTCCCACATTGGATCGCGGTGAATTTGAGTTAACCTGAGCCCCCCTTGCCTCTGCCGAGCGTTCCATGTCCGATTTGCTCGACCGTTACCCCCTGACCCCAGGCACCTATCACGAACTGCTGGATGCCAGCGGCGCAGTGCGTGCCCATTGGCAGCGCCTGCTCGACCACCTGCAACGCAGCACGCCGGCCCAACTGGCCCAGCGCCAGGCATTGCTGACCCGGCAGATTCAGGAAAACGGCGTGACCTACAACGTCTACGCCGACCCCAAGGGCGCCGACCGTCCATGGGAACTGGACCTGTTGCCCCATGTGCTGGCCGCTGATGAGTGGCAGCACCTGTCGGCCGGTATTGCCCAGCGGGCGCGTCTGCTCAATGCCGTCCTCGCCGACCTCTATGGCCCGCAGCGCCTGATCAAAGAAGGCCTGCTGCCCGCCGAGCTGGTCTTCGGCCACAACAACTTTCTCTGGCCGTGCCAGGGTATCCAGCCGCCGGACGGGACCTTTCTGCACCTGTTCGCCGTTGACCTGGCCCGCACGCCGGATGGTCGCTGGTGGGTGACCGCCGACCGAACCCAAGCCCCCTCGGGCGCCGGTTATGCCCTGGAAAACCGTACCATCGTGTCCCGCGCCTTCCCGGATTTGTATCGTGACCTGCAGGTGCAACACCTCACCGGTTTCTTCCGCACCCTCCAGGACACCTTGGCCCGCCAGGCGCCCGGCGATGACCAGCCGCCGCTGATCGTGTTGCTCACGCCGGGGCGCTTCAACGAAAGCTATTTCGAACATCTCTACCTCGCCCGTCAGCTCGGTTACCCGCTGGTGGAAGGCGGCGACCTCACCGTGCGCGACAGCACGGTATTCCTCAAAACCCTCAGTGGCCTGCGCCGCGTAAACGCGATCATGCGTCGCCTGGACGACGACTTTTGCGACCCCCTGGAGCTGCGCACCGATTCGGCCCTCGGCGTACCCGGCCTGCTCGATGCCGTGCGCCAAGGCAACGTACTGGTGGCCAATGCCCTGGGCAGTGGCGTGCTGGAGTCGCCGGGGTTGCTCGGTTTCCTGCCGAAGATCAACGAATTTTTATTTGGTGAAGCACTGATCCTGCCGTCCATCGCCACCTGGTGGTGCGGCGAGGCGCCGGTGCTGGCCGAGGCGCTGGAAAAGCTGCCGCAGTTGCTGATCAAACCGGCGTTCCCTTCACAAAGTTTCGCTCCGGTATTCGGTCGCGACCTGAACGCCGAACAACGCCAGGCCCTGGCCGAACGCATGCGCGCGCGGCCCTACGCCTACGTCGCCCAGGAGTTGGCGCAGCTGTCTCAGGCGCCGGTGTGGCACACCGTGGATGACCACTTGCAACACCGCGCCATCGGCATGCGCGTATACGCCGTGGCCAGTGACGACGGCTACCGCGTACTGCCCGGCGGCTTGACCCGCGTGGCCGCTGACGCCGACGCCGAAGTGGTGTCGATGCAGCGCGGCGGTGCGAGCAAGGACACCTGGGTGCTCGGTGAACGTGCCCCCGGTGGCGAGCAATGGCGCGCCCAGCGCGCGATAGGCGCACACGACCTGGTGCGCCGCGATCCGTATCTGCCGTCACGCGTGGTAGAAAACCTGTTCTGGTTTGGCCGTTATTGCGAGCGCTGTGATGACAGCGCGCGCTGGCTGCGTATCGTGCTGGCGCGCTATGTCGACGGCGACGATCCGTTGGCGCTGCAGGCGGCGGTAGAGCTGGGTGAGAGCCTGCGATTGTTGCCGGATGAAGGGGCGCTTCCCGAACGCTTGCTGGCCGCGTTGCTCGGCGATGATTGGCCGTCGAGCCTGCGCGCCAATTTGCAGCGTTTGCAGTGGGCGGCGTCCCAGGTGCGCGGCAAGTTGTCCCGGGAAAACTGGCAGGCCCTGGTGGAACTGCAACGCGAAGCCATGGAGTTGGAGAGCGAAACCCCAGACTTCGGTCAACTGCTGGATTTCCTCAACCGCCTGGTGATGTCCCTGGCGGCGCTGTCGGGGTTTGCCCTGGACGACATGACCCGCGATGAAGGCTGGCGCTTCTTGATGATGGGCCGGCGTATCGAGCGCCTGCAGTTTCTCAGCAGCAGCCTTGCCGCGTTCCTGCGCGGTGTGGCGGTATTCGATCAGGCGGGGTTGGAGTGGTTGCTGGAGCTGGGCAACAGCAGCATCACCTACCGCTCGCGTTACCTGGCAGTGCCGCAACTGATTCCGGTGCTCGACCTGCTGTTGCTCGACGAGCAGAACCCCCATGCGGTGCTGTTCCAGCTGAAACTGGTGAGTCGTACCTTGCGGCGCTTGAACGATGATTTCGGCGTGCCACGGGAAACCGGCCTCGGGCCGTTGGTGGAGCAGTTGGCGCGCTTTGACCTGGGTTGCCTGGAGAACCCGCTGTTCGGCGAATCCAGCGTGCGTGCCGCGCTGGATGGCCTGGCCGACCTGCTGCAAGCGGTGGCCGATGAGAGTGGGCAAGTGTCGGATCGCCTGGCCTTGCGTCACTTTGCCCATGTGGATGATGTCAGCCAGCAAACGGTGTCGGTGTGATGAGTGCGCGCTATCAGATTTTCCATGACACCCATTATCACTACGACAGCCCGGTGTCCCTGGCCCAGCAGCTGGCGCATTTATGGCCACGGCCCTGTGCGTGGCAGCGCTGCACCTGGCAAACCCTGGATATCAGCCCGCAGCCTTCTTCACGCCGCGATGAACTGGACGTGTTCGGCAACCCGATCACGCGCCTGGCGTTCGAGCGGCCCCATGATGAACTGCTGGTCAATGCCGGGCTGACCGTGGAAGTGCTGACGCGGCCCGCATTGGATTTCCAGCAATCGCCGCCGTGGGACCGCACCCGTGACAGCCTCACCTACAGCAGCCAATCGCTGTCGCTGGAGGTGATCGAAGCCTGCCGCTACCGCTTCGAATCGCCTTACGTGCATCTGAAAAAAACCTTCGTCGAATTCTCCGAAAGCTGCTTCCCGCCTGGCGCGCCTTTGTTGATGGGCGTGCAGGCGCTGATGCAAAAGATCTTCAGCGAATTCACCTTTGATGCCGAAGCCACGCAGGTCGCCACGCCGCTGGTGGAAGTACTGGAGCGCCGTCGCGGCGTGTGCCAGGACTTCGCCCACCTGATGCTCGCCTGCCTGCGTTCGCGGGGGCTGGCGGCACGCTATATCAGCGGCTACCTGCTGACCCAGCCACCGCCCGGCCAGCCACGGCTGATCGGCGCCGATGCGTCGCACGCGTGGGTGTCGGTGTTCTGCCCGGAGTCGGGCTGGGTGGATTTCGATCCAACGAATAATGTGCAGCCGGCGCTGGAGCACATCACCCTGGCGTGGGGCCGGGATTTTTCCGATGTGTCGCCGTTGCGAGGGGTGATCCTGGGAGGAGGGAGCCATGACCCGGAGGTGCGGGTGACGGTGATGCCGCTGATGTAACGGGATCGTTCCCACGCTCTGCGTGGGAACGCCTGCGGTGACGCTCAGCGTCACTGTGCGCCGGGACGCGGAACGTCCAAGGCTGCATTCCCACGCAGAGCGTGGGAACGATCAATTATTCAGCCGGGTCTTTCGGTGTTTCAGTCTCGTCTGCTGCCACTTCACCTTCCGCATCCGGGTTCAGTGCTCCAGCCTCTTCATCTGCAGCGGCTTTCTTGCGTTGCAGCTTTTCCTCTTTCTTCTGTTCCTTGGCCAAGTCTCTCTGACGTTTGGCGAAGGAGTAATTAGGTTTGGCCATGGGCGATCCTCTAGGGTACGAAGGTGAGGGTGGGCGGCGCGCGGCTGCCTTGGGTCGCTATGGTAGCAGCTTAGCAGCGCGCTTGGCCTTCACTTACCGTTGGCGTAAGCGGCCAGCAGGCCGTTGAACAGTTGGTTGAGGTGCATGGCTCAGGCTCCAAGGGGGGATGGGCCGATCATATTCGGTTGCCGCGACGTTGGCTGGTAGATTGTATTGATCAGTCTGATAGCCTAAAGTTGTATACAATCTGTTGATGCAGATCATAAGAACTCACGCCTGATTGAGGCACCCTTGTCGCCATACGCGTTATTCAACCCTGCCTTGGAGATTCACATGTTCGCCAAACTCGTTGCTGTTTCCCTGCTGACTCTGGCTAGCGGCCAGTTGCTTGCCGCAGAGTGCAAGGTCACTGTCGACTCCACCGACCAGATGTCGTTCAACACCAAAGAAATCACCATCGACAAGAGCTGCAAGCAGTTCACCGTTGAGCTGACTCACTCTGGCAGCCTGCCGAAAAACGTCATGGGCCATAACTGGGTGCTGACCAGCGCCGCCAACATGCAGCCAGTTGCAACCGACGGCATGGCCGCTGGTATTGACAAGGACTACCTGAAAGCCGATGACGACCGCATCATTGCCCACACCAAAATCATTGGTGCCGGCGAGAAAGATTCGGTGACCTTTGATGTGTCCAAACTGACGGCGGGCACGGACTACATGTTCTTTTGCTCGTTCCCAGGCCATATTTCAATGATGAAAGGTACTGTGGTCGTCAAATAAGACCGCGTTATCGTTCATCGGGGGCAAGCCCCCTCCCACATTTGAATGTATTCACAAATCAAAGTGTGGGAGGGGGCTTGCCCCCGATGGCATTCTGACAATCAACGCAAAACTACCTGCCTCACCTCAAGGCGCAAACGGCATCACGCGCTTGTGCTCAGTCTTGCGGTACGTCTCGCAAATAATCCTGAACGCCTCCTCCCGCAACGGCTCGCCGTGCAGGAACGCATCGATCTCGGCATAGGTCACGCCATGTGACGCTTCGTCCGGCTTGCCCGGCGACAGGTCTTCCAGGTCGGCGGTCGGCACTTTCTCCACCAACGACTCCGGCGCGCCGAAATGCCGCGCAATCGCCCGCACCTGGTTTTTCACCAGCCCGCTCAGCGGCGCCAGGTCGCAGGCGCCGTCACCGAACTTGGTGAAAAAGCCCATGACCGCTTCCGCCGCATGGTCGGTACCGATCACCAGCCCACCGGCCGCGCCCGCGATTGTGTACTGCGCGACCATACGCATGCGCGCCTTGGTGTTGCCCAGCACGAAGTCGCGGGATGCTACCGGTTTGCCCTCGAACGCCGCGACTTCATTGGCCAGGGCTTTGACCGCCGGGCCGATGTTGACGGTATGGCGCTCGTCCGGTTCGATGAAGTCCACCGACGCCTGGGCTTCGAGTTCGTCGAACTGGGTTTCGTAGGGCAGGCGCACGGCGATAAACCGATAGGCCTCGTCGCCGCTGCTGGCGCGCAGTTCCTGCACGGCGCGCTGGGCCAAGAGGCCTGCGGTCAGGGAGTCGACACCGCCACTGATGCCCAGTACCAACGACTTGAGCCCGGAATTGCGCAGGCAGTCCTGAATAAAAGCCACGCGCCTGGCGACTTCTGCCTCAAGGGCGGCCTGGTCTTTGAACGGCGCTTGCACCTTGAGCTGCTGCGCAATCTCACGCTGTACGGCTTGCATGATTCACTCCTTGCTGGATAGGGCAGGTACTTTGAAAACGTGACGCAAATAGGCGACGAAATTGGGGTCGGTGCAGTGGGTCTTGCCCGCTTCATCGGAAATCTTCGCGACGGGCTGGCCATTGCAGGCGGTCATTTTAAGCACGATGCTCATCGGTTCCACCCCTGGAATATCGCAGGTCAGGTTGGTGCCGATGCCAAAGCTCACATTGATGCGACCGCGCAACGCACGGAAAATCTCCAGGGCCTTGGGCAGTGTGAGGCTGTCGGAGAACACCAGGGTCTTGCTCATCGGCTCGATGCCGAGCTTGTGGTAATGAGCGATGGCTTTTTCAGCCCACTGCACCGGGTCGCCGGAGTCGTGGCGCAGGCCATCGAACAGCTTGGCGAAGTACAAATCGAAGTCGCCCAGGAACGCATCGGTGGTGATGCAGTCGGTCAGGGCGATGCCCAGCAGGCCGCGGTACTCGCGGACCCAGCAATCGAGGGCGGCGATCTGGCTGTCGATCAGGCGCGGGCCGAGTTGCTGGTGGGCCATGATCCACTCATGGGCCATGGTGCCCAACGGCTTCATATCGAACTCGCGGGCCAGGTGCACGTTGCTGGTGCCGACAAAACGCCCAGGGAAGTCGTGCTTGAGCACGCTGACCACTTCCTCCTGCACCCGGTACGAGAAGCGCCGACGCGTGCCGAAGTCGGCCACTTGCAATTCGGACAGCTCATCGCGGCTGGCGTTGGCGGTCAGCCAGTCGAACTTGCGGTACAGCTGCTCGCGGGCCTGTTCCAGGATCACGGTCTGGTAGCGGTAGCGGTTACGCACTTCGCTGACGATGGCCAGCATCGGCACTTCAAACAAAATCACATGCAGCCACGGCCCGCGCAGGCGGATAAACAGCTCGCCGTTCTCGATACCGGTCTGCACGTAGCGCAGGTTGAAGCGGAACAGCCCGAGAAAACGCAAGAAATCCGGCTTCATGAAGCTGATGCGTTCCAGGAAACCCAATTGGTCCGGGCTCAGGCTCAGCTCGGCGAGGCGTTCGATCTGGTAGCGGATCTCCGCCAGGTAAGGGCGCAGGTCTTCGCTGTTGCGGCAACGAAACTCCCATTCAACCTCCACGTTCGGGTAGTTGTGCAGCACCGCCTGCATCATGGTCAGCTTGTAGAAGTCGGTGTCGAGCAGGTTCTGCACGATGCGATCGGCAAACACACTCTCGCTCATAACGGGAATCTCCAGACGGGTCGGCGAGGGGCGCCGGCCTTTACGCTCAATTGAGGAAGGGGGCTAGTGGCGCATAGACCTGGGTCGGTTTGCCAGTGATTTTTTTGCCAAGGCCACTGGCGCCATCGGGGGCAAGCCCCCTCCCACATTTTGAAATGCATTCCAACCTGTGGGAGGGGGCTTGCTCCCGATAGCGGTATTTCAGGCACTACACAACTTGCTCCAGCATCCATTTCACAAATTCGCGCACCTTGGGCACCTCCGCCGAATGCTCCGGATATGAGAGGTAATAAGCATCCTGGCTCGGCATTGCATGCTGCCAGGGAATCACCAGCTTGCCGTCGGCCAATTCCTCTTCCACCAGAAAGCGTGGCAGCAGCGCCACGCCGCAGCCGACTTGCGCCGCGCGAATGCACATATAAAAGGTGTCAAAGCGCGGCCCGTGGTAACTGTGCTCGGTGTGGAAGCCCTGGCTGGCGAACCAGTCATGCCAGCCTTGGGGGCGTGAGGCGTTTTGCAGCAGCACCAGCTCACTCAGTTGGGTGGGGTCGGTGAACGGCGCTGTCGGCAGGCTCTCCGGGGCGCACACAGGGATGAGTTCTTCGCTGAACAACTTCAGGCTTTCGGTGCCGGGGCGTGAACCCTGGCCGAAGTAGAACGCCATGTCGGCCTTGCCTTGCAGCAGCTCATCCGGTTCCTGTTCGTTGCACAGGTCCAAATGAATCTGCGGGTGGCGCAGGCGCCAGCCCTTGAGGCGCGGCACCAGCCAGCGCGCGCCGAAGGTGTAGGGCGTGGACACGCGCAGTACTTCGGTTTCGCCGCCGTAGGAACGCAGGTAGTGGGTAGACATCTCCACTTGGGTGAGGATCTTGCGCACCTCTACTAGGTACAGATCGCCCGCCGGGGTCATCTGCAAGCGGCGCCGCACCCGGCGAAACAGCAGGTGTTGCAGCAACTCTTCCAGCTGCGCCACCTGTTTGCTCACCGCGCTTTGCGTGAGGTTCAGTTCCTCGGCGGCGCGGGTAAAGCTCAGGTGGCGGGTAGCGGCTTCGAAACACTGCAGGGCGGTGATCGAAGGCAAATGTCTTTTGTTCAGCACGGCATGCCTCTTTTTATTCTTTGCATGAATAAACGGAATGATATCTCGCCTAATCGTCGTTTGTTGGCAAGTCTTGGGCCAGCTACAAATGAGGCCTGGATCGCCGCGCCGGTTGCGGCGCGCATTTTTCTGTTTTTGTTTGAAGGAGTGACCCATGGTTGCCGCATTGCTTGACCGTCTCGGGGTAGACCCGGCGCTGTACCAGGCGGGTACACAACCCGTGCATTCGCCGATCGATGGCAGCCGTATCGGCAGTGTGCACTGGGAAGGCGCGGCCGAGGTGGAGCAGCAGGTCAGTCGCGCCGAGCATGCATTCGACGCCTGGCGCAACGTGCCGGCCCCGCGTCGCGGCGAGCTGGTGCGCCAGTTGGGCGACATGTTGCGCCAATACAAGGCCGACCTTGGCGAGCTGGTCTCCTGGGAAGCCGGCAAGATCACCCAGGAAGGCCTGGGGGAAGTGCAGGAAATGATCGATATCTGCGACTTCGCCGTCGGCTTGTCGCGCCAGCTCTACGGCTTGACCATCGCCTCCGAGCGTCCCGGCCACCACATGCGTGAAACCTGGCACCCGCTGGGCGTGGTCGGCGTGATCAGCGCGTTCAACTTCCCAGTGGCCGTGTGGGCGTGGAACACAACGCTGGCGCTGGTGTGCGGCAATGCGGTGATCTGGAAACCGTCGGAAAAGACCCCGCTCACCGCGCTGGCCTGCCAGGCGCTGTTCGAACGGGTGTTGAAGAACTTCAAGGATGCACCGCAGTACCTCAGCCAAGTGATTATTGGCGGTCGCGATGCCGGCGCCGCGCTGGTGGATGACCCGCGTGTGGCGCTGATCAGCGCCACCGGCAGCACGCGCATGGGCCGCGAAGTGGCGCCGAAAGTTGCCGCGCGCTTTGCCCGCAGTATCCTCGAACTGGGCGGCAACAATGCGATGATCCTCAGCCCCAGCGCCGACCTGGACATGGCCGTGCGTGCCATCCTGTTCAGTGCGGTCGGCACCGCCGGCCAGCGGTGCACCACCCTGCGCCGGCTGATCGCCCATGAATCGGTCAAGGCCGACATCGTCACCCGTCTCAAGGCCGCCTACGCCAAGGTGCGCATCGGCCATCCGCTGGAAGGCAACCTGATCGGTCCGCTGATCGACAAGCACGGCTTCGACAACATGCAGGACGCCCTCGAGCAAGCCCTGAGCGAGGGCGGCAAGGTGTTCGGCGGCAAGCGCCAGTTGGAAGAGCAGTTCCCCAACGCCTACTACGTGTCGCCGGCGATTGTGGAGATGCCCGAGCAGAGCGACGTGGTGTGCACCGAGACCTTCGCGCCGATTCTGTATGTGATCGGCTACACCGACTTCGCCGAGGCCCTGCGTCTGAACAACGCGGTGCCACAAGGCTTGTCGTCATGCATCTTCACGACCGATGTGCGCGAAGCCGAGCAGTTCATGTCGGCAGTGGGCAGTGACTGCGGCATTGCCAACGTCAACATCGGCCCCAGTGGCGCGGAAATCGGTGGGGCGTTCGGCGGTGAGAAAGAGACCGGCGGCGGGCGTGAGTCGGGCTCGGATGCCTGGCGCGGGTATATGCGGCGCCAGACCAATACCGTGAACTACTCGCTGGAGTTGCCGCTGGCACAGGGCATCACCTTCGACTGAAGCCCCCTCAAGTCGAAGTGAGAGCAAAAATGTGGGAGGGGGCTTGCTCCCGATAGCAGTGCTTCAGTCAGCGAATCTGTAGCTGACCCACCGCTATCGGGAGCAAGCCCCCTCCCACATTCGGCCGGATTTTCAATTCTGAAAAGTTGTTTGTTAGGTCTCATCGGAGTCTGGCAATGGCATTACGCGAAACATGTTTGTGGGAAGACCTCACCCCGAGCCGGCCGGATCGCGCTGCGCTCAAAGGCGAAATCAAGGTGGATGTGTGCGTGATCGGTGCCGGCATCACCGGTTTGTCGGCGGCCATTCACTTGCTGGAACAGGGTAAAAGCGTCGCGGTGCTGGAGGCTCACCGCACCGGCCATGGCGGTTCGGGGCGCAACGTCGGGCTGGTCAACGCCGGTATGTGGATCCCGCCGGACGAGATCGAAGCCGGTTTTGGCGAGGCCGTGGGCAGCCAGCTCAACCGCATGTTGGGCGCCGCGCCGTCGCTGGTGTTCGGCCTGATCGACAAATACGCCATCGATTGCCAACTGCGCCGCGAGGGCACTTTGCACATGGCGCACAACGCCCGTGGCGAGGCGGACTTGCGCAGCCGTGAAGCGCAATGGAGGCGCCGGGGTGCGCCGGTCGAGTTGCTGACCGGGCAGGCATGCGAGCAGGCCACCGGCACCACGAAAATCGCCGCCGCGTTGCTGGACCGACGCGCCGGCACCTTGAACCCGATGGCCTACACCAGCGGCCTGGCGAATGCGGCGGCCGGGTTGGGCGGGCAGTTATTCGATCATTCTCCGGTGACCCAGCTTGAACGCCAGGGCGCAGACTGGCTGGTGCAGACCGCCCAGGGCGCGGTGCGGGCCGCACAGGTGGTGATCGCTTCCAATGCCTACACTGAAGGCGAATGGACCGAGCTGCGCCGCAATTTCTTCCCCGGTTATTACTATCAGGTCGCGTCGGCACCGCTCACCGACGACGCTGCCTCACGCATCCTGCCGGGTGGCCAGGGTTCATGGGACACGCGCCAGGTGCTGAGCAGCATCCGTCGCGATGCCGATGGCCGCCTGTTGCTCGGCAGCCTGGGCAACGGCAACCAGAAGCCGGCCTGGTTCCTCAAGGCGTGGGCCGATCGAGTGCAGCAGCACTACTTTCCGTATCTCAAATCGGTGCAGTGGGAATACACCTGGACCGGCTGCATTGCCTTTACACCCGACCATTTGATGCGTTTGTTTGAGCCGGCGCCTGGGCTGGTGGCGGTCACCGGCTATAACGGTCGCGGGGTGACCACCGGCAGCGTGGTCGGCAAAGCGTTTGCCGACTATTTGTGTCACCAGAATCCCCATGTGCTGCCGATTCCCTTTACACCGATGCAACCGCTGGCGGGCGCAGGCCTGCGCAGTTGCCTGTATGAAGCGGGATTCTCGCTGTATCACGCCGGGCAATGCCTGCGGATCGTGATCTGATCCGCGAAACAGCGCGCGGAGGCCGGCATTTTCTTAGCCGGCTACCCATCTGTATTGGTGCAAGTCGTAGCAATCGCGCACTGTAAATGTGCAGTTCCGTTACGCACTTGGTTACAACTAGCGGAGCGGTCGTTTATCCCTCCGGTTGCAGGTGCCACCGTTCGGGGTTGTACTTTTTTTGCTTGCCGGTTGCACCTGTCGGGGCTAGACGGTTGCACGTCCTGGCGAAAGGACTCGAAACGCCAGCAATAACAATGACACCGTGTCTTTTTGAAGAATAAAAAAGTAATGGCACGCGGCTTGCTCTGAGCTTTCAGTGAAAAGTTTGAATGCAAGTTGTCGTGCCAAAAATCAAAAATATCGGAGCACCACTCATGTCCCAGACGTTTTACAAGAAAGGTTTTCTGGCCCTCGCCGTTGCAGCGGCGCTGGGTGTTTCTACGTTTGTTCAAGCTGATGTGAAAATTGGCGTGGCAGGCCCGATGACGGGCGCCAACGCCGCTTTCGGTGAGCAGTACATGAAGGGTGCCCAGGCGGCAGCCGATGAGGTCAACAAGGCGGGTGGCGTCAACGGCGAGAAGATCGTGCTGGTGGCCGGCGATGACGCCTGCGAGCCAAAACAAGCGGTGGCCGTGGCCAACCGCTTGGCCGACCAGGACAAAGTGATCGGCGTGGTCGGGCACTTCTGCTCCTCCAACACCATCCCGGCCTCCGAGGTGTATGACGAAGCGGGCATCATCGCAATCACCCCCGGCTCCACCAACCCACAGGTGACCGAGCGCGGCCTGGGCGCCATGTTCCGCATGTGCGGGCGTGACGACCAGCAGGGCATCGTCGCCGGCGACTACATCGTCGACGTGCTCAAGGGCAAGAAAGTCGCGGTCATCAACGACAAAGACACCTACGGCAAGGGCCTGGCCGACGCCACCGCTGCCCAGTTGACCAAGCGCGGCGTGAAACCGGTGCTGGAAGAAGGCCTGACCCGTGGCGAGAAAGACTTCAGCGCCCTGGTCACCAAGATCCGCTCCCTGGGCGCCGACGTTGTGTACTTCGGCGGCTTGCACCCGGAAGCCGGCCCGCTGGTTCGCCAGATCCGTGAAGCCGGTTTGAAAGACGTCAAGTTCATGTCCGACGACGGCATCGTAACCGACGAACTGGTGGCGACCGCCGGTGGTGCGCAGTACGTGGACGGCGTCTACATGACCTTCGGCGCCGACCCGCGCCTGCTGCCGGACAGCAAGGCGGTGGTGGAGCAGTTCCGTAAAAACGGCACCGAGCCCGAAGGCTACACCCTGTACGCCTACGCCTCGATCCAGGCCCTGGCCGCCGGCTTCAACGGCGCCAAGTCGAACAAGGGCGAGGACGCGGCCAAGTGGCTGAAGGCTCACCCGGTTAAAACCGTCATGGGCGAAAAGGCCTGGGATACCAAGGGCGACCTGAAAATCTCCGACTATGTGGTTTACCAGTGGGACAAAGACGGTAAATACCACCAGCTGGAAAAGCAGAAGTAAGGCTCTGCACCACAGTCCCAATGTGGGAGGGGGCTTGCTCCCGATAGCGGTGGATCAGGTTCAAATCTATTGACTGGCACACCGCAATCGGGAGCAAGCCTCCTCCCACAAGGGGACTGGGTTGTGATCAAGATCTGTCTTTTCCTCCAGAAGAACCGCACGCCCACCGGTGTGCAGGTTCTCACCGCGTGAGATTGCGTTATGGATGGTATTTTCCTGCAGCAACTGGTCAACGGCCTGACCCTCGGGTCGGTCTATGGCCTGATCGCCATCGGCTACACAATGGTCTATGGCATCATTGGCATGATCAACTTCGCCCACGGCGAGGTTTATATGATTTCCGCTTACCTCGCGGCGATCAGTCTGGCACTGCTGGCTTACTTCGGCATCGAATCCTTCCCGCTGCTCATTCTCGGTACCCTGGTCTTCACCGTCGTCGTCACCGGCGTGTACGGTTGGGTCATCGAACGTGTCGCCTACAAACCGCTGCGTAACTCCACCCGACTGGCTCCGCTGATCAGCGCCATCGGTATCTCGCTGATCCTGCAGAACTACGCGCAGATCGCCCAGGGCGCCAAGCAACAAGGCATTCCCACCCTGCTGGCCGGCGCCTGGCGCGTCGATATCGGCACCGGGTTCGTGCAACTCACCTACACCAAAGTGTTCATCCTCGTGGCGGCATTCGCCGGCATGGCGTTGCTTACCTACATCATCAAATACACCAAGCTCGGCCGCATGTGCCGCGCCACCCAGCAAGACCGCAAGATGGCCTCGATTCTGGGCATCAACACCGACCGTGTGATCTCCTACGTATTCGTCATCGGCGCCGCCATGGCCGCCCTGGCCGGCGTGCTGATCACCCTCAATTATGGCACCTTCGACTTCTATGCCGGCTTCATCATCGGCATCAAGGCGTTTACCGCAGCGGTACTCGGCGGCATCGGCTCCCTGCCTGGGGCGATGCTGGGCGGGATCATCCTCGGTATCTCCGAGTCGCTGTTCTCGGGGTTGATCAACTCCGACTACAAAGACGTGTTCAGTTTCTCCCTGCTGGTGGTGATTCTGATTTTCCGTCCCCAGGGCCTGCTTGGTCGCCCACTCGTGGCGAAGGTGTAAACATGTCTGCTGCCAAATCTATCGATATCAAGAAAAGTGTGGTCGATACGGTCCTCGCCGGGCTGATTTCGCTGATCGTGTTCGGCCCGATCGTCGGCGTGGTGCTCGACGGCTACAGCTTCAACCTGGAACCGGCGCGCGTGGCCACGTTGGTCGCCATCGTGATGGCCGGGCGCTTTGCCCTCAGCCTGTTCCTGCAAACCCCCAAGGGCGTGAAGATCCTGCAGGGTTTCGAAAGCAGCGGCTCCGGCGTGCACGTGCGGGCGCCGGACTACAAGTCGCGGCTGCGCTGGATCATTCCGGCGCTGATCGTGATCGCCATCGTGTTTCCGATCTTTGCCAACAAGTACCTGCTGACCGTGGTGATCCTCGGGCTGATCTACGTATTGCTCGGCCTGGGCCTGAACATCGTGGTGGGTCTGGCCGGTCTGCTCGACCTGGGTTATGTGGCGTTCTACGCCATCGGCGCCTACGGCCTGGCGCTGGGTTACCAATACCTCGGCCTGGGTTTCTGGACGGTGCTGCCGCTGGCCGCCATCGCGGCGGCGTTGGCGGGGTGCATACTCGGCTTTCCGGTATTGCGAATGCATGGTGACTACCTGGCCATCGTGACCCTGGGCTTCGGTGAAATCATTCGCCTGGTGCTCAACAACTGGCTGTCCTTCACCGGTGGCCCGAACGGCATGCCGGTGCCTTCGCCGACCTTCCTCGGCCTGGAGTTCGGCAAGCGTGCCAAGGACGGCGGCATTCCGTTCCACGAGTTCTTCGGCATCGATTACAACCCCAATATCAAGTTCATGTTCATCTACATCGTGCTGTTCCTGGTGGTGCTGGCCGTGCTGTACATCAAGCATCGCCTGACCCGCATGCCGGTCGGGCGTGCCTGGGAAGCCCTGCGCGAAGATGAAATCGCCTGCCGCTCCATGGGCCTGAACCACGTACTGGTCAAGCTCTCGGCGTTCACCATCGGTGCCTCCACGGCCGGCTTGGCCGGGGTGTTCTTTGCCAGCTATCAGGGCTTCGTCAACCCGTCGTCGTTTACCTTCTTCGAGTCGGCGTTGATCCTGGCCATCGTGGTCTTGGGCGGCATGGGCTCGACGGTTGGTGTGGTGATCGCGGCGTTCGTGTTGACCGTTGCCCCGGAACTGCTGCGCAGCTTCTCTGAATACCGCGTGCTGCTGTTTGGCGTGCTGATGGTGGTGATGATGATCTGGCGACCGCGCGGCTTGATCCGCATCAGCCGTACCGGTGTGACACCACGTAAAGGAGTGGCGCCATGAGCAAGGAAGTCGTCCTTTCCGTTGAACACCTGATGATGCACTTCGGTGGCATCAAGGCCTTGAGCGACGTGAGCCTCAAGGTAAAGCGCAATTCTATTTTCGCCCTGATCGGCCCCAACGGCGCCGGCAAGACCACCGTGTTCAACTGCCTCACCGGTTTCTACAAGGCCAGTGGCGGCAAGATCGAACTCAACGTGCGCGGCCAGCAGACCAATGTGATCCAGTTACTGGGTGAGCGCTTCCAGGCCACCGATTTTGTCTCGCCGAAAAGCTTCCTCAGCCGGGTGTACTACAAGATGTTCGGCGGCACCCATTTGGTGAACCGCGCGGGCCTGGCGCGGACCTTCCAGAACATTCGCCTGTTCAAGGAAATGTCGGTGCTGGAAAACCTGCTGGTGGCCCAGCACATGTGGGTCAACCGCAACATGCTCGCCGGTATCCTCAACACCAAGGGCTACCGCAAAGCTGAAAGCGATGCCCTCGACCACGCCTTCTACTGGCTGGAAGTGGTCGACCTGGTGGACTGCGCCAACCGCCTCGCCGGCGAGCTTTCCTACGGCCAGCAGCGCCGCCTGGAAATCGCCCGCGCGATGTGCACGCGGCCGCAGATCATCTGCCTGGATGAACCGGCTGCGGGCCTCAACCCTCAGGAAACCGAAGCCCTCAGCGCGATGATTCGCCTGCTGCGCGACGAACACGACCTCACAGTGGTGCTGATCGAACACGACATGGGCATGGTGATGAGTATTTCCGACCACATCGTGGTGCTCGACCACGGCAACGTGATCGCCGAAGGCGGGCCGGACGCGATCCGCAACGACCCGAAAGTGATCGCCGCCTACCTGGGCGCAGACGAAGAGGAACTCGTATGAACGGGCCTATCCTCGAAATGAAGGACCTGGACGTGTTCTACGGCCCGATCCAGGCCCTGAAAAAAGTCTCGCTGTACATCAACGAAGGCGAAACCGTCAGCCTGATCGGCTCCAATGGCGCGGGCAAATCCACGCTGCTGATGTCGATCTTCGGCCAGCCGCGGGCTGAGTCGGGGCAGATTCTCTACAACGGCGTGGACATTACCCACAAGTCGTCCCACTACATCGCCTCCAACGGCATCGCGCAATCGCCGGAAGGGCGGCGGGTATTCCCCGACATGACCGTCGAGGAAAACCTGCTGATGGGCACCATCCCCATTGGCGACAAGTTCGCGCAGGAAGACATGCAGCGCATGTTCGAGCTGTTTCCACGGCTCAAGGAGCGGCGTAATCAGCGCGCGATGACCATGTCTGGTGGCGAGCAGCAAATGCTCGCCATCGCCCGCGCGCTGATGAGCCGGCCCAAGCTGTTGCTGCTCGATGAGCCCAGCCTGGGCCTGGCGCCGATCGTGGTGAAGCAGATCTTTTCCACCCTGCGCGAGCTGGCCTCCACCGGGATGACCATTTTCCTGGTGGAGCAGAACGCCAACCACGCTCTGCGCTTGTCGGACCGGGCGTATGTGATGGTCAACGGCGAGATTCGCCTGACCGGTACGGGCAAGGAACTGCTGGTGAATGAAGAAGTGCGCAACGCCTACCTGGGCGGTCACTAATCTAAACAACAACGCAGCACCCCTGTGGGAGGGGGCTTGCTCCCGATAGCGGTGTATCAGTATCAGGTGTACTGACTGAGCCACCGCTATCGGGAGCAAGCCCCCTCCCACATTTGTTTTTGGGTGTCTTTCGAAATTGTGGAAAACAAATTCAGCTCCCCTCCAAAGCGCGACATATAGCCGCCGCAAATCCCTGTTTTGTCACAGTTTTGACTTGTCCCCATCCGCTGTGGAACCGGCTGTGGGTAAGGTGGGAGTAGCTGCCTGCAGGCCTCTGAAACCGTGGCTTGCAGCGGTGTGGTTAGTATTTGACCAGCCACTTTTTCGGGAGCCGTCGAGGGGTTTGTCAACCTGTTTAAAGACACAGGTATATGACCGTTGCGTGTCACTCCTGCCTGTGGATAAGTCTGTGACTAAACTCTGGAAAGACTGCCGCAGAGGCCGGAATGACTGGCCTGGAGCCATCGTCTAGATGTTCACCGGGGAAAATACCTACATACGCCTCTGTTCAGGTCAAGCAAAAAACTTTCTAAAACCATCTGCAGGCCTTGTATAACGTGGCTCAAGGCGATTTGCACTTGCCCCCAAAGACTGTGGGCGCAGTTGTGGATAACCTGCGCGTATGTGGCTGTAGGCCTTGATCTGCATAGCTCTGCCCGGCGTGGTTAAAAAATGATCAGATGAGTATGAAAGTGCGCGCATAGCGGTTGCCGCGAAGCCAGCGTAAGGGCATTCTGCTGGCAACTTTTTCCCGTTGCCCGCAAGGAGACCACCATGTCCGACACGCTGTTTATTACTGGCGCCACTTCAGGTTTCGGTGAAGCCTGTGCCCGCCGTTTTGCCGAAGCTGGCTGGAAACTGGTGCTCACCGGCCGGCGTGCCGAGCGCTTGAATGCGCTGGTCGAAGAGCTCTCCAAGCAAACCGAAGTGCATGGCCTGGTGGTGGACGTGCGTGATCGCAAAGGCATGGAAGACGCCATCGCTAATTTGCCGCCATCGTTCGCCACGTTGCGCGGGCTGATCAACAACGCCGGCCTGGCCGTGGGCGCCGACCCTGCGCCCAAGTGCAACCTCGACGATTGGGAAACCATGGTCGACACCAATATCAAAGGGTTGCTGACCACCACCAACCTGCTGCTGCCGCGCCTGATCGCCCATGGCCGTGGTGCCGGGATCATCAACCTGGGTTCCATCGCCGGTAACTACCCTTACCCGGGCAGCCATGTGTATGGCGGGTCCAAAGCGTTCGTGAAGCAGTTCTCGCTGAACCTGCGCTGCGATCTGCAAGGCACCGGTGTGCGGGTGACTAATATCGAGCCGGGCTTGTGCGAGAGCGAATTTTCCCTGGTGCGTTTCGGCGGTGATCAGGCGCGTTATGATGCGACCTACGCGGGCGCCGAGCCGATCCAGCCGCAGGATATTGCCGACACGATCTTCTGGGTGCTGAATACGCCGGCGCACGTGAATATCAACTGCTTGGAGCTGATGCCGGTGAGCCAGACCTGGGCTGGGTTTGCGATTGAGCGTGGGGCCAAGTAAGGCTCAACTGATTGTTCCCACGCTCCGCGTGGGAATACCGCCGGGGACGCTCTGCGTCGCGCTTTGCTGGTGACGCAGAGCGTCACACCATGCATTCCCACGCAGAGCGTGGGAACGATCAAAGGTACACTCCGCTCCTGAAAACCCTCCGCACTGTGCGGTTTAAAGGTTTTGACGGGAGGAAATGTGAGTAACCGAGGTGAGCAGGCACTGCTCAAACAATCGACCATCCTGATGTTCGCAGTCGCGATCGCCGGGATTGTCACGGGCGTGATATCCGGCGCCCAATCCATTCTGTTCGATGGCTTTTTCTCGCTGATCGCCACCGCCATCAAGGTGTTGATGCTGATCACGGCCAAGCTGATCGCCAAGAAAAGCAACGAGCGGTTCCAGTTCGGCTACTGGCACCTGGAGCCCATGGTGCTGTTGATCGAAGGCAGCTTTCTGCTGTTGATCGCCATCTATGCGTTTCTCAACGGCGTGTTCGGCATCATCAATGGCGGGCGCGAGATCGAGTTGGGGCTGGTGATCATTTATGCGGCGGTGTTTACCGTGGTGGAGTTCGCCTACTTCTTCTATGTGCGCTACCGTAATCGCACGCTGAAATCCTCGCTGATCCAGTTCGACAACATCAGCTGGCTGGTGGACGCGATGCTGTCAGTGGGCCTGTTGATCAGCTTTCTGGCGGCACTGCTGCTCAAGTCCCAGGGGTATGGCGAGTGGGCGGTGTATGTCGACCCGCTGATCCTGATCCTGTTGGCCCTGAGCATGCTGGCGCCGGCCTTCAAGATCCTGCGCCCGGCGTTGCGTGAGGTGCTGGGGATCGCCCCGGATCACCTGGACGACACCGTGCGTGAAGTGATGGACGCGGCCAAGGCCAGGCATGGTTTCGATGACTACGTGTCCTATGTGCAAAAGCACGGGCGGGCGCGGTTCATCGAAATCCATGTGGTGTTGCCGGCGGATTACCCGGTGGATAACGTCGCGACCCTCGACAGACTGCGCGAGGAGATATCCACAGGGCTCGGCACGCCGGATGCGGCTCGTTGGCTGACCATCAGTTTTACTGGGGATCGCAAGTGGATTGCGTAGTGGGCCGTTGGACCGAGGTGAGGCTATCGGGGGCAAGCCCCCTCCCACATTTGAATGCATTCACAATCAAAGTGTGGGAGGGGGCTTGCCCCCGATGAGGCCCTGAAGGTCAGCCCTGGTGCTGGATCAGCCCCTGATAGCAGGTCGCCAAGTGATACGGCGTGGTCGAGGGCATGTCCCGTCGGCTCACCGCACCCTGGGCATCCAGGCATTCGTGCCAGCCTTTGTCGTGCAGGAAGTGCTGTTGCAGCGCCAGCAACTGGCGTTGCACCACCGTTTCGCTGCCGGGGCGCAAGGTCAACGCCCGCAGGTATTCAGCCTGCGCCCAGATACGCTGGGTGCCGTCGCGCACCGTGCCATCCACAGACAGCATGCCACTGACCGCACCGCTTAACTTATCCACACCCTTTTGCTCAGCATAGGCAAACGCTCGCGTCAGTGAGGCATGCAGCGCTGTACCGCGCAGCACCTGCGACGACTCGAGCAAAAAGAACCACTCGAACTGATGCCCTGGCTCGAACCAGTTATCCACAGCGCCCAGCGGTTTTTCCATCATCACGCCGTGCTGGCGGTCGATAAAGCGCTTTTGCAGGGCGCCGGCCAAGTCCAGCAATGCTTCACGCGTGAGGGCGTCTTCACGCACCGCCAGTGTGGCGAGAAAGCCTTCGGCCAGGTGCATCAGCGGGTTCTGCAAGGGGCCCGACTTGAGGCTTGACCAGTTGCGCTCCAGCACCGCTTCGTACAGGCCGTCGCCAGTGGCAAAGCGTTCGGCGACCACCGCCAGCGCGGCATTGAGCACCGATTCCACCAACGGTTCACGTACTTTGGCCCAGTAATGGGCGCAGGCAAAGATGATGAAGGCGTGGGTATAGAGGTCTTTGCGTTTATCCAGCGGCTGCCCGGCCGGGTCGATGCTGTAGAACCAGCCGCCGTGTTCGGCGTCGTGGAAGTGCCGTTGCAAGGAGCGGAACAGGGTGGCGGCGCGTTCCTCGGCAAAGGCTGCACCGGGTTCGCCGATCAGGCTGGCGAACAGGTACAACTGCCGGGCGCAGGCCATGGCGCGGTAGCGTTGTGGAGGCAACGGCTGGTGATCGGCGTCCAGTGCCTCGTAAGGCAACGCCAGGTCGGCATTCCAGCCCGGGCCCTGCCAGAGCGGCACGATCAGGTCGTGGAAGTGCGTGAGCACTGAATTCAAAAGAGGTTGGGGCATCGGCTGGCGTCGTCACGGCAGGGGTGTGGCGCGCATGGTATCAGGCTGATCGTTCCCACGCTCTGCGTGGGAATGGTTTCATGACGCTCCGCGTCATGCGTAGGAACGCGGAGCGTCCCCGGCGGCATTCCCACGCGGAGCGTGGGAACGATCTATCAGCCCGCCAGCAACCAGACCCCAGTTGCAGCGGAAGCAGCCCCGGCCACCCGCACCAACGGTGCCGCCGCCGCTGGCAGCAAACGTACCACCGCATAGCCCGCCGCGTGCAGCGCCGCAGTTGCGCCGACAAACCCCGCCGCATACGCCCAGGGGCTGGACATGTCCGGTAACTCCAAGCCATGGGCCACGCCGTGAAACAGGGCAAACAACGCCGTCACACCCACCGCCACGAACAACGGCGGCCGTACCGCCAGCGCCACCGCCAGGCCCAGCGCCAGCACCGACGCAGCAATCCCGCTTTCCAGCGCCGGCAATTGCAGGCCTTCAAACCCCAGCATGCCGCCAATCAACATGGTGCCGACGAAGGCGCAAGGCAGGGCCCAGCGTGCATTGCCTTTTTGCTGCGCCGCCCACAGCCCGACCGCAACCATGGCCAGCAAGTGATCGAGACCGCCCAGCGGGTGGCTGATGCCGGCAACCAGGCCATTGTCGCCGTGACCCGGGTGAGCAAACGCGAGGGCGGGGGCCAGCAGCAACGCGGCGGCGGCGAACAGTTTCTTGAGGTTCATATACAGGCTCCGTAGGGGGATCAGGCAGCGGTCAGCAGGCCTTGGCGTTCGATAAAGGCGACGATTTCATCCAGGCCGACGCCGGTTTTCTGGTTGCTGAACACAAAAGGTTTGCCATTGCGCATGCGTTGAGTGTCGCTGTTCATCAACTCCAGCGAGGCACCCACCAGCGGCGCGAGGTCGATCTTGTTGATCACCAGCAGGTCGGATTTGCAAATACCGGGCCCGCCCTTGCGCGGGAGTTTGTCGCCGGCGGACACATCGATCACATAGATGGTCAGGTCTGACAGCTCGGGGCTGAATGTCGCCGACAGGTTGTCGCCGCCGGACTCCACCAGAATCAGGTCCAGGCCGGGAAAACGCCGGTTGAGTTGGTCCACCGCCTCCAGGTTGATCGAGGCATCTTCGCGGATGGCGGTGTGCGGGCAGCCGCCGGTTTCCACGCCGATGATGCGCTCCGGCGCCAGGGCCTGGTTGCGCACCAGGAAATCGGCGTCTTCGCGGGTGTAGATGTCGTTGGTGACCACCGCCAGGTTGTAGCGGTCGCGTAGCGCCAGGCACAGGGCCAGGGTCAGGGCCGTCTTGCCGGAGCCTACCGGGCCGCCGATGCCGACGCGCAGGGGTTGTGTGTTCATGTCAGGTTCTCCAAAAACAGTCTCAGGAACGGAACAGGCGGCTGTACTGGCGTTCATGAGCCATGCACGCCAAAGACAGGCCAAAGGCGGCGCTGCCCAGATGATCGGGTTCGATGCGGTCGGCCTCCTGCTGTGCCTGTTGCAGCAGCGGCAGCAGCTCGCTGGTCAGGCGCTGCGCGGCTTGCTGGCCCAGGGGCAGGGTTTTCATCAGCACGGCCAGTTGATTTTCCAGCCAGCTCCATAGCCAGGCGGCGAGCGCGTCGTCGGGGCTGATGGCCCAGGCCCGCGCGGCCAGCGCCCAGCCAAGGGCGAGATGGGGTTCAGGGTGTTGGGCAAGAAAGTCACGGGCGGCGGCGTCCAGTTCCGGCAAGCCATTGAGCAGTTGCTGCAGGGAGTAACCCATCTGCCGGCTCTCCTGATACAGCTCGCGGGTTTCGCGGCTGGCACGGTGTTCTTCACACAGCTGCGCCAGGCGTGGCCACGCCTGTTCAGTGGCCGCGCGGCAATGGGCGAGCAGCAACGGCGCTTCGAAACGCGCGAGGTTGAGCAGCAATTGATCGCTGATCCAGCGCCGCGCGCTGGCGGCATTGTTGACGCGGCCGTTGTCCACGGCCATTTCCAGTCCCTGGGAATAGCTGTAGCCACCAATCGGCAACTGCGGACTGGCCAGGCGCAACAGCGCCCAGGCTGGGTTCATAGACGCACGCCGAACTGATGCAGTTTGGGCGCATAGTTGAAGGCTTCATCGCCATGCCGCGAATGATGATGGCCACCGCCGTAGGCCCCGTGTTCAGGCTGGAAGGGCGCCTCAATGGTGTGCACGTCGGCGCCCAGCTGCTCAAGCATGGCCTTGAGCACGTAGTCATCGAGCAGGCGCAGCCAGCCATCGCCGACCTGCAGGGCCACATGGCGGTTGCCAAGGTGATAGGCGGCGCGGGTCAGTTCAAACGCGTTGCGGCAGGTGACATGCAGCAGTTGTTCAGGGCGCGCGCAGACACGTACGACGCGTCCGTCTTCAGCTTGTAGGAATTCGCCATCATGCAGCGGCGGTTGCCCACGCTCCAGAAACAGGCCGACGTCTTCACCCTCGGCACTGAAACAGCGCAGGCGGCTTTTGCTGCGGGCTTCGAAGTTCAGCAGCAGTTCGGCGGCCCAGAGGGCTTGCGGGGCGATTCGGCGGTGGATCACCAGCATCAGAAAGCTTCCGGCTATGAGCGATAAGGGAGCTAGAGCAAGGGGCTTGCCAACCCGGCAAGCGCGTAGGAATTTCCTGTCAGCAGGGCGCTAGCGCCACAAGGCAGGGCACTCGCCGAGTGCATCTGTGTTGCGATTTGGTGCGCTTAAGCTGGTTTTAGCACCGAAAAAGGGCATTTTGCGTGGTGAACGGTCGTGTGTTGCATGAAACTTCTTTCATCCAATTCTTCGTTGCGTTTTTAAGGATTTATCCCACAAGGCTACGGGAATCGGCCTTCGCGGAGTTACATGGGGGTTGTTTAAGATTCGCGCCGTGTTTAATTCACTGCGATGTTCATCATGTTCAAGTCACTTATCTGTTCCGTCATTGTCAGCCTGTCGTGCCTTGTCTCGTCAGCCTCGGCCACTCTTCAACAGCCGCCCACCTTTGTTTCCAAGCCCGCATCGTCCTCGGTCGACGATGTGATCGACCGGGCCCATCAATTGCTCGGCACACCCTACAAGTGGGGCGGTACGTCTACCGAGCAAGGGTTCGATTGCAGCAGTTTCCTGGTCTATCTGTTCAAGACCGAAGCGAATATTCAGCTTCCGCGCACCACGGCTGCGATGCACCGTTCCACCGCCGCGACCATCAAGCGCACTGCGTTGAAGCCGGGCGACGCGGTCTTTTTCAAAGGCAACGGGCAGGGGCGGGTGAGTCACGTCGGGCTGTATATCGGCGAAGGCAAATTCATCCATTCACCGCGTACCGGCAAAAATGTGCGTATCGATTCGTTGAGCAATACCTATTGGAGCAAGAACTACACCACGGCCAAGCGCTTTCATACGGCCGGCTGAGGCATTACTCGGTGCTGCCCAGGCCTTGCCAATGCTTGAGGCCGATAAAGATGAAGCGCAATTGCTGGGTGATCTTCGCCTGGGGCGTGAGATGGGCAGGCAACGCGTGGGCGGGTGGGTCGATGATGTCGGGCAGGGTGGCGAACACGCTTTTGACGATGAGGTCAGCCATTACGTGCAAACCTTCGGCATCCAGGTGTTGCAGCTTGGGCATCAGCGTGAGGTCGGCCGCCAGGTCGCGGGTGATGTCTTCGCGCAGGGCGCCGATGGCTTGGCGCACTGCCAGGCAACCGCCATATTGTTCGCGGGCCAGGAACAGGAATTGGGAACGGTTGGCCGAGACCACATCGAGAAAGATCCGCACGGACGCATCGATGATCCCGCCCATCACGAATTCATTGTGGCGCACCAGTCGAATCGTGGCGCGGAAGGTCTGGCCGACTTCACTGACCAATACGAGCCCAAGCTCGTCCATGTCGGCGAAATGGCGATAGAACCCGGTGGGTACGATACCCGCGGCCTTCGCCACTTCGCGCAGGCTCAGGCTGCCAAACCCACGGCCACACTCCATCAGATGGCGGGCAGCGTCCATCAAGGCGAGGCGGGTCTGTTGCTTCTGTTCGGCGCGGGGCAGCATGAGCGGATGGGCTTTGTCGGCGAGTACAGCGACGCACTCTAGCAAAACCGCTTTGCCGGCGTCGAACTTGGCGGGGGCGAGACGTGACGCGGTCTATATAAAAGCGAAAGCCCGATCGACAGACCGGGCTTTTTTATGGGCCACCATGGGCTTAGCTCTGTGCTTGATGCAGTTCTTCCAGACGGTCGGCACCGCCTTCAGCAAGACCTTGGGTGTAGGCGCGATCATTGGCTTGTTCAGCACCGCCTTCTACCAGACCTTTTTCTTGCAGGCGGTCGTTGCCACCTTCGGTCAGGCCTTCGGTGTAGGCGCGTTTGTTGGCCTGTTCCGAACCGTTTTCAGCGACAGCGCCTTTGGCGTAGTCACGGTTTTCGTCTTCTTGCGAACCGCTGCGCGCCAGGGTCTGGCTGGACTGCACGGCTTGAGCTTTGTTCTGTGGGGTGGCCTGTTCGGCGGCTGGCAGGGCAAAGGCACTGGAAGCCAGGATGGATAACAGGACGGTAGCGAGTACTTGGCGTTTCATGAGGGTTGCTCCTTGGGAGGGCGATAAAGTGGGTACAGGGCTAATGCTACTCTTGATAAGTCGATATAAAAGTTCATAAAGACAATGGTAATAATCAACAGAATTGATTGTTCCCACGAGAGGCTCTAGAACGCGCCTCTCAAGCACGCGGTTTTGCACCGGGGTGGGTATTTTCGACACGAACCTGGGTAACAATGGTGCGTCGTTGATGATCAACCTTGTCTGTTTGATCAGGAAAATCGCTTTTTTCGGCTAAATCGGCCGTTGCGTTAAACCCCCCGGGCACTTTGCCAGTCGTAGTCCTATAAGCTGTGTCAAAGGCTGTTGCCCAGCCAGTCGTATTCAGGAGTCCTGTGCAATGACGCGCACTCGAAAAATTGTCGCTTGGAGCTGCGCCAGCTTCGTTCTGTTGATTGCCATCGCGGTATTGGTCCTGGTGTTCTTCGACTGGAACCGCATCAAGCCCCCCCTCAATGCCAAGGTCTCCGAAGAGTTGCACCGCCCGTTCGCCATCAATGGCAACCTGGCGGTGGTGTGGCAGCGTGAGCCCGACGAAGGCGGCTGGCGCGCGTGGGTGCCGTGGCCCCATGTGATTGCCGAAGACCTGAGCCTGGGTAACCCCGACTGGTCCAAGCAGCCGCAGATGGTCACGCTGAAGAAAGTCGAGTTGCGTATTTCGCCATTGACCTTGCTGGCACAACGCGTGGTGATCCCGCGTATCGACCTCACCGAACCGAGCGCCGACCTGCAGCGCCTGGCTGACGGCCGGGCCAACTGGACCTTCAAGTTCGACCCCAAGGACCCCGACGCCGAGCCTTCCAGCTGGGTGGTGGACATCGGCGCCATCGGCTTCGACAAGGGCCACGTCACCCTCGACGACCAGACCCTCAAGACCCGCCTCGATGTGATCATCGACCCGCTGGGCAAACCGATTCCTTTCGGTGAAATCGTCGGTGACGCCGATGCCAAAAAGGTCTTGGAGAAAGGCTCGGCGCCGCAGGACTATGCGTTCGGCCTCAAGGTCAAAGGCCAGTACCATGGCCAGGCGCTCGCCGGCACCGGCAAGATCGGCGGGTTGCTCGCCTTGCAGGACGCGGCCAAGCCTTTCCCGCTGCAGGCCCAGGTTCAGATCGCCGACACCCGCATCGCCCTGGCCGGCACCCTGACCGACCCGCTTAACCTCGGCGCCCTCGACCTGCGCCTGAAGCTGTCGGGCAGCAGCCTCGGCAATCTCTACCCGTTGACTGGCGTGACACTGCCCGATTCGCCGGCGTACTCAACCGACGGTCATTTGATCGCCAAGCTGCACGAAGCCAGCGGCGCTTCATTTCGTTATGAAAACTTCAACGGCAAGATCGGCAACAGCGACATCCACGGCAACCTCGCCTACGTTGCCAGCCAGCCACGGCCCAAGCTCAGCGGCGCGCTGGTATCCAACCAACTGCTGATGGATGACCTGGCACCCTTGATCGGCGCCGACTCCAACGCCAAGCAAAAAGCCCGTGGCGGCGAAAGCAAACAACCGGCCACTAAAGTGTTACCGGTGGAAGAGTTCCGCACCGAGCGCTGGCGCGAGATGGATGCCGACGTGGAATTCACCGGCAAACGCATTGTGCACAGCGCCGACCTGCCTTTCACCGACCTCTATACGCACCTGGTGCTCAATGATGGTGAGCTGAGCCTCGAGCCCCTGCGCTTCGGCGTGGCCGGCGGCAAGCTCGATGCGCAGATCCGCTTGAACGGCCGCACCACGCCGATGGAAGGCCGCGCGAAACTCACGGCGCGTAACTTCAAGCTCAAACAGCTGTTCCCGACCTTTGAGCCGATGAAAACCAGCTTTGGTGAACTCAACGGCGACGCCGATATTGCCGGGCGCGGCAACTCCGTGGCGGCGCTGCTGGGCACGGCCAACGGTGACCTGAAGATGCTGATCAACGACGGCGCCATCAGCCGTGGCCTGATGGAAATCGCCGGCCTTAACGTGGGCAACTACGTGGTGGGGCGCCTGTTTGGCGACAAGGAAGTGAAGATCAACTGCGCGGCGGCGGACTTCGGCATCAAGACCGGTTTGGCGACGACACGCTTGTTTGTGTTCGATACCGAGAACGCGATCATCTACGTCGATGGCACAGCAAATATGGCGACCGAGCAGTTGGACCTGACCATTACGCCGGAGTCCAAGGGCTTTCGTCTGTTCTCCCTGCGCTCGCCGTTATATGTGAACGGGCCGTTCATCAAGCCCAATGCCGGCGTGAAAGCCATCCCCCTGGCGCTGCGCGGCGCGGGCATGGTCGCCCTGGGTGTAATCGCCGGCCCGGCTGCCGGGTTGCTCGCACTGGTCGCCCCAAGTGGCGGCGAGCCGAATGCGTGCGCACCATTGTTGCAACAGATGCGAGAAGGCAAGGCGCCGAAAACCGTGAAGTAATAACCGACTGCACCTGAAACCAAATGTGGGAGGGGGCTTGCTCCCGATTGCGGTGTATCAGCCAATCAATCTTTGACTGAGACACTGCCATCGGGGGCAAGCCCCCTCCCACAGTGGTATTGCGGTGTTACGGGTTACAGACCCTGCAGAATATCCGCCATGTCATCGGCGTGTTCTTCTTCCTGGGCCAGGATGTCTTCGAAGATGCGACGGGTAGTCGGGTCTTTATCGCCGATGTACTGAATGATCTCGCGATAGCTGTCCACCGCGATGCGCTCGGCCACCAGGTCTTCGTAGACCATTTCCTTCAGCGAGTTGCCCGCCACGTATTGTGCGTGGGAGTTCTTCGACAACAGGTCGGGGTTGAACTCCGGCTCGCCGCCCAGTTGCACGATGCGTTCGGCGAGTTTGTCGGCGTGTTCGGCTTCCTGGGTGGCGTGCTCCAGGAACTCGTCGGCGGCGACGCTGGCTTTCAGGCCGCTGGCCATGAAGTAATGACGCTTGTAGCGCAACACGCAGACCAGCTCTGTGGCCAACGATGCGTTGAGCAGGCGGATGATTTCTTCGCGGTCGGCGTCATAGCCTTCGGTCACGGCACCGTTTTCGACGTTCTGGCGGGCGCGGCTGCGCAGGGTCGCAACGTCAGTCAAGTGTGCTTCAGTCATCTCAATCTCCTGGGGCTAATCCGGTACGCCACGCTCTGCCGGCGTGATCGCTCCAGGTTGTGAGTCGCGCAAGGGGCGAAAAGTTTTATCGGATTTAACCGGATGTGTCATGAGCACTTCATGTACTGGCATCGCGGCGACTGGAATATCCATGGCCGGTGAAGTTGTAACGAGTTTTGACTACACTGCGCTGTAGGCCGCGCCCTTCGGCACGGTAACCGGGAGAAAACTCCATGAAGATGCTGCGTATTCCGTTGATCATGATGAGCCTGCTGCTGTGTTCCCAAGGTTTTGCCGCCACCGCCCAGCAAAACAAAATGACCACCTGCAATGCCGAAGCCTCTACCAAGACCCTCAAGGGCGACGAGCGCAAGGCCTTCATGAAGACCTGCCTGTCGGCCCCGGCGGCCAATGACGCCAAGACCCTGACCCCGCAGCAGCAGAAGATGAAGGATTGCAACGCGTCGGCGAAAACCAAGGCGTTGGCCGGTGATGCGCGTAAAACCTTCATGAGTACTTGCCTGAAGAATTGATAGCCCCAGGCCATAGAAGGCTGCGACACTCGTACACAGCCCCCTGTAGGAGCGAGCTTGCTCGCGAAGAACTCAATTACCCCCGCGTTTATTCAGAATAAACGCGCTATCGTTGGCGACCTTCGCGAGCAAGCTCGTTCCTGCACATCCTTTAACGCCGTTCGTTTTGAGGCTGTATGCCAACGTTTTCTCAGCGTCATGTGTTGTTGCTGTCCAGCTACATCATCATTTTCGGCGGGTTGCTGCTGGTGCTGCCGCTGAAACTGCTGCCCAGCCTGCTGGCTGGCCTGTTGGTCTATGAACTGGTCAACATGCTTACGCCCCAGCTGCAGCGGCTGATCGAGGGGCGGCGTGCGCGCTGGCTGGCGGTGGCCTTGCTGGGTACCTTGATCGTCAGCGTGCTCACGCTGATCTTCGCCGGCGCGATCAGCTTCCTGCTGCACGAAGCGGAAAACCCCGGCGCCTCGCTGGATAAATTCATGCACGTGGTCGATCGCGCACGCGGCCAGTTACCGCCGTCCATCGATGCCTATCTGCCCGCCAGCGCCGCCGAATTCCGCGTGGCCATCGGCGACTGGCTGAGCAAACACCTGAGCGAACTGCAACTGGTCGGCAAAGACGCGGCCCACATGTTCGTCACCTTGCTGATTGGCATGGTGCTCGGCGCGATTATCGCCTTGCAGCGCGTGCCCGACCTGACCAAGCGCAAACCCCTGGCCGCCGCGTTGTTCGACCGCCTGCACCTGTTGGTCCAGGCCTTTCGCAACATCGTCTTCGCCCAGATCAAGATCGCCGCGCTCAACACAGCTTTCACTGCCGTGTTCCTCGCCGTAGTGCTGCCGCTGTGTGGCATTCACCTGCCGCTGACCAAAACCCTGATCGTGTTGACCTTCCTGCTCGGCCTGCTGCCGGTGATCGGCAACCTGATGTCCAACACCCTGATCACGATTGTCGCGTTGTCGCTGTCGATTTGGGTCGCGGTGGCGGCGCTGGGGTATCTGATCGTGATCCACAAGGTCGAGTACTTTCTCAACGCACGCATCGTCGGTGGGCAGATCAGTGCCAAGTCGTGGGAGTTGCTGTTGGCGATGTTGGTGTTTGAAGCGGCATTTGGGCTGCCGGGGGTGGTGGCGGGGCCGATTTATTATGCGTATCTGAAGAGTGAGCTGAAGCTCGGTGGGATGGTTTAGGTTTTGTGTTGCCTGGGCTGACGCCATCGGGAGCAAGCCCCCTCCCACATTTCTGAATGTATTCACAAATCAAAATGTGGGAGGGGGCTTGCTCCCGATGGGCGCGCCGCGGATTCAAGTTACAACTCAGTTGCCGTAGCGCTTGCTGGCCTCAATCGCCAACCCACTGCCAATACTGCCAAAGATATTGCCTTCCACATGCCGCGCATTCGGCAGCATCGCCGAGATGCTGTGGCGCAGTGCCGGGATCCCGCTGGAACCACCGGTGAAGAACACCGTGTCCACCTGAGCCACATCCACCGAGGCGTCGTTGAGCAGTTGGGTCACGCTGTTGCGCACACGCTCCAGCAGGCCATCGATGGCCGATTCAAACAGGTTGCGGCTCAGTTCCACGCTCAAGCCAGGCTCAACCCGGTCCAGCAACACCAGGCGGCTGTCTTCATGGGTCAGCTGGATCTTGGTCTCTTCCACTTCCATCGCCAGCCAGTGCCCGGCACGCTGTTCGATCAGCTTGAACAGGCGGTCGATGCCGCCGGTGTCTTCGATGTCGTAGCGCATGCTGCTCAGGGCCAGCTGGGATTTCTGCGAGTACACCGAGTTGATGGTGTGCCAGGTAGCCAGGTTCATGTGGTGGCTGGTCGGCATGTAGGCGCCGCTTTTCATGCGGCTGCCGTAGCCGAACAGCGGCATCATGCCTTGCAGGCTGAGCTGCTTGTCGAAGTCGGTACCGCCGATGTGCACGCCACCGGTGGCGAGGATATCGCTCTGGCGGTTGTCGTTGTGACGACGGTCCGGTGACAGGCGCACCAGGGAGAAGTCGGAGGTACCGCCGCCGATATCGACGATCAGCACCAGTTCTTCTTTTTCGATGGTCGACTCGTAGTCGAACGCGGCGGCAATCGGTTCGTACTGGAACGAGATGTCCTTGAAGCCGATTTTGCGGGCCACGTCGACCAGGGTGTTTTCCGCTTCCTGGTCGGCCATCGGGTCGTCATCGACGAAAAACACCGGGCGCCCCAGCACCACTTCTTCGAACTCGCGGCCGGCGGTGGCTTCGGCGCGGCTCTTGAGCTGGCCGATGAACAGCGCCAGCAGGTCGGTGAACGGCATCGCCGTGCCCAATACGCTGGTGTCGTGCTTGATCAGCTTGGAACCCAGCAGGCTCTTGAGCGAGCGCATCAAGCGGCCTTCGTAGTTCTCCAGGTATTCGTGCAGCGCCAGGCGACCGTACACCGGGCGGCGTTCCTCGAAGTTGAAGAACACCACCGACGGCAGGGTGATCTTGTCGTCCTCCAGCGCGATAAGCGTCTCCTCGCCGGGGCGGATCCAGCCGACGGTGGAGTTGGACGTGCCGAAGTCGATGCCGCAGGCACGGGCTGGGGATGGGTTTTTCATGTCGATCGGGTTCCGGTTGCAAAACGGCCGCGCAGTGTATGCCAGTCGACGCCGGATGCGTAGGCCGACCATCCGTTAAATAGCGCTTGAAAGCGCGCGATTCGCCCCCACATCTGGTGCATACGGCAAGTGCCTGTAAAACTCCGACGCACCCCAGGCCGCAAGACTCAACACGTGCAAACCAGCGCACCTTGTGTCCGGGCTGTGCGATCTCGTTTAAGGATGGTGAACCACCGATGGATTTCAAAGACTACTACAAGATTCTGGGTGTCGAGCCGAGCGCCGACGACAAGGAAATCAAAGCCGCCTATCGCAAGCTCGCGCGCAAATATCACCCGGACGTGAGCAAGGAAAAAGACGCCGAAGCCAAGTTCAAGGACGCGTCCGAAGCCTATGAAGCCCTCAAGAGCGCGGACAAGCGGGCCGAGTACGACGAACTGCGCAAATATGGCCAGCACGGTCAGCCGTTCCAGGGGCCACCTGGCTGGCAGAGCCGTGGCGGTTTTGGCGGTGGCGCGGGCACTGAGGATTTTTCGGACTTCTTCAGCTCGATCTTCGGCGCGCGCAGCGACGGCTTCGGCGGCGGCCAACGCCGCCCTGCCGGACGCAAGGGCCAGGACGTTGAGATGCAGCTGTCGGTGTCCCTCGAGGAGACGCTGTCCACCGAGTCCAAGCAGATCAGCTTCCAGGTGCCTCAGTACGATGCTTCGGGCCGGCACGTGAGCAATACGGTCAAGAGCCTGAACGTGAAGATCCCGGCCGGTGTGGCCGACGGTGAACGCATCCGCCTCAAGGCCCAGGGCGCGCCCGGTATTGGCGGCGGTGCCAACGGTGATCTGTACCTGATCATCAAGTTCGCGCCCCACGCCAAGTTCGAAGTGGATGGCGAAAACCTGGTGATCAACCTGCCGCTGGCGCCGTGGGAATTGGCGCTGGGCACGGAAGTCACGGTGCCGACGCTGACCGGCAAGATCAACCTCAAGGTGCCCGCCGGCAGCCAGAACGGCCAGCGCATGCGCGCCAAGGGCCATGGGTTGCTGAACAAGGCTGGCCAGCGAGGTTTCCTGTTCGTGCAACTCAAGGCGGTGATGCCGCCGGCAGGTAGCGACGAGGTGAAAGCGTTGTGGCAGGAGCTGGCCAAGAAAGCCAACTTCAATCCGCGCGAGAGCTTCTAAGCTGCCTTAATGTAGGAGCGAGCTTGCTCGCGAAGAACGTCAACGATAACGCGTACAACCTGAATAAACGCGGCGTCCTTGAGTGCTTCGCGAGCAAGCTCGCTCCTACAGTTACAGTGAGGCGGTTGTTAGAACAGGAAATAGCGCTGCGCCATCGGCAGTACTTCAGCCGGTTCACACCACAGCAATACACCATCGGCCTTGACCTGATACGTCTGTGGGTCCACTTCGATATCCGGCAGGTAATCGTTATGGATCAGGTCGCTCTTCTGCACCTCGCGACAGCCCTTGACCACCGCAATCTGTTTTTTCAAACCCAGGGCCTCGGGCAGGCCGGCCTTCTGCGCTGCCTGGCTGATAAAGGTCAGGCTGGTGGCATGCAGTGCGCTGCCGAAGCTGGCGAACATCGGCCGGTAGTGCACCGGCTGCGGTGTGGGAATCGAAGCGTTGGCATCGCCCATCAGGCTGGAGGCAATCGCGCCGCCCTTGAGGATCAGCGTGGGTTTGATCCCGAAGAACGCCGGGCGCCACAGCACCAGATCGGCCCATTTGCCAACTTCGATGGAGCCGACAATATGGCTGATGCCATGGGTGATCGCCGGGTTGATGGTGTACTTGGCGATATAGCGCTTGGCGCGAAAGTTGTCGTTGCCCGGGCCGTCACCGGGCAGGGCGCCACGCTGTTTTTTCATCTTGTCGGCGGTCTGCCAGGTGCGGGTGATCACTTCGCCGACGCGGCCCATGGCCTGGCTGTCGGAACTGATCATCGAAAACGCACCGAGGTCGTGCAGGATATCTTCGGCGGCAATGGTCTCGCGACGGATGCGGCTTTCGGCGAAGGCCACGTCTTCGGCGATGCTCGGGTCCAGGTGGTGGCAGACCATCAGCATGTCCAGGTGTTCGTCGATGGTGTTGCGGGTGAACGGCCGCGTCGGGTTGGTGGAACTGGGCAGCACGTTCGGCAAGCCGCAGGCCTTGATGATGTCCGGCGCATGTCCGCCACCGGCACCCTCGGTGTGATAGGTGTGAATGGTGCGGCCCTTGAGCGCGGCGAGGGTGGTTTCGACGAAGCCGGATTCGTTGAGGGTGTCGCTGTGGATTGCCACCTGCACGTCGTATTCATCGGCGACGCTCAGGCAGTTATCGATGCTGGCGGGCGTGGTGCCCCAGTCTTCGTGCAGCTTCAAGCCAATGGCGCCGGCCTTGACCTGTTCGATCAACGGCTCGGGCAGGCTCGCGTTGCCCTTGCCGGTAAAGCCGATGTTCATCGGGAACGAATCACTGGCCTGCAGCATGCGCGCCAGGTGCCAAGGCCCTGAGGTGCAGGTGGTGGCGTTGGTGCCGGTGGCAGGTCCTGTGCCGCCGCCAATCATAGTGGTGACGCCGCTGGTCAGCGCCTCTTCGATCTGCTGCGGGCAGATGAAATGCACATGGGAGTCGATACCGCCGGCGGTGAGGATCATGCCTTCGCCGGCGATCACTTCGGTGCTGGCGCCGATGGCCATGGTCACGCCGGGCTGGATGTCGGGGTTGCCGGCTTTGCCAATGGCGTGGATGCGGCCGTTCTTCAGGCCCACGTCGGCCTTGACGATGCCCCAGTGGTCGATGATCAGCGCGTTGGTGATCAGGGTGTCGACCACTTCATGGGCGAGCAACTGGCTTTGGCCCTGACCGTCACGGATCACCTTGCCGCCGCCGAATTTCACTTCTTCGCCATAGACGGTGAAGTCCTGCTCCACTTCGACGAACAACTCGGTGTCGGCCAGGCGGACCTTGTCGCCAACGGTGGGGCCATACATGTCGGCGTAGGCTTGTCTGGAAATCTTCATGTGTGTGTCCTCGATCGTTCCCACGCTTTGCGTGGGAATGCATCCTGTGACGCTCTGCGTCACGATGTTAAGAGCGGACGCGGAGCGTCCATGACGGCATTCCCACGCGGAGCGTGGGAACGATCAGTCGAGGTCGCCCATGATCCGACCGGCAAACCCGAACACCCGCCTTACACCGCTCAAATCCACCAACTCCACCTCCCGACTCTGCCCTGGCTCAAACCGCACCGCCGTGCCCGCCGGAATATTCAGGCGCATGCCACGGCTCGCGGCGCGGTCGAAGGTCAGCGCATCATTGGTCTCGAAAAAATGATAATGCGAGCCCACCTGAATCGGTCGGTCGCCACTGTTGGCCACGCTCAGGCTGATGGTGCGCCGGCCCACGTTCAGTTCGATCTCGCCAGGCTGGATCTGGAATTCGCCAGGAATCATGCAGGTTGCCCCAGGGTCTTGAAGTAAATGGCGGTCGGGCTGTAGCGCCCGTCCGGGCTTTGGCAGTAGTCGGGCAATTCGCCGACCTTGGTGTAGCGCAGCGACTGGTAGAAGGCCTCGGCGCCGGAGCCGGCTTCGGTGTCGAGGTAGAGCAAGCCGCGCTTGTGCTGGCGTGCGGCGAGTTCCAGGGCATTCATCAATTGCTGCCCCAGGCCGTGGCGCCGCGCACGGCTGTGCACCAGCAGCTTCTGCACCTCGGCACGGTTCAGGCCATTGGCTTTCTGGCACAGCGCCAACTGCACGCTGGCGACCACCTGTTCATCGCGCACCACCACCCACAGCAACAGGCTGGCGTCTTCGATGCCGGCTTGCACACCGCTCAGGTACGCGCGGGCCTGGGTCTCATCGAAGTCGGCCATGAAGCCCACCGAGGCGCCATGTCGGACCGCGTCCAGCAACAGCTCGATCAAGCCGAGGCGGTAATGGGCAAAGCTTTCAGCATTGACTCGACGCAGTTGCGCAGCGCTCATCGATCTCACTCCTTGGGCGGTTCGGCGCCCGGGTTCAAGGCCAGTTGCATAAAGGTCAGGTCGAGCCAGCGGCCGAACTTGATACCCACTTGCGGCATCTGCCCGGTGGTGATGAAACCCAGGCGTTCATGCAGGTGGATCGAGGCCAGATTGCCGCTTTCGATGGCCGCCACCATTACCTGTTTGCCGCCGCTGCGCGCGCGTTCGATCAGGGCCTGCAGCAACCGCGGGCCGAGGCCCTTGCCGCGCTGGTCGTTGCGCACGTACACCGAGTGCTCGACGCTGTAGCGAAAGCCTTCAAAGGGCCGCCAGTCGCCGAACGAGGCGTAGCCGGTGACTTCGGTGTTTTCCACGGCCACCAGAATCGGATAGCCCTGGGCCTGGCGGGCAGTGAACCACGCCTGGCGGTTAGCCAGGTCGACCGGTTGTTCGTTCCATATCGCCGTGGTGTTCAACACCGCGTCGTTATAGATATCGCGGATTGCCGGCAGGTCTTGCTCGGTTGCATCACGAATCATTGCCGCGCCTCACGCAATGGGTTGATGAACGGTGACCAGCTTGGTGCCGTCCGGGAAGGTGGCTTCCACCTGGATGTCCGGGATCATTTCCGGGATGCCTTCCATCACTTGCTCACGGCTGAGCAGGGTCGTGCCGTAGTGCATCAGGTCGGCGACGGTGCGGCCATCGCGGGCGCCTTCCATCAGCGCGGCGGAAATATAGGCGATGGTTTCCGGGTAGTTAAGCTTCACCCCACGCGCCAGGCGGCGTTCGGCTACCAGGCCGGCGGTGAAGATCAGCAGTTTGTCTTTTTCCCGTGGGGTCAAATCCATGGTTCAGTCCGTCGTGAAATACATTCATAAATACAAGGAGATCAAGTGTGGGAGGGGGCTTGCTCCCGATAGCGGTGGGTCAGTAGCAGATGCATTGCCTGACACTCAGCTATCGGGAGCAAGCCCCCTCCCACAGTTTGATCTTCATGTGCTCCAGATTCTGGGTGATACCGCTTCGCGGCCCAATACGGCGGGGCGCAACAGCCGCCACAATTCAATCAACCATCCCCGCGCCAGCAGCGCTTCACTGGCCAGGCAGCGCGCAACCAGCAAACCGGGCAGTTGGGTCAAATCGCCGCGCACCGCGTGGGGCAGTGAGCGGCAGTGTTCGAGCAATTGAGCATCGATTTCACCGGTCACCAGGAGTGTGGCAAACACCGGTTGCCCATCCAGCCCGATAGGCGAATCCAGCAACCCATCGCCGCCCACAATGCGCTGGCGCTCATGCCAGAGCAACTGGCCGTCGCGACGGATATCAAGGTGCGATTGAAAGTGGCCGAGGTCGAACCGCTCGCCGCTGGCCGGGCGCCCGAGGGCGACCACGTCCCAGTAGAACAACCGCGCATCGCCGTGCAGGTCGATGCGCGTGCTGAGTTCGGCCTGGGCAGCGCTGAATACGATGGTTTCCTGGGGCAGCCACTCCAGGGTCGCGCCGGCCTCCACGCGCAAATTCAACTGTTGAAACGCCGGGCCGCTGGCGCGGTACCACTTGGCCGCGCCGGGGCTGGTCAGTTGCGCCCAGGCGCCTTGGGCAACCTGCGCGCTGATGTCGAGGCGATCACCGCCGGCAATGCCGCCCGGCGGGTGCACGATGATGTGCTGGCACACCTCGGGGCCTTCGGCGTACAGGTGTTTTTGCACGCGCAGCGGGCCGAGGTGGCGGCGCAGCACCGGGCGTGTGGTGTCGCCGAAACGCGCATAGCCGAGTTCCAGCTCGGCGCGCCAGCTGGGGGTGAACAGGGCAGGGGTAACGGGCAGGTTCATGGTTTTGTGCTTATCGTTAGGACGCTACAGATTAGATGGTTACCAGCCCGCGTACACCTTCGCTTTGCATATTTTCACCCCGGCCCTGCTGCACGATTTCTCCACGGGACATCACCAGGTACTGGTCGGCCAGTTCAGCGGCGAAGTCGTAGAACTGCTCCACCAAGAGAATCGCCATGTCACCGCGTGCCGCGAGTTTCTTGATCACCGCGCCGATTTCCTTGATCACCGAGGGCTGAATGCCTTCGGTGGGCTCATCGAGAATCAACAACCGCGGGCGACTCGCCAAGGCGCGGCCGATGGCCAACTGTTGCTGCTGGCCGCCGGACAAATCCCCTCCGCGCCGGTGCTTCATCTGCAGCAACACCGGGAACAGCTCGTAGATAAAGGCCGGCACTTCCTTGGCTTGGGCACCGGGGAAGCGCGAAAGGCCCATCAGCAGGTTTTCTTCCACCGTCAGCCGGCCGAAAATTTCCCGGCCCTGGGGCACGTAGGCAATGCCAGCATGTACGCGCTGATGCGGCTTGAACCCGGTGATCGGCTTGCCCTCCCAATTCACCGCGCCTTCCTTGGCCGGCAGCAGGCCCATCAGGCACTTGAGCAGGGTGGTCTTGCCCACGCCATTACGCCCGAGCAGGCAGGTGACTTCGCCGATCTGCACGTCAAACGACAGACCGCGCAGGATATGGCTACCGCCGTAGTACTGGTGCAGCTTGTCGACTTGCAGCATTCTCAAACCTCCTAATGAAACGACGCGGAGCGTCCAGGGCGGCATTCCCACGCGGAGCGTGGGAACGATCAGCGCGCTCAGCGACCGAGGTAGACCTCGATCACCCGCTCATTTTCCTGCACCTGCTCCAGCGACCCCTCGGCCAACACGCTGCCCTGGTGCAACACGGTGACGTGGTCGGCAATCGAGCCGACAAAGCCCATGTCGTGCTCCACCACCATCAACGAATGCTTGCCCGCCAGGCCCTTGAACAGTTCGGCGGTGAATTCGGTTTCGGCATCGGTCATGCCCGCCACCGGTTCGTCCAGCAGCAACAGTTGCGGGTCCTGCATCAGCAGCATGCCGATCTCCAGGAACTGCTTCTGCCCGTGGGACAGCAACCCGGCCGCGCGCTGTGCCGAGGCCGTGAGGCGGATGGTGTCGAGCACCTCATCGATGCGGTCTTTCTGTTCGCCGCTCAAGCGCGCGCGCAGGCTGGCCCAGACGGACTTGTCGGTCTTCTGCGCCAACTCGAGGTTTTCGAACACCGTGAGGGCTTCGAACACCGTGGGTTTCTGGAACTTGCGGCCGATACCCGCCTGGGCGATCTGCACTTCGCTCATGCCGGTCAGGTCCAGGGTTTCGCCGAACCAGGCCTTGCCGTGGCTGGGCCGGGTCTTGCCGGTGATCACATCCATCAGCGTGGTCTTGCCTGCACCGTTGGGGCCGATGATGCAGCGCAGCTCGCCGACGCCGATGTACAGGTTGAGGTCGTTCAAGGCCTTGAAGCCATCGAAGCTGACGCTGATGTCCTCCAGGGTCAGGATGGTGCCGTGGCGGGTGTTCAGGCCTTTGCCCGCAGCCTGGCCGATACCGATGGCCTCGCGGCCGCTGCCCGCGTCGAAAATAGGTTCAAGCATGACGTTCCTCATTTCTTCAGCAGGCCGATAACGCCCTTGGGCAGGTACAGGGTGACGAGAATGAACAACGCCCCGAGGAAGAACAGCCAGTATTCCGGAAAGGCCACGGTGAACCAGCTCTTCATGCCATTGACCACGCCGGCGCCGAGCAACGGGCCGATCAAGGTGCCGCGCCCGCCCAGGGCCACCCACACGGCGGCTTCGATGGAGTTGGTCGGCGACATTTCGCTGGGGTTGATGATGCCCACTTGCGGCACATACAACGCCCCCGCCAAGCCGCACAACACTGCGCTCAATACCCACACGAACAGCTTGAAGCCGCGCGGGTCATAGCCGCAGAACATCAGACGGTTTTCCGCATCACGCAACGCGGTGAGCACCCGGCCGAACTTGCTCTGGGCCAGGCGCCAGCCGAGGTACAGGCTCGTCACCAGCAGCAGCACCGTGGCCACGAACAACACCGCCCGCGTGCCCGGCTCGGTGATGCCGAAGCCCAAGATGCTGCGGAAATTGGTAAAGCCGTTGTTGCCGCCGAACCCGGTCTCGTTGCGAAAGAACAGCAGCATCCCGGCAAAGGTCAGGGCCTGGGTCATGATCGAGAAATACACGCCCTTGATCCGCGAGCGGAAGGCGAAGAAGCCGAACACCAGGGCCAGCAGCCCTGGCGCCAGCACCACCAGGCACAGCGCCCACCAGAAGTGTTGGGTACCCGCCCAGTACCAGGGCAATTCGGTCCACGACAAAAAGGTCATGAACGCCGGCAACGCATCGCCGGACGCCTGGCGCATCAGGTACATGCCCATCGCATAACCGCCTAGGGCGAAGAACAAACCGTGGCCCAGGGACAACATCCCGGCGTAGCCCCACACCAGGTCGAGCGCCAGGGCGACGATGGCATAGCAGAGGATCTTGCCCACCAGCGTCAAGGTGTAGGCGGAGATATGAAAGACGTTTTCCGCCGGCAACAGCGACAGCAACGGCAGCGCCAGCAGCACCGCGAGCAGGATCGCGCCGACGGTGATCGTCACCTTGGGGCCGGCTTTCTGTGCGGCCGTAAGCATCAATGGCTGGTTCATCAGTCGATCACCCGTCCTTTCAGTGCGAAGAGTCCTTGCGGGCGTTTCTGGATAAACAGAATGATCAGCGCGAGGATCAGGATCTTGCCGAGCACGGCGCCGATCTGCGGTTCAAGAATCTTGTTGGCGATGCCCAGGCCGAAGGCCGCCGTGACGCTGCCGGCAAGCTGGCCCACACCGCCAAGCACCACCACCAGGAACGAGTCGATGATGTAGCTCTGGCCCAGGTCCGGGCCGACGTTGCCGATCTGGCTCAGGGCGACGCCGCCCAGCCCCGCGATGCCGGAGCCCAAGCCAAAGGCGAGCATGTCCACCCGCCCGGTCGGCACACCGCAGCAGGCGGCCATGTTGCGGTTCTGGGTGACGGCGCGCACGTTGAGACCCAGGCGCGTCTTGTTCAGCAACAGCCAGGTCAGCAGCACCACGAACAGCGCAAAGGCAATGATCACCAGGCGGTTGTACGGCAGCACAAGATTGGGCAGCACCTGAATACCCCCGGACAGCCAGGCGGGGTTGGACACTTCGACGTTCTGTGCGCCGAATACCAACCGCACCAGTTGGATCAGCATCAGGCTGATGCCCCAGGTGGCGAGCAGGGTTTCCAGCGGGCGGCCATACAGGTGACGAATCACCGTACGCTCCAGCGCCATGCCGATGGCGGCCGTGACAAAGAACGCCACCGGCAGCGCGATCAGCGGGTAGAACTCGATGGCCTGGGGCACGTAGCGCTGCATCAGCAACTGCACGACATAGGTGGAATAGGCGCCGAGCATCAGCATTTCGCCGTGGGCCATATTGATCACCCCCAGCAGGCCGAAGGTGATCGCCAGGCCCAGGGCCGCGAGCAGCAGAATCGAGCCCAGCGACATGCCGCTGAAGGCTTGGCCGAGGATTTCCCCGACCATCAATTTGCGTTTGACCTGGGCCAGGCTGGTTTCGGCGGCGGTGTGCACGGTGGCATCGGTTTCGACGCCGGGCGCGAGCAACGTCTCCAGGCGCGTGCGGGCCAACGGGTCGCCCGTGCTGCCGAGCAAGCGCACGGCGGCCAGGCGCACCACCGGGTCGCTGTCGACCAATTGCAGGTTGGCCAGGGCCAGGCTGAGGGCGCTGTGCACTTGCTCATCGGGCTCGGTGGCGAGCTGCTGGTCGAGGAATTTAAGCTGGGCCGGCACCGCGCTTTTTTGCAGGGTACGCGCCGCATCAAGGCGTACCTTGGGATCGGCCGCGAGCAGTCGCTGGCTGGCCTGTACATTCTCGATCAGGCCGCGCAGGCGGTTGTTCAGGCGTACGGTCTTGGTTTCACCGTTGACGGTGAGTTGGCCTTGTTGCAGGGCGTCCACCAGTTCGATGCGCGCCGGGTCTGGCTGGGCGGCCCAGTCCTGAAGGCGCTTGGCTTGCTGCGCCGGGTTGGCGTTGATGAAGTCTTCGGCATCGCTGGCGTGTGCGGCCAAAGGCAGCAACAACAGCAAGGCGAGTAAATAGCGATTGAGGGCAGCGGGCATAAACAAGTGTCCTAGTCATGCACGGACAGTGTGGGAGGGGGCTTGCTCCCGATAGCGGTGGTTCAGTGCCAGATGCATTGCCTGGCACACTGCTATCGGGAGCAAGCCCCCTCCCACATTTGGCCTGTGGTGGGGCTTAGTTGCTCTTCACGGCGTAATCGGGCTTTTTGTCATTGCCCGGAATGTACGGGCTCCACGGTTGTGCACGGATCGGCTCATTGGTCTGCCACACCACCGAGAACTGCCCGTCAGCCTGGATTTCGCCGATCATCACCGGCTTGTGCAGGTGGTGGTTGGTCTTGTCCATGGTCAGGGTGAAACCGGACGGTGCGGCGAAGGTCTGGCCGGCCAGGGCTTCACGCACTTTGTCGACATCGGTGGACTTGGCCTTTTCCGCCGCCTGCGCCCACATGTGGATGCCCACGTAGGTGGCTTCCATCGGGTCGTTGGTCACGGCCTTGTCTGCGCCTGGCAGGTTGTGTTTCTTGGCGTAGGCTTTCCAGTCGGCCACGAACTTCTGGTTCACCGGGTTCTCCACCGACTGGAAGTAGTTCCAGGCCGCGAGGTTGCCCACCAGTGGCTTGGTGTCGATGCCGCGTAGCTCTTCTTCACCCACGGAGAACGCCACTACCGGTACCTCGGTCGCCTTCAGGCCCTGGTTGGCCAGTTCCTTGTAGAACGGCACGTTGGAGTCGCCGTTCACGGTGGAAATCACTGCGGTCTTGCCGCCGGCGGAGAACTTCTTGATGTTGGCGACGATGGTCTGGTAATCGCTGTGGCCGAACGGGGTGTAGACCTCTTCGATGTCTTTGTCCGCCACGCCTTTGGAATGCAGGAACGAGCGCAGGATCTTGTTGGTGGTGCGCGGGTACACATAGTCGGTGCCCAGCAGGAAGAAGCGCTTGGCGCCGCCGCCTTCTTCGCTCATCAGGTACTCCACCGCCGGGATCGCCTGCTGGTTCGGCGCCGCGCCGGTGTAGAACACATTCGGCGACATCTCTTCGCCTTCGTATTGCACCGGGTAGAACAGTAGGCCGTTGAGCTCTTCGAACACCGGCAAGACCGATTTACGCGACACCGAGGTCCAGCAACCGAACACCACGGCGACCTTGTCCTGGGTCAGCAACTGGCGGCCTTTTTCAGCGAACAGCGGCCAGTTGGACGCGGGGTCGACCACCACCGGCTCAAGCATTTTGCCGTTCACACCGCCCTTGGCGTTGATCTCGTCGATGGTCATCAGCGCCATGTCCTTGAGCGAGGTTTCGGAGATCGCCATGGTCCCGGACAACGAGTGCAGGATGCCGACCTTGATGGTCTCGGCGGCCTGGAGGGTCCAGGTCATGCCCATGGCGGCAATGGATGCCGACAAAGTGAAAGCCTTGATCAAGCTGCGACGCTTCATGGTGCGATCTCCGTAAAACCGATAGTTTTTGTTGGGCAGATACACACGACTTTGCAAGGGCTGTGCCTGCTACGCGAGGCACAGGATTACAGGCGGGTTCGGGAGGCGCTCAGGCACAGTGGCGCACCAGCATGGCGCCACATTCCGTTGTGGAGTGCACGGCAAGCTTCAAAACAGGGCGTTGCGCAATCCACTACTAAGCGGTGACGCTGACCCGAGACAGGAGCAGGCGGTCCAGCACCCACACCACGATCAGCGAAGCGCCCACCAACGGGAAAATGATTGCCAGGCCGAGCATGATCGCCATGGCGGTTTTCCATCTGGGCAAATCATGACGCAGGGGCGGCACACCCAGCCCGCCCTGCGGCCGACGCTTCCACCAGATCACCACGCCACTCACCGCGCTGAGCAGGATCATCAGGCAGATCACCAGCACGATCAGCTGGTTGACCCAGCCGAACATCTTGCCTTCGTGCAGCATCACGCCGGTTTCGGTGGCGCGTGCGACGCCGTTGTAATGGTCCCAGCGCACGTCGGCGAGCACCTTGCCGGTGTACTGGTCCACATGCAGCGTGGCGTCGTTACGTGGGTCGTCGGCGAACACCGCGACAGTGAACACGCCCGTGGCCGTGGTGGGGAAGGTGATGCTGTAACCGGGCTCGACCTGGCGCGCCGTGGCCAGGTCGACCACCTGTTGCAGGCTGACGATGGGCGCGGCGGGGCCTGCATGCATGGCGCCGTGGTTCATGTGTTCGGCATGATCGCCCGACATCGGCATCGGTGTGTTTTCCATCGCCCAGGGCACGGTTTGCTGGCTGGCGGTATTGAGGCTGCGCGCCTGCTGGTCCGATTGCGGCACGTTGTTCCACATCGCTGACGGGAAGGTGTTCCACAGGTCGGCGTATTGCTTGCCCCAGAACCCTGTCCAGGTCATGCCGCTGAGCAGCATCACCAGCAGGAATGCCGCGCCCCAGAAACCGGCGACGGCGTGCAGGTCGCGCCAGAACAACCGTCCTCGGCTGCCCAGGCGTGGCCATAACACGCCCGCCGATGACTGACCGCGCGGCCACCACAGGTACAGGCCGGACACCACCAGCATCACGCCCCAACCGGCAGCGAGCTCAATCAGGCGGTCACCCGTGGTGCCGATCATCAGCTCGCCATGCAGGGCGCGGGCGATGGCTTGCAGGTTGTTCTTGGCGTCCTGCTCACCGAGCACGGTGCCGCGATACGGGTCAACGAATACAGTGATTTCGCGGCCTTGGTGTTGCATCACGAACTGCGCGCTGCTGGTGGCGTCGGCGGGCGGCAGGTATTTGCTGATCGCGGCCTGAGGGTAAGCGGCCTTGGCCCGTTGCAGTTGCTCGTCGGCGCTCAGTGCCTGCGCGGCGGCGGGCACTTTGAGCAGGTCGCCGTACATCAGGGGATCGAGCTGGGGTTTGAACAGGTAGATGATGCCGGTCAGGGCCAGCAGCACCATGAAGGGGGCGACGAAGAGCCCGGCGTAGAAGTGCCAGCGCCAGGCCAGGTTGTAGAAGGAGATTTTTTGAGTGGTCATCGAGGGCTCCGCAAGGCTTTGGTTTATTTGTGTCAGTTACACCGCCATCGGGGGCAAGTTGAATCGTCGCACCGCCCCTCCCACACTTGACTGTGTTCACAAGGCTCAATCTGTGAACCCGATCCAATGTGGGAGGGGGCTTGCCCCCGATGCTTTTAGAAGCTCATATCCACCTTGGTCCAGAGGGTGCGCCCCGGCTCCTTGATGGCTTGCGGGTCGCTTGCCGGGTAACCGAACCCGGCGTTGCCGGCCAGGTTCAAATGCTCGGCGTACGCCTTGCCGAATAGGTTGTCGACACCGGTACTGACCTTGAAGTTTTTATTGATGCGGTACGCCGCGTTCAGTGAGAACACACCAAAGCCGCCGCTCTTGTCGAAGTCCTTGCCGACCACATTGCCCTTGTTCGGGTCGATACGGTTTTGCGCCGCGACCACGCGCCACAAGGCCCCGGCGCTCCAATCAGCTTCGCTGTAGGTCAGGCCCAGGCGCGCATCCAGCGGCGGCATCTGTGGCAGTGCCTTGCCGTCGCTGCTGTTCTTGCCCCAGGCGTAGGCGAGGCTGGCGTCGGCTTTCCAGTGTTGCGTCAGTGTGTAGGCCGCACCCAGTTCACCGCCCATGATGCGCGCGTCGACATTGCGCGCCTGGGAGGTGGTGCCCATCATGCCGGGCCGGTAGTCGAACAGGATGAAGTCGCGCACCTGGCCGACGTAAGCCGAGGCCCAGGCTTGCAGGTCGGCGGTTTTGTATTGCGCGCCGACATCCAGCTGGGTGGTCTTCTCGGGCTTTACGCCGTCGAAGGCATTGTCCGAGCCGACCGCGCCGGTGTTGGGGGAAAACAGCTCCCAGTAATCCGGGAAGCGTTCGGCGTGACCCACGCCTGCATACAGCGTGGTGGGGGTGTCCGCCAGGTCGTGCTCGTAGCGCACAAAGCCGGACGGCAAGGTATCGGCGCGGGTGTCGCCGGCGGTCGGGTTGGGGCGCGACATCATTCCCGAGCCAGTGCGTTGGCGAAAATCCTTGGCCGAGGCGCGGTCCAGGCGTGCGCCGGTGATCAGGCGGTCGCGGTCGGCGGCGTACCAGGTCAGCTCGCCAAATACGCCGTAGTTGTGGAAGTTGGCGTCCTTGTCGCGCGGCAGGTCCTTGTAGGTGTCGACGCCCATGCTGCTGCGCGCGCGGTGTTCGTTGGTCTGCGCGTCCAGGCCGCCGATCAACTGCACATCGGCCCAGCGCCACGTGGCCTTGACCCTTGCACCGAGGGTGCGGCGGTCGACGTTGGAGGCCATGGGCCCGGCCATCATGCCGGTGCCGGACGGTACGCGCAGGCTGTAGTTGTCCATCACGTGGTCGGCGTAGTTGTAGTAGACCTGGGCCTCAAGCTTATCCAGCACCTCGCCGAGGTTGGACTTCTCGAAGCGCAGCCCCAGGCTTTCGCGCAGGAACTGCGACCCGTCCATGCCGCGCCCGGCGTAACGTGCCTCGCCATCGCCACGGCCGGCGGTGAGCTCGAGCAGCGTATCCGCGTCGGGGGTGAAGCCGACAGCGACGTCGCCGTTCCATTTGTCATAGCGCGACGCGACCGTGTCGTTGTTGCCGTCCTTGTAATCGTCGGCATGGGCCTGGTTGCCGATCACCCGCACATAGCCCAGCGGCCCGCCGGCAGCGGCATCGATGACCTTGTCGAAACGGCCGTTGGAACCGGCCAATACGCTGGCGTTGAGCCGCGTGCCCAGCTCGCCGAAGTGTTCCGGTTCACGCTCGAACAGCACGGTGCCGGCCGACGCACCGGGGCCCCACAGCACGGTTTGCGGGCCCTTGATCACGGTGAGCTTGTCGTAGGTTTCCGGCGAGATGTACGAGGTGGGCGCATCCATCCGGCCTGGGCAGGCACCGAGCATCATGCCTCCGTTGGTGAGGATATTCAGGCGCGAGCCGAACATGCCGCGCAGCACCGGGTCGCCATTGGTGCCGCCGTTGCGTACCAGGGCGAAACCGGGGATGGTCTTGAGGTAGTCGCCACCATCGCTGGCGGGCACTGGCTGGCGTGGGTCTTTCGGGTTGGTGACCACGGTGAGTGGCGAGCTGGGGGCGATCGCGGTGATCACCGTAGGGCTCAATTCGTGTTCGTCCGCGTGGGCCTGCGGAGCAAGCAGTGCGCCGCACAGTACGGCAAAAGCAGGGGCAACCCCCAAACGGGTGTCGGCAGAAAACCTGGACATGAAAAATTCCATCAATCAATCGTAAACGACACGGCCAGCAGCCTGCGGCTGTCTGTTTAAAGTCGGCCGGTGTGAAGTAACGCGATGTTGGGCTTACGAGGCGATGGGCGGCGCGCGACTGCGGGCGCCGGGGAAGATGCTTTGCCGGGCATGGCCCAGGCGCGGGGCGGGGGGAAGGGCGTTGGCGGGCGGCGGGGCGTCGAGGGCGATGAAGGACACGCCGCCGGGCAGGGCCGGGCAACTGAAGAGCAGGCTGCAATAGCCGCACTTTTCCCAGAGCACGTGGTGCTCGTCGGGGGGGTTGGTGGGCTTGGGCTCGCCATGGCAGCTCGGCATGTCCATCGACATACCGGCGTGATGATCCATCGGCATCGCTTGGGAAATCAGCGGGCCGATAAAGATCATCAGCATGGCGAACAGGCTGATCCAACTGCCACGCATCAGGCGTGGGCGTGGAGACAACCTGGCGCGAGAGGCGCCCATCGAGGTCAGCCTATTGGGCGTGCTGATGCGCGTGGGCGGCCACCGGCGGCGTTTTCTGCACCGATACGTTCACGTCGACCTTGCCGGCCTTCTCAAAGGTCAGGGTCAGCGGGAACTGCTTGCCGTCGGCCAACAGGCTGCGGTCCTTGAGGCCCAGCAGCATGACGTGGTAAGCCATCGGCGCGAAGGTCAGCTCGCCCTTGGCCGGCACGGCGACGCTGGGCACTTGTTGCATCTTCATCAGGTCGCCTTGCATCACATGCTCGTGCAACTCGGCTTTTTCGGCGACGCTGGTTTCGACGCTGAGCAGGCGGTCCGGGGAAGCGCCGGTGTTATGAATCACGAAGTACGCCGCAACGGTGGGCGCATTCGGCGGCAATTCCTGGGACCAGGGATCGCTGACCAACAGGTCGCCGACCTTGTAGTCATCGGCATTGGCGGCACTGAACACCGGCAGCAGCAACGCCGCCAGAAGCAGGGAAGATTTGAGCATGGCAGTTCTCCAGAACAGTTCTAAACGCAGTTCACTTGCGAAGCAGATCAGACCGTTGGAGAGGCGCGGGGGTTGAGGCTCGGCCATTGCTGGCGTGGCGTGGGGTTTTGCAGTGCAGGCGCCGGCAGGCTGCGCAGGGCCTCGAACCGTGTGACATACAGCTGCGGCACATGCCCCGGCAACGCTACCCACGATGCCGAACCTGAGCAACACCAGCAATGCTGCATGGCAGAGTGATCATCCGGCGCCGGGGGAACCTCCAGCGTGCTTAGGGCTAGCGTCTTCAAGCTGGCGCCGTTGGAAGAGCAGAAACTGCCCCACATCAACCGCTTGACCGGGTCATCCACCTGCTGCATCGCACCGGCTAGCGGCATGGCAAACGCATTGAACAGCACTGCAAGGCAGGCGATCCAGGCAATTGCAAAGCGTTGACGGGCCATGGCGGATAATCCGTAGGGTTAAACGATCAGGCGGGTATTTAGCCTGATCGGGGGGGATAAGTAAAAAGGGGCGGTGTGGTTTGGTGTCGCAGTGCTATCAGATCGCCGTGGCGTGAAGCTTGAGGCCCAACGCCTTCATGACCTTCATGATAGTCGCGAACTCGGGATTGCCGGCGCTGGAGAGGGCTTTGTACAGACTTTCTCGTCCGAGGCCGGCATCGCGGGCTACCTGCGTCATGCCTTGGGCGCGGGCGATGTTGTTAAGAGCTGAACGAATCAGCACACCGTCACCGGCATCTTCTTCGAAGGAGGCTTCAAGATATTCAGCCATGTCCTCCGGGGTCTTGAGATGCTCGGCTATGTCAAAATCCTTAAATTGAGTCATGAGTCACTGCTCCTTTCCAAATTGATCTGCAATGTGTTTTGCACGCTGGATATCGCGTTTTTGCGTCGATTTATCGCCACCTATCAACAGCAGGTAAACCAGCTCACCTATGCGCGTGAAATACACCCGGTAGCCTGGGCCATAGTGGATGCGCATTTCCGATACGCCATGCCCTACGGTTTCGCAGTCTCCAAAATTGCCCCTCATCGCGTTATCCAATCTGACCAGCACACGACCACGGGCGGGTCTGCCGCGTGACGAATCTAGCCACTCCTGAAACTCGTCGGATCTCTTGAATCGAATCATCTTTGATCGTATTTCTTGGGATACAAGATGGCAAGTTGCGACGCGCTGCAAAGGCAGTGCATCCCCATCGCGGGCGCTGAGGCAAAGCCGCGAGAGCGGAGGGTAGAGCGCAGGGTTTTGGCTGAGCCAGCCAGCGGGTTCGGAAGGGTTTGTAAGATGAATCGACTTATTGATGGCGTAGACAAACAACCAGAGTTTTTCCAATAAGCGTTCGATCGTTCCCACGCTCTGCGTGGGAATGCCGCCCAGGACGCTCTGCGTCTGCTCAAACAGAAATTTCCGACAAGGATTTGAGGTTGTCTCTAGGAAACTCAATCTCTAGTCTCCGTACACCGCTGCAAACTCAGCGGTCGGGCGTCGCGGCTCGGATTTCTATGGACGCTGAGCGTCATCGTCTGCTTTCAGTTGGCGCTTTTTTATCGTCTACTGTGCAGCGCTATGGCGGCTGTGCGCGGGATACCTTCGGGTATGCCGGGTTTCCTTAGGTCCGGTCCGCGAACCTGCGTACAGCTGCCACCCCATCGCGTCGCGGCGATCAATGGCAGCTCCACTTTCCTAAGGAGCTTCACAATGATCAAACCCACCCCCAATCCCCCCATCCGGCTGTTCACCGTGGCCGACGGCATCAGCACCGAAGACCTGCTGGTCAACCTCAGCGAAACACTCGCCTCGGCCAATGCGCTGAGTTGCGACATTGCCTTTAACCTGGAAGGCGCACCACGCGAGGAATTGCTGGGCGTTGCGCAGTTGATCGAGCTGGCGCAGTTGTTGGCTGATCGTGTGAACGATGTCGGGCAGGCCACAGCGGCAGGCAGCTGATAACCCAGTCCAAATGTGGGAGGGGGCTTGCCCCCGATTGCAGTGGATCAGCCAATAAGTCTGTGTCTGACACGCCGCACTCGGGGGCAAGCCCCCTCCCACATTGGACCGGTGTGGTTCAGTGAGCGTGGATGGCCTCTAAGGCCGCTGCCACTGTGATGAACTCCCGATCCACCGCCGCCAACATCGGCCGCTTCAACACCAACACCGGCACCCCCCGTTCCCGCGCCACTTCCAGCTTCGGCTCGGTGGCTGTGCTGCCACTGTTCTTGCTGATCAGCACATCAATCCGGTGCCGTTCAAACAGCGCACGCTCGTCTTCAATCAGGAACGGCCCACGTGCGCCAATCACTTCACAGCGCGCATTGCCCGGATACACCTCCAGCGCGCGCAGCGTCCAGAACTGTTCGGCGGGGATTTCGTCGAGATGCTGCAACGGTTCGCGACCCAAGGTGAAGAGGGGACGATTGAACGGTTTGAGTGCTTCGGTCAGCTCGGCCCAATCACTGACCTCACGCCAATCGTCACCGGCCTGCGGCCGCCATGCCGGTCGGCGCAACGCCCAGCAGGGCACACCGCACAACTGCGCCGCCCGCGCCGCGTTCTGGCTGATCTGCGCTGCATAAGGATGGGTCGCGTCGAGGATCAGGCTGATCCCCGCATCCTGAACAAACTGCGCCAAGCCCTCAGCGCCACCGTAACCGCCGACCCGCACTTGGCAGGTCAGATCGGTCGGCACACGTCCCACGCCCGCCAGGCTGTAGATATGTTCCGGCCCTAACGTTCGCGCGATGGCCAGCGCTTCGGTCACGCCGCCCAGCAGCAGAATCCGTTTCATAGCGGCTTGACCACTTCCAGCAAGGTAATCGGCAATGCCTGGCGCCAGGTATCGAACTCGCCCAGCGGCTGGGCCTGGGCCACATGGATGCGCGTGAGTTCGCCGCCATGCTCGGCGCGCCAGTTCATCAGGGTCATTTCACTTTGCAGGGTTACGGCGTTGGCGACGAGTCGACCGCCGGGGCGCAGCTGTTGCCAACAGCTGTCGAGCACGCCGTCGCGGGTGACGCCGCCGCCGATGAAGATGGCGTCGGGTGTCGGCAAGCCATGCAAGGCGTCCGGGGCGGTGCCGCGTACCAGGTGCAGGCCGGGCACGCCGAGGGCGTCGCGATTGTGTTCGATCAAGTTTTGGCGGCCTGCGTCGGCTTCAATCGCCAGTGCGCGGCAACTGGGATGAGTGCGCATCCATTCGATACCGATGGAACCGCTGCCCGCACCTACATCCCACAGCAGCTCGCCCGGCATGGGGGCCAGGCGCGCGAGGGTCATGGCGCGCACATCGCGCTTGGTCAGTTGGCCGTCGTGCTTAAAGGCGCTATCCGGCAAGCCTGCCAGGCGCGACAGGCGTGGCGTGTCGGGCGAGGCCAGGCACTCGATGGCGACCAGGTTCAGATCGGCGGCCGAGTGGTGCTGCCAATCCTCGGCCAGGCCGTCGATACGTCGCTCACTCGCCCCGCCCAAGTGTTCAAACACGCTCAATCGGCTCGGCCCGAACCCTGCCTCGGTCAACACAGCCGCGATCAACGCAGGGCTGCCACCGTCATTACTCAGCACTAACAAACGCACACCGCTGGCCAGATGCGCGTTGATTGCCGCGACGGGCCGAGCCACCACGGATAACGTCACCACGTCCTGTAACGGCCAGCCCAAACGCGCGGCTGCAAGGGATACCGACGACGGCGCGGGCACAATCAGCAACTCTTGCGCCGCAATCTGTCGCGCCAGGCTGGCGCCCACGCCATAGAACATCGGATCGCCACTGGCCAATACGCACACCGGTTCTCCGCGCCGCGCCAGTACCGGTTCCAGGGAGAACGGGCTCGGCCACAACTCGCGCTCACCGCGAATGCACACCGGCAGCAGGTCCAACTGGCGCTGCGCCCCTATAATCCGCGTGGCGCGCAACAAGGCGTGCCGGGCGTTTCTGCCCAGGCCCTTGAAGCCGTCTTCACCGATGCCTATTACCGTCAGCCAGGGCGACATATCAATTCCTTGAGCGACATCCGACGGGCAGGCTTTTCATGCCGTCGGACAAAGCAGGCATAATACCGCGCCTTTACCCGTCAACCGGAAGCCCCGTGAAGCCAACGCCCGCTCTGAATACCTTGCGCCCCTCGGCTTGTCCGGGGTTGTTGCGCATCGTCCAGGCGTTGGACGGCGGTATTTGTCGGATCAAACTGGCCGGTGGCTCGATCACCGCGGCCCAGGCCAACGCCGTGGCGGACGCTGCCCAGGCGTACGCGGGCGGGGTGATCGAGGCGACCAACCGCGCCAACCTGCAGATTCGCGGGATCGGCGCCGAGCAGGAGGCCTTGATCGCGATGCTGCTGGCGGCAGGCCTCGGCCCGAGCAATGCGGGCGGTGATGACGTGCGCAACCTGATGCTCAGCCCCAGCGCCGGCATCGACCCACAGATGCTGTTCGACACACGCCCCCTGGCCGGGCAGATCCTCGCCACCCTGGAAAACCATCCACGCTTTCATGAGCTGTCGGCCAAATTCGCCGTGCAGCTGGATGGCTTCGAGGCCTTGGCGATGCTCGAACATCATCACGATCTGTGGCTGTCGGCCTTCGAACAGGCGGGTGAAACCCTGCTCGCGTTCGGCCTGGCCGGCTGTCCTGGCCTGAATGCACCGTTGGCCGCTGTGCGCTTGGACCAAGGCCATGCGCTGGTGGTGGCCGTGCTCGAAGCCTTTCTCGACCTGGCCACGCCGGAACAAACGCGCATGCGCCATCTGGCTGTGGATAACTTACTGAGCCGCCTGCGCCTGCCGCTACTGCCTGCGGATGGCTTCAACCGCCCGGCCAGCAGCGCTTCGGGCCATCTGGGCAGTTATCCACAGCGCCAGCAAGACCGGTTCTATGTCACCGCCGCCGCGCCATTGGGCCGCCTGGATTCGGCGATGCTCAAGGGCGCCGCACAGCTGGCCTGCGAGTATGGCGACGCCACCTTGCGGTTCACCCCTTGGCAGGGCGTGCTGCTGCCTAACCTCACACAGCCAGGCGTGGTGACCGAACAGTTGGTGCAACTGGGCTTTCTCTGCGCCGCCGACCAACCCCTGGCGCGCCTGATCGCCTGCACCGGTTCCAGCGGCTGCGGCAAAGGCTTGTCGGATACCAAAACCGACGCCGTGCAATTGGCCGGCCTGCGACCGGGTCACGCTGTTCACTTGTCCGGCTGCCCGCGCTCCTGCGCCGCCGCACACACTGCGCCGGTCACCTTGCTGGCGGTGAGCCCCGGCCACTACGACCTCTATTTTCGCGACGCTGCTCATCCAGGTTTTGGCCGGCTGCACGCGCGCACTCTTTCTATTGACGCGGCGGGCGCCTTGCTGCGCGCTCGCCCACGGAGCAACACCGATGATTGATTACATCCGCGACGGTCAGGAGATCTATCGCAACTCCTTCGCCATCATTCGCGCGGAGGCGAACCTGGCGCGTATCCCGGCGGATCTGGAGAAACTCGCGGTGCGGGTGATTCATGCATGCGGCATGGTCGAGGCCATCGACGGCCTGCAATTTTCCGACGGCGCAGGCAAGGCCGGGCGCGACGCGCTCGCGGCGGGCGCACCGATTTTATGCGATGCGCGGATGGTCTCCGAAGGCGTGACCCGTGCGCGCCTGCCGGCCAACAACAAGGTGATCTGCACCCTGCGTGACGACAGCGTGCCGGAGCTGGCGCGCGAGCTTGGCAACACACGCTCCGCCGCTGCCCTGGAACTTTGGCGCCCGCATTTGGCCGGCAGCGTGGTAGTGATCGGCAACGCACCGACCGCCTTGTTCTACCTGTTGGAAATGCTCGACGCCGGCGCGCCGAAACCGGCGTTGATCCTTGGTTTTCCGGTGGGTTTCGTCGGTGCCGCCGAATCCAAGGCGATGCTCGCCGCCGACAGCCGGGGTGTGCCGTTCGTGATCATGCAGGGCCGCCTGGGTGGCAGCGCCATGGCCGCCGCCGCCGTCAATGCGCTCGCCACGGAGGTTGAATAATGCCTGCACGCGGACGTCTGATCGGCCTGGGTGTAGGCCCCGGCGACCCGGAACTGATCACCCTCAAGGCCCTGCGCCTGCTGCGCGAATCGCCGGTGGTGGCGTACTTCGTGGCCAAGGGCAAGAAGGGCAATGCCTTCGGCATCATCGAAGACCACCTGGTGCCCCAGCAAACCCTGATGCCGCTGGTGTACCCGGTGACCACCGAGGCGCTGCCGGCGCCGCTGTCCTATGAGCAAGTGATCAGCGATTTCTACGACACGGCCAGCGTCGACGTGGCCGCGCACCTGGATGCCGGCCGCGATGTGGCGGTGATCTGCGAAGGCGACCCGTTCTTCTACGGCTCCTACATGTACCTGCATGACCGCCTCGCCGAACGCTATGAGGCGCAGGTCATCCCGGGCGTGTGTTCGATGCTGGGCGGTGCTTCGGTATTGGGCGCGCCGCTGGTGTATCGCAATCAGAGCCTGTCGGTGCTCTCTGGCGTGTTGCCCCACGATGACCTAAAACGCCGGCTGGCGGATGCGGATGCGGCGGTGATCATGAAGCTGGGGCGCAACTTTCCCAAGGTGCGCCAGGTATTGGAAGAACTCGGTCTGGCCGGGCGCGCGCTGTACGTGGAGCGCGCCACTATGGCCAATCAGAAAATTGTGCCGCTGGATCAGGTGGAGCCGATGTCGTCGCCGTATTTCTCGTTGATCATCGTGCCCGGTGAACGGTGGCAAGGTTGATGAGCCCGGCGATTGTCATTCTGGGCCAGGGCAGCCTGGCGACCGCGCGCAGGATCCAGCAACTTTACCCGGCTGCGCTGATCCATGGCCTGGACGGTCGGGTTGAGGGTGCAGACCAACGCTACAGCGAATTCGGCGCCACCCTGCGCCAGCTCTACCAGCAAGGCACGCCGCTGATTGCGCTGTGCGCCGCCGGTATCGTCATCCGCACCCTCGCGCCGCTCTTGCTCGAAAAAGGCGCGGAGCCGGCCGTGCTGGCCGTCGCCGAAGACGGCAGCGCCGTGGTGCCGCTACTGGGCGGCCTGGGCGGCGTGAATGTGATGGCGCGGGAGATTGCCGCCGCGTTGGGCGTGGCAGCGGCGATCACCACCAGTGGCGAGTTGCGGTTCGGCACCTGCCTGCTCAACCCGCCCACGGGCTATGCGTTGGCGGACCTGGAGCTGGGCAAGCGCTTTGTCTCGGACCTGCTGGCCGGTGAAAGCGTGCGCATCGAAGGCGCGGCGCCCTGGCTGGAGCAGGCCAATTTGCCGCAGGATCCGCAGGCACGCCTGGCGATTCATGTGGGCAGTGCCGAGCGTACGCCTGCCGCCAACGAATTGCTGATCTACCCGAAGACGGTGTGCGTCACCTGCAAGCCCGGTGCGCACCTGGCGGCACGTGTGCGCACGGCCTTGCAGGAGGCGGGCGTTGCCGTGCAAGCGCTGGCGTGCCTGCTGGCGAGCGACACGCAGATGGCCGAAGCCTCGTTGCATGAGGCCGCGTCGGAGTTGGGTGTGCCGCTGCGGTTTGCCAAGCTTGAGCCGCACGCGGACATCACCCTCAGCGTGGCCGAGCAGCCGGTGGATGTGTCACAGGTAGGCCGCCCGCGTGGCCGTCTCGCCGTGATCGGCCTTGGCCCTGGCGCCGCTGACTTGATGGTGCCGGCCGTCAAGGCCGAGTTGGCGCGCTGCACCGATGTGCTGGGCTACGAAACCTACGTGCGCATGGCCGGGCCGTTCCGTGACGACCAGGTGCAGCATTGCACGGACAACCGCGAAGAAATGCAACGCGCACGTCACGCCTTCGAACTGGCCGCCCAAGGGCGCTCGGTGGTGGTGGTGTCGTCTGGCGACCCCGGTGTATTCGCCATGGCCGCTGCGGTGATCGAGGCGTTGCATGAGTCCAGTGACCCAGCCTGGCATCAGGTCGACCTGCAGATCCTGCCTGGCGTCTCGGCTTCCCTGGCCACCGCTGCCCAGGCGGGCGCGCCGCTGGGGCATGATTTCTGTGTGATGTCGCTGTCGGATAACCTCAAGCCCTGGTCGATCATCGAAAAGCGTCTGGAGCTCGCGTCCCAGGCCGACCTGGCGCTGGCGTTCTACAACCCGATTTCCCGTGCGCGCCCGTGGCAACTGGGGCGTGCGCTGGAGATCGTCGCGCAGCACCGCACGCCTGAAACACCGGTGGTACTGGGCCGTGATATCGGTCGCCCCGGCCAGACACTGCGCGTCACCACGCTGGGCCAGCTCACCCCGGACCAGGTGGATATGCGCACCATGGTGCTGGTCGGCTCGTCCACCACCTGCACCTTTGCGCGTGCCGGCGGCGGGGAGTGGGTGTACACACCGCGCTGGTACGGCGGTAAACCCGCCTCCTGAAAACACCTCGGCGGTGGTCCGAAAGCTCCGAATGACTCAAGGATTTTCCTGTAGTCGTCCGGGGCTTTTTCTTTTTTTCACGGCGAAACCATGAAGCCCTTCGTGCATGCCGCGCTATTGCTGGACGGCGCGCTTAGCCGAGCCGCGCCAAGGGATGTTTGTCGTCTGGAAAGCCTGTCGGTCAGTGGACTAGTGTGGTTACAAGCCCCGAGTCGGGGTGTACGTGGAGAATTGGAAATGGAGCGACATCACAGAAGGATCAACAGTACCAAAAGGCGCAAGTTGATTGCCGCCTACAAATTGCCGGGTGCGCCAGGCACGCACGCGGCTTTACCGCTGGACACCGAAGATGACTGCAATGCGGCGGTGGTCAACAACGGCGTGATTTCCTTTGCCGAGGGGTTGTCCGGGCTTAACCGCGAGTACATCCGCAAAAGCTACCTGTTGGCCAGCAGTTATGTGAGCGATGTATTAAAGGTTCATCGGGGCACCGAGGCCTGGTACGACGAATTTATCAAGGTCATGGTCAGCCTCGGCTGGTTGCCGTTGCGTAGCAGTTTTGAGCGAGTTTCACGCGTCGGCGAGGGGCTGACGGTGCAACTGGCAGCACTGAATATCATCGGCGCGGTGCTCGCTTCGATGTCGTTGTCGGGGCCGCTGCTCAGCCTGCTGCCGAAACTGGCTGCGGATGCGCTGGAAGCCTTGAAGCAACAGCCGGCGTCGTTCGATTTGTTCAAGCGCAACAGCAGCGTGCACCAGGGCGGTGACTTTGGCGTGGCGTCCTGCGCGCAAACCAATGGCGAAGTGATGATGGTGCTGGTGACCTACAGCAGCCGTGGCGTGAGTAAACAGGTGGGTTTGCCGTTCCTTGAATGGGACAGCTCATCGTTCGAGGCCTTCAGCGGGCAGACCTGTCTGGTGCTGAATACCTCGGTGGTCAACGAGAAGACCCTTCAACTGATGCGTGACAGCGCGGGCGACAAGGTGCAGTCGGCCATTGCCAAATACCGGATCTAGGTCACCAGATAACCGCGCACCCCGGTAAAGATAATTTGCGCGGCCAGGGCACACACGAACAACCCCATCAACCGGCTGACAATCTGCAAGCCCTGGTCGCCGAGAATGCGTTCGATCCGATTGGACAGGTACAGCACCACGCCCACGGTAAGGCTGGCCAGGGCGATGCTGAGGATGGCGGTGAGCTTGTCGTCCCAGTGGGGCTGGCTTACCCCCATCACCAGCAGCGCGCCGATGGTGCCGGGGCCGACCGTCAGCGGGATGGTCAGCGGTACGATGGTCACGTCCTGCTGCACGTTATCGGTCTGCACCGCCGACTTGCCTTGGGCCATGCCCAGGGCAGAGATAAACAGCACGCTGCCGGCACCGATGCGGAAGGCATCCACGGTGATACCGAACACACTGAAAATCACCCGACCGAACAGGTACAGCAGCACGCTCGATACCAGCGTCGCCAGCGCGACTTTCCACGCCAGGCGCCGCCGCTCCTTGCTGGAATAACCACGGGTCAGGCTGATAAAGCAGGACAGCACAAAGAACGGGCTATAGAGCACCAGCATCTTCAGGTAAACGCTGAACAACACATGGAGCATGAGGGGCGGCTCGCGGGTGGTGGAAGTGTGGAGGAGTCTATCAGGCGCCAGAGATCAAATGTGGGAGGGGGCTGATCGTTCCCACGCGCTGATCGTTCCCACGCTCCGCGTGGGAATGCATCCGGTGACGCTCCGCGTCACGCCAGGAGCAAGACGCAGAGCGTCCCCGGCGACGTTTCCACGCGGAGCGTGGGAACGATCAGTCAGGAGGGCGCGTGCTCTGGCCGTTGTTGGCGCTGCGCCACCCAGAATTCCACCAGTTCACGCAACTGCGACAGCTCCACTGGCTTGGCCATATGCCCATCCATCCCGGCCTGGCGCGCACGTTCCTTGTGTTCCGAAAGAATGTGCGCGGTCAGCGCTACCACCGGCGTGCGTACGCGTTGGTGGCTGACTTCCCACGCGCGCAGTTGCTGGGTGGCGGAGAAACCATCGAGGATCGGCATTTCACAGTCCATCAACACCAGGTCATAGCGCTGGGCTTTCATCGCTTCCAACGCTTCTTCGCCGTTGCTGGCGGTGTCCGGGTTGAGGTTGAGCTTGCCGAGCATGCCACGTATCACTTTGGTGGAGATGCTGTTGTCTTCGGCCACCAGGATGCGGAAGTCGCTGGGCACCGTAATCACTGCCGGGGCGGCTGGAGCGGGGCGAGGGTGGGTCAAGCCTTTGCTGCGTTGGGCCAGTTCGTCGGCCAGGGTGGTCTTGAGCGTATAGCCGGCCACCGGTTTGGCCAGGATGCGTTTGATCCCGCAGTTGCGCGCGATGATCTTGCTCGGCGCGTTGCTGATGCCCGTGAGCATGATCAGCAGGATATCGTGGTTCAGGCTCGGGTCTTCCTTGATCTTCGCCGCCAGTTGCATGCCGGTCATGCCGGGCATGTTCTGGTCCAGGAGCACCACGTCGAAGTAATCGCGCAGGTGCGCCTTGGTACGCAACAGGGCCAGGGCCTCCTTGCCGGAAGCCACGGCGCTGACGTTCAGGCCCCAGGCCGAGCATTGCTGCAACAGCACCTTGCGGCAGGTGTCGTTGTCGTCCACCACCAGTACGCGTGCGTCCTTGAGCGGGCCGTCGAGATCGGAGGTCGGGTGCTCGAGGCGTTCCGGGTCCAGCGGCAGGGTCAGCCACAGCGTGCTGCCTTGGTGACTGCCGCTCTTGATACCGAACTCGCCGTTCATCAACAGGATCAACTGACGCGCGATAACCAGGCCCAGATGGCCACTCAAGCGTGTCGCCGAGAGGAAGTTCTTGCTGTGCAGTTCACTGTGCAGCAGGGCGTCGCGTTCGGCGGCTTCCATCGGTACGCCGCTGTCTTGTACCGCAATGCGCAGGCGCGGCACGGTGCTGCGTTCGTCGAGGGCCACGACGATCAGCACTTCGCCCTCGTCGGTTTTGTGCAGGGCGTTTTCCAGCAGGCTCAGCAACGCCTGGCGCAGGCGTGTCGGATCACCGCTGATCACGCGCGGCACCTGGGGCTGGATGAAACTGATCAGCTCGACATTCTGCTGCTCGGCCTTGGCGCGGAAGATGCTCAGGCAGTCGTCGATCAGCGCGTTGAGGTCGAACTGCACATCATCGAGTTCGATCTGTCCCGACTCGAGCTTGGAGATGTCGAGGATTTCGTTGATCAGCGTGAGCAACTCGTTACCGGCGCTGTGGATGGTCTGCACATAGTCGCGTTGTTTCACCGACAACGGCGTGCCCAGCAGCAACTCAGTCATGCCCAGCACGCCGTTCATGGGGGTGCGGATTTCGTGGCTGATCTTCGCCAGGAATTCGGCCTTGGCGGCAATTTCGGCGTTGCTGGCGGCCAGGTCGCGGCTGAGGCTGAAGCGGGTTTCGACAATAGCGCGCTGGCGCTCGCCGAGGGCCAGGCTCATCAACAGGCCGCTGAGGCAGATAAACGTGAGCAGGGTCACGATCAGGCCTTGCGGCGCCACCAGCGTGAGGCCGAGCAGGGCGGGCAGAATGATCAGCGTGCCGATGTTGAACACCACCATGCCGGCCACGAACAGGCGCGCCGGGCGATAGCCTCTTTGCCAGTGATAGGCCGAGACGAACAGCATGCTCAGGCCGGCCAGCGCGACCAGGGCGTAGGTGATGATGTTCAGTGGCAGGGTGTTGACGAACAACAGCAGCAGGCCACACAGCACGATCAACAAGATGTCGGCCATCAACAGTTTGTTCAGCGGGTGTGGGCCCAGGGGCATGAAGAAACGGTAGGCAAACATCAGCCCGCACGGCGCGGTCAGCAGCAGCGCGAGGTAGGCGCCTGGGGTCTGGATCGCATGCCAGTTCGGCAGCCACGGCCCCACCACGTTGAGCAACAGCGCCAGGCTGAGCATCAACAGCACTTCGCAGGCCGCCAGCCACAGGCTGCTGCGCGAGCGGTGGTAGGCGAAGCGTGTGAGGTTATGCAGGATCAGCATCAGCAGCACGCCGAACAACAGGCCATAGAGCAGCGTCTGGTTCTGGTTGGCGGCGGCCAGTACGGCGGGTTCCAGCGTGATGTAAGGGCGTAGCTCGTGCTCCGACACCAGGCGCAGGTACACCTCGAGCGGGCGCTGGCTCTGCGGCATCGGGAGCATGAAGTCACTGCTCGGCAGCGGGCGCTCGGCCTGGGGCTGGCGCGTGCCGGTGGTTTGTTGTTCCACCAGGGTATCGCCATCCAGCACATACAGGCTCAGGTGCGACAGGTCCGGCGCGAACACCCGCAGCACTTGTTCATGCTTGCCGGGTTGCAGCTTGAAGCGTACCCACAACGCACCGTCCGGCTGCGCGGCGGTAATCCGGTCCAGTTCGATGGGGCTGAATTGATTGGTGTAGCGGGCGGAGCGGATATCGCTCAGTTGCAGGTCGGCCTGTTCATCGAGCAATACTGCCCAACCACTGCCTTGCGCAGCGGCTTGAGCCGGGGCCAGGCAGAGCAAGGTCAGCAGGCTGACTGTAAAAGCTAAGGCGATCCTGAGCCAGCGCAAGGCGAAGTCCCTTCGTAGGTGAATGCACGGGTTAACTATGCGCGGGGGGCATGAGTACGGCAAGGGCCAGAGGCCCTTACCTACCCGAACGGATAGCTACTCAGTTGCTCTCGCCACGTTCACGGGCAATGGCGCGGTAACCGATGTCGGTGCGATAGAAGCAGCCTTTCCAGTCGATTTTCGCGGCCAGCTTGTACGCCTGTTGCTGCGCGGCGTCGACACTGGCGCCCATGGCGGTGGCGCACAGCACGCGGCCACCGGCGGTGACGACCTGGCCGTCCTTCAGCGCAGTGCCAGCATGGAACACCTTGCCTTCCAGCGCTGCCGCCGCCTCCAGGCCCTCGATCACATCGCCCTTGGCGTAATCGGCAGGGTAACCGCCGGCCGCCAGCACGATACCGACGCTCGGGCGTGGGTCCCACTGCGCTTCGACCTTGTCCAGGGCCTGGGCCAGCGCGGCTTCCACCAGCAGCACCAGGCTCGACTGCAGGCGCAGCATCACCGGCTGGGTTTCCGGGTCGCCAAAGCGGCAGTTGAACTCGATGACTTTCGGGTTACCAGCTTTGTCGATCATCAGGCCGGCGTAGAGGAAGCCGGTGTAGACGTTGCCTTCGTCGGCCATGCCGCGCACGGTCGGCCAGATCACCAGGTCCATGACGCGCTGGTGCACGTCGGCGGTGACCACCGGCGCCGGGGAATAAGCTCCCATGCCGCCGGTGTTCGGGCCGCTGTCGCCGTTGCCGACGCGCTTGTGGTCCTGGCTGGTGGCCATTGGCAGTACGTTCTTGCCGTCGACCATCACGATGAAGCTGGCTTCTTCGCCGTCGAGGAATTCTTCGATTACCACGCGCGAACCGGCGTCACCAAAGGCGTTGCCGGCGAGCATGTCGCGCACGGCATCCTCGGCTTCCTGCAGGGTCATGGCGACGATCACGCCTTTACCCGCAGCGAGGCCGTCGGCCTTGATCACGATCGGCGCGCCTTTTTCACGCAGGTAAGCCAGGGCCGGCTCGATCTCGGTGAAGTTCTGGTAGTCGGCAGTCGGGATCTTGTGGCGCGCCAGGAAATCCTTGGTGAAAGCTTTCGAACCTTCCAATTGAGCGGCGCCGGCGGTCGGCCCGAAGCAATCCAGGCCACGGTTGCGAAACAAGTCGACGACGCCGGCCACCAGCGGCACTTCCGGGCCGACGATGGTCAGGGAGACATTGTTCTCGGCGAAATCTGCCAGTTGCTCAAGGGCCAGCACGTCGATAGCGACGTTTTCGCACTTGGCTTCAATGGCGGTACCGGCATTACCCGGTGCGACGAAAACTTTCTGGACGCGTGGGTCCTGGGCAACTTTCCAGGCCAGGGCGTGTTCACGGCCACCGCTGCCAATGATCAAAACATTCATTTCAAAAACCTCGTTAGCATGATCGTTCCCACGCTCTGCGTGGGAATGCAACACGGGACGCTCCGCGTCCCAAAGCGTGACGCAGAGCGCCACAAGAGGCATTCCCACGCGGAGCGTGGGAACGATCGATCAGTGGCGGAAGTGGCGCATGCCAGTGAAGACCATGGCGATGCCAGCTTCGTCGGCAGCAGCGATGACTTCAGCATCACGCATCGAACCGCCCGGTTGAATCACGGCGGTCACACCGGCTTTCGCGGCGTTATCCAGACCATCACGGAACGGGAAGAACGCATCGGAAGCCATTACCGAACCGGCTACCTGCAAGCCGGCGTGTTCGGCCTTGATCGCAGCGATACGTGCCGAGTTCACGCGGCTCATCTGGCCGGCGCCGACACCGATGGTCTGGCGGTTCTTGGCGTAGACGATGGCGTTGGACTTAACGTACTTGGCGACTTTCCAGGCGAAGATCAGGTCGTTGATCTCCTGCTCGGTCGGCGCGCGTTTGGTCACGACCTTAAGGTCTTGGCTGCCGATCATGCCGATGTCGCGGCTCTGCACCAGCAAGCCGCCATTGACGCGCTTGTAGTCCCAGGCTGCGGCGCGTTCAGCCGACCATTCGCCGCAGGCCAGCAGGCGCACGTTGGCCTTGGCGGCGACGATGGCGCGGGCTTCTTCACTGACGGACGGGGCGATGATCACTTCGACGAACTGACGCTCGACGATGGCCTTGGCCGTCTCGGCATCCAGTTCACGGTTGAAGGCAATGATGCCGCCGAATGCCGATTCGGTGTCGGTGGCGTAGGCCAGTTCGTACGCCTGGCGGATCCCGCCTTCCGCGTCCGGGCTCACGGCCACGCCGCACGGGTTGGCGTGCTTGACGATCACGCAGGCCGGTTTGACGAAGCTTTTCACGCATTCCAGCGCGGCGTCGGTGTCGGCCACGTTGTTGTAGGACAGTTCTTTGCCTTGCAGCTGGGTGGCGGTGGCGATGCCCACTTCGGCCGGCTTGGCCTCAACGTAGAACGCCGCGCTCTGGTGCGGGTTCTCGCCGTAGCGCATTTCCTGGGCCTTGATGAACTGGCTGTTGAAGGTGCGTGGGAACTGGCTGCGGCCTTCGGTGCTCAGGACGTCGGCGGCCTGGTTCACGGTGCCCATGTAGTTGGCGATCATGCCGTCGTAGGCGGCGGTGTGTTCGAACGCCTTGAGCATCAGGTCAAACCGCTGGGCGTAGGTCAGGCCACCGGCTTTGAGGCTGTCGAGCACTTGGGTGTAGTCGCTGGCGTTGACCACGATGGCCACGTCTTTGTGGTTCTTGGCTGCCGAGCGAACCATGGTCGGGCCGCCGATATCGATGTTTTCGATGGCGGTCGGCAAGTCGCAGCCTGGCTTGTTGATGGTGGCTTCGAACGGGTAGAGGTTAACGGCGACCAGGTCGATCGGCTTGATGCCGTGCTCGTTCATGATGGCGTCGTCGATACCGCGACGGCCAAGGATGCCGCCGTGGATTTTCGGGTGCAGGGTCTTGACCCGACCGTCCATCATTTCCGCGAAACCGGTGTAGTCCGCGACTTCTACTGCGGCCACGCCGTTGTCCTGCAGCAGTTTGAAGGTCCCGCCCGTGGAGAGGATTTCCACGCCAAGGAGCTGCAAGCTCCGGGCAAATTCGAGGATCCCGGTCTTGTCGGAAACACTGATCAAGGCGCGGCGGATCGGCAGGCGGGTAGTCTGGTCGGTCATCTCAATTTCCATCAAAAGCAAAGGAGTCAGCAAAAAAGGCGACCGTTTTTACGCGGGCGCCTTTCTGGTTTGATTGAATGCTTACAGCAAATCGTATTGCTTGAGCTTTTTGCGCAACGTGCCCCGGTTGAGGCCCAGCAGCTCACTGGCTTTGGTCTGGTTGCCCTTGACGTAGTTCATCACGCTTTCGAGCAGGGGCGCCTCGACTTCGGAGAGCACCAGGTTGTACACGTCCGTGACGGAAGCGCCCTCGAGGTGGGCGAAATAATTGTGCAGCGCCTTCTCGACACTCCCGCGAAGGGTCTGGCCTTCTTCGCTCGGCGTGTTGAGGTGCTGTTTCAAATTGACGTTGTCGCTCACGGGTGCTGTTCCACTCACTAAAGTCTCGGTCATCATCGTCATGCGGCCACCCCTTCTCCATCCCCTGTTCCCAGGCTCTTGTCACGTTCGGCGAAGAACTCACGAACGGTGGCGACCTGTGCCTGCGTTTCATCCAAACGGTTGAACTGAGCGCGAAATTCCCTGGCGCCCGGCAAGGTGGCGAGGTACCAGCCGACATGCTTGCGAGCAATGCGTACGCCCATCACATCCCCATAGAAGGTGTGCAGGGCGGCCAGATGCTCTAGCAGAATACGTTCCACCTCGGTCAGTCCCGGTGCCGGCAATACGTCGCCGGTACGCAGGTAATGCTCGATCTCACGGAAAATCCATGGCCGCCCCTGGGCGGCCCGGCCGATCAACACGCCGTCGGCACCGGTTGCGTGCAGAACGCGCCGGGCTTTCTCGGCTGAATCGATATCGCCATTGGCAAACACCGGCATCGACACCGCCTGCTTGATTGCGGCAATGGTGTCGTACTCGGCTTCCCCGGTGTAAAGGTCGGCGCGGGTGCGGCCATGCACCGCCAGCGCTGCAATACCTGCCTGTTCGGCGATCTTCGCCACCGTCAGGCCATTCTTGTTGTCCCGGTCCCAGCCGGTCCGAATCTTCAGGGTCACCGGCACATCGACTGCGGCGACAACGGCCTGCAGGATCTCGGCAACCAACTGCTCATCTTTCAGCAGGGCGGAGCCTGCGGCCTTGTTGCAGACCTTCTTGGCCGGGCAGCCCATGTTGATATCGATGATCTGCGCGCCCAGCTCCACATTGGCCCGAGCCGCATCCGCCAGCATCTGCGCATCACCCCCGGCGATCTGCACCGAGCGTGGCTCGGGATCACCTTCGTGGATCATGCGCATCCGCGACTTGCGGGTGTTCCACAAACTCATGTCGCTGGTGACCATTTCAGAGACTACTAGACCCGCGCCCAAACGTTTGCAGAGCTGACGAAAGGGCTGGTCCGTGACGCCCGCCATCGGGGCGAGGATCAAGCCGTTGTGCAATGTATATGGGCCGATGCGTACCGCCGACATAGGACTTCCCTGTTGTGGGGCCGGATCATTAGAGTTCGAAAAAGGGTTGGCATGATACCCGCTCTCGATGACTGGATAAAGGCTGAATTGGATAAAATCTGAACAGTTATTTTTTTATCGCCAGTGGTTTGGTTGACGTCGGCGCAGTCAATAAACCGCCGTCAAACCTCGGTGCTGGCGCAGCTTCACTCGGGCGAATGGAAGCTCAGGCTGTAGTTCACCGCTTTGCTGCCGGGGTCAAGGATGTCCAGGGAGATGTGGATCGGTGTCTGCGACGGCATTTCACTGACCCCGGCCAACTCGCCGCTGAGGTACTCGGCGGGCTTGAAGCGCCGACTGGCGATCAGGCCGCCGTTCAAGTCGGCAAAGCGCAGCTCCAGCTGCGGAAAGGGCTGGGAGAATGTCGCGCGGTTGTAGATGATCGCATCCACCACCAGCGCCCCAGCGAACTCCGGATGGCTGCGCACCACCAGGTTGCTGCTCTTGATGTGGGCGATGTCGACCCGTGATGGCACAGTGCAGCCCAATTTCGGGCACAGTTGCTGGAACCACGGACGGTAGGCGTCCTGGCGGGCCAGTTCGTCGAATTGGTAGGCGATGTACTGGCCTGCCAGGCCTGCGGCGGCGAGCAGTACCAGCACGATCCAGGTCAGGCGGCGGCCCAGGCCTGACGGACGCTTCTGCGCATACAGGTGCAGCGGGTCGTCTTCCAGGTCCTGGAACACCTCGTCGACATTGGCCTCGGCACGCGCCCGCTTGCGCCGGGCGTGGGGGCGGTCGTCGGTGGCTTGCGCCGCTGGCGTCAGGGGCGTGAAGGGTGGATCGGGATCGTCGTCCGGATTCGAGCGCAGCGGCGGTTCGTCGTCATCGAGATCGTCGCGGTGAAACGACAGGGACGGCTCGGTGCGCTCGCTCGGCTCCGGCTCCGGCTCGGCTTCGGCGGGCAGGGCGCGCTCTTGCGGCGGCTCGCTGAATAGGCTGGCGGCCCACTTTTCTTCCTCGGCCTTGACTGTATTGCGGCTGGCGCTGAGGGCATCTTCCTTGTGCCGACGCTCGGCACCGGGCTGGCGGCGGTCCGCGCCGGCGGGCTGGGTGTGCTGAATTTCGCGGCGCTCGAGCTTGGCCAGTTCCTCGTCCAGGTCCAGGTTGTCCAGGTCCAGCTCTTGGGCTGTCCACTGTTTCTGGCTGATTGCGCGCGGCGGCTCAGACGTGGGTTCATCAGCGCCGAACTGTTCAGGTTGCGCTGCCGGCACCGAGGCTCGCTGCTCCAGCAACTGGCGCGCAGCGTTGAACACCTGCAGGCAGGAGCCGCAGCGCACCACGCCACGGGCCACGCTCAATTGAGCGTGGTTGACGCGAAAGCGTGCTTGGCAATGCGGGCACTGGGTGACGAAACTGTCGCTCATGCGGCCATCCGATTCAGACAAGCGCTCATTCTAGCGCCGACGACCGCTGATGCGTACCCAGCCGTCACGGTTGGCGATGGGGTCCAGCTCGAAATCCCTGGCGTAGGCGGCGGCGACCTCTTCACCTTGCTCGGCGAGAATGCCCGACAGTGCCAGGCGCCCGCCTGGCTTGACCAGGCTCGACAACTGCGGCGCCAGCGACACCAACGGCCCGGCGAGGATGTTGGCGACCAGCACATCGGCCTGTACCTGGGGCAGGTCCTCAGGCAGATAAAGTGGGAATTTGCCTTCAAGAATGTGGTTGCGCCCGGCGTTATCGCGGGAGGCTTCCAGGGCCTGCACGTCGATATCGGTGCCCACGGCCTGCTCGGCGCCCAGCAGCAGCGCGGCGATGGCCAGGATTCCCGAGCCGCATCCGAAGTCGAGCACGTTGCAGTCGCTCAGATCCTGGCCGTCCAGCCATTCCAGGCACAGCGCGGTGGTGGGGTGAGTGCCGGTGCCGAACGCCAGGCCCGGGTCCAGCAGCAGGTTGACCGCATCCGGCTCGGGGGCGGCGTGCCAGCTGGGTACGATCCACAGGCGCTGGCCGAAACGCATGGGCTGGAAATTGTCCATCCAGCTGCGTTCCCAATCCTGGTCTTCGATCACTTCGCTGTGATGCTCCGGCAGCGGGGCGCCGGTGAGCAACTCCAGATGGGCCAGTACGCTGGCGGCCTCGGTGCCGTCTTCGAACAGGGCCAGCAAGTGGGTGTGGGACCACAGCGGGGTGGTGTTGAGTTCCGGTTCGAAGATCGGCTGGTCTTCAGCGTCCATGAAGGTCACCGACACAGCGCCGACTTCGAGGAAAGCGTCTTCGTAGGTTTCGGCTTGTTCTGGGCTGATGGCGAGACGGACTTGCAGCCAAGGCATGGCGGGCACCTTTGAAAAAATGAGTGTGCAGCGGGATGGGGCTGCGAAAGCGCGCAAGTTTACGCGAGCGAACAGCAGAAGACGACATTACTGACGATCGTTCCCACGCTCGGCGTGGGAATGCTGCTCTGGACGCTCCGCGTCCGTGACGCGGAGCGTCACAAGATGCGTTCCCACGCCGAGCGTGGGAACGATCAGTCAAGCCCCCCTCCCACAGGTGGTTGGTGTGTGGCTGCCAGAAACAACAAAGCCGCCCGAAGGCGGCTATGTTGGGTGGAGCACTTACTGGTTGGCCAGCTTGTGTTCCAGGTAGTGAATGTTCACACCACCTTCGCAGAAGCCTTCATCACGCACCAGGTCCCGATGCAGCGGGATGTTGGTCTTGATGCCGTCGACCACGATTTCGTCCAGGGCGTTGCGCATGCGGGCCATGGCCTCGTCGCGGGTCGCGCCCCAGGTGATCAGCTTGCCGATCAGCGAGTCGTAGTTGGACGGAACCTTGTAGCCGCTGTACAGGTGCGAATCCACACGTACGCCGTTGCCGCCGGGCGCGTGGAAGTGCTTGACCAGGCCTGGGCTCGGCATAAAGGTTTGCGGGTCTTCGGCGTTGATCCGGCACTCCAGGGAGTGGCCGTGGATCTTCACGTCTTCCTGGGTGAAGGACAGCACGTTGCCGGCGGCGATGCTGAGCATCTCCTTGACGATATCGATACCGGTGACCATCTCCGACACCGGGTGCTCTACCTGCACGCGAGTGTTCATCTCGATGAAGTAGAAACGGCCGTTCTCGTAGAGGAACTCGAAAGTACCGGCGCCACGGTAGTTGATGTCGATGCACGCCTTGACGCAGCGCGCCAGGACTTCCTGGCGGGCTTTCTCGTCCAGGCCGGGTGCCGGGGCTTCTTCCAATACCTTCTGGTGACGACGCTGCAGCGAGCAATCGCGGTCGCCCAGGTGGATCGCATGGCCCTGGCCGTCGGACAGTACCTGCACTTCCACGTGACGTGGGTTGGTCAGGTACTTCTCCAGGTAGACCATCGGGTTGCCGAACCAGGCAGCCGCTTCGGAGCGGGTCTGCTTGGCGGCTTCGATCAGTTCTTCTTCCTTGTGCACCACGCGCATGCCGCGACCACCACCGCCACCGGCGGCCTTGATGATCACCGGGTAGCCGACTTCACGACCGATGCGCAGAGCGGTTTCCTCGTCTTCCGGCAGCGGGCCGTCGGAGCCGGGAACGGTAGGCACGCCGGCGGCGATCATGGCGTCCTTGGCCGAGACCTTGTCGCCCATCAGGCGAATGGTTTCGGCTTTCGGGCCGATGAAGGCAAACCCGGATTTTTCCACCTGTTCGGCGAAATCGGCGTTTTCCGCGAGGAAGCCGTAGCCTGGGTGAATGCCATCGGCGCCGGTCACTTCGGCGGCAGCGATGATGTTCGAGACTTTCAGGTACGAGTTGGTCGCCAGGGGCGGGCCGATGCAGATGCTCTCGTCCGCCAGTTTCACGTGCATCAATTCGGTATCGGCCGTCGAGTAAACAGCGACGGTCTTGATGCCCTCTTCCTTACAGGCGCGCAGGATACGCAGCGCGATCTCGCCGCGGTTGGCGATCAGGACTTTTTGCAGTTTCTTCGCAGGTTTCAACATCGAAGGCGCTCCGCGGTTCAAACGATGGTGAACAGCGGCTGGTCGTACTCAACCGGCTGACCGTTTTCTACCAGGATGGATTCGATGACGCCGGCTTTTTCAGCCGTGATGTGGTTCATCATCTTCATCGCTTCAACGATGCAGATGGTGTCGCCCACTTTCACGGTCTTGCCCACTTCAACGAAGGCTGGCGAGGTCGGTGCCGGGGTGCGGTAGAAAGTACCGACCATTGGCGACTTGACCACGAAACCGTTCAGCGCAGGGGCTGCTGGCGCCGCAGGCGCGGCGGCGGCTGGAGCGGCTGCAGGTGCGGCAGCGGCCGGAGCCGGCGCTTGCATCTGTGGCGCGTAGAACTGTTGAGCCGGGGTCTTGCTGTGACGGCTGATCCGTACGGACTCTTCGCCTTCCTTGATTTCTAGCTCGTCGATACCGGATTCTTCCAGCAGTTCGATCAGTTTCTTAACTTTACGGATATCCATGAATCATCAACTCCCAAGGGTCGGTCAGGGGCGTTTAGCCTGTTCTTCAACGTGTTCCAGGGCGGCCTCCAGGGCCAGTCGGTAACCGCTGGCGCCAAGGCCGCAGATCACTCCTACCGCTACATCGGAGAAGTAAGAGTGATGGCGGAAAGCTTCGCGTTTGTGCACGTTCGATAAATGCACTTCGATGAATGGGATGCTCACCGCCAGCAGCGCGTCACGTAATGCAACGCTTGTGTGCGTAAAAGCGGCGGGATTGATCAGAATGAAATCCACGCCTTCGCCACGCGCGGCATGGATGCGATCAATCAATTCATACTCGGCATTGCTTTGCAGGTAGAGCAAATGGTGGCCGGCGACACGGGCCCGCTGTTCCAGATCGAGGTTGATCTGATCCAGGGTCACTGCCCCGTAGACGCCCGGTTCACGGGTGCCGAGCAGGTTCAGGTTGGGTCCGTGAAGAACCAGTAAGGTCGCCATCGGCTGTTCCTTGTTATTGGTGGGGTACGGCAGAACCCGGCGACTATGCCGCAAAGCCTTTGTGACTGTCCAGTTCTATGCAGTAGCCAGCACGATTAGCGAGGATTGCGCGAAATTTGTGACTGAGGCCTGATATCTGGTCATGAAGCCCATGGAGATCAAATGTGGGAGGGGGCTTGCTCCCGATTGCGGTGTATCAGTCAACACATGCAGTGGCTGACACACTGCTATCGGGGGCAAGCCCCCTCCCACATTTCGATCTTCACTGGGCGCAAGGTCCGGTCAGACCCGGAAGGCTTTCACAGCCGTATTGAGCTGCCCACCCAGCACCAGCAGATGCTCGCCCTGGCTGCGTCCCTGGCCGATACGCCGCAGGTTGTCTTCACCCAGTTGGTGAATTCTTTCGCTGTTGTCGCGAATCTCACTCACGGCCCCGCTTTGCTGTGCTGTCACGTCAGCGATGCGTACGGCGGTCGCGGAGATGGTCTGGATCGCCCCGACGATTTTATCCAGCGCGCCGTCGGCGGCCTGGGCTTGCTCGGCGGTGGCTTCGGCGTGTTCGACCTGCGCCCGCATGCCTTGCACCGATTGGTGGGCGGCGGTTTGCAGGCCGGCGATCAGGCCCTGGATTTCGGCGGTGGCGCCGGCGGTACGCTGGGCCAGGGAGCGCACTTCATCGGCGACCACCGCAAAACCGCGTCCGGCCTCACCGGCGCGAGCCGCTTCGATCGCTGCGTTGAGCGCCAGCAAGTTGGTCTGGTCGGCGATCGAGCGGATCACCGTGAGTACGCCGCCGATGGTCGCGGACTCTGCGGCGAGTTTCTCGATCATCTGCGCATTTTGCTGCACTTCACCCACCAGGGCATGCAACCCGGCCAGGCTCAGGCCGATCACCCGCTGGCCTTGTTCCACGGCGACGCCGGCACTGCGACTCGCGCCTGCAGCCTGGCTGGCATCACCCGCCACTTGCTGGATGGTCGCCTCCAGTTCGCCCAGGGAGTCACGAATCTGCGCGGTGTCCCCGGCCTGGCGTTCGGCGCCGTCGTGCAAACCGCTGCTCAGTTCGGCCAGGGTGCGGCTGCTGCCGGCGACTTCTTCGGCATTGCCGCGGATCGTGCCGACGAGGTCCACCAGATAAGCGCGCAGGCGATTCAGCGAGGCTTCGATGTCGCGCAGTTCGCGGTTGGTCCTGCCCAAGGCGATCGGCTGGCTGAAGTTGCCTTCGGCCCAGGTGGACAGCGCCGGGGCGAGGTGGGTCAGCACCCGCGCCAGGCGGCGTTGCAGGGTATCGATCAACAGTGCGATCAGCAGGATCAGGCCAATCATCAGCCCCTGCATCAGGCGCACTTCGCCCTGGATGTTGGCGTGCTGTGCGCGCACCACCGGCTCCAGGCCGGCGATGGCTTGTCGCACGCGGGTGATCTTGATGTGTGTGGCGGCGGCGAGGTCGGTGCGTTGCTGGATCTGTTCGCGGGTGCGCTTGAGTTCGGCGGGGTAGCGAGTCAACAGGCTGTTGAGTTCACGCTTGAGGTCGACGCCGGTGTCCTGGGCTTCGGTTTTTTCAGCGTTTTCCAGGCCCATCAACGCGGAAAAATCGTCGCTGCTGGAGTCGGCACTGGCCTTCACCCCGAGCAAAGGCAACTGCGCCAACAGGTCGGCCTGGGTACGAATGTTGGTGATTTCACGCTCGACATCATCCGCCAATTCGGCGCGACCGCTGCTCACCAGTTTGTCCCGTGCCAGGGACAGCTTGCCCAGGTGTTGCGCGGCGGCCAGCAGTGGCGGCAGATAGCGCGCCGCGTCCGGGGCATTCACGGCGCTGGCGTACTGGCTCAGTTGCTCCAGGTTCGCCCCCAGCTCGCGTTCGGCCTGCAATAACAGCGCTTGCGGGTCGCCGGCCAGTTTGCCGGCGGCGAGCAGGTCGGTTTTGCTGAAAGCGTCCAGGTCCGTAAGACTGGGGCGCAGGTTCTGGGCCAACTCTGGCGGCAATGAATCGAGCTGCTGCTGCAGGCTTTCCAGGCTCTGGCCGGCGCTGCTCAAACGCAGGGCATCGCCGCTGGCCAGGTAGTCGTCGATATTGCGTGCGACCTGATTCTCGAAGGCCTGGGACAGCCCCAGATAGCGCTCCATCAACAGGTACGGGCGCTCCAGTGCTCGTTGCGACCACCACAGCGTCGCCCCAAGTGCCAGGCACACGGCCACCAACAAAAGGGTATTGAGATTGGTCAGCAGCTTCAGGCGCATGCGTGGTTTCAACCGACAGCAAAAGATAAGTGCCTGAAGTTATTGCGTTTACATTACAAAGTTATGACCGAATCAGTGGATTCCGGTGAAAAGATGGCACTTTGCTTTGATGTGCGAGCGGCTTGCACGCGGTTACGTCCGGCATGCTTGGCGCGGTACAGCGCCTCATCGGCCTGGGCGGCCATCGTCAGGCTGTCGGAACCGTCGCACAGCTCCACCAGCCCGGCGCTGAAGGTGCACCATAAATCCTGGGGTTGGGCCGGGTAGTGGATTTCCGCAAAACGCCCACGAATTTCGTCCAGCACTTTGCAGGCCGATTCGAGGTCGGTGTCGGGCATCACGATGGCGAATTCTTCACCGCCATAGCGGCCAATATAGTCGCTCTTGCGCAAACGCTGCTTGAGAAACAACGCCAGGCTTTTGATCACGCGGTCGCCCATGGGGTGACCGTGGCTGTCATTGACCCGCTTGAAGTGGTCAATATCGAGCATGGCAAAGCTCAGCGGCTTGTTCTCGCGGCGGGCGCGGAAGCTGCAGTCTTCGAGCAATTGCAGGATATGCGTGTGGTTGTACAGCCCGGTCAGGCTGTCGCGCACCATCCGCGCTTTCAAATTGCGCGCACGCGCCGCACGGTTGCGCACGGTGGTGATCAGGTGGCGCGGCTTGATCGGCTTGGTCAGGAAGTCGTCACCGCCTTCGCTCATTGCATCCAGCTGTTTGTCCAGGTCGTCTTCGGCCGACAGGTAGATGATCGGTACGCTGACATAACGGTCGTTGTGACGAATCACCTTGGCCAACTCGGTGCCGGTGCAGGCGGGCATGTACATGTCGAGGATGATCAGGTCGGGCTGGAAGTCGGCCAGTTCGGCCATGGCCCGGATCGGCTCGATCAACGTGCGGGTGACGATGCCGGCGCTGTTGAGCAGACGCTCGGTGTGCAACGCCTGGGCGCGGGAGTCGTCAATGATCAGCACTTTATACGGCTCATATTGAGCCACGCAGGTCAGCACTTCGATCTTTTCCAGCAGGCTCGAGGCCTCCAGCGTGCCGGTCAGGAATTCTTCACCGCCGGCGCGCACGGCGGCCAGGCGGGTCGGGGTGTCGGTTTCATGCAGGCTGAAAAACAGCAGCGGCAGCTTTTGCTCCAGGCCTTCCTGGGCTTCGGCAGCCAGTTTCAGGCCTAGGCCGGTGCCGCAGAAATCCACGTCCATTACGATGGCCGACGGCAGGCGCTCGGCCATGGCGGCGCGAAAGGCTGCGACGCTGTCCAGGGACTGGGCGCTCATGCCAAAGAATTCCAACTGCTTGGCCAGGCGCTCGGCGCGGTTGTGGTCGGCCAGCATCACGTAGATCGGCTTGCGCATCGGCGGCAGCAGGGTTTGTTCCAGCTGATCGCCCTGGCGCAGCCCGGTGCGCGACAAGCGCTGCATCAAGCGATTGAGCTCGGTGATCAATTGGCTGCTCAGGCGCCCGCGGTTTTCATCCACCGCTTTGAGGGACTCGCCAATGTGCTGGGCCAGTTGGCGGTGTTCGGGCTGTTCGAAACGCTCGGCAAAGCGTTGCAGGCGCAGATTGGCTTCATTGAGCTCGGAGAAATCCGCGTTGGACCATTCGCTACGCTGCAGGCGCTGCCAGATCTCAAGAATTTGACGTGCCTGATGAATTACCCGCTGGGCAAAGTGCTGCTTGAGACGCTCGCGGCTGGGGTCTTCTGACTCGGTCATATCCTGACTACTGTGCGGGTGCATGCTGAGGTCGACTGATGGCTCTATGCTAGCATCTCTTTTCTGCTGCATGAGTGTCATACGTCAATTAAGTACGTGTCTGCGGTATTCATTTTTTGACCTCGTGGTCGCGCTGTGTAAAAAGCGTGCATCCTTTATAGTCCAACCTTCGGTATGCGCCAATTTGGTTTAAAAGCCCGCACCGATGGGCACGATGGGGTAGGGTTGTGGTCGGAATGTTTGACCGCACCCGGACAATTGATGTGCATGAACTCAAGTGATTGAAAGGATATCGCCATGCTGGACTGGAAAAACCGCGAAGGCAGTGCCAAAGGCCCCGCCCCTGAGCCCAAGTCGGCCAACCGCAGCTACGTTCGCAACCTGCTGATGAGCCGCGCCTTGCTCAGCGTGATCTGCTTGTACTTGCTGGTCACCGGTGGCCTGGGTTGGTATTGGAGCCAGGAACCGGCGCTGTTCCCGGTCCAGCAAAACGCCCAGCTGGCCGCCGAGAAGGAAGGCAAGCAGATGGTGATCGGCTACACCACCGTCGAAACCCTGAAAACCGTGGTCGGCACTTTGCTGAACAAGCCAGGTGGCTACATTTCTAATGACCGTTTCCCGCCAGGCCTGTGGATGGACAACATGCCCAGCTGGGAGTACGGCGTGCTGGTGCAGGTGCGTGACCTGACCCGTGCCCTGCGCAAAGACTTCGCCCGTTCCCAGTCGCAGTCGGCAGAAGACGCTGACCTGGCCAAGGCCGAGCCGCGTTTCAACTTCGACAACAAGAGCTGGGTGCTGCCGTCCAGCGAGTCGGAATACCAGGAAGGCATCAACTCCCTGAATCGCTACGAAGCACGCCTGTCCGACCCGAACCAGAAGGGCGCGCTGTTCTATTCCCGCGCCGACAACCTGAATAACTGGCTGGGCGATGTCGCCACCCGCCTGGGTTCGCTGTCGCAGCGCCTGTCGGCCAGCGTGGGCCGGGTCAAGCTGAACACCGCGCTGAAAACTGAAGCGCTGGCGCCGGGTGAAGTGCCGCAGGTCGATGAGGAAGTGGTGGAAACCCCCTGGATGCAGATCGACAACGTGTTCTACGAGGCCCGTGGCCAAGCGTGGGCGCTGTCCCACCTGCTGCGCGCCATCGAAGTCGATTTCGCCGATGTGCTGGCCAAGAAAAACGCCACCGTCAGCGTGCGCCAGATCATTCGTGAGCTGGAGGCCTCGCAGGAACCGGTTTGGAGCCCGATGATTCTCAATGGCAGTGGCTTCGGGGTACTGGCGAACCATTCGCTGGTAATGGCCAACTACATTTCCCGGGCCAACGCTGCGGTGATCGATTTGCGTCAGCTTCTCAACCAGGGTTGATGATGGACGCTACTCAAAGGGAGGCCGCCCACCGGGTAGCCTCCGATGCTGAACTGATCTGTTGGGTCGACGAGCAGGACAACCTGCTCGGCCACCTGGTCAGGTCCGATCTTCGCCGGCGTGGCTTGATCGGCCGTTGCACCTTCATATTCCTGTTCAATACCAAGGGTGAGTTGTGCGTGCATCGGCGCACCCTGAGCAAAGCGCTGTATCCAGGGTTCTGGGACACGGCCGCGGGCGGGATGGTCGCGGCAGGGGAAACCTATGCCGATTCGGCGGCCCGTGAGCTTGCAGAAGAACTCGGCGTCAGCGGCGTGGAATTGACCGAACATGACCATTTCTATTTCGAAGACGGCGACAGCAGGCTTTGGTGCACCTCCTACTCTGCGGTATGGGACGGGCCACTGTGCCTGCAGCCCGAAGAAGTCATGGAAGCGCGCTTCCTGCCGGTTGAAACGGTGTTGAGCGAGGCGAAACACAAGTCTTACTGCCCGGACGCTCAAGAGGGCCTGCGGCGCTATCTGGCGTTGCGTCGCTAAAGTTGCATGAAATGGCGCCATTTGGCCCTTAGCAACTTGGCTTTTTGCCGTTACACTGCGCCACTTTTCATCCCCTAGAGGATTGCCGGTGGCCAAGAAAGCCGCATCCTTCGCCGCCCTGGGTGGCCTGGTATTTTCCACCGACGCAGGTCGACACTGCCCGGACTGTCGTCAGCCCGTGGATTCGTGCACCTGCAAAAACACCCTGATTCCCGAAGGCGACGGCATTGCCCGCGTACGCCGCGAGAGCAAAGGCCGTGGCGGCAAGACGGTGACCACCATCACCGGCGTGCCGCTGGCCGAAGACGCGCTCAAGGAGCTTGCCACCGCGCTGAAAAAGCGCTGCGGCACGGGTGGCGCGTTGAAAGACGGGGTCATCGAAATCCAGGGCGATCACGTCGAACTGCTGTTGGCCGAGTTGATCAAGCTCGGTTACAAGGCCAAGAAGTCCGGCGGCTGAAAGCCTCTTCCCAACCTGTGTCTAAACTCTGTCCTGCAAGCGAGGTCTACCTCCCTCACAGGCAAATCGTCATTTTCATTCTTTAGACTGCGCCAGCCTCCGCTTGAGGTGGCGCCTTCGCCTTCATTTATAGGGGACTTCGATGTCCGTACGACGCACACGCAAAGACGATGGCAGCCAATGGACAGTTGCGGACAGCCGCAGCGTTTATGGGATTCGCCATTGGGGGGCCGGTTATTTCGCGATCAATGAAGCCGGTCGCGTAGAAGTCCGTCCGAACGGTCCGAACAGCACGCCTGTCGATCTGTACGAGCAAGTCGACGCGCTGCGCAAAAGCGGCCTGTCGTTGCCGCTGCTGGTGCGCTTCCCCGATATCCTGCAAGACCGTGTCCGCCAGCTCACCGGTGCCTTCGATTCAAACATCGAGCGCCTGGAATACCAGAGCCAATACACCGCGCTGTACCCGATCAAGGTGAACCAGCAGGAAGCGGTGATCGAGAACATCATCGCCACCCAGAACGTCTCCATCGGCCTGGAAGCCGGTTCCAAGCCTGAGCTGCTGGCCGTATTGGCCCTGGCGCCGAAGGGCGGCACCATCGTCTGCAACGGTTACAAGGACCGTGAGTTCATCCGCCTGGCGCTGATGGGCCAGAAGCTCGGCCACAACGTGTTTATTGTGATCGAGAAAGAATCCGAAGTCGGGCTGGTGATCGAAGAGGCTGCCAGCCTCAAGGTCAAGCCACAGGTTGGCTTGCGCGTGCGCCTGTCGTCGCTGGCCTCGAGCAAGTGGGCTGATACCGGCGGTGAAAAGTCCAAGTTCGGGTTGTCGGCGGCGCAACTGCTGTCGGTGGTCGAGCGTTTCCGCGCGGCGGGCCTCGACCAGGGCATCCGCCTGCTGCACTTCCACATGGGCTCGCAGATCGCCAACCTGGCCGACTACCAGCACGGGTTCAAGGAAGCCATTCGTTACTACGGCGAACTGCGCAACCTCGGCCTGCCGGTGGACCACATCGACGTCGGCGGCGGCCTGGGCGTGGACTACGACGGTACCCACTCGCGTAACGCCAGCTCGATCAACTACGACATGGACGACTACGCCGGCGTGGTGGTGGGCATGCTCAAGGAATTCTGCGACGCGCAGAGCCTGCCGCACCCGCACATCTTCTCCGAAAGCGGCCGTTCCCTGACCGCCCACCACGCCATGCTGGTGGTGCAGGTAACCGACGTCGAGAAACACAACGACGAAATCCCGACTATCGAAAACAAGGAAAGCCTGCCCGAAACCGTGCAATGGCTGGTAGACCTGCTCGGCCCGACCGATATCGAGATGGTCACCGAAACCTACTGGCGCGCCACCCACTACATGAGCGACGTGGCTACCCAGTATGCCGACGGCAAACTGACCCTGGCCGAGAAAGCCCTGGCCGAACAGTGCTACTTCGCCGTGTGCCGCCGCCTGCACAATTCGTTGAAAGCCCGCCAGCGCTCGCACCGCCAGGTGCTGGACGAACTCAACGACAAGTTGGCCGACAAGTACATCTGCAACTTCTCGGTGTTCCAGAGCCTGCCGGACACTTGGGCCATCGGCCAGGTACTGCCGATCCTGCCGCTGCATCGCCTCGACGAAGAGCCGCTGCGCCGCGCCGTGCTGCAAGACCTGACCTGCGACTCCGACGGCAAGATCAAGCAGTACGTCGACGAGCAGAGCATCGAGACCAGCCTGCCGGTACATGCCCTGAACGAGGGCGAAGACTACCTGCTGGGTATTTTCCTGGTGGGGGCTTACCAGGAAATCCTTGGTGACATGCACAACCTGTTCGGCGACACCGACTCGGTGAACATCTACCAGCGTGAAGACGGTTCGGTGTACAGCGCCGGTATCGAGACCCACGACACCATCGAAGACATGCTGCGCTATGTGCACTTGTCGCCGGAAGAGTTGATGACGCATTACCGTGACAAGTGCGCGAGCGCGAAGATCTCAGCGTCGGAGCGCACCCAGTTCCTGGATGCCTTGCGTCTGGGGCTGACCCGTTCTTCGTACCTGTCCTCGTAATAGCAGCTGATATAGCTCTAAAAATGTGGGAGGGGGCTTGCCCCCGATAGCAGTGGATCAGTCAGAGCATTAGTGGCTGACACACCGCAATCGGGAGCAAGCCCCCTCCCACATTTGGATTGCATTTCTTCAGTTGGCGCCCAGCCACAGTCCTTGCCGATTCAACCGCCACGCAATCGCCCACAGCGTCAAACTGCGCACTGCCATGAACACCAGGAAGGTTATCCACAACCCGTGGTTACCCAACCCCTGCAGTGCCCAGGCGATCGGCAGCACCAACAGCACCGTCAGCAACATCCCATTGCGCATTTCCCGCGCCCGCGTTGCGCCGATAAACAGCCCATCCAGTAAATAACTCCACACCGCAATCAACGGCAATACCGCGAGGTAGGGCAGGTAGATATCGGCGGTTTCGCGCACGCTGGGGATATCCGTCTGCATGGCGATAAACACATGGCCGCCGAAGGTAAAGAGCAATGCGAAGCCCAGGCTGGCGATCAATGACCAGCCACAGGCCACCACCAATGAACGTCTCAACGCCTGGCGATCATGCGCACCGATGGCGTGGCCGCACAGGGCTTCCACCGCGTGGGCCAGGCCGTCCAAAGCGTGAGCAGTCAGCAGAAGGCCGTTGAGCAACAGCGCATTGGCCGCCACGGTGGCATCGCCCAGGCGCGCACCTTGTACGGTGATCATGAAAAACACCGATTGCAACGCCAGGCTGCGGATAAAGATGTCGCGGTTCACCGCCAGCAGCGGGCGCCAGCTTTCCCATCGCTTCAATGCGGCCCAGGCGATATAACCGGGGTAGGCGCGCAGGGCTTTTTGCGTGAGGGCCAGGCCGAGCAGGGCGCCGGTCCACTCGGCGATCACCGAGGCCCGGGCCGAACCGACCACGCCCCAGTCCAGGCCGAGTACGAACCACAGGTTCAGCGCGATATTGACCAGGTTGGTGGTCAGCAGAATCGCCAGCGGCGCACGGGCGTTCTGGGTGCCGAGGAACCAGCCGACCAGCGCATAACTGGCCAGTGCCGCAGGCAGACCAAACAGGCGCGTATGGAAGAATTCGCGGGTCAGCTGGTTCAGTTCGGCGGAGGGCTGCATCCACTCCAGGGCCAGGTGGCTCAGCGGAATACCCACGGTGCCGAGCAACATCGCCAACCCCAGCGCCAGCAACAAACCCTGCAGCAGGATCTGGCGCAAGGCCGCGCCGTCATTACGCCCGGCGGCCTGGGCGGCAAAACCGGTGGAGCCCATGCGCAGGAAACCCATGGCCCAGGCGAGAAAGGTATACAGGCTGGCCCCGACGGCCACGGCGCCCAGTTGGTGAGCGTGGGGCAGGTGGCCGATGACCATGCTGTCGACCAGGGCTACCAGCGGCACGGAGATATTCGACAGGATCATCGGCGCGGCCAGGGCCCAGACACGGCGATGGGTGGGGCGGTGGCGCCAGTCGGCGAGCAGGGTGGTCATGAAGGCTCCTTGGTGGAGCGGCATTGTACCCGGCCCTTAGTCGCACAGCAGATCCAATGTGGGAGGGGGCTTGCCCCCGATGGCGGTATATCAGCAAAAAATTTGTTGCCTGACACTCTGCTATCGGGGGCAAGCCCCCTCCCACATTTTGATCACCTATGTGTGAGATTTGGCTGGAGCTTGAGTCCGTCGAGAACCCGCCCCACCCTCTGTCGGTCAATGTGATCGCCGCCACAGCGGCCTGGCCGGCGCTGATATATAGTTCACCCCCCGGTTTCCTCTGACGACGAGTGCCCCATGCTTAACAAAGGATTGTTCCTGGCCTGCGCGCTGGCCCTGCTGAGCGCCTGCGATTCTTCCGATAAACCGTCTGCGCCCTCCGCCCCAGCGGCGAGCGTGGCGTCCAAGCCGGCCAAGGCGGCGGTGGATGTGGCGGCGTTGAAGCAGCGCTACGCCGGGCGCGAGTTGAGTGTGGTGGACGTGTCCGAGGTGCAGTTGGATGGGGCCAGCACCTTGTCGGTGAGTTTCTCCATTCCCCTGGACCCGGATCAGAAGTTCGCCGACAAAGTCCATCTGGTGGACAGCACCTCGGGCAAGGTCGATGGCGCCTGGGAACTCTCCGACAACTTGATGGAATTGCGCCTGCGTCACCTGGAGCCGCAGCGCAAGCTGGTGCTCACGGTGGACCCCGGTGTCAGAGCGGTGAATAACAACCTGCTGCCCGCCGAGTACAGCGCCCGCCTGGAAACCCGTGACCTGCAAGCTACCGTCGGCTTCGCCAGCCGCGGCACGTTGCTGCCCACGCGCCTGGCCGAAGGCTTGCCGGTGATCGCGCTGAACGTCGACAAGATTGACGTCGAATTCTTCCGCATCAAGCCCGAGTCCCTGCCGTCGTTCCTGGCGCAGTGGGGGCGCAATACCAGCCTGCAAAGTTACGAGTCCCGCGAATTGCTGCCGATGGCCGATCTGGTCTACGGCGGGCGTTTCGACTTGAACCCGGCGCGCAACACCCGCGAAACCCTGTTGCTGCCGATTGCCGGCCTCAAGCAATTGCAGCAGCCCGGTGTGTACCTGGCGGTGATGCGCGCCTCAGGCACCTACAACTATTCGCAACCGGCCACGTTGTTTACCTTGAGCGATATCGGCCTGTCGGTGCACCGCTACGCCAATCGCCTGGATGTGTTTACCCAGGCGCTGGAAGGTGGCAAGGCGCTGAACGGCGTCGAGCTGGAAATTCTCGATGCCGAAGGCCGTGTGCTCGGCCAGGGCAAGACCGAAGACGGTGGCCACGCCGAGTTGCCGCTGCCGAAAAAAGCCCAGGTGCTGCTGGCCAAGCAAGGCGAACAGACCAGCTTATTGCGCCTCGACAGCGCCGCGCTGGACCTGGCCGAGTTCGACATCGCTGGCCAGCCGTCCCATCCGCTGCAGTTTTTTGTGTTCGGCCCGCGTGACTTGTACCGCCCCGGCGAAACCGTGCTGCTCAACGCGCTGTTGCGCGACAAGGACGGCAACGCCGTCAAGCCGCAACCGGTGAGCGTCGAAGTGCGCCGCCCGGATGAGCAGGTCAGCCGCAAGTTCGTGTGGGACGCCGACGCTTCCGGCCTCTATCAATACGCGCTGCAACTGGCCGGCGAAGCGCCGACCGGGCGGTGGCAGTTGGTGTTCGACCTGGGCGATGGCAAGCCGCAGCTGTATGAATTCCTCGTCGAAGACTTCCTGCCCGAGCGCCTGGCGCTGGAACTCAAGGGCAGTGACACCGCGCTGAGCCCGGCGGATGACCCGGTCATCCAGGTCAACGGCCGTTATCTGTACGGCGCGCCGGCCTCGGGCAACCGGGTCAGTGGGCAGGTTTATGTGCGCCCGCTGCGTGAGGCGGTCAAAGCCCTGCCGGGCTTCCAGTTCGGTTCGGTCACCGAAGAAGAGCTGAGCCAGGATTTCGAACTGGACGAAAGCACGCTCGACGCCAAGGGCCAGGAAGAACTGACCCTGGAAAGCAAATGGGCCGAGGCCAAGTCGCCGCTGCAACTGATCGTGCAAGCCAGCCTGCAAGAGTCGGGCGGGCGGCCGATCACCCGGCGCCTGGTACAGCCGATCTGGCCGGCCGAGCAGTTGCCGGGCCTGCGCGGGCTGTTTGACGGCACTGAAACCAACGGCGACGGCCCGGCGGAATTTGAAGTCGTGGTGGCCAACCAGGACGGCCAGAAACTCGCCGCGCAGAACCTCAAGGTGCGTCTGGTGCGTGAGCGCCGCGACTACTACTGGAACTACTCCGACAACGATGGCTGGAGCTATCACTACAACGAGAAATTCCTCAACCTCGACGAACAGACCCTCGACATCAAGGCCGGCGATACCGCCAAGGTCAGCTTCCAGGTGGAGTGGGGCCCTTATCGCGTGGAGGTCGAAGACCCGCAGACCGGCCTGATCAGCAGCCTGCGCTTCTGGGCCGGCTACCAGGCCCAGGACAACACCGAAGGCGGCGCCGTGCGCCCCGACCAGGTCAAGCTGGCGCTGGATAAACCCGCCTATGGCGATGGCGACACCGCCAATGTCACCGTCACCCCGCCGGCTGCCGGCAAAGGCTACTTGCTGGTGGAGTCTGCCGAAGGGCCGTTGTGGTGGCAGGAAATCGACGTGCCGGCCGAAGGCAAAAGCTTCGCCGTGAAGCTCGACCCGAAATGGTCGCGGCATGATTTGTACGTGAGCGCACTGGTAATCCGTCCAGGCGAGCGCAAAGCCAATATCACCCCCAAGCGCGCGGTGGGCCTGCTGCACCTGCCTTTGGATCGTACCCAGCGCAAGCTTGGCCTCACGCTGACCGCGCCGGAAAAAATGCGCCCCAAACAACCGCTGACGGTGAAGATCGCCGCCAGGAATGCCGACGGCAGTGTGCCCAAGCAGGTGCATGTGCTGGTGGCCGCGGTGGACGTGGGCATTCTCAATATCACCGAATACCCCACACCCGATCCGTACGCCAGCCTGTTCGGCCGCAAGGCCTACGGCGTGGACCAGTTCGACATCTACGGCCAGTTGATCGAAGCCGGGCAGGGCCGCCTGGCCAGCCTGGCGTTCGGTGGCGATGCGGCACTGGCCAAGGGCGGCAAGCGCCCGGACACCAGCGTGACCATCGTCGCCCTGCAAAGCGCGCCGGTCACCCTCAACGAAAAGGGCGAGGGCGAAGTCAGCGTCAATATTCCGGATTTCAACGGCGAACTGCGCCTGATGGCCCAGGCCTGGAGCGATGATCGCTATGGCATGGCCGAAGCCAAGACGGTCATCGCCGCGCCGCTGATCGCCGAGCTGTCGGCGCCGCGCTTCCTGGCCGGGGGTGACCAGACCACCTTGGCGCTGGACCTGTCTAACTTGTCCGGCAAGGCGCAGAAACTCGAGGTGCAACTGACCGCCGAAGGGCAACTTGAACTGGCCGGTAACGGCGCGCAAACCGTCGAGCTGAAACAAGGCCAGCGCACCACCCTGCGTATCCCGGTGAAAGCCTGGGGCGGCCTGGGGCAGGGCAAAGTGAAGGTCACGGTCAATGGCCTGGACCTGCCCGGTGAAAACCTGCCGCCGTTCAGCCGTGAATGGACCCTGGGCGTGCGCCCTGCTTACCCGGCGTTGCTCAAGCATTACCGCGCCGTGCTCAAGGACCAGCCGTGGAGCTTGCCGGCAGGCACCCTAGAGCAGTTCGACAGCTCGGGACGCGAGGCGTTGTTGAGCCTGTCCAGCCGGCCGCCGTTGAACCTCGGCGCGCAGATCAGTGCGCTCAAGGCTTACCCCTACGGCTGCCTGGAACAAACCGCCAGCGGTCTGTACCCCTCGCTCTATGCCGACGACGCGCTGCTCAAACGCCTGAGTATCAAGGGCGAGCCGGATGCCGAGCGTAAACGCAAGATCGAGCTGGGCATCGAACGCCTGCTGGGCATGCAGCGCTACAACGGTAGCTTCGGTTTGTGGGGCGCTGACGGCGAGGAAGAATATTGGCTGACCGCCTACGTCACCGACTTCCTGCTGCGCGCCCGCGACCAGGGCTTTGCCGTACCGGCCGAGGCGCTGAAGAAAGCCAGCGAGCGTCTGCTGCGCTACGTGCAGGAGCGCAACCTGATCGAAGTCGACTACAGCGACAACGCCGACCACACCCGTTTCGCCGTGCAGGCCTACGCCGGCATGGTCCTGGCGCGCAGTCAGCAGGCGCCGCTGGGGGCCTTGCGCAGCATCTTCGAACGCCGCAGCGATGCGCGTTCCGGCTTGCCGCTGGTGCAGCTGGCCATCGCCCTGCAGAAAATGGGCGACCAGCCGCGTGCGGACCAGGCGTTGCTCGCGGGCCTGGCGGCGCAGCGCAGCGCCAAGGAATGGTTGGCCGACTACGGCAGCCCATTGCGCGACCAGGCGATGATCCTGGCCTTGCTGGAAGAAAATGACCTGGCCAAGGGCAAGCGCGAGGAACGTTTGTTTACCCTGGCGGACCAGTTGGCGGCCAGCCCGTATCTGTCGACCCAGGAGCGTAACTCACTGTTCCTCGCTGGGCGCCTTGGGCTCGCCCAGCCAGAGGCGAGCTGGCAGGTGTCGCTGACCGGCAGTGGCGCGGTGCGCGAACTGAACAATCAGCAATCGACGCTGCAACTGGATGACAAGCTGCTGTCCAGCGACTTGACCCTGAGCAACCAGGGCGAAACGCCGGTGTACCAGCAACTGACCCTTTCCGGTTATCCACAAGTGCCACCGGCAGCGGGCGGCGAGAATCTGAGCATCCGTCGCGAATACCTGGGCATGAACGGCCAGCCGCTGAACCTGCACAGCCTTAACAGCGGTGATTTGGTGTTGGTGCACCTGGCGGTCAGCGCCAAGCAACGGGTGCCGGACGCCCTGGTGGTCGACCTGCTGCCCGCCGGCCTGGAACTGGAAAACCAGAACCTGGCGCAAAGCGCGGCCAGCCTGGAGAACGCCAGCAGCCAGGTGAAGGAATGGCGCGAATCGATGCAGAACGCCTCGCTCAAGCATCAGGAGTTTCGTGATGACCGTTATGTGGCGGCCATGAACCTGAATGGCTATGGGACGACGCACTTGCTCTATCTGGCGCGGGCTGTAACGCCGGGCACCTACCGTGTGCCGCCGCCGCAGGTGGAGTCGATGTACCGGCCGAACTGGCAGGCGGTGGGCGAAACCCCGGCAGATATGGTGATCAAGGGCCGCTGATCGCTCGGCCTGGAATCGAAACTAATGTGGGAGGGGGCTTGCTCCCGATAGCGGTGTATCAGTCAATGTATCCGGCAACTGACCCACCGCTATCGGGAGCAAGCCCCCTCCCACATGGGATCGGGGACATTCTCGGGCTTAGTGCACAACCCAACTGAGCAGCCACAACCCCAGGATCAACCAGATAATCCCCATGATGATCGACGCGCGCATGAACGCCCGCACGGCCGAGTACAGCAGCAACAGCCCGACGATCAGGGTAAGGATGCTGATGATCGAGGTGTCCATGCCCAGGGTGCGCGACAAGCCATCGATAAAGTTGCCGCCGGCGTGGGTCAGGGCTCCGAACAAGCCGCTCAGACCGTCGACGATAAAGCGGATGACGGCGCCGAGCGCCTGGCCCAACCACTCGAAAAAGCTTTCTACCTGCATGTGCGTGTCCTGATAAGAAGGTGGGCGTAACTGTGCCTTTGGTCGTTGTTGCGACAGGCGAGTTCCCTACAAGCATAGAGGTTTGCCCGCTTGAATTTGCGTTTTGTTGCCCGCTGGACACTGCTGAGCCTGTTGTTGGCGATTGCCCTGCTATGGCTGGCCGACCGTATCTGGCCTTTGCCGTTGCCCCAGGACGACCTGGCTCGGGTGGTGTTGGCCGAGGATGGCACACCACTGTGGCGCTTTGCCGATGCCAATGGCGTGTGGCGCTATCCAGTGCAAACCAGCGAAGTCTCACCGTATTATCTGGACGCGTTGCTGACCTACGAAGATCGTTGGTTCTATCGGCACCCCGGGATAAATCCGTTGGCATTGGCGCGGGCGACGTGGCAGAACCTGAGCGGTGCGCGGGTGGTGTCGGGCGGCAGTACGTTATCGATGCAAGTGGCGCGTTTGCTCGATCCGCATTCGCGTACCTTCCTCGGCAAGTTGCGTCAGCTGTGGCGTACCGCGCAGTTGGAGTGGCACCTATCCAAGGAGCAGATCCTCAACCTGTACCTGAACCGCGCACCGTTCGGCGGTACGCTGCAGGGCGTGGCGGCGGCCAGTTGGGCTTATCTGGGTAAATCCCCGGCGCAATTGACCCACGCCGAAGCGGCCCTGCTCGCGGTATTGCCTCAGGCACCGAGCCGCTTGCGCCCGGACCGTCACCCGCAGCGCGCCCAGCAGGCCCGCGACAAAGTGCTGCGCCGCCTCGCCGAGTTCCAGGTATGGCCGCAATCGGCGGTGGATGAGGCGCTGGAAGAACCGCTGCTGCTCGCGCCGCGCCTGGAACCGAGCCTGGCGCCGTTGCTCGCGCGGCGCTTGAACCGTCCCGACAGCCCGCCGCTGATCCGTACCACGGTGGATGCCACGTTGCAGCGCCGTCTGGAGGACCTGCTGTTGGGCTGGCGCGCACGTTTGCCCGAACACACCTCCGCCGCGATCCTGGTGGTCGAGGAGGAGACCATGGCCGTGCGTGCCTACCTCGGCTCGGTGGATATCAATGACGCCAAACGCTATGGGCATGTGGACATGATCAGCGCGCTGCGCTCGCCCGGTTCCACCTTGAAACCCTTCCTCTATGGCATGGCGCTGGACGATGGCTTGATTCATTCCGAATCCCTGCTGCAGGACGTGCCGCGACGTTACGGCGATTACCGGCCGGGCAATTTCTCCATGGGCTTTACCGGGGCGGTGCCGGCGAGTACGGCGCTGTCCAGCTCGCTGAACCTGCCGGCAGTGCAATTGCTGGAAGCCTACGGGCCGAAACGCTTCGCCGCGCAGATGCGCATCGGCGGCATGCCGCTGGCGTTGCCGGCGTTGGCCGAACCGAACCTGGCGCTGATTCTGGGCGGCGCGGGCAGCCGCCTGGAAGACCTGGTCAGCGGCTACAGTGCGTTCGCCCGCGACGGTAAGAGCGCCACCCTGCGCTTGCAGCCGGATGACGCGCTGAGGGAGCGGCCATTATTGTCGCCGGGAGCGGCCTGGATCGTGCGGCGTATCCTCAGCGGCCAGGCGCGCCCCGACCGCGACCCACGGGCCGAACTCGTGCAACGCCCGACGCTGGCCTGGAAAACCGGCACCAGTTATGGCTTTCGCGATGCCTGGGCGATTGGTGTCGGCCCGCGTTACCTGATCGGCGTCTGGATCGGCCGACCGGACGGCACGCCGGTGCCGGGGCAGTTTGGCCTGGCCTCGGCAGCGCCATTGATGTTGCAGGTGCATGACGTGCTGGCCAACCGCGACAGCCAGCGCGGCATCAGCGCAGCCGTCAAACCGGTGCCGGCCAATGTCGGCGTGGCGGCCATCTGTTGGCCGCTGGGCCAGCCGATGAGTCGCAGCGATCCCAATTGCCGTCGCCAGCGCTTTGCCTGGACACTGGACAACACCACGCCGCCGACCTTGCAGGCGCTGGACCAACCCTTGAGCGTGGGGTTGATGGAAAACCTTTGGGTCAACGCCAAAGGGTTACGCGTCGATGCCCATTGCCCCGGCGCAGAAGCGAACAATATCGCCCTGTGGCCGGCGCCGCTGGAGCCTTGGTTGCCCAGGGCGGAGCGCCGCGAAGCGCGCATCCCGGCAGCCGACCCGGATTGCCCGCCGCCGGCCTTGGCCGCCGCTTCGCCGTTGTCTATTGTGGGCGTGCGCGAGGGCGATCAACTGCGTCTGCCCGCTGCCAGTCAACAGGCGCTACGCCTGAAAATCTCCGCCCTGGGCGGTAGCGGGCGGCGGTGGTGGTTTCTTAACGGGGCGCCTTTGGGTGACAGTGCCAACCAGGATTTCATCAATGCCAGTTTCGAGCGATTGGGCCGTTATCAACTGAGTGTTCTGGATGAGGCGGGGCAAACTGCCAGGCTTGAGTTCAGTGTGGTTGATTAGGGCCTCATCGGGGGCAAGCCCCCGATGGCATCCTCAAGCCCACCACCGCTATTCACTTGCCTTCAATCTCCATCCCCCTGAAGCTATACCCATTCAGGAGCCCCCAATGAACCTCGAACACCTCACCGAACGCCTGCACCGCATCCGCGATACCAACGATTGGAAGCAGTTCCACAGCCCGAAAAACCTGGCTATGGCCGCCAGTGTGGAAATGGCCGAACTGGTGGAGATCTTCCAATGGCTGAGCGAAGACCAGTCGCGCCAATTGCCCGCCGATAAGCTGGCTCACGCCGGCCAGGAAGTCGGTGACATCGTGCTGTACCTGCTGTTGCTGTGCAGTGAGCTGGGCCTGGACATGAACGAGGTGGTGCGCGCCAAACTGGCCGACAGCGAACGGCGGTTTGCCCATGAGTGATCGGCATTTCGACCAGTTGGCCACGCGTTTCGCCGAGAAGATCTATGGTGGCGCCAAGGGCGCGATTCGCCTGGCAGTGTTGCAGGCCGATCTTACCGAGGCCCTGCCGGACCGCCCGTTGCGCGTACTGGATATCGGCGCGGGGTTGGGGCACATGTCGTTGTGGCTGGCCGAACGCGGCCATCAGGTAACCCTGGCCGAGCCCGCCGAGCCCATGCTCGAAGGCGCACGCCAGCGTTTCGCCGACGCCGGGCAGAGCGCCACGTTCATCCACGCGCCCTGGCAAGACCTGCTCGGCCAACTCACCGAGCCCTACGACCTGGTGCTGTGCCATGCGGTGCTCGAATGGCTGGCCGAACCCCACGCGATCCTGCCGGTGCTGCACCAATTGACGCTGCCCGGCGGCTGGCTGTCCCTGGCGTTTTACAACCGCGACGCGCTGATCTACCGCAACCTGCTCAAGGGCCACTTTCGCAAGATGCGCAAGAACGACATGGCCGGCGAAAAGCAGAGCCTCACGCCGCAGCAGCCACTGGACCCGCGGGAATTGGCTGCGCAACTCGAAGGGCTCTGGCAGGTCGAAAGCCAGAGTGGCGTGCGCGTGTTCCACGACTACATGCCGGTGGAATTCCAGGCACGCGCCAATCTGCAGGATTTGCTCGAGATGGAGCTCGCTCACCGTCGTCACCCAAGCTTTGCCGGACTTGGGCGTTATTTGCACTGGGTGTGCCGTCCGGTTTAAGCGGCCCAGCCTGCGGAGGTCGAAATGCGTCGTCTCGGTTTGCTACTGTTGTCTCTCGGGTTAGGCGCCTGTTCCAGCCCTAACCCTTATGTGGCCGCTTCGGCGCCGATGCCACCGGCCCCGGCGCAAGCGGCCACGACCTTCGATGCCAGTGCCTACCCGGCGCCGGTGCGCGACTATGGTGCCTACCGCAATTGGGCTTGGCGTAACGGCCAGTTGCCGGCCGGCACCGCGTGGGCGGATTCGGCCCAGGTGGCCGAAGCGGTCAGCGGCGCACTGGACCAGCGCGGCCTGCGCCCGTTGCACGACAATCGCGCGCCCGACCTGTTGGTCAGCGCCGATGTGCGCCTGGAGAAACGCCTGCGGCAAGTCCAGGATGACTATGGCTACGGCTATGGCGGCTACAACCGTTATGGCAATGGCTACGGCATGTACAACTCGGTGCCGATGGTGCGTACCTATGAAGTGCAGGTCGTGGTGGTGCGGGTCAATCTGTTTGACGCCCGCAGCGGCCAGCCGGTGTGGAGCGCCAGTGCGGAAACGGGCAGCCAGGGCAGCCTGAGTGAGCGCGCGGATGCGCTGCGCCAAGCGGTACAGAAGGCACTGACGGCGTATCCTCCGCGTTAACCGCTATTCTGATTTAAAGCCTGGACCGAACGTTGGAGAGCCATCATGTTTCGTCGTATCGCTACGCTTGCCGTTGTGCTGCTGCTGGGCGGTTGCCAGAGCAACCAGGTCAACCACGATTTTGACGCCAGCCGCGACTTTGCCGCCTACCGTCACTGGGCCTGGAAGGAGCCGGCGCTGCAATACCGCCCGGATGACCCGCGCATCAAGAGCGACCTCACCGAGCAACGTATCCGCCAGGCCGTGGGCGAGCAGCTTGACCAGCGCGGCCTGCGCCCAGCAGCGCCCGGCACCAAGGCTGACCTGAATGTGCAGGCCTACCTGATCGTCGAAGACCGCCAGCAACAAGTCACCACCAACTACGGCGGTGCCTGGGGCGGGCCATGGAATGGCTATTGGGGCGCGCCGATGTACAACGAAACGCGCAACATCACTTACAAGGTGGCGACCCTGCAGATCGACCTGCTCGACGGCAAGGACGGCAAGCTGGTGTGGCGTGGCAGTGACGAACAAATCATGGCCAGCTCGCCGAACCCCCAGGACCGCAGCGCGGCCATTCGCAACACCGTGAGCAAAATCCTCGCTAACTACCCGCCGCGCTGATCCTGCCCTTTAGCAGCGCTGCGCCGACAGCGCGTCTACACTTATCGATACCCTAAGGAGAGTAAGCGCACGGCAACTCGCCGGCACAGGAGTGCTCGATGTCTCCCCGACTTCATGGCAAGCAACGCGGCGCCATCGGCTTGATGGCGGTCGGTGTGTTGGCAGTGGTGTTGGCGTTCACGTTGCTGGCGGTCGACAGCGGACGGCTTTACCTGGAAAAGCGCAGGCTGCAAGGGGTGGCGGACACGGCAGCGCTGGAAGCTGTCAGCCGCGACGGCACTTGCGCGGCCGGCCTGAGCGCAGCGGCGTATGCGGCGCAAAGCGTGGCTCGTAATCAATTCGTGGTGGGTAACGGCAATACTTTGGTCATCCGTTGTGGCGCCGTGACCACCGGCGCGTCCGGCCAGCGCGTGTTCGCGGCCAATCCGGCGCTGTCAGCGGCGATCGAAGTGGTGGTCAGCAAAACCGTCACCACCAGTGTCGCCGGCGGCGTGTGGTCGTTGTTTTCCGGTACCCCGGTCAGTCTCAATACCCAATTGACCGCTAAGGCCGTGGCGGCGAAGCCCACGCCACCGATGGCCCAGTTGAGCATCAAAAGCACCCTGACCAGCGTCGATACCGCCAGCGCCGGCTCGTTGAACGCGGTGTTCAGCGGGTTGCTCGGCGGCGCGGTCAATGTGTCGGTGCTCGGCTGGAATGGCTTGCTCGACAGCAACATCAATATGCTCAGCTACCTCGACCAGTTGGCCCTCGACCTGCACGTGGCCGCCGGTGACTACACCCAGTTGCTCAACACCACAGTGACCGCCTCGCAGTTGCTTCAAGCCGCCATCAGCGTGCTGGGTAACAGCCCGTTGACGGCGAATGCCGTGACCGCGCTGGGCATTATCAAGGTCGCGGCGACCAACCCGGTGCCGCTGACCGTCGGCACAATCCTGCAGGTGCAGACCGGCACCACCGCTGCTGCGCTGAATGCCAACCTGCAGGTGTTCCAACTGGTCCAGGGCGTGGTGCAGTTGGCCGGCAGCCAGAGCGGGACGGCGGTGACCTTACCCATCAACGTGTTAGGGCTGGCCAATGTCACCACGCAGGTCAAAGTGATCGAGCCGCCGCAGCTGTCGGCCATTGGCAATCCGATGCTCGCGGCGGCCAACCCATTGGGCCCGAACAGGATTTTTGTGCGCACTGCGCAACTGCGCACGCAGATAACGGTGAGCTTGCCGGTGCTCAACAGCGTGGCCGGCTTGACCACGGCGGTGAATGACCTGGTGGGGCCGCTGACGCCGCTGCTCAACGGCCTGCTGAGCCTGAACCTGGTGACCACGATCAACTCGGCATTTTGCCTGCTGGGCGCCGGTTGCCAACAACTGGACATCATTGCGGTGCCGGGTAACGTGCCGCTCAAGATCGTGCTGGATGCCGGCGGCGCCAGCACTTATGTCACCGGCTACACCTGCCCTACGGGCAGCGCGGGCACCAAAAGCCTGACCGCCCACACCATCAGCTCGATCGCGTCGTTGAATGTCGGCAACATCAGCAACGCATTTTCTTCCACCCTGCCGATGAGCGTGGCGCCTCTGCCGCTGGTCGATATCGGCATCAAGACCTGCCACAAGATCCTTGGCATCGGCAGTTGTGACCCGCGTGTGGCGTTTGCTGGCGGCGGCATCGCGATCAACCTGCAAAGCACTGTGGCGGGCAGCAACAGTGAGCAGAACCTGGTGTTTTCCAGCACCACACCGTTCGCCACGCCGCCTGATGTGGGGCTTGCGCCCAGTTATCAATCGGCTGTGCCGGCTGCAAATTTGGTGAGTGGCCTTTCCGCCGCGCTCAATGGCGTCGGCATCACGGCTTATCGACCCGTGGGGAGCAACCCTTTGGGAAGCGTGATCGCAAGCACGGTGTCGTTGCTCAGCGGTGTCTCCGCCCTTGTGACGCCCGTGTTGAATAATGCCCTGAGCCCATTGCTCAACCCGGTCCTCAACAACCTGTTGAACAGCCTGGGCATCAGCCTGGCAAGCGTGACCGTGGGCGCCAACCTGAGCTGCGGCCAGGCCGGCGAAGCTTACCTGGTGATTTAAACGTCGCTGGCCCTGGGCAGTTCCACGCAAAACCGCGCGCCGTGCTCGCCGTTGCTGACGCTGAGGCGTCCGCCCATGTTTTCGACGATGCCGTAGCTCACCGACAAGCCCAGCCCGGTGCCCACGCCAATCGGCTTGGTGGTGAAGAACGGCTCGAAGATGCGTTCCAGCAAACGCGGGTCAATGCCACCGCCGTTATCTTCGACCCAGATGCGTACGTGGCGGCTGTCGTGTTCGGTGTGCACTGCGATCCAGGGGCGCAGGTCCGGTTGCTTTTGCTTCAGGCTCAACAGCGCATCGCGGGCATTGACCATCAGGTTGATCAGCACTTGCTCCAGCTGGTCGGCGTAACCTGTGACCTGCACCGAACCGTCCGCCTGGGTCAGTTTGACCTCCACGCCTTTGCCGCGCAGGCCTTCGCTGAGCAGCGACAGGGTGCCTTCCACCGCGTGCGCCGGGTCGAAGGGCTGCTGCTCGACTTCCGAGCGGCGGCCGAACACGCGCATATGGTCCACCACGCGCGCCGCGCGTTGTACCTGCGCGTCAATGCGCTGGAGTTTTTCCGTCAGGTAGTCGACCTGCACGTCGCCATTGCCCAGGCGCTTGAGCACGTTGACGACGGCCATGCGCATCACGTTCAGCGGCTGGTTGATCTCATGGGCCAGGCCGGTGGCCATTTCGCCGAGGGTGGCCATTTTCGCGCTTTGCGTCAGCTGCTGCTGGGCGCGTCGCACTTCGGTGTTGTCGCGGCCCACGGCCTGCACTTCAACCAGATGGCCGTGCTCGTCGAACACGCCACGGTCCGACCACACCCACCAGGCATGTTCGCGCCCCGGCAGTTGCAGGCTGATTTCCGCCGTGCTCACGGGAAATTCCGGGGTCAGTTGCTGGATGCGCAGCACAAACGCCGCGCGTTGCTCGGCCGACAGCCAGTGCCCCAGGTTCAGTCCCGGCAATTGCCCGGGCCGGCATTCCAGGTAATTGGCCAGGGGCGTGTTGCCAAAGGTCAGGGTCAGGTCCGGGCGGTAGCGGCAGATCATCGCCGGGGAGTCTTCCACCAGGATGCGGTAGCGCTCTTCGCTGGCCTTGACCTGTTGCGCAGCCAACGTGGCTTCGGTGACGTCCAGCCACAGGCCAACCGCCTCCACCGGCAGGCCGAGGTCGTCGCGCAGCAATTTGGCCTCGTCGAGCAGCCAGTGGTAGTCGCCCTGTTTATCCTGGACCCGATAGCGACTGCGCACGCTGCCTTCGCGCAACAGTTGGCGCGTGCGCTGAAAATACAGGTCACGGTCTTGCGGGTGGACCCATTGCACCAGGCTGTCGTGGCTGCATTCGGCGAGGGTGCGGCCCAGCAGCGGCAGCAGGCTGTCGCTGAAAAACACCGGCTGCAAGGCACCGTTCACGTAGCGCTGTACGTAGATCACCGCCGGCGAACTGGCGATCAGGTTATCCAAACGGGCATGGGCTGCGTCGGCTTGCAGTTGCTGGTTTTTGATGTCGCTGATGTCGAGCATGAAGCCGATCCAGCGGCGCTGCTCACCCGCGCCCAGCACCTGGCCCTGCACGCGGTACCAAGTGGGTGGTTGGTCGCTGTCGCCACGGTTGAGGCGTACGCTGGCGAGCAAGGGTTTGCCAAGGGCTTGCAGGTCGCGCAGGCGGCTGTGCAATTCCTCGCGATCAGCGGGGTGGATGAGGTTGAGCCAGGTGTCCAGGGCTTGCCGGGTCGGGCCGTCTTCGGGGCCCAGGTTGCGCAGCAATTGCGGCGCCAGCTGGATCTCGTCGCTGGCGGGCAGCAACTCCCACCAGCCGGTGCCCAGCAAGCCCTGCAGGGCTTCCTGGCGCTCCAGTTGCAGATGATGGCGGTGTTCGCGCAGGCGGCTGAGCAGCGGGGCGGCGAGGGCGGCGGCGAGGTTCAGCCAGTCACGCTCGCGGGTGTCGGGTTCACCGCTGTAGGCCCCGCACAGCAACCACGCGGCGACGCCCTGGCTATCGCGGTAGGGCACGAGGAACCCATCTGCATTGCCAAACACGCTGTGCAAGCGTGGGTGTTCACCGCGCCCGTAAAGTGCCTGCAGGCTCAATGGGGTGGTGCCGTTGAGGCTGTCCAGGCAGGTCCCGAGGCGCTGGCCGGGGTGCCAGAACAGCGGCGCGTCATGCTGGGCGTATTGGCTGTAGATCATCCAGCCCTGGTCCTCTTGATCGAGCAGCGCCAGGGCGATACAGGGGATTTTCCAGCGCTGCGCCACACTGCACAGTTGTTCGTTGAACACATCGGGCAGTCGGCTGAGGCTGCACACGCGCAGTTGCTCGCTGACCTGGCTGGCCAATTGCTGATTCTGTTCGCGCTGCTCGGCCAGTTGCCGCCCGTGAAGCAAATCGCCGATATCCACCGCATGCAGGCGCCAGCCCTGGTCGTCAGGCTCAAGGCTGCCACGGGTGTGCAGCACCTGCCCGGCGCTGCCCTGGAAATCCAGGTCAAGGCTATGGCGCTGCCAGTCAGCGGGAACGCCCTCCACTGCCAGGGCGCTATGGGCCCACAGCAAAGCGTGCAACGGCGTCCCTGCGGCAAAGGGCGCCAGGTGTGAGCGCAGTGTGCCGCTGATATCGAGCACTCGACCTTGGGCATCCAACAGCACCTGCAAACCGGCCGAGGGCGCCGCCGCAGGCGCGATCGCCAGCGCGCTGCCCCGGCCGAGCAAGCGCCCGAACAGTTTGTCCCCGGAGGTCAAAATTGCAGGCTCGACTGTGCCTGCAGCGTCACCGGCAACTGCGGCACGCTGCCAATGCCGGGCAGCACAATGAACGGCATCACCGCCTGCAGATTGGCCGAGGGGTAGTTGATCTGCACCTTCAGCAGGCCACCCACGAAGGTGGTGCTGACCTGCGTCGCCGCGTTGAAGTTATAGGCGTTTGGGATCCAGCGCAGACGTTCGCTGATCGCGCTCTTGGCGGTGCTTTGTACCGCAGCGCTGTAGCCCGGCATGGCCGGGTCCAGCCCCACGCTCAGGCGCACGGCCTCGGCGGTGGCCTGGTTGAACGACTGCAATAACAGCAACGGCAGGCTATAGCTGACCATGCCGTAGAACACGGCGAAGAACATCACGAACACCGCGACGAACTCAATCGCGGCCGTGCCTTTCTGTTTGTGGGGGAGGCTAGTTTTCATCACCGCGTCTACCCTGACGGCTACTACTTGATATCAGCATAGAATCAATCGGCAAAAAGGGATGTTTTTTACGTGATCCAAGGTGCGGTGGTGCTGTTGTGGTTGGGGCTTTGCGCAGTGCAGGACACGCGGCAGCGATTGCTCGCCAATCGCCTGACGCTGGGCGTTGCGGTGTTGGCGGGGATCTACCTGTTCTGGACCGGCAGCACCTGGCTCGGTGCCTCCGTCGGCGAAGGTCTGTGGGCGTTTATTCTGGCGCTGCTGTTGACCTTGCCGGGGTACGCCTTGGGCCGTCTTGGCGCTGGGGATGTGAAGCTGCTCGCGGCCTTGGCCCTGGTGTCGGATGCCGAGTATTTGTTGGGCTCGTTTATCGGCGCAGCGGTGGCGAGCGGGCTGTGGCTGTTGCTGGCGCCAAGGCTCTGGCCGCTTATGAGTCAACGGCTTGCGGCTTGCCTGGGGCACCTTGCGCCCGCACCGTCAAAAAAACTGCCGTTTGCGCCGTTTTTGCTGGTCGGATTTGCGCTTGTCTGGTTTTGGATTCATTGAATGACGGAAGGGATTAACGCTATGTACATAGTTGGAAAGTACGTCTACGTTTAATAAAGCGTTGTATAGGAATATTCGTGGTTAAGGATGGGTCAATCTTTTGGCTGCCAGGCATGGAGTAGCGTGTGGACAAGCTTAATTCTGCGGTAAAAGTGCTTGTGGTCGACGATCAGCCGTTGATCGTGGAAGAGCTTTGCGAATTTCTTGAAAGCAGCGGGTTGCGTTGTGTGCCGTGTGAGTCCAGCCAGCAAGCCTTGACACGTTTCAGCGAAGACACCGAGATCGGCCTGGTGCTGTGTGACCTGCATATGCCGGAGATGGATGGCATCGAACTGGTCCAGGCCCTGCAAAAAGTGGCCGGCCGGCAGCGGGTCTTCGAGGCGATCATGCTGACCGGGCGCGCCGACAAACAGGACGTGATCAAGGCCCTGCGCGCCGGGATCGCGGACTACTATCAGAAGCCGATCAATCTGGACGAGTTGCTGGAAGGTTTGCAGCGCCAGCTAGCCGCGTTGCAAGAGCGCAAGAGCGACCTGCAACTGGGGAACCTGAACCAGAAGCTGCAATTTCTATCCGAGTCGATCAACGACCTGTACCAGGACCTCGATAAAGTGCGCCGCAATCCTAAGGGTGAAGAGGCCACGACGGAAGAAACCGGGCCGGTGGAAATTCCGGCGATATTCAACCAGCTGTCACCGCGTCAGCTGGATGTGGCCAGGCTGGTTGGCAAAGGGCAGACCAACTATCAGATTGCCTGCGAGCTGGGCATCACGGAGAACACCGTCAAGCTGTATGTGTCGCAAGTGCTGCGGCTGACGCATATGCACAACCGTACGCAGTTGGCGCTGGCGTTATCGCCGAGTAATTCGACGCTGCGCCAGCGGGTGACGGCTCACTGAGTGATCGTTCACACGCTCTGCGTGGGAATGCCTCCTGCGACGCTCCGCGTCGCGCCCACCTCGGTAATGCGCACAGCTGACGCAGAGCGTCACGGGCTACATTCCCACGCGGAGCGTGGGAACGATCACCACGTAGGCACCCTCACCACTCAGTTGTCCCCTTGGGTTTTCCCGCCGATCTTCTGCTCGAAAAACTCCGGAATCTCATGCTTGAAACTGTCCACCCAGCGCTGGGCGGCCACGTCGCGTTCGGTGGCGGAGGCTGACTGTGGCGTCGCCGACGCGGCTGTCCCGCTGACCTGCAACGCCAGCCAGTTCTCCGTGGCGGCCTGCTGCGGCGAGGATGGGCCGGGCTCGATGGCCATGACACCGAGCGGCAAGGCCAGCACGGCCAGGCTTGCGAGATAAGGCAGTTTCATCATCAATTCCTCGGGTTGCTGTTGGCGTCGCTGACTCTGGCGATCTGGTCCTTGGCCTTGGCGGCGGTCGCGCTTGAAGCCTTGAGTTTTTCGGCGCGGGCCTGGGCTTCGGTGACTTGTTCGGGCCCCAGGCCCATCTGGCTGACCACCTGCGCGGCCTGCTTCCAGTTGTCTTGATAGATCAGCAGCGTCACCAGGTTGATCGCTGCCAGTGGGTCGCTTTGCTTGAGTTCCATGGCGGTCATGAATTCAAACCGCGCGTCGTCCAGGCGCAGTTGGTTGAGGTACACCACGCCCAGGTCATTGCGGATTTTCTCGTCGGTGGGCGCCAGCCGCGCCGCGCGCTGCAAGTGGGCCATGGCCTGGGCGTTGTCGCCTTTGGCCGAGGCCAGTTGCCCCAGGCCGTGTTCGCCTTCGGCGGCCATGCAGGTGCCGAGCAGGCTGCGGTACAGCGGCTCTGCCTCGCTGCGCCCGAGCAAACGATAAGCCTTGGCCTGGCGCAGACGCACCTGGGGCAGACTGGCCGGCAAACTCTGCAGGTTGGCCAGGCTGGCGTGCAGTTTGCCGTCGTTGGCCATTTCATCGGCCAGGCTCAACGACAACTCGTGTTCGGCGCCAGGCTTGGGGCAACTGCCGGGGGCCGTCAGGGCGCCCCATGGGGTTTGGCCATTGGTGGCGCACCCTCCCAGCAGCAACAGGCTCAAAGCAGCTATCAAGGCTTTCATCGGGCGCTCCTCATAGGTTACTCAACGCCCGGGTGATACCGATGAAGGCCGGCCCCCCGAGCACGATCAGCAAGGCGGGAAACAAAAACACCATCATCACCACCGACATTTTCGCCGACATCTTCGACACGAATTCCTGGATGCGTGTCAGGCGTCGGTCGTCGAGCAATTGCTTGAGCGCCAGCAATGACTTCATCGCGCCGCCGCCCTGCTGGATCAGTTGCTGAAGGATGATGCAGGTGTCGGTGAACTCATCCACGGCCAGCAGCCTGGCGGTCGTGCCCAGTTCCTCACTGAGTTCCAGGCCGGAGTCGACCCGGTTCAGGATCAGCCGCAGCTCATGGGTCAGGGTCGGCAGCAGGTGTTGCGCTTCAATGCTCAACACGCGCAACGCCTGTTCGACCGCCATGCCCGATTCGAACAGGATCCGCAGTAACGGAATAAAGGTCGAGACTTCCTGGGAGATCCGCAGCTGACGCGCCTTGGCCACGCTGGCCAGGATGCGCTTGGGCAAGAGGTAGCCGACGCCCAGCGCGATCAGGGGCAGCAGCCACGGCGAGCCACTTTCAGGAAACAGCAACGGCTGAGCGATCAGGGCCACGACCAACAGCAGCACCGGCGTGCCGATCTGGAAGGCGGCGAACATCGAGCGCTGGCTGGCGGTGCGCCAACCTATGCGGTTGAGCAGCGTCTGGGTTTCGTTGTCGAGGCTGACCGAACGTTGCGCGAGGGGGCTGTTGCCCAACTGGCGCATCATCGCCCCGAGGCGGTGTTCGCGGCCCAACTGGCCCTGCAGGCGTTGGGCAACCAGGCGCTGACCACGCCGATGTTTGACCAGGTTGGCCAGGAGCAGCGCCAGGGCGGCCAGCAACAACACGGCGCTGATCAGCAGCGAAATAGCCATCTCATACGCTCCGCAACATGCGCCACAGGGCGAAGCAGCCGAGCACCTGCATACCCAGGGCCACGAATAACAGCATGCGGCCAGTGCCGTCGTTCCACATGGTCATCAGGTAGGCGGGGTTGACCGCCAGGAAGTAGCCCACCATGGAAATGGGCAGCGCGGTGAGCACGTAGGCGGTCACCCGGGTTTCGCCGGTCAGAGCGCGTAACTGGCGCGCGGCTTGCTCGCGCTCGCGGATCATCTTGATCAGGTTTTCCAACAGCTCGCTGGCATTGCCGCCATAGCGGTGGTTGACCTTCAAGCCCAGGGCGAACAAGCGCAACTCGTCGCGCTCATAGAATTCGGCGAAGTCGTGGGCGGACTCCGGCAGGCTGACTCCCAGTTGCACGTTGCGCTGGATTCGGCCCATGGCGTTTTTCAGCGGGTCTTCGGCCACGTCGATCCCGCCCAGCACCGCATCGGCCAGGGTGCGCCCGGCCTTTAGGCTGCGCACGGTGTGGTCGAGCAATTGCGGCAGCTGTTCGATCATGCGCGTGATGCGGCGTTGATAACGCCAGGCGATGTACAAGCGCAACAGCACCGGCGGCAGCACCAGCATCACCAGCAGGCCGACCCAGCTGACGACGATCAACCCGAGCACCGCGCCCAGGCCCCACACCGTCAGCCACAGCCCCAGGCTTTCGCTGGGTTTGCCCAGGCCTGCGCGCAGGAACATGCGTTCCACGCGATTCCACGAATCGTTTTCTTCGGCGAGCTGCGGCTGGCCTTCGGCGAGGCGGCCCAGCACGCGTTCGGTCTGGGCACGGCGCAAGCCATGCTGGAACGAGCGGATCGACAGGCCGATCAGGATCAGGCAGATGAGTAGCAGGATGGCCCCGGTCATGCTTGATTCCCCCTCAAGGCTATACCGGTTCGCGGCGCAGTTTGTCGCCGGCCGGGTTGAGCGCTTCACGCACGAAGCCGAAGCCGGTGCGCCGGTCATGGCGAAACAGGGTGTTGGTCACGTACACGTCTTCGCGGATGCCCACCACTTCGACTACTTCGCTGACGCAACGACGTCCGTCCGGCAGGCGGGTCAGTTGCACCACCACATCCAGCGCCGCGCAGATCATTTGCCGCAGGGTTTTTTCTGCGATCATGCGGCCGGTCAGGCCCACCAGGGTTTCCAGACGCAGCAGGGCGTCGGCGGCATTGTTGGCGTGCACGGTACTCATGGAACCGTCATGGCCGGTGTTCATGGCGGTCAGTACGTCGAGCACTTCCACCCCGCGAATCTCGCCGAGAATGATGCGGTCGGGGCGCATCCGCAGGGCGTTGCGGATCAGGTCGCTGGCCTTGACCTCGCCATGCCCCTCGGCATTCGGCGGGCGGGTTTCCAGGCGCACCACATGGGGATGGCCCAATTGCAATTCGGCCACGTCTTCGATGGTGACGAGGCGTTCATGGGGGTTGATCAACTGGCTGAGAATATTCAGCAGTGTGGTTTTACCGGTGCCGGTCCCGCCGCTGATGAGGATATTGCAGCGCTTGCCTACCGCTTCCTGGAAGAAGTCGAAGATGTTCTGGTCGATGGTCTGCATGGCCACCAGATCGCTGCTTTTGAGCATGTCCTTGCGAAACTTTCGGATCGACAGGCAGGGGCCGTCCAGGGCAATCGGCGGGATGATCGCATTGACCCGGCTGCCATCGGGCAAGCGCGCATCGACCATCGGCGATGACTCATCCAGGCGCCGCCCCAGCGGTGCGAGAATGCGTTGCATGACGCGCTCCACATGGTGGGCGTCGATAAAGCGCAGGTCGCTCTGATGCAGCAAGCCGTCACGTTCGATAAACACCCGGTGCGGCCCATTGACCAGGATTTCGGTGACGGACGGATCGCGCAGCAACACTTCCAGCGGGCCGAAGCCGGTCAGTTCGTCGACGATTTCTTCGGCCAGGCGCTCCATCTCGTAGCGCGAGATCGCCAGGTGCATGCGGTTGATGTATTCGGCCACTTTGTCGATGACAAATTGCGCCAGGGACTGGCGCGAGCCTTCCAGCAGGTTCAGCCCCGATTCTTCGATGGCATCGATGATGTAGCGATGCAGCACCAGCTTCAAACCGTCGTGATCGGTGTTGCCAGCCGCGCCGCGTGCGGGTGCGCCGAAGAGTTTTTCACTGCTCATTTAGCGGCTCCCAGCAAACGCTCCAGCCAACGGCTGGGCGGTTTTGCGGTGGGGTCATGTGAGCGTTTTGCCAGGCGCTCGCCGAGGGTTTTGAGCCCTTGCGTCAGGGCTTCGCGCGGCGCCAGCGCAAACAGGGTTTGCCCTTGGTTCTTGGCGTTCAGCCGTAGCTCCGCGCTCAATGGCAACACCGCAATCACTTCCAGGCCGAAGCTTTTGCCCAGCGCTTCGGCGTCAGGCGCGCAGCCTTTGAGGTAGCCATCGATCAAGAGCTTGGCGTGTTCGAGCTTCATGCCTTTTTCGCGCCAATGGTTCAGCACCGCCAGGTTGCGCCGGCAGTCCAGCACGTTCTGGTCGGTGCACCACAGCAGCTTGTCGCAATGGCTGACAAAGGTGCGCAGGGCGTCGCTGTCCGGCTGGCCGACCAGGTTCACCACAATGTGCTGGAAGTGCTGGCGCAGTGCGCTGAGCAACATATACAGCTCGGCGGCGCTGGTGTGCTCCAGCAGCTCATCGTTGGGCGCGTAGGCAAGCATGCGCAGGCCGTCTTCAGCTGAGGTAAAGGCGCTGTTGATCAGGGTCGCGTCCAGCCGCCTCAGGTGGCGCAGGGCATCGCCGAAGTTGAACGAGCTTTCCAGGCCCAGCAGCGCCAGGCTGTCACCGCGTGGCAGGCCGAGGTCGAGCAACAGCGTCTGCTGGCCGCTCTTTTGCACCACCAGCGCCAGATGGCTGGTGAGCAGCGCGCCGTCGGAAGTGCCCTGGGTGCCGTACAGCACCGAGAGGCCGCCCAGATGGGTGTGAGTGGTGACCGCGGGCAGGCGCTTGCTCAGGCGGCGCACCAGCCCGGCGACTTCACTGGAGCGCGAGCCGTAGGCGACGAAGTCCCGCGCGCCGGCGCGCATCGCGTTGAGCACCAACTGATTGTCCATACCGTCGCCGAGGGCGACGATCGCCAGCATCGGCTTGGCTTCCAGTGCGCCTTCGATCAGCGCGCTCTGGGCCACCAGATGCTCGCGATCGAGGCCGATGAACACCAGGTTGGCGAAGGTCACATCGACCAGGGCCAGCAGCTCATCCAGGGTGCCGCTGCCGGCGCTGACCACCTGGCCGAGGGGCGCCAGCGCGCCCTGCAGCCATTCGAGGTCGGTGGTATTACGGGTAATTGCCAGGAAGGTCTGGCTCAGGTGATCGCTCATTGGGACAACCCGTTGAGGCGGTCAAAATTACCGTTTTCCAGGAAGAACAGGCGGTACCAGTTCGGGTCGTAGTTGCGCATTTTTTCACCGGGCAGCGCCGGCAGTCGGGCATTGGCCGCCAGCGGTTGCACCAGGTGCGGCGTGACGATCATCAGCAGTTCCTTGTCCTCGCGCTGGACCGACGAGTCGCGAAAGAACGCCCCCAGGATCGGGATGTCCCCCAGGCCTGGGAACTTGGCGATGCTGGTGGTGGTGTTGCTGCTGATCAGGCCGCTGATCACGAAGCTTTCGCCGTCGGCCAGGGACACGCTGGTATCGGTGCGGCGAATGGTCAGGGCCGGCACGCGGATGTTTTCGATGACCACGGCGTTGGTGTAATCCAGTTCGCTGACCTCCGGCGCCACCTTGAGGGAAATGCGATTGCGGTCGATCACGGTCGGGGTGAGGGTCAGGCGAATGCCGAATTCCTTGTATTCGATCGAGATGGTATCGCTGCCGCTGCTCGGCACCGGCACCGGTATTTCGCCGCCGGCGAGGAAGGTTGCGCTTTGCCCGCTCATGGCCACCAGGCTCGGTCGCGCGAGGGTGTAGGCAAAGCCGCTGCTTTCCAGGGCGTTGATCATCGCCGAGACGCGGCCGCCGCCAAAACCGATGTTGAAGTTGTCGGTGCTCACCGGCAGCTTGAACGTGCCGGGCGTGGGTGACAGCAAGTTGGGGCTGCCGAGGAAGAAGTTGTTGCCGATGCCGAGAATCTTGGTGCTGGCCTCCTTGAGTTTGGTGCGGCTGACTTCGACGAAGCGGATATCGGTCTGTACCTGGCTGGGCAGCAAAGGATCATCGGCGGGCGACAGCGAAAGACTGGTCAAGGCGGTATTGGCCTTGCCCTTGACGAACACCATGCTCTGGCGCGGGGTGGTCGAACAGGCGGTCCACACCATCAGGCTGGTGGTGCCGGGGCCGACGCCGGTCAGCAGGAAACCCCGATCGCCATTGAGATGAACGTCAGCGATTTTCGGATCGCCAATGGCCAGGCGTGTTATGGCCACCGGCGATTGCAGTTCCTGTTGCAGGCCCTCGCCTACGGACAACGCGGCGGGCAGTTGAGCCAGGTTGGCGCAATTGCTCGCAGCCGCCATGGCCAGCCCGATGGACAGGTGCGACAGCAGCAACGCACAGGTAATTCTCAGCGTGAACACCGGTATGAAACGTCGGTTCATGCACAGCATCCTTGTTCAGTCGGGGGTTTGTTGAGTTGCTTGATTGCCGCGTATCACCTCGACGCCAGCACGGCGCGGGGCGCTGCTCTGGGCCACTTTCCTGGGGGTCTGGGCGAAGGCCAGTTGGGTGAACTGATAGAGGTCGCGGTTAGCGTTCTGCAGATTGCCCGGCGCGTCGTCTGCGCCGGCCCAGTAGTGGCTCAACAGGCGTTCGTCGGCGCTGCGCACGGCCAGGCGCAAGGTGCCGGCCTGGGTGGCCAGCATCAACCGGCTCAGCAATTGTTCGGGCACGGCCAGCACCACCGTGCGCGAGGGCGCATGGCGTTGGGCTTTTTCTTCGGCGGTCAGCGCGGGAGGGGCGGCGGGGGTGCCGTCGTTGGTCAGGCCCATCTGGTCGCCGACGCTGAGCAGGCGCACGGCGGGGATCACCACCTGGGCCGATTGTTCAAGGTTGGCCGCGTCCTGACGCAGGTACAGCAGCACGTCCACATAGTCGCCAGGGCTCAACTGGCCGGCGGCGCCAATCACTTCATCGACGGCGACGGCCAGGGCGCGTTCATCGGCGCGGATCATCCGCGCCAGCGGCCCGCCCGGGGTGAAACTTTCCTCGTTGAGCCAGGTGCCCGCGCCGAGCGCCCGCCACGGGGTACGGCCAACCGCCTGGTCGATACGGCTCATGCTGCCGGCCGGGACCGTGCGCAGTTTTTCGAGGCTCAGGTCAGCAGCAGTCAGGGCAACGAAGGGAGGCACATCGTGGGCCAGCACGACCACCGACTGGCGGGTCGGGTCTTCCACCACAGCGACGGCTTTTTCGACGGGAGCAGCCTGTGGCGGTGGTGGCGCCGCAGCAGGCTCACGGCTGAGGACCAACCCCCAGTAACCGGCAAACAACGCACCGACCAACAACACAGCGGCCAGTACCATGCTCAGACGCGTGTTCATGACGGCTCTCCTTTTCCCGTTGCCCCACAGCCCGTCTGTCCAACAGGCTACTTGCGCAACCCGGCTGAACGGTGACTAACTATTTCGCTATTTGACGGTAGTTGAGCTAGGACAAAATGCCATTACTGAGAGAAAGTTTTCTTCAGGGAGCAGGACGTGTCCTTTAAAAACACACATTTACGGCGTCAGAAGAGCAACTACTACTTTAGGACTAATCAGTTCTTACAGTTGTGAGGCTGGGCTTTGTTGGCAATGCTTTGGATGGCACATCGCAATCACTGTGCGTTACCGGGATACGGCGCTTGGTCGCCTGAGGAGAAGTGTTATGGTCCTTGCTCTGCTGATGAAGCTTCACGTTCAACTCCAATTGCTGTTCCATCGTAAAGACGGCGCGACAGCCATCGAGTACCTCATACTGGTGGCGATTGTGGCGCTGGTGGTACTCGCCGCCGGAACGACGCTGGGGCCTCAGATCACGGCCTTCTTTACCAGGATCGGTACTGCCATTTCCCCATGAGTTGCCGTTGTTGATTGATCAGGTCGTGCTCATGAATGCTGCTGTCTCTCCCCGCCAACAAATCCTGTTGGTGGACGACGAAGAAGATGCCCTCGTTGAACTGGCGGAGTCGCTGGAGAACGAGGGCTTCGTTTGCTTTACCGCCACCTCCGTGACGTTCGCGCTGCAGGAACTCACCTTGCATCCCGATATTGCTCTGGTCATCACTGACCTGCGCATGCCTGAGGAAAGCGGTATCTCCTTGATCAAGCGCCTGCGCGAACACACCTCCCGCTCCCATCTGCCGGTGATCGTCATGTCGGGGCATGCGGAGATGGATGACGTCAGCGACATGCTGCGCCTGCAGGTACTGGACTTGTTTCGCAAGCCCATCTACCTCGCGCGGCTGCTCGATACGTTGAACAGTTTGTTTCCCCTAAGAGCAGCTACGAGCTTCAAGCCTTAAGCGGCAAATGGTGCACCTTGCCCCTCTTGCAGCTCGAGGCTTGTAACTTGACGCTCTCGTTACAGCTGATAACTGAAACTCAACGTATACCGCGGCCGCCGGTTGAAACTGTCCATAGCGATGTCCGACATCGGCTTGGCGGCTTCCAGGGCGATGTTGTAGTACTTGTTATCGCCAAAGCGCAGACCCACCGCCGCCGAGGACATGTCGCTGGCCTTGACCGGCAGTTCGTTGAACCAGGCCTTGGCGCGGTCCAGTACCACGTAGGGTTGCAACACCTTCACCCAATCGCCGGCCCGGTTGAAGCTGTAGTTGACCTCATACGCCACGCCCCAGCCCTTGTCGCCCGAGCCTTGGTCATCGGGGTAGCCACGGCCGAAGTTCTGCCCGCCAAACGTGGCGCGCTCGCTGTCGGGCAGGGTGTTGTTGCTCCAGTAGAGCGCACTTGAGAGCACGCCTTGCCAGTTGTCGAAGAACTTGTTGCTTTGCACGCCGGACAGGCGCAGGCGAAAGAAATCGAGATCGGGTTTGGCCACGTCCAGGTCGCTGCGGGCCTTGGCGCCCAGACCGTCGATACCTTGATACAAGCCGCCGCTGAGGATGCGTAACTGCCTGGCGTCGGCCTTTCGCCAGTCACCCTCGAAGGCCAGGGCGCGCAGATTGGATTCGATATCGAAGCGCAGCGGGTAGCCCACCAGTTTATAGCGGGTGGTCTGGTCTACCGCGTACAGGCGCGTGCCCAGGGTGAGCGACTCGGTGGGTGAGGCAATGAAGGGGTGGCTCAGGCCGATGGAGTAGCGATCGATCGACTGGTGTGGCTTGAGTTCGAAGCCGCCGTCCAATTGCACGCTGCTGCTGGGGTCGGCGCGATAACGCTCGGCGGCCAGGGCCAGTTGGGTGCCCTCGGTATTGATGAACTGGTTGTAGTCCACGCGGTAGTAGTGCTCTTTGTCTTCGCCGGGTGGGAACAACCCGCTGAGGCTGAGCTGTTCGCCCATTGAAGTTTGAGCGTTACTGGTTGCGCTGAGTAACGCCTGGGTGCCGCCACGGCTTTTCTGCACCAGGCTCATGCTGGTGGTGAAGGGTTTGCGGCTGGCCTGGATCTGCATGTGCGTGGCGCCATCGGTGGTGCCCGGCGGCGGCACTTGTGCCTGTACCGTGAGGCCGGGGATGCGGCTCATCAGCGTGGTGTAGCGTTCGAAGGTCTTGCGCGTGAGTGGGCGTTCGGCGAGGAGTTTTTGCGCGAGTTTGTCGACGTAGGCCGACACCGAGCCGATCTCACCGGTTTGTTGATAGTCCTTGATGTAGCCTTCTACCAGCACCACGCGGACCAAGCCGTTTTCGAAGGTCTGCTGCGGCAGGAACGCGTAGGACAACAGGTAGCCGTCCTGCTGGTAGCGACGAGTGATGCCACGGGTGGCCTCGATCAGTTGCGCGAGGTTGGTCTCATGGCCAATCAACGGCGCGTAGACCTGGGCCGTCTCGGTGAGCGGGTACACCGTGCCGCCTTCGATCTGCAGCTTGCCAATGGTGACCTTGGTGTCCATCAACAACGGCTGGCCCGCAGTGGGTGGCGTTTCTGGCACCTGGGTTTGCGGCGTGGACGGTCGATAGGCGTCGGCGGGCAGGTTGGGGACCGGCAGGGTGCGGATGGTGTCGTTGCTGTTGAGGAAGCTGGGAAGGGCCTCGGCCTGGGCATAAGTGCTGAGGGTAAGCAATAACAACGGGGTCAACACGCGCATAGGACACTCCATGGTCAATTGCAGCAGCGTTTCGGGCCTGCCGGGCTCTGGGGCGCGGTTCGGGAGGCGCTGGGTATCTATATCCAGCAGCGGCCCCTAAAAAAGACGAGAGACTTAGTCAGGGTCTCTCGTCTCAACCAAGCGTAGGCGCTGTAGGGGAGGCCGTCTAATCGGCCAGGTGCATTTCTATTTGCCGCTCAGGCCGTTCAGCAAGCCGCCCAGGCCTCCCGTTGTTGCCGTGCCGCCAGTGGTGGGTGCAGTGCCTGTGGCGGGGGCTGTGGCGCCAATATTCAGACCGCCGAGCAGGCCACCGCTGGTACCGCCGGTGCCGCCGGTGACCAGGCCACCAACCGAGCTTACGGTATTGCCGACGGCGGTTACCGTGGTGCCCAGGGTCGTGGTGACCGGGTTGGCGTTGGCGGTGGTGAGGTTAGTGCCCAGGCTGCTGACGGCGCCGCCGACTTGGGTCACCAGGCCGTTGACCGGAGTACCGACGCCGGTGGTGGTGCCGATGTTTTGCGTCAGTGCGGTGACGCCCGATGTCACTGGGTTCAGCGCAGCGCCTACGTTGGCTGCAACCGTTGCGACCGGTGCAGTGGCTGCCGTGTTGGCGACACCCGTGCCACCGAGCACGGTACCCACGGAGGCAATGGTGTTGCCCAATGCGCCGCCGGTCACCCCGGCTGCACTGACCGTGCCGTTGGTGTTGCCGACGTTCAGGCCGGTCCCGACGTTGTTCACCAGGCCGCCGACCAGTTCCGGTATGCCGGGTGCTGCGGCGCCGCCGGTTGGCGCGACATAGCCGCCGGACTTGTCGAGTGTGCCGCCTACGCCTGTCAGCACGCTGCCGACAATCGTGGTCACAGGGTTGCCTGCGCCGCCGGTGCTGGCGACTTGGGTGCCGAGGCCGGTGACGGTGGCGCCCAGTTTATCCACCAGGCCGTTGACGGGCGTGCCCAGGCCGGTTGCGTTGCCGAGGTTGCCGGTGGTGTTTTCCACCAGCGACACCACCGGCACCAGCACTTTGCCGCCCAGGGTGCCGGTCAGGGAACCCAATGGGCCGGTGGTGCTGGCCGTGCTGAGGGTATCGCCGAGCATGGTCACCGTAGTGCCCACTTTATCCACTACACCACCGACTGCACCGCCCACGCCTGCGGTCAAGCCGCCGACGACGGGAACCCCGCCGAGGGTGGTCGACAGCGATTTGCCAGTGACCGACAAGCCGTCGCCCAAATCGGCGACGCCAGTGCCGACACCCGCGACCGTGATGCCCAGGGAGTTGCTGTTGGTGCCCAGGGAGCCCAGGCCCGCCGTCACGCCAGTGCCGATGCTGGTCACGGCGGTGCCGGCCGAGGTGACCAGGCCGCCAGCGGTTGTGCCGACGATGGGAACACCGTTCAAGGTCGAACCGAGGTCACCCACCGCTGCGCCTACATTGCCCACGGTGGTACCGAGGGTACCGGCGATCTGGCCAGTGACGAGTGGGGTGGTTGTCGAACCGGTGCCGCCGCCAGTGCCGCCGCCAGTGCCGCCACCGGTACCGCCGCCGGTTCCGCCACCAGTGCCACCGCCAGTGCCGCCGCCGGTTCCGCCACCAGTGCCACCGCCAGTGCCGCCACCGGTTCCGCCACCAGTGCCCCCGCCAGTACCTCCACCGGTACCGCCGCCAGTGCCACCGCCAGTACCGCCACCGGTGCCATCGCCAGTACCGCCGCCAGTGCCACCGCCGATACCGCCACCGGTTCCACCGCCAGTGCCGTCGCCGCCGCCAGTGCCACCACCCGTACCGCCACCAGCACCTGCACCAGCATCCGGCGAAGACGCCGCCACGTTTGATTTATGCCCGCCACCACCGCTGCTGCAGCCGCCGAGGCTCATGGCCAGAATCAACGCCAGCGCGGTACTTGCTTTCCAAAACACGACTTGAGTTTTCATGATTGAGTTCCTTGCACCTGGTACAACCTTGGTTGTTTCAAACATTCGCTATTTCTTTGGCTAGCGATACGTTTGTCCGTGTGGCTATCACAGACCCGGGCCGGTTTTCTCGCAATCTCAACTTGGTATTAACGATTTATATACATAAGGTCTTGGTCGTCTTAAGCGCTAATACGAACGTTATAAATTAAAATAACGCTGGCTGCCTTTTAGTTGTAAATCAAAGGGTTAAATAAAGTAGCGGACCCGGTCGGGTCCGCTATAACTTAAGGTGTATATATACAATTAATCAGTGTCTCTCAGGCAATCGGTCGCCACTCTCCAAGCATATGCTGGATGTTACCGGCGCCGTTCAACACCAACTCGCCAGTTAAACCGGCGCCGCTGGTCATCAGAATCACTTCGCTGGGCAGGCGCACGGGTTTCTTGAATTCAACGGCTATTTCGACATTGGCCACCGGCAGTTGCTCGCCCAAGGCCGCCAACGTGCGGGCCTTGTTCCACAACCCGTGGGCAATCGCCTGGGGAAAGCCGAAGAGCTTGGCGGTCATTGCGCTGAGATGAATCGGGTTGTAATCGCCGGATACGTGAGCATAGCGGCGACCGATATCGGCGGGGGCTTTCCAGCGCGTGAGTTCGGTGAGGGCTGCGTCAATTACCAACGTGCGTTCCTCGGTCTCGCCCTCGAGCTTTACGCCCCGGCACAACATTGTGCTTTCAGCTTCCCAGAGCAGCCCAAGGGCATCCTCGACCACGGTCACCACATCGAAGGTCGCGCCTTTGGCATGGGGCTTGAGGTTGCCGGTGTACACCCCGACGCTCAGCTCACTCACACTGCCCAGGGGCCGATGCAGGCGAATGCAGTTGCTCAGGTGGATCAACCCCAGCAACGGAAACGGGAACGCCTGGTCGGTCAGCAGTTGCATCTGCAGGCCGAACGCGAGGATATGCGGATAGGTCGCCGGCAGCATCGGGCTGTCAGCAAAACCGCAAACCTTGCGGTACGCCGCCACAGCCCTGGGGTCGACGCGAACCTGGCAGCGCAGGCCGTGCTCGGGCAGTGCGCTGCCGGTGATCTTGCGCTTGAGCGCCGCACGCCAGTACAGCGGCGGTAGATACGGCGTGCTGTCCAGTGTCTGCCATTGCATATTCACGCTCCCAGAAGACTTTGCCCACACACCCGCAGCGCCTGGCCGCTGACGGCACCCGAACCCGGCTGGCTCAGCCAGACCACGGCTTCGGCCACGTCCTGCGGCACACCGCCCTGGCCCAGGGAACTCATGCGTCGTCCGGCCTCACGCAGGGCAAACGGAATATGCGCGGTCATCTGGGTTTCGATAAAACCGGGGGCGACGGCATTGATGCTGATCCCACGCGTTTGCAGCAGCGGTGCCCATGCCTGGGCCAAACCGATCAGCCCGGCCTTGCTCGCCGCATAGTTGGTCTGCCCGCGATTGCCGGCAATGCCGCTGATGGAAGCCAGCAGCACCACGCGGGCATTGTCGCGCAGGGTGCCGCTGTCGAGCAGCGCCTTGGTCAGCACCTGCGGCGCATTGAGATTGACCGCCAGCACCGCGTCCCAGTATTCCGGGGTCATGTTGGCCAGGGTCTTGTCGCGGGTGATGCCGGCGTTGTGCACCAGAATATCGAGGCCATCGGGCAGGTGTTCGATCAACTGGGCGGCGGCGTCTTCGGCGCAGATATCCAGCGTGAGAGTACGCGCATTCAAGCGGGCGGCCAGGGCGTCGAGGTCGGCCTTGGCTTGGGGCACATCCAGCAGGATCACCTCGGCGCCATCGCGGGCCAGGGTCTCGGCGATGGAGGCGCCGATACCACGCGCAGCGCCGGTCACCAGGGCTTTGCGCCCGGCCAACGGACGTGTCCAGTCTTCGACCGGCGTGGCGCAGGCCTGCAGGCGAATCACCTGCCCTGAGATATAGGCGCTTTTGGGCGACAGGAAAAACCGTAGTGCGCCTTCCAGCTGATCTTCGGCACCTTGGTCCACCAGCAGCAACTGCAGCACGCCGCCGCTGCGCAGTTCCTTGGCCAGCGAGCGGCTGAACCCTTCCAGGGCGCGCTGGGCGCTGGCGGCGAACGGGTCACTGAGGCTTTCCGGCGTGCGGCCAAGGATCACCAGGTGGGCGCTGTGAGCGAGGTTTTTCAGCAAGGGCTGAAAAAATTGACGTAGCTGCTTGAGTTGATCGGTGTGCTGCAAGGCGCTGGCGTCGAAGACCACAGCCTTGAGCTTGGGACCGTGGCCTGGAATCCACGCCGGCGCGTCCAGCGCTTCGGCACCGTAGCTGTAGACGGCATCGGTGAGTTTGTTGGCAAACGGCAACACTTTAGTTGCCAGCGTGCCACCGCCCAGCAGCAGTGCACCTTCCACCGGGCGCAGGCGCCCGGCTTGCCAGCGTTCCAGGCGTACCGGCGACGGCAGGCCAAGGGCGGCGACCAGGCGATGGCCGAGGCTGGAGTTGGCGAAGTCGATATAACGGTCTGACATGGAACGCTCTCCGAAGACTGGGGTTCAAAAGGTGGACCATCCCAGGGTAGCAGTCGTTCGACTAGGCTCACTGATCAAGCCCATAACAGACAGAGGGAGCTTTCCATGACTCAATTGCGCCGTGTGGCGATCATTGGCGGTAATCGCATTCCTTTCGCCCGCTCCAACGGCCCCTACGCCACGGCAAGTAACCAGGCGATGCTCACTGCTGCCCTGGAAGGCCTGATCGAACGTTTCAACCTGCACGGCCTGCGCCTCGGCGAGGTGGCCGCTGGCGCGGTGCTCAAGCATTCCCGCGCTTTCAACCTCACCCGCGAATGCGTACTCGGCTCGCGCCTGTCACCGCAAACCCCGGCCTACGACGTGCAGCAGGCCTGCGGCACCGGGCTTGAGGCGGCATTTCTGGTGGCCAACAAGATTGCCCTGGGCCAGATCGAATGCGGTATTGCCGGCGGGGTGGACACCACCTCCGATGCGCCGATTGGCGTCAATGAAGGCCTGCGCAAGATTTTGCTGCAGGCCAACCGCAGCAAGTCCATGGTGGATAAGCTAAAAGTTTTGTTACAGCTTCGTCCGCAGCACCTCAAGCCAGAACTGCCGCGCAACGGTGAGCCGCGCACCGGCTTGTCCATGGGCCAGCACTGCGAGCTGATGGCGCAGACCTGGCAGATTCCTCGCGCCGAGCAGGACCAGCTTGCCCTGGAGAGTCATGAGAAAATGGCCGCCGCCTACGCCGAGGGCTGGCACAACGATTTGCTGACGCCGTTTCTGGGGCTGACCCGCGACAACAACCTGCGCCCTGACCTGACCCTGGAAAAACTCGCCGCGCTCAAGCCTGCTTTCGAGCGCAGTGAAAAGGGCACGCTCACCGCCGGCAACTCGACGCCGCTGACTGATGGCGCCTCGCTGGTGCTGTTGGGCAGTGAAGCCTGGGCCAACGAGCGCGGCTTGCCGATCCTCGCGTATCTGCGCGATGGCGAAGCGGCGGCGGTGGATTTCGTCCACGGTGCCGAAGGCCTGCTGATGGCGCCGGTGTACGCCGTACCGCGTTTGTTGGCCAGGAACGGACTGACGCTGCAGGACTTCGATTACTACGAGATCCACGAAGCGTTCGCCGCTCAGGTGTTGTGCACGCTCAAGGCCTGGGAAGATGCCGACTATTGCCGCACGCGCCTGGGCCTGGATGCGCCGCTGGGCGCCATCGACCGCAGCCGTCTGAACGTCAAAGGCAGCTCACTGGCCGCCGGGCACCCGTTTGCCGCGACCGGCGGGCGCATCGTCGCCAACCTGGCCAAGTTGCTGGATGCAGCAGGGAAAGGGCGTGGTTTGATTTCGATCTGTGCGGCGGGGGGCAGGGTGTGACGGCGATTATCGAACGTTGATTGCCGGGTAAAATTGGCATATTGAATGCATTCTTCGTGGGCCAGAGGTCGGTAGCCTCTCCCACCGGCGCGCCGATTGCCGTATAACGAGTGCCACACGCGTGTTTGGTAATACAGGACCCACAATAAAAGCTGATGAAGACTCCTAAACGCATTGAACCCCTGATCGAAGACGGTCTGGTCGACGAAGTGCTGCGCCCACTGATGAGTGGTAAAGAAGCAGCTGTTTATGTGGTGCGCTGCGGCAACGAATTGCGTTGCGCCAAGGTTTACAAGGAGGCGAATAAACGAAGCTTTCGTCAGGCGTCCGAATACCAGGAAGGCCGCAAGGTCCGTAATAGCCGCCAGGCCCGCGCCATGGCCAAGGGCTCCAAGTTCGGCAAGAAAGAAACCGAAGATGCCTGGCAGAACGCCGAAGTAGCGGCGTTGTTCCGCCTGGCCGGTGCGGGCGTTCGCGTGCCCAAGCCGTACGACTTTCTTGAAGGCGTGCTGTTGATGGAACTGGTCGCCGACGAGTATGGCGATGCGGCGCCACGCCTGAATGACGTGACGTTGGAGCCGGACCAGGCGCGTGAATACCACGCCTTCCTGATTTCCCAGATCGTGCTGATGCTGTGTACCGGGCTGGTGCACGGTGACCTGTCCGAGTTCAACGTACTGCTCACGCCAACGGGCCCGGTGATCATCGACCTGCCCCAGGCGGTGGATGCGGCGGGCAACAACCACGCGTTCAGCATGCTGGAGCGGGATGTGGGCAACATGGCTTCCTACTTCGGGCGCTTTGCTCCGGAGCTGAAGAAGACCAAGTACGCCAAGGAAATGTGGGCGCTGTACGAAGCCGGTATCCTGCACCCGGCCAGCATCCTGACCGGTGAGTTCGACGAGCCGGAAGAGCTGGCGGACGTAGGCGGTGTGATCCGCGAGATCGAAGCGGCGCGGCTGGATGAAGAGCGCAAGCAAGCGAATCGCGCGGCAGATGATGCCCCACCCACCAAGACCGCCGAAGAACCGCCGCCGCCTTGGATGCAGTGATCTTTCGGCACATGATCGTTCCCACGCTCCGCGTGGGAATGCCTCCTGGGACGCTCCGCGTCCCGCCAATTGCTGCACGTTTAGGCTAGGTGACGCAGAGCATCACGGTCTGCATTCCCACGCGGAGCGTGGGAACGATCTTTATGTTGAGTCAGTTGGAATATCAGGCGCAGCCACTGCCGGAGGCCAATTCCTTGAGGATCGGGCAATCCGGTCGGTGGTCGCCCTGGCAGTGCTCCACCAGGTCTTGCAGCGTGTCGCGCAGTTGCGCCAACTCGCGGATTTTTTGATTCAGCTCATCGATATGCTGGCGCGCCAAGGCTTTCACGTCGGCGCTGGCCCGTTGTCGGTCCTGCCACAAGGTCAGCAGTTTGCCGACCTCTTCCAGTGAAAACCCCAGGTCGCGCGAGCGTTTGATGAACGCCAGGGTGTGCAGGTCGTCGGCGCCATAGATGCGATAACCGCTGTCGGTGCGGTGGGCTGCCTTGAGCAGACCGATGGATTCGTAGTAGCGAATCATCTTCGCGCTCAGCCCGCTCTGGCGAGCGGCTTGGCCGATATTCATGGGCGTTGATCCTCCAAGTCCTTGGGTTTCCAGGTTTTCAACAGCAATGCATTGCTCACCACACTGACGCTGGACAACGCCATCGCCGCACCTGCCAGCACCGGGTTGAGCAGGCCGAAGGCCGCCAGGGGAATGCCGATCACGTTATACACAAAGGCCCAGAACAGGTTCTGGCGGATTTTCGCGTAGGTCTTGCGGCTGATCTCCAGGGCGGCCGGCACCAGGCGCGGGTCGCCGCGCATCAGGGTGATGCCGGCGGCGTGCATGGCCACGTCGGTGCCGCCGCCCATGGCGATGCCGATATCGGCGGCGGCCAGGGCCGGTGCGTCGTTGATGCCGTCGCCGACCATGGCCACCACGCCGGTTTTTTTCAGTGCGGTCACGGTGGCGGCTTTGTCGGCGGGCAGCACTTCGGCGTGTACATCGTCGATGCCCAGCGCCTCTGCAACCACCCGCGCGCTGCCGCGATTGTCGCCGGTAAGCAGGTGGCTGCTGATGTGCTGCGCCTTGAGTTGCTGCACGGCCTGCTGCGCGCCGGGCTTGAGCGTGTCGCCGAATGCGAACAGCCCCAGCACGCGAGGGCTTGCGCCTTGCTCGATCAGCCAGGACAACGTACGCCCCTCGGCTTCCCATGCCGTCGCGCGCTGACTCAACTGGCCCGCGCTAAGGCCGGCCTCTTCCAGCAGGCGCCGATTGCCCAGAGCCAATTGCCGGCCGTCAAGGGTACCGGCGATGCCGCGCCCAGTCAGGGACTGGCTGGCACTGACATCGGCCACGCTCAGCCCGCGTTCGTCGCAGGCGTCCAGCACGGCCTTGGCCAGCGGGTGCTCGCTGCCACGCTGCAAGGCGCCGGCCTGTTGCAGCAGTAACGATTCATTGCCATCCAGCGCCGCCAAATGGGTGATCTTCGGTGTACCCGAAGTGAGGGTGCCGGTTTTATCGAAGACTACGGCGCTCACCCCATGGGCATGCTCCAGGACTTCGGCATCCTTGATCAGAATGCCATGGCGCGCGGCGACGCCGGTGCCGGCCATGATCGCCGTCGGCGTCGCCAGGCCCAGGGCACATGGGCAGGCGATCACCAATACCGCGACCGCATTGATGATTGCGCTCTCCAGCGGCGCGCCGTACAGCCACCAGCCCGCCAGGGTGAGCAATGCCAGTACCAGCACGGCCGGGACGAATACCTGGCTGACTTTATCCACCAGTTTCTGGATCGGTGCCTTGGCGGCCTGGGCGTCTTCGACCAGGCGGATGATCCGTGCCAGCACGCTTTCCGCTCCCAGGGCCCGGGTACGCACCAACAGGCGGCCTTCACCGTTGATCGCGCCGCCAGTAACCGTATCGCCGGGCCGTTTCGGCACCGGCAGGCTTTCGCCGCTGATCAGTGCCTCGTCGGCATGGCTTTGGCCGTCGACCACTTCGCCATCCACCGGAAAACGTTCGCCTGGCTTGACCAGCACCAGGTCACCGAGCGTAAGCGTATTGATGGCGACTTCTTCCTCGCGCCCCTCCAGCACGCGGACCGCCCGCTCGGGGCGCAAGGCTTCGAGGGCGCGTATGGCGCTTGCGGTTTGGCGCTTGGCGCGGCTCTCCAGGTATTTGCCCAGCAGCACCAGGGCGATCACCACGGCCGAGGCTTCGAAGTACAAGTGCGGAGCGGGTTGGGTGAGCCATTGATAGACGCTCAAGCCGTAACCGGCACTGGTGCCGATCGCCACCAACAGGTCCATATTGCCCGCACCGGCGCGCACGGCTTTCCACGCGGCACTGTAAAAACGCGCACCGAGGATCAATTGCACCGGCGTCGCCAGCGCGAACTGAACCCAGGCGGGGAGCATCCAGTGAAAGCCGAAGGGTTCCACCAGCATCGGCAGTATCAGGGGCAACGCCAGCATGATCGCCAGCATCAGCGCCCAGCGCTCGTGGTGCAGGCGTTGGGCTTGATTGGCCTGGGTGGCGGTTTCGCTCTGGGGCAGGGTGGCGGTGTAGCCGGCTTTTTCGACAGCGGCGATCAATACGCCGGGATCCAGTTGGTGGAGTCCTTCAACGTGGGCACGTTCGTTGGCCAGGTTGACGCTGACGCGTTGCACCCCCGGCACCTTGCCCAGCGCACGCTCCACACGGCCGGCGCAACTGGCGCAGGTCATGCCGCTGATGGGCAGGTCAAACGTGGTGGGTCCATTCATGGGGCAGTCCTCCAGAAGACGATGCTCCTAGGATCAACCTTGACCTGTGGGTAAGGTCAAGCGCGATCGTTCCCACGCTCTGCGTGGGAATGCATCCCCATGACGCTCCGCGTCACCCTTGCGCCGAATCAAAGGCTTGTACGCGGGACGCGGAGCGTCCCATGAGGCGTCCCCACGCGGAGCATGGGGACGATCGGCGGCTTCAGTATTCCAGCGTGGCGGCTTTGAGGTACATACCGTCCGGGCCTTGGGCGATACGCAGTTTGCGTACATCCCCGGCTTTGAGCGTAATGTTCTGCGCCGGCGGTGCCAGCATGCCCGGCAAGCAGCCCGGTGTCTGGCCCGGCAGCAGCTTGAGGCGCAATGACACATCGCCCGGCGGCAAATTGAAGGAGGTGGCTTGTTCCTGGAACAGGCGCCCGGCCAGTTGGTCCTGAATGTAGAGGCCGATCTCACAGTTGGTCGGCACTTCCAGGCGCTCGCGGGAAATGATCAGCACTGCATAGTCTTCAGCGGCGGGCGCAACGGCAGAAAAACTCATCAGGCCGGCAAGGGCAAAAATCGACCAGCGCATGGCGAATGCTCCGTGGTTCACTTCTATTGAAGGTGAAGCTTGGCCGACGTCGCCACCGAATACCAGCCCGGCCGACGTTTCTGAAACTTGACCTTGCCATCGTGGCAAGGTCGAGACTGCGTTCAACCTCATCAAAGGAGACATGTCATGCAAGTATTCAAGGTGCAAGGAATGACCTGCGGCCATTGCGTTCGTGCGGTGACCCAGGCGGTGCGCAGCCAGGATGCAGATGCCGAGGTCACGGTGGACCTTGCGGCCAAGCAAGTCAGTGTCCAAAGCAAACTGGACCGTGAAGCGATCGCGGGCCTGATCAAGGAAGAAGGCTACACAGTCGTCTGATTCTCGATAGTTAGCGAGCTATCTTAATGTTCAAGACGCCCAAGCGCGGCTAGACTATCGGGCTGCCGACTCACTTGGGTGTCTGATGAACCTCCGCATAATTCTGATCCTGGGCGCCTTGAGCGCCTTCGCGCCGTTGGCGATCGATTTTTACCTGCCGGGTTTCCCGGCGATGGCAGCCGCTTTTGCAACCGATGAAAAACACATCCAGCTGACCCTGGCGGTGTATTTCGGTGGGCTGGCCATCGGCCAATTGATCTACGGCCCCTTGGCCGACCGCTTTGGCCGGCGCGTGCCGCTGCTCAGCGGCGTCACGCTGTTTACCCTTGCGTCCTTCGCCTGTGCGTACGCGCCCTCCCTGGAATGGCTGATCGGCGCGCGTTTCGTGCAGGCCCTGGGCGGTTGCGCGGGCATGGTGATCTCACGGGCGGTGGTGAGTGACAAATGCGATGCCGTGGGTTCGGCCAAGGTGTATTCACAACTGATGTTGGTGACTGGCCTGGCGCCGATTCTCGCACCGCTGGCGGGCGGGATAATGGTAGGCGTGTGGGGCTGGCAGTCGATTTTCCTGGCGCTGTCGCTGTTCAGCGTGATGGCGGCGGTTGCGGTGGCGGTGGGCTTGCCGGAAACGTTTCCGGCGCATCAGCCGCGCCAGCCGTTGTCCGGCTCGCTGCGCCGCTACGGCGCGCTGTTGTCAGACCGGGTTTACCTCGGCTACGCCTTGACCGGCGGCATCTCGATTGCCGGGATGTTTGCCTACATTGCCGGTTCGCCGTTCGTGTTCATCAAGCTGTATGGCGTACCCGCCGAGCATTACGGCTGGCTGTTTGGCTCCAACGCCGCCGGTTTTATCCTGGTGGCGCAGTTGAATGCGCGGTTACTGGCCAAGCGCGGCCCGGCGTTTTTGCTCACGCGTACGGTGTGGGTTTACGTAGCGGCGGCGTTGGCCCTGCTGGGCATTGCAGCGCTGCGCACCGAAGCCCTGTGGCCGTTGCTGGTGCCGCTGTTCATCTGCATCGCCAGCCTGGGCTGCATTTTGCCTAACACCTCGGCGTGCGCCATGAACGGGCAAGGCGCCCGTGCCGGCAGCGCGTCGGCATTGCTCGGTTGCATTCAGTTCGGCGTGGCGGCGGGGGCGGCATCGTTGGTGGGCGTGTTGCATGACGGCACGGCGATGCCGATGGCGATGGTCATCAGCCTGTGCGGTGTGCTGGCGGTGACGATTGCGATGTCGACCCAGCGCCTGCAACGGGCCAGGGCCGCGCAGGCGCAGGTCTGAAGAGCCGATCAGCCAGCGGCGGCGCGTTGCTGGCTGAGTGGGAAGCGGTGGGGAGCCTGGATGCGGGCTTGCAAGGTGTCGGCAAAGGCACGGGCCTCGGCTTCGGTGTGGAAAATAATCGACTTCTGGTCCAGGCGGACCTCCCACTGCGATTTTGCTAACGCTTTTATCAGGATCTTCATTGCTGACTTCCTCACGTAAAAGAATCGTGGCAAAGGCGGCCAATATAAACCCGTATGCGCGCACAAATATGACAAACGTCAACTCTCGGACTAATGGTGTCGTCCTTACCTACATCAGTGACAGACGACACTGATAGCCGTTTTTTAGAACCCTTCTAAAACGATCTTGCCCTTGGCCTTGCCGCTTTCCAGCAGCGCGTGCGCACGTCGCAGGTTCGCCGCATTGATCACGCCGAAGTGCTCGCCTACCGTGGTTTTCAGGGTGCCAGCGTCGATCAGCGTGGCCACGCGGTTGAGCAGGTGATGCTGCTCGATCATGTCCGGTGTCTCGAACATCGAGCGGGTGTACATGAACTCCCAGTGCAGCGACAGGCTCTTGCGCTTGAGCTTGCTGACGTCCAGCGCCTTGGGGTCGTCGATCAGCGCCAGCTTGCCTTGGGGCTGCAGGGCTTCCACCAGTTGGTCGAGGTGATGGTCGGTCTGGGTCAGGCTGGCGACGTGGGTCACGTGCGGGTGGCCGGCGTGTTTCAGCGCTTCGCTCAGCGGCTGGCTATGGTCGATCACCAGGTCGGCGCCGAGGTTCTTGGCCCATTCTTGAGTCTCCGGGCGCGAGGCGGTGCCGATGACCTTCAGTGCAGTGAGCTGGCTGGCCAGCTGGGTCAGGATCGAACCCACGCCGCCCGCTGCGCCGACGATCAGCAGGCTCTGGCCCAGGTCCGCTTTGCCCTCGGGGACCTGCAGGCGTTCGAACAGCAGCTCCCAGGCCGTGATGGCGGTCAACGGCAGCGCGGCGGCTTCGGCAAAACCCAGGGTCTGTGGCATATGGCCAACGATGCGTTCATCCACAGTGTGCAATTGACTGTTACCGCCAGGGCGCACCAGGGAGCCGGCGTAGAACACCTTGTCACCGGCCTTGAACAGCGTGACTTCGCTGCCGACCGCCTTGACCACACCGGCCACGTCCCAGCCGAGCACCTTGGCGGCGCCGTGTTCCGGGGCGACGTTCTGGCGCACCTTGGTGTCCACCGGGTTGACCGAGATGGCTTTGACTTCCACCAACAGGTCGCGCGGCCCGGCCACGGGTTCGGGCAGTTCGATGTCTTGCAGGGCGTTCGTGTCGGTGATGGGCAGGCAGCTGTAGTAGGCGATGGCTTTCATGTTTTCTCCGGGTAAAGGGTTGGTGGTCAGGCGAGAAACTTCAGGCGCTTGAGGTCGAAGTGTTCAATCACCTCGGCGGCCTGGGCCCGGAAGCTCTGGATATGCGCGCTCTGATCGTGGTCGGCCAGGGCCGCCTCATCGCTCCAGCGCTCGAGCATGTAGAACGTCTCGGGATGTTGCAGGTCCTGATGCAGGTCGTACTGCTCACAGCCAGGTTCCAGGCGGGTCGGTTCGAGCAGGCCGCGCAGCAGGGTTTCCAGAGTGGCTTGTTGGCCAGGCTTGGCGATCAGTGTGGCGATGACGTTAAAAGCAGTGGACATACTCGACTCCTGGTCGAAAAGGAACGGCGTGGGCAGATGATTGGCTATTTCCAATGCAGATAAAAGCCGATAAAACAGCGTTCTGTTTCAATAAAAAATTGATAATTGGCGGGAATGCATGCTTCGCTTTGATGATTTGCAGTTATTTGTGCGGGCGGCAGACCTGGGCAGTTTGTCCGCAGCCGCGCGGGTGATGGACCTTTCCCCCGCAGTGGCCAGTGCCGCGTTGAAGCGTATAGAGCAGCAACTGGGCGCGCGCTTGCTGGCCCGCTCCACCCGCAGCCTGCGCTTGACCGCCGAGGGCGAAGGTTTTCTCACCTACGCCCGCGCCGCGTTGAGTTCACTGGATGAAGGGCGGCGCTTGTTGGCCAGTGGGCAGGACCACGTGAGCGGCCTGCTGCAACTGTCGGCGCCTTCGGATTTCGGGCGCAATCAGCTGTTGCCCTGGCTGGATGATTTCCAGCGTGAATACCCGCAACTAAGCGTGCGCCTGTTGCTGGGTGATCGCATAGCCGACCTTTTCCGCCAGCCGGTGGACATCGCTTTGCGCTATGGCGAACCCGAGGATTCAAGCCTGGTGGCGTTGCCCATCGCCCCGGAGAATGTACGGGTGCTGTGCGCAGCACCCAGTTATCTGGCCCGTTATGGCGAGCCGCGACACCTTGAACAACTGGCCCAGCATAATTGCTTGCTCTATATGCTCGCCGGTCGCGTGCATGATCACTGGCGTTTTTTTGATGGCAAGCGCGAGGTCAGCCTGACCGTCTCGGGGGATCGGGTCAGCGACGACGCCGACGTGGTGCGCCGCTGGGCGGTAGCGGGTGTGGGCATTGCCTATAAATCCTGGCTGGATGTGAGTACCGACGTCGTGGCTGGGCGTTTGCGCTTGATCCTGCCGGAGCTGCGCGGTGAGCGCACGCCGCTTAACCTGCTGTGCGCGCATCGTGCGCAGTTGAGCAAACCCGTCAACTTGCTGCGGGAGATGCTCGTGTCCCGTTGTGCGACATTGACGGCGCAACGGTCGGAGCGATTCGCGGCTAAGTAACGGCCGGCAGAAAAGCAGGAAATTTCGCTCAAGTGCTGTCCCTGTCCAGGCTGTAAGACGCCATGGAACCAGCTGTTTTGGCCCCTATACTTTGGCGCCAACCGCAGCAGAAAAACGCGTCAACAGGGAGTCGAGAGATGGAACAGGCACCATGCATCAGTCATATCGCCAGCTTGCTTGCCGAGCCCAAGCGCACCGCAATGCTGTGGGCATTGATGGACGGTTCGGCAAAATCTTCAGAGGAGTTGGCGACGTGCGCCGGGTTGTCTACGGCGTCGGCCAATGCCCATTTAGCCAGGCTGACCGGCAGCGGCCTGCTGCGGGTCGAAGCGCGACGGGGCAAGCGGCTGTTTCGTGTGGCGGCTGCGGACGTCAGCGCCGCCATCGATGCCCTGGCGACGACGACCATGGCCAGTGTCGGGCGCAGCACGCCGGATACTCAGCCAGCGGCGTTGCGGGTACCGCCGCTGTTGCGTCGCGCCCGTGTGTGCCAGGACCACCTCGGCGGTGAATTGGCGGCCGGCCTGTACGAGCGGATGATGGAGGCAGGGTGGATCCAGCGCTACGAACAACGTACCGAAGTCACGGTCAAGGGCACCCAGCATTTGGCGAGCCTGGGTATTTTTGTCCAGGCCTTCTCGTCGCCGTTGGTGTGTGACTGTTTCGACTGGAGCCAACAGCAACCGCATGTGGGCGGTGCGCTCGGCGCGGGGTTGTTGCAACTGTTCCTGCAGTCGAACTGGGTCAATGCGATCGATGAATCCCGGGCCTTGTCGGTCAGCGACGCCGGGCTTGCGGAAATCAACCGGCTGGCCACAGCGTAGGCGCGTCGCTCCTGGTTTCGGTCAGGTCGCATCCAGCAATCGCCAGGGCAGACGATGCCGCACACTCTTTGGGGGACTTTTCAGACAGGGGGCGGCGGCATGGGTATGCAAGGCTATAGCGCAGCAGAGCGGCTGGAACGGTTGCCCATCAGTGGTTACCACCGAATCATTTTCATCATCATTGCCCTGGCGTTCTTCTTCGACTCCATGGATCTGGCAATGATGACGTTTCTATTGGGCTCGATCAAAGCCGAGTTCGGCCTGAGTACGGCCCAGGCCGGCTTACTCGCCAGTTCGAGCTTTTTCGGCATGGTGATCGGTGCGTCGCTCTCGGGGATGCTCGCGGACCGCTTCGGGCGCAAGCCGGTGTTTCAGTGGAGCATCGTGTTGTGGGGCGTCGCCAGCTACCTGTGCTCCACGGCGCAGACGGTCGAGACGCTGACGCTGTTTCGCATCTTGCTGGGCATTGGCATGGGCATGGAATTTCCCATTGCACAGTCGATGTTGTCGGAGCTGATTCCGGCAAAGCGACGTGGGCGGTATATCGCGTTGATGGATGGTTTCTGGCCGCTCGGGTTTGTCGCCGCCGGGGTGCTGTCGTATTTCCTGCTGCCGGTGGTGGGCTGGCGCGACATCTTTCTGGTGTTGGCGGTGCCGGCGGTATTTGTGCTGGCCATCCGGTTTTTTATTCCGGAATCGCCGCGTTGGCTGGAACAGGCCGGGCGCCACGAGGCGGCGGACAAGGTATTGCTTGGCATCGAACACAAGGTGCGCGACTCCCTGGGATGCGCCGACTTGCCCGAACCGGTGGCCTTGCCGCGAGTGGCGAGTACGCCAGGCACGTTCTTCTCGGCCTTCCAGCAATTGTGGTCGGCGCAGTACCGTCAACGCACCCTGATGATCTGGAGCGTGTGGTTCTTTGCCCTGCTCGGGTTCTACGGGCTCACCTCGTGGTTGAGTGCGTTGTTGCAGCAGTCAGGCTTTGCGGTGACGCAATCGGTGTATTACACGGTGATCATTTCCCTGGGCGGAATACCGGGTTTCCTCATGGCCGCGTGGCTGGTCGAGCGTTGGGGGCGTAAGCCGGTGTGCGTGGTGACGTTGCTCGGTGGCGGGGTGATGGCGTTTCTGTATGGGCAGAGTGCGGTGTTTGGCGGCAACGTCGGGCTGCTGATTGCGTCCGGCTTGTTGATGCAGTTCTTTCTATTTGGCATGTGGGCGGTGTTGTACACTTATACGCCCGAGCTATATCCCACCTCGGCGCGTGCGACCGGGTCCGGCTTCGCTTCGGCGATTGGGCGGGTGGGGTCGTTGCTTGGGCCTCTGGTGACCGGGCTGGTGTTTCCGATTACCGGGCAGGGCGGGGTATTTGCCTTGGGCGCGCTGTGTTTCGCCGTGGCGGCGCTGGTGGTGTGGGTGTTCGGGATGGAGACCAAGGGCAAGACGTTGGAAGAACTCACCGAAATCTAGGGTTACCGCAAAAACCATGTGGGAGGGGGCTTGCCCCCGATGGCGATGGGTCAGCTACAAATAAGCTGGCTGACATACCGCAATCGGGGGCAAGCCCCCTCCCACATGTCTGGACTGCGTTTATTCAGTTATGGCTTTACCAGTCGCGCATCCAGGCTGTTCTGCGCCAGGCGTTTGGCCTGGTCCTGGGTCATGCCCAGGGAGGTGTACAGCGCGTGGAAGTTCTCGGTGACATAACCGCCGAAATAGGCCGGATCGTCCGAGTTCACGGTGACTTTCACGCCACGCTCGAGCATGTCGAGGATGTTGTGCTGGGCCATGTCGTCGAATACGCACAGCTTGGTGTTGGACAGTGGGCAAACGGTCAGCGGGATCTGCTCGTCGATGATGCGCTGCATCAGGCGCTCGTCTTCGATGGCGCGCACGCCATGGTCGATACGCTGGATTTTCAGCAGGTCGATGGCTTCCCAGATGTACTCGGGCGGGCCTTCTTCGCCGGCGTGGGCCACGGTGAGGAAGCCTTCGTGACGGGCGCGGTCGAACACACGCTGGAACTTGCTCGGCGGGTGACCCATTTCTGAACTGTCCAGGCCCACGGCGACGAACGCGTCACGGAACGGCAGCGCCTGGTCGAGGGTTTTCTCGGCTTCGGCTTCGCTCAGGTGGCGCAGGAAGCTTAAGATCAGGCCGCTGGTGATGCCCAGTTGCTGCTCGCCGTCTTTGAGGGCGGCAGCGATGCCGTTGAGCACCACTTCGAACGGCACACCACGGTCGGTGTGGGTTTGCGGGTCGAAGAAGGGTTCGGTGTGGATCACATTCTGGGCTTTGCACCGCAGCAGGTAGGCCCAGGTCAGGTCGTAGAAATCCTGGGACGTGCGCAGCACATCGGCGCCTTTGTAGTACAGGTCGAGAAACTCTTGCAGGTTATTGAACGCGTAAGCCTTGCGCAGGGTTTCGACGTCGTTCCACGGCAGGGCAATCTTGTTGCGTTCGGCCAGGGCGAACAGCAGCTCGGGCTCCAGCGAGCCCTCCAGGTGCAGGTGCAGTTCAGCCTTGGGCAGGGCGTTGAGCCAATCGTACATGTCTAAAAATCTCATCAGGTGCAATGGCGGCATTCTACAGGCCATGGCCGAAATAATCGGCATAACCTGACCAGCAGGAGAGTATTTGATTTTTTCGCGCAAGAGCGGTGTGAACTAAGGTGTAACGAAACGTTAGCGGCTGGGCGCAGTCTGTACCCCAACGATGACTGATTTGCTGCACATAAAGGCCTCCCATGCTCACTTCCCTCAAGCAAGAAAAATTCATGCTGCTGGCGCTGATTGCCGCCATTGCCGCCTACCCGCTGGAACACTGGATGCTCCACAGCGGGCAGATTGTGGCGTTGCTCGCGGGCCTCGGTTTGATCGCGTTTATCGTGATGGCATCGATGCGTGTGGCCCATCATGCCGAGCAGCTGGCGGAAAAGGTCGGCGACCCCTATGGCACCATGATCCTGACCTTGGCGGCCGTGTTGGTGGAAGTGGTGATCCTGGCGATCATGATGAGCAACGAGCCCTCACCCACACTGGTGCGCGACACCATCTATTCGGCGGTGATGCTCGATATCAACGGCATCCTCGGCCTGGCCGCGCTGATGGGCGGCATCAAGCATGGCGAGCAGTCCTACAACGATGATTCTGCGCGCACCTACAGCGTGATGATCCTCACCGCCATGGGCGTGTCGATGGTGGTGCCGGAATTTATCCCCGAGGCTGACTGGAAAATTTACTCGGCCTTCACCATCGGCGCCATGGTAGTGCTCTACACCTTGTTCCTGAGAATGCAGGTCGGCCCACACAGTTATTTCTTCAGCTACAGCTACCCGGAAAAACGCCGCAAGAAATTGCCGGAAGATGAGCAAGCGCCGCCCGTGAACCTCGCGTTCTCGATCGGCACCCTGGTGTTTGGCGTGATTGTGATTGGCGCGTTGGCCGAGGTCATGTCCAAGACCCTCGACCTGGGCCTGGAAGGCACGGGCGCCCCACCGGTGATCACCGCGATTGTAGTGGCGGCTATTTCCGCCGCGCCGGAAATCCTCACCGCATTGCGCGCCGCCTTGGCCAACCGCATGCAGTCGGTGGTGAACATCGCACTGGGTGCCTCGTTGTCGACGGTGATTCTGACGGTGCCGGTCATGGAAGCGATGGCGCTTTACAGCGGCCAGCCGTTCCAGATGGCAATGACGCCGGTACAGACGGTGATGGTATTTATTACGCTGATCGTCAGCGCGATCAACCTCAATGATGGTGAAACCAATGCCATTGAAGGGATGACGCATTTTGTGTTGTTTGCGACGTTTATCATGTTGTCGCTGTTGGGGTTGTAACCCGATTTCAAGCACACCATAAAGCCAAATGTGGGAGGGGGCTTGTTCCCGATAGCGGTGGGTCAGCCAGCTTATATAGGACTGACACACCGCCATCGGGGGCAAGCACCCTCCCACATTTTTAACTATGTTGGGCTCAGGTTCCGGCGATCAACTGCCGGGCTGCCTGAGTGTGATCGGCGATCAGGCCTTTCAGGTCGAGGCCCTCCACTTGGCCGTCGATTACCCGCCATTGACCTGCAATCATCACCCGGTCCGCTCGATCGGCACCGCACAGCAACAGTGCGGAAATGGGATCGTGGCTGCCGGAGAAGCGCAGTTCATCCAGCTTGAACAGTGCCAGATCAGCCTGTTTGCCCACAGCCAATTCTCCAATATCCGTACGGCCCAACAACTGCGCCGAGCCTTTGGTCGCCCAGCCCAACACACCTTCGGGCGTGATTTTTTCTGCCCCATAACGCAGACGCTGGATGTACAGAGCCTGGCGGGTTTCGAGGATCATGTTCGAGGCGTCGTTGGAAGCCGAGCCGTCCACGCCCAGGCCGATGGGAGCACCAGCGGCGAGCAGGTCGAGGGTCGGGCAGATGCCGGAAGCCAGGCGCATATTCGAGCTCGGGCAGTGGCAGATGCCCGTGCCGGCGGCGCCCAGGCGGGCGATTTCATCCGGGTTGAAGTGAATGCCGTGGGCCAGCCAGGTGCGTGGGCCGAGCCAGCCGACGCTGTCGAGATAATCCACGGTGCGCAGGCCGAAACGTTGCAGGCAGAAGTCTTCCTCGTCGAGGGTTTCCGCCAGGTGCGTGTGCAGGCGCACGTCCAGCGAGGTGGCCAGTTCGGCACTGGCGCGCATGATCTCCGGGGTGACGGAAAACGGCGAGCAGGGTGCGAGGGCAATCTGGATCTGCGCACCGTTGCCGCGCTCGTGGTATTCACGGATCAGGCGTTGGCTGTCGTCGAGAATGACCTGGCCCTGTTGCACGGTTTGCTGCGGCGGCAGGCCACCATCGGCTTCGCCCAGGCTCATGGAACCACGGGTGAGCATGGCGCGCATGCCCAGCTCGCGTACGCTGTCGACCTGCACATCAATGGCGTTTTCCAGGCCGTCGGGGAACAGGTAGTGGTGGTCTGCCGCTGTGGTGCAGCCGGAGAGCAGCAATTCGGCGAGTGCCACCTTCGACGCCAGGGCGAGTTTTTCCGGGGTCAGTCGGGCCCAGACCGGATACAGGGTTTTCAACCAGGGAAACAGCGGCTGGTTGACCACCGGCGCCCAGGCGCGGGTCAGGGTCTGGTAGAAGTGATGGTGGGTGTTGATCAGCCCGGGCAGGACCACATGCTCGTGGGCATCGAACACCTGCGCACAGGGTTGCGCGGGTTCTTGCCCCTGGGCCAGCACTTCGGTGATGACACCGTCTTGCAGTACCAGGCCGCCACGGGCATCGAGGCCATTGGCAGTGAAAATAGCGAGGGGGTGTTTTAACCAGATACGGGTCGCAGGCATTGGCCGGCTCCTCTGAATGATGGGTTCAGGTTTGCCAGCTCAGTGTTGCCCTGTCTGCTGATCCAGGGTCGCCGGGGAAGGCGAGGCGGGTAGATTACGTGTTGGTCCACATGCAGGCAAGCGGACGCGGTCAGTGTGGGAGGGGGCTTGCTCCCGATAGCGGTGGATCAGCCAACTTATATATGACTGAAATACCGCCATCGGGGGCAAGCCCCCTCCCACAGGGTGACCAGTGTACTTACCAAGCGATGGTGTCGCCTTTGTAATCCACGAAATGATGACCGCCTTTGCCGGTGTAGGCATTCACTTGATCCACCAGGCCACGCACGCTGGTTTCGACGTCGATGTGCGCATTCTCGCCGCCCATGTCGGTTTTCACCCAGCCTGGGTGCAGCGATAACACCGTCGGCTTGTGTTCGCCCAGTTGGGTGACAAAGCTGTTGGTCATGGAGTTGAGCGCCGCCTTGCTGGCTTTGTACAACGCCATGTCCGAACCATCAGGAATGGTGACGCTGCCCAGCACCGAACTCATGAAGGCCAGCACGCCGGTGTCCTTACGGATCTGCCCGACGAAACGCTGGGCCAGGTTGATCGGGGCCACAGCGTTAGTGAAAAACAGTTGGCCGACTTCCGCCAGGGTCGCGTGGCCAGGTTCCTGGTTCGCCGGGCCCTTGACGCCGGCGTTGACGAACAGCAGGTCGAAGGTGCGGTCTTTCAGGCGCTGGGCCAGGGCGATCACGGCTTGCTGATCGTCCATGTCGAGTTTCTCGATCTGCACCGGGCCCACGGCTTTCAGGGCGTCAGCCTTGTTCGGGTCGCGCACGGTGGCAGTCACGTCCCAGCCGTCCTGGAGCAGTTGCTTGACCAGGCCAAGGCCCAGCCCGCGCGAGGCGCCGATGATCAGTGCGGTTTTTGGCGTAGGCATGAAAAGCTTCCTTTTAGAGTCGCGGTTCAGGGAATTCAGCAAATAACAGTAACAGTTTTCAGCGTTGCAGCAGGATACGTCCACGGCTCAGGTCGGCCAGTTGGGCCTGCAGGGTATCGACCTGCTCTTCGCCCAAAGCCAGTTGCAGTTCGACACCGTTGGCGGTGAAGGTTTCCTCCACCACCAACCCGCCGAGGTCGGCAACACGCAGTTTTACCAGGTTCAGCTCGGCGAATGCGCAGGCGCAGCGCAAGGGTATGCGGCTGATCAGCTCGATGCGCTCGGCGTTCTGCAGGCACTTGTTGGCGCCGCCGCCATAGGCCCGGGCCAGCCCACCGGTGCCCAGTTGGATACCGCCGTACCAACGAATCACCAGCACCGCGACCTGATCGAAACCCTGGGCTTCGATGGCCGCAAGGATTGGCCGCCCGGCGGTGCCGCCGGGTTCGCCGTCGTCGTTGCTGCGGTATTGGTCGGCGAGTTTCCAGGCCCAGCAGTTGTGTGTTGCGTTGAGGTCGCTGTGCTGCTCGAAAAACGCCTGGGCGTCGTGCGGGCTGGTAATGGGCGCCGCCAGGGTGATAAAGCGGCTTTTGCGGATTTCTTCACGAAATTCGCAAAGGCCTGTAAGCGTGAATGGCATAAGTCGCTTCGTTTATTGGGCCGGCTTGATGCCACAGCCTTTGAGAATGATGTGGATCAGGTTGGTGCCGGCGTCTTCCATATCCTGCTTGGTCAGCTTGGTGCGCCCCGTGACGCGGCAGATCTGGGTGGCGAAGTCGGCGTAGTGCTGGGTGCTGCCCCACAGCAGGAAGATCAGGTGTACCGGGTCGATGGGGTCCATCTTGCCAGCATCGATCCAGGCCTGGAACACGGCCGCCCGGCCGCTGAACCAGGCGCGGTAGTCCTGGCTGAAATATTCGGTAAGGCATTCGCCGCCGCTGATGATCTCCATGGCGAAGATTCGTGAGGCCTGTGGCTGGCGTCGTGAGAATTCCATCTTGGTGCGGATGTAACGGGAAAGGGCCACGGCCGGGTCGTCCTCGGCGGTCAGCGCGTTGAACGTGCTGTCCCACAATTCCAGGATATTGCTCAGTACGGCAATGTACAGGCCAAGCTTATTGGTGAAGTAATAATGCAAGTTGGCTTTGGGCAACCCGGCACTGGCAGCGATGGTGTTCATGCTGGTGCCCTTGTAGCCGTGGCGCGCGAACTCATCTTCAGCAGCCTGGAGAATCGCTTGTTCGTTCTTTTGCCGAATGCGGCTGGCGGGTTTACCGGCGTGGTTGCTGTGGGCAGGAACTTCGAGGCTCATGGAGGTTTCCGTGCTGATCGATAGAGGCGACGTGTGCACAGATAACCCACCCTCAAGCCTCAGACAAGTGTTGATGCAATAAAACCGTCAAAGCGATTCCAGGGAGTCACTTTCGGGCGTGTGGTTTGCAACGGCATCGGTGGTTTTGGCCTCGGGCAATAGCAGGCACAACACAATGGCAGTCAGGCCGCCGCTGGTGATGGCGGAGTCGAACAGGTTCTGCACCAGGGCCGGCATCAAGTGCAGCAAGTTGGGTTGGGCGGCGATGCCCAAGCCGACCCCGAACGAGGTGGCGATGATCAACATGCTGCGTCGATCCAGCGGCGCCTGCGCCAGGATGCGCACACCTGCCGCAGCGACGCTACCGAACATCACCAGGGTCGCGCCGCCCAGCACCGGTTTGGGGATTTGCTGCAATACCGCGCCGATCATGGGAAACAACCCGAGACAAATCAACACGGCGCCGATGTACAGGCCGACGTAACGGCTGGCCACGCCGGTGAGTTGGATCACCCCGTTGTTTTGCGCGAAGGTGGTATTGGGGAAGGCGCTGAACGTCGCGGCGATCATGCAACTGACCCCATCACCCAGCACGCCGCCTTTGAGTCGGCTTATATAAGACGCACCGCTGATGGGCTGGCGGGCGATCATGCAGTTGGCCGTAAGGTCACCAACGGTTTCGATACTGCTGATCAGATAAATCAGCGCGATTGGCAGGAAGGCGCTCCAGTCGAAGTTGAAACCAAAGCGAAACGGCGTAGGCAGGCTGATCAGCGGCAGGTCGGGCAAGGCGTGGGGCACCAGCTTGCCGCTGAACCAGGCGGCCAGGCTGCCGAGGGCCAGGCCGATGATGATGGCCGAGAGGCGTACCCAGGGTGTGTTCGAGCGGTTGAGCAGGATGATCGTCAATACCACGAACAGGCCCAGGGCCAGGTTGGTGGGGGCGCCGAAGTCGGGAGCGTTGAACCCGCCGCCGAGATCGGTGATGCCCACTTTTATCAGGCTGATGCCGATCAGCGTAATCACGATCCCGGTCACCAGGGGCGTAATGACCCGGCGCAGTTGGCCGATACAGCGGCTCAGCACGATTTGCACCAAGGCGCCGAAAAAGCACACGCCGAAGATCATCGCCAGGATGTCCTCAGGGCTGCCGCCGCGTTGCTTGACCAGAAAACCGGCGGACAATACCGCCCCCAGGAAGGCGAAGCTGGTGCCTTGCAGGCAAATCATCCCGGCGCCGATACCGAACGGCCTACGCGCCTGGATGAACGTGCCGACGCCGGAGACCATCAGCGCCATGCTGATCAGGTAGGGCAGGTGCGCGGTGAGGCCCAGGGTGGAACCGATGATCAGTGGCGGGGTGATGATGCCGACAAACGCGGCCAGCACATGTTGCAGGGCAGCCAGCAGGGCGGGCAGTGGTTTGGGGCGATCATCGAGGCCGTAGATCAGGTCGTTGGGGCTGGAGGATTGTGCTGGCATGGCGAGTCAACTCGGGGCGGACGGTTCAAGGTTCTTGTGCCTTGCAAAAAACTGTCCACCTGCTCAGCTTTTTTTGCGGGGCCCGAACTAGCGCGTTGCTGCCAGGCTTTCCAGGAAGCTTTCCAGCACCAAATGGGGGCGGCGGCCCTTGCGCGTGACCGATGCCAGGCTTAAATCGTAAAACCGTGTGGCCGATTTCAGCGCGCGGAGTCGGCCTTGTTGTACCCATAGGCTGGCGTAATGATCGGGCAGGTAGCCGATATAGCGGCCGGTGAGGATCAGGAATGCCATGCCTTCGCGGTCCGAAGCACTGGCCGTGCAATTGAGCGCCTGGTAGTGGGCCTGGATCTCGGCGGGCAGGCGGAAGGTCGGGGCGATGGCGTCCTGGCCGTCGAGGCGCGCGTCGTCCAGTTGCTTGTCGTCGGCATAAAACAGCGGATGGCCGACCGCGCAATAGAGCAGCGAGCGCTCGCTGTACAGCGGTTGGTATTCCAGGCCGGACAACGCGCTGGCCTGGGGCACAACGCCAACGTGCAGACGGCCGTCGAGCACACCTTGCTCCACTTCATTGGGGGCGATCATGCGGATCTGGATCTGCACGTCCGGGCCGCGCTCCTTCAACTGCGCCAAGGCGTGGGTAATGCGCATATGGGGCAGGGTAACGAGGTTATCGGTGAGGCCGATGATCAGCTCTCCACGCAAGTGCTGGTGCAGGCCATTGACCTCGGTGCGAAAACTTTCCAGGGCACTCAACAGTTGCAACGCCGACTGATAGACCTCGCGGCCTTCTTCAGTCAGTGAGAAGCCGGCGCGGCCGCGTTGACAGAGCCTCAGCCCGAGGCGCTGCTCCAAGTCGCTCATTTGCTGGCTGATGGCCGAACGCCCAATCCCCAGTGCGGTTTCCGCTGCGGAAAACCCGCCGCACTCCACCACGCTGCGAAAGATGCGCAGCAAGCGGATATCAAAGTCGCTGACCTGGGCCAGGGGGTCGGGACGACGGCTCATAGTTTAGTGAAGTCCTGACTGAAGGTTAGAAAAGTTGAATTTCACCGACTTTATCTCCGTGGCAATTTAGCTGCAACAACGCTTTTTCAATCCCGACGCTGCCTTTTGCCTTGCGAGGTTTTGCTGATGAACATGCCGGAAAACGCCCCATCGTCCCTGGCCAGCCAACTCAAGCTGGATGCTCACTGGATGCCTTATACCGCCAACCGTAACTTTCAGCGCGATCCGCGCCTGATCGTGGCCGCCGAAGGCAGCTGGTTGACCGATGACAAGGGGCGCAAGGTCTACGACTCGCTGTCGGGCCTTTGGACCTGCGGCGCCGGGCATACGCGCAAGGAAATCCAGGAAGCGGTGGCCCGGCAGTTGGGCACCCTGGACTACTCTCCGGGCTTCCAATACGGTCATCCGCTGTCCTTTCAACTGGCGGAAAAGATTACCGACCTGACCCCTGGCAACCTCAACCATGTGTTCTTCACCGACTCCGGCTCCGAGTGCGCCGATACCGCCGTGAAGATGGTGCGTGCCTACTGGCGCCTGAAGGGCCAGGCCACCAAGACCAAGATGATCGGCCGCGCCCGTGGGTACCACGGGGTGAACATTGCCGGTACCAGCCTTGGCGGCGTCAACGGTAACCGTAAGCTGTTTGGTCAGTCGATGATGGACGTTGACCACCTGCCGCATACCTTGCTGGCGAGCAACGCGTTCTCCCGTGGCATGCCGGAGTTGGGCGGTATTGCGTTGGCCGATGAGTTGCTCAAGCTGATCGAGTTGCATGATGCTTCGAACATTGCTGCGGTGTTTGTCGAGCCAATGGCCGGTTCTGCGGGAGTGCTGGTGCCGCCACAGGGGTACCTCAAGCGCCTGCGTGAAATCTGCGATCAGCACAACATTCTGTTGGTGTTCGACGAAGTGATCACCGGTTTCGGCCGCACCGGCTCGATGTTCGGCGCTGACAGCTTTGGCGTGACCCCGGACTTGATGTGCATTGCCAAGCAAGTCACCAATGGCGCGATTCCCATGGGCGCGGTGATTGCCAGCAGCGAGATCTATCAGACCTTCATGAACCAGGCGACGCCCGAGTATGCGGTGGAATTCCCCCACGGCTACACCTATTCGGCGCACCCGGTGGCCTGCGCGGCCGGCCTCGCGGCACTCGACCTGCTGCAGAAGGAAAATCTCGTGCAGAGCGTAGCCGAAGTCGCACCGCACTTTGAGAATGCGCTGCATGGCTTGAAGGGCAGCAAGAATGTGCTTGATATTCGTAACTACGGCCTGGCCGGAGCCATCCAGATTGCCCCGCGCGACGGAGATGCGATCGTGCGTCCGTTCGAGGCCGGCATGGCACTGTGGAAAGCCGGTTTCTATGTGCGCTTCGGCGGTGACACCCTGCAGTTCGGGCCAACTTTCAATAGCAAACCGCAGGACTTGGATCGCCTGTTCGATGCGGTCGGTGAAGTGCTGAACAAGATCGACTAATTTCTCCTTCTATATAGAACAACTTTTCAGGAGCCCTGCATGAGCCTTATCCAGCATTTGATCAACGGTGAACTGGTCAACGACAGCGGTCGCAGTGCCGACGTGTACAACCCGTCTACTGGCCAGGTGATTCACCAAGTGCCGTTGGCCAGTCGTGAAACCATTCAACAGGCGATCGACGCGGCCAAGGCGGCGTTCCCGGCCTGGCGTAATACGCCGCCGGCCAAACGTGCGCAGGTGATGTTCCGTTTCAAGCAGTTGCTGGAGCAGAACGAAGCGCGTATTTCGCAGTTGATCAGCGAAGAGCACGGCAAGACGTTGGAGGATGCCGCCGGTGAGTTGAAGCGTGGCATCGAGAATGTGGAGTACGCCTGCTCGGCGCCGGAGATTCTCAAGGGCGAATACAGCCGCAACGTGGGGCCGAACATTGATGCCTGGTCGGATTTTCAGCCGCTGGGCGTGGTGGCGGGGATTACGCCGTTCAACTTCCCGGCGATGGTGCCGTTGTGGATGTATCCGCTGGCGATTGTGTGCGGTAACTGTTTCATCCTCAAACCGTCGGAGCGTGACCCGAGTTCGACGTTGTTGATCGCGCAATTGTTGCAGGAAGCGGGTCTGCCTAAAGGCGTGCTGAGCGTGGTGCACGGTGACAAGGGTGCAGTGGACGCTTTGATCGAGGCGCTCGAGGTAAAGGCGCTTAGCTTTGTAGGATCGACGCCGATTGCCGAATACATCTATGCCGAAGCGACCAAACGCGGTAAGCGTGTGCAGGCACTGGGCGGGGCGAAGAACCACGCGGTGCTGATGCCGGACGCGGATCTGGATAACGCCGTCAGTGCCTTGATGGGCGCGGCATATGGTTCCTGCGGCGAGCGTTGCATGGCGATCTCGGTGGCGGTGTGTGTGGGTGACCAGGTGGCGGATGCGTTGATCGCCAAGCTGGTGCCGCAGGTCAAGGCATTGAAGATCGGCGCGGGCACCACCTGTGGCTTGGACATGGGGCCGCTGGTGACTGGGCAGGCGCGGGACAAGGTCAGTGGCTATATAGAGGACGGTGTGTCGACGGGGGCCGAGTTGGTCGTCGATGGTCGCGGCTTGAGCGTTGCCGGGCATGAACATGGGTTCTTCCTCGGTGGCAGCCTGTTTGATCGCGTGACCCCCGAGATGCGTATCTATAAAGAAGAGATCTTCGGCCCGGTGTTGTGCGTGGTGCGGGTGGAGAGCCTGGAAGCGGCGATTCAGCTGATCAACGATCATGAATACGGCAACGGCACCTGCATCTTCACCCGTGACGGTGAGGCGGCGCGTCTGTTCTGTGATGAAATCGAAGTGGGCATGGTGGGAGTCAACGTTCCGCTGCCGGTGCCGGTGGCTTATCACAGCTTCGGGGGCTGGAAGCGTTCGCTGTTTGGCGACTTGCACGCCTATGGGCCGGATGGGGTGCGGTTCTATACCCGCCGCAAGGCGATCACTCAGCGTTGGCCGCAGCGGGCCAGTCATGAGGCATCGCAGTTCGCTTTTCCGAGCCTGTAAGGCTAGGTGAATAGAAGGCCGGCCCTTGGGGCCGGCCTTCGCGTTTCCTGGGTTTTTTGACCTATATGACAGAAATGTGAAAAAGAAGGTTGACGGCAGATTCTGTGCGCCTATAATTCGCCCCACTTCCGGCGCAGTCGAAACGGAAAACTCCTTGGTAAACAATGAGTTAAGTAAGTTTTGACAGTAAGTTGCTTCAGTCCATCGAAGCCAAAAGGAAGTTGAAAAAGAGGTGTTGACAGCAGCGTGTAACGCTGTAGAATTCGCCTCCCGCTTACGAGAGATCGCAAGCGCAAGTGGTTGAAGTTGTTGAAGAAATCTTCGAAAACTTCTGAAAATAACCACTTGACAGCAAATGAGGCTGCTGTAGAATGCGCGCCTCGGTTGAGACGAATAGCTCTTAACCAACCGCTCTTTAACAACTGAATCAAGCAATTCGTGTGGGTGCTTGTGGAGTCAGACTGATAGTCAACAAGATTATCAGCATCACAAGTTACTCCGCGAGAAATCAAAGATGTAACCAACGATTGCTGAGCCAAGTTTAGGGTTTCTTAAAAACCCAAAGATGTTTGAACTGAAGAGTTTGATCATGGCTCAGATTGAACGCTGGCGGCAGGCCTAACACATGCAAGTCGAGCGGTAGAGAGAAGCTTGCTTCTCTTGAGAGCGGCGGACGGGTGAGTAATGCCTAGGAATCTGCCTGGTAGTGGGGGATAACGTTCGGAAACGGACGCTAATACCGCATACGTCCTACGGGAGAAAGCAGGGGACCTTCGGGCCTTGCGCTATCAGATGAGCCTAGGTCGGATTAGCTAGTTGGTGAGGTAATGGCTCACCAAGGCGACGATCCGTAACTGGTCTGAGAGGATGATCAGTCACACTGGAACTGAGACACGGTCCAGACTCCTACGGGAGGCAGCAGTGGGGAATATTGGACAATGGGCGAAAGCCTGATCCAGCCATGCCGCGTGTGTGAAGAAGGTCTTCGGATTGTAAAGCACTTTAAGTTGGGAGGAAGGGCAGTTACCTAATACGTGATTGTTTTGACGTTACCGACAGAATAAGCACCGGCTAACTCTGTGCCAGCAGCCGCGGTAATACAGAGGGTGCAAGCGTTAATCGGAATTACTGGGCGTAAAGCGCGCGTAGGTGGTTTGTTAAGTTGGATGTGAAATCCCCGGGCTCAACCTGGGAACTGCATTCAAAACTGACTGACTAGAGTGTGGTAGAGGGTGGTGGAATTTCCTGTGTAGCGGTGAAATGCGTAGATATAGGAAGGAACACCAGTGGCGAAGGCGACCACCTGGACCAACACTGACACTGAGGTGCGAAAGCGTGGGGAGCAAACAGGATTAGATACCCTGGTAGTCCACGCCGTAAACGATGTCAACTAGCCGTTGGGAGCCTTGAGCTCTTAGTGGCGCAGCTAACGCATTAAGTTGACCGCCTGGGGAGTACGGCCGCAAGGTTAAAACTCAAATGAATTGACGGGGGCCCGCACAAGCGGTGGAGCATGTGGTTTAATTCGAAGCAACGCGAAGAACCTTACCAGGCCTTGACATCCAATGAACTTTCTAGAGATAGATTGGTGCCTTCGGGAACATTGAGACAGGTGCTGCATGGCTGTCGTCAGCTCGTGTCGTGAGATGTTGGGTTAAGTCCCGTAACGAGCGCAACCCTTGTCCTTAGTTACCAGCACGTTATGGTGGGCACTCTAAGGAGACTGCCGGTGACAAACCGGAGGAAGGTGGGGATGACGTCAAGTCATCATGGCCCTTACGGCCTGGGCTACACACGTGCTACAATGGTCGGTACAGAGGGTTGCCAAGCCGCGAGGTGGAGCTAATCCCAGAAAACCGATCGTAGTCCGGATCGCAGTCTGCAACTCGACTGCGTGAAGTCGGAATCGCTAGTAATCGCGAATCAGAATGTCGCGGTGAATACGTTCCCGGGCCTTGTACACACCGCCCGTCACACCATGGGAGTGGGTTGCACCAGAAGTAGCTAGTCTAACCTTCGGGAGGACGGTTACCACGGTGTGATTCATGACTGGGGTGAAGTCGTAACAAGGTAGCCGTAGGGGAACCTGCGGCTGGATCACCTCCTTAATCGACGACATCAGCTGCTCCATGAGCTCCCACACGAATTGCTTGATTCATTGAAGAAGACGAAAAGAAGCAGCCCGAAATTGGGTCTGTAGCTCAGTTGGTTAGAGCGCACCCCTGATAAGGGTGAGGTCGGCAGTTCGAATCTGCCCAGACCCACCAATTTTGTGTGGGAAACGCCTGTAGAAATACGGGGCCATAGCTCAGCTGGGAGAGCGCCTGCCTTGCACGCAGGAGGTCAACGGTTCGATCCCGTTTGGCTCCACCACTACTGCTTCTGTTTGTAGAAAGCTTAGAAATGAGCATTCCATCGTTGTGATGGTGAATGTTGATTTCTAGTCTTTGACTAGTTCGTTCTTTAAAAATTTGGGTATGTGATAGAAAGATAGACTGACCGTTACTTTCACTGGTAACGGCTCAGGCTAAGGTAAAATTTGTGAGTCGCTCTTAATTGAGTATGATCGAATTTTCGGCGAATGTTGTCTTCACAGTATAACCAGATTGCTTGGGGTTATATGGTCAAGTGAAGAAGCGCATACGGTGGATGCCTTGGCAGTCAGAGGCGATGAAAGACGTGGTAGCCTGCGAAAAGCTTCGGGGAGTCGGCAAACAGACTTTGATCCGGAGATGTCTGAATGGGGGAACCCAGCCATCATAAGATGGTTACCTTACACTGAATACATAGGTGTATGGAGCGAACCAGGGGAACTGAAACATCTAAGTACCCTGAGGAAAAGAAATCAACCGAGATTCCCTTAGTAGTGGCGAGCGAACGGGGACTAGCCCTTAAGTGGCTTTGAGATTAGCGGAACGCTCTGGAAAGTGCGGCCATAGTGGGTGATAGCCCTGTACGCGAAAATCTCTTAGTCATGAAATCGAGTAGGACGGAGCACGAGAAACTTTGTCTGAATATGGGGGGACCATCCTCCAAGGCTAAATACTACTGACTGACCGATAGTGAACTAGTACCGTGAGGGAAAGGCGAAAAGAACCCCGGAGAGGGGAGTGAAATAGATCCTGAAACCGTATGCGTACAAGCAGTGGGAGCCTACTTTGTTAGGTGACTGCGTACCTTTTGTATAATGGGTCAGCGACTTATTTTCAGTGGCGAGCTTAACCGAATAGGGGAGGCGTAGCGAAAGCGAGTCTTAATAGGGCGTCTAGTCGCTGGGAATAGACCCGAAACCGGGCGATCTATCCATGGGCAGGTTGAAGGTTGGGTAACACTAACTGGAGGACCGAACCGACTACCGTTGAAAAGTTAGCGGATGACCTGTGGATCGGAGTGAAAGGCTAATCAAGCTCGGAGATAGCTGGTTCTCCTCGAAAGCTATTTAGGTAGCGCCTCATGTATCACTGTAGGGGGTAGAGCACTGTTTCGGCTAGGGGGTCATCCCGACTTACCAAACCGATGCAAACTCCGAATACCTACAAGTGCCGAGCATGGGAGACACACGGCGGGTGCTAACGTCCGTCGTGAAAAGGGAAACAACCCAGACCGTCAGCTAAGGTCCCAAAGTTATGGTTAAGTGGGAAACGATGTGGGAAGGCTTAGACAGCTAGGAGGTTGGCTTAGAAGCAGCCACCCTTTAAAGAAAGCGTAATAGCTCACTAGTCGAGTCGGCCTGCGCGGAAGATGTAACGGGGCTCAAACCATACACCGAAGCTACGGGTATCACGTAAGTGATGCGGTAGAGGAGCGTTCTGTAAGCCTGTGAAGGTGAGTTGAGAAGCTTGCTGGAGGTATCAGAAGTGCGAATGCTGACATGAGTAACGACAATGGGTGTGAAAAACACCCACGCCGAAAGACCAAGGTTTCCTGCGCAACGTTAATCGACGCAGGGTTAGTCGGTCCCTAAGGCGAGGCTGAAAAGCGTAGTCGATGGAAAACAGGTTAATATTCCTGTACTTCTGGTTATTGCGATGGAGGGACGGAGAAGGCTAGGCCAGCTTGGCGTTGGTTGTCCAAGTTTAAGGTGGTAGGCTGGAATCTTAGGTAAATCCGGGATTCTAAGGCCGAGAGCTGATGACGAGTTGTCTTTTAGACGACGAAGTGGTTGATGCCATGCTTCCAAGAAAAGCTTCTAAGCTTCAGGTAACCAGGAACCGTACCCCAAACCGACACAGGTGGTTGGGTAGAGAATACCAAGGCGCTTGAGAGAACTCGGGTGAAGGAACTAGGCAAAATGGCACCGTAACTTCGGGAGAAGGTGCGCCGGTGAGGGTGAAGGACTTGCTCCGTAAGCTCATGCCGGTCGAAGATACCAGGCCGCTGCGACTGTTTATTAAAAACACAGCACTCTGCAAACACGAAAGTGGACGTATAGGGTGTGACGCCTGCCCGGTGCCGGAAGGTTAATTGATGGGGTTAGCTAACGCGAAGCTCTTGATCGAAGCCCCGGTAAACGGCGGCCGTAACTATAACGGTCCTAAGGTAGCGAAATTCCTTGTCGGGTAAGTTCCGACCTGCACGAATGGCGTAACGATGGCGGCGCTGTCTCCACCCGAGACTCAGTGAAATTGAAATCGCTGTGAAGATGCAGTGTATCCGCGGCTAGACGGAAAGACCCCGTGAACCTTTACTATAGCTTTGCACTGGACTTTGAATTTGCTTGTGTAGGATAGGTGGGAGGCTTTGAAGCGTGGACGCCAGTTCGCGTGGAGCCAACCTTGAAATACCACCCTGGCAACTTTGAGGTTCTAACTCAGGTCCGTTATCCGGATCGAGGACAGTGTATGGTGGGTAGTTTGACTGGGGCGGTCTCCTCCTAAAGAGTAACGGAGGAGTACGAAGGTGCGCTCAGACCGGTCGGAAATCGGTCGTAGAGTATAAAGGCAAAAGCGCGCTTGACTGCGAGACAGACACGTCGAGCAGGTACGAAAGTAGGTCTTAGTGATCCGGTGGTTCTGTATGGAAGGGCCATCGCTCAACGGATAAAAGGTACTCCGGGGATAACAGGCTGATACCGCCCAAGAGTTCATATCGACGGCGGTGTTTGGCACCTCGATGTCGGCTCATCACATCCTGGGGCTGAAGCCGGTCCCAAGGGTATGGCTGTTCGCCATTTAAAGTGGTACGCGAGCTGGGTTTAGAACGTCGTGAGACAGTTCGGTCCCTATCTGCCGTGGACGTTTGAGATTTGAGAGGGGCTGCTCCTAGTACGAGAGGACCGGAGTGGACGAACCTCTGGTGTTCCGGTTGTCACGCCAGTGGCATTGCCGGGTAGCTATGTTCGGAATAGATAACCGCTGAAAGCATCTAAGCGGGAAACTAGCCTCAAGATGAGATCTCACTGGGACCTTGAGTCCCCTGAAGGGCCGTCGAAGACTACGACGTTGATAGGTTGGGTGTGTAAGCGCTGTGAGGCGTTGAGCTAACCAATACTAATTGCCCGTGAGGCTTGACCATATAACACCCAAGCAATTTGACTACTCCTGACTTTAAAAAAGCAGAAGCATCAGATTGCGGTGTGTGAAGACGCAATGAACCGAAAGTTCGATACTCACAAAACACCAATTTCTATTACATACCCAATTTGCTGAAGCGAGGCCATCTGGCCACGACTCAGTACCCGAATTTCTTGACGACCATAGAGCATTGGAACCACCTGATCCCATCCCGAACTCAGTAGTGAAACGATGCATCGCCGATGGTAGTGTGGGGTTTCCCCATGTGAGAGTAGGTCATCGTCAAGATTAAATTCCGAAACCCCATTTGCGAAAGCAGATGGGGTTTTGTTTTGGGCGGTCGAAAAGTGCCAATACTCCCCCAACACCTCTGACAAATTTGCACAGTTATTTCTGAACCAGACCACTAGAATAGGCACCTAACCTTTTTTAGAGCCCGAGCCCTATTTATGCCCGATCCGGTTGATGCCCTTGAGGTGTCGGACTTGCCCCTGGACGACTTGGTGGCATGCCATGAGTGCGACCTGCTGATGCGCAAACCCTCGCTCGCCCTCGGTGAGAAGGCTGAATGCCCGCGTTGCGGTTACGAGCTCTACGCTCATCGTCACAATGTCGTCGAGCGCAGCCTGGCGTTGGTGCTGGCAGCACTGCTGCTGTATATCCCCGCGAATTTTTTACCCATCATGCAGCTCAATCTACTCGGGCAGTCCTCGGAGGACACCGTGTGGACCGGCGTAGTTGGCCTGTTCAACACCGGTATGCAGGGCGTTGCTGCTGTGGTTTTCTTGTGCAGCATGGGCATTCCCCTGCTCAAATTGTTGTGCCAACTGGCTGTGCTGCTCAGTATCCGCTGGAGCATCGGTCGCAGTTATGGACTGCTGTTCTACCGCATCTACCACCATATGAAAGATTGGGGAATGCTGGAGGTCTACTTGATGGGCGTACTGGTGGCACTTGTGAAGCTGGCTGACATGGCCTCCATTACGCTTGGCTTGGGTCTGGTCTGCTTTGTAAGTCTGTTAATGGTTCAGATTCTGCTCGAGGTGGTGATGTCACCCCACCAGATCTGGCAAGCGCTGTCAGGAGAGGATGACCATGCGGGCAATTGATGCAGGCATTCTGATTTGTACCGAATGCCATGAGTTGAACAAGCAGCAAGCCGATGCCGATGAGCAGCTCTGCACCCGTTGCGGCGCGCTGATTCACCCACGTCGTCCCAATAGCCTCATACGCACCTGGGCACTGCTGGTGACTGCGGCGATCCTGTACATCCCGGCCAACCTGCTGCCGATCATGACCGTCAACTCTCTCGGCCAAGGCGACCCGAGCACCATCATGTCCGGCGTGATCCAACTGGTACAGCACGGCATGTTTCCGATTGCCGCCGTGGTGTTCATCGCCAGTATCCTGGTACCGACGTTCAAGCTTGTGGGCATCGGCCTGCTGCTGTTTTCGGTGCAGCGCCGGCAACCGCTGTCTGCGCAACAACGCATTATCATGTACCGCTTTATCGAATTCATCGGTCGCTGGTCCATGCTGGATATCTTCGTGATCGCCATCCTGGTGGCGGTCGTAAACTTTGGGCGGCTTGCCAGTGTCGAAGCCAATCTCGGCGCTGCAGCGTTTGCCAGTGTGGTGATCTTGACGATGTTTGCCGCAGTAACCTTCGATCCCCGACTGATTTGGGATAACACGGAGTCGGATGACGACCATGAGTGATTTGCCTAAAGCTAAAACCCGCCCCGCGTCCAACTGGTCGGCCATCTGGGTGTTGCCCCTGATCGCCCTGATCATCGGTGGCTGGCTGGGGTGGCGTGCCTACTCCCAGCAAGGTATCGAGATCCAGGTCCGCTTTGAAAGCGGCGAAGGCATTCAAGTCAACAAGACCGAAGTGGTCTACAAAGGCATGACGGTGGGCAAGGTCAAGGCCTTGGCGCTGGATGACGAAGGCAGCAATCGCGGGGTGATTGCCACCATCGAGATGAACAAGGACGTCGAACAATACCTCAAGACCAACACCCGCTTCTGGCTGGTCAAGCCCAGCGTCAGCCTCGCCGGCATCACTGGCCTGGAAACCCTGGTTTCGGGCAACTACATCGCCGCAAGCCCGGGGGATGGTGAGCCCACCCGCAAATTCAAGGCGCTTTCCGAGGAGCCGCCGTTATCCGACGCCAAGCCCGGCCTGCACCTGACCCTCAAGGCTGATCGCCTGGGTTCGCTGAACCGTGGCAGCCCGGTGTTCTACAAGCAGATCCAGGTGGGGCAGGTCAAAAGTTACTTGTTGTCTGAAGACCAGAGCACCGTCGAGATCAAGGTTTATATCGAACCGACCTACGCCAACCTGGTGCGCAAACACACGCGTTTCTGGAACGCCAGCGGCATCAGCATCGACGCCAATCTGTCCGGCGTGAAAGTGCGCAGTGAATCCCTCTCCAGTATCGTCGCCGGTGGTATTGCCTTCGCCACACCGGAAAACCGCAAAGACAGCCCGCCAACCGACCCGAGCCTGCCTTTTCGCTTGTACGAGGATTTCGACGCCGCCGCCGCGGGCATCAAGGTCAAGGTCAAGCTCACCGATTTCGAAGGCCTGCAGGCTGGACGCACTCCCGTGATGTACAAAGGTATCCAGGTCGGCAGCCTGAAAACCCTGAAGATCGACCCGGACCTGACCAGCGCCAGCGCTGAATTGACCCTCGACCCATTGGCCGAAGACTACCTGGTTCAGGACACGCAATTCTGGGTGGTCAAGCCATCCATCTCCCTGGCCGGCATTACCGGGCTGGAGGCCCTGGTCAAAGGGAACTACATCGCCATCCGCCCCGGCGACAAAGGCACCCCGCCACAACGTGAATACGTAGCGCGCGCCAAGGCGCCACCGTTGGATCTGCGCTCCCCAGGCCTGCACATGGTGTTGCTCACCGACAACCTCGGCTCGCTGGATGTCGGCAGCCCGATTCTGTACAAGCAGGTCAAGGTCGGTTCGGTACAGAGCTACCAGTTTTCACGCAAGAAAAAGCAATTGGTGATCGGCGTTCATATCGAGAAAGAGTATGAAAGCCTGGTCAACGGTTCGACACGTTTCTGGAATGCCAGCGGTGTCACCCTCACTGGTGGGCTTACCGGCGGTATCCAGGTAAAAAGTGAATCCCTGGCCAGTTTGATGGCCGGCGGTATCGCCTTCGAAACGCCGGAACCGAATGTGCCGCTGAAACGACGCATCCCCCGTTTCCGCTTGTTTGCTGATCGGGACGCTGCCAATCAGCATGGCACCCTGGTCACCATCAAGGTCGATCGCGCCGACGGCTTGAGCCCAGGCACGCCGGTGCGCTTCAAAGGCCTGGAAGTGGGCAAGCTCGAGAGCGTGGACCTGAGTGCCGACATGCAATCGGTGCTGCTCAAGGCGCGTATCACCCAGGTTGCGGACCGCATTGCGCGGGTTGGCAGCCAGTTCTGGGTGGTCAAGCCTGAATTGGGCTTGATGAAGACGGCAAATCTGGAAACCCTGGTCACCGGTCAATACATCGAAGTGCAACCGGCCGCGAAAAACGCCGGCCCGCAAAAGAGCTTTGTCGCCCTTGCCCAACCGCCTGAAGCCGCCCGCCAGGAGGCCGGCCTGAGCCTGACACTCAGCGCCGCACGCCGTGGTTCGCTCAAGGAAGGCGTGCCCGTCACCTACCGTGAAGTCACCGTGGGCAAAGTTACCGGCTATGAGTTGGGACAGACCGCCGACCGTGTCTTGGTGCACATCCTGATCGAGCCCAAATACGCGCCGTTGGTACGCAGTGGCAGTCGCTTCTGGAACACCAGCGGCTTCGGGCTCGACTTCGGCTTGTTCAAGGGCGCGACGGTGCGTACCGAGTCCCTGGAGACGTTGGTTGCCGGCGGTATCGCCTTTGCCACGCCTGAAGGCGAGCGCATGGGCAACCCGGTACGGCCGCAGCAGACCTTTGCACTGTTCGACAAGTTCGAGGATGAGTGGCTGACCTGGGCGCCGAAGATTCCACTCGGCAAATAGACCGAGGCGCGGCTATCGGGAGCAAGCCCCCTCCCACATTCCGATGTGTGAATACATTCAAGTGTGGGAGGGGGCTTGCCCCCGATGAGGCCTTGAAAAACACTGCAAAACCCACAAAAAAGGCCGCGATCCAAACGATCGCGGCCTTTCTGCCTTTCAGCGCTACACGTCAGACGGCATCCAACTCCGGCTCGTCCGCCTGCATGTTCAGGGTGGCCTTCACCGCATCGTGACGACGGATATATTTCCAGTCGGCCTCATCAATGTAGATCCCGTTCGGCCCGCTGCCGCCTTCCAGGTCGATCGCTACCTGGGCAGACACCTGCGGCTTCACGCTGGCCAGGATCGGCACGAAGCCCAACTGCAGGCTGGTTTCCAGCAACGCTGCCTGGTTCTTCTCATCGATATCCGCCGCCTCGTCGAGGTAGTACGGCAAGCGCACGCGACCGGCCTGGTCGCGGTCCATCAGGTGCAGCAACAAGTACATGTTGGTCAGCGCCTTGATGGTCATGGTGGTGCCGTTGGACGCGGCGCCGTCGATGTCGGTATGAATCACCGGTTGGCCGTTCACCTTGGTGATCTCGAACGCCAGCTCGAACAGGTCCTTGAGGCCCAGTTGGTTATGGTTGGCCGCCACGAGGCGGGCCAGGTATTCCTTGGCTTCTTCGTTCTTGTTGTCCTGCTCGGCGCTCTGGCTGAGGTCGAACACCGACAACGTTTCGCCTTCTTCATACTGACCGGCGCTGTGGATGATCTGGTCGATATGCTTGAGGGCTTCCTTGTTCGGCGCCAGCACGATGCGAAAGCTCTGCAGGTTGGAGACCTGGCGCTTGTTGATTTCGCGGTTGAACAACGCCAGTTGGTGTTCCAGGCTGTCGTAGTCGGTACGGATATTGCGCAAGGTTCGCGCAATATCGGTGACGGCCGCGCGGCGCGCCTTGCCCAGGGTCAACGCCTCATCGGTACGGTGCGCATAGGCGTTGATCAGCAGTTGCAGACGCCGCTCCATGTCGTCCTCGCTGTCGAACTTGGCTACGCCCTTGAGGCGCACCTGCGCATACAACGCTTCGATCTGGCCATCGGCGCGCAGTAAGCCTTGCCAGCTGTCCTGGTAGTCGTTGAGCAGCGGCAGCAGGTTGTCCATGGAGTCGTCGACCGGGTCCATGAACGGCGTGCCGAACGGCAGGTCCGCCGGCAATAGCTGGCGCCGGCGCAACGCGTCGTCCAGCGTACGCTGCTTGGCTTCCATATCGCCGATCTGGCGGCCGACCAATTGCAGCTTGGCCGACAGCTGCTGGACGCGCTCGGTGAACGCATCGCTGGAGCGCTTCAGTTCGTCCTGGGCCGCTTCCATCTGCGCGAGATTTTCCAGCTTCTCGCCTTCCTCCGCGCTCAGGGTCTGGGTGCGGCGGAAATCTTCCAGCGCCTTCTGCGCGTCCAATACCTGCTGGTACAGCGCTTCGGTCTGGGTCTTGCTCGCCGCTCGGTCGGAAGCGACCGCATGTTGGGTTTTCAGTTGCTTGAGTTCTTTTTCCAGGCGTTCTTTCTGGTCGCGCAACGCCGCGCGATCCGCCAGGGCCTGCAAAGCCGGTGGTTCGATGTGCGAGAGGTCGATGGACAGCCCCGGCACTTCGAAACGCTCGCCCTTGAAACCCTCGAGGATCTGTTCCAGGGATTTGACCCACTGGCCTTGCTCATCCAGCGTGATGCCATGTTCACCCAGGGGCAGGCTGAACAACGCGCTGTTGAACAGGCGCATCAAGCGCTCGACATCCTGTTGCGAGAATTCTTCGCGCAGCTTGGCGTAGCTGTTGTTGTCCGCGTGATCAAGCTGCTGCTTGACCGATTTCAAGCGTTTTTCCAGGTCGCGCAGACGCTCGTCCAGGTCCTCGGCGCTGAACTGACGCGACTGCGCCAGCGCACCCGCCAATTCGTCGTGAGCGTCCTTGGCCGCGAGCAATTGCTGCTCCAGCACCCGCACATCATCGACCAGCGCGAAGCGATGCTTGAGCACCGACAACTCGCCCAACCAGCGTTGGATGCCACTGATCTCGCGCTCCAGGCGCATCAGCTCCTGGGTGCCGCCACGCTGGTCGTTCTGCAGCGCATCCTGCTCGTTGCGATAGTGTTCGGCCTGGATCGTCAGCTCTTCCTTGCGCGCACTGGCGTAATCCGACCAGGTGCCCAACAGCGAATCGAGCAACGGCGACAGGCGATGCAATTTGCCGCGCAAAATGTCGCGCTGTTTCACGCCATTGGCGAGTGCTTCGACCAACGGCCCGGCGGCCACCAAGGAGTTGTAGTCCTGCTCCATGCGCCGTACATCGCGGAAGGCTTCTTCGCACGCGGCGATGTAATCGACGCTGCCGGAGCGCAGGCTGTGTTCAAACGCATCGAGGAACAATTGCTTGAGCTTGGCGGCGGTGATTTCGCGCATGTGCAGCAGGTTGATGAACAACGCACGGAATGTCTTCAGGCTCTGTTCGCTGGTGGAGCGCAGTGGGATCAGCGTCAGGTCCAGCGGGACCGAGGTGTGGCCGCCCACCAACAGGCGCCGCAGTTCGTCGGGCTTGAGCTCATAGGCCTTCAGGCCTTCGCGCTCAAGGTTGGTGAACAGCTCTTTCTGGCGCAGGCAGGTGTCGTTTTTCTGATAGTGGGCCAGGTCCAGCTTGCCGGCATAGGCGAAGAACTGATGACCGAAACCACCGCCCGGGCCGCGCCCGACCACGCCAATCACATGCGGGCCGTGGGGCAGCGAGACTTCCACGAGGATGTAGCTGGTGTCGGTGGCAAAGTAGAAGCGCCGCGATTGCTCCAGGGTGTACTTGCCGAAACTCATGTCCGACATGCGCGCCAGGATCGGGAACTGCAAGGCGTTGATCGACGCGGATTTACCCAGGTTGTTCGCGCCATACACCGACAACGGTTCTTCCAGCGGGAACAAACCCAGGCTGTAGCCCGCGGTATTCAACAGGGCGAAACGGCGTATGCCGTAGCGTTCCTTACTCATGCGTCGGTCTCCTGTTCTTCGGCAATGGCGCGGGCGAGGGCGTCTTCTTCGCTGTCTTCGGCGAAGTCACTCAAGTCCAGCGGGTCATCGGTCTTCAGCAGTTTTTCATCGCTGTCTTCGTCGATGATCACCGGCGCCGGCAACGGCAAGACGCTGTGCACACTGGCGGCGAGGTCGCGGTCCTGCTGGACCGACAGGCACACATCAAGGAAACGATGCATCGGCGGCAGGAAGCGATAGATGCCGTTGTCTTCGCTGGCAAAACCCAGCTGAGTCATACGGCGCATGATTTTTTCTTCGAGTTCTTCCTGGGTCTGCACTTCGGCCTGGATAAACAGGTCGCGGTATTTCTCCAGCAACGACGGCAGTTCATCGCGGCCCAGGCTGCCGCCATCGAGCACGGCAACCGGGTCGCGGCCCTGGTCGGCCAGGTGTTCGACGATGATGAAGGTGAACAACGCCAGGCGCTGGGCGGTCTTGTTCACCTGCGCGGCAGCCACGGCGGTGTCCGGCACGAAGTAGTAGAAACCCCGCGTATCGCACACCAGCTCAAAGCCCAGGGCCTTGAACAGCGTGCGGTACTGGTCCTGGAAATTCGACAGTTGTGCGTACAGCTCCGGGTCGCGGCGGCTGACGTGGTAGCCCTTGAACAGCTCGCGAAAGATCGGCGCCAGCTGGGACAGTTCGGATAGATCAAGATGCATTTGGGATGCTCGCAGAGTGCTCGGCCGCGTCAGAGCTGGCCGGGAGCAGGGCGAAGGAGCGCAGGCTGACCTGGTGCTCGTGGGTGTGGTAATCGCGGCGTTCCAGGCGCTCGCGCTTGAAGCGTTTTTCCCGCGAGAGCCGCGAGAACCAGTACAACAATTCGTCGGTGGCACCGTCCGGTTCCTGCTCGAGCAGCCAGGTCATCAGGTCCGGCATCGGCAGCGCGTCTTCGCAGCGTTCGAGCATTTCCTTGACCGTTCGCGGTGCGCGCGGGGCTTCGCCCTTGTGGGTTTTGTGGGCCTTGGGGAAACGCGCCGGTTTCGGCTCGAAATTCGCCAGGGCATACACATACGCCTCGACCTGGCTGGCACTGCCGAGGAAGGTGCTTTGCGGCCGGCTGAACATTGGCATGGCAGCCTGCGGCACCGCGTCCAGGCCTTTGCGGCGGATGGCCGACAGGGCCAGCGCCGCGCCACGGGTCACGGCGTTGTGCCGGCGTGCTTCTTCGCGCAGCGGCAACAACAGCTCGCGCGCATGGCGCAGGGTCAGCTGGGCGCTGGTCTGCATCTCGAGGATGCGCGCGTGGGTGCGCAGCAGCATGTCGTCGTCCACCAGGTGGCCGAGACGCTGCTGCTCGGTGAGCATGCGCAGCAGCACGTTTTCCACCTTGCGCACGCCTTGCTCGAACGCGCCGTCGGCGTTCACCAGTTGGATCATCGGTTCAACGTATTCGTCCCAGGTGGCCAACACCTCGGCGTAACGCTGGCGCAACGGGATCTGCCGGTCGCTGGTCTTGGCGCGGTCGGCCACGGCCGCGAGGGCCTGTTCGTCGTTGGCGAGTTTTTTCAGCACATCCCGTACGCGCATATCCAGCAGGCGCAATTGCCGGGCCAGGTCGTGGCCGTCACGGATGTCAAAAGCGTCCTGGATATAACCGGCCAGGCGCTCGAGGTGACGCAGGTAAGCTTCGATTTCCAGGCACAGGCCAAGCCGGTGCTCCTTGCGAAGATACGCCAGGAAATCGTGAATCTGCGCGTTGAGCTCGAACCGGTTCGGGCTCTTGGCCACCGGCACCAGGATATCCAGGCGGATCCACACGTCCAGCAAGCTGGTGATGTCCTGGGGCGTGCTGTCCAATTGTTGGGCGGCCAGTTGCGCGCGCAGTTCGCCCAGGCTCAGGGTGCCTTGGTCGAAGTGTTCGCACAGTGGCTCAAGTAAGGCCCAGTGTTCGGCGAGGGCGCGCAGGACGCGCTTGGGTTCGATCATGGGAAAGGCCGGCTGGTTGGCGATTAAAAGTCGCGATTGTACTGCATCGGGCGCGGGATTTATCCACAGCCGGTCAGTGTGCAGTGGGCGATTGTTGCCGAACAGCGGTAGAATCCCCGCTCTTTAGTTATCCACAAGTGGCTGAGCTGTGCTTACCGAGTCCCGACGTCGCGCTTACTTGAGCGCCATGCAGGTGGTCAACTGGCTGCCCCGCACCGAACTGCCGTTTGCCGCGCCGTCGCGGCCCGAGCTGTTGCAGGCGCCGGAGCCCTATGAGGCGTTCGCACCTTCAGGCGAGGAAGCCGCCGCGCCGGTGGCGGTCATCAAGCCTGTGCCCGAAACGCGGCCGACGCTGGAGCGCACGAAGATCGAGGTGCCGCGCCCGTCACCGGTGATCAAGCCGGTGGTTGCCGAGGAGGCGGCCCCGGTGGCCAAGGCCCCGGTCGTGCCGCCGCCACGCTTTGCCCTGCAACTGCTGCGCGCCGGGCGTTGCCTGCTGCTGGTGGAATTACCCACCGGCGAACGTTTCCAGTCGCGCGACCCGGCCTACCTGCTGCTCAAAGACATGCTGCGCGCCGCCGGCCTGCCCGACAGCCCGCAAATTGTCGGCGACCCGGTGCGCTGGCCACTGCTGGTGCGCGGCACCATGGACCAGGGCCCGGACGCTGCGCGGGATTTTGTACAGAGTTTTGTTGCGGCACGCCTGGAAGACGAGCCTTGCGTCTGCCTGTGGCTGATCGGCCTGCCCGCCGTGCGCTTTGCCGGTGAGGCGGATGCCGAAGCCTGGTACCGCGAACTGCAGGTTGAAGGCCTGGGTTCGGTATGGGCCCTGCCGGGCCTGGAATTATTAATGGAAGAGCCACAGCGTAAGGCTGATATCTGGCAAGCCATGCGCCGGCTGATGGCGCGCTGGAAAACAACCGATGAGTGAGGCTTTATCCTTCCGCCCGATGACCGAGGCAGACCTCGATGCCGTGCTGAAGATCGAATACGCAGCGTTCAGCCATCCATGGACCCGGGGCATCTTTCTCGACGGGCTGGGCAAATACCAGATCTGGCTGATGTTCGAAGGTGAGCAGCAGGTGGGCCATGGCGTGGTGCAGATCATCCTCGATGAGGCGCATCTGCTCAATATCACCGTGAAGCCGGAGAATCAGGGCCGAGGTTTGGGGTTGGCGCTGCTGGAGCATCTGATGTCCCGCGCGTATGCGGCCAATGCTCGTGAGTGTTTCCTGGAAGTGCGTGACAGCAATACCGGGGCGTTCCGCCTGTATGAGCGCTATGGCTTCAACGAGATTGGCCGTCGTCGCGATTACTACCCAGCCGTGGGCGGCCGCGAAGACGCGGTCGTGATGGCCTGCACCCTGGTCGACTAAACACCGAAATCCATGTGGGAGGGGGCTTGCCCCCTCCCACATTTTGAACTGCGTCGTCAGCGTTTGCCGTTGAGCGGATCCAGATCGGCCAGTTCGGCCTCATCCAACCCGTTCCCACCGCTAATCTCATCTTCATCGACGATGCTCAGGTCATAATCCGCCGCGCTATCTTCACCTTCCTCCCGTGCATCCCGCGCGCCGTCCTCATGGATCAGCGTTTCCGGGCTCATGTCATCATCGGTCGACTCATGGTCATCCGTCGAAGCACCGGTCAGCCCGGCTTCGCGTACCCGTTCGTCGGGCATCAGGTGCTCACGTTCGCCGCGGGGTATTTCGTCGCCGATTTCCGCTGTCTGGTCTTCTTCATCAAAATCCAGCTCGCGCATCGAACCCATGCGGTCTTCGTTATCATCAATGGGTTCGGGCTGCGTAGCGCCGTAGGGACGTCGTGATTCAGTCATGGCCAATCCTCATACTGTGGGGCTTATAGTGTGTGGACAGGCTTTGCGCCGCAAAGATTCAAGCTAATTTGCGCAAGGCGTGACCTGGACGAAGGCTTGTCAGTCACAAAACTGCGCATCATTCCTGAGGCTTTCCCTGATGAACGAACTACAAGACCTGCTAGACAACAACGAACGCTGGGCGGATGCGATCAAACAGGAAGATCCCGAATTCTTCGCCAAGCTCGCCCGCCAGCAAACTCCGGAATACCTGTGGATCGGCTGCTCCGATGCGCGTGTACCAGCCAACGAGATCGTCGGCATGTTGCCCGGTGATCTGTTCGTGCACCGCAACGTGGCCAACGTGGTGCTGCACACCGACCTCAATTGCCTGTCGGTGATCCAGTACGCGGTCGATGTGCTCAAGGTCAAACATATCCTCGTCACCGGCCACTATGGCTGCGGCGGTGTGCGCGCCGCGATGCAGGACCGTCAGTTCGGCCTGATCGACGGCTGGCTGCGCACCATTCGTGATCTCTACTACGAAAACCGCGACGTGTTGGCCCAGTTGCCCACCGAAGAAGAGCGCGTCGACCGCATGTGCGAGTTGAACGTGATTCAGCAAGTGGCCAACGTCGGCCATACCAGCATAGTGCAAAACGCCTGGCACCGCGGGCAAAGCCTGTCGATCCATGGCTGTATCTATGGCATCAAGGACGGCCGCTGGAAGAGCTTGAACACCACCATCAGTGGCTTCGAGCAATTGCCGCCGCAGTACCGTCTGCGGCCGTTGGGCGAAGTCTAAGTCCGTTTACGCTCGCGCCACCGGGCCATGAAGGCCTGGCCTTCGGCATTCAACGGCTCCTTGCTGCCGGTGATCCAACCCCGGCAGTTCAGCTCGCCGCAATGGCAGGCGAACTGCCGGAACAGCGTGTCTTCGGTGGTGGCATAGTCGAGGGTCAACCGGGTGTCGACGGCGATGGGCTGGACGGTCCAGAGTTCCAGGTAAGTGGTGTCGAGGAACACGTTCGGGTTGCAGGAATGCTGCAACAGGCCGCAGAACCAGGCGTCGTACAAGTGTATGCGTGGCGATAGCTGCAGCGTATGCGGGCGTTGTTCGATGACGGCGTAGCCGGAAATCCTGGCGATGCGCGTGCGACTGTCGAACGAGACGCGGGCCTTTATTCCGGTTGTCCTCCCACCCGTGCCTTGCACGATCTGGAAGTGACCGGTCGAGGGGTAACCCTGATCGACGAGCAGCGTCTTGAATGGGTAAAAGCATTCGGTCACAGCCGCTTTGGCCTTATCCATGGCTCGGGTTTTCATGACTCTCCTGGGAGCGCTGCATGGACCTGCGGGGGTGGATCGACGGCCAGTCTTGCAGCAAATGGGCGCTGCTCAAGACTCGCCGAAGTCAGAGCCGATTTCTACTGTCAAATCTGACAGTAGAAATCCTGGGTGCTCCTCACAGCGCGGGCGGTGCGAGGGTTGGGGCAGGGGCTGCATTGCGCAGCTGCTTCAGCTGGTCTTTGATAGCGGGCGTGGCGCATTTGGCGTTGGCCTGCTCCGGGGTCAGGTTGCGCACCGAGGTGTAGAACAGTTCGCAGGTCTGCTCCTTGCGCGTGACCTGCCAGGTGTTCATGCACGCCTTGAGCAATACATTCGCGTCGCTGGCGGGTTTCTGGCCCATGCCGGCTTGCCAGCAGGCTGCGCTCAGGTCTTGGCCCATCACTTTCAAGCCGGCCTCATCGGCCTTCTGCTCATTGCCGTCATACGTGTCCGGGCTGGCGGCGTACCAGATGTAGCTTGGGTGGTTGGCGCCGAGCACCGAGACCGGTCTGCCCGGCTCCGGGTTGATCTGCGCCAGGCCCAGCACCGCCACCGTTTGCCCGTATTGTTGCTTGATCCAACTGCGCACCGGCGCGCCGAAGGCCACCATCGGCAGCGAATCGCTGGGGCGCAGGCTCAGCTCCTTGACCATGCGGGTCTGGTAGTCGGTGAAGTAGCCGTAGACGGCTTCCAGGTCTTTACCCGCGTTGGACGGCGCGGCGATGGGGGCGATATCGATGATGGTCTGGTAGGCCGGGGTTTCGCTGGCAGGAATGCCATTGCTGGTGAGCAAGGTCGCCCAGCGGTCGGTGGTAGCCGATTCCAGGTAATCCTGGGCCTGGGTCAGCGAATAATCTGGCGGAAAGTGCAGCAGCTCGATGCTTTTGCGGTTTTCCAGGGCCATGCCCAGCGGCAGGAACAAGTACCAGTTATAGGCCCACTTGCCGTCTCTGTTGAGCTGGCTGGCACCTTGGTAAGCCAGGTCTGCGGTATCGAGCAGCGTGGTCAGGGGCTGGCCGTAACCGTCCGGCACGCCGCTGAAGGTTGCCGCGACCTGGCCGTCATGCACCTTGACGCTGACCTTGGCGCGGCTGTAGCCGTCACGTTGCAGGCTCTGGTTCAAATAATGCTCGGCGGTCTGCTCCAGCGTCCAGGACCGAAAACAGATCACGTTGCAGTTATTGGGAAACGCGAACAACTGGGTGACACGCTGTGTACTGCCCAACGGCACTTCGATGTCGGCCTGTACGACCGCACTGGCCAGCAGCGCAGCCAGGGTCAAGCACAGCCTGGTCGGTTTGAACATAATTGGTTCCTTGTCAGCGAAAGCCCGTCTGCGCGGGATGAAAGCCCACCCTCACACAGTAGCGGCTGACCGGGAAAACCGCGTGCTAAATCGCCACATGTGTCGCGATTGGATAAGTGAACCTACACGCTGAACTGCAAGGCATTGCTCAAATCCCCCATGGGTTTCTGGCCGCGCGCGATCATCGCGGCATCCCTTTGCTTGAGGCCGTCCAGGGTCTCCAGCTGAAACACGCGGGTGATCAAGCGCAGGATCGACGCGGTGTCGTAGAGCGTGTGGTCAACCGTGCCTTTGCGTGCGAACGGCGACACCACCAGGGCCGGAACCCGTGTGCCCGGGCCCCAGCGGTCGCCCTTGGGCGGTGCCACGTGGTCCCACCAGCCGCCGTTTTCATCGACGGTCACCACCACCACCATGTTGTTCCACTGCGGGCTTTCCTGCAGCAGCTTCAAGGCGCGGACGATATGGCGGTCGCCCGAGGCCACATCGGCATAGCCGGCGTGCATGTTCAGGTTGCCCTGGGGCTTGTAGAAGGTCACGGCGGGCAGCTTGCCCGCTTGGGCGTCGGCGAAGAACCTGTTGGTGCTCGACTCATCGCCCAACCCGCCGTCGCGCAGGCGTTTGTCGCGCTCGGCACGGTTCTCGGGGCCCTGCTGCTTGAAGTAATTGAATGGCTGATGGTGGTACTGGAAGTTCGGAATCTTGGGGATACCGCCCGAGTCCTTGAATTGCTCCAGGGTGGCTTGCCAGGCGCCAGCGTACCAGGCCCAGTCGATGTTCTTTTTCGAGAGCTTGTCGCCAATGTGTTCATGGGTTTGCGGCACCAGCACATTGGGCAGGTCCGGTTTGGCGTAGTCCGGGTTCTGCGGGTCGCGGATCCAGGTCGGCCAGTAGGGCGGAGCCAGCGTGTTGACGGCGTACCCGTCCGGCGTCAAGGCGCTGGGGCCGAACTGCGGCGGGCCAGTCATGGCGCTGGCCGGCGATGTGTCCAAGGGTTTGAGGCGCGTGTCTGTAGGGTCGTCGCTTTGCAGCGTGGCGATCTGCGCCTTGGCCACCGATTGCGCGGCATTCGGATAGATCGGTGCCGTGGCGCTGATCAGGTACTGATGGTTGAGGAACGAGCCACCAAACGCACCCTGGAAAAAGTTATCGCACAGCACAAACTCCTTGGCCACGTCCCACAGGCGCAGGGAATAGCGGCTCTGGGCGTAATGGCCCATCACCAGGCCACCGGAATCGCCCCAGGCAACGAAGCCGTCATTCTTGCCGCTGTTGATCTGCATCTGGTTCTGGTAGAACACATGCCACAGGTCGCGGGTCACCAGGCTCAGCGGCAAGTCCTGCGCATCCGGACCCTTGAGGGCGAACGGGGCGTTGGGCAGGTTCTCCTGGAATTGCACGGCGCTCGGGTAGGTCACGCCATCCACGCTTTGCGGGCTCACCTGCAACACGCCGCCCCAAGTCGGGGGAAGGGTGGTCAATACGCTGCCATCGCGGTCGCGTTGTTGAACGTCAGCCGCTGAAAGCGCCGAGAGAGGTTTCTCCAGCCCGGGGAAGTCTGCAAACAGATTGTTGAAGCTGCGGTTCTCGGCGTAGATCACCACGACGGTTTTCACATTGTCGCGTAAGGCTTTATCCAGCTCCTGCGAGGTGAGTGGGCGCGGCATCGGTTTTCCCGGTGCTTCGCCGGTATTGCCGCACGCACTCAGGGTCGCGCCCACGCCCAGTACCGCAGCGCCCCCCAGGAAGCGCCGGCGACTGCTGTCGACCGGCGGTTGGCCGACGGAATCCGTGGAAGGGCGGTCTACGTGCTCGTCACTCATTGCGCGGGAGTCCTTGGCGAGATGTTGCAAGATGTTTCGCAGGACGGTAGCAATGGAATGTGACGGAACAAAGACAGACCTATGATGAGTGGGCCGTGTCTACACCGCATAAGCGCTGCTAGACTGGCTTCCTGACACAGGCCGCCGAGGTGAACCGTGAAACCATCAATTGCACTTGATCTACAAAGAGCCGCTGTTAGAGAAGTGGTCGGGCGTTTTCGTATATCAAATCCGAGAGTGTTTGGGTCTGTATTACTGGGGACCGATCACGAAGGCAGTGACCTGGACCTGCTGGTCGACGCGCCGCCGGGAACGACACTTTTTGATCTCGGTGGGTTGCAGGTAGAGCTTGAAAGCTTGCTGGGCGTCAATGTGGATCTGCTGACCCCCGGTGATTTGCCTTTGAAGTTTCGCGCGAAGGTGTTGGCTGAGGCTCGTCCGGTATGACGGAAAATCGCCTTGGGGATTATCTGGAACACATCAAGCAAGCTTGCACTGACGCGATTACCTTTGTTGAGGGGTTAAGCAAAGAAGAGTTCTTGGAGGACAGGCGAACGCAACAAGCAGTGGTCATGAGCCTGATCATCATTGGTGAGGCGTCGACGAAAATCATGGACCGGCACCCCGACTTCGCTACAGAACATTCATACATTCCCTGGCGCAATATGCGCGCGATGCGCAATCGAATTGCTCACGGTTACTTCGATATCAACTTCGATGTCGTTTGGGACACGATACAAAGCGCATTGCCCGATTTGCTGGAGCGCCTTCCCCTCACTGAATGACCGTACCTATGTAATAGCAGGTACCGTCGGTCGCTATTTTATGGCATCACCGGCGGCAAATACGTCAACGTCGTCCCCAACGCCCACAGCAGGAACAACACCAGCGGCGTGTGCACCAGCAATTGCACGAACGAAAACCCGATCAGGTCCCGCGCCTTCAACCCCAATACCCCAAGCAACGGCAGCATATAGAACGGGTTGATCAAGTTCGGCAACGCTTCGGCCGCGTTGTAGATCTGCACCGCCCAGCCCAGGTGATACTGCAGGTCATTGGCCACTTGCATCACGTAAGGCGCTTCGATGATCCACTTGCCGCCGCCGGAGGGGATGAAGAAGCCCAGCACCGCCGAGTACACGCCCATCAGCAGCGCGTAGGTGTCGTGGGACGCAATGGAGGTGAAGAATAGTGAGATATGGTGCGCCAGGGTCTGGCCGTCGCCGCCCTTGACCACGGTCATCAGCGCCGCAATCGAGCCGTACAGCGGGAACTGGATCAGCACGCCCGTGGTGGTCGGCACGGCGCGGGCCACGGCATCGAGGAAGCTGCGCGGGCGCCAGTGCAGGAGCGCGCCGACCATGATGAACAGGAAGTTATAGGTGTTGAGCCCCGAGATGGCGCTGATCGCCGGTTTGGTCGAGAACTCGTGGAACAGCCAACCGGCCGCCAGCAGCGCCAGCAGAATAGTCAGCAACGGGCTGTGCTCCAGCCATTCGCCGGGTCGGGTCGGCGCCTGCGGCTTGGGCAGGTTGAATGCCGGGTCGACACCGCAGGCCTTGGCATCCCGCGCACTGTTCGGGCCCGGCGCGGTGGCGTAGGCGATGATCAGCGACACGATGATCAGCGCCAGCAACAGCACGCCGGATTGCCACAGGAAGATGGTCTCGGTAAACGGGATCATCCCGGTGATCGCCAGGATCGACGGCGGCAAGCTTCCCGGGTTGGCCTGCAACTGCGCGGCCGACGACGACAACCCCAGCGCCCACACGGCACCCAGGCCCAGGTAGGCCGCAGCGCCAGCGGCGCGGTAGTCCATGCGCAAATCCGTGCGACGGGCCAGCGCACGTACCAGCAGACCGCCGAACACCAGGGACAGGCCCCAGTTGAGCAAGGAGGCCACCATGGAAATCAACGCGACCCAGGCCACCGCCGAACGGCCGTTCTTCGGGATGCGCGCCAGGCGGTCAATCAGCTTTACCGCAGGCGGCGAACTGGCGACCACATAACCACCGATCACCACAAAGGCCATCTGCATGGTGAACGGGATCAGGCTCCAGAACCCGTCTCCAAAGGCTTTGGCGGCTTCGCTGGGCGCAGCACCCATGCCCAGGGTTGCCACGGCAACGATGATCACGGCGAGGGCGGCGAACACCCAGGAGTCGGGGAACCAGCGCTCGGCGAAGTTGGAGCAACGCAAGGCAAATCGGGCATAGCGGCTTTCTTCGATAGCATCGGCCACGAGTCTTTCCTCTTGTATTTATTATGGGGATGGCAGTTTTTCGGCATGTTCCTCCAAGGTCATTGATTTGGGAATGTAGTTATCTTCATTGATCAATGAGTAAAACAAATATATCCGTCGCGATTGCCATCATCCGGTTCAACTCATAACCTGCACGCCATTTTGTTTGTCTGCCGAGCCCGTACATGACTGCCACCTTTTCGTCACAGGCGCAGCGTTTTTCCCGCTCCGACTACAAAACCCTGGGCCTGGCCGCCCTCGGTGGCGCCTTGGAAATCTACGATTTCATTATCTTCGTGTTCTTCGCGCTGACCCTCAGCCAACTGTTTTTCCCCCCGGAAATGCCCGAGTGGCTACGCCTGCTGCAGAGCTTTGGCATCTTCGTCACCGGCTATCTCGCGCGCCCGTTGGGTGGCATTCTGATGGCGCACTTTGCCGATCACCTGGGACGCAAGCGCGTGTTCAGCCTGAGCATCCTGATGATGGCCTTGCCCTGCCTGCTGATCGGCATCATGCCGACCTACGCGCAAATCGGCTATTTCGCACCGCTGATCCTGCTGGCGCTGCGCGTGTTGCAAGGCGCTGCGGTGGGCGGTGAAGTGCCCAGCGCCTGGACCTTCGTCGCTGAACACGCCCCGCGCAGCCATCGCGGTTATGCCCTTGGTTTTCTGCAAGCCGGCCTGACGTTCGGCTACTTGCTCGGCGCACTCACGGCCACCCTGCTTGCACAGGTTTTTACCCCGGCCGAGATACTCGACTACGCCTGGCGCTTGCCCTTCCTGCTCGGCGGCGTATTCGGCGTGATTGGCGTATGGCTGCGCCGCTGGCTCAGCGAAACCCCGGTATTCCTCGAAATGCAGGCCCGCCGCCAGGCCGCTGCCGAACTGCCGCTGCGCACCGTATTGCGCGACCACCGCGCCGTGTTGCTGCCAGCGATGATCCTCACCTGTGTGCTCACGTCGGCGGTGGTGGTCCTGGTTGTCATCACCCCGACCATGATGCAGAAAACCTTCGGCATGAGCCCCAGCCACACCTTCGCCTTGAGCGCGTTGGGAATTGTGTTCCTCAACATCGGCTGCGTGCTGGCTGGCCTGCTGGTCGACCGCATTGGCGCCTGGCGCGCGGTGCTGGTCTACAGTCTGCTGCTGCCGGTGGGGGTGTTTATCCTGTATGCCAGCCTGATCAACGGCGGCGTCTGGCTGGGCGCGGCGTATGCCGTGGCCGGCTTGAGCTGCGGGGTGGTGGGCGCGGTGCCGTCGGTGATGATCGGACTGTTTCCGGCGCATGTGCGCGTATCGGGAATTTCCTTCACCTACAACATCGCCTATGCGCTGTGGGCGAGCACTACGCCGCTGATGTTGATTGCGTTGATGCCCACTAGTCCGTGGATTTGCGTGGGCTATTGCGTGGTGATGGGGGCGGTGGGGGTGGGGAGCGTGGCGCTGTTCGGCAAGCGCCACACCTTGGCGGGCTGAGGTTCAGGTCAGAAAGTGCCAGAGCAACAACGTGCCGACCATCATCAAGAGCGGAATATAGTTCGGCCAATGCCGCAAGCCCTCTTCAGAAAAGGCCAGCTGCGCCGATGCAGGTTAGACACCCACCTCACTTGCCATCGGTGCCCCATGTTCAATACCCGCCTGAAGCAGGAGCTGTCGGCTCTTCGCGAAGAATTGTCGAGCTTGCTCCAGGTCAAAGAGAGCCTGGAAAACGAAATGCTGTGTCTGACGCTCGGTCCTGATGGGCGGGTGGAGTGGGCGAATGCCAACTTCCTGAGGGAACTGGCCTACCCGTTGGGCGAGATTGTGGGGCGGCCGATCGAAGACCTGACGCCCGCCCACATCCGCCAGAACGAATTCCAGTTGCGCTTCAAGCATGCGCTGGCGCGTGGCGAACATTTCGCGGGTGCCGTGCGCCTGATGCGTGGCACTGGCAAAGAGGCGTGGCTACGCTCGATCCTACAGCCGGTGCGCAGTTCGGACGGGCGCCTCCTGCATTTTGCGATGTATTCCAGCGACCTCACGCGCACCATCGAGAGTTCGCGTGAACATGAAAACCTGATCACCGCGCTGATGCGCTCCACTGCGTTGATCGAGTTCGACCTGGACGGGCAGGTGCTCACCGCCAACGACCGCTTCCTCAACGCCATGGGTTACAGCCTGGCGCAGATCCAGGGTAAACATCACCGTATGTTTTGTGAACCGCAGGAATACAACAGCCCTGAGTATCAACAATTCTGGAAGCGCCTGAACGCCGGCGAGTTCGTCGCGGCGCGCTTCAAACGCGTGGACAGTCATGGCCGCCTGGTGTGGTTGGAAGCCACCTATAACCCGGTGGTTGACGCCAATGAGCGGCTGTACAAAGTGGTCAAGTTCGCCACGGTGATCACCGACCAGGTCAACCGCGAGCTTGCGGTGGCCGAGGCCGCCAACATTGCCTACAGCACCTCCCGGCAAACCGATGACAGCGCCCAGCGCGGCACCACTGTGGTGACCCAGGCGGTGGAGGTAATGCGTGACCTGGCCGAGCATATGCAGCGGGCCGGCGAAGGTATCGAGGCGTTGAACGCCCAGTCGCAAGTGATCGGCAGCATCGTCAAGACCATCAGCGGCATCGCTGAACAGACCAACCTGCTGGCGCTCAACGCGGCCATTGAAGCTGCGCGGGCCGGTGAGCAGGGACGTGGCTTTGCGGTGGTGGCCGATGAGGTGCGGCAATTGGCTTCTCGGACCAGCAAAGCCACCGAAGAAATAGTCGGCGTCGTGCGTCAGAACCAGGACATGGCCCGCGACGCAGTAGCCTTGATGGTAGGCGGCCGCCAGCAAGCCGAGCAAGGCCTGGCGCTGGCGGCGGAGGCGGGCACGGTGATCGTGGAGATTCAGGATGGCGCGCAAAAAGTGGTGAGTGCCGTCGGGCAATTTGCCAACCAACTGACGAACTGACTGATTAGGTTTTGTCCCTCAAAGCGCGCTCCAGCGCCGTGCGCGGTTTTGAATACAACAGCACTCAAATGTGGGAGGGGGCTTGCTCCCGATAGCAGTGTGTCAGCAGCATATCTGTCGCTGATACACCGCTATCGGGGGCAAGCCCCCTCCCACATTGGTTTTGTAGTGTTTTCAGGTTCGTGGCATGCAGTCGATGGTGCGATTTAGAACGGTTTGGCGATCTCCAGCAAATGCCACACGGCGTGGATCTTGGCTCGGTCGTGGGGTTGCAGATGGTCGCAACAGTCCCACACCGTGGCCGATGCGCTATGGATCAGATGGGAAATATAAAGTTGGGCATCTTCGAAGCTGAGTTCTTCATTGACGACGAGGCAATCCATGGGTGGATCGGGAAGTGCTTTGGTCATGGTGTGGCTCCTATTGAACAAGGGAGCGACCACCAACGCTGCTAAACGTAGGGTGGCAGCTGTACGCGGGTTAGCAGACCGGTCAATAGGAAACCAGCGCACCCGAAGGTGCCCCACGCACAGCCGCCATAATGCAGTGTGAACGTGTGCCTATTGAACTCAGGCTGCTAAACCCGATCACTGAAATTCAGCGACGGACCGAAGACTAGCCATCGATTCCAACAGGCACAAGGCGGCGGGGATTGTCTCGGAAACGTCCTGCAATTTAAAGGGACACGGCTTGCTGGCCCTTTACAAACCATGACCAAATGCCAACAACGCCACATTTTTGAATGCATTCCAAGTCAAGATCGTTCCCACGCTCCTGCGTGGGAATGCAGCCCGTGACGCTCCGCGTCACCTGTGCGCTGGCGGGACGCGGAGCGTCCCAGGAGGCATTCCCACGCAGAGCGCGGGAACGATCAATCAGCGCCCGAGCATCTTCACCCAGCGCGACGGCGGCATGCCGTAGGCGCTGCGAAACTGCCGAGTCATGTGGCTTTGGTCGGTGAAGCCGGCGGTCATTGCCGCATCCACCAGTGGCAGGCCCTGGGCCAACAATTGGCGCACCAGGTCCAAGCGACGCATGGTCAGGTAGCGGTAGGGGCTGGTGCCGAACAGCAGGCGGAAATCCCGCGACAATGCCCAGCGGTCGCGCTCGGCGTGCTCGGCCATTTCATCCAGGGTGATGCTGCGGCCCAGGGCGCTGTGGATAAATTCCCGGGCGCGCTCGGCGGCGATGTAGTCAAAGGATTTGCGGCTGGTGATTGCGCCGCACGCGTCGCTCAGCGTTTGGGCCAGGTCGAACATCGCGTCCTGCTCCTGCATCGCGTCGATCGGGCAATCCAGGCTTTGCAGCAACACTTCGCTGGCGCGATGCAGCCGAGGGTCGGTGGACACACCGCCGGGTATGAAGGGCAACGGCTTACCGCCGAGGATCTGCTGGATCAGCGCCGGCTGCACATAAATCATCCGGTACTTGAAGCCCTCCGCGCTGCCTGCGCGGCCGTCATGGACTTCATCGGGGTGAATGACCATGGTGGTGCCGGGCAAGCTATGGGTCATGCCGCCGCGATAATGAAAACTCTGCACGCCGAACAACGTGCGGCCGATGGCGTAAGTGTCATGGCGATGAGGGTCGAACGCAAAGCCGGCAAAGTACGCCTCGATACGGTCCAGGCCGCTGGCGTGCGGGGCGCGGTGCAGCCAGTCGAGGGTGTGGGTAGGGTTGCCCATGGTGACTTGTCACAAAAGGAGGTGGAAACACGTTAACCCAGTCTGTATGCCTTGTCTGCCGAGGTCTTGTACGATCGTGCAGAGGCTGGCGAGCCTTGGCAAGAAGCCTTGCTTTGAACTCGCCGCGCCACACAGGGCGGGTCAATCGCCCAGTGCTTCGCCTTCGCGCCGTGGGTCTGCACCGCCGCTGAGTGACACCTTGCCCTGAGCATCCCGTGTGCGAACGATCGCCTGGACGCCGCTGGTCATATCGATCTCGCTCAGCGCATGGCCCTTGCTCTTCAATGCCTGCTTCACGCCCGGGCTGAACAACCCGGCTTCCAGTTCGGTGGCGCCGTTGCGGCTACCGAAATTGGGCAGGCTGATGGCAGCTTGCGGGTCGAGTTTCCAATCGAGCATGGCCACCAGTGATTTGCTCACGTACTCGATGATCTGCGAGCCGCCCGGCGAACCCACCGTGGCCAGCAATTCACCGCTCTGACGATCGAACACCAGCGTCGGTGCCATGGCCGAACGCGGACGCTTGCCGGGCTGCACGCGGTTGGCGACGGGCTGGCCGTTTTCCTCGGCAATGAACGAGAAGTCGGTCATCTGGTTATTGAGCAAAAAGCCCTGCACCATCACATGGGAGCCGAACGCTGCTTCCACTGTGGTGGTCATCGAAACGGCGCCGCCCTGGTCATCCACGGCCACCACTTGTGAGGTGGAGATGCGCAGCGGCGATCGGTCTGGCGCGTAGGCTACCTGGATGCCCGCCGGTTGGCCTGGCTTGGCCATGCCCATGCTGCGTTCACCGATCAGTGCGGCGCGCCGGGCCAGGTAATCAGGGGCGGTGAGACCTGCGGCCGGCACCGGCGTAAAGTCCGCATCGGCCACGTAAAGTGCACGGTCAGCGAAGGCCAGGCGCCCGGCTTCGGCGATCAGGTGCACGGCTTCGGGCGTCGGCTCAAGCCCGGCGGGCGAGGTGCTTCGGATCGGCGTCATCGGCGCGATGGCCAGGCGTGGATCGCGGGCCTCCAACGCCTGCAACGTCCCGAGGATTTGCGCAACGGCGATCCCACCCGACGATGGCGGCGGCATGCCACACACCTTCCAGTGTTTGTAGTCGGTACACAGCGGTGTGCGCTCCCTGGCGGCGTAGCCCGTAAGGTCGGCCTGAGTCAGGCTGCCAGCGTTGCGATTGCCTTGCACCTTGCGCGCGATCTCATCGGCTATCGGGCCGTGATACAGCGCATCCGGCCCTTCCTTGGCGATGCGTTTGAACACCTTCGCCAGCGCCGGGTTCTTCAACAGCGTGCCGGTGGCTTTTGGCGACCCATCGGCGTTCAGAAAGTAAGCGGCCATGTCCGGCGATTGCGCGATAAAGCGGTCGGCCGCGATCAAGCTGTGCAAGCGCGGGGAAATCGCGAAACCCTGTTCGGACAACCGAATCGCCGGTTCGAACAGCTTGGCCCATTGCAGATGGCCGTGCTGCTTGTGCGCCATTTCCAGTGCCCGCAATACCCCTGGCGTACCCACCGAGCGCCCGCCAATCTGCGCATCGGTGAACGCCATCGGCGTACCGTCGGCGTTCAGGAATAGCCGCTCTGTCGCCCCGGCCGGGGCGGTTTCACGGCCATCATAGGCGTGCACGTTTGCGCCGTCCCACAGCATGATAAAGGCGCCTCCGCCGATGCCGGAGGACTGCGGTTCCACCAGCGTCAGCACCGCTTGCATGGCGATCGCCGCATCGATTGCCGAGCCGCCCTGGCGCAACATCTCGCGCCCGGCTTGGGCGGCCAGCGGGTTGGCGGCGGCGGCCATATGACGTTCGGCGTGGCGGGGGGCGAGGTCGGTGCGATAGCCCGAACCCAGCTCCGGGGCGGGCGGTGGTTCATTGATTGCGGTGTGGCAGCCGGCCAGGGCGAGGGTGGTGGCAACTATTGCCAATTGACGGCGGGAAATAAAAAGCACGCGCTGAACTCCGTTCATCTTGAGAATGATCTGGTCTTCCTGTCGGCAGACTTTAACGCACGAAAGACGGGGAGGGGCGGGCGGGCTGCTTTTTCTGGCTGAGCTTGTCGAGGCCTGGTTTTATTTCGCGACGCTGGAACCAAAGCCACGTAAACGCTCACAGCGTTACTGGTATTAAGCTATTTCTGGAGCCAGTTATGCACAGAAGACTAGACAATTTGCCCCACGCGCAGCTCAGTGTTATCAACTACTCCTCCACGCCCGACAAGGCCGCGGTGCCCACCCAGCAGTCACCTCGCTATCAATCGTTGACCCCCGCCTCAATGCTGTTTGATATCCGCCTAAAAGACGGACAGCTGGAACCTGACACGACCAGGGTGGCACGCGATATCGCTCTTCATCTCAACGCGCCAACCAAACACTTTGTCGCCGATGGCGCCTGCGCCGCAGGCTCCTTGCGTGTCAGGGATGGGCGAGATTACCTGTTTCATATTCAGTCTACGCCCGCTGTCGCGGCGGTATTCAAAAGCAGCGTGCCCGATCCTGTCGGCGGCGACGGGGGCGTTTCGTCTTTTGACAGCCCTGGTCGCGGGCATTTGGCAAGCGTCAGCGGTGTACAGACGACGGTCGACGGCAAGCAGTTTCGTCTGGACGAACAGCGCGTGTATCGCTTCGAACCTCTCACCCTGTCGTGGTTGCCCGCCCCCGACAACCAGGCCTACAGCCGTATTGGGCTGACCGGTGAGGGGCATTTGTCGAAAACACCCCAGGGGGCGCTGGACAGCAGTGCGCAAGGGCGCAGCTCGGTTGTATTGAGTCAGGTCCAGGGCGCGCCGGTGGTGCAGATTCAAGGTGCCGGGGCGGCGGATGTACGCCCGGTTGATGAGACCGGCGCGCCTGTGCAACTTACCCGAATCGGTTTGGCCGGCAGTACGCTGTATGGGGCCACGGTCGACGGCGAACTGCTGCGCGCGGACGTGCGCATGGCTCGGGACGGCGTGTTGCCGATGGCTGCGCAATCGCTCGAATCATTGGAGCAGGCGCTAAAGGGCGCTGTGCGTGTCGAAGGTTTCTTCCATGATGATGCCGGGCAGCTCAATGCCCAGGTTCGCGATGCCCGGCAGCAACTGCACAGTGTCCCCGTGAATAACGCAAGCGGGCTGCGCCCTCAGTGGAACCTGAGCGATGTGTGGGTCAAGGGCATCGAGAAAGGTCTGCCGTTGCCCAGCCAGCAGGCGTTGACGACCGCAGTCGACCTGGGCCCTCGCGGCAAGGTTGCGTTTGACGCAGGCGCGTTATTGAGCTGGGACGCGGCTGCGCAACGTTGGGATCACTCGGGGCTGCAGGGCGTCACACAGCTGGAGCGAGGGTTGGACGGACGTGCCTATGTACTGCAGGAAGGGCAGCTCAAAGCGGTGACCCTGCAAAAGGTGCGTGACCCTGTTTTCGAAGGGGCCAGCCATGAATTGAGCGCACTGCCCAAGCCGCGTCCTCAAGTGTCACTTGACGAGGTGCTGGCGGGCGATCCTCAGCGCCCTGTCACCGGATTCGCTATCGCTGACGGTCGCAACTTTGTAACCGTCGATAAAAACCATCAGCTTCAAGCCTGCGTGGATGGGGTGGTCAACCCGTTACGGCTTTCCCCCGCGCTCGCCATACAAACCCTGGCGCTTGATCATGAAGCGAGTCTTTATGCACACACCCAGGCGGGCGAATTGTTCAAGGCGGATCACCACGCCTGGCAGAGCCGCGACGGTGCCGCGCCAAGCTGGACCCAGATTGAATTACCGCAGGGCCAATCGCTGGACTCCTTGCGGATGGGAGCTGATAAGCATCTGGTTGGCGGATGGGATAAACAGTTCCATCGACTCGATAAGGCGGCCTTGGGCGCAATGGCGTGGGGGCCGTTGGCAGTGGCGGTGCAGCGGCCCTCATTGGCCGATACGTTATCGGCCGCTCAGATACGCACGCCGATGGCAGGAGGCGCGCTGACGGCCACAAGCACGGTCGTGGGGCAAACCCGTGAAGGTGTGCCGCTCCAGCGCAAGTTTTTCCAGGGACTCAATGCGCACTTTCATCCTCTGGAAGCCATCAGTGAGAAAGGCAAATCCATTCAACATCACGTAAACGGGCGCCGGGGGCTGGAGCACGTTTACGCTGACGATAAGCAACTGCACCAGCAGCTCGCATCGCTTTCCAAGAGCAAGCCGGTTGCCCCTGACCTGAATGCGCGTCTCGCCGCCCTGTGCGGGCCCGGGCCGCGCCAGGCATTGGCCATGCGGATCAGCCAGGCGTTGACGCAGGTAACAGAAAGCAGCCAGTCAAGCGCCCGCCTGTTAGGAGACGTACACGGGCTGGCGTTTGACCCACGGCCCACGCTGAGCCGAGCGCTGACGAGCCCTGAGTCGACGCTGCACCAACTGCATGAGGCATTCAAACGGGTCGCGCCTTCATCGGAGCCTTCAACGGCAGGCCTGCTGGCCAACTTCGAAGGTCAAGGATTGACGCTGCCCAAGTGGAAACCTGAGCGTAAACGCGATCTCGACCACCCTTCGGCCCTCGTCGAGGGCGACCTTATTCACCATGCCAATACGCTCAAGCAACTAAACGACCTGGCCCAGGAACTCGACAGCACTACTGGCCACAGCCCCAGTGCCTTGAAAAGAATCGAAGCGTCCATGGGCACTGTGATGAAAGGGTTTGATGACAGCCCTGTCCATAAACTGGCCAGCCAGAAAGTCGCCAGTTATAGCCAGGCGGAATCCCTGTATGACAATTTCAAGCTATTGGCCAAGGACCTTGGCACGCCGGGGTCTGCCTTGCATTGGCACCTTTCGGGCCTGCTGGGGTTGCCCGCCGAGGCGTCCATTACGCAGGCAATGACACAGCAAGTGCAGCAGATGGAAAGTGGTCAAACCCTTAACCCCAGCCGAACCCAGGGCGAAAGCCTGGGGCTGATGGTGACCGGTATAAAACCTGCGCCAGCCGTAGAGTTTTTTCTGGGAGCCTCCAAGTCTCATACGCATGGTGTGAGTATCACCCGTACCGACAAGGGAGCCAGGGTCCAGATCAGCCGCGACGATATGCGGCGCCTGGCCGGCTCCGTGGCCACGGGGGTGACGTTAGGGCGCGGGGGCGGTGCAGTGGGGCCCGGCCTGAGGGTTGCCGGTGAGTTGACGGCCGCCGTTGTGAAGAACACTGGATCGAACATCAGTTTCGATGTGAAGGAGTCGGACTTCGGCAAGATGATGTCGATATTGATGGGGCAGTCCGGGGGCTTTCACGACTTATTGGCGCTGGGAGAAAAAGGCGCAGCTGGCGAAAGCTCGAAACTCAGTGCTGACGTTAACCTGGATGGGCTCGCGCAACTGCGTTTGATGTACAGCCCGCAGGAAGACATCGCCGAGTTGGACTCAGTGATACGCGCCGGGATTGGAGTGATGGGTAACCTTAACCTTGCGCACACGGATAAAAGCCAAACCACCACGCGCTCTGCGACGGGCACCAGCCGTGACCAGGCAAGCAGCGCGCAGTGGCTGAGGCAGGGCGGCGTGGGGGCCAACTTTGTGCCGATCAGTGCGCTGGCGTTGGCGGGCAGTGCCGGGGCCGGCGGGCCGGCGACGGTGGTTGCGGCCTCGGCGGACGTATCGGTCATGGTGAAATTTGACCGTGGGCAGTCACAGGCCTTCAGCTTTTCTTTCAAGCCGCCGCAGCCAGTGACTCAATCTCAGGTCGATGAGATTCACAGCAGCCTGTCACTGTATTCCCCCCAGTTCAAACGGGACTTGGCCGCCGCTGACCCGTTGGGCGCGCAGGGCTCCCCAAAAGAACAACTGGCCAAGTTGCAGCAGTTTCTTTCCACTCATCCGGCATTGGCGACAAAGCCGGACGCTTATTACGCCATCAGTCAGTCGCTGGACACGTTGATGACCCAACAAGACTTGATGAACAAGGGGCTGCAGCAGTTGGCATCGGTCGAGTCTTCCGTCACGCGCGTGGGGTTACGCGATAACGGGCGGCATGACTGGTTGGACGATGTCGCGCCGGCCAACAAGGCCGCCATCGAACAGTGGCTCAAGGATGACCCGCAGTTTGCCCAGGTGATCGGTCAACTGCAGTGGGGTGAAGGGACTTCAGTGAGGCTTGGCATGGAACTCAAGCCAGAGGCTCTACGCACCATCGAGCGCAGCCTGCTTGCGGGCGCAGATACCGAGCCGCTGATCAAGCAGGCACTGGGAGGTCCGAACCACCTGCGAGTCAAAAGCATGAGCATGAGCTACACCGCGAGCCAGTCCCATGGCATGTCGGTGCCAGCCATGATGAATCTGAGTTTTTCCAGCAGCGCGGCCGTCAGCTATACGCAAAAACAGGTCAACGTCGACTTCGAGTACGGGGTGAATGCGGATAAACCGCTGCGGATGAACTTGAACGATACGCTGAGCAGCCTGCCTGGCCATGACCTGACGATCGACTTGGGGGACCTGCGCATAAGGACGCCGGCTTCCACCGCCTGAAAGGTAAACAGCGGGCATAAAAAAACGGCCTACCTTTCGGTAAGCCGTTTTTAGTACTTGGTGGCTACACAGGGACTTGAACCCCGGACCCCAGCATTATGAATGCTATGCTCTAACCAACTGAGCTATGTAGCCAAGTGGCGCGCATTATTCGCGTAGAACGGGAATGCGTCAAGAGGTTTTGTTAAGTTTTTTCTACGCTTTCAACTGTTTAACGAAAAACAGGCTGATTGGCGACGATCGGCGGGGGGCTCTTCAGGCTGCGATTCTCGTGCTGTCGCGCCCATCAAGCGTCAATCGCGTTGGGCAGATATCCCTTTCGCCCAACGGTGTTGCTGTGGCGAGACTTACGGCAACGGGTTGCGCGTCACGCGTTTGAGCTGTTCGCGCGCTCGCGACAAACGTGAGCGTACCGTGCCGATGGGGATGTCCAACGCATCGGCGGTATCCTGATAGCTACCATCGGTCTCGAGCGAAGCGTAAAGCGTTTTGCGCATTTCTATCGGCAGGTGGTCGATGGCGTTCAGGGTCTTTTCAAGCCGTCGGTTGACTTCAAACTCCCAGTCCAGGCTGTTGTGTTCTTCCTGGCCATGCCACAACGATTCATCGAACTCGCAATGCACCGGTTTGGCATACATGCGCCTGAAGTGGTTGCGGATCAAATTCTGCGCAATTCCGCACATCCAGGTGCTGAGTGTGGCCTGCCCGCTGAAACGCTCTCTGTTGCGCCATGCCTCCAGGTAAGTCAATTGCAGGAGATCGTCCGCATCTTCAGGGTTGAGCACGCGTTTATGAATGAAGCGTCGCAGTTTTTTTTGCTGGTCGTCCGTCAGCTGGACCATGAACTGAGGCGAATTGCCGACGAGGTGAACTAGATCGCCAATAGGTATTTTCATGTTGTTTTTCCTCCGGGAAGGCTCGATCGAAATGGTTTCGATAGGGACCCCTTTTGCACCGGCTGTGCCAAATGGGAAAAACACACAACTTATTGATTTATATGAATATATATTTTTTGTTAGGGGTTTTCTGTGCCGTAACTTGCAAAGAAGACGATCTGGGCGTGCGGGTATTTTCATACCCCTCGCCGTGAAATGTTTTGATGGAACTGAACCGCAGAGGCTTGCCACATAGGGACACAAACTTCCCATTCTGGCCCGCCCATGAAAGTCGAATCCTTCAACGATGTGCAGCAGATCCAACCTGCGGACAAACCCAGTGTGAGCACTGTCGATGTGCCAATCCGTTCGCAGGGCTTAGATGACATCGCGCAGATTTTCAGCGAAGAAGTGGCACTCAACGCACAGGCCCTGGGCCGGCGATCCATTGGCACAAAAGTTTCGCCTGTCGCAGAATTCGTGCAGCTCTATGAACAACTGGGTCACCCCGGCCTGGCCACGCTGGAAACCGTTGTTCGTCGGCTTCGGTTCGAGTTGCTGCGCAAGCCCACTGTCGAAAAATTGGTGAGCCATGCCGGGGGTGACCCCGCGCGTGCCTTCGTGGTGCTTCAATTCATCGCCCTCGAAGCGCAAAACAATGGGCTGACAGTAGAAGAGGGCCTGGCGCGCGGGGCCTTGAAAGCGCTGAGGCAGGATTTCGGCGGGCACATCCAGGCAGGCCTGAATATCGCCTTGGCATTGAAGGAGGCCAGCGCTGACCCGCAGGAGCGTCAGGACGTGCGTGCGCTTTATTACGCCTCCGTGGTCGTTCGCCAATCCTTGGCGTTGATGCTGCAGACGCTGTTGAAGATGTACGGCTTAACGGCGTTTTCCAAAGGCGTCGACCTGATGACTCAGGCGCTGAACGGCGATATCGCGGCGCACACCCAGTCGGTGCCCACGGAAAAATTGCACCTGCTGCTTAAGGGGTTGGCGCAGTGTCGTCAATTGCGCTCGGTGCTGGGCAACTGTGATGCGTTGATCCGGCGCCTGAACGTCAATCTGGAGGCGGTGGATTTATTGCAGCGTTTTCTGGGTTATGCCAGTACCGGTATCGATGCGGCCGAGGTGCAAAGGCTGGCCAGTGAGTTTGGGGGGACGCTGCTTGCCGCTCGTCTGCGCTCGCTTAATGAATTGGCCACGGAAGTAAAAAGTCTGCCCAAGGCCTGGTGGCTTGATGCGCAATCCCAGGCTTCTGCCGTGAAAGCGTTCAAGGACGTCATGGTTGAGTGGGCGCGCGAAGAGCGCGGCCATCAGACGTTTTCCGGCGAAACGAGGACGTCCGGGTGACACTGCTGTCATCGGTCAATGGCGTGCTGCTCAAGGTGGCGCGGCGTGCCGAAGTGCTCGGCGCGGTGGTGGTCCTGGCCATCGTGTTTATCTTTATCGTGCCGCTGCCCACATGGCTGGTGGACATTCTGATCGCGTTGAACATCTGTATTTCCTGCTTGTTGATCGTACTGGCGCTGTACTTGCCGGGGCCGTTGGCGTTCTCGTCGTTTCCATCGATCCTGCTGTTGACCACCATGTTTCGCCTGGCCCTGTCGATTGCCACCACACGCTTGATTCTGCTGGAGCAGGACGCGGGCGATATTGTGGAAGCGTTCGGTAATTTCGTGGTGGGCGGCAACCTGGCGGTGGGGCTGGTGATCTTCATGATCCTGACCATCGTCAACTTCCTGGTGATCACCAAAGGTTCGGAGCGGGTCGCCGAAGTGGCTGCCCGCTTCAGTCTGGATGCGATGCCGGGCAAGCAGATGTCGATCGACAGTGACCTGCGCGCCGGGTTGATCGATGGTATGCAGGCTCGCGACAAACGTGAGCAGTTGTCCCGCGAAAGCCAGCTGTTCGGGGCCATGGACGGGGCCATGAAGTTCGTCAAGGGCGATGCCGTTGCCGGCCTGATCATCGTGGTCATCAACCTGCTGGGAGGCTTTTCTACCGGCATGTTCCAGCACGGGATGAGCGCGGGCGAGTCGATGGCGCTGTATTCGGTACTGACGATCGGCGACGGCCTGATCGCACAGATTCCCGCGCTGTTGATCTCCCTGACGGCCGGCATGATCATTACCCGAGTGGCGCCGGACGGGCGCAAGGGCGTCACCAACATGGGCGCCGAAATTGCCCGGCAGATGACCAGCGAACCCAAGAGCTGGATGATCGCGTCGGTGGGCATGTTGGCCTTCGCCACGCTTCCCGGCATGCCTACCGTGGTGTTCATTCTGATTTCGCTGATGACCGGCTCCCTGGGGTACTACCTCATGCGCCAGCGTCAGCGCGAGGACTCCCCGGCGGCATCGGACGAAAAAGCGGTCCGTCCGGAAGAGAACGGCAGTGAAGACCTGCGTGGCTTCGACCCGTCACGGCCGTATCTGCTGCAATTCAACAGCCAGATGTACGGGGCCCCCGAGGTCATCGACATCGTGCAAAAAATTCGTCAGGCCCGAAATGCGCTGGTCGCCAATATCGGGCTGACGCTACCCCCGTTCGAAGCCGAGTTCAGTGAGACGCTGGCCGTCGACGAGATGCGCTTTTGCGTGCATGAAGTTCCGACCGTGACGGCGACCCTCAGCGACCGTGTTGCGGTTGAATACGCCTCCTTGGCGCAGCCCCCGGACAGGGGCGATAGAGGCCTGGCCGAGCGGGACGAGGCGGACTGGCTGTGGCTCGACCCTGATGATCCATTGCTCAATGACCCCCAGATTGAGCGTTTCAGCGCCCAGAGCCTGATCATCGAACGGATGAAGCGGGCGATGTTGCTTAGCGGACCGCGGTTTCTCGGCATCCAGGAATGCAAGTCGATCCTCAGTTGGCTTGAACACAACCAGCCGGAGCTGGTGCAGGAGCTGCAGCGCATCATGCCGCTTTCGCGCTTTTCGTCGGTGCTGCAGCGCCTGGCGAGTGAGGGTGTGCCATTGCGCGCCGTACGTTTGATCGTCGAGTCATTGATCGAGTACGGCCAGCATGAGCGTGAACCGGATGCCCTGGCCGATTACGCACGGATCGCCCTCAAGTCGCAGATTTTTCACCAGTACAGCGAAGCCGATGGCCTGCATGCGTGGCTGCTGTCGCCACAGACCGAGAACATCCTGCGCGAAGCGTTGCGCCAAACCCAGAGCGGGGTGTTTTTCGCCCTCGATAACGACAGCAGTGCTGCCTTGGTCGGGCTGCTCAACCAGGCCTTTGTGCTAAGACCGAAAACCAAGAGCGTGCTGTTGGTTGCCCAAGATCTGCGCAGCCCGTTACGGGCGCTTTTGCTGGACGAGTTCAACCATGTGCCGGTGATGTCTTTTGCCGAGCTGGGGAGCAACTCCAAGGTCAAGGTATTGGGCCGTTTCGACCTGGGCCAGGACGAACCAATGCGTGGGGCGGCGGCATGAGCGCGTTATTTTTATCCGGATCGAGGGTCGCCCCATGATGTTCGAGCTGCGGGTGCTGGATGGTATGCATCAAGGCGCCGCGCTGCCGTTGTTTGGTGAGCAGTGGGGCGTGGGTGCCAATTCGGACGCTGATCTTCTGTTGAACGATCCCGGGGTTGCCGAGCATCACGCACGTTTGCGCTTGGCCGATGGCCGGTGGTCGGTGCAGGCCGAGGCGGGGCTGCTTGAAAACAGCGATGGGCAAGTGCTGGCGCAGATCGGCGAGCTTGCGCTGAACACGGTCTTTTTGATCGGCCCCGTTCGCTTGTGCGTCAGCCCTGCCGATCAGCCCTGGCCACAGGCACCCGCGCCTGCACCTGCGGCGCCTGAGCCTGTGGAGCAGGCGCCGCTCGCGTTGAAACTGTCAGCAATTCCATCGTCCCAACAAAAGCGTTTGCTTAGCCTGGTACTTGCGTTCGCCGTGCTCATTGCGGCAGCCGGCATCATCTTTAGTGGCGAGCGCAAGGCCCAGGCATCGTTGATGCCGGTAGTGGTTCAGAAGCCCGAACTGGGCTCGCCCTTTGAGGTGCGCCAGCAATTGCTGAAGATGCTCAGCGAGCGGGAACTGACTTCACGGGTCAGCTTGCAAGTCATCAATGGGCAGATTTCCCTGAGCGGTGATGTTTCCCAGGAAGAGGCGGACTTGGTCGCGCGCATGCTCGACCGCTTTGCCGGGCAGTTCGAAACCGCTGTGCCAGTGATCAGCCGCGTACGCACGCGTGACGGAGCACTGCCGTTCAAGATCGTGCAGATCATCAGCGGACCGAACGGCCACGTTGTGCTGGAAGAGGGCACCCGGTTATTTGTGGGCGACGAAGTCAATGGCCTGCGTCTGGTGCTGATCGATAACAGCAAGGTGGTGTTCGACGGTGTGCAGCGCTATGAGGTGCGTTGGTGAGCGGCGCATGGCAAGAGCGTCTCGAGGCTTGGCAACGCAGTCAGTCGGCGGCATTGGACAGCTTTGCGCCGGTCACGATGCGCGGTCGCATACAGCGCGTCAACGGCATGCTGATGCAGTGTCGGCTGCCCCAGGCGCGCATCGGCGACCTGTGCCAGGTTGAAAAGCAACCGGGCGATTACATGCTCGCCGAAATCATTGGCTTCGATCAGCAGGATGCGGTGCTCAGTGCCCTGGGGAATCTGGAAGGCGTGAGTGTGGGCGCCAGCGTGGAGCGTCTTGGTGTGCCGCACAGGGTACGGGTGGGTGATGACCTGCTGGGCCAAGTGCTGGACGGTTTCGGCCGGCCGATTGCCGGCAACGGTCCCAGTGCGTTCGCCGAAGCGGATACGCCCGACGCCACCCCGGTGTTGTGCGAGGCGCCGTTACCCACGGAGCGGCCGCGCATCAACCGCGCATTGGCCACGGGGGTGCGTTCGATCGACGGCCTGATGACGCTGGGGGAAGGCCAGCGCGTCGGGCTGTTCGCGGGGGCAGGCTGTGGCAAGACCACCTTGTTGGCCGAGATCGCTCGTAACGTGGACTGCGATGTGATCGTGTTCGGTTTGATCGGCGAACGGGGCCGAGAGTTGCGCGAGTTTCTTGACCATGAATTGGATGACCAACTGCGGGCCAAGGCGGTGCTGGTGTGCTCCACCTCTGACCGTTCCAGCATGGAGCGCGCCCGCGCCGCCTTCACCGCGACGGCGCTCGCCGAAGGTTTCCGGCGCAAGGGCCAGCGGGTGCTTTTGTTGATCGATTCCTTGACGCGTTTTGCGCGAGCCCAGCGTGAAATCGGCCTGGCTGCCGGCGAGCCGCTGGGGCGGGGCGGTCTGCCGCCTTCGGTGTACAGCCTGTTGCCGCGCCTGGTGGAACGGGCGGGGTTGACGCGTGACGGCGTGATCACGGCCATCTACACGGTGTTGATCGAGCAGGACTCGATGAATGACCCGGTGGCCGACGAAGTTCGCTCGCTGCTGGACGGCCATATCGTGCTGTCACGCAAGTTGGCCGAGCGCGGCCATTATCCGGCCGTGGACGTGCTGGCCAGCCTGTCGCGGATTTTGACCAATGTCTGCGAGCCCAGGCATATCCAGGCCGGTACGGCGTTGCGACGCCTGTTGTCGGCCTACCAGCAGATCGAGCTGATGCTCAAGCTGGGTGAGTACCAGGCAGGCAATGATGCCCTGACTGACATGGCGGTAAGCAGCCGCCAGGCGGTGGATAGCTTCCTGCGCCAAGATTTGCGTGAGCCTTCTGCGATCGACACGACGATGGACCAACTGACGGAGCTGACTGCCTATGTCCCATTCTGAAACGTTGCCCGGTGAGATCGAAACCCTGCGGCGCTTGCGTCGGTACCGGGCCGATCGTGCCGAACGTGCGCTGCGCGAGGCCAAACGATCACAGCAGGCATTGGTGGCGCACATCCAGCAGGCCCAAGACCTGCTGGAGAAAACCCGTCAGGAAGAGCAGCGCCAATGTGCACAACTGTTGAGCGAGCACCAGGGGCAGGTTGTGAGCGTTCAGGCGCTGAAGTCGTGGAATCGCAAGGAACAAAGCCTGTCTGCCGGTACCCGGCGTGAAGAAGGCCAGGTACAACAACTGCAAGGGCAGCAGGAACAGCGTGAGGTGGAGGTAGGTATCGCGCAGAAGCACGTCACCCAGTGCCTTCGCCAAGTAGAAAAACTGCAGGAATTGGCCAATTTACTCACGCAGGAACCGCTATGAACGCTATTTCAGCCAACACGCCTGAACGCCAACGCCGACGCGACCCTCGCGAGGACCGTGTCCACGAGGTGGGCGCCCCAGTGCCTTGGGAGCAACGGCAGCTCTTTAGCCAATTGTTCGGTGATGACGAACAGGATTCGGGCCGTAGCGCGTCACAGCCCGGAACCCGGGCCGGCGGCGATCTCGCCATGGTCGAGGCGTTGTCGGAGCAGTTGATACCTCGGCTGCAAAGCGGCTCGACGTGGCCGCTGACAGTGGCCATGTACTTGCCACGCCTGGGGCGGATCAATGCCCGTATTCGTCGAGAAGGGGCGGGGTGGAATATCGAGCTTGAAGCGCAGCAGGAAGCAACAGCACGCTGGCTCTACGGCGTACGGCACCAATGTGAGCACAGGCTCGCCGCGAGCCTGGCGTTACCGGTGGCGCTGTGCGTGGCGAATTCGGCGCCGGCATGATGTTGCCCTCTCTGGCCTTGCGCACTGTGAGGGCTGATGCAGTGGCTGCCCGGCGACGGCTGGGGCGTGGGTTGCGCATGCCGTTCCAGGTGGCCGAACAGCGCGGTGAATTACGCCTGGAGCCTGGCACTGAGCCGGTTGGCGCTCAGTCGCTGTGCTTTGAAACCACCAGTGGGGTATTGGCGTTCAGCGAACCGGGGCCGCAATTGAGCTTGATGGGTGAGTGCCCGGTGACGTTGGCCCAGGCCGGCAACGATCCGGACTCCTGGTTCTGGGCATTGTTTCAGCACTACTTGAGCCCGCAGATACGTGACCTGTTCGGCTATATGCGGCTGCTGGAGACGGATCGCCCCGAGGGGTTCGGTTGCCGGCTCAGCGTGTCCCTGGGCGCCTCACGGGTCATGGGCTACCTGTGGCTGAGCGCTGGAAGCTTCCTCGCGTTGTGCGAGGCCGCCCCATGGCGCTCTATCGCTGCACCGCTGCCGGGGCAGTTTCAACTGGCGATTGCCGTCACCCTGGGACGCATGCGCCTGACCATTGCACAGGTACGCAGCCTGCGCGCCGGTGATGTGCTGGTCCCCGAGCTCGCGCTGTTCCAGGCGCAGGGCAGCGGTTATGTGCAGGTTGGCAGGCATCGGCTGCGGGGCAGTATTGACGATGAAAACGGGACTCTGTGCCTGACCCTTTCTTCTATCGAGGACACGTCTGTGGACGAGAATTTTGCGGCGCACGCCTACTCCGAGGATGCGCAGGATGAACCTGTGGTGGATATCTTTGGCCACGAGCCATTCGATGAGTTGAGCATGGCGCTGAATGTTCGCTGCGGCACACTCAACCTCACGCTGGGCGAGTTGCGCAATCTGGGGCCTGGTTCCGTGCTGGGCGTTACCGGCTACGCACCTGGCCTGGCAGGCCTGTATTACGGCGATCGGCCGATTGGGCAGGGCCAGTTGGTGGAAGTCGACGGCCGCCTGGGCTTGCAGTTGTCCCGCGTGCTATTCGGCCGATGATACTCCAAGGGCTGGATCCCCTCGTTCTCGCACTGTTTCTCGCCACGCTGACGCTGATGCCGATGCTGTTGATCATCTGCACATCGTTTTTGAAGATCGTGATCGTGCTGATGATTACCCGTAATGCCATCGGCGTGCAGCAGGTGCCGCCGAGCATGGCGATTAACGGCATCGCATTGGCTGCGACACTATTTATCATGGCTCCGGTGGGCTATCAGATCGCTGAAAATCTAAAAAATTTCTCCGCTGGACACGAGCAATGTGCAGACGGTGCTGCAGACAGGCGCAGAGGCCATCAAGCCGTTGCGTGCATTCATGCTGCGCAATCTCGACCCCGACGTGCTCACCCACCTGTTGGAGAATACCCACCGCCTCTGGCCCGCGCAGATGGCGCAGGAGGTGCAGCGTGAAGACCTGATCCTGCTGATTCCTGCCTATGTATTGTCACAACTGCAGGCGGGGTTCGAGATCGGTTTTCTGATCTACATCCCCTTTATCGTGATTGACCTGATTGTCTCCAACCTCTTATTGGCGCTGGGCATGCAAATGGTTTCACCCATGACCATTTCCCTGCCGCTCAAATTGCTGCTGTTTGTAATGGTGTCCGGCTGGTCGCGGCTGCTCGACAGCCTGTTCCTTTCTTATCTCTGAGCTGAATATGGAACCGATCGTACTGTTCAAACAGGGCATGTTGCTGGTGGTGGTGTTGACCGCCCCGCCGCTGATCGTAGCGGTGGTGGTGGGCGTACTGACCTCGTTGATTCAGGCGCTGATGCAGGTGCAGGACCAGACCCTGCCGTTTGGTGTCAAGCTGGTGGCGGTGGGTGTCACGCTGATCATGACTGGGCGCTGGATCGGCGTTGAGTTGATCCAACTGATCAACCTGACGTTCGACATGATCGGCCGTTCGGCCCTTAACTGAGGGCACGCCGGTGCTGCATTATTTCGAGTTGCTGCCAAGCCTGGTGATCGGCATGGCGCGCATTTATCCCTGTGCCTTTCTGGTCGCTGCATTCTGTTTTCAACATATTCGTGGCATGCCCCGGCACACGATCGTGATGGTCATGGCATTGATCCCCGCGCCGGGTATCCATGCAGCGTTGGAGGGGCTGGATTACTCGGGCCTCATGCTCGCCGCATTGGCGCTCAAGGAGTTGGCCCTTGGGGTAGTGCTGGGCGTGTTGCTGTCGATGCCGTTCTGGATGTTCGAGTCGGTGGGCGCGCTGCTGGATAACCAGCGAGGCGCGTTGGCCGGGGGCCAGCTCAACCCGTCGCTGGGCCCGGACGCAACGCCCATCGGGCATATGCTCAAGCAGTTGGCGATTTTTCTGTTGATGGTCACCCTGGGGCTTGGCGCACTGACCCAGGTGATCTGGGACAGCTACCTGATCTGGCCACCGACGGTGTGGTTCCCGTTGCCGGGGCCCAACGGATTCGGTGTATTTATCGCGCTGCTCGGGGATACGTTCACCCACATGATGCTCTACGCCGCGCCCTTTATCGCCGTGCTGCTGTTGCTGGAGTTCGGCATCGCGCTGCTGGGTGTTTACAGTCAGCAGTTGCAGGTGAGCACACTGGCTCCGCCACTCAAGAGCCTCGCAGGTATCGGTGTCCTCTTGCTGTATTTTGCGTTATTGCAGGATCTGATCGTCGGGCGTATGAGTTTGCTGGGTGACCTCAAGCATTCCCTTGGGCTGCTGTTCAAGGTGGCGATGCCATGAGCGACTCGGGAGAGAAAAAACACCCCGCCTCCGCTAAAAAGCTGCGTGACCAGCGTAAGAAAGGCCAAGTCTCCCAGAGCCAGGATGTAGGCAAGTTGCTGGCGCTGACCGCCATCGGCGAAATCGCGCTGTATACCGCACAAAGCAGTTTGCAACGTTTCGAACAATTGATGGTGTTACCGATTTCACGCATGAATCAGCCCTTCGTGCGGGCGCTGGAAGAAGTGCTGTTCGATGGGGTGGTGGTGTTTCTATCGTTCGCCTTATTGATGGTTGGAGTGGCGATTGCCACGAAGCTGATCAGCAGTTGGTTGCAAGTCGGGTTTCTGTTCGCCCCGGAAGCGCTCAAGCTCGATTTCAATCGGGTCAATCCCATGAGCCAACTCAAGCAAATGTTCTCCGCCCAGTCGGTGATGAACCTGCTGATGAGCGTGGCCAAAGCGTTTCTCCTGGGCTTGATCGTGTATCTGGTGGTCTGGCCCTCTCTGGGCACGCTGATTAACCTGGCCAACAGCGATCTGCAAAGCTACCTGCTGGCGCTGATTGCGCTGTTCCGCTATCTGCTCCATGCCTGCCTCGGATTGCTGTTGGTGTTGGCATTGACCGACCTGACCCTGCAAAAGTACTTCTTCGCCAAGCGCATGCGCATGACCCAGGTCGAAGTGGTCAAGGAATACAAGGACATGGAGGGTGACCCGCACGTCAAGGGGCAGCGCCGCTCGTTGGCATACCAGTTGGCGCAGGAGGAACCCAAGGTCAAGTTGCCCAAGCTGGAAGAGTCGGACATGTTGGTCGTCAACCCGACCCACTTTGCCGTCGCCCTGTATTACCGTCGCGGCAAGACGCCATTGCCGCAGTTGGTGGCCAAGGGCACGGATGCGCAGGCGCGCAAACTGATCGATCGCGCCAAGGCAGCTGATGTTCCGGTCATTCAATGCGTATGGCTGGCCCGCACGATTTACGAGAAAAAGCTCGGAGCGCCGATTCCTCGAGAGACGTTGCAGGCCGTGGCGTTGATCTACCGTACCTTGCGTGAGCTGGACGATGAAGCCAAGCGTGAAACCCTCACGTTGCCAGAGCTGGAGCGGCGCTGATCAGCGTGTCACTGAGAGGTCCAGCGCTTGCAGGTTGGCCAGGGACAGCATCCGGCTGAGGATGTTGTCCAGTGCCTGGCGCTGGGTGGGCAGGGCGTGCCAGATAACCAGTGCGCCCTGTTTGTCCAGATAGATATAGCAGCCGTCAAACGCCAACGCCTGTTCAAAACGACGCTCCAGTACCCGTTCCAATTGCCCAGCTTGCAGGGCCATGCTCGCGATTTGCAATGCAACGCCCTTGCGGGCGCCGGCATCGCAGGAGCCGAACGTGATCCCCTGACACAACTGCTGGTGAGCGGACGCACCGCTCACCAGGTTGTCGATGAGCATCTGGCGTTTCAGATAAGCGTCTGACGCTGCCTCCATGCTCATCGTTCCAGCGAGATCGTTTGGTAGTCTGAACGTTCGCCGGCGGGGCCGGGTTCGACGCGCATCTGGGGCGGCCACCAGACCACCATCTTGTCCTTGCTCGATTGCGGGCGTGAGCAGGAGTCGCCTTTGCAGGTAGGCGTGCAACCGGTGGCAAGCAATACGATGCCCAGCAGTGTGGCGTGCAACAGTTTGTGGTTCATGGTGAGGTTGTCCGGGTTGGGGTGAGCAGGGAAGGGCGTGGCTCGCTCAGATGTTCATCCTTGATGACCGGACGCATGGCGATAAACACTTCAGCTTCTTCACCAGGCTTGAGCCAGGCACGCGGCCACACGGTGACCGCCAGCGTTTGCGAATTGCTGCATTCCTTCTCATCGATGCGCACATTGCGCTTGAACTGATTGCGCAGCACCACCACCGCCACGTTGTAGTGCGGGCCTGCATACCATTGGCTGCGCTCGGTATTCAGCGCCAGCAAGTCGCGGGTGCTGCACAACGTGCTCAGTCCCAGGGGCATTGGCTCGGCCTTGAACGCCTTGGGCACTTCGCCACTGACCAGGTGCGCCAGGGTGCTGGTGATATCGCTGCGGTTAATCACCGGCTGATGGGGGGCGTAGCGCCGTGCCAATGGCTTGAGCGCAGCTTGCAGTTCGGCCTGATCGTCCTTAGGCAAATAGCGCGAAGGATCCGACTGATCGCCGATCACCCGTGGGGTCAGGATAAACAGCCGCTCACGCCGGTTATTCTGCCGTTCGGTCGAGGAGAACAGCGCCTTGCCCAGTAACGGTATGTTCCCCAGCACGGGGACCTTGTTTTGTTTGTCGGTGCTTTCGGTGACGTGGAACCCACCCACCACCAGCGAGCGCTTTTCCGCCATCACGGCTTGGGTGCTGACCTTGCCCCGGCGTACATCCGGGCCGATACGTTCGGGGTTGGATTCGTCAAAATTACCGTCTTCGATGTCTATCGCCAAATGAATCTGATGGCCGCCCCGGCTGGTGATCACCCGGGGAACCACCTGAAAACTGGTACCCACGGTAATGGGAAGGATCGTTGCGTTTTCAGTGCCGGCGGTCAGGTACTGAGTGCGGTTGAAATCGATGATTGCCGGTTGGTTTTCCAGGGTCAGCACCGAGGGATTGGAGACCATGGTTGCCAGCCCGCGGGATTCCAGCGCGCGGATATCGGCATAGAAGCGATCAAGGCGTCCGATCGATAGTTGGGAAGCGGTACCGGGCGCCATGTTGACGCCGCCACGGAAGCGACTGTTCTGGAAGCCCCATTTGATGCCGAATTCGTTTAGCTGCGTGCGCTCGATGTCGAGGATGATCGCGTCGATTTCCACCAATTTGCGTGCGACATCAAGTTGGCTGATCAACTCGCGATACATCGCTTGCCGCTCCGGCAGGTCATAAATCAGGATGGCGTTGTTGCGCACGTCAGCCTCAACGCGGATTCGGCTGGTGCCCACTGGCGCCCGAGGCGTAATCGACATGCCGGCATCCGTAGATGCCGGTGGGCTGAGCAGTTGCCCCAGCAGCGGGTTACCCAGGCGCGGGAAGCTGGGTGTGACCGGCGCGGGCTGGGACTGGGACGCGGAGCGTTGCGCCAGGCCGGAAAGCGTCGACGCGGAGCGCGGCTCCAACAGCCCGCGCAGCATGCTGGCGACGCCAGGGATGACGATCTTTTCGCTGCGGTACTCTATTTGACGGTCTGCGGCATTGGCGAACTTCAGCGGGAACGTCAGCACGCTCTGTTTTTCATCCGCAGAGCGCCGCTGGCTGCTGAATTGCTTGATCTGTTCGATATAGCTCTTGGGGCCGGAAACCAGAACGATACCGTCTTCGGGCAACTCACCCCAGCCGAATCGGCTATCGAGCAACCCGATATCAGTGAGCGCCTGCTTAAGGTCGGAAACCGTCTCCGAAGAGACTTCCAGGCGTGCGGACTCCTGTTGATCCAGGGTGCTGACGAATAAGGTGTTGTTGTAGAGATACCACTGGAAGCGGTGCTCTACGCCCAGTCTGTCCAGCAGTGACTGCGGCGTGTTCGCTCGAATCTTGCCGTTGACATCGCCCTCCAGCAGGCCTTCGATTTGCAGTTGCGTGCCAAAGGTCTGGGCAAAATCCTCAAGCACTTCCCGTAGAGGCTTGTGTTCGGCTTCATAGGCGTAGGCCGTGTTTTTCCATTCAGAGGGAATAGCGGCCAGCGAGTTTTCTACTGGAGCAAACAGGCAGGAAAGCAGGAGCATGCTGTACCAGGATGTACGTCTGCTTGGAGCACCCGGCGAATCCTGGCGCAAACTGTGGCATTTGTGGTTCTTGTTATACATAGCGAGTTCTCTGGTTAATACGGCAGTGACCGTAGCGAGCTGGGTCTGAGAGGCTGGGCAGGGCGGGCCAGGCGCGTGAACGTGGCACGCCATATGTCGCGTTGGTTGAGCAGGGTTTCTAGGCACGCGAACATGTGGGCCTCTGCTATTCCATCCCGCAGGGTCTGGATGAGCCAAAGTTCGCCACTGTCCGCTTTTCGAACCAACGCGCCCTGGAAAAGACTCAAGCTGGCGGCGCCCAGGCGCAGCCAACTTAGTGGTGTCGTGTTATCTGAAGGTCTCGACGTCAGCTGAGCCGCCACCAGAATAAAAGCGTCTTGGCGCTTCAGAGTGATCTCGTCGTCGCCTTCCACTAACGTGAGTTGTGGCTCGCGACGGTTTAACCAGTCACGGATGAGCGCTTCCATTTTATTGAAAACTTTCGATAGCTGTTTTCAGAGACTGATGCTCAATCCGCAGGTTTTCAGTAAAGAGCGCGTTGGTCACAGTCATCTGCTTCATTAAGTTATAGAAGAACTCGGCATCTTGTTCACCCTGCATGTCTTCGATAGGAAATGAGTCATAATTTTTATACGCAGAGTCGGCATTTTTTAATGCTTGAGAAGAGAGCGACTTAGGTGTGCTCATACTTATTCCTCTAATTAGCGTTGCTCAGATGGTTATTCGTCAGGCCGTGCTGTTGACCGAGGGTGGTTAAAACAGAGTCGTGTGTAATTAGACGTCTGGAGCCATCGCTTCGCCGCGTTTAAAAAAGGCAGTGAGCATGGAGTTCCAGCTGATACGAAAATCTCCCTCATCTGTTTTCAATACCAGCGTTTGGGGCGCTGTTGTCTCGTCAGCGTGAAGTTTCCAAACAACGGCTTTCTGATAGGCAAGGTGTTGTTTTATCTCGTTCATATCATGGGGGTGGCAGAGCAGGGTTGCGCTGACCTCTGGAACTTGGAGTGTCATTAATTGGTTAAGAAGGGCGACCAGCCTGGCGGGCGCTACCGTCTCATCAAGCAGACGACGAATAGCCTCATTGGTAATTGCACTGGCATGTTGTTCGAGCTTGTCGCACATGGCTTGACGGTCACGCTCCCATCGCTTGAGTTGCGCATCGGCGCGTTGCCAGACTTCCACAGACGCCTTCTCGCGCAGCGCTTCGCATTTTTTTTCCGTCAGGCTCAGCAGTTGTTCAGCCTGTTCATTGGCGTCCTTCAACAGCAGTTCTGCCTGCTTCCAATTGGCAAGCTCCTCTCGAGGAATCACGCTGCGTGGGACCCCGGGCGCGTTTTTGAATAGCTCAATGGTACGTCGGCATAGCATGACTTATCTCCTTACCCGTTCAAGCCATGGGCTATCGTTTCACCAGGCAGTGACATGACGCGCCAGACTACCGCCTGCCACAGCGTATCCAAACGGCTGCTCGCGTTTTCAAGGCACAGCTGCCTCTTTTCAACTTCACTCGCGCGTTCACGGGCGAAGCGCAACCTGATGCGCTGCCAGATAATGGGATCGAGCCAGCTATGCAGAAGTCGCAACGGATCGTCTTGGGGTGACAGCATGGCAGGGGGCAGCGCCTTGGAGAGACGTATGCACCACAGGTGGTGCGTGTCGCTCAAGGAGGGGCAGGCCTCAGGGTTGAAGGTGTCGTGAATCAGCGTCAACGCCAGGTCGAGTTGTTCATTTGAAGAGAGTGCCAGGTGCAACACGGTGGGTTGGGGAGCCGGGGGTAAACAGGCTGCCACACCTGTCAGGTCGCCCGGCACCCGACGTCCACGCTGATAAAGCGCTTCAATCGTGGCGTACTGGTTACCCCTCCAGTCTTCATGGGCATATTTCCAGGGAAATGCCCACCAGTGAGCCCAGGCCAGGTGCTCACGCATTGAGAGTTCGGCGCTAAGCGTCATGAGCCGTACCGCTCAATTCGCTGACTACCGTTGGTTTAGGCACAAAACGCTGACGTCTACGGTATAAAAACACCGTGACGCCCATAGCGGCCATCACACCTAGCAGGAAAATGGTTACGCTGTTTCGCCATAAACCGAGGTCCTCATCGGGTACCAGGAACGGGCCAAAATACACCAGGCGTTGTTGTTCCTGATAAGCCGCGGCGGGTACGAATATCACGGTCAGTTTTTGCGGATTGTCGATGGCTGTGGCCATGCCTGGGATGCTGCTTGCCACCATTCGGCGAACGCGCGCGGTGATGTTATCGGGATCAAGCCGTGGATCATGTTTTATGAATACTGAGGCGGAAGCGGGTTGGACCGGCTCACCGGGCGCGATGCGTTCCGGCAATACCACGTGAACCCGGGCAACGATGACACCGTCAATATTGGACAGCGTGGCCTCAAGTTCTTGCGACAACGCATAGATGTAGCGCGCTCGCTCTTCCAGGGGCGTGGAAATGACACCCTCTTTACGAAACGTATCGCCCAGCGTGGTTCTGGCCACTTTGGGCAGGCCGGCTGCCTCCAACGTGCGCACTGCGCGACCGATGTCGCTGGCGTTTATCGTCACGACGACGCCATCTTTAGCGGGGACCTTTTGGGCGCGAATATGCTTGTCTGCCAATTCTGCGATGACCTCATTAGCTTCTTGTTCTGAGAGTTGGCGATGAAGTTCGACACGGTCGCTGCACCCGTTCAACAGGAGTGCAACCACCAAGAGCAATGCAATAGGCAGGAGATTCGTCATGATCACTATTGCAGGTTGGATATTTTTTCGATGCCTTGAGTTGTCTTGGCAAGGCATTTGACTAACAGCTGGGACGTCAGCTGAATATTGGATAATACACTTGGAAATTTCCTGAATTTTTCTATATCAAGCTCTTGGTTGGTTGACTTCAGTAAAGTCGCCATGCGTTTTTTCGAGTCTTTCAAGGGGGCGACAGCTTCTGCCAGTACGGGAGAACTATACGCTTCGCCAGCGAACGTACTCGTCGTGGAGGCGGGGTCTAGCATTGATGTAAAGAAACAGGCGTCTCCCTGACACGTCGACGGGGCTCGTGTGATGTCGGCGGAATCGAAACCTGCATCTTCTTCGGAGAGCTTGCGGGTTATTTGCATGAGATGCCCATTGAGTTAACGGCTATATATTGGTTTTGAAGGGAGTCGCCACAACCACCCTTTGTATCGAGAGGGTTACCTCTCGGGCTGATAGGCCGGAGAGGTAAGTCGTTCTTATTGGAAACCTTTAGCAGCTTGGTTGATACCCGATATCAATTTAGCTTCAAGTTGCTTCTTGGTGGTGTAGTCGTTGATTTGTTCTCCTTTTTCGAAGTTGTCTTCTGCCTGGCCGGCGCCGCTTGCGCCAGAGCCTGTAGGGTTTTGAGCGTTGTAGTAGCCGTATTGTGGGGAAGAATTATTGACTGGACCCATAACATTACTCCATGTGTCAGTTTTAATGGAAAATTGCGCCAGCGTGAAATTGAAAGGTGTTCAGGTTTCCTTACAAATTACCGCTGGCACTGAATGTGTGGCATGTAAGTGCAGGGCGTTCCATATGACACTGAATTACAGGTTTCTAAATATTTCCATGGCAGCAAAGGTGCGCGGAATGTCATCGACTTTCTCCGAGCGCTATTTCCAGCTGTTTCATCCGGTAGTACAGCGTACGCTTGGCAACCCCCAGTTCAACCGCCACCCTGTCTACGCAGTGCTGATGACGGCGCAACGACTCTTCAATCAAGGCTTTTTCAATTTGCTGCATGCGCGCCTTCAGGTGGGTCTGGGTATCAGCCCCCTCGTTTATGGGGGGTGAAAGCGGCGGCAAACCCAGGACGAAACGTTTTGCTGTCGACCGCAGCTCGCGGACGTTTCCCCGCCAAGGGTGGCACAGCAGTTGTTGCAGCAGGGCTCCCGAAGGCACAGGTGCAGTGCATTCGAAGTGCTCCGCTTCCTGCTGGATCATCTTCAGGAACAAAGGGATGACGCGTTCACGTTGATCTCGCAACGCCGGAAGTTGGATGTTGACCACATTCAGGCGGAAATACAGGTCGCGCCTGAAAGCGCCTTGATCGACCATTTCACATAGCGAGTGCTGGGCAGACGCGATGACACGCATGTCCACCGGGATAAATCGCGTCGAGCCCAGCCGCTCCACTCCACGCGACTCCAGCACGCGCAGCAGTTTGGCCTGCAGGTTCAAGGGCATGCTGTCGATCTCGTCCAGGTACAGTGTGCCCATGTGCGCGGCTTCGACAGAACCTGCCCGTGATTGAATCGCTCCCGTATAGGCCCCGCTGTTAACGCCGAACAATTGGCTTTCCGCCAGGCTTTCGGGGATGGCTGCGCAGTTCAAGGCGACGAAGTTGCCTCGTCGTCCCGACAGGCGATGAATCCGTTGCGCCAAGGTATCCTTGCCGGTGCCGGTTTCTCCGAGCAGCAAAATATCAATGTTGAGGGCGGCAGTGCCGCTCAACATATGTTCAATATCCGGGTCTTCAACAAGTGAAATAGCCGTTTCATTGTCCATGGGGTCGAAGGCCGACATTGAATGATTACTCCCTTATCAGATTGCTTCACTGCTGACAGTACGGCGCGCAGGCTTAGTTCAGTTAACCGAAGTCTATAGGGATCGTCGCGTGGTTAATTGCTGAAGTGGCGTAGGATAAGTTCTGTTGTGTTTGTCCTGAAGTGTATTCAGTAAACAAAACTGTTTTGCAGTAAGAGTTTTCTGAGTGTGTACGGGATTAAGTTGAGAGCGTACTAAAAAAGTGGGCAAACAGACGTCCACAAAAAAGCCGATGCAATGCATCGGCTTTTTATTGACTGCGAAAGATATCGCTGGTGATGTTTACACGTTGAAACGGAAGTGCATCACATCACCATCCTTGACGATGTATTCCTTACCTTCAAGACGCCATTTACCCGCTTCCTTGGCACCCGCTTCGCCCTTGTACTGGATGAAGTCGTTGTAGGCGATCACTTCAGCGCGGATAAAGCCTTTTTCGAAGTCGGTGTGGATCACGCCGGCGGCCTGTGGCGCGGTGGCGCCAACCTTGACGGTCCAGGCACGGACTTCTTCGACACCGGCGGTGAAGTAGGTCTGCAGGTGCAGCATTTCGTAGCCGGCGCGGATCACGCGGTTCAGACCAGGCTCTTCCAGGCCCAGGGCCTCAAGGAACATGTCTTTTTCTTCGCCGTCATCCAGCTCTGCGATTTCCGCTTCAATCTTGTTGCACACCGGGACCACGATCGCGCCTTCTTCGTCGGCAATGGCCTTGACCACGTCCAGCAGCGGGTTGTTCTCGAAGCCGTCTTCAGCGACGTTGGCGATGTACATCACAGGCTTGGTGGTGAGCAGGTGGAAGCCCTTGATCACGGCTTTTTCGTCGGTGCTCATATTCTTCATCAGGCTACGCGCCGGCTTGCCTTCGGTGAAGTGAGCGATCAACTGCTCCAGCAGGCCTTTCTGGACGACTGCGTCCTTGTCACCGCCCTTGGCGTTGCGCGCGACTTTCTGCAGTTGTTTCTCGCAGCTGTCGAGGTCGGCGAAGATCAGTTCCAGGTCAATGATCTCGATATCACGCTTGGGGTCAACGCTGTTGGAGACGTGAATCACGTTCTCGTCTTCAAAGCAGCGGACCACGTGGGCGATGGCATCGGTCTCACGGATGTTGGCCAGGAACTTGTTGCCCAGGCCTTCACCTTTCGAGGCGCCCGCTACCAGGCCGGCGATGTCGACGAATTCCATGGTAGTCGGCAGGATGCGCTTGGGGTTGACGATGGCCGCCAGTGCAGCCAGGCGTGGGTCGGGCATGGCCACGATGCCGCTGTTGGGCTCGATGGTACAGAAGGGGAAGTTCTCCGCTGCAATACCGGACTTGGTCAGGGCGTTGAACAGGGTGGATTTGCCGACGTTGGGCAGGCCGACGATGCCGCAATTGAATCCCATGGTGTTTCCCCTCGGTAAAAGTCAGGCCTTCTGGCTGTGCAGGTTTTTCATCGCACGGTTCCATTCACCGGCGAAGATATCCGGCAGCACGCCGAGGGCAAAGTCGATGCTGGCATCGAGTTTTTCCTGTTCGGCGCGTGGCGCACGACCCAGGACGAAATTTGAAACCATACTGGCAACGCCTGGGTGGCCAATGCCGAGCCGCAGACGGTAGAAATTATTCTGATTCCCCAACTGCGCGATGATGTCGCGCAGGCCATTGTGCCCGCCATGCCCGCCGCCCAGCTTGAGCTTGGCAACGCCGGGTGGCAGGTCCAGTTCGTCATGGGCCACCAGGATTTCCTCGGGTTTGATCCGGAAGAACCCCGCAAGCGCCGCGACAGCCTGGCCGCTGCGGTTCATGTAGGTGGTGGGAATCAGCAGACGAACATCCTGACCCTGGTGCGAGAAGCGCCCGGTCAGGCCAAAATATTTGCGATCGGCCACAAGATTGATGCCTTGGGCGTGGGCGATGCGCTCAACAAAAAGGGCCCCCGCGTTATGCCGGGTCTGTTCGTATTCGGCGCCTGGATTTCCCAGGCCAACGATCAGTTTAATGGCGGTCACGACAGGGGCCCTTCCTTTGGAGTTGTGGATAACATCGCCGCAGCCAACGTGCGGCGAAAGTGGACGACAGGAGCTCACTTATCCAGAGATAAACTTCGCGTTATCGCCCGCTTTCTCGCTACGTTTCGGTCCGCGATGTTTCCTCAAGCTCCGACGCTGCACAGAGCATTACTCGGCAGCGGTTTCGCCTGCTTCATCTTCTGCTACAACACGTGGCGCGTGGACGTTGGCAACAGCCTTGTCGTCGTTGTGAGCCAGTGCAACGAACTCAACGCCTTTAGGGGCCTTGAGGTCGGACAGGTGAATGATGGTGCCGATTTCAGCAGCCGACAGGTCGACTTCGATGAACTCAGGCAGGTCTTTCGGCAGGCAGCTTACTTCCAGCTCGGTAGTAGTGTGGGAAACAACGCCACCTTTCTTGACCGGAGCTTCTTCACCAACAAAGTGCACTGGAACGATGGCGGTCAGTTTCTGACCGGCAATAACGCGTACAAAGTCAGCATGCAGCACGTGGCCTTTGGCCGGGTGACGTTGCAGGGCTTTGATGATCACGTTCTGCTTGGTGCCACCAACGTTCAGTTCGATAACGTGGCTGTAGGCAGCATCGTTTTCGAGCAGTTTGGCAACTTCTTTAGCCAGCATGCTGATGGATTCAGGGGCTTTGTCGCCACCGTAAACTACAGCTGGAACCAGGCTTGCGAGACGACGCAGGCGGCGGCTCGCACCTTTCCCCAGGTCGGAACGCACTTCAGCATTCAGAGTAAAATCGTTCATGTTGTATCTCCAAAATAACCACATTCGCCCCAGCGTTTGCGACCAGCGCTAAAGGCGATATGGGCAAAAAAGCCCCGCCCCAGCGAAATGCTGGGGCGGGGCGCTTTTCGTCAGTGAAATGATCCGCAGGTTTGACCCTTAGCGGAACATCGCGCTGATCGATTCTTCGTTGCTGATGCGGCGAACCGCTTCGGCAACTACCGGTGCGATATCCAGTTGACGGATACGCGAACAGGCTTGAGCTGCAGCGGACAACGGGATGGTGTTGGTCACCACCAGTTCGTCCAGCATGGAGTTCTCGATGTTCTCGATCGCTCGGCCCGACAGCACAGGGTGTGTGCAGTAGGCGAAGACTTTTGCGGCACCGTGCTCTTTCAAGGCTTTCGCCGCGTGGCACAGGGTGCCGGCGGTGTCGACCATGTCATCAACCAGAATACAGGTACGCCCTTCGACATCACCGATGATATGCATCACTTCAGAGTGATTGGCTTTCTCGCGGCGTTTGTCGATGATACCGAGGTCCACGCCCAGGGATTTGGCGACAGCCCGTGCACGCACGACGCCACCAATGTCCGGGGACACGATCATCAGGTTTTCAAAGCGTTGGTCTTCGATGTCATCCACCAGGACGGGGGAGCCGTAGATGTTATCTACTGGAATATCGAAGAACCCCTGGATTTGGTCAGCGTGCAGGTCAACCGTGAGAACACGGTCAATACCTACCACGGTCAGCATGTCAGCAACGACTTTCGCGCTGATGGCCACACGTGCGGAGCGCGGACGGCGATCCTGACGGGCATAACCAAAATAAGGGATTACAGCTGTGATTCGAGTCGCTGAGGAGCGGCGGAAGGCATCAGCCATCACGACGAGTTCCATCAGGTTATCGTTGGTCGGAGCGCAGGTCGGCTGAATAATGAAGACGTCTTTACCGCGAACGTTTTCATTGATCTCGGCAGTAATTTCGCCGTCGGAGAATTTACCGACAGAGATGTCACCGAGAGGGATATGCAGCTGACGTACGACACGTCGAGCCAGATCGGGGTTGGCATTCCCCGTAAAGACCATCATCTTGGACACGCGCAGTACCTAGAGGCTGAGGGTAACCTGGATGAGTATTAGAAAATGGCAGGGGCGGCTGGATTCGAACCAACGCATGGCAGGATCAAAACCTGCTGCCTTACCGCTTGGCGACGCCCCTGTATCTGTTGCAACGAGTGCCTAACACTCGATTCCTTTTAGAGCAGATTTTGCAGCTTGCGATGCAACATCGAAACGTTGCTTCCTTTTGCTACAAACCCTGTAAGGGTCTCTGTAAGAAGGGCCGAGACTTTATCAGCTTCAGCTTTGCTTGGGAAGCCCCCAAACACACAACTTCCAGTTCCGGTTAATTTTGCTTCGGTAAATTTACCTAACAAATTCAAAGCGTTACGTACTTCTGGATAACGCCTTGCTACAACCGGTAAGCAGTCATTTCGACTGTTTCCCTTGGGAACGGGGCGCACTTTAATGGGAGAAGAGTTACGTGTCAACAACGGATCTGAAAAAATTTCTGCTGTACTTACAGATACTTGCGGCACCAGCACGAGATACCACGGCTCTTCGGGCTCCACGGGGGTCAGTTTCTCCCCCACACCCTCGGCAAATGCGGCATGCCCATGCACGAAAACCGGGACGTCGGCGCCAAGTGTGAGGCCCAGTACGGCCAGGCGATCAGGGTCCCAGCCCAGTTGCCACAAGTGGTTGAGCCCGAGCAGGGTGGTCGCGGCATTTGAGCTGCCGCCACCGATACCGCCGCCCATGGGCAGGACCTTATCAATCCAGATATCGATGCCGAGCGGGCAGCCGGATTGCTGCTGAAGTTTCTTCGCGGCCTTCACGATCAGGTTGCTGTCGTGGGGCACGCCTTCGAACGCGGTGTGCAGCTTGATCACGCCATCGTCGCGCACGGCGAAGGTCAGTTCATCGCCGTAGTCGAGGAATTGAAACAGCGTCTGCAACTCGTGGTAGCCGTCTTCACGACGGCCCAGGATATGCAGCATCAGATTGAGTTTGGCGGGAGAGGGCAGCGTGAGTTTTGCGACAGTCACGTTATTGCCCCAATTTACGCGGTTGCCAGTCCTTGATCACCAGCGTGACGTCAAGGTCGGTGCCGTGCAGTTTGATGCGCTCGGGCAGCCAATAGCCGTTCTGCTGCACGTAGCTCAGGTATTCGACCTGCCAACCGTCCTGCTCCAGGGAGGCCAGGCGACTGTCGCCATTGAGGCTCAAGCGGCTTTTGCTGTCCGGCGCCGGCAGGCCGCGCACCCACCAGACCAGGTGTGAGACAGGCAGCTTCCAGCCGATCTGCTGCTCCAGCAGTTCTTCCGGCGAGGCCGCTTCGTAGCGGCCCTGGTTGGCCACTTCAAGGCTGACTTGTCCCGGTCGACCGGTCAGGCGGGCTGCACCGCGACCCAGCGGGCCGGAGAGGCGAATATCGTAGTAATCCTGGCGTTGCAGCCAGAACAAGGTGCCGCTGCCGGAATCTTTCGGCGCGCGCACCCCGACCTTGCCTTCGATCTGCCAGCCGTCAATGCTGCTGAGCTGGTCCTTGTGCTGTTGCCATTGTGCCGGGTTGCCCTGGCCTTCAACGGATTCGCGGTTGCCTACGCCCGCGCAACCGGCGAGCAGGGCGATGAAGCTGAAAACGATAACGTGGCGCAAGAACATAAGCTTATAGGGTCTCGGATCCGGTCAGGCGTTTGATGGTGCCGCGCAGGATGGGGCTTTCGGGTTGTTCCTTGAGGAATTTTTCCCAGATTTGTCGCGCTTCGCGTTGCTTGCCGTTGGCCCACAGCACTTCGCCCAGGTGGGCGGCGACTTCCTGGTCCGGGAAGCGCTCCAGCGCCTGGCGCAGCAGGCGCTCGGCCTCGTCGAGGTTGCCCAGGCGGTAGTTGACCCAGCCCAGGCTGTCGAGCACGGCCGGGTCTTCCGGGTTGAGCGTGTGGGCCTGCTCGATCAGCACCTTGGCTTCGGCGTAGCGCGTGGTGCGGTCGGACAAGGTGTAGCCCAGGGCGTTGAGGGCCATGGCGTTGTCCGGGTCGCGCTTGATGATCAGGCGCAGGTCTTTTTCCATCTGCGCCAGGTCGTTGCGTTTTTCTGCCTGCATGGCGCGGGTGTAGAGCAGGTTGAGGTCGTCGGGGTATTGCAGCAACGCTTGTTGCAACAATTTCCAGGCGCGTTCGCCCTGGTTATTGGCCGACAAGGTCTCGGCCTGGATCAGATACAGCTGGATCGCGTAGTCCGGTTCGGCATCGCGGGCCGCGGCCAGGCGCTTCTCCGCTTCGTCGGTACGGCCATTGCTCATCAGAATATCAGCCTGGCGCAACTGGGCCGGCAGGTAATCATTGCCTGGGCCGACCTGGGCGTACTCGAGCAAGGCCGCCTGCGGGTCGTTGCGTTCCTCAGCGATGCGGCCCAGGTTCAGGTGCGCCGAGTCCACATGGCTTTCGCGCGCGACCAGCTCTTCAAGATAACCCTTGGCCTCGTCCCAGGCCTTGGCCTCCAGGCACACCAGCGCCAGGGAATAACGCAGTTCGTCATCGTCCGGGTATTGCTGGACCAGATTGGCGAACTGCACCTTGGCGTCTTCCATGCGATCCTGCTCAACCAGCATCCGCGCGTAAGTCAGACGCAGGCGCTTGTCGTCCGGATATTTCTTGATGCTTTTTTCCAGCAGTGGAATCGCTTCCTTGCCGCGGTTGAGGTTCTGCAGCAGGCGGGCGCGTAGCAGGATCGGTGCAATCTCACCGTCTTCCGGCGGGTTCTGCTCCAGCAGCTTGAGGGCGGCGTCGGCTTCATCGTCCTGTTGCAGCAGCAAGGCTTTGCCGAAAATCAGCTGGCTGTTCTTCGGATGCTTTTGCAGCAGGCGGTCGAAACTTTTCATCAAGCCATTGCGTGTGTCCTGATCGGTATCGGCGGCCGACAGCGCAAGGAAGTCGAAATGCGTGTCGCCCTTGCCCTGCAAGACTTTTTCCATGTAGACCATGGAGTCGTCATAGCGCCCGGCGCGTGCCAGCTGCACAGCTGCCGCTCGTTGGGCTTCCAGGTCGTCCGGGGCGTTTTTTGCCCAGATCAGCGAGGCATCCAGTGCGGCCTGGTCGGCGCCCAGGTACTCGGCGATGCGAAACGCGCGTTCCGAGATACCGGGGTCTTGAGTATTGATGGCCTGGGTCACGTAGTTATCCAGGGCAATATCGAAGCGATTGCGCTGGCCGGCCAGTTCTGCGGTCAGCAGGCTGTAGACCGTTTCTTCGCTGAACGATGAATAAACCTTGGGCTTTTCAGGGGCGGGGGTGCTGTCTTCCACCGGCGCTGTAGCGTCCGGCGACACGGGTGCCATGGCCTGGCAGCCGCTGAGGAAGACAAAAGCAAGGAGCAACGCGGAAGATCTATTCATATAGGAAGAGGACGACTAACCTGCGGTCGGATCATCATGACACAAGCCTTCGGCCAAACATAACCGAGTCTCAATGGATGCCTTTATAGGCACAACGTATAGGGACAATAGACGACGGTGGTTGTTCTGGATCTTTCGAAGTAGGACAATTGTCGGCTTCCCGACATCATCAGCGATAGTGAATGGCCTTTCTCGCACTCGGTATTAACCACAAGACTGCCTCGGTAGACGTGCGCGAGCGCGTAGCGTTTACGCCAGAGCAGTTGGTTGAGGCCTTGCAGCAGCTCTGCCGGCTTACCGACAGCCGCGAAGCTGCAATCCTTTCGACCTGCAATCGCAGTGAGCTTTATATAGAGCAGGAACACCTGTCTGCCGATGTTGTGCTGCGCTGGCTGGCCGATTACCACCATTTGAGCCTCGATGACCTGCGCGCCAGTGCCTACGTGCACGAAGACGATGCGGCCGTTCGTCACATGATGCGCGTGGCGGCCGGTCTCGATTCGCTGGTGCTGGGCGAACCGCAGATTCTTGGCCAGATGAAATCAGCCTATGCCGTGGCCCGCGAGGCCGGCACTGTCGGCCCGCTGCTGGGCCGCCTGTTCCAGGCCACCTTCAATTCCGCCAAGCAGGTGCGCACCGACACGGCCATTGGCGAGAACCCGGTTTCCGTGGCGTTTGCCGCCGTCAGCCTGGCCAAGCAGATTTTCAGCGACTTGCAGCGCAGCCAGGCGTTGCTGATCGGTGCCGGCGAAACCATTACCCTGGTCGCTCGTCACCTGCACGAGCTGGGTGTGAAGCGTATTGTGGTGGCCAACCGCACCCTTGAGCGCGCGAGCATCCTCGCCGAGCAGTTCGGTGCCCATGCCGTGCTGCTGTCGGATATCCCGGCCGAACTGGTACGCAGCGACATCGTCATCAGCTCCACCGCCAGCCAGTTGCCGATCCTGGGCAAAGGCGCGGTCGAGAGCGCGTTGAAGCTGCGCAAGCACAAACCGATCTTTATGGTGGATATCGCCGTTCCCCGGGATATCGAACCAGAAGTCGGCGAGTTGGACGACGTTTACCTGTACAGCGTCGATGATCTGCACGAAGTGGTCGCCGAAAACCTCAAGAGTCGCCAGGGCGCCGCCCAGGCCGCTGAGGAGATGGTCAGCACCGGCGCTGAAGATTTCATGGTGCGCCTGCGTGAACTGGCGGCGGTGGATGTGCTCAAGGCGTATCGTCAGCAGGGCGAACGCCTGCGCGATGAGGAGCTGATCAAGGCCCAGCGTTTGTTGGCCAATGGCAGCAGCGCCGAAGACGTGTTGATGCAGCTGGCCCGTGGCCTGACCAACAAGCTGCTCCACGCCCCCAGCGTACAGCTTAAAAAATTGACTGCCGAAGGCCGCCTCGATGCGCTGGCCATGGCTCAGGAACTCTTTGCCCTCGGTGAGGGCGCGTCAGACAGCTCTTCGGATAAAAAACCGCAATGAAAGCGTCACTGCTCAATAAACTGGATGTGCTCCAGGACCGTTTCGAAGAACTGACCGCCTTGCTCGGCGATGGCGAGATCATTGCCGATCAAACCAAGTTCCGTGCCTATTCCAAGGAATACGCCGAAGTCGAGCCCATCGTGGCCACCTACAAAAACCTGCTCAAAGTGCAGGCCGACCTCGAGGGCGCCCAGGCGCTGCTCAAAGACAGCGACCCGGACATGCGCGAAATGGCCGTGGAAGAAGTGCGCGAGGCCAAGGAAAAGCTCGTCGAGCTGGAAGGCGACCTGCAACGCATGTTGCTGCCCAAAGACCCTAACGACGGGCGCAACGTATTCCTCGAAATCCGCGCCGGCACCGGTGGCGACGAGGCGGCGATTTTCTCCGGCGACCTGTTCCGCATGTACTCGCGTTACGCCGAGCGCCGCGGCTGGCGCGTGGAAATCCTCTCCGAGAACGAAGGTGAGCACGGCGGCTATAAGGAAGTCATCGCGCGGGTCGAGGGCGATAACGTCTACGGCAAGCTGAAGTTCGAATCCGGCGTGCACCGTGTGCAGCGTGTTCCGGCGACCGAGTCCCAGGGCCGTATCCATACCTCGGCGTGCACTGTGGCGGTGTTGCCCGAGCCGGACGAGCAGGAAGCGATCGAGATCAACCCGGCGGACTTGCGCGTCGACACCTACCGCTCCTCGGGCGCGGGCGGCCAGCACGTCAACAAGACCGACTCGGCGATCCGCATCACTCACTTGCCGTCCGGCATTGTGGTGGAATGCCAGGAAGAACGTTCCCAGCACAAGAACCGTGCGCGGGCGATGTCCTGGCTGTCGGCCAAGCTCAATGACCAGCAAACCAGCGCCGCCGCCAACGCGATCGCCAGCGAGCGCAAGCTGCTGGTGGGGTCGGGCGACCGCTCCGAGCGAATCCGCACCTACAACTTTGCCCAGGGCCGGGTCACCGACCACCGAGTCAACCTCACCCTGTATTCCCTGGATGAAATTCTCGCCGGTGGCGTCGATGCCGTGATCGAGCCGCTGCTCGCCGAATACCAAGCCGATCAATTGGCGGCGATAGGTGAATAAATGACCATCATCGCCAGCCTGTTGCGTGCCGCCGACCTGCCCGACTCGCCCACCGCGCGCCTGGATGCCGAATTGCTGCTGGCCGCTGCGTTGGGCAAGTCCCGCAGCTACCTGCACACCTGGCCGGAAAAGATCGTCAGCAGCGAGCACGCCCTGGCCTTTGCCGGCTACCTGCAACGCCGTCGCGGCGGTGAGCCGGTGGCCTATATCCTCGGCCAGCAAGGCTTCTGGAAGCTGGACCTGGAGGTCGCCCCCCACACGCTGATTCCGCGTCCGGATACCGAGTTGCTGGTGGAAGCCGCCCTGGAATTGTTGCCGGCCAAGCCCGCCGAGGTCCTGGATTTGGGCACCGGCAGCGGCGCCATCGCCCTGGCCCTGGCCAGTGAACGGCCGATGTGGCAGGTCACGGCCGTCGACCGCGTGCTTGAAGCGGTGGCTTTGGCCGAGCGCAACCGCCAGCGGCTGCACCTCAATAACGCCGTGGTGCTCACTAGCCATTGGTTCGGCGCGTTGCAAGGCCACACCTATGACCTGATCATCAGCAACCCGCCGTATATCGCCGCCAACGATCCACACCTGGCAGCCGGCGATGTGCGCTTCGAGCCGGCCAGTGCGCTGGTGGCCGGCGATGACGGGCTGGACGACTTGCGCCTGATCATCAAACAGGCCCCGGCTCACTTGAATGCCGGTGGCCGCCTGTTGCTGGAGCATGGTTACGACCAGGCCTCGGCCGTGCGCGAGCTGTTGCTCGGTGAAGGCTTTGAAGAGGTGCACAGCCGCATCGACCTCGGCGGCCATGAGCGCATCACCTTGGGACGCCGCCCGTGCTGAGCGACCAGGAGCTGTTGCGCTACAGCCGACAGATTCTGTTGCAGCATGTGGACATCGACGGCCAGTTGCGCTTGAAAAACAGCCGCGCCCTGATCGTCGGCCTGGGCGGGCTGGGTGCGCCGGTTGCGCTGTACCTGGCCGCCGCTGGCGTAGGTGAGTTGCATCTGGCGGATTTCGACACGGTCGACCTGACCAACCTGCAGCGCCAGATCATCCACGACAGCGACAGCGTGGGGCAGACCAAGGTCGATTCGGCCATGGGGCGGCTGAGCGCCCTCAACCCCGAGGTCGCGCTGCTCGCTCACCGCGCCGCGCTGGATGCCGATTCGTTGGCGGCAGCCGTCGCCGCCGTCGACGTGGTGCTCGATTGCAGCGACAATTTTTCCACCCGCGAAGCGGTCAACGCGGCCTGTGTGATGGCCGGCAAACCCTTGATCAGCGGCGCGGCGATTCGCCTTGAAGGGCAATTGTCGGTCTTCGACCCACGTCGCCCCGACAGCCCGTGCTACCACTGCTTGTACGGGCATGGCAGCGATACCGAACTGACCTGCAGCGAAGCCGGCGTGGTCGGCCCTCTGGTGGGGCTGGTCGGCAGCCTGCAAGCGTTGGAAGCCCTGAAGCTACTGGCCGGCTTTGGTGAGCCGCTGGTGGGGCGCTTGTTGTTGATCGACGCGTTGACCACGCGCTTTCGTGAGTTGCGCGTCAAACGCGACCCTGGTTGCAGCGTGTGCGGGACGCAACATGGTTAACGACGCGCCCATCGGTGTGTTCGATTCCGGGGTCGGCGGCTTGTCGGTACTGGACGAAATCCAGCAGTTGTTACCCCACGAGTCACTGCTGTACGTGGCCGATTGCGGGCACATTCCCTATGGCGAGAAAACCCCGGCCTTCATCCGCGAGCGCGCGCGGCGGGTCGCCGAGTTCTTTCGCGGGCAGGGGGCCAAGGCGTTTGTGATCGCCTGTAACACCGCGACGGTCGCCGCTGTTGCCGATTTGCGCCAGGACTACCCCGATTGGCCCCTGGTCGGCATGGAGCCTGCGGTAAAACCGGCGGCTGCTGCGACACGCAGCGGCGTGGTCGGCGTGCTGGCCACCACCGGTACCCTGCAAAGCGCCAAGTTCGCCGCCTTGCTCGACCGTTTCGCCACCGACGTGCGGGTGGTTACCCAGCCCTGTCCGGGCCTGGTAGAGCTGATTGAGACCGGCGACCTGAACAGCCCGGCGCTGCGCCAGTTATTGCAGGGTTACATCGAACCGCTGCTCAGCGCTGGCTGCGACACCATCATCCTCGGTTGTACCCACTACCCCTTCCTCAAACCACTGCTGGCGCAGATGCTGCCCCCGAGCATCATCCTGATCGACACCGGCGCCGCCGTCGCGCGCCAGCTCAAGCGCTTACTGGGCGAACGCGGCTTGCTCGCCAGTGGTTCCCCGCTGCCTGCGCAGATCTGGACCAGCGGCGATGTGTATCACCTAAGAAATATCCTACCGACACTATGGAAACATCCTGGAGTTGTGCGAAGCTTCGCTTCGTGAAAATTTCGTGAAATCTCGCTGAACTTCTGGCTCTACGTCAGCTTCTATAGCGAGATGGCCTGTAAATAACCAACAACTTCGTTCGCAAAGGTAGTTTCTATGAAGCGCTTGTTCTGTATGGCTGCTATTGCGGCTGTGATGGTGGGACACTCTATTACCACCCAGGCCGCCGGCCTGGAGTTCGGGCTGGGCAGCACCAGCGATTCAACGCTGACCTACCGTCTGGGCCTGACCTCGGATTGGGACAAAAGCTGGATGCAGAGCAATGTCGGTCGCCTGACAGGCTACTGGAGCGGCGCTTATACGTATTGGGAAGGTGATGACCGTGCAGGCGCCAGCAGCCTGTCGTTCTCGCCGGTGTTTGTGTATGAGTTTGCCGGCGAGTCGGTCAAACCCTACATCGAGGCCGGGATCGGCGTGGCGTTGTTCTCCCGCACCCAACTGGAAGACAACAACATCGGCCAGTCCTTCCAGTTCGAAGACCGCCTGGGTTTCGGCCTGCGGTTTGCCGGCGGGCATGAAGTGGGCATTCGCGCCACGCACTATTCCAACGCCGGGATCAGCAGCAACAACGATGGGGTAGAGAGCTACGCGCTGCACTACACCATGCCGTTGTAACGTTCAAGAACACCGAAAAACCAATGTGGGAGGGGGCTTGCCCCCGATGACGGCCGGTCAGTCAAATTATAGGTGACTGACACAACGCTATCGGGAGCAAGCCCCCTCCCACATTTGGATTTGTACTTATCGCCGTATCAGCGGTAGACCGTAGCAATACCTGCACGCTCTTCCAGACACTCCGGCGCCCCCATCTCGAATTCCCGGCAAATCAACGGCCGAAGCTCATAGATCGTGCACATCATCGTGTTCCGGTCCAGCGCCGCACACCAGCCGTCATCCAGGCGCAGCATCACTTCGCCGCCCCAGTCGTCGGTATCGATATAGCGCTGCGGCACGCCGGTGTCGGTGATCAGCATGACTTCCAACTGGCAACAGCAGGCCGCACACGTCGAGCAGGTGACGGCGGGTTCGGTAATTTGAATGTGAGGGATGTTGGTCATAGGCGCGCAGTGTAAGCCAAGCAGGCCATGGGTGTAGGAATGCGCGACGGACGTCAGTGAGCCAGCCGCTGCATGCCGACGAACACGGCGGCCCAAAGTACCGCCAGCCCGGCCATTGTCGGCCCCAGTCCATAGCCAAACTGCACGCCAGCCAATTGGCTGCCGGCGTAATACGACAACGGCCCACCCACCGCGCCCAACAGGGCGGCACGCCACCAGGGCCGGGCGCTCCAGGCCAGGCAGTGGCGCAAGGTCGTAGCCAGCAATGCCCACAGCAACATCAACCAGAACGGAATCAACGGCCCCGGTTCGCTGAAGTGGAAAACCCCAAGTGTGCGCAACAGCGTGTCGAGCAGCGTGCCGGCGAGCGTCACGCCGACGATCAGCACCCCGTCATCCGCCAGCGGACTTATCCACAGCAGGTTGATCACCAATACCGCCAGCCCCACCAGCAGCCACAGGCTGTCGCCGCCGAGCACACAGGCAAACCAGCCGCACTGGAACAGCGCCGCATTCGCCAGGGATTTAAGCACTGAAGCGCCCGAGCAACGGCGGGTTGATTGCCGCAGGCTTGGCCAGCAGTAACTGCGCGGTGCCAATCGTGCGCTCCATGAAGCCGCCCTCGCAGTAGCACAGGTAGAACTCCCACAAGCGCAGGAAGTACTCGTCGTAGCCAAGCTCGGCGAGGCGGCCATGGGCGCGGCGAAAGTTCTCATGCCACAGGCGCAGGGTTCGTGCGTAGTGCAGGCCGAAATCCTCCATGTGCAGCAGGTTCATGTCGGTGTCGCGGCAGACGATCTGCAGCATGTTCTGCACACTGGGCAGGGCGCCGCCGGGAAAGATGTAGCGTTGGATGAAGTCGACGCTGTGCTTGGCCTGCTCAAAGCGTTGTTCGCGAATGGTGATGGCTTGCAGCAGCATCAGGCCGTCGGGTTTGAGCAAATGCGCACACTGCTTGAAATACGTAGGCAGGAAGCGATGGCCTACCGCTTCGATCATTTCGATGGACACCAGCTTGTCGTACACACCCGTGAGGTCGCGGTAGTCCTGCAGCAGCACCGTCACCTGACTGTGCAGGCCCGCCGCCGCGATGCGCTGCGCGGTGTAGGCAAACTGCTCTTTGGACAAGGTGGTCGTGGTGACCTTGCAACCATAATGCTGCGCCGCGTACAGCGCCATGCTGCCCCAGCCGGTGCCGATTTCCAGCAGGTGATCGCTGGGCTTGAGCGACAGTTTCTGGCAGATGCGTTCCAGCTTGTTCAGTTGCGCCTGTTCCAGGGTGTCGTCGGCGCTGAGAAATTGCGCTGCCGAATACATCATGGTCGGGTCGAGAAACGCCTCGAACAGGTCGTTGCCCAGGTCGTAATGGGCCGCGATATTTTTCTGCGAACCCTTGCGCGTGTTGCGGTTGAGCCAGTGCAGACCCTGGGTGAACGGCCGCGCCAGGCGGGCCAGGCCACCTTCCATCGCATCAAGCACGTCGAGGTTGCTGACCATCACCCGTACCACGGCGGTCAGGTCCGGGCTGCTCCAATAACCGTGGATAAATGCCTCGCCGGCGCCGATCGAGCCGTTGGCGGCCACCAGGCCCCACGCCGCCGAATCCAGGATCTGGATTTCCCCCAGCAGGTGCGCTTCCCGTGCCCCGAACACTTGTCGCTCGCCGTCCTCGACGATCACCAATTGGCCGTGGCGCAATTGGCTGAGTTGGCGCAACACGCCTTTGCGCAATAGCGCAGCGCTGATGCCGTTGACGTTCAGGCGATTGGTCTTGACCGATAAGCTAGGGGATTTCATGGCGGCGGTCCTTGGTATACCCGACTGCGGTGCTGGAGACGCCATCGGCGGCTCGGTGGGGGAAAATCGGTGTGCGTTTGAGCAGCAGGCGCAGGGCCTGCCAGTAAATCGCGAGGCAAGTCTTGGCGGTCATCCAGGGAAAGCGCCATAGATAGCGATGCAGGCTGGCGCGGGTCAGGGCCTCTTTTTGCAGGCTCAAGGTGGCGTCGAAGACTTTATGTGCGCCTTGCCAATCGGCCATGTGCACGCCGAGCCGGGCGGCCGGCGGGCTGAAGCTCATGCGGTATTCCAGGTCGCGTGGCAGGAAGGGCGATACATGGAACGCCTTGGCCACGGCGAAGTGCTGATGCTCATCGGCGCCCATTGCCTGGGTCGGCAACACGTAGTGATAGCGCTCGCGCCACGGTGTATTGGTGACTTCGCACAGGATCGCCGCCAGTTGCCCGTCGGTCTCGAAACAATAGAAGAAACTCACCGGATTGAACGCCAGGCCCCAACTGCGGGCCTGGGTCAGCAGGCAGATAGCGCCCTGCGGGGTGCGTCCCAGGGTCTTGCCGACTTCCTGGCGCACCGCGTCGCTCAAGCTCATACCGTGGCGCGTGAATTGGCGCAGGTAATCCTGCTGGCGAAAGCCGAACGGCGCCAGGCGGCTCACGCCAGCCAGGGGGGAGAGCGCGAGCACCGCGTCCTCTTCGCTGAGGTCCAGGTACAGCAGGCCGATGCGGTAGCGAAAGGCATGGACCTTGGGCGTAAACCGACGATGGGCGATCCAGCCGCTGTACAGGGCGCTGTTCACAGGGTTTCCCCAAAGGCCTGGGCCACGCGCAGGGCGCTGACCACGCCATCTTCGTGGAAACCGTTGGCCCAGTAGGCGCCGCAGTAGAACGTGTTGCGCGCGCCATGCAATTCTTCCCAGCGCGCCTGCGCGGCCACCGCTGCCAGACTGTATTGCGGATGGGCATAGGTGTAGCGCGCCAGGATCTTCAGCGGATCGATCATCGGCGTTTGGTTGAGGCTCACGCAAAAGGTGGTGGCGCTGTCGATGCCTTGCAGGATGTTCATGTCGTAGGTGACAGCGGCCTGATGCTGCTGACTGCCGCTCAGCCGGTAATTCCAACTGGCCCAGGCCAGCTTGCGGTCGGGCAGCAGTCGCGTATCGGTGTGCAGCACCACGTCGTTGTCGGCATAGGGCAGGGCGCCAAGGATTTGCTGTTCGGCCAGGCTGGGGTCGGCGAGCAATGCCAGGGCCTGGTCGCTGTGGCAGGCGAAGACCACGCGATCGAACGTCTCGCTGCCGGCCGCGCTGTGGATAACCACACCGTCGTCGGTGCGTTGCACGTTATGCACAGGGCAGTTGAGGCGCACGTGATCGCGGAAACTGCGGGCCAGCGGTTCGATATAACAGCTGGAGCCGCCTTCGATCACGCACCACTGCGGGCGATTGCTCACCGACAGCAAACCGTGGTTCTTGAAGAAACGCACGAAGAACTGCAAGGGGAACTTGAGCATGTCGGCCAAGGACATCGACCAGATCGCCGCGCCCATCGGCACGATGTAGTGGCGGATAAAGCGCGGGCCATAACCGCCGGCGTCGAGATAATCACCCAGGGTCATGTCGGCGCTGATGCGCTGCGCTTGCAGGTCCTGCGGCGCCTGACGATTGAAGCGCAGAATATCGCGCAGCATGCCCCAGAACCCTGGCGACAGCATGTTGCTACGCTGGGCAAACAGGCTGTTGAGGTTATTGCCGTTGTATTCGAACCCCGCGCTCGGGTCGCACACCGAGAAACTCATCTCGGTAGGTTTGAACCTGACGCCGATCTGCCCCAGCAGGCGGATGAAATTGGGATAGGTCCAGTCGTTGAACACAATAAAGCCGGTGTCCACCGCATAGCGTTGGCCTTCGACCGTCACGTTGGCCGTATGGGTATGCCCGCCGAGGCAGTCACCCGCCTCGAACAGTGTGATGTCGTGGCGCCGACTGAGCAGGTAGGCGCTGGTGAGCCCGGCGATACCGCTGCCGATAATGGCGATCTTCACAGGTCGTCCTTGTGCGGCGGCGGGCTGCGCAACATGCGTTTGCCGATGATCAATTGGGCCCGGTTAGGCAGCTTCGACAGTGGCCACAAGGTGGCGATGAACATAGCCGGAAAGGCGATCTCCAGCGGGCGCTTTTCCAGTTTGGCGAAGATATGTCTCGCCGCCTTGTTGGCCGACCAGCTTAACGGCATGGGGAAATCATTGCGTTCGGTCAGGGGCGTGTCGACAAACCCCGGGCTGATCACCGTGACGTCGATGTTCTCGGGCGACAGGCTGATGCGCAGGGATTCGAACAAGTAGCGCAGCCCCGCTTTCGAGGCGCCATAGGCTTCGGCACGTGGCATGGGCAGGTAGGTCACGGCGCTGGCCACGCCCACCAGGTGTGGCGTACGCCCGGCACGCAACAGCGGCAGCGCGGCTTCGATGCAATAACTGCTGGCCAGCAGGTTGGTGCGCACCACGTGTTCGATGATCGATGCATCGAACTGCCGGGCGTCGACGTACTCACAGGTGCCGGCGTTGAGGATCACCGTATCCAGCGAGCCCCAGGCTTCGCCGATTCGTTCACCGATCTCGCGTACGGTCTGGCTGTTGGTCAGGTCGCCGGCCACCACCAGCACTTGCCCCGGATAACGCTGGGCGAGTGCTGCCAATGGGCCTTTGGTGCGCGAGCTGAGCGCCACATGGGCGCCGCTGTTGAGCAACTCCACGGCCAGCGCGGCGCCGATGCCACTGCTGGCGCCGGTCAACCAATAACGACGGGGCGGTGTCAGGCTCATCCCATTCTCCTCTCTGGACGCGTGGGCAGGCTGCGAAAGGCGGCAAGGGCGCGCTCGCGGGAGTGTTTCAGGTCAACGATAGCGCGCGGGTAATCGGCCACTCCAAACAAACCGCCGGCGGCTTGCGGGCTGTGCACGTCCTTCTTATTCAGCGCGGCCAGCTCCGGCAGCCAGTGCTTGATGAACAGGCCTTCGCTGTCGAATTTTTCCGACTGGCTCAACGGGCTGAAAATCCGGAAATATGGCGCCGAATCGGTACCCGTCGATGAACTCCACTGCCAGCCACCGTTGTTGGCCGCCAAGTCGCCGTCGATCAAGTGCCGCATGAAGAAGCGCTCACCTTCGCGCCAGTCGATCAGCAGGTTCTTGGTCAGGAACATCGCCACCACCATGCGCAGGCGGTTGTGCATCCAGCCGGTTTCCAGCAGTTGGCGCATGGCCGCGTCGATAATCGGCAAACCGGTGCGCGCTTGCTGCCAGGCGGCCAGGTCCTCGGGCGCGTTGCGCCAGGCCACGGCTTCGGTTTCGGGGCGGAACGCACGATGGCGCGAAACCCGTGGGTAACCCACCAGGATGTGTTTGTAGAACTCACGCCATAGCAGTTCGTTGATCCAGGTGATCGTGCCGATGTCGCCGCTTTCGAACTCGCCCTGGTTGAACTGCAACGCCGCGTGCAGGCACTGGCGTGGCGACACGACTCCGGCGGCCAGGTAGGCGGACAGCTGGCTGGTGCCGGGCTTGGCGGGGAAGTCGCGCTCGTCTTTGTAATAGCTGATTTGCTCGTCCGCAAAGGCGTCGAGGCGACGGCGCGCTTCGTCTTCACCGGCGGGCCACAGGGCACGCAAGGTTTCACTGGGTGACGCGAAACCTTCAACGCGGGTGGGGATGACGTCGCTTTTTACGTCGAGCCGGGCCTGGGCCTTGGGGCTCACCACCAGGCGCGGCAAGGCGCTGTGCAGGCGGGTGTAGCAGACTTTTCGGAACTGGCTGAACACCTGGAAGTAAGTGCCGGACTTAGTCAACACGCTACCCGGCTGGAAAAACAATTGGTCCAGGTAGCGCTGGAAGGTCACGCCCTGGGCTTCCAACGCCTGGGCCACGGCGGCGTCGCGCCGGCCCTCGTGGATACCGTATTCCTCGTTGACGTGCACCGATTGCACCTTGAGCTCCCGGCACAGCTGGCTCAATACGCCGGGCGCCTGGTCCCAGGTGTCGGCGTGGCGGATCAACAGCGGGATGTTCAGGGCTGCCAGCGCCTGGCTCAGCGCTTGCAGGTTGCGTAGCCAGAAGTCGACCTTGCAGGGCGCGTCATCGTGGGCCAGCCATTGTTGCGGCGTGATCAGGTAAACCGCCGCGACCGGGCCTCGCTGGCTTGCGGCAGCCAGGGCGGTGTTGTCGTGAAGGCGCAGGTCGGTGCGCAGCCAGATCAAGTGCATTTAGACAATTCCACGCTGGAGCAATATCTGATGGGCCGACAACGGGTCTTCGGCGACGAACACGTCGGGGAGGTCATGGGTGAGTGCGGCCAACTCGGCGTGGTGGATGCGCACCGTGGGGCCGGCAATCAGTATCGGGCAACCAACGCCGGCCAGCAGTTTGGTGAGTGCCGGGACCTGCAGCGCTTTGCTTGAATACAGCAGCACCGCGCGCGGTTGCAGGTGTTCTACCGCCAGGGCCAGTTCGCCGGCGGGCAGCGGCCAGTCGAACACCTCCACCGGGCAGTCGGCGCTGCTGGCCAGCCAGGCGCTGAGCCACAAGTGCGGTTCCAGGAGTAAGTCGGAGTGGTTGACCAGCAGCAACGGGGCGCCGTGGAGTTGACGATTGTTGTGGTAAATCCGCGCGCCAAACTTGCTGCGCAGCCACGACAGGAAAAACACCCGCTCCATCTGCGCGCCGAATTGACCCTGCCATTTCTGTTCAAGCTCGCGAAGCAGCGGCAACATCAATTGCTCGCACAGTGTGCGTGGCGGGTAGAGCGCCATGGCTTGGTTGAAGGCATCGTCGACCCGGCGTTCAGCCAATTCGCCAATGGCAGTGATCAAAGTTTGACGCAAGGCGTGCCATTCATTCTCCATCGGCTCGGGGTTGGCCTGGGCGGAGTCGATCAAGCCTTTTACCTGGCTGACCGGCACGCCCCGATTGAGCCAGGTGAGGATGGCGTGGATACGCTGCACATGTTCGGCGCTGAACAACCGATGCCCTTTGGGCGTGCGCTGGGGCACGATCAGGCCGTAGCGGCGTTCCCAGGCGCGCAGGGTCACGGCGTTGACGCCGGTCTGGCGCGCCACCTCGCGGATCGGTAGCCAGCCATTTTTCAGGGCTTGGGCGATGTCTTCGCCGGTTTCGTCTTGCAGGGCAACGTTCATGGCTTAGATCGCATTACGCAGGCTGAGATTTTCCGGGTGCGGTTGCAGGTAGGCCTGCTGCGCAATGTAGCGGTCCGGGTGTTGACGAAAGTGATGCTTGAGCAGGGTAAGCGGTACCACCAGAGGCACGATGCCTTGGCGGTATTGGCCGATGATGGTTTGCATTTCCTGCTTGTCGTCGACGCTGATCGACGCCTTGAGGTAGCCGCTAATGTGTTGCAGCACATTGGTGTGGGTACCGCGGGTGGCGCACCTTTTAAGGCCCGTCATCAGTTCGCAGAAGTAGCAGGTGGCCAACTCGTCGAGGTTGTCATCCTTGCCCATGGTGCCGAGCAACTGGCCGAGGCTTTTGTAGTGCGCCGGGCTGTGGGCCATCAGCAAGTATTTGTAGCGCGAGTGAAAGGCCAGCAGGCGATGACGCGTCAGGCCATCGGCGAGCAGTTGCTGCCAGCTGGCGTAGACAAAAACGCGGGTGAGGAAATTTTCTCGCAATACCGGGTCATTCAGACGGCCGTCTTCTTCCACCGGCAAGTTGGGATGGCGCGCGCAGAAGGCCTGGGCGTAGATACCGCGCGCCCCGCCATCCACCGGTGCGCCATTCTCACGGTAAACCTTGACCCGCTCCAGGCCACAGGATGGCGATTTCTGCATAAAGATGTAGCCGCACAGGTCGGTATGTTCACGCGCCATCGCCTGCCCGTATTCATCCAGTGGCTGGGTCACGTTGAGTTCGCGGTGGACGGTGCCCACGGCCTGGGGATTATCCGCGTCGCCGACCAGGCGAATGGTTTCGCGGGGGATGCCCAGGCCGATTGCGACTTCAGGGCACAGCGGCACGTAGTCGAAGTAGTCGGCCAGGGTCTGGCTGCACAATAGGGATTGTTTATGCCCTCCGTTGAAACGCACGTTCTCGCCCAGCAGGCAGGCACTGATGCCGATCTTGGGTTTCACGGAATGGGGCATGGGCAAACCTCTGTGAAATTCCTGTACAGGTGAGAATTACTGTACAACTAATTTCATCATAGATTTGATCTTGTACAAGTCAATTATTTTGTACAGGTTTTTTCGCAGGGCTTACTGCCATCCCATTTTCCAGCTATCCGTATTCTGCAATGTTTGCCAGCCAATGCGCTCGGTTCGTCGGGTCATCACCGCCTGCAGCTCGATCTCCAGCACGGTGCCTTCCTCGTCACGAAACAGTTCGGTGACGAGGAAGTGTTTTTCCTTGTTTTTCGGCAAGGTGGCTGTCCATTTCGACAATAGCAATTTGGCTGGGTTGATGCGATTCATTGCAGATGCTCGATCAATCGTCGCGCCGCCTCCTGGCCGCTGAGCCAGGCGCCTTCGACACGCCCCGACAAACACCAGTCGCCGCAGACGAACAAGCCCAGGTCGGCATCGGCCAGCACGCCGAATTCATGACTGCTGGACGGTCTGGCGTAGAGCCAGCGGTGCGCCAGGCTGAATGAGGGCGCGGGCATGGTGCAATGCAGCAACTCGGCGAAGGCGCCGTGCAGGTGTTCGATCACGGCCTCTTTGGGCAGGTCCAGATGCGCCTTGCTCCAGGTGCTGGTGGCATGCAGCACCCAGGTGTCGACGGTAACGTCACGCCCCGGTTTGCTGCGGTTGCGCGCCAGCCAGTCGAGGGCGCTGTCTTGCACGAAGCAGCCTTCCATCGGTGTATCCAGGGGCGTGTCGAAGGCCAGGGCGATAGCCCAGGTCGGGTCCATTTTTACCCCGGCCACGGCGCTCGCCAGTTTCGGTGCGGCGGCCAGCAGGGTAGTGGCCTGGGGCGCCGGCGTGGCGATGATCACATGGCTGAACGGGCCGTGATGGCCGCCATCGGCGTCGAGCAGGTTCCAGTGCTGGGTGCCCTGGAACACCTCGGTGATGCGGCAACCGAATTCCACCGGCAGGTCATCGAGCAGGGCGCGGGTAATGGCGCTCATGCGCGGTGTACCGACCCAGCGGATCTGTTCATCGGGAGAGGGCGTCAGTTGCCCGGACTTGAAGTTGTACAGCTGGGGTTTCCACTGTTGCGCCCAGCCATGGCTTTGCCAGCGCTGCACTTCGTTGACGAAGCGCCGATCGCGGGCGGTGAAGTACTGTGCGCCCATATCCAGCGCGCCGGCATCGCTGCGCTTGCTGGACATACGGCCGCCGCTGCCGCGGCTTTTATCGAAGAGTTGTACAACGTGCCCCGCGTCTCGTAACGCTCGGGCGGCGGAGAGACCGGCAATGCCGGTACCGATGATCGCAATGGGGACAGTCATGGGAGGCCTCGTTTTACCGTTGGGTACAGACTACGCCGACACCAATAGCTGTACAATATTGTTTTTTGGTATAAGTTTTGGCGTGCCTGATTGTGTGGCGTGACCTATGGTTAAGCTAAGGCCTGAATGGCCGCCACGCTCGATTATTAAATTGATCCCTGCTTATAAAATAGACCAGTGAGCGGCGGCGAACGTTACATGAGGAGCGTCCCATGCATATTTTGCTGACCGGCGGTACCGGCTTGATCGGCCGTCAACTGTGCCGGCACTGGCTTGCCCAGGGCCATCGCTTGACCGTGTTGAGCCGCAAACCCGATGCCGTTGCGCGGGTCTGCGGCGCGCAAGTGGCGGGTGTCGGGCGCTTGCAGGACGTGATCGGCGGCGTCGATGCGGTGGTCAACCTCGCCGGTGCGCCCATCGCCGACCGTCCCTGGACCCACAAACGCAAGGCTTTGCTGTGGAGCAGCCGCATCAGCCTGACCGAAAGCCTGCTGGCATGGCTGGAAGGCCTCGAGCACAAACCGGCGGTGCTGATCTCCGGGTCTGCCGTGGGTTGGTATGGCGACGGCGGCGAGCGCGAACTGACTGAAGCATGCGGCCCGGTGCAGGACGATTTCCCCAGCCAGTTGTGTATCGCCTGGGAAGAAACCGCCGTGCGGGCCGAGGCCCTGGGCATTCGTGTGGTGCTGGTGCGTACCGGCCTGGTGCTGGCGGCCGAGGGCGGCTTTTTGTCGCGCCTGCTGCTGCCGTTCAAACTGGCGCTGGGCGGGCCGATCGGCAATGGTCGGCAATGGATGCCGTGGGTGCATATTCAGGATCAAATCGCCCTGATTGATTTTCTTCTGCACAAGGCTGACGCCAGCGGTCCTTATAATGCCTGCGCGCCACACCCGGTGCGTAACCGCGAATTTGCCCAGACGTTGGGCCAGGTGCTGCACCGCCCGGCGTTCATGCCGATGCCGGCCTTTGCATTGAGGGTCGGCTTGGGCGAGTTGTCGGGCTTGTTGCTGGGCGGGCAAAAGGCCCTGCCTGAGCGGCTGCTGGCGGCGGGTTTCACTTTCCAGTTCACTGAGTTGCGTGCGGCCCTGGACGACTTGTCCAGCCGCCTCTAGAGATAGGATGTTGCATGACGGATCACGCGTTGTTACTGGTCAACCTGGGCTCACCGGCCTCCACTTCGGTGGCCGATGTGCGCAGCTACCTCAATCAGTTCCTGATGGACCCTTATGTGATCGACCTGCCGTGGCCGGTGCGTCGCTTGCTGGTGTCGCTGATCCTGATCAAGCGCCCTGAGCAGTCGGCGCATGCCTATGCGTCCATCTGGTGGGAGGAGGGCTCGCCGCTGGTGGTCCTCAGCCGTCGCCTGCAGCAGCAGATGGCCGCGCAATGGACCCAGGGCCCGGTGGAGCTGGCGATGCGTTATGGCGAGCCTTCGCTTGAAACGGTGCTGACGCGCCTGGCCGCCCAGGGCATCCAGAAAGTGACCCTGGCGCCGCTGTACCCGCAGTTTGCCGACAGCACCGTGACCACGGTGATCGAGGAAGCCAGGCGCGTGGTGCGCGACAAGAAACTCAAGGTGCAATTCTCGATCCTGCAGCCGTTCTACGATCAGCCTGAGTACCTCGATGCCTTGGCGGCGAGTGTGCAGCCGTATGTAGAACAGGATTACGACCACCTGCTGTTGAGTTTCCACGGCTTGCCTGAGCGCCACCTGACCAAGCTCGACCCCACGGGCCAGCATTGCTTCAAAGACGCTGACTGCTGCCGGAACGCGTCCCCGGAGGTGCTTGCCACCTGCTATCGCGCGCAGTGTTTCAGCGTTGCCCGGGATGTGGCCGCGCGTTTGGGGTTGCCGGACGGCAAGTGGTCGGTGGCGTTCCAGTCCCGCCTGGGCCGCGCCAAGTGGATCGAACCCTACACTGAGGCGCGTCTTGAGGCGTTAGCGCAACAAGGCGTGAAGAAACTGCTGGTGATGTGCCCGGCGTTTGTCGCCGATTGCATCGAGACCCTGGAGGAAATCGGTGATCGCGGGCTGGAGCAGTTCCGTGAGGCGGGAGGCGAAGAGTTGGTGTTGGTGCCCTGCCTGAATGATGACCCGCAATGGGCTGCGGCGCTCAATACCTTGTGTGAACGGGCGCCTGTTTCACTGTAATTAAGCCTGCGAATAGCCAAATGTGGAGGGGGCTTGCTCCCGATAGCAGGGTGTCAGTCTCAGTATTGCTGATTGATACACCGCTATCGGGAGCAAGCCCCCTCCCACATTTAGTACGGCGTTTGCTTAGAGATTTAGGGTCAGGCTGAGCGTGAGGTTGCGCGGCTCACCGGGGTTGATCCAGTAGCTGCTGTAGGACCGCTCGTAATAGTGCTCATCGAACAGGTTGTTGAGGTTCAGGCCCACGGTGACATTTTCCGTCGCCTTGTAATGCGCGAGCAGATCGACGGTGTGGTAGGCGGGAAGTTCGAAACCTGTGCCCGCTTCACCGGAGCGATCACCGACATAGGTAAACGCCGCCCCCAGGTCCGAACCGCGTAACGCGCCGTCCTGGAACTCATACACCCCCAACAGACTGCCGCTGCGCTTGGCCACGCCGAGGATGCGGCTGCCCGCTGGAATGGTGTTATCACCCTTGGTCACTTCGGCGTCGATGTAGGCGAAAGCGCCGATCACGCGGATGGCGTCGGTGACTTGCCCGGTCAGTTGCAGATCGAACCCCTGGCTGCGTGCCTTGCCCATGGCGCGGTTGGTGTTGGTCGACGGGTCCAGGGTCAGCACGTTTTCCTTTTCGATATGAAAGGCGGCGAGGGTGGCGCTGAGGCGGTCGTCGAACAGCTCGGTCTTGACTCCAACTTCATAACCCACGCCCTCTTCGGGTTTGAAGGTTTTGCCAGTGGCGTCCAGGCCACTGTTGGGTTTGAACGAGGTCGAGGCGTTGGCGAACACGCCGATTTCGGGCGTGAGCTGGTAAAGCAGGCCGGCGCGCTGGGTGAGTGCGTCGTGGGTTTGCCGGCTGGGTGGGGCGTTACGGGTGAAGTCGTCGACCGTTTGTTCGAAATGCTCAAAGCGCGTGCCAATCATGCCGCGCAGGCGGTCGGTGAAGATGATCTGGTCTTGCAGATTCAATGCGTGGCTTTTGGTTTGCTCGAAGAAGTCGGTGCCGGAGCGTTTGTCGTTGGGTTTGGGCTGGCCGTAGACCGGGTTGTAGAGGTCGATGGGGTAGCTGCCGTCGGTAGAGGTCACGCGTTCCTGCTTGCGGTAGTCCTCGTATTCGGTGCCCACCAGCAGTTCGTGCTGCCAACTGCCGATATCAATCAGGCCACGCAGTTCCAGCTGGGTGATGCTGTCGTGCCAACCCATGGAGCGTTCGCGGTAGCGGCGGTTGAGAGTGTGGCCGTCTGCATTCAGCGCACGGCTTTCCGACGCATCGCCCCATAGGCTGCCTTGTTTGTAGTGGCTGGCCAGGCGCAGTGTCCAGGCGTCGTTGAGGTGATGTTCCAGGGTGGCCTGGATGCGATTGTTGTGGTTGTCGATGTCGCCGTCGTTGGGTTCGCCGAGGAAGGTGGAGCGTGATACCCCAGGGACGTCGACGATGCCGCGATCGAAGGTCGAGCTGTGGCGCACGAATTCGCTTTCCACCAGCAGGCTGGTGTCCGGGTTCAGCTGCCAGCTGAACGAAGGCGCGACGAACACGCGCTTACTCTCGACGTGATCACGGAAGCTGTGGTTGTCTTCCACTGCCAGATTCACCCGTGACAGCACATTGCCCTCGGCGTCCAGCGGTGTGTTGACGTCGAGGGCTGTGCGATAGCGGTCCCAACTGCCGGCACTGGTTTGCAGGGTCGTGAAGGCTTCCGGCTGGGGCTTCTTGGTGACGATATTTACCGTGCCGCCCGGATCACCACGCCCATACAAACTGGCGGCAGGCCCCTTGAGTACTTCGATGCGTTCGATATTCGCGGCATCCGGCGTGCTCGGGTAGCCCCGGTTGGCACTGAAGCCATCCTGATAGAACTCCGAGGTGGTGAAGCCGCGTACGCTGTATTCGTAAAGGGTCAGGCCGCCGAAGTTGTTCTGTTTGGAGACGCCGCCCGCAAACTCTAAAGCGCGTTCCACGCTGGTACTGCCCAGGTCCTTGAGCACCGTGGCGGGGATCACGCTGATCGATTGCGGGATGTCGCGCAGGGCGGTGTCGGTCTTGGTGGCACTGGCGGAGCGGGTCGCGCGGTAGCCCTGCACCGGGCTGGTCGCCGACTCATAAGCGTCGGTGGTGACGCTGATGGTGTCCAGTTCCAGGGTGTTTTCTTCGGCGTAGGCGGGGTCCAGCAGCAAGCCCAGGGCCAGGCCGGCCAGGGGCGCAAACTTTTGAGACGGCATGATAGAGCGTTCCAATGTCGGTATTGAAACAATATAACATGTCTAATGAGATAAATTATTATGTAATATCATCTTGCAAGTGCCCGCGAACGGACACCTGGGCGATGCCGCTTATTCCTCTTCTTTTACCGGCGCCGTGGCCGGTGGTGGGCGCAGGCCGATTTCCGCCGACAGCTTGATTTCCTTGCCGTTGCGCATCACCTGGATCGCCACCTTGTCGGTCGGCTTGATCCGCGCCACCTGGTTCATCGACTTGCGGCCATCACCGGCCGGAGCGCCGTCGATGCTGAGGATCACGTCGCCCAATTGCAGGCCGGCTTTCTGCGCCGGGCCGTCGCGGAAGATCCCCGCGACCACGATGCCAGGGCGCCCGGTCAGGTCGAACGACTCGGCCAGTTCCTTGGTCAAGGGTTGCACTTCAATGCCCAGCCAGCCACGAATCACCTGGCCGTGCTCGATGATCGACTTCATCACCTCCATCGCCAGCTTTACCGGGATCGCAAAGCCGATGCCCTGGGAGCCGCCGGACTTGGAGAAAATCGCCGTGTTGATTCCCGTGAGGTTGCCATTGGCATCCACCAGCGCGCCGCCGGAGTTGCCGGGGTTGATCGCCGCGTCGGTCTGGATGAAGTCTTCGTAGCTGTTAAGGCCCAGCTGGTTACGCCCGGTGGCGCTGATGATGCCCATGGTCACCGTCTGGCCAACGCCGAACGGGTTGCCGATGGCCAGCGCCACGTCGCCTACGCGCAGGCCATCGGAGCGGCCGAGGGTGATCGAGGGAAGGTTCGTCAGGTCGATTTTCAGTACCGCAAGATCGGTTTCCGGATCGCTGCCCACGACGCGGGCCAGGGTCTCGCGGCCGTCACGCAGGGCCACCACGATCTGGTCGGCGCCGGTGGTCACGTGATTGTTGGTGAGGATGTAGCCTTCGGGGCTCATGATCACCCCGGAACCGAGGCTCGATTCCATGCGGCGTTGCTTGGGCCCGTTGTCACCGAAGTAGCGGCGAAACTGCGGGTCTTCGAACAAGGGATGCGCCGGCTTGTTGATGACCTTGGTGGTGTACAGGTTGACCACGGCAGGGGCGGCGATGGTCACGGCGTCCGCATAGGTCACCGGGCCTTGCACCACGGTGCTGGTTTGCGGAGCCTGTTGCAGGTTCACATCAAGGCTGGGCAGGCCAACCCACTGTGGATAACGCTGAATGATCAGCATCGCGATCAGCACGCCAGCCAGCAATGGCCATCCAAAAAAACGCAGCGCCTTGAGCATCAAGTAAGTCCTGACAGGTTGCAGGGGGCGCGGGAGCGCCCATAATGACGCGCATTATACGAGGCTGCGACGCCAGCGAACGGGATATTTAGGAGTCTTTTATGGCCGTCCCCCTTACCACCCTCGTCGAGGAAGCGGACCGCTACCTTGGCAGCTTGAAAATCGCCGATTATTGCCCCAACGGCCTGCAAGTGGAGGGCCGGCCGCAGGTGATGCGCATTGTCAGCGGCGTCACCGCCAGCCAAGCCCTGCTGGACGCCGCCGTCGAAGCCCGGGCCGACCTGATCCTGGTGCACCACGGGTATTTCTGGAAGGGCGAAAGCCCCTGCATCACCGGCATGAAGCAGCGTCGCCTGAAAACCTTGCTCAAGCATGACATCAGCCTGCTGGCCTACCACCTGCCCCTGGATCTGCACCCTGACGTCGGCAACAACGTGCAGCTTGCCAAGCAACTGGACATTACCGTCGAAGGCCCGCTCGACCCAGGTAACCCAAAGGTCGTCGGCCTGGTCGGCTCGCTCGCCGAGCCGCTGTCGCCGCGCGACTTTGCCCGCCGCGTGCAGGACGTGATGGGCCGAGAGCCCCTGCTGATCGAAGGCGGTGAAATGATCCGCCGCGTCGGCTGGTGCACCGGGGGCGGGCAGGGGTATATCGACCAGGCAGTGGCTGCCGGTGTCGACCTGTACCTGAGCGGCGAAGCCTCGGAGCAGACCTTCCACAGCGCGCGGGAAAACGACATCAGTTTCATCGCCGCCGGCCATCACGCCACCGAGCGCTATGGCGTGCAGGCGTTGGGGGATTACCTGGCACGACGCTTTGCCTTGGAGCATATCTTCATCGATTGCCCGAACCCGATCTAAGCCACACAGCCGAGGCAAATGTGGGAGGGGGCTTGACCGAGTTCCAGGCCAAACTCAGGGGAATATTCATATACCGTTTCGATCTAGTTGGCGCCCTGAATAGAAGCAGGTGCTGTGCTAGCATGCCCCGCTCGAACACGGCCCGCTGGCCGTCCACACGATCGTTTTTCCGTGAGTAGCCATGGTCGACAAACTGACGCATCTGAAACAGCTGGAGGCGGAAAGCATCCATATTATCCGCGAGGTCGCTGCCGAGTTCGATAACCCGGTGATGCTCTACTCGATCGGTAAAGACTCCGCCGTGATGCTGCATCTGGCCCGCAAGGCCTTCTTCCCGGGCAAATTGCCGTTTCCGGTGATGCACGTCGACACCCGCTGGAAATTCCAGGAAATGTACAAGTTCCGCGACAAAATGGTCGAGGAACTGGGCCTGGACCTGATCACCCATATCAACCCCGATGGCGTGGCGCAGAACATCAACCCGTTTACCCACGGCAGCGCCAAGCACACCGACATCATGAAGACCGAAGGCCTCAAGCAGGCCCTGGACAAGCATGGTTTCGACGCAGCCTTCGGCGGCGCCCGTCGCGATGAAGAGAAATCCCGCGCCAAAGAGCGCGTGTACTCATTCCGCGACAGCAAGCACCGCTGGGACCCGAAAAATCAGCGCCCCGAGCTGTGGAACGTCTACAACGGCAACGTCAACAAGGGCGAATCGATCCGGGTATTCCCGCTGTCCAACTGGACCGAGCTGGACATCTGGCAGTACATCTACCTGGAAGGCATCCCGATCGTGCCGCTGTACTTCGCCGCCGAGCGCGACGTGATCGAGAAGAACGGCACGTTGATCATGATCGACGACGACCGCATCCTCGAGCACCTGTCCGACGAAGACAAAGCCCGTATCATCAAAAAGAAAGTCCGTTTCCGCACCCTTGGCTGCTACCCGTTAACGGGCGCGGTGGAGTCCGAAGCCGAAACGCTGACGGACATCATTCAGGAAATGCTCCTGACGCGAACTTCCGAGCGCCAGGGCCGGGTCATCGACCATGATGGCGCCGGCTCCATGGAAGATAAAAAACGTCAGGGTTATTTCTAAGGGGTTGTCATGTCGCACGTATCTGATTTGATCAGCGAGGACATCCTCGCCTACCTGGGCCAGCACGAGCGCAAGGAAATGTTGCGCTTCCTGACCTGCGGCAACGTCGATGACGGCAAGAGCACCCTGATCGGGCGACTGCTGCACGACTCCAAGATGATCTACGAAGATCACCTGGAAGCCATCACCCGCGATTCGAAGAAGTCCGGCACCACCGGTGACGACATCGACCTGGCGCTGCTCGTTGACGGCCTGCAGGCCGAGCGTGAACAGGGCATCACCATCGATGTCGCCTACCGCTACTTCTCCACCGCCAAGCGCAAATTCATCATTGCCGACACCCCAGGCCATGAGCAGTACACCCGCAACATGGCCACCGGTGCGTCCACCTGTGACCTGGCGATTATCCTGATCGACGCGCGCTACGGCGTGCAGACCCAGACCCGTCGCCACAGCTTCATCGCCTCGTTGCTGGGCATCAAACACATCGTGGTGGCCGTCAACAAGATGGACATCAATGGCTTTGACCAGAGCGTATTCGAGTCGATCAAGGCCGATTACCTGAAGTTCGCCGACGGTATCGCGTTCAAGCCGAGCACCCTGGCCTTCGTGCCGATGTCGGCGCTCAAGGGCGACAACGTGGTGAACAAGAGCGAGCGTTCGCCGTGGTACACCGGGCAGTCGCTGATGGAGATTCTCGAGACCGTCGAGATCGCCAACGACCGCAACTACACCGACCTGCGTTTCCCGGTGCAGTACGTCAACCGTCCGAACCTGAACTTCCGTGGTTTCGCCGGCACCCTGGCCAGCGGCATCGTGCACAAGGGCGACGACGTCGTGGTGCTGCCGTCGGGCAAGAGCAGCCGCGTCAAATCCATCGTCACCTTCGAGGGCGAGTTGGAACAGGCGGGCCCAGGCCAGGCCGTGACCCTGACCATGGAAGACGAGATCGACATCTCCCGTGGCGACCTGCTGGTGCATGCCGACAACGTGCCGCAAGTGACCGACGCCTTCGACGCCATGCTGGTGTGGATGGCCGAAGAACCGATGCTGCCGGGCAAGAAGTACGACATCAAGCGCGCCACCAGCTATGTGCCGGGCTCCATCACCAGCATTGTGCACCGCGTGGACGTGAACACCCTGGCCGAAGGCCCGGCGAGTTCGCTGCAGTTGAACGAGATTGGCCGGGTCAAGGTCAGCCTTGACGCGGCTATTGCGTTGGACGGTTACGACAGCAACCGCACCACTGGCGCGTTTATCGTCATCGACCGCTTGACCAACGGCACCGTGGCCGCCGGCATGATCATCGCCCCGCCAGTCAGCCATGGCAGCGCGGCGCAGCACGGCAAGTTGGCCCATGTCGCCACCGAAGAACGCGCCCTGCGTTTCGGCCAGCAACCGGCCACCGTGCTGTTCAGCGGCCTGTCCGGCGCCGGCAAGAGCACCTTGGCGTATGCGGTCGAGCGCAGGCTGTTCGACATGGGGCGTGCGGTGTTCGTGCTGGATGGCCAGAACTTGCGTCACGACCTCAACAAAGGTCTGCCGCAGGACCGCGCCGGGCGTACCGAGAACTGGCGCCGTGCCGCTCACGTGGCGCGCCAGTTCAACGAAGCCGGCCTGCTGACCCTGGCCGCGTTCGTCGCCCCGGATGCTGAAGGTCGTGAACAAGCCAAGGTGCTGATCGGCAGCGATCGTTTGCTGACCGTGTACGTGCAGGCGTCGCCGCTGGTGTGTGCCGAGCGTGATCCGCAAGGGCTGTACGCCGCCGGTGGGGATAACATCCCGGGTGAGTCGTTCCCGTATGACGTGCCGTTGAATGCTGATCTGGTGATCGACACCCAGGCGTTGTCACTGGAAGACAGCGTCAAGCAGGTGCTGGAATTGTTGCGCCAGCGCGGCGCGATCTAAGCCGCGCCGCAATCAAATGTGGGAGGGGGCTTGCCCCCGATGGCGGTGTGTCAGTCAGTACATCTGTCACTGATCCACCGCTATCGGGGGCAAGCCCCCTCCCACATTTTGATCAGTTGCGGTCTGGGAAATCGGTGTGCAGCTTGTCCAGCAGCGCATCCTTCTCTTCCCACAACCGGTTGATCCAGCCCTGGAACGCCAACCGATATTCCCCATCCTGCTCATAATTCTTGCCGATAAACTCGACCGGAATCTGCACCTCTTCAAACTGCACCACCACATCCTTCACATTCCCGCACAGCAAATCCCAATAACCAGGACGCCCGCCAGGGTAGTGAATGGTCACGTTCACCAGCGACTTCAGCTGTTCTCCCATCGCATCCAGCACAAACGCGATACCACCCGCCTTGGGTTTAAGCAGGTGACGAAACGGCGACTTCTGCTGTGCGTGCTTGCCCGGTGTAAACCGTGTGCCCTCGGCAAAGTTGAAAATCCCCACCGGGTTGTTGCGAAACTTCGCACAGGTCTTGCGCGTGGTTTCCAGGTCCTTGCCTTTCTTTTCCGGGTGTTTTTCCAGATACGCCTTGCTATAGCGCTTCATGAACGGAAAGCCCAGCGCCCACCACGCCAAGCCAATCACCGGCACCCAGATCAGCTCCTGCTTGAGGAAGAACTTCAGCGGGCGAATGCGTCGATTGAGCACGTATTGCAGCACCATGATGTCGACCCAGCTCTGGTGGTTGCTGGTGACCAGGTACGAGTGTTGATAGTCGAGACCTTCAAGGCCGCTCAAGTGCCAGCGCGTGCGCCGTACCAAGTTCATCCAGCCCTTGTTGTTGCTGACCCAGGCTTCGTGCGTGTGGTTCATCAAGCCTTCGCTCAAGCGCTTGGCGAAGGGCAGGGCCTTGAACAGCGCCACGATAAACAGGAACGAGCACAGCAGGATCGTGTTCAGCGCCAACAGCAGCGAGGCGATCACCCCGCGTACGGCGGCAGGTAGAAAATCCAGCATTTAGATATCCATAGGTCGGTTGGCGGCTTGGATCGCGGTCAGGGCGATGGTGTACACGATGTCGTCCACCTGGGCGCCGCGCGGCAGGTCGTTGACCGGTTTGCGCAGGCCCTGGAGCATCGGCCCCAGGCTTACGCAATCGGCGCTGCGTTGCACGGCTTTGTAGGTGGTGTTGCCGGTATTGAGGTCGGGGAACACGAACACCGTGGCCTTGCCGGCGACCTGGCTGTTGGGCGCCAGTTGCCGGGCCACGCTTTCATTGGCGGCAGCGTCGTATTGCAGCGGGCCGTCGATCAGCAACGAGCTCTGTTGTTCGTGGGCGAGCAGGGTGGCTTCGCGGACTTTTTCCACTTCCTCACCGCTGGCCGAGTCGCCGCTGGAATAGCTGATCATCGCCACGCGCGGGACAATGCCGAATGCCGCCGCCGAGTCGGCGCTCTGCAGAGCGATTTCCGCCAGCTCCGCAGCGCTTGGGTGCGGGTTCATCACGCAGTCGCCATACACCAGCACCTGCTCGGGGAACAGCATGAAGAACACCGACGATACCAGGGTGCAGCCCGGCGCCGTCTTGATCAGCTGCAGGGCCGGGCGGATGGTGTTGGCGGTGGAGTGGATCACCCCGGACACCAGGCCGTCCACCTCGTCGAGGGCGAGCATCATGGTGGCGATCACCACGGTGTCTTCCAATTGCTGCTCGGCCATTGGCGCGTTCAGGCTCTTGCTCTTGCGCAGTGCAACCATCGGTTCGACGTAGCGCTGGCGGATCAGGTCCGGGTCAAGTATCTCCAGGCCTTCCGGCAGTTCGATGCCCTGAGCCCGCGCCACCGCTTCCACGTCCGCCGGCTTGGCCAGCAGCACACAGCGGGCGATGCCGCGGGCCTGACAGATTGCGGCGGCCTGCACGGTCAGCGGCTCGCTGCCTTCGGGCAGCACGATGCGCTTGTTGGCGGCCTGGGCGCGCTGGATCAACTGGTAGCGAAACACCGCCGGTGACAAGCGCATCTCCCGGGGGGTGCCGCAACGTTGGTGCAGCCAGCGCGCATCGAGGTGGCTGGCGACGAAGTCGGTGATGATCTCCGCGCGCTCGCGGTCATCGATGGGGATTTCCTTGTTGAGGCTGTTGAGCTGGTTGGCCGTGTCGTAGGAACCGGTGCTCACCGACAGTACCGGCAACCCGGCCTGGAATGCGCCACGGCACAAATCCATGATGCGCGGGTCGGGCAGGGTGTCGCTGGTCAGCAACAGGCCGGCCAGCGGTACGCCGTTGATCGCGGCCAGGCTGACGGCGAGGATGATGTCGTCGCGATCGCCCGGCGTCACCACCAGCACGCCGGGCTTGAGCAGCTCCACGGTGTTGCGCATGGTGCGCGCGCAGATGATGATCTTGGTCATGCGCCGGGTTTCATAGTCGCCGGCGTTGAGGATCTGCGCGCCCATCAGGTCGGCCACGTCGCGGGTACGTGGCGCGTTGAGTTCGGGCTGGTAGGGAATGCAGCCGAGCAGGCGGAAATCACCGCTGCGCAATAACGGCGAGTGTTCCTTGAGACGCGCCGAGAAGGCCTCCATGCTTTCGTCGGTGCGCACCTTGTTGAGGATCACGCCCAGCACTTTCGGGTCTTTCGGGCCGCCGAACAATTGGGCCTGCAGTTCCACGCGGCCGGACAGTTCGGTGAGCACTTCATTTTCCGGGGCCGAGACCAGGATCACTTCAGCATCCAGGCTCTTGGCCAGGTGCAGGTTGACCCGTGCCGCATAACTGGCGCTGCGGGTCGGCACCATGCCTTCGACGATCAGCACGTCCTTGCCCACGGCGGCTTGCTGGTACAGCGTGATGATTTCTTCGAGCAACTCATCGAGCTGGCCGTCGCCGAGCATGCGCTCAACATGGGCCAGGCCCAGGGGTTGCGGCGGCTTCAGGCCGTGGGTGCGCGCCACCAGTTCGGTAGAACGCTCGGGGCCGGTATCGCCAGGGTGTGGCTGGGCAATCGGTTTGAAGAAACCGACTTTCAGCCCGGCCCGTTCCAGGGTACGCACCAGCCCAAGGCTGATGGAGGTCAGACCCACACCAAAATCGGTGGGCGCGATAAAAAAAGTCTGCATGCGAATTCTCTGGAGGTGCATGGCTGGGGTGGCACTCTATGCGTGAGTGCCTACCGCGAATCAGGCGCCAAGGTTATCGTTATTCGGGTTGTTGCGCACACCAGCCGCACGCAAAGGGCTGGCCGATTTTTTCAAGGCGCTGCGCGGGGTCGAGCACCCAGGCGCGCGACTGCCATGGCGGCTGGTGGCGCAGATGCTGGGTGTGGCCGCAGGACAGCTCGACGACCCAGTGCAGGTCGTCGTCCTGGTGGAATCCGCTGATCGTCGCGACCGTTGGTCGGCCCCGTCTGTCCGGGTTCTGTTCGCTTTCGGGCAAATCCTTGTTTAGACTTGTCCGTTCTTCATTCTTATGCAAAAGGTCTCGCCCCATGACGATCGCCGCTAACAAGGCTGTCTCCATCGACTATACCCTGACCAACGACGCTGGTGAGGTCATCGACAGCTCCGCCGGCGGCGCGCCGCTGGTCTACCTGCAAGGCGCGGGTAACATTATCCCAGGCCTGGAAAAGGCTCTGGAAGGCAAGGCAGTTGGTGATGAACTGACCGTTGCCGTAGAACCTGAGGATGCCTACGGCGAATACTCCGCCGAACTGGTCAGCACCTTGAGCCGCAGCATGTTCGAAGGTGTTGATGAGCTGGAAGTGGGCATGCAGTTCCACGCTTCCGCCCCGGACGGCCAAATGCAGATCGTGACCATCCGCGACCTGGACGGTGACGACGTGACCGTTGACGGTAACCACCCGCTGGCTGGCCAGCGCCTGAACTTCCAAGTGAAGATCGTTGCCATCCGCGACGCTTCCCAGGAAGAAGTGGCTCATGGTCACGTCCACGGTGAAGGCGGTCATCACCATTGATTGTGGTTTGATCAATCGGTAGCAAAAACGCCCCGACTGGTTCGGGGCGTTTTTTTATCTGAAATTCACCGCGATCCAAGTGTGGGAGGGGGCTTGCTCCCGATAGCTGAGTGTCAGCCACTGCATCTGGTTACTGATCCACTGCAATCGGGGGCAAGCCCCCTCCCACATTTTGATCTTTGCACTCCAGAAAACAAAAATGCCCCGCACCTTTCGGTACGGGGCATTTCTTAACTGTTTCGCAACCTGGGCTGCGTAGCAGTTGTTACCACTTAGGCTGCAGCAGGAACGCTCAGAGCCTTGATGTGGCCATTCAGGCGGCTCTTATGACGAGCGGCCTTGTTCTTGTGGATGATGCCTTTATCGGCCATACGGTCGATAACTGGCACGGCCAGAACGTAAGCAGCTTGAGCTTTTTCAGCGTCTTTGGTGTCGATGGCTTTAACTACATTCTTGATGTAGGTACGAACCATGGAACGCAGGCTGGCGTTGTGGCTGCGACGCTTCTCAGCCTGTTTTGCACGTTTTTTGGCGGAAGGTGTGTTGGCCACCGTCGAGCTCCTCGAAAGACTTTTTAGGAAATAGCAAACAAAATAGGCCGCGAATCATGCCGATGACTTGATGGGTTGTCAAGGGCGGCTGATGCGAACTGCTGAGTGGTCGATCTGAAGAGGCGGGTGATTTATTTCCGGCGCTTGACCTGTAAACTCGCGAGCTTTGGCTCTGTGCTGTTGCAGGCGCGCAGTATCGCATAAGTAGGCGCTTTGTTCGCCTGCTCTTTATCTATAGGCGCAAACTCTTTCAATGAATCTGCTCAAATCGTTGGCTGCCGTCAGCTCTATCACGATGATCTCCCGGGTTTTGGGGTTTGTGCGTGACACCCTGCTGGCGCGCATTTTTGGCGCCAGTATGGCCACGGACGCCTTCTTTATTGCCTTTAAATTGCCCAACCTGCTGCGCAGAATCTTCGCCGAAGGCGCATTCTCCCAGGCCTTCGTGCCGATCCTGGCCGAATACAAGACTCAGCAGGGCGAGGAGGCAACCCGCACGTTCATTGCTTACGTTTCGGGCCTGCTGACCCTGGTGCTGATGCTGGTGACCCTGGTCGGCATACTCGCCGCGCCCTGGGTGATCTGGGCCACGGCGCCGGGCTTTGCCAACACCCCGGAAAAGTTCGCGCTGACCACCGACCTGCTGCGCGTGACCTTTCCTTATATAGTGCTGATCTCGCTGTCATCCCTCGCCGGGGCGATCCTCAATACCTGGAACCGTTTCTCGGTGCCGGCCTTCGTGCCGACGCTGCTCAACGTCAGCATGATTATCTTCGCGCTGTTCCTCACGCCGTACTTCGACCCACCGGTGATGGCCCTCGGCTGGGCAGTCCTGGCCGGCGGCCTGGCGCAATTGCTCTACCAACTGCCGCATCTGAAAAAAATCGGCATGCTCGTGCTGCCGCGCCTGAACCTCAAGGACACCGGCGTCTGGCGCGTGATGCGCAATATGTTGCCAGCAATCCTCGGGGTGTCGGTCAGTCAGATTTCCCTGATCATCAATACGGCGTTCGCTTCGCTGCTGGTGTCCGGTTCGGTGTCGTGGATGTACTACGCCGACCGCCTGATGGAATTGCCGTCCGGCGTACTCGGGGTGGCCTTGGGGACAATTCTGCTGCCGACCCTGGCGCGCACCTACGCAAGCAAGGACCGCCAGGAGTATTCGCGCATTCTCGACTGGGGCCTGCGCCTGTGCTTCCTGCTGGTGCTGCCATGCGCCTTGGCCTTGGGAATCCTGGCTGAGCCCTTGACGGTCTCGCTGTTTCAATACGGCCAGTTCGACGCCCATGACGCCTTGATGACCCAGCACGCGCTGGTGGCTTACTCCGTCGGCTTGCTCGGTATTATCGTGATCAAGGTGCTGGCGCCGGGCTTCTATGCCCAGCAAAATATCCGCACGCCGGTAAAGATCGCGATTTTCACGCTGATCGTCACGCAACTGCTCAACCTGGTATTTATCGGCCCGCTGGCCCATGCCGGCTTGGCGTTGGCAATCAGTGCCGGTGCGTGCATCAATGCCGGCCTGCTGTTTTATCAACTGCGCAAACAACAGATGTACCAGCCGCAGCCAGGCTGGGGAGTGTTCACCCTCAAGCTGCTCGTGGCGGTCGCCGCGATGTCCGCCGTGTTGCTGGGCCTGATGCATGTCATGCCGGCCTGGGACCAGGGCCATATGCTGGAGCGCTTCATGCGCCTTGGCGTGCTGGTGGTGGCGGGCGTGGTGGTGTACTTCGGAATGTTGCTGCTGCAGGGTTTCCGCCTGCGCGATTTCAATCGCAAGTCCCTGGGGTAGAGAGTTTGTCGCGATAAAACGGCTGTTTTATCGAATCGATCCATTTGGCCTGTGCTGTTGCCTGTCGTCCGGGGCCGGGTGTGGTTATAATCGACCACTTTATGAGCAAGAAGCGCGTTATGCAGCTGGTTCGAGGTCTCCACAACCTGCGCCCCGAGCATCGGGGCTGCGTCGCCACTATTGGCAACTTTGACGGTGTTCACCGTGGCCACCAGGCTATCCTGGCCAGGCTGCGCGAGCGTGCGGTCGAGTTGGGCGTGCCCAGCTGCGTGGTGATTTTCGAGCCGCAGCCGCGGGAATATTTCACTCCCGAGACCGCGCCGGCCCGTCTGGCCCGCCTGCGGGACAAGCTGCAACTGCTGGCTGAAGAAGGCGTCGACCGCGTGCTCTGCCTGGCCTTCAACCAGCGTTTGCAAAGCCTGAGCGCTGCCGAGTTCGTCGACCGCATCCTCGTCGATGGCCTGGGCGTGCAGCATTTGGAAGTCGGCGACGACTTCCGTTTTGGTTGCGACCGCGTCGGAGATTTCGATTTCCTGCAACACGCCGGCGTCAACCAGGGGTTTACCGTCGAAGCCGCGCAAACCGTCGAACTGGACGGCCTGCGCGTGAGCAGTACCCAGGTGCGTAACGCCCTGGCCGCTGCCGACTTCGCCTTGGCCGAGCGTTTGCTCGGTCGCCCGTTCCGCATCGCCGGGCGGGTATTGCACGGCCAGAAGCTGGCGCGCCAACTGGGCACGCCAACCGCCAACGTGCAACTCAAGCGCCGTCGTGTGCCACTCACCGGGGTTTACCTGGTGAGCGTCGACATCGATGGCCAATCGTGGCCGGGAGTCGCCAACATAGGCGTCAGGCCCACGGTTGCAGGTGATGGCAAGGCCCACCTGGAAGTTCACCTTCTGGATTTTGCCGGTGATTTATACGACCGGCGTTTAACGGTGGTTTTCCACCAGAAGCTGCGTGAAGAGCAGCGTTTCGCCTCCCTTGAGGCGTTGAAAACGGCGATCAATGCGGATGTCGCCGCCGCCCGTGCACTAGCCGCACCTAGCGCCCATCGCTAACCGAAGAGCCTTAAATGACCGACTATAAAGCCACGCTAAACCTTCCGGACACCGCCTTCCCAATGAAGGCCGGCCTGCCACAGCGCGAACCGCAGATCCTGCAGCGCTGGGACAGTATTGGCCTGTACGGAAAGTTGCGCGAAATTGGCAAGGATCGTCCGAAATTCGTCCTGCACGACGGCCCTCCTTATGCCAACGGCACGATTCACATCGGTCATGCGCTGAACAAGATTCTCAAGGACATGATCCTGCGTTCGAAAACCCTGTCGGGCTTCGACGCACCGTATGTCCCGGGTTGGGACTGCCACGGCCTGCCGATCGAGCACAAAGTCGAAGTGACCTACGGCAAGAACCTGGGCGCGGATAAAACCCGTGAACTGTGCCGTGCCTACGCCACCGAGCAGATCGAAGGGCAGAAGTCCGAGTTCATCCGTCTGGGTGTGCTGGCCGAGTGGGACAACCCGTACAAAACCATGAACTTCAAGAACGAGGCCGGTGAAATCCGCGCCTTGGCCGAAATCGTCAAGGGCGGCTTCGTGTTCAAGGGCCTCAAGCCCGTGAACTGGTGCTTCGACTGCGGCTCGGCCCTGGCCGAGGCGGAAGTCGAGTACGAGGAAAAGAAATCCTCGACCATCGACGTGGCCTTCCCGATCGCCGACGACGCCAAGCTGGCCGAGGCCTTTGGCCTGGCATCGCTGGCCAAGCCTGCTGCCATCGTGATCTGGACCACCACGCCATGGACCATCCCCGCCAACCAGGCACTGAACGTGCACCCGGAGTTCACCTACGCGCTGGTCGATGTTGGCGATCGCCTGTTGGTGCTGGCTGAAGAAATGGTCGAGTCGTGCCTGGCGCGCTACGAGCTGCAAGGTTCGGTGATCGCCACTACCACCGGCTCCGCGCTGGAATTGATCAACTTCCGTCATCCGTTCTATGACCGCCTGTCGCCGGTATATATGGCTGACTACGTCGAGCTGGGTTCGGGCACGGGCATCGTTCACTGCTCGCCTGCCTATGGCGTGGACGACTTCGTGACCTGCAAGAAGTACGGCATGGTCAACGACGACATCATCAACCCGGTACAGAGCAACGGCGTGTATGTGCCGTCGCTGGAATTCTTCGGCGGGCAGTTCGTCTTCAAGGCCGACCAGCCGATCATCGACAAGCTGCGTGAAGTCGGCGCGCTGATGCAGGCCGACACCATCAAGCACAGCTACATGCACTGCTGGCGCCACAAGACCCCGTTGATCTACCGCGCCACCGCGCAGTGGTTTATCGGCATGGACAAAGAGCCGGCCAGCGGCGAAACCCTGCGCATACGCTCGCTCAAAGCCATCGAAGACACTCAGTTCGTCCCGGCCTGGGGCCAGGCGCGCCTGCACTCGATGATCGCCAACCGTCCGGACTGGTGCATCTCCCGCCAGCGTAACTGGGGCGTGCCGATCCCGTTCTTCCTGAACAAGGAAAGCGGCGAACTGCACCCGCGCACCGTCGAACTGATGGAAGAAGTGGCCCAGCGCATTGAACAGGAAGGCATCGAAGCCTGGTTCAAGCTGGACGCCGCCGAGCTGCTGGGCGATGAAGCGCCGCAGTACGACAAGATCAGCGACACCCTCGACGTGTGGTTCGACTCTGGTACCACCCACTGGCACGTATTGCGCGGCTCGCACCCGATGGGCCACGACAGCGGCCCGCGTGCCGACCTCTACCTGGAAGGTTCCGACCAGCACCGTGGCTGGTTCCACTCGTCGCTGCTGACCGGCTGCGCCATCGACGGCCATGCGCCGTACCGAGAACTGCTGACCCACGGCTTCACCGTCGACGAAAACGGTCGCAAGATGTCCAAGTCGCTGAAGAACGTGATCGAGCCGAAAAAGATCAACGACACCCTGGGCGCCGACATCATGCGCCTGTGGGTAGCGTCGACCGATTACTCGGGCGAAATCGCCGTGTCGGACCAGATCCTGGCCCGCAGCGCCGATGCCTACCGTCGCATCCGTAATACCGCACGCTTCCTGCTGTCGAACCTGACCGGCTTCAACCCGGCCACCGACCTGCTGCCGGCCGAAGACATGCTCGCCCTCGACCGTTGGGCCGTGGACCGTACCCTGTTGTTGCAACGCGAGTTGCAGGAGCATTACGGCGAGTACCGCTTCTGGAACGTCTATTCGAAGATCCACAACTTCTGCGTGCAGGAGCTGGGTGGGTTCTACCTCGACATCATCAAGGACCGCCAGTACACCACCGGCGCCAACAGCAAGGCGCGCCGCTCGGCGCAGACCGCGCTCTACCATATCAGCGAAGCGCTGGTGCGCTGGATCGCACCGATCCTGGCGTTCACCGCCGACGAACTGTGGGAATACCTGCCGGGCGAGCGTAACGAGTCCGTCATGCTCAATACCTGGTACGAAGGCCTGACCGAACTGCCGGCCGACTTCGAACTGGGTCGCGCGTACTGGGAAGGCGTGATGGCCGTGAAGGTTGCGGTGAACAAGGAGCTGGAAGTGCAGCGCGCGGCCAAGGCCGTGGGGGGCAACCTGCAAGCCGAAGTCACCCTGTTTGCCGAGGACGGCCTGACCGCCGACCTGGCCAAGCTGAGCAACGAACTGCGCTTTGTGTTGATCACCTCCACCGCCAGCCTGGCGCCATTCGCCCAGGCTCCGGCAGACGCCGTGGCGACTGATGTACCGGGCCTGAAGCTCAAAGTGGTCAAGTCAGCGTTCCCTAAATGCGCGCGTTGCTGGCACTGCCGTGAAGATGTCGGTGTGAACCCGGAGCATCCGGAAATATGCGGTCGTTGCGTGGATAACATCAGCGGTGACGGCGAGGTTCGCCACTATGCCTAGTAAAAGCATGCCTGACGCCAGTCGTTTCGGACGTCTTGGCTGGCTCGTACTGAGCGTGCTGGTCCTGGTCATCGACCAGGTCAGCAAGGCTCATTTCGAAGGCACCCTGGAAATGTTCCAGCAAATCGTGGTGATCCCGGATTACTTCAGCTGGACCCTGGCCTACAACACTGGCGCGGCCTTCAGCTTCCTCGCCGATGGCGGCGGCTGGCAGCGCTGGCTGTTCGCACTGATCGCCGTGGTGGTCAGTGCAGTGCTGGTGGTCTGGCTCAAGCGCCTGGGCCGTGATGACACCTGGTTGGCCATTGCCCTTGCCCTGGTGCTGGGCGGCGCGCTGGGCAACCTGTACGACCGCATTGCCCTGGGCCATGTGATCGACTTCATCCTGGTGCACTGGCAGAACCGCCATTATTTCCCGGCGTTCAACTTCGCCGACAGTGCCATCACCGTTGGTGCAATCATGCTGGCGCTGGATATGTTCAAGAGCAAGAAAACCGGAGAGACCGTCAATGACTGATCAGGTATTGGCTGAGCAACGCATCGGCCAGAACACGGAAGTCACTTTGCACTTTGCATTGCGCTTGGAGAATGGCGACACGGTCGACAGCACTTTCGATAAAGCCCCGGCGACCTTCAAGGTCGGCGATGGCAACCTGTTGCCGGGGTTTGAAACGGCGCTGTTCGGATTCAAGGCTGGCGATAAGCGCAACCTGCAGATCCCGCCGGAAAATGCCTTTGGCCAGCCCAACCCGCAAAACGTGCAGATCATCCCGCGTTCGCAGTTCGAAGGCATGGACCTGTCGGAAGGCCTGCTGGTGATCTTCAATGATGCGGCGAATACGGAATTGCCCGGCGTGGTCAAAGCCTTCGATGACGCGCAAGTGACCATCGACTTCAACCATCCGTTGGCCGGAAAGACACTGACCTTCGACGTCGAGATTATCCACGTCAAGGCGCTGTAACTGACCGTACACGGTCTAAAATGTGGGAGGGGGCTTGCTCCCGATAGCGGTGTATCAGCTAAGTATGTGCAGATTGATATACCGTTATCGGGAGCAAGTCGAGTCGTCGCACCGCCCCTCCCACCTTTGATCTCCATTGTCGGTTGAGTCGGCGTTAAACTCGACTCAATGTGGCTGCAAGACACGAGGCACAGCATGCAAATCAAACTCGCCAACCCCCGTGGCTTCTGCGCCGGCGTGGACCGGGCGATCGAAATCGTCAACCGCGCCCTGGAAGTCTTCGGCCCGCCGATTTATGTGCGGCATGAAGTTGTTCACAACAAGTTCGTGGTCGAAGACCTGCGTGCTCGCGGCGCCATCTTCGTCGAAGAGCTCGACCAGGTGCCCGATGATGTCATCGTTATCTTCAGTGCCCACGGCGTGTCCCAGGCCGTACGCACCGAAGCGGCCGGCCGTGGCCTGAAAGTGTTCGACGCCACTTGCCCGCTGGTGACCAAGGTGCACATCGAAGTGGCACGCTACAGCCGTGATGGCCGTGAATGCATCCTGATCGGCCACGCCGGCCATCCGGAAGTCGAAGGCACCATGGGCCAGTATGACGCTAGTAATGGCGGCGCGATCTACCTGGTAGAAGACGAAAAAGACGTTGCCAGTTTGCAGGTGCAAAACCCGGAACGCTTGGCCTTCGTCACCCAGACCACCTTGTCCATGGACGATACCAGCCGCGTTATCGACGCCCTGCGCACGCGATTCCCGGCCATCGGCGGCCCGCGCAAGGACGACATCTGCTACGCCACGCAAAACCGCCAGGATGCAGTCAAGCAGCTGGCCGATGAGTGTGATGTGGTGCTGGTGGTCGGTAGCCCCAACAGCTCCAACTCCAATCGTTTGCGCGAGTTGGCTGAGCGCATGGCGACGCCGGCGTACCTGATCGACGGCGCCGAGGACATGCAGCGTAGCTGGTTCGACGGCGTAGAGCGCATCGGCATTACGGCGGGGGCCTCGGCCCCGGAAGTTCTGGTGCGCGGCGTGATCCAGCAATTGCACGCCTGGGGTGCCACCGGCGCCGACGAGCTGGCGGGCCGGGAAGAAAACATTACGTTTTCAATGCCCAAGGAATTACGGGTTCGCTCGCTGCTCTGAACCCCTGGCGGCTGGGTTAACCTCGGCATAGCGCCTGCTCGGTCTTGTCACTGCGCAGGCTGATACGCCCGCTGGGAGCGAGCACGACCTGATACAGGCTCTGGGCCTGTTGTGTGTCGCACACATGCACGGTGCCGGCACGAAATCCCCCGCCCGCAAACACCGGTTCCCCCAAGCCGCTGAAACGCACCTGGCTGCTGACCGGGCCATTGCCGGCAACCGGTACTTGCCCGCTGTCCTGTCGCTCCAGTAGCACCGGATTCTCGTCGTCCAGGTGGCCGCGCCCACTGATATCCAGGATCACCCGCCATCCTTGGCTCCAGTCTTCATCCCGCGCATGGATCACCACCGCACGATTGCGTGCAATCGCCTCGGTGCGCGCGTAACGCAGCCCGTCGGCCAGTGCCTGGGCCACGCTTTGTCGCTGCTGCGATTCCAGCAAACCTTTGAAGTTGGGTATGGCCAGCTGCGCCAGAACACCCGTCACGATCAATCCCAGCAGTAATTCGATCAGGGTGAAACCTCGTTGTGTCATGTGTGCTCCCTCCGTGGATGCGACTGATCGTCAAGTGGCAGGCATAGGTATAGCGCTTGGTCCCTGGTGCTGAATGATGGCCTTTACGTCCAATATATTTCCCTTTGTTCCGGTAGCGGCAGCGGCCGAAAACCGACGCTAGGCTTGGGGCACACAGCAGGTTTTTCCTGTTTTCCTAAGGCCTTCGACATGGATGACGACGGTATGCCTTTCTGCCGGAATACATTTTCTCTACGCGCTTTTTATCGGCTCCAATCCGGCATGACGCTGATCGAGGTGCTGGTCGCGGTGCTGGTTCTGGCGCTCGGACTGCTGGGGGCCGCGGCGATCCAGCTCAACGCGCTCAAGACCACCGACAGCGCAAGGATGACCAGCCAAGCCAGTTTTATTGCCTATGACATGCTCGACCGTATTCGCGCCAACGCCGCTGTCGATTACTCCCAGGCTCGCACCGGCAGCACCTCGGCTACCAGCGTGCGTGACCTGGACCTGCGTGACTTCGAGGCCAATATCACTGGTTTTGCCGGCAAGGACGCCAAGGGTGCGATAGCGGCCAGCGGCGATGAGGTCACTGTCAGCATCAGTTGGGAGGATGTCAGGAGCAGACTGGGTGAGCGGCAAACCTTCACCCTGACCAGTCGGATCGCCAATGGGCAAGGGCGGTTGCAATGATCCGCCCTGCGCGAGGTTTCGGGCTGGTGGAGTTGCTGCTGGCGCTGGCCGTCGGGCTGGTGGTAGTGCTCGGGGCGAGCCAGGTGCTGATCGGTTCGCGGTTGACCCAGGCCAGCCAGCAGGCCGCCATGGTGCTGCAGGACGATGCGCGGTTCGTCCTGAGCAAGCTGACCCAGGATATTCGCCAGGCGGGCATGCTGGGGTGTCTGGCCACGGCTTTTATCGACAACGCCCCGGCGGCCTTTGATCGGCCGATTGGCTGGGAAGTGTCGGCAAGCGCAAAGTCACTGACACTGGTGACCGCCAATGCCGGCGACAGTGCAGGCAAGCCTGACTGGACGGTGGTGTCCGACTGCAAGGAGGCCGCTCAGGCCTTCACCGGGGCGCCGTCTGGGATTGCGCCCGGGCAGATTCGTTTCGCCATACGCGAGCTCACCTACACCTATGAGACGGGCCAGTTGAAGATCAGTACCCCGTCGGCACCGGCCAAAGCCGTACTGATGGATAACGTACGGGCCTTCGAGATCAGTTTTGGTGTGGCGGCCAGGCCTGAATCGACCGGCGTGGTGCGTTACGACAGCCACCCGGCCGACGCATCGTTGATACGCAGCGTGCGCATCCTCATGACCCTGCAAGACCCCACCGGGCGAGTGAAAGACCAGGCCTACGCCGTCGTGGCGGCACTGCGCAACCGGCTGGAGTAGGGCGATGACGATGATGCGGTGTAGCCAAGTGCGGCAGGCGGGGATGGTATTGCTGATCAGCCTGGTATTTCTGCTGTTGTTGTCACTGGTGGGGTTGTCGTCGATGCAGGGCGCGCTCGCTCAGCAGAAGGCGGCTAATAGCCTCTGGCAGCGTAATCAATCGTTCCAGACGGCTGAAAGTGGCCTGCGGCTGGGAGAGTCGGCGGTGCGCAGGGGCGGGCAGGTGATGCCGGTTTGCCAGTCGATCATCAGTTGCGCGCCGCCCGACGAAGCTTCATCGGTGGTGGGCGCCGGACATAATCCGGTCTCGGCGGTGACGTGGGTGACGTTCAAGGACGGGGTGTATGGCGTTCAATCCCTGGGCGTGGGTTCGGGCCAGGCACATTTGCCGCCGTATGCCGCAGGCGCGCTCTTTCGGGTGACGGCCGTCGGGCTTGGTGGCCGATCGCGCACCGTGCTGGAGACTGTGTATGCGCGGGTGGAGGAGGGCGACGGCGAACGGTTTCGGCGAGTCTTATGGCGGCAACTTCAATAAGGAGCAATCGAATGGGCATGGATAGCCAGGGCTTTACCCTGATCGAATTATTGATCGCCGTGGCGATCATTGCGTTGCTGGGCGGGATCGCTTACCCCGCCTATACCGTCCAGGTGAAAAAGGTCTACCGGGTGCAGATCGTCGCGCTGCTGGCCGAGCAAGCTCAGTACCTGGAGCGTTTTTACACGCGCAACGGCACTTATATTGATGCAAGCGGCGTCAGTACAGGCAACGATCACTATAGAATCAGCGCAGTCTTGAACCCTCAGGATTTTGCCTTGCTGGCCACGCCTGCCACGGGCTCTGTCATGGCGGACGACGCCTGTGGCCGGTTCAGCTTGACCAGCACCGGCATGCGGAGCAATCCGGGAGCGCCGCCAGAGATGTCGCTCAAGGCATGCTGGGGGCAGTGATGAGAGTACTGGATGAATGGGCGCCGGGCGCGCTTTTCCCTTTTTATCGGCTGGATCAAATGATGGCTAAGCAACAGCGAGTAGTGATTGTCGGCGGCGGAGTGATTGGCTTGTTGACGGCATACAACCTGGCGAACCGGGGGCTGGCGGTCATATTGCTGGAGCGCGCCGGGCTTGGGCAGGAATCATCCTGGGCCGGCGGCGGAATTGTTTCGCCGTTGTATCCGTGGCGCTATAGTCCGGCGGTGACCGCCTTGGCCCACTGGTCCCAGGATTTCTACCCGCAACTGGCGCAACGGCTGTTCGCCGCGACCGGGGTTGATCCTGAGGTTCACACCACGGGCCTGTATTGGCTCGACCTGGATGACGAAGCCGAGGCTCTGGCCTGGGCTGCGCGTGAAGGCCGGCCCTTGAGTAAAGTGGACGTGTCGGCCGCCCATGACGCGGTCCCGGTGCTGGGCGGCGGTTATTCGCGGGCGATCTACATGGCCGACGTGGCCAATGTACGCAATCCGCGCCTGGTCAAATCACTCAAGGCGGCGTTGTCGGCGTTGCCCGGTGTGACGATTCACGAGCAGTGCGAGGTCGCTGGATTTATTGTGAAAGGCGGCACTGTGGTGGGCGTGAATACGTCTGCTGGCGCCATCACGGGTGATCAGGTGGTGCTTGCGGCCGGTGCCTGGAGCGGGGCGTTGCTGGAAAAACTGGGCTTGGCGCTGCCCGTGGAGCCGGTAAAGGGCCAGATGATCCTCTACAAATGCGCGCCTGATTTTTTATCGAGTATGGTCCTGGCCAAAGGACGCTATGCGATCCCGCGACGTGATGGGCACATTCTGATTGGCAGCACCCTGGAGCATGAGGGGTTCGATAAAACGCCGACCGAAACCGCGCTGGAAAGTCTCAAGGCTTCTGCGGTGGAGCTGCTTCCCGCCCTGGCGGACGCCGAGGTGGTGGGGCATTGGGCGGGGTTACGGCCCGGCTCGCCGGAAGGCATCCCTTATATCGGCGAGGTGCCCGGCTTCAAGGGCCTGTGGCTCAATTGCGGGCACTACCGCAATGGCCTGGTGCTTGCCCCGGCGTCCTGCCAGTTGTTTGCCGACTTGTTGCTGGGGCATGCGCCGATCATCGACCCGGCACCTTACGCGCCCGCCGGTCGACTCAACGCTGGATAGACTTCGGCCCTTGCTGCAGGTGCGCCTGGGTGCAATACCATTGCTGGCCCGAGCTCAGCGCGCGATCCTGCGGCACATGCACGCCGCAATGGGCGCAACGCACCATCAGTGCGGCATTGGGTTCGCCGGTACGGGGTTGGCCGGCCGCGGGGCTTTTAAATTTGCGCCAGAGCCATACCGCAGCGGCAATGACGGCGATCCAGAACAATAGACGAAGCATGATGGGCAGTTTCTCGATGAGGAATGCGCCAGTTTAGCCAAGGTCGTCATGGGCGCACAGCGCAATAAATACTCGCCCATGAAAAAGGGAGCTCCTGAGAGCTCCCTTTTGCGTTGCGTCGAACGATCAGTCGAACACACCGAAGGTCATGTAGCTGAACCACGAGCGGTCCTGGTTGTTGCCCAGGGCTTGCGGCTCTTCCTCTTCGATCACGTCGCCGTTCTCGTCGTGCGGCTTGAGATCCGAAGGAATCGCGTCCTTGGCGTCCTGGTACTGCTTGATTACGTCCTGGTTGGCGCGTGTTTCACCCGGTGGCAGCGGTGGACGGGACTCGATCAGGCCCAGGGTGTACTTGCTCAGCCACGAACGGTTGTCGGCTTCGTCAACCTGAGGCACGAACTGGCCGTCTTTCAGGCTTGGGTGGTCCGGGTAGTTGAGCTTCAGGGTTTCCAGGCTGGTGCTTGCCAGTTCGTCCAGATGCAGGCGCTGGTAAGCCTCGGTCATCACGGCCAGGCCGTCGCCCACCGAAGGGGTTTCCTGGAAGTTCTCCACCACGTAGCGGCCACGGTTGGCGGCGGCCACGTAAGCCTGACGGGTCAGGTAGTAGTGGGCCACGTGAATCTCGTAGGAAGCCAGCAGGTTGCGCAGGTAGATCATGCGCTGCTTGGCGTCCGGCGCGTAGCGGCTGTTCGGGTAGCGGCTGGTCAGCTGGGCGAACTCGTTGTAGGAGTCGCGGGCAGCGCCCGGGTCACGCTTGGTCATGTCCAGCGGCAGGAAGCGCGCCAGCAGGCCGACGTCCTGGTCGAACGAGGTCAGGCCCTTCATGTAGTAGGCGTAATCCACGTTCGGGTGCTGCGGGTGCAGGCGGATAAAACGCTCGGCAGCGGACTTGGCAGCTTCCGGCTCGGCGTTTTTATAGTTGGCGTAGATCAGCTCGAGCTGGGCCTGGTCGGCATAGCGTCCGAACGGATAGCGCGACTCCAGGGCCTTCAGCTTCGCTGTGGCGCTGGTGTAGCTATTATTATCCAGGTCTGTCTGAGCTTGCTGGTACAGCTCGACTTCGCTCAGGTTTTCGTCGACGACGTCCTTGGTTGACGAGCAAGCAGCAGTCATGGCGAGGATGGCGATCAGCAGCAGGTGTTTCACTTGCATGGCGGCTTGCGTCCCTATGACGGCCGCTGTCTTGGGCGGGGCCGTCCTGTTATGATGAGCGCCCCGTTGAAAGCCTCGGGGCAAAAGACGCCGTATTTAACCACAAGCGCGCAGCCGAAACCAAAGGCTGTGCCACGCCTAGTCTGAGCATGTCCGATAAAATTGAACTTCGCGCAGAGGTGCCGTCCGAATTGGGCGGCCAACGCCTCGATCAAGTCGCCGCACAATTATTCGCTGAGCACTCGCGCTCGCGCCTTTCCGCCTGGATCAAAGACGGCCGCCTGACTGTGGATGGAGCGGTTATCCGCCCGCGAGACATAGTGCATGGCGGTGCGATTCTTGAGCTGACTGCCGAGCAGGAAGCCCAGGGAGAATGGGTCGCCCAGGACATCGAGCTGGATATCGTCTATGAAGACGACGACATCCTGGTCATCAACAAACCCGCAGGCCTGGTGGTTCACCCGGCTGCCGGGCACGCTGATGGCACCTTGCTCAATGCCCTGTTGCACCACGTGCCGGACATCATCAATGTGCCGCGCTGCGGCATCGTGCACCGTCTGGACAAGGACACCACCGGCCTGATGGTGGTGGCCAAGACCATTCAGGCGCAGACGCAACTGGTTACTCAATTGCAGAGTCGCAGCGTCAGCCGGATCTACGAGTGCATCGTGATCGGCGTCGTGGTGGCCGGGGGCAAGATCAACGCCCCTATCGGTCGCCACGGCCAGCAGCGCCAGCGCATGGCGGTGATGGAAGGCGGCAAGCAGGCCGTCAGCCACTATCGCGTGCTGGAGCGTTTCCGTTCCCACACGCACGTGCGGGTCAAGCTGGAAACCGGTCGTACCCACCAGATCCGCGTGCACATGGCCCACATCAACTTCCCGTTGGTCGGTGATCCGGCCTACGGTGGTCGCTTCCGCATTCCGCCTGCGGCCAGCCAGACCATGGTTGAATCGCTCAAGACGTTCCCGCGCCAGGCGCTGCATGCACGCTTCCTGGAACTGGATCATCCGACGAGCGGTAAGCGCATGAGCTGGGAATCGCCGCTTCCAGACGATCTGGTCTGGTTGTTGTCGCTGCTCAAGCAGGATCGCGAGGCGTTTGTCGGATGAGTGACCGGCTGATACCTGACTGGCCCGCGCCATCTCAGGTCAAAGCCTGCGTCACCACCCGTGCGGGCGGCGTCAGTATGGCGCCGTTCGACAGCCTCAACCTGGGCGATCACGTCGAGGACAGCCTTGAGGCGGTCCTGGAAAATCGTCGCCGTCTTACCGATGCCTTCGGTATCCAGCCGGCCTGGTTGCGCCAAGTCCACGGGACCACTGTGGTCGAGGCCGACCCGGGCCGTATCGCCGAAGCGGATGGCAGTTGGACCAGCACCCCTGGTATCGCCTGCACCGCGATGACGGCCGATTGCCTGCCTGCATTGTTCTGCAATCGAGCGGGCACCCGTGTGGCGGCGGCGCATGCCGGTTGGCGTGGGCTCGCGGCCGGGGTGCTGGAGGCAGCCTTCGACAGCCTGGGTTGCGACCCCGCCGACGTGCTGGTCTGGCTCGGCCCGGCCATTGGTCCGCAGGCCTTTGAGGTCGGCCCCGAGGTGCGTGAAGCCTTCATGCAACAACTGCCTGCGACTGCCCGAGCCTTCGTGCCCAGCTGTAATCCCGGCAAGTTCATGGCCGATATCTATCAGCTTGCTCGTCTGCGCCTGGCTGCGCGGGGCATTAGCGCTGTGTATGGTGGCGGTTTTTGCACCGTGACCGACCCGCGCTTCTTTTCCTATCGCCGCAGCCCACGCACGGGCCGGTTCGCCTCCCTTATCTGGCTCGAACGCTAGACTGTCCTGATCTGTATCAACCATCCGCTGCTTGAATCCCCCAGAATCCACCCCATCTATAGGGGTATCTGGCAGGTTTCTTCATTCAGGATGTTTCTTCAGCTCCGGCCTGCTCAAAAGGAAGGTGACTAATGCGTATTGATCGTTTAACCAGCAAATTGCAGTTGGCCTTATCGGACTCCCAATCCCTGGCGGTCGGTCTCGACCACCCGGCAATTGAACCTGCGCACTTGATGCAGGCGCTCCTGGAGCAACAAGGTGGTTCTATCAAGCCCTTGTTGATGCAGGTGGGCTTTGACATTAACAGCCTGCGCAAGGAACTGAGCAAAGAGCTCGACCAACTGCCGAAAATCCAGAATCCTACCGGCGACGTGAATATGTCCCAGGACCTGGCGCGCCTGCTGAACCAGGCCGACCGCCTGGCCCAACAGAAAGGTGACCAGTTCATCTCCAGCGAGCTCGTGCTGCTCGCCGCCATGGACGACAACAGCAAGCTTGGCAAATTGTTGCTGGGCCAGGGCGTGAGCAAGAAAGCCCTGGAAAACGCCATCAATAATCTGCGCGGCGGCGAGGCGGTAAATGACCCCAACCACGAGGAGTCGCGCCAAGCCCTGGATAAATACACCGTTGACCTGACCAAGCGCGCCGAAGAGGGCAAGCTTGACCCGGTCATCGGCCGTGACGACGAAATTCGTCGCACCATCCAAGTGCTGCAACGCCGTACCAAAAACAACCCCGTGCTGATCGGTGAGCCTGGCGTGGGTAAAACCGCCATCGCCGAGGGCTTGGCCCAGCGCATCATCAATGGTGAAGTGCCGGACGGCCTTAAAGGCAAGCGCCTGCTGTCCCTGGACATGGGCTCGCTGATTGCCGGCGCCAAGTTCCGTGGCGAGTTCGAAGAACGCCTCAAATCCCTGCTCAATGAATTGTCCAAGCAGGAAGGGCAGATCATTCTGTTTATCGACGAACTGCACACCATGGTTGGCGCCGGTAAAGGCGAGGGCTCCATGGATGCTGGCAACATGCTCAAGCCTGCCTTGGCGCGAGGCGAGTTGCATTGCGTCGGTGCCACCACGCTCAACGAATACCGTCAGTACATTGAAAAGGACGCGGCTCTGGAGCGGCGTTTCCAGAAAGTGCTGGTGGAAGAACCCAGCGAAGAGGACACCATCGCCATCCTGCGTGGCCTGAAAGAGCGCTATGAGGTCCACCATAAAGTCGCGATCACCGACGGCGCGATCATTGCGGCGGCCAAGTTGAGCCATCGCTATATCACCGATCGTCAATTGCCCGACAAGGCCATCGATTTGATCGACGAAGCGGCCAGCCGGATTCGCATGGAAATCGACTCCAAGCCGGAAGTGCTCGACCGTCTGGATCGCCGCCTGATTCAACTGAAAGTCGAATCCCAGGCGCTGAAGAAAGAAGAGGATGAGGCGGCGAAGAAACGTCTGGAAAAACTCCAGGAAGAAATCGTCCGCCTGGAGCGGGAGTATTCGGACCTCGAAGAAATCTGGACCTCGGAAAAAGCCGAAGTGCAGGGTTCGGCGCAGATCCAGCAGAAGATCGAGCAGTCGCGCCAGGAGCTGGAAGCCGCGCGTCGCAAGGGCGACCTGAACCGCATGGCCGAGTTGCAGTACGGGGTGATCCCGGACCTGGAACGCAGCCTGCAGATGGTCGACCAGCATGGGCACAGCGAGAACCAGTTGCTGCGCAGCAAAGTGACCGAGGAAGAAATAGCCGAGGTGGTCTCCAAGTGGACCGGCATTCCTGTGTCGAAAATGCTTGAGGGCGAACGCGACAAGCTGCTGAAGATGGAAAGCCTGTTGCACCAGCGCGTTATTGGCCAGGAAGAGGCCGTGGTGGCGGTGTCCAATGCGGTGCGGCGTACCCGCGCCGGGTTGTCCGACCCGAATCGCCCGAGTGGTTCGTTCATGTTCCTCGGCCCGACCGGCGTGGGTAAGACCGAGCTGTGCAAGGCCCTCGCCGAATTTCTTTTTGATACTGAAGAGGCGATGGTACGCATCGACATGTCCGAGTTCATGGAGAAACACTCGGTGGCGCGCCTGATCGGCGCCCCACCAGGCTATGTGGGCTACGAGGAGGGCGGTTACCTGACCGAGGCGGTGCGGCGTAAGCCTTACTCGGTGATCTTGCTGGACGAGGTCGAGAAGGCGCACCCGGATGTGTTCAACATCCTGTTGCAAGTGCTCGAGGACGGCCGCCTGACCGACAGCCACGGCCGTACCGTGGATTTTCGCAACACGGTGATCGTGATGACTTCCAACCTCGGCTCGGCGCAGATCCAGGAGTTGGTGGGCGATCGCGAAGCTCAGCGGGCAGCGGTGATGGATGCGCTGACCTCGCACTTCCGGCCGGAATTTATCAACCGGGTGGATGAAGTGGTGATCTTCGAGCCTCTGGCCCGGGATCAGATTGCCGGCATCACCGAGATTCAGTTGGGACGCCTGCGTGCACGCCTGGCCGAGCGCGAACTGGCGCTGGAGCTGAGCAGCGAGGCGTTGGACAAACTGATCGCAGTGGGTTACGACCCGGTGTATGGCGCACGGCCGTTGAAGCGCGCGATTCAGCGCTGGATCGAAAACCCGCTGGCACAGCTGATCCTGTCGGGCAGCTTTATGCCCGGCACCCCCGTCAAGGCGACGGTGGAGAACGACGAAATCGTCTTCCATTAAGCCTGGCAGCCAGTGCTGTAAGAGGAGGTCCCGCATTGCGGGGCCTTTTTTTTCGATAGGGCGTTGAACTGTAAGGCAAAGGCTTGTAAAGTGCGCCCCGCAGCAACGTCAGCCCACGGGTTTCTTCTCCCCAAGAAGAAATCAGAAAGAAGCGCAAATCATTGTCTTAAAAGCAATTTAAAGGGTTGACAGGGGTTTTTAAGATTGTAGAATAGCGCGCCTCAGAGACGCTAACGTAGCGATACGGACAGGGTCGAAGAGAAGGTTGTAACGCAGTAGAAGTTGTACTTTGAAATATGTAGTTCCGTGATAGCTCAGTCGGTAGAGCAAATGACTGTTAATCATTGGGTCCCAGGTTCGAGTCCTGGTCACGGAGCCAATTTCAAACCGGGGTATAGCGCAGTCCGGTAGCGCGCCTGCTTTGGGAGCAGGATGTCGGGAGTTCGAATCCCCCTACCCCGACCATATTTGGGTCGTTAGCTCAGTTGGTAGAGCAGTTGGCTTTTAACCAATTGGTCGTAGGTTCGAATCCCACACGACCCACCATTTTTGAGACCAGTTAAGGCTGGAATCAGATCTTAAGATCAGAGGCCAAAAGCACTGATCGAAGAAGGCGACTGAAAGGTCGCCTTTTTATTACCGGGGTATAGCGCAGTCCGGTAGCGCGCCTGCTTTGGGAGCAGGATGTCGGGAGTTCGAATCCCCCTACCCCGACCATATTAAAAATCCTCGTATCGAAAGATACGGGGATTTTTTTTTGTCTGAAAATTATCTCAGGTTCAACACAGCACCAATGTGGGAGGGGGCTTGCTCCCGATAGCGGTGGGTCAGTTAAGTATTTTTACCTGACCCACCGCCATCGGGAGCAAGCCCCCTCTCACATTAACCGAGTCCCACCAGGGGCCGAGTTGTCAGTGCAGTTTGAGTCGCGGCTCAGTCCCCCGACCGATCTTGCTTCCCAGCATCAGCATCGCCGTGCGGAAAAAGCCATACAGCGCCATCTGGTGCATACGGTACAGCGACACGTAGAACATCCGCGCCAGCCAGCCCTCCAGCATCACACTGCCGGTCAGGTTGCCCATCAAGTTGCCCACGGCGGAGAAGCGCGACAGCGAGATCAGCGAACCGTAGTCGGTGTACTTGTAGGTCGGCAGCTCCTTGCCTTCAATCCGCAGTTTCAGCGATTTGGCGAGCAATGAAGCCTGTTGGTGAGCGGCTTGCGCGCGTGGCGGAACATTGCGGTCGGTGCCCGGTTGCGGGCAGGCGGCGCAATCGCCAAAGGCGAAGATGTTTTCGTCACGGGTGGTCTGCAGCGTCGGCAGCACCTGCAGTTGGTTGATGCGGTTGGTCTCCAGGCCATCGAGGTCCTTGAGAAAACCCGGTGCGCGGATCCCGGCGGCCCACACTTTAAGGCTCGCCGGGATCACTTGGCCGCTGCTGGTGATCAGCGCGTCGGCGGTCACTTCGCTGACGGCCGAGTTGGTCAGCACGGTCACCCCCAATTTTTCCAGGGTTTTATGCACAGGCCCGCCGATCCGCTCCGGCAGCGCGGGCAATACCCGAGGGCCGGCTTCGATCAGGGTGATGTGCATGTTTTCCGGCTTGATACGGTCCAGGCCGTACGCTGCCAGCTCATGGGCCGCGTTATGCAGTTCGGCGGCCAGTTCGACGCCGGTGGCGCCGGCGCCGACGATGGCGACGCTGATCTGTTCAATGGTGTCGGTTTGCCCGGCGTGGGCACGCAGGTAATGGTTGAGCAACCGCTGATGGAAGCGCTCGGCCTGCTTGCGGGTGTCGAGGAACAGGCAATGCTGCGCCGCGCCCTCGGTGCCGAAATCGTTAGTGGTGCTGCCCACTGCAATCACCAGGCTGTCGTAGCTCAGTACGCGCGCAGGTACCAGCTCCCGGCCTTCTTCGTCGAGGGTGGCGGCCAGTTGGATTTTCTTCTGTTCACGGTCAAGCCCGCTCATACGCCCCAACTGGAACTCGAAGTGGTTCCATTTAGCCTGGGCGACGTAATTGAGTTCGTCTTCCGAAGAGTTCAGCGAGCCGGCCGCGACTTCGTGCAGCAGCGGTTTCCAGATATGCGTCAGGTTGGCGTCCACCAGCGTGATGCTGGCTTTGCCGCGTTTGCCCAGAGTCTTACCCAGGCGGGTCGCTAGCTCCAGGCCGCCGGCACCGCCGCCGACGACAATAATACGATGGGTCATGGGGATATCTCGCAAGGCTAAAAGAAATCGGAGCAGTTACCCCCGCGAGCGCCAGGCAGCTCATAGCGTCAGGTAACTCAAAAGGCGGCTCAGCAAGCCGAGCCCGATCACCACCACCAGCACCACACCAAGGAGCAGCCACGGCCTGAAAGGCTTGCGCTCGACTCTGTGCTGGGAGAGTTGCAGGTACTCTTCGACATGCTGTTGGTCATCGGGTTTCAGGCGGCTGGTCATAAAGGCCTCGTCAGGTAGACGTTGCAAAAGGGCGCCACGTTACAGTGGGGACGTCAAAGGCTGATGCCCACATCGAACACTATGCTGCGGCCCAGGTTGTTGCGCAAGAAATCCGGCGCGTCCGGATGTGCGAACAGTACCCGCGCAAAGGTTGGCCCCACCAGCGACAGCGAGCGCCAGCCCTGGCGCAGATATTCGGTAGGCGGTGGGAAGTGGCTGTTGAGGTCCAGCACTTCGCGTTTGAGGCTGGTGAAGGCGATGAGGTCCAGTTCCCCCAGGTCCATTCCGCGTTCCTTGTAGTTATGCGCTTTTTTACGCAGGGTTGGGGCCAGGCGCAGCAGGAACTCGTGGGCAGGGATGCGCCTTGGCTTGGCTTCGCGCCGCACCAGTTGGCTCAAGGAGAAGGCGCTGCGTCGGCGCAGCAATTCGTCGCGCCATTCGTCGTTCAGCCGGCGGCCTTCGTCCAGGACAAAGAACACCTCAAAACTGGCGTCGCGAAACAGCACGTCGGGTGGCTCCTGGCCAGCGGCGTGAAACTCCTCGGCGCGATAGGGCACGTTCAAGCCTTGCAGCAGGCGCTGACAGACCCAACGCTCACGCTCCCATTTGCGGGCATTGGACAGGAACGCGTTGGCTTGTTCGGCTGCTACAGTGAGCAGGCGCAAATAATCTGAGTCATCCATAGGCGTAGCTTAGCGTTCAAATGATGACCGCAGGAAGACTCGTTGCGGGCCCAGCGTTGCTCAGCCTTACAGCTGGCTACCCTGTAACCTGGCGATGTAATCTGACCATCCGGCAGCGACTCTGGAAACGAGGCGTTCATGTACAGGATCAATGCGGCCAGGCCCATGACGGGCTTTGAGGCGGCTAGGCAGGTGAAACGATGATCGGCGCGGCGGTACTGACGCCGCAGACCCTTGGCATCGGCTGGTTGTTGTATGCCCCGCTGGTGATCTGGGCGATCTGGCGTGCGCCTTGGGTCGAGTTGTTTGCCGACCGACGGCGCCAGCATTTGCTGTTCGGCACGGTGTTCGCGCTGTTCATGTTATGGCTGGTGCGGCGGGATTTCGATACGGGGGTGTCTTACCATTTTATCGGCATGACCGCCGTGACCTTGCTGCTGGACTGGCCGTTGGCGATCGTGGGTGGGTGTGCCGCGCAGTTGGGTTTGGTATGGCTGGGGCGTCAGGATTTCGCCGCAGTCGGTGTGAACGGCCTGCTGTTGATCGGGCTACCGGTGCTGGTGACCGAAACCTGTGCGGCGCTGGTAGAGCGGGCGCAACCGCGAAACCCTTTCGTGTACATCTTCTGTTCCGGCTTTCTGGCTGCCGCCTTGTCGGCGTTGCTCTGCCTGTTGGCCGGCCTGGGACTGCTATGGTTCGATGGACGATTTGCGATGCCGGAATGGCTGGAAGACTTTGTAGGCTACCTGTGGCTGATCATCTTTCCCGAAGCGTTTATCAACGGCATGGTGATCAGTGCCCTGGTGGTGTTCTGCCCTGAATGGCTGGAGACCTTCAACCGCACCCGCTATCTCTCGGCACCGTGGAAGGATGACGATTCGCGGGGTTGATCCAGATCAAACACCGGATGGCCGCACGGGCCCATGCTCGTCGAAATTTCAGGAGCACGAATCATGAGTGTGTACGAATGGGCACGGCAGGAGTTGCGCAGGAGCCAGGATGCCGCACAGGAAATCGGGTTTGATCCGGGCCTGACCCTGCGCGCCATGCTCAGCGCGGTGGTGGAGCAGAGCAAGGGCGTGCGCAGCTTTGAAGACCTGGCCGACGAGTTGCAATACCTTGCGGAAAACCTCGACGACCAGCAGGAATACGCCTTTATGCGGCCTTAGTGGCGCGGCGGCAGGTCTTCGGAAAACAATTCGTCTTCGGCGTCCGGGGCCACCGGGATCTTATGTTCTTCAGCGGCCCAGGCGCCCAGGTCGATGAGTTTGCAACGGTCCGAGCAGAACGGCCGGTTGAGATTGTCGGGTTTCCATTCCACGGGGGCGCCGCAGGTTGGGCAATCGACGGTCAAGGGTTGGCTCATGATCGGCCTCCACGCAAAGTAAGGTAAAAGTGGTGCAGTCGCTCGACCTCGCCGTGCAGCCAGGCAAGGTCCTGGTCATTGACCAGTACGTCATCGGCATGGTTCAGGCGGTCTTCGCGGCTCGACTGGGCCTTGAGAATGGCCTGCACCTGTTGCTCGCTGATGCCGTCGCGCTGCAGGGTACGCTGAATCTGCAGGGATTGCGGCACGTCGATCACCAGGATGCGCTGGGTCATGCTGTATTGACCGGACTCGATCAGCAGTGGAGAGACCAGAATCGCGTAGGGTGATCGGGCGCGCGCCAGGTGATTGCGAATCTCATCGGCGATCAGAGGATGCAACAAGCCTTCCAGCCAGAGGCGTTCTGCGGGTACGTCAAAAATCAATTTTCGCAACGCGGCGCGGTCCAGTTGGCCGTCCGGCTGCAGTACACCGCTGCCGAAATGTTCGGCAATGCGCGCCAGCGCCGGCCGGCCGGGCTCAACCACCCAGCGGGCGGCATGATCGGCGTCGATCAGGTCGACACCCAGCTTGGTGAAGTGTTCGGCCGCAGCGCTTTTGCCGCTGCCGATACCGCCCGTGAGGCCGAGAATCCAGGGTGTTGCAACAGGAGTGGTCATCTGAAACCGACAGACTGCAAATAGAAGTCGGTTATTTGACCACCCCAGAGCAATGCAATCCAGCCGGCAATTGCCAGGCAGGGCCCAAATGGCATCGGCACCGACGCTCCGGTCTTGCGCCAGCGCATCAGCAGCACGCCGACGAACACGCCGAGCAGTGACGCCATCAGCAGCGTCATCGGCAGGATTTGCCAGCCACCCCAGGCTCCCAACAATGCGAGTAGCTTGAAGTCACCATGACCCATGCCATCCTTGCCGGTGACCAGCTTGAACAGCCAGAACACGCTCCACAGGCTCATGTAGCCAAACACCGCGCCCCATAACGCATCGGGCAATGTCGCCAGCAGGCCCACGCTGTTGACCATAAGCCCCAGCCATAGCAGCGGCAGCACCAATGCATCCGGCAACAGCTGGTGATCCACATCGATCAGGCTCATGCCCAGCAACCCCCAACTCAGCAGCAGCACCGCGCCCGCCTGCCAGCTGAAACCGAAATGCCAGGCGACAGTGGCGCTGATCAGCGCGCATGCCAGTTCGGTGAGAGGGTAACGCGCGCTGATGGTTGCATGGCAATGGCTGCAACGCCCCTTGAGCATCAGGTAGCTGAGCACGGGGATGTTTTCCCAGGGGCGAATCCGCTGGTCGCAGCGCGGGCAGCACGAGCCGGGGTGCATCAGGTTATAGACCTGCCCCGCTGGTGCGACCGGCAGGCCGAGAATTTCATGGGCTTGGGCGCGCCATTCCCGCTCGAGCATTTTGGGCAGGCGCCAGACCAGCACATTGAGGAAACTGCCAACGATCAGGCCCAGCAGCAGCGCCACGGCCACAAACACCCAGGGCTGCTCGCCCAGCAACGCACTCAAAATGCCGACCCTAATTGAAACACCGGCAGGTACATCGCAATCACCAATGCACCGACAATGCTCCCCAGCACGACCATGATCAGCGGTTCCATCAGGCTGGTAAGGTTATCGACGAGGGTTTCTACGTCGGCCTCGTAATGGCTCGCGACCTTTTCCAGCATGTGGTCCAGCGTGCCGGACTCTTCGCCGATTGCCGTCATCTGGATCGCCATGCCGGGAAACAGGCCGCTGGCGGCCATGGATTGGTTCAACTGCATACCCGTGGATACATCGTGGCGCATATGTTCGATTGCCTGTTTGAAAGGGCCATTACCGACGGCGCCGGCCACTGAGCCCAGTGCCTGCACCAGGGGAACACCTGCCGCAAAGGTGGTTGAAAGCGTGCGGGCGTAGCGGGCGACGGCTGCTTTGTTCAACAGTTTGCCTGCCAGGGGGATTTTCAACAAACCCGCCTCCAGCCCGAGGCGAAAACCCGGCGAAACACGGTAGGCGTGGCGCCAGGCGCCTATTGCCACCCCCAGGCTCAGCGCCAGCATCCACCAGGCCTGTCGCAGAAAGTCGGAGAGGGCGATGACCCCCAGGGTAAAACCGGGCAATGGGCTGTCGACCCCGGCAAACAGGGTCTGGAACTGTGGCACCACCTGCATCAGCAATACTGCGCTGACCAGGCTGGCCACCACTAGTACGGCGAGAGGGTAGGTCATGGCTTTCTTGATTCTGGTCTTGAGCCGTTGGCTTTTTTCCAGATGAATGGCCACTCGCTCCAGCAGTGTTTCCAGGGCCCCTGCCTGTTCACCGGCGGCAATCAGGTGGCAGTACAGCTCATCGAAATAACGGGGGTATTGGCGCAGTGTGCTGGCCAGGCTGTTACCGGCGGCGACGTGTTGTTTCAAACCCTCGACCAACTCACGCAGCGCTCGGTTCTCGACGCCCTCGCGGATGATGTCGAAAGCTTGCATCAAGGGGATGCCAGCCTTCAACAGCGTCGCCAACTGGCGGGTGAACAAGGCAATGTCTGCGGGCTGAATCGGCGGAGCCAGGCTTGGCAGGCCCGACGATTTCCTGCGCACACGCTCGGGGCAGATGCCTTGCTGGCGCAGTTGCGCCTTGATCAGCGCCAGGTCATGCCCCGTGGTTTGCCCGCACACCCGGCGGCCTTTGCGATTGATGCCTTGCCAGGTGTAGATCGTTGAGGTGTCGTTCATGTCGCCTTCGCACATGCAGGTTGAGAATTTACAGCTTAGTCAGAGGGCGGATGCAGGCCAGGCTGGCGTTGACCGATAAAATGTCAGATTGTGCGTCTGGTACGCGATGGGCCACGCAGGGATGAGTACACTGGCGCCGCTGCACAATACGGGGCGCAGGACGCGCCTTGTCATGGTTCTATTCTGGAGAGTGAAAGTGATGCGTCAGAAAGGCTTTACCTTGATCGAATTGTTGATCGTTGTGGCGATCATCGGCATTTTGGCCACGATTGGCTTGCCCATGTACACCAAGCACCAGGCCAAGGCCAAGTTCACGGCGGGGTTGGCGGAAATCAGCGCGTTGAAGGCCGGCTACGAGGATGTCATCAACCAAGGCACGGTGCCCAAGCTTGATCTGATCGGCGGCAACAGTCCCACCGCCAATTGCAAGATCGACGTGACAGGCGATGTTGCGACGGGTAGCGGCTCCATCAGCTGTGAAATCCTTGATGCGCCTGCGCCCGTGCTGGGCAAGACCATCACCTTGACGCGCAGCGCCAACACCGGCTGGACCTGTGTAACCACGGCCGATGCGCAATACGTCGCTAAGGGCTGTGGCGCCAACGGAGCATGACGGCGACCGGGCGGTGAGCGAGCCGGTTGCCGCATGTTCAATGCGGTGCTAGCTTTAGCCCACCGCCCGTGTAGCTCAGCCGGTAGAGCAGCGCACTCGTAACGCGAAGGTCGCAGGTTCGATTCCTGTCTCGGGCACCAAGGCAGCACTGTTTCAAGGGCCTGTTTCAAGGGCCTGTTTCAAAGGCAATGTTTTCAGATGATCCCAGAATGGTTCTGAAGGCCAGACGAGCGGGTATTCGCGCCCACTCTTTTGTATCTGCGCAACCTTGATGACCCAGATGCATCCCCATTCCTCGATCTAAGAGAACGACATGACCACGACTGAGATGACCCAGGAAGTTCGGCACCAGAAAGCCCTCGACAAGTACCTCGAGGCAACGCCGCAGCTTAAAGAAGAGATCAAGGACCTGAGCGCGGATGACCAGCGTGATCAGGTCCAGTGGGCATTCGAGGACGAGGCAGAAAGCCAGGGCCTCCAGCCTTGGGAACTGACCCTCAAATACACCTCTACACCGGAAGAATTCGAAGCCACACGCCTTGTCTTGCACAAGGAGGCCGCCGAAGTGCTGGGCGTCGAATGGGAAGAGTACTGCGAGATGAACAATCTCGTAGTCTGAAAGTAGCTACGAGCTACGAGCTACGAGCTACGAGCTGCAAGCTTCAAGCTGCAAGTGGTCGCGCAGCCCCTTGCGGCTTGAAGCTCGCAGCTTGCAGCTTCTCAAATACTCAACCGCATCGACAAATCCACCGCCTTCACATCCTTGGTCATCGCGCCAATGGAGATGTAGTCCACGCCGGTCTCGGCGATGGGCAGCAGGGTGCTTTCATTGATCCCGCCGCTGGCTTCCAGCTTGGCCTTGCCCGCGTTCAGCCGCACGGCTTCGCGCATGTCGTCCAGGCTCAGCTCATCCAGCATGATGATGTCGGCGCCCGCCGCCAAGGCTTCGCGCAACTCCTCAAGACTCTCCACTTCGATTTCCACCGGTTTGCCCGGCGCAATCCTGTGGGCGGCGCCAATTGCCTGGGCAATGCCTCCGCAGGCGGCGATATGGTTTTCCTTGATCAGGAAAGCGTCATACAACCCGATGCGATGATTGTGGCAGCCGCCGCAGGTGACCGCGTATTTCTGTGCCAGGCGCAGGCCCGGCAGGGTCTTGCGGGTGTCCAGCAGCTTGACCTGGGTGCTGGCGACGAAATCCGCCAGGTATTGGGCGCGGGTGGCGACGCCGGACAGCATCTGCAGGAAATTCAGCGCACTGCGTTCACCGGTGAGCAGCGAACGCGCCGGGCCTTCAAGGTGAAACAGCGGCTGGTTGGGGCTGACACGCTCACCATCGGCGACCTGCCAATGCACCGCGACGCGCGGGTCCAGTTGGCGGAATACCGTATCCACCCAGGCGGTACCGGCGATAACGGCTGCATCGCGGGTAATGATCGTGGCCTTGGCCAGCCGTTCGGCCGGGATCAGCTGTGCGGTGATATCGCCACTGCCGATGTCTTCCAGCAGTGCGCGGCGCACGTTGGCTTCGATTTCGGCGGTGAGGTCAGCAAGACGCAGATTCGGCATAACAGGCTCCACAAACAAAGTGTCGCGATTATAGGGGTTGTGTGGATTGGAACCCAGGCTGGTCAGTCATTTAGCGCGCAGGGGCAGAGTTTGCTGGCGCAACCGCCCTCATTTGCCAGATAATCTCGCGCCTTGCAATTGGCGTCATAGCTTTGACGTCCTGATGGTGACCAGGTATTGGCAGCGCCCAGAGGGCTTGCCTGCGTTCCTTGCCCATCTCAACACCCGCCGTTTCAGGAGGCCAGGATGCACAATGACGGGAAGGTGGTGCCGATCAAGCAGGCTCAAGCCACGCCATCGCCGCTCGCACGCCTGCCGGTGGTGGTGTTGCAGGTGCGTGATAAAGCCGCGCAACACCTTCAGCAGGGGTTGCAGGAACTGTTCGATAACGCCGACGACACGTTGTTCGAAATGGCCGACAAGGCCCGTAGCACCGTCGACCAGCATATTTTCTTCGAGGCCATGCGCGACCTGCGCCTCAAGCGCAAGAACTTCGAGCGCGTGTTCATGGAGCAGCTGTTTGCGGCCTTCGCCAACCTGGGCCAGGCCGATAGCGTCGGGTTGCATCCGGTGCCGGTGGTGTCCTACGAGGTGACCAGCGGTACGCGGGCGGATGCGCGGGAAAAGGCCGTGGCGCTGGAGGCGATGGTCGGTCGCGTGCAACACCGTGACGGCTTGGCGCTCGGGCAATTGAGCGCGCGGTTGAGTGAGGTGTTGGGCAGGTGCATGAGCGATCAGGAGAACCCCCTGGGCCCGGCACGGCTTTGCCAGTTTTTTCTGCAGGCGGGCCGCAGCCTGGGGGTGGAGATCCGGGTCAAGTTGATCATGCTCAAACTGTTCGAGAAATATGTCCTCAGCGATGCCGACCAGCTCTATGGCGACGCCAATCAATTGCTGGTCGCTACCGGGGTGCTGCCTGGACTCAAGAGCGTGCCCTCCCGTCGTGCCGGTGGGCGTGCGGCGCGTGAGCTTCAATACCCGGCCCGTGCGCCGGCTGCCGAACCGCCGTGCGACGAAAACGGCCAGCAAGCCTTTGCCGCGTTGCAAGCCCTGCTGGTCGCGGTGCGCGGTAGCGTAGCGCCGACGCTTGAAGCCACTGCACAACCGCAACCCATCGCCACCCGAGACCTGCTGCGTCTGCTTTCGCATTTGCAACAATATGTACCGGAGCCTGCGGCGGAGGACGACTTCGACCTGCGCAACCAACTCGAACAGCTGCTGACCCGAGTCAGCGTCAAGAGCGGCAAGTCGCGGGTGGTGGAGACGGCAGACGAGGATGTGATCAACCTCGTCGCCCTGCTGTTTGAGTTCATCCTCAATGACCGCAGCCTGCCCCACGCCTTCAAGGCCCTGATCGCACGCTTGCAGATCCCGATATTGAAAGTCGCCGTGCTGGACAAGAGCCTATTCAGTTGCGCCGGGCATCCGGCACGCCGGTTGCTCAACGAGATCGCCAGTGCCGCCCTGGGCTACAGCCCGCAGAATGGCGATCAGAACGACAGCCTGTACCTGCGTATCGAACAGGTCATCCAGCGCCTGTTGACTGAGTTCGTTGAAGACCCGGCGATTTTTTCGCAGTTGTTGACGCAACTGAGCACATTCATTGAAGAAGAGCGCCAGCGCAGCGAGTTGCTCGAACAGCACACCCGTGACGTCGAGCAAGGGCGCCTGCGTACCGAGGTGGCCCGCCAGCGTGTGGCCCAGGTGCTCAACCGGCGATTGTTGGGCAAGGCCTTGCCGCCGTTCGTGGTGCAATTCCTGCAGCAAACCTGGAGCCAGGTGCTGTTGCTGGCCATTCTCAAGCATGGCGAACAATCGGTGCAATGGCAGACCGAACTGCGCACCATGGACGACTTGATCTGGAGCGTTAGCCTGCGCGAAGACACCGAGGCCGGCCGGCATTTGCTCGAGCAATTGCCAGGGTTGCTCAAGGCATTGCGCGACGGGTTGGCCGGTGCGGCGTTTGATCCTTTCAGTACGCGTGAGTTCTTTTTGCGCTTGCAGGCCTTTCACGTTCAGACCTGCGAAGGCGAGGGCGACGACAGGCTGATTGAAGTCCGCGAGCCCTTGGTTCTCGGCAGCCAGTTGTCGGACGCCTTGGAAGACCTGCCCGACGATGACCCGGACCTGCTCAAGGTTCACCAGTTACGGATCGGCGGTTGGGTGGAGTTCCAGCAGGGCCCGGACACTGTGCTGCGGTGCAAGCTCACCGCGATCATGGCGCCTGCTAATCGTTACATTTTCGTCAGTCGCGCGGGGCTCAAGGTGCTGGAGCAAACCGCCGGCCAATTGACCATGGCGTTCAAGCAGGGCGGCCTGCGCAGCCTGGACGAGGGTTTGCTGTTCGAGCGCGCGCTGGCTGCGGTGGTTGGCAACCTGCGTCAACTCAATCGCGGCAAGTGATCGCAACGGCAGGGCGGAACGCGGCATACTGGTAACACTTCGTCTCATTCAAGGAGCCTGTATGCAGTTGGACCCCGTCAGCGGTTGGTTCGAGGGCATTCGCCATTGCCCTTCGCCCAACTTCAACGAGCGCCCGGCAGGCGAGATATCGCTGTTGGTGATACATAACATCAGCCTGCCCCCGGCGCAGTTCGCCACGGGCAAAGTGCAGGAGTTTTTCCAGAATCGCCTGGATGTCTCGGAACACCCCTACTTTGAAGGCATTGCCAGCCTACGGGTGTCTGCGCATTTTCTGATTGAGCGCGACGGCACGGTCACGCAATTTGTCGCATGCCGCGACCGGGCCTGGCATGCAGGCGTGTCCAGCTTTGATGGGCGTGAGGTGTGTAATGACTTCTCCCTGGGGGTCGAGCTGGAAGGCACCGACGAGCTGCCGTTCACCGATGCCCAGTACGCGGCGCTGATTGACCTGACGCGCCAGTTGCTCGCAGCCTACCCTGGGATCACCGCCCAGCGTATCTGCGGTCACAGCGACATCGCCCCCGGCCGCAAAACCGACCCGGGCCCGGCTTTTGATTGGATGCGCTTTCGCAGCGCGCTGCAGGATGGAGGATATAAACAATGAGTTTCCTGGTGCTGGTGCTGGCGGTGTGGATCGAGAAGTTCTCGGCCTTGCGCCAGCGGTTGCAGCGCGACGGCGGCTGGCTGCGTGAGCTGGCCAAGCTCGAATCGAGCCCGCGCATGGGGACGCGGCCCTGGCTGATCCTGCTGGTGTTGGTGGTGCTGCCCGTGGCCTTGTTGGGCTTGTTGCTGCTGGTGCTGGAGCCTGTGGCCTATGGCTTGTTGGCGTTGCCGGTGCACGTGCTGGTGGTGATCTACAGCCTGGGCCGTGGCGATCTGCTGGCCGCGCTGGGGCCGTTTCGTGATGCCTGGCGGCGGGGCGATCTGCAAGCCGCCGAGCATGTGGCCGAGCGCGATCTGACGCTGGGTGCCGACAACGGCGCGCAATTGCTCGAGCGTGTTCAGGGCTATTTGCTGTGGCAGGCCTACCAAAGCTTTTTCGCGGTGATTTTCTGGTATTTCCTGCTGGGCCCGGTGGCCGCTCTGGCCTACCGCCTGCTGGCGCTGGCCAGTGAACACAGCCAGAACCCGCTGGTGGCCGAGCGCGCCACGCAATTGCGCCATGCCTTCGACTGGCTGCCGGTGCGCTTGCTGGCGGCGAGCTTTGCCCTGGTGGGCAATTTCGTCGGGGTCAGTCGGGTGATGCTCCACGAACTGCTGAACTGGGATATCAGCGCAGCACAATTGGTGGAAAAAGTCGGCCTGGCCGCCGCAGAAATACCGCCGCCAGCGGTGGGCGCCGAGGGCATAAACAGCCTTGATCGCCTGTGGGAACTGCTGCTGCGTGCGGCGGTGCTGTGGTATGCCGGCTTTGCCATCTGGACCGTGTTGCCCTGATCCATTCGGCAGGGGTTAACCCCCTGCCGTTAACCTTACGTTACAAAACTCCCTTTCAAATTGAGCTATACAGACAGAGCGCCAAATAGTGGCTATCTGCCGCCGCCCTGCGCCTCAATAAAAATAAAAGAAAGGGGGAACACCCGTGAAGCGCTTGCTCTATCCCGCCGTTGCATTGATGAATCGCCTGAGTTTCGGCATGAAATTCAGTCTGATCAGCGTGCTGTTCCTGCTGCCGATGCTGGCTACCAATTACTTTCTGGTGCGTGACGCCTGGGCTGAATTCCAGGGCACCCGCATCGAACTGCAAAGCCTTGATCTACTCGGCAGCAGCCTGATGGTGCGTCGCGAGCTGGAAGCGCTCAATAACCAGGTGCAGATCAATACGACCCTCGGCCAGTCCGGCAAGGCCGGCGACCTGGAAGCCAGGATCGCTGCCGTGGAGCAGAGCGTGCTCAGCCGTGTGCAGGGGCTCAGCGCGATGGCTACCCAGCCTGAGCAGGTTGCGGCCTTCGACACCAAGCGTGACGAACTGATTGCCGCGTTCAAGGCTCAGCAACAGGAAACCTCACTGCTCAACAAAAGTGCGTTGATCGGCAAATTGCTCAACCAGGCCCAGATACTCAGCCAGATCATCGCCAGTCAATCCGGCTTGAGCCGTGATCCCCAGAGCGATCTGCGCCAGCTCAGCGACCTGATCACCGCCGTCACTCCACAAGTCACTCAGCTGCTGGGGGAGGGCCGGGCGATGGGCGCGTATTCCCTCGGCCAGGGTTTTATCAATTCATCCTCCAGCACACGCTTCGACGAACTGCTGCAGCAGCTGGAAAAACTCCAGGGCGAATATGCCTTGAAGCTGCAGGACGCGCTTGGCGCCAGCCATGCCGCGCAGGCAGCACTCGATACTGCGGCGCAGGCCAGCCGGGCCAGCCTCAAGCAGGGTGCGGAGTTGTTCGAAGAACAAGTGGTGGTGGCTGAAACCCTCGACACACCGTGGCAGGGCTTTTACGACGGCGTCAGCCAACTGATCGCCAAGACCTATCAACTGGATGACGCCACCCTGGCATTCCTCAAGCAGCAACTGGAGCAACGCCTGGCACAAAAGCGCCTGCACATGCTGCTGCTGGTCACGGCGCTAGCGGCGGTGTTTGCGCTGATTTTCTATTTATACGCGGGCTTCTATGCGTCCACGCGCATGACCTTGCGTAGCCTCGGGGCGATGATGGACAAGGTCGCGGCGGGCGATATGACTGTCACCTTCGTTGCCGACAGTCGCGATGAACTGGGAGACCTGGGCCAGGTATTCAATGGCACCGTGGCCAAGATCCACGACTTGATCGAACGCGTCGGGCACACGGTCGCCCAGGTCGAGTTGCAAGCTGGGCAGGTACAAACGGTTTCGGCGCAGAGCAACCAGGCAGTGGCCGGCCAGCGCAGTCAGATCGAGCAGGTGGCGACGGCGATGAACCAGATGTCGTCCACCGCACAGGAAGTCGCGCGCAGTGCCGCCGTCGCCGCCGGCAGCGCCCGCAGTGTCAACGATGAAACCGTCAGCGGCCGTGGGCTGGTGCAATCCCAGCAAGGCAGCATCGCGCGCCTGGCCACGGAGATCGATGAGTCGGTGCGGGTGATCAACCAGTTGGCGGCCGACAGCCAGGCCATCAGCAGCGTCCTGGAAGTCATCAAAAGCATCGCCGCGCAAACCAACTTGCTGGCGCTCAACGCGGCTATCGAGGCCGCGCGCGCGGGTGAGCAGGGGCGTGGTTTTGCGGTGGTGGCCGATGAGGTGCGTACGCTGGCCCAGCGTACCCAGCAGTCCACCGAAGAAATCGAGCAGATGATCGGGCGCCTGCACAGCGGCGTCGGCGCAGCGGTCAAGGCCATGGGCGCCAGCCATGACACGGCCAGTGGCACGGTGGGGCAGTCGGAAAAAGTCCAGCAGGCTTTGGAAAACATCCTTGGTGCGGTAGGAATGATCGTCGATCAGAACCAGCAGATCGCCGCCGCCGTGGAGCAGCAAACGGCCGTCGCCCATGATATCGATCAGAATATCGTCGCCATTCATCGTGCGGGCGAACACGCGGCGCAGGGCGCCGACCAGACCGAAGCGGCCAGCCGCGAGTTGTCGCTGCAGGTGACGCAATTGAAGCAATTGATTGGCGCGTTTCGCGTGTAGGAATTTTCGTTCGGATTTGATGCTGTTGGGTGTGGTGCATGTCCTGTTTTTGCTGACGGCCTTTCAAAGTACTGCGAATAGGTGAAAATTTGTATCACCTGGTCACGGTCTCAAGGAGGCACGGCGATGGCCGCTGTAATCGGCATCAAAGGGCATTGCGCCCACTGCGACATGACGTTTGAACTCAAACCCTGGCAACTGAACGCCATTGCCATCGACGAACCCTTTGTCTGTACGTATTGCCACGCCTGCCTGCAGCTGTGTTGCCAGAAACAGCTGCGCCAATTCCGCGCCCTGGACCAATGGGCGCTGGTGCGGCCGAGCATGATCATGCTGACATGCGCGACCTTGCTGGCGGCACTGTTTGCTGAATGGCTGGGGCTACTCACGGTGATCGGGCAGTTCAATATTTCCCTGACGACGCTGTTGATCCATTGCCTGGTGCTGCGCTACGCCCGTCATCGACAAAGGATGACCTTGAACCTGCAAGCCGTCAGCCCGCTACCAATTGAACACCTCGCACGCATTGCGTGTGCTCGCCTCAGCCAGCCGTGAAGCGCTGATACCCATCCGTTCGGCCAGGGCGTGGCAGATAGCCGGCAAGTGCTCCGGGCTGTTGCGCTGGCCCGGGTACATGGCCGGGGCCATATCCGGGGCGTCGGTCTCCAGCACCACGGCTTCCAGGGGCAATTGGGCCAGCACCTTGTGCATGCGCAAAGCCTGCGGCCAGGTGGCGGCGCCGCCCAGGCCCAGCTTGAAGCCGAGCTTGATGTACTCGCGGGCCTCTTCCCGGCTGCCGGCGAACGCATGGATGATGCCGCCGCGCGGCAGGCGGATGCGCTTGAGCGTGGCGATCACTGCCGCGTGGCTGCGGCGTACATGCAGCAAGGCCGGCAGTTGAACGTCCACCGCCAGTTGCAGCTGGGCCTCAAACAGCGCTTGCTGACGCTCGCGGTCCAGGTGCTCCAGAAAATAATCCAGGCCGATTTCACCCACGGCGCATAGCTGCCGATGGCCCTGCAGCCGCGTCAGCCAGTCGCCCAACTCCAAAAGGTCGGCGGGGCGATGCTCATCGAGATACACCGGGTGCAGGCCGAAGGCGGCGAACAAGCCTTCATCCTCCAGCACCAGATCCCATAACCTTTGCCAATTTTTCTGATAAACACCGAGCAGCACTATGCGCCTCACACCCTGATCGCGGCTGCGGGCGAGGACTTCGTGGCGATCGCCATCGAAGTCCGCAAAGTCCAGGTGGGTATGGGTGTCGATCAGCTCCACGCTCAGGCCTCGTGAATGCGCTGCTTGAAGGTGCGGCTGATCCCGTGCACGCCGGGCTGGTAGTGTTCTTCTTCAATGGCGGCCAAAGCCAGGCGCAGGGCGGTGTCGGCGATCAGTTGATGTTGCTGGGCCATCGCATTGACCGGTAGCGGCAGGAAGTCCAGCAACTGTGTATCGCCGAAGGTGCCCAGGCGCAACGGCCGCGACTTGAGTGGGACGTCGTGCAGTGCATCGAACACGCCTTGCAGCAGTACGTAGGACGTGGTCACCAGGGCGTCAGGCAAGTGCCCCAGGCGTTGCAGTAATTGCTCCATCAGCTGTCGCCCGCAGTCTCGGCTGAAGGCTTCGCCCTGTTCGATGATCACCTCACCAGTAAAACCGTGCAGGGCTTCACGGAAGCCTGCGGCACGTTCCTGGCTGATGCTCAGCTCCGGGCGCGCGCCGATCAGCGCGATTTGCTTGGGCAACGGTTGCAGCAGGCTGCTGGTGAGTTGCTGGCAGGCTTGGCGGTCATCGCTGACCACCGAGCAGAACTCGCTGGGCTCCATGACCCGGTCGATGGCGATCACCGGCAAGCCTTTGGCCTGCAGCTCGCGATAGCTATCATCGCTGGCTGGCAAGCAGCTGGCGACGAACAACGCATCGCAACGCCGTGCGCGGAACAGTTGCAGCAGTTGGCGCTCGCTGTCGGCCTCATCGTCGGAGCTGGCGATCAGCAATTGATAGCCGCGCGCCCGCGCGCCCTGTTCAAGCAACTTGGCAATGCGTGCGTAACTGGGGTTTTCCAGATCCGGCAGGATAAAGCCCAAGGTGCGCGTGTGCCGGCTGCGCAATCCGGCGGCTTGTGGGTTAGGCGTAAAACCATGGGCCTGGACCACGGCCCGCACTCGCTCGACAGTCGCGTGACTGATGCGCTGTTGTTCGGCCTTGCCATTGATGACATAGCTGGCGGTGGTCACGGACACACCGGCCAGACGTGCGATATCACTGAGTTTCAAACCGGGATTTCCTTGTTTTTTAGAGCGTGCCCCGACATTTTGTTCAATCCTAACCGATTCCAGCGTGCGACCAATGTCCCACAGCAGGCGCCGAGTGGCCCTTCAAGCTTGCGCAATTAACGCGTAATCTGCCATAAATTCTAGATTAAACGTTTCAGCAAGCGTATTTTTACGATGTTCGCCACTGAGTAGCTACTGCCAATTGACTGCTCAGTCAGTTGTTTCCGAACACCGCTAAGCTGATTTATTCAAAACAATACCTAGTGCGCACCTCGCACTAACTAGGAGAACGGCATGCTCGAGCTCACTGTAGAGCAGATATCCATGGGCCAGGTGGCGGTGGATAAATCTGCTGCCTTGCACCTGCTCGCTGAAAAACTGGTGGCCGATGGCCTGGTCGCCGAAGGTTATCTCAGCGGCTTACAAGCCCGTGAAGCCCAAGGCTCGACCTTTCTCGGCCAAGGCATTGCCATTCCCCACGGCACCCCGGAAACCCGCGATCAGGTGTTTTCCACCGGCGTGCGCCTGTTGCAGTTTCCCGAAGGCGTGGACTGGGGCGATGGCCAGGTCGTCTACCTGGCCATCGGCATCGCCGCCAAATCCGATGAACACCTGCGCCTGCTGCAACTGCTGACCCGCGCCCTGGGTGAAACCGACCTCGGCCAAGCGTTACGCCGTGCCGGTTCCGCTGAGGCGTTGCTGAAGTTGTTGCAAGGCGCGCCGCAGGAACTGGCGCTGGATGCACAGATGATCAGCCTGGGCGTATCGGCCGATGATTTCGAGGAATTGGTGTGGCGCGGCGCGCGCCTGTTGCGCCAGGCCGATTGCGTGAGCAACGGCTTTGCCGCCGTGTTGCAGCAAGTCGATGCGCTGCCCCTGGGGGATGGCCTGTGGTGGCTGCACAGCGAACAGACGGTCAAGCGTCCGGGCCTGGCGTTCGTCACGCCGGACAAACCCATGCGCTACCTGGGCCAGCCACTTAATGGCCTGTTCTGCCTGGCCAGCCTGGGCGAAGCGCATCAGGCGCTGCTTGAGCGCCTGTGTGCCTTGCTGATCGAAGGACGCGGCCAGGAATTGGGCCGCGCCACCAGCAGTCGTGCCGTGCTTGAAGTGCTGGGTGGCGAGCTGCCGCCCGACTGGCCCAGCGCCCGTGTCACCCTGGCCAACGCCCACGGCCTGCATGCGCGTCCGGCGAAGATCCTGGCGCAACTGGCCAAGCAGTTTGACGGCGATATTCGCGTGCGTATCGTCGACGGCCCGGTCGGCGCCGTATCGGTAAAAAGCCTGAGCAAGTTGCTGAGCCTCGGCGCGCGGCGTGGCCAGGTACTGGAATTCGTCGCCGAGCCGACGATCGCGGGCGATGCGCTGCCGGCGCTGTTGGCTGCCATTGACGAAGGCCTGGGCGAAGAAGTCGAGCCGTTGCCGACGGTCAGCGCCCAGCCTGCCACCGCCGATATCGAACCGGTCATCAGCGCGCCGCTGCCCGGCAGCCAGATCCAGGCAATTGCCGCCGCGCCCGGTATCGCCATCGGCCCCGCGCATATCCAGGTGCAACAGGTGTTCGACTACCCGTTGCGCGGTGAAACCTGCGCCGTTGAACGCCAGCGTCTGCACACCGCGCTGAGTGATGTGCGTCGCGATATCGAAGGCCTGATCGAGCGCAGCCAATCCAAGGCCATCCGCGAGATTTTCATCACCCACCAGGAAATGCTCGACGACCCGGAACTCACCGACGAAGTCGACACCCGTCTCAAGCAAGGCGAAAGCGCCGAAGCTGCGTGGATGAGCGTGATCGAAGCCGCCGCCAAGCAGCAGGAATCGTTGCAGGACGCCTTGCTCGCCGAACGCGCCGCTGACCTGCGCGATATCGGTCGCCGCGTATTGGCGCAACTGTGCGGCGTCGACACCGCTCAGGAACCCAATGAACCCTACATTCTGGTGATGGACGAAGTCGGCCCTTCGGACGTCGCACGCCTGGACCCGGCCCGTGTCGCCGGCATCCTCACGGCCCGTGGTGGCGCCACGGCCCACAGCGCCATCGTCGCCCGTGCCCTGGGCATTCCTGCGCTGGTCGGCGCCGGGGCGGCGGTGTTGCTGCTCAACGCCGGCACGCCTTTATTGCTCGACGGCCAGCGCGGCCGCCTGCACGTCGACCCCGACACCGCCACCCTGCAGCGCGCGACGGTGGAGCGCGACACCCGCGAACAACGCCTGCAAGCCGCCTCGGCGCAACGCCATGAACCGGCGCTGACCCTCGACGGCCACGCGGTGGAAGTGTTCGCCAATATCGGCGAAAGCGCCGGGGTTGCCGCTGCGGTGGAACAGGGCGCCGAGGGCATCGGGCTGTTACGTACCGAACTGATTTTCATGGCCCACCCGCAAGCGCCGGACGAGGCCACCCAGGAAGCCGAATACCGTCGCGTGCTCGACGGCCTCGACGGGCGTCCGCTGGTGGTGCGCACCCTCGACGTGGGCGGCGATAAACCGCTGCCATACTGGCCGATTGCCGAAGAAGAAAATCCCTTCCTCGGTGTGCGCGGTATTCGCTTGACCTTGCAGCGCCCGCAGATCATGGAAGCGCAATTGCGTGCATTGTTACGCTCGGCGGACAACCGGCCGTTGCGCATCATGTTCCCCATGGTCGGCAGCGTGGATGAATGGCGTGCCGCCCGGGATATGACCGAGCGCCTGCGCCTGGAAATCCCGGTGGCCGACCTGCAACTGGGGATCATGATCGAAGTGCCGTCGGCCGCGCTGCTGGCGCCGGTGCTCGCCAAGGAAGTCGACTTTTTCAGCGTCGGCACCAACGACCTGACCCAATACACCCTGGCCATCGACCGTGGCCACCCGACCTTGTCGGCCCAGGCCGATGGCCTGCACCCGGCCGTCCTGCAATTGATCGACATCACCGTGCGCGCCGCCCATGCCCATGGCAAATGGGTCGGCGTGTGCGGCGAGTTGGCGGCCGACCCGCTGGCGGTGCCGGTGTTGGTCGGCTTGGGAGTGGATGAGTTGAGCGTGTCGGCGCGCAGCATTCCCGAAGTGAAGGCGCGCGTGCGCGAATTCAGCTTGAGCGAGGCCCAGGGCCTGGCGCAAAAAGCACTGGCGGTGGGTTCGCCCGCCGAAGTGCGTGCCCTTGTGGAGGCCGTGTAGATGGCAAAGATTCTGACCCTGACGCTGAACCCGGCGTTGGACCTGACGGTGCGCTTGGCGCACCTGGCACCCGGCGCAGTCAACCGCAGTGAAACGCTCATCACCCATGCTGCCGGCAAAGGCGTGAACGTGGCGCAGGTGCTGGCGGACCTCGGCCACGAGGTCAGTGTGGGCGGCTTTCTCGGCGCGGATAACCCCCAAGCTTTCGAAGCCCTGATCGCCAGCCGTGGGTTTGGCGATTCGTTCATCCGCGTGCCGGGCGAAACCCGCAGCAACATCAAGATCGCCGAGCACGATGGCCGGGTGACCGACATCAACGCACCGGGGCCGTTGGTGAGCGAGCAGGCGCAAAAAGAGCTGCTCAAGATGATCGCGATGGTCGGCCCCGAATTCGACGCGGTGGTGGTCGCCGGCAGCTTGCCGCGTGGCGTGAGCCCGCAATGGTTTCAGGCACTGATCGAGCAATTGAAAAACCTCGGTTTGAAAGTCGCCCTGGACACCAGCGGCGAAGCCTTGCGCGCCGGGTTGAAGGCAGGCCCATGGATGGTCAAACCCAATACTGAAGAGCTCGCCGAAGCGCTGGACAACGCCACCGATGCCATCAGCCAGCTGCATCAGCAGGGCGTTGAGCATGTGGTGGTCTCGGACGGTGCCGCTGGCGTGAGCTGGTACAGCGCGGGCGCGGCCCTGCATGCCACGCCGCCCAAGGTGACGGTTGCCAGCACCGTAGGCGCCGGCGATTCGCTGCTGGCGGGCATGCTCCACGGCCTGCTGCGCGACGAAGCGCCCGAGCAGACCCTGCGCCGCGCCACGGCGATTGCCGCGATGGCGGTGACGCAAATCGGTTTTGGCATCAGCGATGACGCGCAGTTGGCGCGCCTTGAAAGCGGTGTCGATGTACACGCGCTGACAGAACAATAAGAGGGTTTGTGATGAAGTTAGCCATTGTTACCGCCTGCCCGAACGGCATGGTCACCAGTGTGCTGTGCGCCCGCTTGCTGGACGCCGCCGCACAGCGCCAGGGCTGGAGCACCAGTGTCGAAGTGGTGGACGTGCAACGCCCGGACAGCCAGCTGTCCCAGGCGACCCTCGATGACGCCGAGTGGGTGTTGCTGGTCAGCAGCACGCCGGTGGATATGCACCGTTTTGTCGGCAAGCGCGTGTTCCAGAGCACGCCGGCCCAGGCGTTGGCGGATGTCGACGCGGTGTTGCGTCGCGGCGCGGAGGAGGCGCAGGTGTATGTGGCGACCGAGGCGCCGGTCGGGAATGTCCCGCGCATTGTCGCGATTACCGCTTGCCCCACCGGCGTGGCCCATACGTTCATGGCCGCCGAGGCCTTGCAGCAGACCGCCAAGCGCCTGGGCTATGACTTGCAGGTCGAGACCCAGGGCTCGGTCGGTGCGCGTACGCCATTGACGCCTGAGGCCATCGCCAACGCCGACGTGGTGCTGCTGGCGGCGGACATCGAAGTCGCTACCGAGCGCTTCGCCGGCAAGAAGATTTACCGCTGTGGCACCGGCATTGCCCTCAAGCAATCGGAAGCCACGCTCAACAAGGCGCTGGCCGAGGGCGTGGTGGAAAGCGCCGCCAGCGGTGCGGTGGCCAAGTCGGAAAAAACCGGCGTGTACAAACACCTGCTCACCGGGGTGTCGTTCATGTTGCCGATGGTGGTGGCGGGCGGCCTGTTGATCGCCTTGTCCTTCGTGTTCGGCATTCATGCCTTTGAGGAGAAGGGCACCCTGGCGGCGGCGCTGAAAACCGTCGGCGACCAGGCATTCATGCTGATGGTGCCGTTGCTGGCGGGCTACATCGCCTACTCGATCGCCGATCGCCCCGGCCTGGCGCCGGGCATGATCGGCGGGTTGCTCGCGGGCACCCTGGGCGCTGGCTTCATTGGCGGGATCTTCGCCGGTTTCCTCGCCGGCTACAGCGTCAAGCTGATCTCACGCGCGGTGCGCTTGCCGCAAAGCCTGGAGGCCCTCAAGCCGATCCTGATCATCCCGTTGCTGGCAAGTTTGTTCACTGGCCTGGCGATGATCTATCTGGTCGGCCCTCCGGTGGCACGCTTGCTGACCGGGCTGACGGATTTTCTCAGTACCATGGGCACCACCAACGCGGTGCTGTTGGGCATCCTGTTGGGCGGCATGATGTGTGTCGATCTGGGCGGGCCGATCAACAAGGCGGCGTATGCGTTTTCCGTCGGCCTGCTGGCGGCGTCGAGCGGCGCGCCGATGGCCGCGACCATGGCGGCCGGCATGGTGCCACCGATTGGCATGGGCATCGCGACGTTCCTGGCCCGGCGCAAGTTCGCCCAGACCGAACGCGAAGCCGGCAAGGCCGCGATGATTCTTGGCTTGTGCTTTATCTCCGAAGGGGCCATCCCGTTTGCGGCCAAGGACCCGCTGCGGGTGATCCCTGCCAGCATTGCCGGCGGCGCGCTGACGGGGGCACTGTCGATGTACTTCGGGTGCAAACTGGCCGCGCCTCACGGCGGGTTGTTCGTGCTGGTGATTCCGAACGCGATGAACCATGCGCTGCTGTACCTGTTGGCGATTGTGGCCGGCAGTGTGCTGACCGGGTTGGTGTATGCGCTGATCAAGCGGCCGGAGGCGGCGGAACTGACGGTCGCTGCTGCCAAGGGCTGATGAGGTTTGAAAGTGTGGGAGGGGGCTTGCCCCCGATAGCGGTGTGTCAGCCAGTCTATTGGTAGCTGACACACTGCCATCGGGGGCAAGCCCCCTCCCATATTTGATCTTCAGTGTCTGTAAGGGCGGTGTCATATCTGCTTCATCCCATCATGCTTAAGTTGTCCTTTTGATACTCAAGAGGGCACCTGCATGAGCCACTTCGATCTCGGCCGTCGCCGCGTGATGCAAGCTGTAGGCGCCGGCCTGTTGTTGCCGGGACTGGCGCCGGCGGTGATTGCGTCGGTAAAGGACCGTCCGCTGCTCACCGATGGCGTGCAGTCCGGTGACCTGCTGGGCGACCGCGCGATGATCTGGAGCCGCAGCGACCGCCCGGCGCGGATGGTGGTGGAGTGGGACACCCGCAGTGTGTTCAGCAACCCACGCCGGTTCGTCTCGCCCCTGGCCGATAACCGCAGCGATTTTACGGCCCGCGTTGAACTCACCGGGCTGCCCGCCGACCAGGCGATTTTCTACCGCGTGCATTTCGAAGACGCCCAGACCGGCATCGCCAGCGAGCCGTGGTTCGGCCACTTGCGCAGCGTGCCGCAACAGCGTCGCGACATCCGCTTTGTGTGGAGCGGCGACACCGTCGGCCAGGGCTTCGGTATCAACCCGGACATTGGCGGCATGCGCATCTACGAAGCCATGCGCCTGCGCCTGCCGGACTTCTTTATCCACAGCGGCGACACCATCTACGCCGACGGCCCGGTGCCGGCGCAACTGGCCACTGAGGGCGGGCGCATCTGGCGCAATATCACCACCGAAGCCAAGAGTAAGGTCGCCGAAACCCTCGAGGAATATCGCGGCAATTACCGCTACAACTTGATGGATGAAAACGTGCGGCGCTTCAATGCCGAGGTGCCGCAGATCTGGCAGTGGGACGACCACGAAGTGATCAACAACTGGTCATCAAGCAAGCAGTTGGACGAGCGCTACCAGACCCGCGACATCAATACCCTGGTCGGCCGCGCGCGCCAGGCCTGGCTTGAATATTCACCGATGCGCCGGCAAAGCGCCGACGCTGGCGGGCGGATTTACCGCAAGCTCAGTTATGGTCCGCTGCTGGATGTGTTCGTGCTGGACATGCGCAGCTATCGCGGCCCCAACGACGACAACCTGGGCGGCGCAAAACCCTTCCTCGGTCGCGAACAGCTGGACTGGCTCAAGCGCGAACTCAAGGCCTCCCAGGCGCAGTGGAAAGTGGTCGCGGCCGACATGCCCATCGGTCTGGGTGTGCCGGACGGTGAAGTCAGCCCTGGCGTGCCGCGCTGGGAAGCGATCGCCAATGGTGATCCCGGCCCGGCCCAAGGGCGTGAGTTGGAAATTGCCGAGCTGCTGGGCTTCCTGCGCGCACACCAGGTGCGCAACCACGTGTGGCTGACCGCTGATGTGCACTATTGCGCGGCGCATCACTACCACCCGGATCGGGCGGCGTTCCAGGATTTCGAACCGTTCTGGGAGTTTGTTGCAGGGCCGCTGAATGCAGGCAGTTTCGGGCCGAATCCGTTGGACAAGACCTTTGGGCCAGAGGTGGTGTTCGAAAAGGCACCGCCTGCGCAAAACACCTCGCCGTTTGCCGGGTTTCAGTTTTTTGGCGAGGTGCAGATTGATGGGCAGACGGCGGAGTTGACGGTGATCCTTCGGGACTTGGACGGAGTCTCGGTGTTCGAACAAAAACTGCAACCCGTCTGATTTGGAACGCGGTAAAAACTGTGGGAGGGGGCTTGCTCCCGATAGCGGTGGATCAGCCAGCCTATTTTTAGCTGGTCCACCGCCATCGGGAGCAAGCCCCCTCCCACATTTTGATCTTCAGTGTCTGTGAGGGGTCAGTACACATCCCGGCGATAGCGGCCTTGCTCGATCAAACGCTCTACCGTTTCACTGCCGAGGATATCCACCAGCGCCTGATCCACCCCCGTCGCCATCCCCTGCAAGCTGCCGCACACATAAATCGCTGCGCCCTCGGCCAGCCATTTGCGCAACACGTCCGCCGATTCACGCAGGCGATCCTGCACGTAGATTTTCTCCTCCTGGTCCCGCGAGAACGCCAGGTCCAGCAGGGCCAGATCACCACTGGCCAGCCAGCCTTGCAGTTCTGCCTGGCACAGGTAGTCGTGGGCGATATGGCGTTCGCCGAACAGCAGCCAGTTACGCTGCTGACCGTCGGCGATGCGCGCCTTGAGCAAGCTGCGCAAGCCGGCCAGGCCCGTGCCGTTGCCCAGCAGGATCAGCGGCACCGCTGCTTCGGGCAGATGGAAACCGCTGTTGCGGCGCAAGCGCAGGCTGATGCCCGCGCCGATGGCTGCGTGTTCAGTCAGCCAGCCGGAACCCAGGCCCAGGCTGCCATCCGGGTGGCGTTCCTGGCGCACGATCAGCTCCAGCACACCGTCGCTGGCAATCGAGGCGATCGAATATTCACGCAGGCCCAGCGGTATCAGCGCATCGACCAGTGCCTGGGCATGCAGGCCGACCAGATGGGTGCGGTTGTCCGGCAACTGGCGCGTGGCCAGGGCCTGGTTGAGCGTTTGCGCCAGGCCCTCAATCAGCACGCCATCGCTGCCGGCCAGGCCCAGCCCTTCCAGAAAGTGCTCGACCGCTCGCGGGCTATTGCGTGGCAGGATTTCCACCAGGTCACCGGCCTGCCAACTGAGAGGAGAGGGCGGTGTGAGGCCGAGCAGGTAGACGGGCGCGCCGACGCTGCCAGGGTTGAGCAGGGTGCGTTGGCGCAGGGTCCAGTGTTCGAACTGGGCGGTCTGCCAAGCCGCTGCCGGCGTGTGGCCGGTGAGCTGGCCGAGCTGCTGTTGCCAGGTCAGCAAGGCCTCGGTATCGCCGCTGTCGACTTCCACCGGCGCAAACAGCGGGTTGCCGCCCTGGTGGGTCAGCCAGAAATGCAGGCGTCGGGCAAAGCCGCAGAAGTGTTCATATTGCCTGTCACCCAGGGCCAATACCGAGTAGTTCAAACCCTTGAGGGACACGTCCTGGCCGAGCACGCTGCGTTCGAAGCCACGGGCGCTGTCGGGGGCTTCGCCGTCGCCGAACGTACTGACCACGAACAAGGCATTTTCCGACTGGCTCAGGTCGTGCTGGCTAAGCGTGCCCAAGGGCTGCACCTTCACCGGCAGACCTGCTGCCTGCAATTGCCCGGCCGTCTGCCAGGCCAATTGTTCGGCGAAACCGCTCTGGCTGGCGAAGCCGATCAACCAGGCCGGGGCATCGCTGGAGTGGGCGTCAAGACCCTTGCGTGCGTCCCTTACCTGGCGTTTTTTGCGGCGCCGGTCGAGGTACAGCAACCAGCCGGTAATGAAGAACAGCGGCATGCATAACGCGCTCAGGGTGAGCACGATCCGCCCTGCCAGCCCCCAATAGCTGCCGGTGTGCAGGGCATAGACGCTGGTCAACAACTGCGACTTATAGCTTTTGCTGGCGTAGCGCTCATGGGATTTGACCTCGCCGGTGGCCGGGTCCAGGTTGATCTGGTTCAGTGCTCGGTCATGGGGTGAGTCTTCCAGCAGGTAATACACGGTGGCCGGTTGCCCGGCGACGGCCGGCAGCCGGATGTTGTAGGCGCTCAAGCCAGGCCCGGCGTTGCTGTAGATGCTGCTCCAGATGGCCTCATAGTTGGTCACGTAGCTGGCCACGGGCGCAGGGCCTGCGGGCGGCGGGCCGCGCTTGAGCGTGCGCTCGTTCTGCGGCGCGTCGGACAGCAGTTGGGTCACGCCACGGTTGTACCAGTCGTACGACCAATACAGCCCGGTCAGTGCCGCCAGCAGATAAAACAGCAGGCACCAGGTGCCGAACACCGAGTGCAGGTCCCAATTGAAGCTGCGGCCTTTTTTACGCCAGTCCAGGGTCAACCACACGCGCCAGTTCTTCACCTGGCGCGGCCAGCGCAGGTACAGGCCGGAGAGGCAGAAGAACAGCAGGATCAGGGTGCAGGCGCCAGTGATCGTGCGCCCGGTGTCGCCCATCGCCAGGAAGCGGTGCAACTGCAGGATGAAGCCGAATACATCCTGGCCGACGGCGTCGCCCAGGTAGTCGCCGGTATACGGGTCGAAGTAGCGTAGCGGGCCCCGGCGCTCGCCCGGCGGCGGGGTGAAGGACACGCGCCCGGCATTGCCGCTGTCGCGTTCCACCCAGAGCATCGCCACGGTGTTGCCTTCGGTGGCTTCCAGTTTGCGCACCAGTTCGGCGGGCGGCAGCACCCCGGCTTCGCGCTTTTCAACATGCAAGACGTGCGGGTTCAGCGCCCGCAGTATTTCATCCTGGAAGGAGTACGCAGCCCCGGTGATCCCCATCAAGGCCAGCACCAGCCCGGCAGTGATGCCGAAGAACCAGTGCAACTGGAACAGGGTTTTCTTCAACACGTCGGACCGCCTCGCTCAACTGGTTATGAATGTCACGGCGCGCATTATGCCGTGGCTTATCGAGAAATATTCTGTTTAGCATGCAAAAGCCCCACGCATCCGATGCGTGGGGCTCAAGTCGTGGCGCGCTTGCGCTTAGAAGTGGAAGCTGGTGGTCAGCAACGCCGTACGACCGGCCGCCTGGTTGGCGAAGTGCGAGGCGTAAGCCTTGTCGTAGTAGGTTTTGTCGGTAAGGTTCTGCACGTTCAATTGCAGGTCGACGTTTTTAGTCAGCTTGTAGCTGGCCATGGCGTCGTAGCGGGTGTAAGACGGCACGTACACCGTGTTGCCCGCATCGCCGTAAACCTCGTCGACGTAGAAGGCGCCGCCGCCGACGGTCAGCTTTGGCGTGATGTCGTAGGTGGTCCACAGACTGAACGAGTTCTTCGGCGTGTTGGGCATCTGGTTGCCAGCGTTGGAACCGGCGCTCACCACGCCGTTACGCCCGTTGAGGCCGGACTTGACCAGTTCGCTGTCCAGGTAGGTGTACCCGGCGAACACTTGCCAGTGCTCGGTCAGCTTGCCGCTGGCGGACAACTCGACGCCGTCGACCCGTGATTCGCCGGCGTTCTCGTAGGTGAGGGCATCGACCAGGACGCGGGTGTTTTTCTTCTCGGTACGGAACACGGCGGCTGTCAGCGACAGGCGGTCGTGGAACAAATCCCACTTGGTGCCCAGCTCGTAGTTGACCGTCTCTTCCGGCTGCAGGTCGCTGATGGCGGCACCGGCTGACAGCGGGTTGCCATCGGCGCCTTCACCCACCAGGCCACCGGCCGGGGTGGCCGACGTCGCGTAGGAAGCGTAGATACTGCCATTGTCCAGCGGCTTCCACACCAGGCCCGCCTGCCAGTTGAAGAACTGGCTGTCATCCTTGATTTTGCTGCGCCCGGTGGTGGCGTTGGTGTTGGCTTCGGTATCGAACGTATCGTAGCGCAGGCCCACGTTGAGCAGCCATTTCGGATCCAGCTCGATGGTGTCGAACACGTAGGCCGCGCGGCTGGTGGCCTTGGTGTTGGTGCCGTTGTAGTTGCGCGCGACGCTGCCGTTCCAGGCATCGTCCGGGTTCGGGTTGCTCAGCGAGGTGCACTGGCCACCCAGGCTGCCTTTGGCCACGGTGCACACCGGGTTGGCGTTGGGGCTGACGGTATAGCCGCTGACACGGGTTTCTTCACCGGTGAATTCCAGGCCGGTGGAGTAGGTGTTCTTGAAGCCCAGCGCCTGGAAGCTGCCGAACAGGTCGGTCTGGTTGGTGGTCGTGGTGGTGGTCGAGACGCGGCTGTTGGCACGACGCCACACAGTGCCGAACTTGTTGACGTTGAGCTTGCTGTCATCCGGCTGGGTGAGCACATAGTCTTGGCCGGTGCTGCCGTGGCGCAGGGTGTTCTTCAGCGTCATGTTGTCGTTCAGGTCATGCTCGATGGAGAACGTGCTGATGTCGGCGCGGGTCTTGCGGAAGTCACGGCTCTTCAAGCCATAGAAATTGTTGCTGTCGCCACCGTCGTCGGGTTTGTCATGCCCGTGGGCTGTGGCGGTCGACGAACCGTAGCCATACGGCATTCCCGAATCCGGCAGGTCGTCGCTTTCCATGTGGTAGTAGCTGAGGTTGACGCGGGTCGGTGTGCCCAGGCCAAAGGTCAGCGACGGCGCCACACCCCAGCGGTCGTAATTGATCGCGTCGCGACCGGCCACGTTTTGTTCGTGGCTCATCAGGTTCAGGCGAAATGCCGCGCTGTCGTCGAGGAACTGGCGGTTCACGTCGAGCACGTAGCGGCGGGTCTGGTCGGAACCGTAGGTGAAGCCGCCGTTGGTGAAGTCCCGCGCTTGTGGGGTTTTGCTCACCAGGTTGAGGCTGCCCCCGGCTGAGCCGCGACCGCCGAAGGACGAGTTCGGGCCCTTGCTGACTTCGATCGATTCAATGTCGAAGATCTCCCGGCTCTGGCCGCCGGTATCGCGCACGCCGTCCAGGTAGGTGTCGCCTTGGGCGTCGAAACCACGGATGAACGGACGGTCGCCCTGGGGGTTGCCGCCTTCACCGGCGCCGAAGGTAATCCCCGGTACGGTGCGCAGGGCATCCTGCAGCGAGGTGGCGGCGGTGTCTTTGAGCACTTGCTGCGGGACCACGGTGACCGAGCGCGGTGTGTCTACCAGCGGTGCGGTGTATTTCTGCGAAGCGGCTTTTTCTACCTGATAGGAGGGGGTGACCTGCTCCTGACCGGTAATGTTGGTGGCGCCGAGGGAGATAGGGTTGCGCTCGCCTTGTTGTTCGGTGTTCTCAGCCGCCTGCGCCAAGTGGGCGGCTGAGCTGGCGCTGAGGGCTACGCCGATGGCCGAAGCCAGCATGCGTGGTGAACTGGCGGTGGTTGTTGGTGTGGTGCGCGACATGACGTGTCCTTTCCCCAAGGATGTGAGGTCGCGGAATATAGGGCTAACAAGACTTTCTATCAATTGCGATACATTGCTATTCGCATCGAATTTACATTCTTTACACTTTTTGCTTACGGTTTTTACGGACTCGTTCGTCTCGACGTTTTACACAGAGGATAAGAATCAATACCATTGGCACCCCTCTGATCGCAGGTATTGCCCCATGTTGCTGCATATTCCCGGCCTGTTCTCACGCGAGGAAGTGCAGCGCATTCGCCAAGCCCTGGAAGCGGCCGAATGGGCCGACGGCAAAGTCACCGCCGGCCATCAGTCCGCCAAGGCCAAGCACAACCTGCAATTGCCCGAAGGCCACCCGTTGGCCAAGGAAATCGGCGCGGCGATGCTGGAGCGCTTGTGGAGCAACCCGTTGTTTATGTCAGCGGCGTTACCGCACAAGGTGTTTCCGCCGTTGCTCAACTGTTACACCGCCGGTGGCAGTTTCGACTTCCATATCGACAACGCCGTGCGTCAACCCAAAGGCAGCCACGAGCGCGTGCGCACCGATCTGTCGTCCACGCTGTTCTTCAGCGACCCCGACGAATACGACGGCGGCGAGCTGGAAATCCAGGACACCTTCGGCCTGCAGCGCGTCAAGCTCCCCGCCGGCGATATGGTGCTGTACCCCGGCTCCAGCCCGCACAAGGTCAACGCGGTGACACGCGGCGCGCGCTACGCCTCGTTTTTCTGGACCCAGAGCCTGGTGCGCGAAGACAGCCAGCGCACCCTGCTGTTCGAAATGGACGGCGCCATCCAGCAACTGAGCCGCGACGTGCCTGATCATCCGGCGCTGATCCAGCTCACCGGCACCTATCACAACCTGCTGCGTCGCTGGGTCGAGGTCTGAGATGGGATTCCTGTTGCGTCGCCAGGAAGTGCTCAGCGTCGAGCAGCTGCAATCGATGCTCGATGATTCACCGATACGCGCGGCCCAGGCGATCCTGATCGCGGCCAGGGAAGGCGTGGTCGATGCCCAGGCCTTGCTCGGGCAGATCCTGCTGCAAGGACGCGGCATCGCACGGGATGAAGCACTGGCGTTGCGCTGGTTCCGGATTGCCGCCCAGGGCGGGCATTTGATGGCGCGCAATATGATTGGGCGGTGTCTGGAGCATGGTTGGGGTTGCACGGTGGATGAGGCGGCGGCTGCGCGTGAATACCGGCTGGCAGCAGAGGCCGGGCTGGATTGGGGGCAGTACAACTATGCCAACCTATTGGCGACCGGCCGTGGCGTTGTGCAAGATCAGGCCCAAGCGCTGATGCTTTATAGCCAGGCGGCAGAGCAGGGCCATGCCAAGTCGATGAACCTGGTGGGGCGCTATCTGGAAGACGGGCAGTATTGCCCGAGGGATTTTGAAGCGGCCGTTGAGTGGTACCGGCGTTCAGCCGAAGCCGGGGATTTTCGTGGGCAGTTCAGTTATGCGGCGGTGTTGGCAGATGGTGGCCAAATCGAAGCGGCGCTGGAGTGGTTGCACAAGGCGCTGGCAGGCGGGAATCTCAAGTTCTTACGGATAGCACACCAGACGCTGGCAGCGGCCAACCATCCAAAGATTCGCGCGATGGCTGAAGCCTTTCGACAACGCGCTGCCAATTTCTCTTAGCTCATCTGAGCCAGACCGGGGCATAAAAAGCGGGTGCTGAAGGATCATCGGTATGCGTCGCGGTCAGGTTTTCTGGCGACGGCAGCGCTGCGTGAGCTATCTGCCTCACGCAATGCGCGAAATTGCACCTGACAGCCATAAAAAAGCCCATGAAACGTCATGGGCTTTTTAGTTGGCGCTTTCTTACACGTAAAACGACTTCAACGGCGGAAACCCATTGAACTCAACTGCGCTGTAGCTGGTGGTATAGGCACCGGTCGACAGCCAGTACATGCGGTCACCAATGGCCAGGTTCAGCGGCAGGCCGTACTTGTAGTTTTCGTACATGATGTCGGCGCTGTCGCAGGTCGGGCCGGCGATGACCACTTCTTCCATCTCGCCTTTCTTCTCGGTCCAGATCGGGAACTTGATGGCTTCGTCCATGGTTTCGATCAGGCCGGAGAATTTGCCCACGTCCGTGTACACCCAACGCTCGACGGCGGTTCGCGATTTACGCGCCACCAGCACCACTTCACTGACCAGGATGCCGGCGTTGGCGATCAACGAGCGGCCGGGCTCGAGGATGATTTCCGGCAGCTCATCACCGAAGTCTTCCTTGAGGAAACGGATGATTTCCTCGGCGTAGGTTTCCAGGCTGTTGGTGCGGGTGATGTAGTTGGCCGGGAAGCCGCCGCCCATGTTGATCAGCTTCAGATGAATGCCGTCTTCTTCCTTCAAGCGTTCGAAGATCACTTTGACCTTGGCGATCGCCGCATCCCATACGCTGATGTCGCGCTGCTGCGAGCCGACGTGGAACGAGATGCCGTAAGGCACCAGGCCCAGGTCGCGGGCGAGGATCAGCAGGTCCATGGCCATGTCGGTCTGGCAGCCGAACTTGCGCGACAACGGCCAGTCAGCCGTGGTGGAGCCTTCGGTGAGGATACGCACATAGACTTTCGAGCCCGGCGCGGCCTTGGCGATGTTGCGCAGGTCGGCTTCGGAGTCGGTGGAGAACAGGCGCACGCCTTTCTCATAGAAGTAGCGGATGTCCTTGGACTTCTTGATGGTGTTGCCGTAGCTGATACGGTCGGCGCTGACGCCGCGGTCCATGACCTTGTCCAGCTCGTAGATCGACGCGATATCGAAGCTCGAACCCTTGTCTTTCAACAGGTCGATGATCTCGACAGCCGGGTTGGCCTTGACCGCGTAATACACCTTGGCGAATTCGAAACCGGCGCGCAGGTCATCGTAGGCCTGGCTGATCATCGCGGTGTCGATCACCACGAACGGGGTTTCTTGCTTGTCGGCGAACGCCTTCATTTTGTCAAACGTGGCGCGCGCGAAATAGTCTTCGACGTTGATCGACATGCTGGGAACTCCTAAGGGCAAACTGTAGTAATCAATGGGTGCAACTGAACGTCCTCCGTATCCCCACTTTGGTTCGCCTACTTCCCAAGGCATGTCGCCGAAAGCAAAAAGGCCATGGGATACGCTTCCCTTGGCCTTGCTGTCTCGTCGTCAGTACTTGAGCCGGATGGATCGTTTCCAGCATGGACGTTCGGCGCGAACTTTAGGGCGTGAGGGGCTTGAGATCAACTAAAAATGTCGCGTTTTTGCACGCGTTCGTCGCGCGACCCCGTGCAGCTACTATGTAACCGACCGGTGTGACGGATTGATGTTCCCCGGATGGGTGAAATCCACGGTATTTCCCTGACACACCAGAGAGCAAAATGTGGGAGGGGGCTTGCTCCCGATGGCGGTGGGTCAGTCACATCATCAGTCACTGAAACACTGCTATCGGGAGTAAGCCCCCTCCCACATTTTTAACTGTGTTGTGCCAAGTCAGGCCAGTGCGGTCTCAGCTGGGGAAACAATGCTGGTCTTGCCCCCACGCGACTTACCGGAACTCAGGTACTCGGCAATCGACTCCTGCGTCACCTCGCCCAGGAACACCCGCTCCGCATCCATCACCGGCAACCACGAACGGTTGAACTCGTACATCCGCGACAGCAGGATGCGCAAGTGCTCGTCATACGCGGCGGTGGCGTTGAATTCGCGCAGGTACTGGCCGCAGGTACCGGTCTGACGGTGCAAGTCGCGACGGCGTACATAGCCCAGCGCCTTATTCTCGGCGCAGGTGACCACCACATAGCGGCGGTCGTGCTCGTCCATCAGCTCCAGTGCATCGGCCACCGGTGTTTCCGGGCTCACCGACGGCGCGTTGTCCGCTGCATCTTCGGCCTTCACCAGCAGCAGGCGCTTGAGGGTGCTGTCCTGGCCGACGAAATTGCTCACGAACTCGTCCGCCGGGTGCGCCAGCAGCGTATCGGGATGGTCGATCTGCAGCAGCTTGCCGGCGCGGAAGATCGCAATCTTGTCCCCCAGCTTGATGGCTTCGTCGATGTCGTGGCTGACCATGATCACGGTCTTGTTCAGCGCGCGTTGCATCTCGAAGAATTCGTTCTGGATCATCTCGCGGTTGATCGGGTCGACCGCGCCGAACGGTTCATCCATCAGCAGCAACGGTGCATCCGCCGCCAGGGCGCGGATAACGCCGATGCGCTGTTGCTGCCCGCCCGACAGTTCACGCGGATAGCGATGCAGATACTGCTTGGGTTCCAGCTTGATCATGCTCATCAGCTCGCGGGCGCGGTCGTGGCATTTCTGTTTGTCCCAGCCGAGCAGCTTGGGCACCACCACGATGTTTTCTTCGATGGTCATGTTCGGGAACAGGCCGATCTGCTGGATCACGTAGCCGATATTGCGACGCAGGGTCACTTCATCAAGGTCGGTGGTGTCTTCGCCATTGATCAGGATCTTGCCCGACGTGGGCTTGATCAGGCGGTTGATCATTTTCAGCGTGGTGCTCTTGCCACAGCCCGAAGGGCCGAGGAACACACAAATTTCGCCTTCGTTGACGGTCAGGCTGACATCGTTGACGGCGGTGACAGTCTTGCCGTTGCTTTGAAAAGTCTTGGACAGGTTTTGAAGTTCGATCATTTGAGCAATCCTTTTGGAGTCAGCGAGCGTTGCAGCCATTGCAAGAGCAGGTCGGCGAAGATGGCCAGGAGACTGACCAGCACGGCGCCGACGATCAGCATCGACATGTCGCTGCGGCTGATGGAAGCCAGAATAAGTACGCCCAGGCCGCCGGCACCGATGGTGGCGGAGATGGTCATCACGCCGATGTTCATCACCACGGCGGTGCGCACACCGGCGAGGATCACCGGCACGGCAATCGGCAGCTCGACCATGCGCAGGCGCTGGGCGAAGGTCATCCCGATGCCCTTGGCGGCTTCGCGAATGCCCGGTTCGACACCGGTGAGCGCCAGGTAGGTGTTACGCATGATCGGCAACAGGGAGTAGAGGAACACGGCGGTGATCGCCGGCATCGGCCCCAGGCCCTGGCCGAACTTGGAGTAGAACGGCAGCAGCAGGCCGAACAGCGCGATGGACGGTACGGTCAGCAGCACCGTGGCGCTGGCCTGCAGCGGGCCGGCCAGGGTCGGGAACCGCGTCATCAGGATGCCCAGGGGCACGCCGATCAAGATCGCGAGGACAACCGCGACGCCGACCAGGGTGATGTGCTGCCAGGTTAGTTGCAGGACTTGGGCCCAATCAAGGTGGGAAAAGGCGTTGAGAAATTCCATGTCTTTTCCTCTTATTGATTGATCGGATGCTGGCGCAGGAAATCTGCGGCAACAGCGGACGGGCTTTCATGGTCGACGTCGACCCGCGCATTCAGCTGGCGCATGGTTGCGTCGTCGAACAGCGCGGCCAGTGGCTTGAGCTCGGCCGCCAGTTGCGGGTGCTGGTCGAGGTATTCCTGGCGGATCACCGGGGCGGCGGTGTAGTCCGGGAAGTAGTGCTTGTCGTCTTCGAGCAGCTTGAGTTTGAAGGCATTCAGGCGACCGTCGGTGGTGTAGACCAGGCCGGCAAACACCTGGCCATTGCGCAACGCGGTGTAGACCAGGCCTGCGTCCATCTGCCGGGTGTTTTTGCGCGTGAGGTTCATGTCGTACAGCTTGACCATGCCGGCCAGGCCGTCGGAGCGGTTGGCGAACTCGGTGTCCAGGGCGACCAGGCGGTGTTCCCGGGTGTCTGCGGCCATGGCGTGGGTGAGGTCACTGATGCTGTTGATCTCGGGATGTTCCTTGGCGACTTTCTCCGGCAACGCCAGGGCGTAGGTGTTGCTGAAGCGCGACGGCGAGAGCCAGACCAGGCCTTTTTTTGCGTCGAGTTCCTTCACGCGAGCGTAGGACTGTGCGCTGTCGAGTTTCTCGTCGATGTGGTTGTACGCCACCAGCGACACGCCGGTGTATTCCCAGATCAGGTCCAGTTGCCCGCTTTCCTGGGCGCTGCGCGCCAGGTTACTGCCCAGGCCACCCGTCACGCGGGCGTCGTAGCCCTTGGTGCGCAGGTACTGGGAGGTGATTTCGGCGAGCAGGGTCTGTTCGGTGAACACCCGTGCGCCGATGCGGATTACCGGTTTTTCAGCGGCTTGCGCAAAACCTGCAAACAGCAGGGCGCAGCTCAATATCAGGGTCAGTTTTTTCATGTGATTTCCTTTGCCAAGCCTTAAGACGGACGCAACCCGCGTTCCAGCCAGAGGCGGCTGGCCATGGTGACCAGGCCGTCGAGCAGCAATGCCAGCAGTGCGGTGCATGCGGCACCGAGCAGCAGTTGCGGCTGGTTGTTCAGGGCGATGCCGGGGAAGATCAGGCTACCCAGGCTGTTGGCGCCGATCAGGAACGCCAGCGGTGCGGTGCCGACGTTGATCGCCAGGGCCACGCGCACGCCACCGATGATGATCGGCACGGCGTTGGGCAACTCCACGCGAAACAGCACCTGGCGTGGCGTCATGCCGATGCCGGTGGCGGCTTCTTTCAGCGAGCCTTGAACGTTTTTGAGGCCTTCGTAAGTGTTGCGCACGATGGGCAGGAGGGAGGCGAGGAACAGCGCGAAAATGGCCGGGCCGCTGCCGATGCCGAGGACGCCGAGGGCGATGGCCAGTACGGCCAGGGGAGGGACGGTGTTGCCGATGTTGAAGATCTGCATGAAGCGTTCTGCACGCCCGACCATGTTCGGTCGGCTGAGCAGGATGCCGGCTGGGAGGCCCACAATCAGGGCGGCCAGCATGGAAACTAAAACCAGAATCAGATGAGCTTGCAGGTAAAACAACAAATCGTCGCGGTACAGTTCGATCGTGTTGATGCCGATCCAGTGGACCAGCAGGGCCAGGAGCGCGACGACAACCGCGCCTCCTATCAGCCCTTTGCCATAGCGAATAGCCACAGGCGGACTCCTTTTTTTCTTTTGTCGGCGAACACATTCTCCGGTGGCAATGCCATGGCTGGCTGCCTCTGAATGAGTTCGCGAAAAGCAGCTCGCCGATACTGGCAACGCAGTATGCGATCGAGCCATGAGCGCAGCCTCGTCAGGCTAACTTGCTGATTTTTCAGCCCCTGTTCCGAGTGCGATAGCAGGGGAGTGGACGTCTCTACCTTTTAAAAGGTTCCACACTTGGGAGCATTTAGCCACCCCCAATGGGCTCAACGGTGGTCTGTAACCCTGGGTTTGCGCTATACTCGCCGCCCTTTTTTGACTCACCTGCCAGGCGATTTCCCATGACCCACCAGGCCGCCGAAGTCGCGAAACGCCGCACTTTCGCTATTATTTCTCACCCCGATGCCGGTAAAACCACCATCACCGAAAAGCTCCTGCTGATGGGCAAGGCAATCGCGGTGGCCGGCACGGTGAAATCCCGCAAATCCGACCGCCATGCGACATCCGACTGGATGGAGATGGAGAAACAACGGGGTATTTCCATTACCACGTCGGTCATGCAGTTCCCGTATCGCGACCACATGGTCAACCTGCTCGACACCCCGGGCCACGAAGACTTCTCCGAAGACACCTACCGCACCCTCACCGCGGTGGACTCGGCGCTGATGGTCCTCGACGGCGGTAAAGGCGTCGAGCCGCGCACCATCGCGTTGATGGATGTGTGCCGTTTGCGCGACACGCCGATTGTCAGCTTCATCAACAAACTCGACCGCGATATCCGTGACCCCATCGAGCTGCTGGATGAAATCGAAGCCGTCCTGAAGATCAAGGCCGCGCCGATCACCTGGCCGATCGGTTGCTACCGCGACTTCAAGGGCGTGTACCACCTGGCCGACGACTACATCATTGTCTACACCGCCGGCCACGGGCACGAACGCACCGATGTGAAAATCATCGAGAAGCTCGACTCCGACGAAGCCCGCGCCCACCTGGGCGACGAGTACGACCGCTTCGTCGACCAGCTCGAACTGGTACAGGGCGCCTGCCATGAGTTCAACCAGCAGGAGTTCCTCGACGGTCAACTGACCCCGGTGTTCTTCGGCACCGCCCTGGGCAACTTCGGCGTCGACCACGTCCTCGACGCCGTCGTGAACTGGGCGCCAAAGCCCCTTGCCCGTGTCGCCAACGAGCGCACCGTGGAACCGGTGGAAGAAAAATTCACCGGCTTCGTGTTCAAGATCCAGGCGAACATGGACCCCAAGCACCGCGACCGCATCGCCTTCATGCGCATCTGCTCCGGCCGCTACGAAAAAGGCATGAAGATGCGCCACGTGCGCACCGGCAAGGACGTGCGTATCGGCGATGCCCTGACGTTCTTCTCGTCCGAGCGTGAACAGCTCGAAGAAGCCTACGCCGGCGATATCATCGGCCTGCACAACCACGGCACCATCCAGATCGGCGACACCTTCACTGAAGGCGAAGCACTGGGCTTCACCGGCATCCCGCACTTCGCCCCGGAACTGTTCCGCCGCGTACGCCTGCGCGACCCGCTCAAATCCAAGCAACTGCGCCAGGGCTTGCAACAGTTGGCCGAAGAAGGCGCGACCCAGGTGTTCTTCCCCGAGCGCAGCAACGACATCATCCTCGGCGCCGTGGGTGTGCTGCAGTTCGACGTGGTCGCCAGCCGCCTGAAAGAGGAATACAAGGTTGAGTGCTCCTACGAGCCGATCACCGTGTACTCCGCGCGCTGGATCGATTGCAGTGACAAGAAGAAGCTGGAGGAATTCTCCAACAAGGCCGTTGAAAACCTCGCGATCGACGGCGGTGGTCACCTGACTTACCTGGCGCCGACCCGGGTCAACCTGGCGCTGATGGAAGAGCGCTGGCCGGAGGTGAAATTCCGGGCGACGCGTGAGCACCATTAAGGGCTGAGTGGTAAAGAGATGGGCGAAGCTGTTATGGCTTCGCCCTTTTTTATTGAGCAAAAATTGAGACTTGGCATCTACAGTAGCCATCATAACCCGCTGTACTTGAGCCATTACCGAGTAATTGTGAGGTGGGTGTTAATTGCAAAAGTTATACTTCATAAATGTTGGAGTACAAGATTTTGTAGTCATATTTAATCATTGGGCTCTCAATCGTGGGACATTTCTTACGGGGTTTTGATGGATTAAATTAAAGTGTGAAGGATTAGGACTACTTAATTTTAGGAGCTCTCTGATTTTTCTTCGGTCGTATTGACTAATTTCCAGTGTTCTTCTAGCTTAATGATCCAATCAAGTCGAACGAAACAGCTAATGCAATCAGCAATAGTCAGGGTCGTAAATGCACAAGTTATCAAGCTGCCGCTGGCTATGGATTTTGAATCTGACTGAAGTGTTGTGGCAATGGAAATGATTGTGAAAATATCAATTTCAAAAGTGTCTAGCAGTTAAAAGACGTATCCCCCCCCTATAGAACGGGAGTGGCGAGATTCATAGTGGATTTGTGAGGTGCGTAAAATCTCTCTATATAACATAGGGATGTTTCTCTGTGCTAGATGGCGATTGCACCTGTTGTTGTTATTTTATGTGTGAGATGAATTCACCAGCCTTTTGGAATAGCGCGAGATTCGATCATGGATAACGATCAGTTTAGAACTAAGTGGCAACAGCGCTGGATGGACGGCAATGTGTTTGTTACTGATAGCGTCAGTAACAAACCTCCATATTATGTGTTGGATATGTTTCCGTACCCCTCGGGCAATGGCTTGCATGTGGGGCACGCTGTTGGTTATGTCGGAACCGATATTGTCGCACGTAAGAAAAGAATGGAAGGTTTCAATGTGTTACACCCCATGGGCTGGGATGCATTCGGTTTACCGGCGGAACAATACGCCATAAAAACCGGTGTTCATCCTGCTGAAATAACCAAGATGAATTGCGAGGGTTTCAAACGACAACTGAAGCTGATGGGCTTGAGTTACGATTGGAATCGGGAAATCGACACATCTAATGCCAAATACTATAAATGGACGCAATTTCTCTTTCTCAAACTGTATGAGCGTGGTTTGGTGTATGAGAAGGAGGAAAACGTCTGGTGGTGCGAGGTGCTTCAAACCGTTCTCGCCAATGAAGAAGTTATCAATGGGCGTTCTGAACGTGGTGATCACCACTGTATTAAGAGACCACTAAAGCAGTGGGTCGTCAAGATCACCGAATATGCTGAGCGGTTGTTAGCTGGCCTGGATCAACTCGATTGGCCCGAGTCGGTCAAAAAAATGCAGCGTGAATGGATCGGGCGCACAGAGGGTATCGATGTCGATCTCCTAATTCAGGAGGACGTGACCAGCCCCTTAACGGTGTTTACCTCAGAAGCCGAAATGCTATACGGCAGCAATGCCGTCTTCCTATGCACCGAACACCCCTATGTAAAAAAACTCTGTCAGGGTCATGACAGCGACCTCTCCTTCAGGATTGCCGCTTTGCAGGATCCGAAAGTGACGGCGGACGGCCTGCCTTTAGATATCCATGCGCGTCATCCACTGACGGGAACATCTCTGCCTATTTATGTCGTCAACTACCTGGCATTCGATGGAAGAGAACAGGCCATATTCTCTATACCCGACACGGACCTCAAAGCGGCTTCATTGTGCCAGCGCTTCGGCTTGACGCATCTGTCCGTGCTCGATGAGACGGATGCACAAGTCGGCCTCAGAAATTCCGCACGCTTTAGCGGTCTCTCTAGAAACGAGGCGCGTGAGCGAATAGAGGCTAACCTCATTGGCGATCATTGCGCTGTTCGTAAAATTCGTTACCGGATGCGCGATTGGCTGTTCTCCCGGCAAAGGTACTGGGGCGAACCCTTTCCGCTGTATCGAGATGATAACGGCAACGTTATTGCTGCCAGCCCTAGCGAACTGCCCATCGAGTTGCCGGTAGTTGAGAACTTCCGTCCCGGTGCCGATGGAGCGAGCCCGCTGCAACGTGCTCAGGAGTGGGTGAACTGCAATGATGCGTCTGGTGATCCACTCTACAGGGTTACGGACACCATGCCCGGGTGGGCAGGGTCGTGCTGGTATTTCTTGCGCTTCATGGACCCACATAACGAAGCCGAGCCTTTCTCTGCGCAGAGTATGGAGTATTGGAAACAGGTCGATCTTTATGTGGGCGGGGCAGCCCATGCGACTATGCACCTGCTCTATGCCAGATTCTGGCACAAGGTATTGTTCGATGTGGGGCTGGTGAGTTTCGATGAGCCCTTCAAGACACTCTATAACCAAGGTTTGGTGACGGCAGATGCGTTCAAGGATGGAACCGGCCGCATTGTTGCCGTGGATGAAGCCGAGTACCGGGCAGGCAAATATTGGTTAAAAAACAGCAACCACGAGTTGCAAGTCTTCAACACCAAAATGTCGAAATCCCTTTTAAATGTGGTAGTACCAGACGACATCATTCGTGAGTACGGTGTCGACACCTTCCGGATTTACATGATGTTCATGGGGCCGCTCGGACAGAACAAGAAGTGGGACATTAAGGGTATCAAAGGCTGTGAGCGCTTCCTCAACAGGGTGCTGAATCTTTTCGCTGAAGGCCTTGAGTCTGGCACTCCGCGTAGCGAATCTACGGCTTCGGAGCAGCATCCGCTGGAGGCGCTGTGGGGGAAAACCCTGGCCAAGGTCGATGCATCCTTTGTGACCTTGAATTTTAATACGGCGATTGCCGCGTTTATGGAATTCATGAATCAGGCCGAGAAACATAAGGGCTATTTTTTCGAACGGATTGGCGCTGATTTCGTGAAGGCCCTGTTCCCCTTTGCTCCGCACATCGGCTCTGAAATCTGGGAACGGTTGGGCTATCACACTATTGACTCTGCACCATGGCCCCAGGCTCGAGTGCGTCCGGTCAAGGCGACGCGGATCTACATCGATGGCAAGTATGTGGATGACCTGATAGAGGGGACCGGCGAGGAATTGGTCGACGTCGATTTGGCTCGGAGCAGAGTCATCAAGGCCCTTGAAGGGCATGCAGTGATCAAGGTGATCTATGTGCCGAACCAGATCGTGAACTTTCTCTGCGCTCATGAGGACTGAGTCTAGCAGGGGTGGTATTCGATCCGAATGACGTACGCGGTATTGGGATTAATCCCGTTACCGAAGACGGTATGCCCATTACATAAAAATAAGAGTCATATGAACGATAAAATTAACCACCAATTCGGCACCATCGTTGCGTTGTTTATGTGTGGCATGATTTCCCTTCATGGTGGAATCACCTTGCTTTACTTAAGCATGACCAGCGTAGCCTCGACCTCCCAAGAAATTCTGATACTTTATTTGTCGGGTTGCCTGGGTATAGTGTTGATTCCTTTGGTGGGAGCAAGTTGTGAGCGGGTGGTATTAGTGGCCTTGGCAGCCAAGGTACTATTAGTGTCCTGTGCATTGTTGACAGGCAGCGTGTGGACCATTCCAGAAGCGCTGTGCTCAGGGCTAATTGCGTCATCGAGCTTCTATTTTGCAATGCGCGAGGTCTCAAAAAGTCAGAACGGCAAATTACTTGTGTCAATGCTGATCCTGATCATTAACATTGAGTCTTTGGTCTGGTATGCCGCGCTCGGCTGGCTCTCTGAGTTGCAATCTCCGATGTGGCTGTCGTTCGCCTATGGAATAGCAACAATTCTGCCATTGCTCTATATCGGTACGTTTGTCAGTACTGCAGTTACCCAGCGCGTCGACATTAAGCATCTGCTAGATCTGAGCAAGTCGCTTAAGCACTATAATTTGAACTGTTACATGCTTGCAGTGTTTGTGGTCAATTGCTTCAACTTGTCGCTCCATCACTGGGCAAAACTTGATGAGCAGCATTGGTGGGGCAGTATTCCTGGCATTACCGGATTCTATATTCTCGGCATTCTGTCCAGCGTCGCATTATTGTCCAGGCTGAAAGTTCGCAATGAGAAGCTATTGATTGTGGCACTGGTTGGTCTTTGCGCTATAGCGTACTGGCTTGGTGGAGGCGCTACCCAAGACTCCCTCCTGCTGATAGCAGCCGTTTTCGGGTTGGGTGTCACAAGTACACTGGTCATGTCATCAATAGTTGCGGATCTCGTGAAAACGCATGACAGCCTCAGCCGCCTATTGGTGGTGGCTGTTCTGGCAGCGATGCAAGTTTGTTTGATCTCGTTGATCCGCATCGCCGAAGTATTCGCCGAAAGCGTTGTCAATGAATGGCAAGTGATTGCAGTAGCAGGTGTTGCATTGATCGTGCTAAAAATTCGTCAGCTTTGCATTGAAGGTTTTTTATTCAAGCCGCAATAGCGCCGTTCGGCGATTAAAGTAAGTACTTTATACCACTACCCTAGAAGGAGTTGTCGGAGGATATCGGGCTGTAAACGTTGTATTAAATCTGCGCGAAAAGCGCTTTTATGGAAAGGAAACTATATATATGACCATCGACTCTCGTCGCGTCAATGAAATGAGCTACACGGAATTTGTAGCCTTCATTAACCAAACCAATGTGCCGCCAGGCTCTTACAGCACTCTGACAAAATGGCGCAATAACTCCAACCTTAACGCCGAGTCGCGGGTATTGGAAGTGGCCTGTACAACAGGATTTTCCATTAACTCGCTCGTGAAAGAGTCCGGCTGCGAGGGTGTGGGGATCGACTTGTGCAATGACTCCATCAAGCAAGCGCGGCTGAATGCCGAACAGATGGGGCTTGGCGACAATGTCCAATTTACGGCCATTGACGGAACGAAGTACGAATCCCCCGAGAAATTTTCTCATGTTGTGGTCGGCGCCGGACTGGGATTTTTCCCCCAGCCTGAGAAGATGGTCGAGAATATCTGTCGTTTATTCAAAGAGTCGGGCTATCTACTGGCCTCGCCATTTTATACCGTTAACGATATTCCCGAGAAAATGCTGACTCAGGCGGCCAAAGTGTTCGGCATCACACCTACAGTTCAGCCTTATAAAGAAGTCATGCAACTGTACAAAGGTTTTGAAGTGTATTTTGAGGAACGTTTGCTACCCTTACAGGAAACAGAAAGAGAGCTACACCATTATTGTGAATCTACTGTAGAGCGCGCCAGCCACTCATACCACTTGGAGGATGAGTCTATAAAGTCGGCAATGTACGATAGACTGTATAGCATCAAGAAAATGTCAAACGCTCTTCGCCAATATCAAGGTTACAATGTTCTCATTTTACATTATGATTCCCGGCACTATCCAAATCGTTATGTAGAGTTATTTTAAGAAAATCGCGGCCAACTCAAATTGTAAATTTTATTCTTCGGGAAATGCTCTAGTTTTGGTTAGTCAAACCAGCGTAGCTCTTTGTCTGGATTCTACTGATCTTAATGAAGGGGCCGCGACCTCCCCTAAAAGTAGCAAGCAACGGCGGTGGGTACAAAAATGATCTTGACTGGACAAAAAATTATAGATTCTGTCGATAATGGTGATATCACGATTTCCAATTTTGATTGCTTACGTGTAAATCCTAACAGCTATAACTATTTGCTGGGGGACGAAATTAAGGTCTTCAGTGGAAAAGCCTCTGATGGTTCTCCGACATTCGATACCGTCAAACTGAAAGAAGAGGGGTATGTGTTGCGCCCCGGCGCCATGTATTTGGGCGTTACCGATGAAATTCTTGGCAGTACGCTATACGCAATGTCACTAATTGGTAGAAGTTCTATGGGGCGCTTGGGTTTGTTCTTGCAAATATCGGCCAACCTCGGACACACCACATCCAGCCATCAATGGACTCTAGAGTTACACGCTGCGAGAGCAATACGGGTCTACCCAAAGATGCCAATTGGACAAGTTTCATTTTGGAAGAATGATGGAAGCATCCAGTGCTTGGGTAAAACCTATGCCCTTTATAATAGTCCCACGGAGAGGCTGCCAGCATGATTCTTACAGGAAGTAAAATACGCGATGAGGTAGTTGCTGGAAATATTGTCGTTGAACCTTTCAATGATGCTCAACTGTCTACTAACTCATATGACCTTCGCTTGGGCTATAAATATCTTAAATATGAGAGTGGGGTAATTGATCCTAAAAGACAGCACGCCTACGACATTCATGATATTCCTGAGTGCGGATTACAGTTGGAGGCAGGCGAGTTTTTGCTCTCAGAGTCTCTAGAGGTGATCGGTAGTAATCACTTTGTTCCCATCATCCACGCAAAATCCGGCACCGCCAGAGCAGGCTTGTTCGTACATATCACCGCCGACCTGATAGATATCGGTTCAATCGGAAAAACTACGTTCCAGTTATATGCCACTTTGCCGATCAAGGTATACCCGGAGATGCTCCTGGCCCAAGTTTCATTTTGGCGTCCGGAAGGCGTTATTACGTTGTATCAGGGGAAATATCAAAATGCGACTGGACCGCAACCTTCCAAAACCTATCAGGACTACATGTGATGGTAAAAGTAATGGCTTCAAACCTACACTTCAGCGCCACCGATTTGGATATGTTACCTATTACCGATCTGGCGAGCTTCAGCCGCGTTGATGATTCTGCGGTCCTTATTGATCTGCTTCAGGACACCGTCGGTGAGTCGCAAGCCCATGATATTGCCATGTTGCTACCTGACCACTACAAAGCGATCTACTTGCGCAAGGACATTGTTTTCATCAAAGCTAATTTACAGGAGTCGTTGCGGCCGCACTTGGCGCCAGAGCTCTTGCACTCGCTGATGAACGAGCTGTGCAGTGCTATGGATCTTTTCTCCCTGCTCACGCGGGATGAGAAACCCTTGGTGTCTTTGCGCATGGTAACAGAGGAATACGTTGCAAGGAGTATCCGTCCGTCAGCCAGTATTACCACCGGGATGCCGCTGCCATGACCCTGACCAAGTGTTTCTATGGTGAGGGCGCGATTTATATTCGGGAGAAAAACACTAAGCGTGATTACTTCCAGGCGAACTCCATTGCATTAAATGACGCCGACGCGGCTTACGATGACGCCGATTTTCATGTGGTGCCTCCCTCGAAGTGGGTATTGCTCAAGGGAGAGATGTACGAGGGAATTGATTCCCGAAATCAGTCGGTTATCGATATCGTCCTTGGCGAAAAATCGCAGTTCAGGGACTTTGCCAAGGGCAAGGGGTTGATCCATAAAGGTGGGCGATTTATCGATACTGATCGACGCCTGGTATTCACCCTCAGCACCTACAAGACGGAGTTCTGATGAAAAATATAATCCTTGGAACCTGGCAGGTAGGGGGCGACAGCTGGTCGACGGTCAATAGCTGGAAAGCCTATGAAACGCTGTTTTTTGCCATCGATCAAGGCATTGAGCGGATAGATACAGCGCCTACCTATGGGAACGGTCGTTCGGAGAAATTAGTCGGTGAAGTGATTCGGCATTTTAGTAATCGGAAGCTCAAAGTCATCAGCAAAGTGCCCCCCGATATGATGACTCGTGCCAAGGTGGTCGAAAGTATCGAAGGCAGTTTGACACGGCTTGGAGTGAACCAACTGGACACATTGCTGATTCATTGGCCGGCCGGGACCATGGGAACCGATTCAGTGCCACTGGAGGAAACCCTATGGGCCTTGGAGTTGGCGAAAAGCTCCGGACTCACGAAAAAGATCGGGGTTTGCAATTATAACCTAGCCGATCTTGAGTACATCGACAGTCAGTTGAAAATGGACTGCCTCCAATATGCCTACTCGTTGTTCTTCCGAGGCGTGGAGTTCGGAATCAGCCAGTTTGCGGAAGCTCGTGGCATTGAGCTGATGGGGTACTCCACGCTAGCCCAAGGCATCTTGACTGATCGTCCAGACTTCGCGGGATTCTCCAGCGATGACCATAGAAATTATGTCGTCTTGTTCGCGGAAAAACATCGACGACGTATCCAGCATATGTTGCAGGCGCTCAGAGCTGCTCTGCCTCAGGGCGTAGGCCTGAGCAACCTCGCGGTAAGCTGGGTGCAATCAAAAGGAGTAACCCCCATTCTTGGGTTGCACACCCCTGAGCATTTGGACGCCTTCCGCAATGGCCGCGTGTCAGATGAAATTTTGCTGGAGGCGGCGGACGTAATTTCTAGGGAGTTCAAGGCTGAACTGGGGCCGCGTCTTTCACTGTGGGGTGATGCATGACTGAATTGCATTTGGCCATCAGGACCGTAAATCCCGAGGGCATGATCAGGTTCTACCAAGAGGTGTTCGATTTCCATGTAGTGGAAGACTTTACTGCCAGTGATGGCTCGTTTCGCATTTACTTTCTATCAGATTCTCAGCAACGCAAACTTGAGCTGATCGTCAATCGAGAGCCATCCTCTCCAGAAAAGGGCAGCACATTGTCTCACTACGGTTTTTTCGTTGATGACTATCACCGTGTGCTGTCGGCTTGTCAGGCTGCTCAGCTACCGGTTCTGGAAGAAAAGCTCGTCAATGGGCTCTGGCAGTTCTACGTCCAGGATCCGGATGGACACTACGTGGAAGTGAATCAAGTCTAATTCTGCTGACAGTACAGGCTGTAAAACGACTGACGAGGTGTATGAGGATGAGGGATGCAGGCTTAGTAATTGTCGGGTGTGTTGTACAGCCCGGAGAGCATTACCAATTCAGCGACCGGGGTAGTTCAACCTGCGCGTTTTGTATTCACGGCCGCCCCGGTAACAGTCTGTTGATGGAACCCTTCGATACCTGGTGTGCGGAACAGTCTTACGACTGTTACCGCTATGACCAGTTCTCGTGCCGAGACAGAGAAGGTTTTCACGGCGATTCGAAACAGCTGCTCGCCATACTGGTTGAGGAACTGTTCCTGCATCTCAGTAAGTTCAAGGACCGAGATTTGCTCATCGTGGCTCACTCCTTCGGTGCTGTGCTGCTCTGTGAAACCTTGCTGAGATACGAGCTTTCACAGCAAAGATTTAAAATCGTGCTGTCAGGCTTCTGTCCCGAGCGTGAAGAGTTCCTGCTGGCCAACCAGAAGCGCCTGGATGGCTATGCTCGCGAGGGCGACGAGCATGACGTTGAGCACAGGTTCTTCGATGCGCATATCTGCGGCACACGATTTCTGAGCGCTGAACAGCTCCAAGCATTTCAAGTGCCGCCGATGGGAAACATCAGCTTGCGCGACTCCTATCTCGGCCTACTCAGCGCCATAAGGTGTCCGGTGTTAATCACCTACGGAAGCGAAGATATTTGCAGTGACTATCAGGTCGCCAAAACCTGCGAGTGCTTGGTGGATTGCCGGGTTGTCCAACTTTCCGGGGCCGCACATTACCCGTTCATTGAGCGGACACAGGCCTACTTCCAAGAGCTCGACCGTTTCATGAGCACCGGATGAGATAACGAGTTCACAACGTTTACCTTTTTTCTTATTAAGTACGACCTTGAGCCGCCCTCGCGCGTGGGGCACCTAGCCACGGAGTTTTGCCAAGGAGATTGGCGTTATGCGTAATATATTAGTTATCGGTGATTCTTACGTAGATACCGAGTTTTTCAACGCAAACACTCGATGGTTTCACATCGGCCAGGAACCACCAGCGCTTAAGTTGACCGCCTCCAGAAGACTGTACTTGGCGGCTCAATTCGATGTCGAGCAGTACGACAAAAAGCTGCTAGAAATATTTCTTTTTTGCAACGAGATCATTTTTGGGTTTGGCAAGATCGACTACGTGATCGCCAACACCGAGTACAGTATTTTGTGTGGTGCGGCGGTTCGTGAACATTACGAAATACTTGGTCGCCGGCTAGGCGATGTGGCCATGTTTAGAAATAAGTATCTAATGAAATCGGCGCTTGCGCTTCAGAACGAGGTCGAGACTAGTCGTTTTGTTGGTGGCGTACGGTTAGCTACAGAGGGAATGACTGCGGTTTTGAGAGTCTTTGCCCCAAGTGAATATCCACTGGTGATTAAGGCAACGTCCCAGGCTGGGAGTCGGCATGTTTACGTGGTTCAAGATGCGCTGGAGCTAGCGGAGAAAATGCAGGAGCTCAAGGTCCTCGGGATCGAGTATTTGGTGGAGCAGTTTGTCGATGCGCCGGTCATTCATATTGACGGGGTCTGTCGCGGGGGAGAGTTGCTGTTTGTCTGTGCATCCCGCTACCTGGATGATTGCTATGCCTGGCAGCATGAAAAAATCGCCATGTCTTCAGTGCTGATCGATGAGCCTGCGCTTCAGAAAGCCATCGTGCAGTTCACGCAATCCACGCTTTCCTCATTAAACGCCCGAGATTTAGTCTTTCATCTTGAAGCCTTTTTACTTCCCGATAAGAGCTTGGTGTTTTTGGAAATCGCTTCGCGTCCCGGTGGCGCCGCAATAGTACCTTGCATCAAAAGTATCTATGGCGTGGACCTGCAGGAGGAGAACTTCAAAGTGGAGGTAGAGGCTCCCTCTGTCTTGAGCTCTTCCGGATTTCTTGGAGCGCATGTGAGCAAGTCCGGAGGCTGGATCGTGCTGGCTTTACCCGAAATGTCATGGTGCGAAGTATTGTCGGTTCAGGGCGATCCTCCGCTGGGCGAGCATGTGGCGTGGAGAAAAGTTGTCGCTGTCGGCACCCGCTACAACTCGGATTATTTTGAAGATCCGGCTGTGGGGATGTTCGTCGTACGCCACGTCAGCGCAACACAGGTGGCGGCGAGTATTCAGCGGATCAAGGAAGAGTTTTCCATTGAGGTGCTACGACTGGAGCACTCCCTATGACGCAGCTACTTCAGCCAACCAGTAACAAACGCGAACTCGATACTCTGACTGCTCATTTTACCGCCACGGCCTCAGAGTTCGGTTTTATCCATGCGCCACCGACGCCATTGCTCAGCGATGATGAAACCCTGCTCTTCGCCAACTCCACGATTGCGGGCTACAAGCAGCACCTGGTCGAAGGGCAACTTCCGTTTCCAGGCTTTTGGATTGTTCAAGAGTGCATCAGGAATAAGAATCTCAAAAGCATCAGGAACTGGGACGAAGAGCTTGAGTACATGAGCTGCTTCACACAGTTAGGGGTTTTGGGCTGCCCGAAGTCATTGCCACGGATTCTCGAGTTCATTACCTATTACCTTGCGAGTATCAGTAATCGCCAGCACCTGCTTTGTCGGGTGAGTCGCTCGCTTGCGCTGTATGAGCCAGTCACCCGAAACTTTGATGCCTGGCAGATTGAGACCGATGGGCGTTCGCCCGGTTACTACCATTGGCAATATGGCCTGGAGGGCGTGAAAGGAGAAGGCGTTACCTTCGCCGTTCTTGATCAGGGGCTGGGCGGCTATCGGGACATTGGTAACCTTATTGAGATCAGCGACAGTACGGGTGTGCTGGGTTACGAATTCGGGTTCGGAGCGGAGACTCTGAACTCTCGGCTTCGAGGTCTGGACTCACCCTTCGAATCCTGCCTGTTACTTGATTATCTGGATATGAGAAATGAGCCGCTTCTGAAAAGGAAAGTGCTCGACTCACTAATGCTCGCCGCAACGCTATGTGCCATCGGTGTGGATGAGACGACACTCAAACGCGCTTCGATCCTAAGACGCGTCATGAATGATCTGTTTTACCTGACTTATTTGTGTCAATTGGAGCCGCAGTCAATCCTGGCGATTGGGAGGGAATACCTTCACCTCAAGGGTATGGTCGAAAGGCATTTTATACGAACCTTTGCCATCTTTGAGAGACGAGTCGGAATAAAAATCAACCGGGCTCGACAGTACATCGACTATACGACGATGCACGATAAATCTTGGGACCGTGCACGCCGACATTGTGTGGAACGAATAGGCATTCCCACCGTTTATTTCGAGAAAATATTCGAACCGCAACTAAGTTTGATCAGGCCAATTGATGAAATGCAAAAACAATAATCATAGGAAGTGAGTCATGAAAATTATCATCTTTTTACTGACACTGGTTCTCGCCGTCATTTCTATATTTGTAATTGCTCACGGTGGCCGTACCGATAAGCAGGGCTACCACAATGACAAGAAGACTGGGGCACTACACTGCCACTGAGCTCCATGGCCCTTCGCTCAGAGGGGCCTGGTAGGAGGAGGTCCGTATGGGGCTTAAGAAACCGAATCACCAGCTACGGCGTGACTTGAAAGATTGCAGCGGTAAGAAGAAGTTGGAAGAGTTCTCCAACAAAGCGGTGGAAAACCTGGCGATCGACGGCTGTGGTCACCTGACTTACCTGGCGCCGCCCCGGATCAACCTGGCGCTAATGGAAGAGCGCTCTGGCCAGATGTGAAATTCCGTGCGACGCGTGAGCACCATTGATTTAGGCCTCTGATTTTTAGCAACTAACTGAAAGCCCTAAAGATTTTATCTTTAGGGCTTTTTTGTGGCTTCGTAAACGGCTAAGAGTCAACTGTGAAGTTTGACAGTAGATTTTTATGGTGTTCAGCCGTTATATAGGCAGGGAGGTCGTGAGGCCTACCGTCAGTGCTTATAAGCAGAAGTTAAATAGCATGTTCTTGGTTCGGGATTTGGTACAGAACTTTATATCAGGCTACCCAGCATGGAGATTGGATCATGGTCAGTCATGAGGAAAAACAGGTACAGAATGCTACCGGGCATTTTGAATATCGTTTTGAAGGCGGGGGGCTTGTAACCCCGCAGTATAAGTACGTATATCTTCAAGAGGGGCCGCAACCGATTCCACCGATTTTTAAAGGTCGGGATACTCAAAATAGTATTCGTGAAACGGGCCTTACCTTCATATTCAACTCGTATGATTTTTGGGGTGTCAATGTTCCTGTCGGTCAGGGATTCACTGTGCAGCATTGGGCAGCAGGGAGCAGTACTGAAGTTAAGTCTGGTTTTGTTACTGGAATGATAAATCCTTCAGGTAAAGCCGGATTTTTTAAGTTTGAGCTCAATGTGGATGTTCAGGGTTCGACGAAACGCGTCGAAGGGTTCTTTATACTGAAGCAAAACGTTGCTGCATTATAGTCTTGAAAGGCTCTCTCGCCTGGCTCCAGCATTGGGCATCAGGTGATAATGGAAGGTGAGCATCATTAAGATCTTAGCAGTTGAGAGAAGGGCGAAGCTGTAATGGCTTCGCCTTTTTTGTTGGCGTCTTAAATGCAATTAACTGTGGGAAGGGGCTTGCCCCTTCCCACATTTTGATCTCTATAAGGCTGGGAATTGGCGAAACCCCTGCATCGGGTCTAGCTTTCACACACTGAATGTGAAGGAGACCACCGTGCGCAATGTTCGATACGCTATTTGTCTGATGCTACTGGCAGGCCCAGCGCTGACAGCCCTACCGGCACTGGCCGGCGATGGCACCCCCCAGTGGAAAGACACAGGACCCGTCACCAAGAAAAAGGCCAACGAGGTCAACTCGGGCAGCTGGAAACCGCAGCCCCAGCCCACAGATGTCAAAGATCCGGAAAACCCCATCAATGAGGGGGAAGACAGTGTGACCTTCGACGACGGCGAAACTTGATTCCCTCTCAGGGTCACAGCGATTCCTGGCATGGCATGCAAAAGGGCGAAGCTGTCATGGCTTCGCCCTTTATTGCGTTTAGGAAATGACGGTGAGTTACGGTAGGTTTTGCCCCACTCGCAACAGTTTCAATGCCAATTGGGTGCCCGCCTGGATGTATTCAACTTGTGCATACATCGCATCTTTTACATAGGCTTCCCCCAAGTCTGTAACTTCCTGCAATGCAGCATACTCGGCACTCAGGTACAGCAAATGCATGGAGATATCCATCGAGTTCTGAAACGATTTAAGCGTGTTATTTGGCCCTAATTCGTCAATGACCTTCTGCCAGCGAAGGTCGGCTTCGGCTTGGAGTGTCTTGTATTCGGCCAATGAAACCTCATCATCGGCATAGATGTCGTTAAGAAGGGTTTCCAGGGATTTGGAGATAGAAAGCTTTTCGCGGATTACAGTCATGAGATAGCCCGTTTGTTAATGAGGAGAGGCGGGCATTCTCAGTCAGGCTTTATGGAATTAGAAGCGCGTTATCGTCGTTTTTTAGTTGCTGTTACATATTTAAGAAGTTTTCTTTTTGGCTTGAAGTTAGAGCGTGGAAGTCGTGTGGGAAGTTTGTAATTGTTTGGGTGGAAAACTGCCGCGACGATTCGGACGAAGGCGACAGCCAGACAGAGGCCGTGCGCAAAAAGAAGCCCCTCCCGCCCGGCTGATGCGCAACCTGACGGGAAGGGCCGTAGAACTCAGACTTTGATCGTTCCCACGCTCCGCGTGGGAATGCATCCCTGACGCTCTGCGTCACCTCAACGGCGGGACGCGGAGCGTCCTAGGCGGCATTCCCACGCGCAGCGTGGGAACGATCGTCAGGCCACGAACTGCTCCGCATAGTGGCAAGCCACCTGGCGATTATCCAACGGCCGCAACAGCGGCTCCTCGGTGCTGCAGCGTGCCGTCGCGTACGGGCAGCGCTTGTGAAAGGCGCAACCCGACGGCGGGTTCAGCGGGTTGGGCAGCTCGCCGACGATCTTGATCTTTGGCTTGTTCGGGTCCGGGTGGATGGTCGGCGTGGCCGACAGCAGCGCCTGGGTGTACGGGTGCAGGGGGCGGGCGTAGATGTCTTCCTTGGGGCCCACTTCCACCGGGCGGCCGAGGTACATCACCATCACGTCATCGGCAACGTGCTGCACCACGGCCAGGTTGTGGGAGATGAACACGTAGGCCGTGTTGAATTCCTGCTGCAGGTCCATGAACAGGTTGAGTACCTGGGCCTGGATCGACACGTCCAGTGCCGAGGTCGGTTCATCCGCCACCAGCACTTTGGGTTGCAGCATCATCGCCCGGGCCAGGGCGATACGCTGGCGCTGGCCACCGGAGAACATGTGCGGGTAGCGCTGATAATGCTCAGGGCGCAGGCCCACTTGCTTCATCATCGCCTGCACTTTCTCGCGGCGTTCGGCGGCGGACAGGTTGGTGTTGATCAGCAGCGGCTCGCCGAGCTGATCACCGACTTTCTGCCGTGGGTTCAACGACGCGTACGGGCTCTGGAACACCATCTGCACGTCTTTGCGCAATTGCTTGCGCTGGGCCTTGTCGGCGCCGGCCACTTCCTGGCCGGCGATTTTAAGGGAGCCGGATGACGGCTCTTCGATCAGCGTGAGGGCGCGGGCCAGGGTGGATTTGCCGCAACCTGATTCGCCTACGACGGCGAGGGTCTTGCCGGCTTCCAGTTCGAAAGACACGCCATTGAGGGCACGCACCGTAGCGTGGCCCTTGAACAGGCCACGGGACACTTCGTAGTGACGGGTCAGGTCGCGGGCGGTAAGAACGACGGCCATTACGCCACCTCCTGGTTCAAGGGGTAGAAGCAGCGCGCAAGGCTGTTGGTTTTCGGGTCGAGCGCAGGGCGCTCGGTACGGCAGTTCTCACGCACATACGGGCAGCGCGGCGATAGCAGGCAACCTTGCGGGCGGTCGTAACGGCCGGGCACGATACCCGGCAGCGTGGCCAGGCGTGTGGCGCCCAGGCTGTGCTCGGGGATCGCCTTGAGCAGCGCTTCGCTGTAAGGGTGCGCTGGAATGTCGAACAGTTGCGGGACCTGGCCGACTTCAACGGCCTGGCCGGCATACATCACGCACACGCGCTGGGCGGTTTCAGCCACCACCGCGAGGTCGTGAGTGATCAGCACCAGGCCCATGTTCTGCTCTTTTTGCAGGGCCAGCAGCAGGTCCATGATCTGCGCTTGAATCGTGACGTCCAACGCGGTGGTCGGTTCGTCGGCGATCAGCAGTTTCGGCTCGCCGGCAATCGCCATGGCGATTGCCACGCGCTGGCTCATACCGCCGGAGAGTTGGTGCGGGTAGGCATCCATACGGCTGGAAGCGCCAGGGATTTCCACTTTTTCCAAGAGTTCGATGGCGCGCTTGCGCGCTTGCTTGCCGGACATTTTCAGGTGCAGGCGCAGCACTTCTTCAATCTGGAACCCCACGGTGTAGCTGGGGTTCAGCGCGGTCATCGGGTCCTGGAACACCATCGCCAGGTCTTTGCCGACGATCTGGCGGCGCTGACGGTTGCTCAGCTTGAGCATGTCCTTGCCGTCGAAGTTCAGGGCATCGGCGGTGACGATGCCGGGGTGCTCAATCAGGCCCATCAGCGCCATCATGGTCACGGATTTACCCGAGCCCGACTCGCCAACGATTGCCAGGACTTCGCCTTTGTCGACGGTAATGTCGAGGCCATCGACCACTGGCACGGCGGTCTCGTCGCCGAAGCGAACGTTGAGATTCTTGATTTCTAACAGTGACATGGGAATCTCCTCAGGCGGCGTTCTTGAGTTTCGGGTCCAGCGCGTCGCGCAGGCCGTCACCCATCAAGTTGATTGCCAGCACGCTGAGCAAAATGGTCAAGCCCGGCAAGCTCACGACCCACCAAGCGCGTTCGATATAGTCGCGGGCCGATGCCAGCATGGTGCCCCACTCCGGCGTTGGCGGTTGTACGCCAAGGCCGAGGAAGCCCAGGGCGGCGGCATCGAGGATCGCCGACGAGAAACTCAAGGTGGCCTGCACGATCAGCGGCGCCATGCAGTTGGGCAGCACGGTGATGAACATCAGGCGTGGCAGGCCGGCACCGGCCAGGCGCGCGGCGGTCACGTAGTCGCGGTTCAGTTCGCCCATCACCGCAGCGCGGGTCAGGCGCACGTAGGACGGCAGCGACACAATGGCGATGGCGATCACGGTGTTGATCAGGCCAGGGCCGAGGATGGCGACAATCGCCACGGCCAGCAGCAGCGACGGCAGGGCCAGCATGATGTCCATCAAGCGCATGATGGTCGGGCCCAGCAGGCGCGGGAAGAACCCGGCGAACAGGCCAAGCAGGATGCCCGGGATCAGCGACATCACCACGGAGGACAAACCGATCAACAGCGACAGGCGCGAACCCTGGATCAGGCGCGAGAGCAAATCCCGGCCCAGTTCGTCGGTGCCCAACAGGAACTGGATCTGCCCGCCTTCCAGCCATGACGGCGGAGTGAGCAGGAAGTCGCGGTATTGCTCGCTCGGGTTATGCGGTGCAACCCACGGCGCGAAGATCGCGCAGAACACGATCAGCAACATGAACAGCAGGCCGGCAACCGCGCCTTTGTTCTTGGAAAAGGCTTGCCAGAATTCTTTGTACGGAGACGGGTACAGCAGGCTCTGATCGACTGCTGACACTGGAGTAGAGGTAGTCATGGTCATGATCTCAGCGCTGGTGACGGATGCGTGGGTTGGCGAAGCCGTAGAGGATGTCCACCACGAAGTTCACCAGGATCACCAGGCAGGCGATCAACAGAATGCCGTTTTGCACCACCGGGTAGTCCCGCGCGCCAATGGCTTCGATCAGCCATTTGCCGATGCCGGGCCACGAGAAGATGGTTTCGGTCAGTACCGCACCGGCCAGCAACGTGCCGACTTGCAGGCCGACCACGGTCAATACCGGGATCAGCGCGTTGCGCAGGCCGTGTACGAACACCACGCGCGCCGGCGACAGGCCCTTGGCCTTGGCGGTACGGATGTAGTCTTCGCGCAGCACTTCGAGCATCGACGAACGGGTCATCCGCGCAATCACCGCCAGCGGGATGGTGCCCAGCACGATGGCTGGCAGGATCAGGTGGTGCAGGGCGTCCCAGAACGCGTCCGGCTCGTCGGCCAGCAGGGTGTCGATGAGCATGAAGCCGGTGCGCGGCTCGATGTCGTAGAGCAGGTCGATACGCCCGGAAACCGGGGTCCAGCCCAGGCTTACCGAGAAGAACATGATCAGGATCAGGCCCCACCAGAAGATCGGCATCGAATATCCCGCCAGGGAGATGCCCATCACCCCATGGTCGAACAGGGACCCTCGTTTCAAGGCCGCGATCACCCCGGCCAACAGGCCCAGGATACCGGCGAACAGCAGGGCGGCGATGGACAGTTCCAGGGTCGCCGGAAAGAGTGCGGTGAACTCGGTCCACACGCTGGTGCGGGTACGCAGCGATTCGCCAAGGTCGCCTTGGGCGAGCTTGCCGACGTAATCCAGGTATTGCGCATACAACGGCTTGTTAAGGCCAAGGCGCTCCATTGCCTGGGCATGCATTTCGGGGTCAACCCGCCGCTCGCCCATCATGACTTCTACGGGGTCGCCTGGAATCATGCGAATCAACGCAAAGGTCAGCAACGTGATGCCGAAGAACGTGGGGATCAATAACCCCAGTCGGCGGGCAATAAAACTAAACATCTTGGTGTGTACCTCAATCAGCCGGTTAGGCAGGTTCGGCGCCGTCAGGGTCGACGGCGCCGAGCGTTTTTCTTATTTACTTCACCTGGGTGGTGGCGAAGTTATTGGTCCCCAGAGGGCTTTGGGTGAAGCCTTCTACGTTCTTGCGCATGGCGGTGAACAGTTTCGGATAAGCCATGGGAAGCCATGGTTGGTCCTTGTCGAAAACGTCCTGGGCTTGTTCATAGAGTGCGGCGCGCTGGGCGGGTTCAGCGGTGGCGCGCGCTTTGTCGATCAAGTCCTGAAACTCTTTGTTACACCAGCGCGCGTAGTTTTCGCCGTTTTTCGCTGCATCGCAACTCAGGTTTGGCGTAAGGAAGTTGTCAGGGTCGCCGTTATCACCGACCCAGCCAGCCGATACCATGTCGTGCTCGCCGTTTTTAGCGCGCTTGAGCATCTCGCCCCATTCCATGACTTTGATATTCACCTTCAGGCCGATCTGCGCCAGATCCGCCTGCATGCGCTGGGCGCCGAGCATCGGGTTGGGGTTGGTCGGGCCGCCGCCGTTACGGGTGAACAGGCTGAACTCGGTGCCTTCCGGCACGCCGGCTTCCTTGAGCAGGGCGCGGGCCTTGTCCAGATCGCGAGGCGGGTTCTTCAGTTTGTCGCTGAAACCCAGCAAGGTCGGCGGATAAGGACCAGTCCCCACCACCGCATTGCCTTTGCCGAACAGCGCTTCGGTGTAGCCGGCCTTGTCGAACGCGATATTGATCGCGTGACGCACCCGCGCATCGCTCATGTATTTGTGGGTCGTGTTCAAGGCGGTGTAACTGGTGGTCATCGCCGCCAGCTCATCGACTTTCAGGTTTGGGTCTTTCTTGATGCTTGGAATGTCATCCGGCTTGGGGAACAGTGCGATCTGACATTCGTTGGCCTTGAGCTTCTGCAGGCGCACGTTGTTATCGGTGCTGATCGCCAAGATCAGCGGGTCGACTGCCGGTTTGCCACGGAAGTAGTCGGGGTTGGCCTTGAAGCGCGCCTGGGCGTCCTTCTGATACCGGGTGAAGATGAACGGGCCAGTGCCGATAGGCTTGGCGTTGAGGTCTTCGGTCTTGCCGGATTTGAGCAACTGGTCGGCGTATTCCTTCGAATGGATTGAAGAGAATGCCATGCCCAGGTCGGCCAGGAAGGGTGCTTCAGGACGCGTCAGGGTAAAGACAACGGTGTAGTCGTCGGTCTTCTCTACGCTCTTGAGCAGTTCCTTGAAGCCCATGCTTTCGAAATACGGATAGCCCACGAGGGACTTTTTATGCCAAGGGTGATTCGGGTCCAGCTGACGCTGGAAACTCCAAAGCACGTCGTCGGCGTTCAGGTTGCGCGTGGGTTTGAAATAGTCGGTGGTGTGGAACTTGATGTCGTCACGCAGGTGAAAGGTGTAGGTCAGGCCATCGGCGCTGATCTCGGGTAGGTCTTTGGCCAGCGCGGGAACGACTTCGGTGGTGCCGGGCTTGAAATCCACCAGGCGGTTGAACATGGTTTCCGCAGCGGCGTCAGCGGTCACGGCGGTGGTATACAGGACCGGGTCAAAACCTTCCGGGCTGGCTTCGGTGCAGACCACCAGCGGTTTGGCCGATACGCCGATCGCCACGCTCAGCAGCGCAGCGGCCATGGCAGCTTGTAACGGGAGCATTTTCATTCAGAGCCCTCTGCAATCGATGGAGCCAGAAAAGCGTAGGCGGCGGGCTCGTCCTGAGCCCACCGCCTGCCTGGCGCTAATTAAAGAATGTTGAACGGAATGGTGGTGACCAGACGGAACTCTTTGATGCTGCCGTCGGACTGGAACTCGCTGCCACGGTGCTCAACATAGGTTGCGCGCACGGTAGTGGCTTTGAGTGGGCCGCTCTGCAGGGCATAAGAGGCGCCTACACCGTATTCCTGGTGCTTCTCGCCGTCCTGGGACTGAATGCCGTCGTAGGCGAACTTGGCCCGGCCGTTGTTGCCGGTGTAGTGGGTGCCGTCGATGTCCCAGCCGCGCGCCGAGTAGGCGTTGAACTTCAGGCCTGGCACGCCGTATTCGGCCATGTTGATGGCGTAGGCGATCTGGAAGGACTTCTCGTTCGGGCCGTTGAAGTCCGAGGTCAGGGAGTTGGCCAGGTAGATGCCGTTGGTTTCGTGCAGGTAGTCGAAGTACTCGTTACCGTTCACTTGCTGGTAAGCGAAGGTCAGGCTGTGTGCCTGGTGAGTCAGTCCCAGGGACAGGGAGAAAGTATCGTTGTCGATTTCCCCCATCTCTTTTTTGCCTTCATCGACCGTCTTGTAGTAGTTGAAACCGGTGGTCAGGCCCAGTTCCTTGGCGTCGCCCAATTCGTGGGTAGCGCCGAAGTAGTACTGGTTCCAGAAGTCCTTCACGTTGGCGGCGAAGAAGCTGGTCTTCAGGCTTTTCAGCGGCTGGTAGTTCACACCCAGGGTGGAGACTTTGTCGGTTTCTACGCCATTGCCGTATTCGCTGCGGAATTTCGACAGGCTCTGTTCGGTACGCGGTGACACGCGATCGAAAACACCGCCCTGGAACGACAGGTTGCTGAACTCTTCGCTGTTGAAGCTCACACCCTGGAAGCTGGAAGGCAGCGCACGGTTGCCGATGGTATCGACGATGCCGCTGCTGAAGTTCTGGCGACCGGCGGTCAAGGTGGTGTTGGACACACGGAACTGCACGTTGGCCAGGCCCAGTTTGCTCCACTGATCTACAGCGTCGCCGTTGGAATCGGCCAGGGTGCGGTTGGAGCCGCCTTTGATGTCACGCTTGCTGCGGTCCAACACCAGCGCGTTGTACACCGCCACTTCGGTCTTGACGCCAACAGTGCCCTGGGTGAAACCCGAGCTGGCGTTGAGGATGGTGCCCTGTACCCAGTTGGTACGGTTGCGGTCGGTACGGGTTTCGCCGTGCTTCTGGTAAGCGAAGGTGCCCCCACGGTATTTGCTTTCATGGGAGTACCAGTTACGCGTGGTACCGCCCAGGCTGAAATCTTCGATAAAGCCTTTGGCCTCGCTTTGCGCGCTGGTGCCGGCCAGGGTGGTAGGAACGAAGTCCTGGCTCTGCGTTTCAGCGTAGGCGGTGGCCGTGATGCTGCTGATGGCCAGGGCCAGAAGCGCTTTGCTGCTCAGTTTCATGGGTGAAGCTCCTTTGGTTCTCTTTTTTATGCCGGTCTTTTTAGGTGAACCGGCTATTGGGTGTGTAACTCGTTCAAGCTATTGCAAACGTTTGGCGTAGGAAAAATCCCAACAAAAGGCTGCACGTTTGCCGAAAGGCCGCCAGGCCCTTCGCCATCCGGTTATTTTCTTATGGGGTGATACTGACGCCCGAGAACACGTTGCGGCCGAAGGGGCTCACCTTGAAGCCTTCGACTTTGGCGCTCAACGGCTGGTTGACCGTCGAGTGGGCGACTGGCGTGATCGGCACCTGCTGCTTGAGCAGTTGCTGCGCCTGTTTGTACAGAACAGTCCTTTGTTCGCGGTCGGTCACGACCTTGGCTTGCTTGATCAGCTTGTCGTACGCCGGGTCACACCACATGGAGTAGTTGTTCCCGCCGATGGCGTCGCAGCTGTAGAGGGTGCCCAGCCAGTTGTCCGGGTCACCGTTGTCACCGGTCCAGCCGATCAGGCTGACATCGTGCTCGCCGTTCTTGGTGCGCTTGATGTATTCGCCCCATTCGTAGCTGACGATCTTCACTTTCAGGCCGATCTTGGCCCAATCGTTCTGCAGCATTTCCGCCATCAGCTTGGCGTTGGGGTTGTACGGCCGTTGCACCGGCATCGCCCATAGGGTGATCTCGGTGCCTTCCTTCACGCCGGCGGCCTTGAGCAGTTCCTTGGCTTTTTCCGGGTTGTAGGCGGCGTCCTTGATGCTGTCGTCGTAGGACCACTGGGTCGGCGGCATGGCGTTGACCGCCAGTTGCCCGGCGCCCTGGTACACCGCATTGAGGATGCTCTGCTTGTTCACCGCCATGTCCAGCGCCTGGCGCACTTCGAGCTGGTCGAAGGGTTTGTGGCGCACGTTGTAGGCGATATAGCCAAGGTTGAAGCCAGGCTTGGTCAGCAGTTGCAGGTTCGGGTCGGCCTTGAGTGCGTCGACGTCGGCGGGACGCGGGTGCAGGGTGACCTGGCATTCGCCGGCCTTGAGCTTCTGCACGCGCACCGAGGCGTCGGTATTGATGGCGAAGATCAATTGGTCGAGCTTGACCTTGCTGGGGTCCCAATACTGTTTGTTTGCCACATAGCGAATCTGCGAGTCTTTCTGGTAACGCTGGAACACGAACGGGCCAGTGCCGATGGGCTTCTGGTTGATATCGCTGGGTTTGCCTTCCTTGAGCAATTGCTCGGCATACTCGGCCGAGAGGATTGCGGCGAAGCTCATGGCGATGTTTTGCACGAACGCGGCATCCACCGTATTCAGGGTGATCACCACGGTGTGCGGGTCGGTTTTTTCGACCTTGGCAATGTTCTTGTTCAGGCTCATGCCGTTGAAGTACGGAAACTCGGTGGGGTAGGCCTTGCGGAACGGGTGGTCGGGGTCAAGCATGCGGTTGAACGTGAACAGCACGTCGTCGGCGTTGAAGTCGCGCGTTGGCTTGAACTCCTTGTTGCTGTGGAACTTCACCCCTTCGCGCAGATGAAAGGTGTAGGTCAGCCCGTCTTCGGAAATATCCCACTTGGTTGCCAGCCCAGGCACTACGTCAGTCGCCCCTTTTTCGAACTCGACAAGTCGGTTGTATAACGGCTCAGCGGCATCGTTGTCGGTGGCGGTGGTGTATTGCGCCGTGTCAAAGCCCGCCGGGCTGCCCTCGGAGCAGAACACCAGGCTCTTCTTTTCGGCGGCCTGAGCCGTGGTGGCCACAGCCAGCAGGCTGGCGGCAAACATTGCGGATAGAACGGTGGTATGGCGCATGACGATTCCGATCCTTGTGTGTAGTTATCAACAGCGAGCAATCCCTCAGGCCTGTAGCCAAGGGGACATCACTGGTCCCACATGCGGTAAGTGCCTTTCCCGAATTGGTACCTCTGTAGTCCTACGACGTTATGGGTCGCGGACTTCACAGTAAATGCGCCAAATCGGATTGACCCTGTAGGCAACGGAGGCACGAAGCGCAGTTCATTGCTGTAGGGCGGCAACGCTTGCGGGTGTGGTCTGTTTCCTACGGGCCTGGCAGATGTAATAACGGCGACGTTATGAGCGTCGCCGCTATCGATCCTTACTTGCCGCTTACGCTGACACCATAGAAGGAGTTCAAGCCAAACGGGCTGATCTTGAAGTCCTGCACGGTGTTGCGCATGGGTTGATACACCGTCGAGTGCGCGATAGGTGTGTAAGGCAGTTCACGTTTAAGCAGTTGTTGCGCCTGTTTGTACAGTTCGGTGCGCTTGGCAACGTCTGTGGTCGCCTTGGCCTGGCTGATCAGGGCGTCGTAGTCTTTGTTGACGAACTTGGAGAAGTTGTTGCCGTTCAATGCCGGGGATGAAAACAGCGTGCCCAGCCAGTTGTCCGGATCACCATTGTCACCGCTCCAGCCGATGATCATGGCCTGGTTTTCACCACCTTTGGAACGCTTGATGTACTCGCCCCACTCGTAGCTGACGATGTTGACCTTCAGGCCGATCTGTTTCCAGTCGCTCTGCAGCATCTCGGCCATCAGCTTGGCGTTCGGGTTGTACGGACGCTGTACTGGCATGGCCCACAGGGTGATCTCGGTGCCTTCCTTGATGCCGGCTTCCTTGAGCAGTTCCTTGGCTTTTGCCGGGTCGTACTTGGCATCCTTGATAGTGGTGTCATACGACCACTGGGTTGGCGGCATGGCGTTGACGGCCAATTGGCCAGCGCCCTGGTACACGGAGTCGATGATCTGCTGCTTGTTCACCGCCATATCCAGCGCCTGGCGAACCCGCAGATCAGCCAACGGGTTCGGCGTGGTCTGGCCTTTAAGCACAGGCATCACGTTGTAGGCGATGTAACCCAGGTTGAAACCGGCCTGGTGCGGCATCTTCATGTCCTTGTCCGCTTCCAGTGGCTTGATGTCCGCCGGGCGAGGATAGGCCGTGATCTGGCACTCGTTTTTCTTCAGTTTCTGGATGCGGACCGATGGGTCCGTGGAGATTGCGAAGATCAGGTTGTCGATCTTGACGTCTTCAGGCTTCCAGTATTCCTTGTTGCCGGTGAAGCGAATATTGGAGTCTTTCTGGTAGCTCTTGAACACGAACGGGCCAGTGCCGATTGGCTTCTGGTTGATGTCGCTGGCCTTGCCTTCCTTCAACAGCTGGGCGGCGTATTCGGCCGACTGGATCGAGGCGAAGCTCATCGCCAGGTTCTGGATGAAGGCGGCGTCCACGGTGCCAAGGGTGAACTTGACGGTGTGGTCATCGACTTTTTCGATGTTCTTGATGTTCTTGTCCATCTCCATGTCGGAGAAGTACGGGAACTCAGTGGGGTAGGCTTTGCGGAACGGGTCGTCCTTGTTGATCATGCGGTTGAACGTGAAGAGCACGTCATCGGCATTGAATTCACGCGTCGGCTTGAAATACGGAGTGGTGTGGAACTTGACGCCTTCCCGAAGGTGGAAGGTATACGTCAGGCCGTCCGGGGACACGTCCCAGCTGGTAGCGAGGCCAGGAATCACGGCGGTGCCGCCACGTTCGAACTGGCTCAGGCGGTTGAACATGGTTTCGGCCGAGGCATCGAAGTCTGTTCCGGTGGTGTACTGGCCTGGGTCAAAGCCGGCCGGGCTCCCTTCGGAGCAGAACACCAGGTTAGTTGCCGCTTGGGCAAACGGGGCTGCGGCCATAAGGCCAGCGCTCACTAATAACGGAAGGACTGCGTGTTTAAGCATGTTGGCCTCATGATTTGTTGTCATTTTTGGTGGTGAGGGCGACCTCGTGAGTCGGCCTGCGGATACTTATGCAGGCGCCATACCCATTGCAAGATGTTGAACGGTTGCAAGCGCCAAACAGTGGGACGGGCGTACAAGAATGTCGCATTTATGAAAGTTTCGACATAAATGCATCTATTTGGCGGGTTTTTTCGGTGCGCCGTGCGCACCGAAAAGGCCCAGCCGACGTGTCTAGTGCACTCGGTTGGGGCGTTGTTGTTACTTATCTAGACTCACGCCATAGAACGGTGTCAGCCCAAAGGGGCTGATCTTGAAATCGCGAACTTCCTTGCGCAGCGGCTGGAAAACCGTCGAGTTCGCAATAGGCGTTATAGGTACTTGTTCCTTAAGAATTTGTTGAGCCTGCTGATACCACTTGATGCGCTGGTCGCGGTCGTTGCTGACCTTGGCCTGCTGCACCAGCTTGTCATAGGCCGGGTTACACCATTTGGCGTAATTGCTGCCCTTGACCGCGGCACAACTGTAGAGCACGCCGAGCCAGTTATCCGGGTCGCCGTTATCGCCGGTCCAGCCGTAGATCATGGCGTCATGCTCACCATTTTTGGCGCGCTTGATGTATTCGCCCCACTCATAGCTGACGATGTTGGCCTTGATGCCGACCTTGGCCCAATCCTGCTGGATCATTTGTGCCGACATGCGCGCGTTCGGGTTGGAGGCGCGTTGCACGGTCATTGCCCACAGGTTGATGGTGGTACCTGGTGCAACCCCTGCTTCTTTTAGTAGCGCCCGGGCCTTGGCCGGGTCGTAGGGGGCGTCCTTGATCGTCGGGTCATAAGACCATTGCGCGGGAGGGAGAGCGTTCTGCGCCAATTGTCCGGCGCTTTGGTAAACGGCCTTGATGATGGCCGGTTTGTCGATGGCCATATCCAGCGCCTGGCGCACCTTGAGTTGGTCCAGCGGCGGGTGGGTGACGTTGTACGCCAGGAAACCCAAATTGAAGCCGGCCTGCTGCTGCACGCGCAGGTTTGGGTCCTGCTTGATCACCTCGATGTCGGACGGGCGCGGGTAGCCGCTGACCTGGCATTCACCCGCCTTGAGTTTCTGCACGCGCGCAGCGGCGTCAGGGGTGATGGCGAATACCAGGTTGTCGAGCTTCACGTCCTCGGGTTTCCAGTACTGCTTATTGGCAACGTAGCGGATCTGCGAGTCTTTCTGATAGCGCTTGAACACGAACGGGCCGGTGCCGACCGGTTTCTGATTGATGTCCTCGGCCTTGCCCTGCTTCAAGAGCTGGGCGGCATATTCCGCCGATTGCACCGAAGCGAAACTCATCGCCAGGTTCTGTACGAACGATGCATCAACGTTGTTCAGGTTGAAGCGCACGGTGTGTTCGTCGAGTTTGTCGAGGCTCTTGATCGTGGTGTTCAGGCCCATGTCGGTGAAGTAGGGCGACTCGGAGGGGTAGGCCTTGCGAAACGGGCTCTCGGCATCCAGCAGGCGGTTGAAGGTAAACACCACGTCATCGGCGTTGAAGTCGCGGGTGGGGGTGAAGAAATCGGTGGTGTGGAACTTGACGCCGTCGCGCAGGTGGAAGGTATAGGTGAGACCGTCTTCGGAGACCTCCCAACGGGTGGCGAGGCCGGGCTCGACTTCGGTACCGCCGCGCTTGAACTGGGTAAGGCGGTTGAATACGGTTTCGGCGGAGGCGTCGAACTCGGTGCCGCTGGTGTATTGGCTCGGGTCGAAGCCGGCGGGGCTGGCTTCCGAGCAGTAGACCAGGGTGGTAGAGGCGTGTGCCAGCGGCATAACGGCCAGGAGGCCTGCGGCAAGGAGGAGCGGTTTGAAGGCGATTCTTTCCATGGAGACCCCTGAAATGGCAGCCCTATAAAAGCTGCGCAAACGAAAACGGCGGTCACCGAGGTTACCGCCGTTCAGGTGTGTCAGGTAGGGGGTTACTGCATTTGCACTTCAATCACGCCGTCGGCACTCATGTTGACCTGACTGGTGCCGGCCTCCACTTCAGGCGTTGGCGCCGAATCCACCATGGCCGCTTTCATCATCATCCCGCCGCGCGCATACGGCTGTGGATAACCATTGGTGTTGAAGTTCAGGTTGACGATCTTGTAACCCTTGCCGCCCAGCGCATCGGTGGCCAGTTGCGCGCGGGCCTTGAACGCGGCAACCGCGTCTTTGAGCAGCGCGTCTTCGCTGGCCTTGCGCGTGCTGTCAGCGATGGCGAAGTCCATGTTGTCCATTTTCAGGGTGTTCAACAGCTCGCCGGTGAGTTTGGACAGCGCCGGGAAGTCCGCGCTTTCCAGGCGCAGTTCGGCGCGTTCGCGCCAGCCGGTGATTTTCTGATTCTTGCTGTCGTAGATCGGATAGCTGTTGCGGCTGCCTTGGCGCAGGGTCACGGCCTTGACTTCACGAGCCTGGCCCAACGCCTGGTTCATGGTGGTGGTGATTTCAGCGGCAAGCTTGGCCGGGTCGGCGTTTTGCGCTTCGGTGTAAAGAGTGACGATCATCTTGTCGCGCGCCACTTCCTGGCTGACTTCGGCGCGCAGGGAGATCTGGTTGTAATGCAGTTCATCGGCGGCCATGGCCGGCAGGCTGGCCAGGGCGCTGGCGCCGAGGGTGAGAACCGCTGCACTGCGAGTGAAACGAGACATGAAAGCTCCTTGGGATTGTCGTGTTCGGTATGACTGTAGACGGTGGCATCGGGTTCTTCGGGTTTATGAATTAGAAAAAAGTTTCAAGCTACAAGCTACAAGTGAAAGCGAGGCTGACTTGCAGCTTTCAACTTGTGGCTTATAGCTACAGCGCCCACTGCGTCAAAGAGCCACACACCGAATGCCGAGGCGCTGCTTCGTTTATACTCGTGCCGATCCGCCTGCAGCGCTCATCGGGAGAGCTCATGCTCGCCGCCGTAAAACTGACTTCCGCCACCCGCCAGAACCTCTGGCGCCTGACGTTCATTCGCACCCTGGTCTTGGCCGCACAGGCAGGTTCCGTCGGGCTCGCCTATTGGTTCGACCTGTTGCCGCTGCCCTGGCTGCAACTGGCGGTGACTCTCGGCTTCTCCAGCGTGTTGTGTGCGTTTACCGCGATTCGGTTGCGCACCACGTGGCCGGTCACCGAATTGGAATATGCCCTGCAATTGGCGTGCGACCTGTTTATCCACAGTGTGTTGCTGTATTTCTCCGGCGGTTCCACCAACCCATTCGTTTCTTATTACCTGGTGCCACTGACCATTGCCGCCGTGACGTTGCCGTGGCGCTATTCGGTGGTGCTGTCGGGCATTGCGCTAACGTTGTATACCTTGCTGCTGGCGCAGTTCTATCCTCTGCAGACGTTTCCCATCGCCCGGGAAAACCTGCAGATCTACGGGATGTGGCTGAGCTTTGCGCTGTCCGCCGCAGTGATCACGTTTTTTGCCGCGCGCATGGCCGAAGAGTTGCGCCGCCAGGAAGAACTGCGCGCAATTCGCCGTGAAGAAGGCCTGCGCGACCAGCAATTGCTGGCCGTCGCCACGCAGGCCGCAGGCGCCGCCCACGAGTTGGGCACGCCGCTGGCGACCATGAGCGTGCTGCTCAAGGAGATGACCCAGGACCATCACGACCCGGCGTTGCAGGATGACCTCAGCGTGCTGCAGGAACAGGTCAAGCAGTGCAAATTGACCCTGCAGCAACTGGTACGCGCCGCCGAAGCCAATCGACGCCTGGCGGTTGAAATGCAGGATGTCACCCAGTGGCTCGACGAAGCGCTGAACCGTTGGCACCTGATGCGTCCCGAAGCCAGTTACCGGTTCAGCCTGTTGGGCCAGGGCAGCGTACCGCGCATGGCGCCGCCGCCTGATCTCACCCAGGCGTTGCTCAACCTGCTGAACAATGCGGCCGACGCCTGCCCCGAGGGCTTGGGCGTGCAGTTGGACTGGGACGCGGAAAACGTCACCATCAGCATTCGTGACCACGGCGCGGGCGTGCCGCTGGCCATTGCCGAGCAGATCGGCAAACCGTTCTTTACCACCAAGGGCAAAGGCTTCGGCCTCGGCCTGTTTTTGAGCAAGGCCAGCGTGACCCGCGCGGGCGGCTCAGTGAAGCTCTATAGTCATGAGGAAGGTGGCACGCTCACCGAGCTGCGCCTGCCCCGTGTCGCACGAGGAGATATCGATGAGTGACGAGATCCAAGTCGAAGGCGAAGAACTGCCGCATCTGTTGCTGGTAGATGATGACGCCACCTTTACCCGCGTGATGGCCCGCGCCATGAGCCGTCGCGGTTTTCGCGTCAGCACTGCGGGCTCAGCCGAAGAGGGCCTGGCCATCGCCCAGTCCGACCTGCCGGACTACGCCGCGCTCGACCTGAAAATGGACGGCGACTCGGGCCTGGTGCTGTTGCCCAAGCTGCTCGAGCTCGACCCGGAAATGCGCGTGGTGATCCTCACCGGTTATTCCAGCATCGCCACCGCCGTCGAAGCGATCAAGCGTGGCGCGTGCAATTACCTGTGCAAGCCGGCGGATGCCGATGACGTGCTCGCCGCGCTGCTTTCCGAGCACGCCGACCTCGACACCCTAGTGCCGGAAAACCCCATGTCGGTCGACCGCCTGCAGTGGGAGCACATCCAGCGCGTACTGACCGAGCACGAAGGCAACATCTCCGCCACTGCTCGCGCCTTGGGCATGCACCGGCGCACGTTGCAGCGCAAATTGCAGAAGCGCCCGGTACGGCGCTGAACGAAGACTGAACAATCTGCCTCAGGCTGCACGGAGCCGTGAACCGATCGCCTATGATCGGTTCAAACGCCTGTCATGATTTCCTACCGAGCCTGAACGATGAATCAGAACGCTGAATACTCCGCGGTCAATGATGCGGTGCGTGGGCAATTCTTCCGCCGAACCTGGGCGATGATCACGCCGTATTGGCGCAGTGAAGAGAAGGGCCGGGCCTGGTTGCTGCTGGCTGCCGTGATTGGTTTGTCGCTGTTCAGCGTGGCGATCTCGGTGTGGATCAACCACTGGTACAAGGATTTCTACAACGCCCTGGAAAAGAAGGACACGGCCGCCTTCTGGCAATTGATCGGTTACTTCGGCGGCATCGCGGCCGTGGCGATCCTCGGCGCGGTGTATCGCTTGTACCTGACCCAGATGCTCACCATTCGCTGGCGTGCCTGGCTGACCGAAAAGCACTTCGCGCGCTGGCTTGCCCACAAGAACTACTACCAGCTGGAGCAGGGCGGCTACACCGACAACCCGGACCAGCGGATTTCCGAAGACCTCAATACCTTTACCACCAGCACCTTGAGCCTGGGCCTGGGACTGCTGCGCAACGTGGTCAGCCTAGTGTCGTTCTCGATCATCCTGTGGGGCGTGTCGGGCAGCATCGAAGTGTTCGGCATCACCATTCCCGGCTACATGTTCTGGTGTGCGCTGCTGTATGCCGCCGTGGGCAGTTGGCTGACGCACCTGATCGGGCGACGCTTGATCGGCTTGAACAACCAGCAACAGCGCTTCGAAGCGGACCTGCGTTTCTCCATGGTGCGGGTGCGTGAAAATGCTGAAAGCATCGCCCTCTACAACGGCGAGCCGAATGAAAAGCAGCGCCTGAGCTCGCGCTTCGGCAAGGTCTGGCACAACTTCTGGGACATCATGAAAGTGTCCAAGCGCCTGACCTTTTTCACCGCCGGCTACAGCCAGATAGCGATTATCTTCCCGTTTATCGTCGCCGCGCCGCGCTACTTCACCGGCAAGATCGAACTGGGCGAGCTGATGCAAATCAACTCGGCGTTTGGCAATGTGCAGGAAAACTTCAGTTGGTTCATCAACGCCTACTCGGAACTGGCGGCGTGGCGTGCCACCAGCGACCGTCTGCTGAGTTTCCAGCAGGCCATGAGCGACAACGAGGAGCGTGCCCCGGCCATCGATGTGCGCCCTGAAGGCGAACACCTGGTGATCAAGGATCTGGGCATGGACCTGGCCGATGGTCGTCACTTGCTCACCGACGCCGACATGACCGTGGAGCCGGGTCAGCGCGTGATGCTCAGCGGGCGTTCCGGCAGTGGTAAAAGTACGCTGCTGCGCGCAATGGGCCATTTGTGGCCGGCAGGGCATGGCAGCATTCGCCTGCCGGCGACGCGTTATCTGTTTCTGCCGCAGAAGCCTTATTTACCGATTGGCACGTTGAAGGCCGTGTTGAGTTATCCACAAGAGGACAGCGCTTACCCTGCGCAACGTTATGCACAGGTACTGGAAACCTGCCGCCTGCCGCATCTGGTCAGCCGTCTGGATGAAGCCAACCACTGGCAGCGCATGCTCTCGCCCGGCGAGCAGCAGCGCCTGGCCTTCGCCCGCGCCTTGTTGTTCGCGCCGCAATGGCTGTACATGGACGAAGCCACCTCGGCCATGGATGAAGAGGATGAAGCGACGCTGTATCAGGCGTTGATCAATGAACTGCCGGGGCTGAGCATCGTCAGCGTCGGTCATCGCAGCAGCCTCAAGCGCTTCCATGGACGGCATGTGCGCATCGAGGGTGGGCGGTTGCAGGAACAGACAGTGTCCTGAGGCGGGGCTCGGTCAATGTGGGAGGGGGCTTGCCCCCGATGGCGGTGGACCAGTTGATACCTGTGCTGGCTGACACACTGCTATCGGGGGCAAGCCCCCTCCCACATTGGATCTTCACTGAGCAACAGAAACGGCCCAATAAAAAAGCCCGGCTGATCATCGATCAGCCGGGCTTTGTGTTGCTGGAAGCTAACTTACTTCTTCAAGCCGTAATGCTCATCCAGCATGCCTGGGGCGTCCGGCGTTTTTGGCGCGTAGTCCCGTGGCGGTTCCTGGTTTTCCCGAGGCGGGGTCAGGCGTTCCCGTGGGGTCTGCGGTGCATCGGAATGCAACGCGGCCAGCAGGCGCTGGCGGGTGATGTCGTCGAGGGCCAGGCGGTTAGCGCCATCGGCGAGATGATCCTGTACTTCCTGGTAGCTCTGGGTGAGCTTCTTGACCAGGGTCGCGGTGCTGTTGAAGTGGGTAACAACCTCGTTCTGATAACTGTCAAAACGTTCCTGAATGTCATCCAGCTGACGCTGCGTGCGGTTAGGCGCGGCATTCGGCAGCAGGCGAGCAACCAGGAATCCAATGGCGACACCGGCAACCAGGGCAAGAGTCGGCAACAACCAAACTAAGAGCGAGTGTTCCACGAGTCCTTCCTCTATAAACGGCTTTGCTTTACGTTAACGGCTCAAACCTGCGCTGTATACCGCGATTAAGCTCGCAATGATGCCATGCACAGACTTTTAGCTAGACGAGTCGACCCCTTGAGAGGTCACGGAGTTCATCCTTGCTCATGCGTGAAACCCCCGTTTTGATCGATGGCCCGGTGGGTCAATTGGAAGCCCTGTACCTGGATCACCCCGCCCCACGCGGTCTGGCGCTGATCTGCCACCCTAACCCGGTGCAGGGCGGGACCATGCTCAATAAAGTTGTCTCGACCCTGCAACGCACCGCCCGCGACGCCGGCTTGATTACGTTGCGTTTCAATTATCGTGGCGTCGGCGCGAGTGCCGGTAGCCACGACATGGCCAGCGGCGAAGTTGACGATGCCGAAGCGGCCGCCACGTGGCTGCGGGAAAAACACCCCGATCTGCCGCTCACCCTGCTGGGCTTTTCCTTCGGTGGCTATGTGGCCGCCAGCCTCGGCGGGCGCCTGGAAGCCAAGGGCGAGAAGCTGGCGCACCTGTTCATGGTGGCTGCCGCAGTGATGCGCCTGCGTGACACGGATGTGCTGCCACATGATTGCCCGTTGACGCTAATCCAGCCGGAAACCGACGAAGTGGTCGACCCGCAAGTCGTCTACGACTGGTCTGGCGCCCTGAAACGCCCCCATGAGCTGCTGAAAGTGGCAGAATGCGGACACTTTTTTCACGGCAAGCTCACCGATCTGAAGGATCTGGTGCTGCCGCGCCTCTCGAATTGATAGCAGTCTGATAAGCGATTACCCATGACGACGCGTACCCGTATCCTCACCGGCATCACCACCACCGGCACGCCGCACCTGGGCAACTACGCCGGTGCGATCCGCCCGGCGATCCTTGCCAGCCAGGACGCCAATGCCGATTCCTTCTACTTCCTGGCCGACTACCACGCCCTGATCAAATGCGATGACCCGCAGCGCATCCAGCGCTCGCGTATGGAAATCGCCGCGACCTGGCTGGCCGGTGGCCTGGATGTGAACCGGGTGACGTTCTATCGCCAGTCCGACATCCCCGAGATTCCCGAGCTGACCTGGTTGCTGACCTGCGTGGCCGCCAAGGGCCTGCTCAACCGCGCCCATGCCTACAAGGCCTCGGTGGACAAGAACGTCGAGAGCGGCGAAGACCCGGATGCGGGCATCACCATGGGTCTGTACAGCTACCCGGTGCTGATGGCCGCGGACATCCTGATGTTCAACGCGCACAAGGTGCCGGTGGGCCGTGACCAGATCCAGCACGTGGAAATGGCCCGTGATATCGGCCAGCGTTTCAACCACCTGTTCGGCAACGGTAAAGAATTCTTCACCATGCCCGAGGCGTTGATCGAAGAAAGCGTTGCCACCTTGCCGGGCCTGGATGGCCGCAAGATGTCCAAGAGCTATGACAACACCATCCCGTTGTTCACCAGCGCCAAGGACATGAAGGAGGCAATCTCGCGGATCGTCACCGACTCGCGCGCGCCCGGCGAGGCGAAGGACCCGGACACGTCCCACCTGTTCACGCTGTACCAGGCATTTGCGAGCAAGGCTCAGGAGCAAGAGCTGCGCAGTGATCTGTTGCAAGGCCTGGGCTGGGGTGAGGCGAAGAATCGTCTGTTCCAGTTGCTGGACGGTCAATTGGGTGAAGCGCGCGAGCGTTACCACCAACTGATGTCGCGCCCGTCAGACATGGAAGATCTGCTGCTGGTCGGCGCCAAGAAGGCCCGTGCCGTGGCGGCACCATTCCTCGCCGAACTGCGCGAAGCGGTGGGCTTGCGTTCGTTCGTCAACCAGGCTGCGGCGCCGGTTGCCACCAAGAAAAAGCCGGCGAAGGCCGCGCGCTTCGTAAGCTTTCGTGAAGACGACGGCAGCTTCCGCTTCCGCCTGTTGGCCGCCGACGGCGAGCAACTGCTGCTGTCGCGCACCTTCGCCGACGGCAAGGCGGCGGGCGCGGTGACCAAGCAATTGCAAAGCGGCGGTACCTTGGACATACGCACCCAAGCCCTGGGCTTCAGCGTATGGCTGGGCGACGCGGCCGTGGCCGACAGCGCCGAGTTCGCCGACAGCGCGTCCCGTGACGCCGCCATCGCCGCCTTGCGCGTCGCGCTGACCCCCTCCGAGGATTAACCCGACCAAGGGTTGATTGCCATTATCCAGGGCCGTCGTTACAGTGACGGCCCGTTTTTGTTGCCTTGCTAACGAAATTATGACGCCCCTAGAACGATATCAAGCTGATCTGAAACGCCCTGACTTCTTCCATGACGCGGCCCAGGAAAATGCGGTGCGTCATTTGCAGCGCCTGTACGAAGACCTGGTCGCGGCTTCGCAAAGCAAGCAGGGCATGCTCAGCAAGCTGTTTGGCAAGAAAGACCGCACGCCGGTCAAGGGCCTGTACTTCTGGGGTGGCGTCGGCCGGGGCAAGACTTACCTGGTGGACACCTTCTTCGAAGCGCTGCCGTTCAAGGAAAAGGTCCGCACCCACTTCCACCGCTTCATGAAGCGCGTGCACGAAGAGATGAAGACCCTGCCGGGGGAGAAGAACCCGCTGACGATCATCGCCAAGCGTTTCTCCGACGAAGCGCGGGTGATCTGCTTCGATGAGTTCTTCGTTTCCGACATCACCGATGCCATGATCCTCGGCACCTTGATGGAAGAGCTGTTCAAGAACGGCGTGACCCTGGTCGCCACCTCGAACATCGTGCCCGATGGTCTCTACAAGGATGGCCTGCAGCGCGCACGCTTCCTGCCGGCCATTGCGTTGATCAAGGAGCACACCGATATCGTCAACGTCGACAGCGGCGTCGACTATCGTTTGCGTCACCTCGAGCAAGCGGAGCTGTTCCACTTCCCGCTCAATGAGGCGGCCCACGACAGCCTGAAGAAAAGCTTCCGCGCGTTGACGCCGGAATGCACCCAGGCCGTGGAAAACGACAAGTTGATGATCGAAAACCGCGAAATCATCGCTTTACGTACTTGCGATGACGTGGCCTGGTTCGAATTCCGCCAACTGTGCGACGGCCCGCGTAGCCAGAACGACTACATCGAATTGGGCAAGATCTTCCATGCGGTGATCTTGAGCGGTGTGGAACAGATGGGCGTGACCACCGACGACATCGCGCGGCGTTTTATCAACATGGTCGACGAGTTCTATGACCGTAACGTCAAGCTGATCATCTCGGCGGAAGTCGAACTCAAGGACCTCTACACGGGTGGTCGCTTGAACTTCGAATTCCAACGCACCTTGAGTCGTTTGCTGGAAATGCAGTCCCACGAATTCCTTTCGCGCGGCCACAAACCGTAAGGCCAATGTAGATCAAAGTGTGGGAGGGGGCTTGCTCCCGATGGCGGTGGATCAGTGCCAGATGTACTTACTGACACACTGCTATCGGGGGCAAGCCCCCTCCCACATTTGTCCTGTATGAACCCCTGCCTACGCGGCCTGCTGGAACTGCTGGCGATACTGATTCGGCGACAACTCCGTGTGCTGCCTGAACAACCGCGCAAAGAAACTCGCATCGTCGTAACCCACCTCATAGCTGATGGTCTTGATGCTCTTGCGGCTGCCCGACAGCAGGCCCTTGGCCGTCTCGATGCGCAGGCGTTGCAGATAATGCAGCGGCTTGTCGCCGGTGGCGGTCTGGAAGCGTCGCATGAAGTTGCGGATGCTCATGCCGTGCTCGCGGGCGACGTCTTCAAAGCGGAACTTGTCGGCAAAGTGTTCTTCGAGCCAATGCTGGATCTGCAGGATGATCACATCCTGGTGCAGCTTCTGCCCGCCAAAACCGATGCGCCCTGGCGAGTAGCTGCGTTGCACCTCATACAGGATGTCGCGGGCCACGGCCTGGGCGATGTTGGCGCCGCAGAAGCGTTCGATCAGATAAATGTAGAGGTCGCACGCTGAGGTGGTGCCGCCGGCGCAATACAGGTTATCGGCGTCGGTCAGGTGCTTGTCCTGGTTGAGTTGCACCTTGGGGAAGCGTTCGCTGAAGGCGGTGAAGAAGCGCCAGTAGGTGGTCGCCTCCTTGCCATCGAGCAGGCCTGCTTCGGCCAGCCAGAACACACCGGTGGCTTCTCCGCACAGCACGGCGCCGCGGGCGTGCTGTTCGCGCAGCCAGGGCAGTACCTGTGGGTAGCGGGTGCACAAGGCCTCGAAGTCGTCCCAGAAGGCGGGCAGCACGATGATGTCGGCATCTTCCAGGCCGCCGTCCACCGGCATGATCACATTGCTGAAGCTGCGTACCGATTGCCCGTCGGGGCTGACCAGGCGCGTCTCGAATGCGGGTGTCAGGCCCAGGCCCTGTTGCTTGCCATACCGCAGGCTGGCGAGATGGAAGAAATCCTTGGCTTGCATGAGGGTTGAAGCGAAGACCCGATCGACGGCCAGGATGCTGACGCGCCGCAAGGGCGTAGAGATTTGGTTAGACATAATTTCATTTATTCTTATAGGGGAAAGTGGTCACCAGACGGCTGGATCGTCTTATTTTTTGTCGCATGTGTCCAGTGTCCCGTGACGCATTCGCGGCATAGGCTCAGTGGGCTCATTCTTGTCCGACAATCCTCACAGGTGACCCATGATTCCCAGAACCTTGTTCAGCCCGGAGCACGAACTCTTCCGCGAAAGCGTGCGTACCTTCCTCGACAAAGACGCCGCGCCATTCCATGGGCAATGGGAGAAACAGGGTTACATCGACCGCAACCTCTGGAACAAGGCGGGGGAGGCGGGGATGCTGTGTTCGCATGTACCGGAAGAATACGGTGGGCTGGGCGCGGATTTTCTTTACAGCGCGGTCGTGATCGAAGAGATCAGCCGCCTGGGCTTGACCGGCATTGGCTTTTCCCTGCATTCGGACATTGTTGCGCCGTACATCCTGCATTACGGCAGTGAGGCGTTGAAGCACAAGTACCTGCCCAAGCTGATCTCCGGCGAGATGGTCACGGCCATCGCCATGACCGAGCCGGGGGCCGGTTCCGACCTGCAAGGGGTGAAGACAACGGCGGTGTTGGACGGTGATGACTATGTGATCAACGGCTCCAAGACGTTCATCACCAACGGCTACCTGGCCGACCTGGTTATTGTGGTGGCCAAGACCGACCCCAAGGCCGGCGCCAAGGGCACCAGCCTGTTCCTGGTCGAGGCCGACACGCCGGGCTTCGATAAGGGCAAACGCCTGGAGAAGGTCGGCATGAAGGCCCAGGACACCTCTGAGCTTTTCTTCCAGGACGTGCGTGTGCCCAAGGAAAACCTGCTGGGCCAGGCCGGCATGGGCTTCGCATATTTGATGCAGGAATTGCCCCAGGAGCGGCTGACGGTGGCGATTGGTGCGCTGTCGTCAGCTGAGGCGGCGTTGCAGTGGACGCTGGATTACACCCGCGAGCGCAAGGCGTTCGGCAAGGCGATAGCTGACTTTCAAAATACCCGCTTCAAGCTGGCAGAAATGGCCACTGAGATTCAGATCGGCCGTGTGTTCGTGGACAAATGCCTGGCGCTGCACCTGGAAGGCAAGCTGGATGTGCCCACGGCGGCGATGGCCAAGTATTGGGCCACGGACCTGCAATGCAAGGTGCTCGATGAGTGCGTGCAACTGCACGGCGGGTACGGTTTCATGTGGGAATACCCGATTGCCCGTGCGTGGGCGGACGCGCGGGTGCAGCGGATTTATGCGGGGACCAATGAAATCATGAAGGAGATCATTGCGCGGGCGCTTTGATGCTCGTTCCCACGCTCCGCGTGGGAATGCCTCAGATGACGCTCCGCGTCATGGCTCTTGCAGCGGACGCGGAGCGTCCAAGCCGGCGTTCCCACGCAGAGCGTGGGAACGATCAATCAAGGCGCCGGATTCGGATGATCCTTTTGAATCGCCTCAATCCCTTCCAGCACTTCTTTGGACAATTTCAAATCGGCACTGGCAATGTTGCTGTCCAACTGCTCCAGGCTCGTGGCCCCGATAATATTGCTGGTCACAAACGGCTGTTGCGTCACAAACGCCAACGCCATCTGCGCCGGGTCCAGCCCATGCTCCCGCGCCAGTGCCACATAACGGCTGCACGCCGCTTCCGACTGTGGGTTGAAATAGCGGCTGAAGCGGCTGTACTCCGTCAGACGCGCCTTGGCCGGGCGCGCACCGCCTTCGTATTTGCCGCTGAGCATGCCGAACGCCAGTGGTGAGTAGGCCAGCAAACCGCAGTGTTCGCGGATGGCAATTTCTGCCAGGCCCACTTCAAAGCTGCGGTTGAGCAGGTTGTAGGGGTTCTGGATCGACACCGCGCGGGTCCAGCCACGGGCTTCGGCCAGGGCCAGGAATTTCATGGTGCCCCACGGGGTTTCGTTGGACAGGCCAATGTGGCGGATCTTGCCGGCCTTGACCTGCTCATCCAGCGCTTCGAGGGTTTCCTCCAGTGGGGTGAGGTCGTCTTCGTCCTTGTGCTTGTAGCTCAGTTGGCCAAAGAAATTGGTGCTGCGCTCCGGCCAGTGCAACTGGTAGAGATCGATCCAGTCGGTTTGCAAGCGCTTGAGGCTGGCGTCGAGGGCGTCGACGATATGCTTGCGGTTGTGGCGCAGGTAGCCATCGCGGATATAGTCGATGGTGTTGCCGGGGCCGGCGATCTTGCTGGCGAGGATCCAGTCGGCGCGATCGCCACGGCTCTTGAAGTAATTACCGATATAACGCTCGGTGGTGGCGTAGGTTTCGGCCTTGGGCGGTACCGGATACATTTCTGCCGTGTCGAGGAAGTTGATGCCCGCGGCCTTGGCCCGTTCGATCTGTGCGAAGGCCTCTGGCTCGCTGTTCTGCTCGCCCCAGGTCATGGTGCCCAAGGCAATCGCGCTTACGTTCAGATCGGTCCGGCCCAGCTGTCGATAATCCATCGGGTACTCCTTCAGGGGAAAACATTCATAAAAGCAGGTTGAATTTTTTTTCGCAATCTGCATAATTGCCCACCTCTTTCTGCAGTGGAAGTGATGCGCCGTCTGCCGAAGAATCTTGCCGTTGAACGGACGCGCTGACCCGAGCCCCCGATAGCGTCTGTATCCGGCTGCCTTTGACCTTGTCAAAGTACGCACTATTCAGTAAGATCCGCCGTCTAATTTACAGGGCGGCCCCTGAGGCTATTAAAGAATGACAACTTTTACTGCAAAACCGGAAACAGTTCAGCGCGACTGGTTTGTCGTCGACGCCGCTGGTCAGACCCTGGGTCGTCTGGCCACTGAAGTCGCCAGCCGTCTGCGTGGCAAGCACAAGCCTGAATACACCCCGCACGTTGATACCGGTGACTACATTGTCATCATCAACGCTGAGCAGGTACGTGTTACCGGCAACAAAGCGCAAGACAAAATGTACTACCGTCACTCCGGTTTCCCAGGCGGTATCAAGTCTTCCAACTTTGAAGGCCTGATCTCCAAGAAGCCTGAAGCCCCGATCGAAATCGCGGTCAAAGGCATGCTGCCTAAGGGCCCACTGGGTCGCGATATGTTTCGCAAGCTGAAAGTCTATGCGGGCGCTGTACACCCTCATGCTGCTCAGCAGCCCCAAGAACTGAAGTTTTAACGGAATAGTTCATTATGTCGGCGACTCAAAATTACGGCACTGGCCGTCGCAAAACCGCAACCGCACGCGTTTTCCTGCGTCCGGGCACTGGTAACATCTCGATCAACAACCGCACTCTGGAAAATTTCTTCGGCCGCGAAACTGCCCGCATGGTAGTTCGTCAGCCGCTGGAACTGACCGAGACTGTTGAAAAGTTCGACATCTACGTCACCGTTATCGGTGGCGGTGTAAGTGGTCAAGCTGGCGCAATCCGCCACGGTATCACTCGCGCTCTGATGCAGTACGACGAAACCCTGCGTGGCGCTCTGCGCAAAGCTGGCTTCGTTACTCGCGATGCTCGTGAAGTTGAACGTAAGAAAGTCGGTCTGCGTAAAGCGCGTAAGCGTCCGCAGTACTCGAAGCGTTAATTCGCTTTACGTTCCACAAAAACGCCCAGCCTCCTCACGGAGCTGGGCGTTTTTTATTGCCTGCGATTTATGCACATTTTTCGCCGTGACAACTTGCCACATCCACAGACCCCCTATACTACAAGGCCTGGGGGTGGTGGCCCGGGCAATTCCCTTGTCATCCGTGGGGCTTTTCATTACCATCCGTCAAAATTTTTATAAGTAAAGATTCAACACTTAGTAGACGCCTGATTTAACAGGCCAAAAAGCTGATGGGAGAGGACTGAATGAGCAATGACGGCGTGAATGCAGGCCGGCGTCGCTTCTTGGTAGCAGCCACATCCGTGGTGGGTGCTGCAGGAGCGGTGGGGGCTGCGGTCCCGTTCGTGGGGTCATGGTTTCCCAGTGCCAAGGCGAAAGCCGCAGGTGCACCGGTGAAGGTGAATGTCAGCAAGATCGAGCCAGGGCAGCAGATGATTGCTGAATGGCGCGGCCAGCCGGTATTCATTGTTCGTCGTACCGAGGAAATCCTGGGGAATCTGAAAAAGATCGAAGGCCAGTTGTCTGACCCTAAATCCGAGAATTCCGACCAGCCCGCCTACGCCAAGAACGAAGTGCGTTCGATCAAGCCAGAGATTCTGTTGCTGGTAGGTCTGTGTACCCACCTGGGTTGCTCACCCACCTTTCGCCCGGAAGTCGCCCCTGTCGACTTGGGCAAGGACTGGGTCGGCGGTTATTTCTGCCCGTGTCACGGTTCCCATTACGACCTTGCCGGCCGTGTCTACAAGTCTCAGCCCGCGCCCCTGAACCTGCCGGTTCCTCCGCATACCTACGAAACTGACGACCTCATTGTCATTGGCCTCGATAAGGAGAACGCGTGATGAGCAAGTTCATGGATTGGGTGGATGCGCGTTTCCCCGCCACCAAAATGTGGGAAGACCATCTCAGCAAATATTACGCGCCAAAAAACTTCAACTTCTTCTACTTCTTCGGCTCCCTGGCACTGCTGGTGCTGGTCAACCAGATCGTCACCGGTGTGTGGTTGACGATGAGCTACACGCCGTCTGCGGAAGAGGCGTTCGCCTCCGTCGAATACATCATGCGTGACGTCGAGTACGGCTCGATCCTGCGCCTGCTGCACTCCACCGGCGCGTCGGCGTTCTTCATCGTCGTCTACCTGCACATGTTCCGTGGCTTGCTCTATGGCTCGTACCAGAAGCCGCGCGAACTGGTGTGGGTGTTCGGCATGCTGATCTACCTGGCGCTGATGGCCGAAGCGTTCATGGGCTATCTGCTGCCGTGGGGCCAGATGTCGTACTGGGGTGCCCAGGTGATCATCTCGCTGTTCGGGGCGATCCCGGTGATCGGCAACGACCTGACCCAGTGGATCCGTGGCGACTACCTGATCTCCGGCATTACCCTGAACCGCTTCTTTGCCCTGCACGTTGTCGCCTTGCCGATCGTGATCCTGGGCCTGGTGGTGCTGCACATCCTGGCGCTGCATGAAGTGGGCTCCAACAACCCGGATGGCGTGGATATCAAGAAGCATAAGGATGAGAACGGCATCCCACTCGATGGCATTCCATTCCACCCTTATTACACCGTGAAAGACATTGTCGGCGTGGTCGTGTTCCTGTTCGTGTTCTGCTCGATCGTGTTCTTTTTCCCGGAGATGGGTGGTTATTTCCTCGAGAAGCCTAACTTCGAACAAGCCAACGCGTTCAAGACGCCCGAGCACATTGCCCCGGTCTGGTACTTCACGCCGTTCTACGCAATCCTGCGGGCGATCCCCGACAAACTCATGGGCGTGATCGCCATGGGCGCGGCGATCGCGGTGCTGTTCGTGCTGCCGTGGCTGGACCGCAGCCCGGTCAAGTCCATGCGCTATAAGGGTTGGCTGAGCAAGATCTGGCTGTGGGTGTTCTGCATTGCATTCGTGATCCTGGGTGTGCTGGGCGTATTGGCGCCGACCCCTGAGCGCACGTTGCTGTCGCAGGTCTGCACCTTCCTGTACTTCGCCTACTTCATTCTGATGCCGTTCTACACCCGGCTCGAGAAGACCAAACCGGTTCCGGAAAGGGTGACTGGCTGATGAAAAAATTATTTGTTGCATTAGTGCTTGCGGCCCTGCCGCTTCTGTCTTTGGCTGCCGAGCATGGCGCGGAACTGGAAAAGGTCGACATCGACGTCGCCGATAAAGCCGCTTTGCAAGATGGTGCACGTACCTTTGCCAACTACTGCATGGGCTGCCACAGCGCCAAGTTCCAGCGCTACGAGCGGGTTGCCGATGACTTGGGCATCCCCCATGAGTTGATGCTGGAGAAACTGGTATTCACCGGAGCCAAGATCGGCGACCACATGAACATCGGCATGAAACCGGCAGACGCCAAGGCCTGGTTCGGTGCAGCACCGCCCGACCTGACCCTGGTGGCGCGCGTGCGTGGCACCGACTGGCTCTATGGCTACCTCAAATCCTTCTACGAAGACCCCGCCCGCCCTTGGGGCGTGAACAACAAAGTGTTCCCGAACGTCGGCATGCCTAACGTTCTGGTCGGCCTGCAGGGGCGCCAAGTGGTAGGATGCAAGCAAGTCCAGGTCGTTGAAGACGGCAAGAAGCAATATGATCCGTTGACCGGCACGCCGCTGACCCATGAAGCGTGCGATCAACTGACCATCGTGCCCAAGACCGGTACGCTGAATGAAGAGCAGTTCGACGAGAAGGTCAAGAACCTGGTGACCTTCCTGGCCTACTCGGCCAACCCGGTCAAACTGCAGCATCAGCGCATCGGTACCTACGTCTTGCTGTACCTGGCTTTCTTCTTCGTATTCGCCTATCTGCTCAAACGCGAGTACTGGAAGGATGTGCATTGATCCAACCGTAAGCAATTGCTGTTAATCTTGCGCGCCCAGCGGCATCTCTGAACACGTAGCGTCGGTTGTTCCAGACGTTACAGAGATGCTCCCTGGGCGCGCTCGTTTTTGAGCTTCCGATAATTTCAACAAGCGAGGAGGACCGCCATGGGCGTGACCAACCGGTTGGCCTGTTACTCCGACCCCGCCGACCACTATTCCCACCGAGTACGCATCGTGCTCGCAGAGAAGGGTGTCAGCGCCGAGATCATCAGTGTGGAAGCGGGCCGTCAGCCGCCGAAACTGATCGAAGTGAACCCTTACGGCAGCTTGCCCACCCTGGTCGATCGTGACCTGGCGTTGTGGGAGTCAACCGTGGTGATGGAATACTTGGATGAGCGTTACCCGCATCCGCCTTTACTGCCGGTGTACCCGGTGGCGCGCGCCAACAGCCGCCTGCTGATCCATCGGATTCAGCGTGACTGGTGCCGGCTGGTGGATGTGATTCTGGATTCACGCAGCAAAGAGCCGGCCCGTGTCGTGGCGCGCAAGGAATTGCGCGAAAGCCTGACCGGCGTTTCGCCGCTGTTCGCCGACAAGCCTTTTTTCCTCAGTGAGGAACAAAGCTTGGTGGATTGCTGCCTATTACCCATACTCTGGCGCTTGCCGATTATGGGCATTGAACTGCCGCGGCCTGCCAAGCCGCTGCTTGATTACATGGAGCGCCAGTTTGCGCGTGAGGCTTTCCAGGCGAGTCTGTCTGGTGTCGAACGCGATATGCGCTAAGGCTTAAGGAGCCGCTGATGAACTCCAGTCGACCCTACCTGGTCCGCGCGCTCTATGAGTGGATTGTGGACAACGATTGCACCCCGCACATGCTGGTCAATTCCGAATTTCCTGCGGTGCAGGTTCCGCAGGGTTTTGCCAGTGACGGACAGATTGTATTGAACGTATCGCCCAGTGCCGTGCGCCACCTGCACATGGACAACGAAGCGGTCAGCTTCGAAGGGCGTTTCGGCGGCGTGCCGCATACGCTGTTTGTGCCGATTGGCGCCATCCTCGGGATTTATGCCCGTGAGAATGGCCAAGGCATGGTGTTCGATCTGGAGTCGCCTTTCGAGGATGACGAAACGATCGAAGGCGAAGGCGGCGATGATGTGCCGCCACCTGATAACGAGCCACCGCGCCCTACGGGCCGGCCGAGCTTGAAAGTGGTGAAGTAAGCGGCTGTTGCCTTCGGGCGAGCCTGAAAAATGCCTCGGCGGTTGCCGGGGCTTTTTTTTGCCTGCCGCGCAGAAGTGAAAGTCTCGACAGGAACGGTGATCGTACAACCGCCATGGGCTATGATGCGTCTTCAGTTCGCCGAGAAAGATGATCCATCATGGAAAACGCCAACGCCGCCCCACGTCTGCCCCGCAAGCGCCGCAGCCTTGCCCAGGAATTGGTCACGGTGTTGTCCGAACAAATCCGCGACGGCCAGCTCAAGCGTGGCGACAAGCTGCCCACTGAGTCGGCGATCATGGATGCCCATGGTGTGAGTCGTACCGTGGTGCGCGAGGCCATCTCGCGCTTGCAGGCGGCGGGGCAGGTGGAGACGCGTCACGGTATCGGTACGTTTGTATTGGACACGCCAAGCCCGAGCGGTTTCCGGATCGATCCGGCCACCGTGGTGACGTTGCGCGATGTGTTGGCGATTCTGGAGTTGCGTATCAGCCTGGAAGTGGAATCAGCAGGCCTGGCTGCCTTGCGCCGCAGTGACGAACAGCTGGCGGCGATGCGTGCGGCCCTCGATGCCTTGAATGAAAGCGCGGCCCACGCGGGTGATGCGGTGGCGTCAGACTTTGCGTTCCACCTGGAAATAGCGCTGTCCACCGGCAACCGTTATTTCACCGACATCATGACCCACCTGGGCACCAGCATCATTCCGCGTACCCGCCTGAATTCGGCGCGTCTGGCCCATGATGACCAGCAGCATTACATGGGACGTTTGAGCCGCGAACACGAAGAGATTTATGAGGCGATCGCGCGCCAGGATTCGGACGCGGCGCGTGCGGCCATGCGGTTGCATTTGACCAACAGTCGGGAAAGGCTGCGCCATGCCCATGAAGAGGCGGAGGCGCAGCGTGGGTAATTCAGGCTGAATTGACGTGATCGTTTCAGGCGAGGTCAAAGTCGATTTGGATCACAACGCCTCCATTGATACGGAAGTTCTTGGCTACGACCTCCAGAGCTGGATCATCATCAAGTTGAATAGTGTCTCCGATGTTTGGCAGGTCGACAGCGTCAATGTTAAGAGTTTCCGATTTAGATTTGTTCGAGCGGGATTTAAAGGTGCACTTTTTAGTAGTCATGATATGCCTCACTTATTTTAGGATGAGTGATGGCCTCCAAGGTGTCTACGCCTCTTTTGCTAAAGACGTAACCCGGCGGTCGAATGCAAACTACTGGCAGTTGATTCACCTGCGATACTGTCAGAAATGACAGTGGCGACAAACGGTCCCATGCGCGCGTCTGCACACATATGGGATTTCGGTTAGCTCAAGGCTGCGGATTGTTCGGCTTGTAGTCCCTCAACAACAAATACGTGCTCCACCCCCACCCGCGTCAATGGCGTCGAAGTAGCGTTTATCCCCATAAGCGTGCCACTGATCTCCCAGGGCATTGCGCACCTTGAGCCCGAACTTGCTGTCTTCATCGTGCATGAAACGGCTGATCAGCGAGCCCAACTCACCGGGCGTTACCTCCGCCGCCAATTGCTTGCGCGGGATCCGCAGGTGACCAGCGGAGAATAGGTCGGTTAAAAAGTGATCAGCAAAGCTGTTCATGGCATACGCCAGTTCCAGGGCTTGGTCGGTGCCGGTCTGGTGAGCCACCACGGCTTGTTGCAACGCCGCCGTATGCCCAGCCAGATAAGCCGACAGCGCCCATTCGCCAAAGTGGTCGGCATTGTCCGCCGCCAGTTTCAGGTAGCGGCCCAACGGGACTAGCGCCGAAATCGCACTGCCCCCACCGGTGATGCGGTTCCATTCTTCAGACAACGTATCGCCCAAGGCGTCGTAAGCTTCATGGGGCTGCTTGCCATCCTTTATTGCATGCTTGACCGCGGAGATCTCCTTTTGCATCACCGCGAGGATCTTGTGTGCTTCTTCTCGCGAAGCGGGCAGCACGGCCAGCGAGTTGAAAGCGGCAGTAAAGCGCTGCACGCGCTCGGCCGGGGAGGTGCCATCGCTGATGGGCTGGCCGGGGATGCCATAGAAATCGCCGCCCAGGGCGATCACTTGGCCATAGGTAAGCGCCAAGCCGTTGGGTAGGTGCAGTTCGACTTGGCGCGCGGGGATCGCCGGTGCGTCATTGACGAAGCGCAACAGGGTGTCATCGCCGGTGGCAGTGTGTTCACCGCCTTCGAAACGTAGGGTAGGCGGTTTTTTTTCGGGTGCTGCGAGTTCAAGACCTGACATGTTAGCTCCTTGCTATGTCGTAGGAGTCTTTCGTGATAACTGTATATAAATACAGTAATAGCGAGATTAGAAGAAAAATTTCCTACGTCAAGAAGGCAGGTCTTAACACCGTGCGGATGAAGTTTGATGATTTGCAGTTGACGAATCTTTTTATAGTTGTACGATGACGTACGACATAATTTAAACCAACAACAACGCTTTCCTCAGAAAGTCTTCGCCCAGGGTGTTCGAATAATGAATCCACAAGAACTGAAGTCCATCCTCTCCCACGGTCTGCTGTCTTTTCCGGTGACCGATTTCAACGCCCAGGGTGACTTTCACCAGGCGGGCTATATCAAGCGTCTGGAATGGCTTGCCCCATACGGCGCCACCGCGCTGTTCGCTGCGGGCGGCACCGGTGAGTTTTTCTCCCTGGCCGCCAGCGAATATTCCCAGGTTGTGAAGACCGCTGTTGATACCTGCGCCACCAGCGTGCCGATTCTTGCCGGTGTCGGCGGCGCGACCCGTCAGGCCATCGAGTACGCTCAAGAGGCCGAGCGCCTGGGTGCCAAGGGCCTGCTGCTGCTGCCGCACTACCTGACTGAAGCCAGCCAGGACGGGGTTGCCGCCCACGTTGAAGCGGTGTGCAAATCGGTCAAGATCGGCGTGGTGGTGTACAACCGCAATGTCTGCCGCCTGACCGCGCCGCTGCTCGAGCGCCTCGCCGAGCGTTGCCCGAACCTGATCGGCTACAAGGATGGCCTGGGTGACATCGAGTTGATGGTGTCGATCCGCCGTCGTCTCGGCGACCGTTTCAGCTACCTCGGCGGCCTGCCGACCGCAGAGGTTTATGCCGCTGCCTACAAGGCTCTGGGCGTGCCGGTGTACTCCTCGGCGGTGTTCAACTTCATCCCGAAAACCGCGATGGATTTCTACCACGCGATTGCCAAGGATGATCACGCCACTGTCTCCAGGATCATCGACGATTTCTTCCTGCCCTACCTGGACATCCGTAACCGCAAGGCCGGTTACGCCGTGAGCATCGTCAAGGCGGGTGCGAAGATCGCCGGCTACGACGCCGGCCCGGTGCGCACCCCGCTGACCGACCTACTGCCGGAAGAATACGAAGCCCTGGCCGCGCTGATCGACAAGCAAGGCGCGCAATAACTTATCAACAAGGCCGCTGAGCAATCAGCGGCCTTTTGCGTCAGGAGAAGATTCGTGTCCCAAGCAAAACGTTTCGAGAACTACATCAACGGTGAATGGGTTACCGGCACCGACTACTGCACCAATATCAACCCGTCGGACCTTTCCGATGTGATTGGCGAATACGCCAAGGCCGATGTCGCCCAAGTCAACGCCGCTATCGAGGCCGCCCGCGCCGCATTTCCGGCCTGGTCCACCTCCGGCATCCAGGCGCGCCATGATGCGCTGGACAAAGTCGGCAGCGAAATCCTCGCCCGCCGCGAAGAACTCGGCACCCTGCTGGCTCGGGAAGAGGGCAAGACCCTGCCCGAAGCCATCGGTGAGGTGACCCGCGCCGGTAACATCTTCAAATTCTTCGCCGGTGAATGCCTGCGCCTGTCTGGCGACTACGTGCCGTCGGTGCGCCCGGGCGTCAATGTAGAAGTTACCCGTGAAGCCCTTGGCGTGGTCGGCTTGATCACCCCATGGAACTTCCCGATCGCCATCCCGGCCTGGAAAATCGCCCCGGCCCTGGCCTATGGCAACTGTGTGGTGATCAAGCCGGCCGAACTGGTGCCCGGCTGTGCCTGGGCCCTGGCCGACATCATTTCCCGCGCCGGTTTCCCTGCCGGGGTGTTCAACCTGGTGATGGGCAGCGGCCGCGTCGTGGGCGATGTGTTGGTCAACAGCCCGAAAGTCGACGGCATCAGCTTCACCGGTTCGGTGGGCGTGGGCCGTCAGATCGCTGTCAGTTGCGTGTCGCGCCAAGCCAAGGTGCAGCTGGAAATGGGCGGCAAGAACCCGCAGATCATTCTCGACGACGCCGACCTCAAGCAGGCAGTCGAGCTGTCGGTGCAGAGCGCGTTCTACTCCACCGGCCAGCGTTGCACTGCATCCAGCCGCCTGATCGTCACCGCCGGCATCCACGACCAGTTCGTCGCGGCCATGGCCGAGCGCATGAAGTCGATCAAGGTCGGCCACGCACTCAGCAGCGGTACCGACATTGGCCCGGTGGTCTCCCAGGCCCAGTTGGACCAGGACATGAAGTACATCGACATCGGCCAGAGCGAAGGTGCGCGGCTGGTCAGCGGTGGCGGTCTGGTGACCTGCGATACCGAAGGCTACTACCTGGCGCCGACGCTGTTTGCCGACAGCGAAGCCGCCATGCGCATCAGCCGTGAAGAAATCTTCGGCCCGGTCGCCAACGTGGTGCGCGTGGCCGACTACGAGGCGGCGCTGGCCATGGCCAACGACACCGAATTCGGTTTGTCGGCGGGCATTGCCACTACGTCGTTGAAGTACGCCAACCACTTCAAGCGTCATTCCCAGGCCGGCATGGTCATGGTCAATTTGCCCACCGCTGGCGTGGATTACCACGTTCCGTTCGGTGGCCGTAAGGGGTCGTCCTACGGTTCGCGTGAGCAAGGTCGCTATGCGCAAGAGTTCTACACCGTGGTGAAAACCAGCTACATCGGCTCGTAACACGCGACACAGACTCGCATCCCTGTAGGAGCGAACTTGCTCGCGAAAAACTCAAGGGCACCGCGTGCATCCTGAATGCCCGCGTATTCGTTGACGCTTTTCGCGAGCAAGCTCGCTCCTACAGGGGGCGGCACACAACAAGACAATTACCCGCAAAAAAAATAATTAGTGGGAGTACTTCTACATGCAAGCGACCAAGCCGACCCACGTCCGCTATTTGATCCTGCTCATGCTGTTCCTGGTGACCACGATCAACTACGCCGACCGTGCAACTATTGCCATCGCCGGTTCCAGCCTGCAAAAAGACCTCGGCATCGACGCGGTCACCCTCGGTTACATCTTCTCTGCATTCGGTTGGGCCTACGTCGCCGGGCAAATTCCCGGCGGTTGGCTGCTCGACCGGTTCGGCTCGAAAAAAGTCTATGCCCTGAGCATCTTCACCTGGTCACTGTTCACCGTGCTGCAAGGCTACGTCGGTGAGTTCGGTATCTCCACGGCCGTGGTTGCGCTGTTCATGCTGCGTTTCATGGTGGGCCTGGCCGAAGCGCCTTCGTTCCCCGGTAACGCACGTATCGTCGCGGCCTGGTTCCCGACCGCCGAGCGCGGTACGGCTTCGGCGATCTTCAACTCGGCGCAGTACTTCGCCACCGTGTTGTTCGCGCCGCTGATGGGCTGGATCGTCTACAGCTTCGGCTGGCAGCACGTGTTTATCGTGATGGGCGTGATTGGCATCGTGTTCTCGCTGATCTGGCTGAAAGTTATCCACAGCCCGCGTCAGCATCCGATGATCAATGAAGCGGAGTTCAATCACATTGCGGCCAATGGCGCGATGGTGGACATGGACCAAGACAAGGGCAAGGGTAAGAAAACCGACGGACCGAAGTGGGATTACATCCGCCAGTTGCTGACCAACCGCATGATGCTGGGCGTGTACCTGGGCCAGTATTGCATCAACGGCATCACCTACTTCTTCCTGACCTGGTTCCCCGTTTACCTGGTGCAAGACCGTGGCATGACCATCCTCAAGGCGGGTTTCATCGCCTCGCTGCCGGCCATCTGCGGGTTTATCGGTGGCGTGCTGGGCGGGGTGATTTCCGATTACCTGCTGCGCAAGGGCCATTCCCTGACCTTCGCTCGCAAGGCGCCGATCATTGCCGGCCTGCTGGTGTCCAGCAGCATCATTGCGTGTAATTACGTCGACGTTGAATGGATGGTGGTGGGCTTCATGGCCCTGGCCTTCTTCGGCAAGGGCGTTGGCGCACTGGGCTGGGCGGTGGTGTCCGACACCTCGCCGAAACAAATCGCCGGCCTCAGTGGTGGCTTGTTCAATACCTTCGGTAATCTTGCCTCCATCACCACGCCGATTGTGATTGGCTACATCATCAGCACCACCGGCTCGTTCAAATGGGCCCTGGTATTCGTGGGCGCCAATGCGTTGGTGGCGGTGTTCAGCTACCTGGTCATCGTCGGCCCGATCAAGCGTGTAGTACTCAAAGAGCCGCCAGCCAAGGGCCCTGAGTTGACCAACCTAACCGAAGCGCATTCCTGAGGTTCGTGTGATGCAGTTGATTGAACATGCCGACTCGCCGCGCTCGATTCGTTTGCACGAGCGCGACAATGTAGTGATCGTGGTGAACGACCAGGGCGTCCCGGCCGGCACCGAATTCCCGGACGGCCTGGTCACTGTGGAGTTCATCCCGCAGAGCCACAAGGTGACCCTGGAAGACATTCCCGAAGGCGGCCAGATCATTCGCTACGGCCAGACCATTGGCTACGCGCTGGCGCCGATCCCGCGTGGCAGCTGGGTGCAGGAAGACCAGTTGCGCATGCCCACCGCGCCGCCGCTGGACAGCCTGCCGTTGTCCACCGAGGTGCCGCAAACCCAGGCGCCGCTGGAGGGTTTTACCTTCGAGGGCTACCGCAACGCCGACGGCACCGTGGGCACGCGCAATATCCTCGGTATCACCACCACGGTGCAGTGCGTGACCGGCGTGCTGGACCATGCCGTCAAGCGCATCAAGGATGAATTGCTGCCCAAGTACCCGCACGTCGATGACGTGGTGGCGCTGACCCATAGCTACGGCTGCGGCGTGGCGATCACGGCCACGGACGCCTACATCCCGATCCGTACCGTGCGCAACCTGGCGCGTAACCCGAACCTGGGCGGCGAAGCCCTGGTGATTAGCCTGGGCTGCGAGAAATTGCAGGCCGGGCAAGTGATGCACGACAACGACAGCTCCGTCGACCTGAGCGAGCCTTGGCTGTACCGGTTGCAGGATTCCAGCCACGGCTTTACCGAGATGATCGAGCAGATCATGGCGCTGGCCGAGGTGCGCTTGAAAAAGCTCGACCAGCGCCGCCGCGAAACGGTGCCCGCGTCCGAGCTGATCCTGGGCATGCAATGCGGCGGCAGTGATGCTTTTTCCGGCATCACCGCCAATCCGGCGCTGGGTTATGCGTCAGACCTGTTGTTGCGTGCCGGGGCCACGGTGATGTTTTCCGAAGTGACGGAAGTCCGTGACGCTATTTACCTGCTGACGTCTCGGGCGCAGAGCAAGGAAGTGGCCCAGGAGCTGGTCAGGGAAATGGACTGGTATGACCGTTACCTGGCCAAGGGCGAAGCGGATCGCAGCGCCAATACCACGCCGGGCAATAAGAAGGGCGGGTTGTCGAACATCGTCGAGAAGTCGTTGGGCTCCATCGTCAAATCCGGCAGCAGCGCGATCAACGGCGTGCTCGGCCCTGGCGAGCGCGTCAAGGGCAAGGGCCTGATTTTTTGCGCAACCCCGGCCAGTGACTTTGTGTGCGGCACCTTGCAACTGGCGGCGGGCATGAACCTGCACGTGTTCACCACCGGGCGTGGCACACCTTACGGGCTGGCGATGGCGCCGGTGGTGAAGGTGTCGACACGCACCGAGCTGGCCCAGCGCTGGCCAGACCTGATCGATATCGACGCCGGGCGCATCGCCACCGGGCGCGCGAGTATCGAAGAGCTGGGTTGGGAGCTGTTTCACTTCTACCTGGATGTGGCCAGCGGCAAGAAACAGACGTGGGCGGAGCGGCACAAGCTGCATAACGACATCACCCTGTTCAACCCGGCGCCAATAACCTGAGACCGGGTCGCCTGCATCGGGGGCAAGTCGAATCGTCGCACCGCCCCTCCCACACTTGACCGCGTTCTAACGTTGAAATGCGGTCGAATGTGGGAGGGGGCTTGCCCCCGATAGCGGTCTACCAGGCACCATCGAGCTGTATGGCTTATCATTAGCCAACTAACGACGCTCACCAAGGTTCCCCCCGGCATGCTGGCAATCTTCCTCACCACGCTCACCATCACCGCGCCGGTGTTCGCCATGCTCTTCCTCGGTGTGCTGCTCAAGCGCATCCGCTGGATCAACGACAACTTTATCCATACCGCCTCGTCCCTGGTGTTCAACGTCACCATGCCGGCGCTGTTGTTTCTCGGCATCCTGCATGCCGACCTGCATTCGGCGCTCAAGCCGGGTTTGCTGATTTACTTTGCCGTGGCCACGCTGGTGAGCTTTGCCATGGCGTGGGGCTGGGCGATTCTGCGCTGCAAGCGCGAAGACCGCGGCATCTACACCCAGGGCGCGTTTCGTGGCAATAACGGGGTGATCGGCCTGGCGCTGGCTGCCAGCATGTACGGCGACTACGGTATCTCCCTCGGGGCGATCCTCGCGGCACTGGTGATCCTGTTCTACAACACCCTGTCGACCATTGTGCTGGCGGTGTACAGCCCGGTGATCAAGTCCGACCCATGGAGCATCTTCAAGAGTGTGGTGGCCAACCCGCTGATCATCAGCGTGTTCGTCGCGGCGCCGTTCGCCTATTTCCAGATCGGCCTGCCCGGCTGGCTGGAAAAATCCCTGCAGTACCTGGCCGACACCACCTTGCCGTTGGCGTTGATCTGCATTGGCGGCACCCTGTCTCTGGCGGCGCTGCGCAAGAGCGGCAAGATGGCATTGAGCGCGAGCCTGATGAAGATGGTCTGGCTGCCGGTGATCGCCACAGGCGGCGCGTGGCTGCTGGGGTTCCGGGGGCCGGAGCTGGGGATTTTGTTCCTGTACTTTGGCGCGCCGACGGCGGCCGCAAGCTTCGTGATGGCCAGGGCCGCCGAAGGCAATCATGAACTGGCGGCGGCGATTATCGTGATCACCACGCTGATGGCGGCGGTGACCACCAATATCGGGATCTTCGTCTTGCAGGCCGGTGGCTGGATCTAAGCTCTTTTCTGAGCGGTTATTGCGATTCCCTCTTGTGTTGGCGGTGCCAGGCGCGCAGCGACGTGAACAACAGTCCCACCCCTAACGCCGGCAAGACGTAAAACAGCATCAAGTGCTCAAGCTTGGTGGCCAAGGGCATGCCGGTGGTAAACGCCATGACATGCAGGCCATACGCCAGGTACAGCCCCAGCAACACCAGGCCTTCGGCCCGCGTGACGCGGTAGCCGGTATAGAACACCGGCAGGCACAGGACGATGGCGCCGAGCATGACCGGCAGGTCGAAGTCCAGCGCGTTGGGCGAGACCGACAGCGGCGCAGGCGCCACCAGGGCGGTGAAGCCCAGCACGCCCAGCAGGTTGAACAGGTTGCTGCCGATCACATTGCCCACGGCAATCTCGCGCTCGCCACGCAGGGCGGCAATCAACGAGGTGGCGAGGCAGGGCAGCGAAGTGCCGACGCCGATCAGCGTCAGGCCGATGACGCGCTCGGACAAGCCCAAATCGCCCGCCACCTTCACGGCCGCACCCAGCAGCAAATGCCCGGCCAGCACCAGCACCAACAACCCGCCGAGCATCAACAGCACGCTGCTCAGCCAGGGTGCCTTGGTCATGCTGGCCAGTGTGCGTGGACGACGGGAGTGGCGCGTCTGGTAGTGCAGCACGCCAAGGTAGGCCAGCAGCGCAACCAGCAGCACCAGGCCGTCGAACGGCGTCAGCGCCTCGTTGGCAGCCAGGACGAACACCAGCAGGCCGGCGACGATCATCACCGGAATATCCAGACGCACCAAATGGCGCGACACCCGTAACGGAATGATCAACGCGGACAGGCCCAGGGTGACGAGGATATTGAAGATGCTGCTGCCGATCACGCTGCCCACGGCAATATCGGTGTTGCCGGCCAGGGTGGCCTGCAGGCTGACGGCCATCTGTGGCGCACTGCTGCCGAAGGCCACGATGCTCAGGCCGATGATCAACGGCCGCACCTTGAGGCTGGCGGCCAGGCGCACTGCGGCCCGCACCAGGATTTCAGCGCCGACGATCAACAGCAGCAAGCCGCTGACCAGTTCGAGCAGGCTCCAGGGTGAGAGGGCGTTCAATCCAAAAATGCTCAAGGCTGCCTCGATCAGTTGTTCATGGCTTGCAAACGAACCCGTGCGGTGCCGCTGCCGAGCATACGCAGTTGCTCGGCGGCCTTGCGTGAAAGGTCGATCAGGCGGCCGCGGGTGTGGGGGCCGCGATCATTGATACGCACCACCACAGACCGGTTGTTGTCGAGGTTGGTCACCTTGACCTGGGTACCGAAGGGCAAGCGCCGGTGGGCGGCGGTCAGGCCGTTCTGGTTGAACGCTTCACCGCTGGCGGTGCGTTTGCCATGGTGCTTGGCGCCGTAATAGGAGGCGGTGCCGGTTTCGTCGTAGCCGTTGGGGTCGATGAGGCCGTTGGCGCAACCGGTCAGCAGGGAAAAGACAGCCAGGAGGCCGAGTAGACGCTTCATTCCAGGTATTCCCGTATCAAATGTGGGAGGGGGCTTGCTCCCGATAGCGGTGGGCCAGTCACTGATGTGTTGACTGAATCACCGCTCTCGGGAGCAAGCCCCCTCCCACAGGAGGTCCGAGTCGAGCATGGAAACTCACTCGGCTCCTTCACCGCTATCAGCCTTCGAGCTTGCTTTTGAGCAATTCGTTGACCTGTTGCGGGTTGGCTTTGCCTTTGGATGCTTTCATCGCCTGGCCAACAAAGAAGCCGAACATCTTGCCGCGCTTGGCTTCATCAGCCGCGCGATATTGTTCGACCTGCTCGGCGTTCGCCGCGAGCATTTCATCGAGCACGGCCGAAATAGCGCCGCTGTCGGTGACTTGCTTGAGGCCACGCTTCTCGATGATGTCATCGGCGCTGCCTTCACCGGCGGCCATCGCTTCGAACACGGTCTTGGCGATTTTGCCGGAGATGGTGTTGTCCTTGATGCGCAGCAGCATGCCGCCCAGTTGTTCGGCGCTAACCGGTGCTTCGTCGATTTCCAGGCCTTGCTTGTTCAACAGGCTGCCCAGTTCGACCATCACCCAGTTGGCCGCCAGCTTGGCGTCGCCGGCAATGCTCACGACCTTTTCGAAGTAGTTGGCTTGCTCACGGCTGGACGCCAAGACGCTGGCATCGTAGACCGACAGGCCGAACTGCGCCTGGAAACGTTCGCGCTTTTGCTGTGGCAGTTCCGGCAGGGTGGCGCGGATATCATTGAGGAACGAGTCCTCCAGCACCACCGGCAGCAGGTCCGGATCGGGGAAGTAACGGTAGTCGTTGGCTTCCTCCTTGCTGCGCATGGCGCGGGTTTCGTCTTTGTTCGGGTCGTACAGGCGCGTTTGCTGGATCACCTTGCCGCCGTCCTCGATCAGTTCGATCTGGCGACGCACTTCGCTGTTGATCGCCTTCTCGATGAAGCGGAACGAGTTGACGTTCTTGATCTCGCAGCGGGTGCCGAACTCGACCTGGCCTTTGGGGCGGATCGACACGTTGCAGTCGCAACGCAGCGAGCCTTCGGCCATGTTGCCGTCGCAGATGCCCAGGTAGCGCACCAGCGCGTGGATTGTCTTGACGTAGGCCACGGCTTCCTTGGCGCTGCGCATGTCCGGCTCGGAGACGATCTCCAGCAACGGCGTGCCGGCACGGTTCAGGTCGATACCGGTGGCACCGGGGAATTCTTCGTGCAGGCTCTTGCCGGCGTCTTCTTCAAGGTGCGCACGGGTCACGCCGACACGTTTGATGGTGCCGTCTTCCAGCGGGATGTCCAGGTAGCCCTTGCCGACGATCGGCAGCTCCATCTGGCTGATCTGGTAGCCCTTGGGCAGGTCCGGGTAGAAGTAGTTCTTGCGCGCGAACACGTTGTGCTGGCCGATCTGGGCGTCAATCGCCAGGCCGAACATCACCGCCATGCGCACCGCTTCCTGGTTCAGCACCGGCAGCACGCCGGGCATGCCCAGGTCGACCAGGCTGGCCTGGGTATTGGGCTCTGCGCCGAACGTGGTGGCGCTACCGGAGAAAATCTTCGATTGGGTGGCGAGCTGGGTATGAATCTCCAGCCCGATCACAACTTCCCATTGCATAGTGTTCTCCTCAGAAGCCGGTAGGGGTGCGAGTGTGCCAGTCGGTGTTCAACTGGTACTGGTGCGCCACATTGAGCAGGCGGCCTTCCTGGAAATACGGGGCAAGCAATTGCACGCCGACCGGCAGGCCATCGACGAAACCGGCGGGCATGGACAAGCCCGGCAAGCCCGCGAGGTTGGCGGTGATGGTGTAGAGGTCTTCCAGGTACTCGGCGATCGGGTCGCCGGTCTTGGCGCCGATCTTCCAGGCCGGGTTCGGCGTGGTTGGGCCGAGGATCACGTCGACTTCTTCAAAGGCTGCCATGAAGTCGTTCTTGATCAGGCGGCGGATCTTCTGCGCCTTGAGGTAGTACGCGTCGTAGTAGCCAGCCGACAGGGCGTAGGCCCCGACCATGATCCGGCGTTGTACTTCCACGCCGAAGCCTTCGCCACGGGAGCGCTTGTACAGGTCGGTGAGGTCTTTCGGGTTTTCGCAGCGATAGCCGAACCGCACACCGTCGAAACGCGACAGGTTGGAGGAGGCTTCAGCCGGGGCGATCACGTAGTAGGCGGGAATCGCGTGCTGGTTGTTCGGCAGGCTGATGTGCTTGATCACGGCGCCGAGCTTTTCCAGCTCTTTGATGCTGTTGTGCACCAAGTCGGCGATACGTGGGTCGAGACCGGCGCTGAAGTATTCCTTGGGCACGCCGATGCGCAGGCCCTTGAGCGACGTGTTCAGGCTGGCGCTGTAGTCCGGCACCGGCTCATCGATGCTGGTGGAATCCTGTTTATCGAAACCGGCCATACCTTGTAACAATATCGCGCAGTCTTCAGCCGTGCGGGCCAGCGGGCCGCCCTGATCGAGACTCGACGCGTAGGCGATCATGCCCCAGCGGGACACGCGACCGTACGTCGGCTTCAAACCGGTGAGGTTGGTGAAGGCTGCCGGTTGGCGGATCGAGCCACCGGTGTCGGTGGCCGTGGCGGCCGGCAGGAAGCGCGCGGCAACGGCGGCGGCCGACCCACCGGACGAACCGCCGGGTACGTGGTCCAGGTTCCACGGGTTTTTCACCGCGCCGTAGTAGCTCGACTCGTTGGCCGAACCCATGGCGAATTCGTCCATGTTGGTCTTGCCCAGGGTCACGGCCCCGGCGGCGGCCAGCTTGGACACTACGGTGGCGTCGTAGGGCGCCTTGAAGTTGTCGAGCATCTTCGAGCCGCAACTGGTGCGAATGCCCTGGGTGCAGAACAGGTCTTTGTGGGCGATCGGAGCGCCCAGCAGCGCGCCGTTCTCACCGTTGGCGCGACGCACGTCGGCGGCCTTGGCCTGGCTCAGGGCCAGCTCTTCGGTGAGGCTGATGAAGCTGTTGACCTTGGGGTCCAGCGCGGCGATGCGCGCCAGCAGGGTCTTGGTCAGCTCTTCGGAAGAAAATGTTTTGTCGGCGAGACCGCGGGCGATCTCGGCCAGAGTCATGTGATGCATGAAAGGCTCTTTCCCTTTAGTCGATGACTTTCGGAACCAGGTACAGGCCGTTTTCGACCGCTGGCGCGATGGACTGGTAGGCCTCGCGGTTATTGCGCTCGGTCACGACGTCTGCGCGCAGGCGCTGACTGGCTTCCAGCGGGTGAGCCAGGGGCTCGATGCCGTCGGTGTCGACGGCCTGCATTTGGTCAACCAGCCCGAGAATACTGTTCAGGGCTGCGGTGGTCTGTGGAAGATCGGCGTCATTGAGGCCAAGCGAGGCCAGATGCGCGATTTTTTCCACGTCGGAGCGTTCAAGCGCCATGGGATTCTCCAGTGGAAAACAGAACGGAAGGCGTCCGTGTGTTAGATTGTCGGAACACTACCGCATTTCTACGGTCATAAGGCCGCGATTGTGGGGGTTGGTGCACAGAAAGTCGGCCAATTTAGCACATTGGCGCCTTGCCCAAAATCCCTGTCGTTGTTAGAGTTTGCCGCACTTTTTTACCCACGCGTTGCCTAGGGTCCCTTTCCCATGTTCAAGAAACTGCGTGGCATGTTTTCCAGCGATCTTTCCATTGACCTGGGCACTGCCAACACCCTTATTTACGTGCGCGAGCGCGGTATCGTCCTGAATGAGCCATCGGTTGTGGCCATTCGGACCCATGGTAATCAGAAAAGTGTCGTTGCCGTTGGCACCGAGGCCAAGCGGATGCTCGGCCGAACACCAGGCAATATTGCTGCCATTCGTCCGATGAAAGACGGCGTGATCGCCGACTTCAGTGTCTGCGAGAAGATGCTGCAGTACTTCATCAACAAGGTTCACGAAAACAGTTTCCTGCAGCCCAGCCCTCGTGTGCTGATCTGCGTCCCGTGCAAATCCACCCAGGTGGAGCGTCGTGCCATCCGTGAATCGGCCCTGGGTGCCGGTGCCCGCGAGGTGTTCCTGATCGAAGAGCCGATGGCCGCCGCAATCGGCGCCGGCCTGCCGGTTGAAGAAGCCCGCGGTTCGATGGTGGTGGATATCGGTGGTGGTACCACCGAGATCGCCCTGATTTCCCTGAACGGTGTGGTGTATGCCGAATCCGTGCGTGTCGGCGGCGACCGCTTTGACGAAGCGATCATCACGTATGTGCGTCGTAACTACGGCAGCCTGATCGGCGAATCCACCGCCGAGCGCATCAAGCAGGAAATCGGCACCGCTTACCCGGGCGGCGAAGTTCGCGAGGTTGATGTTCGCGGCCGCAACCTGGCCGAAGGCGTGCCACGTGCCTTCACCCTGAACTCCAATGAAGTGCTGGAGGCTCTGCAAGAGTCCCTGGCCACCATCGTTCAGGCGGTGAAGAGCGCCCTGGAGCAGTCGCCGCCGGAGTTGGCTTCCGATATCGCCGAGCGTGGCCTGGTACTGACCGGTGGTGGCGCCTTGCTGCGCGACCTCGACAAGTTGCTGGCCCAGGAAACCGGCCTGCCGGTGATCGTCGCCGAAGACCCGCTGACTTGCGTGGCGCGTGGCGGTGGTCGTGCACTGGAAATGATGGATAAACACACCATGGACCTGCTTTCCAGCGAATAAGCTTGCCTGGATGGTTCATGCTCGGTCGGCAGGCAGCACTTTGCAGTGCTGCCTGCTGGCGTTTATCTTCTTCAATCTGCATCCAGGCCGGTTTGATGCCGTATGAATAAAGAGAATATTTGCCTGGGAGGAGCGGCCTATTAAACCGCTCTTCGCCAAAGGCCCCTCATTGGGCGTGCGCTTGTTGGTGCTGACCGTGCTTTCGGTCGCGCTGATGGTGGTCGACGCCCGTTTTGCGCTGCTCAAGCCTGTGCGTAGCCAGATGTCGCTGGTGTTGATGCAGACTTACTGGATCACCGACCTGCCGCAACGTCTCTACCAGGGCGTGGCCAGCCAATTCGGCAGCCGCACCGAGCTGATTGCCGAAAACGAAAAACTCAAGACCGAAAACCTGCTGTTGCAGGGCCGCATGCAAAAGCTTGCGGCCCTTACCGAGCAGAACGTGCGGCTGCGCGAGTTGCTCAACTCTTCGGCATTGGTCAATGAAAAGGTCGAAGTGGCCGAGTTGATCGGCATGGACCCCAACCCCTTCACCCATCGCATCATCATCAACAAGGGTGAGCGCGACGGCGTGGTCCTTGGCCAGCCGGTGCTCGATGCCCGTGGCCTGATGGGCCAGGTGGTTGAATTGATGCCCTATACCTCGCGCGTCTTGCTGCTGACCGACACCACCCACAGCATTCCGGTGCAGGTCAATCGCAACGGTTTGCGCGCGATTGCCAGCGGCACCGGTAACCCGGAACGCCTGGAGTTGCGGCACGTGGCCGACACCGCCGACATCAAGGAAGGCGACCTGCTGGTCAGCTCCGGCCTGGGTCAGCGCTTCCCGGCGGGCTACCCGGTGGCGACGGTCAAGGAGGTCATCCACGATTCCGGCCAGCCGTTTGCCATTGTGCGTGCCGTACCGACCGCCGCGCTGAACCGCAGCCGCTATCTGCTGCTGGTGTTCAGCGATAACCGCACCCCGGAAGAGCGCGCCAATGACGCCGCGCAGGCCCAGGAAGCGGAAGACAAGCAGAACGGCACCGCGCCGGTGATTCCCGCCACCGTGCCGAAACCGGCGTTCGTGGGGCCACCGGCGCCTGCGGTCGTACCCGCAACCGCTGCGCCTGTTGCCACACCGGCCAAGCCGGCTGCACACAGCGCACGCCCGGCGAAACCGGCGGCGACCACCGCGCCTGCCGCCAGGCCTGCGACAACCGCCCCGGCCACCACGCGGCAGAGGGAGGAATAATGGCCAGTACTCATTCGCGCAATGGCTGGATTGTCTGGCTGACCTTCGCCATCGGCCTGTTGCTCAGCGTTTCACCGCTGCCACAGTTCATGGAAATCCTGCGCCCGCTGTGGCTGGCGTTGCTGCTGGCATTCTGGTCGTTGAACCTGCCGCACAAGGTAGGCATGGTCACGGCGATGTGCCTGGGCTTGGCGGAGGATGTGCTCTATGGCACCTTGCTCGGCCAGAACGCGTTGATCCTGACCCTGATCACCTTCCTGGTGCTGTCGTTGCAGCAGCGCTTGCGTATGTTCCCGATGTGGCAGCAGTGCCTGGTGATCCTGGTGATCTTCGGCCTGGCGCAGTTGGTTCAGCTCTGGCTCAGCGCCCTGACCGGCAATCGCCAGCCTACTCTCGCGCTGGTATTGCCGGCCCTGGTCAGTGCACTGCTGTGGCCTTGGGTCAGCTTCGGCCTGCGTGGGCTACGTCGTCGCTACAAAATCAATTGACGGATTGCGAGGCTCTGCCTGGTTATCGAACCCTACAGGGAGAGTCTGCAATGAATGTGCTTTATCTGGCCTCGGGCTCCCCGCGGCGACGTGAGTTGTTGACCCAGATCGGTGTGCCTTTCACCGTGGTCAGCGCCGCCATCGATGAAACGCCTCTTATTGACGAAATTCCCGTCGCCTATGTCGAGCGCCTGGCTCGAAGCAAGGCAGCGGCGGGTCTGGCTGCGCTCGAGCACAGCACAGGCATCTGCGTGTTGGGTGCCGATACCGCTGTGATCGTGGATGGCAAGATTCTTGGCAAACCGGTGGATCAGGCCGATGCCTTGGCGATGTTGATGGCGTTGGCGGGGCGCGAGCATGAAGTCCTCACGGCCATCGCCCTTACCGACGGCCAGCGCTGTGAAACCCGATGTGTAAGCAGTCGCGTGGGGTTTCGTGAGATTTCTGCCCAGGAGGCTACGACCTACTGGCACAGTGGCGAACCCCAGGACAAAGCCGGCGGCTATGCTATCCAGGGGCTGGGCTCGGTGTTCGTGAGCGGACTCAATGGCAGCTATTCCGCCGTGGTCGGCCTGCCGGTGTGCGAAACCGCGCAACTGCTAGGCCGATTCGGCATACCCTGTTGGCAAAACCTTACCGCGCGCTGAACGCCTCTACTTGCGCGCCAAGCCATAAGCGATCGGTCACTATTGTGAAAACGCCTGAACGAGACCCAGCCATGAGTGAAGAGATTCTGATCAATATCACGCCGATGGAATCGCGCGTGGCGGTGGTAGAGAACGGTGTTCTGCAAGAAGTGCATGTGGAGCGCACCCAGAAGCGCGGGATCGTCGGCAACATCTATAAAGGCAAGGTGGTGCGCGTATTGCCGGGCATGCAGGCGGCGTTCGTCGACATCGGCCTGGACCGCGCCGCCTTCATTCATGCTTCGGAAATCTCCCTGCGCGAAGGCCCGGCGGTGGAAAGCATCAGCGCCCTGGTGCACGAAGGGCAGAGCCTGGTGGTGCAGGTCACCAAGGACCCCATCGGTTCCAAGGGCGCCCGGCTGACTACCCAACTGTCGATTCCGTCGCGGTACCTGGTGTATATGCCGCGCACCGCCCATGTCGGTATTTCCCTCAAGATCGAGGATGAGGCCGAACGCGAGCGCCTGAAGAAGGTGGTCAGCGACTGTGTCGCCGCCGAGGGCATCAAGGAAGCCGGTGGTTTTATCCTGCGCACCGCCGCCGAGGGCGCGGGCGCCGATGAAATCCTGATGGATATCCGCTACCTGCGGCGTCTGTGGGACCAGATCGCGGCGCAGATTCAGACCATTGGCGCGCCAAGCGTCATCTATGAAGACCTCGGCCTGGCGTTACGTACCTTGCGCGATCTGGTCAGCCCGAAAATTGAGAAGATTCGCATCGACTCGCGGGAAACCTTCCAGCGCACCACGCAATTTGTCGCCGAGCTGATGCCGGAAATTGCCGACCGCCTCGAGCACTATCCGGGCGAGCGGCCGATCTTCGACCTGTATGGCGTCGAAGACGAAATCCAGAAAGCCCTGGAGCGCAAGGTCCCGCTCAAGTCCGGTGGCTACCTGGTGGTGGACCCGGCAGAAGCCATGACCACCATTGACGTCAACACGGGCGCGTTCGTGGGGCACCGCAACCTCGAAGAGACCATCTTCAAGACCAACCTTGAAGCTGCCACGGCGATAGCGCGCCAACTGCGCCTGCGTAACCTGGGCGGCATCATCATCATCGACTTCATCGACATGGAAGACGCAGAGCACCAACGCCAGGTACTGCGCACCCTCGAAAAACAGCTGGAGCGCGACCACGCCAAGACCAACATCATCGGTATCACCGAGCTTGGCCTGGTGCAGATGACCCGCAAGCGCACCCGCGAGAGCCTTGAGCAAGTGCTGTGCGAACCCTGCAGCAGTTGCCAGGGCCGGGGCAAATTGAAGACCCCGGAAACGGTCTGCTACGAAATTTTCCGTGAAATCCTACGGGAGGCACGCGCCTATCAGGCCGAAGGTTATAGAGTGCTCGCCAACCAGAAAGTGGTCGATCGCCTGCTCGACGAAGAGTCGGGCAACGTCGCCGAACTGGAGGGGTTTATCGGGCGCACTATTCGTTTTCAGGTCGAAACCATGTATTCCCAGGAACAATACGACGTGGTGCTGCTCTGATCCCCATTCGTTTTTCTTTTCCGAGACCGGCAGGCATTGATCTGTCGTCCGACTACCGCTTTGAGGGTCGCCTGACATGGAGCGTCTGATACGCTTTTTTGCCGCTTTGACCCGTTGGGGGCTGGGCCTGTGTGCCTTGCTGCTGGTATCGGCGGCGGTGTACGTGAGCCTGGGGCGTGAATTGACCCCGCTGGTGGCCGAATACCGCGCTGAAGTCGAAACCAAGGCCCAGGCTGCGGTGCAGATGCCGGTGCATATCGGTAGCCTCGAAGGCCGCTGGAGCGGGTTTGCGCCGATATTGCTGGCCCACGACGTGATGGTCGGCGAGGGCAGCAGTGCGTTACGCCTGGACCAGGTCGAGGTGGTGCCCGACCTCTGGGCCAGCCTGATGGCCCGTGAAGTACGCATCGCCCATCTGCAAGTCAGCGGCTTGCAGCTGAGTGTCAAGGAAGACCAGGACGGCAGTTGGACGCTTCAGGGCTTGCCGTTACAGGACAGCCCGTCACTGGACCCGCAACAACTGCTCACCCGTATGCAAATGGTCAAGCGCGTTTCGGTGCTCGACAGCCAGGTGACCTTGCAACCGTTCGACCGGGCGCCGGTGACCGTAACGTATGTAGGCCTGGGCCTGCACACCGGCATGGCCCGGCAGCGCCTGGACGCGCGCCTGACGCTGCCCGACGGCCAACCGCTCGCCCTGAGCCTGCGCAGCCGTATACGCGCCAGCCAATGGAAAGACGCCGAGGTCGAGGCCTACCTGAGCCTACCTCAAAGCGACTGGGCCAAGTGGATTCCATCCCGGCTGACCCAACAATGGAAGCTCACCCAGCTCAAGGCCGGCGGTGAGTTCTGGCTCAACTGGGCCAATGGCACCGTGCAAAGCGCGGTGGTGCGCCTCAATTCGCCGCAGGTAAAGGGCAGCTACGCCGAGCGCCAGCCGGTGCATATCGAAAACCTGGCCCTGACCGCGTATGTGCAACGCAGCGACAGCGGCCTCAAGGTGCTGTTGGATTCGCTGGCGATGAACATCGGCGAAACCCGTTGGGAATCGCGCGTGCAACTGCAGCAGAGCCTGGCCACCGATAAAACCCAGGAAGAGTGGAAACTCCAGGCCGATCGGCTCGACCTGACCCCCATCACGCCATTACTCAATGCCCTGGCGCCGCTGCCGGAAGGGTTCGCCAAGGCCGTCGAGCACCTGAAAGCCACCGGCCTGTTGCGCAATGTGCTGGTGGACTTCCGCCCCCAGGACACCACCGATCAAAAAGTCAGTTTTGCCGCCAACCTCGAGCGTGTCGGTTTTGACGCGTACTTCGGCGCGCCGGCTGCGCGCAATGTGTCCGGCAGCATCAGCGGCGACCTGGGCCATGGCGAGTTGCGCATGGACAGCAAGGACTTCTCCCTGCATCTATTCCCGATTTTCGCCAAGCCATGGCAGTACATCCAGGCCAACGCGCGCCTGACCTGGACATTGGACAAGCAGGGCTTCACCCTGATCGCGCCGTATATCAAAGTGCTGGGGGAAGAAGGCAAGGTCGCGGCGGATTTCCTGATTCGCCTGCATTTCGACCATAGCCAGGAGGACTACATGGACTTGCGGGTCGGCATGGTCGATGGCGATGGTCGTTTTACCCCCAAGTATCTACCGGCAGTGCTGAGCCCTGCGCTGGATGAATGGTTGCGCACGGCGATCCTCAAAGGCGCGGTAGACGAAGGTTTTTTCCAGTACCAGGGCTCCTTGAGCCACAACGCGCTGCCGGCTTCGCGCAATATCAGCCTGTTCTTCAAGGTGCATGATGCCGAGCTGGCCTTCCAGCCGGGTTGGCCCCATGTGAACAAGGTCAATGGTGAAGTGTTCGTCGAGGAGAGCGGCGTGCGTATCCTGGCCAGCAAGGGCCAACTGCTCGATACCCAGGTCAAGGACGTTTACGTCAATATCCCCCACGCGCCGGCCGGCAAGGACAGCCACCTGCTGCTCACCGGCGGATTTTCCGGTGGGTTGGGCGACGGTTTGAAAATCCTCCAGGAAGCCCCCATCGGTACCGCATCCACCTTTGCGGGCTGGAAGGGCGAGGGCAACCTGCAAGGCAGTCTGGACCTGGACGTGCCCTTGGCCAAAGGCACCGAGCCTAAGATCGTGGTCGACTTCAAGACCGATAAAGCGCGCCTGCAACTGGCGGAGCCCACCCTGGACCTGACCCAGCTCAAGGGTGACTTCCGTTTCGACAGCGCCAAGGGCCTGAGCGGCCAGAATATTTCGGCCCAGGCGTTCGACCGTCCGATCACCGCGCAGATTTTTGCCGAGGGCACACCCGGCAATATCAACACCCGCGTTACCGCCAAGGGGCAGGTGACGGTCAAGCGGCTCACCGACTGGTTGAAAATCAGCCAGCCGCTGCCGGTGTCCGGCGATATTCCGTACCAGTTGCAAGTGATCCTGGACGGCGCGGACAGTCAGTTGATGGTCAATTCCAATCTCAAGGGCGTCGCGGTAGACCTGCCGGCGCCGTTTGGCATGCCGGCGAGCCAGGGCCGTGACAGCACGTTCCGCATGACCTTGCAGGGCGCCGAACGGCGTTACTGGTTTGACTACGGTGAGCTGGCGAACTTCACGTTTGCGGCGCCGCCGGACAACTTCAATGAGGGCCGCGGCGAATTGTTCCTCGGCGATGGCGACGCGGTGTTGCCCGGCGCGAAGGGCCTGCGCATTCGCGGGGTGCTTTCGGAGCTGGACATCGACCCGTGGAAACAACTCGCCAACCGTTACGCCGGTAACGATCCGGGCGGCAATGCCAAGCAGCTGCTCAGTGGCGCTGATTTCAAGGTAGGCAAGCTGACTGGGTTTGGTACTCAGTTCAATCAGGTCAAACTGCAACTGGATCGCAAGCCCGTGGCCTGGGGCCTGCAGTTCGACAGCCAGCAAGCCAAGGGCACGGTCAACCTGCCGGACGCGAAGGGCGCACCTATCGCAATCAACCTGCAGTACGTGAAGCTGCCTGCGGTCGACCCGACCGTACAGGCGGACGAGAACGCGCCGGACCCGTTGGCCGATATCGATCCCAAGGATATTCCGGCATTGGATATCGCCATCGATCAACTGTTCCAGGGCCCGGACCTGGTCGGCGCCTGGTCGCTGAAAGTCCGGCCGACCGCCAAGGGTCTGGCCTTCAACAGCCTGGACCTGGGCCTCAAGGGCATGCAACTCAACGGCGCCGGCGGTTGGGAAGGCGCGCCGGGGGCCAGCAGCAGTTGGTACAAGGGGCGACTGGACGGCAAGAACATTGCCGACGTGCTCAAAGGCTGGGGCTTTGCGCCCACGGTAACCAGCGAGGACTTCCATCTGGACGTGGATGGCCGTTGGCCCGGTTCGCCCGCCTGGGTTGGGCCCAAGCGGTTCTCCGGTAGCCTGGATGCAGCGTTCCGTAAAGGTCAGTTCGTGGAAGTGGAAGGTGGTGCCCAGGCGTTGCGGGTGTTCGGCCTGCTTAACTTCAATTCCATCGGCCGCCGTTTGCGCCTGGATTTTTCCGACTTGCTCGGCAAGGGCCTGAGCTATGACCGGGTCAAGGGCTTGCTCGCAGCCAGTAACGGCGTGTTCGTGACTCGTGAGCCCATCACCATGACCGGGCCGTCCACCAACCTTGAGCTGAACGGCACCCTCGACCTGGTGGCGGATCGCGTCGATGCCAAGTTGCTGGTGACGCTGCCGGTCACCAACAACCTGCCCATCGCGGCATTGATTGTCGGCGCGCCGGCCATTGGCGGCGCATTGTTTCTGATCGACAAGCTGATCGGTGACCGGGTATCGCGCTTTGCCAGCGTGCAGTACACCGTGCAAGGCCCGTGGAAAGACCCGAAAATCACCTTCGACAAGCCATTTGAAAAGCCAAACTGAGAGGCTGTGGAGTAGCATGGCCCCATGCCCTTTACGGAGTGTCGGCCCATGTCCTTTGCGGTAATTCAAATGGTCAGCCAGAGTGATGTGCTGGCGAACCTGGCTCAGGCGCGCCGCCTGCTGGAGAGCGCGGCGGCGCAGGGCGCCAGGCTTGCGGTACTGCCGGAGAACTTCGCCGCAATGGGCCGCCGTGACATGGCTGACATTGGTCGCGCCGAGGCCTTGGGTGAAGGCCCGATCCTGCCATGGTTGAAACAGGCCGCCCGCGACCTCACCTTATGGATAGTGGCCGGCACACTACCGTTGCCACCCAAGGACCAACCGAGCGCCAAGCCTAACGCCTGTTCGCTGTTGATCGACGACCGGGGTGAAATCGTCGCTCGCTACGACAAGCTGCATTTGTTCGATGTGGATGTGGCGGATGCCCGGGGTCGTTATCGCGAATCCGACGACTATGCTTTCGGAAGCAACGTGGTGGTGACGGATACGCCGGTGGGGCGCTTGGGGCTGACGGTGTGCTACGACCTGCGCTTCCCGGAGTTGTACAGTGAGTTGCGCGCGGCGGGGGCTGAGTTGATCAGCGCGCCCTCGGCGTTTACGGCGGTGACCGGGGCGGCGCATTGGGATGTGCTGATTCGTGCACGGGCCATTGAAACCCAGTGTTACTTGCTGGCGGCTGCCCAGGGCGGTGTGCACCCGGGACCACGGGAAACCCACGGGCACGCGGCGATTATCGATCCCTGGGGGCGCGTGTTGGCCCAACAGGATCAAGGCGAAGCGGTGTTGGTGGCCGAACGCGACAGCAAAGAACAGGCGTCGATACGGGCGCGCATGCCGGTGGTCAATCACCGGCGCTTTTTCTCGCAGGGCGCACAGCGACCTGCTTCAGAACGATGAATTTAAGGCCAAACCTATGAGCGAGTTGTTGTCCTCAGTCAGTGAACATCTCCTGGCACCCGGTGGCGTGACCATCGAAAGTCTGCAAACCGTGCTGGGCGATCTGGCCGGACCCGGCATCGACGCGGCCGATCTGTATTTCCAAGGGCAGATTTCCGAGTCCTGGGCGTTGGAAGACGGCATCGTCAAGGAAGGCAGTTTCAACCTTGACCAGGGTGTAGGCGTTCGCGCGCAATCCGGAGAAAAAACCGGTTTTGCCTACAGCAACGCCATTACGTTGGAGGCCCTGGGCCTGGCTGCGCGTGCGGCCCGTTCGATTTCCCGTGCAGGGCAGAACGGCACGGTGCAGGCGTTCAGCACCCAGGACGTGGCGCAGTTGTACGCGCCGGACAATCCGCTGGAAGTGATCAGCCGCGCGGAGAAGGTCGAGCTGCTCAAGCGTGTGGACGCGGCGACCCGCGCCCTGGACCCGCGTATCCAGCAGGTCACCGTGAGTATGGCCGGCGTGTGGGAGCGCATCCTCGTCGCGTCTACCGACGGCGGGCTGGCGGCCGATGTGCGGCCACTGGTGCGTTTCAACGTGAGTGTGATCGTCGAGCAGAACGGTCGCCGCGAGCGCGGCGGCCATGGCGGTGGCGGGCGCACCGATTACCGTTATTTCCTCGCCGAGGACCGCGCCATGGGCTACGCCCGTGAAGCGCTGCGCCAGGCACTGGTCAACCTGGAAGCGATTCCGGCGCCGGCCGGTACCTTGCCGGTCGTGCTGGGTTCGGGTTGGTCCGGTGTGCTGCTGCACGAAGCCGTGGGCCATGGGCTGGAAGGCGACTTCAACCGCAAGGGCAGCTCCGCCTACAGCGGGCGCATGGGCGAGATGGTTGCGTCCAAGCTGTGCACCATTGTCGATGACGGCACCTTGGCTGGTCGCCGAGGTTCGTTGAGCGTGGATGACGAGGGCACGCCGACAGAGTGCACCACCCTGATCGAAAACGGCGTACTCAAGGGCTATATGCAAGACAAGCTCAACGCCCGCCTGATGGGCGTGGCGCGCACCGGCAATGGTCGTCGCGAATCCTATGCCCACCTGCCCATGCCCCGCATGACCAACACCTACATGCTCGGTGGCCAAAGCGATCCGGCAGAAATCATTGCTTCGGTGAAGCGCGGCATCTACTGCGCCAACCTCGGCGGCGGGCAGGTGGATATCACCAGCGGCAAGTTCGTGTTTTCCACCAGCGAGGCGTACTTGATCGAAGACGGCAAGATTACCGCACCGGTCAAGGGCGCGACGTTGATTGGTAATGGGCCGGAGGCCATGAGCAAGGTGTCGATGGTCGGTAACGATCTGTCGCTGGACAGCGGCGTGGGCACGTGCGGGAAGGATGGGCAGTCGGTGCCGGTGGGCGTGGGCCAGCCAACCTTGAAAATTGATGCGATCACCGTGGGTGGCACGGGCTCGTAAGCCCGCAAGCTTCGGGTGGCGAAGGTCGCCACCCGGGGAAGAGGATCAACGCAGACCGCGTTGAGTCTCGTCCAGCTCACGGATGTATTTGAAGATTTTACGGCTGGTGGCCGGCGCCTTGTTATGCGCCATTTCATGTTGGGCTTGACGGATCAGGGAGCGCAATTGCTGGCGGTCCGCTTCCGGATAGTCCAATACGAATTTTTCCAGCACGGCGTCATCGCCCTCGATCAGGCGGTCACGCCAACGCTCCAGGTTATGGAAGCGTTCGTTGTACTGGCGAGTGGAGGCATCGGTTTGATCGAGCAAGGCCAGAATGGCGTCAGTGTCCTGATCGCGCATCAGCTTGCCGATAAACATGATGTGCCGTTTGCGCGCGATATTCGCGGTGTGCTTAGGCGCATCGGCCAAGGCCCGACGCATTTCGTCGGTCAGTGGCAGTTTTGCAATCAAGTCCTTTTTGAGCGTTGTAAGGCGCTCGCCAAGGTCAACCAGAGCATGCAGCTCACGTTTGACCTGGGTTTTGCTTTTCTCCCCATCGAGGGAGTCGTCGTAAGAATCAACCATGGTGGCAGTCCGCAAAGAAACGCCGCCATGATAACCAGTCGGGGGCCGCTTGTCCGGCCCGGTCGCTCGATGGCCTTAACCGAGAGCAGAATTTGAGTGGAGAAAACCATGAGTGCAGCCCAAAGCGTCGGTCCGCAAGCGTTACCGGCACTGCAGGAACAAGTCGAGCAGATCCTTGCCGAGGCCAAGCGCCAGGGGGCCAGCGCCTGTGAGGTAGCGGTGTCGCTGGAGCAGGGACTGTCGACTTCGGTGCGTCAGCGGGAAGTGGAGACCGTAGAATTCAATCGCGACCAAGGGTTTGGGATTACCTTGTATGTGGGCCAGCGCAAAGGTTCGGCCAGTACGTCGGCCAGTGGCCCGGAGGCGATCCGCGAGACCGTCGCCGCCGCGTTGGCAATCGCCAAGCACACCTCTGAGGATGAAAGCTCAGGCTTGGCCGACAAAGCGCTGATGGCCAAGGACCTGCAGGATTTCGACCTGTTCCACGCCTGGGATATCACGCCCGAGCAAGCCATCGAACAGGCGCTGACCTGCGAAGCTGCGGCGTTCGATGCCGATGCGCGTATCAAGAACGCCGACGGCACCACCCTGAGTACGCATCAGGGCTGCCGTGTCTACGGTAACAGCCACGGTTTTATCGGTGGCTATGCGTCCACGCGTCACAGCCTGAGTTGCGTCATGATCGCCGAAGCCGACGGCCAGATGCAGCGTGATTACTGGTACGACGTCAACCGTCAAGGCGAGTTGCTGGCCGACCCGGTAAGCATTGGCCAGCGTGCGGCGCAGCGTGCAGCCAGTCGTTTGGGCGCACGCCCGGTGCCCACGTGCGAAGTGCCGGTACTGTTTTCCGCAGAGTTGGCCGGTGGTCTGTTCGGTAGTTTTCTCGGAGCGATTTCCGGCGGCAACCTGTATCGCAAATCTTCATTCCTCGAAGGCGCGATCGGCCAGAAGCTGTTCCCGGAGTGGTTGACCATCGATGAGCGCCCGCACCTGATGCGCGCCATGGGCAGCGCCTCGTTCGACGGCGACGGCCTGGCCACGTATGCCAAGCCGTTCGTTGAGAAGGGCGAGTTGGTGTCTTATATATTGGGCACCTACGCTGGACGCAAGCTTGGCCTGCCAAGCACCGCCAACTCCGGCGGGGTTCACAACCTGTTCGTGACCCATGGCGATGAAGACCAGGCGGCGCTGTTGCGTCGCATGGGGCGCGGCCTGCTGGTGACCGAATTGATGGGCCAAGGGCTGAACATGGTGACGGGTGACTATTCCCGTGGCGCGGCGGGGTTCTGGGTGGAAAACGGTGAGATTCAGTTCGCCGTCCAGGAAGTGACGATTGCCGGCAACATGCGCGATATGTTCAAGCAGATCGTGGCCGTGGGTAACGACCTGGAATTGCGCAGCAATATCCGCACGGGCTCCGTGTTGATCGAACGGATGACGGTCGCCGGTAGCTGACCTGCAACGTTTCAGCAAAAAGGCGCGCCATATCGATGATGGCGCGCCTTTTTTTGTGCCGCTGGCAAAAAGGATTAATCTGCTGTTCTTGTTTTGATTCTTAATATCATTTAATAATGAATATCATTACTGAATGAGTGTGGATCATGAGTTCTGTCTTGCGTGAGGACCCGTACCTGGAAAGTTGGCGGTGGATGAGTCGTCAGATTCGCTGTGGGCTCGACCCCAATGAGCCTCGCCTGATCGAACATTACCTCAATGAGGGACGCTACCTGGCGTGTTGCACCGCGACCCACCCATGGACGATCGCCGAAACGTCATTCCGATTGCTCATCGACACCGCCAACGATATCGCGCTGCCCTGGCATTGGCGCTCCTCGTGTCTGGACCAGGCCTGGCGCCCCCTGCGTGACCTGGAAAAACTCTCCCACTGTGCCTGCCGCCTCAAGCGCTGGCAGGCCTTCGCCTGGCAATTGGCGACTTGCCAATTGCTGCCATCCCTCTCTCACGCCGACTTGGTGCAAGGATCTGATGATGAGTAACACCCGTATCGAACGCGACAGCATGGGCGAACTGCAAGTCCCCGCCGAGGCCTTGTACGGTGCGCAAACCCAGCGCGCGGTGAACAACTTTCCGATCAGCCATCAGCGTATGCCCGCGCAGTTCATTCGCGCGCTTATCCTGGCCAAGGCCGCTGCCGCCAGGGCCAACGTCGACCTCAAGCAAATCAGCGAAGGGCAGGGCAAGGCCATTGTCGATGCTGCCCAAGGCTTGCTGGAAGGCGACTACATGCAGCATTTCCCGGTGGATATCTTCCAGACCGGCTCCGGCACCAGCTCCAACATGAATGCCAACGAAGTGATTGCGACCCTGGCCAGCCGGTTGCTGGGTGAGGTGGTAAACCCCAATGACCACGTCAACTGCGGACAAAGCAGCAACGATATCATCCCGACCACCATTCATGTCAGCGCCGCGCTGGTGCTGCACGAGCAAACACTGCCGGCCTTGCTGCACCTGGTGCAGGTGATCGAGCAAAAGGCCGAAGCGGTCCACCCGTTTATCAAGACCGGTCGTACCCACTTGATGGATGCCATGCCGGTGCGCATGAGCCAGGTGCTCAATGGCTGGGCGCAGCAGCTCAAGGCCAATGTCGGCCACCTGCAAGACCTGCTGCAGGCGCTGCAAGCGCTGGCCCAGGGTGGCACGGCGGTAGGCACCGGCATCAACGCACACCCGGAGTTTGCCGCACGTTTCAGCCAGCACCTGAGCCACCTGACCCAGGTGACGTTCACGCCGGGCAAGAACCTGTTTGCGTTGATTGGCTCCCAGGACACCGCCGTCGCCGTCTCCGGCCAGTTGAAAGCCACCGCTGTATCGCTGATGAAGATCGCCAATGACCTGCGCTGGATGAACTCCGGCCCGTTGGCCGGCCTCGGCGAAATCGAGCTGGAAGGTCTGCAGCCGGGGTCGTCGATCATGCCGGGCAAGGTCAATCCGGTAATCCCGGAAGCCACGGCCATGGTGGCTGCCCAGGTCATCGGCAACGATACGGTGATCACCGTCGCCGGCCAATCGGGCAACTTCGAGCTGAACGTGATGCTGCCGATCATCGCCCAGAACCTGCTCAGTAGCCTGGAGTTGCTGGCCAACGCCAGCCGTTTGCTGGCGGACAAGGCCATTGCCAGCTTCAAGGTCAACGAAGCCAAACTCAAGGAGGCGTTGTCGCGCAACCCGATCCTGGTCACCGCCCTCAATCCGATCATTGGTTACCAAAAGGCCGCTGAAATCGCCAAGCAGGCTTATCAGCAGGGTCGTCCGGTGATCGATGTCGCCCTCGAACACACCGACTTGCCGCGCAGCCAACTGGAAGTCCTGCTGGACCCGGAAAAGCTTACGGCGGGCGGCGTGTAATCACCGACCCTGTTTTGGAGGCTCACCATGGAGCACTGGAAACGCACGATCGAACGGGCCAATCGCTGTTTTATGGCGGGCGAGCTGGTGGACGCACGCGAGGCCTATTTGCAAGCCCTGGCCCTGGCCCAAGTGTTGTTCGAACGCTGGGCGGACGCCGATGAAGCCGTGGCGGCTTGCGTCATTTCCCATCACAACCTGGCAGACCTGCACCTGCGCCTGAACCAGCCTGAAGAAAGCGCGGAATACCTCTGCGCCATTCACCAGCGCCTGCTGCAGACCATGCAGGACCCACGCCTCAGTCCGCAGTTGCGCGAGGCCGCGTTGCGCCAGAGCAGCAAAACCTATGTCGAACTGTTGAATTTCATCAGCGATCACGGCGAGTACCCGCGCACCCATCGCTTGCTGGGCGGTGCCGCGTCGCAACCGACCCCCTCTCACTATGGAGCACATTGATATGACCTATACCCTGCCGGCTTTGCCTTACGCCTACGACGCCCTCGAACCCCATATCGATGCGCAAACCATGGAGATTCACTACACCAAGCATCACCAAACCTACATCAATAACCTTAATGCCGCCGTCGAAGGCACCGAGTTCGCTGGCTGGCCGGTGGAGAAGCTGGTTTCCAGCGTCGAAAAATTACCGGAGCAATTACGCGCTGCCGTGGTCAACCAAGGAGGTGGGCATGCCAACCACTCGCTGTTCTGGGCGGTCATGTCGCCCACAGGTGGCGGAAAACCTGAGGGGGAACTGGGCAAGGCGATCGACGAGCAACTGGGGGGCTTCGACAGTTTCAAGGAGGCCTTTACCAAAGCGGCGTTGACCCGTTTCGGCAGCGGCTGGGCCTGGCTGAGCGTCACCCCGCAGAAGACCTTGGTGGTGGAAAGCAGCGGCAACCAGGACAGCCCGCTGATGAGCGGCAACACGCCGATCCTCGGTTTGGACGTTTGGGAGCACGCTTATTACCTGCTGTATCAAAACCGACGACCGGAGTACATCAATGCATTCTATAGCGTCATCAACTGGCCAGAGGTTGCCGCGCGCTACCAGGCTGCTTTGGCCTGATAGTCACCCTATAACAAGATCTAAGGCCGACTATGGGCACTGAAACACTGGCGATTAGCAGCGTGCGATTATTTCGCTATGCGTTTGGCTCCCTGCTCGTATTAGTCGGTACGGCATTGCTGGTGGCCCAGGGGCTGGCTTGGCTCAATCTGGAGCCACGCATCTTGCGCGCCTTGCAGGGCGGGGCGATCTGCGCACTCGGTACCGCGTTGGGCGCGGTGCCGGTGCTGGTGATTCGCCGAATGCCAGCGGCGTTGAGCGATACCTTGCTGGGGTTTGGAGCAGGGGTAATGCTGGCGGCGACCGCCTTTTCGCTGGTCGTGCCCGGCATTGCCGCCGCTGAAAGCCTGGGGCTCTCGCCGTGGGGTGCGGCTGGCTTGATCAGCTTCGGCATCATGCTGGGTGCATTCGGGCTGTATCTGGTAGACCGCAAGGTGTCCGGCGCCAGCCCGGAAATGTTGGTGGGCACGCCGGATAAGCCGGTTATTCCGCCGCGCATCTGGCTCTTCGTGTTTGCCATCATTGCCCACAACATCCCGGAAGGCATGGCTGTAGGAGTTTCTGCGGGTGGCGGCATGGCGGATGCCGACAGCCTCGCCATGGGCATTGCCCTGCAGGACGTGCCGGAAGGCCTGGTGATTGCGCTGGTATTGGCTGGGGCGGGGATGTCGCGGATCAAGGCGTTCCTGATCGGCGCTGCGTCCGGTTTGGTCGAACCGGTATTTGCAGTGCTGTGCGCGTGGTTGGTGAGCCTTGCCGAAGTGCTGTTGCCCCTGGGGCTGGCGCTGGCTGCTGGCGCGATGCTGTTGGTGGTGACCCATGAGGTTATCCCCGAGTCACGCCGAAACGGTCACGATAAGCTCGCCAGCCTGGGGTTGTGCATCGGGTTCTGCTTGATGATGATGATGGATACGGCGTTGGGTTGAAGCTTGCTCCTACAGCGCAAGGCGGTTATTCGCCTTCATCAAAGTAGTTATTGATCAGCTTCACCAGCGCGTCCATGGCTTCCTGCTCTTGTTCGCCTTGGGTTTCCAGATGGATCTTGGTGCCTTTGCCTGCGGCAAGCATCATCATCGCCATGATGCTTTTACCGTCGACCATCGTTTCCGGCGTGCGCCCGGCGCGGATCTGGCAGGGGAACTGCCCGGCAACGCCGACAAACTTGGCTGAAGCCCGGGCGTGCAAACCCAGCTTGTTGATGATTTCAATTTCCCGAGCCGGCATCGCAGTGGTGTTCCTTTCAGCTAAGGTCGCGGTGGCGAACCTGGACATTCTTGAGGGTTTGTTGCAGCACCTGGCCGAGCCGTTCCGTCAGGTAGACGGAGCGGTGGTGGCCACCGGTGCAGCCAATGGCAATGGTGACATAGGCGCGATTGCTCGCGGCAAAGCGCGGCAGCCATTTGAGCAGGTAGGTGGAGATGTCCTGGAACATCTCTTCCACATCCGCTTGTGCCGCCAGATAGTCGATCACGGGCTGATCGAGCCCGGACTGATCGCGCAATTCCGGTTTCCAATAAGGATTGGGCAGGCAACGCACGTCGAACACCAAGTCGGCATCCACCGGCATGCCACGCTTGAAACCAAATGACTCGACCAGAAACGCTGTGCCAGGCTCCGGCTGGTTCAGCAATCGCAGTTTGATCGCATCGCGCAGCTGGTACAGGTTCAGGTTGGTGGTGTTGATCTTGAGGTCGGCCAGATCGATGATCGGCCCCAGCAGCTTGGTCTCGTCCTGGATGGCTTCCGCCAGGGAGCGGTTGGCGCTGCTGAGCGGATGGCGTCGACGGGTTTCGGAGAAACGCTTGAGCAGGGTTTCTTCGTCGGCATCCAGGTACAGCACGTCGCAATGAATATGCTTGGCGCGCACTTCCTCAAGCAGTTCGGGGAAGCGCGAGAGATGGCTGGGCAGGTTGCGGGCGTCGATCGACACGGCGACCAGCGGTTGCGCCAGTTCGGTGTGGATCAAGGCGCGCTCGGCCAATTCCGGCAGCAGCCCGGCGGGCAGGTTGTCGATGCAGTAGAAGCCGCTGTCTTCAAGCACATTGAGGGCAGTGCTCTTGCCCGAGCCGGAACGGCCGCTGACGATGATCAAACGCATGATTATTGCCCGCTTTGCTCATCCAGGACGACCTGATACAACGCCTCATTACTCTTGGCACTGCGCAGTTTTTCGCGTACTTCCTTGCGGTCGAGCATGCTGGCGATCTGCCGGAGCAGTTCCAGGTGCGCATCGGTGGCAGCTTGTGGGACCAGCAGAACGAACAGCAGGTCGACCGGAGCGCCGTCGATGGCATCGAAATCGATGGGGTGATCCAGGTGCAGCAGGGCGCTGACCGGTGTTGTGCAGCCTTTGAGGCGGCAGTGGGGGATGGCGATGCCGTTGCCAAAACCGGTCGAGCCAAGTTTTTCACGGGCGATCAGAGCCTCGAAGACATCTTGCATCTCCAGGTCAGGCACTTGGCTGCTGATCAGGTTGGCAATTTGTTCGAGGGCTTTTTTCTTGCTGCCGCCCGGCACGTTCACGAGGGAACGGCCGGGGGTCAGGATGGTTTCAAGTCGGATCATGGGGGGAGAGTTAACGACCTGTACCTTGCATCAGGTGCAGATTCTTTTCCTTATGCTTTTTGAGTTGGCGGTCAAGCTTGTCGGTGAGCAAGTCGATCGATGCATACATGTCTTCATGCTCGGCGTTAGCAACCACTTCGCCACCGGGTATCTGCAGGGTCGCTTCAATTTTCTGCTGAAGCTTATCGACCTTCATGATGACCTGCACGTTGGTGATCTTGTCGAAATGTCCTTCAAGCTTTTTCAGCTTCTGTTCGACGTATTCGCGCATGGGTGGGGTGACTTCTACATGGTGTCCACTGATGTTGACTTGCATACAGCTTCTCCTTCGTTGCCAGTGCATAAAGCGGCAGGCGAAAAGCGCCTGCCACTGGAACGCTGTGCCCCGCCCGTCACATCAAACGCTTTCGCTCGCTGGAAGGCGCGATCCCGAGAGACTCGCGGTACTTGGCGACGGTTCGACGGGCGACCTGAATGCCTTGTGCCTCCAGTAAACCAGCGATCTTGCTGTCACTCAACGGCTTTTTCTGATTTTCCGCGGCAACCAGTTTTTTGATGATCGCGCGGATCGCCGTGGAGGAGCATTCGCCGCCTTCGGAGGTGCTTACATGGCTGGAGAAAAAGTATTTCAGCTCATAAATACCCCGTGGGGTATGCATGAATTTTTGCGTGGTCACCCGTGAAATCGTCGATTCGTGCATGCCGACCGCTTCAGCGATGTCGTGCAGTACCAGAGGCTTCATTGCCTCGTCGCCATATTCCAGGAAGCCGCGTTGGTGCTCGACGATCTGGGTGGCCACTTTCATCAGGGTTTCGTTGCGGCTTTGCAGGCTCTTGATGAACCAGCGCGCTTCCTGCAGCTGGTTGCGCATGAACGTGTTGTCGGCGCTGGTATCGGCGCGGCGCACGAAGCCGGCGTATTGCGGGTTGACCCGAAGGCGTGGCACCGACTCCTGGTTCAGTTCCACCAGCCAGCGCTCGTTGTCTTTGCGCACGATCACATCAGGTACGACATATTCGGCTTCGCTGGACTCGATCTGCGAGCCCGGGCGAGGGTTGAGGCTCTGAACCAGCTCGATAACCTGGCGCAGCTCGTCTTCCTTGAGCTTCATGCGACGCATCAGCTGGCTGTAGTCGCGGCTGCCGAGCAGGTCGATGTAGTCGCTGACCAGGCGCTTGGCTTCAGCGAGCCAGGGGGTCTTGGCCGGTAGCTGGCGCAGTTGCAGTAACAAGCACTCGCTGAGCGTACGGGCGCCAATGCCGGCGGGCTCGAATTGCTGGATACGGTGCAGGACGGCTTCGATCTCGTCCAGTTCGATATCCAGCTCCGGGTCGAAGGCTTCAAGAATTTCTTCGAGCGTTTCGTCCAGATAACCCTGGTTATTGATGCAGTCGATCAGGGTGACGGCGATCAAGCGATCGGTGTCGGACATCGGCGCCAGGTTCAGTTGCCACAGCAAGTGGCTCTGCAGGCTCTCGCCGACCGACGTACGGGTGGTGAAGTCCCATTCGTCGTCGTCATTGCTGGGCAGGCTGCTGGCGCTGGTCTGGTAGACGTCTTCCCATGCGGTGTCCACCGGAAGCTCGTTGGGAATGCGTTCGTTCCATTCGCCGTCCTCGAGGTTGTCCACCGTAGGGGCGGTTTCCTGATAGGACGGTTCCTGTACATCGGGATTGGGCTTTTGCTCGATATTGTCGGCCAAGGGGTCGGTATTGTCGAAGTCGTCGCCTTCTTCCTGGCGTTCGAGCATCGGATTGGACTCCAGGGCCTCCTGGATTTCCTGTTGCAGGTCCAGGGTCGACAATTGGAGCAGGCGGATGGCCTGTTGCAGCTGCGGTGTCATCGTCAGCTGCTGGCCCATTCTCAGGACTAGCGATGGTTTCATGGCAGGGGCTTAACACCTTATTCGCCGGCGCAATGCGCCATCCACGACAGGGCGCGTGAGCGCCAAACATAAGCAAATTATATGCCTGATATCGGGGCCTTTGCCTAGAGCGCGGTAACAATAAAAAAGCTGAGAAAAAAGCTGAGGTTTTTATTGACTCGCTCGCGCGCTCGCAAAGGGCCCGATATCACCGTGTTTACAGGCGGAACTCGTGACCCAGATAAACTTCCTTCACCAGTTCGTTGGCCAGGATCGTCGCTGAATCACCTTCGGCAATCAATTGCCCGTCGTTGACGATATAAGCGGTTTCGCAGATATCGAGGGTCTCACGGACGTTGTGGTCGGTGATCAGCACACCAATGCCCTTGGCCTTGAGGTGATGGATGATCTGCTTGATATCGCCCACCGAAATCGGATCAACGCCAGCGAACGGTTCGTCCAGCAGAATGAATTTGGGGGCGGTTGCCAGGGCGCGGGCGATCTCCACGCGGCGACGCTCACCACCGGACAAGCTCATGCCGAGGTTGTCGCGAATGTGGTTGATGTGGAATTCCTGCAACAGGCTTTCCAATTCCTGGCGGCGGCCGTCGCGGTCGAGTTCCTTGCGGGTCTCGAGGATTGCCATGATGTTGTCGGCTACCGACAGTTTGCGGAAGATCGACGCCTCCTGCGGAAGATAGCCGATACCTGCGCGCGCACGGCCGTGCATCGGCTGGTGGCTGACGTCCAGGTCGTCGATCAATACGCGCCCCTGGTCCGCCTGGACCAGCCCGACGATCATGTAGAAGCAGGTGGTCTTGCCGGCACCGTTGGGGCCAAGCAGGCCGACAATCTGGCCGCTGTCGATCGACAGGCTCACATCGCGTACCACCTGGCGGCTTTTATAGGCCTTGGCCAGATGCTGGGCTTTCAGGGTTGCCATTACTCGGCCTTCTTCTTCGGCTGGATGACCATGTCGATCCGTGGGCGAGGCGCGGTGACCTTGTTGCCATTGGCGCGACCCGCCTGGGCGACCTGGGTCTGGGTGTTGTAGACGATCTTCTCGCCTTCGGTGGAATTACCGTCGGCACTCAGCACCTTGGCCTGGTCGATCAATACGATGCGATTTTGCTGGGCATGGTACTGGATAGTCTTGCCATAGCCTTTCATCGGCCCTGGGTCTTCTGCCTTTTGCTTCTGCTCGAAGTAAGCCAGGTTGCCCACCGAGGTCACGACGTCGATATCGCCAGCCTGGGTGCGAGTCAGTGTCACCGTATTACCGGTGATCTTCATCGAGCCCTGGGTGATGATCACGCCACCGGTGTAGGTCGCGACGCCTTGCTTGTCATCCAGCTGCGCATCGTCAGCCGAGATGTGGATCGGTTGCTGGCTATCGTTCGGCAGAGCCCAGGCGCTCACGCTTCCCAGTGCTGCGCCCAGACCGAGCAAAATAGGGAGGGTTTTAACGAGCCTCATACTGTCCTCTTACGTTCGATAGCAGGTGTATCCTGCTTTCTTTCAAATACGCTTTCATTCCCTTGCCAGTCGATACACCGCCAGCGCCGTCGATTCTAACGTCTTGCTCGGTCTGCGCATATTGCTGTTGTGGGAATACCGTCATGCGACTGCTGGTAATGATGGTGTCGCGGTTCTGCGCGTCTGTACGTGCGACGCGCACCGAGTCGATCAGTTCGATTTCGGTGCCGTCCGGATTGACCTCGCCACGCAGGCTGGTGACGTGCCATGGCAGTTCGGTGCCACGGTACATGTTCAAGTCCGGGTTGGTCAGCAGGCTGACTTCCGAGGCTTTCAAGCGCTCGACCTTGTCGGAGACCAACTCGTACTGCACCTTGCCATCGGGCAGGAACTGCACGGTATGGGTGTTGGTGGCGAAGTTGTCGATGACACTTTCATCAACCTGCACGACAGGCTTGTCGAGAAAGCGCTCCGGGCTGATATTCCAGTAGCCCACCGCGAGCAACAGCGCGGCGATGGCTCCGAATAGCAGGAAGTTGCGAATCTTTTTGCTCAGCATATAACGCTCTATAAGTAGGCGGCGTGGGCCGCTTCAAGACTGCCCTGGGCACGCAGGATCAACTCGCAGAACTCGCGGGCGGCACCTTCGCCACCGCGGGCGGCGGTAATGCCATGGGCGTGTTCACGCACAAACGCTGCGGCATTGGCGACGGCCATGCCCAGGCCTACCCGACGGATCACCGGCAGGTCAGGCAGATCGTCACCCAGATAGGCGACTTGTTCATAGCTTAGGTTGAGTTGGCCAAGAAGCTCGTCCAGCACCACCAGTTTATCCTCGCGGCCTTGATACAGGTGAGGAATCCCGAGGTTTTGTGCGCGACGTTCCACAACGGGGGTCTTTCGACCGCTGATAATCGCTGTTTGCACGCCTGCCGCCATCAACATCTTGATGCCCTGGCCGTCGAGCGTGTTGAACGTCTTGAATTCGCTGCCGTCTTCGAGAAAGTACAGGCGGCCATCGGTCAGCACGCCATCGACGTCGAATATCGCCAACTTGATGTTTTTACCGCGTTGCAACAGGTCGCTGGTCATTTACATCACTCCTGCACGCAACAAGTCGTGCATGTTCAGGGCGCCGATAGGGTGGTCGTGGTCATCGACCACCACCAGCGCGCCGATCTTGTGGTCTTCCATGATCTTCAGGGCTTCGGCTGCAAGCATCTCGGGGCGCGCGGTCTTGCCGTGGGGCGTCATCACAGCATCGATGGTTGCGGTATGGATGTCGATGGTCCGGTCCAGGGTGCGCCGCAGATCGCCGTCGGTGAACACGCCGGCCAGTCGGCCGTCGGCTTCCAGGATCACGGTCATGCCCAGGCCCTTGCGGGTCATTTCCATCAGCGCGTCCTTGAGCAAGGTGCCGCGTTGCACGTGGGGCAGTTCATCGCCCGCATGCATGACGTTTTCCACTTTCAACAGCAAGCGGCGGCCCAGGGCGCCGCCGGGGTGCGAAAACGCGAAATCTTCAGCGGTGAACCCGCGAGCCTCAAGCAGCGCCACCGCCAGCGCGTCGCCCATGACCAGTGCCGCAGTCGTCGACGAGGTGGGCGCCAGGTTCAGCGGGCAGGCTTCATGGGCGACATGAACGTTCAAGTTCACTTCGGCGGCCTTGGCCAGTGTCGATTCCGGGTTGCCGGTGACGCTGATCATCTTGATGCCCAGGCGCTTGATCAGCGGCAGCAGGGTGACGATTTCGTTGGTGGTGCCGGAGTTGGACAATGCCAGAATCACGTCATCCTTGGTAATCATGCCCATATCACCATGGCTGGCTTCGGCCGGGTGCACGAAGAACGCTGTGGTTCCGGTGCTGGCCAGCGTAGCGGCGATCTTGTTGCCGACGTGGCCGGACTTACCCATGCCAACCACGACAACGCGGCCTTTGCTGGCCAGAATCATCTCGCAGGCGCGTACGAAATCTGCGTCGATATGCGCCAGCAAACCTTCTACGGCTTCCAGCTCGAGGCGGATGGTGCGTTGTGCGGATTGGATGAGGTCGCTGGATTGGCTCATGTCTGAAGTCGTATAGCCTGACGAAAAGTCGGCGATTATAGCGGTAATGATCGATTCGCTCACATAAGTTCGTCAGGCTTTATTCTGAGCGTCTCCAGGATTCGTCTGAATAACATCGCCGGCAACGTTTTTCGCTGTGCTGAATCTGAACAAGCGCTGTTCCGGCCTTGGGGGCTCTGCACCAGCAGTGATATAGTTCGCGGCCAGTTCGGTCCGCCCAACCCATGGCGTAACTATTGCACATCCGTTGCAAACCAAATTCGCATACATGGTGTCTGAGTGAAAGGCTGCATCCCAAGGAGATTAGATGAGTGCCGATAACGCCTACGCGGTCGAGCTGAAGGGCCTTTCCTTCAAGCGCGGTACGCGCAGCATCTTCAATAACGTCGATATTCGCATTCCTCGCGGAAAAGTCACGGGCATCATGGGGCCTTCCGGTTGCGGCAAGACCACCTTGTTGCGCCTGATGGGCATGCAATTGCGCCCCAGTGCCGGCGAAGTGTGGGTCAACGGCCAGAACCTGCCGACGCTGTCGCGCAGCGATCTGTTCGATGCGCGCAAGCATATGGGAGTACTGTTCCAGAGCGGTGCGCTGTTTACCGACCTCGATGTTTTCGAAAACGTAGCGTTCCCGCTGCGGGTGCATACCCAGCTGTCCGATGAGATGATTCGTGACATTGTGTTGCTCAAGCTGCAGGCCGTAGGGCTTCGCGGGGCCATCGACCTGATGCCTGACGAATTGTCCGGTGGCATGAAGCGTCGTGTCGCCCTGGCGCGAGCCATCGCCCTCGACCCGCAGATCCTCATGTATGACGAGCCTTTCGTGGGCCAGGACCCTATCGCCATGGGCGTACTGGTGCGCCTGATCCGTCTGCTCAACGATGCCTTGGGCATCACCAGCATCGTGGTGTCTCACGACCTGGCCGAAACCGCGAGCATCGCTGACTACCTCTATGTAGTGGGTGATGGCCAGGTGCTGGGGCAGGGGACGCCAGAAGAGCTGATGAACGCCGATAACCCGCGCATTCGCCAATTCATGACCGGCGATCCTGATGGCCCGGTGCCTTTTCACTTTCCGGCAGCGGACTACCGCGCAGATCTTCTGGGGAAGCGCTGATGCGCAAGACATCTCTTATCGAAAAGGTTCGCCTTTTCGGTCGCTCGGGCATCGACATCGTCGAAGTCCTCGGGCGTTCGACTATTTTCCTGTTTCACGCCTTGCTCGGCCGCGGCGGCATCGGCGGCGGCTTTGGCTTGCTGCTCAAGCAACTGCACGCGGTCGGCGTGATGTCCCTGGTGATCATCGTGGTCTCCGGGATGTTCATCGGCATGGTGCTGGCGCTGCAAGGCTTCAACATTCTGTCCAGCTACGGTTCAGAGCAGGCGGTAGGGCAGATGGTTGCCCTGACGCTGTTGCGTGAACTGGGGCCGGTGGTCACCGCGTTGCTGTTCGCCGGGCGTGCAGGTTCTGCGTTGACCGCCGAAATCGGTAACATGAAGTCCACCGAACAGCTGTCCAGCCTGGAAATGATCGGTGTGGACCCGCTCAAGTACATTGTTGCCCCGCGCCTGTGGGCCGGCTTCATTTCCCTTCCGCTGCTGGCGATGATCTTCAGCGTGGTCGGGATCTGGGGCGGTTCGTGGGTGGCGGTGGACTGGTTGGGGGTCTATGACGGTTCCTACTGGGCCAACATGCAAAACAGCGTGACCTTCACGGGCGACGTGCTCAACGGCATCATAAAGAGCATCGTCTTCGCCTTTGTAGTGACCTGGATCGCCGTATTCCAAGGCTATGACTGTGAGCCCACTTCAGAAGGGATCAGTCGCGCCACCACCAAGACCGTTGTATACGCCTCGCTGGCGGTACTGGGCCTTGACTTCATTTTGACCGCCTTGATGTTTGGAGATTTCTGATGCAAAACCGCACTGTGGAGATCGGTGTCGGCCTTTTCTTGCTGGCTGGCATCCTGGCTTTACTGTTGCTGGCCCTGCGGGTCAGTGGCCTGTCGGCCAGCCCCACCGCCGACACCTATAAACTTTATGCGTACTTCGACAATATCGCCGGTTTGACGGTCAGAGCTAAAGTGACCATGGCCGGTGTGACCATCGGCAAGGTCACGGCAATCGATCTGGATCGCGATAGCTTCACCGGCCGAGTGACGATGCAGTTGGACAAGAAGGTAGATAATCTGCCGACTGACTCCACGGCATCTATCCTCACTGCGGGCTTGCTGGGCGAGAAGTACATCGGTGTCAGCGTAGGCGGGGAAACAGCCCTGCTCAAGGATGGCTCGACCATCCACGACACACAGTCGTCGTTGGTGCTTGAAGACCTGATCGGTAAATTCCTGCTCAACACGGTCAATAAAGACGCCAAATGAGGAATCTGTTCATGCTCTCTACCTTGCGACGTGGCCTTCTGGTTCTGCTTGCAGCGCTGCCGTTGATGGCCAACGCAGCCGGTTCTGCCCACGAACTGGTGCAGGACACCACCAACAAAATGTTGGCTGACCTGTCGGCCAACAAGGAAAAGTACAAACAAGACCCGAGCCAGTTCTACAACGCGCTCAATACCATTGTCGGTCCGGTGGTGGATGCCGAAGGCATCTCCAAAAGCATCATGACCGTCAAGTATTCGCGCAAGGCCACACCTGCGCAGATGCAGCGTTTCCAGGAAAACTTCAAGCGCGGCCTGTTCCAGTTCTACGGCAACGCCTTGCTTGAGTACAACAACCAGGGGATCACCGTCGCTCCGGCCGGTGATGAGTCGGGTGACCGCACCAGCGTCAACATGACCGTCAAAGGTACCAATGGTGCCGTGTACCCTGTGCAGTACACGCTGGCGAAGGTCGGCGGCGAGTGGAAACTGCGTAACGTGATCATCAACGGCATCAATATCGGCAAGCTGTTCCGTGACCAGTTCGCCGACGCGATGCAGCGCAATGGCAACGACCTGGACAAGACCATCAATGGTTGGGCCGGCGAAGTGGCCAAGGCCAAGGAAACTTCCGATAAGGAAGCCGGGAAACCAGCGCCATGACCGAGTCGGCTGTTCGTATCGGCGATGCCGGCGAGCTGTTCCTCAGCGGCGTGCTCGATTACCGCACCGGGCCTGGCCTGCGCAAGCAGGGCCAGGCACTGATCAAGGCCAGCACTGCGCCCGCGCTGGTGCTGGATTGCTCGGCGGTAACCAAGTCCAGCAGCGTCGGTTTGTCGTTGCTGTTGTGCTTCATGCGCGATGCTGCTGCGGTAAAAAAGCCGGTCAGTCTCCGTGCGTTGCCTGAAGACATGCGCGAGATCGCCGAGGTTTCCGGCTTGACCGAGCTGTTGGCACACCCGTAATACACATTTATCAGAGAAGCCCTCCGTCAGAGTCCTGCTATGCGGGGTTCGCAGGCGCGGGGCTTTTTTTGTATGATGTGCGACCCGTGCGCACTGGGCGCCGATAGAGGTTGAGCATGCAGGCCCTAGAAGTTAAGAGCTTCCTTGAAGGAAAGCTGCCGGACACGGCTGTAGAAGTTGAAGGCGAAGGCTGCAATTTCCAGCTGAACGTGATCAGCGATGAACTGGCGGCATTGAGCCCGGTCAAGCGTCAGCAGCAGATCTATGCCCATTTGAACCCATGGATCACCGATGGCAGCATCCATGCGGTCACTATGAAATTTTTCAGCCGCGCGGCCTGGGCCGAGCGCACCTGAGCCCCCAAGGCGTCGAGATTCTTATGGATAAATTGATTATTACCGGCGGTGCCCGCCTTGATGGCGAGATCCGCATTTCCGGTGCGAAAAACTCCGCCTTGCCGATCCTGGCAGCGACCCTGCTGTGCGACGGCCCTGTCACGGTGGCCAACCTGCCGCACTTGCACGACATCACCACCATGATTGAGCTGTTCGGCCGCATGGGCATTGAGCCGGTGATCGACGAGAAGTTGTCTGTCGAAATCGACCCACGCACCATCAAGACCCTGATCGCCCCGTACGAGCTGGTGAAAACCATGCGTGCGTCGATCCTGGTGCTTGGCCCGATGGTCGCGCGTTTCGGTGAAGCCGAAGTGGCCCTGCCTGGCGGTTGCGCCATTGGTTCGCGTCCGGTCGACCTGCATATCCGTGGTCTCGAAGCCATGGGCGCGGTCATCGACGTCGAAGGCGGCTATATCAAGGCCAAAGCGCCGGAAGGCGGCTTGCGTGGCGCGAACTTCTTCTTCGATACCGTCAGCGTGACCGGTACCGAGAACATCATGATGGCCGCTGCCCTAGCCAATGGCCGCAGCGTCCTGCAAAACGCCGCGCGCGAGCCGGAAGTGGTCGACCTGGCCAACTTCCTCAACGCCATGGGCGCGAAGGTTTCCGGCGCTGGCACCGACACCATCACTATTGATGGTGTAGAGCGTCTGCACACCGCTACCTATAAAGTCATGCCTGACCGCATTGAGACCGGCACGTACCTGGTTGCCGCTGCCGTTACCGGTGGCCGCGTGAAGGTCAAGGACACCGATCCGACCATTCTCGAAGCCGTCCTGGAAAAACTCAAGGAAGCCGGCGCAGAAATCACCACCGGTGAAGACTGGATCGAGCTGAACATGCACGGCAAGCGGCCAAAAGCCGTCAATGTGCGTACAGCCCCGTACCCGGCATTCCCGACCGACATGCAGGCGCAGTTCATTTCCTTGAACGCGATTGCCGAAGGCACTGGTGCCGTGATCGAGACCATCTTCGAAAACCGTTTCATGCATGTGTACGAACTGCACCGCATGGGCGCCAAGATCCAGGTCGAGGGCAACACCGCCATCGTTACCGGCATCGACAAGCTCAAGGGCGCGCCAGTGATGGCAACTGACCTGCGTGCTTCGGCCAGCCTGGTGATCTCGGCACTCTGTGCCGAAGGCGATACGCTGATCGACCGCATCTACCACATAGACCGTGGCTACGAGTGCATCGAAGAAAAGCTGCAGATGCTCGGCGCTAAAATCCGCCGCGTTCCGGGCTAACCCCCGCTGCACTGTAGGAGCGAGGGGGACGCCTAGTTCTTGCTCGCGAAAAACGTCAACGATAACGGGTTTATCCAGAATAAACGCGGTGCCCATGAGTTCTTCGCGAGCAAGCTCGCTCCTACACACACCGGTTTGTTTCAAATCGAGGCTGTAAGGGCCTCGATCTGTGTCTGGCGCCGTTTGCGACCGGACAGCAATAGCCTGATGAAGGACTGACATTTCCCATGTTGACCATCGCACTGTCCAAGGGCCGCATCCTTGACGACACGCTGCCGCTTCTGGCTGAAGCGGGCATCGTGCCGACCGAGAATCCGGACAAGAGCCGCAAGCTGATCATCCCCACGACCCAGGACGACGTTCGTCTGCTGATCGTGCGGGCTACCGACGTGCCGACCTACGTTGAACATGGCGCCGCCGACCTCGGTGTGGCCGGTAAGGACGTGCTGATGGAATACGGTGGCCAGGGTCTCTACGAGCCACTGGACCTGCGGATCGCGCTGTGCAAACTGATGACCGCCGGTCGTGTCGGCGATGTCGAGCCCAAGGGCCGCCTGCGCGTGGCGACCAAGTTCGTCAACGTCGCCAAACGCTACTATGCCGAACAAGGCCGTCAGGTCGATATCATCAAGCTTTACGGCTCGATGGAGCTGGCGCCGCTGATCGGCTTGGCCGACAAGATCATCGACGTGGTCGACACCGGCAACACCCTGCGCGCCAACGGTCTCGAGCCCCAGGATTTCATTGCCGACATCAGCTCCCGCCTGATCGTCAACAAAGCGTCGATGAAAATGCAACATGCCCGTATCCAGGCGTTGATCGACACCCTGCGCACGGCAGTGGAGTCTCGACACCGCGGTTGACTCACCCGCGTAGCTGAAAAGCTGCGCCCGTCTATCCGCCTCATAGCCAGAATTCTCAGGTGCCCAAGCGGAGCGAACGGTAGTTTAGGGCGCCTGAGTTTTTGCCAATTCTATTGAGGCCCTCGCTATGACCACGTCCACTGCAATTGCCCGACTCAACGCTGCCGACCCGGATTTCGCCGATCATCTGGATCATCTGCTGAGCTGGGAAAGCGTGTCCGATGACTCGGTCAACCAGCGGGTGCTCGAGATCATCAAGGCCGTGCGCGAGCGCGGCGATGCAGCACTGGTGGATTTCACCCGTCAGTTCGACGGCCTGGACGTCAAGTCCATGGCGGACCTGATTCTGCCCCGTGAACGCCTGGAGCTGGCCCTGACGCGCATCACCGCGCCCCAGCGTGAAGCCCTGGAAGTGGCGGCGGCGCGGGTGCGCAGCTATCACGAAAAACAGAAGCAGGATTCCTGGAGCTACACCGAGGCCGACGGCACCGTACTGGGCCAGAAGGTCACGCCGCTGGACCGCGCCGGCCTGTACGTGCCGGGCGGCAAGGCCTCGTACCCGTCTTCGGTGTTGATGAACGCGATTCCGGCCAAAGTGGCAGGCGTGACCGAAGTGGTCATGGTGGTGCCGACCCCGCGTGGTGAAATCAACGAGCTGGTGCTGGCTGCCGCCTGCATTGCCGGGGTCGACCGGGTATTCACCATCGGTGGCGCCCAAGCGGTTGCCGCGTTGGCCTATGGCACCGAAAGCGTACCGAAGGTCGACAAGGTGGTGGGGCCGGGCAATATCTACGTCGCCACCGCCAAGCGCCATGTGTTTGGCCAGGTCGGTATCGACATGATCGCCGGCCCCTCGGAGATCCTGGTGGTGTGTGACGGCCAGACCGACCCGGACTGGATCGCCATGGACCTGTTCTCCCAGGCCGAGCACGACGAAGACGCCCAGGCGATCCTGGTCAGCCCCGACGCCGCGTTCCTTGATCAGGTCGCCGCCAGCATCAACAAGCTGTTGCCGACCATGGAGCGCGCCGAGATCATCGAGAAATCGATCAATGGCCGTGGCGCACTGATTCTGGTCCGCGACATGGAGCAAGCCATCGAAGTGGCCAACCGTATCGCGCCGGAGCACCTTGAGCTGTCCGTAGCGGACCCACAAGCCTGGTTGCCATCGATCCGCCACGCTGGCGCGATCTTCATGGGCCGCCACACCAGCGAAGCCCTGGGCGACTACTGTGCAGGTCCGAACCACGTATTGCCGACCTCCGGCACCGCGCGCTTTTCGTCGCCGCTGGGGGTGTATGACTTCCAGAAGCGTTCATCGATCATCTTCTGTTCGCCCCAGGGCGCGTCCGAATTGGGCAAGACCGCCTCGGTGCTGGCCCGTGGCGAATCGCTGAGCGCCCACGCGCGCAGCGCTGAATATCGCATCCTCAAGGGAGAGTAAGGCATGAGCAAATTCTGGAGCCCTTTCGTCAAGGACCTGGTGCCTTACGTGCCCGGCGAGCAGCCAAAGCTGACCAAGCTGATCAAGCTCAATACTAACGAAAACCCCTATGGCCCTTCGCCCAAAGCGTTAGAGGCCATGCGGGCCGAGTTGAACGACGACCTGCGTTTGTACTCGGACCCCAACAGCGACCGACTCAAGCAAGCGGTGGCGAAGTATTACGGCGTCGAGGCGAACAAGGTGTTCCTTGGTAATGGCTCCGATGAAGTCCTGGCGCATATCTTTCACGGCCTGTTCCAGCACGAGTTGCCGCTTTTGTTCCCGGATATCAGCTACAGCTTCTATCCGGTTTACTGCGGTCTTTATGGCATCAAGTCTGACCCTGTGCCGCTGGACGAACAGTTCCAGATCAACGTGGCGGATTACGCCAAGCCCAATGGTGGGATCATCTTTCCCAACCCTAACGCGCCAACCGGTTGCCTGCTGGCGCTGGACGCTGTGGAGCAAATCCTCAAGGCCAACCCGGAATCGGTCGTGGTTGTGGACGAGGCTTATATCGACTTCGGTGGCGAAACTGCAATCACCCTGGTGGATCATTACCCGAACCTGCTGGTGACCCAGACGTTGTCCAAGTCGCGCTCGCTGGCGGGCCTGCGGGTTGGCCTGGCGGTGGGACATCCGGACCTGATCGAAGCGTTGGAGCGGGTCAAGAACAGCTTCAACTCCTACCCGCTGGATCGCCTGGCGATTGTCGGCGCTGCCGTGGCGTTTGAGGACCGTGAATACTTTGAGAAGACCTGCGGGTGGGTGATAGACAGCCGTGAAAAACTCACCGGCCAGTTGCAGGCCAAGGGGTTTGAAGTGTTGCCTTCGGCAGCCAACTTCATCTTTGCGCGCCACCCACGGCATGACGCGGCGGGCCTGGCGGCCAAATTGCGTGAGCAAGGGGTGATCGTGCGGCACTTCAAGCAGGAGCGGATTGCCCAGTTCCTGCGGATCAGCATCGGGACGCCGGAGCAGAACCAGGCGCTGATCGATGGGCTTGGCGAGCTCTAACGGGCGCTGAAATCAAATGTGGGAGGGGGCTTGCCCCCGATGGCGATGTCTCAGTCAATACATCAGTGACTGATACGCCGCCATCGGGGGCAAGCCCCCTCCCACATTGGTTTTGCAGTGTTGGTTAGAGCAACGGCTCATCCGGCTTTTTGTGCTTCCAACCATCATTGCCCGGCAACAGCAGGTTCAAACCAATCGCTACCACCGCGCACAAGGCGATGCCCTTGAGGCCGAAATCGTCCGGGCCGGTGCCGGTACCCACCAGTACACCGCCAATCCCGAATACCAGCGTCACCGACACAATCACCAGGTTGCGCGCTTCACCCAGGTCGATCCTGTGGCGAATCAGCGTATTCATCCCCACCGCCGCAATTGAGCCGAACAGCAGGCACAGAATTCCGCCCATCACCGGCACCGGAATGCTCTGCAGCAGCGCGCCGAACTTGCCGATAAACGCCAGGCTGATGGCAAACACCGCGGCCCAGGTCATGATTTTCGGGTTGTAGTTCTTGGTCAGCATCACCGCGCCCGTCACTTCGGCGTAGGTGGTATTGGGCGGGCCGCCAAACAGGCCGGCGGCCGTGGTGGCAATCCCGTCACCCAGCAACGTGCGGTGCAGGCCGGGCTTCTTCAGGTAGTCGCGACCGGTCACGCTGCCGACCGCTATCACGCCACCGATATGCTCGATCGCAGGGGCCAGGGCCACCGGCACGATAAACAGGATGGCCTGCCAGTTGAACTCCGGCGCGGTGAAGTGGGGCAGGGCGAACCACGGCGCGGCGGCGATCTTCGCCGTGTCGACCACGCCAAAGTAGAACGACATGGCAAACCCCACCAGCACGCCGGAGATGATCGGCACCAGGCGGAAGATGCCCTTGCCGAACACCGCCACGATCAAGGTGGTCAGCAGCGCGGGCATCGAGATCAGCATGGCCGTCTGGTAGTGGATCAGCTCGGCGCCGTCGCCGGACTTGCCCATCGCCATATTGGCGGCGATCGGCGCCATGGCCAGGCCGATGGAAATGATCACCGGGCCGATCACCACCGGCGGCAGCAGTCGGTCGATGAAACCGGTGCCTTTGACCTTCACGGCAAGGCCCAGGAAGGTATAGACGAAACCCGCCGCCATCACCCCGCCCATGGTCGCTGCCAGGCCGAATTGGCCCTTGGCGAGAATGATCGGGGTGATGAATGCAAAGCTCGAGGCCAGGAACACCGGCACCTGCCGCCCGGTCACCACCTGGAACAGCAGCGTGCCTAAGCCTGCGGTGAACAGTGCGACGTTTGGATCAAGGCCTGTGATCAGCGGCATCAACACCAGCGCACCAAATGCTACGAAGAGCATTTGTGCGCCAGACAGGATCTGGCGCCAAAGCGGGTCGTTGAATTCATCCTGCATGCTCACGCGTCCTTCTGCTTGGTGCCGAAGATCTTGTCACCGGCATCGCCCAGGCCTGGGATGATGTAGCCGTGTTCATTCAGGCGCTCGTCGATGGAGGCGGTGTAGATCTGTACATCAGGGTGCGCTTTTTCGACGGCGGCGATGCCTTCGGGCGCGGCGACCAGCACCATGGCGCGGATGTCCTTGCAGCCGGCTTTTTTCAACAGGTCGATGGTGGCGACCATGGAGCTGCCGGTGGCGAGCATCGGGTCGATGATCATGGCCAGGCGTTCGTTGATTTCCGGGACGAGTTTTTCCAGGTACGTGTGGGCCTGCAATGTTTCTTCGTTGCGGGCCACGCCGACGGCGCTGACCTTGGCGCCCGGGATCAGGCTGAGCACGCCTTCGAGCATGCCGATACCGGCGCGCAGGATCGGCACCACGGTAATTTTCTTACCGGCAATTTTCTCGACCTGTACGGGACCGGCCCAACCGGGGATCTCGTAGGTTTCCAAGGGTAAGTCCTTGGTGGCTTCGTAAGTGAGCAGCGCTCCAACTTCCTGAGCAAGCTCACGGAAATTCTTCGTGCTGATGTCGGCACGGCGCATAAGGCCGAGTTTGTGTCGGATCAGCGGGTGGCGGATCTCGCGAGTGGGCATGGGAAAGGCTCCGGCGGCGGGCAAAAAAACCGGCCTAGATTAATCTATCCGAGGGTGTTGTCCTATAGACATCTAGCACGTTAGTCCATTAAGGCTTGCTCGGAGCGCAGTAGAAGCGTAACTTCGCCCGCTTTTCTTGCCACAGCACCCCTTGGAGAGCGCCATGTCCGCTGATCTCGAGCATATCCGTCAAATCATGCACGAGGCTGACTGCCTGTACACCGAAGCGCAAGTCGAAGCAGCGATCGCCAAGGTCGGCGCGCACATCACCCGCGAAATGGCCGACACCAACCCGGTGGTCTTCTGCGTGATGAACGGTGGCCTGATCTTCGCCGGCAAATTGCTCACTCACCTGCAATTCCCGCTGGAAGCCTCTTATCTGCACGCTACCCGCTATCGCAACGAAACCAGCGGCGGTGATCTGTTCTGGAAGGCCAAGCCGGAAGTTTCGTTTATCGACCGTGACGTGCTGATCATCGATGACATCCTCGACGAAGGGCACACCCTGGGCGCGATCATCGACTTCTGCAAGCATGCCGGCGCGCGCAAAGTGCACACCGCCGTGCTGATCGACAAAGACCACGACCGCAAGGCGCGCCCTGAGCTCAAAGCCGATTTCGTCGGGCTGCCGTGCATCGACCGCTATATCTTCGGTTATGGCATGGACTACAAGGGCTACTGGCGCAACGCCAATGGCATCTACGCGGTTAAAGGAATGTAATCGATGGCCCGCTTTCTTGATCAGACGTTATTTGCAGAGTTGGCCGAGAAAGCGGGCGCCAGCCCCCGTGGCCGGCACCACCACAATTTCCACCAGATGGAAGAGCCGTGTCATCGCCTCGCCGTGGCCCTGCAGCCGAGTACCTATGTACCGCCGCATCGGCACCTCAGCGCGGACAAGGCGGAAACCTTGCTGGTGCTCCAGGGGCGACTGGGCCTGCTGATATTCAGCGACACCGGTGAGGTCATCACCAAGCGCGTGATGCAGGCAGGGGGCGAATGCGCGGGCGTCGACCTGCCGCCGGGCGTGTTCCATGGCCTGGTGGTGCTGGAGCCTGATACGGTGATGTTCGAGTGCAAGGCCGGGCCCTATCGACCGGTGGGCGAGGGTGAGTTGGCCGATTGGGCGCCCCGCGAGGGCGATGCCGGTGTGGCTGACTACCAACGCTGGATGCTCGCCCAGTTCGATTGAGCTGCAGTGCTGCTGTAGCCAGAACACCGGCTCTTCAGCGCTTTCGAAGCCTGTGCACCACAGGTAGACTTCAACCCCCGTATCAATGTCTGCAGGCTGGAGTCGGTAATGCGTAAAGATAAAAAACAGGTGATCGGTGACGAGATCGGCGACGACCAGATCAAATTGTTCCTGGACTTCGAGCCGGTCGATGCGACGTCCCCGTCCCTGCACAAACTGATCAAGGCCTATCGCGGCCTGCGTATCGACGACTTCGAGCGCTTCCTGGGATTCTTCAAGGAAGCCGGTCTGGACCTGGATGGCAAGGATGAGCACGGCCAGACCTTTGTCGACCTGATCAAGGACCAGCGCAACGCCGCCGAGTACATCGAGCTGATCGACAAAGCCCGCGGCTGATTATCCGAGCCATAAAAAAACGCCCCGGCCTCATAAGAGTCCGGGGCGTTTCGCTTTTAACGGCAGGAGCGAGCTTGCTCGCGAAGAACCTGAGAGCGCCGCATCAAACCAGATGCGCTGCGTTATCGTTATCGTTTTGCGCGAGCGAGCTCGCTCCTGCAGGATCCACCAGCTCCAGGCTGATGTTGTTCTGCGTATTGATCTTGCGATACAGCTCGGCATCCGTCTCCAGCACGTTCTCGCGCGCCGGGAAGATCTCGTGCAGCTTGGTCGCCCATTCGCCCTTGGCTTTCTCCGGGAAGCAGCGCTCGATCAGGTCAAGCATGATCGACACCGTCACCGAAGCGCCCGGCGAGGCACCCAGCAGCGCCGCCAGCGAACCATCCTTGGCCGCCACCAGCTCGGTGCCGAATTGCAGCACGCCGCCTTTCTTCGGGTCTTTCTTGATGATCTGTACCCGCTGGCCGGCCACTTCCAGACGCCAGTCTTCGGCTTTCGCCTCGGGGTAGAAACGGCGCAGGGATTCCAGGCGCTGCTCCATGGACTGGCGCACTTCGCTGACCAGGTACTTGGTCAGGTCCATGTTGTCGCGCGCCACGGCGAGCATCGGGCCGATGTTGCCGGCACGAATCGACATCGGCAGGTCCAGGAACGAGCCGTGCTTGAGGAATTTGGTGGTGAACCCGGCGTATGGCCCGAACAGCAGGGACTTCTTGCCATCCACCACGCGAGTGTCCAGGTGCGGTACGGACATCGGTGGCGAGCCCACGGCGGCCTGGCTATAGACCTTGGCCTGATGCTGCCTGACCACTTCCGGATTGTCGCAGCGCAGCCACTGGCCGCTGACCGGGAAACCGCCAAAGCCTTTGCTTTCTTCGATGCCCGACGCCTGCAGCAGCGGCAGTGCCGCACCGCCGGCGCCGAGGAAGACGAACTTGGCATCCACGTCGCGGCTGTTGCCGCTGTTGACGTCCTTGATGCTGACGGTCCAGCCGGCACCATTGCGCTTGAGGCCGGTGACGCGCTTGCAGTACTTGACCTGGGCGTCCGCCGAACTGGTCAGGTGGCTGAGCAGTTGGTTGGTCAGGGCGCCGAAGTTGACGTCAGTACCGTTCATCACGCGGGTCGCGGCGATTTTTTCGTCCAGCGGGCGGCCCGGCATCATCAGCGGCATCCACTCGGCCATCTCGCTGCGGTCTTCGGTGTAGTGCATGTCCGAAAACGCATGGTGCTGGCTGAGGGTTTCAAAACGCTTCTTGAGGAAGGCAACGCCGTTTTCGCCCTGCACGAAACTCAGGTGCGGGACCGGGCTGATAAAGGATTTGGACGAGCCAAAGGTGCCTTTTTTGGTCAGGTACGCCCAGAACTGTTTCGACACCTCGAACTGGGTGTTGATGTGCACGGCTTTCTTGATGTCGATGGAGCCATCGGCGGCCTGCGGCGTGTAGTTCAGCTCACACAGCCCGGCGTGGCCGGTACCGGCGTTGTTCCACGGGTTGGAACTCTCCGCGGCACCCGAATCCATCAGCTCAACGACTTCCAGCTTGAGGCCGGGGTCGAGCTCCTTGAGCAGTACGGCCAGGGTGGCACTCATGATGCCGGCCCCTACCAGAACTACGTCGACTGCTTCGTTATGCGCCATTTAACGCGTCTCCAAAATCTGCAGCACCAAATTGACGGCATGGCTGCCAGGAGTGACGGGGCGGTTCACGTGTTGCCCCAGGTTACCCATGGCCAGGATCGCCATGTCCGTTTCGCAATTCTTTGCAACTTCAGCGCACGCTTCCTGCCCGGCTAATCTGCCTATGAACGCATTCATGGGCGCCTGTGGCAATTCGACTTATGGTCAAAGCGCGCGATCCGTGCAACCAATCCGTAGCGGACAGGCTCAAGCTCCGGTTGTCGAGGAGTACTCGGTCCTGTGTTGGGCTGTTCCAGACGCTGATGGTGCTTGTACAAACGCCAAACTATTCATTTGCTCGCCACACTCTTGTGAAGTTGTGAAAACCCGTTTTTTCACGCTCTTTTGAAGACGTGAACCTCAAAAAAGGGCTGCCCAGCCTGGCACCTGGCCCGTGAAACGGGCAACAAACTCAAGTGGCCGAGCGCAATGGCAGCTCTGGCAGATTCGATAAAGACGGGTGGTTTGCAAAGGAAACAGCAAGCACGCCAGCTTCACTCGATCTGTGTGGGCGGCTCTCTGTGGGCAATTGGGAGGTTAATGCCGAGGCAATAACGATGCTGCGGGGCCCGATCAGGAGACGTCCTTATAATCGGGGGGAGATTGTAGCGAAGAACGCCGGGGAAATGGGCGTGTTTTATGACTTTTATTAGTGCGCTGGTCAGGAGGCCAACGCTTGTCGCGAAGATGCGCGTACAAACTCGGGGCTGACCCGTGCACTGGCCGGCAGCGGGCGGTGCATCCAGCCAAGGTGTGTCTCTGCAACTTCCACCCAGCCTTCACCGACGGGCGGCAAGCTGCATTGCTTGAACGCCAGGCAATGGCCGTGGGCGTCGAGCAGGGCGAAGTGGCGATGGCGGGCGTGGGAGAAGAACAATGACTTGAGAAGGCGCATGACGATGTACCGGTTGCGTTACATGCTTGAAGGTTCTCAGTCTGCCATGACATTGGAATGACGATTTTATGTGAAATTGTAATTTGCCCATGCCTTCAGCTGCGGTTCAGGATTGCTGGTGAGTGACGCGCGAGCACCGTTATACTGGCGGCCTGTGTGCGCCTAGTCCTGGAGAAATGAGTATGTTGCAACGCCTGTTGTTCGGTTTGATCACTGTGACCAGTTTGGCTTTGGTTGGCTGCGCCAACAGCCCGCAACAACTCAGCCCGCAACCCAAAGTCACGGCGCAGTTGGCCCCGGTCGGTCACGGCCAGCCGGTGTCGGTGCGTGTGGTAGATGGCCGTCCGTCACCTACGCTGGGTTCGCGTGGCGGCCTGTACCCGGAGACCGCGCTGATTTCGGTGACCGGCGAGGACGTGCTGCCCAAGCTGCAGGCCCAGGCTGAAGCCGCTGTGCGCTTGTTGGGCTTTACCCCGACCAACACGCCGGGTGCGCCGCAACTGACCGTCACCCTGGCCGAACTGAAATACCAGTCGCCCAAGGAAGGCCTGTATGTGACCGAAGCGTCCATCGGCGCGACCTTCAAGTCCGACGTCAGCGCCGGTACGCGTCGCTACAGCGGCCGCTACGCCGCATCCCTCAACCAGCGCTTCGGTATGTCGCCGAACCAGGAAACCAACACCAAGCTGGTCAGCGATGTGCTCAGCGATGCCTTGACCCGATTGTTCAAGGACCCAAGCATCGGCCAGTTGCTCAGTTCGCAATAAGCTGTTCAAAAAAACCGGGCTCATCGCTGAGCCCGGTTTTTTTACGCCTGGCGCTTCACGCCGCCGTGTCGACATAAAAATCCAACATGCTCACGCCAGTGAGTAAATCCAGCTCCGGAAGGTCGGCATGCACCTGCCCGGCGAGGGCGCAATACACCAGCCAGTGGCGGTCCTGGACGTTGAACGCAAGGCCGCCAACCAACGCCTCCTGTTCATCGCTTGGGGCAATCAGATACAGCCGGTCCTGGTTTTGCGCATGCAGCATGACAAGCACCTCACGTCGAAGGGCATCAGAGTGGCTTGTTAAGGTGACGTTCAGGTGACGCTGTAAATTACTGGATACATTAGCCGTCAACGGGGAGGGAGCAGTAACGGCGCAGGAAGCCACTATCGTTCAGGTTTGTATCTGGACCGATACCCGAATACTGTTTCGCCGAGGTTTGCGATGGCGTTGCCCGCGCTGCTCATCAATGCTGTAGCCCTATTGATTGCCTGCTCGGGCGCCGTAGTGCTGTTCCTGACCCGCCTGCGCGCGCAGCGTGCGATGGCCGACCTCGCGCTGCGCAGCGAAGAGCGGGCCATAGACCAACCGATGCTGTTTCTGGATACGCGCACCGAACGGGCCTATCGCCAGGCTTACCGCGTCGGGTTTGCGGGCCTGGGGCTGGCGCTGGTTCTATCCTGGCTCAGCACCCACCTTTAAAGACACCGGAGCAAAATGTGGGAGGGCGCTTGCCCCCGATGACGGTGTGCCAGTCGATATATCCACTGGCTGACCCACCGCTATCGGGAGCAAGCCCCCTCCCACATTTTTTGATCGGTGTTTACAAAGGAATTCCGGCTTTTACCCGATATTGATTACGCACCGGCGTCGCATATTGCGTCACCAGGTACGGACGATGCTCCGATGGGCATTCGTGCAAGCGCCGCTCCCACTCCGCCTTCGCCTTGGCCAGTTCGTCGGCCGGGAATACGTCTGCGGCCTTGGGCACTTCCAGTTGTGGGTCGGCATCGTTCCATTGGGCATACGCCAGGTAGTGCACCGGGAACAACCGATAACCGCCCAGGATCTGGCGGTCCATTTCGGCAGCCAGCAGCTTGGTGTCTTCGAAGTGCTCGGTAATTGGCGGCGCGAAGTTCACGTGCACCCGGCCTTTGTAGCCGGTGATGCCCAGCGCAATACTCACGTCATCCTCGCCCGGCGCCTTGCAGTAGGTGCCGGTGGTGGCGCGGATATACAGCTCGCGGGCCTTGGCGGCGTCGCACGGATCGTACTCATAGCTGATCGACACTGGCGTCAGGTTCAACGACTGGATGACTTCGGCGAACGGCTCGTCCTTGCGGCTGACGTGGAACATCTTGAGGATCGCCGATTCGGTGCGATCATCCCCATCCTTTGCCCGACCTTCGGCCTGGGCGATCCAGATCGACTGGCAGTCGTTGCGGATCGAATGGTTGATGTAGGCCGACAGCAACTGGTAGGCCGCCATCTTTTCCTTTCGCCCGGTGATCGAGCGGTGCACGATGAAGCTCTTGTTCAAGCGCATCAGGTCGCTGACGAACGGCTTTTGCAGCAGGTTGTCGCCGATGGCGATGCGCGGCGTCGGCAGGCCGGCATGATAGACGGCGTAGTTGACGAAGGCCGGGTCCATCACGATGTCGCGGTGGTTGGCGAGGAACAGGTAGGCGCTGCCGGATTTCAATTGCTCGACGCCGGTATAGGTGACGCCGTCAGTCGCGCGGTCGATGGTATGGTCGACGTAATACTCGACTTTATCCTGCAGCGTCGCCACGGTGGTGACACCGGCGAATTCACGGCGCAGTTTGCGCGCGATCATCGGCTTGAGCAGCCAGCCCAGCGCGCCGGCGAAGCGCGGGAAGCGGAAGTGGGTCAGGATGTCCAGAAAGGCCTTGTCACGGAACAGCCGGTCCAGCACTGCCGGGACTTCGCTGTCGTTGTAAGGTCGGATGGTATCGAATTCGCCCATCATGCTCTCTTGTTAGAAACGGCTAGGGTAAGTAGAGGAAATACCAGGGTGCGGCCTGAGTAATGGGCTCAGCCGAAATATAACCCTGTAAATAGACCGGCGATTATACGCACAAGTCACTCAGGAGACTGCGATGCTGGAAACTGCGCTGTACGATTGTCCTTATTGTGGTGAAACGGTCGAAACGACGGTGGACTTGTCCGGCGGTGATCAGGTTTACATCGAGGACTGTCAGGTGTGCTGCAGGCCGATCAGTTTCAACCTGCAGGTGCATGATGATGAGTGGATGCTCGAAACCCGCAGCGAGAACGAATAAACAACAGGTAACGCCATGCAGCGAATCTACGAACCGGAAAACCTCATGGAAGGCGAGCTGCTGCAACAGATGCTCGCCAGCGAAGGGATCGAGGCGCACCTGGTGGGGCGCCATTTGCTCGGTGGCACGGGTGAACTGCCGATTTTCGGTTTGCTGGGGCTGGAGGTCGACAATGATCAGGCCGCCTACGCCCGCGAACTCATCACCGCCTATAATGCCGCGCAACCCTTGCCCGGCGACGAACCCGACAGCTTCCCCGACGTATTGGTCTGTTAGGCTGTCGCTCGGTTTACCCAAGAGTCGTGTTGCCCCATGTGTGGACGTTATGCCCTGTTTCGCTGGAACCCCGCTTTTGCTGCCTTGCCGGGGTTCCCGGCCGACCAGCAGGCCCAGTGGAATATTTCCCCCAATGATTCGGTGCTGATCCAGCGCGCCCTCGACGGCCAGCTCACCCTGGCGCGCGCACGTTGGGGCCTGACGCCGCCCTGGCTCACTGACCTGTCCCGCACGCCGGCCCATGCCCGCGCCGAAACCCTGGCCGAGCAACCGATGTTTCGCGAAGCGTTTCGCCAACGTCGTTGCCTGCTGCCGGCCAACGGGTTTTACGAATGGCGCGGCACCCAGCGCAAACGCCCGTACTGGCTGACGCCGGGGGAGGGCTCCACGTTGTTTTTCGCGGCGATCTGGGAAGCGTATCCGGTGCAGGAGCAGGTGTGGTTGAGTACGGCTGTGGTCACTCAGGCTGCGCAGGCTCAGCGCCGGCCGTTGATCCTGGATGAGGCGGGGCAGGCCGCCTGGTTGGACCCCGCGACACCGCTGGCGGTGCTGCAAGGTCTTCTGGCCAGTGAGCCCGGCGCTTTGCGCGAGCGGGTCCTGGCCAATATGGTCAATGATCCCAAGCTCAATGGTCCGGAGTGCCTGACCCCGGCGTGAGCTGCCGACATTCAGCGGTTAAATGTCTGATGTATCTGGCGCCGATACAAATGTACGCCTACGATACGCGCCATGTTTTCAGGGAGAGTGTTCATGAAGAAGTCATTGGCGGTAAGCGGGTTGGTGGCAGCGATGCTGCTGGCCGGGTGTCAGTCGGTCAATACCACCAGCGGCGGCGCGGTTGGGGTTGAGCGCAAGCAGTACATGTTCAGCATGCTGTCGAGCCAGGAAGTCGACCAGATGTACGCCCAGTCCTACCAGCAGACCCTGGGTGAGGCGAGTGGCAAAGGCGTGTTGGACAAGACCAGCGCCAACGCCAAGCGTGTGCAGGCCATTGCCAATCGCCTGATCGCCCAGGCGCCGACCTTCCGCCCGGATGCGGCGCAATGGAAGTGGGAAGTGAACCTGATCAAGAGCGATGAGATGAACGCCAACTGCGGGCCGGGTGGCAAGATCCTGGTGTACAGCGCGTTGATCGACAACCTCAAGCTCACCGATGACGAACTGGCCGCCGTGATGGGCCATGAAATCGCCCACGCCTTGCGTGAACACGGCCGCGAAGCCATGTCCAAGGCCTACGGCATCGAGATGGCCAAGCAGGGCGCCGGTGCATTGTTCGGCCTGGGCCAGGACAGCCTGGCGCTGGCCGATACCGTGGCCAACTATGGCATGACCTTGCCCAACAGCCGCAGCAATGAGAACGAAGCCGACCTGATCGGCCTGGAGCTGGCCGCCCGCGCCGGCTACAACCCGAACGCCGCCATCACGCTGTGGAACAAGATGGCCAAGGCTTCGGAAGGCGCGCCACCGGAGTTCATGAGCACGCACCCGGCGTCGGATAGCCGAATCGCCTCGTTGCAGGCGGCGATTCCGAAGGTGATGCCGCTCTATCAGCAGGCCAAAAAATCCTGAAGCCTGACTGAGATCAAAATGTGGGAGGGGGGCTTGCCCCCGATGGCAGTGCCTCAGTCAATGCATCTGTTGACTGACACTCCGCTATCGGGGGCAAGCCCCCTCCCACATTGGATTGGGTTTGCAGATTCAGATCCAGCCGCTGCTTTGCATGGCCTTGTAGACCGCTACGATTGCCAGCACGAAAAACGCCGTCGCCGCCAATCGCCGAATCAACGTCAGCGGCAGCTTCTCCGCCGCAAAATTCCCCGCCAGCACCACCGGCACGTTGGCAATCAACATCCCCAGCGTAGTGCCGATAATCACCAGCCATAGTTCCGGGTATTGCGCGGCCAGCATCACCGTGGCGATCTGGGTCTTGTCGCCGATTTCCGCGATGAAAAATGCAATCAGCGTGGTCAGGAATGGCCCGAACTTGCGCGTGGTGCTGGCTTCGTCATCGTCGAGTTTGTCCGGCACCAGTGTCCACAGCGCCGTGGCACAGAAGCTGGCCGCGAGAATCCAGTGCAGCACCGCATCGGAGAAGAAACTCCCGAACCAGGCGCCTACCGCACCGGCAGCCGCATGGTTGGCCAGGGTCGCGGCGACGATGCCGGCGATGATGGGCCAGGGCTTGCGAAAGCGAGCAGCGAGAATGAGCGCGAGCAGTTGCGTCTTGTCGCCGATTTCGGCCAGGGCAACGATTGCGGTAGGTACGAGCAGTGAATCCAGCATCAGGTAGGTTTCCAGGGGCGGGTCGACACGGCTATGACACGTACAGCCTTCCCGCCCCGGGTAAGGTGTGCGTGTCATAGGTCTTGTCAAACCCCGGTCCGTCTGTGCGGACTCCTGGGTCGCATACGCCATGGTCTGCTGACCAAGTATGTTGACGTATGCCGGACGAGCGTGGGCTCGTGGGAGACTACTCCCCTAGGACGGAGCGGATTCTGCCTAGGCAAAACCCATTCGGCAAGCCTTCTTTTTCAAACGCCCGTCAGGGACGCTTGGCCCGATAGATGCGAAAACCATTGCCTTCGGCTTTGACGGCGCAGATGCCCAAATGCTCTTCGATCAGCGGCTGGTACTTCAGGAAACTGTTGGCGACCAGGCGCAGTTCGCCGCCTTTTGCCAGATGTTTTGCTGCTTTTCGCAGCAAGTTTTCCGTAGCGAAGTAATCGGTGTGCACCCCGACATGGAACGGTGGGTTGCTCAGAATCGCGTTCAAGCCCATCGGCGCGGCGTCGATGCCGTCACCGGTCAACACTTCGGCGTCCAGACCATTGGCAGCCAGGGTCAGGCGACTGCTGGCGGCGGCGAAGGCGTCCACATCGAGCAGCGTCACGGTGTTATGCGGATAGCGACGTTTTACCGCAGCGCCCAATACGCCGGCGCCGCAACCAAAGTCGAGCAAATGCCCGCTGGGCAGCTTGTCCAGGTGTGCCAGCAACAGTTCGGTGCCACGGTCCAGGCGGCCATGGCTGAACACGCCTGGCAGGCTCACTACCTTGAGCGGCCCGTCGGTCAGCGGTACGTCGAAGATCTGCGCCAGGCTATCCAGTTCGAGCGCTTGCGGCGCGTTGCCCACCGTGACTTGCCAAAGCTGACAATGCCGCGCGTTATCCAATTTGCGCGGTTTGCCGAAGGGGATCATCTGCTTGGCGGCGCTTTCGATGCCGGCTTTTTTCTCGCCGACCAGAAACAGTTCGGCACCGGGCAGGCGCGCGGCCACGGCGTTGAGCAGGTAGTCGGTGAGGTCTTTGGACTTGGGCAGGAAAATCACCGCCGCATCGAATGCGCGCTCAGGCACAGTCACGCCGAACTGGCTGCGCTCGGGAAAACGCGCCGCAAGCGCCGCCTGATCGCCGGCATGCCAGCACCAACCGTGGGCATTGGGCAGGCGCCCGAGCAAATCGTCGGCCGGCAAACCGACCAGCAGCAGGTTGCCTTGAAAAAGTTCGGCCTGGCGAAGCAGTACTTCACTGCGCGGATCCATGGTCTGCTCCTTGAAAAGGGGCGCAGTTTATCAACTGAAGACGCGAAGCGGGGCACCGTTGAAAAAGCCCAGGGCGTTTTCGCGCAATTGCCCGACGATCCGTTGCCGCGCTTCACGGCTGCCCCAGGCGTTATGGGGCGTGACGATCAGCCGAGGAATGTCACCGGCCAGCAGCGGGTTGCCCTGGACCGGAGGCTCGACACTCAGCACATCCGTGGCCGCACCGCCCAGGTGCCCGCTGCGCAGCGCATCGGCCAGCGCCTGTTCGTTGATCAAGCCACCGCGTGCAGTGTTGACGACAAACGCGCCGGGCTTGAGCAGCGCCAGTTCGCGCGCGCCGATAAGGTCGCGGGTGTGCTCGTTGAGCGGGCAATGCAAGGTCAGCGCATCGACCTGCGCCAGCAGTTCATCCAGCGGCACGCGGTTGGCGCGGGCAGGGCGCCCGGGAATCGCGCCGAGCATCACGCGCATGCCGAAGGCTTCGGCCAGGCGCGCCACGGCACTGCCCAGCTCGCCATGCCCGAGCAGGCCGAGGGTTTTGCCTTCCAGCTCGACAATCGGGTAGTCCAGCAGGCAGAACTGCCTGGCCTGCTGCCATTTGCCCGCGGCCACATCCCGTTGATAGTCGTTCAGGCGCGTGGCGAGGTTGAGCAGCAGCATGAGTGTGTGCTGGGCCACCGACGGCGTGCCGTAGCCCTGGCAGTTACTCACGGTGATGCCTTGGGCGCGGGCGGCGTCGAGGTCGATGTTGTTGGTGCCGGTGGCCGACACCAGGATCAGCTTGAGGTCGGGGCAGGCCGCCAGAGTCTCGGCGTTGAGCGGGATTTTGTTGCTGATGGCGACGTGAGCGCCCTGCAAGCGTTCGAGCACATTCTGCGGCGTGGTCTGCTCGAACAGCTGCAGCTCGCTGAAGCAGTCGCGTAGGCCGCTGAGGTCGAGGTCGCCGAGGTCCAGGGAGGGGTGATCGAGGAAGACGGCGCGGCGATTGTTCATGATCAACTGTACCTTTTGCGACGAGGTTTGAAGGCGTAATCTGCTGAGCCTATCAGATGAAATAATCCGTTACTTCAGGGAGCGCGCATGTACGTCGCCGAGTTTTTAACCGTAGCTTTGATTCACCTGTTGGCGGTGGCCAGCCCTGGGCCGGACTTCGCCGTAGTGGTGCGCGAAAGCGTGACCCACGGTCGGCGCGCCGGTACCTGGACCGCGCTGGGCGTCGGTTCGGCGATTTTTCTGCATGTCGGTTACTCGCTGCTGGGCATCGGCTTGATCGTGTCCCAGTCCATCGTGCTGTTCAATGCGCTGAAATGGGCGGCAGCGGCCTACCTGCTGTATATCGGCTTCAAGGCGCTGCGCGCGCAGCCGGCCAAGCCCGTGGCCGATGGCGAACTGCATCGCGAGGCAGGCGAGCGCACCCCACGCGGCGCGTTCACGGCGGGTTTTGTGACCAACGGCTTGAACCCCAAGGCCACGCTGTTTTTCCTGTCGCTGTTCACGGTGGTGATCAACCCGCACACACCGTTGGCGGTGCAGGCCGGTTATGGCGTGTATCTGGCGGTGGCGACGGCGCTGTGGTTTTGCCTGGTGGCCATGCTGTTCAGTCAGCAGCGCGTGCGCGCCGGGTTTGCGAAGATGGGGCATTGGTTTGATCGCACCATGGGTGCGGTACTGATTGCGATCGGGGTGAAGCTGGCGTTTACCAGCATGAAGTAAACCTGATCTGTGTGGGAGGGGGCTTGCTCCCGATGGCGGTGGATCAGCTAATGAATGCTTGGTTGACACACCGCTATCGGGGGCAAGCCCCCTCCCACATTGGACCTCAGTGGGTTCAAGATGATGGCTAAAAGCTAGCATTTACTGGGCCCTGCAAATCATTCCTTTGGCTGATTTAGCTGAAACATAACGTCTCTACAGTGCAGGTCTTCACGCCAAGACCGCGCAGTCATAAAAGGGATTCGTATGTTGCAGACCCGTGTCATTCCCCCCGCCGAAGGCGCTTACCAGTACCCGCTGTTGATCAAACGCCTGTTGATGTCCGGGACCCGTTACGAAAAGACCCGGGAAATCATCTACCGCGACAAACTGCGCTACACCTACCCGACCTTGATCGAGCGCGTCGCGCGCCTGGCCAATGTGCTGACCGAAGCCGGGGTCAAGGCCGGTGACACGGTGGCGGTGATGGATTGGGACAGCCATCGTTACCTGGAATGCATGTTCGCCATCCCGATGATCGGCGCGGTGATCCACACCATCAACGTGCGCCTGTCGCCGGAACAGATCCTCTACACCATGAACCACGCCGACGACCGCTTTGTGCTGGTCAACAGCGAGTTCGTGGGGCTTTACCAAGCCATCGCCGGGCAACTCACCAGCGTCGACAAGACCTTGCTGATCACCGACGACGACAGCAAGACCGCCGACCTGCCCAACCTGGTGGGCGAGTACGAAACCCTGCTGGCCGCAGCGAGCCCGACGTACACCTTCGAGGATTTCGACGAGAATTCCGTTGCCACCACCTTCTACACCACCGGTACCACCGGCAATCCCAAGGGCGTGTATTTCACCCACCGCCAACTGGTGCTGCACACCATCGGCGTGGCCACCATCATGGGCAGCGTCGACAGCGTGCGTTTGCTTGGCACCAACGACGTGTACATGCCGATCACGCCGATGTTCCACGTACACGCCTGGGGCCTGCCGTATGTGGCGACCATGCTCGGCCTGAAGCAGGTCTACCCCGGCCGCTACGACCCCGAATACCTGGTGGCGCTGTGGCGCCAGGAAAAGGTCACCTTTTCGCACTGCGTGCCGACCATCCTGCAAATGGTGCTCAATGCCAAGGCCGCCCAGGGCGTGGATTTCGGCGGTTGGAAAATCGTCATCGGCGGCAGCGCGCTCAACCGTTCGCTGTACGAAGCCGCCAAGGCCCGTGGCATTCAGTTGACGGCCGCGTACGGGATGTCCGAGACCGGGCCGCTGGTGTCCTGTGCCCACCTCAATGCCGAGCTGATGGCCGGCAGCGAAGATGAACGCACCACCTACCGCATCAAGGCTGGCGTGCCCGGCCCGTTGGTGGAAGCGGCGATCATGGACACCGACGGCAACTTTTTGCCTGCCGACGGCGAATCCCAGGGCGAACTGGTACTGCGTGCGCCCTGGCTCACCGAAGGCTATTACAACGAGCCGCAAAAGGGCGCCGAGCTGTGGGCCGGTGGCTGGATGCACACCGGCGATGTCGCCACCCTGGACGCGTTCGGCGTGATCGATATTCGTGACCGCATCAAGGACGTGATCAAGACCGGTGGCGAATGGATCTCCTCCCTGGCCCTGGAAGACTTGGTCAGCCGTCACCCGGCGGTACGTGAAGTAGCGGTGGTGGGCATTGCCGACCCGCAGTGGGGCGAGCGCCCGTTTGCCCTGTTGGTGCTGCGTGATGGCCATGTGATAGGCGCCCGTGAGCTCAAGGAACACCTCAAGCCGTTCGTTGAATTGGGCCACTTGAGCAAGTGGGCGATTCCGAGCCAGATCGCCGTTGTTACGGAAATTCCCAAGACCAGCGTCGGCAAGCTCGACAAAAAACGTATCCGTATCGACATCATCCAATGGCAGGCCAACAACAGCACCTTCCTGTCGACCCTCTGACACCGCTCGCCGCGCCCGTTCGGGCGCGCGCTGCTCTATCTCAAGCCTTTACTTGTGATTTGCCGAATTTCAGCCATCCTTGCCGCGTCGACCTTCGTCGGCGTGGCGAAAGGGTCGTGGCAGACGGGTTGGTGATGCAAATCACACTTTAGAGGGATCAAGCACTACCCCCTGCTGGCTATAGTCCCTTCCAGAGTTTTTCGTGGATGTTGCGCTTCGGGCGAGGGTCGCCTGGTTGTCGCTCGGCATTGGAATCGTTGTATCCCGGCCGTTACATGCATCTTCCGAAAGAGCTCACTGCCATAACAATAAAATGCACATGGAGTAGCGTCGATGACCTCAGTAAACCAGTTCTGGCGCCGGGCACGACTGCCCCTGGCCGTCAGTCTCGCTTCTACGCTCGCCGGGCCCGCATTCGGCGTCAGTTTCAACATCGGTGAAATCGAAGGGAGTTTTGACTCATCCCTGTCGGTAGGCGCCAGTTGGAGCACGTCCAAGGCCAATCGCGACCTTATCGGCGCCAACAACGGCGGCAAGGGCTTGTCCCAGACCTCCGATGACGGGCACCTGAACTTCAAGCGCGGAGAAACGTTCTCGAAGATCTTCAAGGGCATCCACGACCTGGAACTGAAGTACGGCGACACCGGTGTGTTTGTGCGTGGCAAGTACTGGTACGACTTTGAGCTCAAGGACGAAAGCCGTCTGTTCAAGGACATCAGCGACAACAACCGCAAGGAAGGCGCCAAGTCATCGGGCGGGCAGATCCTCGATGCGTTCGTCTACCACAACTACTCGATCGCCGACGCACCGGGTTCCGTGCGGTTTGGTAAGCAGGTGGTGAGCTGGGGCGAAAGCACCTTCATTGGCGGCGGTATCAACTCCATCAACCCGATCGACGTGTCGGCGTTTCGTCGTCCAGGGGCCGAAATCAAGGAAGGCCTGATTCCGGTCAACATGTTCTACGTGTCCCAGACACTCACCGACAACCTGTCGGCCGAGGCGTTTTACCAGCTGGAATGGGACCAGACCGTCACCGATAACTGCGGCACCTTCTTCTCCCAGCCGGACGTGATTTCCGATGGCTGCAGCAATAACCTGCGGGTACTGAACAAGCGCTCGACCATCCCCGCCGCCGCATTGCCGACGTTGGGCGCCCTGGGTGTTGACGTGAACAGCGAAGGCGTGCTCGTGCGCCGTGGCCCCGACCGCGATGCCCGCGACAGCGGCCAGTTCGGCATGGCCATGCACTACAACTTCGAGCCGCTGGATACCGAATTCGGCGCCTACTTCATGAACTACCACAGCCGTGCGCCGATCTTCAGTGCACAGGGTGCGCCGTCGTCGGCCTACACCCGTCCACTGGGTCCGCTGGGGGCCTTGCGTCCGTTGATCGTGGCGGGCAGCTCCAACTACTTCGTCGAGTACCCGGAAGATATCCGCCTCTACGGTTTGAGCTTCTCCACCACCCTGCCTACCGGCACCGCCTGGAGCGGTGAGTTGAGCTACCGTCCGAATGCGCCGGTGCAGTTGAGCACCACCGATATCCTGTTTGCCGGCGTTACGCCGATCCCGGGCTTTGGCAACGCGTCGGTGCTCAAGGGCTCGCCAGGCCAGGACCTGCACGGTTACAACCGCAAGGAAGTGACCCAGTTCCAGACCACCTTCACGCACTTCTTCGACCAGGTGATGGGCGCCAGCCGCCTGACCACCGTGGGTGAAATCGGCGTGACCCACGTGGGTGGCCTGGAAAGCAAATCCCAGGCGCGCTATGGCCGCGATCCGGTATTCGGTCCCGGCACCTTGCCAGGTGGGTTCTGCAACGCGCTTAACAACTCCACCGCCAACGGCGCCGGCTTGCCCAATGCGGCGGGCCTGAACACCAACTGCAACAACGACGGCTACACCACGGCAACCTCCTGGGGTTATCGCGCCCGTGCCATCTGGGAATACCCGGACGTGTTCGCCGGCGTCAACCTCAAGCCCAACGTGGTCTGGTCCCATGACGTCAAAGGTTACTCGCCGGGCCCTGGCGCCAACTTCGAAGAAGGGCGCAAGGCGGTCAGCCTGGGCCTGGATGCCGAATACCAGAACACCTACACCGCGAGCCTGGCCTACACCAACTTCTTTGGTGGCAAGTTCAGCACCGTGGATGACCGTGACTTTGTCGCGTTGAGCTTTGGCGCCAACTTCTAAGCACACTCTTTTCAAGTGGCATGTATTCAGGAAGACCAGAGTATGAAAATAACTAAAAGTCTGTTGCACATGGGTGTGCTTGGGCTGTCGATCCTGGCGAGCAACGTCATGGCGGCGGTCTCGGCGGATGAAGCGGCCAAGCTCGGCACCAGCCTGACCCCGATGGGCGCCGAAATGGCCGGTAACGCGGCCGGCACCATCCCGAAATGGACGCCGATGCCGACCAACGCCGGCGCCGTGGATGCCAAAGGTTTCCTGGCCAACCCTTATGCCAGCGAACAACCGCAGTTCACCATCACCGCGCAAAACGTCGAGCAATACAAAGACAAGCTGGCGCCGGGGCAGTACGCGATGTTCAAGCGTTACCCGGACTCGTTCAAGATGCCGGTCTATCCGACCCATCGTGGCGCCACGGTGCCGGCGGAGGTGTTCGCTGCGATCAAGAAAAACGCCACCACCACCAACCTGGTGTCTGGCGGCAACGGCCTGGAAAACTTCGAGACGGCCGTGCCGTTCCCGATTCCGAAAAGCGGCGTGGAAGTCATCTGGAACCACATCACCCGTTATCGCGGCGGCAGCGTCACCCGCCTGGTCACCCAGGCCACACCGCAAACCAACGGTTCCTACAGCCTGGTGTACTTCCGCGATCAGTTCGTGTTCCGCGACAAGATGAAGGACTTCGACCCGAAAAACCCAGGCAACGTGCTGTTCTACTTCAAGCAGCAAGTCACCGCGCCGGCGCGCCTGGCCGGTGGTGTACTGCTGGTGCACGAAACCCTCGACCAAGTGAAGGAGCCGCGTTCGGCGTGGGTCTACAACGCCGGTCAGCGCCGTGTGCGCCGGGCACCGCAAGTGTCCTATGACGGGCCGGGGACTGCCGCCGATGGCCTGCGTACTTCCGACAACCTCGACATGTACAACGGCGCGCCGGACCGCTACGACTGGAAACTGGAAGGCAAGAAGGAAATCTACATCGCCTCCAACAGCTACAAGATCGATGATCCGAAACTCAAGTACGCCGACATCATCAAGGCCGGCCATATCAACCAGGATCTGGCGCGCTATGAGCTGCGCCGTGTCTGGCATGTGGTCGCGACCTTGAAGGAAGGCCAGCGCCACATCTACGCCAAGCGTGACTTCTTCATCGACGAAGACACCTGGCAAGCGGCGGTGATCGACCACTACGACGGCCGTGGCCAACTGTGGCGCGTCGCCGAAGCCCATGCCGAGAACTACTACGACAAGCAGGTGCCGTGGTATGCCCTGGAAACCCTCTACGACCTGCAGTCCGGCCGCTACCTGGCCCTGGGCATGAAGAACGAAGAGAAACAGGCCTATGACTTCGGCTTCACCGCCACCACCAGCGACTTCACTCCAGCGGCCCTGCGCCAGGATGGCGTGCGCTAACCTGAACCTATGTTGATACCCCTGTGGGAGGGGGGTTGCCCCCGATAGCGGTGGTTCAGTCAACTAAGCGTTGGCTGACACACCGCCATCGGGGGCAAGCTGTTCTGGTCTAGTAATTTTGGACATTCTTTTCGGTTTTCACGCCGCTAGCTTTTCCGCCGCTATCGGTGAGTGGTAACCGTTGTAACTGTGGCGCCTTACGCTGTTGTAGCGCGCCACATATCGGTTGATATCTGCCCGAGCTTCGCACTCCGAGCTGTAACCTTTCTCGGGCACCCACTCGGACTTCAAACTGCCAAAAAAACGCTCCATCGGGGCGTTATCCCAGCACTGGCCTTTTCGACTCATGCTCTGCTTCAGCTCATGTGCCTGCAGTTCGGCCCTGAATTTATGGCTGGTGTACTGGCAGCCCTGATCGGAATGAAACAGCACACCTTTAGGCCGCCCTCTCAATTCAACAGCCATGCGCAGTGACTCACTTGCCAGCGTCGCATCGGCGACCAGTGAATACGACCATCCCACCACTCGGCGGGCAAACAGATCCAAAACTACCGAGAAGTAAAGCCAGCGCTTACCGAGCTGGATATAGGTGATGTCCGCGCACCAGACCTTGTTGATGTCAGCTACGTAAAACTCGCGCTCCAGCTCATGCTCAGCCACTAAAGACTCCGCGCCTGATGACTTGTATTTATGGGGCCTGCGTTGGCGGCTTGCAATCCCGGCTTCCTTCATCAAGCTGCGAGCCATGTAACGCCCCACCTGATGGCCTGCGCCTCGCAGGTCTTCAGAGAGGGTTCTCGCTCCAGCCGATCCTCTTGAGGCCTTGTGGTACTTAACTAGAACAACCTTGAGCGCTTCGCGCTCCAGGTTGATTTTCCCCTGGCGCTGACGCCAGGCGTAGTAGCTGCTGCGGTTGACTTCAAAAACGCGGCAGCAATCTGTAATGCCGTACTGTTCGCCTAGCTCGCTGATCAGAGGAAATGATCTTTGGAGTCCAAAAGCAGGAGAACACTGGCCTTTTTTAGGATTTCGATATCCCGATCTTTCTGCCTGAGCAGGGTTTGAAGTTCCTGAATTTTCTTCTGGTCGGCAGTAATCGCCTTTGTGCCCACCATTGTTGCTCCGGCGCGCTCTTTGCGCACCTGCTCGACCCAGCGGCGCAAAGCCGTAGGGCCTATATCCAAACTGGCGCAAATTTCGGGAACAGGCATGTTCTGATCAAGCGCCATGCTTGCGGCGTTGAGCTTGAACTCGCTGGAATAGGACTTTCGCATCATCTGCACACCTTAGATTTGGGCGCCATCATAGCGCCCTATTGATGTGTCCAATTTCATTAGGCCAGATCAAGCCCCCTCCCACATTTTTGTTTGGGGCGTTTGCGGGATATTTTTTGTCGCAGTTCTTTTTCAGGCATTTGTTGCAAAGATCTACAATCCCGCCGCTTTTACCGCTAGTCTGCGGACATCTGCAATGCCGACAACAGCCTTCTACAAGAGCCCGGCGATGACTGATTTGTCCCGAATCCAAGGGCCTGCCAGCGCGGTGATTCCGACCCTGGAAGGCCGTTTCTACAGGCCGCCGCTGCCTGATGGCTACGTGCTGCGCCCGCGCCTGTGCGAACGCCTGGGCGCCGGCCTGGAAGGGCGACTGTTGCTGGTCAGCGCGCCGGCGGGGTTTGGCAAGAGTTCCCTGGCGGTGGAGTTCTGCCAGAGCCTGCCCACTCACTGGCAAAATCTGTGGCTGGGCCTGAGCCCACGGGACAGCGACCCTGGCCGTTTTCTCGAGCGCCTGCTCGAAGGCTTGCGCCAGTATTTTCCGCAACTCGGCGCCCAGTCCCTGGGCCTGCTGAAAATGCGCCAGCGTCACCAACCCTTTGCCTTTGAAGAATGGCTCGATGGCCTGCTCGATGAGCTGACGGTGCACCTGTCTGTCCAGGCGCCGCTGTTACTGGTGCTGGATGACTACCACCTGACCCAGGGGCCGGTGCTGGACCGTTGCCTGCAGTTTTTTCTCAATCATTTGCCCGCTGGCCTGGTGGTGCTGGTCACCAGCCGCCAGCGCCCGGACTGGCACCTGGCGCGCCTGCGCCTGTCGCGGCACCTGTTGGAATTGCATGAGCAAGACCTGCGCCTGACCCATGACGAATCTCTGGCCGTGCTGGACCGGCACAGCAGTTCGTTACGGGGCGAGGCCCTGGAAAACCTGATTCGCCGCAGCGAGGGCTGGGTCGCCGGCCTGCGCTTCTGGCTGCTGGCGGCCTCCGAGGCCGGCAATGACGGCGCCCTGCCGCAGGGCCTGAACGGTGGCGAAGGGCTGATTCGCGATTACTTGCTGGAAGAGGTCATCGACTGCCTGCCTGCGGAGGTGCAAGCGTTCCTGTACGACACCGCGCCCCAGGAGCGCTTTTGCAGCGAGCTGTGCGATGCGGTCCGCGAGGCCCATGACAGCCCGGAAATCCTGCGCTACCTGCAGGCCCATCAGGTGTTTTTGGTGCCGCTGGATGAACACGGTCACTGGTACCGTTATCACCATTTGTTTTCCGACCTGTTGCGCGCCCGCCGCGAAAAGAGCGCCACGTTACCGTTGGCCAGTCTGCACCTGCGCGCCTGTCGCTGGTTCAACGCCCAGGGCCTGATCGATGAGGCGGTGGAGCAGGCGCTGCGGGCCGGGCACCTGGATGTGGCGGCGAACCTGGTGCAGAACCTCTCTGAAGAACAGCTGCTGGCCGAGCAGAATGTCGGCATGCTGCTGCGCTGGAAGATGGACTTGCCCGACAGCCTGTTGATCAGCACCCCGCGCTTGATTGTGCTGTACAGCTGGGCGCTGGGACTGGCGTGCCAGTTGGATGCGGCGCAGGAGCTGTCCGGCTACCTCAGTCGCTTCCTGCCGGCGCCGTCGGCCACCGCGCAAAAATCCATGCTGGCCCAATGGCTGGCACTGAGCGGGATCATCGCCCGTGGGCGAGGGGACCGCGAATTGACCCTGCGCTATTGCAACGAGGCGTTGGAGAGTCTGCCGTACAAGCGTTATGGCCAGCGTTTGATGTGCCTGTCGACCCTCTCCAACCTGGCGATCGTCGATGCCGATCTGTGGCGGGCTCGTGGCCTGAACCGCGAATCCCTGGAACTGGCGCAGCGCGTCGGCAACCCGCTGTTTGAAGCCTTGGCCCATTACGACCGGGCACGGGTGCTGCAGGCGCGGGGCGAGATCCTGCGCGCCCTCGACGAAGTGCGCCAGGGCCTGCTGCGCCTGCAGGGGCTGGCACCCCAGCGGCTGTACGCCGTACGCGCGCGGTTGTCGTTGTATGAAGGCTACCTGCTGCTGCTGCGTTACCAGCCCGAAGCCGGGCTTGCGCGTTTGCGTGCCGGCCTGACCGAAGCCCGTGCCTGCCGGGATATCAGTGTGCTGATCGGGCATTGCGTGATCGCCAGCTTCGAAGGGCGGCGAGGCGATTTCTCCGCTGCCTTTGCCGAGTTGGCCGAGGCTGAGCGCTTGATGCATATCTGGGACGTGCCGCCGATCTACTACTTGGCGATGATCACCCTGATCAAATGCGAGCTGTGGCTGGCCCAGGACCGTACCGACCTGGCCGATGCCTGGCTGACGCGGCTGGGTCAGACCTACACGGGCGAGCAGGCGGCCGCCGCACCGGAGTTTCATCCGCACTTGCCACAACATGTGGAGCTGCAACAGGCCGCGCTGGACGCCATTCGCCATCAACCCGATAGGGCATTGCGACGGCTTGATGACCTGGCGCAACAGGCGCTCGGCAGTGGCCGCCAGATGATTGCCCTGATGGCGCTGACCCAGCAGGCCCAGGTGCTGCTGGCGTGTGGCCAGGAAGCCAAGGCCAGGCCGGTATTGGCCCGCGCACTCGAAGCCGGCGCGGGCGGCGCGTTGCAACCGTTCCAGCGGTTGCTCGAGGACTATCCGGATTGGCTGCGCGAGCAGTTGGGCAAGCCGCCCCATCAGCCGTTGCACCAGGCATTGCTGGCGCTGCTACCGGCAGGCGCCGTCGTCGCGATCGCGCCTCACCATGAAACCCTGAGTACACGGGAGCTGGCGGTCCTGCAATTGATCGCCCAAGGCTGTTCAAACCAGGAGATCAGCAACCAGCTGTTCATTTCCCTGCACACGGTGAAAACCCACGCCAGCCATATCAACAGCAAGCTGGGCGTGGAGCGCCGCACCCAGGCGGTGGCGCGGGCCAAGTCGATGGGCTTGCTGGCTTGACTGCACAACCGTTCATTGCGCGCTCGGGCACTGCTTCAGAGACGAGCCTGCAGCGCGGTTGATCAGCGCGGCGAAGCGCTTGAGGTTGTTCTGGTGCGCCACCACCACGTCATCGATGCTCGGGCCCGCCGGTGACTGCAAGGTCGAGCGGCAGGTCAGCGCAGGGCGATCACCGCCGCCAGCCGGCCTGAGGCGCCAACGCACATCGAGCAGCGCGTATTGCCCAGGCACCGAATCGAAGCGCTGTACTTCCACGCGCAACGACACGGCTTGCCGGGTATCGCTGCCGGCCAACTGGTCGACCAGCGCGCTCCTCAGCTCATCGGCGAGGGTGGCGGCCCACCACTGGGTTTCCAGGATCGCCAGGCCACTGTCGCCCTGGCGGATCACGATCTGCGCACGGTCAACCTGGGGCGGCACGCTGATGCTTTCAATGCTGATGCCGCCCCCCTCCGTGCGAGTGGCGTTATCCCAGTGCGCCGGGGTCAGGGTATGGAATGCAATCGGCTCGCTGCGGCATGCCGCGAGCAATAGCAGGGCGGTCACCAGGGTGATTTTCAACGGCACTGTCATGGCGGCTCCAATGGTCATTTGCGGGGTGGCCCTTGCAGGTCAAGGGGCGCGGCATTATCGGCGCGACCGCGAATCAGCGACTCCGGATGCCGGCCCAGATAATCCGAAAGTTCGCGCAGGGAGCGCGACATGCGCGCCAGTTCATCCAGAGTCTGGGTCAGTTGTTCGCGCTGCGGCGAGTCTTCGGCCAGGGTGGAACTGGCCGACTGCAGGGTCTTGCTCACGTCGCCCAGGGTCGTCTGCACGCCGGGCAGGGTCTTGGCATTGAATTGCGCCAAGCCCTTGCGCAGCTCGACCAGGCTGGCATCGAGATTGCCGGCGATACGCTCGACCGGCAGTTGGCTGATCTTGTTGACGATGCCTTCGAATTTCTCTTGCAGTTGTTCCAGGTTGCCGGGAAGGGTGGGGATGCCCACGGGGCGCTGGTTCGGGTCAAACGCGACTTTCTCGGCCTTGGGGTAGAAGTCCAGGGCGATGTACAGCTGACCGGTCAGCAGGTTGCCGCTGCGCGCCTGGGCGCGCAGGCCGTTTTCGATGAAGCTGCCGATCAGGCGCACGCCGGCCGCTTCATCGTCAGGGTTATTGTTCATCGCCTTGAGCAGCTTGGTGTGCGCCTGGCCGAGCAATTGCGGATAGATCACGATGCCGACGTTGACCGGGAAGCTGCGCTTTTTGGCATCGAAATCCAGGTTGATCGAGACCACTTTGCCAAACTCGACGCCGAGGAATTCCACCGGTGCGTCGACTTTCAGCCCACGCAGGGCCTGATCGAAGCGCAGCACCATGTATTGCCCCTTGCCATTGGGCGGGGCGAGGGCACTTTGCTGGTCTTCGAACAGTTCAAAGTTGCGGTTTTCCTCGGCAGGCTTGTCGTTGGGGTTGTAGGGCGGAGCCTGGAAGGAGACGCCGCCCATCAACATGGACGACAACGATTCGGTCTTCAGCGCGAAGCCATTGGCGCCGACGCTGAGGTCGACACCGCTGGCGTTCCAGAAGCGCGTGTTCTCGGTGACGTACGCATCATTGGGCGCATGCACGAACACCTCGATATTCACGCCCTTGCCCTCGCTGTCCAATTCATAGGCAACGACCTGGCCGACCGGGATCTTGCGGTAATAGACCGGCGAGCCGATATCCAGCGACCCCAGGCCCTGGGTATGCAGGGTGAAGCGTTTGCCTGGCTCGCCATAGGTGATGGGCGGCGGGTTTTCCAGGCCTTTGAACTGTTTGGCGCGGGTGTCGGACTGGCCGATATCGGCACCGATGTAGTCGCCGGAGAGCAAGGTGTCGATGCCGGACACGCCGCCGGCGCCGATGCGCGGCCGCACCACCCAGAATTTCGAATCTTCGCGGGTGAAGCTCTCCGCCTGCTTGGCCAACTCGACGGTGGCGTTGACGCTTTTCTGGTCATCGCTCAAGGCGACACCGGTGACCTGGCCGATGACCACGTTGCGGTACTTGACCTCGGTCTTGTTGGCGACCAGCCCGCTGCCGGTCTTGAAATTGAGGGTGATGGTCGGGCCCTGTTGCAGCACGCTATGGACCACCAGGGAGATACCCACCAGCACGGCGACAATCGGCACGATCCAAACCAGCGAAACGCTGAAGCGACGCGTCTTGATTACGGGTGTTCCCGCAGGGGTGTCAGCATCAGCCTTGGATGAGCTCATCCGAGGTCTCCTCATTGTGTGGATTTTCCCAGATCAGCCGGGGATCGAAACTCATGGCCGCGAGCATCGTGAACACGACCACCAAACCAAAAAACAGAATGCCCAGGCGCGGCTCGATGTCGCCCAGGGCCTGGAACTTCACCAGCGCGGCCACCAGTGCCACCACGATCACATCCAGCATCGACCAATAGCCGATCAGCTCGATAAACCGAAACAGCTTTGAGCGTTCCTTGCGCGCCCACTGGCTATTGCGTTGCACCGTGATCAGCAGCAGCCCCAGGGACACGAACTTGATGCCCGGCACGGCAATGCTGGCGATGAAAATGATCAGCGCAATGTCCCAGGCGCCATGCTGCCAGAATTCCAGCACGCCGCTCATGATGGTGCTGTCCGCCCCGGAGCCGAGCATGGTGGTGTTCATCACCGGCAATATGTTCGCCGGCACATAGAACGCCAGTGCCGTGAGCAGGTAGGCCCAGGTGCGGGTCAAGGACTGAACCTTGCGCCGGTGCAAGGGGGCGCCGCAGCGATCACACTCGGTGGGTTCGCTGCGCATGTCGCACGGCTGGCCGCAGGTGTGGCACAGGCACAGGTTGAGTTCGCGGGCGGTGGGCGGTGAATTCATAGGGTGTCCCACAGATCACGCACATCGCGCCCGGCGACGCGGATCAGCAAAAGGCTGAGGGCGGCCAGCGCGAACAGGCCGATGCCGGGTATCACATCGAGCATGCCGGCCAGCTTGAAGACCGCCACCATCGCGCCCAACAGGCACACCTCCAGCATGCTCCAGGGCCTGAGGGCTTCCAGCCAGCGCATGCACAGCTTGAAGGCCGGTGAGCGCCTGCCGGAGAGGGCAAAACTCAACACCCAGATCAGCAGCAGTAGCTGAAACACTGGCGCGATGATCATGGAAATCGCTGCCACCAAAGCGATGAATGTGATCGGCCCCTGGCTCAGCGCAACCACCGAATCCCAGAGTGTCGCGCTGTTCTTCAGGCCCTGCAGGCTGATGCTCATCACCGGATAAAAATTGGCGAACGCCCACAACACCGCTGCGGTGAGCGTCAGTGCGAGACGCTGTTGCACCGACAGGCCGTTGTAGCGCTGCAGTACCCCGGCGCAGCGTACGCACAGGGCTTTCTGATGTTTGGCGAGCGTGACTTTCTGGTACACGCAGTCGCAGTGTTCGCAGATGATCTGTTGATTCGCCATGCGTGTTGCTCCAGATGCGACTGCCTGCGGTGTGGGTCATGCCGTGGGTTCAATGGCGTTTGCGTAGCTTAGCAGCCTCGCAGGCTGTAAGACGATGAAGAACGGGGCTGTGGCTGCGGCGTGACGTTACTCACTCCAGGGCATGGTCCGGATACATGCCTGGGCGAGGTGTAAGAATCCTTTTGTGCGTGCTTGATTGATGAGCGTCGGCCCCATTTGAATCCCCTTGGCTCAGGCGAAAGTCGCTATGCTTTGTTACACCAGCAAGCGGCGCCCACGGAATTTTTACCGCTTGCCATGTTCCAAACCCGGCACAGGTCCGTTGCCCATGTCCTCTGCATCACAGAATGCAAAAGTAGGAGCTTCCTTCATGTTCACTCCGCGTCGTCTGCTTGTTGTCGCCACCGCCGTAGCCCTGTTGTCCGGCTGCGCTTCACCCAACCCTTATGACGGCAGCCAGGGACAGGCCGGCAATGGTTCCGAAAGTGGCATGAGCAAAACCGCCAAGTACGGCGGCCTCGGCGCGCTGGCCGGGGCATTGGCCGGTGCGGCCATCGACCATAACAACCGTGGCAAGGGCGCGCTGATCGGCGCAGTCGTTGCGGGTGCCGGCGCCGCCGGCTATGGCTACTACGCCGACCAGCAAGAGAAAAAACTGCGCGAAAGCATGGCCAATACCGGAGTTGAAGTGCAGCGCCAGGGTGACCAGATCAAGCTGATCATGCCCGGCAATATCACCTTCGCCACCAACTCCGACGCCATCTCCAGCAGCTTCTACCAGCCGCTGAACAACCTGGCCAACTCCCTCAAGCAGTTCAACCAGAACACCATCCAGATCGTTGGCTACACCGACAGCACCGGCAGCCGTCAGTTGAACATGGGCCTTTCCCAACGCCGTGCGCAGAGCGTGGCCAACTACCTGACCTCCCAGGGCGTCAGTGCTGCCAACCTGAGCGCACGCGGCGCCGGCCCGGATAATCCGATCGCCAGTAACGCTGACGTCAATGGCCGTGCCCAAAACCGTCGCGTAGAAGTGAACCTCGGCCCGATCCCAGGCCAGCAGTACGGCCAGCCGGGTGCCCAGCAACAGGCGCCACAACAGAACAACCAGTTCCAGGGCAACCCGTACTCGCAGTACCAGTAAACAACCGCCACGAAAAAGGGCGCCGTGCAGCAATGCATGGCGCCCTTTTTTGCGCTTGCGGTTACATCAGTCGATGTATTCGAACACCTTGACGATTTTCTGCACTCCGGACACACCCTGTACCAGGTTGGCGGCGCGAGTGGCTTCAGCCTGGGTCAACAGGCCCATCATGTAGACGATGCCGTTGTCGGTGACGATCTTGATACGCGAGCCCGGAACGGCGCTGTCGGTGAGCATTTGCGCCTTGATCTTGGTGGTCAGCAAGGCATCGTTGCTGATGGCCAGCAGCGTGATCGGGTCCATGACCTGCAGTTCGTTGTGCACCTTCTTGACCCGTTGCACCGCCGAGGCGGCTTGTTCAGCCTGGGCCTTGAGTTCGGCGCGCGGGGTTTGCCCGGCCAGCAGCACGACGCCGTTGAAGCTGGTGACCACAATGCGTGACGCGCCATTGCCCAGGTCCGTAGCCGCTTTGGCGACGTTGACCTTGACCTTGGTTTCAATCAGCGAGTCGTCGATGGTGCTGCCGAAGGTACGTGTGCCCCGGTCGTCCTGGATGGGGGTGTCCCGTGTAGCGGTGATTGCCGTACTGCAGCCGCTGATGGCGAGGCACAGCGTGATGGCCAAAAGGCTGAGGCGATTAACGGTCATTCTTCACTCCCGAACAGTTGGCTGTCGATCAGATCGCACAGGCAGTGGATCGCCAGCAGGTGGACTTCTTGAATGCGTGCAGTGACAGTGGCCGGAACGCGAATCTCCACGTCCTCAGGCAGCAGCAACGAGGCCATGCCGCCGCCGTCGCGCCCGGTCAATGCTACGACAATCATTTCGCGATCATGTGCGGCCTGGATCGCTTGAATGATGTTCGCCGAGTTGCCACTGGTGGAAATCGCCAGCAACACATCGCCCGGCTGGCCGAGGGCACGGATCTGTTTGGAGAAGATTTCGTTGTAGCTGTAGTCGTTGGCGATCGAGGTGATGGTCGACGAATCGGTGGTCAGGGCGATCGCCGGCAGGCTCGGACGCTCGCGCTCGAAGCGGTTGAGCAGCTCGGAGGAGAAATGCTGGGCGTCACCGGCCGAGCCGCCGTTACCGCACGAAAGCATTTTGCCTTCGTTGAGCAAGGCGTTGACCATGACCTGACTGGCTTGCTCGATGTGCGGTGCAAGTACGTCCATCGCCTGTTGCTTGGTGTCGATGCTGGCCTGGAAAAGCTGGCGAATTCGGGATTGCATGTCCATCTGTGTGACCTTAATGAGCGCGGCTGTTTGGCACAGAAATGTGCAGCCCGCAAAGCAAAGAGCAAAAGTGTGGGGTGAAGGTGCCGGGTGAGTCAGCTGTCGAAGGCATCTTTGAGCCAATTCAGGTCAGCTGGGCCCGACGGTGTGCTTTCCATGGCAACCACATCGAAACGGCAGGGGCTGTCGGCCCAGCGATGCTCTTTTTGCAGGAAAAACTGCGCGGCGAGTATCAGCTTTTGACGCTTGCGCCCATCGATACTGGCGAGCGCGCCACCCCATTGTGCGTGTTTCCTGTAGCGGACTTCGACGAATACTACTGTATCGCCGTCAAGCATGACCAGATCAAGCTCGCCGCGTTTACATAACCAGTTCTGCGCCAGAAGGCGCAGACCCTGTTGTTGCAGATAGTTCAGCGCGTAGCGTTCGGCATCCTTGCCGCTTTGTGCGCTGGACCGCTCGGGCATCAGCGCGGGGTATCCGGCAGGCGCTGGATCTCGCCACCCACGAACTTCGCCCACGGCATCTGACGGTCAACGCGCTGGTTGGCGCTGATGCCCAGGTTACCGGAGAGGCCGTCGACACGGGTGTCCGGCAACGCCTTGAGCTGGCCCAGGCGTGGCGCCAGGCGATAGGCATCGACGCCCATCGCATACAGGCGGCCCAGGCTGCCATTGGCTTGCGGCCATTGTGCGGCGACCTGGTTGCGCAGCGGGTCGGTGGTGTTGAGCAACCAAGGGGTTTCGCAGAACATCACGTTGGTCATGTCCAGGTACTGGTTGCGGTCACCACTGGCACTGAAGACGTGGGACGTCGCATAGACCGGCACATCACCGGCGTATTGGAAGTTCAGGGTCGGCTTGATCTGCTGGGCCAGTTGCGGGGTGACGGCCAGGAAGATGAACTCGATGTCCTGGCGACGCGAAGGCTGGGCGGCAACGTCAGTGCCGACGGTGTTTTGCAGGCTCTTGGCGCGGCCTTCGCTTTTGCGCAGCTGGAACAGGTCGGCGATCTGCTGGGCCAGGGCCACAGGCTGGTCGACATACTCGACACCCATGACGGTGCCGCCGTTGGCTTCCCAATCCTGACGGAAAGCTTTGTAGACACGCTCGCCCCATTCGCCACGTGGCACCATGGCGGCGGCGCGATGCAGGCCGTCGGCACGGGCGCGGCGCGACACTTCACGGGCTTCGTCTTCAGCGGCCAGGCCGAACTGGAACAACTGCGCCGGGGCTTGATCGCCTTCGCTGTAGTTCAGCGCCAGGGTGGTGATCGGCAATTGCGGACGTGCACTGAGCTGTTTGACCAGTGGCTTTTCCAGCGGGCCAACCACCAGCTGCACGCCGGCAGCCTGGGCCTTGGCGTAGAAGTCGTCGATGGAGGTCAGGCGCGAGCTGTCGTAGAACTCAATCACCGGCGGCTTCTGCCCGGCCTGTTCGGCCTGGTAGTGAGCGGCCATGAAGCCTTCACGCAATGCCTTGCCGACGGACGCCAAGGCGCCTTCCTGCGGCAGCAGCAGGGCGATCTTGGTCAGCGGTTGGCTGGCCAGCTCCTTGAGTTTGGTCAAGGGCGTTGGCAATTGCACGGCCGCCGGATGGCCCGGGTTGCGTGCGCGCCAGGTGTCGATGGCGGTTTGTTGCTGCTCCAGCGTGCCGGCGCCCTTGACCGCCTGGGCCAGGGTGATCCAGCCGTCCAGCGTCGGGTTGCCGGTGGCTTGCAGCTGCTCGGCGGGCAGAGCGGCAATCAACACCCAGATCGCTTCGTGGTTGCTGTTGGCGGCGTCACCGGTGAGCAGCGGCGCCATGGCGACACGCTCCCGCGCTGCCGCCAGGGTCTGGCCGTCGGCTTCATAAGCACGGGCATGCACGGTGCCGGTGCGCACTTGTTGATCGACCGGCAGCTCCTTCAGGCTTTGCAGGCTGGGGTGGTTCAGCGCCGTCAATGCAGCCTTGGGCTGGTTGCGGGTCATCGCCAGCTCGGCGGCCAGGGTGCTGGCGAACACTTGCGCGGCCGGTTTCAGGACATCCAGGGGCACCTGCGCAAGAATCTGCGAGGAGCGGCCGGGGTTGTTCTGCTGGTAGGCCAGGTCAGCCGCACTCAGGCGCAGCAATGCGGCCTTTTCTGGCGTCTTGGCGGCCGTGGCCTGTTCGAGCAGTTGCTCGATACTGGCGTCGGGCGTGCGTGGTAGGTCGCCAAGGCTGGACGAGGGCGAGCTGGCGCAAGCGGCCAGCAAGGCAGCGAGGCAGAGGGCGGAGAGCAGCCGCAGGCAAGCGATCATGTAAGTGTTCCTGATACCGATCAAATTAGCGTGGAAGTGTACCCAAGCACTGGCCCAGGCGCGATGTTCGTGGCGTGAAACCGTGGATTTAGGTCGTGCAATTGTTGCGTTTTACTGACAATGGCTGAAACGACATCCGCCGTGACGGCATATTTTCAGCGCATTGACGCGCTACAATGTGGCTTTTGCCAACCATCGAGGTGTGCGTTTTGACTGCTCCAGGTCCTTTGAATTCCACTGCAGGCTCGCTTTTTGTCGTGGCGACGCCCATTGGCAACCTGGACGACATCAGCGCCCGGGCATTGAAAGTGTTGCGCGAGGTTAAATTGATCGCGGCGGAAGACACGCGACACTCCCAACGGTTGATGCAGCATTTTGGAATCCCCACGCCACTGGCGGCCTGCCATGAACACAACGAGCGCGAGGAGGGCAGCCGTTTTATCACCCGTTTGCTGGCAGGTGATGATGTTGCGCTGATCTCCGATGCGGGCACGCCGCTGATCTCCGATCCGGGCTACCATCTGGTCCGCCAGGCGCGCGCCGCTGGTATCAATGTAGTGCCTGTTCCAGGCGCGTGCGCGCTGATTGCAGCATTATCTGCAGCCGGCTTGCCGTCGGACCGCTTTATCTTCGAAGGCTTCCTGCCCGCCAAGACGGTAGGGCGTCGCGCGCGTCTGCAGGCGCTGAAGGAAGAGCCGCGCACCTTGATTTTCTACGAAGCCCCGCACCGCATCCTGGAGTGCCTGCAGGACATGGAGTTGGTGTTCGGCGGAGCGCGCCTGGCGCTGCTGGCTCGCGAGTTGACCAAGACCTTTGAAACCCTCAAGGGCCTGCCGCTGGAAGAGCTTCGCGGGTTTGTCGAAGGCGACAGCAATCAGCAGCGCGGAGAGTGCGTCGTGCTGGTGGCCGGCTGGACGCCTCCAGAGGATGAAGATGCAGTCGGCAGCGAAGCCATGCGCATCCTCGATTTGCTGCTCAAGGAGATGCCGCTCAAGCGGGCTGCCGCCCTCGCCGCGGAAATTACCGGGGCGCGCAAGAATGTGTTGTATCAGGCGGCGCTGGATAAACAGAAAGCCGAATAGTTCCGGGGCCGGGCCGGTGTTTCGTCCGAAGGTGATGGCAATGCTGCACTTTTAATACTTGTCCTGAGGCCGTCGTGCCGTTAACCTGCGCGGCGGAGAGTCGATTGGACAGTCGCTGCCCTCTATGAAAATTAGGGGGGGAGGAAAGTCCGGGCTCCATAGGGCGAAGTGCCAGGTAATGCCTGGGAGGCGTGAGCCTACGGAAAGTGCCACAGAAAATAACCGCCTAAGCACTTCGGTGCCGGTAAGGGTGAAAAGGTGCGGTAAGAGCGCACCGCACGACTGGCAACAGTTCGTGGCTAGGTAAACCCCACTTGGAGCAAGACCAAATAGGGTCCCAAGGCGTGGCCCGCGCTGGGACCGGGTAGGTTGCTAAAGATGTCCAGTGATGGCCATCGTAGACGAATGACTGTTCAAGACAGAACCCGGCTTATAGATCGACTCTCCACCTTTTTCCTTCTGCCTGAACCTCGGGCAGAAAACCCGGTAGTAACGCAAGAATCCCTCCTTGCCAAATCATTGGCAGATGCGTCTTCGTAATACCAAAAAAATCTTACTCTTAATAAATTACTTTAACTCTGGGCCATAGTGCTTTGAGTTATTTGTGCTTGCTGAGTCAAAAACCACGCTGAACTCGGGTTTCTCCTCCCGTTACGCTCGTAAATCTCCGTTCTGTAAGGCTTTTCCTTGTATCCGCGCCTTGACGGTGTGGTGGGCGCATTCCTATAGTGTGCGCAAGTGGCGGAAAGTGGCACAAAGTGGGTTTTTTGAACGTAAAACGCTAAAAATTGGAGAAACGCACCTGTGTTTCGCGGAGCTAACGCTATCAGTCTCGATGCAAAAGGCCGTCTCGCCATGCCGAGTCGGTATCGTGACGAGCTCATTTCGCGAAGTTCGGGGCAGTTAATCATCACGATTGACGCGGTTGACCCTTGTTTATGCGTTTACCCCCTCGACGAGTGGGAGTTGATTGAAACCAAATTGCGCGCTCTGCCTTCATTGCGTGAAGAAAACCGCCGCCTGCAGCGTTTGCTGATCGGTAATGCCGTCGACCTTGAACTCGATGGCAGCGGTCGTTTCCTGGTGCCGCCGCGTTTGCGCGAATACGCCAGGCTCGATAAGCGCGCAATGCTGGTAGGCCAACTGAACAAGTTCCAATTGTGGGACGAAGATGCCTGGGATGCTGTTTCTGCAGCTGACCTGGCTGCTATTCAACAACCGGGCGCCATGCCTGATGAACTGCGTGATTTGATCCTGTGACTATTGATAGCGGCTTTAACCACATCACCGTACTGCTTGACGAAGCCGTTGAGGCTCTCGCCGTACGCGCGGATGGCTGCTATTTGGATGGCACCTTCGGCAGAGGCGGGCACAGTCGGTTGATACTCAGCCAGCTCGGGCCCAACGGTAAACTCCTCGGGTTCGACAAAGACCCTCAAGCGATTGCCATCGGGCAAGCGCTAGCGGCCGAAGACGGCCGCTTTGTCGTTGTGCAGCGCAGCTTTGCCGAGCTGGGCGCCGAAGTCGCCGAGCGCGGCATGGCGGGCAAGGTGGCCGGGATTCTGCTCGATCTCGGCGTGTCTTCGCCGCAGCTCGATGACCCGGAGCGCGGCTTCAGCTTCATGAACGATGGTCCGCTCGACATGCGCATGGACCCTACCCGTGGCGTCAGCGCCGCGCAGTTCATCGCCACCGCGCCGGTGGAAGAAATTGCCCGGGTGTTCAAGGAGTACGGCGAAGAACGCTTCGCCGGTCGCATGGCCCGCGCCGTGGTCGAACGCCGCGAAATCCAGCCGTTCGAACGCACCGCTGACCTGGCCGAAGTGCTGAAGGTCGCCAACCCTGCATGGGAGAAGGGCAAGAACCCCGCTACCCGCGCATTCCAGGGCCTGCGCATTCACGTCAACAACGAATTGGGCGATCTGGAGGCTGGCCTCGAGGCTGCCCTGGACGCGCTGGAAGTGGGCGGTCGCCTGGTGGTGATCAGTTTCCATTCCCTGGAAGACCGTATCGTCAAACTGTTCATGCGGCGTCTGGTCAAGGGCGAGTCCGACAACCTGCCGCGCAATCTGCCGGTGCGTTTCGAAGCCTTTGTACCGAAAATCAAAATCCATGGCAAAGCACAGTTCGCCTCCGAAGCTGAACTCAAGGCCAACCCACGTTCGCGCAGCGCCGTCATGCGCGTCGCGGAGAAGTTGCGGTGAGCAAGCTTTTCGCCAAACCCCTGCCGGGCGGCAGCTTCTTTATGTTGCTGCTGTTTATCGGCGTGCTGGTGTCCGCGATTGCGGTGTCCTACAGCGCGCATTGGAATCGTCAATTGCTCAATACCCTCTATGGAGAGTTGAGCGTGCGCGACAAGGCGCAGGCGGAATGGGGCCGGTTGATCCTGGAGCAGAGCACGTGGACGGCCCACAGCCGTATCGAAGTGCTGGCCACCGAACAACTGAAAATGCACATTCCGGGCGCGGCCGACGTACGCATGGTGGCGCCATGATGAAACTTGAAGGCGCACTCTACCCATGGCGCTTCCGCCTGATGCTCGGCTTGCTGGCATTGATGGTGGGTGCGATCGTCTGGCGGATCTTCGACCTGCAGGTCGTCGACCGTGACTTCCTGATCGGCCAGGGCGACGCCCGTAGCCTGCGGCATATTCCGATTCCTGCGCACCGCGGCCTGATTACCGACCGCAACGGCGAGCCTCTGGCCGTGAGTACCCCGGTGACCACCCTGTGGGCCAACGCCAAGGAACTGCAGGTGGCCAAGGACAAGTGGCCAGAACTCGCTGCCGCCCTGGGGCAAGACCGCAAAGCGCTGACCGAACGCCTGGAAGCCCAGGCCAACAAAGAATTCATCTACTTGGTTCGCGGGCTCACCCCCGAACAGGGTCAGCAAGTGCTCGACCTGAAAGTTCCGGGTGTCTATGGCATCGAGGAATTTCGTCGTTTCTACCCGGCCGGTGAAACCACCGCGCACATGGTCGGCTTTACCGATATCGATGACCATGGCCGCGAAGGTGTCGAGCTGGCCTACGACGAGTGGCTGGCCGGCGTTCCCGGCAAGCGCCAGGTCATCAAGGACCGGCGCGGCAGGCTGATCAAGGATGTTCAGGTCACCAAGAACGCCAAGGCCGGCAAGCCCTTGGCGTTGTCGATTGACTTGCGTCTGCAGTACCTGGCCAACCGTGAATTGCGTAACGCGATCATCGAGAACGGCGCCAAAGCCGGCAGCCTGGTGATCATGGACGTGAAGACCGGCGAGATTCTCGCCATGGTCAACCAGCCGACCTACAACCCGAACAATCGTCGCAACCTGCAACCGGCGATGATGCGCAACCGCGCAATGATCGACGTGTTCGAGCCGGGTTCGACCATGAAAGCCATCTCCATGAGTGCCGCCCTGGAAACCGGACGCTGGAAGCCCAGCGACAAGGTCGAGGTGTACCCAGGCACTTTGCAGTTGGGCAAATATACCATCCGCGACGTGTCGCGCACCGAGGGCCCGGTGCTGGATCTGACAGGCATCCTGATCAACTCCAGTAACGTGGGCATGAGCAAGGTCGCCTTCGATATCGGCGGCGAAACCATCTACCACCTGGCGCAGAAAATCGGCCTGGGCCAGCCCACCGGGCTCGATTTCCCAGGTGAGCGCGTCGGCAACCTGCCGAACTACCGCGACTGGAAAAAGGCCGAGACCGCCACGCTGTCGTACGGCTACGGCCTGTCGGTGACCGCAATCCAACTGGCCCATGCTTTCTCGGTATTGGCGAATAATGGCCGAATGGTTCCGCTGAGCCTGATTCACGTGGACGAAGCGCCGAAAGCCACCCAGGTGATCCCGGAAAAAGTCGCCAAGACCATGCAAGGCATGCTGCAACAAGTGATCGAGGCGCCGCGTGGCGTATTCCGCGCCCAGGTGCCGGCCTATCACGTGGCTGGCAAGTCCGGTACTGCGCGTAAAACCTCAGTGGGCACCAAGGGTTATGCGGAAAATTCCTACCGTTCATTGTTCGCCGGTTTCGGCCCGATGAGCGACCCGCGCTACGCCATCGTCGTAGTGATCGATGAACCGAGCAAGGCCGGTTACTTCGGTGGCCTGGTCTCGGCGCCAGTGTTCAGCAAAGTGATGTCCGGCACCCTGCGCCTGATGAACATCACGCCGGACAATCTTGCGCCAACCCAGCAAGCGAATGCCGCACCCCCGGCCGCTGCTGTAAAAGCCAATGGAGGGCGCGGCTGATGTCTCTTAGCCTGAACAAGATTTTTGCCCACGCCGGCCGCGATCTGCTGATTCGCGAGTTGAGCCTGGACAGCCGCAACGTGCGCGCCGGTGACCTGTTCCTGGCCGTGCCCGGTGGCAAGTTCGATGGCCGTGCGCATATTGCCGACGCCCTGCAACGTGGTGCTGCCGCTGTTGCTTATGAAGTGGAAGGCGCTACTGTGCTGCCGATCACCGATGTGCCGTTGATTCCAGTCAAGGGCTTGGCCGCGCAGTTGTCCGACATTGCCGGGCGCTTCTACGGTGAACCGAGCCGCCACCTGAACCTGGTGGGCGTGACCGGTACCAACGGCAAGACCAGCGTGACTCAGCTGGTCGCCCAGGCCCTGGACCTGCTGGGTCAGCACTGCGGCATCGTCGGTACCCTGGGCACCGGCTTCTATGGTGCGCTGCAAAGCGGCCTGCACACCACGCCGAACCCGATTGCCGTGCAGGCGACCCTGGCCGACCTGAAAAAGGCCGGCGCCAAGGCGGTTGCCATGGAAGTGTCGTCCCATGGTCTCGACCAGGGCCGTGTCACGGCCCTGGCGTTTGACGTGGCGGTGCTGACCAACCTGTCCCGCGACCACCTCGATTACCACGGCACCATGGACGCGTATGCAGCGGCCAAGGCCAAGCTGTTCGCCTGGAATCACCTGAAGTGCCGGGTCATGAACCTGGATGATGCCTTCGGTCGCCAACTGGCAGCTCAAGACAGCGAAGCGCGCTTGATCAGCTATAGCTTGGAAGACACCCGTGCGTACCTGTACTGCCGCGAAGCCCAGTTCAGCGACGAGGGCGTGCGCGCCACCCTGGTAACGCCACAAGGCGAGCACCATTTGCGTAGCACGTTGCTCGGGCGTTTCAACCTGAGCAACGTATTGGCAGCCATCGGCGCCTTGCTCGGCTTGGATTACGCCCTCGACGAAATTCTGAAAGTACTGCCCAAACTGGAAGGCCCGGCCGGCCGCATGCAGCGCCTGGGTGGCGGTACGCAACCGCTGGTGGTGGTCGATTATGCCCACACCCCTGATGCACTGGAAAAAGTCCTGCTGGCCCTGCGCCCGCACGCCAAGGGCAAGCTGTTGTGCCTGTTCGGCTGCGGCGGCGACCGTGATCGCGGCAAGCGTCCGTTGATGGCCGAGATCGTCGAGCGCCTGGCCGACGGCGTGCTGGTGACCGACGACAACCCGCGCAGCGAAGACCCCAGCCGGATTTTCGACGATATACGCGAAGGCTTCAAAGACACTGCCAACGTCACGTTCGTGGCCGGTCGCGGCGCAGCCATCGCCCAATTGATCGCCGGTGCCAGCGCGGATGACGTGGTGGTGCTGGCTGGCAAGGGGCATGAGGATTACCAGGAAATCAACGGCGAGCGCCATGCCTTCTCCGATCTGGTCGAGGCGAGTCACGCCCTGACCGCCTGGGAGGTCGCCCATGCTTAAGCCGATGACCTTCAGCGAACTGGCCCAGGCGTTGTCGGCCCGGGTGCTGTCGAGCGATTGCACGTTCGACGGCGTCAGTATCGACAGTCGCAATATCCAGCCCGGCCAGCTGTTCATCGCACTCACAGGCCCGCGGTTTGACGGTCACGACTACCTGAACGACGTCGCCGCCAAAGGCGCCGTGGGTGCCCTGGTGCAACGTGAAGTGGCGCACGCGACGTTGCCACAGTTGCTGGTCGCCGATACGCGGCTCGCCTTGGGCCAACTGGGCGCGCTGAACCGTGCCGCTTTCGACAAGCCGGTTGCCGCTATCACCGGCTCCAGCGGCAAGACCACCGTCAAGGAACTGTTGGCCGGCGTACTGCGCACGCGCGGGCCGGTACTCGCCACCCGGGGCAACCTGAACAATGATTTCGGCGCACCGCTGACCCTGCTCGAACTGGCCCCGGAACACACGGCGGCAGTCATCGAGCTGGGCGCTTCCCGCGTCGGTGAGATTGCCTACACCGTGGCGCTGACCAAGCCCCATGTCGCGGTTATCAACAATGCCGGTACCGCCCATGTCGGTGAATTCGGCGGCCCGGAAAAAATCGTCGAAGCCAAGGGTGAAATTCTTGAAGGCCTCGACGCTTCGGGCACCGCGGTACTGAATCTTGACGACAAGGCCTTCGAGACCTGGCGCGTACGCGCTGCCGGTCGCAAGGTGCTGACCTTTGCCGTGCGCAACGCCGCAGCCGATTTTCATGCCAGCGACATCACCGTTGATGCGCGTGGTTGCCCGTCCTTCACCTTGCACACGCCGCAAGGCAGTGAACACGTGCAACTGAACCTGCTGGGCAACCATAACGTCGCCAACGCCTTGGCCGCTGCCGCTGCCGCCCACGCCCTGGGTGTGTCGCTGTTCGGCATCGCCACAGGCTTGGGCGCGGTGCAGCCGGTCAAAGGACGCACTGTCGCGCAATTGGCCACCAACGGCATGCGCGTGATCGATGACACTTACAACGCCAACCCGTCTTCCGTTAACGCCGCCGTGGATCTGCTCAAAGGCTTTGATGGCCGCAAGGTGCTGGTACTTGGCGACATCGGCGAATTGGGCGACTGGGCTGAACAAGGGCACCGCGAAGTCGGCGCCTATGCCGCCGATAAGGTCGACGCGTTTTACGCCGTCGGCCCGAACATGGCGCACGCGGTAAACGCCTTCGGCCCTGGCGCGCGGCATTTTGCGACCCAAGGCGAATTGATCCAGGCGTTGGCTGCGGCTGAACACGACACACACACAACCATTTTGATCAAGGGATCGCGCAGCGCGGTGATGGAAAACGTCGTCGCAGCCTTGTGTGGCTCAAGTACGGAGAAACATTAATGCTGCTGCTGCTGGCTGAGTATCTGCAACAGTTCCACAAAGGCTTCGCGGTCTTTCAGTACCTGACCCTGCGCGGGATCCTGGGTGTGCTGACCGCGCTGTGTTTGTCGCTGTTTCTGGGGCCGTGGATGATCCGCACCCTGCAGAACCTGCAAATTGGTCAATCGGTTCGCAATGACGGCCCGCAGTCGCACCTGTCCAAGTCCGGCACCCCGACCATGGGCGGCGCGTTGATCCTGTCGTCTATTGGCGTCAGCACCGTGCTCTGGGCTGACCTGCACAACCGCTACGTGTGGGTGGTGCTGCTGGTGACCCTGCTGTTCGGCGCCATAGGCTGGGTCGATGACTACCGTAAAGTGATCGAGAAGAACTCCAAGGGGCTGCCGAGCCGCTGGAAGTACTTCTGGCAGTCGGTATTCGGCCTGGCGGCGGCGATCTTCCTCTACACCACCGCACCAAGCGCTGTGGAAACCACCTTGATCATCCCAATGCTCAAGGATGCCAGCATTCCACTGGGCATCGGTTTCGTGGTGCTGACCTATTTCGTGATCGTCGGCTCCAGCAACGCGGTCAACCTGACTGATGGCCTCGACGGCCTGGCGATCATGCCGACGGTGATGGTCGGCGGCGCCCTCGGCATTTTCTGCTACCTGTCGGGTAACGTGAAGTTCGCCGAGTACCTGCTGATTCCCTACGTACCGGGCGCGGGTGAGCTGATCGTGTTCTGCGGCGCGCTGATCGGCGCCGGCCTGGGCTTCCTGTGGTTCAACACCTACCCGGCACAAGTCTTCATGGGCGACGTCGGCGCACTCGCACTGGGCGCGGCCCTTGGCACCATCGCGGTGATCGTGCGCCAGGAAATCGTGCTGTTCATCATGGGCGGTGTGTTCGTGATGGAAACCCTGTCGGTGGTCATCCAGGTGGCTTCCTTCAAATTGACCGGGCGCCGTGTATTCCGAATGGCGCCGATCCACCACCACTTTGAACTCAAGGGCTGGCCCGAGCCACGCGTGATCGTCCGTTTCTGGATCATCACCGTGATTCTGGTACTGGTCGGCCTTGCCACCCTGAAACTGAGGTAGAAACGAGTGTCCCTGATCGCTTCAGACCACTTCCGCATCGTTGTCGGCCTCGGCAAGAGCGGCATGTCCCTGGTTCGCTTCCTGGCGAACCGGGGCACGTCGTTTGCCGTGGCCGACACGCGGGAAAATCCACCGGAGCTGGTCACGCTGCGCCGTGACTACCCGCACGTGGAAGTGCGTTGTGGCGAATTGGACGTCGAATTTCTGTGCCGCGCCGATGAGCTTTACGTGAGCCCCGGCCTGGCATTGGCCACACCGGCCCTGCAAGCAGCAGCGGCGCGTGGCGTGAAGCTGTCCGGCGATATCGACCTGTTTGCGCGTCACGCCAAGGCACCGATCGTGGCGATCAGTGGTTCCAACGCGAAAAGCACCGTGACCACCCTGGTCGGCGACATGGCGATGGCTGCCGGCAAGCGTGTGGCGGTGGGCGGCAACCTTGGGGTGCCGGCGCTGGACCTGCTCAGCGACGACGTCGAGTTGTACGTGATGGAATTGTCGAGCTTCCAGCTGGAAACCACCCACGACCTCGGTGCCGAAGTGGCTACTGTGTTGAACGTCAGCGAAGACCATATGGACCGCTACAGCGGCCTGCCGGCGTATCACCTGGCCAAGCATCGTATCTTCCGGGGCGCCAAGCAGTTTGTGGTCAACCGCCAGGATGCCTTGAGCCGTCCACTGATAGGCGAAGGCATGCCTTGCTGGACCTTCGGCCTGAGCAAGCCCGATTTCAAAGCCTTTGGCATTCGCGAAGAGAACGGCGAGAAATACCTGGCCTTCGAATTCCAGAACCTGATGCCGGTGCGCGAGTTGAAAATCCGTGGCGCCCATAACCAGTCCAACGCCCTGGCGGCCTTGGCGCTCGGCCACGCGGTAGGCCTGCCCTTCGACGCCATGCTCGCCAGCCTGCGCACCTTCGCCGGCCTTGAGCATCGCTGCCAGTGGGTGCGCGACCTCGACGGCGTCAGCTATTACAACGATTCCAAGGCCACCAACGTCGGCGCTGCCCTGGCGGCCATCGAAGGCCTGGGTGCCGATATCGACGGCAAACTGGTGCTGATCGCCGGTGGCGACGGCAAGGGCGCCGACTTCAAGGACCTTAAAGCGCCGGTCGCTGCGCATTGCCGCGCCGTGGTGCTGATGGGCCGTGATTCGGACCTGATCGCCGCAGCCCTGGGCGACGCGGTGCCGCAAGTGCGCGCTACCTCCCTGGACGACGCGATCGCCCAGTGCAAAGCCCTGGCCCAGCCGGGTGATGCGGTACTGCTGTCGCCAGCCTGCGCCAGTTTCGACATGTTCAAGAACTATGAAGAGCGCGGCCAGTTGTTCGCCCGCGCCGTGGAGGCTTTGGCATGAGCCTCAACCTGAAAAACATCATCAAACCGTACCCGTCGCCGATCATTACCGGGCGCGGCATCGACCTGGATTTCCCGATGCTCGCCGGTTGCCTGGCGCTGCTCGGCCTGGGCCTGGTGATGATCACCTCGGCGTCCTCCGAAGTGGCCGCCGTGCAGTCGGGCAACACCCTGTACATGATGATCCGTCACCTGGTGTACCTGGTGATCGGCCTGGGCGCATGCATCGTCACCATGATGATCCCGATCGCCACGTGGCAGCGCCTGGGTTGGCTGATGCTGATCGGGGCGTTCGGCTTGCTGGTGATGGTGATCCTGCCCGGCATCGGCCGCGAGGTGAACGGTTCGATGCGCTGGATCGGCTTCGGTGCCTTCAACGTGCAACCCTCGGAAATCGCCAAGGTGTTCGTGGTGATCTACCTGGCCGGCTACCTGGTGCGCCGTCAGAAAGAAGTGCGCGAAAGCTGGATGGGCTTTTTCAAGCCATTCATCGTGCTGCTGCCCATGGCCGGCCTGCTGCTGATGGAGCCCGACTTCGGCGCCACCGTGGTGATGATGGGCGCCGCCGCCGCGATGCTGTTCCTGGGCGGCGTCGGCCTGTTCCGCTTCACCTTGATGGTGGTGCTGGCGGTCGCGGCCGTGACGATTCTGGTGCAGGCGCAACCCTACCGGATGGCCCGTCTGATTACCTTTACCGACCCGTGGTCCGACCAGTTCGGTTCCGGCTACCAGTTGACCCAGGCGCTGATTGCCTTCGGTCGCGGCGAGTGGCTGGGCGTGGGCCTGGGCAACAGTGTGCAGAAGCAGTTCTACCTGCCCGAAGCGCATACCGACTTCGTGTTCTCGGTACTGGCCGAGGAACTGGGCGTGGTCGGTTCGCTGTGCACCGTCGCGCTGTTTGTGTTCGTGTGTGTACGCGGCATGTACATCGGCTTGTGGGCCGAAAAGGCCAAACAGTATTTCGCCGCCTATGTGGCGTACGGCTTGTCGTTCCTGTGGATCGGCCAGTTCCTGATCAATATCGGCGTGAACGTCGGGCTGCTGCCAACCAAGGGCCTGACCTTGCCGTTCCTCAGTTACGGCGGCAGTTCGTTGGTGATTTGCTGCGCCTGCCTTGGCTTGTTGTTGCGCATCGAGTGGGAGAGTCGTACTCACCTGGGCAGCGAAGAGATGGAGTTCAGCGAAAGCGACTTCGCCGAGGAGCCGACCCATGGGCGCTAACGTGCTGATCATGGCTGGCGGCACCGGGGGCCATGTGTTCCCGGCCCTGGCCTGCGCGCGCGAATTCCAGAACCGTGGCTACAGCGTGCACTGGTTGGGAACGCCGCGTGGCATCGAGAACGAGCTGGTGCCGAACGCCGGTTTGCCGCTGCACCTGATCAACGTCACGGGCTTGCGGGGCAAGGGCAAATTGTCGCTGCTCAAGGCGCCTTTCGTGTTGCTTAAGGCGGTATGGCAGGCACGCCGGGTTATCCGTGAGTTGCAGCCTGTGTGTGTGCTCGGCTTTGGCGGTTATGTGACCGGCCCCGGCGGCGTGGCGGCGAAACTCGCCGGTATCCCCGTGATCGTGCATGAACAGAACGCCGTCGCCGGTACCGCCAACCGTTTGCTGGTGCCATTGGCCGCGCGGGTGTGTGAAGCGTTCCCGAATACCTTCAGCGCGTCGAGCAAGCGCCGTACCACCGGCAACCCGGTGCGCACCGAGCTGTTCATGGACATCGCCCGCCAAGCGCTGGTCGGACGCAAGGCGCACCTGCTGATCCTCGGCGGAAGCCTGGGCGCCGAGCCGCTGAACAAATTGCTGCCGGAGGCGCTGGCGCAACTCCCTGTGGAATTGCGGCCTGAGATCTTCCACCAAGCCGGCAAGCAGCACGATGAAGTCACCGCCACGCGCTATCGCGAGGCCGGTGTCGAGGCGACTGTCCAGCCCTTCATCAAAGACATGGCCCACGCCTATGGCTGGGCCGACCTGGTGGTCTGTCGCGCTGGTGCGCTGACCGTCAGTGAACTGGCTGCCGCCGGTCTGCCGTCGTTGCTGGTGCCTCTGCCCCACGCAATCGACGATCACCAGACCCGCAACGCCGAATATTTGGCCGGGGAGGGCGCTGCCTTCCTGCTGCCGCAAAGAACGACTGGCGCCGCCGATTTGGCCGCACGCCTGACCGAGGTTTTGATGCAACCGGAACGACTCAACAGCATGGCGAGCACCGCAAGCCGCCTGGCCAAACCTGACGCAACCCGCACCGTGGTCGATATCTGCCTGGAGGTGGCCCATGGTTGAGAATCAGAAAGCCATGCCACAACCGGAAATGCGCCGCATCCGTCGCATCCACTTCGTCGGTATCGGCGGCGTGGGCATGTGCGGCATTGCCGAAGTATTGCTGAACCTGGGCTACCAGGTGTCCGGCTCTGACTTGAAAGAGTCGCCGGTCACCGAGCGCCTGAAGTCCTTTGGCGCGCAGATCTTCATCGGCCACCGCGCCGAGAACGCCGCCGAGGCGGATGTGCTGGTGGTGTCCAGCGCTGTGAACACGTCCAACCCGGAAGTGGCCACCGCCCTCGAGCGCCGCATCCCGGTGGTGCCGCGTGCCGAGATGCTCGCTGAGCTGATGCGCTACCGCCACGGCATCGCCGTCGCCGGTACCCACGGCAAGACCACCACCACCAGCCTGATCGCCTCGGTGTTCGCCGCCGGTGGCCTGGACCCGACCTTCGTCATCGGTGGCCGCCTGAATGCCGCCGGCACCAATGCCCAGCTCGGCACCAGCCGCTACCTGATCGCCGAAGCCGATGAAAGCGACGCGAGCTTCCTGCACCTGCAACCACTGGTCGCCGTCGTCACCAACATCGACGAAGACCACATGGCAACCTACGACGGCGACTTCAACAAATTGAAGAAAACCTTCGTCGACTTCCTGCACAACCTGCCGTTCTACGGGTTGGCCGTGGTGTGCCTGGACGATCCGGTGGTGCGCGAAATTCTGCCGCAGGTCAAGCGTCCTACCGTGACCTACGGCTTCAGCGAGGACGCCGACGTGCGCGCGATCAATGTGCGCCAGGAAGGCATGCAAACCTTCTTCACCGTGCTGCGCCCCGACCGCGAGCCGCTGGATGTGTCGGTCAACATGCCGGGCAACCACAACGTACTGAACTCCCTGGCAACCATCTGCATTGCTACCGATGAAGGTGTCAGCGATGAAGCCATCGTCGAAGGCCTGTCGCGCTTTGCCGGTGTCGGCCGGCGCTTCCAGGTCTACGGCCAGCTGCCGGTTGAAGGCGGTGAAGTGATGCTGGTGGACGACTACGGCCACCACCCGACCGAAGTCGCCGCCGTGATCAAGGCCGTGCGCGGTGGCTGGCCGGAGCGCCGCCTGGTGATGGTCTACCAGCCGCACCGCTACAGCCGCACCCGTGACCTGTACGACGACTTCGTCAATGTATTGGCCGATGCCAACGTGCTGTTGCTGATGGAGGTGTACCCGGCCGGTGAAGAACCGATTCCGGGCGCCGACAGCCGCAAACTGTGCAACAGCATCCGTCAGCGTGGGCAGTTGGACCCGATCTACATTGAGCGGGGCGTCGACCTGGCGCCGATCGTCAAGCCGCTGCTGCGCGCTGGCGACATCCTGCTGTGCCAGGGCGCCGGTGATATCGGTGGCCTTGCGCCTAAATTGCTGGCCAGTCCGCTGTTTACCGCCGCAAAGGGGAAGTCGAAATGATCACTGACTACGCCTCCCTGTTCTCCACTGTCGCGCCTGCCGACTTCGGCCGCGTTGCCGTGCTGTTCGGCGGCAAGAGCGCCGAGCGCGAAGTGTCGCTCAAATCCGGCAATGCCGTGCTTGAGGCGCTGCAAAGCGCCGGTGTGAACGCATTCGGCATCGACGTGGGCGATGATTTCCTCGCCCGCCTGCAGGCCGAAAAGATCGACCGTGCCTTCATCATTCTCCACGGCCGTGGCGGTGAAGACGGCAGCATGCAGGGCCTGCTCGAGTGCGCCGGCATCCCCTATACCGGCAGCGGCATCCTGGCGTCGGCGCTGGCGATGGACAAGCTGCGCACCAAGCAGGTGTGGCACAGCCTGGGCATTCCCACGCCGCGTCACGCCGTGTTGCGCAGCGAGGACGATTGTATTTGCGCAGCCAAGGAACTGGGCCTGCCTTTGATCGTCAAACCTGCCCATGAAGGCTCCAGTATCGGCATGGCCAAAGTGAACTCGGCCGCTGAATTGATCGACGCATGGAAAGCGGCAAGTACCTACGATTCGCAAGTGTTGGTGGAACAGTGGATCCAGGGTCCCGAGTACACCATCGCCACCCTGCGTGGCCAGGTATTGCCGCCTATCGCATTGGGCACGCCCCACACTTTTTACGATTACGACGCCAAGTACGTGGCCTCCGATACCCAGTACCGGATCCCATGCGGCCTTGACGCAACCAGGGAACAGCAATTGATGGACCTCACGGCGCAAGCCTGTGAGGCGCTGGGTATCGCCGGTTGGGGGCGGGCAGACGTGATGCAGGATGACCAAGGGAATTTCTGGTTCCTGGAAGTCAACACCGCACCCGGGATGACCGACCACAGCCTGGTCCCTATGGCCGCCCGTGCCGCCGGTCTGGATTTCCAGCAGTTGGTGCTGGCGATCCTGGCCGACAGCATTGAGCCAAGAGGCTAAGCACATGAAAGGCGTATCGCTTCGTCATCAGCCCCCACAAGCACCGAGCCGCAAGCCGGTGCCACGGGGTGCCAGCCGCATGGTGGCCAAAGAGCCGATGTCGGCGCGCCTGCCCAAAGCCAACTTTGGTTTCATCAAGGCGCTGTTCTGGCCGGTGTTGCTGGTGGTACTGGGCTTTGGCACCTACGAAGGGGCGCAGCGTCTGTTGCCGTATGCCGACCGGCCGATCACCAAGATCAGCGTGCAGGGCGACTTGAGCTATATCAGCCAGCAAGCGGTACAGCAGCGCATCAGCCCGTTCCTGGCGGCGAGCTTCTTTACCATTGACCTGGCCGGCATGCGCGCGGAGCTGGAACAGATGCCGTGGATCGCCCATGCCGAAGTCCGCCGCGTATGGCCGGACCAGGTAACGATCCGCCTGGAAGAACAGCTGCCCGTGGCCCGCTGGGGCGATGGTGCGCTGTTGAACAACCAGGGCCAGGCATTTGCGCCCCGTGAAGTAGCGAACTATGAGCACCTGCCGCAGCTGTTCGGGCCGCAGCGGGCGCAACAGCAAGTGATGCAGCAGTACCAGGCCTTGAGCCAGATGCTGCGGCCACTGGGCTTCTCCATCGCACGCCTGGAATTGCGTGAGCGGGGCAGCTGGTTTCTGACGACCGGGGCAGGCAGTTCCGGCCCGGGCATCGAGTTGTTGCTGGGACGCGACCGCTTGGTGGAAAAGATGCGCCGCTTTATTGCCATCTATGAAAAAACCTTGAAAGAACAGATTACGAACATTGCGAGCGTCGACCTGCGTTACGCCAACGGCCTGGCCGTCGGTTGGCGTGTACCGGTAGCGCCCACGGCAGCACAACCCGCTGTCGCGAAGAATTAAGAAGAGGCAGGACCCATGGCAAACGTGCAAAGCGGCAAAATGATCGTCGGTCTCGATATCGGCACCTCCAAGGTGGTGGCGCTGGTGGGCGAGGTCGGTGAAGACGGCACGATCGAAATCGTCGGTATTGGCACGCATCCGTCCCGGGGCCTGAAGAAGGGCGTGGTGGTGAACATCGAGTCCACCGTGCAATCGATCCAGCGCGCCATCGAAGAAGCGCAGCTGATGGCCGGTTGCCGGATCCACTCGGCGTTTGTCGGCGTGGCCGGCAACCATATCCGCAGCCTGAACTCCCACGGCATCGTGGCGATCCGCGACCGTGAAGTCAGTGCGGCCGACCTTGAGCGCGTCCTCGACGCCGCCCAGGCCGTGGCGATCCCGGCTGACCAGCGGGTGTTGCACACCTTGCCCCAGGACTACGTGATCGATAACCAGGAGGGCGTTCGCGAGCCACTGGGCATGTCGGGCGTGCGTCTGGAAGCCAAGGTCCACGTAGTGACCTGCGCCGTCAACGCCGCGCAGAACATTGAAAAATGTGTGCGTCGCTGCGGCCTCGAAATCGACGACATCATTCTCGAGCAGTTGGCTTCGGCCTACTCGGTGCTGACCGACGACGAAAAAGAACTGGGCGTGTGCCTGGTGGACATCGGCGGCGGCACCACCGATATCGCGATCTTCACCGAGGGTGCGATCCGTCACACCGCCGTGATCCCGATTGCCGGCGACCAGGTCACCAACGACATCGCCATGGCGTTGCGCACACCGACCCAGTACGCCGAAGAAATCAAGATCCGCTACGCCTGCGCCTTGGCCAAGCTGGCCGGTGCCGGTGAAACCATCAAGGTGCCCAGCGTCGGCGACCGTCCGCCGCGCGAGCTGTCGCGCCAGGCCCTGGCCGAAGTGGTCGAGCCGCGCTACGACGAGCTGTTCACCCTGATCCAGGCCGAATTGCGCCGCAGCGGCTACGAAGATCTGATCCCGGCCGGCATCGTGCTGACCGGTGGCACCTCGAAAATGGAAGGCGCGGTCGAACTGGCCGAAGAGATCTTCCACATGCCGGTGCGCCTGGGCGTGCCCCATGGCGTCAAAGGCCTCGGCGACGTGGTGCGCAACCCGATTTATTCCACCGGTGTGGGCTTGCTGTTGTACGGGCTGCAAAAGCAGACCGATGGCATTTCCCTGTCGGGCCCGAGCATCCGTGACAGCTACCGCAGCGATGACGAAGCGAAAGCGCCGTTGTTCGAGCGGCTGCAGGCTTGGGTAAAAGGCAATTTCTGAAGATTTACCGCTACACCGCAACACCCGTAATAAGCAGTAGGCGAAAAAACTAGAGAAAACGAAAGGAGAGGGAACATGTTTGAACTCGTAGACAACATCCCCGCTAGCCCGGTTATCAAAGTAATCGGTGTCGGCGGTGGCGGCGGCAACGCTGTCAACCATATGGTCAAGAGCAACATTGAAGGCGTTGAATTCATCTGCGCCAACACTGATGCCCAGGCGCTGAAAAGCATCGGCGCGCGGACCATCCTGCAATTGGGCACAGCCGTGACCAAGGGCCTCGGCGCTGGCGCCAATCCGGAAGTCGGCCGTCAAGCCGCCCTGGAAGACCGCGAGCGTATTGCCGAAGTGCTGCAAGGCACCAACATGGTGTTCATCACCACCGGCATGGGCGGCGGTACCGGTACCGGTGCAGCGCCGATCATTGCCGAAGTGGCCAAGGAAATGGGGATTCTGACCGTCGCTGTCGTGACGCGTCCGTTCCCGTTCGAAGGCCGCAAGCGCATGCAGATCGCCGACGAAGGCATCCGTCTGCTGTCTGAAAGCGTCGACTCGTTGATCACCATTCCCAACGAGAAACTGCTGACCATTCTGGGCAAGGACGCCAGCCTGCTGTCCGCGTTTGCCAAGGCTGACGATGTACTGGCCGGTGCCGTTCGCGGTATCTCCGACATCATCAAGCGCCCGGGCATGATCAACGTCGACTTTGCCGACGTACGGACTGTCATGAGCGAAATGGGCATGGCGATGATGGGCACTGGCTGCGCCAGCGGTCCTAACCGTGCACGCGAAGCCACCGAAGCGGCCATCCGCAACCCGCTGCTGGAAGATGTGAACCTGCAAGGCGCGCGCGGCATCCTGGTGAATATCACCGCAGGTCCAGACCTGTCCCTGGGTGAGTACTCCGACGTGGGTAGCATCATCGAAGCCTTCGCATCCGAGCACGCCATGGTCAAGGTCGGCACCGTTATCGACCCGGACATGCGCGACGAACTGCACGTGACCGTGGTTGCGACCGGCCTGGGCGCAAAAATCGAGAAGCCTGTAAAGGTCATCGACAATACCGTCCATACCAGCCACGCCAGCCAGCAAGCGGCCGCTCCAGCGCCTTCGCGCCAGGAACTGCCGTCGGTGAACTACCGTGACCTGGACCGTCCGACCGTGATGCGCAACCAGGCTCAGGCCGGTGCTGCGGCGTCCCGTAGCCCGAATCCGCAAGACGATCTGGACTACCTGGACATCCCGGCATTCCTGCGTCGTCAGGCCGATTAATGGAATGTATCAGGGCTATGAAGGTGATTGGTGTTCAGCAAAGGTCTGGTCTGCTATTATCGCCAGCCTTTGTTGATACCAGTTCGCAATTTGCGCTGAAGCGGTCCAAGCCATGATTAAACAACGCACCCTGAAGAATATTATTCGTGCCACAGGTGTAGGTCTGCACTCCGGGGAAAAGGTATACCTGACCCTCAAGCCTGCACCTGTCGACACCGGCATCGTGTTTGTGCGTGCCGACCTGGACCCTGTGGTGCAGATACCTGCTCGCGCGGAAAACGTTGGCGAAACCACTATGTCGACCACATTGGTCAACGGTGACGTCAAAGTGGACACGGTGGAGCACTTGCTCTCGGCCATGGCCGGTTTGGGCATCGATAACGCCTACGTCGAGCTCTCCGCGTCCGAAGTCCCGATCATGGATGGCAGCGCTGGACCCTTCGTATTCCTGATTCAATCTGCCGGCCTGGAAGAACAGGACGCAGCCAAGAAGTTCATTCGCATTCTGCGGGAAGTGACAGTAGAAGACGGCGACAAGCGCGCCACCTTCGTCCCGTTCGAAGGCTTTAAAGTGAGCTTTGAGATCGATTTCGATCACCCGGTGTTCCGTGACCGCACCCAAAGTGCAAGCGTGGATTTTTCCAGCACTTCGTTCGTAAAAGAAGTCAGCCGCGCCCGTACCTTTGGTTTCATGAGTGACATCGAGTACCTGCGCAAGCACAACCTCGCACTCGGCGGCAGCGTTGAAAACGCCATTGTGGTCGACGCGGATGGTGTACTGAACGAAGACGGCCTTCGCTATGAAGACGAATTCGTGAAGCACAAGATCCTCGATGCAATCGGTGACCTCTACCTGCTGGGCAATAGCCTGATAGGCGAGTTCAAAGGCTTCAAGTCGGGCCACGCCCTTAACAACCAGCTGCTGCGCAAGTTGATTGAGCAGACAGACGCTTGGGAAGTCGTGACCTTCGAAGATGCCAGCACCGCACCGATCTCTTACATGCGTCCCGTTGCGGCGGTGTAAGTAACAACTCTCTTCTTTAGTTTTAAAGGCTGCCTTCGGGTGGCCTTTTTTTATGCCCCGGCGTTGATCGTCCGATTGCGGCCACTGTGCTTGGCCTCATACAACGCCTGGTCGGCCCTGAGCAGCAAGTCCTCGAGGGACATACCGCTGCGCTTCTCCCAGGTACTCATGCCGATGCTCACGGTAATCGGCTGCTCGTCCCATGCCGGCCGTGGCAAGTGCTCAACACCACTGCGGATATGCTCGGCGATCACCCACGCGCCCTTGGCGTCGGTATCGGGCAGCACCACCGCGAATTCTTCACCGCCGTAACGTGCGGCAAGGTCGGCCGGGCGGCGGATATTGCTGTCGATCACCTGCGCCACCGTGCGCAGTGCGTCGTCCCCGCCCTGGTGGCCATGGCGATCATTGAAGGCCTTGAAGTGGTCCACGTCGATCATCAGCACCGTCAACGGCTCGGTTGAACGTTGCGCGCGGTCCCATTCCAGGCGCAGGCGTTCATCGAGAGTGCGGCGGTTGGCCAGGCCAGTGAGGGCATCGGTACCTGCCAGTTCTGACAGCACCTGCTCGGCCCGGTGACGCCGTCGCAGCTCCATGCACAGCGCCCAGGTCAGCCACAACAGGCCAATGCAGAGCACCCCCGTCGCGAGACTGACCAGCCACGCCGCTCGTCGCCATGGCGCGAACACTTCGTCGCTGGCCAACGCCACCGCGACGATCAGCGGCAAATCGCCCACGTTCGAGAAACTGTAGAGCCGAGGCAGCTGGTCGAGGCTGGAGACGCTGCGGAAAGTGCCGTCTCGCTCGCGCAGCATGCGCGCCACATTGGGCCGCTGGCTCAGGTCCTTGTTGATGATATCCGCTTCCAGCAACGGTTCTTGCGCCAGCAGGATGCCCTGGTGGTTGAGCAGGTTGATGGTGCTGTTGCTGCCGATATTCAGGCTGCTGAACAGTTGGTGGAAGTACGACAGACGCATGGAGGCGACAGCCACACCCAGGAAGCGCCCGTCCGACGACGAAACGCGGCGGCTGAATGCAATGCGCCACGGGTCATCGCATTCGCAGCGGGCCCTGAACGGGCGACTGATATACAGCCCGATGTCGGGATTGGTGCGATGAATCTGGAAATAGTCGCGGTCGGCGAAGTTGCCGGCCTTGGGCGTGAGCAGGGACGAGTCGGCAATCACCTCGCCGCTCGGGCCCAGCAACAGGATGTCGCCTTTGTACGGCGCTGTGGCGGAGCGGTCGAACAGCACCAGGTGCCGGATGCTCGCGGACACGCCCTGCAGGTCAGTGCGCTCGGTCGCGGCGATCAGGCCTTTGAGGGCCATGTCATAGAGCTCGACGTTGCGTAGCACATCGGCATCGATCAACTGGGTAATGGTAGTGGCGGTGCGCTTGGCGGTCTGCAAGGTGTTGGCGTGTTCGCGATTCAACAGTGCGATGACGATGCCTACGATCAGCAACACCGTGAGGGTGCTGCTCAGGATCAGCAGGCGTTCCGGGCGGCGGGTAGGGCGGGCAAGGCTTGAACTCATCGGGCGTACTTCTGCTCTGAGGATGCCTTTAGCGTAGTAGCAACTCTGGAAGATGGCGCAGAAGCAAAAAATGTGGGAGGGGGCTTGCTCCCGATGGCGGCGAATCAGTCAAAGTATTATTGACTGACACTCTGCCATCGGGAGCAAGCCCCCTCCCACATTGGATCTTCTTTGTCAGTGAGATCGTGGTTAGAACACGTTGATTGGGTAGTCGACGATCACGCGGTACTCATCCACATCCCGATCCACCGCCGAGTAGCCATTGCCGCCACGGTTGGTCGCCCATTGCAGGCGTACCGCCAGGTCCTTGGCCTTGCCGCCCTGCACCACGTATTTCAGGTCGATATCGCGCTCCCAGTGCCTGGCATTCTTGCCGTCGGCGCTGTACCAGCTGCTGTAGCCCCGGCTGTTCGGGTCTACCGTGGTCAGGTCGGTCTTGCCGCTGATATACGACACGGCGGATGTCAGGCCGGGCAGGCCGACACCGGTGAAGTCGTAGGCGTATTTGAGCTTCCACGAACGCTCGTTGGGGCCGTTGAAGTCCGAGTATTGCTGGGAGTTGTCCAGGTACACGCTGTCACCCTGGGTAATGTAGTCGAACGGCGTGTTGCCGTTGACCCGCTGGTAGGCGGCGGTAACGCTGTGGTTGCCCACGCCCAGGGTCATATGGAGGCTGTAGGTGTTGTTGTCGATAGCGCCCAGCAGTGCCTGGCCGGTGTCCTGGGTGTGGTAGTAATGCAGGCCGGGGGTCAGGCTGACCAGGTCGTTCAGTGCATAGGTGTACTCGAGGTCGTAGTAGTACTGGTGCCACACGTCCTTGAGTTCAGCGGCGTACAGGTTGCTGGTCAACCCGGGGATGCCGCTGAACGCTACACCGGCCCAGTTCAGGTGCTGGGCGTCGGCGTTGGCTGGCAATGCGCCGTAGCTGGTGCCGATGCGCCGGTGGCCGCTCTGGTTGTAGAGCTTGGTGAAGCTGGCCTGGCCGCCTTCGAACATCCAGCCGTCGAGGCTGTGGTTGGCCAGGCTCACGCCGCGAAACGTCTGCGGCAGCATGCGGGTCATGCCGCCGGCGATCACCGGGTTGTTGAGGAACAGGTCGCCGGCCTTCAACTCGGTATCGAACGCGCGCAGTTTCAAGGTGCCGCCAGCGGTGGAGAACGTGCCGGGCGCCTTGCCGTTGCCGCTGCCGTACGGAAGGATGCTGGAACCGTCGGTGCCACCGCCGCCGTCGAGTTTGAGGCCGAGCATGGCATTGAGGTCCAGGCCGACGCCTACGGTGCCTTGGGTGTAGCCGGAGGTGAAGGTACCGATAAAGCCCTGGCCCCATTCCTTGCTGTCATCGGTGTGAATGTCGCGACGGTCGCGATTCATGTAGTAGTTGCGGGTGTCGATCGTGAGGTGCGAACCCTCGACGAAACCCTCGGTGGGCGTGGCGTCTGCCCCGTGGGCAAGGGGAGTGATCGTTGCTGCGATGGCGAGGAATAACGGGGTGAACGTCAGCGAGTTCTTCACCGGTGGAGCTCCTTTGGTCAATCATGAACGGCCAATGTCGTGGGGTGTGCCTGGCCTTTTTTACGGCAAAAAAAAGCCGCTGAAGTCAGCGGCTTTAAGACAGATTCCCAGTGTAGAGCCCTGGAAATAAGTCGAGGGAAATTCGGGTGAGGCTGGCTGCTTTTGCCGTCGCGCTCATCGATGCGTCAAAGTAACGCAGGCGAGCGGTGCGATACAGAGTGTAACAAGATAATGACTGTTGCCCAAACCGCAACAGTTGGCTGGCGGTGGTTCCCATTGTGGGAGGGGGCTTGCTCCCGATAGCGGTGGGTCAGCTGGCTCATTTGTAGCTGAGCCGCCGCCATCGGGGGCAAGCCCCCTCCCACATTTATCGAGTGTTCAGGCTGGCAGAGTAATGCCGAAGGTATTGCCATTGGCGTCGCTGCGCACAAACACATCCCCTCCATGCATCAACGCAATCGCCTTGACGATAGCCAGCCCCAACCCGTGATTGGCCCCGCTGTTGCTGCGCGACGCATCCACCCGATAGAAACGTTCGAACAGTCGAGGCAGGTGCTCGCTGGCAATCACCGCGCCTGGGTTGGTCACGCCGATCGTTACCTGATGCTCCAGCACATCGATGTTCACGTCGATGACCTGCCCAGGCGCGGTGTGCTGCACCGCATTGCTCAACAGGTTGATCAGTGCGCGGCGCAGATGGGCTTTTTCGATATGCACCTGGGCGTCGCCCTGTACCCGCACCTGAACCTGGGCATCTTCGAAGATGAAGTCCAAGTAGTCGAGGGTGGTGGCGACTTCATCGGCCAGGGAGCTTTCAATCAGCTTGGTGGCCTTGCTGCCCTGGTCGGCACTGGCGAGGAACAGCATGTCGTTGATGATCGAGCGCAGCCGTTCCAGCTCTTCCAGGTTCGATTGCAGCACCTCGAAATAATGCTCGGCCGAACGCCCGCGCGTCAGCGCGACCTGGGTCTGGCCGATCAGGTTGGTCAGCGGCGAGCGCAGTTCATGGGCCACGTCGGCATTGAAGGATTCGAGGCGCGAGTAGGCGAGTTCGACGCGGTCGAGGGTGGCGTTGAACGAGTTGACGAACTGGCTCAGTTCCGGCGGCAGCGGTGACAGTTGCAGGCGCCCGGAGAGTTTGGGCGGCGCGAGTTTCTGTGCTTCGTCCGAGAGTTTTTCCAGTGGCTTGAGGCCGATGCGCGACACCCAGAAGCCCAGCAACGAGGCCATCACCACGCCGACCAGCGCCAGGCTGATCAGTGCTACCAGCAGATGATGCTGGGTGGCGCGGAAATTCTCGGTGTCGATGGCGATCATGAAGCGCAGCGGTGGGCGTTGATCCTTGGCGGCAAACTGGCTCACCAGCACCTTGAACGGGTAATCGTGGCCGGGCAGGTGCAGGTCCCGTTTACCGGTCGGGCCCTGGGCAAAGGCGCGAATCTGCGCATCCGGTTCACCGTATTCGTAACTTGGGTCGCTGCTGACCACCCAAAAGCGAATGCGCTTGTCTTCCTCCCCCAGCAGCTTGAGCTTGGCCTTGATCTTGACCCAATGCTCCGGCGTGCCGAAGCGGTTCACCGAGGATTCGAGCACGCTGTAGCGCGCATCCAGCTCGGCCCCCGGCAACAGTCCCAGGCCGCGATCCACTTGCTGGTACAGCGCGCCGCCGATCAGCACGAAGATCAGCAGCGCCACCAGGGTGAACATGCCGCTCAGGCGCAGGGCGATGGAGTTAGTCGGCACTGCGGTTCTCCAGCACGTAGCCCATGCCACGAATGGTGTGCAGCAGCTTGTGCTCGAACGGCCCATCGAGTTTGGCGCGCAGACGCTTGATCGCCACTTCGACCACGTTGGCGTCGCTGTCGAAATTGATGTCCCAGACCATCTCGGCGATCGCCGTCTTTGACAGGATTTCACCTTGGCGTCGCGCCAATACGCTGAGCAACGAGAACTCCTTGGCGGTCAGGTCCAGGCGCACACCGTTGCGACTGGCCTTGCGGCTGATCAGGTCGATCCACAGATCGGCGACCGTCACCTGCACCGGCTCATGGCCGCCACTGCGGCGGGTCAACGCCTGCAGGCGCGCCACCAGTTCCAGGAACGAAAACGGCTTGCCCAGGTAGTCGTCGGCGCCTTCGCGCAGGCCACGGATGCGGTCTTCCACGCGCTCGCGGGCGGTGAGCATGATCACCGGTGTCTGTTTGCGTGCGCGTAAAGCACGCAATACGCCAAACCCGTCGAGCGCCGGCAGCATCACGTCGAGCACGATCACCGCGTAGTCGTTCTCCAGCGCCAGGTGCAACCCCTCGACGCCCTCGCGCGCCACGTCGACGGTGTAGCCTTGCTCCGTCAGGCCACGGTACAGGTAGTCCGCGGTTTTTTCTTCATCTTCAATAATCAGGACGCGCATCAGCCATTTGTTCCAGGGCGGGGCCTTGGCCTCAGTGTGTGGTCGCCAGCGCGAGCGCTGGTTTGGGCCTGTGGAAAAATCGTTCAAGGTACAAGTATATGACCGGCGTGGTGAACAGCGTCAGCGCCTGGCTCACCAGCAAGCCGCCGACCACGGCGATGCCCAGAGGCTGGCGCAGCTCCGCGCCAGGGCCTGAGCCGAGCATCAACGGCACCGCGCCAAGCAGGGCGGCGAGGGTGGTCATGATGATCGGCCGGAACCGCGTGACGCAGGCTTCGTAGATCGCGTCCTCAGGCGCCAGGCCGCGTACGCGCTGGGCCTCCAGGGCGAAGTCGATCATCAGGATGCCATTTTTCTTGACGATGCCGATCAGCAGCACCAGGCCGATCAAGGCCATGATCGAAAAGTCCTGGCCCAGCAGCCACAGCATGATCAACGCGCCCAGGCCCGCCGAGGGCAAGGTGGAAATGATCGTCAGCGGGTGCACGAAACTCTCGTACAGCACGCCCAGGATAATGTAGACCGCGACCAGTGCCGCGAGGATCAGCCACGGCTGGCTGGCCAGCGAGCTCTGGAAGGCCTGGGCCGCGCCCTGGAAATTACCGATGATCGTACTGGGCATGCCGATGTCATTCTTGGCCTGGTTGAGCATGATCACCGCATCCCCCAGTGCCACGCCGGGGGCCAGGTTGAACGACAGGTTGGCGGCCGGGAACATGCCGTCATGGCTGATGGACAACGGCCCCACGCTCGGTGGGTCGACCCTGGCCAGCGCCGACAGTGGCACCATCTCGTTGGTCAGCGGCGAGCGCAGGTAAAAATAGTTCAGGCTCTCGGCCTTGCCGCGCTGTTGGCGGTCCAGCTCCAGCACCACCTGGTACTGGTTGATCTCGGTCTGGTATTCGTTGATCTGGCGCTGGCCGAACGCGTCGTACAGCGCCTGGTCGACGTCGGTGGCGGTCAGGCCAAAACGCGCCGCGGCCTGGCGGTCGATGGTGATGTGGGTGATGCTGCCGCCCAATTGCAGGTCGTTGGACAGGTCCCGAAAGGCCGGGTTGCTGCGCAGTTTTTCGGTGAGGCGCTGGGTCCAGGTGTTCAAGGTCGGGCCGTCGTTGCTCTTGAGTACGTATTGGTACTGGGCGCGGCTGGGGCCGGAGCTCAAGTTGATATCCTGGCCGGCGCGCAGGTACAGGACGATGCCCGGCACCTTCGCCAGTTGCGGGCGGATGCGGTCGATGAACTGGCTGGCCGACACATCGCGATCACCCCGGTCTTTCAAGGCGATCCAGAAGCGCCCGTTGGCGATGGTCTGGTTGCTGCCGGTCACACCCACCGAGTGGGAGAAAGCTTGTACCGCCGGGTCGGCCTGGACGATGTCGGCCAGTGCCTTGTGCTTGGCGACCATGTCCGGGTACGACACATCGGCTGCCGCCTCGCTGGTGCCCAGCACGAAACCGGTGTCCTGCACCGGGAAGAAGCCCTTGGGGATAAACACATAGCCGACCACGGCCAGGGCCAGGGTGACCACGAAGATCGCCGCCATGCTGCGTTGATGGGCCAGGGCTCGCCGCAGGTTGCGCGCATAACCGGCCAGCAGGCGCTCGCTGAAGGTGGGGTTGGCATGGGCGTGATGGGTTGGCGCACGCATGAACAGTGCGGCGAGGGTGGGCGCCAGGGTCAGCGAAACCACCACCGAAATCAGGATGGTGGAGGTGGCCGTCAGCGCAAATTCCTTGAACAGCCGCCCGACCACGCCGCCCATGAACAGCAGTGGAATAAACGCCGCCACCAGCGAGAAGCTGATGGACACCACGGTAAAGCCGATTTCGCCGGAGCCTTTGATCGCGGCTTCGCGCTTGCCCAGGCCGGCCTCCAGGTGACGGTGAATGTTTTCCACCACCACGATCGCATCGTCCACCACAAAGCCCACGGCAATCACGATGGCGACCAGGGTCAGGTTGTTCAAGCTGAAGCCCATCACATACATCAGCGCGAAACTGGCCACCAGCGACACACCGAGCACGGCAGACACAATCAACGTCGCCGACAGTTGGCGCAGGAACAGCGCCATCACCGCCACCACCAGCAGGATGGCGATCAGCAGGGTCATTTCCACTTCATGCAACGAGGCGCGGATGGTCTTGGTGCGGTCGGTCAGTACACTGACCTGCACCGAGGCCGGCAGCATGGCTTCCAGGCGCGGCAGCGCTTGCTGGATGCGGTCGACCGTGTCGACGATATTCGCCCCCGGCTGGCGCGAAATCACCAGGTTGACCCCCGGCGTATCGCCGGACCAGGCCTGCACGTAGGCGTTTTCCGAACCGTTGACGACTTTGGCGATATCGCGCAACTGCACGGGTGCGCCGTTCTTGTAGGACACAATCAACTGGCCGTAGTCGTCGGGGTGAAACAGTTGATCGTTGGTCGACAGGGTCGACACGCTGTTGGCCCCGTATATCGCGCCTTTGGCCAGGTTCAGGCTCGATTGCTGGATGGCCAGGCGGATGTCCGCTAGCGTCAAGCCGACCGCCGCGAGTTTGTCGGGGGAGGCCTGCACGCGAATCGCCGGGCGCTGCTGGCCGGTGATGTTGATCTGGCCGACACCGTCGATCTGGCTGATCTGACGCGCCAGCAGGGTTTCCACGTAGTCGCTCAGTTCCGTGCTCGGCATGCTCGCGGAGCTGACGCTGAGGATCAGCACCGGGCTGTCGGCCGGGTTGACCTTCTTCCAGGTCGGCAGGCTCGGCATATCGCTGGGTAACTTGCCGGAGGCGGTATTGATCGCGGCCTGCACTTCCTGGGCGGCGGTGTCGATGCTTTTGTCCAGAGTGAATTGCAGGGTCAAGAGGCTTGAGCCCAAGGCGCTGCTGGAGGTCATCTGGGTCATGCCGGGGATGGCGCTGAATTGCACCTCGAGCGGCGTCGCCACCGATGAGGCCATCGTGTCCGGGCTGGCGCCGGGCAATTGCGCGGTGACCTGGATCGTCGGAAACTCCGCTTCCGGCAGTGGCGCAACGGCCAGCCGCGGGAAGGCAATGATCCCCAGCAGCACCAAGGCAAAGGTCAGCAGCAGGGTGGCGACCGGGTGATCGACGCACCAGGCCGAAGGCGAGCGGCTGCCGCTCATGGCTGCACCTTGGCGTCGACGGTCTGGATCACCTGCGGCGGTTCCTTGAGCACTTGCACCTGGGCGCCGGCCTTGAGCCGCGACTGACCATCGCTGACCAGCACATCCCCGGCCTGCACGCCCTTGATGATATTCAGCTCACTGTTCTGGTAGGTGACCTGCACGGGCACCACCTCCACCTGCTCACCGTTGAGCCGGTACACGAAATGTGAGTCCAGGCCACGCTGCACCACCGTCGGCGGCACCACCAGGGCATTCCTGTCGACGGCGGTCTGGATCTTGATGGTCACCAGTTGCCCCGGCCACAGCTTCTGCGTGCCGTTCGGGAACTCGGCCTTGGCGCGCAGGGTGCCGGTGGTGGAACTGATCTGGTTGTCAATCAGGCTCAAGTGGCCTTCCCCCAGCAGGTCGCCGGTCTGGCCGTCGGTATCGGCCCCCAGGTAGGCATCGACGCTGGCTTTTTGCGGGGCGGCGATCAGGCCTTGCAAGGTCGGCAACATCTGCTGCGGCAGGGAAAACTCAACCGCGATCGGGTCGATCTGGGTGACCGAGAACAACCCTTGGGTATCGCTCATGCGCAGGAAGTTGCCTTCATCCACCGTGCGAATGCCAACGCGACCACTGACGGGGGAACGAATCTGGGTGTAGGAAAGTTGTACTTGAGCCGAATCAATCGCCGCCTGGTTGCCCTGCACGGTGGCCTTGAGCTGGTTCACCAGAGCGTGTTGCTGGTCGTAGGTCTGCTTCGACACGCCGTCGTCGATACTCAGTTCCTTGTAGCGCTTGAGGTTGACCTGCGCCACTTGCAGCTGCGCCTGGCTTTCCCCCAGCTGGGCCTTGGCCTGGTCGAGGCTGGCGCGGATCGAGCGGTCATCGATGGTCGCCAGCAGGTCGCCGGCCTTTACCTGTTGGCCTTCCTTGACCAGCAAGCGGGTGAGGATGCCGTCGATCTGCGGGCGGATCACCACGCTGTGCAACGACAACACCGTGCCAATGCCGCTGACGAACCGCGGGACATCCTGTTGCGCCACGCTCACCACGCGCACGGGAATAGCGCTGGGTGCCGCCAGCCGGGCCTTGGCGGGCCGAGTCAAAGTCCAGGCTGCCAGCGCCAGGACCAGAAGGGCGCCCACCAGCAGGGCCGTGTTTCGTTTTATGGGCATAGGAGGAACGCCAAAAGCGCAGTTGCAAGTTTCAAGCTGCGAGCTGCAAGTTTATGTGAATGCCTTATAACCCCGTAAGCCGGTCAGCACGATGACTGCAAACTGACAGCCGTGACAGCTGAGCGATTTTAACTTGCGGCTTGAAGCTTACCGCTGAAAGCTCCGGCCCCGTATACTCACGCCTTTACACACATTGCTGCGCCGGAGCCCTTATGACTTCCCCGATCCAACCCCCCGTTGAAGCGGTCGACCTCGTCGATTCGGTCGATGCCGACGGCGTTGAAAAAGCCGAAATCCCGGCGTTCAAGTTCCCTTTCAACCCGGGTGAACTGGCTGGGGCCAAGCAGGCCGCCCAGCCCTGGTACAAAGGTGGCGCGAAGAATGGCCATACCAAAACGCCGGGCATGGCGCCGCCGGGTACGCGTCGTTCGATGGGTAAACGTTGAGAGTAATGCGCATATTCGCCGTATAGGCAGTTGCCTACAACTCGCGTCGATATTTCTTATTGTAGGTCCGCGACCGTTTCTTGAAAGCTTGCGCAGCATCGCCTTGCCCTGATCATTTGTATCGGGACATGGCGACGCAGCTCTCTCCGGAAAAGGACGTTTCCCGTGGCTTTGATACATTTCTGTGTGGCGCTTGCCCTCCTGTTATCGGTGGAGGCCATGGCCGCCGCCGAGCCGCCGCGACGCGAAATCCGCTTCGCTGTCGCGGCGCATTTTCCCCCCTTTCAAAGCCGTAATGCGCAAGGGCAATTGGTGGGGCTCAATATCGAATTGGGTAACGCCCTGTGCGTGCAGCTCAATGTGCATTGCACGTGGGTCGACCAGATCGTCATGGAAAACTTCCCCGCCCTCGATGCCCGGCAATTTGACGCGATCATGGGGATGGCACCGACCTTGAGTCGACAGCAGAGAGTCAACTTCAGCGATGACCTCTACCCGATCACCACCTGGCTGGTGGCCCGCAGAAACTCGGGCTTGAGCCCGCACAAGCGGTTACTCAAGGGCAAGCGGGTCGGAGTGTTGGTCAGGAGCAATCGCGAAGCCTTTGCCCGGTCGCAGTGGGCGCCGGCTGGCGTGATCATCGAGAGCTACTGGCTCAACGACCAACTGGTGCGCAGCCTGGTTGCGGGCGAGATCGATGCGACGCTGCAGGGCGCCGTGGAAATCCGAGAGGCCTTGCTCGACACGCCTGAAGGCATGGATTTCGATTTCATGGGCCCGCCGGTATCGTCTGACCTGTTGGGCAACAGTGTCGCGATTGCACTGCGCAAAACCGATACCGTGTTGCGTACCGAACTCAACCATGCCCTTGAGCAACTCAAGCAGAACGGCGAGTACCAGCGCATCCTCCAACCCTATCGCCTCGACACCGCGCCCGTGAACCCGTCGAGCCTCAAGCCGCCCGCAACGGGATAAACGCGTAATTGGCCGGCACTTCGGTAGCAATCTGCGCACCGGCATCCAGCAGTTGTTCGGCAATCTCCATCCCGGAGACGTGAAACACCCACTCGTTGGCCGTGATCGGCTGGTCAGTTGCCAACGCAATGGCTTGGGCAAACGCATTCATATCCGGCAAATACGCCGTGAACCCGTCGCCCTTGAGCGCGGTGGTACGAATCCCCAGCAAGGCACACACGGCCTCCTTGGTTTGCACGTCGTCACGGTCGGCCTGGCGTGAACGGCGGATCAGTTCAGCCAGTTCAGCATCCATCAATGCCCCGCCCACGATCAACGCCGGCCCCTGTTCCCAGGATTCCGGCGGGCAATCCTTGGCGCTCGGGTTCAGCGGGATGTGCGGATTGATCTCCATCGGATAGATCCGGCACACCAGCGGACGTCGTTCGTAGATGCCGCAGCGATTGTCTTCGTCAAGATTCCGACAGCGCCCGGCGTTGTAGGCCGCAAAGGTGATCGCCACGAATGCCTGGGTATTGCCGCTGGGCACCACCACTGAACGGCGTTCGGCATGTTCACGCTGCTGCTGGGGCAAACCCAGGCCGCTGGCGAGAAAACCTTCTACCAGAACAATGACATTGCCACCGTCCGCCGCCCACTGCCGGGCTTCGTCGAGGGTCAGGGGTACGTGGTGATCGGAGCAGCATTTGCCACAACCTACGCAGGAAAAGTGAGTATTCATGGCGGATCTGTCACCAGGCAGGGTCAGAGGGCAAGCTTGGGCGGTGACGGGTTTTTACCTCTATCCACCGCTTGGGCTCTTTGGAAGCAAGTTATGCGCCAGTGAACGTCAGTCCTCAGGAACCACGTCGCGCAGGACAAACCGCATGCCTGCACTTTCATACAGCTGCCGCGCGCGCAGATTGCTCTCCAGCACCTTGAGGTCCACATAGGGTTCGCCGCGCTGCTTGAAAACGTGGAAGGCATGCAGCAGCAACGCTCGGCCAAGCCCCTGGCCCTGGGCGCAGGGGTGTATCGAGAGGTTCTTGATAAAGGCACTGGTCCAGCATTGCGCCACGCCGAGAATGCCCTCGGCGTTACTGGCTACCAGGCACAACGTGGGGTCGAACTCGGCATCGTCAACGAATTGCCGGCGCCATTGCTCAAGGCCCGCGACACGGCCACCGCCCTGATCCTGGGTCATGCGCAATACCGCGTGAATCGCCGGGGCCAGTTCATCGCGATAGTGATCCAGCTGGGTATTGGCCGGCCACTGCGGCGCCGGCAGGCTGCCGGTCAGGTCGCGTCGCAGCAACTGGAAATACTCAGCCAAGGCTTACAAACCCTTTTGCGCCACGGTTTGCGCAGCCACCACCAGGCACTTGGTCAGCTCGGGGGAGGAAAACTTGGTCAGCACCGCATCGGCGCCGGCCAGGCGCGCTTTTTCACTGTTCATCGCGCTGTCCAGGGAGGTGTGCAACAGTACGTAGAGCTGCTGGAAGTCCGGAGTTTCGCGCAGCGTGCGGGTGAGGGCATAACCGTCCATCTCGGACATTTCGATGTCCGACACCACCACATTGATTTGCTCGCCCGTACCTTGCAGCTCCAGCAGCACATCGATGGCCTCCTTGGCGCTGCGCGCGGTGTGACACGTCAGCCCGAGGTTGCGCAGCGTATGCACCGATTGCTGCAGCGCCACTTGGCTGTCGTCCACCACCAGGATGCGTGCATGGCCGAGGACTTCGGCTTCTTCCATGGTCAGGTCGGTTGGCGCGGCTTCTATCGGCGCCGGGGCGATGCCATGGATGACTTTCTCGATATCCAGCACCTGCACCAGGCCGCCTTCCACCTGGGTCACCCCGGTGATAAACGCGCGATTGCCGCCGGAGCCATAGGGCGGTGGGCGGATATCGGTGGTCAGGCAATGCACGATCTTGCTCACCGCCTGCACGTGCAAGCCCTGCTTGGAACGGCTGACATCGGTAACGATCAGGCAGCCGCCGTTCGGGTCCTGCAACGGCATCTCGCCCAGGGCGCGGCTCAAGTCGATCACCGCCAACGAGTTACCGCGCAACGTGGCAATGCCTTTGACGTGAGGGTGCGACTCCGGCAGTTTGGTCAGCGGAGGGCAGGGGATGATTTCGCTGACTTTCAGCAGGTTGATCGCCATCAGCTTGCCGCTGCGCAAGGTAAAGAGCAGAAGCGAAAGTGAGTCTGCGCGGGCTTTGGTGGTGGGCATAAAAACCTTCTGTGGATCAGGGGTGGCGATCTATGGAAGGTTATCGACCCTCTCACGAAAAACTAAAGGTGTGACCTGTGGCGAGGGAGCTTGCTCCCGCTGGGCTGCGAAGCGGCCCCAAAAAGCCTGGGAGCGCTACGCACTCCAGCGCGAGCAAGCTCGCTCGCCACAACAAGCGCGTTCCAATAGGGCGGGGTGTCAGCCTTTCCACACCTGTGGGTTCACCAGGTCCTGCGGGCGTTGGCCGAGCAGGGCGCTGCGCAGGTTGTCGAGCGCGCGGTTGGCCATGGCTTCGCGGGTTTCATGGGTCGCCGAACCGATATGCGGCAGCGTCACCGCATTGCTCAACTGGAACAGGGGCGACTCGGCCAGCGGTTCCTTTTCATACACATCCAGCCCCGCGCCACGAATGCGCTGGGTTTGCAGGGCCTGGATCAACGCGGGCTCGTCCACGACCGGGCCACGGGAGATGTTGATCAGGATCGCACTGGACTTCATCAGTGCCAGTTCCCGGCTGCTGATCAGGTGACGGGTCTTGTCGCTTAGCGGCACCACCAGGCAAACGAAATCCGCCTCGGCCAGCAGCTGGTCCAGGCTGCGAAACTGTGCGCCCAGCTCTTGTTCCAGCGCGCTCTTGCGGCTGTTGCCGCTGTACAGGATCGGCATATTGAAGCCCAGGCGCCCACGCCGGGCCACGGCCGCGCCGATATTGCCCATGCCGACGATGCCCAGGGTCTTGCCGTGCACATCGCAGCCAAACAACGGGGCGCCAACGCTGGCTTTCCACTGGCCGGCCTTGGTCCAGGCGTCCAGTTCGGCCACGCGGCGTGCGCTGCTCATCAACAGGGCGAAGGCCAGGTCGGCGGTGCTCTCGGTGAGCACGTCAGGGGTATTGGTGAGCATGATCCCGCGCTCGTTGAAGTAGGCGACATCGTAGTTGTCGTAGCCCACCGACACACTGGAGACCACCTCCAGCTGGCGCGCGCCTTCAAGCTGTTCGCGGCCCAGCTTGCGGCCCACGCCGATCAGACCATGGGCGTGGGGCAGGGCTTCGTTGAATTGGGCGTTGATGTCCCCCTGCTTGGGGTTGGGCGCAATCACCTCGAAATCCTGTTGCAGGCGTTCGATCATTGGCGGGGTGACACGGCTGAAGGCAAGGACAGTCTTTTTCATGGCAGGCGGGCTCATCGACTACGGAAGAATGCCAAGCAACCTAACATATTGTCAGGACCCCGTTGAACCCATGTGGGAGGGCAAGCTCCCTCCAACAAGGTTCTTTATCGTCTGCCAGCAATCAGTTCGCCAAACGCGCACCGCTCAGGGTGCCGCTCAACTCGTACGCCACTAATTCCGCTTGATGCGCCGCGAGAATCTCCGGCAACGAACCGCGCAAGTATTCCACCCAGGTCTTGATCTTCGCATCCAGGTATTGGCGCGACGGGTAGATGGCGTACAGGTTCAGTTCCTGGGAACGGTAGTTGGGCATTACCCGCACAAGCGTGCCGTTACGCAACCCTTCTATCGCGGCGTACACCGGCAGCAGGCCGACGCCCATGCCGCTGGTGATCGCGGTTTTCATCGCGTCGGCCGAATTGACCAAAAACGGCGAGCTGTTCACCGCAACGCTTTCCTGGCCTTCGGGCCCGTTGAAGGTCCATTTATCCAGCTGGATCACCGGGCTGACCAGGCGCAGGCAGGCGTGATTGAGCAAATCCTGGGGGCGTTGTGCGCAGCCCTTGGCTTTGACGTATTCCGGCGAGGCGCAGGCGATGCTGTAGGTGATGCCCAGGCGTTGCGAGACGAAACCGGAATCGGGCAGTTCGCTGGCCAGCACGATGGACACGTCATAGCCCTCATCAAGCAGGTCCGGCACGCGGTTGGCGAGCGTCAGGTCGAAGGTCACGTCGGGGTGGGTGCGGCGGTAGCGGGCAATCGCGTCGATCACGAAGTGCTGGCCGATACCGGTCATGGTGTGCACTTTCAATTGCCCGGCGGGACGCGCATGGGCGTCGCTGGCTTCCGCCTCGGCTTCCTCGACGTAGGCGAGGATCTGCTCGCAGCGCAGCAAATAGCGCTTACCGGCCTCGGTCAGCGCGATGCGGCGAGTGGTGCGGTTGAGCAAGCGGGTTTGCAGGTGGGCCTCAAGGTTTGAGACCGCGCGCGAGACGTTGGCGGTGGTAGTGTCCAGCTGCGCGGCGGCGGCGGTGAAGCTGCCGGCCTCTGCAACGCAACTGAACGCGCGCATGTTTTGCAAAGTGTCCATGGGGTGTTCTCAAGGGAGATGGCAAATTGTGACAGAAAGTTGCGCCGTCCAGTGATCCCTACCAACGGATTATCGCCTTAACGGTAACAAAGATTCACAGGAATGACAGCTTATCGGCGCCCATCGCGGGCCCTAGAATTGCGCCACCTCTCCCCGTAACACCCTCTCAGGAATTCGTCAGCGTGCCGCGTCGCATCAGCAGAGAGCTGAAGACTCTCAGTGTTTGGGCCTTTACGCTCGCCATCAGCGGCTGTATCGGAACCGCAGGAATCGGCCCCCAGGGCCAATCCTTGAATGCCAACGAGCTGGCCACGGACGAAGCGATTCAGAACGCCGCCAGCGACGCCCACTGGCCCACCGCCCGATGGTGGCAGGCCTACGGCGATCGGCAACTGAACCGCTGGGTCGAACTTGCCACGCAAAACAGTCCGAGTATGGCCATGGCCGCCGCACGGGTGCGTGAAGCGCGCGCCATGGCCGGGGTGGCGGAGTCTGCCGAGTCCGTGCAGATTGACAGCGACACCACCCTCAAACGCCACAACTGGCCGAAGGATCAGTTCTACGGCCCCGGCGAATTGAGCGGTGCGAACACCTGGGATAACAATTCATCCCTGGGCTTGAGTTATGCACTCGACCTGTGGGGCCGCGAAAGCAACGCCACCGAGCGTGCCGTCGACCTGGCTCATATGAACGTCGCCCAAGCGCGCCAGGCCCAGCTCGAGCTGCAGAACAACGTGGTGCGTGCCTATATTCAGTTGTCGCTGCATTACGCCGATCGTGACATCGTCGCCGCCACCTTGGCCCAGCAACAGCAGATGCTGGATCTGGCCAACAAACGCCTGGACGCCGGGATCGGCACGCACTTCGACGTCAGCCAGGCCGAGACCCCGCTGCCGGAAACCCATCGTCAGTTGGACGCGCTCGATGAGCAAATCGCCCTGAGCCGCAACCAGCTGGCGGCGTTGGCCGGCAAAGGCCCGGGCGAGGGTGCGCAGTTGCAACGCCCCAGCCTGTCGCTGGCCGCTGCGTTGAAATTACCCTCGAACTTGCCTGCGCAATTGCTCGGCCAGCGACCGGATGTGGTCGCCAGTCGCTGGCAGGTGGCGGCGCAGGCGCGTGGCATCGACGTCGCCCATGCAGGCTTCTACCCCAACGTCGATCTGGTCGGCAGCCTCGGTTTCATGGCCACCGGTGGCGGCATGCTGGAGTTCCTTGCGGGCAGCAAATTCAATTACAACGTCGGCCCGGCTATTACCCTGCCGATCTTCGACGGTGGGCGTCTGCGTGCGCAACTGGGGCAAGCCAGCGCCGGTTACGACATCGCCGTGGCGCATTACAACCAGACCCTGGTCAATGCGCTCAAGGGCATCAGTGATCAACTGATCCGTCGCGAGTCCATGGACAAACAGGCGGCGTTTGCCGCGCAATCGGTGGCGTCCGCGCAGAAAACCTACGACATCGCGATCATCGCCTATCAACGGGGCCTCACCGACTACCTCAATGTGCTGAATGCCCAGACCCTGCTGTTTCGCCAGCAGCAGATAGCGCAACACGTACAGGCCGCACGCCTGAGTGCGCACGCCGAACTGGTGACTGCCTTGGGCGGTGGCCTCGGTGCCGACGACGATGTACCGCGCAACGACAAGACCCTCCCCGGCAAGACCCCTGCGGCGCTGGCCGTGTTCGATCACTGAGTAGATGGCCATGATTCCTTTGCCTGCACCCCTGCGCTGGCTGCACGCCCTTGAGTGGCGCCGTGGTTTTTTCGACTGGGCGCGCAGCGATGGCGTGACCTGGGTGTATATCTTCAAGGTGCTGCTCGCTGCGTTCCTCACGCTGTGGCTGGCGATGCGCCTGGAACTGTCGCAGCCGCGCACCGCGATGATCACGGTGTTTATCGTGATGCAACCGCAGAGCGGCCAGGTGTTCGCCAAGAGTTTTTACCGCTTTCTCGGCACCCTGGCCGGTTCGGCGGTGATGGTGTTGCTGATCGCGTTGTTTGCGCAGAACACCGAACTATTCCTCGGCGCCCTGGCCATTTGGGTGGGTATCTGCACCGCCGGTGCCACGCGTAACCGTAACTTTCGCGCCTACGGATTCGTGCTTGCCGGCTACACGGCGGCGATGGTCGGCTTGCCGGCGCTGGCCCACCCGGACGGCGCCTTTATGGCGGCGGTGTGGCGCGTGCTGGAAATTTCCCTGGGCATTCTCTGCTCGACGCTGGTCAGCGCCGCGATCCTGCCGCAGACCTCCAGCGCGGCGATGCGCAATGCGCTGTATCAACGCTTTGGCGTGTTCGCATTGTTCGTCACCGACGGTCTGCGCGGTCGCAGTCAGCGTGAAGGCTTTGAAAGCACCAATGTGCGCTTTATCGCCGAGGCGGTGGGCTTGGAGGGCTTGCGCAGCGTTACGGTGTTCGAAGACCCGCACATGCGCCGGCGCAACGGCCGCCTCAATCGCCTCAACAGCGAGTTCATGAGCATCACCACGCGCTTCAACGCCTTGCATCAGTTGCTGGCGCGGTTGCGCGCCGACGCAGCCGATCACGTGGTCGCGGCGATCAAGCCCGGCCTGCAGGACCTGGCTGAAGTGCTCGACGGGTTTTCCGGCCAGGCGCTGACCAGCCCCGACGCGGCGCGGTTGGTCAACTTGCTCAGTGTCTATAAGGACAGCTTGCCTGCCAAGGTGCGCAGCCTGCGCGCCGGCTTCCAGCAAAGCGCCCCCACCGAAGCCGAACAGCTGGATTTTCATACCGCCTACGAGCTGCTGTACCGCTTCGTCGACGACCTGCACAACTATGCGCAAACCCATGCGTCCCTGGCCGAACACCGCCACGCGCGGGAAGACTGGGACCAGGCCTATACGCCGAAGACCAACTGGCTGGCCTGCGCCGCCGCCGGGATACGCGCCTCGTTCATCCTGGTCGTCCTCGGCAGTTATTGGGTAGCCACGGCCTGGCCCAGCGGCGCCACTATGACCTTGATCGCGGCCGCCACCGTTGGCCTGTCCGCCGCCACGCCCAACCCCAAGCGCATGGCTTTCCAGATGGCCTGCGGCACCTTGATTGGTGCGCTGGTGGGCTTCGTCGAAATGTTCTTCGTGTTTCCCTTGATCGATGGCTTCGCGCTGCTGTGCGTGATGCTGGCGCCGGTGATCATTTTCGGCGCCTTTCTCGCCTCACGCCCGCAGTACGCCGGGGTCGGCGTGGGCTTGCTGATCTTCTTCAGCACCGGCTCGGTGCCGGATAACCTGACGCTCTACAACCCTTACAGCTTTATCAACGACTACATCGCCATGGTCATCGGCATGCTGGTGTGCGCTGCGGCCGGGGCAATCATCCTGCCGCCCAATAGCCGCTGGCTGTGGCGTCGCCTCGAGCAAGACCTGCGCGAGCAAGTGGTGTACGCGATCAGCGGCAAGCTCAAGGGCCTGGCGTCGAGTTTCGAAAGCCGCACCCGTGACCTGCTGCACCAGGCCTATGGCCTCGCCGCCGGCCAGCCGCAGGTGCAACGCGAGCTGCTGCGCTGGATGTTCGTGGTGCTGGAGGTCGGCCACGCGATCATCGAACTGCGCAAGGAACAGGCGATCCTGCCGGTGCACCCGGCGTACGCCGAATCCCAGCCCTGGCGCCAGGCGATCCGTGTGATGGGGCGCTCGCTGGTGCGGCTGTTCCTGCAGCCCAGCGCCAGCAACCTGGAGCGCGGGCTGATCGCCGTCGACCATGCGATCAGCCGCGTGCAGGCCACCGATGAACCCTTCGCGCCGCACTTCGACACCTCGGCCCTGCGCCGCGTGAAAAGCTACCTGCACTTTATCCGCACCTCGTTGCTCGACCCGCAATCGCCGTTGGCGACTCTAAAAGGCACCACGCAAGGAGCCATGAATGCCTCGTGAAATCGCCTTCCACGGCCTCTACATGCCGAGCATGACCTTGATGTTCCTGATCGCGGCTGTGCTGGCCTGGGCCCTGGACCGTTTCCTGGCCGGGTTCGACCTGTACCGGTTTTTCTGGCACCCGGCGTTGCTGCGCCTGAGCCTGTTCGTTTGCCTGTTCGGCGCCCTGGCGCTGAGCGTCTACCGTTGAGAATGCCCCGATGAAAAAGTTTTTCAGCCTGCTCGCGACCCTGCTGGTGCTGGCGTTGGCGATCTGGATTGGCCGCACGTTGTGGGTGCATTACATGGAAACGCCGTGGACCCGCGACGGCCGCGTGCGGGCCGATATCATCAACGTCGCTGCCGACGTTACCGGCGAAGTGGTGGACGTGCCGGTACGCGACAACCAGTTGGTAAAAAAAGGCGACCTGCTGATGCAGATCGACCCCGAGCACTACCGCATCGCGGTCAAGCAAGCGCAGTCGCTGGTGGCGTCGCGCAAAGCCACCTGGGAAATGCGCAAGCTCAACGCCCATCGCCGCGCCGACCTCGACGCCCTGGTGATCTCCCGGGAAAACCGCGACGACGCCAGCAACATTGCCGATTCGGCCCTGGCTGATTACCAGCACGCGCTGGCGCAACTGGAAGCGGCTGAACTCAATTTGAAACGCACCCACGTCGTGGCGGCGGTGGACGGCTATGTCACCAACCTCAACGTGCACCGCGGCGACTATGCGCGCATCGGTGAGGCGAAGATGGCCGTGGTGGATATGAACTCGTTCTGGGTTTATGGCTTCTTCGAAGAAACCAAGCTGCCCCACGTGAAGGTCGGCGACACAGCCGACCTGCAGTTAATGAGTGGCGAAACGCTCAAGGGCCATGTGGAAAGCATCTCCCGAGGTATCTACGACCGCGACAACCCCGAGAGCCGCGAGCTGATCGCCGATGTGAACCCTACGTTCAACTGGGTGAGGCTGGCCCAGCGCGTGCCGGTGCGGATTCACATTGATGAAGTGCCGGAAGGCGTGCTGCTGGCGGCGGGCATCACCTGCACCGTGATCGTCAACCAGGCGCAAAACTAAAATGTGGGAGGGGGCAAGCCCCCTCCCACATTCTTTAATCGAGTCAGGCCTTGATAAAGGTTTCATGCAGATGGCGCCACAACAGCGCACCACTGGCCTGCTTCTCGAACACCACCGTCGCCCGTCGATCCGTCCGCGTACCGCTGTCATCCACCTGATGTTCGCGATAAGTCACCGTGGCACCGCGTGCATGCCGGTCAATCCCGGTCATTTCACTCAAGGTGATTTTCAAACCTGGGCGCATGCCGCCCAGCCGAGTGAACAGAGCATTCACCCCGGCTGCGTTGACGCGCGTGCCAGTGGCAGGTGCGACCATGCTGAATTCGGGGGAGAAGCGCGCGAGCAGACTCTGCAGGGTACCTTCGGGCGCGACGCCGGCAAACCATTGCTCGATTTCGACGTGGGTCTGGATCACTTCTTCGAAAAAGTCGCTGTAGTCGATCATTTATAAACTCCCATTCAAACCAAAGCGTTTTTTCAACACGGTTTCCAATAATCCTTTGGGCAGCAGGGCTGCCATCAACGGCAACGCTCGACTGCCATTGCCCGAGCGCAACAGGCGCGGTGGCCGGGTTTGTTGCACGGCCTTGAGCACATCCGCCGCAAACTTGCTGACCGAAGTCGGCTTGTCCTGCGAGGCCTGGGAGCGCGCACGAATGCCTTCACGCAACGGCCACCACGGCGACTGTTCTTTGATCAACAGCTCGGCCTGGGCTCCGGCAGTCTTTGCAAAGTGTGTATCAATCGCACCGGGTTGAACCTCCATGACGCGCACGCCAAACGGCGCCAGCTCCATGCGCAAGGCGTCGCTCAGGGCATGTACGGCGGCTTTCGACGCGCAGTAGGCCCCGGCGAAGGGTGTGACCAGCACGCCGGAGACGCTGCCGATATTGATGACCAGGCCTCTGCCGCGCCGCAGGGCGGGAAACAGCGCCTGCGTCACGCCGACGATGGAAAACACGTTGGTCTCGAACTGGCGTTGCATCGCCTCGGTGCCGCCATCGAGCAGCGGGCCCATGGCGCCGTAGCCGGCGTTGTTAACCAGCACATCGAGCTCGCTCAGTTGTTCGGCCAGGCGCTGCAAGGCGCCAGGGTCGTTGACGTCCAGCTGCACAGCGTTGAAGCCGGCGGCGGCTAGGGCGGCGACATCGTCTGTGCGGCGGGCGCTGGCCCACACCGCGTAGCCTGCGGCCTTGAAGGCATCGGCCAGGGCGCGGCCGATGCCGCTGGAGCAACCGGTGATCAGTACGTTGGGCATGGGGCAATCCTTTCTAGTCCGAGAAACTGCCTTGCAGGTGCTCGGCACGAAATTCCAGGGTTTGTGGGCGGTAGCCGGGGCGTAACGGCGGGACGGGCAGGCAGTCGTCCCAGGTGGCGCCGGCCTGCAGCTCGCCGGGGCCGCGATAGCGCGGGGCCGCGTACACGTTGTCGGCCAGGTTTACGGTGTCGCCGGGTGCGTAGGCGGCGATACGCCAGCGCAGTTCGGTCAGCGGTACATCGTTGCCGTTGTTCAGCGTCAGCTTCAATGGGCGGTCGGCAGGGCATTCCTGCGCAGCGTAGCTGACGCGCAGTTCCAGGCGGGCCAGTTGCGCCGCTTCGCGGTTGTCGAGCCAGACCACCCAGACTGCCACCAAACCCAGGCCGACGGCAGCGGCCAGCGACACCGGCAGGGCCTTGGCCGGATAGCGCAGCAGCAGGACCAGCCAGGTGATGATCAGCAACACACCAAAGAACATACACACAACCTCGCACAGGGATAAAACATCCTACTCGTGGGGCGGGCCGATTGCCTATGGTGCAGCGCTGCTTTCCCTCGTGCGCAGGTATCTATTCCCTCTGATGCAGGAACTGCATCGCTCTCTTTTGCCACGAAGTCTTTACAAGGAATGACCTTGAAAGCCAGGAAGGTGCCAAACCGTAGATTCATGAATTCAGGTGCTTTTATGACCGTCTCAAATATCGCCACACCCGTATTGACCTCCCTCAGCGCACCTATGGCGCCGGTACCGCCCGCAGCGTCGGCAGCAGTCAGTCAAGCGCCCAATCCAGAGGTCGGCTCAACATCATTGCCGCGTATGCAGAACCTGGGGCTGACGAGCTTGCGGCAGACTGTCATGCAAGGTATCAGCGACCAACTCAGTTCATACGTTTCCCCTAGGCTTTCGATGAACTCGGAACAAACCAAAGGGGCTGCCTTGACGCTAGCTGGGGGGATGGCAAAAGTGCTTGGACAGAGCATGACGAAATCAGGTGGTGCAAGCTCCAAAGCGGTGGGTACGGCTTTGATATGGGGAGGCAAAACGGCTGAAAAAATTGGCAAAGGCACTTACAAAGAGGCTGGCAAGGATCACGGGGCGGGTAATTACAATGCCTTTGCCCCGCGGAACTGGGCCAAGTAGCCGTGTTGGCCTGCTATTGAGCTGCGGGCCCGCTGCCCAGCCGTCTGTGCAGAAATGATCGGCCGGCTGGGTCGGCATCTTGCTGCCCTGCACGGCCAACATTTTGGGTTTGCAAGGTGCGACGCCGTGAGACTTTCATTGCACTAAAAAGCCCCCGCCTGACCGGCTGCGGATAGGGGACGCAGCCGGCTGGGCGGGGGCTTTCTGTACGACTCCTTTATTGCGCGATAGTTTTCACCGAAACACCCCGTTCAATCGGCGTCGAGCGGCCGTAGATATCTTCGAACCGCTCGATATCGTCTTCGCCCAGGTAGCTGCCCGATTGCACTTCGATGATCTCCAACGGGATCTTGCCCGGGTTGCGCAGGCGGTGCACCGAGGCAATCGGGATGTAAGTGGACTGGTTCTCGCACAGCAGGAACACGTTGTCGTCACAGGTGACTTCAGCGGTGCCGCTGACCACGATCCAGTGTTCGGCGCGGTGGTGGTGCATCTGCAGTGACAGGCAGGCGCCCGGCTTGACCGAGATGTGCTTGACCTGGAACCGCCCGCCCATATCCACCGAATCGTAGGAGCCCCACGGACGATACACTTCGCAGTGGTTCTGGGTTTCGCTGCGCCCCTGCTCATTGAGGGTGTTGACCATCTGCTTGACGCCCTGGACCTTGTCCTTATGGGCAATCATCATCGCGTCCTTGGTTTCCACCACCACGATATTGTCCAGGCCGATCACCGAGACCAGCTTGCCGTTGCCATGCACCATGCAGTTGCGGCTGTCCTGGATGACCACGTCACCCTTGCTCACGTTGCCGTTGGCGTCTTTATCGTTGACCGCCCACAGCGAGGCCCAGCAACCGACGTCGCTCCAGCCGGCGCTCAGTGGCACCACACAGGCGCGTTGGGTTTTTTCCATCACGGCGTAGTCGATGGAGTTGTCCGGGCAGCAGGCGAAGGTGGCTTCATCGAACGTCACGGTGTCGGTGGTCTGCTCGCTGCGCTCCAGGGTCAGGACGCAGGTGTCGTAGATGTCCGGATCGTGCTTTTTCAGCTCTTCCAGGAAGCGGCTGGCGCGGAACAGGAACATGCCGCTGTTCCAGAAGTAGCCACCGCTTTTGACGAACTCGACCGCGCGTTTTTCATCGGGTTTTTCCACGAACTGCTGTACGCGGCTCACGCCTTCGGGCAGCAGCGAATCGTTGGTGGACTTGATGTAGCCGTAGCCGGTTTCCGGGCGCGTGGCCGGTACGCCGAACAGCACCATTTCGCCGCGCTCGGCCGCCACGGTGGCCAGGGCCAGGGCGCGTTGCAGGGCTTTCTGGTCGTCGATGACGTGGTCGGCGGGCAGCACCAGCATCAACTCGTCACGGCCTTCATTGACCAGCATCATCGCGGTCAAGGCCACGGCCGGCGCGGTGTTGCGGCCGAACGGTTCCATCAGGATGCGTTGGCATTCGAGTTTGCGCGCGCTCAACTGCTCGTTGACGATGAAGCGGTGATCCTTGTTGCAGACCACGATCGGTGAGTCCATGCCTTCGAACACCAGGCGCTCCAGGGTTTGCTGGAACAGCGTGTGCTCGCCGGTCAGGGCCAGGAATTGTTTTGGAAATTGTTTACGGGAAAGCGGCCAAAGACGTGAGCCGCTACCACCGGAAAGGATTACTGGGATCATGGGTGTTTCTCCTGAAAGATAGTTGGAAGCTGCAAGCCATTAGCTGCAAGTAACAGCTCTTCACTTGCAGCTTGAAGCTTGTCGCTTAGTACTCGCGCAATCAGCGGGTCGACACCGGACGCTTGACCCAGACAGGCGACAAGCTCGAACCGGAGCCGGTGACATACAGCACCGCCGCTTCACCACGTTCCAACGCAACCGGCTTCACATCGCCGACTTTCTTGTCACCGTCATACAACGCCAGGCTCACCTTCACCGGGTTGATTTCACGTTCGCCACGGCCTTTGGCGGCTACCGACTTGACCACGTCAGTCTTGCCATCGGCGGTTTTCAGGGTCAGGGCCTTGTCGCTGAGGTTCTGCACGCGAACCAGGGACTTCTGCTTGTTCTTGAACGGCGGCTCTTCGATCAGTTGCGGCTGGCCGCTGCTGTTGTTGACCAAGGTGTAGTAGTGATCGGCCGCAAGCTTGACCGGTACGGTCTGGCTGCCGACCTTGGCGCTGTAGTCACCACCGGGCATGAAGCTGAAGTCGCTGCTGGCCAACGGCGCGACGTCGCTGAGGTTGGTGCTGCCAACGGTGGCGCTGACTTCCTGGTTGCTGGCGTTGTAGATGCGCACGAAGCTCGAACCTTTTGGCGCGGTAGGGCCGTAGAGCGCGGCGTCACCACCGGCGAAGGCAGACATCGATACGAAGCTCAGGCCGGCAGCGATAGCCAGGGTCTTGGCGAGACGACGAGGAGTTGTAGTGAAAGTCATGTGAGTTACCTCTCTTTCAGTTTTGCGCCCGGTCGGGCGTCTCGGATTTCTGATTTTTAAAAGCGGGGGTGTTCTGTGCCATGTTTTGTTGGCGCGAACCGGCTTGTTTAAGTTGCGCAACCCATGATGGGTCGGCATCACCGATTTCGTTGTTGACGGGCAGATAGCGTTCAGGGAACTCCCAGATCAGCACCTGCGGCGGGCTGTTCTTGAAGTCATCACTTTTCAGGTAGCTGAGCATCGGCAGGATCGGGCCGTGGCCGTCTTCGGCGTAGCTGACCACGTCGCTGCCCAGGGCTTGCTTGAGGGCGCCGACGAAGTTCCAGTTGGGGTTGGCGCTGTAGCTGGTGCCGACCAGTGCCACCGGGGTTTGGCTGTCGCTGAACAGCGCGTCGTCGCCCTGGGTTTGGGCCAGGTGCGTCACGCGTTTTTCCAGCGGCTCTTTAGGCGGCATCAGGTTTTCGAACAGCGGGTCCAGCGGCAGGAACAGACGCAGGTCGCCTTTATGCGGCTCGGCCTTTTCCGCTTCGGTAACAAAGCGCTGCGGCTCACCGTTGAGCGGAGTTTTATCGGCAATCGCCTTGGCCAATTGCTTGGCGGCGATTTCGGCACCGTCCGGTGTCCAGTGGGTGTCGGTGCGCAGGAACACTTGCTTGCCGCCCAGCTTGGCCTGTTGCAGCGGGCCGAGCAGGTCCGGGGCGATGATCTTGTCCGCCGCGACACGGGCGTGGAAGTCCTGGTACAGGTTGGCGTGGATGCTCGCCGGTTTCACTTCACCCAGGTGCTCCGGATACAGGCGCACCTTGGCCGGCACGATCGCCATCACCAGCTGGATGCCCTGGGCCTTGAGCTTCTGGCGCACGCCTTCGACCAGCGCGTAATTGCCCTGCAGGTTCTGGTCTTCGTTGACGGCAGGGTTGAACTCCTCGTCGCTGTACAACCAATGATCGCGGCCCAGCACCACGCCAGGGCGGCCTTCATTGAACAGCTTGTAGTCAAGCGCCGCCCAAAGGTTGGTGCCCAGGCGCTTGATCGGGAACTGGTCGTCGTAATGGGTCTCGACGGCTTTGGTCCAGCGACCGTTGAGCACGGTGGCATCGGCATTAGTGCTGAAGCCGAAGAAACTGCGTAGCGACCAGGCGCCCAGTGCCAACAGCACCACCAGGAACAGGCCGATATAGAGGACGCGTAATGAACGGGTCATGGTCGGCTCCCTCAGAATTGGAAGTAAAGGAACGGCGAGAAACTCTGCGCCGACAGTTTCAGGATCGACGCCACGAACAGCAGCAGCACGGCGGCGCGCATGGCGTAGCGTGGCCAGTCAGCGGTCCAGTAGGCCGGTTGCACGGCGGCGTCACGGCCCACCGTGAAGCCAGGCTCGTGGATGCTGCCGGGGTTGTCGCCCGGTACGGCCTTGATCAGGCTCGGATCGCTCGGCTTGGTCTTGTCGGCAGGGCGATTGCGGTAGAAATCGCGCAGGCCGAAGAACGCCAGCGTTGCGTAGGCCACCACCAGGGTCGCCACTTGCAGGCCGGTGAGGCTGGCGCGGTTGAGTTCCGACAGCGACCATTCGCCAAAGCTGAACATCGCACCGTACATACGCCCGGCGACATGCAGGTTTTCCGCGCGGAAGATCACCCAGCCCATCACCACCAGCAGGAAGGTGAAGGCCCAGCGCAGCACATTGAAGCTGCGCGGCGCGGTGTTGAGGCCGATGGCTTTTTCAATCGCCAGCCACATGCCGTGCCAGGCACCCCACACGATGTAGGTGATGTTGGCGCCGTGCCACAGGCCACCGAGCAGCATGGTCAGGAACAGGTTGCGATAGGTGGTCAGCGTACCTTTGCGGTTGCCGCCCAGGGTGATGTACAGGTAATCGCGCAACCAGGTCGACAGGCTGATGTGCCAGCGCCGCCAGAACTCGGTGATCGACTGGCTGATGTACGGCTGCTTGAAGTTTTCCATGAAGCGGAAACCCATCATCAGGCCCAGGCCGATGGCCATGTCGCTGTAGCCGGAGAAGTCGAAATACAACTGTGCGGTGTAGGCCAGCGCACCGAGCCAGGCATCCCCCGTAGTTGGGTTTTGCAAGGCGAAGCAGTGATCCGCGACTACCGCCAGGGTGTCGGCGATAAACACCTTCTTGATGAAACCCTGCATGAACCGCGTGCAGCCCTCGGAGAACTTGTCGAGGGTGTGGGTGCGGTTGTTGAACTGGTCAGCCAGGTCGCGAAAACGCAACACGGGGCCGGCGATCAGGTGCGGGAAGATCGCCACGAACGCCGCGAAGTCGATCAGGTTGCGCGTCGCCGGCGTATCGCCACGGTATACGTCGATGATGTAGCTGATGGACTCGAAGATGTAGAACGAGATACCAATCGGCAACAGCACGTGGGTGAGGATGAACGGCTCCAGGCCCATCGACTTCATCATCACGTTGATGCTGTCGACGCCGAAGTTGGCGTACTTGAAGTAGCCGAGGATGCACAGGTCGACTGCCACGCCGAGCAACAGCCAGCGTTGGGCCGGTTTGGTGCGCACGCCGGCGGCGCCGACCTTGAGGCCGATCCAGTAATTCCACAGGGTCACTGCGGCGAACAAAGCCAGGAAGTCCACTCGCCACCAGGCGTAGAACACATAGCTGGCAATCAGCAGCAGCAGGTTGCGATAGCGTTGCCCGCTCAAGTAGTACAAGCCGAGAAAGATCGGCAAGAACAGAAACAGGAACACATTGGACGAGAAAACCATCCCGATCTCTCCATGTTTAACCAACAGTCAAGGGCCAGAGCCCCCCCAAACCCCCCCACGATTTCGGGGGAGGCTTTGATCGTTCCCACGCTCTGCGTGGGAATGCCTCTTGTGACGCTCTGCGTCACGCTTTGGGACGCAGAGCGTCCCGTGCTGCATTCCCACGCGGAGCGTGGGAACGATCAGCGACTAGCTGCCTTTGTTGCCTTTTTCGTGCGTCGGGTCGTAGACCTTGGTCAGGTCACCGCCCAGGCGGAACGTCTTGAATGGCTGCATGCCATGCTTGCGTTCGAGCACATCCGGGGCGCAGGTGTAGAGGGTGCAGAACGGCTCAAGCCAGGCGAATTTCATCGCCTGCTTCAAATCCTTCATGTCCTGCTCCTTGCCGTTCTTCTGTTCGAAGATGTCCGGGTCTTTCACCCCGGCGAGTACCTTGTCGCCCAGGCGCTTGAGCGCACTGTTGTTTTCCTGGCGCAGGTCCACACCGTTGACCAAGGCAAAGCTTGCGATCATCGACAGCGGCGGCAGGGCGTAGTTGTGATACGACAAAGCCCGTTGCTGACGCTTCAATTCGTTGGGCAGGAAGCCTTGGTCGTCGACCTGGTTCACCCCGACCTTGTATTCCTTGACAGCCCAATCGAACAGGTCGCGACGGTTAGTGGCGATGGACGTTGCCATCACCGACCAGGCGGCCCAGTACGAGTGGTTGTTGGTTTTTTCCAGCGGCAGGTTGTCCCAGTCGCTCACCACTTGATCGGCCAGCTTGTTGAACCAGGCCTCGATCAGTTGCGATTCCTGCTGATGGTTGGCCAGCGGGTGCGAGTCGGAGAATTTCAAGCGCACATAGGCCGAGGCCATGCTGCCCAGCGCCCATTTGCGCATCGACTTGCCGGTGTGGTTGAAGTCCTTGGACATCAACGCATCAGCCTTGGCCCACGACACCAGCCAGTTCAGCGTGCATTCGAGCTGCTGCGGACGACCGTCGCGCATGAACTGCATCACGCGCTTGCTGGTGTCTTTTTCCAGCTTGGTGATGTCGGCGGTGCTGTCGCGAAAGGCCTGTTCCGATTGCACGTTCAGGGTCGAACGCGCCTTGTCGGAGCCTTCGTACTTGCTGCGAAATTGCAGAGGCCCGGTGTAGGGCGTCGGCATGGCGTCGCAGTTTTCCTTGAAGTCGCCGGTCTTGAACGCTTCGATCGGTGCAAAATAGCCCTGGGGCGGCCGCAGGGGTGCGGCGGCGTTGACGGAGCCGGCAAACATCGCCAGGCCTAGCAGGGTGGGCAGCAATAACTTTTGCATAAGTAACCTCACTTCCCGAGCTGGGCGGTCTGCTGACCACCGCTTGGGAATACGTTGCGTGTGCAAATTTTCGCTTCGACCTTCTGCGCCGCAGCACCCTTTTCCGGGCCCTGCACTTCCACGGCCAGCAAGTTCTGCGAGGCCCAGTCTTCATCGGTGCGCAATTCAAAGGCGAAACGCCCGTCTGTATCGGATGTCTCGGGTTTTTCGATCTTGATGTCCTCGTGGCGCCCGTTCATGTACCAGAGGGTGGCTTGCAAGGTTTTCACCGACGGATCGGCGAAGCGGATATCGACCTGATGGTTGGCGTTGCGCAGGTCTTTGTTCGCGCTGTTGACCATCAGTTCGTTTTTGCCTGGTTTGAGCGTGGTGCTGGCTGACATCTGTGCGGTCTTGCCCTCACAGCCGTTGTCGAGCAGCGCCATCATCTGGCGGTAGATGGTTTCCTGGTCGAGACGGTACAGCGGCGAGAATTCCCAGATCAGGATCTTTGGCGGGTTTTTCTGGAACTCTTCGCTGCCCAGGTACTGGATCATCGAGCCTTCCAGACCACCGCCGGGGAAGGCGACGTTGAGGATGTCGGCACCGATTTCCTCCTGCAGGAAGCCGGCGAAGTTGTAGTTCTTGCCGCTGTGGCTGGTGCCCACCAGGGTGATCTGCGGGTTGCCCGAATCGCTGAACAGGTCACCGTCACCGGCTTCGCCCTTGGGCTCGGTGGTGAATTGGTCCATGTACTGGATCGCGTAGCTGGTGCCGCACAGCTGCCCGGCCATGTTGTGCAGGGTGCCGGTCTTGCCCATGCGGCCCGAGCGCTTGGTCTCGAATTCGCGCTTGGGAATTTCCGCATATTCCGGCATCTGCTTGACCTTGGCCGCGACGATTTTCGCGGTGCGCTGGGCGCCGTAAGGGGTCCAGTGCTGGTCGCCACGGAAGTAAAAGTCGTGGGCCGGCAGCTCATCCGGCAACTGCTCGTTGGTCAACGGCGAGAGGTCCGGCACCACGTAGCCCATCTTGGCGAAACGGCCGAGCATGGTCTTGTAGTTGGTCAGGGCCTTGTCGAAATCGTACTTGGCCTTTTCCTCGGGGTTGAGCTTATTGCGGTTCACCAGGCCACGGGTCGGCTGGTAGACCACCACCAGTTCCACGCCCTTGGCTTTGAACGCATCGTGCAACTGCTGCATGCGCTTGTAGCCGGCCGGGGTGGTGTCGAATTCGGTGCGCAGGTCTTCCTGAGTCCGGAACAGCCAGTCGCCCTGGGCTTGCACCAAGGTGGTGAAGTTCTGCTGGTAGCGCGTGGTGTAGTTCTTCGCGTCATGGGCCGCCGGGCACAGGCTGCAGCACGGCTCGGCGGTGAACGTCGGTGCTTTCACCTCGTCGGCGCGCACGCCCTGGCTGGCCGCGAGCAGGCCGAGGGTCAGACCCGAGAGGCTCAGCAATTTGATCATGTGTGGGTGCATAAGGGTCATCCTCAGTCCTGCATTTCGGTCTGGCGTTCGACAGGGTCGATCAGCACGGCTTTCTGCTGGCGTACCAGCAGGTCGAGAATCTCTTCCTGGCGCTCGCCAAGAACGCCGGAGAAGCTGATGCCGCTGGATTTGGTCGGCGCCAGCATCGACACGCGGTACAACTCGATACTCAGCGGCGAGTCGATGGACAACGGCCCGCTGCCGTTGCCCGCCAGTTCACCGCCGACCACGATCAGCGAGACCTTGGCGTCGAACGGGTCAAGGGCGATGTCGCGGTCGGTGTCGGTCAGATCCTTGATGTGGCCGTACACACCGGTCAGGCCGTTGGCCATGGCGGTGTTTTCGTACAGCTTGATGTTCACGCTGTTACGTATGCGGATGCCGTGGCGACGGTTGCTGATGACTTTGTTGCCCCACAACAGGTTGTCACCGCTCTCATAGAGGGTGATGCCGTCGGTGTGGTTGCGGTAGATCTCGTTGTCGGCGATCAGGTTGTTGACGCTGTTACGGTCGATCACCAGGCCCGAGAGCTTGTTGTCATAGCTGCGGTTGTTGAAGATGAAGCTGTCGTTCACTTCCCGGGAAATGATGATGCCGTGCTTCTTCTTGGTGCCGTACACGGTGTTGTCGGCGATGATCAGGCCGTGGGAACGGTCATGGGGGTCAATGCCGTAGACGATGTTGTCTTTGTAGGTATTGCCCTTGATCACAAAGCCCGTGGTTTCGTAGCAATAGAAGCCGTACCACATGTCCGAGAACTCGGAGTCGATGATCCAGCCGGTCGGCTCAGGGCGCTTGAGCACCTTGGCCATGTTCGGCGTGTACTGGGAAATACTCACCCCGTACGACTTACTGTTGGCGTAGCCGAAGCTGGCCATTTTGGTCTTGGAAATGTAGGTCTCGGTGCCGCCCCAGGCCAGCAGGAACGGGCGGAATTCCTTGGGCGACTTGAACAGCGCCGGGCCGTTGGTTTTTTCATCCCAACCGGTGACTTTGGTGTCACGCACGAACAGTTGGCCGTCGTTGATCAAAAACGAACCGGCTTGCTGGGACAGGCGCAATTCCTGGGTCTGCTTGTCGATATCGAGGATGCCTTTACGGCCGACCACGATCGGCAACTTGGCCAGGAACACACCCGGCGACGTCTCGCTGAAGTACTGCTTGGGCACCTTGCCCAGCAGATCCTTGAGGTTCATGTAGCCATCGTCGACAAAGATCGCCTGGGGAATGCCATGCTGGCGCACCACCCATTCGGCCATCTTGTTATCGCCGCCGATAAAGTCCTTGAGGGCGTCTTCCTGCATCATGCGGCGGATGCTGACCTTGCCCGGTTTGCTTCTGACGATTTTCTTTTCCATGGCCGCAGCGGTATAGCCCGACAGATCGGGCAGCGCCGGCTTGGCCATTTCCAGCGGCGCGGTCGGCGGGCTGGAAATGGTGTAGGTCTTGGCCTGTTGCAGTTCCTTGGCGATGGTCGGCGCCTTGGCCGCCGTATCGGCGAACGCTGGGGCACTGGCCACCAGCATTGCCGCGACGAGTAGGCTTTGAGCATTCATTGCGCAGGCTCCCATCAGAATTTCCAGATCACGTCGACAAAGGCGCGGTGCATGTACGAGTCGACCTGGCTGCCATAGGCATCGCCCGGTTTGAACACACCGGCGCGCAGGCGTACCAGCGCCGACGGCTCGTCGATCGACTGGCTGAGCGCTGCCGGCAACAGGCCTTTCTTGAAGTACTTGGTGACGACCAGGTCCATCTCCTGGCCCAGGTCTTTCTTGCCATCTTCAAGAGGCAGGGACGTGCTCGACAGGATCGCGCCAGTCACGTCATCGGTGTTGTTCTGCACCGCATCGATGCCGTTGCTGCCCACCGGCTTGTTGCCGTCGACGCGCCAGAACTTGTGGTACACCAGGCTGGCGTCGTAGTCCTCGCGCAGCTGCCAGGAACCGAACAGGCTCATGGACTGCATGTTGTTCATTTCGCCGCGAAACGCTTCGCCGAAGCGATGCACGCGGGACTGGGTACCGGTCCAGTTCGAACGGTTGCTTTGCAGGCCGTTCTGTTCGTATTCGGCACTGGCGCGCGAATAGGCCGCACCCACTTGCCACTGCGGGTCGAGACGCAGGCGCACGCCGATATCGGTGGCCCAGCCGCTCACGTCATCGCTGCGCTTGGCGTTGGTCGGGCGGGTGCCGTCGGCGTTCAAGGCGTTGACCGTGTCGCGGTCGCCACGCATGCCGGTGATGCTCGCCCAGTAGTTGACGGTATTGGTGTTGCGCCAGTTATAGGCGTCGCTGTTGGCTTCGATGCCGAGCCAGGTCAGGTCGCCGTTTTCGCGCTTGTCCAACGGGTCGCTGGCCACGCCCGGTTCGGCGTAGTCGAGCTTGCCGTCGTCATGGGTGTGGTGGCCGCGCAGGCCGATCCACTGCCCCGGCGTCCACTGGTAGGCGGCGTCAGCGTAGAAGTGCTGGCGGTCCTTGTCCTTGGGCGACAGTTCCTTGAGGTCGGTGCGGTATTCGCTGAAACGCTCGGCGGCGCCGACGTTGGCCTTGAGCAGGGTGGTGTCGAAGGTCCAGTTCAGCGCTTCGATATTGGTGTCGCGCCATTGGCCGTCGTCATTGCGCAGGCGCTGGCGACCGAACTTGAGGAGCTCGCCGGGGTAGGGCGTGAAGCCGCTGTAGCCGACCCAGAACTCGCGCAGGGCCAAGTAGTTCTTCTTGGCCTTGCGGTCGTCGTTGCTCGATTGTTCGGTGGTGTCATCCGCCGACTGCTGCAGGGTGTCGGTCTCGATGATGTCGCTGGACACCACGGCCTGGCCCATGGCGTAGGCGCTCCACGCGCCGCTTTCGGCGTAGATCCACGGGCGCAGGTCGAGGCCGATGCCGTTGACGTCGCCGCCTTTCTGGGTACCCAGGTCGCGGTCGTCTTCGGACTGCGCGGTGGCTTTGACTTCCAGGCCGAAGTTCTTGGCTTCGGTCAGCGCGGCCAGGGTCGGGCACGACCACAGCAGGGCGAAGGACAGGCCGATGCCGGCCTTGACGAATGGGTTGAGCTTCATAGGGATTCCTCGCCGTCTTCTTCTTGCAGGGCGTGCAGTTGCAGCGTGCTTTGGGCCAGGGTGCCGCGGGCGGCCAGTTCCTGCTGCACCAGGCGTTGGCCTTCGGCGCGTTGCTCAGGCGTCAGCGGGGCTTCAAGCTGGGTGGCCAGCTCATTGGCCTCTGGCGTGTCCTGGGCCTTGGCCAACTGGCTGAAGACATAGGCGTTCAGCGGGTCGGGCTTGGTGCCCTTGCCTTGGGAAAACAGTTGAGCAATGGCGAAGTCGGCGCTGTTCTGGCCGTTGCGCGCAGCGGTCAGCAGGTGGTCCAGGGCTTTTTGCGGATAGACCTTGCCCAGGTAGCCACGGCGGTAGATCTGGCCGAGGTAGTAATCGGCGGCCACTTCACGGCCCACGGCTTTTTCGAAATGGGCTTCGGCGGCCTTGGCGTCGGCCGGCACCCACTTGCCTTCGTAGTAGAGCTTGCCCAAGAGCAATTCGGCGCGCGGCTGGTCGGCGGCGCGGCCGTTGTCGAGGTACTTCATCATCTGGTCGACGTCGCCCAGTTCGGGGAAGTCGTAGAGCAGTTGTGCCAGGCTGACCCAGGACGCCGGGTAGCCAGGGGCGATTTTTTCCAGCAGGGCCTGGGCGGTTTTCTCGTCCGGCGTGCCGAGGGTGGCATCGCCCAGCACGCGGGCGACGCTGTCGACACGTTGGGCGGTGACGGTGCCACGGCTGTAGCCTGCTTCCATCTGCTTGAGCAGTTCGGCCTGTTGTTCCGGCTGGGTTTTTTTCTGATAGACCGTGGCCAGCTCGACGTAGCAGATATCGGTGGTGTTCAGCGCGGCTTTGCAGATGCGCTCCACATCATCCAGATGCTGGTCGTAGGTGCCCTGGGTGCGGTACAGCAGCACCTGGGCCAGACCGGCCTCTGGATAACCCGCCGCTTGCCATTTGCTGATCTGCTGCTGGGCATTCACGTTGGGGAAGCTGTGCGGGTATTGCAGGTACAGCATCGCCAACGGGATCAGGGTGTTGCCTTCGCCATTGGCAAAGGCTTTTTTCAGCAGGCTTTCGGCTTCGTGGTGCTCGGCTTCGGTGGCGCCGGGCTTGGCCACCAGCAGGCGGCCAAGACGTGCCTGGGCGCGGGGCGAGGTGTCCGCCGCAGCACGGTAAGTGGCTTCGGCCTGTTTGATTTGCGCCGGGTCACGGGTGCCTACCTGGATGTCGGCCAGGCCCACTTGGGCCTCGCTGTAGCCCAGGTCGGCCAGTTGCTGGTAATTCTGTTGCGCGGTGACGGTGTCGCCGCGTTTCAGTGCTTCGTTCGCCAGGCGTTGGTCAGGCAGGCCGGCACAACCGGCCAGGCTCACCGCAACAGCCAGCAACGCCACCGAACCCATGTGGGAGGGGGCTTGCCCCCGATGCAGGCGACTCGGTCCGCCAGGCAAACCGCGCTGATCCCATCGCGAGCAAGCCCGCTCCCACAGGGATTGTGTTGTTCTTGAAATAGGGTTCACAGGCATGTCCTCGCTTACAGACCGTGAGCCATGGCTTTATCGATCAGCCAGTTCAGCGAAGGGCCACGGTCGCTGGTGACTTCTACCGGGCGGCCGGCGTAGGTGCTGTCCAGCGGGGCGTCAGGCTTGATCTGCACGCGGATGTCCGAAGACAGGTCGGCGCTGTTCAAGCTGGTGCTGCTGACGATGGTGCCGGTGCGTACCTGTTCTTCGTCGGCGACCTGGAAGCTCACCGGCGTACCTGGGCGCACATCACCGAACTGGCGATAGGTGAAGCGTGCTTCCACGTTGGCCTGGCTGCCGCGTGGCACCAGTTGGAAGATCACATCACCCTTGCTGGCGTACTGGCCGTCGGCGACCAATTGCTGGGCGACCACGCAATCACACGGCGAGGTCAGGGTGCCGGTCATTTGCTTGCCGAACAGCTCTTCGACCTTGGCCGGTTGCAGTTGGTCTTCGTCCAGGTGGCCCTTGAGCACGTCGAGCATGCTGGTGCTGAAGGTGGCCAGTGGCGCGCCTTTGGCCGCTACCGCGTCACCCTTGAGCAGGCTTTGCACGGTGCCGTCGCGCGGCATGGTTACGTTCATGCCCGGCACGCTGACAAGCCCGGCCTGGGCGTGGCTGACAAAGTACATGCCGTACAGCGACTTGAAGACAAAACCGAAGGCCGCCAGGCCCACCAGGAAGATCGCCAGGCTGAACGTCACGGCGCGCAGGCGCCCGAACGCGGTCATGCCGCTGCCGCCGTCCTTGACCTTGCGCGCCTTGGTGAAGTTGTCGCGTTGCAGGGTGGCGAGCACGTCGCCCATGGTCACGATGTCGCCCGACAGGTGCGAGGTGATCAGGTGGCGCAGGGTGGAAATGTCCTGGGCATCGAGGTTCTGGAACTGGCAACCGGTGCGGCCGGTCTGGCGGTCGTAAGAGCGAATCTGCAGCTCCACGTCCATCGCCAGGCCGAGGTTATCGATGACGAATTGCAAACGACCCTTGTGCACCTGGCCGATGGTGAGCGGCTGGGTGGCGGTGAACGCCAGGCCGCCGGCGGACAGGTCGATGACCTTGGCCTCGGTCGGCGTGCGGTCGCTGTTGAAAAAGCGCAGCTTGGCCGGGATTTTTACCCGGGCGTGCTGGCGCTGGGCTTCGGATTCGTGGACAACGTTGGCGTTTACTTGGCTGTTCATGACGGTGTAATTCCTTGGTTAATTCAGGCTTGGCAGGGTCAGACCATCATCAGCAACACGGCAACGAAGATGCTGCCGGCGGAGAAGGTCATGGTCCGAGACGACCAGGTGTTGAACCAACGTTGAAAGCTGGCCAAATCGCGGGTCAGTTTAGTGTCCTGGCGGGTCCAGGACTGTTGATCAAGGCGGAAGAACACGTAGATCTTCACCAACGCGCCCATGATCTGGTTGTAATAGAGAATCAGCGGGTAGGCCGGGCCGATCTTGTGGCCGGAGCACGACAGCAGCAGGGTGAGAATCAGGCGGGTGATGCCGATCCACAGCAGGTACGCGAGGATGAACGCGCCGCCGTACTTGAAGGTGGCGATGATCGCCACGGTCAGGCCGAGCAGGGAGGTCCACATCGACACGCGCTGATCGAACAGCACCACGCTGGTGAACAGACCGAGGCGGCGTACACCCAGGCCCAGGGCGCGAGAGTTCTGGCGCAGGTTATTGCCGTACCAGCGGAACATCAGTTTGCGGCTGGCCTTGATGAAGCTCTTTTCCGGCGGGTGCTCCACGGTATTAATCGCGGCATCGGGCACGTAGAAGGTGTCGTAGCCCAGGCGCATCAGGCTGAACCAGCTGGATTTATCGTCGCCGGTCAGAAACTTGAAGCGGCCCAGGCGCCAGTGTTGCAGCGAGTCGCTTTCCACGTCGGCGATAAAGCCCGGGTCGGTCACTACGCTGGCGCGGAACACCGACATCCGCCCGGTCATGGTCAGCACGCGCTTGGACAGGGCCATGGAGCACATGTTGATGTGGCGTTGGGCGAAGCGCAGTTTGTGCCATTCGCTCATGATGTAGCCGCCGCGCACTTCGCAGAACTCGTTGGTGGTCAGGCCGCCGACATTGCCGAACAGCTGGAACCACGGCACGGTCTTGCGCACCACGCCCTCGGCGAGCACGGTGTCGCCATCGATCACGGCCACCACGGCGCGGTCATCCGGCAGGTGGCGCGAGATGGCGCGAAAACCGAAGGCCAGGCCGTCACGCTTGCCGGTACCGGCGATGCGCACGAAGTCGAGCTTGACGTGATCCGGCGGGTTGAGTTTTTCCCACAGGCTCTTGACCAGCAATTCATCGGACATTTCCACCAGCGAGCAGACCACGGTGGTGGGGAAGCCACATTCGATGGCTTCGCGAATCACCGAGCTGTAGACCTGCGCGGTGGTCAGCGCGTCGATACGAAAACTGGTGACCATCAGGAACACATGGGATGGGTCGGCGGCCTTGCCCAGCTTGCGCACTTTGCGGCGCAGGTGCGGGTAGACCACGTAGAGGAACAGCATGCCGCGAAAGAAATGCGTTGCACCCATCGAGTAGCGCCAGATACCGACGGCGCCAATCAGGAAAATAAAGTTCTTCGATTGCGAATCGAAGGTGCTCGCCGGCAACGCCAGGGCGAGTCCCATCAGCAGGCTGAGGAACAACAGCCAACCGGCGGCTTGCAGGAATACATGTTTTAACTTGGACATAAGCGTCATCCGCAAGGAGAGGAGGTTTCAGGCTGCAAGCGCTGGGGATAAAGACACCTGCAGCCTGAAACTTGCCGTTGCTGTTACCAGCAAATACCTTCGGTACGGCCGCTTACGCTGGTGGCCTTGGACATGAAGCCCACCAGGTCGACCACTTGCTTGCCATCCGGGGCGTTATGCGCCAGGGCACGGAATTTCTCGTCGCGGTTACCCAGGATGATCACGTCGGAGTTGTTGATCACTTCGTCGAAGTCCGAGTTGAGCAGGGACGACACGTGAGGGATCTTGCCTTCGATGTAGTCCTTGTTCGCACCGTGTACGCGGGCGTATTCGACGTTGCTGTCGTAGATGCTCAGGTCGTAACCCTTGCCGATCAGCATTTCCGCCAGTTCCACCAATGGGCTTTCGCGCAGGTCGTCGGTACCGGCCTTGAAGCTCAGGCCCAGCAGGGCGACTTTGCGTTTGTCGTGGCTGGAAACGATGTCGAAGGCGTTCTGCACCTGGGACTCGTTACTGCGCATCAGCGAGTTGAGCAGCGGCGCTTCCACGTCCAGGGAACCGGCGCGGTAGGTCAGGGCGCGCACGTCTTTTGGCAGGCACGAGCCGCCGAACGCGAAGCCTGGGCGCATGTAGTACTGGGACAGGTTGAGGGTCTTGTCCTGGCAGACCACGTCCATCACTTCACGGCCATCGACGCCGACGGCCTTGGCGATGTTGCCGATTTCATTGGCGAAGGTGACTTTGGTGGCGTGCCACACGTTGCAGGTGTACTTGATCATCTCGGCGACAGCGATGTCCTTGCGGATGATCGGCGCGTCGAGTTCTTCGTACAGCGACTGCAGGACATCGCCGGAGGCTGTGTCGAATTCGCCGATAACGGTCATTGGCGGCTGGTCGTAGTCGGCGATGGCGGTGGATTCGCGCAGGAATTCCGGGTTGACCGCAACGCCGAAGTCGACACCGGCTTTTTTGCCGGAGCAGTCTTCGAGGATCGGGATCACCACGTTGGCCACGGTGCCCGGCAGTACGGTGCTGCGCACCACGATGGTGTGGCGGGTGGTCTTGTCACGCAGGACAAAGCCGATCTCGCGGCATACCGATTCGATGTAGTTGAGTTCCAGGTCGCCGTTTTTCTTGCTCGGCGTGCCGACGCAAATCATCGACAAATCGGTATCGCGAATGGCTTCGGCGAAGTTGGTAGTGCCACGCAGCCGGCCCGTCTGGATACCCTGGCTCAACAGCTCGCCCAGACCCGGTTCAACGATCGGCGATTTGCCGGCGTTGATCAGGTCGATCTTTTCCTTGGAGATGTCTACGCCGACCACTTCGTGGCCACGGGCAGACAGGCAACCGGCACACACTGCGCCAACGTAACCCAAACCAAATATGCTGATGCGCATCGCAATTACCTCTGTATTTAAATCATGCCATTAGATGGCCGGAGTTCATGTTTGCAAGCGTCACTGATGCCGCGAAAGTTGGGCGAATAGACGCCGACTTACCGCGTGCAGGCATGTTGAATAACGAGTGACTAACTATTGCACTCAAGTTGTGCGCGACCAGGCCTTATTATTGGGGCTTGCCCTGAAATGCAGCCGGGCTCCCTTGGAGGAAGGCTCCGGCGCCGGTGCTGCAAGGTTTTGATGCAGGCAAAACGCCTTTTTTATCAATGCCTTGAGTGCATGCACGGCTCATTTAGGTCAGGCGCTGCCTTGGCCTGTAGGGGATAGCAATGCGTACTTATCGCCACCCTTAACTCGATCAGTTGATGTTGTGACCATAGAGTCAAAGTGTTCGATGACAACTTGACTACTTCCGTTGGTCGTTATGTAAGTCATCTCTTACAGCAGCAGAGAATTTCGTTACCGGTGGTATGAGCGGTGCTTCAGGATGAAGTTCCTGGCCGCTCATCCTGTTTCCGGAAATTTTTTGAAATATTAGAGAAGATGGCACTGGTACTATAGTGATAGCACTTGCTATTTAGGCCAGTAGTTGTGGGGAGTTGGCACGTTGAGATAGTTTTGTGCCACTACTGTTTAAAAAAAGTGGTGCCACTACGAAAAAAACCGACGAGTGTCGAGTGAAGAAATTGTTAGAGTTGTGTCTGGAAGTTTTTCTGGCGCCAAATAAATGACGATTCTCATTTGGAATACAGAACAAAATGTGGGAGGGGGCTTGCCCCCGATAGCGGGGTGTCAGTCTCTAAAAAGTTGACTGATCCACCGCCATCGGGAGCAAGCCCCCTCCCACATTTGGTCCTCAGTGCCTGGCTGGCCTTATTCCGGTGCGTGATCGCGTAAAAACACCAGGTTGTCCGGCTTGGACTGCTCCGCATTGAAGCGATAACCCTGTGCATCGAACTGCTTGAGCCCGGCTGGGTCGTTGATCCGCTCTTGGATCACAAACCGGCTCATCATGCCCCGGGCTTTTTTCGCGTAGAAGCTGATGATCTTGTACTGGCCGTTCTTCAGGTCCTTGAACTCGGTGTTGATGACTCGTGCGTTCAGGGCCGTGCGCTTGACCGCCGAGAAATACTCGTTGGACGCCAGGTTGAGCAGCACATCGTCACCTTGTTCGGCCAGCGCCTCATTGAGCCACTCGCTGATGCGCGTGCCCCAGAAGGCATAGAGGTCCTTGCCACGGGCGTTGGCGAGTTTGGTGCCCATCTCCAGGCGATACGGCATCATCAGGTCCAGCGGGCGCAGCAGGCCGTACAGGCCGGAAAGCATGCGCAGGTGATCCTGTGCGTAGCTGAAGTCGGCGTCGCTGAAGGTTTCGGCGTTGAGGCCGGTGTACACGTCGCCCTTGAACGCCAGCAGCGCCTGTTTGGCATTGGCCGGCGTGATAGCGGGCGTCCAGCTGCCGAACCGGGCGGCGTTGAGGCCACCGATCTTGTCGGACACGTGCATCAACTCACTGATCTGCGCCGGGCTGAGTTCGCGCAGTTGCTCAATCAGTTCTTGGGAGTGATCAAGGTATTGCGGCTGGGTGAAGCGCGGGGTTACCGGCTTGGACTCGAAATCGAGGGTCTTGGCGGGGGAAATCACCATCAGCATGAAGTTGGCTCCAGAAATCGTGGCGTGTAGCGTGGCTGCGATTCTAGGGGTTGGGGCGGTTTGACTCCACCTATGATGGTGATAGGCGCGATCCGCTATGATGGCCGGCAACTCTGGAGAGGGAGACCCCAAGTGCGATTAGCGCTTTTTGTGACGGCGTGCCTGTGGTGCCTGAACGTGCAGGCCGCGCCGGTTGATGTCGCCAGCCTCGACCGTGGCACCTGGCCGGAAAAACTCAGCAGCCCGGCGCTGTTCGACGTCGCCTCGCGTGCGGAAATCCTGATGTTTGCCCATGGCTTGATCCTCAGCGAAGCCCAGGATGAAACCGCGCTCAAGCAACGCCTGGGGCTTAAGATCATCAACCTGGCGGCCATCGACGACCTGCGCCGCCAGCTTTGGCAGCGTTTGCTGGAGAACTACACGTTTGCCCAGCAGAGCTGTGAGCAAGACGCCTCGTTCTGCTACCTGGTGGAAAACATGGACGATCTGCGCGAGCAGGCCGGCAAATTCGAGGTCAGTGACAACTCTTTCTATATAGGCTGGGCCGCCCCCAGCCGGCAGTTCCATGGGCGCTATCTGGACGAACTGCTGCGCAAGGCCGCGTTGTTGCCGCAGATCAGCAGCGAAGTCGCGCGCTTCGGTGATCATGAACGCAATGGTGACGAGCTTAATGACCGGATGTTCCTGCTGACCTTCGACGGCGGGCCGGCACCGGTCGGCGGCAATACCGACTGGCTCGCCGACTACCTGCGCCAGCAAAAGATGAACGCTACGTTCTTCGCCCTCGGCAGCAGCCTGCAGACCCGTGTGGAACGCAGCTCGGCGGCCGATGTGCAGGCGCTGTACCAGGGGCAGTGCGTGGGCAGCCAGGGCTGGCAATATCGCTCCCACAGCCATTGGGTCGACTGGCAAGACTCGATCATCCGCAGCGCATCCCTGGTGCAGAACCTGCTGCCGGAAAACTATGTGCCGCTGTTCCGGCCGCCTTACGGGCAGCGCCGTGCGGACAGCCAGGGGTTCTTTCAGGCGCAAGGTCTGCAGGTGGCGTTGTGGGACATCGACTCCCAGGACGATCCGGGCAAGCTCAAGGCCGAGGAATCGGCGCAACGGGTGCTGACGCTGATGCTGTTGTGGCGCAAAGGGGTGATTGTGTTTCACGACACCCAGGACAAGGCGCGAGTGGCATTGCCGCTGCTGTTGCAGGCAACGGCGCAAAGTGGCCTGGGTTGGCAGGACTGCCGCGAGGCGTTTCGCTGAAAATGCCCGGCCCTGCTGGGTGAGAGGCATTTTCGGGGTGATTTGCTGCGACATTTCGCAGCAGGCGGACTTCCGACTTTAACGGCCTGCCTGGCACTCGGCTAGTGCTATTCGTCATCCTGAAAAATAAACTTCAAAAAAGCGTCAAAGTGCTTTTTCCTGTCATGGGTTTTGCGGTATTACGAAGTCAGATCGCCGAACCCTGCAACACAGGTGGCGTCTTCCAAGACTCCTCATGTGGGCACCGCACTTGACGTCACTCAAGCTGCGGTCGGTGGTCGAATCGAGGCGCAGCACCGCCCAGGTATTGCGTCGACTGGCTCCCACAAAGGTGACCGAGTATGGATGATCATGGACGCACCCCTTCTTCCGACCAGCCAATCCTTTATGTGCTTGATACCAACGTACTGATTCACGATCCAAACGCACTGCTTAATTTTGAAGAACACCATGTCGCCATCCCGATGATCGTGCTGGAGGAACTCGACAAACTCAAAAGCGGCCACCACAGCGTCGCCGCCGAATGCCGCCAGGCCATCCGCCTGATCGACAAGACCCTGGGTGAAGCCTCGCCCGAGGACGTTGAAGTCGGCGTACCGATCCAGCGCGGCAAAAGCGGGCCCAAGGGTTTGCTGTCGATCCTGATGAGCAAGCGCAACGAGCCCAACAGCCTGCTGCCGGAAAACCTTAACGACAACAAGATCATCAACCAATTGATCGACCTGCACGCGCGCGACAAGGACCTGCGCGTGGTGCTGGTGACCAAAGACATCAATATGCGCCTCAAGGCCCGAGCGTGTGGGATCGCGGCCGAGGACTACAGCACCGACCAACTGGTTGACGACGTGTCGATGTTGTCGCGCGGTTATCACATGATGACCGGCTCGTTCTGGGACCGCGTCAGCAAGGTCGAGACCCGCCAGGACCATGGCCGCACCTGGCACCAAGTGCAACTGATCGACAACCTGCCGGCCGTGCATATCAATGAATTCATCGTCGACGAGCAGGGCTTCGTGGGCTGGATCAAAGAGATCCAGGTCGACAAGCTGCTGATCCTCGACCTGCATCAGGAACCCCTGTTGCACCAGGAAGCCTGGGGCCTGAAACCGCGCGATATCTACCAGAGCCTGGCGCTGTACGCGCTGCTCGACCCGGACATCCACCTGGTCAACCTGACCGGCGCCGCCGGCTCGGGCAAAACCATCTTGGCCCTGGCCGCTGCTATCGAACAGACCATGGTGACCAAGCGCTATCGCCGCATCATCGCCACCCGTAGCGTGCAGGGCCTGGACCAGGAAATCGGTTTCCTGCCCGGCACCGAAGCAGAAAAAATGGAGCCATGGCTGGGGGCGATCACCGACAACCTCGAAGCCTTGCACATGGACGACGAAAACACCCATGGCAGCGTCGACTACATCCTCAGCAAAGTGCCGTTGCAGTTCAAATCCCTCAACTACATCCGAGGCCGCAGCTTCCAGCAGAGCCTGATTTTGATCGATGAATGCCAGAACCTCACCCCGCACCAGATGAAAACCATCATCACCCGTGCCGGCGCTGGTTCCAAAGTGGTGTGCCTGGGCAACCTGGCGCAGATCGACACCCCTTACCTGTCCGCGACCAGCTCCGGGCTGACCTACCTGACGGAACGCTTCAAAGACTTCCCGAACGGCGTGCACATCGCGCTGCAAGGGGTGCCACGTTCGATCCTGGCCGAATACGCAGAGTCGCATCTCTGAGTAGCAAGCTTTAAGCTACAAGCTGCAAGTTGGTCCAGTGAGCTTTTCACTTGCCGCTTGCAGCTTGTAGCTTTTTTGCTGCCTCAAGGAGGCTCTGTGCTGACTCATCTAGATTCCCAAGGTCGCGCCCATATGGTCGACGTCACCGACAAAGCCGTGACGTTCCGCGAAGCGGTGGCCGAAGCGCGGGTGCGCATGCTGCCCGGCACCCTGCAAATGATTGTCGACGGCGCCCATCCCAAGGGCGACGTGTTCGCCGTGGCCCGCATCGCCGGGATCCAGGCGGCAAAGAAAACCAGTGACCTGATCCCTCTGTGCCACCCGCTGATGCTTACCGGCGTCAAGGTCGAACTGCGTGCCGACGGTGCCGACGCCGTGTACATCCTGGCGCGCTGCAAGCTCTCCGGCCAGACCGGCGTGGAGATGGAGGCGCTGACCGCCGCCAGCGTCGCAGCGCTGACGATCTACGACATGTGCAAGGCCGTGGACCGGGGCATGACCATCGAAAGTATTCGCCTGCTGGAAAAGCTTGGCGGTAAAAGCGGGCATTTCAAGGCGGACCAGCAATGAGTATCAACGTACTGTTTTTTGCGCGATATGCCGAAGCGGTGGGCTTTGATTCGTTGGAAATGGAAGGTGAGTTTGCCACCGTTGATGCCGTGCGCCTGGCACTGGCCGCTGACCTGGAGTTCGCAGTACTCAACGAGGCGAGTCTGATGTGTGCGCGCAACGAAGAGCTGTGCAATCTCGACGAGCCGGTCGAGGCCGGTGACGAAATCGCGTTTTTCCCGCCCGTGACCGGAGGCTGAACATGGCCATTCGTGTGCAGGTCGAAGCCTTTGATCCGGGCGCCGAAGTCAACGCGATGCATGCGGCCAATGTGGGCGTGGGCGCGGTGGTGAGCTTTGTCGGCTATGTGCGCGATTTCAATGATGGCCGCGAAGTGGCGGGGATGTTCCTGGAGCATTATCCCGGCATGACCGAAAAGGCACTGGCCAAGATCGCCGTCGAGGCCGAGCAACGCTGGCCGCTGCTCAAATTGGAGGTGCTGCACCGCATCGGTGCCCTGGAACCCGGCGAGCCCATTGTCTTTGTAGCCGCCGCCAGTGCCCACCGCCAGGCCGCGTTCGACGCCTGTGCTTTTGTGATGGACTACCTGAAGACCCGCGCGCCGTTCTGGAAAAAGGAAAACACCAGTGAAGGGCCGCGCTGGGTGGAAGGGCGGGACAGTGATCATGTGGCGGCGGATCGTTGGTAGGGGTGAACATCGTCAACTGTTAACTCTATTTAGGCTATAAAACACTCAGGCTTAGGCCAAAGGGTTCTGCATAACTGTCAAATCTGACAGTTGTTCGTCATTTTCTTTTAAGACTTAATTACTCTTGTCGGCATAGGTTTTTTCTTTAGGAGTAACCAGCCTGGGTTGAGTAATTATGCCTCCGGTTGTATTTCATAGAAATTGAAAATACCAGGGAGAAAGAAGATGACTGAGACGACTAAACTGTCCAGACTTTCCCATTTCAGGGTTACATGCCCGGATGGCTCGCAGTTTACCAATAAACTTTATGCTAATGGACGGCATCAAAGTGAGGTTGTTGTTGAAGTCATAAAGGAATGTCAAATCAACGCTGGGGTGTGGCAACGTACCGAGTTAACTAATGAGGAAATTGCGAGTGTGAGAGTGGCTCCATTTTTTTCAGACGATGGGCAGTCACTACCTAGTGGTTGGCGGTGTGATGATAAAAAAAATATTTATAGCGAAGGATTGTGGGAGCGTGAACAAAAAGTGGGTTCGGAACCTGATGCTTATAATCCAGGTACCTTGGTTCAGAGGGTTTCTCGTTATCTGCGGTTCAGTTCGCAAGAAGGGCCCTTGGATGCGGTCACTTTTGTAGCGTATATGGTTGTGGATAGTCAGGTTTATACAACCCGATTGTCGGCGGAGAATAGCTGCTTTGATTCTTCGGTTACCCTTCAGCCAGTAATGCCATTTAGACTATCTGTGAGTGAGTTGATTGAATATAGACATAGCGCAGTTTCGGCCTCAGATTTTTATGCGACGGTATATTACTGGATGCCTCCGGCAGGAGTAGTATTTGTTGCACAAGAAGGTCTTGATAGATCGTTGAATATGCAGTACGAAGGCGATCACTTTCAGACGAGCTACGCTTATACTAAGCAGGGTAATAGCATTCCCCATAAGGGTGGTGTAGTTATTAATAAGGAACATTCGCCCGTTATGCGGGAGGATATATTTAAGCCTTATGGTTATCCGGTTTACAATTATCCTGTCCGGGTTGATATGCGGCCGACAATTATGAGGGCTATAATTGCACACTCTCTCGCTTTGAAAGTTGACGTTACACGCGATTCGAATAGCACATGGAGCTTGATGGATAATTTTGGAAATATTCACCGGTTCTTTCTGGTGCCGAATGGTGCTGGTGGCGGTTTGCGTTTAGAGGATTATGAGTTTCGGCCTGAAACTAATATTAGAAATTTCAAAATTATATTTCCCGATGGTCTCCCCACCAGTAATGCCCTTTATGCCAATGGTCGCCATCAATGTAAGGTTTTGATTGAGGCTACTAAGGAGGAATATCTGCCGGATGGTACTTGGCGAGCCGTACCCTTGACTCGAGCAGAGTGTAACAGTGCAACAGTAACACTTTATTCGGTGAATGATGGTCAAGCACTTCCGTCGGGTTGGAGCTGTGATACGTCAAAGAATATTTATGATTCGGGTCTTTGGACCCGAGGTTCGGAAAAAAACGATCCTGAGAAACTTGCCGGCATGGATTACGCAGGGCCTGGGCCTCTGGTTGAAATAATTGATCGATATATGCGCGTCGATCCAAGTCGTCCGATTGAACCGATGCGGTTTATGGCACGGATAGTCGTCGATGGAAAGGTCTATACAACATACCACTCCAGTGGCGGAGAGTATGTGACTATTACCCCTACAAGGCCCTATACAGTAAAAGCTGCTGAGTTGATTTCATTTCCCGATCTGGATGCTTACAATGATGAAATTGCTGATTGTGATATTTACTACTGGTTGTTGCCATCCACGTTGCGGTTCCTTGTCAATAAAGGTCTTGATAGACCTTTATCAATGGATAACGAGGGTGATTACTTTACAACGTGTTGGTCGACATATCATAGTGCTGTAAAACGCTACCTTAAGGCAGGAGTTCTGGTCACTAAAGATAGTCCTGAGCTGAGGATCCGAATGAAGGATGTTCATAGGCATATTTATGGGGGCGGAGATGGAACAAACCCATATATACCGTTTAACAAACACAATACGATGATGCGTGCTGTAAGACTGCAGGTGAAAAATACTACATTTACTACTGGTGATACACATACTCCTTGGCGTCTATGGGATAACCATGGGTGTGAGCATGTGTATCGACTCGAGATGCACGAAAACGGGACGCGTATTTTATTGAAAGATTTTTGATCTGCGATGCCGGTGATGCGCTCTCAGGTTAAGCTGGCTCTTTCTAGGTACATGACTTAAGTCAGTGCGCTGAGTTTATTAAGCGTGAGAGGTGTTTTATGAACGTCTACTCTAATGCCTTTAATTTCCAATCCTATTTAGCAGGCTCGGTTGATCCACGTACTGGCCAGTACACTTGTCAGATTCGACTGGCGACGTTATCGCCACAGGGACCCTTGGAGGTGAGCCGGGACGTCAGTCTATTGTTCTCCATGCTCAACTCCGAAAGCGGGCGTTATGGCACGGGTTGGCATATGAGTAATACCGAGTTTGATGTCAACCGTTCCAGGCTCTCGTTGCTTGATGGCGAACAGTTTCAAACCCAGAGCCTGCCTCCCGTGGGCGAGACATTGGTGATCAAGGATTACAAACTCAAAGACCTGGTGGTCAAGCGACCGGACGCCGAAACGCTTCATGTGATCTATAAAGATGGCACGATTGAGATTTTGAAGCGTCATGCCAGCAACGTGCCCTATCGCATCAATACCATACAATTTGAAAACGGCGAGAGCTTGCGTTTTTGTTATGACTTGGGTGAATTCCTTGAGCGTATTCTGGATCAAAATGGCAATGAATTGCTGATATTGACCTACTCGAGTAACAGATTGTCGATGGTCGATACCCGGGTCGATGGTGGTCGTTATGCACGCGTCCGGTTTACGTATGACAATGATCGTCTGACGGAGGTTACAGCGCCCTATGATCGCAATGGTACTGTCGGTAGCGCGAGTTTTGCGTTTATCTACACTGTATTTCGCAATGGCCTGATGGCCATGAACAATGTGCGCTCACCGATGGGAGGCGAGGAGCGGATTACCTATGCCGAGAACGGGCACGCCTACAGTAACAGCCAATATATTCCAAGGGTTGAACAGTGGGAGCACATACCCGCCAGCAACCAGCCGATGATGACCCGCACTTATGACTACAGCCCCAGCAAGAATTTTACCGGTTATCCTTTTTCTGGTGGCTTTCGCGAAGGAGAAGACAATTTATACCTGGTGAGTGGTGCCTATTCATACTGGACAGACGAAACCTGTATTGATGCTGCATCCAACAATGCGGTACTGAGCGTTACCCGCACCACCTACAACAAATTTCATTTGATGACCGAAGAGCGGGTCCTGCGCGAAGGGACTCGAACCACCCAAACCATTGCTTATAACGAAGTACCTGGCCTGTTTCCCGCACAGCCGCCCAATCTCCAGCTACCCAAGTCCATTACCACGCGTTACGAACTGGTGGCAGGTGGTACCGCAAGGGAGGTGACGGTAGCCATCCAGACCGACGACTACGGTAATGAGCTAAGCCGTACCGAGGCGTCCGGGGTTCGCGTCGACTACACCTATTACCCCATGGCTGGCGAAAGCGGCAAATGCCCTGCCGACCCGCGTGGATTGTTTGTGCGCTACGTCAAGCAAGAGCGTCTTGTCCCGGCGGGTGGCACGCCGGCAGCACGGCTCACGGAGTACACCCATACCCGTGTGCCGCCGACAGGCAGTAGCTACTTCGTCCTCCAACAGTCAAGCAACCAGGCCGGTGTGTTTGCGATGCAGCAAAGCTACTACGACACGCCTGTCGCTTTGGCTGGCCGTCTTAAGAGCAGCACCAGTACGATTGGCGGGCAGGCGTTGGTCAGTGATTTCAGTTACACCGTCTCAGGTGACAACCTTGTGGAAACCCGGCGCCTGAAGGGGCGCGAGGGGCAATGGCTTGAGGCGAAGAGGACGCTTTCGCTGGTTAATCGGCGGTTGCTGTCGATGACGCGGGATGGCGGCAGCACCTTGGACCTGGCGTTTGATGTCAGTGGCCGGTTGACGCAAGAAACGGTTTCCCGTGGAAAACCGCAGCAAGCCAGTCGAGGTTACGCCTATCATTTTGCGACGCAGACCAAACGTGCCCATCTGATCACCACGGATGCACAAGGTAATAAGGCCATTACCTACTATGACGGCGCTGGCCGCCAAGTGTCCGAAGCCCAACTGATTGGCCCGAACCAGGACCAGGAACGGGCCACCGGAACGTGGTGGTATGACGCGCTTGGGCAAACCGTGGAAGTGGTCAATATCGACTACCTGGGCGACGGACAACGCTCTTTGAAAAGCGCCTATGCCTACAGTCGCTGGGGCAATCCCAGCCGCACCACTCATGCCGATGGCCGTGTAGAGATCAATGAGTACGACCCGCTACTCAATCTTACGGAGGAGGGCGTTGTAGGCGGTGAACGCCTGATCAGCTATTTCAATGCGCATAACCAACCGATAAAGGTGGAGCGCATCGATGCTAACAACAATAAGGTCGAAGTGGAGTCGCGCGCCTACGATGGCCTCGGCCAGTGCCTGTCGGTGGTAGACGTCAGCAAAAATCTCACCGAATTTACCTACGATGCCTATGGCCGGCTACTGACGGCTCTTCAAAAACCTGTGGACGGTACCCCGCAACGGCTGCGTAAAACTGACTATGCGCCGGGCACCAGTAGTGAACTGGCCAGTGCGGTCTCTATCGACGGCAAGCGACTGGGGGCTCGTTCTTACGACAGCCTGGGCCGAATGACCAGCCAGGTGCGAGGCACGGGACCGGCCACGACTTGGGAATACGAGGCGGGGTGGAGTGAGCCGGTCGCTATGACGTCCACGCGTGGAAATCATCAGAGCCTGACCTATGACAAAGAGTTGGACGTGGCGAATCGGATTGAGATGACAGGGCTCCCTGTGTGTACCTACCGGCATGACCCGGTTAACGGCGTATTGACACGTTCGGAGACCAGCGGCCTGATTCATGAGTTCTTTCGGGATGCCAACGGTTATACCGAAAAGGATGTTCAAACAGCCGACGGAACCACCTTAACGTCACAGTATGGTTATTCCCCTGGCGGGCGCCTGCTTCATCAGACTGCTGCCGATGGCCAGCGCAGCGTGCTTGAATACGATGCCCACGGACGGTTCTCCAAGATGACGACTGGCTCCATGGTCATAGCGCAGGACTACGATGCACTCGGCCGGCCCCATGGTCTGACATCCACTTTTGGCAGCATGCAGGTTGTTACCAAGGTGACTTACGATGCGCTGGGGCGCGAAGCCGAGCGCCGCTTTGAGCAAAGCGGTGCGTTGTTTCAGGTGATGACCAGCACGTATCACACCAACAGTATGCTGGCGACCCGGTTTCTTCGGGATGCAAGTTCACGGGTGGTGATCGGCGAGACCTTCACCTATGACGCCTATCTGCGGCTCAAGACCTATCGTTGTGAAGGCCTTGAGCATCCAAAGGATCAACTGGGGCGCGCCATTACCGGGCAAGACTTCAGCTTTGACAGCCTCAACAACATCACTCAGGTGGTGACCACTTTTGCTGATTGCACCCAGGATATCTGCGAGCGCTTTTTTACCGGCACCGACCCGACCCAAATGACTCGCTTGACCCACACTCACCCGGTACAGGGTTTCACCGCAGCCTATGATGCCGCGGGCAACTTGCAGGTGAGCCCTGCAGGACAGGTCTATTGCTATGACGGTTTCGAGCAACTGACTGCGGTGCAGGGCGATACCTTCAAATACAGCTATCGGTACGACGCCGAAGCCCGTCAGGTCGTTGCTTCTCGCAGCAATGAGCCGCCTGTGATGTTGGTCTATGCCGGTGATCGCCTCGATACCCTGGTAGAGGGTAATAAAAAAATTCGCTATTTCGACGGTGCAGATCAGGTGATGGCGCGTACTGGCGGGGTGGACGGTACGCAACTGTATCTGAACGATGCCGCTGGCAGCGTCCGTGAAATTTCGTCCCCGGGCCAGGCACATGTGCGTCGTCACTACACGCCCTATGGTGATGCCAAAATCCCCCTTGATGACGGTAAGACGCGCACCATGGCCGATTTGCAACTGCCGGCATACAACGGTCAGCGGTTGGATGCGGCAATCAATCTCTACTTTTTGGGCAACGGTCTACGTGCCTACGATCCTGAGATGATGATGTTCTTGCAGCCTGATCCGTTGAGCCCATTTGAGGAGGGGGGGGACAATAGCTATGGCTATTGTGCTTGTAACCCGATCAACCTGGTTGACCCAAATGGGATGTGGCCTAGTTGGTTGAAGTGGGCGTTAACCGGGGTAGCACTGGCGCTGTCGGTGGTAACGCTTGGGTTTGGGGCAGTCGGTCTTGCGGCAGCGGTAGCGGCGTATGGGGCCAAATCTGTCGCCATGGGGCTAGCCGCAGGTTTAGCAACGGCGACGGCGGTTGCAGCGCCAGCCGTTGCAGGAACTTTAGCCGGCACGGCAATCGCCGCTGCTGCGGCTGCAGCTACGGCTGCGGCTGCCGCAGCAGCATGGGTCATCGCCTCCAAGGCAGCGATGACCGTCGGAGCGGGGCTCGGTGTTGTAAGCGGAACGTTGGGTGTCACAGGGCTGACTATTGCTGAGGTCGATAAAGCAATGGGTTGGGATCGTTCGCATCACATCAGTAGGCTGGGTTGGGCGTCCCTCGGCTTCTCTATTGCCTCGTTGGTGGTGAGTGTAGGCGGAGCTTATACCTCAGCGCACATGGCTTATAACTCTGCTGCAAAGTTTTCCGGTGTTGGCAACCTGAAGCAGACGCCCATCGGCAGTGCGTTATTCGCGGCGCGCCAGCGCATGCTGGGCTTGAGCTACAAGTTCACTGATAAAGGGGGCGTCACCCCATTTAGTCAGATGTTTGGGAGTACCCGGGCGGTATTAAGATTTACCAACCTTGGCCGATCGATCGAAAGTAGAAGCAAGTCGCCAGCCACGCCCCGACCGGAGGCGAGCAGTGGGGGCGCTTCGGCCCAGCCCCAAGCGCAAGCCACGTTTAGCCGGGTGGTCGATATGCCAAGCAGCAGTGCTGGCTACTACCAGGCATTCAGAGACGAGGCATCGCGCATTCGCGAGCCTATCATTGGGGCGTTGTATCAGGGTTAACCCAGCAGTGCGTCATGCGCGCAATCAATCCAGGTGCCGGGGCGACAACATCGCCTCGGTCAAGCCCGCACGCTGCAAGGTAACCCGCGCTCCCACATGGTTTACCGCATTTGAGCTTAAGGGCGCTTGCGCTCCACTGCCCGCAGCAGGTGCGTCGGCGGCGTCTCGCAGCTGATCTTGCGCCCCAGCAACGCCTCGATCGACGGCAGTTGATACGAATCATCTTCCCCGGCAAAGCTGATCGACACACCGGCAGCGCCTGCACGACCGGTCCGGCCAATGCGGTGCACATAGTCGTCCGGCATTTCCGGCAAGGTGAAGTTGATCACGTGGCTGATGCCGTCGATGTGGATCCCGCGGCCCGCCACATCGGTGGCCACCAGCACGCGGATCTTGCCTTCGCGAAAGCCTTCCAGGGTCTTGATGCGCTTGTGCTGCGGCACGTCGCCCGACAGTTGCGCGGCGTTGACGCCATCACGCACCAGGCGCTCTTCGATGCGGCGCACTTCGTCCTTGCGGTTGGCAAATACCATCACCCGCTCCCAACCGTTGTCGTTGATCAGGTTGTAGAGCAGCTTGTACTTGTCGGCACCGGCCACGGCGTAGATGTGTTGCTCGACGTTTTCGCTGGCGACGTTGAGTGCTTCGATCTCGACGATGGACGGGTCGGTGGTCCACTGCTTGGCGAGGTTCATCACGTCTTCGGTGAAGGTCGCGGAGAACAGCAGGGTCTGGCGCTCGGCCTTTGGCGGGGTCTGGCGAATGATCTGACGCACCTGTGGGATGAAACCCATATCGAGCATGCGGTCGGCTTCGTCCAGCACCATCACTTCGACCATGTCCAGGTGTACGTCGCCGCGCTGGTTGAAGTCGAGCAGGCGGCCTGGGGTCGCGACGAGGATGTCGCAATGACGGGCCTCAAGGTGCTTGAGCTGTTTGTCGAAGTCCATGCCGCCGACAAACGTCATCACGTTGAGGCCGGTGTACTTGGTCAAGTCGGCAGCGTCTTTGGCGATCTGCACCACCAGCTCCCGGGTAGGGGCGATGATCAGCGCGCGCGGCTCGCCCATGTAGCGCTCTTTCGGCGGCGGCGTTTGCAACAGTTGGGTGATGATCGAGATCAGGAACGCGGCGGTCTTGCCGGTGCCGGTCTGGGCACGGCCGATAGCGTCTTTGCCGGCGAGGGTGAAGCCCAGCACCTGCGCCTGGATCGGCGTGCAGTACGGGAAGCCCAGGTCCTGGATGGCGTGCATCAGTTCCGGGGCCAGGTTGAAGTCATGGAAGCGGGTTTTACCTTCCTGGGGCTCGACGACGAAGTCTTCGAGTTTCCACGGCGTCACGGGCGGCTTGGGCGCACGTTCGCGGCGTGGTTTGGCGACAGGTGCGGCGAGGATCTCTGCGGGCTCGGCCTGTTCGGGCGGCGTCACCGAGGCTGTTTTCGGTGCGGCGGCAGGTGCGATCCGCTCGGGCTGCCTAGCGTCATTGCGGTTGCCGGGCTTGGGAGCGGGAGCACTGGGAACAGGCGCGAGCGGCTCAGCCTCGCTTTTGCCGAACATCTTCTTGAGTGCTTTGAGCACGGTCATCTCATTAATTGGTTAAGGAATGTACGCCGGCCAGTGTAATGCAAGAATCGGGCGCGGCGTAGTGCGTCTGTCATACAACTACATCAACGCGGGTTTCAGCGCAGGCGCTCGGTCAGCCAGGTGCCGATATCGCGTATCTCTTCGGGTAACACTTCGTGGCTCATTGGGTATTCCTGCCATGTCACGGTGACACTACGGTGCTTTAAATGCTCGTAGGCGCTGCGGCCCATGGCGGTTTGCACCACCTCGTCATACTGGCCATGCAGGCACAGGACGGGGATGCGTTGCTGGCTGGCGGATAATTCCAGCTCATCGTCGAAGGTCGGCGCATAAGTGGAGAGGGCGATCACGCCACCCAGCGGGCCCTGCCATTGTTTAAACGCAGTGTGGAAAACCACTGCTCCGCCCTGGGAAAAGCCCGCCAGGAAAACCCGCGAAGCGTCTATCCCGGTTCTCTTCTGCGCCTCGATCAAATCCGTGACCATTGTGGTCGACGCTTCCAGTTCTTCCAGGCTGATGGAACGGGCTGGGCTCATGGCCCTGATGTCGTACCAACTCGGCATCTCGTAGCCACCGTTAATCGTCACCGCACGGGTGGGCGCCTGGGGCAAAACGAAGCGGGTGGTCAGTAAAGTTTGCTGCAGCATTTCGGCTACCGGCAGGAAGTCGTAGCGATCGGCGCCCAGGCCATGCAGCCAGATAACACAGGCATCTGCGGGTTTGGCGGGCTCAAGGATCAAGGGTTCGGTCATGTCTGCTCCATAGCTGTGCGGGCGCTCCGATTGAGTGCGTCGGAACGGTGCGCGACAGGTTGATCTGTTAAGAGAATGTCGCAAGGGTGAATCTTTTGCCATTGAACATCGCCATCAGCGGCTCAGCCAGCACTCTGGTACGGGCCTTGCTATGTGTAGGTCGATGTCAGAACTCTCCTAGGGCGGTAACACTATCAGTGACTGCCGCTTGTGGGAAAGCAACTGGAATTACCGCAAAAATCTCATGCTGCTCGACCCCAAAAAAAGCCAACACGGGTCGATATCGCCTCATAAGGGTGCGCTGAGGTTGGAGCTCCGACACAACAAGAGCAACTGGAGGTTTGAATGAAGGTATTGAAATCCACCCTGGCCATCGTGACCGCGGCCGCTGTATTGGGTGTCAGTGGTTTTGCCCAAGCTGGCGCCACCCTGGATGCCGTGCAGAAGAAAGGCTTCGTGCAATGTGGCGTGAGTGACGGCCTGCCGGGTTTCTCGGTGCCGGATGCCAGCGGCAAGATCCTCGGGATCGACGCTGACGTGTGCCGCGCCGTGGCCGCCGCCGTTTTCGGTGACGCAACCAAGGTCAAGTTCAGCCAGTTGAACGCCAAGGAGCGTTTCACCGCGCTTCAATCGGGCGAAGTCGACATCCTGTCGCGCAACACCACCATGACCAGCTCCCGCGATGCGGGCATGGGCCTGAAATTCCCGGGCTTCATCACCTACTACGACGGCATCGGCTTCCTGGTTAACAACAAGCTGGGCGTGAAAAGCGCCAAGGAACTGGACGGTGCAACCATTTGCATCCAGGCCGGTACCACCACCGAGCTGAACGTTTCCGACTACTTCCGTGGCAACAACCTCAAATACACCCCGATCACCTTCGACACCTCCGATGAAAGCGCCAAGTCGCTGGAGTCCGGGCGTTGCGACGTACTGACCTCCGACAAGTCCCAACTGTTCGCCCAGCGCAGCAAGCTGGCCGCGCCGAAGGACTACGTGGTCCTGCCGGAAACCATTTCCAAGGAACCGCTGGGCCCGGTCGTGCGTAATGGCGACGACGAGTGGCTGGCCATCGTGCGCTGGGTTGGCTACGCCATGCTCAACGCTGAAGAAGCCGGCATCACGTCGAAAAACGTCGAAGCTGAAGCCAAGTCCACCAAGAATCCGGACGTCGCGCGTCTGCTCGGTGCTGACGGCGAGTACGGCAAAGACCTGAAAGTGAAGAAAGACTGGGTCGTACAGATCGTCAAGCAAGTCGGTAACTACGGCGAAGTGTTCGAGCGCAACCTGGGCAAGAGCACCCCGCTGGAAATCGACCGTGGCCTGAACGCCCTGTGGAACGCCGGCGGCATTCAATACGCACCTCCTGTGCGCTGATCGCTGATGGTTCTGTCACCCGGTGGGCCAACCGCCGGGTGATGTTCTGTTCCATTCTTTGCGGGGCACTTCATGCAAAATCAAATCGGCGCACCCAAGCAGAAGCTCAGCTTCAGCGATCCCAAAGTGCGTGCGTGGCTCTTCCAGATCATCACCATTGTGGCGGTGGTCTCGCTGGGCTGGTACCTCTTCAACAATACCCAGACCAACCTGCAACACCGGGGCATCACCTCGGGGTTCGACTTTCTTGAGCGCAGTGCCGGCTTTGGCATTGCGCAGCATTTGATCGATTACACCGAGTCGGACAGTTATGCCCGGGTGTTTGTGATCGGTTTGCTCAACACCCTGCTGGTGACCTTTATCGGCGTGATCCTGGCGACCCTGCTCGGGTTCGTCATTGGCGTGGCGCGGCTGTCGCCGAACTGGATGATCAACAAGCTGGCGACGGTGTATGTGGAAGTGTTCCGCAACATTCCGCCGCTGCTGCAGATCCTGTTCTGGTACTTCGCGGTGTTCCTGACCATGCCGGGGCCGCGTAACAGCCACAACTTCGGCGATACCTTCTTTGTCAGCAGCCGTGGCCTGAATATGCCCGCAGCGCTTGCCGCTGACGGGTTCTGGCCGTTTGTGGTCAGCGTCGTGGTGGCGATTGTGGCAATCGTGCTGATGGCGCGCTGGGCCAACAAGCGCTTTGAAGCGACCGGCGTACCTTTCCATAAATTCTGGGCGGGCCTGGCGTTGTTCATCGTGATTCCGGCGTTGTGCGCCTTGATCTTCGGCGCGCCGCTGCACTGGGAAATGCCGGAGCTCAAAGGCTTCAACTTTGTTGGCGGCTGGGTGTTGATTCCCGAACTGTTGGCACTGACCCTGGCGCTGACGGTTTATACCGCGGCGTTTATCGCGGAGATCGTGCGCTCGGGCATCAAGTCCGTCAGCCACGGCCAGACCGAAGCGGCGCGTTCCCTGGGCCTGCGCCCCGGGCCGACGTTGCGCAAAGTCATCATCCCGCAAGCGTTGCGCGTGATCATTCCGCCGTTGACCAGCCAATACCTGAACCTGGCGAAAAACTCGTCGCTGGCCGCCGGTATCGGTTACCCGGAAATGGTTTCGCTGTTTGCCGGCACGGTGCTCAACCAGACCGGCCAGGCCATCGAAGTCATTGCCATCACCATGAGCGTGTACCTGGCGATCAGCATCAGCATTTCCCTGCTGATGAACTGGTACAACAAGCGCATTGCGCTGATCGAGCGGTGAGGAAACCTGCATGAGTTCGCATACGTTCAAACCTGATATGCCGCCGCCGAGCAAAGTCTTCGGGCCGATGGCATGGATGCGCGCCAACCTGTTTTCCAGTTGGCTCAACACCCTGCTGACCTTGTTGGCGTTCTACCTGATCTACCTGGTGGTGCCGCCGATTCTGAGCTGGGCGATCATCGACGCCAACTGGGTCGGTACCACGCGCGCCGATTGCACCAAGGAGGGCGCCTGCTGGGTGTTCATCCAACAGCGCTTCGGGCAGTTCATGTACGGCTACTACCCCGGCGACCTGCGCTGGCGCGTGGACCTCACCGTATGGCTGGCCATCGTCGGCGTGGCGCCGTTGTTCATCTCGCGTTTTCAACGCAAGGCGGTCTACGGCCTGAGCTTTCTGGTGCTGTACCCGATCATCGCGTTCTTCCTGCTGCATGGCGGGATCTTCGGCCTGACCAACGTGGCGACCAGCCAATGGGGCGGCCTGATGCTGACCCTGGTGATCGCCACCGTCGGCATCGCCGGCGCCTTGCCCCTGGGCATCATGTTGGCGCTGGGACGGCGTTCGAACATGCCGGCCATTCGTGTGGTCTGCGTGACCTTCATCGAATTCTGGCGCGGCGTGCCGTTGATCACCGTGCTGTTCATGTCCTCGGTGATGCTGCCGTTGTTCCTGCCTGAAGGCATGGGCATCGACAAGCTGCTGCGGGCGTTGATCGGCGTGATCCTGTTCCAGTCGGCCTATGTGGCTGAGGTGGTGCGCGGTGGTTTGCAGGCGATTCCCAAGGGCCAGTACGAAGCGGCCGCAGCGATGGGCCTGGGTTACTGGCGTTCGATGGGCCTGGTGATCCTGCCGCAAGCCTTGAAGATGGTAATCCCCGGCATCGTCAACACGTTTATCGCGTTGTTCAAGGACACGAGCCTTGTGATCATTATCGGCCTGTTCGACCTGCTCAACAGCGTCAAGCAAGCCGCCGCCGACCCCAAATGGCTGGGCATGGCCACTGAAGGCTATGTGTTCGCCGCCCTGGTGTTCTGGATTTTCTGTTTTGGTATGTCGCGCTATTCCATTCATTTGGAACACAAGCTCGACACAGGCCACAAGCGTTAGGAGTTGATGTGATGAGCGAAGCGATCAAACAGCCTGTGAGCCCTGAAGGCATTATCCAGATGCAGGGCGTCAACAAATGGTACGGCCAGTTCCATGTGTTGAAAGATATCAACCTCAACGTCAAGCAAGGCGAGCGTATCGTGTTGTGCGGCCCGTCGGGTTCGGGCAAGTCCACTACCATCCGCTGCCTCAACCGTCTGGAAGAGCACCAGCAGGGCCGCATCGTGGTCGATGGCGTGGAGTTGACCAACGACCTCAAGCAGATCGAGGCGATCCGCCGTGAAGTCGGCATGGTGTTCCAGCACTTCAACCTGTTCCCGCACCTGACCATCTTGCAGAACTGCACGCTGGCGCCGATGTGGGTGCGCAAGATGCCCAAGCGCAAGGCCGAAGAAATCGCCATGCACTACCTTGAGCGCGTACGCATTCCGGAGCAGGCCCACAAGTTTCCGGGGCAACTGTCCGGCGGCCAGCAACAGCGCGTGGCGATTGCCCGCGCGCTGTGCATGAAGCCGAAAATCATGCTGTTTGATGAGCCGACCTCGGCCCTCGACCCGGAAATGGTGAAGGAAGTACTCGACACCATGATCGGCCTGGCCGAAGACGGCATGACCATGTTGTGCGTGACCCACGAAATGGGCTTTGCCCGCACCGTGGCCAATCGCGTGATCTTCATGGACAAGGGCGAGATCGTCGAACAGGCGGCGCCGAATGACTTCTTCGACAACCCGCAGAATGACCGGACCAAGCTGTTCTTGAGCCAGATTCTGCATTGATGGATGGATGATGCTTGAACACTAAACCCGGCCTTGGTGCCGGGTTTAGTGTTTGGAGGATCAAGAGGCTTTGAGGGCGTCTGGCGTTTCGTTATTGAGGGTGTAGGTAAAGGCGTTGCGCAGGTCTGCGCCCTCGGCCAGTTCCTTGGCGTCGGTGAGCAAGTGCGGGTAACGATCCAGTAGTCGCATCAACACCATCAGTGGTTTGGGCGGTGTTATTTCGCCGCGTTCGTAGCGTGAAAAAGCGTTGTGCCCACCGCCGGACAGCCATTGCACGGTTTCTTTTTGCGTGAGATGCAGCTTGCGGCGAATACGCTTCAGTTCGACGCCCATCAGTCGCCGGGCGGCGTGGAGCAGGTCATCACCTGCCTTGGCATGGCGTTCGCTGCTGTCGGGGTCGTACATGCCGTCCTCGCAAACTTGGCATTCCCAGCCCGAAAGATCATCAATGCGCCGCTCCATGCCTTTTATGCGCAGAGTTTCGCTGCGGCCTTCAAAGCGTGTCATGGCGTCTGGGGCACCGCAAATACAGCATTGTTGGGTTTTCATGGGTTCATCCCTTTGAAGGAGATCACCGGTGGGTTACTGCCAGAGCAGTAAGTGACCTTGAGTAATGAGGTGTGTACTTTTCCATAAGACACCTAAGTCCAATAATTACCCTCTGAGGGTAATTTTACCAATCGAAAATTCTGTTCTTTTTCCTGCCTGAAAATCCTAGTGCGTTGCCTTTGTAGGCAACTCCGAATAGGCTGTAGGAAAATTCATCCTATGATTGGACGAAAGCGTAAAGCTCATGACAGACATCGCCCCGTTGATCAAACGCTCCCTGGTAGACCAGGCCCTGGAGCAGTTGCGCTGGCGTATAACCGAAGGAAAATGGGCCATCGGCGAACGCCTGCCCACCGAACCGGAGCTGTCTGCCGAGCTGGGCATCAGCCGCAACACCGTACGAGAGGCCATGCGTGTATTAGCGTTTTCCGGCTTGATCGAAATCCGCCAGGGCGATGGCAGCTATTTGCGTTCGATGACCGACCCGCTGGGTGCGATGCGTGCGTTGTCCCATTGCTCGCTGGAACAGGCGCAGGAAACGCGGCAGATCCTCGAAGTGGAAGCCATCGGGCTCGCGGCGTTGCGCCGTAGCGATGACGACCTCGTCGCGCTACGCCAAGCCCTCCAGGCCAGCGCCGCGTTGTATCACGGTGAACTGGAGGCCTACATCAGCGCCGACCTGGTGTTCCACCAACGCTTGGTGGACGCGGCGCACAACCCGGCCCTAAGCGAGCTGTACCTTTATTTTTCAAGCATCGTCGGCGCCCAACTGCGCCAGACCCTGAACACCTCGCCGCGTCGCCAGGCCGTGTTCGACCTGCATATAGCCCTGCTCGACGCCGTGGAACACCAAGACCCGGAACGCGCCAAATCCCTCTGCCGGCAGTTGATCAATGAACCTTGAAACCCCAAACAAGCAACGTGCAACCGAACTGGAAGAACTGCTGATCGATGCCGAAGCCAACGACGAGCTGGTCCAGCAGCACGAGCCGGTGGTCAGCCGGCCGTGGCTGTTGCTGCTCGGCCTGGTCCTGGTGGCGTTGAACCTGCGCCCGGCGTTGTCGAGCCTGTCGCCGCTGCTCAGCGAAGTGTCCGCCAGCCTGGGTTTGTCGGGGGCCAGGGCCGGTTTGCTGACCACCTTGCCGGTGCTGTGCCTGGGGCTGTTCGCGCCGCTGGCGCCGATCCTGGCCCGGCGTTTTGGCGCCGAGCGCGTGGTCCTGGGGATTCTGCTGACACTCGCCGGCGGCATCATCCTGCGCAGTTCTCTCGGAGAATTCGGGCTGTTCGCCGGTAGCCTGCTGGCCGGTGCGAGCATCGGCATCATCGGTGTGTTGCTGCCGGGCATCGTCAAGCGTGATTTCGCCAGGCAGGCCGGCGCCATGACCGGTGTCTACTCCATGGCCCTGTGCCTGGGCGCGGCCCTGGCTGCTGGCGCGACCGTGCCCTTGAGCCATTATTTCGCGGGCAGTTGGGCCATCGGCCTGGGCTTCTGGATGGTCCCGGCCCTGGTGGCGGCGCTGTTCTGGTTGCCTCAGGTGGGCCAGAAACACAGCGCCCATCAGGCGGCTTACCGGGTCAAGGGCTTGCTGCGCGACCCGCTGGCCTGGCAGGTCACCGTGTACATGGGCCTGCAATCCTCCCTGGCCTACATCGTGTTCGGCTGGTTGCCATCGATTCTGATCGGTCGCGGCCTGAGCGCCACCGAGGCCGGGCTGGCGCTGTCGGGCTCGATCATCCTGCAGTTGTTCAGTTCCCTGGCCGCGCCGTGGCTGGCCACACGCGGCAAGGACCAGCGCCTGGCAATCGTGGTGGTGATGCTGCTGACGCTCGGCGGTCTGTTCGGTTGCCTGTATGCGCCACTCGATGGCCTGTGGGGCTGGGCGATTCTGCTGGGCCTGGGGCAGGGCGGCACCTTCAGCCTGGCGCTGACCCTGATCGTGCTGCGCTCCCGGGATTCCCATGTCGCCGCCAACCTGTCAGGCATGGCCCAGGGCATTGGCTACACCCTCGCGTCGATGGGCCCGTTTGCGGTCGGCCTGGTGCATGACTGGACTGGCGGTTGGGCGGCGATCGGTTGGATCTTCGCCGTGATCGGACTCGGCGCGATTATCGCGGGCCTTGGCGCCGGTCGTGCACGCTACGTAAACGTCACCAGCGAGAAAGTCTAAAGGCAGACACTTTCGACAGTGCCTGCATGGCACGCCACTCCAATGCGCTGCCAGTGGATGGTGGCTTTTTCGTAGTTGTTGTATCGGCTTTCAATCACTCAAAAGGTTATCTGTTTCCGGCCGATAACGCCCAACAGGATTAGGCAATCATTCCTGCACTGGGCCCTCATGGCGATTGCATCAGTGTCACAGGTTGCCGCTGGATCAATAGCTATGAAGAGGTAGTGATGGTTTCGCCGCAAGGTTCAAGCGCGGGAGCGAACCGCACACCAGATCCGCCGGTTGTCCCCCCGTTTCATTGGCAGCACATGAATATCCTGGTGGTGGAGGATCATTCAGCCTACCGGCTGCTGTTGGGCTGGATGTTGCAAAAGCTGGGCCTGGGGTACGAGTTGGCCGCCGATGGGTTCATGGGGCTGGAGGCGTTTACCCGCCGGCCCTTTGATTTGGTGATCTGCGATTGCCAGATGCCGTTTATGGATGGTTACAGCATGGCCAGCGCTATTCGCCAGCATGAGCACGACCACGGATTGAGGCGAGTACCGATCATTGCCTTGACCGCCAACCTGCAAAACGATACCCCCCGGCGCTGTCGCGAAGCGGGCATGGATGCCTGGCTGCTCAAGCCACTGACCCTGGAACAACTGCACGCCGTGCTGCTGCACTGGTTGCCTGGCAGTGATGGTCCGCAAGCTAACCAGGAGACTGCGCCAGCCCCTGGCTGGCCAACCCGCGCCACGCTTGTCGCGACGTTTGGCAGCGACGCGATCGTCGATCAACTGCTCGAAGGCCTGCTGGTGGAAGCCTGGGAAGACTATCGCGTCTTGCGCCACGCCCGTTCAACGCTGAACGCCTCACTGGCTGCCGAGCGCCTGCATCGCCTGGTGGGTAGCCTGGTATTTCTGGGCGGCAGCGACCTCGAGTCCACTGCCACGCAATTGATCGAGCAGGTCCGGTCCGGCGATGTTGCTTCCCACTCGGTGCAACTGGAGCTGTTCCAGGCACGTTTGTGCGTTTATCTCGAATACTTGTCCCGTCTCTGAATCCGCGCCTGCAAGGGCTTTTCGTTTCCGAGTGAGCTGGTTTTGACTGTAGGTGTTTTCCTGTTGTTTTGTAGGCAAAAACTTAGCTGGTACAGAACATTGGGTGTGGCTGCAAGTGACGCTTTGTTAGCTGTTGTTGATGAATGCCGGCGGAGGTATTTTGCGCTGATTCAAGTTGCAATCATTCGTGGGTACCTATGCTTCGAGTAATTATTGCTGACGATCACCCTATTGTTCGCGTCGGGCAAAGGGTCGTGATCGAGGCGAATGGAAGATGCACAGTGGTCGGTGAGGCCGACGGTCCTGATCAGTTGCTTGACGTGTTGAGCACAACCCCGTGCGACGTGCTGGTCACGGATTTCGCCATGCCAGGCGGCCAGCAGGCCGATGGCTACGGTTTGTTGGGCCTGCTGCACCGCCAGTATCCGCAGGTGCCGGTGATTGTGGTGACGATGTTCGCCAGCATCGCCATCTTGCGTGCAGCTTTTTCCCATGGTGTGCGCGGCGTGGTCGCCAAGAGTGCTTCGGCCAAGGAGTTGCCCCAGGCGATCAAGGCCGTGTGTGCGGGCCAGACCTTCACCAGCGAATCCCTGCGCTTGCAGTTGGTGGAGTCAGGGGTGGGCGACCAGTCCGGGCAGCCTAAATTGTCCGACAAGGAGCGCGAGGTGGTGCGAATGTTGGCCAGCGGCATGACCGTCAGCCAGATTGCGGCGCAGGTCAACCGCAGTATTTCCACCATCAGCAAGCAGAAAAGCACGGCCATGCAACGTTTGAGTATTTCGACGGATGTCGATTTGTTTGCTTATGCGCGCGATACGGGAATGGTGCCGTAGAAAGCAATGGCATTCTCGTGTTACGCGGACTATCGTTCGGCATCCCTGTTCATCCTGCGAAAACTGCCCATGAGTGATGCCCATAACGCCCTGATCACTGAGTTCTATAGCGCCTTTCAGCGCCTGGACGCCGAAGCCATGGCCGCCTGTTATACCCAGGACGTGGTGTTCAGCGATCCGGCCTTCGGCGAACTGCGCGGGCAAGACGCCGGCGACATGTGGCGCATGCTCACCACTCGGGCCAAGGATTTTTCCCTGACCTTTGACAACGTGCGCAGCGAGGGCAACGCAGGCAGCGCGCACTGGGTGGCGACCTACCTGTTCAGCGCGACCGGCAATACGGTGGTCAACGATATTCAGGCGCGCTTTGTGTTTCGTGACGGCAGGATTTGCGAGCATCACGACCATTTCGACCTGTGGCGCTGGTCGCGCCAGGCGTTGGGCACCAAGGGCCTGTTACTGGGCTGGACGCCCTTGGTGAAAAACGCCGTACGCGCCCAGGCACGCAAAGGTTTGAAGGCATTCCAGGCCGGTCGTTGATAAGCTGGGTGCTTCTGTACAGTGCCGAATCCCGTCGTGAACACGCCTGAATCCAAACCCTGGTTCGTCTACCTGGTGCGCGCCGCCAATGGCTCGCTGTATTGCGGCATCAGCAATGACCCGGTGCGCCGGTTCGCCACCCATCAGAGCGGCAAGGGCGCGCGGTTTTTCCTTTCCAGCCCGGCCGTTGCGCTGGTGTATACCGAGCAATGTGCGAGCAAAGGCGAAGCACTGCGCCAGGAACGCTTGATCAAGAAATTGAAGAAGAGCGCCAAGGAGTGCCTGGCGACCAGTGCTTCATCAGGCTGACTGACAGTTTCCATCAGGCGCAATAACAAAATATTTGCAAACAAGGGTGAGGTAAACCGCTCGTCCATCCGTGTAGTGCTTGAAACTGCGATCAATTCGCATTAACAGCGTTTTTACACGGATGCTCACAGCATGAAATCGACGGCGGGCGGTAGGGTCAAACAGTGGCTGGGAGCCTCGGTATTTTCAGTCTCGGCGCTGGCGTTGCTGCCCCTGGCCGTGGCACAGGCACAGGAGCAGCAAAGCGCCCAGTTCACCTTTGCTCTGGCGGCCAAACCACTGCCCCAGGCGCTGAGTGATTTCAGCCGGGTCACCGGGATCAGCGTGATCTATACCGATGAAGCGCCTTACGGCCTCAACGCCCCGGCGCTCAACGGGCAGATGAGCGCGACCCAGGCGCTGCAACGCCTGCTGGGCAACTCCGGCTTCACCTTCCGCCAGATCGACGCCCGTACCCTGGCGCTGGAGCCGCTGCCCGCCGACGGCGCGGTCAATCTCGGCGCCACCACCATCAGCGCTGTCAGCCCTGGCCAGGACGGCACCAGCTACCAACCGCCGCCGACCAGCTCGGTGATGCGCTCCCAGGGCCTGCTGCTGGAAACCCCGCAAACCGTCAATGTAGTACCCGCCCAGGTCTTGCGCGATCAACAACCGCGCAACCTGGATGACGCGCTGGGCAATATCAGCGGCATCACCCAGTCCAACACCCTTGGCAGCACCCAGGACGCGGTGATGCTGCGCGGCTTCGGCGACAACCGCAACGGCTCGATCATGAAGGACGGCATGCCGGTGGTGCAGGGCCGTGCGTTGAACGCCACCGCCGAGCGCGTGGAAGTGCTCAAGGGGCCGTCGTCGTTGCTGTACGGCATCCAGGACCCGGGCGGCGTGGTCAACATCGTCAGCAAAAAGCCTGAGTTGGTGCAGTCCACGTCCTTGACCGCGCGCGGCTCGACCTTCGGCAGCGGCAAGAATGGCAGTGGCGGCAGCCTGGATACCACCGGCCCGATTGGCGACGGCGGCCTGGCCTATCGCCTGATCGTCGACCATGAAGACGAAGACTACTGGCGCAACTACGGCACCCACCGCGAAACCCTGGTGGCGCCGTCCCTGGGTTGGTATGGCGACGCGACCCAAGTGGTGTTTGCCTATGAGCACCGCGAGTTTTTGTCGCCGTTCGACCGTGGCACGGCCATCGACCCAAAAACCAATCACCCGCTGAACATCCCCGCGACGCGCCGCCTGGATGAGCCGTTCAACAATATGGAAGGCCGCTCCGACCTGTACCGCCTGACCGTCGACCACGACCTGAACGACGACTGGAAAGCCCACTTCGGCTACAGCTGGAACCGTGAAACCTATGACGCCAGCCAGGTGCGCGTGGTCAAGGTCAACACCAACGGCACCCTCACCCGCAGCATGGACGGCACCCAGGGCGCGCTGACCACTGACCGCTTCGCTACCGCCAGCCTTGAAGGCAAGGTCGACGTGGCCGGCATGCGGCACGACCTGGTGTTCGGGCTGGACGATGAATACCGCAAAATCCACCGCGCCGAGCTGATTCGCCAGGCGCCACGTGGCAGCTTCAACTTCAACGATCCGGTCTACGGCAACGAAGTGGCGGGCTCCAACGTCAGTGCGCCGGACAGCAACCAGACCGATCTGCTGCGCAGCGATTCGCTGTTCTTCCAGGATGCCCTGCACCTGAACGACCAGTGGATCCTGGTGGGCGGCGCGCGCTACCAGATGTACGACCAATACGCCGGCAAGGGCGTGCCGTTCACCGCCAACACCGACGGCAACGGCCAGAAGTGGGTGCCGCGTGCCGGGCTGGTGTATCGCTACAACGACGAACTGTCGTTCTACGGCAGCTACACAGAGTCGTTCAAACCCAACTCCACCATCGCGCCGTTGGCCAACAAAACGGTGCTGGAGGGCAGCCTGCAGCCGGAAGAATCCAAGGCCTGGGAGCTGGGTACCAAGTTCGACTTGCCGGGACGCATCACCGCGAGCGCGGCGCTGTTCACCATCGATAAGCGCAACGTGCTGGTGCAGGTGGGCGAGGGTCTGACCTCGGTCTACAGCGTGGCGGGCAAGGTGCGTTCCCGTGGCCTGGAGCTGGATGCCAGCGGCCAGCTGAGCGATAAGTGGAGCCTGATCGGCAGTTACGCCTACACCGATGCCGAGGTCACCGAAGACCCGACGCTCAAAGGCAATCGCCTGCAAAACGTGGCGAAAAATACCGCGTCGTTGTCGGCCGTGTATGACTTCGGCAGCCTGCTGGGTGGCGATCAACTGCGCGTCGGTGCCGGTGCGCGCTACGTCGGCGAGCGGGCAGGGGATGCGGCCAACAGCTTCGAATTGCCGAGCTATACAGTGGCCGATGCGTTCGCCAGCTATGACACCAAAATCGACGGGCAGAAGGTCAAGTTCCAGCTCAATGTGAAAAACCTTTTCGACCGCACTTACTACACCTCTTCGGTGAACACACGGTTCGTGTCCATCGGTGATGCGCGGCAGGTGTCGGTGTCCAGCACCCTTACCTTCTGACCGAATTTGCTTTTTTGTGGGAGGAGGGGGATTGCACCCTCCCACATTGACACCTGAGCTGTTAGCGTTGCCGGCATTCGATGCCTACGGAAAACGCTACTGATGCACTTAGGAAGATGGCTACACACCAGCGCTCTGCTGATCGGCTTGAGCTTTTTGCTGGGCGGCTGCGCCAGCGTTTCACCTACCTCCACCCCCGCGACGCTCGACAAGGTGCTGGCCGACCCGGCGTTGCACGGTGCCACCGTCTCGCTGATGGTGCGCGACGCCCGCAGCGGCAGCACGCTCTACCAGCACAACCCACGCACGCGGTTGGTGCCGGCTTCCAATCTCAAGCTGCTGACCACCGCGGCGGCGATGGATGTGCTGGGCGTGCAATACCGCTTCGCCACGCAACTGTTGAGCGATGGTGTCCGCCAGGGCGATCGCCTGACGGGTAATCTGTACCTGCGCGGCCTGGGCGACCCGACCATCCAGTACGCCGACTATCAAGCGCTGGCAGCGCAACTGGCCAGCCAGGGCGTTCGCCAGGTGCAGGGCGACCTGGTGTTCGACGATACCTGGTTCGACGCCGAACGCCTGGGCGTCGATTGGTCTCACGATGATGAAACCACCTACTACGGCGCGCAGATTTCCGCGCTGACGGTGTCGCCCAATGCTGACTTTGACGCAGGCAGCGTATTGGTCACCGCCAAGGCGCCGGTGCGGGCCGGTTTGCCGGTGACTGTCGACCTCTACCCGCCCAGCGATTACCTGCAATTAAGCAACCGCGCCGTCAGTGGGCCGGGCAACAGCTATGGGATCAACCGCCGGCATGGCACCAACCTGTTGCAGCTCAGCGGCACCGTTGCGCCGGGCAGGCAGAGCGAGCAATTGGTCAGCGTGTGGGAGCCCACGCAGTGGGTGGCCAACCTGTTTGAACAGGCGCTGGCGCAACAGGGCATCAGGGTGCATGGCCGTCGCATCATGGGCGGTGCAAGTCCGGCCACGGCGACGTTGCTGGCCGAGCATCGATCGGCGCCCTTGCAGGAATTGATCACGCCGCTGCTCAAGCTCTCCAACAACAACATGTCCGAAGCCTTGCTCAAAGCCATGGGCCGGCAGACCGCCAATAGCGGCACGGCGGCGGCGGGTGCCGTGGCCGTGGCAGGGTTCCTCAAGCGTCAGGGGTTGGATGTGACGACGCTGAACCAGGTCGACGGTTCCGGCCTGTCGCGCCGTAACCTGGTGTCGGCGCAAATCCTCACCGACCTGCTGCTGGCTGCGAGCAAGCAACCGTGGTTCAACGCGTGGTACAACGCACTGCCGATTGCCGGCAATAGTGACCGCATGAGCGGTGGCAGCTTGCGTTATCGCCTGCGCGGCACGCCAGCGCAAAACAATCTGCACGGCAAAACCGGCTCGATGAGCGGCGTGTCGTCCTTGAGTGGTTATGTCACCGATGCCCACGGGCGCCGGCTGGCATTTTCCATGGTGACCAATAACTACGTGGTTGCCGGCGAGCAGGTCAAGGCCCTGGAAAACCGGGTGGCGGTGGCCCTGTCACGCTGGGATGATTGACTCAGGGCTGATAACCCATGCGCCAACTCACGGCCCGGGTCGCCGCCAGCAAGCGCTGCGCCGCCGGGCCGTCTTCATCGGCATGGAACAGCGAGGTGGGGCCGACCACGGTCATCACCGCCGCCACTTGCCCGACCGCGCTGAACACCGGCGCCGACAACGCATCCACCCCCGGCATCAGCAAACCATGCACAAAGTGCAGGCCACGGTGGCGGATCTGCTCGCAGGTGATGGCGTAGGCCTGGTCATCCGCCAGGGCATGGGCGGTGCCGGCCTGGATTTCGCGATCACGCAACTCCACGGTTTCCCGCGTCGGCAAATAGGCACTGAACACCAGCCCGGTGGACGAACTGAGCAGCGGCAAGACCGAACCCAGTTGTGTCACCACCGTCACCGCGCGCACTGCCGGCTCGATCTGCACCACGGTCGCGCCCTGGTTGCCCCAGACCGCCAGGAAGCAGGTTTCATTCAGCTCATCGCGCAGTTCCGCCAGGGGCATCGCACCGACCTTCAACACATCCATGCTGCCCAGCGCAGCCAAGCCTACGCGCAAGGCTTCGCGCCCCAGGCCGTAATGGTTGGTGGCGGCGTTCTGTTCGGCGAAGCCCGAGGCGATCAGCGCCTGCAGGTAACGATGGACCTTGCTCGCCGGCATCTGCACATGCTCGGCCAGGCGCGACAGTGAAGTGGCCGGCGACAGTTCGGCCAGGGCCTTGAGGATATCGGTGCCCACTTCGGCCGAGCGGACTTTCTGTTTACCGGTGTCGCGGGGCTTTTCCATGGGGGTGCGAGAATCCGAGAGATGAGTGGGCGTCTTTATAGCTTGACGGTCCATGGCGATCAAATTACGTTAAGCGTAACTGGATTACGATAAAAACAACTGACCCCCAGAGGATGCTCCATGAACCTCGAATACCTGTCGGGCTTCGGCAATGAATTCGCCAGCGAAGCCCTGCCCGGCGCGCTGCCCGTCGGCCAGAACTCGCCGCAGAAAGCGCCCTACGGGCTGTATACCGAACTGTTCTCCGGCACCGCGTTCACTATGGCGCGCAGCGAAGCCCGGCGTACCTGGCTGTACCGCATCCAGCCCTCGGCCAATCACCCGGCCTTCAGCAAATTGGAGCGGCAGTTGGCCGGCGGACCTCTGGGCGCGGTGACGCCGAACCGGCTGCGCTGGAACCCGCTGGACATTCCAGGCGAGCCGACTGACTTTATCGACGGGCTCGTAGGCATGGTCGCCAACGCCGGGTCGCAAAAACCGTCAGGCATCAGCATCCACACTTACCGCGCCAACCGCTCGATGGAGCGCGTGTTCTTCAATGCCGACGGCGAACTGTTGATCGTGCCCGAACAGGGCCGTTTGCGGATCGCCACGGAGCTCGGCGTGTTGGAGGTCGAGCCACTGGAAATTGTGGTACTGCCACGCGGGCTCAAGTTCCGCGTCGAACTGCTCGACGCCCAAGCGCGTGGCTACGTCGCCGAAAACCATGGCGCACCGTTGCGCCTGCCGGACCTGGGCCCTATCGGCAGCAATGGCCTGGCCAATCCGCGCGACTTCCTCAGCCCGGTCGCCCACTACGAAGACCTCAAGCAGCCGACCACGCTGGTGCAGAAATTCCTCGGCGAACTCTGGGCCTGCGAGCTCGACCATTCGCCGCTGAACGTGGTCGCCTGGCACGGCAATAACGTGCCGTACAAATACGACCTGCGTCGCTTCAATACCCTCGGCACGGTGAGTTTCGATCACCCGGACCCGTCGATCTTCACCGTATTGACCTCGCCCACCAGCGTGCATGGGCTGGCCAACCTCGACTTCGTGATCTTCCCGCCGCGCTGGATGGTGGCCGAGAACACCTTCCGCCCGCCGTGGTTCCACCGCAACCTGATGAACGAATACATGGGCCTGATCCAGGGCGCCTACGACGCCAAGGCCGAGGGCTTCCTGCCCGGCGGCGCGTCGCTGCACAGCTGTATGAGCGCCCATGGCCCGGACGGCGAGACCTGTACCAAGGCGATCAATGCCGAGCTGGCGCCGCACAAGATCGATAACACCATGGCATTCATGTTCGAAACCAGCCAGGTGCTGCGCCCCACCCAGTTCGCCCTGGAATGCCCGCAACTGCAACCCGCTTATGACGCGTGCTGGGCTTCGCTGCCAGCCACCTTCAACCCGAATCGGAGATAACCCATGACTCAACCCACACAGACCCGCAGCTGGGTCGCCTGCGCCAACGGTCACGCGGATTTCCCCCTGCAGAACCTGCCGCTGGGGGTGTTCAGCATCAATGGCTCGGCGCCGCGCAGTGGCGTGGCGATTGGCGACGCGATCCTCGACCTGCACGCCGCCCTGGATGAATTTGACGGTGAAGCGCGGCGTGCGGTTGAGGCGACTGCAGGCGGCCAGTTGAACGCCTTTTTCGAACTCGGCCGCGGCCCACGCGTAGCCTTGCGCGAGCGCCTGCTGGAACTGCTCGCCGAAGGCAGCAAGCTGCAAACCCGCGAGGCGCAGGTGTTGCACCGTGCTGCCGATTGCCAGATGCACCTGCCGGCCAAAATCAATGATTACACCGACTTCTATGTTGGCATCGAACACGCGCAGAACGTCGGCAAACTATTTCGTCCCGACAACCCGCTGTTGCCCAACTACAAGTACGTGCCTATTGGCTATCACGGCCGTGCCTCGACCATTCGTCCCTCGGGTACGGATGTGCGCCGCCCCAAGGGCCAGACACTGCCGGCCGGCCAGGCCGAGCCCACCTTCGGCCCCTGCGCCCGCCTGGACTATGAACTGGAACTGGGCATCTGGATCGGCCAGGGCAATGCCATGGGTGACGCGATTGCCATCGGCGATGCGGCCGAACATATCGCCGGTTTCTGCCTGCTCAACGACTGGTCGGCACGCGATATCCAAGCCTGGGAATACCAGCCGCTCGGGCCGTTCCTGTCCAAGAGCTTCATCACCAGCATCTCGCCCTGGGTAGTCACGGCCGAAGCGTTGGAGCCGTTCCGCAAGGCGCAACCGCCGCGACCCGAAGGCGATCCGCAGCCGTTGCCCTACCTGCTGGACGCTCGCGATCAAAAGGCGGGCGCCTTCGATATCGAACTGGAAGTGCTGCTGACCACCGCTTCGATGCGTGAACAGAACCTGCCGGCCCATCGCCTGACCCTGAGCAACACCGAACATATGTACTGGACCGTGGCGCAAATGGTTGCGCACCACAGCGTCAACGGTTGCCAGTTGCAAGCCGGTGACCTGTTTGGTTCGGGCACGTTGTCGGGGCCGCAGCCGGGGCAGTTCGGCAGCCTGCTGGAGATCACCGAAGGCGGCAAAAAACCGATTGAACTGGCCTCCGGCGAGGTGCGCAAATTTCTCGAAGACGGCGATGAAATCATCCTGCGTGCGCGCTGCAACCGCGAAGGCTTTGCCTCCATCGGTTTCGGCGAATGCCGTGGCACTGTGGTCGGCGCACGCTGAGGGGCAGGGCTATGGAACTCTATACGTACTATCGTTCTACCGCGTCCTACCGGGTGCGCATCGCCCTGGCGCTCAAGGGCCTGGATTTCACGGCGGTGCCGGTCAACCTGCTGGTGCCAGCAGGCGGAGCCAATCACCAGCCCGAGTACCTGGCGATCAACCCGCAAGGGCGTGTGCCGGCCTTGCGCAGCGACGGTGAACTGTTGATTCAGTCCCAGGCGATCGTCGAATACCTGGAGGAACGTTATCCCCAGGTACCGCTGCTCTCCAAAGACCTGGCGGCGCGTGCCCACGAACGCGCCGTGGCATCGATCATCGCGTGTGATATCCACCCGTTGCACAACTCCAGCACCCAGAACCTGCTGCGCCAGTGGGGCCATGATGAGGCGCAATTGCTCGAGTGGATCGCGCATTGGATCAGCCAGGGTCTCGGTGCGGTGGAGCAGTTGATTGGCGATCACGGGTTCTGCTTTGGCGAGCAGCCGGGCATGGCCGATGCATTCCTGATTCCGCAGCTGTATGCAGCCGAGCGTTTCAAGGTGCCGTTGGCGGCCTACCCGCGTATCGGCAGGGTCGCGGCACTGGCGGCGCAGCATCCGGCGTTCATACAGGCGCACCCTGCCAATCAACCCGATACCCCCTGAAACACGCAAATCAATGTGGGAGGGGGCTTGCTCCCGATAGCGGTGTGTCAGCTATGAATATGTCGACTGACACACCGCCATCGGGAGCAAGCCCCCTCCCGCAGTTTTTGATCAGCGCCAGCCAATAAAAATAATGAAAGGTACCTTGCGATGCACAATCAGCTTGCCAGCTTTCGCGCGGCACTCGACGCCCGTCCGGTGTCGCGCTATCAGTGGTTGATTCTCCTGCTACTGGCATTGCTACTGGTAACCGATGGCTACGACGCCCAGGTGCTCGGCTATGTCGTGCCGGCATTGGCCAAGGACTGGGGCCTGGAAAAAGCCGCGTTCGGCCCGGTGTTCAGCGCCAACCTGCTCGGCCTCACAGTGGGCTCGCTGCTGGTGACGCCACTGGCGGACCGGTTCGGTGTGCGGCGCATTCTGCTGGGCTGTGTGCTGATCTACGCCAGCCTCACGGTATTGATGGTGTTCGCCAACTCCCTGACCACGCTGATGGCCGCACGCTTTATCTGCGGCATCGGCATGGGCGGCGCGATGCCCAGCGCCATGGCCTTGATGTCGGAATATTCGCCGCCACGCATGCGCACCCTGATGGTGACCCTGGCAGCCTGTGGCTTCTCATTCGGCGGCGCGGCGGGTGGGTTTGTGGCGGCGGGGTTTATCGATGGCTTTGGTTGGCAAGCGGTGTTCCTGGCGGGCGGTGTTACGCCGCTGCTGTTGTTTCCGTTCCTGGTGTGGCGGTTGCCCGAATCCCTGCCGCGCCTGCTGCGCGATGCGCCGCCCTATGCGCGCTTGCACAAGGTCACGGCACGCATGTTGCCCGATTGGCGGGCGCCCCTGGCGAGCGAGGCGCAGAATCGCCAGGAGCAGGGCAGCCGGTTGACCGTGGTGGAGCTGTTCCGTAACGGCTACGCGCGCCCCACGGTGCTGATTTGGGCGACCTTTTTCGTCAGCCTGATCCTGCTGTATTTCATGATCAGCTGGCTGCCGTCGCTGTTGCTCGAAAGCGGGCTGGCGCTGAACCAGGCCAACCTGGTGACCTCGATGTTCCTGTTTGCCGGCACATTGGGCGCCATCGGCATGGCCTGGTTCGCCGATCGGCTGAAAAGCAAAGTGCGCCTGTTGTCCGCTGTGCTGGCAGCGGCGGCGGTGTGCACGGTGCTGCTGGGCCTGAATCATGACAATCCGCGTTACCTGGTGGCGTGCGTGTTTGCCGCCGGGTTCTGCATCATCGGCGGGCAACTGACCCTCAATGCGTTCGCCAGTAATTTCTACCCGGCGCACGTGCGCGCCACCGGTACGGGCTGGGCATTGGGGGTGGGGCGATTCGGCTCGATCCTGGGGCCGTTGTTCGGCAGCCTGCTGCTGGCGATGCATATTCCGGTGCAGCAGATTTTCTTCTTCTGTGCGATTCCAGCGGTGATTGCGGCGCTGTTGATTATTCAGGTGCGGTCGCCAGGCACGAGCGAAGCCATGAAGCCGTCGCCGGGCGACCTGCTCAAGGCGCCCTAATGCACCACGGAATTGGGCGGCAGATGCCCCAGCCGCTCGGTCAGGCGCAGGCGCTGGATAGGGTCTTCGCTGAGCATCAACGCGTGTTCCAGGTCAAAGCGTTCGGCGCTCGGGCAGTCCAGGCGCTGATACAGGCTGGCCCGCGCCAGGTAGTCGGCGGCGCTGGCATTGCCCAGCTCGAGCACACGCTCGGCATCGACCAGGGCGGCCAGTGGTTCGTCGTTGGCGAGGTACAGCTGGCGCAGGTTACGTGACAGCCGTTGCAGGATCGCGCGCGGGTCGGCGCTGTGCAGGTGCTCGGCTTGTAGTTTGAGATTGGCTCCGTACTGGCGGTGCAGCAGTTCGCGACAGTCGTTGGGGTACAGCCGCCGACCGCCGCAGGGGTCCAGCAGGTGATCGGCGCCGGGTACTCGCAGCAGGAAGTGGCCGGGGAAATTCACCCCGACCAGGGGAATCTCCAGGCGCCGCGCCAGCTCCAGCGCGATCAGGCCCAGGGCCAGGGGTTGTCCGCGCTTACGTTGCAACACCTTGTCCAGCAGCGCGGCGGCGGGGCACAGCGGGGTGAAGTCATCCTGGGCAAAGCCCAGGTCGTTCATGCAGCGCAGCAGCGGCTGGCCCAGTTCATCGGCCGGCAACGTGGGCATGCCCAGGCTGACCTGTTGTTGCAGCAGGCCGAACGCCTGCAGGATCAGTTGTGGCTGTACGCCAGCATCATGCTCGGCAGCAATCCACAGCGCGGCTTCGAACAGCGCAGGGGGTGAACGGTCCAGGCAGGCGAAAAAGGCTGTGCGGGGATTCATTGCATTCTCCGGCGGATGCCCTCGTTTTAGCCTTGCTGCGAATTTTCGTCCAGCATCTTAAGTAAATATCCCACGCTCTTATGCCGCGGGTCCCACGAAACGGGGACGCTTATTCCAGTGCAATCGAGCAGTTTGCTGTTGTCAGCCTATACTTGGGCCACTACCAGAAGTGATTCGGGAGCACGACGATGTTTGCGCTCATGCACAGCACCCGCCTGGAATCGCTGCACCTGAGCGTCGACCCGGTGAGCGGGCTGAAGGCGATCATCGCCATTCATAACAGTCGCTTGGGCCCGGCCTTGGGCGGCTGCCGCTATCTTGCCTACCCCGATGATGAAAGTGCCATGGCGGATGCCGCACGCCTGGCTCAAGGCATGAGCTACAAGGCCGCTTTGGCGGGCTTGTCGGTGGGCGGCGGCACGGCGGTGATCCTGCGCCCCGCCCATGTGGAGAGCCGCGCCAGCCTGTTCGAAGCCTTCGGTCGCTGCGTGGAACAACTCAGCGGGCGCTACATTACCGCCATCGACAGCGGCACCTCGGTCGCCGACATGGATTGCATCGCCCAACACACCCGGTTCGTCACCAGCACCACGGCCGCCGGCGACCCTGCACCGCATGCGGCCATGGGGGTGTTCACCGGCATCCGCGCCACCGCCATGGCCCGCCTGGGCAGCGACAACCTCGAAGGCCTGCGCGTGGCGGTGCAGGGCCTGGGCAATGTCGGTTACGCCCTGGCCGAACAACTGCACGCGGCGGGCGCCGAACTGCTGGTCAGCGACATCGACCACGGCAAGGTGCAACTGGCCATGGAGCAATTGGGTGCCCACCCCATCGCCAACGACGCTTTGCTCAGCACGCCCTGCGACATCCTCGCGCCTTGCGGCCTGGGTGCGGTGTTCAATCGCCAGAGCGTCGGCCAACTGCGCTGCGCCGCTGTGGCCGGCTCCGCCAGCGCGCAGTTGACCAACCTGCAAGTGGCCGACCAACTGGAAGGGCGCGGCATCCTCTACGCCCCGGACTACGTAATCAATTCCGGCGGCCTGATCTACGTCGCGCTCAAACACAGCGGCGCCGAGCTGGCGAGCATCACCGCGCACCTGTCCAACATCGGCAAGCGCCTGACCGAAGTCTACGCCCATGCCCAAGCCGAAAAACGCTCCCCGGCACGGGTCGCGGACGAACTCGCCGAGCGCCTGCTGTACCAATGACCAGGCATTAAAAAGGCCCTGAATCCATGATTCAGGGCCTGTTCAATTCGGGCTTTATTCCGCCGCCGCGTTCAGCAACTCGGACAACGCGTCCGGTTGGCTCTTGAACGCCTTGGCAAATACATCGCGGTTCTTCGCCATGTAGATCCCGGCTTCCTCCACCTGCTGCTCGCTCAAAGACGGCACGGCTTTTTGCAACACTTCTGCCAGCAACTCAGCGAGTTCAAGCATCTTGTCATGACGGTCAGCTTCGGCTTTATCCATGAACAAACGCTCCAGATCTCGGCTGCTGCGGTATACCACTTCGACGGCCATTCACCACCTCACATGCCTTCACGATAGTTGTCTTTTGCGACTACTGTATTTATATACAGCGAAAAGCATAAGCCAAACGCGGGGGTTTGGATAGTAGGTTTTTAATGTAGTTGGGAAATGGGGGTTTGCTACACCGGAAATTTCACACAGCACGCTGAGGTTGCTGAGTAATCCTACGGTGACTTACCTTTCACGGGTCGTGCATTCGCATGGCCGAGCTTGGCGGCTCGATTAAAGGAAAGGAAAACCTGTGTGTTTACTTTTGGAGCCGTACCGTGGAAAAAAATACCTCACTCAATACCGATCCCTTGAATCCAGAGCCGCCTGTCACGCTTTTCAATGTGACGCCCAACATTGACACAGAGGCCTTGCTGGCTAACGCGAGCGAAACCTTGCGTAGCGCCCGTGAAATGGCCAACACGCTGGCCTTCGACCTTGAAGGTCCTCAGCGAAGCTTGGTATTGGGGATTCACCAACTGGTGGAGCTGGGAGGCTTGTTAGTCGACCGAGCGCTGGAACACGTCGCACCCGTCTGAGCCCCTACGACACCTTTGCCAAATGCGTTGAACGTGGCGAGCGAGCTTGCTCGCGCTGGGCTGCGTAGCAACCCAATTCAGGCAAAGGTGTGCTTTCAGAAAAAATCCCAGTGACAGTCTGTGGGGGGCGCTTCGCACTCCAGCGGAAGCAAGCTCCCTCGCCACACAAGAGGCATTCATATGAAAAATGAGTCTTTTGAAAGCCCTCAAAGCTGGGATGACGATTCGGCCTACGACCAATGGTTTCGAGCCAGGGTGCAAAAAGCCTTGGATGACCCATGCCCAGGCATTTCTCATGAAGAAGTCATGAGCGAGATGAACGCACTCATTGAGTCGAAGCTTTCACTTCATCAAGCCGATTAAGTGCCTAATATCAGCCCGCCACCATCTCACTACCCAGCCTCTGGCCTTTTTCCTGCAAGCAGAACAACCGTCACGTCCATCCCGCATTATCCGGTCGAGCCGACCTAAGGAAACATCATCGTGAAAATCAACTGGGCCGAAAAGCTGCGCCAGCAAGTCCATGGGCTGGCCGAGTCGCTGGGCAATCTGTTTGTGGAGTCGTTCCACTACCTGGCGCTGTTCGCCATCGGAGCGGTCACTGCCTGGGCGGCGGTGATGGAGTTTCTGGGGATGCTGGAGAACGGGCATATCAAGATCGATGACATCTTGCTGCTGTTCATCTACCTGGAATTGGGCGCCATGGTCGGGATTTATTTCAAGACCAATCACATGCCGGTGCGTTTCCTGATCTACGTGGCAATCACCGCGCTGACGCGTCTGCTGATCTCCAACGTGTCCCATCACAACCCGCCGGACGTGGGCATTATCTACCTGTGCGGTGGGATTCTGCTGCTGGCCTTCGCGATTCTGGTGGTGCGCTACGCGTCGTCGGCCTTTCCGTCGGTGAAGGTCGAAGGCCCGCGTCGCAAGGGCGAGGCGAGCCTGGAAACCGAGAAGGGCGAGCTTTAAAGCCCGACGCTGAACGGCAGGTTACGGGTGGGCGGTGGCTGCAAGAGCTTGTGATTGTCGCCATCGGTCATCACCGCGAGGATTTCCATGGCGCTGTGACCCTGCTCGATGGCGATGCCGAACTGGATGCTCTGCACAAGGCGCTTGAGCCGTTGCGGGTCGTTGCGTTGTTCGGCGCTGATCATGCGTTTGGCCACTACGCCGCTGTCATCGGAGAGGGTGAGCATGATGCTGCCGTCCAGCCGCTGGATGCTCAGGTTGACGCGGTATTGGGGGCTGAAGGTGTCGGTGATGATCTGAAAAGGGTTGTCCATGGTGCGTTACCGCCTGATAAGAACATGCAGTCATTGACGACCGGTGTCGGGAATAGTTCGCGTTGCCTGACCACCGGCCAAAGTCCGTTTTCCTCACAAGCTCTACAGCAAGGGCCGTGCCGTACAGGGCTCTGCCAGACGATCAGCAACCCCATATGGGAGGGGGCTCGCCCCCGATAGCGGTCTTCCAGCCGAGCATTTATTGGCTGACACACCGCTATCGGGGGCAAGCCCCCCTCCCACATTTGATACAGGTTGTGCCTGGAAACGGTGATCTGTTTCAGGGCAGTACGCAAAAAACGACCGCTGACGGCGCAGTCATCCCGGTCAGCACTCCACCCAGCTGACCGCCAGGCCGCCCCGTGACGTTTCTTTGTATTTGTCATGCATGTCGGCGCCGGTATCGCGCATGGTGCGGATCACCCGGTCGAGGGAAATAAAGTGCTTGCCGTCGCCGCGCAGGGCCATTTGGGTGGCATTGATCGCTTTGACCGCCGCGATGGCGTTGCGCTCGATGCAGGGCACCTGCACGAGGCCGCCAACCGGGTCGCAGGTCAGGCCGAGGTTGTGTTCCAGGCCGATTTCGGCGGCGTTTTCCAGTTGCTCAGGTGTAGCGCCGAGGATCTCGGCCAGCCCGGCGGCGGCCATGGCGCAGGCCGAGCCGACTTCGCCCTGGCAGCCGACTTCGGCACCGGAGATCGAGGCGTTCTTCTTGCAGAGGATGCCGACGGCAGCGGCAGCCAGAAAGAAATTGACGACGTCGTCATCGGACGCGTCGGCGTTGAACTTCATGTAGTAATGCAGCACCGCCGGGATAATCCCCGCCGCGCCATTGGTCGGTGCGGTGACCATGCGTCCGCCAGCGGCGTTTTCTTCGTTGACGGCGAGGGCGAACAGGTTGACCCACTCCATGGCTGATAAGGTCGAAGTGATCACGTTGGGCTTGCCGGTTTCCAACAGGCTGCGGTGCAATTTCGCAGCGCGACGCGGTACATCCAGGCCGCCGGGCAGAATGCCTTCATCGCGCAGGCCTTGTTCCACGCACTCGCGCATCACCGACCAGATATGCAGAAGGCCGCTGCGGATGTCTGCGTCGCTGCGCCACGCCCGTTCGTTGGCCATCATCAACTGCGAAACCCGCAGGCCGTGCTGGTTGCACAAGGCCAACAGCTCGACGGCGCTGGAAAAGTCGTAGGGCAATTGCACATCGCTGGTCGGCGCAATGCCCGATGCGGCTTCGGCAGCTTCGATGATGAAACCACCGCCCACCGAATAATAGGTTTGCTCGCTTAGCAGGCCGCTGTCGCCATAGGCGTGCAGGGACATGGCGTTGGGGTGGTAGGGCAGGCTTTCGTCGAGCAGCAGCAGGTCGGTGTGCCAGTCGAAGGCAATGTTCTGCTGGCCGGCGAGAAGCAGTTGGCCGGACTCGCGCAGTTGCTGGATGCGTGCGTTGATCGAGGTGGGGTCGATGCGATCCGGCCATTCGCCCATCAAGCCCATCACACAGGCGCGGTCGGTGGCGTGGCCGACGCCGGTAGCTGACAGCGAACCGTATAAACGCACTTCGACGCGGCGGGTTTCACTGAGCAACCGTTGGTCGGTCAATGCCTGGGCAAAGGTCGCCGCAGCGCGCATCGGGCCGACGGTATGGGAGCTGGACGGGCCAATGCCCACCTTGAATAGATCGAAAACACTGATAGCCATGCTAAAGCCTTACAAGCAATGGAGTAGAAATCGCTGCCATGTTTTGTAGAGCAGGCGGAATTGACGCGATACTGAGCCTCTGGATCGGCACTGACCAACGAATTATCCTAAGACACTCTTTAGCAGGACTAAACACTATGACCCGCCCCCTTCATGGCCAGACGTATGTCTGGCTGCATGTGTTTTCATGCGCTGCACGGCATTTGTCGTTCACCCGTTGCGCCGAAGAACTGCACATCACGCCGGGGGCGGTGAGCCAGCAGATTCGCCAGTTGGAGGAGCGCCTGGGCTTTCGACTGTTTCATCGCCGGGCCAGGGGCGTGGAGCTCAGCGCCGAAGGGCAGCGCCTGGCGGCGGTGGTGGGCGAGGCCTACGGCAGCATTGACGCCGAATTACAGCGTCTGGACGCTGGGATGATCAGCGGCACCTTGCGCCTGCGTTCGATCCCGTCGTTTCTTGGCAAGTGGCTGACCCCGCGTCTGCCACGCTTGCAGCAGCGCTTTCCAGACATTCAACTGCGCCTGGTCGCCGAAGACAGCAGCATCGCCCTGCACGAGGGCGACTTCGACCTGGCCATCGACCTGAACGACGGTAGCTACCCAGGCCTTTTATCCACAGCGCTGCTGGACGAACAGATCTTTCCGGTCTGCGCCCCCAGCCTGCTACGCGGGCGCCCGCCGCTGCATGGGCCGGCGGACCTGGTGCATTTCCCGCTGTTGCACGACATCACCGCCTGGCGTGGGAGTTATGAGTATGCCGAGTGGGAGTTTTACCTGAATGCCATTGGTTACCAGGACGCCGATGTACGCCGCGGGCACACCTTCAACCGCAACCACCTGACCATCGAAGCCGCCATTGCCGGTATGGGCGTCGCGATCGCGCGGCGCACTCTGCTCAACGATGAACTGGAACGCGGCAGCCTGATCGTGCCGTTCGGCCTGGCCGTGCCCAACCACAAACGCTACGTGCTGCTGTATGCGCCAGGCGCATTGAACCATCCGGGCGTGCGTGCGGTGCATGATTGGCTGGTGGAGGAGGCGGGGATTTTCCGGGCACTGCACCCAATGGGAGCGGGGCAATTGTGAGGATATTCAGGGGTAAGAAGATGTAACTAACTCCCCACCCTAACAGCGTTTTTGCTTGTCGTCAGGGTTAATTTGTAATGTAGGATTTATCTTTGCAAAGGGGTTGAATTGTTTCAGCGAGTGCTCAATTGTGTAATCAGGAGGTCATGGTTTCACCACCCCGGTGTTGCAGTTTGTGATCTCTGGCGAGCTAGCTGAAATAAGGGAAGAACTATGCAAATCCAAGTCAATAGCGATAACCATATTGAAAGCAGCATCCGACTGGAGGAGTGGGTACGTACTACCATTGAGAGCACGCTCGAACGTTATGAAGAAGACCTGACCCGTGTCGAGGTCTACCTGCGGGATGAGAACGGCGACAAGCCCGGTCCCCACGATTTAAGCTGCCGCCTGGAGGCCCGGCCAAAAGGGCACCAACCGCTTTCGGTGCTGCACAAGGCCGATACGCTGGAACAAGCGATCGATGGCGCGGCCACCAAGCTCGACCACGCGCTGGAGCATCTGTTCGGCAAACTGCAAGGCAAGCCCCGCGCTGCCGGTAAAAACCAGCCGACCACCAAAGTCAATGAAGATGAGCTTGAACAGGAGTTTCTGGAAAAAGAACGGGCCGTATTCAACGGCTGATGGTTTTTTTCACTCCCCATTGAAAACGGGCCTGCGCATGCAGGCCCGTTTTTCGTTCAACGGCGCTGTTTGAAGAAATACCCGCTAAGCATCGCCAGCCCGCAAGCACCCAACCCTGCAAAGAGCATGGCCCAGCCGGCGCCGTTGCGCAGCGCCGCCCGGGTCTCGTCGAACACCAACCCCGGCGCGTCCAGCTTGCCCGCCGCGATGTGCTGGCTGAGGGCCGGCCAATCTATTGCCGTGCTTGGCGGCATGACCTCGGCCAGGTAATGACCAATCCCCAGCAACAGCACCAAGCCCATCAACGCGATGTTGAGCGCCAGGGTGATCAGCCGTGCGCTGAAGTCGATACCCGAGGCCATGCCCGCGCGATCAGCCGAGACGGCGCCTGTGGTGGTGTTGGTGGTGGGCGAGTTGGTCAGCGCCAGGCCGATGCCGGCGATCACGCAACTGAGCAGCACCAGCAGCGTGCTTGGCTGCGCGGCGCCATTGGCGGCGGCCATTGCCAGAAACCCCGCACCCATCGTCGCCAGGCCCACGGGGATGATGCGTTCGGCACCGTAGCGCAGGGCCAGGCGCTCGGCCAGCGGCGGCACCAGCAAGGTGGGCAAGGTGTAGGCGAGCAGGGCGCCGCCGGTGGTCAGGGTGTCGTAGCCCAGGCCCGCCTGGAAATACAGCGGCAGGTAGATCATGAACGGCCAGAAGCTGAAGTTCATGCCGATCGAGCCCATCAGTGCACCGGTGAAGCGCTTGATGCGCAACACCGAAAAATCGAACATCGGATGGGCGCTGCGCTTTTCAACCACGATGAACAGCAGCAACGCCACCAGCGCCAAACCCGCCCAGCCGAGCATGCCCGGTGTGGCGAAGCCGTGCTCGGTGCCTTGGGTGATGAAGTACACCAGGGCGAACACCGCCAGCGTCAAGGTCAGCATGCCGGCGATATCGAGGCGATGGCTGGCCGGGTCGCGGGATTCCTGCACGCTGATGCGCAACAGCACCAAGGTGAACAGGGTGAGCGGCACATGCGCGAGAAATACCCAGCGCCAGTCCGCGACTGCCAGGATCAGCGCACCGACCATCGGCCCGAACCCCAGGCCCACTCCGGCAATCACGCCCCAGATCGCAAATGCCCGGGCGCGTGCCGCCGGTTCCCGAAACAAGTGCGACAGTATCGCGAACTGGCAGATCATCATCGCGCCGGCGCCGATGCCCTGGAGGAAACGCGCCACGATCAGCGTCGATGCGTCGTTGGCCAAGCCGCAGGCCAGCGAGGCCAGACCGAAGACCCACAGGCACAGCACCAGCATGCGTCGACGGCCAAAGCGATCGGCCAGGGTGCCCGCCGCCATCAGCACGCTGGTGCAGGCCAGGGTGTAGGCATTCATGATCCATTGGGCATCTTGAAACCCCGTGCCCAGTTCGCGTTCCAGGGTGGGCAGGATGACCGGCACGCTGGAGATTTCCAGGCCGAACATCAGGGCCACAAGGCACACGGCGGTGAGCGCCAGGCCGTTTCTGGCGACATGCGGTGGGCTGAGGGCCGATAGCGTGGCGACGGGTGGCATGGGATGTTCCTTTCGAGAGTGGGAGGGATTATTCTCTCGGGAATTTGATTCTTCATTTGCGATGATTTTTCCAAGGATAAGGGAATGCAGGGCGACAAATTAGTATGACCACCCCACGTTTCGATGGCGTCGAACTGTTCGTGCAGATCGTCGAGAGCGGCAGCCTGAGCGCAGCCGCCGAGCGCCTGAATCTCACCCGTTCGGCAGTGGGCAAGGGCCTGGCGCGGTTGGAAGCGCGGCTGGGCACTTGCCTGTTGCAACGCTCTACGCGCCGCCAGCGTCTGACCGAGGATGGGCAGGCGTACTACGAACACTGTCTACGCGCGCTGGCAGAGCTGGAGGCGGCCGAGTCGGTGCTGGAAAGCGGCCGTCACCAGCCACGCGGGCGCTTGCGGGCGAGTTTGCCGCTGGCGTTTGGTCACCACTATGCCGCGCCTGCGTTGTGGGGCTTGATGGACCGCTATCCACAATTGGAGATCGAGATCAGTTTCTCCGACCGCATGACCGATCTGGTGCAGGAAGGCTTCGATATCGCCGTGCGCATCGGCCCGCTGCCGGATACCGACCGCTTGAGTGCGCGGCGCCTGGGCGAGCAGGTCATGGGCTTGGCGGCGTCGCCCGTGTATTTGCAGCGCAGGGGGCCCATCGCCTGTATCGAAGACTTGTCGGCTCATCGTGGTATTGCTTACCGCAGCAACAGCGCCCATCGCTCGCGGTTGGTCACGCCCTTGGTGCTGGACGACCTCCAGGCCGTGGCCGATGCGGCCATCGCAGGCGTCGGCCTGGCCTGGTTGCCGAGTTGGTTGATCGCCCACTATGCGCTGCGCGGGCAACTGGCGGCGGTGCTGGCCGATTTCCGCGAACAGCCGGCCCCCATCCATGTGATCTGGCCGACGGCACCGCACATGCCGGCCAAGACCCGATGCGCCATCGATGCGCTGGTCGCGGCCACCCCCAGTTGCCTGGCGGGTAGTTAGAACCCGAAATCCCGAACACACCGCGGCTCAAATGTGGGAGGGGGCTTGCTCCCGATAGCGGAGTGTCAGTCAGTATATTTTTAACTGACCCACCGCCATCGGGGGCAAGCCCCCTCCCACATTTGGATGTGTTATGGCCTGCAAATTGAAGGCATGCCGTTAGAACGCGATAGACGTCTGCACATACACCGTGCGCGGTTCACCCACGTACTTGCCCTTGTTGTTATCGTCGAACGAGCGCGTGTAGTACTGCTTGTTGAAGATATTCTTCACGCCGACCGCCACGTTCAAGTCCGACAGTTGGGGGCCGAAGTCATACGCTGCGCGGCTGCTGAACAGCATGTAGCCGGGGATGCGTCCATTCGCGCCGTCGGCGCTTTCGGCCTGGGTGTTGGCGTTGTCAGCGAATTGGCTGCTCTGGTAGCTGCTGTCCAGGTTGAGCTTCCACGGGCCTTCGGTGTAACCCACGCCGAGGGTGCCTTTGTGCCGGGACGAGAAGGGCACGCGGTTGCCTTTGTTCGGGCCGTCTTCGCGGATGGTCGCGTCGACATACGCATAGGTGGCGTACACATCGAAGCCGGCCAGCACAGGATTCAAGCCGTCGAGGGCATAGTTGATGCTCGACTCGATGCCCTGGTGCCGCGTTTCACCGCGTGCGATCACGGTGTCATTGGTCTGGTTGCTGTCGTACTGGTTGTCGAAATTGATCAGGAACGCACCGATCTCCGCGCGCAGGCTGCCGTTGTCATAGCGCGTACCGAGCTCCCAGGTGCGGGCTTTTTCCGGTTTCACTTCGCCGCTGCTCACGCGGTTGGGCATCTGGCTGTACTGCACGCTGCCGAACGAGCCTTCAGTGTTGGCGTAGAGGTTCCAGTCATCGGTGAGGTGGTAGAGCACGTTCAACGCCGGCAGCGCAGTGTTGTAGTCGCCTTTGTAGTTGACGTTGCTCAGGTTGTTGGTCTGCTGGGACTTGATCATCTCGTAGCGAATGCCCGGCGTGAGGGTCCACTTGCCGATATCGATGCGGTCGTCGATGAAGAACGCGTTGGCCTCGGTGCCGCCGCGCGTGTCGCGGTCGTTGCGGCTGTCGGTGGTCGGGATTTGCTGGTTGGCCGCAATCGGCGTGCGGTAGCGCAGCTCGTGGCCGGCTTCATTGATGTAGCGGTAGCCGACGCCGACTTCGTGTGTGGTGGGGCCGAGGTCGAAGCCTTGGGCGAAGCGGGTTTCCAGGCCGCGTACCCAGTACTCGCGCGGTGACAGCGAGAGGAAGTTTCCCTGGTCGAGGTAACCGCTGCGCAGGGTCTTGGTGAAGAAGCTGTTGACCGTGAACTCACGGCGGTCCTGCTCGTAGCGGTAGCCCAAGTTGAACAGCGTACGGCGTCCCCAGAACTTATCGTAGGGGCGGGTCGACTGGTACGGGTCAGCCTTGTAGTCCTTGACGTTCAAGCCGCCGGGCATATCGGCCTGGCCTTCGTAGTACTGCGCCATGGCGTTGAAGCTGTTGGCGTCGTCCAGTTGGTATTTGCCCTTGAGGATCAAGTCGTCGATGCGCGTGTCACTGTTTTCGCGCCAGTCGCCGCCACGGGTGCCGGAGTACAGGAGCGCGCCGCCCAGGCCATTGTCGGCGGTGCCACCGGCCAGCAGGTTGCCGGTGGTTTTGAAGCCGTCGTGGCTGGAGGACGGGCTGGTTTCGGTTTGCAGGCCGCCTTTGACGGTGGGCGCATCCGGGATCGCACGGGTCACGAAGTTGACGATGCCGCCGACGTTTTGCGGGCCGTAGCGCACCGCGCCGCCGCCGCGGACCACGTCGACCGCGTCCATGTTGCCCATGCTGATCGGTGCGAATGACAGTTGCGGCTGGCCATACGGTGCGAAGGGCACGGGAATGCCGTCCATCAACACCGTGGAGCGCGACGCCAGACGTGGGTTGAGCCCGCGAATACCGAAGTTCAGCGCCATGTCATGGCTGCCGGTGCCGTTGTTGTCCGGGGCGTTGACGCCGGGAATGCGGTTGAGTACGTCGCGGGCCTGGGTCGCGCCCTGGCGTTCGAAGGCTTCGCGGCGGATCACATCGCGCGCGCCAGGGTGTTCGAACACGTTGGTCTGCGCTGCATCGCCGAGCCAGTCGCCGACCACGTTGGAGGTCTGCAGTTCGAGGGTAACCGGGGCGCTGGCCGGTTGCAGGCTGTAGGCGTTGTCGCCCTCGGCACGAGCTTGCAGGCCACTGCCTTCCAACAGTTTATTCAGGCCTTCGGCGGTGCTGTAGGTGCCCGACAAGCCCGGGCTTTGCAGGCCGGCGGTGACCTCGGAGCCGAAAGACACCAGCACCGAGGCTTCACGGCCGAACTGGTTCAGGGCCGCTTCCAGACTCGTCGGTGCGATGTGATACGCCTTGGCTTCGGCCGCCATCACTGGGGGCAGCGCGGTCAGGCTGAGGCTGGCGCCGAGGAGGAATTGGCGCAGGGTACGGGCAAGAAGCGTCGGTTGCAGGGGCATGAAGGGCGGTCCTGAGAAGGAAGGATCAAGGTGGCTTTCCTTCTCTGTCACGCGAGGACGGGAAAACGGCTCACTGTTTTTCTGAATAATTTCAGGCGCGGGCCTGAACCGTCACCCAGTAGCGGGTAAAGCGTCGCACGGTGACCGGTAGGCTGACTTCCAGCAGGTCGAGGATGCGTTCGCTGTCATCCAGTGGATAGCTGCCTGACAGCAACAGGTCTGCCACCTGCGGGTCGCAATTGAGCTGGCCGCGACGGTAGCGCCCCAGTTCGCCGAGGAAATCCTCCAGGCGCATATGCGCAGCCACCAGCATGCCGTCTGCCCAGGCACCGCTGTTGGCGTCAGCGGGGCGAGGACTGTCCCAGCCTTTGCGGGTGTAATTGACCTGATGCGCAGCCTCGACGCTCAGCGGCAGGCCGCTGTAGTGGTTGGGCATCACGTCGACCTGGCCGTCGAGCACCGCCAGTTGAGTATGGTCACTGAACTGCCGCACGTTCAGGCGCGCCGCCTGGCTGCTGAGCAGACCCTGGCTGGTGAGTACGCGCAGCGGCGTGGCACCGGCGCGGGCGGTCAGCAGGATTTCACCTTCGAGCAGGCGGATCAGTCGCTGCTGGCTATCGACATGCACATCCACTGCGCTGCCGGTGTTGAGCTGCAACTGGCTGCCGTCGGCCAACTGCACGCTGCGGCGCTGTCCGACGGGGCTGCGGTAGTCGGCGGTCAGCGGCGGCAGAATACGCTGCTGGCGCAGGCTCCAGGCTGCCGCCGAACCGGCGCCGAGAATCAACAGCAGCTTCAGCGCCTGGCGCCGGCTGTTGGACGCCGGCGCATTCAACGCCGCGTGCGCCAGGGGCGAAGGCACGCCGCGCAGGCGCTGGTTGACGCGCTGGATGTGGTCCCACGCGCGCTGGTGCTCGCTGTGCGCATCCAGCCATTGCTGCCAGGCGGCCTGTTGGCGCGGGTCGAGCGTGCCTTGCTGCATTTTCAGCAACCAGTGCACGGCTTGTTCGGCGACGGGGGGCGAGATATTCATAGGGCGAAGTAGCAGCGCAGGGCGGCTTTATGCAGATGGCGTTTGACCGTGGCAATGGAAATGCCCAACTGCGCACCGATTTGCGCATAGGTAAGGCCATCGAGCTGGGCCAGCAGGAAGGCGCGTTTGACCTGGACCGGCAAGCCGTCGAGCAATTGGTCCAGCTCCACCAGGGTTTGCAGGATGATGGCGCGGTCTTCCTCAGACGGCGTCACCTGCTCCGGCAATTGTGCCAAGGCATCGAGGTAGGCGCGTTCCAGGTCCTGGCGACGGTAAAAGTTGAACAGCACGCGCTTGGCAACCGTGGTGAGAAAGGCGCGGGGTTCGTTCAGCGTTGGCGCTTCCCGTGCGCTGAGTACACGGATGAAGGTGTCCTGGGCCAGGTCGGCGGCGCTTTCCGGGCAGCCGAGCTTGCGTCGCAACCAGCCGGTAAGCCAGTGATGATGGTCGTTGTACAGAACTTCGACAGCGTTGGACGGTGGCAACGGGATCACTCCATCAGCATCGGCATGCTTTAGAGAACAAGAATTGTTCGCATTGTAGGGGCGGGGACGAGGTTCGGCAATCCGCGAAGCCGGTGATTCATCCGTTCTCTTTTGCTTATGAGAATATTTATCATTAATATTGCGCGCTGATGAACTTGGCGCCTGTCGCATGAACAGCAAAACCCCACTGCCCGCGTCCTATCGCCTTGCCGTCACCTCCCGGGTGCTGGCGGCGGTGGTCGGCGGTTATCTGATGGCCTCCCTGGCCGCTATCTGCCTCGCACTGTGGCTGCCCACGTCCCGCGCCGATGCGGTGATCACCGGCATGATGAGTTCGTTCGTGTTCTACCTGCTGGCGGTGCTCTGGTGTTTTGCCTGTCGCACGGCATGGCGTGCCTGGGCGGGCGTTATGTTGCCGAGCGCGCTGTTCGCCACCCTGGCGGGCATCGGTTTCTGGGTGGCGCGCACATGAAGGAAGGCTTTCGCCAAGCCATGGCCTGGCTGCACACCTGGGCGGGGTTGATCTTCGGCTGGCTGCTGTTCGCGATTTTCCTGACCGGCACCCTGGCTTATTTCAAGGACGAAATAACCCACTGGATGCAGCCCGAAGTGCAGGCCCACCCATTGGACGACGCGCTCAGCCTCGCCGTGGCGCAGCGCTATCTGCAGCAACAGGCGCCCACTGCCGCGCACTGGTTCATCACCTTGCCCACCCGCCGCGACCCCGGCCTGTCGGTGATGTGGCAAGACAAGGTCGACCCCGGCAAGCGCGGCAACTTCACCCAAAAAATCCTCGACCCGGTCAGCGGCCAAGCGGTGCAAGCCCGTGAAAGCATGGGCGGCGAATTCTTCTACCGTTTCCACTTCCAGCTGCAAATGCCTTACCCGTGGGGCCGCTGGTTGTCGACCATCGCCGCCATGGTGATGTTTGTCGCGCTGATCACCGGCATCATCACTCACAAGAAAATCTTCAAGGACTTCTTCACCTTCCGCCCGCGCAAAGGCCAGCGTTCCTGGCTGGACGGGCACAACGCGGTGGGCGTGCTGGTGTTGCCGTTTCACCTGATGATCACCTACAGCAGCCTGGTGATTTTCATGAACATGGTGATGCCGGCGCCGATCATGGCCTCGTATGGCAACGACAGCCGTGCGTTCTTCAATGAGGTGTTCCCCAGTGCCGATAATGCACCGGCGCTCGGCCAGCCGGGCACCTTGCTGGCGTTGTGGCCGATGTACCAGCAGGCGCAACAACAGTGGGCGGGAGGGCATGTCGGACGCTTGGCGGTGAATAATCCGAGTGACGTCAACGCCTCGGTGACTGTGTTCCGCGCCGGGTCCGACAGCGTGGTGCAGGATTTCGGCAGCAGCCTGTCGTTCAACGGCGCCACGGGCGAGCTGTTGCGGGCCAGTGGCGAGCCGTCGTTGCCGGCGGTCATCGGCGGCGGTTTCTACGGTTTGCACATGGGCCATTTCGCCGGCCCGGTGTTGCGCTGGCTGTACTTTGTCTGTGGCCTGGCCGGCACGGCGATGATCGGTACCGGGCTGGTGATCTGGCTCGGCAAGCGCCAGCTCAAGCACGCCAAAACCGGTGTGATGCCATTTGAGCTGCGCCTGGTGGAAGTGCTGAATGTCGCCAGCATGTCCGGCCTGGTGATCGCCATCGCACTGTTCTTCTGGGCGAACCGTTTGTTGCCGGTGAGCTTCGCCGAGCGTTCCGACTGGGAAGTGCGCGCGTTCTTTATCGCCTGGGCCCTGAGCCTGTTGCACGCGCTGTTGCGGCGCGGCCGCCCGGCGTGGGTCGAGCAATTGAGCGTGGGGGCGCTGCTGTTGGTGGTCATCCCGTTGGTCAATGCACTGACCACCTCCCACCATTTGGGCGTTTCCCTGGTGAGTGGCGACTGGGCCATGGCCGGCTTCGACCTGACGTGCCTGGCCTGCGGCCTGTTTCTGGGCTGGGCCGCCTGGAAGATGCAGCGCCGCACGGCAACGCAGCCCAAGGCGCCGCGCGCAGGTGCATTGACGTTCAAACAGGAGGCCAACTGAATGCTGCTCGCGCTGCTCATGTGCTACGCCGGGTTTACCGCGCTGTGCCTGTCGACCGACCGTCATCACGGCGAGTTGCTGCGCAGCAAGCCTTCGCCTTTACGGCGTCTGGGGTTGCGTGCGGCCGGTTGGTTGCTGCTGGCGCTGTCGCCCTGGCCGGCGGTGGGCGCCATGGGCTGGGGCCAGGGGTTGGTGGAGTGGTGCGCGGTGTTGATGCTCAGCGCCTTGCTGCTGGTGCTGTTGCTGCCGTATCGGCCTCGGCTGGCGTTGAGCCTCGCGGGCATCGGCCTGCTGGCCAGCCCGGTCGCGGCGTTCGGCCTGTTCTGAGTTGCCCATGATGATCAGCCCTGCGCCGAAGCCTCAAGACCGTTCGCACCCGGACGCCGCCGGTGGGCGGGCGCATTTCCTGCAGGTGTTCCTGTCCCAGCGTTCGCAGATGGAGGCGCTGGTCAGCCGCCGTGTCGGTTGCCGCGCCACGGCGGCGGACCTGGTGCAAGACCTGTTCCTGCGCTTCTGGCGTCGCCCGCTGGTGCAGGTCGAAGAGCTCAGCACCTACCTGCTGCGCTGCGCCAGCAATATTGCCATCGACCATTTGCGCAGCGAAGGCGCCCGCGTGCGCAGTAATGAAGGCTGGCTGCCGGAACAGCAGGGCAACCAGGGCTGCGAACCCCAGGCGGCACTCGAAGCGGGCAATGATTTGCGCCATGTCGAAGCCGCCTTGCGCAGTTTGCCCGAGCGCACCCGCCAGATTTTCCTGCTCAACCGCATCCACGGCCGCAAATATGCGCAAATCGCCAAGGCGATGGGCGTGTCCCAAAGCGCTGTGGAAAAACACATGATGCGTGCCCTCCAAGCCTGCAAGGCGAGCCTGAGCGAACCGTCGCCCCCACGCACGCCAGGAAAAGCACCGTGAACGTGACGCCCACGCCCGCCCAGGAACAGGCCGCGCTCGCCTGGCTGAGCCTGCTGCACGACCAGCCCAGCAGTGGCGATCAGGCCAGCTTCAGCCAATGGCTGCGGGCCGACCCCGCCCATGTCCAAGCCTATGCCCAGGCCCAGGTGCTGTGGGAGTTGAGCGAAGTCCCGGCACGCGCGTTGGCCGACGAAGACGCGCAGGCGTTGCAGGGCTACCTCAATGCGATGAACCGTTCCACGCGCTCGCGCACGTTGCGCTGGTCTGGCGCCTTGGCCACGGCCGCCTGTGTGTTGTTGATGGTGGCGATGGGCGCCGGTTGGCAACCGTCGCGCTGGGTGGATGACTTCGGCGCCGATTACGTGACGGCGCCAGGGGAGGTGCGGACCGTGACCCTGGCCGATCAGTCCCAGGTTACCCTCGACGCCGACAGCGCCATTGCCGTGGATTTCAGCCACGGCGAGCGGCATGTCCAGTTACGCCGAGGGGCCGGGTTTTTCCACGTTGTCCACACCGGCCAGGCGTTTATGGTCGAGGCGGGCAGCGGAGAAACGCGGGTGCTGGGCACGCAGTTCGAAGTGCGCCTGCAACCGGCGGGGGCACAGGTGACCGTGTTGTCCGGCCGGGTTGGAGTGACGCCCTCCAAACAGGCGCCGCAGCAAATTCTGACGGCGGGCCAGCAAGTAGCCTACGCCGAGGGTGTAGCCGAGCCGCTGCATGCGGTAGACAGCGAAGCACGCCTGGCCTGGCGCGATGGCTGGCTCAATTACTACAAGGCGCCGCTGGCCGAGGTGATCGAGGATTTGGCCCGCTATTATCCTGGCCGCATCCTGGTGCTCAATGACGAGATGGGCGCCAAGCGCGTCAGCGGCAGCTTTCCAAGCAAGGACCCGGTAGCGGTGCTCAATGCCCTGCAAGCGGTGCTGGGCTTTGAGCAGAGCACAGTGCTGGGCCGGATGATTGTGTTGCGCTAAGCCCTCACCACAAAACCAATGTGGGAGGGGGCTTGCCCCCGATTGCGGTGGGTCAGCTACCCATAGGCTAGCTGACAGACTGCTATCGGGGGCAAGCCCCCTCCCACATTTGATCTGCGGTGTTACTTCAACGCGGCCATGATCGCATCCGGGTTGTAGTCGCGGATCAACGTGCCATTGACGTCGACAAACGGAATCCCGCCCCCGCCCAATGCTTCATACGCCTTGCGCGCCTGGGCGTCCTTCTCGATATCGAACGCCTGGTAAGGAATGCCTTTCTGGTCCAGGAAACGCCGGATCTGCTTGCAGTAGCCGCACCACTCGGTGGCATAGAGCACCACGCGCGCCGAGGCGCGTACCTGCTCCGAAACCGCTTGCGAGGGGTTGAACAGCCGCTCGATCTTGCCCCAGTTCTGAATCACCACGACCACCAGCAGCACCAGCAGGACTTTCTTGAGCACGCCGCCAAGCATCAGTTACGGCGCTTGAGCTGATCGGTCAGTTGGGTCGGCAGGCCCTTGATGATCAAGGTGCCGGCGGCCTCGTCGTACTCGATCTTGTCGCCCAGCAGATGCGCTTCAAAGCTGATGGACAAGCCTTCGGCGCGGCCGGTGAAACGGCGGAACTGGTTGAGGGTGCGTTTGTCGGCAGGGATCTCCGGCGACAGGCCGTAGTCCTTGTTGCGAATGTGGTCGTAGAACGCCTTGGGCCGATCTTCATCGATCAAACCGGACAGTTCTTCCAGGCCCATGGGCTCGCCGAGCTTGGCCTGGCTGCTGGCGTAATCCACCAGGGTCTTGGTTTTCTCGCGGGCCGATTCGTCCGGCAGGTCTTCACTTTCAACGAAGTCGCTGAACGCCTTGAGCAGGGTGCGGGTTTCGCCCGGGCCGTCGACACCTTCCTGGCAGCCGATAAAGTCGCGGAAATACTCCGAGACCTTCTTGCCGTTCTTGCCTTTGATAAAGGAGATGTATTGCTTGGACTGCTTGTTGTTCTGCCACTCGGAGACGTTGATCCGCGCCGCCAGGTGCAGTTGGCCGAGGTCCAGATGGCGCGAGGGGGTCACGTCCAGCTCATCGGTCACCGCGACGCCTTCGCTGTGGTGCAGCAGGGCGATGGCCAGGTAGTCGGTCATGCCTTGCTGGTAGTGGGCAAACAATACATGGCCGCCAGTGGACAGGTTGGACTCTTCCATCAGCTTCTGCAGATGCTCCACAGCCGTACGGCTGAAAGCGGTGAAATCCTGGCCGCCGTCAAAGTAGTCCTTCAACCAGCCGCTGAACGGGTGCGCGCCGGACTCGGCATGGAAGAAACCCCAGGCCTTGCCTTGTTTGGCGTTGTAGCTCTCGTTGAGGTCGGCGAGCATGTTCTCGATGGCGGCGGATTCGGACAGCTCCGAGTCACGGGCATGCAGAACTGCGGGTGTGCCGTCGGGTTTTTTGTCGATCAGGTGGACGATGCAATGACGGATCGGCATAGGCTTCTCGGCTGGTTGAAGGGGAGCGGTGAGCCTCCCCAAAAAGTTGCCCAGTGTACCGCACCCATTGGTCAAGACGCGCCTGGAAGGGCGTTTTGGACGTTGTCCGACCGGGTATATGCCTTTTTTTCACGGTTTAGAGCGATAAAGCTGACCAAATGGGTATGTTGAGGCGGATATTTCCCCGTCTCTGTGCTAGTTTTGCCCGGTCTTACGCCAAGTCTCGGCGTTAAGCGTGCATTCAGCATTTGTCAGGTCGAACCAATCCCCGTTTCAAGCATCTATAACCCCGTTCTCCGAGGTTATAGCCGGGGTGCCAGGCCAAGAAGGTCGGGCTCGACGGCTGACACTGCACTCTGCAATCCATATGAATTTGATAGGGAAGGAACACCACAATGGCTATTACTAAAGACCAACTGATCGCCGACCTGGCTGAAGCAGTAGACGCACCGAAAACTACCGTGCGCGCTCTGCTGGACCAACTGAGCCAGGTTGTTGCTGATCAGCTGGAAAATGGCGGCGAAATCACTCTGCCAGGCGTTGGCAAGCTGAAAGTGACCGAGCGTCCTGCCCGTACTGGCCGTAACCCTTCGACTGGCGCTGCCATCGAAATCGCTGCCAAGAAAGTTATCAAGCTGGTTGTGGCCAAAGGCCTGACCGACGCTGTTAACAAGTAAGACGCAGTAAAAAAAACCGTGCACCGGAGCGATCCGGGCACGGTTTTTTGTTGCCTGCGATATCAGTCGCGAACCCAGCGCTGGCGCCAGAGCTGCTGTTCGTTCTTGGTCTGGAAGGTCCAGGCGACGAACCGGCTTTGCTTCTGCCCCTGGGACATTTCCACCACCTGGCTTTCCAACACGCCGGCTTTTTTCAGCGCGGTCTCGATCGCCGGCAGGTTTGACGCTTTTGACACCAGGGTGCTGAACCACAACACCTTGTGGGCAAAGTGCGCACTTTCAGCGATCAATTGCGTGACGAAACGCGCTTCACCGCCCTCGCACCACAGCTCGGCCGATTGGCCGCCGAAGTTCAACACCGGCAACTTGCGCTTGGGATCGGCTTTACCCAAGGCGCGCCATTTACGCTCGCTGCCCTTGGTCGCTTCATCCATCGAGGCATGGAACGGCGGGTTGCACATGGTCAGGTCAAAGCGCTCGGCAGGCTCCAGCAGGCCCAGCAGGATGTGCTTGGGATTGGGTTGCAGGCGCAGCTGGATGACTTTGTTCAGGTCGTTGGACTGCACGATGGCCTTGGCGGCGGCCACGGCGATAGGATCGACCTCCGAGCCCAGGAAGTTCCAGCGGTACTCCATATAGCCAATCAGCGGGTAGACGCAATTGGCGCCCATGCCGATGTCCAGCACCTTGACGATGGAGCCGCGCGGAATCTTGCCGTCGTTGACGCTGGCCAGCAGGTCGGCCAGGCAGTGCACGTAGTCGGCACGCCCCGGCACCGGCGGGCATAGGTAATCGGCCGGGATGTCCCAGTGCTGGATGCCATAGAAAGCCTTGAGCAGCGCCCGGTTGAATACCCGCACCGCGTCCGGGTTGGCGAAGTCGATGCTTTCCTTGCCGTAGGGGTTGATGATCACAAATTGCGCCAGTTCCGGCGTGGTCTTGATCAGCGCCGGGAAGTCGTAACGGCCGGTGTGGCGGTTGCGCGGGTGCAGGGTAGCCTCTTTGCGCGGCGCGACGGGTTTGGCCGTGGCTGCGGTTTTAGGCTTCTTGCGTGGAGGTTTTGGCGTAGTGGGGGCGGTCATGATGATTCTGGTGTTGGCTCAAAGTGATGGGCATTGTCACACATCCTGAGCCCAACTCGGGCAAATGTGGGAGGGGGCTTGCTCCCGATAGCGGTGGATCAGCCAGTTTATAGGCAGCTGACCCACCGCCATCGGGGGCAAGCCCCCTCCCACAATGACCGCATGCACAAAAAAAGAGACCCGAAGGTCTCTTTTTTTCACACGGTTTGGCCCTTACAGGCTGGAAATCCGCGCATGTTGCTCCGCCAGCTTGCCCAAGGCCTGTTCAGCCTCGGCCAGTTTGGCGCGTTCTTTGTCGATCACTTCCGCCGGGGCCTTGTCGACGAAGGCCGCGTTGGACAGCTTGCCGCCCACTCGCTGCACTTCGCCTTGCAGGCGGGCGATTTCCTTGTCGAGTCGGGCCAGTTCCGCGCCCTTGTCGATCACGCCGGCCATCGGCACCAGCACTTCCATGTCGCCGACCAGCGCAGTGGCGGACAGCGGTGCTTCTGCGCCGTCGGCCAAGACGGTGATTGACTCCAGTTTCGCCAGCTTCTTGAGCAGCGCATCGTTCTCAGTGAGACGACGCTGATCTTCGGCGCTGGCGTTCTTCACGAACACCGCCAGCGGCTTGCCCGGACCGATATTCATCTCGGCGCGGATGTTGCGCGTGCCGAGCATCAGGGTCTTGAGCCATTCGATATCGCTTTCGGCGGCCTCATCGATACGTGCTTCGTTGGCCACAGGCCAAGGTTGCAGCATGATGGTCTTGCCTTCGATACCGGCCAGCGGCGCCAGGCGCTGCCAGATTTCTTCGGTGATGAACGGCATGAACGGATGCGCCAGGCGCAATGCCACTTCCAGTACGCGCACCAGGGTGCGACGGGTGCCGCGCTGGCGCTCGAGCGGCGCGTTTTCGTCCCACAGCACTGGCTTGGACAGTTCCAGGTACCAGTCGCAATACTGGTTCCAGATGAACTCGTACAAGGCTTGTGCGGCCAGGTCGAAACGGAACTGATCGAGTTGGCGGGTCACTTCGGCTTCGGTGCGTTGCAGTTGCGAGATGATCCAGCGGTCAGCCAGGCTCAGCTCATAGGCTTCGCCGTTCTGCCCGCAGTCTTCGCCTTTATCCAGTACGTAGCGCGCGGCGTTCCAGATCTTGTTGCAGAAGTTGCGATAGCCTTCGACGCGGCCCATGTCGAACTTGATGTCGCGACCGGTGGACGCCAGCGAGCAGAACGTGAAGCGCAGGGCGTCGGTGCCGTAGCTGGCAATGCCGTCGGCGAACTCGTCGCGGGTCTGCTTTTCGATCTTTTTCGCCAGCTTGGGCTGCATCAGGCCCGAGGTGCGTTTCTGCACCAGGGTTTCCAGGTCGATGCCGTCGATGATGTCCAAGGGGTCCAGGACGTTGCCCTTGGACTTGGACATCTTCTGGCCCTGGCCATCACGCACCAGGCCGTGCACATACACGGTCTTGAACGGTACCTGTGGGGTGCCGTCTTCGTTCTTCACCAAATGCATGGTCAGCATGATCATCCGGGCAACCCAGAAGAAAATGATGTCGAAGCCGGTGACCAGCACGTCGGTGGAGTGGAATTTCTTCAGGAATTCGGTCTGTTGCGGCCAGCCGAGGGTGGAGAAGGTCCACAGGCCGGAGCTGAACCAGGTGTCCAGTACGTCGTTGTCTTGTTGCAGCGCGATGTCGGCGCCGAGGTGGTGCTTGGCACGCACTTCGGCTTCGTCGCGGCCTACGTAGACCTTGCCCGACTCGTCGTACCAGGCCGGAATGCGGTGGCCCCACCACAGCTGACGGCTGATGCACCAATCCTGGATGTCGCGCATCCACGAGAAGTACATGTTCTCGTACTGTTTGGGCACGAACTGGATGCGACCGTCTTCAACGGCGGCAATCGCAGGCTCGGCCAGCGGCTTGGTGGACACGTACCACTGGTCGGTCAACCACGGCTCGATCACCGTGCCGGAACGGTCGCCCTTGGGCACTTTCAGGCCGTGGTCGTCCACGCTCACCAGCAAACCGGCGGCGTCGAAGGCGGCAACGATCTGCTTGCGCGCTTCAAAACGGTCTAGTCCGGCGTATTCGGCCGGGATCTTGCCGTCGATGCTCTCGTTCAGCGTACCGTCCAGGTTGAATACCTGGCAGGCCGGCAATACGGCGGCGTTCTTGTCGAAGATATTGAGCAGCGGCAGGTTGTGGCGCTTGCCGACTTCGTAGTCGTTGAAATCGTGGGCCGGGGTGATTTTCACACAGCCGGTGCCGAATTCAGGGTCGCAGTAGTCGTCCGCGATGATCGGGATGCGGCGGCCAACCAGTGGCAACTCGACGAACTTGCCGATCAGCGCCTGGTAGCGCGCGTCGTTCGGGTTAACCGCGACAGCGGCGTCGCCGAGCATGGTTTCCGGACGGGTGGTGGCGACGATCAGGTAAGCGTTGCCTTCAGCGGTCTTGGCGCCGTCAGCCAGCGGATACTTGAGGTTCCACAGGAAGCCTTTCTCGTCGTGGTTTTCCACTTCGAGGTCGGAAATCGCCGTGTGCAACTTGGTGTCCCAGTTGACCAGGCGCTTGCCGCGGTAGATAAGGCCGTCTTCATGCAAGCGCACGAAGGCTTCCTTCACCGCTTCTGACAGGCCGTCGTCCATGGTGAAACGCTCGCGGCTCCAGTCTACTGACGAACCCAGGCGACGGATCTGACGGCTGATATTGCCGCCGGACTGGTCTTTCCATTCCCAGATTTTCTCCAGGAATTTCTCGCGGCCCAGGTCGTGACGGCTTTGGCCGGTGGCTTCCAGTTGGCGTTCCACCAGCATCTGGGTGGCGATGCCGGCGTGGTCGGTGCCCGGCTGCCACAGCGTGTTACGGCCTTGCATGCGGCGGAAACGGATCAACGCATCCATGATCGCATTGTTGAAGCCATGGCCCATGTGCAGGCTGCCAGTGACATTCGGCGGTGGGATCATGATGGTGTACGAGTCGCCCGCACCTTGTGGGGCGAAATAGTTCTCGGACTCCCAGGTGTTGTACCAGGAAGTTTCGATAGCGTGGGGCTGATAGGTCTTATCCATGCGCGGCGGGACCCTAGTTGGCATTTATTCAGGAAAGCCGGCAAGTATAACGGGGCAGGGCGAGGAGGGCGAGTTGGCGTACAGCAAATGTGGGAGGGGGCTTGCCCCCGATAGCGGTGGATCAGTCACAACATCACTGACTGACACTCAGCTATCGGGGGCAAGCCCCCTCCCACATTGGATCTTTGTGTGGCTTAAGACTGGTACTGGCTGAGCAACCGCTCCATCCGCGCATCCATCCGCCGCTTGATCTCGGCTTCGATATGCGGGGCAAAATCGGCGATCACGTCTTGCATGATCAGTTGCGCGGCGGCGCGCAGTTCGTTGTCCAGGTGCAGCAGCAATGCGTCGGGCGCTTTTTCTGTTGCGGGAGCGGGCGGCGCGGCCACAGGCTTGGGTGCAGCAGGCTGGTTGTCGACCATGTCGGACAACAGTGGAATCTGTACCCCGGCCTCGACCGATTCGGTCAACAGCGGCGGTTGCAGGTCATCATCACCGAGCAACTGACGGATCGACTCGAGGTCGTCCAGCAAGTGGTCGTCTTTTTTCATCGGGTTGGGCGTGTCCATCATGTACTCAAAGTCGTTGTAGCCGGTGATCCTGCAGAGAATAGCCCTGTTCGCGATAGAAACGGAAACTCTCCCGCGCGGCCTGACGAATAGCCGGGTCCTCCACCACCACTTCCGCCACACGGGCGAATGCCTTGGCGAAGGCCGGCACTTTCAGGTCGAGGTTGACCAGCAGGTCTTGGTGATCGCCGCAACTGTCCCCCAGGCCCAGGACTACCAAGCCGTCGGGTTCGGATTCAGCGGGGCCGTGGGGCACGAAGCTTTCGCCCTTGAAGCGCCAGAGGCGGGCATCGAGGTCCTCGCGTTGGGCGGCATCGCTGCAATGCAGATAGATGCGATGGCCCATGCGCCAGGCTTTTTCGGTGAGCTTGCAGGCAAAGTCCAGCCGCGCTGAAGGATCGGCGCTGGGTAGGATGTAGAAATCGACTTGGGTCATTGCGGTTCCTGGTGCTGGCCCGGCAGTTCTGTAGGAGCGAGCTTGCTCGCTCCTACAGAACTGCCGGGGGCGCTTAGGCCTTGGCGCGGTCCAGCAAGTACTGGGTCAGCAGGGGTACCGGACGGCCAGTGGCGCCCTTGTCCTTGCCGCCGCTGGTCCATGCCGTACCGGCGATGTCCAGGTGCGCCCAGTTGAAGTTCTTGGCAAACCGCGACAGGAAGCACGCGGCGGTGATGGTGCCGGCTTTCGGCCCGCCAATGTTGGCGATGTCGGCGAACGGGCTGTCCAGTTGCTCCTGGTACTCATCGAACAGCGGCAGTTGCCAGGCGCGGTCGTCGGCGGCCTTGCCGGCGCTGAGCAATTGCTCGATCAGCTCGTCGTTATTGCCCAGCAGGCCCGATGTGTGGGCGCCCAGGGCAACCACGCAGGCACCGGTCAGGGTGGCGATGTCGATCACCGCTTGCGGCTTGAAGCGTTCGGCGTAGGTCAGCGCGTCACACAGCACCAGGCGGCCTTCGGCGTCGGTGTTGAGGATTTCCACGGTCTGGCCGCTCATTGTCGTGACGATATCGCCTGGGCGGGCAGCACCGCCGCTCGGCATGTTCTCGGCGCAGGCCAGGATGCACACCAGGTTAATCGGCAGCTTGAGTTCCAGCACGGCGCGCAGGGTGCCGAACACGCTGGCGGCGCCGCCCATGTCGTATTTCATCTCATCCATGCCGGCGCCCGGTTTGAGGCTGATGCCGCCGGTGTCGAAGGTGATGCCCTTGCCGACCAGCGCATACGGCTTCTCGGACTTCTTGCCGCCGTTGTACTGCATCACGATCAGGCGTGGCGGCTGGTCGCTGCCCTGGCCCACGGCATAGAACGAACCCATGCCCAGGTCCTTGATCTTTTTCTCATCAAGCACTTCGACCTTGAGGGCTTTGAACTCTTTGCCCAACGCCTTGGCTTGCTCGCCCAGATAAGTCGGGTGGCAGATGTTCGGCGGCAGGTTGCCCAGGTCGCGGGTGAACGACATGCCGTTGGCGATAGCCGTTGCATGAGTGACGGCGCGCTCGACTTCAGCCTGGGCAGCCTTGATGGTCAGCAGGGTGATTTTTTTCAGCGCGCGCGGTTCGGCTTTCTGGCTCTTGAACTGGTCGAAAACGTAGCCGCCGTCCACCAGGCTTTCGGCCAGCAGACGGGTCTTGCCGTAGCTGTCACGGCCTTTTACGACGATTTCATCGAGTGCCAGTGCCGCATCGCTGCCGCCCAGGCCTTTAAGGGTGGTGAGGACGGCGCTGATGATCTTGCGGAATGGACGGTCGCCCAGCTCGGCATCCTTGCCCACGCCCACCAGCAATACGCGCTCAGCCTTGAGGTTCGGCAGGCTCTGCAGCAGCAGGCTCTGGCCGACTTTGCCGGCCAGGTCGCCGCGTTTGAGCACGGCGCTGATGGCGCCGCCGCTCAGCTCATCGAGTTGCTTGGCGGCAACGCCGAGTTTGCGGCCTTCGCCGACAGCGACCACGAGGGTGGCGGTTTTCAACGTTTCGGGGCTAACGCTTTTTACAACCAATTCCATTTTCGGGTCCCTTATAAGGTCGGTGAGCCTGGCATGTGTACCCAGGCTTTAAAGCGTGGCAGCCTTGTAAACCGCCAGCGACAAAGGCCGCAGTTTGAACCTCGCCGGCGGAGCCTGACAACCCTCGAAGCACGCTTTGTGCGTGCGCATGAGGTTGCGCAGTGACAGGCGCGGTCAATCACAGGATAATGCGCCATCTTTTTAGCCGGCCCGCGCAAACGGGTCGACTCGGTATGCTTGCTTGTTTGGCCGCCTTAGCCTGACAACCCTGGAGTGTCTGGTTTGATCGTCTTCCGTTATCTATCCCGCGAAGTCCTGTTGACCCTGAGTGCCGTGAGTGCGGTATTGCTGGTCATCATCATGAGTGGTCGTTTCGTCAAATTCCTTGCGCAGGCCGCCTCGGGCGCCCTGGATCCGGGCTCTTTGTTCCTGATCATGGGCTTTCGCCTGCCGGGCTTCTTGCAACTGATCCTGCCGCTCGGCCTGTTCCTTGGCATCCTGCTGGCATATGGCCGGCTATATCTCGAAAGCGAGATGACCGTGCTGTCGGCCACTGGCATGAGCCAGCAGCGCCTGCTGGCCATGACCATGGTGCCGGCCGCCGGCGTTGCCCTGTTGGTGGCCTGGTTGAGCCTGAGCCTGGCGCCTCAGGGGGCCATGCAGTTTCAGTTGTTGCTGAACAAGCAGGACGCGATGACCGAGTTCGACACCCTCGAACCCGGGCGCTTCCAGGCGCTCAACGACGGCACGCGCGTGACCTATACCGAAGAAATGACCGAAGACCGTTCCAACCTGAGCGGCGTGTTCATTTCCCAGAAAAACCTCGGCAAGGACCAGAAAGACCGGGGCATCTCGATCCTGGTGGCCGACGGCGGCCGCCAGGAAGTGCGCCCCGACGGCAGCCGCTACCTGATCCTGGACAACGGCTATCGCTACGATGGCAGCCCGGGGTTGGCCGATTACCGTGTGATCAAGTACGACACCTACGGCGTCATGCTGCCCAAACCCGAGATCAGCGACGAGGTCACCGACCGCGATGCGCTCCCGACCGCATCACTGTTCGGTAGCCAGGAGCTGCGCTCGATCGCCGAGCTGCAATGGCGCCTGTCGCTGCCGCTGCTGGTATTCATCGTGACCTTGATGGCTGTGCCGCTGTCGCGCGTCAACCCGCGTCAGGGCCGTTTCCTCAAGCTGCTGCCGGCGATCCTGCTGTATATGGCGTACCTGACCATCCTGATTTCCGCCCGTGGCTCCCTGGAAAAGGGCAAGATTGCGCCCGCCCTGGGCCTGTGGTGGGTCCACGGGATTTTCCTGGTGATCGGCCTGGGGCTTCTCTACTGGGAGCCTATCCGTTTGAAAATGAAGAGCCGTCGTGGCCTGAAGGAGTTGGCTCGTGGCTAAGCTCGATCGCTACATTGGTAGCAGCGTACTGATCGCCATCCTGGCGGTATTGGGCATTATCCTGGGCTTGGCCTCGCTGTTTGCGTTCATCGATGAAGTGGGCAACGTCACCGATACCTATACGGTCACCGACGTACTGAGCTTCGTGGCGCTGACCGCGCCGCGTCGTCTCTACGACATGATGCCGATGGCCGGCCTGATCGGCTGCCTGATCGGCCTGGGCACCCTGGCCAGCAACAGCGAATTGACCATCATGCGCGCGGCGGGCGTGTCCATCGGGCGTATCGTCTGGGCCGTGATGAAGCCAATGCTGCTGCTGATGGCGTGCAGCGTGCTGATCGGCGAATACGTTGCGCCACCGTCCGAAGCCACCGCCCAGGCCAATCGCGCCCTGGCCCAGGGTTCGGGCGATGCGCAAAGTTCCAAGCACGGCCTGTGGCACCGCCAGGGTGACCAGTTCATCCACATCAACGCCGTGCAGCCAGGCGGGCTGTTGATCGGCGTGACGCGCTACACGTTCGACAAGGAGCGGCACATGCTCAGCTCCAGTTTCGCCAAGCGCGCGCAGTATGACGGTGAAAAATGGCAACTGAGCGACGTCACCACCACGCTCTTCCATAACGTGGGCCAGGGCATCAAGTCCAGTACCGAAGTGGTCAATGAGCCCACCCAGGCATGGGACATCGCGCTCAAGCCGGAACTGCTCAATACCGTGATCATGGTCCCGGAAACCCTGCCGATCTCGGGGTTGTGGAGCTACATCCACTACCTCAAGGACCAGGGCCTGAACAATGGTCGCTACTGGCTGGCGTTCTGGGTCAAGGTGTTGCAACCGGTGGTCACCGCCGCGCTGGTGTTGATGGCGATCTCCTTCATCTTCGGCCCGTTGCGTTCCGTGACCCTCGGCCAGCGGGTATTCACCGGCGTGCTGGTGGGCTTCACCTTCCGCATCGCCCAGGACCTGCTGGGGCCGTCGAGCCTGGTATTTGGCTTCTCGCCGCTGTTTGCGGTGCTGGTGCCGACGTTTATCTGCGCCGTGGCCGGGTTCTGGTTGTTGCGCCGAGCCGGTTGATTGCGCGCTTATGCATAAAAAATGCCCCGCTTATCCCAGCGGGGCATTTTTGTTCTGGTCAGCAAAGATGACGTCTGGCCTGAGCATCAGGTACAATTCCCGGCTATTTTTCAGCGGGCAATCTGCCTGCAGCCTTTTTGAGTGTTGATCCGTGAGTGATTTGAGTCATATCCGCAATTTCTCCATCATCGCCCACATTGACCATGGCAAGTCGACGCTGGCCGATCGATTCATCCAGATGTGCGGCGGCCTTGCCGAGCGTGAAATGGAAGCCCAGGTCCTGGACTCCATGGACCTCGAGCGTGAACGCGGGATCACCATCAAGGCCCATAGCGTCACCCTGTACTACACCGCCAAAGACGGCATCAAGTACCAGCTGAACTTCATTGACACCCCCGGCCACGTTGACTTCACCTACGAAGTCAGCCGCTCGCTGGCGGCCTGTGAAGGTGCCTTGCTGGTGGTCGACGCCGGCCAGGGCGTCGAGGCTCAGTCCGTAGCCAACTGCTATACCGCCATCGAGCAGGGCCTTGAGGTCATGCCGGTGCTGAACAAGATCGACCTGCCCCAGGCTGATCCGGACCGCGTAAAAGAAGAAATCGAAAAAATCATCGGCATTGACGCCACCGACGCCGTCGAGTGCAGCGCCAAGACCGGCCTTGGCGTCGACGAAGTGCTCGAGCGCCTGGTCAAGACCATCCCGGCCCCTACCGGTAACTACGAAGATCCGCTGCAGGCGTTGATCATCGATTCCTGGTTCGACAACTACCTGGGCGTCGTGTCCCTGGTGCGCGTACGCCACGGCCGCGTGAAGAAAGGCGACAAAATCCTGGTCAAATCCACCGGCAAGATCCACCTGGTGGACAGCGTCGGTGTGTTCAACCCCAAGCACACGGCCACCACGGACCTGAAAGCCGGTGAAGTGGGCTTCATCATCGCCGGTATCAAGGACATTCACGGGGCGCCGGTAGGCGACACCCTGACCTTGAGTTCCACCCCCGATGTCGACGTGCTGCCGGGCTTCAAACGCATCCAGCCGCAAGTCTACGCCGGCCTGTTCCCGGTCAGCTCCGACGACTTCGAAGACTTCCGCGAAGCCCTGCAGAAGCTGACCCTCAACGACTCGTCCCTGCAGTACACCCCGGAAAGTTCCGACGCCCTGGGCTTCGGCTTCCGTTGCGGGTTCCTGGGCATGCTGCACATGGAGATCATCCAGGAGCGCCTGGAGCGCGAATACGACCTGGACCTGATCACCACCGCGCCGACGGTTATTTTTGAGCTGGCGCTGAAAACCGGTGAAACGATTTACGTCGACAACCCGTCCAAGCTTCCGGATCTGTCTTCCATCGAAGACATGCGCGAGCCGATCGTGCGGGCCAATATCCTGGTTCCGCAGGAGCACCTGGGCAACGTCATCACTCTGTGTATCGAAAAACGTGGCGTGCAGCACGACATGTTGTTCCTCGGTACCCAGGTGCAAGTGACCTACGATTTGCCGATGAACGAAGTGGTCCTGGACTTCTTCGACCGTCTCAAATCCACCAGCCGCGGCTATGCTTCGCTGGATTACCATTTCGATCGTTACCAATCGGCTAATCTGGTGAAACTGGATGTGCTGATCAACGGCGACAAGGTCGATGCCCTGGCACTGATCGTGCACAAGGACAATGCGCACTACAAAGGTCGCCAGTTGACCGAGAAGATGAAAGAACTGATTCCGCGCCAGATGTTCGACGTCGCGATCCAGGCCGCCATCGGCGGGCAGATCATTGCGCGGACCTCCGTCAAGGCACTCAGAAAGAACGTACTGGCCAAATGCTACGGCGGTGACGTAAGCCGTAAGCGCAAGCTGCTTGAGAAGCAAAAGGCCGGTAAAAAACGCATGAAGCAAGTGGGCAACGTGGAAATTCCACAAGAAGCCTTCCTTGCGGTGCTCAGGTTGGATAGTTAGGTCCTATGTCACTAAATTTCCCGCTGTTGCTGGTCATCGCCGTCGCCGTTTGCGGCCTCCTGGCGTTGCTCGATCTGGTGTTCTTCGCCCCGCGTCGGCGGGCGGCTATCGCCTCCTATCAGGGCAGCGTCAGCCAGCCTGATGCGGTGGTGGTCGAGAAGCTGAACAAGGAGCCCTTGCTGGTTGAATACGGCAAGTCGTTCTTCCCGGTGTTGTTCATCGTGCTGGTGCTGCGTTCGTTCCTGGTGGAGCCGTTCCAGATCCCGTCGGGGTCGATGAAACCTACCCTGGACGTGGGCGACTTCATCCTGGTGAACAAGTTTTCCTATGGGATCCGCTTGCCGGTGATCGACAAGAAGGTCATCGAAGTCGGTGACCCCCAGCGCGGTGATGTGATGGTGTTCCGCTACCCAAGCGACCCGAACGTCAACTACATCAAGCGGGTGGTCGGCCTGCCGGGCGACGTGATCCGCTACACCAGTGACAAGCGCCTGTTCGTCAACGGTGAGTCAGTGGCCGAGAAACTGCTGGGCGCCGAGCCGAATACCTTGGGCAGCGCCGAGCTGTACCAAGAAAAACTCGGTACGGTAGAGCACCAGATCCGCAAGGAAATGAGCCGCTACCGCGCGATGCCCGATGGCCAGTGGAAAGTGCCTGCCGGGCACTATTTCATGATGGGCGACAACCGCGACAACTCCAATGACAGCCGCTACTGGGACGACCCCACTATTCCCAAGGATCTGCTGGGCATGGTGCCCGACGAGAATATTGTCGGCAAAGCCTTCGCGGTCTGGATGAGTTGGCCGGAACCCAAGCTCAGCCACCTGCCGAACTTCTCGCGGGTAGGGCTGATCAAGTAATACAAGCGGCGCTGTGAACACAGCGCCGAATGCTTTTCTGGGGCTTGGACATTTTCCGATGCCCCGTAGCACCCATCAGGATTTGAATTTGAACACTGCGTCAATCGTCGATGGCCGCCGGTGCCACCAACTAGATATGGATAAACCGTGACCGTTTCTCTCAGTCGTCTCGAGCGTCAGCTCGGCTACACCTTCAAGGACCAGGAATTGATGGTCCTTGCCCTCACACACCGCAGCTTTGCAGGGCGCAATAACGAGCGCCTGGAATTCCTCGGTGACGCCATCCTCAACTTCGCCGCCGGTGAGGCGCTCTTCGAGCGTTTTCCCCAGGCCCGTGAAGGCCAGCTTTCGCGCCTGCGTGCACGCCTTGTGAAGGGCGAGACCCTGGCCGTGCTGGCCCGAGGTTTCGGCCTGGGCGAGTACCTGCGGCTGGGCTCCGGTGAATTGAAAAGCGGCGGTTTCCGGCGCGAGTCGATCCTGGCTGATGCCCTGGAGGCATTGATCGGTGCGATCTACCTCGATGCCGGGATGGAAACGGCCAAGGAGCGCGTGGTCGCCTGGCTGGCGTCGGAAATCGAGAGCCTGACGCTGGTCGACACCAACAAAGATCCCAAGACCCGCCTGCAGGAATACCTGCAATCGCGCGGTTGCGAACTGCCACGCTACGAAGTGGTGGATATCCAGGGTGAGCCGCATTGCCGCGTGTTCTTCGTGGAATGTGAAATCACCTTACTGAACGAAAAAAGCCGAGGTCAGGGTGTGAGCCGTCGTATTGCCGAACAGGTAGCGGCCGCTGCAGCACTGATTGCCCTGGGCGTGGAGAATGGCCATGACTGATTCAACCGCAACACGCTGTGGCTATGTTGCCATCGTCGGCCGCCCGAACGTGGGCAAGTCCACGCTGCTGAACCACATCCTCGGCCAGAAGCTCGCGATCACCTCGCGCAAGCCGCAGACCACCCGCCACAATATGCTGGGCATCAAGACCGAAGGCAACGTGCAAGCGGTCTATGTGGATACCCCTGGCATGCACAAAGGCGGCGAAAAAGCGCTTAACCGCTACATGAACAAGACCGCTTCGGCGGCGTTGAAAGACGTCGACGTGGTGATCTTCGTGGTTGACCGCACCAAGTGGACCGACGAAGACCAGATGGTCCTCGATCGTGTGCAGTACGTCACCGGCCCCTTGATCGTCGCGCTGAACAAGACCGACCGCATCGAAGACAAAGCCGAGCTGATGCCGCACCTGAGCTGGCTGCAGGAGCAACTGCCAAACGCCCAGATCATGCCGATCTCGGCGCAGCACGGCCACAACCTCGAAGCCCTGGAACGCGTGATTGCCGGCTACCTGCCGGAGAACGAGCATTTCTTCCCGGAAGATCAGATCACCGACCGCAGCAGCCGCTTCCTCGCCGCCGAACTGGTGCGCGAGAAAATCATGCGCCAGATGGGCGCCGAGCTGCCGTACCAGATCACCGTTGAAATCGAAGAGTTCAAGCAGCAGGGCAAAACCCTGCACATTCATGCCTTGATCCTCGTTGAGCGTGACGGCCAGAAGAAAATCATCATTGGCGACAAGGGCGAGCGCATCAAGCGCATCGGCACCGAGGCGCGCAAGGACATGGAATTGCTGTTCGACTCCAAGATCATGCTTAACCTGTGGGTGAAGGTTAAGGGTGGCTGGTCCGATGATGAGCGTGCGTTGCGCTCCCTCGGCTACGGCGACCTGTAAGCACACCGCAGGGCTGAAAATGTGGGAGGGGGCTTGCTCCCGATAGCGGTGGGTCAGTTAACAAATAAGTGACTGACAGACTGCCATCGGGGGCAAGCCCCCTCCCACATTAGGTTTATGTTGTTTTCAAGATCGAGAACCCATGTCCCCAACCCCACCCCCCAGCCAGCTCGCCTACGTCCTGCATAGCCGCGCCTACCGTGAGACCAGCGCGCTGGTGGACTTCCTCACGCCTCAAGGTCGCTTGCGCGCGGTTTTGCGCAGTGCGCGGGGCAAGGCCGGTACGTTGGCGCGGCCCTTCGTGGCGCTGGACGTGGAGTTTCGTGGCAAGGGCGAGTTGAAGAACGTGGGCCGCCTGGAAAGCGTTGGCACCTCTGCCTGGCTCAATGGCGATGCGCTGTTTAGCGGGCTCTATCTCAATGAGCTGCTGATCCGCCTGTTGCCCGCCGAAGACCCGCACCCGGCGGTCTTCGATCACTACGCCGCCACCTTGCTCGCCCTCGCTGAAGGCCGTCCTTTGGAGCCGCTGTTGCGCGCCTTTGAATGGCGCCTGCTGGATGACCTGGGCTACGGTTTTGAACTGCACAACGACCTGCACGGTGATCCCGTCGCCGCCGACGGCATGTACCGCCTGCAAGTAGACGCAGGCCTTGAGCGTGTGTACTTGTTGCAACCCGGTCTGTTCCAGGGCACCGAACTGCTGGCGATGAGCGAGGCGGACTGGACTGCCCCCGGCGCCTTGTCCGCCGCCAAGCGCCTGATGCGCCAGGCCCTGGCCGTGCACCTGGGCGGACGGCCGCTGGTCAGTCGCGAGTTGTTTCGAAAGCCCTGACATCCCCGTGTATGCTGTGCACCGATTCTTTCCCTTTTCAGGAGCGCTTCCGTGAGCACCAGCAATCGCATTCTTCTTGGCGTCAACATCGACCACGTCGCCACCCTGCGCCAGGCCCGGGGCACCCGTTACCCTGACCCGGTCAAGGCTGCGCTGGACGCCGAAGAAGCGGGCGCCGACGGCATCACCGTGCACCTGCGCGAAGACCGCCGCCACATCCAGGAGCGCGACGTGTTGCTGCTCAAGGACGTGCTGCAGACCCGCATGAACTTCGAAATGGGCGTCACCGAGGAAATGATGGCGTTCGCCGAGCGCATCCGCCCGGCGCACATTTGCCTGGTGCCGGAAACCCGCCAGGAACTCACCACCGAGGGCGGCCTTGACGTCGCGGGCCAGGAAGCGCGAATCAAGGCTGCCGTGGAGCGCCTGTCGAAGATCGGCAGCGAAGTGTCATTGTTCATCGATGCTGACGAGCGCCAGATCGAAGCCTCGCGCCGCGTCGGCGCGCCAGCGATCGAGCTGCACACCGGTCGCTACGCCGATGCCACCACGCCGACCGAAGTGGCCGAGGAGCTGCAACGCATCATCGACGGTGTGAACTGCGGCCTCACTGAAGGCCTGATCGTCAACGCCGGCCATGGCCTGCACTATCACAACGTCGAAGCCGTGGCCGCGATCAAGGGCATCAACGAACTGAACATCGGGCATGCGCTGGTGGCTCACGCGCTGTTCGTCGGGTTCAAAGGCGCCGTGGCCGAGATGAAGGCGCTGATTCTGGCGGCTGCCAGGACCTGAGCGAACACGCTATAGAACCCAATGCATATCAAAAATGTGGGAGGGGGCTTGCTCCCGATAGCAGGGTGTCAGTCAGTACATATATTGACTGATCCACCGCTATCGGGAGCAAGCCCCCTCCCACATTGGGACCCCAGTGAATTGTAGAATTGCACCATGCGGCAATGCGAACCCTTACTGTTTAGCCCGCGCAGGTGTATCGTATCTGCCCTTTGCGGGCCCTGGCCTGCGACCGATACGTGAGGTTGTTGTGTCCCAATCGTTTTCCCGTCGACAGATCCTCGGTGGCCTTGCCGGCCTGGCCGTCGTAGGTGTGGGCGCCGGTGGCGCCTACCGCTACTGGCTGGGCAAGGTTGCCGATGCCAACGCAGGAAGCGACTACCAACTGATCGCCGCGCCGCTCGATGTGGAACTGGTGCCGGGCCACACCACCCAAGCCTGGGCGTTCGGCCCTTCTGCACCGGGCGCCGAGCTGCGCGTACGCCAGGGCGAATGGCTGCGGGTGCGCTTTATCAACCACCTGCCGGTCGCCACCACCATCCACTGGCATGGCATCCGCCTGCCGCTGGAAATGGACGGCGTGCCCTACGTCTCGCAATTGCCGGTATTGCCAGGGGAATACTTCGACTACAAGTTCCGCGTGCCCGACGCCGGCAGCTACTGGTACCACCCCCATGTGAACAGCAGCGAAGAACTCGGCCGTGGCCTGGTCGGGCCGTTGATCATCGAAGAGCGCGAGCCCACCGGTTTCAAGCACGAACGCACCCTCAGCCTGAAAAGCTGGCACGTGGATGAAGAGGGCGCCTTCGTGGCGTTCAGTATTCCCCGCGAGGCGGCGCGTGGCGGTACGGCAGGGCGGTTGTCCACCATCAACGGCGTGGCCCAGGCGGTGATCGACCTGCCGGCCGGGCAGATCACCCGCGTGCGCCTGCTCAACCTCGACAACACCCTGACTTATCGCCTCAACATCCCGGATGTCGAAGCGCAGATCTACGCGCTGGACGGCAACCCCATCGAGCCGCGCCCGCTGGGCAAGGAATACTGGCTGGGCCCTGGGATGCGTATTTGCCTGGCCATCAAGGCGCCGCCAGCGGGCGAAGAGCTGTCGATCCGCAATGGCCCGGTGCGTCTGGGTACGTTCCGCTCGGTGGCCAATACCGACGCGCCGAGCGAATGGCCGCCCGCATTGCCGCCCAACCCGGTTGCCGAACCGGACCTGGCCAATGCGGAAAAACTCAACTTCAATTTCGAGTGGGTCGGCTCGGTGTCGGTCAACGTCGACAACGGCAAGCCACCGAGCTTGTGGCAGATCAACGGCCAGGCCTGGGACATCACCGACAAAACCTGCGCCGACCGCCCGATCGCCAAGTTGGAGAAGGGCAAAAGCTATATTTTCGAATTGAAGAACATGACCCAGTACCAGCACCCGATCCACCTGCACGGCATGAGTTTCAAGGTGATTGCCTCGAACCGCCACAAGGTCATCCCGTATTTCACCGACACCTACCTGCTGGGCAAGAACGAACGCGCCCGCGTGGCGTTGGTGGCGGATAACCCGGGGGTGTGGATGTTCCACTGCCATGTGATCGACCATATGGAAACCGGCCTGATGGCCGCCATCGAGGTGGCGTGATGCGCCAGATTCGCCCGGCGATCATCGACCGCAGCCGCGACCAGGACTTCATGCGCGAAGCCCTGGCACTTGCCGCCCAGGGCGCGGCGCTGGGTGAAGTGCCGGTGGGCGCGGTCCTGGTGCAAAACGGTGAGATCATCGGCCGTGGTTTCAACTGCCCGATCAGCGGCAATGACCCCAGCGCGCATGCCGAGATGGTCGCCATCCGCGCCGCTGCGCAAGCGATCAGCAACTATCGCCTGGTTGGCAGCACGTTGTATGTGACGTTGGAGCCGTGCAGCATGTGCGCCGGCCTGATCGTGCATTCGCGGGTGGCGCGGGTGGTGTATGGCGCGCTGGAACCCAAGGCCGGGATTGTGCAGAGCCAGGGCCAGTTTTTTACCCAGGGGTTTCTCAACCATAAGGTGCTGTTCGAAGGCGGAGTGCTGGCCGAGGAGTGCGGAACGGTGTTGAGTGAGTTTTTCAAAGCCCGGCGGGCCAAGCCACCACTCTAAAGAACACTGAGGATAAAAATGTGGGAGGGGGCTTGCTCCCGATGGCGGTGTATCAGCCATAAATGTGGTGGCTGACACTCTGCTATCGGGGGCAAGCCCCCTCCCACATTTTGCCCTCTGTTTATTCAGGAAGAGCGGGACTATTTCTTGGCGATGATCACCGCCCGCATCGGTGCCGGCAGCCCTTCAATCGTCTTGCTGTGATCTTCCGGATCGAGAAAGTCACTCAGCGACTGGTATTTCATCCACCCGGTCCCACGCTGTTCCTCCACCGTGGTCACGCTCACATCCACGCAACGCACGTCACTGAAACCGGCGCGGCGCAGCCATAGCATCAACGCGGGGACCGAGGGCAGGAACCACACGTTACGCATCTGCGCGTAGCGGTCTTCCGGTACCAGCACTTGTTGCTGGTCGCCTTCCACCACCAGGGTTTCCAGCACCAGTTCGCCGCCCTTGACCAGGGTGTCCTTCAGCGCCAGCAGATGTTCTATCGGCGAACGACGGTGATAGAACACGCCCATGGAAAACACCGTGTCGAAGCCTTCAAGGTTCGCCGGCAGGTCTTCGAACGGGAACGGCAGGTGCCAGGCCCTGGGTGCTGACAGGTACCGCTGCACCGCCTGGAACTGGCAGAAAAACAGCCAGTTCGGGTCGACGCCAATCACGCTGTCGGCGCCGGCGCCGAGCATGCGCCACATGTAGTAGCCGTTGCCGCAGCCCACATCGAGGATGCGCTTGCCGTTCAAATCCAGGTGCGGCGCCACCCGCGACCACTTCCAGTCCGAGCGCCATTCGGTGTCCACATGCACGCCGAACAGGTGGAACGGCCCCTTGCGCCACGGGCTCAGGCCCATCAGCGCGGTGTGCATTTGCGCACGGGTGGCGTCATCGCATTCAGTGTCCAACACCAGGCCTGTGAGCAAGTCGACGTGACTGGGCTGGATGTTGGGCAGCGCGTCCAATGCACTTTGCCAGCGCTCCAGGTCGCCATGGCCTTTTTCCATTTTGCTATCGAGCTGCGCTTGCAGGCCCTGGGCCCACACGGCCAAGGGAGTGCCGACCAGATGGCGGGCGAGGGGAGACAAATCAATCATGGCAAGGCAATCAACGAGGCAAAGTTAAGACACTGGAACCACGGCACGACTTTCGAGAACCCGGCCGCCAGCAGGCGTTCGCGGTGTTCTTCGAGGCTGTCGGGCTTCATGACGTTTTCGATGGCGCTGCGCTTCTGGGCGATTTCCAGCTCGCTGTAGCCGTTGGCGCGTTTGAACGCGATATGCAGGTCGGTGAGCAACGCCTGTTCCTGGGTATCGTTGAAGCGCAGTTTTTCCGAGAGGATCAGCGCACCGCCCGGCAGCAGCGACTGACGGATGCGCCCGAGCAACGCCAGGCGTTCATCGGGGGCGATGAATTGCAGGGTGAAGTTCAGCGCGACTACCGAGGCCGGCTGGAAGTGCAGGGCGAGGATATCGCCCTCGATCACCTCCACCGGCAGCAATTCCTGGAACATCGAATCCTGGCCATTGAGGTATTCGCGGCAGCGTTCGACCATCGCCGTCGAGTTATCCACCGCGATCACCCGGCACCCGTCGGTACGCACATGGCGGCGCAGGGCCTGGGTCACGGCGCCCAGGGACGAGCCCAGGTCATACAGCACACTGCCCGGCTGGGCGAACTGGGCGGCGAGCACGCCGAGGTTTTCAACGATGGTCGGGTAACCGGGCACCGAGCGCTTGATCATGTCCGGGAACACCCGCACCACGTCTTCGTTAAAGGCGAAGTCCGGCACCTGGGGCAGGGGCTGGGCGAATAGGCGATCGGGTTCTTTGCTCACGGTTGTTCCGGCGACGAGGAAGGAAAGGCCGGCATTTTAGCTAAGTTGAACGGGGCGTGCGCGATTTGTCTGAAAACCATCACCGGTACAAAAAAGGACTGCACTGGCTCATGATGCCGGCACAGTCTTTATAATCAGTGATGACTGGCATTGGTTAAAATTATTCTTTGAGATGGAATGTGGCCTCTATTTGGTACGTGTTCGAACCATTATTCCTTGCGGTTAGAGAAAGCGTGCCTTGGTAGTGTCGATTTGTATGGTCCGGTTTTATCTCAAGGGTGCCCGAGTAGTTTTGAAGAATATCAGTGTTTGCGGGAACTACCACAGCGCTTCTGAAACTGGAGAAAGTACCTATATTATGTTTGCCGGCGGGAATGTCCGGGGCGAGTTTTAACGTTATTGACTTCCAACCTACGCCGGGAATCTCTTCGCCTGAGTAGATCTCGAGTTCGCTACCGTCACGAAATATGAAGTGCTCTTTACCATTGAACGCTGTCGGCTGACCATTCATAGCAATGGTGCCCGAGAAGTGTCCATTTGCTTTTTGTCCGTTAAGTTTAGCGTGACTCATGATTCAAACCTCCAGATCCGGTGAGTGAGGTTATCCGTGCCGGATTGCTAGGTAGGCTATTCTTGATTGGGAAGCGGGAATACTGTCAACAATGACAGTTTGCTAGGCGGTTTAGATATATAAATTGCCTATGCGTGATCTAAATATGTTTTTTCTTGGGCGCATTCTTGAGTGTCTAGGAGCGTTCGGCACGTCACTGGTCAGCCGTGCCAGCGCACGCCAGAGCATCGCCCATCAACGAAAGAATCAGCCATGACCTATCAGTTCACCGTAATGGCGCAGTCGAACGTCTGGGTGGGTTCGGCCTCCGGCTCCCACGGTTGCTGGGAGGTCAGGCGCAAACGGCCTTGCCCGGCGGCAAATGCCTGGAAGCGCCAGGTGGACTGGCCGCCGCCACCGATCACGCCGGATTCGCTGCTGCTGTACACCTCCGGGCTCAGCGCCCGCAACACGCCGCCGGCGGAGTCCTGGATGGCCCAGCGGTAGCCGGTGGTGGGGTTGCTGGGCAGGGTGAGGATCAGGTTCTGACCGGAAGTGAGCTGGAGCGGGCAGGCACTCTGGTCATCCACGCTGATGTTTTGCTTCGGCCCGCTGGCGCATGCGGCCAGCAGGGCAAGGCTCAAGGGGAGAAATAGGCGGGCAACGGTCATGGGGGCTCCGGTTGTACACGACGAAGGGCGAGCATAACCGAAGATGAGACAAGGTGTGACAGGAGGGGGGTGTGTTGGCAGGGCTGGCCTCATCGGGAGCAAGCCCCCTCCCACACTTGAAGGCATTCACAAATCAAAATGTGGGAGGGGGCTTGCCCCCGATAGCGCCAGTTCAGGCACTACATAACGGTCAGAAAAGCACCTTCGCCACATCCGCAAAACGCTTGGCAAAATGCACCGTCATGCCTTCCTTCAGGTACTCCGGCAGCTCTTCAAAGCTGCCACGGTTGGGCTCCGGCAGGATCAACTCGTGAATCTTCTGGCGCCGCGCCGCAATCACCTTCTCACGCACGCCGCCAATCGGTAGCACATGCCCGGTCAACGTCAGTTCACCGGTCATGGCCACGCCTTTTTTCGGCGGCTGGTTGCGTGCCAGGGACAGCAGCGCGCTGGCCATGGTCACGCCGGCGCTCGGTCCGTCTTTGGGCGTGGCGCCTTCCGGTACGTGCAAATGGACGAAGGCTTCATCGAAGAACTTCGGATCACCGCCAAACGACTTCAGGTTGGAGCTGATGAAGCTGTAGGCGATTTCGGCGGATTCCTTCATCACCTCACCCAGTTGCCCGGTGAGCTTGAAGCCGCGATTGAGCGTGTGGATGCGCGTCGCTTCGATCGGCAAGGTCGCGCCACCCATGCTGGTCCAGGCCAGGCCGGTAATCACGCCAGTGCCCGACAGCACTTGTTCATTGCGAAACACCGGCATGCCCAGGGAGGCTTCCAGGTCCTTGTTAGCGATCTTGATCACCGAATTCGGCTCATCCAGCAGCTTGACCACCGCCTTGCGCACCAGTTTGCCCAGTTGTTTCTCCAGCTGACGCACGCCGGCTTCCCGCGCATACCCATCGATCAACGCACGCAGGGCGCCGTCGCTGATGCTCAGGCTGGTTTTTGCCACACCGGCTTTTTCCAGCTGCTTGGGCCACAGGTGGCGCTTGGCGATGGCGACTTTTTCTTCGGTGATGTAGCCCGACAGGCGAATCACTTCCATGCGGTCGAGCAACGGGCCGGGGATCGAGTCCAGGGTGTTGGCGGTGCACACGAACAGCACCTTGGACAGGTCCAGGCGCAGGTCCAGGTAGTGGTCGAGGAATTCGACGTTCTGCTCGGGATCGAGGGTTTCAAGCAGCGCCGAGGCCGGGTCGCCCTGGAAGCTCTGGCCCATCTTGTCGATCTCGTCGAGCATGATCACCGGGTTCATCACTTCCACATCCTTGAGCGCCTGCACCAGCTTGCCCGGCAGCGCGCCGATGTAGGTGCGGCGGTGGCCCTTGATCTCGGCCTCGTCGCGCATGCCGCCGACACTGAAGCGGTAGAACGGCCGCCCCAGGGATTCGGCGATGGATTTACCGACGCTGGTCTTGCCTACGCCAGGCGGGCCCACCAGCAGCACGATGGAACCGGCGACTTCACCTTTATAGGCGCCTACCGCGAGGAACTCGAGGATGCGGCTCTTGATGTCGTCCAGGCCCGCATGGTGTTTATCCAACACCTTGCGCGCATGTTTCAGGTCGAGTTTGTCTTCGCCATACACGCCCCACGGTACTGAGGTGGCCCAGTCCAGGTAGTTACGGGTGACGGCGTATTCCGGCGAGCCGGTTTCGAGGATCGACAGCTTGTTGAGTTCTTCATCGATACGTTTCTGCGCCTGGGCCGGCAGCGTCTTGCCCACCAGTCGCTGCTCGAATTGTTCGACATCGGCGCTGCGGTCGTCCTTGGTCAGGCCCAGCTCTTGCTGGATGACCTTGAGCTGTTCCTTGAGGAAGAACTCGCGCTGATGTTCGCCGATCTTGCGGTTCACTTCGGCGGAGAGTTCTTTTTGCAGGCGTGCGACTTCGACCTCTTTGCGCAGCATCGGCAAAACTTTTTCCATGCGCTTGAGCATGGGCACGCAATCGAGCACTTCCTGCAACTCGTTACCGGTGGCCGAGGTCAGCGCGGCGGCGAAGTCGGTGAGCGGCGACGGGTCGTTGGGGCTGAAGCGGTTGAGGTAGTTCTTCAACTCTTCGCTGTACAGCGGGTTGAGCGGCAGCAGTTCCTTGATCGCATTGATCAGCGCCATGCCGTAGGCCTTTACCTCGTCGGTCGGCTCGCTCGGCTGGTGCGGGTATTCGACCTCCACCAGGTACGGTGGGCGGTGGTGCTTGAGCCAGGTCTTGATGCGCACGCGCGTCAGGCCTTGGGCCACGAATTGCAGCTTGCCGTTTTCGCGGCTGGCGTGGTGCACCTTGACCAGGGTGCCGTACAGCGGCAGGGCAGAGGTGTCGAAGTGGCGCGGGTCTTCGGGCGGTGTATCCATGAAAAACAGGGCGAGGGAATGGTGGTCGGATTTGCTCACCAGTTCCAGGGTTTCGGCCCAGGGTTCTTCATTGACGATGACCGGCAACACCTGCGCCGGAAAAAACGGCCGGTTGTGGATCGGGATGATGTAGACCTTGTCCGGCAGGTTTTGCCCAGGCAGGGCCAGGCCGGTGTTGGACGAAGTTTCGGCGTTTTCGGGGTCGGCGTAGTCGTTCAGGTCGTAATCAGGGACGTCTTGCTGGTCGCTCATGGGGCACCTGCATAAGGAAGTATGCAGCTTAGATGGGGCAGGGCAGCGGTGGTTTCAATGGTAGGGGTGAGATAGCAACATATTACATAAAGTAACTGCAGCGACGCGGTCAGCTGATTTTGTGGAGGTAGGCCGGCAATGGCTGCTCGGGCAGTACCGAGAGCACCTTCAAGCGCTGCAACATTCGCTGCCGCGCCCGTTGCAGGTGCTCGCGCAGGTTCAGCGCGGCCGCATCGAAAGCGCCATGGAGCAAAAGCTCCAGGATCAGGCGATGTTCGGCGAGCATGGCCGGATCGGCGCCGATTCCCAGCAATCGATGGAAAATCCGACTGATGATCATCGGGCTCTGGCCCTGGCGGATCAGCGCGGCGATCTTGCGGTTCTGCAGGCCGGCCAGGCAGCGCTGGTGCAAGTCCTCTTCGATCTGCTCGATGGCTTCCAGGCTGCATTGCGGGTTCTGCTGGGCCGCCGTGACCCGCTGCAACATGGCTTCGAGGAGTTCCCGGTCGAGGCCCGGCGCGCTCTGGCGAAGGGCCTCGGGTTCCAGGCAGGCGCGCAGTTCGTAGTCTTCGGTGACTTCCCGCGCGGTCAACGGCCCGGCCAACCATTGGGAGTAGGGCTCTTTCTCCACCAGGCCACGGTCGCGCAGGCGCATCAGCGCTTCGCGGACCACGGCGCGGCTGACGCCGTAGTGGTCGGCGGCGGCTTGTTCGTCCAGGCGGTAATGGCCAAAGGCGATGCAGGTGGACAGCGCCGCACCGATTTCCTCGACGATCCGCTCGCCCAGGGGCCGGGTGTCCACCAGCTCGTCGTCGCCGTTGAGGCCCAGGTGTGCGTGGCTCAGGGGCAGGCGCAGCGGCTCCACGGCCAGGCCTTCGGGATTGATCAGGTAGCCACGGCCGTTGAAGCGGCAGATCAGGCCCTCATCGTGCAGCAGGTCCAGCGCCTTGCGCACCGGCACGCGGCTGGTGCCGAACAGCTCGGCCAGCGGCGCCTCCAGCAGCACAAGCCCGTGGCGCGCGGTGCCGTTGACGATTGCATCACGCATCACCTTGTGAATCATCGCGTAACGGGATGCCGGGGCGGACACTGGTTTCATCTGCTTCTCTGGGTCATGAGTGCTAGGGCGTGACGATGGCCGGGGATTCTCTCATAGATGGGCCTGTCACTCCGCGCCACGTCGGTGGCACTTTTTTGGGGCCTTTGGCGCAGGACTGTTACTTTTTGCACCAAAATGTATTTATTCATCAAAGATACATTATTTCATTGAAGAGCAGGCCCAGCGCTGACTTCGAAATATTTTGCTTCTTACAAAAGCCTCTATCCCGTGGCTATGGACGAAAAGCCGAAATCATAAGCTCGAACACACAAAGAGACTGGCACGAAAGCTGCCTCTATAAAACGTACATTTTATAAATATATACGTTTTATGAGGTGATCTTCATGTCAGACTCCACGTCAATGGCCGAAGCGTTCGCCACCGGTCGCAGCGACCCGGTGCAAGTGCTCGAACAAGCGCTTGCCCGCGCGAGCACGGCGCCCAGCGTGTTCATCTCGCTGTGCACCGAGCGTGCCTTGCGTGAGGCGCAAGCGTCCGCCGCGCGCTGGCGTGCCGGTCAGCCGCTGAGTGTGTTCGACGGCGTGCCCCTGGCCTGGAAGGACTTGTTTGACGTGGCCGGCAGCATCACCACCGCAGGCGCCGCTTATCGCCGCGAGGCGCCAGCCGCTTTGCTTGATGCGCCAAGCGTGGGGCTGTTGTGCCGCGCCGGGATGGTCAGCGTGGGCAAGACCAACCTCAGTGAGCTGGCGTATTCGGGCCTGGGCCTGAACCCGCATTTCGGCACGCCTCACAACCCCAACAGCAGCGACCAGCCGCGGATTCCCGGCGGTTCTTCATCGGGTTCGGCCGTGGCGGTGGCGGCTGGGATTGTGCCGATTGCCATGGGCACCGACACCGCTGGCTCGATCCGCATTCCCGCCGCCCTGAATGGCGTGGTGGGCTACCGCAGTAGCTGCCGCCGCTACAGCCGCGACGGCGTGTTTCCATTGGCGCGCAGCCTTGACAGCCTCGGCCCGCTGGCCCGCAGCGTGCGTGATGCCCTGGTCATCGACGACCTGCTCCACGGCCGTGCGCACACCCATATCGCTCGCAGCCTGAAGGGCCAGCGTTTCGTGCTCGAGCAAGGCGCGCTGGAAGGCATTGAACCGGCAGTGCGCAATAACCTGCTGCGCGCGGTGGACCAACTCAAGGCTGCCGGTGCGTTGATCGACCTGCGCCCCTGCGCCGCCTTCCAGGCCGCCCTCGACCTGATCCGGCAACACGGCTGGCTCGGCGCTTTCGAAGCCTTCGCCCTGCACCAGGCCCTGCTCGACAGCCCTGACGCCGAGCAACTCGACCCTCGCGTACGCCGCCGCCTCGAAGCCGCGCGCGGCTTGCCAGCCAGCCAACTGATCCACCTGACTGACGCCCGCAGGCGTCTGCAGAACCAACTGAGCGACGACCTCGACGGCGCTCTGCTGATCACCCCGACCGTCGCCCACGTCGCCCCGGCGCTGGCGCCGCTGGAGGCCGACGACGAATTGTTCGTCAGCACCAACCTGGCGACTCTGCGCCTGACCATGCCCGGCAGCCTGCTCGACATGCCGGGCGTCAGCCTGCCCAGCGGCCGCGATGCCCTGGGCCTGCCCACCGCGCTGCTACTCAGCGCCCCTAGTGGCGAAGACGCGCGCCTGCTCAGGGCCGCGCTGTCGGTCGAAACCGCCCTCAACCCTTAAGGAGACACACCATGGCTAAAGACATTCTCTGTGCATTTGGCGTCGACGTTGACGCCGTCGCCGGCTGGCTCGGTTCCTACGGCGGTGAAGACTCGCCGGACGACATCTCCCGCGGCCTGTTCGCCGGTGAAATCGGCGCGCCGCGCCTGCTCAAATTGTTCGAGCGCTACGGCCTGCGCACCACCTGGTTTATCCCCGGCCACTCGATGGAAACCTTTCCCGAGCAGATGAAGGCCGTGGCCGACGCCGGCCACGAAATCGGTGTGCATGGCTACAGTCACGAAAACCCCATCGCGATGACCGCCGAGCAGGAAGAAATCGTCCTCGATAAATCCATCGAACTGATCACCCAGGTCACCGGCAAGCGCCCCACTGGCTACGTCGCGCCGTGGTGGGAATTCAGCAAAGTCACCAACGAGCTGCTGCTGAAAAAAGGCATCAAGTACGACCACAGCCTGATGCACAACGACTTTCACCCTTACTACGTGCGCAAGGGCGACAGCTGGACCAAGATCGACTACAGCCAGCACCCCGACACCTGGATGAAACCCCTGGTGCGCGGCGAGGAAACCGACCTGGTGGAAATCCCGGCCAACTGGTACCTCGACGACCTGCCGCCGATGATGTTCATCAAGAAAGCCCCCAACAGCCACGGCTTCGTCAACCCGCGTCACCTGGAAGAAATGTGGCGCGACCAGTTCGACTGGGTCTACCGCGAGCATGAACACGCGGTGTTCACCATGACCATCCACCCCGACGTGTCCGGCCGCCCGCAAGTGCTGCTGATGCTTGAGCGTTTGATCGAACACATCCAGAGCCATGCCGGCGTGCGCTTCGTCACCTTCGATGAAATCGCCGACGACTTTATCCGCCGTCAACCCCGCACCTGACCCGAACCCTGTAGGAGCGAGCTTGCTCGCGAAGAACCCATGAGCGCCGCGTGCATCCAGACTGCCCGCGTCGTCATTGACGATTTTCGCGAGCAAGGGCTAGCCGCCCGCCTCGCTCCTACAGAAAGCCCACTCCACCTCCCGAGGCGCGCTCCATGTCTATCTACAACAAGCTTGACCTGACTGGCTGGAAACCCCGGCAACTGACGTCCCAGGAAGTGCGCTTCGCCACCTGGATCGCGTTCTTTGCCTGGGTGTTCGCGGTGTATGACTTCATCCTGTTCGGCACCCTGCTGCCGGAGATCGGCCGGCACTTTGGCTGGGGTGAAGTGGAGCAGGCGCAAATCGCGACCTGGGTGGCGGTGGGCACGGCGGTGGTCGCGTTCGCCATTGGTCCCGTCGTCGATAAACTGGGGCGCCGCCAGGGGATTATTCTGACCGTGGCCGGCTCCGCACTGTGCTCGGCGCTCACCGCGATTGGCGGGGCGTGGGGCAAGTCGCCGCTGATCCTGATTCGCTCGCTGGGTGGCTTGGGGTATGCCGAGGAAACCGTCAATGCGACGTATCTGAGTGAGCTGTACGGCGCCTCGCAAGACCCGAGACTGACCAAGCGTCGCGGCTTCATCTACAGCCTGGTACAAGGCGGCTGGCCGGTCGGGGCCTTGATCGCGGCGGGGTTGACCGCGCTGCTGCTGCCGATTATCGGATGGCAGGGCTGCTTCGTCTTCGCCGCGATCCCGGCCATTGTGATCGCGATCATGGCGCGCAAGCTCAAGGAGAGCCCGCAGTTCCAGATTCACCAGCGCATCAGCCAACTGCGTAAACGCGGTGCGGTGAGCGAGGCGCAGAACGTCGCCGTGACCTACGGCGTGGATTATGACGAACACAGCAAGGCCGGCCTCAAGGCCGCATTCCGGGGCCCGGCGCGGCGCGCCACCCTGGTGATCGGCGCCGCGCTGTTGCTCAACTGGGCGGCGATCCAGGTGTTCAGCGTGCTGGGCACCTCGGTGATCGTCAGCGTGCACCACATCTCGTTCGAGAACTCGCTGATCATCCTCGTGCTGTCGAACCTGGTGGGCTATTGCGGGTACCTCAGCCATGGTTGGATGGGCGACAAGATCGGGCGGCGCAACGTGATCGGCCTGGGCTGGATGCTCGGCGGCCTGGCATTCGCCGGGATGCTGTTCGGCCCGAGCAACATGCCGATGGTAGTCGGGCTGTACAGCCTGGGCCTGTTCTTCCTGATCGGGCCGTACTCGGCGGCGCTGTTCTTCATCAGCGAAAGCTTCCCCACCAGCATCCGCGCCACCGGTGGCGCGATCATCCATGCCATGGGCCCGATCGGCGCCGTGTTGGCCGGGTTTGGCGCCACCCAGGTGTTGTCCGCCGGCAGCGACTGGCAGACCGCCGCGCTGTGGTTCGGCGCGCTGCCGTGCTTCTTGTCCGGCGCGTTGATGTTTGCCGCGCGCCATGTGCGTCCGGAAACCGTTCAGTAAGGAGTTCTTGATGAACCGTAAAGTTGCCTTGATTACCGGTGCCGCCAGCGGCATCGGCCAAGCCCTTGCCGTGGCCTACGGGCGCAGCGGCGTGTCGGTGGTGGGCGGGTATTACCCGGCCGATCCCCATGATCCGCAAAGCACGGTTGCCCTGGTGGAAGCAGCCGGTGGCGAGTGCCTGATGCTGGCGCTGGACGTGGGCGACAGCGCCTCGGTGGATGCCATGGCCGAGCAAGCGGTGCAGCATTTTGGGCGCCTCGATTACGCGGTGGCCAATGCCGGCTTGTTGCGTCGCGCGCCGCTGTTGGAAATGAGCGATGCGTTGTGGGATGAGATGCTCAATATCGACCTCACGGGGGTGATGCGCACCTTCCGCGCGGCGACCCGGCATATGCGCGAAGGCGGCGCGCTGGTGGCGATTTCCTCGATTGCCGGCGGCGTGTATGGCTGGCAGGAACACAGCCACTACGCGGCGGCCAAGGCCGGGGTGCCGGGGTTGTGTCGTTCGCTGGCGGTGGAATTGGCGGCCAAGGGCATTCGGTGCAATGCAGTGATCCCGGGGTTGATCGAGACGCCGCAGTCATTGGATGCGAAGAATTCACTGGGGCCTGAAGGGTTGGCCAAGGCTGCCAAGGCAATTCCCCTGGGCCGGGTAGGGCGGGCGGATGAAGTGGCGTCGCTGGTGCAGTTTTTGACCAGTGATGCATCGAGCTACGTGACCGGGCAAAGCATCATCATCGACGGCGGCCTGACCGTGCGCTGGCCTGACTGACCACGCTCGTTCCCACGCTCCGCGTGGGAATGCATCAGCGTGACGCTTCGCGTCACAACAGCGGACGCAGAGCGTCCAAGGCGGCATTCCCACGCAGAGCGTGGAAACGATCAATGAGGAAATAAAAATGAGCCTGTTGAATAACCGCCGCGCCGTCATCACCGGGGCCGGCAGCGGCATCGGTGCCGCCATTGCCCAGGCTTACGCGGTCGAGGGCGCTCGCCTGGTGTTGGCCGACCGCAACGCCGCGAGCCTGGCCGAAGTCGCGATCACCTGTCGCAACCTGGGCGCCGAGGTGTTCGAATGCTTGGCCGATGTCGGTACCGTCGAAGGCGCCCAGGCCAGTGTCGACCGTTGCGTCGAGCACTTCGGCGGGATCGACATCCTGGTCAACAATGCCGGCATGCTGACCCAGGCGCGTTGCGTCGATCTCTCCCTCGAGATGTGGAACGACATGTTGCGGGTTGACCTCACCAGCGTGTTCATCGCCAGCCAGCGCGCCTTGCCGCATATGCTCGCGCAGCGCTGGGGGCGGATCATCAACGTCGCCTCGCAACTGGGCATCAAGGGCGGTGCCGAGCTGAGTCACTACGCGGCGGCCAAGGCCGGGGTGATCGGCTTCACCAAGTCCCTGGCCCTGGAAGTGGCCAAGGACAATGTGCTGGTCAACGCCATCGCCCCAGGCCCCATCGAAACCCCGCTGGTGGGCGGCATCAGCGACAGCTGGAAACGCGCCAAGGCCGCCGAACTGCCCCTGGGCCGGTTCGGCCTGGCGGACGAAGTCGCGCCCACCGCCGTGCTGCTGGCCAGTACCCCGGGCGGTAACCTGTTCGTCGGCCAGACCCTCGGCCCGAACGCCGGCGATGTCATGCCATGAGCGGGGCTTAGCCATGTGCGGACTCTGCGGCCTGCTCGGCGAAGACCTGCATTGGAGCGACCCCTTGGGCAATGCACTGCCCAGGCGCCGCGAGCGCCTGCGCCGGATCGCGGCGATCAACCAGGTGTTGGCGGTGTTTCGGCTCAAGGTCGAGGATTTCCAGGGCGCGTCGTACCTGTTGCTCGGCGCGACCGGCAAACAGGCCCTGGCCAGCGGCCTGGATCAACTCTGGCAGGCGGCCGAAACCATGCTTGGCCGCCCGCTGGACCCCCTTGACCCGCGTCTACTTGACCACCTGGAAAACACCCCACTGTAGGAGCGAGCTTGCTCGCGAAAAACGTCAACGCTAACGCGTGTTGTCTGGATGTACGTGGCGCTCTCGGGTTTTTCGCGAGCAAGCTCGCTCCTACAGGGGGCGGAGGTAAATATGAGCATTGCCCTGAATGTGATCACCGGTTTCCTCGGCAGCGGCAAAACCACCTTGCTCAAGCGCCTGTTGCAGGGCGAAAGCCTGGGCGACACCGCATTGCTGATCAATGAGTTCGGCGATGTCGGCATCGACCACCTGTTGGTGGAGGAAGTCGCGCCAGACACCGTCCTGCTGCCGAGCGGCTGTGTGTGCTGCTCGATTCGCGGCGAGTTGAAAGACGCACTGCTCGGCCTGTTGCAACGCCGTGAACGCGGGGAAATCCCGGCCTTCAAACGGGTGATCCTGGAAACCACCGGCCTGGCCGACCCCGCGCCGATCCTTGCCACGCTGAACAATGACGTGCAACTGCGCGGGCGTTTTCATATCGGCCTGGTGATCACCCTGGTCGATGCCAGCCATGCCGCCTTGCAGGAACGCCTGCACCCGGAGTGGCTGGCCCAGGTGGCGGCGGCCGACCGGCTGTTGCTGAGCAAGACCGACCTGGTCGACGATTGCGCCGCGCTGCGCGAGCATCTGCACGCCCTCAACGGCGGTACGTTGATCCTCGATACCCAGGCGATTCACAGCGGCGATCAACTGCTGCTCGGCGAGGGCGTGCGCGGCACCGAGCCCGCCGTCGAGGTCAGTCGCTGGCAACTGCATCAACCCGCCACGGCCAACCACGGCGCGGCGCAGGTGTGCTGCCTGAGCTTCGAACAACCGCTGGACTGGGTCGGGTTCGGGGTGTGGTTGTCGATGCTGCTAAGATGCCACGGCGAACGAATCCTTCGCGTCAAAGGACTGCTCAACGTGAACGCAAGCTCGGCCCCCATCGTCATCCATGGTGTGCAGCACTGCCTGCATGCCCCGGTGCATTTGCCTGCCTGGCCAGGCACTGAGCGCCAGTCGCGCCTGGTGTTCATCCTGCGCGGCCTCGACCCCGCGCTGTTGCGCCGTTCCTTCGACGTGTTCGCGCGGCGGTTCGCGGCATGATCACACTGCGCGTGCTCGGCACCTCCGTGACCTTGCTCGAATGCCTGCGCGTGCGGGCCGAGCAGGAGCTGGGCATTCGCCTGGTGTACCAGGTGCATGATGTGGAGCAAGCCCAGCGTATCGCGGTGATGCAGCCGGACAGCTACGACCTGTACGACCAGTGGTTCCACAACGTCGACTTCGTGTGGCCGGCGCGGGCGATCCAGCCGATCGACACGCGGCGCATCGCGCTGTGGCATGAGATCAACGACCTGCCCAAGCGCGGTCGACTCTCGCCCAACGACCGCCTGGGCAGTGGCAGCGTGCCGAGTGAGCGGCTGTTCGTGCAGCACGACGGCAGCCTCGGCAGCAGCGCAACCGAGCGCATCAGCATGCTGCCGCTGACCCACAACGCCGACAGTTTTGCCTATCGCCCCGAGCGTTTGCCCGAAGGTTTCTGCCACGGCAACGAAAGCTGGGGCTGGCTGCTCGACCCGGCGTGGCGCGCGCGCACCGCCCTGCAGAGCGATGCCGCCATCGGTGCCCTGGATGCCGCGCTCGCTGTGCAGGGCGCGGGGCTGGCGCAGTTCCGGGACATTGGCAATATGAGCATCGAGGAGATCGACGTGCTGGCCGAGATCCTGGTGCGCAAGCAGAAGGAGGGGCACTTTGCGGCGTTCTGGTCGGACGATGAAGAAGCCGCGCAATTGATGCTCAGCCCGAGCATCGACATCCAGAGCCTGTGGTCGCCGACCTTGATGCGCCTGCACCGTGCCGGGGTGAAATACCGGCTCGCCGTGCCGCGCGAAGGCTATCGCGCCTGGTTCGGCGGCTTGTCGTTGTCGCGCCATGCCCAGGGGCCGGTGCTGGATGCGGCCTATGCCTACCTGAATTGGTGGTTGTCCGGCTGGCCAGGGGCGGTGATGGCGCGCCAGGGTTACTACATCGGTAACCCGGCGCGTACCCGCGATCATCTGAGCAGCGCCGAGTGGGATTACTGGTACGCCGGCAAGCCTGCGCGTGAAGAGCTGTCGGGCAGCGATGGCTTGCCATTGATCGACATCGGCGAGGTGCGCGACGGCGGCTCCTATGAGCAGCGCATGGGGCACATTGCGGTGTGGAACTCGGTGATGGACGAGCACAACTACCTGGTGCGCCGTTGGGGCGATTTCATGCGCGCACGTTGCCTGTAAGCCCCGCGAGCGCTTATCAGGCGTGCACAAAAAAGGCGGCTACCCATCGGGTAGCCGCCTTTGTTTTACCGCCGGGTTTACTTAATCCGGCAGTTTGAACGCCATTACGTAGTCACCCTGCTTGGTGCCCAGGGAACCGTGACCGCCGGCCATGACCAGCACGTATTGCTTGCCGTCCTTGCCGGTGTAGGTCATCGGGGTGGTTTGCGCGCCTGCAGACAAGCGGCCTTCCCACAGTTGCTTACCGTTTTTCACGTCGTAGGCACGCAGGTACTGGTCGAGGGTGCCGCTCAGGAACGCTACGCCACCTGCAGTGGTGAAGGTACCGCCCAGGCTTGGCACGCCCATGGTCAGCGGGATCGGAACCGGCGAGCTGTCACGCACGGTGCCGTTCTTGTGCATCCAGATGGTTTGGTGGGTGGTCAGGTCGACCGCCGCCACGTAACCCCAGGCTGGTGCCTGGCATGGCAGGCCCAGCGGCGAAAGCAGCGCTTCGAGGATCACACCATACGGCGCGCCTTTGTTCGGCTGTACGCCTTCGGTTTCGCTGACACGTGGGCCTTGCTTGGCGATGTCGGCGGCCGGAATCAGCTTCGATTTGAACGCCATGTAGCTCGGGTTCACGAAAGCGATCTGGCGGACCGGGTCAACCGAGATGCCGCCCCAGTCGAACACGCCGAAGTTGCCTGGGTACACGATCGAGCCTTGCAGCGACGGCGGCGTGAACGGGCCATCGTAGCGCATCGACTTGAAGTCGATCCGGCACAGCATCTGGTCGAACGGTGTCACGCCCCACATATCGCGTTCTTTCAACGGCGGTGGCATGAAGTTCAGGTCAGACTTCGGCTGGGTAGGGGAGGTGCGATCGCCGGCAACGGCGCCCTGTGGTACCGGGATTTCATTGATCGGCACTACCGGTTGGCCGGTGGCACGGTCCAGCACGTAGATGCTGCCTTGCTTGGTCGATGCCATCACCGCTTGCTTGACGCCGTCAGCGGTCTTGATGTCGATCAGCGAAGGCTGGCCGCCCACGTCCATGTCCCAAAGGTCGTGGTGGGTGAACTGGAAGGTCCACTTCACGTGGCCGCTGTCGATGTCCAGGGCGGTCAGGCCGGCAGCGTATTTTTCGGAGTCATCGGTACGGTCGCCGCCGTACTGGTCGGGCATCTGGTTGCCCATCGGCAGGTAGAGCATGCCGAGTTTTTCATCCACGGCGAACATGGACCACATGTTCGGCGAGTTGCGGGTGTAGGTCTTGCCCTCGGCCAACGGGGTGGTGTCGTCCGGGTTGCCGCTGTCCCAGTTCCACACCAGCTTGCCGGTGTGCACGTCGAACGCACGGATCACGCCGCTTGGCTCGTCGGTGGAGACGTTGTCGGTCACGTGACCGCCGATCACCACCAGGTTTTTGGTCACGGCCGGTGGCGAAGTGGAGTAGTAACCGCCCGGGGCGAAGGTGCCGATATTGGCACGCAGGTCGACCTGGCCTTTGTCACCGAAGTCTTCGCACATCTTGCCGGTGTCGGCGTTCAGGGCGATCAGGCGGGTGTCTGCAGTCGGCACGAAGATGCGTTTCGGGCAGGCGGTCGGCGCGGCGGCCGGGCTGGCGCTACCGGTCGGGCTCTGCTCGGAGGCATAGGCGGCGTCATCGTGATACGACACGCCACGGCAGGTCATGTGCGCCCAACCCTTGAAGTTCTCGGCACCCTGGGTGGTGATCTTCGGATCGAAACGCCAGATTTCCTTGCCGGTGTCCGGGTCCAGGGCAATCACTTGGCTGTGCGGGGTACACACGTACAGCATGCCGTTGACTTTCAGCGGGGTGTTTTCCGCAGTGGTCTCACCGGGATCGCCTGCGCCCGGAATGTCACCGGTACGGAAGGTCCAGGCCGGCACCAGCTTGTGCGCGTTTTCCGGAGTGATCTGGGCCAGTGGTGAGTAACGGTCACCAAAGGCCGAACGGCCGTAGGAGTTCCAGTCGCCATCGGCTTGGGCAGGTGCAGCGCTGGCCATGCCAGGCACAGCATCGCGGTCCAGTTGGCCGGTCTTGACCATTTCGCCGGGGTTGGTGAATTGGCTGGCCAGGGCGGCAGCACCCGCCAGCACCACGGCCACGCTCAGGGCGCCGGTGCCCAGCGGCGCGGCTTGACCACGCAGCAACGGACGGCGAAACCATGGCAACAACATGACGATGCCCAAGGCGAACAGCAGGGCCAGGCGCGGCACCAACTGCCACCAGTCCAAGCCGACTTCCCATAGCGCCCACACCGTGCTGGCGAACAGCACCAATGCGTACAGGCCCAGCGCAGCGCGGCGGGTGGCCAGCAGCAAAACGCCGGTCAAGGTGATGCCGATACCGGCCAGCAGGTAATACAGCGAGCCGCCGAGCATGCTCAGCTTGACCCCACCGGCCAGCAAGGCCAGCCCCATGATCAGCAGCAAGACGCCTAGCAACCTGGGCAGCAGGCGGCTTGGGCTTGAGGCACCATCAGTGCTCATAGTGTGTTTCTCCGTTACGTTGGAATTATGTAAGCCCGTGCTTCACTCACTGTAGATGACGATTCGGCGCGGGCTTGGTTCAGCGTTATTTTTGGTTTTTTCTGTGGATAACTCGGTTATCCACAGGCGGGCAATAAACCCCCAGGCGCAGCTCGATTTAAGACAGCGCTGTCTTTGCGTGAAGGAAAGGTTCGGCAAAGGGGGTAGAACCTGGAGGTGAAGCGTTTCAGATTGTTGCGAAGGATAATGCGGCGGGGCGTTTAGAGAAAGGGTGAATCGCAAGATGCATCATTTCAGATTTGGTAACAGTGACAGATCGTCGCTGCAAAAAACTGTGGGAGGGGGCTGATCGTTCCTACGCTCTGCGTGGGAATGCCTCCGGCGACGCTCCGCGTCGCGCCAACGCCTGGGCACACGTGACGCAGAGCGCCACGGGCTGCGTTACCACGCGGAGCGTGGGAACGATCGTTCGGGTGGGTTAGAAGGTGGTGCGGATGCCGGCTTGCACACTGCGCCCCGGCGCCGGCGCAATATCGCGCAGGATCGAGCTGGCGTAGCGCACGGTTTGGTTGGTCAGGTTTTCACCATTGACGAACGCCAGCCATTGGCTGCTGCCGACATTGAAGTGATAACCCGCGCTCGCGCCGAGTGTGGTGTAGCCATCGGTGCCGCTTTCGTTGCTCGGCACGCGCCCTTGGCCGGCGGCGTGTTCCACGTCGATACGCGCCTGCCAGCGATCCAGCTCCCACAGCAAACCGCTGTTCAAGCGCAGCGGCGCAATGCGCGGCAGGGCTTCGCCGGTGTCCAGATTGGTCGCCCGCGTGTAGTCGCCCGACAGCTCCAGGGCGAACTTGCCGTAGGCGCTTTCGCCGAGTTTCCAGTGATCCTGGGCTTCGAAGCCGGCGAAACGCGCGCGTACCCCGGAATAGCCGTACTCGGGAATCCCGCCTGCGTCTTCTTCACCTTCGTCGTTCAACGTACGCCCCGTGCCGAGCAAACCGATGTAGTTGGAGAAGTGGCTATAGAACACGCCGAAGCTGCCTTTGTGGGTGCCGTTGTCAAAGCGCAGGGCCAGGTCACTGGACACGGCCTTTTCCTTCGACAGGTTGGCGTCGCCTAATTCATAGGTGCCGGTGGCGACATGAGCACCATTGGCGTACAGCTCGTAGAACGTCGGCGCGCGCTCGGTGTAGCCCAGGGTGGCGGCCAGCGACCAGATTGGCGTGAGCGTGTAGACCGCGCCGGATGACAGGCTGCCAGCGGTGAAATTATTGGCCTTGTCGGCAGTGGCGAAGCGCGCGTTGCTCTTGGCATCCGGGTCGATGCTGGTGTGTTCCAGACGCCCGCCGAGGCTGAGGGTGAGCCGGTCGGTGGCGTGCATTTGCTCAAGAATGAACAGCGCGCCGGCGTTGGTATCGGTCTGGGGCACGAAGGCTTCTTCGCCCAGGGCCGAAAACTCGTTGCGGGTCACTTGCGCGCCGACCACGCCGTCGAATGGCCCGATGGGCTGGTGGCGGGCTTCCACGCGGGCTTCATAGCCTTTGTTCTTGAAGGTGGTGCCGGTCTCGCCCCCTTCGATTTCGCGGTGCTGGTAGTCGGTGTAGCCTGCGTCGATTTTCACCGAGGTAAACGGGCCTTGCAGGTTGCGGATTTCGGAGGCGAACGCGTAATGCTCCTGTTGCATGCGGATGCGCACGTCCTGCTCGGCGGGCGAGCCGTAGTTGCTGTCGTAGTTGCTGTAGGACAGGCCCGCGTAGCCATCGTCCCAGGTGTAGGAACCGCCCACCGCGCCGCCATCCTGGCGCCCGTCGCTGTTGCCCAGGCGACCGTTTTTGCCGGGGCCAGCGTCGGTTTCGGGCGCGTGGCGGCTGCGCGCGTCACCGGGAATTTTCAGGTCGTTGAATTCCCGCGCGTTGGCGTCCAGATGCAAGGCAAAGCTGCCGTCGCCGGCTTCCAGCTTGCCCGCGCTGCTGCGGGTGGTGTCGGCGCCGCCGTAGCGCAGTTCACCGGCACCGTGGATGCCCTCGATGGCTGCGGTGGGGATGCGGTTGTCGAAGGTATTGACCACGCCGCCGATGGCGCTGCCGCCGTACAACAAGGCCGCCGGGCCGCGCACGATTTCAATGCGCTCGACGTTGATCGGGTCCAGCGGCACGGCGTGGTCATAGGACAGTGACGACGCATCCAGCGCGCCCACGCCGTTGCGCAGGATGCGAATACGGTCGCCGTCCTGGCCACGAATGATCGGCCGGCTGGCACCGGGGCCAAAGTACGAAGACGACACCCCCGGCTGCTTGTTCAGGGTTTCGCCCAGGCTGCCTTTTTGTTGCAGGGTCAGGTCGTCGCCTTCCAGCACGGTGGTGGGCGAGGCGAGTTGCGCGCTGCCCAGGGGATTGCCAGTGATGATCTGCGATGGCAGTTCCAGGGCGTGGGCTTCGGAGCAGATCAGCAGGGCGGCGGCGAGGGGCGACAGGCGCCAGAGACAGGAGAGCGACATCGGACATTCCTTGGCAGGATCTTTGATAAGTATCGTTACAATATAACATCTCTTTTTTCGCTGAAAAGGGGAACTTTTACCGACGGGCTATATTCAATCCAGTGCTTCCACCGGTACGCCCCGTCCGCTAAGGTGCGCGGCTGTGTTTCCTCTCTCGCAAAAGGCCCGGCATGACCGCGACAAGCAACGACCCACTCCACGGCGTGACCCTGCAACACGTCCTCACCACCCTGGTGGAACACTACGAATGGGCAGGCCTGGCCGAACGCATTGATATCCGCTGCTTCAAGAGCGACCCCAGCATCAAGTCGAGCCTGACCTTTCTGCGCAAAACCCCATGGGCGCGGGAAAAAGTCGAAGGCTTGTACGTCAAACTGATGCGCACCAAACGCCCGCTGGACTGAGCCCGTGAAGCGTTTTGTGGCGGCGGCCGCGTTGGCCGGTTGGGTGGGGCTGGCGATTCAGCAATACCTGATTCTGTATTCGCGCTGGTCCAGCGGCGCCAGCCTGCTGGGCGGATTGATCAGTTTCTTCAGTTTCTTCACGGTGCTGACCAATACCCTGGTCGTGGTAGGGCTGAGCTATTGGCTGGTCGAGCGCGAGTCGGCCGGCAAGCGGTTTTTCCTCGCGCCGGGTATCAGCAGCGGTATCGCCACGAGCATCGTTTTGGTAAGCCTGGCCTACAACCTGCTGCTGCGGCACTTATGGAGCCCCGAGGGCTTTCAATTCATTGCCGATGAATTACTGCACGACGTGATGCCGGTGCTGTTTCTGATCTATTGGTGGCGGTGCGTGCCCAAGGGCACCTTGCGCCTCAAGCACATCGCCGGCTGGGTGGTTTACCCCTTGGTGTACTTCGCGTATGTACTGCTGCGCGGGCATTCGCTTGGGCAGTATCAGTACCCGTTCATGGATGTGGACAGCCTGGGTTACCCGCAGGTGTTCGTGAATGCCGGGGGGATTTTGCTGGGGTTCTTACTGATTGCGCTGGCAATGGTGGTGCTGGATAACCGCCTCAAATCACCCTCGACTTAAAGTGGGCACAGTCAATGTGGGAGGGGGTTTGCCCCGGTACAAACCGGGGACATCGTTTACATTTCTAACCGGGGACATGGTTTACAGGTTAATACGCATGATCAGGAGGTAACTGATCATGCCCTGGAACCAAGAGTCTCCGATGAATCAACGAATCAGACTGGTCGCTGACTGGCTTTCTGGTAATTACACCAAAAGCCAGCTGGCGCGCCGCTTTAACGTAAGTCGGCCTACCGTCGACAAATGGATCGGCCGGCACAATGGCGATTTAAAGTCGTTAGCCGAACTGTCCCGACGCCCTCACAACAGCCCCAATAAAACCGACGATGAAATCCTGGCCCGTGTGGTGGCGATGAAGGAGGCGCACGATAAATGGGGTCCGAAGAAGCTTCTCGAGCTATTGCGACTTGAAGATCCCTCCATCGCCTGGCCTTCCCCAAGTACAGCAGGCCAATGGCTTGATCGACTTGGGCTCGTCCAAAAGCGGCGCTTCAAGCGCAGACACGGTACTTCCCCTGTAGTAATGCGCGAGGCCAACGAACCTAACCAGACGTGGTGCGCCGACTACAAAGGGCAATTCAAAATGCATAACGCGCAGATGTGCTTCCCTTTGACCATCACAGACCACGCTTCCCGGATGATTTTGGCGTGCAGGGCTCATTCAAAGATCAAGACTGAACCTGTTAAACAAGCCTTTGAGAGACTGTTTCAGGAGTACGGCATGCCCGAAGTTATTCGGTCGGACAACGGTGTTCCGTTTGCCTCTCCTGGCTTGGCAAGAATATCCACGCTGGCAGTTTGGTGGATACGTCTGGGCATCTATCCGGAGCGCACCATGCCAGGAAGACCGGCCCAAAATGGTCGCCATGAGCGGATGCACCGTAGCTTGAAACTGGAGCTGCCCTTAGGAGAAAACTTAATCGAGCAGCAGCTTTTGCTGGAGCATTTCAGGCATGAGTTCAATTACGTGCGCCCTCATGAAGCGCTCGGTATGAAGCGTCCAGGGGGCGTGTATGTGCCGTCTACGCGGATTTACCCAGGATGCTTGCCGGATGTGGAGTATCCGTCCGAAATGAAGGTTCGAAGCGTCAGACAGGACGGGTCGATCAAGTGGAACGGCAAGTTGGTATTTATCAGCGAGGCGCTGTCAGGGGAGCAGATAGGGCTTAAAGAGGCTGAGGATGATGTTTGGGATTTGTACTTGTGTGATTATCCCCTGGGAAGGCTTGGGCGAGGTATGACCCGCGTCCAAGCCTCAAATGTGTAAACGATGTCCCCGGTTTCAGATGTAAACGATGTCTACGGTTCTACACCCCGATGGCGGTATGTCAGAACAAATTTATTTACTGATCCACCGCTATCGGGAGCAAGCCCCCTCCCACAGTTTTGACCGCGTCGGTCTTAATCTTCTTCACTGCCTTCTGCCCGCCAGTAGCCCACGGCCTTGAGGTAATCCTCATTGACCTTGTGCGTATCCAGCAACACCCGCCGCACCTGGCGCGACAGCTTGGTTTCGGTCGCGACAAAGCTATACAACTTTCCGCCGGGCAGCGTGAGGTTGCGCACGACCTCGAGCAGGTCTGCCTCGCCGCGCACCACCCAGATAATCTCGACATCCGCCGCGCTCTCCAGCACTTGCTGCTCTGCCGCATCGGCAATTTCGATCACCGCCAGCACCTTGCGTCCGGCGGGCAGTTCTTCCAGGCGCCGGCCGATGGCGGGCAGGGCGGTTTCATCGCCGATCAGCAGGTAGCTGTCGAAGATATCCGGCACGATCATCGAACCCCGTGGCCCACCGATATACAGGTGCTGGCCGACTTGCGCCTGCTCGGCCCAGGTGGACGCAGGGCCATCGCCGTGCAGCACGAAGTCGATAACCAGTTCGCCACTGTTCAGGTCGTAACGCCGTGGCGTGTAATCGCGCATCGCCGGTTGCGGGCCGTCGCCCTTGATGGTGAACGTCGGGCTTTCCAGGGCCGCTTGTTCGGCGGGGTTTTGCGGGAACAGCAGCTTGATGTGATCGTCACTGCCCAGGCTGATAAAACCCGCCAGTTCCGGGCCGCCCAATGTAATGCGGCGCATGCGCGGGGTGATGTCTACCACCCGCAGTACCTGCAGGCGGCGACGTTTGATGTCGTGGGTCACGCGATGGATGGTTTGTGTGTTCATTGGTCTTTCCCGTCGGCAATGGCTTGCGCGGTGCGGTTGAGCAGCGCCGCGACCCGCGCGATTTCTTCCGGGCTCCAGCGCCCGTGGTGCGAGTGCAAGGCATGGCGCAGGTTGTGCACCGCCTCGTGGATTTCCGGTGGCCGGTCCTGGCCGCGCAGCGAGCGTTTGCTTACGTCCATGCGCATGCGAATGCCTTCGAGGGCAACCGCCTGTTCGCTCAATAAGAGACGACCGGCATCGGTGATTGTGTAGCGTTTTTTTCCGCCCTCGGCGTCGCCCGTAATCAATTCGCTTTCTTCGAGAAAGGTCAGCGTGGGGTAGATCACCCCGGGGCTGGGGCTGTAGGCGCCGTCGAACAGGGTTTCGATCCGGCGGATCAGGTCGTAGCCGTGGCAGGGCATTTCGGCGATCAGCGCCGGTAGCAGCAATTTCAGATCACCCGGCGCAAAGACGCGCGGGCCACGCTCGGCCCGTTCGCGGCTGGAGCGTTTGTCAAAGATGTCGCGGCCGCTACCGGTTGCGCGGTGGGAATGGGGGTCTTTCATCGTCGTGCTCTCTGAAAAATCAAGATACAACTTAAGATATATCTTATCTTGCGTAAAGGCCTTCTCCGATGAGCGGTTCGGCGGCTGCCAAAGGCGATGGCGGACTGGTTATGACGAAATACCGAGTTATTAAAAAACTAAGCTAGGATTAAAAGATTGAGTTAATACTCTAATTGAATGTTTGATTAAGCCGCGTTGTGTCGGTATGTCATACGTTTCTTACAGTCCGAGTTTTTAACGCGTGTAGGCCGTAAGTTTATAGTCTCTTTGTAGGATGTGTATTACAGGTGCTGATGGCATTATTTGTATTTTTTGTTTTTGTCTCACTAGTTGTATGGCCTATGGCTACATGCTTTAGAGAAGGCTCTGGCTTACTTTGTTTTTGATTCAGTGGAAGATATGCCTGCGTCCTAAGACACAGCCAGATATTGAAAAGATGTGCTCTTTAAGCGCGTGAGAAAGTTGCAAGCTGATCGGGCTTTCAACTCAATTAATGCGATATACAGGTACCTAATAATGCTCAAGAAAACTGCTTTCGTACTGCCACTGGTTATGTTGGCCTTCGGTTCTTCCAGCGTCTTTGCCGCCGGTGAAGCCACCAGCGTCATCAACATCAAGGCAACCATTCCTACCAAACAGTTCCATGCACAACCGCTCAACCCGGACTTCGGTCGCGATGAGACCATGACCTACAACACCGTGACCGGTAACCTGAGCAGCCTGCGCGAAACCTACGCGGTAAAAAATACCGACGGTTCGATCAAGGCTTACATCGAAGGCGGTCCAGCTTCCCTGAGCAACGGCACTGCCTCCATTGCCCTGACCACCTCCTTCAACGGCGTCACCCTGACCGGCTCGCCGCTGGAAGTTGTCGATGATGCCAGCTCCACTCCAGGCACCCAGGCGGATCTGGTTATTGTTCCAGCCAAACCAGCTGACACGGATGCAGGTCTCTTCACTACCAACTTCACCGTGGTGTTCGACCACGAGCCTCGCGTCACCCTGTGAGGGTGAGAAGTTGACCCGTAAACATCGCTTTATTGGGTAGCGGTTACCGATCAACAGGCGGTTCTTCGTCGGTTGATCGGTTCTCAATAGTTTGATTTTCCGTATTCAGAGTATTCCGTTCATGTTCCCGATGACTCCCATCGCGGCAGCGCTTGCCCTGTCGTTTTGTGCGGGCGCGTTAGCTGCTCCAGTGGCCGATGGCACAACACCGCGCAGTTTGCTGGCTCAGAGCAAGGGTTTGCCGGCGGACTTTGAAGAGCACTTTTTCGATGTGCCCCTGGCCGTTCGAGTTGAGCGTGACCAAGAGTTCGTAGGGGAGGCAATGATTGTCTTGTCTCGTGAAGACACCCTGACCCTGATTTCGTTTAACGACCATGAAGGAAGCCCGGTCAAGGACGATGAACGTGAGCGCTGGGCCGAGTACCTCAAGCAGCAAGTGCCACTGGGCACCTGCGAGAGTAATTGCCCCGACCAGTTGCTGGCCGTGCACTACAACCTGGAAAAATCCCTGGTCTCACTGCTGACCGAGAACGCCGAGCGCGACACCGAAAGCCGGCGTTATCACGAGCTTCCCCATGAGGGCAGCGCAGGCCTGATTGTGCGTAACCAACTGAACCTTAACGGCGGCCAGGGCCAGGACACGGGCGGGCGCTTTGGGATTGACGCCAGCAGCAGCCTGGGCAATTGGAGCCAGGTGTTGAACGCGCAGTTCTCGCGCCTCGGCGGCCCGGACGACGACGCCCTCAACCATGCGGTGTACTCGCTCTACACCCAGCGCGAACTGGAAGGCCAGTTTTTGCGCCTGGGTTATTTCACACCCAATGCCGAAGGTCTCACCCGGCAACTGCGCACGTTCGGCGCCAGCCCCGACACCGCCATCGGCGTGATGTACGGCAGCTCCGACACCTTGATGATCAACAACCCCAAGGCCAGCATCTATCCGATTGCCATTACCGCCAACCGCCAGGGTTCGGTGGAGATTTATCGCAATGGCCTGTTGATCAACACCCAGCCTGTCACCAGTGGCCTGCAGAACCTGGACACACGTCCGTTGCCCGGCGGGATCTATGAGGTCGAAGTGCGCCTGATAGAAGACGGCCAGGTCACTAACACCACCCAGGAGTTGGTCTACAAGCCCAACAACTGGCGCAACAACGATGACCGCTGGCGCTATAACGTATTTGCCGGCCGGGAAAGCAAGTTGCTCAGCAACTGGGATGAACAGTCCAGTGGCGACACGACCGCTGGCGTCTCCCTCAATTACCTGGCCCACCCGCGCGTGGTGTTGGGCGTTTCGGGGCGCCAGGTCAAAGACAGCATGCAATACGGCACCTCCATCGACTGGACGCTTGCCAGCTCCGCCAGCGTGTACGCCAACGTCTACCAGACCGACAACTACGGCACCGGTGTCGACCTCAACGGGCTCTACAACTATGGTGCCGGCACGGTGGTGTTTAACCACACTCGCAGCTGGCTGGACACCCGTAATACCTACGAATACCTGCCCGATGGCACGCGTATTCGCCAGGTGAATGTGTTTGTCGGCCAGACCAGTAACTCATCGATTTCCCTGAATCACCGGCTCAGTAACTTGCGTTCGGTGAGTGCCAGACTGTCCCACACCGAAGGTAACGTAGAAGGTGTTGGCCTGGACCTGGGCTGGAGCGAGCGCACCCATCTGTTTGGCAGCGACGCCAACTGGCGCTTGTCCCTGTTCGACCGGCCGGGCAGCGCCAGCACTGGCGACAAACGTAATCGCGGCGTCGATCTGAGTGTCAGCGTGGCCCTTGGCGGCCCGGGTGAACAGTGGTCCGCCAGCCTCGGTACGCGCACCGCCCGGGACGGGTCGCGTGATAACAACGCTTCTGTGACCTATCGCAAAGACCTGCAAGACCACCTGCTGCAAAGCGTCTCGGCCACGGCAACTACCGACACCTACGGCATCGGCATGTCAGGCATGGCCAGCTTTGACACCGAAGCCCTGCAGGGCGATGCGTTTGTGCAGCAATCGTCGTTCAACAATGAGCTGAGCGGTGGCTTGAACCTGGAGAGCACCCTCGCCCTCGGCGGCCAGAAGATGGTCCTCACCAGCCAGTATTCCGGTACCGGCGCAGGAATGATTGTCGACGTCGAGACCGATATCGACGACATCGCCCTGCGCGCCGATGACTTCAGTGGCGGCAGCACCGCGTTGCGGATTGGGCGCAACTTTATCCCGATCACGGCCTACAAGGGTGGCTCGGTGACGTTCGACTTTGAGGGCAACCACGCGCCTTCGGCCTCGATCCAGCCGCACCGTGTCAGTTACCACCTGAACAAGGGCGGGGTGGAATACCTCAAGGTCAACGTGATGCAAACCGTGACCGTCCTCGGGCGCCTGGTCGACCCACAGGGCAAACCGCTCAAGGGCCATCACGTCATCAACCACGCCACCCGTGGGGTGAGTGAAGTGGATGGTTTCTTCTCCCTGGAGATGAACGCCAGCTCGCCGACCCTGGAAGTGCGCCACAACAATCAGTTGCTGTGCCAGTTCCGTCTTGATCCGTCCAAAGCGCCCAGCGAAAACAATGTGCTGATGATTGGTGATTTGCGCTGCACGCCGGACACCTTGGCCGATTCCACCCTTAACGCTCAGACCGCTGGTTGAATGTCATGACGAGGTCATCCATCAGCATGAAAACCATGAGCGCACTGTTTAGTCAGGTTGTGGCCGTGGCAGCGGCCCTGTTGTTCAGCTCGTCGGCGCCAGGCGTTACTGAAGAGATCACGGCAGTGTTCCGTCCAGATCCCGGCAACCCGATGGCGAACCAGTTTGAGAACACCACGCCGCCTGGAGGGTATTGCCGTGATCACCCGGCGTATTGTCAAAATGGGGTGTTCAGCATCAATTTTCCGATCAGCTTCAACGCCGTCGTTCCGATTCAGCCTTTGGACGAGATACGTAACGGGCCGATGTTCCAAGTCCCTTCTTCGTTAACGGCAGTGACTGTCAGGCATCGGGAGATAGGGCATACAGAACAGGTTCTCCTGCGGGTCAGCGGTATAGGCGGAGCCCATGAGCAGACGCAGCCACTGCATGAGGGTACATGGGAGGGGAGCAACTGGGTCAATGCTCCATCCCCGTGTCAATATGGCGGCGTAGGGTATGGCAACGCTTACTATTACGGGTTTTTCTGGCGGGTACCTCCAGGCGCCGGTGTTTGCTTCAAGCGCCCTACGCACATCCTCCCTGACTTCAAATACTCGAACTTGAGTATTTCCTATGAACTGATCACACCGAACCCTCTGGGTATGTTATCGGGCACTTATGAGGGGACTCATAATTTTCTGATCGGCCCTGGCCAGGACTTCGACATGGGTGACGTCATGTTGCCCGACGACAACCTATTAACGCTCAACTTCGTTCTGGACGTGGAGCACGCCCTTAAGGTCGAGCTTCCTCCGGGCGGTAATCGTATTGAGTTGGTCCCTCAGGGCGGCTGGCAAGCCTGGTTGAACCAGGGCCGCAAACCCGCGCGGTTGTTCCGCGATCAGACTTTCCACATCTTCGTGTCGTCGCGTTTCAAGATGCAGTTGGAGTGCGAGCGTGTAATCGGCGACACCTGCGCCTTGAAAAGCGGTGACGGCCACGAGGTCCCCCTGGATATCAGCGTAAGCCTTCCCCACGGCCTGACTCGTCCCGATGGCTCCGGCGTTGACCGGCAACCTTTGCTCTTGAGCGGTGCTGGTACCGAGGAGTTCCAGCCAGGGTTCTACGTCAATCACCGCCCGGGAACGCTGCATTTTGAAGTCAAGAAAGAACACGTCGACACGATGGTGGCCCAGGGCGGTGCCACGTATTCGGGCCAGGTAACGGCCATTTGGGAGTCGGAACTCTAAACGTGTCATTACCGGAGCTTGGAGATTTTTATTAAATGAAAAGTATATGGCTGAAACGTCAGATTCAGCGCGGTTCATTGGGCCTGTTGTTTTTCGGGTGGGGAAGCTGTGTGTTCAGTTCGTCGGCACTAGGCAGTACTGAAGAGATCACGGCAGTTTTCCGACCAGACCCCAGCAACCCCATGGTGAACAAGTTCGAGAACACCACGCCCATCAGTTCGATTTGCGCAGCCCATATTCCGGCCCGTTGCAAGGCACTGAACATTTTCAGCCTGCGAGACAACAACTTCACCGCGGCCTCCATTGCACCAATTGTGGCTAATCATGAGGATGAACGGCAGGGGTTCATGGTCAAGGTGCCGTCCGATTGGCGTGACTTGACCGTAACGCACATGGCCACTGGAGAAACCGAGACCGTACAGCTGCGTATCGCCGGTATTGGGGGGTTATGGACCGTTCCCCGGCCTCCAGGCGTCTCAGCGTGGGGGCAGCCCGGGATTGCGTGGACGACCCAATGGCGGAGAGCTCCGAGTCCCTGCCAAAGTACCAACCACCTTGCAGCCGATGTCGCCACCGCTTCGTATTTTTGGCTGACACCTGAAGGGGCGGGGGCCTGCAGCCGGCAACCTTCTAAGGACCTGGCGACCTTGCGTTTTAATACCATGGAGTATGCCTACGAACTCAGGGCTCCCAACCCCTTGGGAATGTCCGGTGGTCAGTACAGGGGAGGTATCACTTACACCATGGGGCCGGGTGGGGACTACGACTTCGGTGACGTAATGATCCCCTCCAAAAACAGCATCACGTTTAACTTCACCTTGAGCGTGGAGCACGATCTCAATGTCGAGGTCCCAGCGGGGGGTAACCGTATCGAGCTGGTACCTCAGGGCGGCTGGCAAGCCTGGCTGAACCAGGGCCGAAAACCTGCACGCCTATTCCGCGACCAGACCTTCAATATCTCCGCGTCTTCGCGTTTCAAGATGCAGTTGGAGTGCGAGCGTGTAATCGGCGACACCTGCGCCTTGAAAAACGGTGACGATCATGAAGTGCCCCTGGATATCAGCGTAAGCCTGCCCCATGGATTGACTCGCCCGGACGGCGGCGCCGTGAATCGCCAGCCATTGCTCTTGAGTGGTGCTGGCACCGAAGTATTCCAGCCAGGCTTTTACGTCAACCGTCGCCCCGGAACGTTGCACTTCGAGGTCAAGAAAGAACACGCCGACACGATGGTGACCCAAGGCGGCACCACCTATTCGGGCCAGGCAACGGTCATCTGGGATTCGGAACTTTAATCATGCGTATGAAGTATCTATTTGCGCTGTCCGCGCTTTGTTGGTCGTCGCTGTCACAGGCCGCCCCCAACATCAATGTCGGGGTGTTCTACGACTACCTCGACGGCGATAAATCCACCTACCTCAAGCGTGTCTTCAATGGCGGCGACAGCACGGCGTTTATCAAGGTCGCGGTGATGGAAATTGTCTACAACGCTGACGGCACGTCTGAGGAAGTGGAGCTTAAGAGCAACGCCGACAACACCGCCCGCGACGGTCTGATGGCCACCCCGGCGCGCATGATCGTACCGGCCAATGGCATGCAGGGCACACGCTTGCTTTACCTGGGCGAGCGCGAAAGCGAGCGCTATTTTCGCCTGCGCTTCGTGCCGGTAATGCCCGAAAAAGACGATGAGTTTGGCGTTTCCAGCGACGATCGCGAGGCCTACAAAAACAGCCTGTCGGCAGGCGTCACGGTGTTGGCGGGATTCGGCACGGTGTTTTTCGTGCGCCCCAAAACCACCCGGTTTGACACGCGCACCGAAGACCGTGAGGGCGAGTACGGGTTGCGCAACGCGGGCAACAGTGTGGTGGTGGTCGATGAGTTCAAGGACTGCTCCACCGCTGAACCCCAGGACTGCCAGCCCACCACCAAGAGCCACATCCTGCCCGGTCGCGATTTCAGCTTTACCAAGCAGGCCGGTCGCACTTATCGCTTTACCCTGATCGAGGGCGGCGAGAAAAACACACATGAGGTCAAAGGCTGATGGTCATTGAGAGAGCTCATGCGGGCAAATTCCGCAAAGTCGTCCTGGGGATGTTGCTGTTGGTGATCGGGGTGTTGCTCAGTGCCCAGGCCTTGGCCATTCGCGAAGTGCAGGTCTTCGACGTGTCGGTGACCATTCCCACCCGCGACTTTTATGTACTGCCGATCAACCCCGGATTCCTGGAGCGTGAGCAGGAAATGGCCTGGCACCTGGTGCCGGGCACCCTCAAACCGCTACGTGAACACTTCGATGTGAAGAACAGCGGCGGCGGCATTGCGGCGCGCCTGAACCAGGCGCCCGTCCTGTCCAACGGCCCTCGTTCGATTGCGTTGAACGTCACCTTCAACGGCCAGGTGTTAAGCCTGGACGAAACCCTGGTGGTGCCGGAAGCCGAAGCCCGTTTCGGTAAACGGGTGTTGTTGGAGATTGCCGCGGTAGAGCCTGAGGGCGGTTATACGCCGGGTGAATACTTTGGCAGCGTACATCTGCTGTTTGATGCGGTGAGGCCGTGATGTCGAACGATTTAGCGAGGTGCTTATGAAATATCTATCTGCTGTGTTGGTGTTCTGCCTGTGGTCCGTCAATGTCCAGGCCGGGCCGGCCATTCATGTCGGGGATTTTTACGACTACTTGAGTGGTGATAAAAACAACTACCTCAAGCGCATATTCAATGGCGGCACCAGTACCGCCTTCGTCAAGATCAGCGTGACCGAGATGCTCTACAAGCCTGACGGCACGTATGACGAAGTCCCGGTCAAGAACCAGTTGGACGCCCTGATCGCCAGCCCGGCGCGGCTGATCGTGCCGGCCACCGGTATGCAGAACACGCGTTTTGTATTCATGGGCGAACGTGACCGCGAGCGGTACTTCCGGGTGCGCTACCTGCCCGTGGCGCCGGAGAAGGACGACGAGTTCCGGGCCACGGAAGAGGAGCGCAAGGCTTATGAGGACAAGGTCGCGGGTGGCGTGCGGGTGATGGCCGGCTACGGCACGGTATTTTTCGTGCGGCCCAAGGACAGCCGTTATGACACTCGGATCGAAAACGGCGGCCGCAACTACACCTTGCGCAATGCCGGCAACACGGTGGTGGTGGTGGATGAGTTCAAGGACTGTTCGGCCAGCAATCGAACCGATTGTGCACCCACTACCAAGAACCACATCTTCCCGGGGCGGGTGTTCAGTTTCGAGAAACAGCCCGGTCGCGTGTATCGCTTTCAGGTGGTGGAAGGCGGGACTGACAGGGTTGTGGAAGTAAACGGCTGAATCGTCTCGGCCCAGTACCTGTACGTCGCTTGTGACGCGTTCGGTTATTCGTACGCATCCAGCAGCGCTTGTCGCGTCAAACGGCGCGCCAACTCGTTGTAGTCATCCTGGATGTCACTGTAAAGCCGTCGCACGGTGGCATCGGAGAAGGGTTCTTCGGCCAGCACCACGGTATGGGGGATCGTCAGTTCATTGGCCAGCGTAATGATCTGCTCGCGCAAACGTGCCTTGCGCTCAGGCGTCACCTCGGCGCCGATCCATTCCGCGTGGGCATCCCGTAAATCCTCCAGTTGGCTGCCGGCGTGTGTGCGTTTTTCGGCTTGAGCCTTGAACGCTTCCAGATGGGTGTCATGCAGGTAGTCGGCCCAGAACGATTGCTCAAGAATGCCATTGACCAGGCCGTCGCCCTGTGACAGCTCGATAACCTGGCGCACCGCAGTATCCAGATGTTCTTGAGTCAGCCCGGCCGTGTTGCGGTAGACCATGTGTTCGGACAGCCACGGCAGGTCGAGACGGCGTTTGAGCCCGGTTTGGTAGGCGAGGTACACCTGCACATCATCGACCTGGTTTTCACCGCTGCCAAACGCCTGGCCCAATCCGCCCTCGCTTTCTGGCGCGACGCGATGCTGGATTTCCTTGTGGGCGATTTGGTTGATCTGCTCCAGGCGCCAGGTCTGCTTGGCCAGTGTCACCAGGTGGCGTTCGAGGTGAGGGCTGTTGTCATTGCGGATGATTTCCAGCAGGGTTTCCACGCCAATACGGTTGAACGTATGGGCCCCTGCATCTGCGCACAGGGCCGGTGGGCCGGCCAAGCTGAATACCCGCTCGCGAAACCCGGTGTTCTCATAGGCACGAAACACCACCTGCCAGATTCGCTGGGAGAGGTCCTCGCGACCTTGTTCAAACAACTGCGCATCGATTTCGGTTTGAAAACCTGCAGGCGGCTGCAACAGTCTGAACACCTCGAACAAACCCTGGGAGCCGTGTTCCGCTTCCACCTCGTCCCACACCTTCTGTGCCGTGTTGCGCTGTTCAGGTGTCAGGCCAACCATCCAGAATTGGCTGTCGGTTTTACCGCCGCGAGGCGTGGTGCGGTAAGGGTCGATCCCCTGGGCCCGGCGATAACTGACGAAGCGTTGTTCATCCTCGAATTCAAGCCTGGTCATATCCAGCCAACTGTTGGCCACAATCCCGGCGGCGGGAGTTTCTGGCGCAAACACGGGGACGGTGTTGATCGCCGTGTTTCTCAGGTCCAGTTTCAGCAGGGCGGGCCTCGGGCTTTCCAGCCCTTGCGGCCATTGAGTGATACCGGTTCTATTGAGTACCAGCAGGCGCAGCTCCGGCATTTGGCTGACATCCGGTGGGGTTTCCAGGCGGGTATTACCTTCCAGATTCAAGGCGCGCAACTGTGGGCATTGTTTAAGCGTGGCGTGGTCGGAGGGCGACCATGCAATAGGGTTGTCACCCAGGTTCAGGACGGTCAGGCCGTTCATGGGCAATATCTGCGACGGCACCTTGTCGAGACGATTGGCCGACAGGTCCAGGTCGCGCAGGTTGTGGAAATTATCGAGAAAGGGTAATTCGCGATCGCCCAGCGCTGAGCCGCTGAGATTCAAGCGGGTGACATGACTGAAGTCTGCTCGCAGTGGTCCCAGGCGTTCCAGGTGAAGACCCAGGGCCAGCCCGTTCAAGTCCAGCAGGGCACCGCGGGTTTTCGCTTCCATCGGTTGCATGCGCAGGTAGGCACCGTCTTCCCAGCAGGCAGTCAACCCATGGATGACCTGGCGTCGAGTGTGTATTTCAAGCAGGGCTTGATCGGTGCTTGCCATAGGGTCTACGAGTGGTTTTTTGCGGAACCTGTTCAGGTCTTCGTGCAGCGTCGCATGGTCAGCTTCAAGTGTGCCGAGTAGTTGCTCGCCTTGCAGAGTGCTCAGGTGGGGCAGCACTTTCTGGATCTGTTCCTCAGTCAAACGCGGGCACAGCTTCATCAGCGTTTCCCGAGGGGTCGGCGGCTGTGGGGGTTGCCTCAGGACCCATCGGCGGAAAGCCCCCCACATGGGTTTTTGCAGTAAGTGTTGTGTGGTGCGCTGCTCAGCCGGGGCTAGCGGGCTGTCCGCTATCACGTTGCGGCGTTCGGCCGGTGGCGCCAGTTGCGCTTTGAGCCATTCCTTGAAGTTCGCGCCTTGACCTGGCCGGTAGTCAAGCGTGTCCGTGGGGACCGCGCGCAACAACGCTTCATAAAAGGTGTACTGCGGCGGCGGGGTGGAAAGCGACGCAGCGTGCAACTGGTAACGGCCCTGGCCCTTGTACAGGAGTATTTTTTTCGTGCCCGCGTCGGCCGGCCCCACCTGGCAACGCAGGCTGCCGCTGGGCGTCTGATCGTGAATGGCAACGTTCAAGTCGCCCAGGGCATCGGTGTGCAGGCGCACGATATTGAGGGCCATGCGCTCGGTGTCCGGGGTCAGCAAGGCGTCGTGGTAGAGGCCTTCACTGGCATGGCTGGCGCGGACTTCATTGGTCAGTTCCCGGGCCAGGTTTTTCAGGCGCAAGGGGATGCGCCGTTCACGGCTCATCACGCTCGACTCTTGTGGCGAGGTGCGCAGCAGCAACGTGGTCACCAGGTCTTTGGGCAATAGCGCAAACTGCTGTTGAATCAGTCGGCCCTGCGGGGTATTGAGCGCTTCATGGGTGCTGTAAAGGTGGTTGAACACGCTGGTGTTCTGCTGCACCAACTCATTGGCCAGGCGCTCACGCAGCGCCATAACGGGTTCGGGCAGGGTTTGCGCGTCGGGCGCTGCAAGCAAGGCCATCCGCTCGGTGTCGCTCAGGAACGCGATGACCTGTTCGAACCACTGGCCGGCTTCCACAGCCTGATAGCTGAGGCGCAGGGTGTTGGCAGCGGTGACGTCGTTGGCGCCGTAGACGATGGAGTGGCCGGTCAAGTCGCTGTTGATGAACACCTGGATGGCTTTGTTTGCCGGCCAACCCTGGAGTTCGGTGGTGGTTTGCACCGTCCAGTTGGGCGGCAGATCCGCACTGGCCCCGGTGCGAACCTGCTGCGGGGCACTTTCGAGTTGCTGGCGCAGCTTTATCCGTTTGAGGCTGTCGGCCAATAGCGGCGGTGGGGTGTTGCGTTGGGCGTACATCATGCGCAAGGCGTCGTCGTGGGTGCCGCTGGTCTGGCAGGCCTGTGCAAGTTGGGCGGGGCTGAGGTCCTCCACCGCAGGTCCGAGGCGCCGACGCAGCGTCTCGCTGTCCCAGGTGTTGGGGGCCTCGCCTTCATGGATCCACGCGCCACTGGCGTGATGCTCGATGCTGGGTGAATAGGCGCCGGGACGGGTGGGATGCTTGATGCGATGGGTGTGGTGGGTGGCGTCGTATTCGATGACGTAGTGCCGGTTATCCAGCGGCAGGACTTTCTGGTTCTGGTGCGTATGCAGGCCCAGTTCATCGGGCTGAGAGTCGCTCGCCAGCTGTAGGTTGTCGTGGGCGTAACGCGCCAGGTCCGGGTTCCACAGGCGCTGTTGCCCGCCGACTTCAACCGCGCGCAAATTGTCGACGAAGAGCGAGCGTTTGAACGCGCTCGCGACTTCTCCACCGACGGCGAAGAGTGCCAGTTGGATCGTATCGGTGGCGACCGTGACGAGGTGTTCGGCGGCTTCTATAAACTGCCCTTCGGCCAGGTCTACCACGCTTTCGATCACATCGCTGGCCAGTTGATAGGCGGTGTATGCCAGCATCAGCTCGCCGAGGAACGGCACGAACGGAGTGATGACCAGCAGCGCGACATTGAAAATATCCGAGAGGATTTTTGTGAAGTTGTCCCACCAGGCCCAGCGCTCTGCTCTGTCGGCGTCGGCCGTAGGCACCGCGATGCTGCGTGCGTCGTTGAATATCTTGTTGAAGGATTGCTGGTAGCGGTATTCCCATAGATCGCCCTCGATGGCGGGCGAGGAGAAGTGCAGGTTGGGATTGCCCAGCGGCGCTTCCCGCCATTGAGGGCGCGGCTCCAGTGGTTGCGCCGGGTGCCACCGAACGTTGGGCAGCCGCTGATTGAGTCCGGCAAAGAAATGCCCGCGTTGGTTATGGTCGACAAACTGGCTGAAGAACTGTTGATAGGTTTGCCCCTGGCGAGACGGTATCGATGCATTGGTTTGCAGCTTGCGGGTCAGGTCGAGCATGAACGCAAGGCTGGAGGTGTACTCCTTGACGGGACTCTCGGGGTCATGGGGGATGTAGGCGATCAGTTTCGAGACGCTGGAAACCCGATCCAGGTCAGCGGCGATCAGCAGGATACCGCTCAGTGAAGCATCGAGGATGTGCAGTTGATAGAACCGCATCACGCCACGTTCGCCGCGCAACGCGCGCATCAACACATGGTAGGCCGCGGCACTCAGGTCCGCGACCTGTTGGCCGTCGGAGGGCAGGTAAGCCAGGTGTGCCGCCGCCTTGAGCGCGGCTTTCTGGCTGGCGATGACCTGGTTTTTCAAGGTGGTGCGTGCGTCCAGATCCGTTGGCAGCAAGTAGTTGTTCAGGTGTTGTTGATAGCGTGCGCCGAGGTCCAGTTCACGGCACAAGGCCTTGAACTGTGGGATGGACATCGTGTCGCTCAACGCCAGGGGCTGGAAGTGGCCACGGTAGTCGGGACGGGTGATATAGCTGGAGTCGCTTTCGAAGGATTCCTCGACGGCAAAGTTCTGCAAGGCCGCGTCGAGCAATGACACCTTACGGCTGGTCACGCCCTTGAAAAAACTGTGGACGTACTTAGGCAGTTTCTTGGCGATATACAGGTGCAGAAACGTTGATTTGACGTTCAGGTCAAGGTGGTACTTGTCCAGAATGGCTTGTTTCAGCAGGGGTTCGGCAAAGGCATACACGTCCTGTATGTCGCGCAGTTGTCGGTCCACGGCATTTTGCGTCCGCCAGCCTTCAGCATTGGCCGTTTGCAGGTCTTGATGCTGTGCGGGGAGGGCGCGGGTGTAAGCGGGCAGTCGAGAAAGGTCGGCGGCGCTCATCTGATGGGCCCGGGCCAGGGAGGCGGTGGCAAGCCAGTCCGGAATTGTCTGTTTGATCAAGTCATAGTGAGGGCCTTTATAGGCGCGCGCAGGCGTGCTGGAAGGCAGTGAACGTATAGGCATCAAGTTGAACTCGTTAAGTGGCTCGAGTGCCTAGCCTATCCGTCGAAATCAAGAACAAACGTTCAATATATTGCAGCTAAGTTAGGACTGAAATGTGCGGGTTGTTGTGCGAATGCAGAATTTATATTCTCAGAGTGAGTTTTAACCCTTTAAATCGGTAAGTTATTTTAACTTTGAAAGAGCTTGCTCCCCTGGCTGGCACTGCGTCCGGCTGCCGGGTTGCAAATAAGGGCTGAGCAGCGGCGCCATGCCCTTGAGCACTTGCACCGGCAATGCCGAGGTGAAGGTGAAGCCTTGGGCCGAGGCGCCGGGGACGAATGCGGTCAGCGTGCCGAAATGGCGGTCGCCGATATAGAACACAAAGGTGGCGGTGCGGTTGATCGCCTTGGAGCTGAGTAGGCGCCCGCCGGCACCGATTGCTTCGATGCGGTTGTCGCCGGTGCCGGTCTTGCCGCCCATGGCCAGAGGTGTGCCATCAGCCAGTTTGAAGCTGCCGGCCACACGTTTTGCGGTACCGGCATCCACCACCTGGGACAACGCCTCGCGCAACGCGTTGGCGACTTCACTGGGCATGACCCGCTTGCCTCGGTCCGGGTTGTTGACCAAGCGGGTTTCATACGGGGTGCCGGCGGCAAAGTGCAGGCTGTCGATACGCACGGTCGGCTCGCGCACACCGTCATTGAGAATGATCCCGACCAGCTCCGCCAGGGCCGCCGGGCGATCTCCCGAGCTGCCAATGGCGGTGGCCAGGGACGGCACCAGGTGATCGAACGGGTAGCCCACAGCCTGCCAGCGTTGATGAATATCCAGGAATGCTTCGATCTCCAGCATGGTGCGGATGCGACTGTCGCGGGCGCTCTTGTGGCGGCTCTTGAACAGCCAACCGTAGACTTCCTGGCGTTCGTGCTCACTGGCGGCGACGGCCTGGGTGAAGGTGGCGTCGGGGTGGTTCAGCAGGTAACCGAGCAGCCACAAATCCAGTGGATGGACCTTGGCGATATAGCCTTGGTCCGGCAGGTCGTAGGCGCCGGGACCGTAATCCTTGTAGAGCTTGGCCAGGCGTTCATCGGTGAGTTTTTCCGGGGCTTTGGTGGGCAGGTGCGCGCGCACGAAACGGTTGAAGCTGTCCTGGTTGGCCTGGGGCAGTAGATAACGGTGCACTGCGGCCAGGCGCATGGCGGTGGGGTGCATGCTGTCGAGAAAAGTGTCGAGCCGGGCCTGGGTGTCTTTGTTGCGGTAGCGCTTCCAGAAGCGCAGCAGGAAGGTGGTGCCCTCGCGGTCGGCGAATTGCGCCAGGTACTCCTGGCGGCGTGGGTCGCTGTCGTCCTTGAGCAACTCGGCGCTGCTGTTGGGGCCCTGATAGGTGCTGTAGCGCACCAGGTCGCGCATCAGGCGAATGAACGGCAGGTTGATCGACTCACGCAGGGCCTCGCGCAGCGTGGGGTTACGCCCGTTGTCTTCGTTGCGAAAGTTATTGAAGTGATGCAGGCCGCCACCGGTGAAAAAGCGTTCGCCGGGGCTGGCCGAATATTGCCGCTCGAGCGCCGCGTCGAGCATCTTCGGCAGGCTCCGGTCGCGGTTTTGCGCCAGGTAATCCACGGCCCAGCGCGACAGGCGATCCTGCTCGTCGACGCTAATCTTTTTCAGCTCGGCGGGGGGCTGGTCGGCATAACGATCGTGCAGTTCGCTGATGATTTGCAGGTAGGTGGTCAGCACCCGCAGCTTGGCGGTAGAGCCCAGTTCCAGCTTGCTGCTCTCGTTGATATCGAAAGGTTGGTCGGTGTTGTCAGTCTGTACCCGCACCCGTGCGCCATCGGCGGTCATCTCATAGAGCGTGAAGCTGTAGCGCACTTGCGCGGTGCTGGCGGGCGTCAACAGGCGCGGGCCGAGCAAGCCGATTTGCCCAGCGAAGGCGGGGTCGGCCAGGTGCTTGAGGTAGGTGGTGGCTTGGGTTTGCAAGTCATCCTGCAAGGTGCTGGTGGCGGACAGGTCCAGGCGGTCGAGGTCGTAGAGCGGGCGATTGAGCAGGGCGGCCAGGCGGCTGCGGGCAACACTGATGCCTTTGTTGGTTTCAATCGGTTGAATCGTCGGCTGTTGCAGCCAATCGCGATAGCTCACCTTGCTGGCCAGGGCGGCCTGTGCCAGGGCCGGGTCGATGACCGCGTTCTGCGCGAGCAGGCGAATGTGGCTGTCGGTCAGGTTCGCCAGTTCGGCGTGGCCCTTGGAAAGGTAGTGCGAGGGCCGGCGCTGGGCGATCATCAATGACAACACTTCACGCAGGGCCAGGCCTTTTTGCCCGAGGTTTTGCGTGCTGCTGTCGGCGAGCAGGGCGTTGGTGCGGTTGAAGTCGGCGCCGTACCACACCCGCAACCCTTCGGCCAGGCCATGCACTTCACCGTGACCGGGCACGGCGGACAACGGCACGCTGTTGAGGTAGTCGCGCACGATATTGCGGCGTGCCTGCAAGGTCTGCGGACCATCCTGGTAGGCGCGTACGCTGGCGGAAAACATCTGCCGCAGTTTCTCGCCGCCCGACAGGGTCAGGCCGTCGGGGGAGTGACGGTACTTTTCCAGCTGGGTCGCGAGGGTGCTGCCACCGGCGGTCTGCCCGGGCAAATGCAGGAGCCTGGCCACTTGTGACCAGGCCGCTTTGGCGAAGCGCGGCCAGTCCACCGCCGGGTTGGCTTCGGGCTGAGCCGGGTCGAGCAGGTCGCGGTTCTCGATGAACAGCAGGCTGTTGACCACCACCGGCGGGATCGCGGCGAAGTTTTCGTACAGTTGTTGCGGATAGTTGTATTGGTAGAGCGGCACGGCGCGGCAGTCGGTGATGGACAGCCCGGCCTGGATTTTTTCCGCGTAGGGCACGAACAGGCCCTTGGTGCTGTAGTCCATCAATTCGGCCGAAAAGCGCGCCTGGGTTTCAATCACATAACCGCGTTTGAGCAAGCGTGGCAGGAACGTGCCGAGGTCGCTGTAACCGAGACGCCGGTCGAAGGGCCCGGCGCCGGGATAGGCGATTGCCGGGCTGGGGCCGGGCTCCAACCGATAGGTCAGGTCACGGGCCAGGCGGCTCAGTTCCTGGGCCTGCAGGCGTGAGGTGCGCAGCTCCTTGGCGACGGCAAACCCCAGGGCCGCCAGCGCCATCAACACAATCAACCAGAACAGGCGCCGTGCGTAACGAGGCCTGGGTTTATTTTTGGATAAAGGCGCTGGGTCCGAACTGCCATGTACTTTCGCAGCCTTGCTCGATTCGGTTTGCCACAGTGCGCCCATAGTCGATTGATCCCTTCACGCAGATAGATCGGACTTGCCTGAAGTTTAGTCGCTGATGGCTGGGTGTGAGGGAATTGTGTTTTGAGTGTAGGAATTTTCCGGCGGATCTACAGCGGCGCCTCCGCGACGTTTTGTCGCCCGATGCAGGTCAGATGCTCCTGTAAAATTGCATTTTGACCAACGCTTCCCCTAAATTGCCTCGTTTTTATAGTGAAAGGCCCTACTCCGGGCTTTTTATACTGCACGCCCCGTTGATCTTGCCTGGCAAGACGGGCCCGTCCATGAGGCGGCCCCGGTTTCAACAAGGGCGCAGGCTTACCGGCTTGCACCGTGGAAACTCGACGGACAATCCAATAACAAGATGAGGTTGTATCCCTATGCCAGTCGGCAACCAACTGCCCCATGGCGAGACCGCTTCAGGCGGCCCGCTCAAACGCGAATTGGGTGAACGGCATATCCGCCTGATGGCCCTCGGTGCCTGTATCGGTGTCGGCCTGTTCCTCGGCTCGGCCAAGGCCATCGAAATGGCCGGCCCTGCCATCATGCTGTCCTACATCATCGGTGGCCTGGCCATCCTGGTGATCATGCGTGCCCTCGGCGAGATGGCCGTACACAACCCGGTCGCCGGTTCCTTCAGCCGTTATGCACAGGACTACCTCGGCCCGTTGGCCGGTTTCCTGACCGGCTGGAACTACTGGTTCCTGTGGTTGGTGACCTGCATCGCGGAAATCACCGCCGTGGCGGTGTACATGGGCGTCTGGTTCCCCGACACCCCGCGCTGGATCTGGGCCCTGGCGGCGCTGATCAGCATGGGCACCATCAACCTGATCGCGGTCAAGGCCTTCGGTGAGTTCGAATTCTGGTTTGCCCTGATCAAGATCGTCACCATCATTGCCATGGTGATCGGCGGCGTCGGCATCATCGCTTTCGGTTTCGGCAATGACGGCGTGGCGCTGGGCATCTCCAACCTGTGGACCCATGGCGGCTTCATGCCCAACGGCGTGCAAGGCGTATTGATGTCGTTGCAGATGGTGATGTTCGCCTACCTGGGCGTGGAGATGATCGGCCTCACCGCCGGTGAAGCGCGCAACCCGCAGAAGACCATCCCCAGCGCCATCGGCTCGGTGTTCTGGCGCATCCTGCTGTTCTATGTGGGCGCGTTGTTCGTCATCCTGTCGATCTACCCGTGGAATGAAATCGGCACCCAGGGCAGCCCGTTCGTGATGACGTTCGAGCGCCTGGGTATCAAGACCGCAGCGGGCATCATCAACTTCGTGGTGATCACCGCCGCGCTGTCGTCGTGCAACGGCGGCATCTTCAGCACCGGGCGCATGCTCTACAGCCTGGCGCAGAACGGCCAGGCGCCCGCGACGTTCGGCACCACCTCAAGCAATGGCGTGCCACGTAAGGCGCTGCTGCTGTCGATCTTTGCCTTGCTGCTGGGCGTGTTGCTCAACTACCTGGTGCCGGACCAGGTGTTCGTGTGGGTCACCTCCATCGCAACCTTCGGCGCGATCTGGACCTGGCTGATGATCCTGCTGGCCCAGCTCAAATTCCGCAAAGGCCTGAGCCCGGCCGAGCAGGCGGGCCTCAAGTACCGCATGTGGCTGTACCCGGTCAGCTCCTACCTGGCGCTGGCGTTCCTGGTGCTGGTGGTGGGCCTGATGGCTTACTTCCCGGATACCCGCGTGGCGCTGTATGTCGGGCCTGCGTTTCTGGTGTTGTTGACGGTGTTGTTCTACGTGTTCAAGTTGCAGCCGACCAATGGGGCGGTGCGTTCTGTAGCCTGAGGGCGCCGCAAAATCAATGTGGGAGGGGGCTTGCTCCCGATAGCAGTGTGTCAGCCAGCCAATGTGCAACTGACATACCGCCATCGGGAGCAAGCCCCCTCCCACATTTTTAGATCTCCAACGGCACTGCGATGTGTGTCGGCGGGAATGATGGGCGCAGAGAGGTTGCAGCCTTGTCCTGATTGAACAAGCAACGCAAAACCAATGTGGGAGGGGGCTTGCCCCCGATGGCAGTATGTCAGCCAGCTAACATGCAGCTGATACACCGCCATCGGGAGCAAGCCCCCTCCTACATGTCAATCAGCCGGGCACTAACCAGGCGCGGCGACAGCGGCTCTGCGCTGGTCCAATTGCTTGTTGAATTCCAGCCACGCGGCAAACAGCATCATCACTGCGGCCCCCACCAGCGCGGTGAATATCCGCATGGCAATGGTGTCACCGGTCAGGGCGTTGGCCATGTCCGCCAACGGCGCCAACACCACACCCAGGCAAAAGACTTCCAGGGAGTAGCGCCCCATCCGGGCCAGTTGCCGGGCCAACCTGTGTTGCGTCCAGCCGACACCGGGGAGCAATTTGGCGGTGACATAGGCCAGGGCCAAAAAGTGCAGCAAGCGCACCGGTGACAGGTCGGTCTTGCTGATGGGGTACAGCCATTCGCCGATCAGGCTTGGCATCCAGGCGTCGTGCACCTCGGGCCAGCGCCACGACAGGGTGATCACGCAGCTCGTCAGCACATAAGCCGCCGCCGCCAGGAACAATGGTTGGCGCAGCACAGGCCGCTGGTCAGCCGGGCGTGCTGAACGCAAGGCCGCCGCGCCACCGAGGATAAACAGGCACTGCCAGGTCACCGGGTTGAAGTACCAGACCCCGCCGTTGCTGGCCGGCAGGTTCCAGCCCTGCCAGGGCGCCAGCAGGTACACCGCCACAGAAACGCCCACCGCGATCCTCGGCACACGCAACAGCAACGGCAGCGTGAGGGGCAGGCTCAGAATCAGCACGATATACAACGGCAAAGGGTCGGTCAGGTTGGGCTTGAACCGCAGCAGCAATTCATCGACCAGGGCCTGCTGGGTATTGTTGAGGAAATACTCCAGGCCCATCTCCTGCACCAGGTCGCGGGTTTCGATATGGCTGTTGGCGAATATCACGATGCCCATCAACAGCGCCAGCAGGAAAATATGCACCACGTAGAGCGTCCACACCCGGCGCAGGATCTTTAAACAGGCGATGAAATAACCATCACGCTGCAGGATCTTGCCGTAGGCCAGTACCGCCGCGTAGCCGGCCAGGAATACGAAGATTTCGGCGGCGTCACTGAACCCGATGTTCTGCACGGTGACATGGGCCAGGGGATTGTGGGGAACGTGATCCCAGAAAATGAAGATCAACGCCAGGCCCCGAAAAAAATCGATGCGTGGGTCGCGTCCGTTCAGCATGGCAGCGGGCTCTTGAACAAGTTGTTGAGTGAAGAGTGGCGAGCGCGCGCGTTGTCGTACGCCGCACGCCGGGCGGGCGCAGGTTGGCGGTATTTGTAAGCAATTGCAAAGGCTGGGTATTACCGAATGTCTCAATGGCCTGCCCGAAGGCCGGGCAGGCTTCAACCGTGTGAATCAGGCGGCGGCTACTTCATGCGGTTCAAAACTGTCCGCCCGAGCCATCTGCCACATACGGGAATAGAACTCGCCATTCACCTCGCCGGTGAGCAGCTCGCCCGGTTTGAGGAACACATGCAACTGCGAGAACAGCTTGATCTCGGTCGCCGACATGCGTCGCACCAAGTGCTTGGCCGACAACTGCGACGGATGTTCCAGCCCGGCGGCGGCGAGCATTTCCGCCAGGGCGTGGAGGGTATTGCGGTGGAAGTTGAACACGCGCTGGGCCTTGTCCGGCACCACCAGCGCACGTTGGCGCAGTGGGTCCTGAGTAGCGACGCCGGTCGGGCATTTATTGGTGTGACAGCTCTGCGACTGAATGCAGCCGATGGCGAACATAAAGCCGCGCGCCGAGTTGGCCCAGTCGGCGCCGATGGCGAGCACACTGGCGATGTCGAAGGCACTGACGATCTTGCCGCTGGCGCCGAGCTTGATCTTGTCGCGCAGGTTCAGGCCCACCAGGGTGTTGTGCACGAACAGCAGGCCCTCGCGCAGCGGCACGCCGATGTGGTCGGTGAACTCCACCGGTGCCGCGCCCGTGCCACCTTCCTTGCCGTCGACCACGATAAAGTCCGGAAGGATGCCGGTTTCGAGCATGGCTTTGGCGATGCCCATGAACTCCCAGGGGTGGCCCAGGCAGAACTTGAACCCCACCGGTTTACCGCCGGACAACTCGCGCAGTTGGGCGATGAACTGCATCAGTTCGATCGGCGTAGAAAATGCGCTGTGGCGTGACGGCGAGATGCAGTCCTCACCCATCATGATGCCGCGGGTGTCGGCGATTTCCCGGGTGACTTTATGTTTGGGCAGGATCCCGCCATGACCGGGTTTGGCGCCCTGGCTCATCTTGATCTCGATCATGCGCACTTGCGGGTTTTGTGCTTGGGTGGCAAAGCGTTCCGGGTCAAAGCGGCCGTCACTGGTACGGCAGCCGAAGTAACCGCTACCCAGCTCCCAAGTGAGGTCGCCGCCGTTTTCGCGGTGGTAGGGGCTGATGCTGCCTTCGCCGGTGTCGTGGGCGAAGTTGCCGAGTTTGGCGCCCTGGTTCAGCGCGCGAATGGCGTTGGCGCTCAGTGAGCCGAAACTCATCGCCGAAATATTGAACACCGACGCCGAGTACGGCTGTGTGCACTGCGGGCCGCCGACCATCACGCGGAACGCGCTCGGGTCGCTCAACGGCGCGGGCCGCATGGAGTGGCCGATGAATTCAAAGCCCGACTGATAGACGTCGATCAAGGTACCGAAGGGCTTGTCGGCGGTTTCGTTCTTGGCGCGCGAATACACCAGCGAACGTTGGGCCCTGGAGAAGGGCAGGGCATCGCTGTCGGATTCGAGCAGGTACTGGCGGATTTCCGGGCGGATGGCTTCCACCAGGTAACGGATATTGCCCAGGATCGGGTAGTTGCGGCGCACGGCGTGGGGGCTTTGCAGCAGGTCGAAAATGCCGATCAAACTGAGCAGGCCGGTGACTATGGTGATGGGCCACAGCCATTCATGTTCGATAAAGGGCAGGCTGGCCAGGGTGAATATGATGCATGCGGCAAAGAACGCGTAACGGCTTAGTAACGACAGGCTCATACGGTTTTCCTTGGTTCGGACTCTTGAGGTCGATCCGCCATTCTGCGCCCGTACTGAAACAGTGAACAAGGATCGAAGGCCCTGGGGCGGTATTTGCACAGGCGCGGGCCATGGAACCGTTCGGCGAAAGGCGGCCACTATTGTGCAGGACGCCCTTTCTCTCATGCATTTGGAGTCATCGCTCATGTCGAACATATCTGCCGCTTTCGGCCCTTCCATCATTCATCAAGGCGCGTCCGCCGCGATCGACCGTGAGCAGCGGATGCAATCCGCTCAGCATCAGCACACTTCCCACGCGTTGCGCGACGGCACCCCACCGGGAAAATTCCAGCGGTTTGCCGCTGACGCGGCCAAGAGCCTGTGGTTTATCCCAGGCATGAGCAACGTGCTGCAGGGAATTGCAAAGGCTAAGCCAGGCCTTGATGGCGCCATCAGCGGGGCGCTGGACGGGTTTCGTAAAACCCGCGAAGACGGTTTTGACAAGGCGCTTCTCGGCGCGGTTACCGGAGACTACAAGGCGATGGCCGAGGGTTACGTCGGCGCGGTGGTAAAGAACGAAGCCACGCCTGAGTCCGTCAAGAAAGGGCTGCGCGAAGGTTCAGGCTTGTTAGACCTGGCCGCGACGCTGCGCCAGCAAAAAATAGCGCTGCAGGCTTGATGGGTCACTGGCCGTACCCGGCGGCGGGCCCTACGCCGCCGTCTGCCGAATCGGCAGCACCACCCGAAACGTGGTGCCTTTGCCCAGCTCACTGCTGACCGAAATATGCCCCCGGTGTTTCTTGACGATGCCGTAGGATAATGACAGCCCCAATCCGGTGCCTTCGCCCACCGGCTTGGTGGTGAAGAACGGGTCGAAAATCTTCAGCACGGTGTCGGGAGCAATGCCGCAGCCGTTGTCCGCCACTTCCAACCAGATGGTGTCGCCGTCCACGCCGTTGCTGATGGTGATGGTGCCGCGCTCCGGCCCCATGGCCTGGGCGGCGTTGATCACCAGGTTCATCACCACCTGGTTGAGCTGCGAGGCCAGGCATTCGATGTCCGGCAGGGGCGTGTAGTGCTTGACCACATCGGCCTTGTACTTGAGTTCGCTGGCGACGATGTTCAGCGTCGAATCAATGCCCTGTTGCAGGTTGGCGAACTGCCAGGTCTGGTCGTTATCCACCCGCGAGAAGTTCTTCAGGTCCTTGACGATCTGTACCACGCGGCCAATGCCGTCCTTGGACTCGCGGATCAGCACCGGAATGTCTTCCTTGAGAAACTCCAGTTCCAGTTCTGTGCGCAACGCCTTGAGCCGGTCACGCTGATCCTGCGCCGGGATCAGCGCTTCGCTGTGTTGATATGCCTCCAGCATCTGTTGCAACTGGTTGAAGTAGCTGTCGAGGGTGCTGAGGTTGGATGAGATGAAACCCACCGGGTTATTGATCTCATGGGCGACGCCGGCCGCGAGTTGCCCCAGTGAGGCCAGCTTCTCCGATTGCACCAGCTGGCTTTCCAGGTGCTTGCGTTCGTTGATTTCCAACTGCAACGCCTGGGTGCGTTGTTCCACCAGCTGTTCCAAGTGCAAGGTTTGCAGGGACGCGCGCCGGGCCATGTCCCATTTATTGGCCAGGGTGTTGGCCATTTGCTGGACTTCGATGTTGTCGAACGGCTTCTTCAGGATCAGCAAGCGGTCATAGGCGTTCAGGCGCGACAGCAGGTCATCCCAGGAATAATCCGAGTACGCGGTGCATACCACCACTTGCAGGTCGGGTGCGACCTTCCACAGTTGCTCGATGGTCTTCGCGCCGTCCCAGCCTTGGGGCATGCGCATGTCAACGAAGGCCAGCGCGTAAGGGCGTTGTTCGGCCATGGCGGTGGTCAGCAAGGCCAGGCCTTCTTCGCCGCCATAGGCTGAATGCAGCTCGAACGCCTGGGCTTGCGGCGTGGCGGTGTCGCCAAACAGCGCCGACTCCATCTCGTCCAGCGCCAGGTTGGATTCTGCGCTCGGCATCAGGATTTTGCGGAAATCCTCATGGATGGACGGGGTGTCATCGATCAGCAGGATGCGCCGGTTGGGAGGCTGGTTCATGCGGTACTTCCGACAAGGGTCAAGGGAATCGTCAAGGTAAACACCGCGCCAAGGCCCGGTCCGTCGCTGTGAGCCGTGAGCTGGCCGTGCATTTCCACGGCGGCCAGGGCACAGCTGTGCAGGCCGAAGCCGTGGCCTTCCTTACGGGTGGTAAAGCCGTGGGTGAAGATCCGCGTCATGTTTTCGACCGGTATGCCTTCGCCATCGTCCTTCACACTGATTTTAAGGGTCTGGTCACCTACCTGTTCGACCCTCAGGGTGATTTGCCGTGGTCGCTCGGAAAGACCGGTCATGGCGTACTTGGCGTTGCTGATCAGGTTGACCATGATCAGCAGCAACCGGTGTTTGTCCCCCAGAATCTGCGGCACCGGCGCGTATTCCTTGACCACCGTGACGTGGTGACGCGTCAACGCGCCGGCGTTCATGCGCAAGGCATCGTCCATCAAGCCACCAATGTCCACCGGCTCCAGCAGTGTGGAGGCGCCGGCATAGGATTGCTGGGTCGAGACGATGTCCTTGATGTGGTCGACGCTTTTGCTCAGCTGCGCCAGCTCATCGCTCATGCCTTGCTGCTCGATGGCAATCGCGTCCACCAGTTGGTTCAGGTAGCCCGGCAGCAATTTGCCTTTTTCATCCTCGGTGAGAAAGCTGCCCAGGTCGCCCTGGTGCGCGTTGATCAGTTGCATGGCCTTGCCCAGGCCCAGGGCCTTGCTGCTGCGCAGTTTGCGGCTGACCAGGTCGGCGGAAATATTCACGCTGTTGAGCACGTTGCCGACGTTGTGCAGCACGTTGGTGGCGATCTCTGCCATGCCTGCCTGGCGGGCGCTGTCGAGCAGCTCGCTCTGGGCGTCCTTGAGTTGTTGCGTGCGCCGTTCCACCCGTTGTTCCAGGGTTTCGTTGGCCGATTGCAAGGCGCGGTTGACGCGGTTGATCTCGGCGAAACTGCGCAGCAGGCGCACGGCCAGGTAGAGCAGCAGCACCACCAGCAACGTCGAGAACACCAGCAGGTAGCGGTGGTATTGATGTTCGATGAGATCGGCGGCCTGCTGGTCCTGATCGAGGTGGGTGGTCAGCGCGTCGAGGTGCTCGGCCACGGGCACGGCAGCAATCCGTTCGAGCAGGCTGTTGACCACAGGCTGTTCGCGCAGGATCAGCGAAATATGATTGCTGAGGATATCCACCGGCGCCTGGAACTCGACGGGCAGGCTCTGTTTGTTGATCGCCAGTTTGCCCAGGCCCACCAGGATATCGGCGGCGCGCTCGTCGCTGGTGACCTGGGCGAACTCCAGGCTGCTGAGCAGCAGGTCGTAGGTGTCGGTGGCCACGCTTTGCATTTGCAGGCGGCCTTCGTCGTCAATGCTGTTGAATTGGGCCTGGATGTCATCTTCGGCGGTCGGCAGAAACGCCAGCGAATTACGCAACACCGCATTGTGGGATTTGAACTGGTCCACCAGCCGGGCTTTGTCCTGGATGGCCGCCTGATAGGCCGCCTGGCTGGCTTGCCAACCCGGCAGGTCGGCAGCGCTGTGGTAGGCGCCGCGGCTCGCAAGTTCAGCGCCGATCCGGGTCATTTCCGTCAGGGGCATGACCAGCGGGTCGTAGTTATGGGTCAGCGCGATCCGCGCCTTGAGCACTTCGCTGTCCCACTGGGCATTGAGCTGCTGGAGCTGGCGGATCAGGTCGCGCGACAGGGTATAAGTGGCCGTCTGGTCGCGGGAAGACTTGAGGTACAAAAACACCAGCGTGGAGGCCAGAAACAGAGTCATCAGGCCAAGCAACACCTGGCTGGCGCGGCGGCGATACAGGCGTGACAAGCGTCTCATAGGGGCTTGCCCGCCCAGTTACCGGTCAGGGTCTTGAGAAATTGAATAATCAGGTCCTTGTCTTCCTGGGTCGGGTTACGCCCCAGTTGGTACTTGAACATCACATCGACTGCTTCTTCCAGGGTCTTGGCCGAAGCGTCGTGAAAATACGGCGCGGTGACGGCGACATTGCGCAGGCTGGGCACCTTGAACACATAGCGGTCCTCTTCGTCCTTTGTCAGCAGGTAGCGCCCCAGGTCCGACTCCTGCGGGTTGCCGCGTGCCTGGAAGTAATCGCCCATCACTCCGAATTTCTGGAACATATTGCCGCCGATGTTCACGCCTTGGTGGCAGGCGATGCAGCCGTACTCCTTGAAGCGCTGGTAGCCGTACTTTTCCTGGGTGGTCAGTATCGCGGTGTTGCCCTGCAGATACTGATCGAAGCGCGAGTCGGGCGTGAGCAGCGTGCGCTCGTAGGTAGCCAGTGCGTTTTGCACGTTGGCGGCGTTGAGGCCATCGGGGTAAGACTGGGCGAAGGCGCGTTGGTAGACGGGCAGGGCCGCCAGGTTCTGCACCACGGTGTTCCAGTCGCTGCCCATTTCCACGGGGCTGGTGACCACCTGATCAACCTGTGCTTCCAGCGTGTCTACCCGACCATTCCAGAACTGCTTGAAATTCAGGCTGGCGTTGAACACCGAAGGCGTGTTGAGCACCACAGGTTTACCGTCAACGCCGATCGAGAACGGCTTGTTGTCGGCGCCGCCGGACTCCAGGCGGTGGCAGCTGGCGCAGGACAGCGTGTTATTCGCCGACAGACGCGGCTCGTTGAACAACTGGCGGCCCAGCTCAACCTTGGCCGGGTCCAGCGCCGGTATCGCCGGCATGGGCTTGAGCGCCTCGTTCAGCGGTGCGGCGGCCAGCGGTGCGCCGCTGCCCAGGCACAACGCGAGAATGAAGCCGGTACGGACAGTTGAAACATGGCTCAAGCGAGCACTCCTTGCGGCCTGGGGCTATTGATCGGGCATCAGTGTCGCGCTACCCACCTGCAGCAACTGGACGAAATCCTTCGGCGCCAACGCTTTGCTGAAGAGAAAACCCTGGCCCTCCTCACAGCGCTGGGCTTTGAGGAAATTCAGTTGGTCGAGGGTTTCCACGCCTTCGGCAATGATGTCCAGTTTCAGGCTTTTACCCATGCCGATGATAGCGCTGATCAGTTGTTCGTCCTGACTATTAATACTCAGGCCGCGCACGAAGGATTGGTCGATCTTCAGCACATCGATGGGAAAGCGCCGCAGGTAGCTGAGGCTGGAGTAGCCCGTGCCGAAATCATCCAGGGCCAGGCGCACCCCCAGCGCCTTGATCCTTTGCAGGATCGCCACGGTTTCGTCGACGTTCTGCATCAGCACGCTTTCGGTGATTTCCAGTTCCAGCAGGGCGGGCGGCAGGCCGGTTTGTTCGAGGATGGCAGCCAGGTTGTCGACGAAGTTGCGTTGGCGAAAGTCGATCGCCGAAATATTCACCGACATGCGCAGCGGCGCCAGGCCCATGTGCCGCCAGGCTTGGGCTTGTGCGCAGGCCTGGCGCAGTACCCACTGGGTCAGGCGCACGATCAGGCCGCTGTCTTCGGCGATCGGAATGAACTCGGCCGGGCTGATCCAGCCGGACCTCGGATGAAACCAGCGTGTCAGCGCCTCCGCGCCGACGATCCGCCCGGACTCCAGTTCCAGCTTGGGTTGGTAGTGCAGCACCAACTCATCGCGCTCAAGCGCCTGGCGCAGCGCGCTCTCCAGGTGTTGCTGGTGTCGGGCGCGCAGGTTCATGTCTTCGGTATAAAAACTGAAGTCGTTCGGGCCGTGCTCCTTGCTGGCGTGCATGGCGGTTTCAGCCTGCTTGATCAACCCCACCGCGTTGGCGCTGTCGTTGGGGTAAACGCTGATCCCAAGGCTCGCGGTCACGCTCAGGTCCTGCCCGGCGACGTGCCGCGTCGCGCTGATGGCATTCAGCACTTTTTGCGCAATGTGCTGGGTTTGCTGGGGGTGCTGGATATCGTTGAGCAGGATCACGAACTCATCGGCGCCGTAGCGAAACACCGAATCCGACGCACGTACCGTTGCCACCAGGTTCTGGCTGACCTGCTCGAGCACTTCATCGCCCACCGGGTAGCCCAGGGCATTATTGATGCGCTTGAAGCGGTCGAGCCCGATAAACATCACCGCCAGTTGCGTGTCATGTCGCCGGCCCAGGGCGATGGCCTGGGTCAGTCGGTCGCCCAGCAACGTACTATTGGGCAGCCCGGTGAGGGCGTCGTATTGCAACAGGTGCGAGACCTTGAGCAGTTCCTGCACGCGTTCTTCGATGGTGCGCTCCAGGCTGATCACCTTGAGCGCCGCGTCCTGGGCCAGTTGCCATTTCCACGTCAGGGCGCTGGCCATCTGGCGGATTTCCAGGTGATCGAACGGCTTTTTCAGGATCAGCAACTGATCGTTGTACTTCAAGCGCGCTTCAATCGCCTCGAAGGAGTAATCGGAATAGGCAGTGCACAGGGCAATTTGCAGGTTGGGGTCGACATCCCACAGCTGTTCGATGGTTTGCAGCCCGTCCCAACCGGGGGGCATGCGCATGTCGATAAACACCAGCGCATAGGGCGCCTGGGCCTGCAGGGCTTTGTTCACCAGCGCCAGCGCTTCCTGGCCCTGGTAGGCGGAGTCCAACTCAAATGCCTGGCGTACCGGCGCGGCGGTGCCGAAAAGGGCCGACTCCAAGGTGTCCAGCGAGGGCTCGCCGTGCTCGTCGGCGCAGAGGATCTTGCGAAAATCCTGGTGGATCGAAGCCGTGTCATCGACGATCAGGATGCGACGGTTGGCCCGCCCTGATTCCGGGGTCATGGTGCCCTGCGCCTGTGCAGAAGACTCGACGGCATAACGATTCCTTCCCTGGTTTTACAAGCAAAGGGGTGTGAACATGCAGTGACAGCATAGCTGAGCTCCCTTGATATCGACGGCCAGTTGGCGTCAAATCAACAGCATTTTCGCGCTGCTGGCCTGGATCGGCACGGCGCACCGGTTCAATTGAGCTTCACATCGTTTAATTTGAAGGCAGAGTCGCCATGGATGAACAACTCGCTACGAAGTCCGCTGTGCTGCTGGTCGACGATGAAGAGTCGATCCTCAACAGCCTGCGCCGCCTGTTGCGCAGCCAGCCTTACGAGGTGGTGTTGGCCACCAGCGGCGCCCAGGCGCTGGAGATCATGGCAACCCGGCCCATCGACCTGGTGATGAGCGATGCGCGCATGCCCGGTATGGACGGGGCCACGCTGTTGGCGCAGGTTCACCGCCTGTACCCGGCCACCGGCCGCATCCTGCTCACCGGTTACGCCGACCTGACCACCATCGTCAAGGCGATCAACGACGGGCAGATTCACCGCTACATCAGCAAACCCTGGAATGACGAAGAGTTGCAGCTGGTCTTGCAGCAAACCCTCGAACATCAGCGGCTTGAACGCCTTGCGCGGGAGCAGAACGACCAGCTCAAAGCGCTGAACGCCACGCTGGAAAAGCGTGTGACGGCGCGTACCGCCGAACTGCAACAGACCGCCGACATGCTCGACCTGGCCTACGACGAGCTCAAGCGCAGCTACGTGACCGGTACCGAAGTGTTTTCGCTATTGGCCAACCTGCGGTTGCCCAAGGACAAGCAGACCAACCGCGCGTTGATCGAATTGATCCGCGTGTACTGCGCCGCCCAGGTCATGGATGAAGCCAGCACCCGCGACCTGACCATGGCTGCGGCGCTGTACAACATCGGCAAACTGAGCTGGACCGACAGCATGATGGTTGCGCCGTCCGACAAGCTGCACAGCACCCACCGCGCGCTGTATCGCGAATACCCGACCCAGAGCGAGTCGCTGTTGATGACCCTGGAGCCGATGAAGGACGCGGCGCGGATCATTCGTCATCACCAGGAGCGTTGGGATGGCTCGGGGTTTCCCGACCACCTCAAGGGCGAGGCGATCCCGGCGGGTTCGCGGCTGCTGAAATTGGCCGTGGACTTCATCGAGCTGCAAAAAGGCCTGATCCTGGAGCGGCACCTGAACAGCGACGAAGCGTTGCTGTATATCCGCAAGTACGCCGGGCGCCTTTACGACCCGGAATTGGTCGAGGATTTCGTGCAGGCCTGCGCCACCTTCCTCAGCGATGTGACCCTGGGCGACCCCACGGTCAGAGTCCTCACCACCCGCGAACTTGAGGACGGCATGGTCCTGGCGCGCAACCTCAACGCCGACAACGGTATGCTCCTGCTCAACGCCGGCAAGGTGCTGAACCTGCCGCTGGTGGACAAGCTGATCGCGTTCGAATCGATGGAAGGCGCAAAATACAGCGTATTTATCAAACAACCCGACGAGATAACGATTCCCACATGAACTCTTCAATTATCCGCATCGCTGCAGCGGTCCTGATCGACAAGCACGGCCAGACCTTGCTGGTGCGCAAACGCGGGACCCTGGCGTTCATGCAGCCCGGCGGCAAGATCGACGCTGGCGAACAACCGGTCGAGGCGCTGGCTCGCGAGCTGCAGGAAGAACTGAACCTGCGTATCGATCCGGCACAAGCTGTGTACCTCGGCCAGTTCTCGGGGCCCGCGGCCAACGAGCCGGGCTTCACCGTGCAGGCCGACATGTTCCAGCTGCACATCGACGTGGCGGTCACCCCGGCCGCTGAAATTGAAGAAATACGCTGGATCGACCCCATGGGCGACGGCGGCCTGCCATTGGCGCCGCTGAGCCGTGACCAGATCCTGCCGCTCTACCGCGCGTCGCTGATCGGCGCATGACGATTCGTCCACTCAATCCCCGCGATGCCGAGGCCTATCGGGCATTGATGCTCGAGGCCTATGATGCTTATCCCCAGGCGTTCACCTCCAGCGTCGCCGAGCGCGCAGCGATGCCGTTGAGTTGGTGGCAAAAGCGCCTGGACGGTGCGTTGGACCGTTTGCTCGGCGCATATGCCGGCGACGCACTGGTCGGCATCGTCGGCCTGGCGTTCGAGCCTCGGGAGAAAGCGCGGCACAAGGTGACGTTATTCGGCATGTACGTGACTCAAGCCCATCAACGCAACGGCCTGGGCCGCCGGTTGGTGCAGGCGGCACTCGACCAGGCGCGCGAGCACCCGCGCCTCAAGGTGGTCCAACTGACCGTCACCGCCGGCAATGACGCCGCCTTTGCGTTGTACCGGCGCTGCGGCTTTATCCAGTACGGCCTGGAACCGTTGGCGGTGCGGGTGGGCCTGGACTATTTCGACAAGATCCACATGTGGCGTGAGCTGCGCGGCGAGGGTTAAGGGGGCATTACATTCCCCAGGCGACCGGCCTGGCACCGTGATAATCAAAGATACCTCGGAGTACGAAGACATCTTTGCCATCCTCTTTTGCGGTGCGCTCAATGGCCACCCGCCATCGACCACGGCCCGCGCCTGCCTCTACCTGGGGTAAATCAATATAGGTGTAGTTGCCGATTTTTTTGCGGCTGACACGACCTGCCTGAATGTCCTCGGTGATCTGCTCAAGTTTGTTTCTCGCACTGTCTGATAGCAGCGGGATCTGCGCTTCTAACAACTCGTCCTGCTTCACGATGTTGACTACGGGGGCTCGGGCCGTAGGGGGGGCCGGGGAAGGTGTCGGTGTGGGGGATGGTTTTTCAATTTTTTTGGTGGGTACGCGGGCGACGTCAAACTCTAAAGGCTCTGAAAACCGAGGGAGGTTCTTTTCAAATTTCGTGACGGCGACACTGTCGATCATTCTTACGCCAGACTCACCGCTCTTGTATGTACCGCTAGACATGGCGATATAGGGAATGCCGGATTTTTTAAAGTCCTCGGCGTAGGAGTCCACGCCAAGTTCCTTGAGCTTTTCCTTGAATTTTTCTGTTCTGAACAGGGTTAAGGATTCTCGTACTTTAGGGTCCGACAAATGCGATTCCAGCGCCATTGCGAGCGAAATTTTTTTATCGGTGGCTATTTTGGTAAGCATTTGCTGGCGTCCTTTTTCGTTCAGAAACGCGTTAAACGAATCCGTTGGCCAGGTTGAAAGTTGATATTTTTCATCAAATTTATTCAGGCTCTTCATCTGCTGAGGTGTGATCGCATAACCTACAAACTGTGCGTTTGTGTCGGGGTCCTGAATTGTAATGGAGGCTCGGATTTCTTTTGAAAAGTTGTCGTTTTTGCCAATTAGTCTTTTTATTTTTTTAAATAATTTATCTTTGTCCAACGGGAGCAGGGGAGGGACCAGATTCGAGGTTGATCTGTTTATGTGGACGTAAATCTCCGCTTCCGAATGCAGCCTCAACAATGCGTCACGTAATTCATTTTTGGCGCGCGGGCTTAAATTCTGCTGCCCCGAGACGCTGCGACGAAAGGTGGCTTCGTCGATATTGCCCATCTGCTGTCGTGCGTTCGCCAGCAGTGTTCGCTTCTGTAACTCGGTCATTTCTTTAATGAGGGGTTCGAAATACCTTAACTGCTCATCTGTTGAGTAAATACTAAGCGCCGCGATCAGGTCGGCATCGACTTGCTGTTCAGGCGTGAGCCCGCGCAGCCTGCCCATCGCCGTGCCGCCGCCCGCTGTCGTGCGTTCGAAACGTGGCTTCCAGCTTTTAGCGTTGCCCGGCACCACCATAAAGTTCGCACTGTTTCCTGCCGGGTCTTTTACATAGCGCGCACCGTCTTCGACAAAAGACTGATACAGGTGATAACGCCCGCCTTGATCCCTCATCGCGATCAGTTGGTTATTGTATTTGTCAAAAAAACACGGGGCATTGCCCGTTGTGCGCGACAGCGTGTAGTGGTTCGCCTGGGCAAATTCTTCCACGTCAAAGAATGCGTCGATCTGTTTGGGCAACCGATACGCGGCAACATCGACCCAGGCCGGCTCCAATGGCCGGATCGAGGCCGTTGTGAGCGCGATGCGGATCTTGTGGCGGGGGCCGATTTTTCGGACCAGCCCCGGCACACGGCGGCCCAGTTGTCTGACCAGGCTTAGGCCTTTATCGATGCCACTGCGCACCAACATCCGTGCGGCTTTGAAGGGCATCAGGTCGATAAAAAAATCGGCCACTTCAATGCCGAACATAACGGCGTTTACGGTGGACTCGCGGGAAATCTGCGCATTGCTGCGTGAATGGAAAGCGGTATACGAGAGTTGAAACCCGAGCTGCGCCAGATACAAATACGCGTGAAAATTGCCGGTTATTGTTATTAAGGCATAGCGGTGCACGCCGCGTGTATCGCTGAAGATTCGTGAGCGCTCCTGCGCATCGTTGGTGGCCATGCGCTCGCTGAAATAGGCTCGCCATTGCGGTTTTGCGTTCAGCACGTCCAGCTCCCCCAGGCCGTTGGGCAGTTCCCTGAAGGGCGCGTCATCCGGGGCATCCGGCGTATACAGCACGCAGACGCCGTCAGGCTTGGTGCGTTTTCGCTGAATGATCAACACGCCATTGATCACGTGCCCCCCTCGGCCTCCTTCCAGTACGCTGCCCATCACCAACAGATTCACGTCGATCTCGAACTCGCTGACCCGGGGGCGTTTTGTGGAATCGGGGTACTCGAGCACCGCCTTTATCCAGTCAAATCCGCTTCCGGGCGTCTTGAATATAAACAGCTTGTGAATATCGGGATTCAACCGGCTCTCCAGGGCGTCCTTGTGCATTTTCGCCGCGTTGGCGCGCTGCCAGGCGGTGGCGAAGCTGTTGCCTTGGCTGCCCTGCGAAAAGGTTGACCTCAGGTATTCGGCGTATTTTCCTCCAATGTCGGCTTCTTGGGCGAGCGCGCGTAAATCCGAATCGCCCAGCGTGCCCTTGGTGTTGCCGTCGGTATCGACGAGGGTGGCGGTGGCGCTGATGGTTCTGTTGAAGTCATGCGCGGACCATGGATCGACATTGCGCTGGGCGTAACTGCCCAGTGTGCGCAGGTCTATGACGACCTGGCTCTTCCAGGTGCCACGGGTCAGTGTCTGGCCTTCCAGAAACCGTGGGATGCTTATCTTCTCATCGGCGGTGATGTAAACGACCGACGTGTTCTCGTCGCGGTACCCCGTCAACTCGACCGGCAGGAGGAAGGACAGACGCAGACGAACCAGGCTTTTATACGGGGCAATATCCACGTCGGCATAGGCCGGTTTCTGTTTTTTCAGGACCTTGTCTGTTTGTTCGAGTGAAAACGCTTCCAGTGTCTGAACCTTTTCAAGAAAAGGCATGAGCGCCGCATTGCTGTCACTCATCGCCTGTTCCAGTTGCCTGTAGCGGTGCTGGTCGTGCGCGTCGGCAGTTTTCAGCCACTCGGGTTCGCTTACGTCTATCAGGCGCAGATTACGTGTGACAAAGGCATCGGCGATGTCTAGATACTGGGTGATGTCCGCCGCCAGATCGAGTTCGCCGGCCACCGGCAATGTCTCCTTGCGCAGGGCTTGTCGCACAGCAAAATATTGTCGAATTCGTACTGAGCGAACACTGTACGCCACGATATCTGCCTCTATCGTTGGCGGGCTTGCGGCCAGCACGGGCAAACCGGACAGCCCTGCGCGGGCCGTTTTCGACAGGCTTGCGAGCAGGCGCTTGCCGGCCGGGCCGCCTTCGCGTAGGCGTGCCGCCACGGCTTGATTCAAACGGCCCAGGTTTTCATATTCCTCAAACTCCTCGCCCGGGCTGTACAGCATCACGCTGCCCGTAGGCGGAGTCTTGCCCGTGGCGTTGAGGATGAATGCGGCGGCGAACTCACTGCCGTCCTCCAGCATCAGCCGGTATACCGCAGGCCTGACGTCGATGGCGAAGACCTTTTCCCGCGCCGCCGCAGTGGGGTACTTGAGAACATTGTCGGCCAATGTCCGCCCGGCCGCCGACAACGTGCCATCCAGCGTGCGCAGCGCCAGTTGATGGGCCAGCACCTGGCGACGCAAGGCAATCAGCTGTTCCTCCGAGTCGGGTTGGTCATCCTCGGCGGTGCCCCAGAACGCGTTCAGACTTTGGATGACGGCGATTTCCGTCGAGCCGGCCAACTGCGCCGCCGTGCCGTTTGAAGACAGGTGCTTGTCCGCGTCCAACGTGTTGGGTTCCCGGTAGAAGGCACCGCTCTGTTGGGTCAAATAGGTGCCGCCGTCTGGCGCGCGCAACCGGATGAGTAACGACCCCAACGGTTCGCTGGACAAGAGTTGCCGTTGCCCCTCCTGATCCTCCCGGAAACGGCTGTAAAAGATCTGGTTGGGATTGATGGGCCGGGGCAAATGGGGAAATGCTTCAGTCAATTTATGCTGATACACCCTGCCCATGCTTGGCTGTGACTGCATCAAGTCGTCGGTTTTGACGTTGAGTTTGGCGAGCTCGCCGATAAGGTGATCCTGCTGCTTCTCGGTCGAAGACACCGGGGGTACCACAGGCAACGTCACAGGCTGAAAAGTGACGAGGGGCGTGTATTTGGCCTGGATCGGTTGTGGATCGTCACCCTGTTGGGCTGGGGAAGAAGGCAATGAAGTGTGCATGCGCGAACCCTTACAAAACGGCGCAAGTTGAGCGAAGGTGCTGTGCGCCCGGATGAATGTGAGGGTCGAGTGTAGGTGCGGCGCCAAGGGGCTCAGCGGTGCATGTGTCTCGGACAGCCGAGCCTAAGCGAGGTGCCGAGTGGTGGGGCAAGAGCGTTTTGCTTACGTTGGGGCTTTTTGTACTGATCCAGCATCTCGGTCGGCTGTCAGGCCGCCATCGGGGGCAAGCCCCCTCCCACATTTGGAACGAGGCATCAGTTAGAGAGGCTTCGGCTCCCGAGCCGCCACAGGTTCAGGGCCGTGCCAAAGTTGGCAGGTAACGGGGAGCCTGTCGCGGGCCTCAGCGCACCGCACTCACGCCATCGAGCGTCGAAAATGACGTGTCTTTGGCCGTCAGCAAGAAGTCACGCATGTACGGCGCATCGAGCATGTCCGCCCGAATCCCCGCATACAGCGTGGCGAACAAACCTTTCTCGCCCAGCCGCTTGGCCTTCACATAACCGCGTGAGCTGTACTCGTGCAGCGCCCAGTGGGGCATGCCGCACACGCCACGGCCGCTGGCCACCAGTTGCATCATCATCACCGTGAGCTCCGAGGTGCGCACCTGGGCGGGTTCCACGTCGGCCGGCTCCAGGAAGCGGGTGAAGATGTCCAGGCGATCACGCTCCACCGGGTAGGTGATCAGGGTTTCCGTCAGCAGGTCTTGCGGCACGATGTAGGATTTATTCGCCAGCGGATGCTGATTGGCCACGGCGAGCATGGCTTCGTAGGTGAACAGCGGCACATAGGTGATGCCCGGCAGCTCCAGCGGGTCGGAGGTCACCACCAGGTCGAGGTCGCCACGGGCCAGGGCCGGCAGCGGCGCGAAGGCAAAGCCCGAGGCCAGGTCGAGCTCGACTTCGGGCCAGGCATCGCGGAACTGATCGATGGTCGGCATCAGCCACTGGAAGCAGCTGTGGCATTCGATGGCCATGTGCAGGCGCCCGGCGGTGCCGCCGGCCAGGCGTGCGATGTCGCGCTCGGCGCCGCGCAGCAGGGGCAGGGTGGCGTCCGCCAGTTGCAGCAGGCGCAGGCCGGCGCTGGTGAAACGCACCGGTTTGGTCTTGCGCACGAACAGCGGCATGCCCAGGCGCTCTTCCAGTTCCTTGAATTGGTGAGACAGCGCGGACTGGGTCAGGTGCAGGCGCTCGGCCGCCTCCACCAGGCTGTCGGCTTCGCGCAGGGCGTGCAGGGTCTTGAGGTGACGGATCTCGAGCACGGGCTCTCCATGAAGACAATTTGTGATGAAGCGGAATGGCGTGAGTTTGTCTCATGTTGCCGCGCATGTCGACCAGTGCCGCCTAGCACTCTTCATCAAACTGTCATCGAACTGTGGCAGCGCGCTTGAACAAACTTCATCAGACTCGCGCTCTACTGGGGTTCTGCGTTTCGGTGTTTTTCATGCGCGTGTTGCTTTTACTGGCCGCTCTGTTGTTCGGCCTGCCGTCTTTTGCGGCTTCTCGATGTGACGTCAATGTCCCGACCCAAACGGTCGACCTGGCTCAGGTAAGCATCGCCTACCAGAGTATCGGGCGTGCGTCCGACCCTGCCTTGCTGCTGGTGATGGGCCTGGGCGGGCAGTTGATCCACTGGCCTGACGAAGTGGTCGTCGCCCTGTGCCAGCAAGGTTTTCGGGTAATCCGCTACGACAACCGCGATGTTGGTCTGTCCACCTGGCGCCAGGCACCGGCCAGCGCCAATCTGACTTTCGAGGTGCTGCGCTACAAGCTCGGCCTGCCGGTGGCGGCGCCCTACACGCTGACCGACATGGCCGACGATGCCTTGGGTTTGATGGACGCATTGCAGGTCCGGCAATTTCATGTGCTGGGGGCGAGCATGGGCGGCATGATCGCCCAGCACCTGGCGGCGATGGCGCCGCAGCGGGTGGAAAGCCTGACCCTGATCATGACCAGCTCCGGCGCCGAAGGCCTGCCGGCCCCGAACGCGGCGTTGGTGCAGTTGCTGTCGCGACGCAGCGCGCCCAATCGCGAAGTCGCCCTGGAACAGCAAGCCGATCTGCTCGCCGCGCTGGGCAGCCCGAATGTGCAGGATGATCGCCAGGCATTGCTGCATCAGGCGGCGCTGTCCTATGACCGTGCCTTCAACCCCGAAGGCGTGAAGCGCCAGATCATGGCGATCCTCGCCGAGCCGAGCCGCGTGCCGTTGCTCAACCAGTTGCGGGTGCCGACCCTGGTGGTTCATGGCACCGCCGACCCGTTGCTGCCGGTGATGCACGGCGTTCATCTGGCCGCGCATATCCAGGGCAGCCAGTTGAAATTGATTCCAGGCCTGGCCCACCGTTTCCAGGAGGCGTTCAAGGCGCCGTTGCTGGCGGCGGTGCTGCCTTACCTGCAAGCCCATCGCGAAGATACCGCGCACTGGGCGCAGATCGACCTGGGCGAGCCTTCGAAGCTGCTGTGAAGGTGGTGTATCGTGTCGCTTTTGCGGCGCATTAATGCCAGCGAGGTGGCCTGCCCATGAGTACTCCCCTGAAAATCGATTTCATCAGCGACGTGTCTTGCCCCTGGTGCATCATCGGCCTGCGCGGCTTGACCGAGGCCCTTGATGAGCTTGGCGCCGAGGTGCAGGCCGAGATTCATTTCCAGCCGTTCGAATTGAACCCGAACATGCCCGCGGACGGGCAAAACATCGTTGAGCACATCACCGAAAAATACGGCTCCAGCGCCGAAGAGTCCCAGGCCAACCGCGAGCGCATTCGCGACATGGGCGCCGCGTTGGGCTTTGCCTTTCGCACCGATGGCCAGAGCCGCATCTACAACACCTTCGATGCGCACCGCCTGTTGCATTGGGCCGGTACTGAAGGCTTGCAATACAACCTCAAGGAGGCGCTGTTCAAGGCCTATTTCACCGACGGCCAGGACCCCTCCGACCACGCGACCCTGGCGATCATCGCCGAAAGCGTCGGCCTGGACCTCAAGCGCGCCGCCGAGATTCTCGCTAGCGACAAATACGCCGCCGAGGTGCGTGAGCAGGAGAAGCTGTGGATCACCCGTGGCGTGAGCTCGGTGCCGACCATCGTGTTCAACGACCAGTACGCCGTCAGCGGCGGGCAGCCGGCAGAAGCCTTTGTTGGGGCGATTCGCCAGATCATTAGTGAGTCCAAAAACTAAAGCCAGACACCGATCAAAATGTGGGAGGGGGCTTGCCCCCGATTACGGTGTGTCAGTCACCAATAGTTGGCTGACACACTGCTATCGGGGGCAAGCCCCCTCCCACATTTTGATCTGCGCTGGTCTGAATATCTCCCTGGCCCATCCCTTGCATTGACCCCCTAAAGCCCACCCGGTCTGCGGTTGGGCGCTGCCATTAGGGATGAAACACTGCCTTGAACATTCTTGACCTCGACCACAGCCTCACCGCTCAGGCGCCGATTGCCCAGCGGTTGGCCAGCGGCCGGGCCACGCGCCTGGATCTGCTGGACCTGGGCCCGAAGCTGCGCCTGTGGTCCACCGAAAAAACCTGGAAACGTTTCGTCGAGCGCCTGGCCCAGCGGCCACGGCCCAGGGATGCGCGCCCGGAAATCCTGTTCGTCGGCTCCGGCGACTATCACCACCTCACGCCAGCGTTTCTCGCCGACTTGAAAGAACCCATCAGCCTGATCCACTTCGACAACCACCCCGACTGGGTGCGCTTTGCGCCCAAGCGCCACTGTGGTTCGTGGGTCAACCGCGCGCTGAAGATGCCGGCGATCAAACGCATCGTCACCCTGGGCCCCTGCAGTGACGACCTGCATAACCCGCAACTGCGCGGCGCTAACCTCGGCGCCCTCAAGCGCGGGCAGTTGCAGCTGTTCCCCTGGCAGCACCCGCCCTCGAAAGTCTGGGGCCGGGTTGGCGATGGCGCCGGGCACCGACAGCAGGAAAATCACCTGCACTGGCGCAACCTGGCGGAGCTGGACTGGGCCACGTTCCTGGACCAGATGATCGCCAGCCTGCCCACCGAAGCGGTCTGGATCACCCTCGACAAAGACGTGCTCGCCAGTGAAGACGCCGCCACCAATTGGGACCAGGGCGGCATGCGCCTGAGCCACTTGCTCCAGGCCCTGCGGGCGTTGGCCGCGCATAAACGCATCATTGGTATCGACGTGTGCGGCGAGTTCGCCGCGCCTGCCTTCAGCAACGCGTTCAAGCGCTGGGAAGCCAAGTCCGACCAGCCCCCGCCCGAGCGCTGGAGCGCGCAGGATTTGCAGCGCAATGCCGCGACCAATGCGGCGCTGATCGATCTGTTCGAGGAGTTGTTCCCGTGAGCCTGACCGTCATGATGTTGCTGGCGCTTTCCATCGTGCTCGATGTGGTCGGCCAGCTGTGTTTCAAACTGGGCGTGGACCGTTTGCCGCAACTCGATGGCGGTTTCCGTCTGCGCGCGTTCTGGGGCCAGGTGTTCAATGCGCCGCTGCTCTGGGCCGGCATCGGCGCCTATGTGATCGAGTTTTTCGTCTGGCTCGAAGCCTTGTCCCGTGCGCCATTGAGCCTGCTGTTTCCGCTTGCGGCGTTGGCCTATTGCCTGGTGGTGCTGGCAGGCAGGGTAGTGCTCAAGGAAACCGTCAGCCGACGCCGTTGGCTGGGCACGCTGGTGATTACCTTCGGCGTGATGTTGGTGGCGATTGCGGGGGGCCAGGCATGAGTACGCAAACCGTCGACGCGGGCTGGTTGCATGGGCGGCTTGGCACGCTGGTGCTGTGGGCGCTGTTGATCGCCACTGAAAGTGCCGGGCAGCTGTTTACCAAGGTGGCCGGTGATCAATTGGGGCAGATGGATTTCACCTGGCAGTGGCTGGCGGATGTCGCGCGCAACCCGGGGATTCTGGCGGCGATTGCCAGTTATATCAGCGCGTTTTTCGTGTGGATGCTGATCCTGCGGCGCAGCAGTTTGTCGTTGGCCTTTCCGTTGAGTTCGCTGGTGTTTGTGGCGGTACTGCTGGGGTCTTGGCTGGGGTTGGGGGAGCACATCAGCCCGCTGCACTGGGTGGGAGTTGCGGTGATCATTGCTGGTATCGCCCTGCTGGCCGAGGGCGAAGAGAACTGAAACACGATCCCGTGTGGGAGGGGGCTTGCCCCCGATTGCGGTGTACCAGTCAGCCATTTTTTAACTGACAGACCGCCATCGGGAGCAAGCCCCCTCCCACATTTTGACCGAGGTGAATCAATCGAAGGTGTAGCTGATCGCCGTCTGCACCTGGCCCTGATTCACCGCGCCGGCTTGCCTGACAATGCTGCTGTTGGCCGCCGAGCCGACCAGGTGCACCCAACTCGCGCTGGTCAGCAATGACCAGTTGCGCGCCAGGGGGAACTGGAAGCTTTGGCTCAAGGTGACGTTCTGGAAACCGCCACTGGCGTTATAGGCCTTGAACCCCGTGGCGGCCGCCTCGTTATCGTCCACCCCGAAAAATGTCTGGTTCTGGCGCGCGTCGGCAAAATGCGCGATCAACCCGCTGCTGCCGATAATCCCACCGCCCAGCGGGTAACCGAGTTCACCGCCGACCTTGCCCAGCACCCCGCTCTGGGAATGACCACCGCCCACGGCCTGGCCCAGCTGCGCGTAGACCCGCCAGAAATCGGCCGGCGCGTACTGGACGAAACCGCCGACCTCGGCCATGTCCGACACATTGCGCAGGCCTTGCAGCGCGCCGTTGGAGGTACGCCCTGACAAATAATTGATGTACGGGCCGGCGGTGAGGCCGTGGGCGTTCAGCGCGCTCCAGGTCAAGCCGTCATCGGTGCTCAGGCTGAGGTCACCCCAGTCCAGGTCCAGGTAGGGCACGGGGCGGGTTTCGTAGCGGCTGCCGGTCGGGTCGTGGGGTTGGTAGCTGACGCCTGCGCCGACGTCTGCGGTGATGCCACCGGCCTGGGCGCTCAGGCTCAGCAGTCCGACGAGTGCAGCGCATGTGATCCTCAACATGGTCACAGTTCCTGGGTGAGTGGACAGGCGCGCATGAACGCGCAAACCCTGGCGCCTGCGCAAGCACTCATCTTGTTTGTAGCAAGCTACAAAAATTGTAGCTTGCGGCCCACCTATCGCCCGAAATATCCGGCAAAGCCCCAGCCCCGCTGGGCTTTAGCCAATTGGCACGCTCCCTGCTCTACCGGTAAGGCAAGCGCATACAGCGCGCCTCTTTCCAAAGGTAGACGCAATGATCCAATGGCATATCGTGTGTGACTTCGACGGGACCATCACCCCCACCGATGTCATCGACAACGTCCTCCAACGCTTCGCCGGCCCCGAATGGGAAACCATCGAACAGGAATGGCTGGACGGGCATATCGGCTCACGCGAATGCCTGAGCCGCCAACTGGCGCTGATCAAGGCGACCCCGAGCGAGCTGCTGGCCTATTTCGACAGTGTCGAGATCGACCCGGACTTCCCGGACTTCGTCGATCACGTCATGGGCCTGGGCGCGACCATCGAAGTGGTCAGCGACGGCATCGAGCAGGGTATCGCGCGCATTCTGTCGCGCAACTACGTGACCTTGCTGCCGATCCTCGCCAACCGTCTGCGCCAGGTCGACCAGAACAGCTGGCGCATTGACTTCCCGTACGCAAGCGCTGCCTGCCGCGCCGCTTCCGGCAACTGCAAATGCAAATCCACGCCGCGCAACAAGCGCGTGCTGGTGATCGGCGACGGCAAGTCCGATATGTGCGTGGCCTCCACCGCCGACTTCGTGTTCGCCAAGGGCAGCCTCGCCGAGTATTGCATCGCCCACCAGATTCCCCATGCGCGCTTCGACACCTTTGCCGAAGTGCCTGCATTGCTGGCGCAACTGCCACAAGGCATCGCCGCCAACGCCACCTCCTTTACTGCCGACACTCAGGAAATTTTCCATCATGTCTGATATCCGTATCGCTACCACTGAAGACCAGATCCTTCTGGATAAAGAAGCCAAGTACTGCTCCTACGGCGACACCGTGCATTACATCGAGCCGCCGCGTATTTTCAGCCGTTGCGAAGGTTCCTACGTGTGGGACACCGAAGACCAGGCCTACCTCGACCTGCAAATGTGGTACTCGGCCGTCAACTTCGGCTACGCAAACCCGCGGCTGAATAACGCACTGAAGCAACAGATCGACACCCTGCCGCAGATTGCCAGCCAGTACCTGCACAAGGGCAAGATCGAGCTGTCGGAAATGATCGCGGTGGACGCCAAGAACAAGTTTGGCCTCGACGGTCGCGTGCACTTCAACGTCGGTGGTTCGCAGTCGATTGAAGACTCGTTGAAAGTGGTGCGTAACGCGTCCAACGGCAAGAGCCTGATGTTCGCCTTCGAGGGCGGCTACCACGGGCGCACCCTCGGTGCCTCGTCGATCACCTCCAGCTTCCGCTACCGTCGCCGCTATGGTCACTTTGGCGAGCGCGCCAACTTCATCCCGTTCCCTTATCACTTCCGTGGCCCGAAAGGCATGACCAAGGAAGAGTACGGCAGCCACTGTGTGCAGCAATTTGCGCGGTTGTTCGAGACTGAATACAACGGCGTCTGGGACCCGAAAACCAACCAGTGCGAATACGCGGCGTTCTACGTCGAGCCGATCCAGGGCACCGGCGGCTACGTGATCCCGCCGATGAACTTCTATCGCGAACTCAAGCATGTGCTGGACCAGCACGGCATTTTGATGGTCAGCGACGAAATCCAGATGGGTTTCTACCGCACCGGCAAACTGTGGTCGATCGAGCACTTCGACGTGCAGCCGGACGTGATCGTGTTCGGCAAGGCGCTGACCAACGGCCTCAACCCGCTGGGCGGCATCTGGGCCCGTGAAGAGTTGATCAACCCGAAAATCTTCCCGCCAGGTTCGACCCACTCCACCTTCGCCTCCAACCCTTTGGGCACCGCGGTCGGCCTGGAAATGTTCAAGATGACCAGCGAGGTCGACTACGGCGCGATGGTCATGGCCAAGGGTAAATACTTCCTCGAAGGCCTGCAGGACTTGCAGAAACGTTTTCCGATCATCGGCGACGTCGACGGCCTGGGCCTGGCGCTGCGCTGCGAAATCTGCGGCCCGGACGGTTTCACCCCAGACAAGGCAACCCTGGACTACATGGTCGAGGAGGGCATGAAAGGCGACATGCTGGTGGATGGCCAAAAGCTCGGCCTGATCCTCGACGTGGGCGGCTACTACAAGAACGTGATCACCCTGGCGCCGTCCCTGGAAATCAGCTACCCGGAAATCGACCTGGGCCTGAAGCTGCTCGAGCAACTGCTGGTGCGAGCGACCACACGGTGAGTGTCGGCGAGATCGACCTCGGTGAAGGTGATGCCGGCTTCGTTCTCGGTGCTGGTCCGGTCGGGATCCTGTTGATCCACGGCCTGACCGGCACCCCGACGGAATTGCGCCAGGTCGCCAGGGGGCTGGTCAAGGCGGGCAACTGCACGGTGTACGTGCCCACCCTGGCCGGGCACTGCGGTGATAACAGCGACTTGCAGGCCACCGGCTGGCGCGACTGGTACGAAGGGGTGCGCAAGACCTTCGCACAGATCGAGCGGCGTCACGCGCAAGTGTTCGTTGGCGGCTTGTCCATGGGCGCGGTGATGTCGATGTATGTGGCTGCCGAACACCCTGGGCGGGTTGCCGGGCTGCTGATGTACTCCACCACCTTGAAGTACGACGGCTGGAGCATCAATAAACTGGCGTTTCTCACGCCGTTGCTGATGAAGATTCCGTTCGGCGTGCACCTGTGCAGCTTCGAAGAAAAGCCGCCCTACGGCATCAAGAACGAACGCCTGCGGGCCGTCGTCGAGCGGCAGATGAAGCAAGGCGAAAGCAGCGAGGCGGGGTTGTTGACCATGGAAGGCATTACTGTGCGCGAGTTGCACCGCCTGAACGCCGTGGTCAGGAAACGCATGCCCGAGGTCAAGGTACCGACGCTGGTGCTGCACTCCATCGAGGACGACATCACCAGCCGCTGGAACGCCGATTATGTGGAGCGCCACCTCGGTGGCCCGGTGACCAAGATCCTGCTGGATAACTGTTACCACATGATCACCGTCGACCTGCAATACCGCCGGGTGATCGAGTTGAGTGCCGCGTTTATCGAGCAGCATTCGGTGCAACTCAATCGTGTGGCCTGACCCGCCTACCTGTAGGAGCGAGCTTGCTCGCGAATGTCGTTAACGATAACGCGTACTGCCAGGCTGAGTACGTTGTCTGGGCGATCTTCGCGAGCAAGCTCGCTCCTACAGGGATGCGGTATCGATAAGGAAAAACTGTGATTACCACCCAAGCCTTCCCGACCCTGCGGGCCATCCAGCGCGATGCCTGGAATGACTGTTTTCCCGGTGCCCTGGAGGACTGGGACTATTACCTCGCGGTGGAAAACGCCGCGATCGATGACTTTCAGTGGCGTTACCTGGCGGTTTACGAAGAGGGAACGCTGGCGGCAGTGGCTGTCGCGTTCATCACCCATTATCGTCTCGACACGACGCTGTCGGGCGCTGGCAAGCGCTTGACCGAACGTGTGGCGCGACTGTGGCCGGGTCTGTTGCAACTGGGGTTGTATGCCCTCGGTTCGCCGGTGGCCGAGCGCTGCGACGTTGGTTTTGCCAGTGGCGTGGCGGATGCGCGGCGCCCGCAGTTGCTCAAGCACTTGCTCGAGGTCGCGCGCCGGGATGCGGATGACTTTGGCATCGGCCTGCTGGCAGTCAAGGACGCACCGAGCAACGACCCGCATTGGGTCGAAAGTTGCCGTGCGGCTGGCTTTCAAAGCATGCCGAGCCTGCCCACGGGCGTGTTGCCGCTGCCCTACGGCTCAGTGGACGCTTACCTTGGCTCGCTGGGTAAATCCACCCGCAAAGACCTGCGCCGCAAACTGCGCGCACCGGGGCCGCGAGTGGAGTGGCGGCACAACATCGATGATGTGCTGCCCGAGGTCATGCGCCTCTATGAAGCCACGCTGATGCGCGCGGACTTGCAGTTCGAACGCCTGCCCGCCGGTTACTTCACGGGGATTCTCGAACAGCTGCAAGCGCGTGCGGTGTGTGTTCTTTACTGGGTGGACGAGCACCTGGTGGCGTTCAATCTGATCCTGCTCGACGAGCATCGGCTGATCGACAAGTTTTTCGGGCATGACATCGCGTTCAGCCGTGAGTACAACCTGTACTTCCGTAGCTGGCTGACCAATGTCGACTACTGTATTCAACACAATATTGCGGTGTACGAGTGCGGCCAGGCCGGGTATGCCAGTAAACTGCGCCTGGGCTGCCAGTTCCAGGGCAACAGCCTGTTCTTCCGCCACCGCAATCGGTGGGTCAACGGCGTGCTCAAGTTAGTCAAAATGTTGTTCCGACCGGATCGTTCCGACCCTGCCATGGCTGCTGCGATAAGCGAAACCTGATGATCACCAAGACCCGCCAGAAAGCCCGCCCCTTTGCCATTTCGCGCTGGAGCGTCCAGCGCAAGCTGGTGCTGGCCTTCTGGCTGGTCAGCGTCATTCCGACCATGATTGCGGCGGAATTGGCCGCCACCACGTTGTCGCAGATTTTCGACAGCAACGTGCGGATCTGGCTGCAGGAGTCGACCAAGATCGTCAAGGACGAGATCGGCGACATCCTTCACGACAACGCGCGCATGGCCAAGCTGTTCCTGCGCTACACCAGCCCACCCTCATCGCGGCAGGCCGAACGGCATGACCGGCTCACCGCCGACATCGCCGATGCCACCGACATCGATGTGGTGGCGCTGATTCGTAGCAGTGATCACAAGGTGGTGTTCAGCACCGCCGCCGACGACATCGTCAAGCAGATCAACCTGACCAGCAACACGGTGTTGCAGACCGTACAGGTGGCCGGCGTCAGTACGGGCCTGGTGGTATCGACCTTCGAAACCAACCGCGATGGCGTCGATTATCTGTTGCTGGTGGCCACCTACCTGGACAGCAGCTTCCTTACCAGTGTGGCCGATGTGCATTCCCTCGACCTGCGCCTGTACCTGGCCAATGCCACGGGGTTTTCCGAGATATTTTCCACCCAGCGCTTCGAAAACCACCCGGCGCGCATCCCGAAGAATGTCGAAGCCGAGCTGCGCAGCACCCGGCAGCCGAGCGAGCAGTTCACCAATCAGTACAGCGGCTTGTACTGGCCGATATTCAACGATGCCGGCGAGCTGCAAGGCGTGATCTTCAGCGGCCTGCTGCGCCACACGAGCCTGGTGGGGCTGGTGAATCAGAGCAACTTGTTCGTGTTGATTTTCCTGGTCAGCTCGGCGCTGTCACTGGCGGCAGGGGTGTGGGTGTCGCGGCGCCTGACCCAGCCGCTGCGGGACTTGTCCCAAGGCGTGAACGCGGTGATTTCCGGCAACTACGCGCACCGGGTAGAGGTCAGCGGCGGCGACGAGCTGGCGCAACTGAGCAGCACCTTCAACCACATGACTGAACGCCTGGGCGAATTGCATCACTTGGAAGCCCAACTGCGCCGGCGTGATCGTCTGCACGCCCTGGGTGAAGTCGCCATGGGCCTGGCCCATGAAATCCGCAACCCGTTAGGGATCATCAAGACGGCCACTCAACTGTTGCACCGACGCGCCGACCTTCCGGACGCCGACAAACGCCACTTGGAGTACGTCATCAGCGAGGTCAGCCGGATCAACGACCTGATCACCGAATTCCTCGACTTCGCCAAGCCCAATCCGCCGATACGCGTACAGCAACCGGCCCGCCCGTTGGTGGAAGACATCCTCGGCTTCTGTGGCCCGGAGTTGAGTACTCACAATATCGATGCACAGATTGACGACCAGGCGCCCGACGCTACGCTCTACGCGGATGCCAAGCAGCTCAAGCAGGCCTGCCTGAACCTGATTCTCAACGCCATCGACGCGATGCCTGAAGGCGGGCGTCTCACCCTGGGTATCCGCAGCGTGGGTGACACCACCGTGATCAGCATCGCCGATACCGGCCAGGGCATCCCGGCGGATTTGGTCGAGCGCATTTTCACGCCGTTCGTCACCACCAAGGCTTCGGGTACAGGGCTGGGCCTGGCCAAGGTCTATTCGATCATGGAGAGTCACGACGCCAGCATCGAGTGCGTCAGTGAGAAAGATGCCGGCGCCACCTTCAACCTGTACATTCCCGCTAACGGTGAAGACGACGGCGAGGATGAGAACGGGCATGACGCATAACGTATTGGTGGTCGACGACGAGCCCAAGCTCTGTGACCTGTTGTCATCCGCCCTGAGCCAGAACGGCATCCAGGTGTTTACCGCTGGTAATGGCCTGCACGCGCTCAAGGTGCTGGAGCAGGAGGACATCGACCTGGTCATCAGCGACTGGCGCATGCCGGGCATGGACGGGCCGGCGTTGCTGGCGGAAATCAAGCAGCGCTATCCGCAGTTGCCGGTGATCGTGATGACGGCCTACAGCACCGTGAAAAATGCCGTGCAGTCGATGCGCAATGGGGCCTACGACTACATTGCCAAGCCGTTCGATATCGACGAGCTGGACATCACCGTGGCCAAGGCCCTGCAGTTTCGCGACATCATGCGCGATAACGCGCGCCTGCGTGCCGAGCTGGATGAACATGCACAGTTCGACAGCCTGGTGGGTGACAGTCCAGCGTTTCGTAAAGTGTTGCAAGCGGTGGACTCGGTGCGCGACAGCAGCGCAACCATCCTGCTGACCGGCGAAAGCGGCACCGGCAAGGAAATGGTCGCCCGCGCGATCCACAAGCATGGCAGCCGTGCCGACCAACCGTTCGTGGCGGTCAATTGCGCGGCGATTCCTGAGGGGCTGCTGGAAAGCGAAATGTTCGGTCATCGCAAAGGCGCTTTCACCGGCGCCGTGGCCGACCGGGTAGGGCGCTTCATGCAGGCCGACAAGGGCACGCTGTTTCTTGATGAAGTCGGTGATATGCCGCTGGCCTTGCAGGCCAAGATTTTGCGTGCTTTGCAGGAACGGGTCATCGAACCGGTGGGTGATCCCCGCGAGCGCAAGGTGGACGTGCGGGTGATTGCCGCGACCAACAAGAACCTGCTGGACGCGGTGGCCAACAAGGAATTTCGCGAAGACCTTTATTACCGGCTGAATGTCTTCCCGATTCCTTTGCCGGCCCTGCGCGAGCGCGTGGAAGACATCGCACCCCTGGCCCGGCACTTCGCCCGCACCCTCAGTGCGACCGCCGGCAAACGCATCACCGGGTTCAGCCCCGAGGCCTTGCAGGCCATGGCCGCGTACCACTGGCCGGGCAATATCCGTGAGCTGCAAAACTGCGTGGAGCGGGCGACCATCGTGGCGGCTTCGTCGGTGATCGAGGATATCGATTTGCCGGGGTATTTGTTTGCTTCGAAACCGAGCGAGGGCGGGGTGACGGCGATCCTCAGCGACGGGCCGGGTGTGCCACAGGACCTGGATGCGGCGCTGGCGGAAGTGGAGAAAGCCTACATTTTGGCGGCGTTGCAGGAGAGCAATGGCGTGCAGGCTGCGGCGGCAACGAAGATCGGTATCTCGGAGCGCAGCTTCTGGTACCGCCTGAAGAAGCTGGGCATCCAAGTCGACAAAATAGTCCGCTGAAACACTGTGGTTAAAACTGTGGGAGGGGGCTTGCTCCCGATAGCGGTGTGTCAGCCACAGATATATTGACTGACCCACCGCAATCGGGGGCAAGCCCCCTCCCACATTTGGACTGTGGTGGGTCAGGTGTGCAGGCGTACCCAGACACTAACCAGCACCGTTGCCGCCATCAACCAGGCCACTGCGGCTACGGCGAGCGATGCTTCCAACCGCATCCGATCCACCATCACATACAACGTCGCCAAGTACACGAAGTACGGAATGATCGACCACATCCCAAACACAATGGTGGTCTTCAGATCCTCGACCGAGCGGCCTTTGCCGACGATGTAATGGGCGATCAGCGCAAAGGTCGGAAACAGCGGCACCAGGCCTGCGATGTAATAGTTTTTGGTCTTGGCCAATGCGGCCAATATAAGCACCACCGCCGCGCCGAGGGCGGCTTTCAAGAATAGATCCATCAGTGACTCAACCCGTATTTTTTGACCTTGTCGAACAGTGTGGTCTTGGCCATCCCCAGTTCCTGGCTGGCCTGGGTCAGGTTGCCGCCGCTGCGTTGCAACGCGTCAACAAGCAGGTTGCGTTCGAAGGCTTCCACCGCCTCGGTAAAGGCCAGGCCGTGGGTGCTGCCGCCCGTGCCGCTTTTCTTGAACGCGGGCAGGCCCAGGGCGAAGCGTTCGGCGACGTTGCGCAGTTCGCGTACGTTGCCCGGCCAGTCGTGGCTCATCAGGCTCGACAGGGTCTGGTTATCCAGCTCCGGGGCGATGCGATCGAAGCGCAGTGAGGATTGCTGCAGGAAGTGTTCGAACAACTGCAGGATATCTTCACGGCGCTCGCGCAGTGGTGGCAGTTCCAGGGTGACCACATTGAGACGGTAGTACAGGTCGCTGCGGAACTGGCTGGCGCGGCTCAGTTCATCGAGGTCGGACTTGGTGGCGGCGATCACCCGGCAATCCACGGCCACGCTCTGGTTCGAACCCAGGCGTTCGAGGGTGCGCTCCTGCAGGACCCGCAGCAGTTTGATCTGCAGATTGATCGGCATGCTTTCCACTTCATCGAGAAACAGCGTGCCTTCATGGGCGTGCTCGATCTTGCCGATGCGGCGCTTGCCGGCGCCGGTAAACGCGTTGGCTTCGTGGCCGAAAATCTCGCTTTCGAACAGGTTCTCCGGCAGCCCACCGCAGTTCAGGGCGACGAACTGGTGGGCGTGGCGCCGGCTGAAGTCATGCAGGCAGCGCGCGACCAGCTCCTTGCCGGTGCCGGTTTCGCCTTCGATCAGCACGTTGGCCGACGTGTCGGCAACGTTGGCGATCAGTTCGCGCAAGTTTTGCATCGCCGGCGAGCGCCCGATGATGCGGCCCTCCAACGAATCGCGCTCGGCCAGTTGGCGCCGTAGCGACCAGACTTCCCGCGCCAGCCCACGCTGTTCAAGGGCACGACGGGCGACGTCTACCAGGCGCTCGGGGGAGAAGGGTTTTTCCATGAAATCGTAGGCGCCGTTGCGCATGGCGCCGACCGCCATGGAGATGTCGCCATGCCCGGTGATCAGCACCACCGGTAGGCTTTTATCCAGCGCCTTGAGGCGAGTGAGCAAGGCCAGGCCATCTATGCCCGGCAGGCGAATATCGCTGATGACAATGCCGGCAAAATTCTCGCCGATATGGGTCAACGCTTCTTCGGCACTGCCCACGCCAACGCTGGGGATGTCTTCCAGCGCCAATGCCTGCTGGCAACCCAGCAGCACGTGGGGGTCATCTTCGACGATCAGGACGGTGAGGTCTTGGGGTTCAATATTCATGTCGACTCAACTTTTTCAGCGCCCGCCAGCGGCAGGTTCAGGACAAACGCGGTACCACCAGCGGCCGGATGTTCCACGGCCAGGCTGCCGCCGGTGGCCGCCGCAAGGCTTGCGGAGAGGGTCAGGCCCAGGCCCAGCCCTTGCTCGCCGGGCTTGGTGGTGAAGAAGGGCTCGAACAGGTGTTTGCGTGCCTCGGGGTCGATACCGTGGCCATTGTCGCGCACCCGCAGGCGATATTTACCCTCGGCGCTCTGGCCTTCCAGCCACAACTGCGGCGCCGGTTGCGCCTGCATCGCATCGAGGGCGTTGCCGATCAGGTTGACCAGGATCTGCTCCAGGCGCGTCTGATCGATCTGCAACTGGGCATGGGTGAAGTCACGGTGCACGGCCAGGGACAGGTTGTCCAGGCGCGCGCCGAGCACCTGGAACGCGGCGTCCACCGCCTTGGCCAGGTTCGCTTCGCCCTGGTCGTCACCGCGCCGGGCGAACGAGCGCAGGCTGGCGGTGATGCGACCCATGCGATCGATCAGTTCGTTGATGGTCTTGAGGTTGGCGCTGGCGGTGTCCAGGGCCCCACGTTCGAGGAAGCGCACGGTGTTGCCGGACAGGGTGCGCAGCGCGGCCAGGGGTTGGTTCAATTCGTGGGCGATGCTGGTGGACATCTGGCCGATCGCTGCGAGTTTACCGGCCTGCACCAGTTCGTCCTGGGCACGGCGCAAAGTCTCTTCGGCCTGGCGCCGTTCGCGGATCTGGCCTTTGAGGCGTTCATTGCTGGCGCGCAGGTCGGCGGTGCGTTCGGCAATCCGTCGTTCCAGCTGGCTGTTGGCTTCCTGCAAGGCCTCCCGTGCGGCGAGGCGGGTGGCGATGACCTTGCGCCGCTCGTTCCAGGCAATCAGCAAAAACGCGACCAAGCCAAACGCGACGGCGACCAGGATGCCCTGGTTGATCGCGGCGCGGCGTAGTTCATTCAGCGGGGTGAGCAGGGTGAAGTTCCACGGTGTGTCATTCAGTGGCCGGGTTTGCGCCAGGTAACTGACTTCTTGCTTGTCGTTGACCACTTCGCTATTGGCCGGGAAGGTCAGCTTTTCGCTGCCTTCGTTCAGCCGCTCGCGGGCCAGGGGTTCCAGGGCGTCCAGTGTCGCCCAGTAATATTGCAGGCTGTTAGCCAGCCGGTCCCTGGTGTCTTCGCTCAGGGGACGCACGGCCTTGAGGCGGCGGGCCGGGTCACTGGACAGGATGATGATGCCGTTTTCGTCGCTGACAAAAGCTTCGAGGCGCGCGCGTTGCCAGCGCTCTTCAAGCGCCTCCAGGCGGACCTTGACCACGGCGACGCCGATGATTTTGCCATGCTCTTCAAGCCCGTGGGCCAGGTAGTAGCCGGGTTCGCCGTTGGTGCTGCCGATGCCGTAGAAACGACCGGGCTGGCCGCGCACGGCGTTCTGGAAATAGGCGCGAAAGGACAGGTCTTCACCCTGGTAACTGTCGGCGTCGCGCCAGTTACTGGTGGCCAGCACCCGGCCGGTGGTATCCATCACGTAGATGGCGCGGCTGCGGCTGCGGCGGTTCAAGCCTTCGAGGTAATCGTTGACGGTCGTGCGGGTTTCCTGGTTGGGGTCAGCCAGGAGCAGGGAAACGCTGGATTCCAGCTCAAGCAGGCTGGGCAGGTAGGTGTATTTGCTCAGTTCGCTTTCGACGGTGCGAGCGTGCAACTCCAACTGGCGTTCGCCGTTGTCGCTGAGGGTGCGGATGCCATAGTACTCACTGACCCAGAAGCCGATATAACCCAAGCCGATCATCAGGGCGATGATCAACGGCGGCAGGAACAGTTGACGTATCAGGCGAGGCTTCACGGCAAGTGATGGCGGCGCAGCGCGATAGGGGGTGGGATCGCATTTCATCACAGATGCCTTGGGTCAACCAGCGCTGCCGGCCTGTGCGGTCAGTGTGGGAGGGGGCTTGCCCCCGATTGCAGTGTGTCAGTCGGTATATCTGTCGCTGATCTACCGCTATCGGGGGCAAGCCCCCTCCCACATTGGTCCGGTTTCTTCAGTGGATGCGCTGTAATACTTAGTGCTGCAGGATTTTCTCAAGGAAGTGCTGCGCACGTTCGGAGCGGGCGCTGATGTCGCCGAAGAACTCTTCTTTCGGGCAGTCTTCGATGATCTTGCCAGCGTCCATGAAGATCACGCGGTCGGCCACTTTGCGGGCGAAGCCCATTTCGTGGGTCACGCACATCATGGTCATGCCTTCGTGGGCCAACTGCACCATCACGTCGAGCACTTCGTTGACCATTTCCGGGTCGAGCGCCGAGGTCGGTTCGTCGAACAGCATGACGATCGGGTCCATGGCCAGGGCGCGAGCAATCGCCACACGTTGTTGCTGGCCACCGGACAGTTGGCCCGGGTGCTTGTGTGCATGGGCCGACAGGCCGACGCGCTCCAGCAGTTGCAGGCCCTTCTTGGTGGCTTCTTCCTTGCTGCGGCCGAGCACCTTGATCTGCGCGATGGTCAGGTTCTCGGTGATGGTCAGGTGCGGGAACAGTTCGAAGTGCTGGAACACCATGCCCACGCGCGAGCGCAGTTTCGGCAGGTTGGTCTTCGGGTCGGCGATGGAAGTACCATCGACGATCACGTCGCCCTTCTGGAACGGCTCCAGCGCATTCACGCACTTGATCAGGGTGGACTTGCCCGAGCCGGACGGCCCGCACACCACGATCACTTCGCCTTTTTTAACCTCGGTGCTGCAGTCGGTCAGCACCTGGAAGTCGCCATACCACTTGTTGATGTTCTTGATAGAGATCATACGGCAAACCTTTTTTGCAGACGCTTGACCAGCAGCGAGGCGGAAAAGCTGATGATGAAGTAGACGACACCGGCGAAGATCAGGAACTCATTGGAGCGGCCGATGATGTCGCCGTTGGAACGGGCAGAGTTGAGGAAGTCCACCAGGCCCACGGTGTAGACCAGCGACGTGTCCTGAAACAGGATGATGCTCTGCTGCAGCAGCAGCGGGGTCATCTTGCGAAACGCCTGGGGCAGGATGATCAGGCGCATGGTCTGCCCGTAGGTCATGCCCATCGCCTGCGCGGCGGCCATCTGGCCCTTGGGGATCGACTGCACGCCGGCCCGCACGATTTCGCAGAAGTACGCGGCTTCGAACATCATGAAGGCCACGACGCAGGAGGTGAACGCGCCGATCGGCGTGTCTTCACCGGTGATCCAGCGCAGCACGAACGGCACCGCCAGGTAGAACCAGGTGATCACCAACAGCAGCGGGATCGAACGGAAGTAGTTCACATAGGCGCCGGCCACACGGGACAGCAGCTTGCTGGACGACAGGCGCATCAGCGCGAGGATCGTACCCAGGATGATGCCGCCGACCACGCCCATGACCATCAACTGCAGGGTCATGACCATGCCGTTCCACAGGCCCGGGATCGCGGGGATGATACCGCTGAAATCGAAGTCCATTATTTACCCCCCACGGAGATCAGGCCGGGCACCGCGACTTTCTTCTCGACCACGCGCATCAGCAGCATCAGGCTCATGTTCAGGGTGAAGTAGATCAGCGTGGCCAGGGTGAAGGCTTCAAACAGGTTGGCCGAAAACTCGGCGGTCTGCTTGGTTTGCGCCAGCAGTTCCATCAGGCCGATCAAGGACGCCACGGAGGAGTTCTTGAACACGTTGAGGAATTCGGAGGTAAGCGGCGGAATGATGATGCGATAGGCCTGGGGCAGCAGCACGTTCCAGTAGATCTGCGGCAGCTTGAAGCCCATGGCGCGCGCGGCGGCTTCCTGGCCACGGGGCAGCGCCTGGATGCCGGTGCGCACTTGTTCACACACACGGGCGGCGGTGAACAGGCCCAGGCACACGACGACGCTCAGGTAGGCCGAGGTGGTCGGGTTCAGGTCTTGTTTGTACCAGTCCTGCAGGTTCTGCGGCAGCAGATCGGGTATCAGGAAATACCAGATGAACAGCTGAACCAGCAGCGGCACGTTACGAAACAGTTCCACGTAGCAGGTCGCGATGCCCGATACGAGGCGGTTTGGCACGGTGCGCATGACCCCCAGAATGGAGCCCAGCAGCAAGGCAATGATCCATGCCACGACAGCGATGGCGATGGTCCAGCCCAGGCCGGCGATGTACCAGTCGAGATAAGTCTCGCTGCCAACGCCGGTGGACTTGAAGAACACGCCCCAGTCCCAGTTGTAATTCATTAGGGTCTCCCCTCGAGATCGATCGATGTACAAGCACCCGCTTGGGACAGTCCGTTCCCTCCTGACGTTGAACGTCAGGCACACGCAATCGGCTCGAAAACCGCCAGGTCGAGTGTTCCAAGTTAAAGCCAGCAGGTAATTACAAACGCCTGAGGGAGTTTGACTCCCTCAGGCGATAAGGTTAGCCAGGTTTTAGATCTTTACTTCCGGAGCCGGTTTGTCGCTCGGGTTCTTGATCAGTTCCTTGACCTTGTCGCTCATCGGGAAGTTGAGGTTCAGGCCTTTTGGTGGAATCGGGCTTTCAAACCACTTGGCGTAGATCTTGTTGATTTCGCCGGACTTGTACAGGCTGGCGATGGCGTCATCCACGGCTTTCTTGAAGTCTGGGTCGCCTTTGCGAACCATGCACGCGTAGGCTTCGAAGGACTGCGGAGTACCGGTGATCACCCAGTCATCCGGCTTCTTGGCCTTGGCTTCTTCGCCGGCCAGCAGGGCGTCGTCCATCATGAAGGCAACCGCGCGGCCGCTTTCGAGCATCTGGAAGGATTCGCCGTGGTCTTTGGCGGAGATGACGTTCATGCCCATCTGCTTGTCGGCGTTCATCGCCTTGATGATGCGCTCGGACGTGGTGCCGGCGGTGGTCACGACGTTCTTGCCTTTCAGGTCGGCAAAGTCAAGGTAGGACGGCTTGCCATCCTTGTCTTTCTTGACCAGCAGACGGGTGCCGATTTCGAAGATGTTGGTGGTGAAGTCAACTTGCTGGGCGCGTTCGGCGTTGTTGGTGGTGGAGCCGCATTCCAGGTCTGCGGTGCCGTTCTGGATCAGCGGAATACGGGTCTGCGACGTCACCAGGTTGTATTTGACCTGCAGATCGGGCTTGTTCAGGTCTTTTTTCAGGGCTTCAACGACGGCCAGTTGAATGTCATGGGAATAGCCCACGGGTTTGCCCGAGCCATCCGCAATGTAGGAAAACGGAATAGAGCTGTCGCGGTGAGCGAGAGTGATAGTGCCGGAGTCGTTGATTTTCTTCAGCGTGCCGGTGAGTTCGGCGGCGAAAACTGGAGTGCTGATCAGAGCAGCAGCGATAGCTGCGCCCAGGATATGGGGAACGATGCGCATCAATACTTCCTCGACATTTGTTTTTTTTATAAAGCCAGCTAAACGGCTCTCTTGTACAGCGAATGCCTTGACGGCTGCTGAGGCGTCTCAGGCAATCGTCAGGAAGTGTAGAGCATGAGTCGTGCCATACCCGAAACAAAAGCTTAACTTCATGATTTATATGGTTATTAACTTTGTGTGACAGTGTCAGCTCACTACCGGGGTACGGCAAACCGAATAGGAGCAGGTTCTGCGTTCGGAAAACCGAATGGCAGGCACTCCTAAGGTAGGAGCGAGCTTGCTCGCGAAAAACGCAAAAACGCCGCGTTTATTCTGGATAAACGCGGCGCTCTCGGGTTTTTCGCGAGCAAGCTTGCCCCTACAGTCTCGGGATGGCGTCAGGCCGCTTCGATCTTGCTGCGCGTCTGTTCGACCTTGGACAGGTAGCGTTGCAGGTTGTCCTGCTCTGCTGCAGTGGTGAACAGGCCCAGCTTGGTGCGGCGCCACAGCACGTCTTGAGGCTGGGTTACCCATTCTTCGGCGCACAGGTAATCGACTTCACGGGTGTAAAGCCCACCGCCCAGGTGCTCACCCAGATCAGCCAGGGTTTGCACACCTTCCAGCAGGCGCCAGGTGCGGCTGCCGTAGGTGGTCGACCAGCGACGGGCGATCTCGCTCGGCACCCAGTCGAACTTGTTGCGTATGGCCTCGGCCAGGGCTTCTGGTGTGGTCATGTCTTCGCCGCCCGGCAGGCTGGCCTTGGCGGTCCAGCTTGGGCGCATCTGGGTGAAGTACGGCGCCAGTTGCGCCATGGCCGATTCGGCGAGCTTGCGGTAGGTCGTCAGCTTGCCGCCGAACACCGACAGGATCGGCGCCTCGCCGCTGCCGCCGGACAGCGACAGGGTGTAGTCGCGGGTAATGGCCGATGGGTTGTCCGATTCGTCGTTGCACAGCGGGCGCACGCCCGAATAGGTGTGGACGATATCGTCACGGCTCAGCTGTTTCTTGAAGTGTGCGTTGACCACCTTGAGCATGTAGTCGGTTTCACCTTCGGTGATCGCAACTTTCGCCGGATCGCCGGTGTATTCGCGGTCGGTGGTGCCGATGATGGTCAGATGATTGAGGTACGGAATCGTGAACACGATGCGCTGGTCTTCGTTCTGCAGAATGTGCGCATGGGCACCTTCGTAGAGTTTCGGCACGATCAGGTGGCTGCCTTGGATCAGGCGAATGCCGTACGGCGAATCCAGCTTCAGGTCGTCCTTGATAAACTTGGCGACCCATGGGCCGGCGGCGTTCACCAGCGCCCGGGCGCGGATCGAGAACAGGCTGCCATCGGCGCGTTCCATGTTCATTTCCCACAAGCCGTTGCTGCGGTGGGCACTGACGCAACGGGTCTGGGTGTGGATATGCGCGCCTTTCTCGCGCGCGGCCATGGCGTTGAGCACCACAAGGCGGGCGTCGTCGACCCAGCAGTCGGAATATTCGAAGCCTTTGGTGATTTCGCTTTTCAGCGGGCTGTCGGCACCGAACTTGAGGCTTTTCGAACCGGCCAGCTTCTCGCGTTTGCCCAGGTGGTCATACAGGAACAGGCCGGCACGGATCATCCAGGCCGGGCGCAGGTGCGGACGGTGCGGCAACACAAAGCGCATCTGCTTGACGATGTGCGGGGCCTTCGCCAGCAGCACTTCACGCTCGGCCAGGGCTTCGCGTACCAGGCGGAACTCGTAGTGTTCCAGGTAGCGCAAGCCACCGTGGATCAGCTTGCTGCTGGCAGACGACGTGTGGCTGGCCAGGTCGTCCTTTTCGCAAAGGAATACCGACAAACCGCGCCCGGCTGCGTCTGCTGCAATGCCGACGCCATTGATCCCGCCGCCGATAACGGCAACGTCATAGACTTCGGCAAGCGGTGGAGCAGGCAAGGTAGAAGGGTTCATCGGCTGGCCTCGCGATCTTTTCGTATTGGAATTCGAACATTAATGTTCATTTGCGAAAATGGTAGCTGATAAATGCGCGCGCAGCCAGCCAACTTCGATTGAAAAAACTCATCGAAGGGTGGGGAAAGGAAAATTTGTGAACTGATAGTTCCCACGCTCCCGCGTGGGAATTGAGCCCATGACGCTCTGCGTCACAGCGAACGCGGAGCGTCCTGCGGTGCATTCCCACGCGGAGCGTGGGAACGAGAAGTCAGACGACTTCCAAACGAACCTTATGCTGATTCAACAACTGTACCAACGCCGGCACCGGCTGCTGATCAGTCACCAGGCAGTCCACCAGACTGATCGGCCCCAGGCGGATCATGGCGTTGCGCCCGAACTTGCTGGAGTCCGCAGCCAGAATCACTTGTCGCGCATTGGCGATGATCGCCTGGGAAACCCGCACTTCCTGATAGTCGAAATCCAGCAGGCTGCCATCCTCATCGATGCCACTGATACCTACCAGCGCAAAGTCGACCTTGAACTGATTGATGAAATCCACACTGGCCTGGCCTACCACGCCGCCGTCACGGCGCACATTGCCGCCGGTCAGCAACACATCGAAGTCGTCCTTGGCACTTAGCATGGTGGCGACGTTGAGGTTGTTGGTGATGATTTTCAGGTGATGGTGATTGAGCAGCGCACGGGCGATGGATTCGGTGGTGGTGCCGATATTGATGAACAACGAGGCGTGATCGGGGATCTGCGCCGCGATGGCTTCGCCGATACGCTGTTTTTCATCGCGCATCTGGTCGGCACGCATGGCGTACGCGGTGTTCTCGACACTGGAGTCATAGGCCGCGCCGCCGTGGTAGCGGCGCAGCAGATTGGCGTCCGCCAGCTGGTTGATATCGCGGCGGATGGTTTGCGGGGTGACAACGAACAACTGCGCCATTTCCTCGATACTGACGTAGCCGCGTTCGCGGACCAGTTCGAGGATTTGTTGTTGGCGGGGAGGCAGATTCATGGGGCGTCCTTTGGGCTGCCATACAAAAGTGGCCCATGATGACGCAGGAATCCGCTCCCTGCCAGTTACAACCGGTGTAGATCCGGCGCTTGGCTTATTCGGCGCCTTCGTGCGGCTCCCAGTCGCGGGTGCGGCTGACTGCTTTTTGCCAGCCGGCGTAGAGTTTCTCTTTAGCCGCTTCATCGAGCTGTGGTTCGAATTCGCGCTCGATCACCGCTTTGCCGCGCAGCTCATCCAGGCTGCCCCAGAAGCCACAGGCCAGGCCTGCCAGGTACGCCGCGCCCAATGCCGTGGTCTCACGCATTTGCGGACGCTCGACCTGGGTACCGAGGATATCGGCCTGGAATTGCATCAGGAAATTGTTGGCCACGGCGCCGCCGTCCACACGCAGGGCTTTAAGGCGTTCGCCCGAGTCCTGTTGCATGGCGTCGAGCACGTCACGGGTCTGGTAGGCGATCGACTCCAGGGCTGCGCGAATAATGTGATCCACACGTACGCCACGGGTCAGGCCGAACAATGCGCCACGGGCATACGGGTCCCAGTACGGCGCGCCCAGGCCGGTGAAGGCCGGGACCAGGTAAACGCCGTTGCTGTCCTTGACCTTGCCGGCAAAGTATTCGGTGTCGTGGGCGTCGTTGATGATTTTCAACTCGTCACGCAACCACTGCACGGTGGATCCGCCGTTGAAAACTGCGCCTTCCAGTGCGTAGGCCACTTCGCCACGCGGGCCGCAGGCGATGGTGGTGAGCATGCCATGCTTGGATTTCACCGCTTTGTCGCCGGTGTTCATCAGCAGGAAGCAGCCGGTGCCGTAGGTATTTTTGGCCTGGCCGGGTTCGACGCACATCTGGCCGAACAGCGCGGCTTGCTGGTCGCCGGCAATGCCGCCGATGGCGATGCCGCTTTTGGTGCGGCCGTAGATCTCGGACGAAGATTTAACTTCCGGCAGCATTTCCCGTGGAACGTCCAGAATCTCCAGCATCTTCGCATCCCATTCCAGGGTGTGGATGTTGAAGAGCATGGTGCGCGAAGCATTGGTGTAGTCGGTGACGTGGGTCTTGCCGCCGGTAAATTTCCAGATCAACCAGCTGTCGATGGTGCCGAACAGCAACTCGCCGTTGCGCGCACGCTCGCGGCTGCCTTCGACGTTGTCGAGGATCCACTTGAGTTTGGTACCGGAAAAGTAGGGGTCGGTGACCAGGCCAGTGGTGTCGCTGATGTATTGCTCGTGGCCGTCGCGCTTGAGCTGCTGGCAGATCTCGGTACTGCGGCGGCACTGCCAGACAATGGCGTTGTAGATCGGGCGGCCAGTGACCTTGTCCCACACCACGGTGGTTTCGCGCTGGTTGGTGATGCCGATGGCGGCGACCTGGTCGTGGTGCAGGCCAGCCTGGGCCAGCGCCTCCACCATCACCGCGCTCTGGGTGGCGAAGATTTCCATCGGGTCATGCTCGACCCAGCCCGCCTGCGGGTAATGCTGGACGAACTCGCGCTGGGCGGTGCACACCACGTTGGCGTCACGATCGAAGATGATCGCGCGGGAACTGGTGGTGCCCTGATCGAGGGCAATGATGTAGTTCTTATTCTGAAGGTCGGTCATGTCAATTGCCTTGGACGAAATAAGGAAGTCAGAAATCAGCCGGGGTCACGAAGGGCAGGGACCCTGGCTGGCGCTTTCAGGAAATACGGGTGTTGCCGTTGACAGCCGTGTCAGTTGTTTCAGCTATAGCAGGTGCGGCGCTCGGCAGGTGACGGGCAATTAGCCCGCGATACGCTGCGGCGCCGAGGCATGCGCCCACAATCGGCGCGAAAATCGGTACCAGGAAGTAAGGAATATCGCGACCGCCAGTAAAGGCCATTTCACCCCAGCCGGCGAAAAAGGTCATCAGCTTGGGCCCGAAATCCCGCGCCGGGTTCATCGCAAAGCCGGTCAGCGGGCCCATCGCGCTACCAATCACAGCGATCAACAGGCCGATCAGCAGCGGCGCCAGCGGGCCACGGGGCAGGCCATTGTTGTCGTCGGTCAGGGCCATGATCACACCCATCAGGATCGCGGTGATGACCATTTCCACCAGGAACGCCTGGGCCGTGCTGAGCAATGCATGGGGATAGGTGGAGAACACCGAAGCCAACTCCAGGCTGGCCTGGGAGCCACGCACCATGTGGTGGGTTTGTTCGTAATCGAAAAAAAGATTGCTGTAGAGCGTGTACACCAGCGCGGCGGAGCAGAAAGCACCGGCGATTTGGGCGAGGATGTAGAAGGGCAGTTTGCGTTTTTCAAAGTCGGCAAAAATACACAGGGCGATACTCACCGCCGGATTGAGGTGAGCCCCGGAAATACCGGCACTCAGGTAGATCGCCATGCTCACGCCGACCCCCCAGATAATGCTGATTTCCCACAAGCCAAAGCTCGCACCCGCGACCTTGAGCGCAGCGACGCACCCGGTACCGAAGAAGATCAGCAGCGCAGTGCCGAGGAATTCGGCCATGCATTGGCTCGAAAGTGAAGGCTGTTGAAGAGCAGTTGTCATGGAAAACCTCAGTTGTTGTTCTTGTCTGGCGCAGGCCTCAACGGGCCGTTGCGCGATTTTCACCGAGACGAGGATCCCCATCCTGTGTCACGGCTTACTGCTCGAGTACCGAGGGCTATTCCTACAGTATTCGGAAACGAAAAAATATAGACAAGAATGACTGCTGTCAAAGGTCGAAAGTGAACTACCAGTCACTTTCGAACTATAGGTTTGATGAATGATCACGCTCATCACATTAAATAAGATTGGCGGATAGGGCGGACTAGAGCGTTTTGTGCGGGGTTGGCCTAGAATCGAGTCTCAGTTTGCTACGTCCGGAGAGGTCATGACCCCCGCATTGGATTTGTTGAAAAAAGTTCGCGCCGAACATCGCATCCATAGTTATGAGCACGATCCCAAGGCGGCTTCGTATGGCCTGGAGGCCGCGGAGAAATTGGCTCTCGACCCGGCGCAGGTGTTCAAAACCTTGCTTGCCAGCAGTGAGAAGGGCGAATTGCTGGTGGCGGTGGTGCCGGTCGTCGGAAGTCTGGATCTGAAAGCCCTGGCTCACGCGGCGGGCGTCAAGAAAGTCGAAATGGCCGACCCGGCGGCGGCGCAGCGCTCCACCGGCTATCTTTTGGGCGGCATCAGCCCTTTGGGGCAAAAGAAGCGCTTGCGCACGTTCATCGATGTGACGGCGCAGCCGTTTGCGACGATTTTCGTCAGTGCCGGTCGGAGAGGGTTGGAAGTAGAGTTGCCAGCCAGTGTGTTGGCTGAGCATACCCAAGCCATCTTCGCGCCGATTGGCCGGGCCTGATTTTCATCCCTGCGCAAATCCAAATGTGGGAGGGGGCTTGCCCCCGATGGCTTTAGGTCAGTCAGCTTATCCATAGCTGACCCACCGCTATCGGGGGCAAGCCCCCTCCCACATTTGATCCGGTTTCGACAGCTGGATGCTTATGCCTGGAACAGCACCAGATGCTCGGCGGCCACTCGAATGCCCACATCCGTGCCCATCTGCTGATCGACGTGGCTGGGGAAAATCGACTCCAGCTGCGCGCCCGTCGCAAGTTGCAGACGGTACAGCGTTGACGCACCAAGGAAGGTCTTGCCAACAATCCGCGCTTTTAGTGCACTGTCCGGCGCATAGACGATGTCATCCGGGCGCAGCAGCACCTTCACCGCGCCACCGGTGGGCCAGGTATAAGCACGGTTGCCACGCAGCTCGCCCAGCTCAGTGCTGACGGACTCGGGCGAGCTCAATTGACCCTGGATGAAATAGCCCTGGCCGATAAAGCTGGCCACATACGGCGTCTGCGGTTCGTGGTAGAGGTTGTAGGGCGTGTCCCACTGCTCAAGACGACCCTCCTTGAACACGCCCACATGATCGCTGACGGCGAAGGCTTCTTCCTGATCATGGGTGACCAGGATCGCGCTGGTGCCGCGCGCCTTGAGAATGTCGCGCACTTCATGGCTGAGCTTGCGCCGTAATTCGCCATCCAGGTTGGAAAAGGGTTCGTCCAGCAGCAGCAGCTGCGGCTCCGGCGCCAGGGCGCGGGCCAGGGCGACACGTTGCTGCTGACCACCGGAAAGCTCGTGGGGGAAGCGCTTGTCCAGGTCTTTGAGGTTGACCAGTTCCAGCAATTCGGCCACTACACGTTCTTTTTGCGGGTGCTTGCGGATGCCGAAGGCGATGTTGTCGGCCACGCTCAGATGAGGAAACAGCGCGTAGTCCTGAAACACCATGCCGATGCGACGTTTCTCGGGTGCCAGCGTGAAACCGGCACTGGAGATCACTTCGCCCGCCAGGCTGATTTCGCCTTCGTGCACCGGCTCGAACCCCGCAATTGCGCGCAGGGTGGTGGTCTTGCCGCAGCCCGAGGAGCCCAGCAGGCAGCCGATGTCTCCAGCGTTGAGGTGCAGATTGAGGTTCTGCACCACCCGTTGATCTTGATAGCCGCATGCCAGATTGCGCAGGTTCAGCAGTAATGGCTGGCTCATGCGTGGTGGTACGACGGCGGGACGAGAAATTCGAGCAGGGCCTTTTGCGCATGCAGACGGTTTTCGGCCTGGTCCCAGGCGACCGAGCGTGGGTCGTCGAGCAGGTCGAGGCTGATTTCTTCGCCACGGTGGGCAGGCAGGCAGTGCATGAACAGCACGTCCGGCGCGGCCAGGTCGAGCAGGGCGCGGGTCACCTGGAACGGCGCGAACAGGGCCAGGCGCTTGGCGGTTTCGTCTTCCTGGCCCATGGAGGTCCAGACGTCGGTGCTGACCAGATGGGTGCCGACCACCGCGTCTTTCGGATCGCGCAGCAGTTGCACGCGGCCATCGGCTTTGGCCAGGAACTCGGCGCTGGGTTCGTAACCCTCGGGGCAGGCGATACGCAGGTGGAAGTCGAACTGGATCGCGGCTTCTATATAGCTGTTGCACATATTATTGCCGTCGCCGATCCAGGCCACGGTCTTGCCCTGGATCGAGCCGCGGTGCTCGAGGAAGGTTTGCATGTCGGCCAGCAACTGGCACGGATGCAGGTCATCGGACAGGCCGTTGATCACCGGCACACGCGAGTTGGCGGCAAATTCGGTCAAGGTGCTGTGGGCGAAGGTACGGATCATCACGGCGTCGAGCATGCGCGACATCACGATGGCGCAGTCGCTGATCGGCTCGCCACGGCCCAATTGGGTATCGCGCGGCGACAGGAAGATCGCCTGACCACCCAATTGGATCATGCCGGCTTCGAAGGACAAGCGGGTGCGGGTCGAGGACTTCTCGAAAATCATCCCGAGCACGCGGTTTTTCAGAGGCTCGAACAGTACACCGCGGTTACGCAGGTCTTTAAGCTCAATGCCTCGACGGATCACGCTGACCAGCTCTTCGGGCGTGCAATCCATCAGGGAGAGAAAGTGCCTTGCGCTCATCATTAACTACCTTTTGCAACAGACCGCAGATACTCAAAGCCTTGTTTATTGTGACAACGGGCGAGACCTGCGGCGAAAGCCGCACGGGGCGACGAAATAGGGGAAGGCGCGATATTGACATTAAATGTCGCGTCTTACCAATAGGGCTACGGTTTTTAAGGGTGTTCAAGCAGGGCGCCGAAGCGCGTTTGAAGACGGTTTCCTGACAGCAGCGGCCCATTTGTACACTGGCGCCGAGACCTTTTGCAATGCGCAGGGGCGGCTCCGGGCCTGGTTTTAGCGGTTTCAGGCGCGTGCGGGGAGGTTTCCGAAACATTTGCTCACTCTTGGCCCTGCTTTGGCCTATGGCTGCCGATTCACCGCGCGAACGTTGCTGGCGCACCGAGCGGTCGCGGCCCATAGTTGAACAAAGCCCTTATAAAAGAGACTGGCCATGACCAAGACTCTCCATCACCGTGCCTGCCACCTATGCGAAGCGATCTGCGGCCTCACCCTGGAAACCAGCCAAGGCGACGACGGCAGCCTGGCGATCACCTCGATCAAGGGCGACCCGTTGGACACCTTCAGTCGGGGGCACATCTGCCCGAAAGCGGTGGCGTTGCAGGATATCCAGAATGACCCGGACCGCCTGCGCCAGCCTATGCTGCGGGTGGGTAACGAATGGCAACCAATTCCGTGGGAAGAAGCGTTTGCGCTGGTAGCCGAACGCCTTGCGGGCATCCAGGCCCGGCATGGGCAGAATGCGGTGGCGGTGTATCAGGGCAACCCCAGCGTGCATAACTACGGGCTGATGACCCACAGCAACTACTTTCTCGGCCTGTTGAAAACGCGTAACCGGTACTCCGCGACGTCGGTAGACCAACTGCCCCACCACCTCTCCAGCCACCTGATGTACGGCCATGGCTTGTTGCTGCCGATTCCGGACATCGACCGCACCGACTTCATGTTGATCCTGGGCGCCAATCCTCTTGCCTCCAACGGCAGCATCATGACCGTGCCCGACGTGGAGAAGCGCCTCAAGGCCATTCAGGCCCGAGGCGGCAGAGTGGTGGTGGTTGACCCTCGCCGCAGCGAGACGGCGGGGATTGCCGATCAGCACCTGTTCGTGCGTCCTGGCGGTGACGCGGCCTTGTTGTTCGGGCTGCTCAACACCCTGTTCGCCGAGGGCTTGACCCGCGACAGCCATTTACCGGTTGAGGGTTTGGAGACCGTGCGCCAGGCGATCGCCGGGTTTACCGCCGAGGCCATGAGCCGTCAGTGTGCGGTGCCTGCCGAGCAGATTCGTCAACTGGCGCGGGACTTCGCGGCGGCGGATAAAGCGGTGTGCTATGGGCGCATGGGCGTCTCCACCCAGGCGTTCGGCACCCTGTGTCATTGGCTGGTGCAACTGATCAACCTGGTGACCGGCAATCTGGATCGGGTAGGCGGCGCCTTGTGCACCACGCCGGCGGTGGATTTGGTGGCCTCGACCGGCGGCGGGCATTTCAATCGCTGGCAGAGCCGCGTGTCCGGGCGGCCCGAGTACGGCGGAGAACTGCCGGTATCCGCCTTGGCCGAAGAGATGCTCACCGAAGGCGAGGGCCAGATTCGCGCCCTGGTGACGGTGGCCGGCAACCCGGTATTGTCGACGCCCAACGGCCGTCAGCTGGAGCAGGCGCTGGATGGGTTGGAGTTCATGGTCAGTATCGACCTCTACATCAATGAGACCACGCGCTATGCCGATCTGATCCTGCCGTCCACGTCGGCACTGGAGAATGATCACTACGACACCACCTTCAATATGTTCGCGGTACGCAACGTCACGCGCTTCAATCGCGCGATCCTGCCCAAGCCTGAAGGTGCGCTGCACGACTGGGAAATCTTCGTCGGCCTGGCCAAGGCGTTCTCGGCCCATACCGGCGTGGTGCTCAAGCCGACGATGCCACCTGCGCAGATGATCGACTTCGGGTTGCGCGCCGGGACTTATGGGGATGCATCTGCGCGCAAGCTGTCGGTGGCGATGCTGGCCGATCATCCCCATGGCGTGGACCTGGGGCCGCTCCAGCCAAACCTGGCCGAGCGGCTGAAAACCGCCGATGGCAAGGTGCAGGCGGCGCCGCTAGTGATCCTGGCGGACCTGGCGCGTTTTGCGGCGCAACCGGTGCCCGTGGCTGACGAACTGCTGCTGATCGGTCGTCGCCATGTGCGCAGCAATAATTCCTGGATGCATAACTATCATCGGCTGGTGAAGGGTAAGCCACGCCATCAACTGCTGATGCATCCTGATGACCTGGCCAGCCGGCAATTGAACGACGGTCAGCGGGTGCGCGTCAGCTCACGCATCGGCATGGTCGAAGTCGAGGTGGTCGCCAGCTTGGACATGATGCCCGGCGTGGTCAGCCTGCCGCATGGCTGGGGGCACGGGCGCCCGGGTGTGCAGATGAGCATCGCCAGCGGCCAGCCGGGGGCAAGTGCGAATGATTTGACCGATGAGCGGCAGTTGGACGAGCTCTCCGGCAATGCGGCGCTCAATGGCGTGCCTGTGAAAGTTGCAGCGGCGTGAGGCTGGCTGTCGGCGCGCCCGAGCATCCTGCAGGTTTTTTGCGTTACAATGCGCCACCGTGCCGACCCGTGAGTCGCAAAGTTCCTGCAGAGGTGTTCCATGGATATCATCGAAACGATCAAAGAGCAGATTGCCAACAACACCATTCTGCTTTACATGAAAGGCGCGCCAAACGCTCCCCAGTGCGGTTTCTCCGCGAAAGCGTCCCAGGCCATCATGGCGTGTGGCGAGAAGTTCGCTTACGTGGATATCCTGCAGAACCCGGAAATCCGCGCCAACCTGCCTAAATATGCCAACTGGCCGACTTTCCCGCAGCTGTGGGTGGCCGGTGAACTGGTTGGCGGTAGCGACATCATCACTGAAATGGCGGCTGATGGCTCGTTGCAAGCGTTGATCAAAGATGCAGCGGAAAAAGCGGCAGCCAAGACTGAAGCTTGATGCTTTGGTAAAAGGCCACGCAATAAAAAGCCCCGCCTCTCGTAAGAGGGCGGGGCTTTTATTGGCTTCTCTGTAGGAGCGAGCTTGCTCGCGAAACACTTAAGGCCCGCGCGTTTATCCAGAATAAACGCGTTGCCTGGGCGTTTTTCGCGAGCAAGCTCGCTCCTACGATAAAACAAGAACTACGGGGGTTATTCGCCCATCTGCGATTGCAGGTAGTTCTCCAGGCTGACTTTGTCGATCAGACCCAGTTGGGTTTCCAGCCAGTCGATATGCTCTTCCTGGTCTTCAAGAATATCTTCCAGCAACTCGCGGCTGCCGTAGTCGCCAGTGGCTTCGCAGTGAGCGATGGCGGCCTTGAGGTCGCTGTGGCTCTTGCGTTCAAAGCCCAGGTCGCTGCTGATCATTTCCTGGGTATGCTCGCCGATATTCAGCTTGCCCAGGTCCTGCACGTTCGGCAGGCCTTCGAGGAACAGGATGCGTTTGATCAGCGCATCGGCGTCCTTCATGGCCTTGATCGATTCCTTGTATTCGCGTTTGCCCAGCTTTTCCAGGCCCCAATCGTCATACATGCGTGCATGCAGAAAGTACTGATTGATCGCGACCAGTTCATTGGCAAGGATTTTGTTGAGTTGCTGGATGACTGTGATGTCGCCTTTCATGACTGGGGTCCTGCCCTGTAATCGCTGTGTAGGGGCAGAGTTTGAGCGGCGAAAAACCTGGTGTCAAACCTAAGTTATTGAATAATAAATGAAAATTAATCGGAATAAGAATGTTTGTGTTCCGCGTCTTGACGCTAACTAATTGAATTGCAGGCATAAAAAAACCGGACACGGAGTCCGGTTCTTTAAAACACGCCTATTTAAGCGTGTGTAAATTCTGCTGAGTAGGGCACGCCAGCCTGGGCTGTCTGCAACTGCGTGAGCGTTTCCCGTACCACTTGCTTGGCGAGGCATGCGCATTTACCGCACTGGCTGGCAACGCCGGTGGTTTCGCGCACTTCCTTGTAGCTGCAGCAACCTTCATAGATTGCTTCGCGGATTTGTCCGTCGGTGACGCCAGTACAGAGGCACACATACATAAGGGAGAACCGTCGCGGGTTTAGGGCTTGAGTGCGATGGATCTTAATGTTAACGAGAATGATTGTCAAAGTAGTTTCATCAACGATCGCACGCACATTGCCCGCGCGCTGACGAACGGTTTTTTCGGTGTATGATGGTCAGTCTTTACGAAGCGTGACCGCGTCACAGGTTTGTCGCTGACACAAGGCAGACTCGACGCTGGTCCTGTTACTTCAATCGTCACCCCTTCATCAGGAGATATCCAATGAGCGTACTCGTCGGCAAACAAGCCCCGGATTTCGACGTACCCGCCGTTCTCGGCAATGGCGAAATCGTAGACAGCTTCAAACTGTCTGAAGCCATCAAAGGCAAATACGGCCTGGTGTTCTTCTACCCGCTGGACTTCACCTTCGTCTGCCCATCCGAGCTGATCGCTCTGGATCACCGCATGGACGATTTCAAGGCGCGCAATGTTGAAGTGGTCGCCGTTTCCATCGACTCCCACTTCACTCACAATGCCTGGCGCAACACCGCCATCAATGATGGCGGCATCGGCAAAGTCCAATACACCATGGCAGCCGATATGAAGCATGATATCGCCAAGGCCTACGACGTTGAGTCCGAAGGCGGCGTGGCATTCCGTGGCGCGTTCCTGATCGACGACAAGGGCGTTGTGCGCTCGCAGATCATCAACGACCTGCCGCTGGGCCGTAACATGGAAGAGCTGATCCGTCTGGTCGACGCTCTGCAATTCCACGAAGAGCACGGCGAAGTCTGCCCTGCCAACTGGAAAAAAGGCGACAAAGGCATGACCGCTTCCACCGAAGGTGTTGCGGCTTACCTGACCGAGAACGCTGGCAAGCTGTAAGCCAGATTCAAGGTAAAAAAAACCGGCCTGGAAAGGCCGGTTTTTTTATGCGCGGGATTCAACCTCAGTCGTTGAAGTCTTCCCAACCGCCCATCTGTTTCCAGCGATTGACGATGCCACAGAACAGCTCGGCGGTCTTCTCGGTGTCATAGCGAGCCGAGTGCGCCTCGCGACCGTCGAAATCGATACCGGCTGCCTGGCAGGCTTTTGCCAGTACGGTCTGACCATAGGCCAGGCCGGCAAGCGTAGCGGTGTCGAAGCTGGAGAATGGATGGAACGGGTTACGTTTCATGTCCAGGCGCGCTACGGCGGCATTCAGGAAGCCCAGGTCGAAACTGCTGTTGTGCCCGACCAGGATCGCGCGTTTGCAGCCATTGGCCTTCAGCGCCTTGCGTACGCCACGGAAGATGTCGGTCAGCGCCGCTTCTTCACTCACTGCCATGCGCAAGGGGTGATCGAGCTTGATCCCGGTGAACTCCAAGGCTGCCGCTTCGATGTTGGCCCCTACAAACGGCTCGACGCGGAAGAAGTGGGTGTGTTCCGGGTACACGAAGCCTTGCTCGTCCATGCCGATGGTGGTCGCGGCAATTTCCAGCAAGGCATCGGTGGCGCAATTGAAGCCGCCGGTTTCTACGTCGATAACGACAGGCAGGTAGCCGCGAAAACGTTCGGCCATCGGGTGGCGCGAACCGCCTCCACCGGCGTGTTCCTGGTCGTCATCGTAATGGTCTTCACTCACTTGCTTTCCTCCAGCAGGCGCCAGCGCAGTGTTTCACCGGCGCGCAGCGGGATAACGGTCAACTCGCCAAAGGGCAGGCTGGCAGGGGCGGTCCAGTCTTCACGAACCAGGGTGATGCGGTCGGTATTCGCCGGCAGGCCATAGAAGCGCGGGCCATTGAGGCTGGCGAAGCCTTCGAGCTTGTCCAGGGCGTTGCGTTGTTCGAACGCTTCCGCGTACAGCTCGATGGCAGCAAACGCGGTGTAGCACCCCGCGCAACCGCAGGCGGCTTCCTTGGCGTGCTGCGCGTGGGGCGCGGAGTCGGTACCAAGGAAGAACTTCGGGCTGCCGCTGGTGGCGGCATCCAGCAAAGCCACCTGATGGGTGTTGCGCTTGAGGATCGGCAAGCAGTAGAAATGCGGCCGAATCCCGCCCACCAGCATGTGGTTGCGGTTGTACAACAGGTGATGTGCGGTGATGGTCGCGCCGACGTTGGCCGAAGCCTCGGTGACGAACTGCACGGCCTCTGCGGTGGTGATGTGTTCGAACACCACCTTGAGCGTCGGGAACAGCTCGACCACGCGGCGCATGTGCTCGTCGATGAAGATCTTCTCGCGATCGAACACGTCGACATCGCCACGGGTGACTTCACCGTGGATCAACAGCGGCATGCCAACCTCAGCCATGGCTTCGATGGCCGGCAGGATCTTGTCGATGCTGGTGACGCCGGAATCGGAGTTGGTGGTCGCGCCCGCCGGGTACAACTTGGCGGCGTAAACGTAACCGCTGGCCTTGGCCTCACGAATTTCTTCAGGCTGGGTGCGGTCGGTAAGGTAAAGCACCATCAGCGGTTCGAAGCGGCTGCCGGCCGGGCGCACAGCGAGGATTCGCTGGCGATAGGCATCGGCTTCGGCCGCGTTACGCACCGGGGGTACCAGGTTAGGCATGATGATGGCACGGCCAAACGTGCGCGCTACATCGGCCACGGTTTGGGGCAACGCAGCACCATCGCGAAGATGAATATGCCAGTCGTCGGGACGCAGCAGGGTCAGGCGGTCGGACATTGGGGATTCCAGGCGGGTCAATCTGGAGGGAATGCTACCGGAAAAGACTCGTGCAGGCACTCGCTATCAAGTTTTGCAGGATGCGACCGATAGCTCTGGGTATGCCTTAACGATGTATGACGCTTTGAAGTGTTGTAGAAACCAGTGGAGCCTCCCGTGCGCCAGCATTATCTAGCCCTGCTCAGTGTGTTCGCCAGCCTGCCCGCGATGGCCCTCACGTTCCAGACACGTCTGGAAAATATTGAGTGGAAGGTGGAGGGCGATCAGTTCGAGTGCCGACTGACCCAGCCGATCACCGATTTCGGCTCGGGTGAGTTCGTGCGCCGGGCGGGTGAGCAGGCGACATTTCGTCTGAAAGCCTATAACGGTTCGCTTGGTGCCGGCTCTGCCACGTTACTGGCCGCCGCCGCGCCCTGGCAACCGGGCCGCGGCGATATCAACCTCGGTGCGGTACGCGTCGGCAGTGGTGATGTGCTGTTTAACAGCTCCCAGGCCCAGGCCGGGCGGTTGTTCACCGGCTTGCTCGAAGGACGCAGCCCGACCGTGCGACATTACGGTCGCGAGGGTGGTTACTCGGAGATTCGCCTGCTGCCGGTGAAATTCAACAAGGCCTACACCGACTATCAGCTGTGTACTACCAAGCTGTTGCCGATGAATTACGATCAGGTCAAGCAGACGGAAGTCGGCTTCCCCGGTGGTGGCATCGAGCTGGATGCTGCGGCCAAGAAGAAGCTGTCGGTGATTGTCGCGTTCATGAAAGCCGACCCCACCGTCAACCATATCGAGTTGAACGGCCATTCGGATAACAGCGGCAACCGCTTGACCAACCGCGATGTCTCGCGACGCCGCGCCTTGGCGGTGATGGACTACTTCAAGGCCAATGGCATCCAGGAGTCGCAGATCACCCTGCGCTTCCACGGCGAAAGCTACCCCTTGGCGCCCAACACCAATGCCGCGAACCGCGCCCGCAACCGTCGGGTCAACGTGCAGCTCGAGCGCGTGGCAGCGCCCGAGAAACCGGCGCCCCAGGCAACCGCACCCAGTAACCCCGCAGCGACCTCATAACGTGCGACCATCGGTCGCGCGTTCGACATAATCTGTCGCTTTATCTTCATTTGCTGTCGCGCCCCTGTAATTTCACGGTTTTGATCGGTAGAATCGTCGCCTTTCCGTAAAACCCGTGGAGTGATGGCATGGCCGACGTAAACAAGGTCGTTCTCGCGTATTCCGGCGGCCTGGACACTTCGGTGATCCTCAAGTGGCTGCAGGATACTTATAACTGTGAAGTGGTGACCTTCACCGCTGACCTGGGTCAGGGCGAAGAGGTCGAACCTGCACGTGCCAAGGCGCAAGCCATGGGCGTGAAAGAGATCTATATTGACGACCTGCGCGAAGAGTTCGTCCGCGATTTCGTCTACCCGATGTTTCGCGCCAATACTGTCTACGAAGGCGAGTACCTGCTCGGTACCTCCATCGCCCGTCCGCTGATCGCCAAGCGCCTGATCGAAATCGCCAACGAAACCGGCGCTGATGCCATTTCCCACGGCGCCACCGGCAAGGGCAACGACCAGGTGCGTTTCGAACTGGGTGCCTATGCCCTCAAGCCTGGCGTGAAAGTGATCGCACCTTGGCGTGAATGGGACCTGCTGTCCCGTGAAAAGCTGATGGATTACGCTGAAAAGCACGCGATCCCGATCGAGCGTCACGGCAAGAAGAAGTCCCCGTACTCGATGGATGCCAACCTGCTGCACATCTCCTATGAAGGCGGCGTGCTGGAAGACACCTGGACCGAGCACGAAGAAGACATGTGGAAATGGACCGTCTCCCCGGAGAACGCTCCAGACAAGCCGCAGTATCTGGAACTGACCTACCGCAACGGCGATATCGTCGCGCTGGATGGCGTCGAGATGACCCCAGCCACCGTACTGGCAACCTTGAACCGTATCGGTGGTGAACACGGTATCGGCCGTCTCGACATCGTCGAGAACCGTTACGTGGGTATGAAGTCCCGCGGCTGCTATGAAACACCGGGTGGCACTATCATGCTGCGCGCTCACCGCGCCATCGAGTCCATTACCCTGGACCGTGAAGTGGCCCACCTCAAAGATGAGCTGATGCCCAAGTACGCCAGCCTGATCTACACCGGTTACTGGTGGAGCCCTGAGCGTCTGATGCTGCAGCAGATGATCGACGCCTCCCAGGCTCATGTGAACGGTGTCGTGCGTCTGAAGCTGTACAAGGGCAATGTGATCGTGACCGGTCGCAAGTCTGATGAATCACTGTTCGACGCTAACATCGCTACCTTCGAGGAAGATGGCGGTGCCTACAATCAGGCGGATGCAGCGGGCTTCATCAAGTTGAACGCCTTGCGCATGCGCATCGCGGCCAACAAAGGCCGCAAGTTGTTCTGAGTGTTTCGCTTGTCCTGAAAAGGCCCCTTATGCAAGTAATGCTGTTCACTTAAGCATTTGAGCTAAAGCGGGGCTTCCTAGAAAATCCGATGCCAGACCTCTGGCATCGGATTTTTTTATGTCTGTTCAACAGGACCTGCTCGACCTCGGCGACCTTTTCAACTTCTGCGACCTAAGCACTTTCACCCAGAACATCCCCATTGAATGGGTTGCGTCTGCGCTGGATCTATCCAGTCAGGCCACTATTCGTCGGCGTCGCTTGCCCGCCGATCAGGTGCTTTGGTTGGTGCTTGGCATGGCGTTGTTTCGTGATGAGCCTGTCCATGAGGTCGCTAGACGGTTGAACATTTGCGCTCAAGGCCTCGCCTCCGACCACTTGTTGGCCCGAAGCGGCGTCACTGAAGCCCGCAAGCGACTAGGGGCCGATCCCGTTGAGTGGTTATTCCGTAAAACCGGCACTCAATGGGGCTTGGAGCGCTACGACGAGGACGACTGGCACGGTTTGCAGGTCTTCGCGGTGGACGGTGCGCTCTTGCGCACGCCGGACACACCCGAGCTTCGAGATCATTTCGGGTCAGGAAATACGCCCAGTGATCGTCAGACTCCCTTCCCCATGATGCGCTTGGTAGCGCTGATGAACGTGCGTTCGCACTTAATCCTGGATGCACAATTAGGGCCTTACCGGCGCAGTGAAATGCGCTTGGCCGACGAGTTTTTGCAGCAAGTCCCCGACCACTCCGTGACGCTATTCGATAAAGGATTTTGGGGCGCAGAAATGCTGTTGAGCCTGAGTAACACCGGAACCCACCGTCATTGGTTGATTCCCGCCAAAAAAGGCATGGTCTGTGAAGAAGTGATCCGTTACGGCGAGCACGACCGCTTGGTGCGCATGAAGGTCTCACCGCAAGCCAGAAAGAGAAATCCGGCTCTTGGCACCCACTGGGAAGCCCGCGAAGTCAGCTATGAAATCCAAGGCAGATTAAAAACTGTCATGACGTCGTTACCAGCCAACACCTACAGCACCAAGGTCGTTGCCAAACTTTATCAGGAACGCTGGGAAATCGAATTGGGCTTTAGGGATATCAAAAGCTCTATGCAGCAGAATGCCGTGACCTTGCGCAGTAAAAAAATCGACTTGGTCTATCAGGAGGTCTGGGGGCTTTTACTCGCTTACAACGTGATTCGCCGGGAGGCCGGTCAAGCAGCGGTAGCGTTTGGTCGAGCTCCGTCGGACATACGCTTTAAGCCCGTTTGCCAGTATATCGCCGTGCAGTTGATCGTGATGGCGGCAGCCAATCCGGTATCAGCCACAGGCAGACGCTTGGCCGAACTAAGGAAGGGTATCGGCAGCTTGTTTCTGGATCACCGCCCCAGACCTGCAAGGCCGAGGACGGTGAAGATCTCAAAAACCCGATTTCCAGTGGATCGCAATGCTGCTCCGCTTAAGTGAACAGCATTACCTTATGCAAGGGGCTTTTTTTTTGTCCTGAATATACCCATACGGGCATTAATTGAGGTACGACGTTTACAAACGTTTAGTGTTTGTTTAAGGATTCTGCTTCAAATCCATGCAGATGTTTTTTTAATTTCAGCATTTTACTTCTCCAAGGAAAGGTTTTTTACATCTGAATAGGAACTATGTCTTACAGAATTTTCACTCATGTAGGAGCAATTGATATGTAATTTATGGAATTTTCTGTAGGAAAATGGAGTGTGTATAAATATGTTAAATGGAACTGAAGCTGGTGCGGTTTTTTTAGCCCTTCGTTTACGTTGCGGCGTCATACAAGGGGCATTTCCTGAAAGACGTGTGCGCCACGTTTACCGCGTACGCACGGGGATGAGGATATTTCACTCAAAATATGTACGAGCAGAGAAAGGTCTGAAAGGCTCCATAAAGCCGAATACCTCAAAGTTGGCGAATTTTTGTAGGTTAATTCCTATCTTGCTGTGGGTTGGGTCTCTGCCTACTGTTGCTCGGGGGGGGACGCTATGCCAACTAGCAGATGACTAGGCTATTGTGCTTTCTCTAAATAATTCGAACAGCGAAATTGGACTTTCTCATGAATAAAGTGCTGATCGTGGATGATCATCCCGTCATTCGGCTTGCTGTGCGCATGCTAATGGAGCGTCATGGTTATGAGGTCGTTGCCGAGACTGATAACGGTGTCGATGCGTTACAACTTGCGCGGGAACATATGCCGGACATTGTCATACTGGATATTGGAATACCCAAGCTCGATGGCCTTGAAGTTATTTGTCGGTTAGCTTCAACCAAGCAAGCCGTATCGTTCAAGGTACTGGTGCTGACGTCCCAGGCACCTGGTCATTTTTCCATGCGCTGCATGCAGGCCGGGGCTGCCGGCTACGTGTGCAAGCAGCAGGACTTGACCGAGTTGCTGAGCGCCATCAAGGCAGTGCTTTCCGGCTACAGCTATTTCCCGAACCAGGCGCTCAATTCGGTACGCTCCACGATGGGCAACACCAGTGAAGCTGACATGGTTGAACGTTTGTCGGGGCGGGAAATGATGGTGCTCCAGCAACTGGCCCGTGGCAAAACCAATAAGGAAATCGCCGATGGCATGTTCCTCAGCAACAAGACCGTCAGCACCTACAAGACGCGCCTGTTATTGAAGCTCAATGCCCGCTCCCTGGTCGACTTGATAGAACTGGCCCAACGCAATGGCTTGGTGTGAGCAGGGCGCTCCGCCGCTCTGACGTTCCTGTAACAACCGGCACAAAAAAGCCTCCGTCAGGGAGGCTTCCGACCGTCTGCCAGAGGGTCAAAGATCGAAGTCGTAATCGGCCAATTGTTTCTGCAAGCGTCGCTCTTCCAGAAGATTGTCGATAGTCCGGCGTTTGCTCAAATTGGTCTTGGCTACCTCTGCGACGGGCGCTGGCGCCTCATCGTCTTCCAGCTCCACCAGGTCGTCATCAACTTCGATTTGTTCTTTGCCAGTGCTCATAGGTTCACTCCAGGCTAAGACTGCCGTTGGCGCCCCTTATAGCGATAATCCACGAACGGTAAAAAAGATTTTTTCAATCGATGGATAGAGAAAACCCCGGAACCCTCAATCGTCGGATGTCTTGTGCTTGTATTCGCATAAATCTTCGATCCTGCAGCTGCCACATCGAGGCTTGCGCGCCTGGCAAACATAGCGCCCGTGAAGAATCAGCCAATGGTGTGAATCGAGCAGATAAGGCTTGGGCACGAATTTCATCAGTTGTTTTTCGACCTCGACCACATTCTTGCCGCGAGCGATGCCGGTTCGGTTGCTGACGCGAAAAATATGGGTGTCCACCGCCATGGTGAGTTGACGGAACGCGGTGTTGAGCACCACGTTAGCGGTCTTGCGCCCGACTCCGGGCAGCGCTTCCAGGGCTTCCCGGGTTTGCGGCACTTCGCTGGCGTGTAGCTCCATGAGCAGGCGGCACGTTTCGATCACGTTCTTGGCCTTGCTGTTGTACAAGCCGATGGTCTTGATGTACTCCGATAATCCCTCCACACCCAAGGCATAAATAGCCTCTGGCGTATTGGCCACCGGGAATAGCTTGGCCGTGGCCTTGTTGACGCCAACGTCGGTGGATTGGGCCGACAGGATCACCGCGATCAACAGCTCGAACGGCGAGGAGTACGCCAGCTCAGTCTTAGGTTCCGGATTGTCTTCGTGAAACCTGCGGAAAATTTCCAGGCGTTTTGCAGCGTTCATAGGGGCGGACGTTTCCTTGCAGGCGGTCGACGGGATTGTAGCAATACACAGTGCAGCATCAGCTGTGGGTCAGGTGTTGCCGGTGGCGTCGGCCTCGGCATCATGCAGCGTCTGCTCGGCGGCGTTCAGCGCGGCGCTCAGGCTGGCCAGTTGTTGTTCATCAGCCTGTTGATCCTGGGCCTTTTTCAACTCGGCCCGGCGCATCGCCAGTTGAATCTTGGCGCGTTTGAGCTCAGGGCCCTGGGTGGTCGGCAGCGTTGGCGGGCTGTTGCCTTCCAGCGCGGCAAGCGCCTGCTCCGAGGCTTCGAACTGCCTTTGCAGGACAATCAATTGCGACTGCTGCTCAAAGGTCGGCGGATGCCCAAACGCCTTCAGGGACTTGTGCAGTTGAGCACGGCTCATGGCGAGATTGATTTTGGCTTGCTTGATCGCGGCATCCTGAACGGCCTGGTGGGGATCAGCTTGTGCCGCTGCCACGGGGGCCGTGCGTTTGGCCCGCGCCAGGCGCTCGGCGAGCTTGCAGGCTTCCTCACGTTGCAGGCGCGCGTTGCGCTGTTCGAAACGCCGCCGAGCGCGGTCGCGTTTGAGGCCACGTTCGTGCCGTTCGTGATCGCTGCCCGCCAGGCCGCCTACGATAGGCAAGACGTCAGCGAGTGGGCGCAGCTCGATGCAGTCGACAGGGCAGGGCGCTACACACAGGTCGCAACCGGTGCACTCGTCGATAATTACCGTATGCATCAACTTGGCGGCGCCCACGATGGCGTCCACCGGGCAAGCCTGGATGCATTTGGTGCAACCGATGCATTCGGCCTCACGGATATAGGCGACCTGCGCCGGCGCGTCTCCACGGCTGTTATCCAGGGCCAGCACTGGCACACGCAGCAATTGCGCGAGCCCGGCGATGGTTTCCTGGCCTCCGGGTGGGCACTTGTTGATTGCCTCGCCGTTGGCGATGCCTTCGGCGTAAGGCTTGCAGCCCGGGTGCCCGCACTTGCCGCATTGAGTCTGCGGTAGCAGCGCGTCGATACGTTGAATGAGGTTCATGCTGTGATCATAGCGTTGACGCCAGGCCCACCGGTGCAGGCAGGCTGAAAAGCCCCGGCGCCGAAGCGCCAGGGCATCTTGCAGGGTTTACTTGATGCGTTGACCCGGCTTGGCGCCGCTGTCCGGGCTCAGCAGGTAGATTTCTTCGCCGCCAGGGCCAGCCGCCATCACCATGCCTTCAGATATGCCGAACTTCATTTTTCGTGGCTTCAGGTTGGCGACCATCATGGTCAGGCGACCATCGAGCTCGGACGGGTCCGGGTAAGCGCTCTTGATGCCGGAGAACACATTGCGTCGCTCGCCGCCCAAATCCAGGGTCAGGCGCAGCAGCTTGTCGGCACCTTCCACGGCTTCGGCCTTGACGATCAGTGCAACGCGCAGGTCCACGGCGGCAAAGGTGTCGAACTCGATTTCATCGGAAATAGGGTCCTTGGCCAGCTCGCCGTTACCTGCGGGCGCAGTCGAGCCTGTATCCGTCTGGCTGGCGACCAGGTCTTCTTTCGAAGCGTCGGTCATGGCCTGGACTTTCACCGGGTCGATGCGGGTCATCAGGGGCTTGAACGCGTTCAACTGATGGTTGCTGAGCAGCGTGGCGTGGTCATTCCAGGTCAGTGGCGCGACGTTGAGGAACGCTTCTGCGTCGGCGGCCAGCAGCGGCAGCACCGGCTTGAGCAAGATCACCAACTGACGGAACAGGTTGATGCCGGTGGCGCAGATCGCCTGAACCTCGGCCTCTTTGCCTTCCTGCTTGTTCAGCGACCAGGGTGCCTTGTCCGCAATCCAGGCATTGGCACGGTCAGCCAGGCCCATGATTTCGCGCATTGCACGGGCAAAGTCACGGGCTTCATAGGCGTCGGCGATGCTCGGCGCGGCGGCCAGGAACGCATCGGTCAGTTCCGGAGCGGCATTTTCAGCGACCAGTACCCCCGCATTTCCCTTGTGGATGAACCCAGCACAACGGCTGGCGATATTGACGACCTTGCCGACCAGATCCGAGTTGACCTTCTGGACGAAGTCTTCCAGGTTCAGGTCGAGGTCGTCGACGCCACGGCCCAGCTTGGATGCATAGTAGTAACGCAGATACTCCGGCGACAGGTGGTCCAGATAGGTGCGCGCCTTGATAAAGGTGCCACGGGACTTGGACATCTTCTGCCCGTTCACCGTCAGGTAGCCGTGCACGGCAATGCCGGTCGGCTTGCGGAAGCCCGAACCTTCGAGCATCGCCGGCCAGAACAGTGCGTGGAAGTTGACGATGTCCTTACCGATGAAGTGGTACAGCTCGGCGGTGGAGTCCTTGCCCCAGAACGCATCGAAGTCCAGCTCTGGCGTGCGGTCGCAGAGGTTCTTGAAGCTGGCCATGTAGCCGATCGGCGCATCCAGCCACACGTAGAAGTACTTGCCCGGCTCGCCCGGGATTTCAAAGCCGAAGTACGGCGCATCGCGGGAGATGTCCCACTGCTGCAAGCCGCTGTCGAGCCATTCGGCGAGCTTGTTGGCCACGGCGTCCTGCAGGGTGCCGCTGCGCGTCCAGGTTTGCAGCATCTGCTGGAAATCCGGAAGCTTGAAGAAGAAGTGCTGGGAATCCTTGAGCACCGGGGTGGCGCCGGAGATGGCCGACTTCGGATCCTTCAAGTCAGTCGGGGCATAAGTCGCGCCGCATTTTTCGCAGTTGTCGCCGTACTGGTCTGCAGTGCCGCATTTCGGGCAGGTGCCCTTGATGAAGCGGTCGGCCAGGAACATTTTCTTTTCCGGATCGAAGTACTGGGTGACCGACCGCTGGTCGATGTGCCCGGCTTCCTTCAATCGCAGGTAGATCTGGCTCGAAAGCTCACGATTTTCGTCGGAGTGGGTCGAATGGAAGTTGTCGAAATCCACCAGGAACTCGGCAAAGTCGGCGCTGTGTTCAGCCTGCACATTGGCGATCAGTTGTTCCGGGGTGATGCCTTCCTTTTCGGCGCGCAACATGATGGCCGAACCGTGGGCGTCGTCCGCGCAGACGTAAATGCATTGATTGCCGCGATGCTTCTGGAAGCGCACCCACATATCGGTCTGGATGTACTCAAGCATATGGCCAAGATGGATGGAACCATTGGCATAGGGCAGGGCGCTGGTGACGAGGATCTTGCGTGGCTCGGACATGGGGCTCGGCTACTTGATGAAACGGAGGTCGGCCACTATAAAGCGCCGGGAAATTTATTTCACCCCGTGGTGCTGTTTCAGAATTTTCCATCCCTGCGAAAGCATGCCGCTGGCGGCCTGGAACGGTTAGGATAGCCGCCTGTTTCAGTCAGTCTTTTTTCGGGAGTTGCCCATGAGCGCCGTCAATCGCGCAGCGGTGGAAGCCGTTCTTCGCCAGTACACCGACCCCTATTTGAACCAGGACCCGGTCAGTGCCGGCTGTGTACGGGCTATTGAGGTCCAGGGTGACCAGGTATCGGTCCAGTTGGAGCTGGGCTATGCCGCTGGCCTGTTCAAAAGCGGATGGGCGCAGATGTTGCAAATAGCCATCGAAGGCCTCGATGGCGTGCGCTCGGCCAAGGTCGATATCCAGTGCGTGATCGCGCCACACAAGGCCCAGACGCAGATCCCTGGCCTGGCCAATGTCAAGAATGTGATCGCCGTGGCGTCGGGCAAGGGCGGTGTGGGCAAATCCACCACCGCCGCCAACCTGGCTCTGGCCCTGGCCCGCGAAGGCGCCCGCGTGGGCATCCTCGACGCCGATATCTATGGTCCAAGCCAAGGTGTGATGTTCGGCATCGCCGAGGGCACACGGCCGAAGGTCAAGGACCAGAAATGGTTTGTGCCGATCGAGTCCCTGGGCGTGGAGGTCATGTCCATGGCTTTTCTGACCGATGACAACACGCCGATGGTCTGGCGCGGGCCGATGGTCTCCGGTGCGTTGCTGCAACTGGTCACCCAGACCGCCTGGGGCGATTTGGACTACCTGGTGATCGACATGCCGCCCGGTACCGGCGATATCCAGCTGACCCTGGCGCAGAAAGTCCCGGTGGCCGGCTCGGTGATCGTCACCACGCCTCAGGACCTGGCATTGCTGGACGCGAAGAAAGGCGTGGAAATGTTCCGCAAGGTCAACATTCCGGTGCTGGGTGTGGTGGAAAACATGGCCGTCCACATCTGCTCCAACTGCGGCCATGCCGAGCATCTGTTCGGTGAGGGTGGTGGCGAGAAGCTGGCGACTCAATATGGCGTCGAACTGCTGGCCTCGTTGCCGCTGTCGATGGCCATTCGTGAACAGGCCGACGGCGGCAAGCCCACTGTGGCTGCCGAGCCCGATGGTCAGATTGCCATGGTCTACCAGGAGTTGGCCCGCCATGTGGGCGCGCGGATAGTGCTGCAGGAAGCGGTTGCTCCAGCGATGCCAACGATCACGGTCAGCGACGACTGAACCTTGCGTAGGAACGTTACCCTGTCAGCTCGTTACGCTTTTTCCGCAGTAACCTGTGTAAGCATTCGCTTACTTTTTTGTAGGTATTCGGTTTTTTTACCGGGTGTGAGCGTCTCGAATCTGTGAGCGATGTTTCTAACTGATTGAAATAAAACAGTTATTAATCCGTAATTGAACGCCTACGCCCTGCAGTTGCCGAGTTGGATCCCCGTTGAACTTATTTTTGGATTCTCTAACATCAGCCCTGTGTCCACGGATTGGCACGACCATCAAGGAATGATGGTTTGAAGGAATGTCGCAGGATGCGATTCATCAGGACGATGAAAAGGAATACAGGGACTAGGGAAAAAATGTGGGCGGGTCATACCGCCCCTTTTTTCGCCTGTAGAAAAGTGAAACCGGCCACGTAGAAACGCAAAAAGGCCCGCAAGGGGCCTTTTGGGGCGGTGACGCTATCAGCGTTCGAGCTGTGCAATCTTACCTTTTTTGCCGTCCCACTCCGCTGCATCGGGCATCGGATCTTTGCGTTCAGTGATGTTCGGCCAAATCTCTGCCAGCTCGACGTTCAACTGAATAAATTCCTGCATCTCTGCCGGGACTTCGTCCTCGGAGAAAATCGCAACGGCCGGGCATTCTGGTTCACACAGGGCGCAGTCAATGCACTCGTCCGGGTGGATGACCAGGAAATTCGGGCCTTCGTAGAAGCAGTCCACCGGACACACTTCTACGCAGTCGGTGTACTTGCACTTGATGCAGTTGTCGGTGACGACGAAGGTCATTTCTAATTTTCTCCTCAGGCGGCGGCAGCGAAACCCTGTGTGGCAGGGCTCGCGAGGTTCGGGAGCGATAGTCTGCAGGCCAGGCTCATAGCCCGCAGCATCCCAAACCGCGCGAGAGTCTACCAGCTTGCAAGCGTCAGCGTTATATCCGAGTCTTCAGTGCATATAACATTTCGAGCGCTTTGCGTGGGGTCAAGTCATCCACGTCGAGCTTAGCCAACTCATCGAGTACCGGATGGGGCAGGCTGGCGAACATATCGCTCTGATGCGGCACGGCGGATTTCTTGCTGGCCTTGGCTGGGCTGGCGACGACCGTTTCATGGGGCAGGGCCGTGGTTTCGAGGCGGCTGAGGTGCTCGCGGGCGCGGGTGATCACATCATTGGGCACACCGGCCAATTGTGCGACCGCCAAGCCATAACTCTGGCTCGCCGGGCCCGGCAGCACATGGTGCAGGAACACGATGCGCTCGTTGTGCTCGGTGGCATTGAGGTGCACGTTGGCTACCAGCGGCTCGCTTTCCGGTAACACGGTCAGTTCGAAGTAGTGGGTAGCAAACAATGTATACGCGCGCAGGTGAGCCAGGCGTTCAGCCGCCGCCCATGCCAGCGACAGGCCGTCGAATGTGCTGGTGCCGCGCCCGACTTCGTCCATCAGCACCAGGCTACGCTCGGTGGCGTTATGCAGAATGTTGGCGGTCTCGCTCATTTCCACCATGAACGTCGAGCGCCCACCGGCCAGGTCATCACTGGAACCTATCCGGGTGAAAATCCGGTCCACCAGAGACAGCTCGCAACTGGCCGCCGGCACGAAGCTGCCAATGTGGGCCAACAGCACGATCAATGCGGTCTGGCGCATGTAGGTGGATTTACCACCCATGTTCGGACCTGTAATCACCAGCATGCGGGTATCGTCGTCCAGCGACAGGTCGTTGGCGACGAACGGCGTGGTCAGCACCTGCTCGACCACCGGATGGCGCCCTTGCACGATACGCATGCACGGTTCGCTGACAAACCGTGGGCAGTTCAAATCCAGGTTCAGCGCACGCTCCGCGAGGTTGCTCAGCACATCCAGCTCCGCCAAGGCGGCTGCGGTGTCTTGTAGCGGTGCCAGGCGGCTGATCAAGTCTTCAAGCAAGGCTTCATAGAGCATTTTTTCCCGCGCCAGGGCGCGGCTTTTGGCCGACAGCGCCTTGTCTTCGAAGGCTTTAAGCTCTGGAGTGATAAACCGCTCGGCGCCCTTGAGGGTCTGGCGACGTTGATAATCAATAGGCGCCGACTCGGCCTGCTTGCTCGGCAACTCGATAAAATAGCCGTGCACCCGGTTGTAACCGACCTTCAGGTTGGCCAGTCCGGTGCGGGCTTTTTCGCGCGCCTCCAGGTCAATCAGGAACTGCCCGGCGTTTTCGCTCAGCGATTGCAGCTCATCCAGTTCACTGTCGTAACCCGTCTTCAGAACACCGCCATCCCGGATGATCGCCGGCGGGTTGTCAATAATGGCCTTTTCCAGCAGGGCCGCGAGATCCGGATAAGTGCCAGCGGTGACGGCCAACTGTTGCAGGTGCGCAGTGTCCAGCTCGGTCATCGCCGCCTGCAATTGCGGCAGGGCACCGAGGGCATCGCGCAGGCGCGCCAAGTCACGTGGACGCGCGTTGCGTAGGCCGATTCGCGCCAGGATGCGCTCTATATCGCCAATTTCTTTGAGTTGCGGCTGCAGCTTTTCAAAGCGATAGCCGTCCAGCAGGCAGGTAATGGAAGACTGACGCGCTTGAAGCACGCTCAAATCCCGCAGCGGGCGGTTCAGCCAGCGGGTCAGCAAGCGGCTGCCCATGGCGGTCTGGCAGCGGTCGACCACCGATTGCAGCGTATTGTCACGCCCGCCCGACAAGTTGGTATCCAGTTCCAGGTTGCGACGGCTGGCGCCATCGAGTACCACGGTATCGTCCAGACGCTCATGCCGCAGGCTGCGCAAGTGCGGCAGGGCCGTGCGCTGGGTTTCCTTGGCATAGCTGAGCAGGCAGCCGGCGGCGCCGATGGCCAGAGTCAAGGTTTCGCAACCGAAGCCTTTGAGGTCCTGCACGGAGAATTGCTGACACAGGCTCTTAAGCGCCGAATCTCGCTCGAAATCCCACGGTGCGCGCCGCTTGGTCCCACGGCGCTTCTCCGCCGGCAGGTCCTTGGGCCAATCGTCCGGAATCAACAACTCCACCGGGTTGATACGTTCCAGCTCCGCCAGCAGGTTCTCCCAGCCCTTAATCTCCAGCACACTGAAATTGCCGCTGGTGATATCCAGTACCGACAGGCCGAACAAACGCTCATCACCCAGGACAGCCGCGATCAAGTTATCGCGCCGCTCATCCAGCAGCGCCTCATCACTCACCGTCCCCGGCGTAATAATGCGCACCACCTGGCGTTCCACCGGCCCCTTGCTGGTCGCCGGATCGCCGATCTGCTCACAGATCACCACCGACTCGCCCAGCTTCACCAGCTTGACCAAGTAACCTTCCAACGAATGGTAAGGAATCCCACACATCGGAATCGACTGTCCCGCCGATTGCCCGCGCGCGGTCAGGGTGATATCCAACAACTTGGCGGCCTTCTTCGCATCCTCATAGAAGATCTCGTAGAAGTCGCCCATGCGATAGAACATCAACTGATCAGGGTGCTGGTTCTTCAGGCGCCAGTACTGCTGCATCATGGGGGTATGGGAGGATAGATCGGAGGCGTTTTTACTCATTGGGTAATAGGCAAATTCGTTGAAAGTGATGGGGCAAAGGGCGCGCTTGGCCCAGCATTTTTTGCGATGGCGGCAAGGTTAACACGCGAGGTCGGGGGTTCGCAGTTTGCAAAAGGCCAGGTAATACGCAGGAGGAAAAGCGGCTATGCATTAAAGATGCACGAAGTGCCGTCTGTAGAGCCTTTACTTTGCCCTGCGACCGCTGGCAGGAAACAAACCTCTGATAACACCCAGGAAAGCCGCAAACAGATTGATCGAAGTTGCGGTGGTGATGGCCATTAACACGTTATCCGAGAACGGCGCTTTACCCGAGTAATACGTCGACCAGCCATTCCACACGAGGAGGACCGCCCAGAAGATCACTCCGCAGGCAGCAAACCAAAAGGCGCGCCCCGCATATTTCTTGCGCAGCTGCCTTTCGGCTTTCTGGTCTTTCAGATTCTGGTTTCTTTCATCGTCGGTGCCTATGGCTTGCTCGCCACCGGCTTGGGAGTCCTGGTCAGGCCCTGCCACGGGGGGCAGGGTGAGTTCCAGGTTGTCGAGTTCTTCACTCACGGATGCGGCTCTTTGGGTGAATGAGTGCTGCCATGTCTTCCCAGTCAATGGCGGAGCCGTCGGCGCCTTTGAGGGCCCAGGCTGTGCCGTCCTCGTGGGAAAGGTTGGACAGTTGAGTGCCGGACCATTTGCCGTATTTATTAATGATCCGATCAATCAAACGATGAGTGTAGGTATCGCTCTCAGGAACCCTCGGTGTAACGAAGACAATGTCTTCGGCGTCGGGCTTCAGGTTGCTGAGCAGCGACGTCACCGGGCGATTACCGTAGGACTTCAACTCATGGTAAAGCGACGGAATGACCGGGCCATATTGCCAGCGGGCAAAGTGGTCATCCATAAGCGGTTGATCCCGCTCGCGCAGATGCCAGGACTGGGTATAGAACAGCAGCTTTTGCAGCTTCATCGGCGTCAGGCCTGAAAGCTTGCCTTCCTTCGCGCGTTCAATGAAGGCGTTAGCGACAGCTAGAGCTGAATAAGCCATGAGCACCTCCGTCGTTGCTGGCTAGGTTGTTACAGAGTTTATACATAGGCCCTGAATTGTCGATAAGCAAGGGCGGCTGTCAATCTGCGCCCTTTTTACATCCGGTCGCCTGCGAGTATATGAAGTCGCACGGAATGATAGAGGCTGTTTGACTGTTCGTATATACAGTATTTTGTTTCAGATTCGCCTAATCAGCTTGTTTAATGCATAAATATGCAAATTAGCATTTGCCATCCGCAAAAACTCTCGTCACTATTCCGGTTATGCAAAAACGCAACGTTTCTATCGTCTTGAAAGAGCTGCTGGATCGCGACCGAATCTCCCCCACGGAGCTTCATCGGCGCACTGGCGTGCCTCAGTCCACCCTGTCCCGGATCCTCAGCGGCAAGATCGTTGATCCGTCGGACAAACACATCTCACGCATCGCCGAATACTTCCGCGTCAGCACCGACCACCTGCGCGGACGCGCAGCGGTAGGCACCTTGCGTGATGACGGGCGTGACCCGATGCATTCGGAACTCAAGGACATAAGCCTGTGGGACGACGACACCCCCGTTAATGATGACGAGGTGTCGATCCCCTTTCTGCGTGAGGTTGAATTGGCTGCTGGATCAGGAAGATTCGTCATCGAGGAAAGCGAGAAGGCCAGCCTGCGCTTTGGAAAGCGCAGCCTGCGGCATAACGGCGTGCAGTTCGACCAGGCCAAATGCGTGACGGTACGTGGCAACAGCATGTTGCCGGTGCTGCGCGATGGCGCGACGGTGGGGGTGAATGCCGGCAAGAGCGGGATTGGCGACATTGTCGATGGTGACCTGTACGCCATCAATCATAATGGCCAGCTGCGGGTGAAACAGCTCTACCGCCTGCCGTCCGGGATTCGTCTGCGCAGTTTCAATCGTGACGAGCATCCGGACGAGGACTACAGCTTCCAGGATATCCAGGATGAGCAGATCAGCATCCTCGGCCATGTGTTCTGGTGGGGCATGTATGCCCGCTGACCTACTTACGTAAGACAAAGCCCGCCAACGAGCGGGCTTTTTTTTGTCTGCAGAAAACCGGCAAACCCTCTGCCCGTCAGGCTTTTCATGCATGAGCGCATTCTTCCGGCAAAAATAAATGCATTTATGCATTGACTGTATATGCATACATGCATATTCTCCATCTCAAGCCAGCCAACAAGGCTTGGTGGAGGCTGCAAGGATGCTGCCAAGGAAGACAAGGAAGGCACGTAACACCGGCAAGGACGCCATCGAAGCGATGGCAAGGATGCCAGGCAACACCGGCAAGGATGCCGACGCTCTTTAGTGGTAACGCTTCAAAAACAGGCAGCGATGAACCGGCCTTAACGGTTCAGAGGGTTGGCAACTGACCCGGGTGTGCAGCGTAAAGCACCAGAAGCAGTTATCCGGCAGACAGGGATCGTGGTCGGAAAAACATTGAGGAAAGGACCGTACCGCGCCAGTAGCGCCGAAAGTCCGCAGACAGCATTACTGAAAAGCCTGGGCAACCGGGCTTTTTGGAATGCCTACCTATCGAAGTATGTGTAAGTGAAAAACGGACTATCAGTGCTCAGCCAGGAGGCGTGACATGACAAACGAACAACAAGCGTTAGCGGAAATGCCTATCTGGCTGGTGATTATCTTGGCGTTGATCGGCGGGGTGTCCGGCGAAATGTGGCGCGCCGACAAGGAGGGCGCCCGTGGCTGGTCGCTGATTCGGCGCCTGGCGCTCCGGTCCGGGGCGTGCATGGTTTGCGGGGTTTCGGCCCTGATGCTGTGCTACGCCGCCGGTATGTCCATCTGGACCGCCGGCGCCATTGGTTGCCTGACCGCCATGGCCGGTGCCGACGTGGCCATCGGCCTTTATGAGCGCTGGGCGGCCAAGCGCATCGGGATCAATGAAGGTTCCCGTCAGGACCCGCAGTAACCGCAAGGACGCTACTCAAATGACCCTTATCGAAAAGCCATCCCAACTCCCCCAGGCTATCGGCGTGGCGCTGCATGCAGCCTTCCCCGACCTCAGGGTCGGCAGCCACCAGGACTTCCAGAGCGACGCAGAAAAAACCGGCGTGATGGTCACCGTTGAAGGCAATGGCCCTGGCATTCGCTCTCGCGAAGGCCGCAAGGCCCATGCCCTGGCCATTTCGCTCACCGTCATGGTTGCCCCTGGCGCCTTGCCGTTCGATGCCTGCGACCTGGCCAGCCAGTTGATGGACCTGGTGCTGGACAACCGTTGGAGCCTGCCCCAGTCCCAGTGCGATTTGCCAACCAATATCGTCGCCGCTCCCTCTGGGCGTGCGACCGCAGCAACGGACTACGACACCTGGACAGTGTCCTTCACTCAAACCCTCTACCTCGGACCCGTGTTGCTCGATGATCCTACAGGCCAACCGCTGTTTGCCTCTACCTGGGACGTCTTGGACATCGATGATCCCGATCAATACAAGCCACTGGCGGAGTAGCCCATGTTCGACGCGCTGTTACGCATGCAACTGGGACCGATTGTCGAGCGCCTGGCGGAAATGGAGGCCCAACTCGAAGACCTTTACCGGCGCGCTGAAAGCTTCTGCCGCATTGGCGTTTGCCAACAGGTCGATGCCGCCAGCAATACCTGCAGGGTCAGCCACGGCGAGTTGCTTACGCCGGCCATCCGCTTTTTCAACCCCAGCGCCGGTGCGCAAACCGAAACCCGTATTCCATCCGTGGGCGAGCAATGCCTGCTGCTCAACTACGGCGGTGGGGAAGGGGGCTCACAGTCTGTGGCGTTGTTCGGCCTCAACAGTAGTCGCTTTCCGCCTGTTTCCACTGTGCCTTCCTTGACCCGGCGGCGCCATCAGGACGGCACACAGAGCGACTATGACGACGCCAGTCATACGTTCAATTGGGTCAACGGGCCGACGATGCTCAGCGCTTCTCGCGAACAGGTCGACGTCAAGGTCGGCGCCGCCAGTCTGACCCTCAGCCCGCAGGGCATCATTCTGCAAATCGGCGGCACCGCACTGTTACTGGATGCCGGCGGCGCTCACTTCAGCGGCCCGGTGATAGACCACCAAGGTCGAGTCATCAGCCCCTGATAAGGACATTCCATGATCGGCATCGATCGCAACACCGGGGCAGCCGTCGATGACTGGCTGCAATTCGTGCAGCGTGCCACCCGAGCGCTGACCACACCTGTCGGCACGCGGCAGAAGCGTCCGCTGTATGGCTCGCTGATCCCGCAACTGCTCGGGCAGAACCTTGGCGATGACCTGCTGCTGCTCGCTCAAAGCCACGCCGCCCAGGCGTTTTACAACGCGCAGAACGGCATCGGCGATTTCCAGCCCGAGGTCATCGTCGCCACCCGCCAGGGCGCCGGGCTGCTACTGCGCTTTGCCGGCACCTGGAAAAACCGCCAACAATCCTTCGAGGTCGTGACATGAGCATGCTGATCCCTGGCCAGAACCAACTGGCCGAGCCGGCGATTATTGCAGTCGATGAGTTCGAGCCGCTGCTCGCCGAATTCAAGGCGTTCGTGGTCGATTACGTCGCCACCCGTGCACCGCAAAGCGCGGCCAAACTCAAGGTCAGCCTCGACAACGAAAGTGAACTGCTGACGTTGGCGCTCGAGGCCTTTTGCGTGCGCCTGCAAACCCATGAGCGCAAATACAATGCACGCATCAAGCAGATGCTGGCGTGGTGGGCCACCGGCAGCAATCTGGATGCGCGCTTGGCTGACATGGGCCTTGAACGCCAGGTGCTCGATCCCGGTGACCCGGCGGCCTTCCCGCCCGTGCCGCCGACCCTGGAAAGCGACGACGATGCTCGCTTGCGCTATTACCTCGCGCCCCATGCCCCGGCCGCCGGCTCGCGGATGCAGTATCGCCGCGAAGTGTTCACCCTTGGCGAGCGACCCACGGTCAAGGTACAGAGCGCCTCGCCGGGCGTGGTGACCGTCAACTACACCTTCGACCCGGACGGCTATGCGGCACAGGTCAAGGACGGCAATGGCCGTCGCACCGCGCCCGGCGAGGTGATGGTCACCGTACTGTCTCGTGAGGGCGACGGTACCCCCTCTGCCGATTTGCTTGACGGTGTACGCCGACATTTCGCACGGCCGGATGTACGGCCGGAAACCGATCTCGTCACCGTCCAGGGCGCACAGATTCAACCCTACAAGATTCGCGTCATCGCCAAGATCAACGCCGGCCCGGACTCGGGCCTGACCCAAGTGGCGGCGCAGCAATTGCTGCAGACTTACGCGGACTCCTGTCATCGCCTGGAAGGGCGCGTCGACCCCAGCTGGATCGACTACGCCATCCACAGTGCAGGGGCGGCGCAACTGCAAATCCTTGAACCGCTTGCGCCGATTGTCAGCAGCGCGTTCCAGGCCCCGTATTGCACGGGTGTCGAGGTGGAGGTGCGTACGCTATGAGTGAACCTGACGCGAGTTTGTTGCCGGCCAACAGTTCACCGCTGGAAAAGGCGCTGGACTTGGGATTCGGCCAGTTGCTCGAGCGAGTCACGCCGCCGTTTCCTGCGTTGATGAACCCACTGCAAACCCCCAGCGAATTTCTTCCTTACCTGGCCGCCGACCGCGGCGTCAGTGAATGGGATGCCGATGCCAGCGAATCGGAAAAGCGCCTGACCGTGGCCTTGTCCTGGCAGATCCAGCGCCAGGCCGGCACACCCAAGGCGCTGAGCTATGCGGTGGAGTCACTGGGATTCACCCCCGACATCAGCGCCTGGTATCAGCAGCGGCCAATCGGTACGCCGTATACCTTCGACGTGCAGGCGATCATTGGGCGCAGTTGGTCCAGTGGTGACCACAACCGGCTGATCCGCCGCATCAACGCAGCCAAAAGCGAGCGGGATCAGGCGACGATTACGGTTGTTCACGAAACCGAAGGTCGGCTTGCGTTGACGCAGGTCCTTCATGCCCCGCTAAGCGACGGCGAGCTGTGTTTAAACGGCGCGCTGCCGGAGTTTGCATTGGCTGCTCGACTTAACAGTGTCGGCGTTGCCCGGCACTACACCATTAACGACTACGACCTCAGGGCGCAGCCATGACAGATGAAATCACGCGCCTGGTGCGCTTCACCTCCAAGGGTTTGGATGAAGTGCTGCAGGCAAAGAACCAGGGCCTCAAAGGCGAGATCACCCACATCGGCGCCGGTACCGGCCGCTACAACCCTGATGGCACGGAAGTGGCCTTGCGCGATGAGCGCCAACGGGTCGCCATTGTGGATTACGAAGACCTGGGCGAGCGCCAACTCAGGATGGCCGCGCTGTTTGACGGCGATGGTGAGTATGAGATCGGCGAGTTCGGTTTTTACCTCGCCAGTGGAACCTTGCTGGCGGTGTATTCCGTGGCAGGGAAGTTGCTGACGTATAAAGCGGCGGCGGCGCGGGTACTGCAGAAGTTTACGCTGGATGTTTCGCCGTTGCCGGCGGATAGCGTGACGATTGTGGTGGGGGGAGATAATCTCAATATTTTGTTGGCGGAGGATATTGCGGTACTTGCCACTGCGAATATTGACAATATGGCGCGTCAAACCGAGTTGTTGTTTCGTGTGATAACGCTGGAAGCGAGCCGTTAGGGCATTAACAAATTAAGGAGTTACACGTGAGTTTAGAATCGACTATTACATCGCTGGTGACAGCAGCGAATAATTTGACCGCTGCGGTTAATGGGAAAATTGGAAGTATCAATGCGACGATGGCAGGTGCGCTGGCTCAGTTCAATGAGTGGCGCAGTCTAAAAGATGTCGAAGGCGATCCAAATTATCCGGGCACCATCCGCAGCACTATTTTCCAAGGACACGTCTATGGTACCGGTGGCGTATATGAGGCTTTAGCTATAGGTGATTTTAAGCCAGCCGACTTGGGAGCCAGTGCCAACGTTTATATGCATTTTCAGATCCCTCTGAATATCAATGTCAATTCTGAGATGTTTTGGTTCAACATCAAGGGGTATAGCTACGGTACGGCAAAGATTATCGACGAAACACTCGTTGGTTATTGCTATCAGCCGAATCGGACGCTGCACAATGTGTCCACGTTCGGAAATATGACTCCAGCTGTTTACGTAGACGCAAATGGCAATATTGTTATGCGGATTTTGATTCCAAATATTTATTACACCACTATCCGTGTAGACACCATGCGTGTCGGCAATGGTCGTCTATTTAATCTCGGTGACCTTAAAACCAAAGTTTCGTTGGCCGACACTGTGATTTTTAGTTAAGGAGAAATGGAAATGTCTGAACTATCTAACATCGAAAATCCAATATTTAAGATTGCTACGCCGACACCTGAAATTGAATGGGCTGCCATTCGTGCGCGTCGGGATCAGTTGCTAAGGGCTACCGATTTCACTCAACTGCCCGATTATCCCGCTTCCGATGCGCAACGAACTGAAGTGGCGGCCTATCGCACAGCATTACGTGATATTCCTGAACAGGCAGCTGAACCATCGGCGCTGGAGTGGCCCGTGCTGCCCACGTTCCTGAAATAACCCCCACCGCGAAAGCGGTTTTTTTTCGCCCTCCCAAAGCCCCTCCCCGCAGGGGCTTTGGCGTTTCTCACCCGGAGAATCCTACCCATGCCCACCCGCCAAACCTACACCGTCCTCATCCCTTTCCCCATCGGTAACGGCCACTGGTCCACCGCTGGCGAGGAGCTTGAATTGCTGGACGTCGAAGCATCCGCCCTGCGCACCGCTGGCCGCCTGGAACTGACCAGCGTCCTCAACTCCACCCCCAAGAAGGCTGACTAATCATGGCTGAGGTTTTGAACTTCGAGCACAACGGCATCACCGTGAATGCCACCGAATCCCCCGAGGCCATGGGTGGCCTGGGTGATAATGTCATCGGCCTGGTGGGCACCGCTCCCAACGCCCATGCATCGATCCCGAAAAACGCCCCGTTCCGCATCAACAGCTTTACCACCCAGGCGCTGCTGGACCCTACCGGTACCGAGTCGGGCACACTGTTCCAAGCGGTGTACCAGATCCTCAAAGTGGTGAAGGTGCCGGTCTATGTGGTCATCGTCGAAGAAGGCGCCACGCCGGCCGACACGGTCAACAATGTGATCGGCGGCAACGACCCCATCACCGGCCGCAAACTCGGCCTGGCGGCCCTGGGCAGCGTGCCTGAAGACCTGACCATCATCGGCGCCCCAGGCTTCACCGGCACCAAGGCTGTGGCTGGTGAGTTCGCCTCCTTCGGCAAGCGCATCAAGGCCCGTGTGGTGCTGGATGGCAAGGACGCTTCGGTCGCCGATCAAGTGACCTACAGCGGCGAACTGGGCGGTGCCGACCTCGGCTTCGACCGTTGCCTGTTGGTGCACAACATGCCGTCGGTGTATTCCAAGGCCGCGAAAAAGAACGTGTTCCTGTCGCCGTCCTCGTTGGCCATCGCCGCGCTTGCCAAGGTTAAGCAATGGGAAAGCCCAGGTAATCAGGTGACCTTCGCCGAAGACGTTTCCCGCGTCGTCGAGTACAACATCCTCGACACCTCCACCGAAGGCGACCTGCTCAACCGTTATGGCGTGAGCTACTACGCCCGCACGGTGCTCGGCGGTTTCTCGCTGCTGGGTAACCGTTCCATCACCGGCAAGTTCATCAGCTACGTCGGCCTCGAAGACGCCATCAGCCGCAAACTGGTCAAGGCCGGCCAGAAGGCCATGGCCAAGAACCTCACCAAGTCCTTCATGGACCAGGAGGTCAAGCGCATCAACGACTGGCTGCAAACCCTGGTTGCCGACGAAACCATCCCTGGCGGCAGCGTCTACCTGCACCCTGAGTTGAACAGCGTCGAGAAGTACAAGAACGGCACCTGGTTCATCGTCATTGACTACGGCCGCTACGCGCCGAACGAACACATGGTTTATCAACTCAACGCCCGCGATGAAATCATCGAGCAGTTCCTGGAGGACGTTCTCTAATGTTTACCAACCGAGTCAGACAGGCCATTGCGGCCACCCTTCAAGGCCTGCCGTTGTCGGCAAGGGTCGATTCCTTTACGCCGCCGAAGATCGAGTTCGAAATGGACCCGATGACCGGCGGGCGTTTCATCGCCGAAGAGGTGGCCAAAAGCGCCAAGGTGCTGGGCGCAACCCTGGTATTGCAAGGCGTTGGTGCAGAAATTCTGCTGGCGCTTGGCGTCACGCAGGGTGATGACATCCTGTTGAACGTGCGTGAAGCCGGCCAGGACCAGGATGGCAAGACCTACTTCACCTACCACACCGTAGGCGGCAAGTTGAAGTCTCTGAGCGAAACCGCGCTGACGATGAACGCCAAGCCGGTCACCACCCTGGAGCTGTCCTGCCGCACCTACAGCCGTCTGGAAAACGGTATTCCGGTGATCGACATCGATGTGCGCACCCAGAAGTTCGTGCTCAACGGCGTCGACATCCTCGGTGACGCGCGCCGCGCCGTGCTGATGCCTTAATCCCCCTGGGGGCGGGTCAGCTCGCCTCCATACCCCATCAAGGAATTGCCCCATGGCCTGGATGCCTCCGTTACACATCCTGCTGTCCCCGATCACCGCCGACACCGGCGTCGTGATCGAGCAGATTCAACTGAAGCCGTTGTTCTACGCGCCACAGAAAGAAGCCCTGGCACGCGCCGGCGACGATGAGGATGACCAGTTTTTCGAACTGGCAAAGCTCGCCACCGGCCTGTCGGAAAAAGAACTCGACCAACTCAAGCGCCCGGACTACGTCAGCATCGCGCAATACGTACACGAGATGTCGACTCAGCCTGCATCGTTCTTCCTCGATCAAGCCGATGCGCCACGCGAATCTTTGACCTGCGAGCAGGTCGCGCTGCTGCTGCCCCTTGAGGCCAGCGGCCGCACGCTCACCCACGTCACCCTGGAAATGCCCGCCCTGCGCGCCACCAAAGTGATGAAAAAGCTGCCCACCAATAAAGAACGTGCCGAGTTCATCACCGCGCATTGCGCCGGCCTGATGATTCCCGATCTCGCCGGACTCACCGTGCCCGACTGGACAGAGTTGCAGGGGCGCATCGACGATTTTTTAAACAAACCGGCGGACTTCTTTCGGAACGCGACATCGAAGTGATCCTCGATGTAGTACCGCTGGTTTACTCGGTAAGCGAAGCGGAAATCCTCGATTGGGAAGCCGGGAAAGCAATGCGCCGCTATGACATCGCGATCAGTCGCCTTGGGCTCAAACAGGAGTAGAGCGGGATGGCAGACAGTAACTATGCGGGCGGGTCGGCCATCGTCAAGGACGGCTGGCTGACTCAAGGCTCACTGGCACAGGGTGGGGGGCAGGCCAGCCTCAACCCGTTCGCGCAAACGCTGACGGGTCCGGCTGAGGCCGTGCCGGGGAGTGCTGCGAACCTGGCATTGGCATTGGCCGATGCCAGCCTGCAGATCAATCATCTGGCCGAAGGCCAGAGCCGGCTTGTGGAGACGCTCGAGCTGTTCAACGTCTCGCTGCTCAAGGTGATGGACGCTCGGCAAGCCGACGTCGAGCTGGCGGGAGCGAGCGATACCACTACCAGCACGACGGCCAATACAGGCACACCGTCGCAGGCACTGGATGCCGCGATGACCGACCTGGGCCAACTGTTGCAATTCGTCGGACGCGAGCGCAAGTCAATGCGTGAAGCCAACCTCGCCATGGCGTCGGAGCCTGTGGTGGCGGCCAGTGGCGCAAGCGCCGTTGACCTTGCGAAGGTCGAGTACGTTGCCGCCAAGTCGGGTATCGGCAGCGACCGAGTTGACGCTTCAGGCAATATCGACCAGGCCGGGCGCCAGGCTGACCTGCAGCAGTTTGCCCGCGACGCCGCGATCATGGCGACGGCATTCAAAATCGATGTCAAGCACGCCGGCGACCTCATCGGTGGCTGGCGCGAGTCAATGCATCTGGACCGTGCACAAACCCTGGACTTGGCCGACGCGACAACTGTGCTGGGCAATGTTGTCTCGCTCAAGGCCGAATCGGCGGATATCGCGGCCATCGTGCGACATCAGGGTGCTGCCGCGACGGATGCGGGCATGAGCCCCGCGCAGGCGGCGGCACTGTCGGCGGCGTTGCTGAGTGCCGGTAACGGCAAAGGCGCTGCTGGCCTCGGGCTGGAAAAAATCAGTGCCGCCCTGGCTAAAGGCGACAGCGCTTCCCCTGGGCAGCGTAACGCCTGGGCAGCGCTGAAGCTTGACCCCGAAATGTTGGCCGGCGGAATGAAACAGGATGCTGCGCAGACCCTGGTCACCGTGCTGGAGGCACTCAAAGCGCAACCGGCCGAAAGACAGGCGGCGCTGGCGACGCAACTGTTCGACGGTAACCAGGCGATTCTGAGCCTGGTGCCGATGATCGACACTGTGAAGCTGGCCTTTTCGCAAGTGGCCGACACATCCAGCTACGCCACATCGGCGCTGGGGGATCATGGCGCTCTCCTGCGCTCGGCAGCGGTTCGCGCCGATTCCACCCAGGCCCGTCGGCAGGCCTACGAGGCCAGTACTACACGTTTGCAAACCGCCTCCGACACCGCCCTGGCGCCTGTTGTGGATACCTCGCTGACGGCGATGACCAGTTTGGTCAATCGCGTGAGTTGGTTGGCCGAAGCCCTGCCTCAGGCCACTGCCGCTGTCACGTTGGCGGGGGCTGCGCTGGTGCCGGTGATTTCCGGCGTCTTTGATGCGGTGAAGGACAAGGTCTTTGAAAAGGTCGCCGGGAAAATTCTTGGCGAAGGCGGCGCCACCGACTCATCCGCCCGCCCGCAGCAATCTCAGAGTAACGAAACACCTGCAGGCAAACGTCCGCCGGGTTCGGCGCCGGGCGCTGGTGGGTCGCGCAGAACGGCGAAGGCCAGCAAAGCCGCCAAGGGGGCTGCATTGGGGCTGGTGCTGGCGAACGCCGGAGTCGATGTCACCAAGGGCGCGCTGTCGGGGAATCTGGGTGAAGCGGTTGGCACCAGCGTGGGCTCGGTCGGCGGCGGGGTCGCCGGTGGTTTTGCCGGTGAGTTCGCCGGCATGGCGCTTGGCCGAGCTGTCGGTACGCTGGCGGGGGCGGTGATCGGTTCGGTTGTGCCGGGTGCCGGCACGCTGCTGGGTGGCGTCATGGGCGGCGTTGCCGGTGGTGCCATCGGCAAGGTGGTCGGCGGTGCCGTCGGGACGTTCGTCGGCAGCGACGTTGGCGCCTGGCTGGCTGAAAAAGTGATGGGGTCCGAGGATCGCTTGCCGCCCCCTTCGGAGGTCAGCCACAACCTCAACAACCCTCAAGCCGATAACCGCCAAATCAACTTTGCCCCGCAAATCACTATCAACGCGCCGGAACAAGCCAGCTATCAGCAATTGGCGACACTCGTGGTGCAACAGATCGAAGCGCAATTTACCCCGCTGTCGATGGACAACCTGCTGGCGACGCGACGTGGCGCAGCACTCACCGATGGAGCTGTGTGATGCGACAACAGATGGTGTTGGGCACTTTTATTTTCGGGCTGTCGCGCGGGTTCGCCTACGACACCCTGGATCGTGGAAGCAGTGGTGGCTGGGTCAGCCTGAACATCATTGCTGGCAAACCCAAGTCGAGCCAAGTGGGGCAGGGTCTGGAAACACTGGCCTTTGGTGGCAAGGCAGCGCGTGCCAAGGGCATGCAGCGCCTGGATGAGTTGCGCGCCTTGCAAGACCTGCGGGCACCGTTGCCGTTGGTGGACGGCCTAGGGCGTAACTGGGGTTTGTGGACCATCAAGTCGATCAGCGAAAAACAAACCAGCGTGATCGACGACGGTACGGCGATGGCGATCGGTTGGTCGCTGGTATTGGAGGAGTTCGTCAATGCGTAGGGTTCGAAGTATCGCTGGCGACTCGGTGAACCTGCTGCTCTACCGAGAGCTGGGGCGTTGTGATGATGCCGCAGAAGAAGCGCTGTGGCGCTTGAATCCGGAGCTGGCGGAAAAGGGCGCGGTATTGCCGGCAGGCGTCAGCGTGCTGGTGCCCGAATTGGACGCGCAACCTGCTGCGAGCCGGCCGGTTTCAGCCTGGGATTAAGGAGCGATCATGGCACTTGGATTCACACCTGTAGTGGAGCTGTATGGCGCCAATGCTGCGCTGTTCAACGAGCGGCTATTGGAATGGGAGCATGTCGACGCAGCGGGCTTTGTATCCGACCAGCTCACGTTGACCCTCGATATCGAGGGCCTTGAAGGGTTGCCCGAGCTGGGCGGCAAAATCGGCTTGCGCGTGGGGTACCTTGAGTCCGGTCTGGTGGATAAGGGCGTGTTCAAGATCACTCAGCGAACACCGTCGCTGTTCCCGATGCGCTTGGCGCTGGTGGCCACGGCAGCGCCGTTCGATCAGCACGAATTCAAGCAGCGCCGTACCGCCAGTCATGGGCCGATAACCTTGGGCGCACTGTTTCGCCAATTGACCAGCCGCTACGGTTTTTCGCCGCGTGTGGCGCCTGAACTCGAGCGCGAGCAGATCGCGCACATCGATCAGACCAATGAAAGCGACATGGCCTTTCTGACCAGGCTGGCCAAACGCTTCGATGCGGTGGCCAAGCCTGTCGACGAGCTGTATGTGCTAGGGCGTAAAGGCCAGATCAAGTCGTTGTCGGGCAAGGCACTGCCGGATGTGCAGTTGTCCGTTACCCGTAACAATCGCCCGGGTGACCAGGCCTTTATCAGCGCCAGCTTAACCGAAGCCTGCCGTGCCAAATACAACGGCGCGCAAACGTCCTGGTGGGATGCGGCGGCCGGCAAAAAGCATGTCGTAGAGGTGGGCATCGCGCCGTTCAAGGTGGTGACGCAACGCTACCAGAGCGAGGACGAAGCGCGCTCAGCGGCGCAGGGAGAGATGCGGCGTGTGGGACGGGAAGGGTTGCAGATCAATGTGGTTTGCCCCGGTAATCCGTCGTTGGCCGCTGAAGGCTTGCTGCTGCTGGACGAGTCGTGGCCAAGCTTTATGCAGGGGCGCTGGTCGATCAAGAAGGTAACGGCCAGCGGTAAACGAGCAGACGGCTATCGGTGCACGATCCAGGCCAGCGGTTTGTCGGTGTAGACACTTTTTCAGAGTAAAACCAATGCTGATGACACTTGCCCAGCTTCTGGGTGTGATGCCTGGGGCCCGCCTTCGAGCGGGCATTTTTTTGTCTCCTTTAAATGAAGCCTTCGTCCGGTACGACGTTAACAGTGCCAAGCGCATCGCCGCTTTCCTCGCCCAGATCGGCCACGAATCCGCCGAATTGCGCTACGTGCGCGAGCTGGGCAGCGATCACTACCTCAGCAAGTACGACACCGGCACCCTGTCCGCCCGCTTGGGCAATACCTCGGAGGCGGATGGTGATGGGCAGAAGTACCGGGGCAGGGGGCTGATTCAGGTCACGGGACGGCGCAACTACCTGGCGTGCAGCCAGGCATTGTTTGGCGATGACCGCCTGCTGCAACAACCGCAGCTGCTCGAACAACCCCAATGGGCCTGCGAATCCGCCGCCTGGTTCTGGCAAACCAACGGCCTCAACGAATTGGCCGACAAGGACCAGTTCACCACGATTACCCGACGTATCAACGGCGGCCTGAACGGCCTGCAGGACCGTGTGCAATTGTGGGAACGGGCAAAGGCGGTGCTATGCGTTTCCTAGGCTGGTTGCGCTGGGTCGGCGTGTGCCTGCTGCTTGCGCTGGTGTGGCAAGTGCAGGCCTGGCGCTATGGTGCTCAGCTTGAGCGGCAGGCGGCCGGGCACGCGCTGGCGCTCAGTCAGCAGAGCCAGGCCGCGTTCGAGCAGCAACAGGCAGAGCAGCAAAAACGCCTGGCCCTGGAGCAACAGCTCAACGCCAGCGACCACCAACACACTCAGGAGTTGAGCGATGCCCAACGTAACCAAGCTGCTCTGCGCGACCGCCTGGCCACTGCTGATGTGCGGTTGTCAGTCCTTCTCGACGCCGCCGATCCCGCCAGCGGCGCGCCTGTGCCCACCTGCGCCACCCCCGGCGGCGTGGTTCATGCAGCCCCGCGAGCCCGACTTGACCCGGCGCATGCTCAGCGAATTATCCGCATCACCGACGACGGCGATAACGCCCTGATCGCCTTGCGTGCCTGTCAGGCCTATGTGCGAGCCGTCGCGCGTTAGTCTTTTGATGCACTCTGCAACTTGCATGACCGATGGGCTGCTGTAGGGTAGGCGAACCACCGCCCATTCCTGGAGACGACCGTGAAGGAAATCACTCAACTGGCTGCTGAACTGGGGCGCCGTTTGCAGGTGCTCAATGCCCATGTCACCACCGCCGAGTCCTGCACCGGCGGCGGTATTGCCGAAGCCATCACGCGCATACCGGGCAGTTCGGCGTGGTTCGAGGCGGGCTATGTCACCTATTCCAACCGACAGAAAACCCGGCAATTGAACGTGCCGGAAAAGCTGTTTTCCAAAGTTGGCGCCGTCAGCCAGGAAGTGGTCGAAGCGATGGTGCGAGGGGCACAGGAAAAAAGCCTGGCGCGGTTTGCCGTGGCGGTCAGCGGCGTGGCGGGCCCGGACGGTGGTACGCCGGGCAAGCCGGTGGGCACGGTATGGCTGGCGTTCGGCGTGGGCGATGAGGTCACGGCCGAGCTTGCGCACTTCCCCGGCAACCGCGATGAGGTCCGGCGACAAACGGTAAAGGCTGCGTTGGAGGGCTTGTTGCGACGAGCTGCAGCAGAAATAGACAATCAGGGGTAGGCGATCTTCGATCTTTGTGGAACAATACTGTCTACTTATACAGGTGTTGGCCGTCAGGCCTTATTGATTACGTGAGGACTTTAATGGACGACAACAAGAAGAAAGCCTTGGCTGCGGCCCTGGGTCAGATCGAACGTCAATTCGGCAAGGGTGCCGTAATGCGTATGGGCGATCACGACCGTCAGGCGATCCCGGCTATCTCCACTGGCTCTCTGGGTCTGGATATCGCGCTCGGCATTGGCGGCCTGCCAAAAGGCCGTATCGTTGAGATCTACGGTCCTGAATCTTCCGGTAAAACCACCCTGACCCTGTCGGTGATCGCCCAGGCTCAGAAAATGGGCGCCACCTGCGCATTCGTCGATGCCGAGCACGCCCTGGATCCTGAATACGCCGGCAAGCTGGGCGTCAACGTCGACGACCTGCTGGTTTCCCAGCCAGACACCGGTGAGCAAGCCCTGGAAATCACCGACATGCTGGTGCGCTCCAACGCCATCGACGTGATCGTGGTCGACTCCGTGGCTGCCCTGGTACCCAAGGCAGAAATCGAAGGCGAAATGGGCGACATGCACGTGGGCCTGCAAGCCCGCCTAATGTCCCAGGCGCTGCGTAAAATCACCGGTAACATCAAGAACGCCAACTGCCTGGTGATCTTCATCAACCAGATCCGTATGAAAATCGGTGTGATGTTCGGCAGCCCGGAAACCACCACCGGTGGTAACGCGCTGAAGTTCTACGCTTCGGTTCGTCTGGATATCCGTCGTACCGGCGCGGTGAAAGAAGGTGACGAGGTTGTCGGTAGCGAAACCCGCGTCAAAGTCGTGAAGAACAAAGTAGCCCCGCCTTTCCGCCAGGCAGAGTTCCAGATTCTTTATGGCAAAGGCATCTACCTGAACGGCGAGATGATCGACCTGGGCGTGCTGCACGGTTTCGTCGAGAAGTCCGGTGCCTGGTATGCCTACAACGGCAGCAAGATCGGTCAGGGCAAGGCAAACTCGGCCAAGTTCCTGGCAGACAACCCGGATATTGCCGCCACGCTTGAGAAGCAGATTCGCGACAAGCTGCTGACCCCTGCGCCAGACGTCAAAGCCGCCGCCAACCGTGAGCCGGTTGACGAGATGGAAGAAGCCGACACTGACATCTGAAGCAAACGATGACTGTTGTACTGGATACACTCGTTGCTGTTCGGCGCACTGCAATGGACCTGCTCGCACGGCGCGAGCATGGTCGAGTCGAGCTGACGCGCAAATTGCGTCAGCGCGGCGCAGAGCCCGAAATGATTGAAACGGCCCTCGACCGCTTGACGGAAGAAGGGCTGCTATCGGAAGCCCGATATCTCGAAAGCTTTGTGTCCTACCGCGCGCGCTCCGGTTATGGCCCTGCGCGGATTCGCGAAGAGTTGAGCCAGCGCGGCCTGCAACGTACCGATATCGACCTCGCCCTGCGTGAGTGCGGTATCAGTTGGCAGTCGCAGCTGGAAGAGACTTGGCGTCGCAAGTTTTCAGGGCATCTGCCAATTGATGCCAGGGAGCGTGCGAAGCAAGGCCGCTTCCTGAGCTATCGTGGGTTTTCGATGGACATGATCAGCCGCTTGTTAAGCGGTCGGGATATGGACGACTGAACGCCACAAAACGAAAGGCCCACTATGAAAATAGTGGGCCTTTTTTTTTGCCTGCAGAAAATCACGCAGGCTCTGGCGCCACCCGCTGCTGCGCCTCACCTTGAGCCTAAACCCAATTTTCCGGCAGGTTGATGTAATCCACCAATTCGCGCAATCGCCCCTGGTCACGGCCATTGAAGTTGAAGACCAGTCGCGTCAAATGACTGAACCTTGGCTCGTCATGGTCTTCGCCTGTGTAGGCAAGCTGCTGGAACGCTCCGCTCAGCCGCAGGCTGGCAAACTCATCCTGCAAATGCGCCAGGGCTCGATCACTGAGTGGATGATGCATGCGCACTACGAACTCACGCTTCAGCCAGCGCGTTGAATGGAAGTTGGCATAAAACCGATTGATCTCGTCCACGGCTTCTTCTGCGCTGTATACCAGGCGTATGAGCTTGAGGTCGGTCGGCAGGATATAGCGATTAGCCTCCAGCTGGCTGCGGATAAAATCCAGGGCGCCTTGCCAGAAGCCGCCGCCGGGTGCGTCCAGCAGTACCACCGGCACCAGCGGGCTTTTGCCGGTCTGGATCAGGGTCAGCACTTCCAGGGCTTCGTCCAAAGTGCCGAAACCACCAGGGCACAGGATCAGTGCGTCGGCTTCCTTGACGAAAAACAGTTTGCGGGTAAAGAAGAAGTGGAAGGACAGCAGGTTGTCGGTGCCGTCGATGGTCGGATTGGCATGCTGTTCAAACGGCAGGGTGATGTTGAACCCCAGGCTGTGCTCCAGGCCCGCGCCCTCATGCGCCGCAGCCATGATGCCGCCGCCGCCGCCGGTGATGACCATCAGATCGGAACGCGCCAACGCCGCGCCTGCCTCTCGAGCCAATGCATACAGGGGGCTTTCCACCGGAGTACGTGCCGAGCCGAACACCGTGACCTTGCGCCGCCCCTTGAACTGTTCGAGCACACGGAAGGCGTGGTCCAACTCACGTATGGCGCGCAAGGTGATCTTGGCGTTCCAACGGTCGCGGTCGTCCTGGGCCATGCGCAGAACGGTGAGGATCATGTCGCGATACAAGGGGATATTTGCACTGTTGGGGGCGATCAGCTGGAGTTGCGCGTCCACCTGTTGCGTGAGGTCGGTGCCATTTTGTTCAAAAAGCTGGAGCAGGGAGTCATTCGATTCATAAGGCATTCAACTTCTCCTTTTTCACAGGGCCTGGATCGCCGACGAGCGTCGGCAGGGGCCACGACACTGCATGTGTCGTTGCTTGCCGCAGGAGGGCAGGCCTCTTTTGCCCTGAAAAAACGTTGCAGAACAGCAGTGAATGCTGCTGCGGGCGGGCGGATGGAATGATGCGATCATGGGCCGAAAAACCCTTGGCTGGCAACCGCTTATTGGTCACTCGTCATGGCGTTAGTCGTTGAGGCGGGGAGTGCGCGTCGCCAGGCGGCCACGCGCGAAAGGCAAGCCGGGGTTACTTTTTCTTCTTGGTCGGAGCCGGGCAGTCGGCTTCGGCGAACTTTACCGAGGCTACAGGGCGGTTGGTCTTGTTCTCGGTGATTTCGTAGCGCATAACCGCGCCCTTCGCCATCAGCTCGCGGTAGCCTGGGTTGGTGCAGACACTGCGGCCCAGTTGGAAATACACCGCCTTGGGATTGGCACGCATCTGTTCGGCGCGGTCAGGCTGCACGCTCAGATGATCGATCAGTTGCGTGCCTTCAACGGTGTAGGCCACTTCCAGGGTTTTTTCATCAATTTCCCGGGGCAGGTCCTTGTTGCTTTCGGTCGCGACGCTTTGCAGCTTCCGGTTCATTTGAGCCTCCAGCAGCGAGGCTGCATGGGCGCCCACAGGCAAGGCCAGCGCAATAGCGACGGATGGGGCAACGAGGCGCAGCATGGAACGCAGCATCAAACTCTCCTGATTCGGTTACTGGTGCATAGACCAGCCACTGCGCTGTGCGTTCAGTGGCGCGCAATTATAGGTGAGCGCTTGCCACTACAGCCAGGCGTATCGCTGGTAAACTGCGCGCACTTCAATTGCTCTTGAGTGACCCTGTGTCGATTTACCCGTCTGTATGGCGCATCCGATGAGCCACGCCGTCTCCCGCTTGCGTACCGAGCGCCTGGCCCGAGCCGTCAGGCCTTTCCTTAATCGGGGATCGCGTGCCGAGCGGTGCACCGGTTGCCGAGTGATTCCCGAGTATTGCCTGTGCGCATGGCGACCAACGGTTCAGGCCAACGCTGCCATGTGCCTGTTGATGCACGACGTCGAACCGATGAAGCCCAGTAACACCGGCTGGCTGATCGCCGACGTTATCGACGACACCACGGCGTTCGCCTGGTCGCGCACTGAAGTCGATCCGGGCCTGCTCACCTTGCTGGCCGATCCGCAGTGGCAGCCGTACATCGTGTTCCCCGGCGAATTCGTGGCGCCCGAGCGGGTGGTCAGCGCGGTGAATACCCAGGCGGGCAAGCGCCCACTGTTCATCCTGCTGGACGGCACTTGGAGCGAAGCGCGCAAGATGTTTCGCAAGAGCCCCTATCTGGAGCATTTGCCTGTGCTGAGCCTGGCGCCGGAGCAGCTGTCACGCTACAAGTTGCGCCGCTCCAAGCGTGATGATCATTTCTGCACCGCCGAGGTTGCCGCGCTGTGTCTGGAGTTGGCCGATGATCAGCTCGCCAGCGAAGTCCTGGACGCCTACCTTGATGTATTCAGTACGCACTACCTGGCCGCCAAGTTTCAATTGCCTCTGGATGCGACGGACAGTGTTCACACGCGTTTGGCGCCTTATATCCCGGCAGCCTGACCCGTCGACGTTGGCATGATGGCACCTTAATCGCGTAACCCGCTAAAATCCCCATGGGCGTAGCGCTTGACCCCCCAGGCTGCGCTGGGCATGCTGGGCGCCGATTGGGGCGCTAGCTTGGTTTTTCGACGTTGTTTCGCATGTTTTTGACGTTGAGCGTGCCCCGTGGCGATGGCTGCCTGGCTGTTGCCTTGTGTACTGGCGGACCCTGAACCCATCAGGGCTCCCCTAAAAAACAGGATCATTTAATCAATGGCCACATACGAAATCCTGATAGCCGATGACCACCCGCTGTTTCGCAGTGCGCTGCATCAGGCCGTAACCCTGGGCCTTGGCCCGGACGTGCGACTGGTCGAAGTCGCCAGCATTGCCGAGCTGGAAGCCCGCCTGACTGAAAAATCCGACTGGGACCTGGTGCTGCTCGACCTGAACATGCCCGGTGCCTATGGTTTTTCGGGGCTGGTGCTGCTGCGCGGGCAATATCCGCAGATTCCCGTGGTGATGGTCTCGGCCCAGGAAGACGCCGATGTGGTGGTGCGCTCCAAGGAGTTCGGCGCCAGCGGCTTCATTCCCAAGTCCAGCGCGATGGAAGATATCCAAAAGGCTGTGCGTGCCGTACTGGACGGCGATGTGTCCTGGCCACCGCAAGCGTTTGAAGAAATCAACGTGTCCGAGGAAGCCAAGGCGGCCCGTGATGGCTTGGCCAGTTTGACGCCCCAGCAGTTCCGGGTGTTGACCATGGTCTGCGAGGGTTTGTTGAACAAGCAGATTGCCTACGAGCTGAGCGTGTCGGAAGCGACCATCAAGGCCCACGTCACGGCGATTTTCCGTAAGTTGGGGGTGCGAACGCGCACCCAGGCGGCGTTGCTCTTGCAACAACTTGAGTCAATTTCGCAGCATTAAGTTACAACCGGTTCACGCTTTTTTGACTTTGCGTGATCTAGCTTCCCCACTTCTTTGGTTCAGTTGCCTACATCTATGTCGCCTTTCAAGGGTCAAACCGGTATCAAACGTATCTTCAACGCAGGAGGCTATTCCCTGGATGGCCTGCGCGCGGCTTTCACCGGCGAGGCGGCGTTCCGCCAGTTGGTACTGCTGAACGTCATCCTGATTCCGTTGAGTTTTTTCTTGCAGGTCAGCCGCGTCGAACGGGCGTTGCTGATTGCCGTGTGCCTGCTGGCGCTGATCGTCGAATTGCTCAACTCGGCGGTGGAGGCGGCGATCGACCGCATTTCCCTGGACCGCCACCCGCTGTCGAAAAACGCCAAGGACATGGGCAGCGCCGCGCAATTCGTGGCCTTGACCATGATCACGCTGGTGTGGGCGGTCATTCTGATCTAACGATCAGGCGATGCTCGGCAATACGATTTCGTCGCTGCGCTGAACCCCGGCGGTAAAAGCGCGGCACAGTTCCAGGAACTCGCGCATCGCCGAGGTCTGGTACTTCTGCTTATGCCAGATAAAGTAGAACTGCCGGGCCAGGTCCAGGTCCGGGGTTTCTACCGGCACCAGGCTGCCACGCCGGAACGCATCGCGCAGTGCCAGTCGCGAAATGCAACCAATCCCCAAACCCGACTCCACTGCTCGTTTGATCGCCTCGGTGTGTTCCAGCTCCAGGCGGATATTCAGTACGCTGCGGTGATGGCGCATAGCCTGATCAAATGTCAGGCGCGTGCCTGAGCCTTGTTCCCGCAGGATCCACGCCTCATGGGTCAGCTCATCCATGCTGGCCATGCCACGCTTGGCCAAGTGATGCTGGGGCGCGCAGAACACCACCAGTTCATCCTCCACCCAGGTCTGCACTTCGATGTCCGGATGGCTGCAATCGCCTTCAATCAGACCCAGGTCAATTTCGTAATGCGCCACCTGATGCACGATATGTGCAGTGTTTTGCACATGCAGTTTCACCTGACTCTCGGGGTGCTGCTGCATGAAGCTGCCGATCAGCAGGGTGGCCAGGTAATTGCCGATGGTCAGGGTGGCGCCCACGGCCAGTGAGCCAAAGCCGGACTTGCCGTTGAGCAGGTCCTCGATCTCCTTGGCCTGGTCCAGCAGGGCCACCGCTTGAGGCAGCAATTGATGCCCGAGCGCATTGAGGCTCAGGCGTTTGCCGGCGCGGTCGAATAATTGGCAGCTGGATTGACGCTCCAGCTCGGTAATCGACGTGCTGGCGGCGGATTGGGATAAGGCCAGAAGGCCAGCAGCGCGGGAGACGCTTTCCTGCTGGGCGACGGCGACGAAGACTTGCAGTTGACGGAGAGTGAATCGCATATCGATATAACCGATAACCCTTATCTTAATAATCCAGTTAACAGATATTGTCGCCGCCATTAGAATGCTGTGCAATTGCGCACTTCACCTGTGGCGCAGGCCCATTTCCAGGAGTCCCCCGTACATGAGCAACATGAACCACGAGCGTGTCCTCAGTGTTCATCACTGGAACGACACTCTGTTCAGCTTCAAGTGCACCCGCGATCCGGGTCTGCGCTTCGAGAACGGTCAGTTCGTGATGATCGGCCTGCAACAGCCCAACGGCCGCCCGCTCATGCGCGCCTACTCCATTGCCAGCCCGAACTGGGAAGAGCATCTGGAATTCTTCAGCATCAAGGTGCCGGATGGCCCGCTGACCTCCCAGTTGCAGCATTTGAAGGAAGGCGACGAGATCATCATCAGCAAAAAACCGACAGGCACCCTGGTGCTTGACGATTTGAAGCCGGGTAAACACCTGTACCTGCTCAGCACCGGCACGGGCCTCGCGCCATTCATGAGCGTGATCCAGGACCCGGAGACCTACGAGCGTTTCGAAAAAGTGATCCTGTGCCACGGCGTGCGTTACGTCAACGAAGTCGCCTACCGCGAATTCATCACCGAGCACTTGCCGCAGAACGAATTCTTCGGCGAGGCCCTGCGTGACAAGTTGATCTACTACCCGACTGTGACCCGCGAGCCGTTCGAAAACGAAGGCCGCCTGACCGACCTGATGCGCAGCGGCAAGCTGTTCAGCGACATCGGCCTGCCACCGATCAACCCCGAAGACGACCGCGCCATGCTGTGCGGTAGCCCAAGCATGTTGGACGAGACCAGCGAAGTGCTGAACAGCTTCGGTCTGAAAGTTTCGCCGCGCATGCGTGAGCCGGGTGATTATCTGATCGAGCGTGCGTTCGTCGAAAAATAAAACGCGATCAAAAAATGTGGGAGGGGGCTTGCCCCCTCCCACATTTGTTTCCGGTTTATTTGGCCGGCACCACTTCCAGCACACAAATCAGCCCCGCCTCGGGATAGTGCCAACGCACATCCACATCCCAGAACTGCACACCGTATTCACGTTCAGGCCCGGGCGTCTGGTAGGCAGGACGCGGGTCCTGCGCCAGGCACTGATCGATCAACTCCACCAACGGCTCCCCAAGACGCTGCGCATGGCCCTGGGCCTGTTGCAGTGCAGTCTTGAGCCACTGCACGCCAATCAGTTGCGGCGCACCGCTGGCGATGCCGTTGGTGGCGGTCTCAACGCTGTCGGCATAGGGCACATACGGCTTGATATCCAGCACCGGCGTGCCATCGAGCAAATCGATCCCGGAAATCCACAGGCGCCCCGGTTCTACCTTGTCCAGCTTTACCACCGACTGGCCGATGCCATTGGGCCGATGGGTCGCGCGGGTGGCGAATACGCCCATGGCGGTGTTGCCGCCCAGGCGTGGCGGGCGCACTTTAAGGCGTGGCTTGTCTTCCAGCGCCTGGTGGAACAGAAACAGCAGCCACACATGGCTGACCTGTTCCAGGCCCTGCACGGCTTCGCCGCCATCGAACGGCGCCACCAGCTCCAGCACACCACGGGCGGCCGGCGCCAGTTGCGGCTGGCGCGGGATAGCGAACTTCTCCTTGAAGCAGGAGCGTACGAAGCCGACGGGCGCGACCTGATAACTCATGGCTTACGCGCGAACCCGCAGCGTCAGCCCCTTGAGGAAGTTGCGCAGCAACTGGTCACCACAGGTGCGGTAGTTGGTGTGACCGAACTTGCGGAACAGCGCGCTCAGCTCCGGCTTGGACACCGGGAACTCGGCAGCCTTGAGGATGGCGTGCATGTCGTCTTCCTTCAATTCGAAGGCCACGCGCAGTTTTTTCAGGATGATGTTGTTGGTCACCGGGGTTTCGATCGGCTGCGGCGGACGGCTTTCGTCCTTGCCGCGCTTGAACATGACCAAGCCATCGAGGAAATGCGCCATCACCTCATCCGGGCAGAACACAAAGCCTTCTTCCTCATCTTTCTTGAGGTAAGTCAGCAGGTCTTCCTTGGTTACGTCCATGCCGCCGAGCTTGATGATCTCGACCATCTTGTTGTCGCTGATGTCGAGCATGTAGCGCACGCTGCGCAGTACGTCGTTGTGAATCATGGTGGGCAATCCTGGTTTTCAACGGGGTAGACACTGCCCAGTCAGGCAGTGTCGGGAAAAGGGCACCGGCTTAGAACTTCTCTTTGCCGGACAGGTAACGCCATTGGCCCACGGGCACCTTGCCAATGGAGACGCCACCGATGCGAATGCGACGGATGGCGACGACTTTCAAGCCAACGGCTTCGCAGAACAGCGCGATCACCCCCGGCTGCGGGTTTTTCAGCGCAAACCGCAGGCGGTTCTCGTTCTGCCAGCTGGCTTTCACGGCCGGCAGCTCCTTGCCTTTGTAGGTCAGGCCGTGGTTCAGGCGGTTGAGGCCGTGGGCGGCCATGTCGCCCTCGACTTCCACCACGTATTCCTGCTCGATCTTGGCGGCATCGGCGGTCAACTTGCGCAGAATCTTCCAATCCTGGGTGAACACCAGCAGGCCGCTGGCCTTGGCTTGCAGGTCGGCACTGGCGGTCAGGCGCAGGAAGTGACCCTTGAGCGGGCGCTTGCTGAAGCGGTGCTCTTCCGACAGCGTCTCGGCGCTGATCGACGCCATGGCCGTCTCGGCGTCCATGCCCGCCGGAGCGTGCAGCAGGATGGTCACCGGCTCAGGCACGGTGGCTTTGGCTTGCGGGTCCAGCTCGACCTTTTGGGTGGTGACCTTGAACTGCGGTTCGTCGATCACTTCACCGTCCACCGAGACCCAGCCGCCTTCGATAAACAGCTCAGCCTCCCGACGGGAGCAACCGACCAGTTCGATAAGGCGTTTGGAGAGGCGTATGGGGTCAGTCATGACAAGGGCCGTAACAAAAGGGGGCGGCTATTGTACCTGTGTGGGGCCGGTTAATCCCGGCCCCATTTCAGCGCGGTGCTTTATTGATAAAGCCCGATCAACAGGTGGGGTCAGCCACTGCCTAAGTGCTGTTGCTGGCGCAGGCGCATATGCAGCAACGGATAAGGCTGGCCCAGGCCGTCGTGTTCCGTGCGTCCGATCACTTCAAAGCCTTGCTTGAAGTAGAACCCCAGCGCTTGCGGATTCTGCTCGTTCACGTCCAGCTCATCGGCATTCATGCACTCGATCGCATAGCGCAGCAATTGCCGGCCCAGGCCCTGGCCTCGAAAGGGTGGGTCGATAAACAGCATTTCGACCTTGCCCGAAGCCACTCCGGCGAACCCGGTGATGCGTTGGCGCGCGTCCTTGGTGCAGATCAGCATCACGGCGTCCAGATAGCGAGTCAGCACCTGATTTTTCAGGCGCAGGATGTAGCTGTCCGGCAAGAAGTCGTGGGTAGCCCGCACCGAAGCCTCCCAAATACGTGTCAACTCTGGGTAGTCGCAGGTGTTAGGTGTGTGGATGACCGAATGCTGACGCATGCCCGCGACCCTTTGCCTTAATGGGACTGATGGGCAAAACGATAGACGTAAAAAAGCCCCGCATCCTGTTCAGGAGCGGGGCTTTTTCATTTTTTTACAATCAATCGCGCTTTTCAGCCCACAAGTCGTACTCGTCGGCGTCAGTCACCGTGCACCACACCTTGTCGCCTGGTTTCAAGCCGCTGGCATCGTCGATAAACACGTTACCGTCGATTTCCGGTGCATCGAAGAAGCAACGGCCAACCGCGCCTTGCTCGTCGACTTCGTCGATCAGCACTTCGATCTCCTTGCCGATGCGCAATTGCAGGCGCGCCGAGCTGATCGCCTGCTGGTGCGCCATGAAGCGCTCCCAACGGTCTTGCTTGACGTCGTCCGGCACCACGGCCAGGTCCAGCAGGTTGGCCGGAGCGCCTTCAACCGGCGAGTACTGGAAGCAGCCGACGCGGTCCAACTGGGCCTCGGTCAGCCAGTCCAGCAGGTACTGGAAGTCTTCTTCGGTTTCGCCAGGAAAACCGACGATAAAGGTCGAGCGAATGATCAGGTCCGGGCAGATTTCGCGCCAGTTCTTGATGCGCGCCAGGGTCTTGTCTTCGAAGGCCGGGCGTTTCATGGCCTTGAGCACCTTGGGGCTCGCGTGCTGGAACGGGATGTCCAGGTAAGGCAGGATCTTGCCGGCGGCCATCAATGGGATCAGCTCGTCAACGTGCGGGTACGGGTAAACGTAATGCAGGCGCACCCACACGCCCAGGCTGCTCAAGGCTTCGCAGAGTTCGGTCATGCGAGTTTTCACCGGCGCGCCATTCCAGAAACCGGTGCGGTATTTGACGTCGACGCCATAGGCGCTGGTGTCCTGAGAAATCACCAACAGCTCTTTCACGCCGGATTTGACCAGGCGCTGGGCTTCGTCCAGCACGTCGCCGACCGGACGACTGACCAGCTTGCCGCGCATCGACGGAATGATGCAGAAGCTGCAGCTGTGGTTGCAGCCTTCGGAAATCTTCAGGTAAGCGTAGTGACGCGGGGTCAGCTTGATGCCTTGCGGCGGCACCAGGTCGATCAGCGGGTTGTGGTCCTGGCGCGGCGGCACCACGGCGTGTACGGCGTTGACCACCTGCTCGTACTGCTGCGGGCCGGTCACGGCGAGCACGCTTGGGTGGACGTTGCGGATATTGCCTTCTTCCACGCCCATGCAGCCGGTCACGATGACCTTGCCGTTTTCCTTGATGGCTTCGCCGATCACTTCCAAGGACTCAGCCTTGGCCGAGTCGATAAAGCCGCAGGTGTTGACCACCACCACGTCGGCGTCCTGGTAAGTGGACACGACGTCATAGCCTTCCATACGCAGTTGCGTGAGGATGCGCTCGGAGTCAACCAGAGCCTTCGGGCAACCCAGGGATACAAAGCCGACCTTGGGGTTGGCTTTTGCGATGGTGGTGGACATGTCTAACCTCGGTATTGAATGACGCCGCCAGTCGGGCACGACACGGCGGTACACGGGCGTTTGTGACGCCTCTGATCAAAAAGTGCGCAATTCTAGCGGCGGGCCACGCACTTGACCAGCTTTATGCGGGGAAATGCGACGAGTGCTGCGCTTTACCTGCGCGCCGTTCTGGTCGAGATCAGGCAGCACACCGGATTGCGCTTTCGCGTCCTGGATCAACTTTATGTCGGCGTAAAAGCGCCGTTCTTCTACAGCCTGGTCGCTGGTTACCAAGACATGGCAGCGTCGTTCTGCGCAAAGGCGCTCTAAGTCAAAGCTTGGTAGATGGCTTGGGAGAAGGAAGGCCATGGTTTACGTGGGCTATGGCCAAGTCTTTCAGGTTCACCGGTTTGCACAAGTGTGCACACTGCTGCCCTGTGGATGACCAGGTACGAGCTATGTCTGCGGGAGGTTAGTTTCGTGCATCTAACATCTGGATGAAGGTTGCGGTAGAAAGTACCAAGCGAAGGGGGCTATTCGTGGATGGCACAAACCCTAACTTACGTTGGTAGTAATCCGCAGCATCTTGGTCTTTTGCATCGACGATCACAAAAGCTACACCAGACTGCTTGGAAACCGTGTACACGCGACGGAAGAAGTCAGACATCAATCTCTGGCCGAGCCCCTTGCTTTGAGCACCCTTGTCGATCGCCAGACGACTCAAAAGCACTGCCGGCATAGGATACCGAGGCATTTTCTTTTTTGGTCATCGCTTAGCGCTTCAAGGGCTACAGAGGCATTCGCTAGGGTGTAATAGCCCAGCAGCGTCCCATCTTCGACGTACATGAATGTGCGGGAGACGTTTCGCTTTTGGTCTTGCCCTGCGTGCTGGGCAATGTACGTGTTCAAGGCTGGGTGCGCCCCGCAATCAAATGCAGAACGATCAATCGACTTGTCGAAGTCGACGGTGATGAAGTCCATTAACAGCCCTTAGCGCAAGGCAAGCAGGTTGCGAAGTGTGTCAGTGGGCTCAGGGGGATTATCTAGCAGTTGGTACGCTGTGTTGGCGTCAAGCACGGTTATGCCCTCGACATCAAAATCAGCAGCCTTCTCTTCATGCGCAACAGAGCGCACGGCCAGTGCCGCAACAACCTTCTTCAGTTCTTCCAGATCGCGTTCAAGGCCCGAGAGATGGGGCGCACGCATTGGACGATGCGTTAGGTCTTTTTGACTCAACACGCTGCTCGAGAGGCTTTTCGTGACATGCCGCTCAACCACATCGTCCGCGCTTGAAAGGAGAGCCTTGAAGCTTCCGTTTTTCCGGCCACGAATGGTCACGGACACCATTTTGCCGTACGTAATTCGGGTATGTTTTTTTTGCTGAGCTGCTTTGTTCACGCTTTATTCCTCCGTCAGCCTTCATTCTATCTCATTTTTGCTAACCGCCTATGGCCTTGCCTTTAAGGGGTTATTACTAAAGATCAAGGTGTAGAGTAAAGATCTTAGGGGCAACCCAGGGATCCAAAGCCGACCTTGGGGTTGGCTTTTGCGATGGCGTTGGATATGTCTAACCTCGGTATTGAATGACGCCGCCAGCCGGGCACGACACGGCGGGCCACGCACTTGACCAGCTTTATGCGGGGAAATGCGACGAGTGCTGCGCTATGCTTCGCGCCGTTGCGCGTAGGTAAAATCCTAAGGTCAACAAAACGTCTGTTACGTGAAGTAAAACAGCGCATGCTAGGGGCCGTTTGGGCACGTTGTTTATAAAAGACCTCAGGTCAAAGGGCAGGAGTGGTTGATGGGTCAGGCAAGTAGTCAGGCAGCGGGTGCCGAGCATTCAAACGCCAAGCCGATTGGCATGCTGGTGGCAGCGGTCGGGGTGGTGTACGGCGATATCGGCACCAGCCCGCTCTACACCCTTAAAGAGGTGTTCAACGGCGGTTATGGGGTGCAGGTCAACCATGACGGCGTATTGGGGATCCTGGCGCTGATCTTCTGGTCGCTGATCTGGGTCGTGTCGATCAAGTACATGCTGTTTGTGCTGCGCGCCGATAACCAGGGCGAAGGCGGCATCATGGCACTGACCGCCCTGGCACGCCGGGCGGCGGGGGAGCGCAGGAAGTTGCGCAGCTTCCTGGTGGTGTGCGGCTTGTGCGGCGCAGCGCTTTTCTACGGCGATAGCATGATCACCCCGGCGATTTCGGTGTTGTCGGCCGTCGAGGGCCTGGAACTGGCTTTCGATGGCCTGGAACGGTGGGTAGTCCCTATCGCGCTGGTGGTACTGGTGGCGCTGTTCCTGATCCAGAAACACGGCACAGACCGCATCGGCAAGCTGTTCGGCCCGGTGATGGTGACCTGGTTTCTGGTGCTTGGCGGCCTCGGCGTGTATGGCATCACCCTGCACCCTGAGGTGCTCAGTGCCATGAACCCGATGTGGGCCGTGCGCTTCTTCGAGGCGCACCCCGGAATTGGCGTGGCCATCCTCGGCGCAGTGGTGCTGGCCCTGACCGGGGCGGAAGCGCTGTATGCCGACATGGGCCACTTCGGCCGCAAACCCATCGCCCGCGCCTGGTTCATCCTGGTGCTGCCGGCACTGGTGCTCAACTATTTTGGCCAGGGCGCCATGCTGCTGGGCGATCCGGAAGCGGCCCGCAACCCGTTCTACCTGCTGGCGCCGAGCTGGGCGCTGGTCCCGCTGGTGGTGCTGTCGACCCTGGCCACGGTGATTGCCTCCCAGGCGGTGATTTCCGGTGCGTTCTCGTTGACGCGCCAGGCGATCCAGTTGGGCTATATCCCGCGCATGCACATTCAACATACCTCCAGCGCCGAACAGGGCCAGATCTACATCGGCGCTGTGAACTGGTCGTTGATGGTCGGCGTGATCCTGCTGGTACTGGGCTTCGAATCTTCCGGTGCGCTGGCGTCGGCTTACGGTGTGGCGGTGACCGGCACCATGCTGATGACCACGATCCTGGTGTCCGCCGTGATGCTGCTGCTGTGGAAATGGCCACCGATACTGGCCGTGCCGGTGTTGCTCTGCTGCCTGTTGGTGGACGGGCTGTACTTTGCCGCCAACGTGCCGAAGATCATCCAGGGCGGCGCCTTCCCGGTATTGGCCGGGATCGTGTTGTTCGTGCTGATGACCACCTGGAAGCGCGGCAAGCAATTGCTCGTCGAGCGCCTCGACGAAGGCGGCCTGCCGCTGCCGATATTCATCAGCAGTATCCGCGTGCAGCCGCCCCATCGCGTCCAGGGCACGGCGGTGTTCCTCACAGCGCGGCCCGACGCCGTGCCCCACGCGCTGTTGCACAACCTGCTGCATAACCAGGTGCTGCACGAGCAGGTGGTGCTGCTGACCGTGGTCTACGAAGACATCCCGCGTGTGCCTGCGACGCGGCGTTTCGAAGTGGACGCCTATGGCGAAGGGTTCTTCCGGGTGATCCTGCACTTCGGCTTTACCGATGAGCCGGATGTGCCCGAGGCGCTGAAGCTGTGCCATTTGGACGAACTGGATTTCAGCCCGATGCGCACCACCTACTTCCTCAGCCGTGAAACCGTGATCGCCTCGCGCATCAAGGGCATGGCGCGTTGGCGCGAAGCGTTGTTCGCGTTCATGCTGAAGAATGCCAACGGCAACCTGCGCTTCTTCAAACTCCCGGTCAACCGGGTGATCGAACTGGGCACCCAGGTCGAAATGTAAGGCGCTGCAGGGCGGGGCGGGAGCCGGCAATCGGCTCCCGGTTTACGTCTGAACCGTTTACCTCTGAACCCTGTGCGATCCGTCGTTGTCGACTAGGCTCTAAGCACCATGAAAGAGAGCCTTGGAGCTTGCCCACAGAACCCGAAGAGGTGCGCCATGAGTCAGCTGCTCGAACCCTATACCCTGCGACAACTCACCCTGTTGAACCGCATCGCGGTCTCACCGATGTGCCAATACTCAAGTGAGGATGGCCTGGCCAACGACTGGCACCTGGTGCACCTGGGCAGCCGCGCCGTCGGTGGCGCCGGGCTGATTTTTACCGAAGCCACCGCCGTGACCGCCGATGGCCGCATCACCGCCCAGGACCTGGGCCTGTGGAAAGACGAACAGATCGAACCCCTGCAACGTATTACGCGCTTCATTGCGGCCCAAGGCGCGGTGGCGGGTATTCAGTTGGCGCACGCCGGGCGCAAGGCCAGCACGTATCGGCCCTGGATTGGCAAGCATGGCAGCGTCAAGCCAGCAGACGGTGGCTGGGTGCCGGTCGGCCCATCGCCCATCGCATTCGACCCCCAGCATACGCAACCCACGCCGCTGGACGAAGGGCAGATCCAACAGGTGATCGCCGATTTTGTCGCCGCCGCCAAGCGTGCCTTGACTGCCGGCTTCGAAGTGGTAGAGATCCATGCCGCCCACGGTTACCTGCTGCATCAGTTCCTGTCGCCCATCAGCAACCAGCGTCAGGACCAGTACGGCGGCTCGTTCGAAAACCGCATCCGCCTGGTCCTTGAGGTCACCCGCGCGGTGCGCGACGTGTGGCCCCAGGACTTGCCGCTGTTCGTGCGCGTGTCGGCCACCGATTGGGTGGAGGACGGCTGGAACCCCGATGAAACCGTCGAACTGGCGCGCCGCCTGAAAGACCTGGGCGTGGACTTGATCGACGTGTCCTCCGGTGGCACCGCCGCCAATGCCGAAATCCCTACCGGCCCCGGCTACCAGACGCGCTTTGCCGAACGTGTGCGCAAAGAGTCGGGTATCGCCACCGGCACGGTGGGCATGATCACCGAACCGGCCCAGGCCGAGCACATCCTGCGCACCTGCCAGGCCGACCTCATCTTCCTCGCCCGCGAATTGTTGCGCGACCCGTACTGGCCGCTGCATGCCGACGACGACCTGGGAGGGCGCAAGGCGACCTGGCCTGCGCAATATCAGCGGGCGACGCACCGCGACCAGCCGATTCATGAGTCCGATCTCAGGGATTGATCCTTAGCGTATGCCTACAGAGCCCACCCTGATCCGGTGGGCTTTTTTTTGCTCGCTTATAGGAAGAAGGCGGATTCAAGCAACGAATGCATGGGAATCGACTGTAGGTATTTATTACCGATCTAATTATTTAAGTTAATACTCTAAAAAAATCCCACACGTAACTGGATTCTTTCTAAGCTTAAGGCAGGAGTATTGGATCGATATCAGGAGAAGCAGTCCATGGCCAAGTCCTATGGTGTAGCGGGTGTGGTGGTGTCTTTTCTGACCCGCAGGCTGTCCTTGCGTGGCCGCAGATTGAGTTCGGATGAAGTTGAATTGCTGGCGCATTATCGCACCCTGACCGAGAACGACCAGGTAGCGATGCGCTATCTGATTGGGGCGATGAAAACCGTGTCGCGGTTCTGAATAACGAAACGGGCTCGCCACGATGCCCTTCAGGCAAGGCGAACACGGTACCTGTGGCGAGGGAGCTTGCTCCCGCTGGACTGCGCAGCAGTCCCATCGTTTGGGGCCGCTTCGCGGCCCAGCGGGAGCAAGCTCCCTCGCCACAGATGGTTCAGGTGTATTTGCGCTTGTCCGGCGCGGGAGGGAAGTACTGATACAGCCAGGTTTCGCTCAAGGTGCGGTCCTGGGTACGGATAAACAAGCGCAGCTCTACCGGCTCCACGCTGTCGCTGGTGGGGTACCAGTCGAACAGAATGCGATAGCCCTTGATGTTATCGAGCACCAGCACGCTGAAATCTTTCACCTCGCCGTGAGAGCAGGTGACCACCGGCTCGATGCCCGTGCCGGGTGGCAAACGGTCCAGGCCGCCGCCCTTGAAGTCCACGGCAAAGCGGCGTGCCCACACCTCAGGGTAATGCTCGCCCGGGGCCCAACCTTCGGTGAACCCACCCATGCCTGAACGGGTCGCGTCGACCTGGGCCAGCGGTGTGCTCACCGGCGGCAGGGCGCTCCAGTAGAGTTTGTAGCCGTAGTTGAGCGAATCACCGGCCGCCACCGGCGTTTTCGGGGTCCAGAAGGCCACGATGTTATCGAGGGTTTCGCCGGTGGTCGGGATTTCCAGCAGGTCGATCGAGCCCTCACCCCAAGCGGTGGTGGGTTCCACCCACAGGCTGGGGCGCTTGCTGTACCAGTCCACCGTGTCCTGATAACTGGCGAATTCGTGGTCGGTTTGGACCAGGCCAAAACCTTTGGGATTAGTGTCGGCGAATGCGTTGAATTGCAGCTTGGCCGGGTTGTTCAGCGGGCGGCAGATCCACTCGCCGTTGCCGCGCCACATGGCCAGTCGGTCCGAGTCGTGAATTTGCGGGTGGATGGTGTCGCACATCCGCCGTTCGTGTGTGCCGCAACTGAACATGCTGGTCATTGGCGCAATCCCCAGCTGTTCGATGGCGGTGCGCGCATTGATATGTGCGTCGATGGCCATCACCACTTGATTGGCCTGGCAGTCGATATCGAAGCGATAGGCGCCGGTAGCGCTGGGCGAATCGAGCAGGGCGTAGACCACGAAGCGGGTGGCGTTCTTGTCCGGGGTTTCGAACCAGAACTGCGTGAAGTCAGGGAATTCCTCACGTTTCTTCGCGTAGGTGTCAATGGCCAGGCCGCGCGCCGACAGGCCGTACTGGCCGGTGGAGTCCACGGCACGAAAGTAGCTGGCACCGAGAAATGACAGCACGTCATGCCGGTCCAGCTCCGGCGCCTTGAACAGCTTGAAGCCGGAGAAACCCAGATCGCCGGTCAGTTGTTTAGTGTCGACCGTGGTTTTTTCATAGTTGAACAGCGAAGGGCGAAAATGCACTTCGCGGGCCTCGCGGGTCGTGGGGTCGACGCTGTGCATGCGCACCGGCGTCTTGAAGCCCATGCCGACGTGGAAAAACTGCACGTCCAGTTGCCCCTTCAGTTCCTTCCATAACGAATGGTTGGCGTCATAGCCGATGGCGTTGAAATTCTGTGGCGTCATGGTCGCCAAGGTGGGCGGCAGCACCTGCCGAGTATCTTTATACGCGCTGCCGGCGAGCTGCTTGGCCTGGGCTTTGAGCGTTTCAAAATCGAATGCCACGGCCTTGCCATCGGCGGCACGGTTGCCGGCCCAGGCCTGCGCGGCCAACAGGCCACTGGCCGACAAACCGGTGTAGGCCGCAATGGCCATGGACGCTTTGAGCAAATTCCTGCGGTGCATAGAGACAACCTGTCGTGAGCGAATCCCGCGCCGTTCCTGGCACGTAACGGATCAGAAATAACGGTTCGGACATGCCTTCGGCCAAACGCAACGGACAATAAACAGACGCCGGATAGCTTAAGCGGTTCGATGGTGAAGCAAAAATCATTGATGGCGGGATGATGGCGCCGCTGTGCAACAAGACATTTCTGATATCAGGGGTAGCGTTACATCTGGAAGCACTCTAGATCGGGGCTTTTTTGCACTTAGTTTTACGCTGGGGGCCTATTGGTCCTACGAACCCAAGTGTCTGGAGGCTACGCATGAATACCCGTGGATTGCTCGATCAGTTGCTCAAGTCTGGTCAGGACATGTTGCAGAACAAGGCTGGCGGCCAGCGCCCATCAGCCGACAAAGGCGCCCTCGGTGGGCTGCTTGGCGGCGGCGGGCTCGGCAGTTTGCTCGGTGGCGCCGGCGGTGGCGCACTGGCGGCCGGCGCCATGGGCTTGCTGCTGGGCAACAAAAAGGCCCGCAAATTCGGCGGCAAGGCCCTGACCTACGGAGGCCTGGCCGCCTTGGGGGTCATCGCCTACAAAGCCTATGGCAATTGGCAGGCGCAGCAGGCCAGCGCGCCCCAGGGTGAGCCGCAAACCATCGACCGCCTGCCGCCGGCCCAGGTCGAGCAGCACAGTCAGGGCATTCTCAAGGCGCTGGTTGCCGCCGCCAAGGCCGACGGCCACGTGGATGAGCGTGAACGCGCGTTGATCGAAGGCGAGTTCACCAAACTCGACAACGACCGCGAGCTGCAAACCTGGCTGCACGCGGAGCTGAACAAACCCCTCGACCCGGCCGACGTCGCCCGCGCCGCCAGCACCCCGGAGATGGCCGCCGAAATGTACATCGCCAGCGTGATGCTGGTGGACGAGGAAAATTTCATGGAGAAGGCCTACCTGGACGAACTGGCGCGCCAACTCAAACTTGAGCCGGGTTTGAAGGCAGAGCTGGAGAAACAGGTACGCCTCAACACATAAGCAGCGCCGTGCATCCATTTAAGTGTGGAGGGGGCAAGCCTCTCCCACATTTAAATCGAGTCTGGCTGAGTCGCCGCAATGGCGCAGCCCAATACCGGCACTGCTGCTCAAACCCCCGAAAACCATTGATTAGTAGACGCCTTCGCTCAGCTATACTCCCCTCCATTTGAATGGCCCTGCGAGGAATTACTGTGAAGAACTGGACCCTGCGCCAACGGATTTTGGCGAGCTTTGCGGTAATCATCACGATCATGCTGCTGATGGTCGTGCTCTCGTATTCGCGGCTGCTGAAAATCGAATCCAGCGAAACCCTGGTCCGGGACGACGCCGTACCTGGAGTGTTTTTAAGCTCGATGATTCGCAGCGCCTGGGTCGACAGCTACCTGCAAACCCAGGAGTTGGTGGGGATCCACAAGAACCAGGGCATTTCCGAGGACGACAAGCAGGATTACAAATCTTTCGAGGCGCGCCTTGAGAAGTACATGGCCGATTACGCGAAAACGATCAACTTCACTCGGGACCGCAACGAGTTCGATGCCTTCGAAAAATTCCACCAGAGCTACAACCAGACCCTCGCCAAGGTGCTCGAGGCGCAGCAGAACAACAACGGCGCCGAGGCACTCAAGCTGTTCAGCGAACAACTGACGCCCGCCTGGGTCGCCGGCCGCATGAAACTCAATGACATCATCCTCGCGAACAAACAGGTCGCCGACGACGCCACCGACGCCATCGACAGTGCCGTCGAGGCCGCGAAAATCAGCATGGGCGTCTCGCTGCTGCTGGCGATTCTTGCCGCCGCGCTGTGTGGCCTGCTGCTGATGCGCGCAATCATGGCGCCGATGCAGCGCATCGTCGATATCCTCGAAACCATGCGCACCGGCGACCTGAGCAAGCGCCTGAACCTGGAGCGTAAGGACGAGTTCAACGTGGTTGAAACCGGCTTCAACGACATGATGACCGAACTGACCGCTCTGGTTTCCCAGGCACAGCGCTCGTCGGTGCAGGTCACGACCTCGGTGACCGAGATCGCCGCCACCTCCAAGCAGCAACAGGCGACCGCCACCGAAACCGCCGCCACCACCACTGAAATCGGCGCCACTTCCCGTGAAATCGCCGCGACCTCCAAGGACCTGGTGCGCACCATGATCGAAGTGTCCACCGCCGCCGACCAGGCCTCGGTCGCCGCCGGTTCCGGTCAGCAGGGCCTGGCGCGCATGGAAGAAACCATGCACTCGGTGATGGGCGCCGCCGACCTGGTCAATGCCAAGCTGGCGATCCTCAATGAAAAGGCCGGCAACATCAACCAAGTGGTAGTGACCATCGTCAAAGTGGCGGACCAGACCAACCTGCTGTCCCTCAACGCCGCCATCGAGGCCGAGAAAGCCGGTGAGTACGGGCGCGGTTTTGCCGTGGTCGCCACCGAAGTGCGCCGCCTGGCCGACCAGACCGCCGTCGCGACGTACGACATCGAGCAGATGGTGCGTGAGATCCAGTCGGCGGTGTCGGCCGGCGTGATGGGCATGGACAAGTTCTCCGAAGAGGTGCGCCGAGGCATGTTCGAAGTGCAGCAGGTGGGTGAGCAATTGTCGCAAATCATCCATCAAGTGCAGGCCCTCGCGCCGCGAGTGCTGATGGTCAATGAAGGCATGCAGGCCCAGGCCACCGGTGCCGAGCAGATCAACCACGCGCTGGTGCAACTGGGCGATGCCAGCAGCCAGACCGTCGAGTCCCTGCGCCAGGCCAGTTTTGCCATCGATGAACTGAGCCAGGTTGCGGTCGGTCTGCGCAGCGGCGTGTCGCGTTTCAAAGTCTGATGAGCGACCTCGCGGCTAAACGCGGCGCCGTCCCGGCAGCGAAAAAGGCGTTGTTCCTGGTGTTCCACATCGGCAGTGAACGCTTTGCCCTCAAGGCGACGGAAGTGGTCGAGGTGCTGCCGCGCCTGCCGCTCAAACCCATCGCTCATGCACCGGTGTGGGTGGCGGGCATCTTTGCCCATCGCGGCGCGCTGGTGCCGGTCATCGACCTGAGCGCCTTGACGTTCGGCGTTGCGGCCCAAGCGCGTACCAGCACGCGGCTGGTGCTGGTCAATTATCAGCCACAGCCCTGGAGCGAAGCGCGTTGGCTGGGGCTGATTCTGGAGCAGGCTACCGACACCTTGCGTTGCGACCCCGCCGAATTCCAGCCCTATGGCCTGGATAACCGCCAGGCGCCTTACCTGGGGCCGGTGCGCGAAGATGCGCTGGGCTTGATGCAATGGATTGGCGTCGCCGAGCTGTTGACCGATGACGTGCGCGCCTTGCTGTTTTCCAGCGAGTTGAGCCTATGAGCAGTGACCCGCGCTTCTGGGCCTTCCTTAAAGAACGCATAGGCCTGGACGTCGCCTCGGTGGGTGAGGCGATTATCGAGCGCGCGGTGCGCCAGCGTTGCCAGTTGTCCCAGGCGCAGACGGCAGAAGCGTACTGGCAACTCCTGCACAGCTCCCATGATGAGCAGCAGGCGCTGATCGAAGCGGTGATCGTCCCCGAAACCTGGTTCTTCCGCTACCCCGAGTCCTTTGCAACCTTGGCTCGCCTGGCCCACGCACGGTTGGCCGAAATCAAGCAGATGCGCGCTTTGCGCATTCTCAGCCTGCCATGCTCCACCGGCGAAGAACCCTATTCGATCGCTATGGCCCTGCTTGACGCGGGCCTGGCACCGCACCAATTCAAAGTCCAGGGCATGGACGTCAGCCCGCTGTCGGTGGAGCGTGCGCGCCGCGGCGTGTACGGCAAAAACTCGTTTCGCGGCGGCGACCTTGAGTTTCGCGACCGTCACTTCACTGAAGACGGCGGTGCCTATCGCATTGCCGACCGGGTTCGCGAACAAGTACGCCTGCAAGTCGGCAACTTGCTCGACCCGGCCCTGCTGGCCAACGAGCCCACCTACGACTTTGTGTTCTGTCGCAACCTGCTGATCTACTTCGACCAGCCCACCCAGAAGCAAGTTTTCGACGTGCTCAAGGAACTGACCCACGTGGACGGCGTGCTGTTTATCGGCCCGGCCGAAGGCGGCCTGCTGGGGCGCCATGGCATGCGCTCGATTGGCGTGCCGCAGTCGTTTGCGTTCAGTCGGCATGTGGAGCCGGCTGCACCCGCCCCGGTGTTTGTACCGATGCCGGCGCCCACGTCGCAGCGCAGTCCGGCGCCGATCGCGCTCAAGCCGCGCCCGTTCAGTACGGCCGGCACCCAGGCGGTACCGGTCAAAGCGCCGCCCCCGGAGGCTGGCGAGATGCTCAACCAGATCGCCACCTTGGCCAACCAAGGCAAAAGTGCCGAGGCCCGTGCTGCCTGCGAACGTTATTTGAACAGCCATCCGCCGGCCGCCGCCGTGTTCTACTGGCTGGGCCTGCTCAGCGATGTCGCCGGCAGCGCCGTGGAGGCGCAGAGTTATTACCGCAAAGCCTTGTACCTGGAACCGCAGCATCCGCAGGCCTTGATGCACCTGGCCGCGTTGCTCGAGTCCCAGGGCGACAGTGCGGGGGCGCGCCGTTTGCAGGCGCGCGCCGCGCGTAGCGAGCGAGCTGACAGTGAGTCCAAACGATGAGTAGCCCTGACGCGCTCGGCACCGCAGGCCTGGACCTGACCCTGGCCGACACCCAAGCCATTGATGACTGCTGGAACCGCATCGGCATTCATGGCGATAAATCCTGCCCCTTGCTGGCAGAGCACATCCATTGTCGCAACTGCTCGGTGTATTCCGCCGCCGCCACGCGCCTGCTCGACCGCTATGCGCTGCAGCAGGACGACCGGCCTGCGCAGGCGGCTGGCGAGCTCGATCACCAGATGGTCACCCGCTCCTTGCTGATGTTCCGCCTCGGCGAAGAGTGGCTGGGCATCGCCACCCGTTGCCTGGTGGAAGTGGCGCCGTTGCAACCGATCCACTCGTTGCCCCACCAGCGTTCCCGGGCCTTGCTGGGTGTGGCCAACGTGCGCGGGGCATTGGTGGCCTGCCTGTCGCTGGTGGAATTGCTCGGCCTGGACAGCAGCAGTACCGGCGCTACCGGCGGGCGCATCATGCCGCGCATGCTGATCATTGCCGCGCAGGATGGCCCGGTGGTCGTACCGGTGGACGAAGTGGATGGCATCCATGCCATCGATGAGCGCACCTTGAACGCCGCGTCGACCTCCGGCACCCAGGCCAGCGCGCGCTTCACCCAGGGTGTCGTGCAGTGGAAAGGTCGCAGCCTGCGCTGGCTGGACGAAGCCCAATTGCTGTCCGCCGTGACCCGGAGCCTCGCATGACCCCCGACCAGATGCGCGATGCCTCGCTGTTGGAATTGTTCAGCCTGGAAGCCGATGCGCAAACCCAGGTGCTCAGCGCAGGCTTGCTGGCCCTGGAGCGCAACCCAACCCAGGCCGACCAACTCGAGGCCTGCATGCGCGCCGCGCATTCGCTCAAGGGGGCGGCGCGGATTGTCGGTGTGGAGGCTGGCGTCAGCGTGGCCCATGTCATGGAGGATTGCCTGGTCAGTGCCCAGGAAGGCCGCTTGTACCTGCAGCCTGAACATATCGACGCGTTGCTGCAGGGTACGGATTTACTGATGCGCATCGCCACCCCGGGCAATGACGTCGGGCCTGCGGATATTGCAGCCTATGTGGCGCTGATGGAGCGCTTGCTGGACCCGTCGCAACCCAGCGCCATGCTCGCGCCGAAACCTGCGCCGGTGCCCGCGCCGGTGATCGAAGCGTCGGAACCTGAGCCGGCGCCAGCCGTGCCGAGCGAGCCGCCGCGTCAGAGCAAACTTATGACCGAAGGCGGCGAGCGCGTGCTGCGGGTCACGGCCGAGCGCTTGAACAGCCTGCTGGACCTGTCCAGCAAGTCGCTGGTGGAAACCCAGCGACTCAAGCCTTACCTCGCCAGCCTGCAGCGCCTCAAACGCATTCAAAGCAACAGCCTGCGCGCCCTGGATGTCCTGGACGGTCATCTCAAGGTCGTCGATTTGAACCTCGAGGCCCAGGAAGCCCTGGCCGATACCCGCCGTTTGTTGAGCGAAGCCCAGGCGCTGCTGGCGGAAAAAAATGCCGAGCTGGACGAGTACGCCTGGCAGGCCGGCCAGCGGGCCCAGGTGCTCTACGACACTGCGTTGGCCTGTCGCATGCGCCCGTTTGCCGATGTGCTGGCCGGCCAGGCGCGCATGGTGCGCGACCTCGGTCGCAGCCTGGGCAAGCAAGTGCGCCTGGAGATCGAAGGGGAAAAAACCCAGGTCGACCGCGACGTGCTGGAAAAGCTCGAGGCGCCCCTGACGCATTTATTGCGCAATGCTGTCGATCACGGCATCGAAATGCCCGAGCAGCGGCTGCTGGCGGGCAAGCCGGCGGAAGGCTTGATTCGCCTGCGCGCGTCGCATCAAGCCGGGCTGCTGGTACTGGAGTTGAGCGATGACGGTAACGGCGTCGACCTTGAGCGCCTGCGCGGCACCATTGTCGATCGGCACCTGTCCCCCGTGGAAACCGCGCTGCGCCTGAGCGAGGAGGAACTGCTGACGTTCCTGTTCCTGCCGGGATTCAGCTTGCGCGACAAGGTCACCGAAGTCTCCGGTCGCGGCGTAGGCCTGGATGCGGTGCAGCATATGGTGCGTCAATTGCGCGGCGCGGTGGTGCTGGAGCAGGCGGCAGGGCAGGGCAGCCGTTTTCATCTGGAGGTGCCGTTGACCTTGTCGGTGGTGCGCAGCCTGGTGGTGGAAGTCGGCGAAGAGGCGTATGCCTTCCCGCTGGCGCACATCGAACGCATGTGCGACCTGGCCCCCGAGGACATTGTGCAGCTGGAAGGTCGCCAGCATTTCTGGCACGAGGGCCGGCATGTCGGCCTGGTCGCCGCCAGTCAGCTGTTGCAGCGTCCACCGGGGCAGACCCCTTCGGAAACCTTGAAAGTGGTGGTGATCCGCGAGCGCGACGCCGTGTATGGGATTGCCGTGGAACGTTTCATCGGCGAGCGCACCCTGGTGGTGTTGCCGCTGGATGCTCGCCTGGGCAAGGTCCAGGATATTTCCGCCGGAGCCTTGCTCGACGATGGCTCGGTGGTCTTGATCGTCGACGTGGAAGACATGCTGCGTTCGGTGGACAAGTTGCTCAACACCGGCCGCCTGGAGCGCATCGCAAGGCGCAGCCAGCAGGCCACCGAAGCGCCGCGCAAGCGCGTGCTGGTGGTGGACGACTCGCTGACCGTGCGTGAGCTGCAACGCAAGTTATTACTCAATCGCGGTTATGAAGTGGCCGTCGCGGTCGATGGCATGGATGGCTGGAACGCATTGCGCTCCGAGGATTTCGACCTGCTTATCACAGATATTGATATGCCACGCATGGACGGTATTGAATTGGTCACACTCTTGCGCCGTGACAGTCGCCTGCAATCGTTGCCGGTGATGGTGGTTTCCTACAAGGATCGTGAAGAAGACCGACGCCGTGGCCTCGACGCCGGCGCCGACTATTATTTAGCCAAAGCCAGCTTCCACGACGACGCCCTGCTCGATGCCGTGGTTGAATTGATTGGAGGCGCCCGGGCATGAGGATTGCAATCGTCAATGACATGCCGTTGGCCGTCGAGGCGTTGCGTCGCGCCTTGAGTTTCGAGCCTGCCCATGAAGTGGTGTGGGTCGCCAACAATGGCCTGGAAGCGGTGCAGCGTTGCGCTGAGGTGATCCCGGATTTGATCCTGATGGACTTGATCATGCCGGTGATGGACGGCGTGGAAGCGACCCGCCAGATCATGGCCGACACGCCATGCCCGATCGTGATTGTCACCGTGGACCGCCAGGCCAATGTCAGCCGGGTCTTTGAAGCCATGGGCCACGGCGCGTTGGATGTGGTGGACACGCCAGCGCTGGGGGTGGGCAACCCCAAGGATGCGGCGGCGCCGTTGTTGCGCAAGATCCTCAATATTGGCTGGCTGATCGGCCAGCGCGGCAGCCGCGTGCGCGCTGAAAGCGCGCCGCAGCGCAGCACCGGCAAGCGCCAAAGCCTGGTTGCCATCGGGTCGTCGGCGGGTGGCCCGGCGGCCCTGGAAGTGCTGCTCAAGGGGTTGCCGCGTGACTTTCCTGCTGCGATCGTGCTGGTGCAGCATGTGGATCAGGTGTTCGCCGCCGGAATGGCCGAGTGGTTGAGCAGTGCGTCCGGCCTGCCGGTGCGCCTGGCCCGTGAAGGGGAGCCGCCCCAAAGCGGGTTGGTCTTGCTGGCCGGTACCAACCACCATATTCGCTTGTTGAAAAATGGCACGCTAGCCTATACCGCAGAGCCGGTGAACGAAATTTACCGGCCTTCCATCGACGTGTTTTTTGAAAGTGTCGCCAGCCATTGGAACGGTGACGCCGTCGGCGTACTGCTGACCGGCATGGGGCGCGACGGGGCCCAGGGCCTCAAGTTGATGCGAGAACAAGGATATTTGACCATCGCCCAGGACCAGCACAGTTCGGCGGTGTATGGCATGCCCAAAGCGGCAGCGGCGATTGACGCCGCTGTTGAAATTCGCCCACTGGATAGAATTGCGCCCCGACTGCTGGAGGTCTTCGCAAAATGATCGAACATCTCCCGCTGTGCAGGTTTGCAGGCAGTAATTCAGGTGACTGCACATGATTGATTTACAGCTCGACGACTTCAAGACCGACGAAAACGCCGCCATGGTGCTGCTGGTCGACGACCAGGCCATGATTGGCGAAGCCGTGCGGCGCGGCTTGGCCCATGAAGAAAACATCGACTTCCACTTTTGCGCCGACCCGCACCAGGCGATCTCCCAGGCGATTCGCATCAAGCCGACGGTGATTCTGCAAGACTTGGTCATGCCCGGCCTCGACGGCCTGACCCTGGTGCGCGAATACCGCAATCACCCGGCCACGGCGAATATCCCGATCATTGTGCTCTCCACCAAAGAGGACCCGCTGATCAAGAGCGCAGCGTTTGCGGCGGGCGCCAACGATTACCTGGTCAAGCTGCCGGACAATATCGAACTGGTGGCGCGCATCCGTTATCACTCGCGCTCCTACATGACCCTGTTGCAGCGGGACGCGGCTTACCGCGCGCTGCGGGTCAGCCAGCAACAGTTGCTGGACACCAACCTGGTGCTGCAACGGCTGATGAACTCCGACGGTTTGACCGGACTGTCCAATCGCCGTCACTTCGACGAATACCTGGAACTGGAATGGCGCCGTGCCATGCGCGACCAGACCCAACTCTCCTTGTTGATGATCGACGTGGACTTCTTCAAGACCTACAACGACAGCTTCGGTCACGTCGAAGGCGACGAAGCCCTGCGCAAAGTCGCCGAAGCCATCCGCGACGCCAGCAGCCGCCCTTCGGACTTGCCGGCGCGCTACGGCGGTGAAGAATTCGCCCTGGTGCTGCCCAACACCTCGCCGGGCGGTGCGCGGCTGGTCGCGGAAAAACTGCGCATGGCGGTGGCCGCGCTGAACATCCCGCATATCGCGCCGGCTGAAGGCGCGAGCCTGACCATCAGCATTGGCTTGTCGACCCTGACCCCGGTGCAAGGCACCGATTGCCGCCAGTTGATCATGGCGGCGGACAAGGGGTTGTACATGGCAAAGAATAATGGGCGCAATCAGGTCGGCATCGAATAACTCTAGGCCGGCTCAGAGCCAAATGTGGGAGGGGGCTTGCCCCCGATGGCGGTGTGTCAGCTCAGGATTAACTGACTGACAGACTGCCATCGGGGGCAAGCCCCCTCCCACATTTGGATCTTCATAGGGCTTGGGATTGTGTACAAATCCCTGCCTTTTCGGCCAGGCGGACTGCCGTTTCCAAGCGTTTGCCGTTATACTCGCCGGCTTTCAAAAGTTCGCCAACGAGTGCTGCCCGCCATGGAAATCAACCCGATCCTGAACACCATCAAGGACCTGTCCGAGCGCTCCGAAACTATTCGGGGGTATCTTTGACTACGATCAAAAGCATGAGCGTCTGACTGAAGTCAATCGCGAGCTTGAAGATCCGAGTGTCTGGAACAAACCTGAATATGCCCAGGAACTGGGCCGCGAGCGCGCTGCGCTGGCGCAGATCGTCGACACGCTCGACGAGCTGAACACCGGCCTGGCCGACTGCCGCGACCTGCTGGACATGGCCGTCGAAGAAGATGACGAAGGCGCAGTGGGCGATGTCGTCGCCGAGCTTGCCCGTCTCGAGGAAAACCTCGCCAAGCTTGAATTCCGCCGCATGTTCAGCCACGAAATGGACCCGAACAACGCCTACCTGGACATCCAGGCCGGTTCCGGCGGCACCGAGGCCCAGGACTGGGCCAACATCCTGCTGCGCATGTACCTGCGCTGGGCCGACAAGCGCGGTTTCGACGCGACCATCATGGAACTGTCCGCCGGTGAAGTGGCGGGCATCAAGGGCGCCACCGTGCACATCAAGGGTGAATACGCCTTTGGCTGGCTGCGTACCGAGATCGGCGTGCACCGCCTTGTGCGCAAGAGCCCGTTCGACTCCGGCAACCGTCGCCATACCTCGTTTTCCGCTGTTTTCGTCTCGCCAGAGATCGATGACAAGGTGGAAATCGAGATCAACCCGGCCGACCTGCGTATCGACACCTACCGCTCCTCCGGTGCCGGTGGCCAGCACGTAAACACCACCGACTCGGCCGTCCGTATCACCCACGTACCGACCAACACCGTGGTCAGTTGCCAGAACGAGCGTTCCCAGCACGCGAACAAGGACACCGCCATGAAAATGTTGCGGGCCAAGTTGTACGAGCAGGAAATGCAGAAGCGCAACGCCGCTTCTCAAGCACTGGAAGACACCAAGTCGGACATCGGTTGGGGTCACCAGATCCGCTCCTATGTGCTTGATGCGTCGCGGATCAAGGATTTGCGCACTAACATCGAACGCAGCGACTGCGACAAGGTGCTCGACGGTGATATCGACGAATACCTGGAAGCCAGCCTGAAATCGGGCCTCTAAAGAACCCTGTAGGAGCGGGGGGGACGCCTAGTCCTTGCCTCGCGATCCCCAGCCGAAGGCTGGGGAAAACGTATTTGTGATGGAATTTCAAAAGACATGAGCGACCAACAACTCGACCCGCAAGCCCTGCAACAGGAAGAAAACTCCCTGATCGCCCTGCGCAAGGAAAAGCTTGCTGCCGAGCGCGCCAAGGGTAACGCCTTCCCCAACGACTTCCGCCGCGAAAACTACTGCGATGCGTTGCAGAAGCAGTACGCGGACAAGACCAAGGAAGAGCTGGCAGAAGCGGCGATCCCGGTCAAGGTGGCGGGTCGCATCATGCTCAACCGTGGCTCGTTCATGGTGATCCAGGACATGACCGGGCGTATCCAGGTCTACGTCAACCGCAAGACCCTTTCCGAAGAAACCCTGGCCTCGGTGAAAACCTGGGACATGGGCGACATCATCGCAGCCGAAGGCACCCTGGCCCGTTCCGGCAAGGGCGACCTGTATGTCGAAATGACCAGCGTCCGCCTGCTGACCAAGTCGCTGCGCCCGCTGCCGGACAAGCACCACGGCCTGACCGACACCGAGCAGCGCTACCGCCAGCGCTACGTTGACCTGATCGTCAACGAAGACGTGCGCCAGACCTTCCGCGTGCGTTCGCAAGTCATCGCCCACATCCGCAGCTTCCTGATGCAGCGTGACTTCCTCGAAGTGGAAACGCCGATGCTGCAGACCATCCCCGGTGGTGCCGCAGCCAAGCCGTTCGAAACCCACCACAATGCGCTGGACCTGCCAATGTTCCTGCGTATCGCGCCGGAGCTGTACCTCAAGCGCCTGGTGGTTGGCGGTTTCGAAAAAGTCTTCGAAATCAACCGCAACTTCCGTAACGAAGGCGTCTCGACCCGGCACAACCCTGAATTCACCATGTTGGAGTTCTACCAGGCTTACGCCGACTACGAAGACAACATGGACCTCACCGAAGAACTGTTCCGCGAGCTGGCGCAGCTGGTGCTGGGCAGTACCGACGTTCCGTACGGCGACAAGGTCTTCCACTTCGGCGAGCCGTTCGTGCGCCTGTCGGTGTTCGACTCGATCCTCAAGTACAACCCTGAGCTGACCGCCGATGATCTGAACGACATCGACAAGGCCCGTGCCATTGCCAAGAAAGCCGGCGCCAAGGTGCTGGGCTTCGAAGGCCTGGGCAAACTGCAGGTGATGATTTTCGAAGAGCTGGTGGAGCACAAGCTGGAACAGCCGCACTTCATTACCCAGTACCCGTTCGAAGTGTCGCCGCTGGCCCGTCGCAACGATGACAACCCGAACGTCACCGACCGTTTCGAGCTGTTCATCGGTGGCCGCGAAATCGCCAACGCCTATTCCGAGCTGAACGACGCGGAAGATCAGGCCGAGCGCTTCATGGCCCAGGTGGCCGACAAGGACGCCGGCGACGACGAAGCCATGCACTACGATGCCGACTTCGTACGTGCGCTGGAATACGGCATGCCGCCAACCGCCGGTGAAGGTATCGGCATCGACCGCCTGGTGATGCTGTTGACCAACTCGCCGTCGATCCGCGATGTGATCCTGTTCCCGCACATGCGGCCACAAGCGTAACCGTAGCGAAATCCGAAGCCGCCTTTTATAAGGCGGCTTTTTTATGTGGCGTGTACTCGCGTCAAGCAAACAGCGCCAGGTTTTGTTCTATTCAAGGATGTGTGTGGTGAACCGCGTAATGGCTCAAGAAGGCGCCGCCGGCATTGCCGCTGCCGTGGCTGAAAGCGTCCAGTACCAAGGCCGCAAGGCCAGCCGCCGGGGCAGTGAACAACGCCGGCAAGACATTCTCGATGCGGCCATGCGCATCGTGGTCCGCGATGGGGTCCGTGCCGTGCGCCACCGGGCCGTGGCGGCGGAGGCCGGCGTACCGTTGTCGGCGACCACGTACTATTTCAAAGACATCGATGACCTGCTCACCGATACCTTCGCCCAATACGTCGAGCGCAGCGCTGCCTTCATGGGCAAGCTGTGGGTGCGCAACGAAGGCCTGCTGCGCGAGATGGTCGCGTACGGCGATGGCAGCCCGGCGTCGCGTTCGCAGCTGGCCGATGACATTGCGCGGCTGACCGCCGACTACGTGCAGCGCCAACTGGCCAACCGCCGTGAATACCTGATGGCCGAGCAGGCCTTCCGCCAGGAAGCCTTGTTGAATCCGCGCCTGGCCGAACTGGTACGCTCCCACCAGCAGATCCTGTTGCAGGGTACCGGGCAGTTTTTCCAGGTATTGGGCTCGCGCGAGCCGCAACAGGATGCCAAGGTGTTGACGGCGATTATCAGTCGGATGGAATATCAGGGCTTGTTGGGCGGCGCAGAGCCTCTGACCGGTGACGAGATGCTGGAGATACTCAAGCGTTACATGCACCTGGTATTGGCTTCGGTCTGATACCAGCAAGGCCACGTTTAAAGAGGAAGCACCGGGTGGACGATTACCAGCAGACGATACGCACCTTGTCCGATCGCATTGTGCTGGCGCAAACGCCGATCCGCGTCCTCGACGCCGTGAAGTGGGACGAGAATATTCGCCAGGGCTTTCTCAAGGCCAAGGGCAAGGCCATGCCCGCCGTGGATCGCGATTACTACCTGAACCGCCCGTTGTCGTTCGACTCCAGTGCGGTCAAGCTGGAATTTCAGAACATCGAGCGCGACATCACCCGCCGCCTCGGCCAGTTCAGCCCGGTAGGGCAGATCATGCGCCGTATGTGCCGGGAGTACCGCATGGTCGTGCGTATGCTCGAAGCCCGTGGCACCGAGGATTTCGGCCTGATTTCCCAGGAACTCTACGGCGCCGCGTCCGACGCCTTCCACGCCGGTGACCCGACCCTGGCCGATCTGGGCCTGATGCTCTCGGACTACCTGAACAATATCGACGGCCGTGGCGACCTCAAGGACGAAGCCAAGACCTTGACCGCCAAGGACGCCGTCGCCTTGCTGCAAACGCGCTTGAACAAAGTGTTCGGCGAGGCCGAAGAAACCATCCGCGTGTTCGAATCCGATGGCATCGTCGCCGACGCGGCGGCGGGCGCCGACTACATCAAGATCCGCGCCGACGCGATGTTCAACGACCGTGACGTGCGCGCCCTGGAAGTGCACGAAGGCCTGGTGCATGTGGGCACCACTCTCAATGGCCAGAACCAGCCGATCTGCACGTTCCTGTCCAAGGGCCCACCCTCATCCACCGTGACCCAGGAAGGCCTGGCGATCCTGATGGAGATCATCACGTTCGCCTCCTACCCCAGCCGGCTGCGCAAACTGACCAACCGCACCCGCGCCATTCATATGGTGGAGGAGGGCGCCGACTTCCTGCAGGTGTTCGAATTCTTCCGCGAGCAAGGCTTTGAAATGGCTGAAAGCTACGGCAACGCCAGTCGCGTGTTCCGTGGCTCGGTGCCCACTGGCTTGCCGTTTACCAAGGATCTGTCCTACCTCAAGGGCTTTATCATGGTCTACAACTACATCCAGCTGGCCGTGCGCAAGGGCAAGTTGGAACAAGTGCCGTTGTTGTTCTGCGGCAAGACCACGCTTGAAGATATGCGCACCTTGCGCCAACTGGTCGATGAAGGCCTGGTAGTGCCGCCCAAATACCTGCCCGAACAGTTCCGCGACATGAACGCACTGGCGGCGTGGATGTGCTTCTCCAACTTCCTCAACCATTTGAGCCTGGACCGCATCGAGGCGGACTACTCCAATATCCTGTAAGGATGCTGGCTATTTTCAACTCACCCACGAGGCTTCAACGGATGAGAATCCTCGGCATTCTTTGCCTGCTACTCACATTGAACGGCTGCAGCTCCCTGCTGTTCTACCCGGAGCCCGGCCTGCCGTTCACGCCGCAAAAAGCCCACCTTGCGTACCGCGACGTCACCCTCACCACTGCCGACGGCGTAAATCTGCACGCCTGGTGGCTACCCGCCAAGCCCGGCGTGCCACTCAAAGGCACGGTGCTGCACCTGCACGGCAATGGCGGCAATCTGGCCTGGCACCTGGGCGGGAGTTGGTGGTTGCCGGAGCAGGGCTACCAAGTGCTGTTGCTCGACTATCGCGGCTATGGGCTCTCCGAAGGCAAGCCGTCATTGCCGGCGATTTATCAGGATGTGGACGCCGCGTTCAGTTGGCTCGATCAGGCGCCCGAAGTCCGCAGCCAGCCGCTGATCGTCCTTGGCCAGAGCCTGGGCGGTGCGTTGGCCGTGCATTATCTTGCGGCCCACCCCGAGCGCCAGTCCCGGCTCAAGGCCCTGGTATTGGATGGCGTGCCCGCCAGTTATCGTGACGTAGGACAATTCGCCCTGAGCACGTCCTGGTTAACATGGCCGTTCCAGTTACCCCTGTCTTGGCTGGTGCCCGACGCCGACAGCGCGATCAACGCCATGCCCCAACTGACCGGCGTGCCCAAGCTGCTGTTTCACAGCCTGGATGATCCGATCGTGCCCTTGTCCAACGGTATCCGCCTGTACCAGGCAGCGCCTGCACCCAGGGTGCTGCAACTGACGCGAGGTGGGCATGTGCAGACATTTGCCGACAAGACCTGGCAAACCGTGATGCTGCGTTACCTGGATGACCCGCTGCACTTCAACGGCCTGCGTCGTCTCGGCGAAATCCCGAATTATCCCCTACCTGAAGCTGACCCATCAGAGAGCCCGCAATGAGTGAAGAGCGCAACATGATCCCGCTGATTCTCACTGGCATCGGCACCATCATCGGTACTGTCGGTTGCCTGTGGTACTACGGCTACCTGCACTTCGCCAAGCCGGAGGATGCGCTGTTGCTCAGCGATTTCACGATGCTCAAGACCGTGCCGGGTGAGGACTACAAAATCTCGTTGACCCCTGCCGCTCAAGTGGCGCAGTGCATTGATGGCGTATTGGTGATGTTCGACACCGACCAGAAAGGCCTGAGTGGCGTGCTGGTGAATAACAAGAAGCAGGCAGTGCGTTGCATGGGGCAGGAAACCCCACAACTGCAGTAGTGACAGCCGGCTTCCCCGCCGTGGGAAAGTGCCGTTATCTCTACAGATTATGGATTTGTCACCTGTCAGTCCGCCCCGCTGAGCGGAACCATCCTGACGCTCCCACCACAGATATGGACTGATTGGCGCTGCTGATCAGCCTATTTTATTCATTGGTTGGAGTGAGCGTTTATGGCGGGAATCAACGGCGTATCGGGTGGTGCAAACATGGGTGGCCTGGGCGGTGTCGGCAATACCGGCAATCGCCAGGGGGGCTCGCAGCAGGGGCTCGACCAACAGATTCAAGATGTAAAGAATCAGCTCCAGGAGCTTAAATCCAAAGGTTCTCAGGAAAACCAGGGAAGTGGCGGTGCGGGTGGCGAAGGCTCTCCCACGGCATTGGAGGAGCTACTGAAGAAACTACTCGCCCAGAAAGCTGGCGGTGCGCAGGGTGGTCAAGGCGCACAAGATGGCCAAAGCGGAGGACAAAGCGACGGCCAAGGCCAGGGCCAGATCCAGTCTCCGCCATCGCAAGGTACAGGCTCCGTCGACTACTGATGGGTGTCTCTGGAAAACCGCCTTCATTGGCGGTTTTTCAGGTTGCATCAAGCGACCGGTTTCGTTGTTGACGCGAATACCTGGAACCGTATCGCGTCAGATGCCACAGACAGCGATGAAACTACACAAAGCGGGGCCTAGAATGTGGCGATAACCATTGCTGCAATACGCAACATGTTGGACATGGCCAGGGAGCATCAGAAGCTGGAGCGGCGAGACGCTGAGGACGATGAACTCAAGCAACTGATGGATAAGCTGTCGCAAAATGCTTATGGCCCCAAAATCGAAATGCCTGCCGACGATACTCACCGCACCATCCAGTTTGACGAACCCAAAAAAAACCCACCGTAAGGTGGGTTTTTTCATGCCGCTTAAACCAATCAGTTAGCTACGGAAGAACGTGGCTTGACCGGTTGGTTGTCGTTGGAGATGGTCACTTCAACGCGGCGGTTCATTGCACGGCCCGATACGCTGCCGTTGTCGGCAACCGGGTATTCCTTGCCGTAGCCCTGGGTCACGATGCGCGAGATATCCACGCCTTGCTGTGCCAGTGCACGTTGCACGGAAGCCGCACGGCGCTCGGACAGGCTCTGGTTGTACGAGTCGGAACCGGTGCTGTCGGTGTAGCCTTCGACGATCACTTTACGGTCCGGATTGTCGCGCAGGAACTGAGCCAGCTTGGTGATATTCACCAGGCCGCTGGACTTAAGGTCGGACTTGTTGGTGGCGAACAGTACGTCACCAAAGGTCACCAGGGTGCCGCGATCGGTTTGCTTGGCGTTCAAGCTGTCTTGCAATTGCTTGATCTGCGCGTCACGAGCGTCCAGCAGGGCGCGGGCACGTTCGTCGCCAGCGTTTTTCAGCTTGGCTTCGGACTCACGCAGAGAAATAGTGTCTTTGGCCACTTCTACACGCTGGTTGGTCAGGTAAGCCAACTGGTCGACTTTCTTCTCGTCTTCCTTGTCGCGGTAGGCCTTGTCTGCCTTATCCAGCCACTCGCTGGCGTCTTTGGTTTCCAGCGCTGCGAGCTTGGTAGCCTGCGGGTTGGTTTGCAGGGCCGTGAAATTGGTCCGTGCGTTTTCCAGATTTGCGTTCGGCGGGGTGGAGCAGGCTGCCAAGGCAACGCTCATCGCCAACAGGGCAGGGATCATCAATTGTTTACGCATAGTCGTGTCGTCCTTTCAATTCGATATCAGGTGCGATGCAGTCAAGGGGCAGCGGCTTACTTCTGCTGGATAGCAGCCGGGCGCATGCCTTCCTTACGCAACTCGTCAACTGCTTTCTGGGAGTCCTTCACCGCTTGCTCAGCCTTGGCAGCCTGGGCTTTACGCTCAGCAACGCGAGCGTCCCACTCGGCTTGTTCAGCCAACTGACGCGCTTTGTCGTAGTTCTTGTCGTGCATGGCGATTTCGGCTTCTTTGAGCTTGTCCTGGGCCGACTTCATTTCCACGGCTGCAAACTCGGTACCGCCGGCGCTGACCGCGCTGTTGACCGCAGATTGGGTCACTGCGTATTGCTCGGTCGGCGGGTTACCGGCACAGCCAGCCAGAACGAAGCTGGTGCCGATTGCCAGCGCGGCCAATTTGAGCCCGCGCAGGTGGTTAAACGAGGATTTGGCAGTGCTGGTCTTCATCGTCTTCAACTCCATTGGATAACTCCTGAAAAATCCATCCTGGCGTTCGTTTGCGGGCCCGGCGGTTAAGCACATGACGCCAGTTCAAACGAGCGTTCCAAGTGATGGCTTACTGGCTGTGACCGGATGCTTTTTTCAAAAGTTCAGCGGAGATGGCGATTTGCCTAAAAAAATATCTGACTGAATGGTCAGCATCAGAAATTTGGAACTTTCACCCCGCGAAGCGGTACGCCGGGCCGCTGAAAGGCCCGGAATACAGCGGTTGAATCAGTTTAAATAAGGGAGGATCAGTGCTGCGGTTCGTCAGCACTCGCTGACAAATCATGCAGATAGCGGCGCGACAACGTCAGAAAACGCGGCGTGGGCCCGACGTCTTCATACAGCGGGTCGCCTTCTTCATCGGTGGCAATCACCTGCTGGCCCTTGACGTAGGGAAAGCTGGCTTCCAGCTCTTCGAGGGCGGCGCCGATCAGTTCGCCAAGCAGTTCTTCGGTGTGGCGCTTGGGGTACATTTCGGCAAGGGCGGCCAGCCGCGCGGCGGCTTCTACGTCCAGATGAATCGCGTATTGGGTTTGGGTCAGTCGACCCTTGGCGGTTTCTTCCCAATGCTGGGGCAGGTCTCGAATTTTCATGGCAACCTCAATAATGAGTGACCAGCCACCGGTGTGGATGACCCGGCGACTTAACCTTGAGACTAGCTGCAAGCCGCAAGGTTTAAAGTGTCTTGTCAGAAAGCGCCGCCGACGGCACTCTGGAACACCTGCGCGTCCCGGATTTCTGGCTGGAGATTGGCTGATGAGTGATATCGATGCACGCTTGCGTGAGGATGTTCACCTGCTGGGTGAACTGTTGGGCAACACCATTCGAGAGCAATACGGCGATGCGTTTCTCGACAAGATCGAGCAGATCCGTAAAGGCGCCAAGGCTGACCGGCGCGGCGCGGGCGCTGAGCTCAGCGCGAGCCTGAATCAGCTGCAGGAAGATGAACTGCTGCCTGTAGCGCGGGCCTTCAACCAGTTCCTCAACCTGGCCAACATTGCCGAGCAGTACCAGTTGATTCATCGGCGCGATGAATCGCAGCCGGCGCCCTTCGAGTCCCGTGTGCTGCCGGAGTTGCTGGCCCGCCTGCAACGCGAAGGCCACAGTGACGAATCCCTGGCCCGCCAATTGGCGCGGCTGGAGATCGAGTTGGTCCTCACCGCCCACCCCACCGAAGTCGCGCGCCGCACGCTGATCCAGAAATATGACGCGATTGCCGCGCAACTGGCGCTGCAGGATCACCGTGACCTCACCAGCGCCGAGCGCGAGCAGATCCGCGAACGCTTGCAACGCCTGATCGCCGAGGCCTGGCACACCGAAGAAATCCGCCGCGTCCGGCCCACGCCGGTGGATGAAGCCAAATGGGGCTTTGCGGTCATCGAGCATTCGTTGTGGCAGGCCATTCCCAATTATTTGCGCAAGGCCGACCAGGCCTTGCACGCCGCCACCGGTTTGCGTCTGCCGCTTGAGGCCGCGCCAATTCGATTTGCCTCGTGGATGGGCGGCGACCGTGACGGCAACCCGAATGTCACGGCGCCGGTCACTCGCGAAGTGCTGTTGCTGGCGCGCTGGATGGCCGCGGATTTGTATCTGCGCGATATCGATCAGCTCGCCTCCGAGCTGTCCATGCAACAGGCCAGCCCGGCGTTGCTGGCTCAGGTGGGGGACAGCGTCGAGCCTTACCGTGCCTTGCTCAAGCAACTGCGCGAACGCCTGCGCGCCACGCGCCAGTGGGCTCATTCCGCGTTGAGTGGCCCTGCACCGGCACCGGCGCAGGTGTTGCAGGACAATCGCGACCTGCTCGGCCCCTTGGAGCTGTGCTATCAGTCGCTGCATGAGTGCGGCATGGGCGTGATTGCCGATGGTCCGTTGCTCGACTGCCTGCGCCGCGCTGTCACTTTCGGCCTGTTCCTGGTCCGCCTGGATGTGCGCCAGGATTCCACGCGTCACTCGTCGGCCATGACCGAAATCACCGACTACCTCGGCTTGGGTCGCTATGAAGACTGGGACGAAGAAACGCGCATCAACTTCCTGAGCAAAGAGCTGAACAATCGCCGACCACTGCTGCCAGGTTATTTCAAACCGTCGGCGGATACCGCTGAGGTGTTGAACACCTGCCGCGAAATCGCCGCTGCACCGGCTGCATCGCTGGGCTCCTATGTGATTTCCATGGCCGGCGCCGCATCGGATGTGCTGGCGGTGCAGTTGCTGCTCAAAGAGTCGGGCGTACAGCGGCCCATGCGCGTCGTGCCGCTGTTCGAGACCCTGGCCGACCTGGATAACGCCGGGCCGGTGATGGAGCGACTGTTGCAACTGCCGGGCTATCGCGCGCGGTTGCATGGCCCGCAGGAAGTGATGATCGGCTATTCGGACTCGGCCAAGGACGCCGGCACCACCGCCGCCGCTTGGGCGCAGTACCGGGCACAGGAACGGCTGGTGGATATCTGCCGCGAGCAACAAGTGGAATTGCTGTTGTTCCACGGTCGCGGTGGCACCGTCGGCCGTGGCGGTGGCCCGGCGCATGCGGCGATCCTGTCGCAGCCACCGGGCTCGGTGGCGGGGCGGTTCCGCACCACCGAACAGGGCGAGATGATCCGCTTCAAGTTTGGCCTGCCGGATATTGCCGAACAGAACCTCAACCTCTACTTGGCGGCGGTACTCGAAGCCACGCTGTTGCCACCGCCGCCACCGGAGCCGGCCTGGCGTCATCTGATGGACGAATTGGCCGCCGACGGCGTCAGCGCCTACCGCGCGGTGGTGCGGGAAAATCCGCAATTCGTCGAGTATTTCCGCCAGTCCACGCCGGAGCAGGAATTGGGGCGTTTGCCGCTCGGCAGTCGCCCCGCGAAGCGGCGCGCCGGCGGTATTGAAAGCCTGCGCGCGATTCCCTGGATCTTCGGCTGGACCCAGACTCGCCTGATGCTGCCCGCCTGGCTCGGCTGGGAAGCGGCATTGAGCAAAGCCCTGGAGCGCGGCGAGGGTGAGTTGCTGGGGCAGATGCGCGAGCAGTGGCCGTTCTTCCGCACGCGCATTGATATGCTGGAAATGGTGCTGGCCAAGGCCGACGCCGATATCGCCCGCCTCTATGATGAGCGCCTGGTGCAGCCCGACTTGCTGCCATTGGGTGCGCACTTACGCGACCTATTGTCGCAGGCATGTCACGTGGTGCTAGGCCTGACTGGCCAGTCGCAGCTATTGGCCCACAGTCCGGACACCCTGGAGTTCATCCGCCTGCGTAACACCTACCTCGACCCCTTGCACCTGCTGCAGGCCGAATTGCTTGCTCGCTCGCGCCAACGCGAAGCGGCGCAAGACAGCCCTCTGGAACAGGCGCTGCTGGTGTCCGTCGCCGGTATTGCCGCCGGTTTGCGCAACACCGGTTGAGGTTTTTCGCCTGTTCTCAACGGCTTGCGAATCAACCGCGACGACCGCCCTGAAACGGGCGGTCGTTGTTTGAGGGGCACGGTTGCGCCTTTGGCTGACGCATGCCTGGCGCGGGTTTCTCCTACTTTTGGCGGCTTGTGTGGTAAGGGCCTGCTGTGTATCTTGATCAGCCTTTGGCCGTTTGATCGGCCTGGAACCACATTTTTACGAGATTGGCCCCACGCGGCGAATCCGAGCGTCATCTCTATAAAAAATTGAGGAGCACATCGATGCGCGTCATTCTGCTGGGAGCTCCCGGGGCCGGTAAAGGTACTCAGGCAAAGTTCATCACTGAAAAATTCGGCATTCCACAAATCTCCACCGGCGACATGCTGCGCGCTGCCGTCAAGGCCGGCACCGAGCTGGGCCTGATCGCCAAGAGCGTGATGGACAGCGGCGGCCTGGTCTCCGATGACCTGATCATCAACCTGGTCAAGGAACGCATCAGCCAGGAAGACTGCAAGAACGGTTTCCTGTTCGACGGCTTCCCGCGCACCATTCCCCAGGCTGAAGCGCTGGTGAAAGCGGGCGTCGAGTTGGACGCGGTGGTCGAGATCGCCGTTGAAGACGAAGAAATCGTCCAGCGTATCGCCGGTCGGCGCGTTCACGAAGGCTCGGGCCGCGTGTATCACATCGTCTACAACCCGCCGAAAGTGGCCGGCAAGGACGATGTCACCGGTGAAGACCTGGTGCAGCGTAAAGACGACACCGAAGAAACCGTACGTCATCGCCTGTCGGTCTACCATTCCCAGACCAAGCCGCTGGTGGACTTCTACCAGCAGCTGTCCGCTAAACAGGGCAAGCCGAAATACAGCCATATTCCTGGCGTCGGCTCCGTGGAAGCGATCACTGCCAAGGTGCTGCAAGCACTGAGCTGATGGGTTGATCGGCTGCATTCACAACGGCCCGCTTGCGGGCCGTTGTTGTTTATACTGGCGCACTTTTTTCGACTTGGACACCCACACCCATGAGCACCCTGCTGGCCCTGGACACCGCGACTGAAGCTTGCTCCGTGGCCTTGCTGCACGACGGCAAGGTAACGAGCCACTACGAGGTGATCCCGCGGCTGCACGCGCAGAAGCTGCTGCCCATGATCAAGCAACTGCTGGAAGACGCCGGTACCAGCCTGGCCGCCGTGGATGCCATCGCGTTCGGCCGTGGCCCCGGCGCGTTTACCGGCGTGCGGATTGCCATTGGCGTGGTGCAGGGCCTGGCGTTCGCGTTGGAGCGTCCGGTATTGCCGGTCTCCAACCTCGCGGTACTGGCCCAACGTGCGCTGCGTGAGCATGGCGCCACGCAAGTGGCGGCGGCGATTGATGCGCGCATGGATGAAGTCTATTGGGGCTGCTACCGCGAGAGCGCCGGTGAAATGCGCCTGATCGGCGTGGAAGCCGTGCAAGCGCCGGAGTCATCGGTACTGCCCGATGATGCCAGCGGCGACTGGTTCGGTGCCGGGACTGGCTGGGGCTATGGCGAGCGTATGGGAGTGCAGCTTGCGGGTCTGGACGCTACGATGCTGCCCCATGCCGAAGACCTGCTGACCCTCGCGCGCTTTGCTTTCGAGCGCGGCGAGGCGATTGCGGCGGATCTGGCGGCGCCGGTTTACCTGCGCGATAAAGTCGCACAGACCAAGGCAGAGCGAGGGATTATTTGACGCCAGAATTGCGGTAAACCTACGCAAATATCGCCAATCGTCAGAATTTGCACCGGGTTTTAAACCTTTTTCAAATTATGTGTTCTAGTTATCACCAGAGCATTTGCGCGCTACGGATCGCGCCACTAAAATGCCATTACTGATAGCGAGTTCGCGCCCATGCGTATTGATGGCTTTTCCTCACAGTCGTACCCAATCAAACGTAAGCCGCGTAAGGCTAACGTTACTGTGGACGACTCCGTAGAGGACTCGCCAGACTTCATTGAAGTCCACTCCGACGCGCAGCCCAGCACCCAAGCCCGCATCAGCGGTCTTCCCGCCCGTCAGCAAGACATGGTCTTCCCCCGCTCCATGAGCAAAAGCGTTGCCACTGCCCTGGCCAGCTACCTGACCACCGCCGGCTTTGTCGAATGGGATATGGAAGTGCTGGGTCTCGATATCCACATCTGATGCGTCTGCCTTACTACATCGGCTGCCCGTCCTGGAGTGAAAACGCCTGGCGAGAATATCTGTATCCCGCCGATGCGCGCGCCAATGATTACCTGGCACTCTATTCCCAAGTCTTCAACGCGGTTGAAGGCAACACCACGTTTTACGCGCGCCCCTCGGTCGCCACGGTGCAGCGCTGGGCCGAGATCATGCCCGAGCACTTTCGCTTCACCGCCAAATTCCCAGGTGATATCAGCCATGCCGGTGACTTGCGCGAGCAATTGCCAGCGGCGGAAAGCTTCGTCGGCTTGATGAGCCCCTTGGGCGAGCGCGTTTCGCCGCTGTGGCTGCAACTGTCGAAGGCTTTTACCCCGCAGCGCCTCGGTGAGCTGGCCGGATTCCTCGATGGCATCGATCGCCCACTGGCCGTTGAAGTCCGCCACGAGGAGTTCTTCGCCCGAGGCGAGGCCGAGCGCAGGCTTAACCGCCTGCTGCGCGATCGCGGTGTCGAACGCGTCTGTCTCGATCCGCGCGCGCTGTTCAGTTGCACCTCCACCTCGGCGGCCGTCCTGCATGCCCAATCGAAAAAGCCCAGGGTGCCTCCGCGCCCGGCGGCCCTGACGCTGTTTCCGCAAGTGCGCTTTATCGGGCATCCCGAGCTTGAAGCCAACGATCCGTTCCTGATGCCCTGGGTCGAAAAGATCGCCAGCTGGATCGAAGAGGGGCGTACCCCCTATATGTTCCTGCACACCTCGGACAACCGCCTCGCCGCGCAATTGGCCTTGCGTTTCCACGACCAGTTGATGGTGCGATTGCCAGGGCTCGCGCCGCTGCCAACCTTGCATCGAGAACCCGTCGCGGAACAACTGGGGTTACTCTAGGGCTTCTTTCCCGCCAGGAGTCAGTCATGGATGCCCAAACCCTTCGCGCCGAAACCTTCAAAGCCCTGCACGCGCGCGACCGTGCCTTTGTCATGCCCAATCCGTGGGACGCCGGCTCCGCCATCATGCTTGCCAGCCTGGGCTTCGAAGCCTTGGCAACCACCAGCGCGGGCTTTGCGTTCAGCCTGGGACGGCCGGATGCGGAAGGCGCGCTGTCGCTGGAAGACACCCTGGGCAATGCCGGAGCCATTGTCCGGGCGACTTCGCTGCCAGTCGCCGCTGACTTGGAAAACGGCTTCAGCGACACCCCCGAAGGCTGTGCCCAGACCATCCTGCGAGCTGCAGCCACCGGTATCGTCGGCGGCTCCATCGAAGACGCCACCGGGGTTGCCGTCGATCCGATCTACCCCTTCGACCTCGCCGTCGAGCGCATCGAGGCCGCCGTCGCTGCCGCCCGCAGTCTGGGGTTTCCCTTCACGCTGACGGCTCGTGCAGAAAACTTCCTGCATGGTCGCCCGGACTTGCCCGACACCATTCGCCGCCTGCAAGCCTACGCCGAAGCGGGCGCCGATGTGCTGTATGCGCCGGGCCTGCGCAGTGCCGAAGAGGTGCTGGCGGTGGTCAAGGCCGTCGCGCCCAAACCGGTGAATGTATTGATGTCCGGTGGCCTGAACCTCAGCGTCGCGCAGCTGAGCGAACTGGGCGTGCGGCGTATCAGCGTGGGCTCGGCCCTGGCCCTGGCGGCCTATGGCGAGTTCTATCGGGCGGCGCAGGAAATCTACGGGTTGGGCACCTTTACCTTTACCGAGCGCAAGATGCCGTTCGACCAGGCCAATCGATTCTTCAAGGGCTAAGCGGTGCGGTCGATCAGGTGGATGGGCGCGTTGCTGGTGCTCGGCGGCGCGCTGGCCGTAGGCGTATGGCGCGGCTGGGTGGCGGTGCCGCATGAATGGAACCCATGGGCGCCGCTGGATGTGCGCGCCAGTCCGAACCTGTTGACGCGCTACAAACTGGGACGGCTGCAGGATGATCCCGCGCTGTGCGACCAGGTGTTGAAAACCTCGGGGTTGCGGGTGAGCCATCAGGCCGACTCGCGCGCCGACGCCGCGTGCCCCCTGCGCAACACGTTGAGGGTACAGGGCGCAGAGGTTGGCTTGAGCAGCAGCTTCCTGGCCAGTTGCCCACTGGCGGTAGCGTTTGCCTTGTTCGAGCGCCACAGCCTGCAACCGGCGGCTCAGGCGATCTATGGCCAGGCGGTGACGCGAGTCGATCACCTGGGCAGTTTTGCCTGTCGCAATGTCTACAACCGCGCCGAAGGCCGACTCAGCCAGCACGCGTCGGCCAATGCATTGGATATCGCCGGGTTTCGCCTGGCTGATGGGCGCCGTATCAGTGTGCTCAAGGACTGGCCGGGGCAGGGCGCTGACGCGCGATTTTTACGTCAGGTGCGTGACGGCGCGTGCCACGCTTTCAATGGGGTGTTGAGCCCCGACTATAACGCCGCGCACCGTAACCACTTCCATCTGGATATGGGCCGCTGGTGGATGTGTCGCTAAGCGTCAGGCGGCCAGGCGCAGGTTGTTGGCGATCAGCGGGCGTGCCCAGTGGTAGTCAAAATCCAGGGCTTTCTGTTGTTCTGCCAGAGCCTGCTCGGTGAACGGAGTCGCGGCCGGTGGCAACAAGTCCAGCTCGAACTCGGCAATCGGCAAGTGCAGCGGCCGGGGTTGCGGCGCCGGGCCCGGCTCAGCGACGGGTTGACCTGCGCTCAGGACAATCGGGCGTACCCAGCCGCTTTCGAAATTCTGCTGGCGTTGCTGGGCGATGATGTCTTCATCAGGAAAGGGTGGCGCTGCGGGTGGCAGCAACTCGGTCTCGAATTCGGCAATCGGCAGGAACAGCGGCTCAGGCGGGGCGATCGCGATGTCTTTCACGTCGCACTCACGCTGGGTGAGGATCTGCGCGAGCAGGTCGGCGCCTTCGCCGGGTTCCACCGCCGGGTCTTTCGGTGCAGTCGCCATAGCGGCCAGCGCGCCCGGCGTGGCACCGAGCTGCTCGGCCAGGGCGCGGGCGAAGAAGTCCTGCCACACATGGCTCACCCCGGCCAGCGCTTGAGTATTGCGCAGGCCGTAGTGGTTGTGGGTCGGCAGTACACCGATAGTTAGGGGAAGAATGTCTGACATTTTTTTCGGTCGACGCTCAGCTCTGGCAAAATACCTGACTGTTGTTTTTATCGGCCGGTGTTTGCCGATCCTTAATATTTTTGAGCGTAGCGATTGATGAGCGAACAACCAGCGGCCAGCCGCATTCGGGTCGAGGCTTTGGCCGAAGGATTCCAGGGCCGCGCCGAGCAGTGGGCGGCGCTGCTTGGCTTGCCTGTGCAACTCGATGATGCGGATTTTTCCCTGCAAGTCGGGGAACAAGGTCTGCAGTTGCAGCAGCTCGGGCCTGACGCGCCGGGGCCGGTGCGGGTCGACTTTATCGAAGGCGGCGCAGCGCACCGGCGGCTGTACGGCGGCGGCAGCGGGCAGATGATCGCCAAGGCCGTGGGCGTCGCCCAAGGCGTTCGCCCGCGCGTGCTCGACGCCACGGCGGGCCTGGGCAAGGATGCTTTCGTGCTGGCCAGCCTGGGCTGCGAGATGAGCCTGGTCGAGCGCCAGCCGTTGATCGGCGCCTTGCTTGAAGATGGCCTGGCACGCGCTGCAGAGGATTTTGAAGTAGCGCCGATCGTGGCGCGGATGCAGCTGCTCAAGGGCAACTCCATCGAGGTGATGTGCAATTGGGAGGGTGAGCCGCCGCAGGTGATCTACCTTGACCCGATGTTCCCGCATCGTGAGAAAACCGCCCTGGTGAAGAAGGAAATGCGTCTGTTCCGGCCACTGGTCGGCGATGACCCGGACGCACCGGCCTTGCTCGCAGCGGCGTTGGCCCTGGCCAGCCACCGTGTGGTGGTCAAGCGCCCGCGCAAGGCACCGTGCATTGAGGGGCCCAAGCCGAGCCATGCGCTGGAGGGTAAATCCAGTCGGTACGATATTTATCCTAAAAAAGCACTCAAGCCCTGAGCTTTAAGCTGCAAGCGCGCTGAACTTGCCGCTTGCAGCTAACCACTTGCCGCTGCCCCTCGCCCATATGCCCGCATAAACAACCCCACCACCTCCTGCACATGCGCCTCGGCGTCCGCCTCGCTCAACTGCCCGCCACAGCCATACAGCAGACGGAAGTTCGCGGTGCCTTTGAGCAGGCAAAAGAAGTGCTCGGCCGCCTTGAAGGGTTTGTCGATGCTCAGGGCGCCACTCTCGTCGATTCGACTGAGCAGACGCTCCATGCCCTGCAACATGCGCATGGGGCCTGCTTCGAAGAAGATCTGTGAGAGTTTCACGTCCTGATTGCCGGTCGTCATCATCAGGCGATGCAGGTTCACCGATTCCTCGCTGTTGATCAGCCGATGAAACCCGCGCGCGATGTTCAGCAGCACTGTTTGCACCGGCATGGCGTCGGGCAGTTCGAAATACATCACCGGCAGTTGTTCCTCGCACTTGGCGACGACAGCGGCAGTGAACAAGGTTTCTTTGTCGGTGAAGTGGCTGTAGACGGTCAGTTTCGACACCCCCGCTTCAAGCGCCACAGCGTCCATGCTGGTACTGGCATAGCCATTGCCCAAAAACAGAACTTTGGCGGCTTCGAGGATTGCCTGGCGTTTTGCCATGTCCTTGGGGCGCCCGGGACTGTTGGTGTTTATAGGATTGTCGGACATTTTCACCTTTAATACTGGACTGGTGAGTTTGGTATTAATAACATACCGGCCAGTATAATTATTCCTAGCTTCATTTGCGAAAGGTCCTACAGCATGCGCAGTACTTTCCTGCCCCTTGCGTTGCCTGTCAGCTTGGTCTTCCTGTTAGCCGCCTGCGGCCACGAAGACGCGGTCCAAACCACTATTCGCCCGGCCATGGTGGTGCAACCCCAGCCTTCGGCGCAGGCGATGGACAGCTATCCAGGTGAAGTGCGCGCCCGCTATGAACCGGATATGGCCTTTCGCATCGGTGGCAAAGTCAGCAAGCGCCTGGTGGAAGAGGGTGAGCGGGTCAAGGCCAACCAGCCCCTGGCAGAGCTCGACCCCCAGGATGTGCGTCTGCAACTGGAAGCCTCCCGTGCCCAAGTGGCGGCTGCCCAAGCCAACCTGAGCCTGGTGCGCGCCGAGCGTGACCGCTACAAGACCCTGATGGACCGTCAGATGGTTAGCCGGTCCCAGTACGACAATTCTGAAAATCTTTATCGAGCCGGTGAGGCACGCCTCAAGCAGATCAACGCTGAATTCGACGTGTCCAGCAACCAGGCCGGCTATGCGGTGCTGCGTGCGCCCCAGGACGGTGTCGTCGCCAGGCGCGCGGTTGAAGTCGGCCAGGTCGTCTCCGCTGGCCAAACCGTTTTCACCCTGGCCACCGATGGCGAGCGTGAAGTGTTGATCAGCCTGCCTGAGCAAGGCTTCGGCCGTTTCAAGATCGGCCAGCCGGTGTCGGTTGAGCTGTGGAGCCAGCCGGATCAACGGTTTGCCGGGCGCATTCGCGAGTTGTCGCCCGCCGCCGACCCGAAGTCGCGCACCTTCGCTGCGCGGGTGGCCTTCACGGGCGGTAAGGTCCCGGCGGAACTCGGCCAGAGTGCCCGCGTATTCATACAGGTCGACGGTGTGGTTCCACTGTCGGTGCCGCTGTCTGCCCTGAGTGCGGAGAACGGCGCGTCGTACGTCTGGCGTGTGCAACCGGATAACACCCTCAAGCGCACACCCGTGCGCATCGGCGCGTTTGGAGAGAAGACCGTGCCGGTACTCGAAGGCCTGACGCCCACCGACTGGGTGATTGCGGCGGGTGTTCATGTGCTCCATGAGGGGCAGCAAGTGCGCCCGGTGGATCGCGCCAACCGTGTGGTGAATCTGGCGGCCAAGGAGTAGTCCCCGATGGGTTTCAATCTTTCCGAGTGGGCGTTGCGTAATCGCCAGATCGTACTGTTCCTGATGATCCTGCTGGCGGTAGTCGGCACCTTGTCCTACACCAAGCTGGGGCAAAGCGAAGACCCTCCCTTCACCTTCAAGGCCATGGTGATCAAAACCAACTGGCCTGGGGCCACGGCCCAGGAAGTTTCACGCCAGGTCACCGAGCGCATCGAAAAAAAACTGATGGAAACTGGCGAGTACGAGCGCATTGTTTCGTTCTCGCGCCCCGGCGAATCCCAAGTCACCTTCATCGCGCGCGATTCCATGCACTCGGCGCAGATTCCCGAGCTGTGGTATCAGGTGCGCAAAAAGATCAGCGATATCCGCCAGACCTTGCCGCCGGATATTCAGGGACCGTTTTTCAACGATGAGTTCGGCACCACGTTCGGCAATATCTACGCCTTGACCGGTGACGGTTTCGACTACGCCGTGCTCAAGGACTACGCCGACCGCATCCAGATTCAGCTGCAACGGGTGCCGGACGTGGGCAAGGTTGAGCTGCTTGGCCTGCAGGACGAAAAGGTCTGGATCGAGCTGTCCAACCTCAAGCTCGCTACCCTAGGCTTGCCAATGGCCGCTGTGCAGCAGGCGCTGCAGGAGCAGAACGCGGTCTCCACGGCAGGCTTCTTTGAAACCCCGACCGAACGGGTGCAGTTGCGGGTGTCGGGTAACTTCAAGAGCGTGGAAGAGATCCGCAACTTTCCGATTCGGGTGGGCGAGCGAACCTTCCGGATCGGTGATGTGGCCGATATTCACCGTGGTTTCAATGACCCACCGGCACCGCGCATGCGCTACATGGGCGCCGACGCCATCGGCCTGGCCGTGGCCATGCGTGACGGCGGCGACATTCTGGTGCTGGGCAAGGCCCTGGAGCGTGAATTCGCACGATTGCAGAAGAATCTTCCGGCGGGCATGGAGTTGCGCAAGGTCTCCGATCAACCGGCAGCGGTGAAAACCAGTGTCGGCGAATTCGTCCAGGTGCTGGCCGAAGCGTTGGCCATTGTGTTGCTGGTGAGCTTCTTTTCCTTGGGGGTGCGCACCGGCATGGTGGTGGCGTTGGCGATTCCGTTGGTACTGGCGATGACTTTCGCCGCCATGTACTACCTCGGCATCGGCCTGCACAAAATCTCCTTGGGCGCCCTGGTATTAGCCTTGGGTTTGCTGGTGGATGACGCAATCATCGCTGTGGAAATGATGGCGATCAAAATGGAGCAGGGCTACGACCGGCTCAAGGCCGCGAGTTTCGCCTGGACCAGCACCGCGTTCCCGATGCTCACCGGTACCTTGATCACGGCGGCGGGCTTCCTGCCGATTGCCACCGCGCAATCGAGTACTGGCGAATACACTCGCTCGATCTTCCAGGTGGTGACCATCGCTTTGCTGGCGTCCTGGGTTGCCGCCGTGGTGTTCGTACCCTATCTGGGCGAAAAGCTCCTGCCGGACCTGGCGAAGATTCATGCGGCTAAACACGGCACCAACGGTCCTGATCCTTACGGCACGCCGTTCTACCAGCGCGTAAGACGATTGGTGGAGTGGTGCGTACGTCGGCGCAAGACGGTGATCGTCCTGACGCTGCTGTTGTTTATCGGCTCGGTTGCCTTGTTCCGTTTCGTGCCGCAACAGTTCTTCCCGGCCTCCGGTCGCCTGGAACTGATGGTCGACCTGAAACTGGCCGAAGGTGCCTCCCTGAGCAACACTGCCGACCAGGTCAAACGCCTCGAAACCTTGCTCAAGGAACACGCTGGCATCGGCAATTACGTGGCCTACGTGGGCACCGGTTCGCCGCGCTTCTACCTGCCACTCGACCAGCAACTGCCGGCGGCCAGCTTCGCGCAATTCGTGGTGCTGGCCAACACCATCGAAGAGCGCGAAAGCCTGCGCACCTGGCTGATCGAAACCCTGAACGAACAGTTTCCCGAACTGCGTTCACGCGTCACCCGTCTGGAGAATGGCCCGCCGGTGGGCTACCCCGTGCAGTTTCGCGTGACGGGCGAGCACATCGAAGAAGTCCGCGCCCTGGCGCGCAAAGTGGCAACCAAGGTTCGCGAGAACACCCACGTGGTCAATGTGCATCTGGACTGGGAAGAGCCGAGCAAAATCGTCTACCTGAATATCGACCAGGACCGCGCCCGAGCACTGGGCGTGAGCACTGCCAATCTGTCGAAATTCCTGCAAAGCTCCCTGACCGGCAGCACCGTCAGCCAGTACCGGGAGGATAACGAGTTGATCGAAATCCTCCTGCGCGGCACCGTTCACGAACGCACTGAGTTGTCGCTGCTGCCCAGCCTGGCGGTACCCACCGACAACGGTAAAAGTGTGGCCTTGGCGCAGATTGCAACCCTTGAGTATGGCTTTGAGGAAGGCATCATCTGGCACCGTAACCGTCTGCCTACGGTGACCGTGCGCGCCGATATCTATGGCAAGGAACAACCGGCGACGCTGGTCCAGCAGATCCTGCCGACCCTTGAAGGCGTGCGTGCCGAATTGCCTGACGGCTATTTGCTGGAGGTCGGTGGCACCGTGGAAGACTCTGCGCGCGGACAGAACTCGGTGAAGGCCGGCGTGCCGTTGTTTATCGTGGTGGTGCTGACCTTGCTGATGCTGCAACTGCGCAGCTTCTCACGCACCGCGATGGTGTTTCTGACTGCTCCCTTGGGCCTGATCGGCGTCACCCTGTTCCTGCTGGTGTTTCGTCAACCGTTTGGTTTCGTGGCGATGCTCGGCACCATCGCCCTGTCGGGGATGATCATGCGCAACTCGGTGATATTGGTCGACCAGATCGAACAGGACATCAAGGCAGGACTGGCGCCCTGGCAGGCGATCATTGAAGCCACGGTCCGACGCTTCCGGCCGATCGTGCTGACCGCACTCGCTGCGGTACTGGCGATGATTCCACTGTCGCGTAGTGTGTTCTTCGGGCCGATGGCGGTGGCAATCATGGGCGGGTTGATCGTGGCGACGGCGTTGACGCTGCTGTTTCTACCGGCGCTTTACGCCGCGTGGTTCAGGGTCAAGCGGCAATGACAGGGGGCATCGCAAGGAACGTTTCTTAAGGTTTCGCCACTCATGGACTACCTGATTACAGGTATTCGGTCCGACGGATTTCATACCGGCGGGCCGGATCTCACATCTGATGATTCAAGGAGTGTCCAATGGGATTTTTCATCGGCAAATCGTTGAGCGTTTCTGTCAGCAGCAGCTTCGGCGGCGGTAACTGCGCAAAGCCCAAGCCACCTGCAAATGACTGTAATGACAAGTGCAAACCCAAACCCAAACCCGACTGCCATGGCGGTGGTGGCTCGATCAAGTTCGGCGTAGGCGTGATGCCGCTGGGTGCGGTGATCTTTGGCGGGCTGGCCGGCAAGCTGTTTTGACGGTGCAGTGAGCGGCTCCCGAGCAGGTGATCTTCCCCGCCTGCTCGGGTGCATACCCTGTCTACAGGGCGCCGAACACTTTCTTGGCAAGGCTGGTGGCGGCAGCTGCCGGATTCTTGCGAATCGTTTCTTCCTGCTGCGCGATCATCTTGAACAAGCCGTCCAGCGCCTGTTCGGTCACGTAGTTTTCAACATTGGCGCTTTTGGCGTCCACCGCGCCAAACGCGGCGGCCTTGCCGGCGAGCGCGTTGTACTGCTGGGCCACGCCGACCTTGTCGGTGGCAGCCTTGACAATGGGCAGGAACTTGGCGCGGATTTGGTCGCGACTGCTCTTATTCAGGTACTGGGTAGCTGAGTCCTGGCCGCCACTGAGGATGCCTTTGGCATCGGTCACACTCATGTTTTTCACGGCATTGACCAGAATCGGCTGAGCCTGGGTAACGGCGGTTTCCGCCGCTTTGTTCATGCTCGTTTCGAGCTGGGTGACCTGATCGCCCATGCCGAACATCTTCAACTTGTCAGCGACCTTGCCCAGCTTGCCTGGCAAGCCGATCTTCACGTCGGGGTTATTGCTGAAACCACCGGGCGTGCCCAGTTGTTTCACGGCGATCTGCGCGCCTTGGGTCAAGGCGTCCTTGAGGCCGCCGCTGGCGTCGCCCTGGGACAGGCTGCCAAGGTCCAGTGCCATGGCGCTGGTGCCCAGCAGCAGGCCGGTGAGCAGGGCCGTGAGGCGAAGAGGGTTACGGAGCATGGGCGCTTCCTTGTGGTTGAATTCAGTGGGCTGCAGCATCGACGCGCACGCGCAGCGGCTGTTGATCCTGGCCGTCGAGCTGTACGGCGTGCCGTTCAGTGGTGATGAACAGTAGCTTGCCATCCACCTCGATGCGAGCGCTGACCGAATAGCGATGGCCCGGCTTGACCTGCGCCGGGTCATAACTTAAGTGAAACGCCAGCGGCACCTGGCCTTTGATCGGGCCTTTCTGTTCGGCGAGCACCACGGCCGGGGCGTCCATCAGCGACACGTCTTGCAGGCTGACGCTCAAGGTGGCGGTGGGCGGCAGCGCGATGCGTTGCAGGTAGAACACTTCGCCGTCGAGGCTGGCCTTGGGGGTGGGAGACATGGATTGGCAGGCTCCGAGTAGGGCCGTGAGGCCCAGGAGGATGATCTTCTTCATGGTGCAGCTCCTTATCAACGGCGCCGGAAACCGCCCGGCGCCTTGTTCAATCTAGTGGGGATTGCGCCGGTTCCACCGGCTGCTCGGCCGCGCCATCGACGCGATGCAACGCCACTTGGCGGATCGACAAACGAATGTCCGCCGGCAATACACGCTTGGCCGCGCCTTCGGCCAGCTCGCCGAGCAGGTCGTGATAGCTCAGTTTGCCGGCTTCATCGCGGCGCAGCACATCTTGCTCCAGCAAGGTCTGGATGAAATGTCGGAAAAGGCTCTTGTCGAAGAATTCCGGGGCATTGAGGCCATGCAGGATCGACAGCCGCTGGGCCATGACCGTGCACAGGTCTTCCAGCTCCTCGGCGCTGATGCTGTTCTGGCCGCTGTTGAGCAGCAGCGAGATCGCCATGTAGAAGCGCTGCAGGGTCTGGGCGATGCTCTTGGACAGTAGCGTCAGCAGCACGAAATGCCGCGAACTCGGCGCCGGGCGCAGGTACACGTTGTTTTCGAAGCGCAGCAGGCCCTGTTCGACGAACGCATCCAGCCATTGGTCGACCACCGCATCCAGCTCCTCCAGAGACCAGCGGATGAACAGCTCCGACTGCAGGTACGGATAAAGCGCATGGGTGTAGCGCAGGATCTGTTCGCGGCTCATCCGCGAACTGCTCTGGAAGAAACTCGCCAGCAACGCGGGCAGGGCGAAGATGTGCAGCACGTTGTTGCGGTAATAGGTCATCAGGACGGCGTTCTGCTCATCCAGATAGACGATTTTGCCCAGGGCATCGCTCTGTTCCGACAGCAGCTTCATGTCCTTGACGTGCTTGATCAGCGCCAGGCCGTCGCCTTCCGGCAGGGTGGTATGTGGTGAATAGGGCACGCGGCGCAGCAGCGCCAGGTACAGGTCCAACTGGCGGGCCATGGCCTGCTCATCCAGCGCCAGGCGGGTGGTAGACAGCAGCGCCAAGGCCACCAGGTTCACCGGGTTCACCGCAGCGGCTTCGTTCAGATGGCGGGCCACCTGCTCGCCGAGGCGGTGGGTGGTTTCATTCAGCCAGGCCGGCTTGTAGTTCGGGCCCAGTTCCTGGGAGCGCCAATCCGGTTGCTCGTGGTCGAGAAACTCCGCCAGCTTGATCGGCTCGCCGAAGTTGACCGCGACCTGGCCGAAGCGCTGCTTGAGCGCGCCTGCCACTTTGAAAATATCGAAAATCGACTCTTTCTTCTTGCTCGCACCGCGCAGCTCGCCCAGGTAGGTACGGCCTTCCAGCACCCGTTCGTAGCCGATATACACCGGCACGAACACGATGGGCATGCGCGAAGAGCGCAGGAAACTGCGCAAGGTGATCGCCAGCATCCCGGTTTTCGGCTGCAGCATGCGCCCGGTGCGCGAACGGCCGCCTTCGACGAAGTACTCCACCGGGAAACCCTTGGTGAACAGGGTGTGCAGGTATTCGTTGAATACCGAGGTGTACAGCGGGTTGCCCTTGAAGGTGCGGCGCATGAAAAACGCACCGCCACGGCGCAGCAGGCTGCCGATCACGGGCATGTTCAGGTTGATGCCAGCGGCAATGTGCGGCGGGGTCAGGCCATTCTTGAACAGCAGGTAGGACAGCAGCAGGTAGTCGATATGGCTGCGGTGGCAAGGCACGTAGATCACTTCGTAGCCTTGGGCAACCTGTTGCACGCCCTCGATGTTATTGACCTTGATGCCGTCGTAGATTTTGTTCCAGAACCAGCTCAGCACCACTTCCAGGAAGCGGATCGCCGTGTAGGTGTAGTCCGAGGCGATTTCGTTGCCATAGCGCAGCGCCAGCGCCTTGGCTTTTTCCGGCGAGATTTTCTCGCGCTCGGCTTCCTCGGCAATGGCCTGGCGCACCAGTGGCATATTGACCAGGCCCTTCACCAGGTTGCGGCGGTGGGACAGGTCGGGGCCGATCACGGCGGTCTTCAGGTTACGAAAGTGCACGCGCAGGATGCGTTGGGCCATGCGCACGGTGCGTTCGTGTCCTTTATTGTGCTCGATCAATTCACGCAGGTTGATGGGCGCGGAGAATTGCACCCGGGTCTTGCGGCCCAGGATCAGAATGCTCAGCAACCGGCGCAGGCGCCCGGTGACCGCCCAGCTGTCGGCGAACAACAGTTTCCAGGGGCTGGACTCACTTTCGGGGGATTGGCCCCAGAACACGCTGACCGGAATGATTTGTGCATTCTCTTCGGCATGTTCGGTCAGGGTGTTGACCAGGCGCGTCAGGGTGGGCGGTGTGCCACGCTTGTCCTGGCGGCCGAGCCAATCCGGGTCCGGCGTGAGGTAAAAGAACGCTGCGGGTTCCATCAACGGGCCTACCGAAACCGGCAGCACCGGGCGCGGCAGGCCGGCCTTGGTGCACTCGGTATCGACCACGGCCAATTCGGTCAGGGAGGGCGATTGCAGGACGTAGAACACCGGCCGGCTGCGGTCCAGGTTAAGGGTGAGGGACGACTGGTTGATCGTCTCCGAGCGAACCCAGAGGTACAGCAGTCGACGCAAGGTGCCAAACACCAGACGACGGAACGGGGAGCGGGTCATAGGCGAACTGCTTCAAGTGGAAAAAACCGAGCAGGCGCTCGGGCGGGTAGTGTGCCGTATTCATCGAAAATCGGCAAAAAAGCGGCGATGTAAAGTTGGGTTGATGGTTTTTGAACGTGTCTTATACTCGGCAGTTCAACGCCAGCGACTCAATAATAAAAACCAGTGGGAGTGAACAGATGACAACGCGTGAAACCGGCAGTGTGAAGTGGTTCAACGACGCCAAGGGCTATGGCTTTATCCAGCGTGAAGACGGCAAGGATGTGTTCGTGCACTACCGCGCTATTCGCGGTGACGGCCACCGCTCGCTGGCCGAGGGCCAGCAGGTGGAATACGCCGTGGTGACAGGCGATAAGGGCTTGCAGGCCGAGGATGTGGTCGGCCTTTAAGACCACTGCTGGACCCCTGTGGGAGGGGGCTTGCCCCCGATAGCGGTGGGTCAGTCACTGTATCTGGTGACTGACACTCAGTCATCGGGGGCAAGCCCCCTCCCACATTTGATTGGGTTTGCAACTCGGATCAGGCGGTTTTCCAGGTGATTTCTTCTTCACCATCGGCACTGATGCGCATCCAGCGGTCAGCGCTTTCCTCACCCTCTTCCTCGACCCAAGTCCCCGGTGCGCAGCGCACTTCAACATTCAATGCGGCAAACGCGGCGCGGGCGCAGGCGATGTCGTCGTCCCACGGCGTCTGATCGCTTTCCAGGTACAGGCTGTTCCATTTGCCGACGGCTTTTGGCAACCAGGTCACCGGCACGTTGCCGGCTTTGCACTTGTAGGTCTGGCCCTTCTGGACCCACTCGGTGCACGGGCCCAAAGCGGCGCCCAGCCAGGCGGCGATAGTCTTGTAGTCGACGTCGGCGTCCTTCAGGTAAATCTCAATATCGGGTTGGCGCATGGATGTTCCTCGTTGCGGGATTCGAAAATCCATTCGCGGGTGCTGAAAAGTCGGTTATTGAAGCACGAAATAATCGTAGCGCATCGACACGGTCACCTGCAGCGGTTCGGCGGCTTCGATCACCTCGCTGCGGCGCTCGGCGCTCGCACGCCAGCCGTGAGGGGTCATGGCCAGCAGGTTGGCGCGGTCCCTGGGCTCGGCCAGGCGCAGTGTGAACTCAAGGGTTTCACTGTGCGCCAGGCCCATGCCATCCGGCACCAGTGCCAGGTGTTTGTCGTCGGTGTATTCGCGCACTTCGTCGTACAAGCGTTCGCGCAGCTCCATCAGGTGGCCGCGGGTGGGGCCCACCTTCATCAAGCCGCCGCCAGGGCTGAGCAGGCGTTTGGCTTCCTGCCAGTCCAGCGGGCTGAACACGCTGGCGAGAAACTGGCAACTGGCGTCGGCCAATGGGAGGCGGGCCATGCTGGCGATCAACCAGGTCAGCGCCGGGTTGCGCTTGCACGCTCGCTTGACCGCTTCCTTGGAAATATCCAGGGCGTAGCCGTCGGCTTGGGGCAGGGCATCGGCGATTTGCGCGGTGTAGTAGCCCTCGCCACAACCGATGTCCACCCAGCGTTGTGGCGCGCGTTCGGCGGCCAGCTCGGCCAGTCGCTTGGCCACAGGGGCGTAGTGCCCGGCATTGAGGAAGTCGCGGCGCGCCTCGACCATCGCCAGGTTATCGCCCGGGTCGCGGCTGTTCTTGTGCTGCACTGGCAACAGGTTCAGGTAACCCTGGCGCGCGCGGTCGAAACAGTGCCCGGCGGGGCACGCCACACCGTTGTCCACCGCAGTGAGCGGGGCGCTGCAAAGAGGGCAGGCAAGCATCAGGCGAGCAACTTGATCAGGGTCTGGTAGTAAATTTCGGTCAACACATCGAGGTCGCTGGCGAGGACGCGCTCGTTGACCTGATGGATCGTCGCATTCACCGGGCCCAATTCGACCACCTGGGTACCCAGGGTCGCAATGAAACGGCCATCGGAGGTACCGCCACTGGTGGATGCCTTGGTTTCACGCCCGGTGATCGCCTTGATGCTGGCCGATACCGCGTCGAGCAATGCGCCCGGCTCGGTGAGGAACGGCAGACCCGACAGCGCCCAGTCCACATGCCAGTCCAGGCCGTGTTTATCCAGGATCGCTGCGACCCGCTGCTGCAACCCTTCCACGGTGGATTCGGTGGAGAAACGGAAGTTGAACACCGCTGTCAGGTCGCCGGGAATGACGTTGGTGGCGCCGGTGCCGGAATTAAGGTTGGAGATCTGGAAACTGGTCGGTGGGAAGAAGGTGTTGCCGTCATCCCAATGCTCGGCGGCGAGTTCGGCCAATGCCGGTGCGGCCAGATGGATCGGGTTCTTCGCCAGGTGCGGATACGCCACGTGGCCCTGTACACCGCGCACGGTCAGGGTGGCACCGAGGGAGCCACGACGGCCGTTCTTGACCACATCGCCCACCAGCGTCGTGCTCGATGGCTCGCCGACGATGCACCAGTCAAGGCGCTCATTGCGTGCGGCCAGGCGCTCGACCACGGCCTTGGTGCCATGGTGCGCCGGGCCTTCTTCATCGCTGGTAATCAGGAAGGCAACCGAGCCTTTATGGTCTGGGTAGTCAGCGACAAAACGCTCCGCCGCCACCAGCATCGCCGCCAGGCTGCCTTTCATATCCGCCGCGCCACGGCCGCAGAGCATACCGTGTTCGTCGATCAGCGCGTCGAATGGGTCGTTCTGCCAGGCCTGCACCGGGCCGGTCGGCACCACGTCGGTGTGGCCGGCGAAGCACAGCACCGGGCCTTCCTGGTTGCCATGGGTGGCCCAGAAGTTATCCACATCGAAGATGCGCATCGGCTCGAGCGCAAAACCGGCGTCGCCCAGGCGCTGCATCATCAGCTTCTGGCAATCGGCATCGATCGGCGTGACCGACGGGCGACGGATCAGGTCGATGGCGAGTTGAAGGGTCGGCGAAAGGTCGGCATGGACCGTCATGGGAGAACTCCGGAAATCGAGACAGCGACGTTCTAATTGTAGGAGCGAGCTTGCTCGCGAAAAACGCAAGGGCTCCGCGTGCATTCAGGGTGCCCGCTTCATCGTTAACGATTTTCGCGAGCAAGCTCGCTCCTACAGTGATGTGTGCAAGGCGTGTAAAACGGCCGTTATCTTATAGCAAAACGGCGGCCAGAGGCCGCCGTTTAGTGCATTGCGCAAGTTTTACACGGCGGTAACAGGCTCTGCCTTCGGCGCCGGTTTCGGCAGCGACGACAAAAACGCCATGATCAGCGCCGCCAAGTACGGCAGCGACTGCACCAGCAACATTACTACCCAGAAACGCATGTCATTGCTCGGCAGGCCTTGCACCAGGTAAATCCCCAAAGCGGCGCCCCACAACAGCAGCATGATGAACATTTCTTCGCGGGCTTCGGAAATCGCCACCCAGAAGCCGTGGTTATCCGCGTTTTTCGGTGTACGAAAGAACGGAATGCTGGTGGTGAAGAAGCCGTACAGCACCGCTTTGGCGATGGTGTGCGACAACGCCAGGCCGGCCAGGGCCGCGCAGAAGGCATCCTTGAGGTTTACCCCGACCGCACGGCGGTAGAGGAAGATGATCTTGCCCACCTTGAACACGAACAACGCCAACGGCGGGATCGCGAAGATCAGCAACGGCGGATCGACGCGGGTCGGCACGATGATCATCGCCGCCGACCACAGCAGCGCGCCCACGGTGAAGAAGATGTTCATGCCATCGGCCACCCACGGCAGCCAGCCCGCGAGGAAGTGATAGCGCTGGCCACGGGTCAGCTCGGTGCCTTTGCCGCGCAGCAGGCTGGCGGTGTGGCGCTTGATGATCTGAATCGCACCGTAGGCCCAGCGGAAACGCTGTTTCTTGAAGTCGATAAAGGTGTCGGGCATCAGGCCCTTGCCGTAGCTGTCGTGGTAATACGCCGCCGACAGGCCTTTTTCGAACACGCGCAGGCCCAGTTCGGCGTCTTCACAGATGCACCAGTCGGCCCAGCCGAGTTCTTCGAGCACCGAGCGGCGGGTCATGGTCATTGTGCCGTGCTGGATGATCGCGTCGCGGTCGTTGCGGGTGACCATGCCGATATGGAAGAAGCCTTTGTATTCCGCGTAGCAGAGCTTCTTGAAGGTGCTTTCGTTCTGGTCGCGGTAATCCTGGGGCGACTGCACTACGGCGATTTTCGGGTCGGCGAAGTGCGGCACCATGTGCTTGAGCCAGTTGGGCGACACGCAGTAGTCCGAGTCGATCACCGCGATCACTTCGGCGTCCTTGGCGGTGTGCGGGATCAGGTAGTTCAGCGCGCCGCCCTTGAAACCGGCGAGGGGCGCGACGTGGAAGAACTTGAAGCGCGGGCCCAGGGTTTCGCAGTAATCGCGCACCGGTTCCCATACCGCCGGGTCCTTGGTGTTGTTGTCGATGATCAGGACTTCGTAGTCCGGGTAATCGAGTGCGGCCAGGGCGTCGAGGGTCTGTTTGACCATCTCCGGCGGCTCGTTGTAGCACGGCACATGGATCGACACTTTCGGGCGGTAGTCCGATTCCCCTTCGACCGGCAGGAATTCACGTCGGCGTTTGTGGGTCCACACCGCTTCCGCCAGTTCGTGGGCTTCGGTCAACAGCACGATAAACACACCCAGGGCACCGAGGGCCAGGAGAATGCCCACGGTCACGCTGAACCAGGTGCTGTATTGCTGGCTGTAGTCGTAGCCGATCCACACCAGCACCGAACCGCACAGGAACGCGATAAACGTCAGGAAGGTACGACCGCGCTGGCGCAGGGCCGAGCCGTCGATCATCAGCAGGGTCAGGGACAGCAGCGCCAGCACCACCGAACCGATGGCCAGCACGCGCCACTGTGGGATCGCGACCACCGGGCCTTCAAAGTTGAATTTCTGCTGACGCGCGGCGTTGAATACGCCCCAATAAGCGCCCGCCGAGCCTTCGTCGCTGACTTTCCAAGGCTGATCGAACGCCTCGATGACGAAGTAGTTGTAGCCCTGGCGATTGAGTTTGTTCACCAGCGTGCGCAGGTAAACCGCCTGGTCGGCAGGTGAGGCTTCATTACCGCCGCGCATGCGTCCGTTACTCGGCCAGCCAATTTCCGACAGCAGCAGCGGCTTTTTCGGGAACAGTTTTTTCAGGTCCCGCGCACGGTCGAGTACATACTGGCCGGCCTTGTCCATCGGGATAAACTCCCAGAACGGCAGGATGTGCGCGGCGATCAGGTCGACGTGCTTGGCCAGTTCCGGGTTTTTTTCCCAGATGTGCCATTGCTCGGAAGTCGTCACCGGCACCTTGACCGCTGCACGCACGCGGTCCAGCAGCACGATCAGGTCCTGCGGGGTGATTTCTTCACGGAACAACGCTTCGTTACCGACCACCACGCGAACGACGCTGCGCGAGCTGTTGGCGATTTCGATGGCGCGCTGGATTTCGCGTTCGTTGCGCTCAAGGTCCGGGCTGATCCAGATCCCCAGTGTCACCCGCAGGCCGAACTCTTCGGCCAACTTGGGAATGTCGCCCAGGGTGCCGTCGACCGAGTAGGTACGGATGTTGTCCGTCAGCTTGCTCATGATCGCCAGGTCCTGGCGCATCTGGTCGTCAGACGGGTACTGGTTTTTCTGAGGATATTGGCCTTGCTGGAACGGCGAGTAAGAGAACCCGGAGATCTGTTCGGGCCAGTTGGGAGCGGTGACCGGGCGGTTGATCAGCGCCCAGAAGCCAGTGAACAGCGCGGCGATTGCCAGCACGATCACCAGGTTGAGTCCAAATTTACGCGATGCCATGGTTATTTCGGGTTCCAAAGGGTGTGGAACGAAAAGAGGTGTCGGCCTGCACCGAACGGCGCGCATCCTACACCGGCCTTTCCCTGAGCGTACAGCAGACAGAGAAAAGCCGGACGTTAGTCCGCGAATGTTCACCTAAGTTCTTAACTTGTAACTTGTAGCTTAAAACTTGCCGCTGCGTAGCCCATAATGCGCGCCGGTTTTTAGGGTAATGGTCATGAGCACAGAAGATCCGCGGTTTGCAGGCGTCGCCCGCTTGTATGGCATTGAGGGCCTGGAACGCTTGAAAGCGGCCCATGTGGCGATCGTCGGCGTCGGCGGCGTGGGCTCGTGGGCGGCGGAAGCGATAGCCCGTTGCGGGGTGGGCGAGATTTCGCTGTTTGACCTGGATGACGTTTGCGTCAGCAACAGCAACCGCCAGCTGCATGCGCTGGACAGCACCGTGGGCAAACCCAAGGTCCAGGTGATGGCCGAACGTCTGCGCGGTATCAACCCGGATTGCACCGTGCATGCGGTGGCGGACTTCGTTACCCGCGACACCATGGCCGAGTACATCACCCCGAACATCGATTGCGTGATCGACTGCATCGACGCGGTCAACGCCAAGGCGGCGCTGATTGCCTGGTGCAAACGCCGCAAGATCCAGATCATCACCACCGGTGGCGCTGGCGGGCAGATCGACCCGACGCTGATCCAGGTGTGCGACCTGAACCGCACCTTCAACGACCCGCTGGCCTCGAAAGTACGCTCCACTCTTCGTCGTGACTATGGCTTCTCACGCACGGTAACCCGCCATTACAGCGTGCCCTGCGTGTTTTCCACCGAGCAGCTGCGCTATCCCAAGCCGGACGGCAGCATCTGTTTGCAGAAGAGTTTTGTCGGCGACGGCGTGAAGCTGGACTGCGCGGGAGGGTTTGGCGCGGTAATGATGGTGACCGCTACGTTCGGCATGGTGGCGGCGACCAAGGCGGTGGACAAGATTGTGGCTGGGGTTCGTCGGCCGTCGGAGCGGGTCAAGCCTGCCTGAAAATGTGGGAGGGGGCTTGCTCCCGATAGCTTAGTGTCAGTCACTGAATAAGTTGACTAATCCACCGCAATCGGGGGCAAGCCCCCTCCCACATTTGGTTTTATGTATGGCTGAGTTCGCGCATGCGCTGCAGGACTGCATTCAAGCCGTTGCTGCGTGACGGTGACAATTGTCGCGACAATCCGAGTTGAGCAAACCATCCGGGCAGATCAACCGCCTGCAACTCAGCCGCCGACAACCCATTCACCCGCGCCAGCAACAACGCCACCAGTCCACGAATCATCCGCGCCTCGCTGCTGGCGGCAAACTGCCAGTGGCCATTGTGCAAATGCCCCACCAACCACACCAGGCTCTCACAGCCCTGTACGAGGTTGGCATCGACCTTGTCCTCATCCGCCAAGGCGGGCAGGCGTTCACCCCATTGCATCAGCATTCGGGCGCGTTGTTCCCAACTGCCGACTGACTGAAAGGCTTCCAGCGCAGCCACCGCATCCACCGGCAAGCTCATCGCAGCATCTCCAGCGCCTGGTCCAGCGCTTCAAAAAAGCGTTCCAAGTCATCGGAGTCGTTGTACAGCGCGAGGGACACGCGAATCGCCCCCGACAGTTGCAGCATCTTGAGCAGCGGCATCGCACAGTGATGGCCGGCACGCACGGCGATCCCCTGCTCGGTCAGCAGGTGCGCGAGGTCGGCGTTATGCACGCCCTCGACCACAAAGCTGACCAGCGCCACTTGCGGCGCGCCGAGTATGCGCACGCCATTGCGCGCTTTTAAGCCGCGCAGCAAATAATCGTGCAGTGCCGCTTCATGCCTGACCACCGCCTGTGGATCCAGCGAAGTCAGGTAATCCAGGGTCGCACCCAGGCCGATCACGCCAGCTATCGGTGGCGTTCCCGCCTCAAAACCCAGGGGGGCAGGGCGGAAGCTGGCGCTGTGGTAGTCCGTCTGTTGCACCATTTCTCCGCCAAACTGCCAGTGGCGCAGGTGATGCAAGGCTTCATGGCGGCCGTAGAGCACGCCGACTCCGTCTGGGCCGTACAGTTTGTGACTGGAAAATACATAAAAGTCGCAGCCCAGAGCCTGCACGTCGTGGTGGCCATGGACGATGCCTTGGGCACCGTCGACTACGGTCAGCGCGCCGTGGCTGCGGGCCAGCCTGAGCAAGGCGTCGAGCGGCTGCCAGGTGCCGAGTACGTTGGATAACTGGCTGACCGCCAACAGCCGCGTGCGCGGGCCGATCAGCCGTTCGGCGGCGTCAAGGTCGATCACGCCGTCAGCGTCCAGGGGCAGTATCACCAGCGTCAGTGCGCGACGTCTGGCCAGTTGCTGCCAGGGCAACAGGTTGGCGTGGTGCTCCAGGGCGCTGATGGCAATCTCATCGCCCGCATCGAATAAGTGCTCGAGGCCGTAGGCCAGGAGGTTCAGCGCAGAGGTCGCGCCGTGGGTAAACACCACCTGCCCGCTGTCGCCCGCATTCAACCATTGCGCAACCTTGCTGCGACTGTCTTCAAACGCCTGGGTCGCATGGGCCCCCGGCAAATGCTGGGCACGGTGCACGTTGGCTGCGCCATTGGCGTAGTAATGGCTGATTGCATCCAGCAGGGCTTGGGGCTTTTGCGTGGTGGCGGCGTTGTCCAGGTAGGTCTGGTCTTGCCGTTGCAGGGTGGCGATGGCTGGAAAGTCCGCACGCCAAGGGGAGGGCACAAGCATGATGTTCAAGACTCGTATAAGCGGGCCGCAACCCGAAGGTGCGGCCCACTGGGGCATCGAGTGGCTGCTTAGTTGTGAGCGTGCAGCGCTTCGTTCAGTTCGATGGCCGATTTGTGGGTTTTGCACTCCACGGCACCGGTCTCGGAGTTGCGACGGAAGAGCAGGTCCGGCTGGCCGGCCAGTTCACGCGCCTTGACCACTTTGACCAGTTGGTTCTTCTCGTCCAACAGCGCAACTTTGGTCCCGGCGGTCACGTACAGGCCGGACTCCACGGTGTTGCGGTCGCCCAGCGGGATACCGATACCGGCATTGGCGCCGATCAGGCAGCCTTCGCCGACCTTGATCACGATGTTGCCGCCGCCCGACAGGGTACCCATGGTCGAGCAGCCGCCGCCCAGGTCGGAACCCTTGCCGACGAACACGCCAGCCGATACACGGCCTTCGATCATGCCCGGGCCTTCGGTGCCGGCGTTGAAGTTGACGAAACCTTCGTGCATGACGGTGGTGCCTTCGCCCACGTAGGCGCCCAGGCGCAGGCGGGCGGCATCAGCGATACGCACACCGCTCGGTACGACGTAGTCGGTCATTTTCGGGAATTTGTCTACCGAGAACACTTCCAGCAGCTCGCCGCGCAGGCGCGCTTCCAACTGGCGTTCGGCCAGTTCGGCGATGTCGATAGCGCCCTGGCTGGTCCAGGCCACGTTCGGCAGTTGCGGGAACACGCCGGCCAGGTTCAGGCCGTGGGGTTTGACCAGGCGGTGGGACAGCAGGTGCAGCTTGAGGTAGGCCTCAGGCGTGGAGGTCAGGGCGGCGTCTTCGGCCAGCAAGGTCGCAACCAGCGGCGTATGGCTTTCAGCCAGGCGGCTCAGCAGCGCGGCCTGGGCGGTATCGACGCCTTTGAGCGCGTCGGCCAGTTGCAGGGCCTGGGTGACGGTGAAGGTAATCGCCTGGTTGCCTTCGGTGTAGCCGAGGATCGGCGCGATGGCCGCGACGATGTCAGCCGACGGGTTGAGCAAGGGTTGTGCGTAAAACACTTCCAGCCAAGCACCTTGGCGGTTCTGAGTGCCGACGCCGAAGCCCAGGCTGAACAGGGAATTGGACATGCTGTTACCTCTACAAAAATGGAAGGCTGGCCTACTTGAGGGCCGCCGAATAACTATCTGGCTTGAAGCCAATCAGGGTTCTGTCACCGAGATCGAGCACCGGGCGCTTGATCATCGAGGGTTGCGCGAGCATCAATTCAATGGCTTTCGACTGATCGAGATCGGCTTTGCGTTCGTCTTCGAGTTTGCGAAAGGTGGTGCCCGCACGGTTCAAAACCACCTGCCAACCGTGCTCGTCGCACCATTGGGTCAAGTGTTCGCGGTCGATACCGGCCGTTTTGTAATCATGGAACTCATAGCTCACAGCGTGCTCATCAAGCCAGGTGCGCGCCTTTTTCATGGTGTCGCAGGCTTTGATGCCGAAAAGGTGCAAGGTTTTGCTTGAAGCGGTCAAGGAATTGCCCCCTTTGGATGAATGAAAAATGAAAGATCGCGGATTATGCCACGCCCAGCGCGTTTCGGCGCCGTTCGTCAGTGCTGTGCGACGTTTGTGCAAAAGGCAGTGCGCCGCATAGCCGGTTACCATAGCCGGGTAATATGGCACTTCAACGGCCAGTTGTTGCCTCATGTGTCGTTGCAAGTCGATTGTCTGGGAAACCCGCGTTATGCAAACCGCCTACACCGTTCTTATCCTACTGATGCTGGTCAGCGTGTCGCGTCTGATCGGGCGCATCATTCCCCTGCCGCTGCCGCTGGTACAGATTGCCGCCGGGGCCCTGCTGGCCTGGCCCACGTTGGGGCTGCATGTGGCGCTGGACCCGGAGCTGTTCCTGTTTCTGTTCTTGCCGCCGCTGCTGTTTTCCGATGGCTGGCGCATGCCCAAGCGTGAGCTGTGGCGCCTGCGCGGGCCGATCCTGACCTTGGCGGTGGGGTTGGTGCTGTTCACGGTGGTCGGCGCGGGTTATTTCATTCACTGGATTCTGCCGACGATTCCGTTGCCGGTAGCCTTTGCCCTGGCGGCCGTGTTGTCGCCGACGGATGCCGTGGCGGTGTCGGCCATTGCCCAGAACCGCCTGCCCACCCCCTTGATGCATATGCTCCAGGGTGAGGCCTTGATGAATGATGCGTCGGGCCTGGTGACCTTCAAGTTTGCCCTGGCGGCCGCGTTGACCGGGGTGTTTTCCCTGGCCGATGCCAGCCTGACCTTTGTCTTGGTCGCAGTGGGTGGGCTGGCGGTCGGTGTGGCGTTGAGCTGGCTGGTCGGTCGCCTGCGTGCCTGGATGATTGCACGGGGTTGGGATGACCCGGCCACCCACGTGGTGTTCATGTTGCTGCTGCCCTTCGCGGCCTACGTACTGGCGGAACGCTTGGGCGCTTCGGGCATTTTGTCGGCCGTGGCGGCGGGCATGATGCAGAGCTGGCTGGACCTGCTGCCGCGTCAAACCAGTACACGGCTGCTCAATCGCAGTGTCTGGTCGCTGCTGGAGTTTGCCTTCAACGGCCTGATCTTTCTGCTGCTGGGCCTGCAACTGCCGGACATTATCAAGGCAGTGGTGAGCCATGAGCCGACGTTGTGGCCGACCTTGATGTACCGCTGCCTGGACGTGATTGCGATCTTCGTGGTGCTGGTGGTGTTGCGCTTTATCTGGGTTCAGAGCATTTGGCGGCTGTCAGGCTTGCTGCGTCGCGTGCGTGGCAAAAGCGAGCTGACCCTGGTGCCCACGGCGCGATCCTGTTGGCTGCTGACGGTGGGCGGCGTACGCGGTGCGGTGACACTGGCGGGCGTGATGTCGGTGCCATTGCTGCTGGCGCCGGGCCAGGCTTTTCCGGAGCGCGACTTGCTGATCTTTATCGCGGCCGGCGTCATTCTGTTGTCGCTGGTCGCCGCCTGTATCGCGCTGCCGTTGCTGCTTCGCGGTATCGAAAAGAGTCCCGATGAAAAGCGTCACCGAGAGGTTCGCGAGGCCTGGAAAAAAACCGCCGTGGCAGCGATCCATGCGCTGGAAGCTGAAGAGCCTGATGAAACCGCAGTGTCGGATGCGGCTCAAGCGGCATTGGCCACTGAGCTCAAGGCGCGATTGATGTCGGAATATCGCCACCAGCTTGAGGTATTCAACGATTCCGCCGAAGCCCAGGCCCTGGCGCTGCAGATGGACCAGCTGGAACGCAAGCTGCGGCTCAAGGGGCTGCGTGCGCAGCGGTTGGAGTTGTATCGTTTGAGTCGCCAACATCAAATTGGCGATGATGTATTGCGCGAAGTCCTGGCGGATCTGGATATGAGTGAAGCGAACTTGGGCAGCATCAAGTAGTTTGGGCGTTGATCATTACGCGGATGCCGGTACTGAGCAGTTTGCCGAGCAGTGTTTTATCCTCCGGGTACAGTGTCTGCACAAAACTTTTATCGCCTTCAGATAGTTTGAAGTTTCGCGGGATGGGTTTTCCACTGTTCAGTCGTGATGCGTGAACCTCATAGTGCATGATGGATTTGTCATCATAGTTTGAAGTTTTTACCTGTCTGCGCGAAAAGGGGCGGAGGATATCGTTGTGGGCCTTAGACGAGGGTTCTCCTCTCGATGCATATTCGTCATGGATGTTCTGTCTGTTCAGGTCCAACGTCCGATCAGGGTGCTGATGCTCATGCTTGAGGCCGAGGGCGTGGCCGAATTCATGCTGGATCGTTGCGGCGACGCTGTCTGGCGAGCGTGTGAAGTCAATGCCCATGGTCGGTTTGGATAAAGGCACCTTCTTTGCGCCGGTGCCCACGTTTGACCATCCCGATCCGTTGTCAGCGTCCGCATTGATGCGGATATCGCCATTGGGGCTGTTGGTGAACTTGAAGTAGAGATTGGTATGCGGCGCCCATGCGTTGATGTTGTGCTTTACCAACGCTTTTTGTTCTGGGGTCATGTTCAGCAGGGAGATAGTCAGCACCGAATGCTGAGGCCATAGTTTGTCGGGCATGGCGACGCCGCGCTTACTTCTATTGAGCGGCGCGGTGACGCAATGAGCAGAAGGCGAAGTGGGCGAAATCGTGAGAGTCATGGGGTTCACCTAAGTGTTTATATAAACTTAGGTGTAAGGTTTGCGTGTTTCTGTTCCCTCTCAATAGTTGCAAGAAACAACGCTGGAGGCCGCCCCGTTGGGAGCGGCTTGTGTCTCAACCGCGGCGCTGGATGAAATCGCGAATCCGCCCAGCCGCTTCGACACATTCGGCCAGCGGTGCAACCAATGCCAGGCGTACACGCCCGGCGCCTGGGTTGAAGCCATCCACTTCGCGGGACAGGTAAGAGCCCGGTACCACCGTCACATGTTCCTCCACGAACAAATCACGGCAGAAAGCAGCATCGTCCCCGTTCACATTCGGCCACAAATAAAAGCCGCCGTCCGGGCTTTGCACGTCCAGCACCGGTTTGAGGATCGCCAGCACTGCGTCGAACTTCTCGCGATACAGGTCACGGTTGGCCTGTACGTGCGCTTCGTCCTGCCAGGCGGCGATGCTGGCCAGTTGGGTTTGCACCGGCATTGCGCAGCCGTGATAGGTGCGATACAGCAGGAAAGCCTTGAGAATCTCAGCATCGCCAGCGACAAAGCCCGAACGCAGGCCCGGCAGGTTGGAGCGCTTGGACAGGCTGTGGAACACCACGCAACGCTTGAAGTCCTGGCGACCCAGTTCGACACAGGCGCTCAGCAGGCCTGGCGGCGGGGTTTGCTCATCGAAGTATAGCTCGCTGTAGCACTCGTCGGCGGCGATCACGAAATCGTATTCATCGGCCAGGGCGATCAGCTTTTTCAGGGTGTCTACCGGAATCAGCGCGCCGGTCGGGTTGCCCGGGGAGCACAGGAACAGGATCTGGCAACGTTTCCAGATGTCCGGCGACACGGCATCGAAGTCCGGGTTGAACCCATTGGTGTCCAGGCACGCCAGGTAATGCGGCTTGGCACCGGCGAGGAACGCGGCGCCTTCGTAGATCTGGTAGAACGGGTTCGGGCTCACCACCAGCGCGTCGTCACCGCGATTGACCACGGCTTGGGTAAAGGCGAACAGCGCCTCGCGTGTGCCGTTGACCGGCAGGATATTGCGCGCCGGGTCCAGCCAGCCTGCAGGTACGTTGAAGCGGCGCTCGCACCAGGCGCCAATGGCCTCGCGTAATGCGGGGATGCCCAGTGTGGTCGGGTACACCGCCATCTGGTCCAGGTTGTTGCTCAGCGCCTCGGCCACGAAACTCGGTGATTTGTGCTTGGGCTCGCCAATCGACAGGGCAATCGGGCGTTTGGCCGGGTTGGGGGTGACACTGCCGAGCAGGGCGCGCAGTTTCTCGAATGGGTAAGGCTGCAGCTGGTTCAGGGCGTTGTTCATCGCAAGTCTCGTCAATTCAGTTGTCGGCACGCGGTCTGGTTGCCGGCGAAAATTCAATGTGGGAGGGGGCTTGCTCCCGATTGCGTTGTGTCAGTCAGCTGATCTTTATCTGATCCAATGCTATCGGGAGTAAGCCCCTCCCACATACGCCGGTGTTCATAGGGTCAGGCGCGTCAGCGCGACGCCGGGTTCCTGGGTCACGCTCAATTGCTCCACGATCGCATCCTGCAAACGGCGGCACAGTTCAGGGTCGGACAGCGGCTGGTTATCGGCGTCGGTGATGAAGAACACGTCTTCCACGCGCTCGCCGAGGGTCGCAATCTTGGCGTTCTGCAGCGACAGGTCGAACTCCAGGAAAATCCCGCCGATGCGTGCCAGCAGGCCGGGGCGATCCGGCGCGCTGAGCTCCAGCACGGTTACCGGGCGCTGGGCGTCGTTGGAGATCGTCACCTGCGGCGCAAAGGCAAAGTGCTTGAGCTGGCGCGGTACCCGGCGCTGGATGATGGTCGGGTAATCATCCGGGTTGCGCAGGGCTTCGGTCAGGCCTTCGCGGATCTTCTTCACACGCACCGGATTGTCGCCAATCGAGTCGCCTTCGGTGTCGAGCACAATATAGGTGTCAAGGGTGAACTGGCTGCTGGAGGTGATCACCCGCGCGTCATGAATGTTCAGGTTGAGCTGGTCCATGGCCGCCACGGTTACGGCGAAGAAGTCATGTTGGTCCGGCGCGTAGATAAAAATCTGCGTGCCGCCTTCGAATTCGCGCTGGGTGGTTTCCTTGATCAGGACCAGCGGGCCGCCATCGGCCGGCTGTTGAAGGATGGCGTCGGTGTGCCAGGCGACATCGCCGGCGGTGTGACGCAGGAAATAGTCGTCACCCAGTTGCGACCACAGTTGTTCAACATCGTCCGGGTCGTTGCCGCCGCGCACCAGGATATCCAGGGCCGCGCTTTGGGTGCGGCGGATCTGCTCTTCGCGGTCTACCGGGTTTTCCAGGCCGCGGCGCAGGGCGCGCTTGGTCTCGGTGTACAACTGGCGCAACAGGCTGGCGCGCCAGGAGTTCCATAACGTCGGGTTGGTGGCGTTGATGTCGGAGACGGTCAGCACGTAGAGGTAGTCGAGGCGGGTTTCATCGCCGACGATCTGCGCGAAGTCGTGGATCACTTGCGGGTCGGACAAGTCCTTGCGCTGGGCGGTGGTCGACATCACCAGGTGGTTCTGCACCAGCCAGACGATCAGGCGGCTGTCCCACAACGGCAATTGGTGGCGTTGGCAGAACGCTTCGGCATCCACCGCGCCGATCTCCGAATGGTCGCCATGCCGGCCCTTGCCGATGTCGTGGTACAGGCCGGCCAGGTAGATCAGCTCTGGCTTGGGCAGCTTGGCCATGAGCTTACTGGCCAGTGGGAATTTCTCTGACACCTGGGTGTACTGCAACTTACGCAAGTGCTTGATCAGGTTCAGCGTGTGGGCGTCCACGGTATAGATGTGGAACAGGTCGTGCTGCATCTGCCCGACGATAAAGCCGAACTCCGGCAGGTAGCGCCCGAGGATGCCGTAGCGGTTCATGCGCCGCAGGTTGCGGTGGATGCCGATCTTGCACTTGAACAGTTCGATAAACAGGCTGGTGTTGCGGATGTCATGACGAAACTCATCGTCGATCAGATGACGGTTTTCCCGCAGCAGGCGAATGGTATCGGCGCGCACGCCTTTGATTTCCGGCTGCTGGGCCATCAGCACGAAGATTTCCAGCATGGCGAACGGCGTGCGGCGGAATACGTTGTCGTTGCGCGCCTCGATGTAACCGTCGTGCAGTTGGAAGCGCGAATTGATCGGTTGCGGCGGCGCTTCGTCTTCGGGTGCCAGGATCACTTCTTCGAAGTGCTGGATGATCAGGTCGCTGAGCTGGGCAATGCTCATCACTACCCGGTAGTACTGCTGCATGAAGCTTTCGATGCTGGTCTTCGCGTCTTCGCCTTCAAAACCCAATAGGGTCGCGATGGAGCGCTGGTGGTCGAACAGCAGGCGGTCTTCCGAGCGCCCGGCAAGCATGTGCAGGGCGTAGCGCACTTTCCACAGGAACTCCTGGGACGAGGCCAGCAGCGCGTTTTCGCTCTCCACCAGAAAGCCCTCGCCGGCCAGGGCGCGCAGGTTCAGGGTGCCGTACTGGCGACGGGCCACCCACAAAATCGTCTGGATATCCCGCAGCCCGCCCGGCGAGCCTTTGACGTTGGGTTCCAGGTTGTATTCGGTGTCGTTGTATTTGTGGTGCCGCGCCTTTTGCTCGGCACGCTTGGCCAGGAAAAAATCCTTGCTCGGCCACATGTGTGCGGTGTTGGTGACTTCGAGCATGCGTTGGCGCAGGCGCTCGGGGCCGGCGATGGTGCGGCTTTCCATCAGGTTGGTGATGACGGTCAGGTCGGCGCGAGCCTCTTCGGCGCATTCGTCCACCGAGCGTACGCTCTGGCCGACTTCCAGGCCGATGTCCCACAACAGCGTCAGAAACCGCTCGATGGAATCGCGAAAAATCTCATGGTCGGCGCTGTCCAGCAGAATCAGCAGGTCGATGTCGGAGTAGGGGTGCAACTCACCACGGCCGTAGCCGCCGACCGCGACCAGGGCGATATCCGCCTCGCTGCTCCAGCTGAACTGTTCCCAGGCTTTTTGCAGGATATTGTCGACGAACCAGGCGCGGTCCTCGATCAGCCGGCGTATATCGCGGCCGCTGCGAAAGCGCACATCGAGCACCTCGCGGGCCTGGCGGATCGCCTTCTTGAACGCGGCGATAGGGCTCGCCTTCAGCGCCAGTTCGGCCTGGAACTGGCCACGGTCGAAGAGTTCGGGATCCACCTGGGGCATCGATCGGCTTTCCTTTCTATCTATCAGTCATTCACAAAACAGTGGGGGAAAACCTGAGTAATCCCTAAGCCGAAGCAGCACCCGACGTGCGCGGAATCGTGTCGTCGGCGCGAAGGGTGAAAATCTCGTAGCCGGTTTCGGTGACCAGCAGGGTGTGCTCCCACTGGGCCGAGAGTTTGCGGTCCTTGGTGATGGCGGTCCAGCCGTCGCCCAGCACCTTGGTATCGGCCTTGCCTTGGTTGATCATCGGTTCGATGGTAAAGGTCATGCCGGCCTTGAGTTCCATGCCGGTGCCGGCGCGGCCGTAATGCAAGATCTGCGGCTCTTCATGGAACACGGTACCGATGCCATGGCCGCAGAACTCGCGCACCACCGAGAAGCCATTCTTTTCGGCGTGCTTCTGGATCACTTCACCGATATCGCCCAGGCGGCAGCCTGGCTTGACGATCTCGATGGCCTTGTACATGCATTCCTGGGTCACCTGGGACAGGCGCTCGGCCCAGACCGGCACGTTGCCGACGTGGAACATGCGGCTGGTGTCGCCGAAGTAGCGGTCCTTGATCACGGTGACGTCGATGTTCAGGGTGTCGCCGTCCTTCAACGGCTTGTCACCCGGGATCCCGTGGCACACCACGTGGTTGACCGAGGTGCAGATCGACTTGGGAAAGCCTTTGTAGTTCAGTGGGGCCGGAATGGCCTTTTGCACATTGACGATATAGTCATGGCAGATCTGGTTCAGTTCTTCGGTGGTGACGCCGGGCTTGACGTGTTCGGCGATCATTTCCAGCACGTCGGCGGCCAGTTTGCCGGCGATGCGCATGCCGGCGATGTCTTCGGCGGTTTTCAAACTAACGGTCATACAGGCTCTCTCTAGCGCGACGCGCTGAAATCAATACGGTTCACGGGCGTGCGACACTTCGCACACGCCACAAAAAAACGCGATTCTAACAGACGCGGGCGACAAACCATGAGCCCCTGACGATCGCTTCTCTCTATAGAGTGGGGGTATATCGGCGCCATTCAAAGGGTTGGAACAGGGAAGCTTGCGGCAAATGTGATTGCGGGTTCCGTTTTCGCCCTTGCTGTGGTATAAAATGCGCCGCTTTCCGGGGATGCCCCGCAGAGCTTAAATCCACACACGTGTCGACACGATGACCTGGGTGCCGGAGGCCTTGAAGCCGCTGGTTGGTCATTGGGATACGTGGAGGCCAAACCCGACTTATTAAGGAACTATCATGTCCCAAGTCAACATGCGCGATATGCTGAAGGCCGGTGTGCACTTCGGTCACCAGACCCGTTACTGGAACCCGAAAATGGGTAAGTACATTTTCGGCGCGCGTAACAAGATCCACATTATCAACCTTGAAAAAACCCTGCCAATGTTCAACGAAGCTTTGACTTTCGTAGAGCGCCTGGCCCAGGGCAAAAACAAGATCCTGTTCGTCGGCACCAAGCGTTCCGCTGGCAAGATCGTTGCTGAAGAAGCAGCACGTTGCGGTTCGCCGTACGTCGATCACCGCTGGTTGGGCGGCATGCTGACCAACTTCAAAACCATCCGTGCTTCCATCAAGCGTCTGCGTGACCTTGAAGTGCAAGCCGAAGACGGTACTTTCGCCAAGCTGACCAAGAAAGAGGCGCTGATGCGCACTCGCGACCTGGAAAAGCTCGATCGTTCCCTGGGTGGTATCAAGGACATGGGCGGTCTGCCTGACGCACTGTTCGTTATCGACGTTGATCACGAGCGCATCGCGATCACCGAAGCCAACAAGCTGGGCATCCCTGTTATCGGCGTAGTCGATACCAACAGCAGCCCGGATGGCGTTGACTACATCATCCCAGGCAACGATGACGCAATCCGCGCTATCCAGCTGTACATGGGTTCGATGGCTGACGCTGTAATCCGTGGTCGCAACCACGTTGCTGGTGGTACCGAGCAGTTCGTTGAAGAAGCTCCGGTAGCCGCAGCTGAGTAATTGACGCCCTGGCGTTGACTCAGTAAGCAAAAAGGGGGCTTGGCCCCCTTTTTGCCACCTCGAAAACCATTTGTTGGCGCCCACTTGTGGCGGCGCATCGTTGCTCTGTAACGTGCAGCAGCCTACAACGGATATTCGGGAAGAATTGATCCCCCGTTCGATCGGGTGGAATGGTTGAAAACCTATCCAAGAGGAATTTGAAAATGGCAGCAATTACTGCAGCGTTGGTTAAAGAACTGCGTGAGCGTACCGGCGAAGGCATGATGGATTGCAAGAAGGCCCTGGAAAAGGCCGACGGCGACATCGAAAAAGCCATTGACGACATGCGTGCTTCCGGCGCCATCAAGGCCGCCAAGAAAGCAGGCAACGTGGCTGCTGAAGGCGCCATCGCTCTGAAAGAAGACGGCAAGTCCGCGGTACTGCTGGAAGTGAACTCGCAGACCGACTTCCTGGCTCTGCAGGACGACTTCAAGGCATTTGTTGCCGCCAGCGTTGAAAAAGCGTTCGCCGACAAACTGACTGACGCCGCTCCGCTGATCGAAGCTCAAGAAGCAGATCGCCTGGTACTGGTCGGCAAGGTTGGCGAAAACGTCAACATCCGTCGCCTGGTGCGCGTTGAAGGTGACGTGGTAGGTGGTTACCTGCACGGCAACAAGATCGGTGTTGCAGTTGTCCTGAAAGGCGGCAACGTTGAACTGGCCAAAGACATCGCTATGCACGTAGCGGCCAGCAACCCTGAGTTCCTGTTGCCTTCGGAAGTTTCTGCCGAAGCGATCGAGCGTGAAAAAGCTGTGTTCCTGCAGCTGAACGAAGAAAAAATCAAAGGCAAGCCAGAAAACATTGTTGAGAACATGGTCAAAGGCCGTATCAGCAAGTTCCTGGCTGAAGCAAGCCTGGTTGAGCAGGCGTTCGTCAAGAACCCTGAAATCAAGGTTGGCGAACTGGCCAAGAAAGCCGGTGCTGAAATCGTTTCCTTCACTTACTTCAAAGTAGGCGACGGTATCGAGAAGCCGGTCGACAACTTCGCTGAAGAAGTTGCTGCCCAGCTGGCTGCCGCCAAGCAATAAGACAGTTTTCAACTGTCGCCCGAAAGAGGCTGCCCGCTCACGCGCGCAGCCTCTTTTCAAATGGGAAGGCGAATTTATTTGGCTTCCCCTCGGAACTGGCTTACAAAGCCGTGTTCCGATGGCGCTGTGATGGCGTCCAGCTAGAGTGAACGCAAGCCGTAAACGGCTCGCCAAGAATTTTTTAAAAAATACGCCGCAGGAGAGATTCGCAATGGCTCAGCAGGGCAGTGGTTATCAGGCTCGCTATAAACGCATTCTACTCAAGCTCAGCGGCGAGGCCCTGATGGGCTCGGAAGAGTTCGGGATCGACCCCAAGGTACTTGACCGCATGGCGCTCGAAGTCGGCCAATTGGTCGGTATCGGTGTTCAGGTGGGCCTGGTGATCGGTGGTGGCAACCTGTTCCGCGGCGCGGCACTGAGTGCTGCCGGCATGGATCGGGTCACTGGCGACCACATGGGCATGCTGGCCACTGTGATGAACGCCCTGGCCATGCGTGACGCCCTGGAGCGTGCCAATATCTCGGCCATCGTGATGTCGGCTATTTCCATGGTCGGTGTGACCGATCACTACGATCGCCGCAAAGCCATGCGCCACCTGAACGCCAAGGAAGTGGTGATCTTTGCCGCGGGCACCGGTAACCCATTCTTCACCACCGATTCGGCCGCATGCCTGCGTGCTATCGAAATCGACGCAGACGTGGTGTTGAAGGCGACCAAGGTGGATGGCGTATACACTGCAGATCCATTCAAAGACCCGCATGCCGAGAAGTTCGATCATCTGACCTACGATGAAGTGCTGGATCGCAAGCTGGGTGTGATGGACCTGACGGCTATCTGTCTGTGCCGCGACCACAAGATGCCGCTGCGCGTATTTAACATGAACAAGCCCGGCGCCCTGCTGAATATCGTACACGGCGGCGCAGAAGGGACTCTGATCGAGGAAGGCCAACAATGATCAACGAAATCAAGAAAGACGCCCAAGCGCGTATGCACAAATCCCTGGAATCGCTGAACCATGCATTTGGTCAGATTCGCACGGGCAAGGCTCACCCAAGCATCCTGGGCAGCGTGATGGTGCCCTACTACGGTACGGACACCTCCATTACCCAGGTGGCCAACATCACCGTAAAAGACTCGCGCACCCTGCAGGTCGTGGCCTTCGAGCGCAACATGCTCGGGGCGGTCGACAAAGCTATCCAGAGTGCCGGCTTGAACCTCAACCCGACCAACTTGGGCGAGTTGTTGTTGATTTCCATGCCTGCCCTGACCGAAGAGACCCGCAAGGGCTTCACCAAGCAGGCGCGCAGCGCGGCTGAAGATGCACGGGTTGCCGTGCGCAACATCCGTCGCGATGCCTTGGGTGACCTGAAGAAGCTGGTCAAGGACAAGGAAATCAGCGAAGACGAAGAGCGCCGTGCCGTTGCCGATATCGATAAGCTGACCAAGGATGCGGAGGCCCAGATCACCAAGGCCACCGAAGAAAAAGAAAAGGACCTGATGGCCGTATAAGGGGTCAGGACGCCTTCATGGAAAAGACCAAGCAGACTGTGCCCTCTGTGGTGCCGCGCCATGTCGCGATCATCATGGATGGGAATAATCGCTGGGCGAAAAAACGCTTTATGCCCGGTGTTGCCGGGCATAAAGCGGGTGTCGATGCGGTGCGCGCTGTCATCGAAGTGTGCGCCGAGGCCAAGGTCGAAGTGCTGACGCTGTTTGCCTTTTCCAGCGAGAACTGGCAGCGGCCCGCCGAAGAAGTGAGTGCCTTGATGGACCTGTTCTTCAAGGCGCTGCGGCGCGAGGCCAAGCGCCTCAATGACAACGGCATCAGCCTGCGCATCATTGGTGACCGTTCCCGGTTCCATCCGGAGCTGCAGGCAGCCATGCGTGAAGCCGAGGCTATCACGGCCGGCAGCAACCGTTTCGTGCTGCAAATCGCGGCCAACTACGGCGGCCAATGGGATATCGCCCAGGCTGCGCAACGGCTGGCCCGCGAAGTGCAGGCCGGTCATCTGCGGCCCGACGACATCACGCCCGAACTGCTGCAAACCTGCCTGGTGACCGGCGACCTGCCGTTGCCAGACTTGTGCATCCGTACCGGTGGTGAGCACCGCATCAGCAATTTCCTGCTGTGGCAGCTAGCCTATACCGAGTTGTATTTCTCCGACCTGTTCTGGCCGGACTTCAAACACGATGCCATGCGCAATGCGCTGGCCGATTTCGCTTCCCGTCAGCGTCGCTTCGGTAAAACGAGCGAGCAGATCGAAGCTGGAGCCCGGGTTTAAATGCTTAAACAACGAATCATCACAGCACTGATCCTGCTGCCGATTGCCTTGTGTGGTTTTTTCCTGCTCGAGGGTTCCGGCTTTGCACTGTTCATCGGCCTGGTGGTAACCCTCGGCGCATGGGAATGGGCGCGTCTGGCGGGCTTCAGCGATCAATTGCCACGCGTGGCGTACGCCGCGATCGTCGCGCTGTTGCTGTTCCTGATGTACATCCTGCCCGATATCGCGCCCTGGGTGCTGGGGGCGTCGGTACTGTGGTGGGCATTGGCGACGTTCCTGGTGCTGACCTATCCACGCACCAGCGGTCAATGGTCCAGTGTGGCCTGCAAGTTGGTGATTGGCTTGCTGATCCTGCTGCCGGCCTGGCAAGGCTTGGTGGAAATCAAGCGTTTCCCGAATGGCAACGAATTGATCCTGGCGGTCATGGTGCTGGTCTGGGGCGCTGACATTGGTGCCTACTTTTCAGGCCGTGCCTTTGGCAAGCGTAAGCTGGCGCCAGCCGTCAGCCCAGGCAAGAGCTGGGAAGGCGTATACGGCGGGCTGGCCTTGACGCTGCTGATTGCGCTGGCGGTCGGTGTGTGGCGCGACTGGTCGGTGAAAGAGATTGTCCTCGCCCTGTTGGGGACCGCCGTGGTGGTATTCATTTCGGTGGTGGGCGACCTCACCGAGAGCATGTTCAAGCGCCAGGCCGGGATCAAGGACAGCAGCAACCTGCTGCCAGGTCACGGTGGTGTGCTGGACCGTATCGACAGCCTCACCGCCGCGTTGCCGATCTTTGCCGTGTTGCTGTGGATGATCGCTTCGTGAGCCGTCTGCAGCAGGTCACCGTGCTTGGAGCGACGGGCTCGGTCGGGCTGAGCAGCCTGGATGTCATCGCCCGTCACCCCGATCGTTACCAGGTTTTCGCCCTGACCGGCTTTACGCGCATGAATGAACTGCTGGCGTTATGCGTGCGTCATTCGCCGCGCTTTGCCGTGGTGCCGCAGGCCGCTGCCGCGCGAAGCCTGCAGGATGATCTGCGGGCCGCCGGCCTTGCCACCCAGGTGCTGGTGGGCGAGGAGGGGCTGTGCCAGGTGTCTGCGGACGCCGAAGTGGATACGGTCGTGGCAGCTATTGTCGGCGCAGCGGGTTTGCGCCCCACACTGGCTGCCGTCGATGCGGGCAAGAAAATCCTGCTGGCCAATAAAGAAGCCCTGGTCATGTCCGGCGCGCTCTTTATGCAGGCCGTGCGCAAGAGTGGGGCGGTCCTGTTGCCCCTGGACAGCGAGCACAACGCGATCTTCCAGTGCATGCCCGCTGATTTTGCCCGCGGCCTGGGCCAGGTCGGCGTGCGCCGGATTTTGCTGACGGCGTCCGGTGGTCCCTTCCGGCAGACTCCGGTGGATGAGCTGGAGCATGTATCGCCCGACCAGGCGTGCGCGCACCCGAACTGGTCCATGGGGCGCAAAATCTCCGTGGATTCGGCGAGCATGATGAATAAAGGGCTGGAACTGATCGAGGCGTGCTGGTTGTTCGATGCGCGGCCTGATCAGGTGGAGGTGGTGATTCACCCGCAAAGTGTGATTCATTCCCTGGTGGATTACGTGGACGGCTCGGTACTGGCGCAATTGGGCAACCCGGATATGCGCACGCCGATCGCCAATGCCCTGGCTTGGCCGGAGCGGATTGATTCCGGTGTGGCGCCATTGGACCTGTTTGCCATCGCGCGCCTGGATTTCCAGGCGCCGGACGAACAGCGCTTCCCGTGCCTGCGTCTGGCCCGGCAAGCAGCTGAGGCGGGCAACAGTGCGCCAGCCATGCTCAATGCAGCCAATGAAGTGGCCGTGGCGGCGTTTCTCGAACGGCGCATCCGCTTTCCGCAGATCGCGAGTATCATCGAGGACGTTCTGGATTCTGAGCCGGTTGTGGCTGTGGATGACCTGGGGGCCGTGTTCGAGGCGGATACAAAGGCTCGGGCCCTGGCCGAGCAATGGCTGGGCCGCAACGCGCGTCAGGCTGTAGGCGGGTAAGCGCCTTCAGGCATTGGATTGAAATGCGGAGAAATTAGATGAGTGCGCTCTACATGATTGTCGGCACCCTGGTTGCTCTGGGTGTGCTGGTTACCTTCCACGAATTCGGCCACTTCTGGGTGGCGCGTCGTTGCGGCGTCAAGGTATTGCGCTTTTCCGTCGGTTTCGGCATGCCGCTGGTTCGCTGGCATGATCGTCAGGGTACCGAGTTCGTGATTGCGGCCATCCCGCTGGGTGGCTATGTGAAGATGCTCGATGAGCGCGAAGGCGAAGTGCCTGCGGACCAGTTGGATCAATCCTTCAACCGCAAGACCGTTCGTCAGCGCATCGCCATCGTCGCTGCCGGCCCGATTGCCAATTTCCTGTTGGCGATGGTGTTCTTCTGGGTCCTTGCCATGCTGGGCAGCCAGCAAGTGCGTCCGGTCATCGGCGCGGTCGAGACGGGCAGTATGGCGGCCAAGGCCGGGCTGGTGGCAGGCCAGGAAATTGTTTCCATTGATGGCGAGCCCACCACGGGTTGGGGTGCGGTCAATTTGCAGTTGGTGCGGCGGCTGGGTGAGAGCGGCAGCGTCAATGTGGTGGTGCGCGAGCCGGATTCCAGTGCCGAAAGCCCGCGTGAGCTGGCCTTGGACCATTGGCTTCAAGGCGCTGACGAGCCGGATCCGATCAAGTCCCTGGGCATTCGTCCATGGCGTCCGGCGTTGCCGCCGGTACTCGCCGAACTGGACCCTAAAGGCCCGGCCCAGGCCGCAGGCCTGAAAACCGGCGACCGGTTGTTGGCCCTTGACGGCCAGGCGCTGGGCGACTGGCAGCAAGTGGTCGACCTGGTACGTGTACGCCCTGATACGAAAATTGTGCTGAAAGTTGAGCGCGAAGGTGCTCAAATCGACGTCCCTGTGACCTTGTCGGTGCGTGGTGAGGCCAAGGCTGCCGGGGGTTACCTGGGTGCCGGGGTCAAAGGTGTCGAATGGCCGCCATCGATGGTGCGAGAGATCAGCTTCGGGCCGTTGGCAGCGATTGGCGAGGGTGCTAAACGCACTTGGACCATGAGCGTGCTGACCCTCGAATCCCTGAAGAAAATGTTGTTCGGCGAGCTCTCGGTAAAAAACTTGAGTGGACCGATAACCATTGCTAAAGTGGCGGGCGCTTCTGCCCAGTCGGGTGTCGCGGATTTCCTGAATTTCCTGGCTTATCTGAGTATCAGCCTTGGAGTTCTGAATTTGCTGCCCATTCCAGTGTTGGATGGGGGGCATCTGCTGTTTTATCTGGTCGAGTGGGTGCGTGGTCGCCCCTTGTCGGATCGGGTGCAGGGTTGGGGGATACAGATCGGTATCAGTTTGGTGGTCGGAGTGATGTTGTTAGCTCTGGTCAACGATCTGGGACGACTGTAACGCTTCGCTGAATTGCGAATCTGCCGCATTTTGCGGCAGTTTGTTTATTGCCAGTTGGAATAAGAAAGGACTTCATGAAACGTCTGCTGCTAACTGCGGTTCTCACCGTATTGATGATCGCCGAAGTTCACGCCGAGTCCTTCACCATCTCCGATATTCGCGTCAACGGCCTCCAGCGGGTTTCCGCGGGTAGCGTCTTTGGTGCCTTGCCGTTGAACGTCGGGGAACAGGCTGATGATCGTCGCCTGGTGGAATCCACTCGTGCGCTGTTCAAAACCGGGTTCTTTCAAGATATCCAACTGGGTCGCGAAGGCAACGTCCTGGTTATCACCGTCGTCGAGCGGCCTTCCGTCGCGAGCATCACGATCGAAGGTAACAAGGCTATCTCCACTGAAGACCTGATGAAGGGGTTGAAGCAGTCGGGCCTGGCCGAGGGCGAGATCTTCCAGCGCGCCACCCTTGAAGGTGTGCGTAACGAGCTGCAACGCCAGTACGTTGCCCAGGGCCGCTACTCGGCAAGCGTGGAGACGGAAGTCATCCCGCAGCCGCGTAACCGGGTAGGCCTGAAGGTCAATATCAACGAAGGCACCGTGGCGGCCATCCAGCACATCAACGTGGTGGGCAACACCAAGTTCGCGGATGAAGACCTGATCGACCTGTTCGAACTCAAGACCACCAACTGGTTGTCGTTCTTCAAGAACGATGACAAGTACGCCCGTGAAAAACTGTCCGGTGACCTGGAACGCCTGCGCTCCTACTACCTGGACCGTGGCTACATCAACATGGACATCGCTTCGACCCAGGTGTCCATCACCCCGGACAAGAAGCACGTCTACATTACCGTCAACGTCAACGAAGGCGAGAAGTACAAGGTTCGTGACGTCAAGCTCAGCGGTGACTTGAAGGTGCCTGAAGACCAGGTCAAGTCCCTGTTGCTGGTCCAGAAAGACCAGGTGTTCTCGCGCAAGCTGATGACCACCACCTCGGAGCTGATTACCCGTCGCCTGGGTAACGAAGGCTATACCTTCGCCAACGTCAACGGCGTGCCGACCCCGAACGATGAAGACCACACCGTGGACATCACCTTCGTCGTCGATCCGGGCAAGCGTGCCTACGTCAACCGCATCAACTTCCGTGGCAACACCAAGTCCTCGGACGAAGTGCTGCGCCGTGAAATGCGCCAGATGGAAGGCGGTTGGGCGTCGACTTACCTGATCGACCAATCCAAGACCCGTCTTGAGCGCCTGGGCTTCTTCAAGGAAGTCAACGTCGAAACCCCGGCCGTACCGGGTGTGGATGACCAGGTCGACGTGAACTACGCCGTTGAAGAGCAAGCCTCGGGTTCGATCACCGCCAGCGTCGGTTTCGCACAGAGCGCGGGTTTGATCCTGGGCGGTTCCATCACCCAGAACAACTTCCTCGGTACCGGTAACCGTGTGTCCATCGGCCTGACCCGAAGCGAATACCAGAGCCGATACAACTTCGGCTACACCGACCCCTACTGGACTGCAGACGGTGTGAGCCTGGGCTACAACGCCTTCTACCGCACCACCGACTACAAAGACCTCGACGTCGACGTTGCAAGCTATGCGATCGACAGCCTCGGTGCCGGCGTCAACGTGGGTTATCCGATCAGTGAGACCTCGCGCCTGACCTTCGGCCTGACCGCGCAGCAGGATGAGATCAAGACCGGTGTGTACACCGTGGATGAAATTTTCGACTTCACCCGTCGTGAAGGCGACAAGTTCCTGAACTTCAAGGCGTCTGCCGGCTGGTCCGAGTCGACCCTGAACAAAGGCGTACTGGCGACCCGTGGCCATTCCCAGAGCCTGACTGCGGAAGTCACCACGCCGGGCAGCGACCTGTCGTTCTTCAAGCTCGACTACCGTGGCCAGTTGTTCCAGCCGTTGAGCGATAACTACACCATGCGCCTGCACACCGAGCTGGGCTATGGCGACGGTTATGGTTCGACCAATGGCTTGCCGTTCTATGAGAACTACTATGCGGGCGGTTTCAACTCGGTACGTGGCTTCAAGGACAGCACCTTGGGTCCTCGTGGTACGCCGAGTCGTGGTCAAGCGTTTACTGGTAACCAGGGCACGGAACCTGACTCGGACAACGACCCGCTTCCGTTCGGTGGTAACGTGCTGATCCAGGGTGGTGCGGAGATTCTGTTCCCGCTGCCGTTCGTCAAGGACCAGCGTTCCCTGCGCACCTCGGTCTTCTGGGACGTGGGTAACGTGTTCGACTCCAAGTGCGAGCAGATCAAGAACCCAAGTGGCTTGAAGTCCAACACCCAGTGCAACGATGTGAGCCTGAGCAATATGGCCAGCTCCGTCGGTGTGGGTGTGACCTGGGTGACTGCGTTGGGCCCGTTGAGCTTTGCTCTGGCCATGCCGATCAAGAAACCGGATAACGCTGAAACCCAGATTTTCCAATTCTCCCTTGGCCAGACGTTCTAAGCGTCTGACCTAAGATAACGACAACGGATTCTGTAGGAGTACATCGTGCGTAAGTTGACTCAATTGGTCCTGCTGGCCACTGTGCTGGTAACCACCCCGGCCTTCGCCGAAATGAAAATCGCCGTGCTGAACTATCAGATGGCCCTGCTGGAATCTGACGCGGCCAAGAAGTACGCCGTGGATGCAGAAAAGAAATTCGGTCCGCAACTGACCAAGCTCAAAACTCTGGAAAGCAGTGCCAAAGGCATCCAGGACCGTCTCGTTGCCGGTGGTGACAAGATGCAGCAAGGCGAGCGCGAGCGTCTGGAGCTTGAATTCAAGCAAAAGGCCCGTGACTACCAGTTCCAATCCAAGGAACTGAACGAAGCCAAAGCAGTTGCTGACCGCGAGATGCTCAAGCAGCTCAAGCCGAAACTCGACAGCGCTGTGGAAGAAGTCATCAAGAAGGGTGCCTTTGACCTGGTGTTCGAGCGTGGCGCCGTGATTGACGTCAAGCCTCAATACGACATCACCCGCCAGGTGATCGAGCGCATGAATCAGCTGAAGTAAACCATGACCGCGACCATCAAGCTCGGCGAGTTGGCCGAGTTCCTGGGGGCCACCTTGCGTGGTTCCCCGGAGAGAGACATTACTGGGCTAGCCACCTTGCAGGAGGCTGGCCCAGCTCAGTTGAGCTTCCTCGCAAATCCTCAATACCGTAAATACCTGGTCGATTGCCAAGCCGCAGCCGTGTTGCTGAAGGCCGCGGACGCCGAAGGGTTTATCGGGGATGCGCTGGTAGTGGACGACCCCTACCTGTGCTACGCGAAAGCATCGCACCTGTTCGATCCCAAGCCTAAGGCGGCTGGCGGTATTCACCCGACAGCAGTGATCGCCGAGGATGCCCAGGTCGACCCTGCGGCCAGCATTGGCGCCTTTGCCGTGGTCGAGAGTGGCGCCCGTATTGGTGCTGGCGTCACCGTCGGCGCGCATTGTTTTATCGGCGCGCGTTGCGTAATCGGTGCCGATGGCTGGCTGGCTCCTCGCGTTACCCTTTACCACGATGTGCGTATTGGGCAGCGGGTGGTCATTCAGTCGGGCGCGGTAATTGGCGGTGAGGGCTTCGGCTTTGCCAATGCCAAGGGTGTCTGGCACAAGATCGCCCAGGTGGGCGGCGTGTTGATCGGCGACGACGTAGAGATCGGTGTCAACACTGCTGTCGATCGCGGGGCCCTGGCCGATACCGTGATTGGCAACGGCGTGAAGCTCGACAACCAGATTCAGATCGCCCACAACGTGCAGATTGGCGATCACACCGCCATGGCTGCCTGCGTGGGGATTTCCGGCAGCACCAAAATCGGCAAGCATTGCATGCTCGCCGGTGGCGTGGGGCTGGTGGGGCATATCGATATTTGCGACAACGTCTTCATCACCGGCATGACCATGGTCACTCACTCGATTACCGAGCCAGGGGCTTATTCATCCGGTACCGCCATGCAGCCAGCGGCTGAATGGCGCAAGAGCGCAGCACGTCTGAGGCAGCTCGACGACATGGCGCGACGTCTCAAACAGCTGGAAAAGCGTGTTGCAGACGTGACCCCTGGCGGTAATGCTTCATCAGAAGGCTGATACCATTTCCATATCAAGTGTGCACAGCCGCTAGACTGCCTCCTTGATTTGCTAGCGGGGCGTGCTTTTAGTCCGCCCGCCCCCAATCTTTATTACAGGCTTCCCCCCGAAATGATGGACATCAACGAGATTCGCGAATACCTGCCTCACCGTTACCCGTTCCTGCTGGTGGATCGTGTAGTGGACCTCAATGTTGAGGAAAAGCGCATTCGTGCCTACAAGAATGTCAGCATCAACGAACCGTTTTTCAATGGCCACTTTCCTGCGCATCCCATCATGCCGGGCGTGTTGATCATCGAAGCAATGGCCCAGGCTGCCGGTATCCTTGGTTTCAAAATGCTCGACCTCAAGCCTGCCGACGGCACGCTTTACTATTTCGTGGGCTCCGACAAGTTGCGTTTTCGCAATCCGGTCACCCCGGGTGACCAGTTGATCCTGGAAGCCAAGTTCATCAGCTGCAAGCGCCAGATCTGGAAGTTCGAATGCCAGGCTTCGGTGGATGGCAAGCCGGTGTGCTCTGCCGAGATCATCTGCGCGGAACGCAAACTATGAGTTTGATTGACCCTCGCGCAATCATCGATCCGTCGGCCGTACTGGCCGCCGACGTTGAGGTCGGCCCTTGGTCGATTGTCGGCGCAGGTGTGGAAATCGGCGAGGGGACTGTCATCGGGCCGCACGTGATCCTTAAGGGTCCGACCCGCATTGGCAAACACAATCGCATCTACCAGTTTTCCTCGGTAGGCGAAGACACGCCGGACATGAAGTACAAGGGTGAAGAAACGCGCCTGGTAATCGGTGACCACAACATCATCCGTGAAGGCGTGACCATCCACCGTGGCACGGTGCAGGATCGGGCCGAGACCACGCTGGGGGATCACAACCTGGTGATGGCCTATGCCCATATCGGCCACGATAGCGTGATCGGTAACCACTGCATCCTGGTCAACAACACCGCCTTGGCCGGGCATGTGCATGTGGACGACTGGGCGATCCTGTCCGGTTTTACCTTGGTGCACCAATATTGCCATATCGGCGCCCACAGCTTTTCCGGCATGGGCACCGCCATTGGCAAGGATGTCCCTGCATTCGTCACGGTGTTCGGCAACCCCGCTGAAGCCCGCAGCATGAATTTTGAAGGGATGCGCCGTCGCGGCTTCAGCGACGACGCGATCCAAGCCCTGCGCCGCGCCTACAAGACGGTTTACCGTCAAGGGCTGACGGTTGAGCAGGCCCTGACCGAACTGGCCGAGCCGGCAGCGTCGTTCCCGGAAGTCGCGGTGTTTCGTGACTCGATCCAGGCGTCGACTCGCGGCATCACCCGCTGACCATGGCCAAGTTGCGTATCGCACTGGTCGCCGGAGAAGCTTCCGGCGATATTCTCGGCGCCGGCCTGATGCGGGCCCTCAAGGTCCAGCACCCTGCCATTGAATTCATCGGCGTCGGCGGCCCATTGATGCAGGCCGAAGGCCTCACCTCCTACTTTCCGATGGAGCGCTTGTCGGTCATGGGTTTGGTAGAAGTACTGGGGCGCCTGCGTGAGTTGCTCGCGCGTCGCAAGCTACTGATCAAGACGTTGATCGAAGAAAAGCCCGACGTCTTTATCGGTATCGATGCCCCGGACTTCACCCTCAACATTGAACTCAAGTTGCGCCAGGCCGGGATCAAGACGGTGCACTATGTCAGCCCGTCCGTGTGGGCGTGGCGGCAAAAGCGCGTGCTCAAGATTCGTGAAGGCTGCGACTTGATGCTGACCCTGCTGCCGTTCGAAGCGCGGTTCTACGAAGAGAAGGGCGTGCCGGTGCGGTTTGTCGGGCATACCCTGGCCGATGCCATTCCTTTGCAGGCCGACCGTGCCGCAGCGCGTGCCGAACTGGGGTTGCCCGACGGCCCGCTGGTCGCGCTGATGCCGGGTAGCCGGGGCGGTGAAGTCGGGCGCCTGGGCGGCCTGTTTTTTGATGCCGCTGAACGTCTGCAAGCGATCAAGCCGGGGATTCGTTTTGTGCTGCCGTGCGCGAGCCCGCAGCGTCGCGCACAAATCGAAACACTGCTTGAGGGGCGCAACCTGCCGTTGACCCTGCTCGACGGTCAGTCGCACCTGGCCCTGGCCGCCTGCAATGCCGTACTGATCGCCTCAGGCACCGCCACCCTGGAAGCCTTGCTGTACAAGCGTCCCATGGTCGTGGCCTATCGCTTGGCGCCGCTGACCTTCTGGATTCTCAAGCGGATGGTCAAGAGCCCGTATATTTCTTTGCCCAATCTGCTGGCCCAACGGTTGTTGGTGCCGGAGTTGTTGCAGGACGATGCTACGCCCCAGGCACTTGCACAGACGCTGCTACCCTTGATTGACGGTGGCGAAGAGCAAACCCGTGGTTTCGATGCTATTCACCGCACTCTGCGGCGTGATGCCTCGAACCAGGCGGCTGATGCCGTGTTGAACTTGATCGGCCATAGACAGGAAGCCTTATGAGTACGCAGATGGGCCTGGATTTCAGCCTGGTTGCACAGGCCCACGAACTGGTCGCCGGTGTCGACGAAGTCGGGCGCGGCCCGCTGTGCGGTGCGGTGGTGACGGCGGCGGTGATTCTCGACCCGAACCGTCCGATCCTAGGCCTCAATGACTCGAAAAAGCTCACCGAAGCCCGCCGTGAAAAACTCTATGACGAGATCTGTGAGAAAGCCCTGAGTTGGCATATCGCCCGGGCGGAAGTGGAAGAAATCGATACGCTGAACATCCTGCACGCCACCATGCTTGCCATGCAACGTGCGGTTGAAGGGCTGCATATCACGCCCAGGCTGGCGATGATCGACGGCAATCGTTGCCCCCAGCTGGCGATGCGCGCTGAGGCCGTGGTCCAGGGCGACAGCAAGGTGCCGGCGATTGCGGCGGCGTCGATTTTGGCCAAGGTCAGCCGCGACCGCGAAATGGCGGCGTTCGACTTGATTTACCCCGGCTACGGCATGGGCGGTCACAAAGGCTACCCGACGCCCGTTCATCTGGAAGCCTTGGCGCGACTCGGCCCTACGCCGATCCATCGCCGCTCGTTCGCCCCGGTGCGCCAGGCTTACGAGCTGCGCGAGAGCCTCAGCGAGATGTAGTCGCGAGGCTGATGTTTTGCTCAAGGCCCGGTACAATCCCGGGCCTTGTTGTTTCCACGTTACTGCACAGGATCACTATGCCGGCTTCATTCGTTCATCTACGCCTGCACACTGAATACTCCCTGGTCGACGGCCTCGTACGGATCAAACCGCTGGTCAAGACCCTGGTGGGCATGAACATGCCAGCGGTAGCGGTTACCGACCAGAACAACATGTGTTCCCTGGTCAAGTTCTACAAAAACGCCATGGGCGCAGGTATCAAGCCGATCTGCGGCGCCGACCTGTGGCTGTCCAACAAGGATCCGGATAACCCCCTGAGCCGCATCAGCCTGCTGGCGATGAACGGCGTGGGTTATCGCAACCTGACCGAACTGATTTCCCGTGGCTTCATCGATGGTCAGCGCAACGGCTCGATCATCATCGAGCGCGAGTGGGTCGCACAAGCCAGCGAAGGCTTGATCATGCTCTCGGCCGCCAAAGAGGGCGAGATCGGTATCGCGCTGCTCGGCGGCAACCCGCAGGAAGCCGAAGTGCTCGCCCGCGAGTGGATGCAGGTGTTCCCTGACCGCTTCTACCTGGAAGTGCAGCGCACCAATCGCCCCAACGATGAAGAGCACCTGCACGCCGCCGTGGCCCTGGCCGACAAGCTGGGCGCGCCGCTGGTGGCAACCAACGATGTGCGTTTTATCAAGAAGGAAGATTTCGAGGCCCACGAGACCCGCGTGTGCATCGGCGAGGGCCGGGCCCTGGATGACCCGCGTCGCTCCAAGAACTACAGCGAAGAGCAGTACCTCAAAAGCGCCGAGGAAATGGCCGAGCTGTTCAGCGACTTGCCCGAGGCCTTGGAAAACTCCGTCGAGATCGCCAAGCGCTGCAATATCGAAGTGAAGCTGGGCAAGCACTTCCTGCCCAACTTCCCGATACCCGATGGCATGACCATCGACGAGTACTTCCGCAAGGTGTCGTTCGACGGCCTGGAAGAGCGGCTCAGCGTGCTGCTGCCTAAGGACACCACCGAAGACTACGAAGCCAAGCGCCAGGTCTACGTCGACCGGCTGAATTTCGAGCTGGATATCATCATCCAGATGGGGTTCCCCGGTTACTTCCTGATCGTGATGGACTTTATCCAGTGGGCCAAGAGCAACGGCGTACCGGTCGGTCCGGGCCGGGGGTCAGGTGCTGGCTCGCTGGTGGCCTACGTGCAGAAGATCACCGACCTCGACCCGTTGGAATATGACCTGCTGTTCGAACGTTTCCTCAACCCGGAACGGGTTTCCATGCCCGACTTCGACGTCGACTTCTGCATGGACGGTCGCGACCGCGTGATCGAATACGTGGCCGAAAAATACGGTCGCAATGCGGTCAGCCAGATCATCACCTTCGGTTCCATGGCGGCCAAGGCAGTTATCCGCGACGTGGCCCGGGTGCAGGGCAAATCCTACGGCCTGGCCGACCGCCTGTCGAAGATGATCCCGTTCGAAGTGGGCATGACCCTGGAAAAAGCCTACGAGCAGGAAGAGATTCTGCGCGACTTTATCAAGGTCGATGAAGAAGCCGCCGAAATCTGGGACATGGCACGCAAGCTCGAAGGCGTGGTGCGTAACGTCGGTAAACACGCCGGTGGCGTGGTGATTGCGCCTACCAAGCTGACCGACTTCTCGCCGATCTACTGCGATGAAGAGGGCGGCGGCCTGGTGACCCAGTTCGACAAGGATGACGTGGAGGCGGCCGGCCTGGTGAAGTTCGACTTCCTCGGCCTGCGCACCCTGACGATCATCGACTGGGCGCTCAAGACCATCAACCGCGACCGCGCCAAGGTCGGCGAGGAACCGCTGGATATCGCCTTTATCCCGCTGGACGACAAGCCGACCTACAGCCTGCTGCAAAAAGCCGAAACCACTGCGGTGTTCCAGCTTGAGTCGCGCGGCATGAAGGAGCTGATCAAAAAGCTCAAGCCCGACTGCCTGGAAGACTTGATCGCACTGGTGGCCCTGTTCCGTCCTGGGCCGCTGCAATCGGGCATGGTGGATGACTTTATCAACCGTAAGCACGGCCGCGCCGAACTGGCGTACCCGCACTCCGATTACCAGTACGAAGGCCTCAAGCCGGTACTGGCGCCCACCTACGGCATCATCCTGTATCAGGAACAGGTGATGCAGATCGCCCAGGTGATGGCGGGTTACACCCTCGGCGGTGCGGACATGCTGCGTCGCGCCATGGGTAAAAAGAAACCCGAAGAAATGGCCAAGCAACGCGGCGGTTTCATCGAGGGCTGCGCCACCAACAATATTGACGCGGATCTGGCCGGTAACATCTTCGACCTGGTAGAGAAATTCGCCGGTTACGGCTTCAACAAATCCCACTCCGCTGCGTACGGCCTGGTTTCGTACCAGACCGCCTGGTTGAAAGCCCACTATCCGGCGCCGTTCATGGCCGCGGTACTCTCGGCGGATATGCACAACACCGACAAGGTCGTGACCTTGATCGAGGAAGTGCGCACCATGAAGCTGCGCCTCGACGCGCCGGACGTGAACGCCTCGGAGTTCAAGTTCACGGTGAACGACGAAGGCCGCATCATTTATGGCCTCGGTGCGATCAAAGGCGTAGGTGAGGGGCCGGTGGAAGCCATCACCGAAGCGCGTCAGGACGGGCCTTTCAAGGATCTGTTCGACTTCTGCGCACGGGTTGACCTCAAGCGTATCAACAAGCGCACCCTCGATGGCCTGATCCGCAGCGGTGCGCTGGACCGTCTCGGCCCGTATTTCCATGATGAGCCGAAGGCTTACCAGGCCAATATCGACCGCAACCGCGCGGTGTTGCTCACCGCCATGGAAGAAGCGATCAAGGCCGCCGAACAGACTGCCCGTACCCATGACAGCGGCCACGCCGACCTGTTTGGCGGACTGTTCGTCGAAGAAGATGCGGATGTGTATGCCAACCACCGCAAGGCCAAGGAGTTGACTCTCAAGGAACGTCTCAAGGGTGAGAAAGACACCTTGGGCCTGTACCTCACGGGTCACCCGATTGACGAGTACGAGGGTGAGATTCGCCGTTTCGCCCGTCAGCGCATCATCGACCTGAAGCCGGCCCGGGATACCCAGACGGTTGCCGGCATGATCATCGCCTTGCGGGTGATGAAAAATAAGAAGGGCGACAAGATGGGTTTTATCACCCTCGACGACCGCTCGGGCCGGATCGAAGCGTCACTGTTTGCCGACGCGTTCCACTCCGCCCAGTCGCTGCTGCAGACCGATGCCATGGTGGTGGTGGAAGGGGAGGTCAGCAACGACGACTTCTCCGGCGGCCTGCGCCTGCGCATCAAGCGCGTGATGAGCATGGAAGATGCGCGTACCAACCTGGCCGAAAGCCTGCGCCTGAAGGTCAAGACCGAAGCACTCAAGGGCGATCAGCTACGCTGGTTGGGTGACCTGCTCAAGCGTCACCGTGGTGCATGCCCGGTAACCATGGAGTACACCGGCAACGACGCCAAGGCCATGCTGCAGTTTGGCGAGACCTGGCGAATTGATCCCGCTGACGGCTTGATTCAGGCATTGCGTGACCAGTTCGGCCGTGACAACGTCTTTCTCCAATACCGCTGATGGCCAGGCGCTTGCTTTTCCCTGAAGAGTATTCGCCTGATCTCGGCCAAACATTTAATCTCGACCTAAACGCGCCTCTCCCTTAAGGTAGGGCGCGAATAGACAACCGGCTGGCCAGGCACCCCTTGGCCGTCGACCCAAGACGGACGCTTATGAACCCGAATTTTCTTGATTTCGAACAGCCGATCGCTGACCTGCAAGCCAAGATCGAAGAGCTGCGCCTGGTCGGCAATGACAATTCGCTGAATATCGGCGATGAGATCGCCCGCCTGCAAGACAAGAGCAGCACGCTCACCGAAGACATTTTCGGCAAGCTGACCAGCTGGCAGATCGCGCGCCTGGCTCGCCACCCGCGCCGTCCGTACACCCTGGACTACATTCAGCACATCTTCACCGAGTTCGACGAGCTGCATGGCGACCGCCACTTCTCCGACGACGCGGCCATCGTGGGCGGTATCGCTCGGCTGGACGACCAACCGGTGATGGTGATCGGCCATCAGAAAGGCCGTGAAGTGCGCGAAAAAGTGCGTCGCAACTTCGGCATGCCGCGTCCGGAAGGCTACCGCAAGGCTTGCCGCCTGATGGAAATGGCCGAACGCTTCAAGATGCCAATCCTGACCTTCATCGACACCCCGGGTGCCTACCCAGGTATCGATGCCGAAGAGCGCAACCAGAGCGAAGCGATTGCCTGGAACCTGCGCGTCATGGCGCGCCTGAAAACCCCTATCATCGCGACTGTGATCGGTGAAGGCGGTTCCGGCGGCGCATTGGCCATTGGCGTCTGCGACCAACTGAACATGTTGCAGTATTCGACCTACGCGGTGATTTCGCCGGAAGGTTGCGCCTCCATTCTGTGGAAAACCGCCGAAAAGGCGCCGGACGCTGCTGAGGCCATGGGCATCACCGCTGATCGCCTCAAGGGCCTGGGGATCGTTGATAAAGTCATCGCCGAGCCACTGGGCGGCGCGCATCGTGATCCGGCTGCGGCTGCGGCGACTATCCGTGCCGAACTGGGCTCGCAACTGGCGATGCTCAAGAAGCTGGATAACGAAGCGCTGCTGGCCCGTCGTTACGAGCGCCTGATGAGCTACGGTCTCTAAGCCGACGCCGTAACTCCATGTGGGAGGGGGCTTGCCCCCGATTGCTGAGTGTCAGTCACCGCATCTGGTGGCTGGTCCACTGCCATCGGGGGCAAGCCCCCTCCCACATTTGCTTTGTATGTGTTCGGCCAACGTATTCCAGGGTTGCGGCGGTACTATCTGATGAAGCCACTTTTATCCGCCAAACTCCTGAAAACCCTGGCCCCCTGGTGCAACGCCCCGGCCTGGCATGTCGCTTTTTCGGGTGGCCTCGATTCCACCGTCCTGTTGCATCTCTTGGCCTCTCTGGCAAACATTCCTCCTCTGCGTGCTGTGCATGTTCACCATGGTTTGCAAACTGCCGCTGACGCCTGGCCCGGCCATTGTCAGCGAGTATGTGACGGCTTGAACGTGCCCTTGCGGGTGATGCGCGTGCAGGTACCGCCCGGCGCCAGCCTTGAGCGCGCGGCCCGTGATGCGCGTTATCTGGCCTTTGCCGAGGTGACCGGGGTAGGGGAGGTGCTGCTCACCGGCCAGCATCGCGACGATCAGGCTGAAACCCTGTTGTTCCGCCTGTTGCGCGGCGCCGGGGTGCGTGGGCTTGCGGCAATGCCCGCGCATCGCGCTTTGGCGCAAGGTCATCTGGTGCGCCCGCTGCTGAATGTCACCCGTGTCGAGCTGGAAGCCTACGCCCAGGCCCATCATTTACAGTGGATCGAAGACCCTTCGAACGCTGATCCGCGTTTCTCCCGTAATTATCTGCGGCACCGCGTCTTCCCGGTGCTGGCGCAGCGCTGGCCTCAAGTGGTGTCAAGCCTGGCCCGCACGGCTGAACATCTGGAGCAAGCCCAAGGCTTGCTCGATGAGCTGGCCGCCATGGACCTGCAGCGCGCCGATCAACCTTCGTTGTTTTCCTGGTTGCCTTTGCGCTCCCTGGCTATTACGCCCTTGCGCGAGCTTTCCGATGCACGCCAGCGCAACGCGCTGCGCCATTGGCTGGCTCCACTCACCCGCCTGCCCGACAGCGACCACTGGGCTGGCTGGTATTCCATGCGCGATGCCAAGGATGATGCACAGCCCCTATGGCGTCTGGCTGACGGCGAGTTGCACCGCAGCGGCGAGCGCATCTGGTGGCTGCCCTCTACATGGTCGGAATTTTCCGACGCATCGGTGAGCTGGCCCAATCCGCAAAAACCATTGGAGTTACCCGGCAATGGTCAGTTGAAACTGATTGGCGGGGCGCCTGAAGGTCCGCTGGAAATCCGCTACCGCCAGGGCGGTGAAATCATCGAAGTGCCAGGTCGTGGCCGGCGCGACCTCAAGCGCCTGCTCAATGAGTGCGGCATGCCCGGGTTCGTCCGTGGCAGATTGCCGCTGCTGTATCGGGGCGAGCGGTTGCTGGCTGTCCCAACGCTTGCGGGGCTATGGGCCAGCACGCCGAACGACTGGCAATTGCATTGGTTGCCACAGACCTGCGATCAAGGTTTGAGCTGATAGAGCCTTTCCGGTAGACTACGCTCCCTTCTTGATACAACTTCTGTGGATTCGCCTGAATCGCAGCAGTTGCCGATTACCAAGCAGTCTTTGCTGGGCGATTCCAAAAAATGTGTAGCGATCAACGTACCGGTGTTCCATTGCTGGTCTGTCACAACGCGGCGGTTTTTTTGAAAGGTGCACTGTGATTAATGCAGGTGATCGGGGGCTTCGGCCTCTCTTCGCTTTCCCCGGCGGCTCGTACCGCTTTAACGCAGACTTCTAGGGTTTTTCATGACGCGCTACATATTCGTCACGGGCGGTGTTGTTTCTTCATTGGGGAAAGGCATTGCCTCCGCTTCATTGGCGGCCATCCTGGAGGCGCGGGGGCTTAAAGTCACCATGCTCAAGCTGGACCCGTACATCAACGTCGACCCGGGCACCATGAGCCCGTTCCAGCACGGTGAAGTGTTCGTCACCCATGACGGCGCCGAGACCGACCTGGACCTGGGCCACTACGAGCGGTTCATCCGCACGACCATGACCCAGAACAACAACTTCACCACCGGCCGTGTCTACGAGCACGTGCTGCGCAAGGAGCGCCGTGGTGATTACCTGGGTGCAACCATCCAGGTGATCCCGCACATCACCGACGAAATCAAGCGCCGCATCATCAAGGGTGCAGGCGATGCCGACGTGGCGATGGTCGAGATCGGTGGCACCGTGGGTGACATTGAATCCCAACCGTTCCTCGAAGCCATTCGCCAGTTGCGTTTCGAAGTCGGCGCCAAGCGCGCGATGCTGATGCACCTCACCCTGGTGCCGTACATCGCCACTGCCGGCGAAACCAAAACCAAGCCAACCCAGCACTCGGTCAAGGAACTGCGTTCCATTGGCCTGCAGCCGGACGTGCTGGTCTGCCGCTCCGATCACCCGATCGATATTTCCTCGCGTCGCAAGATCGCGCAGTTCACCAACGTTGAAGAACGTGCGGTGATCGCCCTGGAAGACGCCGACACCATCTACAAGATCCCGGGCATCCTGCATTCCCAGGGCCTGGATGATTTTGTGGTCGAGCGTTTCGGCCTGCAGTGCAACGGCGCGGACCTGTCCGAGTGGGAAGCCGTGGTCGACGCCAAGCTCAACCCTGAGCATGAAGTCACCATCGCCATGGTCGGCAAGTACATGGAACTGCTCGACGCGTACAAATCCCTGATCGAAGCGATGAGTCACGCCGGCATCAGCAACCGTACCAAGGTCAACCTGCGCTACATCGATTCCGAAGACATCGAGAACCAGGGCACCGCGCTGCTCGAAGGTGTCGACGCGATCCTCGTACCGGGCGGTTTCGGCCTGCGTGGCGTGGAAGGCAAGATCACCGCCGTGCAATACGCTCGCGAGAACAAGGTGCCCTACCTGGGTATCTGCCTGGGCATGCAGGTGGCCGTCATCGAGTTCGCCCGTAACGTGCTGGGCTGGAAAGACGCCAACTCCACCGAGTTCGATCACACCAGCGGCCACCCGGTCGTGGGCCTGATCACCGAGTGGGAAGACGCCACCGGTGCCGTCGAAACCCGTACCGAAGCCTCCGACCTGGGCGGCACCATGCGCCTGGGCGCACAGGACTGCCTGCTGGAAGCCGGTTCGCTGGTACACGACTGCTACGGCAAGGACGTGATCGTCGAGCGTCACCGTCACCGCTACGAAGTGAACAACAACCTGCTGCCGCAGATCAAAGAAGCGGGCCTGAAGATTTCCGGCCGCTCCGGTGACGGCAAGCTGGTTGAAGTGGTCGAGGCACCGGATCATCCGTGGTTCGTGGCCTGCCAGTTCCACCCTGAGTTCACCTCGACGCCGCGCGACGGTCACCCGCTGTTCAGCGGTTTCGTCAAAGCGGCACTGACGCAACATCAGAAGAAGGCATAACCCTGATGGCCCAGAAGATCATTCGCGTAGGCGACATCGAGATTGCCAACGACAAGCCCATGGTGCTGTTCGGCGGCATGAACGTACTGGAAAGCCGCGACATGGCGATGCAGGTCTGTGAAGAGTACGTGCGGGTTACCCAGAAGTTGGGGATCCCCTATGTATTCAAGGCCAGCTTCGACAAGGCCAACCGTTCGTCCGTGACCTCCTATCGCGGCCCGGGCCTTGAAGAAGGCATGCGGATCTTCCAGGACATCAAGCAAGCCTTCGGCGTGCCGATCATCACTGACGTCCACGAGCCCGAGCAGGCTGCCGTGGTCGCCGAGGTGTGCGACATCATCCAGCTGCCGGCCTTCCTGTCGCGCCAGACCGACCTCGTGGTCGCCATGGCCAAGACTGGCGCGGTGATCAATATCAAGAAAGCCCAGTTCCTCGCGCCCCAGGAAATGAAACATATCCTGAGCAAGTGCGTGGAAGCGGGTAACGACCAATTGATCCTGTGCGAGCGTGGTTCGAGCTTCGGCTATAACAACCTCGTGGTGGACATGCTCGGTTTCGGCATCATGAAACAGTTCGAATACCCGGTGTTCTTCGACGTGACCCACGCGTTGCAAATGCCCGGTGGTCGCGCCGATTCCGCCGGCGGTCGCCGTGCCCAGGTGCTGGACCTGGCCAAGGCGGGCATCAGCCAGTCCCTGGCCGGCCTGTTCCTGGAAGCCCACCCGGACCCGGACAACGCCAAGTGCGACGGCCCCTGTGCCCTGCGCCTGGACAAGCTGGAGCCGTTCCTGGCCCAGCTCAAGCAGTTGGACGAACTGGTCAAGAGTTTTCCGACGGTAGAGACCGCGTAAGCGTCGTTTCTCCGGTAGAATTTCCCACGCTTTATGCTCAGGCCCCAGGCCTGAGCCTTGTCGTCTGCAAGCCTGCCCTGTTGTTCCACCCTTGCGGTCGGTCAAAAGATTTCCTTCAGCTGCGTCGTTTTCGTCAACTTTGGAGTGTTTACAACAATGGCAAAAATCGTCGACATCAAAGGTCGTGAAGTTCTCGACTCCCGTGGCAACCCCACCGTCGAAGCCGACGTGCTTCTCGATAACGGCATCATCGGCAGCGCCTGCGCGCCGTCCGGTGCTTCCACAGGTTCCCGTGAAGCGCTGGAACTGCGTGATGGCGACAAGAGCCGTTACCTGGGCAAGGGTGTACTCAAGGCGGTAGCCAACATCAATGGCCCGATCCGTGACCTGTTGCTGGGCAAGGACCCGCTGGACCAGAAAGCCCTGGACCACGCGATGATCAAGCTCGACGGCACCGAAAACAAAGGCAGCCTGGGCGCCAACGCGATCCTCGCCGTGTCCCTGGCCGCCGCCAAGGCCGCCGCCCAGGACCAGGACCTGCCGCTGTACGCGCACATCGCCAACCTGAACGGTACGCCGGGCGTGTACTCGATGCCGGTGCCGATGATGAACATCATCAACGGTGGCGAGCACGCCGATAACAACGTCGACATCCAGGAATTCATGGTGCAGCCGGTTGGCGCCAAGACCTTCTCCGAAGGCCTGCGCATGGGCACCGAGATTTTCCATCACCTCAAGGCTGTGCTGAAGGCCCGAGGCCTGAGCACTGCAGTGGGTGACGAAGGTGGTTTCGCACCAAACCTGGCGTCCAACGAAGATGCACTCAAAGTGATCTCCGAAGCTGTGGCCAACGCCGGCTACACACTGGGCACCGACGTGACCCTGGCCCTGGACTGCGCTGCCAGCGAATTCTATGAAGATGGCAAGTACAACCTGTCCGGCGAAGGCCAGGTGTTCAATTCCGAAGGCTTTGCCGAATACCTGAAGGGCCTGACCCAGCGCTACCCGATCATCTCGATCGAAGACGGCCTGGATGAGTCCGACTGGGACGGCTGGAAAATTCTCACCGACAAGATCGGCGAAAAAATCCAGTTGGTGGGCGACGACCTGTTCGTGACCAACACCAAGATCCTGAAAGAAGGCATCGACAAGAAGATCGCCAACTCGATCCTGATCAAGTTCAACCAGATCGGCACCCTGACCGAAACCCTGGAAGCCATCCAGATGGCCAAGGCTGCGGGCTACACCGCCGTGATCTCGCACCGCTCCGGCGAAACCGAAGATTCGACCATTGCCGACCTGGCCGTGGGCACCTCGGCGGGCCAGATCAAGACCGGTTCCCTGTGCCGTTCCGACCGCGTGTCCAAGTACAACCAATTGCTGCGCATCGAAGAGCAATTGGCGGGTAAAGCCAAGTACAACGGTCGCAGCGAGTTTCGCGGCTGAGCAGTAAATGGTAAAAAGTCGGCCGATTGCGTCGGAAATCTCACGACAGTGGGCATTTCGGCGCTAATCTGCTGACTGACAAGCACAAGCCTGGTTTATCCAGGCTTCGTGCTATCAGTTGCTGCAAAAGGTTTGCATGACTGTCTTTTTTCACTGGATACCCGGATTTCGATGCGCAGTCCCAATTGGTTGTTCCTCGTCTTGCTCTTGTTGCTGGCTGGCCTGCAGTACCGCCTATGGGTCGGTAACGGCAGCTTTGCGCAGGTGGAAGAGCTGACCCAGCAAATTGCCGACCAGCACGCCGAAAACGAACGTCTGCTGGAGCGCAACCGCGTGCTCGATGCCGAAGTGCTTGAGCTGAAAAAAGGCACGGAGACCGTTGAAGAGCGGGCGCGTCATGAACTGGGCATGGTCAAGGAGGGCGAAACCCTCTACCAGTTGGCCCAATGAACACCGAGTTACCGGCCTTCTGGGCCGTGATTCCGGCCGCGGGTGTTGGTGCCCGTATGGCCGCCGACCGTCCCAAGCAGTATCTGCAACTGGGCGGGCGCACCATTCTCGAACACAGCCTTGGCTGTTTCCTTGACCACCCTGCGCTGCAAGGGCTGGTGGTCAGTCTTGCGGTTGATGACCCCTACTGGCCCAGCCTGGCGTGTGCCGCCGATACGCGTATTCAGCGTGCGGATGGCGGATCGGAGCGCTCAGGTTCCGTGCTCAATGCGCTGCTTCAGCTCAATGCTCTGGGCGCCAGTGATGAAGATTGGGTGTTGGTGCACGATGCAGCGCGGCCCAATCTGAGCCGTGATGATCTCGACAAGCTATTGGGTGAACTGGCTGACGATCCCGTGGGTGGCCTGCTGGCCGTGCCGGCCCGTGACACCCTCAAGCGCGTCGACAAACAGGGCCGTGTCGTCGAGACCGTCGATCGCAGCCTGATCTGGCAAGCCTTCACGCCCCAGATGTTCCGCCTGGGCGCCTTGCACCGGGCGTTGGCGGACAGCCTGGTGGCCGATGCGGTGATTACCGACGAAGCCTCGGCCATGGAGTGGTCCGGCCAGGCACCACGCCTGATCGAAGGGCGTTCGGACAACATCAAGGTGACGCGGCCGGAAGACCTGGAGTGGCTGCGGTTGCGCTGGGCTAACCGCAGGTAGTCAGTCGCACCGCGTCGACTCCCACATTTGATTGGGTTCACAGATCAAAATGTGGGAGGGGGCTTGCCCCCGATGCGGCCTGGCCAGGCAACAAATAATCACCCGCTGTACTCCGGCCTTCCAGCCAACCCCTCCTTCAAAAAATCCACCAACTTCCTGACCTTCGGCGATAAATGCCGCTGCTGCGGATACAACGCCCACACCGCCGTATTCGGCGGCTGATGCGCCTCCAGCAGCGACACCAGCGCGCCACTGTGCAAGTGCTCCAGCACGTAATAGTCCGGCAACTGGCACAGCCCCATGCCCTGCAGCGCGGCATCCAGCACCGCCTGCCCACTGTTGCAGCGCCAGTTGCCCTGCACCCGCTGGGAAAATTCGCGGCCGTCCTGGGCCAATTGCCAGATGTCCGAACTGCCGATCAGGCAGTTGTGCCGACTCAATTCCGACAAACTGTGTGGCCGGCCATACAGGGCCAAGTAGGAAGGTGACGCACACAAATACATGCGGCGCGCAGCCAGGCGGCTGGCAACCATGCGTGAGTCTTGCAGGCGCCCGAGGCGAATTGCCAGGTCGAGCCCCTCGTGCACCAGGTCCAGCGGGCGGTTGCTCAGCTCGATATCGACGCGCAACTGTGGATAGAGCGCCATGAACGCGGTTACCAGCGGCACAATGAAACGTTCGCCATAGGCCACGGCGCAGGTCATGCGCAACATGCCCTTGGGTTCGCTGGTCAGGTCACCCACGGCGCGCAGGGCCTCTTCGCGTCCGTCCTGCAAGCGCTGGCAATGTTGCAGGAACGTCTGGCCCGCTTCGGTCAGCGTCACCTTGCGTGTACTGCGATATAACAGGCGGGTTTGCAGCCGTTCTTCCAGGCGCGCCACCTGGCGGCTGATATGGGACGACGACACCCCCAGGCGCTCGGCCGCAGCCGTGAATTGGCTGCACTCGGCCACAGCGACAAACTCATCGATGCCCTCCCAGCGATTCTCCAGCATGGTTATTGTCCCTGTACGGCAATAATGTTTTGCTTTCGTCTGGATTATTAATCAATCAGCCATGTTTTACACTGGTCCAATCAACTTTTACTCCATGGAGAAACCCCGGATGATCAAGTCCCGCGCCGCCGTAGCCTTCGAAGCCAAGAAACCCCTTGAGATTGTGGAAGTCGATGTCGCCATGCCCAAGGCGGGCGAAGTGCTGTTGCGCGTGGTCGCGTCCGGTGTGTGTCATACCGATGCCTACACGCTTTCAGGCGCAGACCCGGAAGGGATTTTCCCGTCGATCCTTGGTCATGAAGGCGGTGCAGTGGTCGAGGCCATTGGCGAAGGCGTAACCTCGGTGGCCGTCGGCGACCATGTGATCCCGCTGTACACCCCGGAATGCGGTCAATGCAAATTCTGCCTGTCCGGCAAGACCAACCTGTGCCAGGCCATCCGTTCCACCCAGGGCAAAGGCTTGATGCCTGACGGCACTACGCGTTTCTCCTACAAGGGCCAGCCGATTTTCCACTACATGGGGACCTCGACGTTCTCCGAGTACACCGTGCTGCCGGAAATTTCCGTCGCCAAGATTCCTAAAGAAGCGCCGCTGGAAAAGGTCTGCCTGCTGGGCTGTGGCGTGACCACCGGTATCGGCGCGGTGATCAATACCGCCAAGGTCAAGCCGGGTGACACCGTGGCCATCTTCGGTCTGGGCGGTATCGGTCTGTCGGCGGTGATTGGCGCGGTGAAAGCCAAGGCCGGTCGCATCATCGCCATCGACATCAACCCGGCCAAGTTCGAAATCGCCAAGCAACTGGGCGCTACCGACTGCATCAACCCGAAAGACTATGACCGCCCGATCCAGGACGTGATTGTCGATTTGACCGATGGCGGCGTGGACTTTTCCTTCGAGTGCATCGGCAATGTCCAACTGATGCGTGCGGCCCTGGAGTGCTGCCATAAAGGCTGGGGCGAGTCGGTGATCATTGGCGTGGCCGGTGCAGGCCAGGAAATCGCCACCCGTCCGTTCCAACTGGTGACCGGTCGCGTCTGGCGCGGCTCGGCCTTCGGCGGCGTACGCGGGCGTACCGAATTGCCAAGCTACGTGGAAATGGCCCAGACCGGCGAGATCCCGCTGGACACCTTCATCACCCACACCATGGGCCTGGAAGATATCAACAAAGCGTTTGACCTGATGCATGAAGGCAAGAGCATTCGTACCGTCATCCATTTTTGAAGCAGCGGCAAGCTACAAGCTGAAAGCTGCAAGTCGGGTGTGCGCCTTCTTGTCGCTTGAAGCTTGCAACTTGTAGCTGGGAGCACTCCTATGTCCCTGGAAAATATTTCCTGCCAGAAAAGCTTCGGCGGCTGGCATAAACGCTATAAGCATCATTCCGCTGTGCTTGATTGCGACATGACCTTCGCCGTCTACCTGCCGCCGCAGGCGGAGCAGGGGGGCAAGCTGCCGGTGCTGTATTGGCTGTCCGGGCTGACTTGCACCGACGAGAACTTCATGCAAAAGGCCGGCGCCCATCGCATGGCCGCCGAGCTGGGCTTGATCATCGTGGCGCCGGATACCAGCCCGCGCGGCCCCGGTGTGCCGGATGACCCGGATAGCGCCTGGGACTTTGGCCTGGGCGCCGGGTTCTATCTGAACGCCACCCAGGAACCCTGGGCCAGGCATTATCGGATGCATGACTATGTGGTGCAGGAATTGCCGGAGTTGGTGGAGGCGCATTTCCCTGCGTCAGACAAGCGGGGCATCAGCGGCCACTCGATGGGCGGCCACGGTGCGTTGGTCTGCGCGCTGCGCAACCCTGGGCGTTACCAGAGCGTGTCGGCGTTTTCGCCGATCAACAATCCGATGGACTGCCCCTGGGGCCAGAAAGCCTTCTCCCGTTACCTGGGAGAAGAGCGCTCGAAGTGGCGCGAATGGGATGCCTGCGTGCTGATCAGCGAAGCGTCGGAACAATTGCCGCTGTTGGTGGACCAGGGCGATCGCGACGATTTCCTCGCCGTGCAGCTCAAGCCCGAGGCCTTGCAGCAAGCCGCCAAGGCGGCCGGTCATCCGCTGGAACTGCGGCTGCAACCCGGCTACGACCACAGCTACTTCTTTATCGCCAGCTTCATCGATGACCATTTGCGCCATCATGGGCGTGCTTTGCTCGGTTAATGTGAGGCAAAAGTAGGTAGAATCACGCCCTGAATTAAATCGGGGCGTTTTTTTATGCGTATTGGCCACGGCTACGATGTGCACCGTTTCGCTGAAGGCGATTTCATCACTTTGGGCGGCGTGCGTATCGCGCACCACCATGGGCTGCTGGCTCATTCTGACGGCGACGTTGTGTTGCACGCCTTGAGCGATGCGTTGCTCGGCGCAGCGGCGTTGGGTGATATCGGCAAGCACTTTCCGGACACCGATCCAACCTTCAAGGGCGCCGACAGCCGTGTGTTGCTGCGCCATGTCGTCGGCTTGATCCACGCCAAAGGCTGGAAGGTCGGCAACGTCGATAACACCATCGTGGCCCAGGCGCCGAAAATGGCCCCGCATATCGAATCGATGCGCGCCCTGATTGCCGCAGACCTGCAAATAGAATTGGACCAAGTCAACGTGAAAGCCACCACCACCGAAAAGCTCGGGTTTACCGGTCGTGAAGAGGGCATCGCCGTGCACTCCGTCGCCTTGTTGCTGCGCGCATGAACGAACTTGAGTTGCTGGGCCCGCGTGCCTATGGCGAAGCGTTGGGCAGCGCGGTCCTGAAGGCCACCGCCGAAGATTTTCAGGTGGACGAAGTGCTCGATATCCCGCTGACTGGCGAAGGCGAGCACCTGTGGTTGTGGGTGGAGAAGCGCGGCCTGAATACCGAGGAAGCAGCGCGGCGTATCGCCAAGGCGGCTGGCGTGCCCTTGCGCACCGTCAGCTATGCCGGGCTCAAGGATCGCCAGGCATTGACCCGCCAGTGGTTCAGCGTGCAGTTGCCCGGCAAGGCCGACCCAAACATGAGTGCCGCCGAGAACGACACCCTGAGGATCCTGAAAACTGCGCGGCACAAACGCAAGCTGCAGCGCGGCGCCCATGCGGCCAACGGCTTTACCTTGCGCCTGACGCAGTTGAACGGTGATACCGCCGCCATCGACGCGCGTCTGCAACAGATTGCCCAGCACGGTATTCCCAACTATTTCGGTGCCCAGCGCTTTGGCCATAATGGCGGCAATGTCGTCGATGCCCGTGACTGGGCGGCTCGCAAGGCCCTTCCGGAACAGCGCAATGTACGTTCGCGGTTGCTGTCCACCGCCCGTAGCTTGCTGTTCAACAAAGTGTTGGCGGCGCGTGTCGCCGACGGCTCCTGGCAGCGCGCCCAAGTCGGCGACTTGCTGGCCTTCACCGACAGCCGCAGCTTTTTCCCGGCCGGTGAGGCTGAATGCAGCGACCCGCGCCTGGCGATCCTCGACTTGCATCCCACCGGCCCGCAGTGGGGGGAGGGCGAGTCTCCGGCGAAAGGTCTTACCTATGAATTGGAACAATCTGTCGCCGCCGCAGAAGCTGATCTGCGTGATTGGCTGGTGAATGCGGGAATGAGCCAAGAACGTCGCATTCTGCGGCTGCCCATTGGCGGGTTGACGTGGCATTATCCCGGGCCTGACATTCTGCAATTGGAATTCGTCCTGCCGGCTGGATGCTTCGCCACTGTATTGGTGCGCGAACTCGTTGATCTAGTGCCGGTGGGGCCGACGGACAACCCATGCGTATTCTGATATCAAACGATGACGGTGCCACCGCACCCGGCCTCGCCGCGCTTCATGCTGCGCTGGCGGATTACGCCGAATGCGTGGTGGTGGCCCCCGACCAGGACAAGAGCGGCGCCAGCAGTTCGCTGACGCTCGACCGTCCGTTGCACCCCAAGGTGCTGGCCAATGGCTTTATCAGCGTGAACGGCACCCCCACCGACTGCGTGCACCTGGCGATCAACAGCTTGTTGGAGCACGCGCCGGACCTAGTGGTGTCGGGCATCAACCTGGGCGCGAACCTGGGCGATGACGTGCTGTATTCCGGCACCGTGGCGGCCGCCCTTGAAGGGCGCTTTCTCGGCGGTATCGGGTTCGCCTTTTCCTTCGCCTCACGGCAACTGGATAACCTGGCGACGGCGGCGTACTACGCGCGCAAGTTGGTGCAAGCGCACGCGTCCCTGAACCTGCCGCCGCGCACTGTGCTTAACGTCAATATCCCCAACCTGCCTCTTGACCATATTCGCGGTATCCAACTGACGCGGCTGGGGCACCGTGCCCGTGCGGCGGCGCCTTTGAAGGTGGTCGACCCGCGTGGCAAGGAAGGCTATTGGATCGCCGCGGCCGGCGACGCCGAGGATGGTGGCGAGGGCACGGACTTTCATGCGGTGATGCAAGGCTATGTATCGATTACCCCGTTGCAATTCGATCGCACCTTCAGTGATGCCTTCAGTGGACTTGATGGCTGGCTGGAGGGACTGCGCTGATGGCTCGTGAACAAGACGACTTGCTGCGCCGTGGCATCGGGATGACTTCCCAGCGCACGCGCGAGCGTTTGATCCAGCGTCTGTACGAAGAAGGCTTGTCCAACGCGCAGGTGCTGGAAGTGATCCGGCGTACGCCTCGGCACCTGTTTGTCGACGAAGCCCTGGCGCACCGCGCCTACGAAGACACGGCGTTGCCGATCGGCCACAACCAGACCATCTCCCAGCCCTATATGGTCGCCCGCATGAGTGAGCTGTTGCTGGCTGCCGGGCCGTTGGACAAGGTGCTGGAAATCGGCACCGGCTCCGGCTATCAGACCGCCGTGTTGTCTCAGCTGGTCGAACGGGTGTTCTCGGTCGAGCGCATCAAGGTTCTGCAGGACAGGGCCAAAGAGCGCCTGGTGGAGCTGAACCTGCGTAACGTAGTGTTTCGTTGGGGTGATGGCTGGGAAGGCTGGCCGGCATTGGCGCCCTATAACGGCATCATTGTCACTGCGGTGGCCACCGATGTGCCGCAAGCGCTGCTCGATCAACTGGCGCCCGGCGGCCGGCTGGTCATCCCGGTGGGCTCCGGCGAAGTGCAACAATTGATGCTCATTATTCGCGAGGACAATGGCTTTTCCCGGCATGTGCTCGGGGCTGTGCGCTTCGTGCCGCTGCTCAACGGCCCGCTGGCCTGACATTTATTCCCTGATAGTGAATTCCATAGACGCGGATGTGTCTTACAGCGGGGTCTATAGATTCAACAATGGTGAGAGCCAGCATTAAACACGATGAATTTTTCGTTTCAGTCGTGTGCCGGTAAAAAGCCAATGCCCAGTTATACTTGCGTCATCTTTCAAGCCTGATACAGGCGTTAACGTTCAGCCACCACAAAGGGAGCGGCGGGTGAGTCTCACAGGTCCTGCGCAGCGAATGAGTAAAACAAGCTTTCAGCGACTGGTGCTTGGCCTTGTCTTGAGTTCCTTACTGGCAGCCTGCTCGAGCACGCCATCCGGCGGTGCGCGGGTGGTTGACCGCACCAATGCGGCACCGCAGAAGCCGACGGTGACCACCGGCCAATACGTCGTGCGCAAGGGCGATACGCTGTTCTCGATTGCCTTCCGTTATGGTTGGGATTACAAGGCCCTCGCAGCTCGTAACAACATTCCCGTGCCCTATACGATTCATCCGGGGCAGACAATTCGTTTCGATGGCCGCGCCGGTTCGGCGCCCACGGCAGTTGTGACAAAGTCGGGATCTTCGGCTTCTTCTTCGAGCAAAACCACGGTTATCACCAGGCCTGCAGGTACCGCCGCACCTTCGGTGGCGAGCAAGCCGGCACCCGCGCCGTTGCCACCTGCAGGGCCGGCGCCGACCGGTTGGGGATGGCCTTCAAACGGCGTGTTAATTGGAAAATTCTCTTCAAACGGCAGTTTGAATAAAGGCATTGATATCGCCGGGGATTTGGGACAGCCTGTTTTGGCTGCGTCTGATGGGACAGTGGTGTACGCCGGGAGTGGTCTACGGGGCTACGGCGAGCTGGTCATCATCAAACACAGCGATACCTACGTCAGTGCCTACGGTCATAACCGCAGGTTGTTGGTTCGGGAGGGGCAGCAGGTCAAGGTCGGACAGACAATTGCCGAAATGGGTTCAACGGGTACAGACCGGGTGAAACTGCACTTTGAGATTCGCCGTCAAGGGAAACCTGTAGACCCACTGCAATTCCTACCCCGTCGTTGATGTGTTGCCAGCCTGTTCCCTCACGTAGAAGGAACAGGCTCCAGCGTTGCCAAGGATAAAGGCGTCGCTTGAGCTTGAGGTCGAACTCACCAAAGGACTATAACAATGGCTCTCAGTAAAGAAGCGCCGGAGTTTGACATCGACGATGAGGTTCTCCTTATGGAGACCGGTATCGCTACGGAACCGATGTCAGATAATGAGGGGGCATCACCACCCTCAGTTCGCACCAAATCCAAAAACTCCTCCGCGTTAAAGCAACACAAGTATATTGATTACACACGGGCGCTCGACGCGACCCAGTTGTACCTCAATGAAATCGGCTTTTCCCCTCTGCTCACCCCCGAAGAAGAAGTTCATTTTGCGCGTCTGTCGCAGAAGGGCGATCCGGCTGGGCGCAAACGCATGATTGAAAGCAACCTGCGCCTGGTGGTTAAAATCGCCCGACGCTACGTCAATCGCGGATTGTCGCTGCTGGACTTGATCGAGGAGGGCAACCTGGGCTTGATCCGGGCGGTGGAGAAGTTCGACCCTGAGCGGGGCTTTCGCTTCTCGACTTATGCCACCTGGTGGATTCGCCAGACCATCGAACGGGCGATCATGAATCAGACCCGCACGATCCGGTTGCCGATCCATGTGGTCAAGGAGCTCAACGTGTACCTGCGGGCAGCGCGTGAGCTGACACAAAAACTCGATCATGAACCTTCGCCTGAAGAAATCGCCAACCTGCTGGAAAAACCGGTAGGGGAGGTCAAGCGCATGCTTGGCTTGAATGAGCGGGTGTCTTCGGTCGATGTCTCGCTGGGTCCGGATTCGGATAAAACCCTGCTGGACACCCTGACAGATGATCGCCCGACAGATCCGTGCGAGCTGTTGCAGGATGATGATCTGTCTCAAAGCATCGACCAGTGGCTGTCGGAGCTCACCGATAAGCAGCGCGAGGTGGTGATCCGCCGCTTCGGCCTGCGCGGCCATGAGAGCAGCACCCTGGAGGACGTAGGCCTGGAGATCGGCCTGACCCGTGAGCGGGTGCGGCAGATTCAGGTAGAGGGGCTCAAGCGCTTGCGCGAGATCCTCGAGAAGAATGGCTTGTCGAGTGAGTCGTTGTTTCAATAAACGACGCTGCTTGAATGCCGAATGTGGGAGGGGGTATAAGCCCCCTCCCACATTTTTTATGCCGATCGTTTGCTGATCGTTCCCACGCTCTGCGTGGGAATGCAGCACCAGGACGCTCTGCGTCCCATGGCGTGACGCAGAGCGTCACAAGAGTCATTTCCACGCAAAGCGTGGGAACGATCGGTTTCAGGCATAAAAAAACCCCGCTTTTGAGGGCGGGGTCTTTTCGACTAAGTCAGTACAAGTTAGATAACTTGAACTTCTTCAGCTTGCATGCCTTTCTGACCGCGGGTAGCGATGAAAGAAACCTGTTGGCCTTCTTTCAGGCTTTTGAAGCCGTCGGATTGGATAGCTTTGAAGTGAACGAACAGGTCGTCACCGGATTGTGGAGTGATGAAGCCGAAGCCTTTTTCATCGTTGAACCACTTAACGGTACCAGTTTGGCGATTAGACATGGTGTAACTCCTTGAACAAAGTTAACTGCGACTCAGGAAAAGCCCTGGCCGAGACTGAGTGCAAAGAGCAGGAAAAATTCTTGGAGATGGTTGGATCGAAATTCAACATATCGTGTAGAGATTCTCAGTGACACAAGCAACACAGTGACGCCACCTTAACCCTTTTTCCGGAACGTGCCAATGGTATTTCCGAAGGTTTCTCTATTTTCGTGACTGGCGGTGGTATTTATCGTCGTCGAAAGTCGCGCCAGGAGCCCCGGCCCCGTTGGCTGCGGGTAATGGAGGCGGGTGCATTCGTCATTAAAAGTCCTGCGCCCTTTGAACCCCACAGCCGGCCCCGGTAAGATGCCCCACAGAATTTTTTCACCTCGCATTCAGGACACCGCCATGAGCATCAAATCGGACAAGTGGATTCGCCGCATGGCGCAGGAACACGGCATGATCGAACCGTTCGTCGAGCGCCAGATCCGTGGCGAAGGCGACGCGCGCGTGATTTCGTACGGGGTTTCCAGCTATGGCTACGACGTGCGTTGCGCCGATGAATTCAAGGTGTTCACCAATATCAACTCGGCGATTGTCGATCCGAAGAACTTCGACGAAAAAAGCTTCGTCGACGTCAAGAGCGATGTCTGCATCATCCCGCCAAACTCCTTCGCCCTGGCCCGCACCGTGGAGTTCTTCCGTATCCCGCGTGACGTATTGACCATCTGCCTGGGTAAAAGCACCTACGCCCGTTGCGGCATCATCGTCAACGTGACCCCGCTGGAACCCGAGTGGGAAGGCCATGTGACCCTGGAGTTCTCCAACACCACCACCTTGCCGGCGAAAATCTACGCCAACGAAGGCGTCGCGCAAATGCTCTTCCTGCAGTCGGACGAGGCGTGTGAAGTGTCCTATAAGGACCGTGCCGGCAAGTATCAGGGCCAGCGTGGCGTCACGCTCCCACGCGCTTGATCGAAAGCTCCTACGCTCCAAGGGAATTAGTCTGCAGAAAGTGACTCTATCTAGGTGTACTGCCTCGGCGCGTGTAAAACGCGTCGAGCCACGCTTGAGGAGTGCCCTATGAAGATCAACCCGCGAATCAGCGCAGAACTTGCCCGGCTTGAACCCAACCAGATTGGTGTTCTGGCCTGGTCCCTGATGGCCGACCCTGCTTATGCGGGCGGCATTCCCGGCCAACCTGAACCGGACTATCCGCAGCCTACCGAACCGGGTGAGCCCACCTTGCCGGATGAGCCGCCTCCCGCACCTGTTGCCTGACCCTGCACGCACGCCTGTGCGTCACTGAACCGGCCAGACCTCATGATCGCCGATCACAAAGATTCGGCGCTCATCGTCCAGTTCCACTGCGTAACCGCCGGTAAAGGCGCCAAACGCCGGCAGCAGGCTGACGCGTTTGCCAATCTGGAAGCACGGCAGGCGCAGGCTCTGCCGGCCCTTGCCGCGCAAGCGATACACCGGATGGACATGCCCCGCCAGCACGTGATGGCTGGGATGGGCGTCCGGTTCGTGCTGTAGCGCGAATGGCCCTATCAATAGTGGCTCCGTCACCACCTCTATGTTCAGATCGGCAGGCGGATCGCCTGCGCGTTGATCGTGATTGCCGCGAATCAACGTGATCGGCAACTCAGCGTAACGCGCTCGCCAGGCCCTGAGTGCGCCCAGGGTGCCGCTGGCGTGGGAGCCTGGGCCGTGGAGGAAATCTCCGAGGAAGATCACCCGAGCGCAGGCAAAGGCCGCCAGCAACCGATCCAGGCGCTGCAGGTTTTCGCTCGTAGTGCCCTGGGGTACGGGTTGCCCGAGGCTGCGGTAGGCCGAGGCCTTGCCGAAGTGAGCGTCGGCGATCAGCAGGTATTGGCGCGCCGGCCAGTACACCGCCTTGTCCGCCAGCAGCCACAATTGCTCACCCTCAATCGTTACCGAACACACCATCAAGCGTTCCCTCTGTCCGCGACTTTTTCCAGGTCCTTGACCATCCGCGCAATGCGCTCCGAGAGTTTTTCCGAACTCAGGCTTTCGCGCATCCGCTCCACCAGCAGCGGAAAGGCCAGGGGGGTTGGCCGCTGGATCATATGCAGGTCCAGTTGCAGCGCCGACAAGCGAAGCAATGTCTCTTCCAGGCGCTGAATGTCCAGTTCGTTGCGCAGGACTTCTTCCCCTGCCTGGGTCAGCAGCAGATTGTGCGGATCATATTGTTTGAACACTTCGAAGAACAGGCCACTGGAGGCCTGCACCTGCCGGGTGCTTTTCGGTGCACCGGGGTAACCGGCGAACACCAGCCCGGCGATGCGTGCGATTTCGCGAAAACGCCGCAACGCCAGTTCACCGGCGTTAAGGCTGGCTGCCACGTCCGTGAGCAAATCCTGTGGGCTGAGCAGCGCCTCGGTCAACACGTCGGGCCAGTGCACCTCGGTGGCGCTCAGCAATTCCAACCCATAATCATTGACTGCAATGGAAAAGGTCACGGGTTGCTGCCGGCTGACTCGCCACGCCAGCAGACTCGCCAGCCCCAGATGCACCTGACGCCCGGCGAAGGGGTAGAGAAACAGGTGCCAGCCTTCGCGCGACTTGAGAAACTCCGCCAGCAAGTGATCACGGGTCGGCAGGCCGGACCAACGCAGTTGTGTCAGCAGCAATGGCTGCACCGCCTGCATCTCCGGGCCGTCGAAGCGACCCTGGGCCGCCGCGTCGAAGCGCTCGATCACCGCCTGCGCCAGCTCATTGGAAAGCGGCATGCGCCCGCCATTCCAGCGCGGCACGGCGGCTTTTTTCGCGGTGCTGCGGCGCACGTAGGCGGTCATGTTTTCCACGCGCACCAACTCCAGCAGGCGTCCGGCGAACAGAAAACCGTCGCCCGGCTTGAGTCGCGCAATAAAACCTTCCTCGACACTGCCGAGGTTTTTGCCGCCACCGCCCTTGCTCCAGTACTTCAGATGCATACTCGCATCGCTGACAATCGTGCCCACGCTCATGCGATGGCGGCGCGCCAGTCGGGCATCGGGAACGCGCCAGATGCCCTGTTCGTCGGGCTCTACGCGACGGTAATCCGGATAAGCGGTGAGCGACAGCCCGCCATGGCGCACAAAGGCCAGGGCCCAGGTCCAATCGGCGTCGGTAAGATCGCGATAGGCCCAGGCCCCGCGGACCTCCGCCAGCAGCGCATCCGGAGTAAACCCGCCGCCCAGGGCCATGCTGACCAGATGTTGCACCAGCACATCCAAGGGTTTGTGGGGCGATTCGCGGGCTTCGATGCGTCGCTGGGCAATCGCATCCTTTGCGGCGGCGGCTTCCACCAGCTCCAGGCTGTGGGTTGGCACCAGGGTCACCCGTGATGGCCGCCCCGGTGCATGCCCCGAGCGGCCGGCACGTTGCATCAGGCGCGCCACACCTTTGGCCGAGCCGATCTGCAACACCCGCTCCACCGGCAGGAAATCCACGCCCAGGTCCAGGCTGGAGGTGCACACCACCGCCTTGAGTTGGCCGTCTTTGAGCGCACGTTCCACCCAGTCCCGGGTCTCGCGCGACAGCGAACCGTGATGCAGCGCAATCAGGCCGGCCCACTCCGGCCTGGCCTCCAGCAGCGCCTGGTACCAGATTTCCGACTGCGCCCGGGTATTGGTGAACACCAGGCAACTGCTGCTGGCGTCTACTTCGGCCACCACTTGCGGCAGCATTTTCAAACCGATATGGCCGGCCCAGGGAAAGCGTTCGGCGATGGGCGGCAGCAGTGTGTCAACCAGCAACTGTTTGGGCGATTGCCCCTGCACATTGACGCCGCCACCCTGTGGGACCAATACATCCAGCGCGTGGGCCTGATTGCCCAAGGTCGCCGAAATACCCCACACCAGCAAGTCGGGATGCCAGCGTCGCAGCCGTGCCAACGCCAGTTGCAGTTGCACACCGCGCTTATTGCCGATCAGTTCATGCCATTCGTCCACCACCACCATGCGCAGATGCGCCAGGCTGACCTCACTGTCGGCGCGCGCAAGCATCAGCGTCAGGCTTTCCGGGGTGGTAATCAGCGCTGTGGGCTGGCGGCGGGTCTGACGGGCGCGTTCGCCGCTGCTGGTGTCGCCCGTGCGCAGGCCAACGCTCCAGGGGATCTGCAAGGCCGCCAGCGGCGCCTCAAGCGCGCGTGCGGTGTCGGCGGCCAAGGCGCGCATCGGTGTGATCCACAATACGGTCAGTGGTTCGGCCGGCGCCTTGCGCTTGCCGGTAGCGGGCGGGCGCGTGATGGCGAAACGATTGAGGGCAGCGAACCACAGCGCGTAGGTTTTACCCGCGCCGGTACTCGCATGCAGCAAGCCGGATTGGCCGTCCTTGACGGCCTTCCACACTTCTTTCTGGAATGCGAACGCACGCCAGCCACGGGTGGCAAACCATTGTTTTGCGAAGTGGACGGGTTTTGCCATGCGGCAGCTGACGCTCTGGAGGCTCTATTGCACAGACCCTCCAGGCGGCACAAAGGTTTACTTCAAGTTGCCGCTCAAAAACTGCTGCAGGCGCTCGCTCTTCGGATTGCCCAGCACGTCCGCCGGCGCACCTTGCTCTTCCACCCGGCCTTGATGCAGGAACAGCACCTGGCTGGAAACCTTGCGCGCAAAGCTCATTTCGTGGGTCACCATGATCATGGTGCGGCCTTCTTCTGCCAGGCCCTGAATCACCTTCAACACTTCACCGACCAACTCCGGGTCCAGTGCCGAGGTGGGTTCGTCGAACAGCATCACCTCGGGCTCCATCGCCAATGCGCGGGCAATCGCTACCCGTTGCTGCTGGCCGCCAGACAGGAATGCCGGGTATTGATCGGCCACCCGCGCGGGTAGGCCGACTTTGTCCAGGTAGCGCCGGGCGCGGTCTTCGGCGCCTTTCTTGCTGCACCCCAGCACCCGGCGCGGGGCCATGGTGATGTTTTCCAGCACGCTCATATGGCTCCACAGGTTGAAGTGCTGGAAGACCATCGCCAGCCGCGTGCGCAAGCGCTGCAACTCGGCATCGTCGGCCACGCGCATGCCGTGGCGGTCGCTGACCATGCGGATGGTTTGTCCGTCCAGGGTCATGGCGCCGTCGTTGGGCGTTTCCAGGAAGTTGATGCAGCGCAGGAAGGTGCTCTTGCCCGAGCCGCTGGCGCCGATCAGGCTGATCACGTCACCGGTCTTGGCCTTGAGCGAGACACCTTTGAGCACTTCATTGTCGCCATAGCTTTTATGCAGGCCTTCAACGGTCAATTTGTACATGGGGCGTGCATCCTCAAGGCGAAAGTAAGTAGCCGCTACGGTAGGCCTCAGTGCCGGCGACATGGCTGATCACCATCCCGGCAGTGGCCATGCGGCGTAGCGAGCGGGCGTAAAGCAGGCCGGCATGTTGGCAGTGCACGGGCGTTACGCGGTCAGTGATGGGGTCGATGATTTCTGCGATCAGTTGCCCGGCTTCCAGGTATTCCCCCGGCAAGGCACTGAACACCAGCAAGCCGCCCACCGGTGTGGTCACCGGCTCCACCCCCGCCAATGGCGTGGCCGGGTAGGGCAGCGGGGGCAGGGGCGCCGCGTCGCCTTCAATCGCGCCGAAGTGGATCAGGTAATCGATGATCGCCTGGCAGTCCAGGGCCGCCAGGCCGTGGTTGACGTCGCCTTGGCCGCGCAATTCGACGGTCACGGAAAAGCTGCCCAGGGGGATCGGGAAGCGCGCGCCGAAGCGTTGCCGCAACTGCCACCACACCAGGGTGAAACATTCATCAAAGGACTGCCCGCCGGAGTCGGTGGCCAGCAGGTTGGCCTCCGAGCCCAGGTAACGCGCCAACGGTTCCACCTGTGGCCAGGCCTCAGGCGTGGTGTAGAGGTGCGCCACGGCTTCGAAATCGCAATGCAGGTCCAGCACCATGTCGGCATCGCACGCCAGGCGTTGCAGCACCAGGCGTTGGGATTGCAGTTGCGTCGACGCGGTTTGCCTGGCGAGGGCGTCGGATAACGCGGCGCGGATCAATCGGGCGTTGTGCTGGGGGGCATCGCTCAGCGAGTCTTCAACCTGATCACCGACTGCGTCGCTGAGGTCGACGAACAGGCGATTGAAATTCTGCCCGCTTTCCAGCTCGTAGCGGCCCAGGGGGATGTCCATCAACACCTGTTCCAGCCCCACCGGATTGGCGACCGGCACCACCACGATTTTGCTGCGCAAGCGCCCGGCGGCCTCCAGCTGCGCCAGGCGCACCTTCAGGTGCCAGGCCACCAGCATGCCCGGCAGTTCATCGGCATGCAGGGACGATTGGATGTAAATCTTGCGGTCGGCCTGTTCCGGGCCGAAATGGAAACTGTGAATCTGCCGCGCCGTGCCAGGCACTGGCGCAATCAGGTCATGTTGCTGATGACGCATGAAAGCTCCTTAATGGCTCGGCCCGAGGAAGGCCAGCCAGCGGCGTTCGGCCAATCGGAACAGACCGACCAGAGCGAAGGTCACGGCCAGGTAGATCAAGGCGGCGATGCCGAACGATTGAAAGGTCATGAAGGTGGCCGAGTTGGCGTCCCTGGCGACTTTGAGGATGTCCGGGATGGTGGCGGTGAACGCCACGGTGGTCGAATGCAGCATCAGGATCACTTCGTTGCTGTAGTAGGGCAACGAACGGCGCAGCGCCGACGGCATGATCACATAGGCATACAACTTCCAACCGCTCAACCCGTAGGCCTTGGCCGCTTCGACTTCGCCGTGGGCCATGCTGCGGATTGCCCCGGCGAAAATTTCTGTGGTGTAGGCGCAGGTGTTGAGGGCGAAGGCCAGGATCGTGCAGTTCATCGCATCGCGAAAGAACGCATCGAGCACCGGTTGCGCACGCACGGCGGCGATGCTGTAGATGCCGGTGTAGCAAATCAGCAACTGAATGTAGAGCGGCGTGCCGCGAAACAGGTAGGTGTAGAACTGCACCGGCCAGCGCACCAGGCGCCTGCGCGAGACACGGGCGATAGACAGTGGAATCGACACCACAAACCCAATCACCAGGGCCGCGCTGAGCAGCCACATAGTCATGGCCAGGCCGGTGATGTGCTGGCCGTCGCTATAAAGGAAGGGGCGCCAGTATTCCTGCAAAAGCTCGATCATCGCACGGCCTCCCGTGAGCCTGCGGCGTAGCGCCGTTCAAGACGACGCAGGACGAAGTTGGACGCGCTGGTGATCAACAGGTAGATCAGCGCGGCGAGCACCAGGAAGTAGAACAGTTGGTAGGTGCTCTTGCCGGCATCCTGGGCGGCTTTCACCAGGTCGGCCAGGCCGATGATCGACACCAGGGCGGTGGCCTTGAGCATCACCATCCAGTTATTGCCGATGCCCGGCAGGGCGAAGCGCATCATCTGCGGGAAGGTCACGTAGCGAAACCGTTGCCCGCGCTTGAGCCCGTAGGCGGTGGCGGCTTCCAGCTGGCCGCGGGGCACGGCGAGAATCGCGCCCCGAAAAGTCTCGGTGAAATAAGCACCGTAGATAAAGCCCAGGGTGATGACCCCGGCGCTGAATGGGTCTATCTCGATGTACTCCCATTCCATAACGTCGGTCAGGCCGGTCAGCCAGGTTTGCAGGCTGTAGAAAATCAATAGCATCAACACCAGGTCGGGTACGCCGCGAATCAAGGTGGTGTAGAGCTGGGCGGGGATACGCAGGAAGGGGAGGCTGGAGAGTTTCGCGCTGGCGCCGAGCAGGCCCAGCAACACGCTGACGGCCAGGGACAGCACCGACAATTTAAGGGTCATCCAGGTGCCTTGCAGCAACAGCGGGCCGAAACCCTTCAAGCTGAACGCGCTCAGCCCGAGGGTTTGCAACAGATCTTCGAACATAAATCAGGACCTATGGCGATAAAAAAGCGCCCCTTCAAAAAAGGGGCGCCCCAGGCATTATTTGCCGCTGTACAGGTTCAGATCGCCAAAGTGTTTCTTCTGAATAGTGGCGTAGGTGCCATCATCGTGTAACGCTTTGATACCTTTATCCAAAAGAGCCTTGAGCTCAGTGTTACCTTTTTTGATACCGATCGCGGTTTTCGACGGCAGCAGCGGGTCATCGATTGCTGCGCTGACTTCGTATCCAGCACCGGCTGGGGACTTCAGAAAACCCAGTTCAGCCTGCAGCATATCCTGCACTGAGGCATCGAGACGGCCGGACGTCAGGTCCGCATATACCTGATCCTGGTTGGCGTAGGCCTTGGTGGTCACGCCGGCCTTGTCCAGCACAGCCTTGGCGTAGGCTTCCTGGATGGTGCCCTGCTCGTAGCCCACGGATTTGCCCTTGAGCGACTCAGGCGTCGAGTACCCGGCGCCTTTCTTGAACACCAGCGAGGTTGGCCCCGAGAACAGCTCGTTGGAGAAGTCGATCGCCTTCTCACGTACCGGGGTCACGGTCATGGACGAAATCACACCGTCGAACTTGTTGGCTTTCAGGCCCGGAATCATGCCGTCGAAATCGCTTTCAACCCATTTGCACTTGACCTTCAGCTCTGCACAAATCGCATTGCCCAGATCGATGTCGAAGCCCACCAGGCTGCCGTCGGCGGCTTTGGATTCGAACGGCGCGTAGGAGGGATCGACACCGAAACGCAATTCCTTGTATTCCTTGGCGGTTGCAACACCTGCAGCCATGCACAGAGCCAGTGCAGAAAGGGTCAGCAATGCTTTTTTCATTATGTATTCCCTGGAAACCAAGATAAGCGCTTGTGGCGCATTTAGGACTGTTACTGAACGGTGTCAGACGGATCCCAAGTAGCAATTTCTGCACCATAGTTCCGAATGATCGTTTTAAAAGGTGGGATGAGGGATTTCTGAGCGTAGGAAATGCCCATTAGCGGGCACTGATAGAGTAGTGCACCATTTAGGATCGAACGGAAATCCAAATGTGGGAGGGGGCTTGCCCCCGATGGGGGTGTGTCAGTCACAGCATCTGCGTCTGACCCACTGCTATCGGGAGCAAGCCCCCTCCCACATTTGAACTGGGTCAGGCCAGTAAGTCCTGCAGCGTCGCGAGATTGTCGGCTTCCTCCACCGGTTTGTCCTGGCGCCAACGCAACATCCGTGGGAACCGCACCGCAATTCCGCTTTTATGCCGCTTGGACAGGGCGATGCCTTCGAAACCCAACTCAAACACCATGCTCGGCGTAACGCTGCTGACCGGGCCGAATTTTTCCACCGTGGTTTTGCGCACAATCGCGTCGACCTTGCGCATTTCTTCGTCAGTCAGCCCGGAATAGGCCTTGGCGAACGGCACCAGGGTGCGCTCGCTGCCCGGCGGGCCGTCCCACACCGCGAAGGTGTAATCGCTGTACAGGCTGGCGCGTCGGCCATGGCCGCGCTGAGCGTAGATCAACACCGCGTCGACGCTGAACGGGTCGACCTTCCACTTCCACCACAGGCCCATATCCTTGGTGCGGCCCACGCCGTAGAGGCCTTTGCGGTCCTTGAGCATCATGCCTTCCACACCCAGGCTGCGGGAGGCTTCGCGCTGCTCGGCCAACGCCTGCCAGGTTGGCCCCTCAAGCAGCGGCGAGGGCAATAACACCGGTTGGTTACACGCTGCGATCACGCTTTCGAGCTGCGCACGCCGTTCAGCCAGAGTGTGGTTGCGCCAGTCGTCGCCTTGAAACTCCAGCAGGTCATAGGCAAGCACCGCCACCGGCGCATCCTCCAGTACCTTTTTACTCAGGGTTTTGCGGCCGATGCGCTGCTGCAGTAGGGCGAAGGGTTGCACCGCGTCCTTCCAGACCAAGATCTCACCGTCGATCACCGTGCCATCCGGCAAGCCACTGACCAGGCTGTGCAGCTCGGGGAAACGCTCGGTCACCAATTCTTCACCGCGCGACCACACCCACAGGCGCCCCTCACGCTTGACCAGTTGCGCGCGTATGCCATCAAACTTCCATTCCACCTGCCAGTCGGCGGGGGAGCCGAGCAGGGCATCGAACTGCTCCACTGGTTGCGCCAAGCCATGGGCGAGAAAAAACGGATAGGGCTGACCTCCACGTTGCGCATGTTCGTCGGACGATTCGGCAGCGATCAACTTGAGGTAGCCCGCAGCCGTAGGGCGATTGGACAAGTCGGTGTAGCCCACCAGCCGTTGCGCCACGCGCTTGCTGTCGAGCCCGGCCATGGCGGCAAGCGCGCGGGTCACCAGCAGCTTGGACACGCCCACGCGAAAGCTGCCGGTGATCAACTTGATGCACACCATCAGGCTCGGTTGATCCAGCTGCGCCCACAGCGCAGGCAGGCGTTCGGCCAGTTCAGCAGGCGCAAGGCCGCGCAGCGGCAGCAGTTTTTCTTCCAGCCACACCGCCAGGCCGTCTTCGGAGGTGTAGGTCGATTCGGGTAGCAGCAGGGAAATCGTCTCGGCCAGGTCGCCGACGGACTGGTAACTCTCTTCGAACAACCACGGCTCGATGCTCGCCGCTTGGGTCGCCATATCCCTCAGCAGACGGGTCGGTACCAGTTGCCGCGGCCGCCCGCCGGAGAGGAAGTACACCGCCCATGCCGCATCCTCCGGCGGTGCCTGCTGAAAGTAGTCTTGCAGCGCCGCGAGCTTGGCGTTGCTGGAGGTCGTCGCGTCGAGGTTGGCGTACAGCTCGGCGAAGGCTTTCATGCGCTGGCCTCCTCTTCGTCATCGCCATATTCGGTGCTGAAACCCTGGGCATCCAGGCCTTTTTCGCGCAGATGGCGCACCAGTACGCCGACCGAGCCGTGGGTGACCATCACCCGTTCGGCGCCGGTCTGTTCGATGGCCCACAACAGTCCGGGCCAATCGGCGTGGTCCGACAGCACAAAGCCACGGTCGACCCCGCGCCGCCGCCGAGTCCCGCGCAGGCGCATCCAGCCGCTGGCGAACGCGTCGCTGTAATCGCCAAAGCGGCGTATCCAAGTGCTGCCGCTGGTGGAGGGCGGGGCGATGATCAAGGCCTGGCGCAGCAGCGGGTCGTTTTTTTTGAAGTCGCCGACGTACAGCGTTTCCGGAATGTACACCCCGGCTTCGCGGTACACCCGGTTCAACGGCTCGACGGCGCCATGGCTGAGGATCGGGCCGATGCTGGCATCGATGCCATGCAGAATGCGCTGGGCCTTGCCGAAGGAATAGCAGAACAGCACGCTGGCTTTGCCGGCGGCGATATTGGCCTGCCACCAGTCATTAATGCCGGCAAAAATCTGCGCCTGCGGCTGCCAGCGGTAGATCGGCAGGCCAAAGGTTGATTCGGTAATGAAGGTGTGGCAGCGCACCGGTTCGAACGGCGCGCACGTGCCGTCGGGTTCGACCTTGTAGTCGCCGGACGCGACCCAGACTTCGCCCTGGTATTCCAGGCGCACCTGGGCTGAGCCCAACACATGCCCGGCCGGATGAAAACTCAACGTCACACCGTGGTGCACCAACTGTTCGCCGTAGGCCAGGGTTTGCAGGTTGATGTCCTGGCCCAGGCGCGAACGCAGGATGCCTTCGCCGGGGGCGGCGGCCAGATAATGTTGATTGCCGGTGCGGGCGTGGTCGCCGTGGGCATGGGTGATGACGGAGCGTTCCACCGGGCGCCAGGGGTCGATGTAGAAATCCCCGGCGGGACAATAGAGGCCTTCGGGTCGGGCAATGACAAGGTCCATGGGGTGACCGAGGAGGTGGGCTTATCATTTAGGAGGATATGACGGTGGGAGAAGTTCTATCTGAATGCATGGGGTCCAAATGTGGGAGGGGGCTTGCTCCCGATGGCAGGGTGTCAGCCACTGATGTAGTGGCTGATCTATCGCTTTCAAGGATCGTTCCCACGCTCCCGCGTGGGAATGCAACCCGTGACGCTCTGCGTCACCTGTGCACGGTAGCTGAAACTTAGCTCGGTTCGCGCGACGCGGAGCGTCGCAAAAGGCATTCCCACGCAGAGCGTGGGAACGATCAGAGCGCCGGGTTACTTGCTAGGTGTCAGGGTCAACCTGGTCTTGCCATACACCTTGTCAAAGTTCTGCGGCTGCATCGGGAAACTCAGGTATTGCGCCTTGAGCGACGGGTCGATGCCGTTGGCATAGTTCGGGCTGGCCGGGTTGCCGGACTGGCCGGTGCCGCCCTGGCCCATCATCGGTTCCGGCTGGCCGAAGTCGACAATCATGCGCAACGCCGACGTCTGGGCCGCATTGAAGTCCTGCCCCCAGCGGTACGGTGCCGGGTTCAGGGTGTTGTGGTCGCCACCACTGGCCAACGGGCCACGGATCACCTGGCCGCTGGTGGTTTTCCAGGTGGTGGTGTGCAGCTTGCCCCATTGCCAGGCCTTGTGATCAGCGCCCAGCAAGCTGTCGCCGGTGCTGATCGTGGCGGCCAGGGTGCGTGCGAGGATCGCCGGCTTGTCTTCTTTGTGCGGCGTGCGCGTGTCATCCCACAGCGGGCTGTCTTCGCGGCCCAGCAAATGGTCTGCGGTGGCTGAGTAGGACAGGCTGGCGTTGCTGACAAAGGCTTTCCAGCTGGCGCTCTGCTCCGGACCGAGTTTGTCGAGGAAGATCTGTCTGGCGCTCTCTTGCAGGAACAGCTCGTAGAGCGCCGCGTCGGCGGACGTTGGCGCAAGGCGACCATCGAAGGCCATCAGGCGGCCCAGTGCTTCGCGCGCCTTGGCCTGTTCGGCCGCAGGCAGCGCATCGATTGCCTGTTTCAGCGGCTGAGCCATGCCCGGCGCCTGAAACATGCCTTTGAGTTTGGCGGCAAAGAGGGTGGTCTGGTCGTATTGCATGGCGATCAGACTGCGGCTGTCATGCTTGCCAGCATTGGCCAGTTGCGCCAGGCGCTCGCTGCGCTCCGGCGCATCCCAGGAATTGGACAGCTGCATGCCATAGCCACGCGGTGCAGTGCGCTGGTTGGCGGTGCCGATCCAGCCTTGCGCCGGGTCCTGGTCATAGGGATGCAGCATGGCGTCGGCGTAACCGTCCCAGTCAAAGCGCGTATCCCAGCCCGGCGAGGGCAGCAGGCCTTCGCCTTCGCGGCGGTTGGGGAAGCGGCCGGTGACTTGCCAGCCGATGTTGCTGGCGTCGGCGAAGATCATGTTCAACGCAATGGCGCGAATTTCTCGGGTCGCGTCCGAGGCCTTACCGGCGTTTTGCGCGCGGGACAGGTCGAAGAACGCATCCAGGCTCTTGTCGTCCTTCAAGTCGGCGGTTTGCAGGGCCAGGCCATAACCACTGGTGAGGGCCTGGCTGCTGTTGAGCAAGGCGCCGTGGCGGGTTTCGTACACCACTTCGCGAATCGAGCGTTGACCTTTGATGAAGAAGGTCTCGTTACGCACACCGGCCGGTAGCCATTTTCCGTTGTTCTCGTAGTACAACGCGTTGCCCTGGCGTTTGACCTTCTCCAGGAACAGGTCCTGGGTATCACCCTTGACCGCGCTCATGCTCCACGCGACCTTGCCGTTGAAGCCCGACAGCAGGGTCGGCAGGCCGGCAATCGACGCGCCGGCCGCCTGATATTTCGGGGCACGGATCTGCACATAGCTCCAAGGTGACGGCGCTTGCGGCTGGGCGGCGAGGTCGTTGGCCAGCAGGCTTTTGCCGCTGCGGCTGCGTTGCGGCCCGATGGCCCAGTTGCTGGACGTGGTCACGCCCAGGGCATTGAGGCTGTTGAGTTGCTGGCTGACCGTGTCCAACCCGGCGAGGCCGGTGATCTGGCTCAGGTTCACGCCCTTGAACTTATCGGCTTCGGCCAGCGGGATCGCCTCGTCCGGCGCGCTTGGGATAAGCCAGGCGAGCTTGTCGACACCGACTTTCTGCGCCAGCACCAGCGACGAAATTTCTTCCTGCAGGTTGCTCGACTCGCTGAAATTCAGCAGGCAGAACAGCAGCGCCGAATCTTCCGGTTTCCAGTACTCAGGCTTGTAGCCGGTCTGGGCCAGGTCTGTCGGCAGCTTGTCGCGGTAGCGGAATAGGTAGGCGTTAACGCCTCGTGCGTAGACTTCAAAGAACCGCTTGAGCCGTGGCGATGAGGCGTTGTACAGCTCGCCGGCGCTCTTTTTAAGGTTGACCGCGCGCATGAAACGGTCGACATCGAGTACCTCAGGGCCGGACATTTCCGCCAGACGGCCTTGGGCCAGCAGCCGCAGGGTGACCATCTGCGTGATCCGGTCGCTGGCGTGCACATAACCGAGACTGAACAGCGCGTCGTGGAAGGTGTTGCTTTCAATCAGCGGCATGCCCTGGGCATTACGGCGTATCGACACGTTTTGCGCCAAGCCCTTGATCGGCTGTACGCCGGCGGCGGGGGGCAGGGTGTCCTGGGTGCTCTGGAGCTGGCAACCGGCCAGGCTTAACGCACTGGCCACTGCCGCGGCAACGCCGAACCGGGGAAGAAAATGTGTAAGGGCTGGCGAGGCCATGGCAAAGCTCCTGCGGGGGGTAGCGTCATTAAAGGCGCTACGTTAGTGAGCGCGGCGAAACGACGCAAGCGGGAGTTTTGTAATTACGTGAGTACTCAGGCTTATGCGCAAATCAATGTGGGAGGGGGCTTGCTCCCGATAGCGGTGTATCAGTCGACATAGGCATCGACTGGATGACCGCTATCGGGAGCAAGCCCCCTCCCACATTGGATATTGGGTAGCTTAAGCGCCGTGGCACTTCTTGAATTTTTTCTCGCTGCCGCAGGGGCAAGGGTCGTTGCGACCAACGTCTTTCAAGGCGTTGCGCACCGGCTCCTGGTGAGCGTGGCCGCAGTTCGGGCCGTGGACATGGCCGTGGTCGTGATCATGGTGATCGTGAGCATGATCGTGGTTGCAGTCAGGACCATGGACATGGGGTTGCTGAGTCATCGATGTCGCTCCGGAATAAAATCGCCGGGGATTATCTCGCCATTGTGGGCCACCTGCACGTCATTACCGATGAATAATCCGGTTTTCAGCTCGCCTTCCAGGCGATAGGGCACGGGGCGGTCGGGATTCTTCAGCATCTGCACTACATCGCGTATGCGTGGCCACAGGTTGGTGCGCACCGACACCCGGAAGAATTTATGACTGCGCGGCGGCACGGTCAGCCATTCGTTGGACTCACCTTCGGTCAGCACCAGATCGCCAAGGGTGACCTTGTAGATCAGGCCACGCACGGTCAGGTCAGCGTCGTCGCGGTTGTCCACGCGAAAGTAGAGCTTGAACTTCTGCTCCAGCAGCTTGGCCCGCACCACTTCGACATTCACCAGGGAGACGTGGGGCGGCGGCGAATCGTCTTCGAACCACGAGGCGCAGCCGGTCAGGCCCAAGGTTAACGCCAGCATCAAGCTGAAGGTGCGAAGCATTGGCGTTATCCCTGTCAGGTCGTTAAAAGTAGCTGGAACAGCACTTCTTGAATTTCTGTCCGCTGCCACACAAACATACATTATTACGCCCGGCCTTCACCTCCACCGTCGGATCGATGAAGTACCAGTGCCCCTCGTTCTGTACGAAAGAAGAGCGTTCACGGTGGCTGTGTTCACCAGCACTGTCGTGCCAGCGCGCCGTGAACGTGACGAAGGCGTGCTCCGGCTGGCCACCGAACACCTCTGAGCTTTCCACCTCAAGGCCGAGCCAGGTGCTTTGAGCGCTCCAGGCGGCAATCGCGTTGCGATCGAGGCCCGCTTGTTGCGCCGGCAGGGTGGTGTTCACCAGATAGTCCACCAGGCCCAGCACGTAGGCGCTGTAACGCGAACGCATCAGCGCCTCGGCAGAGGGCGCCGGGTGGCCGGCGTGGTAATGGCCGCAGCAGGCGTCCAGCAGATTGCCACTGCCGCAGGGGCAAATGGATGTACTCATCGTGTTACCACCAATACTTTCCAAAATTTTCCGGATTGGCCCAGAAGCGAGCGTTGAGCCAGTCCGGCACTTGTTTATAGTCAAGCAGATCGTAGGTAAACAGCGTCAGCACTTGCTCATCACGCTGGAAACGCTCACTGGCTTGCAACGCCAGGGAGAAAAAGTCGGTTTCCTTCCAGGCGCAGGCATCCATGTCCACCAGCACCGCGATGCGGCTGGCATTGAGGTTACGGATACCGCCCAATAACCTCAGACCCAGGGGTTTGGGCAGGTATTCAAGGCAATCGACCACCAGCGCCAGGTCAAAACGCTGCGCCGCCAGGTCGGCAGGCAGTGGCCCGGGCTGCGCAACACTGACGAGCACATCGGGGTGCGCTGTTTTAAACGCATCCAGTGCCGGGAAGTGGCTGGCGCCCAACAGCAGCAGGCGTTTGGGAGCGTGCAGGTCCAACAGCGCAGCCAACGCTTGCTGGGGCGTACGGGCAGAAATTCCAGCGGTCATCGCAGATCCTCACATCAGGACCGTAGAGACTAGCGCGCCTGGGCGTGCGGGCCTAGAGCATCCGGGTAATACCGCCGGCACTTGAGTCGTTGCGTGCGAAGTTTTTTGATCCTTCACTGGCAAAGCGCCTGCAGAAGTCGTTACTGTGCGTCCAAAGAAAAATTTGAAAACACTCGGGAGCCCCATGATGCGTAAGGTTTTTCTGCTGGCCCTGTTGGTCAGCCCCGTTGCCCTGGCCCAGAGTGTCAGTGTCGAAACCAACTCGTTGATGCGCCTGCCCAGCAGCACCAGCGTGTTGCAACTGGAGCGCCTGGACGTGGCGGACTACGGCACCCTGCTGATTCCGGCCACCATCAGTCAGATCGCGGTGGAGCAACTGCATCTGGGGCGTGACGCGCGCATCGCCATTGTTCCTGGCAATACTGCGCTGCAGTTGCAGGTGCGCCAGGCTCAACTGGAGCACGGCAGCCAGATCACCTCCCGCGGCGCACCCGGCACTCATGAAAAACCGGCCAAAGCCGGGCGTGACCTGACCTTGCGTATTAATTCACTGACGGCCGAAGAACTGTCGGTGGATGCCCGTGGTGGCGCCGGCGCCCAAGGGTACGCGGGCCTGGATGGTGCCAATGGCGTCGACCCGGGTTGCACCTGGGGTTCGGCCGGACGCGGGTTCAATGGCGATAACGGCGGCGATGGGTTGCCGGGGGCGTCGGGGGCGGCGGTGCGTATTGAGCTGGCTCAGGATTTCCCAGGCGACAAGATCAAGGTCTTGGTGGACGGCGGCGCCGGTGGTTTGGCCGGTGTAGCGGGCAAACCTGGCAAGGGCGGGCAGTCCAAGGGCTGCCTGGTGTACCGCGCCGATGGCGGCGACAAGGGCCGGCCTGGGTTGGAAGGGCAGCCGGGGCCGGCTGGGCCTGCGGGGTCTGTGACCATTCAACGGCTCTGAAGCGCCGTAGCTTCAAGCTTCAAGCTTCAAGTTCAAAGCTGCAAGTTCAAAGCTTGCAGCTTCAGGCTTGAAGCTTGGCGCTGTGCTTAGAACATTGGCCGAGCCGAAGCAATCGCCACCACCACCAACCCCACGATCAGATTGATCCCCACCAATTTGCGGATCTGCCCCAGCGCCGCCGCGCCCGCCGGCCAGTCCTCAGCCGCCACCGCCGCCTTCAACGCCGGAAACTTCAACGCCTGGATGCGAATAAACAGCGCCGTCATTACCAGGTACAAGCCCATCATCACTTGCACATAACGCGGTGCGGTTTCAAAGCCGTTGAAGCGCAGGTGCATCAGGCCGACGCCGCTGATCGGCAAAATCAGCACCGCCACCCACACCCATACAAAAAAACGTTGAAACACATTTGCCCACAGCTTCAGCCGGGCAGGGCCCTCAAGGGCCGCCATGGCGGCGGGGCGCAGGATCATCCAGGCGAAAAACATACCGCCGACCCAGATCAGGGCGGCCAATACATGCAGGGTGTAAGCGAGGCTAAACGCGGTCATTGTGGTACTCCGTTCTGCGCGGGATTAATTAGCGGGGTATGATAGCGGCCGATCCGAACCACTGAAAATTTATCCAGCGTTTTTTGCGCCCGACTATCCATGATCAGCACTGAACTCAAAACTACGATCCAGGGCGCCTATACGCGTTTTCTCGAAGCCAAGAGCTTGAAACCGCGCTACGGCCAACGCCTGATGATCGCCGAAGTGGCGAAAGTCCTCGGGGATATCGACACTGACGACGAGGGCCGCCGTGCGGGCGAACCGGCGGTCGTGGCCGTCGAGGCCGGCACCGGCACCGGCAAGACCGTGGCCTACAGCCTGGCTGCGATCCCCACCGCCAAGGCCGCAGGCAAGCGCCTGGTGATCGCTACGGCGACCGTCGCACTGCAGGAGCAGATTGTCTACAAAGACCTGCCTGACCTGATGCGCAATAGCGGCTTGAGTTTTACCTTTGCCCTGGCCAAGGGGCGTGGCCGCTACATGTGCCTGTCCAAGCTCGATGTGTTGCTGCAGGAAGGCCACGCGCAGACCGCTACGGCCTCGCTGTTCGAAGAAGAAGGCTTCAAGATCGAGGTCGATGAGGCCAGCCAGAAGCTGTTCACCAGCATGATCGAGAAACTCGCGGGCAATAAATGGGACGGTGATCGCGACAGCTGGCCCACCGCCCTGGAGGATTCCGACTGGGCGCGCCTGACCACCGACCACAGCCAGTGCACCAACCGCCATTGCCCCAACTTCGGCCAGTGCGCCTTCTACAAGGCCCGCGAAGGTATGGGCAAGGTTGATGTGATCGTCACCAACCACGATATGGTGCTTGCCGACCTGGCCCTGGGCGGCGGCGCCGTACTGCCGGACCCGCGCGACACCCTGTACGTGTTCGACGAAGGCCATCACCTGCCGGACAAGGCCATCGGCCACTTCGCCCATTACACGCGCCTGCGCTCTACCGCCGACTGGCTGGAAACCACCGCCAAGAACCTCACCAAGCTGCTGGCCCAGCATCCGCTGCCCGGTGACCTGGGCAAGCTGATCGAACAGGTGCCCGAGCTGGCTCGGGAGATCAAGACCCAGCAGCAGTTCATGTTCAGCGCCTGCGAGCAGGTGGCCGACTTCAAGCCCGGCGAAGACGTGGAAGGCCGTGAGCGGCCGCGTCACCGGTTTGTTGGCGGGATGATTCCCGAGCATATGCGCGAAATGGGCATTGAACTGAAAAAAGGCTTTTCACGCCTGACCGACCTGTTCACCCGTCTTACGGACTTGCTCAAGGAAGGCATGGATGGCGAGGTCAATATCGGCATCGCCAGCAACCAGGCCGAAGAGTGGTACCCGCTGTTCGGTAGCCTGCTGTCCCGCGCCCAGGGCAACTGGGAGTTGTGGACCGCCTTTACCGTCGAAGACCCGGAAGACAACCCGCCCATGGCGCGTTGGCTGACCTTGTCGGAAAGCGGTGCGCTGTTCGATATCGAGGTCAATGCCAGCCCGATCCTGGCCGCCGAAATGCTGCGCCGCAACCTGTGGAACGTGGCCTACGGCTGCCTGGTGACGTCGGCCACGCTGACCGCCCTTGGCACCTTCGACCGCTTCCGCATGCGCGCCGGCCTGCCGAAAAAGGCCGTCACTGCGGTGGTGCCGAGCCCGTTCCACCACGCCGACGCCGGCGTGCTGCGGGTGCCCGACCTCAAGGCCGACCCAAGGGACGCGCCGGCGCACACGGCGGCGATCATCCGCGACCTGCCCGGATTGGTGGAAGGCTCGCGGGGCACCCTGGTGCTGTTTTCGTCGCGCAAGCAGATGCAGGACGTGTTTGACGGCCTTGATCGCGACTGGCGTAAACAGGTGTTTATCCAGGGCAACCTGTCCAAGCAGGAAACCTTGAACAAGCACAAGGCGCGGGTCGATGGCGGTGATTCCAGCGTGTTGTTCGGCCTGGCGAGCTTTGCCGAGGGCGTGGACTTGCCCGGCGCCTACTGCGAACACGTGGTGATCGCCAAGATCCCGTTCTCGGTGCCGGACGATCCGGTTGAGGCCGCGCTGGCCGAATGGATCGAAGCCCGAGGCGGCAACCCATTCATGGAAATTTCGGTACCCGATGCTTCACTGAAACTGGTGCAGGCCTGCGGGCGCTTGCTGCGCACCGAGCAGGACCGGGGCACCATCACTTTGCTCGATCGCCGCCTGGTCACCCAGCGCTATGGCAAGGCCATCCTGAATGCCTTGCCGCCGTTCAGGCGCGAAATTTCTTAAGCCACCGTGGGCGAATTCGTCCACTGCGTGGTCTATCTCACTGTATGTCATCAGGCCAGCCATCGGCCGTTTGGGAGAACCTTGTTCGTATGATTCGCACGCTGCCCGCTCTTTTTGCCCTGCTGTTCGCTGCGCCCTTGATGGCCGCACCGGCCGGGCAACAAACTCTGTTCAACTTCGTCCGGCCCGCCGATGTGGTCAAGGTGGCGACCCAGGACGCCAGCCTGCCGCAATACAACGCCGAACAAACCCCCGAAGGCGAGGTGCTGCGCCGCATCACCTTCAACCCGGCGGCCGAGCCGAGCCTGGTGCTCAGCCCGCAAACGGGCGTGTGGGACTGGTCGCAATCGGGCGCCATGAGCCTGCGTATCCAGAGCGCCATGAACTGGGCGTTGACCCTCTACGTAAAGGTACAAAGTGCCGACGGTAAAACCCTGTTCAGCCGCATCGACTTGCCGGCCGGCCCGGCCCAGACCTTGCTGGTGCCGCTGCAAGCCCACTCGCCGCTGAGCCAGGGCATGAAGGCCGGCCCGCCGATGCCGATGACGGTGGACGGCCAGCGTGTGTTGCTGGCTGCCAGCGCCGGGGACATCGACCGCAGCCAGGTGGTGTCGGTGACGCTGTCGATGATCAAACCGAATGCCGCCCAAAGCATCCTGCTGGAGCGCTTTGGCGTGCAGGACAGCGAGCCGGTGATGAAAGCTGCCTACAGCGAACTGGTGGACGCTTACGGCCAGTCCACCCGCGCGCGCTGGCCGGAAAAAGTCAGCAACGACGAGCAGCTCAAGGCTGTGGCGGCCAAGGAGCAACAACAACTGAAGGTGTGGCTTGCCGAGCGGGACAAATCCTCCCTGGATCAGTACGGCGGCTGGAACAAGGGCCCGGCGTTCGACGCCAGCGGCTTCTTCCGCACTGAAAAGCGCGACGGTCGCTGGTATCTGGTCACACCGCAAGGCCATCCGTTCTACTCGCTGGGTGTCAACACCGTGGCCCCGGACAACAGCCAGACCTACGTGGCCGGGCGTGAGTGGATGTTTGCGGCGCTGCCCAAGGCCGGCGAGCCCTTCGACAAGTATTACGGCAGCGGCGATAACCGCACCGGCAACGGCGCGGGCGAGGGGCGTGGTTTTGGCGCAGGGCGTTGGTATGATTTTTATGGCGCCAATCTGCAGCGCACCTATGGCACTGAAACCGGCACCGACGGTTTCGACCAGAAGCGCTGGGTGACCCACACCCTTGATCGCCTGCAAGCCTGGGGCTTCAACACCGTCGGCAACTGGAGCGATCCGGACCTGGCCACGGCCGACCGCGTGCCCTACACCTTGCCGCTGTCGATTGTGGGTGACTACGCCAGCATCAGCACCGGCACCGACTGGTGGGGCGGCATGCCTGACCCGTTCGACCCACGTTTTGCCATGGCCACTGAACGCGCCGTGGCCATTGCCGCTCGCGATCATCGCGACGACCCGTGGCTGATCGGCTTCTTTGCCGACAACGAACTGGCCTGGGCCGGCCCTGGCGGCGATGCAAAATCCCGTTACGCCCTGGCCTACGGCACCCTGCGCATGACCACCGACGTACCGGCCAAGCGTGCCTTCCTCAAGCAACTGCGCGACAAATACCGCAATGAGGAAGGTCTGTCGAAAGCCTGGGGCATCCACCTGGCCGGCTGGGAACTGATGGAAGACCCTGGCTTCGAGCCGCCTATGCCTGACCCGGAGCATCCCGAAATCGAGGCTGACTTCAAGTATTTCCAGAAGACCTTCGCCGACGCTTACTTCAAGACCATTTCCGATTCGCTGAAATGGCACGCGCCCAACCAGTTGCTGCTGGGTGGGCGTTATGCGGTGAGCACCCCCGAAGCCGTGGCAGCCTGTGCCCAGTACTGCGATGTGCTGAGCTTCAACATGTACACCCTCAAGCCCCAGGACGGTTATGACTTCGCCGCCCTGCGTGCACTCGACAAGCCGGTACTGATCACCGAATTCAATTTTGGCTCGACCGACCGTGGCCCGTTCTGGGGCGGCGTCACCCAATTGGCCGCCGAAGAAGAGCGTGGCGCGGCGTACGCGGCCTTCCTCAAGCAAGCCATGGCGGAGCCGTCGATTGTCGGCGTGCACTGGTTCCAGTACCTGGACCAGCCGGTGACCGGGCGCTTGCTGGACGGTGAAAACGGTCACTTCGGCCTCGTTGGTATTACCGACGTGCCCTTTCAGGGCTTTGTCGACAGCGTGCGCAAAAGCAATCTCGCGGCGGTCGACCAGTTGGGTAAGGCGGCCGAAAAGGCCAAGGCGGCCGGCGCGGCGCGCGAGAGCGAGGGCGGCCGGGCGGGCCAGGCCGGCAAAGACGCAGGCCAGGGCGCCGGGCACGCCGGCGGGCACTCCGCAAATGGGCATTGATTCGTCGTTGATGGGTTCACAAAACCCCTAATGGCTGGAACAATGTCGGCCACTTTTCATGATGTTTTTCGAGGTCGCTCAGGTGCAGATTCAGGGTCATTACGAGCTCCAGTTCGAAGCGGTACGTGAAGCGTTCGCCGCATTGTTCGATGACCCTCAGGAGCGCGGCGCCGGGCTTTGCATCCAGGTCGGCGGCGAGACGGTCGTCGACCTGTGGGCCGGCACCGCCGACAAGGACGGCGCCGAAGCCTGGCACAGCGACACGATCGTCAACCTGTTCTCTTGCACCAAGACCTTCACTGCGGTCGCTGCGCTGCAACTGGTGGCCGAAGGCAAGCTGAAGCTGGACGCGCCCGTGGCCGAGTACTGGCCGGAATTCGCGGCGGCGGGCAAGGAATCCATCACCCTGCGCCAGTTGCTCTGCCACCAGGCCGGGTTGCCGGCGATCCGCGAGATGCTGCCCGCCGAAGCCCTGTACGACTGGCAACTGATGGTCGATACCCTGGCGGCCGAAGCGCCGTGGTGGACACCCGGCCAGGGTCACGGCTACGAGGCGATCACTTATGGCTGGCTGGTCGGTGAGCTGCTGCGCCGTGCTGACGGGCGCGGGCCCGGAGAGTCCATTGTGGCGCGGGTGGCGCGGCCATTGGGATTGGATTTTCACGTCGGCCTGGCGGACGAAGAATTTTATCGTGTCGCCCATATAGCTCGCAGCAAAGGCAATATGGGCGATGCCGCGGCACAACGGTTACTTCAAGTAATGATGCGTGAACCCACGGCCATGACTACCCGTGCATTTGCCAACCCACCGTCTATTCTGACCAGCACTAATAAACCCGAGTGGCGGCGTATGCAGCAACCGGCGGCAAATGGTCACGGGAATGCACGGAGCCTGGCCGGGTTTTATAGCGGTTTATTGGACGGTAGTTTGCTCGAAAGCGACATGCTCGAACAATTGACCCGTGAACACAGTATTGGCCCGGATAAAACCTTATTGACCCAAACCCGTTTCGGCCTGGGTTGCATGTTGGACCAACCGCAGTTGCCCAATGCGACATTCGGCCTTGGCCCGCGCGCCTTTGGGCATCCCGGGGCAGGGGGCTCGGTAGGATTTGCCGACCCTGAGCATGATGTAGCGTTCGGTTTCGTGACTAATACCCTGGGGCCCTATGTACTTATGGACCCACGTGCGCAGAAGTTGGTCGGAATATTGGCCGGTTGTCTATAAACCCCTTGCTGTTTCACAATTTTTTGTTACAAAGACACGTATAAGAAGACGCTGAACGCAATGATGTAACTTCAATGTTCTTTAAGCGTCGGTTTAACGGGGCACCTGGCCCCCCTGGTTTTTTCTCATTTTGTGGATATCTCATGTTATCGAACAAGTCCTTGGCACTGGCGCTGTGCCTCACTATTACCGGCTGTGCACAAACACCACAGAATGATGCCGAAGGTGGGCACTGGTGGTCATTTGGGACCGATAAGGCTGCTACCAAGGACGCAGTGACCCAAACCGACGCCAAGCCGGACGCCAAGCCCGCTGCCGGCGCCAAGGATGCCGCGCCTGTTGCCACTGCCGCAGCGCCTGCTCCGGCAGCCAAGACTGACACAGGCTCCAGCTGGTGGCCATTCTCCACCAAGAGCGCCGACGAAAAGGCCGCCGAAGCCAAGGCCGACCTGAAAGCTGACCTCAAGGCCGCAACCCCGGCTCCGGACGGTGCTCCGGTCGTGGCCAAGACCGATACCGAAGCCCACTGGTGGTGGCCGTTCGATACCAAGCCAAAGCCGCTGGCCAAGGTCGATGTGACCAACGTGCCGATGCCTGATCCGAAAATCACCCAGGCCTGGTTGGACGATTATGAGCCGCGCCTGCGTGCCGCCATCAAGGACAGCAACCTGCAATTGGAACGTCGTGACAACGTGCTGGTAGTGATTGCCCCAGTGGACGGCTCCTACAACCCGAAACGTCCAGCGATGCTGCTGCCGGTGACCCTGGGCCCGTTCACTCGCGTCGCCAAGGCCGTCGAAGCGGATCCAAAGACCGCCGTACTGGTGCTGGGCCACGTCGATGCCACCGGTAGCGCGCCGGCCAGCCAGGCGCTGAGCAAGGAGCGTGCGCAGTCGATTGCCTCGATTTTCAGCCTCAGCGGTTTGAAGCAGGATCGCCTGATGCTGCGTGGCATGGGCGACCTGATGCCGCGTGCCGCCAACGACAGTTCCCAGGGCCGTGCGCTGAATCGTCGCATGGAAATCATGTTCACTCAGCGTACAACTATGTTGGCGCTGCTGAACAAGTACAACTCGGGCAAGACCCCGCCTGTGGCGGAAATGGTTGCCGTGCAGGATGTTCCCGCACCGGCCCCGGCGGTAAAAGCCCCTGCGAAGAAAGCGCCAGCCAAGAAGGCCGCCGCCAAGCCAGCTGCTAAAGCCGCAAAAAAAGCCCCGGCCAAACCGGCTGCAAAGAAACCGGCTCCGGCCAAGGCCAAGGCTGCTGCACCGGCGAGTAACGACCAGGCGAAAAACTGATCCGTTGAACCAGAAGGATAACGCCGCATGACCCAGGCACTGGCCGATATGCGCCGTGACTACACACGGGACGGTTTGAGCGAGGCCCAGGCCCCGGACGAGCCGTTTGCCTTGTTCCACCAATGGTTCGCCGATGCGGTGAAAACCGAGCAGGCACCGGTGGAGGCCAACGCCATGACCCTGGCCACGGTCGACCAGGAGGGTCGGCCGCACTGTCGCATCCTGTTGCTCAAGGGCCTGGATGCGCAGGGCTTTACCTTCTTTACCAACTATCAGAGCGCCAAAGGTGAACAACTGGCGGCGCGGCCATTCGCGGCAATGACCTTTTTCTGGCCGACCCTCGAGCGTCAGGTGCGCATTGAAGGTCGCGTGGTCAAGGTTACGCCTGAAGAATCGGATGCGTATTATCAGGTACGACCTCTGGGCAGCCGCCTGGGGGCGTGGGCATCGCCGCAGAGCAAGGTCATTGGTGATCGCGAAGAACTGCAGGCGCTGCTCAAGGCGACCGAACAGCGTTTCAGCGACACCCAGCCCGACTGCCCCGAGCATTGGGGGGGCTATCGTTTGTTACCCGAGCGCATCGAGTTCTGGCAAGGCCGCGCCAGCCGCCTGCATGACCGTCTTAACTATCGGCTGCAAGCGGGCCAATGGACGCGCGAGCGTCTGGCGCCCTGAGCGTCCCCTTTCGTCATCTAATTTGAATCATACCCTTTGCGCCGAAGTCTTTATGCAGGAGACTTCGGCGTTTTCGGCTGTATGGCTACACTGACTAACCACGCTATGGCATGTTTTGGTTAAGCTACCGTTCGTCGAGCTGTGTGGTGCCGACAGCCTGTACTCAGGCTGAATGAAAGCACTTTTCTGCCTGGCTCGCCGTGACAGGCGCCAGGCTGCAGCGTTTAATGAATACCTGTCCTTTGGAGTTGATGCTATGCGTAAGTCCGTTTTACTAGTTGCCTGCTTTACCACCCTGTCATTGCTGTTGGGTGGCTGCGCCTCGAGTCTGACCGGCGACTCGTACTCCCGTGACGAGGCGCGTCGTGTACAGACCGTCCGCATGGGTACCATCGAATCCCTGCGTCCGGTCAAAATCGAAGGCACCAAGACCCCAATCGGCGGTGCTGCGGGTGCGGTCATCGGCGGCGTTGGCGGCAGCGCCATCGGCGGCGGCCGTGGCAGCATCGTTACCGCTGTGATCGGCGCGGTAGCCGGTGGCCTGCTGGGCTCGGCCACCGAAGAAGGCCTGACCCGTACTCAAGGCGTGGAAATTACCGTTCGTGAAGACGACGGCAGCATGCGTTCCTACGTACAAGCCGTGCAGGAAAATGAAATTTTCCGCATTGGCGACCGTGTGCGCATCATGACGGTCGACGGTACCAGCCGCGTTACTCGCTAAACGCGTAGGCAACAGGCAAAGAAAAACCCCAACCGGGTGACTGGTTGGGGTTTTTCTTTGTCTGTTGGCCGGATCTTCCAAAAATGCATAAGTGGCAGGTAATAAAAAACCGCCTTAGTAGGGCGGTTTTTTATCGCAAGGCCATATGAAGCTCGGCTTGCATGCTCACAGAACGCAATGACATGTCGGAATACTACTGTCGGTTGACGTTTCACGCAAGATGCGGCTCTGAGAGGGACTGTTGCTTCTGCTACTTTTTTTGTCAGAAAAAAATGGCAATAAATATTCCGGGCCACTCTGCGCTTAGTCACACCTTCAACGGGCCGCTCAGCTAGTATCGAGGCCGTTCTACGTTCGTCACTCTGTGAGTCGACGGGGTCAGCAAAAACAAGTTTTCTGGACCAGCCGCCACGGGCTAGTAATCCGTGCCGGATTGATGCGGAGGGCCCGTCAACCCTGCCGCCTCATGGAACGCAATGACAGCATTCGAAGGCTCACGTGTTCCGGTAAGTGCGCTGGAGGTAGGCCCAACTCTAGGAGGGCCGAGTATGTCTAAGTTTGCACGACGTACGTGGAACCTCGTGGTGAATGCCCTGCGTTTTTATCACGTATGGGTATTCCTGCGGGACAGCTTTGATGACCTGTAAGGTCTGAGAAGTGGAGCCGCCTCGATTCAGGTCGAGGCGGCTTTTTGGTGTTTGGATGGCACCTCAACTATGAAATAACGGCTTTCTTGCGACTTGCTATTGCCGTCACCGCATAACCAATAAACGCCGCCACTATCGACCCGGTCAGAATCCCCATGCGATCTTCGCCGGCGAACTCGCTGACCCCCGGTACAAATGCCAGTGAGCCGACAAACAGGCTCATGGTAAAGCCGATGCCGCACAGGATCGCCACGCCCAGCACCTGGCCCCAGTTCGCACCGCTGGGCAGTGAGGCGATGCCGGTCTTGATGGCCAGCCAGGTAAGGCCGAACACACCGATGGTCTTGCCGATCAACAGGCCGGCGGCAATGCCCATGGGCACAGGGTGGGTGAAACTCTCAAGGCTGACGCCGGTGAGTGACACCCCGGCGTTGGCGAACGCGAACAGCGGCAGGATGGCGTAGGCCACCCACGGGTGCAGCGCATGCTCAAGGGTCAGCAGGGGCGAGGTTTCGGCATTTTTGGTGCGCAGTGGAATGCAGAACGCCAGGGTCACCCCAGCGAGGGTGGCGTGGACGCCGCTCTTGAGTACGCACACCCACAGGATCAGGCCGATGATCAGGTACGGCCCGAGCTTGACCACACCCAGGCGGTTCATCGCGATCAGGGCGACCAGGCAGGCCGCTGCACCCGCCAGGGATGCGCCGGACAGGTCAGCGGAATAGAACAGCGCAATGACGATGATGGCACCCAGGTCGTCAATGATTGCCAGGGTCATCAGGAACAGTTTCAGCGACACCGGCACGCGCTTGCCCAGCAGCGCCAGGACGCCGAGCGCAAAGGCGATATCCGTGGCCATCGGGATCGCCCAGCCGGCGAGGGCTGCAGGGTTATCCTTGTTCAGCGCCCAGTAGATGAGCGCGGGGACGACCATGCCGCCGATAGCCGCCGCGCCGGGAAGGACGACCTGGGACGGTTTGGACAGGTGACCATCGAGCAGCTCGCGTTTGACTTCGAGGCCGATCAGCAGGAAGAACAGGGCCATCAGGCCGTCGTTGATCCACAGCAAGGCGGGCTTGGCGATTTGCAGCGCGCCAACCTGTGCCACCACCGGGGTGTCGAGAAAGGCGCCATACAGGTGCGACAAAGGTGAGTTGTTGATAATCAGCGCCAACGCGGCAGCAGCAATCAACAACAGACCGCTGGCGGCTTCCAGCTGGAAAAAACGGGTGAAAGTGCTTCGCAGAGGCAAGGGATGCTCTCCAATCCAGGTTCAATAGGTGGGTACCCTAACCCGTACCGTTAGTTGTTAAAACAAAAGTTATATTCTTATTTGTTATAAGCGTCGGTCAGAGCGGGCGCTGTTTCTGAGCCTAGCAATTGTGTGTCCAATTGAGTCCTCACTGTATCTGTGTGCAGTGTAGGAAACCCCCTAATATCGGGGCTGAAATTCTTAGAGAAACCTCCTCATGAGCGATCACCGTCCCTGGGCCCGCGAAGCCATTCGTATCATTGAAGCGGATTTCCAGCGCAGCGCAGACACCCATCTGATCCCTTTGCCATTGCCGGGTTTGCCGGGTATCGAGTTGTATTTCAAGGACGAGTCCAGCCACCCGACCGGCAGCCTGAAACATCGGCTGGCGCGCTCGCTGTTCCTGTACGCGTTGTGCAATGGCTGGCTGAAGCCGCACGCCCCAGTGATCGAGGCCTCCAGCGGTTCGACGGCGATCTCCGAAGCCTATTTTGCGCGCCTGCTCGGCCTGCCGTTTATCGCCGTGATGCCCGCCACCACTTCCCAGGAGAAGATCGCCCAAATCGCCTTTTATGGTGGTAAGAGCCATCTGGTGCAGGATCCCACGCAGATCTACGCCGAATCCGAACGCCTGGCCCAGGAAAGCGGCGGCCACTTCATGGACCAGTTCACCTACGCCGAGCGCGCCACCGACTGGCGCGCAAACAACAACATCGCCGAGTCGATCTTCCAACAGTTGCGTTTCGAGCAGCACCCGGAGCCGAGCTGGTTGATTTCCAGCCCCGGAACTGGCGGCACTACTGCGACCCTGGGGCGCTATGTGCGTTATCGCCAGCATTGCACGCGAGTGCTATGTGCCGATGCCGAACGTTCGGTGTTTTTCGATTATTACCTGAGCGGCGACGCCAGCCTGCGTCTGGACTGCGGCTCACGGATCGAAGGGATTGGCCGGCCACGGGTCGAAGCCTCGTTTTTGCCCGCTGTGATCGATGCGATGGTCAAGGTGCCGGATGCGCTGTCTCTGGCAGCCATGCATTATCTGGCCGAGCGGTTGGGGCGGCGCGTGGGCGGTTCCAGCGGGACCAACCTGATCGGTGCCCTGGTAGCTGCACAGCAAATGAAAGCAGCGGGGGAGTCGGGGTCGATCGTGGCGATCTTGTGTGATGGTGGCGAGCGCTATGCCACGACTTATTATGATCAGGCGTGGCTGTCGGCGCAGGGCTATGCGTTGCAAGGGTTGATTGCGGCCGTTGCGGCGAGTGTCGAGCAGGGTGAGCCACTGCCGGCCAGCATCCTGCGTGCCAATATCTGATACCCCGCAAACCCAATGTGGGAGGGGCGGTGCGACGATCCGACTTGCGGTGTGTCAGTCAAAAAATTCAGATTGAACCACTGCTATCGGGGCATAGGTATCTACACAGCTTTAGCATGGCCCTGAACCTGTGACGGCTCTGGAGCCGAAGCCTCTCTAACTGACGTCTCGCGTTCCAAATGTGGGAGGGGGCTTGTCCCCGATGGCGGCCTGACAGCCGACCAGGGTGTTGGATCAGAGCGAGTACATATCCGTTGCTGCGGTAACGGCGGCTGGCGGTTCCGCTCTTACAGCCAGCCCTTTCAAGGTCTTTTGATTTTAGCGGCCTTGAGCACCCGATCCGTCGACACATGGGCATTCGCGGCTTTGCCTTCCAGCCATTCCTTGGGTTTAGGCACCTTCGGCCCTCGCTTGCTCTTGACGACCGCTTTGGGCTGGATATTTCGAGCAAGTGCAAGCAGATATTGAGCCAGCCCCGCTGCGGGGATAGGGATGGATAAATATTCTGGCAAGGCTATTTGCATTCCCTCGTAACCGCTGCGTACCTGCACCGTCAGGTGGAAAATCGATGCCTCCCAATCGTCGGGCAAAGTCTGGCGATGAGCCTGCTCGACGCTGCGTTTGAGCACGGCCAGAACGTTGTAAGCCAACACGGCTGATGCAAATCCCAACAGGGCTGCTTTAGGGTTGCCCAAGGTTTCGATTTCACTGTCCAACACCGCTTCCAGGCGCTGGAACATCCCTTCGATGCTCCAACGACGGCGGTACAAATCGGCGATTTGCTCAGCACTGATAGAGTCGGGCAAGTTGCTCCAGAACAGCAGCGTGGTGTCGCCGGATTCGGTGGGGTTTTGCAGGCTCAGTTCGACTCGCCGCCACTGGCGTCCACCTTTTACTTCGATGATTTGCTCACGCACGCTGCCTGCCGCGACCGCAACAGGCAGCTGCCAGTCGCTTTCCTTAAGCAGGCGTGGATGTTTGCTCTGTTCGCGAATGATGAACGAGGCCCCGGTATCTTCGCAGGCCTCCATGACTGGGAGCGTGCAGTAGAGTCGGTCAGCCATCCACAGTTGTCCCGCACAGGCCTTTTCCAGCAACGGCAGCACGCTGACGCGTTCGCTGGCATAGGCATCTTCACAAGGCTGAAGATCAACGACCTGGTCCAGATCGGGGTCGTAAACCACAACGGAAAAACCAGGCCGGGCGGCGCCTCGTTCACGGCGCAAAGCGCCCAGACGCTTTTCGCTGGAAGGCAGGTGGTTACCGTCAACGACCCGTAGTTGCCAACCAGGCAAAATGGCTGTGTGCCCCAGTTCTTTTATCGTCGGTGCCAAACGCTCTGCGCTACCGGTGACCAGGGCGCGCAGTAGCGCAGGCTCTGTACGACTGACCTTGTCATACAGCGCCGCCAAGCTGACAGGAAGATCTTCCATCTGTCGCGCGGCGGCATGCAGCGAAGGTCGCAAACCCAATGAAACAAGGGACATCAGTTCAACGATGGTTGAAAACAAAAGCTCACGTGGGTACTGCCGCTGACGGTGCTCTTCGAACACCTGATCGACCCATTCAGCAGGAACAGCCTGCTCCAATATCACTCTGGTCATGACACTGGCTGGCGCTTTTTTCTCAAACCGCGCTAGAACCTCTGCCCACATTGCTTTCGTCACCCTGATCGGAGTTTTGCGGGATTTTATCAAAGACCTTGAAAGGGCTGGCTCTTACAGCGGGTCACTTTTGGAAGGACCCAAAAGTAACCAAAAGGTCCTCGCCCCACCACTCGGCACCTCGCCCAGGCTCGGTGTGCCCGTAATCCGACAGTGATTTGGGGGGCCGCCGCCACGCGCCATCCATGGCGCGGGGCGGCTAAACCGGCATCCCTGCCGGTTTACCCCCCAAATCACTATCGGATTCCGGCCAGCGTGGTTTAACGGGGCGACTGAGATCAAGATCAAAAGCAAGAGCGGCTCGCTTCGCATCGTGGTTACCGTAGGCTGCTACAAAGTTGTGTAGATACCTATGACCATCGGGAGCAAGCCCCCTCCCACATGTTTTCAGGCCTCGATGCCCAGCATATCCCGCGCCAACGCTTCGGCAATCCGGATCCCGTCAACGCCTGCCGACAGGATCCCGCCGGCATAACCCGCGCCTTCGCCGGCCGGGAACAAGCCTTTCACGTTGAGGCTCTGCATCGACTCATTGCGGGTAATGCGCAGCGGCGATGAGGTGCGCGTCTCGATACCGGTCAAGACCGCATCGTGCAGCGAGTAGCCTTTGATCTGCTTTTCGAACGCCGGCAAGGCTTCACGGATGGCTTCGATGGCGAAATCCGGCAGGGCCAGGGCCAGGTCACCCAGGGCTACCCCAGGCTTGTAGGACGGTTCTACGCTGCCGATGGCCGTGGACGGCCGGCCTGCGATGAAATCGCCGACCAACTGTGCCGGGGCCTCGTAATTACTGCCGCCGAGCACGTAGGCATGGGACTCCAGGCGCTCCTGCAGTTCGATACCGGCGAGCGGGCCGCCTGGGTAGTCCACCTCAGGCGTGATGCCGACCACGATGCCTGAGTTGGCGTTGCGTTCATTGCGCGAATACTGGCTCATGCCGTTGGTCACGACGCGATTGGGCTCCGACGTCGCGGCCACCACGGTGCCGCCAGGGCACATGCAGAAGCTGTAGACCGAGCGACCGTTCTTGGCGTGGTGCACCAACTTGTAATCGGCGGCGCCGAGTTTCGGGTGCCCGGCGTATTTGCCCAGGCGCGCGGCGTCGATCAGCGACTGTGGGTGCTCGATACGGAAGCCCACCGAGAACGGCTTGGCCTCCATGTACACGCCACGGCCGTGAAGCATGCGGAAGGTGTCGCGGGCGCTGTGGCCCAGGGCGAGGATCACGTGCCTGGAGAGAATTTGCTCGCCGCCATCGATGACCACGCCCTTCAACTGGCCCTCTTCGATCAGGACGTCGGTGACCCGTTGTTCGAAGCGCACTTCACCGCCCAGGGCAATGATTTGCTGGCGCATGTTTTCCACCACGCCGGTCAGACGGAACGTGCCGATATGCGGCTTGCTGACGTAGAGAATCTCTTCCGGGGCGCCGGCCTTGACGAACTCATGCAGCACCTTGCGCCCGTGGAATTTCGGGTCCTTGATCTGGCTGTACAGCTTGCCGTCGGAGAAGGTCCCGGCGCCGCCTTCGCCGAACTGCACGTTGGACTCAGGGTTGAGTACGCTTTTGCGCCACAGGCCCCAGGTGTCCTTGGTGCGCTGGCGTACTTCCTTGCCACGCTCAAGGATGATCGGCTTGAAGCCCATCTGTGCCAGCAGCAGCCCGGCGAAGATGCCGCATGGGCCGAAACCGACCACCACCGGCCGTTCGACCAAGCCTTCCGGCGCCTGCCCTACCACGTGGTAACTGACATCCGGCGCCGGATTGACGTTGCGATCATCGGCGAACTTGAGCAGCAGGGCGGCTTCGCCCTTTACATTCAAGTCGACGGTGTAGATGAAGCACAGCTCCGAGGACTTTTTGCGGGCATCATAGCTGCGCTTGAACAGGGTGAAATCGAGCAGGTCATCACTGGCGATGCCCAGGCGCTGCACGATGGCGGGCCGCAGGTCTTCTTCGGGATGGTCGATGGGCAGCTTGAGTTCGGTGATTCGTAACATGACAGGATCCGGTAGGCGGCGGGCAAGAAGGCCGGCTGTTTTGCAAACCGGCGATTATAAGCCCCAATGGCGTCTTTCCGTCAGGTTAAAAAACGGCGCAGGGCGCAATCAGTCGTCCCGCGAGCCACCAAAGGCTGCGCAACCACGCTGGACCTGGCCGTTGACACGCAATTGGGCGGTCATGTGCTGCAGGCTGCCGCTCACGCTGTCGACGCATCGCTGCGGGGCGACCCACAATTCGATGTGCTGGTTATTGGCGTCGGTCATCAGGTTGAAGCGCCCGTCACCCAGTTGCTCTTCGACATAAGGCACTGCCAGGGGCGGTTGGCCTTCGCGCTCCAGCACCATGCCCTTGGCCGTGACGCTCATCGCCCAGGCCGGCTTATGGCCGTTTGCCCGCAGGATCATGCGCTTGAAGTCCGGGTCGCCACAGGCTGAGGTCGAGCGCTCGACGCGATACAGCTGTTGCAGGTCCACCGAACCCTGGGTGCCGCTGGCAACGCCGGAAAACTTGCCACGCAAATCTGCAAACAACGCGCCCTGCTGACCGGCCAGCGAGGCGGCTTCCTGCAGGATGCTGGTGCCACCGGTGTCGTTGACCACGTAGTTGCGCTGGTCGTTGCAGGGCTGGAACAACAGCTTGCCGTCCACCGCCGTCAATTCACCCTGCATGCGGGTCAGCCCGGCGGTAGACAGCTTGGCGGGCTCGCTGTCGAACATCTGGCAAGCGGCGAAGAAGGGGAACAGGGCTAGCAACGTTAGGGTCGAGGCGGCACGCATTTTCGGTCTCCAGACAAGTGCCGCCACGTTACGCAGGCTCGCGCCGCATCACAAGCCCGCGGCCCAGCTTCAGGCGATTCTTACAGACCTGCAACTCAGCTCACGACAAAGGTCTGACCGGTCTGTAAGCCTTCGACACTTTTTGCATAGGCCAAGGCCACTTCAGCGCCAGCAACCGGTTTGAATCCACGGAAATACGGCGCATAGCTGCCCATGGCTTCCACCAGCACCGTCGGGCTCACGCAATTAATGCGCAAGCCGCGTGGCAGTTCAATTGCTGCTGCTTTGACAAAGGCGTCCAGCGCGCCGTTGACCAGCGCAGCAGAGGCGCCGGTGCGAATCGGATCACGGTTCAAAATGCCGCTGGTAAAGGTAAACGACGCGCCGTCATTAGCGAACTCCCGGCCGATGAGCAGCAGGTTGACTTGGCCCATCAGCTTGTCCCGCAGGCCCAGTTCGAAGTCGGTTTCGTTCATGTCGCCCAGCGCCACGAAGTTCACGCTGCCCGCCGCGCAAACCAGCGCGTCGAACGTGCCGGTCTGCTCGAACAGTGTGCGAATCGAGGCGCTGTCGCTGATATCGACGTGGAAGTCGCCGCTGTGGCGGCCGATGGCGATCACCTCGTGACGCTTCGCCAGCTCTGCCTTGACCGCTGAACCGATCGTGCCGTTGGCACCAATTAAAAGAATTTTCATCGTGCTGCTCCTTCAGGGGGTGGGTGAAGGTTGAGTCTAGGGTGGCTTTTTCAGCGGATAAACCTGCTAATAGGCAACCTTTGGTTTTCAGTTGGAAACAATCCATGAGCGAAATGGATGACTTGGCGGCCTTCGCGGTGTTGATCGAAGCCGGCAGTTTCACCGTGGCGTCGGAGCAACTGGGGTGCAGCAAGGGCCAATTGTCCAAGCGAATCAGCCAGCTCGAAGCGCAGTACGCCGTGGTGCTGTTGCATCGCACCACGCGCAAGCTGAGCCTGACCGCCGCAGGCGCGGCCTTGCTGCCCCAGGCACAGGCGCTGGTGGTGCAAGTGGAGCGTGCGCGTCAGGCTTTGGCCCGACTCAAGGATGATTTGGCCGGGCCAGTACGTATGACGGTTCCGGTGTCATTGGGAGAAACCTTCTTCGATGGCTTGTTGCTGGAATTTTCCAAGCACTACCCACAGGTGCAGATCGAACTGGAGCTCAATAACAACTATCGTGATCTGGCGCGGGATGGCTTCGATCTGGGCGTACGCTCGGGTGCCATCGAGAATGAGCGCCTGGTGATCAAGCCGCTGCTGGCCTGGCACGAGATGACCTGCGCCAGTCCGGCCTATCTGGAACAGCACGGTGAACCGCTGCATCCGGCGGAGCTGGCGGGCCATACCTGTTTGCTCAACAGTCACTACAGCGGCCGCGAGGAGTGGCTGTACCACCAGCAGCATGAGCTGTTGCGGGTGCGGGTCAGTGGCACTTTCGCGTCCAATCACTACAACCTCTTGAAGAAGGCCGCATTGGTGGGCGCCGGTATCGCGCGCCTGCCGTCCTACCTGCTACCGACGGAATTGGCGGAGGGTCGATTGCGCTGGCTGCTGCGCGATTATCAAACGCGCAGCCAGCCGATGTACCTGGTGCATCCCTATCAAGGTGGCCTGCCGCGGCGCACCCAGGTACTGGCCGACTATTTGGTGGACTGGTTCAAGCGCAGCGGCGCGGCCCTGGACCGTCTTCAGCGGGAGTGACGGGCGATCCAGTGGTCGATGGACAGCCGGCCCGGGCCCTTGGCCACCAGCAGCAGTAACAGCGCGATCCAGGTGCCATGGGTCGGGTAGGCGTCCGGATAGACAAACAACTGAATGGTCAGGGTCATGCCGATCAAGGCAAGGGCCGAGAATCGCGTGGCGAATCCCAGCAGGATCAGCACCGGGAAAAAGTGCTCGGCAAACGCTGCCAGGTGCGCGGCGACTTCGGGTGACAACAGCGGCACATGGTATTCGCTGCGAAATAACGGCAAGGTCGAGGCGGCCAGTTTGGGGGCGCCGAGTTGGAAGGTGCCGCTGATCAGATCAATGGCAAACCCTTCGACTTTGGTTTGTCCGGATTTCCAGAACACCGCCGCGATAGAGAAGCGCGCGATAAAGGCGATCAGGCTGTAGGGAATTTTTTCAAAAAGTGCGATGGCCTGTTTCAGCAGGCTGGCGGCGGAATTGTTCATGGCGATACCTTGGGTTCCAGGTGTAAATGAGTAATGGCGTCGTGGCTGATCAACAGCGTCAGGCACCGATGCAGATCGAATTCGGAGGAGGCCTGCAAGGCATGCTCCACCGCCATCTCCAGTCTCGCGCCTTGGTTCAGGCAGTTGATAAAGGCCACCGAGCCGCTGTCGATGACGAAGACCTTGACCGCCAACCCGTGGCGCAACACCAGCGCGTTCTGGGCAGGCCACGGGGTCAAGCCAGCGAGGTCGCCGTCCGCCTGGTGCGCGGCCCATACCGTCACGACCGCGTAAGCAGAGCTCAAGGTGGCGAGCGATGGATGCAGCGTCAGGCTCAACCGCGCTACGCCTGATTGACCTTGCAGATGCTGGAGAACAGCGTGCTGGCACAGCGCCGGAATGTCGGGCGCGTGATAAGCACGCACCCGCAGGCGCTCCAGCCGCGCGACATCCGCCAGGTAAGGCACGCTGGCGGCCGGTGCGAATGCCTGGATAAACTCGGCCAATGTGCTGCCGTACGCGTTGATCAGCGGGCTGGTGGGCGGGTTGTCGTGGACGAAAACGCCAGCCATGGCGCGGAAAAACTCATCGCCCACCAGCTGCAGCGTCACGGGATAACTGGCCGCCAGGGCATTGATCAACGAACTGTGGACGTTATTGCGATACACCGCAAAGCGGCTGGCGGGGTCGGCGCCGTTACTGCTGAACACCCCCTCCGGGCAGGAACCGTGCGCCGCGAGCAGGGCGTTGGTGAACGCGTCCTGAAGGCTCATGACATCACCTGCGACAAATACCATTCGGCGTGCCTGGCCTCGGCGTGCAGCGTGCTGAAGCTCGGCACCTGGTTATCCCGTTCGATCAGCGTGGCGACCGGCCCCGTGCGTTTGAGCAACTGTTCGTATAGCTGCCACACCGCAGCATCGATCGGCGCACCGTGATCATCGATAAGCAGTCTGTCGCCCAGGCTGTCGGTGTCTTCGGCAAACCCGGCCAGATGTATCTCGCCGACGGCATGCAAAGGTAAGGCATCGATGTAGGCCAGAGGATCGCGCTGATGGTTGATGCACGACACGTAGACGTTATTCACGTCCAGCAGCAAACCGCAGCCGGTGCGCCGAATGACTTCGTTGATGAAGTCCGCTTCGTCCAGGGTGGAGCGTTGAAATTGCACATAGGTCGACGGGTTCTCCAATAGCATCGGCCGCTTGAGCGCGCTTTGCACTTGGTCTATGTGCTCGGCTACGCGCGCCAGGGTTTGTGCATCGTAGGCCAGGGGCAGCAGGTCATTGAGAAACACCGCGCCGTGGCTGGACCAGGCTAGGTGTTCGGAAAATGAGTGGGGTTGATAGCGTTCGATCAGCCCGGCCAACCGTGCCAGGTGCTCAGGGTTGAGCGGACCTTCGCCACCGATGGAGAGGCCCACGCCGTGCAACGACAGTGGGTAGCGTTCGCGGATCAACCCCAGGTAATGGTGAAAAGGGCCGCCGGCGACCATGTAGTTTTCGGCGTGCACTTCAAAGAAACCAATGTCTGGTGAAGAGCCGAGCACTTCAGTGAAGTGCTGGGTCTTAAGTCCCAATCCGGCCCGACGCGGCAGGCCGGATGCCTGAGCCTGGGAGACGGCTTGCAGGGATGAAAGGGTCATCATCAGTACTCAGGTCGCGCTGGGCTTCAGGACTTTGCGGTGAAAGCGGCTTCCTGGCCGAAACCGGTCGGCGAGGTCGTGCTTGGGGTTTTCAGGCAGGTACCGGCTGGGACCAGTTTCCAGGCGTTGGCCTGGTCCTTGGTTTTGGACGTACCGGCGCACGAGGTGCCAGCGCCGGCGGCGCAGTCGTTCTTGCCGGCCTCGGCGATACCGAAGCATTTCTGCATGTCGTCGGCAGCATGGGCGGTGGTGGTCAGGGCGGACAGGCTCAGGGTCGAACCGAGGGCCAGGAGGAGGGCGGCAGCGGACAGTTTGGTGGTCATGGGGTATCTCCAGCAGTGGTTGAGTTGGCAAGCTTGATTGCCTGCTTGCACCACTAGAGAGAGGGGGACGAACTTCGTTACAAGCCAGCCGGAAAAAATTTAGAAAACGCGGGTTTAAGGATCACACAAAGCAAATGTGGGAGGGGGCTTGCCCCCGATGGCTGAGTGTCAGTCAATATAGTTATCAACTGACCCACCGCTATCGGGGGCAAGCCCCCTCCCACATTGAGTACCGGTTCATCCAGCAACCGTTTTAACCGCCCAGGTAGGCCTCACGCACCTTCGGATCGGTCAGCAACTGCTCGCCAGTGCCTTGCATCACCACCCGGCCGTTTTCCAGCACGTAGGCCCGGTCGGCAATTTTCAGGGCCTGGTTGGCGTTCTGTTCCACCAAAAACACCGTTACCCCGTCCTTGCGCAGTTGCTCAATGATGTCGAAGATCTGCTGGATGATGATCGGTGCCAGGCCCAGGGACGGCTCGTCCAACAGCAACAGCTTGGGCTTGCTCATCAACGCCCGCCCGATGGCGAGCATTTGCTGCTCGCCGCCGGACATGGTGCCGCCGCGCTGGCTGAAGCGCTCCTTGAGCCGAGGGAACAGGTGCAGCACCTTGTCCATCTGTTCCTGGTAATCGCCCTTGTCGGTAAAGAACCCACCCATGGCCAGGTTCTCTTCCACGGTCAGGCGCGAAAACACGCGACGGCCTTCCGGTACCACCGCAATGCTCTTGCGCATGATTTCGGCGGAGTGCTTGCCCACCAGCTCTTCACCCATGTAGCGGATGCTGCCGCTGTGGGCCTGGGGCGAGCCGCACAGGGTCATCAGCAACGTCGACTTGCCAGCGCCGTTGGCGCCGATCAGGGTCACGATCTCGCCCTGACGCACTTCCACGTTGACGCTGTGCAGGGCCTGGATCTTGCCGTAGAAAGTGGAAACGTTTTCGAATTGCAGCATTTTACGCTTCCCCCAGATAGGCTTTGATCACTTCGGGATTGTCGCGGATCTGCTCCGGCGTCCCGTCGGCGAGCGGCGTGCCCTGGTTGATCACCACGATATGGTCGGAAATGCTCATGACCAGTTTCATATCGTGTTCGATCAACAGCACGGTGGCATTGTTTTCCTCACGCAACACGCCGATAAGCGCCTTGAGGTCTTCGGTTTCCTTGGGGTTCAAGCCCGCTGCCGGTTCGTCGAGCATCAGGATCCGTGGACGGGTCATCATGCAGCGGGCGATTTCCAGGCGACGTTGCTGACCATAGGCCAGGGTGCCGGCCGGGCGGTTGGCAAACTCGGTGAGATTGACCTTGTCCAGCCAATACGCCGCGTACTCCATGGCTTCGCGCTCGCTCTTGCGGAACGCCGGGGTCTTGAACAGGCCTGCGAAGAAGTTGGTGTTCAGGTGACGGTGTTGGGCGATCAACAAGTTCTCGACCGCTGTCATGTCCTTGAACAAGCGCACATTCTGGAACGTGCGCACCACGCCCTTGCGGGCGATCTCGTGACCGGCCAGGCCCTGGATCGGCTGGCCGTCCAGCAGGATACTGCCGCCGCTCGGCTTGTAGAAACCGGTGAGGCAGTTGAACACCGTGGTCTTGCCGGCGCCATTGGGGCCGATCAGCGCGACGACCTGCTTCTCTTTGACGGTCAGGGCGACGCCGTTGACTGCGAGCAAGCCGCCGAAGCGCATGCTCAGATTTTCGACTTTCAGGATCTCGCGGCTCATTTGCGCAGCTCCATGTGTGGACGTTGCATGGGCAGCAGGCCTTGGGGGCGCCAGATCATCATCAGCACCATCATGGCGCCGAACATCAACATGCGGTACTCGCTGAACTCTCGCATCATTTCCGGCAGCAGGATCATCACGATCGCGGCCAGAATCACACCCAGCTGCGAGCCCATGCCACCCAGTACCACGATGGCGAGGATGATCGCCGACTCGATGAACGTGAACGACTCCGGGGTCACCAGGCCTTGGCGTGCGGCGAAGAAGCTGCCAGCGAAACCGGCGAAGGTTGCCCCAAGGGTGAAGGCCGAAAGTTTGATGACTGTCGGGTTCATGCCCAGTGCACGGCAGGCGATTTCATCTTCGCGCAGCGCTTCCCACGCGCGGCCAATCGGCATGCGCAGCAGGCGGTTGATCACGAACAGTGCCGCCAGTGCCAGCAATAGGGCAACCAGGTACAGGAACACCACTTTGCTCACCGGGTTGTAGGCAATCCCGAAGTACTCGTGGAAAGTCTGCATGCCCTCTGCGGCGGTGCGGTCGAACGACAGCCCGAAGAACGTTGGCTTGGGGATGCTGCTGATGCCGTTGGGGCCGCCGGTGATATCGGTGAGGTTACGCAGGAACAGACGGATGATTTCACCGAAGCCCAGGGTCACGATCGCCAGGTAGTCACCGCGCAAACGCAACACCGGGAAGCCCAGCAGGAAGCCGAACGTGGCCGCCATCAGGCCAGCGAGTGGCAGGCAGACCCAGAAGCTCCAGCCCAGGTAGTGCGACAGCAGCGCGTAGGTGTAGGCACCCACCGCATAGAAGCCCACATAACCCAGGTCGAGCAGGCCGGCCAGGCCCACCACGATGTTCAGGCCCAGGCCCAGCAACACGTAGATCAGGATCAGGGTGGCGATGTCGACTGCACCGCGCGAGCCGAAGAACGGCCAGATCAACGCGGCCACGATCAGGCCGATGATGATGTAGCGCTGGGTGCGCGGCAGGGTCAGGAATTGGCTGACCTTGGGCGACACCAACGGCGCACGGTTGCCCTTGAACAGGGCGCCGACCTGCTGGGTGAACAGCACGCGCAGGAACATCAGCACCGAGCACAGGGCGATGATGGTTAGGGTCACAGGGCCGGTGCCATGCACTTCCAGGTTGATGCCGACAATGCTCAGCTTGAGGCCGAGTACCGGGAAGGCCACGGCCCACACCAGCAAGGCGCTGAAAAACGCCGATTTAAGATATCTGCTCATACTTTCTCAACCTCCGGACGGCCCAGGATGCCGGTCGGACGGAACAACAACACCAGGACCAACAAGCCGAACGCCACGACGTCCTTGTACTGGTCACCGAAGATATCGGCGCCAAAGGCTTCGGCCACGCCCAGCACCAGCCCACCGAGCATGGCGCCCGGAATACTGCCGATGCCGCCCAGTACCGCTGCGGTAAAGGCCTTGAGCCCCACCAGGAAACCAGCGTTGGGGTTGATCACGCCGTACTGCATGCTCAGCAACACGGCGGCGACTGCGGCCAGCGCGGCACCGATCACGAAGGTCAGGGCAATAATGTTATTGGTGTTGATGCCCAACAGGTTGGCCATCTTGATGTCTTCGGCGCAGGCCCGGCAGGCGCGTCCCAGACGAGAGCGGGAAATGAACAGCGTGAGGCCGAGCATCGCCACCAGGGTGACGACAAAGACCAGGATCTGCATGTAGGAAATCAGCACTTCTTGCGCACCACCTGGGCCGAAGGAGAAGCTCCCTGGGATCAGGTTGGGAATGGACTTGTCCTTGGAGTCCTGGGACAGCAATACGGTGTTCTGCAGGAAAATCGACATGCCGATGGCGGAAATCAGCGGGATCAACCGGTTGCTGCCGCGCAAGGGGCGGTAGGCAACGCGCTCGATACTGTAGCCATAGGCACTGGTCACGACGATCGATGCCAGGAACGCAGCGGTCATCAACAGCGGCAGGGAGTGGATACCCATCATGGCCAGCCCGGCAAGGGCGATGAAGGCCACGTAGGAACCAATCATGTACACCTCGCCATGGGCGAAGTTGATCATTCCAATGATGCCGTAAACCATTGTGTAGCCAATGGCTATCAAGGCGTAGGTGCTGCCAATGGTCAGGCCATTAACCAGCTGTTGGAAAAAATGATAGATCTCAGGCATTACAGCGCTCCTAAAAACCCGATACGCATTTCACTGGTGGAGTCATGTTCCGGCCCTGCGCTGTGTTCTGCGAGCACATTTGCACAAAGCGTTTGCCAGCGAACCGCTGGTGACGGTTTTAAGATTTTCAGGTGAGCCAGCGCCCGGATCGCGGGTGACATGGCCCATAAACCTCGTAAAACAAAGCCCACTGCTCTCACAGTGGGCTTGTTGACCAGTAACGCCTGGCTTACTGAGGGGAAACTTCGGTTTTTGGTTTGCCGAAGTGCCATTCGTAGACCACGAATTTGAAGTCCTTCAGATCGCCCTTGGCGTCGAAGCTCAGCTCGCCGGTCGGGGTCTTGAAGGTACCCGCGTGGATGGCTTCGGCCACCTTGGCGGTGTCTTCGCTCTTGGCAGCCTTGATGCCGCCGGCGATCACTTCGATGGCCGAGTAGGCCGGGAACACGAACGGACCGGTTGGGTCCTGCTTGTTCTTGGCGAACTCTTCAACGATGGCTTTGTTGGCCGGGTCGGTGTCGAAGGATTTAGGCAGGGTCACCAGCAGGCCTTCGGAAGCGCCCTGGGCGATTTGCGAGATGGAGTCGTTGCCGACGCCCTCTGGGCCCATGAACTTGGCGTTCAGGCCTTTTTCCTTGGCTTGGCGCAGGATCAGGCCCAGCTCAGGGTGGTAGCCGCCGTAGTAGACGAAGTCGACGTTGGCTTGCTTGAGTTTCTGGATGATCGAGGAGAAGTCCTTGTCGCCGGCGTTCAAGCCTTCGAAGACGGCAACCTTGGTGCCTTTCTTCTCGAGGGTCTGCTTGACGGCGGTGGCGATGCCTTCACCGTATTGCTGCTTGTCGTGCAGTACGGCAACGATCTTCGGCTTGACGTGGTCGGCGATGTAGTTGCCGGCCGCCGGGCCCTGGGCGCTGTCCAGGCCGATGGTGCGGAAGATCAGCTTGTAGCCACGGGCGGTGATTTCCGGGCTGGTGGCCGCCGGGGTAATCATGATGACGCCTTCGTCTTCATAGATATCCGAGGCTGGCTGAGTGGAGCTGGAGCAAAGGTGACCGACCACGAACTTGACGCCATCGTTGACCACTTTGTTGGCGACGGCAACGGCTTGCTTCGGATCGCACGCGTCGTCGTATTCCTTGGCTTCAAGCATTTTGCCGTCGACGCCGCCCTTGGCGTTGATGTCGGCGATGGCCTGCTTGGCACCCATGAATTGCATGTCGCCATATTGCGTTACAGGCCCGGTCTTGGGGCCGGCGATGCCGATCTTGATGGTGTCGGCTGCGAACGAATGGCCGGCAACCCCAGCCAGGACCATAGCGGCAAACAGTTTGGAAATCTGCTTAGTAGCCTTATTCATAGTGCTCCACTCTTACTGTTGTATTTTTTATAGTTCTAGCGGCCTTGTGAGCTGCAGAACCGGATCAGATATCTCGGATATCCCCCGGCGATGCCCTGGCAACTGTACCGGTACAGTGTAGAGCGCCGGTTGATCGCTTGGAAAGCTGGCTGCTGGGGGCAAAACCGAGTTGTGTCGCTTAAATGAAAGAAAAAGACAGAATTGCGGCGGGGTAATGCCAGCCTTTCGAGCATTCCTTGGCTTTTCCGACACTTTCAATCGCCAGCTTATTTGCTACTGGGTTTTTCCAACTGAGACACGACGTTATGATTGCGCCGATTTTTTACTCAGGTGAACTCCCATGACGCAAGAACCTAGCACCCTCTATGCCAAGCTGCTCGGTGAAACCGCCGAAATTTCCTGGAAGGAGCTTGAACCGTTCTTTGCCAAGGGTGCCCTATTGTGGGTCGACGCCGGCCTGGATTTGATCGAAGCGGCCGAAGCGATGGCCGAAGACAATCGCGAGAAAGTCGCTGCCTGGCTGGCTGCGGGGAGTCTTGGCGAAGTGTCTGCGACGCGGGCGGTGGACTTGGTCACGCGTGACCCGAGCCTGTGGGCGGTGGTGGTCTCGCCGTGGATTTTGATCCAGGAAAGGGCAGCGTAAGAATTCAGCGAGCCAAATAGGTGCACGGCTCGCGCCTGCGCAAGTGTGTAGCGGAGTAACCGCTTCCGCCGTGATGGCACGTTGCCGTAGAGAAAGGTCACAGGTGACGGTGACGTTAACGTCACGGGAACAGTTGGAGCGCTGGCGTAACGGCTGGGAAATTGTTTCAAGGTATTGGCGCCTGACTACTGGCAGCCTGCCACGTCAGCGGATGGGCCTGACAACTGAAGGCGGACTGATGCACGCCGGGGCAGGTTCTTTTGGCGGCGGCGCCTCTTTATTACCGTCTGCGCTGAATGTGTGGAGTGGGTTGCGTATCTGCATGCCTTGCATGACGCCAATGATGTCGCTGAGGGCCACCGCCGGGCTCAGCAAATAACCCTGAATGAAATCGCAGCCATGCTGCTGCAACAGCTCGAATTGCGCCTGGGTTTCCACCCCTTCGGTCACCACCTCCAGGTGCAACGTATGAGCCATGGCAATGATGGCCTGGACAATTTCGCTGTCGGCGGTGGACCTGGGTATGTCCTGGATAAACGTCCGGTCGATCTTCAAGGTGTTGAGCGGCAGGCGCTTGAGGTAGGCCAGGGATGAATAGCCGGTGCCGAAGTCATCGATCGCCAGGGATACGCCCAAGGCGCGGATTTGCCGCAGCAGGGCCAGGGTGCTGCTGATATTGCCCATCAATGCGTTTTCGGTGACTTCCAGCTCCAGGCGATTGGCGGCAATGCCGGCAAAGCGCAGGGCCGCTTCGATTTCATCCGCCAGTTCATCACGGGCCAGGTTCAGGGCCGAGCAATTCACGGCCATGGTCAACTCGCTATAGCCGCGATCAGACAACAGGCTCAAGTCATGACAAGCCTGGCGCAATACCCAGTGGTCCAGTTCGGCAATCAAGCCGTTATTCTCGGCAATCCCGATAAACCGGTCCGGCGCCAGCAACCCATGTTGTGGGTGCTGCCAGCGCACCAGGGCCTCCAGGCGCGTGACCTTGCCGAGCTTCATGTCGAAGATCGGCTGATAAAACAGTACCAACTCATTGCGCCCGCGCAGGGCCGCGCGCAGTTGCTCTTCAAGTTGCAGCTCAAGGAAAGCGCGGGTTTTGAGGTTGGAGCTGAAGAAGTGCAGGCTATTGCGGCCAGCGTCCTTGGACTGGTAAAGCGCCAGGTCGGCGGTTTTCAGCAGTTCTTCACAGGTTTGGCCATCATCGGGAAACAGGCTGATACCGATGCTGGTAGTCATGACCATGCGTCGGCCTGCCAACTCGATGGGTTCTTTCATTTTTTGCATGATGCGCTGGGCCATGTGCCGCGCTTCGTCGCGATGATGGATATTGATCAAAATGCAGAATTCATCCCCGCCAAAACGCGCGACCACATCGGCATGGCTGCGTACCGAGCCTTTGATATGGCTGGCCAGCACGGAGAGCAACTGGTCACCGGCATCATGCCCAAGGCTGTCGTTGATGCGCTTGAAATGATCGATGTCGAGGAAGATCACCGCCATCATGCCGCGGGTCGCGGTTTTTTCCGCGACCTTTTCCGCGAAGATCTGGTTGAAGCCACGCCGGTTGAGCAAGCTGGTCAGCGCGTCGTAATGGGCCACCTGTTGCAACGAGGCTCGGGCCTGGTCCAGCTCGCTGAGCAGTGCGTTGACCCGGCGCAAATCGCGTTCCTTGTGCTGCAGCTTTTTGTCGGCCAACGCTGCGCTGATGCTGCTGCCGATAACCAGCAAGGTGATCGTCGCCACCGACAGGCTCAGTTGCAGCGGATTGTTATCGACGGGCAACGACAGATCCGCCCCGTCCGGTATCAGCATTTGCATGGCCGCCATGCCGGTGAAATGCATGCTCAGGATGCCGGCGCCCAGCACCAGGCTGGCGGCGTACTTGAGCAATTGATGAAACACGCCGGTACCGTCGCGCAGGTAGCTCGACAGCAACAACGCTGCCAGGCTCGCGCCGATGGCAATCGCGACCGAGGCCATGAGCAGCCCGGAGTCGAAGTAGGCCTGGGCCTGGGAGCGCATGGCTGACATGCCGACGTAGTGCATCAGCGCGATACCCAGTCCCATCCACACCGAGGCCAGCAGGTATTGATGGAGCCGCAGGTGCGCATGACTGAGGGTTTGCATGGCGAACAGCGAAGCGATCAGGGCAATCACCAACGAGGCGAAGGTCATCAGCAATTCGTAATGAATGGCGACGGGGGCCTGGAATGCCAGCATGCTGATGAAGTGGGTCGACCAGATACCGCCCGCCAGGCAACCGGCGCCCAACCAACACCAGCGACGGCGGGCGGTGGGGTCTTCGACATGACCGACGCGCTCGGCCATGTCCAGCGTGCCAAAGCCGGCCGCGCAGGCGACCAGGTACGCCAGCAGCACCAGAAAGGGGTTATGACTGCAATTGAGTAATAAGTGCCCGTTGTCTGGAAGGTCGGTGAAAAAGTGCAGTCCCAGCCATTCCATAGCGTGTCCCGTCATAGTGTCGCGTCATTGCCTCAGGCGATGACCTATGAGGTCGAGTATAGAAGCCTCGCGGGATTTGCCAGGAATAATGGCACTTTGATACAACTCTTTTTGCATGCCAGTCATAGCGTTTGATGCTAAGCGCTGATGGGCAAATCCAGCTCAAAAAGCGGCTCGTCGAGCGGCGCCAGGCCGAAGGCGGCACGGGCAGCATCGCAATCGGCGTTCTGCACGCCCTGGCTCCAGGAGGCGTCGAACTCGCGGCAGGGGCTTGAGCGCTGTTCATAAATTGAACAGCGCGTGCCTTTGCCCACTTCACCCACGAGGCTGCAGCAGCGTGCGGGCTTCTGGTCGGTGCCGATCATCGCCACGCGGGTGGGGTTGATCTGCACCACCAGGTCATCGGGCACGGTGCCGCCCGATGAGGCGCATTCGCCCCAGAAGAAAGACACACGAAAGTATGAACAGCAGGCACCGCAATTCAGACACGGACTGGCTTCGGACATGGGCGTCATCGATTAAGGATAGGTAAGGGGGGACTGCGGGAAGGCTCGCCATTCTATCCGGGCGCTGGCCATTGGGAAGGGGGGCGCACACATATATTTTTGTAGGGAAAGCCCCGTAATGCCGGGTGAAATCACGTCCTATCAGCTTTACGAATCATTACAGACAAGCGCCGCCAGCCTGACTATGTTGCAGATACCTGAGCAGGATGCAGTGGGCATCGCAGCTCTCATAACAATAAAAGAGACGGACCCATGCAGAACTCGACCCAAGCGGCGAATGCCTGGCGCATTCTGTTCCTGCTGTTCCTCGCCAACCTGTTCAACTTCTTCGACCGAACCATTCCCGCGATCATCATCGAGCCGATCCGCATGGAATGGCACCTGAGCGACTTTCAGCTCGGCATCATCGGCACCTCTTTCACCATCGTCTATGCCATCGCCGGGCTACCGCTGGGGCGCCTGGCCGATACCGGCTCGCGCAGCAAATTGATGGGCTGGGGCTTGTTTGCCTGGAGCGGACTGACTGCGCTCAATGGCCTGGCCGGCAGTTTCTGGAGCTTCCTGGTGGTGCGCATGGGCATTGGCATCGGGGAAGCCAGCTATGCCCCCGCCGCCAATTCATTGATTGGCGATCTGTTTCCCGCCCACCGCCGCGCGCGCGCCATGGGCATTTTCATGCTGGGCCTGCCGTTGGGCTTGTTGCTGGCGTTCTTCACCATCGGCTGGATGGTCAAGGCGTTCGACAGCTGGCGGGCGCCGTTCTTCATCGCCGCCGTACCGGGGCTGATCCTCGCGGTATTCATGTTCTATATCAAGGAGCCGAAACGCGGCGCGGCGGAAACGGTGCAAGTGCCCCAGGAACGCGTCGACCGCCCGATCCGCCGCGTACTCGCGGTGCCGACCTTCCTGTGGCTGGTGCTGGCCGGGCTGTGCTTCAACTTCGCCACCTATGCGTGCAACTCGTTCCTGGTGCCGATGCTGCAGCGTTACTTCCTGATGCCGTTGCAGGACGCAGCGGTGGCCACCGGTGTCATCGTCGGTGTGACCGGCCTGGTGGGCCTGACCTTGGGCGGCTGGATTGCCGACAAGATCCATCAGCGGGTCGCCAATGGCCGGCTGCTGTTTGCCGCGTGCAGTCTGATCATCTCCACGCTCACCACCGCCTGGGCATTGCATGCCGGACGGATCGAGATCGGCGTGTTCGTCGCGCTGTTCAGTGTGGGCTCGTTATTTGCCTATAACTTTTATACCTGCGTGTACACAGCGATCCAGGACGTGGTTGAACCGCGCCTGCGGGCCACGGCCATGGCGTTGTTCTTTGCCGGCTTGTATCTGCTGGGCGGGGGCATGGGGCCGATTGTGGTGGGCGGGCTGTCTGATCACTTTGCGCATGCGGCGATGTATGCGGCGGGGGCCGAGCAGATGACCGAGGCCTACAAGGCCGTAGGTTTGCACGACGCCATGTACCTGATTCCGGTGGCGTTGTTCTTGACCATGCTGTTTCTATTCCAGGCGTCGCGCAGTTTTGTGCGCGATGCCAAGCGGATGAAAGAGGGGTTAAGCGCGGTGGAGGTGCCGGCGTTGGCTACGGCTTGAGATCGCGGTGACTCTATCGGGGCAAGCCCCCTCCCACATTTGAACTGTGAATACATTCGAGTGTGGGAGGGGGCTTGCCCCCGATGAGGCCCTTACAGCCACAGCCATTTGCCAGTGAATAAAAAAGGCCCGCATTGCGCGGGCCTCTCTCATTCAGCGCAGGATCAACCCGCGACCAACACCCGAATCGCTTCCAGTCGCAACGCCGCCTTGTCGAGCATGGCCAGGCCTTGCTCGCGCTGGTTGCGCAGGGCGACCAGCTCGCTGTCGCGTACGGTCGGGTTGACCGCTTGCAGCGCCGTCAAGCGCGCCAGCTCTTCGTCAGTGTCTGCCGCCAGGCGACGCTTGGCCTCGGTCACACGTTCGGCGTGACGCGGGGCGATTTTCTCTTCGCCGGCATTGATGCGCGGCGTCAATTGGTCGCGCTGGGCCTGCACGAATTTGTTGGCGCTGGCCCGGGGCACGCTTTCCAACTGCTCGTTCAAGGTCACGAACGACACGCGGCCGGACAGGTCATTGCCGTTGGCATCCAGCAGGCAGCGCAGCGCTGCCGGTGGCAGGTAGCGACCCAGTTGCAGCGAGCGCGGGGCAACCACTTCGCTGACATACAGCAGTTCTAGCAATACGGTGCCCGGCTTGAGCGCCTTGTTCTTGATCAGCGCCACGGCAGTGTTGCCCATGGAACCGGACAGCACCAGGTCCATGCCGCCTTGCACCATCGGGTGTTCCCAGGTGATGAACTGCATGTCTTCACGGGACAGCGCCTGGTTACGGTCGTAGGTGATGGTCACACCTTCGTCGTCGCCCAGGGGGAAGCTGGCGTCGAGCATCTTCTCGCTGGGCTTGAGGATCAGCGCGTTTTCCGAATGGTCTTCGCTGTCGATGCCGAAAGCGTCGAACAGGGTTTCCATATAGATCGGCAGGGCGAACTGGTCGTCTTGCTCGAGGATGTCTTCGACCAGCGCATCGCCTTCACCGGCGCCGCCGGAGTTGAGCTCCAGCAAACGATCGCGCCCGGTGTGCAGCTCCTGCTCCAGGCGCTCGCGCTCGGCACGGGCTTCGTCGATCAGGGCCTGCCATTCGCCGTCGTCGGCGTTTTCCAGCAGCGGCAGCAGGCGCGGGCCGAACTGATGCTGCAAGGCGTTGCCGGTCGGGCAGGTGTTGAGGAACGCGTTCAGCGCTTCGTGGTACCACTGGAACAGGCGCTCTTGCGGGCTGGTTTCCAGGTATGGCACGTGCAGTTCGATCACGTGTTTCTGGCCGATCCGGTCCAGGCGGCCGATGCGCTGTTCCAGCAGGTCGGGGTGCGACGGCAGGTCGAACAGCACCAGGTGGTGGGAGAACTGGAAGTTACGGCCTTCACTGCCGATTTCCGAACAGATCAACACCTGGGCGCCGAACTCTTCATCCGCGAAGTAGGCCGCGGCGCGGTCGCGCTCGAGGATATTCATGCCTTCGTGGAACACCGTGGCCGGAATGCCGGAGCGTACGCGCAGCGCGTCTTCCAGGTCCATGGCGGTTTCGGCGTGGGCGCAGATCACCAGGACCTTGGTGCGCTTGAGCATTTTCAGCTGGTCGATCAGCCACTCGACGCGCGGGTCGAAGCGCCACCAGCGGTTGTCTTCCTCGATGTCCGGCTGCGACTGGAAGCTGACTTCCGGATACAGCTCGGCATGTTCGCCCAGGGGCAACTCCATGTATTCATCTGGGTTAGGCAGCGGGTAGGCGTGCAGTTTCCGCTCGGGGAACCCCTGTACGGCAGCGCGGGTGTTGCGAAACAGCACGCGGCCGGTGCCGTGGCGGTCGAGCAGTTCACGCACCAGGCGCGCGCTGGCCTCGCTGTCGCCATCGTTGACGGCGGTAAGCAAGGCTTCGCCTTCATTGCCGAGGAAACCCTGGATGGTTTTGTGCGCGGCGGGCGACAAGCGGCCCTTGTCCAGCAGCTCCTGCACGGCTTCGGCCACCGGGCGGTAGTTCTCGCTCTCGGCGCGGAAGGCGTGCAGGTCGTGGAAACGGTTCGGGTCGAGCAGGCGCAGGCGCGCGAAGTGGCTGTCCTGGCCCAGTTGTTCCGGCGTAGCGGTGAGCAGCAACACGCCGGGAATCACTTCGGCGAGTTGCTCGACCAGCGAGTACTCGGCGCTGGCTTTTTCTTCGTGCCACACCAGGTGGTGGGCTTCGTCGACCACCAGCAGGTCCCAACCGGCCGCGAACAGCGCGTCCTGGGCCTTCTCGTCGTCCACCAGCCATTCCAGGGCGACCAGCGCCAGCTGAGTGTCTTCGAACGGGTTGGTGGCATCGCTTTCGATAAAGCGCTCTTCGTCGAACAGCGCAACCTGCAGGTTGAAGCGCCGGCGCATTTCCACCAGCCACTGGTGCTGCAGGTTTTCCGGGACCAGGATCAGCACGCGGCTGGCACGGCCCGACAGCAGCTGGCGATGGATCACCAGGCCGGCTTCGATGGTCTTGCCCAGGCCCACTTCGTCGGCGAGCAATACCCGTGGCGCGATACGGTCAGCGACTTCACGGGCGATGTGCAGTTGGTGGGCAATCGGTTGCGCACGCACGCCGCCCAGGCCCCACAGTGCGGACTGCAATTGGCGGCTGGTGTGTTCCAGGGTGTGGTAGCGCAGCGAGAACCAGGCCAGCGGGTCGATCTGCCCGGCGAACAGGCGGTCGCTGGCGAGGCGGAACTGGATGAAGTTGGACAGTTGGGTTTCCGGCAGGGTGACCTGTTCGTTCTGCCCGTTGAGGCCGTGGTACACCAGCAGGCCGTCGACGTCGTCGACTTCCTGCACGGTCATCTTCCAGCCTTCGAAATGGGTGATGCTGTCGCCCGGCGAAAACCTCACGCGGGTGAGGGGCGCATTCCGTAGCGCATACTGGCGGGTGTCGCCAGTGGCCGGATAGAGCACGGTCAACAAGCGGCCGTCCTGTGCCAGAACGGTGCCTAACCCCAGCTCTGCTTCGCTGTCACTAATCCAGCGTTGCCCCGGTTGATACTGCTGCGCCATGCTGCCTGACTCCCGCCGTGAAAAAGCCGACTATCTTAACGGAACAAGGCTCCACGCCCAAGGACTCTAACAAAAAGTACTCTGACAAAAACTACTGCGTCAGCGTCCAGGCCCGCAGGCCGAATCGACGGGTGGCGGGCACTCATAAGTGTCGACTGGGTCACAGCTTGGCCAGCCAATGTTCAAGTCGCCCTGGGGCGCGCCGACAGCCTGTTGACCAGGAGAATCAAGATTATGTTGCCACCCATGCTGCCCGTCAGCGTTGTGCCGGTCACGTCACAACTCGATCCGGTACGCCAGAAGCCGGATATTCCGCCCGTGGTGCCGGTTCAACAAGGCTCCAACGAGAGCACCATCGACCTGAAAAAAGGCGATGCCGAGCAATCGACCTTTCTGCTGCGCGAAGAACAGCGCCGTCAGCAAGAGCAGCAAAAGCGTCAGCGTGAAGCCAGCGAGGATCCCGAGCAGCACCTGCCGATCCCCGGCGATCTGCTCAACGCCGACAATACTGTCCCCGTGGCGCCGCTGATTGAAGACGCGCCGCGCCAGGGCCTGTGGGTGGATATCGAGGTTTGATCGCCAGCTGATTTGCGGTCGAGCGGAGGAGGCCGCATTATTGCGACATTCCCGCCATAACGTAAGCCAAGCCATGAGTGATGATGACAAGCTGATCGACCTGAATGCCGAGCGCGCCAAGCGTGTGCATGATCTCAATGACAAACGCCTGAATGAAGTGCGCCAGGCGTTTGAACAGGCCATGCCCCTGGGTAAAGCCAAGAAGAAATCGAAGAACAAGCCGAAAAAACGTTGAATCAACTGGCCTCCGTTGATGCAGGTCAGTTATTGCCTTTCTTTACGCCCCGTCGAGGGCGACATTGATCCCCGTCAATTTTCCAATCCGCCTTCTCGATTAACTTAGCCCTATCGCAACAGGGCAAGTGCAGGAGGCCGGTCATGTTTATCGATAATGTGGTATTTGCCGGAGTGCTGACCGTAAGCCTCATGGTGCTGTTTTTTGTAGGGTTTGGCATTTTTATCTGGAAAGACGCACACAAGCGTAAAAAACCATAAGTTTTTCCGGGTTACAGGGCACGCAAGGCATTTTGGGCGACTTCGGTCGCCTTTTTTTTTGGCCGATCGTTCCCACGCTCTGCGTGGGAATGCCGCCTCGGACGCTCCGCGTCCGCTGTTGAGGCCTGCGCATGGGTGACGCGGAGCGTCACGGGGCGTATTCCCACGCAGAGCGTGGGAACGATCATCAGGGCCATAAAAAAGGTGCGATTCTCGCGAATCGCACCTTGTTCATTGCCGCCTGCTATCAGCTGCCCAGCGCCTTGGACGCCAGCCAGAACAACCCGGCCGAGAGACCTACGGTTGCCGGCAGGGTCAGCACCCACGCCATCAGGATGGTCTTGACCGTGCCGCCTTGCAGGCCGCTTTTGTTGGCGACCATGGTCCCGGCCACGCCAGAAGACAACACGTGGGTGGTGGACACCGGCAGGGCGAAGATATTGGCAAAGCCGATCATGGTGGCGGTAGTGATCTGCGCCGACATGCCCTGGGCATAGGTCATGCCTTGCTTGCCGATCTTCTCACCGATGGTCAGTACCACGCGTTTCCAGCCCACCATGGTGCCCAGGCCCAGGGCCAGTGCGACCGCGAGGATCACCCAGAACGGCGCGTACTCGGTCGTGGCGGTCAGATCTTTGCGCAGCTTGTCGAGGTCGGACTTCTCACGCGCATCCAGGCCAGGCAGCTTGCCGACTTTCTTCGCGGTATCGTCCAGGCAGAGCAGATAGCGACGCACTTCAATGCGCTGGTCGGCATTCAACGAGTGGTAGTCGGATACACCTTTGAGCGTGTCAACGAGCGCGTTGATGGTCGGCTCGGTCTGCTGCGGGTTGCACTGGAACTTGCCCGGCAGGTCGTCCTTCACGCTTTTGCCCAGTGCCAGGAACTCGCCGAGGGTGGCGTTATTGCGCTGGTAGAACTGGCTCAGATGCACAGTGGCGTCGCGGGTCCGTTCGATCTGGTAGGTGGTGCTGCCCAGGTCGAGCACGAACTGCGCCGGCACGATACCGATCAGCACCAGCATGATCAGGCCGATACCTTTCTGCCCATCGTTGGAGCCGTGTACGAAGCTCACGGCCATGGCGGAAATCACCAGGACCAGGCGGTTCCAGAACGGCGGGTGCTTCTTGTCATCAAGCTTGCGGCGTTGGTCCGGGGTCTTGTGCATCTTCGACAGCGGGCGCCACCACTTCAGGCCGATCAGCACCAGGGCTGCGACCAGGAAACCGGCCATCGGCGAGAACACCAGGGACGCACCGATATCGATCGCTTTCTGCCAGTTCACACCGTCAGCCAGGGGAATATCGTTGATCAGGGCGTTGGCCAGGCCCACGCCGAGGATCGAGCCGATCAGGGTGTGGGAGCTGGAGGCCGGGATCCCGAAGTACCAGGTGCCCAGGTTCCAGGTGATTGCCGCCGCCAACAACGAGAAGACCATCGCCAGACCATGGCCGGTGTTCACATTGATCAGCAACTCCACCGGCAGCAAATGCACGATGGCGTAGGCGACACCCACACCACCGAGCAGCACGCCGAGGAAATTGAACACCCCGGAGAAGAACACCGCCAGGTGTGGCGGCATGGCTTTGGTATAGATGACTGTGGCCACCGCGTTAGCGGTGTCATGAAAGCCATTGATGAACTCGAAGGCGAGGACAAAGGCCAGGGCGAGCAACAGGCTCACTAGAACCCAAGCATCCAGTCCGCTGAATAAATCGATCATGAAGGTTTTCTGACCCGGTCGTAAGGGGGCGCGATTATGCCAGAAAACCTCAGTAATCGATGCATTAGCTGCTCATCGGTAACAATCTACTTGGAAAAAAACCGCTGGAAACGGGCGCATCCCAGGGTTTTCGGGGCTTTGGCAAGTCTTTGATTTTTAACGCCGGGGCGCGAAAAGACGCGGTTTCGTCACGAAAACGTCATGTGTGAAACATTTGTATGAAAATTCGTTGGCGGCAGTAGGGCGCCGACCAGCGGCGGCTAATGCGTGCTGCCCTCGTCCGGTGGCGGGCCGGCAGACGCAGCAAAACCCTGGGCCCAACCCAAAGAGCACTCAGGGCTCTTCGGTCTTGAGTTCCTGCTCGATTTTCTGAATTTCCTGGGCGAATGCCTGGTCCAGCAGGCTGGCGCGCTTGCGCCATGGCTTACGCTCCGGCTCAGGCTGGGCGGCGTAGGTGGTGACTTCCCCGCCGTAAACATCCTTGTAACGTTGCTCCTGGCGCTCAAGTTCCGCGCGCAGTTCATCTTTCGTCACAGTTATACCTAATTGAGTTGAGTTTAATAAAAGTGCAACGTCATGCCAAAAGGCCGCCTTGGGGTGTACGAACTTGAACAGACGGACTGTCCAAGTTTGAAGTGGGGACCCGAGGTCGCTTTTTCAATCCAATACTTTAATCGACCCTGCGCTCGAGTATGCGGCGCCGGGCGAGCTCTGATCCCAACAGGTAAATTGGGCTGACCTCTGCACAGGCTGCATTATAGCGATGCATGTGAATAACGCTATCGGCATAAAGTTAAAAAGCATCAACTTCATATGCGGGTTTTGTTACATCACAACGTAAGTGTTGGCTGAACATATCTATCCATGGTCATCTGGTTTTTCTTCCATAAGGCTTTGAAACAGGCTTGGCCGCTGAAAATTGCGATAATCGAATGATCGTCCGATAATCGCCCAATGTTGCCGGCCCCGTCTTGTACATCTCTACTGGCGCGGCTAGAAATGACAGCCAGCCCTTCTGTGGTTGAAAACAAGAAAAAGGATCCCTGCAATGAACGATCAATTGCGCAATTCTTTCGCGTCCGTGGCGCCGCCGATCGTGGCCTCACCCGCCAAGCGCATCCAAGCCTTCACGGGTGATCCGGACTTCATGACCTCCCTGGCCCGTGGCCTGGCCGTGGTGCAGGCGTTTCAGGAGCGCAAGCGTCACCTGACCATCGCCCAGATCAGCCACCGCACCGAAATCCCCCGCGCCGCCGTGCGCCGTTGCCTGCACACCTTGATCAAACTCGGTTACGCCACCACCGATGGCCGTACCTACTCGTTGCTGCCCAAGGTGCTGACGCTTGGCCATGCGTATCTGTCATCGACGCCCTTGGCCGTGTCGGCCCAGCCTTATCTGGACCGCATGAGCGAACAACTTCACGAAGCCTGCAACATGGCGACCCTCGAAGGCGATGACATTCTGTACATCGCCCGTTCCGCCACCACTCAGCGCCTGATTTCCGTGGACCTTTCCGTGGGCGGCCGCTTGCCGGCGTACTGCACCTCCATGGGCCGTATCCTGCTGGCCGCCCTGGACGATGCCTCGCTGCAGGATTATCTCGACCACGCCGACCTGCAAACCAAGACCAGTCGCACCTTGACCACGCCCGAGGCTTTGTTCGAATGCCTGCAACAGGTTCGTCAGCAAGGCTGGTGCATCGTCGATCAGGAACTGGAGCAGGGCCTGCGCTCCATCGCCGTACCGGTGTACGACGCGTCCGGCCAGGTGTTGGCCGCACTCAATGTGAGTACCCATGCCGGGCGGGTCAGCCGCAGCGAGCTGGAGCAGCGCTTCCTGCCGAGCATGCTCAGCGCCAGCCGCGAGCTGAGTACGCAACTGTTTGCCTAAGTGTTCGGTGACCGCACAGATCCCGGCTTGATCGATTGACGCTGTTTCCCCTGGCTCATTAATGTGCGGCAGCGCTCCCAAGCGCTCCAATAATAACGGCGACCCCGGTCGCTGACCCGCCATCGGTGTGGAATAAAAATAATGAATCAGCCCTCTGTCGGTACCACCTTGGACGTGCAGTCCTTCATCAACGCCCAGCCGTTGTCGCGTTATCAATGGCGTGTGGTGATCCTGTGTTTCCTGATTGTCTTTCTCGACGGCCTCGACACCGCCGCCATGGGTTTTATCGCGCCCGCGCTGTCCCAGGACTGGGGCATCGACCGCGCCAGCCTCGGTCCGGTGATGAGCGCCGCATTGATCGGCATGGTGTTCGGCGCGCTGGGTTCCGGCCCGCTGGCCGACCGCTTCGGGCGTAAAGGCGTGCTGGTGGGCGCGGTGCTGGTGTTTGGCGCCTTCAGCCTGGCATCGGCCTACAGCAGCAATGTCGACCAACTGCTGGTGTTGCGTTTCCTGACGGGCCTGGGCCTGGGCGCCGGCATGCCCAACGCCACCACGCTGCTTTCTGAATACACCCCCGAGCGGCACAAGTCGCTGCTGGTGACCAGCATGTTCTGCGGCTTCAACCTGGGCATGGCCGGTGGCGGGTTTATCTCGGCCAAGTTGATCCCGGCGTTCGGCTGGCACAGCCTGTTGCTGATCGGCGGCATACTGCCGTTGATCCTGGCCGCCGTGCTGCTGGTGTGGTTGCCGGAATCGGCGCGTTATCTGGTGGTGCGTAACCGTGGCACCGACAAGGTGCGCAAAACCCTGTCTCCTATTGAGCCCGCTATCGTTGCCCAGGCCAGCGCCTTCAGCGTGCCGGAGCAGAAGACCGTCAAGACACGCAACGTGCTCGCGGTGATTTTCTCTGGCACCTACAGCGCCGGCACCTTGTTGCTGTGGCTCACCTACTTCATGGGCCTGGTGATCGTTTATCTGCTCACCAGTTGGCTGCCAACCCTGATGCGCGACAGTGGCGCCAGCATGGAACAGGCCGCGTTCATCGGCGCCTTGTTCCAGTTTGGCGGCGTATTGAGCGCAGTGGGCGTGGGCTGGGCGATGGATCGGTTCAACCCGCACAAGGTGATCGGCACCTTCTATCTGCTGGCCGGGGTATTTGCCTACGCGGTAGGGCAAAGCCTGGGCAATATCACCTTACTGGCCACCCTGGTGCTGATGGCCGGGATGTGCGTCAACGGTGCGCAATCGGCGATGCCCTCCCTGGCCGCGCGTTTCTACCCGACCCAAGGCCGCGCCACCGGTGTGTCGTGGATGCTCGGTATTGGCCGTTTCGGTGCAATTCTGGGGGCGTGGATGGGGGCTACCTTGCTGGGCCTGGGCTGGAATTTCGAGCAGGTGCTGACGGCATTGGTAATTCCGGCTGCGCTGGCCACCGCTGCCGTGGTGATCAAAGGCATGGTCAGCCATGCCGATGCGACCTGATCTCTGGCGCGGTTAACTGTGGGAGGGGGCTTGCTCCCGATAGCGGTGGGTCAGTTGACTAATTCCTGACTGATATATCGCTATCGGGGGCAAGCCCCCTCCCACATTGGATCGTGTTCGTTGAGGAGGTTAGGTAGGCAACAATTCGTTCGATAATCGAACACTGAGTCGATTATCGGATTGTTCCACCCATTTCCCCGGCTTAATCTTCAAGCACTTCGGCGCCACCTCAGCGCCTTTTTCGATCAACACCGGGAGCCCAACCCCATGGCTGAAATTCTCACCCTGCGTGATGCGGTCAAGCGTTTCGTGAGCGACGGCGATACCGTCGCGCTCGAAGGCTTTACTCACCTGATCCCTACAGCCGCAGGTCATGAAATCATTCGTCAGGGCAAAAAAGACCTGACGCTGGTGCGCATGACGCCTGACCTGATCTACGACCAGTTGATCGGTGCCGGCTGTGCGCGCAAGTTGATTTTTTCCTGGGGCGGCAATCCTGGCGTGGGTTCCCTGCATCGCCTGCGCGACGCCGTGGAAAAACGCTGGCCGCAGCCACTGGAGATCGAAGAACACAGCCATGCCGACCTGGCCAATGCCTACGTTGCCGGCGCCTCCGGCCTGCCGTTTGCGGTGTTGCGTGCCTACGCCGGTTCCGACTTGCCCAAGGTCAACCCGCTGATCAAGACGGTCACTTGCCCATTCACCGGCGAGGTGCTGGCGGCAGTCCCGTCGGTACGCCCGGATGTCACGGTGATCCATGCGCAGAAGGCCGACCGCAAGGGCAACGTTCTGCTCTGGGGCATTCTCGGCGTGCAGAAAGAGGCGGCCCTGGCGGCCAAGCGCTGCATCGTCACCGTCGAGGAAATCGTCGATGACCTGAACGCGCCGATGAACAGCTGCGTATTGCCGACCTGGGCCCTTACCGCCGTGTGCCACGTACCCGGTGGCGCGCATCCGTCCTACGCCCACGGCTACAACGAGCGGGACAACCGTTTCTACCAGGCGTGGGACCCGATTGCCCGCGACCGTGGGACGTTTACCGCCTGGATCGACGAATACATCCACGGCACCGCCGACTTCAGTGAATTCCAGGCCAAGCTGGCTGCTGCGCAGGAGGCCAAGTGATGGCTTACTCCACCAATGAAATGATGACCGTCGCCGCCGCGCGCCGCCTCAAGAACGGCTCGGTGTGCTTTGTCGGCATCGGCCTGCCGTCCAAGGCGGCCAACCTGGCGCGCCTGACTTCCTCGCCCGACGTGGTATTGATCTACGAGTCCGGCCCGATTGGCGCCAAGCCATCGGTGCTGCCGCTGTCCATCGGCGACGGTGAGCTGGCGGAAACCGCCGATACGGTGGTGCCTACCGGTGAGATCTTCCGCTACTGGCTGCAAGGCGGGCGCATCGACGTGGGCTTTCTTGGCGCGGCTCAGGTTGACCGTTTCGGCAACATCAACACCACCGTGGTCGGCGATTATCACCAGCCCAAGGTGCGTTTGCCGGGGGCCGGCGGCGCGCCGGAGATCGCCGGTTCCGCCAAGAGCGTGTTGATCATCCTTAAACAGTCGTCCCGCTCGTTTGTCGACAAACTGGACTTCATCACCTCGGTCGGCCACGGCGAAGGTGGCGATTCGCGTAAACGCCTGGGCCTGCCGGGCGCCGGTCCCGTCGGCATCATTACCGACCTGTGCATCATGGAGCCGGAGGAGGGCACCCATGAGTTCGTGGTGACCGCGTTGCATCCGGGCGTGACCCGTGAGCAGGTGACAGCGGCGACCGGCTGGGCCATTCGTTTTGCCGAGCAGGTCGAGACCACCGCCGAGCCGACCGAGGTTGAACTGAGCGCGTTGCGTGACCTTGAGGCCCGCACCGCGGCCGCCCATGGCCAAGCGCCGGGAGAAGCCTGATGCGTGATGTCTTTATCTGTGACGCTATCCGAACCCCCATCGGTCGTTTCGGCGGTGGCCTGTCCACGGTGCGTGCCGATGACCTGGCGGCCTTGCCGATCAAGGCACTGATGGAGCGCAACCCGACGGTGGACTGGAATGCCGTTGATGAAGTTTTCCTCGGCTGCGCCAACCAGGCCGGCGAAGACAACCGCAACGTGGCACGCATGGCACTGCTGCTGGCGGGCCTGCCGGAAACTACCCCAGGCGTGACCCTCAACCGCCTGTGCGCCTCGGGCATGGACGCCATCGGCACGGCCTTTCGCGCGATTGCCAGCGGCGAAATGGAGCTGGCGATTGCCGGTGGCGTCGAGTCGATGTCCCGCGCGCCGTTCGTGATGGGCAAGGCCGACGCGGCGTTTTCGCGCAGTATGAAACTGGAAGACACCACGATTGGCTGGCGCTTTATCAACCCGTTGATGAAGGCCCAGTACGGCGTGGATGCAATGCCGCAGACCGCCGATAACGTCGCCGACGACTACAGCATTTCCCGCGCCGACCAGGACGCGTTCGCCCTGCGCAGCCAGCAACGTACCGCCGCCGCGCAGGCTGCCGGCTTCTTCGCCGAAGAAATCGTACCGGTGCGGGTCGCCCATAAAAAAGGCGAAACCCTGGTGGAGCACGATGAGCATCCCAGGGACACCACCCTGGAGGCGCTGGCCAAACTCAAACCGGTGAATGGCCCCGACAAAACCGTGACCGCCGGCAATGCCTCAGGTGTCAACGATGGCGCTGCCGCGCTGATCCTGGCCTCTGGCGAGGCGGTGAAAAAACACGGGCTCACCGCCCGCGCCCGGGTACTGGGTATGGCCAGCGCCGGCGTCGCCCCGCGTGTGATGGGCATCGGCCCGGTGCCGGCGGTGCGCAAACTGGTGGAACGATTAGGCCTGGCGGTCACCGATTTTGACGTGATCGAGCTCAACGAAGCCTTCGCCAGCCAAGGCCTGGCAGTGCTGCGCGAGCTGGGCCTCGCCGACGATGCGCCCCAGGTCAACCCCAACGGAGGCGCCATCGCCCTGGGCCATCCCCTGGGCATGAGCGGCGCGCGGTTGGTACTGACCGCCCTGCATCAGCTGGAAAAAACCGGCGGCCGTAAAGGCCTGGCGACTATGTGTGTGGGCGTCGGCCAAGGCTTGGCCCTGGCGATTGAACGCATCTAACAAGAGAGGATTGCTCCATGAGTGACAAGCCCGGTTACCGGCGCCCGCAAGCGGGCACTCAACCTGATTACCTGCACCCGGCCTACCAGTCGACGAACCTGCGTTCGCCGTCCCAGCCGTTGGTGTTCCTGCCCCATTCGTTGTCGGAAATCACCGGCCCGACCATCGGTGCCGAGCGCATCGATGCCCAGGACAACGACCTCACCGCCCAGCATGAAGGCGAGCCTCAGGGCGAGCGCATCATCGTTCACGGGCGTGTGCTGGACGAGAACGGCCTGCCGGTGCCGGGCATCCTCGTGGAGATCTGGCAAGCCAACGCCGCCGGTCGCTACAACCACAAGCGCGACCTGCACGATGCGCCGCTGGACCCGAACTTCAGCGGCACCGGGCGCACCGTCACCGACGCCGACGGCTGGTACCAGTTCCAGACCATCAAGCCCGGCGCCTACCCGTGGGGCAACCACCACAACGCCTGGCGCCCGGCGCATATCCACTTTTCGCTGTTCGGCCCGAGTGTGCTGACGCGCCTGGTCACGCAAATGTATTTCCCCGGTGACCCGCTGCTGGAATACGACCCGATCTACAACTGTGTGCCGGACACCCGCGCCAAGCAACGCTTGATCGCCAGTTTCGACCTGGAAAAAACCATTCCTTCCTATGCCCTCGGCTACCGCTGGGACATCGTCTTGCGCGGCCGCGACGCCACGCCGATGGAGAAATGAGATGAGCCTTTACGCAACCACGTCCCACACCGTCGGGCCGTATTACCACATCGGCCTGACCTGGCTTAACCGCGAAGACCTGACCGTCGCCGCCACCCTCGGCGAGCGCGTGGCGATCAGCGGGCAGGTGCTGGACGGTAACGGTGAGGTGGTCAACGACGCCATGCTTGAGGTCTGGCAGGCGAACGCCGCCGGCAAATACGCCCACCCTGAAGACGAGCAGGACAAAGCGCTGGACCCGCACTTTGAAGGCTTCGGCCGCGTGCCGGTGGACGCCGAAGGGCGCTTTAGCTTTACCACGATCAAGCCGGGCAGCGTGCCGGGGCTTAAGGGCACGACCCAGGCGCCGCATCTGGTCGTGCTGGTGTTTGCCCGTGGTTTGGTGAAGCACCTGCTGACGCGGATTTATTTTGACGGTGAAGCGTTGAATGGGGATGACCCGCTGCTGGCGTGTGTGCCGGCTGAGCGGCGCGGTACCTTGATTGCCAAGCCGGATGCGGCGGGTGTGCATCAGTGGAATGTCATTTTGCAAGGGACAGATAAGGAAACGGTGTTCTTCGATTACTGAGTTGGCTGGAGGGCCTCATCGGGGGCAAGCCCCCTCCCACATTTTGACCGCGCCGCCTATCAAGTGTGGGAGGGGGCTTGCCCCCGATAGGGCCCTCCCAGGCAACACTGGCCGAAAAGTCTGCTTGCGGAACATGGTTGTTGCCAAGTATGTCTAGGCTATAACCGTTCCCATTGAGTAAAAACCATGACAACAAAAACCAGTCACTACACCGGAGAAGAACGCAGCAAACGGATTTTTGCGATTGTCGGTGCTTCCTCCGGCAACCTGGTCGAATGGTTCGACTTCTACGTCTATGCCTTCTGCGCCATCTACTTCGCCCCGGCGTTTTTTCCGTCGGACGACCCCACCGTTCAACTGCTCAACACCGCGGGCGTATTCGCCGCCGGGTTCCTGATGCGCCCCATCGGCGGCTGGCTGTTCGGCCGGGTGGCCGACAAGCATGGCCGCAAGAACTCAATGATGATCTCGGTGCTGATGATGTGCGCCGGCTCCCTGGTCATCGCCTTCCTGCCCACTTACAAGGATATCGGCGCCTGGGCCCCGGCGCTGCTGTTGGTGGCGCGGCTGTTCCAGGGGTTGTCGGTGGGTGGCGAATACGGCACCACGGCCACCTACATGAGCGAAGTGGCGCTCAAGGGGCAGCGCGGTTTCTTCGCCTCGTTCCAGTACGTGACCCTGATCGGCGGGCAGTTGCTGGCGGTGCTGGTGGTGGTGATCCTGCAACAGATCCTCACCGAAGAAGAGTTGCGCGCCTGGGGCTGGCGGATTCCGTTCGTGATCGGCGCCATTGCGGCGGTGATCTCCCTGCTGCTGCGTCGCACCCTCAAGGAAACCACCAGCAAGGAAATGCGTGAAGACAAGGACGCCGGCAGTATCGTCGCGCTGTTCCGTGACCACGGCAAAGCGTTCATCACGGTGCTGGGCTACACCGCCGGCGGCTCGCTGATTTTCTATACCTTCACCACCTACATGCAGAAGTACCTGGTGAACACCGTCGGTATGCACGCCAAGACGTCCAGCTACATCATGACCGGCGCGCTGTTTCTCTACATGTGCATGCAGCCACTGTTCGGCATGCTGGCCGACAAGATCGGCCGGCGCAATTCCATGCTCTGGTTCGCCGGCCTCGGCACGCTGTTTACGGTGCCGATCCTGCTGACCCTGAAAACCGTCACCAGTCCGTTCCTGGCCTTTGTCCTGATTACCCTGGCCCTGGCGATCGTCAGCTTCTACACCTCCATCAGCGGCCTGGTCAAAGCCGAGATGTTCCCGCCCCAGGTACGCGCCTTGGGCGTGGGCCTGGCGTACGCCGTGGCCAACGCGGTGTTCGGCGGTTCGGCGGAAGTGGTCGCATTGAGCCTGAAGTCCATCGGTATGGAAAACACCTTCTACTGGTACGTCACCGCGATGATGGCGGTGGCGTTCCTGTTCAGTTTGCGTCTGCCCAAACAGGCCGCTTATTTGCACCATGATTTGTAAGGGATGAGCTATGACACTGCGCACGAGCAACCAACTGTTCGACGCTTACTTCACCGCTGACAGCATGGCCGAGGTGTTCTGCGACCAGGGCCGCCTGCAGGGCATGCTGGATTTCGAGGCCGCGCTGGCCCGGGCCGAGGCCCAGGTCGGGCTGATCCCGCAGGCCGCCGTGGCACCGATTGCCCAGGCCTGCCTGGCCTCGTTGTATGACGTGGACGCGCTCAGCGTGGCGATTGCCACGGCGGGTAACTCGGCGATTCCATTGGTCAAGGCGCTGGGCAAGCTGATTGCCGAGGCAGATGCCGGGGCCGAGCGCTATGTGCACCTGGGCGCCACCAGCCAGGATGTGATGGACACCGGCCTGGTGGTGCAGTTGCGCCGCGCGCTGGGGTTGATCGAAGCGGACCTGGCGCGGTTGGGCGATGTGCTGGCCGCCCAGGCGCAGCGGCATGCGTCGACACCCTTGGCAGGCCGCACCTGGCTGCAACACGCCACGCCCGTCACCCTAGGCATGAAAATCGCCGGCTGGCTGGGCGCGGTGACGCGCAGTCGTCAGCGGCTGGTGGAATTGAAACCGCGTTTGCTGGTGCTGCAATTTGGCGGGGCCTCGGGCACCCTGGCGGCGCTCGGCGAGCAGGCCATGCCGGTGGCACAGGCCTTGGCCGCCGAGCTGCAACTGGCCTTGCCCGAACAGCCCTGGCACACGCAACGTGATCGCCTGGTGGAGTTCGCCAGCGTGCTGGGCCTGATCGCCGGCAGCCTTGGCAAGCTGGGCCGCGATATCAGCCTGTTGATGCAAACCGAAGCGGCGGAAGTGTTCGAGCCCTCGGCGCCGGGCAAGGGCGGTTCGTCAACCATGCCCCATAAGCGCAACCCCGTCGGCGCTGCGGTGCTGATCAGCGCCGCGACCCGCGTTCCCGGTCTGGTGTCGACGCTGTTCAGTGCCATGCCCCAGGAGCATGAACGCAGCCTGGGACTGTGGCATGCCGAATGGGAAACCTTGCCCGAGATCTGCCGATTGGTATCGGGTGCACTGCAACAGGCGCTGCTGCTCAGCGAAGGCCTGGAGGTGGATGCCGCGCGCATGGCCCGCAACCTCGACCTGACCCAGGGCCTGGTGCTGGCCGAAGCCGTCAGCATCGTGCTGGCCCAACGCCTGGGCCGTGAAACCGCGCATCACCTGTTGGAGCAGTGCTGCAAGCGCGCCGTCACCGAACAGCGCCATTTACGTGCTGTGCTGGCGGACGCGCCGCAGATCACCGCCGAGCTGTCTTCGGCCGAACTGGACCGTTTGCTCGACCCGGCCCACTACTTGGGCCAGGCTCAGACCTGGGTCAGCCGCGCCGTGACCGAACACTTTGGATTGACTGCGTAAGGAGACCGCTGTGGCTTTCGTACAACTCGCCGAGGGCGAACTGCATTACCAACTCGATGGGCCCATTGATGCGCCGGTATTGGTGCTGTCCAATTCCCTGGGCACCGACCTGCATATGTGGGACATCCAGATCCCGGCGTTCACCGAGCATTTTCGTGTGCTGCGCTTCGACACCCGTGGCCATGGCAAGTCCCTGGTCACCGCAGGGCCCTACAGCATCGAACAACTGGGCCAGGATGTGCTCGCGTTGCTGGATGCGCTGGATATTCAGCGCGCGCATTTTTGCGGGTTGTCCATGGGCGGGCTGATCGGCCAGTGGCTGGGCATCAACGCAGGAAAGCGGCTGCACCGCCTGGTGCTGTGCAACACCGCCGCCAAGATCGGCACGCCAGAGGTGTGGAACCCGCGCATCGACATGGTCTTGCGCGATGGCGCGGCGGCAATGGTCGCGCTGCGCGATGCCTCGATTGCACGCTGGTTCACCGCCGATTTTGCCGCCGCCCATCCCCACCAGGCCAAGCAGATCACCGACATGCTCGCGGCCACCTCGCCCGAGGGCTATGCCGCCAACTGCGCGGCGGTGCGTGATGCCGATTTCCGTGAGCAGTTGGCGTCGATCAAGGTACCGACCCTGGCGATTGCCGGCACGGAAGACGCGGTAACACCGCCGGCCGGCAGCCACTTTATCCAGAACCATGTACAGGGCGCCGAATACGCCGAGTTCTATGCGGCGCACCTGTCCAATGTCCAGGCCGGCGCTGCCTTCAGCGACCGCGTCATTGAATTTCTGCTGGGCCGCTGAGGAGCTTTTCGTGGACGAGAAACAACGTTATGCCGAAGGTCTGCAAGTGCGCCGCGACGTGCTGGGCGACGCCCATGTCGAGCGCAGCCTCAACGCGCTGACCGAATTCAACAGCGAGTTCCAGGAAATGATCACCCGCCATGCCTGGGGCGACATCTGGACCCGTCCAGGCTTGCCCCGGCACACCCGCAGCCTGATCACCATTGCCATGCTGATCGGCATGAACCGCACAGAAGAGTTGAAGCTGCATCTACGTGCCGCCGCGAGCAACGGCGTGACCCGCGCCGAAATCAAGGAAGTGCTGATGCAGAGCGCGATCTACTGCGGCATACCGGCGGCGAATGCGACGTTTCATCTGGCCGAGTCGGTGTGGGATGAGTTGGGTGTCGAATCACGCGAGACCTGACTCTGGAACACAGGCAAATGTGGGAGGGGGCTTGCTCCCGATGACGGTGTGTCAGTCAGCAGATGTAGTGGCTGAACCACCGCTATCGGGAGCAAGCCCCCTCCCACATTCAGGCATCAACGCATATCGGCATCCCACACCCAATTCCACACCCCCGGCAGATGCACCGGCTCGTTCACGTCCTTGACCGTGCGTGCCAGCGCCGCGCGTTGCAGCGCAGCGGTGTCGGTGTAGAACGGCTCGGCGGCGGTAGTCATCCCGTTGATGCGTGCACTGTCCATCAGGATCTGCAGGTACTCCTGCATATGCCGCGCGGTGTAGCGGTTGATGTCATGGAAAGTCACCACCACCGGTATCACGCCGTCCACCGACGGCAACTCGCCCAAGGCTATGCGTTCACGCACCACTGACAGCTGCCGGTACAGGTTGGCGCGGCGGCGCGGGCTGGCGTTGAAGCCCCAGATTTTGCCGTCATTGGCACTCAGGTCGGTCAGTAATACCTGCATGCCGTGGCGCTGGTAGGCGGCGAAGGTGCGGCGGTCGTAGTTCCAGAATGGTGGTCGCACCAGCCGGGGCGGCGTGCCGGTGATGGCGGCAATGTGCGCGGCGCCTTCGGTGAGTGTGCGTTCCAGCTCGGCATCGTTCAGCCAGCGGTGGTTGGTGTGAAACGCCGTCGCCGTATGGAAGGCCAGGACATGGCCGGCGGCATACTCACGCTCCATGGTCTTGCGCCCTCGGGCGCTGCCGCCGGAGCGTGCCGCTTCGGTCTGCAGGAAGAACACCGCCTTGATCCCTGGCAGCACCGGGTTGTGCGCCAGGTCGGCCATCACCGAACGGCTCGGGTTGTTGTACCCCGATGCGCTGGGGCCATCATCGAAGGTCAGCAGGAAGCGGATCGGCGCCTGGGCCTGCAGGCGCTGCTCGGTCTGCGGCGTCAGGGCGATGGGCGCGCCGATACAGCCGGCCAGGCCCAGGGCCAGGGCAAACACTGCGAGTGCTGTAGCGAAGGTTTTCATGCTGTGCGCGGGCCCGAATAAAAGGCCGCTGCTGGGGCGATCAGCAGCGGCAGGCGCGCACCATACAGTAACTGCGGCGCCGGTTTACAGCAGACTTATCGGGTAGCTGACGATCAACCGGTTTTCATCGAACTCATTGTTGCTGTAGTCGCGACGCATGCTGGAGTTGCGCCAGCGCAGGGTGAGGTTTTTCAGGCTGCCGCTTTGCACGGTGTAGCCCAATTCGCTTTCGCGGCCCCATTCCTTGCCGTCGGTCACCGTGCCGGTGTGCACGTTGCTGCCGCTGATATAGCGGTTCATCAAGGTCAGGCCGGGTACGCCAAGGGCGGCGAAGTTGTAGTCGTGGCGCACTTGCCAGGATTTTTCCTCGGCGTTGTCGTAGCTCGCGTTATAGCTGTCGTTGGCCAGGGTGCCGCCGCTGGTGCCATTGACCCGCATCCAGGCGCTGTCGCCGGTGAGCTTTTGCAGGCCGACGTAAAAGGCGTTGCCACCGTGGCGGGCCGATAACAAGCCGGACCAGGTCTTGTTGTCCAGGCTGCCGGCGCGGGCGCTGCCGTCGTCCTTGCCGTAGAAGAACCCCAGGTTGGCGCCCAGGGTCCAGTCGCCCACCGGCTGGCTGTGGATCAGATTGACGAATTGCTGGCGGTAGATGTCCTTGAGCTGGGCATTCCATACCCCGACTTGCGTGCGTTTGTCGTTGAAGGCGTATTCGGCGCCCTGGAAATTGAAGCGGTCGGAGGTGAACGCAGGTTTGCCGGTCATCGACATGTCGCCCATGCTGCTGTCGTCGCGCGGGCTGTTGGCACGGAACTGACCGCCATACAGGGTCAGGCCCTCGATTTCCTTCGACGTGATCTGCCCACCACGCAGGGTTTGCGGCAGTGAGCGGCCATCGTCCGCGCGCAGGATCGGCAGCACCGGCATCCATTCGCCGACTTTCACCTCCGTCTTCGAAAAACGCGCCTTGAACGCCACGCCCAAGCGCCCGAACTCATCGGCCGGTCGGCCGTCGTGGTCCAGCGGCAATAACTGAGTGCCGCCGGTGCCGCGCCCGCCATCGAGCTTGAGCGAGTACAGGCCCAGCACGTCCACCCCGAAGCCGACCGTGCCCTGGGTGAACCCGGACTTGGCGTCGAAGATGAAACTTTGCGTCCACTCCTGCGCGCCGCCCTGGGTTTTGGTCGGGTTGGTGTAGTTGCGATTGAAGAAGAAATTGCGCAGGTTGAGGTTGGCGCTGGCATCTTCGAGAAAGCCGTGTTCTTCAGCGACCACGGGGAGGGCAAGACTGGCGACCGCAGTTGCCAGCAACAGCCGGCGCGGGTGGAAAGTGCTCATGGTTTCGAACCTGTTGTTATTGGGTTTATGCAGGTGGCGGCCATGGTGCGCGGCGGTGCGGGGGCGATGAAAGTGGGGGAGAGCGGGTTGTGGGCGATGATCGAACGCAAGTTACCGAGCCTGAGCGTTGCACCCAGGCCCGGCTGGCGAGGTCAGCGTAGCGGCAGGTTGAGGTGGGTCCAGGGCACGGTCGGCAGGTAATACTGGGCGGCGAGGATTGCCGCCACCATCACTACCAGGAACACCGCTTGCTGCGGGCTCCAGAATGCCCAGTGCAAGCCGTTCACCCACGGGTACTGGCTGGCTTTGGCGCTCATCTGGCCGATGCGCCTTGTGTGCAGCAGGTTGATCAGCACCATCCCGGCGTAGGTCACCATACCCAGTACGCCCAGTATCGCCCCGCAGGCCAGCAGCATGCACAGTTGGGGGACGCCATGGCGTAGCACCAGCCAGTATCCGTTGGGATTGAGTCGCTTGGGGATCAGGCGCTGGCTCAGCCACAGGTCTTGAACAATAAGAGACCAGCTCGTGGCGACCCACATCTGGGTGAGGCGAAAACTGATCGCCGCCGGTACGATCGACAACGCCAGCATTATCACCGCCGCGCTAGCATCCAGCTTTGCGGATTCGTCGTGGATCAGGTTCAGGCCCGTCCCCAATGCGAAGATTGCCCACAGTCGGATAAACGCCTGGATGTAGATCGGTCGGGCCATGAATTTGCGCCAGAAAAACGCGTCGGCCTCAGGCAGTCGCTCCAGCAGTTGCGGGTAGCGCCACGTCAAGGTTTCGCCGAGTTGCTGACACGCGTTCCAGTGGGCCTCGCTGAAGCCCTTGATCAGGCGCAGTTGTTCTGTCGCAGACATCGGTGTCAGCAGCAAGCGCGCGGCCTGGGCGTCGACGGACATGCGGCGGGTGTCCTGGGCCTTTTCCTGAAGGTTGGTGTAGAAGCTTTCCTGCTCGCAGCGCGACACCAGCTCGCGCCATAGCCAGGCGGGCTCCGGGTGGATGCCTTGCTGGTCGTCCCAGCCAAACACCTGGCACACGCGCTCGAACAGCGGCACGCTCCATTGGGTGTCGTGCAGCAGGCGCAGAATGCTCTGCTGCCATTGTTGCTGCAGGTCGAATATTCGCAGCCAGGGCTGGCTGTTGTACTGGGTCAACGAGGTGATGAACTCGCGCTCGGCTTTTTGCTCCAGCAGTGTTTGCAGATGATGATGGTATTCCTGCTGCAATTGGCTGACGAGTGCCTGGTGTTGCCACGGCGGCATGCTCACGCGTTGCCAGGGCGTCAGCCATTCCAGGTGTTGCATCGCCCAATGGACGATGGCGCTGCGCTCGCCAGGTGCTTCGAAGCAATGGCGCAACAGCCCGGCCTGAAAGGCGTCGCCACAACCCTGCTGCTGGGCCTGGGCCCAACGTTCATCGAGATTTTGCGGATCAACGCCCTGGAGCAGGGCGTGTGCCGGGTCCGGTTCGCGGGCGTCAAGAGGCGCCGGACGCAGCGTGCTCACGTCCATTAATTCGGCCAGGTCGTTGAAGTGGCCATGGCTTTGTTCGACGACGTCGGCCTGGCGCTCCTCTTCTTCCTCCTGCTGATGCTCGGCTTGCCAGCGCGCAGAGCTCAGCGCTTGCTCATAGGCTTCGCGCAAGCGCTGGAAACCCTCGGCATCTTCGTCCGGGCGACAGCTTTTGATCAGCCGCGCGTAAGTGCGTTTGATCGTACGTTCGTCGGCATCATCGGCCAGTTGCAATACTGTCCAGCAGTCCATGTCGTTAAGCCTCAGCGCCAGAACCCGTTATCGAGTTGCTCAAGTTGTCGGGTCAGTTCGCTGCGGGCCTCGCGGATGCGGCGTTCGTCCTGGGTATCGAGCACTTGCTGGAATTGCGCGGCCCAGTGGCCCAGTTGCTGGCGCAAGTCGCCCAGGCTTTCCTGGTAGAGGCGTTCGAGGCGGGCGGTCAGCACCGTGTTGACCTGCTGGTCGCGCGGATGAATCTTCAACAGTGCCAGGGCTTGCAGGCGTTGCTGGATTTCCTGCGGGCTGAGCACGCCCGGATTGTTCTCAATCACCAGCGAATGCTGCTCGCCCGTCAATGGGATGCTCACCTGGGCTTCGAGCAGACCGTTGTTGTCGTAGGTGAAGCGCACGTCCAGCGAGACCTCGCCGGCCTTGCGCTTGGGTACCGGGATTTCCAGTTGGCCCAGCTCGATGTTGTCTTTCACCAGGCGGCTTTCGCCCTGATAGATTTTCAGCAGCACGCGCGACTGATCGTCGGAAAGGGTGACCACGCTTTTAACCCGGCTCACCGGTACGCTGCTATTGCGTTCGATCAGCGGCAGGTAATGGCCGCTTTCGATGTGGCTGCCGTACTGGTTGGCGGTTTCGATACCCAGGGTGTACGGGCATACGTCAGTCAACACGACTTCTTCCAGCGCCGCGGATCGGGCCTTGAGCGCCGCCTGAATCGCCGCGCCATGGGCGACTACCTGGTCTGGATCAAGGCTGATGGACGGGAAGCGCCCGAACAGACTGGCGGCGAGTTTGCGCACCAGCGGCATGCGCGTGGTGCCGCCCACCAGCAGGATTTCATCAAGATCGCCTACACGAATGCGCGCATCGCGAAGCGCCCGTTCAATCGGCGCACGCAGGCGTTCGAGCAGGGGCGTATAGAGCTTGGCCAGTTCCTGTTGGGTGATGGTTTTCACCCATTGCTGGCCGTCGACACGCAAGGCGAAGTCGGCGCTGTCGTCCTGGCCCAATGCCTTGCGTACGCGCTCGGCTTCGCGGCGCAGGGCCTGCAGTACACTGCTGGTGGGTGGGAAACCCTGGGTGTTGCGCTGGCTGTCGACGAAGTGTTCCAGCAACAGCGTGTCGAAGTCTTCGCCGCCGAGGAAGTTGTCCCCCGCGCTGGCGCGCACTTCCATTACCCCGTCGAACAGCTCGATGATCGACACGTCGAACGTACCGCCACCCAGGTCGAACACGAGGAATGACGTTTCCTTGTCACGCTGATGCAGGCCGTAGGCGAGGGCGGCGGCGGTGGGTTCGTTGATCAGTTTTTCAACCGTGAGCCCGGCCAGTTCACCGGCGATACGCGTGGCCTTGCGCTGGCCGTCGCTGAAATACGCGGGCACGCTGATCACGGCTTCGGTGACGGTATGCCCGTAGGTGCGCTCGATGTCTTCCTTCAGGCTTTTGAGCACCAGTGCCGAGAGTTCTTCCGGGCGGAACGAGCGGTCACCCAGACGGACTTCGGTGGCACTGCCCATATAGCGCTTGAACAGCGAGGTGGTCAGATGCGGGTGGGTATGCAGGCGCTCTTTGGCAGCCTGGCCTACCAGGACACGGCCCTGATCATCCAGCCCGACCACACTGGGGGTCAGCAACTGGCCGAGGGCATTGGGCACCAATTCTGCGGCATCACCGCGCCAGACGGCGGCCAGACTGTTGGTGGTCCCCAAGTCGATTCCTACGATCATTACGACAAGCTCCCTTTGTGGTCTGTAAGAATCTGTTACCAATTTTACCCTGAACGGTTCAAGAAAAAGCAAGCCGGCTTCCACATGGGCCGACGTTGTTAATTCAAGGGCATAAAAAAACCGCTTCCGGTGAGGGAAGCGGTTTTTTGCCGCGCTATTAGAACAATTTCAGCGGCGGAGCCTCTTCTTTCACGGGCTCATTTTTAGCGGTCTGTTCGTTCCAGCCACCGCCGAGGGCCTTGTACAGGTTGACCTCGCTGGTCAGCTGCGCCAGGCGGTCGGTGATCAGCGATTGCTGGGCACTGAACAGTTGGCGCTGGGCATCGAGGAAGGTCAGGTTGCTGTCCACACCGATGCGGTAGCGACGCTCGGCCAGGCGGTAGTAGTCCTGGTTGGCGGCGACGAAGCCACGTTGTGCATCCAGTTGCTGCTTGTAGGTCGCACGCGCGGCGAGGCCGTCGGAGACTTCCTGGAAGCCGGTCTGGATGGCCTTCTCGTAGTTGGCCACGTTGATCTCTTTCTGGATCTTCGAGTAGTCCAGGCTTGCGCGCAGGCTACCGGCGTTGAAGATCGGGATGTTGATCTGCGGCGCGAAGGACCAGGTGCCCGAGCCGCCCTTGAACAGGCCGCCCAGGTTCGGGCTGGCGGTACCGGCGCTGGCGGTCAGGCTGATGCTCGGGAAGAACGCCGCGCGGGCCGCACCGATGTTCGCGTTGGCGGCCTTGAGGTTGTACTCGGCCTGAACGATGTCGGGACGCCGTTGCAGCAGGTCCGACGGCAAGCCGGCCGGGACTTCGCTGAGCAGGTCATCCGACAGTGGCTTGCTGGCGATATTCGCCGGCAGGCCAGTGCCCAGCAGCAGGGTCAGGCTGTTCTCGTCCTGGGCCACCTGGCGCGTATAGCGGGCCAGCTGCACGCGGGCGTTTTCCACCGAGGTGCGCGCCTGGCTGAGGTCGAGGGCCGAGGCCACGCCGACTTCGTTGCTGCGCGAGGTGAGCTTGAAGCTCTGCTCGAACGCGCCGAGAGTGTCCTGGGTCAGCTTGAGCAGTTCCTTGTCGGCCTGCCAGGTCAGGTAGGCATTCGCCACACTGGCCACCAGGCTGATCTGGGTGCTGCGCCGCGCTTCTTCGGTGGCGAAGTATCTCTGCAGCGCTTCTTCACTCAGGCTGCGCACGCGACCGAACAGGTCCAGCTCATAAGAGCTGATCCCCAGGCCTGCCGAATACTGGCTGGCGATGGTCGATTCGCCGGTCTGCGACAGGCGCGCCGGAGTACGCGAACGGCTGCCGCTGCCAGTGGCCGAGACGGCCGGGAACAGGTCGGCACGCTGGATCTGGTACTGCGCCGCATACGCGTCGATGTTCAGGGCCGCGACGCGCAGGTCACGGTTGTTCACCAGCGCAGTCTGGATCAGCTGTTGCAGGGCAGGGTCATGGAAAAACTGCTTCCAGCCTTGCTCGGCGGCAGCCTGGCCCGGCGCCTGGGCCGACGAATACGCCGGCCCCTGCGGGAACTGCGCCGCTACCGGCGCTTCGGGGCGCTGGTAGTCAGGGATCAGCGAGCAGCCACTGAGCACGAATGCGGTGACGGCTAAGGAAAGTAGCGACTTGCTCATTGGCCAGCCTCTTTAGGAGTTTGCTTGGTTTCTGTCTTTTTACGCTCGCCAGCGGAGGACACGGTTGCGTAGAACAATGGCACCCAGAAGATCGCCAGCACCGTGGCCGTGATCATACCGCCGATAACGCCGGTACCGATCGCGTGCTGGCTGCCTGAGCCGGCGCCGGTGGAAATCGCCAGCGGCAATACGCCGAGCACGAACGCCATGGACGTCATGATGATCGGGCGCAGACGCATGCGGGACGCCTCGATGGCCGCCTCGACGATGCCCTTGCCCTGCTCGTGGAGTTCTTTGGCGAACTCCACGATCAGGATGGCGTTTTTCGCCGCCAGGCCCACCGTCACCAGCAAGCCCACCTGGAAGAACACGTCGTTGGACAAGCCGCGCATGCTGGTGGCGATCAGCGCACCGATCACACCCAGTGGCACCACCAGGATTACCGCGATCGGAATCGACCAGCTTTCGTACAAGGCCGCAAGGCACAGGAACACCACCAGCAGCGACAGGGCGTACAGCGCAGGCGCCTGGGAGCCGGACAGACGTTCTTCGTACGACAGGCCTGTCCACGCGTAACCGATGCCGGCCGGCAGTTCCTTGGCAATGCGCTCGACTTCCGCCATCGCGTCACCGGTACTGTAGCCAGGCGCCGGCGTGCCGAGGATTTCCATCGCCGCTACACCGTTATAACGCGAGAGCTTCGGCGAGCCGTAGATCCACTTGCCCGACGAAATGGCCGACAGTGGCACCATTTTTCCGGAGTCGGCGCGCACGTACCATTTGTCCAGGTCTTCCGGTGACATACGGCTGGCCGCGTCACCCTGCACATACACTTTCTTCACACGACCACGGTCGATGAAGTCGTTGATGTAGCTACCGCCTAAGGCGATGGCCAGGGTCTGCTGGATGTCCGAGAGGCTGATGCCCTGGGCGCTGGCTTTCTCGTCATCGACGGTCAGTTCGTACTGCGGCTCATCGTTCACGCCGTTGGGCCGCACGCCTGCCAGTATCTTGCTTTGGGCTGCCGCACCGAGGAACTGGTTACGGGCTGCCATCAGCTTGTCATGGCCGACACCACCCTGGTCTTGCAGGAACACGTCGAAGCCGGTGGCGTTACCCAATTCCAGAACCGACGGCGGCACGATGGCAAAAACCATGGCGTCCTTGAAGGTCTGCATGAAGTAGCCCTGGGCGCGCTTGGCAATCTCGAATACCGACGTGGACGAATCACGCTCGTCCCACGGCTTGAGCATCACGAAGGCCAGACCCGAGCTTTGACCACGACCGGCAAAGTTGAAGCCGTTCACGGTGAACACCGATTTCACGCCCTTGCCTTCGCCTGGCTCGCCTTCCTTGTCATGCAGCAGGAAGGCCCGCATGTCATCGATGACTTTTTGCGTGCGTTCCGCCGAGGAGCCGACCGGTGTCTGCACCTGGGCAAAGATCACGCCCTGGTCTTCTTCAGGCAGGAACGCGCTTGGAATACGGGTGAACATCCAGATCATGCCGGCCAGGATCAGCACGTACACCAGGAAGGCCGGGATCTTGTGCTTGATCATCGCGCCCACGCCGCGCTCGTACTTGAGTACGCCGCTGTCGAAGGTGCGGTTGAACCAGCCAAAGAAGCCGCGCTTGGGTTGGCCGTGTTTTTCCGGGTCGATCGCCTTGAGCATGGTGGCGCACAGGGCTGGGGTGAAGATCAGGGCAACCAGTACCGACAACGCCATCGCCGACACGATCGTGATGGAGAACTGGCGGTAGATCACACCGGTGGAACCGCCGAAGAAGGCCATCGGCAGCAGTACCGCCGACAGTACCAGGGCAATACCCACCAGCGCGCCCTGGATCTGGCCCATGGACTTGATCGTCGCTTCCTTGGGCGACAGGTGTTCCTCGGCCATCACCCGTTCGACGTTTTCCACCACGACGATGGCATCGTCCACCAGCAAGCCGATGGCCAGGATCATGCCGAACATGGTCAGGGTGTTGATGGTGAAGCCGAACGCCGCCAGGATCCCGAAGGTACCCAGCAATACTACCGGTACGGTCATGGTGGTGATGATGGTGGCGCGGAAGTTCTGCAGGAACAGGAACATCACCAGGAACACCAGCACGATCGCTTCGACCAGGGTGTGCACCACACCGGAGATCGACTCGGTCACCACCGGGGTCGTGTCGTACGGCACCACGGCTTTCATGCCAGGCGGGAAGAACGGTTCCAGGGACGCCACGGTAGCGCGGATCGCTTTACCGGTGTCCAAGGCGTTCGCACCGGCTGCCAGCTTGATCGCCATACCGGAGGCCGGCTTGCCGTTGAACTGTGCACTGATGCTGTAGTTCTGGCCGCCCAGTTCGATACGCGCAACGTCGCCCAAGCGCACTTGGGAACCGTCGGCGTTCACCTTCATCAGGATCTTGGCGAACTCTTCAGCGCTTTGCAGACGGGTCTTGCCAATGATGGTGGCATTCAACTGCGTGCCGGGCAGGGCAGGCAGGCCGCCCAGTTGGCCGGTGGCCACCTGCACGTTCTGGGCCTTGATGGCGTTGCTGACATCCACCGGGGTCAGCTGGAAGTTGTTCAGCTTGGCCGGGTCGAGCCAGATACGCATGGCGTACTGCGAACCGAACACCTGGAAGTCACCCACACCCGAAGTACGGGAGATCGGGTCCTGGATGTTGGACACGATGTAGTTGGAAAGGTCGTCCTTGGTCATGCTGCCGTCTTCCGACACCAGACCGATCACCATCAGGAAGTTCTTCACCGACTTGGTCACGCGGATACCCTGCTGCTGCACTTCTTGCGGCAGCAGTGGGGTCGCCAGGTTCAGCTTGTTCTGCACCTGGACCTGGGCGATGTCCGGGTTGGTACCCTGGTTGAACGTTGCGGTGATGGTCATGCTGCCATCGGAGTTACTGTCCGAGGCCACATAGCGCAGGTTGTCGATACCGTTGAGCTGTTGCTCGATGACCTGCACCACGGTGTCCTGCACGGTTTGTGCGGACGCGCCTGGGTAGGTCACCTGGATATCAATAGCGGTTGGCGCAATGGCCGGGTATTGGTTGATGGGCAACTTCAGGATCGACAGTGCCCCGACCAGCATGATCACCAGGGCAATTACCCAGGCAAAAATGGGACGGTCGATAAAAAATTTCGACATGGATTACTCCCCTTGACCAGCAGCGGCAGCAGGCGCTGCAGCAGTACCGGCGGGTTTGGCGTTGTCGGCGTCCTTGACCTTGACTTCAATGCCCGGTTTGATGAATTGCAGGCCTTCGGTGATCACGCGGTCGCCGGCGTCCAGGCCTTTTTCCACCAGCCAGTAGGCGCCGGAAGTCCGATTGGCAACCAGTACGCGTTGCTCGACCTTGTTGTCCTTGTTCACGATCAGTGCGGTCGGAATGCCCTTCAGGTCACGGGTCACGCCTTGTTGCGGCGCGAGAATGGCCTTGCTGTTCACACCGGCTTGCAGTTGGGCGTGCACGAACATGCCGGGCAGCAGCACATGGTCAGGGTTAGGGAACACGGCGCGCAGGGTCACGGAACCGGTGGTCTGGTCGACCGACACCTCAGAGAATTCCAGCTTGCCTGGGTGGCCGTAGTCGCTGCCGTCTTCCAGGGTCAGCTTGACCATGGCGGCGTTGTCGCCGGCTTTTTGCAATTGGCCGCTTTCCAGGTCGCGGCGCAGTTTGAGCATTTCTGCCGAAGACTGGGTGACGTCGACGTAGATCGGGTCCAACTGCTGGATTACAGCCATGGCATCGGCCTGGCCGTTGCTGACCAGCGCGCCTTCGGTCACCGAAGAACGGCCAATGCGCCCGGAAATCGGCGCGAACACCTTGGTGTAGCGCACATTGATCTGCGCGCTCTGCAGGTCGGCCTCGGCGGTCATGCGGTCGGCGACGGCAGTGTCGTATTCCTGGCGGCTGACGGCTTGCTCATCGACCAATTGCTTGTAGCGATCGGTGATCGACTTGGTCTGGGTCAGCTTGGCCTGGGCGCTCTTGAGCGTGGCCTCATACACCGACGGATCGATCTGGTAGAGCTGCTGCCCTTCCTTCACGTCGGCGCCTTCCTTGAACAGGCGCTTGAGAATGATGCCGTTCACCTGCGGGCGCACTTCGGCAATGCGGTAGGCCGTGGTACGGCCTGGCAGCTCGGTGGTCAGGGTAAAGGCTTGCGGTTGAATGGTGACCACGCCGACCTGAGGGGTTTGAGCGGGCGGTGCCGCTTCTTCCTTTTTACATCCGCTGAGCAGCGATGCCAGGGCGACGGCAGTGACCAGAGCGGTAACAGCTGGCTTAAGTTGCATGAAGATCCTCGGGTCAGGCGCGCAGGGTGCGCACAAGAAGTGTGGAAGGGTATAAAACAAGCTGTGAGTAGATAAGTAGCTTGCTACGCAATATACTTACGTTCATGGTTGTTTGTAAACTCTTGACAGGCAGGGCGGAATGTAGACAAAGCACCGCCCAAAGCCTCGATTTTAGTACGTTCGGCGCCCATGACGGTGTCGTCCCACAATTATTCTGATGATCGTTCGCGTCTATTAACGTTGCGTTAACGATAGTCCCAAGTGTTCTGATTGAGGTTTTACTGCCATGGTTCGTCGCACCAAAGAGGAAGCTCAGGAAACGCGCAGCCAGATCCTCCAAGCCGCCGAGCAAGCCTTTTATGAACGGGGCGTTGCGCGGACCACGCTGGCGGATATCGCCGCCCTGGCCGGCGTGACGCGCGGTGCCATCTACTGGCATTTCAGTAACAAATCCGACTTGCTGCAGGCGCTGCTCGACACGCTGCACGAACCCTTGGACGAATTGGCCCGGGCGAGTGAAAGCGAGGATGAAGTCGACCCGTTGGGGTGCATGCGCAAACTGCTGATTCATCTTTATCATCAAGTGGCTCTGGACCCGAAAACCCGGCGCATCAACGAGATCTTGTTCCATAAGTGCGAATTCACCGATGAAATGTGTGACATGCGCCGCCAGCGCCAGGCCCATAGCCTGGAGTGCAACCTGCGCATCGGCCTGACGTTGCGTAATGCGGTGCATCGCGGGCAATTACCGGCAAATCTTGATACCACCCGTGCAGCGGTGTGCATTCATGCCTACATCCACGGCCTGATCGGCCAGTGGCTATTGGTGCCTGACAGCTTTCAGTTGCATCAAGACGCCGAACGCTGGGTGGATGCAGGGCTAGATATGCTGCGCCTGAGCCCCAGCCTGCGCAATTGAGACAAAATGCGTAATTACGTCCAGTTGTGTCAACAGTAAAGCCTAAGGATGGTCAATCGTCCTTCTGCCTGATTGAAGGGATGACTTTATATACGGGCTGGTGGGCGGTTGATAGGTAGCGGCCTAAGTATTTTGTAGCGATTTTGTAGCATGGTTGTGAAGCAATGTTACCCAGCGCTAAGCGCCCCCTAAAAGCCCCGGCTCTCGTAGACCGGGGCTTTTTGCGATTGCAACTAGTACGAGATAGCGCTCGGCAGGTTAAGGCTGCAGATGGCAGCGCCCCCCCCCTTTAGCATATGAATTTTCCGATAACAACTGCCTGAGTAGACAGGTGTGTGGTTTTTCGTAGCTCGTTAGTGTTTGCATCCAGAGCGGGCAGCCGTAATGGCAGAAAACTATGTCGATGAGGGAAAACGTTATGGGCGCAGGAAAGTTGTTTGATGAGTTCGCGGTAAAGTACGACGATATTCACCGGGCATACTGGACCAATACATTAAGTGAAAGCGAACTGAAGCGATGGCATGAAGCACAGCTTAGAACAGTCTTGCATCATGTCAAAAACAAGTCTGTTTTTTATGCTGAGCATTTGAAGGACATTAATGTCGGCGGTTTCACCCTGGCAGATCTTTCCTCGCTGCCTTTCACTACTAAGGATGATTTGCGGGCGTCCATGCTGGATATCCTCTCCGGCACATTGCAAGACAGTATTTACTATTACGAGACCACTGGCACCACCGGCCCGGCGACGCCTTGCCCGCGTGATAAAAAAGAAAGCTATGCCAGCAATAAGCAGTTGGCCATGGCTTATCAAGCGGTGTTGGAAAAGCACTTTCCCACGGAGAAAACCGTTGTGGGCGTCATGGGGCCCACGGAGGTTCACTCCTTCGGCGATACCCTGGGTGATGTCTGTTACCAACTAGGGGTCTGTAACGCAAAAATCTGGCCTCACTCTCCGGTCATCGGGTATCCCAAGACGCTCCAATTGATGAAGGACTTGCGTATCGGTGTTGTTGCATCGGCACCGGGGCTGTTGCTGGCGCTGGCCAAGGAGGCCGAGCGGCTGGGTTTCAACCCACGCGAGGACTTCCACTTGCGGGCGTTCATGATGAGCGGTGAATTGTGCACGCCAGCGCTGAAGAACAACTTGTACAGTCTCTGGGGCTGCGAAGCCTACAACAGCCTGTACGGCTCCCAGGAAGCCATGATCATTGCAGCAACCAATGCCAGCGATCAACTGATGCCGCATCGACTTAATTACATCATGGAGGTGCTTAACCCGCAGACGGGTGAAAGCCTGGGCGACAGCGGGGAAGGGGAGTTGTGCGTCACCATGCTGATCGACGGCGTGAAGCCTTTGATTCGCTACCGAACAGGTGACTTGGTCTCCATACAGAAAAGTCTAAAGAACCCGATCGCCCATGCGCAGGTCATGAAAGTGGTCGGACGCGTCAAGGATGCGATGACACTCAATGGCAAGGCTTTTACTGCGGGCCATATCGAGCAGGCGCTGCTTGAGGGTGTGGAACAGTGCCTGGGTTATCAGGTTGTCATCAACTGTGTGAACGGCAGGGACACAGTGATCGCCAAAATGGAAATGTCGAGGTTCTATACAGGTGATCGCAGCCAACTGACTTTTCTGGTTCGTGAACGCGTGCGCGAACGCCTCGGCGTCGATGCCACGATCATGATCGTCGATGACCTGGATGACCACGTGAACCTGGGCAGTTGGTTCAGCTGGAAAGAAGCGCGAATCGTCGATCAGCGCAATCGATAGCCGGGAGCCACATATGAGCATGTCCGTGCAAATCGTTTCGGCGAAGAGCGAGTTGTTCCAGAAAGTCTGCGCATTGAGATCTCGCTATATCGGCGATAACCCCGCTAATGAAGAAAGCTTCTCCGATGCCGAGACTTTACGCGATGCCTGTTCTTATCACATGGCTTATTTCGATGGCGAAGAAATAGTCGGAGCTATCCGAATAACGCCATTAGGGCATGGCATGAGCTTTGTCGAACGCGTGGTCAATGTGGAGCATTACTTTGCTCACCCCATGGATTCATTTGACGCCAACCGGTTGGTGCTCGATGAGCAATACAGAGGGGGGTTGCACTTGAGGTCGTTTCTTCTGCAAACCGCCATCTGGTTGAAAGCCAATACGCAGTTTCGATACATCTCAGCGCTATGCCGGGGGCGCCTGGCTGCCCTGTATGTGGATATCGGCGGCCATGTTCTGGCAGACGATATTACCTGGACGAACCGCCAGTCATCCCGCAATTACAGTTTGGTTTACTTGGAATTGGAAACCGTCTTTAACGCCATCAAAGGAAAAGTAGCTCATGGATAATTTTTTCAAGGAACTGGACACAATTGTTGATAACGGTTGGGCCAAGATCAAAAAGGGTCGTTATTGGAATCACAGCCTTGAGCGGACGATCACGGTCGAGCTTTATCAGCAAGTAATGCTGCAGGTTTATCACTACACCCGGTTCAATTCGATCAATCAGGCAGCCTGCGCGTTTAGTGCGGATCCGAGCCAGACCACACTGCTGCGCTTCGTCTACAAGCACGCGCTTGAAGAGCTTGGGCATGAAAAAATGGTCATCCGGGACCTTGAATCCATCGGTGCTTTGCCCGCCGCACTGCCTGCGCCATTGCCTCCCACCCAGGCGCTGATCGCTTATCTGAACGATGTCGCTATTCGTCTCGGGCCGGTTGCTCGCCTGGGTTACAGCTACTGGGCCGAAGAAGTGTACGAGCATATCCAGCCGATCCTGAACAAGTTCCGCACAGACCTGGGGCTCAGGGACGAACAGATGACCTTCTTCGTCGCTCATTCGACCATCGACGAAAAGCATTCCGAAGAGGTTCGCCAGGCGATGCAACGCTCGGTTAAGACCGATGAAGAACGGGCGCTGATCAAGGAAGTGGCCCGCGTTACCCTGTACCTCACCGGTCAGCTATTGGAGGAGTCATTGCTGGAGTACGAGCGTCTTGCCGAAGCGCCGCTGGCCAAGGCGTCCTGAACTGATGAAGCTGATCGTCATCGTCGGGTCAAACCGCTCGCACGGAGTCAGCAGCCAGGTGGTGTCGTTGATTCGACGCCATCTGGAAGGTCGCGCTTCGGTCCAGGATATCTGGCTGCGCGATCATCGTATCGATTACTGCGACGCTGATAACGCGTGCTCACACACTGATTGTCGCCTGCAGGACGATGTCGCCTCGATTGTCGATGAAATGGCCAAGGCGGATGCCATCCTGTACCTGCCGGTGATGCATGCCTATGGCACCAACAGTCGGTTTCAGGCCTTTCTGGAGCGGGCGGGGTACGGCTTTCTGCGCCCCAGGGAACGCCCGTTGCGGGACAAGCTGGCGGCGGTGGCGGTCGTGGGGCGTAGGTATGGGCATACGGCGGTCTTCAGCCAAGTGGTGCTGAACGTGCTGTTGAACAAAATGGTACTGATTGGCTCCGGCTTTCCAGCAACGTTCAACACGCAACTGGTTCAGGACCTTGAAGCAGAACAGGCGCTGCGGGAAACGCTGGATCGCCTCGTTGAGCACTTTCACAAATTGAACGAACGCCCGCGACAAGGCGCAGAACGTCTGCGCCTGCTCAAACAAGTCCAATTTCAAACGGGATGATGGATAAATGCCTATTCGTGATTCGTTGGTAGCCGTACTGGTGGCCTTTTTATGGGGCGCGCAGGTAACGGCGGTTAAAGTTGGGGGCCAGGAGCTCCCGCCGATTCTCATGGTAGCCATGCGTTTTGCCTTGATGGCGGTCGTACTGGTGCCGTTTTGCGGGGTCCCAAAGCGCCATGAACTGCTCCCCGTGTTTCTGATCGCCTCGCTGGTGGGAGCACTGCATTTCGGGCTCTTGTACTGCGGCATTGCGCGAGTGGATGCATCCACTTCCGCTGTCGCGTACCAACTGGCAACCCCTTTCACATTATTGTTGGCTTTTGCCGTGTTGAAGGAGCGGATTGGCGTGCAGGTGTTGGCCGGAATTGTCATTGCGTTGGTCGGGGTGTTGACGGTGCTAGGTGGCATAGGTCAGGGCGGTGAGTTGTCAGGCATCTTGCTGGTAATCGCCGCAGCGTTTGTTTTCGCAGTAGGGACCGTCCTTACCAAGCGTTGGGGGCCTTTCAATCCTATGGCGATCAGCGCGTGGACAGCATTGATTGCGGCGCCGGAGTTACTGATGGTTTCCGCCGCGGTGGAAGGGCACGCATGGGGCTCGGTGCTGACCGCTAGCACGAGAGCCTGGGCTGCCGTGCTGTACACCGCCATCAGTGGTGGGCTGATCGGATTCGGGTTGTGGTATTGGCTTTTGGGGCGGCATGCGGTCCAGCGATTGACGCCATTTCTGTTATTGGTTCCGGTGTTTGCGGTTGCGGTCAGTCAGTTGCTTTTGCATGAAGGGGTATCGCTTAGTCTCATCGTGGGGGGCGTGGCGGTTTTGGTGGGCGTCGCATTGTGCCAGGTGCGATTGTCGCCACGGCAGGTGCATCCCAAAAACACCCCGGCCGGTTGATTGGCTAACCTGATGAGAGGTGCTGTGCGATGAGTTGGCCAGGTCGGTGGGTATTGCTCGCCATGCGTGAGCAGAACCGGTTTCGTTATAGGCTTAAGGTCCGCCGCTGGAACGGGCAGGGTTTTGAGGTCGCCTACTTGCAATCGAGTGGCGTCAAGTCTGGTCCTACCTTAGTGTTCCTGCATGGCTTGGGCGCCAGCAAGGATCATTGGGGGCCTGGGCTTTATTCATTGGTTGAGGCCTTCAACTGCGTTTTCCTGGACCTTCCCGGTGAGGGCGAGTCGTCGTTCGACGACTCGCAAAGCTATAGTCCTATGGCTCAGGTCGAGCGATTGAGGGCGTTCTTCAAGGAGCACACCTTCGATGACCTTGTCTTGATAGGCAGTTCCCTTGGTGGCTGTATTGCCTGTCTTTATGCAGCCACCTATCCGACGGAAGTTTCCTGCGTCATCGCCATGGCGCCTGCGGGATTAGCGGCGGCACAGCTCAGTCCGGCGATGAGCCGGTTTTTTGAGTCTGGCAAACATCCTTTTGGCTACCGCTGCGTTGACGAAATGCAGAGCCTTTGGGAGATAGTGTTCAATCGGCCACCGCAGGTTCCGGCATTTTTGGCAAAAGCGCTGGCCAACAAGGGGGCCCAGCGCTATGCGAAGGTCGGTAAAATACTCAAGGACTTCCAGGACGCCGGACTTTACCCGCTTCAACGTCGATTAGCAGACGTTCAGGCCAGGACGCTGGTGGTATGGGGGAGCAATGATCGTGTCTTTGATGTTTCGTGCCTGCATGAGGTCTACCGGCTTTTGCCGCAGGCCAGTATTTGCATTATCGAGGATGGAGGACATGTTCCATACCTGGAGTGTGCTGAACAAACGCTGAAGGCGATTCGACGGTTTCTTGCACGTACTCAAGCATCGCCCGCGCCCGGATGAGAGTATCCATGAAGCGTAGGTAATTAGGGTTGACCCTTTCACAGCCTATGAGTAGTATCCAACGGGCATTCAGGAATTACTCCTGCTATGCCCTCAAGACACAGGAAGTCTTACATGTACTACCGACTATCAGTGCTGAAGAGCGTTCTTGGGTCTTCCTCCAAGTCCAACACTGCCCATCTCTCGGTTTTTAAAAGCAATATCTGGCGTCGCTAATTCAGCAATCGCCGGTGTCTTGCTGTCCGTTTCAGTCAAACACCCCTAACTATTAATTCATCAATGGCCGAGCGCTGTTATTCGATTTTTCGTGGCTGTTTGCCTGGAAATCGTAATACACGAATGGTTCGCTGAAGTGCTGTCTCTTCTTTGAGGGAGTACTTTCTTGTGGGCCCCGAGTTTGTGCGTGGCTGATGAGTTTCCTACATCAATAAACAGCTATTGAACTGCCAGCCAGTGCGAGGCGTGTCCCCGCGGGCACTACACTCAGCCGTGTGAGCTGCTGTTAATAAAAAAAAAGGAGTGATGTCATGCGTGGGATTACCACACCCGTGAGTGTTCAACTACATAGCGAGCGTCTTAAATGTGATCCGCTTGTTGTTTATGAAGTGGTAACAACCAAGCTGGGTGCCGATAAAACTTTCATTCTCGAGTCGTTATCCGGACCTAGCCGTGATCGCAAAGCGACGATCATCGGAATAGAGCCCCTGTTGGCGGTAAAAGTTTATGAGGGGTATGCGACGCTCGAGGCAAATGAGCAATTGATCGATTATCTGAGAAGTGTGTTGTCGCCCCAAGGAATCGTTATGGATGTCCACGGATGTATCAGCGTTGATTCGAACGATGCGGTATGGGATTTATTGCGTGCGTTACAAACTCCATTTGAGGTGCCCCACCATGCTCATTCCAGCCTCGCCTTTTTTGGTTACCTCTCATATGACTGCGTTCGGTTTGTCGAGAATATTCCTGACCTGACCGAGCGAACCAATGACTATCCGATCATAGCCTTGACCGTATTTCAGACACTCATATACTTCCATGCCAATGGCACTGTGGACGTCATGGTCAATAACAGTCCCCTGTGGAAATCTCGTAATACCGATGATTATGTCGCGCTATTGGCGGATGCTGCAGGTATTCCGGCTGCTGATTCACCGATTATTTACCCCTCGGTTACCGTGGCGCGCGACACAGTGCACAAAGAGCAGTTCCTCGGCTGGGTCGACAAGGCGCTGGAGCATATTCGTCAAGGTGATATCTATCAAATCCAGTTGGGTCATGAAGTGCAGGTGGACACGCCGGTCAAGCCTTTTGATGTGTATCGTGCATTGCGCAAGAACAACCCGTCCCCGTATATGTTTCTGGCCAATCTGGGCGGAGTTGACCTGATCGGCGCAAGTCCCGAACTGTTTGTGCGCATCAAGGATAACCTGATCGAGATGAGGCCTATTGCCGGTACCGTGGGTAAAACTCAAGGCGTACCTTCCAGCGAACTAATCCTGAGCATGACGCGTTCTGAAAAAGAACGGGCCGAACATTTGATGTTGGTGGATTTGTGCAGAAACGACATTGGTCGGGTCTGCCAGCCAGGTTCACTTGAGGTCGATGAGCTGATGTTGGTGGAGGAGTACTCCCACCTTTATCACATGGTATCCAACGTACGTGGCTTATTGCGAAAAGGCTTCGATGCCTTTGACGTGATCAAGGCTTCTTTCCCTGCGGGAACCATGACCGGCGCACCGAAAGTCCGCGCGATGCAAATTATCGAAAGCATGGAAAACAACCGCCGCGGGATTTATGCCGGAGCGGTTGGCCTGATCGGATTCGACGGCAGTATTAATACGGCTTTATGCATTCGCTCAGCCGTTCATAAAGACGGTACTTATTACCTGCGAGCCTCGGCAGGGGTGGTTGCCGACTCCGATCCGGATAAGGAATGGACTGAAACCTTCCACAAAATGGGCTCTGTCTATCGCGCTGTTACCGGAAAGGAGATGTTGCAATGAAAGTATTCCTGATTGATGCCTATGACAGTTTTGTATTCATTATCAGCCAGTACCTTGAGCAGTTGGGACTCGAAACCCACGTGGAGCGCAATGACGTTCCAGACCTTATCCAACGTATCGAAGCGTATGCACCGGACTTTTGTGTCTTGGGCCCAGGGCCTGGGCATCCACAAAACGCAGGCTATATCGAGGTTATCCAACATTTCAAAGGGCGCCTGCCGATATTGGGCGTATGCCTGGGGCATCAAGCCATTGGTTTAGCGTTTGCCGGCTCCGTCATCCGGGCTTCTCATGTCATGCATGGCAAAACCAGCACCATCAATAACGATGGGCGGGGTGTCTACGCCCATACCGAGGGCCTTTCGTTCAAAGCGACGCGCTACCACTCGCTGATTATTGATCATCAGGGGTTGCCCGGGGAGCTGGTGGTGACGTCCACCTCGACGGACGACGGATACATCATGGGCGTGCGGCACGGCGACTACCCCATCGAGGGTGTTCAGTTCCACCCCGAAAGTATCTTGACCGAGGACGGCCTTGGCATATTCAAGAGCTTTATAGAGCAGCACTGTTGCCCATCAGCATCGTAAGCGGCGAGCAGCGGGTCGCTTGTTTGGCGGCCCTTTTACTACTGAGTCGTATCAAAAAAGCTTCTATGAGTGGCAGGAATTCATCGTGGATGACTTATTTAGGTATAACAAAGAAGACGGGCTCTTTAGGATTAATTTCAAAGAGGTATTGGATGACTTCTCTGTGCTGGCAACAGACCTGCACCGGCGCGATTGGGAAAGCCATTTGCGCAAGGTTCTGCGTCGCATCGGCTATGAACGCTATTTGCTGAGCTTGGGCCCCTCAACAATCAGCGACCCTTTCAACCGGATTATCACGACTTATCCTTCTGACTGGCTCAGGCGATATAAGGATGAGAATTTTATTCAGGTGGACCCGATAATCAGGCATTGCCGCCATCACTTCGCGCCACTTTTCTGGGGCCTGGCACGCAGGCAGGCACGAGGCCGGTCCAGCCAGTTCTGGACCGAGCGCGAAAAGTATGGACTCTTACGAGGTGTCAGCATCCCCTTGCGATTCAACGAAATGGTCGGGTCGCTCAATGTTGCTCAATGTTTGAGTATCACCGATGACCTCGGCGACGACCTGAGCGGTCCCTTAGGCAAACTATTCATGCTGATCCCGTTTCTTCTGGAGGGCTCACAAAAGCATTTGAAAGAAGTGGGTGTACAACCTTGCAGTCTAACGTTGAGGGAGTCTGAAGTATTGAAATGGTCCGGGGTGGGCAAAACGACCTGGGAAATGAGCTGCATCCTGGGTTGTTCAGAGCGGACTATTAATTTCCACATTGCGAATGCGAGTCGAAAGCTGGGCTCTTTCAGCCGCCGGCAAGCCGTCGGGGTGGCATTGGCGCAAGGATTGATTTCACTGTAGGTAATCGATTCTGGAGAAGGCCGCTCATTCTCTCGCCAGGTGCTCTGAGTTGCCTATGAAAAGCCCCGACTCGTGCAGGCCGGAGCTTTTTATCTCAGCAAATCAGAGTGCCAGCGTTGGATAGTCGATATAACCCACCGGGCCTTTGCCGTAGAAGGTCTCCGGATGCGGCTCGTTCAGCGGCGCATCGGCCTTCAAGCGTGCCGGCAGGTCCGGGTTGGCAATGAACGGTATGCCGAAGGCCGCCGCATCGGCCTTGCCGGCGGCCAGCCAGGCGTTGGCGCTGTCTTTGGTGAAGCGTTCGTTGGCGATGTAGACGCCGCCGAAGGCTTTTTTCAGTTGGGGGCCAAGGCTGTCTGCGCCTTCTTTTTCACGGGCGCAGATAAAGGCGATGCCGCGCTTGCCCAGTTCGCTGGCCACGTAGGTGAAGGTTTCCGCCAGGTTGGCGTCACCCATGTCGTGAGCGTCAGCGCGCGGTGCCAGGTGCACGCCCACGCGGCCGGCGCCCCAGACTTCGATGGCGGCGTCGGTCACTTCCAGCAGCAGGCGCGCTCGGTTTTCCAGGGAGCCGCCGTACTGGTCGGTGCGCTGGTTGGTGCTGCTTTGCAGGAACTGGTCTAGCAGGTAGCCGTTGGCGCCGTGGATTTCCACGCCGTCGAAACCGGCGGCCTTGGCGTTTTCGGCGCCGGTGCGGTAAGCGTCGACGATGTCGGCGATTTCAGCGGTTTCCAGGGCGCGCGGGGTCGGGTAGTCGGACAGTGGGCGCACCAGGCTGACGTGGCCTTTGGGTTGGATCGCGCTCGGCGCCACCGGGGTTTCGCCGTTCAGGTACGACTCATGGGAGATGCGCCCGACGTGCCACAGTTGCAGGAAGATCTTGCCGCCCGCGCCGTGGATCGCCTTGGTCACATTGGACCAGCCGCGAACCTGGTCGTTGGACCAGATGCCCGGCGTGTCGGGGTAGCCCACGCCCATGGGCGTTACGGAGGTGGCTTCGCTGAGGATCAGCCCGGCGGACGCACGCTGCACGTAGTACTCGGCCATCAGCGCATTGGGCACGCGGCCGGCGTCCGCACGGCAGCGGGTCAGCGGCGCCATGATGATGCGGTTTTTCAGTTCCAGGTCGCCCAGTTTGATGGGATCGAAAATAGTCGGCATGGGAAAGCACCTTTGTCTCAAGTTGATCAGTGGGTCGTGGGGGCCAGCTCGGCATCGCCGGGGGCGCTGAGTTCGGTGAAGAGCGCAGTGAGGAAAGCTTGGATCACGTCCTCATTGCGTTTGAAAAAATGCCACTGCCCGGCCTTCTGGCTGGTGATCAAGCCCGCCCGTTGCAAAGTGGCCAAGTGGGCCGACACGGTCGACTGGGACAAGCCGCAGCGCTGGTCGATCTGCCCGGCGCAGATGCCGTATTCGTGATTGTGCAGTTGCTCGGGAAATTGCACTTTCGGGTCTTTCAGCCAGGTGAGAATGTCTCGTCGTACTGGGTGCGCCAGGGCTTTTATTATGTCGTCGAGGTCGAAGGGCATGGCAGAGGCTCGGTGTCGTAAAACGTTATATCGCGATGAGGCGAACCTTAAATCGTTATATCCCGATATACCAATATGATTTTGCTCTGAGGTCAGTCGAATTGGGTATATCGGGTTATAACGATACGTTGGCGGCAGTGGTAGACTGCGCGCCATGAATTATCTCGCACACTTGCACCTGGGCGGCCAACTGCCTGCGCAACTGCTGGGCAGCCTGTATGGCGACTTCGTCAAAGGCCGCTTGCAGGGCCAGTTCAGTCCCTCGATCGAAGCGGCGATCCAATTACACCGTTCCATCGACCGCTTCACCGACAGCCACCCGTTGGTAGGGGAGGCGTTGTCGCGTTTCAGCCTGACCCGCAGGCGCTATGCCGGGATCGTGCTCGATGTGTTTTTCGACCATTGCCTGGCGCGGGACTGGGCGCGGTATGCCGACCAGCCGCTGGAGCACTTCACCGCGCAGGTGTACCGCGTGCTGGCGGCCGAACCGCAGTTGCCGGGGCGGCTGGCGCAGATTGCACCGTATATGGCGGCGGATGATTGGTTGGGCTCGTATCGTGAGTTCGCGGTGATGGAGCAGGTATTGCGCGGGATTTCGCGGCGGCTGACCCAGCCTGAGGAGTTGGGATATGCGATGCAGGAGTTGCGTGTGTTGTATGAGCCGCTGAGCGAAGACTTCCGACTGTTCTACCCCGAGTTGCAGAAATTCGCCCAATCCCAACTGACAACGCAAAACTAAATGTGGGAGGGGGCTTGCTCCCGATAGCAGTGTGTCAGTCACTGTATATATTGACTAAACCACTGCTATCGGGAGCAAGCCCCCTCCCACATTTGACCGTGCCCGCTTCAGGCCGCATAGGCGGGGCGAGTGTCTTCCAATTCGGCTTCCGGCAACGGCCCAAACAACGCCCTCTGCACCGCCTGTTGCGCCTGATACGCCAGCGCCGCGCGTTCCTGCCCGGTGCAGGCAATCGGCTTGAGCAGGTGAATCTCCACATCGCCTTGGTCATGGGCAAACAGCCGCATCAGATGCGACAGCAGATCATCATCGCCGATGAACGGCGCCAGTGCGTCCACCTCGCCGTTGCGCAGATAACGAATCGCCACTGGCTGCAGCGACACATCCGCATCGATCGCACTGGCCAACAACCGCCCGTGAAACGTGCGCAGACTGCGGCCGTCAGTGGTGGTGCCTTCCGGGAACATCAACAGCGGGTGCTGTTGCTCCAGGTGACGGGTCATCTGTTTGCGAATCAACTGGCTGTCACCCGCGCCGCGGCGGATGAACAGGCTGCCGGCCTTCGCCGCCAACCAGCCGGCCACCGGCCAGGTGCGCACTTCGGCTTTGGACAGGAACGACAGCGGCGTCACCATGCCCAGCAGCGGAATATCCGTCCAGGACACATGATTGCTCACCCACAGCATCGGCGTTTGCGGCAACTGGCCGTGCACCGTCACGCGAAAGGGCAGGGCGTGGGTCAACCGCGCCATGAAGAACCGCGACCAACGCTGGCGCCGCACCATCGAATTGGCCACGCCCAAACGCTCGAACAGGCCAAACACACTGGCCATGGTCAAGCCCAGCGCCACCACCAGCAGCACCCGGGCGATGCGCCCGTACACGCGCAGGCGGCCCATCACATGGCTGCCTTGAAGTGACGCGCATAGCGCGGGCACAGCTCATCGCGCTTGAGCAGGATGAACACGTCGGCCACCTGGAAGTCTTCATCCCAGCACGGCTCGCCGCAAATCTTCGCCCCCAGGCGCATGTATGCCTTGAGCAGCGGTGGCATTTCGGCGATGACGTTGGACGGCAGGTCCATCGCCGGCAGGGGGTTTTTCGGTTCGGCGCGCAGGTGTTCATTGCACAGGTAGCGCTCGCGCAGACGCTGCATGATCGCGTGGGCCTGGATGCCGCCGTCGTGCATCGGGATGCTCGCGCACCCCATCAGGTAGCTGTAGCCGCCCTCGTTGAGCACTTCGGCCAACTCGCCCCAAAGCACCGCGATGGTGCCGCCGTTGCGGTAGGCCGGGTCGACGCAGGTACGGCCGATTTCCAGGATCGGGCCCTGCAAGTGCAGCAGCCCGTGCAGGCTGAATTCCTCTTCGCTGTAGAACCGGCCCAAGGTGCTGGCGGCCTGGTGATCGAGCAAACGGGTGGTGGCCACCAGTCGACCGCTGTTTAAGTCACGCACGCCGATGTGGCTGCAGTGAACATCATAGTCATCCATGTCCAGACCCAGTTCCGCGCCTTTCAGCTTGGCGTTGAACTCGCCGCTGAACACGTTGAACCGCAGGGCCTGGGCTTCCTGCAAGGCCGCGGCGCCAACCAGGCGTTCGGCTTGCAGGCGGCGTTCATTGCCGGTGTCGCTGATGCGGGCGAGCTGAGTCATAGCGAGTCTCCGAGTGCCGGCCAGGTTGCGGCCAGTCGACTTTGTTGTCCAAACTCAGGCTATGTAGCCTCGGTGTCATCTCCATGAAGTTACGGTGACGGTTGGATGACAGGCCAGTTGTCGTCAATCTGTCATCGGCCTGGATTAGGCTCGCGGGCTTGAATGCCCCTTGAGTTTGCGTCCATGGTCAAAGGCCTGCTGTGCGTTGTCTTGTTATTCATCACCGTGAGTGCGCGTGCTGAAACCTGGCCTGGCCATGACTGGGTGACGGGCAGGTTGATCGAAGGTCCTGCTGTCGACGCGCTGAATGCCTACGCTTTCCCACCCCGTGACGACAACACTCGCCAAGGTATTCGTACCGACGCGCTGTTGGTGATCCGCGACGGCCAGATCATCTATGAACGCTACGCAGCACCCACTAGCGTCAGCACGCCGCACCTGACTTGGTCGGTCAGCAAAAGCCTGATGGCGACCGTACTGGGGGTGGCCTACGGCGAAAACCGCTTCAAACTGAACGACCCCGCCGCGCGCTTTTACCCACCGATGAAGCAGCACCCCAAGGTGACGATGGCCGACCTGCTGCACTGGGCCTCGGGCCTGGACTGGCAGGAAGACTATGAATACGCGCCGCTCAAATCCTCGGTAGTGGCGATGCTCTACACCCGTGGCCGCGCCGATATGGCGCAATTCGCGGCCGAGACCGAGGCCGCCGACCCACCCGGCCAGGCTTTCCGTTACTCCAGCGGCGACAGCAATATTCTGTCGGCAGCGCTCAAAGGCATGCTCGGGCACAAGGCTTATATGAGCTACCCGTGGGAGGCGTTGTTCAAGCCATTGGGCATTCGCACTGCAACCTGGGAAACCGATGCCGACGAGACGTTTGTCGCCTCATCTTATGCCTACCTCACCGCCCGCGATCTGGCGCGGGTCGGGCTGTTGATGGAGCGGGACGGGCGTTGGGAAGAACGACAATTGCTGCCCAAGGAGTGGGTCGCGTTCAATCGCCAACCCTTCGCCAATTACAAAGCGGGCCAGGATGAAGCCGTGCCAGGCGGGCAATGGTGGCTCAACCAGGGCACCCCCGCACCCTGGCCCGACGCACCGGCCGACACCTTCGCCGCATTGGGGCACTGGGGCCAGGCGCTGTTCGTACTGCCCGACGAACACTTGGTCATCGTGCGCTACGGCGATGACCGCGACGGCAGCTACCGGCATAACGAACTGCTCAAACGCGTGCTGGCGGCGGTGCGATCATGATTCGGCGCCATCCGCTTATCACCGTTTTGCTGGTGCTGTTGCTCGTGTTGTTGGGCTGGGTGTGGCATGAGCGCATCAACCTGCAAGCCTTTCCCGACATCATCGCGGCGTACACGGCCAAGGAGTATTGCTCGTGTCGCTACGTGGAAAACCAACCGGCCAATTACTGCCGTGGCTATGTGAAGCAATACGTGCCGACCAGTGCCTTCAGTGATAACCCCGAGCGCAGTGAAGTGACGGCGAGCGGGTTGGGGCGCACGCATACGGCGCGGTGGCTGGGCGACCGTCAGGGCTGTCGCCTGAATCCCTGAAGCCCACACATCACCCCTCCCACATTGGATTTGCGCCGGTCGGGACATTGCGCTTACTGTTCGTGCAGATTTTTCGCCCCTGAGTCCTTATGTTCAATGTCAAACCCCTTGTCTTCGCATTGCTGGCCTGCGCCGCCGTGCCTGCCAGTGCCGACTGGTACCTGGATAACGAGTCTTCACGCCTGTCGTTCGTCACCACCAAAAACACCGAAATCGCCGAAGTGCAGCGCTTCCTCGTGCTGCACGGCAAGGTCGACAGCAACGGCGCGGCCCAGGTGCAGGTGGAGCTGGAGTCGATCAACAGTGGTGTCCCGCTGCGTGACGAGCGCATGCGCAAAGAGTTGTTCGAGATCAAGCAGTTTTCCGAAGCGTTGATCAGCACCCAGATCAACCTGCAACCGATCAATGATCTCGCCTCTGGCGCGCAACTGGAGTTGCGCCTGCCGCTGAGCATCACCTTGCATGGCAAGACCCAGACCTACACGGCCGAGCTATTGGCCACGCGTCTGGATGACCGGCGCTTCCAGGTGGTGACCCTGGAGCCGGTGGTGGTGCATGCCGAGGATTTTGACCTCGCGCCAGGCGTGGCCGCGCTGCGCAAGGTCGCAGGTCTTAAATCGATCAGTTTGTCGGTGCCGGTGGGTGCGGTGCTGATCTTTACGGCGCGCTGACGTGGGCGGCGCGGTGTTCCCGTGGCGCAGCGCCAACCGTTTCGAGTTGCTGATCGACGGGCCGAGTTTCTTCCCGCAGATGTTGGTCGGGATTGCGCGGGCTGAGCAGCAAGTCGATCTGGAGTTGTACCTGGTGGAAGCCGGCGCCTGTGCCGAGGCGATGGTGCAGGCATTGGTACTCGCCGCCGAGCGGGGGGTGCAGGTGCGTTGCCTGTTCGATGATTACGGCAGCCTGGCGTTTACCTTCGGGCTGCGCAAGCGGTTGACCGACGCGGGTGTGGAGCTGCGGTTCTACAACCGCCTGAGCTGGCGGCGCTGGATGCGCAACCTGTACCGTGACCACCGCAAGGTGTTGTTGGTCGACCAGGGTATCGCGGTGATTGGCGGCACCGGTGTGACGGATGAGTTCTGGACGCCGGGCCAGGACACCGCCGACTGGCATGAAGTGATGGTGCAGATCAGCGGTCCGCTGGTGCTGGATTGGCAGGCGCTGTTCGATCGTCAATGGCACGCCAACGCCGCTCGCCGGGAGTGGAAACCCGCGACGCATTTCGGCCTGCCGCGGTTGCCCAAGGTGCCGGCGACCGGGCCTGGCCTGGGCCGGGTGGCCTATGCCGACGCCCGGCAGCACCGGGATATTTTGCAATCGCTGATCCGTGCCTTGAACAGCAGCAAGACGCGTATCTGGCTGGCCACGCCGTACTTCCTGCCCACCTGGAGCGTGCGCCGTGCCTTGCGCCGCGCGGCCGGGCGCGGGGTGGATGTGCGCTTGCTGCTCACCGGCCCGCGCACCGATCATCCGTCGGTGCGCTACGCCGGGCACCGTTATTACCCGCGTTTGCTGCGTTCGGGGGTGCAGATCTTCGAGTATCAGCCGTGCTTCCTGCACTTGAAGATGGTGCTGGTGGACGATTGGGTCAGCATTGGCTCGTGCAATTTCGACCACTGGAATCTGCGCTTCAACCTGGAGGCCAACCTGGAGGCGTTGGACCCGGCATTGACGGCGGCGGTGGCGGGCAGTTTCGAGCGTGATTTTGCCCAGAGCCTGGCGGTCAGCCTGGAAGCGTGGAAGGCCCGGCCGTTATGGCGGCGGGTGAAGCAGCGGGTGTGGGGGTGGATTGATCGGTTGGTGGTCAATCTGCTGAATCGGCGCGGCTAACGATCGTTCCCACGCTCTGCGTGGGAACGCCGCCCTGGACGCTCTGCGTCCGCTTTTGTGACGCAGAGCGTCACGGTATGCATTCCCACGCAGAGCGTGGGAACGATCAGTTACAGCAGTTCAAAGCTCTGCTGCTGCACATCCTGCGAGTCCAGCCCGATCTGCACATTGAACTCACCCGGTTCCGCAGCGAATTTGAGCTGGCTGTTGTAGAACTTCAAATCTTCCTCGGTAATGGTGAAGTGCAGCGTGCGCTCCTCTCCAGCCTTGAGCATGACCTTCTGGAAGTTCTTCAGCTCTTTCACCGGGCGGATCATCGAGCCGGCCACGTCCTGGATGTACAACTGCACCACGGTTTCGCCCTCCACCTTACCGGTGTTTTTCAACGTGACGCTGGCGTCGAGCTTGCCGGTCTTATTCAGGGTGGTGGACGACAGCGCCATGTCCGACAGGTCGAACGTGGTGTAGCTCAGGCCATAGCCAAATGGGAACAGGGGACCTGTGGTGTCATCGAAGTACTGCGAGGTGTAGTTGCCCGGTTTGCCCGGCGTGAACGGCCGGCCGATGCTCAGGTGGTTGTAGTAGGTGGGAATCTGCCCCACGGAGCGTGGGAAGGTGATTGGCAGCTTGCCCGACGGGTTGTAGTCACCGAACAGCACGTCGGCGATGGCGTTGCCGCCTTCGGTCCCGGAGAACCAGGTTTCCAGGATCGCGTCAGCCTGTTGGTTCTCTTCGAGAATCGACAGCGGCCGGCCATTCATCAGCACCAATACCAGCGGTTTGCCGGTGGCCTTGAGGGCCTTGATCAGGTCGCGCTGGCTTTGCGGAATGTTCAGGTCGGTGCGGCTGGAGGACTCGTGGGACATGCCACGGGACTCGCCTACGGCCGCGACGATGACATCGGCGCTCTGCGCAGCCTTCACCGCTTCATCGATCAATACCTGCGGCGCACGCTTGTCATCCACCACTTCCGGGGCGTCGAAGTTGAGGAAGTTGAGGTAGTCGACCACGGCCTTGTCGTTGGTGATGTTGGCGCCGCGAGCGTAGATGATTTTGCCTTTATCGCCGATCACGGCGTTCATGCCGTCCAGCAATGTCACCGACTGTTCCGGCTTACCGGCGGCGGCCCAGCTGCCCATCATGTCGATCGGCGCCTTGGCCAGCGGGCCGACCAGCGCGATGGTCGCGGATTTTTTCAGGGGCAGGGTCTGGTTCTGGTTTTTCAGCAACACCAGGCTGCGGCGCGCGATGTCGCGGGCGTCGGCACGGTGCAGGCGGCTGTCGGCATAGGTGTCGGCCGGGTCATCCTCGGCCTTGCCGATGCGCAGGTACGGGTCCTTGAACAGGCCCATGTCGTACTTGGCGCCGAGCACTTCGCGCACGGCGTTGTCGATGTCGCTCTGTTCGATCTCGCCGGACTTGAGCAGCCCCGGCAGTTCCTTGCCGTACAGCGTGTCGTTCATGCTCATGTCGATGCCGGCCTTGATCGCCAGTTTGGCAGCTTCACGCCCGTCCTTGGCCACGCCGTGCTTGATCAGTTCGAAGATCGCACCGTGGTCGCTCACGGCCAGGCCCTTGAAGCCCCAGTCCCTGCGCAGCAGGTCGTTCATCAACCAGGTGTTGGCGGTGGCGGGCACGCCGTTGATCGAGTTGAGCGCCACCATCACGCCGCCGGAACCGGCCTTGATCGCCGCGTGGTACGGCGGCAGGTAGTCCTGGTACATCTTGACCGGGCTCATGTCGACCACGTTGTAGTCGCGCCCGCCTTCCACCGCGCCGTACAGGGCGAAGTGCTTGACGCTGGCCATGATGCTGTCGGCGTTCGCGGCGCTGGCGCCCTGGAACGCCTTGACCATGACTTCGGCAATGCGCGACACCAGGTACGTGTCTTCGCCGAAGCCTTCGGAGGTGCGGCCCCAGCGCGGGTCACGGGAGATGTCGACCATCGGCGCGAAGGTGATGTCGAGGCTGTCGGCGGCGGCTTCCTGGGCGGCGATGCGCCCGGAGCGGCCGATGGCGTCCATGTCCCAGCTGGAGGCCAGAGCCAGGCTGATCGGGAAAATCGTGCGGTGGCCGTGGATCACGTCGTAGGCGAAGAACATCGGGATCTTCAACCGGCTGCGCATGGCCGCGTCCTGCATGGGACGGTTTTCCGGGCGAGTGATGGAGTTGAACGTGCCCCCGATGCGGCCGGCGGCGATTTCCTTGCGGATCAGCTCGCGGGGCATCTCGGGGCCGATGCTGATCAGGCGCAATTGGCCGATCTTTTCATCGAGGGTCATCTGTTTGAGTAGGGCGCTGACGAAGGCGTCCTTGTCGTCAAGCGCAGCAGGCTTTGTTTCTGCCCATGCGGGGTGGCTGGCCAGAGTGGCAACAAGGCCGAGCAAACACAGCTTCTTCATGAATATCCTTTTTCGGCTCACTGCACAGCGGTCAGGCTGATCGGCCAAAATGTGGGGAGCGTCTATTGTTGTTCGGGTGTTGTTCAGATAAATGCAGCACACTCTGAACTCTTTTTCGCGCTGGGCATCTTTGTAGCTGATTGGCTCGAAGCATTCCAGTGGTGGCGGATTATGCCCCAAGCGCGTGGTTTATAGGGTTAGTCATCACATTCCATCCAGATTGGCAGGAGATACACCATGCAAGCAGCACAAGGTTACCGCTGGGGCTTGAAAGCCGCGGCGCTGTTATTGATCAGCAGCGTATTGAGCGGTTGCGGCATCAACAACATTCCGACTCTGGACGAACAGGCCAAGGCGGCCTGGGGCCAGGTGCAGAACCAGTACCAACGCCGTGCCGACCTGATCCCCAACCTGGTGGAAACGGTGAAGGCCTATGCCGCCCATGAGCAGGACACCCTGACCGCCGTGATTGAAGCGCGGGCCAAGGCCACCTCGATCCAGGTCGATGCCAGCACCCTCGACAACCCGGAAAAACTCAAGCAGTTCCAGCAAGCCCAGGACGGCCTCAGCGGCGCACTCAGCCGTTTGATGGTGGTGTCCGAACGCTATCCGGACCTGAAAGCCAACCAGAACTTCCTGGCCCTGCAATCGCAACTCGAAGGGACTGAAAACCGTATCGCCGTGGCCCGTCGCGATTTCATCCAGACCGTGCAGGCCTACAACACCGAAATCCGCACCTTCCCAGGCCGCCTGTGGCACAGCGTGATGTACAGCGACTTGCCGATCCGCGCCACGTTTGAAGCCACCAGTGCCGATGCCGATAAGGCTCCGCAGGTGAAGTTCAAATAACGCTGCCTTGAGGTGTCGATGCGTTTATTACGGATAGGCCTGGCGCTGTGGCTGCTGGCCTGCATGGGCATAGCCCAGGCGGCCTTGACCTTCCCGGCGTTGACCGGGCGGGTGGTGGACAACGCCCAGATGATCGACCCGGCGGTGCGCGAGCAACTGACGCAGCAATTGCAGGCGCTGGAACAGACCTCCGGTGACCAGATTGTGGTGGTCACCGTGCCCGACCTGCAGGGCGTGCCGATTGAAGACTACGGTTATCAATTAGGCCGACAGTGGGGGATCGGCCAGAAGGGCAAGGATAACGGCGCACTGTTGATCGTCGCCCGTGACGAGCGCAAGTTGCGCATCGAAGTTGGCTACGGCCTGGAAGGCGTGCTGACGGATGCGCAGTCCTGGGTGATCATCAACCAGGTGATCGCGCCCAAGTTCAAGGCCGGCAATTTCAGCCAGGGCATCAGCGACGGTGTCGCGGCGATGATCCAGGTGGTGGGCGGTGAACCGCTGGCCGTGCCGGCCCGTGTGGCGGATCCGTGGTCCGCCCCGAAGGACAATCCCGCGCTTTCCATCGGTTTCTTCATCCTGCTGATCGGCGTGTTGTGGCTGTGTCATCGCATGGGCCTGCCGGTGGGCACTATCCTGCTGGTTATCCTCAGCCTTATCGGGCGTGGCGGTGGCGGCGGTGGTGGCGGCGGTAGTGGGGGCGGCGGTGGAGGAGGTTTTCGCGGCGGCGGTGGTGGTTTCGGCGGTGGCGGGGCGTCGGGCGGCTGGTAATGACAATAACGAGAAAAGAGCATCTACAACCATGGCATTACTGACTGAACACGAGCAGCGCCAAGTGGCCGAAGCGATTGCCCGGGTCGAGCAACAGACCGACGCCGAGCTGGTCACGGTGCTGGCTGCGCGCGCCGATGACTACGCCTACATTCCGTTGTTGTGGGCCAGCCTGATCGCATTGGTGGTACCCGGGGTGGTGCATTACCTGTCGGGCTACCTGACCATGTACACCTTGTTGTTGGCGCAGTGGGCGACCTTCATTGTGTTGTGCCTGCTGTTTCGGCTGCCCAAGGTCACCACCCGTTTGATCCCGCGCTCGGTCCGCCACTGGCGCGCCTCGAACCTGGCACGCCGCCAGTTCCTCGAGCAGAACCTGCACCACACGCTGGGCAGCACCGGTGTGCTGATTTTTGTCAGCGAGGCGGAGCGTTATGTGGAAATCCTGGTGGATGAGGGCATCTCCAAGCGCCTGGACGACAGCTGCTGGGATGGCATCGTCAAGGCATTCACCCAGCAGGTGAAGCAGGGGCAGACGTTGGCGGGGTTTATCGCGTGCATCGAGGCCTGTGGTGAAGTGCTCAAGGTGCATGTGCCGGTGACGCAGGCGCGTAATGAGCTGCCGAACCGTCTGGTCGTACTGGAATAGCCCAGTCAACGAAATTCCAAATGTGGGAGGGGGCTTGCTCCCGATAGCTATGGTTCAGTTAGAACATCTCTGACTGACACACTGTAATCGGGAGCAAGCCCCCTCCCACATTTGGATCTACTTTGGCTGTTGGAACGTACCATTGGTCAAATAACTCCGTGCCCTGGCCAGTTATCCCCCCTAAAATGCCCGGCATTCTTTGCCCGAGGCGTTTTTGTTCATGTCCGTCACCGCTCAACCTGCCAGCCCTGCGCCGGATCATCACGCCCAGTTCATCGAACTGCTGAGCGCAAGCCTGGCGCAGAACGCCTTCATCAAGCTGGTGCTGGCCAAGTACGTGGGCGCGGAGGCCGAACTGCAGCGGCTGATCATCAAGCCCGTGACGGTCAAGGAGCAGCCCTGCCTGTCCTTCGTCTACCGCTACAAGACCCGCGACATCACCAAGAACTTCCCACTGGCGGACGGCGTGGCGGCGATTGCCGAGCTGCTGCCAGCCTCGTTCAAGAACGCACACTTGTTGTCGCTTATGGACGAAGCCCAGCTGGAATACAGCAAGAAGAACAAAAGCTCGCTGTTCAAAAGCAAGCCGCAACAATTGCGTGAGGCGCCATCGGCCGAGCATAACCGCGAAAAAAATCGCTTCCTCGACCTGAGCCGGCCGTTCCTTGCCGACCTGGGCGTGACCGACGCCAGCCAAGCGCTGATCCCGTCGATGTCGCGCAAGTGGAAGCAGATCAACAAGTTCATCGAAGTGTTCAGCCATGCGCTGACAGCCTCGCCGTTGCAGCTGGACCAACCCGTGCGCGTCGCCGATTTCGGCTCGGGCAAGGGCTACCTCACGTTTGCCATCCACGACTACCTGCGCAATACCCTCAAGGCCGAAGGCGAAGTGACCGGTGTCGAGCTGCGTCAAGACCTGGTAACCCTGTGCAACGCCGCCGCCGCACGCTTGGAACACCCCGGGTTGGTATTCAAGTGCGGCGACGTGCGCAGCGTCGCGCCGAGCGAGCTGGACGTGATGATCGCCCTGCATGCGTGCGATATCGCCACCGACTACGCGATTCACACCGGCATCCGTTCCGGCGCGTCGATCATCATGTGCTCGCCGTGCTGCCACAAACAGATTCGCCTGCAGATCCAGAGCCCGGTGCTGCTCAAGCCAATGCTGCAATACGGCCTGCACCTGGGCCAACAGGCAGAAATGGTCACCGACAGCTTGCGCGCCTTGTATCTCGAAGCCTGTGGCTATGAAACCAAAGTGTTTGAGTTCATCTCGCTGGAGCACACCAACAAGAACAAGATGATCCTGGCGATCAAGCGCGCGCAGCCGTTGGACAACGCGCAACTGCTGGGGAAAATTCAGGAGCTGAAGGCGTTCTACCACATCACCGAACATTGCCTGGAAACCCTGCTGCGCGCCGATGGTTTCTTGAACTAGGCAGGGGATCAGTGTGGGAGCAAGCCCCCTCCCACATTTGATCTTTTTTGTTCACTGGATCAGTGTTCGACAGGCACCGACAGCGTCGGGTTACCCAGCGGATGGGTGCGCGCCGCGAAGAATTTCAGCTGCGCCCCAGTACCTGCAAACAGCTGCGAATACCGCTGCTTCTGCTGGCGAATGAACCCGTCGCTGCGCCCCGATACCGAAATCGCCAGGGTGGTGATGCTGGCCTGGCGGATGGCGTCCACCAAGTGTTTATCCTGCGGCCCCAGGCCATGGCCGAAGATGCACAGCGCGCCTTCGTGGGTGAGCAACTGTTCATAACAGAACGACAGATAATCCGAGCTGCGGATGGTCTTGAGCTTCTCGTGCACCGGGCCTTCACTGACGAACAGCGGCACGTCGTCCAGGGTCTTGATCGTGTTGTTGATCGCGAAACTGCTGAGCAACGTGCTGTCGGTGGACGGCAGTTTGCGCGCGGTGCCGTCGAGGTTGCGCACCAGGTGCAGGCCGCCGTGCAGGTACAAAATACGTGTGGCGTCGGTGCGGGTATCGCGCAGGTCGAAGCTTGAGTCGGCGCTGCGGAACAGGTCGTCGATACCCGGCGTGTGCAGGATCGCCCAGTAGTTGAGCAGGTCGTAGTTGCTGGTGAAGACCGTAGCGTAGCGGGCCAGTTCGGTGTTGAGCGTCGCCAGGGTCGAGGGCTGCACCAGGCGCCAGGGGATGTGCACGGCGTGGATCGTATTGATCAGCGCTTCCTTGATCGCATAGTAGCGATTGCGTGGCGCCGCCGAGCTGACCGCCAGGGCTTTGTTGACGCGGCTGGTGGTTTTCAGCGCGCCAAGGGCCTGCTCGAAGCTGCGGGTTTGCAGCGCGTCGAATACGCTGAGTTCGGATTGGCCCAGGGGTTTTTCTTCCACTGTGCGGGCGTTTTCAAACAGTGAATCGTAGGCAAAGTCTTCCCAAATCGTGCGGCTTGCGCCGTTGCCGATCAGAATCCCGTTGAAGTCGATGGCGCCGCGCAGTGCGCTCCAGTCTTCAAGGTGGGCGTCAATATCCTGGAAATCCTTCATTGCGGCGGGTCTACTCGAAATCGGCTGGACGGTGACTTTATCACGAGCCGGCGTTGATCCTGGTCAAGATGCGGCAAGTGGTACCGGTGGATTCTGTGGGTATAAAGCCCCTGAGGATCGACCATGAGCAGCACGTTCTTTATTCCCGCCGTCAATATCATGGGCATCGGCTGCCTGGACGAAGCCATGATTGCCATGCGCAACTACGGCTTTCGCAAGGCGTTGATCGTCACTGACCAGGGCCTGTGCAAAGCCGGCGTGGCAAGCATGGTCGCCGAAAAGCTGGCGCTGCAGGACATCGATTCGGTGGTCTACGATGGCGCCAGGCCCAACCCCACGGTGGAAAACGTCGAAAAAGGCTTGGCGCTGCTGCAACAGAGCGCCTGCGATTTTGTGGTGTCCCTGGGCGGCGGCTCGCCCCATGACTGCGCCAAGGGCATCGCCCTGTGCGCCACCAACGGCGGGCGTATCGGCGACTATGAGGGGGTCGATCAATCAAGCAAGCCGCAACTGCCGCTGGTGGCGATCAACACCACCGCCGGCACGGCCAGTGAGATGACCCGTTTCTGCATCATCACCGACGAAACCCGCCACATGAAAATGGCCATCGTCGACCGCAATGTCACGCCGCTGCTGTCGGTCAACGACCCGGCGTTGATGGTTGCAATGCCCAAGGGCCTCACCGCTGCCACCGGCATGGATGCCTTGACACATGCCATCGAAGCCTACGTGTCCACCGCCGCTACACCGATCACCGACGCCTGCGCAATCAAGGCGATCGAACTGATCAGCGCCAACCTGCGGCTGGCCGTGCGCGATGGCAGCGACATAGCCGCGCGGGAAAACATGGCGTATGCGCAGTTCCTCGCGGGCATGGCGTTCAACAACGCGTCGCTGGGATTTGTGCACGCCATGGCGCATCAGCTCGGCGGCCTGTACGACCTGCCCCATGGCGTGTGCAATGCGGTGCTGCTGCCCCACGTGCAGAGTTTCAATGCCAGTGTCAGCGCCGAGCGTTTGAGTGACGTGGCGCGCGCGTTGGGGGCCGATATCAAGGGCGTTACCCCGGAAGAGGGCGCGCAGGCCGCTATCGTCGCGATTCGCGCCCTGTCCCAGGACGTGGAAATTCCCGCCGGCCTGCGCGAACTTGGCGCCAAATTGCAGGATATTCCGCTGCTGGCGAGTAATGCGCTGAAGGATGCATGTGGCCTGACCAACCCACGACGGGCGGATCAGCGTCAGATCGAGGAGATTTTTCGCAGCGCGTTTTGATAGGGGGCAGCTTTGGGCTGCAAGCGTTAAGCTAAAGGTTGAACGCGTTCAACTTGAGCTTGAAGCTTGCGGCTTGCCGCTGAGGTCCCCCATGAGAGTTCTATTATTCGGCGCCACCGGCATGGTCGGTCAGGGCGTACTGCGCGAGTGCCTGCTGGCGCCCGACGTGCAGGAAGTCGTTGCCGTCGGCCGCACGTCGTTGACCCAGGAACACGGCAAACTGCATCAGGTGTTACACAGCGACATGCTGGATTTCCAACCCCTGGAAAACCTGCTGCAAGGCTTTGATGCGTGTTTCTTCTGCCTGGGCGTTTCCTCGGCGGGCATGAATGAAATCAACTACACCCACCTCACTTATGACCTGACTTTAGTCGCCGCCAGCACCCTGGCGCGGCTCAATCCGCAGATGACGTTTATCTATGTTTCCGGCGCCGGCACTGACAGTTCCGAGACGAGCAAGTCGATGTGGGCGCGGGTCAACGGCAAGACCGAGAACGCCTTGCTGCGCTTGCCGTTCAGGGCGGTCTATCTATTCCGGCCGGGGATCATCCAGCCGTTGCACGGTGTGCGTTCGAAGACGCCGCTGTACCAGGCGTTCTATAGCGTGCTCGGGCCGTTGCTCTCTTTTGTACGTCGGATAAAGCCGAGCTGGGTCGTCAGCACCGAGACCGTCGGCCGTGCGATGTTGCAGGCGGTGAGCCATGGCGCGCCGCAGCCTGTGGTGGAGCAGGCCGAGATCAATCGCTTGGCGGCCGAGCGTCGCTGATGCTGCACAAAAGCCTGGTGCGCCGCCTCGACTTGATCACCCTGCAACTGTTTGTCGCGGTGTTCGAGGAGGGCACCTTGACCCGTGCCGCCGCCCGTGAGGCTATCGCGGTGTCGGCAGCCAGCAAGCGCTTGATGGAGCTGGAGCAAGTGCTCGGCGTCAGCCTGTTTGTGCGCCGCGCCAAGGGTATGGCACTGACGGCGGCCGGCGAAACCCTGCTGCACCATGCGCGGCAGATGCTGTTCAATGTCGAGAAAATGGGCCTGGAACTGAGTGAACACAGCCATGGCGTGCGCGGCTATGTGCGGATGTTGGCCAACCTCTCGGCCATCATTCAGTTTCTTCCCGAAGACTTGCGCGACTTTTGCGCGTTGCACCCGCAAATACAAACCGACCTTGAGGAACGCCCCAGCAACGGCGTGGTGCAAGGCGTGCTGGACGGTGTGGCAGACCTGGGCATCTGCTCCAGTGATACCGACACCAAAGGCTTGCCCAGCGTGACCTATCGCCATGACAAACTGGTGGTGCTGATGCCGGCCGGGCACCCGCTGGCGTCGCGTGAGGCGCTGGCTTTCAATGAGACCCTGGGCAGCGATTATGTCGGCCTGCACGCCGCCAGCTCGATCAATATGCGCACCCATGCCGCCGCGCGCGAGGCCGGCCAGATGCTGCGCCTGCGTATTCACGTGCCGGGGTTCGATGCGATGTGCCGGATGGTCCAGGCGAATATGGGCATCGGCATCCTGCCGCAAAAAGCCTATGAATTGTTCGGCCGTACGCTGGGTTTGCATGCGGTGCCGCTGACAGATGCCTGGTCGAACCGCAGCCTGATCCTGGTGGTGCGCGATGAGGCGCAGTTGTCGCCGGTCAGCCGGTTGCTCTTTGATTACCTGAGTAGCGCGGCGGATTCCTGCAGATAATGCTTTGTTCGTTCGCGTTTCGCGAACGCTCCTTGCTAACTGACGGTTGGATTTCTTCTACGGCTGTCCTCTAGCCTTGGCGACACATTCCAAGAACAAGAGGTACATCCGATGACGGCTCCCCTGTGTGGTATCAAGGTGATCGAGATCGGCACCCTGATTGCCGCGCCGTTCGCGGCGCGGATATTGGCCGAGTTTGGTGCCGAGGTGATCAAGATCGAAGCCATGGGGCAGGGCGATCCGCTTCGCAAATGGCGAAAGCTGCACGAAGGCACGTCGCTGTGGTGGTACCTGCAGTCGCGCAACAAGCAGTCCCTGGCCTTGGACCTCAAGTCGGCAGAAGGCTTGAGCCTGATCAAGCAACTGCTCGGCGATGCCGACGTGCTGATCGAAAACCTGCGCCCCGGTGGCCTGGAAAAACTCGGCCTGGGTTGGGATGTGTTACATGCCCTCAACCCCAAGCTGACCCTGGTGCGCATCTCCGGCTATGGCCAGACCGGGCCCTATCGCGACCGCCCGGGTTTCGGTGCGATCGGCGAGGCCATGGGCGGCATTCGCTACACCACCGGCAACCCGGATTCGCCACCGGCGCGGGTCGGCGTGAGCCTGGGGGATTCGCTTGCGTCGTTGCACGGTGTGATCGGCGCGCTGATGTCGCTGCTGCGGGTCAAGACCGGCCAGGGTGACGGGCAAATCGTCGACGTGTCCCTGGCGGAAAGCGTGTTCAACCTGATGGAAAGCCTGGTGCCCGAATACGACATGCTCGGCCATGTACGTGAGCGCAGCGGCGGTGCCTTGCCCGGTATCGCGCCGTCCAATACCTACCTGACCGCCGACGGCGCCTACGTGGTGATCGCCGGCAACAGCGACCCGATCTACAAGCGCCTGATGACCGCCATCGGCCGCGCCGACCTGGCCGCTGCGCCTGAGTTCGCCCACAACGATGGCCGTGCGGCACAGAGTGGTTTGCTCGACGCGGCAATCACCCACTGGACCAGCAGCCTGCCCATCGAGCAGGTGCTCAGCGCCCTGGAGGCCGCTGAAGTGCCGGCCGGGCGCATCTACTCCGTGGCGGACATTGTCAGCGACCCGCACTACCAGGCGCGGGATATGTTGCTCGATGCCGATTTGCCCGGTGGTGTGTCGGTAAAGATGCCCGGCATCGTACCCAAACTGTCGGAAACGCCCGGCGCGGTGAACTGGCAAGGTCCTGCGCTGGGCCAGCACACCGATGACATCCTCGCAGAGCTGGGCCTGACAGACGCTGACATTCAACGCCTGAAGGCTTCGGGAGTGGTGCAATGATCAGCAATTATTCCGACTCGCTGATCGTGCAGGAAGTCTCCCCGCGCGACGGCCTGCAGATCGAGCCGACCTGGGTCGAAACCGCCGACAAGATCGCGCTGATCAACCAGCTTTCCCTCGCCGGTTTTTCGCGTATTGAAGCGGGTTCGTTCGTCTCGCCCAAGGCCATTCCGGCATTGCGTGACGGTGAGCAGGTATTCCAAGGTATCGAGCGCAAGCCCGGCGTGATCTACGTGGCGCTGATCCCCAATCTCAAAGGCGCCCAACGCGCCATCGAGTCCCGCGCCGATGAGTTGAACCTGGTGATGTCTGCCAGCCAGACCCACAACCTGGCGAACATGCGCATGCGCTGCGAGGCGTCCCTGGCAGCCTTTGGCGATATCGCAAGCTTTGCCGCCGACCACCCGGTGCGCCTCAACGGCAGCGTCGCCACCGCCTTCGGTTGCCCGTTCGAAGGCCGCATCGATGAAGACCGGGTGTTGCGGATTGTCGAGGCGTATCGCGAGTTGGGCATCCAGGGCATCACCCTGGCGGACACCACTGGCATGGCCAATCCGCGGCAGGTCGAACGCCTGGTCAAGCGCGTGTTGGCACATATACCCGCGTGCGACTTGACCCTGCATTTTCACAACACCCGCGGCCTGGGTTTATGCAATGTGCTGGCCGCTTACGAAGCCGGGGCCCGACGTTTCGACGCGGCGCTGGGCGGCCTGGGTGGTTGCCCGTTTGCACCGGGTGCGTCGGGCAATATCTGCACCGAAGACCTGGTCAACCTGTGCGAAGAGGTCGGCATTCACACCGGTATCGACCTGCCGCACTTGCTGCACATGTCGCGGCGCCTGCCAGCGTTGCTGGGCCATGAACTGCCCGGCCAGGTGGCCAAGGCCGGGCGCAACAGCGACCTGCACCCAACGCCTGAATACATCGCCGGTTTGTAATTTCGCACCAGACAACAAAAACAATCGGACGCCTCTGAGCAGTCCGCTGGAGAGACACATGAGCACTAATACGTTAGAGGCCGGCGCGCGCCCGGCCGCCGAGATCGACGCGGAAAAAGCCCTGGTCAGCAAGGTCGCCTGGCGGCTGATGCCGCTGATCATGGTCTGCTATCTGTTTGCGTTTTTTGACCGCATCAACATCAGCTTCGCCAAGTTCCAGTTACAAGCCGATCTGAGCCTGAGTGACACCGCCTACGGGCTGGGCGCAGGGTTGTTCGTGGTGGGCTATGTCATCTTCGAAGTGCCCAGCAACATGATGCTGTACAAGGTCGGCGCGCGGCGCTGGATTGCGCGGATCATGATGTCCTGGGGCCTGGCCACGGCGGCCATGGTGTTTGTCACAGCCGAGTGGCAGTTCTATGGTTTGCGCTTCATCATCGGCGCGATGGAAGCCGGGTTTGCGCCGGGGGTGTTGTATTACCTGACGCTATGGTTCCCGCAGCACTTTCGGGGGCGCATCACGTCGATGCTGTTCCTGGCGTCGGCGTTTGCAGGCCTGGTGGGCGCACCGTTCTCCGGGCTGGTGCTGGAACATCTCGACGGCGTGCTGCATATGCGCGGCTGGCATTGGTTGTTCCTGCTCGGTGGCTTGCCGTGCATCGGCCTGGGCTTGCTGGTGTTAATGCTGCTCAAGGATCGTATTGAAGACGCTCATTGGCTGACGTCGGCGGAAAAGGTCTTGCTGTCGAGCCGGATCGCCAAACATGAGCCCAATCAACATGGCGGTTCGCTGTGGTCGGCGATCCGTATTCCTGGTTTTCTGATGCTCGGCTTCATCTACTTTCTGATCCAGGTGGCGTCCTACGGCCTGAACTTCTGGGCCCCGCAATTGATCCGCAGCGCCGGCACGCAGAGCCCGGTGATGATTGGTCTGCTCACTGCGATTCCTTATATATGCGGGGCGATCAGCATGGTGGTGATCGGACGTCTATCGGATGCGACCGGTGAGCGCCGCAAGTTTGTCTGCGGGCTGGTGGTCCTGGGCGCGGTGGGCTTCTTCAGTGCCGGCATCTTCGCTGACCACACTACCTTCTTGATCATCGCCTTGGGCATGCTCGGCGCGGGCATCATCGCTTCGATCCCGACCTTCTGGACCCTGCCGCCCAAACTGCTCGCCGGTGCTGGCGCGGGTGCGGCGGGTGGGATTGCGGTGATCAATACCCTCGGCCAGTTCGGCGGCATCGTCAGCCCGGTGATGGTGGGACGCATCAAGGACCTTACCGGCAGCACCACGCCGGCGCTTTATGTGATCGGCGTGTGTGCGTTGCTGGCGGCCGCGTTACTGCTGTGGGGGTTGCCACACAAGTTGCGCACATTGGATAAAGGCTGATCAGCCAGTCGTTGCCAATGCGCGGGCCGGCGTCGCGCTGAACTGAATCAGTGCGACGCCGCCGATCAACAGCAATGCCCCCACCACGCGGGGCGTTGTGAGTTGGCGCTCCACCAGGCCGAACAGGCCGAAATGGTCGAGCAGCAACGACGCGAGAATCTGCCCGGCCATCGCCAAGGCAATGAAGCCTGATGCGCCCAGCGTGGGCATCAGCACCAATGCCAGCGAGATAAAGCACACCCCGAACGCGCCACCGGCCCACATCCACAGCGGCGCCTGGGTGATAAAGGCCAGACTCGGCAAGGGCAGCCGTAGGGCGATGATCACCGGCAGCAACACAATGATGCTCACCAACAGCGAAGCCAGCGTCGCCCACAACGGGTGACCGAGCCCGCGACCCAGGTTGGCGTTGATCGCACTTTGAAACGGCACCACGGCACCAGCGATCACCGCCAGCAACAACACACCCAGCCAATGCAACGTCGTCATGGCGAATCTCCCAAAGGTTTTGCTGGACTCTAAGTTATTCATCGCGCAAATTTAAATTCCAAGTTCTTATGGCGGGTATGCAGCTGATGAATGATCTAAGGCGCATCGACCTCAACCTGTTGGTGATCCTCGACGTGTTGCTCAGCGAGCAACACGTCACCCGCGCCGCCGAACGCCTGCACCTGAGCCAACCGGCGGTCAGCCACGCGCTGGCGCGCTTACGCGAGCTGCTGGGTGACCCGTTGCTGGTGCGCCAGGGCGGCTCATTGATACCAACGGCGCGTGCGCTGGAGTTGGCTACGCCGTTGGCGGAGGCGCTGGCCCAGGTGCAAGCGCTGCTGGCGCCGAACCGCTTTGACCCGGCGTCGGCCAAACGCCGCTTTCGCGTGGCAATGTCGGACTACAGTGCAGCGATTTTCCTACCGGGGTTGATGCGCTTGTTGCGCCGTGAAGCGCCGGGAATCGACCTGCAAATCATCCAGGCCAGCCGTGAAGGCATGGTCGACGGCGTGCTCAATGGCGATCTCGACCTGGCCGCCGGGGTTTTCCCTGACATGCCTGCCGAACTGCGGACTACGCCCTTATTCGAAGAGCATTACACCTGCCTGGTCGACCGCGACAGCTTGCCGACGACGGGTGTGCTGGACCTGCCTACGTACCTGTCACGCCCCCATGTCTTGCTGGAAATGCGCGGCAGCGGCACGCCGGAAATCGAGCGTGCGCTGACCGCGATTCGTCAGCGCCGGCATGTGGCCGTCAGCCTGCCGCACTGGGGCGTGGCACCGCAGTTGATTCAGGGCACGGACCTGATCCTGACCGTCTCCTTCCGAGGCTTGTTGAATATCGATCATGCCCAACTGATCGCCGTACCACCGCCGTTTCGTATTCCTTCGTTTGCATTTGAGCTGGCATGGCATGCGCGACGGGGCGGGGATGCGGGGTTGCAGTGGTTGAGTGGGCGGGTGCAGGGTGTGCTAAAGGGCTGATCAGCCGCTACCAGGAGGTCGGTGGTTGGCGGCGGGTATGAAAAATTCGCATCACCTGTAGTCGCCCTTCACGAATACGGTAAGGGACAATGTAGGGCCACCGGGGCACCACCCATTCACGCGTCCCTGGGACGCGCCCGGTTTTTCCCAGCGCGGGAAATTGCGCAATGTGTTCAAGCCCGGCCAAAATCGCCTGGACGAACTCGTAGGCGGCTTTGGGGTTTTCTTCAGCAATAAAGGCCGCTTCATCATCCAGGTTTCTGAGGGCTGTCCTCAGCCACTCAACCTGCATTGTTGCGCCATTTGTCAGCGACGGCTTTTACCTCGGCAGCCGTCGCGAAATCCCCCGCATCAGCTTCTTTCAGCGCCTTTTGAATCTCTTCGATTTGCCATGCTTCACGCGTCAAGTATTCACGTAGCGCGTCAACAGCGAGGAACGATTTGCTGCGACCGGTCGCTTTGGCCAGACTGGCAAGCGTATCGGCGACATCGTCCGGTATCCGCAGGGACATAACAGACATACGAACCTCAATGTAGTGATAGGTAGTGCAACATACTACAGCGTCATCTCATTGATCGATTGTCCCGTTCGTCAGAGGCATTCCGAACAAGGAAAAACTTATGTTATCCGGGCTGAATCACCTCACCCTGGCCGTCACCGATCTGCAGCGCAGCATCCGTTTCTACCATGAGCTCTTGCAGCTTCGGCTTGACGCCACTTGGGATAACGGCGCCTACCTTGCGTTGCCTGGGCTGTGGTTATGTTTGTCGCTGGACCCGTTACGTAACCCGATCCCGGCCGCCGATTACACGCATTACGCGTTGACCGTCGAAGCGCACGATTTCATTCCGCTGGTCGCACGCTTGCGAGCCGCTGGCGTGGGGGAGTGGCGCGACAATCGCAGTGAAGGCGCCTCGTTCTATTTTCTCGACCCCGATGGTCACAAGCTCGAAGCCCATGTCGGTGATCTCGCCTCGCGGTTGCAAGCCTGTCGCGCCAAGCCTTATGCCGGAATGAAGTTTTACCCCCTGCCCGAGAACGTGCAGAATCCCTGAACCTTTCAACTGCTATCAGAGCCACGCCCATGACCCCATCTTTGTTGCTCGCGGTCCTTGCGTCCGGGTTTATCTACGGTATTACGCCCGGTCCCGGCGTGTTGGCCGTGTTCGGCATCGGCGCCGCCCGTGGCCGGCGTGCCGGGGCAGGCTTTTTGGCTGGGCATTTGCTTGGCGACGTGGTGTGGTGCAGCACCGCATTGATTGCGATTGTGGGCGCTCGGGAAGTCGGCAGCAGCGCGTTTGATGCACTGGGCGTGCTCAGCGGGCTGTATCTGTTCTGGCTCGGCTGGCGTGCGATTCGCACCCAGCGGCGTAGCAGCGAGGCCCCTCAGGGAGCGGCGCGGCATCCGTTCTGGCACGGGATTCTGTTCGGCCTGACCAACCCCAAGGCGTACCCGGTGGCTGTTGCGACATTCACTGCATTGCTCTCCAGTCGTGCCGAATTGCTGACGTGGTCGATGCTGCCATGGCTGATTGTCCTGAGCTTCATCGGGGGCCTGTTGGCCTATGCGATCCTGATCGGCGTGGTCGGTGCCCAACGTGTGCGCACGCTGTATCAGCGTCATGAAATCCTTATCACGAGACTGTGCGGCGTGATGTTTATCGGGTTCGCCATCAACGCGTTGGCGCATGCGTTGCCGGGTCTGTTTGCCAGCAAGCCCGCCTGACTCAACAACGACCGTTCGTCGCACTGGAAAGTTTTTTCTAAACCTTTGCCGTGAGCAAAATTCGAATCCAGGGCGAGGCGCTGTTTCCTCGCACCTATTTTTGCCCTGGAGGAACCCATCATGAGCCGCATGGCTATCCGGTTACGCACCGCCAGTTTCGCGATGCTGCTGGGCCTCGGCGCCAGCAATGCTTTCGCCCAGTCACCTGCCGAATTCATCGAGCAGGCTTCGGCCAAAGGCATGGCCGATATCGAAACCAGTCGCATGGCCCACGCCAGAACCTCGTCCCAGGAGATCAAGGATTACACCATCGAGGTGATCAATGAGCGCACCCTGGCCAACCAGCATCTGGCGGCTATCGCCAAAAAGCTCGACTTGCCGGTAGCCCCACGTGAGAAGATCGTCGACAAGGCCGAAACCCTGATGCCCGAACTCAAGGACGGCGACTCCTTCGACGCCGCCTACACCGCGCAGCAGGTCAAGGAAACCGAAGACGCCATCGCCCTGTTCAAGCAGGAAGGCGCAGCGTCGCAGGTGCCAGAGATAAAAGCGTTGGTGGATGAGACGCTGCCCAAGCTGCAGGAGCGTCTGGAAAAGGCCCGCGCCCTGGCCTCGACCTACGGCAAGGGGCACCAAGGCGACGGTTGAAGCTCCCTTTGAAAATAAAAACGGCGGTTGGATCATCTCCAACCGCCGTTTTTTTCAGGCCTGGTTCAAATTTGTTTTCGGTGCCGCCGCGTCGTCGGCGGCAGGGCCGCAGCTGCTGTTGAGGTTCAAGCTGCCGGCTTTGCCGATATCGCGATATTCCTGGCGTAGCTTTTCAAGCTCCTTACGGTCCAGACCGTCCAGGCTCAGCACCGCGTTCTGCGCATCCTTGGACACACGCAACAGCTCGTCGATCTTGATATGCAGGATGTCATTGTCGCGGTTCTGTGTGTTCTGGATCAGGAACACCATCAGGAACGTGATGATGGTGGTCGAGGTATTGATGATCAATTGCCAGGTGTCGTTGTAATGAAAGTATGGCCCGCTCAGGCTCCACGCCAGGATCAGCGCCACCGCCGTGTAGAACGTCCGGGGGCTGCCGGCCCAGCGCGACAGGGTTTGGGAGACTGCAGAGAAGTTCATGACCGTTTTCCTCAAAAAGGGTGATGAAACTACTGACAGCAGTCGCTCGCTGAAATTTCTTTTTACAACTTAACAGGCGGACAAAAGTAGAGGTTTTTCTGCCGAGCTTTTAGGAGCGGGCCTACGGCGCGGTGAAACCGTGAGCACAAGACTGGGTTTTTGCCTGGTTATTGCTTATGCACGCTAAAAACGCCCATGACCTATTCGCACGCTATGACTTGACCGAAGCGCATTTTTTTGCGGCAACCTGCGCGATGTATTGTCGGCATAGCGCCGGTATCAGCACCTACTTTGCTGAGGAACATTGCGCGCCGTGGAATATGTTGTTTATTCGTCTGGGCAGCGACCCGCTGTGCGAAGCGACGGAGTTACCCCTGGAACTGATCCGCCGTACCTTGATCCCCATTCGTATCGTGATTCCTCAGGAACAGGTCGATGGCTTGCGCGACGTGCTCGCGCAGCTCGGCTTTCAGCCGGCTGAAGAGACCACGGCGATGGTCCTGTCATTGGCGCGCCTTGCGCCATTGATAAACGAGGAAGGTGTGCAGATCAGTCTGACTCGGAACCTGAACGAATGGGCGACTCCGCTCGACAGTGCATTCCTGATAGCGCCCAAGGCGGTCGCGCATTACCAGGCTCGGCACCAGCGATCCCTGGACGTCGGTGAAGCCCTATATCACTTCACATTGTCTGTGGAGGGGCAGGTGAGCTGTTCGTTGACCTTGTCGTTATGTGAGGGGGAGGCCCGGCTGAGTGATGTCGGCACGCGGGTCGGCTTTCGTGGAAGAGGCTACGCCACTCGATTGATTCAAGCGGCTCTGCTTCACGCCTCGGGCCTGGGGGCTCGCCGGTGTTTTCTCGAGGCCTCGACGGCCGCCGTTGCACTGTATGGAAAGCTCGGTTTCCAACGCTTGTTCGATTGCGCATCCTTTATTCGCGGGGCTGCCCCACAGCCATGATCAGAACGCCAGTTTCGCCTGGCCGCGATTCTCCAGCGTCAACAGATATTGCTTGGCCTCAAGCCCTCCCGCGAACCCGGTCAGCCCGCCCGAAGCACCCACCACTCGGTGACAGGGCGCAATGATCGAAATCGGATTACGCCCATTCGCCGCCCCGACTGCACGCACGGCTTTCGGGTTGCCGATCTGCTGGGCTATCTGGCTGTAGCTGCGCGTTTCGCCAAAAGGAATGGTCAGCAGGGCCTGCCAGACTTGTTTCTGAAAGTCGGTGCCGGCGAAGTCCAACTCCAGCTCGAACTGGCTGCGTGTTCCCGCGAAGTATTCGTTTAGCTGGCGCTGGGCTTCCAATAACACCAGGCTGTCGTTGGCCTCGATCAATTCACCCAGGCGTACGCGGTTGGCGCGCTCTGTTTGCCACAGGATGGCGCCAAGTTTGCCATGGCGCGCCACCAAGGTGAGTTCGCCGACAGGGGAGGGCATGAGTGTGTATTCACAGGGCATGGGTGGGCTCCTCGAAGGGATGCTGAAGCGTAAGGCGCCAGTGTAGGTCCATCAGGGTATTGGCAAACTACGTTTCTTGCGCTCGAATTCTTCGTAGAAGGCGAGCGTTATAGCCACCTGAACGTCAGCCAAAAAAAACCGGCCCCCAGGAGCCGGTTTTTTATGCATTTCGTGTCAGCCGTGGCATGACATGAAAGCCAATTTGAGTGGAGCGGGTAGAGGGAATCGAACCCTCAACTAAAGCTTGGGAAGCTTTCGTTTTGCCACTAAACTATACCCGCTCAAAGCGGCTGACTTTGTACCAGATGTTCAGCTGGATTTGAAGTTTTTCTTCGAAAAAATCGCATGTTGCGCGCGCACCGCCCACAGATGAGCGGCGCCACTGCAGGAACCCGCGCCTACAGTGGGCCTCACTTCAGACCGCAAATGCATGGTGCGTCTGACCCTGCTGATACCGTAACCGACCCACCGGCCGCTGCCCTTTCAAAAAGCCTACCACCGCCTCCCGGCTGTCCCGGCATGCCGCTTTATGCTCCATATCCAGGAAATGCCCCGTGGCCTGGACAGTGCTGAAGCTGCTGTGGGTTATATGTTGCCCAAACAGCCTGGCATCCTGCGCGCTGGTGTATTCGTCCCATTCGCCGTTCAGGAATAGCACCGGAATGTCGATCTGCCTGGCTGCGTTGAGGTAACACAAGCGGTCGCTGTAAAGCACTTGGCTGATGTGGAAGTGCATCTGCCCGTATTCATGCTCGGCCAGGCTGCTTACGTGTTTGTAGTTGAAGCGCTTGAACAGCGACGGCAGGTGCTTGCCGATGGTGCTGTTGACCAGATGGCCGACGCGGTCGCGGTCGAGGTTGCCGAGGTAGTCGACGCCGCGCTCAAGGTAGTCGCGCATGGGCGGGTTGATCACCGGGGAGAATGAGCTGATCACCGCCTTTTCAATGCGTCGCGGGCGTTGGGCGAGGGCGAACAGGGCGGCAGTACCGCCCCACGAGAACGAGAGCACGTGTTCGGCGGCGAAGCGCTCGATCAGCTCCAGCAGGATCTGGCCTTCGACTTCCTTCGTCAGCATCCGCTCGTGGCGGTTGTGGATTTTGGAACGGCCGGCGTAGGGCTGGTCGTACAGCACCACATTGAATTGGGGGTAAAGGCTTTTCACGGTTTGGGCGAAAGAGGCCGTGGTGGCCATCGAGCCGTTGACCAGAATGATGGTCTTTTCAGCGGCATCCGCGCGATAGAACTCCGTGTAAACCCGGTACTGACCCTGTATATCCAACACAGCGATTTCTGGCCTCATGTCGTAAGACTCCTGGCAAGCGGGTAGGGCGCGCAAATGACTTTGCACGAGCTTTATGACAGGTAGGCATACGCCTGGAAGATGAGCGCCCCTGTCGGTCCGATTGCGGTTGGCCGACAGCGGTTGTCAGGGCGGGATGTTTGCCGGGACGGCCCGTTAATCCAGCACGGGCGGGGCAAGGTGTTTCTTGGAGGTTATAGGTGACTCGCCAGTCATATTTCAACGGGTGAACTTGATTCAAGCACAGACTCGGCAGGTCGCAAGCCGCCTGGCTGGTTTTTTGCCACCAGCGGCTGAACGGTCGTCAGACTTGTCGGATTTCATCGTCAGTCAGGGCTCGGTATTCCCCCGGCGCAAGGGACGGATCCAACTGCAGAGGGCCCATGCGCTCACGGTGCAGCGCGATTACCTGGTTATTGAAGTGCCCGAACATGCGTTTCACCTGGTGATAACGGCCTTCGATGATGCTCAAGCGCGCCGTGGTCGGTCCCAGTAATTCCAGCTCGGCGGGTTGGGTGGTGAGGTCTTCGAAAGCGAAGTACAGGCCCGCCTTGAATGTCACCGCGTATTCGGGACCGATTTCCTGCGCTGTTTCCACGCGGTACACCTTGGGCAACTTGGTCGTCGGTTGTGTCAGGCGCCGCGACCACTGGCCGTCGTTGGTGATCAACATCAGGCCGGTCGTGTTGTAGTCCAGGCGCCCGGCAATATGCAGCGTGCCTTTGTCCGGCTCATTCAGCAGATCGAGCACGGTAGGGTGTAGCGGATCCGCCGTGGCACTCACGCACCCTTGGGGTTTGTGCAGCATGAAATAGCGCGCCGGTTTGCCCGCCTGCAGCACCTCACCATCAACGCACACCTGGCTGAACTCGCGTACCTCATGGTGAGGATCACTGACCGTTACTCCATCAACGCTGACGCGGCGTTCCACCAACAGCAGCCTTACTTGCCTGCGATTGAAGCGCGGCAGGTTGCTGAGGAACCGATCAACGCGCATCAGGGGTGCGCAACTGTTCATCCACTTGGGCGCAACGCGGGCACAGGCAGGCTTTATTGCGCAGTTCGTCAGGTAGCGCGAGGACTACCGCTGGGTCAATGGTGACATTGAAGCACCAGCACGCCTGGTCAACCGTGCGTGGGTCTGCCAGGGCGCAGTCGTTGACGGCTCCGCAGGCGGGGCAAAGCGTGGGTGTGGTCATGGCAGGGTCAGGCTGTATAGGCAGGTGTGCTCGGCCTTGCACAATACAGCTCGGACCCGCAGCAGGACAATGCCGTCATCGAGAGCGACATGGTATCTGCGTGAAAGTGACTGAAACGATATAGCTTGGGCTCCCGTTGGTTGCCCCTACAGGAGTTGCGTGTTGATGTATCAAGTTGTTACTGAAACGCACCAGATGTTGTTTTTGATGTCAGATATTGTGTCATTCGGCGCAAGCTGGATGCCGCTCTCCAGCGTCGCTGGAGGTGCTCTTCCGCGGTCCAGGAGGCCGCCATGTATCGACGACTGCTGCTCACTGCATTACTCGGCCTGACTTTGTCAGCTTGTGTGCCCTACTACGATGGAGGCGCCACTTACTATCGCTCCGAGGTGTATACCGCACCGGCGCCTGCCTATTATTACGGTGGCCCTCGCTATGACAGGGGCAGCTACTACGCGCCGGCTCCACGTTACTATCCGGCCCCGCGCTATTACTCGGCGCCGCGTTATTACCAACCCGCGCCACGTTATTATCCGAGGTCTGCCTACCGGGCGTATCCGAACCAGGGCTGGGGAGGAAATCGTTGGGGAAACGGCGGTCACGGACGGGGTGGTGAGCATGGCGGTGGGCGCGGTGGTCACCGCTGAAGAAAGGCTTTGAACGAAGCGGCGCATGATGCGCCGCTTTTTTTTGCCTGCCATTCGTCGGTACTGTCAGATTTAACAGCTATCTTTGAGGCTCAAGATCTAATTCACTGCGGGGAACGCTGTGTGCTTGTGAAGGAAAGCCTCTATGTTCAAACAACTGATGTGCGTGCTTTTACTAGTCGGCTGCGTCATGGGCCCGGCGGGGGCAAAGCAGTTTTGTCCGGATAAATCGATGATCCGAAACGTCAAAGGCTACTTTCAATACCAGCAGGATGGCGTGCTCTGGCAAGGTCCCAAGGTTGAGCCTAACGAATATATACATAGCTTTCTTGGCGCTTTATTCACGCCTGAAAAGGGCACAGACCGAAAAAACGGCTACGTGGAAAAGTGCGTTTATGAAAACCAGCGTGAAGAGCTGGTCGTTATGCGTCCTTGCATTTCGGGCGCTGCCAACACCATGTCGCTGACCGACAGCTTGCATTGGGAGCTTGGCAAGATTCCCTTCGATCAACAGGTTTACGTCTGCCGTGACAATCAACCCGATAATTGCGCATTCACGATAAATGACTCGCAACGATAGGCTGTCAATAATCGGATAAATCTGCCAGAGGATTCCTACCCTCCCAGGCTTTTTCAAAATGCGCCTGCACCACCGCCTCTGGAATTGTGTTGATATCCGGCCAGTGCCAGTGCGGCGCTTGGTCCTTATCGATCAACCGAGCCCGCACCCCTTCGGCGAATTCCGGATGACGGCAGCAGTTGAGACTCACCGTGTACTCCATCTGGAACACTTGGGCCAACGACAAATGCCGAGCCCGGCGGATTTGCTCCCACACCAGATGGGCGGTCAGCGGGCAGCCTTCGCTCAGCGTCTTGCCGGCGCGAGCCAGCAGCGGATCAGCTTGATCACGCAACTGGCTCAACGCGCGCCAGGCGCAGCGTATGTCACCCACATCCAGCCATTCGTCGATCTGCCCACGGCGCGGCAACCACTGCGCTTCGGGTTGCTCGTCGACGGCTTCCTGGGCGAGGGCCTTGAGCAGGCTGTTGAGCTGCATCGCGCTCTGTTCCTGCCAGTTCAGTTGCAGCAGGCCTTCGAGCAGTTCCTCTTGCTGGTCATCGCGCAGGAAACGGTCGGCCAGGCCCAGGTCCAAGGCATCGCGGCCATTGATATGGGCGCCGGTAAGGCCCAGGAACAACCCGAGTTTGCCGGGCAGGCGCGACAAGAACCTGCTGGCACCGACATCCGGGTACAGGCCGATACTGATTTCCGGCATGGCCAGACGGCTGGTGGGCGTCACGACACGCACGGACGCGCTTTGCAGCAGCCCCATGCCGCCGCCCAGCACATAGCCGTGGCCCCAACAGATCAGCGGCTTGGGATAGGTGTGCAGGCGATAATCGAGGCGGTACTCCGCAGCGAAAAACTGCGCGGCCAGGGCGGGCACTTCGCCGGGTTGTTCGCGACAGGCCTGCGCCAGGCTGCGCACTTCGCCACCGGCGCAAAAGGCCTTGGGGCCATTGCCGCGCAGCAATACGCAGACGATGTTCGGGTCCTTGGCCCAGGCATCCAGGCGATCACCCAAGGCCAAAATCATCGGCAGGGACAGGGCGTTGAGGGTCTTTTCCGCGTCCAGGCTGGCGATGCCAATGCGGGCGCCGTCGCTGCCGGTCAGTTCTTCGAAGTGCAGGTTCATCGTGACCTCAATCGAGAAGGTGAAGGATGAGTATGATCCCTTCGTGGGAAAGCGCCGGTGGTGTGTCAGATCAATTGACAAGCGGGGTCTGCTTTCCTAGGGTTCGCCTCATTCTTTTTTACAAGACAATTCAACTATGACCGATGGCGACCGTATCAAACTCGAACCCAGCTGGAAACACGCCCTGCGCGATGAGTTCGAGAAGCCCTACATGGCCCAGTTGCGCGAGTTCCTGCGCCAGGAACATGCGGCCGGTAAAGAGATCTACCCGCCTGGCCCGCTGATTTTCAATGCCCTCAACTCGACGCCGCTGGACAAGGTCAAGGTAGTGATCCTCGGCCAGGACCCGTACCACGGCCCCGGCCAGGCCCACGGCCTGTGCTTTTCGGTGCAACCGGGCGTGCCGGCGCCGCCGTCCCTGGTCAATATCTATAAAGAACTCAAGCGTGACCTGAACATCGACATCCCCAACCACGGCTACCTGCAAAGCTGGGCCGACCAGGGCGTGCTGATGCTCAACACCACCATGACTGTGGAACGCGCCAATGCCAATGCCCATGCGGGCAAGGGTTGGCAGTTCTTTACCGACCGGATCATCGAGGTGGTCAGCGAGCATCAGCCGCATCTGGTGTTTTTGTTGTGGGGCGCCCACGCCCAGAGCAAGCAAAAGCTGATCGATGCCACCAAGCACCTGGTGCTGACCTCGGTGCACCCGTCACCGTTGTCGGCGTATCGCGGATTTCTGGGCTGCGGGCATTTCAGTCGCACCAACAAGTTTCTTGAGCAGAATGGCGAGGCGCCGATCGAGTGGCGGTTGCCGCCTGTCTGACCCGTGCGTTGCTATAGCCTGACCATGCATATCGTTTGGTTTTGAATATCAGCGACATACAGATTGCGGCCATCCGGAGCCACCACAATACCTCGCAGACTGCCGAAACCTGCGATCGTGCCGACCATGCGTTCAAGCCGGGTGTCATAAATGCTGATGTGTCCTCTCTCAGTGATATAGGCCATCTCGCTGAGGGGGCTGAATGCTATGCCCCAGGGCTCGTTGAGGCCGCTGATGTACTTGCTGACTTCAGGAATCAAGGCGTCGCCGATAGTCAAGCGGCCCTCGTCGCGGTGAGTGATGTAAATGCGCGGATAGCGTGGGCTATGACCGATCGAGGTAGGACTGCCTGCGGCGATGGCGAGCTGCCTGACGATCGGCTCGGTTCCAAGGTTGACGATGCTCCAGCCCGCTAAATCCGACACAACGTAAGCGCGAGTGTCGTCATGGGGCGCCACTATCACTTCCTTAGCGTAACGCACAGATGTTTCGGTTACGCGTTGGTGGTCGCTGGTGTCAATGGTTACCAACTCTGAAGCCCCGTAATCAGCGACGTAGAGCCGGGTGCCGGTTGAGTTCAAAGCCATGCCATTAACCGTCGTAAACCCCGTGACTCTTGCGATGACGCTGTTACTCACGGTTTCGATAACGGTAATCGGGTTTCCCGATGCGGCGCTGTTGTCACTCACGTAAATGCGCGAACCTGCCGGGTTGATTGCCAGCCATATCGGGGAGCCGAGATTTTCTACCGTCTGTATGACGCTAAGTGGCTGGGTATCTAGAACGGTGAGGGATCCCGATGCTGTGGCGCTTGCCACATAAAGGCGTGTTCCTGCACGGTTCATTACCAGGCGATTGGGAGAGCCCGGTACTGCGATGGTTTGCACAATTTGTGCAGGTGCACCGGCATCGCCAGGAGGGCTTTGAATAGGTTCTTCCATCATGTGCACTCCCAGGGGTTCACAGGCTGCAGGTAGGAGCCCTGCCCCGGAATTCATGCGCTCTGTGGTTGAGAATGCCTAGCTGTGAGAAATGACAGTCCAGATGAACGGTCACGAAACCTGGCAAGCACTACAAGCTACTTGTTCAAAGCTGACGATTCCAGTACCGGAACAACGGCTCCGCCAGGAACAGCACAAACAACAAACGCATCACCTGCATCGCTGTCACCAACGGCACCGACAATTGCAAGGTTTCAGCCGTAAGGCTCATCTCCGCAATACCGCCGGGCATCATGCCCAGGGTCAGGGAGCGCAGGTCCAAGTGAGTCACGGCGCTCAAGCCCACCGCCGCCAATGTCGCCAGTGCCATGGTCAGGGCGGTGCCGATCAACGTGCGACCCATAAAGGATGGAGCCCTGCGAAAGAACTGTCGGTTGAAGTGGCAGCCCAACCCGCTGCCGATCAACCACTGGCCAATCTGACTGCCACCGTCGGGCAAACCAATATGTAGGTCCCACACAACACTGGCAGTCGCACTCACCAGCAACGGGCCGAACAGCCAAGGGTTCGGCTGGTGCAAACGCTGCCAGCCCCAGGCCACCAGAGCCCCCATCGGAAACAGCAACGCCAGCCACAGCCAACTAACGGGTGCCGGATGAAACTGCGGCGCGCCACCGCCCAGCAAATACTTGAAGATCGCCGGCACGCACAGCACCACTACCAGCACGCGCAAACTCTGCCCCGCCGCAACCCGGCTGAGCACCGCACCATTGCGCGCGCCGAGGTTGACCATCTCCCCGGAGCCGCCCGGCATGCTGGAGAAAAACGCGGTGGCGCGATCTTCGCCACTGCGGCGCATCAACCACACCCCGACCACGCTCGACAGGCTAGTGACCAATGCGCCGAAAAAAATCAGCCCGAAGTGGCTCATCACCTGTTCGATCACTACCGGCGTGAAGTGCAGGCCGATGCCGATGCCCACTACCCATTGGCCGCATTTGCGCCCGCCGGGAATTTCCGCCAATTGCCAGGGCGTGAGGCAGCGCACCAGGATGATCGCCAGCAACGAGCCGACCATATAGGGCAAAGGCCAGCCGACGAGGCTGGCCAGGTAACCGCCGGCCAGGCCGACCAGCGGTGTTCCCCACCATTGCTTGAAAGTGACCTCAGACATCGGCCACGGCACGACGCTGCAAGGCACGTTTGCGGTAGATGCGCACCAGCGGGAACATCAGCATCAGCGCGGTCAGTACCCAGACGCCGAAGGTAATCGGGCTCGACCACAGGATGTCCAGCGCACCGTTGGAGATCGACAGCGCGCGGCGCAGGTTCTGTTCCATCAGGCCGCCGAGGATAAAGCCCAGCAATACCGGCGACAGCGGAAAGTCGAGCTTGCGCAGGATGTAGCCGAAGATGCCGATACCGACCATCAGGAACAGGTCGAACGTGGTGGCATGCACCGCGTACACGCCAATTGCGGTGATGATGGCGATCACCGGCACCAGCGCCCAGTTCGGCACGGCGAGGATACGGGTGAAGATGCGGATCATCGGGATGTTGAGAATCACCAGCATGATGTTGGCGATAAACAACGACGCGATCAGGCCCCAGACAATGTCCGGTTGCTGTTGGAACAGCAGCGGGCCGGGCGTGATGTTGTACAGCGACAGGGCGCCGATCATCACGGCCGTGGTGCCCGAACCGGGCACGCCCAGGGTCAGCATCGGCACCAGGGCGCCGCAGGCGGACGCGCCGATTGCGGTTTCCGGCGCGGCCAGGCCACGCATGTCGCCCTGGCCGAATGTGCCGTTGGCGCCGGCCAGGCGTTTTTCGGTCATGTAGGCCACGGCAGACGCCAGGGTTGCACCGGCACCCGGCAACACGCCCATGATGAAACCGAGTAAGCCGCAGCGGATGTTAACCACGAAGACCGCACTGGCTTCCTTGAGGTTGAACATCATCCGTCCGGTGGCTTTGACCGCTTCCTGGCCACGGTGGGTTTTCTCCAGCAGCAGCAGGATCTCGCTGATGGAAAACAGGCCCAGCACCAACACCACGAACTGAATACCATCGGTGAGGTGGATGTTGTCGCCGGTAAAGCGGTACACGCCGCTGTTGGCATCGATGCCTACCGCCGAGAGGAACAGGCCGATCAGCGCCGCCACAAAGGTCTTCAACGGCTTGTCGCCGGCCATGCCGCCCAGGCACACAATCGCGAACACCATCAGTACGAAATATTCCGCCGGGCCGAAGGCAATCGCCCATTTGGCCAGCAGCGGGGCAAACAGCACCATGCCGCAGGTGGCGATAAAGGCACCGATGAACGAACTCCACGCCGACAACGACAGCGCTACGCCGGCCAGGCCTTTGCGGGCCATTGGGTAGCCGTCGAGGGTGGTCATCACGGTGGAGGCTTCGCCCGGAATATTGAGCAGGATCGAGCTGATACGGCCGCCGTATTCGCAGCCCAGGTACACCGCTGCGAGCAGGATCAACGCCGATTCGGGGGGCAGGCCCAGAGCAAATGCGATGGGGATCAACAACGCCACGCCATTGATCGGCCCCAGGCCCGGCAACAGGCCGACCACGGTGCCGATCAGCGTGCCGCACAAGGCGGTCACTAGGTTGTACGGGCTCAGCGCGACGCCGAATCCCTGGCCCAAATAGCCAAAAGTATCCATATCAGTTCTCCAGTACGTCGAGCAGGCCGAGGGGCAGCGGCACATCCATGGCTTTGTCGAACAGCAGGTACAAGCCGATGGCCATCAGGCCGACGATCACTACGCTGGGCATCCAGCGCCCGCCATACAGGCGCGCCATCGGGATGCCGATCAGCAAGCTGCTGAGAATGAAACCCAACGATTCGAAGGTGGCGGCGAACACGATCAGCAGCGCTACGCAAATGCCGATCTTGACCAGTGTGTCGCGGTCCAGCGCCGGGTCTTCTTCGGTGTGTTGGGTGGGTTGCGGGCGAAACAGCATGTAGATCAGCGCCAGGCTCATCAGCCCGAGCATCAGCAGCGGAAAGGCGCGAGGCCCGACCGGCTCGTAGGAAAACGCCGCCTGATACGGCCAGGCCATCAGGGCGAGGCCGGCGCAGGCCAGCAACAGCACGGCGGCGAAAATGCGTTGTAAGAGCATGGTGAACTCCTGGGCCACACCGCGTATTTAAACGGGCGTGGCCGCGCGAAAGCGGGGCGTTTACTGGATCAGGCCGAACTCTTTGGCCAGCACTTTGTAGTCAGCCACCTGTTTTTTCACGTAGGTGTCCAGTTCCGGGCCGGTCATGGCGAACGGGAACAGCTCGCGCTGGTCACGCAGCTTGGCGAACTCGTCGGAAGCCAGCAGTTTGTCGAAGGCATCCTTCCACCAGGCGTAGTCGGCATCGCTGACTTTTGGCCCGAGGTAGAAGCCGCGCACCACTGGCCAGACGATGTCATAGCCTTGCTCTTTGGCGGTCGGGATGTTCTTCATTTCCGGCTCGTCCAGGCGCTGCTCGGAGAACACCGCCAGCAGGCGCATGTCACCGCTGAGGATGTGTGGCATGGAGTCGGAAATATCGGTACTGCCCACCTGAATGTGGCCACCGAGCAACGCGGTAGCGATTTCGCCGCCGCCTTCCAGCGCGACGTAACGCAGCTCGCGCGGATTGATCCCGGCGGCCTTGGCGATCAGGGCGGTTTGCATCCAGTCCTGGCTGCCCACTGTGCCGCCGGAACCTATCACTACGCTGCCTGGATCTTTCTTCAAGGCTTTTACGAGATCGTCGAGGGTCTTGTAGGGCGAATCACTTTTCACCGCGATGGCGCCGTAGCTGGTGCCCACCGCGGCGAGCCAGCGCACGGCGCTTTCATCGAAGCGACCGAACTTGCCCTGGGCCAGGTTCAGCAATGAACCGCTGGACCAGGCTACCAGGGTACCTCCATCCGCAGGGCGCTGAGCGACCACCGCGTTGTAGGCCACTGCGCCCACGCCGCCTGGCATGTAGGTCACGCGCATCGGCTTGCTCAGCAGTTTCTGGTTGACCAGCGCGCTTTGTGCCAGCTTGCAGGTCAGGTCAAAACCACCGCCCGGGGAAGCCGGGGCGATGCATTCAGGGCGCTTGGGTTCGTCGGCGGCCAGCAGTTGGCCGGCAAACAGCATGCAGCCGGCGGTAATGGCAACTTTACGCAGTGAAAGGGTCATGGTGATCTCCGTATTTTTGTTATGAGTGGCTTAGCCGCGTGCGATGCTGTGCCTGGCGTTGCGCGAGCGCACGGCCACCGTCTTCGAAGACGGCCAGGGCAGAGTGGTGTGAGTAAGGTGGGAATTTCTTGCAGGCGGGCGAGCCTGGGGCTGTGTCGACAGCATCGTGGTGCACTCCGTTATTGTTCTTATTTTGGCGAAAACGCTTCGAGGCGTTTTTCGGGCGCTACGGGTGAGGTAGCTCGGCGGGCGTAACCACCGTGACTGGATCCTAAAGGGCGAAGCTTTCACTAACCTTTCAGTTGCCTTTCAATGTTTTCGGGCTTCACAGGGCAGGTTGCGCCTGTAAACTGCCCGCCAAAGCGTGGCGTCGACCACGTCTGCACGAGGTAAAAATTCATGCGTGTCCTTCTGGTTGAAGACCATTTGCAACTCGCCGAAAGTGTCGCCCAAGCGCTCAAGAGCATAGGGTTGACCGTCGACGTGTTGCATGATGGCGTGGCTGCGGACCTGGCGTTGAGCAGCGAGGAATACGCGGCGGCGATCCTCGATGTGGGGCTGCCGCGCATGGATGGTTTCGAAGTGTTGGCACGCTTGCGCGCCCGAGGAAAAAATTTGCCGGTGTTGATGCTCACGGCACGCAGCGATGTAAAGGACCGCGTGCATGGCTTGAACCTGGGCGCCGACGATTACCTCGCCAAACCGTTTGAACTTACGGAACTGGAGGCGCGGGTCAAGGCGCTGCTACGACGCAGCGTATTGGGCGGCGAGCGCCAGCAGGCGTGCGGCGTGCTGGTGTATGACCTCGATACTCGGCGTTTCACGGTCGGTGGCGAACTGCTGACGCTGACCTCGCGCGAGCAAGCGGTGCTCGAGGCGCTCATCGCCCGGCCTGGCCGCGTGATGAGCAAGGAGCAACTGGCCTCCCAGGTGTTCGGTCTCGACGAAGAAGCCAGCCCGGACGCTATCGAGATTTATGTGCACCGCCTGCGCAAGAAACTCGACGGCCAGCCTATCGCCATTGTCACCTTCCGTGGCCTTGGCTACCTGCTGGAAGCCCGCGATGCATAAGCCCAGCAGCCTGCGCTGGCGCCTGCTGTGGAACCTCGCGCTGTTGCTGGTGCTGCTGATGTTCGCCAGCGGCATGAGTGCCTACTGGAACGGGCGTGAAGCGGCCGACACCGCCTATGACCGCACGCTGCTGGCCTCGGCGCGCACCATTGCCGCCGGCTTGACCCAGGTGGACGGCACGCTCAGTGCCAACGTGCCCTACGTGGCTCTGGACACCTTTGCCTACGACAGCGCCGGGCGTATCTATTACCAGGTCAACGACATCAACCAGAAGCTGATATCGGGTTATGAAAACCTTCCCGGCCCGCCGCCCGGCACCCCGCGTACTGACGATTACCCGGCCTTGGCGCGGTTCTACGACGCCGTGTATCAGGGCCAGCCGGTGCGCGTGGTGAGCCTGCTCAAGGCTGTTTCCGAGCCGAACATGAATGGCATGGCGGAGATCCGTGTCGCAGAAACTGACGAAGCCCGGGTCGCCATGGCCCGCAGCCTGATGGCCGACACCTTGTTGCGCCTGGGCATGCTGGCTATTGGCGCGCTGTTGCTGGTGTGGTTTGCCGTCAGCGCGGCGCTGCGCCCGCTGGAGCGCCTGCGCACGGCGGTGGAAGAACGCCAGCCCGATGACCTGCGGCCCTTGCCGCTGGTAGAGGTGCAGGATGAGTTCGGCCCGCTGGTGCGTTCCCTCAACCATTTCACCGAACGCTTGCGCGGCCAGTTCGAACGCCAGGCGCAGTTCATTGCCGACGCCGCCCACGAGTTGCGTACGCCGCTGGCCGCGCTCAAGGCCCGCCTGGAACTGGGCCTGCGCGCCGAAGACCCGGCCACGTGGCGCACCACCCTGGAAACTGCCGCCCAGGGCACCGACCGTCTCACGCACCTGGCTAATCAGCTGCTGTCCCTGGCCCGCATTGAAAACGGCGCGAGGGCCATTGCCGAAGGCGGCGCGCAGTTGCTCGACCTCAGCCAATTGGCCCGAGAGCTGGGCATGGCCATGGCGCCATTGGCCCACGCGCGAGGCGTTGCCTTGGCGCTGGAAGCAGACGAGCCGGTGTGGCTGCGCGGCGAACCGACGCTGCTCAATGAGTTGCTGAGCAACCTGGTGGACAATGCGCTGGCGCACACGCCACCGGGCGGCAACGTGATTTTGCGGGTGACGGCGCCAGCAGTGCTCGAAGTCGAAGACGACGGCCCGGGTATCCCGCTGGATGAGCGGGATCGGGTATTTGAGCGATTTTATCGGCGCAGCCAGCAGGGTATGGGGTCGGGCCTGGGGCTGGCGATTGTCGGGGAGATCTGCCGTGCGCACCTGGCGCAGATCAGCCTGCACGATGGCGAATCGGTGGGGTTGAAAGTGCGCGTGAGTTTTATCGCCGGGGATCAGTAGAACATCGAACGTGCTTCATCCAGCTCGGTGCGCAATGTCTCGCTGTAGGGGTCAATCCGCAGCTTCTTCACCGCCGGTACGTCGGCCATATCGACGTTCGCCAGCGGGTGTCCGGTGTGGCGGTGACAGTAGAGCACGGCGACCTGCACCACATCGATGTAATCGAGCTGGGCGCAGTCGCGTTCCAGGTTCAGATACTGGCCGGGCAGTTTTGCCAGCATTTCGGGGAAGTCCCAGCCGCTGAGCAGCTTGTCGCCCAATACCGGGTGGATGCTGTCGATCACGTGGTTGAGGCTGACCGGGTCGGACAGCAGCTCGTAATGGTCTTCGGCGTAGGTGAGGATCGGCAGCACGCCGATCTGGTGCACCAGGCCGCCCAGGGCCGCCTGGTCGGGCTTGAGTTGGCTATGCCGGCGACACAGGGCATAGCTGACGCCCGCGACCTCCAGGCTGCGGCGCCACACTTCGCGCATTTTCTGTTCGACCACCTCGGAGCGGGCGTGAAAGATCTGCTCCATGACCAGGCCGATGGCCAGGTTGCTGCTGTAATTGGTGCCGAGCCGCGTGATGGCGGTGTGCAGGTCGGTAACTTCCTGAGTTGCTCTGAGCAACGGGCTATTGACCACTTTGATCAGGCGCGCCGACAGGGCGGTATCGCGACTGATCACTTTACTCAAGTGGCTGATGCTGATCTCCGGGTCTTCGGCGGCCTGACGAATTTTCAGGGCCACCTCCGGTAATGTCGGCAGAACCAGGTCATCGTTGTCGATGGCCTTCATCAAAGCCTGTTGGACTTTTTCCGCCAGCTCGTTCATTCATACTCTCTAGGGTGTTGCAAAAAAAGTACGGCGGTTAACGCTGGATCTCACGATCGCGGTCCAGCGCGTAGGGCAGGTCAAGCAGTCGCAGGCCCGGGCCTTCCAGGCTGCCTAAGCGTACGTCGCCGTTATCGGCAGCTTCGGCTTGCAGCACGGCAAGAAGTTCAATGGACTGATCCGCTTTTGCCGCGATGACCACTTCGCCGATCGAACTGTTATGGCTAGGGGAAAACAGTGCGGTGCCTGGCTCGGGTAATTCGGTCGCGGCCAGGCTCACGCGGTACAGGCGGCGTTTGAGTTTGCCCAGGTACTGCATGCGCGCGACGATTTCCTGGCCGGTGTAGCAACCTTTCTTGAAGCTGACGCCGCCCACCGCTTGCAGGTTGAGCATCTGCGGGATGAACAGTTCGCGGGTCTGCGGCATCACCTGGCCGATGCCGGCGCGGACCTGGCCCAGCAGCCATTCATTCAGCTCGGCTTGCGGCAGGCTTGCCGCCAACTGGCTGCGCAGGCTTTCGGCGTGTTCGGCGGGTGCCCAGAGTTCAGCGCGGCCAGGCGACACGCGGATGGCGATCAACGTCTCGGTGCGCGTCACGCTGTCGGTCTCGACCGGCAACGCCAGGCCCAGCGCGGCCAGCGCCTGGTCGGCATGCGCCAGGCCGAAACGCACCCAGGCGGCGCTTTCATCAGTGAGTTTGGATTTGGAGAACACTGCGTATTTCTTCAAGTCCGCCAATTGCGGCTCGAGCAGTTCACTGGCCATGGCCAGGAGCACGCCGTCACCTTGTAGCAGGATGCGAAAACTTGACTGCATCCGGCCTTTTTGCGTGCAGCGCGCGCCCAGGCTGGCCTGGGTGTCACTCAGGTAATTGAGGTTGCAGGTCAGTTGGCCCTGCAGGAATTTGGCAGCGTCCGCGCCGCGGACGGCGAGAACGCCTTCGTGGGACAGCGAGCAGAAGAAAGCAGAGTCGGCCATGGGTCATCGCAGGTCAAAAAGTCATGGGTGCATCATAGAGGGGCGCCCGGCAAATGCATAGTTTCCATGGGGCGCGACCAAAGCCGGCTGTCCCGGTGCCGTCGGGCCTGTATACTTGCGCTCTATTTGAGGAGCGTTCCATGGTCGAAGATGTAGAAATCAATCGCCTCTACTGGCACAGCCGTCGCGGCATGCTGGAACTGGACGTGTTGCTGGTGCCTTTCACCAAAGAAGTCTACGCGACGCTCAACAAGGTAGATCGCGACCTTTACGTACGGCTGCTGACATGCGAAGACCAGGACATGTTCGGCTGGTTCATGGAGCGCGCCGAATCGGAAGATCCGGAGCTGCAACGCATGGTTCGGATGATCCTGGACCGTGTCCAGCCCAAGTAACCGTTTTGAGTGCCGCTGGCAGGCCTCACGGCTGTTGCTGGCGGCGTATCTGATTGCGCAACTGTTTGCATTGGGTGCCTGTCTGGTAGTCGATCTGCCGCTTGCATCCCTTGGCATGCTGGCGTGCCTGGCCCACGCCGCCTGGGTGTTGCCGCGGCATGTGTTGCTGACTCACCGCTCGTCGATTCGGGGCCTGCGCCGCGATGAGGATGGCTGGCAATTGTTCAGCGCCGAGCGCGGCTGGCACAGCGTGCAGTTACGGCCCGACAGCCTGGCGCTGCCGCTGGTCGTGGTGCTGCGCTATCGGGTGCAAGGTGAACGATGGGTGCGCTCGACGTGCGTGCCTCACGACGCGCAGGCTGCGGATATGCACCGGCGCCTGCGCGTACGCTTGAAGTTCAGTCGCCGTAGGTGGCTGGCACCAGAATAGTGTCGCGGGCCTCAGGCAGCATCTGCGGGTAGTCGAGGGTGTAATGCAGCCCTCGGCTTTCCTTGCGCGCCATGGCCGAGCGAATCATCAACTCGGCGACTTGGGCCAGGTTGCGTAATTCGATCAGGTCGCGGCTGACTTTATAGTTGCTGTAGAACTCGTCGATTTCATCCAGCAGCAAACGCACCCGGTGCTGTGCCCGTTGCAGACGCTTGTTGGTGCGCACGATCCCCACGTAGTCCCACATGAAACGCCGCAGCTCGTCCCAGTTGTGCGCGATGATCACATCTTCGTCCGAATCCGTCACCTGGCTGGCATCCCAGCGCGGCAGGGCGGCCGGCACCGCGATGCGCGGCAGTTGCTCGAGGATGTCCGCCGCCGCCGAGCGCGCATACACAAAGCATTCGAGCAGCGAATTGCTGGCCATGCGGTTGGCGCCGTGCAGGCCGGTGAAACTGGTTTCGCCAATGGCGTACAGGCCGGGCACGTCGGTGCGGCCATGCTGGTCGACCATCACGCCGCCGCAGGTGTAATGCGCGGCAGGCACGACCGGGATCGGGCCTTTGGTGATGTCGATGTTGAAGGTCAGGCAGCGTTCATAGACGGTGGGGAAGTGCGTCTTGATGAAGGCTTCGGGTTTGTGGCTGATGTCCAGATAGACGCAGTCGATGCCCAGGCGCTTCATCTCATGGTCGATGGCGCGGGCGACGATGTCGCGCGGTGCCAGCTCGGCGCGCGGGTCGAAGCGTTGCATGAAGCGTTCGCCATTGGGCAGCTTCAAGTGTGCACCTTCCCCGCGCAGCGCCTCGGTGATCAGGAAACTCTTGGCCTGGGGGTGGTACAGGCAAGTGGGGTGGAACTGGTTGAATTCCAGGTTCGCCACCCGGCAGCCCGAGCGCCAGGCCATGGCGATGCCGTCGCCGCAGGCCCCGTCGGGGTTGCTGGTATAGAGGTAGACCTTGGCCGCGCCACCTGAGGCAAGGATGGTGAAGCGCGCGCCATAGGTGTCGACTTCGCCGCTGGTGCGGTTGAGCACATAGGCGCCGAGGCAGCGCTCGCCGGGAAGGCCCAGGCGTTTTTCGGTGATCAGGTCGACGGCGACTCGCTGCTCCAGTAATTCGATGTTGGGGCGTTGGCGAGCCTGGTCGAGCAAGGTCCTGAAAATGGCGGCGCCGGTGGCGTCGGCGGCATGGATGATGCGGCGGTGGCTGTGGCCGCCCTCACGGGTCAGATGGAACTCGAAGCCGCCGTCATCGCTGCCCGCGTGTTCATCGCGGGTAAAGGGCACCCCCTGGTCGATCAGCCATTGGATTGCCTCGCGACTATGCTCGACGGTGAAGCGCACCGCGTCTTCATTGCACAGGCCGCCGCCAGCATTGAGGGTGTCTTCGACATGGGACTGTACGGTGTCGGTGTCGTCCAGTACGGCAGCGACGCCGCCCTGTGCCCAGAATGTCGAACCGTTGGCCAGGTCGCCTTTGCTCAGTACGGCTATACGCAGATGGCTGGGGAGGGTCAGTGCCAGGCTCAGGCCGGCGGCGCCGCTGCCGATCACCAGGACATCGTGTTGAAACTGTTGGCTCATTGAATGGATTCCGCAAAAAGCGATCCGAAGAGGAGGCGCAAGCAGGACGCCTGGATCGGCGAATCAAAGGGGCACACGGACCACTAGTATATAGAGGGGTGGAGCGGCACAATAGCCAGGCATTCGTGGCATTGTGAGATTACGGTGCACAGCACCCGGTTAAACAGCCAGTCAGCGAGCGGGAACTTTTTGCATAAGCCCCGACTCAATAGCAGGTTGCCCGAAAGCTGGGAAAAACGTTGTGTTTATTGGCCCGTCGGGAGCATTGGACGCGTCAGAAAACCGACGAAAAGATTATTCGCGCAGCCGGCGTTGCCTGAGCTGCGTTTTTCGTGTGTGCCAAATCAGTGCGTGCCGGAAACTTGCTTGAAGGGGGAGAACTTTTGCGAAAAGCCCGAGTCTATGTTTACAAGCCTGATCGTTTAGTTATGCAAGCCTCCTTCGAGTACAACGAGGAGTGTTCATGCTAACCCAGGAAGAGGATCAGCAGCTGGTCGAGCGCGTACAACGCGGCGACAAGCGCGCATTTGATCTGCTAGTGCTGAAATATCAGCACAAAATTCTCGGGTTGATCGTGCGGTTTGTGCACGACACCCATGAAGCGCAGGACGTTGCACAGGAAGCCTTTATCAAGGCGTATCGTGCACTGGGCAATTTCCGCGGTGATAGTGCGTTTTACACGTGGCTATATCGCATCGCCATTAACACGGCGAAGAACTATCTGGTGTCTCGCGGCCGCCGCCCACCAGACAGTGATGTCAGTTCAGAAGATGCTGAATTCTATGATGGTGATCACGGCCTCAAAGATCTCGAGTCGCCGGAGCGTGCATTGCTGCGCGACGAAATCGAGGGAACCGTTCATCGAACAATTCAGCAACTGCCAGAAGATTTGCGTACGGCGTTAACTTTACGTGAATTCGATGGTCTGAGTTACGAAGACATTGCGAGCGTCATGCAATGTCCGGTGGGGACTGTAAGGTCACGGATTTTCCGGGCCCGGGAAGCCATCGACAAAGCCTTGCAACCGTTGTTGCAGGAAAACTAAAGACAGCGGCGACAGCCAAGAGAGGAACCGCCATGAGTCGTGATGCCCTGCAGGAATCGCTGTCCGCAGTGATGGATAACGAAGCGGATGAACTGGAACTTCGTCGATTGCTCAACGCATTTGATGATGCCCAAACCCGTGATACCTGGTCTCGTTACCAAGTCGCTCGGGCGGTGATGCACAAGGATCTTCTAATCCCTCGTCTGGATATTGCTGCGGCCGTTTCTGCCGCGTTGGCCGATGAAGCCGTTCCGGCAAAAGCTGCTCGTGGTCCATGGCGTAGCCTGGGTCGTCTGGCAGTCGCTGCTTCGGTGACCGTCGCCGTACTGGCCGGTGTTCGTCTGTACAACCAGGACGAAATCGCTGGTGCCGAACTGGCCCAGCAGACTCAGCAACCGGTCATGGCCGGTCCGCAAGTCAAAGGCCCGGCTGTACTGGCTGGCTACAAGGAAAGCTCTGATACCGCCGGCCCTATGGCTAACGGTGTGCTTCAGGGGCAATCCGGCTGGCAGGACCAGCGTCTCCCAGGCTACCTGCGTCAACATGCACAGGAAGCGGCTGGCAAGAACGCTGAAAGTGCTCTGCCATACGCTCGCGCAGCAAGCCTGGAAAACCGCTGAACCGCTAAGGAGCCCTATGCGCGCCATACCGCTCCTTACGCTCTTGTTCAGTAGTTGGTTTGCACTACTCGCCCATGCCGATGAAGCCCAAGACTGGCTGACTCGACTTGGGCGTGCGGAGCAGCAGCAAAGCTTTCAAGGTACGTTCATCTATGAGCGTAACGGCAGTTTTTCTACCTACGATATCTGGCACCTTGTCCAGAACGGTCAGATCCGGGAGCGGCTATTGCAGCTCGATGGCTCTGCCCAGGAAGTCGTGCGGGTAGAAGGTCACACTCAGTGCGTCAGCGGCACCCTTGTCGCCGGCCTGGGTAATTCCCGTGACAGTGCGTCACGTTCGCTGAACCCGCAAAAACTCAATCAATTCTACGAGCTGGCCGTTATTGGCAAATCTCGTGTGGCCGGTCGTAATGCAATTATTGTTTCGATCACCCCGCGCGACCCTTACCGCTATGGTTTCGAGTTGCACCTGGATCGTGAAACCGCATTACCCCTCAAGTCGTTGCTACTCAGCGAGCAGGGGCGACTGCTGGAGCGCTTTCAGTTTGTTCGATTGAATACGTCTGCCGCTCCCGTTGATCGAGACTTGCAACCCAGCAGCGAATGCACGCCTGTTGCGATTGGCCGCAGCGAGACATCGCAAACGCCCGCCTCCAACGCCTGGCACCTGGACTGGTTGCCGCCTGGCTTTGAGCTGAGCAGCACTACATCGCGCAAAGACCCGCAGACAAAATCCACCCTCGACAGCTTGATGTACGATGATGGGCTTGCACGTTTCTCGGTATTTCTTGAACCCACCGACGGCGCGAGTGTGTCGGAAACCCGCACTCAGCTTGGGCCTACGGTTGCGGTGTCGCGGCATGTGAATACGGTGGACGGGCAGATGATGGTGACGGTTGTCGGAGAAATCCCAATCGGCACCGCTGAGCGCATCGCGTTGTCGGTTCGCGGTGAAAAGGCCGCAGCCAATCCGTGAGTCGTTAATCCAGTGTTCATCCTGATCTTTCACCCTGCTGCCATGCTAGGGTGCCTGTCGAGAGCATGAAATGTCTGAATCAGCATTTTCACTTGCAAAAAATCCTTATGTTTTTTATAGGTCAGGGCTTCTCGGCCCTTGCCTTGTTTTGTTCGCGGAACAAAAAATGCCGGGCGCGGTTTCCGGCTTTTTTTGAACCCTGTCGCTCAACCCTGCTCGTCGTAACGGGAGCTGTATGTCGATACCACGTTTGAAGTCTTACCTATCCATAGTCGCCACGGTGCTGGTGCTGGGTCAGGCCGTGCCCGCGCAAGCGGTCGAGCTGCCTGATTTCACCCAACTGGTGGAGCAGGCCTCGCCTGCGGTGGTGAACATCAGTACCACGCAGAAATTGCCGGATCGCAAAGTTTCGAACCAGCAGATGCCCGACCTGGAAGGCTTGCCGCCGATGCTGCGCGAGTTTTTCGAGCGAGGCATGCCGCAACCACGCACCCCGCGCGGTGGTGGCGGTGGCCAGCGCGAAGCGCAGTCCCTGGGCTCCGGTTTCATCATTTCGCCCGACGGCTATATCCTCACCAATAACCACGTGATTGCCGATGCTGACGAGATCCTCGTGCGCCTGGCCGACCGCAGTGAGTTGAAAGCCAAGCTGGTCGGCACCGACCCGCGTTCCGACGTGGCCTTGCTGAAAATCGAAGGCAAAGACTTGCCGGTGCTTAAACTGGGTAAATCCCAGGACCTGAAAGCAGGCCAGTGGGTGGTGGCGATCGGTTCGCCGTTCGGTTTTGACCACACCGTCACCCAGGGTATTGTCAGCGCCATCGGCCGCAGCCTGCCCAATGAAAACTATGTGCCGTTCATCCAGACCGACGTGCCGATCAACCCAGGCAACTCCGGCGGGCCGCTGTTCAACCTGGCCGGCGAAGTAGTCGGGATCAACTCGCAGATCTACACCCGCTCCGGTGGTTTCATGGGCGTGTCTTTCGCGATTCCGATCGACGTGGCGATGGACGTTTCCAATCAGTTGAAGGCCGGTGGCAAAGTGAGTCGCGGTTGGCTGGGCGTGGTGATCCAGGAAGTGAACAAGGACCTCGCTGAGTCTTTCGGTCTCGATAAGCCGGCGGGTGCACTGGTCGCGCAGATCCAGGACGACGGCCCGGCTGCCAAAGGCGGCCTGCGGGTTGGCGACGTGATCCTGAGCATGAACGGCCAACCGATCATCATGTCGGCTGACTTGCCGCATCTGGTCGGCGCACTCAAGGCGGGCAGCAAAGCCAAGCTGGAAGTGATTCGTGACGGCAAGCGCCAGAATGTCGAGCTCACCGTGGGGGCAATCCCGGAAGAGGGCGCGACCCTGGATGCCCTGGGTAACGCCAAGCCAGGCGCCGAGCGCAGCAGCAACCGCTTGGGCATTGCGGTAGTTGAGCTGACTGCCGAGCAGAAGAAAACCTTCGATCTCAAGAGCGGTGTCGTGATCAAGGAAGTGCTGGACGGCCCAGCCGCCTTGATCGGCCTGCAACCGGGCGATGTGATCACCCACCTGAACAATCAGGCGATCGATACCACCAAGGAATTCGCCGACATCGCCAAGGCGTTGCCGAAGAATCGTTCGGTGTCGATGCGCGTGCTGCGTCAGGGGCGTGCCAGCTTCATCACCTTCAAGCTGGCCGAGTAGCCTTCCAGCCCAATAAAAAGCCCCGCCATCGGTGAATGATGGCGGGGCTTTTTTGTGGGCGATGGGTTTAGCTCATCATCCCTTTCACCAGACGTTCCTGTTCGATCAGCTCGCGCTGGCGTGCATCGATCCGCGAGGACAGTGGAAAATTATTGCCTGCGCGGCGCTTGGCAAAGTCCAGTTGCTGGATGGCTTGCTGGAAGTCGCCCACCAGCGCGAAATATTCGGCGCGTGCCTGGTGCAGGCCGATGATATTGCCCGACAACCCACGGGTCTCGGCGACCTGATACCACACGTCCGGATCATCCGGGCGGGACTTGAGCAAGCCATCCAGGGCTTTCTCTGCATCAGCGGTGCGATTCTGCTTGAGCAGCAGATCTACGCGTACCTGGTTCAGCGGGTAGTTGCTGGGGTACTGGGCAAGCATGCGGTCAGTGCGTTGTTGTGCGTCTGGCATGCGATTGCTGGTGATGTCCAGCTCGATCTGCGCCAGGTTGTAGGTGATGTCGTTGGGCGCTTTGGCCAGCAGCGGTGCCAGGCTCTCCCGTGCTTCCTTGAGCTGGGTGCCCTTGATCTGGGCGATGGCCAGGCCATAACGCGCCACATCGTTCTTCGGGTTCTCGTCCAACTGCGCCTGGAAGCGCTTGGCGGCGAGGCCTGGGGTGTCTTCGTACTTCAATTGCACCCGAGCGCGGATTAACTGATAGCGCAGGCTGTCTTCCTTTCCGCCGGGTTTGGCCTGCTCGGCGCGGTTGCGGGTGTCGGCGATCCGCGATTCCGTCACCGGGTGCGTCAACAGAAATTCCGGCGGCTTCGCGTCGAAGCGGTACTGGCGCATCAGGCGCTCGAACATGGTGGGCATGGAGCGCGGGTCGTAGCCGGCTTTCTCCAGGTTGAGGATACCGATACGGTCGGCCTCCTGTTCATTCTGCCGAGAGAATCGACGCTGCTCCTGGATCGCGGCGGCCTGGGAGCCGGCAATCGCGGCAATGCCTGCATCGCCAGCGCCGGCTGCGGCAGCAATGATGCCGCCGAGCAGGGCAGCCATCATCGGGATCTGCATGCGCGACTGCGCTTCCACGCCTCGAGCAAAGTGGCGCTGGGACAAATGCGCCAATTCGTGGGCCAGCACCGATGCGTATTCACCTTCGGTCTGGGCATTGAGGAACAAGCCGCCATTGACCCCGACGATCCCGCCGGGTGCGGCGAAGGCGTTGAGTTGTGGGCTGTTGATCAGGATGAATTCCAGGCGCCGGTCATTGACCTGGCTGGTCTCCACCAGCTTGTACACGCTGGTTTCGACGTAGTCCTTGAGCTGCGGGTCGTTGAGTTGCGAGACCTGGCCGCGTAGGTAGGCCAGCCAGGCGCGGCCCAGTTGATATTCCTGTTGCGGCGAGACAATGGCAGAACTGGCGTCGCCAAGTGAGGGCAGCTCGTCAGCGAAGGCCGGGGAGGTCAGCAGGCAGGCCAGCGTCAGCAGGGTAGGGCGCAGGAAAGTCATGCACAAAGCCTTTCGACAAAGAGCTTACTGTAGCCGGACACTGAGCTTCGGACCAGATATTCTAAGCAGCTCAAATGTTTGCCTGGAGTAACACCATGACCGACGCTGTAGCCTTTGACGCCGAACTCGACGCCAGCGGCCTCAACTGTCCGCTGCCCTTGCTCAAGGCCAAGCTGGAGCTCAATCGACTGGCCAGCGGGGCTGTACTCAAAGTGACCGCCACGGACGCAGGCTCCCAGCGCGACTTCCGCACCTTTGCCAAGCTGGCGGGCCACACGCTGGTCCAAGAGGAAGAAGCGGCAGGTGTGTACCGTTATTGGTTGCGCAAAGCCTGATGGCTTTATGGGCTGAAGATCAGCGCTTGTTCAGCGCCTGCGCCGCCGCCAAGACCGCGTCCACATGCCCTGGCACTTTCACGCCGCGCCATTCCTGACGGAGCACACCTTCGCTGTCGATCAGAAAGGTGCTGCGATCCACCCCCAGGTATTCCTTGCCGTACAGCTTCTTCAGCTTGATCACATTAAACAGCTGGCACACCGCTTCGTCCTTGTCACTGATCAGCTCGAACGGAAACGCCTGCTTACTCTTGAAGTTCTCATGGGATTTCACGCTGTCGCGCGACACGCCAAACACTTCGGTATTGGCGGCTTGGAATGCAGCGTATTGGTCGCGGAAACCCTGGCCCTGGGTGGTACAGCCTGGGGTGCTGTCTTTCGGGTAGAAATAGAGCACCACTTGCTTGCCCTTGAGGGCCGCAAGGCTGAAGGTCTGGCCGCTGGTGGCCTGGGCTTCGAAGTCGGCGACGGGTGTGTCGATGGCTACCGGCATGGGTACGTCCTTACATGGGGTTCTGTGGGCGCCACGGCTCGATCAGGGCGTCAAGGTTCAAGGCGTCGGCGAAGTCCAGGAACTGGTCGCGCAACCAGCTGATCTGCACGCCGGCCGGCAAGGTCACGGTGAAGGTGGCGTTGAGCATGGTGCCGCCGGTTTGTGGCGCCTGGTAGGTGTCGCAGGTCAGGTTCTCCAACTCGACGTTGTGGTCGATAAAGAACTGGCACAGCTCGTTGACAATGTCCGAGCGGTAGGCCGAGCTGACATACGCCACATAAGGCAGGGCCTGCGGGCGATTTTCCAGGGCTGCGCTGCGCACCACGTTAACGGTGAAGTCGTGCTTCTTGGCCAGGCCAGGCAGGCCGGTCTCCAGGCGCGCCAAGGCGTCCCAACTGCCGGAAATCTGCAGCACCAGCGCACTGCACTCGCCATGGCGGGTCAGGCGCGAGGTCACAACGGCGCAGCGGTTTTCATGGCTGGCGCGGCACAGGACGTTGGTCAGCTCCATGGGGTTGGCGCCGAGGGCACTGATAACAAGGAATTGTTCGCGAACTGTGGGGGTGGACATGCAGCCTTCCTAAAGCGATGAGCGGTCGATACCGTCAGAGCTGTATCGATCAAAGGATGAAGGGTAGCGAAAACCATCGCCAAGGGCTAGGAGGTGGCGTTTTCATTACATGAACGGCGTGCTTCACGCGGTGCTTTGGTCCAATGATGGCATTGCCCGTCGTTTAGTTACGCCAGAACGCATCCTCGCACGGTACTTCGCTTGTACAAGCATCTTGGCGCCAGTACCATTACGGCTCTCTTTTTCCGGCAGGAGCGGTTGCATGATTGCGGGCAGTATGGTGGCACTGGTCACACCCATGGATGCACAAGGTCATCTCGACTGGGACAGCCTGGGCAAACTGGTGGACTTCCACCTGCAAGAAGGCACCAACGCCATCGTAGCGGTCGGCACCACAGGTGAATCGGCCACCCTCGATGTGGAAGAGCACATCCAGGTGATCGAGTTCGTGGTCAAGCGCGTTGCGGGCCGCATCGCCGTGATCGCCGGTACCGGCGCCAACTCGACGCGTGAAGCGATCGAGCTGACCAAAAACGCCAAGAAGGCCGGCGCCGATGCGTGCCTGCTGGTGACTCCGTATTACAACAAGCCGACTCAGGAAGGCCTGTACCAGCACTTTCGCACCATTGCCGAAGCTGTCGACATCCCGCAGATCCTCTACAACGTACCCGGCCGCACTGCGTGCGATATGAAAGCCGAGACGGTGATCCGCCTGTCCACCGTGCCGAACATCATCGGTATCAAGGAAGCCACCGGCGACCTGCAGCGCGCCAAGGACATCCTTGCCGGCGTGAGCAGCGATTTCCTGGTGTATTCCGGTGACGACGCCACCGCGGTCGAGCTGATGCTGCTGGGCGGCAAGGGCAACATTTCCGTGACCGCCAACGTCGCCCCGCGCGCCATGAGCGAAATGTGCGCCGCCGCCATTGCCGGTGACGCCACGACCGCACGTGCGATCCACGAGAAGCTGATGCCGCTCAACAAGACACTGTTTATCGAATCCAACCCTATTCCCGTGAAGTGGGCGCTGTTTGAGATGGGCCTGATGCCGGACGGTATCCGTCTGCCGCTCACCCGGCTCAGCGAAGCCTGTCACGAACCGCTGCGACAGGCCCTGCGCCAGTCCGGCGTCCTGGTTTAATTGAGGAAGCACTACGCATGAAGCGATTGGCCGGACTTTCCGCACTTGCCTTGATTATCTCCAGCACCAGTGGCTGCGGTTGGGTATGGGGCCCGGAAGGCTACTTCCGTGACCGCGGTAGCGATTACCTGGAAGCGCAAGCAACCAAACCGATGCAACTGCCGCCTGACGTGAGCGTCGCCAAGCGCCTCGACCCGCTGCTGCCTATTCCGCGCAATGTCGCCGATGACACCGTCAAGGGCGAATACGTGGTGCCACGCCCGCAACCGATCACGGCGGTGGCCGATGCCAGCGACTACAGCCTGCAGAAGAGTGGCGACAACCGCTGGATCGTGGCTCAGCGCCCACCCGCCGAAGTCTGGCCGGTGGCCGTGCAGTTCTTCCAGGACAACGGTTTCCGTCTCGACCAACAGCGTCCGCAGACCGGTGAGTTCACCACGGCCTGGCAGCGCGGCAGCGAACTGTCCGCCAACATGGCCCAGCGTCTGCAGGCCAGTGGTGTAGCCGCCGATAATGAAGCCCGTGTGCGAGTGCGCATCGAGCCAGGCGTGCAGCGCAATACCAGTGAAGTCTATGTGGTCAGCGCCGAGCGTCCTGCCGGCAGCACCGCCAACGTCGATTTCACCAACCGCTCGGTCAATACCGGTGTCGACGCCGCGCTGGTCGACGAGATGCTGGCCAGCATGAGCCGTATCTCCGAGAAGGGCGGCTCGGTTTCCCTGCTCGCCGCACGCGATTACGACACACCGAGCCGCGTCAGCCTTACCGAAGATGGCAGCGGCAACGTGGTGCTGAACCTGGGTGAAGACCTGGATCGTGCCTGGGCCAGCGTCGGTCGCGCGCTGGAGCAGGGTCCTTGGCGCGTTGAAGACATCAACCGCAGCCTGGGCCTGTACTACATCAACGTTGCTGAAAAGGCCGAGAAAAAAGACGACGAGCCAGGTTTCTTCGGCAAATTGTTCGGCAGCCAGCCGACCAAGGAAGAAGTCGAGACCCGCGCCGAGCGTTACCAGGTTCGTTTGAGCAAGGTTGGCGAGAGCGTGCAAGTCACGGTCGAGAAGAACATCAACACCGTCGCGCCAGCTGAAACAGCGCGCAAGGTGTTGGGCGTGATTCAGGACAACCTGGGCTGATCCGATGCGTTTTGCTGTTCTCGGTAGCGGTAGCCAAGGGAACGGCACGCTGGTCGCCCACGACGACACGTACGTACTGGTGGATTGTGGTTTCTCGTTAAGAGAAACCGAGCGGCGCCTGCTGCGCCTGGGGGTTCACCCCGCGCAGCTGAGCGCGATTCTGGTGACCCACGAACATGCCGATCACGTGCATGGCGTGGGTTTGCTGTCTCGGCGCTACAATCTTCCGGTGTATCTGAGTCGCGGCACGTTGCGTGGGATGCGCAAACCCGTTGAACCCGCAGGTTTCCTGGCGGGAGGCGAGCAACTGCAGATCGGTGCCCTGAGCATCAGTGTTGTCGCGGTCGCTCACGATGCCCAGGAACCCACGCAATATGTATTCAGTGACGGCGAGCGGCGCTTCGGTGTGCTCACCGACCTGGGTTCCTACTGCGCCAAGGTGCTGGACGGTTACCGCGACCTCGATGCCTTGATGATCGAGTCCAATCACTGCCGAGACCTGCTGGCTCGCGGTCATTACCCCTACTTTCTCAAGCAGCGGGTGGGCGGCGAACTGGGACATTTGAACAACCATCAGGCGGCGTACCTGGTGTATGAGTTGGGCTGGCAAGACCTGCAACACCTGGTCCTGGCCCACCTGAGCAGCAAGAACAACCTGCCGACGCTTGCCCGGCAATGTTTTGTCGACACCCTCGGGTGCGACCCGGACTGGCTGCAACTGGCCGATCAAGATTCAGGGCTCGACTGGCGACATATCGCCTAGCCCACCTCACTCAAAGCGGAGCCCATCATGGAAAAACGTGAAGAACTCTACCGCGGCAAAGCCAAGTCGGTATACAAGACCGACGACGCCAACCGCCTGATCCTGCTGTTTCGCAACGACACCTCGGCGTTCGACGGTAAGCGCATCGAGCAGCTTGATCGCAAGGGTATGGTGAACAACAAGTTCAACGCTTTCATCATGCAGAAACTCGAAGAGGCCGGTATTCCGACCCAATTCGACAAACTGCTGGGCGACAATGAGTGCCTGGTCAAGAAGCTCGACATGATTCCCGTCGAATGCGTCGTGCGTAATTACGCTGCCGGCAGCCTGGTCAAGCGCCTGGGCGTGGAAGAGGGCCTCAAGCTCAATCCCTACACCTTCGAACTGTTCCTGAAGGACGACGCCAAGGGCGACCCGTTCATCAACGAATCCCACGTCGTGGCCTTCGGCTGGGGCACTGCTGAACAATTGGCGCGCATGAAAGAGTTGTCCCTCAAGGTCAACGACGTGCTGAGCAAACTGTTCGACGACGCCGGCCTCTTGCTGGTGGACTTCAAACTCGAATTCGGCGTGTTCCACGACGGCTCCATCGTCCTGGGCGACGAATTCAGCCCTGACGGCTGCCGCCTGTGGGACAAGGACACCAAGAAGAAGATGGACAAAGACCGCTTCCGTCAGGGCCTCGGTGACGTCATCGAAGCCTACGAAGAAGTCGCCAATCGTCTCGGCGTACCGCTGTAATCGACGCAAGCATCTGATAGCACGGAAAAAAATCTCAACAGAGCTTTGCTTCCACGAAACAGGCTGTTATGATGCGCGCCGTTGGAGAGATGCCAGAGTGGCCGAATGGGACGGATTCGAAATCCGTTGTACCTTCACCGGTACCTAGGGTTCGAATCCCTATCTCTCCGCCATTATTTATAAACGAAAACCCCCAATAACTTTGATGTTGTTGGGGGTTTTTGTTTTTGCGGCAGAAATGCTCAGATGAATTCTGCTACGGTCATCATCACCTGATGACAATGTGGGTCGATCATGAATTTTGAAAAAGTGCTCACACATTTACAGGCTAATCTTCCAGGCCTGTTGGCGGTGTACGTCTTTGGTAGCCAGGTGACGGGCGAGGCCAATGCTGACAGCGATCTTGACTTGGCTGCGCTGATTGAGGGGAGCATTGACCCACTGCACTTGTGGCGTCTATCCGGAGAGTTGGCGGATATCGTCAGAGTCCCTGTTGATTTGCTGGACTTGCGTGCGGCTTCGACGGTCATGCAATACCAAGTCATAATGACTGGGCGTCGACTCTGGAGTAGGGACAGTCAGGCTGGTATTTTTGAAAGCTATATTCTCAGCGAGAAAACCGCGTTGGATTCTGCCAGGGCTGAGCTGCTAGTCGACATTCATAAGGACGGGACGGTATATGGTCGATGATGTACTCATTAACAAGGCTGCCAGCATCGAGCGTTGTGTTGCTCGAGCTCGCGAGGAATACGAAAAAGATCCTGCCAGTTTCGCCACCGATTTTACCCGTCAGGATGCGGCCATTCTCAATATTCAGCGCGCCTGCGAGGCCGCGCTGGACATGGGGCAGCATCTGATCCGTCGTGAGCGCCTGGGCGTTCCCCAGGGCGCTCGTGATGTGTTCGAATTGCTGGCACAGGGCGGATGGGTGAATCCTTCTTTGTTGACCAACCTGAAAAATATGGTCGGTTTCCGCAACATCGCAGTGCATGAGTATCAGACGCTTCAATTGCCGATCACGGTTGCCATCATTACTAAACACCTAGGCGATTTTCTGGCATTCAGTTCACATGTTTTAACCAGGGATTCGGGCCAGCCGCCCGCTTCGAAAGACGCTCCATAATGCGTTTCCGCGCCCGTGTAGCCGGCAGCTAATCCTCAGTCACCAGATCGGGCGTGGAAGGCAATCGCCTCCGTTCGTCTACAAAGTGCGGCGCCTGAAGCTTCGGCTTTTTACCCTTTGATTCTGCTGACGACTTTTTATCGGTTTCCCGCACCGTTTCCCGTGGCCTCTTCTTCGCCTCGTCCGCAGTTACATATTCCCCTGTGACGGCATCTCGATATCTTGTTGGCATATAAGCTCCCTGAAAGTATGTCGCCACACCAGCGACCTTCTCAGGCTAGTCCAAGGAATTACGCACGCCCGTCTTGCGCTGGGAATTCTCATTACCAGGCTTTTCAATAAGCATGTTCAATAATCATCCACGCTCAAAATGAAAAAGCCTGCTGAACTCACGCTCAGCAGGCTTTTTCGCGGTCTCAACCCGGTCAGGCCGGCTGCGCCACCAGGCTATTACTCACCTTGCGTCCCAGCACCAATACCGTCGCAAAACCACATCCTACCAACACCGTCGCCAGGCTCAACAACACCGAGCTACCCATCTGATCGACAATTCGCCCACCAAAGAACGAGCCCAGGGCAATGATCACCTGAAACAGCGCGACAAACAGTGGCATGCCGCGCTCCACGTCCTTGGGTGCCACGACAAACATCCAGATGCTGGCGCAGGCAGGGAAAGCACCGAAGGCGAAGCCCCAAAGGGCTATCAGCATCGCGGCGCCGGTCATGCCGGTGGCGAAGTAGGGGAAGAGCGCGGTGCTGGTACCGATCATCAGCGCGACCAACAGCAGGGTGTTGCGGACGCTGCGGTTGGCGGCGAAGCCAGCGAAGACATTACCCATCACGCCAGCCACGCCATACAGCAGCAACAGTGAGCCAATCGTCGGGCCGTCAAAGCCTGAACTGTGTTTGAAAAACGGCGCGACATAGGTGTACGCGGCAAAGTGTGCCAGGCCGATCAGCAGTACGGCGATCAACCCGACCCGAGCTTGGGGGTTGATGAACAAGGCCGGCAGGTCGCGGATCTGAATGGCTTTTTCCGGGGTGAGTCGGGGCAGCAGGAAAACCTGCGCCAGCAACACCGGAATGCCCACCAGTGCGGTGACCAGGAAGGTCATGCGCCAGCCCATCAGGCCGCTGAGCCAGGTGCCGACAGGCACGCCCAGTACGGTGGCCAGGGTCACGCCCATCATGATGATCGAGGTGGCTTTCGCCACGCCCACACCCTTGGGCGCCAGCCTCCCGCTGAGCGCAATGGCCGTGGCCCAGAAGCCACCAATGCTGATGCCGAGCAGTACACGCCCGAACAGCAACAGGTTGAAATCACTGGCGAAAGCCACCACCGAGTTGGCGATGATCATCACCAGCGTCAGGCCGATCAGCAGATAGCGACGGTCCATGGTGCCGATGCTGACCGACAGAAACGGCGCGGCAAGCGCGGCCATGATGCCGGGCAGGGTCACCATCAGCCCGGCGTGACCGGCGCTGATACCCAGGTCGCTGGCGACATCATTGAGCACGCCCACCGGGAGAAATTCGCTGGTGACCAGGGCGAAAGCGCCCACGGCGACCGAGAGAATCGCCAGCCACTGCTGTTTGACACTTTGTTGGTTATGTTCGGGAAGCCCGCTAGGGGCCTGGCTCGCGCTTGGCATGAATTGGGTTCCAAGAGGAATGTCGCCTGAAGCCAGGCGGGGGAGGGAATTTGGAAGGGATTATAGAAAGCAGTGTGGGCAATCGGGCAGGCGCTCGTTTCGATAGTAATCATCAGTGCCATCGATGTGACGAGGCGTGCACTTATTCAATCCGCAAGAAGAAATACTAAAAGCCTGCTGACCCGTTTTCAGCAGGCTGTTTTATCCAGTGTTGGACGTTAACTCTCATCTCCCTGCAACAGCGCCGTGTAGTCTTGCCCGCCGTAAAATATCCCCACTATCGATACCGTTTCGCAGCCAGCCCTCACCCTGAAAGCAATGAGGGTGGTGCGACGATAATGGGTGATGCGCAAGCCTGTCAGCAGGTCGTCACGGCGCAAGCCACGCAAGGGAAACAGGGCAAGGTTTTCACAGTAGCTGACGAGATTGTCGACAAAACGCCCAGCCACAGTCCGGGAGCCGACATCGCTGATGTAGTCTTCGAGGGCATCGAGTTGCGCCAGGGCTTCAGGCGAAAAGACTACCGAGTAGCTCACGCTTTCCCTGTGCCTTTGCGCTGACGTTTGACTGCCATGTGTTCGCGGACCTGTTCAGCGGATAGCCCGAGCTCAGGCTCAGCCTCGAGGGCGGTCGCTGCAGGAATGACTTCATCCCTCAGCCAGTCGTCCATGGCACGGTCACGTGCCAGCAGCACGCGCAGTCCATCGCGAATCACTTCACTTTCGCTGGCATATTCGCCGGCAGCCACCTTGGCTTTGACCAGGGCAGCCATTTCAATTGGCAACGTAATGCTCATTTGCTGGGTTGAGCGCATTTGGATGTCCGCCAGAGGTGAGTAGGATTCAATCCTACTCGACCATTGACGCGATGCAAGAAGCAGCTGATCGATGCCGATATCCGGCGTCTCGTCGTCCATCCAGAAGTGATAGGTTTCCATGCGGTGTTGCCTCTCCCGTTGTGTAGGTCAGGCCGAAAGTATTGACCCGTTTTGGCGATTGCGTGGTCTTGGGACGCCGATAACCTGCTGATATGTATGACTTCATATATGTAACAGAGTTATCTCAGCCAACCCGCCCGGCACGCATGGCATCCCACCGGCTCCCATACGATAATGCCCGCCACCCGACCACTTTGGCCTGCCTCCCGTGATCATCAACTTCGACCTCAACGACCTCCAAGCCTTCCGCGCCGTGGTAGACAAGGGCAGTTTTCGCGGTGCTGCCGAGGCCATCCGAATCTCGCAACCCGCGCTCAGCCGGCGCATAGAAAAGCTTGAGTCAGCCCTGGATGTAAAACTGTTCGAACGCACCACGCGGCGGGTCAGCCTGACCATGGTCGGGCGGGCGTTCCTGCCCCAGGTCGAACGCATGCTCGACGACCTCGACATCGCCTTGATGGGCATCAGTAACGTCGCGTCCACGCGCATGGGCAACGTCACCATCGCCTGTGTGCCGTCCACCGCGTATTACTTCATGCCGCACGTCATCTCCGAATTCCACAAGCTGTATCCGAAAATTCGCCTGCGGGTGCTGGATGCCAGTGCCGGTGAGGTATGCAATGCGGTGGAGAGTGGCGAGGCGGATTTTGGCGTGAGTTTCAGCGGCAGCCTGGCCGATGAAGTGGAGTTCGAGTTGTTGCTGCAGGAGCGCTATGTGCTGGCCTGTCGTCGTGACCATCCGTTGGCCGCGCGTGAGAGCGTGACGTGGACCGAAGCCTATGAGCATGACTACATCACGGTGGACAAAACCTCGGGCAACCGCTTCCTGCTGGACCAGGCCCTGCGCGGCGTGCGTGTGAAAAAGCCGAGTATCTGCGAGACCCACCATGTGACTACCATGATCGGGTTGGTGGAGGCGGGGTTGGGCGTGGCGATGGTGCCGTCGATTGCGATGCCGGCGTGCGAACACCCGATCCTGGTGAGTGTGCCGCTGGTGGAACCGCAGGTGATGCGCAATGTGGGCTTGATCAAGCGCCGCGGGCGGACATTGCCGCCGGCGGCGCTGGAGTTGGAGCGGTTGGTGCGGGAGATGCCGTTTCGGTCAGCGTGACACCGAGTCCAGTCCGGTGGACTGCACCACCGGTTGGGCTTCGGGCGACGCCATGAACTGCAGCAGCGCCTTGGCCTCTTGCGGATGTTCGGCGTTTACCGGAATGCCCGCTGCAAAACGCGTAACGGACTGCACGTCCTCCGGGATTTTACCTACAAACGTCACGCCCTTGACCGGCAATAGTTCCGCCACCTGCTGCAAGCCGACTTCGTAGTCACCCTTGGCGACCTGTTCGCCCACCGGCACGCGTTCGATCATAGTGCCCTTGGCGGGCATGCCGAGCTTTTGGAACAGCTCCTTCTCGACATACACACCGCTGGCGCTGTCCGAATACGCCACTGACTTGGCCTTGCTCAGCACTGCCTTGAGTTCGGCATCGGTGCCAATCGATGGTTTGACCGCGCCTTCCTTCACCACTAAGCCAATCCGCGAATCCGCCAGTTCCACGCGGGAGGCGGGGTCGACCTTGCCTTGTTTGATCAGCTCATCCAGGGCGTAGCCGACCATGATCACCACATCGGCGTGTTCGCCACGGGCCAGGCGGTTGGGAATCGCTTCTGGCGCCTTGCCCATGGACGGGCCGAGGATGGTGTCGAGGGTGTCACCGCTGTGCTTGGCATATTGCGGGCCGAGCAATTTATACGCGGCAGTGAAACCACCGGAGGTCATCACCTTGAGTTCCTCAGCCTGGGCTGACAGCGCCAGGGCGCCGAGGACTACGGCCGTGAGGGTTTTGAACAGCGGCTTCATTGTGCGGCCCCCTGCATGACCTGGCCACGGGCATTGGCGCGGCGATACAGCGCCAGGGTAGAACACAGGGCACACAGCGCAGCGAATATCATCCAGTAAGCCGGCGACGCTTTATCTCCGGTGATGTGAATGAACCAGGTGGAGATCGCGGGCGTGAAGCCACCGAACACGGCAGTTGCCAGGCTGTAGGCCAGGGAGAAGCCTGCGACGCGCACTTCTACCGGCATGATTTCAGTCAGCGCCGGGATCATTGCGCCGTTGTACATGCCGTAGAGGAAGGAGAACCACAGCAGGGTCTCCAACATGTGCGCAAAGCTTGGCGCGTTGACTACGTAGGACAACGCCGGATAAGCCGTAAGAACGGTCAGCACCGTCATGGCGACCAGCACCGGCTTGCGACCGAAGCGATCGCTCAGGGTGCCGCCGATCGGCAGCCAGACAAAGTTCGACACCGCTACCAGCAACGTCACCAGCAGCGCGTCGGAGGTGCTCAGCTGCAGCACGGTCTTGCCGAAGGTCGGTGCATACACGGTGATCAGGTAGAACGCGGTGGTGGTCATGGCCACCATCAGCATGCCGCCAATCACCACGGTCCAGTTTTTCACCAGGGTGGCCATCACTTCACGCATGGTCGGGCGGTGCTTGCGGTTGGCGAACTCTTCGGTCTCCTGCAGGTTGCGCCGCAGCACGAAGATAAACGGAATGATCACACAACCGACGGCGAACGGAATGCGCCAGCCCCAGTCGGCGACCACGGCCGGCTCCATCCATACGTTCAAGCCATAGCCCAGTGCGGCCGCGACCACAATCGAGATCTGCTGGCTGCCCGACTGCCAGCTGGTATAGAAGCCCTTGCGGCCCGGGGTGGCCATCTCGGACAGGTACACCGACACACCGCCCAATTCCGCGCCGGCCGAGAAGCCCTGCAGCAAACGACCCAGCAGCACCAGCAACGGTGCCCACAGGCCAATGGTCTGATAACCGGGCACCAGCACGATCAACAGCGTGCCGCTGGCCATGATCGACAGGGTCACGATCAAGCCTTTGCGCCGACCCACGTCATCGATATAGGCACCCAGGATGATCGCGCCCAACGGCCGCATCAGGAAGCCTGCACCGAACACGGCGAAGGTCATCATTAATGATGCAAATTCATTGGCGGCGGGGAAGAAGGCAGCGGCGATGTAGGTGGCGTAGAAACCGAACAGAAAGAAATCGAACTGTTCGAGAAAGTTGCCCGAAGTAACGCGCAGTACGGCGCCTACTTTCGAGGAAGCAGCCGCAGGCCGGGAAGGGCTAGTCATGGTTTTGTGTCTCCAGCGTTCTTTTTAAAGTGCTTGTTTCGCTTAAGACTTGGGATAGTGGCTGACACATTTAGAAATGATAAGTGACAAATTTGGATAGATTGATGCGTCTTGGCTATCAATCGAAAGAGCCGTCGGAATTGTCGGTCCTGTTCTACGCTTGAAGCTGGGTTCAATGCTTATGAATGGGAGGTGGCTATGGGTGACGAACACAAACAGCACAATGAGTCGGAGCGTGAACAGCCTCGGCAACGACCTGAGGAAGAAAAACCGCAAACCTGGAAGCATCCCGACGATGGGACTGAGCTTTCAGAGCGGGATCAGGAATTTCCTTTGAAACCTTGATGTCAGGAACGACGCGACCCAACTCTGGAAACCCGATGCGTCGAACGACATAGACGTCGCCCCGTTGCCTTTCTAAACTGCGGCTTGTCTTGGGGAAGGGGCAGGCGCCGATGAATCGCAATGAATTACGCAAGGCCGATATCAACCTGATGGTGGTCTTCGAAGCGCTGATGCTTGAGCGCAACGTGACCCGGGTGGCGGAGAAGCTGTTTCTCGGCCAGCCGACCATCAGCTCGGCCCTCAATCGTCTGCGCACTTTGTTCAATGACCCGTTGTTCATTCGCGTTGGCCACCGCATGGAGCCCACCGCGCGCGCCGAAGAAATCATCCAGCACTTGTCGCCGGCCTTGGATTCGCTGTCGTCGGCCCTGAGCCTGACCCATGATTTCGACCCGTCCATCAGCACCATGACCTTTCGTATCGGCCTGTCCGATGACGTTGAATTCGGCCTGCTGCCGCCGTTGCTGCGGGCTCTGCGCCAGGAGGCGCCGCAGGTGGTGTTCGTGGTACAGCATGTGGATTACTGGCGCATTCCCGACCTGCTGGCCTCCGGCGATATCACCGTCGGCATCACCCAGACCCGCGGCCTGCCGGCGAATGCCAAGCGTAAACTGTTGCGGCATATCCGGCCTTGCCTGTTGCGCGCCGATGCATCCGACACACCGCTGACCCTCGACGAATATTGCGCACGGCCCCATGTGCTGGTGTCCCACACCGCCAATGTGGCCGGGTTTGCCGATGAATGGCTGGCGGAGATCGGCCGCAAGCGGCACGTGGTGCTGTCGGTGCCGCAATACAGCTCGCTACCGGCGCTGCTCGCCGGCACCGATATGATCGCCAGCCTGCCGGACTACACGGCCCAGGCCATGGCCGCCGGCGGGAACCTGTTCTGCGAGGCGTTTCCATTTGAAACGCCGACCCTGGACTTGTCGATGGTCTGGCTCAGCCACGTCGACACCGACCCGGCAGAACGCTGGATGCGCTCGCGGCTGGAGGCGTTCATGAGTGATCGAGGGCTCGGCGTCCAAGTCTGATTCACCGTTTCGCAAAGAAGCCGCAGGGAGTGACAAGCTGCAAGCGCCAAGCTGACAGCCACTCCGGCACCTCTTGCCGCTTTTAACTTGCCGCTTGCAACTGCTCCTCACACACCTTCACCACTTGCTCGCGAAACCAGGTATTGGCGTTGTCCTGTTCGCTGGTTTCATTCCACTGCATATCCAGGGTGAAGCCCGGCAGACCATTCGGCGCTTCGCAAAACCCGTACGCCGCAGTCGATGCCAGCAGCTTTTGCACGCGGCGGGGCAGGGTCACGATGAAGTCGGTGCCGCTGATCATCTTCAACGCCGCGCTGTAGCTGTTGGCCCGCGCGATCACCTGGCGTTTGTGGGCCTGGCGCGCCAGCCAGCCGTCGATCATGTTGGTGTCGGACGTCCAGGGCGTGGGAAACACGTGGCGCCGCTCGACGAAGGCCTGCAGGCCGAATGCCGGTTCCCGGGGCGCCGCGCGTTTATCGAAGACGCATACCAGGTCATCTTCGAGCAGCATTTGGGTCTTGAAGTCTTTATGGGCACGATGAAAATTCGGGCCGAAGCAAATCACCAGGTCGAGGCGGCCTTCGCGCAAGTCGTCGGCGGGAATCTCGGCTTCCAGCTTGCGCACGTTGACGATCACCGGCAGGTCGGCGCGGTCGAAGTTTTTCAGCAGGCGCGGCAGGATCAGCTGTTCGAAGTATTCCGGGGCGCACACATTGAAGGTCACGGCCTTGCGGGTCGGGTCGAAGGCCTGGCCCCCGGCGTGGCACAGGTTGATGCTTTCGAGGATTTTCTGCACATGGCCGTACATCGTGGTGGCCTTGTACGTCGGACGCATGCCCGCGCGGGTGTTGATAAACAGCTCGTCTTCGAAACTGGTGCGCAGTTTCTTCAGGCTGTAGCTCACAGTGGATTGGCTGACGAACAGCGTTTCGGACACGTCGGTAACGCTGCTCTGGTCGTAGACAGCGATAAACACCATCAAGTCCTGCATATCGAGCTTTCTGAGCAAGTTACTGTTTAGCATCGGTTCCGTCCGTAAAACCCTTTGTACCGAACTCAGTACAAGACTGCGCAAAATGTTAACGGAACGCTCGTACCAATAGAAAGCTCTGTAGGACTCTTCTATGTTTTGGGTGGGACAAAAAGTGTTTACAACACGACCTCAGCGGATATGCCGCGCGTAATGCGCGGGATTGAAGCGCGTGACCATCAGCAGCATCACCACCACCACGGCCGCCAATGACCACCAGGCCCATTCGAAGCTGCCCAATTGGTCGCGGATCATCCCGGCGATCAGCGGCGAGAGGCCGGCGATCAGGTAGCCGACGCCCTGCACGAACGCGGTCAGGCCACCGGCACGGCGCGGATTGTCGAGGTGGTCGAGGGACAGGATCAGACTCATCGGAAACAGGCCGCCGATTCCCAGGCCGAGCAGGCACGGCCACACCAGGCTCAGGTGCTGCGGGCTGAGGATCAGGCCGCAGAAACCGATGATGATCAGCACCAGCAAGACCGCGACCACGCCGCGTTTATCCCGGCGGCGATTGGCGATGGCGGGGGTCGCCAGGCCGGAGACGACCTCCATGGCGGTCAGCAGACCCAGCAGCAAACCGGCCTGCTGTTCGCTCCAGCCCTGCTCGACGTAATACGGTGCCAGCCACGCCAGCACACAGGTGTAGCACGCCGTGCCGAGGCCGAAAAACAGCGCCAGCAACCAGGCCCGGCGATTGCCGAAAAACGACGCCTGCGAGCCGCTGTCGACATGAGGCAAGGGCGGCAACGCCGAGCGCTGGGCGTACCAGAACACCAGCCCCAGCAGCGCCAGCCCTGCCCATATCGCAAGACCCATGCGCCAACTGCCGGTGTGCACTTGCACAAAGGGCGCAAACGAGGCGGCCAGTGCCGCGCCGCCCATGATCGCGGTGACATACAGGCCCATGAACAACGAAACGTCAGCGCTGAAGCGCGACTTGATCAGCGCCGGCATCAACGCCTGGATCAGCGCGATCCCGATGCCTGCAGCAATGGCGCTGACAATCAGCTCCAGCGCCGAATCCAGCCACAGCCGCGACACTGTCGCCACGCCGATCACCAGCAACGACACCACGATACTGCGGTGTTCGCCAAAGCGCCTGGCCAGGCCCATGCCAAAGAACATCGCCAGGCCCATGCCCATCACCGGCAGCATGGTCAGCAAGGCCGCGCTGCTGAAATTCAGCGGCACCTCAGCGCGAATCGACGACAACAAAGGCCCCACGGCCGCCATCGACGGGCGCAGGTTGAGGGCGACCAGCACCACACTGATCATCAGCCACACGGCGGTGGTGGGTTTTGCCTGAACGTTTTCCATGGGCCTGCCTTGAATGAACCAGGGCGAATCAGGCCACGGGTGGGCGAGGGCAGGCAAATGAGAAAGTCGTTGGGGCTATTGAAAAAATGCTTTATGCCCCAGCCAATTGCGCAAATGGCCACAGCACTGAGGATTCAATGTGGGAGGGGGCTTGCTCCCGATAGCGGTGTATCAGTTAAAGAGGCTCCAACTGAACCTGCGCTACGGGAGCAAGCCCCCTCCCACAAGTTTGACCCTGTTGTGTCAGTAGCCCACGGTGAAGCGTTTGCGCGAGTGCTTGGGGGTTTCCACTTCATCGAGCATGGCAATGGCGTAGTCGGCGAAACTGATCGAGCTTGTTCCGTCACTGCTGACCAGCAGATCATCCTGGCCCAGGCGGAATTTACCGGTGCGCTCGGTTCCATCGAACAGGGCCGACGGCGACAGGAAGGTCCAATCCAATTCCTTTTCCTGACGCAGCGCTTCCAGGAACTCAGCCCCCGCACTGGCTTCAGTTTTGTATTCTGCCGGGAAGCCCGGGCTGTCGATCACCCGGCTGCCGTCCGGCAGCAGCAGCGATCCGGCGCCACCCACCACCAACAGGCGTTTGACCCCGGCCTTTTTGACCGGGCCGATCACGGCGCTGGCAGGCAAGGTGGCAAAGTGCGCCGCACTGATCACCACATCGCTGCCGCTTACGGCCTGTTGCAGGGCATCGGCGTCCAGGGCATCGACGCGTTTGGCCGTGATGCCAGGGCGTACGGCCAGTTTGTCGGTATTGCGCGCGACGGCAGTGACGGTATGGCCACGGCGCAGCGCTTCTTCCAGCAGTTGGCTACCGGCACGGCCGGTGGCACCAATGATTGCGATCTTGCTCATGACGTTCTCCAGTCAGGTCAGGGTTTAAAACCAATTACCACTTCATTTCGCCCTTGGCGACTTTGGCGCTCAACTGCAGCGAGCCTTCGTCGGCGAGGGTCGGGTAGCGCTTTTTCATCGCCGCGATCAGGGCGGCAGAATCCTTGGCCTTGGCGGTTTCGATGTCGAAGGCCTTGATGTAGTCGGCGGTGAAGGTGACTGAGGCAGGCGATGGAGTACCCAGGTAGTGGCCCGGAATCACGGTGGTCGGCTTCAAGTCTTCAATACGTTGCAGAGTGGCCAGCCAATCCTTGTGGGACTGCGGGGTCTGGGTGTCAGCCATCCACAGGTGAATGTTTTGCGCGACCACCACGCCGCCGACCACGGCCTTGATCGACGGAATCCACACAAAACTGCGATCCGGCTGCGGGCCGTCCAGGCCGATGACTTCCAGTGACTGGCCTTCCAATGTCAGGCTGTGGCCTTCGAGCACCTGTGGCACGAGGGTCTTGGCCGGTTTGTTGGCGCCCATTTTCGGGCCCCAAAACGCCAGTTTGGCGGCGACGGTGGCGTTGATATGGTCGACCACCGGTTGGGGCGCCAGCACTTTCGCCTCGGGGAATGCGGCGGTGAGCGTGTCGAGGCCGAAGTAGTAGTCCGGGTCGCCGTGGCTGATGTAGATGGTGGTCAGGTGTTTGCCGCTGGCGCGGATGTTCTGCACCAGTTGCTCGGCCTGGCCCTTGCCGAATTGTGCGTCCACTAGGATCGCGTCCTTGGCACCGCTGACCAGCACCGAGCTGACCGGGAAAATCGCGGCTTCGCCGGGGTTGTATACCTCGAGTTTCAACTCTGCCGCCAGTGCGTGGGCGCTGAAGGCCAGGGCGGCGGTCGCCAGGGTCAAGCGTTTGAAGGTCGAGAACATCGGGCAGCTCCTGCCATCGGTAAGGGATGCGCAGAGCTTAGTTGCATAAAACATCACAAAAAATGCGATGCTGAGACATAGTTTGTTTCTGAAATCGGGCAAATCATGGATCGTCTTCAAGCAATGCGCGTGTTTGTCAGCGTGGTGGACCTGGGCAGTCAATCTGCCGCCGCCGATCATCTGGACCTGTCGCGCCCAGTGGTCTCGCGCTATCTGGCCGAGCTGGAAGATTGGGTCGGCGCGCGCCTGCTGCACCGCACCACGCGCAAGCTCAGTCTCACGGCTGCCGGCAGTGAAACCCTGCCGCGTTGTCGGCAATTGCTGGAACTGTGCGCTGATATGCAGGCCGCCGTCAGCGAGCCCGATGAGACCCCGCGGGGCCTGCTGCGCTTGAGTGTCAGCACCTCGTTCGGCCAGGCGCAGTTGGGCGCGGCCATTGCCGAGTACGTCAAACGCTACCCGTTGGTGACGGTCGACCTGCAGATGCTGGATCGCACGGTGAACCTGGTGGATGAGCGCATCGACCTGGCGATCCGCACCAGCAACGACCTGGACCCGAACCTGATCGCCCGGCGCCTGACCGTATGCCGCTCGGTTGTGTGCGCCACGCCGGCTTATCTGCAGGTGCATCCGGCGCCGCAGAAAGTCGAAGACCTGGCCCGGCACAACTGCCTGACCCACTCCTACTTCGGCAAGAACCTGTGGCATTTCGAGGAAAACGGCGAGCATGTGTCGGTGCCCGTACACGGCAATATCACCGCCAACGAGGCCAGTACGTTATTGCGTGTCACGCTGGCTGGGGCTGGGGTGGCGATGCTTCCCAGCTATCAGGCCGGCGACCTGATCCGCAGTGGTGAACTGGTGCGCTTGCTGCCGGAGGCTGAGCCACGGCAGATGAATATCTATGCGGTGTACGCCTCGCGCAAGCACATGCCCTCGGCGTTGCGCAGCCTGCTGGATTTTCTGGTGTTGCGGTTTCCCGAGGCGCCTGCTTGGGATGTCGGTCTCTGAGGCGACATAAACGGGCTGAATGGCCTGCAATCATGGCAACTTGCCCGGACTGACCTATGCTTTAAACAGCACCGTATAGATCTGTTCAGAGGTGTGTCATGAGTATTAAAACCAGAAAGTACCTGATGATTTTCAGCCTGTGCGCATTGGCTACCGCGCTGTACGGGACGGCCGCGTATCGCGTGGAACAGACGCGCATGCAGCCCACCTTTGCGATCAGTTGCCATCAGGATATGTGTGTGCCCCGCAGCGGCAGTTTCAGTGCCTTGCGTTGATGCCGGACACGCTGCACGCCGCCGATGTTTAATGCTGCGGGCTATCGGCCTTCAGCTGCTCGCGAAACGCTTTGGGTGAGAATCCGACCCTGCGGCGGAACAAGCGTGAGAAGTTGGTCGGGTCGGAAAACCCCAGCACTTCCGACATTTCATTGATCGTCATGCTGGTGTAAGTGAGCAGGCGCTTGGCCTCCAGCAACTGGCGGTCATGCATGATCTGCAAGGCTGGCTGCCCGCCCAACTCCCGACACGTCCCATTCAAGTGTGAGACCGAGATGCCCAACTTGTGGGCCAGGTCTTCAATCTTGGGGTGTTCGCGGTAATGCTGTTCGACCAACTGGGTGAAGCGTCGGAAATATTCACGGCTGCGTGGCACCCTGGGGTGGCGGCGCTGGATCGCCTGGCGGCTGACCCACACCAGCAGCACGCTGACCAGGGCGTGCATCATCATGTCGCGTGCCGGTTGATCGTCGGCGTACTCGTCCTGCAAGCGGGTGAACAGGTTGTTGAGGTAATCACTGTCCTTGCCCGCCGGGTAGTTGCCCAAGGCGTGCAGGCCATCGACCGTGCTGCCCAGTTGCGCCTGCAAGTGGCTGACCAGGGGCGCCGACAGGGTCACCACGTAACCTTCGACATCTTCGGAAAAACGAAAACCGTGCACACACAGCGGCGGCAGTACCTGCAGGCTCGCTTCGTTGAGGGTGGTGCGCTGGCCTTCGATTTCCAGGTGTGCCTGGCCTTTGTGCACGTACAGCAGTTGGCAGAGATCCGCGTGCCGGTGGGGTTGGATTTCCCACTGGTATTCCCGACTGCGCCGGGAAATGGTTTCGCAGTGCAACAAATCGGGGGTCGGCCACTGTTGGCTTTCCCCGTAAAGCTTGAAGACCGGAATCGCGGTGTTGGTCATGGTTTCAATCCGATACTCAGGAAGTGGTCGGTAATCGCCCCGATTGGCAAAAAGCGCAGGCTTTGAAACAGTTTTCACCTTCTTGTGCTGCTCGCTCAAGTGAAAAATGTCAGCCACACGTCCACTGACAACTCTTTCACTCGTTCGGTTCGGGTGAAGCCTGCAGGCCATAAGAATAATGAAAACGCTGAAAACCCAAGTCGCTATTATTGGCGCCGGTCCTTCCGGACTGCTGCTCGGCCAGTTGCTGCACAATGCTGGCATCCAGACCCTGATCCTAGAGCGCCAGGCCGCCGATTACGTGCAAGGCCGCATCCGCGCCGGGGTGTTGGAGCAAGGCATGGTCGACCTGCTGCGCGAGGCCGGTGTCAGCCGACGTATGGACGCCGAGGGCCTGGTGCATGACGGTTTCGCCTTGGCGCGCGATGGCCGACTCACGCACATCGACCTCAAGACCCTGACCGGCGGCCAGTCGGTGATGATCTACGGCCAGACCGAAGTCACCCGCGACCTCATGGCCGCCCGTGCAGCAGCCGGCGCCATGACCTTGTATGAAGCCTCGAACGTACAACCCCATGACCTGAACAGTGAGCGTCCCTGGCTGACCTTCGAGCATCAGGGCCAGGCCTTTCGCCTGGAGTGCGATTACATCGCCGGTTGTGATGGCTTTCACGGCGTGGCCCGTCAGTCGATTCCGCCCGAAGCGCTGCAGGTGTTCGAGCGCGTCTACCCGTTCGGCTGGCTGGGCATGCTTGTTGATACGCCGCCGGTGCACCCGGAGCTGGTGTACGCCAAGCATCCCCGTGGCTTTGCGCTGTGCAGCATGCGTTCGCCGACCCGCAGCCGTTACTACTTGCAAGTGCCCGCGCAGGAGCCTTTGGCCGACTGGTCGGACGAGCGCTTCTGGGATGAGCTGAAAACCCGCCTGCCCGCCGACCTGGCTGAACGGCTGGTCACCGGGCCGTCCCTTGAAAAAAGCATCGCGCCGCTGCGCAGCTTTGTGGTGGAGCCGATGCAGTACGGGCGCCTGTTCCTGCTCGGCGATGCCGCGCACATCGTGCCGCCCACCGGCGCCAAGGGCTTGAACCTGGCGGCCAGTGATGTGAACACCTTGTTTCGGATCTTGCTCAAGGTCTATCGCGAAGGGCGCGTGGAGTTGCTCGAGCGGTACTCCGCCATCTGCCTGCGGCGGGTGTGGAAGGCCGAACGGTTTTCCTGGTGGATGACCTCGATGCTGCATCAATTTCCCGAGGCGGACGGCTTCAGCCAGCGCATTGCCGAGAGCGAGCTGGATTACTTCATTAACTCCGAGGCGGGGCGCAAGACCATCGCGGAAAATTACGTCGGGCTTCCTTATGAAGCTATCGAATAGCCTGCTATCGTATTCGGCATTCCCGCAAGCTGCCGTTGCCTGCGGGCCCTGCTCGAAGGTTCTGCCGTGACTGCTCTCAATCCGCCCACTCCAACCGTTCCCGCCGTGCGCAGCATCCTCGCCGCGCTGATGCTGGCGATCTTTCTTGGCGCGCTGGACCAGACCATCGTCGCCGTGTCGATGCCGGCCATTTCTGCGCAATTTCATGACGTCAACCTGCTGGCCTGGGTGATCTCCGGCTACATGGTGGCGATGACGGTGGCGGTGCCGATCTACGGCAAACTCGGCGACCTGTATGGGCGGCGGCCGATGATGTTGATCGGCATGGGCCTGTTCACCGTCGCCTCGCTGTTCTGTGGCATGGCGCAAAGCATGGAGCAACTGGTGCTGGCGCGGGTTCTCCAGGGCATCGGTGCCGGCGGGATGGTCTCGGTGAGCCAGGCGATCATCGGCGACATCATCCCGCCCCGCGAGCGTGGGCGTTACCAGGGCTACTTCAGCAGCATGTATGCAGTAGCCAGCGTCGCCGGGCCGGTGTTGGGCGGTTATATGACCCAATACCTGTCCTGGCGCTGGGTGTTCCTGATCAACCTGCCGTTGGGCGCAGTTGCCTGGTACGTGGCCCATCGCACCCTCGTGGGGTTGCCGGTGCCGCAACGCAAGCCGATCATCGATTACCTCGGCACCGTGCTGATGATCATCGGCTTGACCGCTTTGTTGCTCGGTATCACGCAAATCGGCCAGGGCCATGCTTGGCGTGACGATCAAGTGCTCGGGCTGCTGGCCTGTGCGCTGTTGGCGTTGAGCGTGTTTGTATGGCATGAACGCCGCGCGCCGGAGCCGTTGTTGCCCATGCACCTGTTCGTCAACCGCAGCGCGGTGTTGTGCTGGTGCACGATTTTCATCACCAGCTTCCAGGCGATTTCCCTGACCGTGCTGATGCCGCTGCGTTACCAGACCGTGACCGGCGCCGGTGCCGACAGCGCGGCCCTGCATCTGCTGCCCCTGGCGATGGGGTTGCCGATGGGCGCCTATTTCGCCGGGCGCATGACGTCGGTGACGGGCCGCTATAAACCGATGATCCTCAGTGGCGCGGTGTTGAGTCCCTTGGCGATTTTCGGCATGGCCTACAGTGCGCCTGAGGCAGTCGGGCTGACGTCATTGTTCATGCTGCTGTGCGGGATTGCTGCGGGGATGCAGTTTCCGACTTCGTTGGTGGGGACGCAGAATTCGGTGGAGCAGCGTGATATTGGCGTGGCGACCAGTACGACTAACCTGTTCCGCTCCCTGGGTGGGGCGGTGGGGGTGGCGTGTATGTCGGCGTTGCTGTTGGCGTTGTTGCAGGATGGGAGTTTTGTTCATTTGGCCAGTGGTGCGTTGGTGGGCGAGGGGGGCTCTGGCAATGTGCTGCTTGATGGGCTTAACGCTGCGCCTGGGGCGGCGCGGGATGCGTTGCGGGGGGAGTTGGCGGTGACGTTTCGGCATTTGTTGATGGTGAGTGCGGGGGTGTCGTTGTTGGGGTTGGCGGCGGCGGTGGTGATGCCGGATCGGGTGTTGCGGGGGCTTGGGGATAAGCGCTGAGGGGTTGGGGGCGTGGCGGCCTCTGGGCCGACCAGGTCGTTGGGGGTGACTGAGTACATATCCGTTATTTAGGTAACGGCGGCTTATGGTTCCGCTCTTACATGAACTGCCCCCCAAAAGTTGGACGGGAGACGCTATTGATTTAGTGCCTGGGTCCGAAACTGTACCGGACTCAAGCCATTCAGTCTGAGGCTTATGCGGTCTTGGTTGTAGTAGGCGATGTAATCCTCTATGCCTGATGCCAGCTGCTCCACACTCTCAAATGATTCCAGATAGAAAAACTCGCTCTTGAGCGTGCCGAAAAAGCTTTCCATGGCGGCATTGTCCAAGCAATTACCCTTGCGAGACATGCTCTGCTCGATGCCCTTTTCGGCCAGCATGTGTCGGTAGGTAGGCTGTCTGTACTGCCAACCCTGGTCAGAGTGCAGTATTGGTTTTTCATCTCGACTCAGTCGCCCGAAGGCTTTTTCCAGCATCATCGAAACCATACTGAATTCGGGACGTCGGTTGATCTGGTAAGCCAGGATCTCGCCGTTGTACAAATCCATGAGAGGCGAGAGAAACAGCTTTTGCCCGTTCACCTTGAACTCCGTCACGTCGGTTGTCCATTTCTGGTTAGGGGCTTCTGCCTTGAATTCTCGCTTTAGCAGATCGGGCGCAACAAGCCCTTCAGCACCTCGGTAAGAACGATATTTCTTCACTTTGACCAGCGACTTGAGGCCCATCATCTGCATCAGCCGGTGCACCTTCTTGTGATTGATCAACTCACCACTGTTTCCAAGGGTCACGGTAATGCGGCGGTAGCCGTAACGCCCCTTATGCCCGTGATAGACGCTGCGGATGCGATCTTTAAGGTCGGCATGCTTGTCGGTTAGCAGTGTTTTGCTTTGGTAATAGAAGGTGCTGCGTGCAAGTCCCGCAGCACGTAGCAACAGAGCAAGTGGATGCTCATGCCTCAATCCTTGGACGACCTGCGTTTTTTTAGCTGCGCAGTACGGGGATCCGCTTGGATTAAGGCATCGAGCTTTTTTAGATAGGCATTCTCCGCGCGCAGATAGGCCAGTTCTGCGAGCATTTGTTTAGGGGTCAGTTCTGCGTCCGCAGGAAGAGCAGGACTTGCTTTGGGTTGCCTGGAAGGTTTGCGGGGCATGCTGGGCTCTTTAAGACGATGCGGTTGTAGTGCTCTTACACCGCCTTCATCGTACAGCTTTCGCCACTGCCTGATACTACTTGGACCACGGATATCAAACCGTATACAGGCCTGTTGGTCCGACAGTCCGTCTTGTTCGATGCACTGCAAAACCTTCAATTTAAACTGGGCATCGTAATGGCTGTACTTGGCAATCAAGCCAGAGGCGCCGTGCTTTTCAAAACCCTTGACCCAGCGCCGCAGCAGCGATGGACTCAAGCCATGCTTGAGGGCCACCTCATGAACGCTACTGGCAGACAGGCACTCTTCAATCAGTGATTGCTTGAGTGCTAGGTTGTATTTCGTCATGGAACACCCTCCCGTGGGGTCAGATGTCCAACATTCGGGGGGCAGTTCAACAGCGGGTCACTTTTGGAAGGACCCAAAAGTAACCAAAAGGTCCTCGCCCCACCACTCGGCACCTCGCTTGGGCTCGGTGTGCCCTCACTCCGGCTTGAATCCGTGGGCCGCCGCCATGCGCCATCCATGGCGCAGGGCGGCTAACCCGGCGTCCTGCCGGGTTACCCACGGATTCAAGCCTGCGTTCGGCCAGCGTGGTTAACGGGGCGACTGAGATCAAGATCCAAAGCAAGAGCAAGAGCCAGATCAAAAGATTGCTGACTTCGTCAGCGTCTGAGGAAGTAGAAGCGACACCGCGCACGCTTCAATGATTAGGTCGGCTCGAAGGCCGCCTCGCTTTTGCTTTTGATTTTGATTTTGATCTTAAGCGCCCCGTTAAACCACGCTGGCCGGAATTCGATAGGGATTTGGGGGGTAAACCGGCAGGACGCCGGTTTAGCCGCCCCGCGCCATGGATGGCGCGTGGCGGCGGCCCCCCAAATCACTGTCGGATTACGGGCACACCGAGCGTGAGCGAGGTGCCGAGTGGTGGGGCAAGAGCCCTTTGGTTACTTTGGGGCTTTTCCAAAGTGACCCGCCGTAAGGGCCAGCCCTTTCAAGGTCTTTGATAAAATCCCGCAAAACTCCGATCAGGGTGACGAAAGCGATGTGGGCAGAGGTTCTAGCGCGGTTTGAGAAAAAAGCACCGGCCAGTGTCATGACCAGAGTGATATTGGAGCAGGCTGTTCCTGCTGAATGGGTCGACCAGGTGTTCGAAGAGCACCGTCAGCGGCAGTACCCACGAGAGCTTTTGTTTTCAACCATCGTTGAACTGATGTCCCTTGTTTCATTGGGTTTGCGACCTTCGCTGCATGCCGCCGCGCGACAGATGGAAGATCTTCCTGTCAGCTTGGCGGCGCTGTATGACAAGGTCAGTCGTACAGAGCCTGCGCTACTGCGCGCCTTGGTCACCGGTAGCGCAGAGCGTTTGGCACCGACGATAAAAGAACTGGGGCACACAGCCATTTTGCCTGGTTGGCAACTACGGGTCGTTGACGGTAACCACCTGCCTTCCAGCGAAAAGCGTCTGGGCGCTTTGCGCCGTGAACGAGGCGCCGCCCGGCCTGGTTTTTCCGTTGTGGTTTACGACCCCGATCTGGACCAGGTCGTTGATCTTCAGCCTTGTGAAGATGCCTATGCCAGCGAACGCGTCAGCGTGCTGCCGTTGCTGGAAAAGGCCAACGCGGGGCAACTGTGGATGGCTGATCGACTCTACTGCACGCTCCCAGTCATGGAGGCCTGCGAAGATACCGGGGCCTCGTTCATCATTCGCGAACAGAGCAAACATCCACGCCTGCTTAAGGAAAGCGACTGGCAGCTGCCTGTTGCGGTCGCGGCAGGCAGCGTGCGTGAGCAAATCATCGAAGTAAAAGGTGGACGCCAGTGGCGGCGAGTCGAACTGAGCCTGCAAAACCCCACCGAATCCGGCGACACCACGCTGCTGTTCTGGAGCAACTTGCCCGACTCTATCAGTGCTGAGCAAATCGCCGATTTGTACCGCCGTCGTTGGAGCATCGAAGGGATGTTCCAGCGCCTGGAAGCGGTGTTGGACAGTGAAATCGAAACCTTGGGCAACCCTAAGGCAGCCCTGTTGGGATTTGCATCGGCCGTGCTGGCTTACAACGTTCTGGCCGTGCTCAAACGCAGCGTCGAACAAGCTCATCGCCAAACTCTGCACGACGATTGGGAAGCATCGATTTTTCACCTGACGGTGCAGGTACGCAGCGGTTACGAGGGAATGCAAATAGCCTTGCCAGAATATTTATCCATCCCTATCCCCGCAGCGGGGCTGGCTCAATATCTGCTTGCACTTGCTCGAAATATCCAGCCCAAAGCGGTCGTCAAGAGCAAGCGGGGGCCGAAGGTGCCTAAACCCAAGGAATGGCTGGAAGGCAAAGCCGCGAATGCCCATGTGTCGACGGATCGGGTGCTCAAGGCCGCTAAAATCAAAAGACCTTGAAAGGGCTGGCCGTAAGGGCGGAACCCTAAGCCGCCGTTACCTGAATAACGGATATGTACTCAATAAACCCCACCACCTGGTCGGCCCAGAGGCCGCCACGAAAAAACGTGCCCCCCAGTCAGGGACTGTAATACCCCACCGCCACCATAAAACGCCCCGCCTTACGCAAATAAGCATGCTTATTCTCAACCTTCCCCGTCACCGGATTCTTCCACCGATATTTGTACTCCCCCTGATCCTGCTCAGTCATCAGCTGAAGAATCGGCTCACCCACAGGCTTCCCATCCGGGTCCTTGACCTTGGCAAAATCCGTATTGATCAAGCGCAGGGTGGTGCCATGGGCCACATAGCGCCGCGTATCCAGGTCCACCACGAACACGTAGAGATCGTCCTGCAGGAAACCACCCTGTAATGAGTTGATCGCCTTGAGCGTCCCCGCTTCATCCTTCACCAGCGCGTTCACCGCTTTGTTGCGCAGCGCCCGTGCCTGTTCCGGCGTAGCCCGTGGCAGGTAATAGCCGACCGCCAGGATGCGCTCGCCCACGCGCTGGTAAAACACGTGCTTGTGCTCGACCTTGCCGTCATTCCAGTTCTCCCAGCGGTAATCGGCCTGCTGGATACCCTGGCCTTCGGGCGCGCTGATAGCTTGCTTGAACGAAGCCTGCAGATCAGGCCCAAGTACCTCGGACACGTCGCGACCGATCAGGGCCGAAGAGGGGCCGCCACTGGCCAGCAGCACGCCTTTGGTATCGACCACGAATACGTAGCGGTCCTGGTCGATGAACTCACCTTGGCGGCTGAAAGCGGCCAATGCCTTGTCACCGTTGCTCTGGTAGTACGCCAGGGCTTTTTCCAGCAGCGCCTTGGCCGCCTGGGCCTCCGCATCCTGGGCCGTGGCGGCGTGCACCTGGCTACAGCACAACAGCAACAGCCAGGTGAATCGCAACAGTGTGTTCATTTATCCATCCCTCGATTTTGTTGGAATGACAAGAGCGTAGACGGTCGGCGAGGGAATCGTGGCGCAAGCTGATCAAGGCGCCGCCAGCCACTGACTGACGATGCCGTCATACACCCCGGTCGCCACGCTCAGGTGCAACCATTGGTCGACGTAGCTTTTCCAGGCCACGTCATCGCGCGGCAGCAGGAAGGCTTTCTGGCTGTACTGCATCTGCCGCTCGGGGTTGACCGCACAGAGCCCCGGTTTTTGCTTTTGCTGGTACCGCGCTTCGCTGGCGTCGGTGATCATCACGTCGGCCTTGCCCGCCAGCAGTTCGTCAAAAATCGTCACGTTATCGTGCAGGCGTATCTGCGCCTGGCCCAGGTGGGTGCGGGCAAACACTTCGTTGGTGCCACCCGCCGGCTCGATCACCCGCACCTGAGGCTGGTTGATCTGTTCGACGCTCTGGTAGCGCTGCACGTCGGCGCAGCGCACCAGCGGGATCTTGCCGTCGACGCCCAGCGGCTGGCTGAAGAAGGCTTTTTTCTGGCGTTCCAACGACACCGAAATACCGCCCACGGCAATGTCGCAGCGTTGCGCCAGAAAATCCGGCATCAGGGTTTTCCAGGTGGTCGGCACCCAGGTGATCGTCGCGTTGAGGCTCTTGGCCAGGGATTCGGCCATGGTGATATCAATGCCTTGATAGTGGCCATCGGCACGCAGCGAGGTGTAGGGCATATAGTCGCCGGTGGTGCACACCGTCAGCGTGCCACGCTCGATGACCTCATCCAGGCGAGACGCGCTGGTATCGGCCAAGGCGGTGGTTGCCATGCTCGCCAGTACACACAGGGCTAGAGGTGCTTTCATGCGGTCGAATCCTTGGGGCAGGTCGGGTGGTCATTATTGACAGCGCAGGGCTGGTGGACAAGCTGCGCCGCCGGTTTAGCCCAATGGCAACGGCGTCCCGGATCATCAATGGAAGACCCGGCGGGCTTTCGACCTTTTTTTCACGTTGCAGTGGTTAAGCTGCGGACCAAGGTCGTTCTACTTCCGTTATAGCCACATGAGCCCGCGATGTCGTCACAGCCTCCATCCTCCATCGAGACCGAATTCACCGAGCGCCATGACCGTGAGCATGCCAGGGTCTGCGGTGATACTCGTCCGCCCGGGCTGTTGCAGCGCCTGGCCGCATGGCGCGATGCGCGGTTGGTGCGCCATGCGTTGAAGGTCGCCGGGGAGCCGGGGTTGATCCTGGACCTGGCCTGCGGCTCCGGGCGGTTCTGGCCGGTGCTGGGCGAGCACGTCAATCGGGTGATCCTGGCGTCGGACAACTCCCAGCAAATGCTCGACCATGCCCGCACCCACCATCCGGCGGCGCTGCTCAAACGCGTCAAGACATTCCCCGGCTCGGCGTTTTCCATCGGCCTCTCAGCGAATGCGGTGGATTGCATCTTCTGCCTGGAGTTGTTTCGCCATGTGCCCAGCACCGAGGTGCGCCTGGTGTTGCTGCGCGAATTTCACCGGGTCAGTCGCGATACCGTGATTGTATCCGTGGACGCGCGTACGCCGGTTGAGGAGGAGTTCCGCCAGGCGGGCTTCAAGGTTTTGAACCACCGGGAGTTCCTGCCGGGCTCCAAGCTCTGGTGTGTCTACGTCCTGCGTAAGAGGGGATAACTCCCGCCTGTCGGATTATTCGCCGTCTCCTGTCTGAGTTTTCATGGTTGCCTGTGCACTGCGGATGCTCGCAAGCCCCTTTCGCGATATATACTGCGCGCCATTCTTCAAGGGAGAGCCGTGTGGCCATCGATATTCACTGGATCTGCGACAACGATAGCCTCGGCCAGCATTGCGCCGAATGGCAGCAGTTGCCATTCGTCGCCCTCGACACCGAATTCATGCGGGTCGACACCTTCTATCCCATTGCCGGGCTGATCCAGATCGGTGATGGCGTGCGCGCTTACCTGATCGATCCGCTGACCATCGACAACTGGCAACCCTTGGCCGCCTTGCTGGAAGACCCAGGCGTGATCAAGGTGGTACACGCCTGCAGCGAAGACCTGGAAGTGCTGTTGCGCCTGACGGGCAGCCTGCCGGCGCCGTTGTTCGACACCCAATTGGCTGCGGCTTACCTGAACCTGGGTTTTTCCATGGGCTACTCGCGCCTGGTGCAGGCGGTGCTCGATATCGACCTGCCCAAGGGCGAGACGCGCTCGGACTGGCTGCAGCGGCCCTTGTCCGACACCCAAGTGAGCTACGCCGCCGAAGATGCCGTGCACCTGGCCGAGGTGTATATCCGGCTGCGCCCGCGCCTGTCGGATGACAAGTACGCCTGGGTGCTGGAGGACGGCGCCGAACTGGTGGCCAACCTGCGTCGCGAAGTCGACCCCTACGAGGTGTACCGCGACGCCAAGCTGGCGTGGAAGTTGTCGCGTGCCCAGCTCGCCGTGCTGCGTGAACTGTGCGCCTGGCGCGAACAGCAAGCCCGTGCCCGTGACCTGCCGCGCAACCGCATCATCCGTGAACACTCATTATGGCCCCTGGCCAAATCCCAGCCGGATAACCTCGCCGCCCTGGGCAAGATCGAAGACATGCACCCGCGCACCGTGCGTCAGGACGGCCAGTTCCTGCTCGACCTGATCAAGCGTGCGGGCAGCGTGCCCATGGACCAATGGCCGCCTGCCGTGCCTGAACCGCTGCCGGTCGACGCCGCCGCGCTGATCAAGCAACTGCGCGCCCAGGGCCAGGCCGAAGCCGAACGCCTGGACATGGCGCCGGAACTGATGCTGCGCAAGAAAACCCTCGAAGCCCTGGTTAAAAGTGGCTACCCCGATGGGCCTTACCAATTGCCAGACTCGCTGCGTGGCTGGCGCCGCGAGTTGATGGGCCAGGCGCTGCTCGACAGCCTGGCCACTGCCGGAGAACAGCCTTGAAACGTATCTGCTCCATTTATCGCAGCTTGAAAAAAGACGGCATGTACCTCTACGTCCTCAAGAGTGACGCCCTGGAGCGGGTACCGGAGCCGTTGATGGTTGCCTTTGGCAAGCCGCATCACGCGTTCGACATGGTGCTGACACCGCAGCGCAAGCTGTCGCGCGAAGACATCGTCGTGGTCCTTGAAAACCTCGACAAGCAGGGCTACCACCTGCAAATGCCGCCGGCCGAGGACGAGTACATCGAACACTTGCCCGAAGAGCTGCTGCGACGCAACGACCCGATGTGATCGGTGGGTGCCCGGTGCCGGGCACATTCTTCAACGCAATCGTATTGAGTTGGCGGTGGCCGTAAGGATGCGGGCGGCCGTCTGCACTGTTTTTGAAAGGTTTGAACCATGCGTGTTCTGATTGCTGAACAGGATCACCCGCTCTACGCCCAATTGCTCCGCGAAGCCGCGCCCGACCTTGAGGTGCTGACCAGCGGCAACTCGGCCGAACTCTCGCGCCTGGCCGCCGATTGCCCGGTGTGGCTGGGCCAGCCGGACCTGCTGGCAACGCTGTTGCGCCAGGGCCATCACCCGCAATGGCTGCAATCGACCTGGGCCGGCATCACGCCGCTGCTGGCTGAAGGCTTGCCGCGTGATTATCGCCTGACCCGCGCGGTGGGTATCTTTGGCCAGGTCATGGCCGAATTCGTCCTGACGTACATGCTCGGCCACGAACGTGAGGTGCTGGCGCGGTTGGTCAGCCAGGTCGAGCGCAAGTGGGACAACCGCTTGGGCCAGAGCCTGGCGGGGCGCAAGGTGCTGCTCGTCGGTACTGGCGATATCGGCCAGAGCGTGGCGCAGTTCCTGCTGCCGTTCGGCGTCAAGCTGTATGGCATCGCCAGCCAGACCCGCGAGCAGGCGCCATTTATTGAAGTCGCCGGGCTCGAACAATTGGGCCGGCTGGTGGGCGAGGTGGATTATGTGATCAACCTGCTGCCCAACACCCCCGAAACCCATGATCTTTACGACGCGGCCCTGTTCAAGCAATTCAAGCCGACCGGGCTGTTTATCAACGTCGGGCGCGGCGTGGCGGTGGTCGATGCCGATCTGGTCGAAGCCCTGAAAGAAGGGCACCTGGCTGGAGCGGTGATCGATGTATGTCGCCAGGAACCGCTGCCGCAGCGCCACCCGTTCTGGACGGCGTGGGGCTTATTGTTGACCGGGCACAGCTCGGCGCCGACCTCGCCGTCGATGATGGTGGAGCTGTTCGTGCAGAACGTGCGTGCGTACCAGGCCAAACAGGCACTGCGCGGGGAAGTGGATTTCGAGCGCGGCTACTGAACCACAGCAGTACAAAAAATGTGGGAGGGGGCTTGCCCCCGATAGCGGTGGGCCAGTCAGTACATTAGCCGGCTGACACTCCGCCATCGGGGGCAAGCCCCCTCCCACATTTCAGAGACTGAAATCACCCTCCGAAACAAGCTCGCTCAGCGGCTTGCGCGGGCTCGGCGCCTCACGCCCTTGCAGGTACTCCGGCAGGCTCGATTTATCCCCCAGCTTGCCGATGGCCACGGCGGCATGCAGTGCATACCCTTCTGGAATCTTCAGCTCTTTGCGGGTCAGCTCCTGATCGAAGCCGGCCATGCCGTGGGTGTGCCAGCCGCTCAGGCTGGCTTGCAGGGCCAGGTGACCCCAGGCGGCACCGGTGTCGAAGGTGTGCCACAAGGCCGGGGTTTCTTCCTTGGCACCGGGAGCGATGAAGTCGGTTTTCGAGGCGATGATCACCAGCGCCGACGCATGCTGCGCCCAGCCCTGGTTGAATTCATTGAGCAGGCCCAGGAAACGCTGCCAATCCGGCGTGTCACGACGGGCATAGAGAAAACGCCATGGCTGCGAGTTGTACGCCGAAGGGGCCCAACGCGCCGCCTCGAAGAAGCTCAGCAGGGTTTCCTGGGGAATGCTCTCGCCGGTAAAGGCGCGCGGCGACCAGCGGTCGATAAACTGGGGGTGGATCGGGTAGTCGGCAACACGGGTCATAAGCAGTTCCTGATCGTCGATTCGGCGCTCAAAACTACTGCGCCGCTACTAGACTGACAAGTGTTGTTACACCGCCAGTCGACAGCGCTTGGCCCCAGGGGGCTTGGGCACTAGACTGGCGGCCTTTTCACCTACCGATACTGATGCAGAGCCATGGCCGCCAAAGTCGAACCTTTCTGGATACGCAAAACCCTCGAACACCTCGACCAGGAGGAATGGGAGTCGTTGTGCGACGGCTGTGGCCTGTGCTGCCTGCAAAAGCTTGAGGATGAAGACGACAACAGCGTCTATTACACCCGCATCGCCTGCAAACTGCTGGACCTGAAAACCTGCCAGTGCACCGACTATCCCAACCGTCGCGCGTCGGTGCCCGACTGCATCCAGCTCACACCCGGCCAGGCCGACCAGTTCAAATGGCTGCCGCCCACCTGCGGCTATCGCCTGGTCAGCGAGCGCAAGGATTTGCCGCTGTGGCACCACCTGGTCTGCGGCGACCGCGACGCCGTGCACCAGGAACGCATTTCCCAGTCCGGGCGCATGCTCAGCGAAGGCAGCGTGCCAGAGGACGACTGGGAGGATTACCTGATCTTCCGCGCAGGTTGAACGAGGAATGTGTATGAGGGTGGGATTCAAGCTGGCGACCTCTGCGCTGTTGCTGGCGCTGAGCATGCCGGCGTGGTGCGCGAAGAAAGTCGACCTGGATTACCACGTCAAACTCCTGCCCCAGAGCGATCAGGCCGAGGTGCGCGTGAGCCTGTCCCAGGGTTCCGCCGTGCGCAGCCTGGATTTTGACCTGGGCCAGGACGGTGACTACAGCGACTTCAAGGCCGATGGGCAATGGAAAGTCACTGGTCATCGCGGTCATTGGCAACCCGGCGCCGACAAGGCCAGCCTGACCTACCGCGTACGCCTCACCCACGCGCGCAAGCCGGGCAGCTATGAAACGCGGATGACGCCAGGCTGGGCGCTGTTTCGTGGCGATGACCTGGTGCCCGCCGCACGGCTGGACCAGCAGGACGGGGTGGAGTTGGTCGCGCGGCTGATGTTCGAACTGCCGCCGGGTTGGAAAAGCGTCGAGACCGCTTGGCCGCGTATCGGCAAGAACCGGTTCCGCATCGACAACGTATCCCGCCTGTTCGACCGCCCCACCGGCTGGATGCTCGCCGGTAACCTGGGCAGCCGCCGCATGCGCCTGGGGGAAACCGAGGTCACCGTGACCTCGCCCAAGGGCCAGGGCATGCGGCGTATGGATGTGCTGACGCTGCTGACTTTCGTGTGGCCGCAGGTGGAAGCCGCGTTCCCGCGCCACCCGGCCAAATTGCTGGTGGTGGGCGCCAGCGATCCGATGCGCCGTGGCGCAGTTTCGGCGCATGATTCGATCTACCTCAATAGCCGCACCCCGCTGGTCAGCGAAGACGGCAGCAGCCCGTTGATCCGCGAAGTGGTGCAGGCCATCGCCCGCTTCAATGACCACGACAGCAGTGACTGGATCAGCGAAGGCCTGGCCGGCTACTACGCCATTGAACTGGTACGCCGCGCCGGGGGCATCACCGATGAGCGGTATCAAGCGATACAGGCGCGCTTGGCGAAGGAGGGCAAGGACGTGACGCGCCTGCGTGGTGAGCATGTCAGCGGCGCGACGGTGTCACGGGCCGTGGTGGTGTTGCAGGAGCTGGACCGAGAGATCCGCGTGAAAACCCATAACAAGCGCTCGCTGGATGATCTGGCACAGGCGGTGATGCGGGCCGGTAGCATTACGACACCGGAGTTCGTGCAGTTGGCCGAGCGCATCATTGGTGAGTCGTCGGTGGTACTCGACAGCAAGTTATTACGCTGAGCCACAGCCCTGCACAAAGCAAAATGTGGGAGGGGGCTTGCCCCCGATAGCGGTGGTTCAGTCATTGGATGCGGTGACTGACACTCTGCTATCGGGAGCAAGCCCCCTCCCACATTTGAATCTCCAGCAGATCTATAGCCGGGATCAGCCAGTGGTTTTAACGGCCTTTTCAGCCGCCACTTCAGCCTTGGTTTTCAAGTTCTGCAGCTCCGCGCCAGCGCGCTCGATCTTCGTGCGTACGCTGTTCATTTCCTGGCGGCCTTGCTCCAGCTTGTCCTTGAGCGAACTGTGCCCGGTGAAACCCCGAGCCAGCGCCACGCCACCAATCGCCACCTGGATCAGCCCGAAGAGCCCGCCACGGCGCAGGCCTTTGCCTACCATCATCACGCCACCGGCCACTGAGCCGATGCGCTCCCAGCCGTGCACGTTCTGTGTACGCGGGGCTTCAGGCTGCTGATGTTCGATGAAAGGTCGCAGGGTTTTGCTGTCGCTCATGGTCTGTCTCCTACAAAGGCAAGTGTAAGTAGCTGACTGTTCTCGAGGGCCGGATGTTCCCGATATTTCAGTACTTGGGGCCCGAGCGGGTGTTGTTGCCCTTGGCCAGGCGGTCGTAGAGCACCACGTTGACGGTGGCGGCAAGGTTCATGCAGCCGGTGGTCGGAATATAGACGACGTCTTCGCACCAGTCGCGAATGTCTTTATCCAGCGAGCCGTCTTCCGGGCCGAAGATATACAGCGCGCGGTCTGGGTGGGTGTATTCGGGCAGCGGGCGGGCGCCTTCCACCAGTTCCACGGCGACGGGGATACAGCCCAGGGGCAGGATCTTCTTCAGGTCATCGATGCCGATCAGCGGAATGTCGTGGTGAACCTTCTTGGTGTCGGTGATGAAGTCCCGCGCGCGCTCGTAACGCACGCCGGTATAGAACACCGAAGCCACGCCGTAGCAGCCGGCGGCGCGCATCACCGAGCCGACGTTTTCAGGGGATTTGGGGTTGTACAGACCGATGCAGCTGTAGCGTTTATTGCCCACGGGGGTGCCTTTAAAAAGGCAGCATTATAGCGGCAAGCTGCAAGCTGCAAGTAAAAGCAGGCGGCTTTTTCTTGCAGCTTGCAGCTTGTAGCTTTCAACTGCCTTTCTTCATCAACCCCGCCAACGCCGCAAACGGGTTGTGCGTGGCCTTGGCAATCGTCGGGCTGCTGGTGGAGCCTTCGCCGAAGTACTGCTGGTCGGTATAGCGCGAATGCTCGTTGTCGTGGCAGTACAGGCAGAGCAATTCCCAGTTGGAGCCGTCCTGGGGGTTGTCGTCATGATTGTGGTTGCGGTGGTGCACGGTCAGTTCACTCAGGCGCTTGCCGGCAAACTCACGGGCGCAGCGGCCGCACACGTGGGGGTACATTTTCAGGGCTTTGTCGCGGTAGCCCATTTCCCGGTCGCGCTGGGCGTCGGCGAGGATGCGGTCCAGCTTGGCGGTATGGGAGGGCGGATTGGTCGAGCTCATCATGGCTCCTGGCTATTGGGTGGTCACGGACAGGTTGATTCTAGCTAATCACAGCGCAATTAGCCCTTGAGCTTTTCCGCAATCCAGATGGTATGCCGCGTGCCCTTGTTGCCGTGGGCAAACACCTGCACTTCCTCGGCCTTGAAACCGGCCTTGCGCAGTTTGTCGCTGAACAGTTTGTCGGCGCTGGCTGACCACACCGCCAGCACGCCCTTGGGGCGCAGCGCCTTGGCGCAGGCGGCCAGGCCGCCGGCAGAATACAGCCAGCTGTTGGCCTTCTGCGTGAGGCCTTCAGGGCCATTATCGACGTCGAGCATGATCGCATCAAAGCCCTGGGGCTCGGCCTGCAACACCTTGGCCACGTCTTCCAGGCGGATTACCGTGCGCGGGTCAAGCAAAGGGCGGCCGGACTTTTCGCCCAGCGGCCCACGGTTCCACTCCACCACCCCCGGCACCAATTCCGCCACCACCACTTCGGCGCTCTTGCCCAAGTGCTTGAGCGCCGAGGCGAGGGTGAACCCCATGCCCAGGCCGCCGATCAGCACCCGTGAGCCGGGACGCCCGGCGACCTTGCGGCACGGAATTTCCGCCAGGGCGTCTTCGGAGCCGTGCATGCGCGTGTTCATCAACTGGCCACCGTCACCGCCCTGGATCTTGATGACAAAATCCTCGCCGTATTCGAACAGGCACAAGGCACCGCCGTTGTCGGGGATCGGAGTGGTGTCCAGCAGAACGAAACGTTTCATGGAAATCTCATTGGGAAGGGCATTCTTGCGCGGTTGGGAGTAGCCTTACGACATTCCGGTCAGGCCATGGAGCCATCGATGAAGTGCAGCATTCTAACGGTCATTGTGCTTGGCGCGCTCACATTGGGTGCGGCGCAGGCGCAGGAGTCGCAAACCGTACCGGTCGCCCCCGCACCCACCCCCGGCGCGCCGGGCACGCCAACGCCCACGTTGTACCCGCAGGTCACGCCGCCCGTCGTGCCCAAGACCAACGGCTCGCCGCCCCTGGCACCCATCGTGCTGCCGGCGCCGCCCAAGGACCAGACCGTGCCGGGCCTGCAGCAGAACGACAGCAAGCCGAAGACGCCTGGCGGTTAAAACTGTTGCGCCAGTAATTGCCCGTCAGCCATGCGCAAACGCTTGGACAGGGCGATGGCAATCGCGCGGATGATCTTGGCCGCTACCCTGGGCGCTTCGTTGAGCATTTTCTCCAGGGCGTCCTTGCCCAGGTTCAGCAGCACACAGTCGGTGGCCGCCATGCAGCTGGCCGAGCGCCGTTCGCCGTCGAGTACCGCCATTTCGCCAAAGGCCCGGCCGCTGCGCAGGGTGGCAATGGTCAGGCGTTGGCCCGCGTGGTTGGTTTTCTGCACCGCCACCTGGCCGCTGTGGAGGATGCACATGAAGGTGCCGGCATCGCCCTCGAGGAAAATCACCTCATCCTGGGCAATGCTGCTGATATTGAAGTAGCCCGCGGCGATATGAAAATCTTCCGGTAGCAGCGGGTCGAACAGGCCGCAGTCCATCAGCATGTCGCGGATTTCTTGATTGAGCAGGGTGGGTTCTGACATAACTGCAATCTTGGTCCATCAATTCGGTAGGCGGTCCTGTGTTCAGACGGGACCGCCTTGCACTAAGTTCTTAAAACAGTGTTCTTAAAACAGTGTTCTTAAATCAGTTCCAGCGCCTTGAACACAAACGCGTATTCGAGCGCTACGTCACGTAATCCCTGGTAACGGCCACTCATGCCACCGTGACCGGCACCCAGCTCGGTCTTGAGCAGCAGCAGGTTGTTGTCGGTCTTGGTGTCGCGCAATTTGGCCACCCACTTGGCCGCTTCCCAGTACTGCACGCGGCTGTCGTTGTAACCGGCGATCACCAGCAGGTGCGGGTAGGCCTGGGCCCGCACGTTTTCGTAAGGCGCATACGCCTTGATGCGCGCATACACTTCGGGCTGCTGCGGGTTGCCCCATTCGTCGTATTCGGTGACGGTCAGCGGCAGGTCCGGGTCGAGCATGGTGTTGAGCACATCGACAAACGGCACTTCGGCGATCGCCGCCTGGAACAGTTCCGGGCGCTGGTTGAGCACGGCACCGATCAACAGGCCGCCGGCGCTGCCGCCGCTGATCGCCAGTTGCCTGGCGGTAGTCAGGCCCTGGGCGATGAGGTGTTCGGCGCAGGCGATGAAATCGCTGAACGTGTTCTGCTTGTGTTCCTGCTTGCCGTTGCGATACCAGGCTTCACCCAGTTCGCCGCCGCCGCGCACATGCGCGATGGCAAACGCCACGCCACGGTCGAGCAGGCTCAGGCGTGCGTGGGAGAACCACGGGTCGAGGCTTTGGCCGTAAGCGCCGTAGCCATACAGGTACAACGGCGTCGGCTTGCCGAGCTGGTCACGCTTGACCACCAGGCTGATCGGCACCTGGGTGCCGTCGGCGGACGTGGCCCACAGGCGCTGGCTGACGTAGTCGTCGGCATTGAATGCGCCGAGTACCGGGGTTTGCTTGAGCACTTGTTGAGCGCCGCTGGCCAGTTCCAACTGGCGCACCTGGGCCGGGCGGTTCAGGGCTTCATAGCGCAGGCGGACCTTGTCGCTGATAAATTCCAGACTGTCCTGTACGTAGAGGCTGTAAGCCGCGTCAGGCAATTCCACGCGATAGGCCGGCACGCCCTCGGGGTGCACTTCGATCACTGGCAGGCCACCGATGCGCAGGCTCAAGGTCATGGCGCTGGCATTCAGGCTGATGCCGTCCAGCATCACCTCGTCGCTGTGGGGAATCAGGTTCTGCCAGTCGGCTTCGGTGGGCACCGTGCCGGTGTCGGCGGCAACGAACAGCGCGTAATTGATGCCGTCGCGGTTGCTGCGGATAAACCAGGTCCACTGGCCGTTCAACTGGCCGTGGTCGACATCGTATTCATGGTCTTCTACCCGTGGCGCCAGGCAGGTGAAACCCAGGTGCGGCTGGTCGGCGTCCAGTGCCCAGATTTCGCTGGTGGTCTTGCTGCCCAGGGCCAGCAGCAACTGGCGCTCGGAGCTGGAACGGTAGCAATGCAGGAAGAAACGTCCGTCGGGTTCGTGGAACACTTCCTGCGCCGCCGTGCCGTCCAGGCGGTAGCGGTAGAGTTTGTGCGGGCGATGGGTGTCGTCCAGTTCGCCAAAGAACAGCGTGAGGCTGTCGTTGGCCCAGATCATGCTGCCGTCGCAATTGTCGAACGCCAGTTCGCTGACCTTGTCGGTAGCCAACTCCTTCACGAACAGGGTGTAGATCTCTTCACCACTGGTGTCGAGGCTGTAGGCCAGGCGCTGATGGTCGGGGCTGATGCTGAACGCGCCGAGGGAGAAAAACCCGCCATTGGCCAGCTCGTTCGGGTCCAGCAGCAATTCTTCGCTGCGCTCATCCACTTGGTTGCTGTCATCGGCCGGGCGGCGGCAGCGGTAGTGACGCGCGTATTCGTCACCGGCGGTGGTGCGGGTGTAGTACAGATACGGACCCCAGGGGGAGGGCAGGGACAAGTCGGTTTCCAGGATACGGCCCTTGATCTCTTCGAACAGGCTCTCGCGCAGCGCCTGCTGGTCGGCGAGCTGCGCCTCTTGCCAGGCGTTTTCGGCCTTGAGGTAATCGAGGACGTCGCGGCTGTCACGCTCCTGCAACCAGGCGTACGGGTCTGGGCCTGGGGCCTTGCGGGCAATCGGTGCGGTCGAAATAGGCATGGATAATTCTCTATCGGGCGGACGGTGGCCGGCATTGCAGCCGCGACACGCAAAAGCCGTTATCATAGCCGCCTCTTTGCCAGCCTTGCCATGGACACCATGACCGAGAACGACTATCTGACCGCTTGGGGCCTTTACGCCTTCGCCGCTTTGGGCTGCCTGTTAGTGTGGTGGCGCATGACCCGCTGGATGTGGCGCTGGCTGCGTGAGCCTTTGCAGTTACTGATGGCGGTGCTGTTGCTCAGCCCCACCATCGTCGACCCGATCAAGACCCAGTTCGCGCCGGCCGTGGCGATCACCGCCCTGGACCTGGTGCTCAAGGTCGGCAATAACGCCTGGCGCGCCATCTCCGACCTGTTCATGTACACCATGATCGTGTTCGGGCTGTACATCGTGTTCGTGCTGATTCGCTGGCCCATCGAGCGCGCCGCCAACGCCCGCCGCGAGCGCAAGGCCGCCACGGATGCCGCATTGGCCGCCGAGCCGGAAGAAGACGAACCGTTCCATCGCCCGGCGCCCGTCGGTGGCATGCGGGTCGAACCGCGCCTTTAACGTTGTCCGCCCTGCAGCGAGAGCCCTGGCATGTGTGAATTATTGGGCATGAGTGCCAACGTCCCCACCGATATCGTGTTCAGTTTCACCGGGCTGATGCAGCGGGGCGGGCGTACCGGCCCGCACCGCGACGGTTGGGGCATCGCCTTCTACGAAGGCCGTGGCCTGCGCCTGTTCCAGGACCCGGCCGCGAGCAGCGAGTCGGAAGTCGCGTTGCTGGTGCAGCGTTATCCCATCAAGAGCGAAGTGGTGATCGGCCATATCCGCCAGGCCAATGTGGGCAAGGTGAGCCTGGCCAATACCCACCCGTTCGTGCGCGAACTGTGGGGGCGCAACTGGTGTTTTGCGCACAATGGCCAACTGGCCGATTTCACCCCCCGTGCCACCTTCTACCGACCGGTCGGCGACACCGACAGCGAAGCGGCATTCTGCGACCTGCTCAACCGCGTGCGCGAAGCCTTCCCCGAGCCGGTGGACATCGAGCACATGCTGCCGGACCTGATCGCCGCCTGTGCCGAATACCGTAGCAAGGGCGTGTTCAACTGCCTGCTCAGCGATGGCGACTGGCTGTTTTGCTACTGTTCGACCAAGCTGGCGCAGATCACCCGGCGCGCCCCGTTTGGCCCGGCCCGCTTGAAAGATGTCGACGTGATTGTCGATTTCCAGGCCGAAACCACTCCCAATGACGTGGTAACGGTGATCGCCACCGAACCTCTGACCGACAACGAAAACTGGACCCGCTACGAACCGGGCCAATGGAGCCTGTGGCGACGCGGTGAATGCGTCAGCCAGGGCGTTACCGAATAAGGAATCGACGATGTTGCTCAGTTATCTGCGGTTGGTGCTGTTTGCCATTGGCTTGTTGGTCGGTGTGCAAGTGCCGGGCTTCATCAACGATTACGCCAAGCGCGTCGAAGCCCACCTGATCGAGGCCCAGACAGGCCTGCGCGGGTTCGAGTCCACCGCGCAGCAGTTCTTCAACGGTGACATGCAAGCTTTGGTGGCGCATTACCGTGCCAGTGACGATCCGGTGTTCCAGAGCGACGCGAGCAGCCTGGGCGCGATGCTCGACCGGCAGCTTGAGTTGGACAAGCAATTCCAGGCCATGCAAGGCCCCTGGTACATCCGCGCCCTGCAAGTGGCGGTGGCCGCCGATCCAGATATTCGCCTGGAAACCTGGAATGGCTACAGCTACCAGATATTGCTCACGCCCGAAGCCATGGGCTGGGGCCTGGGCGGGGCGATGCTGTTGTCGTTCGGTATCGAATGCCTGTATCGCCTGATCGATTGGGTGGTGCTGGGCGGCCGGCGCCTGCGCCAGAGCCGGCCGATCGAAGAGCGGGATCTCAAGGGCCTCTAAAATGTGGGAGGGGGCTTGCTCCCGATAGCGGTGTGTCAGTCAGCCTATGTTTGGCTGACCCACCGCAATCGGGAGCAAGCCCCCTCCCACATGTGTATCCGGTTTAGTCAGTTGCTCAGCACCATCCGCTCTTCGCCGACCTCTTCGGCGTAGCGAGCAACGACCTTCTGGCACAACCCCACAATCTCCTCCACCAATTCCACTCCGACCCGCCACGACACCACCACCTGCAGGTTCGGCAGTTGCTGCGCCATCGGCAGCATCACCAATTCCCCCCGTGCCAGCTCTTCGCTGACCAGCACCGGCGGCAGTGCGCCAATGCCAAAGCCATCGCGCAGTAAACGGGTGATGGCCGATACCGAGTTGACGCAATTCATGCGCGGCGCGGCCACGCCGTTGGCCTGCATCAAGCTCAACACATCCTGATGGGGGCAGGAGTTTTTCGAGTAGGTGATGATACGTTCCTGGGCCAATTCGGCGAGGGAGGCGTAGTCGCGATTATAGATCGACTGGCTGGCGACGATCCACGCCATAGGGTGGCTGCCCAGTTCCAGGCTGCGCACGCTTTCCAGGCGCAACAGGTCAGTTTGCAGGATCAGGTCCAGGAAGCCTTTTTGCAGCTGATCGCTTAAGTTCAATGCAGTATCGGCGACCAATTCGATTTCTACCCGCGGGAACAGGCTCATCAACTCAGCGACCAACGGGCTGAGCCAGGTGTGGATGACAGTGTCCATCGCGCCGATCCGAATCCGTCCGACCTTGCTGCTGGTGGTTTCCAGGGACTGCTTCAAGCCCTGCATGGTCACCATCATCTGCTCGGCATAATCGAGCACCTTCAAACCTTCCGGGGTCAGGCTTACGCCACGCGAATCGCGCAGGAACAGCTTCACCCCCAACTCGCTTTCGAGCACGGCAATGCGGCTGGAAATCGACGCCTGGGTGGTGAACAGCTTTTCGGCGGTCAGCCGGAAACTCTTGAGCTTGGCCACCCAGACGAAGGTTTCGAGGAACTTCAAATTCATGGGATCAACTTTTTCTTATGCTTGGATCGGTTTTTATTAGTTGGACGCCGCACCGGGCCAGCGCCAAAAATCGAGTCGTTCCACGATAAGCGTCGTTGGGGTTCAGGACAACATCGTTGCGAGATGTTGGTAAAAGATCCCACACTACAAAAAAACAAAGCCTACAGGAGCGACCCCGTGAGCCGCCTGCTATTGAATTGCGACATCGGCGAAAGCTTTGGCAACTGGACGATGGGTCTGGACGCTGAAGTCATGCCGTTCATCGATTGCGCCAACGTGGCCTGCGGCTTCCATGCCGGCGACCCGAGCATCATGCGCAAGACCGTCAGCCTGGCGATCAAGCACGCCGTGCAAGTGGGCGCACACCCGGCCTATCAGGACCTGCAAGGCTTCGGCCGGCGCTCCATGAACTACACGCCCCAGGAAATCCAGGACCTGCTGCACTACCAGATCGGTGCGCTGGATGGGATCTGCCGGGCACAAGGGGGGCGCGTCAGTTACGTGAAACCCCATGGCGCGATGTACAACGACATGATGGCCAACCCCGCCCAGCTGCGCGCGGTGATCCAGGCCGTGGCCGCTTACGGCGACCTGCCACTGATGTTGCTGGCCACGCGCGACAACAGCGCGGCCCAGGCCGTGGGCGATGAATACGGCGTGACACTGTGGTTCGAAGCCTTCGCCGACCGCGCCTATGACAGCCAGGGCCATCTGGTTTCCCGCCAATTGCCGGGCGCGGTGCACCATGATGCCGAGACCATCGTCAATCAGGCGGTGACTATTTCCCGAGGTGAGGCCCTGAGCGCCAGCGATGGCAGCGCCTTGGTCTTGCAGGCCCACACGTTGTGCGTCCACGGTGATAACGCCAGCTCGGTGGCTGCGGTGCAGCGTATCCGCCAGGCGTTGAAACCAGCATGAAGCCACGGATTGAAGTGGTGGCCATCGACTGCCTGATGGTGCGGCTGTTCGATGTGATTGCCGAAGCCAACATGCCGTGGATGCTCGCCGCCACCCAGCGGTTGCGCAGCGGGTTCGGCGGTGCCTTGGTCGACCTGGTGCCGTCCTACACCACTTTGATGGTGCATTACGACCTCGCCACGCTGGCCCCGGCCGAGGCGCGGGCGTTGATCGACCAGTCGCTGACCGACCTGCAGCCCCTGGCCCAGGGCGGCGGCCGCTGCCATGTGCTGCCGGTGTGGTACGACCTGAGCGTCGGCCCGGAACTGGCCTTGCTGGCGCAGCGCAGTGGGCTTGCGGTGGCTGAAGTGATCCGTCGCCACAGCACTCACCTTTATCAAGTGTTCGCCCTCGGTTTCGCCCCCGGTTTTGCCTTTATGGGGCTGGTGGATGAAGTCCTCGCCACACCGCGCCTCAGCACCCCGCGCAAACGCGTGTCGGCCGGCAGCGTGGGGATTGCCGAGCGGCAAACCGCCGCCTATCCGGTGGTGTCCCCTGGTGGCTGGAACCTGATCGGGCGCACCCCGGCCAAACTGTTCGACCGCGAGCGCGATGGCTACAGCCTGATGCAGCCGGGCGACACGGTGCGCTTCGAGGCGGTCAGCCACGCGGAGTTCGTCAATCTGGGCGGCGATGACACGCCCTTGGAGGCACAGGCATGAGCCGCTTGTTGATCGAAGCCAGCACGCCGCTGTGCCTGTTGCAGGATGCCGGGCGTTTCGGCGTGCGCCACCTGGGCGTGACCCAGGGCGGTGCGCTGGATTGGGTGTCGATGTCGTGGGCCAATTGGCTGCTGGGCAATGCGCTGGATGCGCCCGTGGTGGAAATCACCCTGGGCGGCTTTACCGTGCAGGCCGAGGACTACTGCCTGCTGGCCTTGGCCGGTGCCGACCTTGGCGCCTTTATCGACGAGCGCGCCATCAGCCCAGGGCGCAGTTTTATCCTGCAAAAAGGCCAGCGCTTGCGCTTTACCCAGCCGTTCAAGGGCGCACGGGCTTACCTGGCGGCGCCGGGCGGGTTCGATGCGCTGCAGGTGCTGGGCAGCTGTGCAACGGTGGTGCGTGAGGAACTGGGCGGCGTCGACGGTTTGGGCAAGGCATTGGTCGAAGGCGGGCGCTTGGCTTATTCCGGTACAGGGGGCGCGATGAAGGTGCTGGCCAACCCGGATTTGCAATCCGGTGCCTCACTGGACGTAATCGTCGGCGCCCAAATAGGCCAGTTCAGCGGGCAGAGTTTATTCGACGCGTTCAACACCGAATGGGCGCTGGACAGCCGCGCCGACCGCATGGGCATGCGCTTGCTCGGCACGCCGCTGCACTATCAGGGGCCGTCGTTGATTTCCGAAGGCATTCCGTTGGGCGCGATCCAGGTGCCGCCGGATGGGCAGCCGATTGTGTTGCTCAATGATCGGCAGACTATCGGCGGTTATCCACGGTTGGGTGCGCTGACGCCTTTATCCTTGGCACGCCTTGCGCAGTGTCTGCCGGGCGAGAAAGTACGCATGGCGCCGGTAGTGCAGGAAACGGCGCATCGGCAGCACATCGAATATCTGCGCCGATTCTAAAAAATGTGGGAGGGGGCTTGCTCCCGATTGCGGTGGTTCAGTCACTGATGTATTGACTGACACACTGCAATCGGGAGCAAGCCCCCTCCCACATTTGATCTCCTACAGGGCTTGGGTCTTCATTCACTTGGAGAGAAAACGCATACCTTCTTCCAACCCGCGCAACGTCAGCGGGTACATCTGGTCCTCCACCAACTCGCGCACGATCCCCGTCGACGCCGTATAACCCCAGGTATCCTTGGGATACGGGTTTATCCAGATCAGCTTCTTGTACTTGGCCATGAACCGTTGCATCCATACATATCCAGGCTCCTCGTTCCAGTGTTCGACGCTGCCGCCGGCCTGGGTAATTTCATAGGGCGCCATGGACGCATCGCCGATAAAGATCACTTTGTAGTCCGCGCCGTACTTGTGCAGCAGGTCCTGGGTGGAGGTGCGCTCCGAGGTGCGGCGCTGGTTGTTCTTCCACACCGACTCGTACACGAAGTTATGAAAGTAGAAGTACTCCAGGTGCTTGAACTCGGTCTTGCAGGCAGAGAACAGCTCTTCGCAGATCTTCACATGGGCGTCCATCGAGCCGCCGATATCGAACAGCAGCAACAGCTTGATGGTGTTGCGTCGTTCGGGGCGCATCTGGATATTCAACAGCCCGGCGTCGCGCGCGGTGTGGTCGATGGTGCCATCGATGTCCAGCTCTTCCGCCGCGCCCTGGCGGGCAAACTTGCGCAGGCGGCGCAGGGCGATCTTGATGTTGCGAGTGCCGAGTTCCACCTGATCGTCGAGATTCTTGTACTCGCGCTGGTCCCACACCTTCACCGCCTTGCCCTGACGCTTGCCCGCGTCACCCACGCGAATGCCTTCCGGGTTGTAGCCGCCGGAACCGAAGGGGCTGGTGCCGCCGGTGCCGATCCACTTGTTGCCGCCCGCGTGGCGTTCTTTCTGTTCTTCCAGGCGTTTCTTGAATTCCTCGATCAGCTTGTCGAGGCCGCCTAGTGACTGGATCTGCGCGCGTTCTTCATCGCTCAGCGAGCGCTCGAACTCCTTGCGCAGCCACTCTTCGGGGATCAGCGCCTGCAGGTGATCGTCGAGTTTTTCCAGGCCGTTGAAGTAGGCGCCGAAAGCCCGGTCGAACTTGTCGAAATGCCGTTCATCCTTGACCAGGATCGCCCGCGCCAGGTAGTAGAACTCGTCCATGTCGGCGAAGGTCACGCGTTGTTTCAGCGCGTTGATCAGGTCGAGCAGCTCGCGCACCGACACCGGTACCTTGGCGGCCCGCATTTCATTGAACAGGTTGAGCAACATCAGCGATTACCGCGACGGCTCATGAACGCCAGACGCTCCAGCAATTGTACGTCCTGCTCGTTCTTCACCAAGGCGCCTGCCAGCGGCGGGATGGCCTTGGTCGGGTCGCGCTCGCGCAGCACGGCTTCGCCGATATTGTCGGCCATCAGCAGCTTGAGCCAGTCCACCAGCTCGGAGGTGGAAGGTTTTTTCTTCAAACCGGGCACCTTGCGCACGTCGAAGAACACGTCCAGCGCTTCGCTGACCAGGTCTTTCTTGATGTCCGGGTAGTGCACGTCGACGATTTTTTGCAGGGTGGTGCGGTCGGGGAAGGCGATGTAATGGAAGAAGCAGCGGCGCAGGAACGCGTCCGGCAGCTCTTTTTCGTTGTTGGAGGTAATGATGATGATCGGGCGTTTCTTGGCCTTGATGGTCTCGTCGATTTCGTAGACGTAGAACTCCATCTTGTCGAGCTCTTGCAACAGGTCGTTGGGGAACTCGATGTCGGCCTTGTCGATTTCGTCGATCAGTAGGATCACCCGCTCCTCGGACTCGAAGGCTTCCCAGAGCTTGCCCTTTTTCAGGTAGTTGCGCACGTCGTGCACCTTGTCCACACCCAGTTGCGAGTCGCGCAGACGGCTGACCGCGTCGTACTCGTAGAGGCCCTGGTGGGCCTTGGTGGTGGACTTGATGTGCCAGGTGATCAATCTGGCGCCAAAGGACTCGGCCAGTTGCTCGGCGAGCATGGTCTTGCCGGTACCCGGTTCGCCCTTGACCAGCAGCGGACGCTTCAGGGTGATGGCGGCGTTGACGGCCAGTTTCAGGTCATCGGTAGCCACATAGGCCTGGGTGCCTTCGAACTTCATCGGTCATTCCTCGAATTCATCAATGCCCGACTATACCGCGCAGCCCCGGCGACTGTGAACGCAGACGGGCTATTCAGTCTCTGAATGGCCGGTCACGTCAGTCCGGTCAACGCAGTCAATGTGGGAGGGGGCTTGCCCCCGATAGCAGTGGTTCAGTCACCGATGTATAGACTGACACACCGCCATCGGGAGCAAGCCCCCTCCCACAGTTTTAATCGGCGCTGGGCTTGGGTTGTTCATAGCGCGCGTTGAACGCCTGGATGAACCCGTTGCGCAGAATCGCGATCACCGCGGAAAACGCACTGACGTTTTGTTGATGCACGCTGCCGCTCAGCTCCACGCGGGTGGCGAACTGGTTTTTGCGCTGGTTCTTCAACACCGTCTCGCTGGCGCCAACCACAGCCTCCCAGATCGAGCGGAAGATGTTCTTGTCTTTGTTTTCCACGTCCTGCTGCCAGTCGAACACCTCGACATCGCGCAGCAGCGGCTTGATATAACCGCTCAGTTGGCCTTTTTCGGCCTGGGCTTCGATCACCACGTCGCCGGTGCCGGCCTTGAAGTCGAACTTGCCATAGGCCGAGGCGAAGTCATTCATGCGCTTGAGTTGCAGGTCGCGGGCGCGCAAGCGAAATTCGAACTCTTCGAAATCGCTCAGCGGGTCAAAGGTGGCGTTGGCTTCCAGGGGCGCCTGGTCTTGCAACAGCGCCTTGCCCTCGAAACGCGCATCGCGCTTGCCTTTGACGTCCACCACGTTGGTCAGGTTGTAGAAACTGGCGTTGACCCCGGTGGCGTTGAGGTTGACCTTGGGCGTGGAGCTGAAGTTATGAAACGAGATCTTGCCGTCTTCGATGCGCACTTCGTTGAGGGTGATCGGCAGCAGCTTGCGCAGTTGTTCCTGCCAGTCGGTGCCTTTACCGGTCTGGGAGGCCTGCTTGTTGGCGCCACCGTCGACGAAATTGACCTCGGGGCGTACGAAATGCCCTTCGGCCACCACCGCATGGTCGTACCACAGCGAATGCCAGCTTACTGCGAACTCGATGAGCGGCGCCTTGATGAACGGCACCGGTACCTTACCGTCCACCTTGACGATCTGCAGACCGTTGATCCGGTAGGCGCCGCGCCATAAAGCCAGGTCCACATCGGCAATTTCGCCACGGTAGTCGCCCATATTGGCGAGCCTTTCATTCAGGTAGTTGCGCACCAGGTAAGGCAGCGCGATGTGCACGGCAACCAGTACCAGCACCAGCCCGGCGAGGGTCCAGAGCGGCCAGCTGTAACGACGTTTCATGGGGCAGTCCTCCTTGCTCGTAGGTGATGGACTGTTGCAAGGGGCGCAACGTTCCTCCGACTGGACGCCTAGGGGCACGAGGCATACCCTTGGGACCTTTCTGGACATTGCCAAATAGGATCCGTCATGAGCCGCATCTTTGCAGACAACGCGCACTCCATCGGTAATACGCCCCTGGTGCAGATCAACCGCATCGCACCGCGCGGGGTCACCATCCTGGCCAAGATCGAAGGGCGCAACCCAGGCTACTCGGTGAAGTGCCGCATTGGCGCCAACATGATCTGGGACGCGGAAAGCAGCGGCAAACTCAAGCCGGGCATGACCATTGTCGAGCCCACCTCCGGCAATACCGGGATCGGCCTGGCGTTCGTGGCGGCGGCACGCGGCTACAAACTGCTGCTGACCATGCCCGCGTCCATGAGCATCGAGCGTCGTAAAGTGCTCAAAGCCCTCGGCGCCGAGCTGGTGCTGACCGAACCGGCCAAGGGCATGAAAGGCGCGATTGAAAAAGCCGCAGAAATTGTCGCCGCCGACCCTGGCACCTACTTTATGCCGGGCCAGTTCGAAAACCCGGCAAACCCAGCCATCCACGAGAAAACCACCGGCCCGGAAATCTGGAACGACACCGACGGCGCCGTGGACGTGCTGGTGGCGGGCGTGGGCACGGGCGGCACCCTCACCGGTGTGTCGCGCTATATCAAGCACACGGCGGGCAAGCCGATTCTGTCAGTGGCAGTGGAGCCGCTCGTGTCGCCGGTGATCACCCAGGCGCTGGCCGGCGAAGAGATCAAGCCCAGCCCGCACAAGATCCAGGGCATTGGCGCCGGTTTCGTGCCGAAAAACCTCGACCTGTCGATGGTCGACCGCGTGGAGTTGGTCACCGACGAAGAATCCAAGGCCATGGCCCTGCGCTTGATGCAGGAAGAAGGCATTTTGTGCGGCATCTCCTGCGGCGCGGCCATGGCGGCGGCGGTGCGCCTGGCCGAGAAGCCGGAAATGCAGGGCAAGACCATCGTGGTGATCCTGCCGGACTCCGGTGAGCGCTACCTGTCGAGCATGTTGTTCAGCGATTTGTTTACCGAGCAGGAAAACCAGGCTTGAGCTCCTACACCACAGGGCGACGGCGTGTTGATTCAGGTCAGCCGGTTGGCCAAGGCCTTCTGCATAATGGCCCAAATGTTTATCATGGCCGGCTGTTACGTCTGCTGTTGGCCAGGCGCTTATTTCCAGGAGTTGCTGCATGACCTTTTCTTTGGCCGCCAAACTGTCGGTGTTGCTGCTGTTTATCGGCAGCACGCTGTACGTGCACCTGCGCGGCAAGGCCCGTTTGCCGATGTTGCGCCAGTTCGTCAACCATTCGGCGCTGTTCGCCCCGTATAACGCCTTGATGTACCTTTTTTCCGCGGTACCGTCCAAGCCCTACCTGGACCGCAGCAAGTTCCCGGAACTGGACGTGCTCAAGGACAACTGGGAAGTGATCCGCGAAGAGGCCATGCACCTGTTCGACGAGGGCTACATCCGCGCCGCCGAAAAGAACAACGATGCCGGTTTCGGCTCGTTCTTCAAGAAAGGCTGGAAGCGCTTCTACCTCAAGTGGTACGACAAACCCCTGCCATCGGCCGAGGCCTTGTGCCCGAAAACCGTGGCGCTGGTCAGCAGTATCCCCAACGTCAAGGGCGCGATGTTTGCGTTGTTGCCGGGCGGCAGCCACCTGAACCCGCACCGCGACCCGTTCGCCGGCTCCCTGCGCTATCACCTGGGGCTGTCCACGCCGAACTCCGACGACTGCCGCATCTTCGTCGACGGCCAGGTCTACGCCTGGCGCGACGGTGAAGACGTGATGTTCGACGAAACTTATGTGCACTGGGTCAAGAACGAAACCGATCAAACCCGTGTGATCCTGTTCTGCGACATCGAACGCCCGCTGAGCAACCGCCTGATGACCCGCGTCAACCGTTGGGTCAGCAAGCAGCTGGGGCGTGCTACCGCGCCGCAGAACCTCGACGACGAACGCGTGGGTGGGATCAACCAGGCGTATGCCTGGAGCAAGACCTTCAGTGACAAGTTCAGCGGCCAGGTCAAGCAGTGGAAGCGCAAGCATCCCAAGGCCTACCGCGTTGCGCGGCCGGTGCTGGCGGTGATTGTGCTGGTATTGCTGTGGAAGTGGTTGTTCGGCTGAGTTCGGTTCTACCAGCTTGAAATGCAATCAAAATGTGGGAGGGGGCTTGCCCCCGATAGCAGAGTGTCAGTCAGCACATTTACAGCTGACCCACCGCTATCGGGGGCAAGCCCCCTCCCACATTTGATCTCCACCGGCCTTTAGCTGGCGATCAACTGGCGCAATACGTAGTGCAGGATACCGCCCGACTTGAAGTATTCCACTTCGTTAAGCGTATCGATCCGGCACAGCACCTCGATCTTTTCGCTGCTGCCATCTTCCCGGGTAATCACCAACGTCAGGTTCATCCGGGGTTCGATCTCGGCATTCGTCAGCCCGAGGATATCGATCTTCTCCTTGCCGGTGAGCTTGAGCGACTTGCGGTTCTGGTCCAGCTTGAACTGCAACGGCAGCACGCCCATGCCCACCAGGTTGGAGCGGTGGATTCGCTCGAAGCTTTCCGCGATCACCGCCTTGACGCCCAGCAGGTTGGTGCCCTTTGCCGCCCAGTCGCGGCTCGAGCCGGTGCCATATTCTTGGCCGGCGATCACCACCAATGGCGTGCCCGATGCCTGGTATTTCATCGCAGCATCGTAGATCGCCATTCTCTCGCCGGTCGGGATATACAGCGTATTGCCACCTTCTTCGCCGCCGAGCATTTCATTGCGGATCCGGATATTGGCAAAGGTGCCGCGCATCATCACTTCATGGTTGCCCCGGCGTGAGCCGTAGGAGTTGAAGTCCCGTGGTTCCACGCCTTGCTCGCGCAGGTAGTGGCCGGCCGGGCTGTCGGTCTTGATGTTGCCGGCAGGGGAGATGTGGTCGGTGGTCACCGAGTCGCCGAGCAGGGCCAGCACGTTGGCGCCCTTGATGTCTTCGATCACCGGCAGCGGCCCGGCGATATCGTCGAAGAACGGCGGATGCTGGATATAGGTGGAATCCTTCTGCCACACATAAGTCGCCGCCTGCGGCACCTCAATCGCTTGCCATTGTGCGTCGCCGGCAAATACCTCGGCGTATTCCTTGTGGAACATGCCCGTGCTGACCTGAGCCACCGCGTCGGCGATCTCCTGGCTGCTGGGCCAGATGTCCTTGAGGTAAACCGGGTTGCCCTGCTGGTCGTTACCCAGGGGCTCGCTGCTGATGTCGATACGCACCGTACCCGCCAACGCGTAAGCCACCACCAAGGGCGGCGAGGCCAGCCAGTTGGTTTTCACCAGTGGGTGCACGCGGCCTTCGAAGTTGCGGTTGCCGGACAACACCGAGGCGACGGTAAGGTCGGCTTGCTGGATGGCTTTTTCGATCGGCTCGGGCAGCGGCCCGGAATTGCCGATGCAGGTTGTGCAGCCGTAGCCCACCAGGTCGAAACCGAGCGTGTCCAGGTAGTGGGTGAGGCCGGCCGCCTTGTAATAGTCGGTAACCACTTTCGAACCCGGCGCCAGGGAGGTCTTGACCCATGGCTTGCGCGTCAGGCCTTTTTCCACGGCCTTCTTCGCCACCAGCCCGGCCGCCATCATCACGCTGGGGTTGGAGGTGTTGGTGCAGGAGGTGATGGCCGCGATCACCACGGCACCGTTTTTCAGGCGATAGGTGGTGCCTTCGTATTCATAATCGGCTTCGCCCACCAGGTCGGCATTGCCCACGGCGACGCCGCCACCGCCTTCGCTTTCCAGGCGGCCTTCTTCCTTGCTGGTGGGTTTGAATTGCAGGTCGAGGAAATCACTGAACGCCTGGCCGACATTGGGCAAGGCGACACGGTCCTGCGGGCGTTTCGGCCCGGCGAGGCTGGCTTCGACGCTGCCCATGTCCAGGGCCAGGGTGTCGGTGAAGATCGGCTCCTGGCCGGCGTTGCGCCACAGGCCCTGGGCCTTGGTGTAGGCCTCGACCAGCTTGACAGTTTCCGTCGGGCGACCGGACAGGCGCAGGTAGTCCAGCGTTACCTCGTCGACCGGGAAAAAGCCGCAGGTAGCACCGTATTCAGGCGCCATGTTGGCAATGGTGGCGCGGTCGGCGAGGGGCAAATCGGCCAGGCCATCGCCATAGAACTCGACGAACTTACCGACCACGCCTTTTTTGCGCAGCATCTGGGTCACGGTCAGCACCAGGTCGGTGGCGGTGATGCCTTCTTTCAATTTGCCGGTGAGCTTGAAGCCGATCACTTCCGGGATCAGCATCGACACCGGCTGACCGAGCATCGCCGCTTCCGCTTCGATCCCGCCCACGCCCCAGCCGAGCACGCCAAGGCCGTTGATCATGGTGGTGTGGGAGTCGGTGCCCACCAGGGTATCGGGGAAGGCGTAGGTGCGGCCGTCTTCATCTTTGGTCCACACGGTGCGGCCGAGGTATTCCAGGTTGACCTGGTGGCAGATGCCGGTGCCCGGCGGCACCACGCTGAAGTTGTCAAAGGCGCTCTGGCCCCAGCGCAGGAAGGCGTAACGTTCACCGTTGCGCTGCATTTCGATGTCGACGTTTTGCTCAAAGGCGTCGGCGTTGCCGAATTTGTCGACCATCACCGAGTGGTCGATCACCAGGTCGACCGGCGACAGCGGGTTGATGCGCTGCGGGTCGCCCCCGGCCTTGGCCACGGCGGCGCGCATGGCGGCCAAGTCGACCACGGCGGGCACGCCAGTGAAGTCCTGCATCAGGACGCGGGCGGGGCGGTACTGGATCTCACGGTCGGACCGGCGTTCCTTGAGCCAGGCGGCGATGGCCTTGAGGTCGTTGCCGGTGACGGTCTTGGCGTCCTCCCAGCGCAGCAGGTTTTCCAGCAGCACTTTGAGCGACATCGGCAGCTTGTCCAGGTCACCCAGGCTCTTGGCGGCTTCGGGCAGGCTGAAGTAGTGGTAGGTCTTGCTGTCTATTTGCAGGGTCTTAAGGGTTCTCAGGCTATCAAGGGATGACATTACATGACTCCTTTTGATCCGCACGGCCACGGACCTGACGGGACGAACAGAGCGTTCAACTTAGCGCGATTTTCATTAGCAGGCTAATAACTGGACTCTATGCTTAAGTCCAAGGTTCCGAACTCGGCTATCATGCGCGCGTTTTCATGACAGGTATTGCGATAGAGCAATCCCGTTGCCAGGAGATTCAATTGAACACCCTTTTTATGCACTGCCGCCCGGGTTTTGAAGGCGAAGTCTGTTCCGAGATCGCGGAGCACGCCGCGCGCCTGAACGTTTCCGGCTACGCCAAGGCCAAGACCGGCAGCGCTTGCGCCGAATTTGTCTGCACTGAAGAAGACGGCGCGCAACGCCTGATGCACGGCCAGCGCTTCGCCGAGCTGATCTTCCCCAGGCAATGGGCGCGCGGGGTATTCATCGACCTGCCGGAAACCGATCGCATCAGCGTGATCCTCGCCCACCTGCGTGAATTCCCAGTGTGCGGCAGCCTGTGGCTGGAGATGGTCGATACCAACGACGGCAAGGAACTGTCGAATTTCTGCAAGAAATTCGAGGTGCACCTGCGCAAAGCCTTGCTGAACGCCGGCAGGCTGGTGGACGACCCGAGCAAGCCGCGCCTGCTGCTGACGTTCAAGAGCGGTCGCGAGGTGTTCATGGGCCTGGCCGAGTCGAACAATTCAGCGATGTGGCCGATGGGTATCCCGCGTTTGAAGTTCCCGCGTGAAGCCCCAAGCCGCTCGACCTTGAAGCTGGAAGAGGCCTGGCACCACTTCATTCCTCGCGAGCAGTGGGACGAACGCCTGCATGGCGACATGACCGGTGTCGACCTCGGTGCGGCCCCCGGCGGCTGGACGTGGCAGCTGGTCAACCGGGGCATGCTGGTGACCGCCATTGACAACGGCCCCATGGCCGAAAGCCTGATGGACACCGGCCTGGTGCAGCATTTGATGGCCGATGGCTTTACCTTCGTGCCCAAGCAGCCGGTGGACTGGATGGTCTGCGATATTGTCGAGAAGCCGGCGCGCAACGCGGCATTGCTGGAAACCTGGATCGGCGAGGGGTATTGCCGCGAGGCGGTGGTCAACCTCAAGCTGCCGATGAAGCAGCGGTATGCCGAAGTGAAGCGTCTGCTGGAGCGCATCGAAGACGGCTTCAAGGCACGCGGCATTCGGGTGGAGATTGGCTGCAAGCAGCTGTACCACGACCGCGAAGAAGTGACGTGCCACTTGCGTCGACTTGTGGACGTAAAGAAACCCAAGAGACGCTGATACCCAATGTGGGAGCTGGCTTGCCTGCGATAGCGGTATAACTGTCGAAATTTATGTTGAATGTGCCCCCGTCATCGGGGGCAAGCCGCCTCCCACAGAAGGTTGGGTTGGTTTTAGGAGTGAAGTATGAGTCTTGAACTGCCCGTAGACGGCACCCTCGACGCCACCGGCCTCAATTGCCCGGAGCCGGTGATGATGCTGCACCAGCACATCCGCGACCTGCCTGCGGGCGGCCTGCTCAAGGTGATCGCGACCGACCCGTCGACCCGCCGCGATATTCCCAAATTCTGCGTGTTCCTCGACCATGAGCTGGTGGATCAGCAGGAGCAGGCCGGTACGTACCTTTACTGGATCCGCAAGAAAGCCGATTGACCGCCGAACCCTTGTAGGAGCGAGCTTGCTCGCGAAAAACGCTAACGATCAAGCAGCGCTTCTGGTTTAACGCGGCGCTCTCAGGTTTTTCGCGAGCAAGCTCGCTCCTACAGGGCGCGCGTGAGCGCCTTGTCAGCGTGGATGCGTCGGCGTGCACTGCGCGCCAGGCGCACCAGCAACATGCCTGCCGCGCAGCTCAAGCCGACGATCAGGCCTTGCCACAAGCCGCTTGGGCCACTGGGTTCGCCCAACCAGTCGGTCAGCCCCAGGGCGTAACCGACCGGCAAGCCCACGCCCCAGTAGGCGAACAGGGTCAGCAGCATGGTGACCCGGGTGTCCTGATAGCCGCGCAGCGCGCCGGCAGCGGTCACCTGGATCGAGTCGGAAAACTGGAACAACGCCGAAAACACGATCAGCATCGATGCCAGGTGGATGACCACCGGGTCGGGGGTGTAGATCGCCGCAATCTGTTCGCGAAACACCAGCATCAGGCTACAGGACAGGCAGGCATAGGCCAGCGCGGTGCCCATGCCAACGCCGGCGGCGAAGCGGGCTTCACGCGGTTCGCCACGGCCCAGGGCCTGGCCGACGCGCACGGTGACGGCCATGCTCAGGGAGTAGGGGATCATGAACACCAGGGAACTGACATTCAGCGCGATCTGATGGCCGGACACCACGGTAGCCCCCAGGCTGCCCAGCAGCAGGGCGATCACCGCGAAGATGCTCGACTCGGCAAAGATCGCCACGCCAATCGGCAGGCCGATCCCCAGTACACGCTTGATCACCGCCCATTGCGGCCAGTCGAAGCGCTTGAACAATTCGCTGCTCTGATACGCCGGGCCCCAGCGGGTCCACCCGGCCAGGCCGAGCATCATCACCCACATCGCAATCGCCGTGGCCCAGCCGCAGCCTACGCCGCCCATGGCCGGCAGGCCGAGATGGCCGTAGATGAAGATGTAGTTCAGCGGAATGTTCAGTGCCAACCCGCACAAGCCCATGACCATGCTCGGCCGCGTACGGCCCATGCCGTCGCTGAAGCAGCGGAACACGTAATACAGCGCAATGGCCGGCATGCCGGCGGCGATGCCATGCAGGTAGCCCATGGACGGCTCGATCAGGGCCGGCTCGACCTTCATCGCATGCAGCACCGGCTCGGCGCACAGCAACAGCAGCGCACCCGCGATGCCGACCACCACGGCCAGCCACAGAGACTGGCGCACCAATGGCCCGATTTCGCTGTACTTGCCTGCGCCGTAGCGCTGCGCGACTTTCGGCGTGGTGGCCAGCAGGGTGCCAGTCATCAACAGGTAGACCGGGATCCAGATCGAGTTACCCAGGCCAACCGCCGCCAGGTCTTGGGGGCTGACACGTCCGGCCATCACCGCATCGACAAAGCTCATCGCGGTGGTTGCCAGTTGGCCGATGATGATCGGCAGGGCCAGCGTCAGCAGGTCGCGCACTTCCCGACTGATGCGGGCGGGGCGGGTGAGGGTAGCGGTGGCAGTGTTCACGTACAGGTGTCCAATAAAAAGGCAGTCGCAAGGACGGCGGATTCTACGCTTTGACGCAACGGTCAGGAAAAAACCTGTGTTGGGGATTTGTAAACATTCGACTAAACACACCAATCCCTGTGGGAGGGGGCAAGCCCCCTCCCACATCGGATCCTCACAAGGCTGTACACTGCTGATCCGCCAAAGGAGCCTGCCATGCTGATTGTTGCCGACGAAAATATTCCGCTGCTCGATGCATTCTTCCAGGGGTTTGGCGAGATTCGCCGCGTGCCCGGCCGTTCCATTGACCGCGCCACGGTCGAGCAGGCCGATGTGCTGCTGGTACGCTCGGTGACCAACGTCAACCGGGCTTTGCTCGAGGGCACGAAGGTGGGGTTTGTCGGCACCTGCACCATCGGCACCGATCATCTGGACCTCGATTACTTCAGGCAGGCCGGTATCCAGTGGTCCAGCGCACCCGGCTGCAATGCCCGGGGCGTGGTGGATTATGTGCTGGGCAGCTTGCAGACCCTGGCCGAAATCGAAGGCGCCGACCTCAGCCGGCGCACCTACGGCATCGTTGGCGCCGGCGAGGTCGGCGGGCGGCTGGTCAAGGTGCTCAAGGGCCTGGGCTGGAACGTGCTGGTGTGTGATCCGCCACGGCAGATCGCCGAAGACGCTGACTACGTGAGCCTGCAGCAGATTATCGAGCACTGCGATGTGATCAGCTTGCACACGCCGCTGACCAAGTCCGGCAATGGCTCCACCTGGCATCTGTTCGATCGCCAGCGCCTTGCGCAGCTCAAGCCCGGCACCTGGCTGATCAATGCCAGCCGAGGCGCGGTAGTGGACAACGCCGGGCTGCGCGACGTGTTGCTGGAGCGCGAAGACCTGCAAGCCGTGCTGGACGTGTGGGAAGGCGAGCCGCAGGTGGATGCCGACCTGGCTGACCTGTGCGTGCTGGCCACGCCGCATATCGCCGGCTACAGCCTTGACGGCAAGCAGCGCGGTACGGCGCAGATCTACCAGGCGTTCTGTGCGCACCTGGGCCAGGAACCGAGCATTCAATTGCGCGATTTGTTGCCGGCGCCATGGCTGGCCGAGGTGCACCTGAATGCCTCAACCGATCCGGCCTGGGCGCTGGCGACCTTGTGCCGCAGTGTGTACGACCCGCGCCGGGACGATGCGGATTTGCGTCGCAGCCTGGTAGGAACAGTAGAGGAGCAGCGCAAGGCATTCGACCTGTTGCGCAAGCATTACCCGGAGCGTCGTGAGATTGACGGCTTGAAGGTGCGCATCAATGGTGAGTCGGCAGCCCTTTCCAGCATCGTCGCCGCCCTGGGCGCCGAAGCGGTTTAACGCGCATAAAAAACCCGGCCACCTGGGCCGGGTTCGAAAGAGCGTGGGCGCTTGCGCCTTACTGGGCAGGCTTTACCAATTTATCTTCCAGTTCGCTGCATGCTTGCTGGATCATTTCTTCGGTGATCTGCACCTCGCGGCCCTTGGCGTCGATGTACGAGCACGGCAATAGCTGCGGCTGGCGGATCACTTCAATTTTGGCATCGCTGCTGTTTTGCAAGGTCATGGCCTGTCTCCTCATCAGGTTGTGTACCTACTTTAATTCCCCCGCGTGACCGAGCTATTACAACTCCATACACGACCATCGGTTCGAACACCCAGTCCACCAGAAACCGGCACATATTTCCAGATCAGTCTTAGACCGATAGCCTCTAGCGGCCTCTATCGGCGGGCATAATTAACCTGACTCATTGCTATTTGCTCAAGTTCCCCCAATGTTGATGAATAGATTCCTCATTGGTGAAGCCCTCCATGTTCTCTGTCCGTCAACGCCATGCGATTCGCATGGCCAGCCGCTTCATTGCGCCCTACCGCTGGCAGGCGCTGGGTGCCCTGCTGGCGCTGATCGTTACCGCCGGCATCACCTTGTCCATGGGGCAAGGTATCCGCCTGCTGGTCGACCAGGGTTTCATGACCCAGTCGCCGCACCTGCTCAATCAGTCCATCGCGCTGTTTATGGTGCTGGTGGTGGGCCTGGCGGTGGGCACGTTCGCGCGCTTCTACCTGGTGTCGTGGATTGGCGAGCGGGTGGTGGCGGACATTCGCCGGCAGGTGTTCAACCACCTGATCTACCTGCATCCGGGCTTCTACGAAAACAATCGCAGCTCGGAAATCCAGTCACGCCTGACCACCGACACCACCCTGCTGCAATCGGTGATCGGCTCATCGCTGTCGCTGTTCCTGCGCAATGCCCTGATGGTCATCGGCGGTATCGTGCTGTTGTTCATCACCAACCCCAAGCTCACCAGCATTGTCGTGGTGGCGTTGCCGCTGGTGCTGGCGCCGATCCTGATCTTTGGCCGGCGCGTGCGCAGCCTGTCGCGCCAGAGCCAGGACCGCATTGCCGATGTCGGCAGCTATGTGTCCGAGACCCTGGGCCAGATCAAGACCGTGCAGGCCTATAACCATCAGGTGCAGGACGAGCAGCGTTTCGCCCTGACCGTGGAAGACGCGTTTACCACCGCCCGAAAACGGATCCTGCAACGTTCCTGGCTGATTACCCTGGTGATCATGCTGGTGCTCGGTGCCGTGGGCGTGATGTTGTGGGTCGGCGGGATGGACGTGATCAGCGGGCGCATTTCCGGCGGTGAGCTGGCGGCGTTCGTGTTCTACAGCCTAATCGTCGGCAGCGCTGTCGGCACCTTGAGTGAAGTGCTTGGCGAGCTGCAGCGGGCTGCGGGTGCGGCGGAGCGAATTGGCGAACTGTTGCAGTCGAGCAACGACATCCAGGCGCCGGCCAGCGGTGGCGTACGGCTGCCGGAACGGGTCAGCGGGCGCATGGAGCTGCAAGACCTGCGCTTTTCCTACCCGTCACGGCCAGACAGCTACGCCATCGACGGCCTGAACCTGAGCGTCAACCCTGGCGAAACCCTCGCCTTGGTGGGACCTTCCGGCGCAGGCAAATCGACGCTCTTCGACTTGCTGCTGCGCTTCTATGACCCCCAGCACGGCCGCATCCTGCTCGAAGGGCAGCCGCTGACCGCACTCGACCCGCTGGACCTGCGCCGCCACTTCGCGCTGGTATCCCAAAGCCCGGCGCTGTTTTTTGGCAGCATCGAAGACAACATCCGCTACGGTAACCCGACGGCCACCCGCGCGCAGGTCGAAGCCGCAGCCCGCATCGCCCATGCCCATGACTTCATCCTGCAAATGCCCGATGGCTACCAGACCCACCTCGGCGACGGTGGCCTGGGCCTCTCCGGGGGGCAGCGGCAACGCCTGGCCATCGCACGCGCGTTGCTGGTGGACGCACCCATCCTGCTGCTGGACGAAGCCACCAGCGCCCTCGATGCCCAGAGCGAACACCTGATCCAGCAAGCCCTGCCGCAATTGATGCAGGGCCGCACCACCCTGGTGATTGCGCACCGCCTGGCCACGGTGAAGAACGCCGACCGGATCGCGGTGATGGACCAGGGCAAATTGGTAGCCGTGGGCACGCATCAGCAGTTGATTGCGAGCAATCCGCTGTATGCGCGGTTGGCGGCGTTGCAGTTCAGTGCAGATCACCAGCGCCAATAGCCTCCACAGAAATACAAATGTGGGAGGGGGCTTGCCCCCGATAGCGGTGGATCAGCAACAAAATTGCTGACTGACACTCTGCTATCGGGGGCAAGCCCCCTCCCACATTGGATATTCGGCAGATTCAGTGCCTTATTGGTCGTCGAAGTACCGCTCATGCCAATCCACCAACGGCTGCGGTGAATTGAGCTTCTGCCCGTAGATCACCGAATAAGACAGCACGTTCTGCACATACTGACGGGTCTCGTCGAACGGGATGCTTTCCACCCACACGTCGAAACTCAAGTGGTCCGCACCGCGTAGCCACTGACGCACGCGGCCGGGGCCGGCGTTGTAGGCGGCGGAGGCGAGCACGCGATTGCCGTTGAATTGGCTGTGCACCTGGCTCAGGTAAGCGGCGCCGAGCTGGATGTTTTTGTCCGGGTCCAGTACCTGGGCCGGGGAGGCGAGGGGAATGCTGAACTTGCGCGCGGTTTCCTTGGCCGTACCGGGCATCAGCTGCATCAGGCCGCTGGCGCCGACGCCGGAGCGGGCGTCGTCCATGAAGGCGCTTTCCTGGCGGGTAATCGCGAACACCCAGCTTGAATGCAGGCCGCGCACCTTGGCTTCGCGCACCAGAGTGTCGCGGTGGGCCATCGGGAAGCGGATGTCCAGATCGTCCCAATACTGCGCCTGGCTGATCGTGCGGATCGCCGGGAAGTACCACTTCATGTCGTAGGCCAGCTTCGCCTGCGCGACCATTTCGTCACGGTTGAAGTGACGGCTGACGTGGTACCACTCGCGGCGGCCATCGACGATCTGGCCACGGGCGTAGAACTCCAGGGCCCGGCGCACGCCTGGGGTATTGCGCACTTTATTGACCAGCGCCTGGCTCATCACCAGCGGCTTGTTGTTCAACTGGTAAGGGGTCTTGGAACGGTCCGCGGCGAGGAAACCGTAGAAATCGCGTTCCTTGGCCACGTTTTTATACAGCACCAACGCCTGCGGGTTTTTCGGTTCGGCCAATTCCAGGCTGCGTGCCTGCCAGTAGCGCCAGCGGTTGGTGGTGGCCAGATCCTGCGGCAGCTTGCGGGTCAACTGGTACGCATCTTCCCAGCGCGCCAAGCGCAACAGCAGGCGCAGGCGCCACTCGGAGACGGTGTTGTCGCGCAGCTCCGGGTCGTACTTGGTCATCACGTCCAACGCGCGAGGATCGTACCGGCGTGCCAGGGTCAGGCCGATTTCACGGGCGATCGAGACTTTTTCGTCACGGGAGAAGTGCATGCTGCTGGCGTAGCCGTCCAGCAGGGCCATGGCCTTGTCCGGGTCCTGGCGTGCGAGGCGACGCAGGCCCAGGCCTACGGCGTCAGACATGGCCTCGGTGGCCGGCAGGAAGCGCGACGGGTCGCTGAGCATATCGGGCTTTTGCGCCACGTCGATCATCAGGCGGCCTTGGGCGCCGAGCGTTGGCAGGGTTTTCACCAGGCTGTTGGCCAGCGCGTAGTTGCGCGCTTCGGCGGCGAGCTTGGCGCGGTCCCAGATTTTTTGTTCGGTCAGCTGACCGTCAGAGGCCCACTGGCCAAAGGTCGCATCACAGGCCGCCGGTTGGGTTTTACCGGTCATCCACAACTTTTCGGTGGTCTTGTAGCCTTCGGCCTTGAGGTTGTGGGTCAGTTGGAACTGGCCGTGCAGGCAGTCCAGCTCGACGAAATTGAGCTTGGCATCGTAGTACTTTTCAAAGGTCTGCCAGTCACCCCGTTCGGCCAGCCAGCGTAACCAGCGCAGCTTCATCCAGTTGGCCTGGGGCAGGTCGCCATTTTTGGCGAGGAACTGTTCGATTTCCTGGTTGCTCGCGGTTTTAAGACGCGCGGTCAGTTCGTCATAGGCCAGGTACGGCGTCAGCGGGTAGTCGGCCAGGGCCTGGCTGTATTGCATGTACGGGCCGCTGTCACCCTTGGCCAGGGCGCGTTTGGCTTCATCGTAATATTGACGTTGGGTGGTGAGGTCCACGGCCTGGGCAGATTGAACGGCGGTGGCGGAGAGAAGCAGGCAGGATAAAAAGTTGAAAAGGCGACTGCGCATGAGACGTCCGTGCAGAGAAATCACGACTAGCACCGGCACCGCCGACACTGATTGCCCCTAGCTTAGCCTTTTGCCAGCGGCCGGCGAAAGCTTTGCCGGCCGGTTGGTTCAAGTTCGCGGCAAATGTCCTGCAGAACGTGTCGGCAGCGAAAATGCTGGCCGCATCCCACCCTCAACTCAGGTAGAATGCGCGCCCAGTTTTTGGAGAAGTGTATGACCCTGCTCAAATTCAGCGATGTGTCCCTTGCTTTCGGCGCTATGCCGTTGTTGGACAAGGTGTCCTGGCAGATCGCCCGTGGTGAGCGGGTGTGCATCATCGGCCGCAACGGCACCGGCAAGTCCAGCATGATGAAGCTGGTAAAAGGCGACCAGAAGCCCGATGAAGGCTCTGTCTGGCGTGCCCCAGGCCTCAAGATCGGCGAATTGCCGCAGGAATTGCCGGTAGCCGACGAGCGGACAGTGTTCGACGTGGTTGCCGAAGGCCTGGACGGCGTGGGCGAATTGCTCGCGCAATACCATCACCTGGCGCAGAACTGCGTCACCGAAGCCGACCTGGACAAGCTGATGCACGTCCAGCAAGACCTCGAAGCCCGTGACGGCTGGCGCCTGCAGCAACTGGTGGACAGCACCCTGAGCCGCCTGCAATTGCCCGCCGACAAGACCCTCGCCCAATTGTCCGGCGGCTGGCGTCGGCGCGTGCTGCTGGCCCAGGCGTTGGTGTCCGAGCCGGATCTGCTGCTGCTCGACGAACCGACCAACCACCTGGACATCGGCGCTATCGCCTGGCTCGAAGAAGCCCTCAAGGATTTCCAGGGCGCCGTGCTGTTCATCACGCACGACCGGTCCTTCCTGCAGAACCTGGCCACGCGCATCCTGGAACTGGACCGCGGTGGCCTGATCGACTGGAACGGCGACTACGCCAGCTTCCTGGTGCACAAGGAAGCTGCACTCTCGGCTGAAGAGACCGCCAACGCCCTGTTCGACAAGAAGCTGGCCCAGGAAGAAGTCTGGATCCGCCAGGGTATCAAGGCGCGCCGCACCCGTAACGAAGGCCGCGTGCGCGCGTTGAAAGCGCTGCGGGTTGAGCGCAGCGAACGGCGTGAACGCACCGGCAAAGCCAATATCCAGCTCGATACCGCCGACAAGTCGGGCAAGCAGGTGATGGTGCTGGAGAACGTCAGCTTCCATCATCCGGACGGCCCGTTCCTGATCAAGGACTTCTCCATGGTCCTGGCGCGCGGTGACCGTATCGGCCTGCTGGGCGCCAACGGTACCGGCAAGACCACCTTGCTCAAGCTGATGCTCGGCGGTCTGCAGCCGACCAACGGCACGGTGGAAGAGGGCACGCGCATCGACGTGGCTTACTTCGATCAGCTGCGCCACCAGTTGGACCTGGAAAAAACCGTGATCGACAACGTTGCCGAAGGCCGCGATTTTATCGACATCGACGGCCAGAGCCGCCACGTACTCAGCTATCTGGGCGACTTCCTGTTCAGCCCGCAACGTGCACGTACGCCGGTGAAAGCCTTGTCCGGTGGCGAGCGTGCGCGCCTGCTGCTGGCCAAGCTGTTCAGCAAACCGGCGAACCTGCTGGTACTCGACGAACCGACCAACGACCTCGACGTGGAAACCCTCGAACTGCTGGAAGAGGTCTTGCTGACCTTCAACGGCACCGTACTGATGGTCAGCCACGACCGGGCATTCCTCGATAACGTGGTCACCAGCACCCTGGTCTTCGAAGGCGAGGGCAAGGTGCGCGAGTACGTCGGTGGTTATCAGGACTGGCTGCGCCAGGGCGGCTCGCCGCGCCTGCTGGGCGTAACCGAGAGCAAGTCCGGCAAGGCCGACTTGACCTCCGCAGTCGTCGCGCCCGTGGCCGCTGCTGCTCCGGCACCGGAAGCTGCACCCTCTGCGAAGAAAAAACTCAGCTACAAGCTGCAGCGCGAGCTGGAAGCGTTGCCGGGCGATATCGACGCCAAGGAACAACAGATCGCCGCGGTGGAAGCACAAATGGCTGACGCGGGTTTCTACCAGCGTCCGGCGGCGGAAACCGCTGCGGTCATCGCTTCCCTGGAGACATTGAACCAGGAGCTGGAAGCACTGGTTGAGCGTTGGGCCGAGCTGGATGGCTGAGTGATCGTCGCGCAATGAAAAAAGCCCGGCGCTCTTTTATGAGCGCCGGGCTTTTTTATATGAAATGCGGTCAACATGTGGGAGGGGGCTTGCTCCCGATAGCGGTGTATCAGTCACCAGATGTATCAACTGACAGACTGCTATCGGGGGCAAGCCCCCTCCCACATTGGATCTACGGCGTTCTTACGTATTTTTTACCAGCTTCACCGCCAGCACATCGCACGGCGCGCCGTGCAGTACATCATTGGCAGTAGAACCCAGCAACAACGCCAAACCGTGACGACCATGGCTACCCACCACGATCAAGTCGCAAGCCTTTTCCTTTGCCAAGTGGTGGATTTCCTGGCGCGGTTGGCCGTATGTCAGGTGGCAGTCTTCCTTTTTCAGGTGCGGGTATTTGAGAATCAAACGATCCAGGCGCTCCTTGGCCTGGTCAAATTGTTGTTGCTGCAACTGGGAAAGGTCCATCGGCACGTCACCGCCAAAGGCCATGGCCATGGGCTCGACGATATGCACCAACGACAGTATGGCGCCATTGGCCAATGCAGATTCCTGCGCGCGCTTGATCACTGGATCGCACTCTTCGGTCAGGTCGACGGCGACCAGAATATGTGTGTAGGGCATGGGGCGTTCCTCCAGGGGACTGCAATAAATTCAGTATGGCTGCTTTCGAGCGGATCGGCTTGCGTCAGATCAAATCCGCTCATCAGGAAATTCGGGGGTACACATATGACGGTCTGGATAGTGGTGTCAATCCTTGTGGTGGTTCTGAGCCCTCTGGCATGGCTGCGCCCGTCGCGCCATCAGAGCGGGCGCATGGCCCTGCGCATGGAGGCGCGCCGCATCGGGTTGGCCATGCAACTGGCGCCCCAGGAGTGGCCGCACTGGCTCAAACAAGAGCCGCCGAGCCCCTGCGCGCAGTATTGCCGGCCACGACGCGGCAGCACGCCGGCCCTCTGGAGTTACTGGCAGTTGGAGCCGGGGGTGTGGGTCAATCAATGGCGCGAGGTCTGCGTGGATGAAAGGTTGTTGCCGTATTTTTCGACGCTGCCGGCCAACGTGTACAAGGTCGAGGCCGACAAGCAAATGATCGCCTTGTATTGGGGCGAGAAGGGCGAGGCGAGCGTGTTGAAGGATATTGATGCGCTGCTCAAAGCCCTGGCCTGACATAACCCACTCATTGTAGGAGCGAGCTTGCTCGCGAAAAACCTGAGAGCGCCGCGTTAAAGCTGAGGTAGCTGCGTTATGGTTGGCGATTTTCGCGAGCAAGCTCGCTCCTACAGAAAAACCGGAACGCCGAGCAATAAAAAGCCCGACTCATCATCGGGCTGGAGTTGGCCAGGCAGGCCGGTAGATCTTCAAGTTGCCGTTAGCCTAGCCGCCAATCCGTTTCTGTACAGTGCTTTTCCGTATGTTTCCTATTATTGATCTTGTGAATAGTTAAATATTGACGGGTTGCTATCCTGCGCTTCGGGTTCTGAAATGACTGGAAAGTCGCGTTTTTCCTAGCCTTTGGAGCGATTGACAATTGCTCGGAATTGGATGAAGGTGGCGTACCCAAATCAAACGGGCGTATGAATTGAGCGTTTGTCCTACAGGCGACTCTGACATAACCCCGACTATCGCACTGGCGGGTGTGCCTGGCGGATTGGCGTGAGCATTGATGCAACTGTCAATGTCCAACCAGAGGCCAGCGTCCGGTGTGTACTGTTCAGCTTCCATATCGTGGAGATCAGTTGATGATTTACGAAGGTAAAGCCATCACGGTTAAGGCTCTTGAAAGTGGCATCGTCGAATTGAAATTCGACCTCAAGGGTGAGTCCGTCAACAAGTTCAACCGTCTAACCCTGAACGAACTGCGTCAGGCCGTAGACACCATCAAAGCAGATGCTTCGGTCAAGGGCGTGATCGTCTCCAGCGGCAAGGACGTGTTCATCGTCGGCGCTGACATCACCGAATTCGTCGACAACTTCAAGCTGCCCGATGCCGAGCTGGTGGCTGGCAACCTCGAAGCCAACAAGATTTTCAGCGATTTCGAAGACCTCAACGTACCCACCGTTGCTGCAATTAACGGTATCGCCCTGGGCGGCGGCCTGGAAATGTGCCTGGCGGCAGACTTTCGTGTCATGTCCGCTACCGCCAAGATCGGTCTGCCTGAAGTCAAGCTGGGCATCTACCCGGGCTTCGGCGGCACCGTGCGCCTGCCGCGCCTGATCGGTGCCGACAACGCCATCGAATGGATTGCCGCCGGCAAGGAAAACCGTGCTGAAGACGCGCTGAAAGTCGGTGCTGTCGATGCCGTGGTTGCCCCGGACAAACTGGCCGAAGCCGCGCTGAACCTGCTCAAGGGCGCCATCAGCGGCGAATTCGACTACAAGGCCAAGCGTCAGCCGAAGCTGGAAAAGATCAAGCTCAACGCCATCGAACAAATGATGTCGTTCGAAACCGCCAAAGGTTTCGTGGCAGGCCAAGCCGGCCCGAATTACCCGGCACCGGTCGAAGCGATCAAGACCATCCAGAAGGCCGCGAACTTCGGTCGCGACAAAGCCCTGGAAGTGGAAGCGGCAGGCTTCGTCAAATTGGCGAAAACCTCGGCTGCACAGAGCCTGATCGGCTTGTTCCTGAACGATCAGGAATTGAAGAAAAAGGCCAAGGCCTACGACGAAATCGCCAAGGACGTGAAACAGGCCGCCGTACTGGGCGCCGGTATCATGGGCGGCGGTATCGCTTACCAGTCGGCGTCCAAAGGCACGCCGATCCTGATGAAAGACATCAACGAGCACGGTATCGAGCAGGGCCTGGCGGAAGCCGCCAAACTGCTGGTGGGCCGCGTTGATAAGGGTCGTATGACCGCTGCGAAAATGGCTGAAGTGCTTAACGGCATTCGTCCTACGCTGTCCTACGGCGATTTCGGCCACGTCGACCTGGTCGTCGAAGCCGTTGTCGAGAACCCGAAGGTCAAGCAGGCGGTATTGGCTGAAGTCGAAGCCCAGGTCAAAGACGACACCATCCTGGCTTCCAACACCTCGACCATTTCCATCAGCTTGCTGGCCAAGGCCCTCAAGCGTCCGGAAAACTTCGTCGGCATGCACTTCTTCAACCCGGTGCACATGATGCCGCTGGTGGAAGTGATCCGTGGCGAGAAGTCCAGCGAGCTGGCTATTGCCACCACCGTTGCCTACGCCAAGAAAATGGGCAAGAACCCGATCGTGGTCAATGACTGCCCGGGCTTTTTAGTCAACCGCGTACTGTTCCCGTACTTTGGCGGTTTCGCCAAACTGGTCAGCGCCGGTGTGGACTTCGTGCGCATCGACAAGGTCATGGAAAAATTCGGCTGGCCAATGGGCCCGGCGTACCTGATGGACGTGGTCGGCATCGACACCGGCCACCACGGTCGCGACGTCATGGCTGAAGGCTTCCCGGACCGCATGAAAGACGACCGCCGCTCGGCGATCGACGCACTCTACGAAGCCAAGCGCCTGGGCCAGAAGAACGGCAAGGGCTTCTATGCCTACGAGGCTGACAAGAAGGGCAAGCAGAAGAAAGTGGCCGACCCGTCGGTGCACGAAGTACTCGCACCCGTCATCTACGAGCAGCGTGAGGTGTCCGATGAGGACATCATCAACTGGATGATGATCGCCCTGTGCCTGGAAACCGTACGTTGCCTGGAAGACGGCATCGTCGAGACCGCCGCCGAAGCCGATATGGGCCTGGTGTACGGTATTGGTTTCCCTCCGTTCCGTGGTGGTGCGCTGCGTTACATCGACTCGATCGGTGTGGCCGAGTTCGTTGCCCTGGCTGACAAATACGCTGATCTGGGCCCGCTGTACCACCCGACCGCGAAGCTGCGTGAAATGGCCAAGAATGGCCAGAGCTTCTTCGGTTAAGCGCCCAATCGACTAGAGCGAGAATATTTATGAGCTTGAATCCAAGAGACGTCGTGATCGTCGACTTCGGTCGTACGCCGATGGGCCGCTCCAAGGGCGGCATGCACCGCAACACCCGTGCCGAAGATATGTCGGCGCACCTGATCAGCAAGCTGCTGGAACGCAACGTCAAGGTTGACCCGAACGAAGTCGAAGACGTGATCTGGGGCTGTGTGAACCAGACCCTGGAGCAGGGCTGGAACATCGCGCGCATGGCCTCCTTGATGACCCAGATCCCGCACACTGCGGCCGGCCAGACCGTGAGCCGCCTGTGCGGTTCGTCGATGAGCGCGCTGCACACGGCCGCCCAGGCGATCATGACCGGTAACGGTGATGTGTTCGTGGTCGGCGGCGTCGAGCACATGGGCCACGTCAGCATGATGCACGGCGTCGACCCTAACCCGCACATGTCGCTGTATGCGGCGAAAGCCTCGGGCATGATGGGCCTCACCGCAGAAATGCTCGGCAAGATGCACGGCATTACCCGCGAGGCCCAGGACGCGTTCGGCCTGCGCTCCCACCAACTCGCCCACAAGGCGACCGTGGAAGGCAAGTTCAAGGATGAAATCATCCCGATGAACGGCTATGACGAGAACGGTTTCCTGAAGTTGTTCGACTACGACGAAACCATTCGTCCGGACACCACCCTGGAAAGCCTGGCGGCGCTCAAGCCGGCGTTCAATCCCAAGGGCGGCACCGTGACTGCCGGTACGTCGTCGCAAATCACCGACGGTGCTTCGTGCATGATCGTGATGTCGGCGCAACGTGCCCAGGACCTGGGAATCCAGCCGCTGGCGGTGATCCGCTCGATGGCCGTGGCGGGTGTGGACCCGGCGATCATGGGCTATGGTCCAGTACCGGCCACACAAAAAGCCTTGAAGCGCGCGGGCCTGACCATCTCCGATATCGACTTCTTCGAGCTTAACGAAGCTTTCGCCGCACAGGCCCTGCCAGTGTTGAAAGATCTGAAAGTACTCGACAAGATGAATGAGAAGGTTAACCTGCACGGCGGCGCGATTGCCCTGGGCCACCCATTCGGTTGCTCCGGTGCCCGCATCTCCGGCACATTGCTGAACGTGATGAAGCAAAATGGCGGTAACCTTGGGGTTGCAACCATGTGCATTGGTCTCGGCCAAGGCATTACCACCGTCTTCGAACGCGTCTAAGCGTTGGGTTGACGGAAGCCGGGGCCCAGTGCCCCGGTTTTTGTTTTTTGGAATTTTTAATTTTTTTTCAATAAATTTTGTAAGAGGGCCAGAGCATGAAAGTCGAACCCGGGCTCTACCAGCATTACAAGGGGCCGCAGTACCGCGTTTTCAGCGTGGCGCAGCACTCCGAGACCGAAGAAGAAATGGTGTTCTACCAAGCACTGTATGGCGATTACGGCTTTTGGGTACGCCCGTTGAGCATGTTCCTGGAGACCGTCGAGGTTGACGGCGAGCAGGTCCCGCGCTTTGCTTTGGTCCAGGCCGAACCCAGTCTTTTTAAAGGGCAATAACGGCGGGTCGCGCAAAATGCTGCGCTTGACCTCACCTTGTTGCCACTATATATAGCGTTGCCGCGACAGGCGCCAACTGCCTTTCACTTCTCGAATTCAGGAATTTTCCGATCCATGGGCAAATCGCTGGTCATTGTGGAATCCCCGGCTAAGGCCAAGACCATCAACAAGTACTTGGGCAACGAGTACGTGGTGAAGTCGAGTATCGGCCATATCCGAGACCTGCCCACCAGCGGTTCGGCTAGCGCCAGCAAGGAGCCTGCCGCCAAGCGCGGCAAGGCGGCCGCGGGCGAAGGTCCGGTGCTCACGCCTAAAGAGAAAGCGCGCAAGCAGCTGGTCTCGCGCATGGGTGTGGACCCGGATCATGGCTGGAAGGCCAAGTACGAAATCCTTCCGGGCAAGGAAAAGGTCATCGAAGAGCTGCGCCGGCTCGCCAAAGATGCCGACACCATCTATCTCGCGACGGACTTGGACCGCGAAGGGGAAGCCATTGCGTGGCACCTGCGCGAAGCCATCGGCGGTGATGACAGCCGCTACAAGCGCGTGGTGTTCAACGAAATCACCAAGAAAGCCATCCAGGAAGCCTTCTCCAAGCCGGGCGAGCTGGACATCGACCGCGTCAACGCCCAGCAGGCGCGGCGCTTCCTCGACCGCGTCGTGGGCTACATGGTCTCGCCGCTGCTGTGGGCAAAAATCGCCCGTGGCCTGTCCGCCGGCCGTGTGCAGTCGGTGGCGGTGAAGCTGGTGGTGGAGCGTGAGCGTGAGATTCGTGCGTTCAACCCCGAAGAATATTGGGAAGTCCACGCTGACCTCGGCACTGCCAAGGGCAACAACGTGCGCTTTGAAGTGGCCCGCGAGAAAGGCGAGGCCTTCAAACCGCTGAACGAAGCCCAGGCCATGGCCGCGCTGGAGAAGCTCAAGGCCTCCAGCTACAGCATCGTCAAGCGCGAAGACAAGCCGACCAGCAGCAAGCCGTCGGCACCGTTCATCACCTCCACCCTGCAGCAGGCCGCGAGCAACCGCCTGGGCTTCGGTGTGAAGAAAACCATGATGATGGCCCAGCGTCTGTACGAAGCCGGCTACATCACTTACATGCGTACCGACTCCACCAACCTGTCGCAAGACGCGGTGGCGATGGCGCGTACTTATATCGAAAGCGAGTTCGGCAAGAAGTACCTGCCGGAAAAGCCAAACGTCTACAGCAGCAAGGAAGGCGCCCAGGAGGCTCACGAAGCGATTCGTCCTTCCGATGCCAACACCGAGCCGAGCAAGCTGAGCGGCATGGAGCGCGACGCCGAGCGCCTCTACGAGCTGATCTGGCGCCAGTTCCTGGCCTGCCAGATGCTGCCGGCGCAATACCTGTCCACCACCGTCAGCGTGGGGGCGGGCGACTTTGAGCTGCGTGCCAAGGGCCGGATCCTCAAGTTCGACGGTTATACCCGTGTAATGCCGCAAATCGCCAAGCCTGGCGACGACGATGTGCTACCGGACATGGCTCAGGGCGATACGTTGAAGCTGATCAAGCTTGACCCGTCCCAGCACTTCACCAAGCCGCCGGCGCGTTATTCGGAAGCCAGCCTGGTGAAAGAGATGGAGAAACGCGGCATCGGTCGTCCTTCTACCTATGCGGCGATCATCTCTACCATCCAGGACCGTGGCTACGTGGCGCTGCACAACCGCCGCTTCTATTCGGAAAAAATGGGTGACATCGTCACCGAGCGTCTGTCCGAGAGTTTCTCCAACCTGATGGACTACGGCTTCACCGCCGGCATGGAAGAGAACCTCGATGACGTGGCCCAGGGCGAACGCGACTGGAAGAGCGTGCTGGACGAGTTCTACGGCGACTTCAAGAAAAAACTCGAAGTGGCCGAGAGCCCTGAGAGCGGTATGCGTGCCAACCAGCCGGTCATGACCGACATTCCGTGCCTCACCTGCGGCCGGCCGATGCAGATTCGTACAGCGTCCACCGGCGTGTTCCTGGGGTGCTCGGGCTACAGCCTGCCGCCCAAAGAGCGCTGCAAGGCCACCGTCAACCTGGTGCCGGGCGATGAAATCGCGGCGGATGACGAGGGTGAATCCGAATCGCTGGTGTTGCGTGGCAAGCACCGTTGCCCGATCTGCAGCACGGCGATGGACGCTTACCTGCTGGATGAAAAGCATAAGCTGCACATCTGCGGTAACAACCCGGATTGCAACGGTTACGAGATTGAAGAGGGCACCTACCGCATCAAAGGCTACGAAGGTCCGAGCCTGGAGTGCGACAAGTGCGGCAGCGAGATGCAGCTCAAGACCGGCCGTTTCGGCAAGTTCTTCGGTTGCACCAACCCAACCTGCAAGAACACCCGCAAACTGCTGAAGAGCGGTGACGCGGCGCCGCCGAAGATGGACCCGGTGAAGATGCCTGAACTCAAGTGCGAGAAGGTCAACGACACCTACATCCTGCGCGACGGTGCTTCGGGCCTGTTCCTGGCGGCCAGCCAGTTCCCGAAAAACCGCGAGACCCGTGCCCCGCTGGTGCTGGAAATCGTACCGCACAAGGATGAGATCGATCCGAAGTACCACTTCCTGTGTGAAGCGCCGAAGAAGGACCCGGATGGTCGCCCAGCCGTGATCCGCTATAGCCGCAAAACCAAGGAGCAGTACGTGCAGACCGAAGTCGACGGCAAGCCTACCGGCTGGAAAGCGTTCTACGACGGCGGCAAGTGGAAGGTCGAGGACAAGCGCCAGGGCGCTTGATAGTCCAATGTGGGAGGGGGCTTGCTCCCGATAGCGGTGTATCAGTCAACATACCTATGACTGATGCATCGCCATCGGGAGCAAGCCCCCTCCCACATTTGGATCTGCCTAATGGCACTTGCAGTTAACGATGACGCGAGAAATCTGATACACAGTGGTGCTCTCAGGTTTTTCGCGAGCAAGCTCGCTCCTACACAGCCAGCATCACGCCTCATTCGTTGTGGAGATTGCCGTCATGGCCAACGAACTCTATACCCGTACCAACCAGAAAATTTACTTCGCGGGGTTGTCCCTGGAAGCCCTTGGTCGTGCCGAGGCGGGCAAGGAGATGAATGCTATCGCGCTGGTCCAGGCGGGGCGTGAAGCCGCTCTGTTTCACCTGTACGGCGCCTTGCTGGGGTTATGCCATGAAATCGCCGGGTTCTACCGCTTGCCCCAGGCCGGTTCGCCCCGCGCGGAAATGATCATGGCCCGAGACGTGCTGGAAACCATGGCTATCCCGGAATTGGCCGAGCTGGTGGAAATGGCCCAGAGCCCGGACAGTTGGGTAGCCCGCCTGCTCAAGGCGCACGCCGACATGTTCCAACCGCCCCGCGTTCCCCATGTACCCAAGGGGGATGTGACGCAGCCATTGATCGTGGCGGTTGCATTGGAGGCGGATGAGCCCAAGCCTTTGAGCCGTGAAGAGCTGGAAAGCTGGCGTCAGGAACTGAAAAAGCTGGCGTTGCGCTTTCGCGAAGGTTTGAGCGAGTGCTGAGCGGGCACGCCTGCACGCGACAACACTGATATAATCCCGCGCTTTCGTGGAGAACAGACTTTTATGCCAACGTCCTTTCTGGAAATTGTTGAACTGCCTGACGGCCGAATCGAGCTGCGTCGGGCCGAGGACGAAGGTTCTCTGGTCATTCTGGACTTTTCCGAAGACGCAAAAGCGTTCCTGCAAGGCCAGCATGTGGAAGTGGCTAAAGCGATGTTGAGCGTTGGCGTGCAAATGGCCGGTCGCCTGGCTGAAGGCGAGCCGGAGAAGGAAGATGGCCCAAAGGTTCTTCACTGAGCCCTGGGTAACCCGCTCACTTCTTACCCCAGTCGAATATTCAAGCTCTGCGCATCGCCCGTGTGCGCGGCGCTGATCAGCTGCTGCTTGGCCGTTGCATTCAACGGGTTCAGCCAGCTCACCACCGTATGGCTACGGCCCAGGCGCAAAGCTTCGCAGGTCAACTGCTGGGCACTTTGCGTGCCCCGTGGCTGCAGCAACAGAATACGCTCACGGTTGAGGCCGGCATCCCGCAGCCAAGCCTGGGTCAGGCTGGCGGGCGGGGCGATCAGCGTCAACCAGCGCGCGTCCTGCTCCTCACTGAGTTCGCGCAGGATCGGCGCCAGCAGGCTCAAGCAGCTCCCGGCAGCCCCACGCAACGACAATTCACTGAATACCTCAGGTTCGCAGCTCCACGGCGCTTCGACCGTTTCCTTGAGGATGGGCGCAAGGGGTTGAGCCATAAAGGCCTCGAACAGCGACAGTTGTGTGTGTTGTGGGGTGTGCAAGAGCTGCATGATGTCTCCTTTAGCGGCGAATGACGCCGACACTCAAGCCTTCGATCACCAGGTCCTGGTCTTTGAGGTTCACTTCAATCGGCGCGAACTCCGGGTTTTCGGCCAGGAGCCAGACCTTGCTGCCTTCACGCTTGAAGCGCTTGACGGTGACTTCATCGCCGATCCGCGCCACGACGATCTGGCCATTGCGGGCTTCGCGGGTGGTGTGAACGGCCAACAGGTCGCCATCGAAAATACCCACGTCCTTCATGCTCATGCCGTGCACCCGTAACAGGTAATCGGCGCGCGGATGGAAGAAGGTCGGGTTGATGTTGCAGGATTCCTCGACGTGCTGTTGCGCCAGGATCGGCGCACCCGCGGCCACTCGACCGATGATCGGCAGTGTCGATTCGTCGGCCTTGGCTTCGAAGCCAGGGATGCGAATACCGCGCGAAGCCCCTGGGGTCATCTCGATCGCGCCTTTGCGCGCGAGGGCCTTGAGGTGTTCTTCGGCAGCATTGGGAGACTTGAAACCCAGCTCCAGCGCAATTTCGGCGCGTGTCGGTGGGTAACCGTTGTCATCAAGGCAGCGCTTGATAAAAGCCAGAATCTCAGCTTGGCGTGGCGTCAGTTTTAGCATGTTGATCGCTCTGTCTTTTTATACAGTGACTGGGATTATATACAGTGAACGGCGCTTGGCAATGATCCTTTTGAACGACTCCGCTGGACGGTCATCCATCATCCGTATTGGGGGGCAGCTATAGCACCGCCTACAGGCCATGAAAGATGTGATTAAATAGCGACGAAATAGATGACTGCCCGGCCGGAAAACGGACCCGCAGGCTTGACAAGACATACCCTGAAACGTATGTTTCAAACAAGTGTTTGTCAGGCGGAGTAGCCATGGCCCAGTCGGAAACCGTTGAACGCATTCTCGATGCTGCCGAGCAATTGTTCGCGGAAAAAGGATTTGCTGAAACTTCATTGCGGCTGATCACCAGCAAGGCTGGGGTCAACCTCGCTGCCGTGAACTACCATTTCGGCTCGAAGAAAGCGCTGATCCAAGCGGTGTTCTCGCGCTTCCTGGGGCCGTTCTGCGCCAGTCTCGACCGCGAACTGGAGCGCCGCCAGGCCAAGGCGGATAACAAGCCAAGCCTGGAAGAGCTTTTGGAGATCCTGGTCGAGCAAGCCCTGGTGGTTCAACCGCGCAGCGGCAACGACCTATCTATCTTCATGCGTCTATTGGGCCTGGCGTTCAGTCAGAGCCAGGGCCACCTGCGTCGTTACCTGGAAGACATGTACGGCAAGGTGTTTCGTCGCTATATGTTGTTGGTCAATGAAGCTGCCCCGCGTATCCCACCCATCGAGCTGTTCTGGCGGGTGCACTTCATGCTCGGCGCTGCGGCCTTCAGCATGTCCGGGATCAAGGCACTGCGCGCGATTGCCGAGACCGATTTCGGCGTCAACACCTCCATCGAGCAGGTGATGCGCCTGATGGTGCCATTCCTCGCCGCCGGCATGCGCGCTGAAACCGGTGTGACCGATCAGGCCATGGCGGTGGCTCAATTGCGCCCGCGCAGCAAGTCCACACCCAGCCTCGCCAAGGTTTGACCGCTGCGGGTGTGCGCGGCCGCTTGCATCCGCTAAGCTAGCCGCCATGCCGATTTCAGCTATTTACGCGCAACCCGTCGTGCTTACCGTAACCGGTAGGGATGACGGGTTGTGCGCGTTATTTAAGGAAGGTTTATGACTGCTGCCCTGCAAGGTTCTTTGATGGTCGACGTTGCCGGTACCTGGCTGACGGCCGAGGACCGCCATCTGTTGCGCCAACCTGAAGTCGGCGGCTTGATCATCTTTGCGCGCAATATCGAACACCCGCGCCAGGTCCGCGAATTGAGCGCGGCGATTCGTGCGGTGCGCCCGGACCTGCTGCTGGCGGTCGACCAGGAAGGCGGCCGGGTGCAGCGCCTGCGCCAGGGGTTCGTGCGCTTGCCGGCCATGCGCGCGCTGGCGGATAACCCCAACGCCGAGTACCTGGCCGAACAATGTGGCTGGATCATGGCCACCGAAGTACTCGCCGTGGGCCTGGACCTCAGCTTCGCCCCAGTGCTCGACCTGGATTACCAGCGCAGCGCCGTGGTCGGTACCCGCTCGTTCGAAGGCGACCCCGAGCGCGCCGCCTTACTAGCCGGTGCCTTTATCCGCGGCATGAACAGCGCGGGCATGGCCGCCACCGGCAAGCACTTTCCGGGTCACGGTTGGGCCGAGGCCGATTCCCACGTCGCGATTCCCAACGACGAGCGCAGCCTGGAACAGATTCGCGCCAATGACCTGGTGCCTTTCGCACGCCTGAGCAAGCAATTGGCCGCCGTGATGCCCGCGCATGTGATCTACCCGCAAGTGGACAGCCAGCCCGCCGGCTTCTCACGCCGCTGGTTGCAGGACATCCTGCGCGGTGAGCTGCAGTTCGACGGGGTGATTTTCAGTGATGACCTGTCCATGGCCGGTGCCCATGTGGTGGGTGATGCGGCCAGTCGGATCGAGGCGGCACTCACTGCTGGTTGTGACATGGGGCTGGTGTGCAATGACCGCGCGGCTGCCGAGCTTGCACTGACTGCAGCCCAGCGAATGAAGGTCACGCCTTCGGCTCGCATTGCGCGTATGCGGGGGCAGGCGGTTGCATCGACTGATTACAAACAGGATCCACGCTGGCTGACGGCCCTCACAGCGTTGCGAGACGCTCAACTGATTGAATAAACGTCGCCTGTGCTGTTAAAGAGGCTTGGTGTAGGAAGCGTCCGAATGTGGCTGTGGTTGTCTCTTACCGCAGTGTAGGAGTTGCCCTGCTTTAAAACCCATTGCTGACCGCTAGAGTTCTGCTCCATGAATGACCTGATTGCACGTATCGTCGAATTGGATTGGCAAGCGTACTTTGAACCTCGCTCGCTGGAGCGTGGGTTTGAGTACGCTGGCGAAAATCGTCTTGAAATAAAAGAATTCGGGCATCACCGGCTGATCGCGCATTGCAGGGGCTCTGGACGTAATGTCTACACCCTGTCGATTACCCTGGAGGGTGCAACATCCCGTCGGCCGGGCATCATCTGTGTGTGTTCTTGCCCGGTGGCGATCAATTGCAAGCACGCGGCTGCGGTCTTGTTTACGTTAACTGTGCTGTACGAAGAGCTGAACGAGCCGAAGAAGCCGGTGGGTGACCGCCTGAGTTCGCAGCTCGAAAACTGGCTCGAAAGCATCCCCAAGCCCACCCCGCCGGGTGAGGCTCAGCCCAAGAACACCGGCACTTGTTTGCTGTACCAAATCACCCCCGATGTTTATTCCAGTGGCTGGTCATTGGAGGTGTACCGGGCGCGCGTGACGAAACAAGGCGAGTACAGCGATATCAAACCTCTGCACTCGATGGATGAGGTATTACGGCGTGCCCCTGGCTATATGCATGAGCTGGATACCCGCATTGGTCGATTGCTGATGTTAGGCCGATCTTATGGCAGCTATGGCAGCAGTTTTCAGTTGGCCGGTGAGACGGGGGCCGAAATTCTCCAACTGGCGTTAAAAACCCAGCGCCTGTTTCTGGAGCTGGGTGCAGGACTGGCGCTCAACCGCGGCCCGGCCCGCGCTGCTCGCTTCGATTGGGCCGTGTTGCCAGATGGCAATTACATTCCCTGCTGGATCAGCGACGGGCGTGAGTTGGACGATGTGTTGCCGCTCAAACCGCTTCACTATCTTGACCTCGACAACATGGAAATCGGGGTGCTCGAGCATGGGCTGGATGAGAACCTGGCCCTGCATCTTTGCAGCTTGCCGATGATTCCAGCTGAGCAAGTCGCGTTATTCAGTCATCGCATCAGTGCGGTGTCCAAGGTGATCCCGCCACCGCGCGAGCTGACCGAACGCGTCGTGGATACGTTAGAGCCCCAAGGATGTCTTACATTGGGAAGCGACGAAGCCTACGTTTACGGACGGTTCCACAGGGAGCACCGCGCTGCATTGGCGTTCCGCTATGACACCAGCCTGGCCAGCGGCAAGGGAACCGAGGACATCCTGTTTCTCAATGGCACCGAAACCCAGCGTATCCAACGCAAGCCTGCGGCTGAAAAAGCGCTGCGCAAGGCACTCACGAAAATCGGCTTTAAAGCGGTCAATCGCAAAAGCCGCGCGCTGCCTGAAAACGCTGGGGAAATGTTCGATCTACCCACTGATGAAGCCTGGCTGGGTTTCGTTGAAAGCGATGTGGCGGTTTTGCGTGAAGCAGGGTGGGACGTTGTCATTCAACCGGGCTTTTATTACGACGTGGACGCTGTGGACCACTGGTACGCGGATATCGAAGAAGCGTCAGGTCATGAGTGGTTCAACCTTGAGCTGGGCGTTGAGGTCAACGGCGAGCGGCACAGCCTGTTGCCCATCATGCTCGACTTGATGCGGAATCAGCCCGAGCTGCTCGATGTCGCCTACATGGCTGAGCGTGACGACGATGAGCGCGTGTTGGTCAGTTTGGGCGCGCGCACTCATACAAAGGTTGCGCTGCCTTACGGGCGCATCAAACCCCTGATGGCAACCCTCGGCGAACTCTACCTGCGCGCCCCCCAAGGTGATGCATTGCGGCTGAGCGCGCCCGATGCGGCTCGGCTCAGTCATCTGGACGCCATGCCCTTGGTGTGGCGCGGTGGCGAGCGACTGCGTGATTTCGCCCAGCGTCTCAAGGGCTCCACCCATGCCCAGGTCTCTGCCCCTGAGGGCCTGAAAGCCGAACTTCGTGGCTATCAACTCGAAGGCCTGAACTGGATGCAAACATTGCGCGAGCTGGAAGTCGGCGGGATTCTTGGGGATGACATGGGCCTGGGCAAAACCCTACAAACCCTTGCGCACCTGCTCTTGGAAAAACAGGCAGGTCGATTGCAAATGCCCGCGTTAGCCGTAATGCCTACCAGCCTGATCCCGAACTGGATCGACGAAGCCGTACGGTTCACGCCACAGCTCAGAGTCCTGGCGCTGCACGGTGCACAGCGTCAGGCTGACTTCACGCGCTTGACCGATTACGACCTGGTACTCACCACCTACGCGCTGTTGCCCCGAGACCTTGAGGTCCTGCAGCCGCAGCGCTGGAGCGTGCTGATTCTCGACGAAGCGCAAAATATCAAGAATCCCAACAGCAAGGCGGCCCAGGCCGCTCGCCAACTGGATGCCGGCCAGCGGCTGTGCCTGAGCGGGACGCCGTTGGAAAACCATTTGGGCGAACTCTGGTCGCTGTTTCACTTCCTGTTGCCGGGATGGCTGGGCGATAGTAAAACCTTCAATCGCGATTACCGCACGCCGATTGAAAAGCACGGCAATGCACAACGCATGCAGCACCTGACGGCGAGGATCAAACCCTTCCTGTTGCGCCGCAAAAAAGAACAGGTGGCCACCGAGCTGCCGCCCAAGACCGAGATCGTGCACTGGGTGGACTTGAGTGACGCCCAGCGTGACGTGTATGAAACCGTGCGTGTGGCGATGGACAAGAAGGTTCGCGATGAGATCACCCGGCATGGTGTCGCCCGCAGCCAAATCATAATTCTCGAAGCGCTGCTCAAGTTGCGCCAGGTCTGCTGCGACTTGCGCCTGGTCAAGACTGCACCCGCCTCCAAACTGGCCCGGGCCGGTACTGGCAAACTCGGCAGTTTGATGGAGATGCTCGAAGAGTTGCTCAGCGAGGGGCGGCGCGTCCTGCTCTTTTCGCAGTTCACCTCGATGCTGGCATTAATCGAAGAGGAGCTGAAGCAGCGTCAGGTCGACTATTCAATCCTGACCGGTGAAACCCTGGACCGGCGCACACCGGTGAAGGATTTCCAGGACGGCAAGACGCCGTTGTTCCTGATCAGTCTGAAAGCGGGCGGAACCGGCTTGAACTTGACGGCCGCGGATACGGTGATTCATTACGACCCCTGGTGGAACCCGGCCGTGGAAAACCAGGCCACCGACCGTGCTTACAGGATCGGGCAGGATAAACCGGTATTCGTCTACAAGATGATTGCCCGAGGTACGGTGGAAGAAAAGATTCAGGCGTTGCAATTGGAAAAGGCAGCGCTGGCCGACGGTGTGCTTGAAGGGGGCGCCAGTGCGGGCTGGAAGCTGGAGCAGCGGGATATCGAGGCGCTGTTTGCGCCGTTGCCTGGCTAACGACCGCGGCGCGCCCTTCGCGGGCAAGCCCACTCCCACATTTGACCGCTTTTCTTCAGGGTGAACGCGGTCAAGTGTGAAAGGGGGCTCGCGCTAATGCAAGTCAGTTAAGGCTTTTTGTAGGAGCGAGCTTGCTCGCGAAAAACGTCAACGATAACGCGTGCTTCCCGAATAAACGCGGTGCCTGTGAGTTTTTCGCGAGCAAGCTCGCTCCTACAGACGGTGGTGTACGCTTAACTGACTGGCATTAGGGCTTGCCCCCGATGGCGATCCGACAGTCAGCGCTTCTCTTGCTTATTCGGCAGCGGTGCAAACAACGCTTCAATATCCTCATTACCCAACTGCCAATCCCCGGTCGAACGCCCATCCAGCACACCCGCCGCGAGGTCGGATTTTTCCTTCTGCAAGTGCTGGATTTTCTCCTCCACCGTGCCTCGGGCAATCATCTTGTAAACGAACACTGGCTTCTCTTGCCCGATGCGGTAGGCACGGTCGGTGGCCTGGTTTTCGGTTGCCGGGTTCCACCAGGGGTCGTAGTGGATCACGGTGTCGGCTTCGGTCAGGTTCAGGCCGACGCCGCCGGCTTTCAGGCTGATCAGAAAAATCTGCAGCTTGCCGCTCTGGAAGTCCTTCACCGGTGTGCGCCGATCGCGGGTCTGGCCGGTCAGCAGGGCGTAGGCGATTTTGCGCTGCTTGAGTTCAGCCTCGATCAGACTCAGCATCGAGGTGAACTGCGAGAACAGCAGGATCCGCCGGCCCTCGGCAAACAATTCATCGAGCATCTGCATCAAGCTGTCGAGCTTGCCCGAGCTGCTGCCGCGGGCGGGCAGGGCGGCATCGTTGACCAGGCGCAAATCGCAGCACACCTGGCGCAGTTTGAGCAGTGCCTCAAGGATGATGATCTGGCTGCGTGCCACGCCCTTGCGGGTGATCTCGTCGCGGACCTTTTTATCCATGGCCAGGCGCATGGTTTCATACACGTCGCGCTGCGCTTCGTTAAGGTCGACCCAGTGGATAATCTCGGTCTTGGGCGGCAGTTCCGTTGCCACCTGTTCCTTGGTGCGGCGCAGCAGGAACGGCTTGATCCGGCCGTTGAGGTGCTGCAATCGCACCTCACTGGCGCGTTTTTCAATCGGGACGCGGTAATCGCGGTTGAAGCTTTTCACATCGCCGAGCCAGCCCGGCAACAGGAAGTGGAACAACGACCATAACTCGCCCAGGTGGTTTTCCAGCGGCGTGCCGCTCAGGCACAGGCGCTGCCGCGCATTCAGCTCGCGGGCCGCTTGCGCCGCCTTGCTGGTGGGGTTCTTGATGTACTGGGCTTCATCGAGGATCAGCACATGCAAGGGCAGGGCGGCGAGGGTGTCGATGTCCTTGGGCAGCAGCGCGTAGGTGGTCAACAGCAGGTCATAATCCTGCAGATTGGCGAAATGTTTCTTACGCCCTGCGCCGTACAGCGCCTGCACCCGCAATTGCGGAGTGAAATGCGCGGCCTCATCCAGCCAATTGGGGATCAGGCTGGTAGGCATGACCACCATGCACGGTCGATTCAGCCGTCCTGCATTTTTCTCCATAAGAATATGCGCCAGGGTCTGCAAGGTTTTACCCAGGCCCATGTCGTCCGCGAGAATCCCGCCCACCTCCAATTGGCGCAGCGACTGCATCCAGCTCAGGCCTTCCAGCTGGTAAGGGCGCAAGGTTGCATTCAAACCTTCAGGCGCCACGCAGGTGAAATCCTTGATGTCCCGCAGGCGCTGGGCGAAGTTGCGGATTTTCTCGCCGCCTTCCCATTGCAGCGGCAGGTCTTCCAGCGGGTTCAAGCGGACCGCATCGGCCTTGGCCAGGCGCAATGTGGTGGTGCCGGGTTCCTGCAGGTAGAACTCGCCGAGGGTCGCCAGTACCGGCTTCAATCGCCCGTAGGGCAGCGCCACTTGCAGCGGACCGTGGCCGTTGGGCAGGCCGGGAATGTTCACCAGGATCAATTCATCATCGCGGCGCCGCGCGAGTTTTTCCGGGTTGAGGATCTCGGTGTGGGAACGCATCAGGTTCAGCAGGATAGGCAGCAGGCTCAGCCGTTCGCCGTTGACGATGATGCCCAGCTCCAGATCGAACCAGTCACGCTCGGGTGCTTCATCGACGCTGGCGTACCAGTCGTCCACCGGGCTGAGGTCAAAACCGAAATCTTCATCGATTTGCAGCTCCCAACCCTCGGCCCGCAGTGCAGGGGACGCGTTGAGGGTGAAATTCAACCAGGCGCTGTCATTGACCATCTCGAACAGCTCGCCGGCGCTTTCCGGCAGGGCCTTGCTCTGGCGCGTGGCGATCTTGAACCCGAGCAAGCGCAAGTGTTCGCGATAAGGCTGTTCCAGTTCGGGATGGCGCTTGATGCGCAGGCTCTGGGTTTCCTGGCGCACGATGATATCGGCGTTCTTTTGCCCGCTGACATAGTTGCCCAGATAGTTGAACGACAGCGCCGCGCGATGCTGGATGTAACGCTGCATCTTGCCATTGCGCGGTTCGAACGCGCTGAACTCCACACTGGCCAGCCACAGGCGCGGCACAGGGCGTACATCCTCCATGACCACCTGCGGCAGCACCACGCGGTTATCCAATACCGCCTGCAATTTTCCCAGCAGCTCGGCATCCTGAGCCGCCGCCGGGTAGGCCAGGGTTTCCTGCACCTTGAGCAGCACCGCAGCAATATGTTTGCAATTGGTGTGCACCGGGCAGGTACAGCGGCTGTCCACCAGAATCAGCATGCCCTTGGCCGATTCGCGCAACGAAATGGTCTGCCGGTAGACGTTGCCGCCCGACCCTTCGCAACTGGCGGTGATGGTGCTGTCGCCGGATTCGACGATGCGCACCCGATTCTCCAGCGCGTAACGCCGCCCGCGCTCCAGGCTCTGCTCTTTGAAGCGATTGGCCCACGAAGGGGCCAGGGGTTTGGTCAGCGACGCTGTCAGGGGCATGGCGCGGGATCAGTCCTGCATGTCGGGCGGTGGTGCGCTGGGGGGCTTGGCGGTCAGCGAAGTGATCTTGATCAGCAGCGCCAGGTGGCCGCCATCCAGGTAATTGAGCTGATTGTTTTTGGTGCGCACGTCTTTCTGGCTCAGGTGTTCGCTGGCGATCACGCTGCCGTTGCTGTCGAACTGGTTGATCCAGAAGTCGGCGTCGATATCAGTGAAGCGACCCAGTTGCAAATTCAGTACGCCCTCGATCGGGAATTGGCCGAATTGCTCCTGGCCGTCGGTGATCGCGATCTTCACTGGCTGTTCGCCGAGGCTCTGTTCCCAGGCCTTGTGCGCAAGCACAGTGTAGTTGGAATCGGCGCGCAGTTTCTCGACGATAGTGCCCAGGCGCGGCGGGCTCATTAGCTCGCCCAGGCGCTGCGCACCGCCATCCCAGTTTTCTGGCGCGGCGCGGCTGTTGATCACCGGCTCTGCATTCTGGCGCACCAGGATCATCTCCACCTGGTAGGGGCTGTCGGCAAAGGCCGAAGGCGCGAATACCAGCAACAGCAGGCTCAGAATGCGGAACACGCGCATGGAGGCGTCCTTCAAGCAGATTTCGGAATGAGGCGCTCAAACAGCGCCTCCAGGGTATTGAAGCGTTCTTCGGCACGTTCCATCGGTACCATGAACTTGAACAGCGTAGCGCCTTCGAACTTGTAGCGGTTGGGCTGGCCCTGGATCAGCTTGATCAGCACCAACGGGTCCACCGGCGTTTGCGCTTCGAATTCGATACGCCCGCCTTGCGGCCCCGCGTCGACTTTCTTGATGCCCAGCTGTTCGGCCTGCAATTTGAGCAGGGTCAGGCGCACCAGGTTCTTGGTCGGTTCCGGCAACAGGCCGAAGCGGTCGATCATTTCCACCTGCAAGTCCTTCAGGCCTTCTTCGTCGGTGGCCGAAGCGATGCGCTTGTACAGGATCAGCCGCGCGTGCACGTCCGGCAGGTAGGCTTCGGGGATCAACGCCGGCAAGCGCAGGTTGATTTCCGGGCCACCGCCCAACGGTTGGTCGAGGTTCGGCTGTTCGCCCTTGCGAATGGCTTTCACCGCGCGCTCGAGCATTTCCATATAAAGGGTGAAACCCACGGCCTGGATCTGCCCGCTCTGGCCGTCGCCGAGCAATTCGCCGGCGCCGCGAATTTCCAGGTCGTTGGTGGCCAGCACGAAGCCGGCGCCGAGGTCCTGGGTGTTGGCGATCGCTTCCAGGCGTTTTTCCGCGTCGGACGTGATCTGTTGGCGTGGTGGCGTCAACAGGTAGGCGTAGGCCTGGTGGTGACTGCGCCCGACCCGGCCGCGCAATTGATGCAGTTGGGCCAGGCCGAACTTGTCGGCGCGTTCGATGATGATGGTGTTGGCGCTGGGTACGTCGATACCGGTCTCGATGATGGTCGAGGCGATGAGCACGTTGAAACGCTTGTGGTAGAAGTCACTCATCACCTGTTCGAGTTCGCGCTCACGCATCTGCCCATGGCCGATGGCGATGCGGGCCTCCGGCACCAGTTCGGCGAGGTCGGCGGCGCACTTCTCGATGGTTTTTACGTCGTTGTGCAGGTAATACACCTGACCACCGCGCAGCAATTCGCGCAGCAGCGCTTCCTTGACCGTGCTTTTGTTCTGCTCCATCACGAAGGTGCGTACCGACAGCCGGCGTGCCGGTGGCGTGGCGATGATCGACAGGTCGCGCATGCCCGACACCGCCATGTTCAACGTACGCGGAATCGGCGTGGCAGTGAGGGTGAGGATGTCGACTTCGCTGCGCAGGGCCTTGAGCTGTTCTTTCTGGCGCACGCCGAAGCGGTGCTCTTCGTCGATGATGACCAGGCCCAGGTTCTTGATCTTCACATCGTCCGAGAGCAGTTTGTGCGTGCCGATCACGATGTCGATCTTGCCTTCGGCAAGGTCGGCAATGGCGGCATTCACTTCCTTGGCGGACTTGAAACGGCTCATCACTTCCACGCTCACCGGCCAGTCGGCAAAGCGGTCGCGGAAGCTGTTGTAGTGCTGCTGGGCGAGCAGGGTAGTTGGCACCAGGATCGCCACCTGCTTGCCGCCATGCACCGCAATGAAGGCCGCGCGCATCGCCACTTCGGTCTTGCCGAAGCCGACATCGCCACACACCAGGCGGTCCATCGGCTTTGGCGCGAGCATGTCGGCGCGCACGGCGTCGATGGTGGTTTGCTGGTCGGGGGTTTCTTCGAAGGCGAAGCCGGCGCTGAAGGTGGCGTAGTCGGCTTTCGGGTCGGCGAACGCATAGCCTTCGCGGGCCGCACGGCGGGCGTAGATGTCGAGCAGTTCGGCGGCGACGTCGCGCACCTGTTCGGCGGCCTTGCGCTTGGCTTTTTGCCAGGTCTCCGAGCCCAGGCGGTGCAATGGCGCCAGGGCGTCATCGCTGCCGGTGTAGCGCGCGATCAAGTGCAGGCTGGCCACCGGCACGTAGAGCTTGGCGCCCTCGGCGTATTCCATGGTGAGGAATTCGGCGGCCTGGTTGTCGATTTCCAGGGTCTGCAAGCCGAGGTAGCGGCCCACACCGTGGTCGATGTGCACCACCGGCGCGCCTTCACGCAACTCGGTGAGGTTCTTGATCACCGCGTCATTGTTGACGTCGGCGCGTTTTTCACGGCGGCGACGCTGCATCACTCGCTGGCCGAACAGCGGGCTTTCGGCGATCAGCGCCAGGGCCGGGTCGTCCAGCAACAAGCCTTCGTCCAGAGGCGCGATGGTGATCGCCAGGCGCTCTTTGCTTTTTACGAAATCCGGCCAGCTATCGACGGTCTTCGGGCGCAGCTTGAGGCGTTCGAGCAGCTCCAGCAGGACTTCGCGACGCCCGGCGGATTCGGCGGTGAACAGCACGCGGCCAGGGAAATCGCCGAGGAAGTTGGACAGCGCTTCCAGCGGTTGCGTGGCTTTGGCCTGGATCGCCAGGTCCGGCAGCGTGCTTGCCGGGAAACGCTCGCGGCCGCTGCCGGCGTCCACATCCTGCTGGCTGGCGACCACGCGTGGCCAGTTTTTCAGGCGGGCGAAGCAATCTTCCACCGGCAGGAACAGTTCGCCAGGCGGTAATAACGGCCGGGACGGGTCAACGCGGCGCTCTTCATAGCGGTTGCGCACATCGTTCCAGAAGTTTTCCGCAGCCTGTTCGATGCCCGGCAGCGAAAACACCTGGGTGTCCTGGGGCAGGTAGTCGAAGAGGGTGGAGGTTTCGTCGAAGAACAGCGGCAGGTAGTACTCGATACCGGCCGGTGTAATCCCGCTGCTCAGGTCCTGGAAGATCGGGCAGCGGCGGAAGTCCACGTCGAAGCGCTCGCGAAAGCGTGCCTTGAAGCGCGTGACCGCATCTTTTTGCAGCGGGAACTCCCGCGCCGGCAGCAGCTTGATCGACTCGACCTTGTCGATGGAGCGCTGGTTTTCCGGGTCGAAGGTACGCAGGGTCTCGATTTCGTCATCGAACAGGTCGATGCGATACGGCAACTTGCTGCCCATCGGGAACAGGTCGATCAATGCGCCGCGTACGGTGAATTCGCCGTGTTCGTACACCGTGTCGACATAGCGGTAGCCGGTGGCCTCCAGGCGCGTGCGCATCTGCTCCACGTCGAGTTTCTGGCCGACATCCAGCACCAGGCTGCTGCCCAGCAGGAATTTGGTCGGCGCCAGGCGATGCAGGGCCGTGGTGATCGGCACCACCAGCACGCCGTGGGCCAGTTCCGGCAAACGGTACAGGCTGGCGATGCGCTGGGAAATGATGTCCTGGTGCGGCGAGAACAGGTCGTAGGGCAGGGTTTCCCAGTCGGGAAAGTGCAGCACCGGCAAATCGGGGGCGAAGAAGCTCAGCTCCTGCTCCAACCGCTCGGCGCTTTGGCTGTCGGCGGTGAGCAGCAGGGTAAAGCGCTTGGCTGCGCTGGCAGCCTCGGCAATGGCCAGGCTCAGGGCGGCACCGGGCAGGTTGCCCCAGTGCTGTTTACCTGCCGCGGCAGGGAGTAGCGGTAGACGCAGAACGGGCACGGAAGGTTGAGCTCCAAGCGTTGCGACAAAGTCGGTAATTGTAGCGGCCAGAGGTGCCGCCTGTCAGTTGCTGACTGTGCCTATTACGGTTTGTTGGAAATGTAGTGGCTAAGACAAACAATCGTCGGTTTTGACTCAATATGTAGTGCCAAAATACGCGAATGTTTAGGAGGGTTACGGACAAGTCGAGCTGCTCGGCAAACTAGTGGCCTTCTGGAACCCGCGTATTTCCTGGGCTGTAGCGGGGTGGTATTTTTTTGCAAGGGTTTTTTGTTGCCTGTCGCGCATTGCTCAACGGGCAGTCGGGCGACATAATGTAGCCCCTTTTTTCTGCCCCTACATGTGGAAGGTTCCCGTGACTCAGAAGCCCGACCAGTGTCTTGGTGAATGGATCGACCGTGAAGCACTCGCAGAAGCGATGATCCCGCTTATCGGCCAGCTGTACCGCAATAACAATGTGGTGAGCTCGATCTATGGCCGCAGCCTGATCAATCAGTCCGTCATCGCGATTCTCAAGGCTCACCGCTTTGCGCGTCACCGTTCCGCCGACGACAGCGAACTCTCCGTCCACGAAACATTCCCACTGCTCAAGGCCATGAGCGAACTCAAGCTCGGCGCGGCGTCGGTGGACCTGGGCAAGTTGGCGTACAAATTCCGTAAAGAAGGCGCCGGCCGTAGTGCCGAGCAGTTCGTGCGTGAAGAAATGGCCGACGTGGTCGGCCAGCAAAACGCCGCTGCCCGCAAAGGCACCGACGTTGTGCTGTACGGCTTCGGTCGTATCGGCCGTCTGCTGGCGCGCATCCTGATCGAAAAAACCGGCGGCGGCGACGGCCTGCGCCTGCGGGCCATCGTGGTGCGCAAAGGCGCCGAAAACGACCTGACCAAGCGCGCCAGCCTGTTGCGTCGCGACTCGGTCCATGGCCCGTTCAACGGCACCATCGTCATCGACGAAGAAAACAACACCATCACCGCCAACGGTAACCTGATCCAGGTGATCTACGCGAAGAACCCGTCCGAGGTGGATTACACCCAGTACGGCATCAAGGACGCCCTGCTGGTGGACAACACCGGCGTATGGCGTGATGCCGAGGGCCTGGGCCAGCACCTGGCCTGCCCGGGTGTTGACCGTGTTGTGCTGACCGCGCCTGGCAAAGGCAAGCTGAAGAACATCGTGCACGGCATCAACCACACTGAAATCACCGCTGACGACAAGATCGTGTCCGCCGCTTCCTGCACCACCAACGCCATCGTGCCGGTGCTCAAGGCAGTGAACGACAAGTTTGGTATCGTCAACGGCCACGTTGAAACCGTTCACTCGTACACCAACGACCAGAACCTGATCGACAACTTCCACAAAGGCGACCGCCGTGGCCGCAGCGCCGCGCTGAACATGGTGATCACCGAGACCGGCGCCGCCACCGCTGCCGCCAAGGCCCTGCCTGAACTGGCCGGCAAGCTGACCGGTAACGCGATCCGTGTGCCGACGCCAAACGTGTCGATGGCCATTCTCAACCTGAACCTTGAGAAAGCCGCCACCCGTGAAGAGATGAACGAGTACCTGCGCTACATGGCGCTGCACTCCGATCTGCATAAGCAAATCGACTTCGTCAATTCCCAGGAAGTGGTGTCCACCGACTTCGTCGGCTCGCGCCACGCCGGTGTGGTAGACGCCGAAGCGACCATCAGCCAGGACAACCGCGTTGTGCTGTACGTGTGGTACGACAACGAGTTCGGCTACAGCTGCCAGGTGGTTCGCGTGATGGAAGACATGGCTGGGGTTAACCCGCCGGCGTTTCCGCGCTAAGCATCAGCGGTAAATGAAAAAGCCCCGGCTGGTTCGTAATGCTGTTCACTTAAGCGGAGCAGCATTGCGATCCACTGGAAATCGGGTTTTTGAGATCTTCACCGTCCTCGGCCTTGCAGGTCTGGGGCGGTGATCCAGAAACAAGCTGCTGATACCCTTCTTTAGTTCGGCCAAGCGTCTGCCTGTGGCTGATACCGGATTGGCTGCCGCCATCACGATCAACTGCACGGCGATATACTGGCAAACGGGCTTAAAGCGTATGTCCGACGGAGCTCGACCAAACGCTACCGCTGCTTGACCGGCCTCCCGGCGAATCACGTTGTAAGCGAGTAAAAGCCCCCAGACCTCCTGATAGACCAAGTCGATTTTTTACTGCGCAAGGTCACGGCATTCTGCTGCATAGAGCTTTTGATATCCCTAAAGCCCAATTCGATTTCCCAGCGTTCCTGATAAAGTTTGGCAACGACCTTGGTGCTGTAGGTGTTGGCTGGTAACGACGTCATGACAGATTTTTAATCTGCCTTGGATTTCATAGCTGACTTCGCGGGCTTCCCAGTGGGTGCCAAGAGCCGGATTTCTCTTTCTGGCTTGCGGTGAGACCTTCATGCGCACCAAGCGGTCGTGCTCGCCGTAACGGATCACTTCTTCACAGACCATGCCTTTTTTGGCGGGAATCAACCAATGACGGTGGGTTCCGGTGTTACTCAGGCTCAACAGCATTTCTGCGCCCCAAAATCCTTTATCGAATAGCGTCACGGAGTGGTCGGGGACTTGCTGCAAAAACTCGTCGGCCAAGCGCATTTCACTGCGCCGGTAAGGCCCTAATTGTGCATCCAGGATTAAGTGCGAACGCACGTTCATCAGCGCTACCAAGCGCATCATGGGGAAGGGAGTCTGACGATCACTGGGCGTATTTCCTGACCCGAAATGATCTCGAAGCTCGGGTGTGTCCGGCGTGCGCAAGAGCGCACCGTCCACCGCGAAGACCTGCAAACCGTGCCAGTCGTCCTCGTCGTAGCGCTCCAAGCCCCATTGAGTGCCGGTTTTACGGAATAACCACTCAACGGGATCGGCCCCTAGTCGCTTGCGGGCTTCAGTGACGCCGCTTCGGGCCAACAAGTGGTCGGAGGCGAGGCCTTGAGCGCAAATGTTCAACCGTCTAGCGACCTCATGGACAGGCTCATCACGAAACAACGCCATGCCAAGCACCAACCAAAGCACCTGATCGGCGGGCAAGCGACGCCGACGAATAGTGGCCTGACTGGATAGATCCAGCGCAGACGCAACCCATTCAATGGGGATGTTCTGGGTGAAAGTGCTTAGGTCGCAGAAGTTGAAAAGGTCGCCGAGGTCGAGCAGGTCCTGTTGAACAGACATAAAAAAATCCGATGCCAGAGGTCTGGCATCGGATTTTCTAGGAAGCCCCGCTTTAGCTCAAATGCTTAAGTGAACAGCATTACGGCTGGTTCGGGGCTTTTTTATGCCTGTGGGTTTTGTGGTGCGAGTGAGGGCCTCATCGGGGGCAAGCCCCTCCCACATTTGAATGTATTCGCAAATCAAACTGTGGGAGGGGGCTTGCCCCCGATAGCGGTAGTCCAGCCACAACTTCAACAACTGACACCATCAGCAAAACAGTTGCCGCATAATGCTCATCCCGAAATCGACGCTGATTAGCGGCCTGTTAGTATGGCAAGACTGGCCTATGACGCGACCAAGGGTTAATGTGCGCGGCGTTGAGCCTTATATAGACTGTGCCCCGGTTCACACACTTGAGCCAAATTGTCCTTCATGCCCGCTGGCCGCGGCATGATTTAGCCAGGCGTCCAACCGTACGCCTGGCCTGTTCTGAGGAGTACGCATGGCTGTCTACAACTACGACGTGGTGGTACTGGGTTCCGGCCCGGCTGGAGAAGGCGCGGCGATGAACGCTGCGAAGGCAGGGCGCAAGGTGGCGATGGTCGATAGCCGTCGCCAGGTCGGCGGTAACTGCACCCACCTGGGTACCATCCCGTCCAAGGCGTTGCGTCACTCCGTGCGCCAGATCATGCAGTTCAACACCAACCCGATGTTCCGGGCCATCGGCGAGCCGCGCTGGTTCTCGTTTCCGGACGTGTTGAAGAGCGCTGAAAAGGTCATCTCCAAGCAAGTCGCTTCGCGTACCGGCTACTACGCCCGTAACCGCGTCGACCTGTTCTTCGGCACCGGCAGCTTCGCCGACGAGCAAACCGTCGAAGTGGTCTGCGCCAACGGCGTGGTCGAGAAGCTGGTGGCCAAGCACATCATCATCGCCACCGGTTCGCGCCCGTATCGCCCGGCGGACATCGATTTTCACCATCCGCGTATCTACGATAGCGACACCATCCTCAGCCTGGGCCACACCCCGCGCAAACTGATCATCTACGGCGCCGGGGTGATCGGCTGCGAATACGCCTCGATCTTCAGCGGCCTGGGTGTGTTGGTGGAACTGGTAGACAACCGTGACCAGTTGCTGAGCTTCCTCGACTCGGAAATTTCCCAGGCGTTGAGCTACCACTTCAGCAACAACAACATCACCGTGCGCCACAACGAAGAGTACGAGCGCGTCGAAGGCCTGGACAACGGGGTGATCCTGCACCTCAAGTCCGGCAAGAAGATCAAGGCCGACGCCTTGCTCTGGTGCAACGGGCGTACCGGCAACACCGACAAGCTGGGCATGGAAAACATCGGGGTCAAGGTCAACAGCCGTGGCCAGATCGAGGTGGACGAGAACTACCGCACCTGCGTGCCGAACATCTACGGCGCCGGTGACGTGATCGGTTGGCCAAGCCTGGCCAGCGCCGCCCATGACCAGGGCCGTTCTGCCGCCGGCAGCATTGTCGACAACGGCAGCTGGCGCTACGTGAACGACGTGCCGACCGGGATCTACACTATTCCGGAGATCAGCTCGATCGGCAAGAACGAACACGAACTGACCAAGGCCAAGGTGCCTTACGAAGTGGGCAAGGCGTTCTTCAAGAGCATGGCGCGTGCGCAGATCGCCGGTGAGCCGCAAGGTATGCTGAAGATTCTGTTCCACCGCGAGACCCTGGAAGTGCTCGGCGTGCATTGCTTCGGCTATCAGGCGTCGGAGATCGTGCACATCGGCCAGGCAATCATGAACCAGCCCGGCGAGCAAAATACCCTGAAGTATTTTGTGAACACCACGTTCAACTACCCGACCATGGCTGAAGCCTATCGGGTAGCGGCCTACGACGGCCTCAACCGGCTTTTTTGAGCGGCTCCGGCCGGTGGCCTGAGCCGGCCGGGGAGACCGATTTCAGTAATTCCCGAGGGTGGCAGTGGCCAAACCGGGAAAGTCTGTAATCAGGCTATCTACGCCGAAGTCGGCGAGCCTGCGCATCAGCGCAGGTTCGTTGACTGTCCAAACGGATACGTGCAGGCCCTGGCGCTGGGCTTTTTCCAGCCGCTCGGGGGTGCACAACGTCCAGTTCAATGCCAGGAACTCACAACCGTAGTTCTGCGCGACCTTCAACGGGTCGAGCCAGGCGTATTCGGCCACCAGCCCGCGTGACAGGTCTGGGGTGAGGTCAACCGCCGCTTTCAACACTTCCCGTGAACTTGAGGTCACTGTGACCTTGTCCATCAGGCCAAACCGCACGGCCATCTCGCGGATCGCCAGCACGGTGGTCGCAGCGCGAGTGCGCGAAGCGCTTTTGACTTCCAGTTGCCAGTGATCGAAGTCGCACTGTTCGAACAACTCTTCCAGGCGCGGGATCGGGCATGGGTTGACCCAGCCTGGGCCGCCTTTGCGTGCGTCCATCTTCACCAGGTCCGCCGCCGAATACTCGACGACTTTGCCGCGCCGGTCAGTGGTGCGCTTGAGGGTCGGGTCGTGGATGATCATCAGCTCGCCGTCCATGGACAGGTGCAGATCCAGTTCGCAGCGGCGCACGCCGTGTTTGAGGCATTCCTGAAAGCTGGTCAGGGTGTTTTCCGGTGCTTCGCCTTTGGCACCGCGATGGCCGTAAATCAGGGTCACAATTGCTCCTTTGCGCCAGGCTCGCTGGCGTCGTGAATACGCATTCAGAGTTCGTCGCTTTGTTCTCGCGCCAGGCGACGTTCCTGGGCCTGTTTCTGCAGGATGTAGCGCGCCAGCAGCTGGCGTTGGGCATCGGTCATGGATTCGAACTCCGTGCCCACGTCAAAGCGCTCGCCCTTGGGATCGCAATGGGTCACCCGCGCGCGCAGCAGCAGGCCGAGGGCCTGGGGCATCAGCACCAGCTTGACCGCCAGGTGCGTGTCCGGGGCCAGCGCCACAGGGTGCTGGAAGTCGATGCCGCCTTCGGAAAGGATCACCGGCTGCGGCGCGCCCACCTCGCCGAGCAGCCCGCGAGCCATGACCTGGCTGAGCAGGTCCAGGCGTTTGTTCTGCACTTTGAGGAACGCCGCCAGGCTGCGGTCTTTTTCGTTGATCTGGCGCAGCAGGTGCTGGGCCTCAAATTCGCTGAGGTGCAGTTCACTGAGCAGATTGAACAGCGGCGAATCATCCAGCAACACTTCCTTGCTCGCCGCGTCGGGGGCCGACAGGGGTTTGATTTGGAGTGCGATCATGTCGTCGATACGGTAGTATTCGCGGCGCTCTTCTTCATCTAATGTCGACATGGCGAACCCCAGGTAACGGTAATGGTCTGAGTGTAAAGCTGCTGACCAGACCCCGCCACCGGGACGTCTTCTTTTCCTCCGAACAAGCCCCGACATGTTCAGACCTCTCTTCGTATTTATTGGCACGCGTTACACCCGTGCAAAGCGTCGCAATCATTTTGTGTCGTTCATTTCCCTGACCTCGATGATCGGTCTCGCCCTGGGCGTGGTCGTGATGATTGTGGTGCTGTCGGTGATGAACGGCTTCGATCATGAGATGCGCACCCGCGTGCTGGGCATGGTGCCCCACGCGACCATCGAGGGCGACGCGCCCATCAGTGACTGGCAAAGCCTGGCCGCCAAGGTCAAGCAGAACCCCAAGGTGCTGGCCGTTGCGCCGTTTACCCAGATGCAAGGGCTGCTGACCAACGACGGCAAGGTGCAGAAAATCCTGCTCAATGCCGTCGACCCGGCCCAGGAGCGCAACGTCTCGATCATCGACAAGTTCATGTTGCAGGGCAAACTCGACGATCTGGCGCCCGGCAGCTTCGGCATCGTCATCGGCGACAAGGCCGCTGCCAAGCTTGGTGTGGGCGTCGGCGACAAGCTGACCTTCGTCGCGCCGGAGGTCACCGTGACCCCGGCCGGCATGTTCCCGCGCATGAAGCGTTTTACCGTGGTCGGCACCTTCCACGTCGGCGCCGGCGAGATCGACGGCTACCTCGGCTTGACCAACCTCACGGACCTGGCGCGCCTGCATCGCTGGCAGCCGGACCAGGTGCAGGGCCTGCGCCTGAAGTTCAACGACCTGTTCGAGGCACCGCGCGGCGCCTGGGAAATCGCCCAGCACCTGGGCGAATCGCAGTATTACGCCCGCGACTGGACCCGCACCCACGGCAACCTGTACCAGGCCATCCGCATGGAAAAAGCCATGATTGGCCTGTTGTTGCTGCTGATCGTCGCCGTGGCCGCCTTCAACATCATCTCCACGCTGGTGATGGTGGTGAATGACAAGAAGGGCGACATCGCCATCCTGCGCACCCTCGGCGCCACGCCGGGGCAGATCATGGCGATCTTCATGGTGCAAGGCACGGTGATCGGCGTGGTCGGCACCCTGATCGGCACCGCCTTGGGGATTCTGGCCGCACTGAATGTCAGCGCCGCCATCGCCTTGCTTGAAAAAGTGCTCGGCCACAAGTTTCTCAACGCCGACGTCTACTTCATCGACTACTTGCCGTCTCAGGTTCAGGCCCAGGACGTGTTGATGGTGGGCGGCGCCGCGTTGGTCCTGAGTTTCCTTGCCACCCTGTATCCAGCCTGGCGCGCGGCACGCACCCAGCCCGCACAGGCATTACGTTATGAGTGAATCGGGCATGAGTGAAAAAGCAATCCTGAGCTGCCGCAACCTGGGCAAATCCTACGAGGAAGGCCCGGAATCCGTGGTGGTGCTGGCCAACCTGCAGCTTGAACTCCATCCGGGCGAGCGCGTGGCGATCGTCGGCAGTTCCGGTTCCGGCAAAAGTACCTTGCTCAACCTGTTGGGCGGCCTCGATACGCCGTCCCAGGGCAGCGTGTGGCTGGCCGGTGAAGAGCTGTCCGCCTTGAATGAAAAGGCGCGCGGCCAACTGCGCAACCGTTCGCTGGGTTTCGTGTATCAATTCCATCACCTGTTGCCGGAATTCACCGCCCTGGAAAACGTGTGCATGCCGCTGTTGATCGGCAAGACGGCGATCCCGGAGGCGCGCCAGCGTGCCACGGCCTTGCTGGAACGCGTCGGTCTCGGCCATCGCCTGGAGCACAAACCGGCCGAGCTGTCCGGCGGCGAGCGCCAGCGCGTGGCGATCGCCCGTGCCCTGGTGAACAACCCAGGTCTGGTGATGCTCGATGAGCCCACCGGTAACCTCGACTCCCACACGGCCCAGGGCATCAAGGACTTGATGCTGGAACTGAGCACCCAGATGCGCACCGCGTTCCTGGTGGTGACCCATGACATGAGCATGGCCCGTCAGATGGACCGTGTACTGCACTTGCAGGAAGGTCATCTGGTCGCTATCTGACCTGTTGCAAGCCCGTTTTTTTGAAACCGGGCTTTTTCATTTTTTCAACGGTGCCCGCGAATGTTCAGACCGTTATCGATTTTCATCGGCACGCGCTATACCCGCGCCAAGCGCCGCAACCGTTTTGTCTCGTTTATCTCGATGACCTCGATGATCGGCCTCGCCCTGGGCGTGTTGGCGATGATCGTGGTGCTTTCGGTGATGAACGGCTTCCAGCGCGAAATGAGCTCGCGCATTCTCGGCATGGTGCCCCACGCCACCATCGTGGGCGTGAACCCGATCGATGACTGGCAGCCGGTGGCCGCTGCTGCAATGAAGAACCCGCAGGTCACAGCGGCGGTACCGTTCACCCAGATGGACGGTATGTTCTCCTACAAGGGTGCGATGCAGCCGATTGAGATCAACGGCGTCGACCCGGCCCAGGAAGGCAAGGTGTCGATCGTGGCCCAGCATATCGTGCGCGGCAAACTGGAAGACTTGAAAGCCGGCGAGTTCGGCGTGGTGATCGGCGACATCACCGCGCGTCGCTTTCGGCTGAACGTGGGCGACAAACTGACGTTGATCGTTCCGGAAATCAGCACCGCGCCCGGAGGAATCACCCCCCGCATGCAGCGTTTGAACGTGGTGGGTATCTTCAAGGTGGGTGCCGAACTGGACGGCTCCATGGCCTTGATCAACAAGGCCGACGCGGCCGAAATCCAGCATTGGCAACCCAACCAGGTGCAGAGCGTACGCCTGGCAGTGACAGACCTGTACGCGGCACCCAAGGTCTCGGCCGATATCGCCGCCAGCCTCGGCGCGGCGTATAAGGCGGACGACTGGACCCACACCCAGGGCAGCCTGTTCAGCGCGATGAAAATGGAAAAGACCATGATCGGCCTGCTGTTGCTGATGATCGTCGCGGTGGCCGCTTTCAACATCATCGCCACCTTGATCATGGTGGTGAACGACAAGGGCGCGGACATCGCGATCCTGCGCACCATCGGCGCCACGCCCCGCCAGATCATGGCGATCTTCATGGTGCAGGGCACGGTGATCGGCGTTGTCGGCACCCTGATCGGCGGCGTGCTGGGGGTGATTGCGGCGCTGAACGTGAGCGAACTGGTGGGCTGGCTGGAGCGGGTGAGCGGGCAGCATATCTTCAGTTCGGATGTGTACTTCGTCAGCAACCTGCCTTCGGAGCTGCAAGGTGGGGATGTGTTGCTGATTTGCTCGGCGGGGTTTGTGTTGAGCTTTCTGGCGACCATTTACCCGGCGTATCGGGCGGCGAAGATCGAGCCGGCGCATGCGCTGAGATATTCGTAATGTTTGAGACCGCTATCGGGGGCAAGCCCCCTCCCACATTTTGCCCTCATTCTTCCTGCAAATGAGGACCACTGTGGAAGGGGGCTTGCCCCCGATAGGGCCTGCCCAGCCTGCATCAATCCCCCTGGGGCAACTCGATCACAAACCGTGTCCACCCAACCCCGGACTCACAAAAAATTCGCCCCCCATGCGCCCGCACTATCGACTGGGTAATCGCCAACCCCAGCCCCGCGTGTTCGCTGCTTCCTTCATGGCGCGCCGGGTCGGCCCGGTAGAACCGATCGAACAACCGCGGTAACAACTGCGCTGGAATGCCTTCCCCGGTGTTCTCAATCGTGAGTGTCACGCCGTCCACCATGCGTACCCGCACTTCGCCACCCGCTGGCGTAAATCGCAGCGCGTTATCGAGCAGGTTCGACAGCGCCCGACGCAACATACCGCGATCACCCATCGTATGGGCTGTACCTTCTCGCACCAGGCTGACGTGGGCGTCTTCAGCCAGCAACGCAAAAAACTCCAACAACGCCTCCACTTCATCGGCCAGCGCCAAAGGCTCGCGCTTGGGCACCAGCAAACCGTGATCGGCCTTGGCCAGGTACAGCATGTCGTTCACCAACTGCGCCATCCACTGCAGTTCCTCCAGGTTGCTGTGCAGCGCCTCGCGGTAGTCCTCCAAGGGGCGCGGCTGGGTCAGGATGACCTGGGTCTGGGTCAGCAGGTTCGACAGCGGTGTGCGCAACTCGTGGGCGATATCGGCGGAGAAGGCCGAGAGGCGCTGGAACGCGTCGTCCAGCCGGCTCAGCATGGCATTGAAGATTTGGGCCAGCTCCGCCAGTTCTGCTGGCATTTGCTGTTGCGGCAAGCGTTGCGTCAGGGAATGCGCGGACACGCCGGCGGCGACTTCACCCATGCGCCGCAATGGCCGCAACCCGCTGCGCGCCGCCCAGGCGCCGAGCAGTGCGGTGGCCAGGGCCGACAGGCCGACGGTCAGCCAGATCAGGCGTTGCATGCGTTGCAGGAAATGCTGGTGGTGGGTGATGTCGAGTATCAGGGTCAATTGCGCCGAGCCGGGTTGGTCAGGGTTCAACGGCGCGTTATACACCCGGTAGGCGGTGCCAGCGTTTTGCAGGCTATGCAGGCCGGGGGCCTCGGGCAACGCCACGCCCGGCGCATCGTCAAGCCAGCGCTGGCCGGCCGCCGTGATGCGCAAGGCGAGGTCGGGTTGATGGCTGAGGTCGGCGCGCAGTTGGGGTTCGCGCTGGGCGAAGGCGTGCGGCGAGTCGACCCCCTGCAGCGTACTGCGCAGCGCCACGAGTTTGCTGTCCAATTGCTGCTGGTCCAGCTCGATGAAATGCGCCTCGCTGGCATGGTTGAACAGCACGCCGGCCAGCAGCGAGACCACCGCGGTGCAGGCGGCAAACAGCAGCGCCAGGCGGCTGGCGAGGGACAAACGCTTGATCAAGTGAAGCGCTCCTCGAGTACATAGCCCATGCCGCGCACGGTGTGAATCAGCTTGTTGGGAAAGGCGTCATCGACCTTCAGGCGCAGGCGGCGGATCGCCACTTCGATGATGTTAGTGTCGCTGTCGAAATTCATGTCCCACACCTGCGAGGCGATCAGCGACTTGGGCAGCACTTCGCCCTGGCGGCGCAGCAGCAGCTCGAGCAGGGCGAACTCCTTGGCGGTGAGGTCGATACGCTGGCCGCTGCGCTCGACGCGGCGACGGATCAGGTCCAGGCGCAGGTCAGCCAGTTGCAGGCTGCTTTCCTGCGGTGCACTGCTGCCGCGCCGTAACAGGCTGCGTACGCGGGCGAGCAGTTCAGAAAAGGCGAAGGGCTTGACCAGGTAATCGTCGGCGCCCAGCTCCAGGCCGTGCACGCGATCCGCCACCGCGTCGCGCGCGGTCAGGAACAACACCGGAATGTCCAGGCCGGCACTGCGCACCGCTTGCAGGATTTGCCAGCCGTCGCGACCGGGTAGCATCACATCGAGGATCAATAAGTCATAGTCGCCGGTCAGCGCCAGGTGCTGCCCGCTGATACCGTCGGCCACCAGTTCGGTGGTGAACCCGGCTTCGGCCAGGCCCTGGCGCAGGTAATGGCCGGTTTTCGGTTGGTCTTCGACAATCAGCAGTTTCATGGGCGACTCTTGGCAGCGGTGGGCGCCGGGCTTTATACCGTGGGCTTAACGGTAAGGGGGCAACCTGACAAAGTTGTAATCTAGCAGTCAGTTGGCTGGCAGCGAGGCCATCTTAAAGTGCTGGCCAAGCGAGTCACCCATTTGGAGAGTCAAAGATGGCGTTGCGTACACCTGTGTTCCTGGCGGGCTGCCTGTTGGCGCTGAGTTTCGATGCCCTGGCCGATGGGGCCCACACCTATGCTTTCGGCCAACCAGCCACTGCGGACAAGGCCACACGCACGGTTGAAGTGACCCTGCAGGACATTTCTTTCTCGCCCAAGTCCCTCGACATCAAGGCCGGTGAGACGGTGCGCTTTGTGCTGGTCAATAAAGGCCGGTTGCTGCATGAGTTCAACCTCGGCGACGCGGCCATGCACGCCGAACACCAGAAGGAAATGTTACAGATGCAGGCCAGCGGCATGCTGACGGCCACCGGTATGGGAGAAATGGACCACAGTAAAATGAACCATGGCGCGATGAAGCACGATGATCCGAACAGTGTGCTGGTCGAGCCCGGAAAAACCGCCGAGCTGACTTGGACATTCTCCAAAACCACTGACCTTGAGTTCGCCTGCAATCTTCCCGGGCATTACCAGGCGGGCATGGTCGGCAAACTGACCGTTGAGTAAGGCGTTCCTTAAGGGCGCGGGCAAAGGCTGGTAGACTTGTGCGGTTTATTTAGCCAGGTTTTCCGCCATGCATCCCGCAGCCGAACATTCGCCGCTGGGCAAGTCCAGTGAATACATCTCCACTTACACCCCTTCGTTGCTGTTCCCGATCCCTCGCGCCGCCAAGTGGGCCGAGCTGGGCCTGAGCGCCGAGACCCTGCCTTACAAGGGTGTGGATTTCTGGAACTGCTTCGAACTGTCCTGGTTGCTGCCGTCCGGTAAACCGGTGGTGGCCATCGGTGAGTTCAGCATCCCGGCCGACTCGCCGAACATCATCGAGTCCAAGTCCTTCAAGCTGTACCTCAACTCGTTGAACCAGACCGCGTTTGCCGATACGCCGAGCCTGGAAGCCACCTTGCGCGCCGACCTCAGTGCCGCCGCCGGCAAACCGGTGAGCGTGCGCATCCGCAGCCTGGCCGAGATCGAGGCTGAGGGTGTGATGGCGTTGCCGGGTGTGTGCATCGATGATCTGGATATCAACGTCAGCAGCTACGAGCACCCGCGTCCGGAATTGTTGCGCTGTGACGATTCGCGGGTAGTGGAAGAGAGCGTGCACAGCCACCTGCTCAAATCCAACTGTCCAGTCACCAGCCAGCCCGATTGGGGCAGCGTAGTGGTGGAGTACCGTGGCGCGGCGCTGGATCACGCCAGCCTGCTGGAATACCTGGTGAGCTTTCGCCAGCACTCGGACTTCCATGAGCAGTGCGTGGAACGCATCTTCCTGGACCTGCAGCGCTTGCTCAAGCCTGAGAAGTTGACTGTGTATGCGCGGTATGTGCGGCGGGGTGGGTTGGATATCAACCCGTATCGCAGCACCGAGGATGTGGCGTTTCAGAACGTACGCCTGGCGCGTCAGTAGCCTTCACGCAAAACAAATGTGGGAGGGGGCTTGCCCCCGATTGCAGGGTTTCAGACACATATGCTGTGGCTGACACGCCGCTATCGGGGGCAAGCCCCCTCCCACATTTTGGATCTGCGCTTGGCTCGCGGGCAGGTTAGATCCCGATATTGCCCAGGGTGATCATGATATTGCGCAAGGTCCCGGAAATGACCGGGTGCTCAGCGTCGAACTCTATGGCCGCTTGATTCACATCGTCGGAAATGCTCGGCGTTTGGGTGGCCGGTTCCAATTCAAGTTGCACTTCGAACTTGGCAATCAATTCCTCCAACGCTTCACGTTTTTCAGGTGACAGCGGTGGCTCCTGTTCCAACTGCCCGCGCAGGATCTCGATCTGCTCTTCCAGCTTTTTGCGATCAGGCATGACGTTCTTTCCTTTTATCGATAGTCACTGGCATAGACCGCGGCACGCCGGGAAAGGTCTACGAACTGCTCTGTAGATTAATCCACTGCGGCCAACCGTGCATGATCCTTGTCAGGGCTTCTCGCCTTTGAGCCGGCGCAGGCGGATGTCGGCCAGGCAGGTGCCGAGTTCACCGAGGTGATCGATCACTGAGTGCACGCCTAATCCATAGAGCGCCACGGTGGCCTTGCCGCGCTTGTGCTCGCGTTCCTTGTCGCTCAGCTCCTGCCACTGCTGCGGCGCGACGCCGCACAGGGAGCCGCAGGAGGCCAGGCCGATGGTCCACAAGCCGGCATTCAGGCCCGATTGCAGCAGGCGGGGCTCGCCGCTGACCAGCACGCAACCGTCCAGGCGTGTGATATTCAGCTCCATCAAGGCCTGCCAGCAGGCATGGGGCGCCGGCCAGCGGATGGCGGAGGGCGAGGCGGCCTTGAGCCAGGCGGGCAGGGTGGCGGCCAGTGGCGTGGTGATCGAGGGCGGCAATTCATCCAGCCAGGCGCAGGGCACGCCCTGTTCCTTCAGGCTGCGCAGAATTTTCAGAGCCCCAGGTGTGGTCTGGGAATCGAGGGAAGGGGAGTCGCTGCGCGCCTGGGAACCGAAATCCACCAGGCAGCCACTCAAACCAAACAACACGGCAGTCAACGCGGGGGCAGTGGTGACGGCTATCTCGGCATGCGGCATCTGAACGTCCCTGAAATAGTTACAACGCTATCGGGGTGGCATGACAAGTGGATGACACAGGTGGGTATTTGTAGGAATTTTGTCCAAATCATGAAAGTCGTTTCCTTGCGACTGCCTAAATCGACACTTCCGTCATATACTGACGGCCTTATTCAGGGCATAGCGCCCATGACAGACTATTCAAGGAGCAAAAGCTATGCGCTGGAGCCAGTACTTCGCTCAGCTATCGGTGTGTGCCACCGTCCTGTTGGCACCGTTCGCCGCCCAAGCAGCGACCGAAGACGATCCATGGGAAAGCGTCAACCGCCCGATCTTCACCTTCAACGACACCGTTGACACCTACGCCCTCAAGCCAATCGCCCAAGGCTATCAGTTCGTCACCCCGCAATTCGTGCAGGACGGCGTTCACAACTTCTTCCGCAACATCGGCGATGTCGGCAACCTGGCCAACAACGTCCTGCAGCTCAAACCTCATAATGCTGGCGTCGACACGGCTCGCCTGTTGGTCAACACCACATTCGGCGTACTGGGCTTCATCGATGTCGGCACCAAAATGGGGCTGCAGCGCAGCGATGAAGACTTTGGCCAGACTCTCGGCTACTGGGGCGTCGGCAGCGGTCCCTACGTGATGATCCCGTTGCTGGGCCCAAGCACCTTGCGCGATGCGCCGTCCAAATACGTGGACAGCTACACCCAACCGTACCGCTACATGAACGATATCGGCTGGCGCAACAGCACCTTCGGCCTGAACGTGGTCGACACCCGTGCCAGCCTGCTCGACAGCGAGAAGCTGATCAGCGGCGACAAGTACACTTTTATCCGAAACGCCTACCTGCAGAACCGTGAGTTCAAGGTCAAGGACGGCAAGGTCGTCGACGACTTTTAAGCTGAGACGTTTTGAAATGAAAAAGGCGACCTTTGAACGGTCGCCTTTTTTGTGGGCGCATATCAGCGCATTTTCAGGATTCTGAGGCCCAGGTGCTGCTCATCGCCGGCAGCCTTGGTCCACACCACCTCGGTATCGGCCTCAAGGCCCTTGAGTGCGGCGTGCTCTGAATCGATGCGCACGGTGAGCAGGTCGCCCACACTGAACTGGCGAGGTGCCTGCACCTGCATGCCGGAGCTGGACAGGTCCAGGCACACCCCTTCGATCTCCTGGCCAGCGTGGATCAAGGACACATCGGCATCTACCCGCATGCGGATGAAGTCACGTTTTTCGGCGTAGTCGCGCTCGTGTTCGCTCACAGCGTCCATCCTTACTTTGCGTTGTGGTGGTGAGCGTTCTTATAACTCCGGGTGATTTGCGGTGTAAAGACGCCCGGCGACCATCGGCATGAGCTTGAAACCCCTCACGGATGGGAGTACCGTCTGCGCCTTAGAAGGGCACCTCTGCTTTACCGTTGTGCATGGGCGAAATCCCAATGCTTTGTAGGACAGAGAGGCTAGAAAGCGAATCCAGTACGTGAGCACGGCCATTGCCGCGCCGCCTACGCCAACCTAATTCTGGCGCCGTTTGCCCACATGCAAAAAACCAGTGCCACGCTGCTGATAATCGATGACGACGAAGTAGTGCGCGCGAGCCTCGCGGCCTATTTGGAAGACAGTGGCTTCAGCGTCCTGCAGGCCGGCAACGGCCAACAGGGTCTCCAGGTATTCGAGCGCGACAAGCCCGACCTCGTGATCTGCGACTTGCGCATGCCCCAAATGGGCGGCCTCGAGCTGATTCGCCAGGTGACCGAGCGTGCTCCGCAGACGCCGGTGATTGTCGTGTCCGGTGCCGGGGTCATGAATGACGCCGTTGAAGCCCTGCGCCTGGGCGCCGCCGATTACCTGATCAAGCCCCTGGAAGACCTGGCCGTGCTGGAGCACTCGGTGCGCCGCGCCCTGGACCGTGCCCGGCTGTTGCTGGAAAACCAGCGCTACCGCGAAAAACTCGAGACCGCCAACCGCGAGCTCGAAGCCAGCCTGAACCTGCTCCAGGAAGACCAGAACGCCGGTCGCCAGGTGCAGATGAACATGCTGCCGGTCAGTCCGTGGACCATCGACGAATTCAAGTTTGCCCACCAGATCATCCCGTCGTTGTACCTGTCGGGTGATTTCGTCGACTATTTCCGAGTGGATGAGCGGCGTGTGGCGTTCTACCTGGCCGACGTGTCCGGCCACGGTGCGTCCTCAGCGTTCGTCACCGTGTTGTTGAAGTTCATGACGACGCGGTTGCTGTTCGAATCCAAACGCAACGGCACCTTGCCCGAGTTCACCCCCTCCGAGGTGCTGGGCCACATCAACCGGGGCCTGATCAGCTGTAAGCTGGGCAAGCACGTGACGATGGTCGGCGGCGTGATCGATGAAGAAACCGGTCTTTTGACCTACAGCATTGGCGGTCACCTGCCGATGCCGGTTCTATACACTCCTGACAGTGTGCGTTACCTGGAAGGGCGTGGCCTGCCGGTGGGCTTGTTCAATGAAGCCACCTACGAAGACCACATCCTGGAACTGCCGCCGACTTTCAGCCTGACGCTGATGTCCGACGGTATCCTGGACCTTCTTCCAGAGCCTACACTCAAAGAGAAAGAAGCTGCCTTGCCCCAAAAGGTCAAGTCGGCGGGCGGCAGCCTGGATGGTCTGCGGCAGGTTTTTGGATTGGCCACGCTAGGGGAGATGCCGGATGATATCGCCCTATTGGTGTTGAGCAGGAATCTTTGATGAGTACCGGAAGAATCCAATTCGCCGAGCAAGACGGGACCTTCGTCCTGAAATTTGTCGGTGAAGTGCGCCTGACTCTGTGTTCGGCGCTGGATGCGACGATTGAGCGGATCTTCACAGCGCTGAACTTCTCGGCGATCGTGATCGATCTGACCGAAACCCGCAGCATCGATAGCACCACCCTGGGCCTGCTGGCCAAGTTGTCCATTCTGTCTCGGCAGAAGGTTGGCCTGTTGCCGACCGTCGTCACCACCCACGAAGACATCACCCGGCTCCTGCAGTCCATGGGCTTCGACCAGGTGTTCAACATCGTTGACCGCCCGATCCCCTGCCCGGAATGCCTGACCGACCTGCCTTCACAGGATCAGTCCGAGGAAGTCGTACGGGTGAAGGTGCTGGAAGCGCACAAGATCCTGATGGGCTTGAACGAGTCCAACCGCGAAGCCTTCCACGACCTTGTGAACGCCCTGGAACGCCACTGATCGCTAATTGAAATGTGATCAAACTGTGGGAGGGGGCTTGCCCCCGATAGCGGTGTGTCAGTTATGAACAAGCTGACTGACACTCTGCCATCGGGAGCAAGCCCCCTCCCACAGTTTGACCTGCGACAGGCTTGAAACCTGCGCCCACAAAAAAGGGCGGCACCCGCCAAGGTGCCGCCCTTTTTGCCGCCTACGCTTTTACAGCTTGGCCGACAACAATGCCTCCAGCTTCTCCTGATCCCGAGCAAACTGACGAATTCCCTCCGCCAGCTTCTCAGTCGCCATCGCATCTTCGTTGGATTCCCAACGGAACTGCGCTTCAGTCATATGCACCCGCGCTTCACCGGCATGGCCTGGCGCCAACTTGCGCTCCAGCTTGCCTTCATCGGCCGCCAGCTTCTCCAGCAAATCCGGGCTGATGGTCAGGCGGTCACACCCGGCCAACTCTTCGATCTGGCTCAGGTTACGGAAGCTTGCACCCATCACCACGGTCTTGTAGCCATTGGCCTTGTAGTAGTTATAGATGCGCGTCACCGACTGTACGCCCGGGTCATCGGAACCGGTGTAATCGTTGCCATTGGCCTTCTTGTACCAATCGTAGATACGGCCCACGAACGGCGAAATCAGGAACACACCCGCTTCAGCGCACGCCACGGCCTGGGCGAACGAGAACAGCAGCGTCAGGTTGGTCTGGATGCCTTCTTTTTCCAGCTTTTCCGCTGCGCGGATACCTTCCCAGGTGGATGCGATCTTGATCAGCACACGGTCACGGCTAACACCGGCTTTGTCGTACAGATCGATCAGACGGTGCGCACGCTTGAGGATCGCGTCTTCGTCAAACGACAAACGGGCGTCCACCTCAGTGGAAATACGGCCCGGTACGACTTTAAGAATCTCCTGGCCAACCGCGACTGCGAAACGGTCACTGGCCAGGCCCACGTCGCCGTTGCAGTCCTGCACACATTCATCCAGCAGCTTGGCATAGCCAGAGATCGACGAAGCCTTGAGCAGCAGGGAAGGGTTAGTGGTCGCGTCTTGTGGCTTGAGCTTGGCGAGGGTAGAAAAATCGCCGGTATCGGCTACGACGGTGGTGAATTGCTTGAGTTGTTCCAGCTTGGAAGTCATGGGCGTGCTCTGTCCTGTGGGTCTGATGACATTACCCGAGCGCTGGCAGGCGCTCAAGGGCGCAAATGCGTTAGGTCGTTTGCGAGGGCAACAACCTGAAAACAGCCGTATGAATGGCGGTCGTACTGCTCAATAGGAGGGCAAAACCGCCGCCAGGTTCAACCCAACTGCCCGATAGCGCCTTCATAGCCGCACACCGCACCAAATGTGGGAGGGGGCTTGCCCCCGATAGCAATGTATCAGCCAATCCAAAACTAACTGACCCGCTGCAAGCCAACCAGTCACCGCCCTTCCAACAATTCCCCAGCCTGATCCAGCAACGCCAGCGGGTCCGCCGCCTTATGAATATCCACCGACAACAACTGCCTGAACCTGCGCGCCCCAGGAAAACCCGTGCCCAACCCCAACACATGCCGAGTGATGTGATGCATCGTCCCACCACTGGCCAGATGCTCAGCAATATAAGGCCGCAACTGCGCCAACGCCTCCGCCCGACCAATCACCGGCGCCTCACTGCCAAACAACCGCTGATCCACCTGCGCCAACAGATACGGATTGTGATAAGCCTCCCGCCCCAGCATTACCCCATCAAACGTCTGCAAATGCTCCTGGCACTGCTCCAACGTCTTGATCCCACCGTTGAGAATAATCTCAAGCTCCGGGAAATCCTGCTTCAACTGCGCCGCCACGTCATAGCGCAATGGCGGAATATCGCGATTCTCCTTCGGCGACAACCCCTCCAGAATCGCAATCCGCGCATGCACGGTAAAACTGGTGCAACCCGCGTCCTTCACCGTGCCGACAAAATCACACAGCTCGGCATAACTGTCCCGGCCATTGATACCGATACGGTGCTTCACCGTCACCGGAATCGACACCGCATCGCGCATCGCCTTCACACAGTCCGCAACCAGGGCAGGGTGGGCCATGAGGATCGCGCCGATCATGTTGTTCTGCACGCGATCGCTGGGGCAGCCGACGTTCAAGTTCACTTCATCGTAACCGGCGGCCTCGGCCATACGGGCGCAGGCGGCCAGATCGGCGGGGACACTGCCGCCTAGCTGGAGCGCAAGCGGGTGCTCGGCTTCGTTGTGACGCAGGAAGCGCTCGTGGTCGCCGTGGAGGATAGCGCCAGTGGTGACCATCTCGGTGTAGAGCAGGGTGTGCTTGGAGAGCAGGCGTAGGAAGTACCGGCAGTGGCGGTCGGTCCAGTCCATCATGGGGGCAACACTAAAGCGCCGAGACAGCGTGGGCCTTGCGTTTACGGGGCTAAAGGTCTGTTTATCTAGCATTTTACTCAACGTGTTCTTGGCGTGTTTTCGGGCGTTTTCAGGCGTTTTTAAAGGCTCGGTGGTACGATGTACCACTTCAAAACTGACGCGTACCACTTTCAATATGGCGACTATCAGGGCAAGAAAACTGGCGGATGGGACTGTGAGCTACACGGCACAGATCCGCATCAAGCGCGACGGAGTGCAAGTCTACCAAGAGAGCCAGACCTTCGCCCGAAAACAGGCTGCTCAGGCTTGGGCACGCAAGCGCGGGGCGGAGCTGGATGAGCCTGGTGCGATCGAGCGCGCAAACCGCAAGGGCGCCACGCTGAAAGATATGACCGATCGCTACCTGATCGAAGTTGAGAAAGCCAAGCCGCTGGGCAAGACCAAGCGCGCCACACTCAATGCGATTGGCGAAACTTACCTGGGCAAGTTGACCGATACGGATATCAACACCCAGTGCCTGGTCGATTATGCACTTTGGCGAATGAGCGGAGAGGGCGGTGGCGTTCAGCCACAAACCGCTGGCAATGACCTGGCGCACCTCGGTGCAGTGCTGGCAATTGCCAAAGACGCGTGGGGCTATCAGGTCGATCCGCTCGCCATGGGCGGTGCGCGGCGTGTGTTACGCAAGCTGGGCTACAACTTGAAAAGTCGTGAGCGCGACCGCCGACCGACATTGGATGAGCTGGGACGGGTGCTGACGCACTACCAGGCCATGCAGGTGAGGCGCCCGACCGTCATAAATATGCTGAAGGTCGTGGGCTTCGCCCTGTTCTCCACACGCCGGCTCGATGAAATAACCCGAATTCGCTGGGCAGACGTAGACGAGGCGGGCCAGCGGGTGCTGGTGCGCGACATGAAAAACCCAGGGCAGAAGATCGGCAACGATGTTTGGTGTTACCTGCCGGACGAGGCGTGGCATATCCTCCAGACGATGCCGAAGGCCGGCGAAGACATCTTCCCCTACAGCCCTGAGTCGATCTCCACGTCCTGGACGAAAGCCTGCAAGTTTTTGACCATCGCGGATCTGCACTTCCACGACCTCCGGCATGAAGGTGTCAGCCGCCTGTTCGAAATGGACTGGGATATTCCGCGTGTGGCGAGCGTTTCCGGCCACAGGGATTGGAATTCAATGAGGCGTTACACCCACCTTCGCGGTCGGGGCGACCGCTATGTGGGCTGGGAGTGGCACGAAAAGATTCTGAGGGCGCCCGTCCAACTGGGCGCCGCATCGCAGAAGTGGCTCAAACGGCGTGTTTTATCCCGTTGAGCTGGTTGTGCTCCTTAACCCCGGCTGCGCGCTGTAGGTCCAGGTACGCGGCCAAGTCGGTGAGGTGGATGCCCTTGGCCGACTTCTGGCTCGGCTCCAGGCGGGTGATGGGCAACTTGATCTGGCCGCTCATCACCTTGCGCTGGAACATGTCCGGCGTCAGGTGCGTGAAGTAATCCCGGCACACGAGCTCCAATGAGATGACCGCCTGGCCGTACTGGGCCATCAGGATAAAGGCTGTGTTCATGGCTGTTGCTCCAACTGAGCGCCGCTCATATCAATCAGTCTGCGATAGCCTGCGTCGTACAGCGCTTCCGCACTTTGCGAGATGGTCAGGCAAGCACCTACGAATGGATTCAAGACTTTTACCAAGTCATCAATTCCCTTTTTCCGCAGGGCTGCGGCCTCATCTTTGGTCCGAAAGCATCCGCCATCGCACCCAACTGGCTTGAGGGAGTCGATGCGATCCCAAATTTTTTTACTTCCCTCATCGCAGTTTTCACGATTCGGCCCCAGCCAAGTGCGCCATATCTCCAATAGCTCTTCCGATGCGGCCAAGCGCAACTGCAGAGCGTCGGCAAGCTCAATCCTTCGATCAAGTTCGCGCTCTGCGAAATATAGCTTTTCACCAAGAGTCGACTCGCGTGCCAGGGAGGCGTCAAAGTCTTCGGCGAGAACTACGACTGGCTGGAACACAGCTTTGCTCTCACCTTCAACACCAGGGATGAAACCTTTCAACTTCCAGCGCTTTACTTCGTTCATAAAGCCCCCTCCAACATCCGAAACGATTGATGAATGAGCGCCGGCTGAGCCCTATGCTCTGCGGGTTTCGCCATGTCACCCTGGATCTCACAGACGAACCGATGCCGTTGCCGGTTGGGCGCAGTCAGCGCCTCGGTCAGGGCTGGCACGACGTTGGCGCATTGCTCGTAGGCGTTGGGCCCGCTCCAGCTGTCAGTCTTTACCACTTGGCAATCCGTGCGAGCCGCATCCGCGCACAGGTAAAGCATGAGAAACACTTTCATACCACCTCCTGCCGCTCTATGCGGGGATTAACCGGTGTGGTAGCCTCTGCGGTGCCGCCTTGGGGTTGATTCACTTGCATGGTGCTTCTCCTTTGGGTGGTCGGTGTCGAGGGGTTGCAGCCCCTCGGCACCACATTCTTACTGGCTTTCGCCGGTTGGGTTTTGCTTCCGCACCAGGTGCAGTTGCAGGCTTTCAAACTCGACAGCGTCATCGGTCGCTGATTGCCACTCCAGCACTGCCTGGATCTGTTCCCTGCTGCACTCCAGCACCAGAACTTCTTTGTCGCTGACAGCCAGAACCTCCAAGATTGCTACCAGTCCGGCTGGGTCGTAGGCTTCTGCGTGAACAGTTTTTCCTGCCTCGTTAAACCAGGCCTTCAGCTCTTTCAGGTATCGCAGACGGTTGGGTTGCCCTTGGCGGCCCTCGGCGGTGATGACTTGTACGTGCATGGTGCTTCTCCTTTGGGTGGTGGCAGACGTTGCAGCGCCTGGCGGGTACCGCTGTTGATGAATCAGGCTTGGAAGTGCCAGCACTTCACGATGGGTTGCTTGGTGACGACGGCGTTGGTTTTGCTGGCCTGGTGAGCCCGCACCGCGCTGTCAGTCGCCTTGTTGACGTCGAGCAGCTTCCGGGAGCGGGAGTCTTTCAGGCGTTCGCGCAGCTCGCTGACGTCGGCGATTTTTTGCCGGTTTTCTGCCGCGCATTTCACGAAGTCGTTGAGGTTGATGGCGATGATGTGGTCTTTCTTGCTGTGGTTGACCACTGGGCCTTCGGCGTCCAGGCCTTCCAGGTATTCGTAAACCTCCCAGAATTCAGCCACCACCGGATGGTCGGAACTGATCGAGGCCTGGCGCTCAATTGCCATGCGGATGATCTGCGAGCGGGTGTGCTCGACCTGGGCGTCGGTGAGGGGCACCACCATGCACAGACAGTCCAGCAGGGCGAGCATTTGGGCGTGGTTCTTGTTGATCCGCTCCACTCGGATGTAGCCGCGCAGCTTGTTGCCGCAATGGCTACATTCGCTGTGCTCGTCTTTGAACGGGGTAGGCCGCTTTCGCCAACTGCGCACCAGTCGTGCGGGCCATTCAAGTTTGCGCGACGAGATCCGCCGCCTGGAAACGCCGTTCAAGGATCAACTCGCGCTGCTGAAACAGCACACCAGCGAGTCGAAACGCCTGGGCGAGCAGTACGGCCAGCAGCAAGGGAAACTCGCCAGCCTCGGCGTACAGCTCAAGACCGCCGGCATCAACACCAATGCCCTGGGCGCCTCCGAGCTGAAACTCAAGCGCGACATGGACAGTGCCACCCAGGCCATCAAGTTGCAGATGGACCACCTGGACGCCCTGAGGCGTAAACAGGAAAGCCTGGCTAAGGCGCGCGCCACCTACGATAAAACCCAGAGCTTGGCGGGCAGTATGGCTGTGTCTGGTGCCGCAGGGCTGGGGGTGGGATACGCCGCCAGCCGCCCTGTGGTGTCGGCAATTCAGGCCTTTGCCCCGAACGAAGACTCGGCGACACAGCTCAAGGTGTCGATGATGGACGACACCGGCAAGGTCCCGGAGGACTTCCAGAAGATCACAGACCTGGCGACCAAGTTGGGCGACCGCCTGCCAGGCACCACAGCCGATTTTCAGAACATGATGACCATGCTTCGGCGCCAGGGACTGAGTGCACAAAGCATTCTTGGCGGCACCGGAGAGGCTGCTGCATATCTCGGGGTCCAACTGAAAATGGAGGCCACAGAGGCAGCCGAATTCGCGGCCAAGATGCAGGACGCTACTCGCACGTCAGAGAAAGACATGATGTCGCTGATGGACACCATCCAGCGAGGGTTCTATGCCGGCGTTGATCCGACCAACATGCTGCAGGGATTCAGTAAAATTGCCCCGGTGATGGACACCATCAAAAAATCGGGTATCGATGCCGCCGCTGAGCTGGCCCCCCTTCTGGTCATGATGGACCAGGCAGGCATGGAAGGCGGTGCCGCTGGCAACGCGTACCGGAAGATCTTTCAGGCAGGCCTGGACAAGGACGGGGTCAAGGACGTCAACGAGATCATGGCGTTGGAAGGTAAATCCATTCGTTTCAAGTTTACCGATGACAAGGGCAACTTCGCCGGACTGGAAAACCTTTTCGCTCAAGTTGAGAAGCTCAAGACACTGAACGACGAAGACCGCACCGCGACCATCAAGAGTTTATTCGGCGACGACTCCGAAACAATGACCACTTTGAACACTATGATGAGCAAGGGTCTAGCCGGGTATAGGGAGGTGCAGCAGAAGCTGCAAAATCAAGCCGATTTGCGCACCCGTGTGAACGAACAGCTCGGCACTCTCACCAACGTCATGGAAGCGGCCGAGGGCAGCTTTACCAATGCAATGGCGGAGTTCGGAGCCGCAGTTGCGCCCGAGCTTAAAGGGCTGATCAATACGCTTGGCGATCTTGCCAACGGCGTCGGAGCCTGGGCCAGGGAAAACCCAAAGTTGGCCGGCGGCTTGGTAAAAGTCGTCGCGGCTGTCGCGGCTGCAGCGCTGGTCTTCGGCACGCTGGCATTGACCATGGCAAGCATGCTCGGCCCTTTCGCCGTGCTGCGTTATGGCATGGCGATGTTCGGCATTCGCCTCGGAAGCATCAAAGCTCAGCTGATCGGAACCCGTATCGCGGCCGCAGGCGCCGGCGTAGAGGTTGGCCGGATGGGAAAAGTCTGGAGAACCGTCACTGCCAGCCGGGCCGTCGGCGGGATCATTGGCATCATCCCTACGCTGATCAGTTCCGCGCGGCTTGCGGCGGTCAGCGTATTACCTATGCTCAGCGGCGCCGTCAGCACGGTCGGCGCGGCCATCCTAGCTACCCCGGTCGGGTGGCTAATAGCCGCCGTCGCGGGCCTGGTCGCAGCCGCGTTGCTGATTTACAAATACTGGAAACCAGTCAAGGGTTTCTTCCTCGGTTTCTGGCAGGGAATCAGCGAAGCTCTACAGCCGGTGCTCGCCGGGTTCGGTAAGTTCGGCGGGCTGCTGATCAGCCTGTCCTCGGGAACAAACACCTGATCAGTCAGTCTCTGGACACCCGCTGGCGTAAACTTGTATGCAACATCATTCATCGTCATTACCTCAAAGTTCCGCGTCGGCGGTCCACTCGATTTGTAGGGTATAGCCAGGAATGGACCCAGCCGGCGGCACGCATGAAAGCGAAAAGCCTGTTGCCCATAAGCTCTGGATATTCGTGGATGTGCAGGGTTTGACGGAGGACTGCGCCCAGATCTCCGACGAGCTCTCACCAGGTGAAAACAATTTCAGCGTAGGAACGACGCGTTTTACTTCCCGGAAGTCCATACGCAAGGCTGACTGCGAGGCCTGTGCTGCTGCGGACTGCGTGAAGGTGGCAATACAGGTCGACGGACCGTTGTTCGATTTCAGGGGGTGATCCTGCAGGAAAGACTTTTCGAAGTAGCGCAGGCATGCGCGGTACTCCTCCTGGTGCGTCCTGTAATCGTATGGAGTCGCCACGCTGCCGGACTCGATCTGAACGTTGGTAATGTCCGTGTAGTGGGCACCCGTGCCCCAGCTGGCAAAGATAACTTCCAGGAAGTCGTTCGCAACGCCCTTGTTCTTGTTCACCACGCCGCCCAGGTCGAGGGTCACGACGTATTTTTTGTATACCGTCGTCAACTCCACTGAGGTGCCCACATCGACGTTCGGCTCGGTTGAGTTCACCCCGAAGTTCTGGCGAAGAATCACCGCACACGTATGTGGAACGCTGGTTTTCATATAAAACGAGACGGTGACCTTCCCGCCGGCCAGTGTTTCGACGTTCTCGATACGCTGACTGAGGTTCCAGCCCTGGCCTTCACCCTGGCGCGAAAGTCTCAAGGCAAACTTTGCCTCGTTGATATTGGCATCCTGCTCGAGTGGCAGCTGGCTCCAATTGCAGGTGGCGTTTTTTGGGCTGTAAATCATCCAGCGGTCCGGGCCGAACGTGCTTTCGGGGTCGCCATTGGCTTTGCCAACAACGCCTGACTTGCCCCGCTGCCAAATCTGGAAGGCACCGTTGATCAACCGGTTCTTGCGGAATACGTGCACCGGGAACTGCTGGAGTGGACTCTCGATCTGGTTGCGCACTGTCTCGGTGTTCGCCACCCGCTTCGATCGGTCATTAACCGGCGGGGTCGGGGCGTTCTGCCCACCTGCCCATTGAAACGAGAGAGGCGTGGTGCCCAACACAATCGGCGCGTCAGTGACCAGCTGCCAGAGCGTGTCGCCATTGGCGGCGCCGCGCTCAACGTGAACCAACAAACCGGGTGTCACCTCCGCGCCGATATCGGCATCCGCAGTACGGGTCCAGATTTCTGCAGTGGTGAGGTATAAGCCATTGTCTTTGCCCTGGGCCTGGTCCTTCACCAACACCCGAGAGCCCACTGGCACTGCTACGCCGTCAATTGTCTGCGCACCGGCCAGGACGATAGGGCCGGTGGTCGCTACCAGCACTGACTGTTTCACATCCTGCTGATTGAGCGCTTCAGCGATGGACTCTGTAACGAACTTGCGTGTGGCGAGCACAACGGCCGGGTCGATCATCAACACCACATTGGCGGCACTGGAGACGATGAAATTCATGCGGACCACCTGCGTCCGGCCCGAGTTCTGCGACATCAGCGGCTTATAGCTGGGGGCGCAGTTCGCCACGGCAACCAGGTCGCCGTCACCGTCGTACAGCCCGATCTCCCGAATCCACCAGCCCCCCTCATCAGCGGGGATGACCTGCTCGGCGATGAGGATATTGGTGTTGGCAGGATCAATCGACAGCTTGTTCAACGGCCGGCGGCGGCGCTCGTTGATCAGCTTTTTCTGGGTCCGGTCGGGGGTTGGGTCGGTGCCGTTCGCATCGCCGACGCCCATTTCGGTGAGTTTCCAGGGAATGCCCAGCGCGTCCGCATTGGCCTGTTTCGCCTCACCAACCGCCGTGAGAATCGCGAAAAACTGAGAGTTGTGATCGATCATGGGTAGATGTCCAGTGTGTCGATGGAGTGTTCCCGGCCAGCGGCGCCGATGTAGCACGTAAGGTTGATGAGCCCTGGTACTGGCGGATAAATGTCGAGGGTGTCGATGGTGTGCTCGCGCCCCGGTGCGCGGATTACGCCCGTGGTGACGATGTCGCGAAGAACCGGCGGATAGACGTCGATCTCATCGCCGTCGTAAGTGCTGGCGAAAATGTTGATGCCACCGGTGGTTTCGAGGCTGATGGCCAGGCCGGTCAGGTGGCGCGTAACTGGCCTGGCGTCGTCAATGAGCCAGGTCAGCTCCTGATACATCTCCTCGGTAATGCCGGTTTCCAGCACACCCACCTTGATGGCGAATGTGCCAGGTACGCCGTTCGGCGTGGTTTGCCACCACTCCAGCACCTCGATCAGGTAGCCGAGTGGCTCCACCACACGGCGCAAAGCGCCGATGGTGCCTTTGCGCGAGTGGACGTAATGGGAGGAACGGATTGCCGCGCGTTTCGCAGCCTCGGTCCACTTGCTGTCCCAGCGATCAACCGAGAAAGCCCACGCCAGATAGGGCAACAGGTCCACAGGGCAGGTGTCCGGGTTGCAGAGCTGTCGCAGGGGGATCGGCACGCGCTGGATCTGCGCAAGTGCCTGCGCCGCCTGGCGCTCCAGCGGTGTAGCGTTTCCGGGTAGCAGCTGCTGAGCACCCATTACTCGGCGCCTCGGCTCAGTGTGATGCGGGTGCAAAAAGGCGCTTGAGCCTTAGTCGCGACAATGTCCACCCAGCCTTCCAGTTCGACCTTGCGCACGCCCTCGACGTGCAGAGCGGCGTGCAGGGCCGATTCGGAGACCTCCATGCCCAGGCGACGGCGCTGATGAACGTAGGCCAGCAGACGCTGTTCGGCAGCAGCCAAGATAGGTTCCGACTCCGGCCCGCTCGATAGCAGGTAGAGTTTGGCCTTGACCTGGTAATTCAGAATCTGCGCGCCCTGAACGGTGAGACGGTCGGCCACCGGCCGGCGGTCATCGTCGCTTAGGTAAGCGTTGACGACGGCAAGCAGGTCGGGGGGCGCCGTACCATTGCCCAGCAATGACTGAACCGTGACCACGGCGACGGCAGGCGAGGGGCTTTCGGCGGTGGCATCGGCCACGCGACCATCCGCGGCCCTGGCGTGAAAGATGTAGCTGTTGCGCGGGCCGGCGGTGCTCAAACCTTCCCAGGCCATTTGCGCACGCTCGCGCAGGCTATCGTCGCCCTCCATAAGCTTCGGAATCGGCGGCACAGCGTTGGCTTTGCCTTCCTGAATCACCAGGCGCTTGACGTTGAAGTTTGCGGCTAACTGCTCCAGGTCAGTGCCGCGCGCGGTGGCGAGCAGGTTGGCAAGCGACGCTTCGTTGACCCGCTGACGCCACACGGTTTCCCGGTATACGTTTTCCTGGAGCAGCTTGGTCAGTGGCTCCGACTCGATCTCCAGACGGGCCGCGATTTGGGCCTGCTCGTCGGCCGGCCATAGGCTGATCATGTACGCCTTCCGCTCAGCCAGGATCTGTTCGAAGTCGATTTGCTCGACAATCTGCGGCGGCGGCAGTTGGCTGAGGTCGATGGCAGCAAAACTGTTCATACACTGCCCCCTAGCTGCAGCGGTACGCTGAGGCTCAGCGGCTCATTGGTATCCACCACGGTGCCCTCCAGATCGATCGAGGCCTGGCCCTGCATGTTCGCGCCTGCGAACTGCACGCGGCTCAAGCTGATGCGGGTTTCCCAGCGCATAAGGGCCATGACCGTGGCTGCATAAACCCGCAGGCGGTTGACGTCGTTGAATGGGTGGTCGACCAGCTCGGGCACCAGGCTGCCGTATTCGCGGCGCATTACACGCGTGCCTATGCGTGTGGTCAGAATGTCGGTGATCGACTGGCTGATAAGCTCGCGCTCGCTGATGGCGCCGCCGGTATGTCGGTTCATGATGGGATGGGCACCCCGGACTGCTCGCTGCCGGCCTTGACGCCGGTGTGCGGGTGTTTGACCAGGCTGACGCCGGCTGCGACCACGTCAATCGACACGTCAACCCGACCGGTGACGGTCTGATTCCCGGTTTGGATGTAGTCGCCCTGGTGCGTTATGTCGCCGACCAGGTTGATGCCACCCTTGCTGATCAGGTTGGTTGTACCGCCGTCGACCAGCGTGGCGTTGAGGTGGTGGGCCACGCTGTCGTATTCGATCACCGTGCCGTCGGCGTAGGTACGACGGTGCAGGCCAGGGCGGTTGCCGTTGGCCGGGATGTGGTCACTGAATACGCCAGTCACGGCGATGCCGTTGGCGAGCTGGCCGGATGGGCTGAATAGCATCACCTGCTCGCCCAGGGTGGGCGGGTCCCACTCGCGGTCGGCCCCGGCGCGCAACGCGAGCCATGGTAGCCAGGCGGTGGTCAGCGTTCCGGTTTTTACCTGCACGCGCGGGGGCTCCATCTGCACGGCGGCGATGACGCCGAAGCGGATGAGGTTTTCGAGCAGGCGGGCGAGGGCGGCTAAGTCGTTCATGGCGCCGATGGTGGCGCCACGCGCGTGCGGGCGCAGCTTCGGCGCCTTGTAGGAAGGGGGGTTACAGTGTCAGGTGGGTCAATAAGCTGTCGCGGATCAAATCGAGGTCTTCGTCCGTAAAGCCCAGTAACTCGCGTTGTTCGTAGCGTACTTCGGGCGCGTCGCGCTCTGCGCGGTCCTTTAAACCGAGTTGGTGAACTCTGGCGATCCGGGCAATGCGCCCTGTGAAACTAACGATAGCGGCGTCGCTATCGCCTCGAGCTTTCATGTAGGTCGCGGTGCGCAGCTTTTTGAACATCTCAACTTTGCGCCGGATGCGGCCTTGCTTGCCGCGCAAGTCGCGCTTTTTCCGGGGTGCGAACTTGCTACCATCCGGGTTTTGCTGCATCAGCACACGCTTCTGCTGGCTACGCCGCAGGTCCTGAGCGATGGAGCGGGCGAGTTGATTGCGGGCTGCTGGCTGCAGTTGATCCAGCAGTCCGGACGCCCAGGTCTCAAGCGCTTCCAGCTTATTTGTCATCGGGGACCATCCATTCGCTGGCGTTGCCTTGGGAACCCGGTATCCAATTCGGATCGAGATAACCCGCCACTCGTTGTGGCTCACCGACATGGCGAACAGTGGTCTTACCTTGCTCATCCGTGCCTACCACCACCCGTTCCGTTAGGCGCAATGTAAGGCCGAGATCCACTTTTTCTTTGTCGAGAATGTCGGCTTCGAACTGAATACCGTTCTGCATTTTTTCGTAGTTTTCCAGCAGCTCCGGTTGGTTGATGCTGATCCACCCCAGTACGGGCAGCATCACACTGTCAGGATGCCCCGCGAAGGCGGTCAAGATGATCTGCAAATCGTAGCTGTACTCAAAGGAAAGGCTCGCCGCAGCCGTGCAGCGGACCTTGCCGTTGTCGATGAAGATCAGCAACAGGTCCGGGTTGTGTTTCAGCTCGGCAACGGTAGCCAACAGGTGAGCGCGCAGGCTCTCATGCTTGTTCATGGATGGGCCTGCTGGTGTTTGTAGACCATGTCGACCTGGGCGGCGCAATCGGCCCAGGCGGCTTCGGCGCGGTCTTCGTCGGTGAGCAGGTCACCGTTAGCGGCTGGGCTTGTCGCTGGCAGTTGGCACGGCACCACGGCCGGACAGCCAGTCACGGTAAGCTGCGGCGCCGGTGAGGGCGGGGCGCTCGCGCAGCCGGCGAGCAGCGTCAGGCAGAGGCTGAACAGCCCAGTTGCGTAGTTCGTCGTTCTCACGTTTCAGTTCCTCTATGGTTCGCGCGCGCTTGGCCAGAGCCTGGCGCAGCTGGTCCTGCTGGGCGCGCAGAGCGGACTGGCTTTCGCGTTCCTGCTGCAGGGTGGTGGTGAGAGTGTTGACGGTGGCCAGGTTACGGTTCGCGTCTTCGCGGGCTGTTTTGGCGGCGTCATTTGCCCGCGCGGTTTTTTCCTCGGCGGCGTCTATGCGCTGTTGCTGGCCCCAGATCAGCAGCGCCAGGGCACCGAGCAGCGCAATGCCGTACAGAGCCTGGCGCAGGGTGCTCACGCCCGGTACCAGCCGAGTTTGTTCATGGCAGCGGTGTCGAGCTGTTTAATCGGGCCGCGCACGATTACTGCCCTTGCGTTGTTCATCAGCTGGATGCACTCGGCCAGCCGCACCATGTCTTCCTGTTCGGTCGATTCCGGCACCACCAAAAGGTCACCGTCCTGCACCCTCAGTTTTTGAACCGCTTCGAAGTCGATCATGCCGCCACCCCTTTCCCGCACTCGCAGCTGGCGTGCCGCTCATAGGCTCGCTGAAGCTTGGTGTCGTAGAGGTTGCGCAGATAGTCCGGCCCGTTGTAGAGACGTGCAAACTCGGCCCATTTGCGGGCCTTTAAAGCCTTGTGCAGCACCGGGTCCGTCTCGATGAAGCGAGTGAAGGCGTCGAATTGCTGCGATTCGCCGGCGCTCATTGCCGCCACAAAGTCCTGAACGCTGGCGTAGCCAAGACGTTGCCAGTGGTAGCCCATGATTTGAAAGGCGCCCCAGGACGCCGATTCCAGTGCGGCCGTGTCGTCGATCTGGCGGGCCATGGCCAGGCGTTGGTGCTCGGCGGTACCGCCGATGTAACCACCGGCCTTCGGGTTGACCAGGGCGGGATTCGTCGCAGCAAGTTCATCGGCGTGACGCTTGATCTGCGCCGGGTCATCACCGGTGTGTCGAACCTTCGCGAGCTGTCGGTACATGACGTGCCGTTCGAACAGGATCACCGGCTTGCCGTTTTCCAGGAAGCCTTTGCCTTTCGATTCCACTTCGTTGACGGCGTAGATAGTCGCCAGCGGCACGCCGAGGCGTTCAGCAGCGGTTACCAGGTCGTGGTTGCGCAGCAGTTGGGCACAGTCGCCGCCTGCCAGGCTGGATTGGGTCTTGGTACCGGCAACGCCATCGGCTACCAAGCCAACTTTCAACTGGTAGGCGCGTACGGCGATCTCGGTGGCGTCACCGTAGTGACCGTCCGGCACCAGGTTGGCACCGTACCTGTTGAGGTTTTTTTGCAGAATCAGCACCGCCTGTGAGCGGTCGCCGTGGCGAAGGGTGGTGGTCATGAACTGGGCCTCAACAGGGCGGCGACGTTGCCGCGTGAACGGAAAATCAGGATGCAGAGCAGCACGATGGACGAGGCCTGGCCGAGGCTCGTGGGCTGGCGCTCCAGCAGGATTTCCAGACCGCAGATGCACAGCACGGCACCAAAAAGGCTTGCAAGAAGAGAGATGCTGCGCCGGTACCGGGCATCGCCTCGGGTGTAGCAGGCCAGGCGCAATGCACTCAGCAGGTACGCGATTGCCGTGACCAACTGCACGGCCAGTTCGATGTTCGGCATATCAGGCACCCCCTCGGATTCGACGCCAGATGTCCCAGATATCCGCCTTTTCTACCCACACCATCAGTTTGATGCTGATCGGGATGACCACCAGGGCACAGATAAACGCGCTGCCGCCGCTGGTGATGAACGGGATTGCTTTCAACGCCATAGGTGCGAACAGATAGCCCACCCCAGCGGAGAGGATCAGGGAGCCCAGGCGCTGCCAGACCTTGAGGTCGCGCTTAAGACTGGTCACCAGCCATGCGCCGAGGATCGCGCCGAATAGCGCTCCGTCGTCGATCACGGGGGTAACGGTGGACAGGCCCAAGCCAATGAGCAGGCCGGACACAACGCTGGAAGTCGGATCAGCCATGGTGTGGGTTTCCTTGGTAGCAGTGGGTCAGTCCCATAGGTTCACCATCTGCCGTTGGGGCGCGCTGGTTTGGGCTTCGGGCATGTTGATGACGAGGCCTTGCGGCAGGACGGGGCCGTAATCGGCCAGGCCGGGGTTCGCCTGCAGCACCGCTTCGGTAACGCCCGCGGTTCGGCCGTAATACCGCCAGCACAGGGCGTCGACGGTGTCGTTTTGATTGGCGCGGACGGCGACGGCCATCAGATCAGCTCCACGGTGGTGCGGCTTTTTTCGAGAAAGTCACGCACCGCCCAACGCAGATCGCGGCGGTAGTCATCGATGGTAGGTGCGACCTCTTCGGCCTTGTTGTTGCCGGTGTTGGTGGCGCTGTAGTCACGAAAGCGCTCGCAGACTTCGGCGCCGGTACCGGCCTCGATCGCGCGGCGGTAGAGGTGAGCCTTTACCGATACGTCTTTGATCCGATCACCTGGTACAGCGTCCAACGTGGCGTAACCAGCTGCCTGTTGAGCTGCTCGCCAGTCACTCAGCTCGCGGTTGAGGTTGATAGCGGCAGAGATCACGGCGGTTTCCAAGCGGGCTGGGGTGACGCTGGCGTCGATGCGCAGGGTGGCGCGCAGGCTATCCAGGTCAATCGACGGCCAGAACGGGTCGGTGTTGATGTGGCCGCTGGCAACGGTGCCGCTGGCTACAAATGCGCTCATGAGACTGCACTCGAAAATAGGTCGCCGGTGGTCGGGGCTTCACGTTCAGGAGGAGCGGCCTGGCCGATCCGCCCCGAGCCGGCGGGGTGCGTGGGGACGCTCAGTTAGCTGCTGGAGCAGCGTATTTTTTTAGGAGACGCTCGACGCGCTCCAAATCCTTTTTGCCACCGCAGTTGGTGTTCAGCTCGATGGCGCGGGACAGATATTTTTTCGAGGACTCCAGGTGACACAGGGCGGCCACCTTGCTTTCCGACGTGTCGTCGTCCGAAACCATCTCTGCGAAAGCTTTGCCCAGGGCCAGATGCAGCTTGGCTTTAGCCTGGTCGGGCATGTCTTCTTCACCCGCGATTTGCTCAGTGCGCAGCAGCAGCTTCACGTCGAACGTGCCACCGGCCTTCTGCGCCTTCAGGGCGACTTCGGCAATTTCTTCGGCAACGATGGTGCCGGTAGTGCGTTCGAAGCGGTCAGGCATGAGCAAGGCGTGCTGGATGACGTACTCGGCAATGTCCAGGGCGCCGGCAAAGTCGCCGGCATCCATTCGCCAAACCATCAAAGTGGTTAGCACCTGGTCCTGCGCGCCTTTGCCGCCTGCCAGCACGCCTTCCACGTATGGGACGTATTCGGGCAGCAGTTGCTTTTTCAGCTCTGCTTTGCCTTCGGTGGACTGCACCTGTTTCAGGCGCAAGTAGTCCTGCTGAAGTTTCGCCAGGTGCAGTTCGTAAACAGTGGAACCTTCCATGGTCATGGCTGGGCCGGCCACAGCGGCCGCTGCGACGGCTGCCGTGACGCGCTGGAAGTGACGACGGCAAGGATTGGTCATGGTTGCTCGCCTTAGCTCAGGGTGATGTTTTCGGCCATGGCTGCGCAGCCAAGGTCTTCGATCACGTAGGCTTCGTTGACCGACTCGTAGTTTTCGATACGGTCGCGTTTGGCGTTATCCACCACCGTGCGGCGGCGGGTGCCTTCCTGCCAGTAGATCGACAGGTTGTCGAGGCGGGTAACCAACAGGCCGTTCGGCGGGAAGTGAGGCACTCGCACCGCCGGCAGGTTGCCGATGCGCTTCTGGCTGGTGACGATATCGGCCGCGAGCATTTCGGTCGGCGCTTGGGTTTTGTTGATGATCGGGAAGTACTTGTCGGCCAGCAGCTGGCGACCGCAGATCACCACCAGGTCAGTATCTTCCTGGTACCAGGGCTCGATGAACTCGTTGACCATGCTCACGACCAGGGCGTCGATGTTTTCGAAGTCCTTGCCCGCGCCGATCTGGATCTTGCCGCTGCCGTCGACCACTTCTTTCATAACGCGTGCAGGGTTCTCCAGGCGCATCTTTTGCAGCCATCCGACGTTAACGTCCTGCAGCAGCTTGTTGATGTCCGGTTTAGAGGTCGCCGCACGGCTGGTACCGTTCCAGCCAATCATGATCCGGTTGAGCGCCTGGGCCCGGATGATGGCGTCACGGATACGCGCCTGAAAGTCTTTGAACTTGGCCCATTGGTCCAGCTTCTGGTAACGCAGGCCGGTATCGAAGTTGGTTTGGGTGCAGGTGTACCCACGGTTGTCGAGGCCGGTAGGATCGCGTGGCTCGCGGTCTTGCTGGGTGGTATCGGTGGTGCCGGCAATAGTACCGTCGATACCGATGCCGATTTTTTCGCCCGATTGCTCAGCCACGCCATAGACGTTGATCGAGCTGAGAAACGCGCTCGACTCCTGCATCCGGGTTTCCAACGTCTGTGCAACGGATGGAGCAGCTGTGAATTTGGTGGTGACGTCGCTCACGCCGTGCAATTGGGCGAGTTGTTGCAGGTAAGCGTTGAAAAGAACGCGAGTATCGTTACGCATGGTGTTCTCCGATGTTCCTTGGCTGGGTGTTGTCCGTGATCTGGATTAGCAGTCGGTGACGAGCGCGCCGTCACCGCCCGTAGCCGGCGGGCGAACGGAGTACTGCGGTTTCTGGCCGGTGGTGTCCGGGGTTTTTTCGAGCTGTTGAACCAACGCCGTGAAGTCGGCAGACAGCTTTTCGTGAGCGGTCTGCAGCTTTTCGCGGGCGGTTTTTTCGGCGGTAAAGGCTTCGCCCTGACCGGCGACATGCTCGGCCATGGCTTCAACAGCCTCGCCGAGTTCAGTGAATAGGGCGGCGTCCTTGCCTTCCTTGTCCTTGCTCTTGCCGAGTAGGTCGAGAACGCGGCTAAACAGGCCTGCGACTTTGCCGCTTTCGTCCTCAACTTCTTCGAATTCAAGTTCGATCTCGACGACCTCAGAAAAGAGGTTGCCGGGGTCGCGTTTGCGACTGGTCAGCGGGTTCATGTCCGGGTGTTGGGCGCTGAACGTCAGCATCTCAGTGCCCAGGCTGGCCGGGGTATCGGTAACGGCAATGCCGTCCAAATAGGCGCGGCCGGTGTCGGCGAATTTCGGCCGAATCTCGATGCTGGTGTACAGCTTCTGCCGTGCTTTGTTCATGGCGATCAGGTCGGAGGTCGGTTCGATTTGCGCGAACAAGGCCAATTTTTTGGCCCCGGCAATCTCCACCTCTTCCGTCTTCAGCGCGACGACATCGCCGTAAGCGCGGAAAGGGCTATCCGGCAGCAAGCTGCGCATGTGCTCAATCCAAACCCGCGCACCGTAGGTGTTCTGGCTGTAGGTTTCGGCAGCGTCGACCAGCCATTGGCGCTCGATCTGACGACCATCGGTAGTGGCGCCTTCAACGGCGACACGGAAGAACTTGGAGCGTTGTTTCTTGGCTGGGTTGTCGGTTTTGCCGGCCATGCGTGAATCCCTCAGTGCGGTGGCAGTCTGCCTTGGCGATGAGCGCATGTTGTTGAGCGCGGGCGCGACGGGCAACGAGGCGCTGTTGTAGATCGTTGATCTACAAGGGGCGGAGGGGGAACTGTTCGCGCGCGGGCGGCAGCATCTGCGCCATGAATGCCATCGTCGAATTACCTACCGATCACCGCCGCCACGCCAAGCACCTGTATTGGCAGGGCTATCGCGTGTGCGAGATCGCTGAGTTGATCGGGGAGAAGGAAAAAACACTGCACAGCTGGAAGGCCCGTGACGAATGGGACCGGGCGACACCGCTGGAGCGTATTCAGGCAGCGACCGAAGCCCGCTTGGTGCAGCTGATCCTGAAAGACCCCAAGTCAGGGTCCGACTACAAGGAAATTGACCTGTTGCACCGCCAACTGGAGCGGCAAGCCCGTATTCAGCGCTTCAACGACGGCGGTACCGAAACCGAGTTGAACCCGAACCTGGCTAAGCGCAATGAGGGACCGAAAAAAGCGCCGAAACGCAACGAGTTCGACGAAGAACACATCGAAAAACTGACCGAAGCGTTCATTGATGGCTGTTTCGGTTACCAGTTGGATTGGTACAAGGCCGGCAATCAGCGAACCCGCGCGATACTCAAGTCACGGCAGATCGGCGCGACTTACTATTTCGCCCGTGAAGCGCTGATCGATGCGCTGACGACGGGTCGCAACCAGATTTTCCTGTCGGCCTCGAAAAACCAGGCGCACATCTTCAAGGCTTACATCCAGGCTTTTGCCCGTGAGGTGGTGGGTGTTGAGCTGACCGGCGATCCAATCATCCTGGGCAATGGCGCCGAGCTGCACTTCCTGGGCACCAACGCTCGGACGGCCCAGGGCTATCACGGCAACTTCTACTTCGACGAATTTTTTTGGACGTTCAAGTTCAAGGAACTGAACAAGGTCGCCAGCGGCATGGCGATGCAGAAGCAATACCGCCGGACCTACTTTTCGACACCTTCCAGCATGGCCCACGAAGCCTATACGTTCTGGACTGGCGAGCGTTTCAACAAAGGCAAACCGGCGGCGCAACGGGTCAAAATCGACGTTTCCCACGATGCCCTGCAACAGGGCCGGCTGTGTGAAGACCGGGTGTGGCGGCAGATCGTCACCATTTTGGACGCTGAAGACCGTGGTTGCGACCTGTTCGACTTGGACGAGCTGCGCCAGGAATACGATGCCGAGGCTTTCCAGAACCTGCTGATGTGCCAGTTCATCGACGACGGTGCCAGCATATTCCCGCTTGCGATGCTGCAGCCTTGCATGGTGGACAGCTGGGATCTATGGGCCGAGGACTACAAACCGTTTGCCGCGCGTCCGTTTGGAGATCGCCAGGTTTGGGTGGGCTACGACCCAGCTGAGAACGGCGACAGCGCTGCATTGGTGGTAATTGCTCCACCGACGGTTCCCGGCGGCAAGTTCCGGGTGCTGGAAAGACACCAATTCCGGGGGATGGACTTTGCCGCCCAGGCCGAGTCGATTCGCCAGGTCACCAGGCGCTACTGGGTGACTTACATCGGTATCGACATCACCGGTATGGGGTCTGGTGTGGCCCAGTTGGTGAAGCAATTCTTCCCGAATATCACCACGTTCAGCTATTCGCCTGAGGTCAAGACGCGCCTGGTGTTGAAGGCGTACGACGTCATCAAGAACGGCCGTCTGGAGTTTGATGCCGGTTGGACGGATATGGCGCAGTCGTTGATGGCTATTCGCAAAACAGTCACCGCCTCCGGGCGCCAGTTCACTTATACGGCCGGTCGCACCGACGAGACAGGCCATGCCGACTTGGCGTGGGCGACCTTCCACGCCCTGCATAACGAGCCTCTTGAAGGGCAGACCACGGCGAATACCGGATTTATGGAGTCCTATTGATGAGCAAACGTAAGCGCGGAACCCAACTGAGCACCGTTCAGCAACCCATTGAGGGGGACGTGCTACCCGCTGAATCCGGCCCGGTCGAGGCATTCACCTTCGGTGATCCGGCGCCCGTGCTCGATAGCAGGGAGATCCTCGACTACCTGGAGTGCTGGGCCAATGGGCGTTGGTTCGAAACACCTATGTCCATGGATGGGTTAGCCAAGACGACCCGCGCCAGTGTTTACCTGCAGTCCGGCCTCAACTTCAAGCGCAACATGCTGGCCCGCACGTTCGTTCCACACCGGCTGTTGAGCCGTCAGGCCTTTGAGCAGTTCGCCCTGGACTGGCTCTGGTGCGGCAACTGCTACCTTGAAAAGCGCAACAACATGCTGCGCAACACCATGGGCTTGCTGCCGCCGTTGGCGAAGTACATGCGTCGAGGCGTCGACATGGAAACCTATTACCAGGTGCGCGGCTGGAAGGATGAGCACGAGTTTGCACCAGGTTCGGTTTGCCACCTACGCGAGGCCGATATCAATCAAGAGATTTATGGGTTGCCGGAGTGGCTGGCAGCGCTGCAGAGCGCGCTGCTCAACGAGAGCGCCACGCTATTCCGTCGCAAGTACTACAACAACGGCAGTCATGCCGGATTCATTCTGTATATGACCGACGCGGCGCAGAAGGAAGAGGACATCGACTCCCTGCGCACAGCGCTGAAGAACTCGAAAGGGCCGGGTAACTTTCGCAACCTTTTCGTGTACGCGCCGGCCGGGAAGAAAGATGGCATCCAATTGATCCCGGTGAGCGAGGTTGCTGCCAAGGACGAGTTCAGCTCGATCAAGAACATCAGCCGCGACGATCTGCTCGCGGCTTTGCGTATTCCACCCCAATTGATGGGCATCGTGCCGCAGAACGCGGGCGGTTTCGGGTCGTTGCGAGAGGCTGCTGAAGTTTGGGCGGTCAACGAGCTGGAGCCGTTGCAGGCCAGGCTGGCCCAGGTTAACGACTGGCTGGGTGAAGAGGTTGTCAGCTTCAAAGAATTTGAGCTTCCAACGGGGGGGAAGTAGTACCCCCGCGCAGTAAACGAGGCGACGAGCGTGTGCGCTAACACCCGCTCGACGCTGAATCACTCGAACACGCCGAGTGCTCCAACCAAGGCCTCGCCCCACTGCGCAGGGGGTGCGAAGCCTAAGCGAATCCAATTTTCAAAACAAGGATCACTTATGAGCACACCGATTATCCCGTGGATGGGCGGCAAGCGTCGCCTGGCAGATCGTCTTATTCCACTGTTCCCGCCGCACGAATGCTATGTCGAGGTCTTTGCCGGCGGCGCCGCGCTCTATTTCATGCGTCCCCAGGCTGCGCCTGTCGAAGTACTCAACGACATCAACGGTGACCTGGTGACGCTGTATCGGGTCGTTCAAAACCACTTGGAGGAGTTCGTGCGCCAGTTCAAATGGGCGCTCAGCTCCAGGCAGGTGTTCGAATGGCAGAAGATGACCCGGCCGGAAACCCTGACCGATATTCAGCGGGCGGCCCGTTTTTTCTACCTGCAGCACCATGCCTTCGCCGGCAAGGTCAGCGGGCAGACCTTCGGTACCGCCACCACCGGCCCAGCCATCAACCTGTTGCGGATCGAGGAAAACCTGTCTGCGGCCTGGCAACGGTTGTCTGGCACCTATGTCGAGAACCTGGGCTGGCTTGAATGCGCTGAACGCTACGACAGACCGCACACCTTCCACTACATGGACCCGCCTTACTGGCAGACAGCTGGCTATGGGGTGGACTTTCCGTTTGAGAACTATGAGCGGATGGCCGACTTCATGCGGCGTTGCAAGGGCAAGGTGATGGTGAGTATTAACGACCACCCAGATATCCGCCGGGTGTTCGAGGGCTTTCACTTTGAAACGGTGGATATTCGGTACAGCACGGCGAATCAGCGGCAAGGCAAAGCAGAAGTGAGCGGGGAGCTGATCATCATGAACTGGGAGCCGAACGCCTTCGGCGGCCTGTTCTAGCGCATTGGCTGGATCAAACTGGGTCCTTTGTTTTTTACGTTACCGACCGCGACGTCGACCTTGAACCATTCAAAGGCCTCGGCCGGCTCGCCTTGATGCAACACCATCTGCTCGGCACGTTCCTTTGGCGTTGCCGGGTCCAACCATTCACGGGCCAGGTCCGGGGTTAACACCACGGGCCTTCGGTCGTGGATGTCCACCATGCCCCCGACACTGTCTGCGGTAATAATCACGAAGCCGTCATGCTCGCCTGGTCCGTGATCGACGTCGGGCAGCTGACCGATCGATGCGCACAGCACTGGCGCGCCATCCCTCCGGCGGATCAGGTAGGGCTGTTTTTTGGGGCCGCCTTCGTCAACCCATTCAAACCAGTTATCTATTGGCGCGATTGCGCGGTATGGCCAGATCGAGCGGAAGAACGATCCGTGCGCGACTTTCTCGACTCGGGCATTGATTGGCGCAGCTCTGTCCTTTGCCCAATGCGGTCGCCACCCCCAGCGCACCGGGTCGGCATGCAGCAGGTCGCCCTGCAGGTGCAATAGAGCAACCTGGGTGGTTGGAGCCACGTTGTAACGATCAAGCGGCAGCTCACCGACGGAATTTGCCAGGGCATTAGGCATGCTCAATGCCGCAACGAAGTCATGAATGCCGCTGTATTGTGAAAGTCGTCCACACATAACTATCTCCGCTCGTCGGTCCTGGTGAACAGCCGCGCTCCGGCCGGCCTCTACCCAATAGACACCGACGCCGGAGATTTGTCATGACAACCGACATTCGTCAGGTTAACGAGATGGAAGCGTGGCATGCGCTTCTCAATGGCGCTGAGTTTGAGGCGGGGTCGCCAGAGTACCGCTATGAAACACGCCTCGCCCTGGCGGATAGCATGCTTGAGCGCAAGGTGATCGACTGCGGCGAATGGAGGGAGTTGGTTGAGGAAGCGGTCGCCGCTTATGCAAGCGACGCTGGTTGATTATCGCCTTTGGGGACAAAGCCCTGACCTAAGCACATCATGCAGTCCTCGCGCAGGCCGAAGCGATCATTACAAGCTGTGCACTTGGTGAATTTGGCGGATAGTAACAACGGCCTGGCTATCCTATAACCTTCAAAATCGCGCTCTTCCAAGGTCACCTGCGCGCAATCTACAAGTGTCCGATAGGCGTCCGCGTCACCGATGATCGGGTAAACCTTCCCATTTATAACTTGTGCGGTCTGCATCAGATCGTACAGCTCGCCTGATGGCGCGGTAAGCAGCAGCCCATTTATCCGCCAGACCTCCTTGTCAGAGCGAAATATCAAGCGCAGGTCAGGTTTGTTGCCAATCACTTTCCCGTCAAATCCGTCCGCACCTGGGCCAGTGGCTGAATAGTACGTGTTGGCGGTGATCCGCCCAATGCGCTCTGATGTGGACCTATCCACTACATCATAGTCGCCGCCAAACATGTACCCCTCGGCGGCGGTAGCCAGCTCTTCAACGGCGTGCCAGTAAGCCGCGTCAACCTGCTCGTCCATTTCAAACTTTTCCAGATCATCAATCACGCCTGCCTCCAGCATGTCGCGGGTTTCCCACCGGCAACTAACTCTGTGTGCCTCGGGGTGATCCATGCGGTACACGTTGTCGTCCAGCATCCCTCGCCATTTTGCGAGCCAGGCCTGTTTGAGTTCTGTAGGGGTCATGAGGGTGACTGCTTAATTTTTACTGTATGCGTATACAGTAATCGAGGTTTGCCCAAGACGCGATTTGAGGCGACGAACTGTAGCGGAGGAGGGAGGGCTGTTTGCAGGAAAGAGGGTCTGGAGGGATGAAGATCGGTGGTTCTACGACGTGAAAAAGCCCTGTACAACATAGCATTTTGGGCAGGTCACAACAAGGCTTAGCACTCGTTGGAGCCAATAAACACGGGGTCGGCGCTGTTCTGAGGCATTGGTCGGGACCCTCTCGGACAGAAGGCGGGCGGCGCGGCGCTGCGGCGCTTGCCCTCCTCGATCTGGATGGGGGGTTGACGTGCTACACGGCGCGGGGAAGTGACGTGCTACAGGCCGTGGGTAGGAGGGTCTGCACCTGGCGCGCGCCGTCGTCCCCCCACCTCGCCTGCGGGCTAAATGGGTCGTTTTTTCTGCGCACCTGCGGACCACTCTCGGCGGCGCAGGCTGGGCGCTTGCTTGGCGTTTTGGAGGGGACAGAAACCTGCGGAACCCTGCGAGGGTGGATGTTTTACGCAACGCTTATAAGCACGCACGAACGGCTGAAATTAGTAGGTGCCTCGGGAAAAAGGTTAGTTTTTTTTTGAAGGGGTGCTTTGGGCTTGGAAGGCCCGTGTTTGTTGGGCTTGAGACCTAACTTTGATGGGTTAGGTTGGGTTAGGTTAAAGGTTAGCTTTTCGTAACTAGCTGTTTTTAAAGGAATTAAAATATTGAATATTTAACACTGACAAAGGTTAGGAAATAACCAGACCTAACCGAGAATCTAACCCCACCATCCCTTCGAAAAGCCATAAGAAACAAGGCCTTCAGGGCAGCCAGAAAAAAACTAACCCTCCTAACCTCTTTCCCGTGGGTCAACATGAAAAGCTGTAAATTCTAAGGGACCGGGGCTGGCGGAGGTTCGCTAGCTGTTGCGCGTGAACGCTGTCGCACAGACACTTCGAGACTATAATAACGATCATCAGTCTGGCTTGCCGGTGGGGCTGTGCCTCTGGAGGCATCGAGAGGATGCGACAGATGGAAGGGCGCGGTTTGAACCTGGTTCTTAGCTTGGGGAAATTTAAATATCTAGTAATGCGATTGCACCGTTCGGAGTGAGACGACTTCGAGCAATTCAAAGGCGATACTTGGTGGCACACTGCGTGTTATTTAAAGATGTCTAAAAAAGCGGAACAGTTGTTATGTATAATTTAATCAGAAGGCTGAGGGTGATATGCTGCTAAAGGGATTTGGTTTTTCGGGGTATCGAAGTATTGGCGATAAACTTGTTAAGTTGGCTCCCTTAAAAAAGGTAAATTTTATTATAGGTCAAAATAATATTGGTAAATCTAATATTATTAATTTTCTTTTTCATCACTACCCTACGCTTTTACGTGGAGTAAAAGGCGAGAAGATAAGCGACGCTATTCAACTGTCCGCGATAGATGAGCATATTTCGAAAGGTAAGGTCGATCGTAGAGTCGCTTTTAATATGCAGTTTTCTGAGATTGATGAGTATCTTTGGGGGAAAATTGGCAGCGAAGGCTCTAGTCAGCATGTGGAGTTAGCGAAAAAAGTACTGATGAGTCCAGGGTTTAATGACGGGGCGAGGCTGTGGTTCGTTTATATATACGATAAATTAAAGAAAAAATTTGCCTTGGTTTATGATCGAGAGCAAGTGGAGGGGGCACTTAACCCCAGCGAATGGCAGATTTTATGGGCGGCTTTAACTAAGCAGGGTCGTGGGAATTTAAAGGATCATTGGATTCCGGAAACAATGCTAGCGCTTGCTTATTATCCAGATACTATCCCGAAGATTGAAGTAATTCCTGCAATTAGGAAAATTGGAGCTTCGGGAACTCAGGCTACGGATTTCAGCGGAGAAGGGATAATCGAACGCTTGGCGAAAATCCAGAACCCGACTTTGCAACTTCAAAAAGATAAATTAAAATTTACTGCAATAAATAATTTCTTATCCGATGTGCTCGAAAATTTAAGTGCTTCAATAGAGATACCTCATGATCGAGATATGATACTCGTTCATATGGACGGTAAAACCTTGCCACTAGAATCCTTGGGGACCGGTGTGCATGAGGTTATCATACTTGCAGCGGCCGCTACTCTGCTCGAGGATAGTATATTATGTATAGAAGAGCCCGAGCTGCATTTGCACCCTTTGCTTCAGCGGAAGTTGGTGGCCTACCTGAATAATAAAACTAATAATCAATATTTTTTTACCACTCATTCTGCGCATCTATTAGATGCTGTAGAGGCGGAGATTTTTCATGTTACTCAAATTGAGGGCGCTACTGAAGTCGAGGCTATATCGAGCACCAGGCAACGTTCAGAAATTTGCAGTAATCTTGGTTATAAAGCTTCCGATATTTTGCAGGCTAACTGTGTTATCTGGGTTGAAGGACCTTCCGACAGAATATACTTGAATTATTGGATCGCTACACTTGTTGATAGTTTTGTGGAGGGCGTGCACTATTCAATAATGTTTTACGGCGGCCGACTATTTAGCCATTTGTCGGCACTGGATAGCGATGAGCAAGAAAGGCTTGAAGATTTTATAAGTATTAGAAAGCTTAACAGGCATTCGGTGATAATGTTTGATAGTGATAGGTCTAGCGCACATGCTAAATTGTCCTTAACTAAGCAGCGGCTGCAACAGGAGTTTGACGTTGGCCCTGGATTTGCGTGGGTTACAAAGGGGCGAGAAGTTGAGAACTACTTAGATGAGACATTGGTCGAGGCAACAGTTCTTGCGGTCCACCCTTCAGCGAAATCACTGGAAAGCCGTGGGCAATGGGCGAATCTTCTGAGGTATTACAAGACCAAGGGAGGAGAGATAAAAGAGGCGAGCAAGGTTAAAGTGGCACAGCATTATACAGCTAATTATGTTGCTGACTTGAAACGCTTAGACTTAGAGAAGCAAATGGAAAGGCTTAGAATTTTCATACTTGAATCTAACCACCAGTTTGATGGTATGTATCCTATAGAGTATCGATAGTGCTAATGCGCTTGTGCTAGCGCTGTTCGGCTTTCTTCAGGCGCTATGTTGGGGTGGGGCTAATTTTCATAAAAGCAGGTGATGAAGAGATTCAAACGTTCGATACGTTTGAATCTTTTTCCGCATTGTCAACAAATTTATTTATGGACTATCCTGCCTCCTCAGCCTCGCTAAGCCTTGTTTAATGTGGCCTGCGTTATCACCAAGCGTTTGAAGGGCGCCACGGACGTTCCCACCAGTCGTCAACTCGCCACGCTCTTCCGTCCATAACGCCAGCTCCATGATTGCCGCCTCTAACGCCAGTTGGTTCTCATACATTCTTTCAAGCACATCCGCCAGTGAGTATTCGCTCGCCATCAGTATCGCCCTTGTTCCGAAAGCACGAAGCATAGCAGCGGATGTACGCGGAGGAGATATGTGCGAAGAGCTACGGTGCTTGGCAGCGGAGTGGTACAGAAGTGGTACGGAGATTTTTATGGTGGCCTATAGGCTACGTGTTTCAAGGTCTGTAGCGTTAGTAGTTCCAATCCATCATGGGGGCGACGGAGAAGCGGCGGGAGAGGGGGGCGGATTGTAGGGGCATTGGGGGATCTGAGTTAGCGAGGCGAATGGGGCGCAGTTTATCAGGGATGGGTCTTGGGTGTGGGGGAGGCTTGTTTTGCGGCTTTCACCACTTCGAACGAGGACGTTGACGTGTGTGGAGTACGCCAAGGAGAGCGATATAGTTCGCTCCGTCCTCCATTTTGAGTGCTTTTTCAAGCAACTCAATCTGCATTCCGGCTCCAGCACCTAGCGCGCATGGCCGCCACTTGGGCATCGGTGGCGAATTTGCCTTCATCGGCGTCTTTTAGCGCCAGCTTGATCTGAGCGGTCAGTGTTTTTTTGTGCTCGCTGTAGTCGCGAAGAACGTCCATTGCCAAGTAGCTCGGTGTCTGGCCGTTGTTTTTGGCCAAGTCGGCGAGAGAATTGGACAGGTCTTCAGGCAGGTTTAGGGATATTCCAGTCATGGCAGCCTCGATGAGGGGCGGTTGTGGGGCATCTTACACCTTGGTGCGCTTGGTTGACTCAGCAGTCCGTCGTGAGGTGTATCTGGAAGTGAATTGCTTTTTCTCTGGCTACTAAAACTTAGGTATCGTGTCCTGGCCTCGTTATTCGCCCATGAGTGACGCGGTCCACGTCATGAGCTTTCATATAAGCCAACAAACGCGAGGTCAAAAGTTATGACCAAGAAACCTAGTCTTGAAAGGGGGGATACGGTGAACCCGGAATGGTCGGCTGAGGACTTTGCTAAGGCCAAGCCAGCCAGCGAGGTGTTTGTGGGATTGTTTGGCCAAGCTCAGGCGAAGGAAATGCTCAAACCCAAGCGCGGGCGGCCAAAGCGGTAGCCACTAATAGAGCATGTTAATGTTCGTTTTGATGCTGACGTGCTGGAGCGATTCAGGGCTTCGGACCGGGCTCGCGAACGCGAATGAACGCCGCTTTGCCCCATTGGCTCAAGACGCATACACCGGATGAGCTAAAGGCCTACGACATAAGCCGCGGATGATGCGGCTTTTTGCTGTCTTGTGATTAGCTTTTCCTCAGCGATGGTATAAATCTGTCCCTTTTTTCCTAGGCAGTGTGCAGTGTTTTTCGATCCGTCCGACGATTTTCGGGGTCTGACTCGTCGGCGAAAAGTTATAGACGAGTGCCACATTCCAAATTTTTTTGATGTCACGTAGACATCATGATGGCGGAAGAGTAGCGTTCGTTAAGAGCAAGCCTCATCCACGGTACGGACACTAGGAGAAAAAAGTGGCTAAAGCATACCCCGCCTTCATGAACGCGACAGGAAATATACCTCGAATTCTAGAAAAAATTAGAGTGGCTGCTACACCCGAACGGTTTACGCAAGACTATCTAGCGACAGAGTTAGGGTTTTCTGGAGGTGGCGCCAGAGCCTTTATTCCATTAGCAAAGAAGCTTGGCTTTTTAGGTAGTGATGGAACTCCAACAGAGTTGTATAAGCAGTTTCGTAACACTAATGCTGAAAAATCAAAGTCGGCTATGGCAAAGGCAATCAAGAATGCCTACCCAGATATATACGCCAGAAACGAGTATGCGCATAGCTTGAGTAAGGCCGACTTTGAAGGACTTGTTGTCGAAATCACAGGCATGGAAAAGGGAAATCCAAGCGTTCGGGCTGTAGTTGGAACTTTTGAAGCATTGAAATCGTTTGCTGACTTTTCAGTAGTTGCCTCACATGAAGAACGTGCGCCAATCGAGAAAAAAGTCATTGAGGATATAAGCTTTTCTGAGATGTCAGATGTGAAGCTTGGATTGTCCTACACCATAAATTTGGTGTTACCAAAGACAGATGACGTATCTGTCTTTAATGCGATTTTTCGTAGCCTTCGCGAAAACCTGTTGAAGAAATGAAATGGAAGATAAAATCAAGATTTTTGTGTTCTCTAACCAAATGGCTGAGCGTGCTTTAGATGGAGTAGAGAAAGGTTTGCAACTTGATCTTAATAGAGATCTTGGGATGGACGATGTGGAGGAGAAAGATCAGGATTATTATCCTCAGTTTACCCAGTCAATAAGGTCTCAAGCTCGTGAGATGGCCATCCATTATGAACTTTTTTATTGTTTGGAAGTTTCTATTCGTACGTTGGTTAAAGAGAAGTTGAAATCGGAGCTTGGTGCTAATTGGTGGGGCGCTGCTGAGGTGCCGGATTCAATAAAGAAGAATGTGAGGGATAATATTCAGCGGGAAATTGACTCATCTTTTACTCAGCGTTCTGATGATGAACTTGATTATACTACGTTCGGGGAGTTAGGGGAGATTGTACGAAAGAATTGGGCTCATTTTGGGGACGTTTTTGATAGTGAGAAGGCATTCAATAGAGTTATGAATAGTCTGAACCTTCTTAGAGGACCAATTGCTCATTGTAGTCCGTTGGCGGAGGACGAGGTTGTCAGGCTAAAACTTACTTTGCGAGATTGGTTTAGGCTGATGGAATAGTTGTTGTCAGATTTTTATCAGGCAATGGTCTGAGTTTATTGTGTTTGAGATTTTGCCTAATAAATAGTTCTCTAATGAGCTCAGTGTGTTTGCATGGTAGAGTATATTTAAAGGCTAAACCTAAAAACTTCGCTAAATACTAGGTATATGATTATGTCAAAAACCACGGATTTTTATGAAAAAGATTTTTGGTCTGGTTTGTTTCCAATGCAGACTAGTAGGTTAATGATTACGCTCAAAGAGAAAGAGCTTGAAAAATATGTGTACCAAAAAGTTTTGGCGGCTACCGAGCTGGCACATAACTTTTTGCCTCAACAGACTGTCTATGCCGATAAGTCAAATGGGCACCTTCGACGAACATTGAAGCTTGATCCCGTTGCTGAGTACTATTTGTACGATCTTGTATATAGAAATCGTGAGATTTTTAGAAAGCCGTTCTCTGATGTTAGGAAATCTTATGGATATAGATTCGAAAAGGGTGAAGTTATACCAATAAGTCAGGCTTATAGTTCTTTTAAGAAAGACGTTGCGGATAATTTGGCACGATTTAAGCATCACATAAGTTTTGATATAGCTGGTTATTTTAATAGTGTATATCACCATGATTTATCCCATTGGTTTTCCTCTTCGGATAAAGTCGATGTTGCGGATCAAGACGGCTTTGGTAAGTTCATGCGCGAAATTAACTCTGGCCGAAGTGTCGATTTTCTGCCTCATGGTTTGTATCCATCAAAGATGATTGGAAGTGAATTTTTAAAATTCACTGAGCAGTATGGTCAGTTGAAGAGCTCTGTGGTTTTACGGTTTATGGATGATTATCATATTTTTGATGATAATGAGGATAATATCAAAATAGATTTCATACAGATCCAGAAATTGCTTGGTCAAAAAGGGTTGAATGTTAATCCGCAAAAAACCCGAAAAAGCGTTCAGGATGTTGAAGTAAAAGCTTCGGAGATTCGCCAGGAATTATATGAGATAGTTGCAGTTCAAGTTGGTGTTTCTATCTTTGGGTCCGGCCATGAGCAGCCCGAGTATGAAGAAATTGAGGTGATACGTGATCTTTCGTCTGATCAAGTTGTTCAGTTGTTAGGATTACTCAAGGAAGATGCGTTGGATGACCACGATGCAGATTTCATTTTGAATGTTTTGAGGTTTCATTCAACGGATTTTTCTGAATATTTTTCTATATTGCTTGAGCGATTTCCGAGTCTTTCAAAAAGTATCTACTCTTCGCTCGGTTACCATAATGCGCTAACTGTTGCCGATAAGGCGCAGTTGTCAATAGCGATTTATGAGTATATCGAAAAATCTAACTATGTTTCGGAGTTTCAGTTGTTTTGGCTCGCAACTATGGCTGAAGAGTATTTGTTTGCTACTGATTTGTATGGTCGAATATTGAATCAGTTGTATATGCTTAGTTCTAATAGTGTAATTTCTCGTGCGAAAATATTAGAGATTCCTGAGCAGAAGTTTGGGCTGAAGGAGTTGAGAGATGAGCATTTGAAGAATGGGAGTTCTAATTGGTTATCTTGGGCTTCTGCTTTTGGAACTAGAAGTCTTAAAAAAGGCGAGCGGAACTACGGTTTGGATTATTTTTCTAAGGGGTCAGATCTGAATTTTTTGATATCTTCATGTGTTAAGGAGATCGAATAGTACGACGTGTGACAGATTTAAAATTATTCGTTTGTAAAGGAAATTAAGTTATAAGTCAGGCCACTATCTCGCTAGGATTTTTCCTACACCTATTTCGGCTTGCCCCTCAGACCACCCCTAGCTAACCTCCTCAAGCCGCTGCCAATCCAGCGGCCGGATGTGGAAGTCCGTACCAAGCTAAGACGCAATCGTCACAAACACCTATCGGCGTTTTTTTACGTCTGTATCATGTGTTTCGGCGGCTGTGCGCGGGGCACTTCGGTGCGCCGGGTCCTTAGCCCTGGTCTTCCACACCTGCGTACAGCTGCCACCTCTCATGTGGAAGTGAGACTGGTAGTTCCTGAATAGTTAAGGAGCTTCGCCATGTACAAGGTCACACCTAATCCGCCTTATGCTTCAAACGCGGCATCCTCTGATCCAAAGCTTCAAGCCGCAGCCCAGCGGGCAATCCATCATCACTTGCCCCCATCCGACGACGCTGCACCTGCCGAACACCCAAGCAACAACCTCTTCCTCGTAAACCCAACCATCGACCCCGAAACCCTCCTGGCCAACGCCGCCGAAAACCTAGCATCCGCCAACGAAATGGCCGCCACCCTGGCGTTCAACCTCGACGACTCCCAACGAGCCATCGCCCTGGGCATCCAGCAGTTAATCGAGTTGAGCGCATTGCTCGTAGACCGAGCCCAAGAACAAGTTGCGCCTGTAACCAAATCAGTCAAAGCCTGACAACCAACCCTGCCGCCTTCCCCCAAGGCGGCAACCTGAACTCATGCTGTCCCGCAGCAAAGTTTCATAATTCCCTGCACCGTTGAGGTCTACGATTCCCTGCAAGAGAGGACCCCCAGCGCCTCCAGCCCACAGGGAACTGAAACCATGATTTCGAACCTCTTCAAAGTCGCAATGATCACCGGCACGTTGTTATTGAGCGCTTGTTCATCTTCGCCGGCCGTGAGCAGCGACCCGTGCTTCTCAGGCGGATGCCAGGCATTTGGTGACCACAGCCCCAGCAAAGCCGCCAAGATGAATTTTGGTGGCAGTGGGCTGGGGAGTAGTTATGGGGAGTATGGGGCGGGGTTGTTGCATGATGATTGATGGGGTGGTGGGGCAGTTATTGGTGTATTGACTGGCCTATTGCTATCGGGGGCAAGCCCCCTCCCACATTGGATCTATGATCGGCGCGAAACGTGTGGCGTTAGTTGCCGCCCTTCATACGGCGCGCAATCAGGTAGAGGCCCAATCCGATGAGGGCCGTCACCGCGCCGATGTAGCCGGTGCTGGTCCAGCCAAACCCGGCGGTAATCGCCATGCCGCCAAACCACGGCCCCAGCGCGTTCGCCAGGTTGAAGGCGGCGTGGTTGGACGCTGCCGCCAAACTCGGGGCTTCGTGGGCGATGTCCATCAGGCGGATTTGCAACGGCGCCGCCAGGGCGATCATGGTGCCGACGAGGCCGATGCCCAGCAGTACGCTCCACAGCGAACTGGCGGCGAAGGTGAAGAAGATCAGTACGGCCATCGACCACACCAGAATCCAGCCCACCGCGCGAAATTGCATGCGATCAAACAGCTTGCCGCCGGCGATGTTGCCGATGATGCCGCCCATGCCAAACGCGGCGAGGCCGAAGGGGATCCATTGCGGTGAAACCTTGGTCACTTCCAGCATGGTTGGCGCCAGGTAGCTGAATACGCAGAACATGCCGGCAAACCCGATCGCGCCGATGGACAGCGCCATCCACACTTGGGGTTTGGTGAAGGCGCGCAGTTCCTTGCGCGGGTCACTGCGTTCTTCATCGTGGCGATGGGGCACAAATTGCCAGACGAGGGCGATGGTGCACAGGGCGATCACGCTGACCAGGGCGAACGCCGAGCGCCAGCCCAGGTGTTGGCCGAGGAAGGTGGCGATGGGGTTGCCGAGCAGCATGGCCAGGGTCAGGCCCATCATCACTCGGGCCACGGCGCCGGCGCGTTTGTCGCTGGGCACCATGCTGGAGGCGACCACGGCGGCGATGCCGAAGTAGGCGCCGTGGGGCAGGCCGCTGATAAAGCGGAAGGCCACCAGCGAGCCGAAGGTGGGGGTGAAGGCGGTGGCGAGGTTGCCCAGGGCATAGAGGCCCATCAGCAATAACAGCATGTGTTTGCGCAGCAGTTTGGCGCCGAGGATGGCCAGCAGCGGGGCCCCGACCATCACGCCCAGGGCGTAGGCGCTGATGGCGTGGCCGACCTGCGGCTCGCTCAAGCCCAGGTTCTGGGCGATGTCGGGCATCAGGCCCATGATGGCGAATTCGCCGGTGCCGATTGCGAAAGCGCCCACGGCCATGGCCGCTTCCATTTTGGCGGCATTGCGCGCGGGCAGGACGTGCCCGGGTGTTGGGTGGGTAGACATGAATGGCTCTGTTTGGATGAGGTGTACGAAAGACAATCGCCGATGCTACGCATGGGACGGTGAGGGTGTCTAGAACAGCCAGGCGCATGAGAGTTCCGGGCCTGTGACCCCAGGTCGCGGCTGGCTGCCTTGACACCTGCGCGAGAAAACCCGCGATTTAAAGGTGTCAATTGGCCAAACGGCGCATAAACGTGGTTTGGCGTGATATTCTGCGCGCCGTCTTGGTCTAGTCTTTCCTTGGTGCGTACACCCGTATACGTCCCAGCGGTTGGCTGTCGCCCAGGTAGCTGAAGCCAATAATGATAAGAAGTCAGCGCAGAAGGGACATAACAGTGAGGTCGATCCATCGGCCTTGTGTGCCCACCCTGCAGTCCTCAAGTGAATGTGTAGGCCCCGCGGTACGTTGCCTGGCGTAGCGTGATCGAGGGTCACCCATGATCAGGGGCGGTAGGGCGGATGGCGTTTTATCATAGGTGCTACTGATGTTTAAGAAAGTAAACACTGCCCTGCTGGGGCTGGCTTTGTCGATGGGGATCACGTCCGTTCACGCGGAAGAGGCAAAGAAAGTCGATGTGCTGCTGATCGGCGGCGGCATCATGAGTGCAACCCTGGGTGTCTGGCTCAACGAGCTGGAACCGGGCTGGTCGATGGAAATGGTCGAGCGCCTCGATGGCGTGGCCGAAGAAAGCTCCAACGGCTGGAACAACGCCGGTACCGGTCACTCGGCACTGGCTGAGCTGAACTACACCCCGGAAGACAAGAACGGCAATGTTGAGATCCCCAAAGCGGTCGAGATCAACGAAGCGTTCCAGATTTCCCGTCAGTTCTGGTCCTGGCAGGTTCAGCAGGGCGTGTTGAAGAACCCGCGTTCGTTCATCAACTCCACACCGCATATGAGTTTTGTGTGGGGCGATGACAACATCAAGTTCCTGAAAAAACGCTACGAAGCGCTGAAGGCGAGCCCGCTGTTCGCGGGCATGCAGTACTCCGAAGACCCGGCCCAGATCGCCAAGTGGGTTCCGCTGATGATGGAAGGGCGTGACCCGAACCAGAAAATCGCGGCCACCTGGACCCCGATCGGCACCGACGTGAACTTCGGCGAGATCACCCGCCAGTTCGTTGCCCACCTGCAGACCACCCCTAAGTTCGACCTGAAGCTGTCGAGCGAAGTGCAGGACATCACCCGTAACGAAGACGGTTCGTGGCGTGTGAGCTACAAAAACCTCAAAGATGGCACCAAGACTGAAACCGACGCCAAGTTCGTGTTCATCGGCGCCGGCGGCGGTGCCCTGCACCTGCTGCAGAAATCCGGTATTCCGGAAGCCAAGGAATACGCCGGCTTCCCGGTAGGTGGTTCGTTCCTGGTGACCGATAATCCGACCATCGCCGAGCAGCACCTGGCCAAGGCCTACGGCAAAGCGTCGGTCGGTTCGCCGCCAATGTCGGTTCCGCACCTGGACACCCGCGTGCTGGATGGCAAGCGCGTGATCCTGTTTGGCCCATTCGCGACCTTCTCCACCAAGTTCCTGAAAGAAGGCTCGTACCTGGACCTGCTGACCAGCACCACCACCCACAACATCTGGCCAATGACCAAAGTCGGTATTCGTGAATACCCGCTGGTCGAGTACCTCGCCGGCCAACTGATGCTGTCGGATGACGACCGCTTCAAGGCACTGCAAGAGTACTTCCCGAACGCCAAGCAGTCCGACTGGCGCCTGTGGCAAGCCGGCCAGCGTGTGCAGATCATCAAGCGTGACGAAGAGCAGGGCGGCGTCCTGAAACTCGGCACCGAAGTGGTCAGCTCCGCCGACAACTCCATCGCCGGCCTGTTGGGTGCATCGCCAGGCGCGTCCACCGCGGCTCCGATCATGCTGACCGTGCTGCAAAAGGTGTTCAAGGACAAGGTTGCCAGCCCGGCCTGGCAGGAAAAGCTGCACCAGATCGTGCCAAGCTACGGCACCAAACTGAACGACAGCCCTGAAGCGGTTGCCAAGGAATGGGCCTACACCGCCGGTGTGTTGCAACTGACCCCACCGCCAGCGATTCCGCAACTGGCGGCTCCACAGGCCACCGAGGCTGCCAAGCCTGCGGCTGAGCCAAGCAAGCCGGCGTCTGATTTGGCGCTGTAAGCTACGCGTAAGCAAAAGCCCGCTGAACCGGTGACGGTCAGCGGGCTTTTTTGTGCGCGGCGTTCAGACCCTGAAGTGCCTGACTTGCTCGTACAGATGCAGGGCCAGCGCGTTAGCGGTGTCGCACAGCAGATACAGATGCTGTGCGGGGAGGGCCGGCAGTTGCGTGATTTGCCTCAGCCCTTCGCCCATGCGGCTCTCCTCCATCAGGCCCACGGCCACGCCGCTGCGCACGCAAGCTTCTACCGCCGATGAGTTAGGGCTTTCCAGCAATACGCGATGGTAAATCCCGTGATCTTTCAGCGCCTGTAACGCCGCCGCGCGGTACGGGCAACCGGCGATAGGCACGGTGATCGGCAGCGGCGCGTTGGGTGGGTAACTGAACTGCTCGGCGGCGACCCACAGCGGTTGCACAGGCCCCAGGCGCTCACCCTGTGCTAGTGGGTGCGCACTGACGGTGATGACCAGGTCCAACTGGTTTGCCGTGAACAGATTCAACAGTTCGCCACTGGTCCGCGCCTCGATTTCCAGTTCCAGCAGCGGGTTGTCGGCGATCAGCCCCGGCAGGAATGTGTGCATAAAGGCAGGTGCGTAGGTGTCGGGCACGCCCAGGCGGATCTTGCCCTGCATGCGCTGGGGCATCAGCGAGATCAGCAGGCGGTCATGGCTTTTGAGGAATTCGGTGGTTTCGCCCAACAGTTTCCTGCCGTACAGCGTCAGATCCACGCCCTGGTTACTGCGGCTGAACAAGCGTTGGCCGACCTGGTCTTCCAGCTTCTGAATCTGCGTCGTCACGGTGGACGCGCTGCGGTGCACATGTTCGGCTGCTTCGTTGAAGCGGCCAAAGCGTGCGACGGCGTGAAAGGTGCGCAACAGATCGATATTCAGTTGTTTGACCATGGTTCTACTAATACGGATTAGTGATGCAGGTTATTCAAATATACAGAAGAGTCCTCCTTCCCTAGCCTTGAAGTCAACTACACAGGCTGGAGGCTGCATGAAGCGATCAACCCTGGGATTGCTGCTCTTGCAAGGGGCGTTTGTTCTGTCATGGAGTTCGGGCTATATCGGCGCGAAGTTGGGCACACAAGGCAGCGGTGCGTTCAACCTGCTGTTCTGGCGATTTTTGTTGGTATCGCTGTGCCTGGGAGCGTTCTTGAACGTCAGGTTGCTGAAGGTGACCTGGGCGCAGATTCGCCATTACGCCATCATCGGCTGCCTGTCGCAGTTTCTGTACCTGAGCTGCCTCTATGTGGCGATCCAGAACGGCTTGCCGCCGGGCATTGCCGCGATCATCGCGGCGTTGCAGCCGTTGATGACCGCCGCATTGTCGACGGGCAGCACAACTGAGCGCAGCGGCGGCTGGCAATGGGTGGGGCTCATGGTCAGCTTTGCCGGCGTAGCGATCGTGATCGCCGGGCAGTACAGCAATGGTGGCGAAGAGGTTGGCCTGGCCATGTATGGGCTGCCACTGGTGGCGGCGCTGGGGCTGACGCTGGCGACCTTGTACGAGCGCCGTTCGCAGCAGAGCAAGCAGGCCGGCTTGCTCATGCCGCTGTTTATCCAATCGCTGCTGACGTTGATCGGCTTCACCGGCGCGGTGCTTTATACCGATACCTTGAGCATTCCCCATGACGCCGACGTACTGGTTTCGATTGTATGGCTGACGGTGTTTTCCACCTTTGCCGCCTACTTGAGCCTCTGGCGGCTGCTGCGCGTGATGACGGCTACTCGGGTTGCGGCGTTGGTCTATCTGGAGCCTCCGGTCACCCTGGTATGGGCGGCGCTGATGTTCGGCGACGAAATCCATGTTTCGACCTATACCGGCATTGCCGTAGTGATTGCCGGGTTACTGTTGTTGCGCCTGAAGCGACCGACCGTCGCCTGCACGACTTGAGGCCTTGAGGGTTCAGCAATCTGACAGACATCTCCTGTTAAAAAATAACTCAAGCCCAAGCAGGAGCCCGGCTGGAACACAGGGGATTTCTTTCTGATGCAGGTACAGGGCGTTAACGCCCGAGGGTTTTGTATGTTGCTACGTTATGCGGCAATGGCGGCGGTAGTCGTCGCGGCATCCGGGTGTGTGCAAGAGCGCGTCGTGCATGAACGCCGGCCGGTACAACGTGAGTATGTGGAAGTCGTGGCGCCGCAACCGCCGCCGGTGCAGGTGATCGAAGTCGAGCCGGCGGTACGCGAAGGTTATATCTGGTCACGCGGTTACTGGCGTTGGGAAGGTGGGCGCTATGTAGCGGTGCACGGCCATTGGGAGCCGGTACGCGTGGGCTATCGCTATGTGCATCCGCATTGGGTGCAGCGCAACGATGGTTATCATTGGCAGGGCGGTGGCTGGGTTCGCTGACCGAGCGGCCTCTCCCCAAAAGACGGCCTAGCCGATCCGTTTCATGCCCGCTGCCTTGACCGCATTCAGGTCGAAGGTGGCGGTGTACTCGCAGCCGGCCGCGTGGGCGCAGCGTTCGATCAGGCAGTCGGCGAAGTCTGCTTTGTTCGCAACGAACTTGCGCAGTGCCTGCCAGACGACATCGGCGTGCTCGACAGTGAGCTCGCGCGTATGCAAAAGGGTTTCCAGCACCATCACCACATCGCTTTTTGCCGACTGGTAGCAGGCCTGCAGCACCCATACCAATTCCACAAGGGTCACCAGGCTGACAAAGCCCGGTGACGCGGCGCTCAATGATTCGATCAGTCGCGACGCCTTGGCGGATTGACCGGGCTCATCCTGGGTGACATAGCGCACCAGCACGTTGGTATCCAGGCCGATCATCCCGCGTTTGCTCCCTGTGCCGCGATGGCCCGGTTCATGTCCTCGATGGACACGGCAGTGGCAGGCTTGCGAATCAGCCCCTTGAGATCGGTGACGGTTTTGCTCGCGGCGATCATGGAAAACTTGCCGTCTTCCATTTCGACGAATTCCACCCGGTCGCCTGTTTCCAGGCCGAGGGCCGTCCTGACCTGGACAGGGATGGTGATTTGCCCTTTTGAAGTAAGTGTGGCGGTTGCCATAGTGAAGACCTCCATCGTGATGCTCCTTACCCTAGGGTAAGGAGCGATCGAGGACAATATCCGTTGGTCCATAGGGTGCTCGCAGAAGTGGGTGAGTCGGTACTAAACCCTAGTCCGAACTCTCGATCCCCACACCTGTGATCACGCGCCAAACCGATACAAACTATGACGGCTCGGCGCTGGCTCACTGCACCACGCGGTAACACGGCACATACGCTGCTCCGCCCGGCAATTTCATCCGGTGCTGGGCGACGAAGGCCTTTAGCAATTCATCCAGTGGTTTCATGATCGCCGGGTCGCCGTGGATTTCGTACGGGCCCTTTTCTTCGATCAAACGAATGCCTTTGTCCTTCACATTACCCGCCACAATCCCCGAGAACGCGCGACGCAGGTTGGCCGCCAGTTCATGGGGCGGCAGCGCATGGGTCAGTTGCAGGCTGGCCATGTTTTCGTGGGTCGGGTCGAAGGGGCGCTGGAAGCCTTCGTCGATCTTCAACAGCCAGTTGAAGTGGAATGCGTCGTTGCGCTCGCGACGGAACTGTTTGACCGCCTTGAGCCCTGCGGTCATCTGGCGCGCGACTTCGGCCGGGTCGTCGATGATGATCTGGTAATGCTTCTGCGCCGCTTCGCCGAGGGTCGCGCCGACGAACGCATGCAGTTGTTCCAGGTAAGGCGCCGCATGTTTGGGCCCGGTCAGCACGACCGGGAACGGCAGGTCGCGGTTGTCCGGGTGCATCAGGATGCCCAGCAGGTAGAGAAATTCCTCGGCCGTACCGGCGCCGCCGGGGAAGATGATGATGCCGTGACCGACGCGCACGAAGGCTTCGAGGCGTTTCTCGATGTCCGGCAGGATGACCAGCTCGTTGACGATCGGGTTGGGCGCTTCGGCGGCGATGATGCCTGGCTCGGTCAGGCCCAGGTAGCGGCCGCCGGTGATGCGCTGTTTGGCGTGGGAAATAGTCGCGCCTTTCATCGGACCTTTCATCACGCCGGGGCCGCAGCCGGTGCACACGTCGAGGCTGCGCAAGCCCAGTTCGTGGCCGACCTTCTTGGTGTATTTGTATTCTTCGGTGTTGATGGAGTGGCCGCCCCAGCACACGACGATCTTGGGTTCGACACCCGCGCGCAGCGTACGGGCGTTGCGCAGCAGATGAAACACGTAGTCGGTGATGCCTTGGGAGTTGCTCAGGTCGATGCGCTGGCTGTCCAGCTCGTTCTCGGTGTAGACGATGTCACGCAAGGCGCTGAACAGCATTTCGCGGGTGCTGGCGATCATTTCGCCATCGACGAAGGCATCGGCCGGGGCGTTGAGCAGCTCCAGGCGCACGCCGCGGTCCTGCTGGTGGATACGCACTTCGAAGTCTTTGTAGGCGTCGAGGATGGTCTTGGCGTTATCGATATGCGCGCCGGTGTTGAGGATCGCCAGGGCGCATTGGCGGAACAGGGCGTAGATGCTGCCGCTGCCGGCTTCACTCAGTTGCTGGACTTCACGTTGGGACAGGGTTTCGAGGCTGCCCTTGGGGCTGACGGAGGCATTGATCACTTGACGTTGGGGCATTCTGGTTCCTTGAAAGCACAGCCATCGCACCCGTAAAGGCGCAATGGCTTGAGAATGAGGCGCGCCGTATACGGTCGCACGAGACGGTTATTTACCTCACGCACAAGGCCGAGTGCAAATACCGTCCAGCACCATCATGCCGCAGAACTTACTGGATCAGCTTCCAGTTTTTGTAGAAAACCCGACGCAGGGTGAACACCAGGCCGGCAAACCCCGAGATCACGGCGTTCAACACGGAGGGCACCGGGGTCGGTCGCACAATATCGATGAACAGGCAGTAACGTTTCGCATCGTTCTTGTTAAAGGATGCATGCATCAGCGTGTCATCGAAGATGAACAGCGGGTCGTCGTGCCAATAGTGCTTGTGCTTGCCCACCTGGATATACACACCCTCGTGATGCGGCGCCGGCGCCATGTTGTAGAGCACGCGGAACATCATGCGCAACGGGCCGAAATGGAAGGACGTCGAGCGATTCTCGTTGAACACCGACACGCCGATCGTCTTCACGAATGGCAGTTTCCTGCGCAGTTGCGGGATGTCCAGGGCGGTTTCGATCGGACGACCGTACCACTGGAAAAACAACATGCCGCGTTTCTTCTCGGCCATGCGTGCGTCCAGGTAGTTGATGATTTCTTCCTTGCGGGCCATGGCGTCGTCGATGACCTGTTGCAGATCTTCGCGCCAGGCGGGCGGCAGGTCGTCCAGGGTGTAGACATGACGGTTGCGGCGGCTCAGCAGGTCGAACAGGGTGTTGAACGGCGCCAGGATCCAGGTGTTGCGGCCGTTGCCGATGAAATATTTCTTGAAGGTAGCGCGGTCATACAGGCCATTACGCATGAAGTCATACAGACCGCAAACCACCACCAGCAGTAAAAACGCCAGGCTGGTGCGCGGAAAACAGGCGATAAACAGTAAAACGCCGAGCACCCAGGCGAGGGATATCAGCTTTTTACCCACGGCATTTTTGCTCATGAAACGCGGCTCCAGGCCTGAAACATAATGAAACAATTTCGTCATGATAGAGCTTTATGGCGCGCGCAGGCGTTTTAAATAGTTCGAAAATTGTGAAGTCGCTGCACAATTTGTAACTGGCCCCAGAGGCAAGCGGGTTTGGGTGGATTGAATTTTGAGAACGGAAGATTTGCGACTATCGTGACGCTTCGGTTTTTCGGACGTCATAGACCGGTACGATTGAAGTTGAATGGCCAACACTGGCCTTCGGCACCTTGGAAGAGGCAGAATTTTATGATCATCAAACCGCGGGTTCGTGGCTTTATCTGTGTGACCGCTCACCCTGTTGGCTGTGAAGCGAACGTCAAAGAGCAGATCGACTACGTAACTAGCTGCGTATCTAAAAGCGGCGCCATCGAAGGCGGTCCAAAGAAGGTGCTGGTCCTCGGCGCTTCCACTGGTTACGGCCTGGCCGCGCGCATCAGTGCCGCGTTTGGCTGCGGTGCCGACACCCTGGGCGTGTTTTTTGAAAAAGAAGGCGAAGAAGGCAAGCTGAGCTCCGCTGGCTGGTACAACAGCGCGGCGTTCGAGAAGTTTGCCGTGGAAAAAGGCCTGTACGCCAAGAGCATCAACGGCGACGCGTTTTCCGATGAGATCAAGCGCCTGACCATCGACACCATCAAGAAAGACCTGGGCAAGATCGACCTGGTGGTCTACAGCCTGGCCGCGCCACGCCGTACCGACCCGCAAGGCGTGGTGCACACTTCCACCCTCAAGCCGATCGGCAAGGCCGTGACCCTGCGCGGTATCAACACCGACAAGGGCGTCGTGGTCGACACCACCCTGGAGCCTGCCACCCAGGAAGAAATCGACGGCACCGTCAAAGTGATGGGCGGTGAGGACTGGCAGCTGTGGATCGACGCCCTGCGTGACGCCGATGTACTGGCTGAAGGCGCCAAGACCACCGCGTTCACCTACCTCGGTGAGAAGCTGACCCAGGACATCTACTGGAACGGTTCCATTGGCGAAGCCAAGAAAGACCTGGACAAGAAAGTCCTGACCCTGCGCGACAACCTCGCTGCGCTCAAGGGCGACGCCCGCGTGTCGGTACTCAAGGCCGTGGTCACCCAGGCCAGCTCGGCGATCCCGATCATGCCGCTGTACCTGTCGCTGCTGTTCAAGGTGATGAAAGAGCAGGGCACCCACGAAGGCTGCATCGAGCAGGTCTACGGCCTGTTCAAAGACAGCCTGTACGGCAAAGAGCCCAAGCTCGATGCTGACGGCCGCCTGCGCGCCGACCTGGCCGAGCTGGAGCCGAAGGTCCAGGACGCCGTGGCCGCGCTGTGGAACCAGGTGACTGACGACAACGTTAACGAAATCAGCGATTTCGCCGGTTACAAGGCTGAGTTCCTGCGTTTGTTCGGTTTTGAAGTCGACGGCGTGGACTACGACGCGGACGTGAACCCGACCGTCAAGATCAACGGTCTGGTCCAGGCATAAGCGCTATCACTGTGGCGGCTTGATAATCGACTTATCAAGCCGCTTTTTGCTGCTCAGCTGTCAGGCTTGCCTGGAACCAGACAGGCGCTGTTTTGCCAGGGTGAAGTCTGACCGCCTCACATTCACCACCTCCTTCTCCCATAGCGGATTGAGCGGCACGTGATAACCGCTGTCCTTGGCGGTCTTTATCAGCTCAGCCATTTCCCTGCTGTCATGGATGATACTGATCTCATCGAATCTACCTAGCTTTGCCGGCAGGAAGAAAGTCGCCGGGTAGTTTGCTGCCACGTCCGTCGCAGGGCTGCCTGAGTCTGCATTGTGATGGACCACCCGCTCCGCGTCGCCGACCAGCTTTCGATTGATGATTCCGATCATTTCCTCTATTCGCGGCGTGATATTGCCGAGATCGGGGTTTTCCTTGTGATAGAAATGAGCGGCATTTTCAAAGTCCGCCGATAACTCCCGTGGAACTTGCTGGTAGTGGCTAACCCGATCCCTGAAGACACTGTGGGCGATATCGGGTACCGGCAGCTTATCCTGGGCGCCAAAGTCACTTAGGTGAGGCGCGATCATGTGCAGGTCATAGTCGGCGGTCAAGGCCTTGCCCTCTAGCTGCTTGGCCAGCACGTGCAGCACCTTGCCGTTGTGCGTAATCAGATAGTTGTCGTCGCCAGGCGTGGCGGGATGGGCTTGGAATGCATAATGCTGCCGACTTGGCCCGCGAGCGCTCAATTGCAGCGTGCCATCACCTCCGCGAGCTGCCAGCCCAGTGATTTGGCCAAGTTTTACCAGCTCGTCAATGCGATGACGCGAGAGTTTCAAGGGGATCGGGACTGCATGGCCTTGCTCGATGCAGTCCAGGATCTTCGCGTTGGCGTTAGCCACTGTTTCCGGTGATTTGTGCGCGAACTGTTCGAGCTTGCTAAATGCCTGGTCCGTACAGATCAAGCCGGACTGTGGCCCCCAATTGGCACTTTTGCCTTTGATATGAAAGTCCTTGGTGGGGTGCCCGGCTTCTATCAGCCCTGTGGCCACGGATTCGACCGGGCGTATGCCGATGATGGAGTTGGTAGCTGCCGCTATCCGTTGCAAGGGGGCGAGGTGGCTCGACACTATTCCGGTTCGCGCTTTTGCCTGGTCGATCAGTGCATGCGGGGCATCGACCTCCGACGTAGTGCTGGCCTGCACAAGCGCCTGGTTACGTTGCAGTACTTCCAGACTGAGCGCAGAAGGTGATGTTACAGCGGTAATCATGGCAATCATTGGAATACCTCTACGTCACGTTTTTTTGCGACCGTATTGATGATTCCTTTCAGTCATGGATTTCCCTGAGAGCGAAGCTCACCTTAAACGATGCTTTCGGCGATGTGAGTGGGCGTTTCACTTTTCAGAACGGTCCTACCGTGGCTTACCTTTTGCTGTTTGCTCCGGCATGCAAGACTGCGTCATCCATGTGCGCAAACAGGAGGACCCATGACGATTCGTGCAGTCGTGTTTGATTTCGGCGGTGTGTTGTTTGACTGGAACCCGCAACATCTGTACCGCAAGCTCATTACCGACGAGCAAAAGCGGCAATGGTTTCTCGACAATATCTGCACCCAGGCCTGGAACACCGAACAGGATGCTGGCCGCACCCTCGCCGAAGCCACCCGCCACCTGATTGAGCAACACCCCGAACATCAGAGCCTGATCCAGGCTTATTACGAGCGCTGGCACGAGATGCTGCGTGGTGAGTTGCCCGAAGGTGTCGCAATTCTCACTGCGTTGCATCAAGCGAATATGCCGCTGTTCGGGCTGACCAACTGGTCGGCGGAAACCTTCCCCTATGCCCGCGAACACTACCCGTTCCTCCAGGTTTTCCGCGATATCGTCGTATCGGGCCAAGTGAAACTGGTCAAGCCTGACCCGGCGATCTACCATGCCAGCCTCGATCAGGTGCGCGCCCATTTGCCGGATGTCCAGCCTGGTGAAGTGGTGTTCATCGATGACGTTGCCAGTAATGTCGAAGCGGCCGTCGCTCTTGGTTGGCAGGGGATTCACCATGTGTCGGCCGAGCGTACCGCCGCACGTCTGCGCGAGTTGGGGGTGGGCTTCTAGCGCGCCCACTTCTCCATGGCAAAGTCGACGAAGGCGCGCAGCTTGGGCAAGCGGTAACGGTCTTGGCGATACAGCAGATGCATGGGGCGGCTGGACAGTTGATAGCTGGTCAGCAAGGCTACCAACTTGCCGCTCTCCAGGTCCTGCTGCACCAGGGCATCGGCCAGCATGCTGATGCCCATCCCATTGACGGCCGCCTGGCGCAAGCCCTGCGAGCTGTTGATGGTCAATGAGCCGGAGACCGGAACCTCTACCTCGCCGTCCTCGTCGGTCATGCGCCACAGCTTGTCGGTGTCGCGCCAGTTGTCGTTCGCCGGATAGGCGAACGCCAGGCAGTTGTGGTGCCGCAAGTCATCGGGCGTCGACGGCGTGCCGCGTCGCGCCAGGTAATCAGGCGACGCGCAGAGGGTCAGGGTGTAATCCTGCAGTGGCCGGGCGATCAGGCTGGAGGTTCCCAAGTCGCCGAGACGGATTGCCACGTCGAAGCCGCTGTCGACCAAGTCCATCCGCTCATTGCTCAGCACCACGTACAGGTCGATCTGCGGGTAGCGCTGGGAAAATTCGCTCAAGGCCGGCACCAGGCGTTCGCTGCCGAATACCGGTGGCACGGTAATACGCAGGCAGCCTTTGGGCGTTTCGCTGTGGATCTGCTCCGCCAGCAGTTCGGAGTCGGCCACCAGCCCGAGCACCTCAAGGCAGCGCTGGTAATACTCCCCGCCGAATTCCGTGAGGCTTTGTTTGCGCGTGGTGCGCTTGAGCAGGCTGACCCCCAGGCGCTGCTCCAGCGCGCGTAGGTGATTGCCGACCATGGTGGTCGACATTCCGCATTCCTGTGCGGCGGCGGTCATGCTGCCGGTCTCCACGACTTTCACGTACACCGACATTGCCTGGAACACATCCATTATCAAGCCCTGGTTCAAAGTCATTGCAGGAATGTGCAGTTTATCCAGCACGGGTGGCTAACGATACTGCACCCATCCTCACGATGCACTGGAGCTTGCCACCATGACCGCCGCCTGCCTGATGACCACGTATCAACCTTTGGCCCTGAGCTTCACCCGTGGTCTGGGTACGCGCCTGTGGGACCAGCAGGGCCGTGAATACCTCGACGCGGTGGCCGGTGTGGCGGTGACGAATGTGGGCCACTCCCACCCAAGGCTGGTGGCGGCGATCCGTGAGCAAGCGGGCCTGCTGCTGCACACCTCCAACCTCTACAGCATCGATTGGCAGCAGCAGCTGGCCCGGCGCCTGGCTCAGCTATCCGGCCTGGACTGCGCGTTCTTCAACAACTCCGGCGCCGAAGCCAACGAGACGGCGCTGAAACTGGCACGCTTGTATGGCTGGAAAAAAGGCATTGAAGAGCCCTTGGTGGTGGTGATGGAGAACGCCTTCCACGGGCGTACCCTCGGCACCATGGCGGCCAGTGACGGGCCCTCGGTGCGCCTGGGTTTCCAGCGTTTGCCGGGGGATTTTCTCAAAGTCGGGTTTGGCGATCTGGTGGCCCTCGAAGCCATTACTGACCAATTCGGCACACGTATAGCGGCCGTGCTGCTGGAACCGATCCAGGGCGAAAGTGGCGTGTTGCCCGCGCCGCCCGGCTACCTGAAAGCCCTGCGCGATCACTGCACGCGCCACGGCTGGCTGATGATGCTGGATGAAATCCAGACCGGCATCGGCCGCACCGGCGCCTGGTTTGCCTTCCAGCACGAGGGCATTACCCCGGACGTGATGACCCTGGCCAAAGGCCTCGGCAACGGCGTACCCATTGGCGCCTGCCTGGCCCGGGCCGCCGTCGGCCAGTTGTTTACCCCCGGCAGTCACGGCAGCACCTTTGGCGGCAACCCCTTGGCCTGCCGGGTGGGCTGCACGGTGCTGAACATCATTGAAGAGCAAGGCTTGCTGCATAACGCTGCGCAACAAGGTGCACGGCTGCTGGCGCGGTTGCGGGTGGAATTGAGCGAGCATCCGCAGGTAGTGGCGATTCGGGGGCAGGGCCTGATGATCGGCATCGAACTGGCTCGCCCGTATCGCGATCTGGCCCAGCGTGCGGCGCAGGAGCATGGGCTGCTGATTAACGTGACGCGCGGCAAGATCATCCGCCTGCTGCCACCGCTGACGCTGGATGCCAAGGAAGTCGAGATGATCGTAAGGGCGATCACCCGTTTACTTGAGTAAAACCCGATCAAAACCTTTAAAGGTCACTCCCGTTCAGCCATTCCTGGTTCATGGTTTCGGTATCTCCCAGGTATTCCAACAACCACGTCATCGCCGGCGACAGTTTGTTCTGCGCCCACGCCACGCACGAGGGGCTGGCGGGGAAGGGCCGGTGCAGTTGCAGCGCCACCAGCTCACCGCGCTCGATCCATGGCAGCACCTGATGCGCCGGGGCCATGCCGACGCACAAGCCATCACGCAGGCAATCGAGCGCCGAGGACCAGTTGGGCACCACCAGGCGCCGCTGGTTATCCAGGGTCCAGGTATCGCGCTTGGGCAGGTTGCGTGAGGTGTCGGTCATGCACAGGGATGCATATGGGCGAAGTTGATCGTCACTGAGCAGGCCTTCTATCGCCGCCAAGGGATGCCTGGCGCTGACCACGCACAGCCAGTTCAACAGGCCCATGTCGCGGAATGTGAAGTGGCTGGCCACCGGCACCGCGCTGGTGGCGCCGATCACAATGTCGGTGCGCTCATCCGCCAGGGCGTCCCACACGCCGTTGTACACCTCGTACTCCAGCAGCAATTCCACTTCGGGAAACTGTCGATAAAAATCCAGCACCAGTTGCCGACAGCGCTGCGGCTTGACGATGGAATCCACTGCCACCTTCAATTGCCCGCTCCAGCCATTGGCCACCTGCTGGCACAAGCGCCGTGTGCCGAGCATTTTTTTCATTACGCCACGGGCTTCGTCTATAAACAGCCGGCCGGCGGGCGTCAGCTCCACGTCACGGTGGCGCCGTATGAACAGCGGCACCGCCAGCCATTCCTCGAGTTGACGCACCGTATAGCTGATGGCCGACGGTACGCGATGCAGTTCCTGAGCGGCGGCACTGAAGCTGCCGTGGCGTGCGACGGCATCGACCACATCCAGGGAGTATTCGGACCACATGGCGGCTGCCTTCAAAATTATTGATAAGAGTGTCCAATTATTATCGCTTCACAGGAAAACTGTCAGCTTCATAATGGGCGCCAGTCAGCAAATAGTTTGATGGCAGGATCCACAAGGCTTCAATGAAAAATTCTTTTGGTTTCACTTGGTATCTGGCGGGGCTGAGCATGCTCGGTTATCTCGCCATGGACATGTATTTGCCGGCGTTTGGCGCCATGGGCGCGCAACTGCAGATTGGCGCCGGGGCCGTGGGCGCCAGCTTGAGTATTTTCCTCGCCGGGTTTGCGCTAGGGCAGTTGCTGTGGGGGCCATTGTCCGACCGGCTCGGGCGCAAGCCGGTGCTGCTTACGGGGCTGAGCCTGTTTGTACTGGGGTGCCTGGGCATGTTCTGGGTGCAGACCGCGCCGCAGCTGTGGGCGCTGCGTTTTATCCAGGCGATCGGTGTGTGTTCCGCCGCCGTGAGTTGGCAGGCGCTGGTGATTGATCGCTACCCGGCCGACAAGGCGCACCGCGTGTTTGCCAGCATCATGCCGCTGATGTCGCTATCGCCGGCCCTGGCGCCGCTGTTGGGCGCGATGGTGTTGAATCACTTTGGCTGGCAGGCGATTTTCGGCGTATTGCTGGGCGTGTCGCTGCTCTTGCTGCTGCCGACCGTGTTCCTGCGTAGCGCGCCGAAGCGCCAGACGGACGCACCGGTGCGCCTGGGCTATGCACAGCTGCTCACTTCACGGGTATTTACCGGCAACGTCATGATATTTGCCGCCTGCTCCGCCAGTTTCTTTGCCTGGTTGACCGCTTCGCCATTTATCCTTGGCGGCATGGGTTACAGCCCGAATGACATCGGCCTCAGCTACGTGTTGCCGACCCTGGCGTTTCTGGTCGGCGGCTACAGTTGCCGCAGCGCCTTGCAACGTTTGCCGGGCAAGACCCTGCTGCCGTGGCTGCTCGCGTTCTACTGCCTGAGCATGGTGGCGCTGTATCTGGTTGCAACCCTGACCGTGCCGACCCTTACTACCTTGCTGATTCCGTTCTGCCTGATGGCGCTGTGCAACGGTGCCAGCTACCCGATCGTGGTAGCGAATGCGCTGATGCCCTTTGCGGAAAATTCCGGCAAGGCGGCGGCGCTGCAAAATACCCTGCAGTTGGGCTTGTGCTTTCTTGCCAGCTTGTTGGTGTCCTCCATGATCGAGCAGCCGTTGTTGATTACGGTAATTGTGATGCTGGCGACCGCGCCGCTCGCTGTGCTGGGTTATTGGCTGGCGCGACCGAAGGCTCGGCGTTCAAAACTTGCAAGCGCATGAACTGACAGTACGGTCAAAAATGTGGGAGGGGGCTTGCCCCCGATAGCGGTGTATCAGTGCCAGCTAGGCTAGCTGACCCACTGCTATCGGGAGCAAGCCCCCTCCCACATTTGTATTGTGTTTCTTCAGTTAGAACGTCACTTCCAGATTCACCGTCGGCGTTGATGTGCGGCTCCCCCGGCCACCGTCCACGCCGAACTTGTTATGCCAGTACTCGTAGCCCACGCCCAGGTACAGGTTCGGTTTGACGCTCTTGCCCGGCCGCACCGCCACCATCAGCGCGGTGCGCATCAGGGCTTCCGGCGCTGTATCGCGGCCATGATAATCCTCGCCTTTCTCCCCCACGTAATTGATGAAGCCCTGGAATTTCGCCGCGTGGTTGGCGATCTCGAACGGGCGCATCCATGTCAGGTTGAGCATGTAAGTGTCGTCAAAGGTGTGGTTCGATTCCCGCGCGCCGGGAATGCCTGTGTGGTTCTTTTCCTTGTAGTACATCAGGCCCAGGTCCAGCACACCGACGGTATTGAATTTCAAGGTGGGGCCGACGACCAGGGCGCGTTTTTTGGCGGAAGCGACGTTGTTGTTGCGGTTGGCATCAAAACCCAGCGTCAGCGCGTAGTCCTTGATCAGCCCGGTGCCCAGCGGCGTGTCGAATACCCGTGAGGCATACAGTTGGTGCCGGTACACCGCGTACACCTCGCTGCCACCGTGGTCGGTGCCCTTGCGCGGGTCGTTGCTGTCAGACAGGAACACATCGAGATTCAGAAAATGGCTGCCGTACTGGTAGCCGCTGGCGTGGGTGAAGCTGTAGATGCGCTTGCTGAAGTCGTCGGGGTTGTTCGGGTTGGTGAAGTGCTGACCGTAGCGAAACCCCAGGCTGTTGTTCATCCACTCCACTGCGACAGCCTCCCCGCCGCCGAGGAGAGTCAATGCGACGGTTGCGCCCTGCAATGCCTTTTTCATTCTGTTGGCTCCTTTGGCGTTCTGGCTCATGACGGCCGGATTGTTTTTGTAACGCCGCGGCAGGGTATCTTGTCTGAACGATTGTATACAACTCTATGGACATACAGTCTGAACATTGCATACAGTGAGCGCACAACAAAAACAGAGACCCCTCACCATGACTATCCCGAAGGCGTCACCGCAGCGGCCCGAAGATGAAAATCTAGGCGTCGCCGCCAACATGGCTTACGGCCTGCAGCATGTGCTCACCATGTACGGCGGCATCGTTGCTGTACCGTTGATCGTCGGCCAGGCGGCCGGGTTGTCACCTGCGGATATTGGCCTGTTGATCGCCGCGTCACTGTTCGCCGGCGGCCTGGCCACGCTGTTGCAAACCCTTGGCCTGCCGTTCTTCGGTTGTCAGCTGCCGCTGGTGCAGGGCGTGTCGTTCGCGGGTGTGGCGACGATGGTGGCGATCGTCGGCAGCGACGGGGCAGGGGGCGTGCCGGCGATTCTCGGCGCGGTGATGGCCGCGTCGTTCATTGGTTTGTTGATCACTCCGGTGTTTTCACGCATCACCCAGTTTTTCCCGCCGCTGGTGACCGGTATCGTGATTACCACCATCGGCCTGACCCTGATGCCCGTGGCGGCGCGCTGGGCCATGGGCGGCAACAGCCGCGCGGCGGATTTCGGCAGCATGTCGAATATCGGCTTGGCTGCACTGACGTTGGTGCTGGTGTTGCTGTTGAGCAAAATCGGCAGCGCAGCCATCTCGCGCTTGTCGATTTTGCTCGCGATGGTGATCGGCACAGTGATCGCGGTGTTGTTGGGTATGGCCGACTTCTCCGCCGTCACCCAGGGGCCCATGTTCGGTTTTCCCACGCCCTTCCATTTCGGCATGCCGACCTTTCATGTGGCGGCGATTATTTCCATGTGCATCGTGGTGATGGTCACGCTGGTGGAGACCTCGGCGGACATCCTGGCGGTGGGCGAGATCATCGACACTAAAGTTGACTCCAAACGCCTCGGCAATGGCCTGCGCGCCGACATGCTGTCGAGCATGTTCGCGCCGATCTTCGGCTCCTTCACGCAAAGCGCATTCGCCCAGAACGTCGGCCTGGTGGCGGTCACCGGGGTGAAGAGTCGGTTCGTGGTGGCAACGGGCGGGGTGTTCCTGGTGGTGCTGGGCTTGCTGCCGTTCATGGGCCGGGTGATTGCCGCCGTGCCCACATCGGTGCTTGGCGGGGCCGGCATTGTGCTGTTCGGCACGGTGGCAGCCAGCGGTATTCGCACGCTGTCCAAGGTGGACTATCGCAACAACATGAACCTGATCATCGTGGCCACCAGTATCGGTTTCGGCATGATCCCCATCGCTGCCCCCAGTTTCTATGACCAGTTTCCCAGCTGGTTCGCGACCATTTTCCATTCGGGCATCAGCTCATCGGCGATCATGGCGATCTTGCTGAACCTGACTTTCAACCATTTCACCGCCGGTAACTCGGACCAGCAATCGGTATTCGTGGCAGGCACTGAGCGCAGTTTGTGCTTTCGCGACGTGGCGGCGCTGCGCGATGGGGATTACTACCGAGGTGGGAAGTTGTTCGATGCCGAGGGTAAGGAGATTCCGCTGGTGGCGGATACTTTGAAGAAAGCCGCAAAGCCCGAGACCACTGAGGTTTGAATGTGGGAGGAAGTAAGGCCTGATGCCAGTCTGTAGGAGCGAGCTTGCTCGCGAAAAACTCACAGGCACTGCGTTCATTCAGAAAGCACGCGTTACCGTTGACGTTTTTCGCGAGCAAGCTCGCTCCTACAAAAAGCCTTAAGGCTTGTCCCCCCACATTGGAATTCAGCCAGCCTTGAGCGCCGTGTGCTGCATTGAGCACACCTCATCCAGAAACTTCACCACTGTCCCCATGCACGCCTGGCGTTCTTCCACGTGGGGCATGTGGCTGGAGTCTTCGAACAGCGCCCAGCGTACGTCCGGGATTTCATCCAGGAACGGCTTGACCACCAACGGCGTGGCTTCGTCATGGCGACCGGAGATCACCAGGGTCGGCACCTTGATGGCCGACAGTCGGCCAATCACATTCCAGTCCTTCAAGCTGCCAATCACATGGAACTCGGTCGGGCCGCTCATGGCGTGGTACACCGTCGGGTCGGCATCGACCTGGGCGAAGGTGCGCGCCACCTCTTCCGGCCATGGGTTGACGCGGCACACGTGCTGGTCGTAGAAAATCCGCGAAGCCGCTTGGTATTCCGGGTCCTGGTAGTTACCGGCGGCCTCATGCTTGAGCAGGGTTTCATGCACACCTTCGGGCAACAATTTGCGCAGCCGATTGGCCTCGCTGACCCAGGTGCGCATGCATGTCGGTGAGTTGGCCGGGATAAAGGCACGCAGGCCCTTGGGCTGCAAAATGGCATGTTCGCTGCCGAGCATGCCGCCCCAGGATTGCCCGAGGATCGCGTAGTTGTCGCTGATTTGCAGGTGGTCGAGCAGGTTGTTCAACTCGTCGAGGAACAAACCGATGGTCCAAAAGGAAGAGGGTTTGTCAGGTAAATGCGTCGAGCGGCCATTGCCCAGCTGGTCGTAGTGAATGACCGCATGGCCGCTGGCGGCGACATCCTTGAACGCGTCGACGTAATCGTGGGTGCAGCCGGGTCCGCCATGGATGATCACCAGCGGTGTGCGGCCTGTCGCCAGTTCACCGGTGATGCGATACCACGTCTGATAGGCGCCGAAGGGTGCGTAGCCTTCGCGGACTTTCTCGATGAATTCCATTTCGTACCCTGCTCTGAAAAAAGGATCAGGGCTACGATAGTCTGCACGCAACGTTTAGGTAACTAGCAAAACAGCTAGGTTTTGCCTAAGGATCAATCGTCCAGCAACCGGTAGTGCGTGGCTCGCACCACCGCCTGCACGCGGTTCTTGGCGCCCAATTTGTGCATGGCCGACGCCAGGTGCAGGGTGACCACCGCCAGCGAACGGCTCAATTGCGCGGCGATCTCGGCCGCAGTCAAGCCATCGGCGGCCCATTTCAGGCACTCGCGCTCGCGTTTGGTCAGGTGGATATGCGGGTAGGTGCGCAACGCTTTGTTGAATAAAGGATAAGCCGCCTCCTGTAACGCATGGCTGATCACGCTGAAGTCCGACAAGGTTTGCTGCGCATCCTTCAATACCGTGCTCGCCGTACCGGTGCGCAGGCCGGTCAACGAGGCGAAGCCACCGCGGGGCAGGTGGATCGGTACGCTGACGCCGCAGGTCAGTTGCTGCTCGTGCAGGTAGGACGAAACGGGTGCATGGCAGGGGTCGATGATCGTTTGCAGGGCAGTCTCGGCCTTGGCCTCATAAGACCAGACAAATGGCGACACACTGTTCAAGGCCAAATGTTGAACCGGGTCGATCTGGTAGAACCCTTCGCTGCACCACAAGGCGTGCCAGTCGGTCGGCGTGTTGCGCAGTTGCAGCACCGAGGGCGTGATCAGCGCACCGTTGAGGTCGATAGGCACTGGCGTGTAGTCGTACACCAGCGCATCGAAGCCCAACTGTTGGGCGAGGATAAACGTATTGTCCATCTGCTCGTCCAGGCTCCTGCCCGGCATCAGACGACTATTGAAGGCAGTTAGCTTGGCCAGCATCCGTTCTGCTCCCGAATTCATTTGAATCTCGACTTGCTGCAAGTAGAATGCCACGCCCCGGCGAAGGACTGCCAGGCCAAACCTATAAGAAACGCTAGGTTATGGACACGCGGCATCCTCGGTAGTGTTGACGTGATAAACGGCCACTACCTGCCAGGCCGATACAACACAAGGAATGTATGCATGTGGCGTGAAATAGCCCCCGACCAGCGGTATAACGTGCAAGTCGACGGCCATAATCTCGTGGTCTACAGCTTTGGCGAAGGCGATGAGGTGCTGCTGTGCCTCAACGGCGGCCCGGGCCTGCCGTGTGACTATTTGCGCGACGCCCATGGCTGGCTCAAAGAACATAACCTGCGAGTGGTTGCATTCGACCAGCTTGGCACCGGCGCATCAGCCAGACCGAACGACGTTTCCTTGTGGGAAATCCGCCGTTATGTCGAAGAAGTTGAAACCGTCCGCCAGGCCCTGGACCTGGGCCGTGTGCACTTGCTCGGGCATTCCTGGGGTGGTTGGCTGGGCATTGAGTACGCCATTCATTATCCCGATGCGCTGAAAAGCCTGATCCTCGAAAACACCGTCGGCGATATTCCGCACCTGTCCCAGGAGCTTGAGCGCCTGCGCGGCGCCCTCGGCAGCGAAACCGTGGCCATGATGCAGCGTCATGAAGCCATGGGCACCCTCGACCACCCGCAGTATCAAGCCGCGATCACCTTGCTCAACTATCGCCACGTCTGCCGTCTGGATGAATGGCCGGAGCCGGTCAAACGCTCCCTCGGCGACTGGAACATGGGGCCCTACGAAACCATGCAAGGCCCCAACGAATTCCTGTATGTCGGCAACCTCAAGGACTGGAACCGCATCGCCGAAATGGCCGACTTCAGCATGCCGATGCTGATCACCACCGGCCAGCACGACGAACTCACCCCGGCCTGTGCCATGCGCATGAAAATGGCGGCCCGGCATGCCGAATTGCACGTATTTCCCAACAGCAGCCATATGCCGTTCTACGAAGAACCCCAGGCGTATTTCCCGGTGCTGCTGGACTTTCTCGCCCGCCACCGAGGCTGATGGATGAACCTGGCCCGCTACCGTTTCGTGTTGTCCCGGCCCCTGCAGTTGTTGCCGGTGCTGTTGGGCATCAGTTTGATCACCTTCGTGCTGGTACGCTCGATCCCGGGCGATCCGGCGCGTGCGCTGCTGGGCTCGCGCAGCACGCCGGACGCATTGCTGAAAATCCGCGCCCAGTACGGCCTCGATGAGCCGTTGTGGCTGCAATACTTCTATTTCCTGAAGAACCTGCTCAAGGGCGACCTCGGCCAATCGTTGTTGTACAAAGTCGACGCCCTCAAGCTGATCGTCACCCGCATCGAACCGACCCTGGTGCTGGTGCTCGGCAGCGTGGTGCTGGCACTGTTGATCGCGGTGCCGCTGGCGACACTGGCTGCGCGCAATAAAGGCGGCTGGCCCGACACCCTGATTCGCGTGTTCACCACGGTCGGCCTGGGCATGCCGGCGTTCTGGCTGGGTCTGATGCTGATCCTGTTGTTGAGTGTGCAATGGGGTCTGTTTCCGGTGTCCGGTTATGGCCGCACCTGGCTGGACAAGGCCCACCATATGCTGCTGCCGTGTCTGACCATTGCGCTCGCGCTGTCGGCGGTGCTGGTGCGTAATCTGCGCGCGAGCATGCTGGTGGAACTGCAGGCCGACCATGTCACCGCGGCACGGGCGCGGGGGCTGTCTGAAGCCGCCGTGTTCCGCCGCCATGTGGTGCCCAATTCGCTGGTGCCGGCGGTTAACCTGCTGGCAGTGAATATCGGCTGGCTGATCAGCGGCACGGTGGTCATCGAAAGCCTGTTCGCCATTCCCGGCATCGGCCAGTTGCTGGTGCGCGGTATTTTTACCCGCGATTACATGGTGGTGCAGGGCGTGGCGATGGTTCTGGCCTGTGCGACGGTGGTGGTCAACTTCGTCGCCGACGTGGTGACGGTGGCCCTCGACCCACGGGTGAAGATGCAATGAACAGCCGCCCATTGGTCGCCCCCTGGCGCCTGCGCCTGGGTTTTGGCAACGGTCGCCTGACTGCCGCATGGGGCCTGTTGATACTGTTTGCATGGTTGACCCTGGCGCTGTTCGCGCCGTGGATCGCCCCCTACGACCCCATCGCGCAGAACACCGAGATGAGTCTGCTCGCGCCCGGCATTGCGCACCCGTTCGGCACGGACAACTACGGCCGCGACATCCTTTCACGGGTGATCTGGGGCGCGCGCATCGACCTGCAACTGGCGATTGTCGGGGTGATCTTTCCGTTCATGATCGGCACCTTCGTCGGCGCGGTGTCCGGCTATATCGGTGGGCGCTTCGACAGTGTGTGCATGCGCGTGATCGATGTGGTGCTGGCGTTTCCGTTCCTGGTGCTGATGCTGGCGATCATGGCCATTCTCGGGCCTGGGCTGCAGAGCTTTTACATCGCCATGGCGCTGGTGGGCTGGGTGTCGTATGCGCGGTTGATCCGCTCGCAGATCCTGGTGCTCAAGGAAAGCGAGTTCGCCCTGGCTGCCAAGAGCCTGGGGTTTGGCCATGGGCGCATCCTGTTCCGGCATTTGCTGCCCAATGCGCTGTTCGGCTCGATTGTGTTTTCCATGTCCGACGCGGTGCTGGTGCTGCTCAACGGTGCGGCCGTGAGCTACCTGGGCCTGGGCGTGCAACCGCCCACCGCCGAATGGGGGACGATGGTCGCCGAGGGCCAGGCCTTTATCACTACCGCCTGGTGGATCTGCACCTTTCCAGGGGTGGCCATCGTGACCCTGGCCATGGGCTTCAGCCTGCTGGCCGATGGTGTGGCGCAGGTGTTGGGGGCTCGTTCATGAGCCTGCTGCAGGTGCGCGACCTCAGCGTGATCGCCAATAACGCCGGGCGCGAGTTGTGCCTGGTCGACCGCGTGTCCTTTGACCTGGCCGAAGGCGAGATCCTGGGCTTGGTCGGTGAAAGCGGTTCGGGCAAGACCTTGGCCTGTCGCGCGCTGATGCGCCTGTTGCCGTCGCCCAACCTGCGTGTACAAGGCGGCGCGGTGCAGTTGGCCGGCCAGGACCTGCTGCGCCTGGATGAAGCCGGCATGCGTACCATCCGGGGCGGGCAGTTGGGCATGATTTTCCAGAACCCCAGCAGTCACCTGGACCCGTTGATGCGTATCGGCGAGCAGATCGCCGAGGGCATCCGCCTGCATCAGGGCGCCTCGAAAAAAGACGCGCGGCTGCAGGCTATCGACGTGCTGCGCCAAGTCGGCATTCCCGACCCGCAAGCGCGGGTCGACAACTATCCCCATGAATTTTCCGGCGGCATGCGCCAGCGCGCGATGATTGCGGTAGCCCTGGGGTGCAACCCGAAGGTGCTGATCGCGGACGAACCCACCACCGCCCTCGATGTGACGGTGCAGGCGCAAATCCTGCGGCTGTTGCTCGACCTTCGCGACAAGCGTGGCCTGTCGATCATCATGATCACCCATGACCTCGGTGTAGTGGCGCAAAGCTGCGACTCCATCGCGGTGATGTACGCCGGGCGCCTGTGCGAACACGGCAGCAAATACGAACTGCTCGCCCACCCCCGGCATCCGTACACCGCCGGGCTGATCGATTGCCAGCCGGCCCACAGCAGCGGTTATGCATTGCTGCGCACTATCCCTGGCCAGCCGCCACTGCTTGACGCACTGCCTGACGGCTGCCGCTTCAACCCCCGCTGCCCGCAGGTCGGCGCGCTGTGTACGACGCTGTTGCCGGAAGGCGCACGGGTGGCGTGTCACTATCCCCTCGGAGAACGCCCATGAGTCTGCTGCAGATCAAGGACCTGGAGGTGCGCTTTGCCGCGTCCGGCACAGGCCTGTTCGGGTTGAACAAGCAGTGGGTGAGGGCGGTGAACGGGGTTTCACTGAACCTGGCCGCCGGTGAAACCCTTGGGCTGGTGGGCGAGTCCGGCAGCGGTAAAAGTACGTTGGGGCGGGCGATCTTGCACCTGAACCCGATCAGCGCCGGGCAGGTGTTGTTTGACGGTGTCGACATGGCCCAGGGCAGCGCCATCGATATTGCGCGGTTGCGCCAGGAAACCGCAATGATTTTCCAGGACCCTTACGCCGCCCTGAACCCGCGCCACACCCTCGGCGAAACCCTCGCCGAAGTGTTGCGGGTGCAGCGCAAGGTCGCACCGGAAAACATCCGCGCCCGGGTCGATGAGCTGCTCGAGCTGGTCGGCCTGCGGCCTGAATTGGCGTCGCGCAAGCCAGGCTCCCTCAGCGGCGGCCAGTGCCAGCGCGTGGGGATCGCAAGGGCGCTGGCGGTGGAGCCGCGCTTGATCATCGCCGACGAATGCGTGGCGGCGCTGGATGTGTCGATCCAGGGCCAGATCATCAACTTGCTGCTGCAATTGCAACAGCGCATGAACCTGGCGATCTTGTTCATCGCCCATGACCTGGCCATCGTGCGGCGCCTGTGCGACCGCGTGGCGGTGATGTACCTGGGCAAGATCGTCGAGGAGGGGCCGGTGGAAGCGGTGTTCACTGCACCGCGTCACCCGTATACGGCGGCGTTGATCGAAGCGATTCCACAGATTGACCCGCATCGTCCGTTACCGGCGCAGCCGCTGCCCGGCGAACCACCCAGCCCACTGAACCTGCCCACAGGTTGCGCGTTTCACCCGCGTTGCCGGTATGCCCGCGCCATGTGTTCCGTGGTGTTGCCGCCCACCCATTCGCTGCATGAGCATCGATACAGTTGCGTGCTTGAACAACCTTTGACCCTTCCTGCCCATCATGAACAAGGAGTTATGACATGCAATCGCGCCATTTGAAATTGCTCGCCGCCGCCACGCTGACCGCCTGGTCCCTCACTGCCGGCCTGGCCCAGGCCGCCGGCGTCTTGACCATCGGCTGCCGTGAAGACAGCACCACCTTCGACCCGATCAAAAGCGCGCAGAACCGCGATACCTGGGTGTTCGCCAACGTCTACGACACCCTGGTGCGCGTGGATAACCTGGGCACCAAAATGGAACCGGGCCTGGCACAAAGCTGGGAGATTTCCAAGGACGGCCTGACCTACACCTTTAAACTGCGCGAGGCGAAGTTTTCCGACGGTTCGCCGATCACCGCCAGCGATGCGGCGTTCAGCCTGTTGCGCATCCGTGATAACAAGGCGTCGCTGTGGAGTGACCCGTTCAGCCTGATCGACACCGCCAGGGCCAGCGATCCGAAGACGCTGGTGGTCACCCTGAAAACCCCGGCGGTGGCGTTTCTCTCGCAATTGGCCTCGCCAACGGTGTCGATCCTGTCGGAAAAAGCCATGACGGCGATGGGCGAAGACGCCTACTCGGAAAACCCGGTGACCTCCGGCGCCTTCACCGTGGACGAATGGCGCAAGGGCGACCGCGTGATCCTGAAGAAGAACCCGAACTTCTGGCAGGCCAGTAAGGTCAGCCTGGACGGCGTGGAATGGGTGTCGGTCACCGACGACAACACACGCATGCGCATGGTGCAGAACAACGAACTGGACACGGCGATCTTCGTACCCTTCTCCCGTGTCGAGGAGCTGAAGAAAGACCCGAACGTGGTGATCCACGCTGACCCGTCCACCCGCGAAGATCACCTGCTGATCAACCACGCGCACGGCCTGCTGGCCAAGCCGCAGGTGCGTGAAGCGCTGGACATGGCCATCGACAAACAATCGTTGGTGAAGACCGCCACTTACGGGCAAGGCACCGTGGCGTATTCCTACATCCCCAAAGGCTCGCTGTATCACTACGCCAATAACCTGCAGCGCCCATATGACCCGACTGCGGCCAAAAAGCTGCTGGCAGAGGCAGGCGCCAAGGACTTGAAGCTCAACTACGTGGTCAATGCCGGCAATGAAGCTGACGAGCAGATTGCGGTGATCATCAAGGACCAACTGGCCAAGGTTGGCGTCACCGCCAACCTGCAGAAAGTCGACCCGACCCAGAGCTGGCAGATGCTGGTGGACGGTGAGTACGATATTTCGGTGATGTACTGGACCAACGACATCCTCGACCCGGACCAGAAGACCACCTTCGTGCTGGGCCACGACACCAACCAGAACTACATGACCCGCTACCAGAACGACAAGGTCAAGGCGCTGGTGGCACAAGCGCGCATCGAGGCCGACCCGGCCAAGCGTGAGCAGATGTATGTGGAATTGCAGAAACTGGCGAAGCAGGATGTGAACTGGATCGATCTGTATTACAGCCCGTATATCAACATCTCACGCAAGAATGTGAGCAACTTCCTGCAGAACCCGCTGGGGCGCTTCACCCTTGAGGAAGTGGTGAAAAACTGACAAGCGCTGCAATACCAATGTGGGAGGGGGCTTGCTCCCGATAGCGGTGGATCAGCCAATTAATCTGTTGGCTGACACTCCGCTATCGGGAGCAAGCCCCCTCCCACATTTTGATTTAGGTTGTGTCAGGGGTTATTGCGCATCAAACGCCTGCCCATTGATGCCCGCACTGTCCGGCCCCATCAAATACAGGTACACCGGCATGATCTCTTCCGGCGCCGGCCTTTCCATCGGGTTTTCCCCTGGGTACGCCTGGGCTCGCATACTGGTGCGCGTACCGCCCGGGTTGATGCTGTTGGCGCGCACGGCGGCCACATCCTCCAGCTCATCGGCCAGGGTTTGCATCAAGCCTTCGGTTGCAAATTTTGACACGCCATAGGCACCCCAATACGCCCGGCCCTTGCGCCCGACGCTGCTGGAGGTGAACACCACCGACGCATCCTGGGACAGTTTGAGCAGCGGCAGCAAGGTGCTGGTCAGCATGAACATCGCGTTGACGTTCACGTGCATCACCCGCATGAAATTCTCGCCGGACAACTGTTCGATCGGTGTGCGCGGGCCGATGATCGAGGCGTTGTGCAGCAGGCCGTCGAGGCGGCCAAATTCCCTTTCGATCATCGCCGCCAGCTCGTCGTATTGATGGGGCAGGGCAGTCTCCAGGTTGAACGGGATCACCACCGGCTGCGGCTGGCCCGCCGCTTCGATCTCGTCATACACCTGGGCCAGGTTGGCTTCGGTCTTGCCCAGCAGCAGCACGGTGGCGCCGTGGGCGGCGTAGGTTTTCGCCGCAGCGGCGCCGATCCCACGGCCGGCACCCGTAACCAGGATGATGCGGCCTTTGAGCAGTTCTGGCGGTGCAGAGTAATCAAACATAAATAGCCTCGACAAAATTCAACAAGTCAGCATCCAATTTGAGCTCACTGGAGATCCAAATGTGGGAGGGGGCTTGCCCCCGATAGCGGAGGATCAGCCAACACATGCAGTGGCTGACACACTGCAATCGGGAGCAAGCCCCCTCCCACTTTTTGGATCTTCATCGGTCAGCAGCATCGCGAACAATCAGCAACTGCACAGCGCGTTATCCAGCACCTTGCGCAGTTCCAGCGGGTGGTCCACCACTACATCCGCGCCCCAGTGACGCGGGTTGTCATCCGGGTGAATGTAGCCGTAGGTGACCGCCGCCGTGCGCGTACCGGCATCGCGGCCTGACTCTATGTCGCGCAGGTCATCGCCGACGAAAAGCACGCTGGCCGGGTCCAGGTTCAGCAGCTTGCACGCCAGGAGCATCGGCTCCGGGTCCGGCTTGCTGTTTTTCACGTGGTCCGGGCAGATCAGCACGGCCGAGCGTTCGGCCAGGCCCAGTCGCTGCATGATCGGCTCGGCAAAGCGCACCGGCTTGTTGGTGACCACGCCCCAGATCAGCTTGGCCTTCTCAATGTCTTCCAGCAATTCGGCCATACCGTCGAACAGTTTGCTGTGCACCGCGCAGTCTTTGAGGTAGCGCTCGAGGAATTCCTGGCGCAGTGCTTCAAAGCCTGGCGACTCCGGGTCCATCGAGAAGGTCACGGCGACCATGGCCCGTGCGCCACCGGAGATTTCATCGCGAATATGCTGCGGGTTGACCGGTGCCAGGCCACGCTCGGCGCGCATGGCCTGGCAGATGGCGATAAAGTCTGGCGCGGTGTCCAGCAGGGTACCGTCCATGTCGAAGAGAACCGCTCGCAACTTCACAGGCTTACTCCTCGCGCAGGGTCTGGATCATGTAGTTGACGTCAACGTCGCTGGCCAGCTTGTAGTGCTTGGTCAGTGGGTTGTAGGTCAGGCCGATGATGTCTTTTACGCTGAGGCCGGCCTGACGGCTCCAGGCCCCCAACTCGGACGGGCGGATGAATTTCTTGAAGTCGTGGGTGCCGCGCGGCAGCAGCTTCATGATGTATTCGGCGCCAATGATCGCGAACAGATAAGCCTTGGGATTGCGGTTGATGGTGGAGAAGAACACCTGGCCGCCGGGCTTGACCATGCGGAAACAGGCGCGGATCACCGAAGACGGGTCGGGCACATGCTCGAGCATTTCCAGGCAGGTGACCACGTCGAACTGCTCGGGCATTTCCTCGGCCAGGGCTTCGGCGGTGATCTGGCGGTACTCCACGCTCACGCCGGATTCCAGCTGGTGCAGCTGGGCCACGGCCAGCGGCGCTTCGCCCATGTCGATGCCCATCACGGTAGCGCCACGCTGGGCCATGGCCTCGCTGAGGATGCCGCCGCCGCAACCGACGTCCAGCACCTTCTTGCCGGCCAGGTTGACGCGTTCGTCAATCCAGTTGACTCGCAGCGGGTTGATGTCGTGCAGGGGCTTGAACTCGCTTTCACGGTCCCACCAGCGGTGGGCCAGGGCTTCGAATTTGGCGATTTCGGCGTGGTCGACGTTGCTCATGGTGAATCCTCTGAATCTGATAAATCGGTTTATTCGCTGTGCCCGCTGATGCGCTGGCCCCAGCCAATGGCCGTGGCGGTCAGCTGTTGTTCATCCATGCGGGTCAATCGTCGGTCGTCGAGCAACTGCTTGCCGGCGACCCAAAGGTGTTTCACGCAATCGCGACCGGTAGCGTAGATAAGCTGTGAGACCGGATCGTAGATCGGTTGTTGCGCCAGCCCCGAAAGGTCGAAGGCGACGATATCTGCGGCCTTGCCAACTTCCAGCGAGCCGATCTGGCTGTCCAGGCCCATCGCCCGCGCGCCATTGAGGGTCGCCATGCGCAGCGCGCGATGGGCGTCCAGCGCGGTGGCCGAACCAGCGACCGCCTTGGCCAGCATGGCGGCGGTGCGGGTTTCGCCCAACAGGTCGAGGTCGTTGTTGCTGGCGGCGCCGTCAGTGCCTATAGCCACATTGACGCCAGCCTGCCACAGGCGTTCAACCGGACAGAAGCCGCTGGCCAGTTTCAGGTTCGATTCCGGGCAATGAATGACGCTGGTGTTGCTTTCTACCAGCAAAGCCAAGTCATCCTCGCTGATTTGGGTCATATGAACGGCCTGGAAGCGCGGGCCCAGCAAGCCAAGGCGACCCAGGCGTGCCAATGGCCGCTCGCCGGTCTGTTCCACGGCCTGCTGCACTTCAAAGGCGGTTTCGTGCACATGCATATGAATTGCGGCGTCCAGCTCTTCGGCGATCACCCGGATTTTCTCCAGGTTGTCATCGTTGACGGTGTAAGGCGCGTGGGGGCCGAACGTGATCTTGATGCGGGGATGGTGCTTGAGGTCGCCGAACAGCTCGATACCCTGGCGCATTGCCTCATCGGCGCTGCTTGCGCCAGGAATCGGAAAATCCAGGATCGGAATGGCGATCTGCGCGCGCATGCCGCTGTTGTGCACGCAGTCGCTGGCGACCTTGGGGTAGAAATACATGTCGGAGAAGCAGGTGATGCCGCCCTTGAGCTGCTCGGCGATGGCCAGGTTGGTGCCGTCGCGCACGAAGGCTTCATCGACCCACTTGGCTTCGGCGGGCCAGATGTGTTTTTCCAGCCAGGTCATCAACGGCAGGTCATCGGCCAAGCCGCGAAACAGGCTCATCGCCGCATGCCCATGGGCGTTGATCAGGCCCGGGCTGAGCAGCATGCCGGGCAGCTCGCGCACTTCGCTGGCTTCAAGCTTGAGCGCCGCCGCCCGTGGCCCGATAAACACGATGCAGCCGTCGCGGATACCCAGGCCATGCTCCTTGAGCACCACGCCAGCAGGTTCGACGGGGACCAGCCAGGTCGGCAGGAGCAATAAGTCGAGCGGGGCGGCAGTGGGCGTCATCGCAGGCTTCTTCCTGGGCAGCTATAAAAGAAGGGCGAAGTATACCCGAGCGTCCTGGCTGGCGGATCGCTATAATCGGCGGCTTTTGTTCATGAGTACGGGGAAAGGGATGCGCGACCGACTGTTGGCTGCAGAGAAGGTGAAGGCCATCGATTGGCGTGATGGCGTGCTGCACCTGCTCGATCAGCGTGCGCTGCCGGCCCGGGAATGCTGGGTGGCCTGCTCGACCGTCGGCGAGGTGGCCGCCGCCATCCGCTCGATGGTGGTACGCGGCGCGTCGGCCATCGGCATCAGCGCGGCCTACGGGCTGGTGCTGGCTGCTCGCGAGCGCATGGCCGAAGGCGGCGACTGGCAGGCGGCCTGGGAAGAAGACTACGCACTGCTGGCCGATACCCGACCCACTGCATCGAACCTGTTCTGGGCGCTGAAATGCATGCGCGACCGCCTCGACCGTCTCAAGCAGCACGCCGACCCATTGGCGGTGCTGGAAGCTGAAGCCATTGCGATCCATGAAAGCGACCGCGAGGCCAATGTGGTCATGGCCCAATTGGGTATGGAGAGGATTCGCAAGCACCAGGGCAACGCCCAGGCGATCCTCACCCATGGCAACGCCGGCGCATTGGCCTCGGGCGGTGTCGGCACGGCCCTCGGGGTGATTCGTGCGGCGTTCCTGGAAGGGCTGGTCGAGCAGGTCTATGCCAACGAAACCCGTCCCTGGCTGCAAGGCTCGCGCCTGACGGCGTGGGAGTTGGCGGGCGAGGGTATCCCGGTGACGGTCAATGCCGACTCCGCCGGGGCGCATATCCTCAAAGCCAAAGGCGTGACCTGGGTGGTGGTTGGCGCTGACTGCATCGCGGCCAATGGCGATGTGATCGGCAAGATCGGCACCTATCAGTTGGCCGTGTGTGCCATGCACCACGGCGTGCGCTTTATGGTGGTGGCGTCGAGCTCGACCCTCGACCTGATGATGGCCACTGGCGATGATGTGGCCTTGGAAGAGCGTGATGTGGCTGAGTTGCTGGAGGTGAATGGCCAGCGGCTGGAGGTGCAGGCCTTCAACCCGGTTTTCGATGTCACCCCGGCCGACCTGATCGACGTGATCGTCACCGAGAAAGGTGTGGTGGAGCGGCCGGATGCGGCCAAGCTGGCCAGGTTGATGTGCCGTAAGCGGCTGCATTGAGGGTGGTGGTGTTTGTTGAAGAGCAATCGGGAGCAAGCCCCCTCCCACATTTGATTTGTGAACACAGTCAAAATGTGGGAGGGGGCTTGCTCCCCGATTGGCCCTAAAAGTCAATAAAACTTCCGGATCCACCCCCAAAAAACAGCACCACCCCATCTCTGAGCCTCTCTCGTCCTCCTCAAGCCTGTCATTCATCAAATTACTAGCCTCCATGCGCATCAGGGGGATAGGTGCGTGGCGGCGATTGTGATAACATCCGGCGGTTTCCAGGGCCGCCCCGAGGGGTTGCCCATAACGTGCAGATCCGTGTCATAACTCGTTGATTTGTCGTAAGTCGTTGTCAGGCACCGTGCCGGCAGCGGCGAGCTTCGTTCGTCCCATCTGGACGTGACGAAGTTTCACCCGAAAAAGGAATCAGGCTTCTCATGGGCGAACTGGCCAAAGAAATCCTCCCGGTCAATATCGAAGACGAGCTGAAACAGTCCTACCTCGACTACGCGATGAGCGTAATTGTCGGTCGGGCACTGCCTGATGCGCGCGATGGCTTGAAGCCCGTGCACCGGCGTGTGCTGTTCGCGATGAGCGAGCTGGGTAACGACTGGAACAAGCCGTACAAGAAATCTGCTCGTGTTGTCGGTGACGTGATCGGTAAGTATCACCCTCACGGCGACACTGCGGTGTACGACACCATCGTTCGGATGGCCCAGCCGTTTTCCCTGCGCTACCTGCTGGTAGACGGCCAGGGCAACTTCGGTTCGGTCGACGGCGACAACGCCGCAGCCATGCGATACACCGAAGTGCGCATGACGAAGCTGGCGCACGAGCTGCTGGCCGACCTGCATAAAGAAACCGTGGACTGGGTGCCGAACTACGACGGCACCGAAATGATCCCGGCCGTCATGCCCACCCGTATTCCCAACCTGCTGGTCAACGGTTCCAGCGGTATCGCCGTGGGCATGGCCACCAACATCCCGCCGCACAACCTCGGTGAAGTGATCGACGGTTGCCTGGCCCTCATCGACAACCCCGAGCTGACCATCGATGAGTTGATGCAATACATCCCCGGCCCGGACTTCCCGACCGCCGCGATCATCAACGGTCGCGCCGGCATCATCGAAGCCTACCGCACCGGCCGTGGCCGCATTTACATGCGTGCCCGCTCGATGATCGAAGACATCGACAAGGTCGGTGGCCGCCAGCAGATCGTCATCACCGAACTTCCGTACCAGTTGAACAAGGCGCGCCTGATCGAAAAGATCGCCGAGCTGGTTAAAGAGAAGAAGCTCGAAGGCATCACCGAGCTGCGCGACGAGTCCGACAAAGACGGTATGCGCGTGGTGATCGAGCTGCGTCGTGGCGAAGTGCCTGAGGTGATCCTCAACAACCTCTACGCCCAGACCCAGCTGCAAAGCGTGTTTGGTATCAACGTTGTTGCGCTGATCGATGGCCGCCCGCGCATCCTGAACCTCAAGGACCTGCTGGAAGCCTTCGTGCGTCACCGTCGCGAAGTCGTCACCCGTCGTACCGTGTTCGAACTGCGCAAGGCCCGCGAGCGCGGCCACATCCTGGAAGGCCAGGCAGTTGCGCTGTCGAACATCGACCCGGTGATCGCCCTGATCAAGGCCTCGCCAACCCCGTCGGAAGCCAAGGAAGCGCTGATCAGCACGCCTTGGGAGTCCAGCGCTGTGGTCGCGATGGTTGAACGCGCCGGCGCCGACTCGTGCCGTCCGGAAACCCTGGATCCGCAATACGGCCTGCGCGAAGGCAAGTACTTCCTGTCGCCGGAACAGGCCCAGGCCATCCTGGAACTGCGCCTGCACCGCCTGACCGGTCTGGAGCACGAGAAGCTGCTGGCCGAGTACCAGGAAATCCTCAACCAGATCGGCGAGTTGATCCGCATCCTCAACAGCGCCGTGCGCCTGATGGAAGTGATCCGCGAAGAACTCGAAGTGATCCGCGCCGAATACGGCGACGTGCGCCGTACCGAAATCCTCGACGCGCGCCTCGACCTGACCCTGGGTGACATGATCCCGGAAGAAGAGCGCGTGGTGACCATCTCCCACGGCGGCTATGCCAAGACCCAGCCATTGGCGGCCTACCAGGCCCAGCGTCGTGGCGGTAAAGGTAAATCGGCTACCGGCGTTAAGGATGAGGACTACATCGCTCACCTGCTGGTTGCCAACAGCCACACCACGCTGCTGCTGTTCTCCAGCAAGGGCAAGGTGTACTGGTTGAAAACCTACGAAATCCCTGAAGCCTCCCGCGCTGCCCGTGGTCGCCCACTGGTCAACCTGCTGCCGCTGGACAGTGATGAATACATCACCACCATGCTGCCGGTCGATGAATACACCGAGGGTCACTTCATCTTCATGGCCACCGCCAAAGGCACCGTGAAGAAGACCCCGCTGGAATCCTTCAGCCGTCAACGCAGCGTGGGCCTGATCGCCCTGGAACTGGATGAAGGCGACGTGCTGATTTCGGCGGCCATTACCGATGGCGAGCGCGAAGTCATGCTGTTCTCCGACGGCGGCAAGGTCACGCGCTTCAAGGAATCCGACGTTCGCGCCATGGGCCGTACTGCCCGTGGTGTGCGCGGCATGCGCCTGCCGGAAGGGCAGAAGCTGATTTCCATGCTGATCCCGGAAGAAGGCAGCCAGATCCTTACCGCGTCCGAGCGTGGCTACGGCAAGCGCACCGCCATCAGCGAGTTCCCGGAGTACAAGCGTGGCGGCCAGGGCGTGATCGCCATGGTCAGCAACGACCGCAACGGTCGTCTGGTCGGCGCGGTGCAGGTGCTCGACGGCGAGGAAATCATGCTGATTTCCGACCAGGGCACCCTGGTACGTACCCGCGTGGCAGAAGTCTCGAGCCTGGGCCGTAACACCCAGGGCGTGACTTTGATCAAGCTGGCCAAGGACGAGAAGCTGGTCGGTCTTGAGCGTGTGCAGGAGCCTTCGGAAGTTGAAGGTGAAGAGCTGGAAGGTGAGGAGTTTGAAGGCGAGGTGATCGCAACCGGCGATGACCACGTCGACGAGCCAACCCTCGATGCTGCCGCAGACGAAGAAGAACCGCAGGAATAAGCGGACACACAGGGGGCGGATGAAGATTCGCCCCCTTGTTGTTTGTCCCCTTTGAAATACAACGCCGCCCCCTGTAGGAGCGAGCTTGCTCGCGAAAATCGCCAACGATAACGCGGGCTGCCAGAGACGCCCTTGCGCTCTCGGGTTTTTCGCGAGCAAGCTCGCTCCTACAGTGTTTGATTTCAGTCCCACCAGATCAGAGAGATTGGATGTGAGCAAGAGAGCCTATAACTTCTGTGCCGGTCCCGCGGCGCTTCCTGAAGCAGTCCTGCAGCGCGCGCAGGCTGAACTCCTCGACTGGCATGGAAAAGGCCTCTCCGTGATGGAAATGAGCCATCGCAGCGATGAGTTCGTATCCATCGCCACCAAGGCTGAGCAGGACCTGCGCGACTTGCTGGGCATCCCTTCCCACTACAAAGTGCTGTTCCTGCAGGGCGGCGCCAGCCAGCAGTTCGCCCAGATCCCGCTGAACCTGCTGCCGGAAGACGGCACGGCGGACTATATCGACACCGGTATCTGGGGGCAGAAGGCCATTGAAGAGGCCTCCCGCTACGGTCACGTCAACGTGGCAGGCACCGCCAAGCCTTATGACTACTTCGCCATTCCGGGTCAGAACGAATGGAAACTGTCGAAGGACGCGGCCTACGTGCACTACGTCGCCAACGAAACCATCGGCGGCCTGGAATTCGACTGGGTGCCGCAGGTGGGCGACGTTCCACTGGTGTGCGACATGTCTTCGGACATCCTCTCGCGCCCGATCGATGTGTCCAAGTACGGCATGATCTACGCCGGCGCGCAGAAAAACATCGGCCCGAGCGGCATCCTGGTCAACATCATCCGTGAAGACCTGCTGGGCCGCGCCCGCTCGCTGTGCCCGACCATGCTCAACTACAAGGTCGCGGCCGATAACGGCTCGATGTACAACACTCCGCCGGCGTTCGCCTGGTACTTGTCCGGCCTAGTGTTCGAATGGCTCAAGGAGCAGGGCGGCGTGGCGGCCATGGGTAAGCTCAACGAAGTGAAGAAGCGCACCCTGTACGACTTCATCGACGCCAGCGGCTTGTACAGCAACCCGATCAACCTCAGCGACCGCTCGTGGATGAACGTGCCGTTCCGCCTGGCTGACGACCGCCTGGACAAGCCATTCCTGGCCGGCGCCGAAGCGCGTGGCCTGTTGAACCTCAAGGGCCACCGTTCGGTCGGCGGCATGCGCGCCTCCATCTATAACGCTGTCGACATCCACGCGATCAACGCGCTGGTTGCCTACATGGCAGAGTTTGAAAAGGAACACGGCTAATGTCTGAGCAAGAACTCAAGGCCCTGCGTGTACGCATCGACAGCCTGGACGAGAAAGTCCTCGAGCTGATCAGTGAGCGCGCACGCTGCGCCCAGGAAGTGGCGCGGGTAAAAATGGCGTCTTTGGCAGAAGGCGAAGTGCCGGTGTTCTACCGGCCTGAGCGAGAAGCCCAGGTGCTCAAGCGCGTGATGGAACGCAACCAAGGCCCGCTGGGCAACGAAGAGATGGCGCGGTTGTTCCGTGAAATCATGTCCTCGTGCCTGGCCTTGGAGCAGCCGCTGAAAGTGGCGTACCTCGGCCCGGAAGGCACCTTCACCCAAGCGGCGGCCATGAAACATTTCGGCCATGCGGTGATCAGTAAGCCGATGGCGGCGATCGACGAAGTGTTCCGCGAAGTGGCGGCCGGTGCGGTGAATTTTGGCGTGGTGCCGGTGGAAAATTCCACCGAAGGCGCGGTCAACCACACGCTGGACAGCTTCCTCGAACACGACATGGTGATCTGCGGTGAGGTCGAGCTGCGTATCCACCATCACCTGTTGGTGGGCGAGAACACCAAGACCGACAGCATCAGCCGGATCTATTCCCACGCCCAGTCCCTGGCCCAGTGCCGCAAGTGGCTGGATGCGCATTACCCGAATGTCGAGCGCGTGGCGGTCTCCAGCAATGCCGAGGCGGCCAAGCGGGTCAAGGGCGAGTGGAACTCGGCGGCGATTGCTGGCGATATGGCGGCAGGCCTGTATGGCTTGACGCGCCTGGCCGAGAAAATCGAGGACCGCCCGGACAACTCCACGCGTTTCCTGATGATCGGTAGCCAGGAAGTGCCGCCCACCGGCGACGACAAGACGTCGATCATCGTTTCCATGAGCAACAAGCCCGGCGCGCTGCATGAGCTGCTGGTGCCGTTCCACGACAACGGCATCGACCTGACGCGCATCGAGACGCGTCCTTCGCGCAGCGGTAAATGGACCTACGTGTTCTTCATCGACTTCATCGGGCATCACCGCGACCCACTGGTCAAAGGCGTGCTGGAGAAAATCAGCCAGGAGGCCGTGGCACTCAAGGTGCTGGGCTCTTACCCGAAAGCGGTTTTGTGAGGCTTTAACATGAGTGGCAACTTCCTCGCCCTGGCGCAGCCGGGCGTGCAACAACTGTCGCCTTACGTTCCGGGCAAGCCTGTGGACGAGCTGGCGCGTGAGTTGAATCTGGACCCGTCCAAGATCGTCAAGCTGGCGAGTAACGAAAACCCGCTGGGCCCGAGCCCCAAGGTGCTGGCGGCGATTCGTGAAGAGCTGGCTGAGCTGACCCGTTACCCCGACGGCAACGGCTTTGCCCTCAAGTCGCTGCTGGCGCAAAAATGCCGGGTCGAGCTGAATCAGGTGACCCTGGGCAACGGTTCCAACGACATCCTCGAGCTGGTCGGTCGCGCTTATCTGGCGCCGGGCCTGAATGCGGTGTTCAGTGAGCATGCCTTTGCGGTCTACCCGATCGTGACCCAGGCCGTAGGCGCGGATGCCCGCGTTATACCGGCAAAAGAGTGGGGCCATGACCTGCCGGCGATGCTGGCGGCCATCGACGCCCAGACCCGCGTGGTGTTCATTGCCAACCCGAACAACCCCACCGGTACCTGGTTCGACGCACAGGCGCTGGACGACTTCCTGCAAGGCGTGCCCGAGCATGTGCTGGTGGTGCTGGACGAGGCTTACATCGAGTACGCCGAAGGCAGCGACCTGCCGGATGGCCTGGACTTCCTGGCGGCCTACCCGAACCTGCTGGTGTCGCGCACGTTCTCCAAGGCCTATGGCCTGGCCTCGCTGCGGGTCGGCTACGGCTTGTCCACGGCGGTGGTTGCCGATGTGCTGAACCGCGTGCGCCAGCCGTTCAACGTCAACAGTCTCGCCCTGGCGGCGGCCTGTGCGGCGATCAAGGATGCCGACTATCTGGCAGAAAGCCGTCGCCTCAACGAAAGCGGCATGCAGCAATTGCAGGCAGGTTTCCGCGAGCTGGGCCTGGGCTGGATTGCGTCCAAGGGCAACTTCATCTGTGTCGACCTCGGCCAGGTAGCCGCCCCGGTCTTCCAGGGTTTGCTGCGCGAAGGCGTGATCGTGCGTCCGGTGGCCAATTACGGCATGCCGAATCACCTGCGTGTCACCATCGGTTTGCCGGCTGAGAACAGCCGCTTCCTGGAGGCGTTGGCCAAGGTTCTGGCCCGTGGTTGATGTCACTGCATTGCAACCTGCTGTGCCTATGATCGGTCGCCTGGTGGTGGTCGGTCTTGGGTTGATCGGTGGCTCCTTCGCCAAAGGCCTGCGTGAGAGTGGTTTGTGTGGCGAAGTGGTCGGCGTGGACCTGGACCCGCAATCGCGCCAGTTGGCGGTAGAACTGGGGGTGGTAGACCGTTGTGAGGCGGACCTGGCCGTCGCGTGCCGGGGCGCCGACGTGATCCAGCTGGCGGTACCGATCCTGGCCATGGAAAAGCTCTTGGCGATTTTGGCCGGCCTGGACCTGGGCAGCGCGATTCTCACGGATGTCGGCAGTGCCAAAGGCAATGTGGTGCGCGCGGCGCAACTGGCGTTTGGTGAAATGCCGCCGCGCTTCGTGCCGGGCCATCCGATTGCCGGTTCCGAGCAGAGCGGGGTGGAAGCGTCCAATGCGCAGCTGTTTCGTCGGCACAAAGTGATCCTGACCCCGCTTGCGCAGACCGACCCAGCGGCGTTGGCCGTGGTGGATCGGCTGTGGCGGGAGCTGGGGGCGGACGTGGAGCATATGCAGGTCGAACGCCACGACGAAGTGCTCGCTGCTACCAGTCATCTGCCCCATCTGCTGGCGTTTGGCCTGGTGGATTCGTTGGCCAAGCGCAACGAAAATCTGGAGATTTTCCGCTATGCCGCCGGAGGCTTTCGCGACTTCACGCGGATTGCCGGCAGCGATCCGGTGATGTGGCATGACATCTTCCTCGCCAATCGCGAAGCGGTGTTGCGCACCCTGGACACCTTCCGCAGCGACCTGGATGCCTTGCGTGATGCGGTGGATGCAGGTGATGGTCACCAATTACTGGGCGTGTTCACCCGTGCGCGGGTGGCGCGTGAGCACTTCAGCAAGATCCTGGCGCGCCGGGCTTACATGGAAACCTCCGTGGACGCCGACGAACTGACGTTCATCGCCAGCCCCGGTGGCCGCTTGAGCGGGCGCATCCGGGTGCCGGGTGACAAGTCGATCTCCCATCGGTCGATCATGCTGGGCTCACTGGCCGACGGCGTGACCGAAGTTGAAGGCTTCCTGGAGGGCGAGGATGCCCTGGCGACGTTGCAGGCGTTCCGCGATATGGGCGTGGTGATTGAAGGGCCGCACCATGGGCGGGTGACGATTCATGGCGTGGGTTTGCACGGCTTGAAACCGGCGCCAGGGCCGATTTACCTGGGTAACTCCGGAACGTCCATGCGCCTGTTGTCCGGGTTGCTGGCGGCGCAGCGCTTCGACAGCGTGCTGACGGGCGATGCGTCGCTGTCCAGGCGCCCGATGAGTCGCGTGGCTGAGCCGTTGCGGGAAATGGGCGCAGTGATCGAGACCGGGCCGCAAGGGCGTCCGCCGCTGACCATCCGCGGTGGCCAGGCGCTGAAAGGCTTGAATTATGTAATGCCGATGGCCAGCGCCCAGGTGAAATCCTGCCTGTTGTTGGCCGGGCTGTATGCCGAAGGTAAAACCTGCGTGACCGAGCCTGCACCGACCCGCGACCATACCGAACGCATGTTGCGCGGTTTTGGCTATCCGGTAGGTGTGGAGGGCGCGACGGCGTCGGTTGAATCCGGGCATGCGTTGACCGCTACCCATATAGAGGTACCGGGAGACATTTCCTCGTCGGCTTTTTTCCTGGTCGCAGCTACGATTGCCGAGGGTTCCGAGCTGTTGCTGGAACATGTCGGTATCAACCCGACCCGCACCGGGGTGATCGATATCCTGCGCCTGATGGGTGCAGACATCACCTTGGAAAACCCGCGTGAAGTGGGTGGTGAACCGGTCGCCGACCTGCGTGTACGCGCGGCTGTACTCAAGGGTATCGAGATTCCCGAAGCGCTGGTGCCGCTGGCGATCGATGAGTTCCCCGTGCTGTTCGTCGCCGCCGCCTGCGCGCAGGGGCGCACCGTGCTGCGCGGTGCCGAGGAGTTGCGGGTGAAGGAGTCCGACCGTATCCAGGTCATGGCCGACGGTCTGTTGGCGCTGGGTGTGAAGTGTGAACCGACGCCTGATGGGATTATCATCGACGGCGGCGCGATAGACGGTGGCGACGTGCATGCCCATGGCGATCATCGGATTGCCATGGCGTTCAGCGTGGCGTCCTTACGAGCGGCGGCGCCGATTCGTATCCGTGATTGCGCCAACGTTGCTACATCTTTTCCGAATTTTCTTACACTGTGTGCCCACGTCGGCATGCGTGTAGCCCAAGAGGCTCAATTGTGAATATCAAAGCACCGGTGATTACCATCGACGGGCCAAGCGGCTCGGGCAAAGGCACGATCGCCGGCATCCTGGCCAAGCGCCTGGGCTGGTGCCTGCTGGATTCCGGGGCGCTGTATCGCCTGCTGGCGTTCGCTGCGCGCAACCACGGTGTCGACCTGACCAACGAAGAGTTGCTGACGAAAATCGCCGCCCATCTGGACGTGCAGTTCATCGCGGCGACCGACGGTCAATTGCAGCGCATCATCCTCGAAGGTGATGAAGTCAGTGACGTGATCCGCACCGAGAGTATCGGCGCCGGCGCGTCCCAGGTGGCGGCTCTGCCGGCGGTTCGCGAGGCTTTGCTGCAGCGCCAGCGCGCGTTTCAGGAGCCGCCGGGCCTGGTGGCCGACGGCCGCGACATGGGCACCGTGGTGTTTCCCGAGGCGCCTTTGAAGATTTTCCTGACCGCCAGCGCCGAGGAGCGTGCTCGTCGCCGCTACTTGCAGTTGAAGGGCAAAGTCGATGGTGTTAGTCTGTCGAGTCTGCTAGATGAGATCCGTGCACGCGATGAGCGTGATACCCAGCGTGCGGTAGCCCCGCTCAAGCCGGCGGCTGACGCCATACAGCTGGATTCCACGGAGTTGTCCATCGAGCAGGTGCTGGAACGCATCATGAGCGAGATCGCCATTCGCGATATCGCCGGGTGACCAAGAAGGTTGCAGGGGACCAGTCATAGTCCTGCAGCGCTTCTTTTAATTGAAACTGACCCACACCGTCTGGGGTGTGGAGATGGGCGTATTCTTCGCCCTTATCAACAGGAATTAAAATGAGCGAAAGCTTTGCGGAACTCTTTGAAGAAAGCCTAAAAACCCTGAACCTTCAGGCAGGCTCCATCATCACCGGTGTTATCGTTGATATCGATTACCAAGCTCGCTGGGTAACCGTTCACGCTGGTCTGAAGTCTGAAGCTCTGATCCCGCTGGAACAGTTCTACAACGATGCTGGTGATCTGACAATCAATGTCGGTGACGAAGTTCACGTTGCTCTGGACTCGGTTGAAGACGGTTTCGGTGAAACCAAGCTGTCCCGTGAAAAAGCCAAGCGCGCTGAATGCTGGATTGTTCTCGAAGCAGCCTTCGCAGCTGAAGAAGTGGTCAAGGGCGTTATCAACGGTAAGGTTAAAGGCGGCTTCACTGTCGACGTTAACGGCATCCGTGCGTTCCTGCCAGGTTCTTTGGTCGACGTTCGTCCAGTGCGCGACACCACGCACCTGGAAGGCAAAGAACTCGAATTCAAGGTCATCAAACTCGACCAGAAGCGCAACAACGTTGTCGTTTCCCGTCGCAGCGTGCTGGAAGCAGAGAACTCCGCCGAGCGTGAAGCTCTGCTGGAATCCCTGCAGGAAGGCCAACAAGTCAAAGGTATCGTCAAGAACCTCACCGATTACGGCGCATTCGTCGATCTGGGTGGCGTCGATGGCCTGCTGCACATTACCGACATGGCTTGGAAGCGTATCAAGCATCCATCGGAAATCGTCAACGTTGGCGATGAGATCGATGTCAAGGTTCTGAAATACGATCGCGAACGCAACCGTGTTTCCCTGGGCCTGAAGCAACTGGGTGAAGATCCATGGGTCGCTATCAAAGCCCGTTACCCAGAAGGCACCCGCGTGACCGCGCGTGTTACCAACCTGACTGACTACGGCTGCTTCGCTGAGCTGGAAGAAGGCGTTGAAGGCCTGGTACACGTTTCCGAAATGGACTGGACCAACAAGAACATCCACCCTTCGAAAGTCGTACAAGTCGGCGACGAAGTGGAAGTTATGGTTCTGGACATCGACGAAGAGCGTCGTCGTATCTCCCTAGGCATCAAGCAGTGCAAATCTAACCCATGGGAAGATTTCTCTGGCCAGTTCAACAAGGGCGATAAAATCTCCGGCACCATCAAGTCGATCACCGATTTCGGTATCTTCATTGGTCTGGACGGCGGCATCGACGGCCTGGTTCACCTGTCCGACATCTCCTGGAACGAAGTTGGCGAAGAAGCTGTTCGTCGTTTCAAGAAGGGCGACGAGCTGGACACCGTTATCCTGTCGGTTGACCCAGAGCGCGAGCGCATCTCCCTGGGTATCAAGCAACTGGAAAGCGATCCGTTCTCCGAGTACGTTCAAGAGAACGACAAAGGCGCCATCGTTAAAGGTACAGTGAAAGAAGTTGACGCCAAAGGCGCCATCATCACTCTGGCCGACGATATCGAAGCGACTCTGAAAGCCTCCGAAATCAGCCGTGACCGCGTTGAAGACGCGCGCAACGTTCTGAAAGAAGGCCAGGAAGTAGAAGCCAAGATCATCAGCGTTGACCGCAAGAGCCGCGTAATCCAACTCTCCATCAAGTCCAAAGACGAAGTGGAAGAGAAAGAAGCTATCCAGAGCCTGAAAGAAGCTCCGGCAGCTGCAACTGGCGAGACCACCATGGCCTCCCTGCTGCGCGAAGCAATGGCTAAGCAGAACTAAGTTCTGTAAAGCTGTAGGAAAAGGGCGACTTCGGTCGCCCTTTTTTGTGCCTGAAATTTGATGAATCAACACCGCCGAACCAAGGCATTCAGCCTGCGGTCAGAACTGGCTATAGTCTTTTAAAGATATTCCGTGTTACTGATTCGATAAGGGTTTGAATGAACAGAATTCTCGTAGTGCTCGCGTTAGTCATTCTGGCGGGCTGCTCCAGCACCAGCGCCAGGACCCATGCCAAGAGCGGCATAAGCGGCATCGAGATCGACTGCTCTGGCCTGGGCAACAAATGGGAGAAGTGCGAAAAACGCGCTGCTCGTGAATGCAAAATGCGGGGCTACAAAGTCCTCACCCGTTCCAGTGATGCGGCGGATGAGGAGGGCGACTATCCGTTTGGCTGGAATCCCGCCGGCGCAGTAACGCGCACGATGTTGGTAATCTGCAACTGAGGTTTCGATGTGCTCATTGCGGGCGTTTATTTAAGCGGCAGATAAGTTGATATACGGGCTGTTCAAATTCATCAAGTCATGCTAAAACCTTCGAAGCGCTTTTCCTAGCTGCTTGAAAAAGAAGGGAAAAATATGACGAAGTCGGAGTTGATCGAACGAATTGTCACCCATCAAGGGCTGCTCTCATCCAAGGATGTGGAGCTGGCTATCAAGACCATGCTTGAACAAATGTCCCAATGCCTGGCCACCGGAGATCGCATCGAAATCCGCGGCTTCGGCAGCTTCTCCCTCCACTACCGCGCTCCGCGCGTAGGCCGCAACCCAAAGACTGGCCAATCCGTCAGCCTCGACGGCAAGTTCGTTCCCCACTTCAAGCCGGGCAAGGAATTGCGCGATCGGGTGAACGAAGAAGAGGAAGAGGGCGTCTGAGTGTTTTTGGAGTAGGAGATGGTTATGCATGGGGTTAAGCGCGTTGTCGCGGTATTCGCGGTGCTGGTTGCTGCGCTGGTGGTATTGGCGTTTGTGCTCGAGAATCAGCAGGGTGTTGCGCTGTCGTTCCTGGGGTGGAGTACTGCGCAGATGCCGGTGGCGGTGTTTGTAGTGGTGGGGTTGATTGTGGGGATGTTGATTGGGCCGCTGTTGGGGGTTTTTGTGCGCGGCCGGCGTGTTAGGGCTACGACGAAGGGGTAGGAGATAGGGTGTGCCTCTACAGCCTCAACGAGTATTTTATGACCGTCTATCAGATAAAATTCCCTTAGTAGCGCCTTTTTTACATTGCGAGATCACATCGATTAACCACCCTTTTAAGGCCAGGCCCAAGCATTTACGACTGAGTGCTGTCTTATCTATTCCAATATTCTGCGATCTGACTCCTCAGACGTCGCAGAATGAGCCATTTCCTTGGCTTATTAGGACTTTTCTTACAGATGTGTCAAGTCTTGTAATATGCCAAAGAGATGGCAAAATGGAATCTGTTCTCGATAACGGTCATTTTGTGCGCTCAAATCTGGCAGAGACGCTGGGTTTTGGCGGTCATCCAATTAGAATAAAAACACGCAAATTGTCTGCATAACGAGCCCGCAGTTTCTCTTTGAAGGCAGGTTTTTGTTGTGAGTAGTAGCCTACGCTCCGCCCTCGTTCCCCAGCATAAAGAATTTAATTCGTTCGGAATTATAAAAAATCTCTGGGATCAGAAAGTCATTATTTTTTTAACCGCCGCGGTGATTGCATCAGCTTTTGCAGCCTATGCATTTTCGGTCACGCCAGTATACAAGGTGAGCAGTATACTTCGGCCTGCTGCGATTAATGAACTGGATGCGCTCAATCGCTCGGAAGTTTATGTTTTACCTCCTAGCGAGGCACTGGTAAGAGTCGGTATGGCCTTAGAGTCTTATGAGATTCGTATGGGGTTTTTTAGGTCCAATCAGAAATTATTTGAGGGGTTTGTGCGTCCTGGACAAACTCTGCAGCAAGCATTTGAGGAGTTTAATAAAAAATCAATTAACTTAATATTGGCTAATAAGGATAAGGTTGACGCGCTTGGTTCTTATCTGGAGCTTGAGCTAAATTATCCAAAAGGAATAGATGGAGTTTCAATACTCAATGGATTTATCAAGTATGCAATAGCAAATGAGCGTGATCAGATATCTGCAGACTTGACGGTTATTGTAAATAATCGATTAAAAGAAATTGACGGTAGACTCGCCACAGCCCGCTCAGCTTATGATACATGGAAAGAAGCAAAGATAGCGTCTCTGACTGAATCAGACAATATTCGCCGAGCTCAGTTAAAAGATGAACTTCAGGGGCTGCGTATACAACTTCATAGCTTAAGTTCAAATCGAATTGCTGAGCTGGATGAAGCGATAGCAATTGCCAAAAAACTGAATATCAGAATGCCGGCTTCGCCTACGTCTGTCGGTGATGATGCACACTCTGGTTCTATCACTATGCGAACAGAAATTAACAATCAGCAGATTCCCTTATATTTTATGGGGGTCAGTGCGCTTGAGGCTGAGCGTACGGCCTTGCTACAGCGAAAATCGAATGACTTTACTGAAAGACGTATCGCCCAAATTGCGAAAGAATTAAAGCTGTTGGAGTTTAATCGAGAAATAGAGGTCTTGAAAAGTCGAGTGAACGACGAATTATTTTTGAATGATGTACAGCCATTGCGTGCAGAGAAAGCACGCCTGCTGACGGTAAATAAAGATATGAGTCATCTTAAGCTCGTAGTCATTGACAAACAAGCATTAGAGCCCACCACCCCAATTAGTCCAAATCGCCTTTTGCTCATTACAGGCGGAGGGTTGCTAGGCCTTATTATCGGATGTGCTCTCGCTTTTTTTCGTACGGTCATTCATAGGCTGCGCGATCCGAAAGTTCTGTGAACTCTTCACTCATGATGTAGGCGATTGTTAGCTGAGCCTATGCTCGTTCGGAAGCGAGTGAGTGATCCGAAGTCGATTAACCTGAAGGCAATTTGCCATCTGTTATAATGTCGTATTTTGACTGTAAGCCCAGCAGATGATCCTAGATGAAAGCCTCCGTTGCAGTGTAAAATTGTGATTTTAGTCGCTGCGGGCTTATGGCTCGTTTTGGTAGTCCCTTCCTCTAATCGGTACCTGAGAATGGCTCGATTGGTAACCGGCACACGCTTTAGTTGAGCTTATTCTGAGGTCGATATGAAAATTAATAAACGCTACGCGTTCTTGGCAGTGCTTGCGGCCAGCGTACTCGTGACCTTGGGCGATACCAGGAATATTATCGGCTCACTTAACTACTGGTTATTATGGGGGGGCGTATTTGCACTTGGGATTTACGGTTGCGGCGGACGGTTGAAGCTGACGCCGGAGGGAAGTGCTATCATGCTGGGTTTCACATTGATGGCACTTGCTTTTATGATTTCAGGAGTAGCTAATTCTGATATATATACAGCTTACCAAGGTGTGAAGTTTATAGCGATTTTTATACTGTTTTTGGTGATATACAACTGTTCCAGTTTGCTGGAATTGAACGATTTTTACAGGATTGCTTCAATTTCGATTATTGTAGGACTTATAGTATTTGTCTTGTCAAAATTTGTGTTTGTTGAGCTCTATGTTCAATTAGGCGATGGCCGCCAAGGGAGCGAGTTCGCCTATCCCGGAGTAATGTGGAAAGTATGTGCTTTTTTTGCGCCTTATATAATTGCAACACTGCTTTCGGCGGGCATGAAAAAAGCATTTTTTGCTGGCGTAATTTTAATTGCAGCGGTGTATATATTGCTGGCCGATTCCAGTAGAACAGGATTTCTCTGGTTTGCGATTGTAATATTATCTTTCTTTCTCTTGCGGTTTTTGATTTTTCCTATCAGGACGTTGATGATTGCAATTGTTTGCTTGATTGCAGGAATTTGTGTGCTTCTATCTTCAAACTTTGATTTTGCAAATCATGATTCATTGCTTGTTTTAAATCGTTTGCTTGAGGGGGATCCAGTTAGATCTGCCATGATACAGGATGGAATAAGTAACGTTCAAAAGTGTTTTCCATTCGGTTGCGGATTTGGCAGTTCATTTAGTGTAGTGGATGGCGAAAATATTGTTATCCATAATGTATACTTAGGTATGCTGGGCGACGTAGGTGTACTCGGTGAGTTAGCACTTTTGTTTTTGATATTAACGCCATTTATTTTTTTCTTTTTGTCGCTCGTGGAGAGTGCCAGTTTAAATAAAAATATTTTCTTTAAGTTTGCCGCTGCGCTGGGGGGGCTTTGTTATATTTTTATCATGCTCTTTCATCCGCTGAGTACCGAGATGTCAGAATGGGGTTATTGGATTGTGATGGTGTCTTGGCTTTCTCGTACTTATAAGTATGAAGATTTAAGTTTGAATAAAATAAAACATGACAAGCACATAGGATCATAACGTGTTTACCGTATTTAAAAATATGAGCCTGCTTTTCGTCGTACAGCTTTTTGGGTATTTGGTGCCTATCTTGGAAATACCTGTATTAGCACGTTCGTTGGGCGTTCAGGAATACGGCAAGGTAGTACTTGTCCAATCGATTGCCCTTTTGTCCTCACTTGTTGTGGAGTATGGGTTTTCGTTAAGTGCTGCTCGGCAAGTTTCGTTAGTCAAGACTGATGTGTCGACTCTGTCGAAAGTCTTCGGCGAAGTGCTTTCTGCAAAAGTTATAATCTCTTCTATCATAAGTTTTACAGCGTTTATTTTGTATATGTTTTTTTATTCGAATACTTTCGAGATTGAGGTTGTAGGCCTGGGGTTTTTGTACTTTTTAGCTTTCGGATTTAGCCCGTTTTGGTTTTTTCAAGGGCTTGAAAAAATTGCACTTGTTGTGTTTTTGGAAGTGGCGCTACGTATCTCTAGCCTTTTATGCTTGTTTATTTTTATTCGACATCCAAGTGACGCTTTATTCGCATTAGCTATTTTAGCGACATTTGCATTGGCAAACACGCTGATTGGGAATTATATATGTTACCGAGGCGGATGCAGGATTCGGTTTAGCTTGTTAGGCGGGTGGCTTCAGATCCGCAAGGGCTTTCACGTTTTTATATATAAGAGCTCAAACAACATTTTGCTTAGCGCCGGCCCTGCTCTTGTAGGATTACTTTGTGGGAAAGTAGCTGTTTCAGGATATGTTCCTGCCGAAAAAATCATAAGAGGATTTGTAGGTTTTATAAATCCTGTACTCATTGGTTTTTTTCCATATTTAAATAGACAGTATCTTTCCTCAGCAAAAGCTGCATCTAAGCTATCTTGGATCATCGTGGGGCTGATGTTCTTGCTGGGTTGCGTAAGCGCATTGGCCATTTCCGTAGCTGGTGGATTTCTAATAAACAAACTATTGGGCGCTGATTTTGAGCAGGCAACGACGACGTTGCAGGTTTTTGTATGGATAATCCCTTTCAGAATGGCTAATCAAGCATTGGGCCTATGCATGCTGATACCTCGGGGCATGGATAAAGTCGCTAGTTCTGCGATGCTATTGTTTTCGGTGATGTCTATACTTGTTGCGAGTCTATTATCAATTAAGTACTACGTTAACGGCATTGTTCTCGGGTTTGTCTTGGCGGAAATTATGTTATGCGTTACGTTACTTATATTGTCTTGCCGGTATAAGCCAGTCACTTATATTGAGGAGCGTACTGAGTGATCACAATTTTAACGGCAACATATAATCGCTTTACAACGCTTCCTCGGTTGCTAAAGAGCCTGCGTGAGCAAAGCTCAAAAGAGTTTGAGTGGGTGCTGATAGACGATGGTAGTTCTGATGAGACACAAAATTTTGTCAATGAGCTAAAAGAAACCAATTTAGGTTTCGGGCTAACGGCGGTCAGGCAGAATAATGCTGGAAAGCACGCGGCTATTAATAGCGGAGTGGTGGCAGCAAAAGGAAATTGGATCTTCATTGTCGACAGCGATGACGCACTACTGCCTGATGCTGTCGAAACTGTTTTAGCGTCAGTCGCGGCCGCGACTAGTAGCACAGTTGGCTTGTGCTATCGGAAAGCTTATTTTAGTGGGGAGCTGCTCGGCAATGAGATAAAGACTGCGGAACCGAGCCTTATCTCCACACCGACGGAAGCCGGTAAATTATTCAAGGGCGATTTAGCTTATATATTTAGAACTGAAGTTATGTCTAAGTTTCCGTTTCCAATTTTTGAAGCTGAGAAGTTTGTTCCAGAGTTATACATTTGGAATAAAATAGGTGATGTGGGAGATGTAATATTTTTCACGAGAAAAGTAATTTATCTCTGCGACTATCTGGAAGACGGATACAGCCGAAACTTTTCACGCCATTTAAGAGCTAATCCAAAAGGATTTTTTATTTATTATTGGTCGCAGTTCTTGCGCGAAAAAACCTTGTTTTACAAGTTTAAGAACCTAATTAGGTCTGCCCAATGCCTTTTGTATATGGTTCTAGGGAGGCCTTGATGAACATAATGTTTTTTATCACAGGGTTGGGCATGGGTGGCGCCGAGAGACAAGTCGTGGATCTTGCTGATCGCATGAGTGCACGGGGACATAACGTCGTTATTGCTTATTTGACAGGCAAGCAGGAAGTGCTTCCTGGGGAGCCCAGGGTATCTGTTGTAGCGTTGAATGGTGATAAGACGTTACGTGGGATGGTGCGCGCGATAAATAATCTGATTAAACTAATTAGACGATTTAAACCCGACGTGCTACATAGTCATATGGTGCACGCGAACTTGATAGCTAGGGTGATTCGTTTCGTTATCAAAATACCTAAGCTTATTTGTACGGCACACAGTTCAAATGAAGGTGGTAAGCTGAAAATGCTGGCTTACCGTCTGACTGATTTTCTAGCTGATGTTACGACAAATGTGAGCCAGGAAGCCGTTGATATACTTATTGCAAAGGGTGCCTCATCTGCCGGGCGTATGATCTTTGTACCTAATGGGATAGATACGGAGCGCTATGTTTTTGATGAGCAAGTGCGTGATCAGGTTCGTGCCAGAGAGTCAATAGACTCTTCTATCAAAGTTATATTGGCTGTAGGGCGGCTCGTCGAGGCAAAAAACTATCCCTGTTTATTAGATGCATTTAAGCTGATCTCGCAGGATGATGAAAACGTGCGTCTGTGGATAGTGGGCGACGGTCCTTTGGCTACTGATCTGGCGCTCCGCGTCAACGAAGCCCACCTTGACGAGAAGATAAAATTTTTTGGACGACGCAATGACGTACCGTCATTTTATTGTGCTGCAGATGTGTATGTATTGTCTTCCGCATGGGAGGGTTTCGGGCTCGTAGTGGCCGAGGCGATGTCATGCAAAACCTTAGTGGTTGCGACAGACTGCGGAGGGGTGAAAGAGGTGCTAGGTGGCAGCGGCTATCTTGTTGAACCGTTTAATCCTGAAGCATTACGTCAGAGTATCAAACTAGCACTGAGCCTACCTCCAGAGGAAAAGAACTCGCTAGTCACCTCTGCCAGGTCGAGAGTGGTTGATAACTTTTCCATAGACTCTGTGATTAGTACATGGGAGCGGTTATACACCCAACCAGAAAGCTCATAATTTCGGTTTTCAGCAATTTCCGAACGGTTTTTAGTGAGAGTATGGCGACGCGATACGGCCAATCTCTAAACCTGGTAAGTTTGGCTTGGGCTAGGATTTAAAAAAGGGACGCAGTGTGAAAATTGTTTATGTCATAACCCGCTCAGACGTTATAGGCGGTGCTAGTGTACACCTCCTTGATTTGGCACTGGGTTCTTTTCAAGCGGGACATAGTGTCGATATTCTCGTTGGTGGCGAGGGCGTCTTTAATTCCCGAGCGCGGGATTTAGGTTTATCGTGCTTCCCATTAAAGTATCTTGTTCGCGAAATTAATCCTAGAAAAGATATTCGCGCCTTTTTTGAATTAAGGAAAATGCTTTCCAAGCTAAAACCTGACCTCGTCCACTTGCATTCCTCCAAGGCTGGTATTCTTGGAAGACTCGCTGCTAAAAGTCTTGGCTTGCCAGCAATTTTTACGGCACATGGTTGGGCTTTTACAGAGGGAGTGTCTGCCAAGCGTCGTTTCTTATACCGTAATATTGAAAGGATCATGGCCCGTTTTTCAGAACAGATCCTTACGGTTTCTGAATTTGACAGGCAACTCGCCTTGAAGGCTAAGGTAGGCGATGAAGCCAGCGTTCTAACGATTCATAACGGTATGCCCGAGGTCAGTTCTAATATAGTTAGCCTTACCGAGTCTGATAAAGTACGCTTAATCATGGTCGCAAGGTTCGAAGTTCCAAAAAACCAAAAGTTTCTTTTGGAAGCGCTTGCAAAAGTGGCACCAAAGAACTGGGAGCTTGAACTGGTAGGCGATGGCCCTTCGTTTTCCAGCGTTCAGACGTTGGCAGCGCATCTGGGAATAGGCGAGAAGGTGGTTTTTTCCGGGGCTTGTGATGACGTCCCGATCAGGCTTTCGCGGTCGGATGTTTTCGTCTTGATCTCTGACTGGGAAGGGTTGCCGCTGACCATATTGGAAGCTATGCGAACTGGGCTTCCGGTAATAGCATCTAACGTGGGAGGCGTATCTGAGCTGGTGGCAAACGGTGAGAACGGTTTCGTGGTGGAGCGCGGGGACCAGAAGGGATTGATGGATGCACTGACACAGTTGATTAATTCCCCCGAGCTTCGAAAAAAACAAGGTCTTTTAGGGCAGCACATATATCGCACAAATTTTACTTTCGATATCATGTTGGATAAAATCCTGAAAATTTACCAGAAAGTGTTAGACAGGACTAAATGAAAATCCTTATTACCGGTGCTAATGGCTTTATTGGGCGGGCGTTGTCTAAGCATCTTGTTAGCCTAGCTAAATATTCAGTTGTCGGTACTTGTCGCAAACCTTCTGATGTTGCTTCAGATATCCAAATGGTCTCGACGGGGGAAGTAGATGGTAATACGGGCTGGGATCAGGCTCTACAAGGAGTCGACACCGTTATCCATCTCGCAGCACGCGCGCATGTATTAGACGCCGGGAGCGAAGATCCAGTATTGGAATTTGAACGGATTAATGTTCAAGGTGCTGTCAATTTAGCGCAGCAAGCGGTAAAAGCAGGTGTCCGTCGTTTTATATTCATCAGCTCAATTGGTGTCAACGGTTCGGAGACCCATGATGGTGCTTTCACTGAGAGTGATGAACCCAAGCCTCATGCAGAATATGCTCGCTCCAAGTTGAAAGCAGAGCGCGAGCTCTCGGAATTGCTCGCTGGCGAGACCATGGAGCTGATAGTTATTCGTCCTCCGTTAGTTTATGCCGCTGAGGCACCTGGTAATTTTAATCGTCTGTTAAAATTGATCGCTACGGGAGTGCCACTGCCGTTCGCCGCCGTAGAAAATAAGCGTAGCATGATAGCATTGGAGAACTTGGTAGATTTTATTGAACTATGTATTGGGCACCCGTCAGCTGCAAATGAATTGTTTTTAGTTTCTGATGGAACTGATTTTTCCATTAGTGAAATTATCAATTTGTTGGCGTTGGGTATGGGCCGAAAAGAAAGACTGTTCCGCGTTCCTGACGCCTTAATCCGTTCAGTCGCCAGTGCTGTTGGGAAGCGATCGTTATATACGCAGTTGTGTAGATCATTAGTTGTCGATAATAAAAAATCCAGAGCATTATTGAACTGGGCCCCTGCGAGAAAAGCTCATGATGCTTTGGTCGAATCAGGCGAAAGATTCCGTTTATTATAGCGATTAATTTCGAAATTATTGCAGGTAGGGACAGGCAGATGGCTTTCTGGATAGCGATTACTTCAATAGCGAGCTCCATGTTTTTAACCGGATTGTTGCGTCGGTATGCGCTCCAGCGAAATGTGTTGGATATCCCTAATAGCAGAAGTTCACATTCGGTACCGACTCCTCGCGGCGGCGGTGTGGCAATTGTGCTAGGGTTTTTAATATCATTGGGTTTAATGCGTTGCTTTGGGCTGATTGATCACGCTTTTTTCCTTGCATCGTTCGTGGCTGGCATAATCGTAGCCGCTTTGGGATTTCTGGATGACCATGGCCACATTCCTGCGCGCTGGCGATTATTAGGACATTTTTTTTCAGCAATATGGGCGTTATATTGGATCGGTGGGGTACCGTCGATTACGATTTTTGGATTACCAATCCATCTAGGTTGGATTGGCGGAATTCTAGCTGTTTTGTATGCCGTATGGATGTTGAATCTTTACAACTTCATGGACGGCATTGATGGACTGGCGAGTGCTCAAGCTATTTGTGCTTGCTCTTCCGCCGCTTTTATCTATTGGTTCTTAGGATATGAAGAGCTGTTATGGCCGCCTATTTATTTGGCTTTGGCAACAGCAGGTTTTTTCTACTGGAACTTCCCCAAAGCCCGAATTTTTATGGGGGATGCGGGGAGTGGTTTTCTAGGTATTACATTGGCCATGATATCGCTTGAAGCTGTATCTTTTTCTTCAGCACTTTTATGGGTGTGGCTGATTTTATTAGGCGTATTTATTGTAGACGCGACATTGACATTGCTTCGCAGGCTGGTACGTGGCGAAAAAGTATATGAGGCACATCGGAGTCATGCTTATCAGTATGCCTCTCGCATTTTTAATGCACACATACCTGTCACTTTGTGCATAATCGTAATAAATTTCATATGGCTTTTCCCAATTGCGTTGCTTGTTGCATTTGACAGGCTTGACGGTGCTGCCGGTTTGTTGATCGCTTACACGCCGCTCATCATTCTGGCTCTGAAATTTAAGGCCGGTATTAAAGAAGTAAATTATTAATGCGAAAATCCTGAGAGCTTGGTGTTGTATATTTATTCAGGTTTAGGTTGTTAGAGCTGCGAGAGGTTTAGAAAATATGAACTCACTAAGATCTGGATTATTAAGTCTCCCGCGTAGATATAAACGTGTTCTGCAGGTGGTTACAGACGTTTTTTTAGTTTGGTTTGCGCTTTGGTTAGCTTTTGTCGTGCGCATAGGCCTCGATGAGATGATCAACCCGTTCGTGCTGCACACATGGCTATTTTTAACGGCGCCTATTGTGACTATTCCGCTGTTTATACGTTTTGGCATGTATCGCGCGGTTTTACGTTACTTTGGAAATGATGCGCTGATCGCGATAATTAAGGCTGTCAGCCTTTCCTCCCTTATTATTGGAGTGGTCGTTTATTGGTACAGTAACCATCAAAATGTAATTCCTCGTTCTATCATCTTTAACTATTGGTGGTTAAGCCTGATTATGATAGGAGGATTGAGGTTAGCGCTGCGTCAATTCTTCCTGGGGGATTGGTTTACGGCGGCTCAATATGTGCCTTTCACTAACCGTGATGACGGCTTGCCACGTGTGGCTATTTATGGCGCGGGATCTGCTGGGAATCAGCTAGTTGCGGCATTACGCATGGGCCGCTTAATGAGACCTGTAGCGTTTATTGACGATGATCCTACTATTTCTGATAGGGTAATCTCTGGGCTGCAGGTTTATAAGCCTAAACATATCCAACGAATGATCGACACCACGGGCGCCCAAGAGATCTTGTTGGCGATACCTTCATCGACGCGTGGTCGGCGTCGGGAGATTCTCGGGTTTCTTGAGGGTTTTCCTCTGCATGTACGTAGTGTCCCCGGCTTCATGGACCTTGCAAGTGGGCGCGTCAAAGTCGACGATATCCAAGAAGTAGATATTGCAGACCTGTTAGGGCGTGATCCAGTACCTGCACAAGAAAATTTGCTGGAACATTGCATACGGGGCCATGTAGTAATGGTTACCGGCGCGGGAGGTTCTATTGGATCTGAACTCTGCCGCCAAATCCTCGAGCTGCAACCAACAATACTGATTCTCTTTGAACACAGTGAATATAATTTATACAGTATTATGTCGGAACTGGAAGCGCGCATACTTAGGGATTCGCTGGCGGTAAAATTGCTTCCGATCCTGGGATCTATACGTAACCAGGATAAGTTGGTTGATGTTATGAAAACCTGGCATGTAAATACGGTCTACCATGCGGCCGCTTATAAGCATGTGCCGATGGTAGAACATAATATATCGGAAGGGTTTCTGAATAACGTTATCGGCACGTTAAATACTGCTCAAGCAGCTATTATTTCAAATGTTGCTAATTTTGTACTTGTTTCGACTGATAAGGCGGTGCGTCCTACGAATGTAATGGGGAGCACCAAACGTCTTGCTGAAATGACGCTTCAGGCACTCAGCCGTGAATTAGAACCGGCTCTTTTTAACACGACCTCTCTAGCCCTCAATCGTACTCGCTTCACAATGGTCCGATTTGGAAATGTTCTGGGTTCTTCTGGTTCAGTAATTCCTCTTTTTCACAAACAGATTAAGTCAGGTGGGCCCATCACGGTGACTCATCCGAAAATAACCCGGTATTTCATGACTATCCCGGAGGCTGCTCAGCTTGTTATTCAGGCAGGCTCAATGGGGCAGGGGGGGACGTATTTGTATTGGATATGGGCGAACCGGTTAAAATCACGGAATTGGCAGAAAAAATGATTCATCTGTCAGGCCTAAGCGTCCGCTCAGAAAAAAAGCCCCTCGGAGATATCGCTATCGAGTTTACAGGACTTCGGCCCGGAGAGAAGCTCTACGAAGAATTACTCATAGGTGACAATGTCGATGCCACGCAACACCCAATGATTATGAGTGCTAATGAAGATTATCTATCTTGGAGCATATTGAAGCCAAGATTAGTGGAATTGCTGAGTGCGATAGAAAGTCATGATTATATTGAGGTACGTAAGTTGTTACGCGAAACTGTGAGTGGCTATGCTCCCGATGGCGAAATTGTTGACTGGTCTTATCAACAAAAAAGACTTGAGTTGTAGTGTGATTTTTAGTTTGGATAACAGCAGTTTATGCTGTTATCTCAGCTTTTATGCCCGTATTTTCTTCCCTATGCACCTCTGACAGAATACAATTCACCTGCGGCAACGCACCATGATTTTTCCGTGCGCACTGCTCGTGATAAACGGACGGCATAGTTTTCACGCTTCGTCATCCATGGAGCGTCTTCAACATAGCCTAAGCAGGATGGCATTGCATGAGTAATCCTTTTAAATGAAAACTGAATATTCGCTTGAAGTTATCACGCTCACCCTCTCAATTATATTAATGTTCATTGCTTTTTCGTCGATTTTTAGATCGAAAATTGAAAGCGCGGAAGTTCAGCACGAATATAAATTCATCAATGGTCTGCGTGGTCTTGCTGCTATATTCGTATTTGTTAATCATGCGCCGTTTGTGCTAATAAATTTGGGTGTAAAAAATACCGTTTTTTCTGCCTGGGGACAAATTTACCCGAACCTTGGATCTTTCGGTGTACAGATTTTTTTCTGTATTACAGGCTTTCTTTTTTTTGATAAAGTCATCAAGAATAAGAATATTGACTGGGGTGATTTTTTTGTATCTAGAATTAGAAGGGTAGCTCCTCTCTACTATCTAACATCGATTTTGGTGTTTTTTATCGCGGCTTTTTTTGCAGGCTTTGATTTTCTGGATAAAGAGTCTATTACTACTATTGCGGGTTTAATAACGTTCAATTTCATCGATAACCCGATGAGAATTGGAGGTGTATCTCTTGTACCTCTGAGTTCCGTGACATGGACGTTGGTTCATGAGTGGCGTTTTTATGCAGTGTTGCCAATGGTAGCAATTTTTTACAGATCCCAATATAAGTTTATCATACTGACGGTGGCAATAATTATAGCTGCCATTGACCTGGGCACCTCCGCCGTCGTCTGTTGGGCCTACTTTCTGTCAGGCATGGCAGCAGCAGTTATTCATAAAGCAAATATTACAAGTAGGTTCGTCAAATTTGTTTCTACTGTAGTTGCAATATGCATATTTGTGTGGATGTGCGGACTGGTTGATGTTCCTGGCTACGGAGCTTTTAGATTTGCTCTGGCGACTATATTTTTCATATGTGTTACTGTTTCTAATCCTCGTTTCTTGCATTATCAGTTCCTTAACAGGCTAAGTGATATTAGTTATAGTATTTATTTGCTTCACTTGCCTGTACTGTTTCTATCCTTCAAGGTGTTGTCTGTATTCTTTGATTTAGCTGTTCTTGATAAAGTGACCTTTTGGCTTGTGAACTTTGCGACTATTCCCGTTATTGTCGCCTTGTCGACCTTTACCTTCGTTCATGTAGAAAAAAGGTTTATGCGCAAGAAACGGGTAGAAGAGATTAATGTACCCGAGGTTGACCGCACCTTGGACAGAACAAATGCCGCGGTGTGAAGATGCTTACCTCAAGCTCTCGCACGCAACTGGGTACTGATGCTTTCGATAGCATTCGTATGTAGCTCAATTTCGCATCGTTGGGGGGCACGCCGAATTGGATGATTCGATCATGTGGGAGAACCAAGTCTTTCCACACGGCAGTCCATCAGCGCCCACACAAAAAACGACTTTCTCTCACATCCTGCAATATCCCCGCTTTGACACCCTCCATCCGTCGCCTAAGGTAGAAAAGCAGCTTCGGAAAAGCTGCTTTTCTCTTACCGATGTCATGGAGCGTCACCAATGCAAAACCTCTACATCTCCTCTCTAATCTTCGCCTTCCTCACCAGCCTCTCTGTCGCCACCACCGCAGCCCCGTCCGCTAAACCTGAGGTCCCGACCCCAATCTCCGCACAAATGACCAAAACCGAGCAATCCGCCAAGGTCAACCTCAACGCCGCCGATGCTGAAACCCTGCGACGTGATTTGTTCGGTATCGGCGCCTCCAAAGCGAAGGCGATCGTCGCCTTTCGCGAAAGCAATGGGCCCTTCACCTCGGTGGATGAGTTGTTGGAAGTAAAGGGCATCGGCAAGGCTTTGCTGGAGAAGAATCGCGACAGGCTGGTTATCAACTAAACGACGTCACCCAGGGGCCGATCAATGATCGGCCTTTTATCATGTGTTTTTAGCCCAGCCCTGGCATGAAATGTGGTTACCTCAAGATCATCGATTGTTCAACAGTCACCCTTGATGGAGGTTCGCCCCATGTACAAAGACTATCCAGCCGCTTACCAAGTCAGCAAAGGCTCGGCGTTACAGGTGGATACGACCTTCTATGAACGTATCCGTGATCGCCAGGATCAGCGCACGCTGATCGAGCAGTTCGAGGTGCCGATCCGCACGGGCAGGGCGTGGAAGGTGCCGGCAGGGCATGTGTTCCGGGTGACCACGCCTGTAGGCCCCCAGGTGGGCGACTTCAATGTGTGGAACGCCAATGATCCGCGCGAACGCTTGTGGGCGGCGCGCACTCGGCAACTTCAAGGCGCCCACGTCAGCACTCACGACCGCTTGTGGTCGAACCTTCCATTTCTACGACCATTAGTCACTATTACAGACGACAGCCTCGCAAGCTACGGCATCGATGAGCACGGCGGGCGCCTGCACGACTTGCTCGGCACACGCTGCGATCCCTATGTAAACCGTATGCTCACTGGCGAGGACTTTCATCACCACTGCCACTCAAACCTGACCCGTGCGGTGTTGCCTCACGGTCTGACGGAATTCGATGTGCACGACGTGCTGAATATTTTCCAGTGCACCGGCCTCAATCACGATGACATGTATTTCATGAAAGCCTGTCCGGCGCAGAAGGGCGATTACCTGGAGTTTTTCGCGGAGATTGATTTGCTGTGTGCGCTATCGACATGCCCAGGTGGGGATTTGTCGTTGCCGATGTGGGGGCCGGAGGCGCAGGACCCGCTGACGGTGTGTCGTCCGTTGGGGGTTGAAATCTACAGGCTGGAGAACGAATTGCTGAGTGGCTGGAGTCAGCCGGAACGTGCTGCCTATAAGGGGCAGCACGGCTTGCATATTGCCAAAGCGGATTGGGAGTAACTCAAGTTCAGCGATCCTGCGCATCCTTGGCGTCCGCTTGCGCATTGCGCTCGGCCACGCGTTTGCGTTGTTCGTCGGTGAGTTCCACTTTGTTGGCGCTGTCACGCAGCATCATCAACCCACCGACGATCGACCCGATCGCAATTACCATAATCAACCACGCGTACCACGGCATAAGGCTCTCCTTGAGGCAGATAGCCGGGGGAGAATTTTCCCACGGTAATAACTGCTTTGAGTTACGGGCTTTCTGAGTAGTTCATTGTAGGCCCGTTCTGCCTCGTAAACCCTATAGTCCGGTCAACATCGCATCTGCTGGCGCATCGGCGCGGTCTTGGGCGGTCAGTTGGAAGTAGATGAAGCCTACGGCCATGAAACCGAGGAAGATCAGCCCGATCAGTGTGTTGAACCAGGCCATCGCTACCAGGCACACCACTGCCAGAGCCAGCGCGATGCCCGGCACGACGGGGTAACCCGGTGCGCGGAAGGTGCGTTCAAGCAGCGGTTCGGTTTTGCGCAGTTTGAACAGGCTGAGCATGCTCATGATGTACATGACGATGGCGCCGAATACGGCCATGGTGATCATCGCGGCGGTCAGGGTCATGCCGCCCAGGTTGATCAGACCGTCACTGTAAATGGCCGCAATGCCGACCACGCCACCGGCGAGAATGGCTCGGTGGGGCGTCTGAAAACGTGACAGTTTGGCCAGGAAAGACGGCAGGTAACCGGCGCGGGCCAGGGCGAAGAATTGGCGCGAGTAGCCGAGGATGATGCCGTGGAAGCTTGCCACCAGGCCGAACAGGCCAATCCAGACCAGCATGTGCAACCAGCCGGAGCTTTCGCCTACGACGGTTTTCATCGCCTGGGGCAGTGGGTCGTTGATGTTCGACAGGGTGCGCCAGTCGCCTACGCCGCCCGCAAAGAACATCACGCCCATGGCCAGGATTACCAGGGTCAGGATGCCGCTGATGTAGGCCTTCGGAATGGTGCGCTTGGGATCTTTCGCTTCTTCGGCTGCCATGGCTGCGCCCTCGATGGCGAGGAAGAACCAGATGGCGAAGGGGATCGCTGCGAACATGCCGGCAATCGCCGGGGCACCGAAGGTGTCGGAGCCGGCCCAACCGTTCAGGGCGAAGTTGCTGAAGCTGAATGCCGGGGCAACGACGCCCATGAACACCAGCAATTCGGCGACGGCGAGTACGCACACCACCAGTTCGAAGGTAGCGGCGAGTTTCACGCCGAGGATATTCAGGCCCATGAACACGAAGTAGGCGCCGACGGCGGCGTGTTTCGGGTCCAGCGCTGGAAACTGCACGTTGAGGTAGGCACCGATGGCCAAGGCGATGGCGGGTGGGGCGAAGACGAATTCGATCAGGGTCGCCAGGCCGGCAATCAAGCCGCCTTTTTCGCCGAAGGCGCGGCGGCTGTAGGCGAAGGGGCCGCCAGCATGGGGAATCGCGGTGGTCAGCTCGGTGAAGCTGAAAATGAAGCAGGTGTACATCGCGGCGACCATCAGTGAGGTCACCAGGAAGCCCAGCGTGCCGGCCACGCCCCAGCCATAGCTCCACCCGAAGTACTCGCCGGAAATCACCAGCCCGACGGCGATGCCCCAGAGATGGAGGGTGCCCAAGGTGGGTTTGAGGTGTGTGTTCATTGTGTGGTGCTCCCTGAACGGTTTGGAATGATTCAAGGTGTTGCAGTGGACATGCCACTTCCCAAAGCCGTGTCGTAAAGCACGTCCACTGTCGCCTGGAAGATGGTTTGGCGTTTGAATAGTGGCGACGTCGCACCAGATAAGTGCGAGGGTGTCTTGACTGGCGCCATCGGGGGCAAGCCCCCTCCCACACTTGACCGAGTTGTCATGCCGAGCGCAGATCAATCTGTGGGAGGGGGCTTGCTCCCGATAGCGCCCGCCCAGGCGCCGAAATCACTCGTGTAAACCCCGCATAAAGCCACTCTTTACGCCATCTTTACGCCCCACGCCCCGCCTCGCTCTCGTTCCTTTACACCCCTTCTGCGGACAATTGCCCCACACGCGGCACTCGCCGTTAAACGGAGAAACTTCCATGAGCGTTCTGGACGGGGTGTCACTGCTATTGGCTGTGGCGCTGTTCATTTATCTGCTGGTTGCGCTGTTCCGCGCGGATCGGAACTAGGAGCAGGCTATGCACAGTTATGACTATTGGCTGATCATCGCCTTCTTCGCCGTGGTACTGGTGCCGGCACCGTTTCTGGGGCGGTTCTATTACAAGGTGATGGAAGGCCAGCGCACCTGGCTGACGCCGGTGCTGGGGCCTGTCGAGAAAGCCTGTTATCGCCTTTCGGGTGTGGACGAGCAACAGGAGCAAAGCTGGCAGAAATATATGCTGGCCTTGCTCGCGTTCAACCTCGCGGGTTTTTTGCTGCTGTTTGCAATCCTGTTGTTCCAGAACTATCTCCCACTCAATCCGCAGAAATTGCCGGGCCAGGAATGGACGCTGGCCTTCAACACCGCGGTCAGTTTCATGACCAATACCAACTGGCAGAACTACAGCGGTGAAGCGTCCCTGAGCTACCTCAGCCAGATGGTCGGCCTCACTGTGCAGAACTTCGTCAGTGCCGCCACCGGCCTGGCAGTCCTGGTCGCGCTTTGCCGTGGGATCGGTCGCAAATCCTCCAAGACCTTGGGTAACTTCTGGGTCGACATGACCCGCGCCACGCTCTACGGCTTGCTGCCGTTATGCCTGGTGCTGGCATTGTTTCTGGTATGGCAGGGCGTACCACAGACCTTCGCCCATTACGTTGATGCCGTGACGATGCAAGGCGTGGATCAGGTCATCCCCCTCGGCCCGGCGGCCAGCCAGATTGCGATCAAGCAATTGGGCACCAATGGCGGCGGTTTCTTTGGAGTGAACTCGGCGCATCCGTTCGAAGACCCGACAGCCTGGGCCAACCTCTTCGAAGTGGCCTCGATCATTCTGATCCCGGTGGCCTTGGTGTTTACCTTCGGCCATTACGTCAAAGACCTGCGTCAGAGCCGCGCCATTCTCGCCTGCATGCTGGCCTTGTTCCTGATCGGTGGCGCGACCTCGCTGTGGGCCGAATACCAGCCCAACCCAACTTTGAACAACCCGGCCGTTGAGCAAACCGCGCCGCTGGAAGGCAAGGAAACACGGTTCGGCACCACCGGCACGGTGCTCTGGTCGGTGACCACCACCGCAGCGTCGAACGGCTCGGTCAATGGCATGCAGGACAGCCTTAACCCTCTGAGCGGGATGGTGGCGCTGGTTAACATGATGGTCGGCGAAGTGATCTTCGGCGGGGTCGGTGCCGGTATGTACGGCATGTTGCTCAACGTGTTGATCGCGGTGTTCCTCGCCGGCCTGATGATCGGCCGCACCCCGGAATACCTGGGCAAGAAACTCCAGGCCAAGGAGGTGCAACTGCTGGTGGTGACCCTGCTGGTGATGCCGGTGGGTGTGCTCGTGCTGGGTGCCATTGCCGCCAGCCTGCCAGGCCCGGCCGGCGCCATCAGCAACCCTGGCCCCCACGGCTTCAGCCAGTTGCTCTACGCCTACACCTCGGCCAGTGCCAACAACGGTTCGGCGTTTGGTGGGTTCAGCGGCAACACCGCGTTTCACAACCTGATGCTTGGCCTGGGCATGTTGATCGGCCGTTTCGGCTACATCCTCCCGGTACTGGCCCTGGCCGGTAGCCTGGCGATGAAGAAGACCGCACCGATTGGCCAGAACAGTTTCCCGACCCACGGCCCGTTGTTCGTGACCTTGTTGACCGTGACCATCTTGCTGGTGGGCGGCCTGACTTTCCTGCCGACGCTGGCGCTGGGCCCTATTGCTGAACACCTGAGCATGGGCTTCTAACCAAGGGATATGAAAATGAATATGCCTGTAAAAAATGCGGCCCCGGTCAAACCCCAGGAACCTGCCAAAACCGCGATCTCGGCCCTGTGGCGCGCGGCGTTGGTCCAGGCGTTCGTCAAGCTGGACCCACGCCAACTGCAACGCTCGCCGGTGATGTTGGTGGTCGAGCTGACCGCCATCCTCACCACCGTGCTGTGCTTTGTGCCCGACACCGCCGTGCCGACCTTCGTGGCTGTGCAAATTGCTGTGTGGCTGTGGTTCACCGTGTTGTTCGCCAATTTCGCAGAAGCCTTGGCCGAAGGCCGTGGCAAGGCCCGCGCCGACAGCCTCAAGGCCGGCAGTGAGGGCTTGAGCGCTCGCCGCAAGGAAGCTGACGGTAGCTTCAAGGTGGTACCGGCCACCAGCCTGCGCAAAGGTGATGTGGTGCGCGTCGCCGCAGGTGAAATGATTCCTGGCGACGGCGAAGTGATCGAAGGTATCGCTGCCGTCAACGAAGCGGCGATTACCGGCGAATCCGCTCCGGTGATCCGCGAATCCGGCGGCGACCGTTCCGCCGTCACCGGCAACACCCGCCTGGTGTCGGACTGGCTGCTGATCCGCATCACCGCCAACCCCGGTGAGTCCACCCTGGACCGCATGATCGCCCTGGTGGAAGGCGCCAAACGCCAGAAAACGCCCAACGAAGTCGCGCTGGATATCCTGCTGATCGGTCTTACCCTGATCTTCCTGCTGGTGGTGGTGACCCTGCAGCCGTTCGCTCACTTCGCCAATGGCAGCCTGCCCTTGGTGTTCCTGGTCGCACTGCTGGTGACGCTGATTCCTACGACCATTGGCGGCTTGTTGTCGGCCATCGGCATCGCCGGCATGGACCGGCTGGTGCGGCTCAATGTGATCGCCAAGTCTGGCCGCGCGGTGGAAGCGGCGGGGGACGTGCATGTGTTGCTGCTGGACAAGACCGGCACCATCACCTTCGGTAACCGTCGTTGCTCGGCAGTGGTTGCGGCGCCCGGTGTCAGTGGTCGGGAAGTGGCGGAAGGTGCGCTGTTCGCCTCCCTGGCGGATGACACCGCCGAAGGCAAGTCCATCGTCGAATACCTGCGCGCCTTGCACCCCCAGGCAGAGCCGACGCCGGACGAACTGACTGCGGTCCCCTTCAGCGCCGAAACCCGTTTGTCCGGTGTCGACTATCAGGGCCGCGTATTCCGCAAGGGCGCGGTGGACTCGCTGCTGGCATTTATCGGCCAGCAACGCGGCGACCTGCAGCCGGCGTTGTCGCGGGAAATCGACAAGATCGCGCAAAGCGGCGGCACGCCGTTGCTGGTATGCGCCGATGGCAAATTGCTCGGTGCGATCCATCTGAAAGACGTGGTCAAGCCCGGCATCCGCGAGCGTTTTGCCGAGCTGCGCAAGCTCGGGATTCGTACCGTGATGGTCACCGGCGACAACCCGTTGACGGCCGCCGCGATTGCCGCTGAAGCCGGCGTGGATGACGTGCTGGCTGAAGCCACGCCTGAGAAAAAACTCGCACGTATTCGCCATGAGCAGAACGACGGCCGCCTGGTCGCCATGTGCGGCGACGGTGCCAACGACGCGCCGGCACTGGCCCAGGCCGACGTCGGCATGGCGATGAACGATGGCACCCAGGCCGCACGCGAAGCCGCCAACATGGTCGACCTCGACAGCGATCCGACCAAGCTGCTGGACGTGGTGCAGATCGGCAAGGAGTTGCTGGTGACCCGGGGCGCGCTGACCACCTTTTCCATCGCCAACGACGTGGCCAAGTACTTCGCGATCCTGCCGGCGCTGTTCGCCTCGATCTACCCGCAATTGGGCGTGCTCAACGTCATGCATTTGCAGAGTCCCCAGAGCGCGATCCTGTCGGCAATTGTGTTCAACGCGCTGATCATCGTGGTGCTGATCCCGCTGGCCCTGCGCGGTGTGCGCGTGCAGGCGGCGAGTGCGGCGGCCTTGTTGCGACGCAACCTGCTGATCTACGGCCTGGGTGGGCTGCTGGTGCCCTTTGTGGGCATCAAGGCGATCGACATGCTGCTGACGGCGCTGCACCTGGTGTAACCCTGCGGTCTTTTGTGGCCCGATTTATTGAGGATTTGACGATGACTAATACAATCCGCCCGGCCCTGAGCCTGCTGGTACTCATGACCCTGATCACCGGCGTGGCTTATCCGCTGGTGGTAACTGGCGTCGCTCAGGTTGCCTTCCCGGATCAGGCCAATGGCAGCCTGGTGCGCGATGTCAGCGGCAAGGTGCGCGGCTCCAGCCTGATCGCCCAGGATTTCAGCGGTGACGGCTGGTTCCATCCGCGTCCCTCGGCCGGGGCGTTCGCGACGGTCTCCAGCAGTGCCAGCAACCTTGGTCCGAGCAATCCTGCGCTGGCCACGCGCATCTTCGATGACGCGGATAAACAACAGATGCCCGGCCAGGGGCCCGTACCGTTGGCCTCGCTGACGACCTCCGGCAGCGGACTTGATCCACACTTGCCACCCGCGGCAATTGCCTATCAACTGGCGCGAGTGGCGGCAGCACGGAATGTGCCGGTGTCGACCTTGCAGCGGATGTTGGATGAACACATCGAAAGCCCGTTGGTGGGGCCGCCGGTAGTCAACGTACTGGCACTGAACATGGCCTTGGAAAAACTCTGAACCCCTGTGGGAGGGAGCAAGCCCCTCCCACATGTGATTGACATTGAACCTGACTGCTTTGATACCTGAAGGACACTACCCGCATGAGCGACTCCGGCCGCGCCGATGCCTTGTTAGCCGATCTACCCCGCAACGGCCGTGGCCGGCTCAAGGTTTTCCTCGGCGCCGCGCCCGGCGTGGGCAAGACTTACGCCATGCTCCAGGCGGCCCACGCCCAACTGCGCCAGGGCGTCCCGTTGATTGCCGGGGTGGTCGAGACTCACGGCCGTGCCGAGACGGAAGCCTTGCTCAGCGGCCTGCCGCAACAACCGCTGTTGCGCAGCGAATACCGTGGCGTGATGCTCGAAGAAATGGACCTCGACGGCCTGCTTGCGGCCAAGCCCAAGCTGGTGCTGGTCGACGAACTGGCCCATAGCAACGCCCCTGGCAGCCGGCATGAAAAGCGCTGGCAGGACATTCAGGAATTGCTCGCTGCCGGCATCAACGTATTCACCACCGTCAACGTCCAGCACCTGGAAAGCCTCAATGACCAGGTGCGTGGCATTACCGGTGTGCAGGTGCGTGAAACCCTGCCGGACTGGGTGCTGCAAGAGGCCGACGAGTTGCTGCTGATCGACTTGCCGTCCCGCGAACTACTGGAGCGCCTGCGCGACGGCAAGGTGTATGTGCCCGAACAGGCGCGCGCGGCCATCGATGCGTTTTTCACCCAGACCAACTTGATGGCCCTGCGCGAACTGGCCATGCAGACCGCGGCCGCCCACGTCGACGACGATCTGGCCCAGGGTTACCGCCAACTCGGGCAAGCTGCGCCGGCGGTGCGGGGGCGTTTGCTGGTGGGGGTCGATGGCGACGCACAGGCCGAACGCCTGGTGCGCCATGCCAGCCGGGTCGCCCAGCGGCGGCATTTACCCTGGAGCCTGGTGCATATCGACAACGGCCACGCGCGAGATGAACAGTCACGGCTACGCCTGCAAAATGCCCAGCAACTGGCGGAGCGTCTGGGCGGCGAGGTGGTGTTGCTGCGGGCGGGCGAGGTGGCTAAAACGTTGATCCAGCATGCCGCCGAGCGCCGCGCCAGCCTGGTCCTGGTCGGGCAGTCGCGCATGCGCTGGCGTCGACGGCTGTTCGGCGGTGGCCTTGCTGCACGCTTATTGCGCAGTGCGCGGGGCCTGGAAATCAACGTGCTCGACAGCGACGACATGCCTGCTCCGCCGCGCTTGCCGGATGCGCGTGGGTTGCGCTGGTTCGACTACGCCTTGGCCGTGGTGGCAACCGTTGTTGCGGCCGGCTTGGCCTGGGGCGTGTCCAGTGTATTGCCGCTGCCGAATATTTCACTGGTGTTTCTCGCAGCGGTGCTGCTGGTGGCGGTGCGCAGCAGTTTGGGGCCCTCGCTGGTGTGCGCCGCGTTGTCGTTCATGACCTATGACTTTCTGTTTATTCCGCCGAATTTCTCCTTTGCCATCCAGCGTGAAGAGGACGTGCTGACCCTGTTGTTCTTCCTGTTGATGGCAGCGCTCACGGGCAACCTGGCTGCGCGCCAGCGTCGCCAGTTGCAGGCGCTGCGCGATACCCAGGAAGAAACCAGCGAGCTGCTCGACCTGTCGCGCAAGCTCACTGCAGCCACGGATCGCCAGGCCGTTATCAGTGCGGCGGCTCACCACCTGCAAGGTTGGAATGACTTGGATGTATGCCTGGTCAATCGTGACGGCGAGGGCGGCTGGACAATCGAGACCGGTGGCCCGTTGACCCTTACCGAAGCCGAACGCGCTGCCGCCGATTGGGCCTGGCAGCACGATCAACCCGCCGGCATGGGCACCGGCACCTTGCCGTTTGGGCGCTGGTGGTGGTGGCCGTTGTCGGGCGAAGAGGGGCCCTTGGGTTTGCTCGGTGTCAGTGCCAAGCCGGGCTTGGAGTTGAGCGGGCAACGCCGCCGCCTGCTCACCGCCTTGAGCCAGCCGCTGGCCCAGGCGCTGGCGCGGGCGCAGTTGGGACAGGAGTTGGAGTCGGCGCGTTTGCACGGCGAAACCGAACAACTGCGCAGCGCCTTGCTCGCCTCTGTATCCCACGATCTGCGCACGCCGTTGACCTCCATGCGTGGCAGTATTGACAGCCTGCTGGCGCTGGGCGAGGCGATCCCTTTGGAGGATCGTCGCGAATTGCTCGAAGGCACCCGCGATGAAGCCGAGCGCCTCGACCGCTACATCCAGAACCTGCTGGACATGACCCGCCTGGGCCATGGCGCGTTGAAGCTGGCGCGCGATTGGGTCTCGCCCGGCGATATCGTCGGCAGCGCCCTTGGGCGTTTGCGCGCGGTGCTGGCACCGTTGCAAGTGAGTACCGATGTAGCGCCGCAGCTGCCGTTGCTCTACGTGCATGCGGCATTGATCGAGCAGGCGTTGGTCAATGTAATGGAAAACGCCGCACGTTTTTCACCGCCCCAGGGCCGTTTGCAGTTGAGCGCCGGCGTAGCGGACAACCAGCTGTTTTTCTCCGTGGCCGATGAAGGGCCGGGGATTCCCGAGGATGAACGTGCGAAGATCTTCGACATGTTCTACACCGCTGCCCGTGGTGATCGGGGCGGGCAGGGCACCGGCCTTGGCCTGGCGATCTGCCAGGGCATGGTTGGCGCACATGGGGGGCATATCAGCGTGGCGGATGGCATTGAGGGGCGCGGCACCTGCATCACCCTGTTTCTGCCGCTACAATCTCAGCCGGGCTTGGACACTGACCTTTGAAAACGTATGCCTACCGTGGCGAGGGAGCTTGCTCCCGCTGGGCTGCGCAGCAGCCCCAAAACCATTCGGTCGCGACGCATCACCTGCCTGACTAGTTTGGGAGCGCTTCGCACTCCAGCGGGAGCAAGCTCCCTCGCCGCAACAGGTTCGTTTCTACAATGGTTTGTTTTTAATGGATTTTAATTGGACACCATGAGCCAGACCGCGACGATTCTAGTCATTGATGACGAACCGCAGATCCGCAAATTCCTGCGCATCAGCCTGGCCTCCCAGGGCTATAAGGTGATCGAGGCCGGCACCGGCAACGAAGGCCTGGCCCAAGCGGCATTGAGCAAGCCGGACCTGCTGGTGCTGGACCTGGGCTTGCCCGACATGGACGGCCAGCAAGTGCTGCGCGAGTTTCGCGAGTGGTCGACGGTGCCGGTGCTGGTGCTGTCGGTGCGGGCCAGCGAGAGCCAAAAGGTCGATGCCCTCGACGGCGGCGCCAATGACTACGTGACCAAGCCTTTCGGTATCCAGGAGTTTCTCGCCCGTGTGCGTGCGTTGTTGCGCCAGGCACCGACGGGCGAGTCTCAGGAAGCCGCCCTGAGTTTCGGCCCGCTGACGGTAGACCTGGCCTACCGCCGCGTTCTACTGGACGGTGCCGAGGTGGCGTTGACCCGCAAGGAATACGCGGTACTGGCGCAACTGGCACGGCATCCTGGGCGAGTGATTACCCAGCAGCAATTGCTCAAGGATATCTGGGGGCCGACCCACACTGAAGACAGCCACTACCTGCGCATTGTGGTGGGGCATTTGCGGCAGAAGCTGGCGGATGATCCGACGCAGCCGAGGTTTATCGTGACTGAGGCGGGGGTGGGGTATCGATTGCTGAATACTTAGGGTGGATAGAGTTTCGCTGCCTCAACAAGCGTCATCGCGGGCAAGCCCACTCCCACATTCGACCGCATGCTCATGTTGAACTCAGTCTAATTGTGGGAGTGGGCTTGCCCGCGATGAGGCCACCAGCAGCGCCTACAATCTCAAGACTGCTCACTCTCATACCGATCCAACGTATCACTGGCAATTTCCCGCCCCAGCGCGATCAACTCCGGCGCCTTGTAGAACTCGAAAAAACGGCACACCCGCTTGGGCACGTTGATCAGCACATCCGGCGGGTAGCCGGCGATTTTGTACTGTGCCAATGACGTCTGCATCACCTCGAAACTCTGGTTGATCAGGTCCAGCAGCGATGCAGGCCCGACGTTATCGATAATGAACGAGCCTGTGGCTGACTTCGGCGTGCCGGGTTTTTCCGGCGCGGCGGCGGGTTGCTGGGATTCGGGCTCGGCCGACTCCAGCCATGGGTTGATCTCGGCGGCCTGGGCCTGCAACGCTTCCTGCTCAAGCTTCATCAACTGCTCGGCCTGTTTGCGTCGAAACGGCAGGTGCGAGCCCAATGATTTTGCCAGGCTGTTGAAGCGGCTCTTGAATGCCGGCGGGCGCTGGATCACCGGCAAATGATAGTGCTTCTGGTTGGTGGCGTTGAGGTTGACCGCGATGATCAAGTCGCAATGGCTCGACACCACCGGCACGATGGGCAACGGGTTGAGCAAGCCGCCATCCACCAGCATGCGGTTGCCCTGCATCACCGGCGTGAACAGGCTGGGGATCGCGGCCGACGCGCGCATGGCCTGGTGCAGGCAACCTTCCTGGAACCAGATTTCCTGCTGGTTGGTGAGGTCGGTAGCCACGGCGGTGTAAGGGATGCGCAGCTCTTCGATATTGATTTCGCCGACGATCTTGCGGATCTGCCCGAACACCTTTTCACCGCGAATCGCGCCCAGGCGAAAGCTCACGTCCACCAGGCGCAACACGTCGAGGTAATCGAGGCTTTCGATCCAGTTTCGGTACTCGTCCAGCTTGCCGGCGGCATAGATCCCGCCGACCACGGCGCCCATCGAGCAGCCGGCAATACAGGCGATGTCATAGCCGCGTCGTTCGATCTCTTCGATCACCCCGATATGGGCGTAGCCCCTGGCTCCGCCGGAGCCCAGCACTAAGGCAACACGTTTCTTCATGACCAGATCCTTCGTGAAACAGGTGCCCACAATGCACCCATCAAGGGGGCCGCCACAATCCTCGGTAAGCCTTGGCAATATTTTTCCAGAGTCGCGACTAGGCTCGGGTATGCTCTGGCAATAGGTACTACTGATTTCAGGCTAAGGACAAGGCACTTTTCCCTGTGGGCAACGTCTACAGGCTACGACAGATTTTGTATATTTTGAGGTGTCATCGATGAAAGCCTGGATGTGTGTTCCCGTGATCCTGTTGGCCCTGGCTGGCTGTGCCGGGAAAACCGCGTATCGCGACAGCTGCGGGTCGCAGTTGGATGCCGCCTGGAAAGAACTGGACCTGGCCAAGGCCGAGGGCTTCGCGGGCACCGTCAGCTACTCCAAGGCTTTGTCGTTGTTGACCGGGGCCAAGACCCAACAGCAATTCGAAGCGTTCGAAGGGTGCTCCAACAAGGCCGAGAAAGCGCGCTTCTATATCCGTGAGTCACGCGCCGGGCGTTGATTCGCTAGCCTCGAGTAGGCTGTTTCATCACACGGGGAGGGCAGGATGTCAGCGCTGGTCAATCAGTTGGTCGCTCAGGTCATTGGCCTGGAAGTAGGGTTACTGAGCTGTCAGGCGCGTCTTGCCGCCGTCACCGATGATGAAGCCTTGCATGATCTGCGCACTACCGTGCGCCGCTTGCGCAGCTTGTTGCGCCCCTTGCGCGGGTTACCGGGTGTCGAACAGCTTGAATCGGCCGCCCGCGCGGTCGGCCAGTTGACCACACCGTTGCGTGATCGTGAGGTGCTGGCGGCGTACTTGCAGCAGCAAGGTCATTATGAGGCGGCTGAGCGGCGTCTGCGCCTGCAGCCTGAGGCCTATCGCCAGGTGGCGCAGAGCTCGCAGCTCGCACACTTGTTGCAGATCCTCGATGCGTTTCCACGGTTCATCCGCGCTTCCCAACGCCAGAAATTGCTCAAGGGCCTGCGCTCGCGCATCCAGAAACGCCTGACCAAGCAATGGAAGGTTCTCGATCATGCGCTGAATGACCCCGAGCATGATCGCCACCGTTTGCGCCTGTTGATCAAACGCGTGCGCTACGCCGCCGAGGCGTATCCCGAACTGGATAAATTGCCCGCCAAGGCCCTGTCCGGTCTGAAAAAAGCCCAGGGCGCCCTGGGTGACTGGCACGACTGCTGGCAGTGGTTGATGCTGGCCGAGCATCAAGCCGATCTTGAGCCCTTCGTCGCCACCTGGCGTCAAACCATGGTCAAGGCCGAACGGCAAGCGGACCGGGTACTGGACAAGCTCAGCGCCGATTGTTTCTGAGCCGGTCCGGTTTTTGGCCGGAATAGGTGCTGTATCTGGCGGGCTTGGTGGTTAAGATTCCCTCATCGATTTTCTTGATGTGAGGTCGCCATGCGCTTTAGTGATTTGCTCGACGCTGCCCGTCAAAACCCACAGGATGTCACCATTCCTGCCGAATGGGCCCAAGGCCGCGCCACCTTTGGTGGCCTGGTCGCCGCGTTGCAATACGAAGCCTTGCGCGCCCACGTGCCGGCAGGCCGGCCGCTACGCTCACTGGCAATCACCTTCGTTGGCCCGGTAGCACCGGATGTACCCGCTAGCTATCAGGTTGAAGTGCTGCGCGAAGGCAAGGCTGTCAGCCAATTGCTGGGCCGTGTGGTGCAGAACGGTGAAGTGGCGACCTTGGTCCAGGCCAGTTTCGGTGCGCCCCGCACCTCGGAAATTGACGTCGCGAGCGAGCCGCCACCCATGTTCAAACATTGGGATGAATGCCAGGAGCTGCCCTATATCAAGGGCGTCACCCCTGAATTCATGCGGCATCTGGCAATGCGCTGGAGCGTCGGCGGCCTGCCGTTTACCGGCAATAAATCCCGCGACATGGGCGGTTGGGTACGGTTGCGTGGGGACGTGAAAGAAGAGCCTCTGACCGAGGCGCACATCCTCGCACTGGTCGACGCCTGGCCGCCGGCGTTACTTCCGCATTTGAAGAAACCGGCGCCGGGCAGCACCCTGACCTGGACCATCGAATTCATCCAGCCGTTGCAGCACCTGACCACCCTCGACTGGTGCCAATACCACGTCAACATCGAACACGCCCGCGACGGCTACGGCCATGCCGCCGCCGCGCTCTGGAGCCCGACCGGCGAGTTGATCGCCCTCAGTCGCCAGACCGTGGTGGTCTTCGCCTGACCCTCAATGCCGGTGACGCTGGCGCCACGCCCGCCACCAGCCGCCGCTGAGCACAAAGCGCGGAAACGTCACGAACTGCTCGACCACCAGGCGCTGCACCGCGTCGTTACGATCACTGAACGGCTCGCTCGCCTGGGCTTCCAGGCTGTGACCGTGACGCTGCAGCGCCAAGCCCGCCAAAATGCCGATCACGCCTACGGCAAAACTCACCAGGCTCAGGCTGAACACACCGGAAACGATCAACAGAAAGCCGATGATGAACAGCGGCACGGCAATCAGGTGCAAAGCCAGATTGGTGGGGTGCTGATGGTTTTGTGGGTAATTACGCCATTGCCAGGCGGGGAGATTGGGGTGACGTTTGCCCATGGTGGTGAATCCTCTGTCCGTTTAAACAACTTGGAGAGAGTTTAGGTGTAGATGGGCAAGGGTACGAATTAAGGCTAACTATGGAGTTCATAGGGGGCGCACGCAGAATTTTTAGGGCTAGAAAAAATAATCATCTGGTCCATTTATGTATACATTTGGATCGCAAATTGAAATGGATTTGGCTTTGAATTCAATTAAAGAGTTTTCGTTGGTCGCTTTAAAGTGGAAATGATTATTTTCTTTAGTCATAACGACAAAGAATACTTCTCTAACAGGAATGTTGTGTATTTTTAACTCGCGAATGCCATGACAATCAATGCCCATTCTGCAGGTGTTGTAGCCTTTTCCTTCCCATTTTTTTGGCAAGATATCTGGAAACTCGGGTATGTCGAATCCTAATCCCACAGAAGGTCGATCATTTTCTATTTGTAAAGAAAAAAGAGCGATTTTTCCGATTTCTATGGGCATACTAAAAATCTTTTCAAAAAAAATATTATGATCTAGTTCATTCCAATACTTCATCAGTTTTTCCTAAAGTTGTAATGATCTCTGCCGCCGTCTACGGTTCCGTTTCGAGGCTTTGCAAATGGTCGCAAATTGAAGTGAGCTTTTTGGTCTCCTATACCGTCCGCCCTGCCAAATTTATGCCCGGCAGAATGGTCTTGAATAAGAACCTTAGAACCGTCTGCTCTCGTGAATTGATACACCCTTGAGTATATAGGTCTACCACTCTCATCCAATATGTTCTCATCATTCAAATCAGTCATTTTTTCTATTTGGTACTGTTTCGTCCTTCCTGACTTCGGATTTTTCATCACATCAGGATTTTGGGTTATCGGTATATTGGCGTCCCTTTTTGCTTGCCTAAACGCACCTTTGCGAGAGTGATCAGGTATATCCGGTTCAGCAAGCAAAGAGCAGGTCGGTTTTTTCTTGCCTGGACCGGGACAATTCGCGTTCAGTCCCAGGGGATCAATCCATCCCGTAGGGTTGGGCACGTACTGGTACGCGTTGATCCCGCCCGCCAGCTTCACCGGGTCGGACGTCAGGTAACGACCAAAATCCGGATTGTAGTAGCGATGGCGGTTGTAGTGCAGGCCGCTTTCCGGGTCGAAGTATTGGCCTTGGAAACGTAGCGGGTTGTCGACTTTGCTTATGTCGAGTCGGCTGATTTCGCCGTAGGCGCGGTAGTGGGCGGACCAGACGATTTCGCCGTCGGGCGTGGTGAGTTCCTGCGGTGTGCCGAGGTGGTCGAGTTGGTAGTGGTAGGGCTTGGTTTCTTCTGGGCCGAAGCCTGCCAGCAGTGCCAATGGGTGGAAGCTGTCCGGTTCGTAGATGTAACTGCGATGACGATCCGCGTGGTGCTCAGCGACGATTTTGTCGCCTTGCCAGAAGAACTCGGTGGTTTTCCCATCCACGGTTTTGCTAATGCGCCGACCGAACGGGTCATAGCGATAACTGGCGGTTTGGCCGTTGGGTTTCGTGACGCCGATCAACCGGTGCTGGCAGTCGTAGCGGTATTCGGTGACGAGTTGATGGCTTTTGCCGCGCCGTTCGCGGGTCAGGTTGCCGAAGGCGTCGTAGTCGTAATGGTGATCGCCTTGGATCACTAGGCGGTTGCCCGCGACGATGTCCGGGCCAGGCCTGTCTTGCATCAGCAAGTTGCCGGCAGGGTTGTGGCCGAAGCGTTCCTGGACATCTTGCGAGTGATCGGCGCGGGTCAGGCGGTGGAGCGGGTCGTAGCGGTAAAGGTGTTCGCCTTTGCGGGTGTCGTGCAGGCGGGTGAGGTTGCCGGTTTTGTCGTAGTCGTAGTGGCGTTGGTAGAGGTGGTTTTCCTGCTGCGTGACGGTGTGGGCGTGCAGGCGGTTTTGCTCGTCATAGTGGTAATGGCTGAGCAGTTGGCCTTGTTGGCGTTGGTGTTCGCGACCGGCTTTGAACAGGTGTGAGGTCAGCAGCGAACCGTTCAGTTCGACGGTGGCGAGGTGGCCGCCTTTGTCGTGGTTGAAGGTGAGGCGATTGTTGTCCGGTAGGCGTAAATGCTGAAGTTGGCCGCAGGCGTCGTAGCCGTAGCGCAAAGTGCCCCAGCCTTGGTGTTCGGCAGTGAGGCGGTTTTGGCGGTCGTATTCGTAGGCCAGGAACCAGTGGCCGTCGTCGACGCTGAGGAGGTTGCTTTGGCGGTCGTAGGTGTATTCAACCGTATTGCCGTCGGGCAGGGTTTTTCCTACGAGGCGACCGGCATGGTCACGCTGGTATTGAGTGACGAGCTGACTGCCATCGTCGCCGTATTCGGTTTTCTCCAGCAGGTTGCCGTTGAGGTCGTAGGCGTACGCGGTGCGTTGGCCGTCAAAGCCGGTTTCCTGTTGGATCAGGCCGTTGGGGTGATAGTCGAGTTGGTAGGTTTCGCCGACTTCGTTTTCGATGGCGGTGAGCAGTAAGCGGGCGTTGTCGTAGCGGTAGTTGACCTGGGTGCCATCGGCATTGATGCGGCGGCTGATCAGGTGCAGGCTGTCGGCGTATTCGTAGCGGGTGACGTGGCCGAGTTCGTCGCGCTCGGCGATGATTTTTCCGTAGGGGTTGTAGCTGAATTCTCGTGTGGCACCGTCCGGCACTACCAAGCGAGTTAACCGACCCACGGCGTCCCATTGATACTGGGTCAGCGCGCCCTGTTCATCCTCACGCGCAACCTGCCGGCCCTGGTCGTCATAGCGATAGCGCTTGATCCCACCATTCGGTAGCTGTTCTTCAACGAGTTGCCCGCGTTCATTCCACACCAAGCGATGGCAGCTGTTGTCGGGATACCAAACCCCGGTCAGTTGCCCCTGTTTGTCGTAGCTGTAGTCGGTCGCGTTGCCATCCGGATCGATCTGGCGAATGACATCGCCCTGTTCATTACGCTCGTATTTCCAGACCGCCTCACCGCGCCTTACAACCCGTACGAAACCGTTGTCATGCTCGTAGGACGTCGGCTCATCATCCCCCGGAAACAGCGCGACCAAGCGTCCGGCGTCGTCGTATTGATAGGCCGTCACCGCGCCCAGCGGGTCTTGCTCGACCGTCAGGCGGCCCTTGTCATCGTAGGATTTGAAATGCTGGGCGCCGTCTGGGTCGATGCGCTGTACCAGCCGCGCCCGCTGGTCATGTACGTAAACTTCCTGGCTGCCGTCGGCGTTGTGCACGGTGACGCGACCGTCATCGCCCCAGGCATACCGCGTGTCCATCTGCGAGAAACTGGCCCAATGCCGGACACAGCGCGCCGCCTTGCCGGAACCTTCCCACTCCCAAAAGAAACTCGCCCCACCGGCCAGTTGCCGTTCAAGAATGACGTGCTGCTCGTCGTACCGATAACGCTCACATTCACCGACAGCATTGGTCGCTGAAACCAGTCGTCCACTGTCGTCATAGGCGTAGGCAACGACGTTCTGCTCGGTCACCCAGACGAACGGTTCACGCCCCGTGGCGCGATGAACTTGGTAGTCCACCGCGACAATGCGATCCAGCTCGTAGCGCAAGAGCAAAGAGCGGCCCACGCCGTTATCCAGCCGCTCAATCCGCCCCAACCGATCCCGGACAACCAACAACCGGTTGTCATACGCATCGCTGATCGCCGTTAGCACACCGTCGCGAAAGTGGTAGAAGCGCGACGCCTGGGCCAGCACCAACTCATCAGGCAACGACCCCAAGTAAATCGCAGCTTCCGCCAGGCTGTTGGTAATCGCCGGCCGAGCAGCTGTCGGCAAGGGCAGGGTGGTCGCGCGATTCTCATGGTCGGTCCACACCACCGAATCGCCCACAACCACGAGCCGCTGCGCCAGTGCATGGCTCCAGCCAAACCCCAAGCCACAGTCCACTTCCACCGCACTGCTGCGATACAAGCGCGTCCACTCGAACGGCAAGACCCCATCCAGCGCGCCATCGGTAAGTGTCAGCAGTTCCTCGCCAGTGACCATCGACACCGGGCAGCCGTTCGTAACGGTTTTATCCGCAGAGGCCGCCGCATCACCCTTCGGGTTCGAAGCCACGGCAGGCACATCATCCACCGCCTCCTGCCGCACCAACGCCGTACGCTGGGTCTTGCTGCGCACCGCCGGCACCGCGTTCGAAACCAGCGTGTCACCCGCCTTCAACGGCGCCACCGGCACCGCCTTGACCGCCGTCGCCGCACTGTTCAGCAGCAACGGCTTGGCCGCCTCCACATGGCTTTCCAGCCCAGGCCCCACAACCTGCTTGGCCAGCAGCTCCAACAACGCCCGCGCCCGCCCGGATTTGACGTGGCTGAGCACTTGAGCCCCCAACCGAAGCTGTACCCCAATCCCCCGCGTCGCCCATATCAGCAACAGATTGATCAACACTTCGCCGGTAATCTCACCCAGCAGTTCATACATCTCGGGCGGTGGCAGCATGCGTATCCAGGCCACCGCCGCGGAGAGATAAATGAACAACAGCGGCTCATCACTGAACACCAGCAAACCCTGGGCGAGCGTGTCTTTACCCAGCTTGAGTAACTGATCCAGTTCGGCTTGAGAAAGGTACTGCAGCAACTTCTCGCTGTTGGACTTAAGGTTCGCCAGCAGGTCGTACAGCTCGGTAATGTTGTCCCACAGGTTGTAAAAGGCCTTGCCAATCCCGGTTGCAAAGGCCGCTCCCTGTTTCGCGCTGCGCGTGAAGGGCGGGGCGTTTGCAAAATCTGTCCACTGAAGCTTGAAGCGCTCGTTCCATTGCTGGCGCAGGTCAGCTTCCAGCCCGACGATCACCGACTGATAGGATGCATACAGCGCCTTGACGTGATCCTTGGAAACGTTGGGGTAAAAGGTGACCTGGTACTGCTGGTCGCGAGTGCATTCTGGGACTTCAAGAATGCCGCTGGGGCCGATGGTTCGCTGCAGCGACGCGCCAATGGGAGTGCCGTCCTTGGCGATGGCTTGCAACGTGACCGGCGTGTTGCCGATCGGCACGAACCGGGTGCTTTCGAACAGGTGCACCAGGGTCAGCCCACCCTGGGCTTTGCACATGGCGACGGTGCGACTGGGCATGTCGGAAGAGATCGGCGCGACCAGTGCGACGTCTTCCCCGACCTTGAACACCTGCTCCACTTCCAGTGCCGAGCCACTTAAAAAGCTGTCGGCCCAGTCGTCGAACGTATTCAGGCAGTCGCGCAAATTCCGAAGAATGCTTTCAACATCTGGCGCTTCGGGGTCCATGGGGGCCAGCACAAAGCTGGCGATCACCGGAATCAAAACAGGGCCCCGGCGACCTGGGCCCTAACGAAAAAAACCATCTGCACTCCCTCGCACTGTTTGATCAGGCGAGGGACTTTGCAGAGGTTCGTCGGTAAAAGAAGTCGGCGTTATTCGCAGGAGTGGCGAGGAAGTTTCGTCTTAATCTCAGGTAGGCTGTGGCTTGGTCGTAGGAATCGGATTACGGTCTGAACGGCCCTACAGCTTCAACTGCCCAATCGCTGTGCTCAATTCTCCCGCTAACGCCGCCAGTGCATGGCTGGTGGTCGCCGAATCCACTGTCTGCCGTACGGTGTTCTCGGTTACATCACGAATACTCACCACTGCGCGGTTCATCTCTTCGGCGACATGGCTTTGTTGTTCGGCGGCCACCGCGATCTGGGTGTTGCTCTCGCGCATCTGCGCCACGGCGCCGGTGATGTCGGCGAGCGCGGCACCGGCTTCCTGGGCCTGTTTTACGCAGTCGTCCGCCTTGAACGAGCTTTCCTGCATGAAGTCCACCGCGTCGCGGGTGCCGGCTTGCAGCGCCGAGACCATGCGGGTGATTTCGTCGGTGGAGCTTTGTACGCGCTTGGCCAGGTTGCGCACTTCGTCGGCGACCACCGCAAAGCCACGGCCCATTTCTCCGGCGCGGGCAGCTTCGATGGCGGCGTTGAGGGCGAGCAGGTTGGTCTGTTCGGCGATGCTGTGGATCACCCCGACCACGCTGTTGATTTTCTGGCTGTCTTCGGCAAGTTTCTGGATCATCTCAGCGGTCTGTTGCACGCCGCTGGACAGCCCGGCAATCGAACGCTGCACGCGGATGACCACTTCCTGGCCGCTGCCGGCGAGGGTGTCGGCAGTTTGCGAGAGGTCGCGGGTGGCACCGGCGTGCTGGGCAATGTGGTAGACGGTGGCGGTCATTTCGTTGATCGCCGTGGCGGCCTGGTCGGTCTCGCTTTGCTGGCCGAGCATGCCGCGCTGCACCTCGTTCATGCTGCTGGCCAGCCGCGCGGCGCCCTCGTCCAATTGCCTGGCAGTATGGGCCACGGTGTTGACCACCCGCTGGTAGCCGGCCTGCATGGCGTTGAAGGCGCTGGCCATCTGCCCGACTTCATCCTTACAGGCCAGGGGCACGCGGGCGGACAAATCGCCGGTCTTCTCCACATGCAGCATCACGTCCTTGAGAGTGTTGAGCTGGCTGAGCAGGAAGCGGATCAGCAGTTGTGAGGCGCCAAGCATCGCGAGCATCAGGATCGCCACCGCCAGCGCATAGTTGACGAAACGTTCGCCGAACACCTGGCGCAGGCTTGGCGCGTAGGCGAGTACGGCGACTTGCTGTCCGTCGGCACGGCGGATGACCTCGGCGCCCACCAGCGGATTGACGCCGAACAATGGCAGGTGACTGAGCTCGATCCAGCCGCTCGCGTCTTGCAAGGCTGACAGATCCTCGCCTGCGCGTTGTGGGACTTGGCCACGGGTGAAGGTCAGCCAGTTCTCGCCAGTGGGCAGTGGCTTGTCAGCCGGCCAAGCGTTGAGCAACTGCGCCTGGGCCTGGGCCGACACCTGGGACGCATGGCTGCGCGCCTGTTGTTCGAGCTGGACGGCATACAGCACCAGCAACAGGGTGGTGATGAAGGCCACCGCATTGACGGCCCAGAATTTGTATTTAAGCGAGATATTGCTAAGCCAGGCACCCATGGAAGGTTTTCTCTGATAGCGGAAACAGCATTGGCAAGGTGCCATTATTGTGCCGCTACTCAGGAAAGCGTTTTTGACATGGGTCAATGCGCCGCATCACTCCACGGCAGGCAGGCCGAAAAAGGCGCGGGCACAGGCGGTGCTGTGCATCGCCAGCTCTTGCATCGTTTCATTGCGATGCAGGGCAACCTCGCGCAGCACTTCGGTCAGGAACGCGGGTTCATTGCGGCCGTTCTTCGGCTTGGGGCGCAGCGTGCGGGGCAGCAGGTAGGGCGCGTCACTTTCCAGCATCAGACGGCCACGGGGAATTTCCCTGACCAATGGGTGCAGATGCGTCCCACGGCGCTCGTCGCAGATCCAACCGGTGATGCCAATGTGCAGGTCAAGGTCGAGGTAGCTGAAGAGCGCCGCTTGTTCGCCAGTGAAGCAATGCACCACGGCGGCGGGCAGATGGTCACGGTAGTCCTTGAGAATCTCCAGCAGGCGTTGGTTGGCGTCGCGCTCGTGAAGGAACACGGGAAGTTGCAGCTCGACGGCCAGGGCCAGGTGTTCCTCAAGGACTTTTTCCTGCTGCGGGCGCGGCGAAAAATCACGGTTGAAATCCAGTCCGCACTCGCCGACGGCGCGCACGCGTGTTTCGCTGAGCAAACCGCGCAAACGCTGGGCGCTGTCGCGGTTCCAAGCGCTGGCGGAGTGGGGGTGGATGCCGGCGGTGCTGAACAGGCGTTGTGCGCTTTCATCGAGTTTTACGCACAGTTCCAGGGCCTGCTCGCTGCCTTCGACGCTGGTGCCGGTGAGCACCAATTGTTGCACGCCAGCGGCGTAAGCACGCTCGAGAACGGCTGAGTGCCTCTCGTCGAAACTGGGGTTGGTCAGGTTGACGCCGATATCAATGAGTTGCATGGTGCTATCTCCGCCTGCGGCCGGAAAGCATATCAGAGCTGTAGATTTATAAGAAAAACGAAGAACTACAACGCGTTATCGCTGTCTTTGAACGTCGCAAGCGACATTGTGCGGGGCCCGCTGCCTCTCACCGTGTCGCCGTTGCGCGCCTTGCCAGCGCTTAAAGCGCTCTGTTTCTGACGCCCAACACCTCGTTTTTCACGAAGGCGTTGGCCAGTATTCTTTCCGGAGAGCGGATGATCCGACCCTCGGCTTTGCTTGTAGTGTGCGTGACGTTGCTGCTGCCCATGGCGGCGGTCGCGCGTCTGGATGGGCCGCTGGAAGTGACAAAGCCCGGCAAGGTGCGTGACCTGGCAGACATTCGTTCCAGTCGCACCCTGCGTGTACTGGTCAACCAGAGCCGTAACAGCTCCGGTGAAGTGCAGGGCCAGGCCATCGGTGTCGAATACCATCGCCTGCGTGCGTTCGAGCAATACCTCAATGGCCATGCCCGTGATGGCCAGCAAATCAACCTCAAGATCATCCCCAAGGCCAAGGAGCAATTGCTTGGCGCACTGGCCCGTGGCGAAGGCGACCTGGTTGCCCCTGGCGAATTGCTGGACGTGAAGGCCGCGCACAAGATCAGCGCCAGTGCCCCGATCGCCAGTGATGTGCCGTTGTGGCTGGTCGGCGTCAAGGGTGAACGCCGGTTTACCAGGTTGGAGCAGTTGTCGGGCCGTACCCTGACGCTGACCACCGGCAGCGCGGCGGCGGATGCGATCAGCCAGGTCAATCAGAAGCTGGCCCTGCACAAGCAGCCGCCGATCAAGGTGGAATGGGTCGACCCGAGCCTGGCGGTGGAAGACGTGCTGGAGATGGTGCAGGCCGGGATCTTTCACCTGACCATCGTTGAAAAGCCGATTGCCGAACGCTGGTCGAAAATCCTGCCCAAGTTGCGCTTTGACAAGCAGGTGGCCATCAGTGAGCCGGGTGACGAGTACTGGTTCGTGCGCCAGGATGCGTCGATGCTGCGGGCGAGTATCGATCGCTTCCTCAAGACCTATCACACCCCCTCCGACCAGGATGTGGCGTTCCAGCGTATCTATCGACGTCTCTATCAAGTGCGCAACCCGTTGGCCCGCGCCGATCGTCAACGCCTGGAGAAACTGCGCCCGATCCTGCAAAAGCATGCGCGCGAGCAAGGCATGGACTGGTTGAACCTGGCTGCGCTGGCCTTCAAGGAGTCTGCGCTGGACCCTGGCGCACGCAATAGCGGTGGGCCTACCGGTTTGATGCAGATCACGCCTTCGGCGGCGCAGCGGGTGGGCGTCAACAATATCGAGAATCTGGACAGTAATGTGCAGGCGGGTGCGCGCTACCTGGCGATGATCCGGCGCAAGTTTTTCGCCAGCCCCAAGCTCAATGAGCGCGAACGCATGGCCTTTGTGCTGGCGGCGTATAACATGGGGCCGGAGCGAGTGCAGGGCATGCGTACCGAAGCCAGGCGCCGGGGGCTCAACCCCAATCAGTGGTTCTTTCAAGTTGAACGCATTGCCATGGAGCAGGTGGGGATGGGCGGCGTCAGCTATGTTAATAGTGTCAACAAATACTACCTGGCGTTCGATCGGGAGCGCGAGTCCCTGGAGCCGCCAGCGCCGAAAGTCGCGTCTCGAAAATAATCGATTTTATCGATGTTGATAAGGCAATTTTTCGGCTTTTATCATTGTTTAAACTGATTAATATAGCGGCCAACCAACCCCTACCTGAAAAAGGATTTACCCCATGAGCCCACTGATCACCCGCGTCCTGTCGACCCGTGCCGGCTACGGCCTGACTGTTCTGCGCATCTTCGTCGGCATTATCTTCGCTGCCCACGGCTCGCAAAAACTTTTCGGCTGGTTTGGCGGCGGTGGTCTGGCGGGAACCGCCCAGTGGATGGAAAGCATCGGCCTGGCGCCGGGCACGCTGATGGCCGTGCTGTCGGGTGGCACCGAGTTCTTTGCCGGCCTGGCGCTGATCATCGGCCTGCTTGCACGCCCAGCAGCATTGGGCCTGACCTTCCTGACACTGGTGGCGATTTTTTCGGTGCACATTCATAACGGGCTGTTCATGGCCAACAATGGGTATGAATTCGCCCTGGCCCTGCTTGGCGGCTCGCTGGCGGTGCTGTTCGAAGGTGCCGGCAAACTGTCGGCCGACCGCGCCATCGCCAACTGAGCGTTTCGCACCTCATGAGAGGCCCGCCCTGTGCGGGCCTTTTTCGTTGCTCGGGATTCTTGACACTGCCCCGCCAGCTTCTCTAGGATGCTGCTCATGCGCCGATTTAAACAGCTAATTGCGGGGCGCCACTGGACTCGATGCAGTCCGACAGAACCATGCACTCGTCAGGAGGCACGGGTCGAAATACCGCTAAAGCGCTGGTTCGGTGTTGCCTCTCACCTGCCCGCAGACTTTTGAGGCAGAGACACGACACGATGAATGCACTAAGCCCCCTGATACGCCTGGCCCCGATCACTGCGGACCTGACTCAACGCAACCCGAAAATCCTCCTGGGCGGCAAGCACCAGCCGACGCTGCTGCGTTACCTGGACGGCTGGCCACGTCGCACCGGGCGGCCTTCGGCGTTCTTGATCCAGTTCGTGGAAGATGGCGACTCCCTGGCCCGTTTTTCCAGTAACAGCTTTGACCTCGCGGTGATCCAGGCGCCGAGTGCAGACAACGCCGAAGAAGTGATCCGCCAACTGACGCGGATTGCCCGGCAAGGGCTGATTGCCCGTCGCTGATTTCCAACCCCAAATGTTCAGCTGAAGCCTGCGGGCGGCCATCGGCGTCGACACAGCCAGCGATAACGTACCCAGGCGATCAGGCATAACACCAGCGGTACCGTTACGATCATCAGCAGCTTTAGGTTCCGCTCGAAGCGGTGCAGCGGCGCGTACGCCTGAGTCTTGAGGGCATGAAGTTCCATGGGCAGGCGCAGGCGCTCTTTGTTGAGCGCTTGCAATTGGGTATTGGTGTCCACGGCCTGGGTGCCCAAGCGTGTGGCCTGTGGATTCAACCGCTGCCACGCTTGCTCGGTACGCTCAAGACGACGTTCCAGTTCTGCGGCCGTTTCCCGATAGGCCTGTGCGGCGGCTTCGCGCATGGGTTCCAGGGTACTGAGTGAATGCGAAGTGAGGCGCGGACGAATATTCGCCAGTTCTGCGGGAGCCGCCAGGTTATCCAGGGTATTCAAAACGAACTGCACGTTGCTGTTGGCCGTTGTCTGGCTGACAGCGTCCGCGAGTAAATCGGTATCGGCAACTACCACCACCTCGATTCGGGCAGCCTTTTGTAAGCCTGGCGGCTGCCCCCTGAGACCGTCAGGAAATGCCGAGTAGGCCGGCCCCTCCAGGCGAGCGGCGATCACATGGCGCTGACCTGAGGTGGAAGCTTCGTCGATGAGTGAATCGAACGCCGTCGCTGAAGCGAAACGCCCGGCGTCCAGCAGCGCAGACTGCCGGGAGCTTTGTAGCAGCGGGGTAAACGTCATCCGGCTTTTTCGAGTGCGCAAGAGTGCGCCACTGCTTGATACGCTCAGGCTGTCGAGTTTCCAGGTGCTGACGTCGTGCGCGGTCATTGCCAGGCGTGGCAGTTTTAACCTGGCTGGGTGCAATACGGTAGGCAAGCCTGGCCCGAGCGAGGCCGAGGAGGCGTAAAGACTGTCAACCAACAGCTTGTTCGCGGGCATCCGTATGCCCCATGTGGTCAACAGGCCATCCAGCTCGGAGTCTACCGCTACGGTTTCGGCCCCCATCTCGCTCACCGGGTCGATGAAAATCATCAGCTTGCCGCCGCTTAAGGCAAACTGCTCGATGGCGTAAAGCGTTTGTTCGGCTAACGCCCTTGGCTGCACCACCATCAAGCTACCTATTGATTGAGGTACCTGAGTGATGTTCGCTGCCAACTCCACCAAGTTGAAATGCTCGCGCATCTGCTCCAGAAGATGTCCGGCGGACTCATTCAACGGCAACCCGGACAGGAGGCCGACGCTGGAACGCTGGGGGTGCATCAATTTATGGATCAGCTGGCTGATTTGATACTCGAGCAACGGCTCGTCGTCGGGGTTGAACGCTTCGATACGTTGCGTGCCCTGGCCGGCACGCGTGCCGATAAGTCCGAGGTATCCCTGTGTGTCATCCAAGCCGAATAAGCTGGCTTTGTAGGCGTCTTCTGAAAAAGGAGTGGGGTCAATAATGTGCAAATTGATCATGCCCTCGGCGGCTGCTTCGAATTCCTGGAGCACGTCTTCTACGCGTTGGCCGAAGCGTTTCATAATGTGGCTTTTCTTCGGTGCAGTAAGCGAGTTGAAATAATACAAGTCCAGCGGGCTATCAAGTGTTGCGAGCAGTTGCCGCGTGGATGGCGATAAGGTGTGAATTTTCTGTTGTGAAAAGTCCCAGCGAATATCGGATAGTTTGTTTATCCAGACCAGATTGAATGCCAGGAACAATAATGATATGACGATCAATGTCATACCCGTACGAAGAGCGGATCGCATCAGCGACTTTCCTTCTCAGCTGTTTTTATAGTTGAGTGTGACAATGGATGCAGAGAGAAAAGCAAGGATCATGCTGACAAAATATAAACAGTCATGAAGTGTTATTTTGCCGTTGTCCATTGAGCTGAAGCGGGAAATCGGGTCAAGCCTCATCACGCTATCAACTATCCAGATCGGTGCCTGATGTTCCAGTGCATCCAGGATTGAAGAAAGCCCGCTGATGGTCAGCAGCAAGCCCATCGTCAATAGGAAAATAACAAGGCGCTGGTGCGTGAGTACACAGATAAAACAACCGGCAGCTAGATAACTTCCTGCCAGCAGCCAGCTTGCCAGAAACTGTGATGCGATTACCCCGTTATCAGGCGTTCCAAGATAATGGGCGGCGATCACTATAGGAAAATTCAACAACAGCGCAGCACTGCATACCGCCCAGGCTGCCAGGAATTTTCCGATCACTCGTTCTGCTGAGGTGACGGGCAGGGTTTTGATCATATTGGAAAATCCGGCGCTGTGTTCATCGGACCACATGTGCATGGATAAGCTGGGTATCAGTAGCAGATAGAGCCAGGGGTGCAGCTCGAAAAAAGCCTGCAAGTCGCTGCTGTCTCGCTCCATCCAGCGGTAGGTGTGCAATCCCAGCGCCGCACATAGCACCAGGAAAAACGCCACGCTCAGGTAAGTGATGGGGGTGCTGGCATAACTGGCGAGTTGGCGTTTGAAAATGAGGGGCAGCAGGTTCAAGGCGATACCTCGTGGCTCAGAGGGTGAACGACATCGTTCAAGCGACCTGGCTCCAGATGCAGTGACGTTATGTTCCAGCCGCGATGGGTAATGAGCGAATTGATGGCGGGGAAGATGGCGTGCCCGGGCATGGCCAGAACCGTCACTTTGCCTGGGTTTAGACGGTCTTCTTCGATGCCTGCAACCCCAGGTAATACCGCAAGCGCGAGTAAATCCAGGGGCGGATCCGCTGCGAGTGTCACCGCCTGGAAGTGCCGGGAACTGCGCTGCAAATCCTCCAGCGAAGCGTCGATAATCAATCGCCCGCTTGCGATGACCAGGGCGCGGGTGCAGATGTCGGACAGCCAGTCGTAATGGCGGGAGGCAATGATGACGCTCATTTCCTCGTTAAGGGACTGAACAAGCGCCCTGAATTTGAGCCGTTGCTCGGCGTTCATCCCTTCCATAGGCTCGTCCAGCAGGAGCACGCTGGGGGAATGCACAATGGCTTGCGCAATCGCGACTCTGCCCTTCAAGTCCTGGCTGAGCACATCGATGGGGCAGTTGAGTACGGGAAGTAGCTCCAGTCGTGTGGCGACCCGGTCCACGTGCCTGCGTTTTTCGGCGCCGCTGAACCCTCGAGCGGCGGCAACGAAGTTGAGGATGCTTTTGACCGACAGCGTGTGATGGGTGATTCCCCCTTGAAGCTGGTAGCCAACGGCTTGCCTGGCGAGAACTGAATCGGTCTGGGTACTGAAACCCTGAATACTGATATGCCCACTGGTGGGCTTGATCATGCCGGAAAGCAAATTCAGCAATGTTGTTTTACCGGCGCCATGCTCGCCCAGCAAACCCACGCATTCCTTGCGTTGGGCACAGAACGAAAAGTCGCTGATCACGCTTTTTTTGCCCAGGTACTTTGTCAGGTTGCTGACCTCGATCATAGGATTACCGAATCTATTGGGCGATGCCTGAAGAAAGTTTCGTTAGTGTGTGGCGGTGCCTTAAAAAGACTACGTTCAATACCCGTGCTTGGGAACGCTGGGTGCACTTAATAAGTAAAGTCCTACGTTTGAGTTGATTACGTACTGAAACAATTGTTGTGTGCTGAGTACTTAATAATGGTCGGATATTTGTCTGATATTTATATAAGGTTTTCTTTTTATAATGAGGCCTGACTGCCATGATGCTTCTACGTACCCTTGTTCTTGAGCGCAGCGGCGAGAATGCCCCGGTCAACGGCGCACTGCTGTGTGGGTTCGCTGTCGAACAGACTGCTTCCAACTTCCTGGTGTATAGCCTTGATGAAGAAGCCGAGCCTGGTCATTCCAGGGTGTATATCGCGGCCTTGCGCAAAAAGCTCGAGCGGTATTTCCTTGGTGGCGTCGAGACCAAAGAGGATTTGCAAATAGCGATGCAAGTCTTCAAGCAAATCCTGATGATGGCGGCGGCATCGGGCAATAAGGACAGCGCCCTCAGCGAATCTCAGGTTCCGTTTCATTTCATTGACCTGAAAGGCTGCAGGTTGCCGCCTGCCAGGCCCGAGGACCATCACTCAGTGATCGTCAAGAAAGCGCTGGTGATGAAGGTGATTACATTGGGCATGTCCGCCCCTGCTGCGCCTGCGATCGAAAGCAGCGCAGTCATCGTGCCGTCCATTCGCTTTTCATCGCAAATGGTTGCACCGCCCCGAGGCAAGAGCCCGCCCAAGTCCGCCCCGCCGCCAGTGGAAGAAGCCCTCGTTGATGAGCCACCTCATTCACAGGTCACGGAACCCGAGGTGCCGGAGGTACCGCAGGTGCCAGCCGAACCCCTAGCGCAGTCCGTTCAGGCAGAACACCTCGAAACCCCGTCGTCCTCCCTCTCTCCGAGAGAGCATACCTCCATGCTCGAGATAGACAGTACGCTGAGCAATCTCGCAAGGGTTGCCCAGGAACTGACGCAGAAAACACAGGCCGTTACCGAACGCGAAGAGATGCTTGAACAGTGGCAGGCTCGACTGCAACAACAGCAGACCCAGCAGGATGAAAAAAGCCGGGCGTTGGACCAACGCCATTCGCGACTGCAGGAGCAAGAACTGGAGGTGAGTCAAAAGACCGAAAAAATGGTGCTGATGATGTCGCAGCTATCGCTGATGCGACAGCGCCTGCAAGGCACGCTCGTTGAACTGGACCAGGTGCTCGATGGGCAGGGCTGAGTCGATGAAGTTGTCGATCTGGAAACTTTGCGCCGTTGATTTATCATCGCTCCCCGCCAGACGACGCCAGGGTATGATGCCGTGGCCTGTCGACACTAATGGACATTGCCTGGGGATGTGCGCGTTTGAGTACCAAGCTGATTACCAAAGAAGGCCATGAAGCGCTGAAAAAGGAGCTGGACTACCTTTGGCGTGAGAAGCGCCCGGACACGACGCGCAAGGTGACGTGGGCGGCTTCTCTGGGAGATCGCAGCGAAAACGCGGATTACCAGTACAACAAGAAGCTGTTGCGTGAGATCGATCGGCGGGTGCGCTACCTGCGCAAACGCCTCGAAGATATGCGCGTGGTGGAATACATGCCCGAGCAGGAGGGCAAGGTGTTTTTTGGGGCGTGGGTCGATGTCGAGAACGAGCAGGGTGAGACCAAGCGTTTTCGCATTGTGGGGTATGACGAGATCTACGACCGGATGGATTACATCTCTATCGACTCTCCCATGGCGCGTGCGCTGCTGCGCAAGGAGGTGGACGATGAAGCCATCGTGCAGACTCCCGGCGGTGAGGTGTGCTGGTGGATTACCCGGATTGAATATGTGAAATAGCAACGAATGGCGCTTGTTCCGAGTGGAGCAAGCGCCATTCGTGTTTCAGCCCTCGCGCAGCACCGTCAGCGGGCTGGCGTTCAACGCACGGCGTGTACCGAACACCCCGGCGCCACCGATCAGCACCGCACCGATCACCGGCAGCAGCAACAGCCAGGGGTGAGGGTGCCAGGCCAGATCGAAGGCATAGCGGTACAACACCCAGGTCACCAGTTCCGTGCCCAGTGCCGCCAGCAAACCACTGACCGCCCCCAGCAGGCCGAACTCGATGCGCCGGGCCTTGATCAGCAGCCTGCGCTCGGCCCCCAGTGCACGCAGCAGCGCACCTTGGCGGATTCGCTCGTCCAGGGTGGCCTGCAAGCCGGAAAACAGCACGGCCATGCCCGCGGCGAGCACGAACAGCAGCACGTATTCCACCGCCAGGGTCACCTGGGCGAGGATGCTGCGCAGCTGTTCCAGCAGGGCCTCGACCTGCAGGATAGTGACGGCCGGAAAGGCTCGGGACAGGTCCACGATCTGTTGGTCATGCCCAGGCGCCAGGTAGAAGCTGGTCAGGTAGGTGGTCGGCAAATCCTTCAAAGTGCCCGGTTGGAAGATCATGAAGAAGTTGGGCTGGAAGTTGTCCCAGTTGATGGTCCGCAGGCTGGTGACCCGTGCCTCGCGATTCTCCCCGCCGATGGTGAATACCAGATGGTCGTTGAGCTTGAGTTTCAGGCTTTCAGCCACCTTGGCTTCCACCGACACCCCGGGAATGTCATCGCCCGGTTGCGCGGTCCACCAGGTACCCGCCGTCAGTACGTTACCTGGGGGCAAGTCGGCGGCCCAGGTCAGGCTCAGGTCCCGTTGCACGGCGCGATCACCGCTTGAATCCTTGCTGACAATCTCTTGTACGGGTTCGCCGTTGATGCTGATCAGCCGACCGGGCACGACGGGATAGAGCGGTGCCGATTGCGCCTGGACTTCCAGAAGGCGGGCGCCAAAGGCGTCTTTGTCGGCTGGCAGGATATTGAGCGCGAAGTAGTTGGGCGCATCCTTGGGCAATTGGTTCTGCCAGGTGTCGAGCAGTTCACCGCGTAGCAGGGCGATCAAGCCCATGGACAACAGGATCAAGCCAAACGCCAGGGACTGGCCGGCGGCCGCCAGTGGATGTCGCAGCAATTGGCCCAGGCCCAGTCGCCACGGCAAGGAGGCGCGCGCAAGTAACCGGCGCAGGCTTTGCAATAACAGCAGCAACAACCCGCCGAGGATCAGTGCGGCTACCACGCCGCCGCCCAATAACGCGAAGGTCAACACCAGGTCGAGGCTCAGGCGCCACATGATCAGGCCCAGGGCGAAGAGCGCCGCCCCATAAACCATCCAGGTGCTCGAGGGGATAGGCAGCAGGTCACGACGCAGTACCCGCAGCGGCGGCACCCGGCCCAGTGCGGCCAGGGGCGGGAGGGCGAAGCCAGCGAGGGCGACCAGCCCGGTGCCGATCCCTGCAACGGCCGGTAGCATCCCGCCGGGTGGCACGTCTGCGGGCAACAGGTCGTGCAGGAAGTAGAACAGACCAAATTGCGCGAGCCAACCGAGCAAGGCGCCGGCCAGGCTCGCCAACAGGCCCAGTACGCTCAGTTGCAGGCTGAACAGCAGCATGGTTTCGCGTCGTGACAACCCCAGGCAGCGCAGCAGGGCGCTGGCGTCGAAGCGGCGGCTGGCAAAGCGGTTGGCCGACAGCGCCACGGCCACGCCGGCCAGCAACACCGCCACCAGGCTGGCCATATTCAGGTAACGCTCGGCCTTGCCCAGGGCACCGCCGATCTGCTGGTTACCATCGCGCGAGTCCTGCAGGCGCTGGTTGGCCGCGAGGCCCGGCTTGACCAGGTCGCGATAGGTTTGCAGCGCCGTGCTGCCCGGTGGTGCGCGCCACAGTTCGCGATAGCTCACGCGGCTGCCAGGCTGGACTATGCCGGTGGCGTCCAGGTCCGCCAGGTTGATCATTACCCTGGGCGTGAGGCTGTAGAAATTGCCGGCGCGGTCGGGCTCGTACGTCAGTATGCGTGCCAGGCGCAGGGTCTTCATGCCCACGTCGATGCTGTCGCCGACCTTCAGGTCCAGCGCTGTCAGCAGCCGCGCTTCCACCCAGGCTTCACCGGGTTTGGGGCCGCCGCCTGGGCTTTCGGCGCCAAAGGGCTCAGCCGTGCTTTTGAGTTCGCCACGCAGCGGATACTGCTCGTTGACCGCCTTGATACTGGAGAGCTGGATGCCGTTGTCCGCAGCGATAACGCTGGAAAATTCGACGATGCGCGCATGATCCAGGCCCAGCTCGGTGCCGGACCTGACTTGCTCGGGACGGGCCGGCGAGCTGCCTTCGAGTATCAGGTCCGCGCCCAGGAACTCGGTGGCGCGCAACAGCATGGCGCCGTTGAGGCGCGCGCCGAAATACCCGATAGCGGTGCTGGCGGACACGGCCACCAGCAGGGCGAAGAACAATACACGCAGTTCACCGGCGCGGGCATCGCGCAGTAATTGGCGCATGGCAAGGCTGAACAGACGTAACAACGGCAGGCGTGCCATCAAGGCTCCAGGGGCGCGACCATCAGGCCGGCTTCAAGGCGGATCAGGCGTCGGCAACGATGGGCCAGGCGCTCGTCGTGGGTGACCAGTACCAAGGTCGTGCCGCTCTCTTTATTGAGTTCGAACAGCAGGTCGCTGATGCGCTCGCCGGTGTGGCTGTCGAGGTTGCCGGTGGGCTCGTCGGCAAATAGTACGTCCGGCTCGGCGGCAAACGCGCGGGCAATCGCCACACGTTGCTGCTCGCCGCCGGACAGCTGGCGCGGCGAATGGGTCAGGCGCTTGCCAAGGCCGACGCGCTCCAGTAAGTGCGTGGCGCGCTCGCGGGCATCTTTGCGGCCGTCGAGCTCCAGTGGCAGCATGACGTTTTCCAGCGCATTGAGGCTGTCGAGCAACTGAAAGGACTGGAACACGAAGCCCACGTGTTCGGCACGGATGCGCGCGCGCTGGTCTTCGTCGAGGCTGCTCAACGCTTGACCCGCCAGGGTGACTTCACCGCTGCTGGGCAGGTCAAGGCCGGCCAGCAGGCCGAGCAGGGTGGATTTGCCGGAACCGGAGCTGCCGACGATAGCCAGGCTATCGCCCTTGTTCAGTTCCAGGCTCAGTTCGTGCAGGATAGTCAGTTCACCTTCCGCGCTGGGAACCACTTTGCTGAGGTTTCGCGCGGTGAGAATGCTTGCGCCCATGGAGAATCCGATGCGAATGTGGTTTTTGAGTGCTGGCCTGGCCTTGATGTGCATGGCCCAGAACGCAGCGGCGGGTACAGTCCTGATCGTTGGCGATAGTATCAGTGCCGGTTTCGGCCTGGATACCCGCAAAGGGTGGGTTGCCCTGCTGGAGCAACGGCTCAAGCAGGAGGGTTTCGACGATAAAGTGGTGAATGCTTCGATCAGTGGCGACACCAGTGCCGGAGGCCTCGCGCGGTTGCCTGCGGCGCTTGCAGCGCATAAACCGGATGTGGTGGTGATCGAGTTGGGCGGCAACGATGGGCTGCGTGGTCAGCCGCCGGCGCAATTGAAACAAAATCTTGCTTCGATGATTCAGGCGTCTCAGGACAGCGGTGCCAAGGTGCTGCTGCTGGGCATGCAGATTCCTCCCAACTATGGCAAGCGTTACGTCGAAGCGTTCGCCAAGGTATTCGGCGAGGTAGCAGAGGAAAAAAAGGTACCGCTGGTGCCGTTTTTCCTGGAGGGGGTGGGTGGACATCCCGACCTGATGCAAGCGGACGGCCTGCACCCGGCAGTCCCCGCCCAGAGCAAGTTGCTGGAAAATGTCTGGCCAACGCTAAAACCGCTGTTATGACGCTTTTCTACCGGCAGGCTTTCGGCTAAGGTGGCGCCCCCCCGATTTGGAGCCCCTGATGTCGCGTCCTGCCTGGTCCCTGTTTAATTACCAACTGATCGAGCCGGACGAACAGCTGGATCTGTTCGCCTGCCAGGAAGTCCGGGTGCATCTGGTGGCGCGTCAACTGGAGTTGGGCGGCTCGATTGACCGCACGCTTTGCGGCACCTTATTGCCGGCGCAACCGCTCTGGTCCTCGGTGGATCGTTCGATCTTTCAGGACCAGCGGCTGTGCCCGTTGTGCAGGGCGATTCTCGAGTCGCAAAAGCGCGGTACACCGCCGATCTGGCCAGAGCTGCGCTTCGAACTCTAGCGCGGCCGGCTTGATGCCAGGCGCTCGCTTCACGTATACAATCAGTTTTTTCCTACCGTCGTCTGCGAAGGATTTTCCGGATGTTGTCGCGCCTCTCCGTCGTTACCTGCTGCCTGTCTCTTGCTGCGCTTTGTGCGGCCGGCTCGGCGCAAGCCTTGCAGTTGCCGTTGCCGCACCCTGGTGAGGACATAGTCGGTCAGGTCCAGGTGATCAAGGCCAAATACGAAGATACGTTTGCCGACCTGGGCACCACGTATGACCTGGGTTATTCGGAAATGGTCGCGGCCAACCCGGGCGTCGATGCCTGGCTGCCAGGTGCGGGGACGGACATCGTGCTGCCGACGCGTTTCATTCTGCCGCCGGGCCCGCGTGAAGGCATTGTGATCAACCTTGCGGAATATCGGCTGTATTACTACCCCAAGGGCCAGAACGTGGTCTACACCTTTCCGTTGGGGATTGGTCGTGAAGGCTGGGGATCGCCCATTGCCCATACCAGCATCATCGCGAAGACGCCAAACCCCACCTGGACACCGCCTGCCTCGATCAAGGCCGAACACGCCGCCAACGGTGACCCGCTGCCCAACGTGGTGCCTGCCGGCCCCGACAACCCGCTGGGCCCGTTCAAGTTCACCCTGGGCACGCCGGGTTACCTGATTCACGGCTCCAACATGAAATTTGGTATCGGCACGCGTACCAGCCACGGTTGCTTCCGTATGTTCAACAACAACGTGTTGGAAATGGCCAGCATGGTGCCGGTCGGCACCTCGGTACGCATCATCAACGACGCCTACAAGTTCGGCAGCGCTGGCGGCAAGGTCTACCTGGAAGCTCATACACCGTTGAACGATGATGGCACGCCGTCGGTGGTCGACAAGCACACGGCGGTGATCAATGCCTTGCTCAAGCGTGAAGACCTGGCCAATAGCCTGCGGGTGAATTGGGATCAGGTGCGTGATGTGGTGGCGGCGGAGGATGGTTTGCCGACTGAAATCGGTGTGCCTGGCGTCGCGCCTGTAGCGTCCAGCGCGCCGGTGGACTTTCAATAAAACCCTGAAGCCGGCGCTCGCTCAAGCCCGCGCCTGCCGTCAAGCGCAGCGGATTTCAGGTAAAAAAAAGCCGACCCATAAATGGATCGGCTTGATAACAACCCCGAGGGATTATTACTTGCGGCTTGCTTTTTCAAGCATGCGCAGAGCGCGCTCGTTAGCTTCGTCAGCAGTCTGTTGTGCTTTTTGAGCAGCAGCCAGCGCTTCATCAGCTTTACGGTAGGCTTCGTCTGCACGAGCCTGGGAGCGAGCTGCTGCGTCTTCCGTTGCAGTCAGACGAGCTTCGGTTTCTTTGGAGACGCTGCTGCAACCGGTAGCCAGAACTGCGGCCAGAGCCAGAGCAGAGAATTTCAGAACGTTGTTCATCGTGTTCCCCTTCAAGGACTTTCTATTAGATGGCTACTGTCTCAGAGTGAGCTAATAGCCGGCGTACATACTACCCATTACTTGTAGTAAGTAAACTGACGTAGCGCAAGAAGCAAAAAAAATTCTTGCACCGAATCTATTTTGGCTAATCTTTTGAAGGTTTGTATAAAAACCCGCCAGATTTTTCCATTCTGCCGAAGATTGGATCCAGGCTGAAAGGGCCGGCCCGCATGCGTCCAGCGGTGTATATAGATGAAATTTTATATATCCAAGCCGGCACTTCCGTTGCGGCGGGTTGTCTCGCACCGGGCATCTTTTGCTCATCTAGAGGTGACTTTAACGGCGCCAGTTCGTCTCACGCTTCAACTGCCGGCAATGTTCAGGCGTTCGGTCACCGGGTGATCGAGGCCCTTTCTAATATTCCACCTGTGGCAGGGGATGACGAGTGTGCCTTGAGCAATTGCTGGATTGGTGCCTACTATTCCCTACGTGCAGGTGTGAGCGCTCAGGGTTTTCTCGTTGTCGAAACCGGCACGGGGTGGCGTAGATGTTCCTTCGCCGGAAAAACATCGGTAAGGTAGGGTCAATATTCAAGACCCGCGAGGAGTAGTGATGAGCGAGGCGTTGTCCATCCACCATGACCAGGCTGGTCATCAGTTCGAGACCAATGTGGACGGTCATCGTGCCTATCTGACCTACATGGACCTCGGGAAACAGACCCTGGATATCTATCGTACGTTCGTGCCCAACGCGTTGCGTGGGCGTGGCATTGCGGCCGCGTTGACTGAAGAAGCGTTGAAATTCGCCGAAGAGTCAGGCTACACGGTCATCCCGTCCTGCTCTTATGTGGAACGCTACATGGAGCGCCACCAGCGCCACGCCGCAAAGCTCTGAACGAGCAGCCATAAAAAAACGCCGGGTTTAGCCCGGCGTTTTTGTGTGTGCCTGATTCAGCTTCAGGTGCGTTTGCGATTGGGCAATACGTCCTTGAGCTTGGCGTGCATGCTGCGCAGGGTGTTCTCGGTAGCGGCCCAGTCGATGCACGCATCGGTGATCGACACGCCGTACTGCAAGTCGGCCAGGTCTTTTGGAATGGCCTGGCAACCCCAGTTCAGGTGGCTCTCGACCATCAAGCCGATGATCGACTGGTTGCCTTCGAGGATCTGGTTGGCGACGTTTTCCATCACCAGCGGCTGCAGGGCCGGGTCCTTGTTGGAGTTGGCGTGGCTGCAATCAACCATGATGTTGGGCTTGATCCCGGCCTTGTTCAGCGCCTGTTCGCACAGTGCGACGCTGACCGAGTCATAGTTGGGCTTGCCGTTGCCGCCGCGCAGTACCACGTGACCGTAGGCATTGCCCTTGGTCGTGACGATGGACACGCCGCCTTCCTGGTTGATGCCCAGGAAGCGGTGAGGGCTGGAAACCGATTGCAGCGCGTTGATCGCCACCGTCAGGCCGCCGTCGGTGCCATTCTTGAAGCCCACGGCCGAGGACAGGCCGGACGCCATTTCGCGGTGTGTCTGGGACTCGGTGGTGCGGGCGCCGATGGCCGACCAGCTGATCAGGTCCTGCAGGTACTGCGGGGAAATCGGGTCCAGCGCTTCGGTAGCGGTGGGCAGGCCCATTTCCGCCAGGTCCAGCAGCAGTTGACGACCGATGTGCAAGCCGTCCTGGATCTTGAACGAGTCGTCCAGGTACGGGTCGTTGATCAAGCCTTTCCAGCCGACCGTCGTGCGCGGCTTCTCGAAATACACGCGCATCACCAGGTACAAGGTGTCGGACACTTCCGCCGCCAGCACCTTGAGGCGTTCGGCGTATTCGTGGGCCGCCTTGAGATCGTGGATCGAGCAAGGCCCGATCACGACGAAGAGGCGGTGGTCGGTGCCGTCGAGAATGTCACGGATGACTTCGCGGCCCTTGGTGACGGTCTGCAGGGCAGCGTCGCTCAGGGGGATTTCGCGTTTGAGCTGATCGGGCGTGATCAGGGTCTCGTTGGATTCAACGTTAAGGTCATTGATCGGTAAATCAGCCATCGTGTTACTCGTCAGGGTCACGGGTGCCGGCCGCCAGCCATCCCCGTGCGGCGGAGCACAGCATGATTTGGATGCAGGGGGGAGGAACCTTAGCGCGTAACACGGGCCCGCGACAATGGGCAAAGCCCGCTTTAATCCAGCACTGGCTGCACAACCGTCTCATGGGAGAACTCATTGGCGTGGCGCGATACCCAGTCGCGAGCCAAGGCTTCGAGTTGCTCGGGCGTGGGCTCGGCGGCGTCGTGCAGGCGGCAGTAGCGTTCGATCTGGCACACTTGCTCACCCATTCGTGCGCCGAACAGTGCATGTTCGTCGGCAAAACAGATGCCGATGCGATAGCCGGCCTCCACCCTGCGGCACCACGCGACATAGCCTGGATAGCGGGCGCTGGCGCCCAGGGAGGGGATATGCAGGTCGACCGCGGTGCCAGGGCGCCAGGCACGCGGCCAGTTGCAGGCAATGCCACCACGGCCGATAGTGCGCAGGCGTTGGGAGGGCAGGGCAGGAGAGGGACGTTGGATCAACTCGACAGCGACATCATCAGGGTGAGGTAGAAAACGACCCATGTACACGGACTCCGAACACCGTCCAATGGACGGCAGTGGCAGCAGTATAGTGAAGCAACTGGAATTGACCGACCTGGATATCGACCAGCAATTGCTGGGGTTGCCAGGGTGTTCGCTGGTCGTGTTTACCAGTGTCGGTTGTTCCAGTTGCCGCTGGGCGCGCCAGCAGTTGCCGCGCTGGCGCTTGCCGGTGGACCGGCTGTGCTGGGTGGATGCCGGGCACAACGGCGGCGCGGTCGAACGTTACCAGATCTTTCATTTGCCCGCGTTGTTCCTCGTGTGCGAGGGTCAATTTCTTGGGCAATTACAGACGCGTCTTACACCGCCCGACCTTGTCGACGCGATAAACCAGGCGCTCACCCGCACACCAGAGGATTTGCCATGACCGCACTTGCACACCCTTCGCCACGCATTGGCATCATTGGCACCGGTGCCATTGGCGGTTTCTACGGCCTGATGCTGGCGCGTGCCGGGTTCGATGTGCATTTCCTGCTGCGCAGCGAATACGCGGCGGTCCGCGAGCACGGCCTGCGCGTCAACAGTAGCGTGCATGGCAACCTGCACTTGCAGCCGGTGCAAGCGTATGCCAGCCCTGCCGACATGCCGCCGTGTGATTGGCTGTTGGTGGGGACCAAATCCACCGGCAACCCCGAGCTGGCCCCGACCATTGCCCAGGTCGCGGCGCCGGACGCCAAGGTGGTGCTGCTGCAAAACGGACTGGATGTGGAAGACAGCCTGCGCGAGCACCTGCCATCGTCGCTGCATTTGCTGGGTGGCCTGTGCTACATCGGCGTGCATCGCGCCGCGCCGGGCGTCGTCGAGCATCAAGCGCTGGGGCGGGTCAATCTTGGCTATCACAGTGGCATGGCGGCCAACGATCAAGCGCGCCAGCAAGCGATTGTCGAAGAAGGGGCCGCTCTGTTTCATCAAGCGGGCATCGAATCCCAGGCCATGGCCAGCGTGCATCAGGCGCGCTGGCATAAGTTGGTGTGGAACGTGCCGTTCAACGGCCTCTCCGTCTTGCTGGGCACGGGGACCCGCGCGCTGATGGCGGATGAGTCCAGCCGCGCGCTGATTCAAGCGCTGATGGCCGAAGTGGTTCAGGGCGCTGGCGCTTGCGGCCATGACATTGCGGCAAGTTATGCCGAGCAGATGTTCGCCATGACCGAAACCATGGATGACTACCTGCCCAGCATGTACCACGATCACGCGCACAAGCGCCCGTTGGAACTGGAGGCCATCTACGCCCGACCGCTGGCTGCCGCCAAAGCAGCCGGCTGCGAATTACCGCGCATGCAGGCGCTTTACCAGGCCTTGAGTTTTATTGATCGGCACACTCGCTGATTCGGGGGCAAGCACATGGCGACAGGATTGAGCGACAAACTGGTGCTGGCGATTTCATCGCGGGCCTTGTTCGATTTGAGCGAGAGCCACACGGTGTACCTCGCCGAAGGGGTTGAGCCCTATCGCAAATACCAGATCGAGCACGAGGAGGAAATCCTCGAACCCGGCGATGCCTTTCCGCTGGTCAAGAAACTGCTGAGCCTCAACGCCAGCCTCGGGCGTGCCCGTGTCGAGGTGGTCTTGGTGTCACGCAACAGCGCCGATACCGGCTTGCGAGTGTTCAACTCGATCCAGCATTACGGCCTGGATATTTCCCGCGCCGCTTTCGTCGGAGGGCGTAGTCCCTATCCGTATCTGGCCGCCTTTGGTTGTCATCTGTTTCTATCGACCCATGCCGAGGATGTGCGCAGTGCCCTCGACGCCGGTTTTGCGGCGGCGACTATTTTGTCCGGTGGTGCGCGTCGGGCGTCGAGCGAGGAATTGCGCATCGCCTTCGATGGTGATGCGGTGCTGTTTTCCGACGAGTCCGAGCGCGTCTACCAGGCTGGCGGGTTGGAAGCATTCCAGGCCAGCGAGCGCGAGTCGGCGCGCCAGCCCTTGCACGGTGGCCCGTTCAAGGGGTTCCTGGCGGCACTCAACCTGTTGCAGCGTGAGTTTGCTGATGAGGCCTGCCCGATTCGAACCGCACTGGTCACCGCGCGCTCGGCGCCGTCCCACGAGCGGGTCATTCGTACGTTGCGCGAATGGGATATCCGCCTGGATGAATCGCTGTTCCTGGGTGGCCTGGATAAATCCGCGTTCCTGGAAGCATTCGCCGCCGATGTGTTCTTCGATGACCAGGCCGGCCATTGCGAAAAAGCCAGGCAGGTCGTGGCCACCGGGCATGTGCCGCACGGCATCAGTAATGAGTTGAAAATCCAGGGCGAGCGCTGAGTCGTACCCCCTGGGCGCTGCTAAGCTGATTTAATCTCCGCCATCCTGGCAGTCCAGGGGGTTCTATGATTCGTTCGATACTGTACGCCACGGATCTTGGCCTGTATGCGCCGTACGTCATGCAACATGCCCTGGCGTTGGCGCGAACGTTCAAGGCAGATTTGTATGTGATTCATGTGGTGGAGCCCATCGGGCTGTTCGCAGAGTCGGTGTTGCAGAGCTACCTTGATGAAAAGGCGCTCAGCGAATGGCAGAGCCAGGGGCTGAGCACGGTCATGGCAACGATCGAGCAGCGGGTGCTCGACAGCTTTCGCGAGGAGTTGGGGGACGGGGAGCAGGACTTGAAGTTTATTCGTTCGGTGCGGGTGATCCAGGGCGACCCTTGCGAGGTGATTCTCGACCAACTGCATAAACTTTCCGTGGACCTGTTGATCGTAGGGAGTCATAGCCAAGCCAGCGCGGCGGCGACACCGCTCGGGCGTACCGCCGCACGGTTGCTGCAGCTGGCGAGCGTGCCGGTTTACCTGGTGCCGTCGCTGCAACGTCGACGCAGCGATGATATGGATCGGTAAAAAACGATAAAAAGTTCTAGATTTATATATCTTACCTTTAATATAGTTATATACCGTCGCTGATACCCGTGGCGTCTATCTGCTTTGAGGGATTCATATGAAGCTTCAACAACTGCGCTACATCTGGGAAGTGGCGCACCACGACCTCAACGTTTCCGCTACCGCTCAAAGCCTTTACACGTCGCAACCCGGTATCAGCAAGCAGATCCGCCTGCTCGAAGACGAGCTGGGCGTCGAAGTGTTCGCGCGCAGCGGCAAGCATCTGACCCGCGTCACCCCGGCCGGCGAGCGCATCATCACCACCGCCGGTGAGATTCTGCGCAAAGTCGAAAGCATCAAGCAGATCGCCCAGGAATTCTCCAACGAGAAGAAGGGCACCCTGTCGATTGCCACCACCCACACCCAGGCACGCTACGCCTTGCCGCCGGTGATCCGTGATTTCATCAAGCAATACCCGGACGTGGCGTTGCACATGCACCAGGGCTCGCCGATGCAGATCGCCGAGATGGCCGCTGATGGCACCGTCGATTTCGCGATCGCCACCGAAGCCCTGGAGCTGTTCGGTGATTTGGTGATGATGCCGTGCTACCGCTGGAACCGTTGCGTGGTCGTGCCCCAGGGGCACCCACTGGCCAAGTTGCCGAAGTTGACCCTGGAAGCCCTGGCGGAATTCCCCATCGTCACCTACGTGTTTGGTTTCACCGGCCGTTCGAAGCTAGACGAAGCCTTCAGCCACCGTGGCCTTACGCCGAAAGTGGTGTTCACCGCAGCCGACGCCGACGTAATCAAGACTTACGTGCGCCTGGGCCTGGGCGTGGGCATCGTCGCCAAGATGGCGGTCGACACCCAGCTCGATAAAGACCTGGTGGTGCTCGACGCCAGCGAGCTGTTCGAGTCCAGCGTGACCAAGATCGGCTTCCGCCGTGGCACCTTCCTGCGCGGTTTCATGTGCGATTTCATCGAGAAATTCGCCCCGCACCTGACCCGCGAAGTGATGGCCAAGGCGATCCAGTGCCACAACAAGCAGGAACTCGAAGAGCTGTTCGACGGCGTTGAACTGCCGGTTCACTGATCCCTGTGGCGAGGGAGCCAGCGCCCTCGCCACCGCGCGTTATTTGGCCTCGGTAACCGTGAAATGTTGCCGGGCGGCCGCCACCAGAATCTCTACCTCATCCTCGACACGCTTGCCCAGCAGGCTTTTGCCCAAGGGCGAGCGCGGGGTGATGACGGTTACCGGCTGCCCGACCACTTCAACCTTCAACCCCGCAGCATCCGGCGCCAGGAACAGCCATTGCTGGCGACCGTGCTCGTCTTCCAGGCCCAGCAGCGTACCCACTTCGATCCCGCGTTGGTCATCGTACGCACGCACCTGCAGGTTCTGGCACAGCGCCAGTGACTGCTTGATCTCTTCGACCCGCTTGGCCTGGCCGGCCGCCAGATACGAAGCCTCCAGCCCCAAGGTGTCGTACTTGTTTTCTGCGATGTTCTCCTCGTGTGTCGCCGTCTCGTAGGCGGTCTGCGCGGCGCGCTGGGCGATGTCGAGGTCGGCGGAGAGTTTTTCCAGGATCAGCTGGAGGACGGCGTGTTTATTCATGATCTCTAATCGCAGAATTGCAGGACATTGGCTTTGGATTTTTCATTTGGAGCGTTCTGATCCTGTTGCAGCCAGAACTGGCATTTGGGGTTGGCCAGGTTGCGCGCATTGCTTCGGGCCTGGTCCAGGGCTTGTTGCTGCTCCTGCTTTTGCAGGTTCTGCTGGTACTGCTCGAACATACGGTTCGGCGGCTCCGGCGCGACCACGGTCGGCTTACCCAGTTGCTGCACCGCCTGGGCCACGGGTGCCAGGCTCTGCGGGAACAGGTAGCGCGATGCCAGCCAGCTGGTCAGTGCGATGGCGATAAACCCCAGCCACACGCCTGCGGCAATGGCGATAGACAGCTTGAACAGCGACAGCGGACGGTCAGACATGGTGGCCTCCTGGCAGGCATTGACGGCGTGGCAGCGATTGTCGCACAGCCACTGCGCAGAATAATCGCGATCAAGCCTTCTGCATCGGCGCATTTATGCGGACAATCGAGCCTTTGAGTCGTGGAGCCCGGAATGAAAGCCCGCTGGGATATTTTTTGCAGCGTCGTCGATAACTACGGCGACATCGGCGTGACCTGGCGCCTGGCCCGGCAATTGGTCGCGGAGCACGCCTGCGATGTGCGCCTGTGGGTCGATGACCTGCGCGCCTTCGAGCGCATGTGCCCACAGATCGATGTAAACCTGGCGCAGCAATGGCAAGCGGGTGTCGATGTGCGCCACTGGCCGTTTGACTGGTCGACAACGCCTGCGGCCGATGTGGTGATTGCCGCGTTCGCTTGCCAGCTGCCGCCTGACTACATGGAAGCCATGGCCGCGCGTGAACGCACGCCGTTGTGGATGAACCTGGATTACCTCAGCGCCGAGGACTGGGTGGTGGGCTGTCACCGCCTGCCGTCGGTGAAGTTCAAGGGTGTGCAGAAGTACTTCTTTTTTCCGGGCTTTCGTCCAGGCACCGGCGGGCTGTTGCGTGAGGCGGGGTTGCTGCAACAGCGTCAGGTTTTTCAGCAAGATGCCGATGCGCAGCGACAATTCCTGCAAAGCCTGGGCGTATTTCCGCTTGCCGATGCGCGCCTGATCTCACTGTTCGCCTACGAAAACGCCGGGCTCGGCAGTTGGCTGGACGTGTTGTCGACAGACGGGCGTGCCACTCATCTGTTGGTGCCGGAAGGGCGCATCCTGGGTGACGTGCAGCGCTGGCTGGGCGAGGAGGGGTTGACGGCAGGGGCTGTTCACCAGCGCGGGGCCTTGACCGTGCAAGTGCTGCCGTTCGTGCGCCAGGCCCAGTACGACCTATTGCTGTGGTGCTGTGACATCAATGCCGTGCGTGGCGAAGATTCGTTCGTGCGCGCCCAGTGGGCCGGGCGCCCGTTGCTGTGGCACATCTATCGTCAGGACGAAGACATCCATCTCGACAAGCTCGATGCGTTCCTCGAGCTATACACCGCCGCCTTGTCGCCGGCGGCCAAGGCGGCGCTGGTTGCACTCTGGCAAGCCTGGAATACCGAGGGCGATATGGCCCAACCCTGGAAAATGCTGCTGGAGCACTGGCCGGAACTCAGCCAGCATGCGCAAGACTGGTGTCTGGAACAGGGCTTGCAGGCCGATCTTGCGACGGCGCTGGTACAGTTTTATGAAAGTTGGATATGATACGCCACCTTGATTTTTGTAAATCCCATCCAAATTTCGGATATATGCAATGAAAACTGGTAAAGAACTGAAACCCGGTACAGTGATCCGTCTCGAAAACGACCCTTGGCTGGTTCAGAAAGCTGAGTTCACCAAGTCTGGTCGTAACAGCGCCATCATGAAGACCAAGCTGAAGAACCTGCTGACCGGTTACAAGACCGAGATCGTCTACAGCGCCGATGACAAACTGGACGACGTGATCCTCGACCGCAAGGAAGCGACCCTGTCCTTCATCAGCGGCGACACCTACACGTTCATGGATACCACCGACTACACCATGTACGAGCTGAACGCTGAAGATATCGAAGCCGTTCTGCCGTTCATCGAAGAAGGCATGGAAGACGTCTGCGAAGCGATTTTCTTCGAAGAGCGCCTGGTTTCCGTAGAACTGCCGACCACTATCGTGCGTAAAGTGGCCTACACCGAAGGCTCCGCTCGCGGTGACACTTCCGGCAAGGTGATGAAGCCTGCCAAACTGAGCAACGGTACCGAGCTGCAAGTAGCCGATTTCATCGAAATCGACGACCTGATCGAGATCGACACCCGCGAAGGTGGTTCGTACAAAGGTCGCGCCAAGAAGTAATTCTGGCCCTGCCTTACGAATGGAAAAGCCCGACCATGCGTCGGGCTTTTTTGTGCCTGCGGGGTTTACTTCAGGTGCTGCTTGAGTTCGTCCGACGCTTGCAGCAATGCCGAGCGCACCGCCGGTACCTGGCTGACCACGTTCAGCAAACCGTAGTCGTGGATCATGCCGTTGTAGCGTACGGCAGTCACCGGCACGCCGGCCTGATCGAGCTTGCGGGCGTAGGCTTCACCCTCGTCACGCAGTACATCGGCGCCAGCGGTTTGCACCATCGCAGGTGGCAACCCCTTGAGTTGATCAGGGGTGGCTCGCAGTGGCGAGGCGTAGATCTCAGCCCGCTGGTTGGCGTCGGTGGTGTAATTGTCCCAGAACCATTTCATCATGTTCCGGGTGAGGAAGTGCCCTTCGGCGTACTGGTTGTAGGAACCCGTGTCGAAGTTGGCATCGGTCACCGGCCACAGCAGCAGTTGGAACTTGATCGCCGGCGTACCCTTGTCCTTGGCCATCAGGCTGACCACCGCTGCCATGTTGCCGCCGACACTGTTGCCCGCGACCGCCAGGCGCTTGCCATCGACGTTGATCTCTTTTCCGTGCTCGGCCACCCATTTTGTTGCGCCATACGCTTGGTTGATCGCCACGGGGTAATGCGCTTCCGGTGACGGCGTGTAGTTGACGAACACCGCCACTGCCCCCGAACCCACCACCAGGTCCCGCACCAGGCGTTCATGGGTGGGGTAATCCCCCAGCACCCAGCCACCGCCGTGGAAGAACATGAACACCGGCAAAGCGCCCTTGGCCCCGGCTGGACGCACGATGGTCAGGTCCAGCGGCTGGCCATCGACCTGAATGGTCTTCTGGCTCACGTCTGCCCTGGGCAGGCTCAACTTCACCCCGGCCTGGGCACCTGTCAGCACCGCACGGGCCTGCTGGGGCGTCAATTGCTCGATCGGCTTGCCGGTGCCGGCGTTCAGCGCATCCAGGAAACCCTGGGTGCTGTGCTCCACATCACCGCTAGCGGCGAAGGCGGTGCTGATGGACAGGGCAAGCAGGCTGCCGGTGAGTGCTTTAGCAAAGGTGTTCATGGTCTTCTCCGATCAGGGCGCGTGGTTAAACGGTTACGTGCAGGCGCACATCAACGTTGCCGCGAGTGGCGTTGGAGTACGGGCAGACCTGGTGAGCAGCGTCGACCAGGCTTTGCGCATCGTCTTGCGCCAGGCCTGGCAGGCTGATGTGCAGGTCGATGTCCAAGCCGAAGCCACCGGGGATCTGGCCAATGCCGACATGGGCGGTGATCGAAGCGTCATCCGGGATTTTGCGTTTGGTCTGGCTGGCGACGAATTTCAGCGCGCCGATAAAGCAGGCCGAGTAGCCGGCAGCGAACAGCTGTTCAGGGTTGGTGGCCTGGCCGCCAGTGCCGCCCAATTCCTTGGGAGTGGAGAGTTTGACGTCGAGGATGTTGTCGCTGGAGATAGCGCGACCATCACGGCCGCCGGTGGCGGTGGCTACTGCGGTATAGAGCGTTTGCATGGTGTCGTCCTCTGGTTTGTTAGTGCTAAATATTTGCGCGCTAAATAGTTGATGAGGTGAATGTATAGCGCTAATGTTTAGTGTGCAAGATAAATTTATAAATATTTTTTTGCGATGGGAAAACAATGTGGGAGGGGGCTTGCTCCCGATGACGGTGGGCCAGCCACTCAATGCGTATATGGCTCATCGCTATCGGGAGCAAGCCCCCTCCCACATGTTCAGTTGCGTCTTTAGATTGCGTTCTGCAGGTTGCTGCGCAAAGCAACCAAATCCGCCTGCAGCTTGCGTAGCTGCTCCAGTTCCAGTCCGCTGGCACCCAGGATGCACTGGGGAATACCCATCGCCCGGTCCTGCAGCGCCCGCCCGGCGTCGGTCAACTCCACCACCACCACACGCTCATCTTCGCGGCTGCGGGTGCGGCTCAACAGGCCTTCGGCTTCAAGGCGCTTGAGCAGCGGGGTCAGGGAGCCGGGGTCGGTGAGCAGGCGATTGCTGATTTCACCGACGGTCAAACCATCCTCTTCCCACAGCACCATCATGGCCAGGTACTGCGGATAGGTCAGGCCGAGCGCCTGGAGGAGAGGTTTATAGACCTTGGTCATCAGCAGCGAGGTGGAATGCAACGCGAAACATAGCTGGTTATCCAGCATCAAGGATTCGCAGGGTGTGGGATTCTTGCTCATGGCGGTGCCTCGAAAAAAGCCTGTATGGACTGGAATCTAGCGGGCAAATCTTTAATGCACCAGATAATTCTAGCCGGACGGTCAGGCCATCGTGCCTTGCAGGGCCAGATCCCAGGGCGGCACCGGGCTGAAACGGGACTTCAGGTATTCCAGCAGCAATCGGCTGCGCGCATTGGGTCGTTGTTCCAGGCGTAGCGCGTAAATGCCGGTGGTTTCCGGGCTGGGCAAGCCGTTTTCACAAAACAGGGGCAAGAGTTCACCGCGCACCAGGTATTCGCTGGCCAGCCATGTCGGCAGGTGCGCAATACCCAACCCCGCCAGGGCGCCGCTGAGCAGGGCTTCGGCGTTGTTGGCACTCATGCGGATACGGCGAGGGCGGTAGATGGCACGGCGCCCGTCCAGTTCGAAGCGCCAGGCGAACATCGGCGCCAGACCGTCCCAATCCAGGCCGTCATGTTCGCTCAGCTCCCGCGGGTGCGTCGGCGTACCGCGGCTTTTCAGGTAGCCCGGACTGGCGCAGGCGATGCGCACAATACTGGCGAGCGGCGTGGCGATCAGCCGGGTGTCGGCAATATGCCCGGCGCGCAGCACCAGGTCGACCTTGCCCAAATGCGCGCCCTGCATATCAACAAAGCTGTCGATCAAATGCAGGTGCACATCCAGCCCAGGGTACAGCTTCAGGAAATCTGCAATCACCGGCGCCAGGTGCCGTCGCCCGAAAGCCGCCGGTGCATCCATGCGGATCAGGCCTTCCGGCGCATGGCTCAACGACACTGCTTCGGCGCGCGCCAGTTGCAATTCACTCACAATCCGTCGCGCCCGCTCGGCAAACGCCAGGCCAGCCGGGGTGGGCACCACGGCATGGGTGCTGCGCTGGAACAGGCGGCTGCCGACTGAGTTTTCCAGGCTGTCGATACGCCGTGCCACGGCCGAGGGGGTCAGCGGATGGCGGCGTGCAGCGGCGGAAAAGCTGCCGGTTTCGAGTACATCGAGAAACAGGCCCAGTTGGTCGGTGAGGGTATTGGGATTCATCGGCTCATGCTTATGCGAGGTTGGCACAACCATTGTGCGTTGCTGTGCGTTTCCGTGCCAGGGCCGACTGCGTAGCATGCAAGGCTTGGGATGACGGAGTAGCGAGCGGTGTTGGATTTAGCGATGTACCTGGTATTGGGCGCGGCCCTTGGCACAGTGGGCGGCTTGTTTGGCATTGGAGGCGGGCTGATTGCCATCCCCGTGCTGGGGGTGCTGTTCGGCCTGGACCAGCAGATCGCCCAAGGCACTGCGCTGGTCATGGTAGTACCCAACGTGATGCTGGCCCTGTGGCGCTATCACCAGCGCAACCGCATCGAGCTGCGCCACGCCTTGCCGCTGGGTGTGATGGGCTTCAGCTTTGCCTGGCTGGGATCGATCTGGGCGGTAGGCCTGGATGCCGGGGCGATGCGGATTGGGTTTATCGTGTTTTTGGTGGTGCTGGCGGCCTATAACCTGTTGCGCATGTTCACCCGTAACGCACCGCCGACCGCGCAAATGCGTTATTCCTGGCCCTGGTTGGGCGTACTCGGCGCTGCGTCGGGCGCCATGGGCGGATTGTTTGGTGTGGGTGGCGCGGTGGTGGCCACGCCGGTGCTGACCAGCGTTTTCGGCACCACCCAAGTCGTCGCCCAAGGCTTATCCCTTGCGTTGGCGCTGCCCAGCACCGGAGTAACCCTGGTCACCTACGCCTGGCACCACCAGGTGGACTGGCTGATCGGCGTGCCGTTGGCGGTGGGAGGCCTGCTCAGTATCAGCTGGGGCGTGAAAGTCGCTCATGCGCTGCCCGAGCGCGTATTGCGTGGCCTGTTCTGCGGCTTCCTGGTGGTGTGCGCGATGATGCTGACGTTTAAAGTCTGAAGCCTTCGAGGATGTAGTCGGCCAGGCATTCGGTGATGGGCGACGTCATCTGCGGATTGCGCAACAAGCGCAGGTGCATCGACGGCAAGGGTGGGAAGCCTTCGTCGCTGCCGAGTACGCGCAGGTCCTGGGGCACCAGGCTTTCCATGCTGATCATCGCCGCCAGGCCGGCACTGACGACTGCCAGGATCGCCGCGCCGTTGGAGCTGTGATAGGCCAGGCGATAATCCCGCCCGGCCGCATCCAGTGCCGCCCGCGCCCACTGCGTGTAAACGCAGTCGTCGCCGGAAACCGCCAGCGGCATGGCGTCATGCTCGTCCACGCAGAAACACGGCGAGGCGGCCCACACCATACGCTCAGTGCGCAAGAATTCACCGAGATCATTGCCGGGCTCGCGGCTGATCACGGTCAATGCCAGGTCCCGACGCTGCACCAGCACCGTTGACGACTCGCAGTGCAGTTCGATCTGGATCAGCGGGTAAGCCTTGGAAAACTGCTTGAGGATGCCCGGCAGGAAGCGCATCACGTAGTCGTCCGGCGTGCCGATGCGCACCAGGCCCACCATATGCGGCTCGCGCAGGGTGTTGAACACTTCGCTGTGCAATTTCAGGATGCGCCGCGCATAACCCAGCAACACTTGGCCCTCGGGGGTCAGCCGCACCTGACGGCCGTCGCGTTCGAACAGCTTGCGCTGCAGCACATCCTCTTCCAGGCGTTTCATCTGCATGCTCACCGCCGACTGGGTGCGGTTGACCAGCTCGCCGGCCCGGGTAAAACCGCCCTGATCGGCGATGGCGACGAAGGTGCGCAGCACTTCGGTGTCGATGCTGGGGTACGTGGACAATTGATCAATCTCCGAGATGTATTTCATAAGAAACATTCGTTGGATTGATCATAAGCCCAGGCACACACTGGCGTCATCCCCACTGGAGGGCGAGAAGATGAAAGGTCAAACAGATGTTGTATTGATGGCAAAGTGGCCGCTTTCTGGGCTTCTTCATACGATTTCGCGTTGGCAGGCGCTGCATCGTGAACGCCAGATGCTGGCGGCCATGAGCGACGACGCGCTCAAGGATATCGGTCTTAACCGTATCGATGTGGAGCAGGAAATCCATCGGCATTTCTGGGAAGACCCGCTGCGAAAGTAACCGGGAATGCAGTAGGGTAGGACGCGCGTATTCAAGGAGCTACCCATGCCCGCCGTCCTGTCCTTTTCCCTCAAGCAAGCACGACGCATGGCGCTGGCAGCCCAGGGGTTTTCCGGGCGCCAGCCGCCGGCACAGATAAAAGCCGCGCACCTCAACCGTGTGATCGAGCGCCTCGGTGTGCTGCAGATCGATTCGGTCAATGCCGTGGTGCGCTCCCATTACCTGCCGCTGTTTTCCCGGTTGGGCCGTTATTCTCCCTTGATGCTCGAACAGGCCGCCTGGAGCCAGGGGCGGCAGCGCTCGCTGTTCGAATATTGGGGGCACGAAGCCTCGTTGCTGCCCATGGCGCTGTACCCAATGATGCGCTGGCGCATGGAGCGGGCCAAACAAGGGCAGGGGATCTACGCGCAAATGGCGCGATTCGGGCGTGAGCAGCAGAGCACTGTCCAGCGCGTACTGCGCGCCGTTGAAGAGCAGGGCGCCTTGGGCGCGGGCAGTTTGTCGACCCGCGAGGTGCGTGCCGGGCCCTGGTGGGATTGGAGCGACGAGAAGCACGCGTTGGAATGGCTGTTCGCGGCCGGTCTGGTCACCGTTGCCGGGCGGCGTGGCTTTGAACGCCTCTATGATTTGCCCGAACGGGTGCTCCCCGCCGAAGTCCTTCAAGTCAACCTGAGCGAAACCCAGGCCCAGCGGAGTTTGTTGTTGCACAGCGCAACCGCCCTGGGAGTGGCCACTGAAAAAGACCTGCGCGATTACTTTCGCCTCGACCCCGTCGACAGCCGCCAGCGCCTGGCCGAGCTGATCGAGGATGGACAGTTGCTGAACTGCCAGGTGCAAGGCTGGAAGCAGCCGGCGTATTGCTTGCCGGCACCCAAAGTGCCACGCAACGTGCCGGCCAGCGCCTTGCTGTCGCCCTTTGATTCGTTGGTCTGGGAGCGTGCCCGCACCGAGCGCCTGTTTGATTTCCGTTACCGGCTGGAAATTTACACCCCGCAACACAAACGGGTGTACGGCTACTACGTGCTGCCGTTTTTGCACAACGAGCGAATCGCTGCGCGCGTCGATTTGCGCGCCGAACGAGCCAACGGTTGCCTGGCGGTGCATGCGCTGCACGAGGAAGAGCCGGGCCTGGATGAGCGGGGGATGTCGGCGTTGGCGCTGAACCTGCGGCAGATGGCCGATTGGTTGGGGCTGCAACAGGTCGTGCTCAATTGCCAGCGGCCGAGCGCCGCGCGGTTACGGGTGGCAATGCTCGGTCTGGAGGCTGGTCTTTAGGGCGCCATCGGGGGCAAGCCCCCTTCCACATGTGAAATGCATTCCCTGTGGGAGGGGGCTTGCCCCCGATTGGCGTCAGTCCAGTCGACAACAATCTAACGCTTGACCTGTTTCAAGGTTTCGGCAATCAAAAACGCCAGTTCCAGCGACTGATCAGCATTCATCCGCGGGTCGCAGTGGGTGTGATAGCGGTCCGACAAGCCGTCCTCGGTGATCGGCCGTGCGCCGCCGATGCATTCGGTGACGTTCTGCCCGGTCATTTCGATATGAATGCCGCCGGCATAGCTGCCCTCAGCCTGATGTACCTGGAAGAACTCCTTCACTTCGCCGAGGATCTGCGCAAAGTCGCGGGTTTTGTAGCCGCTGCTGGCCTTGATGGTGTTGCCATGCATCGGGTCGCAGCTCCACAGCACGTGCTTGCCTTCGCGCTGCACGGCGCGAATCAGGTCTGGCAGGTGGTCGCCGACCTTATTGGCGCCCATGCGTGCAATCAGGTTCAAGCGGCCAGGGTCGTTGTCCGGGTTAAGGATGTCGATCAGGCGGATCAGGTCGTCCGGGTTCATGCTCGGGCCGACCTTGACCCCGATCGGGTTGTTCACCCCGCGCAGGAATTCGACGTGGGCGCCATCCAGCTGACGGGTACGGTCGCCGATCCAGAGCATATGGGCCGAGCAGTCGTAGTAGTCGTTGGTCAGGCTGTCACGGCGCACGAAGGCTTCTTCATAGTTGAGCAGCAACGCTTCGTGAGCGGTGAAGAAGCTGGTCTCGCGCAGTTGCGGCGAATCGTCCATGCCGCAGGCGCGCATGAAGGCCAGGGTCTCATCGATGCGGTCGGCCAGTTGGCTGTACTTTTCGGCCAGCGCGGAGTTGGCAATGAAGTCCAGGTTCCACTTGTGTACCTGGTGCAGGTCAGCGAAGCCACCCTGGGCAAACGCGCGCAGCAGGTTGAGGGTGGCGGTGGACTGGTGGTAGCTCTGCAGCAGGCGGTCCGGGTCCGGGACGCGGCTCTTTTCGTCGAAGCCGATGCCATTGACGATATCGCCGCGGTAGGCGGGCAGGGTGACACCGTCGATGGTTTCATCGTTGGACGAGCGCGGCTTGGCGAACTGGCCGGCCATGCGCCCGACTTTCACCACCGGGCAGCCGGCGGCGAACGTCATGACGATCGCCATCTGCAGCAGCACCTTGAAGGTGTCGCGGATTTTCGCGGCGGAAAACTCGGCAAAGCTCTCGGCGCAGTCGCCGCCTTGCAGCAGGAAGGCGCGACCCTGGGTGACTTCGGCAAACTGACGACGCAATTCGCGGGCTTCCCCGGCAAACACCAGCGGCGGGTAACTGGCCAGGCTCTGCTCCACTTGCAGCAGGTGCGCAGCATCCGGGTACCGGGGTTGTTGCTGGATCGGCAGGGCACGCCAGCTGTCGGGGCTCCAGGGTTGGCTCATCATGCACTCGTTGGGTAGGTTGACGTTCGGGCGTCAATGTTAGCAGCAATTAGTGCGTGACCTGCTGCCGTCGCTTGGCCGACAATCGCGCACTTTGCCCCGCAGCCAACCCGTTAGGAGTAGTGATGAGCGAGGAGCGTGTCGAGCGCCTGCTGGCCGAAGTCCATGATGATTTCGGCATGATCCGTGTGTTGGAAGTGGCCGATTACCGTTTTCTCGAATTTGGTGATGCCATCGAGCAAAGCTGTGTGTTCACTGCCGACCCAAGCTGGCTGGAGTACGACTACACCCGCGCCATGTTGGTCGGTGCGTTGTGCCATGAACAGCCGGAGAGCGCGCTGTTCCTTGGCCTTGGCGCCGGCACGTTGACCCAGGCCTGTCTCAAGTTCCTGGCGCTTGAGGACGTCGAAGCCATCGAGCTGCGCCCCGACGTACCGCGCCTGGCGATTGAATATCTGGGCCTGGACGATGATCCACGCCTGTATATCCGTATCGGCGATGCCCTGGAGTTGCTCGACAGCGCCGAATCGGCCGACCTGATCTTCGTCGACCTGTACACCGACGTGGGGCCTGGCGTCGGTCACCTGGCCTGGACGTTCCTGGAGAATTGCCAGAAAAAGCTCAATCCCGGCGGTTGGCTGGTGATCAACCAGTGGGCCACCGATGATGGCAAGCCGCTGGGTGCGGCGCTGTTGCGCGGGTTGTATCACCGGCATTACTGGGAACTGCCGGTGAAGGAGGGCAACGTGATCCTGCTGGTGCCTTCGGAGCTGGATCAGGAGCTGGACCTGGAGGCGCTGTCCTTACGGGCTGAAGTGCTGGCGCCGCGACTGGGGTATTCGTTGCAGGCGTTGATCAAGGTGATTCGGCCGGCGACCTAGGCGTCTGTTCGTACGCCATCGGGGGCAAGCCCCCTCCCACATTTGGAACGCATTTCAACTGTGGGAGGGGGCTTGCTCCCGGTGAGGCCGGCACTGCCCACTCAAATACCCTTGAACACCCCAGGCCGCTTCTCGATCATCGCCCGCACGCCCTCCTTGGCGTCTTCGCTGTTCAGCAACTTGTTCACCATCGGCGGCAACGCGGCGGCCGCCACGGTCTCGCCTTCCTTGTGCGCCAATCGCGCCGACATCAACGTTGCCTGCACCCCAAGCGGCGCCTGGCGTGCGATGCGATTGGCCAGCTCGATGGCGCGCGGCAGCAGGTCTTCGCTGGCCATCACTTCCTGCACTAAGCCCAAGCGCAGGGCTTCATGGGCGTCGAACTCGTCGCCGGTCAGCAGCCAGCGCATCGCATTGCCCCAGCCAGCGATCTGATGAAAGCGTAATGTCGCGCCGCCAAACGGAAAGATCCCACGCTGCACTTCCATCTGCGCAAAGCGCGTGTTGCTCGCGCAAAGATTGATGTCCGCCGCCAGCATCAGCTCGATGCCGATGGTCAGGCAGTAGCCATGGGCGGCCACGATTACCGGTTTATTGACCCTGGGACCGGCGAACACGCCCCAGGGGTCGCAGCCGCCCAGGGGCGGTTGCCAACCTCCCGCCATGACGCCGCTGACATTGGCCAGGTCGAGCCCGGCGGTGAAGTGGTCGCCATGGGCAAACACCACGGCAACCCGCGCGTCATCGTTTCGATCAAAATCGCCATAGGCCATGCTCAGTTCGTTAAGCAGGTCGAGGTCGAAAGCATTGCGCTTTGCCACTCGGTCCAGCCCCAGCAGCAGGACATGGCCCTGGAGTTCACGGGTGACGCGGCTGGTGCTGGCTTGATTCATCTGGGGTGCCCTCGGGGCGCGGATTAAGGTTTCAGACCAAGGGGCAGGCCTGGACAGGTGAACCGTTTAAGCGTGATGACCAACAGGGCCGGGCCTTTGCAAAATAGACCCTGGCGCAGTTATCTGCAAAGGCTGTGACGCAGCACGGTTTATCGGTGCTTTGCGATAAAAAAAGCTCCCTTTTTCAGCTATTTCCGGTATAGTGCGCGCCGGCCTTTAACCGGGCCGCGTTTAGGTAGCGCAATTCCCCGAAGTCAGCTTCGGCTGCACGTCCGCACAGCGGACTCTTCCTTGACGAATCTTTTTCATTCATTCGTTTTCGCAAATCCCCGCCGACAAAGCAGCCAGGGCGACTCTTGAGTCTCAACACGGCATGCGCAGCTTTGGAGCATGGGTCTTTGCGGATGCACTTAGAGGCAGACCCATGACCCAGGAAACCGGCGGCTTCGCCGCTTTTAATCTTAATCCGAACATTCTCGCCGCCGTCATCGCGACTGGCTACGAAGAACCTTCGGCTATTCAGCAGCAATCGATCCCGATCATCATGGCCGGCCAGGACATGATTGGCCAGGCGCAGACCGGTACCGGTAAAACCGCCGCGTTCGCCCTGCCTATCCTGCACTGCATCGATCCTGCCAAGCGCGAGCCGCAAGCCCTGATCCTGGCGCCAACCCGTGAGTTGGCGCTGCAAGTAGCAACCGCTTTCGAAACCTACGCCAAGCAAATGCCAGGTGTAACCGTTGTGGCCGTTTACGGCGGCGCGCCTATGGGCCCACAACTGAAAGCCATCCGTAACGGCGCACAGATCGTTGTCGCCACCCCGGGCCGTCTGTGCGACCACCTGCGTCGCGACGAGAAAGTCCTGTCGACCGTGAACCACCTGGTTCTCGACGAAGCCGACGAAATGTTGAAGCTGGGCTTCATGGATGACCTGGAAGTCATCTTCAAGGCACTGCCACCAACCCGTCAGACCGTACTGTTCTCGGCCACCCTGCCGCAGTCGATCCGTGCCATTGCCGAACGCCACCTGCGCGATCCGCAACACGTGAAGATCCAGACCAAGACCCAGACCGTTACCGCGATCGAACAGGCTCACCTGTTGGTTCACGCTGACCAGAAGACCTCGGCTGTATTGAGCCTGCTGGAAGTCGAAGACTTCGACGCGCTGATCATGTTCGTGCGCACCAAGCAAGCGACCCTGGACCTGGCCAGTGCCCTGGAAGCCAAAGGCTACAAGGCTGCTGCGCTGAACGGTGACATCGCCCAGAACCAGCGTGAGCGCGTGATCGACTCCCTCAAGGATGGCCGCCTGGACATCGTTGTAGCGACCGACGTTGCTGCTCGTGGCCTCGACGTTCCACGTATCACCCACGTGTTCAACGTTGACATGCCTTACGACCCAGAGTCCTACGTTCACCGTATCGGCCGTACCGGCCGTGCGGGCCGCGAAGGTCGTGCACTGCTGCTGGTGACTCCACGTGAGCGCCGCATGCTGCAAGTGATCGAGCGTGTCACCGGTCAGAAAGTGGCCGAAGTCCGCCTTCCGGATGCCCAGGCCGTTCTCGATGCCCGCATCAAGAAACTGACCAACAGCCTGGCGCCACTGGTGGCTGACGCTGAATCGACCCACGGCGAACTGCTGGACCGCCTGACCGCCGATATCGGTTGCACCCCGCGTGCCCTGGCTGCAGCGTTGCTGCGCAAAGCCACCAACGGTCAGGCCCTGACCCTGGCAGCGATCGAGAAAGAACGCCCACTGGTACCGAACAACGCGCCACGCGGTGATCGTCCAGAGCGTACCGGCGACCGTCCGGACCGTGGTGATCGCGAGCGTCGTGCTCCGGTTCCATTGGCTGAAGGTCGTGCTCGTTGCCGTACTGCGCTGGGCGCGCGTGACGGTATCGCTGCCAAGAACCTGCTGGGCGCTATCCTCAACGAAGGTGGCCTGGCACGTGAAGCCATCGGTCGCATCCAGGTCCGTGACAGCTTCTCCCTGGTGGAGCTGCCGGAAGACGGTCTGGAAAAACTGCTGGCCAAGCTCAAAGATACACGCGTTGCCGGCAAGCAGCTGAAGCTGCGTCGCTACCGCGAAGATTGATCCGCCCTTGGGCTGATTGATCGCACATAAAAAATCCCCGACTGGTTCGGGGATTTTTTTGCCTGGGATTTCAGGCAGTGCACCTGTGTTAGCCAAAGCGATAGATGTCCATGCCCAAGGCGCCGAGGGTGAAGCCCTGATGCGCCACGCTGAAATCACCGCCGGCACCTCGCGCAAAGTAAAGCGGCAACAAATGCTCGTCGCTGGGGTGGCTGCGCACTGCATGGGGCGCCAGGAGGCGATAGTCATGCAAGGCTGTTTCGTCACCGGCAGCGAGTTTTTCGACTACCCAGTCGCGAAAGGCTTGCGCCCATGGCGTGATGGTTTCCGGCCCGGCGCGCCAGTCCAGCTCACCGAGATTATGGGTGATGCTGCCGGAGCCGATCAGTAGCACACCTTGATCGCGCAGACTGCAGAGGGCATGTCCAACCCGGGTTTGAAAAGCCGGACCCATGCGGCTTGGCAGGGAGACTTGCACCACCGGAATATCCGCCGCCGGGTACATCAGCGACAGGGGCACCCAGGTGCCATGGTCGAAGGGCCGTCGGTTGTCGACCTGTGCAGTCAGGCCGTCAGCCTGCAATAACTCGGCAATTTCATTCGCCAGCCGTGGATCACCCGGCGCAGGGTATTGCACCGCAAACAGTTCGCGAGGGAAGCCGCCGAAGTCGTGCCAGGTTTCGGGCGCGGCGCTGCCACTGACCAGCAGTCCTTGGCTTTCCCAATGCGCCGATACCACCACAATCGCCTTGGGCCGTGGCAGCGCGGCTGCCAGAGCCTGCAGCGCCGGGCCGCTGGCACCGGGTTGCAGAGCCAGCATCGGGGAGCCATGGGAGATAAACAGGCTGGGGAACATAAGAAGAGTCCTGAAGATTAATATCGGGCTATCTTCATTCAGATCATTAATCGAGATCTAATATAAGATCTAGTGTCTTTTGATCGATTTTTTCAGGGTGATGCATGGACGCAAAAATTTGGCAGGAACGCTGGGCAACCAATCAGATCGGTTTTCATCAGACCGACGTTAATCCTTACTTGCAGCGGCATTGGTCAACGTTGGCCCTGGTCGATGGTGCCAGGGTTTTCGTGCCTTTGTGTGGCAAGAGCCTGGACATGAAGTGGTTGGCGGATCGCGGGCATCGCGTGATGGGTGTGGAGGTGTCGGATAAAGCCGTTGAGGCATTCTTCAGCGAACAGGGATTTACACCGCAGATCGATCACAGAGGCGTGTTCAAGGTGTATCAGGCGGGCCTGATCGAAGTGTGGTGCGGTGACTTCTTCGCCCTTGACGCAAGTGCTGTGGCTGATTGCGTGGCGTTGTATGACCGTGCGGCACTGATCGCCTTGCCGCAGCCAATGCGCTCGCGATACACCGAGCATCTCGATACCCTGCTGACCCCCGTCTGTGAGGGGCTGTTGATCACTGTCGACTACGACCAGGCGCAAAGGGCTGGCCCGCCCTTCGCTGTCCCGGATGAGGAAGTGCAGGCGCTGCTGGGCCCGCACTGGAATGTGGTCACGCTGCAAGAGCGGGACATTTTGAGTGAAAGCAGCAAATTCAAGGCGGATGGCGTTACTCGGCTTGATGAGCGTGTTTATCGGCTGACCAGGCGGTAAATCACGCCCACGAAAAAGGGGCGATCCAATCGCCCCTTTTTGTGTTGCCCTGCGCTATCAGCCGCGACGACGCAATGCGTCAATCCGCTCTTCCAGCGGTGGGTGGCTCATGAACAGGCGAGCCAGGCCCTGCTTGACGCCACCGTTGATGCCGAAGGCGGTCAGGCTGTCCGGCATGTGCACCGGCAGGCCTTGTTCGGAGCGCAGGCGTTGCAGTGCGCCGATCATCGCGCTGGTACCCGCCAAGCGTGCGCCGGCTTCGTCTGCGCGGAACTCACGTTTACGCGAGAACCACATCACGATGGCGCTGGCCAGGAAGCCCAGGACCAGCTCGGCGAAGATGGTTGCCACGAAGTAGGCGATACCGCGGCCTTCTTCGTTCTTGAAGATTACCTTGTCGACGAAGTTGCCGATGATTCGCGCAAAGAACATCACGAAGGTGTTCACCACGCCCTGGACCAACGCCAGGGTGACCATGTCGCCATTGGCCACGTGGCCGATCTCGTGGGCCAGCACCGCCTTGACTTCGTCGGGCGAAAAACGCTCCAGAAGCCCCTGGCTGACAGCGACCAGCGCGTCGTTCTTGTTCCAGCCGGTGGCGAAGGCGTTGGCCTCATAAGCAGGGAAAATCCCCACCTCGGGCATTTTGATGCCTGCTTCTTGAGACAACTGCTCCACGGTTTGCATCAGCCATTGTTCATGGCGAGTGCGTGGTTGAGTGATGATCTGGGTGCTGGTGCTCATTTTCGCCATCCACTTGGAGATGAACAGCGAGAACAGCGAACCGGCAAAACCGAAGACCGCACAGAAAATCAGCAGCTGATTGAGGTTCAGATCAACCCCGTTGGCCGCCATGAACCCGTCGAAGCCAAAAAGGCTCAGGGTGACGCTGGCAATCAATACGACCGCCAGGTTAGTGGCCAAGAACAGCAGGATGCGCATCATGGTTGTAGAGTTCTCCTCATGCTTAATATGTCGCTTACTGCGGGGTATATAAGGTGCGGCATGGGGTGATTCAACCGAGCGACTATTTCAAACTGTGTCCTACAGCGAAAATGTAGCGCCTTGAAGGGTTTTTCCCACAACAATTACCCTTGTCGGTTAGCCGTCAAGCGTGTCGCACCCCCGTTAACACTAGGGGCAGAGCGGCTGGCGTGGTGCTATCACCCGTTCAAGGCCGCCCGTGCCAGAGAAGTGTTGCCAGATAATCGCCGTACGACCAAATGCAGGCCGTACGGGATCATTTGCGTTACTGGCGATAGGACTTCAGGAAGTTGCCGATGCGACCGATCGCCATATCCAGCTCATCCACGCGTGGCAACGTCACCACGCGGAAGTGATCCGGCCACGGCCAGTTGAAGGCGGTGCCTTGCACCACCAGCAGCTTTTCCGACAGCAGCAGGTCGAGCACGAACTTTTCGTCGTTGAGGATGGGGCAGACTTTCGGATCGATCCGCGGGAACGCGTACAACGCACCCATGGGCTTCACGCAACTGACGCCCGGGATCGCGTTGAGCAACTCCCAGGTGCGGTTACGTTGCTCCAGCAAACGACCTTGGGGCAGTACCAGGTCGTTGATGCTCTGGTAGCCGCCGAGGGCGGTCTGGATCGCGTGCTGGCTCGGCACGTTGGCGCACAGGCGCATGTTGGCCAGCATGTCGATGCCCTCGATATAGCTCTGGGCGTTGTGCTTGGGCCCGGAAATGGCGATCCAGCCGGAGCGGAACCCCGCCACCCGGTAGGACTTGGACAGGCCGTTGAAGGTCAGGCACAGCAGGTCTGGCGCTAGGGAGCCGGTGCACACGTGGACGGCGTCATCGTAGAGGATCTTGTCGTAGATCTCGTCGGAGAACACCACGAGGTTGTGTTGGCGCGCCAGTTCGAGCATGCCCAGCAGCACTTCCCTGGAGTACACGGCGCCGGTGGGGTTGTTCGGGTTGATGATCACCAGAGCCTTGGTGTTCGGGGTGATCTTGGCCTTGATATCGGCCAGGTCCGGGAACCAGTCGGCCCCTTCGTCGCACAGATAGTGCATCGGGTGGCCACCGGCCAGGGTCACGGCGGCGGTCCACAACGGATAATCCGGCGCCGGCACCAGCACTTCGTCGCCGTTGTTGAGCAAGGCCTGCAGCGACATCACAATCAGCTCGGACACGCCATTGCCCAGGTAGATGTCTTCAATCCCGACACCTTCGACCTGTTTTTGCTGGTAATACTGCATCACCGCCTTGCGCGCGCTGAACAGGCCCTTGGAGTCACTGTAGCCTTGGGCCGTGGGCAGGTTGCGGATCACGTCCTGGAGGATTTCGTCTGGCGCTTCGAAACCAAAGGGCGCCGGGTTGCCGATGTTCAGCTTGAGGATGCGATGGCCTTCCTCTTCCAGGCGTTTGGCGTGCTTGAGCACCGGGCCGCGAATGTCGTAGCAGACGTTGGCGAGCTTGTTCGATTTGCTGACCTGCATGGTGATGTGATCCTGAAAATGAACGATCCAGACGGCACAGGCACTACCGTACTGTGAATCCCGTGCGGCGCGCACCCATAAATAGGTTTGAATGGTGATGGCGCGGGTGCCAGACTGGCGTTTTGAAGAGGCGCAATCATACGTGCCGCCTGATCCACGGAAAAGACACAGATCAGAGTTTTTCAGTTGCCGAGGTGTACCGATGGAAAAGCTGCAGAAACCCATTGAAGAATGGAAAGCGATGCTCGACCCGGAGCAATACAACGTGTGTTGGCTCAAAGGCACCGAGCGGCCGTTCTCCGGCAAGTACAACGAGACCAAGACCGACGGCGTGTACCACTGCATTTGCTGCAATGAACCGTTGTTCGATTCCAGGGCCAAGTTTGACTCGGGCTGCGGCTGGCCCAGCTTCTACGAGCCGATTGCCGATAACGCGATGGTCGAGATCCGTGACGTCAGCCACGGCATGATCCGCACCGAAGTCACCTGCGCCAAGTGCGACGCGCACCTGGGGCATGTATTCCCGGACGGTCCGCCACCGACCGGCCTGCGCTACTGCATCAATTCGGTATGCCTGGACCTGGTGCCGCGCTAGGCGAGTACCCGCGCGGTCAAAATGTGGGTGGGGCTTGCTCCCCCACGTTAGGCCCTGGGTTGATTGCACATCATCATTGCCGTCAATTGAGTTGACGCTATTGAATGGCAAGCTACCTTTCTGCTTCTTCTCTTAATCAAAGGCACTGCCATGAGCGACAACTTGCTGAGCATCCCTTGCACCACCATCAAGGGTGAGCAAAAGACCTTGGCCGATTTCGCCGGCAAGGCCATTCTGGTGGTCAACACCGCCAGCAAGTGTGGTTTCACCCCGCAGTACAAGGGCCTGGAGCAACTCTGGCAGCAATACAAGGACCAGGGCCTGGTGGTGCTGGGCTTTCCGTGCAATCAGTTCGGCAGGCAGGAGCCGGGCAACGAAGGCGCGATCGCCGAGTTCTGCGAGTTGAACTTCGGCGTCAGTTTTCCCTTGTTCAAAAAGATCGACGTCAATGGCAGCGATGCCCACCCGCTGTTCGTGCAGCTCAAAAAGGCGGCGCCAGGGCTGCTGGGCTCGAAGAACATCAAGTGGAATTTCACCAAATTCCTCATCGGGCGTGACGGCAAAGAGGTCAAGCGTTTCGCCCCAACCACCAAGCCCCAGGACCTGAGCCAAGAGATCGAAGCCCTGCTCAAATGAGACTCGTCGTCTCAGGCACCCACAGGTCCAGCAGGGCCTTGAGTTCTTCGCGGCGAAACGGCTTGGCCAGGTAATCATTCATCCCCGCTGCACGGCAACGCTCACGCTCTTCGGACAGGGCGTTGGCGGTCAAGGCGACGATCGGCAAGTCCGGCCAGCGACCGCTCTGGCGAATCTGCCGGCTGGCCTCATAGCCGTCCATCACCGGCATGTTGCAGTCCATCAAGACCAGATCGAAACGCTGGTCCTCGAGGAACTTGAGGGCTTCGCCACCATGGGCGGCCACGATGACCTCGCAGCCGAGCTTGCCGAGCATGCCCTTGGCCACCAGTTGGTTGACCGGGTTGTCCTCCACCAGCAGGATGCGCGCGCGATGGCTGAGGGGCGCGGCGTCGATTTGGACCGGGTCCAGAATCGGTTGCGTGTCGCTGCGCAAATTACGCTGCAGGATTTGGTACAGCGCGTTACGGCTCAGCGGGCGGGCTTGTTGCTGCAGCGGTGCCAGGGCGACGACTTCTTCGCTGGGCATGAAATTGCCATAGGCGGTCACGACCAGAATCGGCGCGCTGATGCCCGGCCTCAGGCGGAACAGGCACTCCGGGCAGTCGGTGATCAACAGGTCGGGAGACTGTCCGCTCAGGTCGTCTTCCATGGAGTAGCAACGCGGCGCCAACCCCCAATGGGGCAGCAGGGTCGTGAGCAACTCCCCCAGGCCACTGCTGTGGTGGGTGATGACGATCACATCCCCCGCCAATGGAATTCGGGCTGCCGCCGGCAGGTGGGTGGGCAACGGCAGGTCGGCGCAGAACTGGCTGCCGAAGCCGACCTCCGAACTGATGCTCAAGCGGCCCTGCATGGCTTCGCAGAGGTTATGGGTCAATGCGAGCCCCAAGCCGGTGCCGCCGAATTGGCGCGTAATACCAGCGCCGGCCTGGGTGAACGGCTGGAAAATCTTGACCTGTGCATCCTGGGCAATCCCGATACCGGTATCACAGACTTCAATGCGCACTCCGTCGCCGTGGTGGCGCAGGCGCACATCCACCCGGCCGAAGCGGGTGAACTTCAAGGCATTGGACAGCAGGTTACTGACGATTTGCCGTACCCGCGTCGGGTCGCCAATGACTTGGGCAGCAAATAGCGGGTCGATCAGGCAGGTCAGTTCCACGCTGGGCGCGGCGTTCTGTGACAACAGGTTGGCGGTGTCTTCCACCAGTGAGCCGAGGTCGAACGGGATTCGTTCAAGCTCCAGTTGGCCCGCGTCGAACTTGGACAGGTCGAGGATATCGTTGAGCAACTCCACCAGTACCTTGCCGGAGTCATGGGCAATGGACAGTTGCTGGCGCTGCTCGGCGTTGAGCGGGCTGTCCAGCGACAGGGCAATCATGCCCAGCAGGCCATTGAGCGGGGTGCGGATTTCATGGCTCATATTGGCCAGGAACGCCGCCCTAGCCTGGGCCATGCCCAGGGCGGTCATCCGCGCTGCTTCCAGCTCATCATTGATCTGGCTCAAGCGTTGGTTGCTGGTCTTGAGCTCAAGGGTGCGGGCAGAAACGATGTCTTCCAGTTGGCCCAGGTATTCGGTGAGACGATCTTCGGCATGGCGGCGCTGCTGGATCTCGGTTTCCATGTTTTCGAATTGCTGGTTGGCAACGTTGACCAGCACGCCGATTTCGTCGTGCTCATGCCCTGGCGGGCAGTCCAAGCGCGCCTGTTTGCGCGTGCTCAACGCGCGAATAATGCGCACCAGCGGCTGGGTGAGCATGATGTAGAACAAGCCCAGCAAGATCCCGGTCAGCAGCAGGCTGCGCACAAAACCATTGAGCAACGTGACCTCGGCGCGGCGCAGGAAACGGCTGCCAAACGCGTAGGTATCGACATCAAGGCGCAGCACTCCCAGGGATTCGTTGGGCATATGGCTGAGGTACAGACGGTCTTCGAATTGACGGTTGGCACCGAACAGAAAATCGCTGACAGGCCGATAATGGCTTTCCTTGCGCGGCCGGTCGACGTCGGCCAGCACCATGCCGTTGTTGTCGACCAGCTGTGCGTGGGCAATGGCAGGAGAGTGCAGCAGGCCCAGGGTCAGTTCCTGGGCAAGTTCGGCATCGATGTTGTAGGCAATACGCGAGGCAGGGTTATGGCTGATTTCGATCAGCGAGCGTATTTCGCGGTTGATGGATGCGTCTTCACTGGCATAATCAATGCCGATTTGGATAAAACTGAGCAAGGTTCCCAAGACGAAACCGACCAGCACAGTCAATCTGGCTTGTTTATAAGACAAGCGGTGGGCGAACTTGATATCCATCGAGTGTTGAACCACTTCACGTTTCCCTTCGCCCGGCAAGCATAGCTGAACATCCCACCAGCGCTGACTTGCCCGGCATAAATCGATTTTCTTGACGCAGCCTTGTGCGGTCTGCCACAGGGTTGCCAATACGCCATCTTTTACAAGAACTTGCCAGAGGAATAGATGTGGATTCTCGATTGAATGCCTTTCTTGAGCGGGCTGACGCCGTGCTGGCGCGCCTGGAGCCCCTGTTACCCGCACCACGCCAAGCCATCGACTGGAACCAGTGCCTGGCCGCCCGCTGGCAGCGCGAAGGCCGTACAGGCTTCCTGTTGCCGCTGGAAGTCAGCCTGGACATGCGCCTGTCGGACCTGATTGGCGTCGACAAGCAGCGTGAACAGCTGGCGCGTAACACCCAACAGTTTCTTGACGGCTTGCCTGCCAATCATGCGCTGCTGTGGGGTTCGCGTGGCACTGGGAAATCATCCATGGTACGCGCCTTGCTCGCCCAGCACGCCAAGGCCGGCCTGCGCTTGATCGAAATCGAGCGTGACCACCTGGCCGACCTGCCGCGCGTGGTCGAGCAACTGCTCAAGCTGCCGCAGCGTTTCATCCTGTTCTGCGATGACCTGTCGTTCGATGCCGGGGAAGGCGACTATCGCGTGCTCAAGAGCGTGCTGGATGGCTCCCTGGAGCAGGCGCCGGAAAACGTGTTGCTGTATGCCACCTCCAATCGTCGTCACCTGGTGCCGGAGAACCAGAGCGACAACGACAATTGGAAGCGCGTGGATGGCGAACTGCACCCGAGCGAGGCGGTAGAAGACAAGATTGCCTTGTCCGACCGTTTTGGCTTGTGGCTGTCGTTCTACCCGTTTACCCAGGAGCACTTCCTGAATGTGGTGGAGCACTGGATCGGCGAATTGGCCGGCAAGACCGGCCTGCAGTGGCAGCGTGATGAACAACTCGACATTCTCGCCGTGCGCTGGGCGACCGGGCGCGGCAACCGCAATGGCCGCTGCGCCTATCAGTTCGCCCGTTACTGGGTGGGTCTCAAATTGCTGGAGCGTCAACCATGATCAATTTACAACAGGCCGGCACCGGCCTCGAGGGCTATGCGCTGCTGTGTGCGCAACTGGAGTCGCTGCTGGCGGATGAGCGGGATTTCATCGCCAACAGCGCGCAATTCTCCGCGTTCCTGTTCAATCAGTTGGACGACCTGAACTGGGCGGGTTTCTACCTCAATCGCAATGATGAGCTGGTTCTTGGCCCCTTCCAGGGCCAGATCGCCTGCGTGCGCATCCCTTTTGGTCGTGGCGTGTGTGGTGCCGCCGCAGCGTCCCGGCAAACCCAGCGAGTGGAAGACGTGCATGCGTTTGCCGGGCACATTGCCTGTGACAGCGCCTCGAACAGTGAGTTGGTGGTGCCGCTGGTCAAGAACGGCCAATTGATTGGCGTGCTTGACCTCGACAGCCCGTCGCTGGCGCGTTTTACGCCTCAGGACCAGGCGGGTATCGAACAACTCGCGGCTATTTTCCTGCGCTTGACCGATTGCTGAGCGAGCGAGGCGGGCAGGGCAAACCCTAATGCCAGTGAGTTAAGAAGTAGAAAGGGTAAAAAGTAACCTGTGGCGAGGGAGCTTGCTCCCGCTGGACTGCGCAGCAGTCCCATCTTTGGGGCCGCTTCGCGGCCCGGCGGGAGCAAGCTCCCTCGCCACAGGTACAGTGTTCGCCCTTAACTGACTGGCATTAGGGCGAACCCCCTGCCTCCTATTGGCCGTCCAGGTCATGCAGTTGAACCTGCAGTGCCCGTTCCAGCTCCAGCATGAGCTTTTCCAGGGATTTGACCCCCGTTTCGATCACTCGCCGATCATCGTTGCGCGAGCAGGCCTGCTCCAGTGTTTCGCACTGCCCGGCCAAGGCATTGGCTTGGACGATGCGTGCGGCCCCCTTGATCTTGTGGGCCTGTTCGATTATGTCGGTGGATGAAGCCTTGCGATCCAGCAGCGCAATGAGTGCCTGACGATCATCAACGCTGCTGGTCAGCAGTTCTTCGAGCAGGCGTCGACTCAATTGCGAATCCCCTCCGGTCAGCGCGTCCAGGCATCCCAGGTCCAGTTGCGGGCTCGTGGGTTGGGGAATGATCTGTGCCAATTGCCGCTCCAGCACGGTGAGGCTGATAGGTTTGAACAGACAGTCGTCCATGCCCGCTTCCATGCAGCGTTGTCTTTCCTCCGGTTGTGCATTGGCGGTAAACCCCAGTACCACGCAGTGCGCCAACTGTTCGCGTTGCTCGTACTCACGGATGGAACGGCTCAACTCGTAGCCATTCATGATGGGCATGTTGCAGTCGGCGATCACCAGGTCGAACTGTTCCTGGCGCCAGGCCTGGAACCCGGCGGCACCATGCTCGGCGGCAGTGAATTGATGGCCCAGGTAGCCCAGTTGCTGGCACATCAGCAAGCGGTTCGCCGGATGGTCGTCTACCACCAGCACATTGAGCACCGGGGTGGAGGCCGGCTTCGCAGGCGTGTGCTCGCCCTGGGTGGTGATCGGATGCAGGCGCGGCATTTTCAGGCTGATGTGCACCTGGGTTCCGACCATGGGCACGCTGCTCAGGCTCAGTTGGCCGCCCATCATTGCGCAAAGGCTGCGGCAGATCACCAGGCCCAGGCCGGCACCGCTTCTGGCCAGGTGCCCGGAATTATCGGCCTGGGCGAACGGCTCGAACAGACCCAGTTGGTCGTCCCGGTTGATGCCGATACCGGTGTCTTCCACGACCAGCTTCACGTCGACCTGTTCCTGGGTCTGGCTCGGTTGCACCTCCACCTTGATTTTCACCTGGCCGTGTTCGGTGAACTTGATGGCGTTGCTCACAAGATTGGACAACACTTGCTTGAAGCGCAGCGGGTCTATGAGGACTTCGATGTCGTTCAGGTCCGGCTTGAACTCCAGTAGCAGGCTGAGGGTTTTCTGGCGCGCAAGACCGTCAAACACGCGTACCACGGACTCGATCACCTCGCGCAGATTGACGCGTTCCGGCGCCAGGCTCAGACGGCCGGACTCAATGCGCGCGATGTCGAGAATGTCGCCTATCAGCTCCAGGAGATCCTTGGCCGAGTTGTAGGCCACTTCTATCGCCGGACGGTCGAGATGCCCTTGGTCGGCCCGCTTGAGCGTCAGTTCGAGCATGCCGATCACGGCGTTCATGGGGGTGCGGATCTCGTGGCTCATGGTGGCAAGGAACGTGCTTTTGGCGCGGTTGGCCTCGTCGGCGCGCTCTTTGGCGGCGCGCAGTTCATCGAACAACTGACGCCGTTCACTGATGTCGATCCAGCCGCCGATGATGCCCTGGACTTCGCCAGTGGAATCGCGGTAGGGCAGGATCCAGTGGTAGATCGTCAGCTTCCTCTCCTCGATATGCAGGGTGCGGTCCAGAATCAATGGATTGCCCTCAGCCACCACCCGCAGGTAGTCGGCATGGTACTGCGCTGCTTCGGGCGCCAGGGCCATGCTCATCTGGGTCACGCTTTTGCCGATCACGTCCTCCCGCTTGACGTCGAAGGTCTGCAGATAACTGTCGTTGCAGGTTTGCAGCAAACCATTACGGTCGCGTACATAGATGGGGTGTGGTGTTTCGTTGACCAGCGCGCGCATGAACTCGAACTGATCGTTGAGGGCGCGCTCGGTCATTTTTCGTTGCCTGATCTGGCGCCGCATGTAGGCATTCCAGGCCAGGGAAATCAGGAGCAGCAAACCGGTACCGATGACGATCCTGGCAATCAGTTGGTTGTAATTGCGCCAGTAGCTATCGGATTCGACCGTGTAGCCACGCCAGCGACTGTTGATCACGCTCATTTCATCCGGGGCGATACTGAGCAGCGCTTTGTCGAGGATCGAACCCAACTCGGTGGCATGGCGCGAGGTGGCCAGCGCGAACGTCGCCGGCGTTGTGCCGATACTGGTGGTGATCTGCAGCTTGCCCTGGAAAACCTTCGAAGACAGGAAATAGTTAGCGATCAACAGTGTGTTCACAGCGCCGTCCACTTGCCCTTGTGCAAGCAACTCGGCTGCCCTGAAGGCATCGCCGGTTTCCACCAGTTGAATCTGGGGAAAGTCCTTGCGCAGGGCCTCGGCCAGCGGAGTGCCCAGGGTTATCGCCAGGCGCTTGCCCGCCATCTGCTCCAGGTTCAGCGGTGCTCCGGGCTCTTTGCGGGTCAACAGCACATACGAATTTTCCAGGTAGGGACGGCTGAAATTCAGCTGCGCCTCGCGTTGGTTACTCGGCACAATGGCCCCGATCATATCGACTTTTTGCGTGGCAACCTGCGCGATCATATCGTCGATTTCACGGCCGCGCTGCACCGCAAAACGCAAGCCGGTCCGCAAGCGAATGAGTTCAAGAAGGTCGGCGGTGATGCCGCGAAAGTTGCCTTCCGCATCGAAAAAGGTGAGCGGGGCAAAGGTTTCATTGACGATGACCGTTACCACCGGGTGCGCCTTCAACCAGCGTTCTTCGCGCGGGGTCAGTTGCAGTTTCTTGTCGGTCAGCAAGATATCGCTGCCGGCGCTCCAACGCTTGGCGATGCTGTCCCGTTCGTTGATGGGCACAGCCGCCAGCACCGTGTCGACAATGCTCAGGAGAACGGGGTTGTCGTGGCGCAATGCAAAGCTGAAACCATAGGCTTCATGCTTGCCGAAATTGGCCATGCGGATGTTTTTGAGGTAGCCCTTGTTAATCATGAAATGCGTGGAAATCGTGTCGCCAAGAAAAACATCCGCCTGGTCGAATGCCACTGCATTCAGCGCATTTTGATAAGAGGGGTAGGTGTGGATATCTGCCTTGGGGTACAGCTTCTCCACTTCATCGAGCGGCAGGTAATGATAGACGAGGCTCAAGCGCAGCCCTTCAAGGCCATCGCTGAGACTACGGGTTTCCCCCTCGCGAGTGACCAGTACCGGCTGGTCCACGGCGTAAGGTGCCGACAATCTGAGATTGGGGTTCGCGGCCTCAAAGCCATTGGAGGAGCCCAGAAAATCGATGTCGCCAGCCTCGAGGGCTTGAATGGCGGCCACCCGGGTAGGGTAGCGCAGGACCCTCACCGGTATGGCCAGTGCCTTGGCCAGCAGGCCTGCATAATCTGCGGTAAGGCCTTCGTAATCGCGACCACTGGAGGTGAGGTCGAACGGCGGGTAGTCAGGCGCGGCAGTACCCAGGACCAGTTCGCGCTTGTATTGCAGCCACTGGCGCTGGGTCCTGTCCAGTTGAGTGTCCAGTTGAACGATTCCGGCGCGGCTCAGTAAGGTGAGGTGTTGCGGGTTGGTGGAGTCGTCCGCAAGCACGGTAGTGCTGAAGTACAAACCGGCACTCAATATGATCAAATAGTCCTTGATACGGCTGGGCATCCGTTTTCTCACACTAGCGCGTTTCGTTTTGCCATCTCGATGAGCTCGACTAAAGACTGAGCTTTTAGTTTTTGCATTAGTCGCTTTTTATAAGTGCTGACTGTTTTGTTACTCAGGAACATGCCCTTGGCTATTTCTTTGTTGGTGCGGCCTTGTGCAAAAAGTTGCAAGACCATGAGTTCTCGGTCGTTAACTGCCTTGAACAAGTCCAGCTCCTGCGTTTCCATACCTTCCGCTCCATTTGCATTCAATGCCTGGCTGGGGAAGTAGTTGTATCCGGATAGTACGGCGCGGATAGCACTTAGTAGTTCACTCAGGTCGCCTTCCTTGCAGACGTAACCGTCCGCACCCGAACGCATGCAGCGCGTGGCAAACAGCGTCGGGCATTGGGCGGTAAGCACCAGAGTTTTCATCGAAGTGTTCATGGCATTGAATCGGCAGAGAACTTCGAGGCCGTCAAGTTTCGGAATGCTGATATCCAGGATTACCAAGTCCGGCAGGCATTCGCGGACCATTTGTATGGCGTCGCATCCGTTATCCGTTTCTCCAACGACTTTGTAACCTTCGTGTTCCAGTAACATTCTGATGGCGAGCCGTATGACGGGGTGGTCGTCGATAATAAAAACGGTGTTCATAATCACATTCCATGCAGGTGCAAATAAAGCGTTCACATTAGCGCAGAAGAAGAGGCAGCAGCATGAAGCGTGGGGGGGACAAGCGCAAAACAGGAAGTTTCCTACATAAAGAAAGGTATAGGCCTACGAGTAGCTAGGTAATTGTGACACTAAGTGTGTGTGTTTTCAGGGCAGTTGGCGTAGCCAACGGTCACGGGTATTTTGCGACAGCTCTCACCTTGTTTTTCGCGATTGCTAAGGTTTAAATTCCTACACTTATAACGATTAATTTGAATTCATTAAACTCGCAAGTTCATCTTTGTTTAACGGCTTTGATAAACAACCCAGGAGTGGCAGATTGCGCTGCGCAGCTTGTGCGGTCAGTTTGAGCAATTCCGTGGTTGGTAGCCCGCTCAATAGAATCGCTCGCATAATGAACTGACCACGGCTGGCGATTTCTACCAACTCAAGTCCGGGCAGATCGGGCAGGCATTGGTCGCATAACATCAAGTCGAAGGGGAATTCAGACTGGGTCATGGTGCGTATGGCCTGTTCGGCATTTTCGACGGGAGTGAGTTGGTGGAAACCGAAGCTTCTAAGCAAGCATTGGGTGGCGAGGAGTTGAAAAGGGTGATCCTCCACCAAGAGAATACGAAGGGGATAGTTGGGCATAGAGAGTACACAGTGAGTCAAGCGTCGATGGGAGCGTAGGAATTGCTCGTCTTGTCTGCGATGGCGCGCGTGATTATTCCTCGGGAATATGTACGAATTCGATCAGGCCGCTCTGTTCCCATCGTAGGGCAATTCGTTTCAGGCAACAGAGCGACTCGATCGAGTCGTTATTGAGGGCTGGAGCGCCCGGTCATCTCTCGCGCCATCTCGGTGGCATAGCTGTCGGTCATGCCGGCGATGAAATCGATCATGCGCAGGAACGAGGCGTGCAATGGCCAGGCAGGGTCCGGCGCGCTGTTGCCCAGCAAGTCGAGAATGCGCCGGTGCTTGAACGACGGCGTACGCCCGCCGTGCTGCTCCAACGCCGCACCGCAAAAAGCGTTCAGCAGAATTTCCAGGGTGGTGTAGGCGCCGATTTCATGCAGGGTCTTGCGTTTGTCCTGGAAGATTTTCTTGCGCGCCATGTCCTTGGCATCCAGTACGCAACGCTTCGCCGGACCGTGCATATGCTCAACCAGGTCGCCAGGCAGGGTGCCGGCAAGCAGGGCGTCCTGTTGTTCGACGAATGCGCGCGCCGCTGCGTTGGTCAGGTGCTCGATGGCCTTGCCGCGCAGGATCGCCAGCTTGCGCCGACGGGAATCCTGCGGGCCCAATTGCCGATACGTCTGCGGCAGGTCATCACCCACCAGGTCGAGCAGCAGTGACTCGACTTCGGCGTACTCCAGCAAGTCCATCTCCAGGCCATCTTCCAGGTCAATCAGCGCATAGCAGATGTCGTCGGCGGCTTCCATCAAGTACACCAACGGGTGGCGGGCCCAGCGTTGCTCCTCCAGTTGAGGCAGGCCGAGTTTATGCGCGATCTGTTCCAGAATCGGCAACTCGCTCTGGTAGCAGCCGAACTTGTGTTTCTTGTAGCCCAGCGAGTCCGCGTGGCGGGCAGTCCAGGGGTACTTGAGGTAAGTGCCCAAGGTGGCATAGGTCAGCCGCGTGCCGCCGTCGAATTGATGATATTCAAGCTGGGTCAATACGCGGAAACCCTGGGCGTTGCCTTCAAAGTTGAGGAAGTCATTGCGCTCGGCGTTGCTCATGTCATCCAGCCAGCCGCGCCCGGCGGCCTGCTGGAACCAGTGGCGAATGGCGTCTTCGCCGGAGTGCCCGAATGGCGGATTGCCGATGTCATGGGCCAGGCAGGCCGATTGCACCACCATGCCCAAATCGCTTGGATCGCACCAGTCGGGCAGGGCGCCGCGCAACGTTTCACCGACGCGCATGCCAAGGGAGCGGCCCACACAGCTGACTTCCAGCGAGTGGGTCAGGCGCGTGTGGATATGGTCATTGCTCGAAACCGGATGCACTTGGGTCTTGCGGCCCAGGCGACGGAAAGCGCCGGAAAAAATAATGCGATCATGGTCTTTGTGAAAAGGGCTGCGGCCCAGCTCTTCAGGGCTGTGCAGGGGCTTGCCAAGACGTTCGCGGGTCAGCAGGGTAGGCCAATCCAAGGCAGGTACTCTCCGTACGGTGAATGACACCTGCAGCTTCCCGTTTCCGCGCGGGCGGGGCAAGCGGAAATCTTCAGGTCGACAGCGGCTGATAACAGGCGCTGACCGCCGTTGCGCAGTTGCCCGGCGGTCAGGTTGTAGCGTGGGACCAGCGAGCGGGGCTTATTTTCTGCGAGAAGCGCCTTGCATGGCCAGTTTGATCAGCGGGATCAACCCTGCCCCCAGCCGCACCAGGCGCGTCACGCTGCTGATGCTGCCGCCCTTGGCGCCCTTGCCGGTAAAGAACCCCATCAGTGTCACCGCCGCCACGCCCCACAGTGGTGCGTGCTTGATGCCCAGGCTGTCTTGCCAGTTGTGACGCAGGTCGCGCACTTTGTGCAGCGGCGCCATCAGTTGCTGGGACTCGTGACGGATTTCCTGACGGTGCATTTCCATGCGCAGGCGGATCAACGCCTTGCGCATCTCCCGACGGGACGAGTTTTGCGGGATTTCAGGCAGGCTCATGGCAGCAGGCGCTCCCGGTCATTGGCCAATTCTTCGAGGGTGGCGTGGAAGGGTGTGGACTCATCGAACACGGCCGCCTTCAAGCGTACCCCGCAGAATGCTGCGGCCAGGCTGTAAAACACGCACAGACAGATGATCCCGGTCAGGCGGTAGCCGGTGTCCCATACCAGGATCATCACCAACGTCGATAGGCCTACCAATAACAGCAGGGCAAACACTAACGCCAAGCCGGCAAACAGCAGCAAGCTGACCGTACGTGCCTTCTGTTCCTGTAACTCGATGCCAAACAGTTCAACATGGCTGTGCAGTAAGCCGAGCACGGCAGCGCCCAGGCGGCGGGAAGTGGTACCTGCGCCCTTTGACGAGCTGAATTCGTCGATAGCCATGATATTAGCGCCTGGTAGCCAGCAGACCGATCAAAAAGCCCACGCCCGCCGCAATGCCGACAGACTGCCATGGGTTGGCCTGCACGTAATCTTCGGTTGCGGTAATGGCCGCCTGCCCGCGCTCGCGCAGGGAGTCTTCGGTCAATTGCAGGGTTTCGCGGGCCTTGAGCAGACTTTCGTGGATCTTGGTGCGCAGCTCATCGGCCTGGTCACCGGCCAGGATGGCAGTGTCGTCCAGCAACCTTTCGGTATCGCTGACGAGGGTCTGAAAATCCGCCATCAGTATTTCTTGAGCAGTCTTTGCTGTTTTGCCGGCCATGGTTATCTCCGTGTGTGGCTGTTCTGTACGTGTGGTTTCGAGTCGCCGGGTTCGCCGAAGGTTCACTGCGATTGTGTGGTACAGCTTTTGCTTTGCCTTGGTGCGCATGCCCTGGGGCCTGCGCTGAATCCGGGCGGTCTAGGTGAAAACCTTGAAAAACCTTACCCTAATTAACTGAAACTCGCGCAAATACCCCGTCGGGGAGCGCCGGTTGTGTTGATCGCTGCGCTAAAGCAGTTCACGTCCTCTGAAGAAGGACGGCGGCTTTGGTGCCAATTTGGTGCGGGCAACCCCGGCTTGAACCGCTTTGGTGCTGTTTGCCTTACCGCAGGCCTGCCAACCTCCATGGAAAATCTGCAAAGTGCGGTGGACACCCTTGTCCATAGCTCCAATACCCTGTTCATCCTGATTGGCGCGGTCATGGTCCTGGCCATGCACGCCGGTTTCGCCTTTCTGGAAGTCGGTACGGTGCGCCAGAAGAATCAGGTCAACGCGTTGTCGAAAATCCTCAGCGACTTCGCGATCTCTACCCTGGCTTATTTCTTTATAGGCTATTGGATCTCCTATGGGGTCAGCTTCATGCAGCCGGCGGCGGTGATCAGCGCGGATCATGGCTACGGCCTGGTGAAGTTTTTCTTCCTGCTGACCTTTGCCGCCGCGATCCCGGCGATCATTTCCGGGGGGATCGCCGAGCGCGCGAAGTTCGCGCCGCAGTTGTGCGCGACGGCATTGATTGTGGCGTTCATCTACCCGTTCTTCGAAGGCATGGTGTGGAATGGCAACTTCGGTGTGCAAGCCTGGCTGCTTGCGACCTTTGGCGCCAGCTTCCATGACTTCGCCGGATCCGTGGTGGTCCATGCCATGGGCGGCTGGCTGGCGTTGGCAGCGGTGCTGCTGCTCGGCCCGCGCAACGGACGTTACCGCGAAGGACGCCTGGTGGCGTTTGCTCCTTCGAGCATTCCGTTCCTGGCGCTGGGCTCGTGGATCCTGATCGTGGGCTGGTTTGGTTTCAACGTGATGAGCGCGCAAACCCTCAATGGCGTAAGCGGTCTGGTGGCGGTCAACTCGTTGATGGCAATGGTCGGCGGCACCGTCGCCGCGCTGGTGATCGGCCGCAATGACCCCGGCTTTCTGCACAACGGCCCGCTGGCCGGGCTGGTGGCGATCTGTGCCGGTTCCGACCTGATGCATCCGGTGGGCGCGTTGGTCACCGGCGTGGTCGCGGGGGGCTTGTTCGTCTGGTGCTTCATGGCGGCCCAGGACCGTTGGAAAATCGATGACGTGCTGGGCGTATGGCCACTGCATGGCCTGTGTGGGGTATGGGGCGGCATTGCCTGCGGCATCTTCGGGCAGACGGCGCTGGGTGGGCTGGGCGGTGTGAGCCTGGTCAGTCAGTTGATCGGCACCGCCCTCGGCGTCGCCGTGGCGCTGGGTGGCGGCCTGCTGGTGTACGGTGTGATCAAGCGCGTGTGCGGGCTGCGCCTGAGCCAGGAAGAGGAGTATTACGGGGCGGACTTGTCGATCCACAGGATCGGCGCGGTCAGCCAGGATTGATCGGCGCGCCGGTTGCCCAATGTTGGGTTTAGAATGGTGGCGTGTTTTCCATTCGAGTTGATTTGCCATGCTTCCTGAATGCCAGCTGTTCGGCACCCTGGGTTGCCATTTGTGTGAAATTGCCGAAGCCGAAATCATGCCGCTCGTCGAACACGGGTTGCTCGTGGAGCTGGTGGATATCACTGATCCCGACGACTTGACCGAGGTCTACGGCCTGCGGATTCCGGTGCTTAGACGGGTGGACACCGGGGCTGAACTGGATTGGCCGTTCGACGCCGAGCAGGTGGTCGCTTTCCTGCGCTGATGTTTAGGCCATGGCGGGGTTTCCAATATTACGTTACTGTATGTTTGTACAGCGATGAATAGAGGGAACGCCCGTGGTGAATGTCGAACAACTGAAAAGCAGCGTCAATCGCATGTCCGCCGACGTCGTGCGCGATGCGGTGAGCGAGCTGCGCCTCGATGGCCTGGTCACGGAAGGCAAGACGCCCTTCAACAAAGTGCATTTCAATACCTGCTTTGCGGAAATCGAGGCGCTGTTCCAGCGTGCCGGTTATCACAAGCAGTTGGACGTGGTGGGTTACCAGGGCTTGCTCTACGCCCTGTACGATCCGGGCCGTTGGGAGGCCGTCGACGTGCTGCGCTGGCTCAAGGAGTTTACCGAGGCGGCGAGCGCTTCGAAGGTTTTGCGCGCGCAATTGGTCAAGGCCTGAGATCTCTCCTAGGCTCCATCCCGCGCCATGCGGGATAATGCCCGCCTGTTTTTATTCCAGGCTTTGAGCATCTGCATGTCCACTTCCGGTTTTTCCCCGTCCCAGCACCAAGCCAGCACCTTGTACCTGCCGCCTGGCCCGTGGGCAACGGTGTTCGATTGCCTGTGCGATCATTTCCCGGCAATCGCCCGTCAACACTGGCTGGACCGCATTGCCCGTGGCCGGGTGCTGGATATCAACGGTCACCCCATCCGCCTGGATCTGGCGTACAAGGAAGGTCTGTGCATTTATTACTTTCGCGAAGTGCCTAACGAGAAAGTGATCCCGGTACAGGAAACCATCCTGTACGCCGATGAACACTTGGTGGTGGCCGACAAACCGCATTTTCTGCCGGTGACCCCCGCCGGCGAGTACGTCGAACAGACGCTGTTGCGCCGTTTGATCCGGCGTCTGGACAATCCCGCCCTGGTGCCCCTGCATCGCATCGACCGGCATACCGCAGGGCTGGTGCTGTTCTCGGCCAATCCCGACAGCCGCGCGGCCTATCAGCAGCTGTTTCCCACGCGGCGTATTGATAAATTCTACGAAGCCATTGCTCCGGCGTTACCTGGCCTGACCTTCCCGCTGGTGCACAAGAGCCGGCTGGTGGATGGCGAACCGTTCTTCCGCATGCAGCAAGGCCCCGGTGCCAGCAATACCGAAACGGCGGTGGAAGTGCGCGAGAAACACGGCGATTTATGGCGCTATGGCCTGTTCCCGGTCACCGGCAAGAAGCACCAGTTGCGCGTCCACATGACTGCGCTCGGGGCGAGCATCTGCAATGACCCGTTCTATCCCAACGTAATCAAGGACGCGGTGGACGACTACGCCAACCCGCTCAAGTTGCTGGCCCAGGGCGTACGTTTCATCGACCCGGTCAGCGGCCAGCAACGCACCTTTCGCAGCGAAATCACCCTGGACTGGTAAACGCCAGAAACAACAAGGCCCGCGCGAGGCGGGCCTTGTGTGCAAGCGATGGCTTACAGGTCTTTAACGGTACGAACCTGATCTTTGTTGATACGGGTGTGTTTGCCGTCCAACTGTTCGAATTCGTAGAAGCCCGAATCTTCATCGAATTTCGGGGTGTCGACGGCCTGGATTTCGCGACCGTCATTCAGGGTGATCACTGTTGGCGAAGCGCAACCGGCGAGGGTGGCGAGGCCCAGTGCAAGCATGAGAGCGGCGATGGTCCGTTGAGTCATGAGTGTGTCTCCGAGAGAATACTTTTGAAATGCTGACCTTGTGACGTGTGCAACGCCGGCAAAGTTCCTGATGCAAGGCTCATTCTGACACGCCAGCCTGTGGGTGCAACAGCTCGGGGGTATTAAGATTGGCCAGGCGCGGGTCATCGGTGGCGCATTCGAGCGCCACGCCACCCAGTTGCAGAAAAATTTTCCGCGGGCTGCGTTCGCCCGCTTGCCAGGCTCGTTCCACTTGTTCTTTCAGGGCGGTGGGGAGGATGCAGAGCAAGGGTTCCCAGAACTCGCCGTGGCGAATCATCACCGGAACCTGCTGGTTGCAGTGCGCTGTGGCGCGCAAGTCGGCCAGCAGTCGCGCATCGATGTGCGGCACATCGCAGGGCAGGATCAGCAGATGCCCATGGCGTGCGGCGAACAGTCCCGCGCGGATGCCGGCAAGTGGCCCGGGAAAGTCCGGGCTATCGTCGCTCACCAGTTGGTCGGCATAGGGCGCATACCGCGCGTGGTTGCGATTGCACGAGATGATCAGGTCGTCCGTCAGCGGCCGCGCCAGGCGTTGCAGGTGCGCAATCAGGGGCTCGCCGCGCCATTCCAGCAGCCCCTTGTCCTGGCCGCCCATGCGTTGGCCACGCCCACCGGCCAACAATAAAATCGAGCAAGGCAGGGGTGAAGATTCAACAGACATGGCGGTTCCGCTGCGGCATGGAAATAGGGGCCTGTGATATAACATCGGGCTGTTCCTTCGACAACCGGACCGTGCCATGAACGCCAAGGCCGATGCGCCCTTCGTACCCCTGAATATCGCTGTATTGACCGTCAGCGACACCCGTACCCTGGACACCGACACGTCGGGCCAGGTCTTCGTCGACCGCCTGACCGCCGCCGGCCACACCCTGGCCGAACGGGTGCTGCTCAAGGACGACCTCTACAAAATTCGCGCCCAGGTTGCCCATTGGATCGCTGAGGACGTGGTGCAGGTCGTGCTGATCACCGGCGGCACCGGCTTCACTGGCCGCGACAGCACGCCCGAAGCGGTGAGCTGCCTGTTGGACAAGCAGGTCGATGGTTTCGGCGAGCTGTTTCGCCAGATATCTGTAGCCGACATCGGCACGTCCACGGTTCAGTCCCGCGCCTTGGCCGGCCTGGCCAATGGCACCCTGGTGTGCTGCCTGCCGGGTTCCACCAATGCGGTGCGCACCGGTTGGGACGGCATCCTGGCGGAACAGCTGGATAACCGTCATCGGCCGTGCAACTTCGTCCCCCATCTGAAACAGGCCGAGCCTTGTGAATCGCGTGGATAAGCCCGGCAAGTCCGGTGCCTTGATGCCGGTGGAAGTGGCCTTGCAGCGTTTATTAGACATGGCCGACGCGTCGCCGATCCGCGAGCACGAAAGCATGCGCCTGGCCGAGTGCGATGGCCGCGTATTAGCGCAAGACCTGGTCTCCACCCTCGACCTGCCGCCCTGGCCCAACAGCGCCATGGACGGCTACGCGCTGCGAGTGGCGGATTGGGCCGGCGAACCCTTGCCGGTCAGCCAGCGCATTTTCGCCGGCAATGCGCCAGAGCCTCTGGCGGCCGGCACCTGCGCGCGCATCTTTACCGGCGCGCCGGTGCCCCAGGGTGCGGACTGCGTGGAAATGCAGGAAAACGCGACCCTTCACAGCGATGAGCGCGTGAGCTTCAGCGAGCCACTGCAAGCGGGCCAGAACATCCGCCCACAAGGCCAGGAAACCACGGTCGGCGAGTTGGTGTTGCCCGCGGGCACGCGCCTGGGCCCGATCGAGTTGGGCCTGGCCGCTTCGCTTGGGCGCGATCGCCTGGACGTGGTGCGCCGGGTGCGGGTGGCCGTGCTGTCGACCGGCGATGAGCTGATCGAGCCCGGTTTGCCGCTGGGGCCAGGCCAGATCTACAACAGTAACCGCCGCGTGCTGTGCAGTTGGCTGACGCGAATGGGCTGTGAAGTGATCGATGCCGGCATCTTGCCGGACGACCTGGAACAGACGCGCACGCGATTGGCTGGCGTGGGCGGCGTCGACTTGATCCTGTCCACTGGCGGTGTGTCGGTGGGTGAGGCGGATTTCCTCGGCATTGCCCTGCGTGAAGAGGGCGAGCTGGCGCTATGGAAATTGGCGATCAAACCGGGCAAGCCGCTGACCTTCGGGCATTTTCGTGGCGTGCCGGTGATCGGCCTGCCGGGTAACCCCGCGTCGACCCTGGTGACGTTCGCCCTGTTGGCGCGGCCTTACCTGCTGCGCCGCCAAGGTGTGCAAGACGTTGCACCGCTACGTTTCAATGTGCCGGTGGGGTTCGTATGGCCCAAGCCAGGCAACCGCCGTGAGTATCTGCGCGGGCGTATCGAGCAGGGCCAAGCGGTCATCTACGGCAACCAGAGTTCCGGCGTATTGCGCAGTGCAGCGTGGGCGCAAGGGTTGGTGGAGGTGCTGGAAGGGACGACCTTGGCGGTTGGCGATCAGGTCAACTTCATTCCGCTGAGTGACGTCCTGAATTGAGACCCGAGCTGAAAATCGCTCACCCTGTTTCGACGCAGCAAAAATTTGAACCGCCCGTGAATGCGCTTACCTAATGATTAGCTTGTGACGAATCGCACAGGCAATTTGCCAATATCGGCATATCCGAGAGGTGGGCAACGTGGCTAAAGACGAGAAGAAAAGCAAAGGTGAAGGTTCGAAAGCCAGCAAGGAATTGAAAGACAAAAAGTCTTCACCGGCAAAAAAATCCGCGGCGGCATCGACTCTTTCAAAATCTTCGGAAAAGAAAGACAAGAAAAAAGATGCCGAACCCAAGAAGCCCGTAAAAAAAGCTGATAGCAAGCCAGAAAAGGCGAAGAAGCCGGAGAAGGCAGAGAAGAAGTCAGAGAAAGCAGAAAAGCCGGCGAAAAAGAAAAAATGATACCTGCTAGGGCCTTGCGCCCTAGCTTCTCCACGCTCAGGGCCTTCGATTCCGGAGGCTCATCAACTTTGAACTAATCATAATGCCCGTCCCCCTAACGCTGTGCAGATAATCCCTGGCTTGGGTCGATCCTGAGCTGATCAATGACACGCAAAGGTGGTGAATCATGAAGAGTGAACAAGTAGAAGGTGTGGCTGAAAAACTCGCCGGCAAGGCACAAAGTGCGGTCGGAAAGTTGTTGGGTGATTCGAAGATCGAAGCAGAAGGTGCTGGACGACAAGCTGCCGGTCAGCTGACCCAGACCTATGGCGACGCACTGGACAGCGTATCTACATTCGTTAAAGAAAAACCAGTCGCCGCACTCGCGATTGGGGCGGTGGCCCTGCTGGTGCTCGACCGTCTGCTGCGCCGCTGAGGTTTATCGGCTGGGTCCGATAGCGGAGGTTCAGGTGACTGATACACCGCTATCGGGGCAAGCCTCAACGCCGATCAGTTAAGCGAAAGGGACTCATTGTAGGAGCGAGCTTGCTCGCGAAAAACGTCCAGGCAACGTGTTTATTCTGGATAAACGCGGGGGCTCTGAGTCTTTCGCGAGCAAGCTCGCTCCTACATAGCAAGCCCCCTCACACATTTGAATCGGTGTTGGCCTGGCTTTATTCAGTAGTCGTCGCCGCGCTCCGTCACATCCCGCTCCACCGGCCCCGCGTTGGGGTCATAGCCCACCGGAAACTTGCCCTTCAGGGTCCAGGCAAACGCGATGATTTCGGCGATCGTGCGGTACAACTCTTCCGGAATACTGTCCCCCAGTTCCATGCGCGCCAGCAGCTTCACCAATTCGGCGTTTTCATAGATGGGCACTTCATTTTCCCGCGCCAGCTTGAGGATCGCTTCAGCCAGGGCCTCATCGCCCTTGGCGGTCAGGGTGGGGGCTTGCTGGCCGTCGTACTTGAGGGCGATCGCCTGGCGGGGCGGTGAGGGGTTCTTCATGCGGTCTCATCCACCCAGCGTTGTTCCAGTCCGGTTTTAGGCCCGCGCGGCGGGGTGCCGAGGTGGCAATCCAGGTCGCCAACGTTAAGCCCGGACGCCACCAGGCGTTCGCGCAGGCTGCCCAGGTGGTTTTCGATCAGGCTGGCGGTAAAGGGCCGGGTCGCCCATAACTGGCTGGAGAGTTTGCCCTGAGTCAGCTGCGCTTGCACTTGCAACGGCCCCAACGGCTCCATATCGAACGCCAGTTCCACGCGCCAGAGCATCTGCTTGGGGTCTTTGCGCTCTTTGCGGTCGGGCTGCTCTTTATCCGCGGGCGGCTCCTCGCGCTGGAATTTCACCTGCAGCGGCACGATGTCCTGCAGGTTGCGCATGGGGATTTCCAGTTGCCAGGTGGTTTGCAGGCGGCCATCGGCGGTGGTGCCGGTCTGTTCCAGGCTCGACAGTTGGTGGCTCTGTAAGCGAGCGATCGCCCCGGCGGCCAGGCGCAGCAGGTTTTCCAGGTCGCCTTCGCCTTCCAGTTTGGCCATCAGCCGCTCGGGCAGTGGGAAACTCGCGGGCGTCTGACGCGCACTGACCTGACCGAGGGTGCCCAACGGGCTGCGCACAAAATTGGGCAATACCTGGGCCAACGTATTGGCGGCGAGGATGGCATTCAGATTGGTGCTGGCGGGCAGGGCAGGCAGTAGATCCGCGACCAGGCGCAGCAGCGCGCCCTTCATGTCCAGCGGTGGTATTTGCGGGTTCTGCCCGGCAAGCAGCTTCGCCTCCAGAAAGGCCCCGCTATTCTGCACCAGTTGCGCCAGCACCTTGGGATTGCTGACTTGTGCCAGGTCGGGGAGGGCCGCCAGTAAACGCTCGGCCGCCCCACGCAGGTCGGCGGAGGTGCTGTCGCCACGGGGCAGGTTTTGCAGGGCGGTAAACACCGCATCCAGCGAGCCTTGGCGACTTTGCTGGGTCGAGAGCTGCTGCGCCACAGCCAGTTGGTCCTTCAGCCCGCTCAGCGGCACAAAGCTCAGGGTCTGCGCGTCCTGCACCACCGCGCTGAGCAAGCTGCCAACCCTCAACGGCTGCGGGCTTTCCACGGTGAGGGTGGCAGTGGTCATGGCGCTATTGAGCACGCTCACCAGCGAGCGATAGACCGCCGGCTGCGCGGTGCCCTGGGGCAGCATCTGGGTGGTCAGCACCTTGGCTTGCAGCAGCGTGCCCACCGGCATTTGGGTAGTGTCGATGCGGGTGAGGGCGGCGACATTGGCGCTCAACGCCTGCTGCAGCGAGAGGGTAAGGTTGCCCGCTGGCGTCTGGCCCACAGCCACGTTACTGCCCAACGGCAGCGGCTGGGTGCTGCTGGCCTGCACCAGGGTCTGGCGACCACCCTCAAGCGTCAACTTCAACAGTAACTGAAAAGCTTCGCCGCCTTGTTTAAGCGCGATGACCTCGGCGTTGACGGTTTTTCCAGGCGCGATCAAGCCGGTCTGCGGCTCCAGCAGCTTGAGCAACTCGCCGGCCGCAGGCAGCGGGGCGGGGCCTGAAGTCGCGGTTGGCGGCAGGGTAGGAAGGTTGATCTCACCGGTCATCGTGCGCATCGTCTCTGGGGAAATTGCCCTCTTTAGAGTAGGGCATCGCATGTATAATGCCGCCCGTCTGCAACGAGAGCGGTAAAAACCTCACAACTATTTGATCCAGCTCTCTAAAATCGGTCGCCAAAGCCGTTATTGTGCATTTCTCTATAACGGCCGCTGCACCGCCGACTTGAACCGTAAAGGCCCGCGATCTCTTGACCAGCCCTCTTCTTGAAGCCGTAGCGCTTGCCTGTGAACGCGACCTGCGCCTGCTGTTCGAACACCTCCAATTGCGCCTGGCGGGCGGCGACATGGTGCAAGTCAGTGGCCCCAACGGCAGTGGCAAGACCAGCCTGCTGCGCTTGCTGGCAGGGTTGATGCAACCGACGGCGGGTGAGGTTCGGCTTAACGACAAGCCCCTGCATGAACAGCGCACCGAGTTGGCCCGCAACCTGATCTGGATCGGCCACGCCGCCGGGATCAAGGACGTACTCACCGCAGAAGAAAACCTCAGTTGGCTCAGCGCCCTGCATCATCCCGCTGGCCGCGATGCAATCTGGCAGGCGCTGGCCGCTGTCGGTCTCAAGGGCTTCGAAGACGTGCCCTGTCACACCCTCTCCGCCGGCCAGCAGCGTCGTGTCGCGCTGGCGCGCCTGTACTTGCCGGGCCCGCCGCTGTGGATTCTCGACGAACCATTCACCGCCCTCGACAAACAAGGCGTGGCCCAATTGGAAGAACACCTGGCCCGGCATTGCGAGCAGGGCGGGTTGGTGGTGCTCACCACCCACCACACCCTGGCGCGCAGGCCCGCCGGTTACCGTGAACTGGATCTGGGGCGGTGGTCGGCATGAGCGTCTTTGCGCTGCTGGTCGCCCGCGAAGCACGCCTGTTGTGCCGTCGCCCGGCAGAGCTGGCCAACCCGCTGGTGTTCTTCGCCATCGTGGTTGCCTTGTTCCCCCTGGCGGTCGGTCCCGAGACTAAACTGTTGCAAACCTTGTCCCCGGGACTCGTGTGGGTAGCGGCGCTTTTATCCGTGCTGCTCTCGCTGGACGGGCTGTTTCGCAGTGATTTCGAAGACGGCTCCTTGGAGCAATGGGTCCTTTCGTCGCACCCTTTGCCCCTTCTGGTATTGGCCAAGGTACTGGCACACTGGGCCTTTTCCGGCCTCGCGCTGGTCTTGCTTTCGCCGCTGCTGGCGCTGATGCTGGGTTTGCCGGTTGAATGCTTGCCGGTGTTGCTCCTGTCCTTGTTACTCGGTACGCCAGTGCTCAGCCTGTTGGGGGCGGTGGGCGCAGCGTTGACCGTCGGGTTGAAGCGCGGTGGCCTGTTACTGGCCCTGCTGATTCTGCCGTTGTACATCCCGGTTCTGATCCTCGGCAGCGGTGCTTTGCAGGCTGCGCTGATGGGCATGCCGGCGACCGGTTACCTCCTGTGGCTTGGCAGCCTGGCCGCCCTGGCGGTAACCCTGACACCCTTTGCCATAGCGGCCGGCCTGAAGATCAGCGTCGGCGAATAATGAGGTCTGGTCAGGCTTTACACGCTTGGCCAGTAAAGACCCTAAGCTGCTTGCCACGACAAGCAGCAACCGTGAGAAACAGCAATGAACTGGACCTGGTTTCACAAGCTCGGCTCGCCCAAATGGTTTTATGGCATCAGCGGCAAGCTGCTGCCGTGGTTGAGCGTCGCCGCCGTGCTGCTGATCGGCACCGGCCTGGTTTGGGGCCTGGCCTTCGCACCGCCGGACTACCAGCAAGGCAACAGCTTTCGCATCATCTATATCCATGTGCCCGCCGCCATGCTGGCGCAGTCCTGCTACGTGATGCTGGCGGTATGCGGCATCGTCGGTCTGGTCTGGAAGATGAAGCTTGCCGACGTCGCCCTGCAATGTGCCGCGCCGATAGGTGCGTGGATGACCGCCGTGGCGCTGGTCACCGGCGCGATCTGGGGCAAACCCACCTGGGGTTCGTGGTGGGTGTGGGATGCGCGGCTCACGTCCATGTTGATCCTGCTGTTCCTGTACTTCGGCCTGATTGCCCTGGGCAGCGCGATCAGCAACCGTGACAGCGCCGCCAAGGCCTGCGCGGTGCTGGCGATTGTCGGCGTGATCAACATCCCGATCATCAAATACTCGGTAGAGTGGTGGAACACCTTGCACCAGGGCGCCACCTTCACCCTCACCGAAAAACCGGCAATGCCGGTGCAAATGTGGGCGCCGTTGCTGTTGATGGTGCTGGGTTTCTACTGCTTCTTCGGCGCGGTGCTGCTGCTGCGCATGCGCCTGGAAGTGCTCAAGCGTGAAGCCCGCACCAGCTGGGTCAAGGCCGAAGTTCAAGCCAGCCTGGGAGCGCCTGCATGAGTTTTGCTTCATTCAGCGATTTTCTCGCCATGGGCCATCACGGCCTGTATGTCTGGACCGCCTACGGCATCTGCCTGGCGGTGCTGGCCCTCAACGTCGCCGCGCCGCTGCTGGCGCGCAAGCGTTACCTGCAACAAGAGGCGCGTCGTCTGCGCCGGGAGACCGATAAGTGAATCCGTTGCGCCGAAAGCGTCTGTTGATCATCCTTGCCATCCTCGCCGGCGTCGCCATTGCCGTGGGCCTGGCCCTGAGTGCCTTGCAGCAGAACATCAACCTGTTCTACACCCCGACCCAGATCGCCAATGGCGAAGCGCCGGCGGACACGCGCATCCGCGCCGGCGGCATGGTGGAGAAGGGTTCGCTGAAACGCTCCGGCGATTCCCTGGACGTGACCTTCGTCGTCACCGACTTCAATAAAGCCGTGACCATCACCTATCGCGGCATCCTCCCGGACCTGTTCCGCGAAGGCCAGGGCATCGTCGCGCTGGGCAAGCTCAACGCCAACGGCGTGGTGGTGGCCGATGAAGTGCTGGCCAAGCACGATGAAAAATACATGCCGCCGGAAGTCACCAAAGCGCTGAAAGACAGCGGCCAATCCGCGCCTGGCTCAATGCCGGCACCTGCCAAGGAGGGCTAAGCGATGACGTCCGCACTGTTTATTCCTGAGCTGGGCCAGTTGGCGATGATCCTCGCCCTGTGCTTCGCCGTCGTCCAGGCCGTGGTGCCGCTGCTCGGTGCCTGGCGCGGCGACCGCCTGTGGATGAGCCTGGCGCAGCCGGCCGCCTGGGGCCAGTTCGCGTTCCTGCTGTTCGCCTTCGGCTGCCTGACCTATGCCTTCATGACCGACGATTTTTCCGTCGCCTATGTGGCCAATAACTCCAACAGCGCGCTGCCCTGGTACTACAAGTTCAGCGCCGTGTGGGGCGCCCACGAAGGGTCGCTGCTGCTGTGGGCGTTGATCCTTGGCGGCTGGACCTTTGCCGTGTCGGTGTTCTCGCGCCAATTGCCGCAAGTGATGCTGGCGCGGGTGCTGGCGGTGATGGGCATGATCAGCATCGGGTTCCTGCTGTTCCTGATCATGACGTCCAACCCGTTCAGCCGCATCCTGCCGCAGGTTCCGGTGGACGGGCATGACCTCAACCCACTGCTGCAAGACATCGGCCTGATCGTGCACCCACCGATGCTTTACATGGGGTATGTCGGCTTTTCGGTGGCCTTTGCCTTCGCCATCGCCGCGTTGCTCGGCGGGCGCCTGGATGCGGCCTGGGCGCGCTGGTCGCGTCCCTGGACCATCGTCGCCTGGGCCTTCCTGGGTATCGGCATCACCCTGGGGTCTTGGTGGGCTTACTACGAACTCGGCTGGGGCGGCTGGTGGTTCTGGGACCCGGTGGAAAATGCGTCCTTCATGCCCTGGCTGGTCGGCACCGCGCTGATTCACTCCCTGGCTGTCACCGAAAAACGTGGCGTGTTCAAGAGCTGGACCGTGTTACTGGCCATCGCGGCATTTTCCCTCAGCCTGCTCGGCACCTTCCTTGTGCGTTCGGGCGTGCTGACGTCAGTGCACGCGTTTGCGTCGGACCCTGCGCGCGGCGTGTTCATCCTGATCTTCCTGCTGTTTGTGGTCGGTGGTTCGCTGACGCTGTTTGCCCTGCGCGCGCCTGTGGTCAAGAGCCAGGTCGGCTTTAACCTGTGGTCGCGGGAAACCTTGCTGCTCGGTAACAACCTGGTACTGGTGGTGGCCGCGTCGATGATCCTGCTCGGCACGCTGTACCCGTTGGCGCTGGATGCCTTGAGCGGTGCCAAGCTGTCTGTCGGCCCGCCGTACTTCAACGCCTTGTTCATTCCGTTGATGGGCCTGTTGATGGTGGTGATGGCGGTCGGCATGCTGGTGCGCTGGAAAGACACCCCGGTGAAATGGCTGGCCGGCATGCTGATGCCGGTGCTGCTGGGCAGTGTGGCCTTGGCCGTGATCGCCGGGGTGGCCTACGGCGATTTCAACTGGGCGGTGCTCGCCACGTTCCTGCTCGCGGCCTGGGTACTGCTGGCCGGTGTGCGCGACATTGCCGACAAGACCCGTCACAAGGGCTTGATCAAAGGCTTGCCGACGTTGACCCGCAGCTACTGGGGCATGCAGATCGCCCACCTCGGCATCGCGGTGTGTGCCTTGGGTGTGGTGCTGTCGAGCCAGAACAGCGCCGAGCGCGACCTGCGCCTGGCACCGGGTGAGTCCATGGACCTGGCCGGTTATCACTTTATCTTTGAAGGCGCCAAGCATTTCGAAGGGCCGAACTTCACGTCAGACAAAGGCACTGTGCGCGTCGTGCGCAACGGCAAGGAAATCGCCGTGCTGCATCCGGAAAAACGCCTGTACACGGTGCAGAGCTCAATGATGACCGAAGCCGGCATCGACGCGGGTTTCACTCGTGATCTGTATGTGGCGCTCGGTGAACCGCTGGGCGACGGCGCCTGGGCGGTGCGCGTGCATGTGAAACCGTTCGTGCGCTGGATCTGGTTTGGCGGTTTGTTGACCGGTTTCGGTGGTTTGCTTGCCGCGCTGGACCGGCGCTATCGGGTCAAGGTCAAGAGTCGGGTGCGTGAAGCCCTCGGTATGGGAGCGGCGGTATGAAGCGTTGGTTGATGGTGTTGCCGCTGGCAGCGTTCCTGGTGGTGGCGGTGTTCCTCTATCGTGGCCTGTACCTGGACCCGGCCGAGTTGCCGTCGGCAATGATCGGCAAGCCGTTCCCGGAGTTTTCACTGCCGAATGTGCAGGGCGACAAGCAGCTGTCCCGCGCCGACCTGTTGGGCAAACCGGCGCTGGTCAACGTGTGGGGCACCTGGTGCATCTCCTGCCGCGTCGAACACCCGGTGCTGAATAAACTGGCCGAGAACGGTGTGGTGATCTACGGCATCAACTACAAGGACGACAATGCCGCGGCCTTGAAGTGGTTGGCCGAATTCCACAACCCCTACCAGCTGGATATTCGCGATGAGGACGGCAACCTCGGCCTGAACCTGGGCGTGTACGGCGCGCCGGAAACCTTCTTTATCGATGCCAAGGGCGTGATCCGCGACAAGTATGTCGGCGTGATCGACGAAGTGGTCTGGCGCGAACAACTGGCCGCCAAATACCAGGCCCTGGTTGATGAGGCCAAACCATGAAGCGCCTGTTAGCTGCCGCCGTCCTGGCGCTGGGGCTGGCCGGTGTGGCCCACGCCGCCATCGACACCTATGAATTTGCCAACGACGCCGAGCGTGAGCGTTTTCGCGAGCTGACCAAGGAACTGCGCTGCCCCAAATGCCAGAACCAGGACATCGCTGACTCCAACGCGCCCATCGCTGCCGACCTGCGCAAAGAGATCTTCCGCATGCTGGGGGAGGGCAAGGACAACCAGCAGATCATCGACTTCATGGTCGACCGCTACGGTGATTTCGTGCGCTATAAACCGGCCCTGACCGGCAAGACCGCGCTGCTCTGGTTCGGCCCTGCCGGGCTGTTGCTGGCCGGCGTGGTGGTGATGGCCGTGATCGTGCGCCGCCGCCGTGCCGCGCCTGCCGATGGCTGCGATGCGCTGTCCCCTGAAGAGCGTAAACGTCTCGACCACTTGCTGGACACCAAGACTGATGATTGATTTCTGGCTCGCAGCCGGCCTGCTGCTGTTGATTGCCCTGAGTTTCCTGTTGATCCCTGTTTTGCGCGGCCGCCGCGCCCAGCGTGAAGAGGACCGCACCGCGCTGAACGTGGCGCTGTATCAGGAACGCGTCGCCGAGCTGCAAGTGCAGCAGGACGAAGGCGTGTTGAATGCCGCGCAACTCGATACCGGCCGCGCAGAAGCGGCGCGTGAGTTGCTGGCCGACACCGAGGGCCTGGAAAAGCCTCGCGAATCCCGCCTGGGCAAACCGCTGCCATTACTGGCGGCGGTGTTGGTACCGGTGCTGGGCTTGGGCATGTATCTGCATTTTGGCGCGAGTGACAAAGTCGAACTGGCCCGTGAGTTCTCTCAACCGCCAGTGTCCATGGCCGACATGACCCGACGCCTGGAGCGCGCCGCCGCCGCGCAACCGGATTCAGCAGAAGGGTTGTACTTTCTGGGGCGCGCCTACATGGCCCAGGACCGTGCGGCCGATGCCGCCAACGTCTTCGAGCGCACCGTGGCCCTGGCCGGGCGCCAGCCCGAGCTGCTCGGGCAGTGGGCTCAGGCACAGTATTTTGCTGACAACAAACAGTGGTCGCCCAAGGTTCAGGCGCTGACCGACGAAGCCTTGAAGCTCGATCCAAAGGAAGTCACCAGCCTTGGCCTGCTCGGTATCGCCGCCTTCGAAGGCCAGCGCTACCAGGAGGCTATCGATTACTGGAATCGTCTGCTGGCGCAACTGCCCCCCGAAGACAATTCCCGTGTTGCGCTGCAAGGCGGTATCGACCGCGCGGCGCAAAAGCTCAGGGAGAGTGGCGGCACTGTCGCGCAAAAGGCCGTGCTGAAAGTGCGCGTGGACCTGTCCGCCGAAGTGAAAGCCAAGGCCCTGCCCGGCGACAGCGTGTTCATCTTTGCCCGCGCCGTCAGCGGCCCGCCGGCGCCATTGGCGGCCAAGCGTGTCAGCGTTGCCGAGCTGCCCGTCACCGTGGAACTGGGCGATGCCGACGCGATGATGCCGCAGTTGAAACTGTCCAACTTCCCTGAAGTCCAACTGGTTGCGCGCATATCCCGGGCAGGTGTTCCAACCGCTGGCGAGTGGATCGGCCGCAGCCAACCCCTGGCCAGCAACACCACTGCACTGCAGCAGCTGACCATCGACAGTCCGGATAAGTAATTCGAGGAAACGCCCATGACCGCATTTGCACGTATCACCCTGCTCAGCCTGGTAGTGGGCCTGAGCGCCTGTGCGGTCCACCGGCCACCTCCCGGGCCCACTGGGCCGACCATTCCACCGTCCGGCCCGTCGACGCAACCGACGACCAAACCCTCCGGCCCGGTCACCCCGCCGCCGAAACCACTGCCAACCAAATCGCCAACCTTCGCCCCACCTCCCGGCGCCGCCAGCCACTGGGACGGCAAGATGCAGGTCTACGTACTCGACGACCAGCCCGACACCTTCTATCGCCAGCGCACCTACTACCGCTGGAGCAACGGCTGGAGCCGCTCCATCAGCCCGAACGGGCCGTGGGAAGAAACCAACGTGCAAGGCGTGCCGCCGGGGTTGAGCAAGCAGTACGCGCAATGACAACAGGCGACCTTTATAGGTCGCCTTTTTCATGACTGTAAAATGATCGTTCCCTCGCTCCGCGTGGGAATGCATCCCGTGACGCTCCGCGTCACCAGTGCGCAAAAAGCAGGACGCGGAGCGTCCAGGGTGGCATTCCCACGCAGAGCGTGGGAACGATCCTATTATCAAGCGACAGGACACTCCCGGTTCAACGCTTCATCCACCAATAACTGCGCAATTTCCATCATCTGCACGACCGCCAGCACCTGCTTGCGGCCTGAGCCATCCAGATGCTCGGCGCAGTCGTACGCACATACAGTCGCCGACCCCAGCATCTCGCTGGCATTGCTTAACGCCGCTTCGGTGCTAAGGCCGGGTCGTACGGTGAAGATGAGGTTGGGCGGGGTTTGTGGGATGTCATCCGGACGGGATGGTGGGGGATTTGGCGTAACCTTTTTCATGCAGTCAGTCTCCATTCAGTTGGAGCTCACCACATCCGCGACCAAGCAGAAGGGTGGCGAGCTGTACGCAGGTTGGTCGACCAGGGAATGGAAACCCGGCAGGGCCCTAAGCCCTCCCGCGCACAGCTCGCCATAACGCGAGCACAAGAATGCCGCTTGCGCGGCACTGTGCGCCATTCTAACCCAGGCGACCAAGCCTGATCGCTGATGAGCAGCGATTGCGAGAGGCTAACGGCGCCTTATAGCAACTGCAAGCCACGCAGATCGTAGGAAAATTCCTGTCTGGATCAAGCGTTGCGCCGTCTGAGTTGTGCCCAGTAAGCACCGCAGCTATCACAGCTGTCATGGCTCACCCTTTCCCGGTAAGGTGACCACCGCTGGCCTGGCTGCCTAGCAACCGCTGGATATACTCTGCTGTACCGGGCAAACCGGTACAGTGGGCCAATGAGTGGGAAAACAAGCAAAGAGGGTGTGGTGATGGCAGGCAGGTTGATCTATCTCATCGGGCCTTCCGGTTCGGGCAAGGACAGCCTGCTCGAGGCCGCACGCCCAGGGTTGGCCGAGCACGGTTGCCGCATTGTGCGCCGCGTCATCACCCGGTCTGCGGAAGCGGTGGGTGAAGCGGCGCTGGGAGTGAGCCCGGCGCAGTTTGCGGCGATGCAGGCGCAAGGCGAATTTGCCCTCAGTTGGCAGGCCAATGGGTTGTCCTACGGCATTCCCAAGCAGATCGATGAGTGGCTGGCGGCTGGGGAGGACGTGCTGGTCAACGGCTCGCGCGCGCACCTGGCGCAAACCCGTGAGCGTTATCCGACGTTGCTGGTGTTGTTGCTGACGGTCGATCAGGTGGTGTTGCGCCAGCGTTTGATCGCACGCGCACGTGAGTCATTGGCCGATATTGAGGAACGCCTGGCACGCAACGTGCGGTTCACCGAGGAACTGATCACCGCCAATGGCGAAGGGTTATTCGTGTTGGATAATTCCGGCCCGTTGGAACATACGGTCGAGCGCTTGCTCTGCTGCCTGGCCCACGGGCACTCGGCCTGAGCCCGATACTGCGTCGAAACGCCTACCCCAGATCTCTTTGATATCACCCACCGCGCCACCAGGCGCGCCTTCCGTTGTGCATATTCAGTAAAACAACCGCCAGTCAGACCAGTCAATTCTGTGCTTGAGTAAAGATAACTCTAGGGTTATTTTTATTCAGTCCAAGCCAAGGAGGCAGGGGGGCAAAGCAGGCTATTGATCAAAGAGCTGCAAGAGGCGGGTTGGGTGCTGGATCGTGTCACCGGCAGCCATCACATTTTTACCCACCGCTATAACCCGTACACGATCCCGGTGCCTCATCCGAAGAAAGATCTTCCCTTGGGCACCGTCAGAAGCATCAGGAAACGCGCCGGGCTGTTTCAGTTTTAAGGAGAGCATGCATGCAATACCCAATCTGTATCGAATGGGGCGATGACTTTACCGCCACCGGTATCCAGATCCCCGATATTCCGGGCGCTGTCACCGCTGGGGACAGTTTTGAAGAGGCGTATAACGCGGCCGTGGAGGTTGCGCACATCATGCTGCAGGAGATCGCCGCCGAGGGCGGAGTGATTCCGATGCCAACCTCGGTCGCCAATCATCACGCCCATGAAGACTACGCCGGCATGGGCTGGGGCATGTTGGAGCTGGATATCTCGCCCTATCTGGGCAAGACCGAGAAGGTCAACGTGACCTTGCCCGGCTATGTGATCCAACGCATCGACCGTTACGTGCGCGAGCATAAAGTCAAAAGCCGCTCGTCATTTCTGGCGGACGCGGCTTTGGAGAAGTTGGTGCGTTCTTAAGCGGTTGCCGCCGCCACCTGGCGCGACGCACTGAGAAACCGCAACAACGCCACCAGCGGGAACGCACTGCCCACCAGCATCACCCCCAGCCAACCGCCGTGTTCATACACGCTGCTGGCAATCGCCGAGCCGAAGGCGCCGCCAATGAAGATGCTGGTCATGTACAGCGCGTTCAGGCGGCTGCGGCTTTGAGCGTCGAGGGCGTAAACGGCGCGCTGGCCGAGGACCATGTTCATCTGCACGCAGAAGTCCAGCACCACGCCGGTCACCGCCAGGCCGATCACACTGTACAGCGGGTGCACGAAGGCCGGCAGGAAGCTCAACGCGGCAAACAGCATCGCCAGCAGCGACGCACGGTGGGTGTGGCCGGCATCGGCCAGGCGCCCGGCGATGGGCGCCGCGATGGCACCCAGGGCACCGACCAGGGCGAACAGCGCGATTTCGCTCTGGGTCAGGCCATGATTACGTGCCAGCTCCAGTGGGGCAGCGGTCCAGAACAGGCTGAAGGTGGCGAACATGCAACCCTGATAAAACGCGCGCTGGCGCAAAACCGACTGGTGGCGCAACAGGCTGCCCAGCGAGCCCAGCAGTTGACCGTAGCTGGCGCTATGATCCGGCTGGCGCTTGGGAATGGTCAGCATCAACACCACGCTGATGAACACCATCAACGCCGCCGCCGCCATGAACATCGCACGCCAGCCGAAGTGGTCCGCCACCACGCTGGACACCGGTCGCGCCAGCAGAATGCCAAGCAGCAGGCCACCCATGATGCTGCCGACCACCCGGCCACGGGACTCGGCAGGCGCCAGGTGCGCGGCCAACGGGATCAGGATCTGCACCGACACCGAGCTGAAGCCGATCAGCAGCGACACCAGCAGGAACAGGTTGGGCTGCTCGGTGAACGCGGCGCCCAGCAGGCTGGCGATGGCCACCACGGTGGTGAAGATCATCAACCTGCGATTTTCCAGCAGGTCGCCAAGCGGCACCAGGAAGAACAGGCCCAGGGCATAGCCGATCTGCGTCAGCGACACAATCAGGCTGGCCATGGCCGGCGTGAGCCCGATGTCCGGGGCAATCAGTTCGATGATCGGCTGCGCGTAATAGATGTTGGCGACGATGGCACCGCAGCAAAACGCAAACAGCATGACCATGCCTCGGGTCATGGTGCCTGTCGCCTGGGAGGTAGCGTTCATGGTGTTCTCATAAAAGCGAAGGAAGATGGCGTGAGAGGGTAAAGACAATGGCCGGCAGTGAGTAGGCCGCTCGTAGTGATAACGGTCATGCCGCGAAATAATGACACTACACAAAACCAATGTGGGAGGGGGCTTGCTCCCGAAGGCGGTGGATCAGTCAATGCCTGTGCTGGCTGACCCACTGCTATCGGGGGCAAGCCCCCTCCCACAGTTTTTAGCGCGTATATCCGACCGGAACGCTTACTGGCCGGAGTAAATCTGGTCAAACACGCCGCCATCATTGAAGTGGGTTTTCTGCACTGTACGCCAGTCACCAAAGGTTTTCTCTACCGACAGGAAGTCGACTTTCGGGAAACGGTCGGTGTACTTGGCCAGCACTGTCGGGTCACGCGGGCGCAGGTAGTTGTTGGCGGCGATTTCCTGGCCTTCGGCCGACCACAGGTACTTAAGGTAGTCTTCAGCGGCCTGGCGGGTGCCTTTCTTCTCGACCACTTTGTCCACCACCGACACCGGCGGCTCAGCTTCGGCGGAGACGCTTGGGTAGATCACTTCGAACTGATCGCGGCCGAATTCGCGGGCGATCATTTCCGCTTCGTTTTCAAAGGTGACCAGCACGTCGCCGATCTGATTGGTCATGAAGGTGGTGGTGGCGGCACGGCCACCGGTGTCGAGTACCGGCGCCTGTTTGAACAGCTTGCCGACGAAGGTCTTGGCTTTTTCTTCATCGCCGCCGTTCTTCAGCACATAGCCCCAGGCCGACAGGTAAGTGTAGCGGCCGTTACCCGAGGTTTTCGGGTTGGGCACGATCACCTGTACGCCATCCTTGAGCAGGTCCGGCCAGTCTTTCAGGGCTTTGGGGTTGCCCTTGCGCACGATGAACACCGTGGCCGAGGTGAACGGCGCGCTGTTGTTCGGCAGGCGGGTGACCCAGTTGTCCGGTACCAGTTTGCCGTTGTCGGCCAGGGCGTTGATGTCGGTGGCCATGTTCATGGTGATCACGTCCGCCGGCAGGCCGTCGATCACCGAGCGCGCTTGTTTGCTGGAGCCGCCGAAGGACATCTGCAGGGTCAGCTTGTCATTCGGGTGTTCGGCATCCCAATGCTTCTGGAAGGCGGCGTTGTAGTCCTTGTAGAAATCACGCATCACGTCGTAGGAGACGTTGAGCAGGGTAACCGGTGCCGCCTGGACGGCGCCGGCCAGGGCCAGGCCGGCGGCCAGGAGAGAGGCGCTGAGGATGTTTTTCACTGCTCATTCCTTGTTGTTCGAGAGAAGGTGGGAGGCACAATGCCAGCGACTATAGCCGGGGCCGCATAGTCGCTTAAAGATTAAAAAGAACTTTGCTTATTCCACTTTCTTAAAGAGATTGCTGCCACAGCGTGAGCAAAACGCTGCATTCGGCTCGTGGCTGTTCTTCTGGCACACCGGGCAGTCGGTTTGCAGCTGCTCACCGCGCATGGCGCTCGCCAGCTCTGCGGTGAATATCCCGGTGGGCACGGCAATGATCGAGTAACCGGTGATCATCACCAGCGAGGAAATCACCTGGCCCAGGGGAGTCTTGGGCACGATGTCGCCAAAGCCCACGGTGGTGAGCGTCACGATCGCCCAATAGATGCCCTTGGGAATGCTGGTAAACCCGTGTTCCGGGCCCTCGATCACGTACATCAAGGTGCCGAACACCGTCACCAGGGTGCACACGCTCACCAGGAACACCACGATCTTCTGCTTGCTGCCGCGCAGCGCCGCCATCAGGTAGTTGGCCTGCTTGAGGTAGGGGCTCAGCTTGAGTACGCGGAAGATCCGCAGCATGCGGATGATGCGGATAATCAGCAGGTACTGCGCGTCGCTGTAGTACAGCGCGAGGATGCCGGGAACGATGGCGAGCAGATCCACCAGGCCATAAAAGCTGAAGGCATAGCGCAATGGCTTGGGCGAGCAGTAAAGCCGCAGGCCGTACTCGATCAGGAAGATGAGGGTGAAGCCCCACTCGATATACGCCAGCACGTCGGCGTAGTTCTGGTGGATCTGGTCGATGCTGTCGAGCATCACGATCACCAGGCTGGCGAGGATGATCAACAACAGGATGCCGTCAAAGCGCCGCCCGGCGACGGTGTCGCTTTGAAAAACCATGACGTAGAGCCGCTGGCGCCAGTCGTTGTTGCTGTCCATAAGTCCCGCCTGAGGTGAATATCGGCAAAGCCTAGGGGGATTCGAACGGCCTGTCCATGCGCGGTGTGCGCAGCATTCGCTGGCTGGCGCGCACCAGCCAGCAGCTGAGAATGAACGGCGCGGTCAGTGCCGGCAGGTGCAGGGCGGCAAAACCTGGGGCGAGCACAATGGCCAGCCCGATGCCGAGCAGCGGCAACCAGGGTTGGCGCCGCGCCTGGCTCAGCGCCAGGGCGGCGAGCGCCGGGTTGTAGCTGTGCAGGCCGAGCACGGCGCCGCTGGTTTCGCCGAGCAGCAAGGCGACCAGTACGCCAGCGCTGGCGCCGATCACTGCCCACAAGGCGGCGCGCCGCTCAGCCAGCAGCAGGCCGAGCGCGATCAAGGCCCCGGCCAGGGGCTGGTCGAGCAGCATCACCTGGGCCAGGCCGGTGAACGGGGCGCCGAGTAGCGCCAGGGTATCGGGCTCGATCAGGGCCAAGGTAGCGGGCGCCATGGTGCCCAGCAACAACCAGCCCAGGCCGACAAAGGGTGCGGTGTAGGCGGGCAGGTCCTGGGGGTGCGAGGCCAGTTTCAACCACTGCCGCACCAGCATCGCGCTCACGCCGCCGCACGCCAGGATCAGTGGCGGCACCAGAGCCGACCAGGCGAAGTGCTGGCTGATCAACAAGCCCAGCAAGACGCCGTTGTAGCTATACAGCCCGGCCTGGCGTTCGGCCTTGGGGTAACCCCGGCGCTGGGCCGTGAGCAAACCCGCGACGCCGCCCAGCAAGGCGCCGCCGAGCAACGCCGGGGCGCCGATCAGGATCGCCAGCAGGCACAGCAGGCCGCACAGTGGATGGCGCTGGAGAAAAATCTGGCTGAAGCCGTTGAGCAGGGCTTCGGCCCAGTCGGGGCAGGTGGAGTTGTGCATGATGGGTATTCAGGAGGACCGAGTTGTTCCCATCGGGGGCAAGCCCCCTCCCACACTTGATTGGGTTCACAAATTTACAGATGTGAACGCGTCCAATGTGGGAGGGGGCTTGCCCCCGATGAGGCCCGAGCAAGCGCTAAATCAACGTCTCTATACGCAGCGAGTTGGTCGACCCCAACTGCCCAAACGGCACCCCGGCGGTAATCACCAGCGTATCCCCGCGTTGCGCCATCCCTTGGGCCTGGGCGATCTCCAGCGCCGTCGAACACACCTCATCCACCTGGCGCAGCCGATCGTTGACCACCGAGTGCACCCCCCACGCCACGCTCAAACGCCGCGCCGTGGACAGGTTCGGCGTGAGGTTGAGGATCGGCGCCACCGGCCGCTCCCTGGCCGCACGCAGGCTGGAGGCGCCCGACTCGCTGTAGTTCACCAGCACCGCCACCGGCAGGATGCTGCTGATACGCCGGATCGCACAGCTGATGGCGTCCGACACCGTGGCGTCCGCCCTGGGCCGGCTGACATCCAGCTGGGCCTGATAGTCCGGGCCGTTTTCAACTTGGCGGATAATCTTGCTCATCATCTGCACGGCTTCCAGCGGGTACTCGCCCGACGCGGTTTCCGCCGACAGCATCACCGCGTCCGCGCCTTCTGCCACCGCATTGGCCACGTCGGTGACTTCGGCGCGGGTCGGCGCCGGGGAAAAGCGCATGGACTCGAGCATCTGTGTCGCCACCACCACCGGCTTACCCAATTGGCGGCAGGTTTTAATGATGTCCTTCTGGATCTGCGGCACGCTTTCGGCCGGCACTTCCACGCCCAGGTCGCCGCGGGCCACCATGATCGCGTCGCTCAGTTCGGCGATTTCCCGCAGCCGTTGCACCGCCGAGGGCTTCTCGATCTTGGCCATCAGGAACGCCCTGTCGCCGATCAGCTCGCGGGCTTCGCGGATATCTTCCGGGCGCTGCACGAACGACAGCGCCACCCAGTCCACGCCCAATTCCAGGCCGAACGCCAAGTCGCGACGGTCCTTGGCGGTGAGCGGGCTGAGTTCCAGCAGCGCCTGCGGCACGTTCACGCCTTTGCGATCGGACAACTCGCCGCCATTGAGCACCGTGGTGTCGATGGCATCGGCATGCTTGGTGAGCACGCGCAGGCGCAGCTTGCCGTCGTCCAGCAACAGCTCCATGCCCGGCTCCAGTGCCGCGATAATTTCCGGGTGGGGCAGGTTGACCCGACGCTGATCGCCCGGTGTTTCATCCAGGTCCAGGCGCAGCGCCTGGCCGCGCACCAGTTGCACCTTGCCCTCGGCAAAGCGCCCGACGCGCAGCTTGGGCCCTTGCAGGTCCATGAGGATGCCCAGCGGGTAGTTCAACTGGCGCTCCACCTGGCGAATCCACTGATAGCGCTGCGCGTGATCGGCGTGGTCGCCATGGCTGAAGTTGAGGCGAAAGATATTCACCCCGGCTTCCACCAGCTCGCGGATGTCATCGATCCCATCAGTGGCCGGGCCCAGGGTGGCGAGGATTTTGACCTTCTTGTCAGGCGTCATGTTTGGCAGTCTCGAGGAGCAGGATGGCGCGGAAGTCGTTGACGTTGGTGCGGGTCGGCTCGGTGACGATCAGCCCGTCGAGCGCGGCGAAATAACCGTAGCCGTTGTTGTTGTCCAGCTCGTCGCTGGCGCTCAGGCCCAGGGCTTCGGCGCGGCGGTAGCTGCATGGGGTCATGATCGCGCCGGCGTTGTCTTCCGAGCCGTCGATGCCATCGGTATCGCCGGCCAGGGCATAGACGCCGGGCAGGCCCTTGAGGCTGTCGGTGAGGCTGAGCAGAAACTCCGCGTTGCGCCCGCCACGGCCATTGCCGCGCACGGTGACGGTGGTTTCGCCGCCGGAGAGAATCACGCACGGCGCCGCTAATGGCTGGCCGTGCTGCACGATTTGCCGGGCAATGCCGGCGTGCACCTTGGCCACGTCGCGCGCTTCACCTTCGAGGTCGCCGAGGATCAGCGGGCTGAACCCGGCCTGGCGTACTTTTACCGCCACCGCTTCCAGGGATTGCTGCGGCCGGGCGATCAACTGGAAGTGGCTGCGGGCGAGTAGCGGGTCGCCAGGCTTGACGGTCTCCGACGCGGGGTTCTGCAACCAGTTGCGCACCGAGGCGGGCGCGTCGATGCCGTAGCGCTTGAGAATCGCCAGGGCCTGTTGCGAAGTGCTCGGGTCGCCGACCGTGGGGCCGGAGGCGATCACCGTGGCCTGGTCGCCCGGCACATCGGAAATCGCGTAGGTATAGACCGTGGCCGGCCACGCGGCCTTGGCCAACCGCCCGCCCTTGATCGCCGAGAGGTGCTTGCGCACGCAATTCATCTCGCCAATGGTGGCGCCGGATTTGAGCAGGGCTTTGTTGATGCTTTGCTTGTCGGCCAGGGTGATGCCTTCGGCGGGCAGGGCGAGCAACGCGGAACCGCCGCCGGAGAGCAGGAAAATCACGCGGTCGTCTTCGGTCAGATGGCTGATCAGGTCCAGCACGCGCTTGGCCACGGCGAGGCCGGCAGCGTCGGGCACGGGATGGGCGGCCTCGACCACTTCGATTTTCTGGCACGGCGCACCATGGCCGTAGCGGGTGACGACCAGGCCGCGAACCTCGCCCTGCCAGCAGTCCTCCACAACCAGCGCCATGGCGGCTGCGGCCTTGCCGGCGCCGATCACGATCACCCGGCCGCTGCGGTCGGCGGGCAGGTAAGGTTCAAGGACTTGCCGGGGGTGGGCGGCGTCGATGGCTGTGGCAAACAGCTCGCGAAGCAGGTGTTGCGGATCGACCGACATAAGCAGGCTCCCGAGGGAATTTTTGTTATTAGAGGTGCAACAACCCAGCTATGAAATGAGGGCCAAATGTGGGAGGTGGCTTGCCCCCGATAGCAGTGTTTCAGTCACCTCATCCATAACCTGACACACCGCAATCGGGAGCAAGCCCCCTCCCACCTTTGAATGCATTTCAACAGGGGAGAGTGGTGTGGGTTATTTATCGCGAATCGAGAAATTCGCCATATGCTCCAACCCCTTGATCAATGCCGAATGGTCCCAGTTACCGCCGCCAAGCGCCGCGCAGGTGCTGAACACTTGCTGGGTGCCGGCGGTGTTCGGCAAGTTGATCCCTAACTCTTTCGCCCCGGCCAGGGCCAGGTTCAAGTCCTTCTGGTGCAGGTTGATACGAAAGCCTGGATCAAAGGTGCCCTTGATCATGCGTTCGCCATGCACTTCCAGGATCTTCGACGAGGCAAAGCCGCCCATCAGCGCTTCACGCACCTTGGCCGGGTCGGCGCCGTTTTTCGAGGCGAACAGCAGCGCTTCGGCCACCGCCTGGATATTCAGGGCCACGATGATCTGGTTGGCGACCTTGGCGGTCTGGCCATCCCCGTTACCGCCTACCAGGGTGATGTTCTTGCCCATCGCCTGGAACAGCGGCAGCGCGCGCTCGAAGGTCTGCGGTTCGCCGCCGACCATGATGCTCAGGGTGCCGGCCTTGGCGCCGACTTCACCACCGGACACCGGGGCATCCAGGTACTGCGCGCCGGTCTCGTTGATTTTCGCAGCGAACGCCTTGGTGGCGGTGGGGGAGATCGAGCTCATGTCGATCACCACCTTGTTCGGCGACAGGCCGGCGGCCACGCCGTCGGCGCGCAACAGCACGTCCTCGACCTGCGGGGTGTCGGGCACCATGACGATGATGAACTCGGCTTCCTGGGCGACTTGCTGGGGGTTGGCCAAGGCCACCGCGCCGGCGCTGATCAGTTCAGCCGGGGCCTTGCCATGATGTTCGGAGAGAAACAGTTGGTGACCTGCTTTCTGCAGGTTCGCGGCCATGGGTTGGCCCATGATGCCGGTGCCGATAAATCCGATTTTAGCCATGATGAAGTCCTCTTTTTTATTAGATATGGCGCGGTCTTTTAGACGCTGCCAAGCCAATGTGGGAGGGGGCTTGCTCCCGATAGCGGTGCATCAGTCGACACACCTGTTGAATGAACGATTGCTATCGGGAGCAAGCCCCCTCCCACATTGTTTGGTGTTGTGTCTGCTAGATGGCGTTGTGGCTTTTGAGCCAGCCAAGCCCCGCTTCGGTGGTGGTCAGCGGCTTGTACTCACAGCCGACCCATCCGGTGTAACCGATGCGGTCCAGGTGCTCGAACAGGAAGCGGTAGTTGATCTCACCGGTGCCCGGCTCGTTGCGCCCTGGGTTGTCGGCCAGTTGAATGTGGTTGATCACACCCAAGCGCGTGGCCAGGGTGCGGGCCAGATCGCCCTCCATGATTTGCATGTGATAGATGTCGTATTGCAGGAACAGGTTGTCACTGCCCACCTGCTCGCGGATCGACAGAGCCTGCGCGGTATTGTTGAGGTAGAAACCCGGAATGTCGCGGGTGTTGATCATCTCCATCACCAGCTTGATACCCGCTGCCTGCAATTTGTCGGCGGCGTACTTGAGGTTGGCGACGAAGGTTTTCTCAATGGTTTCGTCATCCACGCCTTGCGGCCGGATGCCCGCCAGGCAATTGACCTGGGTATTGCCCAGCACCTGGGCGTAGGCGATAGCCAGCTTGACCCCGGCGCGGAATTCTTCGACCCGGTCGGGGTGGCAGGCCAGGCCGCGTTCGCCTTTGGCCCAGTCGCCGGCCGGCAGGTTGAACAGCACCTGGGTCAGGCCGTTGGCGTCGAGCTGCGCCTTGATCTCAGCTGAGCTGAATTCGTACGGGAACAGGTACTCCACCCCTTCGAAGCCGGCATCGGCGGCCGCTTTGAAGCGGGCAAGGAAATCCTGCTCGGTAAACAGCATGGACAGGTTGGCGGCAAAGCGCGGCATAGGGTTCTCCTTAATCGAGCAGGGAAATGGCGGTCGGTGCGTCGTTGCCGACCAGGGCCAGGTCTTCGAATTCGTTGACGGCGTTGATCTCGGTGCCCATGGAAATATTGGTCACGCGCTCCAGAATAATCTCAACGATCACCGGCACCTTGAATTCTTCAATCATTTCCTGAGCGCGGCGCAGCGCCGGCTGGATCTGGCTCGGCTCGAACACGCGCAGGGCTTTGCAACCCAGGCCTTCGGCAACCGCGACGTGGTCCACGCCATAGCCGTTGAGTTCGGGGGCGTTGAGGTTGTCGAAAGACAGCTGCACGCAGTAGTCCATTTCAAAGCCGCGTTGCGCCTGGCGGATCAGGCCAAGGTAGGAATTGTTCACCACCACGTGGATATACGGCAGCTTGAATTGCGCGCCCACGGCCAGCTCTTCGATCATGAACTGGAAGTCGTAGTCGCCCGACAGGGCCACCACTTTGCGGCTCGGGTCGGCCTTGACCACCCCGAGCGCCGCCGGAATCGTCCAGCCCAAGGGCCCGGCCTGGCCGCAGTTGATCCAGTGGCGTGGCTTATACACATGCAGAAACTGCGCGCCGGCGATCTGCGACAGGCCGATGGTGCTCACGTAGCAGGTGTCTTTGCCGAACACCTGGTTCATCTCTTCGTACACCCGTTGCGGCTTGACGGGCACGTTGTCGAAGTGGGTCTTGCGGTGCAGGGTGGCCTTGCGCTGCTGGCAATCATGGAGCCAGGCGCTGCGGTCCTTGAGCTTGCCGGCGGCTTTCCACTCGCGGGCGACTTCAATGAACATCGTCAGCGCGGCGCCGGCGTCGGACACGATGCCCAGGTCTGGGGTGAATACGCGGCCAATCTGGGTAGGTTCGATGTCGACGTGGATGAATTTGCGGCCCTCGGTATACACCTCCACCGAACCGGTGTGGCGGTTGGCCCAGCGGTTGCCGATGCCCAGCACCACGTCCGACTTGAGCATCGTCGCGTTGCCATAGCGGTGGGAGGTTTGCAGGCCGACCATGCCCACCATCTGCGGGTGATCGTCGGGAATGGTGCCCCAGCCCATCAGGGTCGGGATCACCGGAATGCCGGTCAACTCGGCGAATTCCACCAGCAACTCGCTGGCGTCAGCGTTGATCACACCGCCGCCGCTCACCAGCAGTGGGCGTTCGGCCTGGTCGAGCAGGGCCAGGGCCTTTTCCACCTGGATGCGTGTCGCCAATGGCTTGGCCAGGGGCAGCGGCTGGTAGGCGTCGATGTCGAACTCGATTTCGGCCATCTGCACGTCGAACGGCAGGTCGATCAGCACCGGGCCAGGACGGCCGGAGCGCATTTCATAGAAGGCTTTCTGAAACGCGTAGGGCACCTGGCCGGGTTCGAGCACGGTGGTCGCCCACTTGGTCACCGGCTTGACGATGCTGGTGATGTCGACGGCCTGGAAGTCTTCCTTGTGCATGCGGGCACGGGGCGCTTGCCCGGTGATGCACAGGATCGGGATCGAGTCGGCCGAGGCGCTGTACAGGCCGGTGACCATATCGGTGCCCGCCGGGCCCGAGGTGCCGATGCACACGCCGATATTGCCGGCCTTGGTGCGGGTGTAGCCCTCGGCCATGTGTGAGGCGCCTTCAACGTGGCGAGCAAGGACGTGATCGATGCCACCCACCTTCTGCAAGGCCGAATACAACGGGTTGATCGCGGCGCCTGGGATACCGAAGGCGGTGTCCACCCCTTCACGGCGCATCACCAGGACGGCGGCTTCGATTGCTCTCATTTTGCTCATGGTTTTGGTGCCTCTTGCGTTTTGTAATTGTATACAAGTGGTGTCTGGACAAAGTGTATTCACGGCGACTAGCGCAGGTCAATGCATTTTGTAAACTGGCCTTTGCGTTCGTCGGAACGGCTTTTTTCGACGTATGGACGGTTTGTTTGGAAATATTGTATACAAAAATAAATATCATTGTGTTCTATTTGTTCGATCAAGCATCTGATCAAACAGACCTCCACCGCATTCCCAATAAAAAGAAGGACGGCACCATGAGCGCTTTAACCTTGAAACTTGCCACCCAACTGGCCAGCCAGGCCCTGGCCGCAGGCCGCACCATTGCCGCCGCGCCACTGACCATCGCGGTGCTCGACAGTGGCGGCCACTTGGTCACCCTGCAACGCGAAGACGGGGCGAGCCTGCTGCGCCCGCAGATCGCCATCGGCAAAGCCTGGGGCGCGATTGCCCTGGGCAAAGGCTCACGGCTGCTGGCGCTGGATGCGCAGCAGCGTCCGGCGTTCATCGCGGCGCTGAACAGCCTGGGCCAGGGCAGCGTGGTGCCGGCGCCGGGTGGGGTATTGATTCGAAATCAGGACGGCGTGGTGCTGGGGGCGATCGGGATCAGCGGGGATACGTCGGATATTGATGAGCAGTGCGCGATCACGGCGATCGAGGGGGTGGGGTTGATGGCGGATGCGGGGGTGTCAGCTTGATCTTTGGGTAATCTTGAAAAGCATCGGGGGCAAGCCCCCTCCCACACTTGATTGGGTTCACAGATTTCGATTTGTGAATACGGTCAAATGTGGGAGGGGCGGTGCGACGGTTCGACTTGCCCCCGATTAGCCCAGGCACTGCGGTCTTTCAGTCCGGCTCACACCCCTTGAGCACCAACCGAATAATCGTCTGCGCCGCCGCCTCATAATCCGCCTCATCCAGCTTGGCCTTGCCGGTCACCGCCGAAATCTGCCAGTCGAAATCGGCATAGGTCTGGGTCGCGGCCCAGATGCTGAACATCAAGTGGTTGGGCTCGATCGCCGCGATCAGGCCGCGTTCCACCCAATGCTGGATGCAGTCGATATTGTGCTTGGCCTGGGCATTGAGCTGTTCGACCTGCTCGGCACTGAGGTGGGGAGCGCCGTGCATGATTTCGCTGGCGAACACCTTGGAGGCAAACGGCAGGTCGCGGGAGATGCGGATTTTCGAGCGGATATAGTTGCTCAACACTTCCTTGGGCTCGCCCTCGGGGTTGAACGGCGTGGAAGCGGCCAGGATCGGCTCGATAATGCTCTCGAGCACCTCGCGGTAGAGGTTGTCCTTGGACTTGAAGTAGTAATAGACGTTGGGCTTGGGCAGTCCCGCCTTGGCGGCGATGTCGCTGGTTTTGGTCGCGGCGAAGCCCTTGTCGGCGAACTCCTCGCTTGCCGCCCGCAGGATCTTTTCTTTGTTGCGCTCGCGAATGGTGCTCATAAACCAGGAACTTCCTTGCCAGGACAGGCGGTTGCGCATGGTAGCACCGGCCATCCGCGGGCCTCAACAATGTGCCCGCAAAGCGTTGCGCCGCGCTATGCTCGCGCCATCTCTCACTTTACGGATACCCGATTCATGGCAGGAAGCAGCTTGTTGGTTCTGCTCGACGATATCGCCGCTGTACTCGATGACGTTGCACTGATGACAAAAATGGCGGCGAAGAAAACTTCGGGTGTGCTCGGCGATGACTTGGCGCTGAACGCCCAGCAAGTGTCCGGGGTGCGCGCCGAGCGCGAAATTCCCGTGGTGTGGGCGGTGGCCAAGGGCTCGTTTGTCAATAAGTTGATCTTGGTGCCGACGGCGCTGCTGATCAGCGCGTTTGCACCCTGGGCGGTGACGCCGTTGTTGATGCTGGGCGGCGCTTACCTGTGCTTCGAAGGTTTTGAAAAACTCGCGCACAAGTTTCTGCACAGCAAGGCAGAAGACCAGGCCGATCACGCGCAGTTAAGCGAAGCCGTGGCCGACCCGGCGACGGACCTGGTGGCCTTCGAAAAGGACAAGATCAAAGGCGCGATTCGCACCGACTTCATCCTGTCGGCCGAAATCATCGCCATCACCCTGGGCATCGTCGCTGACGCACAGCTTACCCAGCAGGTGATCGTGCTGTCGGGCATCGCCATTGTCATGACCGCAGGCGTTTACGGGTTGGTCGCGGGTATCGTCAAGCTCGACGACCTTGGGCTGTGGCTGACACAGAAGCCGGGCCAAGTGGCGCGCAGTATTGGCGGCGCCATCTTGAGTGCGGCACCGTACATGATGAAAAGCCTGTCGGTGATCGGCACGGCGGCGATGTTCATGGTCGGCGGCGGGATCCTGACTCATGGCGTGCCGGTGGTGCATCACTGGATCGAAACCGTGAGCCAGAACGCCGGGGCGCTGGCTTGGTTGATGCCGACATTGCTGAATGCGGTGGCGGGGGTTATTGCCGGGGCTGTGGTGTTGGCAGTGGTCAGCGTGGTCGGCAAAGGCTGGAAAGCGCTCAGGGCATGAACTAACAGGCATAAAAAAGGCCATTCAGTCGAATGGCCTTTTTTGTATGAGAGAGATGATCGTTCCCTCGCTCCGCGTGGGAACGATCTTGTAAGGGGCGCTGTTTACTCGGCAATCTGCAATTTGCGCGATTCCGTGTAGATATAGCGCACCTTCTCATACTCGAACGGCGAGTTCATCTGGCCGTAGCGGAAGCTGGTCTGGTAGCGCTTGTCCACGGCGCGCAGAGCCCAGATTTCCGGGTGGTTGGAGCTGACCTCGGACACGTTGAGGAAGTTGATCTGCGACTCGGCGGTGTAGTCCACCAGCAAGCCTGCGGTATCGCGCAGGTTCGACGGGCCGAAGATCGGCAAAACGACGTAGGCGCCGCCCGGCACACCGTAGAAGCCCAGGGTCTGACCGAAGTCTTCGCTCTGGCGCGGCAGGCCCATGGCGGTAGCCGGGTCCCACAGGCCGGCGATGCCGATGGTGGTGTTGACCAGCAGGCGTCCGGTGGTCTCCAGGGAGCGATGGCCCTTGAGTTGCAGCAGGCTGTTCAACAGGTTGGGCACGTCGCCCAGGTTGTTGAAGAAATTGCTCACGCCGGTGCGCAGGAAGCTCGGCGTGACGTAGCGGTAACCGTCCACCACCGGCAGGAACACCCATTGGTCGAAGCGATAGTTGAAGTGGTACACGCGGCGGTTCCACGACTCCAGGGGGTCGTAGACGTTGAGCGCGGTCAGCGACGAGCGCTCGAATTCACGCTGGTCCAGGCCGGCGTTGAACTTGAGTTTGGTCAACGGTTCCTTGAAACCGTCGGCACCGACCTTGACCGGTTCATGGGCCTTGCTGTTGTCGGCATTGGCCACGCCCGCGCACATCAGTGCGGCAAGCAGCAGAAGATATTTAGCCACGGAAGAACTCCAGCATGGCGTCGGCGTTGACGCGGTAATTGAGGTTGCCGCAGTGGCCGCCCAGCGGGTAGACGGTCAAGCGATCGCCGAAGGTTTTACGCAGGAAACCCAGGTCGCCAGGGCCCAGGATCACGTCGTCGGCGTTGTGCATCACGGCGATCTTCGGGCTGGCGTGCAGGTAGTCCTTGAGCGCGTACAGGCTGACCTGGTCAACCAGTTGCAGCAGGCTGCCGCCGTCGGAGCGGGCGCGCCACATCGGGATCACCTGTTCGGTGAGGTAGCAGTCGAAGTCGCACTGCAGGGCACGCTTGAGGAACGGCGTGAGGCTGGTGCCTTCGGTGATCGGGTATTTCGGCGGGATGATCAGGCCGCGACGGTTGATCAAGTCCGAGGTGAAGGCGATGTCGGCAGCGGAGAAACGAAACGAAGTGCCGATCAGCATGGCCATCTGTTCGTTGGTCAGGTGCTGCTTGGATTGCTGGAAGTCGTAGAGCAGGGCGTCGTTGAGGTCGATGTAGCCCTTTTGCTGGAAGTAACGGGTCAGCTTGCTCAGTACCAGCTCATAGAAGGTGGTGGTGTTGTTGATGCCCTTAACCTCGGTCTGTACCAACTTGTCGAGGTTGGTGATCGAGGTGTAGAGGTTGACCGGTGGGTTGAGCAGCAGCACTTTCTTGAAGTTGAAGCTGCGACGGGTTTCGTCGAGCTTGCTGACAAACGCCGCGTCCAGGGCGCCCAGGCTGTAGCCGGTCAGGTAGAAGTCAGTGACCGGCAGCGAGGCGTTCTGCGCGCGCACGGCTTGCATCACGCGGTACATGTCTTCGGCGTCTTCCTGGGTGATACCCGGAGTGGCGAAGCGCGACGCGGCGCTGATGAAGTCGAAGCTGGTCGGCGAAGACAGCTGCACCACGTGATAGCCGGCCTGGTAATACAGTTTCTTCAGGTATTCATTGATGCTGCTGTCAAACCGCGCACCGGTGCCGGCGATCAGGAAGATCAGCGGCGCGGCGCGGTCCTGCTTGGCAATGCGGTAGGTGAGTTTCTTCACCGCCCAGAAGTTGTCCGGCAGGCTGAACTCGCGCTCGGGGCGCATGTTCAAGGTGTAGTCGGATTGATTGATCTCGTCGTCAGTCGGCAGGGTTGGCCGAAGATCGGGCGGCGTGGTGGCGATGGTCGCTTCGAACGGGTTCGTCAAAGGGTAGCCATAGCTGGCCTGGTCGATATCGACGGCCAGTGCTGACGCACTCAAAAAAAGGCTGCCCAGCAAGGCAGCACAGCGCAAGGAACGGAGCATGACTTAATCCCTAGGAGGAAAGGTGCTGAATGAAATTCGCAGGCTATGACCACCGCGTTGCCACCGAAGTGCCAGCCCTCGGCACGAAAAGTCGGAAAAAACGTCGGAATCGGAGTAATAGCTGGCAGAAGATACACTTTGCCACGCATTGATGAACAGATATCTGCGCAGACACCTTGCTAACGGCCGCCGTGGGATTAAGCTGAGCGCCGTTTTTGCCTATCGGAGTGCCCCATGTCCCGTCGTTTGCCGTTGATCCTGCTGCTTATCGCCCTGCCGTTATGGTTGGCGGCCAGTTACGCTGCGCGTTATGGCTTCATGGAAGACGGGCAGTGGGTTGGCATCTGTGCGGATGAGGCCAGCCGTTGGGAATGCCAGGTGCGTTCGAACCTGGGCTTGATGATTCATTTCAAGGTACTGGGCTGGGCCGCGCTGGTGACCTCGGTGCTGGGGTTTTTCGTACCGGGCCGGGCGGGATGGAGCTTGGCGGTGCTGGGGCTGGTGTTTGGGTTGCCGGCCCTGGCCTTGTATAACACCACGTTTGCGGTGTTTGCTGTGGTGATTGCAGGGTTGCGGTTGGTCAGGAAGCCTCGCGCCGCCTGATAAGGCCAATCGGGGGCAAGCCCCCTCCCACATTTGACCGCATTCACAAATGGAAATGTGTGAACCCAATCAAGTGTGGGAGGGGGCTTGCCCCCGATGGCATTCTTAAGCCTTGCGCACCCGCAAGCAACGCCACAAAGCTGCAACCATCATCACACTCACCACCGCCCACCCCCAGGCCTGCTGATTCAACAAACCTTCCCGGAACAGCTGCGGCGCAATGCCGGCACCGATGATGAAGGCCAGCAACGCAATCTCTCGACGCGGCCCGCTCACCGGGCGCACCAGGTACACCAGGGCCGGCAGCACCAGTGCCGCGCTGGGGAAGCTGCGATAACGCGGGTCGAACACCAGCGCCAGCATCATCACCGCACCGGCAAAGCCGGCAATCGCCACCAGCCAGCCCGCACGTTGCTGCAGCCAGTTGAATGCGCGTTCACGCCAGCCGTCCCTGGCGCTGAGTGCCAGGGCGGCGTGGGCCAGTACCAGCAGGTTCAACACCACCAGCAAGCCGGCCCACACCCATTCATCATTAAAGCGCGCGGTGACGCGGGTCAATTCGGCCCAGGTGCCGAGGGAGCACGCGGCAATCGCACCCAGCAGCGGCAGTGCGAGGGCCGCGCGGGTTGTGCGCACGCGCCCGCCCAACACCAATGTACCCAGCAGAATCATCCCACCAACGCCCAACCACAGCGGCCAGTACGGTACGTTGCTGACTGGCCCGGCGAGGGTGCCCTTGTCCTGGCGATCAGCATCGAACAGGCCCCAATAACCGCCCACTGCGCCTTCACTGGCGCGCTTCCAGGGCTGGTCAAAGGCTTCGATCAGGTTGTAACGCCAGCCATTGGCTTCGGCCATGGCGACAAAACCACGCATGAACTTGGCTTCGTTGACCCGGCTCGGCAAGGCGGTTTCGCGCTGGCGGCCTTCACTGGGCCAACCGGTTTCGCCGATCAGGATGTCCTTGGGCGCGAACTTGTGGCCGAAGGTCTGGCGTACATCGCCTACGTGCTTGAGCGCCTGGTCGATGCCGGACGGCTCATCTTCCCAATACGGCAGCAGGTGAATGGTCAGGAAATCCACCGCCGGGGCAATTTCCGGATGCTGCAACCAGAACTCCCACACATCGGCGTAGGTGACCGGTTGCTTGATCTGGCGCTTGACCGTTTGGATCAGCGTCACCAGTTGTTTGGCGGTGACTTCCTTGCGCAACAGCGCTTCGTTACCGACGATCACCGAGGTCACTACGTCCGGGTTGGCATTGGCCGCCGTGATCAACTCGTCGATTTCCTTTTGAGTGGCTACCGGGTCACTGCTGACCCAGGCGCCGGCCATCACCTTCAAGCCATGCTTGCGCGCCATGCCCGGCAAGGCTTCCAGGCCGGTCATGGAATAGGTGCGGATGCATTCAAAGCGTGTGGCCAGCAGGGCCAGGTCGGCGTCCATGCGCTCGGGGCGCAGCTGGAATGGCTGGTCGAACGGCGACTGGTCCTTGTCGAACGGCGTATAGGACGCGCATTGCAGCTTGTGGCTGGCGCTCGCCACATCCGGCAGCACCACCGGCCGGCCGAGGCCATACCAGTAGCCGACGAGGGCAAGCAAGCCAATGAACAAGGCGAAAACATAGGGCAGGGCAGGGAGGCGGGCAGTCGCGGGCATGGTCGGCTTATCTGGGGGAGCAAAGGCGCGCATCTTACCCGTAATTGTCGCGTTCCAGTGGGGCCGCATACTTTTGACATGCAAAGTTCGGGCGGGAATAGGTGGGCAAGTCCTACAAAGTGGTCTGCTGGCGATGTGATGTCGTTTCTTGCTCAACCAAGGTCGCTGACAGAGCAGGGCAAAGGCCTACGCAGGTTGATGATAAAACTGTCAGTACTCCACTGATGCCTCAGCAACCGGATCGATGCGCGTGAAGGGGGCGCGGTGCACCGTATAACAACAGGTTGACGTCGCTCGGCATTCGTCGGGCGCAGCACTTTCGGGGAAGTACATATGAAGATGCGACGACTCTTGGGCGCAGCTGCCACTCTGGTAGTTGCGATGGGCTCCACACTGGCCAGCGCCGACAGCAAAACCCTGAGCATCGGTTACGTGGACGGCTGGTCCGACAGCGTTGCCACCACCCATGTGGCGGCAGAAGTGATCAAGCAGAAGCTCGGCTATGACGTCAAACTGCAAGCGGTCGCCACCGGGATCATGTGGCAGGGCGTTGCCACCGGCAAGCTCGACGCCATGCTGTCCGCCTGGCTGCCGGTGACTCACGGTGAATACTGGACCAAGAACAAGGATAAAGTGGTCGACTACGGCCCCAACTTCAAGGATGCAAAAATTGGCTTGATCGTGCCGGAGTACGTCAAGGCCAAGTCCATCGAAGACCTCAAGACAGACACCACGTTTAAAAACAAGATCGTCGGCATCGACGCCGGTTCAGGCGTGATGCTCAAGACCGACGAAGCCATCAAGCAATACGGCCTCGACTACAAACTGCAAGCCAGCTCGGGCGCCGCAATGATCGCCGAACTGACCCGCGCCGAAGACAAGCAGGAATCCATCGCCGTCACCGGTTGGGTGCCGCACTGGATGTTTGCCAAGTGGAAACTGCGTTTCCTGGATGACCCAAAAGGAATTTATGGTGCTGCTGAAACCGTCAACAGCATTGGCAGCAAGGGCCTGGAGAAGAAAGCGCCGGAAGTCGCGGCCTTCCTGAAGAAGTTCCAGTGGGCCTCCAAGGATGAAATCGGTGAAGTCATGCTCGCTATCCAGGAGGGCGCCAAGCCTGATGCAGCGGCCAAGGATTGGGTGGCCAAGCACCCTGAGCGTGTCGCTGAGTGGACCGCTAAGTAACTTTCCCTGTTGATGCAATACCCTGTGGGAGGGGGCTTGCCCCCGATGGCGATGGTTCAGTCAGAGCATTCTTGGCTGACCTACCGCCATCGGGAGCAAGCCCCCTCCCACATTAGTTTCGCACCGCCTCAAATTTTTCTGTGCCCCAGCAATCCCTCGCTACACTCGATCTACTACTAAGGTCGTCTGGAACCCTTTCCACAGCCGCATACAGTGGATACGTTCCAATAATAAAAAAGCTGTGCTGCGAGGATAAAAACAATGAACGACAGCATTTACCTCTCGATTCAAAACAGCCCGCGCTTCAAGGAGCTGGTCAGAAAAAGAGAAAAGTTCGCCTGGATTCTCTCGGCGATCATGCTAGGGCTTTACTCCGGTTTCATCCTGTTGATTGCCTACGGGCCACACGTGCTGGGGGCCAAGATCAGCCCCGGTTCGTCGATTACCTGGGGCATTCCCCTGGGCGTCGGACTGATTGTGTCCGCCTTCATCCTGACCGGCATCTACGTACGCCGGGCCAATGGCGAATTTGACGACCTGAACAATGCGATTCTCAAGGAGGCTGCGCAATGATTCGGCGTCTATTGGCGGTACTCGGCGCTTCGCTGTTTGCTCCGGCCCTTTGGGCGGCCGACGCATTGACCGGCGAAGTGCAAAAGCAACCCCTGAATGTCTCGGCCATCGTGATGTTTGTCGCGTTCGTCGGCGCTACCCTGTGTATCACCTACTGGGCGTCCAAGCGCAACAAATCGGCGGCCGACTACTATGCGGCCGGCGGCAAGATCACCGGTTTCCAGAACGGCCTGGCGATTGCCGGCGACTACATGTCGGCGGCGTCCTTCCTGGGGATTTCCGCGCTGGTGTTCACCTCCGGCTACGACGGCCTGATCTATTCGATCGGCTTCCTGGTGGGCTGGCCGATCATTCTGTTCCTGATCGCCGAGCGCTTGCGCAACCTGGGCAAGTACACCTTTGCTGACGTGGCGTCCTATCGCCTCGGGCAAACCCAGATCCGCAGCCTGTCGGCCTGTGGTTCGCTGGTGGTGGTAGCGTTCTACCTGATCGCGCAGATGGTCGGCGCGGGCAAGCTGATCCAACTGCTGTTCGGCCTCGATTACCACGTTGCGGTGATCCTGGTAGGTATCCTGATGTGCATGTACGTGCTGTTCGGCGGCATGCTGGCGACCACCTGGGTGCAGATCATCAAGGCGGTGCTGTTGCTGTCCGGTGCCTCGTTCATGGCGCTGATGGTGATGAAGCACGTCAACTTCGACTTCAACATGCTGTTTTCCGAGGCGATCAAGGTTCACCCCAAAGGTGAAGCGATCATGAGCCCAGGCGGCCTGGTGAAAGATCCGATCTCGGCGTTCTCCCTGGGGCTTGCGCTGATGTTCGGTACTGCGGGCCTGCCGCACATCCTGATGCGCTTCTTCACCGTGAGTGATGCGAAAGAAGCGCGCAAAAGCGTGCTGTATGCCACCGGCTTTATCGGCTACTTCTATATCCTCACGTTCATCATCGGCTTTGGTGCGATCCTGCTGGTCAGCACCAACCCGGCGTTCAAGGATGCAGCAGGCGCCTTGCTGGGCGGTAACAACATGGCGGCGGTGCACTTGGCCAACGCGGTGGGCGGCAGTATCTTCCTGGGCTTCATCTCGGCCGTGGCCTTCGCCACCATCCTTGCGGTGGTTGCCGGCCTGACCCTGGCCGGTGCCTCGGCGGTGTCCCATGACCTGTATGCCAGCGTGATCAAGAAGGGCAAGGCCAACGAGAAAGATGAGATTCGCGTGTCGAAGATCACCACGGTCGCCCTGGCAGTGCTGGCTATCGGCCTGGGTATCCTGTTCGAAAGCCAGAACATCGCGTTCATGGTCGGCCTGGCGTTCTCGATTGCCGCCAGCTGTAACTTCCCTGTGCTGCTGCTTTCCATGTACTGGAAAAACCTCACCACCCGTGGCGCCATGATCGGCGGCTGGCTGGGCTTGATCAGCGCCGTGGGCCTGATGATCCTGGGCCCGACCATCTGGGTGTCGATCCTGCACCACGAGAAGGCGATCTTCCCGTATGAATACCCGGCGTTGTTCTCGATGATCATCGCGTTCGTGGGTATCTGGTTCTTCTCCATCACCGACAAGTCGGCGGCGGCAGAGAAAGAGCGTGCGCTGTACTTCCCGCAGTTTGTGCGTTCGCAGACTGGCCTGGGGGCGAGTGGGGCGGTTAACCACTAAGCCTGTAACTGGATGAGAAATGCCCCGGTCGAAAGGCTGGGGTATTTTTTTGCCTTGGATTTAGTGGTGTCTGGGTGATGGTCATCGGGAGCAAGCCCCCTCCCACAGTTGACCGAGTTCCAACATGAGAATGCGGTCAACTGTGGGAGGGGGCTTGCTCCCGATAGCGGTATGTCAGGCGACCCAAACAAAAACGGCCTCCACTAAGGGAGGCCGTTTTCAATACAGCTGGGCAATGCTTACTTGCGATCTTCCAGCTTGGTAATGTCACGCGACTCGTAGCCGGTGTATAGCTGGCGCGGGCGGCCAATCTTGTACGGGCTCGAGAGCATTTCCTTCCAGTGGGAGATCCAGCCCACGGTCCGCGCCAGGGCGAAGATCACGGTGAACATGCTGGTTGGAATGCCGATCGCCTTGAGGATGATCCCCGAGTAGAAGTCGACGTTCGGGTACAGCGAGCGTTCGATGAAGTATGGGTCGGTCAGGGCGATCTCTTCCAGGCGCATGGCCAGTTCGAGTTGCGGATCGTTCTTGATGCCCAGTTCCTTCAACACTTCGTCGCAGGTCTGTTTCATTACGGTGGCGCGCGGGTCGCGATTCTTGTAGACCCGGTGACCGAAGCCCATCAACTTGAACGGATCGTTCTTGTCCTTGGCCTTGGCGATGAAGGTGTCGATGTTGGACACATCGCCGATTTCATCGAGCATGGTCAAGACGGCTTCGTTCGCACCGCCGTGGGCAGGCCCCCACAACGCGGCGATACCGGCGGCGATACAGGCGAACGGGTTGGCACCCGACGAACCTGCCAGGCGCACGGTAGAGGTGGAGGCGTTCTGCTCGTGGTCGGCGTGGAGGATGAAGATCCGGTCCATTGCCTTGGCCAGCACCGGGCTGATCGGTTTGATCTCGCACGGGGTGTTGAACATCATGTGCAGGAAGTTTTCCGCGTACGTCAGGTCGTTGCGCGGGTACATCATGGGTTGGCCCATGGAGTACTTGTAAACCATCGCGGCCAGGGTTGGCATCTTGGCGACCAGGCGGATCGCGGAAATTTCGCGATGCTCGGCGTTATTGATGTCCAGGGAGTCGTGATAGAAGGCCGACAGGGCGCCGACCACGCCGCACATGACGGCCATCGGGTGGGCGTCGCGACGGAAGCCGTTGAAGAACGTCTTCAACTGCTCGTGAACCATGGTGTGGTTCTTCACGGTGCTGACGAACTGGGCCTTTTGCTCAGCTGTTGGCAGTTCGCCATTTAGCAGCAAGTAGCAGGTTTCCAGGTAGTCCGACTGTTCAGCCAGTTGTTCGATCGGGTAGCCGCGGTGCAGCAGGATGCCATTGTCGCCGTCGATATAGGTGATCTTCGACTCGCAAGAGGCGGTCGACATGAAGCCTGGGTCGAAAGTGAAACGGCCCGTGGCCGTCAGGCCCCGTACGTCGATAACATCGGGACCAACGGTGCCGGTTAAAATGGGCAGCTCGACGGGGGCTGCGCCCTCGATGATCAACTGCGCTTTTTTGTCAGCCATGTGGCCTCCTATTTATGCTTCAAATCATCAGACAGACCCCCCACGCAGGGCCCGCACCACTATAGTGAGATAAATTCAGATGTCAATTTGCCTAAAGTCTTGCTCCAGAAGGCTTTAACCGTACTTTTTCGTCGAAATTGCCTGCCATTTACGCCTTTTATCGCGTCAGCGCAATCAGCTATTAGGGTGAGGTGCGCGCGTTGTCATTAGTAACCTAACTGTCTATACTCGGCCACCGACCGCCAAGGGCTTTTGGGCTTGCTTTCATTGGGGGTCGCACTCCCTGGGTGGTGCTTACCTGACCAGTCGCACTCCCCAACAACTTTGCCCTGATTGTTAGGGGCTCTTCAGTGTGAAAAAAAGCCGTGAATAGCCAACGACCTGTAAACCTAGACCTAAGGACCATCAAACTCCCCATCACCGGCGTTACGTCGTTCCTGCACCGTGTTTCCGGCATCATCCTGTTCCTGGGCCTGGGCATCATGCTTTACGCATTGAGCAAATCCCTGGGTTCCGCGGAAGGTTACGCCGAGGTGAAGGCAACCTTGACCAGCCCACTGGCCAAGTTCGTAGCGTGGGGCCTGCTGTCCGCTCTGCTGTATCACCTGGTAGCCGGTGTGCGCCACTTGATCATGGATGCGGGTATCGGTGAGACGCTGGAAGGCGGCCGCCTGGGCTCGAAAATCATCATCGCCATTTCCGTGGTGCTGATCGTTCTGGCAGGAGTTTGGATATGGTAACCAGCGTAACGAATCTGTCGCGTTCGGGCCTCTATGACTGGATGGCACAGCGTGTGTCTGCGGTCGTTCTCGCGGCTTATTTCATTTTCCTGATCGGATACCTCGTCGCAAACCCGGGCATCGGCTATGAGCAATGGCACGGCCTGTTCGCCCACAATGCGATGCGAATCTTCAGTCTGCTGGCCCTTGTGGCCCTGGGCGCTCACGCCTGGGTCGGCATGTGGACCATCGCGACCGACTACCTAACGCCAATGGCGCTGGGCAAGTCCGCGACCGCAGTCCGTTTCCTCTTCCAGGCAGTATGCGGCATCGCGATGTTCGCTTACTTCGTCTGGGGTGTGCAGATTCTTTGGGGTATCTGATTCATGGCTAACATTCCTACTATTTCATTCGACGCCATCATTATTGGTGGCGGCGGTGCCGGCATGCGCGCTGCGCTGCAGCTGGCCCAGGGTGGGCACAAGACCGCCGTGATCACCAAGGTGTTCCCGACGCGTTCGCACACCGTATCGGCCCAGGGTGGCATTACCTGCGCCATCGCTTCTGCCGACCCGAACGATGACTGGCGCTGGCACATGTACGATACCGTCAAGGGTTCCGACTACATCGGTGACCAGGACGCTATCGAGTACATGTGTCAGGAAGGCCCGGCTGCGGTGTTCGAGCTGGACCACATGGGTCTGCCGTTCTCCCGTACCGAGCAAGGCCGTATCTACCAGCGTCCGTTTGGCGGCCAGTCCAAGGACTACGGTAAAGGTGGCCAGGCTGCCCGTACCTGCGCCGCGTCCGACCGTACCGGTCACGCGCTGCTGCATACCCTTTATCAGGGCAACCTGAAAGCCGGTACCACGTTCCTGAACGAGTACTACGCTGTCGATCTGGTGAAGAACGGCAAGGGCGAGTTCGTCGGCGTGATCGCCATCTGCATCGAAACCGGTGAAACCACCTACATCCGCGCCAAGGCTACCGTGCTGGCGACCGGCGGTGCAGGCCGTATCTACGCGTCGACCACCAATGCCCTGATCAACACCGGTGACGGCGTCGGCATGGCACTGCGTGCAGGCGTACCGGTGCAAGACATCGAAATGTGGCAGTTCCACCCGACCGGCATCGCCGGCGCCGGCGTACTGGTGACCGAAGGTTGCCGTGGTGAAGGTGGCTACCTGATCAACAAGCACGGCGAGCGTTTCATGGAGCGTTATGCGCCGAACGCGAAAGACCTTGCTGGTCGTGACGTCGTGGCCCGTTCGATGGTCAAGGAAATCATCGCCGGCAACGGCTGTGGCCCGAACGGCGACCACGTACTGCTCAAGCTCGATCACCTGGGCGAAGAAGTGCTGCACAGCCGTCTGCCAGGTATCTGCGAGCTGTCCAAGACCTTTGCTCACGTTGACCCGGTGGTTGCGCCGGTGCCAGTGGTTCCGACTTGCCACTATATGATGGGCGGCGTGCCGACCAACATTCATGGCCAGGCAATCACCCAGAACGCCGATGGTGTGGACGAGATCATCCATGGTCTGTTCGCGGTAGGCGAAGTGGCCTGCGTATCGGTTCACGGTGCCAACCGCCTGGGCGGCAACTCGCTGCTCGACCTGGTGGTATTCGGCCGCGCTGCCGGCCTGCACCTGGAAAAAGCTCTGACCGACGGCATCGAATACGATGACGCCACCGACGCCAACATCGAAGCCGCCCTGGCGCGCCTGAACGCTCTGAACGAGCGCACTGACGGCGAAGACGTGGCAACCCTGCGTCGCGAGCTGCAAAGCTGCATGCAGAACTACTTCGGTGTGTTCCGTACCGGCGAATACATGCAGAAGGGCATCGCCCAGCTGGCCGACCTGCGCACGCGCATCGCCAACGTCAAGATCAACGATAAGAGCCAGGCGTTCAACACCGCGCGTATCGAAGCCCTTGAGCTGCAAAACCTGCTGGAAGTGGCAGAAGCGACTGCGATCGCCGCCGAGGTTCGTAAGGAATCCCGTGGCGCCCACGCTCGTGAAGACTTTGAAGACCGCGACGACGAGAACTGGTTGTGCCACACCCTGTACTTCCCGGGTGACAAGCGCGTAACCAAGCGTGCCGTGAACTTCTCGCCGAAGACGGTGCCGACGTTTGAACCGAAGATTCGGACTTACTAAGGGTGGCTGCCATGTTGAAAGTCAGTGTTTACCGCTACAACCCTGATCAGGACGCCGCGCCGTTCATGCAGGAGTTCCAGGTCGATACCGGTGGTAAAGACCTGATGGTGCTGGATGTACTGGCACTGATCAAAGAGCAGGACGAAGGTTTCTCCTATCGTCGCTCTTGCCGTGAAGGTGTGTGCGGTTCCGACGGCATGAACATCAACGGCAAAAACGGCCTGGCGTGTATCACGCCGCTGTCCGCCGTGGTCAAGGGCAACAAGCTGATCGTTCGTCCACTGCCAGGTTTGCCGGTTATCCGTGACCTGGTTGTCGATATGAGCATCTTCTACAAGCAATACGAGAAAGTTAAGCCATTCCTGCAGAACGACACGCCGGCTCCGGCCATCGAGCGTCTGCAGTCCCCGGAAGAGCGTGAAAAACTCGACGGCCTGTACGAGTGCATCCTGTGCGCTTGCTGCTCGACGTCCTGCCCGTCCTTCTGGTGGAACCCGGACAAGTTCCTGGGCCCGGCTGCACTGCTGCAAGCCTACCGCTTCCTGGCAGACAGCCGCGACACCAAGACGTCCGAGCGTCTGGCTTCACTGGATGACCCGTTCAGCGTATTCCGCTGCCGCGGGATCATGAACTGCGTCAACGTATGTCCCAAAGGCCTGAACCCGACTAAGGCCATTGGTCACATCCGTAACATGCTGCTGCAAAGCGGCGTGTAACTGACGTAAAAGCAGGACCGTTGTGCCCGTAAATGCTGCGGCGCAGGCTTCAACCGGCGCCGTAGTTTTAACTTGAGCAGCGACTTACAAAGCCGCGGCTCTTATTTTGAAGAAATGAGACAAGCAGGGGCATTCGGGTTGGTACCCGAACTATCAGCGTGATCCTAAGTGGCTTGTTTTGGTCGCTGCACTTGGCCTTTTGCAAGCAAACTCGGTGTTTTCGCCGGTGGTGTCCCCAAATCGAGGGTGACCAAGCATGCAAGAAAGCGTGATGCAGCGCATGTGGAACAGCGGCTATCTTTCAGGTGGTAACGCTGCCTATGTGGAAGAGCTTTATGAGCTCTACCTGCACGACCCTAACGCTGTGCCAGAAGAATGGCGCACCAAATTTCAGACGTTGTCTTCAGACGGCAACGCTGCCACCGATGTATCGCATGCTGCGATTCGCGATCATTTCGTGTTGCTGGCAAAGAACCAGCGCCGCGCCCAACCGGTTTCCGCCGGCAGCGTGAGCAGTGAGCACGAGAAGAAGCAAGTTGAAGTACTGCGACTGATCCAGGCTTACCGGATGCGTGGCCACCAGGCGGCCCAGCTTGACCCGCTGGGGCTCTGGCAGCGTCCTGCACCTGCTGACCTGTCGATCAATCATTACGGCTTGACCAATGCCGATCTTGATACGACCTTCCGTGCCGGCGACCTGTTCATCGGCAAAGAGGAAGCGAGCCTACGCGAAATTCACGAAGCGTTGCAGCAGACATATTGCCGCACCATCGGCGCTGAGTTCACGCACATCACCGATTCCGAGCAACGCCAGTGGTTCCAGCACCGCCTGGAAGGCGTACGTGGCCGTCCGGTATTGTCCGCCGATGTGCGCAGCCACCTGCTCGAGCGCGTGACTGCCGCTGAAGGTCTCGAAAAATACCTGGGTACCAAATACCCGGGCACCAAGCGTTTTGGCCTGGAAGGCGGCGAAAGCCTGATTCCGATGCTCGACGAGCTGATCCAGCGTTCCGGTTCCTACGGCACCAAGGAAGTCGTGATCGGCATGGCTCACCGTGGCCGCTTGAACGTGTTGGTCAATACCTTCGGCAAGAACCCGCGCGAGCTGTTCGACGAGTTCGAAGGCAAGAAGAAGGTCGAGCTGGGTTCCGGTGACGTTAAATACCACCAGGGCTTCTCGTCCAACGTCATGACCACCGGCGGTGAAGTTCACCTGGCCATGGCCTTCAACCCCTCCCACCTGGAAATCGTTTCTCCAGTGGTCGAGGGTTCGGTGCGGGCTCGCCAGGATCGTCGTAACGACACCACCGGTGAAAAGGTGCTGCCGATTTCCATCCACGGTGACGCGGCGTTCGCCGGCCAAGGCGTGGTCCTGGAAACGTTCCAGATGTCGCAGACCCGCGGCTTCAAGACCGGCGGTACGGTTCACATCGTCATCAACAACCAGGTTGGCTTCACCATCAGCAACCCGCTGGATGCGCGCTCCACCGAGTACGCCACCGACGTTGCCAAGATGATCCAGGCGCCGATTCTCCATGTGAATGGCGATGACCCGGAAGCCGTACTGTTCGTGACCCAACTGGCTGTCGACTACCGCATGCAATTCAAGCGTGACGTGGTGATCGACCTGGTTTGCTACCGCCGTCGCGGTCACAACGAAGCGGACGAACCAAGCGGCACCCAGCCGTTGATGTACCAGCAGATCACCAAGCAGCGCACCACCCGTGAGCTGTACGCCGAAAGCCTGACCAAGGCCGGCGTGCTGGATGATGCGCGTGTTCAGGCGAAAATCGATGAATACCGCAACGCGCTGGATAACGGCCTGCATGTAGTGAAGAGCCTGGTCAAAGAGCCGAACAAAGAGCTGTTCGTCGACTGGCGTCCGTACCTGGGTCACACCTGGACCGCACGCCATGACACCAGCTTCGACTTGAAGACTTTGCAGGAGTTGTCTGCCAAGTTGCTGGAGATCCCTGAAGGGTTCGTGGTTCAGCGCCAGGTTGCGAAGATCTACGAAGACCGTCAGAAGATGCAAGCCGGCGGCCTGCCGATCAACTGGGGTTACGCCGAAACCATGGCGTACGCGACCCTGGCGTTCGAAGGTCATCCGATCCGCATGACCGGCCAGGACATCGGCCGCGGTACGTTCTCGCACCGTCATGCCGTGTTGCACAACCAGAAAGACGCGGGCACCTACATCCCGTTGCAGAACCTGTACGAAGGCCAGCCGCGTTTCGACCTGTACGATTCGTTCCTGTCCGAAGAAGCTGTACTGGCGTTCGAATACGGCTACTCCACCACCACGCCGCAGGCGCTGGTGATCTGGGAAGCCCAGTTCGGCGACTTCGCCAACGGTGCCCAAGTGGTTATCGATCAGTTCATCACCAGCGGCGAGCACAAGTGGGGCCGTCTGTGCGGTCTGACCATGCTGTTGCCCCATGGTTATGAAGGCCAGGGTCCGGAGCACTCCTCGGCCCGTCTGGAGCGTTACCTGCAGTTGTGCGCCGAGCACAACATCCAGGTGTGCGTACCGACGACCCCGGCGCAGATCTACCACTTGCTGCGTCGCCAGGTAATCCGTCCGCTGCGCAAGCCGCTGGTCGTGTTGACTCCCAAATCGCTGTTGCGTCACAAATTGGCCGTTTCGACCCTGGAAGACCTGGCCGAAGGTTCGTTCCAGACCGTTATTCCAGAAATCGATACGCTGGACGCCGCCAAGGTCACTCGCCTGATCCTGTGCAGCGGCAAGGTCTACTACGATCTGCTGGAAAAACGCCGTGCCGAAGGCCGCGAAGACATCGCCATCGTGCGTATCGAGCAGCTTTACCCGTTCCCGGAAGATGACCTCATGGAGATCATCGCGCCTTACACCAACCTCACGAATGTCGTGTGGTGTCAGGAAGAACCGATGAACCAGGGCGCCTGGTACAGCAGCCAGCATCACCTGCGTCGCAGCATCGGCAACCACAACAAGGCTTTGGGCCTGGAGTACGCCGGTCGTGATGCATCTGCTGCACCTGCTTGTGGCTACGCGTCGATGCACGCCGAGCAGCAGGAAAAACTGCTGCAAGATGCTTTCACTGTTTAACGCCTTCGCGCTGACTGAAACCGAATTTTAAGGACCTACAGATAATGGCTATCGAAATCAAAGCCCCGTCATTCCCGGAATCGGTTGCCGATGGCACCGTTGCCACTTGGCACAAGAAACCAGGCGAGGCCGTCAAGCGTGACGACCTGATCGTCGACATCGAGACCGACAAGGTTGTGCTGGAAGTGCTGGCCGAAGCCGACGGCGTGCTGGGCGCGATCGTTGCAGAAGAAGGCGCTACCGTTCTGTCGAACCAGGTACTGGGCTCGATCGAAGAGGGCAGTGCTGCTGCCGCGCCTGCTGCTGCCGCACCGGCTGCCGCTGCCTCTGCTGCCCCGGCCGCCGCTCCGGCTGCAGGTGGCGAAGACCCAATCGCTGCACCGGCTGCGCGTCAACTGGCTGAAGAGAACGGTATCAACCTGGCTTCCATCAAAGGCACCGGCAAAGACGGCCGTGTTACCAAGGAAGACGTGGTTGCTGCTATTGAAGCCAAGAAAAACGCTCCGGCTGCCGCACCTGCCAAGGCCGCTGCTCCAGCTGCCGCCGCGCCTGTATTCGCCGCTGGCGACCGCACCGAGAAGCGCGTGCCGATGACCCGTGTACGTGCCACCGTGGCCAAACGCCTGGTTGAAGCTCAGTCGAACATGGCGATGCTGACCACGTTCAACGAAGTCGACATGACCGAAGTCATGGCCCTGCGTTCGAAGTACAAGGATCTGTTCGAGAAGTCCCACAACGGTGTGCGCCTGGGCTTCATGTCGTTCTTCGTGAAAGCAGCCACCGAAGCGCTGAAGCGCTTCCCGGCAGTCAACGCTTCCATCGACGGCGCCGACATCGTTTACCATGGCTATGCAGACATCGGCGTTGCCGTGTCCAGCGACCGTGGCCTGGTGGTTCCGGTTCTGCGTAACGCCGAGCTGATGAGCCTGGCCGAAATCGAAGGCGGCATCGCCGGCTTCGGCAAGAAAGCCCGTGACGGCAAGCTGACCATCGACGAGATGACCGGCGGTACCTTCACCATCACCAACGGTGGTACCTTCGGTTCGATGATGTCGACGCCGATCGTCAACCCGCCACAAGCTGCGATCCTGGGCATGCACAACATCATCCAGCGTCCGATGGCCATCAACGGCCAGGTCGTGATCCGCCCAATGATGTACCTGGCGCTGTCTTACGATCACCGCCTGATCGATGGTAAAGAAGCCGTGACGTTCCTGGTGACCATCAAGAACCTGCTGGAAGACCCGGCTCGCCTGCTTCTGGATATCTAAAAAGCAGCTGCAGGTCGCAAGCTGCAAGCGCCAAGCCCAAAGCGGCGAGCGGTGCTTTCAACTTGCGGCGTGCGGCTTGTAGCTTGCAGCTAAAAAGGGAACCTTTTTATGACACAGAAATTTGACGTTGTAGTGATTGGTGCAGGCCCTGGCGGCTATGTTGCCGCCATCAAGGCCGCACAACTGGACCTCTCGACTGCTTGCATCGAAAAGTACACCGACAAGGAAGGCAAACTGGCGCTGGGCGGTACCTGCCTGAACGTGGGTTGCATTCCGTCCAAGGCGCTGCTGGACAGCTCCTGGAAATTCCACGAAGCCCAGGATGGCTTCGCGATTCACGGTATCAACCATGCTGGCGTGACCATGGACGTGCCAGCGATGGTCGGCCGTAAAGCCAACATCGTCAAAGGCCTGACTTCCGGCGTTGCCACCTTGTTCAAGGCCAACGGCGTTACTTCCCTGCAAGGTCACGGCAAACTGCTGGCCGGCAAGAAAGTTGAAATCACCAAGCCGGACGGCTCGGTTGAAGTCATCGAAGCCGAGAACGTGATCCTGGCACCGGGTTCGCGTCCAATCGACATTCCACCGGCTCCAGTCGATCAGAACGTGATCGTTGATTCGACCGGCGCCCTGGAATTCCAGGCCGTACCTAAGCGCCTGGGCGTCATCGGCGCCGGTGTCATCGGCCTGGAACTGGGTTCGGTATGGTCGCGCCTGGGTTCCGAAGTGACCGTGCTCGAAGCCTTGGACACGTTCCTGCTGGCTGCCGACACCGCCGTGTCCAAGGAAGCCTACAAGACCCTGACCAAGCAAGGTCTGGACATCAAGCTTGGCGCCCGTGTTACCGGTTCTAAAGTCAACGGCGAAGAAGTGGTCGTGACCTACACCGACAAGGAAGGCGAGCAGACCATCACCTTCGACAAGCTGATCGTAGCCGTTGGTCGCCGTCCAGTGACCACCGATCTGCTGGCTTCCGACAGCGGCGTGAGCATCGATGAGCGTGGTTTCATTCACGTTGACGATCACTGCGCAACCACCGTGCCGGGCGTTTACGCGATCGGCGACGTGGTTCGTGGCATGATGCTGGCCCACAAGGCTTCCGAAGAAGGCATCATGGTTGTCGAGCGCATCAAGGGTCACAAGACCCAGATGAACTACGACCTGATTCCATCGGTTATCTACACCCACCCGGAAATTGCATGGGTCGGCAAGAACGAACAGCAGTTGAAAGCTGAAGGCGTTGAAGTTAACGTCGGCACCTTCCCGTTTGCCGCTTCTGGCCGTGCCATGGCAGCCAACGACACCGGTGGTTTTGTCAAAGTCATCGCTGATGCCAAGACTGACCGCGTATTGGGCGTCCACGTGATTGGCCCAAGCGCTGCAGAACTGGTTCAGCAAGGCGCTATCGGTATGGAATTCGGCACCAGCGCCGAAGACCTGGGCATGATGGTCTTCTCCCATCCGACCCTGTCCGAAGCGTTGCACGAAGCAGCGTTGGCTGTGAATGGCGGCGCCATCCACATCGCCAACCGCAAGAAGCGCTAAGCGAGATAATAAGAAACCACGGCGGAGTTGCCCGTCGTGAGCCTTGCGCGCAAGACTCACCGCGGAATATCCGCTGGACGCAGCCTTGCGCAGCTTTACGGGCCATAAGCCCCGCAAGTTGCGCAAGCAGCAGTCACAGGTGGCGCGGCACTCATAATGAGCGCAGCGCCGAATGCGCAGTACCTAACGAAGACGGTAAAAAGCATGAATCTTCACGAGTATCAGGGTAAGCAGCTGTTCGCTGAATACGGCCTGCCAGTTTCCAAGGGCTACGCAGTAGACACCCCGGAAGCAGCAGCAGAAGCTTGCGACAAAATCGGCGGCAGCGAGTGGGTTGTCAAAGCCCAGGTCCACGCCGGTGGTCGCGGTAAAGCGGGCGGCGTTAAGCTGGTTCGCAGCAAAGAAGACGCCAAGGCCTTCGCACAGCAGTGGCTGGGCAAGCGTCTGGTGACTTACCAGACTGATGCCAATGGCCAGCCAGTCACCAAGATCCTGGTTGAATCGTGCACTGATATCGCTAAAGAGCTGTACCTGGGCGCTGTCGTTGACCGTTCGAGCCGTCGCATTGTGTTCATGGCCTCCACCGAAGGTGGCGTGGACATCGAGAAAATCGCTCACGAAACCCCAGAAAAAATTCTGAAAGCCACTATCGATCCACTGGTTGGCGCTCAGCCATTCCAGGGTCGCGAGCTGGCTTTCCAGCTGGGCCTGGAAGGCAAGCAAGTTGCCCAGTTCGCCAAGATCTTCGTCGGTCTGGCCAAACTGTTCCAGGATCACGATCTGGCCCTGCTGGAAGTGAACCCGCTGGTGATCAAGGCTGACGGCGATCTGCATTGCCTCGACGCCAAGATCAACATCGACGCCAACGCCATGTACCGTCAGCCTAAGCTGAAGACTTTCCACGATCCGTCCCAGGACGATCCGCGCGAAGCGCACGCTGCCAAGTTCGAACTGAACTACGTAGCCCTGGAAGGTAACATCGGTTGCATGGTCAACGGTGCCGGCCTGGCCATGGGTACCATGGACATCGTCAACTTGCATGGCGGCAAACCAGCCAACTTCCTCGACGTAGGTGGTGGCGCTACCAAGGAACGCGTTACCGAAGCGTTCAAGATCATCCTGTCCGACTCCAACGTCGCTGCAGTACTGGTCAACATCTTCGGCGGCATCGTTCGTTGCGACATGATTGCCGAAGGCATCATCGGTGCAGTGAAAGAAGTTGGCGTTAAAATCCCGGTTGTTGTTCGCCTTGAAGGTAACAACGCTGAACTGGGCGCTAAAGTACTGGCAGAAAGCGGTTTGAACATCATCGCGGCTACCAGCCTGACCGACGCTGCTCAACAAGTTGTCAAAGCTGCGGAGGGCAAATAATGAGCGTCCTGATCAATAAAGACACCAAAGTTATCTGCCAGGGTATTACCGGTTCGCAAGGTAGTTTCCACACCCAGCAAGCCATCGAATACGGCACCAAGATGGTTGGCGGCGTAACTCCGGGCAAAGGCGGCACCGAGCACCTGGGCCTGCCAGTGTTCAACACCGTGAAAGAAGCTGTAGAAACCACTGGCGCTACCGCCAGCGTGATCTACGTTCCAGCACCTTTCTGCAAAGATTCCATCCTGGAAGCGGCATTCGGCGGCATCAAGCTGATCGTGTGCATTACCGAAGGCATTCCTACCCTGGACATGCTGGACGCTAAAGTTAAGTGCGACGAGCTGGGCGTTGTCCTGATCGGCCCTAACTGCCCAGGCGTGATCACTCCAGGCGAATGCAAGATCGGCATCATGCCAGGTCACATTCACTTGCCAGGCAAAGTCGGTATCGTTTCCCGTTCCGGCACCCTGACCTACGAAGCTGTGAAGCAGACCACTGACGCCGGTTTCGGTCAGTCGACTTGCGTCGGCATCGGCGGTGACCCGATCCCAGGCTCCAACTTCATCGACATCCTGAAGCTGTTCCAGGAAGACCCGAAGACCGAAGCGATCGTCATGATCGGTGAGATCGGCGGTTCGGCTGAAGAAGAAGCCGCTGCCTACATCAAGGCACACGTGACCAAGCCGGTTGTTTCCTACATCGCTGGTGTGACTGCCCCTGCGGGCAAGCGCATGGGCCATGCTGGCGCAATCATTTCTGGCGGCAAGGGCACTGCAGACGAGAAGTTTGCTGCCCTGGAAGACGCAGGCGTGAAAACCGTGCGTTCGCTGGCAGACATCGGCAAGGCTTTGTCCGAGCTGACCGGTTGGGCTGTCAAGTAAGCTTCGCGCTTAGCTGACGCTTTACCTGCAAAGGCCACCTTCGGGTGGCCTTTGTGCATTTGGGCCGCCCATTTATTGAAATGTACTCGGTCCCATGTGGGAGGGGGCTTGCTCCCGATGAAGGTGAATCAGTCACTGATATATTGACTGGCACACTGCCATCGGGAGCAAGCCCCCTCCCACATTTTGTCTGTATGCCAAATTAAGTATGAAAACACGACATTGAAATGTCGCTTATCGGACAGTTCGCCCTGCAACAGTGCGTTTGTCAGGCTAATTCTGTACCCTGGCCGCCTCTTTATGCGTGCGCCTCCCAAAAGGAAGCCCCGCGCTGGACCGGTCGGTCCCGATCAGGACCGGCAGCCTTTCCCTCATCCATAGGGAAGCCCTCTCTAAATTCCGATTCAGTAGTGTGGTATTTCCTCAAATGAAAGTGTTGAAAAGCCAGGATATCCTGGCGTTGGGCTTTATGACCTTTGCCCTGTTCGTGGGCGCCGGCAACATCATCTTCCCGCCCATTGTGGGCTTGCAGTCCGGGCCACACGTCTGGATGGCCGCCTTAGGGTTCCTGATTACGGCAGTTGGCCTGCCGGTCGTCACCGTGATCGCACTGGCCAAGGTCGGCGGCGGTATGGATGCGCTGAGCAGCCCGATCGGCAAGATCGCCGGCGGCCTGCTCGCGGCGGCGGCGTACCTGGCGGTCGGGCCGCTGTTCGCCACGCCACGTACCGCCACCGTTTCGTTCGAAGTGGGCCTGGCGCCGCTGACCGGCGAAAGCCCGCTGGCGCTGTTCCTGTACAGCTCGGTGTATTTCCTGGTGGTGTTTTTCGTGTCGTTGTACCCAGGGCGCCTGCTGGACACCGTGGGGCGTTTCCTCGCGCCGTTGAAGATCATCGCACTGGCCATCCTTGGCATCGCCGCGTTTGCCTTGCCGGCCGGTGAAGTCGGTGTCGCCACGCCGGAATACGTCGCTGCGCCATTCTCCCAGGGCTTTATCAATGGCTACCTGACCATGGATACCCTGGGTGCGCTGGTATTTGGCATTGTCATCGTCAACGCGATTCGCTCCCGTGGCGTGGAGTCGCCCAAGCTGATCACGCGTTACGCGATCATTGCCGGGCTGATTGCCGGCGTGGGTCTGGCGCTGGTGTACATCAGCCTGTTCCGCCTCGGCTCGGGCAGCCATGCCGTGGCCGCAGGTGCCAGCAACGGTGCCGCAGTGCTGCACGCCTATGTGCAACATACCTTCGGCTCACTGGGCAGCGGTTTCCTGGCGGTGCTGATTTCCCTGGCGTGCCTGGTCACCGCCGTGGGCCTGACCTGCGCCTGCGCTGAGTACTTCAGCCGTGTGCTGCCGCTGTCCTACAAGACCCTGGTGGTGATCCTCGCGCTGTTCTCGCTGTTCGTGTCCAACCTGGGCCTGACCAAGCTGATCGCGTTCTCCATCCCGGTGCTCACCGCGATCTACCCGCCGTGCATCGTGTTGGTGGCCCTGAGCTTCTGTAAGGATTTCTGGCAGGAGCAGGGCCGTATCGTTGGCCCGGTCATGCTGGTGTCGTTTATCTTTGGCTGCATCGATGCGCTCAAGGGCGCGGGCCTGGCGGATTGGATGCCGTCGCAACTGATGCACCTGCCGCTGAGCGAGCAGGGCCTGGCGTGGTTGGTGCCATCGGTGATGATCCTGGTGGTGGCGGTGGTGGTGGATCGCATGCTGGGCAAGCGCAGCGAAGCCATCGCGTAGTACCGGTTTCAACGCATTGATGAAATGCCCCGTATCAATCGATACGGGGCATTTTTTATGGGCGTCATGCAGTGTCTTTTTGCTTGAGCTAGCGTCGAACAGGTGACTCATTTCTCAAATGAAAACTGTGAACAAGGGCCCACATGTCGTTTGTCGAAACCAATCAAGTCCACCTGCTTGCTGCCCTATGGTTCATCCTGTGTTGGGGCGGTTATACCCGTTACGCCACTTGGAAGGCCCGCGACACGGCCTGCCTGGCCAGCGTGTTGCATCTGTATCGCGAAGACTGGATGCGCCGCATGTTGCTGCGCGATAACCGCATCGCCGACGCCAGCGTGATCGGTAACCTGGAGCGGAACGCCTCGTTCTTCGCCTCCAGCACCTTGATTATCCTCGCCGGCATCCTCACCGTGCTGGGCGCCTCCGAGCGGGCGGTATCGCTGCTGGCGGATATCCCGATGGTGCAGCAGGCCTCTCAGGGTATGTCGGAGATCAAGTTGCTGTGCCTGGCGCTGGTGTTCGTCTACGCCTTCTTCACCTTCAGCTGGTGCATGCGTCAGTACAACTTCGCCGCAGTGCTGGTGGGTTCGGCACCGATGATCGGTGAGCGGCATGTGTCGGAGCAGGAGCGCAATGCATTTGCCTTGCGGGCGGCGCGGGTGATTTCGATGGCGGCCAACCAATTCAACTTTGGCCTGCGCGCTTATTACTTCGGCATGACCATGCTGGCCTGGTTCGTCAGCCCGTGGTTGTTCATGTTGATGAGCAGCGGGGTGGTGTTAGTGCTTTACCGTCGTGAGTTCCATTCCGACGTTCTACAGGTGATGGTGTATACCCCGACGGAGATGCACGCCCCGGATCCGGCAAAAGACAACGTGTCTTGAACGTCGGATAAAACAACAGGCAAAGAAAAGCCCGCTTTATAAGCGGGCTATCTTTTGCAGCACTACAGCTTTACACCGTGCAATTACTGCTTGGCAGGCTCTGCAGGTGCGGCAGGTGCAGCTTCTTTCGCGGCGGCAGCGTTCGATTCGGCCTGAGCTTTGGCAGCATCGGCGTTTTCTTTCGCAGCGTCGTTCACTTTATCCTGTGCTTTCGCCATGTCTTGCTGAGCTTGCTCAGAATGTGCAGCGGCGTCTTGGGCTTTGTCTTCGGATTTCTTGTCGCAGGCAGCCAGGCCGAGGGCAGCGGCCAGCATCATGGAAATAGCTAATGTGTTGCGCATGGTGTTTCTCCTTATTGAAGATATCTACTGGCCTTTCGAACTCAAGGGGCCAGCATTAGTTCCTTTTGTTCCACAGATATATAAAGCTTTTCGCCAGGAACTTTCCAAATTATTACCTATCCGGCCCACTCACACTAATAAGAATTTAAAAACAATGACCGAAACCCCCTTGTTAGACCGCGCCACTCGCTTTGCTTCGGCGCTTCGCCATTGCCAGGTACTGGGGATTACGGTCCATGCTGCGACGAAGGAGGGCATGACGTTGGTGTTGCCCTACGGCGCGCATATCGTCGGTGATCCCCGCACCGGAGTCATCCACGGTGGCGCGCTGACTTCGTTGATGGACACCGCCTGCGGCATGGCCACCCTGTGCGTGCTGCCCGAGTTCGAGGTGTGCCCGACCCTGGATTTGCGCATCGACTATATGCATCCCGCCGAACCGCATAAACCGGTGTATGGCTTCGCCCAGTGCTACCGGGTAACCACCGATGTGATCTTCACCCGCGGCGTGGCCTATCAGGACGATCCACAGCAGCCCATTGCCCATGTAGTAGGCACCTTCATGCGCATGGGCAAGCACCTCAAGGGGATGCCAGCATGAGTCATCGATTCAAGACCCGCCTGGAGCAAGCACTGGAGCACGGCGATTACGCGGCACTGCTCGACCTGGTTCCCTACGCAAAGCTGATCGGCGTCGAATGCACGCGCTCAGGGGACGAATTGCTGTTTCGCCTGCCAGCCAACAAGGACAACATTGGTAACCCTATATTGCCGGCGCTGCATGGCGGGGTGATCGCCGGCTTCATGGAACTGTCAGCGGCGTTGCACTTGCTCGTATTTACCGGCGCCCCGGGCCTGCCGAAAATCATCGACTTCTCCCTGGATTACCTGCGCGCTGGCCAATTTCGCGACACCTACGCCACCTGTCAGGTGTGGCGCCAGGGCCGGCGTGTCGCCAACGTGGCGATCACCGCCTGGCAAACCACGCCAGCGGAACCAATTGCCACCGCTCGCGCACATTTCAAGATCGAGGAACCGCCGCGCCCTTGAAATCCAGGTTGGAGCCCCCAACTTTGATGACAACCCGCCGCCAACCCTTTCGGGCGCGGCCATTGCCATCCAATTGGAGTTTGATGACCATGAGTGTGGAAACTCAAAAGGAAACCCTGGGCTTCCAGACCGAGGTGAAGCAACTGCTGCACCTCATGATCCATTCGCTGTATTCCAACAAGGAAATTTTCCTTCGCGAATTGATCTCGAACGCCTCTGACGCTGTCGACAAATTACGTTTCGAAGCCCTGTCCAAGCCTGAGTTGCTGGAAGGTGGCGCCGAACTGAAAATCCGTGTGAGCTACGACAAAGACGCCAAAACCGTCACCCTCGAAGACAACGGTATCGGCATGAGCCGTGACGATGCGATCACCCACCTGGGGACCATCGCCAAATCCGGCACCGCAGACTTCATGAAGAACCTGTCGGGCGACCAGAAAAAAGATTCCCACTTGATCGGCCAATTCGGCGTGGGCTTCTATTCGGCTTTCATCGTTGCCGACAAGGTAGAAGTGTTCAGCCGCCGCGCCGGTCTTGACGCCAGCGAAGGTGTGCACTGGGCTTCCAAAGGTGAGGGCGAGTTTGAAATCGCCACCCTCGACAAGCCTGACCGTGGCACCCGTATCGTGCTGCACCTGAAAGATGGCGAAGACGAATTCGCCGATGGCTGGCGCCTGCGCAACATCATCAAGAAATACTCCGACCACATCGCCCTGCCGATCGAGTTGCCGAAGGAACAAGCGGCTGCCGAAGGCGAAGAAACACCGGCCGTCGAATGGGAAACCGTCAACCGCGCCAGCGCCCTGTGGACCCGTCCGCGTACCGAAATCAAGGACGAGGAATACCAGGAGTTCTACAAGCACATCGGCCACGATTACGAGAACCCGCTGAGCTGGAGCCACAACAAGGTCGAAGGCAAGCTGGAATACAGCTCGCTGCTCTACGTGCCGGCCCGTGCGCCGTTCGACCTGTACCAGCGCGAAGCGCCGAAGGGCCTGAAGCTTTACGTACAGCGTGTGTTCGTGATGGACCAGGCGGAATCGTTCCTGCCGCTGTACCTGCGCTTCATCAAGGGTGTGGTTGATTCCAACGACCTGTCGCTGAACGTGTCGCGTGAGATCCTGCAAAAAGACCCGATCATCGACTCCATGAAGTCGGCGTTGACCAAGCGCGTACTCGACATGCTGGAAAAACTGGCGAAGAACGAGCCTGAGAAATACAAGGGCTTCTGGAAAAACTTCGGCCAGGTCATGAAAGAAGGTCCGGCAGAAGATTTCGCCAACAAGGAAAAAATCGCCGGCCTGCTGCGTTTTGCCTCGACTCAAGGTGAAGACGGTGAACAGGTTGTGTCGCTGGCCGACTACCTGGCACGCGCCAAGGAAGGTCAGGACAAGATCTACTACCTCACCGGTGAAACTTACGCTCAGGTTAAAAACAGCCCGCACCTGGAAGTCTTCCGCAAGAAAGGCATCGAAGTGCTGCTGCTGACCGACCGTATCGATGAGTGGCTGATGAGCTACCTCACCGAATTCGACGGCAAGTCGTTTGTGGACGTGGCGCGTGGCGACCTGGACCTGGGCAACCTGGATTCCGAGGAAGACAAGAAAGCCGCTGAAGAAGTCGCCAAGTCCAAAGAAGGCCTGGTTGAGCGGATCAAGGCGTCCCTGGGTGAAGCCGTCAGCGAAGTGCGGGTTTCCCATCGTCTGACCGATTCGCCGGCGATCCTGGCCATCGGCGAGCAGGACCTGGGCATGCAGATGCGTCAGATCCTCGAAGCCAGCGGTCAGAAGGTTCCGGATTCCAAGCCGATCTTCGAATTCAACCCGGCGCACCCGCTGATCGAGAAGCTCGACGGTGAGCAGAGCGAAGAGCGTTTTGGCGACCTGTCGCACATCCTCTTTGACCAGGCGGCCCTGGCCGCTGGCGACAGCTTGAAAGACCCGGCCGCTTATGTGCGTCGACTGAACAAGCTGTTGGTTGAACTGTCGGTTTAACACCGTTGTAGAAAAACCCGCTTCGGCGGGTTTTTTCGTTTTAGCGCACCTCAACTGGAGTGAATCATGAGCCAAGTCACACTACGTTCCGTGGTCTATCAGATTGATGGCCAGACTTATGAAAGCCGCTTGGCGTTCGATGCCAGCCACAAAGGCCCGTTGCCGGGGCTGTTGATGGCGCCGAACTGGATGGGCGTGAGCGCAGGGGCCGAAGAGATCGCCAAGAGCGTGGCCGGCCAAGGCTATGTGGTGTTGATCGCCGACCTCTATGGGCAAACCGTGCGCCCTTCGAACGGTGATGAGGCGGGTGCGGCGATGATGCCGCTGAAGAACGACCGTGCGTTGCTGAACAAGCGTATGCAAGCCGCCTTCGAACACCTGCAAAGCCAGACTGAAGCGGCTGTGGATACGTCGAAACTGGCGACCTTCGGCTTCTGCTTCGGTGGCTGCTGCTCCCTGGAGCTGGCCCGTACCGGTGCGCCGTTGAAAGCGGCGGTATCGTTCCATGGCACCCTCGACACACCGAACCCCGCAGATGCGAAGAACATCAAGGGTTCAGTGCTGGTGCTGCACGGCGCCTCGGACCCGCTGGTACCGAAAGAACAACTGCCGGCGTTCGAAGATGAAATGAACGCGGCGGGTGTGGATTGGCAATTGCTGAGCTACGGTGGCGCGGTGCATTCCTTTACCGACCCCGAAGCCAATGTGCCGGGCAAGATGATGTATGACGCCAAGACCGCAGCGCGGGCTTTCCGGTCGATGCATAACTTGCTGGATGAGGTGTTCAAGGGCTGATTTTTTAGTGTCTGTTCGGACGCTATCGGGAGCAAGCCCCCTCCCACACTTGGATTGTGAATACAGTGCAAATGTGGGAGGGGGCTTGCCCCCGATGACTATCTAACAGGCAACTCAATCCTTTCAGACTCCCCCGGCACCGTCGGCCAATCCCCAGCCGCCCAGCGCTGCCGTGCCTGTTCGATCACCGCCGGATCGCTGGCCACAAAGTTCCAGTTTATCCGCCGTGGCCCATCCAGCGGCGCGCCGCCAAGTATCACCAGGTGGCAGTCACTCTCGGCGGACAGGGTCATCTCCTGCCCAGTCGGTAAGACCACCAGGCTGCATACCTCCAGAACCTCACCGTCCAACTGCGCGTCACCCTCCAGTACATACACCGCGCGCTCCTCGTGCTCATCCGGGATCAGCAGGGTAGTGGCCGTCTGCATCCGCACGTCGGCGTACAGCGTGGGCGACAACACCGGTACGGGCGACTTGAGACAGAACCCGCTGCCGGCGATCAGGCGCACCTGCACGCCCAGGTTATCGCTGACCGGCAAACTGGCCGCCGGGTGATGACTGTAGTGGCCCGGCCCGGTTTCGTGGTGCTTGGGCGATGCCAGCCACACTTGCAGCCCATGCAGCGTAAAACCACTGGCCTTGACCGCCTCAGGCGTGCGCTCGACGTGGGCAATCGCGCTGCCAGCAGTCATCCAGCTGACCTCTCCGGCTTGCACCACCTGGTCCGAGCCCAGGCTGTCCTTGTGCTGCAAGGTGCCTTCGAACAGATAGGTGAGGGTCGACAGCCCGATATGGGGATGCTGGCGGATATTCATCCCACTGCCCGGCGCGTAACGGATCGGCAGCATATGGTCGAAAAACACGAAAGGCCCGACGCTGCGGCATTCACGCGAGGGCAGTGGGCGCAGGATAGGCTGGCCCTCGACATCTTCGGGGCGAGGGCGGATCACGGTGAGCGTGGTCATGGGGGCATCCCTGTCTGAGCGGGTTGATGACGCTGAGCATAACCCGCTCGGACAGAGTTGGCGTTATTGGCTGAAGGCGCCTTCCGAAAGTGTGGTCTCGATGCTGACTTCGGCGGTGGTCATCAGTTTGTGCACCGGGCACTTGTCGGCGACACGGTGCAACTCATCGCGCTGAGCGTCGGTGAGCACGCCCTTGAGGGTCAGCTTGACGTTGAGCCTGTACTTACCTTTTTGCTCTTCGGCGGCGTCGTGGGTAACTTCTACCGTCACCCCGGTGAGCGGAATGTCTTTCTTCTGCGCATAGAGCCTGACGGTCAAGGCCTTGCACGATGCCAGCGCAGCATCGAAGTAATCATGGGGAGAGGGCGCTGAATCGTCACCTCCCAGGCTCTTGGGCAGGTCGGTAAACAGCTCGTGGTTGTTGATAGCGACGCTGTGACGGAAATTCTCAGCGTTCAACGTATTGACGGTAACAGGCATGGCGAACCTCACAAGGCTGTGGATGACGGTCATGCAGTAATAGAACATGCCGACGCTGGGGGCGTTCCAGGTTTTTGTCCGTGCTGAACCCTGACGCGTGGCGTAGGGTCTACCCGTATCAGCCCCTATCGAGGTATCACCGTGCTCTGGACCCGTGTGAGTTTTGCCCTGATGCTCGCCGCCAGCAGCCTTGCCGCGCAGGCTCGCGAGTATGCCTACAGCGATGCGCACCTGCATTACGTGGACTTTTTCCAGGAAACCGCGGGCATGGACAAGTTGCTCAAGGCCATGGGGGAGAATCGCATCGAACATGTGATGATTTCCGGTATTCCCGTGGCCAAGAAATGGCATGAGGACGAACCCAAGCGCCCGCGCTATTACGCAGGCGATGACGCCGATGCCTATTGGTACAGCGCCACCGATGTGATCGTCGCCGCCGCGGTCAATAAGCTGACCCCTGAACAGCGCCAGCACTTTCACCCGTTCCTGGCCGGTTTCAATCCTAACGACAAGAACTCCGCTGCCCACATCCAGCGCATGCTCGACCTCAACCCAGGGCTGTGGCAGGGCATAGGCGAGGTGTTTACCCGCCACGACGACCTCACCGCGCTGACCTCGGGTGATACACCGCGCGCCAACAACGAAGCCATGACGCGCATCTATCACTTGGCGGCGGAGAACGACCTGCCGGTGATGGTGCACTCCAACATCACCTCCAAGCGCGAGCGCAACCCGTTGTACCTGGCCGAAATCGAGCAGCCGCTGCGCAACCATCCGCACACGCGCTTTATCTGGGCCCACGCCGGCACCAGCAAGGAAATCCATCGCCATCAGGTGCAAATGGAGTTCTTGCTGCCCACCTTGAATCGCCTGCTGGAAACCTACCCCAACCTGTATATCGATCTGTCGTGGAGCATGCTCACGCCCTATCTGCTGGATGATGCGGGCAAGCCCAGGCCGGAGTGGGTCAAGCTCGTGGAGCGCTTCCCTGATCGCTTCATGTTGGGCTCTGATGTGGTAGGACGCTTCAACAAGCTGGGTAAGGAAATGCGCCGCTTTGATCCCTTCCTTGATGCATTGCCTGAAGACGTTGCCCACAAGGTCGCGCGGGATAACTTTTTGGCCATCCTGCCCAAGTCGCCTCGCGATGAGGAAGCGCATTGATAGCGGGTTTTGGTTTTGTGTAATGACGTAAGGCGCCGTTAACCTACAGCGGTGGCGCGGTTTTTGGTGTAGGGTTGGGGCTGAGGTGGCCCTATCGGGGCATAGGTACCTACGCAATTTTGGCACGCCCCTGAACCTGTGACGGCTCAGGAGCCGAAACCTCTCTAACTGACGCCCCGCGACCAAAATGTGGGAGGGGGCTTGCCCCCGATGGCGGCCTGACAGCCGACCTGAATGCTGGATCAGAACGAGTACATATCCGTTCCTGCGGTAACGGCGGCTGGCGGTTCCGCTTTTACAGCGTGTCACTTTTGGAAGGACCGGAATGCCGGCCCAGCCAAAAGTAACCAAAAGGTCCTCGCCCCACCACTCGGCACCTCGCCTAGGCTCGGTGTGCCCGTAATCCGACATTGATTTGGGGGGCCGCCGCCACGCGCCATCCATGGCGCGGGGCGGCTAAACCGGCATCCCTGCCGGTTTACCCCCCAAATCACTGTCGGATTCCGGCCAGCGTGGTTTAACGGGGCGCCTAAGATCAAGAGCAGGAGCAAGATCAAGAGCGGCTCGCTTCGCATCGTGGTTACCGTAGGCTGCTACAAAAGTTGTGTAGATACCTATGCCTATCGGGGACAAGCCCCCGATGCAGGTGACCCGGTCTCATTCAATGGCTCACAAAAAAGCCCCGAACCAGTCGGGGCTTTTTCATGTGATCAGCCTGCGGGCCTTACTTGCCCTGCCAGCGTTTCAGCACCAGGGTGGCGTTAGTGCCACCAAAGCCGAAGCTGTTGCTCATCACGGTGTCGATTTTTACATCTTCAACGGTCTTGGTCAGGATCGGCATATCGGCGACGACCGGGTCAATCTCGTCGATGTTGGCCGAACCGGCCATGAAGTTGCCTTCCATCATCAGCAGGCAGTAGATCGCTTCGTGAACGCCAGCGGCGCCCAGGGAGTGACCCGACAGGCTCTTGGTGGAGCTGATTTTCGGCGCATTGTCACCGAATACCGCACGCACGCCTTCCATTTCCTTGGCGTCGCCAACAGGAGTCGAAGTGCCGTGGGTGTTCAGGTAGTCGATCGGGGTGTCCACGGTGGACATCGCCATCTGCATGCAACGAATGGCGCCTTCACCGCTTGGCGCAACCATGTCGTAGCCGTCGGACGTCGCACCGTAGCCGACGATTTCCGCGTAGATCTTGGCGCCGCGGGCCAGGGCGTGTTCCAGTTCCTCGACCACGACCATGCCGCCACCGCCGGCGATGACGAAACCGTCACGCTTGGCGTCGTAGGCGCGGGAGGCTTTTTCCGGGGTTTCGTTGTACTGGGTGGACAGCGCGCCCATGGCGTCGAACAGGAACGACTGGCTCCAATGTTCTTCTTCACCGCCGCCGGCGAATACGATGTCCTGCTTGCCCAGTTGAATCTGCTCAACGGCAGTGCCGATGCAGTGGGCGCTGGTGGCGCAGGCCGAGGAGATCGAGTAGTTGACACCCTTGATCTGGAACGGCGTGGCCAGGCAAGCCGAAACGGTGCTGCCCATGGTCCGCGTGACACGGTACGGGCCAACGCGTTTCACGCCTTTTTCGCGCAGGATGTCCAGCGCTTCCATCTGGTTCAGGGTGGATGCGCCGCCGGAGCCGGCGATCAGGCCGGTACGTACGTTCGACACCTGGTCTTCGCTCAGGCCGGAGTCGGCGATCGCGTCTTTCATGGCCAGGTAGGCGTAGGCGGCAGCGTGGCCGACGAAGCGATAGATCTTGCGATCGATCAGTTCTTCGAGGGGCAGGTCGATGGAGCCGGAAACCTGGCTACGCAGACCCATTTCGGCATATTCCGGGTTGAAGCGGATGCCAGGGCGACTTGCACGCAGGTTAGCGGTGACGGTCTCTTTGTCATTGCCCAGGCAAGAAACGATGCCCAGACCAGTGATAACGACGCGGCGCATGCGGATAACCCTTAAAAGTTGTCAGTGGAAGTGAATACGCCGACCCGAAGGCCTTCGGCAGTATAGATCTCGCGACCGTCGACAGTCACCGAACCGTCGGCAATGGCCAGGTTCAGCTTGCCCTTGAGGACGCGCTTGATTTGAATGTTGTAGGTGACTTTCTTGGCGGTCGGCAGGACCTGGCCAAAGAACTTCACTTCGCCCGAACCCAGGGCGCGACCGCGACCCGGCAGGCCTTGCCAGCCCAGGTAGAAGCCGACCAGTTGCCACATGGCATCGAGGCCCAGGCAGCCCGGCATCACCGGGTCTCCTTCGAAGTGGCAGGCGAAGAACCACAGGTCAGGGGTGATATCCAGCTCGGCGACCAATTCACCTTTGCCGTACTTGCCACCCTCTTCGCTGATATGGGTGATGCGATCCACCATCAGCATGTTCGGGGCGGGCAGTTGCGCGTTACCTGGGCCGAACAGCTCACCGCGACTGCAGCGCAGCAGGTCTTCCCGAGTAAAGGCGTTTTGTTTGGTCATGCGAGCTCCTCAATAATCCCATGCGGCAGGGTAGGGCAAATCTTCCCGAACCGAATGAAGCGTTCATGCCTCATAGCGGTAGCCTACACATAGACTATTGCGTTGTAGTGAAAGTCACAGCGGCAAGGTACTCAATGTACACTTGTTCACTGAAATGTTAAACCGGACCTGTTTATCGGTCCGTTCGGGTGCCTAAGACTGCCGCACTTTCGTCTTCCACGCCAGTCGGACTTGGCTTGAACGCGACAGCTAATGTACCCAGCGCTGTAGGATTTGCTGCAAATCCGTGCGTTTGAACGGTTTGGCCAGGTAATCGTTCATTCCGGCTGCCAGACAGGCTTCGCGGTCGCCCTGCAAGGCGTTGGCGGTCAGGGCGATAATCGGCAGATCGGCGCAGCCCGGCAGCTGGCGGATGCGCCGGGTGGCCTCGTAGCCGTCGATCAATGGCAGGCGGCAATCCATCAGGATGGCCGTGAAAATCAGGCTTTCGGCGCTGCGGATCGCCTCGGCGCCATCGGTGGCCAGGCTGACTTCGAAGCCCAGGCTGCGCAGCATGGCCTCGACCACGGTACGATTAACCGGGTTGTCTTCCACCAGCAGTATATGCCGCCCGTCGCCTGCACTGGTTTTACCCACGGCGTCCTCGGCGATGGCGGGCAGGCTCTGTTGATCGATAGCCAGCGGAATTTCCAGGGTGAACACGGAGCCCCGGCCTTCTTCGCTCTGGGCGCGCAGGGTGCCACCCATGCGTTCGGCCAGCGTACGGGCAATCGGCAGGCCGAGGCCGGTGCCGCCGTAACGTCTTGAAATGGAACTGTCGGCCTGCTGGAACGCGTCGAACATCAATTCCAGGCGCTCGGCGGAAATGCCGATACCACTGTCGCGCACGGTGCAGGTGAACCACACCAGTTCATGGTCGAGGGTTTGCCAGTGGGGCTGCACGTGTACCGTGCCGTGCTCGGTGAACTTCAAGGCATTGCCGATCAGGTTCACCAGAATCTGCCGGATACGCGTCGGATCACCGCGCACCCGCAGGGCTTCCATGCCCGATGGAATCGGCAGCTCCAGGGCCAGCCCGCGTTGCTGCGCACTGTGCTGGAACGCCTGGGCGCAACTGCTGATCAGTTCAGCCAGGTTGAAGGAAATATGTTCCAACTCCAGCGCGGCCCGCTCGATACGTGAAAAATCGAGGATGTCATTGATCACCTTGAGCAGGTGCTCGGTGGACTCGGAGGCCAGCGCCGCGTACTCGGCCTGTTCTTCGGTCATCTCGGTGGTTTCCAGCAGTTGCAGCATGCCCAGCACGCCATTCATGGGCGTGCGCAGCTCATGGCTCATCATCGCCAGGAAGTCCGACTTGGCATTGTTCGCGCGCTCGGCTTCTTCGCGGGTCTGGATCAGTTGAGCCATGGCCTGCTGTTGTTCACGGCTGGCCTGGTTGAGGCCGGCGGCCAGGTTGTTGATGTGCCGCGCCAGATCGCCCAGTTCGGAGTCATCGACAATCGGCAGCGGTGTCTTGTAGTCACCCTGCTGGATAGCCTTCACCGCGTTCCCCATGGCGCTGATCGGCTGCGACAGGCTGGCGGCCAGGCGTCGCGCCAGCAGGCAGGTGAACAACAGCGCGAACAGCGCCAGGATGCCGGCCTTGAACAGGATTTCCTGCTGGCGCTGGCTGAACGCATCGTTGGACATCCCGACGATCACTCGGCCCAGGTAATCCGCGCGCGGCGCTGTGGGTTCGTTGAGGTTGTCCTGGAAAAAGTCATTGCCCAACTGGATATGTTGCAAGCGGATCGGTGCCTGGAACACCTTCACCGACAGTGAGCGGTCGTGTTTCTCCGACGGCTGCTCCACGTACACCAGAATGTTCTCGGCGCTGTCCTGAATCTCCAGGAAACGCACGTGCGGGGTAGCCAGCGTCGCGCGCAACAGGGTGTCGAGCACCTCGTTGTTGCCGGAAATAACGCCGTACTCGGTGGCCGGCGCCAGTTGGTTGGCGATCAACTGGCCGGTGTGGTCCAGCTCCTGGCGCAAGTCCTGGATACGCACGAAGGTAAAGAAGCTGATCAACAGCAAGGTCAGCAACAGCGCGGGCCCCAGGGTAATGAGCTGGGTGCGGGTGTTGATGTCCCAGCGACGGCGCAAGGTCATGGGCGTCTGTCTCCTTCGGCCAAGCGGGCGGCGACGGCAGCTTCGTCGACCTGTTCGATGCCCAGTGAGCGCGCGACTTGCGGGTTGCCCACCACTTTGAAGTGTTCCGGGTAGAGCGTGCGCGGCCAGTTGGCCGGCGGGTGGTCCAGCAGCCGATCGAGTACCGCGAGCCAGTCAGGCTGGTCGCTGTAGGTGCTGGCCAGGCTCCCAGCGCGGACAAACCCGGCATTGGGCCCCACCAACGGCAATTGCTGGGCATAGCTGCTCAATAACAGGTTTTTGGCTGTTTTAGGGTTGTACAGTTGCGGATCGTCCAGGCCCAGCAGCACGTCACTGTTCTTGAACAGGGCTTGCAGGGGGCGGCTGTCATTGGTGTTGTCCCAGCGTTGCGGCACGATTTCCAGGCCCAGCGGCGCCGCGTACCGGTCAAGCTCAGGCAGCAGGAATTCGCTGTCGGCACCGTAAAGCACACCGATGCGCCGGGCCTGGGGCACGATGCTGGCGATCAGGCGCAACTGGCGCGTCAGCGGCGGATCGCTCCACAACAGGCTGATTTTTGCCGGGTGCGCGCCACCCAGGCGTTGCTGGGCTTGCAGACGGCTGATGCGCAGCACCAGGGTCGGCGGGCCCTGGCTGTCCTGCAAGCGCCAGTCGAGGCCGGGCAGGTCGAGCAGGATCAGGCGGGTAGTGGCGGGCAACTGGCTCGGCGCCGGCAGGTTTTGCAGCAGGGTGAAGGAGACATGGTCTTCGGGGCGCTGCTGCGCGAGGGCCTGTGTAAAGGCTTGGACGCCGGCACCGTCCTCGGCGGCGGTCAGCAGGATTTCCGCGCTCCACACGGGCCTCGTGAACAGCAGGCACACCAGCAGCAAGCCTTTGCGCCACAGCCTTGAAACGACAGGGAGGGTCATCCGTGACGGGTCGCCCATGTCAGAACTCTAACTGCGCGCTGAAGTAGAGCACATGGCGATGGTCGTAATGGTTGTCGGGCCAGGTGGTCGGCTGGTTATCGAGGCGTTGTTGCAGCATGCCAGCCAGCTCCACGTTGGTTTTGCCCAGGGCAATGCGCTTGGCCACCCGCAGGTCGACCCGTTCGAAGCGATACTCGTTGAGTGCGTCGTCACCATAGTAGAACAAGGCGCTGGACCAGCCGTGGCCCCATTCGCGCAACCAGCCGGCCGAGCCGCTGTTACGTGCGGTCTGCGCCTTGTCGAGTGGGTTGCTGGTGCTCGCGTCGACGTAAGCGTAGGTCAGGCGCAGGCGGTCGGCGTTGCTCACGCGCCAGTCGAATTGGGATTCGGCACCGGTAAAGCGCGAGCTGTTGGCGTTGCTGGCGATGTATTGGTTGTTGCGCAACGGCGAGCTGATCATGTCGGTGATTTCGTCATAGAACAGCTTCACGTCGACATTCAACCCGAGGTCGGCAAAGAAGCCGTTGTAGCCCAGTTCGCGCGAGCGCATCAACTCTTTATCGAGATTGCCCGGGCCGCGTGTTACCACAAAATATTGCCCGGAATTCTGCCCATACACCGGCGAACTGAGGTTGGTGACGCGGTAGCTCCAGTTGACGTTGTTCTCGAACATGTCCGGTGAACGGATCGCCTCGGAGTACACCGCCCGCAGGCCGTGGCGCGGGTTGATCAGGTAGTTGACCGCCACGCGGGGTGTCAGCGAGTTACCGCTCAAGTGGGTGTCTTCGTACATTGCGCCGCCTTGCAGCAGCCAATGTTCGCTGGCGCGCCATTCCAGGTGGCCGAACAGGCGCCAGGTGGTGTCGTCCAGCGTTCCGTTGAAGTAGGTGTCGGAGTCGGCGCGGTCGTAGCGGTAATTCATTCCGCTGACCAGGCGCAGGCTGTCGGAGAGGCTGAGGGTGTCTTGCAACTCCAGGTCGTAGCGGCTTTCCTGGGTGCTTTGGTCGATATCGCCGCACACGCTTTGGCTGGCGCCGTTGCGCCATTGGTCCAGTACCTGGTTGCCCAGCGCCTGTTCGGCGGCGCTGCCGGGCGGGGCGCTACCCTGGCTGAACTGATCCATGTGCCGCGCCAGTTTTTCGGCGTAGTTGGGGTTGAGCTGCCACAGCTGGGTCAGTTCAGGGCTGAACGAGACCTTGGCGTCACAGGCTTTCCAGATCTGCCGACGGTTCCATTGCTGGGCCGACCCCTGGATATACAGGCTGTGGTCGGGGTTGAAGTCGAAATTCCAGCGCATTGAACCCGCGTAGTCCTTGGCGGTGACGTCGGAATTGGTGCCGCCTTCGGTAATCCCGGCGAACACCGGAGTGTAGGTATAGGGACGCTGATTGGTGCCTTCCTTGGCATCCAACTGCCAGTCGATGCTTTGTTGCGCATTCAACGTCTGGCTGACGGCCAGGCTGAAACGGCTGAGGCGGCGGCTGTCTCGGCGGTCGGCACCGGCGGCATCGCTATCAAAACCATCGTCCTGTTGCCCGGACAGCGACAGGCGCAAGTCGCCGGTGTCCCAGCCCACGCCCTGGCTGGCATAGACATCGTTGATCCCGCGTTCACCGCGTATGACCTTCACCCGCGTGCCCTGGCTGTTGGCCGGTGAACGGGTGAGGATATTGACCACCGCCATCAGCGCATTGGCGCCGTAGCTGACGGTATTGGGACCACGAAACACCTCGATGCGCTCGATGTCTTCCATGGCCACTGGAATATCGCTCCAGTCCACCGTGGCCAGGCCTGCGCGGTACACCGAGCGTCCGTCGATCAAGACCTGCATGCGCCGTGCATCGCTGGCGCTGGTACCGTGGTAGTTCACCGCCGCCTGATTGCCGGTGGTGTAGCCGACCATCATCCCGGGCACCAGGCGCAACAGCTCGGCAATGTCACGCGCACCGCTGGTCTTGATCAACTCGCTGTCGATCACGGTCATGCTGCCGGGTACGGCCGCGGCCGATTGCTTGAGACGGGTGGCGGTCAATACCTGCGGCAGCGGTTGGCTGTCGAGGAACAGATCGTCGGCCGACGCACTGGCGCTGCACGCCAGGGTCAACGGCAGCATCAACAGCAGGGATGAGCGGGGAGGAGGGCCCAGGTACACGGCGCGGCCTTGATAATTGCGGATAGCCGCCCATGTTAACTGAGGTGAGGCCTTTTGCCAGTCGTGAGACCTGCAATAACTTCATTCAAGTGTGGCATTTTCCGACAAGCGCACGAATTCACACGGGGGCTGGCCGCAAGCAGGTCGCCCCGTATAATGCCGCCATCGCCACTGGTATGGATTAACGGATTGCATATGACTGAACAGCGCCCTATCGCGGTCCTGGGAGGCGGAAGTTTTGGTACCGCCGTGGCTAACCTGCTGGCCGAGAACGGCCACGCCGTGCGCCAGTGGATGCGTGATCCCGAGCAGGCCGAGGCCATTCGCGTGCATCGGGAAAACCCGCGTTACCTTAAAGGCATCAAGATTCATCCGGCGGTCGAACCCGTTACCGATTTGTTGGCAACCCTCACGGCCTGCGACCTGTGCTTTGTCGCGCTGCCTTCCAGCGCCTTGCGCTCGGTGCTGGCGCCCCACGCCGAACGCCTGGCGGGCAAGCTGCTGGTCAGCCTGACCAAGGGTATCGAGGCGCAGACATTCAAGCTGATGAGCGAAATCCTCCAGGAGATCGCCCCCCAGGCGCGCATTGGCGTGCTGTCCGGGCCGAACCTGGCGCGGGAAGTGGCCGAGCATGCGCTGACCGCCACGGTGGTCGCCAGTGAAGACGAGCAACTGTGCGAGCGCGTCCAGGCGGTGCTGCACGGTCGCACCTTCCGCGTCTACGCGAGTGCCGACCGGTTCGGCGTCGAACTGGGCGGTGCGTTGAAGAACGTCTACGCCATCATCGCCGGCATGGCCGTGGCCTTGGGGATGGGCGAAAACACCAAGAGCATGCTGATTACCCGCGCCCTGGCGGAGATGACTCGTTTCGCCGTGAATCAGGGCGCCAACCCGATGACCTTCCTGGGCCTGGCGGGCGTCGGCGACCTGATCGTCACCTGCTCGTCGCCGAAAAGCCGTAACTATCAGGTCGGGTTCGCGCTGGGCCAGGGGTTGAGCCTGGAAGAGGCCGTGACCCGTCTGGGCGAAGTGGCCGAAGGCGTCAACACCCTCAAGGTGCTCAAGGCCAAGGCCCAGGAAGTCGGGGTGTACATGCCGCTGGTTGCCGGGCTGCACGCGATCCTGTTTGAAGGGCGCACCTTGAACCAGGTCATCGAGCTGCTGATGCGCGCCGAGCCGAAAACCGATGTCGACTTTATTTCCACCAGCGGTTTCAACTGAGGAACACGGCATGAACGATTCGAAAGCAGCCCCCAAGTATGAGTCCATTGTGCTGCGCATCCTGTGGATGCTGGTATTTGCCCTGGTGTGGCAGGTGGCGCAGTTCGTACTCGGCGCCTTGGTGGTGGTGCAACTGATCTACCGGTTGATCTACGGCGCACCGAACCTGAGCCTGATGAACGTTGGCGACAGCCTCAGCCAGTTCCTTGCGCAGATCGGTCGCTTCGGCAGCTTCCACACCGAGCAAAAACCCTGGCCGTTCGCTGATTGGCCAACCCCGCGTGCACCGGAAGGCGAAGCCGCCCATAGCGTGCCGCCAGCACCGCACCCGGTGCGTGATGAAGAGCCCAAGCTATGAAATTGTGGATCCTGCGCCACGGGCAAGCCCAAGCTCATGCGCCAACTGACGCCGAGCGCAACCTCACCGAGCACGGCCGGGCTGAAGTGTTGCGCAGTGCAGCGCACCTGATCGGCCAGCCGCTCAGTGCCATCATTGCCAGCCCTTATGCGAGGGCGCAGCAGACGGCGCAGTTGGTGCGCGAGGCGTTGGGTTTCGAGCCGCCGGTCTGCACGGTGCCGTGGCTGACGCCAGAGGGCAGCCCGGCGCAGGTGCTGGAAAAACTCGATACCGATGACAACGTGCTGCTGGTCAGCCATCAGCCGCTGGTGGGCAACCTGATCAGCTTTTTGCAGCACGGTCACTCGCGCCAGCCGCAGCCGATGCATACCGCCAGCCTCGCGCTGTTGGAGGGTGACTTCCCATTGGCAGGGTTGATGAGCCTGGTCAGCGTTGAAAATCCATAAGCTATAGCGCTTATCTGGAATGCCGTTGTGTGGCAGGATTAGGATCGTAATAAAACCAATAAGGACAGTCCCATGAGCCTGTGGCGCACGCAACCGAATATCGAACAGCTCAACGCGAGCCAGAAAAACACTATCGGTGAATTGCTGGATATTCGCTTCGAAAGCTTTGACGACGAATCCATCACCGCCAGCATGGTAGTCGATCACCGCACCCATCAGCCCTACGGCCTGTTGCATGGCGGCGCCTCCGTAGTACTGGCCGAAAGCCTGGGCTCCGTGGCGGCCTACCTGTGCGTCGATGCGAGCAAGTTCTATTGCGTGGGCCTGGAGGTCAACGCCAATCACCTGCGCGGTGTGCGCAGCGGGCGCGTCACGGCGGTGGCCAGGGCCATTCATATCGGCCGCACGACCCAGGTGTGGGACATCCGCTTGACCAACGACGAGGGCAAGGCCAGTTGCGTATCGCGCCTGACCGTGGCCGTGGTACCCCTGGGCGAACAGCCTCCGGCGCGATAGACATGGCGTGAGTGTCATCATTCCTGGCGGTTACGGTCATTGCCGTGAACGCCAGGCATGGTGACAATCAACCTCTGTTCCTGAAGAGCGCGCCGCTATGTCGCAGCATGTGTTTTTCGCCCACGCCAATGGCTTCCCGTCGGCCACCTACGGCAAGTTGTTCGCGGCCCTGGCTCCCGAATATACGGTGGGGCATTTGCCGCAGCACGGCCACGATCCCAGGTTCCCGGTGGACGATAACTGGCAGAACCTGGTAGATGAACTGATCCACCATCTGCAGCAGCAACCGGAGCCGGTGTGGGGCGTCGGCCATTCCCTGGGCGGGGTCTTGCATTTGCACGCCGCCATGCGCTGCCCGCAGCTGTACCGTGGCGTGGTGATGCTGGACTCGCCGGTGTTGACCCGCGCGGATCGCTGGGTGATTCGCGCCGCCAAACGCTTTGGTTTCATCGACCGCCTGACCCCGGCCGGACGCACCCTGGGCCGTCGTGAAGAATTCACCGACCTGGAGGCCGCGCGCGCTTACTTCGCCGGCAAGACCCTGTTTCGCGGTTTCGACCCCGAGTGTTTCGAGGCGTATCTGCAACATGGTCTGCTGCCAGTGGGCGACCGTCTGCGTCTGCGTTTCGACCCCGCGACGGAAATCAGCATCTATCGGGGCGTGCCTCACACCAGCCCCGGCCAGGTGCGCCAGTTGAAAGTGCCGCTGGCGGTGGTGCGCGGCCAGCAGAGCCGTGTGGTGATGCGCCATCATGTCAGCGGCGTAGGTCGCCTGCCCATGGGTGAGATGCTCACCATGCCCGGCGGCCATATGTTCCCCCTTGAGCGACCCCAGGACACCGCGACCTTGATCAAGCACCTGTTTACCCGCTGGCAGGCCCGTGAGCGCAGTTGCGCATGAGCGCGCCCGTGGAAGAAGTACGCCTGAGCCTGCCGCATATCGAGCTGGCGGCGCATCTGTTCGGGCCTGAAGACGGCTTGCCGGTCATCGCCCTGCACGGTTGGCTGGACAACGCCAACAGCTTTGCGCGCCTGGCGCCGAAGCTGCAGGGTTTGCGCATCGTCGCGCTGGATATGGCCGGGCACGGGCACTCGGCACATCGTCCGGCCGGGGCCGGTTACGCCGTGTGGGATTACGTCCACGATGTGTTGCAAGTGGCCGAGCAACTGGGCTGGCAACGTTTTGCATTACTTGGCCATTCCCTCGGCGCCATCGTTTCCCTGGTGCTGGCCGGAGCCTTACCGGAGCGCGTAACGCACCTGGGGCTGATCGACGGGGTGATCCCGCCGACCGCCCGCGGCGAGAACGCGGCCGAGCGGCTGGGCATGGCATTGCAGGCGCAATTGAGCCTGCAGGGCAAGCGCAAGCCGGTCTATGCCAGCCTGGACCGGGCAGTCGAGGCACGCATGCAGGGCCTCGTCGCGGTCAGCCGCGAAGCCGCCGAACTGCTGGCCCAGCGCGGTTTGATGCCGGTGCCGGGTGGCTATACCTGGCGCAGCGACAGTCGCCTGACCCTGGCATCACCGATGCGCCTGACCGATGAACAAGCCATGGCGTTCGTACGACGCGTGAGTTGCCCTACACAGCTGGTGGTCGCGGCTGACGGCCTGTTGGCGAAACATTCCGAATTGCTTTCACAGCTGCCCTTTACCGTGACGACGCTGCCGGGTGGCCATCATTTGCACCTGAATGACGAGCCCGGTGCGGTTCTTGTTGCAGACTGTTTCAATCGGTTCTTCTCCGCGCCTTGACTTGGCGCGGTCAACTGCCGAGGCTGGGCGGATTGAAAGGGAGTCAACCATGAACCATCTTGAAACCGCTGCGACCCTCCATGGCCACGGCTCATCGATCCGATGAGCCTGGGTAAAGGCTGTATCCGTGCCTTTGGGCTGTGCTGTTTCAGCCCGCTGGTGTTCGCTGCCGATGTAGCGGGAAGCCAGGACTTACCGGCCATCGCCCGCCAGGTGGACGCGCAGATCGTCGACTATCGCCCTGCTGAAGAAAAGGAGCGCATCTACCCCATGGGTGCGATCCGCAAGATCAGCGGTCAATTGCGCTCCGAAGCCCAGGCCACCGCACGCGGTCCAACCACCGCGATCACCTACGAATTGCCTGCCGAGCACAGCTCCAGCGCCGCCTTTACCGCCACTCGCGAAGCCTTGCAGGCTCAGGGCGCGCAGCTGTTGTTCTGGTGCCAGGCCCGCGATTGTGGCGAAAGCAGCCTGTGGGCCAACGAGGTGTTCGGCAACGCCAAGCTGGTGGGGGCCGATGGCCAGCAGGAGTACCTGCTTTTGCGCCTGGCGGCCCCACAGGACAACTCGCTGGTGGCGCTGTACGGCATTACCCGTGGCAATCGACGCGCCTATCTGCATGTCGAGCAACTGGATGCCAGCACGCCGCTGGGCACTCTTCTGCCCACGTCGGCAACGCTGTTGCGTGAGCTCAAAAGCACCGGCGAGCTGGACTTTCCTGCATTGGGCGCCGAGCCCGACGCCACCTGGTTGACCTTGATTTCCCGTGGGCTGAACCTCGACACCAACCTGCGCGTCAGCCTGACCGGGCCCAGCGCCGAAGCCTGGCGCCAGGGCCTGATTGACAGTGGCGTGCGCGCCGCGCGCCTGGAAACCGGCACAGGCAAGGCTGAAGGCCTGCATGTGCATCTGATACGCTAAGCGCCACAGGGCGAACGGACCCGCGCCGTTCGCCTAAGCTGTCTTCCTACATGACTCTTTTCGAGATACCCGATGCTCAATAACGATCGCCTGCTGGTGCAAATCCTGCTGCTGGTGCTGTTCGGTGCCAGCTTCTGGGTCATGGCGCCGTTCTGGTCGGCGCTGTTCTGGGGCGCGGTGCTGGCGTTTGCCAGTTGGCCGCTGATGGTACTGCTGACCCGTGGGCTGGGCGGTCGCGAATCACTGGCGGCCGGTATCCTGACATTGGGCTGGATGTTGCTGGTCGCGCTGCCGCTGGTGTGGCTGGGGTTCAACCTGGCGGACCATGTGCGCGATGCCGTCGTATTGATCAAGGATATCCAGGTCGACGGCTTGCCCAATGCGCCCACCTGGCTGGGCTCGATCCCGCTTATCGGCGAGCGGCTGGTGGCGACCTGGGACAGCATCGACCAACAGGGCGCGGCGCTGATGCTGAGTATCAAGCCTTACCTGGGCCAGGTCGGCAATTGGTTGCTGGCGCGCAGTGCGCAAATCGGCGGCGGCATTCTCGAGCTGACCTTGAGCCTGGTCTTCGTGTTCTTTTTCTACCGCGACGGGCCGCGCCTGGCGATGTTCGTGCACCGTCTGCTGGAGCGCCTGATCGGCGACCGCGCCAGCTATTACATCGAGCTGGTGGCCGGTACGGTGCAGCGGGTGGTCAATGGCGTGATCGGCACGGCTGCCGCCCAGGCCGTGCTGGCGCTGATCGGCTTCCTGATTGCCGGCGTGCCTGGCGCGTTGCTGCTGGGCGGCGTCACTTTCCTGCTCAGCCTGATTCCCATGGGCCCGCCGCTGGTGTGGATTCCGGCCACGGCCTGGTTGGCGTGGAAGGGTGACTACACCTACGCGGTGTTCCTTGGCGTGTGGGGCACCTTCATCATCAGCGGCGTCGACAACGTGCTCAAGCCTTACCTGATCAGCCGTGGCGGCAACCTGCCGTTGGTGATCGTGCTGCTGGGCGTATTCGGCGGCTTGATCGCGTTCGGCTTTATCGGCCTGTTTATCGGCCCGACCTTGCTCGCGGTGGCCTACAGCTTGTTGACCGACTGGAGCGCGACCCAGGCCCAGGCGCGGCGCGAAGACAAGCCGCTTTAAACCCTCGGCAGCCACACTACGGCGGTCAAACCGCCGCCTGGCGTATCGTCCAGGCTCAGGTGGCCGCCGAGGCGTTCGACCGCTTCCTTGGCGATCGTCATGCCCAGGCCGACGCCGCCGGAATTACGGTTGCGCGAGCCCTCCAGGCGAAAGAACGGTTCGAACACCGCTTCGCGCTTATCGGCCGCGATGCCGGGGCCGTGATCGATCACCCGAATCACCAGGGCGCCGCGGCTGTCGGCCAGTTCCACGCGCGCCGAGCCGGCATAGCGCAGGGCATTGTCGATCAGGTTGTTGAGGCACGAACGCAGCGCCATCGGCTGCACCTGCAAGGGCGCGCAGGTGCCGCACACCTGCACATCGCTGCCCTGGTCCTGGGCGTTTTCGCTGAGCGATTCCACCAGCGCCTGCACGTCGAGCCAGTGGCGGGTCTCGCTGGTGCGCTGTTCGTGCAGGTAGCTCAAGGTGGCGTCGAGCATGCCGATCATGTCGTTGAGGTCCTGGCGCATCTGGCCTTGCAGCTTGGTGTCTTCGATCTGTTCCAGGCGCAGTTTCAGCCGGGAGAGCGGCGTGCGCAGGTCATGGGAGACTGCCCCGAGCATGCGTGCGCGCTGGCTGACTTGTTCGCGGATGCGCCTTTGCATCAGGTTGAAGGTTGACGCGGCCTGGCGTGCCTCGCGAGGCCCGGATTCGTCCAGCGGCGGGCTGTCGAGGTCGAGGCTCAAACGCTCGGCCGCCGCGCTCAGGCGCTGGATCGGCCGGCTCAACAGCTTGGCGCCGTACCAGGCGGCGATGATCAGCGAGATGAACTGAAACGTCAGCGGCACCACCGGGCCACCGAACCAGGGTCGCTGATGCTTGGCCAACGGCTTCATCGAGCCATCCGGCTGTTCGACGAAGGTTTCCGGCGGCGGTGGCGGCGGTGGGCCGTAATGATGGAACCAGAAGAACGCCAGCACATGCGCCAGCACGATGGCCACCAGCAACACGCCGAACAGCCGCCCGAACAAGGTATTGAAGGTGGCGCGCATCAACCGATATCCCGCGCGTCGAACAGATAGCCTTCGCCGCGCACGGTCTTGATCAAGCGGGGGGCCTTGGGGTCGTCGCCCAGTTTCTGGCGCAGGCGCGACACCAGCAGGTCGATGCTGCGATCGAAGGCTTCGATGGAGCGACCGCGTGCGGCATCCAGCAATTGTTCGCGGCTCAACACGCGGCGCGGGCGTTCGATGAACACCCACAGCAGGCGGAACTCGGCGTTGGACAGCGGCACCACCAGGCCATTGTCGGCCACCAATTGGCGCAACACACTGTTGAGGCGCCAGTTGTCGAAGCGGATGTTGGCGCGCTGCTCGGTACGGTCATCGCGTACACGGCGCAGGATGGTCTGGATACGCGCCACCAGTTCGCGCGGTTCGAAGGGTTTGGACATATAGTCGTCGGCGCCCAGTTCCAGGCCGATGATACGGTCGGTGGGCTCGCAGCGGGCGGTGAGCATCAGGATCGGGATGTCCGATTCAGCCCGCAGCCAGCGGCACAAGGTAAGGCCGTCTTCGCCCGGCAGCATCAGGTCGAGCACCACCACATCGAAGGTTTCGCCTTGCATGGCCAGGCGCATCGCCGCGCCGTCGGTCACACCCGTGGCTAAAATATTGAAGCGCGCCAGGTAATCGATCAGCAATTCACGAATCGGCACATCGTCATCGACGATCAGCGCACGGGTGTTCCAGCGCTTGTCGTCGGCGATCACCGCGCCTGGGTGCTCGTCGTTTACCGGGACGGAAGGAGTCTGCATAGTGCGATCATCTACCTGATTGTTACGGCCAGCATAGGCGCCCAGCCCCATGGCTGGAAGTGCTGGACGGTCGGTCATGCGGCGAGGCTAACGGTGGGGCGTGTTGGGCGCATGTCGTGAATGTATCGGCGTTGAAATAATTGCCGTAAACCGGTGCCTATCAACGCCGAAATCAGTATTTACCGATCATCGGATCCCGCAACGGCGCCGCTTGCGCTACAATCCGCGCCGATTTCGACTTGCCTGAGAGCCCATTCCAATGCCCGTCTGCCAGACTCCTATCATCGTCGCCCTGGATTACCCCACCCGTGACGCCGCACTGAAGCTGGCTGACCAGTTGGACCCCACGCTTTGCCGGGTCAAGGTCGGCAAGGAACTGTTCACCAGTTGCGCGGCGGAAATCGTCGGCACCCTGCGTGACAAGGGCTTCGAAGTGTTTCTTGACCTGAAATTCCACGATATTCCCAATACCACCGCCATGGCGGTCAAGGCAGCGGCCGAGATGGGCGTGTGGATGGTCAACGTGCATTGCTCTGGCGGCCTGCGCATGATGAGCGCCTGCCGGGAAGTGCTGGAACAGCGCAGCGGGCCGAAACCGCTGCTGATCGGCGTGACTGTGCTGACCAGCATGGAGCGCGAGGACCTGGCCGGCATCGGCCTGGACATCGAGCCGCAGGAGCAGGTGTTGCGCCTGGCCGCGCTGGCGCAAAAAGCCGGCCTCGACGGCCTGGTCTGCTCGGCCCTCGAGGCCCAGGCGCTCAAGAGCGCTCACCCGACGCTGCAACTGGTGACCCCGGGGATCCGCCCGGCGGGCAGCGCTCAGGATGACCAGCGCCGTATTTTGACGCCGCGCCAGGCGCTCGATGCCGGTTCCGACTACCTGGTGATTGGCCGTCCGATCAGCCAGGCGGCCGATCCGGCCAAGGCGCTGGCAGCCGTCGTTGCCGAAATCGCCTGATACTGAATGTGGGAGGGGGCTTGCTCCCGATAGCGGTGTGACAGTCAACAGATGTACTGGCTGATCCACCGCCATCGGGAGCAAGCCCCCTCCCACATTTATCTATCAGCTGACCTTCAGCACCAGCTTGCCGAAGTTCTCGCCGTTGAACAGCTTCATCAACGTCTCGGGAAACGTCTCCAGCCCTTCAACGATATCTTCCTTGCTCTTGAGCTTGCCCTGCGCCATCCAGCCGGCCATTTCCTGCCCGGCAGCGGCAAAGTTCGCTGCGTGATCCATCACCACAAAGCCTTCCATCCGTGCGCGGTTGACCAGCAATGACAGATAGTTGGCCGGGCCTTTCACGGCTTCCTTGTTGTTGTACTGGCTGATGGCCCCACAAATCACCACCCGCGCCTTCAGCGCCAGGCGGCTGAGCACCGCGTCGAGAATGTCGCCGCCAACGTTATCGAAGTACACATCCACGCCTTTGGGACACTCACGCTTGAGGGCGGCGGGTACGTCTTCGTGTTTGTAGTCGATGGCGGCATCGAAGCCCAGTTCGTCGACCAGGAACCTGCACTTGTCAGCGCCCCCGGCGATGCCCACCACGCGGCAGCCCTTGAGTTTGGCGATCTGCCCGGCAATGCTGCCGACCGCACCGGCCGCGCCGGAGATCACGACAGTCTCGCCGGGCTTGGGTGCGCCGGTGTCCAGCAGCGCGAAGTAGGCAGTCATGCCGGTCATGCCCAGCGCAGACAGGTAGCGCGGCAGGGGCGCGAGTTTCGGGTCGACCTTATAGAAACCGCGCGGCTCGCCCAGGAAGTAATCCTGCACGCCCAAGGCGCCGTTGACGTAGTCGCCGGCCGCAAAGTTCGGGTGCTTGGAGGCAATCACCTTGCCTACGCCCAATGCACGCATCACTTCGCCGAGGCCGACAGGTGGAATGTAGGACTTGCCCTCATTCATCCAGCCGCGCATGGCGGGGTCGAGGGACAGGTACTCGTTGTGCACCAGCACTTGCCCGTCCTGCGGCGTGCCTACCGGGACTTCCTGGAAGGTGAAGGTGTCCCGCGTGGCGGCGCCGACCGGGCGTTTGGCAAGCAGGAACTGGCGGTTGGTCTGGGCAGTCATGGCGGCAACTCTTTAGAAGGGGAGTATGAGTGATAGACAAGGAACCGCCTGTGAGCAAGGTTGTTCGAGCCACGCGAATGCTTGCCGATAGACGGGGTTGATAGTCAGCCCGGTGGCCTTATCACCCAGACGCATGCAGCACCAACCGGCCTTCTGATAGTGCTGACGCGTCGCTCCCCTGATTGACTAGACTCGCCCGACGGCTATCAACCCCCAAAGGACATTCCCCATGAGCATGACGTTTTCCGGCCAGGTTGCCCTGGTGACCGGCGCCGCCGCCGGTATTGGCCGCGCGACCGCGTTGGCGTTCGCCGCCGAAGGCTTGAAAGTGGTGGTGGCCGACCTCGATGTGGCGGGCGGCGAGGGTACGGTTGCGTTGATTCAGCAAGCGGGTGGCGAAGCCTTGTTTGTGCGCTGCAACGTCACCTTGGAGGCGGATGTGCAGCAATTGATGGCGCAGACCGTCGCCGCCTACGGCCGCCTGAACTATGCCTTCAACAATGCCGGGATCGAGATCGAGAAGGGCAAGCTGGCTGACGGCAGTCTGGATGAGTTCGATGCCATCATGGGGGTCAACGTCAAGGGCGTGTGGTTGTGCATGAAGTATCAACTGCCGCTGTTGCTGGCCCAGGGCGGTGGCGCCATCGTCAACACGGCGTCGGTGGCGGGGCTGGGCGCGGCGCCGAAAATGAGCATCTATGCGGCGTCCAAGCATGCAGTGATCGGCCTGACGAAGTCGGCAGCCATCGAGTACGCGAAAAAGAAAATCCGCGTCAATGCGGTCTGCCCGGCGGTGATCGATACCGACATGTTCCGCCGCGCCTATGAAGCTGACCCGCGCAAGGCCGAATTTGCCGCAGCGATGCACCCGGTCGGGCGCATTGGCAAAGTTGAGGAAATCGCCAGCGCGGTGTTGTACCTGTGCAGTGATGGTGCGGCCTTCACCACCGGTCAGGCCCTGGCGGTGGACGGCGGTGCCACGGCAATTTAAGACTTCACACTGCAACCTGTTCGAAAAGGACTGGGGGTGTTGTGGGGTGTTTCCGTAGCTGGCACAAAGCCGCGATCGAATGTGTATCACTAGGTAAAAAACTCAATAAAATCAATACTTTAATAAAATCTGAGAACGGGTTTTATTGGGCTTCTGTGCTTAACTGTTTGGGTTGAATAACATACAGTTGAAGTGAGTGGCTCATGGATTTAGGGATTGATCGACAAGCCCCGGTACCGGTGGTGCAGCAAATCATCAGCGCAGTCGCGGGATGGATTCGCAAGCATGGGGTGAGCCCCGGCACACGCTTACCGTCTGTGCGGCAATTGGCCCTCGACAACCTGCTCAGCCAGTCCAGCGTGATCGAGGCATTCGAACGGATGGAGGCCCAAGGCATGCTGGCCTCGAAAAAAGGCTCGGGGTTCGTCGTGGCGCAGCCCGCGAGCATTCAGGAGAACCAGTGGTACGAAGGCGCCGAACAGGGCTGGGGCAGGTTTACCGACAGCCCTTTAGGCGAGCTCAAGCTCAGCTGTGGCTGGCTGCCGGACGCCTGGCGCGAGAGCGATGACATCAGCTACGCGATCCGCGAAGTCAGCCGCACCGACACCGCAGGCCTGTTCAACTACAGCACGCCTCTGGGCTTGCCGGCCCTGCGTGAACAATTGCTCAAGCGCCTGACCCAGATTCACGTGCCCAGCAGTCTCGACTGCATTCTCACCACCCATGGCGCCAGCCATGCCCTGGACCTGCTCATCCGCACGCTGCTCAGGGCCGGCGATACGGTGGTGGTCGAGACCCCCGGGTATGGCAACCTCTACCGGCAACTGGCGTTTCACGGGGTAACGTTGCTGGAAGTGCCCCGCACGCGCAGCGGCCCGGATATCGAGGTGCTGGAGGCGCACCTGCAATGCCATCGGCCCAAATGCCTGTTTATCAACAGCCTCTATCACAACCCTACCGGCACCAGCCTGTGCCGCGCGGTAGCCGAGCGTTTGCTGGCGCTGGCACGCAGTCGGGATTTTCTGATCATCGAGGAAGACGTCTACGGCGATCTGCAGCATGCCAGTTGCACGCGGTTGTCGGCGTTGCCCCATGATGACCGTGTCATCTACGTCTCCAGTTTTTCCAAGACGCTGAGCAGCGCCTTGCGCGTGGGCTACCTGAGCGCCAGTGCGGCGATCATCGCACAACTGGCGCAACTCAAGACCCTGACGGGCATCGGCACCTCACGCTTTGCCGAAGCGATAGTGGCCACTTTGCTGGTCAACGGCGCCTACCGCAAGTGGGTGCAGCGCCTGCGCAAGCGCCTGAATACACAAATGGCCGCCACCTTGCAGGTGCTGGAGGATGAAGAATGGCAAGTGTTTGCAGTACCCGCCGGCGGCATGTTCCTGTGGGCGCGGCCTGGTGCGCAAAACCCTTCGCGCGTGCAGGCGTGTGCCCGCAAGCTCGGTGTGCTGCTGGCGCCGGGAATGCTGTTCAACCCGGCGGGTGAGTGCTGCGAGTGGCTGCGCATCAACGTGGCCTACGCAGCTGATCCGCGAGCACTGGCGCTGTTTCGTGCCCTGGGTCCCGCCAGATCGACCTCGACCATTCTGAAAACGACGGGTGTGTAGCTTTTTGCCATTATTGTGGAGCCCACGACTTGTGTTCAGTGCCCCGTGATTGCGACTCTCGCTGCTGGTAAGCGGGTTTATGGCATCTGCCATTGCAAGAGGACTCAAGTGCAATGATTTCGGGCGCGCAACGACGTTTCGCCAACCTCGGTATGGCGAAAAAACTGGGCTTGGGTTTTACCCTGGTGCTGCTGCTGACGGCAGTGATTGCGGCCATTGGCGTATGGTCGCTGCAAACCGTTGGCCAGCGCTTCGAAGGCCTCAAGCACATGTCTTCGCTCAACAGTGGACTGCAGAAGGTGCGCCTGATCGAACAGGATTACGCCTTGCACGCCGACCCCAAGGCTGTTGACGCCCTGCATGAAAGTGTCGACGCGCTGGCCGCGCTGGCGGCCAGTCTCAAGGCCCAGTCCGCTGCCAACGCGCCGGTCATGGCCGATGTCGAGCAAGCCCTGGCGGCCTACCGCAAGGCGTTCGACGAGTTCGTCGAACTGACCCAGGCCAAGGACCTGGCCCTGGAAATGGCCAGTTGGTCGGTGTCCAGCGTGGCCAATAACCTCGATGTGTTGCAGGCCGGCCTGGCGGACGATGGCGCCTATGGCCTGAAGGAAAGCCAGGGCAAGGCGGGTGCCGAGTTTATCGAGCAGGCAGGGCAGGTGAGCCAGGTGTCGCGGTTGATGCTGCAGGCGATGAACGAAGCGCGGCTACGCCTGGATCAGAGCCGCAAGACCGATGCGGAGGAGGCCGAGCAGGGCAAGATCGAACAGGCCGACCAGGCGCTGGCTCAGGCCGAACAACTGAAAACCTCGGTCAAGGACCCCGGCTACCAGACTGTGCTCAATGAAGTGTCCGGGCATATCGCCGCATTCAGCGAAAAGCTCGGCGAGTACACCGGGCTGTTGGCCCAGGAAAAACTGGTTTACAAACAACTGCATGATCGCGCCGATCAGGTGGTCAGCCGAGTCAACCTGGCCTATGACGCCGAAGACCAGTCGATGCAGGCGCAACTGGGCAAAAGCACGCTGCTGATCATCGGTTCATCCGCCCTGGCGCTGCTGGTGGGGCTGATCGCGGCCTGGGTGATTACCCGCTTGATCGTGGCGCCGCTGCGCAGTGTGATCGCAGTGGCACAGCAGATTGCCTCTGGTGACCTGAGTGGGCGCATGGAGGTCAGCCGCCGCGACGAAATCGGCCAACTGATGCAGGCGATGCAGCAGATGGGCAACGGCCTGAGCCATATGGTCAGCGGGTTGCAGGCCGGTATCGAGCAACTGGCCAGCTCGGCGCAGACGTTGTCCAGCGTTACCGAGCAGACCAACGTCGAAGTCAGCAGCCAGAAGGAAGAAACCGAACAGGTAGCCACGGCGATGAACCAGATGACCGCCACGGTGCACGACGTGGCGCGCAACGCCGAAGAGGCCGCGCAAGCCGCACAGACGGCGGATGACAAGGTCGACAGCGGCCAACGAGTGGTGCGTCAGAGCTTGCAGCGCATCGAATTGCTGGCCACGTCCAGCAACAGTGCCAGCGCCAGTATCGAAAGCCTCAGCGCGGAGATCCAGAACATCGGCACGGTCCTGGGCGTGATCAAGAGCGTCGCCGAGCAAACCAACTTGCTCGCCCTGAACGCCGCGATCGAAGCGGCCCGCGCAGGGGAGCAAGGGCGCGGCTTTGCGGTGGTCGCCGATGAGGTGCGGGCGCTGGCCAAGCGCACCCAGCAATCGACCGAAGAAATCGAACGCCTGGTCAGCACCTTGCGCAGCGCGGCGCAGTCGTCGGTGCAGCAGATTCAACAAAGCGGTGAACTGGTGAAGCTGGCGGTCAGCGATGCGTTGGAAACCGAGAGCGCCCTGGGCAGCATTGCAGCGGCGGTGTCATTGATCCAGCAGATGAACCAGCAGATTGCCGCAGCGGCTGAAGAGCAAAGCTCGGTGGCCGAAGAGATCAACCGCAGTGTCACCAGCATCCGGGCAAGTGCCGATCAGTCGGCGTTGAGCATGCAAGGCAATGCCGCCTCGAGCATCCAGCTGGCGCAGCTGGGCGCGGAACTCAAGGGCATGGTGGGGCACTTTCGCCTCTGATCGCGGCCGGGGCGCCGCGATCAGAGGGGAAGGCGATCAGGCGTTGTTGGCGAGGAACGTCAGCAGCGCCTCATTGACGAAGTCCGGATTCTCCCGGCTGGAGATATGCCCGGCGTCGGGAATCAACGTCAGGGTACAGCCGATCAGCTCGGCCATTTCCTGGGATTCTGCAGGTGGCCGCGGCTTGTCCTGCTCGCCGCACATCACCAGGGTGGTGTCGCAATCCAGGCGAGGAAGCTGATCGAGAATGTCTGCGCGGCTGAAAATCAAGCGGCCCAGGGGCACTACGCTGTCCAGCAGGCGTTCCCGGGGGAAATCCTGCAGCGACTGACGAAAACCCTGATACAGCGCTGATTCGCGGTCGATTTCCGGCCTGAAAAAAATCGGCGCGATCACATCCAACAGCGGCGGCGGGATAGCGCCGGCGTCTTCGATCATCTTGAACAGCGAGAAGTAATACTGGCGCGTGGCGTCCGGCTCGGCGCCCAGGTAGGTGTCCATCAGCACCAGGCTGTTGATGCGTTCCGGTGCCAGCAAGGCGAGGCGGGCGCCCCACATGCCGCCGACCGACAGGCCCACCAGGTTGACCTGTGAGATGTCCAGTTGGTCGAGCAAAGCCAGGTTGTGACGTGCCAGGTCATCAAGGGACAGGGTTTGCGCAGGCAGCGTGCCCGACTCGCCATGGCCCCACAGTTCAGGGACGATCACACGGTATTGCTGCGACAGCGCTTCGATCTGCGGTGCCCACATGTCGCGGTCCCACAGGTAGCTCGAACCCAACAAGACGACCGGGCCGGTGCCCTGGTCGATATAGTGCAGCGGTTGTCCATCAATCACGGCGACAGGCATAGCAGGCCTCTAACTTCACGGAGTGAGGGGCACTTTTTTACGCTAGTCGGGGGCGGGGGGATAGATGCAAACTGATGGCACCGTCATGTGCGGCGCAGGCAGGAGCGAGCAAGCTCGCCCCTGCACTCGGAAGGCCGGCCCATGACGGGGCCAGCGGCACTCAATCGTAAATGGCTTTCTTTTTCCACTCGGCATCGGCGTCGACGACCTTCAGGCCTTCGGTCAGTTCGTTGACTTCGTCTTCAGCCGGCGCGCTGTTGGTCAACACCGTGGAGTTGGCGCGGGCCAACTGTGATTCCAGCAATTGCAGCTGTGCGCTGTACAGCACGGGCTCCGGTTGTTTGCGCAGGTACTGTACGCCACGCTCGAACGCCAGGCGCGCCTGGCCCGGCTGACCTTGCTGCAGGGCATGCTGGCCCAGGTTGTTGAAGAACTCGATGTGCAGCAGCACCAGGATATGGCGGATTTCCTTGATCCAGTGCTTGGCCTCGTTGGTCGGCAGAAAGCCGTCCTGGGCTGCCCGGGTGACCTGACCATGCAGTGCTTCGAGCAGGAAGCGCACATCCTTGGCCTTGGCTTCGGTCTGGATCGGCGCGGGTGGGTTGGCCACTGGAATCGATTCGCCCTGGGCGATCATTGCATTCAGCTCGGCGATCCGCGCCTTGAGCGCGGCGCTGGACTTGTTGAGGTTCAGCAGGCGTTGGTTGACGTTGAGTTCCAGGCGGGTCAGCAACAGCTTGAGCGCCGGCGTCATCAACTGGCCGGGAAAGGTCTCGGTGATTTCACCACAGCGACGCAGCCGATCATTGAGCTCGATCTCGGTACGCTTCTTTTCCAGCTTATTGTTTTCCACCACATGGTTCATGTAGCCAATGGCGATCAGTATTACGATCCCGGCTACTACCAGCAGGGTGATCATGAGTGGTGTCACCGGTGTGACCTCTTTATAGGGTTTGCTGTGGAGTGTAGTGACTGCGCTAACCGGCGGATAGGACTGTTCGACCAGTTGCCCAGGTAGTTTCTTCTATATAGGTAAAGTGATCCTGCGTGGATGCACATTGCCATCATTTGCCTGTGGCAACTATAGCGCCTTGTGGCGCGTCAGAATATAGGCGCCAGGGCTTGGGCGCAGCAGAATGCCCGCGCAGGCCGCTCAACGGGGCGAAGTCATTGATTTAAATAAATTTATCCTTGGGGGTTGACGACCTTTCAATCCATCCATAGAATGCGCGCCACTTACAGCGTAAAGCACACAGCGAAACGCGGTAGGGAGTGAATGTTGTACGTGTGTCCCCTTCGTCTAGTGGCCTAGGACACCGCCCTTTCACGGCGGTAACAGGGGTTCGAGTCCCCTAGGGGACGCCATATGCGGGAATAGCTCAGTTGGTAGAGCACGACCTTGCCAAGGTCGGGGTCGCGAGTTCGAGTCTCGTTTCCCGCTCCAATTTACAAGCAGTGTGGCTCTCGGGCGGCATTGAGTGAAACCAGGACCACGTCTTCGGACGAGGCCTCTGGGCACTGAAATACACACCATGTGTTTCAGTAGCGTGTCCCCTTCGTCTAGTGGCCTAGGACACCGCCCTTTCACGGCGGTAACAGGGGTTCGAGTCCCCTAGGGGACGCCATTTGCGGGAATAGCTCAGTTGGTAGAGCACGACCTTGCCAAGGTCGGGGTCGCGAGTTCGAGTCTCGTTTCCCGCTCCAATTCAAAGAAAAAGCCACTCAAACGAGTGGCTTTTTTTTGTCTGCGAAAAACAGCGCCCACCTCTGAAGTCATTGGCGCTGAAGGCTGTTGGCCGCTTGGGCCAAGCGCAAGGTGGCTTGACGGATTTCCTCCTGATTGAGCGACGCAAAACCCAACCGCAACGCATTTTCCGGCTGGCCCAGCGGCGAGAACTGCCGACCGCTGCGCACCACCAGTCCGTGGTCCAAGGCAGTGTTTACCATTCGATCTACGTCTAGTTCATCCTCGAAACGCACCCACAGTGCCAGGCCGCCTTCCGGCTCGCGCACCTGGATACGAGCGCCCAGCGACTCATGCAGACAGGTCTGCAACGTCTCTCGACGCACTCGATATTCTTTCGACACGCGGCGCAGATTCTTCTTCAATTCACCGTCATTGATCAGGTCGGCCAGCATCTTCTGGGCGACGGCGTCGGCATCTCCCAACATCAGCGCCGCGTTGCGGTGCAGGGCCTCTATCACGTGGTTGGGGGCCACCACATAGCTGCATCGAAACGTCGAGCCCAGCGCCTTGGACAACGAACCGATATAGATCACATGGCGCTGAGAACGGTCACTGGCAAGCGGCAGGTAAGGGCGCCCGTTAAAGTGGAATTCGTGGTCGTAATCTTCTTCGATAATGCAGAAGTCGTGCAGCGCTGCGAGCGTCAACAATTGTTGTCGGCGCGCGGCGTGCAGGCTGACGGTGGTCGGGAACTGGTGATGCGGCGTGACATAGATCATGCGCACTTTGTGCTGCTGGCATAGACGGTCGATCTGGTCCGTGCGACAACCCTCGTCGTCCACGTCCACCGTGACCAGTTGCGCGCCCAACTGCCGGAAAATTTCCCACGCCGGCGGGTAACTCAGACGCTCCACCAGTACCACGTCCCCCGGTGTGAGCAGCAGGCTGGCGCTCAGGTACAGCGACATCTGCGTGCCCTGGGTCAGGCAGATATTGTCGGCGTTGACGGCCAGCCCGCGCTCGCCGCGCAGCATCTCGGCGAGGGCACAGCGCAGGTGATGGCCGGTGCCTTCGCTGCCGTAGCGTACGGTGTTGGAGGCAAAGCTGTTGCGCAGGGCGTTGCGGTAGTAGCGATGCAGCACGGCCTGGGGCAGCAGGCGGTGGTCGCTGGTGCCATTGTCGAAAAACAGCGCGTCATGCCGATGGCGCAGCGCGGTGACTTGAGCGTTATGGGCAAAATACGGCACCACCGGCTGCGCCAGCAGGGGCGGTGCAAAGGTCTGCGGCGCGCTACCAGGCAGTTGCTTGGGCTTCACCTGGGCATTGACGAACGTGCCGCGACGCGGCTCGCTGATGAGCCAGCCTTTGGTCGCGGCTTCTTCATAGGCCAGGATGACCGTCTTGCGGTTAACGTCGAGCAATTGCGCCATTTCCCGCGTACCTGGCAGCAAGGTGCCGGGCGGCAGGCGCCCTTCAAGAATCGCGGTCACCAGGCCCTCGGCAATCTTGCGATAGGACGCTTGTGATGCGTTCTCATCGAGCTTGAGTAAAGGGCGCCATTTACGCATCTGGACCATCTGAAGTATCCAAAACTGGAGGTTCTTATGGGCCCAGTCTAGCGCAACAATGCAGCTTCACATTCTGAGGTCCTGAGCACATGCGCCATGTCATCGAACTGTCCCCTTCTGGGAAAACCTTTGAAGCCGGCGACGAGCTGTTGCTTGACGCCATGCTCGCCAGCGGCCTGTCGGTGCCGTTCTCCTGCCGCCGTGGTGCATGCGGCTCATGCAAGGTAACGGTCGCTGAAGGCGAGTATCGGGCCAAGCGCCTGGCACCGGATGCGCCGGCGCCGTGTTACCCACTGGCCGCCAATGAAATGCTGTTGTGCCAGAGCCATGCGTGCTCCGACATGCGCCTGGAAATTCCTGGCTGGTCCCTGGATACCCCCGCGTTGGTCATTGATGCTCAGGTACTCGACAAGCGCGCACTCGGACCCGATGTCATCGAACTGGTCCTCAAGCCGGATACACCGTTGGTGGCGCGGGCTGGCCAATACCTCAAGTTCCGCCTGGCGGACGGTGACACGCGCTGTTTCTCGATTGCCAACCTGCCTGCAGAGGACGATGGGCGTCTGGTCTTCCAGATCCGTCGGGTCAGCGCCGGGTACTTTTCCGACGGTATGCTGGGTCGCCTGGCGGTGGGTGAGCGCTTGCAACTGGAAGGACCGTTTGGCGCCTGTACCTGGCAGGACGATACCGCCACCGCCGTCGTCCTGTTCGCCACGGGCACCGGTTATGCGGGTATCAAGCCGATCTTGTTGAGCGCGCTCAAACAGGATATCGAGGTGACGTTGTATTGGGGCGGCGCGCAGTCCACGGACTTTTATGACAGCGCCTTCCTGGACCAATCGACGCTCGATCATCCACGTTTTCGCTGGCATGCCGTGCGCTCATCCGAGGGCAGAGTGCAGGAGGTTGCGTTAAGCCATGGGCATCACTGGGAAACGGCTCAGGTCTATGCGTGCGGGAACGGCGCTATGCTCAGCCAGGTACGGACCCAGTGCCTTGCGGCGGGGTTGCCGAGCCATCGGTTTGTCGCGGAGGCCTTTGTCGCCAGCGGTCGCGCGAATGCTGTAACGGTTTCCCCATCGTTCGACCCGGTCTGGGAGAAAGTCGGCCCGCGTTATTCCCTGGATGGCATGCTGGCGGCGCGAGACAAATCCATACGCGCCCTCGCGGCCATCGTCAGCCAATTGAGGGTCGGCATGACCACCGGCGAAGCCCTTGAGATGGCCGCCGCACAATTGCAGGCCATGGGCGCGTCGCACACCTGGCATCCCACCTACATCCGTTTTGGCGCCGACACGGTGCGGCCACCTCGCGAAGGCATCGATCGTCAGCGCAGGCTGCGCGCCACGGATATCGCCGTGGTCGACCTTGGCCCGGTGTGGGACGGCTACGAAGGTGATTATGGCGACACCTTTGTATTCGGTGACTCGCCGCTGTACCTGGCCTGTACCACCGCGCTGCATGAAGTGTTCGATGAAACCCGCCAAGCGTGGTTGCGCGGCCTGACCGGGCGCGAACTCTATGACTTCGCCGAACAGTGCGCCGTGGCCAAAGGCTGGAGGCTGGCGCGGAACCTGGCGGGGCATCGCCTTGCGGATTTTCCCCATGCGTTGTTCGAAAGCAAGCAACTGGCCGACCTGGAAATCGCACCGAGTGAGATGGCTTGGGTGCTGGAGATCCAGCTGTGCCATCCCACTGAGCCGGTCGGTGGGTTCTTTGAGGATATGCTGATGTTACAGGCCTGAAAAACCCATCTGCAGGACGAAGCAGAGCCCAATGTGGGAAGGGGCAAACCCTTCCCACATTGGATATTCACAGCTTAGGCAACTGGCCGACACGCCCCATCATTTCCGTAACGATCTGCAGGTCCAGCAGGAACTGCTCGACGGTCTTGAACTCACCGTCGGTGTGCCCGGTGTATTTCTCTTCCGGGCGGGCCAGACCGAATTGCACGCCATTGGGCAGGTCGTGCACGGAGGTGGCGCCAGCGGATGTGCCGAACTTGTGCTGCATGCCCGGGTTTTCAGTGGCCACCGCCAGCAACGCTTTTACCCATTCGCCCTCGGGGTTGCGGTACATCGGTTTATCCAGCGAATAGGTGAAGTTCACGTTGACCTTGGCGTGTGCGTTCCAGGCGTTCAGTTTCTGCTCGAGCTGTGCCTTGAGTGCCTCCGGGGTTTTACCCTTCGGCGCGCGCAGGTTCACCGCCAGCTTGAAGGCTTTGTCATCCAGGCCGACAAAGGTCGGCGAGGTGGTCAGCGGCCCCATGAAGTCATCGGCAAAGCCCACGCCCAATTTGCCGCCCAGGTAATCCAGGCCCCAGTTGTCCGCTGCATACTTCGCAGCATCGGTGATGTGGTTGTGCTGGAGGGCAATCTTGCCATCGACGCTGTGGATCAACTCCAGCATACGTGCCACCGGGTTGACCCCGGATTCGGGCTCGGAAGAGTGGGCCGACACGCCGGTGACGGTGAGTTTGACGTTCTTGCCGTCGACCTTGGCGGCCACCTGGAAATTGCCGCCATTGCGCTTGGCATAGTCATCCCCGGCCTGCTGCAGGCTGGCCGCCAATTCAGCAGGGTTATCGCTGAGCAGCGTGGCGACCGATACCGATGGAATCTGGTTGGTGGCCTTGCCGCCGGTCATTGCGATGATCTGCGCGCCGGTGCCTTCACCCTTGCGCACCGGGAAGGTGGCCATGACGGTGCCCGAGCCTTTCTCGGCAATCACCACCGGGTAACCGCCATCCAACGCCAGGTTGTATTGCGGCACGGGGTTGCGTTCAAAGTAGTAAGGAATGGCGTCACCGGAGGTTTCTTCAGTGGTGTCCACCAGCAGCTTGAACGTGCGCGCCAGCGGCAGCTTTTCTTCCTTGATCACTTTCATGGCGTACATCGCCACGACAATCGCGTTCTTGTCGTCCTCGGTGCCACGGCCATACATGCGGTCGCCGATCAGCGTGACCTTGAACGGATCGAGCTTGGTGCCATCCTGCAGCACCCAATTTTCCGGTGTCACCGGTACCACATCGGCGTGGGCATGCACGCCGACCACTTCTTTACTGCTGCCTTCCAGGGAAATTTCATACACGCGGTTATCGACGTTACGGAAGTTCAGGTTGAAAGACTTGGCCAGGGCCTGGATTTTGTCAGCGATCTTGAGAAATTCCGGGTTTTTATACTGCGGTAACCCGTCGACGTTGAACGTCGGGATTTCCACCAGCTCGCGCAGGGTCTCGAGCGCGGCTTTGCCGTACTTCACGCGGGTGTAAATGCCCAGCAGGCGGTTGATCTCGTTCTGCTGGTCGGCACTCAGGGTTTTGTTATCGAGAAAGGCGCTGATGGCCGGGGCGATGTCACCGGTTTTGCCCGGGTCGCCTTTAGCCAGGGTACCGAGGAAACTGCGAAAATCGCTGACCGATGTGTCGCTGAAACTCTTCAGAATTGCGGTGTTCTGTTCAGGCGTGATGTTGGCAAGCGCAGCTGGGGTGACGGCTGCAAGGCTGGCGGCGAACAGGGTGGCGGCCGCGAGCTTTTTCAGTGGAAAGTGCATGGTTAGAGGCATTCCTTTGCAGGGAGTGAGTAGGGGTGTTTCTGACCGATAAGGCAGAAACATTTCTACACACTACCATTACCCAGATGCCCCAGGTCAATGCTGGCCAGGATGAGGCGCGGGGTACTCATCCGTCACGTTCAAGGCTCTAGCGTAGGGGCTGTCCCACAATTGCTCATGCAATTGCCCTACGCGCTTGGCCATCGCTTCACTGCGCATCACTACTTCCAGATTGCGCGAATTATCCAGGTAGCCGCCCAACCAGTTGCTGGTACCCACCCACGCTACCTGCCCGTCGATCTCCATGGTCTTGCTATGGATCACCCGTGCATAGGGGATGAATCCTTGTTTGGCCTCGGTCAGTGTAATGCTGGCCTCTATCCAGCGAAATCGCGTGCATAACCCGGTGTTCTGGGGCGGGGATATTCACTCGTTCTGGGCTACGGACCTGCACGCGGATGCCAATGATCCCGACTCAGCGATTGTGGCGACCGAGTTCGTCGGCTCTTCGGTGACTTCCGATGGCCCGCCTTATGAGGCCTTCATGAAGATCCTGCCGCTCAACCCCCATGTGAAGTTTTTTGATAGTCGCCAGCGGGGGTATGTGTCGGTGGAAGTGGACGCCCAGCAGATGCTCACGCATTTTCGCGTGATCAGCGACCCACGCGACCCGGCGGCCACGGTGTCGGCGTTACAGTCGTTCGTGGTGGAGCCGGGCAGGGCGGGGGCAATTGCTGTGTAGCCGGATGTCTTTGTAGTGCACAGTTTAAATGTGGGAGGGGGCTTGCCCCCGATAGCAGTGTGTCTGTCAGCTTGTCTGTCACTGATACACCGCCATCGGGGGCAAGCCCCCTCCCACATTTTTGAGTGTCAGTTGATTTCGTAGCGCACCGACAACGCGCCTTTTTTCTCCGACAGGGTCAGGATCGTCACTTGGCCCACTTCCCCCAGAGCCTGCACATGGGTGCCGCCACAGGCGTAAGCCGGCAGTTCGCCGAAGCCGACTTCGCGTGTGCCTTCATCCAGCCACATCTGCCGTGAGTAGTCAGCGGCGATCCACTGATTGACTTGCTGTTGGAGCGCCTCGGCGTCCATGGCTTGTGCGGTTTCGCCACGGATAAAGGTGATCTTGCTTTCCCCCGGCCAATGGTGAGCCTTGATCGGCATCCAGCCCAGGCGTTCGCCGGCATTGCCAATCAAATGCCCCGCTGAGTGAAGGCGGCTGTGCAGCGCGCGGCGTTGTGCATCGACCCGGGCAGTGATCGGGCCGGGTTCCACAGCTTGATTGACGTAGTGCACCACATGCTCGGCTTCCTGCATGACGCGCAGCACCTGGCTGTCGCCGAGCCACCCGGTGTCGAATGGCTGGCCGCCGCCCTGGGGATGGAAAATCGTCGACTGCACAACAACGGCGAATTGCTCAGCGTGCGGGGTACAACTGAGCACTTCCAGTTCGGCAGTCAGGTGATCGTGGGTGAAAAACAGGCGCTGGGTCATGGTCGTCTACATCCGCATTCAGGTTCTGCGGGCAGTATAAATACTGCGCTGATAGGTGATAATCCATGCAAATATCAATGGACCTGTGCGTCATGAGCATGAATCTTCCTTTGCCGCTGCTGGGTGAAATGGCGATTTTCGTCAAAGTGGTGGAAACCGGCAGCTTCTCCGAGGCGGCGCGGCAGCTGAGCGTTTCACCTTCGGCGGTGAGCCGCAGCATTTCGCGCCTGGAACAGGCCTTGGCAACCCGGTTGTTGCAGCGCACCACGCGCAAGCTGCGCCTTAGTGAGGGCGGCGAAGAGGTGTTCAAGCGGTGCCAGGAGATGGTCAACGCGGCGCGCTCGGTGATGGAAATCAGCGGGCAATTTACCCATGAAGCCGAAGGCCTGGTGCGAGTCAGCGTGCCCAAGGCGGTGGGGCGGTTTGTGGTGCATCCGCATATGCCGGAATTTCTGCGGCGCTATCCCAAGGTGGATGTGCAACTGATCCTTGAGGATCGGCATGTGGATTTGATCGACGACAATGTCGACCTGAGCATCCGCATCACCGACAGCCCTCCACCCGGTCTGATCGGGCGGCAGCTATTGCCGATTGAACATTTGCTGTGTGCAACGCCGCAGTACCTGGCCGAGCATGGCACGCCGAGTCACCCCCATGATCTGCTGGAGCACAGCTGCATCTACCTGGGTGAAACCCCAGGGGACTCACGCTGGAAGTTCCGCCAGGCCGGCAAGGCGGTGACGGTCGGTGTACGCGGGCGATATGCGGCGAACCACACGGGCGTGCGGCTGGATGCGGTGTTGCAGCATGTGGGGATTGGCAGCTTGCCGTATTTCACGGCGCGACACGCCTTGGAGGCGGGGCAGTTGGTGCAGGTATTGCCGGGGTGGGATTTTATTGCGTCGTATCATGGGGAAGCGTGGTTGCTGCACTCACCGACGCGATACTTGCCGCCGAAGTTGCGGGTGTTTATTGATTATCTGGTGGAGTGCATGGCGAAGGAGCCGACACTGCGCCGCCGTTAAAAATGTGGGAGGGGCTTGCCCCCGATGGCCATAGGTATCTACACAACTTTCGTGCGGCCCTAAACCTGTGACGGCTCAGCAGCCGAAGCCTCTCTAACTGCCGCCCCGCGCTCCAAATGTGGGAGGGGGCTTGCCCCCGATGGCGGCCTGGCAGCCGACCAGGATGCTGGATCAGAGCGAGTACATATCCGTTGCTGCGGTAACGGCTGCTATGGGTTCCGCCCTTACGTGAACTGCCCCCCGAATGTTGGACATCTGACCCCACGGGAGGGTGTTCCATGACGAAATACAACCTAGCACTCAAGCAATCACTGATTGAAGAGTGCCTGTCTGCCAGTAGCGTTCATGAGGTGGCCCTCAAGCATGGCTTGAGTCCATCGCTGCTGCGGCGCTGGGTCAAGGGTTTTGAAAAGCACGGCGCCTCTGGCTTGATTGCCAAATACAGCCATTACGATGCCCAGTTTAAATTGAAGGTTTTGCAGTGCATCGAACAAGACGGACTGTCGGACCAACAGGCCTGTATACGGTTTGATATCCGTGGTCCAAGTAGTATCAGGCAGTGGCGAAAGCTGTACGATGAAGGCGGTGTAAGAGCACTACAACCGCATCGTCTTAAAGAGCCCAGCATGCCCCGCAAACCTTCCAGGCAACCCAAAGCAAGTCCTGCTCTTCCTGCGGACGCAGAACTGACCCCTAAACAAATGCTCGCAGAACTGGCCTATCTGCGCGCGGAGAATGCCTATCTAAAAAAGCTCGATGCCTTAATCCAAGCGGATCCCCGTACTGCGCAGCTAAAAAAACGCAGGTCGTCCAAGGATTGAGGCATGAGCATCCACTTGCTCTGTTGCTACGTGCTGCGGGACTTGCACGCAGCACCTTCTATTACCAAAGCAAAACACTGCTAACCGACAAGCATGCCGACCTTAAAGATCGCATCCGCAGCGTCTATCACGGGCATAAGGGGCGTTACGGCTACCGCCGCATTACCGTGACCCTTGGAAACAGTGGTGAGTTGATCAATCACAAGAAGGTGCACCGGCTGATGCAGATGATGGGCCTCAAGTCGCTGGTCAAAGTGAAGAAATATCGTTCTTACCGAGGTGCTGAAGGGCTTGTTGCGCCCGATCTGCTAAAGCGAGAATTCAAGGCAGAAGCCCCTAACCAGAAATGGACAACCGACGTGACGGAGTTCAAGGTGAACGGGCAAAAGCTGTTTCTCTCGCCTCTCATGGATTTGTACAACGGCGAGATCCTGGCTTACCAGATCAACCGACGTCCCGAATTCAGTATGGTTTCGATGATGCTGGAAAAAGCCTTCGGGCGACTGAGTCGAGATGAAAAACCAATACTGCACTCTGACCAGGGTTGGCAGTACAGACAGCCTACCTACCGACACATGCTGGCCGAAAAGGGCATCGAGCAGAGCATGTCTCGCAAGGGTAATTGCTTGGACAATGCCGCCATGGAAAGCTTTTTCGGCACGCTCAAGAGCGAGTTTTTCTATCTGGAATCATTTGAGAGTGTGGAGCAGCTGGCATCAGGCATAGAGGATTACATCGCCTACTACAACCAAGACCGCATAAGCCTCAGACTGAATGGCTTGAGTCCGGTACAGTTTCGGACCCAGGCACTAAATCAATAGCGTCTCCCGTCCAACTTTTGGGGGGCAGTTCAACGGCGGCTCACTTTTGAAAAGCGCAAAAGTAAGCAAAACGCTCTTGCCCCACCACTCGGCACCTCGCCCAGGCTCGGTGTGCCCGTAATCCGACAGTGATTTGGGGGGCCGCCGCCACGCGCCATCCATGGCGCGGGGCGGCTAAACCGGCATCCCTGCCGGTTTACCCCCCAAATCACTGTCGAATTCCGGCCAGCGTGGTTTAACGGGGCGCCTAAGATCAAGAGCGGCTCGCTTCGCATCGTGGTTAGCGTAGGCTGCTGCTACACAGTTGTGTAGATACCTATGCCCCGATGGCGGCGGATCAGTGACAGGTAAGCTGACTGACACACTGCTATCGGGGGCAAGTCGAATCGTCGCACCGCCCCTCCCACATTTGGATTGGGTGTTCTGCAAGTCAGTGCTTGCTCTGGTCGTCCGGCATGGCCAGCAGCTGCTTTTCCTGATTCCAGTCGAACGGTTCGTCGTTCAGCTCGGCTTCATGGCGACGCTCTTCCAGGGCCTGGTACAGGTCCAGTTCTTCGTCGGGCATGAAGTGCAGGCAATCGCCGCCAAAGAACCACAGCAGGTCGCGCGGTACCAGGTGCGCGATTTGCGGATAGCGCAGGATGACCTGGCTCATCATGTCCTGGCCAAGGTACTGGCTTTCGATCGGATCGATCGGCAGCAGGGCGCGCAGTTCGTCGAAACGTTCCAGAAACAACAAATGGCTTTCCTCGGGTACCTGTTCGGCTTCGCCGACGGCAACCAGGATGCTACGCAGGTGGTCGAGCAAGACGAGATGATCGGCAACGACGTTGGACACGAGATAAGTCCTCTAAAGCAAAAACGGGCGCGAGAGTATAGGCCTCTCACGCCCGTTTTTATATGACCGCTGGTATCAGCGGACTTTACCCTCAGCCTGCAGCAGCTCTTCCTTGCTGAAATCATCCACGTCGATCACCTTGCGGCGAGCCGCTTCGGCGTCACGCAGGGTTTGCGCTTCGGCGGGTTGCAGCACGCCAGCGTGCAGCGCGGCGTCGATGGCATGCTCGCCGGCAGTCGGTTTGACTTGCCCGCTCTTGAGCGCGGCGTGCAGTTTTTTCTGCAGCGGATGGCTGGCACCGAGCAGGTCATAGGCATGTTGCAGTGCGCCCACCGGGTCATGCGCCGATTGTGGGCGATAGCAGCCAGCCAGCAACTCTTCCAGAGTCGGGTCGCCCTTGGCACGGCCGATCACGGCTGCAACCTCGGCATCCAGGGCATCGGACGGCCCGGTATGCCGACGCCCGAACGGGAACACGATCACCCGCAGCAGGCAGCCGAGGAATTTATTCGGGAAGTTGCTCAGCAATTCATCCAGTGCGCGCTCGGACTGGCCAAGGCTTTCTTCCATGGCCCAAGCGAACAGCGGTTCCAGGTGATCCGGCGAGTCCAGGTCGTGGTAACGCTTGAGCGCCGCTGACGCCAGGTACATGTGACTCAGCACATCGCCCAGGCGCGCCGACAACCGTTCACGGCGTTTCAATTCGCCGCCCAACAGCATCATGCTCAGGTCTGCAAGCAGGGCAAACGCCGCGGCCTGACGGTTGAGTGCGCGGAAATAACCCTGGCTCAAACGGTTGCCCGGGGCTTTTTCGAAGTGGCCGATGCCCAGGTTCAGCACCAAGGTACTGGCGGCATTGCTCACGGCGAATCCGATGTGTTGCATCAACAGCCCATCGAACTCCTTCAATGCCTGGTCATGGTCTTCACGACCGGCCAGGGCCATTTCCTTGAGCACGAACGGATGGCAGCGAATCGCCCCCTGGCCGAAGATCATCAGGTTACGCGAAAGGATATTCGCGCCTTCCACGGTGATGAAGATCGGCGCCCCTTGCCAGCTACGGCCCAGGTAGTTGTTCGGGCCCATGATGATGCCCTTGCCGCCATGAACGTCCATGGCGTGGCTGATGCATTCGCGGCCGCGTTCGGTGAGGTGGTACTTGAGGATCGCCGACAGGACCGAGGGCTTCTCGCCCATGTCCACGGCATTGGCGGTGAGCATGCGGGCGCTGTCCATCAGCCAAGCGTTGCCGCCGATGCGCGCCAGGGCTTCCTGGATACCTTCGAAGGCCGACAGCGGCACGTTGAACTGTTCACGCACTTGCGCGTATTGGCCGGTCACCAGGCTGGTGAACTTGGCGGCGCCGGTGCCTACTGCTGGAAGGGAAATCGAACGGCCCACGGACAGGCAGTTCATCAGCATCATCCAGCCCTTGCCGAGCATCTCCTGGCCGCCGATGAGGAATTCGAGCGGAATGAAGACGTCCTTGCCCGAGTTGGGGCCATTCATGAACGCGGCGCCTAAGGGCAGGTGACGGCGGCCGATTTCGACGCCGGGGGTGTCGGTAGGAATCAGCGCGAGGCTGATGCCCAGGTCTTCTTCCTCGCCCAGCAGATGGTCCGGGTCATGGGCCTTGAACGCCAGGCCGAGCAAGGTCGCGACCGGGCCGAGGGTGATGTAGCGCTTTTCCCAGTTCAGGCGCAGGCCGAGGGTTTCCTTGCCTTCCCACTCGCCTTTGCAGATGACGCCGGTGTCGGGCATGGCGCCGGCATCGGAGCCGGCCAGCGGGCCGGTCAGGGCGAAACACGGAATATCGTCGCCACGCGCCAGGCGCGGCAGGTAGTGGTTGCGTTGCTCGTCGGTGCCGTAGTGCAACAGCAATTCGGCAGGGCCCAGGGAGTTGGGCACCATGACGGTGGAAGCCAGGTCGCCGCTGCGGGTGGCCAGTTTCATCGCGACCTGGGAGTGGGCATAGGCTGAGAAGCCTTTGCCGCCATATTCCTTGGGGATGATCAGGGCGAAGAAACCATGGGTCTTGATGTGCTCCCAGGCAGCGGGGGGCAGGTCCATGGCCTGGCCGATTTCCCAATCACTGACCATGGCGCAGAGTTCTTCGGTGGGGCCGTCGATGAAGGCCTGTTCTTCCTCGGTCAATTGCACCTTGGGGTAGGCCAGCAATTTGTCCCAGTCAGGCCGCCCGCTGAACAGTTCGCCGTCCCACCACACGGTGCCCGCGTCGATGGCATCGCGCTCGGTTTCGGACATCGGCGGCAGGACTTTCTGGAACCAGCTGAACAACGGCTTGGTGAAGTATTGGCGGCGCAGGTCGGGCAGCAGCAGAGGCACGGCCACGATGGCGATCAGCACCCAGAAAATCAGCAGCAGCCAACCCGGTGCATGGCTCCAGGCGCCCATCGCCAACAGGTAAACGGCGACCACACCCAGGGCGGGCAGGGGCGCGGTGCGGCGGTGTGCCAGGTAGGCAATGCCGACCACCAGAACCAGTATCCACAACAACAGCATATTCAATCCTCCGTGAAACCAGGGGCGAAACCACCAGGGAGCTTAGACGGCGTCCGGCCAAGCGGGGTGATCAGGGTGTTACAAGTTGTACTGGGGATACCTGAGTCCCAGCCGCTTCATCGATAGTGACCACCCTGCGGGGGTGGAGTTCGCCGGGAAACATCGTGGAACCCGCGCGGATTTATATGACCAGGCAGTCAATCTCGACGGCGACGTGCATGAGGCGGTGCGCTGCAACCCCTGCACCTTGAACACCCAGGCTTGCCGGGCGACGGGCAGAGTGATTCAAGGCGCGTGTGAACCGGCGTATGCTGCGATGCTCATCAAGCCATGTTCACCAACGATAAGGCGCGGTCATGCTGAAGATCTGGGGTCGTAAAAATTCATCAAACGTCAGGAAGGCACTTTGGTGCGCCGAGGAACTCGGCCTGGACTATGAGGCGATTGATGCGGGCGGCGCTTTTGGTGTGGTCGACACGCCGCAATACCGAGCCTTGAACCCCAATGGCCGGGTGCCGATGATCGAAGACGGCGACTTCGTGCTGTGGGAATCCAACACCATCGTGCGTTACTTGTGCGCCAAGCACGCGTCGGACTTTTACCCAAGTGACCTGCAAATCCGGGCCAGCGCCGAAAAATGGATGGACTGGACCACGTCCACGCTCGCCGATCCCTTCAAGGCCGTGTTCTGGGGCATCGTGCGCACACCGCCGGAAAAACAAAACTGGGACAGCATCAATGCCGGGCGCCTAGCCTGCATCGATGCACTCAAAACGGTCGACCAGGCTCTTGCCGAGCAACCTTACCTTTCCGGCAAAACCTTCGGCATCGGTGATATTCCCTTGGGCTGCTTCATCTATGCCTGGTTCGAGATGCCCATCGAACGCCCGGCAATGCCCAACCTGGAGGCGTGGTACCAGCGCCTGAAGCAACGTCCGGCCTACCGCAAGGCAGTGATGACCGCGTTGACCTGATACACACTATTAACAAGGGTGACTGTACTTGTACGGCGCGGGCACGCACCATGCTGGAACACATCGCAGGTTGAACTACCTGCGCTGTGCCCTCATCTATTGTTTCTATTCTTTTCCTTGGTGCGTAATCCGATATGAGTTCCGCTCTGTCCATCCGGCAGCTAACCAAAACCTACGGCAACGGTTTCCAGGCCCTGAGTGGTATCGATCTGGACGTCGCCGAAGGTGATTTCTTCGCCTTGCTCGGCCCCAACGGTGCCGGCAAATCCACCACCATCGGTATCCTCTCCACCTTGGTCAACAAGACCAGCGGCACGGTGAATATCTTCGGCCATGACCTGGACAAATCCCCGGCGGCGCTCAAGCGTTCCATCGGCGTGGTGCCTCAGGAATTCAACTTCAACCAGTTCGAAAAGACCTTCGACATTGTCGTGACCCAGGCCGGTTACTACGGCATCCCGCCGAAAATCGCCAAGGAACGCGCCGAGCAGTACCTGACCCAACTGGGCCTGTGGGACAAGCGCGATGTGCCTTCGCGCTCGTTGTCCGGCGGCATGAAGCGGCGCCTGATGATTGCCCGCGCACTGGTGCATGAACCGCGCCTGCTGATCCTCGACGAGCCCACCGCTGGCGTGGACATCGAGTTGCGTCGTTCGATGTGGACCTTTCTCACCGAGCTGAACGAGAAGGGCATCACCATCATCCTCACGACCCACTATCTGGAAGAGGCCGAGCAGTTGTGCCGCAACATCGGCATCATCGACCACGGCACCATTGTCGAGAACACCAGCATGCGTAATCTGCTGGGCCAGTTGCATGTGGAAACTTTCCTGCTCGACCTGAAAAACAACCTGTCGGCGCCGCCGAATCTGTTGGGCTACCCGAGCCGCCTGGTGGACAGTCACACGCTGGAAGTGCAAGTGGACAAAGCCATGGGCATCACGGCGCTGTTCAGCCAACTGGCGGCCCAGAACATCGAAGTGTTGAGCCTGCGTAACAAAACCAATCGCCTTGAGGAGTTGTTCGTGTCCCTGGTGGAGAAAAATCTGGCGAAGGTGGCGGTATGAGTTCCGAACTGCAACCCAACCTCGTCGCGCTGCAGACCATCGTCTACCGCGAAGTGAAGCGCTTTACCCGGATCTGGCCGCAGACCTTGCTGCCGCCGGCGATCACCATGGTCCTGTACTTCGTGATCTTCGGTAACCTGATCGGCCGGCAGATCGGTGACATGGGTGGCTTCACCTATATGGAGTACATCGTGCCGGGCCTGATCATGATGTCGGTGATCACCAACTCCTACGGCAACGTGGTGTCGAGTTTCTTTGGCAGCAAGTTTCAGCGCTCTATCGAAGAGCTGATGGTGTCACCGGTGTCGCCGCACACCATCCTGATCGGCTACACCTTGGGCGGCGTGCTGCGCGGCTTGATGGTGGGGGTGATCGTGACCCTGCTGTCGTTGTTCTTCACCCACCTGCAAGTGCATCACCTGGGGGTCACCATTCTGGTCGTGGTACTCACGGCGACGATTTTCTCGCTGCTGGGGTTTATCAACGCAGTGTTCGCGCGCAACTTCGATGATATCTCGATCATTCCGACGTTCGTGCTGACGCCGCTGACCTACCTGGGCGGGGTGTTCTACTCCATCACGCTGCTGCCGCCGTTCTGGCAGACCGTGTCCCTGGCCAACCCGGTGCTGCACATGGTCAACGCTTTCCGCTACGGCATCCTGGGCGTGTCGGATATCAAGATCAGCGTGGCGATCACGTTCATGGTTGTCGCCACCATCGTCTTGTATATCGGCTGTGCGCGGTTGCTGGTAAGCGGGCGTGGGATGCGTACGTAACCACTGACGATACGCGGTAAGAAAATGTGGGAGGGGGCTTGCTCCCGATAGCGGTCTGTCAGCCACCTTTGTACTGACTGATCCAAAGCTATCGGGAGCAAGCCCCCTCCCACATTTGGTTTTGTATAAGGCTTCAGTTTTTCAGCGCGAAGTCGATCAGCGTATGCAGCTCTTCAACAGCCAACGGCTGGGTCGAAAACAGAATACGAAACACCGTGGGGGCCGCGAGCAGATTGATCAAACGATCCACGCTGGGGGCTGGCTGGTCCGGGTAACGATCAACGATCACCTGCAACTGCCCGCTCAGAATGCTCACGCAATACCCCGGCGTCACGCTGCATTGCACGTCGCGCATCATGTTGCGTCCAGGCTCCGAACTCATTTCATCCAGATATTGTTCCGCCCAGGCTTGCAGGTCGCCGCGCAGGCTGCCGGTAATGGCCGGCTCGCTGTCCGGGCGCATGCGCGCCAGGGCCACGTCGGCCAGCAGCGCAGAGAGGTCACCCCAGCGCCGGTAGATGGTCGAGGGCGTGACGCCCGCGCGTGTCGCAATCATCGGCACGGTGACGCTGGCGCGCTCATGGGTTTCCAGCAGTTCGCGGACGGCCGAATGCACGGATTCTTGTACCCGGGCACTACGGCCCCCCGGGCGAAGGCCTTCTTTGATCGCCATGGGTAAAACCTTAACACAAAGAATTTGCTTTAAGCGTCGACGGGTAGCACACTCCACAAAAGCAAAATATTAGCTTTAGCGGAGCGTGCCTATGCCCAGCAACCTGTCTCAACGGTCCAGCCTGACATTTCTGGTGATCACGGTACTGACCTTTCTCGCCGCCTCCAGCGCGCCGACGCCGTTGTACCAGGTGTATCAGGACAACCTGCATTTCTCCGCAGCGATGCTGACGCTGATCTTCGGCGTGTATGCCGTGAGTCTGCTGGCGGCGCTGCTGACGGTGGGATCGCTGTCGGATTACATCGGGCGCAAGCCGGTGATTTTCGTCGCGCTGCTCCTGAATATCGTGGCGATGCTGTTGTTTATCAACGCCGACAGTACCGCCTGCCTGATTGCCGCGCGGGGTCTGCAAGGCTTTGCCACGGGGACGGCGACGGCAGTATTGAGTGCGACGCTGCTCGACACCGACCGTCTGCGCGGCCCGATGCTCAATAGCCTCGCGCCGATGCTGGGGATGGCCAGTGGCGGTTTGGGCAGCGGTTTGCTGGTGGAATACGCGCCATGGCCGACCCAGTTGATCTACTTCACCCTGCTCGGATTGATGGTGCTTCAGGCGTTGTATGTCTGGCGCTTGTCGGAAACCGTCAGTCGCATACCGGGTGCCTTGAAATCCCTGGCGCCGACCCTGCATGTGCCGAAGCAGGCGCGCCGGGCCCTGGGCTTGGCGATGCCGTTGAATGTGGCGGTATGGGCGCTGGGTGGGTTCTATTCATCCCTGGCGCCGTCGCTGGTGCGGGCAGCAACGGGTTCGACTTCGCACCTGATCGGCGGCGGACTGGTGGCCGTGATTACCTTGAGTGGCGCAGTGATGATCTACAGCCTGCGCGAACACCCGGCGGATAAGGTCATGCGCCTGTCTGCGATGTTGCTGGCGGCGGGCGTGGCACTGTTGCTGACGGCTGTGCAAAGCGCCAGCCTGTGGTTGTTCTTTGTCGCCAGTGTGGTGGCCGGCCTGGGTTTTGGCGGCGGGTTCATGGGCAGTGTACGCAGTATCGTCGGGTTGGCATTGCCCCATGAGCGCGCGGGATTGATGTCGGCGTTCTACGTGTTGAGTTACCTGGCGTTCTGCTTGCCGGCACTGCTGGCCGGTAACTTGAGCAGGGAGTTTGGTTTGATCGCTACCACTGATGCGTACGGCGCACTCCTGATTCTGCTGGCCTTGGGGGCTTTGGCCGGAATGCTCTGGCAGCGCTCTGTATATCTGCATAATAGATAATGTATAGAGATATTACCCGTTATATAGATATTCGATTCGCTCCTATGATGGTCTCACCCTCATGCGAGGAAGAGGATTGCCATCATGACCTGCTTGACCCCCATCAGCTATAAACCCTTCAGTCACCTGGCCCGCCCACGGGAAGTGATTCGTCAGTTCACCCCGAACTGGTTTGCCGCGACCATGGGCACCGGCGTGCTGGCGCTGGCCCTGGCGCAACTGCCGGTGGCCCTGCCCGGCGTGCATGCCGTCGCCGAGGGGCTGTGGATGTCTACCATCGGCTTGTTCATCCTGTTCAGCGCGCTGTATGCCGCACGCTGGGTGATGTTTTTCCACGAGGCGCGGCGGATTTTCGCGCACTCCACGGTCTCGATGTTTTTCGGCACCATTCCCATGGGCCTGGCGACCCTGCTCAATGGTTTGCTGCTGTTTGGCCTGCCACGCTGGGGCAACGCTGTGATCCCCCTGGCCGAAGCCCTGTGGTGGCTGGACGTGGCCATGGCGTTGGCCTGCGGCGTGTTGATTCCGTTCATGATGTTCACCCGCCAGGAGCACAGCATCGACCAGATGACCGCGGTGTGGCTGCTGCCGGTGGTGGCCGCCGAAGTCGCCGCCGCCAGCGGCGGCCTGCTGGCGCCGCACCTGGCGGATGCCCATGGGCAACTGGTGATGCTGGTGACCAGCTACGTACTCTGGGCGTTCTCCCTGCCAGTGGCCTTCAGCATCCTGACCATCCTGATGTTGCGCATGGCTTTGCACAAACTGCCCCACGCCAACATGGCAGCCTCGAGCTGGCTGGCGCTGGGGCCCATCGGCACCGGTGCCCTGGGCATGTTGCTGCTCGGCGGCGATGCGCCCGCGATTTTTGCCGCCAATGGCCTGGCGGGTGTCGGCGAAATGGCCAACGGGCTCGGCCTGGTGGCGGGCATCACGTTGTGGGGGTTCGGCTTGTGGTGGATGTTGCTGGCGGTGTTGATCACCCTGCGTTACCTGCGCGCCGGTATTCCGTTCAACCTCGGCTGGTGGGGCTTTACCTTCCCGCTGGGGGTGTACGCGCTGGCCACGCTCAAGCTTGCAAGCCTGCTGCACCTGGGGTTCTTCAGCGTATTGGGCAGTGGGCTGGTGGTGGCCCTGGCGCTGATGTGGCTGATCGTGGCCACGCGCACGGTGCAGGGCGCCTATAAAGGCGAGCTTTTTGTTTCACCTTGCATTGCAGGGCTAGCGAATAAGTAAGCGGGATTAGGTAAAGTCGTGGCCTGATCAATAACAGGCCACGCAGGAACACGGACGATGAGCCACCCCTCACAATTCACCTTGCTGCGCACGCGGCGTTTCCTGCCGTTCTTCATCACCCAGCTCCTGGGCGCGTTCAACGACAACATCTTCAAGCAATCGCTGATCCTGGCGATTCTCTACAAGCTCACCCTCGACGGTGACCGTTCCATCTGGGTCAACCTGTGCGCCTTGCTGTTCATCCTGCCGTTCTTCCTGTTCTCGGCGCTGGCCGGGCAATTTGGCGAGAAATTCAACAAGGACGCGTTGATCCGCGCGATCAAGCTTGGTGAGATCGTGATCATGGCGGTGGGGGCCACCGGCTTTCTGTTCGATCACCTGGAATTGATGCTGCTGGCGCTGTTCGCCATGGGCACCCACTCGGCGCTGTTCGGCCCGGTGAAGTACTCGATCATGCCCCAGGCGCTGCACGACGATGAGCTGGTCGGCGGCAACGGCCTGGTGGAAATGGGCACGTTCCTGGCAATCCTCGCCGGCACCATCGGCGCGGGCATCATGATGTCGTCCACCCATTACGCGCCGGTGGTGGCCGTGGCGATTGTCGGCGTGGCGCTGCTGGGTTACCTCGCCAGCCGCAGCATTCCACGGGCGGCGGCTTCTACGCCGCAATTGCGCCTGGACTGGAACATCTTCACCCAGTCCTGGGCCACGCTGCGCATGGGCCTGGGACAGACCCCGGCGGTGTCGCGCTCGATCGTCGGCAATTCATGGTTCTGGTTCGTCGGCGCGATCTACCTGACGCAGATTCCGGCCTACGCCAAGGAATGGTTGTATGGCGACGAAACCGTGGTCACCCTGATCCTTACCGTGTTCTCGGTGGGGATCGCCCTTGGTTCGATGCTCTGCGAAAAGCTTTCCGGGCGTAAGGTGGAAATCGGCCTGGTACCGTTCGGCTCGTTCGGCCTGACGGTGTTTGGCCTGCTGCTGTGGTGGCATTCCGGCGGCTTCGTGCAGAATGTCCAGCCCAACGACTGGCTTGCGGTGCTCGGCTACGGGCAAGCCTGGTGGGTGTTGTTCGATATCCTCGGCCTGGGCGTGTTCGGGGGCTTTTACATCGTGCCGCTGTACGCGCTGATTCAGTCGCGCACCGCCGAGAACCAGCGTGCGCGGGTGATCGCGGCCAACAACATCCTCAATGCGCTGTTCATGGTGGTGTCGGCGATTGTGTCGATCCTGCTGCTGAGCGTGGCCAAGCTGTCGATCCCCGAGTTGTTCCTGGTGGTGTCGCTGCTCAACATCGCGGTCAATACCTACATCTTCAGGATCGTGCCCGAGTTCACCATGCGCTTCATGATCTGGCTGCTCAGCCATTCCATGTACCGCGTCGAGCACCGCAACCTGGAGCAGATTCCGGATGAAGGTGCGGCCTTGCTCGTTTGCAACCATGTGTCGTTTGTCGATGCGCTGCTGATTGGCGGCGCAGTGCGTCGGCCGATTCGGTTTGTCATGTACTACAAGATCTACCGCTTGCCGGTGCTCAACTTCATCTTCCGCACCGCCGGGGCGATTCCGATTGCCGGGCGTCACGAAGACATCCAGATCTACGAAAAGGCCTTTACGCGGATCGCCAAATACTTGAAGGACGGTGAGCTGGTGTGCATCTTCCCGGAAGGCAAGTTGACCGGCGATGGCGAGATGAATGAGTTTCGCGGTGGCGTGACGCGGATTCTGGAAGAGACGCCGGTGCCGGTGATTCCGATGGCGTTGCAGGGGCTGTGGGGGAGTTTTTTCAGTCGCGATCCGGATAAGGGGTTGTTCCATCGGATCTGGTCGCGGGTGGTGTTGGTGGCGGGGGCGCCTGTTCCTGTAGAGGAGGCGACACCTGCGCAGTTGCAGGCTGTGGTCGGTGTTCTGCGTGGGAGTGTCAGGTAGTTCTGTGCTGGATGTACTGGCCTCATCGGGGGCAAGCCCCCTCCCACATTTGAATGCGTTCACAAATCAAAAGTGGGAGGGGGCTTGCCCCCGATGGCGGTAGTGGCCTAGGTGGAGATCTTGAGGCCAATAAGCCCGCAGATAATCAACGCCACGCTGGCCAACCGAAACAGCGCCATGGATTCCCCAAACAGGATAATCCCGGCGATCACCGTACCCACGGCACCCACCCCGGTCCATACGGCGTAGGCGGTGCCCAGCGGCAGCTCCTTAACCGCCATCCCCAGCAGGCCAAGGCTGATGGCCATGGCGGCAATGGTCAGTGCGGTGGGCAGGGGCTTGCTGAAACCGTCGGTGTACTTCAGGCCGACAGCCCAGCCGACTTCGAACAACCCGGCAAAAAACAGAATGATCCAGGACATGATGACCTCGCTTCTTCAGGCGGGGTCGTCCCCGGATTCAACGCTCGTTGGCGTCGCGGGGTCGTCCCCGCGAAGCGCTTAGAGTGCCGAACATGCACCCCACGATCAAGTTTGCGGGGTGTTCTCCAGCGCGCGGCGGTCTTCCTTCTCGCTCATGCGGCGAAAATAGGTCGAGAGCAACGCCCCCGAAATATTGTGCCAGACGCTGAACAGCGCACTGGGCACTGCCGCCAGCGGCGAGAAGTGCGCGCTCGCCAGCGCGGCGCCGAGCCCGGAGTTCTGCATACCCACTTCCAGCGCCAGTGACTTGCGTTGGGCCAAGGGCAATTTGAACAGCCGCCCGGTGAAGTAACCGAGCAGGTAGCCGAAGCTGTTGTGCAGCATCACCACCGCCATGATCAACAGGCCCGACTCGGCAATTTTCGCCTGGCTGGCGGCAACCACCGCTGCGACGATGATCACGATGCTGACCACCGAGACCAACGGCAACACGTCGACCGCATGCCGTACCCGACTCCCCAGCAGCCGCTGCGCGACCACCCCGAGCACGATAGGCAGCAGCACCACTTGCAGGATCGACCAGAACAACTCCATGAACGACACTGGCAGCCAGGCCGAGGCCAGCAACCAGATCAACGCCGGCGTGAGCAGCGGGGCGAGGAGGGTGGTGACGGCGGCGATGGCCACCGACAGCGCCAGATCGCCACGGGCCAGCCATGTCATCACGTTGGATGAAGTGCCGCTTGGGCAGCAGCCGACCAGAATCACCCCGACGGCAATTTCCGGCGACAGGTGAAAGACCTGGCACAACAGCCACGCCACGCCCGGCATGATCACAAAGTGCGCGACCACGCCGAGGGCGACGCGCCAGGGATGGCGGGCCACCTCAGCGAAGTCTTCAAGTTTCAAGGTCAGGCCCATGCCGAACATCACCAGGCCCAGCAACGGCACAATGGCGCTTTTCAGGCCGATGAACCACGCGGGTTCCAGGAAGGCGAGCACCGCGAAAATCAGCACCCAGTAGGCGAAGGTATTGCCGACGAAGCGGCTCAGGGCGGCGAGTGCGCGCATGGGGTAGTCCTTGTTATAGAAATTTGTAAATGCGGTCGAATGTGGGAGGGGGCTTGCTCCCGATGGCGGTGGTTCAGTCAAAGATACCTTGGCTGACACTCTGCCATCGGGAGCAAGCCCCCTCCCACATTTTGCTCTTCACCCGGCTTAGATGCCTTGTGGCGTCTCTTCACCGCCCAGTGCTTCGATCAGCGCTGGCAGGAACTCGCCGAAGGTCAGCATCATCAGGGTAAAGCTGGCATCCAGCTGCCCCAGGGCTTCGTCGCCGCCGTCCTGTTCGGCCTGGTCCTGCAGCAGGTCTTCGAACTTCAGGCGCTTGACGGTCATTTTGTCGTCGAGCATGAAGGACAGCTTGTCCTGCCAGGCCAGGGACAATTGGGTCACGACTTTGCCGGTGGTCAGGTGCAGCTGGATTTCTTCGCCGGTCAGGTCCTGGCGCTTGCAGCGCACGATGCCGCCGTCTTCGTGGGTGTCGCGCAGTTCGCATTCGTCGAGCACGAAGAAGTCGTCGGCAGGCTTCTGGGTGGTGACCCAGTCGGTCATGATCGCCGTCGGTGCGGTTTTCACGGTCAGTGGGCGAACGGGCAGGGTGCCGATCACTTCGCGCAAGGTGGAGAGCAGGTCTTCGGCGCGTTTCGGGCTGGCCGAGTTCACCAGGATCAGGCCCTGTTTCGGCGCGATGGCGGCGAAGGTCGACGAGCGACGAATAAAGGCGCGCGGCAGGAACGCCTGGATGATTTCATCCTTGATCTGGTCGCGTTCCTTTTTATAGACCTTGCGCATTTGCTCGGCCTCGATCTCCTCGACCTTCTCTTTAACCGCATCGCGCACCACGCTGCCCGGCAGGATGCGTTCTTCCTTGCGTGCGGCGATCAGCAGGAAGTCGCCGCTGACGTGCACCAGGGGCGCGTCTTCACCTTTACCGAAAGGTGCGACGAAACCGTAAGTCGTCAACTCCTGGCTTGCGCACGGGCGCGCCAGTTTGGTGGCCATGGCCGCTTCCAACGCCTCGGCATCAACGGGCAGATCTTGGGTCAGGCGATAGATAAGCAGGTTCTTGAACCACATGGGGTGAGTCTCTCCTCTATACAAAGGGGGGCATTATTCTCTTGATCACGCCCCAGGCCAACCCTGCGTAAGCCATTGGAAGGGCTGAAAAAAAAGATTTAAGAAAGTGCTTGCCAGACCTTGGGTCGCTCCGTAGAATGCGCGCCACACCGAAACGAAGGGTGATTAGCTCAGCTGGGAGAGCATCTGCCTTACAAGCAGAGGGTCGGCGGTTCGATCCCGTCATCACCCACCATTCGCTTCAAGTGTTACGCGCAGCGGTAGTTCAGTCGGTTAGAATACCGGCCTGTCACGCCGGGGGTCGCGGGTTCGAGTCCCGTCCGCTGCGCCATATTCGGTAACCTGGAACGCTGAACGCCAGGTCGCCACAAGAAGCCCGCTCATTGAGCGGGCTTTTTATTGTGCGAAATATGGCAAAAAGTCGTGCGGTAAACTTTTTTTAAATAAACTGCATTTAAATCAAGACATTACGATTTTTTGATGTATGATGCGCCCACACCGAAACGAAGGGTGATTAGCTCAGCTGGGAGAGCATCTGCCTTACAAGCAGAGGGTCGGCGGTTCGATCCCGTCATCACCCACCATTCGCTTCATGTGTTACGCGCAGCGGTAGTTCAGTCGGTTAGAATACCGGCCTGTCACGCCGGGGGTCGCGGGTTCGAGTCCCGTCCGCTGCGCCATATTCGGCAACCTGGAACACTGAACGCCAGGTCGCCACAAGAAGCCCGCTCATTGAGCGGGCTTTTTTTCGTCTGCACATTTCGCTGGAACTCCATCTCCAACCACGGTTTTTAATAAGACGGTTAAGCTGCGTCGTTAGAACAACGGGAGGGGCGTCATGCAGCACCTGGATCACTTATCTTTGCACTTGTTCATTCTGGTCTGTGAAGGGGGCACGATTGCACGCGCCAGCGAGCGGGCATTCATTGCGCCGTCGGCGGTCAGTAAACGTATCTCCGATATTGAGGCGCGGTTTGGTACGCCGCTGCTCAACCGCAGCAAGCGCGGGGTCGAACCGACGCCGGCGGGGTTGGCGCTACTTCGGCACGCTCGGTCCCTGACGCGGGCCATGGAGCGGCTCGATAGCGAGCTTAGCGAATACGCTGAAGGCGCCCGAGGACATGTACGAGTCTTGGCAAACATCTCATCAATCATGGAGTTCCTGCCCGAGGAACTGTCGGACTTCATGATCGAGCATCCAAGAATCCAGGCAGACATCGAAGAGCGTTTCAGTCCCGACGTGGTGCGCGGGGTAGCCGAAGGCAATGCCGATTTAGGTATTTGTCGACGATCAATGGCCGTGGGCGATCTGGAATTTCTGCCCTATCGCCGGGATCACCTGGCGGTCGTAGTAGGGGCGAACCATGCCCTGGCCGGTCGTACCCATATTGCGTTCGCAGAGACCCTGGCCTTTGATCACTTGGGGCTGTCGGCTTTCGCCACGTTGAATAACTTCATGCGCAGTGAAGCGACGAAGGAGGGCCATGAGCTGCGGTTTCGCTCCTATGTGTCGTCATTTGACGCAGCTTTTCGGCTGGTGCAATTCGGCTTGGGACTTGCCGTATTCCCCCTGGAAGCAGTGGAGCGGTATGCGCGGTTGTTTGACTTGCGGATTATCCCTCTGACCGACGATTGGGCATTGGGTGAGTTTGTTATCTGCGTCCGTGACCGGGATGCACTGTCGCTGTCGGCCCGGCGATTGCTGGATCATCTGCTTTTGCGCGCGACACCGCCTGCGCCCCGCACCTGACTGTATCCGTCGCCGTTGGCGATGGATCACCGCGTAAATGACGTCTTTTTGCTGACTCCCTGGCTCTCTAATCTGAAGGTGCGCTTCAGCCTGTGAGAGCTTTTTTCATGACAACAATAACAATCAACGAAGTCGGCATGCGTGATGGTTTGCAAAGCCTTCAAGCCACTATGCCGACATCCGCCAAACGACAATGGATTGATGCCGCCTATGCCGCAGGTGTGCGGTACATGGAGGTCGCGTCCTTTGTTCCCGCCAAACTGTTGCCGCAGATGGCCGATGCCAAAGAAGTCGTCGCCCATGCCTTGAGTTTTCCGGATCTGGTTGTCACGGTCCTGGCGCCTAACCTGCGCGGCTGTCGCGATGCGCTGGAATCCGGCGCGCACCGTATCATTGCGCCTGTGTCCGTCAGCGCAGCCCATAGCCTGGCCAATGTGCGCCGGACTCCGTTGGAAATGGTCGAAGAGCTGGCGCGAATGTGCCAGCTGCGTACTGAATCCGGCTTGCACAACGTTCAAGTGATCGCCGGCATGTCTGTGGCGTTCGGCTGTACCCGCCAAGGTGATGTGCCATTGAGCGATCTCTGCGCGTTGACCGGGCATGTGTTGCAAGCCGGCTGCGATCTGGTGTCCCTGGGAGACACCACGGGCTACGCCAATCCCGGCCAGGTGGCGACCACCTTGCAGGCGGTTCGCGCCATCGCGGGTGACAAGCTCAGGGCCGCGCACTTCCACGACACCCGAGGCCTGGCGCTTGCCAATAGCCTGGTTGCCGTTCAGCAAGGTATCACCGAGCTCGACTCATCACTGGCCGGGTTGGGCGGTTGTCCGTTCGCACCGGGTGCATCCGGCAATACGGTTACAGAAGACTTGGTGTTCATGCTGCAGAGCATGGGCTACGAGACGGGCATCGACCTGGCAGCCCTGATCGCTTCCCGCCATGTGCTCAGCGAAGCACTGCCGCACGAGACGCTCTACGGCTGCATTGCACGAGCTGGCCTGCCACTCAATTACGCATCAGTCGCCGGTCGCGTCTGAACCTGCCAGATCAAGGAGAACCCTAATGTCCAGGCTTCCATTGGACGGCATTCGTGTCGTTGAAATTTCTCACATGGTGATGGGCCCGACCTGCGGAATGATCCTGGGTGACCTCGGTGCCGAGGTGATCAAGATTGAACCGATCCGTGGCGACGGTACACGCCGTCTGCTAGGCGCCGGTGCCGGTTTTTTTCGCACGTTCAACCGCAACAAACAGTGCATCGCCATCGACGTCAATACTCAACAAGGACGAGATGCGGTACTGGAGCTGATCGATACCGCTGACGTATTCATCGAGAATTTCAAGCCCGGGCGCATGAGCGAGCTGGGCTTCGGTTACGCGGCGATTCGAGCGCGTAACCCGCGCATTATCTACGCCTCGCACAAAGGCTTTCTCAACGGCCCCTACGACAATCGCCTGGCCCTGGATGAAGTTGTGCAAATGATGGCAGGCCTGGCCTATATGACCGGCCCGGTAGGCAGGCCTCTGCGTGCCGGCAGTTCGGTGAACGACATCATGGGCGGCATGTTCGGTGCTATCGGTGTGCTTGCTGCGCTCAACGATCGTCATGTCACCGGCGTCGGTCGTGAGGTGCAAAGCGCGCTTTACGAAAACTGCGTATTGCTCGCTGCTCAGCATATGCAGCAATACGCCGTGACCGGCCAAGCGGCTGCACCGATGCCAAACCGTATCAGTGCATGGGCCATTTACGATGTATTCGAGTTTGCCAATGGGGAGCAGATGTTCGTCGCCGCCACGGGTGAAGGTCAGTGGACCGCCCTGTGTCAATTGCTCGGCCAGACCGCGTTGCTGGACGACCAGACCCTTGCTACCAACAATGATCGCGTGCTGCAGCGGCCACGTCTGCTGGCTCACTTGGCTGAAGTCTTTGCCAGCATGGACGCTCAAGCGCTGGCCCTGGAACTTGAGGCAAACAGTATTCCGTTTGCTCCGATTCGACGGCCCGAGGAACTGTTCGAAGATCCTCATCTGCTGCACAGCGGTGGCCTGGCAAATCTTGAACTTGAAGACGGATCGTTCACCGCCATGCCACTGCTGCCGTTGTCCCTGGATGGCGAGCGACTGCAACCCCGTCGATCTATCCCACGCATCGGCGAGCACACCCACAAAGTCATGCGTGAACTGGGCTACAGCGACGAACACATTGCCGAGCTGTGTGCCGCTGGTGTTCTGAAAACCGACGCTCAGCCTTGAGGAAGAACTGCCATGGCTATTTATCAATACGACACCCTTATTCCTGTCATTCACGCTGAAACTTTCATCGCGCAAGACGCTACCGTCATCGGCAATGTCACGCTGGCGCAGGGCGTCAGTGTCTGGCCCCAGGCTGTTCTGCGGGGTGACAACGAGCCGATTCGCATTGGTCAGCACAGCAATGTGCAGGAGGGAGCGGTGCTGCATGCCGATCCGGGATTTGCGCTGACGGTGGGCGAGGGCGTCACTATCGGCCACCAGGCCATGTTGCACGGTTGCACCGTCGGCGACGGAGCGCTGATCGGGATTCAGGCTGTTGTGCTCAATGGCGCGGTCATCGGCAGCAATTGCCTGGTCGGCGCCGGGGCGGTTGTGACCGAAGGCAAGGTGTTCCCGGACAACTCACTTATTCTCGGCGCACCTGCCAAAGTCGTGCGCGAACTGACACCTGAAGCAATTGCCGACATGCATCGAAACGCCGCTGACTATGTCGTCAAAGGTCAGGCTTACAAGGCCAAACTTATTCTGATCGGCTGAACCCATTGAGCAGGGTTCCTCAAGAGCCTTGCCTCTCTCCAATAATTACAACAATGGAGAAACATCATGGTTGCCATGACTGGCGAAATCGCGCTTGCGCGCAACGCAGAAACGATCAACGAGCTGCTGCTCTATCGGCGTGTGGCCTGGCGAATCATGCCGCTGGCCATTATCTGCTTTCTCTTTTCCTATTTTGACCGGATCAACATCAGCTTCGCCAAGACCCAGATGCAGCAAGAATTGGGTTTGTCCGACGCGGCGTACGGCCTGGCCGCGAGCATGTTTTTTTTCGGCTACGTGCTGTTTGAAGTTCCCAGCAGCCTGGGGCTCAAGCGCTATGGCGCGCCTGCCTGGATCTGCCGGATCATGATCTCCTGGGGGCTGGCAACGGCGGCGTTAATGTTCGCCTACACGCAATACACCCTGTACTTCCTGCGTTTTCTGATCGGCGTCATGGAAGCCGGTTTTGGCCCGGCGATCCTGTTTTACCTGGCGTGCTGGTTTCCCAAGAAGCACCTGGCGAAGATGAATGGCCTCTGGTTCCTCGCTGTACCCCTGGCAGGCGCGGTCGGGGGGCCAGCGGCGGGAATCCTGTTGGGCACGATGGATGGCGTGTTCGGTCTGGCTGGCTGGCACTGGCTGTTCCTGATGTCCGGACTGCCCTGTGTGGTACTCGGCCTGCTAGTGCTGTGGAAGCTGGACCGGGACATCGAATCGGCCAAATGGTTAAGCCGTAGCGAGAAGGATCTGCTGGCGGCGAACCTGGCGCATGACAAAGTCAACGATAAGCCGGTATTGGGGTCCTTGTGGCGTGTGTTGCTGACCCGGGAAGTCGCGATCATGGCGTTCATCTACTTTGTGATCAAGACAGCTTCTTATGGCCTCAACTTCTGGATGCCGCACCTGATCAAATCGTCCGGTGTACAGAGCCTATTCTGGATAGGGATGCTTTCGGCGCTGCCTTACATCGTGGCCTGTATCGGCATGATATGGCTGACCCGGCGTTCCGATCGTACGGGTGAGCGCAAGACTTACCTTGTTCTGTGCCTGGCGGCGGCAGCCGCCGGCTATCTGTTGGCTTGCCTGTTCTCGGATTCATCCTGGGCCATGATGGCAGCGCTCGTACTCGCTACTACGGGTACCTTTATTGCGATCCCGATTTTCTGGACCATCCCGCAATCGACCTTTTCGGGACTGGCGATCGCCACGGGGACTGCGGCGATCAACTCCATCGGTCAGCTGAGCGGTATGGTTGCCCCGGTGATGGTGGGGAAAATCAACGATCTGACCGGCTCTACCTACATGGGCATGCTCTCCATCGCACCGCTGATTCTGGTCGCGGGTTTCGTGGTCCTGCGCTACGTCAAGAATCCCGGGGCCTGACCCCGTTATTCAATCCTGCAAGGGATAATCCGCTGAATCCGCCCGGCAGGCTTTGTGCCTCAGCCGATCGCCTGGGTCACCAGCGCAAACTCGGTGACCCCGGCGCTTGATCTGGGCGGCACACCGCGCACCATCCGTGGCGCGTTATCCACGCAGGGCAGCCCCAGGTTTTCCAGCCAGTCGGCCAACCCGCATGCGATGGGAATATCCAAACGCACGAACGCGCCCGGGATCAACCGAAGAAGGTAAGTGATCAAGTGTCGGGCCTGCTCCGGGTGTTGCGCGACGACGGGGCCAATGAGGTGGCCGCGACCAAATTGGCGGAGCAGGGCGCACCCTTGCAGGTGCTCCTCTACCTCGAGGCCCACCACGTGCTCGGCTGTCGGCAGCAGGTCGTTGAGTACACCGGTGCGGTCCAGGCCACTGGCGGCATTGGCCAGTTCGATTACCTTGGGGTAGTCGGCCCGGTTCAGTACGCGACAGTGCGCGTGGCGCGTCTCGGGTAGGGGCTCCGGCGTCTGCGGCACGCCCTGATGTTGCTGAATCCGTGCAAATTCAACGAATCCCATGCTGGCGTACAGCGGCGCGCCTGACTCGGTGGCATTGAGGATCGGCGTGCGCGGGCCCACGCTGTCCAAGCACAGATTCATCAAGCGACGTCCGATGCCTTTGCGCTGGTGCTGATGACTGACGATCACCAGGCCTATGGACGAATAGGCCCCCTGATGGCAGGCGAATGCGACGCCTGCCAAGACACCGTCCTGTTCGGCGACGAAGCCCTCGGATGTGCGCTGCACCATCGCCCAGTCTTGCTCGCGATGCGGCCATTTTAGGTGTACGGAGAGTGCATGGGCGGCGGGCATGTCGGCGGCGGTTGCCGGGCGATACAGGTAAGCGCAATTCACATCGGTTTCCTCTGCTGGCATGCAGGCACCGAGTCTACGGTGCGTTGCGGCTGTGGCGGTAATCGCTGACGGCCTCGTACACCGCCTTGCGCAGGCGGTTGATGCCGCCGATGGGGCGGTGTTCTTCCACGCCGAACCAGGGGTTGAATGACTGGTTGTCACACGCGAGATTCAGCGCGGGCGTGTCGAAGTCCTGCGCCGGAACCCGCACCTTGGCCACGGTTTCAAAAGGTGCGTCGCTTTCCTTCCATTCGATGCTGGTGTCTTCGATGGGCATGAATGTCTGCGGGTTCTGTCGCTGGATCTGCAACACGAAGCACGCCGGTACGCGGTCGGTGGAGAGCTGCTGGTTCAGGGCGCTGCGCAGGAAGTTCGGCAGGTCCAGGTTCTGTTTGGGCAACGTATATTCCGGGCAGCTTTGCGGGTCGGGGGCGACGCGGAACTTGGCGTTGGCCGCACCGAACTTGTAAGGCGAAACCGAAAAGTAGGTGGTCTGCGTCGGGCTGGCCGGGGCGGGGGCGAGGGTTGCCAGGGCGATGAACAGGTGGCGTATCTGCCAGGTGCGTGGGTCGGCCTTGGGGAAGAACGCCAGCACTTTCTTGCCATCCGCCTGGGCCCCGATGTTCTGCGCATATTCGGCCACATCGCTGACAAAGAAGTTCGGGTGGCTGAACATCACGAAGTCCTGTTCCGTGCGCGCTTGCTGATCGGCCATCAGCTGTTTGCCCGGTACATCCAGCAGTTTGATGGCCATGCCGCGGGCATCGCGGATGCTGTCGAATTGCGGGTAGGCATTGCCGTTGGACAGCCGCATCGTCGCCTGCCAGGTTTTACCCGGCGTGGCGAACACGCCCTGGCGCAGTGCCGGGTCGAGGTCGGCCAGCACGCTGACTTCGGCCTTCACACAGCCGTGGGCCTTTGCATGGGCATCGCGCAGGTAGCGCGTGCCTTCGCGGTGCTGGTCGACGATGCGCACGGCGGTCTGGATGATGCCCTGGGTCATGGCGGCCTCGCCGGGCGGAATCTGCTCATTTGGCGACACCGGGCCGCTGTGTTGCCAGGCGTACCAGGCGCTGGCGCCGAGCCAACCGAGCAGGCCAAGGCCCACCAGCCACAGCAAGGTTTTACCGAGAAACCCGCCGAGACGCAGCCAGAGGCGGGCGAGCAGGGAAGGTCGGTCATAGCGGGATCGAATCATCATGGCAGTTGTTGCTCCAGCGGGCCGCCCAGTACTTTGAGGTATTCCAGCAGCGCCCAGCGTTCCTGCGGCAGCAAGCCACGGCCGATGACGCCGTTGCCACGCTGGCCGGCACGGAATTCGTGGCCGCTGTTGTGGTTGCCGGTGATTTTGGTATCGAACACAAAGGCATTCTTGAACGCGTCGGTCTCAAAGCCGAGATGGCGCGGATCATAGTTGAAGGTGCCTTTATAGAAGGTGGTGCTGCGCTCGTCCTGAGGCGAGAGCAACTGGTAGATTGTCGGCACCGAACCGTTATGCAGGAACGGCGGCGTTGCCCAGACGCCAGCCAGTGGCCGCGCTTTGTAGGCGCGCAACTCGCGCACACCGATGGGCAGGCCGTAACCGTCCAGGCGCGGGCGCTCGGCAGGGGTCACGCCGGCGGCGCGGTAGGCGTGGTCCTCGACAAAGGCCGTGACGTAGGCCAGGCCCTTGGCCACGGACATCTTTTTAAGGTCCAGTGGCTCGGTCGGCGTGGGGTGCAGTTGAACGTTGAGCCCGGCCAGCTCCGCCAGGTCCCATTGCAAGGCGCTGAGGTCGTAACGCTGGTCGGCGATGTTGTTGGCCGTGCCGGGGTCGGTGCCGATGTAGTCCACCGGCAGCATCTTGAGTTGCTGCACCGGCCGGCCGCCTTCTTCAGTCACGGTAGGCACGTGACAGCCGGCGCAGTTCTCGGCGAACAATGCACGGCCCTGGGCGGCAAGGGGCTTGTCGATGGCGCCGAACAGATCTTGCGGCCAGGTGGGCGGCTTGAGGCGCTGCAAGGTTTCTTCGATCAGGTTCAGATCGCGCACGCGTACGCTGGATGGGTAGCGCGCATCGCCCTGCAGAGGCTGGCCGGCAGCGTCGAAGAAGTCCAGGGTCGCGCCCACGCCGAGGGCTTCACCGATATTGCGTGCCATGGGTTGCTGGGCCGAACCGTTCCATTGCACCCAGTCGAAGGTCCAGATATCCCACAGCTGCGGGTAGTCCACCGGGGCGTTGGCGATGCGGTAGTTCTGCGGAGAAATGGCATCGCCGAAGCTGGCATTGGCGATGCGGCCGAAGGCGTCGGTGCGCCCCGGTCCTTCTTCGGTGGGGTAGAGGCCCCGGTGGGTATCGTTCCAGGCGACCTTAATGAATTTGTCCAGCGACTGTTTGTAGTCCCGGCGCAGTTGGCTGTGCTCGGCTTCGTAGCGGTCGCCCAGAACCTGGCGGGCGAAGCGCTCGAACTTCCATGGGTTGTAATAAGTTGCCGCAAGGCTGGCGACCAGGGCCTGGCCGAAACTGCCGCCGCGCAAGGTCGGCACGCTCGACGGCAGCACATGCTGGGCTGAGCCGCCGTCGATGCGCAGGGCCTGGCCCTTGAAGTGCAACTCGCCGGTGTGGCAGGCGGCGCAGGTGATATCCAGGTATTCAACGTTGCTGCCGGCATTTTTATGCCGGGCGAAACCTACAGGCAGATTGCCGGGGTTTTGTGGGGTGGACACTTGCCTGGGGTCGACCAGGAAACCGAAACGGGCCAGGTACTCAGGCGTGGCAAAACGGCGCTCGGAAAACGGCAGCTCCAGGGCGCTGAACCAGTCGTAGTGCAGGCCTTTGACCTGGGTGCCCTGGGGGGTGAAGTAATAGGTCTGGCGGTCGGCGGCGCTCCATTGATCCTGGTAGTGCACCTGCTCCACGGGCACGTAATCCGGCAGCTTGGGGTTAACGATGTAGTAGAGCACCACGGCCAGAAGCAGGCCCAGGGCTATGAGGATCAAGAGGAAAACACGGGAAAAAATGCGCAAGTTAACTATCCTTGTCGAGTTATCACGTTGTTATGCCACTACGCCAAGGGTGCGGCAAGTGGCCATGAGCCTGGTAGTGGCCGTCCCACGATCCGTCGCGGGCCTTCATCATGGATGAAATTGCTTTTAAACACGTGAACTTATCAGACGTTTCCTGCTCACATGCCGGTAGCCATTGGTCGTGGCCGCCTGATAAGCTCGCGACTTTATTCGAATGCCCTTTTGGCGCATGAACAAGGAAATAGCATGAAACAGCATCGGTTGGCGGCGGCGGTGGCCCTGGTTAGCCTGGTACTTGCGGGTTGTGATTCGCAGACCAGCGTAGAGCTGAAAACCCCGGCGCAAAAAGCTTCCTACGGCATCGGCCTGAACATGGGCAAAAGCCTTGCCCAGGAAGGCATGGATGACCTGGACTCCAAAGCGGTAGCCCAAGGCATTGAAGATGCGGTCGGCAAGAAAGAGCAGAAGCTCAAGGACGACGAACTGGTTGAAGCCTTTGCCGCGCTGCAAAAGCGCGCTGAAGAGCGCATGACCAAAATGAGCGAAGAGTCGGCGGCAGCCGGCAAGAAATTCCTCGAAGACAACGCCAAGAAAGACGGCGTCGTCACCACCGCTTCCGGTCTGCAGTACAAGATCGTCAAGAAAGCCGACGGCGCCCAGCCCAAGCCGACCGACGTGGTGACTGTTCACTACACCGGCAAGCTCACCAACGGCACCACCTTTGACAGCTCCGTGGACCGTGGCAGCCCGATTGACCTGCCGGTCAGCGGTGTGATCCCAGGTTGGGTCGAAGGCCTGCAACTGATGCACGTAGGCGAGAAGGTCGAGCTGTACATCCCGTCCGACCTGGCTTACGGCGCCCAGAGCCCGAGCCCGACGATTCCAGCCAACTCCGTGCTGGTATTCGACCTGGAGCTGCTGGCCATCAAGGACCCAGCCAAGGCTGACGCCGCTGCCGCACCTGCTGCACCTGCCGCCAAGAAGTAATCGGCGCTTGAACAGACAACGCCCCGTTTCGACGGGGCGTTGTCGTTTATAGGGTTTGAAGCGCTGTAAACCCCCTGTGAGGCTCGCCAGCTGCCGCATAACGCCCGGGCAAATCCAAACGAACGTCCGCAACCTGAAGCAGTCTGATATAAAACTCGAGCACGGGTAGCCGTACACGCCTGCCAAGTCAATGAAATCTTGGGTTTTTTTGATGTGCGCAAAAAACGCCCGATCTGACTGCAAGCCTTGTAGTTCGTGGCTTTCAGCCATGAAAAAAGGCTCTGTTCACAAGGTTATCCACAATTTGTGTGGATAACCTTTCTGTCGTATGGAACTGGAGTGACCCATGAAACCACCCTTCAATTTCACCCGCTTCCTGCCGATGGCCGCACGTCTGCTCGGGCGTGGCCGTTTGCCGACGCTGCTGTTCGCGGTCGCTGCCAAGGGCTCAAGCCAGGGCAATCGCCTGGGCCAGCTCAAGGATGATCTCAAGTTGCTCCAGGCCCTGTGCCTGGCCTACTGGCGCGGTGAGTATCGGACGATCAGCCCCAAGGCGTTGATCTCGGTGGTGGCGGGGCTGATGTACTTCCTCAGTCCGATTGACGCGATCCCGGACTTTATCCCAATGTTCGGCATGCTCGATGACATCGCCGTGCTGGCATGGGTCATGAAGACCCTGAGCGGCGAGCTGAGCGCGTTTCGTGCCTGGCGTGACGCGCAGCGCCCGGAAAAGCTGGCCGTGGTCGAGCGCCTGCCCGCCACGCCCGAGCTGCTCGCCCGGGAAAATCCGCAAAAAAACTAATGCTATGGACTATCCTCTGCGACCTCTGTGGCTGTTAGGATTACACTTCTAAGGAAAGAACTTACTTAGTAAGTGTTTTTATCCTACGGGGCAGTCATGGATATCCAGATCATTTCACGCAATGGCGAACCCGAATATGCGGTGTTGCCATGGGACCAGTACCAGGCGCTGCTAAAAGCGGCCGGTCAGCAACCCCCCACATTCGCTTCCTCCCCTGCAGCACCCACTGCTACCGACCAGGACCTGCATCCGCTCGCAGCCCTGCGCGGCCTGCGTGAAGCCAAGGGCCTGGCCATCGAAACCCTGGCGCGCACGGTGGGTATCAGCCCCTCGTATCTGGGTTTGATTGAAACGGGTGAACGCCAGCCGGATGCCGCCATTCGCCGCAGCCTGGCCTGGGAATTGGGCGTTGCAGGTTGGAGGGAAGAATCGTGAGCCTACGTATCAGCCGTCAACATTGGGATGGGTTACTCAACGAACTGGACCAGGCACGCCGCCAGCGCCATCTGCTGACCTACCGTGCGCTGCTTGAGCGCCTGCAGTTCCCGACGCCGGCGATGCAGACCCTGGCCGCCGCCCTGGAGCACCTGGCGGCGCTGGACGCCAAGGCCGAGCAGCCGCTGCGCAGCTCGTTGGTGATCAGCCAGGGCGCCAGCCGCTTGCCGCGTACGGGGTTCTTTGAGTGTGTGGAGCGCCTGGGACGTTTCAGCGGGCCCTCCGACGGCGTGGCCGCCGCCTCCTGGCACGCTTCGGAGGTGGTGCGGGTGTTCGAGTACGAGTACCCGGAATCCGCCGAAGCCTAAGCGGGCAGCAGGTCCAGGCTGTCGATCACGTGGATGCTGTAGCCCGTCACTGCTTTGGCGTGGTGCTTGGCCTGCGACGCCAGCTCCGCCAACTGGCTGGCATCAAGTTGCGCACAGGCCTGTGGATACAAATGCACCACCCCAATCGACAGTGAAAGCAATGCGAACTCTTGGCGTACGCCCTGGCGGTTGAGTGCGACGAAGCAGCCGGCGTCGAGGTGCTCGGCGCGGTAGAAGCGCCGGCATTGGGTGTGAAAGTCATCCAGCAGTTGATTGAGGCGTTTGCGCCAATCCTGTGGGCCCAGCACCAGTAAAAAGTCATCGCCACCGATATGCCCGACAAAGTCGCGGCTGGGGTCGACCCGATCGTTCAGACACTGCGCCAGGCACAACAGCACCTCATCCCCGCGCCCATAACCGTAGATATCGTTGAATGGCTTGAAGCTGTCGATATCCACGTAGCAGATCACCGATTCACGCTGCTGCTGCAGCAGACGCGTCAGGCACTGCTGGATCGGCACGTTGCCCGGTAGCAGGGTGAGCGGGTTGGCGTAACGCGCCTGCTGGATTTTCAGCTCGGTGATCAGCTTGAGTACATCGATGACCCGGCCCAGGCCCAGGTAGTCGCCGTTCACGGTAATGATGAAATCTTCTTCAATGCGTTGCCGCGCGCGGCTGGTCAGCAAGCGGCTGACCTGCTGCAGGGACTGGCTCAACTCCACGGCCAGGAAGTCGTCGCTCATCAGGCGGCTGATGGGTTTGCGTGCGAACAGGTCGGTAGCGAAGGGTTTGAGCAGCGCGTCCGACAGCGAGTGTCGATGCACAATGCCGACCGGGTGGCCGCGGCTATCGAGCACCGCCAGTGAGTTGAGATTGGCCTGGCGGCGGAAGGATTCGAGCACCTGGGCGGTTGCGGTGTTTTGGTCCACCGCCGGCTGTTCATTGAGCAGGGCGCTCAGGTCACTGCCTTCTTCACTGAGGGCGATATTGGCGTTATCCGGCTTGGGCAGCATCAAGCGTGCCTCGTGCGGCGGCTGTTCCTGGGGCCGGCAAAGCAGGTAACCCTGGACCAGATCGACGCCCATGTCCGTCAACACCGCCAACTCTTCCGGCAATTCGATCCCTTCGGCGATCACTTGGGCGCGGGACGCCTTGGCGATCTGCATGATCGAACCGACGAATTCGCGCTTGAGGGCGTCCTGGTGAATGCCGTCGATAAAGTGCCGATCAATCTTCACATAATCCGGGCGCAGCTCCGACCACAACCGCAGGCTGGAGTAACCGGCGCCCAGGTCATCCAGGGCGATGGCAAAACCCATGTCGCGATAATGATGCAACGCGGTCTGCAACAGCTGGAAATCATCGGTGGGGGTCTGCTCGGTGAGTTCGATCACCACCTGGCTGGGGGCAATCCCGAAGTCGCGCAGCAGCTGCAGCGTGCGTCCGGGTTGGTGCGCTGTCTCCATCAGGGATTCCGGCGAGATATTGAGAAACAGCTTGCCCGGCAGCTTTTGTTCGCTGAAGCGTCGGCAGGCGCTCGCACGGCAGGCCATTTCCAGTTCGCTCAGGCGCCCGGCGTGGCTGGCAATGGAGAACAGCGCGACGGGGGAGTGCAGCGGGCTGTTGGACGGGCCGCGACTGAGGGCCTCGTAGCCGAGAACGCGCCGTTCAGACAAGCAGATGATGGGTTGGAACAGGCTGTGCAAACTGCCTTGAGCCAGGATAGAGCCCAGTGCATCCAGCTGTTCGGTCATGGTCATGGCGATCTCGAGCGAAAAAAAAGGACCGCAGGCTTGAAGCCTGCGGTCCTTTATTTCACGACAGAATGATGTCTATATGATGACACTCCGAGGAGCGGTCACATTAATTGCCATCATTTACTGCTTGGCCACCTGCTTGGTGATTTTCAGGTAGTCCAGCAGGATGCGACCGGTCTCGGCTAGATAGGCGTCGTCTTCCGGCTTGGTTTTATCTGCCTCGGTGGGCAGCGCATCCTCATCTTCTTTCTTCAGCTCCTTGAGCGGCTCTTCGCCCTTGGCCTTGCGGCGCACGTTTTCCAGGACAAGCTGTTGATTTTCAATGTCGGCGTGCTGCTTGCGACGATCCGCCTCGTTGAGGCTGACGGTTTTCTCTTCCATCAACTTCTTGGCCAGGGCCAGCTTGTCGCGGATGAAGACGAACTCGGCGTCCTTGGCGGAGCGCGTATCGTGGTCAGCTTTGAGCTGGGTCAGGAACGGTTTGAACGGGTCCGACGCCGGCTTGATCGCAGGACGGATGGTGTCCCACGGCATGGCTTCGGGCAGGGCGCTCTCGCCGATTTCCTTGGTGTCGATGATCGACGGGAAGTCGATGTCCGGCAGTACACCCTGATGCTGGGTGCTCTGCCCGGAAACCCGGTAAAACTTGGCCAGCGTCAGTTTGAGCTCGCCATGGTTCAGCGGCTGGATGGTCTGCACGGTGCCTTTGCCGAAGGTCTGACCACCGATGATCAACGCGCGGTGGTAGTCCTGCATGGCGCCGGCGAAAATCTCCGAAGCCGAGGCCGAGAGACGGTTGACCAGCAATGCCATCGGCCCTTTGTAGAAGGCGCCCGGGTTCTCGTCTTCCAGCACGTCCACACGGCCGTCAGCGTTGCGCACCAACACGGTCGGGCCCTTGTCGATGAACAGGCTGGTCAGCTCGGTGGCTTCCTGCAGGGAACCGCCGCCGTTGTTGCGCAGGTCGATGACCACGCCGTCGACTTTTTCCTTCTGCAGTTCCGTGAGGATTTTCTTCACGTCGCGGGTGGTGGACTTGTAGTCCGGGTCACCGGCGCGGAAGGCCTTGAAGTCCAGGTAGAAGGCCGGGATTTCAATCACGCCCAGCTTGTAGTCCTTGCCATCCTGCTTGAGGCTGAGGACTTTCTTCTGCACGGCCTGGTCTTCGAGTTTCACCGCTTCTCGGGTGATCGACACGATCTTGCTGGTCTGGTCGTTCGGTGCATTGGTGTGCGGAATCACTTCCAGGCGCACCACGCTGCCTTTGGGGCCGCGGATCAGCTTGACCACTTCGTCCAGGCGCCAGCCGACCACATCGACCATCTCTTTGTCGGCCTGGGCCACACCGATGATCTTGTCGGCCGGGGCGACCTGCTTGGTCTTGTCCGCCGGACCCGCCGGTACCAGGCGCACGATCTTGACCTGGTCATTGTCGCTTTGCAGGACGGCACCGATGCCTTCCAGGGACAGACTCATGTTGATATCGAAATTTTCCGCGTTATCTGGCGACAGATAATTGGTGTGCGGGTCGTAGGACATCGCGAAAGTGTTGATGTAAGCCTGGAAGATGTCTTCGGCACGGGTCTGGTCCAGGCGCGCCAGTTGATTCTTGTAGCGCTTGGTCAACAGTTCCTGGATGGCCTTGGGCTCTTTGCCGGCGATCTTCAGGCGCAGCACCTCGTCCTTGACGCGCTTGCGCCACAGGTCGTCGAGTGCGGCGGTGCTGGTCAGCCACGGCGCGTCCTTGCGATCCACCAGAAGGGTTTCCTTCTCGGTGAAGTCGAGCTTGTCGATGCCTTTGTTCAACTCACCCAAGGCGAAATCCAGGCGCGCTTTGACGCGGTCCAGATAACGCTTGTAGATGGTGAAACCAGGCTGCAGGTCGCCGCTCTTGAGGAAATCGTCGAACTGGGTCTTCCATTTGTCGAACTCAGTGATATCACTGGCCAGGAAGTAGCTGCGCGAGGGATCCAGCAGCTTGAGGTAGCTGTCGTAGATGATCACCGAGCGCGCGTCGTCCAGCGGCGGCTTGCTGTAGTGATGGCGCTTGAGCAACTCGACGACGTTAAGGCTGGCAATCACCTCATCGCGATCAGGCTGAAGATTGTCCCAGCTGTTGGCTGCGAACGTATTGGTCGACATCGACGCGAAGCCGAGACCAATGAAAAAAGCGAGGGCGGTGCTGGGGAACAGATGCTTCATGCTGATTCGACGCGGGGGCAATTGATAACGCATATTAGGCCGTCTTTGAGGGAGCCGGTTCCATATGGTCCGGTCGCATAATGCAAAAAGCCCGGCGCTACTGCTACGGGCTCAGTCCGGACTCACTATGGAGGCACTGTGAAAGCATTGCAAGGCGTTGAGGGTCATGTCGAGCGGTGGAATAGCTCGCTCCTACATGCAATGTAGTCGCAGTTCGCATCCGTGAGGTGGCAGCGAACTCTTATCGCGGTGAATTCCAGAGTGGGAGGGGGCTTGCACCCGATGGCGGTGTGTCAGTGAAGAATGTTTCATCTGATAGACCGCGATCGGGGGCAAGCCCCCTCCCACAGGGGTATCTTGGTGGGTTCAGACCCAATGGTGGATCGGCCAGCCGGCCTTTTCTGCGTGTTCGTGCAGTACCGGGTCCGGGTTGACCACCTGCGGATGGTCCACCTTGAGCAATAACGGCAGGTCATTGCGCGAATCCGAATAGAAATACGCGCCCTCCAGGTTTTCACCTTCCTGCTCCAACCACGCCAGCAGCCGTGTGATCTTGCCTTCGCGGTACGTCAGCACGCCTACCGTACGGCCGCTGTACACGCCATGGCTGACATCCAGCTCGATGCCCAGCACTTCGTCGATACCGATGCGCGCCGCGATCGGCCTGACCAGGTGTGTACCCGAGGCGGAAATCACCAGGATCCGGTCGCCATTGGCGCGGTGCCGGGCGATGGTCTTGGTCGCGTCGCTGTAGATCAGCGGCTCGATCACGTCCTCGACCCAGGGCTCCACCAAGTGTTCGATTTCTTCCGGGGTGCGGCCGATCATCGGCTCCAGGCTGAAATCCATGAAGTCTTCCATGCGCAACTCGCCCCGGCTGTAGGCCGCCATCAGTTCGTCGTTCTTGCGCATGAAGGATTCAGGATCGACCCAGCCCAGGCGGCCCATCTGTGCGCTCCATAACGTGGCGCAGTCGCCGTGGATCAGGGTGTCGTCCAGATCAAAAATTACCAATGCCATCCGTCTGCTCTCTCAGTCAATCGTCGCCCGTCAGGCTACTTCACACAGGGCGCTGGGGTCGATGGAAAGTGCCAGGCGCTGGCCGTCCGGATGCAGATCGTCGGCGCTGCGGTTGAGCACATCCACCACCAACTCCACGCCACGCGCTTCAATGCGGTAGCGAATCACGTTGCCCAGCAGGCTGTGGCTGCGCACCAGCGCATCGAGTTCGCCGCTGCGGCTCAGTTCGATGGCTTCGGGGCGAATCGCGATGCGCCCGCTGATCGGACGTTGCAGCAGTTGGCTGGCCTTGTCGGCATCCAATAGGTTGTAGTTGCCGATAAAACCGGCGGCGAAGACATCCACCGGCGCGGTGTAGAGGGTCTCGGCATCGCCGCTCTGCACGATCTTGCCCTGGTTCATCAGGAAGATGCGGTCCGACATGGTCAGGGCTTCTTCCTGGTCGTGGGTGACGAAGATGGTGGTCAGCCCCAGTTCGCGCTGGATCTGGCGGATCTGCTCGCGCAGGTGCTTGCGAATCCGTGCATCCAGCGCCGACAGCGGTTCATCCAGCAGCAACAGGCGCGGGCGGGTCACCAGGGAACGGGCGAGGGCGACGCGCTGGCATTGGCCGCCGGACATCTGATGCGGGTAGCGGCCGGCGAGGTCCTTGAGTTCCACCAATTGCAGGACGTCCTGCACCCGCTTGTGGCTGTCATCGGCGTTGACCTTCTGCATGCGCAGGCCGAAGGCAACGTTCTGCTCCACGGTCATGTTGGGGAACAGCGCATAGCTTTGGAACACCATGCCGATGTGGCGTTTCTGCGGGCTCAGCGGGACGATGTCCTGGCCGTCCAGCAGGATTTTCCCACTGTCCACCGAGGTCAGCCCGGCGATGCAGCGCAGCAGGGTCGACTTGCCGCAACCGGACGGGCCGAGCAGGGTGACGAACTCGCCCTTGGCGATTTCGCAGTTGATATCGCTGAATACCGGTGTGCCGGCGTAGCCTTTTTGCAAATGTTGGACGCTGACGAAGCTCATTGGCTTTTGTCCTTGTTCAAGATATTGGCGGCCCAGGTCAGCACCAGCACAAAGAAGAAGTAGGAGATGACGACGGCGCTGGTGAAGTGGCCGCTGCTGTTGCGCATGTTGTTCAGGTACACCTGCAGGGTTTCATAGCGGGTGCCGACCAGGATGTTGGCGAACACGAACTCACCGAACAGGAACGAGAACGACAGCAGCAGTGCCACCATCAGGCCTTTGCGCAGATTGGGCAGGACCACGAAGATCGCGGCTTGCCAGGTGCTGGCACCGAGCAGTTGCGAAGCGTCCATCAGGTCGCGCAGGTTGATGGCCTGCAGGTTATTGGTGATCGCGCGGTACATGAAGGGCAACGCCACGGTGAAGTAGCAGCCGATCAGAATCCACGGCGTGCCCACCATCGCCAAGGGCCCGGAACCGTACAACTGCAGCAGGCCCACCGACGACACCACCGGTGGCACGGCGAACGGCAGCAGGATCAGGATGTTCATCAGCGCATCCAGCTTGGGGAAGTGGTAATGCACCACGAACAGCAACGGCAGGATCAACACCACCGAAAGGATCAGCGCGCCCACGCACACCAGCAACGATTGCGCGAAAGCCATCAGGAAGCGCGGGTCGCTCCATAGCTGCGTGTACCATTTCAAACTGAAACCGGCAGGCAGGATGGTGGCCGACCAACTGCTGGAGATTGAATAGACAAAGGTGCCCACCAGCGGCAGTACCAGGATCAGGAACAGTATGTACACCACCACCCGGTGGTAGAGCGACGCCGGGCCGCCTTCAGCGCGAGACATGGTAGCTCCTCTTGAGTAGCAGTTGATGGACCACCGTAACCACGGTCATCAGCGCCACCAGCACCACGGCCAGGGCACTGGCCAGGTTCGGGTCCAGCGACACGTCGCCGGAAACCAGCCCCGCAATGCGGATCGGCAGCACGTTGAAGTTGCCGGTGGTGAGGGCGTACACGGTGGCGTAGGCACCCAGGGCGTTGGCCAGCAGAATCACGAAGGTGCCGAGCAGCGCGGGCGTCAGGACCGGCAAGCCGATATGCCGCCAGAAGTGCCAGCCACTGGCGCCGAGCAGGGCGGCCGACTCACGCCAGTCTTCGCGCAATGCATCGAAGGCCGGGTACAGCAGCAGCACGCCGAGGGGAATCTGGAAATACGTGTAAAGAATGATCAAACCGGTTTTCGAGTACAGGTTGAAGTCCTGAATGATCCCCGCCTGCTTGAGCATGATGGTGATGCTGCCGTTGAACCCCAGCAGGATGATGAACGCGAAGGCCAGGGGCACGCCGGCAAAGTTGCTGGTCATGTTGGCGAAGGCGGTGACGAAGTTGCGCAGCGGCGAATCGACCCGGCGCAGGGAGTAACTGCCCAGCGTGGCGATGATGATGCCGAAGACGCTGGAGTAGAAACTGATTTCGAGGCTGAACTGGATCGCTTGCAGGTAGAACTTCGAGCTGAAGATACGCGTGAAGTTTTCCAGGCTCCAACCGCTGTCTTCGGTTTGCAGGCTGTTGATCAGCACCCAGGCCAACGGCGCGATTTCGAACACGATAAAGAACAGCGCGAACGGCACCAGGCACAGCAGGGCCAACCATTTGCCGCGATTCATGGCATTCACTTGAGCAACTCCCGGCAGACAGGCTTGTCGTGGGGCACGCCGAGCAGCTCGCAGACGGTACCGCACAGCTCGGTCTGTTTCGGCGCGGCGTTGGCATCCAGGCTGAAGGCGTCGCCAAGCACAAACAGCGGCACTTCGCGCTCTTCCGGCAGCAGGCCGTTGTGGGAGCGGTCGTTGTTCATGCCGTGGTCGGCGGTGACCAGCACTTGGTAACCGGCGTCGAGCCAGCCCTGCAGGTAGTCGGCGAGAATGATGTCGGCCGAGCGTGCGCTGTTGCGGTACTGCGCGCTGTCGAGGCCGTGCTTGTGGCCGGCGTCGTCGATGTTCATCGGGTGCACCAGCAGAAAGTCCGGCGCGTGCGCAAGGCGCAGGCTTTCGGCGTCGGCCAGCAGGTGGGAGTCCGGGTAGTGGTCATTCCAGTAAAAATGCCCATGCTGGATCGCCAGCGTCTGGTCGTCGGTATGACGATCTCGAGCGGCGAGAAAGGGGCTGCGGTTATACAGTTCGCTCACCCAGTGGTAAGCCGCCGCTGCGGTGGTCAAGCCGGCATCGCGGGCGTAATGAAAAATGCTGCGCTGGTTGGACAGGCGCGAGACGTTGTTGTGGACGATGCCGCTCTGGATCGGCGCAACGCCGGTCAGTATGCATTCATACAGCGGGCGGGACAGGGCAGGCAGTTCACATTCCAGTGTGTAGAGGGCTGCGCGTCCTGCGCCAACGTAAGCCTGCAAATGCCCCATGGCGTGCCGGGCGACCTCGAAGTTCAGGCCGTCGAGCACGACAAGGATGACAGGGTGCTTCATGGGGAGAGCGCTCCGCAGCAATAGGCTTGACTCAATTCACCTGGAGGAACGAGGTCAAAAGTGTGGGAGGGGGCTTGCTCCCGATAGCAGTGGATCAGCCAATGAATCTGTTGAATGACACACCGCTATCGGGAGCAAGCCCCCTCCCACATTGGATCTCCAGTGGATTTCCAATGTGGGCGACAGGCTTACTTCATTTCTACGATGACCTGCTCGTTCCACAGTTGCGGCAGCTTTTTGGACGTGGCTTCCCAGGCATCGGCATCCTTGATCGGCTGCGGGTTGGCCTTGGTGTACTGCTCACCCGGGATCAGGTTCTTGGCGATGTCAGCCGGCAGTTTCAAGTCGGTTTCGGCGCGGATCGGGCGTGCATTGCCTTTGGCCAGGTTGATCTGGCCGGCATCGCTGAAAATGTATTCGCGCGTCAGCTTGGCGGCGTTCGGGTGTTTGGCGTACTTGTTGATGATGGTGGTGTAGCCGGATTTCACCGAGCCATCCGACGGGATCAGCACCACGTAGTCATCCGGGTTGGCCATCTTGGCTTTATAGCTCAGGCCGTTGAAGTCCCAGACGATACCCACTTCGACTTCGCCTTTTTCCATGGTGGCGATGGTCGGGTTGGACAGCGAGAGGCGACCTTGCTGGGCGATCTTGGTGAAGAATTGCAGGCCCGGCGCGATGTTCTTCTCGTCGCCTTTATTGGCGATGGCGGCTGCCAGCACGGCGTTGGAGGCCTGGGCCGCGGTGCTTACGTCACCCACCGAGACCTTGTACTTGCCGGTTTGCAGGTCGGCCCAGCTGGTGGGCACTTCGGAGCCGTGCAGCAGCTTCTTGTTGACGATAAACGCGATGGTGCCGGTGTAGGCCAGCGCCCAGTGGCCGTCCTTGTCTTTCGCCCAATCCGGCACCTGGGCCCAGGTGGACGGTTTGTAAGGCTGGGTCACTTCCTGCTTCACCGCGATGGGGCCGAAGGCCGCGCCCACGTCGCCGATATCGGCGCTGGCATTGTCTTTTTCGGCTTTGAACTTGGCGATTTCCTGGGCCGAACTCATATCGGTGTCGATGTGCTTGAGGCCATAGGTCTTGGCCAGGTCTTCCCAGGTGCCTTTCCAGTTGGCCCAGTCATCGGGCATGCCGACGCTGTTCACGGCGCCCTCGGACTTGGCGGCGGCTTCCAGGGTTTTTAGATCGGTATCAGCGGCCATGGCTGCGGTGCACATGGCAATGGTCGAGCCTAACAGTGATGCCAGGAAAAGCTGTTTCATCCGAAGCTCCTTTGGGCGTTTTCAACGCGGCGTTTTATGCAGGCGGTGTGGTTGGTCTAGGTCAGAGCAATACCTGAGCCAATCTAGACGCGATGGATGACAGTTTCATGTCGATGTCGTTTTTGAGGCGCTGATGTCGTTCGGCGCAGACATAGCGTAGACCATGCCCAAGTGCCCGTAACGCCTGGACTTGGCCGATGTATTGCAGGGTGTGGTGCACGAGGGGGATGCGGCTGTCATCTGTCGGTCATCTGCAATGCCTAGGCTGGCGCAACATTGAGGTGGGACGTTTATGCAGCTTTATGTGCACTTGAATGGTGCTGGTCTAGTCCAGATAGGTAACGTTGATGCGTGACGAGGCAATCAAAGCGGTAACCTCCATCGGGCTGGCGCTGCAGGAGCAGATCGACCACGGCCTGTTGCCGCCCGCCAGCAAACTGCCCGCCGAGCGCAAGCTCAGCGAGTTGTTTGGTACCACTCGCATTACCGTGCGGGAAGCCTTGTTACAGCTTGAAGCCCAAGGGCAGATCTATCGCGAGGAGCGCCGAGGCTGGTTCGTCTCGCCGCCTCGGTTGGCTTACAACCTGATGCAGCGCAGCCACTTTCACGCGATGGTCAACGACCAGGGCCGGGTGGCATCGACCCAGGTGATTTCTGCGCGCCTGCAACCGGCATCGGCGGCGGTGTGCGCCTGGTTACAGTTGCCGGCGCTGTCCAGCGTGATCCAGATCTGCCGGGGACGGCGGATCGATGGGCGGCTGGTGCTGTACGTCGAGCACTACCTGAACCCGCAGTATTTTCCTGGGATCCTGGCGTGCGACTTGAATCAGTCGATGACCGAACTGTATGCGCGCAAGTACGACTTGCACTATGGACGGGTGCGTTTCGAGATCGTACCGACCTCACTGCCGGTGGAGGCCGCCGCTGCGTTGCGCGTATCGGTGGGCAGCCCGGGCTTGCGGATCGCCCGGGTCAACTATGATCAGCACCAGCGCTTGATCGACTGCGACCTGGAGTTCTGGCGCCATGATGCGATTCATGTGGGGGTGGACGTGGTTTGACGCTGGGCGAGGGGCTCAGGGCGTGAGTGCCTTGATCACCTGATCCACATTGGTTTGCAGCTCTGTCACCGGGTCGGCACCGTCCACATTCAATACCAGCAGGGTGGCGCCCCCAGCCGTGACCGCCGCTTTCACCGCCTCACTCGGCTGGCGGTGGTGCAGCACCGTCGCCACATCATTGGTTTTCAACTGCGCACTGAACTGTTGCAGCGCTTCAGGCGTCCAGTCCGCATCCGGTCGTGCATCGGTACTGACCAGTTCCAGGTTCAGGCTGCTGACCAGATAGGCAAAGTGATCGCTCAAGCTGACCACACTCAGGTTATCGGCCTGGGCCAGGCGCGCCTCGCTGTCGGCGGCGAGCTTGAGCAGGCGCTGCTTGAGCGCGGCCAGGTTCGCGTCGATCTGCGGTTTGGCGCCCGGCGCCAGGCGGCTCAGGTCGGCCGCCAATACATCGGCCATGCGCCCCATGTTGTTGCCCGACTGCCACGGTTGGCTGTTCAAGCCATCGCTGACGCCCGGCTGCACGGCGATGCCCGGTAAGCCGCCATCCACCGGGCGCGCAGCGTCCACTTCGACAATGCGGATATTGCTGCGCCGAGCCACGGGGTAGAGCGGGTCGTCCGCCCACAGCGAGCGCAGGCCGATGGCGGCATCGGCATCCTGGGCGAGTTGGCTCAGCGCTGGCGCACCGCGCCCGGTGAAGTACGACACTTGCCGCGAACCGGGCAGGTTGGCGGGGGCGGCGCGTTCGAGCTGCACATCGGTGCCTTTAAGCAGCACTTGCGCGAGGCCGTAGGTGATCGGCAACGAGGCCAGCACCTTGACCGGTTTTACTGTGTTGGGCTTGGTCAGCGCAGCATGGCCAAGGCCATGGTTGGCGACGAAGTCCCTGGTTTGGAAGCCATCCACGACAGCGAGCGACGGGGTGCTGATCAGGCAAGCCATGGCCAGGGCCAGTGGGCGAAAGTCAGGGCGCATTATCCAAGATTCCCTTTGAGGCTGGGCACTGTACCGCGCGCGATCGCGGCGAGGGCGAAGGCGATACCGGCGACCAGGATGATTGCGGCGCCGGAAGGCACCGGCAGGTCGAAGATGATCGGCAGCAGGATGCCGCACAGGGTGCTGACGGTCGCAATCGCCACCGACACCCAGAAGAACCCTTTGAGCGACTGGCTCAGCAGCCGCGCCGCCGCCGCCGGAATCACCAGCAGCGCACCGACCAGGATGGCGCCGATCACCTTGACCGCCGCGACGGTGATCAGCGTCACCAGAATCACGAACAGATAGTCCAGGGTCTTCACCGCCACCCCGCGCACCGCCGCCAATTGCGGGTTGAAGCTGGCGAGCATGATGCGGTTGTACAGCGGCAACGCCAGGGCCATCACCAGCGAACCGACGACCGCGAGCACCAGCAGGTCGTTGCCATTGACCGTCAGCACCGAACCGAACAGCACGTTTTCCAGAATGTGCACATTGATCTTGCCGGCCAGGATCAGCAGCAGGCTTGCGCCCAGCGCCAGGGACACCGACAGGAATACGCCGATCAGCGTATCCGGCGCCAGGCCGGTACGGTTGCGCAGGTAGTTGAGCAGGATGCCGAACAGCAGGCAGTAGCCGAACAGGCTGCCGTAGGGCCCGGTGTAGGGTTCCCCGAGCAGAATGCCCACGGCCACGCCGGTCAGCGCGGCATGGCCGACCGCTTCGGAGAAAAACGCAAAGCGCTTGACCACCACCAGTGTGCCCAGGCCGCCCAGCACCGGGCCGATCAGCAGGCCGGCGAGCAGGGCGTTGACCACAAAGCCGTAGGCCAGTGCCTCGGGCAGATAACCGGCAGAGGCCCAGCCCTGGACCATCAGGCGAAACGCTTCATAACTCATTGCGCCAGGCTCCGAGGGTGGGTGGAGAACAGGGTCAGCAGGCGGTCGGGGGTGAGGGCCTGTTTCGGCGTGGCGTCGAACAGTACGCGGCGGTTCAAGCCGGTCACGCGGTCGGCCAGGCGCCCGACTGCCTCGAGGTCGTGCTCGATCCACAGCACGGTAATCCCGGCCAGTCGCCAGTCATTCAACAGTCGCTCGAACACCTGGATACCGGCCTCATCGAGGGCCGACATCGGTTCATCCAGCACCAGCAATTGCGGCGCCGGAATCAGCCCCTGAGCCAGCAATACCCGTTGGCGTTCACCGCCGGACAAGGCGCCCATGCGCCGCTTGCGCTTGTCCTGCATGCCGACCCGTTCCAGCGCCTCGCCAATCGCGCCGGCGTAGTGCCGGGACAGGCCGAGAAACGCCGGCCGCCGCTGGCACATGGCGGCCATGAAATCATCCACGGTCATCGGCAAACCCCGGTCGAACTCCAGGGCCTGGGGCACATAGCCAATGGTGCCGGGGCTGCCCGGCCACTCCAGGCTCAAGCGGCCCTGGTGCGGCGTTTGCCCGAGCAGGGTCTTGATCAGCGAGCTTTTGCCGCCGCCATTCGGGCCGACCAACGCGTGAATGCTGCCGGGCCGTACCTGAAAGCTCACCTCATCGAGAATAACGGTGCGGCCCAAGGTCAGCGACACCTGGTCAAAGTCGAGGGTCGGGCCACAGGCCAGGTTCAGCGGTTGCGCCGCCGTCATGTTCCCGACTCCTGGATCGCGCGAACCACGGTGTCGAGGTTGCCGGTCATTTCCACCTCATACTTTTGCGCGCTGTATTCACCGTAGGAAATATGCGACAGCGGATACAGCTTGACCCCGGATTCCCGTTGGATTGTGTCGACATAGGAAGACGGGAAATCCATTTCCGAGAAAATCACTTTCACGTCCAGGGCGCGCAGTTCATCAATGGTTTTTTTCAACTGGCTGGGGCTGGGCTCGATACCGTGGGCCGGTTCGACCACGGCGGTGACTTCCAGGCCGAACTCGCGCAGCAGGTAGTCGTAGGCCGCGTGTACCGTGGCCACGCGCAGGTCCGGGTTGGGCGCACTGGTCAGCTTGGCCAGGGCATCGGCGCGCATCTGGCGCAGGCGTTTGCCGTAGGCGCGGGCGTTCTGGGTGTAGGTCTTGGCGTTGTCCGGGTCGAGCTTGCCCAGCTCGCGGGCGATGTTGTTGACCTGGGCAATCGACGCACTGATCGACAGGAACGTGTGCGGGTTGACCACCTTGCCCGCACCGCGCGCGGCATTGCCGGTGGCGGCCAGCAAAGGCACGTTGGCGTTGGCTTCGATCACCGGGATGTCCGGGCGCTCGCTGGTGGCGATCATGCGGTCGGCGAAGTCATCATGCCCCACGCCATTGAGCACGATCACGTCCAGGGTGCCGATGCGCTTGATGTCTTCGGCGCGCGGCTCGTAGGCATGGGGGTTGAACCCGGCCGGAATCAGTGGCACCACCTCGGCCTTGTCGCCGACGATGTTTGCCACGTAGCTGTAGTAAGGATGCAAGGTGATGCCGATGCGCAGGCGTTTACCCGCCTCGGCGTTCGCCAGGGGCGCGAGCATCAGGCTGAACAGGCCAACCAGCAACAGGCGCAACAGGGGAGATGAAATGGACATGGGCAATCGGTCTTCTCGTTCAGTGGCGGTGCTGGCGGGTCACGCCAGCATCGAATTGCGCGACCACTTGCCGCCAGCCGGCAGCGATCAGCGCCTGGTCAGTGAGGTCGGAGGGGGCAGCCAGGTCGTTGCCACGGTTGAGCCAGATATCCGGCTCGGTGCCCTGCACGCGCATCAACAGCGAACCGCTGGTGCCCGGTGCCTGGCTCAAGCCCAGGTAGGCCGAGGGGGCGAGCAGCCGCCAGCGATGATCGCCACGGCTGACGGAACTGGCGTCCTGGGCAAACGGCGCAAAGCCCTCCTGGGCCAACTGGTTCGGTGTCGGCAGGGCGTTTTGCTCCTGCTGCAGCAAGTGGATTTCATCCAGGGTCACGCGCAGGTCGGCGTAGATGCCCTGTTCGGCGGCGCTCAGGTCGCGTCGGGCATCCAGTTGGTGGCTTGGCACCGTTGCGAGCTGCTGGGTCTCACCGTGCAAGGCCACCACCGTTCCCGACACCGCCAGGATGATCAGGCACAGCAACAGCACGTAAAGGGTTTCATGACCCGCGCCGGCCGGGCGCACTACTTGTACGGTACTCATGGCGCCTGGATATCCGCTTGGTCGATTTCCACCACATGACCGGGGCCGGCATCGAACAGCACATAGAATTCGGCCGCGGGTTTCTTGAAGGTCAGGGTCGAATCCTCACCGAGCTTGCCCGGCACCAGGATGGTCTCGTCGTAGCCGATCACATCCAGGGTCACGCCCGGAGCGCCGCTGCCATCGGAGAACCCCCCTTTGCACTGGATCTGCTCGCCGGGGATTTCCTTGCATTCGCACATCGGGTTGTGGGCGAAGGCCACGTCAGTGAAGCCGGCGCTCAGCACTAGCACGCCAGCGGCGCGCATCAGGCGCTTGAACATCATGGTTTGACTCCTTGCTTGTTCAGCCAGGCAACAGTGGCGGGCGAGGCCTGGCTCAGTGGAATGGAACCCTGGTGCATGCTGCCGTCCCAGCCTTCCATGGTGACCCACAGTTCAGCGTCGACCGGCGTGCGTTCCGGCACCGGCAGGACGGCGCCCATGCGGTAGGGCGTGCCAAAGAAGATCACCCCGGCGGCCCGCAGGCTGCGCGGTTTGCCGATGCGCAGGTAAGTCGCCTTGACCTGCTCGGCGCAGGTGGCGCACAGGGCGGCGTTAAAGGTTTTCATCGGGCCGGCCGGGTCCGGGCGCGGGCCTTCGTTGCGAAATTCCGCGAGGGTCAGGCTCCAGGGGCCGACTTGAACGTCCCCGGCGACCCGCTCGCCGATGCCGGCATCGCCGCGAAACAGCGCGGCATCGGCGAAATACTTGGGCATAAACCCTAGCGGCACCAGCAGCAGCAGGATGTTTATATGAAAACGCCACTTCAGCCAGCATGCGCGCAGGGGTGAAGAGGGTTTGGCCGCGACCTTGCTCATCAGTGCGTCTCCGAGGTTTCAGCCTGCAGGGCAGGGATGGGCACAGGCGGGCGCTGGGTCTTGGCCTCGCGTTTGAGAGCGTGGAGGGTGGCCAGGGCGGTGCGCTTGGTCCAGATCAGCAAGCCGCTCAGCACCATCATGCTCAGCACCAGGCCGAAGAAGGCCCAGATCAGCTTGATCCACAGGCCACCGAAGTCACCGGTGTGCAGCGGGCGCATGGACTCGGTGACGAACTCCAGCGTGGTGCGGTCGGACAACAGGTGCGAGACCGCGATTTCACCGCTGTAGGGGTTCAGTTGCGCGGTCTGGAACATCAGCGGGTACCAGCCGCGCCCGCCGATCTGCAGGTGGCTGTAGGCATTGAGGGGCAGGAAGGCAAACGTGGCCTCCAGCCCGGGAATGCGCTGGGTGGCGATCTTGATCGCTTCGTCCAGGGCAATCATCGGGGCAGGCACGCCGGGGGCGGACAGCGGTACCTTCTCCCGGGCAATCACCGGCACGATGGGCTCGCTGGAGATGGAAATCTGATTGTCGGCCAGGGTCGCCTCGATCAGGAACCAGGTGCCGGTAATGGAAATGACGGCGATGAACCAGATCGACCAGATACCGCTCAGGCGGTGAAAGTCACCCCAGAAGATGCGCGCGCCGTGGCGGATGCGCAGGGTGGGGCGCAAAAAGCCTTTCCAGAAACGCTTGTACACCACCAGACCGGTGACCAATGAGGCCAGCAAGGGCAGGCCGAGCAGCGACACCAGGTACCAACCCCAGCTGTAGCCATTGGTGAACGGCACCAACCACCAGCCGTGCAGGGCACGGGTAAATTGCTTGAAGTCGAACGACGGGCTGATGCCCTGGATGGCGCCCGTGTAGGGGTTGGCATAGGCCTCGACCGAACGCCCGTCCGGGTAGCTGAGACCGACGGTCAACGCGAAGTGTGATTCGTCGGGGCGGATGATCGAGCGCACGATGACTTGGGGCTCGTCGTGCTTGATGGCGGCGATTACCTGGTCGAAGCTCAGCGGCTGGGCATCATCCGACGGCTTGGTCGCCCGGATATCCGGGTTGGCCAGCCAGACGATTTCCTGGCTGACCACCGCCAGGGTGCCGGTGACGCAGACGATCAGTACAAAGAACCAGATGGGCAGCGCCAGCCAGCTGTGTACGAGAAACCAGAGTTTTGAGCGTGACTTCTTCGACATGTGAATGAGGGTCTTGATCGGAGGGGGCGATGGAAGCCCGGAAAAGGCCAGTCGTAGCTTTTGCTGACGCGACGGGCTGTATCTAAGTTAAGACGGATGAGAATGAGAAATCCCCAAGGGGGAAATGAAAGAAAATGTTTCAGGCTCACCGGGGGTGGCCTGCGCAGGGGCAATGATCGTGCCTGATTGCACTGAGGGATGGGGTGCAAGCGAAGCGCACGGCGAGGCTGAGTGGCTAGCGTTGAAGTACGTAGTTACATAAGTATAAAAATAATTTGGCGGGTTATTTGCTGTGCTATTTACTTTTTAAATTAACCCATGTGAGCGGCTGGATACCCATGCCTGCGGGGGTAGGCAAAGGTGCGGTTTAAAACCAGAAAAAAACAAAGGATATTGTATTGACGGTATCGGAAGCTTCGGCTTAAGTAGGTATCGGCTTGGAAGTCAGATAATTTTAAAAAAAAGGAAGTTGCTATATGACCGTATTCATCGTTTATCCGAACCCTCAGATAATAAATTCCTGTCACTTTCCAGCGGGGCTGATTGCATCGGCCAGCTGATCGTCGCCTGTCACTTAAGTCGATTGTCATTGTTGCGAATATCGCTGTTCCCGAGAGGGAAGGGCACGCATTCATATGCCTGAACAGAGAGTACCCACTCATGTCGATTTTTGATCAAGAAATTCACCGCTCGGTACAGTGGCAGGACTGGCGCTGGCAGCAGAAGAACGCCCTGCGTGATGAACCGACGCTGCGCGCCGCCTGCGGTGGTTGGGACGAGGAAACGACTGCGCACATCGAACATAACCTGCTCGGGCGCAAAATGCAGATCACGCCTTACTACATCGATCTGATCAAGCGCTCCCTCACTACCGGCACGGTCATGGACCACCCGCTGTGGCGGCAAGTGGTGCCGTACTGGAGTGAACAGGTCGAGGGCGATTACGACGGCACTTCCGAGAACTGGGAGTTGGGCCATGAAATGAAGACGCCCATCTGCCAGCACAAATACGACAATCGCGTCATCCTGCGCACCACCAATACCTGCAACGCCTATTGCCAGTTTTGCTTCGAAGCGCTGCGCACGCTGCAGGTGGGCACTGAAAAGGCCAACGCCAGCAAGGATTCCTTCATGGAATCGGTCGAGTACATCCGCGCCAACCCGGCTATTGAAGAAGTGATTCTCAGTGGCGGCGACCCGTTGATGCTGGCCGACCGCAAGCTCGAAGAATACCTGGCCGCCCTGCGCGGGATCAGTGATGACTTGCTGATCCGTATTCACTCGCGGGCTCTGAGCTTCAACCCGTTTCGCGTGACCGATGAGTTGATCGCGATGCTGGAAAAGTACAAGGTCAATGCGTTCGGCGTGCACGTCTGCCATCCGCTCGAACTCAGCGCTGACTTTGCGGTGGCGGTCAAACGTATTCAGGGCGTGGTGCCGATCGTGTTTTCCAATATGCCGTTGTTGCGCGGCGTCAACGACGATGAAGCGACCCTGCATAAACTGTTTATCGATCTTTATCGTCTGGGCGTAAAACCGTATTACTTATATCACTTCATGCCGTTTTCACCCGGTGCGTCGGAATATAAGGCCTCGATCAGCCAGGCCATCGCGATCATGGATCGCCTCAAACGGCGAGTGTCTAATATCGCCCTGCCTGAATATGTTCTACCGCACGCACAAGGCAAGTTCACGGTGCCGTTGTTGGACTTTGAAAAACCTGAGAATTTACCGCACTTCGAAGTTCGCGATGGGCAGCGCCATTATCGTTTCCGTAACTGGGAAGGGCAGTGGTGCAGTTGGCAGGATGCCTGAATCAACGTATGGACTGAGGCGGTATAAGTGATGAAACAAGACGCCATTCTTTTTATTGATGTCGATGACAGTATTGCTGTCCGTTATAACTACCGAGAGCCGCATTTTGCGGTTGCCCGTGCTCAGGGCCTGGTGTGCCTGACGGCGGGGGTGACTGGGCGCAGGCATCTGCAACGGCTCAGGGATGATAGTGATGCGGTGTTCCTGCTCGACGCACTCAACGAGGAGGCCATCCTCGACCTGGTTGGCCAGCTCGATGAGCAGTATCAGATTCGCGCAATTTTCTGCCAGGCCGGTCATCCGTCTGCGCAAGGTGAAGTCGGCTGCATCGTGGCACGGGCGTCCCGGCGCCTGGGCCTGGTGCACAGTAGTCCCGAGGCGATTGCCGCGTGCAACAACAAGTTCCTGATGCGCAGGGTATTGAAACAGCACGCCATTCGTTCCGTGCCGTTTGCGCTGTGCAATGACGAACAACAACTCCAGCAGAATGCCGAGCGGGTGGGTTACCCGCTGATCGCCAAACCGCCGTTTGGCGGGGCTTCGGCGTTTATCAAGAAGTGCGCCAATTGGGCCGAGCTGCGCAGCCACTACGTGCTGTTCGTCAGGGATCACGCTGGCGCCGCGTATGCGGATTTCTACGGCTGTGTGCACACCCTGCCGGAAGACGACGGCCAACGGCACGACTACATTCCCGGGCGCAGTCTGTTATTGGAGGGGTACATCCCCGGTATCGAAGGCAGTGTGGAATGTGTCGTGGCCGGCGAGCGTGTGCACCCGCTGCTGATCAACGAGAAGCTGCTGTTGACCGAGCGCAGTGGCACGGTCCTGGAAAACCTGCTGATTACCCCACCGACGTCCTTCACCGACAGCCAGTGCGCGCAGATCCGCGAGTACGCCGTGGCGTGCCTGCACGCGGTCGGCCTGACCAACGCCGTGGTGCATTTCGAGTTCCGCATGACGGAGCAAGGGCCGGTGGTGATCGAGATCAACCCACGCGTGGGCGGGCTCTATGTGAACGCGGCGTTGCGTGACCTGGCCGGTATCGATCCCTACCAACTGTATCTCTCGTTGTTGACGGGCGGGCAGGATGTCACTGCGCAGTTGGAGGCGGGTGCACGCAAGGTGGCCGAGACGGGGCAGCATTACGCGATGCTGGCGATTTACCCGCAGCACAGCGGCCGGTTCGAGGGCATCGAAGGCATGGAGTACCTGGAGCGTAACGCTGCGGTGCTGGAGTACGCCCAGCAGGAGCCGGGCCATATGATCGATGCGGACATCGAGGAGCACTATCTGCTCAAGTGCTGGGCCAAGGTCGACGACGCTGCCGACGCCCACGCGCTGCATGACGCGGTCAGTCAGCATCTGCGCGTTATCATCGACCCCCCAGTGGCAGGCTAGCGATATGGACATCCCACGAATTAGCGCGCAGTTGCGCGAGCAGCATTACTGCCATCGCCGTGACTTTGGCGAACTGATCAATGTCGAGCCCGCAGAAGAGCAAAGTTTCCGGGCCTACTGGGCCAACCTGGTGCGCGACGAGGCGTTCAAGGCGTACACCCATCGTGAACGGCGGATTCTGCGCTATCGTTTATCACCTTCACGGCAGTTGCAGATCGACAGGAGCACCGCGTTCAAGTCGCCGGTCACCTACGCCGTCAACTATCGTCAGGGGGTGAACCACTTGAGCTATAGCGAGGAAGGCTTTATCGAGCATCCACTGATGCGCAAGCTGCTGACCACAGACTTGGCGGTGATCGCACCGCACCTGGGCGAACAGAGCTACACCATCGACATCCACCAGTTCCGCGTGCGTGCGGATGCCCAAGCGAGCAGCCCCACCACGTCGGGGATTCATCAGGATGGCCTGGATTGGGTGTTCATGCATTTTATCGGCGAGCACAATACGGTGCCGGTGGTGTCGGAAGTGTTCACCGGTGAAGCAGAGCACAGTCGGGTGTTGAATGTGCCCATGGAGCACTTCCTGGAAACCCTCGTGGTCAACGACCGCAGGCTCTACCATCGCGCCGGGGATGTACGGCCCAAGGTCGATTCGACACCCGCGTGGCGCGATATGCTGTTGGTCAGCCTGCGCAGCGTGCCCGCCGATCAAGAGGCGCCGCCCGCATGAGCCTCGATCAACAGCTGTACCTGTCGACCCGCAACGCGCGGCTGATCATTTTTGCTCGCGGCGTTTCGGACTTTGGCGCCTTTCTCAACCTGGTGGCCCTGTCCACCTATGTCTACTGGCTCAGCCAGAGCGTGGTGTTCGTCAGCATCTTCCTGGCGTGCCGCGTCACCGGTGGCATTGTCGCCAGCCTGTTTGGCATCCCGTTTTTCCGGCGCTTTGCCGGGCGCGGCACGTTGGCGGGGCTGGACCTGGCGCGAGCGTTGTTGCTGACGCCGCTGTTGCTGCTGATTCCCACCCATCAACTCAGCCTGTTGCCGTTCATTGCCTTTGGTATCGGCCTGTGCAATTCGCTGTTTGCCATTGGCCTCAACAGTCAGTTGCCCACCTGGGTTGCCCCTGAACAGCGGGTGAACACCAACGCCTGGATCACCTCGGCGGCCGCCACCGGCGCGGTGTTCGGCAGTTTGCTGTCGGGGTTGCTGATTGCCACCGGGGGATTCGAGGCGGTGTTCGCGGTGAATATCGGCACCTATGTGATTGCCGCTTGCCTGGTGCTGCCATTGCGCGGGTTGTACCGCGTCGCCATCGCCGCCCATCGCGGGCTCTCGGCCGAATGGCGCGAGTTGACCAAGGGGCTGCGCGCCGCGCCGGTATTGGCCGCGATGTTGTTGATCAGCATGCTCGACACCCTTGGCAGTGCGGCGCATAACGTCGGCTGGCCGGTGCTGTCCCAGTACATTTCCCCGGACACGGCCAAAACGGTGATGGGGTATCTGCTGGCGGTCTGGGCCTGCGGCAAGTTTATCGGGGCACGTATTGCCAGTGCGCTGTTGAAAGGTCGTGGCACGCCGAGCATGGAACGCCTGTTCATGTTCGGCGTGGCGCTGATGTCCAGCGGCTTTATCCTCACCTTCCAGCAAACCCAATTGTGGCTGGCGCTGCTGTTGGTGGTGTGGGCGGGGTTGGGAGACGGGCTGTCTGAAGTGGCGTTGGTCTCGCGTGCGCAAAGTGAGCCGGATAGCCTGCGCCTGCCGCTGTTCAGTTTATTGACCCTGATTCAAATGGCGGGCTTCGGCGTGGGGATGCTGGTGGTCGGGCCGTTCTACCTGACGTGGACGCCGGCCCAGGTGATTGTGCTGTTCCATGGGCTACCGCTGACGGCGCTGGCGGTAATGACCCTGTGGCTGGGGTGCACGGCTTACCGAAGCCGGCCGGACGTGTCGCGCACACCGCCCGCGCGTTGATAGCGACCGGTGGGAGGGGTGTAGAACCGTAGACATCGTTTACATCTGAAACCGGGGACATCGTTTACACATTTGAGGCTTGGACGCGGGTCATACCTCGCCCAAGCCTTCCCAGGGGATAATCACACAAGTACAAATCCCAAACATCATCCTCAGCCTCTTTAAGCCCTATCTGCTCCCCTGACAGCGCCTCGCTGATAAATACCAACTTGCCGTTCCACTTGATCGACCCGTCCTGTCTGACGCTTCGAACCTTCATTTCGGACGGATACTCCACATCCGGCAAGCATCCTGGGTAAGGCCGGGTAGACGGCACATACACGTCCCCTGGACGCTTCATACTGAGCGCTTCATGAGGGCGCACGTAATTGAACTCATGCCTGAAATGCTCCAGCAAAAGCTGCTGCTCGATTAAGTTTTCTCCTAAGGGCAGCTCCAGTTTCAAGCTACGGTGCATCCGCTCATGGCGACCATTTTGGGCCGGTCTTCCTGGCATGGTGCGCTCCGGATAGATGCCCAGACGTATCCACCAAACTGCCAGCGTGGATATTCTTGCCAGGCCAGGAGAGGCAAACGGAACACCGTTGTCCGACCGAATAACTTCGGGCATGCCATACTCCTGAAACAGTCTCTCAAAGGCTTGTTTAACAGGTTCAGTCTTGATCTTTGAATGAGCCCTGCACGCCAAAATCATCCGGGAAGCGTGGTCTGTGATGGTCAAAGGGAAGCACATCTGCGCGTTATGCATTTTGAATTGCCCTTTGTAGTCGGCGCACCACGTCTGGTTAGGTTCGTTGGCCTCGCGCATTACTACAGGGGAAGTACCGTGTCTGCGCTTGAAGCGCCGCTTTTGGACGAGCCCAAGTCGATCAAGCCATTGGCCTGCTGTACTTGGGGAAGGCCAGGCGATGGAGGGATCTTCAAGTCGCAATAGCTCGAGAAGCTTCTTCGGACCCCATTTATCGTGCGCCTCCTTCATCGCCACCACACGGGCCAGGATTTCATCGTCGGTTTTATTGGGGCTGTTGTGAGGGCGTCGGGACAGTTCGGCTAACGACTTTAAATCACCATTGTGCCGGCCGATCCATTTGTCGACGGTAGGCCGACTTACGTTAAAGCGGCGCGCCAGCTGGCTTTTGGTGTAATTACCAGAAAGCCAGTCAGCGACCAGTCTGATTCGTTGATTCATCGGAGACTCTTGGTTCCAGGGCATGATCAGTTACCTCCTGATCATGCGTATTAACCTGTAAACCATGTCCCCGGTTAGAAATGTAAACGATGTCCCCGGTTTGTACCGGGGTGAGCCCCTTCCCACCTGGGTAGCGCCTCAACTGGGTTCAAGCAACTGCGCTCCCGGCCCACGCTCACCGAGTTGGTCACCCTGGTTGCGCAACGGGCAGGCGTCCATCGACAAGCACCCGCAGCCGATACAGCCATTGAGCTTGTCGCGCAGTTGCACCAGCTTGTTGATCCGCTCATCCAGGTCTTCCCGCCAGCGTGCCGACAGGCGTGCCCAATCCTTGGCCGTCGGTGTGCGGCCTTCAGGTAATGCTTGCAGCGCCTCGCCGATGGTGGCCAACGGAATGCCCAGGCGTTGGGCGATCTTGATCACTACCACTCGCCGCAACACGTCACGCGGGTAGCGCCGTTGGTTACCGGCGTTGCGATTGCTTTTGATCAGCCCCTTGGTTTCGTAGAAATGCAGGGCGGTGACGGCCACGCCGCTACGGGCGGCCAACTGGCCAACGGTGAGTTGCTTGTCGAGCATACAAACTCCGATTCATCACTTGACCTTGACTTAACTAGAGGTTTTACCCTGCGTGGCACTGAATCGCAAGATTCTGCCTACAGAGAAAGGGGAGTGTTCATGCAGGTATCAGAGAAGAATCGCAGCTTCACGCAGTTGATCGAATTTCAGATCGACCCCCGCCAGCAGTCTGCCCTGGTGGCGGCCCTGACCGTCCAGAGCGAGCGACTGGCCGAGAACCATGGTGGCTTTTTGAGTGCGAGCGTGCAGGTCAGCGATGATGGGCGGCGGGTGCTCAACTGCCTGCAATGGCAATCCCGCGAGGATGGCGAGGCGGCCTTCCGGCGCTTCGAGCAAGGCGGCGAAGACCTCTGGACGCTGATCCGGATGCACCAGGCCAGGGCGGTGACCTTTGATTCATTTCAGGTGCTGCGCAGTTTTGAGCGCAGCCATGACGACGCCTTGCACTGCCGCCTAAATGGATAGGTGCAGCATCCGCTCGCCCTGCAGGTTTCCCCCAGGCCGACGCTTGTTGACTGCCAGCTCGCCGATCTTGATCAGCCGTGTGCGCGTGACGTTGCGGCTCAAGCCCAGCAGGCTGGCGGTGTGCACCTGGTTGTAATGGCTGAAGCGGTACGCGGCGCGTAACAGCGCATCCTCGACCTTTTCGTGCAGGGCGCCGGCCTGTTCCTCGAACAGCTTTTGAAAGGCGCGCGCCAGCAACGCTTCGGCGCTGTTGTCGGTGCCGTGCTGGCTGTCGTCCTGGCGCTCGATGCGCAGGTTCGACAGGCGCAGATCATCGCGTTCGATCACGCTGTTGCGGCAGATCAGCAGGGTATGGTGAATCACGTTTTCCAGCTCGCGGATATTGCCCGGCCAACTGTAGCTGCGCAGTTTTTGCTCGGCCTCACGGCTGATGGTGATCGGACCGTAGCCCAGGCGTTGGCTGTAGGCTTCGATGAAGTGTCGGGTCAGTGGCAGGATATCGCCGGGACGCTCGCGCAGGGGGCTCAGCTCCAGGCTGACCACGTCGAGACGGTAGTAGAGGTCTTCGCGGAAGTGCCCGGCATTGATGGCCTTTTCCAGTTGCACGTTGGTTGCCGCCAGTACCCGGACGTTGATCGGAATGCTCTTGCGCGAGCCCAGGCGCACCACTTCGCGCTCCTGCAGCACGCGCAGCAGCTTGACCTGAATGGCCATGGGCAGATCGCCGATTTCGTCGAGGAACAAGGTGCCGCCGTCCGCCTCTTCGAACCAGCCCGCCTTGGCGCTGAGGGCGCCGGTAAAGGCACCTTTTTCGTGGCCGAACAGCTCGGCTTCGACGAGGGATTCAGAGAACGCCCCGCAGTTCACCGCCACGAATGGCCGGTTGCGCCGCGCGCTGAGGTTGTGGATATGGCGCGCCACCAGTTCTTTTCCGGTGCCGGTTTCGCCGATGATCAGCACGCTGGCTTCGCTGGGCGCCACTTGCTGGATATGGTCGAGCAGAGCCTGGGATTTCGGGTCTTCGAACACCTGGGCCGTGGCACGGATCGAGGTCGCGAGGGCAGGCGAGGGTGGGAGGGTCAACAGCTGCATGGGCACCTCTCTTAGGAATAGAACGTGGGAATCGGCAGGGCCTGGTTTAACGCCCAGTCACCCAGTTCGTGGAGTTTGTAATCCAGCGGGTCGTGCAGGGTTTGCGTGCGCAGGTTGCGCCAGTGGCGGTCCAGGCGCAGTGACGCGTGGGTGGACCGCGCGCCGGTGACGTCGAACAGACGGGTACACAGGTCCAGGCCCTGGCGCGTCGCGGCCACTTTGGCGGTGGCGATGGCAATGGCCAGCTGGCCGCGTTCCTGTTCGCTGAGGCTTTGGCCTTTGGCCCATGCCTGGTCGAACAGCTCTGCGGCGCGTTCCACCAACAGGCGCACGCCTTGCAGCGCGACCCAGAAGTCGCCGTAGTGGTGCAGAACGTAAGGGTCCTGGCGCACGTCCTCGGCCATGGATTTATGCCACGCACGGGTTTCGGTGAGCGTGTAGTGGCGCGCCTCTTCGAAAGCGCCTTCGGCAATGCCTAAAAACATATGGGTGAAGGTCAGTTGCGCGATCAACGGCCGCAGGCAGGCGAAAGGCGTGCTCAGTGGGCCCGGTTCGAGCAGTAATTCCGACTCCTCAACGCGCACCCGTTCAAAGCTGGCGCTGCCGCTGTCGGTCTGGCGCTGGCCGATGGTGTTCCAGTCATTGTGCAAGGTGATCCCGCTGCGCCCGCTGGGAATGGCGGCAATCAGCAGCTTGCCTCCGGCGCTTTCATCCACCGCCGAGGCGATGAGCATTTCTGAATCGTTGGCGCCGGAGCAGAAACTTTTCTTGCCGGAAAATTCCCGCCAGCCGCCGAAGTCCCTGACTACCGTGCGCGTGTCCAGCGGGTTGAGAGCATTGCCCCAGAACCAGTTCTTGCGCGCGGTTTGTTCGAACCAGGGTTGCCATTGGTCCGGGCGGGCAAACAGGCGCACGGTGGCGAGCATCAAGTGGTGGAAGCCGAAGACATGGGCGATGGAACTGTCGACCTTGGCGAACTCGCGCACGATGCCCAGCGTTTCGCTCCAACGCGCACCGAGGCCGCCGTATTGGCGGGGAATACTCAGGGCGAGCAGGCCACTGTGGCGCAGGGCGTCACGTTCGGCCTTGGGTGTGCCGCCGCGTTCGTCACGCTCGACGGCGCTGAGGGCGAATTCGGCGGCCAGCAGTTTGGCGGTCTGCAGTGCACTGGGCAGGACGCTTTGGGGGTTGGCGGTCAAGGGAGAACCTCAATCTTGTTTGGCAATGCAATCGGATGTGGGTTGGGCCTCGTCTGGCGGGCAGCGTTGTGGTGTTTATAGAGGGATTCTTATATTCCGTAAATTAATTGATTCACATATTTATATATCTTAAAAGAATATAGCGTTGTGCCTATTGAGACTGCCGCCACGGTTGATAGCCACTATCGAGGACGGTGATTTTTCCCTGGGCAGGGGCGGGAGTAGCCTGTGTTCATTGACTCGACACCTCCTTCGCAGGGCTACCGCCATGAACCGTTCACTCGCTGTTTCGCTGATGCTTGTCACCGCTGTCCTCGCTGGATGTGCAACCCATCCGGCGCCTGAATTGCGGCCTTACACGGAACAGGAAACCAGACAGCTGGCGTTGGAAGCGCTGAGCCGCCGCGGATTGTCCTTCGATGAATATCAGCAGCAGCGGGCGGCATTGACCGGCCAGCCACAAAAAACCTTTGGTTTTGATCACCAGGGCGAAATGAACGCCGAGCGCAGCGTAGCCCTGAAGGATCGCCCCAGTTGAGCGGCGCTGGTACGGTGAAGAACCCGAGTGTTCCCATAAGGAAACTCGGGTTTTTTGTTTTCCATGGCGTGACTTCAGCCTGTTAAGCTGAATTTCAGGAGCGTTCCTACGCACATTTTCATAAAGTGGTCCTTCTATAACGGCATCCGATCAGTTAAACCTGACGACCTCTGTTCTGTTCGATGCCCCCGCGACACTGTTCTCGGGAACACGCTCTGCGAGTTTTTAACGCCATGAATAAACGTCCGTTGTATTTCGACTACGCCGCCACCACACCGGTGGATGAGCGGGTCATCCAGGTGATGGTTGAGTGTCTGGGTTTCAATGCCAATTTCGGTAACCCGGCGTCCAGTTCCCACGCCTTCGGCCAAGCGGCGCGGCAAACGGTCGAGCAGGCGCGTCGCCAGGTGGCCGAACTGGTTGGCGCCCAGCCCGAGCAGATCGTCTGGACCTCCGGCGCCACCGAGTCCAACAACCTTGCACTCAAGGGCGTGGCCCAGGCGCGTGGCGTGGCGGGCGGGCATATCATCACCAGCCAGATCGAGCACAAGGCCACACTCGACACCGCGCGCCAATTGCAGGAAGCCGGGGTGGCGGTGACGTATCTGGTGCCTGATGCCGATGGCTTGATCAGTGTCGAGGCGGTCAGTGAAGCACTGCGTGAAGACACCTTTCTGGTCTCGCTGATGCTGGTCAATAACGAGCTGGGCACGTTGAACGACATCCCGGCTATCGGCGCACGGGTGCGCGAGCACGGGGCGTTGTTTCACGTGGACGCGGCGCAAGGGGCGGGCAAGGTGGCCATCGACCTGGCGCAGTGGCCGGTGGATTTGATGTCGTTTTCCGCCCACAAGCTTTACGGTCCGAAGGGCATCGGCGCGTTGTATGTAGGACCGCGTGCGCAGCAGAAGGTGTTGGCGCAGATTCATGGTGGCGGGCATGAGGGCGGCTTGCGTTCGGGTACCCTGGCCACTCACCAGATTGCGGGCATGGGCACGGCGTTCGCCCTGGCAGCAGCGTCTTTCGCCGAGGAGAAGGCACAGATCGTAGCCTTGCGTCAGCGTCTGCTGGATCAATTGGCGTCGATCGCGGGTCTGCGCCTCAACGGCAGCCCCACACAGCGAATCCCCCATACCCTTAGCCTTACGTTCAATGAAGGCGAGTTCAACGCGGCTGCGTTGAGTGCAGGGATTGCCTTCTCGGCGACTTCAGCGTGCAATTCGGCCAGCAACGCGCCGTCCCATGTGCTTCTGGCCCTCGGGCATGACGCCCGCAGCGCCGGCCGTACCATTCGCCTGAGCCTGGGCCGGTTTACCACCGAGCGGGATATCGACGAAGCGGTACAACTGATCAAGTCGGCACTGGCCAGCGCACCGGCGTTCTGGGCCGTCTGAAACTTCATTCGCAGTGCATAACAATTATTAGCGGTTAGCAGGAGACACAATGACTACGCAGCCTTTGACCCATGGAACGGTTCCCCAGCGCCTGGCGCAAACCCGTGAGCTGATGAGCCGAGAGGGGATTCATGCCCTGCTGGTACCGTCTGCGGACCCGCATTTGTCCGAGTACCTGCCCGGATACTGGCAGGGGCGTCAATGGTTGTCCGGGTTCCATGGTTCGGTGGGGACGCTGATCGTCACTGCGGAGTTTGCCGGGGTGTGGGCCGACAGCCGCTACTGGGAACAGGCGACCAAGGAGCTCAAGGGCAGCGGTATCGAACTGGTGAAACTGCAACCGGGCCAGCCCGGACCGCTTGAATGGCTGGCTGAACAAACCCCGGAAGGTGGCGTTGTGGCGGTGGATGGCGCGGTAATGGCCGTGGCCTCGGCGCGCACTCTGGGTGACAAGCTGGCGCAGCGTGGCGCGCGCTTGCGCACGGACATCGATCTGCTCAATGCTGTCTGGCATGACCGCCCGGCGCTGCCGAACCAGCCGATCTATCAGCACCTGCCGCCGCAGGCGACCCTCAGCCGCAGCGAAAAACTCGCGGCCCTGCGCGCCAGCCTCAAAGACAAAGGCGCTGACTGGCATTTCATTGCGACCCTGGATGACATCGCCTGGTTGTTCAACCTGCGCGGTGGCGATGTATCGTTCAACCCAGTGTTCGTATCCTTTGCCCTGATCAATCAACAGCAGGCCACCTTGTTCGTGGCGCTGAGCAAGGTCGATGCCGAGTTGCGCGCTGCGCTTGAGCGCGATGGCGTGAGCGTGCGCGACTACAGTGATGTGGCTGATGCGCTGCGAGCCGTACCGTCCGGAGCAAGCCTGCAGATTGATCCGGCGCGCGTGACGGCCGGTTTACTGGAACATCTCGACGCCGGCGTGATGCTGGTAGAAGGCTTGAACCCCACCACACTGGCCAAGTCGCGCAAAAGCCTGGCCGATGCCGAACATATCCGGCAGGCCATGGAACAGGATGGCGCCGCCTTGTGCGAATTTTTCGCCTGGCTGGAGTCGGCCTTGGGACGTGAACGCATCACTGAACTGACTATCGATGAGCATCTGACGGCAGCGCGTGCCCGCCGTCCGGGGTATGTGTCGCTGAGTTTCAATACCATTGCTGCCTTCAATGCCAATGGCGCGATGCCGCATTACCACGCCACGCCAGAAGAGCATGCCGTGATCGAAGGCGATGGCTTATTGCTGATCGACTCCGGTGGCCAGTACCTGGGCGGTACCACGGATATCACGCGGATGGTGCCCATCGGTACGCCGAGCGCAGAGCAGAAACGTGATTGCACGCGGGTGCTCAAGGGCGTGATTGCCTTGTCCCGCGCTCAATTCCCCAAAGGCATCCTGTCGCCGTTGCTGGACGCCATCGCGCGTGCGCCGATCTGGGCCGAGGGCGTGGATTACGGCCACGGTACAGGTCACGGTGTAGGGTATTTCCTCAACGTGCACGAAGGCCCGCAGGTGATCGCCTACCAGGCTGCAGCTGCACCGCAAACGGCGATGCAGCCGGGCATGATCACGTCGATTGAGCCGGGCACCTACCGCCCTGGACGTTGGGGCGTGCGCATCGAAAACCTGGTGTTGAACCGTGAAGCGGGGACCACCGAATTTGGTGATTTCCTCAGATTCGAAACCCTGACCTTGTGCCCGATCGACACCCGTTGCCTGGAGCCTTCCTTGCTCACGGCGGATGAGCGCGAGTGGTTCAACGCTTATCACGCCCAGGTGCGTGAACGCCTGAGCCCGCTACTCAGTGGCGAGGCGCTCACGTGGTTACAGGTGCGCACAGCGGCGATTTGATCGCGGGCTGACTGAGGGCTTCGCGCTGTGCTGCCTTGATCGCGACCGATCAGGGCAGCACTCAGGCGGCTACTTACAAATGACGATCATACTGCGACTGGTGTAGCCGGCAGGGTTGAGGCCGAAGGGGTAATCGCCGGGTTCTTCGGCGTTATCGCCGGATTTTGCGATAACCCGATAGCCCTTGGTGCCGCAGGAATCGGCCGCACTGGTGTAGCACTTATCCCAGGAGGAGGACAGGCCCGAGCAGTTGATATGCAGCCCTTTCTTGCCTCGCTTCACTTCTGTTTTCGTGGTCGCGGCACAGCCGGCAATGCCTACGACCAGCAACAGTATCAAAATTCGTTTCATTCCCATCCTTAAATAGCCGCTTCGCAAAAGAAACGAAGCCGGCCTTTACTCGCTCTCGAGCGTAGCGTTCATGCTGTCCGTGTCGAGTTTCTCCATGAAAGACCTTCGTTTACGGCCTAAACATGGCCTAAATGAGCAGTAAATACCAGCGCTGCCTTTTTAAAGAGCTCAGTCGGCGGGCACCAGCGGTTTGGATTCGTTGCGCATTGTCAGTGTGGCCCCAACGGAGGCCAGAATGATGCAGGTGATCGCCAGCCATTGCGCGAGCGTCAGGTGTTCATGCAGGAAGAACAGCCCGGAGAGGGCGCCGAACGCCGGCTCGATACTCATCAGGGTGCCGAACGTACGCGCGGGCAGGCGGGTGAGCGCAACCATTTCCAGTGTGTAGGGCAGCGCTGTCGATAAAATGGCGACACCGATGGCGATGGGGATCAAGCCGGGAGTCAGCAGCGCGGTCCCTGCGTGCACGATGCCGATTGGCGCGACGAACAAAGCGGCAATCATGACGCCGAGCGCGGCGGTCTGCACACCGTTATCGTTACCAGCCTTTTGGCCGAACAGAATATAAAGCGCCCAGCAGACACCAGCGCCGAGAGCATAGGCGGCACCGATCGCGTCGATGCCACTGCTGGTTTCGCCCGTCGGTATCAGCAGGAGTAAACCGACGACTGCGAGCGCGATCCACAAGAAGTCCACTGCCCGGCGCGATGCATACAGGGCGACGGCGAGCGGGCCGGTGAATTCCAGCGCTACCGCAATACCCAGGGGCACGGTGCGCAACGACATATAGAAGAGAAAATTCATGCCGCCCAGCGCCATGCCGTAGACAACTACAGTGCGCAAGGACTTGGCCGTCAGCTTGGCGCGCCATGGGCGTAATAGAAGCAGCATGATCACGCTGGCGAAAATCAAGCGCAGGGTGGTGGTACCTTGCGCGCCGATGACAGGGAACATGCTTTTGGCCAGCGAGGCGCCGGACTGGATGGATGCCATCGCTATTAACAGCAGGCCAACAGGGAACAGTATGGAGGCCAGGCTGCGGGGTGGGGTGGTCATTGAAGGTTTTCGTCCGAAGTCTTTCATATAAAGGGCAGAGCGCTGATGCGCTTAACGGGCACGTAATGCGCAATATACTGCTCAAGTGCAGAGGATTTAAAGAGTTTCGGGCTGTTTGATAGGAAATTCAAATTAAACGTTGACGGCAGATTTTGTGCGCCTATAATTCGCCCCACTTCCGGCGCAGTCGAAACGGAAAACTTCTTGGTAAACAATGAGTTAAGTAGGTTTCGACGGTAAGTTGCTTCAGTTCATCGAAGCCAAAAGGAAGTTGAAAAAGAGGTGTTGACAGCAGCGAGTAACGCTGTAGAATTCGCCTCCCGCTTACGAGAGATCGCAAGCGCAAGTGGTTGAAGTTGTTGAAGAAATCTTCGAAAACTTCTGAAAATAACCGCTTGACAGCAAATGAGGCTGCTGTAGAATGCGCGCCTCGGTTGAGACGAATAGCTCTTAACCAACCGCTCTTTAACAACTGAATCAAGCAATTCGTGTGGGTGCTTGTGGAGTCAGGCTGATAGTCAACAAGATTATCAGCATCACAAGTTACTCCGCGAGAAATCAAAGATGTAACCAACGATTGCTGAGCCAAGTTTAGGGTTTCTTAAAAACCCAAAGATGTTTGAACTGAAGAGTTTGATCATGGCTCAGATTGAACGCTGGCGGCAGGCCTAACACATGCAAGTCGAGCGGTAGAGAGAAGCTTGCTTCTCTTGAGAGCGGCGGACGGGTGAGTAATGCCTAGGAATCTGCCTGGTAGTGGGGGATAACGTTCGGAAACGGACGCTAATACCGCATACGTCCTACGGGAGAAAGCAGGGGACCTTCGGGCCTTGCGCTATCAGATGAGCCTAGGTCGGATTAGCTAGTTGGTGAGGTAATGGCTCACCAAGGCGACGATCCGTAACTGGTCTGAGAGGATGATCAGTCACACTGGAACTGAGACACGGTCCAGACTCCTACGGGAGGCAGCAGTGGGGAATATTGGACAATGGGCGAAAGCCTGATCCAGCCATGCCGCGTGTGTGAAGAAGGTCTTCGGATTGTAAAGCACTTTAAGTTGGGAGGAAGGGCAGTTACCTAATACGTGATTGTTTTGACGTTACCGACAGAATAAGCACCGGCTAACTCTGTGCCAGCAGCCGCGGTAATACAGAGGGTGCAAGCGTTAATCGGAATTACTGGGCGTAAAGCGCGCGTAGGTGGTTTGTTAAGTTGGATGTGAAATCCCCGGGCTCAACCTGGGAACTGCATTCAAAACTGACTGACTAGAGTGTGGTAGAGGGTGGTGGAATTTCCTGTGTAGCGGTGAAATGCGTAGATATAGGAAGGAACACCAGTGGCGAAGGCGACCACCTGGACCAACACTGACACTGAGGTGCGAAAGCGTGGGGAGCAAACAGGATTAGATACCCTGGTAGTCCACGCCGTAAACGATGTCAACTAGCCGTTGGGAGCCTTGAGCTCTTAGTGGCGCAGCTAACGCATTAAGTTGACCGCCTGGGGAGTACGGCCGCAAGGTTAAAACTCAAATGAATTGACGGGGGCCCGCACAAGCGGTGGAGCATGTGGTTTAATTCGAAGCAACGCGAAGAACCTTACCAGGCCTTGACATCCAATGAACTTTCTAGAGATAGATTGGTGCCTTCGGGAACATTGAGACAGGTGCTGCATGGCTGTCGTCAGCTCGTGTCGTGAGATGTTGGGTTAAGTCCCGTAACGAGCGCAACCCTTGTCCTTAGTTACCAGCACGTTATGGTGGGCACTCTAAGGAGACTGCCGGTGACAAACCGGAGGAAGGTGGGGATGACGTCAAGTCATCATGGCCCTTACGGCCTGGGCTACACACGTGCTACAATGGTCGGTACAGAGGGTTGCCAAGCCGCGAGGTGGAGCTAATCCCAGAAAACCGATCGTAGTCCGGATCGCAGTCTGCAACTCGACTGCGTGAAGTCGGAATCGCTAGTAATCGCGAATCAGAATGTCGCGGTGAATACGTTCCCGGGCCTTGTACACACCGCCCGTCACACCATGGGAGTGGGTTGCACCAGAAGTAGCTAGTCTAACCTTCGGGAGGACGGTTACCACGGTGTGATTCATGACTGGGGTGAAGTCGTAACAAGGTAGCCGTAGGGGAACCTGCGGCTGGATCACCTCCTTAATCGACGACATCAGCTGCTCCATAAGTTCCCACACGAATTGCTTGATTCATTGAAGAAGACGATAGAAGCAGCTTTAAGCTCCAAGCTGATAGCTCTTAGCTAATCAGTTGCGCTCGAAATTGGGTCTGTAGCTCAGTTGGTTAGAGCGCACCCCTGATAAGGGTGAGGTCGGCAGTTCGAATCTGCCCAGACCCACCAATTTTGTTATGGGGCCATAGCTCAGCTGGGAGAGCGCCTGCCTTGCACGCAGGAGGTCAACGGTTCGATCCCGTTTGGCTCCACCATTAACTGTTTCTGCTGTTAGAGTTTAGAAATGAGTATTCCGCTGTGAATATTGATTTCTAGTCTTTGATTAGATCGTTCTTTAAAAATTTGGGTATGTGATAGAAAGATAGACTGAACGTTACTTTCACTGGTAACGGCTCAGGCTAAGGTAAAATTTGTGAGTCGCTCTTAATTGAGTATGATCGAATTTTCGGCGAATGTTGTCTTCACAGTATAACCAGATTGCTTGGGGTTATATGGTCAAGTGAAGAAGCGCATACGGTGGATGCCTTGGCAGTCAGAGGCGATGAAAGACGTGGTAGCCTGCGAAAAGCTTCGGGGAGTCGGCAAACAGACTTTGATCCGGAGATGTCTGAATGGGGGAACCCAGCCATCATAAGATGGTTACCTTACACTGAATACATAGGTGTATGGAGCGAACCAGGGGAACTGAAACATCTAAGTACCCTGAGGAAAAGAAATCAACCGAGATTCCCTTAGTAGTGGCGAGCGAACGGGGACTAGCCCTTAAGTGGCTTTGAGATTAGCGGAACGCTCTGGAAAGTGCGGCCATAGTGGGTGATAGCCCTGTACGCGAAAATCTCTTAGTCATGAAATCGAGTAGGACGGAGCACGAGAAACTTTGTCTGAATATGGGGGGACCATCCTCCAAGGCTAAATACTACTGACTGACCGATAGTGAACTAGTACCGTGAGGGAAAGGCGAAAAGAACCCCGGAGAGGGGAGTGAAATAGATCCTGAAACCGTATGCGTACAAGCAGTGGGAGCCTACTTGTTAGGTGACTGCGTACCTTTTGTATAATGGGTCAGCGACTTATTTTCAGTGGCGAGCTTAACCGAATAGGGGAGGCGTAGCGAAAGCGAGTCTTAATAGGGCGTCTAGTCGCTGGGAATAGACCCGAAACCGGGCGATCTATCCATGGGCAGGTTGAAGGTTGGGTAACACTAACTGGAGGACCGAACCGACTACCGTTGAAAAGTTAGCGGATGACCTGTGGATCGGAGTGAAAGGCTAATCAAGCTCGGAGATAGCTGGTTCTCCTCGAAAGCTATTTAGGTAGCGCCTCATGTATCACTGTAGGGGGTAGAGCACTGTTTCGGCTAGGGGGTCATCCCGACTTACCAAACCGATGCAAACTCCGAATACCTACAAGTGCCGAGCATGGGAGACACACGGCGGGTGCTAACGTCCGTCGTGAAAAGGGAAACAACCCAGACCGTCAGCTAAGGTCCCAAAGTTATGGTTAAGTGGGAAACGATGTGGGAAGGCTTAGACAGCTAGGAGGTTGGCTTAGAAGCAGCCACCCTTTAAAGAAAGCGTAATAGCTCACTAGTCGAGTCGGCCTGCGCGGAAGATGTAACGGGGCTCAAACCATACACCGAAGCTACGGGTATCACGTAAGTGATGCGGTAGAGGAGCGTTCTGTAAGCCTGTGAAGGTGAGTTGAGAAGCTTGCTGGAGGTATCAGAAGTGCGAATGCTGACATGAGTAACGACAATGGGTGTGAAAAACACCCACGCCGAAAGACCAAGGTTTCCTGCGCAACGTTAATCGACGCAGGGTTAGTCGGTCCCTAAGGCGAGGCTGAAAAGCGTAGTCGATGGAAAACAGGTTAATATTCCTGTACTTCTGGTTATTGCGATGGAGGGACGGAGAAGGCTAGGCCAGCTTGGCGTTGGTTGTCCAAGTTTAAGGTGGTAGGCTGGAATCTTAGGTAAATCCGGGATTCTAAGGCCGAGAGCTGATGACGAGTTGTCTTTTAGACGACGAAGTGGTTGATGCCATGCTTCCAAGAAAAGCTTCTAAGCTTCAGGTAACCAGGAACCGTACCCCAAACCGACACAGGTGGTTGGGTAGAGAATACCAAGGCGCTTGAGAGAACTCGGGTGAAGGAACTAGGCAAAATGGCACCGTAACTTCGGGAGAAGGTGCGCCGGTGAGGGTGAAGGACTTGCTCCGTAAGCTCATGCCGGTCGAAGATACCAGGCCGCTGCGACTGTTTATTAAAAACACAGCACTCTGCAAACACGAAAGTGGACGTATAGGGTGTGACGCCTGCCCGGTGCCGGAAGGTTAATTGATGGGGTTAGCTAACGCGAAGCTCTTGATCGAAGCCCCGGTAAACGGCGGCCGTAACTATAACGGTCCTAAGGTAGCGAAATTCCTTGTCGGGTAAGTTCCGACCTGCACGAATGGCGTAACGATGGCGGCGCTGTCTCCACCCGAGACTCAGTGAAATTGAAATCGCTGTGAAGATGCAGTGTATCCGCGGCTAGACGGAAAGACCCCGTGAACCTTTACTATAGCTTTGCACTGGACTTTGAATTTGCTTGTGTAGGATAGGTGGGAGGCTTTGAAGCGTGGACGCCAGTTCGCGTGGAGCCAACCTTGAAATACCACCCTGGCAACTTTGAGGTTCTAACTCAGGTCCGTTATCCGGATCGAGGACAGTGTATGGTGGGTAGTTTGACTGGGGCGGTCTCCTCCTAAAGAGTAACGGAGGAGTACGAAGGTGCGCTCAGACCGGTCGGAAATCGGTCGTAGAGTATAAAGGCAAAAGCGCGCTTGACTGCGAGACAGACACGTCGAGCAGGTACGAAAGTAGGTCTTAGTGATCCGGTGGTTCTGTATGGAAGGGCCATCGCTCAACGGATAAAAGGTACTCCGGGGATAACAGGCTGATACCGCCCAAGAGTTCATATCGACGGCGGTGTTTGGCACCTCGATGTCGGCTCATCACATCCTGGGGCTGAAGCCGGTCCCAAGGGTATGGCTGTTCGCCATTTAAAGTGGTACGCGAGCTGGGTTTAGAACGTCGTGAGACAGTTCGGTCCCTATCTGCCGTGGACGTTTGAGATTTGAGAGGGGCTGCTCCTAGTACGAGAGGACCGGAGTGGACGAACCTCTGGTGTTCCGGTTGTCACGCCAGTGGCATTGCCGGGTAGCTATGTTCGGAATAGATAACCGCTGAAAGCATCTAAGCGGGAAACTAGCCTCAAGATGAGATCTCACTGGGACCTTGAGTCCCCTGAAGGGCCGTCGAAGACTACGACGTTGATAGGTTGGGTGTGTAAGCGCTGTGAGGCGTTGAGCTAACCAATACTAATTGCCCGTGAGGCTTGACCATATAACACCCAAGCAATTTGCGTCGGCTCTTTAATCCAGAGCAACCAGATTGCGGTGTGTGAAGACGCAATGAACCGAAAGTTCGAGGCTCACAAAACACCGACTTCTATCGCATACCCAATTTGCTGAAGCGAGGCCATCTGGCCACGACTCAGTACCCGAATTTCTTGACGACCATAGAGCATTGGAACCACCTGATCCCATCCCGAACTCAGTAGTGAAACGATGCATCGCCGATGGTAGTGTGGGGTTTCCCCATGTGAGAGTAGGTCATCGTCAAGATTAAATTCCGAAACCCCATTTGCGAAAGCAGATGGGGTTTTGTTTTGCGCGGTCGAAAAGACGACGGCGCTCCCAATGCACACCATCACAGCGCGTTCGCCGCCCTTGCCTCACTTTCTCAATGATGAAATAACCCGCCGTTAAGGGAAATCGATGCAAAGTGTTTCTGCATTTTTGGTATGGTGCAGCACATTTTCACAAGGATTGACCCTTATCCGCAGGACGCGGCGTCGACCTTTTTCAACGAGATGCTGTAGAAATGCCTGAACCGATACCCATCAAGGACCACGAAAAAGAACACCGTCTGGTCAACAAACGTTTGCTCGCCTGTGCCCTCCTGGTGATCGGCATCACCTGCGCCCTGGTAGGGCGCATGTACTTCCTGCAGGTCGTGCAATACGACTATCACGCCACCATTTCCGAAAACAATCGCGTTCACGTGCTGCCCATCACCCCTACGCGCGGCTTGATCTATGATCGCAACGGTGTGGTCCTGGCTGACAACCGACCCAGCTACAACCTGACCATTACTCGCGAACGCACCACCGACCTCAAGGGAGAGTTGGACGCGATCGTCAGTCTGTTGCACCTGCCCGCCGAAGATCGTGCCGTGTTCGACAAAGCGCTCAAGCAGGCCCGCCATCCGTTCGTTCCTGTCACGCTGTTTTACGAGCTGACCGAAGAGCAAATTGCCGTTCTGGCCGTCAACGAGTTCCGTCTACCGGGTGTAGACGTTGAACCTCAGTTCGTCCGCCACTACCCGCTGGGTGCGCACTTCGCTCACTCCATCGGCTATGTCGGACGAATCAACGAGAAAGAATCCAAGGCCCTCGATTCGGTGGAATACCGCGGCACCCAGTCTATTGGCAAAACCGGTATCGAACGCTTCTACGAGTCTGAACTGCATGGCCACGTGGGTTATGAAGAAGTCGAAACCAACGCCCAAGGGCGGGTATTGCGCGTGCTCAAGCACACGGACCCTATCCCCGGCAAAAACATTGTCCTGAGCCTCGACGTCAAGCTTCAGGAAGCCGCCGAAGAAGCCCTGGGTGACCGCCGTGGCTCGGTGGTTGCCCTGGACCCGCAAACCGGTGAAGTGCTGGCCATGGTCAGCAAGCCGAGTTTCGACCCGAACCTGTTCGTCACCGGTATCAGCTTCAAGGAATATGCCGCGCTGCATGATTCCATCGATCGCCCGCTGTTCAACCGCGTGCTGCGCGGGCTGTATGCGCCCGGTTCAACCATCAAGCCTGAAGTGGCCATCGCAGGGCTCGACAGCGGCGTTGTCACCCCGCAAACCCGCGTGTTTGATCCCGGTTACTACCAGTTGCCGGACTTCGATCACAAATACCGCAACTGGAACCACAGTGGCGACGGCTGGGTAGACATGGACGCCGCCATCATGCGTTCCAATGACACCTACTTCTATGACCTGGCCCACAAGCTCGGCATCGATCGGCTGCATGATTACCTGGCCGAATTCGGCCTGGGTCAGAAGGTGTCCCTGGACATGTTCGAAGAATCCGCCGGCCTGATGCCTTCCCAGGCCTGGAAACGCGCGACACGTCGCCAACCCTGGTTCCCGGGCGAAACCGTGATCCTGGGTATCGGCCAGGGTTATATGCAAGTCACGCCGCTGCAACTGGCCCAAGCCACTGCGCTGATCGCCAATAAGGGTGTATGGAACCGCCCGCACCTGGCCAAGACCATCAACGGCGTGCCTCCGGTGGATGAGAATCCGATGCCCAACGTAGTGCTCAAGGATCCGCGTGATTGGGAACAGGTCAACCACGGCATGCAATTGGTAATGCACGACCCGCGCGGTATCGCTCGGGCCGCAGCGCAGGGTGCCCAATATCGCATCGCCGGCAAGAGCGGTACCGCCCAGGTGGTGGCGATCAAGCAGGGTGAGCGTTACAACCGCAATAAGACCCTCGAGCGTCACCGCGACAACGCCTTGTTTGTTGGCTTTGCGCCAGCCGAACACCCCAAGATCGTGATTTCAGTGATGATTGAAAACGGTGAGGCCGGTGGCCGTGTAGCCGGCCCGGTGGTGCGACAGATCATGGACGCCTGGCTGCTCGACCAGGAGGGGCACCTGAAGCCCCAATATGCGACGCCGGCCAAAGCGCCCGGCGATCCGCACGTTTAAGTCACACCTGCCATTCGCCCCAGCGCTCTATGTCGTCATAAGCGAGCCAGGGCACATCATGGGCTGTCCAGATATGCGCGGTGGGCCTGGCGCCCGGATCATCGTCCAGCGTCGCCACCCGCACGATGACGTGGGGCTGGTGCGCGCGCTCGGCGATCAAATGCGAGCCACAGCGCGAACAGAAATGGCGCCGTTTGCCTGGCGATGACTCAAACGACGACAGCAATTCTTCACCGTGCGTCCAGCGAAAGTGCTCGCGCATCACCCCGGCCGTGGCGACAAACGCTGCCGCATGCGCCTTGCGACAGCTGGCGCAATGGCAGTGACTGATGGGCATGTCCAAACGCTCCACCCGATAGCACACACCTTTACACAAGCAACTTCCATTCAACGGTTCAGTCATAACTTATGGCCAGGTCAAGGATGGGGTCATCATCATTGCGCATAACCAAAGGTTGCGCATTGGTCGATGTCGCCTAGTGTTCAATGGAGGAGGTGACTTATGCACGTATTAGATCGCATCGAACGGAAAGTCCTGCTCAACGCATCGCGTAAACACGTCTGGGAAGCGCTCACGAATGCCGAGCAATTTGGCGAGTGGTTCGGTATTGCCCTCAAGGAAAAAACCTTTGTTGCCGGAGAAACCATCGAAGCGCCGATCACCTACCCAGGCTACGAACATGTGGTGTGGAAGGCCAGGATCGAACGTATTTTGCCGCAAACCCTGTTTTCTTTCTGGTGGCATCCCTTCGCGGTAGAGAAAGACGTCGACTATGACCAGGAAACCCCGACGCTGGTGGAGTTCACCATCGAGGACCGCGCGCCGGGCATTCTGTTGCGGGTGGTCGAGTCCGGTTTTGACAAGGTGCCCCAGACCAGGCGCCTGAAAGCGTTCAAGATGAACTCCCGTGGCTGGGACGAGCAAATGGGCAATATCGAAAACTATCTGGATAAGGCCCAGCGAGCCTGACGCTGGGCATCATGGCGGATGCCCAGCGTCAGTCACCGTGACGTTAAAAATCGATCGTCGCCGACAGCTTCGCCACCCGCGGATCACCCTGGCTGAGGAAACCGCCCTGGGCCGATTCCCAGTACTTTTCGTTGGCAACGTTCTCCAGCGTAGCGCCGAGTGTGACTTCACGTTGGTCCAGCGCAAAGGTGTAGCGCGCGCCCACGTCGAAGCGGTTCCAGGCCGGCAGGCTCAGGTTGTTCGCCGCGTCGGCATATTGGCCGCCGGTGCGCAGCATGCGACCATTGAGGCTCATGCCTTGCAGGCCGGGCACGTCCCAATCCACGCCGGCGTTGAGCTGGAATGAAGGCACACCAATGGCGCGGTTGCCGTCGTTGGCACCGTTGAGGGTGCCCTTGAGTTCCGTCTTCATCAGGGTCACCCCACCCAACAGGCGCAGGCCGCTCATCGGTTCGCCGAACATGTTCAGCTCAACGCCCTTGTTGATCTGCTGGCCTTCACGCACATAGCGCGCCGTGGTTGCATCGATCACTTCGGCGTAACCCGCGCCAGGCTGCTCGATCCGGTACACACCGAGGGTTGCGCCATAGCTACCCATGTCGACTTTGACACCCGCTTCGATCTGCTTGGAGCGCGCGGGGGCATAGGCCTGCCCGCCGCCGATGATCGTCCGGTCGCCGGATTTGAGCGGCGAGGTCGGGCCCTGGGCCAGGCCCTCGATGCGGTTGGCGTACAGAGACACATGCTCCCACGGCTTGAACACGATGCCGTAGACCGGCGTGGTGATCGATTCGTCATAGTTGGCCGTGCGCGTACCGCTCATGTAGTTGTAACCCTGCACTACCATTTGCTGACGACGCGCGCCCAGCGTTACCAACAAACGGTCATCGAACAAGCCAAACGTGTCGGATACTGCGGCGCTGCGCACGAAGGTCTTGTCGGTAACGGTCGGGTCGCTGAAGTCGGTGCCAGGGGTGTTGCGCGGCGTGTTTAGCGTAGGCGGTGCGCCGGTCACCGGGTTGTAAATGTTAGTCGTGCTGGGTGAGCCGTTGAACACATAAGCGTTGCGCGCCTGGGTCCAAATGCCGGCGAGGCCGATGTTGAGTCGATGGCTCACCGGGCCGGTCTGGAATTTGCCGTTCAAGCCGGCCATCAGACTGGTGTTGTCTTCCTCGTGCGCGATGGTCGAGCGGCTGGAGGTGGCATTGCCCAGGTTATCGGTCAGGGTAATCGAAGAATATCGGCCCATTTCTCGGCTGTGTTTGATGCCGCCTGCGGCGTAAGCCGTCCAGTTTTCATTCAGGTCGTACTCGGCGCGCAGCATGCCCAAGGTGTCCTCAAGGTTGGTGCTGCTCCAGCTGGGTGCATAGTTGGTATCCGCCGAAGGTGCATCCGGAACCTGGGTCGCGGTACCCAGGAACACCGAGTTTCGTCCGCCATTGATGCGCTGCTTTTGATACACAAAATCCCCCGACAGGCGCAACGCCTCACCACGGTAATCCAGGCCGACCGCGAACAGTTTTGAACGCTGGTTTTCGTCGTCGATGCCGGTATCGCCTTCGCGCTGGGACAGGTTGACCCGAGCGCCAAACCGCTCGTCTTCACCAAACCGCTGGCCGATGTCCAGATGCTCGCCCACCCGGCCATCGCTGCTGATGTCCGTGCTGAACCGCCGCAGCGGCACCTCACCGGCGCGCTTGGGTTGCAGGTTCACACCGCCGCCGATCCCCGAACCGCCTGGCGTTACGCCGTTGATGAACGCGTTGGGCCCCTTGAACACTTCCACGCGTTCCAGCGCGTCAGTAGACATGATCTGCCGTGGCAGGATGCCGTACAAACCGTTGTAGGAAATGTCGTCGCCATTCAACGGTAAGCCTCGGATCATGAACGTCTGGGCCTGGTTGGCAAACCCCGAGGCCTGGCGCACGGACGAGTCATTGAGCAGCACGTCGGCGAGGGTTTCCGCCTGCTGGTCGCGAATCAATTGCTCGGTGTAGGAGGACATGCTGAATGGCACGTCCATGATGTCCTGGTTACCCAGTACACCCAGTTGGCCACCGCGCGCCACTTGTCCGCCGGCATACACCGCAGGCAACGCGTCGGGCGCCGGGGCTTGGGCATCGATGCGCGTCGCATCCAGTTCCAGCGTGTTACCCGTATCTGCATGCGCAGCAACGCTCAGCGAGCAGCAAAGGGCGAGCAGGGTGGGGCGAAAGGGCGCAGCAAGTCGGGCACAGAGGGGCATGATCGATCCTGACGGCGAACCGTCAACTATGAGCAAGGGGGGGCAACAACGATGCGCTTCCTCCTTGCGCGGATACGACTCCGGTGCAAATGATAGTGATTGTTATTAATGTAGCGCAACAAATTTGTGAGATCACAGTTAACCTGCCGCGTTTGCTCGGATGCCGAGTAGAATCACGCCCTGAAAGCGATTCCTGAGGTGCGGTACGGTGGATTTACAGCAGGGGTTTGTCCTGACCCGGCATTGGCGCGACACCCCGGCGGGTACGGAGGTCAGCTTCTGGTTGGCGACCGACCAAGGGCCACGGTGTATTCGCCTACCCGTGCAAACCTCGGTGGTATTCATTCCCGAGGCCTATCGCAAGCCGCTGGACTGGCTGCTCAAAGGCGAGCGCGATATCGAATTGCGTGAGTTGCAGTTGTGCGATTTCCATCATCGTCCGGTCCTGGGCCTCTACGCCCGGCAGCACCGCCAGATAATGGATATCGAAAAGCGCCTGCGCGCTGCCGGGGTGGATGTCTACGAAGGCGATGTGCGCCCACCCGAGCGCTACATGATGGAACGGTTCATCACCGCGCCTGTGTGGTTCGGCGGCACGCCGGATGCCAGCGGCACGTTGCTCGATGCGCAGATGAAGCCCGCTGCCGATTACCGACCGACCCTGAAACTGGTATCCCTCGATATTGAAACCACCGCCCAGGGTGACCTGTATTCCATCGCGCTCGAAGGGTGTGGCGAGCGCCAGGTGTACATGCTCGGTCCGCCCAACAAAGCCTGCGCGGTGGATTTCAAGCTCGACTATTGCGACACCCGCGCCCAACTGCTCGAACGCCTCAACCAATGGCTGGCGACCCACGATCCGGATGCGATCATCGGTTGGAATGTGGTGCAGTTCGACCTGCGCGTACTCCACGAACATGCCCAACGTCTGAACATGCCATTGCTGCTGGGTCGTGGCGGTGAAGCCATGGTCTGGCGCGAACATGGCAGCCGCAATCATTACTTCGCTGCGGCAGCCGGCCGGTTGATCATCGACGGCATCGAAGCCCTGCGTTCAGCGACGTGGAGTTTCGAGTCGTTCAGCCTGGAAAATGTCGCGCAAACCCTGCTGGGTGAAGGCAAGGACATCTCCACGCCGTACCAGCGCATGGACGAAATCAACCGCATGTTCGCCGAGGACAAGCCCGCCCTGGCGCGCTACAACCTCAAGGACTGCGAGTTGGTCACGCGGATTTTCGAGAAGACCGAACTGCTCAAGTTCCTGCTGGAACGCGCCAGCGTCACCGGGCTGCCTGCCGACCGCAATGGCGGTTCCGTCGCGGCGTTCACCCATCTCTACATGCCGTTGATGCACCGCCAGGGCTTTGTCGCGCCGAACCTCGGCGACAAGCCGCCCCAGGCCAGCCCCGGCGGGTTTGTCATGGACTCGCGCCCAGGCCTGTATGAGTCGGTGCTGGTGCTGGACTACAAGAGCCTGTACCCGTCGATCATCCGCAGTTTTCTGATCGACCCGGTGGGCTTGATCGAAGGCCTCAAGCACCCCGACGACAGCGACTCGGTGGAAGGCTTTCGCGGTGCGCGTTTCTCCCGCACCCGGCATTGCCTGCCGTCTATCGTCACGCGGGTATCCGAAGGCCGCGAAGTGGCCAAGCGCGAACACAATGCACCGCTGTCCCAAGCCCTGAAGATCATCATGAATGCCTTCTACGGCGTGCTCGGTTCCAGCGGTTGCCGGTTCTTCGATACCCGGCTGGCGTCCTCGATCACAATGCGCGGGCACCAGATCATGCGCCAGACCCGCGAGCTGGTGGAGGCCCAGGGTTATGAAGTGATCTACGGCGACACCGACTCCACCTTCGTCTGGCTCGGCGGCGCCCACTCTCTTGAGGACGCCAGCCGCATCGGCCAGGCGCTGGTGCAGCACGTCAACGACTGGTGGCGCAGCCATCTGCATACGGAATACGGTTTGCAAAGCGCCCTGGAGCTGCAATACGAAACCCATTTCAGCCGCTTCCTGATGCCGACCATTCGCGGCGCGGAGGAGGGCAGCAAGAAGCGCTACGCCGGCCTGGTGGTGCGCGCCGATGGTAGCGAAGAAATGGTCTACAAGGGCCTGGAAACTGTGCGCAGTGACTGGTCGCCTTTGGCCCGGCAATTCCAACAGGAGCTCTACCGGCGCATCTTCCATCGCCAGCCCCATCAGGATTATGTACGCGACTATGTGCGCCGTACCTTGAGCGGCGAACTCGACGAGCTGTTGATCTACCGCAAGCGCCTGCGCCGACCCTTGCATGACTACGAACGCAACGTCCCGCCCCATGTGCGCGCCGCACGCCTGGCCGACGAATACAACGACCGCCTCGGACGCCCGCGCCAGTACCAGCGCGGCGGCTGGATCCGCTATGTGATCAGCGTCAATGGCCCGCAGCCGCTGGAAGTGCAGCAAGCGCCTATCGACTACGATCATTATGTGACGCGCCAATTGCAGCCCGTGGCTGACGCCATCCTGCCGTTCGTGAACGATGATTTCGCCACCCTGGTGGGCGGGCAGATGGGCCTGTTCTAGGCAATCGGCCACAATCCCCGTTACACCTGAAGCTTAGGAGGAACGCCCATGTACACACTCTATGGCACCGACGAATCCGGCTCCTGCATGATCGAGATTGCGCTGCAGCGCTGCGCCGTACCGTGGCATCGCGTGGATGCCAGCTCCTGGCATGAAGGCGAGGGCAGCGAAGCACTCGCGCGCATCAACCCGCTCAAACAGATCCCCACCCTGGTCACCCCCGATGGCCAGGTGCTGACCGAAAGCGCCGCCATCCTGATCCACCTGGGCCTGGAGTTTCCCGACGCGAACCTGCTGGCCGGCAACCGCGCGCAGATCCTGCGCGGCCTGCTGTACATCGCGGCCAATTGCTATTCGGCCATCGGCATCATCGACTATCCGCAACGCTGGCTGGGCGACGCCGGTGAAAGCCTGCAAACGCAACTGACCACCGGCACGCGGCGTTATCTGCATCAGGCCTGGGTGGTGTTCGCCGATCAGTTTGCCGACCAGTTGTTCACGCCCGACAACATCCCTAATGCACTGGGCATCATGGCGGCGGCGGTGTCGCGCTGGGACGAGGGACGCGAGGTACTCCGCAGCCTGGCGCCGGGCTTTGCCCACGCCCTGGAGCGCGTGGATGCCGACCCGGTCGTGGCGCCCGTGTTCGCCCGGCATTGGCCGCAGTGGCAGGTCTCGTAATCAGAAGAAACAATGCCCCGCCGCCCGCCAATCCCTTGCGGCGCGGGCATCCTGACCTACGCTTCTCAATGTGGCGTAGGAATCATCCTTGAATTTGACTGTCGCAGACATGAAACTCAAGAACCCTGCATGGAATTCAAAGGAGGTGCGCATGCTCATCCGGTCGCTGACCCTGGCTACCTTGATGGCTTTTACGGGGCCGTTGTTGGCTGCTGATGATAATCCGCTCAAGCTGGAGTTGGGCAAGACCCGCCCTCTGGTGGTGGTGGAACTCGATGCGGGTAACCCGACGTTGGCCACGCTCAGGAAACAACTGGAAGAGCCTGCCACCAAGCAGTCCTTCGAAGAACGCAGCATGGTGTTCTACACCGTGAAGTTCGGCAGCATCGGCGCCGAGGGCGAGAAGTTCGCCAAGGATCCCAAGGACAGCAAAAAGCTCACCCCGCCGGAAACCAATGCACTGATCCGCGCCCTCAAGCTCGGTGTCGGCAGCGGCACCAAGGTGATCCTGATTGGCAAGGATGGCGAGAAAAAACTCGAGAAGACCGTGCCGCCCGATAGCCTTGATCTCAAAGAGTTCTTCAGTGCCATCGACCAGATGCCGATGGCCGAGAAAGAAGCGGCGGCGGCGCCGGAACCTGCGCCCGTTGCACCTGCACCGGCCAAGGGCGCCAAACCGGTCAAACCCGGCAGCAAGCCGGCGCCGCAACCCCTCGACGATTGAATACATAACCCTGTAGGAGCGAGCTTGCTCGCGAAGAACTCAGGGCCACCACGTTTATCCAGAATGAGCGCGGTGCCTGGGGGTTTTTCGCGAGCAAGCTCGCTCCTACATCAGGGCTAGCCGCTGCACGGTGGTTAGACGCGAAATCAAGGCTTTGGCGCTTTACGCACCGGAAACGGAAAGTAGAAAAACCGCAGGAATGCCACCCGCTTGATCACTTCCCCGATCAGCAACGGCACCACCACCGCCACCACGAAACCCACGCACGCGGCCATGAACGGATGCAAACCCAGGCGCTCCATCAGGTCGAAGGTCTTGTGCTGGATCTCGCCGTGGAAGATCAACAGGATCAAGGTGGATTGGCCGATGTAGGTCATCGCCCGTGTCAGCAGGGGCGACACCATCAACACCCGCGCCAGCGCCCAGCACAGGTACACACCGATCACCGCCAGCAGGCTGGTCCACAACCAGTGGTCGTAGCGACGTTGCGCCAGGTCCATGGTGTCGTGGCTGTAGAGGAACACGGCGGCGAACAGCACCAGCGAAATCAGCAGGGTCAGCAGCGAGCCTTCGTGCCGGCGCAGCCAATCACGCAGCAGGTAGCCGTAGATGAAATAGGTGCTGCTGATCAGGGTCACGTCGAGGCTGAAGGGCAGGCCGGGCAACGTCCATGTTTGTTCGCCGAGGGTAACCGGCACTTGCCAGAACCACTTCAACATCCAGATGCCGAGCAACAGTTGCGCGCCGATCAGCAGGCAAGCGGCCAGCAACGGCAGCTTCAGGCGCTGAATCAGCCGCAGCATCAACCAACTGAACAGGATCGCCACCCAGAAGTGCGGCAAGAACCACAACGCCTGCCACGGGATGGTGTCCACGGAGGCGTACAGCACGCCGCCGATATCCCCCAGCAACGGTTGCCCGCGCAGCACATCGCGCACGATCACATACACCAGCATGGTGAAGAAGAACGGCTTGAGCAGACCATCGGCCTTGCGCACCGCCATCTCCACGAATGGCTGCTCGGGCTTGAAGAACACCCCGGACAAAAAGAAGAACAACGGCAGTACGAACGACGCCAGGATCGGGTACATCAAGTCCAGCGAGGTGGCGACAAACCAGCTGTGGCCATACACGATAATCAGGATGCCAATGCCCTTGGCGATGTCCATTTGAATCCAACGATGCTTCATGTGAGTCTTCCCGAACGATCATTCACGCCTTGCGCCACGGCGTCAGCCACAGCCCCATACCCAGCAACACCACGGCGCCTGCCAGGGTGCTCAGCCCCACTTGCAGCCACACGTCTTCGATTCGAAACAACACCAGCGCCGCCAGCCCCATCAGCACCGTACTGAGCAGCCATTGCCGGGCCCAGGGCAGGGCGCCGAGCAACGCCTGGCGCTGCATCAGCAGCAGCGCGGTGCAGATCACCCCCGCCAGTGCCGCCAGTGGAATGCCGGCCAGGCCAAACGCAAACGGCAATACGCCCAGCAGCAACACATTGACCAGGCTGCCGAGCAGTTCGCAGCGCAGCGGCTGGCGCGTGTCGCCGGCGGCGTAGGCGTAGCGCGCGAGCAGGGCGTTCCAGGCACCGAATACCAGCGGCACGGCAAACCAGGCGAGCAACAGCGGCAGTGGCGAGTCTGCCGATTGTGCGGGCAGCAGCAGCGCGACCAGGCTCGGCGCCGCCGCCACCAGGCCGACGCCGGCCGGCAAGGTCAGCACGCTGGCGGTTTCCAGGCCGCGCTTGAGCAGGGCCAGGCGTTCATCGCCCTGGCGTCGGCTCATCATGCCCAGCAGCACTTGATTGAGGCTCATCAGCGCAATCAAGGGCAGGTTCATCAGCTTGCGCGCCAGGTTGACCCAGGTCACCGCGCCTTCCCCCAGCAGCGACGCCACCAGGCGCTCGATCAACGCCAGGCCCTGGCTGGCGCCATTGCTGAGTAACAAGGGGCCGATACGTTGGCCCAACTCCCGCAAAGGCGCGAGCGACAGTTGCACGCGCCAGGGTCGCCAGCCCAGGCGCCAGAGCGACGGCAGCAGCGCCAACGGCATCAAGCCGCTGCCGACCAAGCACGCCAGCGCGAGGCTGTGCGGCTGGCTGGCGGTGCCTGCCAAGGCGAGGTACGCCACCGGCGGCAGGTTGAACAGCAGCGAGCCCAAGCCCGCCAGCACAAAGCGCTCGCTGGCCTGCAAGGGCACACTGAACAGCGCATGCAGCAGCAGGCCCGGCACGCACCACGCCACGATCTGCAGATTGCTGCCGGCCAGGGCCGTGGCGCTGGCCGCCAACCCCGGGCCGAGCAGTTGCACCAGCCAAGGCGCCAATAGCATCAGCAGCAGGCTGGTGACCAGCGCAATCAACAGCAACGCCGGGAACAATACGGCCAGCCAGTCCAGGCGTTCGCTGTCCTTTCGTTGCAGATACAGCGGCAACGCGGCGGCGCTCAACACGCCGCCGGCCAGTGACATGCGCAGCGCCTCGGGCAAGAACAGCGCGATCAGGAACGCGTCACTGCGCTCCCCGGCGCCCCAGGCTGCCACCAGCAACCACTCGCGCGCAAACCCCAGGCACAGGCCCAGCAGGGTCGCCACGGTCAGCCATACGGCAGAACCCAGCATCAGGGCCGCGCGCCATCAAGCATCGGCTTGCGAAACGCCAACGCCTTGACCTGGGGCAGGCGCGCCGGGAACAAGCGCCGCGCCTCCAGCACGTTAATCCCCACCATCAGCCAGAACAGCGCGACCATCACCACGGCAAAGCTGAAGTAGTGGTCAAACAAACCGCTGACCAGCGCTGACAGAATCCCGGCGGTGCTGCCCAGCCACAGCGCGTTGTCCTTGGTCAGGCGGATCGGGCCCTTTTCCGGCCGGGCTTCACGCCACCAGCGCACGGTGACTGCGATAAACAACAGCATGCCGACAACGCCGGTCTTGTAGATGAAGTTCAGCCACAGGTTGGAGATCCCCAGCAAGTGCGTGCCCGGTACCGGCGGGTCGACCTTGAAACCGATGCCGAACGGGTACGCCGCCACGGCCTGCGGGAACATGCGGTATTCGTCGAAACGCACCTCGGTGCTGGCGTTGCTTGAGGAGAAGATAGTCGCCAGGCGTTCCTGCAGCGGCGGATAAGCCATCACCAACGCCACGGTCAACGCCGCGCCGATCATCAGTAAACGTCCGGTGTAAGGCACGCGTCGCGTGGCCAGCCACATCAGCACCAGCGCCAGGCTGACCATCGCCCCGCGGCTACTGGCCAACAGCAACGCCGCCGCACCCAGGCACGCCACGCTCAGGCCCAGTGCGCGTTTCCAACCTTGTTCGGTCATGCCGTAGCAGAACGCCAACGGCAGCAGCAGTGCCATGATTCCGCCAATGGCATTCGGGTGCATCCACGGCGAGCCCATGCGTGACGACATGGCTTCCAGGCCGAATTTCAATGTGTCGAAGTTGCCATAGTTGAGCAGTGCCAGGATCGGCGCAATCCCCGCCCCGGAGCGTGTGCGCACGAACACCGCAATCGACATCACCAGCATCGCCAGGGTGCCTAGCAGCAGGGCGATCACCAGGCTTTCGCGGTGTTTGTAGTCCACCAGCAGCTTGGCCGTGAGAAATACTCCCGAGAGGTTCAGCAACCAACGCAGCCAGTTGGCCACGCCGCTGCTTTCGGCGTGGATGCTGACCTGGCCGACGATAAACGGGAACACGCTGAACAGCATCAGCCACAGCAGCATCTGGTCGGTGGGGCGAAGCGCCAGGCGCGGCGCGTCCGGCAGGCGCGACAGAAAGCCGTGCCACAGCACCGCGCCCCAGGTCAGCGCAAGAATGGCTTCGCTCACCGTACTGCGGATGCCCAGATTAAGCGTGGAGTAGGGCATGAAGGTCGCGACCAGGGCGAACAGCAGCAAGCCCCAGAAGGGAAAGCGCAGGATGGTCACGGCCGCCGCCAGGCCGATCACGGCGAGAAACGCCTTGGCCGGTGACAGCGCCAGGGCGACCACACCGAACAGCACGCCGAAGAGGATCGCGACGAGGCTTGCCAGGGAGAGTCTCATTTCAGTTCCTCGATCAGTTCGGCCAGGCGCTGGCGATAGGCGTGTTGGTTAAAGCGTTCGGCCCATCGGCGGTGGTGTTCGGGCGTGGCTTCATCGGCGCGCTCACCCAGCTTCAGCATCAACTGGACCAACGCGGGGCCATCGGTGGGTGAAAAGCGCGGTGCCGACGGCGGGGTGATTTCGTCCAGCGAGGTGCCGCTGGCCACGGCGACCGGGGTGCCGACGCTCAACGCTTCAATCACCGGCAAACCAAAACCTTCCGCGTAGGACGGTTGCCACACACGTGACGCCTGGCGGTACAGCGCCTGCAACTCGGCGTCGGAGACGCCACTCAACGCATGAATCCCCGGCAGTTGGCGCTGGGCTTCGGGCAAATGCTCAAGGCTGCCCACCAGGACCAGTTCCGGCACGCTGGGGGAGTCGCGCCGCGCCTGTTGCCAGGCATCCACCAGGAACGGCACGTTCTTGCGCAGTTCACGGGTGCCGACCAGCAGCCAGAAGCCTGTGGGCAATTGGCGCGCGGACAGGTCCGCTGGCGGTTCGTTGAAACCCTCCACTTGATTGGGCAGGACGCGAACCTTGCCTGCCGCCTTTGGAAACAACCGCACGGTTTCGTCGGCACTGTACTGGGAAGGCGTCCACACCCGGTCGGCGTTGCGCACCGCGTAGGCAATCGACAGGCGATCGGTGGTCTTGTACACCAGCGCCTTCAGGCGGCTGGCGTGGTAGTTGTCCAGGGTGATCTGAAACAGGTCGTGCAGCAGCACCACGGTACGCAACCCTTGAGGCTTGGGCGGTAACGGCAGGCCCATATTGAAGGTGCTGATGTACAGATCGATGTGCTGTTCGCGCAGCGCGCGGGGTAAAAAACCGGCTTCGAAACGCAGGCGATTCTGTGGCTGGTGCATCGCCGTTTTCGCGCAGCCCCAGGCCGGGCAGTGTGCCTGCAAGCGGGTTTGATCGCCCAGGGGCGCGACGGTAAATCGCTCCAGTTCGATGTCCGGCAGGCTGCGCAGAGCGCTTTCCAGCGCATACACCTGGCGGCTGATGCCCGATTGCGGTGAGGTGCCGACGGTGCGGTAATCCAGGCCTACACGCATGCGGGCTCCTTTTGATTGAGCGGCGAAAGGGTGGCGTACACTTGCTCCAGTTGGCTGGCGGCAACGCTCCAGTCATGGGCTCGCCGCGCATAGGCGCGGCCGGCTTCACCCATGGGCGCGGCGGCTTCGGGAGCGTGCAGCAGGCGCACCACGGCGTCGGCCAGGCCGACAGCAGTTTGCCCGCCCAGATAATCCAGGCCCTCGACCAGGTCCAGGCCCGACACGCCCTGTTCGGTACTGGCCAGCGGCAGGCCGGCGGCCAACGCTTCGAGCACTTTGAGCTTGGAACCGCCGCCATGGCGCAACGGCGCGAGAAACACTGAACAGCTCGATTGCAGGTTCAACAGGTTTGGCACAAAGCCCTGCCACTCGATGCGCGGGTCCGGCCAGCGCTCGCGCCAACCGTCGGGCATGCCGAAGCCGCACACGCTCATGCGCGCGTCGGGGCAGCGCTCCCAGACTTTCGGCAGGATTTCATCCAGGGCCCATTCGATGGCATCCACATTGGGGGCGTATTCATAGTTGCCGAGGAACAGCACGCGACGGGTCGAGGGGTCAGGGCGGGCGCCGGCGAAGTGATCGCAATCAACACCGTTGACCACCACCGGCACCGGTTTGCCGGCGATGTTTTCCAGCACCCGCGCATCGCTGTCGGTGACGGCCACCACTTGGCTGGCCTGGCGCATCACGCGACGCTCCCAGCGCGTGTAGCGCCATTGGTCGTAGCGAATGAACGGCAGCGCCCAACGCGGCAAACGGTCGTACGTCGCTGCGCCGAGCGCCGACTCAACGTTATGTTCAGTCAACACGAAGGGTTGGGATTTGCGCGCCAGGGCATCTTCGTAAGGTTGGAAGGTATAGGTGTGCTCGATCTGCACCACGTCCCAATGTTCGTTGAGCAGTTGGTTGAACCGGTCCTCCAATTGCCCCGACAGGCCATTCACGCTGGCCAGCAGCGGGTAGGGCGCAAACAGCCCGGCCAGCAGGGTTTTCAGGCTGCGCAGTGGCCGACGCGGCAGGATGATCAACTGCTCGAGAAAGCCTTCCAGCACTTGGCGATCGCTCAGCGACACCGGGTGCTTGTCATGCAAAAGCAACGTGATCCGGTGCCCACGCGCCGCCAGGCTGCGCAGCAGGTGGAACTGGCGCGTCTTGCCGCCGCTGGTGGCAGGCCAGGGCGAATAAGGCAGGATCCATAAAATGCGCATGGCGGGCTTCAATCCCATAACAGAATTTGCAGGTTCGACTTGACCGGGACAGTCAACCCGTTAGTGCCGCTCACCGGTGTCTGTGTGCCGCGCAACGGGTCATACAGCGTCGCGCTGGCGAGGCCGGGCAAGTGCGCGTTACCGCCACGGGCCGACCAGAAAAACCACAGTTTGCGCCCGTCGGCGCGGGTCCAGCCGATGCTGAACAGGCCGTCGGGCAACTGGTCGGCGGTGGGCGGGTCGCCGGGGGTCAGCTGCGGCCCACTGATGTCGAGGAAATTCTTCAACGCGGTGTAGACCGGCTTGGGCTTGGCGTCGATATCGAGCAGGCCGTAGGCACGGTCGCGCACGCTGGCGCGCTGGTCGAGGTCGCTCAAGGTAAACAGGAAGATCTTGTCGAAATCCAGCGCGCTCATCAGCGCCAGGCGGCGTATCACATAATCGGCCTGGCCCTGCTGGGTGATGATGTCCTGCGCTTCCTTGGGCCCGACGTAGTTCGACCAGCCCCACTCGGTGCTCCACAGGGTCTTGACGCCATTGCTGCGCAGTTTCTGGTTGAGCGCGCTGGTCTTGGCCACGAAGTCGAGGTTGGCCGGGTCGTTGCCCTCAGGCAGTTGCGTGTAAGGGTGGTAGGACACCACGGTGTTCAGCTTGGGCACACCGAGGGCGTCGAGGGCGTCGAGCATGGTCTGCCCGTTGGGCATTTCGCTGAAAAACGCCATGCCGGCGGCCACCACCGGTTTGTTCGGGGCGACGGCGCGCAGTGCGGCGGCGGTGGTGCGCAGCAACCTGGCATAACCGGCCGGGTCCGCCGCCGGGCGCCAGAAGCCCAGCAGGTTCGGTTCGTTCCACACCTGCCAGGCGTCGACGCTGGGGTAGCGTTGGGCCAACAGGGCCATGCGGATCGCAAATACATTCGGGTCCTGCGGCGGGTACTGGTCCTGATAGGGCGCACCCGCTGGCGCGGTGGTGATAAAGGGCGCCGAGCCGACCAGGTAAAACACCGACTTGAGCTGGTTGTCCTTGAGCTTGGCCACCAACTCATCCAGGGTCGCCACTTGGTACTGGTCGGCGGCTGGCTCCAGCCGGTCCCAATGCAAATCCAGGCGCACCCATTCCAGGCCCAGGTCCTTGAGGCGGTCGATCTGCAACTGGTAGCGCTCGGGGCTGAACCACAGGAACTGCGCGTTCACCCCGAGGAAATCCTTCCACACCACCACCTTGTTACCCTTGAGCACATGGTTCTCGGCGTCGGCCGGGCGCCCCCAGATAAAGGCAGTCAGGCCCAGGGCCGCGACCAGCGCAAGGGTAGCGAAGTAGGTCCATTTACGCGTCATACGGGGCACCCGCGATCGCCTGTTCGAAGAGCTGCTTGAAGCGCTGCGCCGTCAGCGGCCACAAGCGTTCGCGGCCGATTGCGCCGGCGCGTTCGGCCCAGTCCTGGGCCAATGTGGGCGTGCGGGCCAGGCGCAACAATTGCTCGCCCAGCGCGGCCACATCGCCTTCGGGGTAGATCGCGCCGTTACCGCTGGCGACTTCCTCGGCAAACGCCCGGGCATCCGAGGTAATCGCCCCACGCCCGCACGCGGCGGCCCAGGACAGCGCGCCACTGGTGCCGCGCTGACGGCCGAGCAGGCCGAGTTTTTTCGATTCGCGATACGGCAGCACCATCACATGGTGGGCTTGGATCGTTTGCGCAATCTCGTCGGCCGGCAGGTTCAGCCGCCAATCAATGGAGCTCGCCAGGCCGAGGTCGGCGATCTGGCGGTTCAACTGCTCCAGGTAATTACCGCCCGCGCCAAACGCCATTTCGGCGGCGGTGCCACCGGCCAGGGTCAGGCGCACACGGTCACGCAATTCGGGGGCTTGCTTGAAAACGGCGGCCAGGGCCTGCAACAGGTCTTCAATGCCTTTGCCACGGTAGATAAAACCGAAATACAGCAGGTGCAGCGTGTCCAGCGGCGGCAGCGCTACGGCTGCAATCGCCAAGTTGGCGTGGTGGATCACCGCCACTTTGCCGGCGGGCAATTGCATCCGCTGGCTGAGGCAGTCGGCGCCCAGGCGAGTGAGGGTGATCAGCCTCGTCAGGCCACGGGCGACATGGCGTTCTTCGCGCAGGGTCAACGGGTCTGCCAGCACCACCGCCGCCTGCGGCAATGGGCTGGGCAGGCGCTGCAGCAGGTTGAGCGGGAAGGGCAGGTGCTCGCGCCGCCATACGATGCGCTCGGGGTCATGCACGGTGGCCGTCAGCGGCAGGTTCGGGTAGGCGCTGCGCAACGCGCGCAACGCCAGGAACTCCCCCAGGCGCCCGCCGCCCAGCTCGGCGTGGACCAGGTCCACGCTGTGCCAGTCGAACGCGGCGACGGCCTGCTTGATCGCCGCGCTGGTGCCTTCCACGCCGCTCAACGGTGTCAGCACCGTCACGCCCAGCTGCTCCAATGCCGTCTTGAAATGATTCGCGTAGTCGGCGATCCCATTCTTTTCCGGTGGCAAAGGTGCGAGCAGGGCAATGCGCATCAGAACGCCCCCCGATATTTGGCGATGCTGTGCAGCACCTTGGCTGGCACTTCGAATTTACGCCGGTTGATGATGATGCCATCGACTTTGCCGAACGCCGTATTGAGGATCGACAGCGCGTGCTCCACCACCGGCACCGTGCTTTTCTGCGCTTCCACCACCAGCGCGATCAGGTCAGCGCGCCGCAGGTTGACGAACGCATCGCGGTTGTCCAGCAGCGCCGAGGCGTCCAGCAGCACCACTTCGCCCGGTGCTGCGGGCGCCGCCCCGCCGACGCGCACGGTAATGCCGTTTTCCTGGAGCAGTTGGCGCAGTTGCTCCACCACGAAGGTCACCCCTTCACCGTGGCGCGCCGAGGTCAGCCCGAGGGTCAGGCCGCGTTCGGCGACGCGGTCCAACTGCAGCAGACCGTACAGCCGGTAGATGCTCGCATTGAACGCATTGGTGCCTTGCGCGGTGCTGGTGTCCAGCTCCGGCAGGGTCGTCCACAGCGGCAGGCCGAATTTGCGTTCCACCAGGCCGCCATCGTGAATGCGCTGGTCAAGCAGGTAGCACAGGTAAATCACCAGCAGGCCGACGACAATGGCAAACGGGATCGCCAGCAACAGCATCAGCAGGGTTTTGGGGAAGATGCGACCTGGGTTCAGGGTCGCTTCCTCGATCACCGCGATGTTGCTGATCTGGCTGTTGTCCAGTTCACGGTCGATGCGTGATTTTTCCAGGTTGTCCACGTACAGCGCATAGTTACGCTCGGTGGCACTCAGCTCACGGGACAGGCGCGCCAGCTCCGGTTCAATCTCCAGAGCTTCCTTGCGTTGCGCTTCGAGGTTGACCAGTTGCTTTTGCTGCTGCACCAGTTGTGTGCGCAACGCCAGGTTGTTGCTGGACTCATCGAGCAGCACGCGCTGCAAGTGGATTTCCAGGGTGTTCGGTGCGCGGTTTTCCGAGCTTTGTACGGTGTTGCTTTCACCGGCGACCTGGGCCTGCATTGCCCGAATCGACGCATCCAGGGCTTTGACCGGCGGCGCGTTATCGGTGTAGGTGCGCATCATGTCGGCTTTTTCCAGCAGCTTCTGGTTAAGCAAGCGACGTAAATCCTGCTGCTGCGGGTTCAGCGCAATCTGGCGAACCGTGGTCACTTCCTTGGGCTGGGTCTTGAGCTGGGTGCGTGTGCTCTCAAGGGCGCTGTCCGACGAGGCAATCAAGCGCGTGGTGTTGAAGGTTTCGCCGCGCAGCACGTTGATGCGCTCGGACAAATCTTCCAGGCGATCGGTGATGCTCGCCGCGCCGATCTGGTTCAAGTGAGTCAGGATCTGCTGCTTGTAGCTCTTGATCTCGGTGGCGCTGTTGGACACCTGACCTTCATAGAACGCATACAGGCTCTTGCGCCCCAGGGCCTGGGTGCGTTCGTTGATGTAGGTTTCGACCCAACTCTTGACCACCGCCTGGGCGATCTCGGGGTCGCTCCACTTGAAGCTGATGTCCATCACCGTGGACCCGGCCGCATGGCTGACTTCGAAATTCTTCTCCAGGCTCGCGGCGAGGCGTTCCACCGGCGTGGTTTGCTCAATCACGCCCACGGTTTCCAGCACCACGCGCACGCCGTCGAACACCGCGCCGATAGCGTTTTTGACGTAGTACTTGGTGCGCTTCCAGACACCTTCCGGCGGCGGCATTTTGTCGATGACTTCCAGGTAATGCTCGGCCACCGCGCGTACGATCGGGCGGCCGGTCAGCAGGCGCTCCTCGTCGACAATCGGGTCGCGCTGGGTGCTGGGCATGACCAGCGCCTGGCGGTTGCTGATTTCGATCGGCAGCGTCGAATCACGCCCCGGCTTGACCAGCAGGCGCGCGGTGGATTCGAACTTGGCGGGCAGCAGGAAGGCGCCCAGCAAAATGATCACCAGCGCCGCGATGGCCGCCAGCTTGAACTCGTGCCGGAAGATGAAGAACAGGCGCAGAAGATCGCGAAAAGAACGGATCTCGATCATGGGATGTCGCTCCTTTAGTTACTGCCGCCGCTGGTTCGGGTGTAGTTGTAGCCAACCCCGATCGACTTGGTGAATGGGATCAACTGGTTCAGGTAGGTATCCACGCCCTGGATGCGCTCGCCCACATTGGATTTGGGCACGAACACCACATCACCGCGTTGCAGGGGCACTTGTTTGCGCCCGTTGGGCCCGGTCTTGAGGTATTGGCTGAAGTCCAGGAAGTAGGCGCGATAGACGCCTTGGGTATCTTCGCGCAGCAGCGCAACCATGCTGGCATTGCCTGCCGGGTTGACCCCGCCGGCGCCGACAATGGCTTGCTCCAGGGTGTTGGCCGAGGCGATCGGCACCGTGGTCGGGTTGTTGACCGCGCCGCCGACGATGATCGAATTGCCCGGCGCCTGGTTGATGTTCACCGTCACCCGTGGCTCGCGATACACCGGCGCAAGCTTGCTGCTCAGCTCATTCGCAACCTCGGACGGGGTGCGCCGGGCCACCTGGATCGGGCCCAGGAACGGGTAGTTGATCTTGCCGTCGGTTTGCACCGTGTACAGCGTCAGCTCGTAGATGGTGCTGACGTTGAACGCCGACAGAGTCGGCATTTCCCCGGCATCGCGCACGATGCGCAACTGATCGCCGATGCGGATGCGTTCCACCGCCGGCGGCAGTTGGGCCAGTTGGTCGAGGGCGCGCTTGCCGTCCTCGACGGTCTTGCCGTCAGGCGCGACGATGCGCGCGGGGGTATTGCAGGCGGCCAGGGCCATCATGGCCAGGACGAGCAGGGTTCGTTTCATCAAATAGGACTTCCTGTAGGTCATGATGCTCACCTCCAATAACCGGGGAACATGCTGATGCGCCGCTTGAGGGCGAGGGGTAGCCGGCGTTCCTGCTGGCCCAGCCGATAGCCGAGCAACTTGAACGCGCTGCGCACCAGTACTTCGGGTACGCGATGCAATGCACCGGCTGCGCGCAATGCCGCGAGTTCAGCCAGTACATAGCGTTTACCTTCACCGCCGGCATCGCCAAAGGCCTGGCGTATCCAGGGTTCGCGACCGTAGAACACGCCAATGTCGAAGTAGCGGTGAAACTCATCCATGAGTCGGTAATCGTGGGAGTGGTACACCTGCGCGGAGGCGGCGTAGCGCACGGTGTAGCCTTCGATCAGCATGCGCGCCGCGACATAGGCGTCTTCGCTACCGATGACATCGGCGGGGAAACCACCTACGGCTTGCAGGGCGCTGCGTCGGTAAACGGAAAACGAGTCGGAGCTGAAACAGGTCTTGATCCCCAGCTGCGGCGCATCGGCCAGGCGCTTGCTGCGGCTGTCGGCCGGGTAATTGAAGTGGCGCGACTGCGCGCCCAGCACACCGGCATCCGGGTGCGGCAGTTGGCGACCATAGGCCACGCCGTTGAGCGGGTCCTGCTGCAATTCAGCGAGCAGGTTGGCGAAGGTCTCGGGCGCGGCGGGAATGGCGTCCTGGGTCATGACGATCAGGGCATCGCCGCTTACCTGTTCGCTGGCCCAACGCCGCGTGCCGCCGTGGTTGAAGGCGCGGGCGTCGATCACCTCGACCCGCGCGCCGTATTCGCGAAAGCGCGCCACGGTGTCATCGCTGGACGCGCTGTCAACCACCAGCATCTCGTCCGGTTGCAGGGTTTGCATTTTCAGCGCAGGCAGCAGCCGCGCCAGGTGGCTTGCGGCGTTACGGGTCGGGATGATCAGCGAGGTGCGCATGTCACGGCTTCACTTCGGCAGGCGCACGCCCATAGATGTCATCGAAGCGCACGATATCGTCTTCGCCCAGGTACTCGCCGCTCTGCACCTCGATCATCACCAGGTCGATGATGCCGGGGTTGGTCAGGCGGTGTTTGTGCCCCGCCGGGATGTAGGTGGATTCGTTGGCGTTGATCAGAAATTCGCGCTCGCCATTGGTGATCTGTGCCGCGCCGCTGACCACCACCCAGTGTTCGCTGCGGTGATGGTGCATTTGCAGCGACAACGACGCCTGGGGCTTGACCACAATGCGCTTGATCTTGAAGCGGGTGCTTTCCTCCAGCACGGTGTAGGTGCCCCACGGCCGGGTGACGGTGCGGTGCAGGCTGAAGGCCGGATGGTTCTGGCGCTTGAGCTCGGCCACGATGTAGCGCACGTCCTGGCTGCGGTGGGCGTCGGCGATCAGCAGGGCGTCGGGGGTGTCGACGATGATCAGGTCACGCACGCCGACCGCACCGAGCACGCGCTTGGGCGAGTCGATGTAGCAGTTGTGCACGTCATGCAAAATCGCTTCGCCATTGACCTGGTTGCCCTGGGCATCGCTGGGGGTGAGCTGGCGCAGGGCTTCCCAGGAGCCGATATCGCTCCAGCCGATGTCGCACGGCACCACGGCCACTTGCGTGGACTTTTCCATCAGCGCCACGTCAATGGAAATGTCCGGCGCGCTGCCGAAGGCGTCACTGTCCAGTTCGCGCTGGCGCGAGGTTTTGTTTTGCAGGTGCTGGCTGTGCTCAAGGGCGGCACGCGCAGCGATCAGCACGTCGGGCGCGTGGGTGTTCAGTTCATCCACCAGGGTGCTGGCCTTGAAGCAGAACATGCCGGCATTCCACAGGTGTTTGCCGCCGTCGAGGTAGGCTTGGGCGGTGGCCAGGTCGGGTTTTTCGACAAAGCGTTTGACAAGGTTGCCCTGGCTCAGCGCTTCGCCTTTTTCGATATAGCCGAAACCGGTCTCCGGGTGGTCGGGTTGAATGCCGAAGGTCACCAGGTAGCCGGCATCGGCCAGCTCGCGGGCCTGGGCCACGGCGTCGGCGAATGCGGTCTCGTTGAGCACCAGATGGTCGGCGGGCATTACCAGAAGTTGCGCGTCGCCACCGAAATGTTCCTGCACATGCAGCGCCGCCACGGCGATCGCCGCTGCGGTGTTGCGCCCGAAGGGCTCGAGCAGCAGGTCCAGGGGCAAGTGGGCCTTGTTGACCCCACGGTAGTCATCCAGGGTGCGAAACAACAGGTCGCGGTTGGTCACCGTGAGCACGCTTTCCACGCCGGGCAGGCGGGCGGCGCGCTGGAAGGTTTTCTGCAGCAGGCTCTGGCCGTCGCGCATGCGCATGAACGGCTTGGGCATGTTCTGCCGGGACACCGGCCACAAGCGCGTGCCCGAACCACCGGAAATGATGCAGGGAATTAATCCGTTGAGGGTATTCATCAATAGACTTCCTTGGTGGAAAGGACGGCCGGGACCGTCATGAAAACGATGTACAAGTCAAACCACACCGACCATTTGGAGATGTACTCCAGGTCGTACTCGACGCGTTTCTGGATTTTGAACAGGGTGTCGGTTTCGCCCCGGTAGCCGTTGATTTGCGCCCACCCGGTGATGCCTGGCTTGACCCGGTGGCGTGAGCTGTATTCGCTGACCGCCACTTCGAAAGGAATGCCCGCCGCCTTGGTGGCGGTGGCATGGGGCCGGGGGCCGACCATGGACATGTTGCCCTGCAGGACGTTGAACAACTGCGGCAGCTCGTCGATGCTGGTTTTGCGGATGATGCGCCCGACTCGGGTGATGCGCGGATCCTCGCGGGTGGTTTGGCGTTCGGCGGTGAAATCGCTCTGGTCGGTGAACATCGAACGGAACTTGAACACGCGGATTTCATTGTCGTTATAGCCATAGCGGTTCTGGCGAAACAGCACCGGGCCCTTGGAATCGAGCTTGATCGCGATCGCCGTCAACAGCATCACCGGCGACAGCACCACCAGGGTGATGCTCGCCAGCAGCAGGTCTTCGCAGCGCTTGATAAAGGGCGACCAGCCGCGCAGCGGTAACTGCGAGGTGTTGAACATCAAGATGCCGCCCACATCGGTGATGCGGCTGTGGCCGTAGCGCAGGGCGGCCATGTCCGGCACCAGCATCACGTTCACCGACATCTGCCGCAAGCGATTGACCAGCCCGTGGATACGCTGCTCGGCGGCCCACGGCAGGCAGATCATCACTTGGTTGACCTGCTCGGCGCGGATGAGTTTTTCCAGGTCGCGGGTGTTGCCCAACAGCGGCAGGCTGCTCAGCTCCTTGGGAATGCGCTCGGTGCGGTCGTCGATAAAACCGATCAGGCCGGAGCGGATATCGCCATTGCGCTGCAGGTGGTCGGCGACGTGCACGGCGGTGTCGGTGAAGCCAAGGATCACCGTGCGTTGCAGGAATTTGCCCTTGCGCATCAGGTTGCGGTACAGGCGCAGCATCACCAGGCGCTCCAGGCAGAACAGCCCGAGGCTGGCGAAGTACCACACCACCAAGTTGCGCGGGTTCAATTGCGGGAACACCTGCAGGATCTGGTACATGAACAGCAGGATGCAGAACGCCGACGACCAGGCCACGATATTGGCGCGCAGGCGCAAGCGGTTGCTGAACAGCTCTTCGGAATAGATGCCCAGGGCCTGGAACAAAATAACCGTCAACACCGCAAAAAACAGCAGCAGCCCCAGGAAATGCGAGCGCATCTCGGCGTCCATCGGGTCGAGGAAAATAGCCAGGACCAGCGGTGGCAAAATGGCGGTCAGGCCATGCACCAACTTGACAAAAACAACAAAAAACTCAACGAAGCCGGCCCGGGTCAGAAACAAACTGACCACTGATGATTTCTCGCGCATACAACCATCCCTCATTGCACACCAAGTTTGCGCCGCAGCTGTTCAACGGAGCAGTCAACGGGCCACATCTGGTTAAAACGCAACCATTCATCCAAGTGAAACCATCCAAATGAAGGAATTTTTGCGGAGCTAGTGGCTAAAGGAGTTCCTTTTTACGGCATAGTCAATAAGTTGACCATTCTGCGAAGATCGTATTATAGGCATGTTAATTGAAGTTTTGTGTGCCATTTTTATGACGGTCGTAGTGCTGGCACTTGGGCATCTGGGTGTGATTTTGAGTGTAGGAACAAATGTCAGAATTTTCCTGTTTGGCAGGAAAAGGTTTTTTTGGCGGGGGGTCAGGAAGAGGGCAGTTGGCGGGACGCGGAGCGTCCCAGGAGGCGTTCCCACGCAGAGCGTGGGAACAATCCATTCAACCCAGGCGCGCCGCCGCCCGCGCAACAATCTCTGCGCGCACCCTGCGCGATTCTGCCGTGCGCTTGTTGGCTTCCTCCAGAACGTGCCTGGGCGCCGTATCCGGGCGGCCCGCATCAAATGGCGGGGCCGGCGCATATTCGATTTGCAGCTGCACCAATTGCGCTGCCGCTTCGCTGTACAGCTCCGCCGCCAGGGTCAGCGCAAAGTCGATGCCCGCCGTAATTCCACCGCCGGTAAACAGGTTGCCGTCACGTACCACGCGCGCCTGTACCGGGATGGCGCCCAATGGCGCGAGCAAGTCGTGGTAAGCCCAGTGCGTGGTGGCTTTACTACCACGCAGCAAACCCGCCGCGCCCAGCACCAGCGCACCGGTGCACACCGAGGTCATGTAGCGCACGGTGTGCGCTTGAGCCCGGAGGAAGTCCAGCGTGGCGGGGTCTTCCATCAGTGCGCCGACACCGGCACCGCCGGGCACACACAGCACGTCCAGCTTCGGGCAGCCGGCATAGGTGATGGTCGGCGTGAACACCAGGCCGGTGCTGGAGGTGATCGGCGCCAGGTCTTGCCAGACCAGGTGCAGTTTCACGTCCGGCAGCGAACCGAGCACGTCATAGGGGCCGGTAAGGTCCAGTTGCTGGATGCCGGGGAATAACAGGAAGCCGATGTGCAAGGTCATGAATGAAACTCCAATCAAGAGGGTGGACGGCTTCACTGTAGAGGCCTAGGCTTTGGCGCATACGCCATTGAACCCACAGATCACGCCAATCATGCCCCGACTCATTCATGTGCTCGCTTTTGATAATGCCCAGGTGCTCGATGTCACCGGGCCTCTGCAGGTGTTCGCCTCGGCCAATGACCTGGCTCGCCAGCGCGGCTTGCCCGCGCCCTATGCGGTGAATGTGATCGCTGACCAGGCCAAACCGGTGATGACCTCCGCAGGCCTGGCGCTGGTGGCCGAGCCGCTGCCCGCCGTCGATCAGCCGTGTGACACCTTGGTGATCGCCGGTGGCTGGGGCGTCTACGGTGCCGCCGAAGACCCGGCGCTGGTGCACTGGGTACGCGAGAAATCGCGGCACACACGGCGCATGGCCTCGGTCTGCACCGGTGCTTTTCTGCTGGCCGCCAGTGGCCTGCTCGACGGATGCCGCGTGGCTACGCACTGGACGCGCTGTGAGGAACTGGCGCGCAAGTTTCCCGCGCTGACGGTGGAGCCCAATCCGATCTTTATTCAGCAAGGCACGCTGTGGACCTCGGCCGGCGTGACCGCCGGTATCGACCTGTGCCTGGCCCTGGTGGAGGAGGACCTGGGCCGCGCCGTCGCCTTGGACGTGGCACGGCAGTTGGTGGTGTTTCTCAAGCGTCCCGGCGGGCAATCGCAATTCAGCGTGACCTTGTCCCTGCAAAAGAGCGACAGCCGCTTTGCCGAGTTACACGCCTGGATCGCCGACAACCTGACGTTGGACTTGAGTATTTCCACCCTGGCCGCCCAGGCTGGCATGAGCGAGCGCAGCTTTGTGCGCCACTACCGAGCCGAAACCGGCCAGACCCCGGCGCGGGCCGTGGAGCTGATACGGGTCGAAAGCGCACGCCGGCAATTGGCGGACAGCAGCATTGCGATCAAACGCATCGCGGTGCACTGCGGGTTTGGTTGTGAAGAAACCTTGCGCCGCAGTTTTCTGCGGGCCCTGTCGGTAACGCCCCAGGCCTATCGCGAGCGGTTTTCACCGGTGTAGCAACTCCAGCAGCGCCGCCAGGGTGGCCTCGGGCGCTTCTTGCGGAATATTGTGGCCCACGCCGGGCAACACCTGGCGTCGATAAAAACCGCTGAAGTGCTCGACATCGTCGTCCTCTTCCGGGGGCGGCCCCACGCCGTCATCGGCGCCGCACAGGGAAATGCTCGGCACCGAAATCGGTGGTTGCAGCGCCAATGCCTGCTCGATGAATTCCAGCCCAGGGTCCCCCGGCGCATATCCGAAGCGGTGGCGGTAGGAGTGGATCACCACCGCGACGAAATCCGGGTTATCGAATGATGGCGCGGTGTGCCCATACAGGCTCGGCCCGCGCGCCCACGACGGTGACCACAACGCCCACAACAGCTGGCACAGTTCGCGGCGGTTGGCGGTCAGGCCGTCCACGCCGCGCTGGGTATGAAAGTAATACTGGTACCACAACCGATGCTCTGTGGCAGGCGCCCGTGGCTTGGGAGACTTGGCGATGTCCTGGATGTTGTAGCCCTCTGCGGTCACCAACCCACGCACCCGCTCCGGCCACAGCGCCGCGACGATACACGCGGCGCGCCCACCCCAGTCATAACCGGCCAGCGTGGCGCAGGGAATGGCCAGCGCATCCATGAAGTCCAGCAAGTCCTTGGCCAGCGCTGCCTGCTGACCGGAACGCATGACTTGATCGTTGATAAAACGCGTAGGCCCATAGCCGCGCAGGTACGGCACCAGCACCCGGTAGCCACGCTGCTCCAGTACTGGCACGATTTCGTCGTAGCTGCGCGGGTCGTAGGGAAAGCCATGCAGCAGGATGACGGGCTCGCCATCGACAGGGCCGTGGGTTTCGTAAGCCACATCGAGCATGGACGTGCGCACATACAGCAGCGCGGCAGGTGGTATCAGGGTTGCCATACGGTTTTCTCCCCACTGAGCTTACGGTCCAGAAACGTTGCCGCACTGATCAACGCCAAATGGCTCAAGGCCTGGGGTGTGTTGGCCAGGTGCCGGGCCTGGCTGTCGAACTCTTCGGCGTACAACCCCAGCGGGTTGGCGTAGCGCAGCAACTGTTCGAACTCCAGGTGGGCTTTTTCCACTTGCCCGGCGCGGGCCAGGCATTCGACGTACCAGAACGAACATGCGGTAAACGCGCCTTCGGTGCCTTGCAGCCCATCGATCTGGCTGTCGTCGTTGCGGTAGCGGTAGACCATGCCGTCACGTACCAGGCTTTTCTCGATCGCCTCCAGTGTCGACAGCCAGCGTGGATCAGTCGCGGCAACGAAGCGCACCAGCGGCATCAACAGCATCGAGCCGTCAAGGGCAGTGCTGTCGATGTGCTGCACGAAATGCCCACGTTCTTCGTTCCAGAAGTTGCTCCAGATGTCTGCATAGATGGCCTGGCGCGTCTGGTCCCAACGCGCGAACGGCGCCGGTAGTGAGCGCTTGGAGGCCAGGCGGATCGCGCGGTCCAGCGCCACCCAGCACATCAGCCGCGAGTGCAGGAAGTGATGCTGCTCACCGCGCATCTCCCAGATACCGACGTCTTTCTGGTTCCAGATTTCGCAGACCTGGTCGACCACTTCCACGGTGTGTTTCCAGCCTTCGTGGGAAATGGCTTCGCCGTATTTATTGACCAGGTACACCGCGTCCATCAGTTCGCCGTAGATATCCAGCTGGATCTGGTCGAACGCTTCATTGCCCACGCGCACCGGCTGGGCGCCACCATGACCACGCAAGTGGTCCAGTGTGGTTTCCGGCAGTTCCTGGCGGCCATCAATGCCGTACAGGATGTTGATCTTGGTGGTTTGGCCGCAGCAGTCGCTGACCCGTCCTCTGAGCCAGCGCATATAGGCATTGGCTTCCTCGATGAAGCCCAGGCGCATGAAGGCGTAGACGGTAAAGGAGGCGTCGCGGATCCAGGTGTAACGGTAGTCCCAGTTGCGCTCGCCGCCAGGGCTTTCCGGCAGGCCGAAGGTGGCGGCGGCGATGATTGCGCCCTGTTTGCGCGAGGTCAGCAGCTTCAGCGCCAAGGCCGAGCGGTTAACCATTTCGCGCCAGCGCCCACGGTAGTTCGATTGGCTGATCCAGCCGCGCCAGAACTTCAAGGTGCGTTGCAGGTAAAGGTCGGTGCAGGCATTCGTCACGCGCGGGTCGTCCTGGCCGCCGAGGACGAATTCGGCGCTTTCGTCCTGGGCCAGGCTGAAGCGGGCCACCGCCACATTCTCGTCCAGCGTCAGCGCGTGGCTGCCGGTCAGGCGCAGGCCAGGCTGGCCGTCAGCGCTGAACACTGCGCCGGTGTCGCAGGCTGTGGCGTGCGTGTTGGCGCGGGCGTAGTCATGGCGTACGGCGCAGCGCAGGTGGAATGTCGCCGTGCCGCTGACCACTCGTACGCGGCGGATCAATAGCGGCAGGTCGTCGACCTCTTCGCTGACGGCCAGCAAATCGGTGACTTCCACCACCGCCGCATCGCTCAGCCAACGGGTCTGCAGCACATTGGTGTCGGGCAGGTAAATCTGCTCGCGGCGCGCATTGGGCAGGTCCGGGGTGAGCTGGAAGGTGCCGGCGTCGGGGGTGTCGAGCAACGCACAGAAAATCGACGGGCTGTCGAATTCCGGCCAGCAGAAAAAATCGATGCTGCCCTGGTCATTCACCAACGCCGCGCTGCGCATGTCGCCAATGATGCCGTGCGCACCGATGGGGCTTTGTGGCTCGTTCTTCAAATCAACCATTGCCACGAAACTCCGGATAAAGGCTCATGCCGCCATCGATGAACAGCGTGCTGCCGACCACGTAATCGGACGCGTCGCTGGCCAGCCACACTACTGCGTTCGCCACGTCTTGCACATCACCGACCCGGCCATAGGGAATCAACTTGAGCAGCTCTTTTTGCGCCGCGCCTTCGGTGGCCGCACGGTTGATTGCCGTGCGAATCGCGCCTGGCGCAATCCCGTTGATTCGAATGCGCTGCTCGCTGACTTCCTGGGCGAGGGTGCGCATCAGCATCTCCACACCGCCCTTGGACGCTGCGTAATTCGCATGCCCGGCCCAGGGAATCAATTGGTGCACCGAGCTCATATGAATGATCTTGCCGGCCGCGCGGGACACGCCAGCGCGCACGCCTTGCCGGTTGAAAATACGCACGGCGGCGCGTGCGCAGAGAAATTGGCCGGTGAGGTTGACGCCGATCACGGTGTTCCAGTCGTCGAGGCTCATGTCGACCAGGTTGGCGTCTTTTTGCAGGCCGGAGTTGGCCACGAGGATATCCAGGTGGCCGAAGGCATCGAGGGTCTGGGCGAACAGGCGTTCGACGTCGGCTTCTTTCGATACATCGCCACCGATGGCAATCGCCCGGCCGCCGTTGGCGTTGATCTGCGCGGCGAGGGCTTCGGCCGGTGCCGCCTGGGAGTTGTAGTTAAGTACGACGGCCGCGCCGGCTTCGGCCAACGCCTTGGCCGCACCGGCGCCGATGCCGGAGCTGGCACCGGTGACCAGGGCCACTTGTTGCTGCAAGGAAATCTGCATCGCCCACCCGCTGTTTAATGAGAGTCTTTTGTGCTGACTGATGCGCGGTGATGGAAGTTCAGCACGCCGCTGTGCATTTGAAAGGGTCGCGGACCAATGCAACTGTAATTTCTGACAGTAGACGCGTCTTTATCCTCAAGTGAACCTGCGAGCGTTGGCGTGCCCGGGGATGGATGTCATGGACATAAGGCGATTTGCGTTGCCGTGGCAGGGAAATTTCCCGGTTCGCTCTTCGTTACGCAAGACCTCCTTCCTACCCCTAGTTGGATGTTTTCAGCACGTCGAGGAACCTATTGCCATCGCTCTACCACACAGCAAAGGCCTGCTGGTGCAGACCTGCGCCACGATTCATCCATCGTTGGCAAGGCTGCGGCAGCAAGGTATCGCCCTAAATCAGCACTGGAGTACCCCATGTCGGTATCCGCATCCAATCAAGCGTTCGCCTCATCAACTGACAACCTGGCGCAGACTCGCGCAGACGCACAACCCAGCGCGGTGGCCAAGGCTGCGGGCGCGGCGGGCCCGAGTTTCGAGCAGTCGGCGAGTCAGTCCGGCCCGGTTTTCGACAGCGCAGCGCAGTCGCGCAAACCAGGCTTCAATCCAGGCCCGCCCCCACGTCCCAACCCCACCCTGCCGGATCCTCTTTACGGAAAACAGAGCAACGAGGTGTTGGCTCAGGGGCTATTGAATAATTACAACGCGTTCAAACCTTGGTACGCACCGACCGTCACGCCTGAGCATATAAATAATATGGCAGGTCGACCCTTGACCGGGTTTTCGAAGGTGGATGAGAACATCAGGCTTGCCAGGGAATTGCTCAAGCGCCCGGGCCTGATGCAGGCCCTCGATCGAAATAATGGGACGGGGGCTCAGGATAAATCCCTGTCTAAACAAGACATCAGCAAATTCATTCTTTCGTCGAACCCACTCAAGCTTCAAGACGACAGGCAACTTGCCCAGAATGTCTTGAATAACTTCAACGCGTTGAAAGGGCCGTGGTGGAGCGCCGATAGAAACGCCATCGACGTCAACACCTTCGCAAAGTTTGCGTCGCGTCCGCTTTATGGTCATGGACCCACCGACAGCATTACCCAGCTATCGCGAGAAGTCATGGCGCGTTCTGAGTTGAAGGGCTCGATGGATAACGTCTTCGGGTTCCTGCGCGATGGCAAGATCACCCGGGACGACCTGTATCGGCTCCTGCGCTAATACCTGGCCCAATGCGTCGCATCGGTTGGTAGATACTTGGCCAGGAAATCGCTCCGCAGTGATGCTGGAACCATTTGCAAGTATTTACCACGAAGAAAGCATCCATTGGTGTGACCCATGGATGCCTTCGTTTACTGGAACAGGTAATGGCCTATGAATTCGACATCATTTGAACCTCGCCAATCTCACTCCCAGTACGCTGTTGCAAACCTGCCCGCTCCGGCAACTACGCTACACGGCCTGGGCTCATCTCAAGCAAAGGGGCTCAATCTCACGTCGTCACCCAAGTTCAGTTTCAAGGCGCCTACGACTGAAGACTTCGATAGGGGCTCGCGAGCCGTAGAGGACGGGCCGGCGCCTCGGTCAGCAGTGTCATTGCTCGAAGCGCTGTGGAGCAAATTGTCACGCCGTCAATGACAGTCAACCCACTGACGTCGCTGGCTGGTTACAAATGTTCAAGGTTTACCGGGAGCAGGCTGGCGGCTTGCCGGAACCATTATTTTTAGGTTGCCACATATTCGATACTTGCCTCGCGCTGACCGTCACCGCGCTTTTGAAGACGGAGCACTCGAGGTCCAAGTAATGCAATCTAAATAAGGTGGGAATCAACATGACTAATGGGATAAATACTTCAGGCTCTGGATTACCGCATCTGCAGAATTGGACTGCCGGTGCGAATCAGGCGCCTGCTCCAGCCGGGGGTGGTTACGCGCGGCTCAGCGTCGTGGACAAGGCGTTGGGAACCCAGCAGCCGCTCGGAACGACCTCGAGTTTTGCCCCCAACAGCTTGATGGTCAATGGCGCCAGCCGGCATTTTGACGGCCAAGGGTTGTATGGCGGAATGTCAAAGGTGGGAAATCCCTATATCAGTTCGGACGACCGCCTGCTGGCGACAGATCTGAATAACAACTTTTCCATGCTGGATAAGTTCAAGAAAGATGGCCACCTGACCCAGAGCGGACTGCAACAAATTGCCGCTGAAGACGTGCACAAAAGCAGCGTCTCTGAACGCACCATCATGTTGGCCAGGGAGATACTCAATCGCCCCAGGCTCAACGAGGCGATTCTAGTCGATGGCGGTAAAATCACGCCTGAAAGCCTGGCCAATGCATCTGACCTGGTCGTTGGCAACACCAACCCCAATACCCAAAGTGTGGATCCATTCCATTCGAAAACCAATGCACAAGTCGTGCAAGCGTTCAGGGGCATGTTTGATCAACTGCGGGATAAATCCGAAGACTACACCTTCTTTTTCGAGAAGCACCGATACGTCAAGACAGACACACTGATCGAAATGAGCAAAGATCCTGACGAGACCGACAAGAACGGTAATGTCGTACGGGATCCGGCGACTGGGTTCCCCAAGAAAAAATACAGCGAGCAGCAGGTATACGTCGCCAAGAACATTGTTGAGCGACCAGGATTGCTCGACTCCCTGGACAGCAACAAAGCGAACGGCACCAATATTTTTGGGAGCCACAACATTGATGGCTGGTTGAAGAACTACAGCATCGATCGATGGTTGGAAAACGATAAGAAAGAAAAGGGTAACTGAAGGCGTCGCAGGTATGAGCGGGTGGATAATCAGGCCGCTCATACCGGCGAGCGTTTATACACGCACTATCCTGCCGCTGATCGCCACCGCTGCCAGCAACCCACCGATCAGCAGGAACGCGGTTGCCACGCTGCTGGCATGGGCAATGAAACCGATCACTGCCGGCCCGGCCAATATGCCCGCATAGCCCAGCGTGGTGATGGCGGGCACGGCAATATGTTCCGGCATCACCTTCTGTTTGCCCACGGCGGTATAAAGCACCGGGACGATATTGGAGCAGCCGGCGCCCACCAGCGCATACCCAAGCAGCGCCATTTCCCAGGCAGGGGACAGCGTGGCCAGAAACACACCGGCCGCTGCCAACGTGCCACCGGCCACGATCACCCAGGTAGCGCCCAGGCGCCGCACAATCACGTCACCGGTCAAGCGCCCGGCGGTCATGGTCAGGGCGAATGCCGCGTAGCCGAGGCCCGCATAAGCTTCGTCCAGGCCGCGTTCGGCACTGAGGAACACCGCGCTCCAGTCCAGTACTGCGCCTTCGGCCAGGAAAACGATGAAACACAAGCAGCCGATAAACAGCACCACGCCATGAGGAATGGCAAACGCCGGCCCTGAGCTTTCACTGCCATAGGGGAGCAGATGCGGCCTGGCCTTGAGCAGTGCCACTGCCATGATTACGATCACCACCAGGGTTGCCTGCAGCGGCGACAAGCCCAGCCCCAGCAAGCCGGAGACTCCCGCCGCACCGACGATCCCACCCAGGCTGAACAACCCGTGGAAGCCCGACATCATGGTTTTCCCGCTGGCGCGTTCAACGATCACCGCTTGCAGGTTGACCGTCGAATCCACCGTGCCCAGCCCTGCGCCAAACAGGAACAACCCTGCCATCAGCAGCGGAATCGAACTGACGGTGGCCAGCATCGGCAACGCCAGGCAAATCAAGACCGTGCCGGCGGTCAACACGCGCCGGCAGCCAAAGCGTGACGCCAACACCCCGGCCACGGGCATGGCGAGGATCGATCCTACCCCCAGGCACAATAGCAACAGGCCAAGTGTGCCTTCGTTGAGTTGCGCGCGCGCCTTGGCGTACGGCACCAGCGGTGCCCAGGCCGCGATGCCGAAGCCAGCGATGAAAAAAGCGATACGGGTCGACATTTGCTCCAGCCGCCCGGGAACCACGGGGGCGGAAGTGGGGATGGCAGTCATGAATAATCCTTGGTGTTGCGTTCAACGAACGATGTCCGGCGTGACATCCTTGCACATCAGGCCTCGTCGGGCGAGCCGGGTTCCCTTGGGATTAGCGAGCGGCCCGTGACGGTATTTCCAACCTGAAGGTGTCGCGTGTGTAGAAGTGGGCGTTCTGTAATACGCTGTTGCTCTCTCTTTCAGGCTACCGACGAACAGACCGATGACTTTTTTCAAGCAGCTTACAGCGTGACTCGGTTCTATGACGCGCGCGGCAATATCTATGGGGTAGTCAGCCCCGATTATTTACGTCGCCGGGGTGTTGACCTGCCCGATGGCGCCGACCTCGCCGCGAGTGCGCGCCAGGCATGGAGCGCATCGGCCATTGCTGCCGAATGCGGGTGGGGAGCGGTGTCGCCGGCGCCCGGTGCCAAGGCTCATCGCTGCGACGGGTTGCTGGTTGGGCCGTTTCAGGCTGCGCCACCTTTCGATCTATTGATCGTCAATACTGACGGTAGCCTCGCCGAGCGCAGTGGCAACGGGTTAACCATCTTTGCCCAGGCATTGACCGACCAAGGCGTTATGTCAGAAGGCTGCGAGTTGCGGGTGCATCACGATAAAGCGGATGCAGTTTCACCGGTGGTCACGCGGGTGGAGCCTGCGGTGTACCAGCAGGTCGAGGGCTTTTGGCTGGACCTGGGGCAACCGGGTTTCGGCCCATCGGCAGCCGGTGCGGGAGTGGATAGCGGTGTGGCGCAGCAGGGTGAGTTCAGTCACGTGGCCGCGTTGGCGGCGATAGACCCGCAATGGGATAGAAGCCAGTTCGTGCGGGTGGGCAATCCCCATTGCGTAACACTTGTCGAGCAGATGGCGGCATTGCCCACCTATCTCGCCATGCATCAATTGGCACTGTTTGAGCGATTGCAAGCGATCGCCTTCGCTCCGCCTGTGGGCAGCGGTCGTCCCTGTGTCGCGGGGGTCAATTTGCAATGGGCCGCGCGTGCTTCGGGTAATAAGGTAATCGCGCGGGTGTTCGAGCGCGGCGAAGGGCCTACTGCGTCTTCGGGTACCAGCGCCAGCGCGGTGGCCTGTGCGGCATGGCGAGCAGGTTGGGTCGGCGCCGGGGAGGTGGCGGTGGTGATGCCGGGCGGCACGGCGCCAGTACGTTTGCGGGTTGAAGCTGAAACGTTGTCGAGCGTCAGTCTTTTCGGGACCGCGCATTCACTGGCGTAAGCAATTGCCATGGTGATGTGGGTCAGCTATTTTCTTAATGGATAGTTCTATTTGGAAGTGTCGAAGTAAGAATTTTCTTATTGTTGATAATTTGTTTGTTAAACGAATTTCTTATTTTGTAAAAGACACTTCCAACCTTGTCGTACGAAACTTCTTTTTTATTTTCCAAGGGCCGAATTTTCCCTGAGATCGCTAAGCTTCAAGGCGTTCAGGCGCTTTTTCTCGGCCAGTATTCGGCAGTCAACGAGGAGAGCTTTTAATCAGCGAGTTATGGATTGGCGGGTAACAACGGATGGTTGATGCGTTTGTTTCGTCACGTTTCAAATTAATGATCCAAGGCGTCACTGCCCACTTGCAGGTACTCGCTTTCAACGGCAGTGAGTGTCTTGATCAACCGTATTTCATCCAGGTGCAATTCGTCAGCGAAAGCCCTGACCTGGATCTGGAGGCGTTGCTTCATCAGCCGGTCTATCTGTACCTGGGCGAAACGGAGCAAGGCCTGCACGGGTTGGTCTATACCATCGGCCGCGATGCTCCGGGTGCCCGGCTCACCCGTTATCACCTTACCCTCGCGCCCCGCCTGGCCTGCCTTGCCCATCGCCGCGACCAGCGGGTTTTCCAGCAGCGTAGCGTGCCGCAGATGATTGCCAGCGTTCTTGAACAGCACGGCATCCTGGCAGATGCCTACGCCTTCGAGCTCGGCCCGGTGGTTTATCCGCTTCGGCTCTTTTGCGTGCAGTATGCGGAAACGGACCTGCACTTCATCCAGCGCTTGTGCGAGGAGGAGGGTATCCATTACCACTTCCGCCATAGTGTCGACGGTCATCTGCTGGTGTTTGGGGATGATCAAACCGTATTTCAGCGCCTGCCGATGCAGCGATATTGCTCGACGATCGATCCACTGGCCGCAACGAAGGGTATTCACCGCTTCGATGTACGCCTGCAAACCCGCAGCCGGCGAACGGTGCGCCGCGACCATGACTTCGAACACCCGTCGCTGCGGTTGCAGGATACCGCTGGCGGTATACCGGACGCAGCGCTTGAAGACTACCGTTACCCAGCCGGTTTCACCGGCCATGCACGGGGGGCGCAACTGGCGCGTCGCAGCCTGGAGCGACATCAATCCGACCGCCATTGCGCGTCAGGCAAGAGCGACCAGCCCCTGTTGCGCAGTGGCCATTTTCTTGAGTTGCAAGGCCATCCGGATCCGGTCTGCAACGACCTGTGGCTGATCACCTCGGTGCGTCACGAAGGCTATCAGCCGCAGGTGCTGGAGGAAGTGGTAGTCGATACGGACACCTTCGTCGGGTATCGCAACCGCTTCATTGCGACCCCCTGGCGTGCGGTGCATCGACCCCCGCTCAAACATCCCAAGCCGTCCATCAACGGCAGCCAAACGGCGACTGTTACAGGACCTGCGGATGAAGAGGTGCACTGCGATGCCTATGGTCGAGTGAAGGTGCGGTTTCATTGGGATCGCCTGGACCAGACGGATGACAAGAGCAGCTGTTGGGTAAGGGTTGCCTCCGGGTGGGCCGGTGCCGGGTTTGGCGCCATGATGATTCCACGGGTGGGCATGGAGGTGTTGGTGACCTTCCTGGAGGGCGATCCGGACCAGCCATTGATCAACGGTTGCCTGCCCAATGCGTCGCAGATGCCGGCTTATTCCCTGCCGCAGCACAAGACCCGCAGCGTGTTGCGCAGTCGCAGCGTCCCCGGGGGAGCGGGCAGCAATGAGCTGCATCTTGAAGACCGCCGTGGCGAAGAGCTGATCTACCTGCGAGCCCAGCGTGACCTGGAGCAGCAGGTGGGCCATGACAGCCGTTTGGAGGTGTCTGGTGAGCGCAGTGAAATCATCCGAGGCTTGAGCACGGTGCGTCTTGAGAGCGGAGAGCAGCGCCACATCACGGGAGACCGCAGTATTGCGCTGACGGCAAACGACCATCTGGCCGTGCAAGGCGACAGCCACACCCAGGTGACACAGGTGATGGTGATCGAAGCCGGTCAACAGATTCACCTGAAGGCGGGTGCCAGCCTTGTCATCGATGCAGGCGCGCAGTTGAGTTTCAAGGCCGGCGGCGAGCATTTGCAGATTCAGGCCGGCGGGATTTTCAGCAGCCGGCCCATCACCGTCGGTGGCGCGCCATCCGCTGCAAGGTCGGCCAGCCCAGCGTCTGTTGCGGCTACGCCTGAAGTCTCTGTTGTGCAGGGCCTCATCATGGACATGGCCCGCCAACTGGACGCGGATTTTTGCCCGATCTGCGAGCGTTGTCGCGAAGGCCAATGCGATTTCGCCGGGAGAGCCGCATGATGCAAGACTTGGCTTATCAATGGATGGCGCAGCAGCAACAGGCGGGGCGTCGTTTATGCCTCATGCTCGAAGCAAATAATGAGAACTGCCAGTCGCTGATGGCGGCTCGCGACCCCTCGCAGTATTGCCCGCTCTATGGGGAAACAGCGGCAGCCGGCCTGGCGAGCAGGGGCCCCGTGATCCTGATGTTGGAGCAGATAAGAGAGCCTGCGCTGGTCAACCATCTGCAAAGTCCGGAGGCAAACCGGGGATGGCTGGGCAGTTTACCCAGCGATGACCTGGGTGTTGTGATCCGACATTGGCGTGAGCGACTGCTGGTCGGGCCAGAAGGCGAAAAGGCCCTGTACCGTTTTCACGACAACCGCACCCTGGCCCGTGCCATGGCGTATCTGCCGGCAGAACAATGGCCCATCTACTTGGGCCCGCTGACCAGCGTGTGTTACTGGCATGAAGGCCGCTGGTGCAGCCGCGACAATCCCGCGCCGGGTGAGTATCCGGTGCCCGACCCCGCCCCCTGGTTGCAGGCGCCCAACCCTCAGACCGCGACCATTCTGCAGGCCAATATCCTGCGCTACCTGCTGGCCGAGCACAGTGAAGACCTGGCTGCTCTGGTGGAGTTTCACGACCCCAGGATCTGGCTGGCCCAAGTATTGGAGCAGGCCCGAAGCTGGCAATGGTGTTCGCCCGAGCAACTTGAGTTTCTGGTGGTGGGCCGGTTGGAAGAGGCGACTCGGGGCAGTGTCATTCGGTGGCAGCCGTTGAAGGGGGAGGCACCGACACAGCATTTTGAACGTGTGCTGGAGCAGTGGCGCAAGGAGGGACTCGGGGATGAGTAGGTGGATGAGAGGTGCATTGCTGGCTGTTGGAGTGGCGTGGCTTGCGGGCTGTGCGGGGAGGGCGTCGGATAGCTTTACGCTGGAGGTGGATTTGCCGGCGGGATTTGACGTGTTAGGCGACGCTTCATATGCACCTGCATCAGGCGAAGTCTGCAAACTGCCTAAAAGAAATGGCAGGCGTCCTGAGCTCAAGATATTCAAGGCTGCCAGCAAGCCCGTCGGCAACAGGGCTAGTTTTGAAGTGCCCCTCACGGAGCAAGTAAATGGCTGCCCCTTAGTATTGCGCCGCCTTGTTTTCGCAATTAATGCCAATTGGGGGCAGCGTTGGTCGGACATCGGAAGGGACTATGCCCTCATCTACTTCCACGATAGATGGGAGGCTGGAATGCCTGTGATGCCTGAGAACGGAGTCCAGGAGCTTCCCGGGCAATGCCAGTGGTTATTTCGTACCGCTGGCCCTAAGCACGCCATTCTTAAAATCCTTTGGTGCAAATCACTGGATGCTGCTGGAAAACTCAAGAGGGCCCGGCCTGGCGGGCATGTGCACCGTGACGGATTGTCCGGGAAGACGTTAAGAATGGTATTGGCATTTACAGAGGAAGAAGAACCGGCTGTGGCTGATAACTGGGTAAAGGCTGCCGGTGGCTGGAGGCGTTGCAGGGGTGAAAGCGAGGAGGATCTATTCGCGTTTTGTCGCGGGAATGTAGTCGACTTCAAGCGTTTCAAAATGCCAGATGGCCGCCTATGCGACGTTTATCCAGCGTGTAATTAATAATGGAGAAACCTCATGAAACAGAATGCATGGAAGCGACAGTTTTTTAACGACAGGATGCCTGCTTGCCCGTTGCGCGGCGATTGGTTGTCCTTTTGCCTGGTAGATGAAACGGGGAACGGCAAGGCCTATGGCGGCCTGCCTTACACTCTCCTGGACAGTGCAGGGCAGCAATATAAAGGGCGTTTGGATGGGAGCGGGTTTGCCAAGCTAGAGGGTATTTATTGTGGCCCGGTAATCCTTTTGATGGACGAGCCTTATTCGGGAGGAGAAGCGCCTTACCGCCGGCTTATGTCGCGGCCTAATTACGCGTTACCTATTACGGAGCTTCAAGTACGCGCAGAGCAAACATGTTTTCAGAACAAGGATGGTCAGCGTGTCGAAAATAACCCGGCACGGCAAAAAGCAGATCGTTTTCATCAGGTGGAGGTCAGTGATCTGGTTCGGTACAAAGCCCACTTACCTCCGCCGTCGTCTGAAGCTCGCCGTCCCACGCACAATACGCTCAGGCTGATGGCGGACCTGGGGTTCGGTCCTCCGGAATCCTTATTCAAGGGGTTGGCGCTATTGCCGAACCAATTTACGGCATTGGAGATACGTCCTCTACGAGCGCTACGGCCGATCATTTCCACGGATGATCAGTTTTGTGCATTGAACCTTTACCAGCTGGCGCTTATGGCCACATTGAGTTACTGCGAATTTGGCCAGGATCCTCCAACGGGAGATGGGGATACGGTCAGTTTTCCGCTGAACCCAAGTATAGGAAACGTGTTTGTAGAGCAGTTGTCGTGTTACCGGGAGGCTTGGAAGTTCGACTCAGAACAAGTGCAGCGGTTTTATCCATTGTATGAAGACGTCGCCTACTCCCGTCGCTTTGAGATTTTGCCCTTTGATCCTCTTTTGTATGAGCGCAATCAACCGCCTGGTGAGCATCCGGAGCGTATACATTTTTTTAACGACGTTGAATCCGGCACTGACACTCAAGCTTTCATCTGTCATCACGATGAGGTTGTACTTATAGCTGTGCGTGGTACGGCCAGTGGCGCAGATGCTTTGCGCGACGCAGATGCTCATCAAGTCCCTTTCGTCGAAGGTGCAGGTAAAGCTCATCGAGGTTTTTACCAAGGATTTAAGGCCCTGTATCATTTTGTCCTGGATTACCTTTCGCGATACCACATTGATCAACGCGTGGTCATCTGCGGCCACAGCCTCGGCGGGGCGATTGCCTTGCTACTCGCTGAAGGGCTGCGGCGCATCCCGGACGCCAACTACAACATCCTGCTCTACACCTACGGTGCGCCCCGCGCCGCCGATTCCGAATTTACCGCAGGCGCCCGCGCCCTGGTCCATCACCGAATCGTCAACCACAATGATCCCGTCCCCAGTGTGCCGGCGCCGTGGATGAACACCACTGCCAAACTCTGGGTGCCAGGCGCCGTCACCTTATTCAGTGCCCCCACCGCCGGCGGTTTGTTGTTTGCCGCTGGCCTGGTACGCGTCGGTGGGAGTGCCTACCAGCACCATGGTGAACAGCAGCACTTCATGCCGATTAGACTTGCCGATGGCACACACGCTTCGGTGTTGTGGAAACCTGGCTGTGAGTCGATCCAGGAGGCTGGTTGTAATCGAGCGCTGCAGTTACACGGCGACATGCCCGACCGCGACAACCTGTTGCGGCAACTGTTCCAGGCCAACCAGCACTTCATGACCGCCAGCTATATTCCCGCAGCCTGGGCGACATTGCGGCGCTGGCAGCAAACCCTGGAGAGCCAGGAGCCTCTGGTGACCGCGAGGGAGTTCGAGCTGGTGGATAGCGCGCTCGCAGACATGCGCGAGCAGTTAAGGACCAAACGCCGCGACCTTGCCCGTTCGCGCCCGGCCAATGACCGTAGCCATGAGCACAACGACGCCTTGAACGCCGAGATCGACCGTTTGCACACCAGTCGCGAGCGCCTGGCCAGCCTGCGCTGGCGCCGCCTCGATGCGCGCGATGTGTACGGTAGCCATGCCCACAGTGCCAATCTGCAACTGGGTCTCAAACGCTGGTTCACTCACCGGGAAAACCGCGCCTTGTCCCAGGTGGCCAGTGTTCCGTCACCCCTCCACAGCGACCGGGGAAAAGCGCAAATACTGGACATCGACGCGATCGTCTAGCTCAGTGCATTACACAAACTCCACCTGCGCCGGCTGACGTTTCATCAGCACCTTGCCGTTGCGGATCGAATACAACGGCAGGCCCTGGCTGCGAATCACCTCATAATCACTGTCTGCAGAGAGGACCAACAGGTTGGCCGGTCGACCGGGTTCCAGGCCGTACCGGTCGCCGAGGGCCATGGCCTTGGCGCTGTTGTCGGTGACCAGGTCCAGGGCGTTCTGCAGGTTGCGGTAGCCGAGCATATGGCAGATGTGCAAACCGGCTTCCAATACGCGCAGGATGTTGCCGTTGCCCAACGGGTACCAGGGGTCGACGATGGAGTCCTGGCCGAAACATACGTTCATGCCGGCTTCGAGCAGTTCGTTGACACGTGTGACGCCCCGGCGTTTGGGGAAACTGTCAAAGCGGCCTTGCAAGTGGATACTTTCGGTGGGGCAGGAGACGAAGCTGATGCCGGAGTGACCCAGCAGGCGAAACAGTTTGGCGCAGTAGGCGTTGTCGTAGGAGCCCATGGCCGTGGTGTGGCTGGCGGTGACGCGAGCACCCATGTCGCGGCTGCGTGCTTCCTCGGCCAGCACTTCGAGAAAGCGTGAGTGCGGGTCGTCGGTTTCGTCGCAGTGGACATCCACCAGGCAGCCGGTGCGTTCGGCCAGGTCCATGAGGAACTTCACCGAATTCACCCCTTGATCGCGGGTGTACTCGAAGTGGGGGATGCCGCCGATGACGTCGGCGCCCAGGCGAATGGCTTCTTCCATCAACTCACGGCCATTGCGGAAAGACTCGATGCCTTCCTGGGGAAAGGCAACGATTTGCAGGTCGATCAGGTGCGAGCTTTCTTCGCGCACTTGCAGCATGGCTTTGAGCGCGGTGAGGTCCGGGTCGGTCACGTCGACGTGGGTGCGCACATGCTGGATACCGTGGGCGGCGAGGGCCTGGATGGTTTTTTTGGCGCGGGTTTTGGTGTCTTCCTCCGTGATGGTGGCTTTGCGTTCCCCCCAGCATTCGATGCCTTCGAACAGGGTGCCGCTCATGTTCCAGCGTGGTTCGCCGGCGGTAAGGGTGGCGTCCAGGTGAATGTGCGGTTCGACGAAGGGCGGGATCACCAGATTGCCGGCGGCATCCAGGTCGCCGGTCATTAAGGCCCGTATGCTTGTTTGTGCAGTGATGCTGGCGATCCGGCCATGTTCCAGGTGCAGATCATGCAGGCCTTCACGGTTGCGCAGGCGGGCATTGATGATGTGCATGGGCAAGTTCCTCTTGGCTAAATTCAATCAGGCGGCCATCAGGTTACCATTGGCAGTGCTCAGGCTCATGCAGGGGCGTCTGCCAGAGGTTCGCGCACGCGCAGTAAAGCAATGAGCAGCATGTAGGTGAGTGACGCGGCAGCGATCCCCACCAGCGGTGCAACCCAGGGTGAGTTGAACGCCAACAGCGTGCCCACCGCGTACGCCGCCAGCCCGGGCCAATTGAACGCGGGCAGGCGGGCATCCGCCAGGCGTGGGTATTGGCCGCGATAACGGTAGAAGAAGTCCGCCATGATCACGCCGCCAATCGGCGGGATCACCGTGCCCAACAGAATCAGGTACGGCACGAGCATGTCGTACATGCCCAGCAAGGCGAGCAGGGTGCCGATCACTGCACCGGCCAGGGTCACGGTTTTGCGCCGCCGGGTGCGCAGCAGGTTGCAGCCGGCGACGGCGAAGTTGTAGATGGTGTTGTCCTGAGTGCTCCAGATATTGAGCAGCAGCATGGCCATCGCCGCCATGGCGAAACCCTGCAGCAGCAAGACTTCCACTACGTCCGGCTGCTGATAAACGATGGCGCCATAGGCTCCGATCAACACCATCAAGCCGTTGCCGATAAAAAAGCCGATCAGGCTGGCCAATACCGCGACCTTGGCCGAGCGAGAAAACCGCGTCCAGTTGGTGGCCTGGGTCGCGCCGCTGACGAAGGTGCCGAACACCAGGGTGATCGCCGTGGACAGGTCCAGCTCGGCGGTCGGCACCACCGCCAGCAGGCCGTCCAGCCCGCCAACCTTTACGGTCGCGACCCACATCGACAGCACCAGCAGAATGCCCATGGCGGGCACCGCGATGTAAGACAGGATTTCCAGCCCGCGATACCCCACGTATGCCGTGGCACAGAACACCAGGCCAAACACCACCATCAGTGCCAGCACGCTGCCCTGGCTCAGCTCGAAATACTTGCCCAGTACCACGGCGGCCGTGGCGGTGCCCCAGGCATACCAGCCAATCTGGGTGAAACCGAGGATCAGGTCACTGAGCTTGCTGCCGATTTCACCAAAGCAGAAACGCCCCATCAATACCGAGTTCAAACCGCTCCTGAAGGCGATGTAGCCCAGGCCCGCGGCGTAGATACCCAGCAGCAGGTTACCCAGGGCCACAACGCCGAGCATGCCGGTAAAGCTGAAGGCCACCCCCAGCTTGCCGCCGGCAAACATGGTCGCCGTAAAAAATGTGAACCCCAGCAGCACCATGGCCGTGGAGGCCAGGCCCTTGCGTGCGTGCAAGGGCACTTCGCTGAGCGGGTAATCGTTACCGGATTCTTGCTGAGTCATGTGCCTTGCTCCCTGGATAATGACGCAGGCCTGTTGCACCGTGCGTGCCAAAACGGCGGCGCGGATGCATGCGCCCTGGGGCGCCCGGTAGTTATAGCCAATGGCAGGGAAGTCGTCGGCGCAAGGGGAACTGCTGGCCCATCAAGCGCGAAAGCGGTGCAGCCGTGATACAAATCGGATCAGTCGAGGGCAGGCATAAAAAAACCACCCGCAGGTGGTTTTTTCAACAGTCCAGGACTTACTCGCCGCGATAGATACATCCGCTGGTGCACGTCTCATGGATGCGAATCGCGCTGAGTTCCGGCAGCAAGGGTTTCAATTCAGTCCAGATCCACTTGGCCAGCACTTCGCTGGTGGGGTTTTCCAGGCCGGGGATGTCGTTGAGGTAGTTGTGGTCGAGACGCTCGTAGAGCGGCTTGAAAATCGCCTTGATTTCCGAGAAGTCGCGAATCCAGCCGGTATGGGGATCCAGGTCGCCGCTCAAGTGGATCGCCACCTTGAACGAATGCCCGTGCAGGCGCCCGCATTTATGGCCGTCGGGGACGTGGGGCAGGCGGTGGGCGGATTCGAACGTAAACTCTTTGAAGATTTCCACGGTATTTTCAGCTCGGTCAGGTATCTGGCAGGCGGCGAGTTTAACAGCTTGACCCGTCGCCGCGCATACCGCTGGGTCAAAGTGCTTGCAAACGCTCGCCCAGTCCACCGTTGTCCGCCAGCTGCAGAAACTCGTCGCCCAACCGCCGACTCTCGCTCATTGCCGTCTGCCAGTATTTGTTGCGACTTTTGTCGTCGCCCATGAAGCGCTTGAAGTCGCTACGGTCCGGCAATTTGCCGTGAGGCAGGCGGGCCAGGTAGTCCCTGGACGGTGCCAGCAGCAAGACATCCTGCAAACCCTGTGGATTGCTGCGCCGCCATGGCAGGCCTTTGTCGAACCAGCCGGGAATGACCCGGTCGGTAAAGTGCGGGTACAACACGATATCGTCGCCGCAGTAGGGCAGGTCGAGGTGGTAGTCCAACAAGCCGCCGTCGCGGTAGGTTCCGGCGCCTGCACCGGGCAGGTCGCGTACGCCCTGCATCACCATGGGAATCGAGCCGGACGCCAGCAGCGCCTGGCGCAGGTTGCTCATTTCCAGTGCAAGGAAGCGCGACGGAAAATCCTTCAGCGGGTGCACCGGGGGCGCCTGGCGGGGGTCGTGGACGATCAGGCGTTCGAAATGCCGCGACAATCGTGCGCGGCCGCGCAGGTTATCGGCGATCACCGAGGACAGGCCCAGGCCCAGCCGGCCTCGGTGGTCATCGGCGAGCAGGCCATGGCTTTTCACCACCATGATGTTCAGGCGATAGTCGGGGTTGTCCAGCACCTGTGCATCGCGGCCGGCCAGCAGGTCGTCGAGCATACGCTCGCAGCTCTGGCTGACTTCGGTCATGGTCACGCCTTTCGAAAAACGCTGCTCGTTATACAGGCGGCCCAGGTCGAGCAAGCCTTGCACCGGGTCGGGCAGGCAAGCGCTGGCAAATCGCCAGGAACCGATGGACGCACCGATCAGCGCGCGCTCCCGAGGCGCACGCGCCAGCCAGTCGCCGAACAGCGCCAGGTCAAGGCCCTGAATGCCCAGGGCCTTGGGGCCGCCGGCCGCGCCGGGAAGGATGCCAACGTCAGCAGGCGCAAGGCCTTGCTCGCGAATACGAGTGAAGGCGCGCGTGCCGGCCTTGAGCGTCAGCGCGGGGAATTTGATGTGAATGGCGGTCATACACGTCTCGGGCAGGGGCGAGGGTGCTCGCGAAAAACGTTAACGATAACGGTTGTATCCAGAGTAAACAGTATGGCGTGGGAGATCGAAGCGAAATTGCCATGGTGGCAATTCAGTTTCAGTTAAGTTGCCGCGCGTACCGTGATCAGGTGTAGGAAAAACATCCTGAAACGGAGACTCATCATGAAGCGCCTTACAGCGCTGGTCGCCGCCGGTATCATTGCATCCTTGATCACGCAGGGCTGGGCAATGGACCCCGACAAACCGCTGAAATTGCCTGGCACTGTTACCATTGTCGCCTTCGATCAGCTTGAAGCCACGGCCCTGGCCTTGCATCCGGGTTCCACCTTGCTGGGCACTGACCTGGACGAGGAGTACGGCAAGTACGTCTACCAGGTCGAACTGGAAGATGCCCATGGCCTTGAGTGGGACGTTGAATTGGATGCGCTCACCGGGCACGTTCTCAAGAATCATCAGGACACGTAATGACGCTATATCGACGCGCCGGTAGTCTGGTGCTGCTGGCGCTCCTGGCCTTTTGCTCAAGCCTGGCCGCTCGCGACCTCAATCAGGATGAAGCCTTGGCGCTGCGCCAGCAGGGGGTGATCCTGCCGCTGGAGGACCTGTTGCATACGGCCATGTCACGCTACCCTGGAGCCCGGCTGCTGGAGGCGGAGCTGGAGAAAAAGCACGGCGAATATGCCTATGAAGTGGAACTGGTGACCACCGAAGGCGTAGTGCGCGAAATCAAGCTCGACGCAACCAACGGTACATTGATCAAAGATAAGGAAGACTGATGCGCCTGCTCCTGGTGGAAGACAACGTCCCGCTGGCCGATGAGCTGCTGGCCGGCCTGCAGCGCCAAGGCTATGCGGTCGACTGGCTGGCCGATGGGCGCGACGCGGCGTACCAGGGCCGCAGCGAACCCTATGACCTGATTATCCTCGACCTTGGCCTGCCGGGTTTGCCGGGGCTGGAGGTGCTGGCGCAATGGCGCGCGGCAGCCCTGGCCACGCCGGTGCTGGTGCTGACGGCGCGTGATTCCTGGGCCGAACGTATCGAGGGGCTCAAGGCCGGAGCCGATGATTACCTGAGCAAGCCGTTTCACCCCGAAGAACTGCACCTGCGCATTCAGGCGCTGTTACGAAGGTCTCACGGGCATGCCAACCAACCGACCCTGCAAGCCGCCGGCCTGCACCTGGACGAAGGCCGCCAGTGCGTGCTGCGCGACGGTGAAGAGATCCAGCTCACGGCAGCCGAGTTCCGCCTGTTGCGTTATTTCATGCTGCACCCCGAACAGATCCTGTCGAAAAGCCATCTGGCCGAGCATCTTTATGACGGCGAGACCGAGCGCGACTCCAACGTGCTGGAAGTCCACGTCAATCATCTGCGCCGCAAGCTGGGGCGCAGCGTGATCGAAACCCGGCGTGGCCAGGGCTACCGGTTTGGCGCCAGCCCTGCATGAAATCGATCCAGCGGCGCTTGAGCCTGGGGTTGATCAGCGTGCTGGTGATCGTCGGCGTGGTGCTGGCGCAAACCAGCCTGTGGCTGTTCGAAGCCGGGTTGCAGCGTTATCTGGAGGCCGGCCTGCGCAACGACAGCGAAAACCTGCTGGTGGCGTTGGTGCGCGGGCCCAACGGCGTACAGTTGGATGAGCATCGCCTGTCGCCCGCCTATCAACGACCCTTCTCGGGGCATTACTTCCGCATCGATTTTGCCGACACTCACTGGCGCTCCCGCTCCTTGTGGGACCAGGAACTGCCGACGCTCCCCGAGGCCGGGATCAAGGGCAACCTGCAACTGGGGCCTGAAGGCCAGAAACTGCTGGTATTGCGCTCCGACTACAAACGCTTCGGCCTGCCGATCTCCATCAGCGTGGCGCAGGACTACACGCCGGTACGGGAAAGCTTTCGCCTGATGCGCCAGATCGGCCTGGTACTGGGGCTGGCGGCATTGCTGGTGGTGCTGGTATTACAACGGATCACCGTGCGCCGCGCCTTGCGCCCGTTGGAAACTGCTCGCAATCAGATTGCTCAGTTGCAACAGGGCCAGCGTTCGCAACTGGACACCCAGGTGCCGCTGGAGCTGGAGCCGCTGGTGGCGCAGATCAACCATTTGCTGGCACACACCGAAGACAGCCTCAAGCGCTCGCGCAATGCCCTGGGCAACCTGGGGCACGCGCTGAAAACCCCATTGGCGGTGATGTTGAGTGCGGCGTCGAGCGAGGCACTCAGGGATCAGCCGCAGTTGAGCAAGTTGTTGCGCGATCAGCTTGAGCAGGTGCAGCAGCGCCTCAACCGCGAGCTCAATCGCGCGCGTCTGGCTGGCGAAACTCTGCCGGGGGCGTTGTTCGACTGTGAAAAAGAACTGCCGGGGCTGTTGGCTACCCTGAACATGATCCACGGCGAACACCTGGACCTGCGCTACCACGTCGCCCCCGGCCTGCAACTGCCCTGGGACCGTGAAGATTTGCTCGAGTTGCTCGGCAACCTGCTGGACAACGCCTGCAAATGGGCGGATGCCGAAGTACGACTGAGCGTGAGTGAGACGCCGCACAGCTACCTGCTGGCCGTCGAAGACGATGGCCCCGGCATTCCCGAGACCCAGCGTGACCAAGTGTTCAGCCGTGGCGCACGCCTGGATGAGCAGGTCGACGGCCACGGTCTGGGGCTGGGCATCGTGCGCGATATCGTCGAGGTGTGGGGCGGGACGTTGCAGTTGCAGGAAAGCGAGTTGGGCGGGCTCAAAGCGTTGATCGAATTGCCCAGGCGGTAGTGCCGATTTAAAAATGTGGGAGGGGGCTTGCCCCCGATGGCCATAGGTATCTACACAACTTTTGTAGCATCAGCCTACGGTAACCACAATGCGAAGCGAGCCGCTCTTGATCTTGCTCTTGATCTTGCTCTTGATCTTGCTCTTGATCTTAGGCGCCCCGTTAAACCACGCTGGCCGGAATTCGATAGTGATTTGGGGGGTAAACCGGCAGGGATGCCGGTTTAGCCGCCCCGCGCCATGGATGGCGCGTGGCGGCGGCCCCCCAAATCACTGTCGGATTACGGGCACACCGAGCCTAGGCGAGGTGCCGAGTGGTGGGGCAAGAGCGTTTTGCTTACTTTTGCGCTTTTCAAAAGTGAGACGCCGTAAGGGCGGAACCCTAAGCCGCCGTTACCGCAGCAACGGATATGTACTCGCCTTGATCCAACATCTTGGTCGGCTGTCAGGCCGCTATCGGGGGCAAGCCCCCTCCCACATTTGGATCGCGCGGCATCAGTCAGATAGCTATAGGCCGCCAAGTCGCCACGGGCGCAAGCTCCCTCGTCACAGGTTCAGGGCCGTGCCAAAGTTGTGTAGATACCTATGCCCCGATGAGGGAGTGTCGTCAACACATCAGTGACTGACCCACCGCCATCGGGGGCGAGTCGAATCGTCGCACCGCCCCTCCCACATTGGATCTGCGTCAGGATAAGAGTGGTTACACCCTGAACTGATCCATCAACCCCTGCTGCTGATTCGCCAGGCTGTTCAACGCCCGGCTCACCCGCGCCGATTCATTGGCCTGTTCCGACAGCGACTCAGTCACATCCCGAATCGTCGCCACGTTGTGGTTGATCTCTTCGGCCACCGCGCTTTGCTCTTCGGCGGCGCTGGCGATTTGCAGGTTCATGTCGCTGATCACGGTCACGGCGTCACCGATCTGGCGTAGCGCGGTGACGGCCTGGCCGACCTGTTCGACGCTGCCTTGGGCCTGGCGGTAGCTGTTGCCCATGGCACCGACCACTTCCTCGGTGCCGCTTTGCAATTGTTCGATCACCACGCGGGTTTCTTCCACCGACTCCTGGGTACGCCGTGCCAGGTTGCGCACTTCGTCGGCCACCACGGCAAAGCCACGGCCAGCCTCACCGGCGCGGGCTGCCTCGATGGCGGCATTGAGCGCCAGCAGGTTGGTCTGCTCGGCGATGCCGCGAATCACTTCCAGGACCGAGCCGATTTTTTCGCTGCTGCTGGCCAGGCCTTCAACCTGCGCCATGGCCGTGCTCATGTCAGCGGCCAGCAAGCCGATGTTGCTGGTGGTCTGATCGATCACGGTCAGGCCATCGCGGGTCGATTGGTCGGCATCGCGGGCGGCTTGCGCTGCCTGGGCTGCGCTGCGGGCGACGTCCTGGGCGGTGGCGCTCATTTCGTGGGAGGCGGTGGCCACTTGGTCAACCTGGCGATACTGCTGCTCCATGCCGGCACTGGTTTCGCTGGCAATCGCGGCGGATCGGTCGGCCGTGCCACGGGCGTCCTGCACCGAGCGTTTGACCTCGGCGATGATCGGCTGCAGCTTGTCGAGGAAACGGTTGAACCAGCCCGCCAGTTGGCCCAGCTCGTCCTGTTTGTCGTAAGCCAGGCGGCGGGTCAGGTCGCCTTCGCCGCTGGCGATGTCCTCGAGCATGTGCGCCACGCCGAGGATCGGCCGGGTCACGCTGCGCGCCATCAACCACACCAGAATCAAACCGACCACGGCGGCCAGCAGGCCCAGCCCGAGTTCCAGCAGGGTGCCCCGGGTATTGTCGGCATCCAACTGGGCCTTGAGCGCCTCGGCCGGCGCCACCAGGACTTTTTTCGGCACGTCCAGCAACACGCCCCACGGCTTGCCGCCGGGGATCGGGGCAAAGGGCGCCAGCACTTTGAGTTGCTGATCGCTACGCAGGCTGTGGGTCTGTGTGCTGCTGGCCAGGGCAGTGATCAACTCTGCGCCATTGGCCGTGTCGACCTGGTCCAGGCGCTGGCTGAGCTTGCTGGCGTCCGGGCTGTAGCCGGCGAGCAAGCCGGTGGGGCTGAGGATGCTGACGTGGGTCTGGCCGTCGTACAGTTTCTGGCTGGCCTGTTGGCTCACGGCCTGCAGGCTGTTGAGGTTGATGTCCACCGACAACGAGGCAATGACCTTGCCGTTGACGATCAGCGGGAAGACGATACTGGTCATCAGCACATTCTGCCCGTCGATCACATAAAAGTAAGGCTCGATCACGCAGGGCTTGAGGGTGGTGCGCGGGCAGGTGAACCAGGCGTTGGCTTTTTCGCCGCTGGGGCCGACGGAGGTGTCGCTCATGTCGCTTTCGGGCAGCGCCATGGAGGTGATTTTGCCGGGCGTCGGCTGCGACCAGTACAGCGCGAAGCGGCCGGTGTCGTTACTGCCCAGTTCCGCCTGGTTGGCGAACAACTCATCCTTGCCGTCCAGCGCATTGGCTTCGAACACCAGGGACAAGCCGAGCAGGTCGGGGTTGGCCTGGAGCGCGGCCCTGACCTGACGGGTCAGGTCTTCGCGGGTGTCGAAGGCGTCGAGAAAGCGTTTTTCCGCCTGCTCGCGCAAAAACAGCACCTGGCGGGAAAACCCATGGCCGTACTGGTAGGCATCCATGAACTGCTGGCGAATGCCCAGCGCCTGCACTTCACCTTGAGCCTCGATGCGCGCCTGGGCGGCCTCATCGAGCATCTGCATGCTGGACGCTTTGACCTGCTCGGAACTCTGCGCCATGCGATACAGCGACAGACCCACCAGCAGGGTCACGATCCCCAGCAGGCAGAGGCCCGCGAGCAGGGTGATTTTCCATTGAATGGAGAGCTGCCTGAGCGACATCGGGACATCCTTTACCTGAATACACATAGAAAACCGTTATCGGCTACGCTGGTTTTTTCTTTATTCAAACATTCAATTTAACCCTCAAAACGGCGTCGCTTTTTGACATGGCCGCCCGGCTGCTGCAAAGTGCGCGCCCTCTAATAAGACCTCTTTGAGCCCGTACGCCGGCAGCGCCTTCAATGGCCGCTGAGGCGCGGGCATGCCTGTCTTTTATGTTTATGTCCTGAGGTAACCATGATTAACGCTGTTATCGCCGCGGTCGGCACCATGCTGGTGCTCAGCCTGTCCCGCGTGCATGTGGTCATCGCCATCATCGTGGGCGCCCTGGTGGGCGGCTTGACCGGTGGCCTGGGTATCGACGCCACGCTCAAAGCGTTCAACAGTGGTTTGGGCGGCGGTGCGACGGTGGCTTTGTCCTACGCCTTACTCGGCGCTTTCGCGGTGGCGATTGCCAAATCCGGCCTGGCCCATGCCCTGGCGGACAAAGCGCTGTTGCTGGTCGATCGCCAGGAAGCCAGCGGCGGCAATCACGTCAAATGGCTGTTGATCGGCCTGTTGTGGGCGGTGGCGATTGCTTCGCAGAACATCCTGCCGATCCACATCGCGTTCATCCCGCTGCTGGTGCCGCCGCTGTTATACGTGTTGACCAAGCTGCAACTGGATCGTCGCCTGATCGCTTGCGTCATGACGTTCGGCTTGATCACGCCCTACATGTTCCTGCCGGTGGGCTTCGGCAATATCTTCCTCAACCAGATCCTGCTGGCCAACGTGGCCAAGAGCGGCGTGGACATCAGCCAGGTCAACGTAACCCACGCCATGAGCCTGCCCGCGCTGGGCATGGTGGTCGGCCTGCTGGTGGCGGTGTTTATCAGCTACCGCAAAAAGCGCGTGTACGACCTTGAAAAAATCGAGCGTGTCGAGCAGGTGGCGGTGCAGTACAACCCGTTGACCCTGCTGGTCGCCGGCCTGGCGATTGCTTCGGCGTTCATCATTCAGCTGTGGCTGGACTCGATGATCATCGGTGCGCTGGCCGGGTTCCTGATTTTTTCGGTGTCGGGCATCGTGCGCTGGCGCGACACCGATGACCTGTTCACCGAAGGCATGAAGATGATGGCGATGATCGGCTTCATCATGATCGCCTCGTCGGGCTTTGCCGAAGTGCTCAAGGCCACCGGTGATGTGCGCTCGCTGGTGGAGGCCTCGGCGGCGTTCATCGGCCATAGCCGTGGGGTAGGGGCGCTGTTGATGCTGCTGGTGGGGCTGTTGGTGACCATGGGCATCGGTTCGTCGTTTTCCACAGTGCCGATCCTGGCGGCGATTTTTGTGCCGTTGTGCGTGCAGCTGGGTTTCAGCCCGCTGGCGATCGTGTGTATCGTCGGCACCGCCGGGGCCTTGGGCGACGCCGGTTCACCGGCGTCAGACTCCACCCTCGGGCCGACCTCCGGCCTGAACATCGACGGCCAGCACCATCATATCTGGGATACCGTGGTGCCGACCTTCCTGCACTACAACCTGCCGCTGCTGGCGTTCGGCTGGCTGGCGGCGATGACGCTCTGACAGCCGGGCCCATACCTTACTGTAGGAGCGAGCTTGCTCGCGAAAAACGTTTAGATAATGCGTTCATCCAGAATGCACGTGTTAGGGCGGAGACCTTCGCGAGCAAGCTCGCTCCTACAGAAATCACGCGTTTGGCCGCTAACCTCTCAAGTCGCCCCTAATAAGAGAGAAAAGCCATGCGTCTGAGCCTCAAGGCCAAAGTCCTGACCCTTGCCATAGTGCCGGTGTTGCTGTTCGCCCTGGTGATCAGCCTGACCACCGTGTGGATACTTCAGGGCCAGGCGCGCAACGAAGTGGATGAAACCCGTCAACGTCTGCTCAATGACGCCAAGGCCACGCTGCACAGTTATGTCGAGGTGGCCCTGACCACCATCAAGCCGTTCTACGACGCGGCCGCCCCCGGTGATACGGCAGCGCGGGCGCAGGTGGTCAAGTTGCTGTCCAACACCAGCTACGGCAAGGACGGTTATTTCTTCGGCTACGATTCCGAGACCATTCGCCTGTTCAAGGGCAACAGCCCGGACGGCGTGGGCAAGAGTTTCAAGGACAACCGCGACCCCAACGGCGTCTACGTCAACCGCGACCTGGTCAAAGTCGGCAAGGACGGTACCCACTACCTGCAATACAGCTCGACCCAGCCCGGCCAGACCGAGCTGGTGCCCAAGCTCGGCTATACCGAATACCTGCCCAAGTGGGACATGGTCATCGGTACCTCGGTCAACCTGGATGGCATCGATGCTCAGGTTGCGGTGGTCGAGGCCAAGGTAGAGAAACGCATGGAAGGCGTACTGTTGAGCATTCTCGGTCTGGCGGTTGTGGTATTGCTGGTGATTGCTGCCGTCGGCCTGCTGGTGGCCAACACGATCCTGCGCCCACTGAGTCTGATGAAGGCCAACCTGGACGATATCGCCGCCGGTGAAGGTGACTTGACACGCCGCCTGGCCATTACCAGCCAGGATGAGCTCGGCGACCTGGCCGGCGCGTTCAATCGGTTTGTCGACAAGATCCACGGCCTGGTCCGCCAGATCACCGAAATGACCGCGCAACTCACCGGCCTGGTGAGCCAGGTGTCCGAGCAAGCCCAGCGCTCGGAAACCGCCATGGAACGCCAGCGTCACGAAACCGATCAGGTCGCCACCGCGATCAACCAGATGTCGTCCGCCGCCCATGAAGTGGCGCGCAGTGCCCAGGGGGCCGCCGTCGCCGCGCAGCAGACCGATGCCGAGGGCCAGGCCGCCAAGCGTGTGGTGGACGGCAGCATCGCGCAGATCCATGCGCTGGTGAACGATATCCGCAGCAGCGGTGTGTCCCTCGACAGCCTGCAGCAGGACGTGTCGTCGATTGTCAGTGTGCTTGGCGTGATCCGCTCGATTGCTGAACAAACCAACCTGCTGGCGCTCAACGCGGCAATTGAAGCTGCGCGGGCAGGGGAGGCCGGACGTGGGTTTGCGGTGGTCGCCGATGAAGTGCGCGCCCTGGCCAGCCGCACCCAGACCAGCACTCAGGAAATCCAGGGCATGATCGACCGCCTGCAAAAAGGCACCGAAGCCGCCGTGGATGCCATGCGCCGCTCCAGCGATGCCGGGGACGGCACATCGGCCCAGGCCAACCAGGCCGGCGCGTCGCTCGACACCATGGCCCAGTTGATCGGCACCATCAACTCCATGAACGCGCAAATCGCCAGCGCCGCCGAGGAACAAACCGCCGTGGCGGAAGAGATCAACCGCAGCGTGCACCAGATTGCCGTGGCGGTGGACAGCGTGGCCGATGAAACCCAGCTCGGCGCCCAGACTTCCCGCAGCCTGGCGGACTTGGGCCAGCGCCTTGGGCAGTTGGTGGGCCAGTTCAGGATCTGACCTACACGTCGCGCATCAGCAAACCAAACGCAAGGTCCAGCTCGGCCGGCAGGGGCACATACACCGTGTGCCCATCCCCCGGCGCTACCTCGATGGCGTCGCCCTTGGCGTTATGCAAGGTGGCCAGGGCAAAGTGAAAGTTGCCGGCCGGCGTCATCAGTTCCAGCTGATTGCCCACGGCAAAGCGGTTCTTCACCTTGACCTCGGCCAGCTCGCCCCGGCGTTCACCGGTCAACTCACCCACAAACTGCTGGCGCTCGGAGACGGAGCTGCCGTTCTGGTAGTTCTGGTATTCGTCGTGCACATGGCGGCGTAGGAAACCTTCGGTGTAACCGCGCTGGGCCAGGGATTCGAGGTCGGTCATCAAGCGGCGGTCAAAGGCGCGACCGGCCATTGCATCATCAATTGCGCGGCGATACACCTGGGTGGTGCGCGCGCAATAGAAGTGCGATTTGGTACGGCCTTCGATCTTCAGTGAATGCACGCCCATGCGGGTCAGGCGCTCCACGTGCTGCACGGCGCGCAGATCCTTGGCGTTCATGATGTAGGTGCCGTGTTCGTCTTCGAACGCCGGCATCTGCTCAGTGGGGCGATTGGCTTCCTGCAACAGGAATACCTGGTCGGTCGGCGTGCCGATGCCCAGCGTCGGTTCGAATGCCTGGACGATGTCACCCGTGGCGTTTTCCACCGCCGGGGTGGCCTGGTATTTCCATCGACATGCATTCGTGCAGGTGCCCTGGTTGGCGTCGCGCTTGTTCATGTAGCCCGATAGCAGGCAACGCCCGGAATAGGCCATGCACAGGGCGCCATGGACGAACACCTCCAGTTCCATGGCCGGCACGTGTTGGCGAATCTCGCCGATCTCTTCCAGCGACAACTCCCGTGACAGGATCACCCGGCAGATGCCTTGTTGTTGCCAGAACGCCACACTGGCCCAGTTGACGGTATTGGCTTGAACCGACAAGTGAACCGGCATCTGCGCAAAATGCTGGCGCACCAGCATGATCAGCCCTGGGTCAGACATGATCAGCGCGTCCGGGCCCATGGCGACCACGGGGGCCAGGTCCTTGAGAAAGGTTTTCAGCTTGGCGTTGTGCGGCGCGATGTTCACCACCACGTAGAAACGCTTGCCCTGTGCATGGGCTTCCTGGATCCCGAGGGCCAGGTTGGCGTGGTCGAATTCATTGTTGCGCACGCGCAGGCTGTAGCGCGGCTGGCCGGCGTACACCGCATCGGCGCCATAGGCAAAGGCGTAACGCATGTTCTTCAACGTGCCGGCGGGCGCGAGCAGTTCGGGGGCGATCAGTGGGAGCATGGAGGTGTGAGCCGCAAAAGGCGCGAGGGTAGTGCAGGCCTTGGCGTGGTGCATTGATCCACGTCTAGATAAGCCGATCTATGCTTGTTCGAACAACCAGGGCACTCCCAGGTTTCGCTGCGGACTAAGCAACAGGGCCGACACCGGCCCTGTGCTTTTTTGACATGGATCGGACATGAATCAAACCAACCTGCAATTCAAGACCCTGCTGTTACTGCTGGCCCTGGTGACCGTCGCCTTCATCTGGATATTGCTGCCGTTTTACGGCGCGGTGTTCTGGGCGGTGATCCTCGGCATCATCTTCGCGCCCATGCAGCGCCGCCTGCAGCAGCGCTTTGGCTGGAACCGCAACCTGACTTCCCTGACCACCTTGACGGTGTGCCTGGTGATCGCGATTTTGCCAGTGATCATTACCAGCGCCTTGCTGGTGCAAGAGGGCGCCACCCTTTACAAGAACGTCGAAAGCGGCCAGTTGGATGTGGCCGGTTATATCGAGCAGTTCAAGCATTTCCTCCCGCCATACTTCCAGCACCTGCTGGACCGCTTCGGCATGGGCAACCTGGAAGGGCTGCGGGAAAAGGTGGTGAAAGGCGCGATGCAGGGCAGCCAGTTCTTCGCCACACAGGCGTTCAGCTTCGGCCAGGGCACGTTCGATTTCCTGGTGAGCTTTTTCATCATGCTCTACCTGCTGTTTTTCCTCCTGCGCGACGGCCCGGAACTGGTGCGCAAGGTGCGCACGGCGGTGCCATTGGCCGAGCCGCAAAAGCGTCGCCTGCAACTCAAGTTCAACCGGGTGGTGCGAGCCACGGTCAAGGGCAACGTGCTGGTGGCCGTCACTCAAGGTGCGCTGGGGGGCTTTATTTTCTGGTTCCTGGATATTCCCAGTGCGTTGCTCTGGGCGGTATTGATGGCGTTTCTATCCCTGCTGCCTGCGGTGGGTGCCGGGATTGTATGGGGCCCGGTGGCCGCCTACTTCCTGTTGAGCGGTTCGATCTGGCAGGGCGTGGTGCTGGCGCTGTTCGGCGTGTTCGTGATCGGCCTGGTAGACAACGTACTGCGCCCGATTCTGGTGGGCAAGGACACCAAGATGCCGGACTACCTGATCCTGATCTCGACGCTGGGCGGCTTGTCGGTATTCGGCCTGAACGGCTTCGTGATCGGGCCGCTGGTCGCGGCGCTGTTCATTTCCTGCTGGGCGTTGTTCGTGGAAACCAAGCCGCGCGTCAAATTGCCGTTGCCCTAGGCTTCAAGCCTGTAGTTGGCAGCCAGTTGCAGTTGGGCGTCGGATAACGAAGTGAGCGGGCCGCTGATAGGCTCGCCATCGCGTACTACATACCAGCAGGCGAGCAAGCCCAGCTTGCGAAGAGGGGCGGGAACGGCGCTGCCGATGACGGACATGATCTGAACAGTGGGCATAAGTACCTCCAAACGTTATGGAGGTCACCTTACGGTGCGGCGGCGCGTAGGAAAAATCACCTGGCTCGATAGTCAATATCAACGCCGGGCGTCAGTCCACCACTTGGTCGAGCATGTGCACCACTTCCTGTTCGCTGAGCAGGCCCTTGCGCACCAGGTTCTCTGCCAGCAATGCCAGGAACTTCGCGCTGCGGTGGCCTTCCAGGTGCTTGAGTTCGGTCAGGGCGCTATAAACCTTGCTGGAAGTGCAGAGGCCAGCGGTGCGATGCGGATTTTGTGTGGGCATGGTCAATCGTCCGTAATTGTTATTGGGTGGACAGGGTCGATAGTGAAACGGGCTCATGACACAAACATGACAGCGTTCGTACCGGTCGAGCAAGAGGAGATCCCAACCGGATCATGTGGGATTGCCGCCCGAGCATTGTCCTCACAACGACCTTTGCAAGATAAATCCAGACGTTCCAGGCAAAAAAAAGGCCCCGCGTGTGGGCGAGGCCTGTTGCATGTACAGCAATGTGTTACCAGCCGTGGCGGTAGTAGCCGTGGGGCGGGCCATAGTAGCCATAACCCCGTGGCGGGCCGTAATAGACCGGCGCCGGGCGGTAATAAACCTGTTGCTGCACGTACACCGGTGGCGGCGGTGCGTAGTAGACCGGCGGCGGAGCGGCATACACCGGCTGCGGCTGGACGTACACCGGTTGCTGCACATAAACCTCACGAGGCTGGCTGGCAACCACGGAGCCGACAACGGCTGCACCGACAAGAGCACCCAATACGGCCGGGCCGCCCCAACCACCACCGTGGGCGGAGGCTTGGCCTGCCATCGCGAGTGCGCCAATAAGCAAGGCGATCCTGGGGACTTTACGCATCATGGTCATTCCTCGGTTAGCCCCTGCGCTTGTGGTCTGCAATCAATAGACTCAAGGATTGTCGCGGGGATACTTTTAAGACAACGTATTTCTGAAAAACAGCACAGCCGATAGGTAAAGGTTGTGTAAGGTCTGTACCGATTTGCTTACTTCAAGGAGCTACCCATGCAGATGCACCCCAACAAGGACACCCAACTGTGCATGTCACTGTCGGCGCGGCCCGGGAATTTCGGCCTGCGTTTCCATAACCATCTGTATGAGCAGTTGGGCCTGAATTTTTACTATAAAGCCTTCAGCAGCCAGGATCTGCCCGGCGCGATCGGTGGCATACGGGCGCTGGGCATCCGGGGTTGCGGCGTGTCGATGCCGTTCAAGGAGGCTGCCATCGCTTTAGTGGACGAACTGGACGATTCGGTTCAAGCCATCGATTCCCTGAACACCATCGTCAACACCGGCGGCAGTCTCAAGGCCTACAACACGGACTACATTGCCGTCGAGCAACTGCTGAAAAAACACCAGGTGCCGAAGGACTCAAGCTTCGCCCTGCGCGGCAGCGGCGGCATGGCCAAGGCCGTGGCCAGCGCTTTGCGTGACGGCGGTTACGCCAATGGCGTGATCGTGGCGCGCAATGAGGTGGCGGGCAGGGCGCTGGCACGTAATCTGGGGTATGAGTGGCAAGCTGAACTGGGCGGGTTGCGCCCGCGCATGCTGGTTAACGTGACACCGATTGGCATGACCGGCGGGGCAGAGGCGGATCAGTTGGCATTCGAGGCCGATGCCGTTGATCAAGCCGAGACGGTGTTCGATGTCGTGGCGATCCCCGCTGAAACCCCGTTGATCGTGCGCGGGCGTGCCCAGGGCAAGCGGGTGATTACCGGCCTTGAAGTGATTGCGATCCAGGCATTGGAGCAGTTTGTGCTGTATACCGGCGTGCGTCCTACACCGGAGCAATTTCAGGCGGCCGTGGCGTTCGCCCGGACCTGACGGTTTAAGCGGGGAGCGATGTAGGAGCGAGCTTGCTCGCGAAAAACTCAAGGCCGCCGCGTTTATCCAGAATAAATGCGTTGCCTGGGCGTTTTTCGCGAGCAAGGGCTAGCCGCCCGCCTCGCTCCTACAACTGGCAGCATGTTCCAAGTTGGATGCTCGTCAGGCCTGTTCCAACTGCGCCAGGCGTTCTTCCAGCGCCGCAATTCGCGCTTCCAGCTCTTCGATACGCTCGACGGAGACGCCCCCGCCGCCGCGCTCCACCGGGTTACCGCGCGCGGCAATAATCGTTTCGATATCCGCCGGGTCCCCCAGCGCATGGGTATACCGGTCCTCGCGCTGCCCCGCCTGGCGCGGCACCAATAGCGCCAGGCCCCGTGCAATCAGGCGTTCGAGTTGGTGCACCACCTGCTCGGCGTCCTCAAAGTCATGCATGCGCCCGCTGCGCGTCAGCAACTCATTGACCGTCTGCGGGCCGCGCAGGAACAGCAGCCCGATCAGGATCATTTGCGCGGGCACCAGTTCCAGCGCCTTGTCCACGCGGTGTTCCCAGCGGTCGGCGCGGCTGCCCATGACCAGCCGGGTATAACCCTGACCTTCCAGTACGCGCAAGCTCTGGCCAACCTGGCCTTGGCTGAGATTGGTCACCGGTTCCCGGCTGGTTTTCTGGTTGCACGCCAGCACCAGGGCGTTGAGGGTCAGGGGGTAGGTTTCCGGGTTGGTCGCCTGTTTCTCGATCAGGCAGCCCAGGATGCGGATTTCCGTGCTGTTCAGGCGCGGCTCAGGCGTGTCGGTGTCGTGCTCGGCGGTCATCGCGCTTTCCCTATGCAGTGAATCCACTAGCCTAAGCTGGAAAAAATAAAAGACAAGCGGCAGGCATGGCTATAATCGTCGCTGGTTCCAACCCTGCCATTACTACGAGACTGACATGACCATTTCCCTGTATGCCGCTTCTATCCCAGTCTTCAAGCAAATGCTCAACGCCCTCAGCGATGTGCTGAACAAAGCCGAAGCCCACGCCACCGCCAAGAACATCGAGCCGAACGCTCTGCTGCAAGCGCGCCTGTTCCCGGATATGTTCGCGCTGGTGCGCCAGGTGCAGATCGCCGTCGACTTCGCCAAGGGCGTTTCCGCGCGCCTGGCCGAGATCGAAGTGCCGAAGTACGAAGACAGCGAAGTCACCTTCGCCGACCTGCAAGCGCTGATCGCCAAGGTGCTGGCCTTCGTCGATACCATCAAGCCCGAGCAGATCGACGGCAAGGAAGGCATCGAAATCGTCACCCGCCCAGGCACCCCGAAAGAGAAGCGCTTCAGCGGCCAGTCCTACTTGCTGACCTACGGCCTGCCGCAGTTCTTCTTCCACGTCACTACCGCTTACGCCTTGCTGCGCCATAACGGCGTTGAAGTGGGCAAGCGTGACTACATGGGCGCTTTCTAAGCACCCACTAAAAAGCCCGGGTGCGTTCGTCAATGAACGGCCCGGGCTTTTTTACAGCCGGCGTTCAAGCCAACTGTTTATCCTTGTCCAGGCACGCCGCCGCGGTAAACAGCACATCGGTGGACGAGTTGAGCGCGGTTTCCGCCGAATCCTGCAGCACACCGATGATGAAGCCTACAGCCACCACCTGCATGGCGATCTCGCTCGGAATGCCGAACAGGCTGCACGCCAGCGGAATCAACAGCAGCGAGCCACCGGCCACGCCCGAAGCCCCGCAGGCGCAAATGGCCGCGACCACACTGAGCAGCACGGCGGTGGGCAGGTCTACGGCAATGCCCAGCGTGTGCACGGCCGCCAGGGTCAGCACCGTAATGGTGATCGCGGCGCCGGCCATATTGATCGTGGCGCCAAGCGGGATCGACACCGAGTAGGTGTCTTCATGCAGGCCCAGGCGTTTGCTCAGCGCCAGGTTCACCGGAATATTCGCCGCCGAACTGCGGGTGAAGAACGCGGTAATACCGCTTTCGCGCAGGCACAGCAGCACCAGCGGATAAGGGTTGCGACGCAGTTTCCAGAATACGATGGCCGGGTTGATCACCAGCGCCACGAACAGCATGCAGCCGATCAGCACCACCAGCAGGTGGGCGTAGCCGAGCAGGGCGCCGAAGCCGGAGGTGGCCAGGGTCGAGGCGACCAGGCCGAAGATCCCCAGCGGGGCAAAGCGGATCACCACGCGCACGATCAGCGTCACACCGTTGGACAGGTCATCGAGCACCGTGCGGGTCGTTTCGCCGGCATGGCGAATGGCAATGCCCATGCCGATGGCCCAGGCCAGAATGCCGATGAAATTGGCATTCATCAGCGCGCTGATCGGGTTATCGACCACGCTCAGCAGCAGGCTTTGCAGCACCTCGCCAATACCGCCGGGAGCGCTCACGGTCGCGTCATGGGTGGCCAGTACCAGGGACGACGGAAACAGCATGCTGGCAACCACCGCAACCACGGCAGCGGCAAAGGTACCCAGCAGATACAGGAACAGGATCGGCCGGATATGGGTTTCCTGGCCGTGTTTATGATTGGCGATAGACGCCATCACCAGCACGAACACCAGGATCGGCGCGACGGCCTTCAGCGCCGTGACGAACACTTTGCCGATAAACCCGGTGGCCTTGGCGGCCTCAGGCAAGCACAGGGCCAGCAGAATCCCGGCGATCAGGCCGATGATAATTTGGGTGACCAGGCTGACGCGCATTAAACGTTGCAGCAGGGAAGGGGCAGCAGTCATAAACAGTTGTCTCTGGTTTTTTTAGTAGGGCACAGCATTGCAAGGAGAAAGTACTGTAGGCAGCAGGCGCGAAGTCTAACATGCTGTAGGACGGGTCCCGTTCGCTGCGTCATTCCGTCACCCGCACTGTCGGATTTGGATTCATCGGCGCGGGCGTGTCATCAGGGCAGGGTGGTAAACAGTTCGCGTCGGGCGCCCTCGGTAATCGCCACGATGCCAGGGTGCTTGACCTTGCGCTCCACCGAGATGGCATAAAACGACTCGGTCACCGCGTCGGTCTGGCCGATCAGCGCCACGCCGTATTGGCGCACCACCTCATCGGCGATCACGCTGGGGGCGATAAAGATGCCGCTGCCCGATTGCCCGAAGGCCTGCATCAATGCGCTGTCGTCGAACTCGCCGATGATCCTGGGTTGAATCTGCTGATCGGCAAACCAGCGTTGCAGACGGCTGCGCACCACGGTCTCTGCGCCGGGGATCAGCAACGGTGCGCCGTGCAAACACCCTGGGAAATCGCCGCTATGTTGGTCAGCCAATGCCTGGGTGGCGAAAAAACTGATGCCACATTCCCCCAGCTTCTGGCTGTAGCCCTTGATGTCCAGGTGCGTGGGCATCGGGCTGTCGGAGATCACCAGGTCCAGGCGCTGGATGGCCAGGTCGGCCAATAACCGTTCGAGTTTGTCTTCACGGCAGGTGATGCGGATCGGTTCGCTCAGCTCCATGGTGGGGGCAATCAGCCGGTACACGATGGACTTGGGCACCACATCCGCCACGCCGACGCGAAATACAATCTGCTGCTCGTTGGGTTGTGCGCGCAGCATCGCCTCCAATTCATTGCCGGTCTGGAACATCTGCTCGGCATAGGGCAGCGCCTGGCGTCCGGCTTCGGTCAGCTCCAGCTGGCGGCCGACACGCTGAAACAGCGCGATGCCAAAGGTATGTTCCAACAGGCTGATCTGCCCGCTGATGGTCTGGGGGGTGAGGTTCAGTTGCTCGCAGGCACGCACGATGCTGCCGGTCTTTGCCACCACCCAGAAGTAATGCAGTTGTCGATAATTGAGCATCGCTGTGTACACTTCGTAAAAATCGAAGTATACGCGAGAAAAATACGAATTTTCCTGAACTGTTTGCCTGCATAGAATGCGTCGCTATCGCGGGGCTACTATTTGGACCCAAGCGTTCTAACGAGGAATACATCATGAAACTCAATTCCCTGGGCGCGGCTGCACTGCTTGCGCTTTCATTGGTAATGATCGGCGGGTGCGATCAAGTCGAGAAAAGCGCGCAGCAGGTATTGGGCAAAGCCACCGAAACGGCCAAGCAAGCAATCGATGACACCCAGAAAGCCGCTGAACAGGCATTGAGTGAAGCGACCCAGGGCCTGATCAATCCGCAGAAGAAGGATGATCAGCCAGAAAAAGATGCAGAATCCGATACCCAAGAAACCTAATTCCCCAGCACAACGTCAGGACTGACCTATGGATTATCTTTTACAACTGGCCGCCAGCCCCACCGCCTGGATCGCACTGGCGACCTTGATCGTCATGGAAATCGTGCTGGGCATCGATAACCTGATCTTCATCTCGATCCTCACCAACAAATTACCGGAGCAGCACCGGGCCAAGGCGCGGCGCATTGGCATCAGCATGGCGTTGGTGTTGCGCCTGGGCCTGTTGAGCACCATCGCGTTTATCGTGCAATTGACGACGCCGGTCTTTGAAGTGTTCGGCCAGGCGTTCTCGTGGAAGGACATGATCCTGATTGCCGGTGGCCTGTTTCTGGTATGGAAGGCAACCACCGAGATCCATCACAGCATGGACCCGGAGCCCGAAGACAAAGCCAGCGTTGGCAATACGGTTGCCATCGGCTTTGCGGCCGCCATCGGACAGATCCTGCTGCTCGACCTGGTGTTCTCCATCGACAGCATCATCACGGCAGTTGGCATGACCGAACACTTGCCGATCATGATCATCGCCGTGGTGACCTCGGTGATCGTGATGCTGGTGGCGGCAGAACCCTTGGCCAAGTTCATCAACGACAACCCGACCGTGGTGATGTTGGCCCTGGGCTTTTTGATCATGATCGGCATGACGCTGATCGCCGAAGGCTTCGGCGCCCATGTGCCCAAAGGCTACGTGTATGCGGCCATGGCGTTCTCGGCGGCTATCGAGTGCCTGAATATCGCACGGCGTAACCGCCACAAGCGTTTGCTCGCTGCCCGCCAGTAAGCGCTGTACCAAAAGGCCGGCTGCGCTCATATGAGCCCAGCCGGCCTTTTGCTGTCTGCTAGAATCGGCGCACTTGATAGCTTGAGGTCCACCATGAACGAGCCGATTCGCCTTACCCAGTACAGCCACGGTGCGGGTTGCGGCTGCAAGATCTCGCCCCAGGTGCTGGAAGTGATCCTTGCCGGCAGCGGCGCGCAGAACCTCGACCCCAACCTGTGGGTAGGCAACGCCTCCCGTGACGATGCGGCGGTGTACGCCATCGACGACGAGCGCGGCGTGGTCTCCACCACCGATTTTTTCATGCCGATCGTCGACGACCCCTTTGACTTCGGCCGCATCGCCGCCACCAATGCCATCAGCGACATCTACGCCATGGGCGGCGACCCGTTGATGGCCATTGCCATTCTCGGTTGGCCGGTGAATGTGCTGGCGCCGGAGATTGCCCGCGAAGTCATTCGTGGCGGCCGCGCGGTCTGCGACGCTGCCGGTATCCCGCTGGCCGGTGGGCACTCCATCGACGCCCCGGAGCCGATCTTCGGCCTGGCCGTGACCGGCATCGTGCACAAGCGCCATATGAAGCGCAACGACACCGCCACCGCCGGGTGCAAGCTGTATCTGACCAAACCCTTGGGCATCGGCATCCTCACGACCGCCGAAAAGAAAGGCAAGTTGCGCGAAGCGGATATCGGCCTGGCCCGCGACTGGATGTGCACCCTCAACAAACCCGGTAGCCGTTTCGGCAAATTGGCCGGGGTGACGGCGATGACCGATGTCACCGGTTTCGGCCTGCTTGGTCACCTGGTAGAGATGGCCGACGGCAGCGGCCTCACGGCCCGCATCGAGTATGCAAAAGTGCCCCGTCTGCCGGGCGTCGAGTACTACCTGGAGCAGGGTTGCGTACCGGGCGGGACCTTGCGCAACTTCGACAGCTACGCCAGCAAGCTCGGGCGTGTGCAGGAGCTGCACAAGCGCGTGCTGTGCGATCCGCAAACCAGCGGCGGCCTGCTGATCGCCGTCACGCCCGAAGGCGACGCCGAGTTCCACGCGGTGGCCGCTGAACTGGGCCTTACCCTTGAGCCGATCGGCGAACTGCTTGAGCGACAGAGCAACGCGGTAGAGGTGGTTTGATGGCGACTGACATCACCGATTACCGCGACATCTTCCTCAACGACCGGCCGATGATGGATACCCGCGCGCCGGTTGAATTCACCAAAGGCGCATTTCCCGGTGTGGTCAACCTGCCGTTGATGACCGACCAGGAGCGCCAACGTGTAGGCACCTGCTACAAGCAGCAAGGCCAGCAAGCTGCAATCGTGCTGGGCCATGAGTTGGTGTCGGGGCCGATCAAGGCCGAACGCATCGCGCAGTGGGCGCAGTTCGCCCAGGCCAATCCAGACGGCTACCTGTATTGCTTTCGCGGCGGGCTTCGTTCACAGATCGTGCAGCAATGGTTAAAAACCGAGGCGGGTATCGAATACCCCCGCGTCGGCGGCGGCTACAAGGCCATGCGCACCTTCCTGCTGGACACGCTCGAGCAGGCCACCGTCCAATGTGATTTCGTCTTACTCGGCGGCATGACCGGCACCGGCAAGACCGAAGTGCTCGGCCAACTACGCAACGCCCTGGACCTGGAAGGCCACGCCAACCATCGCGGCTCCAGCTTCGGCAAGCGTGCCACGGCGCAACCGTCCACTATCGACTTCGAAAACCGCCTTGCGGTAGACCTGCTGAAAAAGCGCGCGGCAGGCATCGAGCAGTTCGTGGTCGAGGATGAGAGCCGCATGATCGGCAGTTGCGCGCTGCCGCTGCCGTTGCACAAAGGTATGCAGGCGTTTCCAATGGTGTGGCTGGAAGACAGCGTTGAAGGCCGCGTGGAACGCATCCTGCGCGATTACGTGGTCGACCTGTGCGCCGAGTTCATCGGGGTATGGGGTGAGAATGGCCAAGCGATGTTTGCCGAACGGCTTACCCAGAGCCTGGCCAATATCCATAAGCGCCTGGGTGGCGAACGCTTCCAGCGGCTGCAGGCGATTTTGCAGGACGCCCTGGCGGAGCAGGCGCGCACTGGCGCCGTGGATGTGCACCGGGTGTGGATTGAAGGGCTGTTGCGTGAGTATTACGACCCGATGTATGCGTTTCAGCGTGAGAGCAAAGGCGCACGAATCGAATTTTCCGGGGAGCAGGGCGCGGTGGTGGAGTATTTGCGCGCGCGGGCTGCTCGGGTGGGGTGAGTTTTCGGATGCCATTGAGCTCACAACAGGTTGAGCCGGTTTCTTCAGTTAATGCCGGGAAACAGGAGTTTTGGCTCTCGAGCGCCGGATGATCCAGTCCAAACGCCGCAGGCCCAATGTGGGAGGGGGCTTGCCCCCGATTGCGGTGCAGCAGTCACCCATTTTTTAACTGACAGACCGCCATCGGGAGCAAGCCCCTTCCCACACTTAGGTCGCGGGGTGCGATAAAGCCTTCCCAAAACCTAAAGAATCACCGCCCCGATCAACCCGCACACCACCCCCATCAGCATGGTCAGCCCGGCCACCGTCACCAGCACCCGCGCATCGAAATCCTTACGCAGCATCAGCAACGACGGCAGGCTCACGCTCGGCAGGGTCATCAGCAAGGCGACGGCCGGGCCGGTGCCCATGCCCAGGGTCATCATGGTTTGTACGATGGGAATCTCCGCCGCCGTAGGAATCACGAATAACGTGCCGACAATCGCCAGCGGTACCAGCCACACCAGGCTGTCGGCCATCGCTCCGTCCACATGGGGGAACAGCCAGACCCGCGCCGCGCCAAGGATCAGCACCGCGAGGATATACACCGGGATGGTGCTCCAGAACAGCTGCCACAAGGTCCGTAACCAGCGCGCCAGGAAGGATTCGGACTCAACAGTGCTGACTTCGGCCACAGCCTGCAGCGCCGCTTCCGGCACTTGCTCCGGACGTGCAATGCGCTGCGCCACCAACGACACACCCACCACCAGCACAATCCCCGCCACCAGCCGCAGCGCGGTAAAGCCCCAGCCCAGCACAAACCCCATGAACACCAAGGTGGCCGGGTTCAAGACCGGGTTGGCGATCCAGAATGCCAGCGCAGCGCCGACCGATACCTTTTGGCGCCGCATACCCGCCGCGACAGGCGCCGCGCAGCAGCTGCACATCATGCCCGGCAAGGCGAACAGCCCGCCACGCAGGGTCGAGCCCAGGCCGGCGCGGCCAAACAGGCGCAACAGCCAGTCGCGAGGGATCAACACCTGCAGCAGCGAACCGAGGATTACCGCCAGTACGGCGGCCTTCCAGATCGCCAGGAAATACACCTGGGCATAGGCCAGCGCCGCCGCGAGGGGCGAGCTTTGCTGGTCATTGAGAATCGACGCGCCGATGCTGTGGTTATCGGCCGCTACAAAAGCCTTGAGGTAGTAGGGCGACCATTTCACATAGTAGAGGCCGATGCAGGCCACCAGTAGAAACAGCGCAGGTTTGCACCAGAACGACCAGCCCCGGTTGGGCTGGGCAGAAGCGAGGTTGGACATGGAGATGATCCGCAGATGAGTCAATAGCGGCCATCATACGCGCCTGACGCCCAACCTTCAGGTATCTGCGCTGACCTGGGTCGGATCCGGGCAGGTTTCCTCACCATTATTGAGCCCCTGCTTGTAGTTGCGACTGAGCAGCGAGGCCTTGCCGTTGTGCCAGGTCAGTGTCAGCACGTACAGCGAGTCATAGTCGTTACCGGACCAGTCTTCGGTGATGGTGTGCTTTTCGCCGGCCGCTTCACTGGCGACTTTGTTGATCAACTCCGGCAGGTAACCGTGAGACCAGGCGGTATAGATCGTTGCGTTGTGGTACTTGTCCTCGACCAGCTCATCGGCCAGGGCACTGGTGTCGTTCGCGGAAAACTTGATGTTGACTGGCAAACCCAGCTTGATTGCGCTGGGACTGATGGTCATCAGTGGGCGGATATAGCTGTAGGAGTTATCCAGCTCGCCTTCCTCGACATTGCGCGTGGGGTTGGCGGCGAATACGAAATCGGCCTTGCCGAATTTTTCCGGCAATACACTGGCCAGGTTCATGGCGCGGTTCAGGCCCTGGCAATTGAGCTGGCCCAGGCCGCCGGCAGGTTTTTCGCCGTGGCGCAGGAAGACCAGGGTTTGCACGCCGTCCACCGGTTGTGCGCGGCTTTCGCGGGCATCCAATGCCGTAACAATGCCGGCGGTGACCAGCAGCAGCGGTAACATCATGTATGAATGGCGTTTGAATTGTTGCACAAGGCGCAGAGGCTTGATCTTCATTATGGGTTCGAGTCTTCGTGCGTCGGTTTAAGGCGGACAGGCCCGGCCCAATGGCGCAGTGTGCGTCCTGGGGGTGTTCCTTGTCGGTATAGCCAGGTGCCTCCATTCACCCTGCGAGCGCATTTAAGAGTGCGCTTGAGCGTTTTGGTTCGCCCGTGTGGGATTCTAGCCAGGCAATGTTGCTTAATGATGACCCATGCAGGGTGGCGAACAGATGACTATCATGGGGGCTTTCCGCCCAGGGATGTCTTTTGATGAACGCACTTGCCGCTTTCCCGATCAACAGTAAATGGCCCGCCCAGCACCCTGAGCGCTTGCAACTGTACTCGTTGCCTACGCCCAACGGTGTAAAAGTATCAATCATGCTTGAAGAGCTGGGCCTGCCCTACGAGGCACACAAGGTCAGTTTCGACACCCAGGACCAGTTGTCTCCCGAGTTCATGTCCCTGAACCCCAACAACAAGATCCCCGCGATCATCGACCCCAATGGCCCAAGCGGGCAGCCGCTGGCGTTGTTCGAGTCCGGCGCGATCCTGATTTACCTGGCGGAAAAAACCAGCCGGTTGCTTTCCGAAGATCCGGCCACCCGCTATGAAACCCTTCAGTGGTTGATGTTCCAGATGGCCGGGATCGGCCCGATGTTCGGTCAGGTGGGGTTCTTCAATAAATTCGCCGGCAAGGCTTATGAAGACAAGCGCCCGCGTGACCGCTACGTCGCCGAGTCCCGCCGCTTGCTCCAGGTACTGGAGAAACGCCTGCTGGGCCGCACGTGGATCATGGGCGATGACTACAGCATCGCTGACATCGCCACCTTCCCCTGGATTCGCAACCTGATCGGCTTCTATGAATCGGGCGACCTGGTGGGTATCGCCGACTTCCCCAATGTACTGCGCGCGTTGGATGGCTTTATCGCACGCCCAGCGGTGATCCGTGGCCTGAACATTCCGAGCTGAAGCATGCCGACTTTCGATTTCAAGCAACTGGATGTATTCAGCAGCGTGCCCCTCAAAGGCAACCCGCTGGCCGTGGTGCTCGGGGCCGACAGCCTGACGGACCAGCAGATGGCTGACTTCGCCAAGTGGACCAACCTCAGCGAAACCACGTTTTTGCTGAAGCCCCGTGACCCACGCGCCGATTACCGAGTGAGAATTTTCACCACCTTGCAGGAACTGCCGTTTGCCGGGCATCCGACGTTGGGCAGTTGCCAGGCGTGGTTGCACGCAGGCGGTGTTCCGCGTGGGCATGAGGTCATTCAGGAGTGCGAAATCGGTTTGGTCCGCATCCGACGTGAAGGCGAGGAACTGGCGTTTATCGCGCCACCGCTGTTGCGTTCGGGCGTTGTCGAGGCGCCGCTGCTGGAGCGTGTGCGCCTGGGGTTGGGCCTGGCCCCTGACGCGATTGTGCGCAGCCAGTGGGTGGATAACGGCGCGGGTTGGCTGGCGGTGATGCTGGCTGATCGCCGGGCCGTGCTGGAGGTAAGGCCTGACTACGCGCAACTGCTCGGGTTGGCCGTTGGTATCATTGCTCCTTGCGATGGGGAGGACGCACAGTTTGAGGTGCGCGCCTTTATCGCCGGCGACGGTGCCCAGGAAGACCCGGCCACCGGCAGCTTGAATGCCGGCCTGGCCCAATGGTTGCTCAGCGAGGGCCTTGCGCCGGAGCGCTATGTGGTCAGCCAGGGCACGGCCATGGGACGCGCCGGGCGTATTCGTATTGAGCGCCAGGGTGATGAAGTCTGGGTCGGTGGCGCCGTTGCGGTATGCATCGAAGGCCGTCTACAGCTCTAGATCAATGCAATTGTTACGTGTCGCGCAATACACTGTTGGGCCCTCGGCATTTGTGCTGCGGGTGCTTGGGGCATAAGCTTTGGTCCCAAAGATTTCAGCCATTTTTTCAGGAAAGCCATGACCAGCCAGTTCCCCCAAGCCCGCCCCCGTCGCCTGCGCCGCTCCCCGGAGCTGCGTGGCTTGTTCCAGGAAAGCGAATTCACGCTCAACGACCTGGTGCTGCCGATTTTCGTCGAAGAAGAAATCGACGACTTCGTACCGATCACCAGCATGCCGGGCGTGTTGCGTATCCCTGAGAAAAAACTGGCCGGCGAGATCGAGCGTTATGCCCGTGCCGGCATCAAGTCGGTGATGACCTTTGGCGTATCCCACCATCTTGACGCCAGCGGCAGCGACACGTGGAAAGAACGCGGGCTGGTTTCGCGCATGTCATCGATCATCAAGGACGCCGTGCCGGAAATGATCGTGATGTCCGACACCTGCTTCTGCGAATACACCGACCACGGCCACTGCGGCGTGATGCATGGCGCTCACGTCGACAATGACGCGACCCTGGTTAATCTGGGCAAACAAGCCGTGGCCGCCGCCCGCGCCGGAGCCGACGTGATCGCACCCTCGGCAGCGATGGACGGCCAGGTCCAGGCCATCCGCCGCGCTCTGGACGACGCCGGTTTTACCCACATCCCGATCATGGCCTACTCCACCAAATTCGCCTCGGCCCTCTACGGCCCGTTCCGAGAAGCCGGCGGCAGCGCCCTCAAGGGCGACCGCAAAAGCTACCAGATGAACCCGATGAACCGCCGCGAAGCCGTCCGCGAATCGCTGCTCGACGAGCAGGAAGGCGCCGACGCGCTGATGGTCAAACCGGCCGGCGCTTACCTCGACATCATCCGCGACATCCGCGAAGCCTCACGCCTGCCGGTGGCGGCGTATCAGGTGAGTGGTGAGTACGCGATGATCAAATTCGGCGCCCAGGCGGGGGCGATTGACGAAGACCGCGTGGTGCGCGAGACCTTGGGCTCGATCAAACGGGCGGGGGCGGATTTGATTTTTACGTACTTTGCGATGGATTTGGCGTTGGCGGGGATTTAAGGGCGCCATTTATCCCTGTGGTGAGCGGGTCGGATTTGCTTGCCACAGGGGTAGGAGGGCGACCTTGTATATTGATTTTGAACAGCGCTCAATTAAATTTTTCGTAATCTTCCGCACCTAATGACTTTAACCATTTCTTGAAGAAATCAATTTGATCCTGTGGGTTGTTTGTTAGGTTTTCTTCTTCATAGTCGAATAAATGGACAATGTTGTCGTTGGTTGCTTGTTGGCCTAAAGTCATTTCGTATGCCACAAGCCCAGCGCTCATCTGAGAGGCCATTCTTGATGGTTTTACATTTATTTTGGCCCCTTTACATAGAAAGGTGATGTGCGGAAAATCCGCTCTAATATTTGCGAAGCAGACGTACAGGTCTCTTCCTCTATAAATTTTCTTAAAGTTTTCGGCTTCTGAAAATGTCATGGTGAGTTTTGTTGGGTCATATTTGACGGTGACTTGTTTGTGTTCATTGTTGATTATTACTTTTATATTTTTTGTTTCCATTTTATTTTCTGTTAGGGTTTGGTATGAAATATTCAATGCGGCTAACCTCCCCTTGGAGCTAGATCAGGTGTTGGCAGAAATTTAAGAACGCCGTAATTCTGCGGTGGGCGAACTTGCTCGAGTGGGGCTGGGCGGCAGCAACTTAACTGGCTACACGGATCTAATTGACTGAGCGGGCCATACTGATTAGTTTTATTCCCTGAGTAAGTAACTGTCGAATTTTTCTATTATGCTCTGTGGCTCGGGGTTTGCTTGTTACATGGTCGTCGAGCTAAATTTGCAGTGATTCGGCCCATTTTTTGCGGTAAGAAATCTGTTCGTTGATGTCATTTGTAAGTTCGTTTTCTTCATAGTCGAATATACGAACGAGTTTTGCATCGGAATCACCTATTTGCGTTTCATAAGCTACAATTCCGCTGGACATTTGTGATGCCATGGCTGAAGGATAAACATTTATTTTTGAACCTTTACATAGAAATTTAATATCGCTAAATTCTTTTCTCAATGAGTCAAAGCATAGATAAATATCTGCTTCGCTATACGTTTTTTTCAGTCCGCTGGCAAAAGTTATTGAAAGTGTTGCTGTTCTTCCGTCGCATTCTATTGTGGCTGTTTCTCGAGTTGAATTTTTGATTACGAATATCTCTAGTTCTTTCATTTTTCAGCTTCTATTTGGGTTGATTACTGGGTAGACCGACGCTGGGGTTGGCGCCGTGCCAGAAAGCCGTGCCATTTTCAAAAGGTGAGCTGAATTCCACATATAAAATTTATCGTTCGGAAAAAACATCGATAGTTCGTATTTTCATTTCACTTCGTCGTTAATGGGACTCGTACAACAGTATTGTCTACATTCGCCGTGTTGTCTTTAGCTCAAACGTCCATGTTTCCTCATGGTAATGATGCTTGCTCGGCTTGCTGTTCATTTCATGAAGGCCGTAACGGATGCTTCTTTTTGCTTCGCCGGAAACAATTCTGTCGCGATCAGGTCCGCCGGTTCGTGGGTTGTTGTTCGTTTGTGACGACTTCTGGGTCGTAATGTTGTAAGCAGCTTAGTAATACCCTCATGAATTCTTGCTGGTCGAGTACTTCGGCGCCGAAATAAGTTGTCATTTTTTTGAATACATCATCAAAGCTATCACCAGTCATTAAGAAGTGCTCAATTGAATCAATAAACCAATTTTGCTCGGATTTGGTGTATTCCAGAAATTCTGGTTTTGTCAGTTTGTTAAAAAGCTCGACGAGTTCTTTTTTGCTATTTACGTCTTTTGATGCGATGAATTCTTCTCTTTTGGGGTCGTCGGTATTTTCGATGTCATACGTAAATAGCAGTCCGCGAATTATTGACATGCTGGGTGCTCTTTTATTCATAATCATAATTCCGCATAGGCTGTTTTGGGATTGCCGTCTCTATTCAGTATTACTCGAGCTTTAGATTGTTGGCTGTATTTCATCTCGTCGCCAGAGTATCCTTCGCCTACAATTTTTCCCATATTCATGGGTTCTAATGATTGGGCAAGTCCGTTCCTTCTGAAAATGAGTTGTGCTCGATATATTGCATTTAATTGATCCCGATGGCTAAGAAAGTGGGTTGCAGCAGGTGGGTATTTAGGTTCCCCGATTTTTGGTCCTGAGGTGAAATATTCAACTACTCCTGTTGTTGGATTCTTTGCTGTTTGTAATCTTTCCAGTTGAGACACGAGCGTTGTCTGTTTTCCGTGTTTTTCTAAAAAATGTGCGCCGGATGTTGCTTTTTCAAGCTCGTCTAAACGCCTATAGGCGTTCGCTTCAGCAAGCTCATCAATTCTAGCCTGCCGTTCCGCACGGGTCAGTTGCGGTAAGCCTGGCTCTCCGTGGTTAACACTCTCGGTAGGGTTTTGAGCACTAACGCTGGGTTTACATCCGTCGCCGCCTGGGCATGTATTCAAGCCTAGCGGGTCTACCCAGCCTGTCGGATTGGGCACGTACTGGTACGCGTTGCTCCCACCCGCCAGCTTCACCGGGTCGGGCGTCAGGTAACGACCAATATCCGGATTGTAGTAGCGATGGCGGTTGTAGTGCAGGCCGCTTTCCGGGTCGAAGTATTGGCCTTGAAAACGAAGCGGGTTGTCGATTTTGCCTACGTCGAGGCGGCTGATTTCACCGTAGGCGCGGTAGTGGGCGGACCAGACGATTTCGCCATCGGGCGTGGTGAGTTCTTGCGGTGTGCCGAGGTGGTCGAGTTGGTAGTGGTAAGGCTTGGTTTCTGCTGGGCCGAAGCCTTCCAGCAGTGCCAATGGTCGGAAGCTGTCCGGTTCGTAGAGATAGCTGCGATGGCGTTCCGCATGGTGTTCTGCGATCAGCTTGTCGCCTTGCCAGAAGAACTCGGTGGTTTTCCCATCGACGGTTTTGCTGATGCGCCGACCGAACGGGTCATAGCGATAATTAGCGGTGTGGCCGTTGGGCTTGGTGATGCCGATCAACCGGTGCTGGCAGTCGTAGCGGTATTCGGTGACGAGCTGATGGCTTTTGCCGCGCCGTTCGCGGGTCAGGTTGCCGAAGGCGTCATAGTCATAATGGTGATCGCCTTGGATCACTAGGCGGTTGCCCGCGACGATGTCCGGGCCAGGCCTGTCTTGCATCAGCAAGTTGCCGGCCGGGTTGTGGCCGAAGCGTTCCTGGACGTCTTGCGAGTGATCGGCTCGGGTCAGGCGGTGGAGCGGGTCGTAGCGGTAAAGGTGTTCGCCTTTGCGGGTGTCGTGCAGGCGGGTGAGGTTGCCGGTTTTGTCGTAGTCGTAGTGGCGTTGGTAGAGGTGGTTTTCCTGCTGCGTGACGGTGTGGGCGTGCAGGCGGTTTTGCTCGTCATAGTGGTAATGGCTGAGCAGTTGGCCTTGTTGGCGTTGGTGTTCGCGACCGGCTTTGAACAGGTGTGAGGTCAGCAGCGAACCGTTCAGTTCGACGGTGGCGAGGTGGCCGCCTTTGTCGTGGTTGAAGGTGAGGCGATTGTTGTCCGGTAGGCGTAAATGCTGAAGTTGGCCGCAGGCGTCGTAGCCGTAGCGCAAAGTGCCCCAGCCTTGGTGTTCGGCAGTGAGGCGGTTTTGGCGGTCGTATTCGTAGGCCAGGAACCAGTGGCCGTCGTCGACGCTGAGGAGGTTGCTTTGGCGGTCGTAGGTGTATTCAACCGTATTGCCGTCGGGCAGGGTTTTTCCTACGAGGCGACCGGCATGGTCACGCTGGTATTGAGTGACGAGCTGACTGCCATCGTCGCCGTATTCGGTTTTCTCCAGCAGGTTGCCGTTGAGGTCGTAGGCGTACGCGGTGCGTTGGCCGTCAAAGCCGGTTTCCTGTTGGATCAGGCCGTTGGGGTGATAGTCGAGTTGGTAGGTTTCGCCGACTTCGTTTTCGATGGCGGTGAGCAGTAAGCGGGCGTTGTCGTAGCGGTAGTTGACCTGGGTGCCATCGGCATTGATGCGGCGGCTGATCAGGTGCAGGCCGTCGGCGTATTCGTAGCGGGTGACGTGGCCGAGTTCGTCGCGTTCGGCGGTGATTTTTCCGTAGGGGTTGTAGCTGAATTCTCGTGTGGCACCGTCCGGCAGTACCAAGCGAGTTAACCGACCCACGGCGTCCCATTGATACTGGGTCAGCGCGCCCTGTTCATCCTCACGCGCAACCTGACGGCCCAGGTCGTCATAGCGGTAGCGCTTGATCCCGCCATTCGGTAACTGTTCTTCAACGAGCTGCCCGCGTTCGTTCCACACCAGCCGATGACAGCTGTGATCCGGATACCAAACCCCGGTCAGTTGCCCTTGCTTGTCGTAGCTGTAGTCGGTCGCGTTGCCATCGGGATCGATCTGGCGAATGACATCGCCTTGGTCATTGCGCTCATATTTCCAGACCGCTTCACCCCGCCGCACCACCCGTACGAAACCGTTGTCATGCTCGTAGGACGTCGGCTCATCATCCCCCGGAAACAGCGCGATCAAGCGTCCGGCGTCGTCGTATTGATAGGCCGTCACCGCGCCCAGCGGGTCTTGCTCGACCGTCAGGCGGCCCTTGTCATCGTAGGATTTGAAATGCTGGGCGCCGTCTGGGTCGATGCGCTGTACCAGCCGCGCCCGCTGGTCATGTACGTAAACTTCCTGGCTGCCGTCGGCGTTGTGCACGGTGACGCGACCGTCATCGCCCCAGGCATACCGCGTGTCCATCTGCGAAAAGCTGGCCCAATGGCGGACACAGCGCGCCGCCTTGCCGGAACCTTCCCACTCCCAAAAGAAACTCGCCCCACCGGCCAGTTGCCGTTCAAGAATGACGTGCTGCTCGTCGTACCGATAACGCTCACACTCACCGACGGCATTGGTCGCTGAAACCAGTCGTCCGGCGCCGTCATAGGCGTAGGAAACGACGTTCTGCTCGGTCACCCAGACGAAGGGTTCATGCCCCGTGGCGCGATGAATCTGGTAGTCCACCGCCACGATGCGGTCGAATTCATAACGCAACAAAAGCGAACGGCCCACGCCGTTATCCAACCGCTCAATGCGGCCCAATCGATCCCGGACAACCAACAACCGGTTGTCATACGCATCGCTGATCGCCGTCAGCACGCCGTCGCAAAAGTGATAAAACCGAGAGGACTGGACCAGCACCAACTCGTCTGGAACCGAGCCTAAATAAATCGCCGCTTCCGCCAAGCTGTTGGTAATCGCCGGTCGAGAAACCGTCGGCAAGGGCAGGGTGGTCGCGCGATTCTCATGGTCCGTCCACACCACCGAATCGCCCACAACCACAAGCCGCTGCGCCAGCGCATGACTCCAGCCAAACCCCAACCCGCAATCCACTTCCACCGCACTGGTGCGATACAAGCGCGTCCACTCGAACGGCAAGACCCCATCCAGCGCGCCATCGGTAAGTGTCAGCAGTTCCTCGCCAGTGACCATCGACACCGGGCAGCCGTTCGTAACGGTTTTATCCGCAGAGGCCGCCGCATCACCCTTCGGGTTCGAAGCCACGGCAGGCACATCATCCACCGCCTCCTGCCGCACCAACGCCGTACGCTGGGTCTTGCTGCGCACCGCCGGCACCGGATTCGAAACCAGCGTGTCGCCAGCCTTCAAAGGCGCCACCGGCACCGCCTTGATCGGTATTGGGGCACTGCCCAGCAGCACCGGCTTAAGCGCTTCGGTGTGTCCTTCCAAGCGAGCGGCCCCGAACTGCGCGGCTATCTGCTCCACCCACCTGCGCACCCGGCGTGACTTGATGCCGGCCAGCACTTTGGTGCTGATGCGCACCACAACCCCCATGCCGGCCGACGCCAGTCCCAATAACAGGGTGATGACGACTTCGGCGCCAATCGCCCCGAGCATTTCGTTCATATACGGCGGTGGCAGCATGCGCATCCAGCTGACCAGGGCCGCCAGGTGAACGAACAGCAAAGGCTCATCGCTGAGCACCAGCAAACCCTTGGCGAGGGTCTCGGCACTTAACGCGAATAACTTTTCAAGCTCGTCCTGGGAAAGGTAATGCAGCAGCTTTTCAGCGTTGGCCAGCGGGTCGGACAACCACTGGAGTAACTGCGTGATGTTGTCCCAAACCGAGTAAAGAACTTCGCCAAAGCCTTGGGCATAAGCTCGGTGCAGCGAGAGGTAACGCTGGAGAAAATTCGCTTCGCAATAGTTCTTCCATAGCGGTTCAAAGGTGGTGTCCCACTCGCTGCGCAGCCAGCCTTCCAGTGGCGTGATGACCGACTGATAAGAGGCGTACAGTGCCTTGAAATGCTCGCTGGAAACGTCGGGGTAGAAACTCACCCGGTACCGCTGGTTGCGGTCGCACTCGGTGACTTCGAGGATGCCGCTTGGGCCGATGGTTTTATGGATCGGCTCGCCCAGCGGGCCACCGTCTGGATCGATGCGCTGCAACATCACCGGCGTGTTGCCGATCGGCACGAACCGCGAGCTCTGGAACATATGCACCAGTGTCAATGTGCCGTTGGCCTGGCATGTAGCGACGGTGCTGCTGGGGAAGATCGAACGGTTGATCGGGGCGACCAGAGCCACCTCATTCCCGACCTTGAACACCTGCTCCACATCCAGTGCCGAAGAGCTGAAGAAGTTCTGCGCCCAGCTGTCGTAGTGGTTGAGGCAACCGCGGAAATCGCTGAGCACGGATTCGACGTCCCGCGTCTTAGAATCCATCGCGGCCAGCACCAGAAAGCCGATGGCTCGGCCGGTTGCTTCGATCATGGGCGAGCCCCATCGATCAGGGCTCTCACTGGAAAAACCATCTGCACTCCCTCGCACTGTTTGATCAGGCGAGGGACTTTGCAGAGGTTTTCAGGGCAGGGGAGTAGAGCTTATCTGGCGTTAACGTGGGAATTTTCAACCAGCGCCGCACCACGTTCGGCATAGCAGCGAACCCCGGTTAGACTTGCCTGTCGATATCCCCATTGCCCGGCCCGCCGTTCACCAAGGAAGCCTCATGTCTTCAAGCCGCCTGATCCTCTGCCTCGCCACCTTGCTGCTGCTGCTGCTGGCCGGTTGCTCCACCTCGCGAGGGCCGCAACAACCCGAGCGCAGCGAGGCCGAGGTGAAGGCGCAGATCGTGCGCCTGCTCCCCGCCAAGGTCGCGGACCGCGACGGTTGGGCCCAGGACATCTACACCGCGTTCGACGCCCAGAAGATCTACCCCAGCACCGAAAATATCTGCGCCGTGCTGGCGGTGACCGAGCAGGAGTCCACCTTTCAGGTCGACCCACCGGTGCCAGGCATGGGCAAGATCGCCCAGGATGAAATCCTGCGGCGTGCCGGGAAAGTTCATGTACCGGCGTTTGTCGTACGCAGCGCCTTGCAAGTGCGCTCGCCCACCGGCAAAACCTATGCCGAGCGTTTGAACGCCGCACGTACGGAGAAGGACCTGAGCGCGATCTTCGACGACTTCATCAGCGTGGTGCCCTTGGGCAACACACTGTTTGGCGGCTTCAACCCGGTGCACACCGCCGGTCCGATGCAGGTCAGCATCGACTTCGCGCAAAAACAGGCACGGGGTTATCCCTACACGGTGGACGGCACGATTCGCCGCGAAGTATTCACTCGCCGTGGCGGCATGTACTTCGGCATCGCTCATTTACTCGGCTACCCGGTGAGCTATGACCAGCCGCTGTACCGCTTCGCCGATTTCAACGCGGGTTGGTACGCCAGCCGCAATGCCGCGTTCCAGGCCGCAGTCAGCCGTGTCTCAGGCAGCGAATTGACGCTGGATGGGGATTTGATTCGCTATGGTTCGCTGCTGCCCGGTACCACCGAACTGGCGGTGCGTTCACTGGGAGCGAAATTGGATATGCGCAATCCCAGCATCCGCAGCCAACTGGAGCAGGGCGATCAGTTGGATTTTGAGGACACCACGCTCTACAAGCGCGTATTCGCCCTGGGCGACAAAGCCGCCGGCAAGCCGCTGCCGCGAGCCATCCTGCCGGGCATCGTGCTCAAAAGCCCGAAGATCACCCGCAACTTGACCACGGCCTGGTTCGCCAAACGCGTGGATGAGCGGTATCAGCGCTGTATGAAACGTTGATCAGGTGCGGCGCGTCGGACTGAAGCGTTGCCATCGCCGGCAAGCCAGCGCCTACATGTTGATCGAGTTTTTCCAGGGGATCGATAAAGAAAAGGCCCGGCTTTTCGTGGAGCCAGGCCCTTTCCGTGTTGCTCGTTGAATCAGTTGCGTTCGAGGGCCAGCGCCACGCCCTGGCCGCCGCCGATGCACAGTGTCGCCAAGCCTTTCTTGGCGTCGCGCTTGATCATTTCATGCAGCAGCGTCACCAGAACGCGGCAGCCTGAAGCTCCAATAGGGTGGCCGATGGCGATGGCGCCGCCGTTGACATTGACCTTGTCAGCGTCCCATTTCAGCTCTTTGCCCACCGCCAGGGATTGCGCGGCGAAGGCTTCGTTGGCTTCGATCAGATCCAAGTCGCTCAATTGCCAACCGGCCTTGTCCAGGCAGCGGCGGGTGGCCGAAACCGGGCCGATGCCCATGATTGCCGGGTCGACCCCTGCGTTGGCATAGCTGGCGATACGCGCCAGCACCGGCAGGCCAAGGGCCTTGGCTTTGGCGGCGCTCATCAGCAGCACCGCAGCGGCACCGTCATTAAGGCTGGAGGCGTTGCCGGCGGTGACGCTGCCGTCTTTTTTGAAGGCGGGCTTGAGCTTGGCCAGGGACTCGGCGGTGGTACCCGCGCGCGGTTGTTCGTCCACCGCAAAGGCCAGCGGGTCGCCTTTACGCTGGGGAATCAGGATCGGCGTGATTTCATCGGCAAACCGTCCGGTTTCGATAGCGGCGATAGCTTTTTGCTGGGAGGCGGCGGCAAAGGCGTCCTGCGCCTCGCGGCTGATGCCGTACTTGTCCACCAGGTTTTCGGCGGTGATGCCCATGTGGTAGTCGTTGAACGCATCCCACAGGCCGTCGGTGATCATGCTGTCGATCATCTTGGCGTGGCCCATGCGCAAACCGGTGCGCGCGGCGGGCAGCACGTACGGCGCGAGGCTCATGTTTTCCATGCCGCCGGCGATGATGACGTCGGCGTCGCCGCAACGGATCGCCTGTGCGCCCAGGTGCAGGGCCTTGAGGCCCGAGCCACAGACCTTGTTCAACGTCAGGGCGGGAACGGCGTGGGGCAGGCCGGCGAGAATCGAGGCTTGGCGCGCCGGGTTCTGGCCGCTGCCGGCGGTGAGTACCTGGCCGAGGATCACTTCATCCACTTGCGCCGGGTCGAGGCCGGTCTGCTCCAGCAGGCGACGGATTACCGCAGCGCCCAGTTCAGGGGCCGGGATACTGGCCAGCGAACCTTGAAAGCTGCCCACGGCGGTGCGGGTGGCAGCAACAATCACGACGTCTTGCATGGAATCTGTCCTCACTGGAAATGCATTTCTGGAACATGGTCCGGGACGATCAGTTTACCGGCGGTCTTGCTCACAATCTCTTCAACGCTGACGCCAGGTGCGCGTTCCTTGAGGACAAAAGCGCCATTTTCGATTTCCAGGTAGGCCAGGTCCGTGAGCACGCGCTTGATGCAGTTGGCGCCGGTCAGCGGCAGGCTGCACTGGCTGAGCAATTTCGACTCACCGTCCTTGGACGCATGGGTCATGATCACGATGATATTTTCCGCACCAGCCACCAGGTCCATCGCGCCGCCCATGCCCTTGACCAGCTTGCCGGGGATCATCCACGAGGCGATGTTGCCCTGTACGTCCACTTCGAACGCGCCGAGTACGGTGAGGTCTACGTGGCCGCCGCGAATCATCGCGAAGGACTCGGCGGAGGAGAAAATCGAGGCGCCGATGCGTGCGGTGACGGTTTGTTTGCCGGCGTTGATCATGTCGGCATCGATGGTTTCTTCGGTCGGGAACGGGCCCATGCCGAGCAGGCCATTTTCCGACTGCAGCATCACTTCCATGCCTTCGGGAATGTAGTTGGCCACCAGGGTCGGAATGCCGATGCCGAGGTTGACGTAGAATCCGTCCTGCATTTCGCGGGCGACGCGTTGAGCCATTTGTTCGCGGGTAAGAGCCATGTCATGAGTCCTTATTGTTCGGGCCGGGGCGGATTACTTGCGCACGGTGCGCTGTTCGATGCGCTTCTCGAAGGTGCCGCAGATGATCCGGTCGACGTAGATGCCAGGGGTGTGGATCTGCGCGGGGTCCAGCTCGCCCGGTTCGACGATTTCCTCGACTTCGACCACGGTGATCTTGCCGGCGGTGGCGGCCAGTGGGTTGAAGTTCTGGGCGGTGTGCCGATAGATGACATTGCCGAAGTGGTCGGCTTTCCAGCCTTTGACGATGGCGAAGTCGCCGGTGATGGACTCTTCCATCAGATAGGGACGGCCCTTGAATTCGCGGGTTTCCTTGCCTTCGGCAACCGGGGTGCCGACGCCGGTGGCGGTGAAGAAGGCCGGGATGCCAGCACCGCCTGCACGCATTTTTTCCGCCAGGGTGCCTTGGGGGGTCAGCACCACCTCTATTTCGCCGCTGAGCAGTTGCTTCTCGAACAGGGCGTTTTCACCGACGTAGGAGGCGATCACTTTGCTGATCTGCTTTTCTTCCAGCAGGATGCCCAGGCCGAAACCGTCGACGCCGCAGTTGTTGGAAACCACGGTCAGGTCACGGGTGCCTTTGCGCTTGATCTCGGCGATGAGGTTTTCCGGAATGCCACACAGGCCAAAACCGCCGGAGAGGACGGTCATGCCATCTTCCAGGCCTGCCAGCGCCTCTTCATAGGACGCCACGCGCTTATCGAAACCTGCCATATGCACCTCGTTATTATTAGTGGGCCAGCCAATGGACCGAGTGTTGCGCCGACTGATTGATTTGTTAAGTTGTTTTTTTAGGTTGATTGGTTTGAAAAACAGCATAATCAGCTCCAAGCGGCAAGCTACAAGTATTGCCAGTGGCCGCTTTCACTTGCAGCTTTCAACTTGCAGCTCGGAGCTAACCTATGACCGTTAAACAGATGCGTGCCTTCCTGGCCGTGGCCCAGAGCCTGAGTTTTGCCGCTGCCTGTGAGCGCCTGCACCTGTCCCAGTCGGCGCTGAGCTTGACTATCAAAGGCCTCGAGGAAGGGCTGGGTGGACGCCTGTTCAGTCGCAATACGCGCAATGTAGCGCTCACGCCTGAGGGCGAATCGCTGCTCCCGCTGGCTCGCCGTTTGATTGCTGACTGGGACAACGCGGAGGACGAACTGCGTCAACGCTTCACCTTGCAACGTGGGCGCGTGACGGTGGCGGCAATGCCGTCATTTGCCGGTAACCTGCTGCCGCCGATCCTGAAGATATTCCGCGCCCGTTACCCGCAGGTGAACGTGACGGTGCATGACCTGATCAACGAGCAGGTGCTGGAGATGGTTCGCGACCGCCAGGTGGAATTGGGCGTAGCGTTCGAACCGTCCGACGGTTCGTCATTGGCATTCACGCCGTTGTACCTGGACCGATTCATTGCCGTGGTACCGGGAGATTCGCCGTTGGCGCAATTGAACGAGATCGACTGGAAAAGCCTGTTGGAACACCCCTTCATTACCCTTCAGCGCCCATCGACCGTACGGGTAATGCTCGAAGAGCACCTGGGTGCCTTGCAGATGAAACTGCCGGTTGCGCTGGAAAGTCATCAACTGGCCACAGTGGGCAAGATGGTTGCCAGCGGCTTGGGCGTCAGCGCTGTGCCCGCGTTGTGCGCGCGGCAGATGGAGGAGGCGGGCGCCCATTGCATCACCTTGACCGGCCCGGTGATCGAGCGGCCCATTGGGGTACTGACCAAACCAGGGCATGAACTGTCGGCGGCGGCGCAGGTATTGTTTGATATCTTTCAGGATGAAGCGAAGAAGGGGCGGTTTCCGACGTTCTGAAGTTCACATAACAAAAGTGGGGGCTGGCAAGCCAGCTCCCACAATAGATCAAGTACTACTTAGTAGTAACGGTCGATCACTTTAACTTGCGAGCTGTCTTTGAAAGAGGCCCAGGCATTGTTAAGTGTGTCGAACACCTGCTCGATAAAGTTGCGATCGGCTGCGGCTTTCTTGCCGACATAACCCTGGCCACGACGGTACATCTTCAGGCGCGCCGCCAGTTCGCGGTGATTGCGGTCGAACTCGGCTTCTTCGGTGTGGGGCGCCAGGCAGTCAAGTTGAACTTCGCCCGATTTGCCAATCCACAGGATATGGTCGTCGAGTGTGTCTTTCTGCGCTGCGAACATCTCAGCCAATTCATCGATAGTTGGTTGGTTGTTCAGATTCATGTGTAAGCCCCTTGACCAGTTGGCGATCTATCAATTGATTCATTGAAACTTCAAGTTGTCTCCGGCTCAGAAAACCGGGCGTCAGTGACGGTCTGCCGAATACGGGCAGGGTCTTGAACCTGATGCATGTAGTCTTGCTGATGAACTGCTACGCAATGCTTTCATAACGAAGACAAGCAGCGCTTAAGCTCCTTGTACCGAGCCCCTTCGGGGCCAGTCAGCTTCATCAATCTGCCTTGTGGGCAGTGCACATCCGGAAAACAGCTCGGCGGTCAGACGAGCCTGTTCAAAACGCGTGTTACCAACACTCCCGATCCGGGAGACGTCTCGATAATGCAAGGGCAAAAAGCTTACGTCAACGATTATGTAGTGATTATTTTCAGACACTACATAAATCGCTGTGAGGGCGGGAAGATGCGGGAAATCGTGACTTGGGCGTCATTTTTTGGGGCGGCTGGTCTCAGGAGTAACTAGTGTTTCCTGGGTGCACATTGCGACTGTAAGTTTTTCGCGAGCAAGCTCGCTCCTACAGTCGTTTGGCCAGCAAGGGCAGTAATTGCTCGCACGACGCTTCGATTTTCACCTGCAGCAGCTCATCCCCACGGGTCTTGCCCAGGTTGATCGCAATCACCGGCTTACCCTGTTCCACTGCCGCCTTGCACAGGCGAAACGCCGAGTAAGCCATCAGCGATGACCCCACGACCAGCAGCCCCTCGGCATCGTGCACGGCAGCCATGGCCCTGGCGGCGATAGCGGGAGCTACGTTCTCGCCAAAAAACACCACGTCCGGCTTCAGTCGTTGGCCTTCGCAATGGGGGCAGCGTGGCACCTGGAAGTGCTCCTCAAGCGTAGGGTCGAGCAAGGTGTCACCGTCAGGCGCTTGCACCGCATGGACGTGCGCAAAGTGCGGGTTGTCGATTTCCATCTGCCGCTGGACCACATCGCGCTCGCTGCGCTGCTGGCAATCCAGGCACAGCACCCGGTGCAAACTGCCATGCAACTCGATCACATCATGGCTGCCGGCCTGATCGTGCAGCGTGTCGACGTTTTGCGTGATCAGGCCGCTGATGACCTGCCGTTGCTGCAAGGTCGCCAGCGCCTGATGAGCCTTGTTCGGCCGGGCCAGGCGCACCCGTGGCCAACCCAGCATTGCCCTGGCCCAATAACGGCGCCGTGCTTGCGCGGTGGCGAGGAACTCCTGGTACATCATCGGCGCCTTGCCCCGGCGCACCCCTTCGCTGTCGCGGTAGTCGGGGATGCCCGATGAGGTGCTGATCCCCGCACCGGTCAGCACCAGAAAGCGTTTTTCGGCCATCGCCCGATGCAAGGTGTCGAGGTGGTCCTCTTGATGTTCCAGCGTGTCGAGCATGAAGTCTCCTATTCGCCGCGGATGTACTGCTCCAATTGTTTAATCAGGTCAGCCTGTTCGGCGATGGCCTCTTTGACCAGGTCACCGATGGACAAAAGCCCCAGCAGTTTGCCGTCTTCCACCACGGGCAGGTGGCGTAGGTGACTGTCGGTCATGATGTTCATGCACGCTTCAACCGTTTTGTGGGTATCTACGGTGATGACCGGCGAACTCATCACATCATCCACCCGGGTAGTCACCGACGACAGACCCTTGAGGATAAGTTTACGTGCGTAATCGCGTTCGCTGATGATCCCGACCACGGCGCCATCCTTGACCACCGGCAAGGCCCCGACGTTTTTCTCGGACATCCGCACCAGCGCCTCGAATACGGTGTGGTCCCACTGGATAGTGTGGACGTCCTGGTTCTTCTGGTCCTTGGCTTTGAGTAATTCTGCGACGGTTTTCATGGCGGCCACTCCGGTGTTGTTGTTAGTAGTCAGCGATTGCCCCTACAGAATCCTAGACGGGCCACGTTGCAGCAAGGTCCAAAGCGGCGTTAAACCCGTCGAAAAGCGTCATTCGCCGGTTTTTTTTGCGTTTTATCCGGCTTTTACCGGCTTTTTCGCCCTTTTGGGGCTGGCCGTCATCTTGCGTGGCGCGCTCTTGCGCTTGTTTTTCCACGGTGTGGCGCCTTTGCCTGCCGGGCTGGCGGGACCGGTGATGGTCATGCGCATGCCATGACAGCGAGCCACCTGCTTGCTCATCCACGCCGCTTGTTTGGCGACAAACTCTTCCAGGCTCATTTCGCCGCTTTGCACCATATCCAGCGCCTGCTCCCAGATGGCGGTGGTGCCGGGGTCGGCGATGGCGCGAGGCACCGCGTCAATCAGGCTGAAAGCCGCTGCGGTGGCCGACAGCGCCTTGCCGTTCTTCACCAGGTAGCCTCGGTCCAGCAGGCCCTGGATGATCCCGGCGCGGGTGGCTTCGGTGCCGATGCCGGTGGTGTCCTTGAGCTTCTGCTTGAGCAGCGGGTCTTCGACCAGCTTGGCGACGTTTTTCATCGCTTTGATCAGGTCGCCTTCGGTAAAGGGCTTGGGCGGTTGGGTCCACAGGTCCTTGAGATTGACCTTGGCCACTGCACAGTCCTGGCCTTGCACCAGCATCGGCAAGGCTTGAGGCGCAGGCGTTTCCCTGCCTTTGGCGGGAGCAAGGGCTTCGGGCAGCGCGCGTTTCCAGCCCGATTCGATGACGACTTTGCCCACCGCGCGCAACGCCTGGCCGGCACAATCGAAATCCGCCTGGGTACGGTCGTATTCATGGTTGGGCAGGAATTGCGCCAGGTAGCGCGCGCGAATCAGCGTGTAGACCGCACGGTGCTTCCCGGTGAGTTGCCCAACGTCCTTGCCGGCCCCTGTCGGAATAATGCCGTGGTGGGCGCTGACCTTGGCGTCGTTCCAGGCGCGTGAGCGACGATTGGGGTCCATGTAGGCCATCAGCTCGGCCACGGCTGCATCCGCGCGGCCGAGTGCGGCGAGGATCTTCGGCGCTTCGCTGTGCTGGCTCAACGGCAGGTAGCCGCAATCGCTGCGCGGGTAGGTGATGACCTTGTGGGTTTCGTAGAGGGATTGGGCGATATCCAGGGTTTCCTGGGCGCCGAGGCCGAGCTTCTTGGAGCAGATTTCCTGCAGGGTGCCGAGGTCGAAGGGCAGGGGCGCGACCTCACGCATGCGCTCGGTGCGCAGCTTAACCAATCGCGCACTGGCAGCGCGGGACATGGCGTCAGCGGCGTCCCGGGCCAGTTGCGGGTTGAGGCAACGGCCCTGGTCATCGCAGGCATCGTCGACGGCGCGCCATTGGGCAGTAAAGGTCATGCGCTCGTGGAGCAGGTCCACGTCGATGGCCCAATACGCCACGGGTACGAAATCGGCGATGCTGCGGTCACGGTCGACCACCAGGCGCAAGGTGGGGGTTTGCACCCGGCCCACCGGCAATACGCCCTGATAGCCGGATTGTCGCCCAAGCAAGGTAAACAAGCGGCTCATGTTCATGCCGATCAGCCAGTCGGCGCGGGAGCGGCCCAGGGCCGAGTGATACAGGCTGAAGGTTTGCGCACCGGGCTTGAGGGCGGCCAGGGCCTTGCGGATGGAGGCCTCGTCCAGTGCCGACAACCACAACCGCTGGATCGGCCCGCGATAACGGCAATGTTCTACCAGTTCACGGGCGATCATTTCACCCTCACGGTCGGCGTCGGTTGCGATCACCAGTTCCCGGGCTTCCCCCAGCAAGCGCTTGACCACCTTGAACTGGCTGGCGGTCTTGGGCTTGACCTGCATTTTCCACGTTTGCGGGACGATCGGCAGGTCGGCGAGCACCCAGCGTTTGTATTTAGCGTCATAGGCGTCAGGCGGGGCGGTTTCCAACAGGTGGCCGATGCACCAGGTGACTGTGACCCCGTTGCCCAGCCAGCATCCATCGCCCCGGCGGCTGGCGCCGAGCACGGCCGCGATGTCCTTGGCCTGGGAGGGTTTTTCACAGAGGTACAGCTGCATGGTCATCACATCAGATCGGGTTGATGCCTGGCAGGATGCTTAGTCAGAGAGATTTGAGCAACCATTATCTGTATGGATGTACAGCTTAAAGTTTCAAGCTACAAGCTACAAGAAAGAGCCGAGTGGCTTTTACTTGCCGCTTGCAGCTTGCCCCTTAAAGCTCATTCAGTTGTTATCGATATCCACATGCCGGGTTTCCTTGAGGCAGAACAAGCCGACCACCAGGCTGACCCCGGTCACCACCACCGGGTACCACAAGCCATAGAAGATATCGCCGGTGTACACCACCAAGGCAAACGATACGGTCGGCAGGAACCCGCCAAACCAGCCGTTACCGATATGGTAGGGCAGCGACATCGAGGTGTAGCGGATGCGTGTCGGGAACAGCTCCACCATCAGCGCCGCCAGAGGGCCGTAGCACATGGCGGCGATCAGGATCAGTGCCACGATCAGCACCACCACCATCACCTTGTTGACCTGGGCCATGTCCGCCGAGCTCGGGTAACCGGCCAGGGTCACCGCGCCGCGCAGTGCCGCTTCATCGAAGCCATCGATACGGACGTCACCGACGCTAACTTGCACCGGCGCGCCGGCCGGCGCCGCGACGCTGCTGTACGGCAGGCCTTGCTTGACCAGGAAGGTCTTGACCTTGTCGCACGGGCTGTCAAAGCGCGCCTTGCCCACTGGGTCGAATTGGAAGGTGCAAGTGGCCGGGTCGGCCAGCACGGTAATCGGTGCCTGGTGACTGGCCTGGTCCATCGCCGGGTTGGTGTAGTGCGCCAGGCCCTTGAAAATCGGGAAATACAGCACGGTCGCCAGCAGCAGGCCGAGCATCAGCACCGGCTTGCGCCCGACCTTGTCCGACAGCCAGCCAAACAGGATGAAGAACGGCGCGCCAATCACCACACTGATGATCAGCAGCATGTTGGCCAGGGCCGGGTCCATCTTCAGGAACTGGGTGAGGAAGAACAGCACATAAAACTGCGCCGCATAGAAGGTCACCGCCTGCCCGCCGTTGATGCTGAACAGCGCGATCAATACGACCTTGAGGTTTTCCCATTTACCGAACGACTCGCGGATCGGCGCCTTGCTGGCCTTGCCTTCCTCTTTCATTTTCAGGAACGCCGGCGACTCGTGCAGGCTCATGCGAATCCAGGTGGAGATGCCCAGTAGCACGATGGAAAACAGGAACGGAATACGCCAGCCCCACACCTCGAACTGGTCGCCGGTGAAGTAACGGCAGGCCAGCACCACCAGCAACGACAGCAGGAGGCCGAGGGTGGCGGTGGATTGAATCCAGCTGGTGTGCAAGCCGCGTTTGCCGAGGGGCGCATGTTCGGCGACATAGGTGGCGGCGCCACCGTATTCACCGCCCAGGGCCAGGCCTTGCAGCATGCGCAGCACGATCAGAATGATCGGCGCAGCGATGCCGATGCTGGCATAGGTCGGCAACAGTCCCACGCAAAAGGTTGCCACGCCCATCAGGATGATCGTGACGAGGAAGGTGTACTTGCGCCCGATCATGTCGCCCAGGCGGCCGAATACCAGCGCGCCGAAGGGGCGCACCACGAAGCCTGCGGCGAACGCCATCAATGCGAAGATGAACGCCGTGGTGTCGTTGACCCCGGCAAAGAACTGCTTGCTGATCACCGCCGCGAGGGCGCCGTAGAGGAAGAAGTCATACCATTCGAACACTGTCCCGAGAGACGAGGCGAAAATGACTTTCTTCGAGTCGTTGCGGGTGCTCGCATGTATCGCCGAGCCCAGGGGTTGAGCATGTTCTGACATCGGGTAGCCCTCACAGTGATTATTTATTGTTGTTCCACTGTCGGCGCCAGGTGCGGCGCCGCTATTCAGATTGCGTGAACCGTTTCTCTCTGCGGGGCGAGGCTCCTTGTATTCGGTGAAAGGATCAGTTGCGCGGCCTTCTCGGCGATCATCAGCGTCGGTGAGCAGGTGTTGCCGGAGGTAATGCGCGGCATGATCGAGGCATCGGCGATGCGCAGGCCCGGCACGCCATGCACGCGCAACTGCGCGTCGACCACGGCGTCCTGGTCATTGCCCATGCGGCAAGTACCCACCGGATGGAAGATCGTCGTGCCGATACGCGCCGCCGCTTCGTGCAGTTGTTCTTCGGTTTGCAGGGCGTCACCGGGCAAATATTCAACCGGTTTGAACTGGCTCAGGGCCGGGGCGGCCACGATCCGCCGTGTCAGGCGAATGGCGTCGGCGGCTACGCGCAGGTCTTCGGGATGGCTGAGGTAGTTGGGCCGGATCAGCGGTGCGTCCGCCGGGTTGGCCGAGCGTATGTCGATGCGCCCGCGACTGTGCGGGCGCAGGTCGCAGACCGATGCGGTAAAGGCCGGGAACACGTGCAGCGGCTCGCCAAAACGCTCCAGGGACAGCGGCTGCACATGGTATTCAAGGTTGGCCGAGGTCTGCTCCGGCCCTGAGCGGGCAAAAGCGCCAAGCTGGCTGGGCGCCATCGACAGCGGCCCGCTGCGGTCGTACAGGTAGCGCAGGCCCATGCCCATCTTGCCCCAGAGGGTGCCGGCGATCTGGTTCAGGGTGCGGGCGTTTTCCAGCTTGTAGATCAGGCGCAGTTGCAGGTGGTCCTGCAGGTTGCCACCCACGCCCGGCAGTTCATGAACCACGTCGATGCCCAACGGCTTGAGCACATGGGCGGGGCCGATACCCGAGCGTTGCAGGATGCCCGGCGAGCCGACGGCGCCGGCGCACAGTACGATTTCCCGGCGCGCTTTCCAGCTCAGTGGTTGGCCGTGTTGGCGCCCGACGACCTGAGAAGCGCGACCGTTCTCCAGCACCACGCGATCGACCTCAACATCGGTCAACACGGTCAGGTTGGGCCGTTGGCGCACCGGTTTGAGAAACGCCTTGGCCGCATTCCAGCGCACCCCGGCCTTCTGATTGACCTGGAAATAGCCGCAGCCTTCGTTATCGCCCTGGTTGAAATCGCTGATGTTGGCGATGCCGCTTTGCTTTGCGGCCTCGCGAAACGCATCCAGGATCGGCCACGACAGACGCTGCTGCTCGACACGCCACTCGCCGCCGTCGCTGTGGAATGGCGAGGCGCCGGCAAAATGGTTTTCGCTGTGCTTGAACAGTGGCAATACGTCGTTCCAGGCCCAACCTGGATTACCTTGCGCCGCCCAGCCGTCATAGTCCTGGGCCTGGCCGCGCATGTAGATCATGCCGTTGATGGACGAACAGCCCCCCAGCACTTTGCCGCGCGGGTAACTCAATGCACGACCTTGCAGGCCTGCCTGGGCTTCGGTCTTGAAGCACCAGTCGGTGCGCGGGTTGCCGATGCAGAACAGGTAACCGACTGGAATATGGATCCAGGGGTAGTTGTCGCGACCACCGGCCTCCAGCAGCAGCACGCGATGGGCCGGGTTGGCGGACAGCCGATTGGCCAGCAAGCAGCCGGCGGGGCCAGCGCCGACGATCACGTAATCGTATTCAGCAGGTGCAATGGGCATTGGGGGGCTCGCTTGTTTTTCTTATTGGCTCCATCCTAGTTGTTAGTTTTCGTCTTAAAAATGTTAGTTTTTGCCCAGCTGCTGTGCGTTTTTAAACAGCGCTGCCCACGCGTGCGCAACGGAGGCGATATGTTCGACTGGAATGACCTGCGGTTTTTTCTCGAGTTGCAGCGCAGCGGCCGTTTGCTCACCGCCGCGCAACGTTTGAAAACCACGCACGCCACGGTGGCCCGGCACATCGAGGCCATTGAAAAAAGCCTCGGCACCGTGCTGTTCGTGCAGCACGCCCAGGGTTATGAGCTGACGCCGGCCGGCGAAGCCCTGCTCAAACATGCCGAAGCCATGGAAAACGTGGCCCTGCTGGCGGAAGACGAACTTACCCATTCTGCAGCGCCCCTGGGCAAGATTCGTCTCGGGGTGGCGGAGGGCCTGGGGGTGATGTTCCTCGCCAGTCGCATGGGTGGCCTGTTTGAACGGTATCCCGGCTTGGAAGTGGAATTGGTCGCGGTGCCGCGCTTTGTCAGCATCCTCAACCGCGAAGCGGAAATCAGCATTCATCTGGAACGCCCCAGCGTCGATCAGTTGGTCACCCGCAAACTCACCGATTACCGCCTGGCGCTGTATGCCAGCCGCGCTTATCTGGAGCGTCATCCGCCGATTGAAAAACGCGAAGACCTCGCGGCTCATTCATGGATCGATTATGTCGATGATCTGCTGTTCAGCCAGGAACTGAAATTTCTCAGCAGCTTCTGTCGCAACCCCAAGGTGGTCTTCCACAGCACCAGCGTGATTGCGCAACACCAGGCCGCGCGGTCGGGCTTGGGCATTGCGGTATTACCCTGTTTCATGGCAGCGGGCGATGCGGACCTGGTGCCGTTGTTGCCGGGGGAGAGCATCCAGCGCAGCTATTGGATCAGCTCGCGTCGGGAGTTGCACAAGTCGGTGCGGTTGCGGGTGTTGTGGGATTACGTGGTGGAGTTGTGCGCGCGCGAGCAGAAACTGTTGCTGGGTGAAGCTGACTGACGAAACCGAATCAACACTGTGGGAGGGGGCTTGCTCCCGATGGCGGTGTATCAGTCAGCAAATTCGAAGCTGACCCACCGCTATCGGGAGCAAGCCCCCTCCCACATTGGATTTGGGCAGGGGCTTAACTTGGGGCGGGGCCTTTTTTTAAAGAAACCAGCGATATTCCCGCGCAGAAATCTCCTGCTGGAACGCCAGATGATCCTGGCGTTTGTTCTCGCAATACACATCGACGAATTCCGCGCCCAGCTTGTCGCGCACCACCGACTGATGTTGCATGGCGCGCACGGCGTCGAGCATGTCCACGGGGAAGTCGGTGCCACTGCTGCGGTCTTCGTTCAGCGGCGCGATGGGCTCCTGCCTGGTTTCAAGGCCATGCTCCAAACCGGCGAGGATCGCCGCCAGCACCAGGTATGGGTTGGCGTCGGCGCTGGCCAGGCGATGCTCGATTCGCAGGTTGCGTGGGTCGGACTCGGGGATGCGCACGCACGCATCACGGTCTTCGAAGCCCCAGCTGGCGCGGGTAGCGGCGTTGACCGTACCGCCGAGGCGGCGGAACGCGTTGTGGTTGGGCGAGAAGATCGGCATGCAGTGGGGCAGCAACGCCAGGCAACCGGCCACGGCGTGGCGCAGCGGTTGCTGCTGGTGCGCCGCCAGCACGTTATTGCCCGCGCCGTCATACAGGCTGACATGCACATGCATGCCGCTGCCGGGAAACTGCAGGTAAGGCTTGGCCATGAAGCTGGCGCGGTAACCATGTTTGAGCGCCACGCCACGCGTGCTGCGGCAGAACAGGGCGGCCCAGTCGGCGGCGCGCAGGCCGTCATCGCAATGGCCAAAATTGATTTCGAATTGGCCCGGGCCGATCTCGGCGGTGATCACCGTGATATCGATGCCCTGGGCCTTGGAGGTTTGTGCCATGTCGTCCAACACGTCGCTGAAGCGTGACAGCCGCTCTATATGCAGGGTGGGCTGGTCATCGGCCTCGTCGCTCAGCGGGTCGCGGGCGAATTGCGGCAGGCCGTTGTCGAGCTTTTTGTCGAACAGGTAGAACTCCAGCTCAAACGCCACCACCGGGTGAATGCCCTTGTGATGCAGGCGCTCCAGCACCTTGGCCAACACTTCGCGGGGTTCGAATTCGATGGGCGCTTCGGTGCCGTCGGAAGTGATCAGCATCTGCCCCAGCGGCTGCGACTCCCAGCTCACCGGCTTCAGCGTACCCGGCACCAGGCGCCGATTGGCGTCCGGGTCACCGTCGTTGAAGCAGTAGTCGCCGATCTTGAACAGCCCGCCTTGTGCCCCCAGCAACACGGCGTTCTGCGGCAGCTTCAACGGGCTGCCGGCGGCGACTTTTTCAAGCATCTCCACCGGGTAGCGCTTGCCGTAGAAATGCCCCGGAATGTCCAGGGCGATCAGGTCGACGTAGCGCACCTCGGGATGGTTCTGGCGGAAGGTCCGTACTTCGGCCAGCAAGGTTGCAGATGGGCTTTTCACGGGTGCAGCTCCTAGTTGTAAACCCACAGCACGCGGGCGGGCAGGTCAGTCAGGTTGGCATAGCGGCAGTGGGCGAAACTGGCCAGATGAAAGCTGTCGCCAGGGCCAAGGGTGACCGCATCGGCCTCGCCTTCAACCCACAGCGTCAACTCACCCTCCAGCACAAAGCCGGCCTGTTCGGCACGGTCGCTCATGGCCTGCTCACCACTGTTGGCGCCGGGTGCCAACAGGCTGTCGAGCATCGAAAACGCACCGTTCATGCTCGGCGAGACGAGGATGTCGGTGATGCCATTGGCGTAATACAGCGTGCGCCGCTCGTTGGGCCGCGTGACCCAGTCCACCGCCTTGGGTTTAAGCAGGCTGTAGAAGTAAGTGGTAGGCACGTCGAGGGCGTGGCTGATGGCGGTCAGGTCGGCCACGGTCGGGCGCGACAAGCCACGTTCCACTTGGGACAGGAAACCCACCGAACGTTGGATCTTGTGCGCCAATTGCGCCAGGGTGAGTTTCTTGTGCTTGCGCAGGTCGTGGATCAGGGCGGCGAGGGTGGCGAGTTCATCTTGAGGTGTCATGAAATTTAATTCGAATAATTTCATGAAAAATTACAGGATTAATTTCATGGGGGCAATGGGTGTGGAGATTCTTAGTGGCGAGCACCGGATGAGGTTTTGACCTGAATGTTTTCACGCCCCTGCGGTCGGAACCTGGGTACGCACTCAAAATTGAAGGAGCACCCATGAAGTCCAGATCCCTCGTTGCCTGTGTTCTCGTTGTGGCAGGCCTGTCTACCGCCAGTTTTGTGGTGCAGGCCGGCGATACGCCCCAGGAGACCGTGCAGCCTTCCAACATCAATACCCGTGATTTGAAGGAAGGTGACCGCGCCCCGGATATCCTCATGCGTAAGGAGTCGGCCCTCAGCGACTGGAAAAAACGTGGCCTCAAGCAGCCCGAGGAAGAGAGCCAGTGGGCGCGGGTCGGCGATAAATATGTGCTGCTCAAGACCACCAACGGCACCATTCTTGAGATCACACCGGTCAAGAAATAATCCTGCCGCACCACCTGCTCGTTTCACCTTTCTTGCGTTAAGGTAACCGACCGCAATGGTCGCGTTATCTTCAAAGAAAAGAGAGCAGGATGCTTGCCACCATCAAAAACTACCCCCGCACGGTGAATCTGTTGCTGTCCGCCACGTTGCTGCTGACGTTGGCCAAGGCGATCACCTTTCCGTACCTGGTGATCTACCTCACCCGCCACTTTGCCCTCGACATCAGCCAGGTCGGCCTGGTGATCGGCAGTTCGCTGATTGTCGGCTCGTTGCTCAGCGTCTATGGCGGGTTCCTTGTCGATCGCGTCAACAGTTACCGTTTGCTGCTCGGTTTGAGCCTGGTGTTTGTGCTGGGTTTTATCGGTACGGTTGTGGCGCAGGATATCTGGGCGTTCTACAGCTGCCTGATCCTGATCAACCTGGCCTATGCGGTCATCGATATCGCGATCAAGGCCGGCTTCGCCAGCTTGCTGCCCGAGGATGGGCGCAGCGAAGTGTTCTCGATCAAATATACATTGACCAATATCGGCTACGCGGTGGGGCCGTTTTTTGGCGCGATGGTGGCGACGCTGGATATCAGCCTGCCGTTTATACTGTCGGCGCTGTTGGGCGTGGGATTTTTCCTGCTGTACTGGCGTTTGGGCGACCGCACATTGACCTCCGTCGACGCCACGCAAAAACCGGTGCCGTTCCTCGCCGTAGGCCGGGTGCTGCTCAGGGATCGCCGCTTGGTGTGCTTCACCCTCGGTGGCCTGCTCAGTGCGGTGGTATTCGGCCAATTTACGGCCTACCTATCGCAATACCTGGTGACTACCACCACTGCCGAATATACCTACACTGTAATCAGCGCCGTGCTCACCACCAACGCCGTGCTGGTGATTGCCTTGCAGTACCTGATTGGCCGGCGCATCTCGCACCGTTACCTGAGTCAATGGCTGATCGCGGGTTTAGGCATGTTCATGCTGGGGCTGATTGGCTTTGCGTTGGCCACCAGCGTGGTCTGGTGGGTGGTCGCGATGGCGGTGTTTACCTTGGGGGAAATCATCGTGTTCCCGGCCGAGTACATGTTTATCGACCGAATTGCGCCTGCCGCCCTGCGCGGCATGTATTACGGCGCGCAGAACCTGTCCAATCTCGGCGCCGCCTTGGGGCCGGTTTTATGCGGGATGGTGCTGGCCAGCCTGCCGGCGCATTACATGTTTTATATGCTCGGAATGTTTATTGTCGGCGGCGGGGTGTTCTATTTCATTGGGGCGAAGATGAAGGCAAGTCATCCAGCGTGAGCTTGCCGACGTTGTTGCTTTGCAGCTCATAGCGCAATTCATCCACCATTTTCGCCACTTCCTCCGGGGTCTGCAGCCGTTTGGTGCTGATCCCGGTGACCACCAGGTCGACCCGTCCGGTTTCGGCGTCGAATACCTTGAGGGTCAAGGATGCGTCCCGGCACAGGGTGAATTCGCAGGTCAGCGGCGACAAGCCTTCTTCGATGCAATTTCGCAGTTGAGAGAGGGTAAACATGCAGGTTCCTTCAAGGCACAGAGACGATGCCTTAAAGGTTATTGATTAGCCTGCTGCCTCATAAGGCGAATTAGCACTAGCTGCACTAGTGCATTTGCACTCTTAACGCTTGTTCTTTATCCGTACTTCACCGGCAAACAGCCCGCGTTCGCGGGCCCAGACGATGGCCGTACTGCGGCTGTGCACGCCCAGCTTGGAGTACACCGTCGCCACGTGGTTGCGCACGGTGTTGGGTGCCAGCTTCAGGCGCGAGGCGATCTCCTTGTCGGCCAGGCCCTCGCAGATCAACCCCAACACGTCGCGCTCACGGGCGGTGAGGTCGGTGAAGGAAACGTTCGGCAGGTTAGGGCTGTTGACGCTTTTGGCATTGGCGAGTTTTTCGATCAGGGTCTGGCTGAACCAGGACGCGTCCTGCATGACTTCCTCGATGGCCGCCACCAGTTCCAGCTCCGAGCGTTTACGTTCGGTGATGTTCATGAATACCAGCAGGTAGCACGGCATGTCCTGGATGATCACGGTGTCGGCAGACACCACGCAGTCGATCACTTCATCGCCTTTCTTGCGCACCTTGAGGTCATGACCTTCCAGGTTTCCGGCTTTCTCCAGGGTCGCGAACAACTGGGCGCCGGCCTGGGGGCTGTCGATGAAGTCGATGTCTTCGATGGATTTGCCGATCAGTTCTTCACTGATATAGCCGGTGATACTCATGAACGCTTCGTTGATATCCACCACCTGGCGATTGGCGGCGTTGCACACCAGGGTTGGCACGGGCGTCAGGCGGAAGGACTTGGCGAAGCGTTCTTCACTCTGGCGCAGGGCAATTTCCGCTTTGCGTCGCGGCTCCAGGTCCATGAACGAAAACAGCATGCAGTCCTCTTCGTTCATGTCCAGGGGCTGGCCGGCGACAATCACCAGCTTGCTGCCGCCTTCGGGCAGTCGCAGCTCTGCCTGCATCTGTGGAATGGTCGAGCCTTGCCCCAGCCGCTCAATGGCCAAGTCCTTGCGTTCGGCCTGTTCGAGCACGTCCAGTTCATACACGGATTTACCGATGACCTGGTCGCGGTTGTAGCCGGTCATCTCCAGGAAGCCCTGATTGACCTTGATGTAGCGCAGGTCGCTGAGGCGGCAGATCACGGCGGGCGCGGGGTTGGCGTTGAAGGTTTTCTCGAAACGCTGCTCGGCGCTCGCCCATTCGGTGGCGTCACTGAGGATCAGCACCAACAGTTCCGGCTCGCCGTGCGAGTCGGTAATCACCAGGCTGCGCAGGCGGTGAACCCAGGTCTTTTCTTCATCGGCCGTAGGAATGACCTCCACGATCACGTCGCTGAACTCATCACCCGCCGCCGCGCGGGCCAGGGGGTAGTTATCCAACTGCAACGGGTGGTAATTGCGATAACGCAAGGTGAAGCGCTCGGCGTATTCCTGCCCGTTGGCGCCCAGCCCCATGACGTCGGTGACGCCGTGCATGGTCAATGCGGCTTCGTTGGCCCAGAGAATGGTCTGGTCGACCTCGGCCAGGATCACGCCGTCGGACAACCCGGAGATGATTTGCTGCAGTTGGCGGCGGTTGGTTTCTTTGGCAAGAACATCCTGTGTCATAGGTTCTCCAAGGTGTGGACGCATGGGTTTTACGACATCCCCGGTTCAGGATAGTGCAGAGAAGTTGACTGAGTGGGAGTGCGAATGGACCAGGCAGGGTAGTGCATATGGGCCCCATCGCGTGCCATTGGCTTGATATGGTTTGCAGTAAGGACGCCGCCTGTATGAGTGCGTAAAATGCCGGGATTTTACGCGTTTCACGCAAGGGTGCCCTTTGAGCGCAAGCAAAACCGTCGGACTGTTACTACTCTCTTCCCTGCTGGCGGCGTGCGGCACCTCGCCGCCACGCACGGCCAATGATATCTGCGGCATCTTTCGCGAAAAGGATGACTGGTACGACGCGGCCAAGGTCACGCAAAAACGCTGGGGTGTGCCGATCCAGGTGCCCTTCGCGATCATGTATCAGGAGTCGGGCTTTCGCTACGACGCCAAGACGCCGCGTAAATACCTGTTGTGGATCATCCCCTGGGGGCGCGTGTCCACCGCTTCCGGCTATGCTCAGGCCAAGGACGAAGTGTGGAATGACTACCGCAAAAGCACCGGCCGCAGCGGCGCCGATCGCGAGGATTTCGACGACGCCATCGACTTTATCGGTTGGTACATGGACAAGACCTACACCATCAATGGCGTCTACAAGTACGACGCCTACGGCCAATACCTGAACTACCACGAAGGCTGGGGTGGTTATCGTCAGCGCACCTATGCCAGCAAAGCCTGGCTACTGCCGGTGGCGAGCAAGGTGCAGGCCCGTTCGCAGATGTATGCGCGGCAATATGCCGGGTGCAAGGATGAATTGGGGCGGGGGTTTTGGAGCCGGTTCTGGCATTGGTTATAAATGCCGATTGCGGGAGGCATGCAGATCGAAATGTGGGAGGGGGCTTGCCCCCGATAGCAGGGTGTCAGTCAATGATGGAGTGACTGATGCACCGCTATCGGGAGCAAGCCCCCTCCCACATTTGGATCGCGTGTTCATGACACTTGCCAAACCCACCCGGTTCTGGGAAAACCGCAGCCTTTCACGCATTCAATGAGAACCCCATGAGCAACGACGAATTGCAGATCACCGACACCCGCGTGGGCGCAGGCAAAACCGTGGTCAAGGGCGCGCTGATCACCACTCAATACACCGGCACCCTGGAAGACGGCACGGTGTTCGATTCGTCTTGGGAGCGGGGCAAACCGTTTCAGTGCGTGATTGGTACAGGTCGCGTGATCAAGGGTTGGGACCAGGGATTGATGGGCATGCAGGTTGGCGGTATACGCACGTTGTATGTACCGGCGCACCTGGCCTATGGCGAACGCTCGATGGGTGCGCATATCAAGCCAAACAGCAACCTGCGTTTCGAGATTGAATTGCTGGAAGTGCTGACGCGGGATGATTGAAAGGATTGAAAGGATTGAATATGGACGTTGATCCACATGTGTTGCCCAGGTGCACCCTCGAAGGCATTCGGGTGGTTGAGCTACTTGGTTGTGACGAGGCTGAGCTGCAAGATTTTTTTGAACAAGCGCCGGATTACTTCAAGGCGGTTAACGGCGAACCCGCTACCCCGATTGAGGCTCGGGAAGAGCTAAACGGCCAATTGCTCGCAGGCTGGCATTGCAGCCGTATGTACTGGCTGGGTTACCGCGACGCGCAAAACCAATTGGTCGCCGTGGTGAATATTGCCGCAGATTTGCTTGCCGTCGGAGTGTGGCATATCGGATTGTTGATGGTGCATACACGTTGGCATAGCAGTGGGCTGGCGCAGCGGCTGCACGCGGACCTCCAGGCATGGGCGGTGGGGAAGGGTGCCCACTGGCTGCGGTTGACGGTTGTGGTTGGCAATACCAAGGCCGAGCGTTTTTGGCCCAGGCTGGGGTATGTGACGGTGCGCATTCGAGAGGGAATTGCAATGGGGCGGCAGGTGAATAGGGTGCTGATTCAGGTCAAGCCGATTGCCGAAAAGGGTATTGATGCCTATCTGGCCTTGGTCGAGCGCGATCGTCCCGGTGCTCCTTAGCCTGGAACTTACACCGAGCCCATGTTGTGGGCTTGCCTGCGAATGCAGAGTGTCAGGCATGAATTAGTAGCTGACACACTGCCATCGGGAGCAAGCCCCCTCCCACATTGCTCATTGGTGTGGTCGAGAAAGGGGTTCCTGAACCCATCCTGAAGAAATTTCTTATTCATCATGTGGAAACTTTCCTACGGTTTACTCTGCATAAATCGCGGCGTAAGCTTCGCGCGTTTTCATCAATAGCGGAGACCCTCAGTGGGTACTTGTTCGAGTGACAGTAGTCGGCCGGTTTCAGTAACCGGCACATACTTGGCAAGGTAACGCGCATTTTTTCGATGCCGTTATCTCGCCAGAAAAGCGAGAAGCGGCTTCCCGGCAGCAGCCATTCCTGGCGCCTGCCTGATCCCTCTCATCGACGCTGACCAGCACCCGAGTTGCCTCGGGAGGCTACGGACACGCCTGCCTTTTACGGTGGGCGGGCCAGGTTCGGCTGCGCCTGTTCGGCAGGCGCGGTGCGGATGGGCGGTACCTGCACGAGGGTTTTTCATCGCGCAGGAGTAACACCATGAACCTCACGCTGCTCAAAGAGTTCTTCGCCGGTTTTCTGCGGACCCGGCATATCGCCCGGCATTTTCGGCGCCTGACGATGCTGGAGACCGTGACCGACGCCAGTGTCAGCCGCGAAGTACCGCCTAGCCTTGCGCAAACCCTGGTGGCCGCAGCCAACGGCAGTGCCGTGCAGTTGCTGGGCATGCTGGGCAGCCACGCCGAGGGTTTGAACGCCCAAGAGGCCGACGCGTTGCGCGGGCAATACGGGCTCAATGAAGTCGAGCACGAGCAGCCGCTGCCTTGGTGGGTGCACGTGTGGCACTGCTATAAAAACCCGTTCAACCTGCTGCTGACGTTGCTGGCGGTGATCTCCTGGCTGACCGACGACATGAAGGCCGCTTTGGTGATTTTCTCCATGGTGGTGCTGTCGACCCTGTTGCGTTTCTGGCAGGAGGCCAAGTCGAACAAGGCTGCCGACGCCTTGAAGGCCATGGTCAGCAACACGGCCACAGTGATGCGCCGGGATGCGGCCAAGCGCCTCGAACTGCCGATCAAGCAACTGGTACCGGGCGATCTGATCGTGTTGTCGGCCGGCGACATGATTCCTGCTGATTGCCGCGTACTCAGTGCCAAGGACCTGTTTGTCAGTCAGGCGGCGATGACCGGTGAATCGATGCCGGTGGAGAAGTTCGTCCAGCAACAGGATGCCCAGGTTCGCAACCCGCTGGACTTGGAAAACATCCTGTTCATGGGCACCAACGTGGTGTCCGGCGCCGCCACGGCGGTGATTCTCGCCACGGGCAATCACACTTACTTCGGCGCCCTGGCGCAACGCGTCACAGCGACCGACCGTGCCACCACCTCGTTCCAGCAGGGGGTCAACAAGGTCAGCTGGCTGCTGATCCGTTTCATGTTCGTGATGGCCCCGCTGGTGTTGTTCATCAACGGGTTCACCAAGGGTGACTGGACCGAAGCCTTGCTGTTCGCATTGTCGATTGCCGTGGGCCTTACCCCGGAAATGCTGCCGATGATCGTCACCTCGACGTTGGCCAAGGGCGCGGTGTTCCTGTCGCGCAAGAAGGTCATCGTCAAGCGCCTCGACGCGATCCAGAATTTCGGCGCCATGGATGTGTTGTGCACCGACAAGACCGGCACGCTGACCCAGGACAGGATTTTCCTGGCGCGACATGTGGATGTGTGGGGCCAGGAATCCGAGGATGTACTGGAAATGGCCTACCTCAACAGCTACTACCAGACCGGCCTGAAAAACCTGCTGGATGTGGCCGTGCTTGAGCACGTCGAAATCCATCGTGACTTAAAGGTCGGTACCGCGTTCCAGAAGGTCGATGAGATTCCATTCGACTTCAATCGGCGTCGCATGTCGGTAGTGGTGGCGGAGCAGGACCAGCCGCATCTGCTGATCTGCAAAGGCGCGGTGGAGGAGATTTTGGCGGTGTGCAGCACCGTGCGCCACGGCGAGGTCAACGAGGCGTTGACGGACGAGCTGTTGGCACGCATTCGCCAGGTGACCGCAGCGTTCAATGATGAGGGCCTGCGCGTGGTGGCCGTGGCCGCGCAACCGATGGCGCCAGGTCGCGACACCTACAGCCTGGCGGATGAAAACAACCTGACGCTGATCGGCTATGTGGCCTTCCTCGACCCACCCAAGGAAAGCACCGCGCCTGCGCTCAAGGCCCTGAAGGCCCATGGCGTAGCGGTCAAAGTGCTGACGGGCGACAACGAACGGGTCACCGCAAAAATCTGCCGTGAAGTCGGCCTGGAGCAGCAAGGGCTGCTGATGGGCAACGACATCGAGGACATGACCGACGCCGAGCTCGCCCAGGCCGTGGAAACCACCAATGTGTTCGCCAAGCTCACGCCCAGCCACAAGGAGCGCATCGTGCGCCTGCTCAAGGCCAATGGGCATGTGGTCGGGTTCATGGGGGACGGCATCAACGATGCACCGGCACTGCGTACGGCGGATATCGGCATTTCGGTGGACAGCGCAGTAGACATCGCCAAGGAAGCCGCTGACATCATCCTGCTGGAAAAGAGCCTGATGATCCTGGAGGAGGGCGTGCTGGAAGGCCGCCGCACCTTCGCCAACATGCTCAAGTACATCAAGATGACCGCCAGCTCCAACTTCGGCAACGTGTTCTCGGTGCTGGTGGCGAGCGCGTTTATCCCGTTTCTGCCAATGCTGCCGATGCACCTGCTGGTGCAGAACCTGCTGTATGACATCTCGCAGATCGCGATTCCGTTCGACAACGTCGACGAGGAGATGCTCGCCAAGCCGCAACGCTGGCAGCCGGGAGATGTAGGCCGCTTCATGCTGTTCTTCGGGCCGATCAGCTCGATCTTTGACATCACGACGTTCGCACTCATGTGGTACGTGTTCGATGCCAACACCCCGGACCACCAGACCCTGTTCCAGTCGGGCTGGTTCGTGGTGGGGCTGCTCACCCAGACGTTGATCGTGCACATGATCCGCACCCCGAAAATCCCGTTCCTGCAAAGCCGTGCGGCGATGCCGTTGATGGTGATGACGGGCGTGATCATGGCGGTCGGGATCTTCCTGCCGATGGGGCCACTGGCGCATTACTTCAAATTGCAGGCGCTGCCGTCGCTGTACTTCGTATTCCTGCCCGTGATCTTGCTGGCGTACATGGCGCTGACCCAGGCGGTGAAGGGCTACTACATTCGCAAGTTTGGCTGGCAGTAGTTGCCGCAGCAGTCATGGAGATTTTTTTATGCAGGCAATCAATAACATCAACCTCGACTCTCTGGTGGATACCGTTGTCAGCCTCACGGCGGCGTTCCTCCTCGGCGGCTTGATCGGCTTCGAGCGCCAGTACCGCCAACGCACCGCAGGCTTGCGCACCAATGTGCTGGTGGCGGTCGGCGCAGCGATCTTTGTCGACATGGCCAATCGCCTGGGCGGTGCGGAAGGCGCGGTGCGCGTGGTCGCGTATGTGGTGTCGGGCATCGGCTTCCTGGGGGCCGGGGTGATCATGCGTGAAGAGGGCAATGTGCGCGGGCTCAACACAGCCGCCACCCTCTGGGCGTCGGCCGCAGTGGGAGCCTGTGCGGGGGTCGACCTGATCCTCGAGGCGTTGCTGGGGACGCTGTTCGTACTGGCCGCCAATACGTTGCTGCGGCCGATCGTCAACAACATCAACCGCCAGCCTCTGGACGTGGTGTCGGCCGAGGTCACCAACATCCTCTATGTCATCGCGCGGCGCAGCCAGCAACAGGCGGTCATGGTGCTGCTGGAAGCCGAGCTGGCGCGATGCAACTACCCGGCCAGTGATGTCGACGTAAGGCCGTTCGGCAGCGAAGAAGTTGAAATCGAGGCCACCCTGGCCGCGACGTCGGTCGACGGTGACGAGCTGGATGCGTTGGTGGCGCGTATTTCCACCTCCAGCCTGGTGGTGCAGGCGTTCTGGAGCCCAAGTACCACCGACTGACCTGCCTGTGCGCAACCCCGTCGAGCAACGTCGGCTAAGCTTTTTTGTGGAGGAAAAATCCTACAGATAGTCAGGAATATCCCTTCAATCAAAACGTCATTGCATTGTTAAGGTTGGGCACTTACGGCTGGACGCTCGTTCTCTTCCAGCCGTTATTGCTCGTGATGTTTCAATGCGAGGGGCCTGGCTGTGAGTGGTTATCGTCCTGAGAGTTTGCAGTACCGTTGGTCGGAACTGTCATTTCTCACAGGTGACGAGGTCCCATTTGATCTGTAAGGGTACGTTGACCGCCAAGGGGTGTGTATGAGCAAGGCATTAATCGTGGATGACCATCCGTTTATACGTGCGACGGTCAAGCATTTGCTGAAGTTGGAAGGATTCGATGACATTTATCAGGCGGGTGACGGTGCAGATGCAATGCAATTGGCGCGGGAGCAACGTCCCGAACTGATCATCCTCGACCTGGCGATGCCCAAGCTGGGTGGGTTGGAAGTTATCTGTCGGATCAAGTCCCTGGGCCTGCCGTGCAGGATCCTGGTGCTGACCTCTTACCTGGCCGTATTCTTTTCCACCCGTTGCATGCGGGCCGGAGCCATGGGGTTCGTGGCCAAGACCGGCGAGCTGGACGAACTGCAAAAGGCCATTAGAGCGATCCAGTCCGGCTACAGCTGTTTCCCCAGCCTGCCGACCAGCTCGGTACGCCGTGACGATCTGCAAGAAACAGAACGGCAGATGATCGAATGCTTGTCGGACCGTGAACTGACTGTGTTGCAGAAACTGGCCCTGGGGCTGGGCAACAAGGAAATTGCCGAAGACATGCTGTTGAGCCACAAGACGATCAGCACCTACAAGACTCGCCTCAAGGAGAAATTACGTATGTCCTCAGTGGTGCATCTGTCCAAATTTGCCCAGCGCAATCATCTGATCTGATTTGAAATGACCGCCATCGCGTTCAAGCGGTTCGCCACGATCCTCTGGTTGAGCCTGTTGCCCATGGTCGCGATGGCGCTTGATGAGCCCAATGTCTTGCGGCTATTGGGCCACTCCCGTATCACCCCTCCGACCGTCACGCTGCAAGAGGCTGACTGGAGCTGGTTGCGCGAACGGCGCACATTGCTGATGGGGGTGTCCGCTCCTGATTACGCCCCGTTTGACCTGACCAATAACCGTGAAGAACTCGAAGGCATCACCGCCGACTTTGCAGCGCTGATCAGCCAGGCCCTGAATATTCCCATTGAGGTCCGGTGTTACGAAACTCGAGATGAAGTGATTGAAGCCCTCAAGCGGGGTGATGTGGACTTCCTCGGCTCGGCCAATGGCTATGAAGCGGCCGACCCGCAACTGGTCCTGTCCCGTTCCTACGCCAATGACCAACCCACTCTGGTGACCCGCACCAGCGATAGCCAGGCGCTGACCGAGGACTTGGCGGGCAAGCGCGTGGCGATGCTCTATCACTATCTGCAACCTGAAGTGGTGCGGGCGTTTTACCCCCATGCCCAGGTAGAGTTGTTTTCTTCGGCCTTCGAGGCCATGGGCGCAGTGGCGTTCGGCCGCGCCGATGTGTATCTGGGCGATGCTATCAGCACCAATTACCTGATCCACCGAAACCAGCTCAATGTTGTACGCATGGCGGATTTTTCAACCCTTGAAGTCAACCCGTTTGCCTTTGCGTTCACCCAGCGGAATACGCGGTTGCCGCCGATCATCAATGCTGCGCTGGAGGCAATTCCCGCCGGTGAGCAGATGGAAATATTGCGCCGCTGGAGCGGCGGCAACCTCGGGATTGTCGGGGCCGGTCGTTTGCACCTGAGTGCCAGCGAACAACGTTGGCTCCTCAAGCATCCACGGGTCAAGGTCGCGGTACTCGACAAACTGCTGCCGCTGTCGGTCATCGACGACCAGGGGCAGTTCGAGGGACTGAGTGCCGAGGTGCTGGCGCGCATCAGCCTGCGCACCGGTTTGAAGTTCGACGTGGTGCGGGGCAACTCGATACCGCGTCAGATCGACCAGGTCAACGTGGGCGCGGCGGATATGATGGCGGTCGTGACCCCCAGTGTTGAACGCGCCGAAAAGGTGCGGTTTACCCGTCCCTACCTGACCAACGCCTTGGTGCTGATCACCCGAGGTGATCAACACAGCCCGGTCACCTTGGAAGATATGATAGGTAAACGCCTGGCGATGATCAGCGGCAATGGGCTGCGCGATACGATCTCACGGGACTTTCCCGGCATCGTGTTTATCGATGTCGAGAGCGCGGAGCAGGCGATGGCGATGGTGGCGAATGGCGAAGCGGAGGGGACGGTCAACGCCCTGATCAGTGCGCGCTATATGATCGCCCGGTATTACCGCGACCGGCTGCGAATCACCAGTACGGTCGGCTCCGAGCCTGCGCGAATCACGTTCGGGGTCAACCGCAGTCAGTTGGAGCTTTATTCGATCCTCGACAAAGCGCTGCTGAGCATCACCCCGCAGGAAATGGATGAGATGATCTCTCAATGGCGCAGCGAGGTGATCATCGAAGACAGTTATTGGCTCAGGCACCGCAACATGATCATCCAGGGGTTCGGGCTGGCCGCGTTACTGCTGATCATCACATTGAGCTGGGCCATCTACCTGCGCAGCCTGATTCGCAAGCGCGTCCAGGCCGAACGGGCCTTGAGCGACCAGATGCGCTTCATGAGCGTGTTGATCGACGGCACGCCGCACCCAATTTATGTGCGTGACCGGCAGGGGCGATTGATGGCCTGCAATAACGCTTACCTGGACGTATTCGGTTATAAGCTCGAAGACGTGATTGGTAAAACCGTGGTCGAAACCGACGCCGACAACCTGCCCCAGGCTCAGTCGTTTCATCAGGATTACCTGCGCCTGATGGCAGAAGGCGAGCCGCAGATTCATGATCGAATACTCAAATTGCCCAACGGCGATGCCCTGACCATCTACCAGTGGATGCTGCCCTATCGCGACGGTGACGAGAAAGTGGTGGGCATGATTGCCGGTTGGGTGGACGTCAGCGAGCGCCAACAGTTGTTGGGTCAGCTGCAAGAAGCCAAGGACGAGGCTGACGCCGCCAACCGGGCCAAGACCACCTTCCTGGCGACCATGAGTCACGAGATCCGTACGCCGATGAACGCGGTGATCGGCATGATCGAGCTGGCCCTGAAGAATGCCGAGCGGGGCGTGGCCGACCGGGATGCCCTGGAAGTGGCGTCGGAGGCTTCGCGTGGCATGCTGGAGTTGATCGGCGATATTCTCGACATCGCACGGATCGAGTCCGGTCATCTGTCGTTGGCCCTGGAACCGGCCAATCTGCACGAGTTACTGACCTCGGTGGCGCGGGTGTTCGAAGGTCTGGCGCGGGCCAAGGGGCTGGCGCTGCAGGTTGAACTTGATCCGTTGATCGACCGCGTGGTCCTGATTGACCCACTGCGTTTCAAGCAGGTGGTGTCGAATTTGTTGAGCAATGCCATAAAGTTTACCCACGAGGGCGAGGTCAGGCTCGGTGCTCATGCGGTGATCGAAGGGGAGCATCTGGAGCTGAAATTCTGGGTGCAAGACACCGGAATTGGCATCAGCGCCCACGACCAGCTGCGCCTGTTCAGCCCCTTTATCCAGGGCAGCAATGGCGAACAGTCGGCACGTAGCGGCTCCGGCCTGGGGTTGGTGATCAGCCGCAACCTGTGCGAAATGATGGGGGGGCGACTGCACTTGAGCAGTGTGCTGGGGCAGGGCTCGCGGGTAGATGTAACGTTGGCCTTGGTCATGACCGCTGTATTGGCGCAGGAGGGGGCGTCGGCAAACCCTCCGGCAGAGCCGCCCGATGCCCTGAGTATCCTGGTGGTGGACGACTACCCGGCCAACCGCTTGCTGCTGGCTCGGCAGTTGAGTTTCCTGGGCCACCGTATCACCACGGCCGAGGACGGGATTCAGGGGCTCGAGCAATGGCGTGCCGGGCAGTTCGATGGCGTCATCACCGATTGCAACATGCCGTTCAAGAATGGCTACCAGTTGGCACAGGACATCCGCGTATTGGAGCGTGAACGAGGCCTGGCGCCGTGCCTGCTGCTGGGGTTTACCGCCAACGCACAACCCGAAGAGGCCGAGCGCTGTCGGCAAGCCGGTATGGATGGGTGCCTGTTCAAACCCACCGGGCTTGACGATTTGCGCGTGGCGCTGGCGTCGCGCTCCACTTACGCCCTGAGCCCAGAGGCGGCAGCGTTTGATTTGAGCACCTTGATCGCGTTGACAGGCGAGGACCATCACGCGCTTACCGAATTGTTGACCCCCTTGCTCGACAGCCTCGAGGCGGACCGGGCGCTATTGCCGACGCTGCAGCGCAAGGCGGACTTCGCCAGGCTGCACGACCTCGCCCATCGCGCCAAGGGCGGTGCCCGCATGGTCAAGGCACAGGTGTTAATCGCTCGCTGTGAAGCACTGGAGGCAGCCTGTGAAAGCCAGGACCGCAACGCGCTGGGGGTGGCGATCGATGAGGTGGCGCAGGCGATGATCGCTTTGCATGAGGGGTTGAGTCTCCATTGCAATCAGCCTTGATCCCGATAACAACCATTCGGAGCTTTTGGGAGAAGTCCTACGTGCTGGGGGAACATGCCTGATTTTGTCGTCGGGATTTGTCTGGAAAATGGGCCACGCTCACTGACGAGCGCTGCCTGCCCAGGGGTTTGCCATGCCGAACAAAGCACTGACCGTCCTGCTTGCCGATGATCTGCACTTGCAGCGGCTCTACATCGAAAAGATGCTTAACCAGTTGGGGTATTACCGGATCGTGCCGGTGCAAACCTTCGAAGAAGTCCAGATTCTCACCGCCATTCCGGCCGAACCCTTCGATGTGCTGATCATCAATGCGGGGCTGGCGGCCCATGCGCGTGGGCCCCACCCTCAGGCACGCCATGTATTGATCTACGACGACCTTGACCTGGGTGGTCCCGGCGGCGCAATGCCGACGGTAGCGGTACGCCTGCCGGGCGTACCGGATAACGTCAATCTCGAACATTTCATGGACATCATCGACCCCCCCGAGGCCATGACCGGCTTGCGGGTTTTGCCGTGGCTAAGGGCGCTGTCCCGCGGACCGGTGGTCGGCGTCTAGGCCCACGTAACTGCCCAAGTGGCTTGTGCCCGATGACGGCCAATCATTGGGTATGGCTGTGTTCACGAAGGCGCTCGGCGGCACTGCGCAGCAACTGCTCGGTGCCCGCCCAACCCAGGCAGCCATCGGTTACCGACACGCCGTATTTCATTGACGGGCTCAGAGGCTGGCAACCTTCGAACAGGTGGCTTTCGAGCATCATGCCGATCAGCGACGTATCGCCTTGCAAGCGTTGCTCCAGCACCTCGCTGAACACCGCCGGCTGGCGCAACGGGTCTTTGCCGCTGTTGGCGTGGCTGCAATCGACCATGATGCGTGCCGCAACGTTGGATTTGGCCAGGTCATGTTTGACTTGGGACACGCTCTGCGCATCGTAGTTTGGCCCGCGGTGACCGCCGCGCAGCACCAGGTGGGTGTCGGGGTTGCCAGACGTCTGGATGGTCGCCGGATGGCCCTGGCTGTCGACGCCGAAGTGGCGGTGCGGGTGCGAGGCCGAGCGCATCGCGTCACAGGCAATCGCGACGCCGCCGTCGGTGCCGTTTTTGAAGCCAACGGGCATGCCCAGGCCGCTGGCCATTTCGCGGTGGATCTGCGATTCGGTGGTGCGCGCACCAATCGCGACCCAACTGAGCAGGTCATCGAAGTAGCCGGCGGCCATGGGTTGCAGCAGCTCGGTGGCGACCGGCAGGCCCAGGCGCAGCATTTCGCGCATCAGTTCCCGGGACAGGGTCAGGCCTGCGGCCATGTCGTCGCTGCCATCGAGGTGCGGATCGTAAGCCAGGCCTTTCCAGCCAACGGTCGTGCGCGGTTTTTCGACGTAGGCGCGAATGACCAGCAGCATCTGGTCGCTGACTTCAAGCGCGAGCTTCTTCAGGTTGCGCGCGTATTCCAGGGCCGATTGCGGGTCGTGTATCGAGCACGGGCCGACAATCACCAGCAAGCGTGGATCATGCCCATTGAGGATGGCGCGCACGGCTTGGCGGTGGGCGTGCACCTGTTCATTGAGGAACGGGCTGAGGGGCAGTTGATGCTTGAGCTCAAGGGCGCTGGGCAGGCGCTGGGTCAGGGCTTCATTGGCGCTGTCCAGGGTGGAGACGGGCAAAGCGGCGACAGAGACGTTCATATTCTAGATTTCCTGGGCAAGCGGCGGGCAATTCCCGCGCGCTTGGCCTACTGGGGTGTTCGACAATTGGCCGTATCGGCTACGTGTGTTGGCTTGCCACCAAGAGGTGACCGGTCGGAGGCGGCAGGCTGTCCCGAACGGGGCTGGCTAAATCGCCATGCAGCGCAAGTGTCGTGGCGGTAATAGGTGATGGTGTTCATGGCGTGATTCCTTTATTTAAGTGTGCTGATCAAAAAAATTATCAGGGCCTGAAAAAACAAAACCCCCGGTCGGGGAGCCGACCGGGGGTTAGATTTCTCTGGCAGGCGACCCCTTGAGTAGTGGGCGCCGATTTCAGGTATCAGGCGCGCCAGCGGCTAAACCAATACCCAAAATAAAAGCTGACCAGTGTGCTCGAACCGTTCACACGGGTAGCCGACACCGAGCGCGATGCGCTGGCAGCGGGGCAAACCTGAGTGTGGGTGAGTTGCAACATGGCATGTCTCCAAATGATGCGGGGAGCTTACTAGAGCGGCGCAGGTGGATTCAATCAGTAATTTCTATCGCATGGGGGGACTTACGGCTATGGGGGGAGTGTCGATATGCTGAACGCACTTAAGATTGCCAGGACGCAACCATGACTGCCTTGACCCTTGCTGCGGCGCAAACCCTTTCCATCGCAGGCGACGTAGCAGCCAACATCGCGCGACATCTCGAGTTCATGCAGGCTGCAGCTGCACAGGGCGTGCAATTGCTGGTGTTTCCAGAGCTGTCGCTGACCGGCTATGAGCCCGCGCTGGCAGCCAAGCTGGCCATTGCGCCTGAAGACCCACTGCTGATGCCATTACGCGAGATGGCGCGGGAGCTGCAGTTGACGGCGGTGGTGGGTATGCCGATCCGCCTGGCGCCAGGGTCGGATGTGCTGATCGGCGCCTTGGTGCTGGGGGCTGATGGCTCGGTGGCGGTCTATACCAAACAGCATCTGCATCCGGGCGAAGAACTCGCGTTTGCGGCCGGGCAGGGCGGTGCGGCGCTTGAGTGGGGGAAGGATCGTATTGCGCTGGCTGTGTGCGCTGACTTTTCCCACGCCAGTCATCCGCGCCAGGCGGCGCTGGCGGGCGCCACGGTCTATGCCGCAGGCGTATTGATCAGCGAGAGCGGCTACGCCACGGACAGCGCGCTGCTCCAGGGGTATGCGGCCGAGCATCGCCTTCTGGTGTTGATGGCTAACCATGGTGGCCCGTCGGGCGGCTGGGCTTGTGCCGGCCGCAGTGCGATATGGGCGGATGATGGTCGTTTGCTTGCGGCGGTGCCTGGCGTCGGCGAAGCGCTGGCGATTGCCCGTCGCGATGGCGAGCGCTGGGTTGGGCACGTGGTGGCTGTGTAAATGCCTTTCTACCTGCGCGCTGCGACGGACCACGACCTGCCTTTTGCACGATCCCTGACTCACCGGGCGATGGACCGTTATTACGTGCAAAACCAGTTACTGTGGTCCGACGATGGCTTTGATAGGGCCTGGGCTGCTCGAGAAAACTGGCTGATTTACGCGGATGACTGCGTTGTCGGGTTTATCAGCCTGAGCCGTGATAGCCACGCGCTCTATATCCGCGAACTGCATATGCTCGAGGCCTATCGCGGGCTCGGTGCGGGCACTTGGGTGCTGGAGCAGATGGCGCTCAAGGCCCAAGTGCCGGGCCTGTTGCGTTTAACCGTGTTCAAGACCAACCCGGCCAAAAGGCTTTATCAGCGCACGGGGTTCAGCGTTGTCGGTGAAGAGGCCGGATTCTGGCGGATGGAACGCGTTTGTCGCTCAACATCCTGTTGACGGTGCCGTTCCTTGATGTTTCAGCCTGGCCTTGTGCAGGGGTACGCATTGCGGGCATAGTTCAAAAAACCGTTTAATTTGTTTAACGAAGTGATAAGCCTGTCACCTCTTGCGGTGTGCCAAATAGGATCATGCATCCAGATGAGTGGAATCGGTTCGCGTTTAAGGCAAGAAAGAGAGCGACTTGGCCTGTCGCAAAAAGTGTTTGGTGAAATCGGAGGCGTCGAAGCCAACGCCCAGGGCAAATATGAAAGCGGTGGGCGCGCGCCCAAGGCCGACTACTTGTCTCGCGTGGCCGGCAGAGGCGTGGATGTGCTGTACGTGTTGACCGGGACCGCGACGCCGACTCCACTGGAAAATCTGAGCCAGCTTGAAGAAAAAGTGCTGGTTGATTACCGGGCATTGTTCAAGGAAGACCAAGAGGCAATCCGCCGCCTGACGTCGACCCTGGCCGAGCATTCCCTTTCTCGCCATGGAAAAACCAAGCCTGCGCCGCAGGATTCCTGACCTTTTGCCCAGCAAATCCGGCCGTTCGCCGCTCGATAGAGGCGTGCCGAGCGCTCAAACTCCACATATATGACGCTTGCAGCTAGGTCTGCGCCCTGGTTTTTTGCTAAGGTGTTCAGCAACCTATAAGACCATATCGCGAGGTGTCTGCTTGATTAGGGTGCTAGTAGTCGATGACCATGATCTCGTTCGTACAGGCATTACACGAATGCTGGCTGACATCGACGGCCTGCAAGTAGTCGGCCAGGCCGAGTCGGGGGAGGAATCTCTGATCAAGGCCCGGGAATTGAAACCCGATGTGGTGTTGATGGACGTCAAGATGCCGGGAATCGGCGGTCTGGGCGCCACTACCAAATTATTGCGCAGCCATCCGGATATCAAGGTTGTGGTAGTAACGGTGTGCGAAGAGGACCCATTTCCTACGCGTCTGCTGCAGGCGGGAGCCGCGGGTTACCTCACCAAAGGCGCCGGCCTGGCGGAAATGGTGCAAGCCATTCGCCTGGTATTTGCCGGCCAGCGCTACATCAGCCCGCAGATTGCCCAGCAGCTGGCCATCAAATCCTTTCAGCCCACCAGCGACTCGCCGTTTGACGCGCTGTCGGAGCGGGAAATCCAGATCGCCTTGATGATCGTCGGTTGCCAGAAGGTGCAGTCGATCTCCGATAAGCTGTGCCTCTCGCCCAAGACCGTCAACACCTACCGCTATCGCATCTTCGAGAAACTCGCCATCAGCAGTGATGTTGAATTGACCCTGCTCGCGGTGCGCCACGGCATGGTGGACGCTAGCGCCTGACATGACCACACCGTTTGATCCAAGTGCCTTTCTCTCGACCTGCAGCGGCCGCCCCGGCGTGTACCGTATGTTCGACAGCGAGGCGCGCCTGCTCTACGTAGGCAAGGCCAAGAACCTGAAAAACCGTCTGGCGAGCTATTTTCGCAAGACCGGTCTCGCGCCGAAAACCGCCGCCCTGGTTGCGCGTATCGCCCAAGTCGAAACCACCATTACCGCCAATGAAACTGAAGCGCTGCTGCTTGAGCAGACGCTGATCAAGGAATGGCGGCCGCCGTATAACATCCTGCTGCGTGACGATAAATCCTACCCCTACGTGTTTTTGTCGGATGGTGCCTTCCCGCGCCTGAGCATCCACCGGGGTGCGAAGAAGCAGAAGGGCAAGTATTTCGGGCCTTACCCCAGCGCCGGCGCCATTCGCGAGAGCTTGAGCCTGCTGCAGAAGACGTTTTTTGTGCGCCAGTGTGAAGACAGCTTCTACAAGAACCGTACGCGCCCGTGCCTGCAGTACCAGATCAAGCGCTGCAAGGCGCCCTGTGTGGGCCTGGTGGAGCCGGCGGAGTACGCCGAGGATGTGCGTCACTCGGTGATGTTCCTCGAGGGGCGCAGCAACGCGCTGACCGATGAACTGTCCGGGGCCATGGAGCAGGCGGCCAGCACCCTGGATTTCGAGAAGGCTGCCGAGCTGCGCGACCAGATATCGCTGCTGCGCCGCGTCCAGGACCAGCAGAGCATGGAAGGCGGCACCGGCGACGTCGACGTGATCGCGGCGTTCGTCAACCCGGGCGGCGCCTGTGTGCACCTGATCAGCGTGCGTGGCGGGCGGGTGCTGGGCAGCAAGAACTTCTTCCCGCAAACCGGGATCGATGAAGACGTCTCCGAGGTGATGGCCGCGTTCCTCGGCCAATATTATGTGAGTAGCCCTGAGCGCGACTTGCCGTCGGAGCTGATCGTCAACGTGGTCCACGAGGATTTCCCGACCCTGATCGAGGCGATCCATGAACTGCGCGGTCGCGAGCTAGACATCAGCCACCGCGTTCGCGGCACCCGTGCCCGCTGGCAGCAGCTGGCCGTGACCAACGCCGAACAGGCCCTGGGCGCGCGCCTGGCCAATCGACAGCACGTCGCCGCACGCTTCGAAGCCCTGGCCGAAGTGCTCAACCTGGACGAGCCGCCCCAGCGCCTGGAGTGCTACGACATCAGCCACTCCAGCGGCGAAGCCACCGTGGCCTCCTGCGTAGTGTTCGGCCCTGAAGGCCCGATCAAGGCCGACTACCGGCGTTACAACATCGAAGGCGTTACCGCCGGCGATGACTACGCCGCCATGCACCAGGCCCTCACGCGGCGCTTCAGCAAGTTGAAGGAAGGCGAGGGCAAGTTGCCCGATATCCTCTTGGTGGACGGCGGCAAGGGCCAGTTGTCCATGGCCCGCGACGTCCTCAATGAACTCGCCGTGCCCGACCTGATCCTGCTCGGGGTGGCCAAGGGCGCCACGCGCAAGGCCGGTTTCGAGACGTTGTACTTGAATGATGCCGCGCATGAGTTCACTTTGAAGGGCGACTCCCCGGCGCTGCACCTGATCCAACAGATTCGTGACGAAGCCCACCGCTTCGCCATTACCGGCCACCGTGCACGACGCGGCAAAACCCGCCGAACCTCAACCCTGGAAGGGGTGGCAGGGGTCGGCCCGACGCGGCGTCGCGACTTGCTTAAACATTTTGGTGGCTTGCAGGAGCTCTCCCGTGCCAGCATTGACGAAATAGCCAAAGCACCCGGTATCAGTAAAAAGCTCGCTGAATTGATTTATGCCAATCTGCACAGCGAATAGAATGCCTTCTCACCTCGTAGCCAGTTGTGCCGATGAATATCCCTAATCTGATCACCGTTCTACGCGTCCTGCTTATCCCGATTTTTATCCTGCTGTTCTATTTGCCGTATGAATGGAGCTATGTCGCCTCCAGTTCGGTATTCGCCTTTGCCGCCGCCACCGACTGGCTTGACGGCTACCTGGCGCGCCGCCTGGAGCAAAGCACCCCGTTTGGCGCGTTCCTTGACCCGGTGGCCGACAAACTCATGGTCGCCGTGGCCCTGGTGCTCTTGGTGCAGGAACATGGCAACTTGTGGCTGACCCTGCCGGCTGCCGTGATCATCGGTCGCGAGATCGTTGTCTCGGCCCTGCGCGAATGGATGGCCGAAATCGGCGCCCGCGCCCACGTCGCCGTATCGAACATGGGCAAATGGAAAACAGCCGCGCAAATGCTCGCGCTGGTCATCCTGCTGGCCAATCCGTCGGACTTCTCGTTCTGGGTCCTCACCGGCTACGCCTTGTTGCTCATCGCTGCAGGCCTGACGCTGTGGTCCATGCTGCAATACCTGCGCGCCGCCTGGCCCCACCTGCGCACCACCGTTGAAAAGAAATAAACTTTTTTGAATCAAGGGGTTGACGGGTGCTGGGGATTCTATAGAATGCGCATCACCAAGCGGGAATAGCTCAGTTGGTAGAGCACGACCTTGCCAAGGTCGGGGTCGCGAGTTCGAGTCTCGTTTCCCGCTCCAAATATTGCGCTGCAGAGTTCCACTGAATTCTGTAAGTGATTGAAATCAGGGCCTTTAGGCCCTTTTTTCGTTCCAGCGGGAACCACTGAAATCCAGCTCCATCCAGTGCTTTTAAGTCCCGATTTAAGTCCCGAATGAGGATCTTGGATTTGGATGTGCACTGAATCGGTTTTTTGCTGGAGCAGCTTGGATAGCGAGACGAGCATCTGGCCCTGACTCTGTTCAGGAGCTCGCTATGGCACTCTCGGATACTACCGTTCGGCAAGCCCGAATCACCGGCAATGACTACACGATAGGCGACACGGATGGGCTTGCGCTCAACGTGACGGCTCGCGGCGGAAAAATCTGGCGTTTCAGATACTACTGGGCGGGCGTGCAGAAGCGCATGTCTCTGGGTAGCTATCCGCAAATCAGCCTCAAAGAAGCCCGCGTCCGACGTGACGAGGCGCGAGCCTTGGTCGCCCAAGGCATCAATCCCTATGAGCACCGTAAGCAGCAGCGTCGTGCTGTTCGTTTTGCGGCAGAGCACACCTTTGAGGCTGTGTTCAATCAGTGGGTGGAGTTCCGTAGGCTGAGCCTGAAGGAAGGGCGCCAGAGTACGCTCTCGCAAATCCTGCGAATCTTCAATAAGGACGTTCTGCCCACGCTCGGTGTGCGGTCTATCTACGATATCAGTCGTCATGATTTGCTGGATTTGCTGAGCAGGATCGAACAGCGCAAAGCCTTAACGACCGCCGAAAAATGCCGGACCTGGTTCAACCAATTGTTCCGCTATGCGCTGGTGAAGATCGAGGGGCTGGAACACAACCCAGCTTCAGACCTTGATGTGGTTGCACTCCCCAAACCTCCGGTTACGCATAATCCATTTCTTCGTATGGACGAGCTCCCGGCATTGATGGCTGCTCTTCGAAACTACGGTGGCGCCAACCAAACTCGGCTTGGCCTTCGGTTGTTGCTGCTGACCGGTGTCCGCACGGGCGAATTGCGGTTGGCAACACCCGACCAGTTCGATCTGGAGAAACGGTTGTGGGTGATACCCGCGGAGGTGGTGAAACAGCTCCAGCTAGCCATGCGAAAGCCAGGTAAGCAGACCCAAAGTGTACCGCCTTATATCGTGCCGTTGTCGGTTCAGGCTCTGGAGATTGTGCGTCACTTGCTGGAACAGGTTGTCCCCGCACAACGCTACTTGTTTGCGCATCGAAGCGATCTGAGCAAGCGTATCAGTGAGAACACGCTGAATGGCGCGTTACGCCGGATGGGGTACGCCGATCAACTCACCGGTCATGGCATGAGAGCGACGATCTCGACGGCGCTGAACGAGATCGGATACCCGAAGGTGTGGGTGGATGCCCAGCTTTCTCATGCCGATCCAGACAAGGTGAGTGCGGCCTACAATCACGCGGAGTATGTCGAGCAACGCCGGACGATGATGCAGGACTGGGCGAATCGTCTCGATCTTTGGGGGCAGGGCCAGCTGAAAGCGGCAAGCTCTCCGCTTACCATCCGATTGGAGGGGGCCGCTTCGCTGCCGTCGCTGGAAAACGTGAAAACGAATTCCATTCAATTCAACGGCGCCTTTCCGATGACAACCGTCTCGGCGCCCAAGGCTTCGGTTAGCAACGAACCAGCTCTGATTGTGTCGCACCAGCCGCCTGTCGTACCTCTTTCGGCCCCGACTGAAACGCCGCATAAATCTCACGTGTCTGACATCCAGCGCGAACGCGCCGAGATGCTTGCCATTTATGAGGCCGCTAGTAATTTGCCGTTACTGGTTTTCGCGAAATTGGCTGGCAAATCCCGAGATCAGATCAACCGTGATATCAAGGCTCGCCGTCTGCTGTCCCTGAGCCTGGGGAATCGCGGTCAGCGCATTCCGGATTGGCAGCTTGATCCGTTGCGGCATAAGTTGGTACTCGTATTGCTTGAGCGGTTTCCAGATGTAAATGCTTGGACGCTTTATCGGATGCTCTGTGAGCCCCATGAGCGACTAAAAGGCTTTTCACCTATTGATGCTCTTACTCCCGAAAATTTCAATCAAACTACAAGAAAAGTGGTCCAATGCTTAAGCTAAAAACTGTGGTGCTATATCAACGCGGTGACAAGGACTGCGTCGCGTGCTTGAGTGATGAGCGCTCTTGCTATTAGAGCGCTTGTCAAATAATAAAAATTTCAGATTTTAGAAACTCTATAAGCCGGTTGGAATCTTTTCCTGCGGTTTTGAGCCCTCCATCTCTTGTTATAACAAAGCTCGCAACAAAATCCCGAGTGGTTGATTTAAATGTCAATGCCGATATGTAGTAGGCTCTTCCGGCGATCAACTGCTCAACCGTTTCTTTGATGTTCAATCCGCCAGTTGCAGTGATTTTTGCAGAGGTACCCTCGCCAAGGTCTATCTGCGAGATACTTATTGAGGTGTTTTGGAAATTCGAAGCTAAGAAATTATTGGTATAAGTGAGTTTTCTAATGTCCAAAGAGATGGGTTCGATGGAAAAATTAAAACCACTAGCTTCGCCAAGTTTCATTATAAATGTGTTTAAGTTTCTTCCTGGATTGATGATTTCCAAAGTGTTACTGCTAAAAAATATCTTAAACTGTGTGTCCCTATATACGATTCTGCGGGTGGTTATGGTTTCGCCAAATGGATCTTTTTGGGATTCGTCATATTCAATTCTTTCGATATATCTTGCCTCGATTCTATCCTTGCGAAAACTTGAGATTTGAAAACCATCGGAAGAATATTGATTGAACTTTATCTTGTTGATTTTTGAGTTCAAAGTTTCGGCGTCTAAACTAGAGGAAAACTTGTACCATTTTATTCTGGTCATTGCTCGTCTTCCTTTTGGCTGCCATTGGTGTACGAGGTTTGCTCTGTCTTTAAGTTATGGATCACAATTTGAGCTGTCTGCTCAATTAGTGCAATATACTCTCGTTTTTCATCGTCTTTGAATGATCTAATGCTTTTTGTGTATTCAAGGCTGCTAAAGTTGTAATACCCTTTGATACTGAATTTAAAACCTTCCCCAGTTTCAGGTTTCTCAAATCCAGCAAAAAATTCTACTCGCTCTCTTTTTCCTGAAGTTTTATCGGACCTCCATACGATAGAGGCTATGTAGAATCCTCCGTTTTTGAGATCTTGGTATTGTTTAGAGCTGAGAAGGCTTTCTCCACGTAGTGCTGCGTTTTTTACTACGCCTAACATCTCATCCCGGGCTTCATCACTAATGTCCGCTTCCTCCTCGTCATCGCTAGGCAGATTGTTCTTTGTGTGGCTGGACTCAACTTTTATATTGGTAACATTGCTAAGTCTAAATCCGGGTAGTGATGTGATAAGTCGTGTGAAAAATTCAGTTTTTGCGAGATGTCCCGAAATGTCAATTAGCTCAATTTTTAAGATAGGAATGATTTCTTTCTTTTTTTCTTCTATCCTGTTTGTTAGTTTTTTTTGCTATAGATTCTCCTTTGCTGTTTGCTGGGAATCTCAAGATTGTATTTTTTGAATTAACCTCAAACTCAATGTCGGCTTCTTTTTTGATGCGTTGCATCAGTCTGCTTTTGGCGTAGTTCAAGTCGGAATATTCTATCTTTACGGTGATCTTGTTTCCGTCTTGAACTATCTTTACTTTCTCATCCTCCTCAGGACTCTCTTGGAACTCCTTGGCAATTTCCTTGATCTCTTCAATAGTCAGACTTCCATTAAGCGTTTCACTCTTGATTTTGTCACTTCTATTGTTTTGCTCACGCCTAGAGAGCAAAACATTCAGGTCGTAATAATCATGCGGGAGAAGTGAGATTTTTTCTGCAAGATCATCTCTATCTTCATTTGCAGAGTAGAAAATCCCTTTGTCTTTTGCGAGCTCTAAAAGAACGTGTTCAGTTAATCGTTGCTTGGCTGATTTTAGAACGTCAAAAATTTCTTTATCAGTAGCACAATAATAGAGTGGATTTTTTTTATCAGTCATCACGCATACCTATTTCGACCTCTGAAAATGTTTGGGTGGTAGTCGTCATTTGGGAGAATTCTATGCTGTTCAATATTTTTCCGATTTCTCCACCGCCGCAACGTTCCGCATATTCGTCGACAGCTAGCTTGAATTTAGCGTTTGCTGATTGATGGGGGTCAAGAATTTTTATTGTCACTTTGTTTCCGCTGACTAGAACCTGATAATGCATAAGGCAGTCGATCAGGTATAAAAACTCGGCTTGTTCAAAGCCTCGTTTCCTATAAAAGATTACAAAATCATTTTTGGGAGCGTCGGGAACCATAGAGTACTGCATGATGATCCAAGAAGAGGTAAGCATTTCAAGTGTGGCAGCTGGGGCCTTTTCAAGCTTAACGTTTTTTTTGTTTGATAGATGAGGGTAGAAAAATTTGCATTGATTGCGAGATGGTAAGTCTTCACTGCCTCGCATTCTAAGTATTTCATCCTTGACATTGTTAAGCCAGAATATATCCGCAGGGCTTAGTACGACGAGCTTAGAACCTTTGGGGATGTTGAGCTCTTCGCTTTTTATATTTTCAATTCTTTTGGAGAAATCCGCATCGAACTTCCCATCATGGTTGTAAATAAAAAGCAATCCGCAGATATTTTTTGCGACATGTTCGTGAGTGTATTCAGATTGCCACGGTTGGCTTTTTTCTGCACACTCCAAGCTGTTGGCCAAACTCTTTACGGCCACTTTAACTTTTTCAGTCGTAATTGTTTCTTTCTTGTAGCTTTTTAGGTCGCAGTTGATATAGGTTCGAGCTTGTGAATACGGCTCTTCGTACCAAAAAACAATATCGGTTGGGTGGGTCGAAACGCTATGTTTTTCAGGTTCTTCGCAAGTCCAGTTCCTATCGTGCGGGCCAACTCTGTTCCATAAAAACTCTCCGAATATACCTTTCGAGAGTATTTCCGCCATTTTTGCAATATTAGCTGTCTCAGCCATGTCATTCCTTGATTATTGATTTTAAAATATCACTGTACTGTCTCATTGCTATTGCGTCCATCGTAGTTAAGTCGATTCTAAAGCTCTAGGCAAGTCCGGAGGCGCACGCCTATGAAGTTTCAGGAGTGTGCCGCACGACGGTTCGGGAGGAGGCACTGGAGGCCTATCGGGAGGAGTCTGGAGGGCGCCAATTTTTATGGTGACGTTGTCGAAATCTCTACATTTAGGTACTGCCGGTTATTTCTAGGAACGGGTTATCCTCTGGTAGTTTCTCGAATAGGTAGTCGGGGCTTTGTAAGATATATCCTTGTATTTTCGAGGTTTTTCGTGGCCCCCTCACCGTACATACCCAGATATTCATACCGTTGCCACGCTTTCTATGAACCCTCAGTTTCTCAAACTGCTTCTGCACCCAACGCCATTCTTCGATCTCTTGGCAGGCGCCCAGAGAGATGCCGGGGAACTCCTGCGTATAGCGTTGAAAGAGACCAGGGGTGACCAGAAATACGTTCCCACCCACCGTGTGGATTTTGGCCTTGCTGTCATTGATGATCAGCCTGTGACTCCGGATGCCTTCTTTGACCCAATTCAGGAATGCCTGGCCAGGGTCATCCGACGAGGGATTTGAGATTTCGAGAATGTGTGCTGACGATTCGTCGCTGACCTCAGGCTCTTCCAGCTCGAACATATCCAACAGCGTGCCGAGAGAGTCAGCGTCTTCCATCGCCATGGGATTTGTCAGCGAAGAGCTTTGACGCGATCCATTACTGACAGTCTTAGGCGCTGGAGGTGATGCCGAAGCGTCAGACGGATGGTCATCGGTTACCACGCTCACTGTTCCGCTGAAAGTCTCAGGCCGGTCTTCGTTCCCCCAAATCAGTGCCGGTTGAAGGCGCAGAAAGGTGAAATGCTGCTGCCAATTTCCCTGTGCCACAAGCGCGGTCCAGATGGCTTTTCCTTCCGGCGTGGACTCAACCAATCCGTGCGACTGCAGCTCATCGAACACTGCGAGGTTGGACGAGGGAATGCCCTCAATCGATTGCGACAGTAGATAGGCTCGCAGCTTGTCCGTGACCGTCTTGTTGACGAGCCAGAGCGCGTCCTGGGTCAGCCATCCCGCGGCACCTGGCTGGTTGAGTTTCAGTTCGTGCTGAACCAGATGACGCAATCCGCTGATCAAGTGATGTTGCAGCGAATGAATCGGTGCTTGCAGCGCCTTGCTCGGGTTACCACCGATGTTCTGTGCGGTGGAAACGCGGTCGGCCTGCATCACCAACTCACCGAGCACGCCGGCACGTTCGTACTGGCCCGCCAGGACATACAGCAGATTGGCCCACAGAGGCGGAAATCCACTGAGCCAATCGAGAATTGGCCGGTCGATAATCTGGTTGTAGAGCAAGCCTGCGGCCGCGCCGTGCAAGTGGTAGTCGCGCCCCTTGAGATAGCGGAAACGATACGGCTGATCCAGGGAACCCTGCCAAGGATGCCAAACACGGCCATCCTGGCGTTCGACAAACAGGTCCACGGCAATCTTGCCGATGTCATGGAGCAACGCGCCATAGGCGATGCCAGCGGACCAAGCGTCAGTCTGGGCGGCCTGGTCTTCGGGCGCCGCACCAGTGGGAAGCAGATAGGATTGGCGCAGTTTCAAACTGCAGGCGACCAGTTCCAGTCCATGGTCGAGCATGCCGCCGAGATACGCATGGTGGTGCGTCTCGCTGGCCGGGAGTTGCTGGACCTGTTCGGCGTAGCGATGGATCGGATTTAAATAGAGCTGGATGAACTGCGCGTGGGAGAGGGCGGTGTACTGCCAGATGCGATCGAGCAGCTGGCGGCGGTGCTCCGCGGCTAACAAGTTGTGAGCCGACTCGATGGACAGGTAACCTTCGGCGACGTTGACGGTCGGTGGCAGAGGGGGCTTCTGCCTTTTGCGGCGAAACAGGCTGAGCATCGTGACCTCCGGAAAGTGGCTGGGTCAGTGGCCTTTTAGCCTTTTCGGATAGCGCTCTTACCCTTGAGTCCCCATTCCCTTCCAACCCTTACCCGTCCTTTTGGCTCGTGTCCCTTTGCATGGCAATCGGAATATGGATACGGCTAGGCATCGTTTTGTTGGGGCTAGTACGGCAAAGACAAGAGTCGGTACACTGCGGTGCATATTTTTTGGGTCTAGCCATGAACCTCACTGACGCCACGCTCGTGCTGCTGCTCGCGGCACGTATCCATGGGACCGACGAAGCCGTCCGGGCCTCGGCGAAGAGCGTGGTCAAGAAGTTACCGCGCAGTAAACGCGATCTGATCTACAAGGTGATCGATAGCCGGAGTCCGCTCGAGCTGGTGGATTTTCTGGCGCAGAACCTGGATGCGGAATGACAGGCTGCGGGTGTGTGCCCATCCCTGACTCTTTGCGTCAGTGCCGGCGGCAAAAGTTTTTTTCTGGGCGCAGAAAAAAGGGTCCAACTCGTGTTGGACCCTGTGAGGCGTTTGCAGCGGAGAGGTAACGATCAAGCTCCATCGTTCATGCAGAGTGAGTCGTCCAAGACCGCTCGCTTCAGTTGCTGCTCCAGGTTGAGTACATATTCCGAGGCGCTTCGGGCCTGACCACTGGCGCGAAAGATCGCGCGTTTGTCAGCCTTGAGCAGGCCGAGCCAGGAGTCGATATAGCCCTCGTGCCGCACCTCTCCCTGAATGCCGGCGTAAGCACATAAAAAAGCAGCGCCCATTTCGGCGATCAACTCCTCAAACGCGTAGCCTGGCGAGCCGAACGGACAGGATGAAGTCACCCCCTCGCGCTGCAACCGAGCGTGATGCCCGGTCCAGTGCGTCAGCTCGTGAAGTGCGGTGGCGTAGTACCCACCTTCATCGTGAAATTGCGCTTTTGTCGGTAGTTGGATGAGATCCCTGATCGGGTGGTAAAAGGCTTCGTCGGCAGATCGATGAACGATGTGTGCACCCGAACTTAACAGCAGATTCTCCGCGGCGCCGTTGGGCTGGAAGGGATCACTCTGTTCCGTCTCGATCAGGGTGTCATTGAGCATTTCGAGCCCTTCCGTTTGCTCGATGTTGAACAGAAAATGTGTCCTGAGAATGCCGAAGTGAGCGACCTTGGGCTGACCGTTTTCATCGAGTACGGGTTGGCCTGACTCGGTCTGTTCCTCGCGCTCCATCGGCTTGTAGAGTACCGCCAGGGCGCTGTGCTCACCCTTACGGATGTGCCCGCCGGCCTTTTTGGCTTGATTGAAGGTCAGCCAACGATCTTGAGTGAATCCCCGCAACCTGGCCTCGGCCCAGAGCAGCGGTAAATTGATGCCCGAATACGGACGTCGCGTGATGGCGTTGATGGGGTAGGGTTGATGATGACCGACGTCAGCGGAGCCACTTGAGGACCAGGGTTTGATCCAGGGAGCAACGCCTTGGACTAACGCGGTAACGATCTTGTCAGTTACGTCTTGGTAGATATCGCGCATGGCAATTTCCTCGAGAGAAAAACGGAGGAACGCCTTGCCCGTCGGGGGAGGGTTCCCCGGTTGGGTGATGGGTTGGATTGATGCAGGTCTTGCATGCCGTCCAAATGTGGAGGTGGGCGCCGCCAATTGCGCTTAGAGCAGGTGTTCTCCTGCAAGCGCTATCAACAAGGCGTCAGGCTGGTCCGGCTCTTGGAGCAGACTGAGGCTCAGTTGCAGCAGCGGGTCATGGTGTGGATGACCCGTTGGCGCGATGTGGGCTACCTCGAACAGCACATAGGGCTCGTGTGGATAGGCCAGGTGAGCCTCGAAAGCTGCGCGCAATACGTGGCTCAGCCGATCGACCTGCAGCCTCTCAGGACGACCTGAACGCTCGAGCAGTACTGCGCATTGCCACGCGCCAGCGTGAACACAATGGGCAACCGAAGGGTGTTCAGTGTTTCCGGTGTAAGTGAGTCGGGCATGGAATGTCTCCGTTGAAACGCGAAGAAACCTGTCCCGTGGGGGAAAGAATTTCCCCGCTGTGGGTTGAAGAAAAACAAGAAGGTTTGCCTGGCGAGCAGAGCTCGAAAGGCGCTCAGGAGAGCAGTAGGCGTTCATCACCGTAGAAACGGTCACCGTGCGAGCCACCGAACGCTAATCGCACTTGGGGAGAACCATCACCGAAGTGACGTAGCCTTGAAGGTTCTGGCTACCTGGGAAAATGCTGTCGATAACAGCGATCCGTACCCGGGTTTAGCCGAGCTGTTCGCGAATAGCAACGAGATAAACCAACGCTTTAGACGAACTGAGTCTACTGAAAGCCAGCCTTGTTTTTCGACCGGATTGACTGACAAACGGTTAGGCTTGGAGCGCTACCGGCAAGCTTCTAAAGGGCGTGATACTAGGGTGATGATGTTCAATGAAGTTGTATGAAAATGTGGTTATCGGAAATTTTCTCTACGGGCTGGGGTTCGCTCTTGGTTCACAGCTGAGATCCGGTCAGTTACCAAGTATGGTGAACTTGCTTCAACAAACGCCAGACGATAAACGATTGGGGGATTTGCTGATGGCATTCCCTGGCACAGTACGTTTGATCGAGTTTAAGACTGAGGCTAACAAGTCAAAAAAAGAGGCTGGTCGTCACCAGTTTCTATCTCGAATTTTTTCCGAAAAATTGGACGAATTGCCTGACCTGCCAGGTACTTCGCGGCGGGTGCATTGGTACATCGAAACGGCGCCTCTTCCCAGCGCTGCACTGTCGGCACGCATTGAGCCCTATCTCGATGCATTTGGCGAAGGCGCCAGGCAACGGCCTAAGTCAAGCGAGAGGTTCCAAAATTTTATCGAGGAGCTGGCTGCTGGCATTCTGCAACGCAGATCGGCTGAGATTACAAGGGCTGAGCGCGACTACATCGATCTGGTGCGGCTTGCTCAAGGGCCAGAGGAGACCGGAACAGGCGGATTGGTGCTGGTGGCCGGCAGCGGTGGAGGTCTGCATTTCGCCGCCTTACAGGATTTGATGGATTTGAACCTGTCCCACAAACAATGGATCGAGTACAGCCAGGAGCGATATCTTTCCCTTCAGAGAGAGATGAAGCAACCAGATCACGAGATGCCCGATCTAAAAGGTCCAACTTTAGGAAGATATTGATGGCCGGAACAAGTCAAGAGCAAGCGCACGATCGAAATTTTCAGGCCCTCTTTGGCGCGGCTCGCAAAGTTCTCGAAGCTGTAGAGATCGATGAGAGCAAGTCTCGACGGGCTACTGAGGCGTTGCGTGAGCTGCAGGATAGCGTCGAAAAGAAGCTGGTTCGACTGGAGGCGGGCGTCAAACAGAGCATCGAGAGTTCTGCACAGTCAACTGCGAATCAAGCCGCTGAGCTGTTGAGCAAGAGATTCACGGAGGCAGATGCTGCCGCTCAGCGGGCTGCTGAACTGTACAACATGGCAGCAAAGAAATTGAATAGCAGGCGTTGGCTCTACTTCCTGTCGGCGCAGGCTACGATCCTTACATTGGTAGTAGTGTCTCTCTATCTGTGGGTGCCGTCGTTAGACGAAATAAAAGCGCGTCGAGGCGAGGTGGCGAGGCTGGACGAATTACGCAGTCGGGTTGAGTGGTCGAAATGCAACGTTGGGAATGGTCAGACGCGCGATTGCATACGCACGGACGAATCGGAGCATGCGGACTTTTTCGAAGACCGCACAAAAAAGGGCAAGACCTATCGCATACCGAAAGGTTACTAGCCGTTTACGGGTCCTATTCTTGGCGGACTAGGATATGGGGGCTGTTTTCAACGCGCAGCCCATATCAACGCTCGCGGCGCCGTCTGAGCAAACTGATAAACGGTCAGATATCGACCGCTTTCAGTAGTAGGCTAATACTCTTGCCTCAACCATGAAAACGCTCAGAAGAGGGCGAGACCATGCCGACTCAGCAACCTGTTCAAAGTTTACGTGCCCACCGCTGGGCGTACGCCTGTGGTCTGTCGGTGAAGCGTGGTTATCGTAAGGTGAAAGCGTTTGAATCCCGCGTGGTTGAGAGTGCGGAGACGGCAGGAATGCCCGCAGGTAAATTACTTGTTCGCGGGAGTTTTCTAGTTATCAAGTTGGCAATAGCCGCCGGACTCCTTCTAGTTAGCTTATGGTTCACAGTGTCGGTGATGATCCTTATTGTCTTGTGTTGGGCCATCGCCAATGGAACGCCTATCAAACCTAAGGATGCTCTCCGGTACAAGGCATATGGCGACCCATATGGTGAGTATGAGTATGGCCGCGCACCCGGTCAGCCTGATTTAAAAGACCTGTAGTGGAGTTCTTCACCCCTTCCTTAAGGCTTTTCCAGCAGATATCAGAGCTCCAGCGCCCCTTGCACCGGCGTCCTGCGCTTGAGCTGCTCCTTTGCTAAGCATGCCGTCGGCAATTGAGCCAACGCTATATCCTGCCCAGCTCATTGCAGCCAAAAACAACATCGGAAGCACGACGAACATTGCCCCCATCACGTACTCGATCACCTGCGCGGTGACCGTCCCATCCATAAGTCCGGATGTGGGCAGCGACAACAGCACCTGATTTGAAGCCGAAACCTGGTTGTACAAGGTATCGAGCATACTGGAGTCGACCCAACGCGCCAGTTCCCACCAGAAGCTCAGCATGTGTAAGGTGAACAGCGCGAACGTCACGGTCATGACGGTCTTCAACTGGTAGGTACTGACCAACAGAATCAGCGGCAAGCTGATGATGACGCCCATGATCAGGAAAGCCTGCACCATCGGTAGGGCGGCGCGTAGCGCATTCATCGCCGGAAAGTTGCTGAAGGAGCCGAGGGCCAGCCCGGTGTTGGTAGCCAGGTTATTGAGACTCTGATTGATTGAGCCCCCGCGGGCGCTGGAGCCATAGTCCTGGTACACCTGTCCGGGCGACATGGACATCGTTTGCTGGCGCGGGCTGACCAGTTCGCGCAGGGTGGCATCTTCGATCTCGTTGCTCGAGCGGCCAGTCAACCAACCTTTCAGCTGAGTCAGCAGCGATGGATCGACCTGCTCGATCAAGCGCTCGCGCAACCCGACACCGCTGTCGCTCCACCACTGCTTGCAGGTGGGGTAGCCCGCACCATTTTCTAACCGCGGCAAGGATACATCGCGGTTGTCGTCATACGGCCAATTGACGCGCGGTGTGCGTGAACGATCCGTATCGTAGTAGCCGGGCGTATCGAGCAAATAGCTTGAGCCGATCCAGGAGGCGTCATGACTTTGTGCCTTGTCCAACTGCGGACGGTTGGTGAACAGCCGAGAACGGGAATAGCCGTAGCAGTCGCGGGTGAAATCGGCGACCTCTTGCAGCAGCACCTGGCTGTCGATGCGCGAGCTGTCGATCTCCATGCGCATTTGCCGGATATCCGGTGCGCAGGGGATGGAAGCGGTGGCCGCCGCGGTCACGCCTTTGCTCAAGGCATGCACCAGAAACCACCAGATCGGTACGTTGGCGGAGCGTTCGCCGATAGTATTGAAGGTCATCCCCCAGGCGGTTTCCGTCGGTTGGGCCACACTGACGCCGCAGCGCTGGCTTGCCGCATCATTGAACGCCATTGATGAGAGGCTCAACGGAAACACAGGCGCGCAACCGAACAAGACGACGATGTAGGCCAGCCACAAACGGTTCTCTATCCGTGGCACCGAGAGCAGCCCCTTGTTACCTTCGTCCGCGCCTTGCTGACGGGCCGACAACCATTCCTGGAGGATGATTGCACCAAAGGGCGCGGCGAACAGCCCGGTGTCGGACAGGACACTCCAGAGGCCGTTGTTGATGATCCAGGCCAGCAGAGAGAGGTAAAACTCCAGGTAGCTGTTGGTGCTCATAAGCATGGTGCTGACCTCACAGTCGGGTGAGTTCGACGCAGGTAAAGAGCACGAGCCCTATTGTCCCGATGCGTTTCAGGCGCAGTCGATCCTGTGGTCGATGTCGGTAGCGCCGAAGCAGGTCCCACCAGAGCGCAAAGAGGGCGGCGTAGAGCAGGGCGCGCCACCACCGCAGATAAGGTCGTGCGGATTCGAATGTCTGCTGCCAGACCTCGAAACTACCCAGCGCAGTGCGGCCAATCCAGGCGACCAGTGCGGCGGTCAGGATCATCGCCGCGGCAATCCCCAGACTCGAAAGCAAAGTGAATAGCGGTGAGCGTTTCATGGCTCACTTGCGCCTGGCGTCAGCATCATTGAGTCGACCGGGCTCGGGGTCGCCTTGCTCGACGGTGCGCGAAGCATCGGCACCACCGGCATGCCGATCGAGCACCAGGCTGGCGGTATTGGTCGTCAGCATCTGCCTGACCTGCAACTCGGTCTGCAGCAGGCGAATTTCGCGCTCCAGGGTTTCGATATTTTTCGTCAAGGCGGTTTGGGCTGGCTCGGCGGAGGCGATGTTCGGTTCGTGACTGCCTGCCAGCAGCGTGCGCAGTAGCAGCAGTGCTTTGTCGAGCACACTGGACAAGGCCGTCTCGCTGGCCAAGCGCCGTGTCAACAGATCCTGGTCGGGATCGTCGCGCAGGGCTTCAATCACGCCACGGGTCACCGGCAGCATTGGGCTGGAGGCTTTAGTCAGATTGTCAGAAGTAGGCGGCAGCGCGCCAGACAACAGCCCTTGCAGGGCCTTGAGGCGCTCGTTATAGGCCTCCTGGATCAGCGGCGTCAGTCCGCTGCCAGCGGTCGCACGCAGAGTTTCGCAGCTGTCGCAGGTCGCGACTTCGTTCTCGCCCAACACCCGAACGGCCCAGTCGGACTCCTCCTGGGGCGAAGCCCATGTCTGACAAATAGCCCCTCCCAGGCAATCACTGCTACTGATCGAGGCACTGTCATCCACCGACCGGTTATGCAGCAGGTTATAGCCTGCGCGGACCACGTCGGCGGTCACCCGAATGGGTGTCTGTCCGTTACCTCCGGCTTTCGAACCGCCGACCCAGGACACCCCATTGTTGCCGTTATGGGCCTCGGTGTTTTTCACCGCTGCCACCGCATCACCGCCGGTTTGCTCCAGATTGCCCTGCATCTCCTGGTTTTTGGCCAGCGCACCCCAACCGGCTTGACCGACCTTATCCGCCATCTTTTCGGCCATGGCCTGGCAGGTTAGCTTGGAGCGGTCGAAGTCGATCCGACCTTGCATCACCCCGTTACTGAGCAACTCATAGAGACCGGGGTTGGCGCGTTGGATGATCAACGCCGGCAGCGACATCACCGCTTGGGTCGCGTTCTGCACGATGCTGCCCATGATCTGCTGGAAACCTTCGGTGACGCCGTTCAGCTGGTTTTGCAGGGTGTTGGTGAGGCTCATGTTTCCGCACATCATGTTCGCTCGCCAGGAGCCGCCGACACCGAGACCACTGGGTCGGTAGAGCGAACTCGGTGAGCCGACTGCCGAGCCGCCACCAATGGTGTACATCACTCGGTCATCGAGCACTTCGCCTTGAGTGCCCAGGCGGTAATCGCCTTCGGCGGCGTGGGCATGCGTGGCCATGGCGAGCAGTCCACAGAGCAACAGACTTATCATGCCCAACCAGGATCGTACGAGAAACCGACTCATGAAGCACCTCCTTCGAAGTCAATGCTGAACAGGAAGGTCTGCCCCTCACGCTTGCAGCAGCTATAGGGGCGCCACAACGACCAGGCGTAGCCGCCATCCGTGCTCTGGACCGGATCGCTGGGGAAGATGGCGCACGTGGGCTGAACCTGGGGGTAGAGCAACTGCCATTTGTGGGTTGAGGCGTCGTTTTCGACGATCGGGCCAGGCGGCCAGTAGCCGTCGCGTGGTATGGGTGTGAGCGGTACATACACATGCGGCTGCCAGCTGCGGGTCATCACATCGCCGGCCCGTTGCGCCATGACCGCGGCAGCCTTGAAGTCGTCGGGCTGTACCAGAAAACCCTGCCGGGGATAAACGTTACCCCACATGTTTCCCGTGGCCTGACGTCCGATTTCACGGATCCCCGGCACGAGCGACTCGGGGTAGAAACTTTCCGGGATGCCATGGCGCCAGGCCAGTGAGTCCAGGGTACTCAGGTAGTAAGGCATGAGTGCAGTTGCACCGCTGGCGCAGGCATAGCCGGATTGCGAAGCCAGTTGCGTTGCGATCCAGCCACCGGGGTGGCCGATCCCGTCGACGTTCTTAAAGCGGGGCAGGTTGTCGCGGTGGGTGTTCGGGGTGATCAGGTTGCCGCCACCTTCCGCACCGCTGATGGGAGATGAGAGGGCAGCCATCTCGGCCCAGGGATTGTTGCCGGTGGTGGTATAGCTCGAAACCACCAGTTCAGGAATGAAATGACGAACCTTGGTTGAGGTTTTGACCTTGCAGCCGAAGGGTGTGCAGAGGAGCCAGAAACAAATGCCTACGACCTTGTATGCGAGGCAATTTGGCGAAAGCACAGAGGCGGTGATGCTGCCGGTATCCAGCGCCATGCTTGGGCCGCACGCCAGCAGGACGCCCAGCGCCAAGGGCCGTAGCTTTGTGGGCGTGATTGACGAGCAGGCAACAGGCATGATCCAGGCTCTCAGTGTATGGCCTGGGCAGGTTCGGTTAGGAACCGAAGACTGTCAGTGGAAATTATGAAGGCGGATGTATCGGGTTTGTGAGACGTGAGACTATTATTTGACGTGAAGGGAGCTGCGCAGGATATCGGGTTCCACAAGTAACTGATCTGCGGTAATTTCGAAAATATTGGCGAGTTTGCACAGGACCAACAGCGACGGATTGCCCGTGCATCGTTCGATTTGACTGACGTAGGTGCGATCCACCTCGGCCATGAGCGCGAGCTGCTCTTGGGTAAGGTTTTTTACGCGTCGCATCCAGCGGATGTTTTCCGCCAGCTGCAGACGAAGCTGTTCGTAGTCTTGAGTCATGCGCGCAAATTGCGCCTTGAGGGACTCTCAATCCACGGGATATAGTCTACATTGGTATTGATCTAGGCCATTTGAGGCTTATGCCTGTTATCGAGCGTTCATTTGGTGTCGTTAAGATTTCGAGGCTGGGTCCAGCGTCTAACAATAAAATCAGACATCTAGGGTGTGTATGGACGAAAACTACATTTCAATTCCCGCGGCGGATGGTTGCCCAAGTCTTCTGACACCTTGGGGTAGCGAATTTTCGCCGATGATCGAGCTTGGTGTGCAATGTGCCCAGGCTTGGCTTGAGGCAACGACCGATACTCCTTTGTGGTGGGAACTGGTTCAAACCCGCAAGACCTTTCCTGTCGGTGACTGCCAAGATGCTTTTGAAGCAGGATTCTTGTTGAGGATTCAGCAGCGGCTTCAGCGCGGTACACGGATACCTGTATCGACTTGACCACCCGTTTGCATTTAGCCTGGCCTATCGCATTGGCACAGTCCAGCAGGTTGCGGTCCTAAATTACTTTTGGTTTTTAGGTGCGGCGTTTTGTCCCGATGTTTGCTCTGCGACTCGCGCTGCCCTCGACGAAAGCGAGCGGGCATCAGGTTGCGCAAGGAGTCCAGATATGTGGCAGCAACCCACCGATCTCTCTCATTCTCCGCGTCGGTAACAGCACCAGCATATCTTCAAGAGGGCACATCACTATGGCAAACAAACTCGATCTGCATCACGAAATGAAAAAGATGCTACGCGTAAAGACTGCCATTCTACGTCGCTCACCAGGTGATTCCCTCGCAGACATCGTCGCTTCTGATCGTGAAGCGTTCTCGGGCATTCGTGTGTTGTTCGCGAGCGATGAGGGAGGGGTTCCATTGCAAGCTTTGGGCCGGTCAGATAATCCAAATGTGCCCGTGGTTCCTCTATTTGCTGGAAAGGGCATTTTTGCGTTTTCCGATGCAATCGAGAGGCAGATGAGGAGCGGTAGTGCGCCTTTGGAGTTTCCCTTTTTCTCACTACTCGATACAAACTTTCTTACTGAGTTACCTGGTTTTTTTCGTCATGAAGATTCGAGTCACCGCGAAAAGGTGCGGGCGACCTTGCAGTTCATTGAAGATCAAGGCGGGCGTGGTTTTGATTGGATGTTTGCGGCACTGGAAAACCTACGTGAGGTTGTAAAACCTAATAACCCTTGGCCGTACCAGAAAGTTGCGGCGGCAAAGATGTTTGATGCCATGATGCATATCCCCGAAGTTAGGGGAAGGGAAGGGTGCTGAACGGGCATGCCGAACAGATTCAGGACTACATACCGGCAGCTGAGGAAATGTGGGATGCATTCTTGACCAATCGGGAGGTATGGGCCTGTATCCAGCGGCGAGATATGATGCAGTCGATAATTTTACGCGCGATGCTAGAGTGCTGGAGTGGCCAAAGCGTAGATGATGGTATTCGCTGCTTGGTGGATTTTTGTCTTGATAATTTTGACGTCATACCCCTAAAGGAACTTTACTTCGGATGGAAGGCCCTGAGCGGATTCGCTGATAAGCAGAATAGAATGCCTATCTTTGACGAGCCAGCATTGCGGAACCCGAACGGAGATTCGAATAATAGGATTTCCGCGCTTGCGTGGGACCTTTATATGTTTCGACATTGCGAAACGCTTATGACAGAAAAGAAGGGTAATCAATTCATGATTCCTGTTGTAACTACGCTTGATGATGGTTTGTTAAAAGCCATTAAGAGCTGTCCACTGAGGGCGCTTTTGATTCATGATGAGGCTCGAAAAGTAGAAGCTATATTTGATGATGAGATGGAATTTTCCACTTGTCTAGATCGCGCGCTTTCGGATAAAACAAAGGTGCGAATAAATGACCCAGTACGTATGGCCAGACCGAAGCGTATTTCGAAGCATGATTTGAGTTATCTGATAAACAGCTTGGAATCAGAAGTGAAGAAGGCTGCTAAAGCAAGGTCACAACCAGGGTCGCATCATTAATCATAGAAAGTGGTGTTGCATTTTGCGGATATAAAAAATATTTGAAGTGGCCCCGCGCGGGCGATGGCCAGCAACAGACCGCCCGGTTAAGTGTGGAATACGAATGCAATCAACTGTTCAGTTGCCGTGCAAACGTCTGGTCAGTTGCGATGCAATTTCATAGTTCACTCTCTGGAAGAGCAATGCCTGAATAGCTATTCCTATGTTGATTCTATTCCTCGCGCTCTATCGATCCGTTCAGCTACCCGGTAAGCCGCTTCCAACTCTGAGCAAACGTTCTCCTGCATCAGTGTCCAGCGCTCGGCTTTTTCCTCGGGCTCCGTCATGGCCAGGGCGAGATAGAGGCTGGGTGGCACGGCCCGAAACAGCGTTTCGAGCTTCTTCGATAGCACGACCCCCTCAGTGTATTTACCCGGCTCCTTACTGGCGGAGAGCAGCAAGGCTTTCTGTGCCGGCGTGAGTTTCTTGAACCGTGCGATCTCTTCGATTTCCGCGGGCGGCATGTTCAAACAAATCCACCATTCGATCATGTTGAGCATGGTCTGCGCGGCAGCGGGAAAGTCGGCAAGGTTTTGCGTCGCCAGCCAGAACCAAGCGCCGAGCTTGCGCCACATCTTCGTCCCCTTGACCACGAATGGCGCCAGCAGCGGGTTTTTGGTGATGATATGGCCTTCGTCGGTGACCATGATGATCGGCCTCCCCAGGTACTGGTCGCGTTCGGCGAGGTTGTTCACGGTGTTCATCAGGCTGAAGTAGCTGATGGACATCTGTGCCTCGTAGCCTTCGCGAGCGTAAGTGGCCAGATCGACAATGGTCACATCGCTCTCAGGCCAAGGCGTCCCCTCGCGATCGAACAGTTCACCCTCGAAGCCCTGGCAAAACAGGTCGATGGACTCGCCCATTTCCTGGGCACGCTCACGACGTTTCTCCGGCAAGTGCGGGTCAGCGGCGACGCGCAGCAAGGCATTGCGCACGTCGCGGGTCAGCACCTGGCGATCCGCAGCGACACAGGTATGCGCCGCATCCAAGATGCACTCGCGAATCAGACTGCGATCGGCCCGGCTCAGGCGCGCTTCTTCCTTGGCCTCACCGCCGGTGATCATCAGCCGGGCGGTGATTTCCAGTTCGCCGAGGACATCGCGCTGGTCTTCGCGATTGGTTACCACCTCATCGTCCAGCTCATCGATCGACAGACTCGCCACCTGATCCGGCTGCTCGACCAGGCGCCAAGCATCGGCAAAGGGGGCGAGACTGACCGAAGCGCCAGGTTTCAATTGGACCTTATTGACCGAGAGGCCCTGTGTCGCGAAGTAGTCACCCTGCAAACCGAATGAGTTACCGGCCTCGACGATAAACAGGCGAGGGCGGTACACCGCCATGACCTGCATCAGCAGGGTGACCAGGGTGGCCGACTTGCCGGCACCGGTGGGGCCGAACAACAGTAGATGGCCGTTCATGGCCCGGTCTAGACGTGACAACGGATCAAAACTCAACGGCGAGCCACCACGATTGAACAGGGTGATGCCCGGGTGGCCGGTGCCGGTACTGCGGCCCCACACCGGAACCAGGTTAGCCAGGTGCTGGGCAAACATCAGGCGGGTGTACCAGTTTCGCGTGTCGCGGGCCGGGTTGTAAGCCATCGGCAACCAACGCAGGTAACTGTTGCAGGCGGCGACTTCATCGCCTTCGCGTACCGGCTGTAGGCCCGCACCCAGTAGTGTGTTAGCCAGGCTGACCGAACGCTGGTGCAATTGCTGCTCATTGTGACCGCGCGCGTAGAACGCCAGGGTGCCGCGGTACAGCTTGTGCTGGCGACCGATGATCGCGCGAGCCTCTTCAACATCTTGGCGGGTCTGGGTCGAGGCCAGGTTTTCACCGATGGCTTTGCGCGCCAGGCGGTTCAACTGGTCCTCGAGCACATCCTGGGGTTTGACCACCAGGGTCAGGCTCATCACCGTACCTTCGGGTAACTGGTCGAACAGTGCATTCACCGCGTCTCCCTTGCGGATTTCGCCAGTGAGTTGACCAATCAATGGCGCCCGGCGCAGCTTGTCCACCACCATGACCCGGTGGGGCTGACCATCAAAAAACCAGAGTCCCTGCTGCACGTCCGAACGCGGTTCGTTGAAGAACAGGCGTTCGGCAAAGTCATGATCGAAGGGCAGTTCCAGCGACTCGCTCTCGCCAGACTCCGGATAGGCCACACGGCGGTAGAAATCTTCGGGCGATTCGTCTGTGAGCTTGGGGGCTGGATTGAACCAGGGCAACAACCAGGCATACAAACCTCGGCCATCGACGCGCGTCGATTGCACCCCGCACGCCTGCAACGAAACAGCGACACGTTCGCAAGTTTGTCGCAGCGATTGCACTGGCTTGAGTCCCGCTTCCTCACCGTCAGACTCAAGCCAGCGATAGATCACCAATCGCACCCGACGGTTGTTTCCTCGCCAGGGCAGGCGCGTGACTGCCTTGTCCTCGAACAGGCCGCCAGGCTTGGAGATGGCTTTCAGATGTCGGCGAATGAGTTCCAGGTACGCTTCGGTGAAAACCGTGCCTCGGGCGCTGTCATGAATATAGTCGGTGAGCCGGGTGAGGTAGGGGGTGAAGTCGTTGTCGTCCTGGCAGAAAAACTGCGCCACCCAAGGTGCTTGGTCCAGCTCGTCAAAGCTATCCTGCAGGGCATCCTCAAGGGCATCGCGGGCTGCCGTTAGCCAATCGGGTTCACGCCCTTCGGTGCCGATGGGCAGTAACTCGAACACCGCACCCACAGAGCGATTGTCATCTAGTAGAAAACACTGCTCGGTTTCGAGGTATTCGACCCACGGCAGGTGATCGGCGAAGCTGGGATTGTGCGCATAGAGCGCAGCTTCATCGGCCAGTGTCGCGCGGGGGCGCGATGGGTTGCGCCAGTCTTTCCATGCAGACGTGCGGTCGCCCGTATCGTCGCTACACATTACAGATCTTCCTGACGTTCACCCGGCAGTGCGTACTGCACCCGCTGGTAGAATGGAAAGACGGTCGAGTACCCCGGCACTGGTGCCTGCTCGGTACCACTCAGATGCGGATACACGTACATCACCAAATCAGGATTGGGCAGGCGAGGGAACAGGTTGCGAATTTCATTCGCTGCTGTACGCGTATACGGTTCCTGGAGCGCAGTGGAGAGATCTGTTTGAGCCAACGGGCGACGCAACTGTCGCCGAGCATCCAACAGTTGCTGTTGAATACCCTGTGAGCCGGCGCCGTTCCAGATATCCAGCATGGTTTGCTCGCCATGGGGCAAAAGTGTGTCCTTGTCGGTGGAACACCCCGTCAGGACCCCGCAGATCAAGCTAATCCAGGTTAGGCAGAGAAGCATGGTCTTTTTCATGGCGAACACTCCGGCCCTTGGGCTCGTAGTCGATGGTGATCTCATGGTCGAGGTGAAGGGCGACTTCTGCTGCCGGTGGTACGTACACGGCAGCAAAGGCTTCGCCATACAGTTTGTTGACCCACTCTCGAATGTCGCTGGCCCCACTACTGAGAATTGAGGTCAGTGCGCTATTACCACTGTTGTTAGTGACCCCGAAGGCACTGCCGCCCGAACTGATGACGCTGCTGTTGTTCTGTTCATTCCCGAGCAGGGCGGCGACGCCAGCACCGGCGGCAGTGATCAGAGTCTGACTGCCCAAGTACTGCTGAGCATTCGAGCGACGCTCGCCGGCAATGCAAGGAATGCCATACGGATCGGAGAGGTAACCGAGTCCACCGCGGATCTTGTCGGTATTTGAGCTCTGGGTGGTGGAGGCATTGCGGCTGGAGACCGTCTTTGGCTGAGGCACCGTGCGGATGGTGCCATCCGTAAACACAAAGGTGATCGACTCGACCTGTCCGCGTACGCAAGACAAGGTCCAGTCACCGGAGGCTGTGCCGCTCATCACGGCCCCTGCGACGTCCGGCAGGTCGATGCCGTTGGCCGTTAGGTTCTCGGGGCCGACCAGCACCTTGAAGGGATAGGGATCATTCACGGTGCCGTCCACAGGGACTCGGCCGATCAGCGCGGTCATGGCGACCGAGCCCATCAATGTCGCATTTTCGGGAATGGTGTAGACCGGCTGCGCACCTTCGGTACGATCACCGGATCGCGTCAGGTCACGCTCACCCTTGGTGACCTCGCGTAACTGCTTTTGGCTGCGGTTGATGGCATTGTCCTTCAAGCCCTCGAGCGAGTTGAAGGCATTAGGCAGACTCGGTGCGGAAGAGGTCTTGGTTTTACCTCGGGCTTCGGTGGAGGGAGCATCCGAGGGTTCAATCCACTGCAGCGCATCGTTGGCAGTATGCCGCCCTTCGAACTGGTCCCCATCGCCCGGTTCAAGACCCAGTCCGATCGGCATATCCTTGCCTTTGCCGGTCAGCCCCGACAACTGTTCCTGCAATTGCGTCAGCAGACCGCTAGCCTGACGACTGTCTTGTTCCGCTTTGATGCGTGCTTCATTGGCTTGCCGGCGGCCTTCGTCTACCTGCTGGGTCACACTGCCAAGTGCCGTCTGAATACGCGAGTCGACGCTGTTTTCCCGCTCGCGCAGGCGGTTGTTCTCCGTCTGCAGCGAATCGTTGTGTTTCTTCAAACCTAGCATGTCGCTGCGCATGGCCTTCACTTGGCCTACCAAGGTGGCGACCGTGTCGCGTGGGGTATCGCCCGCAATGCCGAGCGACTTGGCTTGCTCGGCAGATAATTGAATATCGCCCTGATGAACTGGGTGCTCTGGAGACGGCTTGCTGCCTCCCGCGACCCAGCTTTTCATGATGATCAGTACCACGGCCAGCAGCGCAGCCGGTACCAGCCATTTGAGCAAGGCGTTAGCCTTCATCGTCAGCACCCCGCGCAACGGGCGGAAGCATCAGGGCGTGTTCGAGGCCGGCACCGCGAGTGATGAGGTAGGCAATCGTGGTGTCTTCCGCGCTGCCGACCGGCCCGAGGAAAGCATGCTGGAAGGTCGCGGCGAACAGCTTTGCCTGCAGTCCACGTGGATCTAGTTGCACCGTAGCTGTACCTCGATTGCGCAACTTCACGGTCGTCACCCAATAGTCACCAAGCCGCCAGGCGGCGATAGGTGTGCTGGAAACGTTTTCGCTCGGCAGCAGGGTCGGCAGTTCGGTGCGCAGCTTGAGCGGGACGCGGCGTACACCGGGCAGGGACTCCACGGTGCGCAGCGGCGCGTACAGGCTTTGCGCGGCGTAGCGCGTCAACGCGTCCGGGATCGGTGTACGTTCGGGAACGGGGACGGTGCTCGATTCAGACTCGATAGCTTGCATCGGAGCATTCTTGAGAATACGCACGGGCTCCAGGGGTTGATCGCCAGGCGTGGCCGCGATATCCAAGAGGATGATCTCGCCCGTCTTAACCGATTGCAGCTGCAGTCGTGTCGGTGCAATGGCTTCCGACGCGCGCAGGTACAGCGTGCCTCCGGTTGATTGCACGCGCAGTTTATCCTTCAGAGCGGAAGGCACGCCGACACGAACAGCTTCATCGATAAAGACCACTCGTTCCTGATTGATCACCAGTGGGACCGCGAGCGGTAGGCGTTCCCAGTGCATCAGTTCGATGGCCTGCGCGGCTGCGCCCGATAGCATCAGTGTGAGGCTGAGTCCCAGGGTAGAAATCCGCTTCATGGTTCACCTCCAGGCGGGGAGATTTTTTGCGGCGTGCCCTGATAGCAATCCAGTGCAAGGCCCCACTTATTGCGTTCGGGGTCCAGATCGAACCGCACCACCCGTAACGGATAACGCACGACCACCCGTTTCACCGGTTCGGCGGCGTAATACTCATCAGCGTTGAGGTCGAGTGTGACCAACCAGCTGTCGCGATCAAGTTGCTTGACCCGCAGTTCCGGATCTTCACTGTAGCCTCGGCCTAGAATTTCGTAGACGCCACGCACCCGTTGACGCAGTTCGCCTGCGGCCTTGCGATACTCGTAGTCGCCATCGAGGAAGGCCTTGCAGGCGGGTGTCAGGTAGGACTGCAAGCCATAGATCGCGCGGCGATAATCCTGTTCGCCATCCGAGGGCCAGCGGTTGAGTTGGCCAAAGATGTACAGGGCAAAGGCATACACATTCTCTGGGGGAACATCCCACCACTTGCGCGTGCTGCCCGCGCGCAGATCAGGGGGGACATGCACGGTCAGATCGGTTGGTGCTGAGCGCCAGCCATACCATAGTCCGGCGCTGAGCAGGGCGAGCGTCACTATCGCCAGACGTAGGCTGAAGATATGGGCCTGTTGGGCATCGACCTTGTTTCGAAATCGACTCATGGCTGCCACCGAGACAGGGCAGGGCGCAGTCGACGCGAACGGCGAACTGTCCAGGCACCGGAGTGGAGAATCAAACTTCCACGCCCCAGGCGCCAACGGCTGGCGAGTATCCATTCGAGCTTGCGGTACAACCAGGTCTCCGGTCGAGCCCGTTTGGCCCGACGCAGTAGCGTGCCCCCAACCAACAACACCACTGTCATGCCTGCGATCATGCTGGTCGGCGCCATGGCAATCGAGGCGGTGGCGATTGCCAGAGGAACGCCCACCAGCAGGCCAATGACGGCGCCGGTGCCTAGGGCCACCCACATTTCATCATTGGTTAAACCGCGCAATACGGCGGGATCACGATTGAGTCGCTCCGGCAGAAAGACCAAAGTGCCGTCGGCAAGGCGTTCGATAGTGTCGTTCATGCCAACCTCAGAGAATCGCGGAAGCTTTGGTGAGGAACCAGATGATGATCACCACCAACAGGGCGCCGATACCAACTACCGCGCCGAGGTCTTTCCAGGTCTTGCGCTGGTTTTGGACGTCGGCAAATACGGTCAGGGAATGCCAAGCCACGCCGAGAAACGCGAGCAGGGCAATCAGCAGACCTAGTAGAATGCCGGCGTCGTAGGCGTAGTTTTTGATCGTCTCGATCAATCCCGAACCTTCGCCTCGGGAAGGCGCCTCCATGGTCGGTAGCTCGGCAAAGGCTAGGCCTGGCCCAAGGACCAGCAGCAGACCGATCAGGCGTTGGCTTGCACGATCACGCAGGTTGTTTTTAAGGGGGACAAGGCACTTGAGCATGATGGCGATCTCCGGTGTTAGGACAGGGTGAAGAACATCAAAATCAGCAAGGTAAGCAGTACGCGCGCAGCGTTTCCGCCGAAGGCTCCAAAACGCACATTGCCGGTGGCCCAACCTCGGTAAGCGGTCCACATCACCCAGGCACACCACAGCAACGCCAGGACCATAACCATGGAAATCCAAAGCGCCGAACTGCTCTGTGCCGAGAAGCCGGAAGCGTTTTGAAAGGCGGCGGTCTGAGCGTCAGTCATGCTCATGGCGAAGGCTCCGCAGACGGGGTATCAAGTCGGTAATCACCGACCATTTCACGGGGATCGCGAGGTTGAGCGCGGGAGGGGGAGAGATAGTCCTGCACACCCTGGCGGATGCGCTGGATGTCTCGAGTTAGGTGGGGATAGTCGAAGCGATAACGCTCGGTTGATTCATCCTGGCTGGCTGTCTGGGCTCTTGTCGCAAGATGTTCGATAGCGTCGAGTTGCTGCAAAATCAGACTCAACTGCTCCTGTTCATGAGCAGATGCGGCATAGCTGCCACTATTGAACGTGGTCAGTACGAGCAGGCAGCAGATTCGGCAAAATACAGTTGGCATGTGCATAGCCCATTTGGTTATGGGGCTAGCATCCAACTGACGAATAGGGCTCAGCAGTAAAAAATACGAAGTGCGCGACGTCATTTTATTTCGATACCGGCGCTGACGATGTAGCGAGCTTGTTCCCTGTGTCGAGGTTATGTCGCGGAGAAAGGAAGTGAATTGGAGCGCAAATACGAGCTCGATTTATGAGGGCTTACTGAGGTCGTGCAAATGAGTCGTTAAGTCAGTGCAAATACCTCCAGGTGTCAGCGGGTCTGGGAGAAATAGCTCCAGCCAACGGTGTGTTTAACTAGTCTTCCAATACCACTTACTCAAGGATGATCCCCATGTCAGATAACTCTGAAGCCAACATAGCCACAGCGGACGCTCTCACACTGCTCCTGCACAACCAGCACGCCCTAGCAGCCGCCCTTGAAGAGGTGACCAAATGGATCTCAGAGAATGGAGTGGAAAGTGTCGCCGTTAACGCAATCGGGACCATGGAAACGCTCGACCAAAATGCCCGAGCCATCACTGATGCGATTATGCGGCTACGTCAGTTATAGGCATCCTCTAACGCCCGCTACACGCTTGCAAGTACCGAAGTGATTCTGTTGAATTAACCTGTAACCTGTCGCTTTATTCGTTGGATCTGATCATTTGAGATGTGGGGAGTCCGATGCGAATTGACCAGCCTTGTTCCCCACCGGAGAGTAGTGTTCAGGAAACATTCCGGTAGCTGGAAACTGCCTCGCCAAGATTAGCTGTTAGAATTACACCGGTTTAGTGATCAGGCGCTTGAGAACCAGCATGAACAAAAAATTGACCGAAGAAGAGATGCGCCAAGCATTGTTCGGCAACGCTGAAATAGCTGCGCCGATGAGCACCGTTCCCGTGGAAAAAATCCAGCCGGACTTCGTTGCCGCACCCGTATCAAAAATGGCGAAAAAGAAAGCCCCCAAAGCCTTTACCCCAAGGCTTCGGGTAACTCTTCGTGTGAGCAATGAGTTTGAAGGAAAGACGCTTGAGATCGCCCATGAAGCCGATACTCTCAGTACGTTGCTGGCAGAGCAGGAAGCCACCAAAGCAGCCAGAAAAAAATTCCGGTATGTAGAAGTGGCGTCGGTCCAGTCGATGTAAACCATATTTCCGAGTATGCGGTAAGTCAGTCTGCTTCTGGCCCAGAGTGTGTAAAAACGCCTTCGCGAACACTCGCTATGATTTCAGAATTCATCGCAAGGATCGCCATGACTTTTATCCAAGGGGAATATCGAGGCCAAGGCACGTTACTTCCCGAAAGCCTTGACGATTACGTCAGCGATACAAATCCGGTGCGCATAGCCGACGCCTTCGTCGATGAACTCGACGTGGCCAGTCTGGGTTTTGACGGTGCTATTCCTGTTGATACAGGCCGGCCTGGTTACTACCTCGCAATCCTGCTGAAGATCTATATCCACGGTTATCTCAACCGCATCCAGTCGAGCCGACGTTTGGAACGAGGAGCCCAGCGCAACGTCGAGCTGATGTGGCTGCCCTGGCGTTTGATGCCAGATTTCAAAACCATCGCTAACTTCCGGAACGACAACAGCAAGGCCATCCAAGGCGTCTGTCGCCAGTTCGTTGTGCTGTGTCAGCAGTTGGGACTGTTCGGAGAAAATTTGATCGCCATCGATGGCGGTAAATTCAAAGCAGTCAACAACCGCGACCGCAATTTTACCAGCGCCAAGCTGAAGCGGCGAATAGAAGAAATTGAATCGAGTATCAATCGTTAGCTGGCGGCACTCGACTCTGCCGACCAGCAAGAACCCACAGCTTCCGAGCCCAGCGCCGTGCGGCTGGAAGAGAAAATCGCCAAGCTTAAATGCAAATGAAGGAGCTTCAAGCGATGGCAGCGCGTGGGCGTTGTACGCCAGTACGATATTGATAGGCACTGGGGTCGCCCTGGGCAACGTGCTGCTGCCCGGCCTGATCAAACGCGACTTCCCGACAAAAATGGCGTCCATGACCGGCCCTTATTCCATAACGATGGGCGCAGCGGGCGCTGTCGGTTCAGCCGTAATAGTGCCGCTGACCCAATCATGGGGATGGCCGATGGCCCTGAGTTTGTTGGTCGCAGCCCCATTATTGGCGCTGGTGGTGTGGCTGCCGCAGTTGAAAAAACACGGACACGTAAATCTGTCCGGTCCGAAACAAGCGCCAACCGTGGCCGTCTGGCGTTCGCCGCTGGCATGGCAGGTCACACTCTTCATGGGACTGAACGCGATGCCTTTTTATGTCGCCGTCGGCTGGCTGCTGACGATTCTGATAGACCATGGCATATCCCCGGAGCCAGCAGCCACCGTACACGGCACGCTTCAACTGACCACGGCCATTCCCGGCCTGATTCTAACGGCCACGCTTCGCCGTCTCAAAGACCAGAAACTGGCAGCCGCTACCGTCAGCCTGTTAACCGCCTCATCCCTGATCGGGCTCATTTACGCGCCAGACTACGCCATGTTGTGGGCCGCGTTCCTGGGCTTGGGCTCTGGTGCCATCATGATGCTCGGTCTGACCTTCATCGGCTTGCGCACAAAAAATGCCGGTGACACGGCGGCACTTTCAGGAATGGCGCAGTGCGTCGGCTACCTGATGGCAGCTGCAGGCCCCTTGCTGCTGGGCCAACTGCACGATTGGACCGGTGGCTGGACAGCACCGCTGCTGATCACAGCCGCAATCTCCGTAGCCGGCGCATTCACTGGCATGCTGGCCGGGCGCAACGTTCAACTTGAACATGCTGAATCATCGTCGCGAACAAGCCCGGCAATCCAGTCAGCGAATGCACTCACGGCTGGCGAAAGAAAGCGCTGATGAGGGTATAGCAGGTGCACAGGAACCGATGCAGGCTGCCAGTCAGCAAGCACTTCGACCAGCCGCCCTTCTCGCAGATGCTCGCTGACCACGTTCTCGGCGAGCTGCACCAACCCAAAACCTTCAAGGCACATTTTGATGTAGAGCCCAGTCTCGTTGACGGCCGCTGTGCCGTTGACCGGGACTGAGACCTTTTCAGTGCCACGGGCAAAGCGCATTTCACCTGCTTGCCTTGCGCGGCCTGATAAGTAATGAATGGATCGATGGTGAGACAAATCTTGCGGGGTTTGCGGAGTACCGTTCTCTTCGAGATAGGCGGCAGACGCACAGGTCACCCAGCGAAACCGTCCGAGTGGGCGCGCAACGAGCGTTGAGTCATCGAGCTCGCCTGTACGAATGACGCAATCGACACCCTCCTGAATCAGATCAACCTGCCGGTCATTGACGCCTATCATCAGATAGATATCCGGGTAGCGCCGGTAAAAGTCTTGCAGATTTGGCATGACGATGAAGTGTGCAATGCCACCCGGCATATCGACACGCAAACGCCCCTGTGGCCGTTTTACGGAATCCGTCAGGCTGTTCTCTGTGTGTTCGATCAGCTCCAATATTTCCCTGCATTGCGCCAGATATTGAGCGCCCTCAGGCGTCAGGCTGACTCGCCGCGTTGTTCTGTTCAGCAGGCGCACCTGCAAGTACTTCTCAAGATTTTTAACGCTGCTGGTAACTGTCGAGGCCGGCAGAGAGAGCGTCTGCGCCGCCTGGATAAAGCTTCCTGCTTCAGCCACACGGACGAAAACCTGCATCGCTTGAATACGGTCCATGACTGTTAGCAGCCTCAAAGCAGTGATCGGGAAAGGTCTTATTATTCGTAGAAATTGAATAACTAAAACAGTTTTACACCTTTTTCCCGCAGTATCGCCTTGCGTACATTGCTTCCAACGAAATTTGAAGAGGTGTACAGAAAATGGCTGAATATAACCGCAGCATCGTGCAAGGCCCAGCCGCTCCGGCCGGCCGCACACTTATCCGTGGCGCCACTGTGCTGAGCATGGATGGCGATATCGGCAATCTGGCGCGCGGCGATATCCTTATCGAAGGCAGCACCATCACGGCCATTGGTGAAAACCTCGAGGCAGGCGATGCTGTTGTTATCGAAGCATCCGGCATGATCGCCATGCCGGGCATGGTCGATACGCACCGTCACTCCTGGGAAGGGCAACTGCGTCGAATCAATCCAAATGCCGAAACCCTTGAAGACTACTGCAACGCCACGCACTTCTCGTTCGCTAAATACTATCGCCCGGCTGACATGTATATCGGCAACCTGCTGACTGCATTGGGCTGCATCGATGCCGGCATCACCACCGTGGTCGATAACTCGCACAACAGCCGTACCGGCGCGCATTCTGACGCCGCAGTCGAGGCATTGCTCGATGCTGGTATCCGCTCTGTACACGCCTCCGGTGCGCCAGTTTCCGGTGAGTGGGACAAAGCCCACTGGCCCGGCAACCTGGAGCGCCTGCAGGAAAAATACGTCAAGAACGGCGACAACCCACTGCTCTCGCTGGCGGTGATGGCGCAGCTGGAGCTTGAGCTGTGGGCTGAAGCCCGGCGTCTGGGGCTGCCGATCATTACCGAATTTTTCGGTGGGGACATGGCAGCTGAGCTGGAGGGTTTGCATCGCGAGGGTCTGCTGCGCCCCGATAACATCTTCAACCACTGCACCTCGCTGCCGGACGCCGGCTGGAAAATCCTTCGCGAGGCTGGCGTGCGGGTCAACGTATGCCCGCGTTCAGATGCCCACTACGGCATTGAAGATGGAATGTTCGCCATGCAGTCGGCCCAGCGTCACGGCATCAGTCCGGGGCTGAGTGTCGATAACGAAACCTCCTACAGCGGTGACATGTTCATGGAGATGCGGGTGGCGTTCTACCTGCAGCGCGTCATGGGCATGCACCAGCAGCGCTGCTGCGGCGCAGAACATCATCCGGTGACCCTACCTGCTCATGGCCTACTGAAAGCCGCCACTCTCGACGGCGCTACCTGTGCCGGATTGCAGGACAAAGTCGGCAGCCTGGCCCCCGGCAAACAGGCCGACCTGATCCTTATAAACGCGCAGGACATCAACCTTTACCCGTCAGGCAACGCATTCGGCACCGTTGTACACGCGGCCGAACGCAGTAATGTCGATACCGTCATTATTGGCGGGCGCATCGTCAAGCAGGGCGGCAAGGTGCTGGGCGTGGACAGCGAAAGGCTGCGTGCGGCGATCGACGAATCCCGTGAGCATCTGTTTGCTGCTGCAGGCTATCAGCCGGATATGTTTGCCGAGAAATTCCTGCCGCTTGAGTCAGCCAAGTAAGGAGGCGTGAGATGAACGCAGCCTACTACCTGCTGGCCGTCTGCGCAGGGCTTGGCATCACCCTGCAGACCACGCTGAATGGCCAACTCGCTAAAGGCGTGGGTGGAGATTCGGTCGCGGCGGCGCTGTTCTCTTTTACTGCCGGTGCGTTATGCCTGAGTATCTTTTCATTGATGCGCGGCGGGATAGTGGTCTCACTGGCGGCTATACCTGCCCAGCCCTGGTGGAGCCTGCTGGGCGGTCTGCTGGGTGCCGGCGCGTTGCTTAGTTATGTGGTGCTTGCGCCAAAAATCGGTCTGTCAGCCCTGCTGGGCCTCGCTATCGCCGGGCAGATTATTTCGTCACTGGTTATCGATCACTTCGGCTTGATGGGGGCATTGGAAAGGCCGGTGTCTCTCGTCAAGTTGGCCGGGGCAATGGTGATGCTCGCAGGCCTGGCCATCGCTCTGTTCGGTGACAGGTGGTTAGCGCTTTTCTCCAACTGACTGCCTTGTTTATCCCATCCTGTTTCGTAGGACGCAACCATGTTTAAAGCCCTAACCGACACGACCAGTCTTCTTGGCGAGTGTCCTGTCTGGTGTGAAAGAACCGAACGCCTGTTCTCGACCGACATCCCCGGCCGCGAGTTGCGTGCTCTGGACCCCGAAAACGGCGAAGTGCAGCGATGGTCCCTGCCAGAGCCGCTAGGGTCATTTGCCCTCACGGCAGACGAAGACATATTGCTGATGGGACTGGCATCCTGCTTGGGCTACTACAACCTGAGCTCCGGTCGTTTCAGCAAAGTCACAGCCACCCCTGGCGTGGCAGGAACCCGGATCAATGATGGCCGCTGCGACCGTATGGGAAACTTCGTATTCAGCACGATGGACACCGGCGAGCCGGTGCAAACCATAGGCAGATTTCACCGGCTCAATGCCGCGACGCTCGAGACAGAAACGCTGGACCTTCCCGAAGTGGCGATCCCGAACAGCATCTGTTTTAGCCCGGACGGTTTCACCATGTATTACGCGGACTCCCTGCAAGGATGCATTTTCTGCTGCGATTACCCATCGCTAGAAAACCAGCGTGTATTCACTACAGTCAACGGTCAGGGTGCTCCAGACGGTTCTTGTATTGATGCGCATGGTTTTCTCTGGAGTGCGGAATGGGGCGGTAGCAGAGTCGTGCGTTACGCGGCAGACGGCAAAGTTGACAGCGTGATCGGCTCCCCGTGTATTCAGACCACTTGCCCGGTCTTAGCGGGACCTGGTTATGAAACGCTTTACTGCACCAGCGCAAGGATAGGGCTGGATAAGCCGGCAGATTTCGATGGCACGCTGATAAAGCCGAAGCCGTTTTAGCTGCCGGATTGCCTGAAGAGCGATTTGCAGGACGACTGCACTGAATAGTGGGTTCTAGCCTGTCGCGCCGTTCTGAATGCCAATTGGTAGACGCGTATGAATGACCGCTTCTGGCCGAGGCTGTGTAAAAACGTTTTTGAGCGCGCCATGTGCCCAAAACCGGACTGAAAATCGCGTTTCTACGCAAAATCCACATCTTCAGACGTGCCGATAAATTTCAGATTTAACGTAGACGCGCACACTTCAATTTTGGCGAAGCGTTTTTACACACTCTGGGCCGAAAGCTGCCTTTCCTGACCGGCAGAAATCGGCGAGCAGCGGCCGTAATTCTCCTATAGTCAGAGAGCCCCCGTTGCCCAAACGCCTCACGTGCGAACTCCAAAAAGCTGCTCAGCTTTGGGGGCAGTCTTTGGTCAGGGGCGTAGAGCATATGCGTCCTTCACTGTCTCGATGCCGAAGGCGAAGCCCTCGGCCCGGTCGGCGGCGTGCAACGTATCGGCCACGGTGCTCGCTTGGGCAATACTGTTCAGCAACTTAAGGGCTCGGACATGCACCGCTTGCGGGAAGTCCAACGCCACGAAGGGGTCGATCACGCTGTTCATGCCCATTTCCAGCATTGAAGCTCGCGGGCTGCTCGACCGCAAGGTCGTATTGTTCTGCCTGGATCAACAGCCAGCCACCCGGCTCGTTGCGCCCGTCGGTGATCGGTCCTTGCAGCAACAAGCCACCCGGCAGGATCACGCGCAAGGCGTTCGCTTCATTCGGGCCCTGCAGGTAACGGTCGAACTCGTGCGAAACCGTCCGGTACCGACATTACGCACGCGGGCGTTCAATTCCAGCATGGTGAGGTCCTTCGACGGCTGACCCAAGTACAGTGACAGCACGGTGGCGGTCGCCAGGCCTTCATAGGCGTATGACATGGGGCAGCGTCCGACGCATTGACCAGAAAGTTAGCGTGGCAGACCAGCACCGGGAGAGTGGTTGCCGCCAGCGCAAAAAAAGGCCCCCACGCCTGAGTCAGGTGTTGGGGGCCTGTTGAACATAAACGGCGCATCAAAAAAGCCATCAATCGCGCTAAAAGGCTAACGCGACTCCTTGGCGTTGAGCATCCCAGCCGGCGGCGTACGGCGACGTTCGAGATCGTCCCACTGCTCAGGCCTGCGCTGCTCTCCACAATACGTGCAGACATATTCCTCCGGATTTAAGTCCAGGTAGTAACCCTTGCGTATATAGGGATGACCACACTTTTTTTTGAAGTCTTCACTCCGCTTTTCGAGTTCTTCAGAGACATTCCGAATTCCCTCTCAGACACGATGTTCCGCGCGTCTACTCACTACATATTTCACTGTTCAGTCAACCCGTATGAGCGGACCACGCCTTCGCTTCAATAGAACTTCCCCATTTCCTTGAACTGCTCGGTCGCCTCGATCAGCGCGCTGATAATCCCTGGTTCAGACGGCGCATGGCCTGCGTCGTTTATGATCTTCAGCACCGAGTCTGGCCAAGCTTTGTGCAAGCGGAAAGCGGAATTGGGCGTGGCAATCATGTCGTGTCCACCCTGGATGATTTTGCACGGGAGATGCTTGATCGCCTCAATGTTGGCTATCAGTTGGTCTTCTTCAAGAAACAGACGGTTTTTAAAATACCAAACGTCAAGGCGCCCCATGCCGGTACTGGTTGTTTGATCGGCGGCTTGTTCTTCAACCCCGTCCGGATCGTGGCGTAACAACGAACAACTTGCCGAGTAGCGAACCCAAGCGCGAATGGCTTCTCCGCTTGATTTCTCGTCGTCGCTCGTCATTCGATCGAGATAAGCCTGCAGCAGATCCTGGCGCTCCTCCTCGGGAATGAAGTTCACGAAATCCTCGTGTGCTTGTGGGAAAAACCGACGCATGCCATGGATGAACCAGTCGATCTCATCTTCGGTGCCAAGGAATACGCCCCGTAAGATGAAACCCAGACAGCGCTGCGGATGAGCCTCACCATAAGCCAGAGCGAGCGTGGTGCCCCACGAGCCACCGGTTATCAGCCAGCTTTCGATATCCAGATGCTTGCGAAGTGTTTCCAAGTCGTCGACCAGCGCCTGTGTCGTGTTGTTGCGCAATTCTCCCAGTGGCGTCGAACGGAGGGCGCCACGTTGATCGAACAGCACGATGCGGTAGTGATCGGGATCCCAGAACTGGCGCTTGCCGGGTGGCGCACCTTCACCGGGGCCACCGTGCAGGTACACCACTGGGACTCCGCCAGGGTTGCCGCTTTCCTCCCAATAGAGGGTATGAGGTTCATCGACTTGCAACGTACCGCTGCGTCGCGCTTCTTCGATGGCAGGGAACAAGTTGTAGGTGACTTCACAAGGAGCTTGCATTATTCATCCTCTCGGCAAACTGCTGGTGCCTCATAGATTCCTGACTTCGGCACCGAGTCGATGGCGGGCCGCTCGGAGTGGCCTTGTGAGGTTCCAAGCGGCCCAAGGTCATGTCGGTACTCATCGGCCACGCAGGCTGCGCGTGGAGGTCAGAACATGCTCCAGTTGCGGTTCTGCCAGCGCCATGTGCATGGCCAGGTCCTGCGCCTGTTCCCATTGCAGATCGGGGCGTAACCATACCTGCGCATCCTCGGCAGTGAACGCCAGCAGGCGCTGCTGTCTTGTGGAACTGTCGTTGTGCATGACCAATACGAGCCCGTCACAGCCATTGAAGTGTTCACTGACCTGCGCCAGCGCCGCGAGGAAGATCGGCCCGTTCTCGCGTGACGTGGTGTAGCTGAGGCGGTGGCTGTTTTTCAATTGCTCGGGTTCGCAGGCTTCATACCAACCGTCAACCGCTACTAGCATGCGTCCGTCGCGCTTCACCCGGTCGAATACCCTCGAACGCATTACAAGATGGAGTGGCAGATGAGTCATCGGCGGCATTGTTCCCATCGACCAGAACGGTTTCCAGCCCCAACGAACCTTGATGCATTCTAGGACGCCGTTGCGGCTGTGTATGGCATTGACCTGCATGTTCGGTTTGATCACGTTTCGGCTGTCCTGCGGTTCAAAGGTTCGGTGCAGGCTACTATCCGCAATGCCAGTTGCATTCCCCACGCCTTGGTTTTGCACCTTGGCAAACAGCGCTTCGAAACCCTCGGCTACATCATATTGAACAATGTATTCACACATCGCGAAATTCCTGGCAGTGGCACTTCTAAAGAGTCTGCCGCGTCGCGTCTTATCAATTTTTACGGATTGAATGCGGCAGATTATGTAAATGCGAACCAAGGTGTTGCCTGGCGGTTCGAAACTCCTTTTGTTGAGCAGACGAACGGCAAAAAGAATTTGCGTTTCATCGGCTTAGGTGACCACTCATCGGATGCTGCCGTTTAAAAACTGAGGTGATAGCTCGATCTTTTTGTCGTCATTCAATCGGCTTCCAAGCAAACCAGGAGGGCAGCGGATGTCAGTTAAGTCAGACAAATACCGGGACGTTCCAGAGCGCCCCGAATCACCGTCAGCAGGTCATATCGAGGTCGATTGCTTGATTGTCGGCGCCGGCCCTGCAGGGTTAACGGCGGCGGTTTATTTGAGTCGTTTCCATCGGCGAGTCGTGGTCGCCGACGGGGGGCAAAGCCGTGCAAGCCTAATTCCGCTTTCGCACAATTATCCCGGCTTTGCGCCAGGCATATCGGGCAACGATTTGCTCGATCGATTGCGCGAGCAGGCCGTGTCTTACGGGGCGACGATTGAAGCCGGAAGCGTGGAATGTCTGCGCAAAGACCACACTGGTTTCGTTGCGCAACTCAACGGACGAGCGCTGAGCGCGCGGCGTGTGGTGCTGGCAACTGGAATGGTCGATACCTTGCCGCAGATGGATCGACCCTACGATGGCATTGCACACTCGGTGATTCGGCTGTGCGCCATATGTGATGGCTACGAAGTCAACGGTGACAACGTGGCGGTATATGGCGAAGCACACTGTGCTGTTGAGCACGGGCTATTTTTGCGCAACTTCACCGACCACGTGACGGTGCTGGCCGAGGGTGATAGCGAAGCTGGTGAGGACGTGAGCGCGAGAGCGCGGTGCGCCGGTATACGTTTGATTAGGGACCGGGTCGAGTACATCGAAGTGAGGGGCGGCAAAGTCTACGTAAAAGCGGGGAAAGGTGAAGATTACTGCTTCGATATCGTCTATCCATCGCTGGGCTCACGGTATCGCTCGGAGCTAGCGGTGCAACTGGGCGCGCAGGTGGACGAGGAGGGCGCTTTGTGCGTTGACAACCATCAGCGCACATCGATTGACGGGCTTTACGCTGTCGGGGATGTCGTGGACTCGCTCAAGCAAATTAGCGTCGCTACAGGCCAGGCGGCGGTCTGCGCGACTGCTGTGCATAACAGCCTGGAACTACGTCTTTGGGATCGGTTACGGGACGAAAGAACCGTTCGGGGTACCGCTTGAGTACATAAGCGGAATAGCGTCTTCGGTCAAAATAGTTTCAGCCTAACCAGCGTAACACCGCGAGCTCCACGGTAGAGGTCATCGGACACTTCAATTCACCGTTTCGATCTCTAAATCCTGATAGCACGTATTTATTCGACGTGGAAGTCAGGCAACCCGCGATGGGGGGGCTTGCTATGATGATTTTCAGCACCGAGTCTGTCCAGGCTTTATGCAAGCGAAAAGCGGAGTTGGGCGTGGCAATCATGTCGTGCCCCCCTTGAATGATCTTGCACAGTAGGTATTTGACTGCCTCAATGTTATTTATCAGTTGGTCTTTTCCAAGAAACATCCAGTTCTTGAAATACCAAACATCAAGAAGTCCCATGCTGGTGCTGGTCTTTTGATCGGCGGCTTGCTCTTCAATGCCGTCCGGATCGTGGCGCAATAATGAACACTGGCCGAGTAACGAACCCAAGCGCGAATGGCTCCGCCGCTTGAAACCTCGTCATCGCCTGTCATTCGATCAAGATATACCTGCAGCAGATCGTGCCGCTCCTCCTTGGGAATGAAGTTAATGAAATCCTCAAGTGCAAGGGGAAAACCGGCGCATACCGTGGATGTACCAGTTGATTTCATCTTCGGTGCCCATGAATACGCCCCGGCAAGATGAAACCCAGACAGCGCTGCGGATGAGTCTCGCCATAAGCCAGAGCGAGCGTGGTGCCCCACGAGCCACCGGTGATCAGCCTGCTTTGATGCTCGCGAAGTTTTTCCAAGTCCCCGACCAGCGCCTGCGTCGTGTTGTTGCGCAGTTCTCCAAGTGGCGTTGAGCGAAGGGCGCCGCGTCGATCGAACAGCACGATGCGGTAGTGATCCGGATCCCAGAACTGACGTTTGCCGAGCGGCGCTCCTTCACCACGGCAGCCGTGCAAGTACACGACTGGAACGCCGCCAGGGTTGCCGCTTTCTTCCCAGTAAAGGGAATACTTGGGTATGCGGCGGTGCGCTGATGCTGCTGGGAATTGCCCTTTACGGGTGCAACCGCTTGGCGACTACAGTTGCGGAGTCTGGTTGCATGTGCGACTAGCCGTCGTAGCTAACCGTTCGTCTGAGGATGATCAAAAAATTTCGATGCCCTCCTCAGATCTCTTTGTCATCAATTAGAGCGGAGAATTCAGGTGCCGGCTCGTTGAAACATTCACTTGGTGATGACTGATGAAGGAGATCGACCAATGTCCAAAATCGATAATCTGCTGGACAACAAGGGCACGCCCTTGGACAAGCAGAGCTTTACCTGGCGCGATCTGGCCGGCAAGCCGATCAGTAAGCTGGACGATGATGCATTCACCCGGGTACGGGTGATTTTGATGAACGGCGTTGAATCCGACGCCTTACGACTCAAGCACTTCGGCTCGCGGTTTCACAAAGAGTTGCAGCTGCCGCTGGCACAGATCCGCCGTGTCGAGCAGCACCAGATGACGGCGGTCAACTGGCTGCTGTCCGCGGATCATTCTCCCTTGGAAACCACCGTTGCCTACGAGCAGGTAGCGATCGAGGTGACCGCCGCCGTCGCCCAGAATGAGCCCGACCCCTACCAGGCCCAAACCTATCGCTTTGGCTTGCTGGAAGACTTCGACCACCTCTACCGCTACGCCGCTATGCTCGACCGGCTAGAGGGAAAGGACGCCAACAATATTCTGCAGGGCTACACCGACCTCGTACCCGGCAGGCCTACCAGCGAACATCACCGCGCCCCCGGCGATGACCTGCGAGACAACTATCAGAAAGACAGTGCCGCACTGATCACCAAGATTCACGCCGCACTGATCACCGGGGCCGAATACCAGACACACGACTATTACATGAACATCGGTCCGCTGTTCGCCGACCCGGTGGCTCGCGCGCTGTACGCCGAAATCGCCTCGGTCGAGGAGCAACACGTGACCCAGTACGGTTCGTTGCAGGACCCCAGCGAAACCTTCATGGAAAAGTGGCTGGTGCATGAGGCGATGGAGGTCTACACCTACGCCAGTTGCGCCGAGCAGGAAGAAAATCCGCGCATCAAGGCGCTCTGGGAACGCTTCGTCGACTATGAATTGGGACACCTGAACCTGGCCTGCGAGTTATTCAAGCAATATGAACGCCGCGATCCCGCCGAGGTATTGGCCGGCCCGCTGCCGCGCATGATCGAGTTCAAGAGCCAGCGCGATTTCGTGCGCGAGACCTTGTCTCGCGAGGTCGACCTGCGCGCCCATGGTATCAATTACTTACCAAAGGAAAGGGAAGGGCAGGCGTCTCTGGATCAACGCGCACGCCTTAACAGTGAGGGCGTTCCAGCCAACGTGGTGTCAGCTGGCTACGCCTTCAAACCGGGCACCGAACTCAACCCAGCGGGAGAACAGCAATGAGCGAACGTCAAGTGATCATCGGCACCAACCGCACCGGCGCGCAGATGTCGCCTGAAGGCACTGCACGCCAATTGGAAGCTACGCGCATGTTTCCCGCCGATGTCCCGGGCGACATGGGCGCCTACACCGCCGCGCGCGAGAGTGCTATTCGCGAAGCCGACCTGATCGGTTCGGTGCCGTCTCCAGGTAGCGCTAAGGGTGTGGTCAAGACTGCGCTGGACAAAACTATAGGCAAGGCGCCTGAAGTGCTGCTCGACAAGCTCGGCGAGCGCCTGGCTTTCGAGCGCACTGGCGTACGTTTATATGAAGCGATGGTGGCCAAGGCCATGTCCGCACCGGGCGCCAACCCCGCATTGGTGGGCACCCTGCGCCAGATCCAGGCCGAAGAACTAGAGCACATGGACCTGGTGCGCGAAGCCATCGAAACCCTGGGCGCCGACCCCACCGCCATGACGCCGTGCGCGGACGTGGCCGGGGTCAAGGCCATGGGTGTTCTGCAGGTACTGACTGACCCACGCACGACTGTGTCGCAGTCGATGAGTGCGATCCTGACCATTGAATTGGAGGACAACGCGGCGTGGGATTTGTTGATTGAGCTCGCCCGCGCAGGTGGCCATCCGCTGATTGCGAAGCGCTTCGAGCATGCGTTGCAGCAGGAGGAAACACACTTAGCGACGGTTAGCCAATTCATTCGCGACGACCTGCTTGCCCAAGTGAGCTGACGGTTTGCGCGATGCGTAGTTTCGCGCCGGACATGGGCGTGAAACTACGCGCACTGCCTCAGGGTTCATCGGATAGGTCAGTAGAAACGACGGGTCGAGCTCGCCTTTCTGGATGTGCTCAAACAGCATGGGTGCGCAACGCTGCCCTTGGTTGCTGCCCGTCTTCAGGGTTTATATCTTATTTGGAGCAGGAGGGCCGCATTTGACTCCCAGTTCACGAACGGCGCTACATTTGCAGGGAAATTGCGGAACCCAGTCCCACGCGCTTCGAGCCAAAAGATGACTTCTTGAGACATCTCCTCCATTCCAGCGCTGACTCCGGTGTGTCTGAATCAATGTTCCCTGCCAATGTGTGCGCTTCACTTTGTCTGCCAAATCGCCTTATGCTCACGCTGGTTGATTTGCCAGCGCCACGCGTCGTAGAGCATTTGCTCCAGTGAAAAGCGCGCTTGCCAGCCCAGCTCGTCGATGGACTTTTGGGGGTCGGCCCAGCAGCAGGCTATGTCGCCTGGGCGACGCGCTTCGAAATTCAGCGGGATCCTGACGCCGCTCACCTTTTCAAAGGCGTTGATCACATCCAGCACCGAATACCCGCGCCCCGTTCCCAGGTTCCAAATACTGACGCCACAGCGTTCGCGCAACGCTTCTAGCGCGCTGATATGCCCCAACGCTAGATCGACGACATGGATGTAATCGCGAACGCCGGTGCCGTCCGGGGTCGGGTAGTCCTTGCCGTACACTGACAACGCTTGCCGCTCGCCACTGGCAACCTGAAGCAGATAGGGCAATAGATTGTTCGGTGTGCTGGTCGGCGCTTCGCCCAGCAGGCCGGAGGCATGGGCACCGATTGGGTTAAAGTAGCGCAGCAGGCCTATCGACCAGCGCGGGTCAGAGCTAGCCACGCTTTTCATAACGTTTTCACACATCAGCTTCGACATCCCGTACGGGTTGGTCGGTTGCCCGGTGGCGCACGCTTCGTTGATTGGCATGCGGGTGCAATCCCCATACACCGTTGCGGATGAGCTGAACACCAACCGGAATACGCCGGCCTTTGCCATGGCCTGGCAAAGCACCACGCTGCCGCCGACATTGGTGTCGTAGTAGCGCAATGGCTCGCGCACGCTCTCGCCGACGGCTTTCAACCCCGCGCAATGCACTACGGCGTCGATGGGGTAGTCACGCAGCAGCCTGTCGAGCAACCGTCGATTACGCACGTCGCCATAAATGAACTCCGGCCGCTTGCCCGCCAAGGCGCTTACCCGGTCGATCGTCGAGCGACGGCTATTGCACAAATTATCCAGTATCAACACTTCTTCGCCTCGGACCATCAATTCCAATGCGACGTGCGCACCGATGTATCCCGCACCGCCCGTAATCAAAATCATGCGCTCGCCCTCGTTCGCCTGGCATCTACCCGATGCCTGTTTCCTCAGTTCGGTCAGCGCTGTTTGTGCAGCTGACTGTTCAAGGTAGGGGTCGCTTTCTAGGAGGAGTTCAAGCCGTTTGACTGATCGGTATATGCAGTTCATCGGCTGCGCTGATTCTTGCACTGAACGACCTGCGACGACCGTGCTTCCAACTTTCAAGAGCCGAATAGCCTGGATAAAGACTGTTGTGCACTTGCCGTATCGACACGGTATGGCCAAAGGGCTCGATGCATGAGCCGTCATCTTTTCGCTTGATAAGGACGTTGATATGAACCTTTCGGAACAGCCCGTGCCGTTTGCCCAAGTAAGTGGGCTAAGTCCTGTTGAATCCGCCAGCCAGGCCCGTCCTACGCTGGTGTGCCTATCCCATTTGCGCTGGGAGTTCGTCTACCAGCGTCCGCAGCATGTGATGTCGCGCCTGGCGAAAGACTACGACGTGATCTTCTTCGAAGAACCGGTGGTAGGCGGTGGCGAGCCTCCTCGCCTGGAAACGTCGAGCCCGGCGGCGGGCATCCGGGTGGTCGTCCCGCACCTGCCTGAGGGCCTGGGTGAGCAGGCGATGATCGAGGCGCAGCGACGGTTGCTGGATGAGCGTCTTGCCAAGGCCGTGCAAGGTGATCTTCTGCTCTGGTATTTCACGCCCATGAGCCTGGCGTTTACCGACCACCTCCAGGCGCGGGTCACGGTGTTCGACTGCATGGATGAGCTGTCTGCGTTCAAGGGCGCGCCGGCCCAACTGGTGCACATGGAGCGGCTGCTCATGGACAAGGCCGACGTGGTGTTCACTGGCGGTTTCAGCATCTGGGAGGTCAAGCAGCACCAGCACGGCAATGCGCACCCTGTGCCTAGCAGCGTCGACATTGGCCATTTTGCGCAGGCACGAAACGCGTTGGCGGACCCTGCCGACCAGGCGCCGGTCGCGCGGCCACGCCTAGGCTTTTTCGGTGTGATCGATGAGCGCTTCGACATCGAGCTGGTTGACCATGTGGCGGCGTTGCGTCCCGACTGGCAGATCGTATTGGTTGGGCCAGTGGTCAAGATCGATCCGCAGACCCTGCCGCGACGCCCCAATATTCATTATCTGGGCGGGCGGCAATACGCCGAGCTGCCAGCTTACCTGAACGGCTGGGACGCGGCCCTGATGCCGTTCGCGCTCAATGCGTCCACCCGTTTCATCAGCCCAACCAAGACCCCCGAGTACCTAGCCGGCGGCTGCCCCGTGGTCTCGACGCCGATACGCGATGTAGTCAATGGCTACGGCCAAAGCGGTGCCGTATTTATCGCCGACACTGCCGACGCGTTTGTCAGCGCCATCGAAGGCGCTCTGCGCCTGAAAGGCACGCCCGATTTCCTAAAACGTGCCGATGCGGCGCTTGAGGGGATGTCTTGGGACAACACGTGCCGCTTTATGAAGGAGCAGATCGAATGCCTCAGATAAACCTTGAAACCGCCAAGTCCGGACCGTCCTGCCAACCCGGGCGCGGGGTCTATGACTACCTGGTCGTCGGTGCCGGGTTTGCCGGCAGCGTCATCGCCGAACGGCTGGCCCAGGGGCTGGGGCGCAACGTGCTGTTGATCGACCGACGCGCGCATATCGCCGGCAACGCATACGATCACCCGGATGCGGCGGGGGTACTGGTGCATCGTTACGGTCCGCACATCTTTCACACCAACGCGCAGCGGATCGTCGACTACCTGTCGCGCTTTACCGAGTGGCGGCCCTATGAGCACCGTGTGCTGGCGCAGGTCGATGGGCAACTGGTGCCGATCCCCATCAATCTCACCACGCTTAACAAACTGTACGGTTTGTCGATGACGTCCGAGCAAGCCGAAGTGTTCTTGGCCGAGCGCGCGGAGCCGGTGGCCACGATTCGCACGTCGGAGGACGTGGTGGTCAATCAGATCGGGCGCACGCTCTACGAGAAATTCTTCCGTGGCTACACCCGCAAGCAATGGGGCCTGGACCCTTCCGCGCTGGACAAGTCGGTGACCTCGCGGATCCCCACGCGCACCAATGAAGACGACCGCTATTTCACCGACACCTTCCAGATGATGCCCCGCGATGGCTACACGCGCATGTTCGAGCAGATGCTCGATCACCCCCGGATCGACGTGCTGCTGGATACCGACTTCAAGGACGTGCGCGATGAGGTGAAGTTCAACCACGTGATCTATTGCGGCCCGATCGACGAGTACTTTGATTTCCAGTTGGGACGCTTGCCCTACCGTTCGTTGCGGTTCGAGCACCAGACGCTCGAGCAGGAGCGCTATCAGCCGGTGGCGGTGGTCAACTTCCCGGACCCGGAGGTGCCCTACACGCGCATCACCGAGTACAAGCACCTGACCGGTCAGGTCCACCCCTGCACCAGCATTACTCGCGAGTTTCCCTGCGATGAGGGCGACCCTTATTACCCGGTTCCACGCGCCGAAAACGTCGAGCTGTACAAGCGGTACAAGGCCCTCGCGGAGCAGACGCCGAATGTGACGTTTCTCGGGCGCCTGGGTACTTACAAGTACTACAACATGGACCAAGTGGTGGGCCAGGCGCTTGCGTTGTACCGCGACATTGAAGCCGCGAGCAGCGAAGCCACCGTTGCAGCCGGGCTCGATGTGTTATGAGCGCGCCGCCGGAGCAGAGCCAGAGGGAGCCCCGCGAGCGCGGTCATCACGCGCTCTTCAACAGCTTCGTGATGGCGGGCTATGAGTGCTCCAGCCAGCGCCGCCAGGATGGTCGGCGCCTGGACTTGCTGGCCGCCACCGGGCACGCGCGCTGGGCACACAAGGACTACGCGCAACTGGCGGGCCTGAATGTGCGTTGCGCCCGTGACGGCCTGCGTTGGCACCTGATCGAGCGCAGCTCCGGTCGCTACGACTGGAGCAGTTTCCTGCCGATGCTCAGGGCTGCGCGCGATCACCAGGTGCAAGTGATCTGGGACCTTTGCCATTACGGGTATCCGGATGACCTGGACGTCTGGCGCCCGTCGTTTGTCGACCGGTTCGCACGTTTTGCCGGCGCGGTGGCAGGGCTGATGGCGGATGAAGGTATCAGCGTTCCGATCTATTCGCCGGTCAACGAGATATCGTTCTGGAGCTGGGCGGGGGGCGACGTCGGTTATTTCAACCCCAATGCCCACGGGCGCGGCCAGGAGCTCAAGCACCAGTTGGTGCGCGCCAGCATCGCCGCGATCGAGGCGATTCGCGAGCGCGCGCCGGCTGCGCGTTTCGTGCAGTGCGACCCGCTGATCAACGTGGTCTCCGAGTCGCAGCGCAGCGAGGACATTGAAAACGCCGAACGCTACCGGGTGGCCCAATTCGAGGCCTGGGACATGCTGATCGGGCGCCAGTGGCCGGGCCTGGGCGGGCAGGAGGATTACCTGGATATCATCGGCGCGAATTTCTATCCGCATAATCAGTGGTATTTCCACGGCGGGCGCATTGCGCTGGGTGAGTCGGATTACCGCCCACTCGCCGGTATGCTCAAAGAGTTGCACCAACGCTATCAGCGGCCGCTGCTGATCTCCGAAACCGGGGCGGAGGACCAGGAGCGTTTGCCCTGGTTGAGCTATGTCGTGGACCAGGTGCTGATGTCGCTGGAACGGGGGGTGCCGGTGCAAGGCATTTGTTGGTACCCGTTTCTCGATTACCCCGGCTGGGATGATGGCCGTTATTGCCCCACCGGCGTGTTTGGCTACGCCGACGGAGAGGGCGAACGCGCGCCTTTCCACCCGTTGCACCTGCAGCTCAAAGCCCTGCCCGAGCGTATCGAGGCACGCTTGCGCGAGCTTGATGCAAGGCGGGCGCAGAGGCTGCGCACATGATCTTCCAGCGCTTGCGCGACGAGCCTTTGCCGACGACAGCCAGCGCGTTTTTATGGCGCTACGTGAGGGTGCGCCCGCTGCATTTCAGCGCGATGTTGTCACTGGTGATCGGCGCGGCCTGCTGCGCGGTGGCGGTGCAGTACGGCATGAAGTTGCTGGTGGACGCCATGGCCGGAGAGTCGCAGGCCGACCAGGTGTGGCATGCGTTCAGTCTGTTCATTGGGTTGATCGTGTTGGAAAACGTGCTGTGGCGGTTGGGCGGTTGGGTCGGCTGCCATACCGTGGTGGGCAGTTGCGCCGACCTGCGCGTTGACCTTTTTCATCACCTGACCGGTCATCCGATGCGCTATTTCAACCGGCATTTCGCCGGCTCGCTGGCTAATCGAGTGTCGGCGGCCGGTGCCGCCGCCAACACGGTATACGGCGGCCTGGCCTGGCGCATCGTACCGCCGTGCGTGGATTTTATCGGTGCCGTAGTGGTGTTGTTCGCCGTGCGCGGCTCAATGGCATTGGCCCTGATCGCGTGTGTGGTGCTGGTGGCCGCGTTGATCACTGTGGTCGGCGTGCGTGGCAGGAACCGGCATATCGCCTTCGCCTCGCAGTCGGCGCAGGTCGGGGGCGAGATTGTCGACCTGGTGTCCAATGTCTGGACGATCAAGGCGTTCTCCGGGCGCGAGCGCGAGCGCGTCAGGCTGGAGCGGGAGATAGGCGTCGAGGCGGGCGCGCATCGGCGCAGTTGGATCTACCTGGAAAAGGCACGCGTGCTCCACGATATCTGCCTGTCCATCATGGCCGGGTCAATGCTGGGCTGGGCGATCCTGCTGTGGCGCCAGGGCCAGGTTACGGCGGGCGATGTGGTCATGGTCAGCGCGTTGACGTTTCGTATCCTCCACGGCTCGCGCGAATTGGCGCTGGCGCTGGTGGAAGCCAGCCAGCAGATGGGCGTCATCACCGAAACGCTCGGCATCATCGCGCAGCCGCACGAACTCAGCGATGCGCCGGAAGAACTCGCGCCGACCCGGGGCAGCATCAAATTGCTGGACGTCAGCTATGCATACCCCGGCGGGCGCCAGGTGTTCAACCATTTATTCTTGGACATTCCTGCGGGCCAGAGCGTCGGGATTGCCGGTACCTCGGGTTCGGGAAAATCCACGCTGCTCAGCTTGCTCCAGCGTCTGGACGATGTGCACAACGGCGCGATCCTGATCGACGACCGGGACATCCGCTCGGTCAGCCAGGACAGCCTGCGCCGGCAAATCGCCGTGGTACCCCAGGAGCCGGCGCTGTTCAATCGCAGCATCCTGGAAAACATCGGCTACGGCCAGCCGCGCGCGACTGAGCAACAGATTATTGATGCCGCCCGGCGAGCCTACTGCGATGAGTTCGTGCAGGCGCTGCCTGATGGTTATCACACGCTTGTGGGGGAACGTGGCGTGACGCTTTCCGGCGGGCAACGCCAGCGCCTGGGGCTGGCGCGGGCGTTCCTGAAGAACGCGCCAATCTTGATCCTCGACGAGGCGACCTCCGCACTGGATTCCGATTCCGAGGCCATCATCCAGTGCGCGCTGATGGACCTGATGCGCGGCAGGACGGTACTTGCGGTGGCTCACCGACTCTCGACCATCGCCAGCTTCGACCGGGTGCTGGTGCTGGAAGAGGGGAAGGTGGTTCAGGACGGTGCACCCGATGAACTGCGTCGCCGCCAGGGACGTTTCCGCACGCTCTGGCAGATGCAGACGATGGTCCAGGACCACTGATGCCTGAGCGTGCTCGGAGCGGAGTACGCCGTTGATCGGCCTGCGCCGTTTGCCGAACGAACGCGTGAGAATAGCCTCGGTTCGAACCTTACATGGCCGTTGACGCCCTTGGGCGAGCCTACTTTTCAGGACAGAAGAGGAATTGACCATGCTGGTACAGGTAGACAGTAATCATATTGAAGGCAGTGCCGATCTTCAGGCGTGGGTAGGCAGTACAGTGGTTGACGAGGTCGAGCGCTACAGCTCGATGCTGACGCGCGTGGAAATCCACGTGGGCGACGTGAATGCGCAGAAGTCCGGTCCGCAAGACAAACGTTGCCAGATCGAAGTGCGCCCCAAGGGCCACAGCTCGTTGTCCGTTACGCATCAGGCGGAAAGCCTGGAGCTGGCCGTCGCTGGCGCCGCGCGCAAAATCCACCACGCGCTGGAACATCTGATGGGACGCTTGTCGCCCAAAGTCGAATCCACCGGGCATCTGACGGCGCCTCCGGTCCAGGAAGAATCGCCGGCGCAAATCGACGCGCTGCTCGAAGACGATTTCCTGGCCAGGCAGGCTGATCTGGACAAACACTGAGGAGGCTCCCCATGGTCCACGTTCAAACCTTTACCCGCGACACTCTGGACACGCTTCTGGCCCTGGCGGATCGCACCAACCTGAGTGTCTACATGCCCGCCCAGCAGACGTTTCCCGAGCGCACGCAAAACCCGATTCGTTTGAAGAACCTCATCAAAGACCTCGAAGGCCTGCTGGCTGATCAGGCGCAGGCCGAGACGCTGCTTGCACCGTTTCATGACCTGGTGGCCGACACCGAATTCTGGAATAGCTGCCCGCCTTCGATCGCGATCTTTGGCGGCGCCGAGTATTTTCTGGTGGTGGGGTTGCATCGGATGGTCCAAGAAACCGCCATCGTCAACCGCCACCCCTATCTCAGGCCGCTGCTGCGCCAGGCGCCAATGACCGAACGCTACCAGGCGCTGTGCCTGACGCGGGACAGCGTGCGGGTTTACGAGGGTGCCGCGCAGACACTGCAGCAAGTCGAATTGCCGGAGGCGGTGCCCACTTCCCAGGCCGATGCCTTGGGCGATCAACTGACCTCCCGTGACCAGCAAGGCCACCCCGACGGGTTCAGCGGCGCGGGTGAGCGCGGCGATCCGATGATGCATGAGTCGGGCGGTGGCGGTAAGCAGGACGAAGTGAACCTGGACCGCGAGCGGTTCTTCCGTGCCGTCGACAAAGCGATCACCGAGCACTGTTCGCGCGTCTGCAAACTGCCGTTGGTGCTGGTGGCGCTGCCCGAGAACCAGGCCGTGTTCAGGGCGCTCAGTCACAACCCCTTCCTGCTGGCGGACGGCGTGCGTAAAGACCCCGCCACGCTCTCATCAACCGAGTTGGCGCAGGCCTGCACCGCCGTGATGAGCAAGCGCTACGAGGATTCGCTGAACACCGCGTTTGATCGATTTGGCGTGGCCGTAGGGCAGCGGCTTTATGCCTCGCGGCTGGTGGACATTGAGCATGCGACGCTGGAAGGCCGGGTGGCGTTGTTGCTGGTGGAGGCTGACGGCAGCGAGCCAGGCGCCCAGGTCGCCGAGGAAGACGCTGCGCTGGACGAGCTGATCCTGGCCGTTATCCGCCAGGGCGGCGAAGTGGTGGTGGTGCCTGCCGAGCGCTCGATGCCCACCGACACCCGCGCGGCGGCTGTATTGCGTTACTGAGGCGCACGGGCTTTTTACTCAGCAGGAGCGCGAGCATGGAAAAAAGCGAAAAAGCGATGGAGATTCGGGCCTGGCACCTTTTGCTTGAAGACGATAGCTACCGCCTGGATCAGCTTGACGACTTTTATCGGACCCTCATCAACCGCGCCGACGAGCTGGTGCTGCGCGAGATCATCAGCCTGGAGGAGTGGCAGCGGCTCAAGGACGCCGCAGACGCGGTCTACGCAAAAACGCTGCAAAGCCTTGCAGCCCAGGAACGTGATCGACTCGACACCGTGGCCATCGACCTGTGCATCGATGCGGCGCAGTCGACGTCCTCCCCGAAATAAACCGACCGTCGTGTCTTGGAGGCAACCATGAACAACCCGACACTCAAAGGGGCACTGACTGCCCTGGCCCTGTCGCTGGGCATCCCGCACGCGTATGCCGCCGAAACCAAGCGCGTCGATGTGATGCTGGTGGGGGGCGGGATCATGAGTTCGACCCTGGCGGTGTGGCTCAGTGAATTGGAGCCGGGTTGGTCAATGGAGATGGTCGAGCGCCTGGACAAGGTCGCCGAGGAGAGCTCCAACGGCTGGAACAATGCCGGCACCGGCCACTCGGCGCTCGCCGAGCTGAACTACACCCCGGAAAAAGACGGCAAGATCGACATCACCAAGGCCGTGGAAATTAACGAAGCGTTCCAGATCACCCGGCAGTTCCTGGCCTGGCAAGTCAAAACCGGCGTGCTGCACAACCCGCGCTCGTTCATCAACTCCATGCCGCACATGAGTTTCGTGTGGGGCGACGACAACATCCGCTTCCTGAAAAAACGCTACGAGGCGTTGCAGGCCAGCCCGCTGTTCCGGCCGATGCAGTATTCCGAAGACCCGACTCAGATCAAACAATGGGTGCCGTTGATGATGGAGGGCCGCGATCCCTCGCAAAAATCGCCGCGACCTGGACGCCCATCGGCACTGACGTCAACTTCGGCGAGATCACCCGGCAATTCGTCAGCCACCTGCAAACCCGCCAGAACTCCGCCCTCAGGCTGTCGACGGAAGTGCGCGACAGCTAGCTAACTAATCTCCGAATGCTGGCATTAGGGTGGCAAGTAAGCGCTTGTTTGAATCTTCATCAGCGTTTTCATTGAATACATGGCGTTTATGGTCGATGGTATATGTTCGACTATTCATGGACGACCCGATATGTTTGCTAACTACGACGATCACAAGTGCATCAAATGTGATGCACCGCTCGAACTTGGCGAGAGCGAGGTCACCTACATGGTTCCATCCGCATCTGAACAGCGCTGCCCAAAGTGCCGACGCAAGTACTCCGTGCGGGTCATGAACACCGCACTTAGCCAAAGCGTTAAAAGGATGTACATCATGGTGGACAACCGAAAAAATTAGAACGCGTTATAGCTAAGCGCCATCAGTCATCGTGTAGTTGGGTCGCTTTCTCGCTCAAATCTGGTGGGGGCGGTACATATGCTTGGGCGATAAACGGGATATCACCCGACGGACGCCACCTCACGTTTGTAAGGCCGTACCGCTCACCCATTGGCTTGCTGATCCGTTTTATTTTTTCGTTCCGAAACCTAGGGATGATCCCTATCCCTACATCGCACGCTGCCCAGTGCCAAGCTTCCGCATTGTTCATGACCTCCGCTCTTACGATGAAAGATTTAGGTACGTCATGGATTTCGTATTCGATGATATATAAAGAATTTTTCATATCGCTTCTCCCTGAACTTTTTTGTTACTTCATCAGAAAGAAGGTTCAGAATTTTTGTGTTGTACAAAATAGTTCGGGTTGTACAATTCCGTCTCGCTTGTTATTCGCCGTTCGTCGACAGCGACAAATAAAAACTAAACTGACTCTGCATCCTTTGGCTCTCAATACTGAGCCTGTTCGCTCAATCAGTCTCAAGGTATTACTCCTGTTTTGCCCGCACTAAGTGCGGGCTTTTTTTAGGTTTTTATATGATGACTGAATCGTATGAAGTTAATGGCGGGTATCCATCAAGCCAATGCCCCCATCCCTATATCAGAAAGGGCTACTACCTAGGGTTGAGCCCGGATGTATACGTGTGCATGCGCTGCGGAGAACAGCGCAGGCGCGAACACTGGGAAGCTTTCGAACGTCGGCGCATGCCCCCTGCGGGATTACTCAACGTATCGGACGCAACGGTATCCCGCGGCTAACAACGCGAAGTATTCTGATATCGCCGCTTATGTTCAAAAGGCCCCCACACTTTGACCAGGTGCGCGGGCCTTTTTGTTTGCCTGCGTAAACCAGGCCCCGGCAGGCTGGTCTACCATTACCGCTGCGCTTGGTCGAAGCGTGCTTACTAAGGAAGAGCGACGTGTCGCTACCCATCACTGCGCGGCAGATGAATGCGCTAAAGGCGCTTCAGCGGCAGGACCCGGACCTGGGCGAACTGGCCATCGCTATCGCACAGGCCTTCGATGCCGCGAGGGTCGAAAACCCGGAGCTGGCCGTGTTGATCCTGGACAAGACCTGCCGGCGCATGGTCGCCCGTGAACCCGGCAGTCAAGAAGCAATGATCCAGCACCTGGCGACCTTCGGTAAGTTGAATTGCCTGATACCCACCCAGGTCAGCGACTTTACCGATCGAGTCAGGAGGCACGCTTAATCATGAACAACGGATTCAGGAAGAAGCACTGCGCGCCCTGATGGAGGCGGCGCGGTGCGCGATACGCTGGTCAGCCGACAAGAGGAAAAGTGGACGCTGGCTATCCGCCTAGGCGGCTCTGGCAGTAGCTGGTTGGCGGTACGCTCGCGCCGTGAGGCGTTGCGCATTTGGACCAGCCTGACGGCTGTAGGGCGCTTTGCCGATGGGATTGAGTTGCGTAGCTTTAATGTTGAGCTGTGACGGGCGAAAGCTTCAAGGCCAGTTGCAGCATACCCACCACGTCCGGGCCGTCCTCGTTGATCCATGTGCATAGTGCTGGCGGATCATGTGCTATTGGTGTGTCCCATCTGTTCGGCAATCCAGTCGATATAGGAATTGGCCGTGGTCGGCATTGACTGGCGTATGTGTACCGGCATTGGATAAGCCCTTGTGTAGTATCCTTTTGGCCGATTACTGCCGAAAAGTGGTCTATTACAGCCCGCTGCAGGACTTTCTCACACGCCGAGGATGGCTTGGAATGCCTAAACCTACAGGCCTGACAAAACGGAGCCATCAAGCATCCTTACCGCCACAATCCCACGCACCGAAGCCCGGTTCCTTTCTCTCTGGCTATAGCAACCTCGTGCATTACATTCAAGCAGTACGTTCTATCAAAGGTGTTTTTTGAACGTTGCCGCGGTGATAGCAGTTGCTATTCCGACCATCACCGCGCAAGGCAAGTAAATCGCCATGGGATTGAGCGAAAACGGTAGGAATAGGTAGATAATCCAGGGCACGATTAGCAGTGGTAACACTGCTCGCTTAGCACGGTGATAGACAAAACTGCTTTCTTGCCCAGCGCCAAATTTGCGCAGATCACGGCGCATTAATCCATCAACAAAACCAGTGAGCATGCTCAGTAAGAACAGCGGCGTGGCTAAGACCAGAATGGTCAGGCGCACTACGAAGGTGAAGGTAACGTACACCGCGGCCAGCACGAAATCCTCAATACTCACGTAGAGCTGATTGGTCCAGTGCCAGAACCCGTGTCCCTGGCTCGACACCCGGGCCTGATGAGCGAAGTCCGCAAATCCAGTTTTGACCAAAAGCCACTGGGTGAGGATATCCAGTATCTGGACAATCATCTGCCCGGGTTGTTGAAGAATGAGTGAAGATTTGAAGTGCGCGCTAAGCCACCCCAGTTCATTAGTCAGCATGCCTTGGCTGTGCCTCCAGCCTTGATCCCCCCAAAAGAAAAGCAGGCCAGCCCACTCGATCAAGATCGAGAACAGCAATGAGGCAATTAACAAACTGATAGTGCGCAGTACTAAGCCGATCGCCGAGATGAGCAATCCTGAGCGCTGGGTCTGTTGTGGCGGCGTGTTCCGGACGGAAGTCGCCATCGTTCACTCCATTGTGCTTTGCATTTGGTATCGTCACGAAACTTTCTGAATAGCTTGCTGCTGCATCGACTCCTGTGGTGAGACCGGGCTAGCCCACCTGATCCAAATCGAAGTTTGTAGTCGGGCCACCACCGCTAGCCCTCCACCATTGACCCGCCTGCTGGTTGTAAGTCGCCCGCATCATCTGAGTGAGCTCCTGCAGGTCCTTGGGCATGGCGTCGTCGTTAGAAGGTTTCGGTAACGGCATACGAACTTTCCAGAGCTGGCCACCGGCCTGGAAGGAGAACATCTGCCCTTTGGGCAAACTAACGATGTGTGCTGGCTCGATCAGCGGCACACTGGTGCTGCTGACACGGTCCTGTGAGGACGAGGTGAAGTCCGTGTTGGCCCCCGGATCGGAGGTGTCGGTCGCACCCGAGACCAGGGTCTTGGTCAGCACATTAACCTTGGGCAACTGCTGGGTGAGCAGTTCCGCGGTCGCGGTTTCGCGTACCCGTAGCATCTGTAGGGTGTTGAAATTGCCGACCACCTGGCCGGCCTTGGCGCGGTTGCCGATACGTGCTTCGATGTCGCTGAGGGTTTGGGTGTAGGCGGTTACCTGGATACCGGCACCGCCCCCCTTGTTGATCAGCGGAATGAACTCATCGCCCATCAACTCGTTGAACTCATCGGCATGCAGGTTGATTGGCAGTTTGTCACCAGCGTTGCCAGATTGAGGCAGCCCATGGTCAATGCCATGTTTGTAGATATGTCCCGCGACCGAGACCAAGTCGGCGAACATTGAATTGCCCACGGCGGCGGCCACTTCGGCATCAGTCAGCGCATCCAGGCCAACGTAGACGATGCCGCGTTTTCGGATGATCTGCATCCAGTCGAAGATCGGCCGCGGGTCATCCAGGTCGGTGTAGTTGGGAGCCAGTAACTGAGCGGTCTTGCCGGTGGTGAGTTTCTCCAGCAGCGGCAGTAGCGAGGCCACGATTTTGTCGAAGTAAGTGCGGTCGTAGCGCACCGCCGAACGCAGTCCGTCCATTACCGGATCAAATACACGCTTCACCGCCAGGTATTGCTCGATGGCCACCACCCGCTTTTCGCGTCCTATCATATGCCGGGGAATGTTCTTCTCTGTGAGCTTGCCTTCGAGCTGGACGATCACTTCCCACGCCTTCGGGTCGGTCTTGGCGAAAAACTGCTGGGCGTACTCGATGAACAGGGCGTCGATGTTAACCACATGTCGCTGGATCTGCAGGTAGTCCGGGCGCCGGCCCAGCTCGATCAGAGCGCGAGCTATGATGTTGACGAAACGCCAGGCGAACTCACGGAAGGCCGCCGAGTTGCCTTCACCGCTGAGCTGCCCGGCGATGCGCGACGCCACTTCCGAGATGCGCCCGAAACGTCCCACCGCGTTGTAGCGCGCGGAGATTTCTGGCCAGCCAAGATGGAAGACATAAAACTCTTTCTCCCGACCGGCGTGTTTGGCTTCGACGTACATGCGCTTGAGCAAGTCGGCATCGCCCTTCGGGTCGAAGACAATCACTACCTCATGTTCAACGCGGTGAATGTCTTGAGTGATGTATACCTCGGCGAGTCGCGTCTTGCCGACGCGGGTCGTGCCCAGCACCAGGGTGTGACCGACCCGTTCGCCCAGAGGTAGACTGACTTCCGTTTCATCGGGCTCGACCCCATGCAGCAGCGGTGAGCCTCCTACCGGAGGTAAAGGGCGCAATGGATTGAAGGCACTGTCCCAGGCAGTGACACGGGCCAATGTCGAGAGCGGAAACGGTGCCTGCTCAAGGGACCGTTCGAGTCCACGGGCTAGGCGATAACGGGCTGGTTGGTCGACATAATGGGCGACCGCTGGATCCTGAGCCTCGACCAAGCGCTGGGTGTGCAGGCGCGTCCAGCGAAATCCTCTGCCCATAAACAGACGCTTGCGGCTGACCGGGATTTCCCCACTAGTCAGTTCGTATCGGGGCAGTCTGCGAATATTGCGCCGATAGCGCAGTACCTCCCATGCTTGTCGCAGGCGTATCAGGCCGAATAGTGTATAGGCCAGCGCCGCAACCAGCCCGATCTCGGGTGACAGGGCCACAGCCCAGGGCGAGTACACGCACAACACCGCGGCGGCGATGCAGATCGCTACGGTGTACAACTCCACCGCCGGTCGGAGCTTGGACTCCATCGCATGCTCGGCCATGACCTGGACTCACTGTTCCAGTGAGGTGGCGGTGATCAAGACGGGGTAGTGCTCGATCTGCAAGCGGGTGGCGATGTCGTTACCGTTGACCGGCAGGATGGTGATGCCCGGCGCGGCGGCTCGAATCCGGGACAAAGCTTCGGTATCGGTTACTTCAACCGCTAGACCGGCTGCGCCCATTTCCTGCAGTTCAGGCGCGCGTTGACGCAACCAAGCCAGTGAGTGGGTATCCTCACCCACCAGGAAAAATGGCCGTAAGCCTGGCATGTTTAGGGCGCGAGACGTGATTTGGCCGGGGCTCAAGTGAGCGCTGCGAACGGGTAATATCCAGGTTTCATCGGCAAACGTGGATAAGTCCGCATGCATGGCGCGACCAGGCTGGAGATTGTTGTTCATGGGCGGCCTGGCAACTTGAAAATGGGGACGGTTGAAGCCGCCAAACTGGTCCTCTGCAACGGATTGTTTCGACTGGGCGAAAGCAGCCAAGAGCAGGGAGAAGTAATAGGTAATAGGAATTCGTTTCATGGTGGTGTGCCTTGTTCAGCGGAAGCTTGTAGCCGTGCGAGTTGCCGGGAGAATCCATCGCGGTAACGCGCTGCGGGTAAACCTCCCCTAGGGCGGTGATAACGCCCAGCGGCTGAAACCCAATCACCGGTGACCGCGTGATGCTCTTGCAGCAGGGCGGCAGTCACAGCCAGATTGCGGTAGGGTTCGAGAGCTTCGCAGGGACTGGAAAAACGTTGTCCGTGATAACCCAGGTTGGTTTGCCCAAGTCCGGCGTCGACCCGTTTAGCGTCATATTGTTTGAGCGCCTGGAGCAAGGCGTGACATGCGGCCTGGCGAGTGGCGAAACGGTAGGGTGTTCCGGCTATATTTAGGGTCCACGGCCACGGCAGCAGTCGACCACGGACGCGAATACCGCTCTCCTGTAAGGCAATCGCGAACAACACCGTAGACGGGATGTCGGCATCATGCGCCGCCAGTTGATAAGCCGGAGGCGGAAGTTCGTCAGCCCGAACCGCGTGCACTGCCAGTTGGAGCGCAATAGCAATCAATCGAGACTTTGCCATTGTCCATTCACCTGTTGAAATGTGACGGGTAATGGTCTTGGGGCGCCCAGGCTGAACCAGCGACCACGGTCATGGTTCAGGGTGATCTGCCGGCGTTGAACCTTGGCCGGATCAATGTCCGCTTGCCGAGCCCAGCTGCGGACGCGTTCATCCTCGCCTTGGCTGCCCACCAGGTAGATATCGAACGCCGTATCACTGCTTTGCAGACGCTGTGCTTCGGCGGTGCACGCAGAGCAGTGATCTTCGACAAACAGAGCTCGGCGCGGCTCTACCGGTGAGCTAGACGAGGGCGGGGATGCCATACCCTGAACCGGCAACAGCCCCGGAAACAGCTTGGCCCAGGCCGCTGTGTAAGCGTTTTGGTAGGCCAATTCACGCTCGGCGCGCTTGGCTTCCAGTGCTACCTGTAATTCGGCATATCGCTGGCGCTCTTGGTCGGTCTTGGACTCAACCCCGAGGGCGGTTAACGGATCGAGGTTCGGGCTCCAGAAACCGCGTGGACCGGCTTGGATCTGTTCGAAGCGTGTCCATTCCTGCTCGGTCAGGCCCCAACTCGCTGCCTGTTCAGAGTCAGAGCGCCCCAAGGGCGCGACCTGCGTGTCCTGGTTCCTTGACGGTGTCGTGACGGGGTTGCCCATCGCAGCGCCTATGGCCAGTAGCGAAGCGAGACAGACGATGGGGAGTAGTGAGGCTCTGTTCATGATCGCTTCTCAAGGGAGTTGCACTGTCTGGTCTGGCTGAGCAGCCACTGCGAAGATGGCCGCCTCCGGCTCCAGCACTTTCAGTCGCCATGTGCCAAGCTGCTCGCCGGTGTGCAGCAACCGGGTATCGTTGAGCGAGCGACTATCAGGAGGCGCGACCGCCAGAAAGCGCTCGCCACCACGGGACTCGACACTCAACACTGAGAATGGCGGCGGGAGCGGTACAGACTTGGGGCGAGAGGTTTTCTTCGGTTTGGCCGGGGAAGATGTCGGTGGAGGAAGTGTTGGCTGTGGCTTGAGGTCCAGGAGTTGCTGCTCGACGTGCTCAAGTCGTGCGCGTAGCGCGTTCATGTCGGCTGTGGTGGCTCGGTCTGCCAGACCGTCGCGTAGCTCCTGTATCTCTTGTGCCCATTGATCCAACATAGGGCCGAGTGTGTTGGCCTGTTGTTCACCGGAATCCACCATCTGCTTCAGGTCCTTCAGTGCATGCTGCAGCTTCTCCTGCGCGTCTTTGAGATCGCTCGAATCACGTTGCAAGGTTTGCAGGATCTGTAGGTGTTGGGCGTTCGCATTTCCCAGCTCGGTCACGCGTTGATGCTGGTCATACAAACCACCACTCAGTCCGGAGACCGCCAGGCAAAGTAAGCCAACAATGATGGTTTGAAACGTCGAGGCTTTCATGGCCGTGCCTCCGTCTGATGGGACGAGTCTGGTTTAGCCGGCACGATGCCGACATCAGCTTTCTGCTGTTCGAAGCAGACCGAACGGCTGACCTCATTGGTCATGAGTTGCCAGGCGGAGCCAGCCAATACCTGTAGTGCGCTGCGTAACGGAACCGGGCCGAGCCGGTAATGGGCTGCAGGCAGAGGTCGAGTGAAAAGTGTCTTTACTGGTTCGGTGGCAGGGCAGAGCGAATAACCCGAGCGCTGCAGCGCGTAGTGCATCGCCTCCTGTACCGAGGGATTAAAGTTGGACGGTATGTTCACATCAATGATTTGAGCGAGAAGATCACGTTGCTCCGTGGTGGGCTCGGTGCTCACCAGCGTATAGCGACCATAACGGATTTCCGCCGGATGGCTTGCTTCGGCTGGGCTCCTTGATAACTGGGTCCGATTGGAACCACTGTCGATCTTTGGATTAGTCGGCAATGGGGTGGGGATTTGCGCGCTGCAGGCACTCAAAAAACCCAGCAGGCAGACAGGCGTAAAAAAACGCTCCATGAAAAAAACCTCATGTCAGATTCAGTGCAGAACCTGACATGAGGTGAAGGAGCGATTCAGTGAGAAAGTCGATTTATGGCGGGTCGTGTTAACGCTAAATGCGTTGCTATTCATCAAAAATGGCGAGCGTGTCCAAGACGGCAGCGTCGGGGTCGAAAATCAACAAGCGCACATCCGCCAATGCCGCCAGATACAGTACGTTGACCAAGGCTGCCGGTGTACCGGCATCGAGTTGCTGTTGCCTCAGCGATGAGTAAGAACAGCCCTCGATTTTGACCAGGTTATCGTCGGTCCAGGGCGTGCCGATCAGCTTACACCCGACGCCATTGCAGTCCTTCAGGGCAAAGGGTTCGAACAGCAGACCGGATGGTCTGGAGTCGAAATTGCCAGCCCGGCGCTCCACGTAACGCAATGCTTCTTCAGTGAGGTGTGTGGTACTGATCTCCCAGATTCGACTGTAGTGTCCTGTCTCGAAGCTCAAGCGACGGATCACAGCTTCGGCATCTTCCAGGGAGTACAGATCGCCGACATGATGCCGCTCGTTGAGCATTTCTCCCATTACGGCGTAGATCACTTGGCGCACCAGTCCGGTGGACTGACAGCGTTCTTCCAACTCATCCGGAATGAATTGACCTTCGCTGATCAAGGCGAAATCTTCATTGAAGATGCAGAGGAACATCTGTAGTTCATCGTCGGGCAAATGGACCTGTGAGTAGTGCAGGGGGCGAAAGCAGGGAGGGTAGTTGTTTTCGTAGGTGATCAGTAGCAGCCGTTCGATATGAAGGTTGTCATAACCGCGAGCAAATGGGTTTGAAGCCGGGAGCAGGGCTAGGGTTTGGTTCATGAGGGTTCTCCAGAATTGAAATGAACAAGGCGCCCGTAGGCGCCTGTGAGGGTTAAATCCAGCCGTATTCGGCAAGGGAGAGCGGGCGACCTTCACCCACGATGAAGTGATCCAGTACGCACACGTCGATCAATGCCAAGGCCTCTTTCAACCGTGCGGTCAAAACACGGTCCGCCTGGCTGGGCTCTGTGCACCCTGAGGGATGGTTGTGAACAAAAATGACGGCTGCAGCGTTATGCGCGAGGGAACGCTTAACGACTTGGCGGGGGTAAACGCTGGCGCCATCAATGCTGCCGTGAAAGAGGATTTCGAACGCCAGCACCCGGTGCTGGGCGTCAAAAAAAATCACACCAAAGACTTCATGGTCTTGTTGCGCAAGACGCAGTTTTAGGTAAGCCGCCACGGTGTCAGGCGACGTCAGGATAGGCCCGCGGGCGAAAAACCGACGATCCAGAATATGCAGCGCTTCGTCGATCAGCTGGTTTTCTTGGACAATGCGATCAGCCTCGAAATCCGAGGTCTCAATCAGTGTGAGTTGGGGGCTCATGGCGCTACCTCCGAAGGGAATAATCAGGGGTACACGCCCGAGGGGAGTGGTATCCCCAGGGTGGGTATGGAGTTGCAGGCGTTTGCAGGTGATGCAGGTTTACAGCCGATTGTATCGGTGGCGTTGACCGTGCATAGGTGAACCACAACTGTCGCAAGGCAACGGAGAAAAGGCTCTTATGCCCCAGCCGGTTTCGGGATCGAAGTCGGCACTGATGGGCATTAAGCGAACCAGCCCACGATGTATCGCGGCGATGCGTTGTTCGATCTCATCTGGCGAGTGATACAGCGATAACGTGCTGTAGTCCTCGTAAGCCGCACCGAACAGGCAGTCGTCGCAAAGCCAGAAGCATTCCATATTGGTTCTCCTGTGCTGTTTGAAGAAAAGGCGCTCGATCGAGCGCCTTGATGTAAAAAGCGTGGATTGTTCAGGCGGACTGAACAGCACGTGTGGCGACACGGCGGGCCGTGGGGGGAGTGGTTGGAGATTCAGGTTCAATCCTGGGCTCTGTAGGGGTGTCGGTATCCTCAGCTTTGGCATCAGCCGACGTTGGAGAGGGTTCATTGATCGGCGCTGGCTCAGCAGGTGCTGTTGCTTCCTGCCTGGCGGGCGCTTTGTATTCGAACTTGCCATTGACCTTGATCCAGTCGATGAGCAGCAAACGACCTTTCAGACTGGCGCCCGGTTGGCCTTGTTTCGCGCCTTTCTCATAGAGAAATGGGTCGATCCACAGGTCACCAATACGGAACGACAGCAAGACCTTTTTCTCGGCCTTGACGGCGTCCATATAGAGACGAATCAAGCGGTCAGCTTCGCCACCAGCGACTTTGCAATCAAAGCGGGTGTACTCCACTGCATCGGAGGCACCATGCAAGGCTGCGATATCGCAGGCCATGAATGGCTGACCGCGGCGGACCTGTACTTCACGAACACGGTTGAGGTAGCCGATACCGACGGTGTGCAGGTTGAAGTAAGAGGTCGCTTCTTGGGATTGGTTGGCGTAGGCCATGGTGGTTCTCCAGTTTCAAGGGAAAACGGCGACGCACAGCCCCTGGCAGGGAAGTGAGCCCCGTCAGGGTGGGTAAGATGAAGGCGAGCGATGAACGACTCGCCACCGGCAAGCCGATGACCATCAGAATGAAGCTTCTGGGTGAGTAGCTGTGCAGCAGAGGAGAGTCTGCAGTGGTAACCCGCAGGCATGGAGTAGTCGGCATTCATTACCGCTTAAGCGGCAACCGCGCGAGCTTCCGAACGCTGATCGCACTTGGGTAAACCACCACGAACGTGGCGTAGCCTTGAAGGTTTTGGCTACCTGGGCTGTCAACGACAGCGAACCACGCCCTTTGTATAAGCCTGTCACCGGGGAGCGTCAAGACGCTACAACCCGATTTTTTAAGGCCGGAATACGGTGGTAGCCACTGGAGTTAAGAAAATGAAAAAAAAGAAGAGTGGGCCTGGCGGTGTGCCAGGCGAGGAAGAGAAAAACCACCTTTGACGGTCTTACGCAGTCGACAAGCTCCTCGCAAAACTTGGTTGAACTGCGCAATGATTCGCCAACCGACCCTTGTCGTGGCCTGGGTCGGAACATGCTGGCACGCATCCGCGCACAAAGGGTGCCCCTTGTTTCCCCGGTGGGCTCCGGGACTGAATACGATCGCCGAAGCGGATGACCGCTATTGCCGGGTAGAGGCAACAGTGGTCATCCGCCACCACAATCAGGTCGAGCACAAAACGGGAACGAGATCCCGCAGAAGAGGAGGCTCCGAACTCCGGGAGTCCGACCGAGCTACCCGGAGCGTATCGGTCTTGGGTTGCTGTTAGCGATCATCCGAAGGCACTACAGCAGACCGGGAAGGCTGACGTCAAGGCGTAATCGTCCGACGAACACACCTTCTAGATCTCAACGCTAAGCGCAAGGGTTTCCGCGGAGTTTACCCGATAGCGTCCAGATCAGAAGCGCGAGGGGCAGATAGCCCCAGACTGACTGTCCATCCCTGCCTTGGCCATGATTTGCGCGCGCACCCCTGAGCCAGATCGCTGGCTACAACCTGATAGAAACCTCAGCGACTAGCTTTTAACGTTTCAAGCATCGCCTCGGCGGCCAGAGTGTGGACTTTGCGGGTCGGGTGCCATTCATCCCAGTAGTAGTGGGCATCTGGATTTTTACACACGGGCTTGACGGCCGGATAGGTGGCTTGGCACGGGGTATCCAGATCCTTAAAACCCGCAACATCGGGCGCCGCGCGAAGCTTGTCGCTGAAGGCCAGGTGGTCAAAGTAACTAATACTGACATGATGGGTTTTAGCCAGTGTTGTTAGCACGTTTGGCAGTTTTTGTTCGAGTATCTGTTGGTATTCTGTTGCGCTCTTGACTTGATTGCCCTGCACCACAGCCGGCACATGACTCAAATCTGTAGTTCCCACGACCATCATGTGCTTGGCGCCTGCTGCAATCAGCGTCTCGGCGGCCCTCTGTATCTTCGCCACACTGTTCTGGCTTAACACGTCAATCGACTCTGGGTGCGAGAAGTCGGCCCATTCAAAAAAGTCGTTGGCTGAGATGAAAATGAAATAGAGCGAATTTGGATCCGCTTTGTGTGTTTTAGCGGCTTTCAGATGATCGGAGATTTGACCGAAAATCCCAGTGTCGCGATATTGCTCCATCCAGGCATAGTAGTTGCCGTTGCCGCTCTTGGCACCGCCAATCCCGTAGTCAGTCAAGGGGGTTTTCAAGGCGAGAGCCAAGTCCTCGACGGCGGTAGGGCCATTGCTCCAGCGCCCCTTCCAATACAACGCACCGGGTAACTCCTGCGCATCTTTGACCTTCTGCGTGGCCAATTGGCTAGTGAAGGTTTGACCCGCACCATTGTCAGAGTAGCTGTCACCGAAAGCATAGAGATGATCGTAGCTAGGGGCGCCAAAGGCGGTTGATGCAGTTAGTGTCAATAGAGCGGCTAAGCGAGCGCGTCGAGTCATTGAAAGTCTCCCTGGTTATCGCCTCAGACTACCGGCGGCGACATTCTTTCCTTGCCACGGTTGCGACGTATGTTTAGCCATGTGCGCAAAGACTGTCCTGTTCGCGACTGGTGTTGGCGGGTAGCGACAAGGCTGTCTATCGGCTCAAAGAAGATTCTGCTCACCTGAAAGCGTTTAATGAACTGGAGCAGATATGGGTTTCGACCGGCAATTCGCGTGATCAGTAAAGTGCGTTATGTACGACGCGTGCTTTTGCTGGTTGGCATTGTGCCCTTGCAGTCCGGATAGTCTGAGCATGACCAGAACGGCCCTGTTTTCCCTTTTCGCTTACACATGGAGGCGTTGCATATGGGGCAGGTTGGACCGGCTTCAACAGGCAACGCTAACGTAAGGGAGCTGCAATTTGCGATCAACTGTGCAATCCAACTCGCCTGCTTGGCGACGAACGCATCGAGGCTTAGACGTCCCGCCTCGATTTCATCCAGAGCCTGCTCCCAGATCGCGGTCATACCTGGATCCGTAACTGCAACGGGTACCGCCTCTATTAAGGTATGGGCCGCGGCGGAGGCCATTAAGGTGCGTTTTTTCTTGAGCAAATATCCGCGATCAATCAACCCTTTGATAATCCCGGCGCGTGTAGCTTCAGTACCGATACCGGTGGTGTCCCGAAGTTTCTGTTTCAGGCGTGGGTCGCTGACCAGTTTGGCCACGTTTTTCATCGCTTTGATCAGATCGCCCTCGGTGAGAGGGTTGGGAGCGGCAGTGCGCATGGACTTGAGTTCGACATCGTCCACGGCGCACTGAGTCCCCTGCTGCAAGCCGGGTAAAACTTGGGATTTATGCGTCGGCTCATTATCCTTGGGAGAGTCGGAGAGTATGCCTTTCCATCCCTGAACCAGTATCTGTTTGCCGACAGCGGTCAGCTGTTCTTCGCCACATTCCAGTTCGACTTGGGTTCGATCAAACTCATGATGCGGAAGAAACTGCGCAAGGTAGTGGCCACGGATAAGTTCGTAAACGTGGCGCTCGTGTTCCGACATTCGCGCAAGATTTGCCGGTTCGGTGGTAGGGATTATGGCGTGGTGAGCCGTGACCTTGGCATCGTTCCACGCTCGTGAGTGCAAGGATTGGTCTAGGTTTCCGAGCGCAGACTTTAGTGCGGGATCGGTTTGGCGCAGGGCATCGAATACTGTGCATACCTCGTTGAACATACTCTCTGGCAGATAGCGACAATCGCTGCGCGGATAGCTAGTGGCTTTATGGGTTTCATACAGGGATTGAGCGATGTTCAGGGTTTCCTGAGCGCCGAGTCCCAGTTTGCGTGAGCAGGCTTCTTGCAGAGTACTCAGGTCGAAGGGCAGGGGCGGCGCTTCCCGGAAATGCTCAGTTCGAAGAGAGAGTACTGTCGCGGTCTTGGTACCCGAAATTGCTTCGACGGTCTCACGGGCAAGCGCCTGTTGCAGGCAACGACCAGCATCATCTCGCGCGGAGTGGTGTGGTAGCCACGACGCGATGAATGGTTGCCCTTTTGAGGAAAGGTGCACATCCACTTCCCAGTAAGAAATTGAAACGAAGCTGGCAATCGCACGATCACGATCAACCACCAAACGTAACGTGGGTGTCTGGACACGTCCAACCGACAAGACACCGTCGTAACCCGCCCGCCGACCAAGAAGGGTAAACAAACGACTGAGGTTCATGCCGATCAGCCAGTCGGCACGGCTGCGGGCGAGGGCCGAGTGATAGAGCGGGAAGGTCTCCTGACCCGACTTCAGCGAGGTCAGCGCTTTGCGAATCGACGCCTCATTGAGTGCGGACAGCCAGAGGCGCTGAACAGGGCCTCGATATTGGCAGAGCTCCAGCAACTCGCGTGCAATCATCTCACCTTCGCGGTCGGCGTCGGTTGCGATGACAATGGTGGTAGCTTCGCTGAGCAGGCGTTTTATGATTTTGAACTGCGCGGCAGTCTTGGGTTTGACCTCCACTTGCCACTGCGCCGGAATGATCGGTAGATGATCCAACGACCAATTCTTGTACTGAGTGCCGTAGGCTTCAGGCGGGGCCGTCTCCAGTAGGTGGCCGATACACCATGTGACAGTTGTCTCGGGGCCGATCAGGCAACCATCACCGCGCCGAGTGGCTCCGATAACCTTGGCGATGTCACGACCCTGGGAAGGTTTCTCGCAGAGGAAGAGGCGCATATATCTACTCCGGATTGAGTTCGGAGCAGCGTTGTTCGAAGTAGCAGGGGCGAGATATGAGAAACCTGAATGGCAGGTTCCTCATATTAGTCGGTGAGGGCGGCCTTGAATGAGCTGAAGCTGCTACCTTATTGGAGCGTTCGTAGCTGGGTGGGGGGCTTCATGAGCCGCGAGCAATGGCAGGCCTGGAACTTCGCGCAAAGGCGCAATTTTTATGCCTGAAGTCGTCAGGCCTTAGGTGATTGCCCTCTGTGTTTCTTGGGTTTCGACGTCGGCGAGCTGGCCTGCTCAGCATTTTGAGCGGCCGTCGGTTCACTGGAGCGTTCCCGCATGACCACGCTTTGTACCCGGTGAGGCAGGATGCCGACTCGACGGGCCTCGATCTTGAAGGTCACCCGCGCATTGTCTTCGCTGTCCTCCCACTCATCGCGCACCGTACGACCTTCGACCAACACGCGCATGCCTTTCTGGTACAGCGTGCTCCAGTGTTCAGCCTCACGGTGCCAGAGCTCAACCGGCGCCCAATAGCCGCCCCGATCTTCATAGCTGCCCTCGCGTGGGATGGGGTTGTCGAAGTACACATTCAGCCTTAGCAAGCGCCGTGGCTCGTCATTGCCTGAGGCGAACTCCTGGAACTCTGGCGCACTGCCGATATTGCCTTCGCCGACGAAAAAAGTACTCATCGTGTTGCCTCCACTGCGGGTGTGAACTGGCGCAGCAACTGTTCGGCACTGGCCATGTTGATCGCGCAGGTCGTAGCCTGGCGGTAGAGCGAATGCACCACACTCATCTGAAGGTTTAGTGCGATACGCGCGCATTCGAAACGGTGCAATTCATCTCGTACGATCTGCGGCAATGCTTTGTTGGAGATCTGACGTTCCCAAACCGCCACACCCATGCGAGCAAAATCACGGGTGCGCCAACGCAAAAATGTGGTGCCAGCACCGGTCTTCTGCAGTACCAATCGTATATCTAGTAGTGAATACGGCGGCTGCCCGGCTTGCTGCACCACAGCCTCCATCAGGCGACATAACTGCGCCTCGATTTCCCTCGCCACCTGCGCCAGGTGCTCCAACTCCCCCTTACCCTTAAAAGGTTTTAAAAGGCCTTTTAGGGAGGCAGCGTGTTCGAGCTGCCGGTAGGCATTCTGTGTCAACGCTTCGAAGGGCATTGGCTGAATCGGGATCATGGGATTCATACATCAGCCTCCGACTCATCTACGCTCGCAGACGGACCGTCCACTACCTCTGCCAAAGCGTCAGCGTCATCCACTGCTACAGCACCACGGCGAATGATCGGCGGCGCAAACTGAGAACGGCGATGACCCTCAAGGATGTCCATCGGGGGCAATCCATACTTCTCCACGGCCGCCAGGGCGCGGGCATTATTTGCGGCCATATCATCGCGTGTGACGCCGGCATGTCGATAACGTTGCGCCTGACCGAACAGGCTGCGTAGCAGATGGGCGCCGTCGTCGATCCAGGCTTCCATGTCTCTTCGACCGATCAAGGCGGTGTGATGGGCGAGTAGGGTATGGCGTACCAGCGTGTCGTAGTCGGTTAGCAGGTAAACCGCCAGAAAACCCAGTTGGCTGCCGATATACAACGGCAAAGTCACAGGGTGGATGTTGAGGTTGTCCCCCATGTCGATCTGTGTTGGCAGGTCCTGTCTGATTCGGTCCAGCTGTTGGGTCAGTTCTCCCATCCCGGCCTTCGCCTGCATCAATTTTTCTTCGAGCTGCACGATGGCCCAATCAGCATAGGGATCGTCCTGGGCGGCCGTTTGTTTGATCAGGTTGGTGACACTGATGTAACCGGCCATACCCATGATCGAGTGGACGCCTTCGCGTGCGGCTCGACCTTGCCAGATACGGGCTGCATGGTGGGTATGCAGGGTCAGGGTGATGCTGCTGCGCAATGAACCCAGATTGAGTTGATAGTGATCGGCCATGGTGTTGTCCTCGCATAGGCTTGGACGGGAAGTTGCGACAGATGAGGGGCAAGGGCAGCCAAAAAGCTGAACGCGGTCTGTTCGGTTTGATGAGAAAGAGAAATACATAACGTCTACGTTTAGTTGAGTACGTCCCGGTGTTCCTCTAAAAGCTCCATGGCCCGGTACGACATTTCGTAGACTGGAGCTCTATGGATTTGATGCCACTGGCATCAACTCTACTGAGTTCCACCGCGTCCACGCAGTTGGCGCAGCTCATTCAGACACGCTTGGGCGAGGGCTGATGCGGGTTCGCCCTTTTTCCGAGTCGGCCGCGAGGGAGCGGATGGGGGCGGCTCTGCGACGGGTGACGGTTCGACCTGACTTGCCCAAGGACGAAAGTCGCCTTTCAGCGCACGCTGGATCAGGCCCATCAGATAGGCCGCTGGCTTGCGGATACCGCCGGCCTTACAGCGTGCCCCCGCCTCGTTGAGCACAGCCTGCTGATCCGCTGGGTTAAGCTTGATCAGCGCCGCCGCGACGGCCTGACGTTCGCTGGGACTCAGGTGTAGCGCAGTGGGCCAGCGCAGGTTATCCACAGTAGAGGTCGCGCGCGGTACTGTACATTTACTTTCTTTTAATACAGTACAGGCAGCGTTCGGATTCCGAACGGTGCTGGAAACGTTAGGGTTCAAGCCTGATTCGGAATCCGAACGAGAGCCTGCACGATTCCGAACGCGGTGATCTTCCCTCTGTTCGGAATCGTGGAGTGCATCACCGGGTGGCTGATCCAAGCCTTGCTGCGTCCACTGTTCGCCCCAGCTGTCGAGCCGCGTCGGTAACCGACCCTGATCGATATTCGTGTCCTGTCGGACCTCCTCCACAATGTGTTGAGCGACAATCCGCACCGCCTTCGTCGCATGACCGAGGGCATGTCCGACCAGTTCTAGATAATCCTGATCCAGCTCCATGGCTTCGGCGGGGGTTAACGGCTCATCGTGCAGAACATACAAAGAACCTTGTAGCCGCCCGCTGATTTGATCGCGACCGCGGCTAACCAAGCTGAGCCAACGAGTGAGCCTGAGCATCGTCAACACGCGAGCAATGGTTTCACGCGAGGCTGACGCACCGTAGGGCACGCTCGAGAGGTAAGGCTGCAAATCCTCATAGCGCGGCGTGACCACGCCCTGGCCTTGCAGCATGAGTCGAAATACCTGCCAGGCATTTCGCTCCAATGGCGTCAGCCGATTGTCCAATAGCAGCCGACGTGGCACGACCTCGTGTGATTGGCCGCTAAACAGAAAGCCAGCCTGTAGAGCCTGGTTGGAGGGCTGTTCAGTGGTAGGGCGTGCTGGCCAGCGCTCATGCAGCTGCTGTGTGCATTGCTGCAGGACACGTTGCCAGCGACTGGCAGGACCAGCATTCATGTTTTGTTGCTGTACTGGTCGATTTGCTGCCAAACGATGGTCAAGCTGATCTGCTGTTCTTCGGCAAGCATCATCATGGCGTCGAGTTTATCCTCGGTGCCGTCCTCTGTTCGTATTTGTCGCCAACGTTGCCACAACGCATGCTCCTGCGCTTCGCTTAAATGTTGGGGGCGGCCTTTACGGGTTTCTATCTTGAGTAGACGCCGGCGCATGGCTGTTTCCGAATGCGCCAAGCCAAAACACTGGTACATAATGGTGCTGCTGGCGCCGAGTTTGAGCGCTCGGTTGATCAACCGTTCGTTCTGTTCGTCGCGTTCAGCTTGTTCAATCAAACGATGCAGCACTGGCGAGTCAATCTTGACCTCAAGCCAAGGGACTGTGGCATGGGCCAGGCGCGATAACGTGGTCGGTGGTAAGGATTGCAGCACGAAGATGTCATCCTCACTGAGTCCAAGTGCCTTGCAGCGTTGCAGGTTGCCCAGGCGTAGTTCGTGCAGTACCTGGGTTAGCATGGCTTGATTGAGCATATTGAAGGACAGGTTCATCTCAGCTCCTTCGGTAAGTTTTCTTCAGAGGTGAGCGTTAAGTCGATTAGTCTCCGGGCCAAGCGGATCAGGCGAAACAGTTTGATTAGCAGATTGTCAGGCAGTCGCTCCAGCCCCACGTCTGTGACTGGTCGATCTGGTAGAGGGAGTTGATAGACCCCTAACAACAGTTGCCCGAACAGTGCGGAAGGTATTTGCTTGCGATCTTCCCAGTTCACCTCGTCTTGAGCACGTAGCAGGGCCAGGAGCATTAGGTGAACGCCGGTCGAGCGAGGCGCTGAAAGATCGAGTCGCTCAATGTCCAACGCGAAGCCCAAGCCAAGCTTTTGATCAATGATGCACTCGGCATCTCCGGCATAGGCCGCCATTTCACGAGCCAGTCCGGCAATGGCTAAACGCAGTTGCTCGGGGGTATCCATCAGTGGTTTGATGATCCAAAGGTCGTCGATTGGGCAGGTTTCGACTGGGGACGTCGTTTCGGTGGCTATCTCGCGATCGATTTGCTCACGAATCTGTTGAACGCGTGATCGAGGACTGGCCGCTGGTAAAGCATTTGTTTCGGGTTCTGCGAGCAGTTCTTCTGAAATTGGCTCTATCCTGCTCTCGGCCTCGATTGATTTTGATTCCGCATCGGAGGAGGGCGGTTCTGCCGCGGCTTCATGCTCGCTTGGCGGATGACTGCTTTCTGAAGGCGTGGTGACGATAGCCCCAGGCGTGCGGGCGCCCCGTTGGGTATCGCTCAGCTCCAGGGCCAGCATACGGTAGGACTGTCCGAGCAAGCTGCTCATGCGTTCGAGCAGTTCGTCCTGGATCTGCTCAAGATCAAACGAGTCAGGATCACCATCGAAGTAGCCCATGGTTTCCAGCCAGAACTCTGCAAACGCAACTGTGGCAGTTGGATAACGGTTCCAGGTTCGTTCAGCCTGACTACGTAGACCGATCAGACGCTCTATCTGAGGCTTACCCAATCCGGCATACAGAGTTTGTGGAATGGCGGGTAATAAGTGTTCGAGGGTGTCCAGCATGCGGCTGATATGCGACTGCGAAATCGGATAGCCTCCAGCGGCAAGGCGTCGAGCCAGCTCCCGTTGTGAGAGCTCTGGGCCATCCGACTCAAGCATGGTTTTGAGTTTGGCTACCGCCAGAGCCCGTTCGATGAACGTGAGTTGACCGTGCAGATCGCTTTCAGCCAAATGACCGAGTAGGGCGGTGATTTCATTGCTCCAAGGTCGGAACAGGCAGTGGATCCGAAAGAAACGCTCGTCGCGAGTTTCCTGCCACAGCTCGCCGAGAATTGCCAAGCGCGTATTACCGCCGTTGCGGATGATGAAAGAGGTTTCACCCGGCCGGCGGGTAATCGGTGGCGGTTGATCCAGCCCGCGTTCACGGATCGATGCCTTGATATCGTCATAAAGCGGGTTACGTATGAAGCGTGGGTTGTGTTCGTAGGGACGTAACTGTTCCAGAGTGACCAACATGGGAGTGTCGATGACTGGATCGGACAGTCGCTCCAGTCCAGGACCTTGAGTGAAGTGGTCCTGGCGCAGCTTGTCGGTGATTTCCTCCTGACTGAGCTTCTTCATCGGAACCGCCTCGATTAACGCCGGCTACGCAAATGGTCACCGACCTCGAATTTCACGATTTCGGCAGTCCCTGAACCTTCGAAATGTTGGGAGAGTTCTGCGAGGAACCACACCATGGCCGAGCGCCCCCCTTGCAAATGAAAAACCACGGTGCAGTACTCCTCGCAAGCCGCGTCGCTGGGTCGAATGGAAGGCTGAACAACGATAGGAAACTGATCCAACATTAGAAAACTCCTTACCAAGCCCTGTTGGCTTCAAGGTCGATCAAACAAAAGTAATTGGGTGAAATGCTGATTGGGCAATTTGTTTTATTGAGGTTCCGCACACCTCATTACCGATGAGATCGCTTCGCGCCATTCCGGAAATAATTCGATGGCCAGCGCCTGCATGATTTCTAGCGCAGACTGCGAGCGTCGACGTTTACTCGACGGGCGTGTATCTATTCGGTGGACCGGTAAGCCGAGGGAGGCGGCATTGAGATAGGCCACTCGGTCCGGGATTACGGTGTCTAGCACCGAGATATTGGTAGCCTCTGCGAAAGTCTCGCGCAGGCTTCGGATGATCATCCGGGTGTCCACTCGATTGACGTTTACCTGGTTCAGTAAGAGCCGTAAGGGCGGCGGGTCGATGCCCAGGTGGCGAAACGGCTCGAGCTCACTCAATAGCTTCAAGGTGCCACGGCGCATTTCGCGGGCAGCGAGCATTTCTGGCGTGATGGGAGAGAGGGCGAGATCGGAGGCCAGGATGGCCATCTCCAGCAGTACACTGCGTGCTCCCTGAGTATCGATCAAAAGCAGGTCATAATTGAGACACAACTCGTTGAGCAAATTGTGCAGGCGTAGTCGTCCGTCAGGGGCATGCAGCAACAAGGTGCTCAGTCGACCTTGATCGTCGTTGGAGAAAATCAGGTCGAGACCGACGACTGCAGTCCTAGATATTATTCGCTCAGGTATTGTTAGCTTGAGTGCAATGAGTTCGTACGCACCTGCATGAGCTTTTTGGCTCAATGAGTAATAACTGGATAGGGTGGGTTGGCTATCTAGATCCAACAGCAGAACGCGCAAGCCAGCATCGGCCAACAGACCACCGAGATTGGCCGCTACTGTCGTTTTACCTACCCCGCCCTTAGTGGAAACCACCGATATCACGTGCATCCCCTCACTCCTGTTGCGAAAGGCGTTCTGCAATCCAGTGCTCGATTTCCAGTGAGTCCCAGCCAACTGCGCGCAGTCCGATACGCTTCGCCCGCGGAAACTTGCCTTCCTTCATCAGGTTGTAAATGTGCGCACGTTTGAAGCCGGTTTTTTGTTCAACCTCATCACGTCGCATGATGTGGCGTTGGGGTTGAGGTGCTTCAACTGAGGTGACAGATTGGTTGGACATGCTAGTCACTCCTGGCGCCGATTGGCGCGTGGTGGGAAGTGACATGGATTGAATCGCACAAGGCGGGATGAGTCATTGCATTGCAATCAAGCCTATTGCAACGCAATTGACTGGATCAGTTGTTTTTTTTGAGGCTACGATTGGCCACGGCAAACTTTTCATCCAGCGTGCGCTTGCTGAGGCCGGGCACATCTTTGTGACGAGCGACAATGGCATCAACGATGGCTGCTTGATTCGTGAATACCGAAAGAGGTTTTCCGGCGGGCGAATGGTCCAAGAGAAGGCTGACCAATGCCCCAATGATGTTGTGATAGGTCAGTTCGCTGCGCTCGCTGAGTTGACCATTCGTTTTGGCCAAGGCTTTGAGATCATCTCTCTCAAGTCCAATCGACTGGAGTTCTCCCAAGATTTCTTGAATGAGCTGCTGTTGCGCTTTGAACGCTCTCGATAACTCATCTCGATCTGCTTTCAACGAGAGAAAAGTTCCGAGGCTCACCTTTGCAGGTGCATCCTCACCGGACTCGAATAAAAAACTGGGCTTATGGTCGGGATAATGAATCTCCATCCAACGGCGTAAGTCTGAATGGCGGATGGTAAGCTGATAGGGCTCTACATAGCTTCCCAAAGGAACAGAAATGCCGAGGCAACCATAAGGCAGTTCTCCATTTCGTAAAGCATCACCGATCTTTTCTACGGCTGCCTGAAGACTTGGCCATCGACAAAACAGCTGAGGCAGGTTATTTGGCTGCAGCCAAGCGGCTTTCAATATTTCAGACTCATGATGAATAAGATTACACCAGCGCAGAGCCGCTTCTATGGGCCTATAGAAGAGCTTGGTTTGCGGATTAGAAAAGTTAGTAGGCATCTACTGGTAGACCTCCATTTCTGGATGGATGGGCCTCCCGTAGTACCTTCTTACATCGCGAACCTGCTAATAGCTGATTTGCAGCGACGGATTCACTCAAGTTGACTCGGTGAGGTCATTCCATTTGACTGATTATATTGCCGGCGCAGTTTTTATATCCCGATTTGAAAGTATAAGTTAGTTGGAACAGTTGCAGCGAGGATGTCTTATGCGCTACACCTCGGCCGATATCTAAGGGCACCGACCGGTAGCAACTGTTATTACATGCTCTACAGGGGGGTGGCGCATCCTGTGCTTGCATCGAGAAGGTTATTAATTCATAGCATGCGGCGCAACACATTGTTACGAGGGTCGCGGTCGAAGAGTCGGTGCTTGAGCGCACCCGCGATATGCAGCACGATCAACACCAGCAAGGTATAGGCCAGTACCTTGTGTAGCCATTGGAACACGACAAACCAATCGTCATTCTTTGTCAGCAGCTCCGGCAGGTTCACACCGAAAAAGAATACCCCGTCGCTCATGGTGTAGGTGCTTGACATCGAGTACCCCATCAACGGGACGGCCACGATCAGCACGTACATGGAGCGTTGTACAAACCGTGAGAGGAAACGCTCATGCGCCGCCAGTGTTTGCGGTGGCTGCGGAAGGGCGGGGGTGCGAACACGCAAGGCGATCTGTACTAACACCAGCAGAAACGCCAGCACGCCGAACGATTTGTGCCACGGGTAGTAGAGCGTGTATTTACTCACGACTTCATCATCGAGCCCGGTCATGTGCCAGCCGGCCCAGAGCAGCCCGGCTATGACGACGGCACGCACCCAGTGCAGGATGCGCAGGGACACGGGATACCGATCGATTGCCGTTTGTGTTTGGTTGTTCATCGCAGTCTCTTCATTGATCATCAAGGCGTTGAAAACGCACGATTGAATGCCACCCTCCGCGGCCATGGCCGCGAGGATGGCAAGTGCAGTGACTGCTCTCAGGCAGGCAGCAGCACGGTGATCACTTTCTCCTCGGTGTAGACCAGCGCGCCGCTCAGCCCGCCTTCGCGGCCGATGCCGCTGGCCTTGACGCCGCCCCACGGCAGGTTGGCGTCCAGCGGGCTCCAGCAGTTGACGCCGATGGCGCCGACCTTTACCGCTGCGGCCACGCGGTGCGCGCGCGCTAGGTCGGTGGTCCACACCGTGGCGGCCAGGCCGTAGGCGGAGTCGTTAGCCAGTGCCACGGCTTCTTCTTCGCTGTCGAAGGTGATCACCGTGCCGACAGGGCCGAAGATCTCGTCCTGGGCGATCGTCATGTCATTGCGGGCATTGGCGAAAATCGTTGGGCGTACGAACCAGCCCTGGTTAGGGGTGGATACGCCGCCGGCCAGCAGCGAGGCGCCTTGGTCGATACCGAGCTGGATGTAACGGTTGACGCGATCAAATTGCGCTTTCTTGGCCACCGGCCCCATCTGCACGTCAGGCTGGCGAGGATCGCCGACCTTGACCGCGCGCGCGGCGTCGGCCAGTGCACCAGCGAATCTCTCGGCGAGGCTGCGCTGGACCAGGATGCGCGAGCCGGCTGCACAGATCTGCCCCTGGTTGGCGAACAGGCCCAGGGTGCAGCCGAACAGCGCCTCATCGAAAGGCGCATCGTCGAACACGATCTGCGGGCTTTTGCCGCCCAGTTCGAGTGCCACACGCTTGAACAGCACACCCGCGGTGCGCTGGATCTCACGCCCAGCCTCGGGGCTGCCGGTGAAACTGATCTTGGCCACATGCGGGTGTTCGCATAAGGCGCGGCCTACCTGGGCACCGTAACCGGTGACTACGTTAATCACGCCGTCAGGAAATCCCGCTTCCTGCGCCAGCGCCGCCAGATGCAGGGCCGATTGCGGGGTTTCTTCCGAAGGTTTGATAACCACGGTGCAGCCCGCCGACAGCAATGCGGCGAGCTTCCACACGGTGATCATCAGCGGTGAGTTCCACGGCACGATGGCGCCCACGACTCCCACTGGCTCGCGTACGGTGTACGAGAGGGTCTTGCGACCGAAGTAGCCGCCGGTGGGAATGGTGCGTCCTTCAAGCTGGTTGGCCCAGCCGGCGGCGGCGCGCAGGTTGGCGATAGCGTTGGGCAGGTCCATCCGGCGCGGTTCGAGCGGTGAACGGCCGATGGCGTCGGCGTCCATGTCGGCCAGTGATTCGCTGTCGCGCTCCACCAGGTCAGCGAGTTTCGATAACAGCCGGCCGCGCTGGGCGCCGTCAAGCCGGCTCCAGGCGCCACCTTCCAGCTGGGCGCGCGCCGCTGTCACGGCCCGGTCCACATCCTCGGCGGTGCCGCTTGCGCAACTGCCGTACACCTGTTCGGTCACGGGATTGATAAGGGGGATGCGCGCGCCGTCGCTGGCTTCGAAGGGCGCGCCCTGGATAAAGTGGTTCAGGTGCTGAGTCATGTGGATGTCCATGCGTGATTGTTCGGAGGTGACACGCCTCATGCCTTGAGGGAAGCCAGCGCATCACCAAAGATGTCCAATGCCTTGAAGAACAGCGAGCGTGTGATCGTCAGCGAGGGCATCACACGCATCACGTTGCTGTAGCGCCCGCAAGGGATCATCAGTACGCCATGGTTCATCAGGTAGCCCATGAGTTGGCCAATCTTGGCGCCCTCGAGCGGTGTCTTGGTGGCGGCGTCTTCCACCAGCTCGATACCGATCATCAAACCGCGGCCGCGGACTTCGCCAACGAACGGGCTGTTGAACCCACGGATACGTTCCTGCGCTTCCAGCCCCAGGGTGTGGGCGCGATCGAGCAGACCGAGTTCCGGGTCCTGCAAGATACTGATATTGGTCAACGCCACGGCCGCAGACAACGAGTTGGCGGCGAAGGTATTAGGCATCGAGCCGTCGGGAATCTGGGCGGCGAGGTCCGAACGCATGATCAACCCGGCCATTGGCAAGTCGCTGCCAATGCCCTTGCCGAAGGTCAGCATGTCGGGTTTCACACCGGAGTGTTCGACCGCCCACATCTTGCCGGTGCGGCCCGCACCGGACTGTACTTCGTCAACGATCAGCAACGCGCCGGCGCGGTCGCAGGCCTTGCGCAACAGTTGCAGGAACTCGGGGGAGGGCGGCACGTAGCCGCCTTCGCCCTGCACCGGTTCCACAATCACCGCGGCCACGTCATCGGCGGCGGTGTAAGGACTGTTCAGCAGGTAGTCCACATAGTCGCCAGCAATTTGCTCGGCACTTTTTTGCCTGGTGTCGAAGGGAAAGCGGTAGGCGTATGGGTAGGGCGCGTGAATCACGCCGCCCATCATCGGGCCGTAGCCCTTGCGGTAGGCTGTGCCGGTGGTCAGGGCGCCGGAGGCGTTCCACACGCCGTGGTAGCCGCCGTGGAAGGCGAGGATCTGGTGGCGCCCGGTAATGCGTTTGGCGAACTTGATCGCAGCTTCCAGCGCATCGCTGCCGCTTTGCGTGAAGAACGTGATGCAGTCGCCGCGCAGGCCGTCGGGCGCGATCTCGGACATCTTGGCGGCCAGTTCGGTGCGGCGGGTGCTGTTGATTTCCAGGGCATGCATCAGCACTTCGGACTGTTCGCGGATGGCTTGCACGACTTTCGGGTGGCAACGACCGACGCTGCTGACGCCTACGCCCGCAGACAGGTCGATGAAGGTGTTGCCGTCGGGATCCTTGAAGGTCGCGCCGAACGCGCGGTCCATGGCGATAGGCATGCGGCCGCCGCCACGCGCCATTGATTCGGTGCTCGCCGACAACGCCAGGGCCTCGCGGGTCAGGGGGCCGGGCAGGGTGCTGGAAATAATTCGCGGGGCATCCGCGAAGTGCAGGGATTCTAGTTTGGACTCGATCATGACGCACTCTCTGGGGTAGCGGTTTCAGTGTGTGGATCATTCTCATGGAGTGTCCTTGACCGTTAGCCCGAATCGGCAAATAGATGAATCGGCCGTCCGCAGTTTTCGACAAAGGGGATTTGAGAAGAAATTTCGCGGGATTTGAACTTTGTGCGAATATCGCAAAGGAATGCGAACTAAAAACAAAAATTGGCAGAGGCTTTTCGCACATCATGAGAAACCACCACATAAGCCATTTTCGTGATATCCATGCCCATGCGGCCACCGTTCAGGAGTGGAACCAGGATTACAGCCAGTTAACCGCCGGTCTGGCCGAAAGTTCGCTGATGCAGCTGACCACTGCGCGTTGCCACGTTTTCCGCGAGCAGATCAACCAGCGGGTGGTGCAGCGCGGTGTGGCGCCGCGCGGCAAGATGTGCTTCGCCGTGCCGATCAGCGTGCCGGGTTCGACGCGCATGCAGGGGCGCGAAGTGGATGACAGCAGCCTGTTCTTTCTGCAGGGGGGCGAGGAGTTCATGTTCCATATGCCGATGGGCATGGAGCTGCTGTCCATCACTTTCGAACGCGATTGGTTCGAACAGGCGCTGGCGCAGACGGCGTCGGCCAGTGAGATCACTCGGTTGCTGCGCCAGCCAGTGATCCGAGTGTCCGCCCAGCGCTTCACCCAGGCTCGGCTTCGATTGCTCGCGATGCTTTCCCTGGCTGAGATCGATGACGAACTCGACAGCGTGCGCGAGCAGGGGCTGGAACGGGCCTTGCTCGGTGAGTTGTTGCAATTGCTTACCGACCCGGCCTGTGACAAGCAGCAACGCAGTCCGAGTTCCACGCGCAGCTTCATTGTCGAGAAATGCCACCGGCTGACGACTGCCGAAATGATCAACGTGCCCAGCGTTAACGAGTTGTGCCAACGCCTGCAGGTAAGTCGGCGCACCGTGCAAAACAGTTTCCGCTCGGTAGCCGAGACCACGCCGCTGAACTACTTGCGCTCGGTCCGGCTCAACGGTGTGCGCCGCACCCTGATGTGTACCCTCGCGTCCCACCTTTCGATTGGTGATGTCGCCGCTCAATGGGGTTTCTACCACCTCAGCCATTTTGCCGAAGAGTACCAGACGCTGTTTGCAGAGTTGCCGTCCCACACTCCTCGCGCTGCCATCCCCGTCTGCGCGCGCGCCTGAACACCAGCGCGGCGGTGGAGCTGAGCGTACGCCTGGCCGCGCAGTGCGGTCGATGCCCGCTACGTTCTAGGCGCGGAACTGGTCCATCAGTTTCATTTGCTGGTTGGCCCGTTCGTTGAGCTGACTGCTGATCTGCGCCGACTCGGCGGCCTGTTCAGTCAGTGTCTCGGTCACGCCGCGGATGGTCGAGACGTTGCGATTGACCTCCTCGGCCACCGCGCTCTGCTCTTCCGCCGCGCTTGCAATCTGCAGGTTCATGTCATTGATGACCGTAACCGCGTTGCTGATTTTACCGAGCGCCTCCACGGCCTGATGGATCTGGCTGGCGTTGCTCTGGGCTTGAGTCTGGCTTGAGTGCATGGTTGCCACTACGCCACGCGTACTGGTCTGGATACGCTCAATCACCAAACGGATTTCCTCTACCGAATCCTGAGTTCGCTTGGCAAGGTTGCGTACTTCGTCGGCAACCACCGCAAAACCCCGGCCGCTTTCCCCGGCCCGTGCGGCCTCGATCGCGGCGTTGAGGGCGAGCAGATTGGTCTGTTCGGCGATGCTACGGATCACTTCCAGCACCGAGCCGATCTGTTCGCTGTTGATCGCCAGAGCTTCGACTTCAGTTACGGCCTTGCTGACATCACTGGCCAGCGCGTTGATGTCACGGGTGCTTCGCTCAATGATGGTTATGCCTTCTTTGGACGCCTGGTCTGCGCCCCGGGCCGCCAGGGCTGCGTTTGACGCGCTGTTGGCGACTTCGTGCGCAGTAGCGCTCATTTCGTGGGAAGCGGTTGCCAATTGATCAATCTCGCGAAATTGTACCTGCATCCCTTCGCTGGTCTGGCGCGCGATTTCCGAAGACTGGTCGGCGGTGCCGCGCGCTGCGGTGATGCTCTGCTTGAGCTGCGCGATGGTGGGTTGCAGTTTGTCGAGAAACCGGTTGAACCAGTTCACCAGTTCGCCCAGTTCATCTTTCTTGCGGTAATCCAACCGCTGGGTCAGGTCGCCGTCGCCGCTGGCAATCGCCTTGAGCATTCGAGCGACACTGTTGATGGGGCGTGTCACACCGGAGGCGGTGAACCAGATTAGTAGCAGGCCCAACAACCCTGCGCCGATGGCGACCAGCAGCGACTCCAGTATGTCGCGGGTTTGCGTCTGGTCAAGCAAGGCCTGAAGCTTCATTGAGTCCGCCAGCAGGACGCCCTTCGGCAGGTCGATAGCCACTCCCCACGCCGCCGCTTCGGGCATTGGCGCAACGGGGTAGACAGCGCGAATCAGGTCATCACGTGCCAGCACTACCGGCTTTTGTTGTTTCAATGCGGTGAGCACTGCTTTGCCATCCTCTGCCGAAGGAACGCTGATGTTTTTTCCGATCTGACTCGCGTCCGCGCTGTAAGCGGCAAGTACACCACTGTCGGAAACAATCAGCATGCGCCCTGAACCGTTGAACAGCGTACGCTGAGCATCGCTGGCGGCAGCTTGCAGAGCGCCGAGCGCGAGATCGACCCCAAGGGTGCCGACGACCTTGCCATCGGCGATCAGGGGCATCGACAGCGTGGTCATCAGTTGAACCTGTCCGGCCTGGGTGTCGGCATAAGGGGCCATCAGGCAAGTGCTTCGGGTATCTCGTGGGCAGGTGTACCAACTGTTATAAGGCGTGCCGCTGATGCTCAGTTCGGTTTTCTGCAAGTCGCTTTCAGGGATCAGGATATTCATCGCTTCGCCTGCGCCGCGATTCCAGGCGCTGGCAAACCGTCCATCTTCGTTGGAGGCGCGTGCGGCGTCGTTGGCGAACTCACGGTCTTTTCCATCCAGCGCATCAGGTTCGTAAACCAGCCAAAGCCCTAGAACCTGCGGATTGCGTTCGAACGTCGTCTTGAGCGCCAGGTTAAGTTCCTCACGCAATGTAGCGGCCGCCAACCCCCGCTGGGCGGCCATGGTGCGTAAGTTGGCCGCCTGGTCGGAAAAAGCGCTGATGATCTGCAGGCTATTGCCGAAGACTCTTTGCAGGTTCGTTGCCTGCTCCGCGGCCCTGGCCAGCAGCAGGGTTTCGCCGCTTTCGGTCAGCATCCTGCTGCTCGAGGTGCTGATCAACCGGTTGTTCTGGTTACCCTGATAGAGGTTCATGCCGACGATCAGGCCGATCACGCCAAGCAGGCACAAACCGGACAAGAGGACGATTTTCAAGCGGATGGAAAGGGCGTCGAGCATTTGGCTATCTCACAGGTGAACAGCGTGTTGATCGATCATCGGTTGGTTTGGGACCACCGACTTTTTATTGGATGTGTCACTACATCGGCTGCTGTCACCTATTCATGACAACAGTTTACGTGGCCTGACCAGCAGCGCTGCCATTAGCAACAATGCCGCACAGGCCGCCAGCACGGCGACGAAACCTGCGTCGAACGCCGCACGGGCTAACTCGGTCAGCATCGTGACGTGTTCGGGCGAAGACGTCGCGGCAACCACCAGCGCATCGTCGAGGCTCTCGAAGATCATGGGATTCAGGGCCAGCCATGGCGCAATCGTCTGGCTCGCCGAGTACGTGTAGATTGCCGATAACAGGCTGCCCGCCAGCGTCACGCCCGCGGCGCCGCCCAGTTCAAAGGATACTTCCTCAAGGGAGGCGGCCATGCCGGCTTTGTCGGCGGGCACGCTGAGCATGATCGTGCTGGACGCTGCGGTCAGCGCTGCGCCCATCGTAAAGCCCAGCAGCGCAAGGCTGACGATCTGCACTGGCGCTGCGGCGTTGTGCGCCAGCAAATAGGTGAGCATCGCAGCGGCTGAGAGCAGCAGCGTCCAGAACAGCATACGCTGCTCTCCCAGGCGCGGCAGGTAATGCCCGGCAAGCGGTCCGGCGACGAACGAACCCAGCGGCAGCGGCAGGATGAACAGCGCCGCCTCCAGCGGCGACAGGCCCAGCACCAGTTGCAGGCGCTGGCTGAATACCAGTTCCATGCCGATCAAGGCGGCGGCTGATACCACTGCTGAAATCACTGCATTTCTGAAGCCTGACGCGCGGAACAGCGTCAGATCAAGCATCGGCTGATCGGCACGCCGCTGACGTCGAATGAAAAGCGTCAGAAATAACGTGCCCAAGACGAGCGCAATCAGCATGGCTTCGAAGGAGGGGTGCCGTTTACCCAGTTCCTTGACCGCATAAGCTACGCTGATCAAGCCGATCATGACCTGCAGCGAACCCAGCCAGTCCCAGCGTCTTTGCGCATTCCCCGGGTGATCGGGAATCACTGTCGCTGCGAGCAGCAGAGCCAGCAGCACAATCGGTACATTGATGAGAAACACCGAGCCCCACCAGAAATGCTCCAGCAAAAGCCCACCCACTACGGGGCCGAATGCGGCGCCCCCGGAGGCTACTGAGGCCCAGATACCGAACGCCATGGCTTGCTCGCGCGGGTCGGTAAACGTCAAACGCACCAGCGCCAACGTAGCGGGCATCATCATCGCTGCGCCGACCGCGAGGAAACCACGGGCGCCGATCAATACGCTGGCCGACGGCGAGAATGCAGCGATCAGCGAGAACAGGCCGAAAACGCCCAGGCCACCGATAAACAGGCGTTTGTGCCCAAGGCGGTCCCCGAGGGTGCCCATGCCCAACAACAGTCCGGCGGCGACCAGCGCGTAGATATTAATGATCCAGAGCTTTTGTGACGCCGTGGCCCCTAGCTCTCGTGTCAGTGTGGGCAAGGCGGTATACAGCACCGTCATGTCAATGACGATAAGCAGTAATGCGCTGGAGATTATGGCCAGTATCAGCCAGCGGCGCTTGGAGTCAGTAAAGGGCATGGCTGGCATCCAGAATAGGGGGCTGGACCTAGCATGCCTGAATGCAGAGGGGCTCCGTTATCCCAAATCGGTCCTGAAGGCCGGTATCTGTCGGTCTGATGTGACACCGGCGATGTTACCGATTTGGGATAGCGGGTTGTTCGTGGGGGGGCATAGCATCGAATACAGCGTGCAATCCCAAAAACAAAAGCGCTACCTGGTACCGATAGCGCCTTGATCGGACCTACACCACAGCGACTGCCTCATACAATAAGGTTAAGAACATGAGTCTATCTATCCCGGTCAACAGCTCCACGGAGCTCAAGCGTGGCGCCTTGGGTGTCGGCTTTATCATCTTCTTCGTGATTTCGGCGGCGAGTCCGCTCAGCGTCATCGCAGGAGGATTCCCGATTGGCATCATGCTGGGCAATGGTGCCGGTACCCCGGCGTTGTTGTTGCTCGCCTTGCTGGTGCTGGTGGCGTTCTCGGTCGGCTACACCACCATGGCTCGCCACGTCACCAACGCCGGTGGTTTCTACGCCTTTACCTCGCGTGGCTTGGGTGGCCTGGCCGGAGGGGCGGCGGGTGTGCTGGCGATGTTTGCCTATAACATCCTGCAAGTTGGCCTCTATGGCATGTTCGGTGGTGTGGTCAGTGGCACCATGGAGAGCGTGTACGGCTTGGTGTTGCCCTGGTGGTCCTACTCGCTGATGGCGATGGTCAGCATCGCGATCCTCGGCTATCGCAAGATCGATCTGTCGGCCCGCGTATTGTCGGTGGTGGTGATTGCCGAATACCTGGCGATCCTGACCCTGGATGTCGCGATTCTCAAGACCGGCGGCGACAGCGGTGTCAATCTCGACTCCTTCACCAGCCGGCACGTGTTCAGCGGTACTCCGTCGATCGGCCTGCTGTTCTGCTTCGCGGCCTTTATCGGCTTCGAGGCCACTACGATTTACGGCGAAGAAGCGAAAAACCCACACCGCACCATTCCGATTGCCACCTACAGCTCCGTGCTGCTGATCGGCGGGTTCTACGCGCTGTCAGTCTGGTCGATGGTGGTGGGCGTAGGATCGGATAAAATCGTGCCGATGCTGCAAGCCTTGCAGGACCCGACCACCTTCATCTACGGCATGTCGGACCACTTTGTCGGCCCCTATCTGACGCAAATTATCCGCGTGCTGTTCATGGTCAGCATCTACGCCGGGCTGCTGGCGTTTCATAACGCCGCGGCACGCTATTTCTACGCCATCGGCCGGGACGGTCTGCTGCACAGTTTGCTGGGTACCACCCACCGTGTGCACCAAAGCCCGCATATGGGTTCGGCGTTGCAAAGTCTGATCGCCGCAGTCGTGGTGCTGATCTTCGCCGCCATGGATGCGGATCCGATCCTGCAACTGTTCGCCTGGTTCTCCAACCTCGCCACGCTGTGCGTCATTTTGCTCATGGCGATGACTTCGATCTCGGTGTGTGTGTATTTCCACCGGCATCCCGAACTCAACGTCGGCATCTGGCGGGGGCGTATTCTGCCGATTTTCTCCTGCCTGGCCTTGCTGATGGTGCTGGTGCTGGCGGTGGTGCATTTCGATGTGCTTACCGGCGCGAGCCAGCTCTTGTCCTACGCCTTATGCGCAGTCATTCCAGCGGCGCTGCTGGGCGGGGTTTTTCTCGCCGCGCGACTGCGCAAGGTATCGCCGCAGCGTTTTCTGGCGCTGGGCAGCCACAAACTCTGAGGCATTGAGCGATACCGTCTCACTGCACCTTGCACACTATAGACTGTTCGCTTGCCGGTGTCCGGCAAGGCTCGCCAGCGTTAAAGGAAGATGACACATGCACCACTACAAGATGCTTATCAATGGGGTTCAGGTTGCCGGTGAAAACGGACAGTTCGAGGTGATCAATCCGGCCACCGGCGCCGCATTTGCCCAATGCCCGGCCGGCTCGCTGGCTCAACTGGACGATGCGGTGGCCGCCGCCCAGGCGGCTTTCAAGGAATGGCGTCATGTTTCGCATGCTCAGCGCTGCGAGCGTCTGTTGGCGATTGCCGAGGATATCGAGCAGGGCGCCGATGAGTTGGCCCGGTTGATCGTGCGCGAACAAGGTAAGCCGCTGGAGCTGGCATTTTCCGAAGTCATGGGCGCCGCCGCCTGGACCCGCTATGCCGCCGAACAGCAGATTGGCGTGGAACTGGTGGAAGAAACCCCGACCCAGCGCATTGAGCTGCACCGCAAACCCTTGGGTGTGGTGGCTTCCATCACTCCGTGGAACTGGCCGTTCATGATCGCCGTGTGGCACATCATGCCGGCACTGCGCGCCGGCAACTGCGTGATCAGCAAACCGTCGAGCCTGACGCCGCTGAGCACCCTGCGCCTGGTGGAAATCATTGCGCGGCATGTGCCCAACGGTGTGATCAACTGCGTGACCGGCGAGCAGGGGTTCGGCAGTGCGATCACCTCGCACCCGGGGATCCAGAAAATTGTCTTCACCGGTTCCACCGCCACCGGCCAGAGCGTAATGCGCGGCGCGGCCACCAATCTCAAGCGCCTGACCCTTGAACTGGGCGGCAACGACGCCGCGATCGTATTGCCCAGCACCCCGGTGGAGGAGGTGGCCGAGGAGATTTTTCAGGCCGCCTTCCTCAACATGGGCCAGACCTGCGCTGCGCTCAAGCGTTTGTACATTCACGAATCCCAGTACCAGGCCTTTGCCGATGCGCTCACGCTAATTGCTGAACGCCAGGTGGTGGGTGATGGCTTGGAGCCCGGCGTCAACTTTGGGCCGGTGCAGAACCTCGATCAATTGCAACTGGTTGAAGCCTTGGTCGCCGATGCACGGGCCCAGGGCGCACGGGTGTTGTGCGGCGGCGCACGTCTGGACCGTCCTGGGTTCTTTTATCCGCCTACGTTGGTCGCGGATGTGACCGACGGCCAGCGTCTGGTGGACGAGGAGCAATTCGGACCAGTGCTGCCGCTGATCGCTTACAGCGACGTCGAGGATGTGCTGCGCCGTGCCAACGCCGGTGACATGGGCCTGGGCGGCTCGGTATGGGGACCGGAAGTCGAACAGGCCCAGGCCTTGGCCAGTCGCTTGGAAAGCGGCGTGGCCTGGGTCAACTGCCACGCCCGGATCCAACCGAACACGCCGTTCGGCGGCAGCAAGATGTCCGGCTTCGGCGTCGAGTTCGGCCTTGAAGGTCTGTTGGAGTTCACCGGCCAGCAGTTGCTGTTCGTCAATAAGCGCGCGGGCGAGTAACGCCTCGGCGAACCTGGCGCAGCGCGGCTGCGCCCCTGTTATGCCAATTACCTGAGACAGCCTTTAAAGGCGCACTTCAAGGAGCTTCGATCATGCGGTATCCCTCCACTTCATTTCTCAACGGTACATTGGCCTGTACCCTGACGCTCTGCGCCATCAGCCAGGCCCAGGCCTACGAGCTGTACAGCGATGAGAGCCGCCATTTCAACGCAGACATGACCGCCGTATTCGGTATGTTCAACAGCCGCAAGAACTATGACGGCACGTCGGGTGGCTCAACCTGGCGCGAAGGCTTTATCAAATACGGCTTGAGCGGCGACCAGTCCCTGGCGGGCAACGGCACCGCCTATGGTGCGTTCGCCCTGCTCAGCTCCGCCACTTGGGGCGACGGCGACCCGGCCGGCAACACTCTGGGCACCGAACGCACCACCAAAATCGAAGACGCTTACCTAGGGTGGCGCTCCGGCGATCTGTTCCCGGCATTGGGCCAGGACGGTGTGGATATTTCCGGTGGGCGCCAAGTGGTCAAGCTCGGCAGTGGCTTCCTGATCAACGACGACGGGCCGAACCTGGGCAAGGGCCCGGCCGATGGCAAGCTGAACCGGGGCGGTGCTTACTACCTGGCGGCGCGCCATGCTTTCGATCAGACCGCGTTCCTGCGCTTGGGCGGCAAGGATGGCCTGCATGGCAGCCTGTTGTGGCTCAAGTCCGACAACCGCGCCCAGGCTGAAACCGAAGTGGCCGCCGGTACGCTCGATTACACCACCAAGCCCGGCACCCTGGGGTTGACCTGGGTGCGTGGCATTGATGTGAATGATCGCTGGGCGAGTGATTTTCAGCGCCAGCGCAAGGGTATGAATATCTATAGCGTGCGCGGCGAAGGCGATGCGGGCCTGCCGAACGTCAGCCTGGCATTCGAATACGCCTGGCAGGACAAAGACAGCGGACCGGAAAAAGCCTGGTACGGCGAAGCCGGTTATACCTTTGCCGATGTGGCCTGGGCACCGAAGGTTACCTATCGTTATGCCCGCTATTCACAAAAATGGGATTCGCTGTTTACAGGTCTGAGCTCCGGCTACGGCACCTGGCTGCAAGGCGAAGTCGCCGGCAACTATGCCGGGCCGTTCAACAGCAACACGCGCATCCAGCATGTGGGTCTCAAAGCCACGCCGCTGGAAAACCTGACCCTGGGTGCGTTGTACTTCGACTTCGACACGCTGCGCAAAAGCGATGCGCTGAATCTCAGTGCGCGGGAGCTGGACCTGTACGCCGAGTGGGCCGTCAACCCACACTTGATCATCACGCCGCTGATCGGTCTCTACAAGCCAAAACAGGACTCCACTACGGGCGGAAACCAGGCTGTCGGCAATGGCACCAACCTATACAGCCAGGTGACCGTCGCCGTACCGTTCTGATCCACCCTGGCTGTCGCGCCTCAACTTCAGGGCGCGGCGGCGCCCGGCTGATTGCGCATGTTCTCGGCAATCCGTCGCGTGGTGTCCATCACCATCTCGATCACGGTTTCCTGGCGCAGCAGCCTGAAGCTTTGAGTACTGCCGACGGCGGATAAGCTGCCCACCACTTCGTCCATATCCGGCTGGATGATCGGCGCCGCGATGCCGGTCAGGCCCAGGTTGAGTTCATCGTGGGTCAGGCAATAGCCGTCCTTGCGAATCTTCTTCGTGGCCTTTGCAAAGCTTGCCCAGTCAAAGGCACTTTCCGGGTCGCCGGCCATATGTTCTTCGAACAGGCGTTGCAAGCGCCGACCTTTCTGATAGGCGATTAACACCTTGGATTGCGCACCGCGAAAAAACGGCAGCGGGTGCCCGCGCCCGAAGGAGAAGTGGTAAGTGTCAGTCGGTTCGGCGATGTAGGTGTTGATGATGCGCCCGTCATAGAAAACGCTGGCGAACACCGCAAGGCCGGTCTGCGTCGACAGTTCATGCATCAGTTCGCGCCCGGCGAGAAGGATGGGGTCGTACTGGCGCATCATCCAGTCCAGCTCGATCACGCGGGGCCCCAGGCCGTAACTGCCGGCGTCCACGCGCGTCAGCAGCCCGGCGTCACACAGGTCCTTGACGTAGCGATACGCCGTGGCGCGCGACAGGCTCATGCGCTCGGCGATGGTGTCCGGGTCGATCTTCAACGTCTGTGGACCGAACAGGTCCAGGACACTCAACAACTTACTCAGACTGCTCATTTCGTTCCTAGAGAAGGGGAGGCGTGCGGGTAAGCACTATAGGCGAAAACGCCCCAGATCCAATGTGGAGCGGGGCTTGCTCGCGAAAACGGTACTTCAGTGACGGCTGTGTGGACTGACATGCCGCTTTCGCGAGCAAGCCCGCCCCCACACGTCATCACTCTATATTGAGAACGTATTAATTGCATATAATCTCAAAATAAGAGATTTAACTTAAATTAAATCTTGTTATGAGTGTCTTTATATGTGATAAATCTCATCAAAGAAAACGCTCAAGTGAGAGGGCTGACAATGAATGGCGCACAACTAATAGTGAATGCGGCAGCGGCAAGTGGTATCGAATACTGCTTCGCCAACCCGGGAACCACCGAGATTCCGCTGGTGGCCGCCATGGCCAGTGCACCCGCCCTCAAGCCGGTGTTGTCGTTGTTCGAAGGGGTGTGCACCGGCGCGGCGGACGGTTACGGTCGTATCGCCGGCAAACCGGCAATGACCCTGACGCACCTGGGCCCGGGCTTTGCCAACGGCATCGCCAACCTGCACAACGCACGGCGCGCCAACACGCCCATCGTCAATGTGATCGGCGACCACGCGTCATGGCACGTCAATTACGACCCGCCTTTGGCCAGCGACATCCAGGCCCTGGCCGGTACTGTTTCCGGTTGGGTACGCACCTCGCGCACCGCGTCCGGTGTGGGCGAGGACTTGCAGGAAGCCATGCGCGCCGCCTGGCAAGCCAAAGGCCAGATCGCCAGCTTGATCCTGCCCATGGACCTGCAATCCAATACGGCGACCCACAATGGGCAGTTCAGCCCGCTACGTGCGCCGGTCCGGCGCTTTGCCGGCGACCGTATCGAAGCCGTGGCCCAGGCGCTGCGCGATGGCCAGCGCCTGGTCTTCATCGTCGGTGACCAAGGCTTGTCAGTGGCCGGCCTGGAAGCGGCGGGGCGCCTGGCGCAACTGCCCGGCGTGCGGATGTTTGCCGAGACTTTCCCGCGCCTGAGCTACCGCGGCGGCGGCTTGCCCGACCTGGATCGCTTGCCGTATTTCCCGGAAGTGGCAATTGAGATCCTCGAGCAATACGACAAGGTTGTGTGCGCCGGTGTCGTGGAGCCCATCAGTTATTTCGGCTACGAAGGTATTCCGTCACGGTTGGCTGAGCGTGAGCGTCTGCTGTCGCTGGCCGAAGTGGGCGACGATGTGGCCGGGGCGCTGACCGCGCTGGCCGATGCGCTGGATGCGCCGGCCTATGTACCGACGCCGCAGGACATCCAGCTGCCGCCGGGCGAGGCGGCTTTGAGCCCGCAGTCGGTGGGGCAAGTGTTGGCCGCCGCGCTGCCGGACGACTGCATTGTCTCGGTGGAGGGCGGCACCTGCGGCTATCCGTTTTTCACCGCTTCTGCCCGTGCCGCGCGGCACCGTGTATTGACCAATACCGGTGGCGCCATCGGCCAGGGCATTCCGGTGGGTTTTGGCGCCGCACTGGCCGAGCCTGGCAACCGGGTGTTTTGCCTGCAATCGGACGGCAGCGCCCAGTACACCATTCAGACCCTGTGGAGCATCGCCCGCGAGCAATTGCCGGTGGTGATCCTGATTGCCGCCAACCACCGCTACGCGATCCTGCAGAACGAACTGCGCCGTTTCGGCATGACCGAGCTCGACCCGCAGGCGCTCAAGCTGACCGTACTCGACAGTCCGCGTATCGATTGGAAGGCCCTGGCCAAAGGGTATGGCGTGCCGTCCTGCACCGTACACACCAACGCCGAATTGCAACGGGCGCTGGCCAACGCCGCCGCCAATGCCGGGCCTTGCCTGATCGAAATGGCGCTGTGAAGGAGTCGACCATGAACCTGCTCCAATTATTGCCTGCCGTCCAGGCGTTCCTGGACCAGCCCGGCCGCCTGTTTATCGGCGGTACCTGGCAGGACGCCGCCGGCGGTCGTCGCTTTGCCGTGGAAAATCCGGCCACTGAACAGACCCTGACTGAAGTCGCCCAGGGCGATGAGCGCGATGTGAATGCGGCCGTGGCAGCTGCCCGCGCAGCCTTCACCGGCGCCTGGGCCTTGCAGTCACCGGCGCAGCGCGGTTTGTTGCTGTTTCGCCTCGCCGATCTGTTGGACCAGCACCGCGAGGAGCTGGCGCAACTGATCACCCTGGAGAACGGCAAGCCGATCGCCAATGCGCGCGGTGAAGCGGCCAGCGCGGCGAACATCATTCGCTACTTCGCCGGCTGGCCCACCAAGATCGAAGGCAGCACGCTGCCCGTCTCGCCGGCCAGCGGCGCGCCGATGCTCAACTACACCCTGCGCGAGCCGGTGGGCGTGTGTGCGCTGATCGTGCCGTGGAACTTCCCGTTGACCATGTGCGTGTGGAAGCTCGGTCCGGCGCTGGCCACCGGTTGCGTGGCGGTGCTCAAGCCCGCCGAGCAGACGCCGCTGGTGGCGATTCGTCTGGTGCAACTGATTGAAGCGGCAGGCTTCCCGGCGGGCGTGGTCAACCTGATCACCGGCCTGGGCGTCGACACCGGCGCGCCACTGGCGCAGCACCCGGACGTCGACAAGATCGCCTTCACCGGCTCGACCCAGGTCGGTCGGCTGATCGCCCAGGCCGCCACCGGCAACATGAAAAAGGTGTCCCTGGAGCTGGGCGGCAAATCGCCGAACATCATCTTGCCCGACGCCGACATCGTGCGCGCCGCCAAGGGCGCCGCCGATGGGATTTTCTACAACCAGGGCCAGGTGTGCACGGCCGGTTCACGCCTGTATGTGCATGCCAGTGTGCTTGATCAGGTGCTCGAAGAACTGCAGCGTCATGCCGCCGCCCACGTACTCGGCGATGGCCTGGACCCGGCCAGCAGCATGGGCCCGCTGGTGTCCGCGCGGCAATTGAACACCGTCAAGGGTTACCTCCAGCGGGGCCAGGAAGAGGGCGCCGAACTGATCTGCGGCGGCGGCCGTCCCGAACACCTGGAGCGTGGTCACTTCATTGCTCCGAGCGTGTTTTTGGACCGCGCCGAGCGCGCCTGCGTGGCCCGCGAAGAAATCTTCGGCCCGGTGCTGACCGTGATGGCCTGGACCGAAATCGACGAACTGGTGCTGCGCGCCAACGACTCGCCCTATGGCCTTGCCGCCGGCCTGTGGACCCGCGACCTGCGCTCGGCGCACCGCGTGGCCGCGCAGCTCAAGGCCGGCTCGGTATGGATCAATTGTTGGAACGTGGTCGATCCGGCCTCGCCGTTCGGCGGCTACAAGCAATCCGGCTGGGGCCGGGAAATGGGCAAGAACGTGATCGACGCCTACACCGAGACCAAAAGCGTCTTCGTCGATCTCGCCTGAATCGAACAATCACAAGAGGAAATGGCAATGGATCTGGAATTGAAAGGCCGTGTGGCAATTGTGACCGGCGGCGGCATGGGCATCGGCAAGGAAGTCGCACGTTTTCTGTCCGAGGAAGGTTGCAAGGTGGTGATCTGCGCGCGGCGCATGGCGTTCCTGCAACTGGCTGCCGAAGAGATCACGGCACAGACCGGTAATGAAGTGCTGCCGCTGTTCTGTGACACCAATGACATGAAGGCCGTGTCGGAGATGGTCGATGCGGCGTACAAGCATTTCGGCCGCATCGACATCCTCGTCAACGGTGCTGCCGCGCCGTCTGGTGTGGTACGCAATGACATCGAGCACGCCGGCGACGAGGAGTTGCTGTCGGACCTCAACACCAAGGTGATCGGCTACTTCCGTTGCGCCAAGGCCGTGACCCCGCACATGAAGGCTGCCGGCTTCGGTCGCATCATCAACATCGGCGGGCTCACCGGGCGCAGCAGCAAAGTGCTCTCGGGCATGCGCAACCTGGCGATTGCCCACATGACCAAAACCCTGTCCGACCAGCTCGGTCCGTCGGGCATCACGGTCAACCTGATTCACCCCGGCGTGGTGGATACCCCGCATATCCAGGAGCTGTACGAGCGCGAAGCGGTCAAGCAAGGCAAGACCGCGGAACAGGTTGAACAGGCCTACATCGACGCGACGCCGATTCGCCGCACCCTGGCACCGATCGAAATGGGCTGGCTGATCGGCTTCCTGGCGTCGCCGAAGGCTGGCGCGGTAACCGGTGAGTCCATCGGCATCGACGGTGGTTTGACCCGTGGCATCTATATCTGAGGAGTATCAGAGATGAGTAACGGAACCCTTTTAGTCGCCACCGTCGGGCAGGCGGTGATTCGCAGTGCCGACGATGGCAAGACCTGGCATCGTCTGGGCCTGGGGCAAGACCTGGAATTCGACGCGATCACCCGCTCCTTGAGCGTGCATCCCGACACGCCCGAGCGAATCTATGCCGGCACCGACGTGGGCTTGTGTGTCAGCCACGACACCGGTGGGCACTGGCAGCGCGTCGATTCGCCGTTCAACGGCGAGACGGTGTGGAAGGTCGCGGTGGACCCGCAGGATGCCCAGCGGATCTTTGTCGGTACCGGTGCGCCCTCGCGCGCTGTGCTGTGGCGCACCCTGGACGGCGGCCTGAGCTGGGATCGCGCGCCGGTGGAGATCCCGGAATTCTGCGACGGCGTCAGTCGCCCACGTTTGCTGGCCTTCGCCTACGACCCCACCGACCGCAATCAGGTGTGGTTCGGCCTGGAGGAGGGTGGGCTGTTCCATTCCCGCGACGGTGGCGACAGCTGGACTCGGGTTGATGACCGCCTGCTGTGGGACTTCAACTCGGATATCCACAACATCCTGGTGCTGCCCAACCATGGCGAAAAAGTCATCGTGGTGGTGTGCGTCAACGCGGTCTACCGCAGCCTTGATGAAGGCTTGACCTGGACCGGCATTGTTGGCCGGGAAGCGTTCGGCCTGTACTACATACGCGCCATGAACGCGCCGCCGGGCACCGAGGACACGCTGTACCTGAGCATTTCCGACGGCACTCCCGGCACCACCAGCAAAATCCTGATTTCCCGTAACGCCGCCCTCAGTTGGGAGGTATTGCCGCTGCCGCAGCAACCCAACTCCTGCGTCTGGGCCATTGCCTTCAACCCGGCCAACCCGCGCCAGATCGTGGCGGGCACCAAGTATGGGCACTTGTTCACTTCTGACAATGGCGGGGACGGCTGGCAGAAGCACTGGCGTGAATTCAGTGAGATCGCGGATGTGCTCTGGACGCCTGCCGTGGCGCAGATCAAGGCCGGGCATCAATCCATCGTCAAGAAAAACTGAGGAAATCGGTGATGAAAGTCAAAATCCTTCGGACTCACTTATCGCTATTTGTGAGTGATCCTGATGTGTCGGCGCGCTGGTATGCCGACATCCTGGGCATGCACGAAAGTGCCCGGGGCGAAAGCTGGGTCATGATGGCGTTTGGCACCAAACATCACGACATCGCCTTGATTCGTGCAGAACCGGGCGCCCATCAGGGCGGCCTGGGCCTGCAGCACTACGGATTGGAAATCGAAGGTGACATGACCACCTTGCGCCAGCTCTACGGCATGTTGCTGAAGAAGGGGGTGGAGGTGGTGAAAATTACCGATCATGAAATCGGCAACGGCCTGTATTTCAACGACCCCGATTGCAATCGCATGGAATTCTTTCTCGAGACAGAGCATGACGATGCGTGCGGCAAGGCCCGCTTCAAGGCCGCCCGTGCGCCGAGTCGCAACATCACGCTTGACCCCCTTGACCCCCTTGACCCGATTTGAACCGAGGTTCACCTGATGAAAACCGCGAATTTTGCCAGCTATCACATCCGCAAATGGTACAGCTTCATCGAAGAAACCCTGGCCAACGAAAGTGGCCAACTGGCCGATGGCGAGCCGCTGTTCAAATACGCCGTGGCTGCCGTGATCGCCAACCCTTATGCCGGGCGCTACAGCGAGGACCTCTCGCAATTGACTGAGCCGTCGCCGCTGCTGGGCGAAGAGTTCGGCCGGCGCATCAAGGCATTGGCCGGCGCACATGAAATTGTCAGCTATGGCAAGGCCATCCTGGTGGGCAGCGCGGGAGAATACGAGCACGGCAACGCGTTCCTCACCAACCCGGCCGCCGATCCGATCCGCGTCGCCCTGGGCGGTGGCAAGTCGTGGGTGCCCTCGACCGGCAAACGCGGCGGGCCGGGTTCGACCATCGACGTACCGCTGGCCCACAAAGACGCGCTGTACGTGCGTTCGCATTACGACAGCTTCTCCCTGACGTTCGGTGACGGCCCTTCGGCTGATGAGGTAGTGGTGATTTGGGCGTTCGCCACCCGCGGCCGTTTGCATGCGCGGTTGGGCGGCCTGAAGGCCGAGGATGTAAAAGGTATTGACGGGCTGCACTGATAAAGGCGCAGCATCAAGCAGTATTGGATCAAAACCACAACAAGAAAGCGGTGAATAGCGATGAAGCAGGAGAAGACCCAGGTTGTCATCGTGGGCGGTGGCCCCAATGGCATCACGGCCGCGCACTATATGGGAATGTACGGTATCGACTGCATCGTCCTTGAACTGGCCGACGGCATCCTGCCTTATCCCCGTGCCGTGGGCATGGACGATGAGGCATTGCGTGTGTTGCAGGGCATCGGTATCGCCGAACTGGCGGTACGCGACATGATTTGCGATGTGCCGCTGCGCTACTACAACGCGCGCGGCGTGTGTTTCGCCGAGGTCAAGCCAAGTGCTGCCCACTACGGCTGGCCGATGCGCAATATTTTCATGCAGCAACTGCTCGAAGGCACCTTGCGTGAGCATCTCGGGCAGCGCGCCAGCGTCGAGTTGCGCCAGGGCCACGAACTGCTCGAACTTGCGCAGGACGATCAGGGCGTGACCCTGCAGGTGCGCGGTGCCGACGGCGAGACCTACCAGCTTCAAGCCGACTACGTGATCGGTGCCGACGGCGGTCGCTCCACGGTGCGTAAAAAACTCGGTATCGAACTGCTGGGGCTGACCCATCCACGCAAATGGGTGGTGGTCGATACAGCCAACGACACGCTGGACGCACCCTACACCGCGTTGCATGCCGATCCGCAGCGGCCTTTCGTGTGCATCTATTTGCCGTACCAGCAGCGGCGCTGGGAATTCATGCTGATGGAGGGCGAGGACGAAGCGAAAATGTGCGAAGAGGCAACGATTCGCAAGCTGATCCACGGGCATATCGGCGATGCCGTAAACGACCTCAATGTCATTCGCATTCGTGCCTATACCCACCACTCGCGCGTCGCGGCGCGCTTTGTCGAAGGGCGTGTGGCGCTGGTGGGTGATGCGGCGCATATTTCTCCGCCCTGGGCCGGGCAAGGCCTTAATTCCGGCCTGCGCGATGTGGCCAACGTGGCCTGGAAGCTCGCGGCGATTATCCAGGGGCGTGCGGCGCCCTCGATCCTGGCCAGTTACGACCAGGAACGCCGTGGTCACGCCACTGAACTGGTAGCCCTGGCCGACAATATGGGCGCCGTCCTTGGCTTGACCAACCCGCTGATGGCAGGCGTGCGCGACTGGCTGTTCCAGGCAGTCAACAGCGTCGACAACCTGCGTTCGCACTTGCTGGAGTTCAAGTTCAAACCCAAGGCGACCATCACCAAAGGGCTGGTCTATCACGAGCGGGCCGAATTGCGTGAGGATGATCTAGTCGGGCAACTGTTCATCCAACCGAATATCGAAGATGCGCAAGGTCAGCGCCGGCGCCTGGACGAAGTCCTCGGCAACAGCTATGCCGTGCTGGGTTACCGCGTGAATCCGCGCGAGCACCTCAGCGAACCGATGGCGGATTATTGGGCACGTTGGGGCACCTGTTTCATCCAGGTCAACCGGTCGCGCAGCGGCGTGGGCCGAAACCAGCCGTTGACGGCCAGCGACGCCGTGAGTGTGGAGGACGTGGATAACCGCCTGGGCGAATGGTTCTCCAAGGTGCGTGACTGCATCGTGGTGGTGCGTCCGGACCGATTTGTCGCGGCGATTACCACTCCGGAGCGGCTTGATGGCGTACTGCGCAAACTGGCGGAGCAACTTTCATGAGTGGCGCCAACGCACTGCTCGGCCAACTGTACGAGGCCTGGCGCACCGCCCAGCCCATTGCACCGTTGCCGCCCGAGGCGCTGGACCGGCTGGAAGGCTACGGTCTGCAGCTTCAGGGGCTGGCACGGCGCCAGGCCGGCGGCGAGCGGCTGAGCGGTTGGAAGGTCGCCTTTGCAGGCCGCGCGGCGCAAGCGCGCTTTGGCCTCGACGAGCCGGTGTATGGCGGCCTCACGGCGGTCATGGAGGTCGAGCCGGGCAGCACGGTGTCATTTGAGCGGTTGATTCAGCCCAAGCTTGAGGTCGAACTGGCGTTTGTGTTCGGGCGCACGCTGGTAGCGGGCGACTACGGGGATGAGGAGATTCTGGCGGCCATCGCCGAGGTGGCGCCGGCGTTCGAGATCGCCGACTGTCGCTGGCAGGGCTGGCATTTCGGGCTTGGCGCGTTCCTGGCCGATAACGCCGCCGCGGCACTGTACTGTGTAGGGCAGCCTGTGCCGTTCGATCCTGTCCGGCATGCGTGCGTGGCGTATCACTTGGAGCATGAGGGTGTGTATCTGGGCAGCGGCGATACCCAGGACCGAGAAGACAGCCCCCTGTTCAACCTGTGCTGGCTGGTGCGGCGCTTGCTGGCCGATGGTCATCGCGTAGAGGCCGGGCAGGTGGTGCTTTCCGGTGCGCTACTGGCGCCGATGGATATTCACCCAGGCACTTATCATCTGCACATGCTTGGCACGGAACTGGCTTTGGTTTTCCAGGCGGACGTTGCGCCTGTGTAACGCCAACCGATGTCACGGATGACTGAGCCACCTTCAGGCCAAAAGCAAGAACCCGGCCGCCGAGGAATGACGAATATGCTCGCTGAAGTCCGAACCTTCAATGACTCTCAACAGCACGCCGGCTCGATCCAGGGTTGGCAGCAGGTCTATGACCAGCTCGGTCGCGGCTGCCTGACCAGTGAGCTGCGGCAACTGACCGGTGATCGCTTCCAGATCTTCCAGGAGGTGCTGGACAAGCGGGTGGTGCAGCATGGCCGTTCGCCCCAGGGCCGCTTGTGCGCAGCCATGTCACTGGGCAACCCTCCGGTGGTCCAGGGGCAACGGGTAAGCGCGCAAAGCGTGGTGCTGCTGCGTGATGCCGAAGAGTTCGTGCTGCATGCGCCGCAAGGCACGCATTTTTTTGCATTCAACGTCGATGCCGTGCGTTTCGCCAAACTGGCGGCTTTCGAGTTATCCAATGATCAGCTCAAGCGTTTGACCAGCGTGCCCGCGCTTAACGTGGATGAACCGTCACTGCTGCGCATTCGTCAGCGCATTCACCTATTGTTTCGTCACTTTCTGGAACACGCGGACGCCATCAGCCCGGCGTCGGAAAAAATCCTGGAAGATGAGCTGCTCGGTGCGTTCCTCGATCTGTTCACCCACGCAGGCGACGAAGTGCGTGGCCGGCGTGGCAATTTCGCGGTCAGCGCCTATTTGGTCAGACGCAGCCAGGAATTGATCATTGCTAGTGGCGATACCCCGCTGAGCATCCTGGACCTTTGCGAGCAGTTGCGCGTCAGTCGCAGAACCCTGCAGAACAGTTTTCAGGCAGTGACCGGTATGCGGCCAGTAGAGTACTTGCGCAATTTGCGTCTCAACGCGGTCAGGCGACGCCTGATCGCAACCTGCCCGAGCAAGAAAAACGTCGGTGAAATCGCCGTGGCCATGGGTTTTTTTCACCTGAGCCATTTCGCCACGCATTACCGCGAGCTGTTCGGCGAATCGCCGTCGGAAACGCGCAGGTCACCGCGCTGAATCCGCCAGGCCTGGGTCCACCCGCTTGCCGATGTCCTTGAGCCGCGCCAGTTGGTCGATCATCGAAGGCGCTTCATCCAGGCAACTGACGAAGGTCCACAGGTAGGTCATCACCGCGTAGATATGCCCGGCTTTCACCGCTGGCGCCAAGGCCAGTTGGGTGATCGCGACCACGAACAGCAGCGCCGCCAGAATGCCAATGGACAGGAACGCCACTGCTTCACGGTCCGATAGCCCGATGCGCAGCCGCGACAGCACCTGATAGTGGCGGTGCAAGGTATGCGCCCCGACCGTTTCCACCAGGCCGATTTCCTTTTCCAGCCGATTGTTCAAGCGCTCATGCAAGCGTTGGTTGCGCCGCGCGAAGCCCGGCATGAGCGTGACGCATAGCAGCAACGCCAGCAGACAGGCCAGGCCGACCCAGGGCTCGATCACCAACAGCATGCCCGCCGCCCCGACGATCGACACCAGCGCGGTGGCGATTGTCGGCACGTGCTTTTCAAAAAAGTCGACGAAGTCGCGCGCCAGCACCACCCGCGCCGCCGCCTTGGAGGTGCTGTGGCGTTGCAGGCGCTGGTTGAGAATTACCGGTACCGCAAGGTCGGCGTAGATGCGCGTAAAGGTGCGCGTATCCAGCGCCCGCCGCGCCGCGCCAACCACCCAGAAGCCCAATACCACGGCGGCATACCACAATGCACTGGCGGCATCGCCGCGGATGATCGAGTCCACGGCAAACCCGGCGAACAGCGGGTAGGCCAGCAGCAGCGCATTTTCCAGTGCGACCAACGATAAGGTGCCGAACAATTTACCGGGATAGGCCCTGGCGATGGCCTTGAGGGTCTGGCTGGCAGATTGCTGTCCCAGTTTTTTACTTTCTTCGAGCAGAATCGGCGGTGTTACGGATGCCATGGTGCACCTGTGTCGCGCGTTGCGCGTTGATGAAAGTCGCGGGAGATGCCGAGCCGATGACGCGCTTCGTCGGTCATCAACAACAGATCGATCTGGACTTCTTCGATGATGATTTCCAGGGTGATCAGGATGCAGATGGTCGGCGCTGTCAGCAGCCAGTGATAATAGGATTGGGTTATCAGCGATGCACATACGCCCAACAGCCACAGGGCCAAGACACAAGAAGGCGCGTACTTTTGCAGGGGAATACAGAAGCGCTGCACCTTTTTGAGTTTGAATGTGTAGAGCGTCAGTGACGCTTCCAGTTGTTTAAGGGCGATAGGCATCCGCGCTGAATGCAGTGTCGGCATAACAGTTATCCACGTTGGAACGTTAAACAAGGGTGCCAGGCATTACACGGTGTGGCTGATCGCTGCCCGGCGTTCAAGGCCTGGCAGCGTTTGATTGAGCCAGGCGAGATTGACTGCTTCGACTTCCATCCATTCACCTCTGTTGGGGATTTCTTCGCAACTCATGAATGCGATACAACGTCCTTGTAGGTCCAGTAAGGCAAAGTGGCGATATTTAATTGCTCTTTTGAATAAAGAGATACGGAGACGCATGCCATCACCTTGGTGGGTGTTAATAGAGCAAACTTCGCTTCAAGGTTGTCAGGGTTCGATATTCAAAAGGGTTGCCGTTGGCCAACTGAGTTCAAATAAAGTGCCGCCATTTACAAGTGTTCGACAGGCCACGGCGCCGCCATGGGCCAGCGCGATCGAACGCACCACGGCCAGGCCCAGGCCACTGCCGCCCTGGGCGCGGGAACGCGAACTGTCGCCACGCTGAAACGCATCGAAAATAAGGGCGGCGAACGGCTCGTCGACACCCGGACCCTCATCCGCGACCCTCAGGAAATTGCCGCGCTCGTCACTGCCGAGCTGAACGCTGACGTTGCCCGGCGTGGCATGCCGGCGGATGTTGTCCAGCAGTGCCAGCAAGGCCTGGCGGATGCGGGCGGGATCGCAGTGCACGGGGCCCTTGCGCAGGTCCAGCAGCAGGACGAAACCGGCACTGTTCAGGCTGGGTTCGAACAACCGCGCTTCGGCCTCCAGCGCGTCGGCCAGCTCGACATGCTTGATTTCCAGCTTCAGGTAGCCGTTATCCCCCATGCCCACCACGCGCAGATCTTCAACCAGGCGCGTCAACCCTTCGACCTGGCTGAGGAGACTATAGAACTGCGAAGTGTCAGGCTTGAATACACCCTCGGCCAGGCCTTGCAGACGGCCGCGCAGGATGGTCAGCGGGGTGCGCAGTTCATGGGCAATCGCGGCGTTCCAGAAGGCTTGTTCTTCGGCCATGCGTTTCAATCGGTTCGCCATGCTATTGAAGTCATTCACCAGGCGGGCAGCTTCGCCCGGAGAAACGTCTGGCGCCACTGCCCGTGCATCCAGGTCGCCGTCGGCCAGGCTGCGCAGACTGGCCGCCACCGAGTTCAGCGGCATGAGAATGCGTCGGGACAATTTGACGGCCACCGCCACGCCGACGCCCAGGCTGACGCAGGTAATCAAGCTCATCCAGGCCCATTCTACGCCACTGGGCAACCATTCATCCGCCTCCAGCTCCAGCTGCGTCGGGGGCGACAGGGTCCAAAGCAATGCATAGAACACATAGGTGCCGACGACCGCGAGTGCGATTACACACAGCACCACGGCGGTCATCGACAAGATGATCTGCCGGCTCATGCTGTTGCTGACGTTCATGCCTGGCTCCCGAACCGGTAGCCGACGCCCCGGATGCTGGCCGGCACGCCGCGCATGCCGAGGTCTTCGATCTTGCGGCGCAATTTGCTGATATGGCTGTCGACCGTACGCTCCAGGCTGTCGCTCTCAGGTGAGCAGAGCACCAGCAGTTCGGCGCGGCTGAACACTCGACGCGGCGACTTTGCCAACTGCGCGAGCAACCTGAATTCGGTCACCGTCAGTTGCAACGGCTGTTTTTGCGTGCCGATGCGCACGCTTACCTCATGGTTGTCGATGTCGATCTCGAATGGGCCGACGCGCAGCACACTGTGGCCGCTGCCATGTCCCTGATCGGCGCATCGGCGCAGTACTGCCTGGACCCTGGCGATGACCTCCGCCGGGTTGAAGGGTTTGACGATGTAGTCATCGGCGCCTATGCGCAGCCCCATGAGCTTGTCCATGTCCTGATCCTGGGCCGTCAGCATGATCACCGGCGTGTTGCCGCGATGACGAACTTCCGCCAGCACCATCCAGCCGTCCAGCTTCGGCATCAGCACATCGAGCAGCACCAGATCGGGCTTGAGCGCCTGATGCAGCTCAAGCGCGCGCCGCCCGTCCTGCGCATGCACGGTTTTAAAGCCGGCGCGCTTGAGATAGGCCGCGAGGATATCGGCAATCTCCGGCTCGTCTTCGGCGATCAGGATCAGCGCCTGGTTGGCGCTCGATGCAAGGGATGATTCAGTCATGGTCTGCTCGGTCGATGTGCTATGCCGTGGCTCAATGCTGCAACGGTGCGCAGTTTTTCAGCAACGGATTGGATGATGCCTCATCAGCATGCACGTTCAGCGTAGGGTTTATGGAGAAATGATGGAGACCGAAACTTAATTTCCCGGCGAGGGAAGGGAGGGCGGGGTTTCAGGCGAAGCTGATGCGCTCGTTATAGGCGTTTCGCAGCATTGTGCGTTGGTATTCGCAGGGCGTTGTACTGACCAGTTTCTTGAAGTCGCGCAGGAAGTGCGACTGATCGGAAAAGCCCAGGTCCAGGGCGAGTTCCGAAAACGATACATCGTGCTGGGTATTCAGGGTTTCCAGAGCCGCCTGGCAGCGGATGATCCGGCAGAAGGTCTTGGGTGACAGGCCAGTGTCCTGGCTGAACTGGCGATGAATGCTACGGCTGGTGTAGCCACTGAGGTGTTCAAGCTGTTGGATGCGCAGGTCGCCGCGGTGGGCGAGCGCCTGTTGAATGACCATGGCCGTCAGCTTTGAGGTCCTGCCCATCAAGCGCGGGATCAGGTAGTCGTTGAACAGCTTCATTTGCTCCTGCAACTGCGGGGCCTGGACGATGCTCTCGAAAATGCGCTGGGCAAATGCAGACACTTCCAGCAGGTCCCATTCCTGTTCGGTCAGGTCCTCGGCCAAGACGTTGATGAAACCCGGAATCACCCCCGGCGAAAAGCGCACGCCGAAGTAATGATGACCCTGCAGCAACTGGACCCGCTGCGCCTCCAACGGCGTGCCACAAATCCTCACGGTGGGGCGCGTGGCATCACAGTCGAACACGATGTCCACACAGCCATCCGGGACCGCCAGCAGGTCGGCCGAGTCGGCAACGTCAAAGGCATAGAAATGCGAAATCGCCGGGTGATCGGAAGGCACTACCGAATACCGCGATGAGTTGAGCACGAACCAGGGTTGTTCGTACGCGGTGTGGTGCCGCAGCGTCGGCGCGCACAGGTTGACCATCATAGCACCTTCAAGTGGAGACATCCGGGAATAATCACGCATTTATCGCGCCAGTACGTGCGCGCGGAATGCACCGTGATGTCCGAAATTTACAATACCGCCGAAATTCGCCCGCTGATACTCAAGGTCGATAGCGTGGGAGCAGCGCCTACCGCAGCGATATTACCTCCAGTCCGAGAATAATTATGTCCATTACTAAAAAAATAGACTTCATCTACCTGTCCGAGCAGGACATGATCCGCGCTGGCGTGACCGACATGCTCGCCTGTGTGAACACCATGGAAGAGATGTTCGGCCTGCTGTATAGCGGCGACTATCGCATGGCCGGGCCGAACAATGATTCCCACGGCGCCATTGTGATATTCCCGAAGGATTCGCCGTTCCCGAACATGCCCAAGCCCACCGCTGACCGGCGCATGATGGCGATGCCGGCCTACCTGGGCGGCAATTTCTGCACTGCGGGCGTCAAATGGTACGGCTCCAATATTGCCAACCGCGAAAAAGGCCTGCCCCGCTCGATTCTGATGTTCACCCTCAACGACCCCGACACCGGCGCGCCGCTGGCGCATATGTCCGCCAACCTGCTGTCGGCCTATCGCACCGGCGCGATCCCCGGCGTGGGCGCGCGGCACCTGGCCCGCAAGGATTCAACGGTGGTCGGTCTGCTCGGCCCGGGTGTGATGGGCAAGACCACGCTCGCCGCATTCATCGCCGTTTGCCCGCAAATCGATACGTTAAAGATCAAGGGCCGAGGCGAGAAAAGCCTGAACGATTTTATCGCCTGGGTGAAGGAAACCTACCCCCAGGTAACCACGATTAAAGTGGTCGATAGCCTCGAAGAAGTGGTCCGTGATTCCGACCTTGTTACTTATTGTAGCTCCGGTAAGACGGGCGACCCCTCAATCTACCCAATCGTTAAACGCGAGTGGGTCAAACCGGGGGCCTTCATGGCGATGCCGGCATCCTGCTCCCTGGATGAAGGGATGGAGCGTGCCGACGTGCGCAAGGTGCTGGACAACACCGGCCTCTACGAAGCCTGGTTCGAAGAATTGCCCAAGCCTGCCCACCACTGCGTGCCGGTGATCGGGGTGCGTTTCATGGACATGATCGCCGAAGGCACGATGCAACCCGAACAGCTTGAAGACATCGGCAAGATCATTGCCGGCGATGCCCCAGGGCGCAGGAACGATGAAGAAATCATCATCATGTCGGTCGGCGGCATGCCCGTGGAAGACGTGGCCTGGGGCACCGTGGTGTACCGCAATGCAATCGAAAGAGGCATCGGCGTGAAACTGAATCTGTGGGAAACCCCGGAGCTGCGCTGAGCCATTTCCTATACAACTGAAGAGACCTTCGACATGACAAAAATCATCAAGCTCAAGACCGGTTCCCCGTTTGAAGACCAAGCCAGCTATTCGCGCCTGGTGGTGGTGGACAACTGGATCTATGTTTCCAACACCGCCGGCCGTAACCCTCAAACCAAATTGATCCCGGAAGACGTCCTCGAGCAGGCGCACCAGGTCTTCGCCAACATCGAAACCGCGCTGGCCGCCGTCGATGCCAGCCTGGCCGATGTGGTGTGCTCGCGCGTGTTCATCCAAGACCCCAAGGATGTGCCGGCGGTGATGGCCTTGATCGGCGAGAAGTTTCGCGGCGTCGATCCGGCCAGCACCGTTACGTGCCCGCCGCTGGGCTCGACGGTCTACAAGGTGGAATTGGAAGTGACGGCTTATCGCAACGCTTCCAAGGCGCAAGTCGACGTCATTCGCCTGTCGCAGTAACCCGTTACGTGGCTGTGCGCGTGCGCGGCTGACCTTAATTGCTTATCGAGTCTTGATCATGGCCCCGACGATTGCGCCCGTGGATACGTCCACCGTGTTTCCCACTGCGACCTGCGTCGTCATTATCGGCGGCGGCATCATCGGCTTGACGGCTGCACTGACGCTGGCCGAACGCAATATTCCGGTGGTGGTGCTGGAAAAAGGCCGTATTGCCGGCGAGCAGTCCTCGCGAAACCTGGGCTGGGTGCGCAAGACCAGCCGGCACGCGCACGATATACCGCTGGCCCTGGCCGCAGACCGCTTGTGGGCGCAAATGCCCGAGCGGGTGGGCGCGGATGTGGGCTATCGGCAAGAAGGCATCATGTTTGTCGCCCGCAACGACACGCAAATGGCCATGCATGAAGGTTGGCTCAAGTCGGTCGAGCATCTGTCCCTTGATTCTCGATTGCTGAGCAAACGCGAGATCGAACAATTGGTGCCGGGCGGCGAGGGCGACTGGGCCGGCGGGATCTACACGCCGTCCGACGCGCGTGCGGAGCCGACCCTGGCCAGCAGTGCGATTGCCAAGGCGGCCATGGCCCTGGGCGTGGTGATCATCGAGCAATGTGCGGTGCGTACGCTGCAGATGTCTGCCGGCAAAGTCAGTGGCGTGGTTACTGAAAAAGGCGAGATCCGCTGCGATCAGGTATTGCTCGCCGGCGGTATGTGGTCGCGGCGTTTTTTGGGCAACCTCGGTGTGTCCTTGCCGACGCTGGCCTTGACCTGCTCGGTGTTGCGTACCCATCCGATGCAGGGCCCTACTGAAATTGCCGTGGGCGCGCCGGACTTTTCGTTTCGCAAACACAAGGACGGCGGCTTCATCATTACCCAGCGTGGCAAGCTGGACGCCTTCCTGACCCTCGATCACCTGTTGCTTGCCAAGCAATACATGCCGCAATTTCGTGCGCAGCGCAGCGTGTTGAACGTGTCGCTGGGCAAGTATTTTTTCAACGACCTGGCGCTGCCCCGGCGTTGGTCGGCCGACAGCATCAGCCCGTTCGAGCGTGTACGCACGCAAGACCCCGCCGCCAACCCGCGGCTGAACAATGATGCGATGAACAACCTCAAGGCGGCCTGGCCGGTATTCGAGCAAGCCCGGATCGCTCAAGCCTGGGCAGGCACCATCGATGTGACCCCGGATTCCAACCCGGTAATAGGCCCGGTCGCGCAAATTCCCGGCCTGACCGTGGCCACCGGTTTTTCCGGGCACGGCTTTGGTACTTCACCGGCGGCGGGTCACCTGGCGGCGGATATTGTCAGCGGGCACGCGCCCATCATCGATCCCAGCCCTTATCGCTTCGATCGTTTCTAAGTCGATCCAGGCCCTGCACTCACGGAGCAAAATCATGTCCCCAGACAGCCGCTTTTTCACCAATCGCGCCGGCTTGCGTTTGCATTTTTTACGTTGGGGCGACCCGAGCGGCGTGCCGCTGGTGCTGTTGCATGGCTTGCGCGCCTATGCACAGACCTGGGAGTCGTTGGTCGAGGCGTTGGGGGGTGGTTATTGCATCTACGCCCTCGACCAGCGCGGTCGCGGGCTGAGTGACTGGGCCCCGGCCGCGAGCTACCACACGCAGTCTTATGTTGAGGATCTTGAGGACCTGATCGCCCATGTGGATCTGCAGCGTTTTGTCTTGCTGGGGCACTCATTGGGTGGGGCTAACGCTCTCGAGTATGCGCGGCAACATCCGGGTCGTTTGGATGGCTTAATCATCGAGGACATTGGCCCCGGCTCCTCAAGCCAAGGCGATGGCGCTGCGCGTATTCGCCGCGAGATGGGCCAGACGCCGTTGCACTTCGACAGTTGGGAGGCGGCCCGCGCATTCTGGAAGGCTTCACGCCCGGGCTTATCGGAGCAGGGCCTAGCGTCGAGGCTGACATATTCGATGCAAAAGTGTGACGGCGTGATTGCCTGGCGCCATGATCAGCAGGGGATCGCCGAGGCACGGCTGAGTATCGAACCGACGGATTTGTGGCCAGCGGTGCGCGCGCTGGATTGCCCAAGCTTGTTCATTCGCGGCAGCTGCTCGGACTTTCTGCCCCCCACGGCGCTGCAGGCGATGAGGGCCAGCAACTCGCACGTGCGGACGGTGGAGGTCGCCGACGCCAGTCACTATGTTCACGACGATCAAGGTGCTGTATTCAATGCGCTAGTTGCAGACTTTCTTGCAAGCCTTGCGCGCTCCGAATGAAGCCCACTTTGCGCTTGGTTGCTCTGCTGGCCTCGCTGACGGCCTTCGTGCCTTTTTCTATCGATACCTACCTGCCCAGCCTGCCGCGGATTGCTGTTGAACTGTCGAGCAGCACTGCTCACGTGCAATATACGATTAGCATTTTCCTCGCTGGCTTGTGCCTGGGCATGTTGTTTTATGGTCCGCTGTCGGACCGCTATGGGCGGCGCCCGTTGCTGCTGGGAAGCCTGGTGCTGTACGGTCTGGCGACGCTGGGTTGCCTGTTTGCTGCAAACATCGAGCAACTCATCGCCTGGCGCTTTATCCAGGCGCTTGGCGGGGCCGGTGCAATGGTGCTGGCCAGGACTGTGGCCAGAGATCTGTACGGCCTGGCGCAGGCCGCGAAGGTGCTGTCCTGGATGCAAATGCTGACGATGATGGCGACGCTGGTCGCACCAATGGTCGGCACCTGGCTGGTACTGATCGATGGTTGGCGCACCATATTCGCCGTGCTATTCCTACTATGTGGGCTGTGCCTGCTGATGGTCAGCGTGGGCTTAGAAGAGAGCCTGTCGCCGCAGGCTCGAAGCACCTCTGTGAAAGCGGCGTTTGCGGCCTATCCGAGTATTCTCCGTCAACCCCGGGCAGTGGCATTGATCCTATGTATGTCACTGACGTTTGGCGGTGTGTTCGCCTTTATCACCGCTTCGCCCTTTGTGTACGTGGAGTACTTCGGTGTGTCGCCGCGCACGTTCAGTGCGCTGTTTGGCCTAAATATTTTAGGCATCATCATGGTGAGCTTTATCAATGCCCACTGGGTCAATCGCCTGGGGCCACCACGTATGCTGGGGTTTGGCGCAGTTGTGGCGGGTGGAGCGGGGCTAGCGTTAATGGTCGCGGGATACACGCAGTGGGTCGGCCTGACCAGTATCGTGTTGTGCCTAATGCTGTACATGGGTGTCACCGGGTTGCTGGGGGCCAATTGCACGGCAAGCCTGATGAATATGTTCCCGACGCAGGCGGGGGCAAGCGTCGCACTGGGGATCTCAATGCAGTTCGCCTTCGGGGGGCTGGCGAGCCTGTGGGTCAGCCGCATAGCGGACGGCACGCCATGGCCGATGTGCCTGGTGGTGGGCTGTTGCGGGCTTGGCTGCCTTTTGGCATACGGCATTGCGCGGTGCGCGCCGGCGATGCCTGCTGACGCCGCATACCCGTTATCTGATCGTTATTGCCGAGATTGCACGGACGAAACCCGGTGCGTTGCTCATCAACACCGCGCACGTCCCGTTGGTGAATGACAACGCGGTGTCCGACGGCCTTGCAGCTGCCAGCGATTGCGCCTACCACGTAGGGCAGGGCGACGACAAAACCCAGAGCTCCACTGGAGATGCCCAGGCTTTTGATGATTTGCGGGAGCCAGATACCGATACCGACCGAGCCCACGATGCAGCAGAAGTTAATGGCCGCGAGCGTGAATACTTTCGGATTGGTCAGGGCTGCCCGCAACGTGTTGCCATGGGAGGCGCCAATTGCTTTTTGCTCTTCAGACAGGCGATTGTTGAGCCAGGTTTTTTCGCGATCCGATAACCACCGAGCCTTCAAGGGAGTGTCTACCAGCAAAAAGAGGCACGCGATGCCCAGAAGTACAGCGGGCAGCGCTTCGGTAATGAGCAGTAGCTGCCAGTTCTGTAACCCCAAAACGCCGTGTTGTTCGAGCAACCAACCCGACAGCGGTGAACCGACGATGTTCGCCACTGGTATGCCGAGCAGGAATGCGGCGGTCGCCTTGGCGCGCCACTTACCCGGGAACCAGTAGGTGAAGTACAGATAAACCCCTGGGGTGAATCCGGCCTCGGCAACCCCCAGCAGGAAGCGTGCAATGCTGAAGCTGATTGGGCCGGTAGCGAACGCCGTAGCCATGGAAATGAGGCCCCAGGTAATCATGATGCGAGCAATCCATATCCGCGCGCCAAAGCGTTGCATCAGGAGGTTGCTGGGGATTTCAAAAATGAAATAGCCAAAGAAGAATAGACCGGCGGCCCATCCAAACATCGTTGCGGTCAGCCCTAGATCCTTGTTCATGCTGATCGCCGCGAACCCTACGTTTGTGCGGTCGAGATAGCTGATGACATAGCAGATAAAAATGAACGGAACGACGCGCCACAGGATGCGGCGCATCAGGCGCTCACCCTCGGCGTCATCAAGCGGCGCAGAGTTGCTCTGATTGTCGTAAGTCATGTTGTCACGTCTCTTATAGTTGTTGTGTGAACTGCACTGCGGATTCAGGCATGGGAGTACATCGGCAATCCGGGTGCGGCGGTTTCGACTTGCAGAATGCTCCCGGTTTCGGACTCGACAATGAACAGCGTCTGACCGTCCTCGCCACCAAACGCCAGGTTGGTATTGCTGATGCCCGCGCAAGAAACGATGCGTTGCAGCGGTTCTGCCACTTTCGAAAGTTTCCAGACGGAACCGAAGCCCGTGTGCGCAATGTAGAGATTGCTTTCTGCATCAAGCGCCAGCCCATCGGGGCCGCCGAGGCCTCCGTGCAACTGGGCGAAGCCCCCGACCTTGCCAACGATTGATCCGTTGCCAAGCGGGATACGCCAAATCTGTTGGGCGCGAGTGACTGCAATCAGCAGGTGATTCAGGTTGGGGTCGTAGACGATGCCGTTGGGGCTCGGGACGGTATTGAGCAGGCAAGTCAGGTTGCCATTGATGTCGAGTTTGTAAACCCGACCGCTCGCATCCTGCAGGCCGGTTTGGCCTTGATCGGTGAAGTACAGGTCACCATTCGGCGCGAAGACGAGGTCATTCACGCCCTTGAACCCTTCGGACCCCGCCGACGCCAGAAATGGCTGAATATCGCCGGTTGTCGGATCGAGCACCATGATCCCGTGCTTGTAATCCGTGATGAAGATGCGCCCGTCCTGGTGGATTTTCAGGCCGTTCGGCCACCCGTCATAAGTGCATACCAGTTCCCATTCGCCGAGAGGGGAAACCCTGAAGATGCGCCCGTTGGGGATATCGGTCACATACAGGCGACCTTCTCGATCAAACGACGGCCCTTCCAGAAACGAATCTATTGCTCGACCTTGGCGGTTGGCATTCGCCCAGGCCGAGGGACGTGCGTTGCGAAAGTGGTCCGGCAGACGCGTGAACACGCTGGTCTGGAGGGTCGGTGGGGCGGCAAAAAAACTCATTTTCGCTCCTGGCGGCGGGATGGGCGTGGTCGCCCATGAATTGTTATTAATCTTGTTTAATGCAATGTCGTTTCAAAATAAAACAATTTCTGACGAAAGGCGATCTGTCTATGTCTAAAAAATAGAATTTAGATCAGGTAAATCCACGAGCTTGACGACGAGTTCGCTTTGTGTGCCATATAAAAAGAAATGGCATTTCAAAAAAACAAAAATAATGAGGTCGTCCGTATGCTCCGTTCGTTCCGGAAAAAGGGTTGTCGCCCTGCGTTATCCGCTTGCTTCGCCTCCATCACTTGCGCGCTTTTAGCTGGCCCCGCATGCGCTCAAACCGAGCAGGATAAAGTCACGCTCGCCATCCAGTACGGCTATGCCTACCTCCCGGTCACGGTCGCCGACAAGCTGGGTATGTTCCAGGCCCATGCCAAAGCCCATGGTCAAGCGCAAACCACCTTTGAAATCAAACGCATCAGCGGTTCGCCAGCTATCAATGATGCCTTGCTCAGCGGCAATGTGGACATCGGAGGTTATGGCCTTTCAGGGACTCTGGTGGCTTGGAGCAAGACCCGTACTTCACTGGATGTCCGCGTGCTCTGTGGCCTTGTGGCGGGTGACAACGGTCTTTTCGTCAATGATCCTTCTATCAAGTCCATTGCGGACTTCAAGCCCGACGACAAGATCGCGGTCAGCTCTCCAAGCGGTCAGCAGGCACTGTTGCTGCAAATGGCTGCGGAGCGCCAATTCGGCCCCGATGGGGTGCACCGATTGGACAACCTCATGGTAAGTCTGCCGCATCCCGATGCGACCTCGAGCTTGCTTAATAGAACAGGGGTCAAGGCTTACATCGGGCCAAACCCTTATAGCTATCAGCTTTCCCAGGACCCGCGTGTCAGCAAGCTTTTCGACTTTTCCACCGAACTGAACCTGCAAATGACCAGTGGCGTGCTGACCAGCACCGGGCGTTTCGTCAAGAAAAACCCAGAGCTTAGCGCTGCGGTAGTGGCCGCCATCAGCGAGGCCAACGATTACATCCGTAAAGAGCCGCGTAAGGCCGCAGAACTGTTTTTAGCCAGTGAGTCTTCAAGTCTTTCAGTTGACCAAGTGGAGGCGATGCTGCGTCAAGTGAGTGGCGAGTGGTCGGTGCAACCTCACGGCGTCATGGCGCTGGCAGACTTCATGGTGCGTTCGGGGGCGCTCAAAACCGCTCCAAGTGACTGGCGACAGGTGTTCTTCGCGCCAGTATCCGAAGGGGAGGGTAGCTGATATGGGGGCTCTCTCATCCCTTTCTCGTCCTGAGGTCGCGACCCGCGCGCTGCTCACCGTCGAGAACGTAACGTTGCAGTACAAGACGCGCGAACAGTTGATCACGGCTACTCATGGGGTATCTTTTAATGTGCAGCGCAATGATCGTTTTGTGCTGCTGGGACCGTCGGGTTGCGGTAAGTCGAGCCTGCTCAAGAGTGTGGGTGGGTTCATCGAGCCCGCCGCCGGGCAGATCTGCCTGGAGGGACAGGTTGTGCGCGAACCCGGTCCGGATCGGATGATGGTGTTTCAAGAGTTCGATCAACTGATGCCATGGAAGACCGTTCTTGACAACATCATGTTCCCGCTTCGGGTATCCGGCCGCTTTCCACGCAATGAGATTGTCGAGCGCGCCACGCGTGCAGCCATAAAGGTGGGGCTTGAAAAATTCAAGGATGCCTACCCGCATCAGCTCTCCGGAGGCATGAAGCAGCGTGTGGCTATTGCCCGAGCCCTGGCGATGGAGCCCGCCGTCTTGTTGATGGACGAGCCGTTTGCAGCGCTTGATGCGCTCACTCGACGGCGCATGCAGGAGGAACTCTTGGCGTTATGGGAGCAGGCGCCCTTCACGCTGATGTTCGTTACCCATTCCATTGACGAGGCCATCGTGCTGGGTTCGCGGATTCTAGTGCTGACCCCGCATCCCGGACAGGTGCGTGCCGAGCTCGACGCAAGTGCATTCGGCTTTGCCGAGCAGGGGTCGCCAGCCTTCGGGGCATTTCAGCAGCGTATCAATCGAATGCTCTTTGGTCACAGCGAGACTGCTCATGAATAAGCAAGTGATTCAAGCACGTCCAGATATCGAGTATGCCCCTGTCAGAACCGGACAGGTCGGTGATATTGCCCGTCGCCTGGGGCTGGTGGAGCGTCTTTACGCCAATGCTGGCGTGCGACGATCACTGGTATTGGTGGTGCTGGCGTTGATTTGGGAGGTCTATGCACGCTACCTGGGTAATTCCCTCATGTTTCCTACATTCAGCGAGACCGCTGTCGCAATGGCGCAGGATTTGGCCAGTGGGGTGTTGCCCTTGGCGGTGGCCAGTTCGCTCAAAGTACTGTTGATCAGCTACGCATTGGCTATTGCGCTGGCTGCTGTGCTCACCACATTGGCGGTCTCGACTCGGCTGGGTACTGACGTGCTGGCGACATTGACGGCCATGTTCAACCCTTTGCCAGCCATCGCCATTCTTCCATTGGCCATGCTGTGGTTTGGCCTGGGGATTCAAAGCTTGATGTTGGTGATCGTCCACTCCGTTCTCTGGGCCGTCTCACTCAATACGTATTCGGGGTTTCAGTCGGTGAGTCAAACGCAGCGCATGGCTGGGCGAAATTACGGTCTGCGTGGTCTGGGCCTTGTCCTCAGGATTCTGATTCCCGCGGCCGTACCTTCAATCCTTGCAGGCTTGAAGATTGGTTGGGCGTTTGCCTGGCGTACGCTGATTGCCGCGGAATTGGTGTTTGGTGTGTCGGGCAATTCAGGCGGGTTGGGCTGGTATGTTTTCCAGCATCGCAATGCATTGGAAACCCCCAACGTATTCGCGGGTTTACTGATGGTGATTGTCATCGGCCTAGTGGTTGAAGGGTTGGTGTTCCGCAGTATCGAAGTCCTCACCGTGCGTCGTTGGGGCATGCAGGGCTAATCAACAATAACGCCATAATAATTAACTCCGGGCGTCCACCAGGCGCTCGTTGGGAGCATTTGCCTTGAAAACCGTAATCACCTTCTCTCGACTGACGGTAGCCTTGTGTTGGGGTCTTGTTGGCGTGCATGCACATGCTGACTTTCTTAGAGATAGTCACGCCGATATGTCAATGCGTAACTTTTACTTCAACAGCGACAACCGGGACGGACCGGCCAAGCCTTCCATGATTGAGGAATGGGCCCAGGGCTTTCTGCTTGACTATCGCTCCGGTTACACACCTGGCGTTGTAGGGTTCGGTGTGGATGCCATGGGTATGCTCGGCATTACATTGGATAGCGGGCGTGGGCGTCATCCGGGCAGTTCGATGATTCCGTCCGATGGCGACGGGGCTGTAAATGAGTGGAGTCGGTTTGGCGCGACGGCCAAGTTGAAAATGAGCGAAACCGAGCTTCGGTATGGTCAGTTGATGCCAAAGATTCCGGTCCTTGTGGCGTCGGACGGCCGTCTGTTGCCGCAAACGTTCCAGGGCGTACAGATACAGTCCAGGGAGCTCAAGGACTTCACATTGATGGGTGGCGCGCTGGATCGTGCAACGGGGCGAGCCCCTACTGACCGCACCGGGCTGGCTGTGAGTGGGGGTACCCAGCAAAGCAACCGTTTTTACTTCGCCGGGGTCGATTATCGCGTTGATAAATCGCTCACGCTCCAGTACTACACCGGGCAGCTCGAGGACTATTACACGCAGAATTTTCTGGGGCTCAACCACAGTTGGAGTCTTGGCGATGTGGGTTCCCTGGCCACTGACCTGCGCTATTTCCGTACTCGCTCCGACGGGGCCAATGGCACCGCTGCCGGCCGCTCTCAAGGCTACGTGACCAGTGGCTACACGGCGGATGGGGACGGCGAGGTTGATAACAGTTTGTGGAGCGCGGCACTCACCTATCGCCTGGGTGGCCACGCTGTAACGCTGGGCTATCAGGATGTATCCGATAACAGCAATTTCGTTCAGATAAACCAGGGTTCCATCGATAAAGGCGCGGGAGGCAGCAGCCTGTATCTGTGGACCGACAAAATGCTGCTCAGTTTTACGCGTGCGGGTGAGCGCACCGGATTTGCGCAATACGCTTACGACTTTGCGGCTGCTGGTGTTCCAGGACTTAAAGCCTCTGTGATGTACCTCAAGGGGGACCATATTCAAACCGGAAGTGGAGCGGAGCAGTCAGAGTGGGAGCGAGACGTGTCGCTGGACTATGTTGTACAGACGGGCACCTTCAAAGGGGTCGGGTTCGCCTGGCGCAACGGTATGGCGCGCAGCGAGGCCGCGCGTAATGGTGATCAGAATCGCCTGATCGTCAACTACACACTGCCGTTATTCTAAACGTCCAGTCCTGGAGTGATCATGCAATCTCCCCATGCACCTGTACGACCGGATTGGCTTGCGCGGGTGCAAGAACCTATCCTCGACCCTGCTCGTTCTATTGTCGATGCGCACCATCATTTGTGGGAACGACCTGGGCAGCGATACTTGGCCGAAGACTATTTGGCCGATGTAACCGGCGGACATCGAGTGGTTGCGTCGGTTTACATTCAGTGTCGTTCGATGCTGTCCGTCGATGACGCTGAACCTGTTCAGACTTTGGGTGAGGTCGAGTACGCCAATGGCGTTGCGGCGCACAGTGCGAGTGGGCTGATGGGGGATTTACGCATGTGTGCAGCCATTGTCGGCGGTGCAAATCTTTTATTGGGTGATGATGTCGCGCCAGTCCTGGAGCTGATGCGGCACAGAGCAGGAAATCGATTCCGGGGTATACGCAATACCACCGCCTGGCATGCTGATCAGCGGCTTGTATCGAACCCGAAACCTGCGCCTCCCGGCTTGCTGCAAGTGCCGGCGTTTCGGCGGGGAGCCGCTCATTTGGCGCGACACGGTCTCAGCCTCGATGTATGGGCTTATCACACTCAGTTGGACGAGGTCGTAGAGTTGGCGAAGGCTTTCCCTGAACTCATCATTGTTGTGGATCACTTGGGCGGGCCGTTGGGCGCGGGCCCCTATGCTGGAAGACGGGATGAGGTCTTTGTTCATTGGGCTTCTATGCTGGTGCGGCTGGCGCGGTATCCGAACATAAGGATGAAACTCGGCGGTCTGGGCATGAGAGTGGCAGGTTTCGATCTGGATGCGCAGCTTGATCCTCCTGGCTCCTCTGAGCTTGCCCAACTCTGGAGACCCTACCTGATGCATGCGATCGAAACGTTCGGTGTCGAGCGCTGCATGTTCGAAAGCAATTTTCCGGTGGATAAAGGGATGTTCAGCTACCTTGTGTTGTGGAATGCCTTTAAGCGAGTGGTTTTCGACTTCACTGACGACCAGAAGGACAGGTTGTTCAGTGGAACGGCTGGCGAGGTGTACCTGGGGGAGGGCAACTGACGGCGGTATTCCAACTAAACGCTCGGTCATGCGTCCGCGACGCTTCACCATCGCACCGATGACGAAGATCAACCTGGCCCACGCATCACGGCATAGGTATTTACACAGCGTTCAAAGGCTGGAAAATCCCTCTGTGGTCAGCGGAAGGCCCCGCAGAAGTGCGGTGATCAGCAGCAGGGTGTTCTCCCCAAACGACTATTCCAGTACGACCAAACCCACCCTTGGCTACGCAATAGTCACGGGGATGGCGAGGAGACTATCGTTGTAAGATAATGGATTTTCCTGCCCTGACAGTTTTTCAGACGGGCCCAGCAATAGAGGTATATTCGATGGTAAAGGCGCGGCCGCGTCCAGCGGTGAACGGTGTGGCTTCGGCTGACCGAGTCTTGACCGTTCTGTCTGCATTTCGAATCGGCGATTCTGCGTTGAGTCTGGTTGAGCTGGTGGCACGAACGGGGCTCATCAAGAGCACGATCATGCGCTTGATGGTTTCGCTTGAAAACCAAGGCTACATCACGCGGATGACCGACGGGCGTTATCAGTTGGCCAGCGAGGTCATGAGGCTTAACGCGGTGTATCAGGAGTCGCTTGATCTTGAGCGTCATGTGATGCCGCGACTGCTGCACCTCTCCGGTCAAACGGGTGAGACCGTTTCTTTCTATGTTCGCCATGGCGCCTATCGGATGTGTCAGTACCGCGTGAATTCTTCACATCGCCTGCGACTCAATATGCAGCCTGGCGATATGCGTCCCATGGACGAGGCAGCTGGAGCCCAGGCGTTGCGGGCACCTTTTCATGTCGGCATTGCACTGGAAAAGCCTTACTATTCTCGCGGTGCGACGGATCCGCATGCGTCCTCTATCGCGCTGCCGATCTACGGGGGGCAGCAAGAGTTGATGGGCGCGCTCGTCATATCAGGGCCTGCCAGCCGACTGACAGAGGAGTGCGCCGATAACTTGAAGGACATTTTCTTCGAGGCTGCGCGCGACCTGATGCGCAGCCTGGGGCTAAAGCCGGCGGACGGCCAAACCGCCGGAGTGGAGTCAGAAGCCGTAAAGTGAGGTGGGGTTGTCGCGCAGAATCAATTCGCGTGTACCTGCGTCCGGAGCCCAGAACGCCAACAGATCCAGGATATTAGCGTCATCAGGTTTCTGGTCTATTGCAAGTGTCGGGTGGGGCCAGTCGCTCCCCCACAGCATACGTTCGGCGTTATGCTTGATCAGCGCGCTGGCTACCTTGCTGACGTCTTCATACCTCGGCGCCCCTGTCTTTGAACGCAAGTAAGGGGCGGACAGTTTGACCCAGGTTTTTTCATTATTCAGCAGCCGGGTGATCGAGGCGAAGGCGGCAGAGTTCAGTCCATCCGGTTGTGGCACATGTCCCATGTGATCGATGACCACCTTTGCCGCAAGCTTCGCCAATCGGGGCTCCAGATCGACCAGAAGCGGGCCGGGTGCAATCTGAACGTTCCAGCCCAGTTCATTCACGCGCAAGGCAAGCGATTCCAGGTCATTAAGTGCCGCACCGCCAACACTAAGATTAAACCGTATGCCGCGCACGCCGGCGCTGTCCAGGCGCGCCAACTCCCTGTCGGTGATTGAGCCATCGACAACCGCGACCCCGCGTGCATCGCCGCGGCTGCGAAGCAACCCATCGAGCAAAATGCGGTTGTCGGTGCCATACGTGGATGGCGTTACGATAACCATCCTTTTCATGCCCAGGCGTTTTTGCAGTTGACGATAATCTTCCAGTGAAGCATCGGGCGGGAACAAGGTTGCATTGGGTGCAGTGGGATAGTGGCCGTCATACAGGTGCATGTGGCAATCCACGCTGCCGGCCGGTGGCGTAAGCTTCGGCCTTTCATCCCCTTGGCTGAAAGGAACGTTTGCAAAAGCGCCCATGGACGCAGCAGCGCCCAGTGCACTGCCTGCTTGCAGAAAGCGGCGACGAGATAGAAGCATCGCAAAACCTCTTGTTATTATTTTTACATCGCGATACCAACGCTCCGATAGGGAAGCGCTGGCATCGTAGCCTTGATTAAGAAGTATCTACTTGGCGATCATGGACGCGCCCAGCTCGGCTTGTTCGCGCTGACGCTTGCGACCGACCACCAAAACCATGACTCCGGCCAATGTGCAGAGGGCTGCCAGCGGCATGAGCGCCAGGGCATAACTGCCGGTTGCATCGTGGATCGCACCGTAGGCATTCACCATCAGGCCGCCACCGATCAGGTTGGCCATCGCGCCGACTGCCGCGAGCCCTGCGGCGGCGGTGGAGGATGACAGCCAGCCGGAAACCAGTGCCCAGAATGGGCCTTTCATTGAGTATGCCCCGACCAGAACCATGGTGAGCATAATGACGGTCGCGATCAGCGAGGAGGTGAACAGCGTCATGAGCAACCCAGCCGCGATCAGCAACAAGGTCGTTGCCGTGTGCCAGCGACGTTCCCCGGTGCGATCGGAACTGCGTCCCCAAAAGATCATGAGTACCGAGGCGATGCCATAGGGAATGGCGTTCACCAGGCCAATCTCCAGGGAACTCAACCCGAAGGTCTTGAGCAGCTGAGGGGCCCATACGCTCATGGTGCTGCCAGCGGCGGACGCGCCCGAGTAAATCAGTGCGAGCACCCAGATGTCTTTATGGCGCAGCAGCTTCCACAAGGAGATATGCCCGATTGCAGTTTTTTTCGAGGCTTCTTCAGCCAGGCGTTTAGCCAACCAGCTACGCTGTTCATCAGTGAGCCACTTGGCTTGCTCGGGGCGATCCGTCAGCACAAACAGGCAGGCAAGTCCCAGCAATACAGCGGGTATGCCTTCTAGAATGAATAGCCAGTGCCACTCGCGCATCCCCATCCAGCCATCCAGGCTGAGCAAAAGGCCGGACAGTGGCGAGCCAATGAAGTTGGCCGCAGGAATAGCCACCATGAAGATCGCGACCATCCGTGCACGATAAGCGGAGGGCAGCCAGTAGGTGAGGTAAAGAAGTACGCCAGGGAAGAAGCCCGCCTCGGCGGCGCCGAGCAGAAATCGCATCACATACAGCGAATGGGCGCCCTGCACGAACGCTGTACCCGCAGAGATGAGCCCCCACGTGATCATGATCCTGGCGATCCAGATACGCGCGCCATATTTTTGCATGGCCAGGTTACTGGGTACTTCGAGGAGGAAATAAGCAACGAAGAACAAGCTGCTCGCGAAACCAAAAACTTTCGCCGTCAGGCCCAGGTCTCCGTTCATCTGCAGCGAAGCCATGCCGATATTGCCGCGGTCTATGATCGCGATCAAATAGCAGATGATCAGGAAGGGCAGGATTCGCCAGGCGACCCTGTGCATCGTACTGCGCTCTAGCTCGCTTATGGGGGACGTTGCTGTAGTCATGAGGCTCTCCGATTGTTATTTTTTCTGGAGTGTCGCGTTTCATTTTGAGGTTCCCGTTTTTCAGGGAAGACAGTGGGGATCACTCCACAGCTGAACAGACATCGAATAGGTGTCGGTTGACAACGCAGCGAGGATCCAGAGCCTTGCCCGCCCACACATCGAAAATCTGTTGAAGCGCAACGAGGCCTACGCGGTCGCGTGCCTCGGAGGTATTTGCGCCGACGTGTGGCGTGGCCACGAGTGTCGGCAGGCCCCAGAGTGGGCTGTCGGCAGGGGGCGGCTCCGGATTGAAGGTGTCCAGGCCGGCGCCGGCTATCTTGCGTTCGCTCAATGCCTTGACCAGTGCCCCGGTATCAATCAACTCGCCCCGGGCGGTGTTGATCAGGATGCTGCCCGGGCGCATGCGCGCCAGCTGTGCAGCCCCGATCAGATTGTGGCTGGAGTCGGTCAGAGGGCAATGCAGGCTGATGATATCGCTCTCGGCCAGGAGTCGATCGAAATCGTCCTCGCGCTCCACGTGAGCGCGTTGCGGTAGTTGCTTCAAGTAGGGGTCGTAGACCTTTACCTTCATGTTCAAAGGGGCAACCAGGTCCATCAGGATGCTGCCAATCGAGCCCAAGCCAACCAGTCCGAGCGTCTTGCCAAACAATTCAATGCCGTTCGCCGAGGACTTATCCCAGTGACCGTCGCGCATGCGTGCGTCCAGCAATGCGGTCTGGCGCGCCACGCTGAACATCAGCGCGAAGGCGAGTTCGGCCACGGACTGCGCGTTGGCGCCGGCAGCGATGCTGACCGGAATGCGATGGTCTGCGGCCGCCTGAATATCAATGGTGTTGTAACCCACGCCGTGCTTAGCAATAGATTTGAGGTTGGAGGACGCCTCAATCATGGCGCGGGTCAATTGCCCTTGGCGGACAATGATTGCATCGGGTTGCTCCGCACGGATTATCGCTTCCAGCTCTTCAGAAGAAAGGTAGGGTGTTGTGGGGATTACCCTGACGCCTTGGCTCGCGGCCAGGTTCATGGCGTCAGTGGCGAGTTCGGGCCCGGTAAGCAGGATGGTTCGGGTCATGACAGGTACCTTGTTTTTATGGTTGTGGCTGACGGTCGAAAATGATGCATTGCAGTGAGTCAACACTACCATAATGAAATGACGTTGCAATATTGATGATGAAAATACGAAGATGTGCAGATTGCTGGTGCGAATTTGATGTTGATTTTGAATAAATGAAATGTAATTCTGAAATTAAGGTTTGGCTGCTTGGCCAACGACTGCGAATAAATTCAATAAAACAACGTCAATAGAGGTAGGTCGCATGAGCATTGGATTCAGGGTTTTGGAACGTGCGCGCAAGGTCGATGCCGAGTGGGTCGCACGTTACCGGGAAGTTCCAGTGGCGAATGTCAGCGACTCAATGAACCGCATGACCGCCGGTGGCGCCAAGCTTCGTCCTATGCATCGTGCCGGTGTGCTGGCTGGCCCGGCGCTCACGGTCAAAGCCCGTCCGGGCGACAACCTCATGCTGCATTACGCACTGGATATAGCGGAGCCGGGTGATGTGGTGGTCGTCGATGCTGGGGGCGATCTATCCAATGCCTTGATCGGCGAAATGATGGTTGCTTACGCCATCAAGCGCGGTGTCGCGGGTATCGTTATCAATGGCGCGATTCGAGATTCGGCAGTCATCGGCGCGGATGATTTTCCCTTGTTCGCGGCAGGCATTTCACATCGCGGCCCTTACAAGGATGGTCCGGGTGAGATCAACGTGCCCATTGCGATCGATGGTATGGTGATTGAGCCCGGCGATCTGATTATTGGCGATGATGACGGCCTCTTGTGTGTGCCATTCGATCAAGTCGGCGAAGTCTATGAGTGGGCGGCTGCCAAGCATGCCGCCGAGAGCAAGCAGATGGAGCAGATTGCTATAGGCACCAACGACCGTACCTGGGTACTGGAATCGCTGAAGAAAAAAGGTTGCCTGCTGCCGTAATCTGCCATTGATGCGTGCGGGGCGGGCATTACTGTTACTTGTCAATCAGGAGCAATGACTTGCCTGACCCCCACACCACGCACCGTAGTCAGTGGCCTGCATCCGTGAGGGCGCTGGCACATCGCAATTTTCAAATCTATTTTGCAGGGCAAGCCGTTTCCACCCTAGGCAAGTGGGTTCAACAAGTCGCGTTGTCGTGGTTGACCTATCACCTGACAGGCTCGGCGGTGCTGCTCGGCGCTATTACCTTCCTCAGTCTGGCGCCACAGCTGCTGATTGGCCCTTTGGCAGGCGCCTGGACGGATAGGCACGACAAGCGTCGCCTGCTGATTATCGTGCAGACCGTCCTCGCTCTACAGTCCTTGGCACTGGCGATTCTCGCCTATGGGCAATGGATGAACGGCCTGACTATTGCGCTCATGGCTTTGCTGCTCGGATTGCTCAATGCCGTGGAGACTCCGCTCCGTCAGGCGTTGATCACAAGCTTTGTTCCTGATCCGGCCGACCTGCCCAATGCCCTCGTACTTAACGCCATGTTAATCAATGCGGCTCGCTTTGTCGGGCCACCCTTGGCCGGTGCCTTGATTGCCTTGGCGGGGGAGGCAGGCTGCTTTTTACTGACTGCCCTGGCGTTTCTGTGTCTGCTGATCGGGCTCATGAAAGTGCGCGTGACGCCAAGCCCAAGAGCCAGTGGCTCAACAGGTGAAGTGTTTCGAGAAGGGGTGCGTTATCTCTGGAGAACGCTTGAAGTTCGGCGGTTGATGGTCAGTGTCGTGATTATCAACCTCCTCGCGTCCTGCTATACCGCGTTGCTGCCCATTTTAGCCAAGACAGTTTATGAGGGGGATGCTCGCACGCTTGGGTGGCTATGGGGCGCTGCAGGTGCCGGCGCTTTCCTGGCGACCGTCGTGTTAGCGGTAAGCGGTTCAGCGTCGAGGTTGCAGCATTTTATATTGGCTGGAGCGGTGTTATGCGCAATGGGCTTGCTTGGGCTGGCTGTGCCTGGCCATCTACTGCTGGCGTTAGTGTGTTTGGCAGTCCTCGGGTTTGGGATCACCGTGAGTAATGTGAGCAGTAATATGCAACTGCAAAGTGGCGCGCCCAGCGCACTTCGCGGACGAGTCATTGCGTTTTACATCGCATTGCGTTTCGGTTTCGAGGCCATTGGGGGGCTGTTTGCGGGACTAATTGCGGCCCACCTGGGGGCGCCTTTGACGCTTGGCATAGCTGGTGGACTGTTGTTAATGATCGTTATTGGTCGTGAAATCGCCAATCGTGGGTAACGTGCCCTAGGGGCAGTCTGAAATAGAAGCTGGAGCGGGTCTGCGATGACACCCGGCGTATTGCTCAGGGGCAACGGCGCTGGTTGGGGATCGGATTCGCGCCGTCGACGCTGTACGGCGCGCTACCTGAGCTTATCCGACGCCTGCGCAGCGATGGCGGTATCGAGCTGGGCCTGTCGGAAATGGTCATGTTGCAGCAGGTCGAAGCCCTGAAAAGTGGGCGTATCGATATCGGTTTCGGGCGCATCCACATCGACGCCGCCGTGGTGCAAAAAAGTTATACATCAGGATCCCCTGGTCGTGGCGCTGCCCGCCGGGCACCACTTGCTGGGCGCGACGGTAAGCATGGAGCAATTGGCCCTCGAACCCTTTGTACTCTATCCTGGCAATATTCGCCCCAGCTATGCCGATCATGTGCTGCGGCTATCTGCCCGGCATGACTTGAAGGTCCGTGTGGCGCAAATGACCAATGAACTGCAGACCGCCATCGGGCTAGTAGCGGCGGGTATTGGCATTTCCCTGGTACCGGCTTCGGTGCAGCGTTTGCACCGCGACGATATTGGCTACTCGCCCTTGTTGGAACCTTTGGCGACTTCGCCGATTATTGTCAGTTACAGGGCAGGGGATGAGTCGGCGTTGCTGCAGCAGTGCCTGACGTGGATCGCCAAATTAGCTGCATCGATGTCGCTCGCCGCTGAAGTTCAACAGGAGACATCTTCGAGGCACCGGGATGTTGCGCATCAAACATCGGACCTGTAAGAGCGATCTGGAAGTTGGAACGACTTTCATCTGGACTCACATGGAGCGCATGTTCCAGCTCGGGTGCGCTGCTTCTTGGATTACCTTGTCGAACCCTTCCGATACTGAGACAGCGTTGGTTAAGGGGAACTGTTTACAGTGACAGCTAATGAGTACACAATTCAGGCCATAAAGAAACTGTTACATTCTGAAACCCTAAGACTTTCAAGAATTTGGAGGGTGAGTAATGGTCCCGTCCGCTGCGCCATATTTAGCTTCGAGGCCCTTGAACTCCTTGAAGCGAAAGAAAGCGACCTTAACAGGTCGCTTTTTTTGCTCTTTTTTCAGGTGCGGTACCACGGAAATAGCATCCGTGAGCCGCTTTTTTCGTTTTCCGAATTCCACTGAAATCCATCTCCAGCCACGGTTTTCAAGTACGTATTCAAGTACACCGCTGGCACAGCCCTTTACGATTCCTTGTGCATCAACTTTCGGATGGGTCCTTCTACCGCTGGGTTGTATTCCCTTGCTTGATGCGGCCAGGAGTGTTCGGGATTGCGGTGTGTCGCTCAGTCTATCTATTGACCGACACACCGCAATGCTGGGCAAGCAGGCTTATCTGCATTGTCAGTTCGGCGGGTGCTGTTCAGGATTGGCGCAGAGGCCTCGTTAGCAGCTCAACCGAATTGACTTGCCGATTCAACTGCGGTTTTTGGCTTCCTGCTACGTGTCAGCTGATAAGCAATTGCCAGCCATATGAACCACCCCGGCATGACCATCAAGGCAACGCGGGTGTCAGGTCTTAGTGCCAGCAGGCACAGAACGAAGCCCAAAAAAGCCAGTGAGAACCATGCCATCGGGACGCCGCCCGGCATCTTGTAAGACGACTTGGCGTGAAGCTCAGGATGCTTTTTGCGATAGGCAATGTGGGACGCGAGGATGGTCGACCACGTGAAGATCACCAGAATCGCTGACACGGTGGAAACGATGGTGAATGCCGTCATGACTTCCGGAACGATGAACAGCACGAGTACACCCGCCAGCATCAACAGGGTGGTGAAGGCCAGGCTCAGCAGCGGCACACTGTTGCCCGACAGTCGCCGAAAAATACCCGGGGCGTTGTCCTGATTCGCCAGCCCGAACAGCATACGGCTGGAGGAGAATAAGCCACTGTTGGCCGATGACGCGGCGGATGTCAGGACCACGAAGTTAACGATGCCGGCTGCTGCGGGAAAGCCGGCGACGAGGAAAAGTTCGACAAAAGGACTTTTTACAGGTGACACCTGTTGCCAGGACGTCACGGCAATAATGCAGCCCAATGCCAACACGTAGAACAGGATGATTCATAGCGGAATCGAGTTGATTGCCTTGGGTAGGGTCCGCTCCGGAGACCGGGTTTCTGCCGCAGCGGTGCCGATCAGTTCGGTGCGGGCAAAGGAAAATATCGCCATCTGGAAGCCGGCAAAGAAACCCAGCACGCCATGAGGGAATGCAGCCTGCTTATCCACCAGGTGGCCCAGGGACGCGGTAACGCCACTGGGGGATACGAACGAGCTGGCAATCAGCACGATGCTCACGCCGATAAGCGTCACCACGGCGATGATCTTGATGATCGCGAACCAGAATTCGACTTCACCGAAAAGCCTGACCGTCAGCACGTTCAGGGCGAACAGTGTCGCGAGCATCCCGATAGCCGGTATCCAGGCGGGCAGGTGGGGGAACCAGTACTGGAAAAAGCCTCCCACCACGACGGCATCGCCGATCACCGCAACGCTCCAGCTCAGCCAATACGACCAGCCGAGAAAAAATGCGGCGCGGGGCCCCAGGTAGGCGCCGGCGAAATCCGCAAAGGTCTTGAAATTCAAGTTGGAAAGCAGCATTTCGCCCATGGCACGCATGACGAAGTAAACGAACAGGCCAATGATCATGTAGATAAGGATGATCGAGGTGCCGGAGAGGGCGATGATCTTTCCGGAGCTCATGAACAAGCCCGTGCCAATGGCGCCGCCCATGGCCATTAACTGGATGTGACGATTGCTGAGCGTGCGCTGCAGCGCAGGCTGCTCAGCCCGCTCTGATGAATTCGATTTCATTTCAAAACCTCTTGATCTTATGTTTTTGAGTTTTGGCAGAAAAGTGGATATCCAGCGCCATTGTCAGGAGGCAATGGCGGGTGACGGTGTTGTTTTATGTGGACAGTGACGGCCCCCAGTTCAAATGCCGGGGGCGTCACTCGCAGGTCAACTGGCCGTGCGCAGATGGGCGGCTTTGGCCGGCTGCTGATCCGGCATCTGGAACAGGTTCTTTATATTTTCAGGCGTGGGGACCAGGTGGATGTGCCGACCGACCTGATGTTCGTGCGCCATCGCCTGCAGGTAGCGAAGCGACGAGAAATCCTCAAGGGCAAAGCCCACGGAATCGAAGACCGTCACCTGTTCATCGTTCTCGCGTCCCTGGACGTCGCCTTGCACGATTTGGAAAAACTCGACGACGGGCGAGTCAGCCTCCAGTTGCTGAATATCACCTTCAATCCGCGTTTGAGGTTCAAATTCCACGATGACCCGGGCGTTGCGCAGGATGTCGGCGTGCAGTTCGGTCTTGCCCGGGCAGTCGCCGCCGACGGCATTGATATGCATGCCGGGCTCGATCATCTCGGGCGTCAGGATCGTTGCGTAGGCCTTGTCGGCGGTCACGGTGGTGACAATGTGCGCGCCCTTGACCGCCTCCTGTATGGAGTCGACGTGAATCACGTTGATCGTCGGGAAAGCCGCCAGGTTACGCAGCAGCTTGAGTGAGGCATCGCGATCAATATCGAAGATGCGGATTTCGCTGATGCCCAGCATTTCATGGAAGGCAAGCGCCTGAAACTCGCTCTGAGCGCCATTGCCAATGAGCGCGGGTGCCGGTGTGGATCGGCGGGAGGCCGGGCTTGCGCAAGGTCAGTTGCAGGTCGGGGCTGATCCGCACCCACCAGCCCTCGCGCAGCGCCATCAGATCAAGCGGCGCAGGCGGCGCGGCAAACGATTAATGTCCATGCGGGCGTCCTCCACGACCAGTGACCGTGGCGAAACGCTCCATCCAGGCCGGGAACAGTTCACCCGCCAATGCGCGCATTGTTTCCAAAGCAGCGGGGGCAGCGCGGCCTGACGGCTTACGGTATTCGACCCGATGCACCGGCCACTGCTGGGTAGCGGCGCGCGGATAGGCATCAATCGCCGGCACCGCCGTGTGCAGCACCTGGACCCCGCCGCTATGGCCGAACACCTGGCGCAGTGCCCGTTGAATTTGCCGCGCATCGGCCGAGACCGGGTGCACACGGTTGATCAACAACCGCAGCGGCGGCGGCTGGATGCCCAAGTGACGGTAGGGCGCAATATCGTCCAGCAACTGCAAGGTGCCCCGGCGCAGTGCGCGCGCTGCGAGGATCTCCGGGGTCACCGACGACAGCGCCAGGTCTGCCGCCAGCACCGCCATCTCCAGCAGCACACTGCGCGCGCCCTGGGTGTCGATCAGCAGCAGATCGTAATACGCTTCAAAAGTCGGCAACAGGTTGCGCAACCGCAAGCGCCCATCGGGGGCATGCAACAGCAAGGTGCCGAGCTGCCCCAATTCGTCGTTGGAGAGGATCAGATCCAGGCCGGGAATGCTGGTGCGCGACACCAACCGCTGCAGGTCATGCTCGTTCAAGGCCAGCAACTCATAAGCGCCGGCACATGCTTGGCGAGTCAGGGCAAAGTAGCTGGACAGGGTCGGCTGCACATCCAGATCCAGCAGCAACACGCGCAAGCCGGCGTCGGCGACAAAGCCGCCGAGATTAGCCGCCGTGGTGGTCTTGCCGACACCGCCTTTGGTGGAAATCAGGGACACAACACGCATGGTCATCTCCCCTCAGTTGCGCTCGGCGCGGCGTTCGGCGATCCACTGTTCAACCTCCAGCGAATCCCAGCCCACCGCACGGATGCCCAGTGGAATGCTTTTAGGGAAGCGCCCGGTACGCATCAGAGCGTACAAGTGAGCGCGCTTGAGGCCGGTTTTATGCTCGACATCCACCCGGCGCAGTACCCGGCGCTCGGCGTGGGAGGCTATGGAGGTGTTATCAGTCATGGTGATCACTCCGGAAGGCTTGTATAGGGTGATCGGTATTCAATAGCCTGCCTCAGCCGACGGCTACCGCAACTACGGCGCGTCCCACCGCAAGTGCGGCACCGGCCAGCAGGCTCAAGCGGCCAAGCTGCGGCGAGCGGCCGCGAAATGCTTTTGCATCGTGCGCTCGGTAATACTCACCCGCCCGCCGTGGTAGGTCATGACTGTCTGGATGATCGCCGCGTCACTGTCGAACTGGCTGTAACGCTGGCCACCGGGCGAGCTGCCGCGCAGCGCCGTCAGCAGGCCGTCGATGATGTTCAACAGTGCGGAGCGGCCGCGATCACTGAGTTCCTCGCCGGGCGGCGGCAAGCGCCGGATCTCGGCTAAACTACGTTTGAGCAGGGTATTGCGTTCCTTCAACTGCGCGGTTTTATCAGCGCACATGTCGAGCTGCACTTTCAGTGCCGTGTGATTAGCGGACATCTCCTGCAATGCCGCCCAACTCAGGCCACGGCGTTCGGCCGGGCCATACAGGAAACGCGGTTTTTCTTCCGGGTAGTTTTGCTGCATCCACGCCTTCAGATGCACCTCGCATACGCACAGGCCCGGGTCATCGAGTAGGCTCACGTCCCGGCAAATGACGCCGTGTTTGCCGAAGGGCAGATCACCGTTGTGCAGCCCGCAATAAAGCCGCTCGCTATTCAAATACAGGGTTGGCCAGCGTGGAAAGTCGTCCTGGGTCGGGCGCAGACGGTTACCGAGTTGGGCCAGGATCAAGGGTTCGAAGCGGTGCAGGTTGCTCCAGCGGATCGCCGCTTCAATCGGGTGGTAATAGGCTTTGATTAACGGAGTAGGTAGTTTTCGCATGATCAATACCTTGCATGAAAAGTGAAGTCATCAATCAATTCCTAGTTTGGGCGGCCATGCTGACAATGAAATAAACGAGGCGTGTGCCAGCAGCCGTCGCGGGTAGCATCTAACGAAACGGTGGAGTTTGGGGGGCGAAATACCGGCCAACGCCAAATACGCGCCCGGTAGACATGCTCGAAGAGCCGATACCCCTGGCGGCATCTGGAAGTGCAGGTTTTCCACACGGCAGCGCATGGAAAAGTTGCCGTAGGACCACACCGACGCCAACCGCGAATCCGCGCCGATGCGTGTCAGCGGCCGGTCACCTGGCTCGCCACAGCTATCATCCTGCGGGCGTGGCGGTGGCCAGGACGCAACATCGTCTGACGGGGCGCACGGGAATGGGGCAAGAGAATAGGGTGATGACTCCATTCGGCACCCTAGGAGTAGGACGAAAACGGGCGCGGTGCCTGGCTGAACCGCAGCGCCCCCCGTCAGGCAGGGGCTCAAGGTCTGGAGGGACAATCGGTTGTCCGATTAGGGCGTGACGGACCACAGCATCAGGCGGGTCGCTGTTGCGGTCAGTTCAAGATCGTCCTCACCGTTGAGGATGCGTGTGAACGCCCCCCACTGAGGGTCGAAATATTCCCCGAAATCGTCGCCGCCGAGCTCGTTGCGGGCCAACGCCCACCAGTCGTCGAACGCGTCGATATCGGGATTGCAGCCGACCGCGTAGGCAATCACTTTTTGGCGTCCATCGGCTTGGCGCTCGCCCCGCTCGGCGAGCCAGTAGACACCTTGGTCCTTGACCAAAATGATGCAGCATTGATTGGCGATGGCCTCTACCAGCACCGGCTTCAGATCGCTGCCTTTGAAGAACAATGACATGGAGGTCTCCTTGCAACAGCGGGACCTCCTACCGCAAGGGTGGGCGTCCCTTGGGTTGACGGAAGGATGAAGGTATGAGGCGGCCGATACGCCATTGACGCACCGCGGTCTTGAAGGCTTTGACCGCCTGGGACGTTGCTGGCGATGCCAGCGAACATGGCGGCAGCGTGGTCGGGGTGAGTGGCAGCCGGCATCCGTTAAACCGCATGAGGGACGTACCGGTTTATGGCGGTCAGTACTCATCTAGCAGGAACACTTCGGTAAAGTTCCGGGCTGATTCGGTGAAGATACGGAGGTCGAATCCATCGCCGACGGCGTAGGACGACAGCAGGTAGCCGCCGAGGGCCACGGCCGCACCGTTGTAGCGTCGATGCTCTTCGCGCACATCGTCCCAATCACCGCAGATATGTCGGCGCACATAGGGTAGCGGGTCGAGCCGGTCCTGTCGGATCAGGGCGTCCACAGAGCTGGAAAAGCTCAGGCCGTCCAAGGAAAAACGGGGCTTGGGGGAGCGCACATGGCGCTGCGCAAACACTCCGTGGTGCTGGGTCTCGGTACTTTAGCAGGGCAAATATCCCGACGCGGCGGTCAGCGTCACACTCGCGCCGGGGGAGGCCGGCTCTCCGCACGTATCCAATCCAATGGGGACACTTTGTTCGTTGAAGGTAACTGCGCCACTCCTGCTGCGTTGTGCGTTCGGAACGGTTGGTTTCCTTGACCGCAAATAGCAGGTAGCGCACCGCTTCAGGATAACGACGTATTTGGCATGGCGTTTGTTCTTCATGAGGTGCGTGTTGGAACCGTGAGGCTTTTGCCAAAATTATCTAATACATAGCGTTTATCGATGAGGTGATAGCTGCGAAGGCCAACGCTATTTCATCGCGGTCGTGTCTATCAATGCGATACGGCGTGCCGGTAATCGCTTTCAGCGCCGAGAGGACCATTGGCATATTCCGGCATATGCTCGGGTCATCTGCAAATGTCTCAGGCGGGTGAGGATGGCCGTAGGATGTCTGCAACCATGGGGATCCCCTGGGCGCATTGATATCGCCCTTGCTGGCGAATATTGGATCTATGGGCAACGCAGTGGTGCGAGCGATTGCCTGTGGCGATGTAATTATTGTGCGCTACATGCCATGTACGTGCTGGCGAGTTTCCTAGTGCTCTTTTTGGGACTGTCTCGCCGTCAAGACGATTGGTTCAGGGGCTGATCACTGCTGGGGATATATGTCCTAGCGATAATCAGGTTTGTGCATCTGCTTGAGCAGGAGGTAGAACGGCCGGTACGAAAAATCACAGCTCCCGTTATCGTAGATGATCAGGTCCCTTTTATTGTTTGGCTAGGGCAAATGCCTGATGTGAGGCTTTGTTTTAGCCTGGCCCGTACCGAATTGAATCTGCTTCAGCAGTTTTTATCCATTGACCTGTTGCAAATATCTCTAAGCTTAAGTCGAGCGGGGAGAGAAGAATATTTGATTTCAGGTGTGTGATTTCCTGACGGGTAGGAGCATTTTTATACATGACGTCTAGTTAGTTGGCCAGCCGTTCTCAGTTGAGATATTTTGCCTTCAATCTGAGTCCGGCCTGCCGCAGGAGCGTAATGGGTGAGCGCGAACCAGGCTGACGCTAAACGATCTTAATCCTGTGGTATACAGAGCTCAGACTGCTCAGACCTCGACGTGCAATCATTCGGTTTTGTGAGTGAAGAAGATATGCCTCTTCAACTCCAATTCTAGCGAAGGCTTAACTGGCTAGTTCAGCTCGTTTTTTAATTAGATTGCTTGAGGTCGTGTCAGGTTTGTGATTTGGCACGTTCGGTAAGCTCAGCGCTTCTTGTGAGAATACATTAAATTTGTCGCTTGATTTAATGCCGGAAATGGCGATATTTATTTCTTTAGCCTTAGCAAGCTGCGCCTGCATAGTGTTTTCAATATTTGATTTTAATTTTAGAATTTTATTGTTTGTGAGTTCTAGGATCGTATTGGTATCGGTGATAACTTTATTTGTCATATGTAACAGCTGTATATGATCGATTCTATCAGCGAGTTCGACCGCATTCTCACGTTGGTTTTGTAGTTCAATAATACTCTTTTCAATAAGATTGGCTTTATATGGAATAGACTGCAGCTCCGAAAAATTTGATTTATATGAGTTTACCAGTGGCTGGGTATTGTCACTAACGAGATCTTTCCTGCGTTCGGCAACCGTAATAACTGAGAGCGCTAAAACTTCTCGGTGATCTAGCAGGCTACTTTCCAGAGTCTTGATTTCGGTATTTTTCCTTGACATCTTCCCCTCAAGCGCTGAAATGCTTCTATCGGCATTACCCCAGGCTGGCGACAGTGAGCCCCGCTCACCATACATGTCGATTATGTTGCTTTTAGTTTTTTGATGCGAAGCTATTTTTTGCTTAATAGCATATTTATCCCCATTCAAGTTATTGATTTTTTCTTCTAGTTTAAGGATGTTGGAAAAACCACTACCCAACTCATTCAAAACCCCCCCAACTTCAGCTCTGAATTCAATACCTATATTGTTGTGAAGAATAGAATTTGAAATTTTCTGCACATGCTCATGGTGCCCATTCATCATTTTCTGCAGTCCAGTCAGTTCATTTTTCGCTTGGGTTATTCCTTTGTTGTATATTTCTACAGCGCTAAGTGCATGCGTCTTCGCAAGATTTGTATTGACCTCTTGAGGCATAAACTGCTTCAGTTCAGGGTGCTTTCCAACTTTCCTCGAAAGTAACTTTACGATTTTTTCGGGAATGTTTTGTGTTTCTTTCAGGCCCTCAGCAATACGTAACGTTCTGCCTGAAGAAATGTTGCCTCCCGTTATATTGTGAAACTTGATGCTGATACGATCTGTGACACTTAGCGACATAAATTCCCACTTGTTCGATTCGTTAATTGATGAGCCAGGCAAGTACTAAACTATTTAAATTTCTCCAATATTTCAGTAATAGAGTTAAGTCCATATGCTTGGCTGTGGCGAAGCAGCATTAAATTGTGTTTTGGGGCCTGGGTAGAGTATAAAATCGCATAGGTCAGTAAATTCCGTCAGGTATTTTCTATTGTGTCAGCCAAAAAACTTAAAGTTGCATAAAGCGATTCAGCTAGCATTGCTCTTGCGTCTAGTTAAACCTCGGTTTTTAATACCTGCATGAATGATGCGTATGAATGAAATCATCCTTGAGGATGTGGGATTTCTAACGCGGTTCAATTTTTGAGTAGTGCCTTCGCTAAGAGTATGAGACGCTTCTCGATTCAGCAAGGAAATTTCTATATAGTGCATGGAGGTTTCTGTGGGCTCGCATGTTCATAGCAGCACAGGTCTGTGCATAATCACACTTTGGAAAATATGACATCTAACTCCTCGTAACATGTGTCCATTCTAATTTTTTATTCGTGTGCGGAAGGGGTGCGATTGTTCTATTGGTGGAATACGTCCGCTGCAGTTGCAGTTGTGATAACTGCTCCCCTGAGACGTCTGCGTTGAAATTTCTCATGGGGCAAGGGAAATTTCCGAAGCGATTATAGGGGTTTCTCGATAGAGCGGCAGGTATTTGCATGCAATAATTAATGAGCTGGCCGATGGTGTATTGTTAACGTTGCTTATGGCCGCCGTCAGGAGCAACAAGGTGAAAGCTGCCTCTACGGTTAGAGAGCGGTCGAGCAATGATTTAGTAATCTCTTAATTATGTGTTCAGGTTCCCCGGGGAAGAATTGTTTCGTATCTTGCGGATGGGTGGGGGCAGGTTTCAGTGATGGACGAGCTGGGTAGATCATCATACTTTTTTGGTGCCATCATAATCTACTCAAGTTTTATTGCTGATTAATAAGTATGCTTATGTTTGCTTAGGTTGATGGGTATCAATATGTCTATATATGAAGGTTCTTCCGTACGTACGGGAAGCTCATGGCCTACAGATTTCGCATCGGTCAAAGATGGGCTTTTTGCTTGGCGTTTGACTGTCGGGACTGAAGACATATCCCTAATCAATGTTTCATCTGAGGACGCATGCCAAGAGCACTACGATTTTTCCGCCGGGTGGCACGGCTTGCTGGTCGGCACCGGGTTTGAGGTGATTTGCGGTGCAGGCCATGTGCAGTCTGTGAGCCTCGCTACGTTGGCTCGATTGCAGTTGTTCATTGATCAGTCGGGAGTGCTGCCTGGCGAAGATGTAATTACATCGCAGTCGTTTAATTCTATTGCCCTGGAAATTACCAACTGGCAATCAGATATTGAGTCTTGGTACCTAGAGCAAGGTTGGTGTGCTTCGCACAGTTATTTGCGGTTGGCGGCCTACCTGCGCCGAACGGAGGCCTATGGGTTGGTCAGCTTTTTATGGGGTAGTGGCACCGGTGCCGAAAAGTTGCACAGTTTGGCCAAGCGTTATGGGGTGTCAGTGCCTCATTTTCGCCGCTTATGCCGTCGAGTTATTGGGAAAACCACCAAAACCCAATTGCGTGATTGGCGTCTTGCCCGTGCATTAATGGATTTGACAGAAGGTAAACATACGCTTGTCGAGATTGCTTTGAATCACGGCTTTTCTTCTTCCGCACATTTTTCTCGGGAAATGAGTGAGCTGCTTGGGGTGTCACCGCGAGGCTTGTCTGATATCACCAAGTTGGCAGCTAAATGAACAGTGTTATAATGAAGTTACATACTAGATTAGGCTTGGGGTTTTTGTTTTTTCTAACCTCGGTTACCAGTGTATATGCCGCTGACGGGTACGTTGCGCGGCAAGATAATTTGCGAACCTTTTTTGAGGCCTTCTCAGGCGAGCTGGGGAAGCCGGTGGTCGTGAGTAAAGGCGCTGCACGCCGAACAATTACCGGAGAGTTCGTATTCAAGCAGCCTGAGGTTTTGCTAGGAAAGCTGTCTCGACAAATGGGCTTGATCTGGTATGACGATGGTCAATCGATCTATTTGTATGAGGCCTCTGAGGCAAAGAGAGCGGTTGTTTCCTTGCATAATATAACAGTGACGAAGCTCAATGCTTTTCTGCGACGTTCTGGCCTGGATGATGCGCGGTTCCCTTTACGCAGCGATGGCCTACGTACTTTTTATATTTCCGGGCCACCCATTTACGTAGATTTGATTAGCCAAGCTGCCAAGCTGATGGATGAGAACAGCTCGGATCTTGAACTGGGGCGACAGCGTATTGGCGTGATTCGTCTGCAGAATACATTCGTCGGCGACCGCTCGTATGCGCTGCGTGACAACAATGTGGTTATTCCCGGTATGGCAACCGTTATTGAGGGTTTGTTGCGTAATGAACAGCGGGCGGTTGAGGGGGTGGATTCGACCCGACCGGGCTCAACAAAGCTGTCGGATTTTACGCTGAAGGAGCTGGCAGAGAAAGCTCCGCAAGACGCGAGCGAACTGCCCCGTATTATTCCAAGGGAACTAGCGGCCGGGAATATTCGTGTCATGGCTTATCCAGATAATAACAGCCTTTTGGTCAAGGGCTTGCCTGAACAAGTGCGCTTTATAGAAAATCTTGTAGGGGCCCTAGATGAAGAGAAACGCCATGTTGAACTTGCGTTGTGGATTATTGATCTGCAAAAAGAAGATCTTGATCAGTTAGGCGTGAGCTGGCAGGGCTCGGCAAACTTAGGTGGGAATATCTCTGTTTCCCTAAATGGAGGTTCTCTCAGTACCCTAGATGGTCAGAGCTTCGTCGCATCGGTGCTTGCACTGGAGCGAAAAGACCGGGCTCGTGTGGTTTCACGTCCCGTGTTACTTACCCAGGAAAATACGCCGGCCATCTTTGATAATAATCGTACGTTCTATACGCAGCTGATCGGTGAACGCAGTGTGGAGCTGCAGCACATAACGTACGGTACCTTGGTCAGCGTGTTGCCACGGTTCTCTGCTGATAATCAGATCGAAATGTCGTTGAGTATTGAAGACGGCAATGAAGTTAAGCAGGCAGAAAACGGAACCCAAGGTGCTATTTTACCTACAGTAGGGCGCACCCATATCAGTACAGTGGCGCGTGTGCCTGCTGGTAAAAGCCTGTTGGTGGGTGGTTACACTCGAGACGAGAGCGGTGAGCAAATAGGGCGGATCCCTGTGCTCGGTTCTATTCCGTTTATTGGGCGCTTGTTTAGTTATCGGCAGTCCCGGCAAACGAATACTGTTCGGGTCTTTTTGATCGAACCGAAGGAAATCACTTCCCCTCTTGAATCACATGGAGATGTGCTGACTGGGACAGCGAACTCCGGGCGTTGGGGTGCAGAGGATGCCAAGCTTCTGAAGGCGTTAGGCCGCTGATGGTTACCTCTATACCCTCGGCCGGGCGCTCTCCTCAGCATCAACAGCAACTGCATATCAAGCGAGAAAGCCGAGAAGCGAAAGCGCAACAGTCTCAGGCAGCGGCCGAGAATGGAGCTGATTCCCAGATTGAGGACACCTCGCCAGGCGCGCAACTGCAAAAATTTATGCAGAGCGTTGATGAGCTTTCAACAGGGATGCGCAGTTTGTTGAATCGTCGTCGCTTTGAGAGCAAAGGAGAAAGTCTTAGCGATAGTTTTGAGCGTGTACTCGAAGAAGACCTTCTTCCGAGGGTCCAACAGATTTTAAGTATTGCCAAATCGGGCGGGCAGTCGCTTGAACTATTGCTTCAAAAAGCACGTAGCCTGTTCGCTGATGACAGCGACCTGGCGCTGGTTCTGAGTGAATTATTGCGGCGTCGAAATCTGGATAAGGCTCAGCGCAAACAGCTTGAGCAGATGCTGGAAACATTGGTGGTCCAAGCGCCGCCCAAGCGTCTGCGGGCGGGTATCAATTGCGCGTTGAAGGCAAAACTGTTTGGCAAGGCAATGGCTCTCAAGCCGGGTTTTTTGCGCCAAAGCTACCGTGAGTTTCTTGAAAATGAACATGGGCCAGTCTTGGACTATGAAAATTGGATCGCGCTGTATGGTTATACGCAGCGTACCGTCGTGCTGGATTTTATCGAGGCGGCGCTGTTAACCGATATAGATGCTCAGGAACCGAGCTGTTCTAAAACTGAGTTTGGCGAGCTACTGAAGAAGCTGAATCAACTCAAATGCCTACGCTCGGCTGATCTTCTATTCGTGGGACGGATGCTCGGAGACGAAATAACCAGGCGTTACAACGGCTGCGAGTCTGACTGGTTGCTGTTCCTTATTGGCTTGTTGCAGGCGCCCGAAGAGTTGGACGAATTGCTGTATGGAGTGCTAGGGGAGGCGGTGATTCTGGCTGAACCGCATCAACGCGCGGCTTTACTGGGGGCGGTGCGACGCGGATGTTCTCTTTTGCCGCCAGCTTTATACGAGGATGACGAGATACCTGGTTTGCTGCAAGAGCGGTTTGAGGTCTTGATGAGCATCGCTTTTGAAACGGAAGTTTTAGCCCGGCGGCGCTGCTGCCCCGACAGTTTATAACGTGGAAGCACTACGCTCTTATGCTTAATTCTTTGCTACGCAATATTCAGTCGCGTCCGGAATTGTTGATCCTGACATTGATGATCATGATCATCGCCATGTTGATCATTCCATTGCCAACACCGTTGGTGGACTTTCTAATTGGCTTGAATATCGTCATTTCCATTTTGGTGTTCATGGGTTCTTTCTATATTGAGAGGATTCTTAATTACTCGACATTCCCTTCGTTGCTGTTGATTACAACCTTGTTTCGCTTGGCGTTGTCCATCAGCACCAGTCGCTTGATTCTCACGCAGGCTGACGCAGGCGATATCGTTGCGTCGTTCGGCCAGTTTGTGATTGGCGACAGCCTAGTGGTGGGGTTCGTCATTTTCTCAATTGTGACGGTGGTGCAGTTCATCGTCATTACAAAGGGTTCGGAGCGGGTTGCAGAGGTTGCAGCGCGGTTTTCCCTTGATGCGATGCCTGGCAAGCAAATGAGTATCGACGGCGATCTTAAGGCCGGGGCAATCACCTCTGACGAGGCGAGCGAACGAAGAAGTGTGCTGGAGCGTGAAAGTCAGCTGTATGGCTCATTTGACGGCGCCATGAAGTTTATCAAAGGCGATGCTATCGCCGGGATAATCATCATTTTCGTCAACTTCATCGGCGGTATCGCCGTCGGTATGGCGCAGCTGGGGATGGACCTTTCAACCGCGCTTTCGACATTCACCATGCTGACCATCGGCGATGGATTAGTCGCCCAAATACCGGCTTTGCTCATCGCTATCAGCGCTGGCTTTATTGTGACCCGCGTCAATGGTGATGATGCGAATCTAGGCCGAAACATTGTTGCCCAGGTACTTGGCCATCCATTTGTGATCGGCGTAACTGCGGTGTTGGCCCTGGCTGTAGGCTTGCTTCCTGGTTTCCCTACACTGACATTTGCCGTACTGGCACTGGCGCTGGGGTTATTACTTTTTTTCCGTCACAGGGCTACGCTCAAGGCGCAGACCGGTACCTCATCCGATTCGGGTACGGCAGAGGGTAGTGCCAGAGAGGAAGGTGCACTGGGTTTGATCGAAGATTTGGAAGCCACTGCGAGTGAAACCGTTCCTCTTATTCTCTTGGTCGCACCGACGCAAATAGAAGACTTGCGCGTGCACCGCCTTGGAGAGCGCATACGTAGCCAGTTCTTTATCGATTATGGAGTGCGTATCCCCGACTTGAGCCTGCGAAGTGTCGAAAATATGCCCGTTGACCAAGTATGTGTACTGATCAACGAGGTGCGCGCAGATCAGTTCGATATTCATTTTGAGCGGTTGCGCGTCCTTAACCATTCTGATGAGCTTGAAGGTCTGGGGCTGGACCTTACGGTGGGTCAGGACAGTAATAAGCAGGTCTCGATTTGGGCGGGGATGGAAGACAAGACACGTCTCGTCGCGCTGGGTTACGACCTGAGGCCTGCCTACGATGAAACCTATCATTGCCTGGTTGCGCTTTTGGCGCGCAACGTCAACGAGTTCTTTGGCGTGCAGGAAACCAAGACATTACTTGACCAGTTAGAGGCTAAATATCCCGACTTGCTCAAGGAAGTCTATCGGCATGCCAGCGTGCAGAAAATCGCTGAAATCCTACAGCGTTTGCTCTCTGAGCGTATTTCAGTACGCAATATGAAGCTCATTTTGGAAAGCATCGCCCACTGGGCCTCTCGAGAAAAAGATGTATTGACGTTAGTGGAACACGTACGTGGGGCATTGGCGCGTTACATCAGTAATAAATTTACCGTGCAGGGTAAGTTGCGGGCCCTGATGTTATCGGCAGACTTTGAGGATGTAGTGCGTAAGGGCATTCGGCAAACGTCAAATGGTTCTTTCCTAAACTTGGAGCCCACCGACAGTGATGGATTGTTGGATCGCCTTGTGCTGTCCATGGATCGAGTTAAAATTCCGCACAAGGATATGGTGATTCTCTGTTCTGTCGACGTGCGTCGCTATATTAAGCGTCTCGTTGAAGCGCGTTATCGGGAATTAGATGTTATGTCCTTTGGTGAAATTTCCGATAGTGTGTCGGTTGATGTTCTACAACAGATATAAGGATAAGTCATGAATTTAGATATTGGTGTGCTCGTACGAGGAGCATTGGAACATAGTGGCTGTACTGGGGGCCAGATCGGTAATTTTGATGGTTACTCTACTATTGCCTTGGAGCTGGACGGGCTGCCGAGCGTTTATATTGGTTCAGAAAATAATGACTTTTGGATCTGGTCTGAACTGGGTGAGTTTTCTGCTTCCCAGATATCCTACTGTTCGGATGCGCTGCTGACTGAGTTGATGCGTCCTTGCGACTATGCGCGTCCTCGGCAGGCACAGCTGCTGAATCTTGATGGTGTGTTGGAACTGCGAGTATTGCTCGGTGAGATGGCATTGGGCGATCCCCAACATATGGCCGCGGCGCTCGATCAATTCCTAGAAAGTCTTACAAATTGCAGTGAAGCTCTTCGTCAGTGAAGCGTAGGACAATACTGCGCTGCGGCGCTCATCCACAACGAGCCGCGGGGCCGATCCTAGAGGCGCGTTTACGCAATGTGGTTATTGGCGAGCTCTGTGAGGTGCGGCGACACTGGTTGGATGAGACGTCCGTCGCTAAGGCGCAAGTCATAGGCTTTCGCGCGGATACGGTTTTACTGAGCCTGTTGGGTGAAGCGCGAGGTTTATCCCGCGAATCCATCTTATTGCCCACGGGAGGGGGCGCCCAGCTCAATTGCAGCGCGCAATTATTGGGCACGGTCATTGACGCCAGTGGTCAAGTTGTCGAACGTCTGTCGGAGCCGGCAAGCGGCAGGGAGAGCGTGCTTCTACCACTGGATGCTGACCCTCCGCCTTACTTTCAGCGCCGATCAGTGCGTGAACCGCTGATAACCGGCATACGCACGATCGATGGCGTTTTAACCTGCGGTGTCGGGCAACGCGTGGGCATTTTTGCATCCGCCGGTTCGGGTAAGACTTCCTTGATGAATATGTTAATTGAACATTGTCAGGCGGATGTCTTCGTCATCGGTTTGATCGGCGAGCGAGGTCGTGAAGTGACGGAGTTTGTCGAGGCATTGCGCCTTTCACCCAAGCGCAGTCGCTGCATAGTCGTTTATGCAACCTCTGATCAAGCATCCGTTGATCGCTGTAATGCTGCGCTGCTGGCAACCACCGTTGCCGAATACTTTCGCGATCAAGGGGGGAGGGTAGTGTTGTTCCAAGACTCCATGACACGTTATGCCAGGGCTAGGCGAGACCTGGCACTGGCGGCGGGTGAGGCACCCGCTCGGCGGGGTTATCCAGCCTCTGTATTCGATTGTTTACCGCGCCTGCTGGAACGGCCAGGCGTAACAGAGAGCGGTAGCATCACGGCCTTTTGCACGGTACTGCTGGAAAGCGATGACGAACCTGATCCTATTGCTGAGGAGATCCGCTCTATCCTCGACGGTCATATCTACCTCAGCCGTACACTTGCGGAAAAAGGCCAGTACCCCGCGATCGATTTATTACGCAGTGCCAGTCGGGTTGCGGCTCAAGTTACTGATACCGACCATCAGCGCTTGGCAGCGAAATTGCGGGAGATGCTCGGGCGTCTTGACGATCTGCAGATACTGATCGATCTAGGCGAGTACAAGCCTGGGCTCGATGCTAAAAATGATTTCGTCATGGACCGTTCGGAGGCAATACGCGAATGGTTGTCCCAACCTATGGCTGAAGAGTGTGCGTGGAGCGAGACACTGGATAGTTTGCAACGCTTGGTGAGTTGATGTTCCCCAATCAATATCCAATCAAGACTTAAAGCGGCTTGACCCCCCAGTATTAGCTGCCGAGAAAGGCGGATACAGGAGCAGCTGTGAGCCATATTCATGGTATGACCCGCTTGCTGCGAGGTGTGGCGCAGCGCCAACGGCGCCACGAGGCCAACATGGCTCGGATTAGTGAGCGCATAACGCGTCTTTCAAGGCAAGTAGATGAAATGGATGAGCGTGTATGTAGTTTGAAGGCGTTATTAGCTTCTCATGATCCGAGCTCAAAACGGCTGGACAGGGGAGAGCTGTTCGAGGTCCAGCGCCGCCAAGCAGTTATTCGTCGCCAGATGCATGTGCTCGCCTTAGAGCGTTCTCGGTTGCTGGCCGATAAGCAGATAGTAGAACCGGAACTGGCCAACGCCCGTGAAGCGTACCTAGTGTGTGTGAAAAAGCAGCAGAAATACCAACATCGGCTGGTGCAACTTAAGCGTGCGCGTAGGCTCGCCGCATTGTGCCGTGATGAACTAGAACAGGAGGAGCTAACCCCATGGGCGAAGTAAATATCCCCCCGTCCCTCAGCATTAAAGTGGTCCCACTGTCTGTTGAGGATGACGCTATTGCGGATCAGCTCGACCAAGCTCTAGAGTTCGCAGTTAGGGAGGATGACTTGATAAAAGACCAAGTTGATCAACTGCCGGAAACATTGAGAGCGCTGTTGGCGCATGTCCCTGTTGTCTTCGCGGGCGGCGACCAAAATATGCTGGATAAGGCGCAAAAAGTACAGGTGAGTGTCGATGTACAAAAGAGTCCATTGAGCTCGATAAAAGCACCGGCAAATACGCAAGCACTGGAATCAGATGTTCACCACTCAAAGTTCGCAGTAGATTCGTTCCAACAGGTGGAGAGCCCAGCGCCGCGCTTGAAGTTTCATCGGCCAGCGCTTGAAGGTTTTGTAGAGGCGGGCGCTGCCGCCTCTAAGGTGAAAAGGATCGCCGTGGAAAAGCCAGTACATGAGCGAGTTTCGGCAGCGATACCAGTAATGAATGGCCCGGTGGAACGGGCATCGGGTGACCAGGTGGTTATTCACCAAGGCCTCGACGTCTGGAGCTTAGCCACAGCGCAAACCGCGACTAATGACACCCCATCACAACCTGAGCTTGTCCAGTCGATCCCTGCTGCGCGGTCAGGCGCTTACTTGAGTATTGGAAGTACTCCCTCCGAAATCGTCGGGCCTCAGCCGCGTACGCAGCTCCCAGGGGAGCAGCGCATACAAACGGAAGCTGCACCGATCGAAGGGGGGAGCAAACTCGTTTATGAGTTCAACTCTCCAAAAGCGTTTGGCCAAGTGGTGGTGCAACGACAGGAGCATGATTCCGGCATGCGGCTACAGATCAGTAGCAATGATCCAGGGCTTCATCGTGAGCTATTACACCACTTTCCGGCGGCGCGTGAGCCCTCCTGGCGATTGACTCAGGATCAAGGCCAGGGCGGAGGAAACGGGCATCGCTACGAAGAAGAAGAGTCGGCCGAGGAGCAAAGCGGATGAGACAATTGTCCTTGCGTCGTTACGATCCGAAAGAGCGCAACGACGAGCGTCTACTTGCACTTTGGGGTTCTGCTGGTAATGAGTTGAAGGCCGCTTCACTGTGCTCTGCTACGCAGTATTTGCATTTCGAGGCCGAGGCGCTGCAAGGCCGCTGGCGTGGTCTGTTGGAACCCCGTGAATGGCTGGCTGCGGCAGTACCTGGCCTCGCAGGCTATGCGCCGCAGGGGGTAACTAACGAACGTATTGTTGAATTATTTGCTGCATCGCCCCAACCGCTGGACTTGCCGTTTAATGAGTTGGCGATTAAACGTGTTATTTCGTGCGAGATACAAAGAGGAGCGGACTACGGCGTTAAAAAATTACCCAGTATACAGACCCCATTTGGTCAACTTTGGTTATCGGCCTTGCCTGAGATATTCACACCGATGAATAACTCGCTTGAGCGCAGACTAACGAAATTATCTTTTCCTATAAGTGTGGTACTTGGCTATACCGACGTGAGTATGCCCATCCTGCGTCGATTGGCTAAGGGCGGCGTACTGTTACTGGCCGATAAGGCGCAATACTTCACCATGGCGGGCCGTCGCCTTGGCCACTTTGATCTAACCGGAGAGGGAATACACGTGCACACGCTCGAAAAGACACATGAAAAAAACAGGCTTAATTCGGTCGTTGATCTGGGGCATTTACCGGTGCGCCTGGAGTTTGTGCTGCAAGAAAGCGTACTTGACCTCAGCGAGCTGAAAGCACTGAACGAAGGAGGGATTCTGCCCCTCGTGCCAGGTGCTGAGCGGAGTGTTGAGCTGCGAGCCAATGGCCTTCGCTTGGCGCGAGGAGAATTAGTTCAACTCGATGGCAGCCTGGGCGTTGAGTTAATGGAGTTGTTTATTGAAGGTAACGAGCATGTCGAATGACATCTCAATGATTGCACTGCTGTCGTTCGCGACACTGTTGCCATTTCTGATTGCGTCAGGAACCTGCTATATAAAGTTTTCGATCGTTTTCGTCATGCTGCGTAACGCCTTAGGGTTGCAACAAGTACCCTCAAATATGACATTGAACGGCGTCGCGTTGCTGCTCTCGTTTTTCGTAATGATGCCAGTGGTGCATTCAGCTTATAGCTATTACCAGGAGCACCCGGTTAGTTTCAACAGCGTCGACGCAGTCGTCGAGTTCACCGATACCGGTCTGCAGGAATACCGTGTCTATTTGGAAAAACACACCGATCCTGAGTTAACGCAATTTTTTGAACGCGCCCAGCTTGAGCGAGAGGATCGAGTAGAGAGAGAGCAAGGTTATGCCGACGCCGAGGCGCCGCGTGCCTCTTTATTTTCGTTGTTGCCAGCTTATGCGCTAAGCGAAATAAAAAGTGCCTTTAAAATCGGATTTTATTTGTATCTTCCCTTTGTCATTGTTGATCTTGTAATTTCAAGTATCTTGCTGGCATTGGGGATGATGATGATGAGTCCGGTAATTATATCGGTCCCGATAAAGCTCATTCTATTCGTTGCATTGGATGGCTGGACCCTGCTTTCCACAGGGCTAATTGGTCAATATCTTGAATTGACTTTTTAGGGAGACGCCCAATGAACGATTTGGTATTTGTCGGGAACAAAACGCTTTATTTGATCCTCATGCTTTCTGCCCCTCCCGTGATTGCCGCGACGGTGGTGGGGTTGCTGGTTGGTTTGTTCCAGACAGTGACCCAGTTGCAAGAACAGACGCTCCCCTTCGGTTTCAAATTGCTGACGGTCAGTTTATGTATGTTTATGTTGTCTGGCTGGTACGGGCAAACGTTGCTCAACTTTTCTCGTGAAGCGTTCCGCTTGGCGTTGCGCCATACAGGTTAATGTATGGTATTGCCCTTATTCTTCGATTTACATCTCTGGTTGGCCGGGGCGGCCCTTGGGTTTGCACGATTGGCCCCGGTGTTTTTCATGCTGCCATTCCTCAATAGCGGTGTGCTATCCGGTGTGGCTCGTAACGCTGTAATTGTGCTGGTGGCATTTGCGCTTTGGCCGTATTCCGCTGCTGAGTTGCCGGCCATGGATAGCTTGCACTACATGGGGTTGATGCTGCGTGAGGCAGGCGTCGGCGTGCTCCTCGGCTGCTTGCTTTGCTGGCCGTTCTGGGCATTGCATGCCCTCGGTTGTCTGATTGATAACCAGCGCGGGGCCATGCTGAGCAGTACTGTAGACCCCGCTAATGGTGTGGATACCTCAGAACTGGCGAACTTCTTCAATTTATTTGCAGCGGCGGTTTACCTTGAAGGTGGCGGCTTGCTGCTGATGGTTGAAACGTTGAAAGCAAGTTATCAGCTCTGCGATCCTTTGGGGGCATGCCTGCCTGGCCTCCCGCCTGTATTAGGAATGCTTGACGGCTTGGTCACCCGTAGCCTGTTATTGAGTGCACCCGTCGTAACCGTACTATTGCTCAGTGAAGTCGTGCTCGGCTTGTTGTCGCGTTTTGCACCTCAGATGAACGCTTTCTCAGTGTCGCTGACGATTAAAGGCAGTATCGCACTATTGATGGTTCTGTTGTATTTCGGTGCTTACTTGCCAGATGAAATTCTCCGACTCGCTCATAATTCACTTGGGTTTGCTTCTTGGATAGACGCGGGAGTCGATTAAATGTCTGCGTCTTCAAAAACCGAGAAGCCCACAGCAAAACGCCTACGGGACGCGGCAAAGCGCGGCCAGACATTTAAGTCCAAAGACTTGGTGACTACCTGTTTGATGCTGTGCGGCATTGCCTTTTTAGTGGGCAGCGTATCGTTGCTGGAATTAATGGCGCTCTACCGGCGCTATATTCAAAGCGGTTTCAGCCTGGACCCATCGGTCTATATAATGGGGCTTGCTTTACACGCGTTTAAAGTTGTGGCGCCTATCATACTGGTTTGCTTGCTTGCATCCGGCCTGCCGAGTTTATTGCTCAGCGGGTTCCAGTTAGCCTCCGAAGCGCTGAAGTTGAACCTGGGGGCCCTCAACCCAGTAAATGGTTTTAAAAAGCTATTCAGCCTGCGTACCGTCAAGGAAGCGATTAAATCGCTGTTATACCTCATCAGCTTTGTTGTCGCGGTAAGCGTTACTTGGCAGGTTGTACGTGATCGGATTTTTTCGCTCGTCTATGCGCCTATCGGTGGGCTATTTGCCGTATGGGGTAGTCTCTTACTCTCGTTGATGCTGATATGGCTCGCCTGCATTCTGCTGATCGTACTGTTGGATATGCTGATCGAATATTTCCTGTTCATCAAGGAACATCGAATGGATAAGCAGTCGGTAAAAAATGAGCATAAGGAGCAAGAAGGCAGCCCTGAAACGAAAGGTCGGCGCCGGGAACTGCATCGAGAGTTACTGTCCGAGCAGATCAAGTCAGATATACGCAACTCCAAGGTAGTCATTGCTAACCCTACCCATATTGCGGTGGGTATTTATATGAACCCAGAAGTACTGCCCATTCCTTTTATCTCCGTGATGGAAACCAATCAGCGAGCCTTGGCGGTGCGTGGTTATGCTGAAAAAGTGGGGGTGCCAGTGGTGGCTGATGTGGCGTTGGCGCGGCGTATCTTCAAAACGCACACGCGTTACAGCCTGATCAAACTGGACGAGGTCGAGCAAGTGCTGCGGCTGTTGCTGTGGCTTGAGCAGGTGGAAAACGCCTGAGCCCTACGTATGAGTGATTTGTGAATGAACCAAAAGCTAGAGCTTGGCTTAATGAACCTGTCCGGCGAACCGGCAAAGGAGTTACGTAAATGAGTTCGCAGATGTCAGATGATGACGAAGTAGCAGCGGATGTAATGCAAGCCGTTCTGGAGGGCGCAACCCTGCAGGACCTGCATGGTATTTCAGAAGGGCAAATGGAGAGCCTCTACGGCTATGCCTATGATTTTTACTGTCAGGGACGATTGGAAGACGCGGAAAAGTTTTTCCGGTTCCTGTGCATTTATAACTTTAACAATACCGATTACTGGATGGGGCTCGCCGCTGTATACCAAATGCAGAAGCGCTTCGAAAAAGCCTTGGATATGTACACGGTAGTGTTTGCACAAAGCAAAGCTGATTACAGCTCGATGCTGCATGCAGGGCAATGTCAACTTTCCTTGAGAAGAGTGGGCAAGGCTCGACGATGTTTTGAACTGGTCATTGAGCGAGGAACCGCTGAGTTGTGCGCAAAGGCACAGATCTATCTGGACGCGATGCGCCAGGCTGCAGCTACCAGCGCTAACGAGGACGATGATGAATAATATCAATGCGGTGAGAGATACGCGGGTTTTGGGTGCATACCTGAATCAGGAGCAGCGTGTGGACACCGAGAAAGCAAGTTTCGCCAGTCCGGACTTTGTCCGGCGGGCGCAAGACTCGGCGCAGCAATTGGCGACTGTGGTCTTGGGCCAGTCCACGGAGCAAGGCCGATTTGATCCGTCTGCACCGATGCTGCGTATGCCGGTACAAAATGAAAAAAAAGAAGGCATGAGTTCCCAGGAGCATTTCATGCTCGTGCTCGCGGCTGTCATGGAGCTTGTCGAGGGGGTCACCACGGCTACCCTTAAGCGCAATCTGGAAATCCTGCGATCGTTCGCCGCCGCGCACGCAGAAAGTAGCACCAAGCGTTCCGAGGAGTTTCAAGGCGCCGTGGACGCTGCGTCCGAAGCAATAACGGATGCCGAACAAACTGAAAAAAACCTGAACAGCGCACTCGGCGCTCAGAAAACGGCCCAGGGTGCGCTGGATCATGCGCAAGCCGAATTGGATGCAATGGATCCGGATGATCCGCTGTATGCAGCGGCGCAGGCCAAGCGTGATAACGCAGCCAAGCAACTGAGCCAGGCAAGCGGTCAAGTTAAAGCGGCTACCTCTGCGCACAACGATGCTTTGGTGAAGGCAAATGCCAAGCAGGCTGAAGCTGAAGCACTGAAAGAGCAACTGAAAGGAAAGCAAAGCCTGACAGGGCCAGACAGTGCCAACGCTGAAAAAACCTTAAATAATACCGGGCTCTTGCTTAAGTTGATGTTGAGCGTTGCGCAAATCATGTCGGAGGCGATCGAGGCGGACAACCAGGCGCAGTTTGAACTTAACAAATCAATGAGCAAGGCACGCCAAGCCTATCTGGAGAAAAAGTCCGACGAGTACCTGGAAGAGGTACGCAAGGCCGAAGAAATGCAAAAGGCCATGGGGTGCCTGGGGAAAGTCTTGGGTGGGATCCTTACGGCAATTAGTGTCGTGGGCGCGGTATTCACAGGTGGCGCGAGTCTGGCAGTCGCAGCTGTAGGGCTCGCACTCATGGCCGGCGATATGGTGAGCAAGGCACTGTTTGACTTCTCCTTTATGGAGGCCGCACTCAATCCAATCATGGAGCATGTGTTCAACCCTATCGTTCAAGCGTTGGGCAAAGGTATCACCGAGTTATTAAAAGCTGTGGGTGTGGATTCGGCGGCAGCCGAGATGATCGGCATGATTACCGGCGCCATTCTCGCTGCGGCAGCAATGGTGGGCGCTGTCGTCCTGGGCGGCGCTGCTGCCGGCAAAGTAGGGGCGAAGATAGCCCAGAGCAGCATCAAGAAGAGCATTGAGCAAGCCCTTGGCAAATTGATGGATAAGCTGGTACCGGACCTAGTCAAGCAATTCGCGCGTGGGGCCGGGCGTGGCATGGGCCACGCTGTAAGTAAGGTCGGCACCCAGGCGCGTGAGTTTTTTGGGCTCAAGAGTGATGCGGCTTCAATACAGCGATATTCGAAAATACTTGATGGTATGAGCACGGGCGTTCAAACCGTAGGCGCGACCTCTACGGCATCAATGAATGTCGTCAAGGGGCACAGTGAAATGAAGGCTGCTGAAGCCTTGTCTGAAGTTGAGTTGAGTCGCGCGGATATTGAGCAACTTCAACAGATGCTGACTAAATTGATCCAAATGATCCACGAGGCTGTCCAGGACGTGCAGCGTCAGTTTATGAAAGCGATCGATAATCTGGAAAATCAGTTCGCAGTGGCGCACTCAGTCGTTAATAAAATTAACCGTTCGGTTTAATGAGGTTTGTCTATGTCTATTAATATTGGATCCGCCTCTCAAGGGCCCATTGTAAACACCAAAGCGGTTGATGCGAGCCGACATAACGAAAGCCGTCTTGCGATCGCTGAGACGCTTTCTTCCGATGCAGTAGTCTCTGGTGCACAGGTAACTGTCGAAAATCCGCAAATAGAAAAAATACTGAACTTCATCAAGGAAGCCGGACTCGCTGAGCTACCCACACTGGCTGAGCAACAAAAGCTCAGGATTGCATTGTATGAGATGGTGCCTGAGGCTTTACGACTGGCCGACAAGCTCGGCCCTAAAACCGGGAATGTCGGGGAAATCAGCCAGGCAACCGAGGTATCCATCGAGAGCAATTTTGCAGAAGCCGTTCGCGCCGCAACTGAGAAACCGGAAAAAACTGAGGCGTTCCTTGACCCGCTGACGCTGACGGGGCGACAAGCGCTGCTGTATCAACTGTTATTGTTTGTCGAGTTCGAGGCGAGGGCCGCAAAAGGTAAACAAAAATCAGCCTATGCGATCATGTCTTTCGAACAGATGCTGTCAAAGGCAGCGGCCAAAGTTCAAGAAGGTAAACAACTGTTTCATGCCGCCATTGCCAACAGTGCAACGTCGCTTTCGATGACGGTGGGTGGTGCTGTCGCTTCTGCTAAAGCCATTCATACAGAAAGTGTCACACTGAAAAAGAATAAAATGCCCGCGAATGACCTGGGGCTGAAGATTCAAAATAAGAATCTGACCATTGATTCCGGCGGACTTCAAATTAATCCCCAAGATAATCTTAAATCATTAACTCGTCACAAAGGAGCGGGCACCGAAGAAATGCAACTCGCGCCGAGCGGGCACCAGACGACAACGGAAGAGCGAGCAATCATGAAGCGCGACCTGCTGGATGATCAGGCGCGTGTTAATGAACTGGAGCAGATGCACCAGCAAGTCATGCTCAAAGCGGAAAAGCTAAAGCTGGTAGCGCAAACGCTGATGAGTAGTGGGCAAGTGCTGGGTATGACTATGAACAGCGCACTACAGATTGAAGCCATGGCCCTGCAGGCAGATCAGATGATTAAAGAAGCGGCCAGTTCGGTGATGAGCTCGCTGTCGCAGTCGTCTGGTACGGAAGAAGGCTATAGCCGCGATCTGATCAAGAAATTACTTGAACTTTATGACAGTTATCGTAAAGCAGATGTGGCGGCTTTGAATCATATTGCTAGCAAAATCTAAATTTAATTTCGCTATCGGCCGGTATGGTCAAAATTAGGATACGTATGTTTGGTATAGCCGTTGTTACGGGGGCTTCGATACGCCCTTCGAGTGTGTATGGGTTAAGTGAGTCAGGTTCAGTGCGAGAGGATACGGTCAGCGCCAAATTAACGACGGGTGTGGAAAAAGACCGGACTGAGAAGAATCGACACGACCTTCTGCGCAGTGTTCAGCTATGGTCGAATAGCGTCGAAGCACTTCAGCTCAAACTTAGAATGGTCGATATCAATAAGGGCGATGGTTCTCGAAAGCTAAGGGAATTGCTGGAGGAGGCGCTTGTGTCTAAAACCAGCGCGTTGTTAGACGTAAAGAAGGCGTTGTTTTCTGGTGCTTTTGATTTGGTGAGGCTTGAGGGGTGTCTAAGGCCAATAAATACAGCGTTGCAGTTAAATTCTACGGTACCGCCAGATATGAGGCGGAGCGGGGAGGTTGAGAAAAGTTTAGAAGATAAAATTGTAGAACTCATTGAGCAGTTAGATAAAGAATATCAAGCGTCTTATTTTTTTGTTGTTGAGCAATATGCCGCCTTGTATTCCGATTTTAATAAGAATATCACTGCGGAAATGTCTGGTTGGATCGATGCTGATGACAAAACAGTTTATGTCTGGGTTGGTGAGATTGAGGCAGCATTGGAGGACATACTCGCTAAGTACAAGCGCCATCCTACAGGTGTTTTGTATCCGCCTCAGGAAGATGGTCATGTGAGTGTGGTAAGCCGCGAAGAAGCGGAGAAATGGGTCCAAGAACTTGGCTCCGGTGTTATCGTTGAGAATGACGATGGGGGCTGCATCATAATGATGGATTTAAGCCCTATACAAAAAATGATAGACACGTTGCCAGATGATACCGCAGGAAGTGACTACGCCTTTTTGGATCACGCGAAGTATTCAGCTTGGCAAACAGGTTTTGGTAGCCAAGAGGAAGAGCTAAAAAACACGCTTCAACAGTTCACAAACAAACTGGACTCTGCAGCAAGCTTGGTGAGAAGCTTTATTCAAACGTTGTCATCAAGCATTAGCGCAATTGAGCAGACCAATAATCAGATTATGAATAATTTGAAGTAGGCAGCTGATATGAGATCAACTTCTCCTTCAAATATTGCCATACCGTTTCGCAGGGCTAATTCTCTTATCCGAAATCATTTGGATGGAAAGGTGGTTAAAGGAGGTAATGCAGACAAGCAAGTACAATTTTTATCAAGGGCTGACACTGCGGCGCGTCAACATTATTTAAGAAATGCAGTGGGTGCTGGATCATTGGACTCATTACTTGGAAAGCACAATAGTTTGAAGGGTGCTTTGGATGAGTTGGCATCGAACTATAGGGAAGCACATTTTTCCTCCAGAGCCAATAGTTGTTACCAAGAACTTAGCGCTTCGCAATTGCGTGAAATTAATGATTTGCAGCGGGTGGTAATTGTGAGTGCTGCCAATATGCCATCGATCGCCGTGACGTTGTTTGGCGAGCTTAATACCTTTTTGGAGGATAATGCAGGTAAACTAAAAGAAGGAATTTCGCTTATCGCGTCTGACTCAAAGTCTGCCTCGCTGGTTAAAAGTTTTGACGCTTTAAAACAGTCTGTGGCGAAGCAGGTACGTTATGAAGAAGCCTACGGGTTTTATGCTGATGTTAACAAAAATTTTGGTAAGCCTGCTATCTCCGCATATTTGAAAAATAGGGAGGTTTCCATTCCTACTGGTTCCGTATTGCCTGAAGGTAAAATCATGAGCCAGTCGGCCGCTGAGACGATGGCTGATCTGAGAAGAACGAATACAGAGGGTAAAACAGGCGGTGTGCTGGATTTCGTTTCACTTTCTGAGGTGGTAAAGTTCGTAATGACCGAAGTGGATCTTCGCCGTCCACTGATTGAGAAATCGCCGAAAGAGCTGGTGGGCGACGGTGGCTCTGGGACCGATCGCTCGACCTCCGCGCCCGAAAGAAGAGGCCGAAATGCGCCAGGCACACCAGGAATCACGAACTCAAATGTGCAGAACATTAATATTAGCGCAGATTTATTGAGAGCTCTGGCAGGCGCGGCAAATAGCCATGAGCCAACTGCCATAAATAAAAAAACTTCAGAGCAGAGCGTGCCTGATGAATCAATACCTGCTGGAACTGATGCGCTAGACATGCCGCAGGACGTTAACGATAAGTCGAATGTTGCAGAGCTGAATTCGCTACCGCCGCCGCCGCCGCCGTCACAGTCGCCGTTGAATCGTCAAAGTTCAGTTAGTGCGCTGATTAAAAAGTTTGACGGAGATCGAAATGATACCCTTGATCGGGAGACTCTCAACAGCCCTGAACACGATAAAAAAAATGATGATGTTGAACTCCGACATAAACTCAATCCAAACTCGCCAGCGAGTGTATTGAGTTTTGGAAATGTAACATACGTACCTTGGACTGATCGGGACTTTAGTAAACGCGGCAGCATTATGCTCGATGCGCGCGAGAGCCTGGCTGCAATACTCAAGGCTGTGAGTTACTCTTTGCAGGTTTCTAGTGCTGACACGAAGAATCAACGGCATGCTGTTAACCTGCTTAAGCGAGATTTGAGTAATTTTGACGATACCCAAAGTCTTTCCAGTGCCAGTTTTGAGACGTTAAGTCAAATGCTGAACAGCGGCCGCATGAATAAATTTGCATTGGATCTGAAAAGTGGATTGAAGTCATTTGAAAATAACAATATTAAAATGCGACGTAACTATGAAAACGTGAGGCAAACAATGGAAAAACTGCAAGCATTATTCGCGTTCATTGAGTGATCAACTTCACGGCTTGTTCAAGCGCAGTAATATGAGGTGGAGGGCGTGGGGTGAATGAAATTGATCCAGAATTTAGTATGCTACGAGCACTATTAGCCTATCACTTCAGGCTTGCTCAAGAAAAGATAACTAGCAAGACACTAATTATTGAGCAGCTTATGGCGGATTCGTTAGACTTGATTGATATAGGCTTGCAGTTGAATGAGGTATTTAATATTGATTTGAATGTGTCGCTGGTAGCGACTAGTCATAGCGTGGAGGATATGTATTTGCACGTTAGAACAGCGCTCGCGCTGAACGAAAATACGTAAAGTAATGCCGTAAAGCGTCCTAAAAAAATAAAAAATCCAATTATGCAACTTAAGCATCAATCATTCTATGAGCCTGTGCGCTACTAGCGCGTCAGAAATTTCTTGTGTCGTGCTGGATGTTTCCGGCGCTATTGTGGTCGTTTCTTATCCACCCGGCGCCTTTCTTGCCTCTAGTATAGCTCCATCGATTTTGGGTAGTCGTTTTGGCGGCGCATTATACTGGCGAGGTTAGAAAAGTGACTGACATAGTTAATCCTTCTTTTACTGAAGATGTGGCATTTGGAAAGTGGGTTTGGAGAAAAAACAGAGGTCTTTGGTTAGGCAGTGAGTGTGTGCATTTGCCTCCTAAAGAATCCAGGCTCCTTGAACTATTGCTTGCCTCTGAGGGGCGGGAGCTGAGCAAGGATAGGTTGCTGGATAGTATCTGGCCACATCAGGCGGTGGGGGAGGAGTCTCTTAGCCGTTGTATTTATATCTTGCGCAAAATACTGCGCTCTTCAGATAGCAAAAGTTATATCGCAACCATCTATGGCAAAGGCTATCGGTTTGTTCGGCCTGTTATATCCATACCTGAAACCACGCACTCGATCGCGATTGCGCACTCTGTGAAGTTAACCCCGAATGGTGCCAGTAGTGGTCGTTCAGATTCCGCTCACGCGCCGTCTAGTGTCACCGCACTTATCTGCGACACTCAAATGCTGGATGAGCTGGGTGGATTGCAGAACGGTCGACGTATGTGTTTAGAGCTGGTCAACCAATGCGGCACCTTGACACTGCGCCGATTGAATCCCTCCGCTCCAGAGCCTATTGAACGGTTCACTTCTGGGGCGAGTCGGAGTGCTGCCTAAGCATGAGAATATATAAAAAAGTTGAACTTGCAGTCCATTCGAGCGCCGCACCATTGTCCGGTGGATCCAGGTTTTTTGAAGAGTGTCCTGTTTGTCTTGTCAGCCAAAGACGCCTGCGAGAGTCGGCCAGGTTCGCGGGGAGGCTGCTTTGACCCGATATCTCTTGGTCGGCCTGCTACTGTTGACAAGGCCTTCTTGGGCGGATGCTTTCTGCTGGGAACAGGTGGGAGCGTCCTACGATATTGAACCAGAGCTTCTTTTTGCTATAGCACAAGTCGAGTCTTCGCTGCGAACAGATGCGCTGAATCATAACCATGATGGTTCGCGGGATATTGGTTTAATGCAAATCAATAGTCGCCATCTACCGTGGCTCAGTGAGATGGGTATCGACGAAGGCCGACTATTAAATGACCCCTGCTTGAGCATCGCTGTGGGTGCCTCAATACTGAAAGAGTTTATTGGGCGCTTTGGCTATAGCTGGGAAGCTGTCGGCGCTTACAACGCTGGAGGTTCTGCTTCTAGGGCAACGTCACGGCAGCGTTATGCCAAGCGTGTCCAGGAGCGTTATCACATGATGCGCAGTGATTTGAATCTTGATGGATAATACTTCTATCCATCAAGATTTAATATCGAGTTGGCATTAATCTATGTCCATATCGCGCGATGTAAAACGGTGGAAGGGCAATATGTTGTTAGGCGAAAAAGAGCAAGGCACCACGAACTTCGGTTGCGTGCTACGTGTTCTGGATGGGCCGCTGTGCGGCTGTGAGTATGAGTTGCGTGATAAACAAAACCTGTTCGTCGTCGGTATGGAAAGAGAATTTTTCAACGATGAATCAGCCGTTTCCTTTCCTGAGCACTCATTTTATATACCGCTGGAGGGCAGTAGTAGTAATTTTGAAGTGCTTGTTGAAGAAACTGCACAGTCTGGCGTCATGGTGCGTATATTCGGTGAGGAAGTAGTAGAGCGATCTTTAACTTATCAAGTCATTCACCGTGTAGGTAGTTTGCGTATTGCTTTACGTCCGATGGATGCAGACTGGGTTGACGGTTTGTTTGACGAGCCTGCGCCCGAAACGTTTGCACGGACAATTTCTAATAGGCTCTCGGTGAAGAGCGTAATAGCGATGCTACTAAGTGGCGTAGTATTGATCGCCTGCTTCTGGTGGGAAAGCCGGCCAACGCCAGTGGTGAGTGTGAAGTCTGTCGTTGGCGGGGTCAGCAGCCCTTACAGAATTATTAAAGGCCGCGATGACAAGATTTACATGTTTGCTTCAAGCGAGCGCGAGCTGAGCTGGGGGCGACAGGTCATGATGCGAAACAATAGTACTGGCATCGATGTGAGGTCGATACGCGAGGAAGCAAAGCGTGTTGAAGGCGAGTTGCTTCGTCATTACACCGGTTTAGCATTCCATCGACTCGATCTGAATAATCCTGAATTTCCCCGTCTGGTTCTGAGTAAGGAGCGTGCTCACTTAGACCTGGCCGCTGGCGAGGCGCTTAGGACTTTCTTGTTAAAGGACATGCCTTATGTGCAGTCAGTAAAAATCGAGCGACGCAGCGACCTGGAGCTAGAGGCACTGGCAAAAGATGGTTTGCAGCGCTTGGCTGTTCCATTTGAACGAATGCATCACCCGGCTGGCGTCACGTTTAAGGTTAGAGGTGCGTTGAATGACGGTGAACTAAATAACGTACGCGAGCTGGTTGAGTCGTTTTATCAGCAATGGGGAGGACGTTATGTTTCATTTGCGCTAGAACTCGATGACGATTGGTTGAAAGGCAAGTCCTATCAGCTAGGTTCACAAGGTTATATAAAAATGAGTCCGTCTTCTTGGTATTTTCCCGCACCGACTTAATAAATTTGAGGTAATAAAACATGGCAAACACTAATAGCCCTAAACCGGCAGCGCCTAGTGGCTGGTTGACCGAAGTTTCACAAGATTTCGATGAGTCGGTGACGGATCTTAAAAAGGAATTGGATGCTTCATTGGATAAGCTAAAGGGTGATGCTTCAGATCCCTCCCTACTTGCTGATTATCAAGCTCGGTTGTCGGAGTATAATTTGTTTCGTAACGCACAATCGAACACCGTAAAGGTATTCAAAGATATTGATGCTGCGATTATTCAAAACTTCCGTTAGTGCTTAATTGATCTCCTTTTTTCACATCTTGGGGCCCCGTACCGGGGCTGGTTAAGTTTAGAGTGTATTTATGTCCGGCTTAGAACTAATCGCTTCTCCTAGCGCACAGGTGAGCTTTTTAAACAACCCCGCCAGTGATGCGTCAGAATCTTTGGAGGGCCGGCTTATCCAGGCCTTTTCTGAAAAAAGCGTGGAAGCAGAACACTATGTATCCGCAATCAACTCAATTTTGTCGCGTCCGGGAATGCTCAGCGACCCAGAGGTTCTCTTCGAACTGCAACAGCAAACCGCGAATTATAATCTCGATATCTCCATGGTCAGTACACTTACACGTAAGGCCGTGGGGGCCGTTGAGGCATTGATGCGCTCATGATGCTGCGGTGGCTATTACTCGGATTGGTGTTCTTGGGGTTGGTAGGCTGTCGTCAGGCGGATCTGCTGGACGGATTAGATCAGCACCAGATAAATGCTGTTATCGCTGTACTGCAGCGTAACAATATTGAGGCGGTCAAAGTCGATCAGGGCAAGAATGGTTATAGCGTCCACGTCCGCCAGTTGGATTTTACCGCTGCAGTTGACTTGTTACAATTGCATGACCTGCCACCCAAGCCTCGGCTTGAGGTTGCACAAATGTTCCCACAGGATTCGCTGGTTGCTTCGCCCCGAGCAGAGAAAGCCAGATTGTTCTCAGCCTTGGAGCAACGCCTGGAACAAACATTGGCCACACTGGAAAAGATTGTCCGGGCCAGGGTGCACGTCAGTTATGACCTAGATGCCGGGGAAGGAGGCCGTAAGGCTTCGCCCATACATCTTTCTGCCCTGATCGTGCATGAGCGGGGTGTAGACTCACAACTATTGATCGGTGATATCAAGCGGTTTTTGAAAAACAGTTTTTCGGATGTCAGTTACGACGATATTTCAGTTGTGCTTTCACCTAAAAGCGAAATTCAGCACTTTGCGCCTTCAGCGGCACCCACGAATCATAATAAGAATTACCTGCTGGGCGGTCTGATTCTGATGGTCTTATTAGGCGGCCTATCGAGTGCTTATTGGTATTGGTCAGTAAAGCGGCGCCAAACTAAGGCGGACCTATGATGGATTTTGCCCCGCGGTTGAGACATATCATGTTTGATCCTTTGGCCTACCTACATCCAAGTCGTCTGAGCAGGACAATCAATCTTAGTTCTGCGCGGCAACGGAGCGCGCTTAATGGGATTTTTCTTGACGCACTACCCAATGCGATGCCGGCTACGCCGGAGGTTGATTCTGTGTATGCGCATTGGGTGAGATATTGGCACCGCCTGCCTCATATTGCTCTGGCTCTGGGGGCGCAGCAATTGCGTCAATACCTGGCGCAAGGAGGGACTTGGTTATGCCTGCCTGAGCAAGCCCAGGCCTTCGCAGCCTATAAGCTTCGTGAAGCCCGCGAAGAGGAAAAAACGTCTTTGGTGTCTGTGGCCCAAGTCCAGGCATGTGGGCTTTCCGCATTGCTGGCGTGGAGAGAGTGGGTGCCTGAGGCACTGGTAGCACGGCTGCCGCTACTCTTCCCTGAGAAAATAGTCGAGCTGCAGGGAACCCAGCCGATACCTTCTGCTGATCTATTAATTTTTAAATTGGCTCTACAAAATGATCAGAATTATTCCCATTCACGATAACCTTCTGATTGAGGATAGCGTCTGGGTCGCCTCAGTGCATCTGCAGAAGCAAACGCAGGCCGTCGACATTCTTGACCAGGCGATTGCTCAAGCCAATAGCCGTATCCACGCGGCTCAGTGCGAAGCGGATGCAATTCATCAGCATGCTTTTCGCCAAGGGTATGACAAGGGCGTCTGCGTCCTGGCGCAAGATGTCGTGCATGCAGTGGGCCAAGCAAGTGCTCTTCAGAAGCGTCTAGAGGTGATCTTGCATCGTACTGCTGTTGATTTAGTCGCGGACTTGCTGGGCCGGCCTGAGTGTTTGGAGGCCATGTTTGCCAGATGGCTGAAAGAGAGCAGAGCCGACGCCAGCTCGGACCAAGCTATGACCGTGGTATTGCCTCAACGCTTGGATGCGTGTGGTGAGGAGTTTGTGGCTCGTCTACGCTTGCATTGGAGTGGCACAATGAATGTCGAATTCGTCGACGGGGAATATTACCGATTTCGTTGTGACCAACAATTTGCCGAGCTGAATGGTCGGGCTATCGGCGAAGAACTGGCCCCGGAATTGATGGTGAAATTAGGCCTATTGACGGAGCAGTGCGGGCGGATTTCTGGCGAGGTCCGGTCTGCTATTTTGCGGTTTACCGGGTTGGATGAGTCGATTTGTTTGAATAAAGGGATCATGGAATGAACATTGGTGCCATTCGCCCCGCTGGTAGCCAAGCCGTGCTCGCCGCTCAAGAAGCGATCCTTGATCTGGATCAGCGTGTGCTTGAAGTTGGTGCGCTATCCAAAACCTCTTTGGATGATCCTAATTTCGAAGCGTTCTACCAGAGGTTATTGGCTATAGCAGACGATGGTTTGAGCGGCGCAACAGTTTATGAGTGCTTACGCGCGTTTGAGGCTGATGGAGCGCATCCTTATCGCACCACTGAAACCCAGGCTGCAGTTTTGGCCTTGACCCTGCAGCGCCTAAAAGAGGATAGTCTTCAAGATACAGCGCTATATAAGAGTGTCACAGAGGCTCAATCTCGTGTTTTTTCGGCGAAATTTATGGTTCAGGAATATATGCAGCAAATATTCATGGTGGCTGAAGAGCTGCCCGAATGGTGAGCTCACAATGTGGACGACATCGCGCCTGATCACTTCAGAGGTCGCGGGCGCAGTCAATCTTTTAATACCATTATCAGGTGTAGACAGTGGGAAAAATACTGATTGTTGATGATCATCCGATACTACGATTAGCTGTTCGTTTGTTGTTGGAGCGTGACGGGCACGAGGTGGTGGGGGAGGCGGACAATGGGGTCGATGGTGTCAGTTTAGCTCGAGAGCTGAATCCTGGCCTGGTGCTGCTTGATATAGGTATTCCGAACCTCGATGGGTTGGAGGTAATCGCTCGTATCCAGACATTGGCAACGCCGCCAAAAGTCCTGGTACTAAGTGCACAGGAACCTGCTTACCTTGCCCACAGGTGCATGCGGGCTGGGGCTGCCGGTTTTGTGTTTAAGCAGGAGGATCCAGCGGAGCTACTCGCTGGTGTGCGTGCAGTGTTGTCGGGCTACAGTTTTTTTCCTAGCCAAACGCTCAATGACGTTCGCAATGACGCAGGGAAATCTGACGAGGCTACATTGCTAAGTACGCTGACCGATCGAGAGCTCACCGTTCTTCGTTATCTGGCGTTGGGATACACGAATAAACAAATAGCTGATGAGTTACTGATCAGCAACAAAACGATCAGCTCTTATAAAATACGCTTGCTTGAAAAATTGAACGCCTCTAGCCTTGTAAGCTTGGCTGAACTGGCGAAAAGAAATTCACTGGTATGAACGTTTAAACAACCGCTTGCGGTAGAGCACTCTGTCATGAGCGCTATTTGAAAGCCTGCTTCAGACGCTATTGATACTTTCGGGTCTCATTTGGCGTCTTGAGGCAAAATAAATGAATGTTAAAAACGTTGGCGCCGGGTCAGCGCCAGTAGGCGTGTTTCCCAGAACGACTTCAGATCTGCCAGTGCGAACATCGTGCAGTATTCGTAATGTACTAGGGATTTCCAGCCGCCAGCTAGATGAGTTTTGTTCCGAACATTTTGGAAATATTCTTACGTTGTGTGCATCGTATAGGCAAGCATCAGCGATCATGGCGGGCCACTTAGAGAACTTACTGGAACAAGTACGCGAAGTCACGCCCGACCAATGTGATAAACATAAAATTGTCAGCAGCCTCACAAATAATTTGCTGGCCAGTCTGACTCATATCGACTTGGAACAAGCGCAGCGCGCTATAGAAAAAATCCAAAGTCATTTCGATCAGAGCGCATTAGATGGCGCTCTGAATGCGTTGCGTCTGTCTTATCACAAAGCTACCCATTCAAGCGGTCGAATGGCGCACGCACAAGAAATGCAGAGTGACGTACTGCATTTTTTCCAAGGGCATTCTTTCGAGCGTCTAGCCGGTTTTCTCGCATATTTTCATGATCACGTTCAAATACTACAAAAAGATGGCACTGGCATTGGCAATCAACAGCATTGGGGGCTGAATGAGATAGCCACGGCTGCGGCCTTGGGGACCTTGGCCGAAGAGGCAACGGTCGACGTTACGGGGCAAGAAAGTCTTTGCCGGGTTGCGGCTGCGGTTATTCCCAGCGGCACAGCTTTCGATTTTATGCCAAATATAGGTAGAGACGGAAAACCCGGGCTTGGTACTGTCATTGAAGGCCTGTTGAGAAGTGGTGCACTTTCAATTCCGGATAATGCAGCATGCGAGGATATCGTGGCGATGGCGTACACTCTTGCCATTTGCGATACACAGCGTAACAACCTATCCGGTCTCGCTAGGCCCACGAATAAAATTGTGTACACAGTGGCGCCTGCAGTTTATAGGCTGTTGATGGAGTGCGCACAAGAAGATCCCCTGAAATTCGGTACTCTATTTTTTGACAACGGGCGGCTTAGCGAGGCCGGCCTTGCTCTGTGCAGCAAATTGACAACTACGGTTGAAGTGTTTGAAGAGTTTGCGCCTTATACGGATGCCACAGCTAAGAATGAGAAAGGGGGGCCTAACAATCCGCTCAGCGTGATTTATACCGAGGGGACTCTGACTGCGCACGAAAAACAGCGTGCAGTACTTGAACTTTTAGGTGGAAATGGTTTCTTTGGTTCCGCCAATGTGGCAGAGGATATTGAGGGGTTCTCAAAAACATTCCGTCATCCCGTCCTAGAAAAAATAAGAAGACGTTCCATAATGCCCGATCCGCGAGAAAGTTATATATATGGGTACGCAAAGCTCTCAGAAAAGCTTGGAGCTGAATGTCATGCAGGAAGAGTTAAACTGGATGCTGTGCTTGGGGAAATCAAGGCTATGGGCGGGTCTGTGTTAGACCGAGAAAAAACAACTGAGAATATCCTATGCTTGCCCTGCTGATGTAGTCCAAGCAATCCATTACATAATTTCTCGCGTACCTTGTCTTCATGGCATGGGGCGCGAGTAATACCCATCCAGCTCTGTCAACTGAACTCTAGATTATTTCGTTGCTGGGGTTGGACCAAGCTTGACGCTGCCATAATATGGAAAATAATCGTAACCGGCGAAGATTGCTTCGATTGCGTTAAGGAAGTCGCGTATGCCTGCGCGCTTACTGACAAAACCGGAGGCGCCGGCCCGTAAACAATATTCTGCGCAAGGCACTGCGGGATATGTACAAAAAATTAACATGCTAGGAGCATTCGATAACGAAGACATTTGTTTGATAATTGCTAACCCCTCTGTTTGATTTTGGCCAATATCAAAAGTTACAAGATCGGGATGATACAGGTTCGCAAGTCTTAGACCGTCTACTCCGTCGCTGATGTCGGCCAGAACTTTAATGCCTCGTCTTTCTAACACCGCTCTGATTGCCAGTCGCACGATCGGGTGTTTATCAATAATTATCACACTGTTCGAGTCTATCATGCGTCTACACCTTAGTTGGAATAAGAATTCTACAAGAACTCGTAAGACTTAACCATGGCGGAAGGGGCTGAAAGACAGTAGGAAAATTCTAGGCGCGCTAATTGTGTCGCGCGGCGGAAAGATAATAGCGCCAGTTGTAGGCAGGGTTTATACAACGTTTAAGGTGCCTTTAAGCGGTAAGGCGGGCAAACAATTGGCCGCCTATATCCAAGGATCGGCGTTACGGCCGTAATGAGTACATCGCGGGAGAGGGTGCTTCAGTCCACCTACTCAAAGTGTTTTTTTCTCTGGCGAATCAGATCGCGTTCTAATCCTACCATTGCCTGATCAAGGGCTAGGACCACGGCCGGTAAATTAGAATCTGACGGGTCAAGGTGACAGGAAGCTTCCAAAGCTTCACAGTGCTTGATCAGACTGCGAACCTTAACAACGCGAGCACTGCCCTTGATTTTATGAGCAAGCTCGGATAAGCCACGCAGATTGTCGTTTTTATTAAGCCGTCGTAATTCCTCTAAATCATCGGTGATACTATTAATTAATCCATCCAGCACACGCTTTAATATGTTGAGGTCTCCACCGGTAAGGTGCTCAAGGGTATTCAAGTCAAATTTATTGGATTCAGAATAATTAATTTCGTCATGAATGGCTATTGCGGAGCGTTTGATGAAACGCTCTAAGGTATCCAGCTCCACTGGTTTAAATAGGCAGTCATCCATGCCAGCCGATATGCACCGCTCGCGCTCCTCACGTTGAGCATTAGCAGTAAATCCTAAAATGATAGAGCGCACCCGGTTTTGAGCGCTCTCAATCACGCGTATTGCTTTCGCAAGCTCATATCCGCTCATCACTGGCATATTGCAGTCGGTAATGATGACGTCAAATATTTTCTGTTTCCATAATGCAAGGCCTTCAGCACCATTTTCAGCAAGATGCACGGAGTGCCCCAAGTATATTAGCTGTTCACTCAACAGCAATCGATTGGCGTAGTTGTCGTCAACCACTAATACACCTAAAATTGGAGCCGGGTTGGCTGCGGAGCTGTTTAATACTTCGGCCTTCTTTTCCTGCCGTGGTTCGAGCACGTTCAGTGTCAGTCGGCCAATGGCTTGTGTGCCCTGATCGATTTCGCTGTCGAGCTCCAATTGGCCTCCCATCATTTCACATAGATTACGGGAAATCATTAATCCTAATCCTGTACCAGAGCGGGCGTGCTGTCTCGTTCCACCTATCTGGGTAAATGGCTGGAATAAGCGCGCTATATCGTTAGCAGATATACCAATACCGGTGTCATTGACCGAAAATTCGACCTGTAATTGATCATCTGCTAATAAGCAAGAATGAACAACCACATCGACCCCGCCGTTTTCGGTAAACTTAATCGCATTACTGATTAAGTTGGAAAGTACTTGTTTAAAGCGCAGCGGGTCAACCAATACGTCGTAATTTATACTTTCGTTAATGTCTAACTTTAGAGTTAGGTTCTTTTGCTTGGCCAGTCCACTGAATACTCGAATAACAGATTCTACTAGGTCCTTTAGGTTGGCCCGCTCTTGATTCAGACTAAGGTGACCTGTCTCTATACGGGCAATGTCGAGTATATCACCAATTAAATCAAGCAAGCCGCGGGCGGAATGATAGGCGACTTCTATTGATGAGCGGTCATATTTTTCTTTATCGCGTTTCAAGCTTAATTCCAGCAATCCTATGATCGCATTCATAGGTGTTCTGATTTCATGGCTCATAGTCGCAAGGAATGTAGTTTTGGTCCGATTAGCCTCATCAGCATCATTTTTGGCTTGTTTGAGCTCCTCCAGAAGCAAGTGCCGCTCAGTTATATCTATCCAACCTCCGATTAAGCCTTGATTGGCACCTTCAGAGTTAGAGAAAGGTAGCATCCAGTGATAGATAGTTTGATGACGTCCAGCAATGTAAACTTCTCGATCACGCAAAAGAGGTTGGCCTGTCTGCAATACAGTTTGGCAATCCTTTTCATAGGCCGCCGACCTTTCCAATGAGGTTTTTGCTGAACTTAAACCACGAGCAATATCACCCTCGTTTGAAAGCGATTTTACGTAACTGTCATTGCAAATTAATAGGCGATTTTCTAAATCCCGCACGTAAATTGGATGCGGCGTGCCGTTTATCAGGGCTTCCATAAAGTGAAGCTGATTGCTGAGTTCTCTTTCGGCTGCTCTGCGTTGCATGATTTGCCGACGTAAGTAAATTCCCCAACCCAATGCGATAGTCAATAGTGTGATAGTGCTAACTACGGATTTAAATATAATCTGACGATAGTCGCGCCATGATGGGGGCGCAATAACTGCGTTTGTGCGCCACCGGTTGGTAACAGAATCAATAACATCTGGCGGGATGCTTCTTATGGTTTTATCGAGAATTGCGTAAAGCTGACCTTGCCCCTTAAGTACACTGAGCGACGCTGTCGCAGGTGCAGAGTTTATAATCGATGCAATTTTCAGTGAGTTATCGCGGCTACGCAAATTGTAGCTGGCAATAGGTGCAGGTAGGATTGTTGCATCTACTGAGCCATCCTCTACCCAAGCAAGGGCCTCAAAATTATTCTCTGCGTTCTTTAAACGAATGAGCGGGTAATGTTCGCGTAACATCGGCAGAAGCGCATGGCCTGGCGCAACGCTTAACGTCCTGCCTGCCAGAGCCTCCAGCGTATCTGGGTATGCACTTTGATTGCGTACTACAAGTGCATAAGGTGCGATTAAATAAGGACGTCCAAATAAAAAAGATTGCATGTTTTCCTGGTTTTTAGGCAGGTCCGTTGCGATTTGCACTCTTCCCGCTTTTAAGCTTTCCTGCATTTCTCTAATGTTGGGGTGAGGTTGTATGTTGAATTTTAAGCCCGTTTTTCTCTCAATTAACTTAAGCAAGTCTCGTGTAATACCAAAATAATTACCATGGATGTCGAAATATGAAACGGGTGCCAGGTACCGGCTCACTGCTATATTTACCACAGGGTTTTTCTTGATCCAATCTTTCTCGTCTGCACTTAAATCCAGTGGCTGGAGCGTGAATAAGAGTTTTTCGCTCCAGCGTGTTTGTATTTCAGTTTTTACCTGTTCTGGCACGGCCCCTAGGGCGGTATTGATAAGGTTCAGCAAACGCGGGTTATCAGCGTTAATGGCAAAGCTGAAGCCTTCTTGTGCCGGGGGGGCGATATCCAAAATATCGAGATGGCTGGAATAATTTCGCGAAATAAGGTATTGAGAGGATATAGCATCCCCTAAAAATGCATCAGCTTGTCCAAAGGCGACTGCCGCGATAGCATTTTCTGTCGATGTGAACACTTCTATGTTTGCTTGAGGAAACATCCGCCGAGCCGCAGCCTCACTAATATAGTCGGAGTCAATTGCCAAGCGAATACGCGCGACTTTATCGTCGAAAGACAGGCTAATGCCTATGCGGCCGATTAGAGCGAGTCGATCATCGAGGTAGTTGTTGCTCAGTGCCAAATCTATTCTATTTTTTTCTCTTCGATTAGCGCTGCCCAATAAATCTATTTCGCCAGTTTTCAGTGCTTCCACGGCTTCCATATGAGTAGCGTAACGGCGAACGTCCACGGTTACACCAAGATAACCAGAAATTATCTGCATGTAATCTGCTGTGATACCCTCATAGTCACGATTGGAACTTGATATGTCCAACGGCGGATAATCAGGAAGCGACGTACCCAGTACCAAAGTCTTCTTTTTCTTTAGCCAGCGCCAACCGTTGTAGTCTAAATTTAACTTCTGGTGATCTTCATTGGTGTGGCTGAAGAGTTCTAAATTGTCCACACGACTAGCATGGGCTTCTGGCCCGGCGAATAGCGCGATCCAAAGCGCCGCACAGATATTGAGCGACAGCGTCTTCCTGAATATGTATTTTGGTGTTGGTTTTTTTTTAATTTGCACGCTTAGGTGAATCGATTTCATGGTAACCCCTCTACAAATGTAGAACAGTACTTGAATATTTGGATGGTTGAGGCTTTGTTGCAGGATCGCTTTTTGAAATACTACTATAGCCTATTGCTGTAGGTTTTGTGTGTATAGCGATGCCTTTCTTTTGAATTGGGAATTGTAACTTGGCCAGTATTTGAGGAGTAGTGTAATGAGTGGTTTTGAGAGCGTTAGTGTTAGTAGCAGCGGGGAACAATTGGCGGTGCGAATTTATCCTAGCACATCAGTGATCCCGGCACCTGTTCTGGTGCTGTGCCATGGGTTTTGTGGCATCCAGAACGTTGTTCTGCCTGAGTTTGCTTTCGCTTTTGCTCAGGCTGGCTACAATGTCATTACCTTTGACTATCGAGGTTTCGGTGAAAGTGGAGGTGAGCGCGGCAGGCTTCAGACCAAAATGCAGATAGAAGATATTCATGCCGTTGTTAACTGGGTAAGCCAGCAACCGTCATTTGATACGTCACGCATTGGTCTGTGGGGAACATCACTAGGTGGCTGTCATGTCATTACGGTTGGGGCGCAGAACCCGCTGGTCAAATGCATCATCAGCCAAACAGCCTTTGCTGACGGGGAAATATTAATCACTAGCGCAATGAGTATTAAAGAGGAAAGTAAGCTATTTTCGACATTAAATCGGATGCAGGAGAAGAAAGAATCAAGCGGTAGGGAGTTATTTGTGCCTCCGTTAATGGTGCTGGATGATGAGCAGTCTCGAGTGTTTTTCGAAAAGCATCAAAAGTTTAATCCTCAGCTAAATACAAAAATACCCTTTTTAACCGTCCGGGAAATCATAAACTACAAACCGGTTATCATGGCCATGAGCGTTCGTCAGCCTGTATTGGTTGTCGCTGCCGAACACGACATTGTTAATCCCCCGGATCAAGCAGTCCGATTGTATGAAGCGCTGCATGCTGAAAAGACAATCATTATGCTTGAAGGTGCTGGGCATTATGATGTCTATGAAGGTGACACTCATTTTAAAGTTTTAAGACATCAAATTAACTGGCTGGGAATGTATCTTTAACCGCCACACCTACAGCAAGGAAGAACTATGGAACCTGTGGCTGCAATTAATGAGATTTTACTGAGTAACGAGCGGACTGTGATTGGGCGTGAAGATACTCGTAGATTTTTGCGTCTTGTAAGCGATGTGCATAATACCACTGCCGAATTAGTTTTTTCTGGTAAGACGCCGACCGTTGGTGCTACGATTTTTCGATTAGTTACTTTAGCGCTATCCTCAATATCGTTATCAGCAGGCTCTTGGTTAGGTCCGCCCGGAGCGCTTGCCACGCCATTATCGAACCCATTGTCAGACGATTTATTCAAAACACATATCGAATCTTTTGGGTTTGATGTTGTGTCAAAAGGCTTCGAGAGTCTAGAAGGGGCTAAGCGGGAATTTCTCACGCGAACTATTAATAACGGGATCTCTGTGGTTACTTCAGTAATAGAGTCTCTAAAAGGTATTGATGATCCGACATTTGATGCCAAGCTTACTGAGTGGGGAGTGGATCCCAGTATACGTCCGAGACTGTTGGAGAATTACAGAGCGATGCAGTCAATGTTGCTTTGGATGACGGAAGAGGGCGGGCAAGATATTTATCTTGTGGAACCGTATGACAATTCCGATCCCACTGCCGCCATTAACTTGGTTCAAGACGGCGAGCAAAGGATTGCGTTTTCTCTACAATTCTTTAAGAAATGCGCCATTCCCGCTGTTAATGCGCTTTTGCATGAGGTGGCGCATCTCTGCTGTAATAAATTTGATTTCTATTATTTTTCTCGTGAAAAGTCTTGCTTGGATGATCAGTATGCTGAACTGCCTTTGCATAGACAGATAAAAGATTTCGCCAGAGGTTTTGAGCAATCCTCCAAGCTTGTGGCAGAGCATATTGAAGGTGAGGAATTTCTTTCCGCTATTGCTCCCAAAGATAACACAAAGACGCTCACGCAACTTTATAATGAAGATGCTGACACCAAAGTAATGGTGAACTTTATGAATGCCGATTCGGTTAGCGCGTTGGCGATCGTTATTGCAGACTATAATTTACACCATGATGGCAATGTCCCTTTAAAGGAAACGTCATCCTTTAAATCTCCACCGGAAGCGGGTCTATATGTGGAGAGTTGAGATTCGTTTCAATCATTGATTTGTAGGATCTCGCACTGTTTCGTAAGCAGTGCGAGCTGGTTTTGTTGCGGGTGGTACTAAGGATAACGAAGAGTCCGTAATACATCGGAGGTTTGGCTTAAAATAGCATCCGCTTATAGCGAGATATAAAAGTGGCGCCGAATTCCAAACGTCATACAGTTGCAGAGTTTGTATCGGTAGTTATTGTCATACCGCAATAGCTGCATGTGTAACTGGTTATCGAACCATAAAGGGCAAAAAATAGTTTTTTTTCGTGCAGAATCTCAGAGGTAAGAAAGTTCCTCGTCCGACGAGGAAGATTCTTGCCGCTGCATTGAGCGGTCTGATGTTGTGGTGCATCTCGATGTGAAAAAATTATAGACAGTTGGAACGAGCCCGTAGGCTAAAAGTGTGATCCAACCTATTTCTCATCGTGACTGCGTGGTTGTCCCTAACTTTGCCGCCGGAGCAGGTCTGGTTCCGGTTGGAGTAAAGCGTCGGGTAGCTCCCATGTGCCTTCCAGTCATTTAGTGCGTTCTTTAAGGGCATAAAGGAGCAATGCCTGTTTAAAAAGGCGCCCTGAATAATTCAGTAAGAAAATTTACTGTTGATATCTGCCGTTAGTAGTGAGAGAGCACATCAAGCATGTTTTACGAGAGCAATATTATGTGTTGCGATGATATGTTAAGGCTCGGCGATTTTGAGTTTTATAATGGTACATTAAAAGAGGTTTGTTGTGGTGATGCGTTCGATAGTATTAGCAGCGTTGATTTTTTTCTCACATCAGGCCTTAGCAACCTGTAGCATAAGTGGTGCAGGCGAATTTAAACTTGGAAAGGATATAGCGCTTTCGAGTAATGTTCCTGTAGGTACTGTACTAAGTAGTCATCGTCAGGTTATTACATACGGGGGGTGTCGGGCGGACGGGGTTGCATATTTGGAGGTGCCTCAAAAGCTACAAGTCGGAAGTGGACTATCAGTTGTTTTTTATTACGACGAGAAGCCAATAAATGGGACTACTGCAAGGCTGGGATTTTTCAATTCTCGCACCGCTAATCACTACTTTGTGTCTTTTGATTTGGTCCGCAGCGCGGGTCCTGTAGCGGCTGGTGATTTACATGCCGGCGGGATTCGGGCTAAACAGCTAGATTCTGATGGTGTCTCGCTAGGACCAGACCAACCAGGCGCAGTAATTGGTAGTGCTATTCTCGGAACGTGCGTTGTTACAACCCCAAATATACTTGTTCCTTTGCCGGCGGTAACCAGCTCTGAACTTTCTAGCATAGGCGCAACATTTGGTGAGGTATTCTTCACTATGGCTGTCAGCTGTAACAGCTCGAGTAAGGTATACGCCGAATTCACTGACTCGAACAATGTATCTAACAGTGGTGAGTCTTTGGAATTAGGAGCGGGCTCGACGGCAAAAGGGATTAGGTTTCAGATGTTGCTTGACGGCTCTTTGGTAAGGTATAAGCAAAGAAGGGGCTTGGGCGATATTCAGTCGGATGGCCTAATTCCCATGTCAGTTCGTTATATTCGAGACGGTAATCTCATTCCGGGTAGGGCTGTTGCGCAGTCTACTTATATAATCAGTTATGATTAAATTCTTGACTAAGCCATCTTTTTTTCTCCAGGTGTTTCGAGAAAACCGCTGTCGAACAATAATAGAGCCGTTGAATGTGCTCTTTGAATGCGATACTCAGTTGTGGTTGATGATTAAAATTGTAATGCCCCCTACACTCGTGCCTACTGCGATTTGTCAGTAAGCAATGGTGTTGGCGAGCCAATTAAAATTCATATATAAACTAAGCCGCGCTCTTTATTCTGCACTCTGTGTTGCTGCTGCAGTCAGCAAGGATGTTCATGGGGTGTTAGGAGGCGGATTGTAGGAGGGGCATAGGGTTGCTGCCCCGCTGAAATAGTTTCTGCCATGGCGACGGCGGCAACCAGCTTTGGTGGTTAGATGCTTGGCTCCGATCGTTTATTGGGTGAGAGGGCCAAAGGCCCTCTCACCTTGTCCTATTTCCGGCGCTTTGATTTGGATAAATGAAATGGTATCTGCCTCCAATAATACCAGTCCACTTCCTTGCGCGCTAAAGTCTGCTACATTATCCGGACAAGTCATTTCCTTTTGGGGTGAAGTAAGGATAAAGGCGTTCGATATTTCACGAAGTTGTCCATCTGATTCAGCCTAATATACTGCTATTCGAAGCCGGATGCAGCGGTTCTTCAATCCCAGCGGGTCGTCGATTTTAGTGCTGCTGGCATTGATTCGACTGGCGCTCTTGGAATGGGCGGGGCGGGGTAAATAAAATCTAACGGGCTCATTTTGGGTCCATGTTCGCTCGTGTCATTAGGTGTGGGGTTCAGTCTTTCTCGAGTGAGCTTTATATCCTTATCATAAAAAATGCTCTTAGCATGATCATCTTCTCTCATACAGCGTTTGTTCACAGCGCTGTCGTTGGCGGGCAGGGTTTCGATTGCTGGCTTGGATAGTGCCTTTACAGGTTGCTCAGGCCTAGCGCACTTGGAGTGTATAGTATTGTGGTGGTAAACATAATTTTTCTGACCTCTTGCTTGAAGCGCTGACCAGCTGTATTCCCGTTTGAATTTCATCCCTATTAAACAGCTTGTATAATCGGCTGATTTTTCTGCTGGAGTCCGCATCGTTAATGTTTCTAAATCCTTGAGTAGTTCGGTTTTCCTCCTCAATGCCTTAGAATTTTGTGTATAAAGGATTTCGCGGATGTGTTTGACAAATTCTCTTGCTTCGTTTTTTTTCGCGGAGTTGTATAGCTTTATATGGCTGTTCCGTACTATTTTAATGGTTTTTTTTAAGTCCCCGCTTTTGACTCTTTGATTAACTATTGTTTTGGCTGTTAAGCTCGATATTGCATGATGCTGATTTTTCGGATATTTTCATAGAACGTCAAATAGTGATGGTTGTAGTTTGGTTTTCCGTATTTTGGCGTGAGAAAGTTTAGAGTTGCAATTTTCAGGTGTTTTAGGCCTTACAGGTGCGCTCAGTGGACCTTAGTATTGGGCTTGATACTAAATATACAATTTATGTAGGGGGCTTAATTTCAAAAAACGCTCTCAGGGTCTACGCATTTAGGGCCGGCACCGGTCGCCGGCTACCAGGCAATGTGGCCTACAAAACCTTAGAAGCCAGAGCAATTCGGACGGAGAGGGCATGCAGATTTTGGTGGGGAGCTAGAAGCAATTCATCCCGCTCCGAGAAAATTCTGGTCTAGGGCGAGCGAATTCTGACTTGAAATGAGAGCGTGCTGATGTGACGGGCTTACGGCCGAGTTTAAGATTTTCTGCCCTGTCAGGTATCGCAGCACCTAAATATCTGAAGGCTAAAAAACTCAGTTTATTCTAACTTGGCTATTGCGAGACCCGCATAAATGAACTTCAAAGTGTTTTCTGTTGCTGTCTGTTTTGTCAGCCTAAATCTGCCCGTCCTTGCTCTCGCCGCCCAGACTGGACAGATCAACATCACTGGCAGAATTATCGAAACGAGTTGCGTACTTGATGCTTCTTCCACCAATGTCAACGTTGTACTGCCGACCGTGGACAAAAGTCAGCTCGCTGGCGCTCAGAGCGCTACCGGTCGTACCGGCTTCACGCTGCAGGTGACCGACTGCCCGGAGGATGCCAAGGTTTCTGCTGCATTTCTGCCTGATTCCAATGTTAATCCCTACGGCAACTTGGTAAACAACGCTGTAAACAAAGCCTCCAACGTCGAGGTTCAACTGCTCGATCAAAATCATACCGTCATCAATATCAATACCGATGACAATGCTTCCCAGGCTTCACGTGCCGTGGATATCAACGGAAAAGGCAGCTTGCAGTACTTCGCGCAGTACTTCTCCCAAGAGGGGAGCGCGGGTGGCGGTGATGTTTCCGTCATGGCCAATTTCATGCTGACCTACGAGTAATCGACTCGCCCGGGGTGTTCACCTCGGGCACCACTGAGGTACCCCCTGATGTCACCTGTCTCCGCTCGACACTTGCCCTCTTTGATGGCAGGGCTGTTCCTTGCTGCATGCTCGATGTCCAGTGCTGTTGCCGGTGTCATGATCGATGGCACCCGTGTGATCTATTCCGCGAAGGAACGAGAAGTCACCGTAAAGCTGACCAACAAGGGCCAGAGCCCCGGGCTCCTGCAAGTCTGGATTGATCGTGGCGACGCCCAGAGCCGACTTCAAGATGCAGACGCGCCCTTTCTCGTTACGCCACCCATTTTCAGGTTGGACCCACAAAAAGGCCAGAGTGTACGCATTGTGTTCACCGGTGAAACGCTGCCTCAGGACAGGGAAAGCTTGTTTTGGTTCAACGCCCTGGAAATCCCACCTATTCCTCAAGGTGCCAGTGCTGGGGCGAACATGATGCAAATCGCTGTGCGTTCACGCCTGAAGATGTTCTATCGCCCGGTCGCTCTGTCCGGCGATGTTCGTAGCTCCGTGAGTCGGATGAAGTGGTCTGTGCAGCGAGTCGATAAGGGCTATGTCCTGCGCGGTGATAACCCGACGCCTTATCACCTGTCGTTTGGTGAGCTGTCAGTGAAGCAGGGCGACAAACGCTACGAAACCGGCGGCGGCATGATTGCTCCCTTCAGTCAGCAGGATTTTTCTCTCGCCGGTCATACCGGCAGTACTGGTGGCCAGGTGCTCTACCGCTGGATCGGTGATTTTGGCACCACCGCCGAACAGAGCATCACACTGAACTGAAATTGACGAGCTGATGTGCCGACAGGTATCACCTCGATACGCGTGCTCAGGTAATCCCATGTTTTTGACGACTCATGCACCGCATTATGCCGGCCGTTTTTTTGCTGCCCGGCATTGGCTATTTGTTACGACGCTCGGCGCGGTTCTGCCCGACAACCTCGCACAAGCCGAGGAAAGCAATGCTGCTCTCGCGTTGTTTAATCCGGCCTTTCTACAAGGCCAGGAAAGAAGTCTGGATATGTCGCGCTTCGAACGCGGGAACGGGGCCATGCCAGGCTCATATCGCCTCGATGTCTACGTCAACCAGCAGTGGATGGGACGCCAGGACATTCGGGTGCGTGACGGCGGCGATGGGAAACCGTCGCGAATTTGCTTTACTCCCGCGCAGGTCTCCAGCCTGGGCATTGACCTCAAGCGCCTGCCTGAAAGCCACGCCCTTGAAAGCGATGACTGCGCGGATATCGGCCTCTGGGTCCCTGATGCCCATATCGACATGGACCTGGGGGCATTGCGCCTGGACTTGAGCATTGCCCAGACTTACCTGAACCGCGCAGCACGAGGCTACGTTGATCCAGGTGACTGGGACCGGGGCGTGACTGCTGCGTTCGTTGACTACAACAGCAATGCCTTTCATAACGATTCACGCGGCTCCAACAGCACAGAGTTCTACACGGGTATCAATAGCGGTTTGAACCTGGGGGACTGGCGTCTGCGCCACAACGCAAGCTACAACCGCAGCAGTAGTGTTGGCGAATCCCGGAGTAAGTACAGCGCGCTGAGCACCTATGCACAGCGCGACCTGACCACGCTCAAATCACAAATTACCCTGGGGGATTACTACACGCCATCCGAGCTGTTCGACAGCGTATCTTTCACCGGTGTGCAAGTGGCGTCCGATGATCGCATGCTGCCTGATTCCCAGCGTGGATTTGCGCCCTCCATCCGAGGCATGGCGCAAAGCAACTCTCGAGTGACCGTGCGTCAAGCTGGCAACATACTTTACGAAACCAGCGTGGCGCCCGGCCCGTTTGTCATCGACGACCTCTACAGTACTGGCTATTCCGGTGACCTAGATGTCACGGTGACCGAGGCTGACGGCCGTATCCACAGCTTCATTGTGCCCTTTGCTTCGGTGGCACAATTGCTGCGCCCAGGGACCTCGCGCTACAGCGTCTCTGCCGGTCAATACCGTGATGACCGCTTGCGCAAAGTGCCAACATTCGTCCAGGCAACCTATCAGCGTGGCATTTCCAACCAGGCGACGGCCTACACTGGCAGCGTCGTCGCCGACCAGTATCTGGCGGTACAGGGCGGTATGGCGTTGAGTACTTCGGTGGGAGCGTTCGCGTTCGATGTCACACAGTCCAACGCTTCTGGTCTGCAGTCAAGCGATGAGGGTACTGACCCACTCGATAGCACCGCTAGCGGAAGGAGTTATCGACTGAGCTACAGCAAGCTCGTCGATAGCACCAAGACTAACTTCGTCGTGGCAGCTTACCGTTTCTCCAGCGAGGGCTACCTGTCCTTTAGCGATTATGCCCGAGCGCAAGACCTGACTGGTCCGGCACCTAACCGCCAGCGCAGTCGGCTTCAAGTGAACATCAACCAGCCATTGCCTGGCGATGCCGGCAGCCTGTACCTGAGCGGGTCGTCGCAGAATCACTGGAATAACGCCAAGAGCCGCGATACCAGCTTCCAGGCCGGGTATTCCAATAGCTATAGCTGGGGAAACCTGAGTCTTTCAGCCAGCCGTACCCAGGGTAGCAATAACAAGGACGATACCCAGTACATGCTGACGCTCTCGATGCCACTTGGCAGAGATCGCCATACCTCATACCTCACCAGCTCCACGACTTATTCGGGTAAAGGTGATGTGGGGACTCAGGTTGGGCTGTCTGGCTCTGTGGGGGAGCAGAGCGAACTTAGTTATGGGGTGTATGGCTCGCATGATCGTGCCTTCGGAGCCAGCAATAGCTCTACGGGGGCCAATGCCCAATACCGTATGGCCAAGACCAATCTATCGGGAAGTATTGGACAGGGGGAAGAGTACAAGCAAGTCGGTATCGGCCTTTCCGGCAGCATCGTGGCCCATCCTGGCGGCGTGACCTTCAGTCAGTCCAAAGGTGAAACGCGTGTCATTGTGGAGGCCAGGGGGGCACAAGGCGCGAGTCTGCTCAACAGCAATGGAGGCGCAATCAGCAGCAGCGGGTATGGAGTGGTGAGCGGCCTGATACCTTATCGTCATAATGAAGTTGTCATCGACCCGAAAGGTATGGCGGCGGACGTTGAGCTGGAAATGAGTTCGCAGAATATCGCACCGCGTCATGGCGCAATCGTGATGCTGAAATATCCAACCACTCAGGGGGCGCCGGTTCTGCTTAACCTGCGTGACGAGGCGGGTAATGCGTTGCCGACGGGGGCCGAAGTACTGGACGCTGAGGGCAATAGCCTGACCTTGGTTGGGCAAATGAGCCGAGCATTCATTCGTGCAGCGGAGCCGAAAGGTGAGCTGATAGTGCGTTGGGGAGACACGCTCGACGGTCAATGTCGCGTTTTGTACACCCTGTCAGCTGCAGCACGCAAAGATAAAGTGGATTTCGAAAAAGTCGACGCGTTGTGCACTAAACAATCAAGCACTTCCGTGGCGCTTAGGTAATGGCTACCGTTGAACTATAAGGTTAAATATGAGTCGCTGTCTGCTTGTTTTCTATTTCGTCAATTTCCAAGGCCGATGTCGGCATCCCGCTCACAGCGCAATTTTTGCACGGGATAAGGCGATTGGTTCTACCACTAACTGGAAAGAAAACACAAACTCTCAGCGCGTAGGGATGCTATGCCAGTACATGGGCGGGCGTAATGTCGGCATAGTGAATGGCACGCTTGTATCTGGATACTCAGATGCCTATCAGCCCAGTAATCCCGGTATAGGTATCCGTTTCAGAGCAACTACTTGGTATTCAGCTTCACAGCAAAGAGCGCTTCCATTTGATATTCCTGGGAATGGGCCCTCCGACTGCTAACCTTGCGTCACCATAATAAAAAATATGAGGGCTTCTGCACAGCTCGTCGTGGTGGGGCAGGTCTGTGCAGGCATTATTATGTCATTTCCAACCGCCCGCATCAGCTATTATGATTCTTAAGAGAGGGGGCCAATGAACGTGAAAATCAGCACGTTTCCAAGTATTATAGAAGCATCGTCCTGTAACGTAGATGGCGACATTATTGCCACAATGCCCAGGATTGAAATAAATCGACTCCCAAGCGTCGGAGCGGTCGCTGAAAGGACGCCTTTCACTATTGGAATGAATTGCGATTCTTCGATTGCTGTTCATATGGTCATCACTGATGCACTTAATCCGGGTAACATTGGGAATGTGCTGACGCTCAGTTCCGACTCGGAGGCAATGGGTGTGGGGTATCAGATTCTACGCGACAACAGCCCGATCAATTTCGGTCATGCCTCGTCTATTGCGGGCGCTTTAAATCAATTCAAGATTGTAAGTTCTACAGGTGGCACCGGGGGCCGGTTCCTGATTCCGTTTGATATCCAATATCAACGAACGGCGTCTTCGAGGCCGAAAACAGGCACGGCCAATGCCGTTGCGGTGTTTACCATGTCTTATCAGTAGTATTCAAATCGCACAATTAAGCGTCAGTACTGTGCGGTGAAAAGGAATGAATTGACTGAAGTTTCGCTCTAGCGAGGCAAAACCTAAAAGGTTGAATGATGAATCTTTATATACTCCCGCTGGTATTTTTGGGGGCTTTCTCGTCTCTATCAATTGCCGCTGTAAATATTCCCCTCGATAGCGCTGTTTTCGCGCGCGATAGGGAAGTCGGCTCGACCACCAACTGGAAAGCCAGTACTGGTTCTCAGGGCGTATGGGCGAAGTGTTCATACGAGGTGCGCAGCATAGGAACGGTTAATGGCCCTCTTGTTCCAGGCTTTTCGGATGTTTATCAGACTAATAATCCTGGCATTGGCGTGCGTTTTCGGGCGACGTCGTGGGATGCAGTTTCAGTACAGCGTACTCTTCCGTTCGATGTTTCTGGTGTTGGAGCTAGCTGTAAACCCAATCAGGATGTATTAAAACACATGAAAGCGACTGCGCAACTCGTGATAGTCGGCCCCGTCAGCTCTGGAACGATAACTGCATTTCCGTCCGCCAATGTGACCTATATTGATAAGGTTAAGAGAGGCGTAATGGATATCAAGATTAGCACTGCTCCAACCATAAAGGCGTCGACCTGTGATGTTGATGGCAATATTGATGTCAAGATGCCAAACATTGGGCTAAATCGCCTTCTGGAAGTTGGATCGGTTGCCGGCAGAACGCCTTTTAATATTGGAATGAATTGCGATCCTTCGATTTCTGTTCATATGGTTATGACCGACGCACAGAACCCGGGAAACACTAGCAATGTGCTGTCGCTCAGTCCCGGCTCGGATGCAACGGGTGTAGGGTATCAAATTTTACGCGACAACAGCCCAATCAATTTAGGTCCTGCCTCGTCTATCGCGGGCGCTTTAAATCAATTCAAGGTTTTAAGTTCCACAGGCAGCGCCGGAGGTAGGTATCTCATTCCGTTTTATATTCAATATCAACGCACAGCGTCTTCCAAACCGGGATCCGGTACGGCCAATGCAAATGCAGTGTTCACGATGTCTTATCAGTAGCCTCCAGAGTGGTTAGTCCAGACCTCCTAGTCTATTGCGAAACCCCAGGTAAAAAATTAGCCAATTTCTAATCAATCGAGGCCGGCCTGAAATTTCCCAAGGTGCATGGGAAATTTCCAGGGTGATCGCAGGGCTTTCCAATAGGCTCGCACTCGTTCGCGTGTAAAAATTTACATGCTGGCCGGCTGGATGCGGATAACGCTATTTGGTTGATATCAGTCTTATTGGATGCGAGGATCGAAGCTATGAAATTTCTTTGGGGTGTATCTGCGTTAACTTGCGTTCTACTTGGTGGGGTGGGTGTGGCGCATGCAGCAAGTAGTGGAAAAATTGAATTCTCTGGCGAGCTGATTGCGGCAAGCTGTACGGTCGCACCGGGTGCTGGTTCGTCAGGTAGCAATGGCAATATTAACGTAGATCTTGGGAAGGTTTCACTCAGTGATGTTGGTGATCCCGGTGTGGGCGTCACTGCAGCTACTCATATCAACTTGGACATTGATTGTTCATCGGGTGTGGGTGGCTTGAGTACAGTAAAAGTAAAGTTTGACCCGCTTTCTGGCTCTGGAATTGATAGTGCTGACGGTCGCCTGCTTAAACTGCAAAGTAGTGAAAAGGCGGCAAAAGGTGTCGCCATTGCAATTCTCAATGACAACAATCAAGTTCTAAACCTGAGTGCCAACGAAACGATCGATGCAGCGCTGAAGGTTGACGAGGGGAAAGCTACCGCTAACCTGAGCATGCGCGCTGCTTATGCGCTTAATGGGGCATCAGATGATGTTAAAGCTGGTGTTGGGAATGCGACCCTGCCTTTTACCCTGACTTACGAATAAAAAATTGCGATGGGGAGGATGATCTCCCCATTTGTAGCTTCGTGGAGGCGAATCAGGTGTTTAATAAGGCGCTATTTAGTTTTTCATTATTTCTATTAACCTTCTTTGTCAATCATTCGCAGGCAGCCATCTCATTGGGTGCCACTCGAGTGATTTTCGACGCTAAGCATCAAGAAGCTTCGTTGTCTGTGCTAAATCAAGGTGGTGAGGATGTACTGGTCCAGTCTTGGCTAGAGTCTGACTCAGCAGATTTTAACATTTCATCCTTTGCGGTCACTCCACCGTTATCCCGCCTATCGAAAGAGGGTCGTCAACAACTAAGGATACTTTACAGTGGAGAGGGAGTTCCATTGGATCGAGAGTCAATTGCTTGGCTGAACGTACAGGAAATCCCACAAAAAGTTAATGGGGAAAGTGTTCTGCAGCTTGCGGTACGCCAGCGGATTAAAGTGTTTTTTCGACCGCCTGGGTTGCCGGGTAGTGCGGTAGAGGCACCGACTCAGCTTAAATGGACGTTAAATAAACGTTCTCAGACTGCCGTACTGAAGGTTGAGAACCCAAGTCGATTTCATGTGTCGTTGACTGGATTGAGTTTGAGAGGCGCTGGTTACAATGATTTTCTAATGGGGGAGGGGCGTATGGTCGCCCCTAGTGAGAATGTAGAAATACCAGTCAATCCAATGGCTTCGGCTGCCAGTCTCAAATTGAATTTCAACGTCATTAATGATTACGGCGGACAGAACTCATATACGGCTGATCTATATATAGATAAAGTCAGTTCCGCTACGCCGAATACATTGGCTGACAAATAATTTTTATTCGCCAAGTTCTGTTGTACTGTCGAAAGGTTTGTTCTTGTGTTTTTTATGAAAAAAATCAGTGCTGAAAATCGCTCGGGTCTGTCCGCGCGCGTGCAGGAAAGCACGGCGGCACCTCACGACTTGGCGGATAAAGGTTTTAGACTTCGTAAGCTCGCTCTTGCAGTTGCCTTAGCGTTACCGGGGGCGGCCTATGCTAATTCCACGGGGAGCGAAGCAAATATTCCAGAGTTCGACCTTGCCTTTATTCAGGGCGGAGGCGAACAGCTTGACCTAGCCGAGTTTCTCAGGCAGGACAATGTTGCGCCTGGAACCTATCGTGTTGATATTTATGTGAACCGAGCTCTGACTGGGCGCAGAGATATTCGTTTTGATATCATTGATAAGTCAGGTAGGACTAAACCCTGTTTGACTCTGGAAGTGCTCGAAAAACTTGGCGTGGATGTGGAAAAGCTTAAGCGTAATGGTGTGATTGACACGGGCCTGCCGGACCGCTGTTATGACGCGAGTGAGTTAATCGACAAAGCCAGCGTTGAATACGATGCTGCTCGACTTCAACTGCATATTGGCATACCTCAAGCGGCTATGCTGCGAAGTGCCAGGGGCTATGTTGATCCTGCCCTTTGGGACTATGGTGTCAATGCTGGCTTCGTAAACTATCAATTCAGTGGACGTCGCAGTGAAAACTCAGGTAGCACGAGTGACTATTACAGTTTGGGATTGCGTAATGGCTTAAATATCGGTCAGTGGCGTCTGCGTAACGAGTCATCTTTGTCGGATGGCAGTGGAAATAAACGGCGCTTTACCAGCAACCGTATTTTTGCCGAGCGCGACATCACGTCGTTGAAAAGCCAATTGACACTGGGGGAAACTTACACCAGCTCTCAAACATTTGACAGTGTGCGTTTTCTCGGCATCCAACTGAGTTCAGACGAAGCCATGCTTCCCGATAGCCAACGGGGCTATGCGCCCGTTATCCACGGGACTGCGCAAACCAACGCGACCGTTGAAGTGAGCCAGAATGGTTACTTGCTATATAGCACTACGGTTTCCCCCGGGCCATTCGAAATTAGTGATATCTATCCCAGCGGATCAAATGGAGATCTTGAAATCACCGTGATCGAGGCGGATGGGAGTCGCAGTAGTTTCACCCAGGTTTACGCATCTCTACCACAGATGGTACGACGCGGAATGCTGCGCTATAACGCTGCCGCTGGCGAGTATGCGAGTAACAATCCTGATGACGCAGCGCCTTCACTGGCGACCTTAGGGTTTGCCTACGGCCTGACCAACGCCACAACCCTTGTGGGGGGCGTGCAGTGGGCTGAGGACTACAGGGCAACGAATGTTGGCGTCACACAGAACACGCCTCTTGGCGCCTTCGCGATAGATGTCACCCAATCAAATAGTGAAACCCGACAGCAGCGAAACCGAGGGCAAAGCCTCAGGTTGAACTATGCGAAAACACTCGCCGCTACCAATACGACTTTTACCCTAGCTACTTACCGTTATTCGACTGAAGACTATCGGACATTGGGCGACCATGTCACCGACCTGCGATTCATGGACGGTAACCACAGAGGGCGTGCGAAAAACCGTTTTGATATAACGATAAATCAGAGTTTGGGCTCGAGGGGAGGATCGTTTTATCTGAATGGCACTGAACAGCGTTACTGGAATTTACCCGGCAGTTCTCAGCAACTTCGCGTCGGCTATAGCAATAACTGGGGCTCGATCAATTATAATATTGACACCTCCTTTAGCCGTAACGATGCCTCTAATTATAAAAATGATAAAAAGCAGGTTGCTCTGTCGATCTCTATGCCTTTGGGAAGTTCACAGCGATCGTCGCGTGTCAGCTCCAATCTGAATTATGACAATCAAGGGCGTCATTCAACACAGATGGGGCTTAATGGCAATCTTCCGGGGCAAGATGATGCTTATTACAACCTCCAGGCAGGGCATGACAGCAGCGGGGGGGGCTCAGGGTCCGCAAGCCTGAGTGCGGTCACCTCAGTGGCTCGGGTGAATGCTGGTTACAGTCAAGGTCGTGATTATCAGACTTTTAGTGCTGGCGCTTCCGGTTCGGTAGTAGCGCATGCCGGAGGAATTAATCTAGGTCAACCCGTGGGCGACACATTTACCCTTGCAGAGGTGTCTGGGGTATCTAATGCAAAATTTTCCAGCCACGCCGGGGTTATCACCGGAAGGAACGGCTACGCGGTAGTACCCAGCGCTCAGATATATCGGACCAACTGGCTTACTCTGGATGCCCGTGACCTCGGGGCGGATACTGAGCTGCTGACCACCGCCCAACAACTGGTTCCCCGTCGCGGTTCCATAACACTAGCTAGCTTCGCGGCGGAAAGTGGGCGCCGAGTACAATTTGAGTTTCGAAGCGTAGACGGTAGCCCTATACCCTTTGGGGCTAGTGTTCAGGATGAAAATGGCAAAGTGCTAGGCGTTCTAGATCCAAAAGGTATGGCGCTTGCCTTAGTTGACCAGGAAGAATCGACTCTGATTGTAAAATGGAAAAGCGATAGTTGCCAGGCACATTATATTCTAGCACCACGAAAGCTCGATACAAGATTTGATAAAGTTCAGTTAGCATGCAAATGAGGGGAGTAAATTTAGGCGTTATTGCCAGTCTCTATTTTTGTTGAAGGTGTTAATCAGTCATCTCGACAGATATTAAATGTTTAGGGGGTTAATATGGGAAGCGAAATTATCGGTTGCTTAATTTGTGGTGCTATTATTTTGATCGGAGTGCTTATGCACTTCGCAAAGTGGAAGGTATAAGGCACGCCGCTTTATCAGCTCATCTGTCAGGTCGCAGCTAGTTATCAGACTATTGAGCGGTAATCGCAGTCAGCAGTTAATTGGTATTTTACAGAGAGAGTTACTTGAATAACCGAAGTGAGCAGTCGTTGCTCCAACAATCTACCGTCATGATGTTAGCAGTAGCGATCGCTGGGATTGCTACTGGTTTCGTTACGGGCGCTCAATCCGTCCTGTTCGATGGTTTTTTCTCGTTGATTGCAACCTTTATCAAAGTATTAATGCTGATTACAGCCAAACTGATCGCCAAGGAAAGTAATCACCGGTTCCAGTTTGGCTTCTGGCATTTGGAACCCATGGTGTTACTGATCGAAGGCAGCTTTCTGTTTTTGATCGCAATCTATGCATTTCTTAACGGAGTGTCTGGATTCATCAACGGCGGTCGTGAGATTGAATTAGGGATGCTGATCATCTATGCGGCAGTGTTTACAGTCGTCGAGTTCGCCTATTTTTTCTACATCCGTTATCGAAACCGTGAGCTTAAATCAACGCTGATTCAGTTCGATAACATTAGCTGGTTGGTAGATGCGATGTTATCGGTAGGACTGCTTGTCAGCTTTCTCACTGCGTTGTTGCTCACGTCACGGGGCTATGGTCATTTGGCCGTATATGCCGATCCGCTGATTTTGATCTTGCTGGCACTGAGTATATTGCCTCCCGCTTTCAATATACTACGTCCGGCCTTGCGTGATGTGTTGGGCATGGCGCCAGACCAATTGGACAACAAAGTGCGACAGGTGATGGACGCGATTAAAATCGAGTACGGCTTCGAGCATTACGTTTCTTATGTACAGAAGCATGGGCGAGCGCGATTTATCGAGATCCATATTGTGCTCTCGACTGATTATCACGTGGAAGCGGTCGGGAACCTGGATACGTTACGTGACGAAATCTCGGCGAGATTGGGCCACGCAGATTCGGCACGGTGGCTGACGATTTGTTTTACGGGGGACCGGAAGTGGATTGTTTGATCTCTACGTGGTCGTCACTGAAGTGGGCAAGTTGCAAGGTGGACGTAATCAGCGGGAATGCGAGTGAGTTTGAGCGATAGTGCGTTTACCTTCTACGATGTTGCTGGTGACCGGGTCCGCACGGGCAAGCTGTGGTCGGTGCTGTCCGACAAGTTCGATCTGGAGCGGCGGTTATGGGTCATACCGGCGGAGGTGATGAACAACTCCAGTTAGTGGTACGAAAACCAGGTAACTCCCTTTCTGAAGATCTGCGAGGTGCAGGTCATCAGGTGGGGCGTTCCATGGCTCTGAGCTTGATGAAGAAGGTCGGGATCGCCAGCCGCCAACGCAGGCCCCACAAGTCTTCAGACGTCGAGTCTTTGGTGGCTGAGCAGAGCTGGAGCGTGAGGTTTACGTAGCTAATACCGTTCGCGGACGTCACCTATATCCAGCTCGGTAAGCGCTGGATCCGCGCTCGGTAGTTTTGGATCCGTTTGCGGCCGAATGGCGGGATGGGCGTATTCATTGGGCGCCGATGCGGCACTGGCAAATGAGGCGGAGGGCTGTTGAATTGATAGGGCGGCCTGAGGGCGTGCCGTTTCATTCTCACCAAGGCTGTCAGTACAATAGTCAAATAATTCAGGGCTGAACTGCAAGCACATAAGCTGAAGCAGCGCATGTGTCGAAAAGGGCAGTGTTGGGATAACGCATGATTGAGCTTTTTTGGCAGTTTGAAGTCCGAATGGGTACCCTAGAGAGGTTATAGCCCGGAGTATAAGGCCCCGGTAGACATCAACCTATATGTGGTGCACTGCAACAGCGCAAGGCGCTACGGTTACAAGAGCTATCGCTCGCCGATGGTGGCGGAAGAGCTAGCGGTGTGAGAACCGAAAAAACTATCTGCAATTACTGGATCAGTCCAATGCGACAAACCCCTTAATCCGCTGCTCTCTTGCGGGGGATTAAGGGGATTAAGGTTTAACGGACAAATGCGACGCCGTTACTGCTCTCCTTGATATTCTCGATGATAAGTTCGAAGCGATAGTCCTTTCGTTTGACCAGCTTCCAGCCTGCCGGGAAAGTTTCAGGATAAGTGATGAAATTTAGAGAATCTGTCGGCGCATCATACATAAAATAGGCTGCGCCAATTTCCATCGGAACCTTGTTTTTATCAAACAGGATGACAGACGTGACATACATTCTTCCATCATTGGGGATAAGCCCGACAATCTGGAAATCATCATTTACAAGAATATTTACCGGATTATCGATGGTATATGTCTGGACGAAAACATAATCTAGCGCTGTGTTTTCTGAACTGTTCGTTAGTTTAATCGACAGAAGTTGCGTATTTTTCGGTGCCACAACAAATTTGGAAAGTCCCTGAATTTCAGTGATGTCCGATGTGGACTCTGTCCATACTTTATAAATTTGATCAGCTTGTGAGTCCCGAAAGTGTCGCCATCCATGAACCAGACTTTGTTTGCCAATTTTAACAGAGAGAAAAGTATCATTCAGTTCCGATGGAAGCTCATAAACTACTTCCCTTTCTTTATACTCATGCGGCGTACCACTGAAATTTTTTTGTTGATAAAATGTGGCGCCGATTGAGCTATTTTTTTGATCCTTCATATAACGCTCCTTTTTGAGTAAATCTTCCAGATATTAACCTAGCAGGGAATTGGATAAAGCGCAAGAAAAGGCACTGGAAGAAGAGTGCTTTACCCAGGAAGTGGAAAACGGTTGCCATATCGAAGTCAGGGCCCGGGAGCGCGAAGACGCCGATATCGAAGTGTTGGTCAGCGTCTATACCGCGACGGGGCAATGCGTGGTCGAACGCACAAGGCAACTGCCCGGCGCCGAATGGACCGTGCACGACGGGCTCAAACGCGGCATCGATCAGGCGGAACGGATTGCCGGCGGGGAATCGGGACGCTTGCCCTGCGCTGACGCGCATTTGCACGACGACGATTGACGGAGGCGCTGCGCTGGTCTCCCAGCGGAAAACGGAACTTTGGCGGCGCGGGCATTTCCCATTGTAGATAGCCCTGCGTCAGCCGGCCCGCGCCGGATGATCGCTCATTGCAACCCACGCCAGAGCCGCCCATGCCCGTATCCAGCCTGACCCAAGGCGCACCCTCCAAACCGTCCTTGCGCCGCGCCGTGACGGGGCCGATGTTGTTTCTGTTCATCCTCGGCGATGTGCTCGGCGCCGGTGTGTATGCACTGGCCGGCACCATCGCCGGCGAGGTGGGTGGGGCGATCTGGGTGCCGTTGCTGGTGGCGTTGTTTTTTGCCATGCTCACGGCAGGCTCGTACGCGGAACTGGTGACCAAGTACCCCCATGCTGGCGCCGCTTCGGTGTTCGCCGAGAGGGCATTCAAGTCACCGCTGATTTCATTCCTGGTCGGCTTCAGCATGCTTGCGGCCGCCGTCACCAGCGCAGCGGGGCTGTCCCTGGCGTTTGCCGGCGACTACCTGGCGGCGTTCATCGAGGTGTCACCGCACCTGGCCGCGCTGATATTCCTGGCAGTGATAGCGCTTCTGAATGCGCGCGGTATCAAGGAGTCGCTGGGCGCCAACATGGTCATGACCTGCGTCGAACTGTCCGGGCTGCTGTTGGTGGTGGTGGCCGCGGCCTGGTGCATACAGTCCGGCGAAGCCAACCTCGGCCGCGCGCTGGAGTTCAAGGCCGGAGTCAACCCGATGCTTGCCGTACTGGGCGCGGCATTGCTGGCGTTCTATTCGTTCGTCGGTTTTGAAACGTCGGCCAACCTGGCCGAAGAAATACGCGGCGTGCGCAAAGTGTATCCGCGTGCGCTGTTTGCTGCGCTGGTGACGGCGGGCGTCGTATATATGGCGGTCGGTGTCGCCGCTTCGGTGGTGCTGCCGATGGACAAGCTGACGGCCACATCCGCGCCGTTGCTCGAAGTGGTGCGTGCCTCGGGCTTGAGCATCCCGCCCCAGCTCTTCGCCTTCATCGCGCTGGTGGCGGTCGCCAACGGTGCGCTGCTGACCATGGTAATGGCCAGCCGCCTGGCCTATGGCATGGCCCGCATGGGCCTGTTGCCGGAGCCACTTTCGCACGTGCTGCCCAAGCGGCGTACGCCTTGGGTCGCGATCATCGCCAGCACCCTGGTGGCCATCGCCCTGACCTTGACGGGTACCCTCGCGGCGCTGGCCGAGACGGTCGTGCTGTTGCTGCTCTTCGTGTTCCTCAGCACCAACCTGGCGGTGCTGGTACTGCGCCGCGACACCATCACCGAACAGCATTTTCGCGTGCCGACCTGGGTGCCGGTGCTGGCAATTGTTTCGTGCTTGATCCTGCTCAGCCAGCAAAGCCTGGACACCTGGCTGCGCGGTGGCGCGCTGATGCTGCTGGGCATGGCGCTGTACGCATGCAACCGCTTGGCGACACCGGCTGTAGGCCCAGGCTAACCACTCATCTGATCTATATCCCCGGCTGAAAAATCCCTGTAGTGCCCTTAGGGCTTGAACACCGCCAGCAGGCAATTATCGGCCTGGAAGACATCCCTGACGAGGATTGGCTAAAGACCTTTAACGTTAACGTCACTGCGATGTTTCGCATCTGCAAGGCCGCGCTGCCGCACATGGTCCAAGGCAGTTCGATCATCAACACCAGCTCGGTCAATTCCGATGCGCCCAACCCCACGCTGTTGCCGTATGCGGCGACCAAAGGCGCGATCGCCAACTTCACTGCGGGCCTAGCGCAGATGCTCGGCAAGCGCGGTATTCGCGTCAACAGTGTGGCGCCCGGGCCAATCTGGACGCGATTGATCGTATCGACGATGACCGAGGACTCCGTGAAGAGTTTTGGTGGCAATACGCCGCTGGGGCGCCCCGGCCAGCCAGCCGAAGTCTCGCCCATCTATGTGCTGCTGGCGTCGGATGAGGGCAGTTATATCTCCGGTGAACGTTACGGCGTGACAGGTGGCAAGCCTATTCTTTAAATGAAGCGAGGCATTCGATAACGACGACGTAGGCGACTTTCTGGTTGAGCGGCTCAGCCAACGGGGGGGGGCGATGCCGCAGAGGCACTAGCAGCGCTGTTACCGTTGTCCATCACACCATGTACCGTCCGCTTGCTGGTCAGCTTGGATGCTGTCCGCCTGATGGCGATGGACAGGATGAAACGGCACAGCCGGGATCCTGCTTTCTAGGCCTTGATACTCCCAGAAAACAAGTCCAGAATTAAGTCTTTTCCTGCCCAGGAAAGAAAAGAAACCCCTTAGATTTCAATGAGTCGGACGCCAGATACGAGTCTCGTTTCCCGCTCCAAATATCGATCTACAGAGTTCCATGGAATTCTGTAAGTCATTAAAAATAGACGCTTAGGCGTCTTTTTTTGTTCCGCCAAAATCCATCGAAAGCCACGGATATCTGATCTTGAGCGAGGGCTGTGGGCCATTCCGTGCCCCTGTCGACCCAGGCGGTGGAGGTGGTGCGCCAATTATTGAAGAAGGTGCGTCCCGCTCAACGCCACTTGTTGTCCCATCGCAGTAACCTGGGCCAGCGGATCAGTGAAAACACCCTCAATGGCGCCCTGCGTCGGATGGGCTGTATCGATCAACTGACGGGCCACGTATCCGGTGCCACGCTGTCTACCGCGTTGCATGACATTGGCTACCCCAAGCCTTGGATTGACGCCCAGTTGTCCCATGCGGATCCGGACAATCCCTATTCAGAGTTTTCAGCCCAAGTTGCTCTTCGGGTGGAAGGCAAAGCCAGCCAAGAGAAACTTGCGCAGTCCTTTGCGTAGCACACTCTTACGGTCATCATTGAAAAAGACAGCAATATGGTTACTCGCGAGCCGTCGATAAAATTGGCACAACTTGCCATCCGTGCATGCTCTAAAATTTTGGTGCTATGGGGCTGCGTTGCCTTCCAGCGCCCATTCCAAGCTTCCAGTTGGGCTGGGTGGGGTATCCAGCTGGCGACCCAAGCGACTGATCAATAACGCTGTGGAATCGGCATTGCTCAAGATACTGATCACCCTTCGCAGTGGATCAGTGCTAAAAATCTGCCGGGCATCGTCAAGGGTCTGTCCGCCGGTGACCCTTAAAATGTGATGTAGAAGCGAGCCTTCGGGGTCTATCAGGGTCGAGGCTGTTGAGTCGAGGACCTGAAACAACTCATTCGGCGGTGTGTTGCTGGACAGGGGCGCGTTCTGACTCCGCTCCACGAACGCCTTAGCAATTCGGCCTTGTGGCGTGTGGGTATCAATCAGATCTGGATAGGGGTGTACCGACTCTAGATAAGCGATGTCGTGGGTTCCGCTGACATGGTGGGTGAGTTCATGAATGAGGGTGACCGCACGCGCATGGACGTTGACGTAAAACGGTTCTCTCAGCAAGTTGTTGTAATTGAGTGTCGGTTTGAAAAACGCTGCGGTCAGGTAGATGATGTTATGAGTGTCTGGAACCAACGTAAACGCCAACACCTGTTCGGTTCCAGGAGGGGGAGTCATGCGTGACTCCCCCATGACAAAACGGATTGACTGGGCGTTAGTCAATGATGGCTCTGTGAGAGCGTTGTAGATCAGATCAACAGCAAACTGTATGCGTATCAGGTGATCGGTTTCAACCGTCTGGAGTCCGAAGAATTTCTTGATGTGCGTGAGCGAGCGTGTCAGCGCTTGGGGAGCATTGGCCAATAGACGTAAGTTGTCTCTGGCGTTTTTTGCATAGTAGGTGGCCAACGTCAGGGCTTCAGTGATCATCAGCGCTTGTACAGGGTAAAGCGTTCGGATGGCCTGCATGCCGGAGGCCTGGATGTTCATGCTTTGTCGTGCAAAGGGCGATGAGTAGAACCGGTTACTCAGGCGTGATAACGCTCGGCGTGCAGAGCGCAACGGTACCGGGCTGCTGAGCATCCACTGTTCTCGGGTGTTTTTGTACACGTAAGGGCCGATCTCGCGGCCATGACTGATCCGCCACCGTTCACCCTGTTTGGTGACTTGGACGACCTTACCCTCGACGGGAGCGTAATAGTGATTCTGCTCGGATTGGTAGAGTCCAAGGCGGTCAATCTTATTCAGGTCTTGCAGGGCCCTGTCGGTCAATGCATAAGCTTGCAACTCTGTTCGTTCGGGGGCGGTAATATCAAGGGCAGGCCATTTCGCCACAGCTTCGCTTGCGGTGCTTTTGGGGGGAGTGGACAGGATTGTTTCTGGCGAAGAACGGGAAACCTGTTCGCCGGTTTCAGGCATCGATTGGCGCAGCATGGCCAGCTCTGCCACACCACTGATGAAATTATCCATCGCTTCACGCCAATGATGGCCCTGCAAATTCTCGGCAGAAGCCATGAACAGTTTGAAGCTCTGCCAGACGATCCAGGGGTAGGCCAGTTTTCCGGCAAGAAACAGAACCCCTTGGTAAATTGCGCTTTTGAAGATGTCTATTACCCAGTTCCAGTGCGCGTGCGCATTGGTAATAAATTGACAGCCCAATAACATCGTAAGCACTTCAAGATTATCGGTAAACAGGCGGTTGAACAGTGGGCCGGTGATGGGGTTGGAAGTCAAACGCAAAGTGCTTGCTGTATTGGCCGACTGAACGAAAAAGCTAGTCAGCGTCGTTTGGTGTGCGTCCCCAAGCAGCCTGAAAATCCAAGTTTGCAGTTCGCCAGGCCGACTCAGCTCAGTCAGCAGACTCGCTTCGTCCAGGTACTCTTTAAAGTCATGGCTTTGACTGTAGGGGGCATACAGAATATGCGGTCCCTGGCCGGTTGTTGGGCTGATCAGATAGACGCCCGTCACTTTAATCGCAGTACTGGCGGCAGAGGTCAGAAATTCCAGTGGCCGAATAGTAGCGTTGGTATCAATCACGGCGGCACGGGCGATCGCATCCGGCATGTCGAAGACCTGCTGAATAAACCCGAAGGCGGTTTCACTGAGGTTCTTTTGGAGCATTTGCGCATGAGCGTATTGTAAAAGTTGCCAAGGCAGTTGCCTTGCAAATAGTTGCTGGCGTTCTGCTTGTCCTGGAGTTCCGGCGCCCAGCATTGTCTTCAAGTAGGTTTGATAGTCACTACCCAGTGTCAGCGCCTGGAGCTGAATGTTCAGTGTTCTCCCGTCGACCATTGTGGAAAAGAGTTGTGCGCCAGTCGACGTGAAACGTGGGGGAACGATGGCCCTTTGGTCGCGATGGAGCAACGCATAGTTAACTAATGTCACCGTTCGTTGGGCGCCGGCGTTGGAAGTCGTGAACGTTACGTTGATCTGATCAGGGGTCAAGGCGCTTTGAGGGGCGATGCTCCGTAACAGGGTGGAGAGTTTTTTCCGAGTAAAGCTTTGGATGGATTCGATGCCGTGCAGATAATCCTGATTGTCCTGCACATTGTTTCGGTACTGCTCCAGGAGTTCGACGTGGAGCTGTTGGTCTCGCTCAGGGGCCATACCAAGCCATTGAGGCAATGATTGTTGAAAAATCAGGGCTTTGGCAATCGCCATGGCGCGCTTGAGATTGTTCGCCGGTACGCTCTGCGTGATGTGGACTTGCCAAATATTGCGCAGTTGTTGGCTGGACAGTGTTGAACCCAGTATTTGGTTTTGTTCCCATCTCTTTTGATCGGCCCAAGTTTGCTGGTGATGTGCGCCGAGGTTATCTTCAATGAGTTGGAGCGCGCCGAGTGTATAACGATGGCTGGGGAGCTGTAGCGATGGTGCCAGATGCTCTATCAATGCCAAGCGTTCATCAGCGTCAGCCAGGCGTTCAGTCAACTCGGTCTTGGCATGGGCCAATGAGTCGAATGTTTCCAGCCCCAGGGCCGATGTCCACAGGATGGCGCGGCCGGAATACAACACGTCTTGTCCGCCTCGTTCTGTCAGCAAGAAGCAGCCAGTTAATGTCACGGGGGCTGTCAGCTCTTGGCTGTTCAGCGTCAAGGCAAATGCGTCAGGTCTAAAGCCGTTCAGACTGCGGCGCATGTCGCGCTTGTAACTATTCAGAACCTCGAGTATGACCGCCTGGTCAACGGGCAGCAGCGATTGGTTCAGCCCCCTGAGTAGGACTTCCCCCCTCAATCCGCCAGTCAGCGCTGTTTCAAACAGGGTCGAGAGGTCAGGGAAGATATTATGGATGCGCCGCAGATAGTCTGGAAACTGCTTTAAGGCGCTGTCGATCAGTGCGTTAAAGGTTCGTATGTCCAGATTGGAGAGCTTTGTGGCCACACCTGCGGAGATTGCTGTAAATAGCCCGTAATGAGGGGTATTGGGTGCAACCTCCGCCTCTGCACAAAGTCGTTGAAGAAAATACTCCACCATGCTGATGGAAGTCGTCGGTGAGCGCCCCTCAATCTCACTTGGCGGGCCAGGGTACTGGTTTAGAAAAATATTCGAGGCGTGCAGATTACCTCGTTGTGCGTTTGCCATTAGCGAATTGAGCAAGGCTGCGGCGCATTGTTGCAACGTTGGACGGGTTGCGACTTTGCTGTTCACTTCGTTGTCGATACGTTCGAGTTTTTGTAGTTCAGCCTGAGCGGCTGGCAGAACCGAGGGGGGCGGTGACGGGTGCCATGAGGCTGACAATTGAGTGCTCCAGCGACCTTGGGCGTCGAGCTCCAGCAATTGGCGATCAATCATGGCGCGCACATCAAGAAGATTATCGATTGTAGCGTTGATGTCGATTGTGCCCTTGCTTTGGCGGTACAGGTCGAGAGCGAACTCCAGGTTCTGAGCCTGCTTTTCGATGATGCTCTGCGCTAGGCCAGGAAATAGGGCTTCGGTGGTGGGTGCGGTGATGATGGACAATCGGACGAAGTCAATGATGGAGTAGCGTTGTGGTCGAGAGAGGTAGCCCATCCATAGATCCGGCTTTCTCACTGTATTCAACATGTTCAACAAATAAGATTTGAGTCGCGTAAGGTCGTTGAACGTCTGGAAACCCTGGGATTGTGTGTAGAGAAGAATGGCCTGTGGGTTGGAAGTGCTTTCTTGCTGGCTGAACACCAAGGTGCCCGCGAGCTCGACATAGGTCATATCCGAGGACCCCAGCAACGTTTTTTCGATCTTGATGGTAGGCGAGGATGTCATTTTTTCTGTAAGAGGGAGCGCTTGCAGCGCAAGGCGTTGCTGGGGCGACAGATAGTTTTGCTGCTGTTGGTCGAGTAACGCAGCCCGAAATTTGTCGGCCATGGCAATAGCTATCAGGTTCAGCCGTGATAAGCCCGTTTGGCTCTCAGACTTCCAGAATGTGCTGAGTTGTTGGGTGATATGGTATTTCAAGCCGTGGGCAAGTTCTTGTACGGCTCTCTCCCAGTGAAGTTGGTCGTCGGTATGGCTAGCGGTTTGTTCTGTGGAGGTGGGCCATTCTGGATGGCTGTACTGCCTGGTTTCACCCACGGGCCAACTGTTGGCCACAAAATAATCAAGGACAGTCACGCTTAGTGAGCGGCTCGCAATGGGCCGTTTGGTCGATGTCAGCGTGCCGTCCCGAGCCCGTGTGGTTTCGGTGGCGAAGCTGTTTACGCGGGTTTTGCGCTGATCCAGATCTGGAAATCGTATGCGCAATGCTTCGGTTAAATACTGGTCGAGCATTGAAGTAAAACTGGGCAGCATGCCCAGTTCATCGAGCACTTGCTGTGCATTGTCGACCTGATTGTATGCAATGGTACGGTGCAGTGCTTCGAAGACAGCGCCCACGATGGGATGGACGGTGATTGTCAACGCATCATTATTTTTCAGAGTTTGCCGCTGCGCGATGGATAAGTAGCCCGCCAATGCTTCTTGCTGCTCGGAGGGCTTCAACCAGGTACTCAGTTGCGCGAGGACTGTGGCTCGACTCTCAAACTTCTCTAATCCCCGACTAGGCGTGTACAGGAAAACACTGCCATCAGGAGAAGGACTCAACAGACATGCACCTGCGAGCTCAATCGGTGGGGCCCCGAAAGGGGTCACGGCGATAGCTTCGACGTGCATCGGCTGCGGCTGGCCAATACGAGCCGCGTCGTCGGCAAGATAGGCATTGTCAAGCCAGGCCAAGTCCTCCAGCGTAAATTTTCGCGCCCGCTGGCGTTCGGTCAGGTGTTCTCTTGTAGCTAGCGTTTCAGTGAAGAAGTACGGTAAATCGTTGTCGTCCATGGTCATTGGCTCAAAGCAGTAAGGGGCGCGGCTCTTGAACCGTTTCCGTTCGGATGAGCGAGAGATTGTCCACACAACTTTGCGAGCCTGAGCAGTACATATTTAGTCCGAAAACCATAGCGACGGCGTTGACCGGACTGGTCTTCCACCCCCAGATCGGTGATCAGCTTGCCGATGCCGATCATGACCGGGTTTCTGCAAGGTCTTTATCGCCTCGACAATCGGTTGCACGCGCAGCCCAACGGCGGTGCGACAATTCGACAAGCCCGCTCGCCACAATAGCCCTATCTGCCGGGCGTTCAGCGTTCAACCTTGAGCCAAAGTTGTAAAGACACCTATACCTTTGGTGCTCAGGCTCACTTATACAAAATCGCCTGATGAATATTCTCCAACGCCATGATGCGCTGGGCGGCGTTGAGCTTGATGGCTTCCTTGGGCATGCCGAACACCACGCAACTGGCTTCGTCCTGGGCTACCGTGGCGGCGCCGGCTTCGAGCATTTCCTTTAGCCCGCGTGCGCCGTCGTCGCCCATGCCGGTCATGATGATGCCGGTGGCGTTCTTGCCGGCGAATTTGGCTACCGAGCGGAACAGCACGTCCACCGACGGGCGATGGCGGTTGACCAGTGGGCCGTCGATGACCTGGGCGTGATAATAGGCGCCGCTGCGGGTCACCATCAGGTGTTTGCCGCCGGGAGCGATCAGGGCGAGGCCGGGCAGGATGCGGTCGTTGTTGCGCGCCTCGCGCACTTCGATCTGGCACACGCTGTTGAGGCGCTCGGCAAAGGAGGCGGTGAATTTTTCGGGCATGTGCTGCACGATCACCATGCCAGGGCACACCCTCGGTAGAGCAGTCAACACGGCCTCCAAGGCCTGGGTTCCGCCGGTGGAGGTGCCGATGGCGACGATGCGTTCGGTGGTCTGGGCCATGGCGTGGCCGTTGGCGGCGGGCAGGATTGCGTCTGCGCTGAGCTTGCCGGGTGGCGCGAGGGCGGGTGTTGGTTGGACGGTTCGTTTGCCCAGGTTCTTGACGTTGGAGTTCGCCGCCGCGCGGATGGCCGCGACCAGCTCGGCCGCCGATTCGATCAGGAAGTTCTTCAGCCCGGTGGTGGGTTTGGTGATGATTTCCACTGCTCCGGCCGACAATGCCTGCAGGGAGGTTTCGGCGCCTTTCTGGGTCAGCGAGGAACAGATCACCACCGGTGTCGGCCGCTCGCTCATGATTTTGCGCAGGAAGGTGATGCCGTCCATACGCGGCATTTCGACATCCAGCACGATCACGTCTGGCCATTCCCGAGCCAGTTTATCCATGGCGAAAATCGGGTCGGACGCGGCGCCCATCACATGGATGTCCGGCGTGTCGTTGAAGATCGCCAGCAGCACTTGCCGTACTACGGCCGAATCATCGACCAACAGCACGCTGATTTTTTTGGTAGGCATTTTTTTTGAATGTTCCCATTGGTTGGTGCCGGACCCAGACGTTGCCGTTCCACAGGTCGAACACAATAGTGCGATAGCCGGTACTGCCCATGTCCTGAGCGGTCAGGTGTAGGTGATGGCGCTCGGCCAGGGCCAGCGCTGCGCGAATATTTAGGCTGGCCACGTCCTGCGCCGGGAGGGGGCGCGGCTGTTCGGGGAACATCTCGCCGCCGCCGAACAGCTTGACCTGATAGTCCTGGGCCTGCGTGCCGTTGGCATGAGCGTGGCGCAGCAGCAATTCGAGCGCCTCGTCGGCATATTTGCCATCCAGGGGCTGACCTTTGCGCGAGCGCGCCGGCAACATGAAATGGCACATGCCGCCGATCAGCCGTTGCGGATGCCAGAAGGTGATCGCCACACAGGACCCGAGCAAGGTACGCAAGCGTGTCGGCCGCGTCGCAAAACTGACTTGGCCCGGCGCCAGCACCACTTCGACCACATCGGCAGGCTTTTTCATGGCTTGCGATAAATCGATGGCGCGACCAGCTTCAACGTGTCGTTGACGCCGTTGAGGCTTTCGGAGTGGCTGATGATGAAGTAACCGCCGGATTTGAGCAGCGGCAGCAGCCTGGCGACCACCTGGCTTTTGGTCTGCTGGTCGAAATAGATCATCACGTTGCGCAAGAAGATCACATCGAACTCGCCCAGGCCGGGCAGCGGTTCGTTCAGGTTGACCTGGATAAAGTTGACCCGGTTGCGCAGGGCCTTTTCGATCAGGAAAGTCCCGTGCTGGCGCCCTGTTCCCTTGAGGCAATATTTGACCAGCAGCGGCTGGGCCAGGGTGCCGGCGCGCTCCATGGAGTAATGCCCGTTGCGTGCCTTGGCCAGCACCTGGGTGCTGATGTCCGAACCGATGACTTCCCAGGGCGTGGTGCCCAGGTTCTCCGCCAGCGTCATCGCCAGGCTGTAGGGCTCTTCGCCCGAAGAGCTGGCCGCGCTCCACACGCGAAACAGTTTTCCCGGCGGCGCCTTGGGCAGCACCTGCTGGCGCAGGAAGTCGAAGTGCTTGGGCTCGCGGAAAAAGTAGGTCTCGTTGGTGGTCAGCAGGTCCAGCGCAACTTGCAGCTCGCCCTTGCGCTGGTCGCTCATGATCAGCTTGAAGTACTCGCCGTAGCTCTGCAGTTCGTAGTGTTTGAGGCGTTTGAACAGCCGCCCGGCCACCAGGGCTTTCTTGGCGGGCGACAGGTTGATGCCGGCCGCGCGGTACAGCCAGGACTGGAACTGGCCGAATTCACGATCATCGAGTGGGCTGGTGTCTGGCATGATCGAGCCTCAACGCGCGTCGAGGTCGAGAGCCAGCGCCTGGCCAGTCTCGGCCAGGCTGGACATCTCGTCGATGGACAGCACTTTGTCCACCTCAAGCACAATCACGAACTTGCCATCGACCTTGGCCATGCCGCTGATGAAATCCGCGCGGATGCGTGCGCCGAAGTTGGGTGGCGGTTCGATCTGTGTCGCCGGGATTTCCTGCACGGCGGAAACGGTGTCGACCAACAGCCCGATATCCTGCGGCTGGCCGTCTTCGGTGATGGCCTCGATGATGATCACGCACGAACGCCGGGTGATCGACGAGTTCGGCCGGCCAAAGCGCGCCGACAGATCGACCACCGGCACCACGGCGCCGCGCAGGTTGATCACGCCGCGCACGAAGGCGGGCATCATCGGCACCACGGTCAGGCTGCCGTATTCGATAATTTCCTTGATGCCCAGAATGCCGATGGCGAACATCTCGCCACCGAGCATAAAGGTCAGGTATTGCGCATCCTCGCCTGCCGCGACGGCGGTATGGCGGGTAGTCATCACTGCGCCCATGTCATTCTCCCTGTGAGCCCGCATCGATTCTTGCGATCAGAAACGGGTGAATTCCGATTCGTCCGGGGCACTGGCCACGTTATAGGCGAAGGCTTTGCGCGGTGCCTGCTGCTCCGCGCGTGGCGGTTGGCGGTCAGGCTTGCCGGCGCTGTCCACGCCGCGGCCTTGAACCGCGGCCTTGGGGCTGGAGTCCAGCACGAAAAAGCTCATGGCCTGTTGCAGTTGTTCGGCCTGGCTGCTCATTTCTTCGGCGGTGGCGGCCAGTTCCTCGCTGCTCGAGGCATTTTGCTGGGTCACCTGGTTGAGCTGGGTCATTGCGGTGTTGATCTGCGCGACACCGGCGGCCTGTTCCTCGGACGCGGCACTGATTTCCTGCACCAGGTCGGAAGTTTTATTGATGGAGGGCACCATTTCGTCGAGCAACTTGCCGGCTTTCTCGGCCATGTCCACGCTGCTGGAGGACAGTTCGCCGATTTCCTGAGCGGCTACCTGGCTGCGCTCGGCCAGCTTGCGCACCTCGGCGGCCACCACGGCAAACCCCTTGCCGTGCTCGCCGGCCCGGGCGGCCTCGATGGCGGCGTTGAGGGCCAGCAGATTGGTCTGGTAGGCGATGTCATCGATGATGCTGATGCGCTGGGCGATTTTCTTCATCGCCACCACCGTCTGCTGTACCGATTCGCCGCCTTCGGTGGCTTCCTTGGCGGCCTTGCTGGCCATGCCATCGGTGACCTTGGCGTTTTCGGTGTTCTGGTTGATGCTGGCGCTCATCTGTTCGACCGACGCACTGGTTTCCTCGACGCTTGCGGCCTGTTCGCTGGTGGCCTGGCTCATCGATTGCGCGGTGGCGCTGACTTGCTCGGAAGCACTGGCCAGGTTATCGGCGGCGTTGCGCACCTCACCGATGATATGCGCCAGCTTGCCGACCATGTTGCGCATGGCGTTGAGCACCATGCCGGTTTCATCCTTGGCACCCGGTTCGATGTGCGCGTTGAGGTTGCCTTCGGCTAATTGCCCGGCGGCGGTGGCGGCTTGTCGCAACGGGCGGGAAATGATCCGCGCGATGAACAGGGCCAGGCCAATGCCGATCAACAGGGCGACGACCAGCGCCGCAATGATCGACAAGCGTGCGTTTTCATACAGCGACGCGCCCTTGTCACCGGCGACGGTGGCGCCGGCGTCATTGAGTTCGACCATCTTCTGCAGGCGGCTGGTCACCTCATCGAAATGCGTCTTGGACTCCCCCCTGAGCAAACCGCGAGCCTGGGCTTCCTGGTTCTGCCGGGAAAATTCCAGCACCTGCTTGCTGGCTCCCAGGTAGGCGGTCCAGGCACTGTTCACGCTGGCCAGGAGCTGGCGGTCCTCATCATTGGACAGCAATTTTTCGTAGGTGCCCATGCGGGTTTCGAACTGCTGGCGCGCATCGTCGGCTTCCCGTTCGGCCTGCGCCTTCTCCTCGGCGATCTCGGTGCCGATGTGGCGGTTTTCCTTCAAGCGATAGTTGGCGGCAAAAAAGCGCATGCCGGCGGCTGCGCGCATGGAGGGCATCCAGTTGCCCTTGATGTCCTGGGCCGCCTGATTGACTGCACCGAGCTGGTGAATGGCGAAGCCGCCCATGGCCGCGGTAAGCGCCAGGACCACCAGGAATGAGCTGATCAGCTTGGTGGAAATTTTCAAATCGTAGAACCATTTCATCGGGGAACCTCCATGGAATTGCAAATACGTCAGCGAGCAGCGACCGGGGGCGACTGAGGCGCCTGGGCCGTGCGAGCTTCCAGTTGTACGATTTGGTTGAGCAGTGCCGGTATATCCAGGATCAGGGCCACTGCGCCGCTGCCCAAGATGGTCGAACCGCTGATGCCGCGCAGTGCGCCGAACAGCTTGCCCAGGGGTTTGATCACGGTCTGGAACTCACCGAGCAGGTCATCCACCACCAGCCCGGCCTTGTGCTCGGCGTAACGCACCACCACCACATTCTGGCGGCGGGCGGCCGGGCCTTCGTGGCTGAAGTGATGGCGCAGGTCCACCAGCGGCAACACTTCGCCACGCAGGTCCAGATACCCCTGGTCGCGGCTGGAATGGCGCTGGTGATCATCCAGTTCGATGCATTCCTGAACCATGTCCAGCGGAATCACGTAGGTGGATTGGTCGATGCCGACCAAAAAGCCATTGATGATCGCCAGGGTCAGCGGCAAGCGAATGCGCACCACGGTGCCCTGGCCGGGACGGCTGTCCAGGTCGACGGTGCCGCGCAACAACGTGATATTGCGCTTGACCACGTCCATGCCAACACCACGCCCGGACAGATTGGTCACCGCCTCGGCGGTCGAGAAACCGGCTTCGAAGATCAGGTTGTAGATCTCCTGGTCGGTGAGCACCGCGCCGCTGGCCACCAGCCCGCGTTCCTGGGCCTTTGCCAGGATACGTTCGCGGTTGAGCCCGGCGCCGTCGTCGGCGATTTCGATGACGATGCTGCCCGAGTCATGATAGGCATTGAGGCTCAGGTGGCCTCTGGTCAACTTGCCGGCCGCGCGCCGCGCCTCGGCGCTTTCGATACCATGGTCCATGGCGTTGCGCAGCAGGTGCATCAGCGGGTCGCCGATCTTCTCGACCACCGTCTTGTCCAGTTCGGTTTCCGCGCCGCTGATGATCAGGTCGATGTCCTTGCCCAATTCCTGGCTGACATCGCGCACCACGCGGCGAAAGCGGTTGAACGTGTCGCCGATGGGGATCATGCGCAAGTGCAGGGCGCCATCGAGTATCTCTTCCACCAGCCCCGATACCGTCGAGGTGGCCTCTTGCAGCGGGTCGTTATTACAGGAGCGGGCCAGCAGGCTCGCGCCGGCGCTGGCGATAACCAGCTCGCCGACCAGGTTGATCAGTTCGTCGAGCTTGTCGGCGTTGACCCGCACGTAATTGCCATCCCGGTTTTTTTCGCCGGCCGCCGCCACGCGCTGCTGCGCGGGCGGGGCAAATTCAGCGCGGGGGGCCACCTCGGTCGCGGGGCAGGCAGGGGTGTCGACGGGGTCGTCGACGGCGCTGATGCTGACTTCACAGTCGTCACGCACAAAGTCGAACACTTCGTTGAGGGTGGCGTGGCTGGCCGTCGAGCGCAGGTCGATTTCGAACCCCAGGTAGCAGCTTTCCGGGTCCCAGCTGTCCACGGCCGGAATGCCGTCGGTCAGGGTGGTGACCTGCAACAGCGTGCCCAGGGTGTCGAGGTAGCGCAGGAAGGACAACGGGTCCATGCCGTTGCGAAAGACATCCACGCCGAAGCGCAGGGAAATATGCCAAAGCACTGCGTCCGCCGTGGCGTCGTCCACCGCCGCGGTTTCGACGCGGGCAGTCGCGGTCTGCAGCGGCTGATAGGCACTCAGCGCCTCGCGCAATACCTCACCGCGCTCCAGCGCGGCAGGCGTGGGCGCCTCACCGCGGCTGGCGACCACATCGATCAGTTCGAGCATGTGGTCGCCGCACTTGAGCAGCAGCGCGATCAATGCGGAGTCCACCGCTACACTGCCGTCGCGCAGGCGGTCGAGCACATCTTCGACGATATGCGTGAACCCCACGATTGACGCCAGACCGAACAGGCCCGCCGACCCCTTGATGGTGTGCGCGGCGCGGAATATCGCGCCGATGGCATCCTGATCGCCGGGCTCGCTTTCCAGTTGCAGCAGGGATTGCTCCATGGCCTGCAACAGTTCGCGTGCCTCGACGATGAATGTCTGCTGTGCCTGATCGAGATTGATGCTCACCTGGACCTTCCTTGTCGATCAATGAGAGTGGGCAGCGCTGGCTACAACGCGGCGTTGCGACACAGTTCAAGCGCCTGGGTGACCGCCTGGCTCTGGCCGGTCACGCTCAAGGCGGTGCCGGCAATGCCGGCTTCACGCTGGATGACCGCGAGCAACTGCAAGCCGGCGCCATCCATCTCGGTGACCTGTGACAGGTCCAGCTCCAGGCGAGGCGTCGCGCCCGTTTGCGGCAGCAACGCGCTCGCCAGTTCGGCCACGGTGTAAATCGTGAGTTCGCCGTCAACGCCCACGCGGGCGGTGTCGTCGAGTGTTTCGCACGTTATCGGCATGGGGGCCTCCCGGGTGTCAGGGCAGGATCAGTTTGGATACAGCTGCCAGCATTTGCGCCGGCTGGAACGGCTTGACCACCCACGCCTTGGCGCCAGCAGCCTGGCCTTCGGCCTTTTTCGATTCCTGGGACTCGGTGGTCAACATGATGATCGGGGTGAACTTATAGTTGGCCAGCTTCTTGACCTCCTTGACGAAGGTGATGCCGTCCATGTTGGGCATGTTCACGTCGCTGATGATCAGGTGCACTTTCTGCCCGTTGAGCTTGCTCAGGGCATCCCTGCCGTCGCTGGCCTCGATCACGTCGTAACCGGCGCTTTTCAAGGCAATGCCGACCACTTGCCGCACGCTGCTGGAGTCGTCGACCACTAGTACATTCTTCGCCATGAGGGGCTCCTTAAAAAAACGTGATGTCTTGAGAATTCTGTTGCACGGACGCCGCGCCATGGTGCGTGCGCCGTTGTTCATCGGTGGCGTAGGTCGCTTCCATGCGCGCCAGCCACTGCCGGGCGTCGACGGCCACGGCCTGGTCCGGGGACTGGCGGGTCTGCATAAGGTGCTCATGCAAGGCGTGCATGTTGTCTCGCACGTGGCTGAGGATCTGGCTGACCCGGTCCTGGAATTGCAGGTTGACCAGTACTTCGGTCATCTCATCACGAATGCCGTGGCTTTCCTGCTTGAGCAGGTCGGCGGAGTCGGCCAGGCGCCCGGTGATGTTCTGGAAGCGTTCGAGCACCAATTGAATGCTGTTTTCAGAGGCGGCCACCGAGTTGCTGTCCTGGTCGGCACTGCTGGAGGCGGCCTGCACCAACTGGGTGATGGCGTTATTGATGATGTCGACCTTGGCCGACATCTGCTGGCCGGTTTCGCTGGATTTGCTCGACAGGCTGCGCACCGCATCGGCCACCACCGCGAAGCCGCGACCGGCTTCACCGGCCCGCGCCGCCTCGATGGCCGCATTGAGCGCCAGCAGGTTGGTTTGTGCGGCAATCGCGGCCACATCGGCGGCCATGGTGCGCAGTTCGCCGGTATAGGCGGTCAGGCTGCGTACTTGGGCGAGCGTCTGGTCACGGCTGGTTTGAGTGGCCTTGAGTGAGTTGATCACCTGGCTCAGCTCGCTGTCGCTGCGCGCCAGCACCTCCAGCGCGCCGTCGGCGGCCTTGCCGTCCAGTTCGCCGGCAGCCTGCTGCGAGGCTTGTACCGTGTCCTGCAATCGCGCGGCTATCCCGGTAAAACGGTTGGCGAGGCTCACAATTGCGTCTTCGGTCTGCTGGCGCGAGCTTTCCACCTGCTTGGCCCAGATCGGCATGGCGCCCAGCAACACTTCATCGAGCTGTGCCCGCGAGTCCATGCCGCTATGCGCCGCTTGCGCGCCTGACTGATCCGCCAGCGCCCACGCGGTGGCTCGCAGCACTGCGTCACGCTGCGAACCGGCGCTCCAGGCGCACGCACCGAGGCCGATCAGCACCACTACCGCGCAGGCCGCCAGGCTGGCCACAGAGGTTGACTGCAATAGGATCCATATAACGGCGGGCGCCACCGGGATGAAAGCGAACCAAAGAAAGCGCGGATGACCAGGAAGGGGGATGTGGCTGGATTGACGCTGGGCCATGAGTTCGTTCCTTGAACAGTCTTGCGGATATAAACAACATAGGGGTTATCTGCTGTATATAGAATAGCTTTAGCCTGCCGCTGTACCGTCCGTCCGATTGATGATAATTATGTTACTTACTTAGAGAGATATTGGTGGTAGTAAGTAGAAGGAGATGGGTAGGGTTTTAGTGTCCGCGTACGTCTTGATGTTTATCGATTAATCGGGCAGGCAGATTCAAAGTGACAATTTAGTTGAATCGTCGGAAAGTTCGTACCAAAGCGGCCTTATATTTATTGCATTTATTATTATCGCATCGGTTATTGCTACCGTTATTCTCGCGGTGCTGTTGACCAAGAGTATTGTTCGGCCTCTCTCTTAGTTGATTCTTTTACAAATGAACCTACATTGAACGAATTGATTCGAGAGACGAATCCAGTATTGCTCAAGTCGTTGAATGACTCACTGATTGCTTTCTGCCAGTGGTGCTTTGGGGCAGCGGCCAAGAGGGCGGGGGTCTCACAGGTGATTTCTTATTTTTGTGATCGTGGTAGGTCATCCTATGACTGTGCCTGAACGACAGCAATAGCTGCTTTTCTCAGGATTGAAACATATGCCGTGGCTCAGGCGCAGCGTTTGCGTGAATTTGACCCGGTTCAATATCATTTCTACAGCCCGACGCCTCCGCTTTCTGCTGCTGAAACATTTATAAACACTCTCGTTTAAGAATTGTTGTACGACGTCGTATCTATCGTGTTCGACTGCGCTCGTTCTCACAAAAAAAATAAATGGAGATACCCTCTATGACGAGCATTCGTTCCGTCGAAGGCCAGGCTGCGGCGCCCGCGCAAAATCGATTTTCCCGAATACTCAAACTGCTGGGCCCCGGAATCATCGCGGTACTGTCATGGCTGGGCGCAGGTGACCTGATCACGTCGTCCGTGGCCGGTGCCAATTACGGTTACGCCATGATGTGGGTACTGGCGGTCTCGCTGCTCCTGAGATACCTGATCGTAAACATCATCGCGCGCTTCCAGTTGTGCAATAACCAGGGCATGACCATTCTGCAGGGCTATGCCCAACTGAATCCCTTTTTTGCCTGGTTCATGCTCGTGTACGCCCTGTTGATGGGGCACTTGATGAACGCCTACATGATCAAAGGGGCGGGTGAGTCGCTGGCAATGCTGTTCAAAAGCGACCAGCCACTGCTGTGTTCATTGGCGGTGGTACTCGCGGTGTGGATGCTGGTGGGGCGTAATATCTATTCGATGATCGAAGGCGTGATGAAAGTGCTGTTGGCGATCATGACCCTGGCCTTCATTGCCTTGGCCGTGATGTCCGGTCCTGATGTGGTCGGCATCGTCAAGGGCACCATCGGCTTCAGCATCCCGCCGGACGAAGGCGTGCATGGCGCGCTGCTGGTGGCGGTATCGGTTATCGGCGCGGTTGCAGGCTCCATCGCCAACTTCGTGCATCCGTATGTCATGCGCCAAAAGGGCTGGGTCGGGCCGCAGCACAAGCGTGTTCAACGCAACGATCTGCTGTTTGCAGTGTTCGTCGGGATCGTCATCAACCTGGCCATCTGGATCGTCGGCGCGGAAATCCTGCGGCCCAACGGCATCGAGGTGAAGACCTTGAGCGATCTGGGCAAGGCCCTGGAAATGTTCTTCGGCCCGGTGGGTTGGTATGTGTTCTTCATCGGCGTGTTCGCCACCTTGTTTGCCAGCATTTCCGGCAAGACCACCGCGTTCCCGATGCTGATTACCGATGCCTTCCAGCACGTTCGTCCTGAACGTCGCGAAAAGTTCGGCAAGGAGTTTCATCATGACCCGATGCATAAGTGGTTCATGCTGTTCATCCTGGTGACGCCGTTGATCTGGTCGCTGCCAGGCATGCCGGATTTCGTGACCCTGACCATTGGCGTCAGCGCGTTGAACATCATTGGCTTGCCGGTTATTTCCCTGGGCCTGCTGATCATGTCCAACCAGAAGTCGCTGCTGGACAAGCAATATCGCAACAACCTGTTTGAAAACATCGCGTTGCTCTTCGCTACAGGCCTTGCGCTGTGGGTTGCCTTCCAGTTGAGCGTCGATCTGTTTACCTGACAACGCGCCACCGGGGGACGCAATGTCTCTCGGTGGCTAACCTGGGCGCGCATGTGTGTAGCGAACCAGGTAGCTACCCAGCGCAGCCGCCTGATCTTTGCTAAAGAACCCTGCCAGATAGCCATCCGGCCTGACCAACACGGCGCAGCCTTCACCGAGGCCGTAGAACCGGGCGAACTGACCCAGGTGATCTTCGATCTCCAACCCGGGCCCGACGCTGTGAATGTGCAAGCCAGCCCTTGGCGCGAAGTTCGAGGGGCCATTGACCAGCAAGGTCCAATGGGTGCCTTGGAACAGGTTGAACAAACGCGTTGGGCTGCCGCTTGCGCCTCGCACGATGGCATCAGGTGCACGATCGCCTGGCTTGAGCTTGCTGTCGGCAGCTTGCGGGGGGAGCGACAACGTTGAGTGCGGATAGCCGATATCCAGCTGCTGTGTTTCACGGGGCCGTCTGTTATCACCGGTCTTGAAGCCTGCAAGCAGGCGGGTGGACAGGCCGAGCACCTCCGCAGCCACCGGCCGGCGCTCAGCTTCGTAGGTGTCGAGTAGCGTCTCTGGTGCGCCGGCCAATACGGCGGCCAGCTTCCAGCCCAGGTTGTAGGCGTCCTGGATGCTGGTGTTGAGCCCTTGGCCGCCCGTTGGCGGATGGACATGCGCCGCATCGCCGACCAGGAACACCGGCCCCTCCCGGTAACGCTCGGCGAGCCTGGCATTCATGCTGTAGGTGGAGGACCAGGCGACTGAACGGACCGTGATGTCTGTACGTCCGGTGTGCAGGGCAACGCGTTCGGTCAGCGCCGCCGCGCAGAGGTCAACCTCGCCCTCCAGGGGAACAGGTGCCTGGATCTGGAACAGGTCGGTACCGGCCAACGGACAGATCGCCAATGGGCCTGAGCCCCCATCCCCAAACTGGTGCCACACGTCGCGCGACAGTCCAGCCAATTCCACATCGGCCACGATCGCTCGCACGCCCAGGGTCTTGCCCGCAAAGCCAATCCCCAAGGTACTGCGTACGAAGCTGCGCCCACCATCGGCGCCCACCAGGTATCGGGCCTGGAGTGTCTGCTCGCCATCCGGGGCTGCGAGTACGGCGTTGACCCCATCGGTCCCGACCACCATTGCGGTCAGCTCGACCCCAAACGCTGGGGCATGCCCCAGTTCAATCAAGCGCTCGCGCAAGATCGCTTCGGTCTTGAACTGGGGAATCATCAACGCAAGGCGGTACGGCTCTGCAGGTGTGGCCTCGGCAACGCTCGTTACCGGCTGGTCAGCGTGACTGCCATCGGGCGCGTATTTGCGAATAGCCGGATAGATACCCCCTGCGGCCCTGACCCGGTCCAGGATCCCGAGATCTTCGAAAACCTCCTGGGTGCGAGGCTGTATGCCTTTGCCGCGCGAGCCCGAAAAGGGGGAGGGGCGCTTTTCGATGAGGGCAAAGTTCACCCCGCGCCGGGCCAAGTCGATTGCCAGGGTCAGGCCAGCGGCACCGGCACCACAAATCAGGACGTCAACAGAGTCACGCATTTCACTTCCCCTAAGAATGTGTAAGATGCACATAACAGGGAGCAGCTTATGACTACGAAAAATAAAGTGCAAGATACACATATATCGGTGCAGATGAAGGATCTGCACCGGTCCTTGATCTCGATCTTGAGCGTGATGAACCGGCCTCGCAATGACGAGCGGCTGATCGCGGAAGCGGGCGTCCATCTGGATCAGGCGCTCTTTCGCCTGCTGGTGGTCATCGAGCGGGTAGGACCGATTGGCGTTGTGGATCTGGCAGGTCGCCTTGGCCGGGACTACACGACCATCAGCCGCCAGGTCTCCAAGCTTGAACGCATGGAGTTGGTAATTCGGCATGAGAACTCTGAAGATCGCCGGATGCGCGAGGCGGTGGTGTCTGAGAAAGGCAAGGCAGTCACCGACAAGATCGACCAGGCGCGTGAGCGCCTGGCCCGGGAAATTTTTCAGGACTGGGCTGCCGAAGACATCACCTCCCTGGTGCGCCTGATGCGTCAATTCGCGCAGGCCCTGGAGCAGGGCACAGAAGTTGGCTAGCGTCGGCAGCTTACGACGTGCGTTGCCTCATGCGCTGCCGATCTCACACGGCGGCGCTTCATCCTGATGTGAAATCGGCAGTGCCGCCAGGTGCGGTGATTCGCCGAAGTACTCGATCAGCAGTTCGGTGAGCACGCGTATTTTGCGGGCGGGATGCGCGCCTGGCGGGCGGATGAGGTAAGCACCGGCCGGGGGCGGGGGATGGTGGGTCATGATCGGCACCAGTGCGCCGGTTGCGATGTGTTCATGGGTGAGGCAATCGGGCAGGTAGGCGATGCCAAGGCCTGCAGTCGCGGCGGCGGCAAGGGCGGTGCCGTTGTCGGCCTTGAAGCGCCCTTGCGGGCGAACCGTGATGATCGTGTCACCGTCCATGAATTGCCAGGCTTCGGTGCCCTGCATGAGTGCCTGATGGGTGTGCAGTTCGTCTGGCGTCTCGGGGGCACCGTGCGCCTGGATGTAGTCCGGGCTCGCGACGAGCTTGGTATAGACCGGGCCAATACGCCTTGCGATCAAGTTGGAGTCCTGGAGATAACCCACCCGGATTGCACAATCGTACCCTTCAGCGATGAGGTCAACGAAGCGATCGCTGTAGCAGGTCTGCAGGTGAAGCTGAGGATGACGGCGCGCCATTTCCGCCAGTACCGGTGCAAAGTGAGTCGGACCGAACGACAGTGGGACCGCGACGCGCAAACGGCCGCGAAGGGCGCCGGCGGGCAGGATCGTCTCCCTGGCGATGTCGATCTCGGTGCAGACTCTGGCGGCGTAGTCCCGGAACGTTGCGCCGGCCTCGGTGAGTGACGCCCCGCGCGTGGAGCGTGCCAGCAGCTGCACGCCCAGTTCGGTTTCAAGCCGAACCAGACGCCGGCTGACGATCGACTTCGACACGCCGAGCCGCAGCGCCGCCTGTGAAATACCCCCCCACATCAGCCACTTCCACGAACGTCTGCAGCTCTTCGATATCCATAGGTGCGTTCCCCTTTGCGCGACACAGCTCGCCTCGGGATGCTACTAATGCATCATTTTTAGCGCGCTTAAAGGGCAGCAATGCGCCGTGACACGGTCCCGTGAATGACTCTAATGCACAATCGCTTGGACTTCCGGCGCAAGTTCCGGTTGCCTTGCTCCATATATCAGTACCTTGGCCATTATCACCACCGCTGCCAGCGCGCAGAAAACCAGGCCACTGACGATGGTTCCCTCCATGCCCATGCGCGCGAGGAACCATCCGCCCGCCGTTGCCCCGAGCGTTACGCCCAGATTGATGAATGAAATATAGAGACCGGTGACAAACTCTGGCGCTTCCGGGGCCTCGGAGGTCAGCCAAACCTGGGTCACGATCAGTCCACTGGTATGGGTTGCACCCCACAGAACCACGATCAGAACCATTGGCAAAATGGCCGGGCTGGCAAAGAAGTGGAGGATCAGGTACGACGCTCCCAGCATGATCGGGTGCATCAGCGTGGTCACTGTCTTGTTCTTTGACAGCAGGCGACCTGCCAGCAAATTACCGGCCACACCGCCTACACCGAACAGGATCAACATGGCGCTGATCACTTCACCGCTCATGCCGACTTCGCGCGACAGGTACTCGGCGCTGTAGGAGTACACCGAAAACATCGCACCGAATATCAGCGTCGAAGCCAGTATGTTAAGCCACAGCGTAGGCTTGCGCAGGATGGCCAGTTGTTCACCGTAAGGCGTCCGCTGGCCGGCGAAGGTATCGGGTAACCGGGCAATGATGCCCAGGCCGGCGATGACGTTGACGGCGGTGCAGAACAGGAACGCCGCTTCGTAGGAAAAACGTGCCGCGATCCAGGTGGTGATAGGGACGCCGAGTACCATGCCCATGCTGGTGCCGACAAACGCCTTGGCCGTGGCCTGCGTGGCTTGCTCTTTGGGATAGAGGGAGACCACCGCGACAAACGCCAGCGAGAAATACACCGGATGGAAGAACGCGGGAATGATCCGCAGGATCGCGAGTGTTCCGTAGGTGGGCGCATAAGCCGACAAGGCGCTGGCGCCGGCAAAAATGAACAGCGAGAGGGTCAGGATCCGCTTGCGGTTGTAGCGCGAGAACAGCAGCACCATGAAGGGACCGAATACCGCGATGATCAGAGCGAACAAACCTACCAGGTAACCCGCCTCGGACGCGCTGACGCTGTAGCGTTCGATGATCACCGGCAAAATACCGATCACGCCGAATTCGATGGTATAGACGCCGAACAGGCCCAAGGCAATGAAAAACAACGGGTTGAACAGTTTCATGGTCGGTCCTCCAGGGTCACGATGACTTTGCCCAATTGCTTACCGGCTTCCAGGTATTGCATCCACGCCCTCCCGGGGGTGTCAGGATGTCGGATCAGCATCGCCGCCGGCACCCTATCAAACGCCATAGACGGCGTTGCACAGATCAACGGTGAATTGGCCGAACATGCCTTCGAAGGCGGTATTGGTGAACGCCACCACGGACAGCTGCTGTGCCGGGTCGACGAACCAGGAATGACCAAACGCTCCTCCCAGGCGCCAGGTGCCCGCTGACTCCGGCACCTGCGCTGCTTGCGGATCGGTCAGTACGGTGAACCCCAGGCCGAAACCGCGTCCTGGCCAATTGGCCAGTTCCAAATCGCCGGTCTGGACGGTCCCCATTTCCTTGGCCAGGTTCGCTGGCATAAGCGCGCCACCCCCCTGGCGCAGGGTTTCGAGCAGCTTCAGGAATTCCCCGGCGGAGCCGATCATGCCGGAGCCGCCTGAAGGGTAGGCGCTGTCGTCAAGGGCACGGTCCGCGTCCATGCGGATGCCCGCGGTGTTCTCGAAAACCTCGATCACTTCAACGCCCTTCATGCGTCGTGGGGCAGGATCCGCATTGAGATAGGCGGCCGTCAGGCGAGACGTGTCGACCACGTTGAAACGGGTATCGGACAGGCCGAGCGGCTCGCACACCAATTGGTTGATCGCGTCGGCCAGGCTGCTGTCACACACCCTGGCAATGAGTGCGCCCAACACATCGGTGGCTATCGAATACCCCCAGTCGGCGCCAGGACGGTACAGCAGCGGCGCGGTCGCCAGTCGCCGGATGTTTTCTTCCAGCGTCAGCGGCGCGTTTTCCAGCCCGTCACACACACCAGCACGCGCATAGGCGCCGCCACCTTTGGCTTCGAGGAAGCCGTAACCCAGGCCGGCTGTATGGCTGAGCAAATGGCGTACGGTGATCGACGCGCGGGAACCGTCCACCAGGGATGGCTGAAATTCCGGTAGCCAGCGGGCGACGGGGTCGTCCAGGCCAATGCGGCCTTGGGCAACCAAGGCCAGCGCGGCGGCGGAGGTAATCGGTTTGGTGACTGAGGAGAGACGGAACAAGGCGTCGGTGCGCATTGGTAAACCGGCCTCTCGATCAGCCAGCCCCACGGTGTTGCGATAGGTGATTTCGCCGCGACGGGCGACCAGCACGACGGCCCCCACCAGGCGCTTGTCTTCGATGGCGCTGTGCAGTGCCGCGTCGATTCGCGCCTGCATGGGGTCGGTGGCGATAGCGCTGGATAATTGAATGGTTTCTTTGGCGGTCATGTTCGCGATTCCCTGCTGGTAGTAGACGTCGCCATGCTAGGGCGCAGACGGCAGGGGAAACAGAGGCTAGAATTCCGGACACATCGGACGTTTCGTTCCGCAATTCAAGGCGCAGAACTCAAGGAGAGTGCGTGGACAACCTCAGCGGAATCTCGGTTTTCGTGCAGGTTGCCGAAACTCGCAGCTTTGTAGCCGCGGGCCGGCAATTGGGCGTGTCATCGTCGGCGATTGGCAAAAGCATCGCGCGCCTGGAACAGCGCCTGGGCGTCAGGCTGTTTCATCGCAGCACCCGCAGCATCAACCTGACGGCGGAGGGCATGCTGTTCCTGAACCGCTGCCGGCGCGTGCTCAATGAGCTGGAGGCGGCGGAACTTGAGCTGTCGAACACCAGCAGCGAGCCACGTGGCACGCTGCGCGTGAGCCTGCCCTTGGCCGGGCAGTTCTTGTTCACGTTGTTATCCAGCTTTGCCAAGCGATACCCGGACATTCATCTGGAACTGGATTTCAGCGACCGACTGGTGGATGTCGTGGAGGAGGGCTTTGATGCGGTGGTCAGGACCGGTGAGTTGAATGACTCCCGTCTAGTGGCGCGACGCTTGGGTGCTTTCCGTTTCCTGCTGGTGGGCGCCCCGACCTATTTCCAGAACCAGGGTGCGCCCCTGGATGCCGGCGACTTGAGCAACCATGACTGTTTGCTGTACCGGGTGCCATCCACCGGCAAGCTCGAGCGCTGGCCGCTACCGGACAAAGCTCACAACGGCGCGCAGGACCTGCGGGCCGTGCTGATCAGCAACAACATCGACATGCTCTTCAACGCCGCCATGGAGGGGCGAGGCATTGCATGCCTGCCGGAATTTGCCGTGAAGGATGCTCTGGAGGCTGGAGCATTGCAGGCCGTACTGACTGAAGAGGTCACCCGCACCATTCACTTCAGCGTGCTGTGGCCGCCAAACCGCTTCATCACGCCCAAGCTGCGCTGTTTTGTGGATTTCATCTCCTTGCATATGTGAGTGTGCGAGTGGCGTCGAATGCGGGCGGGCGCATTGATGAAGTCGCCGGCGTATTTTCTCGGTCGCTCACTGTAGCAACCCGATAGGGCACAGCAGTTCGAAGTGCTGGGTAAAGTCGACACACACATCTGTCGCTATACGCCGAGGCCTTCATGCTGACCCGTTGTTTTATCCCTCTTCTATTACTTGTTGCACCCTTTATTGCCGGACAATCCCATGGCAGAGATCTGGCGCAAGGACTGACCGATCAGGGCCCGTCCGCAGCCTTGCAGAACCACGACCAGCGGTATGGGCTGTGGTCCGGAATTGGCCTGATGAAAAATGCAATCGGCCAAAGTTGCAATGCGGTACTCCTGGACACCCGTGACCGGCAGAATAAAGCCGTCGGCCCTGCTTATGTATTGACGAGTGGGCATTGCGTGTATTTCAGCTATGGCACGGCCGCGATCAACCAAGCCATAGAGGCGAACATCACGTTCAATTATTTCCACGACACGCCCGCACAACACCGCAGTTTTCTGATTAAAAAGGCGCATTGGAGCAGTATGGTCGGTACTGATCTGGCGATTCTTGAACTCGATACCTCACTGGCCGCGCTCGTTGCAAAAGGCATCGTGCCACTCAAGCTCGCAGCTCATCAGCAGGCAGGAGAACGAGAGGTAATAAATGTCGGATCCCCGAGCGGGTTTCGCGAAAAAGGCTTGCGTATGAGTGCGTGCAAGGAAACGGCAACCAACAGCTTTGTCGAACATCCCGGTGTATTTCCTGGCGCCACCAAAAATCGTTGCCAGGATCTTCAGTACGGGAGTTCCGGGAGCCCGATGCTGGACCGGCGTACCAACGAAATCACCGGTATTGTCAGTAAGGTCGCGGCTGTCATCAAAAAGGACATCCTCAGCAATTGTCAGAATACCTCCGCGTGTGAAGCGGCCAAATTCAACTACAGCTATCCAGCCAACGACCTTCATCATTGTTTTGTCGATGGCCGGTTCTTGAATAACACGCTGAACTGCCAGCTAAAATCCGTCGAACTTGTCCTTGAAGAACCCTGGAAGCTCAATCCCTATGTGCATTTGCAGCAGGGCGCCACGGGGCTGAGTGTTCGACCCACCTGGAATATCAGGTTCTCGATCCTTGATCCCTTCTATCGATTCAAGTCCGTGCGCGACGTCAAGGAGTGCCGATTCCCCAACGGCTATTACAGCGCCGTCGCCTCGGCAGAGGGTTACATCAATCAAGAAATCGGACCGGCGTTGGGTCCCCATGTGTTGTGCATCATCGGGATACAAAGCCGCAGCGAACCGCTGACGCCGGCGCTGCTTCACAATGTTTTCACACACGCCGTCTTCTTGACCGCCCCAACGCCCGCACCTCAGATCAGCCTGAACTACAACGTCAACTGGGACGACCAACACACAGACTTCACCCAACATTACTTCTATGTCGATACTTCCCAAGGGGCTTTGTGCCAAGACATTGATGATGTCCGCTATGCATTTGCCAACGGCAGCGCTACTTATGAAATATCACAGCTTCCCATTACGTTGTGCAGCTACGCACGCAATTCTGCTGGCCAACCGTCCGCCGTGCGTACGGATGTGATCGAAATATCAAGGTATCTTCCTACCACGCAAATGCTGGAGCCGTCAGCGTCGCTGCGATAAGACCTCATCCGAACCGGCTACATTCCTGTCGCCAGTTCGCAATGAGGCAGGCGTATCAGCAACGGGTTCTCATCGAACTCAAACCCGTTGCCTCAAAGCCCTGTAGCGCTTTACTTGAGGGTGACGTCAAGCATCGGTGGGATGTAACCGTAGTCATATTCGGCGACTACGAATGTTTGCTGCCCCTTGATCTTGATGCCCACCGTTGGTGCCTCGGTGCCGCCGATACGCATCGTTGTCCCGCTTTCGCCGGTAGGTACGCTGTCGATAAAGGAAGTCACCAGGCCGTTGGGCATCACGCAGTGGGAGTAGGTCTGGAAGGGCTGGGACGACGGGTTGCCCAGCACCAGGCCGGAACCGTTCAAGGGCACGTAAGGGCCGAACAGCGAGTCTGCGACAAAACCGTACACCCCGTCTGGCCCGGTTACCCCGTCGGCATAGGTGAAGGTGTGGCTGATGGTGAACAGGTAGTACTTGCCGTCCTGGAACACGAAGTGCGGACGTTCGGTCTGGTCATTGACGCCGACTGCGGTCAGCAGCGGCGGCAGCATTTCCCAGTCGTCTCCATCCTCATCACGGGCCACAGCGATACCGACACAAGCCGTCTGGAAGCGCGAGTTGCCGACGTCTTCATAGCCCGGCGGCACATCGCCGATTTCCGCCTTACCCACTGTGTGCGAGCCACGCTCGCCAGCCACGTTGCCCTCGAACAGCATGTACAGCTTGCCGTCCTTCGGGTCGCGGAACGGCCACGGATCGCGGAACCCCCAGAACGCATTCTGCGCTTCGGTCTGGTACATCTTGCCGTCGGCCTCGAACAGCGGCTTGACCTTCTCGAAGCCCACCAGGCTGACGCCATGCTCGGTGGTCACCACGCGGCCACGCACCTTGACGATGGTCGCGCCTGGCGTGACTGCGGTGTAGTACAGGTCCACTTCACCTTGCTTATTCAACAGGATCGGCGTGCCAGCCCATTCACGAACGGTGGGCGAAACCCCTTCAGCCATGACCCGGCCGCCGAGTTTCCAGTCCTTGCCGGTGCGGGAAAACCAGTAGTACATCTTTGCCCGACCATGGCGATCGTTCCAGTCGCGGGTGATGTCGTAGTTGCCATTCTGATCGAGGTATTGCGGGTCGGTCGGGTGGCGGTCTGCGGTCAGGGTGAAGATCACCGACCAACCATCGACGGAGGTGATGTTGCCGTCGATATCACGCAGCGGCATGGTGTCCCAGATAAACACCTTGTCGCTCAGTACCGGGAAGTCGGCACTCACCAGTGGCTGGGTGGTGGTGGGGTCGTCTGCGCGGACTTTCAGCGCATCGGCGCGGGTCCACAGGCTGGGTTGATGGGGCGTTTTGCCAAATTTCTCGGTGATGCTTTTCATAAGGTAAACCTCGTCCATGAAGGTAGATAAATACTGTATTCATATACAGTGATTTGACTTTAGAAGACTCTATCCTTCGGGTCAAGGACAAAAATGCATTTATGCATAATTAAGGTTTTTCGGTGAGCTGATACGTTTCATCTTGAGGCTTTTACGGAAGTTCGGCGCTGTGCAGACGCGTTCTGCGCTTCACCGACCCTCGGTTTGAATGGACGACGGTGATAAGCGCTGCACTTGCCACTCACATGAGCCAACGCTCATGCTCAGCGTTTTCCAATCACTCGCCGGACACCCACCCATGAGAGACCTGCCGCCGACCGCCACACTGCGCGCGTTTGAAGTTGCGACCCGGCACCCGACCTTTACGGCAGCCGCGCAGGAACTGCATGTCACCCAGAGCGCGGTCAGCCATCAGCTCAGGCATCTGGAGGCGTTGTGGGGGCTGCAGTTGTTCGAACGCGGCAAGGCATTACGCCTCACGGCGGCAGGGGCCACGCTGGCGCCTATCGTGCGGGAGTTCTTCATGAGCCTGGAGGCGACCCTCGGCGATCTGCGCGAGCAAAAAGGCAGGGTGCGCCTGAGTGTCAGCACCACCTACTCCTTCGCGTTGAAATGGCTGCTGCCACGCTTGCCGAACCTCGCTCGCCAGCACCCCGAGCTGTTGGTGTCGCTGCACACCACGGACGACATCATCCACTTCTCCGGCAACCAGGCCGATGTTGCGATCCGCCTGGGCAAGGGCAATTACCCGGGCCTGCATACAGAGTTTCTGTTTGGCGAGCAGGTGTTTCCGGTGGCCAGCCCCGAATTGCTGCGTCGTATGGGGACACCGCGCAGCCCGGAAGAACTGTTGCAGTTTCCGCTGCTGATCCGCGACGGCGCCGAGCTGGCGCCGAAATGGGAGGTCTGGTTTGAAAGTGTCGGGCTGGCCTTTTCGCCGCTCAAGGAAAGCGTCAGGTTTGGCGACACCAACATGACGGTCGAGGCCGCCTTGCTCGGCCACGGCGTGGCGTTGGTGCGCAGTCGGCATGTGGAGAACGAAATCAGCGATGGTCGCCTGGTGCGGCTGTTCGATGTGCCGTTCCCATCGCCGCTGGCCTACTATTTCGTGTGCCCCAAGGGCATCGAAGCGCAGCCGCATATCGTCAACTTCCGCCGTTGGTTGAGCAGTGAGGCGCTGAAAGTGCAATGAGCCGGGTCTGAAGATTTGCTCATGCTGCGATGAAGAGACTTCGCTGAAGGCAGGGCGTTGGATTGCTAGGATGGCGCATGCCTATTCATTTGATCTGCCTGGTGCTTTTCGCCGCGCTGCTGCATGCCAGTTGGAATGCACTGCTGCGTGGCGGTGTCGATCGACTCTGGTCTATGACGGTGATGTGCATCGCCATCGCCATCACCTGCGTCGTCGCCGCTGCGTTCCTGGTGCCGCCCGCCATTGAGAGCTGGGGCTATGCGCTGCTGTCGGCATTGCTGCATGTGGGCTACAACCTGTTTCTGGTGCGCAGTTACCGGGTCGGTGACCTCGGGCAGATCTACCCGATATCCCGTGGCTCGTCGCCGGTGCTGATCACGCTTGGAGCTGCCGTCTTCGCCGGCGAAAGCATCACCCCCGGCGAGTTGCTCGGTATTGCGCTGGTATCCGGCGGGATTATTTCCCTGGCGTTCCGAGGCCGCAGGCTGTCGGTGCCCAGCTTGCCCTATGCGCTGGGCACTGGCTGCTTCATCGCCGCCTATAGCGTGGTTGACGGCATTGGCGCCAGGCTCTCCGGCGCGCCGCTCGGCTACACGGTGTGGATGTGCGCGTTGTGGGGCGTGCTGATGCCATTGGTGTACATCGGCTTGCGCGACGCCCGCAGCTTGTTCCGCGTACGGTCCGGCACACTGGCCGCTGTGGTCGGCGGGCTGGTCTCGTTGCTCGCCTATGGGATTGTCATCTACGCCATGAACGAAGCGCCGTTGGGCGCGGTGTCGGCATTGCGCGAAACCAGCGTGTTGTTCGCGGCGTTGATTGGTTACCTGTTCCTCGGCGAGACGCTCACGGCACGGCGGGTCCTGGCGTGCGCAGTGATCGCCAGCGGCATCCTCATTATCGGTTGACAGGGCTGACGGCTCAGGAGGTATTTCAATGGTTAACGTCTCACAGGCACCGCTTATTCTGATAACCGGTGGCAGTCGCGGAGTGGGCGCAGCCACCGCCCGGCTGGCTGCCGCAAGAGGCTACGATGTCGCGATCAGCTACGTGGCCAACCAGCCTGCGGCCCTCGCAGTGGTGGCGCAGGTCGAAGCATTCGGGCGCCGAGCCTTGGCCATGCAGGCCGACAGTGCCGACCCGGCACAGGTCGCCGAGTTGTTCAGCGCCATCGACCGTACGTTCGGGCGAATCGATGTGCTGGTCAATAACGCCGGGGTACTGGCGACTCAGTCACGCCTGGAAGACCTGGGTTTCGAACGCATGCAGCGCATCTTTGCGGTCAATGCCATAGGGCCGATCCTCTGTGCCCAGCAGGCGGTGAAGCGCATGGCTTACCGGCATAACGGTCCGGGCGGCGTGGTGATCAATGTTTCTTCGGCATCGGCGCGCCTCGGCAGCCCCGGCGAGTACGTGGACTATGCGGCGTCAAAGGGCGCCCTGGAGACGTTTACCATCGGCTTGGCCAAGGAGGTCGCGCGGGAGGGCATACGCGTTAACGGTGTTCGCCCAGGGCATATCTATACCGACATGCACGCCAGCGGCGGCGAGCCGGGACGGGTCGATCGCGTCAAGGATTCGATTCCCATGGGCCGTGGCGGTCAGCCGGAGGAAGTGGCACAGGCCATTCTATGGCTGGCCAGCGCTGAGGCATCGTTCGTTACGGGTACATTCCTTGATGTGACGGGGGGTAAATAAAAAAGCCTGCCTATGTTTTTTTCGCACTTTCCTGAGTTGCAGCAACACGCCAGCACAACAACTAGTCAGTGACAGTTGTTAATTAAATTAGTGTGCGCAGACGAACTAACGATGCCTGGCCTGACATACGGATCGTTGTGTACGCGCCGACAGGGAAGTTCAAACGATCGGCGCAATGAACGGCAATTGCGTGAATTGAAGGGGCAGCGAGGCCGCCCCTTCCACTCTCACTCAAGAGCCCGACTTCCGGCCGCCGCCATGGCTGTTCTGCCCGCCTTTACGGCCCGCCTCGGACGCTTTGTCACGGTCATTGGCGAAGTTGCCGCCCGACGATTGGCCGCCTTTTTTCCCTGCTTCGGATGCTTTTTCGCGATCGTTGGCAAAGTTGCCTGGGTTTTTATTGCCTGTAGTCATGACAGTTCTCCAGTCGCTAAGTTAGCGTTTCGTTAGTTGCCCGTTATGGCAGCGGGCATCTATTCCGATAGCGACGCCAGCAGAAATGTTTTACTGATTTTTATAACAGGCGACGAACGGCAGATAAGCCGGGAAAGTTGTACAAGTTCGCCGTCTTAACGCCGCTTCGTATAAGTTTTTCCCGTTGCTGCGTGCCGGCAATAACAGCGTTCACGCCATTCGTCTTTTTCGTTGCACTTGAACTCCATGGGCCGGCTCAAACGAGGTTCCCCCTCTTTGTGAACTGGAGATTTTTTGCCATGAACCATGACCCATCCAACTCACAGCACCGACCAGTTGAACCGCTCGATAAGCCGAATGACGATGGTTGCGTGATCGGCACCGCCGGACGTGACGAAGACCCAAACGCAACCACTGACTGGGACCACCCCGACAGCCATGCGACCGCTGTCGAGGCCACCGTGACGCCGCCTAACGGCACGCCCGGGATCGACACCGTTCCAGAAGCGGATGATGCCAGCTGAGCAGCAGCGCCGCCGTTTCGCTTGTTGTACAACGGTTAACCGCTCGTCGTGATGCGCAAATTAATTTTGAAATTTTTCACGCGCCGCTCGCTTCCCATGAAAGGTAGGCGCGCATTCCCAAGATGCCGCCACTTTCAGTAAGCCTGAGGAGATTTGTTGATGTTCCTACATAACAAGCGACTTCAATACACCGTACGTGTGGCCGAGCCCAACCCGGGTCTGGCGAACCTTTTGCTCGAGCAATTTGGCGGAGCTCAAGGTGAGTTGGCGGCCGCATCCCGTTATTTCACCCAGGCCTTGGCTGAGGACGATCCAGGGCGCAAAGACCTGTTGATGGACATCGCCACCGAAGAACTCAGCCACCTGGAGATCGTCGGCTCGATCATTGTGATGCTCAACAAGGGCGCCAAGGGCCGAATGGCCGAAGGCGTGGAGGAGGAGGGCGAGTTGTATCGCTCACTCAACGGCGCCGGCAATGATTCCCACATCACCAGCCTGTTGTACGGTGCGGGGGCGCCGCTGATCAACTCGGCCGGGGTGCCCTGGACAGCGGCTTACATCGACACCATCGGTGAGCCCACGGCGGATATGCGCTCCAATATCGCCGCCGAAGCACGCGCCAAAATCGTTTATGAACGGCTGATGAACGTCACCGACGATCCAGGCGTGAAAGATGCCCTCGGGTTCCTGATGACCCGTGAAATTGCGCATCAGATGTCCTTTGAAAAGGCTCTGCATTCAATTCAACCGAATTTCCCCCAAGGCAAGTTGCCAGGCAAGCCGGAGTTCACTCAGGTGTACTACAACATGTCCCAGGGCGCGGAAGACCTGCGTGGCCCTTGGAACCAGGGCGAGGAATGGGAGTTCGTGGAGAGTCCGCAACCTGCGGTCGATGGCGGTGATGGCATGGCCAGCGTGCAGTTGGACGCCGACGACGAAGCGCTGCTGAGCGCGATGAAAATCCGCACCGCCTCCGACCCTACCAGCGACCCCACCACCGGCGCTGACCTGGGCGCGGGCCTTCAGCCCAAGCCTGAACTTTGATGCGCGCCAGCCGCACGCCCAGAGGCGTGCGGCTTTTTTATTGGCTTGAAGAGGAGTAACAAGATGGCGACCCCACAGGAAAACCTGCTCGACTGGCTACGCGATGCCCATGCCATGGAGCAACAGGCCGAGAAAATGCTCAAGGCACAATCGGAGCGACTGGAACATTACCCGAAGCTCAAAGCCCGGATCGACGAGCATATTCAGGAAACCCTCGGCCAGCAGGCGCTCATTGATGAATGCCTGGCGCGCCTGGGCGGCAGCGCGTCGACCTTGAAAGACATGGGCGGCAAATTGATGGCGTTCGGGCAGGCGGTTGGTGGCTCACTGATGAGTGACGAGGTGATCAAGGGCGCGATGGCCGGCTATGTGTTCGAAAATATGGAGATTGCCAGCTACACGGCGCTCATAGCGGCCGCGAAAGTAGCCGGAGACGCCGAGACACAAGCGGCCTGCGAAAAGATCCTGCCCCAGGAAATTGCAATGGCCGAGTGGCTCCTCGAGCATCTGCCCGAGCTCACCCAGGCATTTCTGGAGCGCTCTGCAGCCCCCGATACACAGGCCAAACGCTGAGATTGCACGCGGCGCCCCGCCGGCGCCGCGCGTGATTGGGCGCAGCCTCGCACTCCGCTGCATTTTCACGGTCAATGGATCACGCACCACTTATCTGGAGGTGAACCGTGGACACAAAGAAAAAGCCCACAGTCGGCGGTGAGGCGTTGGCAGTGCTGTCTTCCGACCGTAAAGACCTGTTCTTCGCCGCCATGCAAGCCAGCCACAGCGCGATGATCGTGACTGACCCCGCGCAGCCCGACAACCCGATCATCTTTGCCAACCCGGCGTTTCTTGCGCTGACCGGGTTTGAGCATGACGAGGTCATCGGACGCAATTGCCGGTTGCTGCAAGGGCCAGAAACCGACAAGAGTGCCCTGCGGCAGGTGCAGCGTGCGCTTGAGGGCCACCATGAGGCCTGTGTCGAGGTGCTTAATTACCGCAAGGACGGCTCGACCTTCTGGAATGAGATATTCATCTCGCCGTTGTTCAACGAGCGCGGCCAACTGGTGTACTTTTTTGCCTCCCAGCTGGACGTGAGCCGGCGGCACGACGCGGAACTGCGCGTGCGCCGCGTCCAGGACCTTGAAGCGCTGGGGCAACTGACGGGTGGCATCGCTCATGACTTCAATAACCTGCTGCAGGTGATGGTCGGGTACCTGGAGCTGATCCAGCAGAGCGCCAAGCGCCCCGGCAGCGACCCGCAGCGCATCGTCAACAGTGCCAGCCGTGCCCGGGCGGCCGCTGAAAAAGCGCAAACCCTGACCCAGCAATTGCTGGCGTTTTCGCGCAAGCAGCGGCTCGACAGCCGTGTGATCAATCTGAACAGCGTGTTGAGTCGGCCCGACTTCAGGAGCGTACTGCATGACGTCGAGCTGCACATAGAACTCGCCGACGATCTGTGGAACTGCTGCATTGACCCTGCCCAGGCAGAGCTGGCGGTGCGGCACTTGCTGTCGAATGCCCAGGATGCATTGCAAGGGTGCAGCGAGCCAGCAGTGACGGTTAAAACCCGCAACGTCCAAGTGCCGGGCGAGGTCGGTGCTGAACGTGATGGCCTGGCTGAGGGCCGCTACGTCAGCATCTCGGTGTCGGATAATGGCAGCGGCATCGCCGAGGGTATTCAGGATAAAGTCATGCAGCCGTTCTTCACCACCAAGGAAGAAGGCAAGGGCTCGGGTCTGGGACTGTCGATGGTGTATGGCTTCGTCAAGCAATCGGGCGGCACGGCGCGGATCCATTCCTATCCCGGTGTCGGTACCACCATACGTCTGTACTTTCCGGCCGATGATAGTCAGCCCTGGGTCGAGCAAACATCCGCCACCGCCTCACTGCAGGGCCACGAGAACATCCTGATCGTGGAGGACCGGCCCGACGTGGCCGAGTTGGCCCAAGTGATCCTGTCTGACTACGGTTACCGGACCGGCATCGCGCACACCGCCGCCGAAGCATTGAGCATGCTCCAGAGCGTCCCGTATGACCTGGTGTTCAGTGACTTGATCATGCCGGGCGCGATGAATGGGGCGGTACTCGCCCGTGAAGTATCGCGCTTGTATCCGCACATCAGGATCCTGCTCACGACCGGCTATGCAAAAGACGCATTGGAGCGCGCGGAAATACAGGTGCATGAATTCGAGCTGATTCAAAAGCCCTATCAACCCACGGACCTGCCTCGAAAAATCCGCGCGGTGCTGGATGCCGGATCTACGGGGACAGCCGACACGGTCAGCGGAGTACTGCCAGCGACAGGTTGAGTACCAGCACCAGCAGAATCGAGCATCCAAATACCCTGCGCGCCCAGGCGGGCGGGTCCGTCAGGCGCGTGGCGCTGGCAGCGAGCGCCATCCAGTAACCGCAGAACCCGAGCATCAGCGCGAAGTACACGGCGTTCATCTGCGCAACCACGCCCAGCGCCATGGTGCTGGCGAGGAATGCCAGCATGTACGCGTGTATCTGTCGGTGGGCCTCGGGCAGGCTCAGCAGGGGCAGGCGCGCGGCGCGAAAGTCCTCGCGACGCATCACGGTGATGGCATGGGAGTGAGGCATCTGCCAACAGCAGAACACCAGCACCAGCAGCATCGCCGTGGCGTCGAACCGACCGCTTACCGCGCAATACCCGATCACCGGCGGCATTGCCCCGGAAAGGCTGCCAATCAGGGTTGCCCAGTGGGAGCGCCGCTTCAGCCAGTAGGTATAAACGCCTGCATAAACGACCAGCCCAACCAGTGCCAGGGTGCAGGCCAGCATGTTGCTGCCAGCCCACAGCAAACCGAAGCCGATGACACCCAGGGCGATGGCGTAGCTGACGGCGGCGGGCACGCTGATGGCGCGCAGTGCCAGCGCGCGGTGGCACGTACGCACCATGCGTCGGTCGATATCCCGGTCGGCACAATTGTTGATGACACAGCCGCAGCCGATCACCAGTGCGGTGCCAAGCAGGGTGGCCAGCAAGTGGGCGGAATTCGCCAGATGGCCGCTGCCCGCGAGGAAGTAGCCCCCCAGCACCGACGCGAGATTGCCGAAAATAATCCCCGGCTTGGTCAGTTGAACCCCTACATTGAACAGCCCCAGCCAGTGTTTCAGTGCGCCAGCATGTTGTGATGAATACTGTTCATGATCCATAGCGAAAGTCCTACCAGCAGAAGGATGATGACCGCCGAGAAAATCAGCGCAATCAGGTTCCAGCGTTGCTCCTCGGCGGTATCCAGATGCAGGAAGAACTTCAAGTGGACCACGATTTGTATCGCGCCCAGCGCCACCACCAGCCAGGCGGTGGTGGTGCGTGGCAGTGACGGGAACATCACCATGGCGAACGGGATCAGGGTGAGCAGCACCGACACCAGGAAGCCGACCAGGTAGGAGCGGCTGCTGCCATGGCTGCTACCTGCGCTGCTGTGAACCGAACTTTGTTTGTACATGTCACACCACCCCCAACAGATAGACCACGGTAAAGACGCAGATCCACACCACGTCCAGGAAATGCCAGAACAGGCTCAGGCAACTGAGCCGGGTGGCGTTGGTGCTGGTCAGGCCACGCTGGTGCACCTGCACCATCAGCACCGCCATCCACACCAACCCCGTCAGGACGTGCGCGCCGTGGGTGCCGACGAGGGTGAAGAACGCGGTCAGGAAGCCACTGCGGTCCGGCCCATGGCCCTCTGCAATCAACTGATGGAATTCGTTGATTTCCATAGCGATAAACCCGGCGCCCAGCACGAAAGTGAGCCCCAGCCAGCGCAGAACCTGGGGCTGCTGGCCACGGTTCATCGCCAGCATCGCGTAGCCGTAGGTGATGCTGCTGAGCAACAGCAGCATGGTTTCAGCCAGCACATAGGGCAGCTCGAAAATGTCCGCACTGGAAGGGCCGCCCGCGACACTGTCGCGCAACACCGCATAGCCGGCGAACAAGGTCGCGAACAGGATGCAGTCGGTCATCAAGTAGATCCAGAACCCGAACAGGCTCAGGGAACCGGCGTCTTCATGCCCTTGTTCGTGGGTGTGGGCGATGTCTTTTTCGATCACGATATTGGACATAAGAGTCAAGCCTCTGCCAGGTCTTTGAGACGGGCCGTTTCGATGCGCGCCACCTCTTCTGCGGGCACGAAGTAGTCAGTGTCTTCGTCGTAACTGCGCACCACGAACGCAACCACCGACGCCACCAGACCGAACGCCGCCAACCACCAGATATGCCACACCAGGGCGAAGCTGCAGATCAGCGCGAACACACTGATAACCAGGCCCGACGCGGTGTTGCGCGGCATATGGATGCTGCGATAGTCGGTGTGGCTCAGGGTGCTCACGCCGCGCTCCTTCATGCCCCAATAGGCGTCCAGGTCGTCGACCTTGGGTTGCTCGGCGAAGTTGTACACCGGCGGCGGAGAGGAGGTGGCCCACTCCAGCGTGCGCCCGTCCCACGGATCGCCGGTGAGGTCGCGATACTGGGGGCTGTGGCGGTTGCGGATGCTGACGAACAGTTGCAGTGCCTGAGCGGCCACGCCGCAGAGGATGATCGCCACCCCGACCAACTCCAGCAGCAACCAGGGCCGCCATTCCGGGTTGTCGAAGTGGTTGAGGCGCCGGGTCATGCCCATGAAGCCCAGCACGTACGACGGCATAAAGGCGAAGTAGAAGCCGATCAACCAGCACCAGAACGCGATGCGTCCCAGCTTGTCGTTCAAGCGGAAGCCGAAGGCCTTGGGGAACCAGTAGGTCAGGCCCGCCATGTAGCCGAAGACCGCGCCGCCGATGATCACGTTGTGAAAGTGCGCGATCAGGAACAGGCTGTTGTGCAGCAGAAAGTCGGCGCCGGGAACTGCCAGCAGTACCCCGGTCATCCCGCCGATGCTGAAGGTCACGATAAAGCCCATGGTCCATAGCATCGGGGTTTCAAAGCGCACTCGGCCACGGTACATGGTGAACAGCCAGGTGAAGATCTTCACCCCGGTCGGCACGGCGATGATCATCGTCATGATGCCGAAGAACGCGTTGACGTTGGCCCCCGCGCCCATGGTGAAGAAATGGTGCAGCCACACGATGAACGACAACACGGTAATCGCGATCGTTGCCCATACCAGCGACACATAGCCGAACAGCCGTTTACTGCTGAACGTGGCGGCAACCTCCGAAAACACCCCGAACGCCGGCAGGATCAGGATGTACACCTCCGGATGCCCCCAGGCCCAGATCAGGTTGACGTACATCATCGGGTTGCCGCCGGCTTCGTTGGTAAAGAAATGCATGCCCAGGTAACGATCCAGGCTCAGCATCAGCAGGGTGGCGGTCAGGATCGGAAACGACGCCAGGATCAACACCGAAGTGCAGAGCGCATTCCAGGTGAACACCGGCATCTTGAACAGGGTCATGCCTTGGGTACGCATCTTCAAAATCGTGACGAAGAAATTCACCCCCGTCAGGAGCGTGCCTATGCCGGATATCTGCAAGGACCAGATGTAGTAATCCACCCCCACACCGGGGCTGTACGCTAACCCGGATAACGGCGGGTAGGCGACCCAACCGGTTCGCGCAAACTCACCGATCCCCAGTGAGACGTTGACCAACGCGGCACCGGCCACGAACAGCCAGAAGCTCAGCGCGTTGAGAAACGGGTAGGCCACATCGCGTGCGCCGATCTGCAACGGCACCACAACGTTCATCAAGCCGACCACGAAGGGCATGGCCACGAAAAAAATCATGATCACGCCGTGGGCAGTGAAAATCTGGTCGTAATGCTCCGGCGGCAGGTAGCCCGGCCCGCCACTGGCGGCCATGGCTTGCTGGGTGCGCATCATGATCGCGTCGGAAAAACCGCGCAGCAGCATCACCAGTGCCACGATGATGTACATGCAGCCGATCTTTTTATGGTCCACCGAGGTGAACCACTCGCGCCACAAATAGCCCCATTTGCGCTTCCAGGTAATGGTCCCCACCATCGCCACACCGATCAGGCCGATAATGGCCAAGGTGTACATCACGATGGGTTCAGTGGTTGGAATCGCGTCCCACGACAGTTTTCCGAACATTGTTACCGCTCCTCAGCCAGCAGACTCGGGTGTTGATCGGCGCGCGTTTCAACGCCGCTCACGGGTGCGCGCTTGGGTTTATTGGCCTTGTTCATGCCTTCGTATTTATTGACGATGTCCAGGAACAGCCGCTCCTGAACCGCCGAGTAGTAGGTCACCGGGTGCTTGATGGTGGGCTTAGCCAATTGCGCATAGCTCGTCTGGTCCAGCGGCGTTGCCGCGCCCTTGACCTTGCTCACCCAGCTTTGGAAGTCGGCGGGGCTCAGCGACAGGGTAGAGAAATGCATGTCGGAAAAACCGGGGCCGTTGTAGTTGGCGGCGATGCCCTTGAATTCGCCGGTTTCGTTGGCGATCAGGTGCAGCTTGGTCTGCATGCCGGCCATGGCGTAGATCTGCCCGCCCAACGCCGGGATGAAGAAGGAGGTCATGGCCGCGTCGGAGGTGATGGTGAAGCTCACCGGCGTGTGCACCGGCAGGGCCAGTTCGTTGACGCTGGCGATACCCAGGTCGGGGTAGATGAACAGCCACTTCCAGTCAGTGGCCACCACTTGCACATTGATCGGCGGCGTGTCCGAGTCGAGCGGGCGATAGGGGTCGAGGGCGTGGGTGGTTTTCCAGGTCACCCAGCCCAAGGCGATGATGATCAGCAGCGGCACGCCCCACACCACCGCTTCGATCTTGTGGGAGCTGGCCCAGCGTGGCGAGTAACGCGCCTTTTTATTGGTGGCACGGTAGCGGTAGGCGAATACGAACATCAGCACGATCACCGGCACCACCACCAATAACATCAGGCCTGTGGCGAGGATAATCAGGTCGCGTTCATCGGTTGCAACCTGCCCCTTGGGATTGAACACCACGAGGTTGCAGCCGGTTAATAAGAAAGTGCTGGCGAGATAGGCCAGGCAATAACTCATCGTTCGTTTCATGCCTTGCTCCTGTCGTGAAAACATCCGTGATTGCGCTGTCGAACAATTTGAATGGGGCCCTCAGGGGTTGGTTTAACAAAATGTTACGTCGCCTGACGAACGGTTTAACAAGCGAAACGCTAATGAGGCTTCTATAAAGTTCGCCTTGGAAAAAACACGGAATCCCTGCTAAAGAGTTCAGGTCTTAGTTGAAAGACCAACCCTTAACGGTCTTGGAGAACAGCTATGTTCATTCGCGGCAATACCTATAACGCCTGGGCCGCAAAAGCACTGGACGAAGAGTGCTTTACCCAGGAAGTGGAAAACGGCTGCCATATCGAAGTCAGGGCCCGCGAGCGGGAGGATGCCGATATCGAAGTGCTGCTGTGCGTTTACACCGCTACGGGCCAATGTGTCGCTGAGCGCACCAAGCAGTTACCGGGCGCGGAGTGGACAGTGCATGACGCGCTCAAGCGTGGTATCGACCAGGCCGAAAGGATTGCCGGGGGCGAATCCGGTCGATTGCCCTGCGCCGACGCACACGGTCACGACGACGACTGACGAGGCGCCTGCGCTGGATTCGCACGAATAAAGGAACTTTGGTGACGCGGGCATTTTCCATTGTAGATAGCCCTGCCTCAGCCGGCCCGTGCCGGCTGATCGCTGAACGCAAACCGCCGCCAGAGCCGCCCCATGACCGAATCCACTCTCAGCCACGCCGAACCTTCCAAGCCGTCCTTGCGCCGCGCCGTCACCGGCCCGATGTTGTTCCTGTTCATCCTGGGCGATGTGCTCGGCGCAGGCGTGTATGCGCTGGCCGGCACCATCGCCGGCCAGGTGGGCGGGGCGATCTGGGTGCCGCTGCTGGTGGCGCTGTTCTTCGCCATGCTCACGGCCGGCTCCTACGCGGAACTGGTGACCAAGTACCCGCACGCCGGCGCCGCCTCGGTGTTCGCCGAGAAGGCGTTCAAGTCACCGCTGGTCTCGTTCCTGGTGGGCTTTTGCATGCTCGCAGCGGCCGTGACCAGTGCGGCCGGTTTGTCACTGGCGTTTGCCGGGGACTACCTGGCGGCGTTTATCGACGTCTCCCCCCATGTGGCGGCGCTGGTCTTCCTGGTGGTGATTGCGCTGTTGAATGCCCGCGGGATCAAGGAGTCGCTGGGTGCCAATATGGTCATGACGTGCGTGGAACTGTCCGGGCTGTTGTTGGTGGTGGTCGCTGCGGCGTGGTGCTTCCAGGCCGGTGAAGCCAACCTGGGGCGGGCGTTTGAATTCAAGCCTGGCGTCAATCCAATGCTGGCTGTGCTGGCGGCTGCGTTATTGGCGTTCTATTCGTTTGTCGGCTTTGAGACGTCGGCTAACCTGGCGGAAGAAATCCGTGGTGTGCGCAAGATTTACCCGCGTGCGTTGTTCGCTGCGTTGATCACGGCCGGTATCGTGTATATGGCGGTCGGTGTCGCTGCATCGGTGGTGTTGCCGATGGACAAGTTGACGGCCACTTCGGCGCCGTTGCTCGAAGTTGTGCGCGCGTCGGGCTTGAACATTCCACCCCAGCTGTTTGCCTTCATTGCCTTGGTGGCGGTGGCTAACGGCGCTTTGCTGACGATGGTCATGGCCAGTCGCCTGACCTACGGCATGGCGCGCATGGGCCTGTTGCCGGAGCCTTTGTCGCGGGTGCTGTCCAAGCGCCGCACGCCTTGGGTTGCGATCATCGCCAGCACAGCCGTGGCGATTGCGCTGACCTTGACCGGCACGCTGGCGGCGTTGGCTGAGACGGTGGTGTTGTTGCTGCTGTTTGTGTTTCTCAGTACCAACCTGGCGGTCTTGGTGCTGCGCCGTGACCGGGTCGAAGAGCGGCATTTTCGTGTGCCGAGTTGGGTGCCGGTGTTGGCGATTGTGTCGTGTCTGATCCTGCTTAGTCAGCAGAGTCTGGATACTTGGCTGCGGGGTGGGGCGTTGATGGTGCTGGGGGTGGTGTTGTATGGGTGCAATCGGTTGGTGGCGCCTGCTGTTCAGGAGCCAAAGCCTCTCTAACTGACGCGCCGCGTTCCAATGATGCTGGATCAGAACGAGTCCATATCCGTTGCTGCGGTAACGGATATGGACTCAGTCAACCCCAACTCTCATCAGGGCCTGAACACTACCCGCATACACGCATCCGACTTTTCCTTGAACATCGCGTACCCCTGCGCGCCATCTTCCAGACTCATCGGATGGGTCAACAGATAAGCAGGATCCAACTCGCCTTTCTGAATATGCTCAAACAACCTCGTCGCATAACGCTGCCCCGGCTGCTGCCCGGCTTTCAACGTCAGGGCCTTGTTGACGATCGCTCCCATGGGAAACTTATCGAGCAGCCCCCCATACACCCCGACTACCGACACCGTGCCGCCTTTACGGCAAGCACGTATGGCCTGCCTGAGCACGCTGCCGCGTTCGGTGTGCAGCCTGAGCAATTGCTTGGCCTTGTCATAGGCATAGTCGATCTCGGTACCGTGCGCCTCCATGCCCACGCAGTCGATGCAGCGGTCCGGCCCACGGCCACCGGTCAGTTCCAGTAAGGCGTCATGCACATTGGTGTGCTCGTAGTTGAGCGGGATCGCCTTGCCGCGCTCTTGTGCCAGGCGCAGCCGGTCGGGGTAACGGTCGATCGCGATGACCCGTTCTGCGCCCAACAGATAGGCGCTGCAAATAGCCATCTGACCCACGCCGCCGCAGCCCCACACCGCCACGGTATCGCCGGGCTGGATGCCGGCATTGTCCGCCGCAAAGTAACCGGTCGGCGCTGCATCCGACACGAACAGCGCCTGCTCGTCGCTGACCCCGTCGGGCACCTTGAACAGGTTGACGTCGGCGAACGGCACCCGCACGTAGGTGGCGTGGCTGCCGGGGTAGCCACCGAAGGCATGGCTGTAGCCGAGGATGCCGCAGCACGGCTGGCCGTACATAAGGTCCGTCGCCGAAGGGTTGGGGTTGGAGTTATCGCAACAGGAGAAATCGCTGCGTTGGCACGGTTCGCAATTGCCGCAGCCGATGATCGAAATGGTGACCACTTTGTCACCCTGGCGCAGGTCCGTGATGCCTTTGCCCACCTCGACGACTTCCCCCATGAATTCGTGGCCGATGATATCCCCGGGCTTCATGGCCGGTACGTAGCCGCCGAGCAAATGCAGGTCGGAACCGCATACGGAAGACAGCGTGACGCGAATGATTGCGTCACGCGGGTTGAGGATCGTCGGGTCGGGAACGTTGTCGACTTGCAGCGTATTCGGTGCTTGCCAAGTGAGTGCGCGCATCAGTGATTTCCCCCTTCAATGGCGACGCCGGTTTTGACTGCCGGGTGATCGGTGGTCACCTGGTCGTCGGCGGCGTGTACGTAAAAAAAGTCGTCGTCCTGTTCCGGTCTGAGGCGGTTGTTGCTGACCTCGCCGGTTTCCAGTTGCTGTTTCACCGCCTGCAATGCATTGAGCAAGGCCTTGTCACTGAACAGGCTGATTGCACGAGCGAGGCCATAGCCCAACTTGCCCATGGCCGGCTTGCAGACCACCACCGCTTTGACTTGCGTGCCACGGCCGGCGGGAGCGGGGGTCAGTGAGACGGTAATGTCGTGTGCCCAGCGCGCATCGCCTGGGGTTTTCCAATGCAACACGGCCGGCTCCTGGTTTTGGGTTTGGATCAGCGTGCACTGCACGCGTTTGCCGACGGGAGCGCGGAGCGTCCAGCGTGTGGTATCCGGCGCCAGTTGCTCGATGCTGTCGACCCAGCGCAGCAGCGGGCCAATCTGCTCGGGCCGGGCGAGGAAAGCAGACACCTCTTCGAGCGGGCGACCTATTGTGATACTGCGCGTGATCGCCTCGCTGATCGGCCAGTGATGCTCGCGACTGAACTGCTGTTCGAAGGGGGTTGGCGTCAGTGCCTGCTTCAGTGTGCAATGGCCGGCGGTACCGCGAACCAAGGCGTAGGCGCCTGCCGCGGTCTGCAATGCGCCGCCCAATCCGCCGGTGCGCCAGCCGTTCAGCAGCAAGGCAGCGCCGGCCGTCAGCGAAAGTGTGCGTTCGGCCTTGGTCAGCGTGCCGCGTCGGTGGGTGTCTTCAGAGGTATGGTTCGCTATCAGTGGATGCTCAGTCATGTTGCAGTCCTCCAACGGGTGTGTGTGCGGTAGAAAATCCGCCGCCGTTTGAGGTTCCAAAGCATTTTGCGTAGGGGGATGAAAGGTGTCAGCGCCTAGGGAGGGTTCAGAAACCCGCAAGGCGGCATGCGGCGACGCGCGAAGTCGTCCCAGCGCTCAGGCTCACGCTGTTCGCCACAGCGCATGCACGCATATACATCCGGTTCTAGGCCCAGATAGTAGCCCTTGCGTATATAAGGATGATCGCACGCAACTGGCCGATAGCCTTGGCCCGTCCGACTACACTGCTTAGTCATATAAACTGCCCTGAAAAAAAGCCCGCACTAAGTACGGGCAAGACAGGAGTTTTTACCAAGAGCCTGGAGTGAACAGACTCACTATTGAGAATCCAAAAAAGCCGACGCGGTTTTATTTTTTTTCGTAACTGCCGACGAATGGTCGTTGGCCTATACAAACAAGAAAACTGTGCAGGCTGGTCAGTTAGCCAAGAAAAATTCTGAACCTTCGTTCTGATCAAACAACAAAAAGATCAGAAGGAGCGGCTATGAAAAATTCTTTATATATCATTGAGTACGACTACCACCATGAGCCGAAGTCTTTCATTATAAGAGCGGAGGTCATGAACAATACGGAGGCATGGCATTGGGCATGTTGCGATGCAGGGATCGGCATTATTCCAAGGTCGCGCAATGAAAAGATCAAACGAATGAGCAAGCCACTCGCCGAGCGTTACGGCATTGAACATGTAAGGTGGCGTCCGTCCGGCAGTGTTCCGTTTATTGCACAGCCCTACGTCCCACCTCCGCCTGAATAAAGGCGAGTTTAATGGGGCATCCAGTCGCCCTTTGTTCAGAACTTACTGGTTTTCTCGGCGAGTTTGCAGGGCATATAACTTTTGCACACTGCGTTGAAGTGCATCTTTCATAAGTTCGGCCGCGTACAGTTGCCTGCACGTCGGGCAGAGCATTTCAGAGGCTGTCGCCACCAGGTACTCAGGTTCGTCCGTGGTCGGTTCATAGGTGGTCTTGCATTGAACACAACGGCGGTTCGCTTGTAGATGGGGCACATCGATTCCTCCCTGAATGGAGTGCCACCATTCATCATCGGGCGGATGTTTTCAACCGCTAAACGGGAAAATTTCAAACAAGCGATTAGTTGATATTTTAATGCCAGTATCCTGAGTCGACAGCGCATCGTGTCCGGGCGAAAGGCTAGGAGTGGATGAAGCTGCTCACGAACTCCGCCTTGATGACCGGCAGTTCGATGCCGTGGATCAAGCCGGCGGCCAGCGCCTGGTGAGGGTCGAGAATGCGCGGTGCGGCGATTAGGTACTTTTCCGTTTCCAACGGTTCGCTGGCAGCGGCGGTGCGTTCGGCCACGATGCGTGCATACAGTTGCAAGTCGTAATCGAGGCTCATCGCGTATTCGGACATGCGCGAATGGTCGACCGCGCCTTGCATGTGCCAATGAAACGGGTGGAACAGGAATTTGCTGTGGGTGCAGGCGGTGCGGCGTTCACCGGCAAGAAAAATGATATTGCCCATCGATTCCACCGTGCCCAGGTTATGGGTATGCACCGGGATCGGCAGCGACATCAGGAAGTTGTACATCGTAAAACCATAGCTGCATTCGCCGCCCATGGTCGCGATGTTCAATACTAGGCCCGAAGCATCTTGCTGCACGGCCAACGAGGCTTTTTCGATCAGTTGGCTGCAGGTCGAGGCGGTGACAGGGCCGGTAAAATTAATAATGTGTAAAGGCATGGTGTCCCTCATCAATGAAAGCAGGGGAGCACTGCTCCCCTGCGTCAAGCACGTTAACTATTGCGGCCGCCACCATGGCTGTTTTCGCCGCCTTTACGTCCGGCTTCCGAGGCTTTCTCCCGGTCGTTGGCGAAATTCCCGCCACTGTTCTGGCCGCCTTTGCTACCGGCTTCAGCGGCGCGCTCGGGATCATTCTTGAAGTTGCCGCCGCTGTTCTGACCGCCTTTGCTACCGGCTTCAGCGGCGCGTTCAGGATCGTTCTTGAAATTCCCGCCACTGTTTTGGCCGCCCTTGCTGCCGATCTCTTGATAGAACTCTTTATCATGAGAAGCAGACGTGGCTTCGCCACCTTTTTTACCGGCTTCGTTGACACTCATTTGGCCTTTTTTGTCTTGAGTACTCATGTTCAGTTACCTCGTCGTTATGTCGGTTATACAACGTTCATTTCGATCTTGCAGGGAACTTGCACTCAGTCTGCGAGTGCGCTGGCTATAAGTTTCTCTCGCACAACGGTGGTGTTTGCGTCGCGCCGACAGTTGCTTCGGCTAGTTCGGAAACTTGCCGGCGTTCGTAACAGGGAGTCGTGCTTGAACGCGCAACGGTCTTTGCCTCAGTTCGCACTTCCATCACCGGCTGGCGATGGAGCTCGCCACGCTGATAATCAATTGACGCTCGCATGATTGATGCCCTTCGTTATGACTTGCGTCCACCACCATGGCTGTTCTGGCCGCCTTTACGACCGGCTTCCGAGGCTTTCTCGCGGTCGTTGGCAAAGTTGCCCCCCGACGACTGGCCGCCTTTCTTTCCCGCTTCCGAAGCTTTTTCGCGGTCGTTAGCGAAGTTGCCAGGATTTTTATTACTCGTGGTCATAACAATACTCCAAGTTAAATTGTCGTTTCGCTAGTTGCCCATTTATGCAACGGACATCTACTCCGATAAGAGCAAGCGGGCAGTGGTTTTGAAATTTTTTAGAAACGCCGATGAACGGTAGTGAGTAGCCAGAAACTTATACAAATCGTCGCTTGGCAAGCCGCTTCGTATAACTTTTCAGAGGGTGGTTGATATTAAAATAATAGCGTTGCTGACCATTCGGCTTAGTTTCAACTGTGTGTCTGAAGGAGAAATAAGCGTGGCTGATCTTTGTCGGCGTTACTCCTTGCTTGGCGCCGCCTGCAGCTAATGCGGGCCTTTTCACACGCTATTGCTGCAGCCCCGCCAGACTGCTTGTATGCTTGCGCCCCGGAACCGGTGGCCGCTGTGAGTACCGACGTTCGATTGATGGCTGGAATGGAACCGGACTTCCTTTAAGGTGCTGACGTGAAGCGTGATACCCGCCTCGTGATGCTTTTGCTGTTGGTGATCAGCTGTTCCCTGACTTCGTTGACGATCTGGAAAGTCCTGTCTTCCCGTGAGCGCGCGCTGGCGGAAGTGAACGTGCATGGCTTGAACCTCACCCAGGCGCTCACGACCTACACCGAAGGTATCGTGCGCCAAAGCGCGCTGCTGTTGCTGGGCCTGGTCGAGCGTCTGGAAACCGAAGGCAGTGGCCCGGCGCAGATCGAGCGCATCAGCGCGTTGATACGTCGCCAGCAGCCGGTGATGCCGCAACTCAGCGGCATCACCGTCTATGACCGGCAGGGTGGCTGGCTGATGTCGTCCAACCGCGTGATTCCGGCGGGCGCCAACAGCAGCGCACGCGCCTATTTCATCCATCACCGCGACGATCCGAGCCGTGAGCCCTTCATCGGCCCGCCGATTCAGAGCCACACCACCCAGGAATGGGTGGTTACCATCAGCCGCCGCTTCGATGACGCGGCCGGCAACTTTGCCGGGGTGGTGGCCGTGACCCTGGGCGTGGAGAACTTTCTGCGCGTGTTCGGCACACTCGACGTCGGCCAGGACGGCGCGATCGGTTTGTCGTATACCGATGGCACCTTGCTGGTGCGCTATCCCTTCCGCGAGCAGGACATGGGCCGCAACTTTTCCACCTCGCCGATCTATTCCCACTATCTGGTCGACCGCTCCGTCGGCACCGCTGCATACACCTCCAGCCTGGATGGGGTAGAGCGGCTGTATGCCTTCCGCAAAAGCGAGAGCCTGCCGCTGATTACCACCGTCGCCCTGGGCAAGCACGAAGCGCTTGCGGCCTGGCGCATTGAAGCCGCGTTGTCGGCTGTGGTGGTGACGGGGCTGCTGGGGCTGACCGGTTTGATCGGTTGGTTTCTGATCCTTGATATCCGCCGGCGAACCGAGGCCGAAGAGGCGCTGCGTATCGCCCAGCAGCAGTTGCTCGACTCTAATCGGCAGCTTGAATTACTGGCGATGAAGGACGCGCTGACCGGCCTGGCCAACCGACGCTGTTTTGATGAGACCCTGGCCCTGGAAGCGCGCCGGGCGCAACGCGACGGCACGACGCTGGCCTTGCTGATGATCGACGTCGACTATTTCAAACGTTACAACGACGCCCTCGGTCATGTCGCGGGCGATGCCTGCCTGCAGAGGATCAGCGCACTGTTGGAGACATGCGTGCGGCGCCCTTCGGACCTGGTGGCGCGTTACGGCGGCGAAGAAATAGCGATCATCATGCCCGCGACCGACGGCGAAGGCGCTGCAGTGGTGGCGCAATTGATCCTGGATCGACTGCTGCACGCCGATATCGCTCATCCGGGCAGCCCATTCGGGCGTGTGAGTGTGAGTATCGGGGTGGCGGCGGGTGCAGGTGCTGAGCTGGAGCCTGCGCTCGGCTTGATCGAGGCGGCGGACAAAGCGCTGTATAACGCGAAGTCTGCAGGGCGTAATGGATTTGCGCTGCGCTGAGGAGCCGGACGCGAATTAACTGCCTGATCGCGTCCCAAATGTGAGAGGGGCTTGCTCCCGATAGCGGTGTATCAGATGACCTTGAGCTGAATGACACTCCGCCATCGGGGGCAAGCCCCCTCCCACATGGATGACTTCAATCGGCACCTACCAAGGTGGGCCGACGACCGCCGAGTTTGCGCAGGTGCTCCACCGGTGTATTCGCTATTGCCTCCTCATGCAATGCAGTTTCCAGCGCTTCCAGATGCCGCGAAAGGATCTTCACCGAGCCGCTCGGGTTGGCAGGGTCGAACGGGATCTTGCCATTGGCGACCAAAACCATGGCCAGTTCCCAGGCCCGCTGCGAGTTGTTCATTACGCCACCTCCTTTTTTCAACAGGTTCAGATAAGGCTGTGACCCGCCTGCAAGGAGACGGTATCAATTTGGTTGCTTCTGAAATATTGATCAATTCAACGATTCAGTTCCGTCGGAACTATCGTTTATTTAGATTCGGCGCCTGTCAGCGCAAAAATTCTGAACCCTGCCGCCGCCCCGCCAACCTAATGCTGCATAACCGGGAGGTGCACCATGGAACTGACGTATTTCTGGATTGGCCTGATGATCATCCTGTTGCTGCTCGACCTGTGGGTCCTCAACAGCGTGTGGCGTAGCGAAAACTCTTCGGGGAGCAAGGCAGGGTGGACCGCCGTGGTCGTCTTGCTGCCGTTGCTGGGCGCGGTGATATGGGCGGTATACGGCCCGCGCGGCGTGACCAAGGGTCCGTCCTCGCCGGAGCACAGCAAGGGCTGAAAGAGGGCTGGCGATGCGCGAGTCAAAGCCTGATGACCTGCACAGCCGCGACTATCCGGTACGCGAAGACATGCCTTTGCAACGCAAAGTCTGGCGCTTCGAGCGGCTGGGCTGGTACGGGCTGGTCGTGCTGATTGTACTGACGCTGGCGGGGCTGTTTTCCAAGGGGCCATTGAGCACCACCGAGGCACGTAGCGCCGACGGGCAGCTACGCGTCGAATACCAGCGCTTCCTGCGCAATGGTTCATCCGATGCATTGGTGATCCACCTGCAAGGCGCCGCACGCAAGCCCTTGGAAGTCGAAATCAACGGTGAGCTGTTGCAGGGCTTCAATGTGGAAATGCTCCAGCCCCAGCCCCTCAAGGCCAGCGCGGCGGGAGAGGGCGTAAAGCTGTGGATGCTGAGCGACGATCAAGGGCGGGCCACGCTGTACCTGAGCTTGCTCAGTGACGGCGTCGGCAATTTCGACACCCGGGTATCGCTGGCCAATGGCGCCACTGTGGACGTTTCCCAGTTCATTTATCCCTAGGGGGCAAGCATGGACTCCGTCTTGCGGGCAGCCGCGATTTACCTGGTATTGATGATCCTGTTCAAGGTCGCCGGCCGGCGCTCCCTCGCCGAACTCAACACCTTCGACCTGGTGCTGCTGATGGTGATCGGCGAGGCCACTCAGCAGGCCCTGCTGGGGGATGATTTCTCGCTGACCAATGCGGTGCTGGTCATCGTCACGCTGATCGCTATCGACATCGGCCTGTCATTGCTCAAGCAACGTTCGCTGTGGTTTTCACGGGTGCTCGATGGCGGGCCGACAGTGGTGGTCGAAGAGGGCCGAGTCCTGCACGAACGCCTCAAGCGTGCCCGCCTGGATGAAGACGATATCCTTGAGGCGGCCCGGTCGGCCCAGGGCATCCTGGAGATCAAGCACATCCGCTTCGCGATCCTCGAGCGCAACGGCAAGATCTCGGTGATTCCTTACCAATAACCGCGCCTAGCGCCGTGCGCGGCACAGGCTCTGGATTAAGCTGATCAACGCATCATGGGTGACGGGTTTGCTCACATGGGTGCTGAAGCCCGAGTCGGTGGCCTTCTTCTGGTCACTGCTGGCACCGTAACCCGTCAACGCGATGGCGGGCACCTGCTGGAGGTGGCTGATCTGGCGCAAGTGCTGCATCAGCTCATGGCCGTTCATGTTCGGCATGCCAATGTCCGAGACAATCAGGTCGAAAGGCGTGTCGCCGGCCACTTGCAGTGCAGCGAGCGGGTCATCGAACGCACTCACCTCGGCGCCTTCCATCTCCAGCAGCATATTCAGCACTTCCAGCACATCGGCCGAGTCGTCCACCAGCAGCACTTTGACTCCGCTCAAGCGCTCGTCCGAAGCGTCCGCAGCATTGGCGCGGGGCAGGCGGTCCTGTTGCTTGGAAAGTGGCAGCGCTATCGAGAAGGTGCTGCCAAAGCCAAGCCCCTCGGAGTGAACGCTGACCGTGCCACCGTGAGCTTCCACCAGTTGCCGCACCAGAGACAGGCCGATACCCAGGCCTTCGCGCTGATGGGTCTGGTGTTGGTTTTCCGCCTGGCCGAACAGGTCGAAAATCTTCTCCAGGCTGTCTTCGGCGAGCCCGGCGCCGCTGTCGATCACGTCCAGCCGCGCGTACCCCTCGGTACGGCTGACCTCCAACTGTACGCGGCCGTCGCTGGGGGTGAATTTCAGCGCGTTGTTGACCAGGTTCCAGATCACCTGTTCGAGGCGCGTAGGGTCGGCATCGACGAACAAGGCTGCCGGAGTCGTCGGTTTTTGCAGGGTCACCTGGCACCGATGGCCATCGGCGAGCACCACCGCGTAGATATCCTCAAGCGTGCGGATCAGGTCGATCGGTTGCTTCTTCAGCTTGAGCTTGCCGGTGCGCACCCTGGCCACATCCAGCAGGTCGTCGATGATGCGCGCCTGGCTCGAAACCGCTTCGCAGATGGTGTTCACGGCCTTGACCGCCTGGCCGGTGGCCTTGGTCGCCGGCAGGCGTCGCAGCAATTCGGCATTCAGTTGAATCAGGTTCAACGGGTGCTTGAGTTCGTGGGACATCACCGCGAAGAACTCATCCTTGAGGTGACTGTTGGTCTGGGTCTCCATCAAGCGTTGACTCTGCTCATCCTGGGTGCGCTTATGGCCGGTGAGGTCACGGGCGATCTTGACGTAGCCCTGCAGGTTATTGCTGGTCAGCAGGGTGACTTCGCCACTGCAATAAAACCGGCTGCCGTCCTTGCGTACGTGCCAGCGTTCGTCTTCGCCGCGCCCGTGTTCGCGGGCGGCGCGCAGCTCGTTTTCGGGGATGCCGGCGGTGCGGTCTTCAGGGGAGAAGATCAAGTCGTAATAGGCGCCAAGCACCTCGTCCTTGGTATAGCCGAAGATCAACTCGGCGCCGGTGTTCCAGTCGGTGATGGCGCCATGGTCATCCAGAATGATGATGGCAAAATCATGGGTGCTGTCCGCGACCAGGCGCATGCGCTCTTCGCCCAGGCGCAGTTCTTCTTCGGCCTGGCGCCGCTTGGTGATATCGATAAAGGTCAGCACCGTGCCATCGATATGGTCTTCGCTGGAGCGGTACGGCAGCAGGCGTGCGATGTACCAGCGGTCGTCCTTGCTGCTGATTTCGCGTTCGATCATGCTCAACGATTCGAACACTGTGGTGGCGTCTTCGGTCATTTCCGGGTAGTTGAGCCGGTGGGTGATGTCCATCAACGAGCGCCCGGTGTCCACCGGCAGCATGCTGAAAATATCCGTGGCCCGTGGCGTGAACCAGCGGATGCGCATGTTGCGGTCGACGAAGACCGTGGCGATATCGGTGGAGGCGATCAGGTTGGTCAGGTAGTCATTGACCTTGTCGGTCTCTTCAACCTTGGTCTTGAGTTCGAAATTGACCGTCAGCAGTTCTTCGTTGATCGACTGCAACTCTTCCTTGCTGGTTTCCAGCTCTTCGGTGGCCGAGCGCAACTCTTCGTTGACCGCCTGCATTTCTTCGTTGGACGCCTTGAGTTCTTCGCTGGAGACCTCGGCCTGCTCGATGGTGTCCTGCAGGTGCAACTTGGTCCGCTGCAGTTCGCGCTCCAGGTTGCTCATCATCTGGTTTTCGGCTTGGCTGATGGCGGTTTCTTCGGCGTGCCGGGGGTCGACTTCAGTTTCCTGGAAAATCACCAGGACATAATCGCTCTCGGTGAGATCGTCCTGGTAGGGCAGGGCGGTGACATCGACCACGTAGGGCACATGATCGCGCTCGATGCGCACTTTGCGCGACGTCACCGCAAGGCCCGACTGCTGGGCCTGGAACAGCGTCGTACGAATATCCAGGCGCAGGTCCGGGTGCACCAGGGCCAGCAGGTTGCGCGTCATCTCCCCGGCCACATGGCGCAGGAAGCGCGCCGCGCCTTCACTCATGTGCAGGATGTCGGCGTGTATATCCACGATGACACTGGGCGGCGCGGCCTTTTCCAGCGCGCGCAGGTGAATGTCGGCGAACGAGACCTTGTTCGGTACCTTGACCTGGGCGGCAGCGGTGGTGGCGCTGGGCCGCAGGTAGCCACCACGCGGCATGCTGGGCGCGCGGCGCATGGCCGCTGAACCGGCCCGCACGCGGAAAATGCGGTTGCGCTTGTCCACCGGCACGAACAGGTCCAGGCAGCCGTCGGCCGACTCCGAGGAGCCCAGGAACAGGTAGCCGCCGGGGCGCAGCGCAAAGTGGAACATCTGCAGGATGTCGCGCTGCACCTCGCGGTCCAGGTAGATCAACAGGTTGCGACAGACGATCAGGTCGATCTGCGAGAAGGGCGGGTCGCTCAGCAGGCTGTGCTTGGCGAACAGGACTTTTTCACGGATCTCCTTGCGCACCCGATAGTGCTGGTTTTTTTCCTTGGCAAAGTGCTGGCGCAGGCGTGAGGGCGGCACGTCGGTAATGATCGCTTCCGGGTAAACGCCGTTACGCCCATGGTTGATCGCGCGCTCGTCGATATCGGTGGCGAACACCTGCATTTTTGCATCGCTGCCATCTACCGCCAGTTGCTCGGCGACCAGCATGCCCAGGCTATAGGCCTCTTCGCCGGTGGAGCAGCCGGCCGACCAGATGCGCACCTCTTCGCGTTTGGGCACGCTGTCTTCCAGTGACTTCACCAGGTTGGGCACCACATCGCGCTCGAGCGCTTCGAAGGCCTCGCGGTCACGGAAAAAGTTGGTCACGCCGATCAGCATGTCGCCGAGCAATGCCTTGGTTTCTTCCGGGTGCGCCTGGAGATATTCGTAGTAGCTGGCCAGATCCGGTTGGGCGGTGACCTGCAGGCGGCGTTCGATGCGGCGCAGTACGGTAGCGCGCTTGTAGTGCTTGAAGTCGTGGCCGGTGGTGAGCCGCAGTTGTATCAGGATATCCAGCAGCAACTGTTCGGCGACCGCCGCGTCACGTTCAGTTGCAGGCGGCGTGGTTTTGATCGCGGGGTCATTGGCGGTAGGCAGGGTGATGGAGCGGGCGTTGCGCCATAGCTCCAGCAATTTTTGCGGCATCTCCACCACGGGCAACACCAGGTCGACCATCTGGGTTTCGATGGCCGCCAGTGGCATGCCGTCGAATTCCGCGTCTTCCGGGGTTTGCACCAGGGTGACGCCGCCCTGTTCCTTGATGCGCGAAAGCCCCACCGCGCCGTCCGAACCGGTGCCGGACAATACCAGGCAAAACGCGTGCTCTTTATGGGCATCTGCCAGGTCGCGAAAGAACAGGTCGATGGCAATATGCGAGCCGCCTTCGCGCGCCGACGGCGAGACGGCCAGGTAGCCATCATTCATTGCCAAGTGCTGCGCCGGCGAAATCACGTACACCCGGTTCTTCTCGATGGTCGTCGTCTCGGTGACCTGCAGCACCGGCAGCCGGGTCGACTCCTGGATGATCCTGTCCGCGACGCTTTGATGGTCGGGGGACAGGTGCAGGATCACCACAAAAGCCATGCCGCAGTCTTGGGGCATGTGTTCGAAAAATGCCTTCACCGCCTGCAACCCGCCCGCCGACGCGCCGATACCCACCACTGGAAAATTCAGGGTGCTGGGGATCAGATCCTTGCGTTGCGGGACATTGGGTGACCGCGGGGGGGCAGACTTCATAAACACCAACCTTGGTTAACTGCGCAGGGCAAGAATTCGAAACGGGATGAGGGATAAACGAATAGCGGAATATAGCTGAAAAGCGACCTGTAACAGAACGCTTCGACACCACTCGATACCCCAACGGGCGTTCACCCTTCGGTTGAGAGGCGTACTTTGCAAAGGTTTATTCCATCGGACGAGCGGCGCAGCCGTGCGGGTACGGTCATCCGGTTTTCTGAAAATTGCTCTGAACTATCGGGCGCGGCCGACCCTCGCAACACTAACCACACACAGGAGGGAATCCGATGAGTAACTACCCAAAACCACCCTTCAAGCCACAGCAGCAGCCTGTACCCGGCGACCAGCGCAAGATGGAGCCGATGCCCGATTGCGGTGAGCAGACCTACAAAGGCTCGGGCCGGCTCGCCAACAAGATTGCCTTGATTACCGGCGCCGACAGCGGCATCGGGCGTGCGGTGGCGATCGCCTTTGCCCGCGAAGGCGCGGACGTTGCCGTGTCGTATCTGGACGAGCATGAGGACGCCAAGGAGACCCAGCGCTGGGTCGAGGCAGCGGGGCGCCAGTGCCTGCTGTTGCCCGGTGACCTGGGCGACGCGGCGCAGTGCACAGCCATTGTCAACGACACGGTGAAGGAGTTCGGGCGTATCGACGTGCTGGTCAACAACGCCGCGTTCCAGATGACCTACAAATCCCTGGAAGACATTCCTGACGAGGACTGGGTCAAGACCTTCAACATCAACATCACCGCTATGTTCAGGATCTGCAAGGCGGCGCTGCCGCACATGGCCGAGGGCAGTTCGATCATCAACACGACGTCGGTCAATTCCGACATGCCCAACCCGTCGCTGTTGCCTTATGCGGCCACCAAGGGCGCAATCGCCAACTTCACCGCCGGCCTGGCACAGATGCTGGGTGAGCGCGGGATTCGCGTGAACAGCGTGGCGCCGGGGCCGATCTGGACGCCGTTGATCGTGTCGACGATGACTGACGACATGGTGGAGAGCTTCGGTGGCAACACGCCGCTGGGGCGTCCTGGCCAGCCGGTGGAAGTGGCGCCTATCTATGTGCTGCTGGCGTCGGATGAAGGCAGTTATATCTCTGGCGAGCGCTACGGCGTGACGGGGGGTAAACCGATCCTCTGAACAGACGCATGCCCCTGATATTCAGGGGCATGCTTCATAACTCAGGGGCATGCCTCATAACCATGTAGGAGCGAGCTTGCTCGCGAAGAACTCAGGCTCCCCGCGCTTATCCAGAATGAACGCGTCGCCTGGACATTCTTCGCGAGCAAGCTCGCTCCTACAAATGCCTCAACTGACCTGCCGTTAAGCTTTATTTTTTCTGGCGCGGTGAATGCGCATCCACTCTTGATAAGCGGCGGTCCGTTGCGCGTCCGCCAGCTTCTTCGCCTCGGTGAAGCGCGCCCAGGTCGCGGTATCGCCGCTGTAGTGTTCGATGATCTTATAGGCCTGGGCATCCAATCGGTCCGCTTCGTAGAACATCTGGGTGTTCTGCGCGACTTCGTCGTCCGACGTTTGCCTGGCTGTGTAATCCAGCACCTGACTGTTCATGATGTAATGCCCTCTGCCCACTGAATCGCTGCCGCGCCGCACCAGCGCACATCCGTAATGCCGTATTTTTCCGCCATCGGCTTGGAGACGCGCTTGAGGTTGTTTTGCCCGAACCTGGGGATGACCGCCACGCCGGCATCGCAACTGGCCCAGTGCCAGGCTTCAGCGTTATTCATGCGCGCCGCACGCACGATGAACGACCTGGGCTCGCCGTGAAGTTGATACTTGATGGTGAATAACTCGTTGTTTTTCATGAGGACTCCCTATGCTCATGAAGTACAGATATTTGACGTCAAAAATAATTCAAATAAGTTGTCGGACAATGCGATGGCCTGCTCGCAGGCTCAATCGTCCACCGTAAAGGTGACCCAACCTGACCCGTCAGCCGGGCGTTCCAAGGCCACGATCACACCGCTGACAGACGTGCCGTCGGGCACGTTGACGGTGACGAAGTTGGGGTTGCCGGGCCAGGTCAGCGGGGTATCGAAATCCAGGCGAACGATGGTGGGCTTGCCGCTGCTGGTCATTTTTATGTTGGCGTTTTCGTTCAGGCATTCATCGTCTTCGGTGCCCAGATGGCGGGAAGCGGTAATGACGCTGGCAGGGCCTTGATGGTCGTAAGACATAGTTGAACTCCTCATGCGCGGGGCAGCTGATGCGCCCCTTTCCTATGTGGCAAGCGCCGGCAAATAATCGTTCAATCCAAATGAGCAGCTGCCGCTGTCAGTGCTGGTGGGCTGCCTGGGTGGGGTCTTCGATCTGGATGACAGTGCCCTGGCGCCAGGCGTCCGCGCCGGGTGCTATGGCCGGAGCGGGGATGTCGGCGCGCGCCTGCTTTTTCCTGGCGCTGTCGACGCCCAGCCGCTGGTCCCGTTCGGCGACCATCTTCGGATCGGCTTGGCCATCGGCGGTAAAGCCCATCATCAATTGCGGAACACCCAGCGGCAGGCGCTTGTTGAGGTCGGTGTGCCAGGTGTGCCAGGTCTTGCCGTAGGTATGCACCAGTTTTTCCATCAAGGCATGCTCGGCCACCGCAGGAATACCGGGAGCTACCAGCTGGCCCGACTTCACCTCATGCACATGGCTGTGCCACAACGCCTTCTCGGGCGCAGGCAGGCTGTTGAACAGCTGTTCGCTGATGATGTACTCCACGCCCATCAACTTGGCGTCCTTGCGGTTGCCGTCGTAGATCACACACTGGATCACTTCCTCATTAAGAATCGCGCAATAGTGATGGGCTTCCATTTGCACGTCGGGATGGCCGTTGTAGAAGTGGAAGCCGTCCAGGTAGGCATTGAGCGCATCGATGGGCGGGCGCGATTGCAGCAGGGCGGCGCCGGTGTCGAGAGTGCGCGTGGTGGGTGATTTGGCCTCACCGGGCGCGACGACGTTGGAGGCTGAGTCGTTGCCGGCGCAGGCGGTCAGCGCGGCCATCGACATCGCCAGGCACAGCGAAGGCAAGGCGGGTTGCAGGCTGTTGATGTTCATTGGGGACTCCCTCCGTGGGGTGGTGTTGGAACACATCTAGAAAGCCTGCCGCAGTGGGTGTTCAACCGGATTTCAGTGCACGACCAAGAAGATTTGTGGAACAACCGTTCGGCGTGCCAGGTCATTTTTCATAAGTGTTCAATAGCGCGAATGGAGACCCCGGATGCAACCCCAGCCAAACGATGCCCGACCCGATGTCCCTCAGTTGCTTCACCAACTGTTGCTCGCCCGTGGCCCTGGCGGCCAGGAGGATGAGGTGCGCGCCATTTGCCTGGAGCATTTGCGGCCACTGTGTGACGACACCTGGGTGGACCCGGCCGGCAATGTCATCGGCCTGGTCAAAGGCGCGCAGGGCGATAGCGAGCCCCGCCGCGCGGTGCGGGTCATGGCGCATATGGATGAGATCGCCATGGTGGTCAAGCATGTGGACGCCGACGGCACGTTGCGCGTGACCGCGTTGGGCGGTGCCAACCCGGTGAATTTCGGCATGTGCCCGGTGGACATACTCGGTGATCACCAATTCATTCCGGGGGTGCTGTCCTTTGGTTCGATGCATGCCACCGCCAACGCGCCCCAGGGTGCCGATGTGTTGTCAGGGGACGTGCACTGGAATGACGTGCATGTGATCACCCGGTGCTCCGTCGAGACCTTGCGTGACTACGGCGTACGCCCCGGCAGCCGCGTCACGCTGAGCCGCCATTGGCGTGCGCCGTTCCAGGTGGGGGATGCGATTGCCGCGCACTTCCTGGATGACCGCGCGCCCATCGCTGCGGTACTTCATAGCGTGCAGCGCCTGCACCAACGCCGACAGGAGTTGGCGTGCGATGTGTATTTTGTCTTCACCACCCTGGAAGAAGAGTGCAACGCCGGGGCGATGTATGCGGCGCAGACACTGCCGGGCGATACCACTATTGCGGTGGAAGTCGGCCCGGTGATGAGTGAGTACGGCACTCGCCTGAGCGTCGATCCGATCGTCAATACCGGTGACCTCAAAGGCTATTACACACGTTCCGTGGTCACCGGCCTGGCAGACGCCGCACAGCGCTGCGGTTATGCGCCTCAATATGCGCTGTTGGTGGATTTTGCCTCGGATGCCAGTGCCGTCATGAGTAACGGCACTTCGGCGCGCGGCGGTTGCCTGGCGATTCCGACGGAAAACACCCACGGCTACGAGCTGATTGTGGACGGCGCAATTGAGGCCTGTGCGCTGACATTGGCCGACTACCTTGCAACCTTTTGAACGCGGGAGATTGTCATCATGGATATAGCCGCAGCCACTATCGATTACCTGAAACACCACCAGCTCACTCTCACCAGCGCCGAGTCGTGTACGGCAGGCAAGATCATTACTTTGCTGTCGGAGGTCAGGGGCGGCGGGTCATGTATTGAAAGTGGTTATGTCGTGTACTCGCCCGAGGCCAAACAGCGCTTGCTGGGCGTACGCGCGTATACGATCGACACCTTCAACCTCACCAGTTGTGAAGTCGCTCGCGAGATGGCCGAAGGTGCGTTGCGTGACAGCCCGGCACAGGTCGCCGTCGCCACCACCGGCCTGCTTGGCCCGGATGACATGGACGGCATTCCGGCCGGGACCATTTGTTTTGCCTGGGCTTATCGAATCGAAAACCGGCTGAGTATCTTCAGTCGAAAGGAGCGCTTCATGGGCTCCCGTGAGCAGGTGCAGCTGGATGCGACGCTGCATGCCTTGAAGTGGCTGGCGCATTTTCACCAGCGTGCGTTGGCGGGTGAGCGGGGTTAACGATCAGTTGCGCCCGGCCGTTCCGGCTGAAGTTGAATGTTCAACACCAACTCATCGGTGCCCGATGCCTGGGCATCCACGAGCACGCCATGATAAGTGCGGTTCTCAACCTTGATCGATACGGTATGTGCCTTCGGCAGCTCCTTCGGCCACGGCCCTGGGATGTGCAGCGATAGGCGCTCGCCGGCCTGGGTAATCCGCGCCATGCATGCATGGGAGAGCGGGTTGACGCCGAGCAGTGTGTCTTGAAGGTAATCGATGGTGCAGCGTTGCGACGGTGCAGCGGTGGAATCCGGCATGGAAAGCCTCGTTCTGTTTTTAAGCGTATTTACCCCACGGATGAAAGGCGGGAGGTTTTTCGGGAAACCACCATGTCTTCCATGATTTCCCGTACGAGCCGGTTGATACCTGACTCGCCGTGGTAGCGGGCGCGGTTGATATTGGCGATGGTGAACTGATTGGCGTCAGGCGCGAGCACCGTGACGGACAGGCTGCTGTCTGCATTGATCGTGCAAGAGACACGGCAATTGCGCAGTCGCTGTGCAAGAGCATGCTCGATTTGCGCTTTGGTCAACGTGTCCATGGGATCACCGGCTAACAGGCTTTAACGGGTCAAGGTTAGCCCAAATATGCCGTACGTAAATGCTAGCTAATTAATGGCAAACCATTCGTCAGCCTCACGGCCTGTGCAGGGAACGTTCGTGTCCGGAAACTGGCCACATGCAGCACAGGCTGATGAATAGGTTTAACAGGAGATCTTATGAAAAAGCTGTCTATGTGCTTGGGTTTTTGCAGCGTATTCCTGCTGCACGGCTGTTTCGACAACTCCGATAACACGACCAAAGACAACACCAGCGGCAGCAAGTCATCGGTGCAGATGCAGGAGGGCAAGGCTGACGAGAGCAAGTAGGTCCAACTTGGCCAAATGTGGGAGGGGGCTTGCCCCCGATGGCGGTGTGTCAATGAATGCATGTGTAACTGACACACCGAATCGGGGGCAAGCCCCCTCCCACATGTGATCACCTATATCAAAGAGACCGCGTTCCGGCCTCACCGCATATGCAAAATGATCGGGCTGCTGCTGGCCGGGTCGGTATGCCCGCGCAGTTTGCCCACTGCCTGTGCGTCCACTGCACCACCTTGGTTGCCCCAGGTACTGCGCACGTAGGTCAGCACCTGGGCGATGTCCTGATCGGACAATTGCTCACGGAACGCCGGCATACGGTAGGCATCCGGTATGCCGGCGGCCACCACCCGTTGCGAGCCGTTGAGGGTGATGTTGATCGCCGAGGCGCTTTCCTTGGCCAGTGCCGAGGTGGCGCCGGCCAGTGGCGGCATCCACTCCGGCTGGCCCTTGCCGTCCAGGCCATGGCAGGAGGCGCAGCGGGTAGCGTAGGTATGGGCACCGGGGGCATCCGCACGCGCGTCGGCGGCCACGGCCTGATACTGCCAAGGCGTGCCATCGCGCTGTGAGTCGCCGGGCAGGGACTTGAGGTAACGGGCGATGGCGGCCAGGTCGTCGTCAGCCATGAACTGTGTGGAGTTGTTGAACGCTTCGGTCATCGAACCGTAGACCACCGCATGCTGGTTGCGCCCGGTCTTGAGGAACTGCACGATCTGCGCCTCGCTCCAGCGGCCCAGGCCGGTGTTGGGGTCTTGGCGCAGGCTCGGCGCGTACCAGCCGTCGAGCAGCGCACCGGCCAGGAACGGCGCGCCGGATTGGTCTAGGGCTTTCTCGTTGAAGGCCAGGCCGCGCGGCGTATGGCAGCTGCCGCAGTGGCCAGGGCCTTGCACGATATAAGCGCCACGGTTCCACAGGGCGTCCTGGCTGGGGTTGGCGGCGTAGGCGGCGGTGGGCGCAAATACACCATTCCACAGGGCGATGGGCCAGCGCAGATTCAGCGGCCAGGGAATATCACTGGGGATGTTCGGCTGGTTGGCCGGCTGCACGCCCTTCATGAAGAACGCATACAGCGCCTTGATGTCGTCGTCGCTGAGTTTCACGTAAGACGGGTAGGGCATCGCCGGGTACAGCCGCCGCCCACCCGGCGCCACGCCGTGGCGTACGGCGCGGTCGAAGTCGGCAAGGCTGTAATTGCCAATGCCATGCTCGCGGTCGGGGGTGATGTTGGTGGCATGAATCGCCCCCAGCGGCGTGGCCATTTCCAGGCCACCGGCAAACGGCGCCTTGCCTGCTAGGCTGTGGCAGGCCACGCAGTCGCTCAGACGCGCGACATACTCGCCGCGACTGACCAGTGCCGGGTCAAAGCTGGCGGTTTTTTCCTGTTCGAACGGCGAGGCGGGCTCGCGGGTGACGTACCAGGCCAGCAGGCCTGCGACGACCAGGCAGGGCAGCGCCAGCCAGCCTGCGGTTCTTGCGAATCGGCGGTTGTTCATGGGCATTCCCTGTGCATTAACTGAAGGTGTAGCGGCTCAATGGCAAGCTGCGGATACGCTGGCCGGTCAACTGTGCCACCGCGTTGGCCACGGCTGGCGCCACGGCGGGCAACGGTGGTTCGCCGATACCGCCCATTTTTTCGCCGCTCTCGACGATCTTCACGTGTACCCGCGCCATCCGCGAGGGCGGCAGGATCGGATACAGGTCGTAGTTGCGCGCTCGCGGCTTACCGTCCACGTAGACCGCTTCCTCCAGCAAGGTTTGCGACAAGCCCAAGGCCACGGCGCCGTTGACCTGGGCTTCAATGATCGCCGGGTTGACGATGCTGCCCGGGTCGATGGCCTGCCAGATGTCATGCACCTTGACTTGGCCGTTGTCGATCGACACTTCGGCGATCACCGCCGCATGAGAGCCAAACGGTGAAGCCATGGCCACGCCTCGGGCTCGTCGGCTACCGTCTTCGGCGGTGAACGGCCCGCGCTTCCACCCGCCGGACAGTTCGCCCACCGCTTGCAGCAGAGTGGTCAGCCGCGCATTGTCGCGCAGCAGGTGCAGGCGCAGTTCGTACGGGTCATGGCCGCCCTTGTCGGCCAGTTCATCGAGGAACGCTTCATAGAAGAAGTCGTTCAACGAATTGCCCACCGAACGCCAGTAACCGAGCATGGCCGGGCCCTTGACGTAAATCTGGGCGATGCGCTTGTTGGGGATCGCATAACTTTTTCCGGATAAGCCTTCCAGCGCCGTGGGGTCGAGGGCGTCGCCTTGCTTGCCGGCAATCGCTTCGGTGGGGCCTTCGGTGGCGCTCACCGCTTCGATGGCCAGCGGCAGGCCTTTGTCATCCAGCGCGGCGCGGAACTTGACCACCGCGACCGGGCGCAGCACATCGCGCACGAACTCTTCCTCACGGCTCCAGATCAGCTTGATCGGCCGGCCGACGGCCTTGGCCAGGGCGATAGCCTGCGGGTAGGGATTGGCCGAGTCATACAAAAAATGTCGCCCGAAAAAACCGCCCAGCAACGGCGAGTGCAGGGTGATTTGCTCAACGGCCAGGCCGGTGCGCTTGGCGATGTCGGCGCGGAACATATCCGGCGCCTGGTTCGGCAGCCATACCTCCAGCGTGCCGTCGGGGTTATAGCGCGCCAGCGCCGAGGGCGGCTCCAGCTGGGCATGGTTGAGGTACTGGTTATGATAGGTGGCGTCGACGCGGGTCTTGGCGCTGGCCAGCGCGGCGGCCACGTCGCCCTGGTTTTCGTCGTCGCGGGCCGGGCCTTGCTGGGCGGCGAGAAAGTCGCGGTATTTATCGCTGGAAAAATCCGCCGGCATCGCGCGCACGCTGGAGTCGGCGGCGGCTTCGAGCCATTCCACCTGGATTGCTTCCACGGCCCGCTTGGCGTGCCACCAGCGTTCGGCAACCACCGCCACGGCGCCGGGCAGAGTGTGCACCGAATGCACGCCCTTCATGGCCTCGACCTGAGCCTGGTTGCGCAGGCTGCCCACCGTCATGCCCAGGCGCGGTGCGTGCTGCACGGCGGCGTGGAGCATGCCGTCGACTTTGAGGTCGATGCTGTACTGCGCCTTGCCGGTGGATTTGTCATAGGCATCCAGGCGTTTGACCGGCTTGCCGATCCAGCGGAACTGGCTCGGGTCGCGCAAGGTGATACTGGCGGGGTCGGGCACGGGCATGTCTAGGGCGCGGCCGGCCAACTCGCCGTAACCCAGCGAGCGGCCCGACGCCGCATGCACCACCCGGCCGGGTTGCGTGGTCAGTTGCGCCACCGGCACACCGAGCTGTTCGGCACCTGCCTGCATCAGCATGGCGCGGGCGAGGGCGCCGAGGCGGCGCATGGTCGGGTAGCTCATGCGCACCGACATGCTGCCGCCGGTGATACGCAGGCCATTTTCCATGACCACATAGGCTTCACCGGGCGGTGCGGCTTCGACCACGAAAGTGGCAGGGTCGGCGTCCAGCTCCTCGCCGATGATCTGTGCCATGGCGGTGTGCGTGCCCTGGCCGCCTTCCATGAAGGGGCTGAGCAGGCGCACGCTGCCGTCCGGGCGAATCTCCAGGAAGGCCGGCACTTGGGTGCCGCGTTCAGCGGCGGCGCCCGTGGCAGCCTGCACCCTGGACGCGCCGAGGGGCAGGCCGAAGCCGATGACCAATGCACCGACGGCGGTGCTCGCCAGAAAGCGCCGGCGCGACAGGTTGATCGGTGCGTCCAGGGTCACGCCGGGCAGGATCTCGGACATCTTCATCAAACGCTCTCCTTGCCGGCGGCCAAGTCATCCATGGCGGCGTAGATGGCATTGTAGGTGCCGCAGCGGCACAGGTTGATCATGGCCGCGTTGATCTGCTCTTTCGACGGTGCAGGGGTGTGCTTGAGCAGCGCCGTGGCCGCCATCACCTGCCCGGACTGGCAGTAACCGCATTGCGCCACCTGGCGCTCGACCCAGGCCGCGACCACGCGCTTGCCCACGTCATCGGCTTCAATCGCCTCGATGGTGGTGATCTCGCGGCCGACCAGCGCCGCCACCGGCGTGACGCACGAGCGCACCACGTTGCCGTCCACCAGCACCGAACACGCGCCGCACTGGGCCAGGCCGCAGCCGTACTTGGTGCCGGTCAGGCCCAGGTCGTCGCGGATCACCCACAGCAACGGCGTGTCGGCGTCGGCATCGACCTGATAGGCCTGTTGGTTAATACGTAATTCCATGGCGGCTCACCTGCTGATCATCGGTTGGTGGTGCTGAGTTCTTAGAGTTCTTATAGGAGAGGTGCGACCGCAGGTCGCCCATCGTCGAACTCTAGACCAGCGCGCAAGGGCCATCTATGCAATAGCCCACAAGTTCAGAGGATCAGGCAAGTATTCAACAGGATTGGGTCAATGGGGCGCCAGCAAGCTCGCTCCCGCAGCGCTGCGGATACCTTCGAGCAGCATGGTGAACGCCGGGTTGTCGTTGTGCTCGCGCCAGATCAGGTGCAGCTCGCTCTGCGCGCCTTCGCCCAGGTCGATATCGCGGAACACCACGTTCTTGAACACCACGCTGCTGGCGCAACGCGGCACCAGGGCCAGGCCCATGCCGGCGTTGACCAGGGCGAGGATGGTCAGGGACGAGCCGAGCCACTGCACATACTCCGGCGCGACACGGGCCGAGCGCAGCAAACCAGTGAGCAACTCGTTGAACGGCGGGTAGGCGGAATGGGCGTACATCAGGAACGGCTGCGCATCCAGGTCTTGCACGCTGACGGTCTCTGCCTGAGCCAGCCGATGACTGCTCGGCACCGCCAGCACAAACGGCTCGCGCACCAGGCATTCGGTGGTGTAGCCGGGCTCCAGCAGCGGCGCGCGGACGATGCCCAGGTCGATGCGTCGGGCGCGCAGGGCTTCGTATTGCTGGTAGGTGTTCATTTCGGACAGGTCGATCTTGACGTGGGGCTGCTTGAGGCGCGCCTCGGCAATCACTTTGGGTAAAAACTCATACACCGCGCTGCCGACGAAGCTGATATTGACCGTGCCGATATCGCCCTCGGCAAAGCGTCGCGCGGTGACGGCCGCTTGCTGGGCACGCTCGAGCAGGTTCTGCGCCTCGATGAAAAAAGCCCGGCCGGCGGCGGTCAGGGCGACGCTGCGGGTGGTGCGGGTAAACAGCTCCACGCCCAGGTGATGCTCGAGCAACTGGATCTGCCGGCTAAGGGGCGGCTGCGTCATGTTCAGCCGTTCAGCCGCCCGGCGAAAATTCAGTTCGATGGCCACGGTGGTGAAGCAGCGCAGTTGGGTCAGTTCGAACATTGATCTAATTCCGGTATCAATCGAATGCCAGGTTAGATTAGACGGGAACAATTCCCGGCGTCCATCATCGGTCTGCCCCTAGAAAAAACAATCCCTAAAAAAACAATGACTGGGAGTTGCCCGTGGATACCCTTCACAATCCGCCAGACCCGAGCGTGCTTGCCCGCGCTGCCGCCAAGGTCAAGCGCCATGTCCTGCCGCTGTTCGTGGTGATGTTCATCGTCAACTACATCGACCGGGTCAATATCGGCTTCGTGCGCAGCCATATGGAAACCGACCTGGGCATTGGCGCGGCGGCCTATGGCTTGGGCGCCGGGCTGTTCTTCATCGGCTATGCGATTTTCGAAGTGCCATCCAATTTGCTGCTGCAACGCTACGGCGCGCGGGCCTGGCTGACGCGCATCATGTTCACCTGGGGCGCGGCCGCGATGGGCATGGCCTTTGTGCAGGGAGAAACCAGTTTCTACGTGTTGCGCTTTGTGCTCGGCGCCGCCGAAGCCGGGTTCTTTCCCGGCATCATCTACTACTTCACGCAGTGGCTGCCGGCCAGCGAGCGCGGCAAGGCCATGGCGGTTTTCCTCAGCGGTTCGGCCATTGCCTCGGTGATCTCCGGGCCGGTGTCGGGCGCGCTGCTGAATGTCAGCGGGTTCAGCCTGCATGGCTGGCAATGGATGTTCCTGATCGAAGGCTTCGCCTCCATCGTGCTCTGCGGGTTTGTGTGGTTCTGGTTGCAGTCCCATCCCCATCAGGCCAAGTGGCTCAGTGACGAGGAAAAACACGCGCTGGTCAGTGCCATTGCGCTGGAGCAGCAGGCGCGCGAGGCGAGCCAGTGCGTGCGGCCGTCGATGTTCAAGCTGTTGGCCGACAAACAGATCGCGCTGTTCTGCTTTATCTACTTTTCCATCGCCCTGACCATCTACGGCGCCACCTTCTGGCTGCCGAGCATGATCAAGAAAATGGGCAACCTGGGTGACTTCCAGGTGGGCTTGTTCAATGCCATTCCGTGGTTGATTTCCATCGTCGCCATGTACGGCTTCGCGGCGCTGGCCAGCAAGTGGAAGCACCAGCAAGCCTGGGTGTCGCTGATGCTGGTGATCGCGGCGTTCGGCATGTTCATGTCTACCCTGGGCGGGCCGGTGTTTGCGTTCGTCGCCATCTGTTTTGCCGCGATTGGCTTCAAGGCCGCGTCGGCGCTGTTCTGGCCGATTCCCCAGGGCTACCTGGATGCGCGCATCGCGGCGGCGGTGATTGCCTTGATCAATTCGGTGGGCAACCTGGGCGGGTTCGTCGCGCCTACTACCTTCGGTTTGCTGGAGCAGACCACCGGGTCCATCGAGGGCGGGCTCTACGGCCTGGCCGCCACTTCGCTGGTGGCGGCGGTGGTGGTGTTCTTTGCCCGCACCGCACCGCGTGGCGGTACACCGTCCAACCCATCCACCGCGCCTCACCCTTTGTCTTTAGATCCACAGGGAGCCGTCTCTTGAAAATTATCCGCGTCACCGTCACCCCGATTGCCTTTCGCGACCCGCCGCTGTTGAACGCCAGCGGCATCCACGAGCCTTTCGCGCTGCGCTCGATCATCGAGATTGAAAGCGACACCGGCTACATCGGCCTCGGCGAAAGCTATGGTGATGCCCCGGCGCTGGCGATCCAGCAGCAGGTGCAGCAACAGCTGATCGGCCTGGACCCGTTCAACCTCAATGGCCTGCGCGCTATCGTGCAGGCCACCGTGGCCGCTCATAAACCGCTGAGCGTGGCCGGTGCGGAACTGGCGCCGGGCTCCCATGCCAGCAAAGCCGTGAGCAATGCCTATTCGGCGTTCGAAGTGGCGTTTCTCGACCTGCAGGCGCATTCGCTGAATGTACCGCTGGTGGACCTGCTCGGCGGCGCGATCCGTGACCAGATCCCGTTCAGCGCCTACCTGTTTTTCAAATACGCCGAACACATCGATTCGCCCTACAAGCCCGACAGCTGGGGCGAAGCCCTGACTGAAGCGCAGATCGTCGACCAGGCTCGGCGCATGCTCGAGACCTACGGTTTCAAAAGCATCAAGCTCAAGGCCGGCGCACTGGAACCCGAGCATGAAGTGCGCTGCATCAAGGCGCTGAAAAAGGCCTTTCCCGGTGTGCCGCTGCGCATCGACCCGAACGCTAACTGGTCTCTGGCCACCTCGATTCGCATGGCCGAACTGCTCGGCGACGACCTGCAATATTACGAAGACCCGACCCCCGGCCTGGACGGCATGGCCGAGCTGCACACACGCACCGGCTTGCCTCTGGCGACCAATATGGTGGTCACCGATTTTGACGAGTTCCGCCGCAGCGTGGCGTTGAACAGCGTGCAGATCGTGCTGGCCGACCATCATTACTGGGGTGGCCTGCGCGACACCCAGGTGCTGGCGAAAATGTGCCACACCTTCGGCTTGGGCGTGTCGATGCACTCCAACTCACACCTGGGCATCAGCCTGATGGCCATGGCCCACGTCGCGGCGTCGGTGCCCAACCTCGACTATGCCTGCGATACGCATTACCCCTGGCAGGAGCCAGACGAAGAAGTGATCAAGGGCGGCAAGCTGCCCATCGTCGACGGCTGCGTGAGCATCACCCGCGCGCCGGGGCTGGGCCTGGAGCTGGACCACGATCAGTTGGGCAAGCTGCATGACCAATACCTCAGTTGCGGTATCCGCCAGCGTGACGATGTGAAACAGATGCAGCGCTATCAACCGCAGTGGAAAACCGTCAAACCACGTTTCTGAAGCCGGTCGCTTGCTTTGCCCGGTGCCGTACTCGCGTGCGTCGCCGGGCCTTTTTTATGCGCTGCCTCAGCCCTCGAATCGAAACCCTCCCGCCAGCTGCGCCTTTAAAAAACCTACCAGCGCGTTCACTGCCTTCGGCACATGGGGCGAGTAGGGGCGGATCAGGTAGATTTCATCGGCAAATGCGCCCTTGAGCGTCCACCCCTTCAATACCTGCACCAGCTTGCCCTCGGCCAGCGCCGCATGGGCGCTGAAATCCGGCAGCAGGGCGATGCCCAAGTGATTGAGCGCCGCGTCGCGCAGGGCTTCGCTGTTGTTGGTGGCGAAGCTGCCGGCGATGGGCACGGTCAGGCGTTCGAGGTGTTTGCTGCCGCGCTCGAAGGTCCAGGCCGGCTGGTCGGCGCCCCGTGGGTAAAACAGACAGTTGTGCGCCGACAGGTTGCTCGGCTCGCGGGGTTCGCCATGGCGCTGCAGGTAATCGCGGGTGGCGACCAGCACCGAGGCGGTGTCGCAGAGCTTCCAGGCCACATGGGTCTCGGGTATCTGGAAACCATGGCGCACGGCCAGGTCGTAACCTTCGGCGGCCAGCGAACTCAAGGCGTCGGACACGTCCAGCTGGATGCGCACCTGTGGGTATTGCTGCAGGAATTGCGGCAGATGCGGCACCAGCTGTTGTCGGGCGAACGCCACCGGCGCGGTCAGCCGCACCAGGCCACGCACTTCGCCGGCCAGGTCACGCACCGCAGAGAAACTGCGGGCGATGTGTTCATAGGCGCTGCGCACCTCGCGGGTCAACGACAGCCCCGCATCGGTCAGCCGTACGCTGCGCGTGGTGCGCGTCACCAGGCGGGTGCCGGTGGCTTTTTCCAGGTCGGAAATCCGCTGGCTCACCGCCGACTTGCTCACCCCAAGGCGCGCGGCAGCGGCGGTGTAGGTGCCGTGTTCTTCCAGCACTGAAAGCCAATGGATGTGGGTCCACAGCCCTTCGATCTCTGCTTTTTCCATGGGGGTATTGTTCGCCAGAATGCACAATAAGTTCAGGATTCTGCTCTGGTTAGGAACAAAGCGAAAGCCTAAGGTGTGTACCAACGCCAACCACCTGGATCGCCTGCCATGCCGATTACCCTTGAGCACTACATCAACGACCAGCGCGTGAGCCGCGATGATCGCTATCAGGACGTCTACAACCCGGCCACCGGCGCAGTCACCGCGCGCGTGGCCCTGGCCAGCCGCCAGACCGTGGCTGAAGCCGTCGCCGCCGCCCAGGCCGCCTTTGCCGGTTGGGCCGACACCCCGCCGATCCGCCGCGCCCGTGTGCTGTTCGAATACCTGCACCTGCTGCGTGAACGCAAGGATGACCTGGCACGCATCATCGTCGCTGAGCACGGCAAGGTGTTTACCGATGCCCAGGGCGAAGTCGACCGTGGCATCGACATCCTCGAGTTCGCCTGTGGCATTCCCAACCTGCTCAAGGGCGAACATTCCGACCAGGTTTCCCGTGGCATGGACAACTGGACAATGCGCCAGCCGCTGGGCGTGGTGGCCGGCGTCACGCCGTTCAACTTCCCGGTGATGGTGCCGATGTGGATGTACCCGATCGCGATTGCGGCGGGTAATACCTTCATTCTCAAGCCCAGCCCCACCGACCCGAGCGCCTCGTTGTTCATGGCCGAGCTGCTGCGCGAAGCGGGCCTGCCCAAGGGCGTGTTCAATGTGGTGCAGGGCGACAAGGAAGCGGTGGACGCGCTGATCGAACACCCGGACGTCAAGGCCGTGAGCTTTGTCGGTTCCACGCCGATTGCCCAGTACATCTACGAAAGCGGTGCGCGTAACGGCAAACGCGTGCAAGGCCTGGGCGGCGCGAAAAACCATATGGTGGTGATGCCCGACGCGGATATCGAGCGCACCGTCGACGCCCTGATGGGCGCCGCCTACGGCAGTGCTGGCGAGCGTTGCATGGCAATCTCGGTGGCGGTGCTGGTGGGCGATGTGGGTGACAAGGTCATCGCTGCCTTGACCGAACGCGCCAAGCAACTGCGCATTACCGATGGCCGCGATCTCAAGGCCGAAATGGGCCCGATCGTGTCCCGCGCTGCCCTGGAGCGGATCAGCGGCTATATCGAGCAAGGCGTGCAAGCCGGCGCGCAACTGCTGCTTGATGGTCGCGACTACGTGCCCACCGAAGCGGGTTTGGAAAACGGCTTCTGGCTTGGCGCGACGCTGTTCGACCACGTCACCAAGGAAATGAGTATCTACCGCGAAGAAATCTTCGGCCCGGTGCTGGCCTGCGTGCGCGTGGATGATTTCGCCGCCGCAGTGAAGCTGGTCAACGACCACGAGTTCGGCAACGGCGTCAGCTGCTTCACCCGCGACGGCAACATCGCCCGCGAATTTGCGCGGCGCATCGAAGTGGGCATGGTCGGCATCAACGTTCCGATTCCGGTGCCAATGGCCTGGCATGGGTTTGGTGGCTGGAAAAAAAGCCTGTTTGGCGACATGCATGCCTATGGCACCGAGGGCGTGCGTTTTTACACCAAGCAGAAATCGATCATGCAGCGTTGGTCGGAGAGCATCGAGCAGGGCGCGGAGTTTGCGATGCCGGTGTCGAGGTAAGGTTTACCCTGCTCCAAAAAAAATGCGCCCAATCGGGCGCATTTTTTTTTCGGTCAGCTATCGCCGGTCAGGCAATCGCATCCCAGGCCCGATCACCGTGCTCGTCTTTGATCCGAGTCGGCAAGCCCATCACGTCCAGCGCTTTGAGGAACGGCTCAGCCGGCAGTTCCTCGACGTTGGCCATGTGTTTGACATCCCACTCGCCGCGCGCCACCAGCAGCGCAGCGGCTACCGGTGGGACGCCTGCGGTGTAGGAGATGCCTTGGCTGTCGGTCTCGGCAAAGGCTTCTTCGTGATCAGCCACGTTGTAGATGAACATCTCGCGCGGCTGGCCGTTTTGGGTGCCTTTGACCAGGTCACCAATGCAGGTTTTGCCGGTATAGCCCGGTGCGAGCGATGACGGGTCGGGCAGTACCGCCTTGACCACTTTCAACGGCACCACTTCCAGGCCTTCAGCGGTTTTGACGGGCTTCTCGGAAAGCAGGCCGAGGTTTTTCAGTACGGTGAATACGTTGATGTAGTGTTCACCGAAGCTCATCCAGAAACGCACATTGGGCACGTCGAGGTTTTTCGACAGCGAGTGCACTTCATCGTGGCCGGTGAGGTAGAGGTTCTGCGAACCGACTACCGGCAGGTCGTCGGTGCGTTTGACTTCGAACATGGTGTTGCTGGTCCACTGGCTGTTCTGCCAGCTCCACACCTGTCCGGTGAACTCGCGGAAGTTGATTTCCGGGTCGAAATTGGTGGCGAAGTATTTGCCGTGGGAGCCGGCATTGACGTCGAGAATGTCGATCGAATCAATGCGGTCGAAATGCTGTTGCTGCGCCAGCGCGGCGTACGCGTTGACGACACCCGGGTCGAAGCCCACGCCAAGGATGGCCGTGATGTTCTTCTGTTTGCATTCTTCCAGGTGGTTCCATTCGTAGTTGCCGTACCACGGCGGGGTCTCGCAGACCTTGCCCGGCTCTTCGTGGATGGCGGTGTCGAGGTAAGCCACGCCCGTATCGATGCAGGCACGCAGCACCGACATGTTGAGAAACGCGGAACCCACGTTGATGACGATCTGCGAGTCGGTCTCGCGGATCAGGGCTTTGGTCGCTTCCACGTCCAGAGCGTTCAGCGCGAAGGCCTGGATGTCGGCGGGTACCTTGAGGCTACCCTTGGCCTTGACGCTGTCGATGATGGCCTGGCATTTGGAGATGTTGCGCGACGCGATAGCAATACGACCGAGTTCGTCGTTGTGCTGCGCGCACTTGTGGGCCACCACCTTGGCGACACCTCCTGCACCAATGATAAGAACGTTCTTTTTCAATTGCTTTATTTCTCCTATATCCGCCAGCTTACGAAAGGCTGGACAGGTAGTCGTCGTAACCAAATTCACGAACCACTTCGACTGTACCGTCGAGTTGTTTCACTACGATGGACGGCATTTTCAGGCCGTTGAACCAGTTTTTCTTGACCATGGTGTAACCAGCGGTGTCGATGAACGACAGCCGATCGCCGATGGCCAGCGGACGATCAAATTGATACTCGCCGAAGATGTCGCCGGCCAGGCAGGATTTGCCGCACACCATATAGGTATGCTCACCCTCGCTCGGCGCCAGCTTGGCGTTAAGGCGGTAGATCAGCAGGTCCAGCAGGTGGGCTTCGATGGAGCTGTCGACCACGGCGAGGTTTTTACCGTTGTAGAGCGTGTCGAGCACGGTGACTTCCAGGGACGCGCTGTTGGTGATCGCCGCTTCGCCGGGCTCCAGGTACACCTGCACGCCGTACTTCTCGGAGAATGCCTTCAACCGTGCGCAAAACGCATCCAACGCATAGCCTTCACCGGTGAAATGGATGCCGCCGCCGAGGCTGACCCACTTGACCTTGTGCAGCAGCGCGCCGAAGCGTTCTTCGATGGTGCCGAGCATGCTGTCGAACAGGCTGAAATCGCCGTTCTCGCAGTTGTTGTGGAACATGAAACCGGAGATTTGATCGATCACGCCGTCGATCTTCACCGGGTCCCACTCGCCCAGGCGGCTGAACGGACGCGCCGGGTCGGCCAGCAGGTAATCGGAGCTGCTTACCTGTGGGTTGACGCGCAGGCCACGGGTCTTGCCTTCGGAACGTTCGGCAAAACGCTGCAGTTGGCTGATGGAGTTGAAGATGATCTTGTCGCAGTTATCCAGCATCTCTTCGATTTCATCGTCGGCCCAGGCCACGCTGTAGGCGTGCGCTTCACCGTCGAACTTCTGGCGGCCGAGCTTCAACTCATACAGCGACGACGAGGTGGTGCCGTCCATATATTGCTGCATCAGGTCGAACACCGACCAGGTGGCAAAGCACTTGAGCGCCAGCAGAGCCTTGGCGCCGGACTGCTCGCGCACGTAGGCAATCTTCTGCATGTTGACCAGAAGCTTCTGTTTATCGATGAGGTAATACGGCGTTTTGATCATTTTTGAGAGCCTGCGGCGGTGCCTGCCAAAAAAGGACACGCATTGTGCCCGCACTTGGATCAGATCGAAAGGTTAGCCGGCGGATTTTGCTGTGCCGGTTTTACGATCTTAACCACTGAGTATGACTACTGATCGTTCCCACGCTCTGCGTGGGAATGCATCCCATGACGCTCCGCGTCACCTCACAAGCGGGACGCAGAGCGTCCAGGCGGCGTTCCCACGCAGAGCGTGGGAACGATCAACGCTGTGTAGCCAGGCTTCACTGACATCAAACCGTCATCTCCCCACCACCTTCCTGCCACATTCCCCCGTTACTGTCCTCGCCAATGAGATCGATCTCAAGCGAGTGACAATGACTGACCTGAAAGACGTTGCGCAGCTGGCTGGCGTATCCCGCGCCACTGCCGCCCGCACCTTTGCCTCCCCCGACCAGGTGCGCCCGGCCACTCGCGAGCAGGTGTTTGCCGCTGCCCGTGAGTTGGGCTTTCGGCCCAACTTGCTCGGTCGCCAACTGCGCCTGCAAACCACCCGGTTGATTGGCGTGGTGGTGCCCAACTTGCTCAATCCGGTGTTCGCCGAACAGTTCCAGGCCATGGAACGTGCGGCGCGGTTGCGCGGCTACAGCCTGGTGTTGGCGACCACCGACTACAGCGCTGAACGCGAAAGCATGGTGGTGGAAGAACTGCTGCGCCAACGTGTCGACGGCCTGGTACTGACGGTCACCGATGCCGAGAGCAACAGCGTGCTCAACAGCCTTGCCAGCGAACAGACCCCGTTCGTGCTGGCCTACCACCAACCGAGCAACCCCAGCTACAGCGCCGTGTCGGTCGACAACCGCGCCGGCATGGCCATGGCCACCCGATATCTGCTGGAAGCAGGGCACCGGCGCATCAGCATGGTTGCGGGCCCCGCGTTGCAGTCCGACCGTGCGCGCCTGCGTTACGCCGGTTACTGCGACGCGATGCAAGCCTACGGCCTCAAGAGCCGCCCGGTGATCGAAATGCCCGCGCACACCCAGGCTGAATTCGTCGCCATCGAGCCGTACCTCGAAGGCCCCGAGGCGCCCACGGCACTGGTGTGTTCCAACGACTTCCTCGCCATCAGCCTGATCGCCGAACTGCGTCGCAACGCCTGGCACGTACCCGAGCAACTCTCGGTGATGGGCTTTGACGGCATTGACCTCGGCACCCAGATGCACCCAACCCTGTGCAGCGTGGTGCAGCCCATCGCGCTGCTCGCCAGCACAGTGATTGACCAATTGCTGGCGCAGATCGCCGGCAACGCCCCGATTTCCCATTGCCTGCCTTGCCATATCCGGCCGGGCGAAAGCACTCAACCCCACGAGGAATCCCTTGATGCGCGCATTGCGTAAAACCCTGGCCGCCGTGCTGCTGTGTGGTATGGCCAGCCTGGTCCAGGCCGCCGACACCGCAATTTGCTACAACTGCCCGCCGGACTGGGCCGACTGGGGTACCCAGCTCAAGGCCATTGCCGCCAGCACCGGTGTGCAAGTGCCGCTGGATAACAAGAACTCCGGCCAGTCGCTGGCGCAACTGGTGGCCGAAAAGGCCGCACCCGTCGCCGACGTGGTGTACTACGGGGTGACCTTTGGCCTGCAGGCGCAAAAAGCCGGCGTGGTCGACGGCTACAAACCCAAGGGCTGGGAGCAGATCCCCGCCGGCCTGAAAGACCCGGCGGGCCAGTGGTTCGCAATTCACTCCGGCACCTTGGGCATCATGGTCAACGTCGATGCATTGGGTGGCCTGCCGGTGCCGCAAAGCTGGGCCGACCTGCTCAAGCCGCAATACAAAGGCATGGTCGGCTACCTGGACCCGTCCAGCGCCTTCGTCGGTTACGTCTCTGCTGTGGCGATCAACCGCGCGATGGGCGGCGACTTGGACAACTTCGCCCCGGCCATCGACTACTTCCAGAAACTGGCGAAAAACGCGCCCATCGTGCCCAAGCAGACCGCCTATGCGCGGGTGCTGTCCGGCGAATTGCCGATCCTGGTGGACTACGACTTCAACGCCTACCGCGCCCGCTATAAGGACAACGCCAACGTCGCCTTCGTGATCCCCAAAGAGGGCAGCATCAGCGTGCCCTACGTGATGAGCCTGGTGGCCAATGCGCCGCACCGCGCCAATGGCGAAAAGGTGCTGGACTTCGTGCTGTCGGACGAAGGCCAGGCACTCTGGGCCAACGCTTACTTGCGTCCGGTACGCCCGGTGCAGATGCCGGCTGAGGTCGCCGCGCAGTTCCTGCCCGACAGCGACTATGCGCGCGCCGGAGTGGTGGACTACCAGAAAATGGCCGCCGTGCAGGAAGCCTTCGCGGCCCGTTATCTGAACGAGGTCAAGTAAGTGGCCACATCGGCAACACGTGCGGCCTGGGCGCTGGCCCCGGCCTTTGCGGTGCTGTTCGCATTCTGGCTGCTGCCGCTGGCGCACTTGATCGTGCTCGGTGGCGAAAGCCGCGACAGCCACGGCAGCGGCTATTGGCAGGTGCTCAGCAGCGCGCAGTACCTGGGCAGCCTGGCGCAGACCTGTGTGCTGGCCATTGTCGTGACGTTTACGGCGTTGTTGATTGGCGGCATCAGCGGCGTGTTTCTCGCGCGCCAGCGGTTTTTTGGGCGCTCGGCGTTGGTGGCCTTGCTCACGTTTCCCCTGGCGTTTCCCGGGGTGGTGGTGGGCTTCCTGGTCATCCTGTTGGCCGGGCGCCAGGGGCTGCTGGCGTCGCTCGGCCTGCAGTTGGCCGGTGAACGCTGGATCTTTGCCTATTCGCTGGCCGGGTTGTTTGTCGGCTACCTGTATTTCTCGATTCCACGCGTAATCCTCACGGTGATGGCGGCCTGCGAAAGCCTCGACCGTAGCCTGGAAGAAGCCGCGCATTCGCTGGGCGCCGGGCATTGGCGCGTGGTCTGCGACGTGATCGTGCCGGGCCTGGCGCCGGCGCTTGCGTCGTGCGGGGCGATCTGTTTTGCCACGTCCATGGGCGCCTTCGGCACGGCCTTTACCTTGGGCACGCGGCTGAACGTCACCCCGGTGGCGATCTACAACGTGTTCACCAACTACGCCAACTTTGCCGTCGCCGCCGCGTTGTCGGTGGTGCTTGGCGCGGTGACCTGGGTGGTGTTGTTGTTCACGCGACGCCTGGTGAAAAATGCGGGGACTGTCCTGTGAGGCGCTCATCGCTGTTTGTGATTCAACTGCTGTTCACCTTGCTGGTGTGTGCATTCATGTTGGTGCCGGTGTTGATGTCGTTGCTGGCGGGACTCACGCGCAATTTCTTCGTCGGCGTGTCCAGTGGCCTGACCTTCGATTGGCTGGTGCAGGTATGGCAGGTATATTCGCCGACCGTGTGGCTGTCGCTGCAACTGGCCCTGGCCTGCGCGATGTGCGTCTGCGTGATCGGCGTGCCGGCGGCCTACGCCCTGGTGCGCATGAACAACCGCTTCAGCCGCGCCTTCGAGGAACTGATGGTGCTGCCGGTGGCGATGCCGGGCCTGGCCAGTGCGCTGGCCTTGCTGCTTACCTACGGCCAGTTCGGCACGTTTCGCAGCAGTTGGTTGTTCATCCTGGTGGGTCATGTGCTGTTCACCTTGCCGTTCCTGGTGCGCCCGGTGATGGCGGTGATGCAGCGCCAGCATTTGCCGGTGCTGGAAGAGGCGGCGGCCAGCCTTGGCGCCGGGCCCATCAAACGCTTTTTCAGCGTGGTGGTGCCTAACAGCCGGGCAGGGATTCTGGCGGGTGTGCTGATGGTGGTCACCTTGTCCCTGGGTGAGTTCAACCTGACCTGGATGCTGCACACGCCGATGACCAAGACCTTGCCGGTCGGCCTGGCCGACAGCTACGCCTCGGCGCGCCTGGAAATCGCCAGCGCCTATACCCTTATCTTTTTGCTGATGATCGTGCCGCTGCTGATTGCATTGCAGGCCATCAGTGCCCGTTTATCCCGTGGAGAGCGTCGATGACCGCTATCACTATCCGCCTGCAAGGCTGTCGCAAGGCATTCGCCGACGGCACCGTGGCCGTGCATGACCTGGGCCTGACCGTCGGAGGCGGCGAAACCCTGGCGATTCTTGGTCCATCGGGCTGTGGCAAAACCACCACCTTGCGCCTGATCGCCGGGCTGGAGCGCCCGGATGTGGGCCAGGTGTTTTTCGGCAACGACGACGTCACGCGCCTGCCCATCGAGCGTCGCGACGTGGGCATGGTGTTCCAGAATTACGCGCTGTTTCCCAACCTGGATGTGGCCGGCAATATCGTCTACGGCTTGAAGATTCGCGGGATGTCGGTGCTTGCGCGCAACAAGCGCTGCGACGAATTGCTGGAGCTGGTGGGCCTGCAACAGCATGGCAAGCGCAGCATCCACGAATTGTCCGGTGGCCAGCGTCAACGCGTGGCCCTGGCCCGTGCCCTGGCGCCGCGCCCGAAGGTCCTGTTGCTGGATGAACCGCTGGCAGCCCTCGACGCGCAACTGCGTGAGCGCCTGCGCAGTGAGCTGAATGAACTGCTGCGTGGCCTGGGCATCACCTCGGTGTTCGTCACCCACGACCAGGGCGAAGCCATGGCCCTGGGTGATCGCATCCTGGTGATGGAGCACGGCCGCGTCGCGCAACTGGCCAGCCCGCGGGACATTTACCAGAAACCGGCGAATGCGTTTGTCGCCGGTTTTGTCGGCAACCTCAATGCGTTTGTTGTTACCTCGCGAACAGCCCATGGCCTGAAAGTCTGCGGCGGCGAGTTGCCGTGGCAGGCCGCCGACGTGCCCACCACGGTGTACTGCCGCCCCGAACACCTGCGGGTCATGGACGGCGAAGGGCACTTGCACGGCCATCTGCTCGCACAGTTTTTCCAGGGCGCGCAAAGCCGCTTGCTGGTGGACGTGGGCGGCCCGCAACCGCTGCTGGTGGACAGCAGCGACAACCACCTGTACGCCGTCGGCGCGCCGATTGCCCTGGCAATCGCGCCGCACATGTTGTTCACCCTGAATGCGTGAGGGTCTGCTTGTGAATCGTCCGTTTCTTGTCGCACAGATCAGCGACCTGCACCTTAAAGCCGGCGAGCGCCTCACCTATGGCGTCGTCGATACCCTGGGCGCGCTGCGTCGTGCCGTCGACCACCTCAACGCCAGCCATCCACGGCCCGATATCGTGGTGGTCAGCGGCGACCTGGTGGACTTCGGTCGCCCGGATGAGTACGCCGTGCTGCACCCCGAACTCGCACGCCTGCACATGCCGTGCTACCTGGTGCCCGGCAACCACGACACACGCGGTCCGTTGCTCGAAGCATTCCGTGACCACGCCTATTTGCCGTCGTCGGCAGAGGGCCCGCTGGACTGGGTGGTGGACGAGCATCCGCTGCGTTTGATCGGCCTGGACTCGACCATCCCCGGTGGCCATGGCGGGCAATTGCTGGACAGCCAGTTGCAGTGGCTGGACGAGCAACTGGCGCGACGTCCCGATGCGCCGACCTTGCTGATTCTGCACCACCCGCCGTTTATCAGCGGCATCGGCCATATGGACCGCGAACCGTTTATCAATGCCGCCGCCCTGGAAACAGTCGTGGCGCGCCACCCGCAAGTTGAACGCCTGCTGTGCGGGCACCTGCACCGGCCGATGCAGCGACGTTTTGGTGGCAGCTTGAGCTGCGTGTGCCCCGGCACCTCTCATCAGATCGTGCTGGATTTGCAAGCCACCGCGCCCGCGCATTTCAACCTGGAACCGGCGGGATATCTGTTGCATCGCTGGGACGCGCAACAGGGGTTGCTCAGCCACAACGGCGTGTTCGGGGATTACCCCGGGCCGTATCCGTTCTATGACGTTCATGGGTTGATTGACTGATCCGATTGACTGATCAATCCCGGTCTAAACATGAGTGGAACTTGTGATCATCTAAAATAAAATGAGTTTGTCTCACTATCGGCATCTGCCGACAATGGCTGCCATTGAATACCTACAGTGGAGTTGTAAGTCATGGCAGTCGCTCATTCCCTCGGATTCCCGCGCATTGGACGCGACCGTGAACTGAAGAAAGCGCAGGAAGCGTTCTGGAAGGGCGAACTCGACGAAGCCGGCCTGCGTGCCGTGGGCCGTGACTTGCGCAAGGCCCACTGGGCGCTGCAAAAACAAGCGGGCATTGAGCTGCTGCCCGCCGGTGATTTCGCCTGGTACGACCAGGTGCTGACCCACTCGCTGATGTTTGGCGTAGTCCCCGAGCGTTTCCGCCCAGCCGATGGCCAAGCCACGTTGCAGACGTTGTTCGGCATGGCCCGTGGCGTCAGCGATAATTGCTGCGGTGATGCTCACGCCCAGGAAATGACCAAGTGGTTCGATACCAACTATCACTACCTGGTGCCGGAGTTCAGCGTCGACCAGCAATTCCACCTGGGGTGGGAACAGTTGTTCGAAGAAGTCCAGGAAGCGCGCGACCTCGGGCACAGCGTCAAGCCGGTCGTCATTGGCCCGCTGACCTACCTGTGGCTGGGCAAGGCCAAGGGCGGTGATTTTGACAAGCTCGAGCTGCTCGACCGCCTGCTGCCGCTGTATGGTCAGATTTTCCAGCGCCTCGCTGATCTGGGCGTGGAGTGGGTGCAGATCGACGAGCCGATCCTGGTGCTCGACCTGCCGCAGGCCTGGAAGAATGCCTTTGAGCGCGCCTATAACCTGATCCAGCGCGACCCGCTGAAAAAGCTGGTCGCCACCTATTTTGGCGGGCTGGAGGAAAACCTCGGCCTGGCCGCCAACCTGCCGGTCGATGGCCTGCACATCGATCTGGTGCGGGCGCCGGAGCAATACCCGACCATTCTCGATCGCCTGCCCGCGTATAAAGTGCTGTCCCTGGGCCTGGTCAATGGCCGCAACGTATGGCGCTGCGACTTGGAAAAAGCCCTGGCGACGGTGCAGCACGCCCATGAAAAACTGGGCGATCGCTTGTGGGTGGCGCCGTCCTGTTCACTGCTGCACAGCCCCGTGGATCTGGCGCGTGAAGACCAGTTGGACGCCGAGGTGAAAAGTTGGCTGGCCTTCGCCCTGCAAAAGTGCGCGGAAGTCGCGGTACTGGCCCAGGCCGTCGACCAACCCGAGGCGCCAAACGTGCTGGCAGCGCTGGCGGAAAGCCGCGCGGTACAGGCTGCGCGTGCCGCTTCGCCGCGTATTCACAAGCCTGCCGTGCAAGCACGCGTTGCCGCTATCAGCGCCCAGGACAGCCAGCGTCAATCGCCCTTTGCCCAGCGTATCGAGAAACAACGGGCCGGCCTCGACCTGCCGCTGTTTCCGACCACCACTATCGGTTCGTTCCCGCAAACCGCGTCGATCCGTCTGGCGCGTCAGTCGTACAAGGCCGGCAGGTTGAGCGAAGCCGACTACGTCGATGCGATGCACAGCGAGATCAGGCACGCCGTCGAGGTACAGGAAAACATTGGCCTGGATGTACTGGTGCACGGTGAAGCCGAGCGTAACGACATGGTCGAATACTTCGCCGAGCAATTGGACGGCTATGCGTTCACCCGTTTCGGTTGGGTGCAGAGCTACGGTTCGCGCTGTGTGAAACCGGCGCTGATTTATGGCGACTTGAGCCGTCCGAAGGCAATGACGGTGGAGTGGATTCGCTATGCCCAGGGCCTCACGCGCAAGGTGCTCAAGGGCATGCTGACCGGCCCGGTGACCCTGCTGATGTGGTCGTTCCCACGGGAAGACGTGAGCCGCGAAGTGCAGGCCCGGCAACTGGCCCTGGCGATCCGTGACGAAGTCGTCGACCTGGAAGCCGCCGGCATCAAGATCGTGCAGATCGACGAGGCCGCATTCCGCGAAGGCTTGCCATTGCGTCAGGCGCAATGGCAGCACTACCTGGACTGGGCCACCGAAGCGTTCCGCCTGTGCGCCTGCGGCGTGCGTGACGACACCCAGATCCACACCCACATGTGCTACAGCGAGTTCAACGATGTGATCGAATCCATCGCGGCAATGGACGCCGACGTGATCACCATCGAAACCTCGCGCTCGGACATGGCATTGCTGGACGCGTTCGAAGCCTTCGCTTACCCCAACGACATCGGCCCTGGCGTCTACGATATTCACTCGCCACGTGTGCCGGACGTTGCGCAGATGCTCGACTTGCTGCGCAAGGCGGCCAAGCGGATTCCGACGCAACGGTTGTGGGTAAATCCCGATTGTGGCCTGAAAACCCGTGGCTGGCCGGAGACGCAAGCGGCGTTGATTCACATGGTCACGGCGGCGCGTCAACTGCGTGCGGAACTGGGTTAACGGCAAAGATTGCGCGGCTGGCGTTTGCGTTGTCAGTCATACTGGCACCCATGACTTTCGACTCGCCGCTCGCCGCTTATCAAGATGCCATCGCCCAGCAGGGTTTCGTGCCCGACGACGCTCAGCGCCGTGCGGTGCAGGCCTTGCAAACCTGTCACCAGGCGTTGCACCAAGGCCGTTCGCCCATTGCCGGCGTTTACCTGTGGGGGCCGGTGGGGCGCGGCAAGACCTGGTTGATGGACCAGTTCTATCAAAGCCTGCGCGTGCCGGCGCGGCGTCAGCATTTTCATCACTTCATGGGCTGGGTACACCAGCGCTCGTTCCAGCTCAGCGGTATCAAGGACCCGCTGCAGGCGTTGGCGCGGGAACTGAGCCGGGACGTGCGCGTGCTGTGTTTCGATGAGTTGTTCGTCAATGACATTGGTGACGCGATCATTCTCGGTCGTCTGTTCCAGGTGATGTTCGAGGAGGGCGTGGTGATGGTCTGTACGTCCAATCAACCGCCTGAGCAGCTGTACGCCGAGGGTTTCAACCGTGAACGGTTCGTGCCGGGCATCGAGGCGATCAAGCAGCATATGCAGGTGGTGGCAGTGGACGGTGGCGAGGATCATCGCTTGCACGCCGGTGTGGGCCTGCAGCGCTACTGGGTGAATCAGCCCGAGGCACTGGCCACGGTGTTCAAGCAACTGAGCGCGGGGCAAACGGTCAGCGAGGGGAGGGTGGTGAACGTGGGCCATCGCACGATTACGGCGGTGCAGGCCAGTGACGCGGTACTGTGGTGCCGCTACGCCGAGCTCTGCGAGCAGCCGCTGGCCGCGATGGATTTCATGCTGCTGTGTGATCGCTTCAAGGCCATCCTGTTGGCGCAGGTGCCCAACCTCAGCGCACCGCAGCGCCCGGGGCGGATCGCCCGTGGTACCGAAGACGGGGCCGAGCGCGTTGTCGCAGGGGACCGTCAATTGCCGGAGCTGTCGGTGCACGACGACAGCGTGCGACGCTTTATCGCGCTGGTGGATGAATGTTACGACCGCAAGGTGCCGTTGTTCATCGAAGCCCAAGTGCCACTGGAACGTCTGTATACCGAAGGCTACCTGGCGTTTCCTTTTCGTCGCACCTTGAGCCGCTTGCGAGAAATGCAGCTGCAGCGCTTCGGCGCCTGACCTCGGCCAGGGCTTTGGATGCCTGCAACCTGGGCGTTTTCTGTCAGGCATTTGTCGTTAATCGCCTTCATCTGCTGCCGCATCCACGCTTACAATCACCCTTCTCAAAGGGAATCGATTCCCTGGTTGTCGTTATCGAGGACGGAAATGGACACCCCAGACATCCTGGTGCTGCAAGCCAGCTACACCAACGCCGTGCACGCGGATGCCATCGGCTCGCTGCTCAACCACTATGCTGAAGATCCAATGGGCGGCGGCCACACGTTGCAAGCCGACCTGTTGCAGCAATTGCCTGGGGAACTGGCCAAGCGCCCCTATGCGTTCAGTGTGCTGGCGTTCGTCGGGGGTGAGCCAGCCGGGCTGGTCAATTGCTTCGAGGGCTTCTCGACATTCGCTTGTCGACCCTTGGTCAACGTCCATGATGTGGTGGTGGCGAAACAGTTTCGTGGCTTGGGCTTGAGCCAGAAAATGCTGCAGAAGGTCGAGGAAATCGCCCGGCAGCGCGGGTGCTGCAAAATCACCCTGGAAGTGCTTGAAGGCAATGAGTTGGCACAGTCGGCGTATCGCAAGTTCGGTTTCGACGATTCGGTTTTTGATCCTGCCCATGGCCGTATGTTGTTCTGGAACAAGGCACTGTAATAAAAAAATTGCAAAAAAAAAGGCGCCATTGAATGGCGCCTGATAAACCTTTGCCAAGGGAGCGCAATGGCAGAGGGTGGTGCGGATTAACTCAGCATTAATTAACTATTGGGTTGTGCTGTTTCGGCAGTAGTGGCTTTAACCGGTTTACCATCGGCGGACGCAACTTGTTGTTCAGCCTTGCCGTGGGTTTTTTCCTGGATGAAGCTGAAGTTGTTGTAAAACTCCTTTGAGCGCTCTGAACCGCCTTCTGCAAAGGCGGCGGCGGAGGTCAGGGTCATCAGGCTGGCAAGCATCAAAGTCGAGAGTTTCAAGGCGGTATTCCCATTAGATTGATAGGTGATCGGTCACTCCCTGATCTGATCGTGGGGCGACTATGGCGTTATCCTATTAAGTGGGAATTAACGAAGTTCACCTGCGAAGTTAACAATTTTGTTAACTTTGCGAGGGGCCGTTATAGCCTCCAGTCAAGTGCCAGCGTGACCGAACGTGGATCGCCCCAATACACACCATTATAAAAGCCAACGCGTTCGTAATATTTCTTATCAAATAGATTGTTGACATTAACCGACGCCGTAACATGTTCATCGAACTGGTAGCGCGACATCAGGTTGACCACGGTGTAGCCCTGTTGCGTGATTTTCTCCCGCGTGGTTATCGGTCTGCCTTCGCTGTTGCGCGCCCCCGTGGGGCGGTCGCCGAAGTCATACATCTCGCTCTGCCAATTCACCGCGCCGCCCACGGTCAGATTGCGCCAGGCCCCCGGCAGACGATAAGCGCTGGATAACTTCAACAGGTTCAACGGCTGGCCGGTGTTGTTGCGCGTGCCTGCGCCGTTCACCGAATGAGTGTAGGTGTAGCCCGCAGTTAGGTTCCAGTCCGGTGTGATTTCCCCGGCCGCTTCCAGCTCGAACCCGTTCACCTTGTTGCCCTTGCCGCCGGACTTGTAGTACTCCTCACCGGTGGCCGGGTTGCGCGGCACCGAGTTGTCCCGTTCGGCGACATTGTCCTGGGTGCTCCAGAAATACGCGGCGGCCAGGTTCAGACGCTCGTCGAGTACGCTGCCCTTGAGCCCCACCTCATAGTTGCTGCCCACCACCGGTTCCAGGTATTTCTTGTTGGCATCACGCGCATCCTGCGGCTTGAAAATGTCGGTGTAACTCGCGTAGAGGGTGTATTGCGGCGTGATGTCGTAAAGCAGCCCGGCGTAGGGCGTCCACATGTCGTTATGGGTTTGTCCGGTTTTGCCGGACGCGGTCAGTTGATCGTTGGCGTCGTATTTGGGGGTAGCGCTTTGCAGTTCCCAACTGCCGTAGCGGCTGCCGAGTACGGCGTGCAGGCGGTCAGTCAGGCTCAGTCGAGTCGCGAGGTAACCGGCTTTCTGTTGTTTCTTGCTGTGCTCACCCTTGAGGTCGGTGACGTAATCGCTGAACTTGCCGATGCCGCCCATGTGTTTCCAGTCCTCGATGGAGTAGTAGCTGGAGGGCAGGTCGGTGCGCATGAAGGGCGAACTGTCCCGCTGCGCGGCCTCGCCATAACCCATCATCAGCGCGTGTTCACGGCCCAGCAACGCGTAGCTGCCGGCCAGGTTGAGATCGATGGCTTCCATTCTCGAGGTGCCGCGCATATGGCTGGCCCAGGCCGTCATGCCGCTGCGGTCGGCGTTGGGGAACCCCGCGCCGCCGTAATACACCTTGCCATCGGTATCGCTCTGGCGATGGGTGTAGGCCGCCTTCAGGTGCCAGTCGCCGCCCAACCGATGATCGAGGGTGGCGAAGGTGGTTTTGTCGGTCAATGGCCAGGAACTCCAGTGCGCCGCCATATTGGTGGAGCGCGACAGTCCGGCCTTGCCGCCCTGGCTGTTCCAGTACGGCACGGTGCCCCAGGAGGTGCCTTGTACCTGCTTGTCCTGGTAATCAAAGCCTACGGCCAGCACGGTGTCGTCGGAAAGGTCACCCTCGAGAATGCCGTAGCCGACCGCCCGCTGCAGGGCATAGTTGTCGCGAAAGGATTTGCTGTCGCGGTAGGCCAGGACGCTGCGCCCGCGCAGTTTGCCGTCGAAGGCCAGCGGGCCGCCGACGTCGAGGTAGCTGTAGTAGTTGTCATGGGTAGCGCCGCTGATCCCGGTTTTCGCCTGCCATTGGGCGGTAGGGCGCTTGCGTACCATGTTGACGGTGGCCGAGGGGTCACCCGCGCCCGTCGTCAGGCCGGTGGCGCCGCGAACCACTTCGATCCGGTCATAGATAATGGTGTCGGCGTCGCTCTTCATGTAGCCGAAGGTGTTGAGCATTCCGTCAATCTGGAAATTGCTGATGCCGTAACCACGGGCGGTATAGGACACGCGGTCCGAATCATTGTGCTGGACGTTGACACCGGTGGTCTGGCGCAACACATCGGTCAGGGTGTTGAGGTTGAAATCGTCCATCTGCTGGCGCGTGATCACCGAGATCGATTGCGGCGTTTCCTTGATCGACAGGTTCAGGCGAGTGGCGGTGTTCATGGAGCCAGTGGTGTAGGCGCCGGTGTGCTCGGTGGTCGCACCCAGGCCTTCGGCAGTGACCGTGGTGGCGCCCAGTTCGAGGGCGTTGGCGGGGGCATGTTCGGGATCGGTTTCGGCCAGCAGTTCAGGGCTCAGCACAAGGCTGAACAGGCCAAGGGTAAAGGTGATGGAACGGGTAAACGGCGCGAGCATCGCGGCAAACTCCTTGTCGTCTTTGAGACCGCCCCGGATGGGGTGGGCATGGCTCAAAGACGAAAGGAGGCGCGGAACTTTAGGCTTTAACGAGAATGATTGTTATCTTCTTGTTACAGGTTGCTGGGTTACTTGACCACCACGTCGGTGCTGTCGGCCTTTTTCGGCTTGATCAGACTGAAGTCAATCAAGGCCTTCTGCTTGGTCTCGTAAGGGTTGCCGATCAGCAAGGGGCGCGGCTTGAAGCTGTCGCTGACCAGGCTTTTGCTGTGGTCCAGTTCATCGAAACTCAAACCTGCCAGGTCCGCCCAGGTGTGGATCAACTGCGAACTGCTGTAAGGCCGTTGCAGGTCGCCGGCGAAGCTCCAATCGTGGCTTTCGCGCCACTTGGGCGAGGCGTAGGCCATGAAGGGAATGGTGTACATCGGCGCGGTCGGCTTGCCTTCGTTGCGGCCCAGGGTGTCATGGCCGGCCGAGTCGAACACGTCCTCGCCGTGGTCCGACAGATACAGCAGGAAGCCGTTGGGGTCGGTCTTGGCGTAGTCCTTGATCAGGCTCGACACCACGAAGTCGTTGTACAGCACCGCGTTGTCATAGCTGTTGTACGTTGGCAATTGTGCATCGCTGACACCGGGCGGCACGCCCTGGCGGTCGGTGAACTTGTCGAACGTCTGCGGATAACGGTACTGGTAGCTCATGTGCGTGCCCAACAGGTGCACCACGATGAACTTGCGCTCGGCGGTATCGGCCAGGGCCTTGGAAAACGGGGCCAGTACATCGCCGTCGTATTGGCGGGCGTTCTGGTTCCGGTTGTTGTTGAGGTACACCTGCTCGTCGGCCTGTTCGGAAAAGGTCGTGAGCATGGTGTTGCGCTTGGTCATGGTTTGCTGGTTGGTGATCCAGAAGGTCTTGTAGCCGGCCTGTTTCATCACGCTGACGATCGACGGCGTCTTGAGGTACAGGTCGGGGTTTTCTTCGTCGGCGAAGGTCAGTACCTGCTGCAGCGCTTCAATGGTGTACGGGCGCGGTGTAATGACGTTGTCGAACACCGCCAGTTGGTCGCGCAGCTTGTCCAGTTCCGGCGTGGTGTTACGCGGGTAACCATACAGGCTCATGCGCTGGCGGTTGGTGGATTCGCCGATCACCAGCACCAGGGTGGACGGCTGGCCGGCCATGCTGTCCTTCAGGTTCTTCAGCGGTGGGATCTGGCTGGCACTGGTCAGCATGCCTTGCATATTGTCCAGCTGTTCGGTGTAGCGGCGGTAGGCGACGATCATCTGCCATGGCACGGCCGGTTCGATCCGGGTTTCGAAGCGGTCGATGGCCAGTTCCATGGTTTCGCTGGTAGCGATCTGCTTGACCAGCGGGTAGCCGACCACGGCCAGTACAATGGCGATCGCCGCCACGATCGACTGGCCACGCGGCAAGTACACCGGGCGCAGGCGTGTCCACAGGAAAATCGCGAAGGCGGTGTGGGCGATGAACGCCAGCACGATCCACCAGGCAAAGTACTGGGTGGCGTACTCGCCCGCTTCAGAAATGTTCGACTCGAACATAATGAATATGACGCTCTGGGAAAATTCCTGCTGGTAAATGAAGAAATAACCCAGGCTGGCCATCGAACAGGCCCACAACACCACGCCGATCAAGGCAGCGAGCAGGCGTGTTTGCCGGGGGAACAGCAACATCGGCGCCAGCCACAGCGCACTCATGAAGAACGCCTGGCGGAAACCGCTGAAGCCGGACGTGCCGGTCAGTTGGATAAGAAGTTGGGTAATCCCGGAGAAATACCAGAAAAACAGGAATAACCAGCCAAGGCCGGCCCAATCAAAGCCTTTCGCAGTCGTCGTGCTGCGTTTGAACATCGCCATCCAGCGCCCCATCAGAAAATAATCGTCGCGCACAGGCGCGCGACATCGGGCCGCTCAGACAGTGAGCGGCATCGCGGGCGGGAGTATCGGGATAAGTGTGTGAAAACTTTGTGAGTTTTCTGTAGGTATGGCCTTACCGGCTCGCCAGGGCGGGTCAGCAGAGCGCGGGCTTGGCGCCGGACGGCAGTTCAAGCTGGGCCTGCAGATGTGAACGCAGACGCAGGACTTCCTGTTGCAACTGATCGCGCTCGTCCTTCAACTGGCGCAATTCATCGCGGCGGATGCTGACGTAGAGGGTCTGAGGCGGTCGGGTCATCTGTGCTGTGCTCATTGCTTACCTCGCAAATAGCGGTCAACGGCGCTGCCGAATCGGTTCGCGGCAACAGTCGGAGGTAAGTCTGAATTCTTTTTCACATCAAGGGAACTTTTTTATTTTTGGTGGTCGTGTGACTTTTACAGGGGTGATGGTGAAATGATGGCAACTTTTTTGCCATGAAACTACACGGATCCGCTCTGGACTAACCCTCATTAGCCTCATTGCGCTATAAACTATGTCACACATTTTTTTGCAGTTAGGAGCATCAGCACATGCAACTGGGGATTATCGGACTAGGCCGCATGGGCGGTAATATTGCGCGGCGCCTGATGCTCAATGGGCATTCCACCGTTGTTTATGACCGTAATGAAGCATTCGTAAAGGGCTTGAGCGAGGAGGGCGCCACCGGCGTCGCCGGCCTGGAGGCCCTGGTGGCCGGCCTGCAAAAGCCGCGCGCGGTATGGGTGATGCTGCCGGCGGGCGCGCCGACCGAAGACACCATCAATGAACTCAGTGAGCTGCTGGAAAGCGGTGACGTGATCATCGACGGCGGCAATACCAATTACAAGGACGACGTGCGTCGCGGCAAGGCCCTGGCGGAAAAGGGCCTGCACTATGTTGACGTCGGCACTTCCGGCGGTGTCTGGGGCCTGGAACGTGGCTACTGCATGATGATTGGCGGCGACGTGGAAACCGTGCAGCGCCTCGACCCGATCTTCAAGAGCCTCGCTCCCGGTATAGGCAGCATCCCTCGCACCAAGGACCGTTCGGCTTCTGCCGACCCACGTGCCGAGCAGGGTTATATCCATGCTGGCCCAGCGGGCTCCGGTCACTTCGTCAAGATGATCCATAACGGCATTGAGTACGGAATGATGCAGGCGTTTGCCGAAGGTTTTGACATCCTCAAGACCAAGAACTCGGAAAACCTGCCTGAAGATCAGCGCTTTGACCTGAACGTGGCCGACATCGCCGAAGTCTGGCGCCGTGGCAGCGTGGTGTCGTCGTGGCTGCTGGACCTGACCGCCGATGCGCTGGCCACCGACCCGAAACTCGACGGCTACTCCGGCTCCGTGGCCGACAGTGGCGAAGGCCGCTGGACCATCGAAGCGGCCATGGAGCAAGCGGTGCCGGTACCGGTGCTGTCTACCTCGCTGTTCGCCCGTTTCCGTTCGCGCCAGCAGAGCACCTACGGTGACAAAATGCTCTCGGCCATGCGCTTCGGCTTTGGCGGCCACGTGGAGACTTCCAAAAAATGACCGCCAACGGCAAGAAACCCAAGGCCGAACCCGCTCCACCCACTACATTGTTCCTGTTTGGCGCCCATGGCGACCTGGTCAAGCGCCTGCTGATGCCGGCGCTGTACAACCTGAGCCGCGACGGGTTGCTGGGCGATGGCCTGCGTATCGTGGGCGTTGATCACAACGCCGTCAGCGACGCGGACTTTGCCAAGAAGCTCGAGGATTTCATTCGCACCGAGGCGGCCAGCAAAGTCCGGGGAAATGCCGACAATGCGCTGGACCCACACCTGTGGGCCCAGTTGGCCAAAGGCATCAGCTACGTCGAGGGCGACTTCCTCGACGACAGCACCTACGCGGATATCGCGCAGAAAATTGCCGACAGCGGCACCGCCAATGCCGTGTTCTACCTCGCGACCGCGCCGCGCTTCTTCAGTGAAGTGGTGCAACGCCTGGGCAGCGCCGGGTTGCTCAATGAAACCGAGGAGGGCTTCCGCCGCGTGGTCATCGAGAAACCTTTCGGTTCCGACCTGGCCTCCGCCGAAGCCTTGAATGCGTGCCTGCTCAAGGTGATGAGCGAGAAACAGATCTATCGCATCGACCATTACCTGGGCAAGGAAACGGTGCAGAACATCCTGATCAGCCGTTTTTCCAACGTGCTGTTCGAAGCGTTCTGGAACAATCATTACATCGATCATGTGCAAATCACCGCTGCGGAAACGGTCGGCGTGGAAACCCGCGGCAGTTTCTTCGAAAAAACCGGCACCCTGCGGGACATGGTGCCCAACCACCTGTTCCAGTTGCTGGCCATGGTTGCCATGGAGCCGCCGGCAGCCTTCGGTGCCGACGCGGTGCGCGGGGAGAAGGCCAAGGTGGTGGGAGCAATCCGCCCCTGGTCCCTGGAGGATGCGCGGGCCAATTCCGTTCGCGGCCAGTACACCGCCGGTGAAATCGCCGGCAAGTCGCTGCCGGGCTACCGTGAAGAAGCCAATGTTGCACCCGACAGCAGCACCGAGACCTTCGTCGCGCTGAAGGTGATGATCGACAACTGGCGCTGGGTCGGCGTGCCGTTCTACTTGCGTACCGGCAAACGCATGAGCATCCGCGACACCGAGATCGTGATCTGCTTCAAGCAGGCGCCTTACGCGCAATTTCGCGACACCGAGGTCGATGAGCTCAAGCCCACCTACCTGAAAATCCAGATCCAGCCGAATGAAGGCATGTGGTTCGACCTGCTGGCGAAAAAGCCTGGGCCGGCCCTGGAGATGGCCAACATCGAACTGGGCTTTGACTACAAGGATTTCTTCGAGATGCAACCGTCGACGGGGTACGAGACGCTGATCTACGACTGCATGACCGGCGACCAGACTTTGTTCCAGCGCGCCGACAACATCGAGAACGGCTGGCGTGCCGTGCAGCCGTTCCTGGATGCCTGGAAAGAAGATGACGGTATCCAGACCTACAAGGCTGGCGAAGATGGCCCGGCGGCGGCCGACACCTTGCTGGCCCGTGATGGTCGCACCTGGCACAGCCTCGGATGAGTGATGCAGCGATTCATCCCATCCGCTTTATCCTCAGTGACGTGGACGGCACGTTGCTGCATCCGGATCACAGCCTGAGCCAGCGCACCGCCGATGCGGTGCGCGCGCTGCGTGAGGCCGGGGTGTTTTTCAGCCTGGCCAGCGGGCGACCACCCAAGGCCATGCTGCATTTGATCGAGACCTTTGGCATCGACGTGCCGGTGGCGGGTTTCAACGGCGGTACGTTGATCAACCCGGATGGCAGCATCCTGGTGGCCCACCATCTGCCGGCGGAAGCAGCCCTGGTGACGTTGGCGCTGTTTTCCGCCGAGCCGGACGTGGAAGTGTGGGTGTTCGCCGACGGCGATTGGCTGCGTCGTGACCCGCCAGGGCCGATGGTGCAGCGCGAAGCCGATGGCCTGGGGTACGGGCCGGTGGTGGTGGAGAGTTTCGAGCCGTACCTGGACCGGGTCGACAAGATCGTCGCCGCCAGCAACAACACGCAATTGCTGGTGGAGCTGGAGGCGCAATTGCAGCCCAAGGTACAGGGCTTGGCCCAGGTGTCGCGTTCGCAGCCGGTTTACCTGGATGTGACGGCGATGCTGGCCAATAAGGGCGAGGCCTTGAAGACCATTGCGGCGCACCTTGGGGTGCCGCTTGCGCAAACGGCGGCCATTGGTGACGGCGGCAACGACCCGGCGATGTTCCAGGTGGCCGGTTTATCGATCGCAATGGGCCAGGCGGAAGAAACCGTCAAGCGTCAGGCCAGCGTCGTCACCGGCAGTAATGTCGAAGACGGCGCTGCTGAAGCGTTCGAGCGATTTATGCTGACCGCGCGATAAGTAAGTCCAACTTCCGATCACGCGAGTGCAGTGATCGGAAGTTAACCTGCCGACTTACTTGGGCATTGCCCACTGTTGCAACTTGTAGCCATCTTTGTCGAGCTCGGCACGCGCCTGCAACAACAGGTTTTCCAGTTGCGCCGGGTCGGTGTAAGTGTTCGAGGACAGCTGTTTGCTGCCGATGCGGGTATTGGTGCGGTCGATGACGCTCAGGCTGAGGGCGCCATTGCCATCGTGCCAGGCCACGCACTGAAAGGGTTGGAAAGCGCGGTCTGCAATCAAAAGAGCTTCGTTGATGCGCAGCGGAGCGTTCATGTGGGTCGTCTCTCTCTATGCCCATTCAAGTGAGTACCGGCGGTTGGGCTGACCGTGCGGTGGGTTACTTGTACTGATGCGCGATGGTGGGGTACGGGTCACATGCTAGAGCAACAAATTTTAATGTTTCCTGACTAACGTCATGTAAGTCGCTGTTTTAAAAGCTCAACCCAGGCATTAACGGTTCAAGGATAGGTGGCTTTTTGCTCGCACTTATAGCGAATGGTTACAAAGGCTGCGTCAAGATTTTGTTAAGGTTCCTGTCAGTCAACACAAACTGTTGTTTCTAATAACGTTACTGTTCTGACGCCAAGGAATATTCATGATTGTGTCCCCCGTCCAACGCCGCTTGCTGGTGGTCGACCCGTGTGCGGATTGCCATGGGTTGCTACCGGGCTTACGCACGGTCGGATGGGACGTGGACAGCTGTGCCCTGGAAGCGGTGGGGGATAGGTCCTGCGATGTCGGTCTGCTGCGGTTGCAGCCGTGTCATCTGGAACGCCCCGAAGCGGTCAAGGAACTGATTGGCCGAAGCGGCACCGAGTGGATCGCGGTACTCAGCCAGGATGTATTGCGTCTGCAGAACGTCGGCGATTTCGTCTGCGAATGGTTCTTTGACTTCCACACCTTGCCGTTCGACGTGTCGCGGGTGCAGGTCACCCTGGGACGCGCCTTCGGCATGGCGCGTCTGCGCGGCAAAGGCAACCCCCCGGTGGGTGGGCCTGGGCATGAGCTGCTGGGCGACAGCCGGCCCATTCGTGAACTGCGCAAGTTGTTGTCGAAGTTGGCGCCCACTGAATCCCCGGTACTGATTCGGGGCGACAGCGGCACCGGCAAGGAACTGGTGGCCAAAACCCTGCACCGGCAATCGCAGCGGCACGCCAAGCCGTTTGTGGCGATCAACTGTGGGGCGATTCCGGAACACCTGATCCAATCCGAACTCTTCGGCCATGAAAAGGGGGCGTTCACTGGTGCGCACCAGCGCAAGGTCGGACGCATCGAGGCCGCCCACGGTGGCACACTGTTCCTCGATGAAATCGGCGACCTGCCGATGGAACTGCAAGCCAACCTGTTGCGGTTTCTCCAGGAGAAACAGATCGAGCGCGTCGGCGGCAGCCAGCCTATCCCGGTGGATGTGCGGGTGCTGGCGGCTACCCACGTAGACCTTGAGGCCGCTGTCGAGAAGGGCACTTTCCGCGAAGACCTGTATTACCGCCTGAACGTCCTGCAAGTGGTCACGGCCCCCTTGCGTGAGCGCCATGGTGACGTGGCGATGCTGGCCAATCACTTTTCGCGCTTCTATAGCCAGGAAACCGGCCGCCGCCCGCGCAGCTTCAGCGAAGGTGCATTGGTGGCGATGGGGCAGCACCTGTGGCCAGGCAATGTACGTGAGTTGGCCAACCGCGTGCGCCGTGGCCTGGTGTTGGCCGAAGGGCGCCAGATCGAAGCGGTGGATCTGGGACTGCAAGGCGAGCAGGCGGCTTCACTGCCGATGGCGACACTGGAAGATTACAAACACCGCGCCGAACGTCAGGCGTTGTGTGATGTGCTCCATCGGCACAGCGATAACCTCAGCGTCGCCGCCCGCGTGCTGGGCATTTCGCGGCCGACGTTCTACCGGTTGCTGCATAAGCACCAGATTCGCTAGGGCGGTTGTGGGAGGGGCTTGCCCCCGATGGCATTGTTTCAGCCAGCCAGTCTGTTACTGATACACCGCCATCGGGAGCAAGCCCCCTCCCACAAGGAATATTGGTTGTCCATGAAATAGCTGACGAAACCGAATCAAAATGTGGGAGGGGGCTTGCCCCCGATAGCCATAGGTATCTACACAACTTTGTAGCAGCCTACGGTAACCACGATGCGAAGCGAGTTGCTCTTGATCTTGCTTTTGATCTAGGCGCCCCGTTAAACCACGCTGGCCGTAATCCGATAGTGATTTGGGGGGTAAACCGGCAGGGATGCCGGTTTAGCCGCCCCGCGCCATGGATGGCGCGTGGCGGCGGCCCCCCAAATCACTGTCGGATTCCGGGCACACCGAGCCTAGGCGAGGTGCCGAGTGGTGGGGCAAGAGCGTTTTGCTTACTTTTGCGCTTTTCCAAAGTGAGCCGCCGTAAGGGCGGAACCCTAAGCCGCCGTTACCGCAGCAACGGATATGTACTCGCCTTGATCCAACATCCTGGTCGGCTGTCAGGCCGCCATCGGGAGCAAGCCCCCTCCCACAAGGAATATTGGTTGTCCATGAAATAGCTGACGAAACCGAATCAAAATGTGGGAGGGGGCTTGCCCCCGATAGCGGTATGTCAGTTGACACAGCAGGTCACTGACCCTGCACCATCAACATTTAACAGCGTTCGCCCCTCAATCAGAAGTAATACGGGAATTTCAGGCTGAAGGTAAAGTCCGGCGCATCATCGGTCATCCCGATCGCCAGGTTCGGCACGATGGTCAGGTTATCCGATGCGGCAATCGTCATGCCCACGTTGAAGTAGCCGGCGTTGGCATCGCTGGAGACCACCGACTGCCAGTCGCCGCCGTCGGGCTTGAGTTTGCTTTTGCGCTGTATCAAGTCTGATACCGAGAACGACATACTCATCTTCTCGTTAAGCGCAAAGGCTACGCCGACGCCGAGCTGGAAGCTGTCACCCAGGCGCACTTTGCCGCCGACCTTTTGATTGACTTCACTGCTGATGTCATCGAACGAGTCTTCGAAGTTGTGGGTGTACGACAGCGAGCCGAACAGCACGGCAGGGTCGAAGGTTTTGACCAGGGAAATGCCCGGCGTGATCGACCAGACTCCGTTGCCCGTCGGCAGGCTTTCCGGCAAGTAAAGGTTGTCGTTGTTGGGCTGCTTGACCAGTTTGATGCCAAACGGCTCTTTACCCGTCGGCGCCTTCACCCGTACCGATACCACCGCATCCGGCAAGGTGGGGGTTTCATCGAGGAATTTGTACGCCACGCCGAAGTTGACGTCGCCGATGGTCGGGTCGCGGGTGACGGAACCTTCCGAGGTGGCCGTGGCATCGTTGCCGGCGCCGCCGGACTGATAGGTCGAGTCGCGGTAGACCACCGGCACGTTCAGGTCGAACTGCCAGCGATTGTCGACGTTGTAGCGCCCGGTCAGGTCCAGGGTCCAACTGTCGGATTTGATCCGGTCCAGGTTGATGTTGCCGAGAAAGATCGAGTCCAGCGCGAGGAAGCCGTTGAGGGTCAGCTGGCGGGCGTCATAACGGGCATAGGTGACACCGGTTTCGAGGCTGAACTTGCCATTGCCGAAAAAGCCGCTGGCCTCATTGTAGAGGTTGCTCACGCTTTGCGCGGGGGCGGAATCGTCCTTGAGTGACTGGCCGTAGGAGCTGCCGCCACCGCCGGCACCACCCGATGCCGCAGCCGCGCCCGTGCCAGCGACGGTGGTAGCGCCCTTCTTGAAGTCGGCGGGGGATTTGGCCAGGCGCCTGGGCGCAGGCGTCTGCGGTTGATCTTCCACCTGGCGCACGCGTTGCTCCAGCACGGCCAGGGCCTTTTGCTGCACGTCGTAGCGTTGCTTGAGTTCCAGGAGTTCCCGCTTGAGGGTTTCGATATCGGCATCCGGTGCGGCATACAGCACGGAGGCGGGCAAGAGCGTACTTAAACAGATCACCGCGCGGAGCGATATCGATCGATGCATGAAATAAGCCGTCCTTTTTGATGCGTAAGTGTCGAGGGTCAGCGTAGTTCAATAACCGAGCGTGCGTAGGCCTTTGAGTTGATCCAGGTTGCAGTTCAACGCGCCGTTGTTCAAACCGTTATTGTTCATCACGACGTTGAGTTGGGTCATGTTGTTGACGAAGTTGCTATTGCCGGTCAGAACCGTCCCTTGCAGCACATTCCCGCCGCCGATCTGCTGCAGGCTGTTGCCTTGGTTGTGGTTGGCCTGGATCGCCATCTGCAAGCCGCCATGGTTGGCCGACACGCTGACATGACCTGCCGGGCTGTCGCCGCTGACGGTGCCGCCGGCCACCAATACCTGCCCGGACTGCACAATATTGGCAGGGGCAAAGCCGTCCTGGGTGACGTTGATGCCCACCGTGTTGTGGGCGGTGTTGCCATCGCCAGCGGTGCGCACGCTCTGGATCACACCCTGGCCACTGCCAAGGCCCGCGCCGCCGACCACATTGCCGGCGCCGATGTCCTGGTTGCTCCCAGCCCCCGCCGCGCCGGTGGTTTGTACGTAGAACTGCGGGGTGATGGTGGCCTTGTCGAGCTGCAGGCTGGCCTTGCCGGTGATGCTGTCGCCCACCGCATTGGTCCAGGTGCTGCTCATGACAATGCCAAAGCTGATGATTCGCCCCGGCATCACATAGCGGCCGCGCAGCTCGGCCATTTCCGAATCCTTGAGTTCGATCGGTTTGAAACCCGATGAAGCATAAGCGGGCATCGAGGCTGCCAGACACAAAACCGTCAGCCAACGGGAAGTGTTCATCTTTTGCTCCTGGAGCGTCCTGCTCCTTATTGCGCTTCTAGAAGAAGTCGCTCTGGATAAAACCGAAATCCATCAGCTCGGCGTCGCCTACGGGCCGGAACTCGTTCAACTGGTTCTTGGCGGTCAGCGGCGCAGGCGGGTCGAGCAACACGTTGGTCTTGTCGTAGCCTTCGCCCAATACGGCGAACACGATGCCATTCCAACCCTTGACGAAGTCATCCCGCGAATAGCGCTTATGGCCCAGCACCGGGTCGCCGATATACACCCAGTCCTTATCGGCCCGCTGCATCACCACGAAGTGCTTGTAGCCACGAATTTCCAGCAACACCACCACCGGGATTTTCACGGTTATCAGGGTGTCTGGCGCGATCTTGTAGCCCCGGGCACGCATGCCGATGCTTTCGAGGTAGCGCTTCATGTCCAGCATGGAAAAACCCTGGGTACGCACCAGGTCCTGATCGGCAGTGAGCAGCATGCCTTTGATGAGGTGATCTTCGTCGACGTCCAGCCAATAGGCCTGGCGCAGGATGGTGGCGAGTGCCGCGGCACCGCAGCTGAAATCGGTTTTCTGTTCCACCAGGTTGGCGAACCGGCGTTCACGGATGCTCTCGACCTTCTTGAAAATCACCGCACCGCCAGGCATGGCGGAGATCGCCATGGTGCCTGCCCACGCGGGGCCGGTGAGTAACATCAGGAGGGTGAGGGTCGCGAGGCGCATGATCGAATGACCTGTTGGACACTGGAATAAAAAGGGGCCTTGTTGCCAAGGCCCCGTTGGATCAGAAGCGCACGCCACTGGCGCAGACGCTGCAACCTTGGCCGATCGACAGGCTGTTGCTGCCTTGGTTGCCGGCGCCGGATTGCAGGTTCACACCCACGTTGCCGGAGTTGCGGTTAACCGAATTGTCGAGGCTGGCATTGTTGGACACGTATTGCGGTTTGCCATAGCCATGACTGCTGGTGGCGCTATTGAGGTAGCTGTTGTTGAGCGAGTTCTGCTCGGTGTTGGAAGCCGCTGCGATGTTCTTGCCGTCAGCGGTGGTGATCGCCAGGTTGTTTTTACCCTGGTTGCCTTGCCCGGCCTGGCCGTTGTAACCCACGTTACCGGAGTTGCCGTTCACCGAGCTGTCCAGTGAAGCGTTGTTTTGCGTGCCTTTGTTGACGAAATTGTTGTTGCTGCTGCCTTGATCCACATCGATCACCGCGAACACCGTGGCAAAGTCGCCTTTGGCACTGGAGATGGCACCGGCGTTGTCAGCCTGGTTGCCGGAACCCGACTGCACGTTCACGCCCACGTTACCGCTGTTGCCGGTGACCGAACCGTCGGCAGAGGCGTTGTTTTCGGTGTTGGTGTCGTCGAATTTGTTGTGCTGGCTTTTTTGCACATCAGTGACCACAGCGGCAACAGTACCGCTAGGTTGAGGCGCCGGATGCCAGCCACCCCCTGCTTGAGCGGCGGCAGCCATGAGCGCGGCGAGAGCGAAAACCAATGGTTTCAGAGCCATTTGAGGTTTCATGGTGTTTCTCCTTGCTTCTAATTAGTTGGGTTAAGTGTTGGTACGGTCCAGCCAGTGCTACCAAGCGTTCACTTGATAGTGATACCCAGGGTGTTAGCCACTCGGTTCCCCACCCCGGCACTCTGGTTCACCTGAATCACTCCTCGGCTGCCGGTGAAGGCCTGGTCGCTGGTCACGACCTGGCGGCTGCCAGTGGTGGGGGTGAGCCCTGAGTCGGTCAACTGCGTCGTGTTCTGTTGCAACAGGACGCTGTCATCGATGCTTTGCGGGCCAGGATTGAGACTGATCCGCACGGCATTGATCGATTGGTTATTGGCCCCGGCCGACTGGTTGATGCCCAGCACGCCGTTGCCGTTGCTGAAAGAGGTGCCCAGGATCGCCGCCTTGGCGTTCAAGGACGGGTCGACGTTGCCGTCGAGTTTCTGGATGTTGAGGTTGGTGGCCTGGCCGCCGAGGACAATGGCGCGGCTGTTGGACATCTGTTGCTGGTTACCGGCCGCCTGGTTGATCGACAGCACGCCTTCGTACTGGTTACCGCTGCCTTGGATCACGGCGGTGTTGTCGGCCATCGTCGACGCGCTGCCCAGCAGCGCCACCATCAGCACGAGGCGCTTCATCACTTGCCCCCCATCATGCTGCCGAGGTTATTCAAGGGGGTCATGCCGCGCTGGATCGAATCACTGATCTGCCCACCCATGCCGCTGCCCGCGCCGTGGCCGGCGGCTGCGCCGGTGCCCAGGGTCGACATGCCGTTTTGCGTGGCGCTCAAGCCCGCCTGATTACCGCTGGGCTGGAGGGAACGCGCAAGGCTCGAACCGCTGCGAATACCGTCGATGTCCACATCGCTGAGTTCGCCGGAAATGGCGCTGTTCACTTCTTTGCTGGGGTTGGCGTTGGCGGTGCTGGGGTAGGGGTCGGGAAGCGAGGTGCGCCCGTACATATGACCTTGCACGGTGCGCCCTGTCACGATCACGCCATCACCCGCCTGGCTCGGCAGGCTGATGCCAGCGCTGAGCACGCAACTGATCAGCAGTGCGTTTATCGAGGCATGAGTGAGTGCGTTCACGGCGGCAGTCCTTGTTATTCACGCTGACCCTAAACAGCGCTGTCAGGGAAAGAGCAGAAGGCGTGCCGCTTTTTATTTTTCTTCAGGATTCAGTGTGTTGCGAGTTGCGCTGGAGGATTGATCGGCTAGGGTGTTTCACGCGTGAGACAGTCGCCCTGCGGCGCGATATGCTCCGCCGCTCGCGCCAGTTGTATCACTGATGAAACAGTGCCCATGACAAAACCATGAATCCGCAGCCACTGGGCGATTCAGCGCAGTTGGGTGTTTCAAAAATGGACAGGTGGCCGCAGGCTCAGCCTTTGGGCGTTTTACGCGGAATGGAGTTGAGTACAGGGTTGCCATCCTGGTTCTGGGTCAGGTAGACCGGCAGCACCTTGGGCAGGGAAGGGATGAGGTTGTTGACCTCACTGAGGTTATAGATACCGCCAATGCGAATGGTCCCGGTGCCCGCGTCCGCCAGCATCGCGGGTTTGTCCAGGTAGCGGTTGATCAGCGGCAGGGCGTCGGCCAGGGCCAGGTTATCGAGCACCAGCTTGCCCGTGCGCCACGCCAGCGCGCTGTCATTGGAGTTGAAGGCCTGAACCTCGGGCGTGGTGTCGCCCTGATGATAGCTGGCCTGCATGCCAGGGCTCAGTTGCACGCCGGGGTGCAGGTTGTCACTGGAGATCTGTACGGAGCCTTCGAGCAGCATCACCCGGACCTTGTCTTCGTATTTCCAGACGTTGAACTGAGTCCCGGTCACCCGCACCTGGCCTTCCCCTGCGCGCACGATGAAGGGGTGGGCGCTGTCATGGCTGACCTTGAAAAACGCTTCACCCTTTTTCAGCGTAACGCGCCGCTGGTCCTTGTATTGGCTGTAGACCAGTTCAGTGCCCAGGTTCAACTCCACCTGGCTGCCATCGCCGAGGGTAATGTTGCGCAAACCGTTGACCGCTTCGAAACGCTTATAGGAACTGGGCAACCAGCCGGCTTCCCAGCCAGTGAACGCGGCCAGGGGTAGCGCGGCGAGGCAAATCGCGGCTGCGACCGCGTAGGTGCGCCAGCGCGAACGTGGCTTGAACGGTAGCACCAGGGGCGGCGCCGGGCTGCGGGGCAGGTGGTCGGCCACTTCCCAGATTTCCAGCATGGCGGCGTATTCGAAAGCATGCAGCGGGTGCGCATCGTGCCATTGGGTAAAGGCTTGACGCTCCGCCGCCGTGCAGTCGCCCGCATGCATGCGCATGCACCAATGCGCGGCGGCGTCGGTGATGGCGTCATACTCGGCTTCTGAAATCGGCTTGTCGGTCATTTACGCATCCTGATTTGGGCCATTCTAACCTCCCAGGCAGGACCGCGAGAACCGCCATCGTGGCAAATGCGCATCAATGAGAATGAATCTCTCTGAAGCGCATTGCGCTCGGGTCGGGGGTGGTGGCTTGTCAGGCCCCCGGATCCAACTCCCGGCCCAGATGGCTGATCAGGTAGGCGACCGAGTCGGCGTTGGTCAGGATCGTGTCGATGCGCTTGTTGGCGTCGCTCATGAAGATGGACCGGGCATCGGCCAGGGTTCGGGCACCGGTGGTTTTCAAGACCTTGTCCTTGAGGGGGCCAGTACCCTCTTCGCTGTCAAAGTCGTTCCATTGCTGGGTGAACTCGTCCAGGGTCTTGAACAACCGCATGGCCGGCGTCATGACCGACAGGGCGGTTTCACGCAGTTGGGTCAGGTCGGTCTTCATCAGAGCGCCGCCCTGGATCTGCACATTGATCAGGTCCGGGAACGGCCGCATGCTGTCGAGGTAAACCAAGTCTTCGGTCAAGGATCTCAGGTGCGTTATCTCGTGGATCAACACGGTCGCCCGCGCATGGGCCGAAATGTCGAACGGCAGAGTCAATCGATTTTGATAGGCGTCCATTTTGGGATCGAAGAACCGATCCAGCAGGTAGATTTTCTTGTCCGCGTCATCTGGCAGTACAAAGGCAAAGGTATCGATTTCGCCAGGGTGGTGGGTACCGCTGACGAACCGCATCGAGTCGGGGTTGATCAGTGTGGGGTTGACCAATTCGTTGAGTACCTCGTCGACCCTGGTTTCGATTCTTCGCACCTGCTCGGCCGAAAGCGCGAAGACGCCGAACATTTCCGTGAAAAAACGCCCGAGGCGGCTGTTGGGATCGCGCAGGGCTCCAAAATGTACGAGGTTGCGTTTGCACGTCACCGCGTAGTACGTCGCCACGTTAAGTGCTTCGTTGATGCACTGCGCCTTCCAACTGGACAGCGCGGCAATAGCCGTCATGCCCACTGCCTCGATATTGATGGATTGGCGCTCGGCCGCGCGGGTGTATGACCTGTGGATATATTTGGAGAGGGTCTTGCCGTAAAGCGGGTGGTGCAGGTTTAGGTCCAGCACCCATTCGCCACGGGCATTGCGCTGCACGTAGGGGCCGTGCTGGTCGCCCACGCTCATGCGCCAGTGCTGACCGGCTTTCTTCACTGGATAGACCTTGCCGGCCACCGGAATGAAATGGCGGTTTTTGGCCTCATCCTCGTAAACGTGGGTCAAAGGGCTCTGTTTCAAGTCCTCAAGATTGACCCGCGTGTCTTCGTACACGCGCAGGCGGGTACGCAGAGGCGCGGTCATATCCAGGGTGGCCAGGGTCATTGCCGGTGGCGCAGGGGTGGCAAGCCATTCTTCCACGGTGGTGGAGGGCGGGGGCGTCGCCGTGTCGGGCAACAGCCCGTCCAGTTTCTTGCGCAAGGTGGCCATTTCGGCAACGCCAGCAATAAACGTTTTTAGCGCGTGTTGCCAGCGGTGTTGCTGCAGGTCTTCGGCCGAGCCCTTGAACAGCTCGAAGCTGCGCCATACCACCAGTGGATACGCCAATTTGCCGGCTATGAATTGGAGAGCGTTGGGGATGCCCTCGCTCAGCAGGTTCTTGACCACCTCCCACTGCGCCTCGGCGCCCCGGCTGAATTGGCAGGCAAGCATCTGGGACAACTGAGTGAGGTTGTCGGCGAACAGGCGTGTCAGCAGGTTGCCGGAGATGGGCGTGTAGCCGAGACGAATGTCCGATAAATCGCGAAGCGTTTGCTGGCCCAGCAGGTTGCGATAGGTCGCCTGATGAGGGGCTTGCAGACGACTGACCAGCCAGTCCTGCAACGCCCCTGGGCTGGTGAATTCAGTGAGCAGGGCCGATTCGCTGGGGTACTCCTTGAGCAGATGCCTGGGGCTGTAGGGCGCATACAGCAGCGTGGGGCCAGTAGCGCCAGCCTTGGGACCGATCAGGTAGCAGCCCAGGACGTTGGCTGCGGTGGCGCCCGCTGTAGCGATCAGCTCGAGGGGGCGTACGACCGCCGTCACCCCGTCAATCATGGCGCGGGCCAGGGCATCGGGCATGTCGAAGACCTGCTGGACCACGCTCCACGCCGCGGCCGACAGCTGTTCATCGAGCCTCTGTTGATGGGCGTACTGCAGCATTTGCCACGGCAACTGCCGACAGAACAGATCACGGCGCTTGAGGGCGTCATTGCTCTGGCCGCCCAGATGGGCGGTCAGGTGCGCCTGATACAACCCGTTGAGGTCCAATTGGCGCACCAGTTGCACCACGGCGCTGCCGTCCAGCGCAGGCGGCAGTGGTTGGGCGGTACGCGAAGAGGGGCGGATGTCTTCGGCGCGCAGCTCGGGCCAGTGGCGCATGGCAAAGTCCGTCAGGGTCTGGGTATGCCCCTTGAGGTCGGTGCGCAGGGTGATCAGCACATTGTCCGGATTCACCACCTGGCCCGGAAAACGCAGTGTGAGCAGGTCGTAAAGCCTCAGCGCCGCCTGCACGCGCATCGGCATGATGCCGTGAAGGTAGTCACGCTGCTGCGGCGCGCTGAGGCGGTATTGTTCCAGCAGCTCGGCATGCAGGATCTGTTCGTGAGGGGGCGCCAAGCCCAGCCACACCGGCAGCCCTTGCTGGTGGAGCATCGCTTGGGCGACAGCGATGCCGCGATGCAGGCCCGATGGCGGCGCGCGTCGCATCAGGGCGTCCAGCCAGTTCTGCAGCGCCTGTGGGTTCAAGTTCATCAGTAGCACATGCTCGATTTCGGCACGCATGAGTTGGTTGTAACTGCCCAGGCGGTTGTTCAGCAGGTGGTCATCGATACGTTGCAGGGGGCCGAGCCTGTAGGTTTGATGGGGCTTGCGCAGGGAGATGGGCAAGTTTTCCAACAACAGCAGCCTTAGCGTGGGATCGGCCAGGCGTTGCGTCAGGGCATTGAGCAGAGTGGCGATCGAGGCAAAGGCCTCATAGCCATCGCGGGGCGACCACAGCACAGCAATGCCGGAATGGACCGGGTCGAGTCCGCCCCGTTCGCTCAAGACAAAGCAGCTTGCCAGGGGCGCGGGCGCGGTATTGGCGCCGACGTAGAGGCTCAGGCCGAAGGCGTCCGGGATGAAACCGTTGAGGCCGTGGCGCTTCAGGCGCGTCATGCTGTCGCCCGTGAGTACGCTGTCCAGCAGTGCCAGTGCGGGGGCCGGGAGGTTTTTTTCCAACTGGCGCAGTTGCATTTCACCGCTCAGCCCCTGCAGCAGGCCACGGCTCAGGGGGGGCCGCTCATTGTCCAGGAACACGCCGGGCAGTGCAGGCAGATCATGTTGCGCAAAGGTCGTGAGGACCCGCTCGATCATTTGATTGAAGAGGGGCACCGTCAGGCTGTTCAGCTTGTCAGCGGCGCCCGCAACGCGCTTGCCGTAAAACCCCGCCAGGGGCGATGGCGACAGTGCTTGCGTTTGCCTGGCCAGGCGTGCGATCAGGTGTTCGACCATACTTGCCGAGGTCAGGGGTGTACGCCGTTCACGCGCTTGAGGCGACGTGGCGTAGGTATTGATGAACACTCCTTCGGCTTGCACTTCCAGATGGTTGCTCTTGAACTGCGCGTCCAGCGCCTGCGCCGCCAGGCTGTGCAGGGTCGGATGCTTGCTGAGCCTGAGTGCGAGCGCCGTCTGCACGGCCTCCAGCCGCTGTAAATGTTGCCTGGTCTGTTGCGCCTTGACGGTGGTGGGGCCGCCGTCGCCGCCAGTGACGGGGTGCATGCTCCAGCGCCCATCGGCCGATAACGCGAGCAAACGGCTGTCAAGCATAAACCGGATATCCAGGGCGCTGTCGAGCCGCGCTCCCAGGTCGATGGTGCCGCCGCTGCGTCGGAAAAGCCTCAGCGCATGCTCCATGTTGTCGAATTGTTTGATGATAATGTCCTCGACCATTTCCTGAAACAGGTCGTCGGCCACAGGCAGGCCGGTGACCTGTATCTGATCCATGCCGATAAATACATTCTGTTCATCCACGGATAGAAAGTTGAGCAACTCATCTTCATGGCCGCGAGCCTTGAGCATCGCCAGCAGGGTGGCGTGGAGGTCGTCCAGGTCCTTCAGCACCTGCAGGCCACGGGTCTGGGTATACAGGTAAGCGTCGGCGTTGCTGATCATCAGGGTGCTGGCCAGTTCAACCTGATGTTGATAGAGCGCGTGAACACGCACTTTCTCTATGCGCATTGGGCGGGCCGAGGCGACGCGCACCGCCCGGGTCGGTAGCAGCAGCGCCCGCAGCGCAAGGCTTTGCTCGGTGGAAAGGATGGAACTCTGGTGCTTGAACAGCAGGTCCGCACGGAATTTGTCGCTGATGACCCGGGCAAAAAACGCCAGGCGAGACTGACCGCTGACGGCGTCTTCGTTCCAGTAGGTTTGCAATAGACTGCCCAGCAGTTTCGACAGGATGCCGCTGGTTTGCGCGACGACATTGTCCCAGCGCTGCACGTCCTGGTCCTGTTGCGCCTGGGTAAAGGCGCTGGTGTCATGACGCGGGTTCACGTAACGGTGCGTTTGCTCGGCAGGCCAACCCTGCCTGGCATAAAACTGCAGCAACGCCTCGCGCAGGGGGAGGGAGGCGACCCAGCGGCTGTCCGATTCCGTGCCGGCCTGGCTAAAGAAATTAACCCGCGTGTCGCCTTGGTTCAGGCCCGGAAAGGCGGTGCGGGCCATAATGCCGAGCAGCGTGTCGAGCATGTCGTACAGGTTGGGCAATTGGCGCAATTGGTCGAGCATCGCCTCGACGTTGCTGTGCTGGTTGTCCAGGATCACCTGTTGCTGGTGTTCCATGACCGCGCCAGGGATGACCGTGCTGATCAGCATCAACGGCGCATCGGCCGGTAACGAATTACGCTGGCTGATCGACAGAAACCGCAGCAGCTCCGTGCGCTGGCTGGGCTGTTTCAAGCGCTCCTGCACTTCGGTGAGCAGAGCAGCATGGCTGTCGAACAGCTCCATTCCGCCATAGGGCGTGTACAGCACTGCTTTATGGGTGTCTGGCGCCGGGCTCAGCACAAACGCGCCGGCCAGGGGGATCTTGGGGGCGCCGATGAGGTTGATCTGCAAGCTTTCCGCCAGCATGGGGTCTTTGAGCTTGGTGTCTCGTCGAGCGGCATCGTTGGCGTAGTAAAGCGTGTGCAGCCAATCGAGTTCCTTCACCGTGAATCCCAGCTCACGCTCGCGATCAGTTGGGGTATTGCGTTTGACGGGGCGCAGGAACTCTTCAAAAAAATAAGCTGGATCCAGGGTTGGCATGGCGTGCTGTCCATCAGGTCAGGGTCAAAGCCCACACTAGCGACGGGGCGAGCGCCGGTGGCGGTAGATAACTGGGTAAACCGTTCAAGTGCACATTGACAGCAGGCATGGGCAGCGTTGTTTAATCGGCGGTCTGGATTCTTGTTGCCTCTACCAATTATAAAATCGGAGCTACAGATGTCTGCCCAGTCCCCGGTAGTTGATCGTGCCAGCGCGTTCATCGGTTTCACTGAGCTGGTGGCCTTGCTGCAAACAGTGTTTGTAAAGCACGGCACTTCGCCCGAGGTCGCGGCGATTCTGGCGAACAATTGCGCCAGCGCCGAGCGCGACGGCGCTCATAGTCACGGCATCTTTCGCATGCCCGGCTACCTCAGCACGCTCGCCAGCGGTTGGGTGAACGGCCAGGCGCTGCCGGTGGTGACGGACGTCGCCAGCGGTTTCGTGCGGGTAGACGCCTGCAATGGGTTTGCCCAACCCGCCCTGGCTGCCGCTCGGCCATTGCTGGTGGCCAAGGCCCGCAGCGCCGGGATCGCGTTGCTGGCGATCCACAACTCCCACCATTTCGCCGCGCTGTGGCCGGACGTTGAGCCTTTTGCCGACGAGGGCCTGGTGGCCTTGAGCGTGGTCAACAGCATGACCTGCGTGGTGCCCCACGGTGCCGACCGCCCGTTGTTCGGCACCAACCCCATTGCCTTTGCCGCGCCGCGCGCCGACGGCCCGCCGATCGTGTTCGACCTGGCCACCAGCGCCATCGCCCATGGCGACGTGCAGATCGCTGCGCGCAAGGGCGAACGCTTGCCTCCGGGCATGGGCGTGGACAGCCTGGGCCAGCCAACTCAGGACCCTAAAGCCATTCTGGAAGGCGGCGCGCTGTTGCCGTTTGGCGGGCACAAGGGCTCGGCGCTGTCGATGATGGTCGAGTTGCTGGCGGCCGCGTTAACGGGCGGTCATTTTTCGTTCGAATTCAGTTGGGCTGATCATCCGGGGGCGCGTACACCGTGGACAGGCCAGCTGCTGATCGTGATCGACCCGAGCAAGACCGCCGGGCAAAGCTTTGCTGTGCGCAGCCAGGAACTGGTGCGGCAGATGCATGCGGCGGGGTTGCGGCGCTTGCCGGGCGATCGGCGGCATCGCGCACGGGCAAAGTCGCAGGAAACGGGGATTGAACTTGAGGTACAGGACCTGCAGCAGTTGCAAGCGTTGGCTGCGATTTGAAGGGGCTGCGCCCTGGGCGCAGCCCCTACTTATCAGTGACGGCGACCGAGCAGCAGGCCTACCACCAGGCCAAAGCCTGCGGAAATCGCCACGGTCTGCCAGGGGTGACCACCGATATAAGTCTCGGTGGCATCGACTACCGGCTTGCTGCGCTCACGGACGTTGGACACTGAGTCCAGGGCTTGCTTGAGTTTGATGGCGACCTGCTCGCGCAGGGTTTCGCCTTCCTCACCCACCAGTGATGCACTGCTCTTGAGCAGTTTGTCGGATTCTTCAATCAGCGAAGTCAGTTCGCTGAAGGCTTGATCCTTGATTTGATCTTCGACGGATTGAGCGGCGGTTTTGCGGGCCATGTGTGACTCCTTGCAAGTGTAGGTGACAGTGAACAATGGAGTATCGGGCGCTGGCAAAAGTTGCAGTTATTTTGCGGGCTGCCCATTTGCGGCAAAATCGAAATCGGGTCTTTTCGACCTACAGTGTAAGATGTCACCTATTTGTGCAGCAGGTAATCAACATGAGCTTCAATCTCGCCAACAAGACCCTCGCCGAACGCGCCGAGCTGGAAGATGAAAAGTCCCGTCTCTACGACCTGTGGCAAACCAACCTGGGCAAGGCCAAGGGCGAAGCCGCGCGCTTGTTCGGCGAGCGCGCCAAGCGCAAGGGCAAATGGGCTGAGTGGGTGCGTGCGGAACTGGATGGCATGTCGCCGCCGGAGTTTTCCAATATGGTGCGCAGCGAAGTCAACAAGCTGATGGCGGCGGCTAAATAAAGCACGCCTCGATCGCCTCGCGAACCTTCAACAGCAAGGGGTCGAGCTGGGCCTGGGTGCGCCAGCCCAGCTCGACCGGATAACGGGGCAATGCCAGTGGGCAGGGCAGTACGCGCAAGCTGGTCAGGCGGGCGATGGCCTCAGCGGCATGCCCAGGGATCGTCGCCACCGCCGCGCTGCCCTTGAGCAGAAACGCCAAGGCGGCAAAGTGGCTGGTGGACGCGCACACCTGGCGGCTCAAGCCGTGCGCCGCCAAGCCTTCATCGGTAATGCCGATAAACCCACCCGACGACACAAGCACATGTTCGCGCGCGACGAACTCCGTCAGGTCGAGCTGTTGCTGGCCGGGCGCCAGGCTGTCCGGATCCACCAGGCAGCGATAGTCACCTTCCCCGAGCACTTGCCGACTCAGGCGCCGCTCGGCAAACCCGCCGGCGGTGATCGCCAGGTCCAGGCTGCGGTCGAGCAGGGCGTCGGCGACGATCTGGCTGTGGGTCTGGCGGAAGATCACCCGCAGCTTCGGCAGACGCTGTGCGACGCTGTCCATCAGGCGACGGCCATAGGCAATCTCAAAGTCATCCGACAGGCCCAGCACCACGGAACGGCCCTGATAGTTCGGGCTCTGTGGATCGATCATCGCCAGGCTTTGCCGACAACGGTCCAGCGCTTCGCTGATCACCGGTTTCAATTGGTTGGCGCGCACGGTCGGCGCCAGTCCACGCCCGGTCCGCACAAACAACTGATCGCCGTACAACTCGCGCAGACGCCGCAAACCGGCGCTGATGGCCGATTGCGTAACCCCCAGGCGCAACGCCGCGCGGCTGGCGCTGGATTCGTCGTGCAGGGCTTCGAAGGTTTTGAGCAGGTTCAGGTCGACCTGGGCGATATTGATTTGGCTCATATCATTCAGCACTGAGGTGGGCTTTATTCATGATCCTGCTTGGCCGGAGAATGGGCAACCCCCCACTGACTTGGAGTGACCCTGATGCCTGTTTCTACCGTGGCTGCCTTACAAATGGGTTCGTTGCCGGGCGGCAAGGCCGAAACCCTCGAACAGATACTCGCCTATGAAGACGAAATTCGGCGCAGCGGCGCGCAACTGGTGGTGATGCCCGAGGCCTTGTTGGGCGGCTATCCGAAAGGCGAAGGGTTTGGCACGCAATTGGGTTACCGCCTGCCGCAAGGGCGCGAAGCCTTCGCCCGCTACTTTGCCAATGCCATTGATGTGCCGGGCGCCGAGACCGATGCGCTGGCCGGGTTGTCCACGCGCACGGGTGCCAGCCTGGTAGTCGGTGTGATCGAGCGCAGTGGCAGCACCTTGTATTGCACCGTGTTGTATTTTGAGCCCATGGGCGGGCTTGTGGCCAAGCACCGCAAGCTGATGCCCACCGGCACCGAACGGCTGATCTGGGGCAAGGGCGACGGCTCGACGTTACCGGTGATCGACACCGCAGTCGGGCGGATTGGCGGCGCGGTGTGCTGGGAAAACATGATGCCGCTGCTGCGCACCGCGATGTACGCCAAGGGGTGTACAGGTGTGGTGCGCGCCGACCGTGGATGAACGCGAGATGTGGCAAGTAAGCATGCGCCACGTGGCTCATGAAGGGCGTTGCTTTGTGGTGAGCGCCTGCCAGGTACAGGCATCGCCCGCGGCGTTGGGCGTGGAGGTCGCCAACTGGCCGGCGGATCGACCGTTGATTGCCGGAGGCAGCGTGATTGTCGGGCCGATGGGAGACATTCTGGCCGGGCCGCTGGTGGGTGAGGCGGGCCTGCTGACAGCGCGGATCGATACCGATGAGTTGGTGCGGGCCAGGTATGACTATGACGTGGTGGGGCATTATGCCCGGCCGGATATATTCGAATTGGTGGTCGATGAGCGCGCCAGGCCGGGTGTGCGCTATATCACTGACTAAACGCGATTAAAAATGTGGGAGGGGGCTTGCCCCCGATGGCGGTGGTTCAGTCACCTGCCCCAGTGACTGACAGGCTGCTATCGGGAGCAAGCCCCCTCCCACATTTGATCTTTATCGTTTGAGAGATTTGGATTCCAACCACTCTTTACGAGTCATTTCCCAAATGTCCCGTGGGAAAGTGCCTGCAACAAATTCGCCCTCATCCGTCTTGATCAAACGCATGCCGGTGCGCTCTGAAATCCGCCGTGACCCCAAGTTCGGCGCAGCCTTGGGCACCCGTAACACGGGGCGCTGGAGCACGCCAAACCAATAGTCGGTCACGGCGGCACTGGCTTCGGGCATCAACCCTTGCCGATGCCACTGCGGTCCCAGCCAGAATCCGCGATTGTTGTCCGCTTCATCCATCAGGCTGACATTGCCAATCAACTGTTCAGGCGCGGTTTTAAGACGGATCGACCAGTGCCATTCCTCACCCCGGAGCATGGCGGGCAGGGCCACGTGTTGCAGATAGGTGCGTGCGCCATCCGCCGGATAAGGCCATGGCACCTGCGCGTTGAGGTAGCGCACCACCTCCCAGTGGGGAAATTGCTGCTGGATCGCCTCGGCATCTTCAAGCACCAGCGGGCGCAGAATCAGGCGTTTGGTGAAGAGTGTCGGTTGCATGCCCTTCACCAGGTCGCCGTATTCGGTAAATCCAAGGTGCCCCGCTCGACAAAGCGCATCGTCCCGAACAGTCCACCCGCCAGTTTGCCGCGCAGTACATAGGGCAGGTTATTCAAGCTCTGGGTCTGGCTCAGGCCCAAAGTCTGGCGCAATACGGTGAACGCCGAAACGCTGACCGGCACCATCAGCACGGCTTCGGAGAATCGCGGGATGCTGCCGGCCTGGTCGCTGACGCCCGAGGCCAATGGGCGGCCGTTGACCTCCAGGTCCAGGGCCACGCCGTTGTAGTCGATTGGCGTTTCATTGGGGTTCTGCACCCGCAGCTTCACGGCGAAGCGTACTTCCAGGTCCTGGCTTTGCAGGGGTTCGATGCCGACCACGTTGATGTTGACCGGATCGCGATGGGGGAACAGCGCGCAGGCGCTCAAGGTCAGTAGCAACAGCGATAGAACCATGAGCTTGCGCATATAAAGGTGCTCCTAGTGTTTGGTGACGTCCGGGTCCTGCATGACCTTGAGGGTAGAGGACTCCGGATCGAATTCGTCTTCTTGCAGCTCTATGAACTCTTCCGGCAGGAAAATGTTCAGCAAGATTGCACAGAACGCCCCTACGGTGATCGGTGATTCGAAAATGTTGTGCAGCGCCTTGGGCAGGTCGCGCAGCACTTCCGGCACGGCGGCCACGCCCAGGCCCATGCCTAGGGAAATCGCCACGATCAGCACATTGCGTCGGTGCAGCCCGGCTTCTGCGAGGATCTTGATGCCGGCCACGGCCACGGTGCCGAACATGATCAGGGTCGCGCCGCCCAGCACCGGCTTGGGCATCAATTGCAGCACCGCGCCGATCATCGGGAACAGACCCAGCAGCACCAGCAGGCCGGCGATGAAGTACGCCACGTAGCGGCTGGCGACGCCGGTCAGTTGGATCACGCCGTTGTTCTGGGCGAACGTTACCATCGGCAGGCTGTTGAAGGTGGCCGCCATGGCCGAGTTGAGCCCATCGGCCAACAGGCCGGATTTGATGCGCTTGATGTACAGCGGGCCCTTGACCGGCTGCTGGGAAATCATCGAGTTGGCCGTCAGATCCCCGGCGGCCTCCAGCGGCGAAATCAGGAAGATCACCGCCACCGGGATAAACGCCACCCAGTCGAACGAAAACCCGTACTTGAACGGCACCGGCACGCTGATCAAGGGCACCTGGGGCAGGGCGGTCATGTCCACCCGGCCCAGCCACCACGCCACCACAAAGCCCAGGGTCAGGCCGATCACGATCGAGCCCAGGCGCAGGAACGGGTTGTCGAAGCGATTGAGCACCACGATGGTCAGCAGCACCAGCGCCGCCAGGCCCATGTTACTGGCGGCGCCCAAGTCGCCCGCACCAAAGCCGCCGGCCATGTCGGTCACCGCGACCTTGATCAGCGACAAGCCCATCAAGGTGATGATGGTGCCGGTGACCACCGGGGTAATCAGCTTGCGCAGCTTGCCGATGAACTGACTGAGCACCACTTCGATGAAGGCTGCAAAAAAACAGATGCCAAAGATCGTCGAAAGAATCTCATCAGTGCCGCCGCCGCGGGCCTTGACCATGAAGCCGGCACTCAGGATCACGCTGATAAAGGAAAAACTGGTGCCTTGCAGGCATAACAGCCCGGAGCCGATGGGGCCGAAGGTACGTGCCTGCACGAAGGTGCCGAGCCCCGAGACAAACAGCGCCATGCTCACCAGATAAGGCACTTCGCTTTCCAGGCCAAGCACGCCACCGACGATCAGGGTCGGCGTGATAATGCCGACGAAGCTCGCCAGCACATGCTGCAAGGCGGCAAATATCGCCGCCGTGAAGTGCGGACGGTCTTCCAGGCCGTAGATCAGGTCGGATTTATAGCGCGGGCGGGGGGCTTGAGCGTCAGACAAAATGAGGGCTCGGGTCAGAAAAGGGAGGCGCAGGATGCCAGAAACGGCCAGTCGTCAGAAGTGTAATAAATTATTTATAAAGCGCCTGCATAAAACGTCGACATCAGCCGATACCCCGTATAGGCCCACCTATCCATTACACCAGGGGGTGGCCAAGGTCTGGGTAGCGCGTTGGCGCTGACGGATCGATTCGCGGCAGGCCGCTGGCGAACATCACTTCTGAGAGCCCCCTTATGTCCCTGCGTCATCTGAATATCGCCCCTCGCGCATTTCTCGGGTTTGCCTTCATTGCAGTCCTGGTGGTCATTTTGGGAGTATTTGCGGTCAACCGCATGACCCTGATGCGCCAGGCTTCGCTGGACATGAGCACCAATCAGCTGCCCAGTGTGACGTACCTGGGGCATATGACGGAAAACGTGTTGCGCATGCGCATCCTGTCCTTTCGCGTGCTGGTCAACCGTGAGCCGGCGGCCCTGCAGGAAGCTGAAGCCCGCATCGGTGTGTTGGTGGACAAGGTCAGGGTCGCGCAGACCCATTACGCCGCGTTGCCGGCAGATGCCGAGGAGGCGGTGCTGTATAAGGCATTCGCCACTACCTTGGACAACTACGTCAAAGCCCAGGCCGACATGATTGCCCTGTCCAGGCAAGACAAGGTCGATGAAATGCGCGCCCTGATCAACAGCCGTATCAAGGAAGGCACCGACCAGATGGGCGAGCAGTTGAACAAACTGATCGCCCTCAACGCCGCCGGCGCCAAGGCTGCCGATACCCAGGCAGAGCACAGTTACGAAGGCGCCATTACCGGCGTCATCGTGGTGTCGGTCGCCGCTGCGTTGCTGACGGTGTTGCTGGCCTGGCTGCTGACCCGCAGCATCGTCACGCCGTTGCGCAAGGCCGTGCAAGCGGCTGAAAGCATCGCCGGCGGCAACCTGACGACAACCATCGAGGACGACGGCAAGGACGAACCGGCGCGCCTGATCAGTGCCTTGTCGACCATGCAGGCCAACCTGCGCCAGACCATCCAGCACATTGCAGGCTCGGCCACGCAGCTTGGGTCGGCTGCCGAAGAACTGAGCGCAGTCACCGAAGAAGCCTCCCGTGGCTTGCAACAGCAGAACAATGAAATCGACCAGGCGGCCACGGCGGTCAATGAGATGACTGCAGCCGTGGAAGAGGTGGCGCGCAATGCGGTGTCCACCTCCGAAGCGTCCGGCCAGTCCAACCAGGCGGCGCGGGAAGGGCGCGACCGGGTGGTGGAGACGGTCGGGGCAATCCAGACCATGACCCAGGATGTGCAGAACACGGCGGCGATGATCGAAGGGCTGGCAGCGCAAGGACGTGACATCGGTAAGGTACTGGACGTGATCCGTGCGATTGCCGAGCAGACCAACCTGTTGGCGCTCAACGCCGCGATCGAAGCGGCGCGTGCCGGTGAAGCCGGGCGTGGCTTCGCGGTGGTGGCCGACGAAGTGCGGGCGCTGGCCCATCGCACCGCGCAGTCCACCCAGGAAATCGAGAAAATGGTCGCCGGCATCCAGAACGGCACCGGTGAAGCCGTGCAATCCATGCAGCAGAGCAACCAGCGCACCCAACACACCCTGGAACTGGCCCGCGCCGCTGGCGTTGCGCTGGAGCAGATCACCCAGTCGATCAGCCTGATCAACGAACGCAACCTGGTGATCGCCAGCGCCTCGGAAGAGCAGGCTCAGGTGTCGCGCGAAGTGGACCGCAATCTGGTGAACATCCGTGACCTGGCGACGCAGTCGGCAGCGGGCGCCAACCAGACCAGCGCGGCCAGCCATGAGCTGTCGCGGTTGGCGGTGGATTTGAATGGAATGGTGGCCAAGTTCGTTATCTGACCATTTGAAATGCAGGCAAAAAGTGGGAGGGGGCTTGCCCTGATGCCATTGTAGGAGCGAGCTTGCTCGCGAAGAACTCAGGGGCCCCGCGTTCATTCAGAATGAACGTGTTGCCTAGACGTTTTTCGCGAGCAAGCTCGCTCCTACAGTGATAGGGCTCGCCCCTTATTTCCAGGCGCCTGGGTTCACCAGGTTCTGCGGCCGCTCGCCGGATAACGCCTGCAGCAGATTATCCACCGCACATTTGGCCATCGCCTCGCGTGTCTCATGGGTCGCCGAGCCTATGTGCGGCGTCGCCACCACATTGTTCAACCGCAGCAGCGGCGATGCGTGGTCGAGCGGTTCTTTCTCGAACACATCCAACCCGGCCGCGCGAATGGTGCGCTGTTGCAAGGCTTCGACCAGCGCCGCTTCGTCCACCACCTTGCCCCGGGAAATGTTGATAAAGATCGTCTCCGGCCCCATCAACGCGAACTCTTCAGCGCCAATCAGCTTCTCGGTTTCAGCCGTCAGCGGCAAGGTCAGGCAGACAAAATCGGCCTCTTTGAGCAGTTCCGGCAAGCTGCGGTACTGCGCGCCAAAACGCGCCTCTACCGCAGGCTTGGGCGAATGGCTGTGGTAGATCACCGGCATGCCGAAGCCAAAATGCCCACGCTGGGCCAAGGCTTCGCCGATTCGACCCATGCCGATGATGCCCAGAGTCTTGCCGTGTACATCGCTGCCGAAGTGTGCCGGGCCGATGTTCTTGTTCCATTGGCCGGCGCGCACCATGTCGGCCAGTTCCACCACGCGTCGGGCAGTCGCCAGGATCAGCGCAAAGCCGGTGTCGGCGGTGGTTTCGGTGAGCACATCCGGGGTGTTGCTGAGCAAGATGCCGCGCTGGGTGAGGTAGTCGATGTCGTAGTTGTCCACCCCCACGGAAACGCTCGCCACTGCCGCAAGCTTCGGCGCCAGATCAAGCAGCCCGGCATCCAGGCGCAGGCTGGCGCCCAACAGCCCGTCGGCGTTGGGCAGGGCGCTGCGCAGTTGGGCCAGGCCAGCCTCGTCCAGTGAATCGATCAGGGTCACGTCGGCCTGCTCATGCAGGCGGGCCATCAGCGGCGCGGAGAGTTTCTTGTATAAAATCACGGATTTTTTCATCAGGAATTGGCCTTCATTTCGAGGGTAGCCACGGGCTCGCGTACGCGGTCGCTGGCGCCGGGCTTGAGGAAAATCGTCAGCACCACCGACAGCATCAACGCACCGCTCATCAACAGGTACGAAGCGCCCGGCGAACCGGTGCTGCTATTGAGGTAACCCACCAGGTACGAACCGCCGAACGAGCCCAGTGCGCCCATGCTGTTGATCAGCGCCATGGCGCCGCCGGCGACGTTGGCCGGAAGGATTTCCGGAACGATGGCGAAGAACGGACCATAAGGCGCGTACATGCACGCCCCGGCGATCACCAGCAGGGTGTAGGACCACCAGAAGTGTTCAGCCCCGAGCGCGTAGGAGGCATAGAACGCGATGGAGGCAACCAACAGCGGCGGCCAGACGAAGCGTTTACGCTTTTGCAGCTTGTCCGAACCCCAGGACACCACCAACATGCCGATCACCGCTGCGAGGTAAGGCAGGGCTGACAGCCAGCCGGCTTCGACCATGTCCATCTTCAGGCCGGCCTTGAGGATCGACGGCAGCCACAACACGAAGCCGTACACGCCAATGCTCCAGCAGAAGAACTGCAGCGCCAGGATGATCACCTTCGGCGAGCGAAAGGCCTCGGCGTAGTTCTTCACCGCCTTGATCCCGACTTGCTCGGCGGCCAGGGCAGTTTCCAGGCTGTGCTTTTCCGTGTCGCTCAGCCACTTGGCGTCCTTGGGACGCTCGTCGGCCAGCTTCCACCAGATAAATGCCCATAACACCGCCGGCAGGCCCTCGATGATAAACATCCAGCGCCAGCTGAAATGCTGCACCAGATAGCCCGAGACCACCGACATCCACAGCATGGTCACCGGGTTGCCGAGGATCAGGAAGGTGTTGGCCCGCGAGCGTTCCGCACGGGTGAACCAGTGGCACAGGTACACCAGCATCGCCGGCATCACCGCCGCCTCGACCACCCCGAGCATGAAGCGGATGACGATCAGCATGTAGGCGTTGGAGACCACCCCGGTCAGGGTAGCCAGGCCGCCCCACAGGATCAGGCTGACGAAAATCAGCTTTTTGACGCTGCGCTTCTGCGCGTAGATCGCCCCCGGCACCTGGAAGAAAAAGTAGCCAAGGAAAAACAGCGCGCCGAGCAGGGACGACATGCCCGGGGTGATCATCAGGTCTTCGGCCATCCCCGAGGCGGCGGCGAAGCCGTAGTTGGCGCGGTCCAGGTAGGCCAGGCTGTAGGTGATAAACACGATGGGCATGATGTACCACCAACGGCGGGTGGCGAGTTTCACGGTTTCCATAAGGTTGCTCCTGAGCTTGTTGTAGTTGTGGCAACAGGGAGAGTGGGTAATGGGTCAAGCAACGGATCGGCTGGGTAATTCGGCGCGGGTGGGCAGCCCTTCCATGTCGCCGCGGCTCTGCACGGCGCGGCTGCCGATCCAGTTGCCGCGTTGTACCGCCTCGGGAAAGCTGGCGTTTTCCAGCAGGGCGCTGATCATGCCCACGGCAAAACCATCGCCGGCGCCCACGGTGTCGACCACCTTGTCCACGCGCACGGCGGCGACAAAGCCCTGGTCCATCTGGGTGCGGTAATACGCGCCATCGGGCCCGAGTTTGATTGCCACCGCTTCGGCGCCCTGGTCGAGGTAGAACGCGGCAATATCCGCCGGGTCATCGAAGCCGGTGAGCAGCTGGCCTTCGCCCAGGCCGGGCAATACCCAGTCAGCCAGGCCGGCCAGGGCGTTGATTTCGCGGATCATCTGCGCCTGGCTGGCCCACAGCGAGGGGCGCAGGTTCGGGTCGAAGGACACGCTGCGCCCGGCCTTGCGCATCTGTGTCATCAACTCCACGGACAATTCGCGGGTGGCCTCGGACAACGCCGGCACAATCCCGGTGGCATGCAGGTGGCGGGCTTGCAACAGGGCCGGGCTGATGGCCGCAATCGACAGATGGCTGGCCGCCGAACCTTTGCGGAAGTACTCCACCTGAGGATCGGCGCCAGCTTCTTCGCGGGACTTGAGCTGAAAACCGGTGGGGTGCAGCGGGTCGATGGCCACGTGGCTGCAGTCCAGGCCTTCGTTGACCAGGGTATCGACCACGAAGCGCCCGAGGGAGTCGTTACCCACCCGGCTCAACCACGCGACATTGAAACCCAGGCGCGACAGGCCAATCGCGACATTGCTGTCGGCCCCGGCAATGCGCTTGTGAAACTGGCCGACCTGGGCCAGGTCGCCGGTCTGCTCGGCGACGAACATCGCCATGGTCTCGCCAAACGACAGGATATCGATCTCAGACATGGGCATTCTCCACGCGGGGTTGGCCAAGGCGGGCGAGGGTGGCGACCTGTTGCGCGGTGACCTGGATCAGGTCGTCGCCCTGCAGCGGAAATTCCACCGCCCGGGTAATACCTTGGGTCATGTGCGTGAGCAGTTGTTCCCACAGATGCAGGTCGGTCGCGCCAGGCGGCTGGGCTACCAGCTTGCCGTCCGGGCGACGGGCCACGGCCTTGCAGTGCAAGTAGTCCACGTGCCGGCCCAGCAGGCGCGCGGCGGTGAGCGCGGATTGGTCCTGCCATTGCCAGTTGCCGATGTCGAAGGTCATCCTGACCGGCAGGCCCAGGCGGTCGACCTCGGTGAAAAACCGTTGCATCGGCTCGATCCGCCCACCGTGCAGGGTCTGGTCATTTTCTACCAGCAGCTTGACCGCGTGGCGATTGAGCAGGGCGTGCAGGCTTTCGAGGTCGTTGGTGTCGGTGAAGTAACCCAGGGACACTTTCAGCCAGCGCGAGCCGAAGGCCTGGGCGCGGTCCAGGGTCGCGGCCAAGTCTGCATTGGGCTGGGCTCGGCCGGCAACCCAGAGTTCCAGGGGCGAGGAAAATACCGACTCCAGGCCTTGCTCGGCGGCGGCCTGGGCCAGGGTGCCAGGCGGTTCGGTGGTCAGCAGTTCTTCACGCCATTCGATGCGCCGGGCACCGGCGGCGTGCAGCAGCGCGACAAAACTCAATTGGCCCTGCTGGCGGACCAGATCGGCGCCGTAACTGGAAAGGCTGATGGAGACGGGATATTCATGCATTGTTGTTTACCTCTGAAACCGGTTTCATTTTTATGCGCAGAACAAAATGTGGGAGGGGGCTTGCCCCCGATAGCGTTGGGTCAGCTACAGCTAAGCTGACGGATATACCGCAATCGGGGGCAAGCCCCCTCCCACAGGGAGTTGGGTGGAGCCTCGGATGATCAGTTGGGGCAAAAAATCCAGGGTACGCGTGGGGGCTGTATCGCCACGCAAACGCTTGAGCAGGCAGTCGAACGCGCTGGCACCAATCGCCTCGGTCGGCTGGGCGAGCGCTGTGATGCCACTGCCCACCAGCGGATACCAGTCGAGGTCATCCAGGGCAATCAGGCCAATATCGTTGAACAGGTGGCAGCCCAACGCCTTGAGCGCACGGGTGCACGCCAGCGCCGCCACGCCGTTGGCGCAGAACAGCGCTTTGCGCGCAGGTTTGGCCAGGAAGACGCGCAGGTGATTTTCCAGCGCGTCGTTCAACTCGAGTACGGCGCCGTTCATGTCCGGGCGGTTGGCGACTTCAGTTTTGAAACTGTGCAGGCGTTCGAGCCGTGAACTGGTGCCGTCGGTCGCCTCGCTCACCAGCAGCACCTCGCGATAACCCTGCTGCTCAAGGTGTTCCAGCGCCATACGCACCGCCGCCGGGTTGTCCAGCCCCACCAGGTCGCTGTGCAGCGGCTCGACCTTGCGGTCCACCAGCACCAGGGGCATTTCCCGTTGCAGTTCCAGCAGTTGGTCGAGGTGATGGCCGAGGGTGTTCACGATCAACCCTTCGATGTTGTACGAACGCAGCGCCGCCAGATGCTGGCGCTCTTGTTCGTCATCGCGGTCGGTGTTGCATACCACCAGGCTATAGCCATGCTGGCGGCAGGCGGTTTCGACACCGTGCATCACCGCAATGGAATAGGGGTTGCGGATATCAGCCACCAGCATGCCGATCAGGCGCGTGCGCCCACGTTTGAGGCCACGCGCCATCTGGTTGGGGCGGTAGCCAAGTTCATCGATGGCTTGCTCGATGCGCAGGGCGATGGCATCGGAGAGCAGGGCGCGGTCATCGCCGATAAAACGCGACACGCTGGCCTTGGACACACCTGCGCGCTCGGCGACATCAAGCATGGTCACACGGCTGCGCTGGGCGGCGGAAAATGAAGTCACGGTGGCGGGCCTTTCTTATTGGAATAGAAAATTGTGGGTCAGGCTGAAACCGGTTTCAGGAGACACCACACCGTGCGAGTCGTCAAGAAAAAACCTAATGGATCTACGTTTGTGATCGGCTGGAATCCGACGAATGGATAGCTACACCTGTGAGTTCTGACAGTATCGAACGGGTGTGATTGAGGCTTTAATTTCTACAACCCCAGGCCGGCTTATACGGTGATCGCTGGTTATTCCCGGCTGCAATGTTGAGGAAATATTTATGTCCGATACCGACGAACCAGCTATCACCGACGACAGCTCCAGGCTGTATGACAACGGGCCTCTGGCATTGGCCCCGATGATTATTCCCGGGGTGGACCCGCTGGATCTGGAGGGCCTGATTCCGGCGGCGCTGATGCTTGCACCGCTTGAGGTGCTTATTCCCCAGTGGGGGCCGCCACCAGAACCACTGGATACACCCCATATCCTGACGCTGTATTGGGCACGGGGCGGTGCGGTGGTCTATCGCGACTTCCTGGAGATCAATGCGCCGCCCCCCCCGTTGCCGATCGAGCATCAGATGTTTGTCCCGGTGGTGGTACTGCGCGCTTTATCGGGCCCCGTTGAGCTCTATTACTCAGTCACGGACTCATTTGGCGGCGATACTGTGCTGGACCCCAAACGCACACTCACCGTGGATATGGATGAGCCGCAGTTGTTGGATCCTGCGGATCATCTGGAGTTTGTGGTGCCCCCTTCACCTGTGATGGACGAGGCTTATCTGCTCGCCAACCCTTTGGTGGCGTTTCATGTGCCGGCTTACAGGGGGCGCAGCGATGGCGACGTCCTTCACTTTTACACCTCCAATCTGGCCAACCCACCGGTCGCGCGTGAGGACGGCGTGTACGAGTGGGTATCGAGTGGCGAGCCCCTGATCGCGTATCTGCCCGCCGACGTATTTCGTCGTCTGGTCAATGGTGCCGCTTATATCTTTTTTCGCATTTTCGACAAGGCCGGCAATTTCAGTGATCGCAGTGCGGGCCTTCCGTTTCAACTGGGCCTGATCCCTTTGCCCTCTAATCCGCCGCTTCCCGAAATCTATCCTCCTGAGCTTTACACCGACTTGTTGATCAATCGCGAAGATGCCAGGGCCGGGATTTTTGTGCGGATCGGCAGCTATGACGGCTGGGCACCCGGGGATCAGGTTGTGGTGTATTGGAAAGGCAGGCCCACGTCGCTCCATCCCGTTGACGGCTTCCCCACCGATGTGCCGATTTCATGGCCGGTGTTACGCGGACCTCTGACGGATACGCTGGCGCCGGAAACGGTGCCGGTACGCTATGAGATTATTCGCGGCACGCTGCCCGCCTTTCCTTCGTTTGCCATTCGCGTGAATGTGAACCTGACCATCGCCGGGCAGGACCACGCCAATGCGCCGGCATTGCTGAATCCGGATTTACCCCTGGCAGAGGTCCGCGGGCTGGTGTCCAACCTCCCGAATGTGGTCAATCATGATGACAACCCTGCCGGCGCACGGGCCCGTGTCTTCCTGTATGAAAAGCCGGAGCAGGGGCAAGTCCTGCGGTTTTTCTGGAACGGTGTCGGGCCGGTCGCGTCCTACACGGTTCAAGCGGGGGATGTCGAAGGGCAGTTGGTGTTTTCCACGGTCATTCCCTGGGCGGTCATGGCGGGTTTTATTCATCCTGCCTTGCCCGTGTACTACACCACCAGTAATGGTGTGAATGAGCAACAGTCTGAAAACACCTTCGTCAATGTCAATACCGGCACGCTGATCTCATTTCCAGCGCCGATACTCAAACATACCCTGGTCGGCGGAGCCGGTTATTTAGCCTGTTGCTCAAAGCCCGAGGTGCTTTATGGCGTGCATTGGCATATAGCCAATGATCAACGCTTTGAACTTGATGATGTCGTGAGGTTTTTCTGGGCTGGATACGCCACGAATAATTGGGAGGGGCCGGTGATTGAAGACTCTCGCTATGCTGAAAGTAAATCCTTTGATAGCGAGTATGACTTGATCAATGGATTGGACTTTACGGTAGCACCCTATGAAGAGAAAGTTGTACCGATGCACGACTTTGGTTCCGCTCAAGTGTTTTATCAAGTCAGGCGACGTGGCCTATTGATCGGCGAGTCCGTGCCCAGAAGAATTCGTATCGATTTAAACTATTCTGCCGGCGGCTATTGTAAGGCGGGTGACATTATTAGCTGTTCAACGACGGGGCAAGCCACCCGCGTCTTGCCTGAATAAGTTAAAGCTACTGCAGTGTTTTATAGGTTGAAGTTTAGGCTGCTGTTATTGAGCGAGTGCTAGGCATTTTCGCAATGTTGTAGGGCGCGGATTCTCTCGCCTCGAAGTTACCCTTACCTGAAGAATCATGGAGATATCATGAAAAGGCAAACGTTGGACGCTATTCGCAATTTCCAAAATGAACGCAAAGCCAACCCGGACTTGTCGGTCTTGCCTGACGCCAGGCTGCAGGGGGAGGTGTCCGGGTTTCCCGGGTTGATCACCAAATCCGTCGCTCTGGCCGAAGACATGATGGTAAGCATTCCGCGGCCGGATGATTTCAGTACCAATCCGGCGGAACCTGATGTCTATAAGCTGTGGGTCCAGCCCAACGACCAGGCGGACTGGGCAAACCCTATCATCGTCCCGGAAGCGAATGTTCCGGCCACCGGGCTGGAAGTAAATGTTGTACGCGGGCGGCGCCCTGTCGGTATCAATAAGCTGAAATATAGTATAGATGTTTTCAGTGTCGGCAACAGTACCGAGTCCAACCCGCAATTGCTCATCATCGATCTTGAGCCGGCCTATGCAAGTTGGGTGGGTACCATCCCCAAGCCTATTCCCCCGGCTGATTTACCCAAAAGCGTAGATGCCGAATACTTCTTGCGCCAGCCCAATCACACGGCAATCTTCACATTCCCCGATTATGTGGGGCAAGGTAAAGCCCCAGGGGACAGGGCGCTGCTTTACTTTGCAAATTCGGATGACCCGTATTTGCCGGTAGTCGGTAACCCGGACCCGTTTTGGACGATCCCTGCAGACCTCAGTTTGCCTTTACCGCTGTCGGTGGTTCAAAACCATCCGGATGCCTTGCATAGTTTGCGCTATGTGATTGTGGATGCGGCGGGCAATGAGTCGAGGTTGTCTGGCGCGTTTAACCTGGATGTGAGCCTGTTTCCCAAACCCGGCAATTTTCGGGAGCCTACCATCGACTTGGCGGTTCCCGGCGATGGTTTGATCAACCGTGCTGATGCGGCGGCACTCAACGGCGCGATAGTGCGTATTCCCCAATACGATAATGTGCTGCGCGCGGACGATGAACTGATTATTACCCTCACCACCAGCCTGGGCACGCAAACCTTGCCCGGCTTTCCGGTTGGAAGCGCAATTTTTCCGATTCCCGTGCATGTCAATTACGCGACGCTGGTCGCGCTCTACGGGGCCACGCCAGGGTTGCTGGCATTGACGGTTTCTTATGCGGTCAGGCGCCGCTCGGTCCCTTACCCGGCGGGCTTGACAGCGACGACGGACCTGGACCTGTTTGTCGTAGGCCCAACCCCGGAGGGTCCCGATCCGATCAACACCAAGCTCAATCGGGTGCGTGTGATAGGTGTGCGGCTGGACGGCACTGAAGGGCCGGATGACGACCAATTGACTCCGGCGCATGCGTCCAGAGATGCCATCGCGCGAATCAGACTGTGGGATGAACCACCGACACCTGACGCCAGAGACTTTACGATCAAGCTTTTTTATAACGGAAATATGGTTGATTCCCGCTTGATAACCGGTGGGGTCGCTAACGACGATGTCGATATGGTTATTCCGTGGGTCGCCATCTTCGACGGTAAAAACGGTACCAACAAATTGGCGTATTACACGATTGAGTCGACAGGCACTACCAATTCGCAGCAGTCGCCTCTCACACCTGTCAATGTGACTGCGATCGTTATCTCGCTGGACGCACCGCGGGTGAGAAACCTCAACGCAGCCGGCTTCATCAATTGCGAAAGTTTCAGGCCTGTCGGGCCGCCCCCTGGCGACTTGGTGGTGTTTATTCCACCCAGCAATGAGTTTCGAATCAATATGGTGGTGACGCTGCATTCGCAGGGCTATAGCGATGACCTCGGAACAACGCCCGTTGGCGCTGCTGTTGGCCTGGCTACCAGGACCATCCTGACGGAAACTGATATAAACCTCGGGTTCGAAATGAATCTGGGACCTTACGCGACCATCTTCAAAACCATTCAACCAAACGCTGCTGCGCGCCTTATGGGTTCGATGAAACTCTGGTACAGCATCCCATTCTCTGGCGGTCCCTTGGACTCCGATGAGGCGCTCCATCGTGCCCGTGGTCACAGAGCTGGGGCACCAGGCACTGCGGGAACTTTCTGTGATGGAACTGCCGTACCCGCATAGCTAGTTGGGTGTAACGGTCCAGACCTAAGAGCGGCAGACCCGGCTCTTAGGTTTTTTTTTGACAAAGAAACTATGTGTTGACTCCGGGCCCAAACCCGCATTCATACGGCAGCTTAAGACTAATCCTACATAAAATGGTAAGCGCTCTGGATACCTTGGCACCGCTCGATCGGCTGGCTCCCGCGCACTTTGGAACCGGCCAGATTTTTTCCGTGAAGGAATGCCAACCCAGAGGTCCATTCAATGTCAACTGTATTCAACTTCAAGCCATCGCCTTTAAGCCTGGCGTTGAAAGTCAACGCTGTCACCTTGTTGATGCTTGTAGCACATGCCGCCGATGCCCGTGTCATCACCAAGCCTGACGATTTCGTCGTGCCTGGACCTACCCCGGACTCGTTTGAGTTAAGACCAGGCTCGGGCTTTACCGTCAAGGGTGCCGTCACCAAGAACATTACCAGTCAGTCCGCAACCTTGACACTTGAGCCGGGCAGTTCTACCCAGGACATTACTGCCTATGGGTCCACTGTTCGTATCGACGGTTCCGATGTCATTGCGCGTAGCACCGCGAATGCCGCCGTGCAGTCCAGCGACAGCAATGTGTTGGTCACCAACAGCAATATCCTCAACAAAAACGGCAGCGGGCTGGTCGCCGGCCGGCAAGACGGGTCCAAGGTGGGCTCTAAAATCAGAGTGGTTAACTCCACCATCACCGGCACGCAGCGCGGCGCCAGTGCCAGCGCCTACAGCGTACTTGACCTGGTCGATACCAAGGTTGAAGCCACCGGCGCGACCGGTGTGGGGATTGCCCTGTTCAGCGGTCAGGCCTATGCCACCAACAGCCAGATTGTCGGCGGGCAGAACGGTGTGCAAATGGGTATAGACGGCACCTCCGGCGTACTGGGCAACAGCCTGGTGCTGGACGGATCGAGCGTTGAAGGCAAAAGCGGCGCGGCCATTCTCACCCGGCAAGGCAGCAACGCCGACATCCAGGTGCGCAATGGTTCCAATCTGATCGGCGGCAATGGCAATCTCCTCGAAGTCACCGGTGGCTCCACGGCCAACCTGAACGTGGACAGCAGCTCGTTGTTCGGCGACGTGGTGGTCGAAGACGGCAGCCAGGCAAAAGTGCAACTCAATAACGGTGCCTTTCTGACCGGCCAGTTGAAGAACGTCGCCCAATTGAGCGTGAACGAAGCGTCTAGGTGGGTGCTGGTCGGCAACAGCAATGTTGACGCCTTGAAAATGGGCGGTGGCTCAGTGGAATTCGGCGCGCCGAACGAGTTTTACCAACTGGATGTGAAGAGCCTGGACGGTAACGGCACCTTCATCATGCACACCGACTTTTCCACCAACCAGACCGACTTCCTCAACGTGCAGGGCAAGGCCGAAGGTAACCACAGCCTGCTGTTGGCGGCCACCGGGTCCGAACTGGCCAAGGGCGAGCCGATCAAGGTGGTGCACACCGAAGGCGGTGATGCGCAGTTCGCCCTGGCGGGCGGCACCGTTGATATTGGCGCCTATGATTACGGCTTGAAGAAAGAAGGTACCGACTGGCTGCTCGACCCCTCCCGTCGCGGCACCAGTACTACCGCCCACTCGGTGCTGGCCTTGTTCAACAGCGCGCCGACCGTGCTGTATGGCGAGATGAGCATCCTGCGTACGCGCATGGGCGAATTGCGCTTCAGCGAAGGCGCGGGCAACGGTATGTGGATGCGCAGCTACGGCAACAAATTCGATGTGGCGGCCAACAAGAACGGTGCGGGCTACACGCAAAACCAGAAGGGCTTCACCATCGGTGCCGACGCGCCGTTGTCCGGAGGGGACGGCCAGTGGATCGCCGGTATGATGGCCGGTCACAGCGTCTCCGATCTAAGCCTGAACCGTGGCAGCAGCGGCGAGGTCAAGAGCTACTACGTGGGCGGTTATGCCACCTGGTTGGACGCTGAAAGCGGTCTGTACTTCGACGGTGTGGCCAAGCTCAACCGGTTGCACACTGAAAATGATGTGACTATGAGCGATGGCAAGAAAGCCAAAGGCAACTACGCGCAAAACGCCGTGGGCGCCTCGGCTGAGTTCGGTCGCCATATCAAGCTGGACGACGGCTTTTTCGTCGAGCCTTATGGGCAGTTGTCGGCCACCATCACCCAGGCGCAAAGCTACGACCTGACCAATGGGTTGCACGCCAAGGGTGATCGTTCCAGTTCGGTGGTCGGTAAGCTGGGTGTGACTGCGGGCAAGAACATCCAACTGGAGAGCGGCGGTATCCTGCAGCCTTACTTGCGTACTGCGGTCGCCCACGAGTTTGACCAGAGCAACAAGGTGTTCATCAACGACCAGAGCTTCAACAACGACCTGTCCGGCTCGCGCATCGAGCTGGCGGCCGGTGTAGCCATGGCCGTATCGGAGAACGTCAAGCTGCATGCCGACTTCGAAACCAGCCAAGGCAAGAAGATCGACCAGCCTTGGGGCGTCAACTTCGGCGTGCGGTACGACTTCTGAAGTTGTCGTTCGATTGAACAGGGGGAAGCTATGGCTTCCCCTTTTTTACATTCAGATCACTACACTCAGCCAGGTTGAACCCAGCAGAAGCAGGGCCATACAGCGGTTGAAGCGTTGCATGGCACTTGGCGAACGCAGGAACTGGCTTGAGCCCGCACCCAGCACGGCCCAGGTTGCCAGGCATGGCAAAGAAATCAGGAAAAAAACCATCGACAGGGTCATTACCTGGCTCTGGCGCTCTGCACCATTACCCGCAAATACACTGACCACTGCCAGCGCCATCATCCAGGTCTTGGGGTTGATCAATTGCAGGCTGGCGGCACCGCTGAAACCCAGTCGCTTTTGCGCTGACTGTACGTCCAAGGCCTCCACTGGCGCGCTGAAAATCTGCCAGGCGAGATAGCTCAGCCAGGCCACGCCGGCCCACTGCATCGCACTTTGTACCTTGGGCAAATGCACCAGTGACTGGCCCACACCGGAGCCCACCAATAGCACGATGCCTGCTGCACCCAGGCAGGCGCCGAGGATGATCGGCAGTGCGGCCTTAAAGCCATACCGTGCGCTGTTACTCAGCACCAGGATATTGGTAGGACCCGGGGTGATGGAGGCGACAAAGGCAAACAGGATAAACGGCAACATGGCGGGCGACTCCCAACAATCGATTGATGGAGTCGATCTTCACAGGCCTGAACGCTACCTGTCTGGAACATTTGAGCAACGCCTGCGGTACGCGGCGGGCGTGAGACCGTAGGCGCGCACAAACCAGCGGCCCAGGTGGCTCTGGTCGGCAAAACCCAGGGCAATCGCCACATCCGCCGGTTGCTCGCCCTTGCCCAGTAAATGCCGAGCGTGAGCCAGGCGCAGTTGCACCAGGTAGGCGTGAGGCGGCAGGCCGAATGCGCTCTTGAAGGCGCGACTGAGGCGGAAGCGGTCGACACCACAGGCCAGAGCCAGTTCGTCCATGCCGATGTCTGCGTGCAGATGGGCATGCAGGTATTCCCTGGCCTTGTGCGCCACCTGCGGCAATCGCGGGTCCTCGCGGTAGCGGATGCGCCAGCAGAGGTGGCCGGTGAGGCGCTCCAGCAATTGGTCCATGGCGCGTTGCCGCACAATGCGCAGCTCGCCGCTGTGCAAGGTTTGAAAGGCCTGGCTGGTGGCCAGGGCCAGGCGCGGATCGCCGGTCAAGGTGCTGGCGAAACTCAACTGGCTGTCCAGCGGCGCCTCTTCGAACACCGCGCTCACTTCACGCGCCAACCAGTGCGGGTCGAGGTACAGCATGTGATAGGTAAAGCCGTCCGGGGTGGGCGCGTCGCCGTCGTGCAATTCACCGGGTTCCACCAGGAACACTTGGCCCGGCACGCTGTTGTGGCGCGTGCGGCGGCAGTTGAATTGCTGTACGCCTTGCTCGGTGACGCCGATCAGGTAGCTGTCGTGCCAGTGGGGATCGTAGGCGTGGCCCTCGAAATGCGCGCGCAGGGTCTCGATGCCGGTGTCGGCGTCCTGGGACAGGTCGATCCAATTGTGCGCGGCCATAAAAACACCGAGGATGAATGTGTAATGCCATTAGCGCCCAAGGGCGGCCAGGCGTCTAGAAGGTTTGTGCAACTCAGCCAAACAGGCCTGCGGCGATATTGATCGAAAAGCCCAGAATCGCCGTGTTGAACAGAAAACCGATCAACGATTGCCCCAGCACCACCTTGCGCAAGCCACGGGTGGCGACGCCCACATCGGACGTCTGCACCGCCACGCCGATGGTGAAGGAGAAATACAGAAAGTCCCAATAGTTGGGCGTGAGCAAGCCTTCGGCAAAGCGCAGCGCCGGTTCCTTGCCGTTCCAGGTGTAATAGAGCCGGGCGTAGTGCACGCTGAAGATCACCCCGATCAGCAGCCAGGAGCCGATCACCGTCAGCCCGGTGAAGCCGTAGTGCAACAGACGTTCGGTGGGCGCCAGGTCTTTGCTGCCGACCAGTTCGAAGGTGATGGTTGCCAGGCTGGCGATCGCGGCGATGCACACCGTGAACAGCACCAGGCCGGCGTTTTCGTCCTCGACCTCGGCGATACGCTTGACGTCCTCTGCCTTGGCACGGCTGGTCAGCCACAGCATCAGCACCAGGTAGGTCCAGACCCCGGCGTTCCAGCCGATCAAAATTTTGCTGGCCAGCGTATCGGCGGGTACCAGGATGCCCACGGCGAGGCCGAGCACGGCGGCGGCTGAGAGGCGAGGGTGGGTACGGGCGAGGAAGGGCATGGTTGCTCACAACTGGTGATAGTTGAGCAGACTGTAACTGATCCTGTGGGAGGGGGCTTGCTCCCGATGGCGGTGTATCAGTGCCAAATATGCTGACTGACACACCGCCATCGGGAGCAAGCCCCCTCCCACATTGGATTAATCTTTGTTGTGACGCTTGCGCACCAGTTTCATCACCACCACAAAAAACACCGGCACGAACACCACCGCCAATGTCGCGGTGATCATCCCGCCAATCACCCCCGTACCAATCGCCTGCTGGCTCGCCGAGCTGGCACCGGTGGCAATCGCCAGCGGCACCACGCCGAGGATGAACGCCAGCGATGTCATGATGATCGGGCGCAGGCGCAGGCGCGCCGCCTTCAAGGTGGCGTCGATCAGGTCTTCACCCTGCTCGTACAGGTCCTTGGCGAACTCAATGATCAGAATCGCGTTCTTCGCTGATAAACCGATGATGGTGATCAAGCCGACCTTGAAGAACACATCGTTGGGCATGCCGCGCAGGCTCACGGCCACGACCGCGCCGAGCACGCCCAGCGGCACCACCAGCAACACCGAGGTCGGGATCGACCAGCTCTCATACAAGGCCGCCAGGCACAGGAACACGATCAGAAGCGACAGGCCCAGCAGCAATGGCGCCTGGGAACCGGACAAACGTTCCTGCAACGACAACCCCGTCCATTCCTGGCCCAGGCCCGCCGGCAACTGGCTGACCAGGCGCTGGATTTCGTCCATCGCCTCGCCGGTACTGTGCCCCGGCGCCGCTTCGCCGCTGATGGCGATGGCCGGGTAGCCGTTGTAGCGGGTCAATTGCGTCGGGCCTTGGGTCCATTTGGCTTCGACAAAGGCAGACAACGGCACCATCTTCCCGGCGTTGTTGCGCACGTTGATCTTCATCAAGTCCGCCACCTGGCTGCGCTGGTCGCCTTCAGCCTGCACCACCACACGCTGCATGCGGCCCTGGTTGGGGAAGTCATTGATGTAAGCCGAACCGATGGCCGACGACAGCACATTGCCCACATCGGCGAACGACACGCCCAGCGCATTGGCCTGCTTGCGGTCCACTTCCAGCTGCACCTGCGGCGCTTCGGCCAGGGCGCTTTCGCGCACGTTGGCCAGGACCGGGCTTTTACCGGCAGCCTCCAGCAGCTCGGTGCGCGCGGCCATCAACCCCGCATGGCCGACGCCGCCGCGGTCCTGCAGACGGAACTCGAAGCCGCTGGAGGTGCCCAGGCCGTCTACCGGCGGCGGCAGGATCGCAAAGGCAATCGCATCCTTGAGCCCGCTGAAGGCCATATTGGCGCGGTCGGCAATCGACGCCGCGGAGTCATCGCTGCCGCGTTCCGACCAGTCCTTGAGCGTGGTGAACGCCAGCGCCGCGTTCTGCCCGGAGCCGGAGAAACTGAAACCCATGATCATGGTGGTATCGCCCACGCCCGGCTCACCGGCGTTGTGCGCCTCGATCTGCTCGGCCACCTGCACCGTGCGGTTCTTGCTGGCACCCGGTGGCAGCTGGATATCGGTGATGGTGTAGCCCTGGTCTTCCACCGGCAGGAATGAGGAGGGCAGGCGACTGAACAGCAGCCCCAGGCCCACCAGCAATACCAGGTAGATCAGCAGGTAACGGCCGCTGCGCTTGAGCGCATAGGCCACCCAGCCTTCGTAGCGGTCGGTGAGCTGTTCAAAGCGTTTATTGAACCAGCCGAAAAAGCCACCCTTGGCATGGTGCTCGCCCTGGGCAATCGGCTTGAGCAAGGTGGCGCACAGCGCTGGCGTCAAGGTCAGGGCCAGGAAGGCCGAAAACAGGATCGAGGTGGCCATCGACAACGAGAACTGCTGGTAGATCACCCCCACGGAACCGGGCATGAACGCCATCGGCAGGAAGACCGCGACCAGCACCAGGGTGATACCGACAATGGCGCCGGTGATCTGGCCCATGGCCTTTTTCGTCGCCTCCTTGGGCGACAGGCCTTCAGTGGCCATGATCCGTTCGACGTTCTCCACCACCACAATCGCATCGTCCACAAGAATGCCGATCGCCAGCACCATGCCGAACATGGTCAGCACGTTGATTGAAAAACCCAGCAACAGCATGGTGGCAAAGGTGCCCATCAACGCAATCGGCACCACCAGCGTAGGGATCAGGGTGTAGCGCACGTTCTGCAGGAACAGGAACATCACCGCGAACACCAGCGCCATTGCCTCGAGCAAGGTGTAGACCACCTTGGTGATCGAGACTTTGACGAACGGCGAGGTGTCGTAGGGAATCTTGTATTCCACGTTGGCCGGGAAATAGCGCGACAGTTCGTCCATCTTCGCCCGCACCAGGGTCGCGGTGTTCAGCGCGTTGGCCCCCGGCGCCAGCTGCACGCTGACGGCGGTGGACGGTTTGCCGTTAAGGCGCGTGGAGAACTGGTATTCCTGGCTGCCGACTTCAACCCGCGCCACATCGCCGATGCGTACGGTGGAGCCGTCAGGGTTGGCCTTGAGCACGATGTCGGCGAACTCCGCCGGCGTCGACAGTTGGCCCTTGACCAGAATGGCGGCGGTGATTTCCTGGGTGTTGGTGCCCGGCAAGTCGCCGATGCTGCCCGCCGACACCTGGGCATTCTGCGCGCTGACGGCGGCATTCACGTCGGCCGGGGTGAGGTTGAAACCGATCAGCTTCTGCGGATCGATCCAGATGCGCATGGCGCGCTCGGCGCCATACAACTGGGCCTTGCCCACACCGTCCAGGCGCTTGAGTTCGTTCATCACGTTGCGCGCCAGGTAATCGCTGAGCGCCACATCATCGAGCTTGCCATCGCTGGACGTCAGCGTGACCAGCAGCAGGAAGCCGGCCGAGACTTTCTCCACCTGCAAGCCTTGTTGCGTCACCGCTTGCGGCAGGCGCGGCTCTACCGCCTTCAAGCGGTTCTGCACATCCACCTGGGCCATTTCCGGGTTGGTGCCCGGCTGGAACGTGGCGGTAATGGTCGCCGAGCCGAGGCTGCTCTGGGACTCGAAATACAGCAGGTGATCGGCGCCGTTGAGCTCCTGCTCGATCAGGCTGACCACGCTTTCGTCCAGGGTCTGGGCCGAAGCGCCAGGGTATACCGCGTAGATTTCTACCTTTGGCGGCGCCACGTTGGGGTATTGGGCCACCGGCAATTGCGGGATCGCCAGGAAGCCGGCCAGCAAGATGAACAGGGCCACCACCCAGGCGAAAATCGGGCGGTCGATAAAGAACTGCGGCATGGCGGGTTATTCCTTCACGAGCGGGCTGTCGTCCACTTCAACTTTTTCACCGGGGCGCGCATGTTGCAGGCCCTCGACGACAATGCGGTCACCGGGCTTGAGGCCGCTGCTGACCACCCAGCGATCGTCGATCACTGCGCCCAACTCCACCGGCTGCTGGCGCACGCTTTGCTCGCTGTCCAGCAACAGCACCATCGGGATGCCGGCGCTGTCGCGGGTGATGGCGCGCTGCGGCACGCTGAGGCCTTGCTGGTCGACGGCTTGTTCCAGGCGCACCCGCACGAAGCTGCCGGGCAGCAGGTCGAGGTCCGGGTTGGGAAATTCGCTGCGCAGAATGATCTGCCCGGTGCCCGGGTCGACACTGATCTCGGCGAACAGCAACTTGCCCGGCAACGGGTACAGGCTGCCGTCATCCTGGATCAGGGTGGCCTTGGCCTGGTCCTGGCCGACCTGCTGCAAGCGACCGGCGCGAAACGCGCGGCGCAGGTCATTCAGCTCGCGGGTCGACTGAGTGAGGTCGGCATGGATCGGGTCCAGTTGCTGGATGATCGCCAGCGGCGTGGCTTCGTTCTGGCCGACCAGGGCGCCTTCGGTCACCAGCGCACGGCCGATGCGCCCGGAAATCGGTGCAGTCACTGTGGCGTAACCCAGGTTCAACCGGGCCCGCTCGACGGCGGCCTTGTTGGCGGCGACCTCGGCGTTGGTCTGGCGCAGGGCAGCGCGGGCGTTGTCGTACTCCTGGCCGCTGATGGCGTTGCCTTCCACCAACTGGCTGTAGCGCTGCTCCTGCAGGCGCGCCTGGAACGCATTGGCCTCGGCTTTGCTCAGGTTGGCCTGGGCGCTGTCGAGGTCGGCCTTGAACGGGGCCGGGTCGATGCGAAACAGCACGTCGCCCTGTTTCACGTCATGGCCTTCGTTGAAGACGCGTTGCATCACCACCCCGGCCACCCGTGCGCGCACCTCGGCCATACGCGGCGCAGCGATGCGCCCGCTCAATTCGCTGGTGATGGACAGGGGCTTGGCCTGCAGCGTCTCAATACGCACTTTGGCCAGGGGCACGTGCGGCGCCTCGGCTGTGGAGTTGTCACACGCGCTCAACGCCAGGGTGAGCGCCAACAGGCAAAACGGCGCAAACAGATTCTTCGACATGCTCTTATCCCAATATTGACTGGCGCATCCTAAGGTCACCTGCGCCGTGGTGCTGTGAAGCTGTGTAGTGCGTCTGTGAAGAAATGTAAGGTACGGCGCGCAGGGCGTCGGGGGCGTATATCCTTGCACAACCTCGCTGACAACGAAGATCAAATGTGGGAGGGGGCTTGCCCCCGATGAGGGCGTGTCAGTCATACATCTGTGATTGAACCACCGTTATCGGGGGCAAGCCCCCTCCCACATTGGATTTGTGTACGGCACTTCACTGTATTTTCTGGAAACACCTTCATGCCCAACATCCTGCTGGTGGAAGACGACGCCGCGCTCTCCGAGCTGATTGCCAGCTACCTGGAACGCAATGGCTACCACGTCAGCGTGCTCAGCCGTGGCGACCAGGTGCGCGAACGCGCGCGCCTGAACCCGCCTGACCTGGTCATCCTCGACCTGATGTTGCCCGGCCTCGACGGCCTGCAGGTCTGCCGCCTGCTGCGCGCCGACTCGGCGGGCCTGCCGATCCTGATGCTTACCGCCCGCGACGACAGCCACGACCAGGTGCTGGGCCTGGAAATGGGCGCCGACGATTATGTGACCAAACCCTGCGAGCCACGGGTGCTGCTCGCCCGTGTGCGCACCTTGCTGCGCCGTAGCAGCCTGTCGGAACCCCAGGTGGCCAGCGACCGTATCATCATGGGCAACCTGTGCATCGACCTGTGCGAGCGTACCGTGACTTGGCGCGAGCAGGCGGTGGAGCTGTCCAGCGGCGAGTACAACCTGCTGGTGGTGTTGGCGCGACATGCCGGTGAAGTGCTCAGCCGCGACCAGATTCTGCAGCGCCTGCGCGGTATCGAGTTCAATGGCACCGACCGTTCGGTGGACGTGGCCATCTCCAAGCTGCGCCGCAAGTTCGATGACCACGCCGGTGAAGCGCGCAAGATCAAGACCGTGTGGGGCAAGGGCTACCTGTTCAGCCGTTCCGAGTGGGAATGCTGAGCCATGTTTCGTGTCCTGCTGCGCCTCTACCTGATCACCATCGTCACCTACAGCGCGGCGATCTACTTGATCCCCTCCCTGGTGATCCAGCTGTTCGAACACCGTTATATGAACTACAACATCGAGCAGACCCGCGGCCAGCAGAAGCTGATCGTCAAGCAATACGTGCGCGCACCGGTGGAGCGCTGGTCACAGGTCACCGAGCAGCTGGGCCACGATTTTGCGCCGTTGAAGGTGCAATTGCTGCTGCGCCAGGATGCGCGCTATACCCCGGCGGAAGAAAAACTGCTGGAACAGGGCAAATCGGTGGTGCGCCTGGGGGAATGGGGCTGGATGGAGGAAATCAGCTCGCCGATCAATGAGCAATTCGTGGTCAAGCTGACGGTACCGCCCGATCCGTTGGACATGAACGTGCTGTATTGGGCGATCAACGTGCTGATCGTCGCGGCGCTGCTCGCCTGCCTGCTGGTGTGGCTGCGCCCGCACTGGCGCGACCTGGAACGCTTGAAAAGCACCGCTGCGCAATTGGGACGGGGCAACCTGGCCGAGCGCACGCTGATCCCCGCCAGCTCCAGCATCGGCAGCCTCGCCTCGGTGTTCGATACCATGGCCGACGACATCGAACACCTGCTCAACCAGCAGCGCGACCTGCTCAACGCGGTGTCCCATGAACTGCGCACGCCGCTGACCCGCCTGGATTTCGGCCTGGCCCTGGCGCTGGCGGAGGACTTGCCTGCGGCCAGCCGGGAGCGCTTGCAAAGCCTGGTGGCGCATATTCGTGAGCTGGATGAGCTGGTGCTGGAGTTGCTTTCCTACAGCCGCCTGCAAAACCCGGCGCAGGAGCCGGAGCGCGTGGAGGTGGTGCTCGACGAATTCATCGACAGCGTATTGGGCAGTGTCGACGATGAACTGGAGAACCCCGAGATTGTTATCGACGTGGCGCTCGACTGCGCCGTGGAGCGCTTCAGCCTCGACCCGCGCCTCACCGCCCGCGCCCTGCAGAACCTGTTGCGCAACGCCACGCGTTACTGCGACAAGCGCATCCAGGTCGGCGTCAGGGTCTGCCCCAACGGCTGTGAAATCTTCGTGGAGGATGATGGCATCGGCATTCCGCCGGACCAGCGCGAGCGCATCTTCGAACCGTTCTACCGTCTGGACCGTAGCCGCGACCGCGCCACCGGTGGTTTCGGCCTGGGCCTGGCCATCAGCCGGCGGGCCCTGCAAGCCCAGGGCGGCAGCTTGACCGCCGAGGCTTCACCCTTGGGCGGCGCGCGGTTTCGTGTGTGGTTGCCTGCCGTCGATCCAGCGATTAGAAAATAACCGCGAGACGGCGCACACTGTGGCCCCCGCTTTACCCGAAGAGAGATTGGCAATGACTGGTGTCCACGCGTCCGCTCAGCAAGGTTTCTCTACCCAGGCCCGCACTTACGCGCAAGGCCGCCCGGGCTACCCGCGACAACTCACCGGCTGGCTGGCCGACGCGCTGGGCATCGATGCCCACTCGACCGTGATCGACCTGGGGGCCGGCACCGGCAAGTTCACGCGCCTGCTCAGCAGCCTGGCGCCGACGCTGATCGCCGTCGAACCGGTGGTGGAAATGGGCGCCCAGTTGGCCAAACTGCTGCCGGGCGTACGGCTGGTCAATGGCACGGCCGAGTCCATGCCTTTGGCGTCCGCGAGCGCCGACGCGGTGGTCTGCGCCCAGGCCTTCCACTGGTTTTCCAGTGAGGCGGCGCTGGCGCAGATCCACCGTGTACTCAAACCCGAAGGGCGTTTGGGGCTGGTGTGGAATGTGCGTGATGAGTCGGTGGACTGGATCGCTGCCATCACGGCCATCATTACTCCCTACGAGGGCGACACCCCGCGTTTTCATAGCGGACGTTGGCGCGAGGCTTTCACTGGTGAGTATTTTTCCGCCCCTGAACTGACCTGCTTTGCCTATCACCATGTCGGCAGCCCGAAGGAAGTGATCATGGACCGCATCCTGTCGGTCAGCTTTATCGCCGCATTGCCTGCGGCGGAAAAGGCCACGGTCACGGCGCAACTGCAGCAGCTGATCGACACTCATCCCGCCCTGAAGGGCCGTGACACCGTGGCATTTGCGTACCAAACCCAAGCGTATGCCTGCCAGCGATTAGCAGAAAAGGCATAAAGTCAGATCATATTGATATAAGTAGTTATAAGAAAAATCGCTATCCTGCCGCCAGAATTTTATAAGGCCGCAGGTAGCTGTAATGGATGTGGGTAATGTGGGTTTCGTGGTTGCCGGCCTGATCGTAGGATTTATCGTGGGCATGACCGGCGTGGGTGGCGGCTCCCTGATGACGCCGATCCTGTTGTGGTTCGGCATCAACCCGGCCACCGCCGTTGGCACGGACCTGTTGTATGCCGCCATTACCAAATCCGGTGGTGTGCTGGTGCACAGCAAGAACCGGAACATCGACTGGACCATTACCGGCTGGCTGACCCTGGGCAGTGTGCCTGCGGTGCTGCTGACCCTGTGGTTCCTCGCCAGCCTGCACACCGACCCCAGCGCCATGAACGCGGTGATCAAACAGGCACTGGGTGTGGTGTTGCTGCTGACGGCCCTGGCGATCCTGTTCAAGCAACGCTTGCTGGCGTTCGCCCAGCGCCATGCCGGCGACGACTATCACATGCGCCCGCGCAACCTGAATGCGCTGACCGTAGTGACGGGCGTCGTCCTCGGCACCATGGTGGCGCTGACCTCCATCGGTGCCGGCGCGCTGGGTACCGTGGCACTGTTCATCCTGTACCCGTTCCTCGCCACGCGCCGCCTGGTGGGCACCGAGATCGCCCATGCCGTGCCGCTGACCCTGGTGGCGGGCCTGGGCCATGCGAGCATGGGCAATATGGACTGGCACCTGCTGGGCTTTTTGCTGATGGGCTCGCTGCCGGGCATTTACCTGGGCAGCCACATGACCGGCAGGATCCCGGACGCGGTGCTGCGTCCGTGCCTGGCGGTGATGTTGATGGCGGTGGGCTACAAACTGGCGTTCTAAAAATGTGGGAGGGGGCAAGCCCCAATCTCCTGTAGGAGCGAGGCGGGCGGCTAGCCCTTGCTCGCGAAAAACGTCAACGATAACGCGTGCTTCCTGAATAAACGCGGTGCCTGTGAGTTTTTCGCGAGCAAGCTCGCTCCTACAAAAAGCCTTAACTGACTGGCATTAGGGCAAGCCCCATGCCACACATATGGAACCGGCCTCAGGCCTTGGCCGGGCCGTTGCCGATTTGCCAGACAAACGGCGGCTCAGTGCCGTTGATCACCCAGTCACCGACGATCCGTGCCTTGTAGATCAGCGGATTGTGCGACGCCACCGTCCGCGCATTGCGCCAGTGCCGGTCCAGGGCCTTGCCTTGGCGCACATCCGAGGCCCCCAACGCGTTGAACAATTGGCTGGTGGCACGCTGGATCAGTTCCGAGACCACCACCTGGGCCGTCGCCGATTCGATCTCGGCCGCCACGTTGGCCTCGCGCTCGGCGACCTCATCCCCACCAAATCGTGCCAGATAAGCCCGTTGCGCTGGCTGCGCGGCTTTCAACGCACTGGCCCGGGCTGCGTAAACCAGCGCGGCGACTTCCCCGACTACCTGTTGAACCTGCACGTCCTGGCTGACGTGCGGGGCATTGCCGTGGCTGTAGATGCGCTTGCGGCTGCGTACCTGCTGGGCCACGTCGTTGAGCGCGGCGTGGCCGATGCCGGCCAGGGTGGCCAGCAACACCAGTTGATAAAACGCGGTCTGGTATTTGAAGCGCTCGGCAAAGTCGATCACGTTGTGCGCTTCGACCACCGCATCGGTAAAGCGCGTGGTGCCGCTGCCGGTGGTGCGCTGGCCAAAGCCGTCCCAGTCATCGCTTTGCACCACGCCTGGCTGGCGCGTGCGGGTGGCGGCGATCACGTCGCCGCCGGTGTCGCTGCGCTGGGCGTACACGTCGATCCAGTCGGAAAACAGGCTGCCGGTGCTGTAGAACTTTTCGCCGTTGAGGGCCCAATCGTCACCGTTGGGGCTGACCTGGGTGACCACGTCGCCAATTGCGACAGTGCCGATTTCTGTCCAGGCGCAGCCGACGAGGTCGCCGTCGACGAAGCGCTTGAACCATAGGTCGCGCCCCGCGCTCGGCGGCGCGTTCAGGCGGTCTTCGGCAAACGCGAAATGCCCGCGCAGGGCCTGGGGCACGTTGGAATCGGCGGCGGCGAGTTCGATCAGCAGTTCGAACAGCTGCGGCAGGGACGCGCCGCCACCGCCATATTCCACCGGCACCCGCACCGCGCCAAAGCCGGCTTCCTTCAACCAACGGATCGGCTCATGGGGCAGGGTGCGGCTGTGCTCGCGTTCTACCGCACCGTCGGCGATGCGCTGGAAGATCGGACGGAAACGCTCGGCCAGGGTGGTGTAGTCGACGCCGACGGACAGCGGGTTGATGACGTGTTGCTCGGTCATGGGGGTGGGCTCCTGGGCAGTGATCAAGTCCCAGGGTGGTTGCACAGTCCGTGCCGGGCACGCCGGCCCGTATTTACGGCGCGGGGATGCCCGCCGCTGTTGCTCCAGCAACAGCATTTGGACAAAGCGTAGCGATCCATGACAGTCGCGGCACGTCACGCAAACCCCGGGTTTTGCGCCGCAACCCACACGGCCAGGGCGTTTAACCGTGACTGGCACGCTTGCTGCTCAAGCCCTGGGTACATCCCTGTGTGCGAGGAACCGTTCAATGAGTCAGCAAGCCGTAAAATTTGCCTATTGGGTGCCCAACGTCAGCGGTGGGTTGGTGGTCAGCAAGATCGAACAACGTACCCACTGGGGCATCGACTACAACCGTAAACTGGCGCAACTGGCCGAAGCCGCCGGCTTCGAGTATGGCCTGACCCAGATCCGCTTCACTGCCGGCTACGGCGCCGAAAACCAGCACGAATCAGTGGCCTTCAGCCACGCGCTGCTGGCGGCGACCACCACCCTCAAGGTGATTGCGGCGATCCTGCCGGGCCCGTGGCAACCGGCGCTGGCGGCCAAGCAACTGGCAACCATCGACCAGCTCACCAACGGCCGTATCGCGGTGAATATCGTCAGTGGCTGGTTCAAGGGCGAGTTCCAGGCCATCGGTGAACCCTGGCTGGAACACGATGAGCGCTATCGGCGCTCCGAAGAATTCATCCGCGCCTTGAAAGGCATCTGGACCCAGGACGATTTCACCTTCAAGGGCGACTTCTACCGCTTCAACAACTACACCCTCAAGCCTAAGCCGCTGGGCCAGCCCGAGGTGTTCCAGGGCGGCAGTTCGCGGGCGGCGCGGGACATGGCCGCGCGTGTGTCGGACTGGTACTTCACCAACGGTAATACCCCGGAAGGCATCAAGGCCCAGGTCGATGACATCCGCGCCAAGGCGGCGGCGAATAACCATTCGGTCAAAATCGGTGTCAACGCCTTCGTGATCGCCCGCGACACCGAGGAAGAAGCGCGTGCCGTGCTCGCCGAGATCATCGATAAAGCCGACCCGGAAGCGGTCAACGCCTTCGGTGACGCGGCCAAACAAGCCGGCAAGTCATCCCCGGAAGGCGAGGGCAACTGGGCCAAGTCCAGCTTTGAAGACCTGGTGCAGTACAACGACGGCTTCAAGACCAACCTGATCGGCACGCCGCAGCAGATCGCCGAACGCATCGTGGCGCTTAAAGCGGTGGGCGTGGACCTGGTGCTGGCCGCTTTCCTGCATTTCCAGGAAGAAGTGGAGTATTTCGGCAAACGCGTGTTGCCGCTGGTGCGTGAGCTGGAGGCCAAGGCCGGGATCAAGCAGGTGGCTTGAGGTTCAAGCGGACGCTTGCAGCGTCAATACCTCAAACCCATCGGCCGTCACCGCAACCGTGTGTTCCCATTGTGCCGATAGGCTGTTGTCCTTGGTCACCACCGTCCAGCCATCCTTGAGGCTGCGCACCTTCGCGCTGCCCTGGTTGAGCATCGGTTCAATGGTGAACACCATGCCTTCACGCAGCTCCAGCCCCGTGCCGGGACGGCCAAAGTGCAGGATTTGTGGCTCCTCGTGCATTTCCCGGCCAATGCCGTGGCCGCAGTATTCACGCACCACGCTATAGCCGTTGGTGTGTGCATGGTGCTGGATCGCATGGCCAATATCACCTAGGCGGGCACCGGGCCGCACTTGGCGGATGCCCGCCCACATGGCCTCGAAGGTCATCTCCACCAGGCGCCGCGCCTTGGGGGAGACAGTGCCGATCATGTACATCTTGCTGGAGTCGGCGATAAAGCCACCTTTTTCCAGGGTAATGTCGATGTTGATGATGTCGCCTTCCTTGAGCAATTGCGTGGCGCTGGGCATGCCGTGACACACCACTTCGTTGATCGAGGTATTGATGCAGAAGGGGTAGTCATATTGCCCGAGGCTGGCCGGGCGGGCTTTGAGCTCCTGGCGGATGAAGGTTTCGACGGCGCTGTCCAGCTCCAGGGTGGAGCGGCCGGCGACGACAAAGGTGTCGAGCATGCTGAACACCTGGGCCAGCAGGCGTCCGGCTTCGCGCATGACCACCAGCTGTTGTGGCGTCTTGATCATTGGCTGCGCCCTCGGATCAGGTCGGGTTTGTCCAGCAACAGCTTGTTGATCAGCTCGTTGTAGGGCAGGTGAGGATTGAGTTCAGCCAGCAGGCCGATCTTGATCCAGAACTCGGCCTGGGCGTTGATGGAACGGTCCATCGCGGCGCTGGCCAGGCGCAGTTGCTCGTGCAATTGGTCGGTGATCTTGACGATGCCCATAAGCTTCACTGTGTTGGGTTGATATACGAATCGTATATGTTTCGTATGGTTTGCGTAAGTCCCTCTCGACTCAACGGCGACAGGTGAATTGGTTGCCATATGTTGCTGGAAAAACCGGCCTGCGCACGCATCCTGTGGGTTAAACGTTTAATCGAAGTGGTTCGGCGAGGATGTAGACAGTCAGATTTTCCATATATAAGCGCCGCCAGCGCTTATGAAGAATGGTTACAACAGCAGGAGATTTTGCCGAGTAGGCTTATTTTTGTAGGCGTCTTCCAGGGCCGGCAAGACGTGGCAGGCAAGGGCCTGCCGGATACTTATAAAACCATTGGCAGTCTCAACAAAGGAGAGGTTAGCCATGCTTTCGGAACTAGAGCTTCGCAGCATTATTGAAGGAAGTTTCCTGCCTAAGCGGTGTGAGTGCACCAAAGCCGAAGACGCTTCACTGACAATCAAGGTGTACGACGACCGCGACCGTGATCGAGTGGACTTGGAGGTGAAAGGGATAAACGCCGACAAACTCGACAGCAGTCGCGCCATTTGCAACCTGATCGCTGAACTGCGTGAAGACCTCAAGCACAGCCACACGCCCTTGCTGCAACGAGCAGGAGGGCGCAGATCTTAAGGGTGTGCCTCGTTCAACGCTGACCTGTGGGCTTGGTATTGACCAGGCCCTCAAACCACACGGTCTTTCCAACTCATACGCACCCCCGGCGTTGCCGCTCACGCCCTCGCGCCAAAGGTGACACCGCCATTGAGGGTGCCGCTGTCGCAGACGTAGGTATCGTCGCCGGGGCCGGGGGTAAAGGCACACGCGGAATGCGCGGCCTATGGGCGCTCAGCCTAGCTGGCTGCGGTAAGGCAGGTCCGGCCCGGTGCGGGTGCAGGTCAGCGCCGCGGCGCGAATCGCAAAGCCGAGCATGGCGTCGATCTGTTCGCGGCTGAGCTGTTGCAGCCCCTCGACCGAGTCCAACCGGTGCTCGGTCAACCAGGCGATCAGCGCCGCCTGGAAGGTGTCGCCGGCACCCACCGTATCGGCCATCACGATATCGATTGCCGGTTGCGACCAGTTGCCATGGCGGCGGCTGAACACACTGGCGCCGTCGCCGCCACGGGTCAGAAATACCAACTGGCAGCGGTGTTGCAGCCACCCTTGCAGCACGCTTTCGGGGGATTGCTCGGGGTAGAGCAGGTGCAGGTCTTCATCGCTGACCTTGATCAAATCCGCATGCTTGACCAACTCCATCACACGGTCGCGCCACAGCTGGATATCCGGTTGCGGGTTCAGCCGTACGTTAGGGTCGAGGCTGATCAGGCGCTTGCCGCTTTCGCGCTTGACCAGCGCCAGCAGTGTGTCGCCAACCGGCTGTACCACCAGGGAAAACGAGCCCACATGCAGCCCGCGAATCTCATCACCCAAGGGCGGCAGGTGCGTCAACTGCAGTTGCCGGTCTGCACAGCCTTCGCCACGAAAGCTGTATTGCGGTGAACCATTGGCACCCACGGCCACCATGGCCAGGGTGGTCGGCGCGTCGAAGGGCACCAGGAAATCTTCACTCACCCCTTCGTCCTTGAGCACCTGTAGCAAGCGCCGGCCCAGGTAGTCATGGGAGATCCCGGCGAAGAACCCGGACTCGATCCCCAAACGGCGCAGGCCCACCGCCACGTTGAACGGCGAGCCACCGGCAATCGCCGTGTAATTGAGCTTGGCAGCCTGCCCGTCGGCATTCTCCTCGCTGAAAAAATCAAACAGCGCTTCACCACACACCAGATACATAGTCACTCGCTCTTAAAGGGTTGCCACAAGCTGTTGATAGCGCTCATAGGCCTGTTGATAGGCGCTCACGTTGGCCGGCACCGGCAGGGTGCGGCTGGCCGGGTCAAGGCTGACGCATTTGTCGCACAGGCTGGCCAGGGATTCGCCGGACTGGCACCACGCCGCCTGGATCGCCGCGCCCAGGGCCGCGGCCTCGCTCTGTTCGGTACAGACCACTTCGGTGTTCATGATATCGGCGACCATCTGCCGCCACAGCGGGCTTTTCGAACCGCCACCGATCAAGCGGATGCGCAGGCTTTGCAGGCCGGTCTGGCGCAGCAGGTCGAGGCCGTAGCGCAAGCCGAAGGTGGTGCCTTCGACCACCGCGCGGCACAGGTTGGCGCGGGTCAGGTTGGTCATGGTCAGGCCATGCAGGCTGCCGGTGGCCTGGGGCAGGGCGGGCACCCGTTCGCCGTTGAGGAACGGCAGCATGCTCACCCCGTCCGCGCCGATGGGGGCCTGCTCGACCAGGGCATTGAAGGCGTGCAGGTCGAGTTCGAACAGCTCGCGGATCACCCCGGTGGCGTTGGTCAGGTTCATGGTGCAGATCAGCGGCAACCAGCCGCCGCTGGACGAGCAGAAAGTGGCGACCGACGCCTGGGGGCTGACGTTGGGCTGGTCGGCAAAGGCGTAGACGGTGCCCGATGAGCCCAGGCTCATGGTGATCACCCCAGGGGCGATGTTGCCGGTGCCGATGGCGCCCATCATGTTATCGCCGCCGCCGCTGGCGACAACCGCGTTGGGGTTGATGCCCAGCCGCTCGGCGATGGCCGGCAGGATCGTGCCCACTGCTTGATCGGCTTCAATCAGCTCGGGCAGCGCCGCCTGCAGGCGCCCACTGGGGTCAATGTGCGCAAGCAGCGCCACGTCCCATTCACGGCGGCGCACGTTGAAATAGCCGGTGCCCGACGCATCGCCGTATTCGGCGACGGCGCGGCCGGTGAGCCAGTAATTGAGGTAGTCGTGGGGCAGCAGGATATGGGCGATGCGCGCAAACAGGTCCGGGTGCTGTTCACGGGTCCAGAGCAGTTTGGACACCGTGTAGCCCGGCGCAATGGCCACGCCCAGGCGCTCCAGCGAGCCGCTCTCGCCGCCCAGGTAGTGCAACAGGCGCTCATTTTCTGTGGCGGTTTCGGTGTCGCACCACAGCTTTGCCGGGCGCAGCACCTGACCCTGGGCATCGAGCAACACCAGGCCGTGTTGCTGGCCGGAAACACCAATGCCGAGGATGTCCTGGCCGTCCACCCCGGCCTGTTGCAGGGCGCGGTGGGTGGCTTCGGTGAAGGCGTCCAGCCATTCCTGGGTGTGTTGCTCGCGCCGGCCATTGGCGCCGCTGATCAGGGTGTGCGCGGCGGCGCCCAGGCCCAGCACCTTTCCGCTGGAAGCGTCGAGGACGATGGCTTTGGTGCCCTGGGTGCCGCAGTCGATGCCGAGGAACAGGTTTTGCTGGGTCATGATGATTTGCTCAGCAGTCTTATTGTTGGATTGGTAACACAGTCAAATGTGGGAGGGGGCTTGCTCCCGATAGCAGTGGTTCAGTTGATAAACCTGTGACTGATACACCGCTATCGGGAGCAAGCCCCCTCCCACATTTCAAGCCGGTTTCTGCAGGAGGTTCTGTAGGGTCGCGCTGACGCCGTTGTCACGCAGGCTCACATAACACCGCTCGAACGCTGCCACAAATGCAGCCGAGTTGGGAATAGCCGTGCCGAAAATCTCTTCAACCCCCAGCAGGCGCTGGCTGATCAACGCGTCATCACTCACCAGCGCCTGGCAGAACGCGGCACGCGGATCGGGAATCGTGTAGGCCACGCCATTTTCGTCGACACCCTTCAAATACAAGGCCCAGGCGGCCACCACCAGCGCCGCGCGCTCAGTCTCACGCCCATCGGCAATCAGGCGATTGATGGTCGGCACGGTGAACTTGGGAAACTTCGACGAACCGTCCGAGCACACCCGTTCCAACTGGTCGGCAATTGCCTGGTTGGAGAAGCGGTCGACCAGGGTCTGCTTGTACGCCGTCAGGTCGATGCCCGGCACCGGCGCCAGGTGTGGCGTGACGTCGAGGTCCATGTAGGCGCGCATGTAGGCGACGAACAGCGGGTCGTTCATGGTGTCGTGAACAAACCGGTAACCCTTGAGAAAACCCAGGTACGTCAGGGCCAGGTGACTGCCGTTGAGCAGGCCGATCTTCATTTCTTCGTAAGGCGTCACGTCATCGGTGAACTGCACGCCGACCTTTTCCCAGGCCGGGCGGCCGTTGACGAACTTGTCTTCCAGCACCCATTGCACAAAAGGTTCGCACACCACTGGCCATGCATCGTCGATGCCGTGCTCGTCATGCAGTTGCAGGCGGTGGGCGGTGCTGGTCATTGGCGTGATGCGGTCGACCATGGCGTTCGGAAAGCTCACATTGGCTTCGATCCAGTCATGCAGTTGCGCATCGTGCAGCGCGGCGAATGCGAGGAGGGCCTTGCGGGTGACGGCGCCGTTGTGCGGCAGGTTATCGCAGGACATCACGCTGAACGCCGGGGTGCCGGCGGCGCGGCGCTTGGTCAGCGCGGCGCAGATAAACCCGAACACGGTCTGCGGTGCGCCGGGGTGCGCCAGGTCATGCTGGATCTGCGGCAGGTGAGCCATGAATTGGCCGTTGCTGTCGTCGATGCAGTAGCCGCCTTCGGTGATGGTCAGCGACACGATACGGATAGCCGGTTCGGCCAGTTTATCGATCAGGGCCTGGGCGCCGTCTTCTGCCAGCAACATGTCACTGATGGCGCCGATCACGCGTACTTCGGTGTCGTCGGTGTCGCCCAGTTCATACAGGGTGAACAGATAATCCTGGCCGGCCAGGTCGTCGCGCGCCTTGCGGTCTTCGGCCCGCAGGCCAATGCCGCAGATGCTCCAGTCCAGGCCCTCGCCGGTGTTCATCAGGGCGTCGGTGTAAAACGCCTGGTGCGCGCGGTGGAAACCGCCGACACCGATATGCGCAATGCCCTGGGATGTACTGGCAATGGCATAGGCTGGCACTTTCACGTCGGGCGCCAACTGGGTGAGGTTCTGTTTATTCAGCTTCATAGCGTAATACTCGCGAAATCAGGCGGCAGCGCGCAGGGGACGGGCCACGGCCACGCCGTCGGTGTCGAACAGATGGCAGTGGGCCGGGTCGAGGTGCAGGTGCAGCGTCTCGCCGTACTGGCTGGCCATGTCGCCGCGAATGCGCATCGTCAACGGCTCACCGTTGGCGGTGATGACGTGGCAGAAGGTGTCGCTGCCCAGGCGTTCGCCGACGTCGGCGGTAACGGTCAGGGTGGTCTGGCCCGGCGTGGCGATTTCCAGGTGTTCCGGGCGAATGCCCAGGGTGACTGCGCTGCCCACGCTCAAGGTCGGGCCGCTGAGCGGCAGGCTGATCAGGGTGCCGGCGTCGAGCTGCACGTCACAGCCCTGGCCTTCGACACGCGTGACCTTGCCCTTGAGAAAACCCATTTTCGGCGTGCCGAGAAAGCCTGCCACAAACAGGTTGGCTGGCTGGTGGTACAGATCCAGCGGCGAGCCGACCTGTTCGATGCGCCCGCTGTTGAGCACCACGACTTTATCGGCCAGGGTCATGGCTTCGACCTGGTCATGGGTCACGTAGATCATGGTCGCTTGCAGTTCTTTATGCAGGCGTGCCAGTTCCAGGCGCATCTGCACGCGCAGGGCGGCGTCGAGGTTGGACAAGGGTTCGTCGAACAGGAAGATCTTCGGGTTACGCACAATCGCCCGGCCAATCGCCACGCGCTGACGCTGGCCGCCGGAGAGCTGCTTGGGCTTGCGCTCCAGCAGCGGGCCCAACTCCAGAATGCGCGCCGCTTCGTTGACCTTGCTATCTACCAGTTTTTTGTCGACGCCGGCCAGGTCCAGGGCAAACGACATGTTCTTGCGCACGCTCATGTGCGGGTACAAGGCGTAGGTCTGGAACACCATCGCCAGGTCACGCTTGGCCGGGGTCACTTCGGTGATGTCGCGCCCGTCCAGCTCGATGGTGCCTTCACTGACTTCCTCCAGGCCGGCGATCAGCCGCAGCAGCGTGGATTTACCACAGCCCGACGGGCCGACGAATACCACGAATTCCTTGTCGTTCACTTCCAGGTCGATGCCCTTGATGATGGAAAAACCTTCGAAGCCTTTCTGCAGATTCTTGATTTTCAGGTTGGCCATGATGGGCCCTCCGCTTGGAATTATTATTTAACGGCGCCAAAGGACAGGCCGCGCACCAGTTGTTTCTGGCTGATCCAGCCGAAAATCAGGATCGGCGCGCAGGCCAGGGTCGACACGGCGGACAATTTGGCCCAGAACAAGCCTTCGGGGCTCGAATAGGAGGCGATCAGCGCGGTCAGCGGCGCGGCGCTCGATGACGTCAGGTTCAACGACCAGAAGGCTTCGTTCCAGCACAGGATCAGCGACAGCAGCACGGTGGAGGCCAGGCCGCCCTTGGCGATCGGCAGCAGCACCCGCACCATTTCCTGCCACAGGGTGGCGCCATCCAAACGTGCGGCTTCGAGGATGTCCTTGGGAATGTCCTTGAAGTAGGTGTAAACCATCCACACCACAATCGGCAGGTTGATCAGGGTGTAGATAATGATCAGCGCGATGCGCGTATCGAGCAGGCCAAAGCTCTTGGCCAGCAGGTAGATCGGCATCAGCACGCCCACCGGCGGCAGCATCTTGGTGGACAGCATCCACAGTAGCGTGCCCTTGGTGCGCTTTGTCTCGTAGAAGGCCATGGAGTAGGCGGCCGGCACCGAAATCAGCAGGCACAGGGCGGTGGCGCTGAACGAGATCAGCACCGAGTTCCAGGCGTAGGCGAAGTAGTTGCTGCGCTCGTTGATGTGCAGGTAGTTCTCCAGCGTCGGCGTGAAGATAAGCTGCGGCGGCGTGGCGAACGCGTCGATTTCGGTCTTGAAGCTGGTCAGCACCATCCAGAAGATCGGGAAGAAAATCAGGATCGCGATGGCCCAGGCCAGGGTGCCGAGCAACAGGCTTTGCAGGCGGCGGGATTGTTGAAGCGTCATGGCGCGGCCCTCAAGGCTTGTCAGTCAGGTTTTTGCCGATCATCCGCACCAGGATGATCGCCGCGATGTTGGCGATGACCACGGCAATCAAGCCGCCGGCCGAGGCCATGCCCACGTCGAACTGCACCAGCGCCTGGTTGTAGATCAGGTAGGCGAGGTTGGTCGAGGCGTAGCCGGGGCCACCGTTGGTGGTGGTGAAGATTTCGGCGAACACCGAGAGCAAAAAGATGGTTTCAATCATCACCACCACGGCAATCGGACGGGCCAGGTGCGGCAGGGTCAGGTGCCAGAAAATCGCGATGGCGCCGGCACCGTCCAGGCGTGCGGCTTCCTTTTGTTCCTGGTCGAGGGACTGCATGGCGGTCATGAGCAGCAAAATGGCGAAGGGCAGCCACTGCCACGACACAATGATGATGATCGACAGCAGCGGGTAGTGCGCCAGCCAGTCCACGGGTTCTGCGCCGAAGAACTTCCACACCGCAGCGAGAATCCCCGACACCGGGTGGAAAATCAGGTTCTTCCATATCAACGCGCCGACGGTGGGCATGATGAAGAACGGCGAAATCAACAACACCCGCACCAGGCCGCGGCCGAAGAACTCACTGGCCTCCAGCAGCGCACTGATCAATACGCCGAACACCACGCTGATCAGCAGCACGCTGCCCACCAGCAACAGCGTGTTAGTGGCGCCGGGCAGGAAGCCCGAGTCGGTGACGAAGTAAGTGAAGTTCTCCAGCCCCACGAACTGGTTTTCGCCGGGGTAGAGCAGGTTGTAGCGGATCAAGGAGAAGTACAGGGTCATGCCCAGGGGCACGATCATCCACAGCAGCAACAAGGCCACCGAGGGGCTGACGAGGAACCAGCCGGGGTTGGCCAGGCGGTTTTTGGGCGTTGTATTCATGGTATTCGAGACCAGTCAGGTACATGCAAACGCGGTCAATGTGGGAGGGGGCTTGCTCCCGATAGCAGTGTGTCAGTCACACAATCTTCAACTGATAGAGTGCTATCGGGAGCAAGCCCCCTCCCACATTTGACGGTGGTGGGCCGGCTTTATTTGGGGTAACCGGCCCGCTTCATTTCCCGCTCGGTGGTGGTCTGTGCGGCCGTCAGTGCGGCATCGACCGTCTGCTGGCCGGTCAGCGCGCCGGAGAAGAACTTGCCGACCTGGGTACCGATCGCCTGGAATTCAGGAATGGTCACCAATTGAATACCGATATACGGCACCGGTTTTTCGGTGGGTTTGGTCGGGTCCGCCACTTTCAGCGATTCCAGGGTCACCTTGGCGAACGGCGCGGCCTTCATGTACGCGTCGCTGTAGGTGGATTGGCGGGTACCTGGGGGTACGTTGGCGACGCCGTCGGTCTTGGCGACCAATGCGCCATATTCCTTGGAGGTGGCCCAGGTGGTGAACACCTTGGCGGCGTCCTTGGCCTTGGAGCTGGTGGGGATCGCCAGGCTCCAGGAGTACAGCCACGAAGTGCCCTTGTCGGTCTTCTCGTGGGGCGCAAAGGTGAAGCCGACATGCTCGGCCACTTTGCTCTGGCTCTTGTCGGTGACAAACGAGCCGGCCACGCTGGCGTCCACCCAGATCGCGCACTTGCCGCTGTTGAACAGCGCCAGGTTCTCGTTGAAACCGTTGCTGGACGCACCCGGCGGGCCGGATTTTTTCATGTTGTCGACGTAGAAGTTCAGCGCGTCTTTCCACTCGGGGCCATTGAATTGCGGCTGCCACTTCTCATCGAACCAGCGTGCGCCGTAGCCGTTGGCCAAGGTGGTGATCAGCGCCATGTTTTCGCCCCAGCCGGCTTTACCGCGCAGGCACAGGCCGTATTGCTCTTTGCTCTTGTCGGTGAGTTTGGCCGCGTATTCGCCGATCTGGCTCCAGGTCGGATGCTCGGGCATGCTCAGCCCGGCGTCCTTGAACAGGTCGGTGCGGTAATAGGTGATCGAGCTTTCGGCATAGAACGGCAGGGCGTACAGCGAGCCTTTGACCGACAGGCCGTCGCGTACCGAAGGGAACACGTCATCAAGGTCGTAGGAAGCCGGCAGGTCCTTCATCGGCTCCAGCCAGCCCTTGGCGCCCCAGAGTGCGGCTTCGTACATGCCGATGGTCAACACGTCGAACTGGCCGCCCTGAGTGGCAATATCGGTGGTCAGGCGTTGGCGCAACACATTTTCTTCGAGCACCACCCAGTTCAGCTTGATCTCTGGATGCTCGGCCTCGAAGGTTTTCGAGAGCTTCTGCATGCGGATCATGTCGCTGTTATTGACGGTGGCAATCGTCAGGGTTTGCGCGCCGAGGCTGACGGCGCTGAGGGTCATGCAGGTCAACATGCAGGTAGAGACAAGCAGAGCTTTTGCTGTGAACTTCATCGCGCACTCCATTTCCGCGCCCAGGGGGCTACAGAAGGACGGTTATTGTTGTTGTGTCTTCCTACAGGAAGTCAGGAAGAGTGTGCGTTGATTACAGCCCTCAAACGCGCCGGTGACAAATCCTTGGGAACACTGGGACTGATACTTTTTTGCACTCCAGGGATAGCGAATCAATGCGCTATTGCGGACCGTGTACCTGTTAGTTCTGACAGTAGACGCCCTATAAGGACTGAGGATTAATGACCGAGCAAAATCCAATCAGGAGACGTTTATGAACCTTTTCCGCACAAGTTTCAAAAACAATACGCTCTATAAATTTGCACTGGGCGCGGTCGTCGCCATGGCTGTGAGTGCCTGTGCCACCGAGCCACCACTGGAGTCACGAGAACCGGCTTGCACGAGAGCCGGCTACTTCAAAAGCACCAATGTGGTGGGTGGTTACCATCGCTGTGTATTCAGCCAAAACATTAATCGGTGGATTCAATACCCGTTTAACTGCCCGGCCGGGTTGGAGTTCGATGAGTCCGTGGGTACCTGTGTAAGGCCCTGACGGGACTGCCTGTCGCCGACACTTTCAGCCGCAGCAAGCCATTGAAAAGGGATCGGTACCCAGGTACCGATCCCTTTTTCACCTCTACGTCACGGTCGGATACGGCGTCTGTGTGATACAGATATCATCGATGTCATACACCCCGCCGGTGGTCGGGTTTCTGACCGAAACGGAGGCCTCGAACGGTTTGCCGGGCAAATAACCGAGCGGCACATTGACGCTGAGCCAGGTGTTCAACGTGGGCACGTTTTGCGTCCATTTCAACGTGCCCAGATGGATCTCGACAAAGGTCGGCGCCCCAATCGCGGCAAACTTGCTGATCCTGTAGCGGAAGCTGACGCGGTAGTAGCCCTCGGCGGCGGGCGTCAGCACTTTGTACAGACTGACGCCCCTGCCGGTAGTCGGTGTCGACTGCCAGAAATAGTTGCCATTCGACTCGCGGCGAATGCCTGCGTCCGGCCATTCACTGAGCCAGTAGTTCATGTAATTGTCATTGAACGTCGTGCACTCCTTGATCATCACGCTTTGCAGCGTGTAACGAGTGGGTGGAAATTCAATCGCTTGCAATTCATCCCTTAAGCCATTGAGCGCCACTTTGAATTGCAGGGTCAGCTGGCTGCGATTGCCAAGGTCTCGCAGGTAGTTGATCAATACGGTTTCCAGGTGATAACCCTGGCTGATCCAGGCCGAGTCGACCTCGGCCTTGTTCGAACCATTCATCAGGGTCAGGTTATGCGGCGTACCGTCGGCTCTGAAACCGTACAAATACAGCCATACGGGCAGGTGTGGGGCAATGAATGGGAAGGTCGTCACCCTTGCGGTGGCGTTGCCGGGCAGGGCGTCCACATCGATCACGCCGCTGGCGGATGCTTGATCGATACGAATCACGGTTTTTTTCAGTTCGCTCAGCGGCAGGCTTTCAAGATTGACCGTGAGCGGTACCGAGGGCCGGGTTTGCCCGCTTCGTGTCACCGTATACCTGATCGTGAACTGCGTAGGCGTGTTGCCGATATTCGCGGCGATCACTGAAGCGGGCACGTCGACGATGACGGTGCCATCGGTTTCGCCATACGTCGGCCCGATCACTGCCGAGCCTGCAGCGGTTTTACCCACGATCTCCACGAAGATGACGTCGCTGGTATACATCGGGCTGGTGGACACCTGCACATGCGCCCCGTGCTGTGCGTTCAAGGGGGCCAGGGTGACCAGTGTGCCGGAGCCGGTTGCCTCGATCAGGATCGGCACCGGGAACTGCGCGGGCAAGGCCTGAATGGTATAGCGCCGCTCCTTGAACCAGACCGCATTGGCCAGCTCGGCGCTGCGGTCGAACGTTACCCCGAAGCGCATTTTCAGTGGCGAACCGTCCTTGAGCTTGCGCAATTCAGGGACCGGCGCCGGTGGACGAATACCGTTCAATTCGCCGTCCTGTGTCACCAGGTCTGCCGTGTAAAAGGTGTGGTAGAAGGGATAACCGTCAGCGTAGGTGCCGGACATCTCGAACCACATTCGCTGGAACCGATGACTGAAGTGCCAGCGGTCTTCAATCGCGCGTTCGGTACCGTTCAATGTGCCGACATTCAGCACGCCATCATAGGAGTGGCCTTCTATGTAGGGTTCAGGCAGCGGCGGTGGCAACAACTCCAGGGCCAGCACAGGCGAAGGGGACTCGTGCTCGCCCCGCATGACGAAGTACTGCACGTGGATGACATGTCCCTGGGCCTGGATGTTGGCGCCCACCACCTCTGGGTCAATATCAAAGTGCAGAACTTTCGAAGAGCTGCCGTATTGGGTCTCGCAGTAAGTGCCGATGCCCGCAATGCCGGTCCAGCAACAGCGAACCTGATGGGAAGGCGCCATCTGCGGGTAGTCGACGACGACAGTCGCGCCGTTTATCGCGGCCACCGCCGCCAACTGGTCGGGATAGCGCGTGGCCTGCACGACCTCGGGACGCTTGAGGGTCAGCGCTCGGCCCACGGTAATGGTCCGGCGCTCCGAATAACGGCGTCGGCTGCCGTCCTTGGGTACCAAGGCGTAGCTCAGGCGGATTTCCTTATTGTCATTGGCAATGACGAACGCTTCGTCCACCAGGACCACTACCGGCTTGCCGGCCGTATCGGAATAGAGTTCGACTTCCTCTCCAGTGGTTCCGCTGGCGTTGGCGCCCAGCCATGTCCAGATGAACTTGTCCCCAGGGAACGTGCGTGGGTAAGGCAACGTCAGCTTGAGCTGACCTCCGATCACGCTGGCAGGGTCCAGGTTGTCGAACACGTCGACATACTGCAATAGCGGCGCCGGCAACTCGGCGACGACCGATCCGAAAATGACTTCCAACACTTCGGACTTGCGCACCGTCTGTACGCCTGGGCCAAGCGTGCGCATTTGATGGTCATTGACGAGGTAGTAGACCTTGACCGACCCCACGCCAATGAAGGGCGCAAAATCCTCCTGCAGTACGATGCGAAAGCGATCAGGTGGCGGTGGGGCGCCGGCGTTCACGGTTTCTTCGTATTCAATCAGGCCGCCGCCAGGTCGCGGTGCTTCCATGCGAAAGGTCACGCTGTTGCTGGGGGCGTAAGGGCTGTAGACCGGAAAAATGGCTCTGATGAAAGGGTGTTCCGGATCAATCAGGCCGCCCTCGTCTTGCTCGATTCGCATCGGGGGCATCATTTTTTTTGTGCCGAACACGCGAATACTCAGGCGTCGAGAAGCGCGCAGGAAGGCGCCGCTGGCCGTTGTCAGGGTATATTCGATGCGCAGTTGTCCATCGATCACGTCTTCAAGGTACTTATTGTCCAGCACGATGGAGGACGAAAGGCCGATGCGTGCAGGAAAACCAGGCAGCGTCACCACGCTGGATGAGCCATCCGGGAAAAACTGGGTCAGGGTTACATGGATCAGCGCGCCAGCTGGGGTAGGTCTGGCGGTATCATTGGGCGTAGCGGGTAGCGTTCGAGGAACGACCATTTCCGCGGTGAACACCTCGTCTCCATGGGTATCAAAATTCAACTCATCGACGGACTCAACGCCGACCACGAAGTGCGGCCGATCAAGCAAGCCGAGTTCAAGGTCGGTCTCCAACTTGACCACCTTCGACCACTGCGGGTCTTCCCCGGAATAGTTGAGTACGCGGTCAAACACCCGGAAGAGAATGGAGACTGCGCCGCTGCCCCCTGAAATAATCGTTTGTTCAGGTACATGCACGATGATGGGCTTGGTGCCATCAACGTGTTGCTGATCGATTTTTTGAAAAATAGCGATACCGTTCCACCACACTTCAATAGTGTCGCCTACCGTGCAGAACGGATAAAAGTCACAGGTCAAGTCCACTCCTGCCTTGGCACGCTCGGCGTCCAGCGGCGTGTATTCCAAGTCTTCAGGCAGGTGTATCACCAGGTTCGAGTGGAACCATGGGTAGACGCTGCGACCACCTGGCCGTGAGGTTTTGGTGTACCAGGTCTGAGGTGGGGATGTGCTGGGCGTGGCGCTGCCCACTCTGATCGCTTCACCGAAGCAGGGATAAATCGTGCCTTCGGGCACCAGCGATGCGGGAATGACCAACTGCACACGGTCTTTGTACAAATCTTCCGGGTAAACCTCGCCTGCACCCAAAGCGTAGCTGGTACTGCCGGCGAAAAATTTATAGGTGTCACCGACATTGAAGTTCGACCATCTTTCAAAACTCACAATCAGCCACGGATCGATCTGTCGAATGCCCAATCCTACGTCAGCATCCAGATTCGGCTGCAGTGCGCCGTTGACATACGGCGGGTCAAGGTTGACGGCGGAGGGCGATGGGGGTTCGTGGGGCGGGGATTCACACAGGGGAATGGGCAGGTTGGAGGACGTTGGTTCTTTCATCGTGAGCGCTCCTTGTACAGTGGTGAAACCGGGCAAGGAAATCACACACCCCTGGCAGCAGAGCGGATAGCTGTCAAAGTTGACAGAAGCGACGAGTGGTTGCGTCAGGCTCAGGCCTGGTTACGCTCGGTCAGCCGTTGTACGGCCAGGCGCCGATAGTGCGATGGGGTCATGCCCTTGAGCTGCTGAAAGCGCCGGTTGAAGTTGGAAATGTTATTGAAGCCCGACTCAAAGCACACATCCGTCACCGCCTTGTCGCCATCGGCCAGCAACTCGCAGGACTTGCTGATGCGCAGCCGGTTGACGAACTCGATAAACGTGCGCCCGGTAGCCTGTTTGAACACGCGGGAAAAATAGGTGGGCTTCATGCCCAGGTAGTCCGCCACTTCCTCCAACGGTAGCTCGCGGGCGTAGTGGGCAAAGATATAATCCACCGCGCGGTTGGTGCGGTCGATGCTGTGCTCATCGGCCAGCTGCGGTGTAGTGGCACCCGACAGCAGATGGTAGTCCTCGCAGGCGCTCAATACTTCCAGCAAGATAAAGAAGTGCCCCAGCCGCGCCATGCCCTGGGTGTCTTCGATGCGCTGCATCAGATCCATGGCTCGCGCGATGGTGGTCTTGCAGCGGAATTCGATGCCGTACTGGGCGCGTTCGAGCAGCGGCGCCAGGCTTCTGAGTTCGGTGAAGATCTGACTGCCGTTTTCCAGCAACTCGTCGGTAAAGTTCACCAGCATGTCGCGCTTGGGGACTGTCTCATCGGCCTCCACCTGGCTGATCCAGTTATGCGGCAAATTGGGGCCCGTCAGGAACAGGCTTTCGGGATAGAAGTTGCCGATGTAGTCGCCAATGAACACTTTTCCGGAGCTGGCGACGATCAGGTGCAGCTCGTATTCCTTATGGAAGTGCCAGCGCACCAGCGGGCAGGGAAAGCCGTGCTGGCGATAGATGATGGACAGGCCGTTATGGTCGTCCATCAACTCGTAGGAAGGGTCGGTGATGCGCGTTGCTCGGGTCATGTTGCCGTCGCTTTATTGTGGGTGCCGCGTAGGATAATGCCCCGTTGCGCGCGACCCTGCCAGCGTCGCGCGTTAAAGACTGCGGTTTTTTGCCTCGATCCATTGAGACATGTACTGCGTACTTTTATGCGCATGGTGGCGCAGCATGCTGCCGGTGAAATTATCCCGTCGATGGGCGTCCAGCTGGCTGCGACAGTGTTCCAGGCAGGCCACCAGCGCTGGGCCGTGGAAAGTTTGGTCATAGCGCCGGGCAAGCAGCTGACGGCCGTGTTCCTGGGCCTGGGTCCAGCGTTCGCCGTCTTGGTAGAGGCTCACGGCGGCAGCGGCCAGGGCCGGGGCGCTGTGCTCGATTGCCCCCGGCCAGGGCTGTTCAGCGCCCATGGCTTCGGCACCGATTGGCGTGGTGATAGTCGGCGTGCCACACAGCATCGCGTCCGCCAGTTTGCCCTTGATCCCCGCGCCAAAGCGCAGCGGCGCCAGGCAGATGCGTGCGGCCGTCATCACTTGCAGCGCATCTTCGGCCCAGTTCATCACATGAAAGCCCTGCGCCGGGTTGTGCAGGGCGGTGGCCTTGGGCGGGGTGTAGGCGCCGTAGATGTGCAACTGGGCGCCCGGTAATTGCTGGCGGATCAGCGGCCAGAGGCTGTGCTTCATCCACAACACCGCGTCCCAGTTGGGCGCGTGGCGGAAGTTGCCGATGCTGAGAAAGTGCGCGCGGTCTTCGAACGGCGCGAAGGCTGCGGTCGGCGGCTGCATCATCAACGGGCACCAGTGGAGCAGGGCGGCGGGCACCTTGAACTGCTCGGTGAGCAGGCGGATCTCCACGTCGGAGATCATCAGGCTGATGTCGCAGCGGTAGATCGCGGCAATTTCGCGTTTGGCCAGGTCGGTGTCGGCCATCCGTTGGAATTCCTGCTCCAGGTCCGGGGCGAACAGGGCGGTAAAGTCATCACGCTCCGGATCGGCTTTGAGCGCCGCCTTGAGCCGCACATGCCGGGCGTCGCGCAGGCTTTGCAGGTCGGAGGTTTCCAGCACGCGCAGGGCGTCGGGGCAGCATTTTTCCACGCGCCAGCCGAACTGTTCTTCCATCATGAAACGGTCGAACAGCACGATGTCCGGCGCCAGCTCACGGATGAAGTCGTCGAAGCTGCTGTTATTGAGCTCGATGGCGCATTCACGGATGCCCAGCGCCGGCAAGTCGGCCTTGTGCTCGCCGACGGTGGCCGGGCTGCTGAAGGTGATGTCCCAACCTTGTGTAAGAAAACTCTGCAGAATTTGCATCATATGCCCGCCCGCAGCCGAAGAACGCGGCTCCGGCCAGACGTAACCGATGACCAGGACTTTGGTGGCGGGATGATTCATCGGCATTGATTTCCTTGAAGGGCAGGCGAAAAGCGCGCAATTAAACCACAATCAGATGGCATGACAATTTGTGTCTGGCGGTAGGTAGCCAAGGGACTTTGTGGTTAACTTCGGCCTCTCGATTTCGTTTAACCAAAACCCAGCATAAGGATTCCGTTCATGGCTCAAGTTACCCTCAAAGGCAACCCGGTCCAGGTTGAAGGCGAACTGCCGAAAGTCGGCGCCAAAGCTGCAGATTTCACCCTGACCGCCGGCGATCTGTCCAACGCCACCCTGGCTACCTTTGCCGGCAAGCGCAAAGTGCTGAACATCTTCCCAAGCGTTGACACCCCAACCTGCGCGACTTCGGTGCGCAAGTTCAACGCCCAGGCCAACGATGTGGAAAACACCGTGGTGCTGTGCATCTCCACCGACCTGCCATTCGCCCAGGCGCGTTTCTGCGGCTCCGAAGGCCTGGAAAACGTGAAGAACCTGTCGGACTTCCGCGATTCGGATTTCGCCGTTGATTACGGTGTGGCGATTGCCGACGGCCCGCTCAAGGGCCTGACCGCTCGCGCGGTGGTGGTGCTGGACGAAAACGACACTGTGCTGCACAGCGAGTTGGTCAAGGAAATCGCTGAAGAGCCAAACTACGACGCAGCCCTGGCTGTGTTGAAGTAACTGTATCTGCGCGTGACTGTCGTTTGGCAGTAACACGTATGATGCATGATTGCGGCCTGGCCTAGTCCAGGCCGTTTTTATTTGAGCGTCAGCGGTTTAGCGAAATAGCCGGCGGACTAAGATCAGCAGTTAAAAGTTGTAAGCCCAAGGTAAATAGCCGGTAAAGGTGCTTTTCTAAACGCACCCCAGTGCTTATCTTTCAGCCTCCCAAAGAAGAAGCTCTCGCGCCCAATGGTTGATCACTCCATGCAATCCTCCCCCCGCAACTCCCGTCGCTGGCTGTTCGGCCTGCTTGTGCTGCTGGTTATCGCCGGCCTGTGCTGGAAATTCTGGCCCAACGGTGCGGCCCATAAAGACGCGCCGGCCGGGCACACCGGCAAGACCGGTATGGCGCGCCCAGGGTTTGGCGGTGCCACCGGCCCAGTGCCGGTGCGGGTGGCGCCTGCGGCACTGGGTGATTTCCCGGTGTACTACAAGGCATTGGGCACGGTGACGGCGCTCAACACCATTAATGTGCGCAGCCGGGTGGGCGGCGAGCTGGTGAAGATCGCCTTTGAAGAAGGGCAGATGGTCAAGGCCGGCGACCTGCTGGCCGAAATCGACCCGCGCAGCTACCAGAACGCCTTGCTCCAGGCCCAGGGCACGTTGTTGCAGAACCAGGCCCAGCTGAAAAACGCCCAGGTCGACGTCGAGCGTTATCGCGGCCTGTATGCCCAGGACAGCATCGCCAAGCAGACCCTGGACACCGCCGAAGCGCTGGTGATGCAGTACCAGGGCACGGTCAAGACCAACCAGGGCGCGGTCGACGATGCCAAGCTGAACCTTGAATTCACCAAGATCCGCGCGCCGATTGCCGGTCGCGTCGGCCTGCGTCAGCTCGATGTCGGCAACCTGGTGGCCGCCAACGACACCACCGCCCTCGCGGTGATCACTCAGACCCAACCAATCAGCGTGGCCTTCACCCTGCCGGAAAATACCCTGGAAACCGTGCTGGCCCGTTACCACGCCGGCAACAAACTGCCGGTGGAAGCCTGGGACCGTGGCGACGCGAAAAAGCAGGCGGTGGGCGTGCTGCAAAGCCTGGACAACCAGATCGACGTGACCACCGGCACCCTGAAATTCAAGGCGCGCTTCGATAACAAGGATCAGGCGCTGTTCCCCAATCAGTTCGTCAATGTGCATCTGCTGGCCGACACCTTGCACAACGTGGTACTGGCACCTTCCGCTGCGATCCAGTTCGGTAACAACGGCACCTTCGTCTACAAGCTCGATGGCGACAAGAAGGTCAAGGTCCAGCCGCTGGTGGTGGGCGACACCGATGGCGACAACACCGTGATCAAGCAAGGCCTCGCGGCGGGTGATCGGGTGGTCATGGAAGGCACCGACCGTCTCAAGGACGGCAGTGAAATCGAAGTGGTCAACGACAGCAGCGAAGTGCCGACCACCCCGACCGAACACCTGCAAGGCAAACCCGCGGCAAAAGGGGAGACCGGCACTGACGGCGGCAAGGCGCAAAAGGTCGGCGCATGAACCTGTCGCGCCTGTTCATCCTTCGCCCGGTCGCCACCACGCTGAGCATGCTGGCCATTGTACTGGCCGGCCTCATCGCCTATCGCCTGTTGCCGGTGTCGGCCTTGCCCCAGGTGGACTACCCGACGATTCGGGTGATGACGCTGTACCCCGGCGCCAGCCCCGACGTGATGACCAGCGCAGTCACCGCGCCGCTGGAGCGCCAGTTCGGGCAGATGCCCGGCCTGACCCAGATGGCGTCCACCAGCTCCGGCGGTGCGTCGGTGCTGACCCTGCGCTTCAACCTCGACATCAACATGGATGTCGCCGAGCAACAGGTACAGGCTGCGATCAATGCCGCCACCAACCTGCTGCCCAAGGATTTGCCGGCGCCGCCGGTGTACAACAAGGTCAACCCGGCGGATACCCCGGTACTGACGTTGGCCATCACCTCCAAGACCATGCTGCTGCCCAAGCTCAATGACCTGGTCGACACGCGCATGGCGCAAAAGATCGCGCAGATCAGCGGTGTCGGCATGGTCAGCATCGCCGGTGGCCAGCGCCAGGCCGTGCGCATCAAGGTCAACCCCGAGGCCCTGGCGGCCAACGGCTTGAACCTGTCGGACGTGCGCACCTTGATCGCCGCGTCCAACGTCAACCAGCCCAAGGGCAATTTCGACGGCCCCACGCGGGTGTCGATGCTCGATGCCAACGACCAGTTGGTCTCGCCCCAGCAATATGCCGAACTGATCCTGGCCTACAGCAACGGCGCGCCGCTGCGCCTTAAAGACGTGGCGCAAATTGTCGACGGCGCCGAAAACGAGCGCCTTGCTGCCTGGGCCAATGAAAACCAGGCCGTGCTGCTCAATATCCAGCGCCAGCCGGGCGCCAACGTGATCGAGGTGGTGGACCGTATCAAGGCGCTGCTGCCGAGTATCACCGACAACCTGCCGGCGGGCCTGGACGTGACCGTGCTCACCGATCGCACCCAGACCATCCGCGCGTCGGTGAAAGACGTGCAGCACGAATTGCTGATCGCCATTGTCCTGGTGGTAATGGTGACGTTCCTGTTCCTGCGCCGAGTCAGCGCCACGCTTATTCCATCCATCGCCGTGCCGCTGTCGCTGATCGGCACCTTTGGCGTGATGTACCTGGCGGGGTTCTCGGTCAACAACCTGACGTTGATGGCCCTGACCATTGCCACCGGGTTCGTGGTGGACGATGCCATCGTGATGCTGGAGAACATCTCCCGCTACATCGAGGAAGGCGAGACGCCCATGGCCGCCGCGCTCAAAGGCGCCAAACAGATCGGCTTCACCCTGATTTCCCTGACCCTGTCGCTGATCGCCGTATTGATCCCGCTGCTGTTCATGGCCGATGTGGTCGGGCGCCTGTTCCGTGAGTTTGCCATCACCCTGGCCGTGGCGATCCTGATTTCCCTGGTGGTGTCCCTCACGCTCACGCCGATGATGTGCGCGCGCTTGCTCAAGCGTGAGCCGAAAGAAGAGGAGCAGGGCCGCTTTTACAAGGCCAGCGGCGCCTGGATCGATTGGCTGATCGAAGCCTACGGGCGCAAGTTGCAATGGGTGCTCAAGCACCAGCCGCTGACCCTGCTGGTGGCCATCGCCACCCTGGGCCTTACGGTGGTGCTGTACCTGGTGGTGCCCAAGGGCTTTTTCCCGGTGCAGGACACCGGCGTGATCCAGGGCATTTCCGAGGCGCCGCAGTCGATCTCCTTTGCGGCGATGAGCCAGCGCCAGCAGGAACTGGCGAAGATCATCCTGGCCGATCCGGCGGTTGAAAGCCTGTCGTCCTACATTGGCGTGGACGGTGATAACGCCACGCTCAACAGCGGCCGCTTGCTGATCAACCTCAAGGCCCACGGGCAGCGCGACTTGAGCGCGACGCAGGTGATCGCGCGCCTGCAGCCGGAAATCGACAAGCTGGTGGGCATCCGCCTGTTCATGCAGCCGGTGCAGGACCTGACCATTGAAGACCGCGTCAGCCGCACCCAGTACCAATTCAGCATGTCGTCGCCGGACGCCGAGCTGTTGGCCCTGTGGAGTGAAAAACTGGTGCATGCCCTCAGCCAGTTGCCGGAACTCACCGACGTGGCCAGTGACCTGCAGGACAAAGGCCTGCAGGTGTACCTGGTGATCGATCGCGATGCCGCCTCGCGCCTGGGCGTCAGCGTCTCGACCATCACCGACGCGCTGTACGACGCCTTCGGCCAACGGCAGATTTCCACCATCTACACCCAGGCCAGCCAGTACCGCGTGGTATTGCAGGCCCAATCGGGCGAAACCCTGGGCCCGGCCGCGCTCAACCAGATCCATGTGAAGACCACCGACGGCGGCCAGGTACGGCTGTCGAGCCTGGCCCATGTGGAGCAGCGCCAGGCGCAGTTGGCGATTGCCCATATCGGCCAGTTCCCGGCGGTGATGATGTCGTTCAACCTGGCCCCCGGCGTTGCGCTGGGCAAAGGCGTCGAGCTGATCAACCAGACCCAGAAGGACATCGGCATGCCGGTCGGCGTGCAGACCCAGTTCCAGGGCGCGGCCCAGGCGTTCGAGGCCTCGCTGTCGAGCACCTTGCTGCTGATCCTGGCGGCGGTGGTCACCATGTACATCGTGCTCGGCGTGCTCTACGAGAGTTATATCCACCCGATCACCATTCTCTCGACCTTGCCCTCGGCGGCGGTGGGTGCCTTGCTCGCCTTGCTGCTCAGTGGCAATGACCTGGGCATGATCGCGATCATCGGCATCATTTTGCTGATCGGTATCGTCAAGAAGAACGCGATCATGATGATCGACTTCGCCCTCGACGCCGAGCGCAACCAGGGCCTGGACCCGCAGACCGCCATTTACCAGGCGGCGCTGCTGCGCTTCCGGCCGATCCTGATGACCACCCTGGCCGCCTTGTTCGGTGCGGTGCCGCTGATGCTGGCCAGCGGTTCCGGTGCGGAACTGCGCCAGCCCCTGGGCCTGGTGATGGTCGGCGGGTTGCTGGTGAGCCAGGTGCTGACGCTGTTCACCACGCCGGTGATCTACCTGTATTTCGATCGGTTGGGACGGCGCTGGCGCAAGGAACCGCAGAGCCTGGAGCCGGTTGAATCATGAACCTGTCCGGACCGTTCATTCGCCGGCCAGTAGCCACGATGCTGCTGAGCCTGGCGATCATGTTGCTCGGCGGCGTCAGCTTCAATCTGCTGCCGGTGTCGCCGTTGCCGCAGATCGACTTCCCGGTGATCGTGGTGTCGGCCAGCTTGCCCGGCGCCAGCCCCGAGGTCATGGCGTCTACCGTGGCCACGCCGCTGGAGCGCTCGTTCGGCGCGATTGCTGGCATCACCACCATGAGCAGTTCATCGAGCCAGGGCTCGACGCGGGTGATCCTGGCGTTCGATTCCGACCGCGATATCAACGGCGCGGCGCGGGAAGTGCAGGCGGCGATCAATGCGTCGCGCAACCTGCTGCCCAGCGGCATGCGCAGCATGCCCACGTACAAGAAGATCAACCCGTCCCAGGCGCCGATCATGGTGCTGTCGCTGACCTCGGACGTGCTGCAGAAGGGCCAGCTGTACGACCTGGCCTCGACCATCCTGTCCCAGAGCCTGTCCCAGGTGCCGGGGGTGGGTGAAGTGCAGATCGGCGGCAGTTCGCTGCCGGCGGTGCGCATCGAACTGGAGCCCAAGGCCCTCGACCAGTACGGCGTGGCCCTGGACGATGTGCGCAATACCATCGCCAACGCCAACCAGCGCCGGCCCAAGGGTTCCCTGGAAGACAGCGAGCGCAACTGGCAGATTCAGGCCAACGACCAGTTGGAAAAAGCCAAGGACTACGAGCCGCTGCTGATTCGCTACCAGAATGGCGCGGCGCTGCGCCTGAGCGATGTGGCGAAGATCAGCGATGGCGTCGAAGACCGTTACAACAGCGGTTTTTTCAACAATGATTCGGCGGTGCTGCTGGTGATCAACCGCCAGTCCGGCGCCAACATCATCGAGACGGTGCGGCAGATCAAGGCGCAGTTGCCGGCGTTGCAGGCGGTGTTGCCGTCCAGCGTCAAGCTCAACCTGGCCATGGACCGTTCGCCGGTCATCACCGCCACCTTGCACGAAGCCGAAATGACCCTGCTGATCGCCGTGGCCCTGGTGGTGCTGGTGGTGTACCTGTTCCTGGGCAACTTCCGCGCCTCGTTGATCCCCACCCTGGCGGTGCCAGTGTCGCTGGTGGGCACTTTTGCGGTGATGTACCTGTACGGGTTTTCGTTGAACAACTTCTCGCTGATGGCGCTGATCCTGGCCACCGGCCTGGTGGTGGACGATGCCATCGTGGTGCTGGAGAACATTTCCCGGCATATCGACGAGGGCGTGCCGCCGATGAAGGCTGCCTACCTGGGCGCCGAGGAAGTCGGCTTTACCTTGCTGTCGATGAACGTATCGCTGGTGGCGGTGTTTCTCTCCATCCTGTTCATGGGCGGGATCGTCACCAACCTGTTTCGTGAGTTTTCCATCACCTTGTCGGCGGCGATCATCGTCTCGCTGATCGTGTCGCTGACCCTGACCCCGATGCTCTGCGCGCGCTGGCTCAAGCCCCATGTCAAAGGGCACATGACCGGGTTGCAGCGCTGGAGCCACCGCATCAACGAGCGCATGGTCGCCGCCTATGCCACCAGCCTGGACTGGGTGCTGCGCCATCGACGCCTGACCCTGCTCAGCCTGCTGGTCACCGTGGGCGTGAACATCGCGCTGTACGTGGTGGTGCCGAAAACCTTCATGCCCCAGCAGGACACCGGCCAGTTGATCGGTTTTGTGCGCGGCGATGACGGGCTGTCGTTCAATGTGATGCAGCCGAAGATGGAAATTTTTCGCCAGGCCGTGCTCAAGGACCCGGCGGTGCTCAGCGTGGCTGGCTTTATCGGCGGCAACAGTGGCATCAACAATGCGGTGATGCTGGTGCGCCTCAAACCCATCGGTGAGCGCAAGGCCTCGGCCCAGGCGGTGATCGAGCGCTTGCGCAAGGAGGTACCGCTGGTGCCGGGCGGTCGTCTGTTCCTGATGGCCGACCAGGACCTGCAGTTTGGCGGCAGCCGCGACCAGACCAGCGCGCAGTACTCCTACATCCTGCAAAGCGGTGACCTGGCCGCGTTGCGCCTGTGGTACCCGAAAGTGGTGGCCGCCATGCGTGAACTGCCGGAGCTGACCGCCATCGACGCCCGCGAAGGACGCGGCGCGGCCCAGGTCACGCTGATCGTCGACCGCGATCAGGCCAAGCGCCTGGGGATCGACATGGACATGGTCACCTCGGTGCTGAATAACGCCTACAGCCAGCGGCAGATTTCCACGATCTACGACAGCCTCAACCAGTATCAGGTGGTGATGGAGGTCAACCCTAAATATGCCCAGGACCCGATCACCCTTAACCAGGTGCAGGTGATCACCGCCGATGGCGCGCGCGTGCCGCTGTCGACCATTGCCCATTATGAGAACAGCCTGGCCGATGACCGCGTCAGCCATGAAGGGCAGTTCGCCTCGGAAAACATCGCGTTCGACATGGCGCCCGGCGTCACGGTGGAGCAGGGCACTGCTGCCATCGAACGCGCGATTGCCAAGGTCGGCCTGCCGGAAGATGTGATCGCCAAGATGGCCGGCACCGCCGACGCGTTCGCCGCGACCCAGAAGGGCCAGCCGTTCATGATTCTCGGTGCGTTGGTGGCGGTGTACCTGGTGCTGGGCATTCTGTATGAAAGCTATATCCACCCGCTGACGATCCTGTCGACCTTGCCGTCGGCCGGGGTCGGCGCGTTGCTGTCGATCTACCTGCTGGGCGGGGAGTTCAGCCTGATCTCACTGCTGGGATTGTTCCTGCTGATCGGGGTGGTGAAGAAAAACGCGATCCTGATGATCGACCTGGCGCTGCAGCTTGAGCGTCATGACGGCATGAGCCCGCTGGAGTCGATTCGCAGCGCCTGCCTGCTGCGCCTGCGCCCGATCCTGATGACCACCCTGGCGGCGATTCTCGGGGCCTTGCCATTGCTGCTCGGCGCCGGCGACGGCGCGGAAATGCGCCAGCCCCTGGGCCTGACCATTATCGGCGGCCTGGTGTTCAGCCAGATCCTGACCCTTTACACCACTCCGGTGGTTTACCTCTATCTTGACCGCGCGCGCCACCGCTTCAATGCCTGGCGCGGCGTGCGTACCGATGCTGCCCTGGACACTGCGCTATGACCGATTCAGCTAACGCCAATCCCACTGTAGGAGCGAGCTTGCTCGCGAAAAACCTGCACGCACCGCGTTCTTCCAGGTTCGGCGCGTTATCGTTGACGATCTTCGCGAGCAAGCTCGCTCCTACAGTGGGGTTGGCGTTGCTACTGAGCGCCTGCGCCATCGGTCCTGATTACCAGCGCCCGGCCGTGGTCGAACCGGCACAATTCAAGCAAGCCCAGGGCTGGCGCCAGGCCAATCCAAGTGATTCCCTGGCCCGTGGCGCATGGTGGGAGCTGTACGGCGACCGCCAATTGAACGACCTGGTGGTGCGCCTCAACACCTCCAACCAGACCGTCGCCCAGGCCGAGGCGCGCTTTCGCCAGGCCCAGGCACTGGTGCGCAGTGCTCGCGGGGCGTTTTACCCCAGCGTCGACCTGAGCGTCGGTAAAACCCGCGCCAGCCAGGGCACCGGCAGCAGCAGCGCCAGCCTCAGCAGTTCCAGCAGTGGTATTCGCGACACCCTCAATGCGCAGTTGGGCGTGAGCTGGGAAGCTGATATCTGGGGCAAATTGCGTCGGGGCCTGGAGGCCAACGAAGCCAGCGCCGAGGCCAGCTCGGCCGACCTGGCCGCAATGCGCCTGAGCCAACAGTCGGAGCTGGTGCAGAGCTATTTGCAGTTGCGGGTCATGGACGAACAGACCCGTTTGCTGCAAGCCACGCTGGACACCTACCAGCGCTCGCTGCAAATGACCGAAAACCAATACCGTGCCGGTGTGGCCGGCAAGGACGCCATCGCCCAGGCGCAAACCCAGTTCAAGACTACCCAGGCCAGCCTGATCGACCTGATCTGGCAGCGCGCGCAGCTGGAAAACGCCATTGCAGTACTGATCGGTGAAGCGCCGGCCAATTTCAGCCTGGCCGTGAGCAAAGACATCCCGGCACTGCCGCAGATTCCCGTCGGCCTGCCGTCGCACCTGTTGGAGCGTCGCCCGGATATTGCCTCGGCGGAACGCTCGGTGATTGCGGCCAACGCCAATATCGGCGTAGCCAAGGCTGCCTATTACCCCGACTTGACCTTGAGCCTGGCGGGGGGCTATTCCAGCAGCACCTATGCAGACTGGATCAGCCTGCCGAACCGCTTCTGGTCGGTGGGCCCGAAGCTGGCCATGACCCTGTTCGACGGCGGCCAGCGCTCGGCGGAAGTCGACCGCAGCGTGGCCAGTTACGACGAGACCGTGGCCAAGTACCGTCAGACCGTGCTGGATGGGTTCCGCGAAGTGGAAAACTACATGGTGCAGCTCAAGGTGCTGGCGGACGAAGCGGTAGTCAGCAACGAAGCGCTGGAGTCTGCCCGCGAGTCGTTGCGGTTGACCGAAAACCAGTACAAAGCGGGGCTGATTGCTTATCTGGACGTGGTCACCGTGCAGGCGACGGCCTTGAGCAACGAGCGCACGGTATTGACCTTGCTGCAGTCGCGGCTGGTGGCGAGCGTGCAATTGATTGCGGCGCTGGGTGGCGGATGGGACGGCAACACTGCTCTGGTCGAGAAGGATTGACCGCAACGCTCCCGCGTGGGAACGATCATCCCCCGTTGCTAGCCTTGGCGATCACCCCCGAGGAAAAATGAGGACAATGTGGGAGGGGGCTTGCCCCCTCCCAAAGGGTTACCGGCGACCCGCCCGTGTACTCACATCCACCCACACCGCCAGCACCAGGATGCTGCCCTTCACGATCATCTGCCAGTAACTGTCCACATCCAGCATCGACATGCCGTTATCCAAACTGGTAATCACCAACGCCCCGAGTAGGGCGCCATATACCGTGCCCGACCCGCCGCGCATCGAGGTGCCGCCGATGAAGCACGCCGCAATGGCGTCCAGCTCGCCCATATTGCCCGCCGACGGTGAGCCGGCGGCCAGGCGGGCGGTGTTGACCAGGCCGGCGAGGGCGCACATCACGCCCATGATGCCGAAGATCCACAATTTCACCGCCTGCACGTTGATGCCGGACAGCCGCGTGGCTTCCATATTGCTGCCCACCGCATACACGCGGCGGCCGAAGACGGTCTGGCTGGTGACGTAGCTGAACACGCCGAGCAGCACCAGCAGCAGCAACACCGGCACCGGGATGCCGTCGTAGCTGTTGAGGGTGGTGACAAACCCTGCCAGCACCGCGCCGATCAGCACCACGCGCAGCACGTCGCGCACCAGAGAGTGCGCGGCCAGGCCATGCAGGGCGCGGTTGCGCCGTTGTTTCCAGGTGAGGAACAGCGTCAGCGCGAACAGCACTGCGCCCAGCCCGATGCCCACGGTGTGCGGCAGGTAGCCTTGGCCGACGTACACCAGCGACGGCGACACCGGTGCGATGGTGGTGCCGCCGGTGATGCCCAGCAAAATCCCGCGAAACGCCAGCATCCCGCCCAGGCCGACAATGAACGAGGGGATGCGCAGGTAGGCGGTCATGTAGCCATTCGCCAGGCCGATCATCAGACCGCACAACGCCACCAGGCTCAGGTTGGCCAGCAGCGGGATGTGGTACACCACATCCAGGATCGCCGCCAACCCGCCCAGCAATCCGAGCAACGAACCCACCGACAAATCGATTTCGCCACTGATGATCACCAGCACCATGCCGCACGCGAGGATCCCGGTGATCGACATCTGCCGCAGCAGGTTGGACAGGTTGCGCGGCGTAAGGAAGCCGCCGTCGGTCTGCCAGCTGAAAAACAACCAGATGAATGCCACGGCGATCACCAGGGCGAGCATTTTGTAGCGGGTGAAAAGGTGTTTGACCTGATTCATCTACGCGGTCTTCCGATCATTGTTATTTTGGCTGAGCGCAGCGGCGAGCACCTGTTCCTGGGTGAGCCCCTGATTGATGAAGTCACCCCGCAGCTGGCCGTCGCCGATCACCAGCACGCGGTTGGACACGCCGAGCACTTCAGCGAGCTCCGACGACACCATGATGATCGACACCCCCTCGGCCGCCAGCGCGCCCATCAGTTTGTAGATCTCGTACTTGGCGCCCACATCCACCCCGCGCGTGGGCTCATCGAGGATCAGCACCTTGGGCTTGGCCATCAGCATTTTCGCCAGCACGGCTTTTTGCTGATTGCCACCGGACAGGCTGGTGATCGGCAGAAACGGGCTGGCGGTCTTGAGGTGCATGCGGGCGATCTGCTGATCGATGCTGCCCAGTTCGGCTTCGGCGTCGATGCGGGTCAGGTGGGCGTAGGTGTCGAGAACCGCCAGGGTGATGTTCTGGCCCACGCCCAGGTCGGGAATGATGCCCTGGCGCTTGCGGTCCTCGGGCACCATGCACAGCCCTGCGCGGATCGACTTGAGCGGCGTGCGCGTGTCGATCACCTGGCCCTCCAGCCATACCTCGGCGCTGTAGCGGCCGGGGTAGGCGCCGAACAGCGCCGACACCAGTTCCGTACGCCCGGCGCCCACCAGCCCGGCGATGCCGAGGATTTCACCGCGCTTGAGCACAAACGAAATATCGTCGACGCGTTTGCGCCTGGGGTTGTCGACGTCGTAGCAGGTGACGTTGCGCGCTTCGAAGATCACCTCGCCCACCTCGTGGGGCTCGGTGGGGTAGAGGTTGCTCATTTCGCGGCCGACCATCTGCGTGATGATCCGTGGGATGTCCATGTCGGCCATGGCGGTGGTCGCGATGTGCTTGCCATCGCGAATCACCGCAATGGTGTCGCACACGGCGGCCACTTCATCGAGCTTGTGCGAGATATACACACAGGCCACGCCCTTGGCCTTGAGGTCACGGATAATGTCGAGCAGCACCTCGATTTCCGAGCGGGTCAGGGCCGAAGAGGGCTCGTCCAGGATCAGCAGGCGCGCCTGTTTGTTGAGGGCCTTGGCGATCTCCACCAGTTGCTGGTAGCCGCCGCCGTACTGCGACACCGGCAGCGCGACGTTCATGTCCGGCACCTTGAGTTCGCGCATCAACGCCTCGGCGCGGTGCAGCATCGCCGGGTAATTCATACGCCCACCGGGCAGGGTCAGCTCGTGGCCCATGAAGATGTTCTCGGCCACCGACAGGTCGGGCACCAGGGTCAGTTCCTGGTGGATAATGACGATGCCGGCGGCCTCGGTTTCGCTGATCGACTGGGCTTTGAGCGGTTGCCCGTCCCAGAGGATTTCGCCCTCCCAGGTGCCATACGGGTACACCGCCGACAGCACCTTCATCAAGGTGGATTTGCCGGCGCCGTTCTCGCCACACAGGCCGACGCATTCCCCCGGCCGTACCTTGATGTCGATGCCGTCGAGGGCGTTGACACCGCCAAAGCTTTTGACGATGCCGTTCATTTGCAGCAAGTAGTCGGCGGCCATAGCGGTCATTGCCCGGCGATCTGCTCTTTGGTGTAGAACCCGTCCTTCTCCAGCACGTCGATGTTGGCCTTGGTCAGCGGCGTCGGCGTGAGCAGGATGGTGTCGACCTGCTTGCTGCCATTGTCGTATTGCGAGCTGTAGGTGGGCTTTTCATTGCGCGCCAGCTGCACCGACAATTTGGCCGCCTCGGTGGCGATCAACTTGAGCGGCTTGTAGACGGTCATGGTCTGGGTACCGTCGATCACACGCTTGATCGCCGCCAGGTCAGCGTCCTGCCCGGAAATCGGCACCTTGCCTGCCAGCTTCTGCGCGGCCAGGGCCTGGATCGCACCGCCGGCGGTGGCGTCGTTGGAGGCGACGATGGCGTCGATTTTGTTGTTATTGCGGGTCAGGGCGTTCTCGACAATGCTCAGCGCCTCGGTGGGGTTCCATTCCTTGACCCACTGCTGGCCGACAATCTTGATATCGCCCTTGTCGATGGCCGGCTGCAGCACTTTCATCTGGCCTTCGCGCAGCACCTTGGCGTTGTTGTCGGTGGGCGCGCCGCCGAGCAGGAAATAATTACCCTTGGGCGCCGCTTGCAGCACGCCGCTGGCCTGCATTTCGCCGACTTTTTCGTTATCGAAGGAGATGTAGGCGTCGATGTCCGCGTTGAGGATCAGGCGGTCGTAAGACACGACTTTGATCCCGGCCTTCTTGGCTTCGGCGACCGCGTTGGTCAACACCGTGGCATTGAACGGCACGATAACGATCACGTCGACGCCACGGGAGATGAGGTTTTCGATCTGCGAGATCTGCTTCTGCTCATTGGCATCGGCCGATTGCACGAACACCTTGGCATCGAGCTTTTCCGCCGCTGCGACGAAGTAATCGCGGTCTCGGGACCAGCGTTCCAGGCGCAGGTCGTCGATGGAAAAACCGATTTTCGGGTGCGCCGAATCGGCCATCACCGGCAGGGCGAGCAGGGCCAGGGCGGTGGCGAGCAGGGTACGTTTGAATGACTTCATGGTGGTGCGTCCTTTTATTGTTGTTGGAAAGACACTGTGGCGAGGGAGCTTGCTCCCGCTGGGCTGCGAAGCAGCCCCAAAACCAGACACCTCGGTATATCAGGTAAACCGCAGAACCTGTAGACGGGGCCGCTTCGCGACCCAGCGGGAGCAAGCTCCCTCGCCACAGTCAGGTGTAGATAAATCGGTTCACAACCCCCTCCAGCATCTCCTGCCGTCCACTCACGGCCTGCGGGTCCAGTTCGTTGGCGAACGCGTGTTCGGCCAGGGATTGCAGGCTGAACTCGCCCGCCAGTACGGCTTTGCCCAGCGGCTGGTCCCAGCCGGCATAACGCTGGTCCTTGAACTGCTGCAGCCGGTCGTTCTGCACCATCGCCGCCGCGCGCTCCAGGGCCAGGGCCAGTACATCCATAGCCGCTACATGGCCGTGGAACAGGTCCACATCGTCCAGGCTCTGGCGGCGCACTTTTGAATCGAAATTGTAGCCGCCGTTCTTGAACCCGCCGGCCTTGAGAATCTCATAGGTGGCCAGGGTCATTTCCTCGACGCTGTTGGGGAATTGGTCAGTGTCCCAGCCGTTCTGCGGGTCGCCACGGTTGGCGTCGATGCTGCCGAAAATCCCCAGGGACACGGCGGTGGCGATCTCATGATGAAAGCTGTGCCCGGCGAGCGTCGCGTGGTTGGCCTCGATGTTCACGTTGATCTCGTGTTCCAGGCCGTACTCATGCAGGAAGCCGAATACCGTGGCGCTGTCGTAATCGTACTGGTGCTTGGTCGGCTCCTGGGGCTTGGGCTCGATCAACAGGTCGCCCTTGAAGCCGATCTTGTGCTTGTGTTCCACCACCATGCGCATGAACCGGCCGAGCTGTTCCCGCTCGCGCTTGAGGTCGGTATTGAGCAGGGTTTCATAGCCTTCACGGCCGCCCCACAGCACATAGTTGGAGCCCTTGAGCCGCAGCGTGGCATTCATCGCGCTGAACACCTGGGCAGCGGCGTAGGCGAACACCTCTGGGTCGGGATTGCTCGCGGCACCGGCGGCAAAGCGCGGGTTGCTGAAGCAATTGGCAGTGCCCCACAGCAGCTTGATACCGGTCTGTTCCTGATGACGCTCCAGGTGATCGACCATCTGCGCAAAGTGGTTGCGATATTCCTTGAGCGAGCTGCCTTCGGGCGCCACGTCAGTGTCGTGAAAACTGTAGTAATCGATGCCCAGCTTGGAGAAGAACTCGAAGGCCGCATCCGCCTTGCCAATGGCCAACTCCATCGGATCACCGCTGCGCTGCCACGGTCGCTTGAAGGTGCCCACGCCAAACATATCCGCCCCCGGCCACACAAAGGTGTGCCAGTAACAGGCGGCCATGCGCAGGTGCTCACGCATGGGTTTGCCGAGGATCAACTTGTTGGCGTCGTAGTGGCGAAAGGCGAGAGGGGCGTCGCTGGCAGGGCCTTCGAAGCGAACCTGCTCGACACCGGGGAAGTACGGCATGGCGTTTTCCTTATTGTTCTTGGCGGTGTCTGGATACTAGCAACGGCACTGGGGCTGCTGATTATGAAAATCACCAAGGGATGGTGCGATTTTGTGCAGTCAGGTCTAGTCTGTCCCAACCGGCCCCAGGACAAAAACAATGAAAACCCTACCGCCCGTTCACCGCATCGCCTTGCTCTTCAACGGCAGCAAAATCTACGACCGTGGCATCATCGCCGGCATCGGCAATTACCTGAGCAGCACCCGGGCGTCCTGGGATTTGTTTCTGGAAGAAGATTTTCTCTGTCGGTTGCGCGGCATCGAGCGTTGGCAGGGCGATGGCATCATTGCCGACTTCGATGACCCGCTGATCGGCGAGGCGTTGGCCGGGAGCCGAATACCGGTGGTGGCGGTGGGCGGTTCGTATGAGGACGCCGGCCAATACCCCAAGGGCATTCCCTATGTGGCGACCGATAACCACGCCTTGATGAAGTTGGCCTACGAGCACCTGATCGAGGCCGGGCTGACGCGGTTTGCCTGTTTCAGCCTGCCCGAAGCCCAGGCCAATCGCTGGGCCCAGGAGCGTGAGAAGGCCTTTCGCCGCTTGATGCAGCGCGATGGCCTGCATGTCGAAGTGTACCGTGGCCTGGGCACCAGCGCGCCGTTATGGGACAGCGCGGTGGAGCAGCAGATCGCCTGGCTGCACAGCTTGCCCAAGCCCATCGGCATTATTGCGGTGACCGATGCCCGCGCTCGGCAACTGCTGCAAGCCTGCCTGACAGCAGGCATTGCAGTGCCTGAGGAAGTGGCGCTGATCGGTATCGACAACGACCCGCTGACCCGCACCCTGACGCGGGTGCCGCTCAGTTCGGTGATCCAGGGCACCGAGACCATGGGCCGCACCGCCGCCGCGCTGCTGCACCAGATGCTGCATGGCAAACCCTGTGCCGGTACGCAGGTGCTGGTGCCGCCGGACGCGATCAACGTGCAGGCCTCCAGCCTGCATCAACCGTTGGGCAATCCCTATGTGATGCAGGCCCTGCTGTTCATTCGCCAGTATGCGTGCCAGGGCATCAAGACCGCGCAGGTGGCGGCGTATGTCGGGGTGTCGCGTTCATCGTTGGAGTCGCACTTTCGCAAGGTGCGCGGGTGCAGCGTGCACGATGAGATCCTGCGCTTCAAACTTGCCGCCGCCGCCAAGGGCCTGGAAAACCAGGCGCTGGCGATTGCCGATATCGCGCAGACCTGCGGGTTCACATCGGCGCAATACCTGCACACGGTGTTTCGTCGTGAGTACGGGTGTACGCCGAGGCAGTACCAGCAAGGCGCGGCTTAGAACACCGCCTTGACTTGCAAACCCAGGATCAGTGCATCGTCGATGCTTTCGCCGGAGAACGCCCCCGGTTCGATGATGTATTGCACGTCCGGCCGCAGGGTCAGCCAGGGCGTGGCCTGATAGCCATAACTGAGTTCGATCAACTGCTCGGCGCTGTCGAGGCCAGGGTAGGGGCGGTCGGCATTGAACGCGGCAAGCGCCTGCACGTCGCGACTGCGCGGGTTCGGCACCGCGCGGCCATACCCCAGGGCGACGGTGTCACGTGGGCGGCCTTCGAACGGTTTGTACAGCACCACCCCGGCGCCATACCACTTGCTGAACGGCGACGCCGCCTCGCTGGCCGCCGAATACTGACCGAAGGCGTGCAGGCTGCGGCCCTGGGATGACCGGGAAGCCCATACGGCCTGGTCGATCAACAGGTAGTGGCCGCCGCGACCGCTGACCTCCTTGTCGCTGCCGATGCGTTTTACATCGGAGCTGTCGTAGTAGTAACCCAGCTTGTATTCCCCCGGCAGGCTGCCGGCGTGTTTGTAGATCAGCTCAATGGGCACCACGGTGCCAGTGGTGTGCTTGGGCCCCAGGTGCCAGGCGCGGCTGGAATTACCGTTGCTGGACGGGTCGACATTGAACGCCGCCACGCGCAGTTGCCAGCTCGGCGAAAAGTCGTATTTAACCCGCGCGCCCAAGTGCGCGTTCGGGTAGTTGGCCCAGCCGCTGCCGCCCGACATGTTCAGCGGATGCCCGCAGAAACCGGCGTTCATGAAATTGCACAGGATGCCGCTGTCCAGGCCGCCGAGGTCATTGCCCATGGCCATGTAGCCGAGCTTGACGTTAAGTGCCGGGGTGAACAGCGTGCGCTCATAGCTCAGTTCGGTGAGGCGCGTATACAGGCCGCCATAATTTTCCTGGATCGGGAGGCGGTTGCCCACCAGGTCATCGGAGGCGCTGTTGCCGCGCCGGTCGTTGATGGTCAGCTGGATGCGGTCGTCATGGGTGAAACCGTAGAGCTTGCCCAGGTCGAACTGCACACCGAGTTTGAGGTTCTGCGAATAGCGCGCCGAGCGATGCTGGCCGCCGTGGGCGTTGTAGGCGGTCTCACCGCTGTAGTCGCCGGTGAAACGCACACCGCGTTCGTCGAGTTCACGGCGCAGGCCGCCCCAGTCGCCGGTCAGGGTGGTGTCGTCGGCCTGGACGGGCAGCGCGGCAGCAAAGGCCAGGCCCAGCACCAGGCGCCCAAGGGCGATATGAGAAGTAGGGTTCATGGGGGGATTTTCCAGACACAAAGCGCGGTGCGGGCGCACCGCGCGAACAGAGGGTGGTTAAGGCAAGGCGTAGGCGATCACGTAGTCGCCACGGTCGGTGGACTGGCGCGCACCGCCGGCGGTGACAACGATGTATTGCTTGCCGGTTTTCGGTGACACGTAGGTCATCGGGCCGCCCTGGCTGCCGACCGGCAGGCGGGCTTTCCAGATTTCATCACCGTTGCCGCTGTTGAAAGCGCGCAGGTAGAAGTCCTGGGTGCCGGCGATAAAGATCAGGCCACCCTGGGTCGACAGCGTACCGCCGAGGGTCGGCAGGCCTACTTTGATCGGCAGGTGCATGCGGATACCCAGGGGGCCGGTGTCTTCAACGGTGCCCACCGGTACTTGCCAGGCGATTTTTTGCGTCTTCATGTCGATGGCGGTCAAGGTGCCGAACGGCGGCGCCTGGCACGGAATGCCGGCCACCGACAGGAAGCGGTTCTTGTTCACCGCATACGGCGTGCCCTTGAGCGGCACGGCGCCCATGCCGGTGTTCAGCGCTTCACCCCCGGACGCCGCCAGGGCCTTGTTCTGCGACGGCACCATCTGGATCCACAGGCCCAGGCGCATGTCGTTGACAAAGATAAAGCCGTGCACCGGGTCGGTGGAAATGCTGCCCCAGTTCATGCCACCCAGGGAGCCCGGGAAACTCAGGGATTTATCGGTGCCCGGCGCGGTGTACAGGCCGTCGTAGCGCATGCCTTTGAAGTCGATGCGGCACAGCAGCTGGTCATAGGGCGTGGCGCCCCACATGTCCGATTCGGTCAGGGTCTGCGCGCCGATCTGCGGCATGCCCACTGATTTGGGCTGGGTGGGGGAATACGGCTCGTTGGGAATGTTCGCGGCTTTCACCGGCACTTCCTGTACGTCGGTCAACGGCTTGCCGGTGGCGCGGTCGAGCACGTAGATCTGCCCGGCCTTGGTGCCGATTACCACCGCAGGTACGGCCTTGTCGCTGCCGGGCGGGGTGAAATCGATCAGGCTCGGTTGCATCGGCAGGTCGAAGTCCCACAGATCATTGTGAACCGTCTGGTACACCCATTTCTCTGCGCCGGTGGAGGCGTCCAGCGCCAGTACCGAAGCGCCGTATTTGTGATTGAGCTCGGTGCGCTCAACACCGTAGATGTCGGTGGATGAGCTGCCCATCGGCAGGAAAACCGTGTTCATCAGCGGGTCGTAGGACATCGGCGCCCAGCTGTTCGGGGTGCTGCGCACGTAGGTGCTGCCGTCGGCCGGCGCCTGCTTGTCTTGCGGGTTGCCGGGGTCGAACGCCCAGCGCATCTGACCGCTGATCACATCGAACCCACGGATCACGCCGCCCGGCATATCGGTTTGCACGTTATCGGCCACGCGTCCGCCCACCACCACCGTGGTACCAGCAATCAGCGGCGCCGAGGACAGTTGGTAGTAGCTGTCCGGGACATTACCCAAGCCCGCCTTCAAATCCACCTGGCCGTGGGTGCCGAAGTCTTCGCAGAATTTGCCGGTGTCGGCATCCACGGCGATCAGGCGTGCATCGATGGTGTTGGTCAGCAGGCGCCGCTGGCATTGCGCACCGGCGGGCACGCTGGCGGCGATCACCGGCGAACTGTTCGGTTGGGTCGGCTGGGCAATCGGCGCAGTCGCGTCGAAGTAGGCCATGCCACGGCATCGCTGCCACACCGCCGATTGGGCATTGATCTCGTTCTTCCACAGCTCCTTGCCGGTGTCGGCGTCCAGCGCGATGAGGTTGTTGTGCGGGGTGCAGATGAACACTTTGTTGCCGATCTGCAGGGGCGTCAGCTGGTCTTCGGCGCCGTTGCCGTCGCTGATGGCCACGTCACCGGTGCGGTAGGTCCAGGCGACTTTGAGCTTGTCGATGTTGTCGCGATTGATCTGGTCCAGCGCAGCGAAGCGGCTGCCGCCTTCGGTGTTGCCGTAGTGTGCCCAGTCTTTCTGGGCATCGGCCGCAGCCACCGGGGTGATGCCAGGGCCGGCACCGGTCGGCGCTACGCTTGGGTGAGCGACGAACATATTGCCCGCCGCCACCGCCGCGCCCAGCGCCAGCACGGCAGCAACGCCATACGCGCCCCGCGCCGGTTTGCCGACCAGCAATGGATAGACCAGCGCAACCACGATGCCGATCACCGCGAACATGAACAGTCGCGAGAACAGCGGCCAGTACACCAAGCCTACATCGGCCACGGCCCAGACGGCCGTGCCGACCAGAAACGCGGCGAACCACCACGCGCCCGCCGGCTTGCGCCGGGCAATCAACAGCCCGGCAATGGCCATGACCACGCCACCGACCAGGAAGTACCAGGAACCTCCCAGACTGACCAGTTTGGCGCCGCCGACGGCGAGCGCAAGGCCGAGCAGGGCGATGATTACGCCCAGGCCCAGCAGAAGAAAACGTGAGACGCCAGCGGCGCGCGATGCTCGTTTCATGTCGAAAAGACTCGAGTGAGAGAGGGCAAAGCGCGATTTTAGCAAGATAAGTAACTGGTTAGTACATTATGCGGCGCAATAGACTGTTACCGATGCTGCGATGATGGCCTGAGGCCAAAAGAATGTGGAGCGGGCAAGCCCGCTCCCATGATGTGGTTGATGAGCGGGCGCCTGCAGCCGGTCAACGAAACGCGGGCATCACCTGCTCGATAAACAGTGCCAGGGACTTCTTTTTCTCGGCATGGGGCAGGCTGTTGTCGCACCAAAAACTGAACTCATCCACGCCCAGTTCCTGGTAGTACCGAATGCGCGGGATGATCTCTGCTGCGGTGCCGATCATTGCGGTTTTGTGCAGGCTCTCCAGTTCGAACTCTGGGCGTGCGGCGAACTTCTCTTCCGGGCTTGGCTCCAGGAAACCATTGACCGGCACGTTCTTGTTGCCGAACCAGGCATCGAAGGTGCGATAGAACTTCGAGATCGCCTTGGCCCCGACTTCCCAGCCTTGCGGGTCATCAGCGGCGTGCACGTGGGTGTGACGCAGCACCATCAATTGCGGGCGGGGCACGCCAGGGTTGTTGTCCAGGGCGACCTGGAATTTGTTTTTAAGGTCCAGGACTTCTTCGTCGCCCTTCATCAGCGGCGTGACCATGACGTTGCAGCCGTTGGCCACTGCAAAATTGTGGGAGTCGGGGTCGCGGGCGGCGATCCACATCGGTGGGGTGGGCTGCTGGATCGGCTTGGGCACGCTGGTGGAGGTGGGGAATTTCCAGATGTCGCCGTCATGGGCGTAGTCGCCTTTCCAGAGGGCGCGCACTACCGGCACCATTTCGCGCAGGGCCTGGCCGCCGCTCGAGGCGGGCATGCCGCCGGCCATGCGGTCGAATTCCACTTGGTAAGCACCACGGGCCAGGCCCACTTCCATGCGTCCATTGCTGATCACGTCGAGCAACGCGCATTCCCCTGCCACCCGCAGCGGGTGCCAGAACGGCGCGATGATGGTGCCAGCGCCCAGGCGAATAGTGGTGGTCCTGGCCGCGAGGTATGCCAGCAGCGGCATTGGACTTGGCGAGATGGTGTATTCCATGGCGTGGTGTTCGCCAATCCACACGGTGCTGAAGCCACCGGCTTCGGCCATCAGGGTCAGTTCGGTCAAGTCTTCGAACAACTGACGGTGGCTGACGCTTTCATCCCAGCGTTCCATGTGTATGAACAGCGAAAATTTCATGACGCATACCTCGGATCTATTGTTATTTTCCGCAAAAAAACGGGTTCAGCGGGGTATCAGGCAGGCACCGGCAGGGTACCCATCTTGCCGTGGCAATACACCAGGGGCCCATTCGGCTGTGTGGGAACGATCAGGTTCTTGACCGAGCCAACCATGATTGCGTGGTCGCCGCCTTCGTATTCACGCCACAACTGGCATTCAATGACCGCCGTGGCGTTGGCCAGGATCGGATTGCCCAAAGCACTCAAGGTCCACTCGATGCCCTGGGCCTTGTCCTTGCCTTTGCGCGCAAAGGCATAGGCTTCGCTTTGCTGCCCGCCGGACAACACATGGATGGCGAAGCGCTTGTTCTTGATCAGTACGGGGTAGGAGTCAGAGCTGTAGTTGGGGCAGAAGAGCACCAGGGCCGGGTCCATGGACAGCGAGCTGAAAGCACTGGCGGTGAGGCCGACGATTTGCCCGTCGTCGTCCAGCGTAGTAATCACGGTGACCCCGGACGGAAACGAACCCATCACTTGTTTGTAGATGGCGGCATCGATCATGAGATGGTCCTCTGCTATGAAGCGGTTTTTTAAATTTATAGGTCTGATGGTATACCGTAATACAGTAGTTGCAAGGGCTTTTTTGGACAGGCGATAAACGTGTCTCTGACCCACCAAAGCCCTCTATTACCGGGGTTTATCCTCTGGTAGCGGTCTTTCCAGAGCCGGGATTACCAGATCAGAGGCGGGCGAAAAAAGCGAATCAATCTTGTTAAAAAGTTGGAATACCATAATATGGTGTTCATCTGAGGCGGCTGTAGAGCTCCCCTCGGTTGGCGTCAAACAACTATAAGATCAGACAAACGCGAGTTATTCCTATGCCTCAGATGTCCCGGCAAGACCCCCTGATCGAGCATCACACGGTCGATTACGTCCCCCTCGCAGAGCGCCACGGGAAGGCCCGCGACCTGTTCACCTTGTGGTTCAGTACCAATATCGCGCCGCTGCCCGTCGTCACCGGTGCGATGGTGACCCAGGTGTTCCATCTCAACCTGCTGTGGGGGTTGCTGGCGATTGCCCTCGGGCATCTGTTGGGCGGTGTAGTGATCGCCCTTGCCTCGGCCCAGGGCCCGCGCATGGGCATCCCGCAGATGGTGCAGAGCCGCGGCCAGTTCGGGCGCTATGGCGCGCTGCTGATCGTGTTTTTCGCAGCGCTGATCTACATCGGCTTTTTCATTTCCAACATCGTGCTGGCCGGCAAATCCATCGTCGGCATCGTGCCCTCGGTCCCGGTGCCAGCGAGCATCCTGATCGGCGCTCTCAGCGCCACGGCCATCGGCGTGATCGGCTACCGCTTTATCCATACCTTGAACCGCATCGGCACCTGGGTGATGGGCAGCGCGTTGCTCGCCGGTTTTGTCTACATTTTTGCTCACGACCTGCCGGCCGACTTCCTCACCCGCGGCGGTTTCAACGCCGCCGGATGGCTGGCCACGGTGTCGCTCGGGATCATCTGGCAGATCAGCTTCTCGCCCTACACCAGCGACTATTCGCGTTACCTGCCGGCGGACATCGGCATCACCCGACCGTTTATTGCCACCTATCTGGGCGCAACGCTGGGCACCATCCTGTCGTTCGCCTTCGGCCTGGTGGCAGCGCTGGCGACACCGGAAGGCACCGAAGCGATGGTCGCGGTCAAACAAGCCACGGGCGCGCTGGGGCCGATCCTGATGGTGCTGTTCCTGCTCAATATCATCAGCCACAACGCACTGAACCTGTACGGCGCAGTGCTTTCGATCATCACCTCGATCCAGACCTTCGCCAGCCACTGGACCCCCGGCATCAAGGTGCGCGTGGTGCTCTCGGGTATTATTCTCGCCGGTTGCTGCGTGGTGGCGCTGGGCGCGTCGGCGGACTTCATCGCGCAATTTATCGGGCTGATCCTCGCGCTGTTGCTGGTGCTGGTGCCGTGGGCCTCGATCAACCTGATCGATTTCTACGTGATCAAGCGCGGGGTGTACGACATTGCCTCGATCTTTCAGGCGGATGGCGGGGTGTATGGGCGGTTTAACCTGCACGCGATCGTGGCGTATTTCATCGGCATCCTCGTGCAACTACCGTTTGCCAATACGTCGTTGTATGTGGGGCCCTGGGCCAACCTGGTGGACGGCGCGGATCTGTCGTGGCTGGTCGGGTTGGCGGTGACGTGTCCGTTGTATTACTGCCTGGCGACACGCAAGCACACGCAGAAGGTCCGAGCGGTGAAGCTGGGTTATTCGGACTGATCATCACGTCAAATCAGATACCCGGCGCTTGCCGGGTATTTTTTTGTAGTCGGTTTTTCCTGGCGAGGTAGTCTGGATCATTTGGTACAGACTTGATACGACGCTCCGATGGCGGAACTGCCAGCTACAAACTAACTGACGGATATTTCGCTATCGGGAGCCAGCCGCTGCCACATGAAGTCTTACAAGGCAGGCTCAGTGCGCTCCGGCCGCCTTATTCAAATCACTCTCGGCCCACTCCGTATACACACACGCATCCGCCGTGGCCCAACGCACCCGCACCGGATCGCCGGCCTTGAGCGGCATGCCCGCCGCCGAGAGCGCCTTGACCGTCATCGAAGTACCGCCGAGGGTCTTCACTGCGCAGGTCTGGCTCTCGCCCAGAAACAGCACCTCCCCGACAATCGCCGAGACCTCATTCCAGCCTGCGGCCAACGGTTGCTCGATGGCCTGTTCGACGCTCAGCGCCAGGGCCTTTTCCGGGCGCACCATCAGCAATACATCCTGCTCGGTTTGAAGGCCGCTGGTCAGGCGGATCGACAGCGACTGGCCTTCGAACGACGCTGCCGCATTGCCCTGGGCCTTGAGCTTGAGGAAGTTGGAATTGCCCAGGAACGAGGCGACGAACGCGTTCGGCGGGTTCTGGTACAGGTCGAAACCACTGCCCAGGCCGACGATTTTGCCGTGGCTGAAAATCGCGATGCGCTGTGACAGACGCATGGCTTCTTCCTGGTCGTGGGTCACGTAGACGATGGTGATGCCCAGGCGTCGGTGCAGCTGGCGCAGTTCGTCCTGCAGGTCTTCACGCAGCTTCTTGTCGAGGGCACCGAGGGGTTCGTCCATCAGCAGGATGCGCGGCTCGTACACCAGCGCACGGGCGATGGCCACTCGCTGTTGCTGGCCACCGGAGAGTTGCGAAGGGCGGCGATGGGCGAACGGTTCCAGCTGTACCAGCTTGAGCATGGCGTCCACGCGTTTCTCGCGTTCGGCGCTGGCCAGTTTGCGGATGGCCAGGGGGAAGGCGATGTTGTCGCGCACCGACAAGTGCGGAAACAACGAGTAGCGTTGAAACACCATGCCGATGTCACGCTTGTGCGGCGGCACGTTGACCAGGGATTGCCCGCTCACCAGGATCTCGCCGCTGCTCGGCGTTTCAAAGCCGGCGAGCATCGACAGGGTGGTGCTCTTGCCCGAGCCGCTGGAGCCGAGGAAGGTGAGGAACTCGCCGTCCTGGATGTCCAGGGAAATGTTGTCCACGGCGGCAAAGTCGCCGTAGTACTTGTTCAGGTTACGCAGGCTGACCAGGGGTTGGCCGGAATTCTGCGCGACATCTTGGATCACTGCACTCATGTTCTGCTCCTGGGCGCTTAGGCGTTGGTTTCAGTGCGCCGACGAAGGGCGGCGGCGATCACCATGACCAGTACCGACAGGCCGATCAGCAACGTCGAGGCGACGGAGATCACAGGCGTCAGGTCCTGGCGCAGGGTGGTCCACATTTTGACGGGAAGGGTTTGCAGGGTTGGGCTGGCCATCATCACGCTGAGCACCACTTCGTCCCACGAGACGAGAAAGGCGAACAGCGCACCGGCGACCATCCCTGGGCGAATCGCCGGGAAGGTCACCTTGAACACCGCCTGCACGCGCGAGGCGCCGCAGATCACCGCCGCGTCTTCAATTGACTGGTCGAACAGCTTCAGCGAGTTGATGATCGAGATGATGGTGAACGGCAGCGCGACAATCACATGGCTGACCACGAAAGCGAACATCGTGCCGGTATAGCCGAGCTTGAGGAACAGCGCGTACACCGCCACGGCGATGATCACCAGCGGCACGATCATCGGCAGGGTGAACAGGCCGTAGAGCAACTCGCGGCCGGGGAAGCGTCCGCGCACCAGGGCAAAGGCGGTCGGCAGCCCCAGCGCGACGGCGAACAGCGTGGTCAGCACCGCCACCTTGAGGCTGGCCATCGCCGCGCTCATCCAGTCGGGGTTGGAGAAGAACTGGCCGTACCATTTCAGTGTCCAGCCCGGTGGCGGGAACACCAGCCATTGCGACGAGCCGAACGACAGCAACACGATAAACACGATCGGCAACAGCAGGAACAGGCCAATCAAACCGGTGGTGGTGTAGAGGCCCAGGCGCATCCTGCGACTCATGGCGTTGGGGGTCAGGAGCATGACGGCTTACCTCGCGTTGCTGGCGCCAACCGGGGATTCCGGCTGGAGCTTCAGGTAGAAGTAGAACAGCACCAACGTGATGAAAATCAGCAACGCCGCCCCGGCACTGGCCAGACCCCAATTGAGGAACGATTGCACCTGTTGAATGATGAACTCGGGCAGCATCATGTTCTGTGCACCGCCGAGCAGAGCCGGGGTGACGTAGTAACCGAGGGACATCACAAAAACCATCAACCCGCCGGAAAACAACCCCGGCCGGCACAGCGGCAGGAACACCCGGAAGAAGTTGGTCCACGGGCTGGCGCCACAGATGGAGCCGGCCTGCAGGATCATCGGGTCGATGGCCTGCATGGTCGCCTGCAGCGGCAACACGATGAACGGAATCATGATGTAGCTCATGCCGATCACCACGCCGGTGAGGTTATGCACCATCTCCAGCGGTTGATCGATGATGCCCATGGCCATCAACGCCTTGTTGATCACCCCCGAGGCCTGCAGCAATACCAGCCAGGAATAGGTGCGGGCGAGTAGGCTGGTCCACATCGACAGCAGCACGATACTCAGGATCCAGCGGCCCCAGCCGCGCGGCACGAGGGTAATCGCCCAGGCGAGCGGAAAGCCCAGCAGCAGGCTGAACAGGGTCACCAGGCCGGCCACTGAAAAGGTATTGAGCAACACCCGCGCATAGGCCGAGTTGGCGAACAGCTGTTCATAGTTGCCAAGGCCCGGTACCGGCTCCAGCACGCCGCGCAGTAACAGGCCGATCAGCGGTGCCAGGAAGAACAGGCCGAGGAACAGCAGGGCCGGGATCAAGGTGCTCGACCCCCGCCAGCGTTGCGCCAGGGATAGCGCCCCGGCCTTGTGGGAAACCGCGTCGGCAGCGCCGAGGGCGCTCCCGGTCGGCGTGGTTGCCGTCATTTTCATTTGACTAGCCATTCATTCCACCGTGTCGCAATGGCCGGACCGTTCTTGGCCCAGTAGGCGAAATCGAGGGTGATCTGATCCTTGGCGTACGCCGTCGGTAGGTTGGGCGCCAGGACCGAATCCAGGCGCTGCACGCTGTCGATATTTACCGGAGCGTAGGCGGTCAGGTTGGAGAAATCCGCCTGGCCCTTGGCGCTGCTGGCACTGACCAGAAACTTCATCGCGGCCGCTTTGTTTTTCGAGCCTTTAGGCACCACAAGAATGTCGGCCATCACCAGATTCTGTTTCCAGCTCACGCCCACTGGTGCGCCATCTTCCTGCAAGGCGTGAATGCGGCCGTTCCAGAACTGGCCCATGCTGACTTCGCCGGAGGCCAGCAACTGTTGCGACTGCGCACCGCCGCCCCACCAGACGATGTCTTTCTTGATGGTGTCGAGTTTCTTGAAGGCGCGGTCCAGGTCCAGGGGGTAGAGCGTGGCGGCGGGTACGCCGTCGGCCAGCAGCGCCAGTTCAAGCACACCTGGGCTTGGCCATTTGTAGAGGGCGCGTTTGCCGGGGTAGGTCTTGGTGTCGAACAAGGCGCTCCAGTCCTGCGGTTTGCCGGTGCCGAGCTTGCCTTCGTTGTAGCCGAGCACGAAGGAGAAGAAGAACGAGCCGACGCCATGGTCGGAGACGAAACGCGGGTCGATCTTGTCGCGCTCGATCACCGAGAAGTCGAGGGGCTCGAGCAGGCCTTCGGCGGCGGCGCGCAGGGCGAAGTCGGCTTCGACATCCACCACGTCCCACTGTACGTTGCCGCTTTCGACCATGGCCTTGAGTTTGCCGTAGTCGGTGGGGCCGTCCTGAACGACGGTGATGCCGCTGGCCTTGCTGAAAGGATCGGCCCATGCCTGCTTCTGCGCATCCTGGGTGCTGCCGCCCCAACTGACGAAGTTGACACTTTCCGCCGCCAACGCCGCCTGGCTGGCCACGCTCAACAAACCCGCGAACAGCACCGCGGTTGCACCTGTGTTCAACACCATTTTTACGCCCTCATTGTTGTGTTTATGAGCGGGGCTTTGGAGTGCCCGCCTGTCGGGAGCAATCGGTCCGGGTGGCCTGATTCAGGTTGTCCGGCCTATGGAATATCATATTATGGTATTCCAAGCTTTGCGCAAGCACTTTGCCATACCGGCTATCCGCCGACGCTGGGTTTCCAGCCTCAGGTGAAGGGGATGCTTTCCACGACTTCCAGGTCGTAACCGGTCAAGCCTGCGTATTTCAGCGGTGGTCCGAGGTGGCGCAGTTTGCCCACGCCCAGGTCCTGCAATATCTGAGCGCCAGTACCCACTTCCGAGTAAATCCGTGACTGGGAGCGGCTGAACTGACGCGGCGCCTGGGTCAACTGCGGTACGCGTTCCAACAGTGCCTGGGACGACTCATGGTTGGCCAGCACCACCACCACGCCGCTGCCTTCTGCCGCCACGCGTTGCAGGGCGGCCCACAAGGTCCAGTTGGACGGCCCACTGTAGTCGGCGCCGACCAGGTCGCGCAGCGGGTCGATCACGTGCACACGGACCAGTGCCGGTTCATCGCGGCGCAGTTGGCCCATGACCATGGCCATATGCACGCCGCCGTCGATGCGGTCTTCAAAAGTGATCAGGCGGAAGGTGCCGTGCACTGTGGGCAGGTCGCGTTCGCCGATGCGTACCACGGTGCGTTCGGTGCTGAGGCGGTAGTGGATCAGGTCGGCGATGGTGCCGATCTTGATCCGGTGCTTGCGGGCAAAGGCTTCCAGATCAGGTCGGCGGGCCATGGTGCCGTCGTCGTTCATCACTTCGACAATCACCGAGGCCGGTATGTGCCCCGCCAGGCGCGCCAGATCGCAACCGGCTTCGGTGTGGCCGGCGCGGGTCAGCACGCCGCCATCCCTGGCGCGCAGCGGGAAAATATGCCCCGGCTGCACAATGTCGGCGGGGCCCGCGTTGATGTCCACAGCCGCCGCCACGGTGCGTGCGCGATCGGCGGCGGAGATGCCGGTGGTCACGCCGGTGGCGGCTTCGATGGACACGGTAAACGCAGTGCTGAACACGCTGCCATTGCTGGGCACCATCTGCTCCAGGCCCAGGCGTTGGCAATGTTCATCGGTGAGGGTCAGGCAGATCAGGCCCCGCGCTTCACGGGCCATGAAGCTGATAGTCTCGGCGGTGCAGCACGCTGCAGGCAACAGCAGGTCGCCTTCGTTTTCCCGGTCTTCGTCGTCCACCAGAAGCACCATCTTGCCCTGGCCGTAGTCTTCGAGGATGTCTGCGATGCTGTTGAAGGGCATGGGGAGTGCTCTGTTTGTTGGTTGTATGTATTATGGTATACCACAAATTCTAAGCAAGAGGATGTCTCGATGAAGGCCTATTGGATTGCCCATGTGGATGTGTCAGATGCAGAGCAATACACCCAGTACACCCAGCGCGCCCCGGCTGCTTTCGCGAAGTTCGGCGGGCGATTTCTGGCCAGGGGCGGGCGCAGTGAGGCGCTGGAAGGCGGGCCGGCACGGCAGCGCAATGTGGTGATTGAGTTTGAGAGCTATGAGCAGGCGGTGGCGTGCTATGAGTCTGTGGAATATCAGGAGGCAAAGGCGCATAGAGCGGGGGCGGGAGAGGCGCAGATCATTATTGTGGAAGGGCTGGCGCCCTAGGTGCCAAGTGTATGCCAATCAGATGCAGGAGGCCCATCCACAGTAACCTGCATTCAAATTCGAAATGAAAAGGCGACCTTTCAAAAGTCGCCTTTTTGTCATTGCTCGCATTTCTTGCTCGGCTGCCTGCGGCGCGCTCTGCATTTTTTTGCTCGCGGTCTTAAGCAGTGGCCGCCATCACAACCAGAATCAATAGCAAGTATCGGTATTCAGCGATCCGTATCAGGACGACTTGAGTTCGCTCAGCCGCTTTTTATGCGCGAGGAGAATTAAGGTGGGTAAGTTCTTACAGAAAATTCAGAATTTGTTTTGAATCTATGTGGGTTTGTAACAGCAATACAATGTGAAACAAATACTTCATGGTCTCGCAGCCTTACAAATTATAAAAAGCTCAGCATGCTCCTACAGGGGGACGGTTTTACGATTGTTTTATAAGGAGCCGATGATGTCATTGACGGCGGAAGATGTAACGCAGCAACCACGCTCCAGCCGGTGGATAGCTTTAGCGATATTGATGCTACCGGTCCTGCTCGTGACCGTGGATAACACTGTCCTGGGTTTTGCCCTGCCGAAAATAGCCGAAGCCTTGCATCCCAGCGCCAGCCAGCAGCTATGGATAATCGATGCCTATTCATTGGTCTTGGCCGGGCTGCTCATTTCCATGGGTAGCCTGGGTGATCGCAAAGGTCATCGAAAACTGCTGCTGATCGGCTCATTGGGATTTTGCGTAGTCTCCGTCATGACGGCTTACTCCGGTAATGCCGCGCAACTGATCGCCGGGCGCGCCTGCATGGGGATCTTCGGGGCCATGTTGATGCCTTCAACATTAGCCTTGATCCGTTCACTTTTTGAAGACCGGGAAGAGCGGCGGCTTGCCGTGGCTATTTGGGCAACAACCTTGACGGTCGGTTCTGCACTCGGGCCTTTGATAGGCGGTGTGCTACTGGAGTTCTTCAGCTGGGGATCGATTTTTCTGCTGGCGGTGCCGGTGCTGGTGCCATTATTGGTCCTCGGACCGTTGCTGTTACCCGAGTCTGAGCCAGATGGGTCGGGGCCGATGGATACCATAAGTACTGTGCAATCGATGGTGGCCCTCGGTGCGCTGGTGTATAGCATCAAGCACATCGCAAGTGCTGGTCCGGATGTGTTGGCACTGGTGGCCTTCAGTGTTGCTCTCGTCATCGGCTGGCTATTCGTGCGGCGGCAACTGCGCCTGCCAACGCCGTTGATGGACCTGAGCCTGTTTCGCAACAAAATGTTCAGCGGGTCGGTGGCCATCAACCTGATGAGTCTGGCGTTTCTGATCGGTTTTATGTTTTTTTTCACTCAGTTCCTGCAAATCGTCCTGCGGATGTCTCCCCTCAACGCCAGCCTGGCGCTGATACCGGGCCAGGTTATGGCTATCGTCGTGGGGCTGCTGATAGTCCCGGTCGCCCAGCGAGTATCGGTCATTGTTTTGATTCCAATTTTGCTGGGTCTTATTGCTGCAGCCTTTTTGCTGGTTGCCGGCCTTGGTAGCAGCCTGATGGTACTAGTGGTGGCATTTGCCTTGCTGAACATTGGAGTCGGCGCCATCGCCACGGTATCCAACGACGTGGTGCTGTCGGCCGTCCCCTCCACCAAAGCTGGAGCGGCTTCAGCCATCAGCGAGACTGCCTATGAAGTGGGTGTCGTGCTCGGTACCACCGTACTCGGCGGCATCGTCACCGCAAACTACCGCGGCACATTACAGTTGCCGGACTTCCTGACACCGCTGCAAATGCACTTGGCCAGCGAAACATTGGCAGGTGCCCACGCGGTATCGGCAACATTGTCAGGAGATCAAGCCAATGAGGTGATGTATAACGCCACACGAGCATTTGAAGGCGGTATCAGTTTGATGGCCTGGGCAACTTTCAGTTTGGCGGTGCTGGCGATCCTCATTGCCAGGTGCACATTGAAAAGCCCCAAAGCGGCTCCGGTATAGTGTAAGGAAGGAGCAGTGATCATTTTCTTGGTACTGTTATCGAGAGCAACGCGAATCGTCGCACCGCGCCTGCCACATTAAGACCGGTTTGGCCTGGGCTCAGCGCATGAAGTGGATTTTGCCGCTGTCATCATTCCCCATGTAGATGCCATACACCCCAGCCTGGCGTTCCTCGATGTAACGCTCGAGGATCTGCCGGATCGCCGGGTAATAGATGCTGTCCCACGGAATGTCCTCGGGGGCGAAGAATGTGTAGGCCAGGGTTTCCGGGCCGAACTGGCCGGTGATCTCCAGCGCGATGGCGCGGAAGATGATGTACACCTCGCTGATTTTCGGCACGCTGAAAATCGAGTAGGGCGACACGATCGCGGCGCGCACGCCGGTCTCTTCCCAGACTTCGCGCAACGCCGCTTCTTCGGTGGTTTCGCCACCTTCCATGAAGCCCGCCGGCAGCGTCCAGGTGCCGGGGCGTGGGGGGATTGCGCGCTGGCACAGCAGGTATTTGCCGTCCTGCTCGATGATGCAACCGGCGATGATCTTGGGGTTGATGTAGTGGATGTAGCCACAGTCCCGGCACATCAGGCGCTCGTGGGTGTCGCCCGGTGGCAGTTGGTGACCGAGGTCACGGCCGCCGCAGGTCGGGCAGAAGCTGGGGCAGGGCACGATCAGTGACCTATGCGCGGTTCTTTGAGCGCGATAGGCAGGGTGATCTCGGGGAGCTTGCCGGTTTCTTCCTGTTTGCGCTTGAGGTAATCCAGGGCCACGGCTGCCGCTGCACGCACGTGATCGACGCAGGCTTGGTGGGCTGCCAGGGGGTCACCGCTCTTGATCGCCTGAACCATGCGTTCCATTTCCTGGTTGCTGGCGCCACGCCGGTTTTGCTGGGACACAGACGTCGCGCGCAGGTAGCTGATACGCGCCTGCAACTGGCGCAACTGAGTGGCGGCCACGTGATTGCCGCAGCCTTCGAGCAACACATCGTAGAAGCCCTGCACGGAGTCGATCACTTGCTGCAGTTCGCCTTCCTTGAGAGCCTTGCGGTTTTCCTCAAGGGCTTTTTCCAAGGCCTTGATGTCCTTGGCCTTGGCGCGCAGGGTGAACAGCTGCACGATCAAGCCTTCGAGCACGCAGCGCAGTTCATAGATATCGACGGCATCGGCCAGGGTGATGATCGCCACCTGCGGGCCCTTGGCATCGGCGAATTCCACCAGGCCTTCGGACTCCAGGTGGCGCAAGGCTTCGCGCACCGACGTGCGGCTGACACCGAGGCGGTCACACAGGTCGCGCTCCACCAGGCGGTCACCGGGCAGTAGCTGGAAATTCATGATGGCGCTGCGCAGTTTCTCCAGCACGATTTCGCGCAGGGTGACCGGGTTGTGATTGACCTTGAAGCTATCGTCGAGGGGCGCGCGTTTCATGGGGTCTGCTCTGAATGTAGCGGTTAACTGGAGGCCTCGGCATCGGCATCGGCATCGGCTTCGGCGAAGGCTTCACGGGCCAGCCGGAAGCTGTCCACAGCAGCGGGAACCCCGCAGTAAATGCCGACCTGAAGCAGAATTTCGCGTATTTGTTCACGACTCAGCCCGTTGCGCAAGGCGCCACGCACGTGCAGCTTGAGTTCGTGAGGCCGATTGAGGGCCGAAATCATCGCCAAGTTTATCATGCTGCGTTCTTTAAGCGACAAACCCTCCCGGCCCCACACATGGCCCCAGCAGTACTCGGTGACCATCTCCTGCAGCGGTCGGGTGAAGTCGTCGGCGTTGTCGATTGAACGCTGTACATAGGCTTCACCCAAGACCTGGGTACGAATTTTCAGGCCCTGTTCATACTTGTCGTTGCTCATGGTTCAGCGCTCCTCAGGCCAGGGTCGGCAGTGGGCCCAGCTTGCCCTTGTGATAGATCATCGGCGTGACCGGCTGTGTGGGCAGGATCAGGTTCTTCACCGCACCGACAATGATCGCGTGGTCGCCGCCGTCGTATTCGCGCCACAACTCGCACTCGATGATGGCCGTGGCGTTGGCCAGCAACGGGTTGCCCAGCTCGCTGAGGTACCACTCGATGCCCTTGGTCTTTTCTTTGCCTTTGCTGGCGAAGGCATAGGCTTCGGCGGTCTGGCCGGCGGACAGCAGGTGGATCGCGAAGCGCTTGCTGTCGCGCAGAATCGGGTAGGTGTCCGACGCGTAGTTGGGGCAGAACAGCACAAGGGCCGGGTCGATCGACAGCGCACTGAAGGCGCTGGCGGTGATGCCGACGATGCCGCCGTCCGGGTCGAGGGTGGTGACCACCGTGACGCCCGAAGGAAACGAGCTCATGACGTCTTTGTAAATGCCGGGTTCGATCATGGTTGTGGTCTCTTAACGCATCACAAAGGGATCAGGCATGGGCGCCTGGGAGAGGTTGATCCACACCGTCTTCAGCTCGGTGTAGGCGAGCACCGAATCGATGCCGCTTTCGCGTCCATAGCCGCTGTTCTTGAAGCCGCCGATGGGCGCCATGGCCGAGACGGCGCGGTAGGTGTTGACCCAGATGATCCCCGAGCGCACGTCGCGTGCCAGGCGGTGGGCGCGGCCCAGGTCACGGGTCCAGATGCCGGCGGCGAGGCCGAACTGCGAGTCGTTGGCGATGGCCAGGGCCTGGGCTTCGTCCTTGAAACGGATCACCGAAGCCACCGGGCCGAACACTTCTTCCTGCATGATCTTCATCGAATTGGTGTCGCACTCGAACAGCGTCGGCTCATAGAACCAGCCTTCGCCGAGGTTCTGCGGGCGCTTGCCACCGGTGCGCAGGCGCGCGCCTTCAGCGATGGCATCCGCCACCAGGCCTTCTACCACGGCCAGTTGCTGGGCGGTGGCCATGGGACCCATTTCGCTGGCGTCGTCCTGCGGGTTGCCGATGCGGATGCGTTGGGCGCGTTCCACCAGACGCTCGACGAACTCGTCGTAGATTTCATCCTGAACCAGCAGGCGCGAACCGGACACGCAGCTCTGCCCGGACGCCGCATAGATCCCGGCGATTGCACCGTTGATGGCACTGTCGAGGTCGGCGTCGGCAAAAATGATATTCGGTGACTTGCCACCCAGTTCCAGCGACAGCTTGGCGAAGTTCTCCGCGCTGCTGCGCACCACATGCCGTGCCGTGGCCGCGCCGCCGGTAAAGGCGATCTTGCGTACCAACGGGTGGCGGGTGAGGGCGGCGCCGGTGTTTGGGCCGTAGCCGGTCACCACGTTGACCACGCCTGGTGGAATCCCGGCTTCCAGCGCCAGGCGCGCCAGCTCCAAGACGGTTGCCGAAGCGTGCTCCGAGGGTTTGATCACGATGGTATTGCCCGCCGCCAGGGCCGGCGCGAGTTTGATCGCCGTCAGGTACAGCGGGCTGTTCCACGGAATGATCGCGGCGACCACGCCCATGGCTTCGTGGACCGTGTAGGCCAACAGGTCCGGTTTGTCCAGCGGCAAGGTGCCGCCTTCGAGCTTGTCGGCCAGGCCTGCGGTGTAGTGGAAGAACTCCGGCAGATAGCTTACCTGGCCACGGGTCTCGCGGATCAGTTTGCCGTTGTCGCGGCTTTCCAGCTGCGCCAGTTGTTCTGTGTTTTCGGCGATCAAGTCACCCAGGCGGCGCAACAATTTGCCCCGTGCAGTAGCGCTGAGGCCGCGCCAGGCCGGGCTCTCGAAAGCCGATTGCGCGGCCTGTACGGCGCGGTCCACGTCGGCTTCATCGGCATCGGGCAATTGCGCCCAGGGTTCGGCCAGGGCCGGGTTGAGGCTGTCGAAAGTCTTGCCGGACAGGGCATCGACCCATTCACCGCCGATGCACATCTGGAAGCGTGCGAGTGTCATGCAACGATCCCCTTTATTGGATTGTTTTGGGCGTACACGGTGTCGAGGAACCCCAGCAGCAGGCTATTGACCAGGCGCGGTGATTCCACCGGCATCATATGCCGTTGCTCGGCCAGCACCGCAACCGTGGCGCCGGGAATACGGTCGGCCAGTTGCCGGGCCATTTCCGGCGTCGAGCCGGGGTCCAGTTCGCCGGTGGCTACCAGGGTGGGCACGCGCAACACCTTGAGGTCGTCGGCGCGGTACATGTCCTGGGTCGCAAACAGCTCGTAGGTGGTGAGGTAGCCCTGGGGGTCGTTGCCCGCCAGGGTCTGGCGCAACGCGGCGATTTGCGCCGGATTGGCCGCCTGGTATTCACGGCTGAACCAGCGCGACAGCGCCGCTTCCGCATTTGCATCCGGCCCGTGCTCGGCGGCCTGGGCCGTGCGTGCGATCACACCGGCACGCTGCTCGGGGCTGCGGTTGAATACACTGTTGAGCACCACCAGGCTTTTGAGACGGTCGGGGTAATGCAGGGCAAACGCCCGTGCGACCAGGCCGCCCATGGAAAACCCGATCACCGTGGCCTGGGGCAGTTGCAGGTGGTCGAGCAGTTCCAGCAACTGGTCCGCATAGCCGAGCAACGGTGTGCCGGGGGCCGGGCGCGGGCTGGCGCCATGGCCGAGCATGTCATAGCTGATCACATGATAATTGGTGGCCAGGCCAACGATTTGCCCGCCCCACATTTCTTTGTTCAGGCCCACGCCGTGGATCAAAACCACAGGCTGGCCTTGGCCGGTCGCCAGGTAACTGGTACCCGCCGGGGTGCGTTCAGCGGTGAGCCGAATCATGGAGCGCTCCTGCATGCTTTTTCTTATGGCCGGTGTCGCTTACTGGGCTTTTTCAGCCGCCAGCTCTTCCAGGTCGATGTAACGGTTGCCGATCCGTGGGTGCAGGCGACCGCCATCGGCGCAGCCCAGCACGACGACGATTTCGTCAGCGCGCGGCGCGTCTTCGATTTGCATTTCCAGGGTGATGTAGTGCGAGCGCAGGCCTTCGTCGTCCTTGTGCATCATTGGAATCTGGATCGAGGTACCCGGGCCGCCGCGCTTGTTGGTGAAGCTCAGGTAGCTTTTGGCCTTGACGGCTTCACGGTAGTGGTTGCCGAAGCGCAGGGTATGGATGATCGCGCTCGCGTGTTCGATCTCGCCATCGGCGCCTACCACGGCCGCTTTGCCGTAGGCCTCGATCTTGTCGGCACCGCCGATGATGCCCACCAGGCGCTCGACCATCAGCGCGCCGAGGTCGGAGCAGTTAGCGCGGATCTCCGGCTTCAGGTCTTCGACGAAACCACGGCCCAGCCAGGGGTTTTTCAGTACCACGGCCAGGCCGACCATTTTCACGGGCGTGTCGGAGGCTTTGCCGCCCTCGATAAAGGTCTCTTCTACATAACTGACGATCTTGCGGATTTCGAAACTCATGGGCTGCTCCGTCTCAGTGAGGGTCTGCGTATGATGGTATACCATAATACGAGAAGCGCAATAGGCGTGCGGCAAGATCCCAGGCAGGCGTGCGTGGGTTTGTTGAGGAGGGGGGTATGCAGCGATCAGGCGGTGAAGGGCTCACCGCCTGCCTTGGGAGAGGACGTCAGAACTTGAAGCGGCCCACCAGACCGTTGAGCTGACCGGAAATGTCGGTCAAACGCCCCGACCCGCTCTGCGCCGTATGCGCAAACTCTTCAACCAACTGCGCATCGGCATGAATCTGTGCGATGTGCCGGTTGATCTCTTCGGCCACTTGGTGCTGCTCTTCGGCGGCGGTGGCAATCTGGGTGTTCTGGTCGCGAATCGAGTCCACCGAACCGCGAATCTTGTCGAAGCTGTCGCGGGCCTGCTGGATGCGTTCCACGCTGGTGTGCGACCCCTGCAGGCTGCTTTGCATTTGCTGGGTGACTTCCTTGGTGCGGCGGGCAAGATTGCCCAGCAGGCTGTCGATCTCGCCGGTGGAGTCGGCGGTGCGGCGGGCGAGGGCGCGGACTTCGTCGGCGACCACGGCGAACCCTCGGCCCTGATCGCCGGCGCGTGCGGCTTCAATCGCAGCGTTAAGCGCCAGCAGGTTGGTCTGTTCGGCAATCGAGCGGATGGTATCGAGGATGGCGTTGATGTTCTGGCTGTCTTGTTCGAGCAACTGCATGGTCTGCGTGGATTTCTGCAGGTCTTCGCTGAGCTTGAGCACGCTGCCGGTGGCTTCGCCGATGTGCTGCTGGCCGTTGTGTACGTCGCGATAGCCTTCGTCGGCACTCGACGCGGCGGCGCTGCACGAGCGCGCCACTTCATTGGCGGTGGCCACCATTTCGTTGAAGGCGGTGCTCACCAGTTCCACGGCTTCGCGTTGGCGGCCGGCGGCCTGGTTCATGTTGTGCGCGACTTCACGGGTGTCAGCGGCGGCGGTTTGCAGGTCCGAAGACGCGTTGCCGATGCGCTGCACCAACTGGGCGATCATGCTCAGGAACTGGTTGAACCAACCGGCCAGGCTGGCGGTTTCGTCCTTGCCCTGCACCTTGAGCTGGCGCGTGAGGTCGCCTTCACCTTCGGCAATTTCCTGCAGGCCGTCGGCCACACCGCGAATCGGGCGCACGATCACGCGGGCGAAACTGGCGCCGACGATGGCGAATACCACCGCCAAGACGGCGGCGATGGCGGCGATCAACCACGTCAGGCGGGTGGCGCCGGCCATCACTTCGTCACGCTTGATCAGGCCGATAAAGCGCCAGCCCAGGTCTTTGGAGCTGACCACGTTGGCCATATAGGCCACGCCGTCGATGTCGATCCGGGTCACGCCGTCGCCGCCCTTGGCCAGTTCGGCGTAGTTGGGCCCCAGGTCGGCCAGGGGCTTGAAGTTGTGCTTGGCATCGCTGGGGTCTACCAGCACGTTGCCGTTGCCTTCCACCAGCATCAGGTAGCCGCTGTCGCCCAGCTTGATGGTGCGCACCAGTTCGGTGAGCTGCTTGAGCGACACGTCCAGGCCGACTACGCCAAGGATATTGCCAGTGGTGTCGGCGACGGTATGCACGGTACCGATCAGCACCACATCGTCCGGTGCCCAGTAGTAGGCACCGGTGCGCACGGTCTTGCCTGGCGCCGCAATGGCCGCCTGGTACCAGGGGCGTACGCGTGGGTCGTAGTTGGTCAGTTTGGTGTCGTCCGGCCAACTGGCGTAGCCGCCGTCGCGCAGGCCCAGGGACAGGTAGGCAGTGCTGGGATGGCTTTTGGCGAATTGGTCGAAAATCGCCAGCAGTTCGGTGTTGGTCGGTGTGAGCGGGATTTGCGCGGCGTCCGCGCTGGCGTAGCTCTTCAGGTCTTTGGCCGCGATAACGCGCGGGTCCTTGGCCACGTACTCGACGTTCTGGCTGATGCCGTCGAAAAACTGCTTCATGCCATTGTCGATCTGGCGGATCTCGCGACCGCTGCTGTCGAGAAAGTTGGCGAGGGCGCCTTCGCGCACATTCAGCACCACGATCATCGCGACCAGGATGACCGGGAGGCACGCGATGGCCGCAAACGCCCATGTCAGCTTCTGCTTGATATTCATGACTTCACCCGCGGGTATTTATAGTTTTGGCAAGGGAGAAAACGGTCGTGCTGTGCGTCGCATGCGTTTTATGAGGACATGGTCATGCTTACCCTCGGTATATCGACCGAGGGCGGCGGCACTTGAGGGAAGGGGGGCAATCAGCCGATCTGGTCACCGGCCATGGCGTCACGACGCATCGACTGCAGGTTCTTCTCGATGGTTTCGCAGATCGCTTCCATTTGAATCTGATGTTCACTGGAGCGAAACGGGCTTTGCAGGTCGGTGCCGATGCGTTCGATGGCCAGCAGCATGAAACCCACCACCGTGGAGGCCAGCGGCGTGAACCAGCCGAGGGATTCCACCAGGCCCACGGGCACGATCAGGCAGAACAGCGAAATGAACAGACGTGGGAAATACACGTAGGGGTAGGGCAGCGGCGTGTTGGCGATCCGCTCCATGCCGCCCTGGGCATTGGACAGGTCCACCAGCGTCGACTCCAACCGCGCCAGGCGGATGCTGTCCAGGTGACCGGCCTTGTATTCCCGGGCCAGCAATGCGGCTGAGCCAGTGAGAATGTCGTTGGCGAAGTTGTTGGTTGCGCCATTGCGCGCAAATTCCGCGTCAGGGATGAACGCGCGCACTTCCTCCGGGCAGGGCTCGCCCTTGAGGTGCGCGGCCAGGCAATTCACATAGGCCACATGACGGCGCAACAGCGTGGATTTGATCGGGTTCACTTCGCTGTCGGGATCGTCCAGCAGGGTCAGTACCTGGCGGGCGAAGCTGCGCGAGTTATTGACCATCGAGCCCCATAAGGTGCGCGCTTCCCACCAGCGGTTGTAGGCGCTGCTGTTACGGAAACTGATCAGCACCACCAGTGCCGAACCCAGCAAGGTCAGGGGCATCAGCGGCAGGTTGATCTTGGAGTTGAGGAACAGCATGAAATCCACCGTAACGGCAATATCCCACAGCAACAGCCAGAACAGGGCCCAGCCCACATAGCCCATGGTCTTGATGATCAGGCGGTATTTCTTGAGAAGGGCAGCTTTCAAACGAGAACCTCGCGGCGTGCGGTTGGCAACAGTGCCAGGTTACGACGCCGTAGACGGGTGAAGGTTCGCCTGACGGGACCCGGTTCGGGAAATCTGGAACAACTTTGGTACTGATGTCGTCTGGCGCGGCAATCGCTGTACATTGCGCCGAGGCAAAAAGCCATTAACCGCAGGGTTTACCACGTGATTTGTTTTGGGGCCGGGCTGCAGGGATTTCGTAGCTGAGATCAGTGGAATCAAGTTGGATGATCAGGGCTCTTTCATGCATGTCAGTTCGTTGAAGTCGGCTATGTGTAATACCGCGCAAGCGCTCGAACGTCATAGGGATTTTGAATCGTGCTTGAGAGCGCATTACCACGTGCTGCTCGTGCCCTATTCCAGACGACCGTTTTTCTACAAGAGTGCACTTAAATACAGCCGTTTGATGGTGTCGTTTGCGTTATTGAGCGAGTACTTCGCCACGCCGTTGCCGTTGTTGTCCGAAGTTAAAAACCTGTGCGTGACGCGCAGGTATTGTTCGAAAAACAGCCTGGAGTCGATCTTTCTGTTGTTTCGTGCGCTGGGCTTCATGGAGGTTGCGCCGCACCCTGAAGACAGTCGCTTCAGGGTGTATGCGCCCTCGGACGAAGCCTGCCGTGAAGCGCGCCTGATGTTGACCTCCCTCACGGAGTCGTTGGCGCGGTTGTACCCCGAGAGGGCGATTTTTCAACAATTGCGTGAGTTGGATGACCGCGGTTTCCTGGCCCTTTATTTCAAGGGTTTTGCCATCATTCTCGACGCCGACCTCACGGTCGATGTATTGCTGCCCGAGTGTTACTGGCTGGTTAAAAGGGACGCCGGGCACCTGTTGATGTTGGCCATTTATAACGATGCCTTTGCACCGGAAAATGATCGGGCGACGTTCAGGTCATCTTCGTATCTGGCATTGGCCAAGCAACTGTCGGTGTCCAAGACCCACATTATTCGGATGGTGCAGGAGGGCGTGGAAAAAGGCTATTTCAAAGCGCACTCCAAGACCCGGCTGGAAGTTTTGCCGCCCTTTGTCAGCCTGGTAAAGCGGTTCATGGCCTTTTCATTTGCGGTTGGCCTGCATGCTATTGAAATGGGAGCGTAGGGATGCCTGCTCACTTGAAGTTAAGGCCCAGGATGCGCCGGTTGCTGTCGCCTGCGGTAACGCAAGCCGAATGGATAGGCATCGTTGCCTGGACTGGTATCGGCTTGATCCAGGCCATGATGTTCGACCCGTATGTGTTGAGCGTCACCCTCGGCCTGTTAGTTGTGTGCCGTTTTCATTCGCTGACGACGAACTTCCTGTTGTGGCGGTTGCTGGGGGTGACCTATATCGTGCTGTTGTCGGTGGGGTTTGCCTACATCATTCACTTGAATCCGCCATTGCGTATCTACGGCTTGCCCCTGGCCGTCACACTGGTGGTCGGCAGCGCGATCCTGTTTATCAGTGTCCAGGATTATCTGGTCGGCGCCCTGTCGGTCTGGCTTATCCTGTGGTCGCCGATGCAGGCCGAACTCTATGTCGGCACCCAAAGTTATCTGCTGATATTTTGCGCGTCGTCAGTGTCGATCGGTTTCATCCTGAGTTACTCATACTTGAAGAACCTGCGTTCGGTGTTGCTGGTGGAAAGTGAGTTTCGCGCATTGGCCGAGACCGATTACCTGACCTCTATCCTCAACCGGCGCGCGTTCATGCAAAGCTTCGAAAAGTTGCTCGACAGTGGCCAGGGCGGCTACTTCATCATGTTGGATATCGACAGCTTCAAGGCCAAGAATGACCTGTACGGCCACGACGTCGGCGATAAGATTTTGCGCGCCATGGCGCTCTGCCTGAAAAACGCCAAAGGCAGCCACAGCTTTGGACGCATCGGTGGGGAAGAGTTCGGCGTGTTGTTGCAGGGCGATGACCCGGCGCGGGCCGGCGAGTTTGTGCTGGATTTGTTGCAGGCGATCCGCTGCAGCGTCGCCGCGCCTCACAACTACACGTGCAGTGCCGGCATGGCGCGCTTTTCGGCAGGTGACGACTTGTCGACGGTACTCAAGTTAGCCGACAAAAACCTGTATGGCGCCAAGCGCAATGGCAAGGACTGTGTGCATCTGGATGGCGCGCCGCTGCGGCCGGTCACGGCCTGAAGCGCAGGGGCCGGTGTTCACCGTTGGGCAAGCACACTCGCCAACAACCCGGGGAAGCGACCTTCGAGCTCTTCGCGACGCAACGAGTTCATGTGGGTGGTGCCGACATTGCGGGTGTTCACCAGGCCCGCATCACGTAACACCCTGAAGTGGTGGGACATGCTCGATTTGGGGCGCCCGCCGTCCAGTTCGCCACACGTGGCTTCGGGCACGCCGGCCAGGCAGCGCACGATTTCCAGGCGCACGGGGTCGCTGAGGGCGTAGAGCACGCGCTCAAGTGTCAGCTCTTGCGGGGTAGGGTGTTTGAAGGCTCGCATGGCGCGGATCATAACAGGGGGGTAGCGTTGAATACCATAGTTCGATTACCATCGAACTATCGAATCACGCACGTTTATCCGGAGTATCTGATGTCCGCTTTGTTCGAACCGTTCAAACTCAAAGACGTAACCCTGCGCAATCGCATTGCCATCCCGCCGATGTGCCAATACATGGCCGACGACGGCATGGTCAATGACTGGCACCACGTGCACCTGGCCGGCATGGCCCGTGGCGGCGCCGGCCTGCTGGTGGTCGAGGCCACTGCCGTCGCGCCGGAGGGGCGTATCACCCCAGGCTGCGCCGGTATCTGGAGCGATGCCCATGCCCAGGCGTTCGTGCCGATGGTCAAGGCGATCAAGGCTGCAGGTTCCGTACCCGGTATCCAGATTGCCCACGCCGGTCGCAAAGCCAGCGCCAACCGTCCATGGGAAGGCGACGACCACATCCCGGCCTCCGATGCCCGTAGCTGGGAAACCATCGCCCCGTCGGCCATTGCGTTCGGCGCGAACCTGCCCAACGTACCGCGTGCCATGACCCTGGACGACATCGCCCGCGTCCAGCAAGACTTCGTCGACGCCGCCCGTCGTGCCCGTGACGCCGGTTTTGAATGGATCGAGCTGCACTTCGCCCATGGCTACCTGGGCCAGAGCTTTTTCTCCGAACACTCCAACCAGCGTACCGACGCCTACGGTGGCAGCTTCGACAACCGCAGCCGCTTCCTCCTGGAAACCCTGGCCGCCGTGCGTGAAGTCTGGCCGGAAAACCTGCCGCTCACCGCCCGCTTCGGCGTGATTGAGTACGACGGCCGTGATGAGCAGACCCTCACCGAGTCCATCGAACTGGCCCGCCGATTCAAGGCCGGTGGCCTGGACCTGCTGAGCGTCAGCGTTGGGTTCACCATTCCCGACACCAACATCCCGTGGGGCCCGGCGTTCATGGGCCCGATTGCCGAACGTGTGCGCCGTGAAGCCGGTATTCCGGTGACCTCGGCGTGGGGCTTTGGTACACCGCAACTGGCCGAAAGCGCGCTGCAGGCCGGGCATCTTGACCTGGTCTCCGTGGGCCGTGCGCACCTGGCCGATCCGCATTGGGCGTACTTTGCGGCCAAGGAACTGGGCGTGGACAAGTCGTCGTGGACCTTGCCGGCGCCGTATGCGCATTGGTTGGAACGTTATCGCTGAGCTAGCGACTCGGTAAAACTGTGGGAGGGGGCTTGCTCCCGATGGCGGTGGGTCAGTAGCAGATAAGCTGCCTGATCCACCGCCATCGGGAGCAAGCCCCCTCCCACATTTGGTTTTCATACATCAGGAATACCGAGCTACCTGATACAGAGCTGATACGCGAAAGATAGCAAATGAGAATAGATGTCAAACGCGAATGCGTTGATATATGATGCGCGGCGAATTCTTGGCAGGTTTGCCGCCCCATCTGGCTCATTCACTAGGTTCAACATCCATGCGTCGTACCCTGATTTCCATCTGTGTGCTGCAGGCGTTTTCCCCGTTCAGTTGGGCAGATAGTGCCCCCACCGAAAACACCAGCCTTGAGTTGCAAGCGACCACTGTGACCGGCACGGCGGATTTCGAGACGGCTCAAGGACCGGTCAAGGGCTACCACGCCACGCGATCAGCCAGTGCGACGCGCACCGACACCTCGATTCATGAAACCCCGCAGTCCATCAGCGTGGTGTCCAGGGATGTGGTCGAAGACATCGGCGCAACGCGCCTGCAGGATGCCCTTGACTATGCCGGCGGGGTTGGCCGCGCCAACAACTTCGGTGGCCAGGGCCTGACCACCTTCACCGTGCGGGGCTTTACCACCGGTGAGTTCTACCGCAACGGTTTCCCGATCAATCGCGGTTACCCGAACATGCCGGATGCCAATACCATCGAGCGCCTCGAGGTGTTGCGCGGCCCGGCGACCATGCTCTACGGCCGTGGCGACCCCGGTGGCACGTTCAACGTGGTGTCCAAGCAGCCGCTGGCCGAACGCAGCGTCACCCTGGGCAGCCAAGTCAATGACCAAGGCATGAAGCGCGGCACCCTGGATGCCTCCGGCCCGCTGGACGAAGCAGGCCGCCTGGCATATCGCCTGAATGTGGTGGGCGAGGGCGGTGACACCTTCCGCGATCACGTCGAGACCGAACGCTACGGCGTGACACCGGTGCTCACCTGGCAGGCCAGCGATGACACCAAGGTGATCTTCGAAGGCGACTTCATGCGTAACAATGCCCCCTTGGACCGTGGCCTGACGCGTTATCCGAATCAGCGAGGCACGCCGTCGCGCGAGACGTTCTGGGGCGACAAGGACGTGGGCAAGCTGCACAACGACAACAACATGGCGCAGTTGCGTTTCGAGCATGCGCTCAATGACAACTGGACGTTGGGCGGTGGTTTCCAATGGTTGGACGGGACGTTGAAGGGCAACGCAATCGAGGCTAACGGCCTGGGCGCCGATGGCCGTACCCTGGAACGCAATTTTAACTACCGCAAGCTGGAGTGGACCGACAAGGACTATCAGCTCAACCTGACCGGGCATTTCTCCACCGCTGGTTTCGAGCACACCTTGCTGACCGGCATCGAGTACGAAGACTACGACTATAAGTCGATCATCCAGCGCTCCAGCGCCACTGCGGGCACTTACCCGATCGATATCTTCAACCCGGTCTACGGCCAGGCGCGCCCACCGCTGACGCGCACGCCGACCCATGACAAGGAAAACCTCAAGACCTACGCGGCCTTCGTGCAGGACCAGGTGGCCCTGACCGAGCGCTTGAAAGTCCTGGCCGGTGCACGTTTCGAACGGTTTGAACATGACTATGAAAGTTATGTGCCCGGCGTGAACCCCTTTCAGAGCGCAGAAAACGCCGTCACCCCACGTGTGGGTGTGATCTACGACCTCACCGATACCGTCGCGGTGTATGCCGACGCCGCACGTTCGTTCAAGCCGAACACCGGTGCGGCACGCGAAGGCGGTGGCTTCGCGCCAGAAAAGGGCAAGTCCTATGAGATGGGGATCAAGTGGGAAGCCCTGGACCGCCAACTGAGCGTCGATGCTTCGATTTATCAGATCGACAAGAAAAACGTACTGACCACCGACCCGGTGGTCAACACGTTCAGCGTCGCCGCCGGTGAAGTGCGCAGCCGAGGCTTTGACCTCAACGTCGCGGGCAACCTCACGCCTGAGTGGCGCATGATCGGCGGCTATGCCTACGTGGACGCCGAAGTCACCAAGGACAACAGCATCCGCTCCGGCACGCGCTTGTTGAATATTCCGCGCAACAGCTTCAGCCTGCTCAACGTCTATGAGTTCCAGGACGGCGCCCTCAAGGGCCTGGGCCTGGGCGCCGGCGGCAAATACGTCGACCAGCGCGCCGGCCAGACCGCCAATACCGCCTTCTCGATGGACGCCTACACCGTGGTTGATCTGCTGGGCTACTACAAGGTCAACGAACAGGTACGCCTGAACCTGGACGTGAAAAACCTGTTCAATCGCGAGTATGAGGAAGGCGCGTTCGGCAATATCTACGCCTATCCAGGCGCACCGCGCACGGTGCAGGTCGGAATCTCCTACACCCTCTGACGCTGTACACAGTTCCAAATGTGGGAGGGGGCTTGCCCCCGATTGCGGTGTGTCAGTCTCAATATTTTTGACTGATATACCGCTATCGGGGGCAAGCCCCCTCCCACATTTGATCCCATTTATCCCCTGGGCGCGCTACAACGGCGTCAACACATTCATCACCGTATCCAACGCCACCCGTGTGTCATCCAACTGCACCAACGAGGCATGCCGCGCGCCCAGTGCGTCGCGGTTTTTGATCGCGGTGAGGATCGCCTTGTGCCGGGGCAGGCTCAGGCCCTGGATATCCGGGCGGCGGTTGGTGATGTTGATCGACTCGCGCAACGGCAGCGAGAGCATGTTGCACATATAGGCGAGCAGGTCGTTGCGGGTGGCGTCGGCAATGGCGCGGTGAAAGTCCAGGTCGGCCTGCAACAGGTCTTCGTGGGTTTTCGCGGTTTCCATGCCCACGTAGGCTTTTTCGATGGTGGCGATGTCTTCGTCGGTGGCGGTGGTCGCGGCCATGGCGGCGATTTCCGGTTCGAGAATGCGCCGCACGCCGGCCAGGGTGTTGAAAAACTCGCTGTGGGGCGTGGACTGCATCAACCAGGACAGCACGTCCGGGTCGAGCAGGTGCCACTTCAAGCGTGGCCGCACCACGGCGCCCACCCGAGGCTTGGAATACACCAGGCCCTTGGCGCTGAGCACCCGCGTCGCCTCGCGCAACACCGAACGGCTGACCTTGTATTCCTCGCACAGCGTGGCTTCCATGGGCAGTCTTTCTTCCGGTTTGAAGCGTCCGGAAACGATGTGCATGCCCAAGTCCTGAACGATCTGGGCATGCATGCTCTTGCGCGGCTTGGGCGGCTGGTGATCCATAACGACGGGCAGGCTCTGGCTTAAATTCGCCGCATCATAGCATCCCAATTAGTGGGAATGCCGTGGGACTTCGGCGCCACGGCAGCCCACCAGGAAGTCGAAGTCGCAACCCTGGTCGGCCTGCAGCACATGGTCGATGTACAGCTGGCGATAGCCGCCGACGATGAGTTTTTCGGGCGGCGCCAAATCGGCCATGCGCGACGCCAATTCGGCGTCGGGAATGTCCAGGTGCAGGCGCCCGTTGGCGCAGTCGAGTTCGATCCAGTCACCTTCCTGCACGGCCGCCAACGGCCCGCCCGCTGCGGCTTCCGGCGCCACATGCAGCACCACCGTGCCATAGGCGGTACCGCTCATGCGCGCATCGGAAATGCGCACCATGTCGGTCACGCCTTGGGCCAGCAATTTGGCCGGCAGGCCCATGTTGCCGACTTCGGCCATGCCTGGGTAACCCTTGGGCCCGCAGTTTTTCATGACCAGGATCGAGTTGGCGTCCACGTCCAGTTCCGGATCGTTGATGCGCGCCTTGTACATGTCGAAGTTTTCGAACACTACCGCGCGGCCTCGGTGCTGCATCAGCTCGGCACTGGCGGCAGACGGTTTGAGCACCGCACCCAGCGGCGCCAGGTTACCGCGCAGCACGCAGATGCCGCCGTCGGCGCGGATCGGGTTGTCGAGGGTGCGGATCACTTCGTCCTGGCCGTAGATCGGTGAGTCCTTGGTGTTCTCGCCCAAGGTTTTGCCGTTGACGGTCAAGGCATTCGGGTGCGGGATCAGGTTGGCTTCGCCCAGGCGGCGCAGTACGGCGGGCAGGCCGCCGGCGTAGTAGAACTCTTCCATCAGGAAGCGCCCCGAGGGTTGCAGGTCGACGATAGTCGGCATGCCACGCCCGATGCGGGTCCAGTCGTCCAGGTCCAGCTCGACGCCGATGCGCCCGGCGATGGCTTTCAAATGGATCACCGCGTTGGTCGAACCGCCGATGGCCGCGTTCACCCGGATCGCGTTTTCGAAGGCTTCCTTGGTGAGGATCTTTGACAGTTTCAAGTCTTCGCGCACCATCTCTACCGCTCGCATGCCCGACATGTGCGCCAGCACATAACGCCGCGCATCCACTGCCGGAATCGCCGCGTTGTGGGGCAGGGAGGTGCCCAGTGCCTCGGCCATGCAGGCCATGGTCGACGCGGTGCCCATGGTGTTGCAGGTACCCGCCGAACGCGACATGCCGCCTTCGGCCGCGAGGAAATCATCCAGGGTAATGGTGCCGGCCTTGACCTGTTCGCTGAGCTGCCACACCACCGTGCCCGAGCCGATGTCCTGGCCCTTGTGCTTGCCGTTGAGCATCGGCCCGCCGGTGACGACGATGGCCGGCACATCACAACTGGCGGCGCCCATCAACAGGGCCGGGGTGGTTTTGTCGCAGCCGGTGAGCAGCACCACGCCATCGATCGGGTTGCCGCGAATCGCTTCTTCCACGTCCATGCTCGCCAGGTTGCGCGTCAGCATGGCGGTGGGGCGCAGGTTGGATTCGCCGTTGGAGAACACCGGAAATTCTACCGGGAAGCCACCGGCTTCGATCACACCGCGTTTAACGTGCTCGGCGATCTGGCGGAAGTGCGCGTTGCACGGGGTCAGCTCCGACCAGGTGTTGCAGATGCCGATGATCGGCTTGCCATGGAACTGATGGTCGGCAATGCCCTGGTTCTTCATCCAGCTGCGGTACATGAAGCCGTTCTTGTCGGCAGTACCGAACCACTGGGCGGAGCGTAGGCCGGGCTTTTTATCAGACATGATCGATTCTCTTATTGTATGACTATATGTTCTGAGCGTGGTTAAACATAAGCGCAAAATCGAAGCTTTGGAAGAGTTGTTTTGCAAATAGTCCTACTATATAGTCTTTCTCAACTGAGGTATGACCCTGGCGGATTTTCGCGAGAGGCGTCCCCCGAGCTTCTATAAAAACAACAATCGGAGATCGACCCCATGAGCCAGGAACTGCGGCTTATTCGGCGCATCACGCTGAAACTGATTCCCTTCCTGATCCTGCTGTACCTGATTGCCTACGTGGACCGCTCCGCCGTGGGCTTCGCCAAGCTGCACATGGGCGCCGACGTCGGCATCGGCGATGCGGCCTATGGCCTGGGCGCGGGGTTGTTCTTCATTGGCTACTTTCTGTTCGAGATTCCCAGCAACCTGATGCTCGACCGCTTCGGCGCGCGGCGCTGGTTCGCGCGCATCATGATCACCTGGGGCACCATCACCATCGGCATGGCCTTTGTACAAGGGCCGCACAGCTTCTATGTGATGCGCTTTCTGCTCGGCGCGGCCGAGGCCGGGTTCTTTCCGGGCGTGCTGTACTACATCACCCAATGGTTCCCGGTGCGCCATCGCGGCAAGATCCTCGGGCTGTTCATCCTCTCCCAACCAATCGCGATGATGATTACCGGGCCCGTGTCCGGCGGCTTGCTGGGCATGGACGGCACCCTGGGCCTGCACGGCTGGCAGTGGCTGTTCATCGTGATCGGCACCCCGGCGATCCTGCTCACCTGGCCGGTGCTGCGCTACCTGCCGGACGGCCCCAGCCAAGTCAAGTGGATGAGCGAGGAAGAAAAGGCCTGGCTCACCGGTGAGCTCAACAAAGACCTGCAAGCCTACGGCCAGACCCGCCACGGCAACCCGCTGCATGCGCTCAAGGACAAGCGCGTGTTGCTGCTGGCGCTGTTCTACCTGCCGGTGACCTTGAGTATCTACGGCCTGGGCCTGTGGCTGCCGACCTTGATCAAGCAATTTGGCGGCAGTGACCTCACCACCGGTTTCATCTCCGCCGTGCCGTACATTTTCGGCATCATCGGCCTGCTGATCATCCCGCGCAGTTCCGACCGTTTGAATGACCGTTACGGCCACCTCGCCGTGCTCTATGTACTGGGCGCCATCGGCCTGTTCTTCAGCGCCTGGCTCAGTGTGCCGGTGCTGCAAATGGCGGCCCTGTGCCTGGCGGCGTTCGCGATGTTTTCCTGCACTGCAGTGTTCTGGACCTTGCCGGGGCGCTTCTTCGCCGGTGCCAGTGCGGCGGCCGGTATCGCGTTGATCAATTCGGTGGGCAACCTTGGCGGCTACATCGGCCCGTTCGTGATCGGTGCGCTCAAGGAGTACACCGGCAACCTGGCGTCGGGCTTGTACTTTCTATCCGGTGTGATGCTGTTCGGGCTGGTGCTGACCCTGGTGGTCTATCGCCTGCTGGAACGCAAGCATGTGCTGCCCACCGAGCAATTCGCCGCCAGTGCCCGTGGCGCCACACGTACTTAATTCAGGAGAAATGGCATGCGTTTAGTTCAGTTCGAGTTGCCCAACGGCGAACGCCGCGTCGGCGTAGTGGAAGGCACACAGCTGCGCGAAGTTCAGGCGGCGCGCAGCGTGCGTGAATTGGCCCTGGCCGCGATCGAAGCCGGTGTGGGCCTTGAGCAGCAGGTGAACCGCCTTGGCCTGGGCGACAGCCACGACTACGCTGCGTTGCTGGCCGAGCTCAAAGTGCTGCCGCCACTGGACCACCCGGACCCGGCCCATATGCTGATCAGCGGCACCGGCCTGACTCACCTGGGCAGCGCCTCGGCGCGAGACAAAATGCACCAGGCCGGTGACGACACCGCCCTGACCGACACCATGCGCATCTTCAAATGGGGCGTTGAAGGCGGCAAGCCAGCCGCCGGGCAGGCGGGCGTGCAACCGGAGTGGTTCTATAAAGGCGACGGCAGCACCGTGGTGCGCCCCGGCGCAGCGTTCCCGGTACCGCCGTTTGCCGAAGACGCCGGCGAAGAGCCGGAAATCGGTGGCCTCTACGTGATCGGCCCGGACAGCAAGCCCTACCGTGTGGGCTTTGCGGTGGGCAACGAATTCTCCGACCATGTGATGGAACGCAAGAACTACCTGTACCTGGCCCATTCCAAACTGCGCAGTTGCAGCTACGGGCCGGAATTGCGCGTGGGCGAGTTGCCCCAGCACCTGGCAGGCACCAGCCGCATCCTGCGTAACGGCGAAGAAATCTGGCGGAACGAATTCCTCAGCGGCGAGGCCAATATGTGCCACAGCCTGGAAAACCTCGAATACCACCACTTCAAATACCGCCAGTTCCTCAAGCCCGGCGATGTGCACATCCACTTCTTCGGCACTGCCACGCTGTCATTTGCCGACGGTATACGTACCCAGGCCGGCGATGTGTTCGAGATTACCCAGGCTGAATTCGGCGCGCCGCTGGTCAACCGTGTCGGCAGCGACGACGCGGTATTCGCACCCGGCAACGTCATTACCCTTTAAAGGAGAGCCCCATGCCTCAGTTCCTCGGTCACAACTACATCGGCGGCCAGCGCAGTGCCAACGGCAGCACCCAGTTGCAGAGCGTCGACGCCACCACCGGCGAAGCCTTGCCCCAGGCGTTCTACCAGGCCACCCCGCAGGAGGTCGATGCCGCCGCCAAAGCGGCCGCCGCCGCGTACCCGGCTTACCGCGCGTTGAGCGCGTCACGCCGTGCGCAATTTCTTGATGCGATTGCCGACGAGCTGGACGCATTGGGCGATGATTTCGTCGAACTGGTCTGCCGCGAAACCGCCTTGCCGGCGGCGCGTATCAAAGGCGAACGTGGGCGTACCAGCGGCCAGATGCGCCTGTTCGCCACGGTGTTGCGTCGCGGTGATTTCTACGGCGCGCGCATCGACAAAGCGCTGCCGGATCGCCAGCCATTGCCGCGTCCGGACCTGCGCCAATACCGCATCGGCCTGGGCCCGGTCGCGGTGTTCGGCGCCAGCAACTTCCCCCTGGCCTTTTCCACCGCCGGCGGTGATACCGCCGCTGCGCTGGCAGCCGGTTGCCCGGTGGTATTCAAGGCACACAGCGGGCATATGGCGACGGCGGAGCAGGTGGCCGATGCGATCATCCGCGCCGCCCAAGCCACTGAAATGCCGGCGGGCGTGTTCAACATGATCTTCGGCGGCGGCGTTGGCGAAGCGCTGGTCAAGCACCCGGCGATCCAGGCCGTCGGCTTTACCGGCTCGCTCAAGGGCGGCCGTGCCCTGTGCGATATGGCGGCGGCGCGCCCGCAGCCGATCCCGGTGTTTGCCGAGATGTCGAGCATCAACCCGGTCATCGTGCTGCCGCAGGCGCTGCAAGCCCGCGCCGACAGCGTCGCCCGCGACCTGACCGCCTCGGTGGTGCAAGGCTGTGGTCAGTTCTGCACCAACCCTGGCCTGGTGATCGGCATCACGTCCCCAGCGTTCAGCGCGTTCACGCAACAGGTCGCGAAGCTGATCGGCGAGCAACCAGCGCAAACCATGCTTAACGCGGGCACCTTGGGCAGCTACGGCAAGGGCCTGGAAAAGCTCCTGTCTCACCCCGGTATCGAGCACCTGGCGGGCAACGCCCAATCGGGCAACCAGGCCCAGCCGCAGTTGTTCAAGGCCGATGTGCGCCTGTTGATCGACGGCGATGAAGTGCTGCAGGAAGAAGTGTTCGGCCCGACCACGGTGTTCGTCGAAGTCGCCGACCAGGCCCAGCTCAGCGCCGCCTTGCACGGCCTGCACGGGCAGTTGACCGCCACGATCATTGGCGAACCGGCCGACCTGCAACAGTTCGCCGAGCTGACGCCGCTGCTGGAGCAGAAAGTCGGGCGCATCCTGCTCAACGGTTACCCCACCGGTGTGGAAGTCTGCGATTCGATGGTGCACGGCGGGCCGTACCCGGCCACTTCCGATGCCCGTGGCACCTCGGTCGGCACCTTGGCCATCGATCGGTTCCTGCGCCCGGTGTGCTTCCAGAACTACCCTGATAGCCTGCTGCCCGACGCGCTGAAAAACGCTAACCCGTTGCGTATCCAGCGGCTGGTGGATGGCGCGCCGTCTCGAGAATCCCTGTAAGTCATCCGGAGGCTTCATGTCGTTGAGCGCAGTCACCCCGCACCGTGCCCGGTTGGGCGAAGGGCCGTTCTGGGATGCTCCGTCCCAGGCCCTGTATTGGGTGGATATCGCCGCCCGCCAGGCCCTGCGCCTGATGGACGGGCAGTTGCGAGTCTGGCAATTACCCGAACACGTCTCGGCGTTCATCCCCTGCGAAAGCGGGGATGCGCTGGTGACCCTGAGCAGCGGTGTGTACCGGCTGGACTTGAACACCGAAGCCCTGTCTTTGCTGTGCGTGGCCGACCCGCAACCGGGTAACCGCGGCAACGAAGCCCGTTGCGATGCCCAGGGCCGACTGTGGCTGGGCACCATGCAGAACAACATCGGCGCCCACGGTGAAGACCTGCCTATCACGCGACGCTCCGGCGGGCTGTTTCGTATCGACGCCGATGCGACGGTTACGCCGCTGCTGAGCGGGCTGGGCATTCCCAACACGCTGTTATGGAGCGACGACGGCGGCCATGTGCATTTCGGCGACAGCCTGGATGGCACGCTGTACCGGCATGCCATTCAGCCTGACGGCCAGCTCGACGCCGCCCGGACGTGGTTCGCTGCCCACGAACGCGGCGGGCCGGACGGCTCGGCCATGGACAGTGAGGGCTACATCTGGAATGCGCGCTGGGACGGCAGTTGCCTGCTACGCCTGACGCCTGAAGGGCAGGTGGACCGCGTCGTCGAACTGCCCGTCAGCCGTCCCACCAGCTGCGTGTTTGGTGGGCCTGACCTGACCACCCTATATATCACCAGCGCCGCCAGCCCCTTGGATCACCCATTGGACGGTGCGGTACTGAGCCTGCAAGTGGAGGTGCCAGGCAAGCCCTGTCACCGCTTCGCCGGATAAACCGAAAAACGAATATTCAAAAACAACAACAAGGAGTCACCCGTATGAATCGTCGTCGTGGTTTGCGTTCCCTGTGCTGCGCCGCTGTGGCGGTCTCGGCCATGAGCTTGAGCGGCCTGCTGCTGGCTGAAGAAGTGAAGATCGGCTTTCTGGTCAAGCAGGCCGAAGAGCCTTGGTTCCAGACCGAATGGGCCTTCGCCGAAAAAGCCGGCAAGGAGCACGGTTTCACTGTGATCAAGATCGCCGTGCCCGACGGTGAGAAAACCCTTTCGGCCATCGACAGCCTGGCCGCCAACGGCGCCAAGGGTTTCGTGATCTGCCCGCCGGATGTGTCCCTGGGCCCGGCGATTGTCGCCAAGGCCAAGGCCAACGGCCTGAAAGTGATCGCGGTGGATGACCGTTTCGTCGATGCCAAGGGCAACTTCATGGAGGATGTGCCGTACCTGGGCATGGCCGCGTTTGAAGTGGGCCAGAAGCAGGGCGCCGCCATGGCCGCCGAAGCGAAAAAACGCGGTTGGGACTGGAAGGACACCTATGCGGTGATCAACACGTTCAACGAACTCGACACCGGCAAGAAACGCACCGACGGCTCGATCAAATCCCTGGAAGAAGCCGGCATTCCCAAGGACCATATCCTGACCGCCGCGCTGAAAACCCTCGACGTCCCAGGCAGCATGGACGCCACCAACTCGGCGCTGGTCAAGCTGCCCAGCGGCGCGAAAAACCTGATCATCGGCGGCATGAACGACAACACCGTGCTGGGTGGCGTGCGTGCTACCGAAAGCGCCGGTTTCGCGGCGGCTAATGTGATCGGCATCGGCATCAATGGCACCGACGCCATCGGTGAATTGAAGAAAGCCAACAGCGGCTTCTTCGGCTCGATGCTGCCCAGCCCGCATATCGAGGGCTACAACACCGCGCTGATGATGTACGAGTGGGTCACCAAAGGCACTGAACCGCCGAAGTACACCGCCATGGACGAAGTGACCCTGATCACCCGCGAGAACTTCCAGGCGGAACTGACCAAGATCGGGCTGTGGAAATGACCGCTGCGACCCTGCGTTTTGACGGTATCGGCAAAACTTTCCCTGGGGTCAAGGCGCTCGACGGCATCAGCTTCACCGCCCTCCCAGGGCAAGTGCACGCCCTGATGGGCGAGAACGGTGCGGGTAAATCGACGCTGCTGAAGATCCTCGGCGGCGCCTATATTCCCAGCACCGGCACGGTGCAGATCGGCGAGCAAGTCATGGCCTTCAAATGCGCCGCCGACAGCATTGCCAGCGGCGTCGCGGTGATCCACCAGGAATTGCACCTGGTGCCGGAGATGACGGTTGCCGAGAACCTGTTCCTCGGGCATTTACCGTCGCGTTTTGGCGTGGTCAATCGCAGCGTGCTGCGCCAGCAGGCGCTGGCGTGCCTGAAGGGCCTGGCTGATGAAATCGACCCCCAGGAAAAGCTCGGGCGCCTGTCCCTGGGACAGCGCCAACTGGTGGAAATCGCCAAGGCGCTGTCCCGTGGCGCCCATGTGATCGCCTTCGATGAGCCGACCAGCAGCCTCTCGGCGCGGGAGATCGATCGCTTGATGGCGATCATCACGCGCCTGCGCGATGAGGGCAAAGTGGTGTTGTACGTGTCCCACCGCATGGAGGAGGTGTTCCGTATCTGCAACGCGGTGACGGTGTTCAAGGACGGCCGCTTCGTGCGCACCTTCGATGACATGAGCGCGCTGAACCACGACCAGTTGGTGACCTGCATGGTCGGCCGCGATATCCAGGACATCTACGACTATCGCCCGCGAGAGCACGGCGAAGTCGCCCTGAAGGTCAACGGCCTGCTCGGTCCCGGCTTGCGCGAACCGATCAGTTTTGAGGTGCGCAAAGGCGAAATCCTCGGCCTGTTCGGGCTGGTGGGGGCAGGGCGCACGGAACTGTTCCGACTGCTCAGCGGCCTGGAGCGTGCCAGTGCCGGCAGCCTGGAGTTGTGCGGTGAGCCGCTGCAATTGCGCTCACCTCGCGATGCCATCGCCGCCGGGGTGCTGCTGTGCCCCGAGGACCGCAAGAAGGAAGGCATCATTCCGCTGTCCAGCGTCGCCGAAAACATCAACATCAGTGCCCGTGGCGCGCATTCCGCGTTCGGCTGGCTGTTGCGCGATGGCTGGGAGAAAGGCAACGCCGACCACCAGATCAAGGCGATGAAGGTCAAGACCCCGAACGCGGCGCAGAAAATCATGTACCTGTCCGGTGGCAACCAACAGAAAGCCATCCTCGGCCGCTGGCTGTCGATGCCGATGAAAGTGCTGCTGCTGGACGAACCGACCCGTGGCATCGATATCGGCGCCAAGGCCGAGATCTACCAGATCATCCATAACCTCGCGGCGCAGGGCATCGCGGTGATCGTGGTGTCCAGCGACCTGATGGAAGTCATGGGCATTTCCGACCGCATCCTGGTGCTGTGCGAAGGCGCCTTGCGCGGTGAACAACTGCGCGCACACGCGACTGAATCCAACCTGCTGCAGCTGGCCTTGCCGCGCGGCCTGGCGAACTGAGAGACGACCATGACCACTCAAAACAACGCGCTGCCCTCGGCACGCAAACCCCTCGACCTGCGCGCCTTGCTCGACAACTGGGCGATGCTGCTGGCGGCGGTGGGCATTTTTGTCCTGTGTGCCTTGCTGATCGATAACTTCCTCTCGCCGTTGAACATGCGCGGGCTGGGCCTGGCGATTTCCACGGTAGGCATTGCGGCGTGCACCATGCTGTTCTGCCTGGCCTCCGGGCATTTCGACTTGTCGGTGGGTTCGGTGATTGCCTGCGCCGGCGTGGTGGCGGCGATTGTGATGCGCGACACCGACAGTGTGATGCTCGGCATCGGCGCGGCGCTGCTGATGGGCCTGATGGTGGGGTTGATCAACGGGATCGTGATCGCCAAGCTGCGGGTCAACGCGTTGATTACCACCCTGGCAACCATGCAGATCGTGCGCGGCCTGGCCTATATCTTCGCCGACGGCAAAGCGGTGGGCGTGTCCCAGGATCAGTTCTTCGTGTTCGGCAACGGCCAGTTGTTCGGCGTGCCGGTGCCGATCCTGATCACCATCGTGTGCTTCCTGTTCTTTGGCTGGTTGCTCAACTACACCACCTACGGGCGCAACACCATGGCCATCGGCGGCAACCCGGAAGCGGCGTTGCTGGCGGGGGTCAATGTGGATCGCACCAAGATCCTGATCTTCGCCGTGCACGGCTTGATCGGCGCGTTGGCCGGGGTGATCCTGGCCTCGCGCATGACCTCCGGCCAACCGATGATCGGCCAGGGCTTCGAGCTGACGGTGATTTCCGCCTGTGTGCTGGGCGGTGTGTCGTTGAGTGGCGGTATCGGCATGATCCGCCATGTGATCGCCGGGGTATTGATCCTGGCGATTATCGAAAATGCGATGAACCTGAAGAACATCGATACCTTCTACCAGTACGTGATTCGCGGCTCGATCCTGCTGTTGGCCGTCGTCATCGACCGCATGAAACAACGCTGAACTTGATCGTTCCCACGCTCTGCGTGGGAATGCACCCCGGGACGCTCTGCGTCCACTTCTGAATCGGGACGCGGAGCGTCCCAGGTGGCATTCCCACGCGGAGCGTGGGAACGATCAATGTAGGGTTTTAGTTGGCGGTGAACTTGAAGATGGTGTTCTGGGTGTAGGTCTGCCCAGGGTTCAAGCGGGTCGAGGCAAACTTGGGCTGGTTAGGCGCATCCGGAAAGTGCTGGGTCTCCAAGGTAAACCCACTCCAATGCTGGTAGGTCTTGCCAGCCTTGCCCTTCACCGAACCATCCAGGAAGTTACTGGTGTAGAACTGCACGCCCGGTTCGCTGGTATAGAGCTGCAAACGCCGCCCCGACTCAGGATCATGCACCTCGGCCGCCAGTTGCTTCACGTCGCCTTTGGTGTCCAGTGCCCAGTTGAAGTCGAACCCACCCTGTTTCGGTTCGGCGAACTTGAGCTGCGGATGATCCTCCTTGATGTGCTGGCCGATGGCGGTAGGCTTGAGGAAATCCATCGGCGTGCCCTTGACCGGCGCCAGTTCGCCGGTGGGAATCAGGGTGGCGTTCACCGGTGTGTAATGGCTGGCGTGCAAGGTGGCGACCTGCTTGAGAATATCGCCATTACCCGCGCCAGCCAGGTTGAAGTAGCTGTGGTTGGTGAGGTTGAGCACGGTCGGTTTGTCAGTGGTGGCCTTGTAGTCGATGTGCAGTTCGTTCTTGTCGTTGAGGCGATAAGTGACTTCGGTTTTCAGGTTGCCGGGGAAACCCATTTCACCGTCCTTGGACAGGTAGGTGAGGGTGACCCCGACCGAGTCCTTGTCCTTGACCGGCTTGGCTTGCCACACCTGCTTGTCGAAGCCCTGGGCGCCGCCATGCAGCGAGTTGGGGCCGTCGTTGAGCGGCACCTGGTAGCGTTTGCCGTCGAGTTCGAACGCACCGCCGGCCAGGCGATTGCCGAAGCGGCCGATGGTCGCGCCGAAAAATGCGGTACCGCCTTGATAGCCTTGTACGTCGTCAAAGCCCAGCACCACGTCGTCGACCTTGCCGTGTTTGTCCGGCACCTTCAGCGATTGCAGCACACCGCCGTAGGTAATCACCGTGGCTTGCATGCCATGGCTATTGCGCAACACGTATTGTTCGACGGCGGTGCCGTCGTTGGTTTTGCCGAAGGGTTTGTGTTCGCTGGTCAGGCCTGCGGCCTGGGCGCCGCCGCTGGCGATCAACATGGACATCGCCAGGCCGGACAGCAGGTATCGAGGGTGCTTCATGGTCGAACTTCCTTTTGTTGTTTTTGGATTGAATAGTTCTACTAATGTGCGATATTTCATGATTGAGACAGCGAATTTATAGCCTTTAACGCCGATTTCGTAAAATAAAATAAGACTAATTGATCGAGGCATCACGTTATGAGTACTCAGCAGGCCCTGTATCCCGACCTCAAGGGCAAGACCGTATTGATCTCCGGCGGGGCTTCCGGGATTGGCGAGTTCATGGTGCGGGCGTTCGCCGCCCAGGGCGCCAAGGTGGCGTTCGTGGACCGCGCCCAAAGCCAGGGCGAACGCCTGGCTGCGCTGTTGAACTCCAACGGGCATAGCGTTGAGTTCGAATGCTGCGATATCACCGACGAGATCGGCTATCGCGCGGCGATCGGGCGCTTCGAACATTCCCTCGGCCCGATCACGGTGCTGGTCAACAACGCGGCGAACGACGTACGCCATACCCTGGAAGAAATCGACTCGGAAATGTTCGACCGGCTGATTGCGGTCAACCTCAAGCACGCCTTCTTTGCCGCCAAGGCCGTGGTACCAATGATGAAACAGGCCGGTGGCGGCTCGATCATCAACCTGGGCTCGGTCGGCTGGATGATGGCCTCCGCCGGCTACCCGGTGTACGCCGCCAGCAAGGCCGCCGCCCACGGCATGACCCGTGGCCTGGCGCGGGAGTTAGGCCCCCACCACATCCGCGTCAATACCCTGGTGCCAGGCTGGGTGATGACGGAAAAACAACTGGCCATGTGGGTGGACGATGCGGCCCGTGAGCTGATCGCCCGCAGCCAGTGCCTGCCGGGCAGCGTGATGCCCGAGCATATCGCCAATATGGCGCTGTTTTTGGCTTCCGATGCCTCGGCGATGTGTTCGGCGCAGAACTTTATCGTGGATGGCGGTTGGGTCTAGGCCAGGCGCCACTGTTCAACTGTGGGAGGGGGCTTGCTCCCGATAGCGGTGGGTCAGTCAAGGATGCATTGACTGACATGCCCTCATCGGGAGCAAGCCCCCTCCCACATTTGAACAGTGGTGTTTATTCGATCGGGTCAGGCTTTGAAGGCCGCGTGCCGCGCGAGGCTTCATGCCGAACGCCTGGCAGCCCCCGGCGGCTGCCCGGTGATGCGTTTGAAGGCACGGCTGAATGCCGCCTGGGAGGTGTAGCCCAGGCGTTGCGCCACCGTTTCGATGGGCATGCGTTCCAGGGTCAGCCATTGGCTGGCCAGGCGCATGCGCAGTTCCGTGGCATAGCGCAGTGGCGGTATGCCGAGGACGGCCTGGAAGCGGTCAGCGAACACCGAGCGCGAGGTATGACACTGGGCGGCCAGCTCCGCCACGCTCCAGTCGTGGCCCGGCTGCTGGTGCAAGGCGAGCAGGGCGCTGGCCAGGCGCGGGTCGCGCAACGCGGCCACCAGGCCCGAGGCGTTGCCACAGGCGCACTCGACCCAGCCGCGTACGATCATCGCCGCCACGACATCGGCGAGGCGCGCAAGAATACCGGCAAAGCCTACGCGCGCCGTGGACATTTCGCGTTCCATTACCGCCAGGATCGGCATCAGTCCCGGGTAACGCTGGCCGCCGGCATCGATCAGCATCAGGGCCGGCATCAGGTTGCCGAGCCCCTGGAGGCTGCCGAGCTCAAACTCCATGCACGCACTGAACAACACCAGGCTGGGGACGGTATCGGGTGATGCATCCACGGCGCATACGGTATCTCCCAACGGTGCGCTGTCGAAATGGTCGATGTCCTGCACGACGGCATCCGCTGCGGATAACAGCGCGTGCGCGCCGCCGTGGGAGATGAACACCGCATTGCCGGCCGACAGCGCGAAAAGGCTGCCGTCCTCGGTGCGCAGCGTGGCGCGGCCGGCCGCGATAAAGTGGAAATAGGCGTGGCCCGGCCGGGCGCCAAAGCCCATGCCGAATGTGGGCCCGGCCTGGATGCGCCGGTACTGCACACCGCGCAGGCGCATGCCGCGCAGCAACTCGTTGATCAGCTCTGAAGAAGCGGTGAATGCGTCCACTGAAGTCATGCCCGGGGTTTCGGTTAAAAACTCAAGGCTTTGTATCATAGATCATCCTGGCCGGCCTACCTAGACTGAGCGCCTCGCTAATGACTTGAGGAAGACCTGCGATGACTGATTGTGCAGCCCATGCGCCTGCGGGCGTTGTAACAGAACCGGCCTGGCTGGCGGTATTTTCCCTGGCGATGGGGGTATTCGGCTTGCTCACGGCGGAGTACCTGCCGGCCAGCCTGTTGACACCGATGGCCCTGGACCTGGGCGTTACAGAGGCGCTGGCCGGGCAAGCCGTCACGGTGACGGCGGTGGTAGCGCTGTTTGCCGGTCTGCTGGTGCCGGGGCTGACCCGTGGTATCGACCGGCGCGTCGTGCTGCTGGGGTTTTCCACGCTGATGATCGCCTCCAACCTGCTGGTGGCATTGTCCTCCAGCCTGACGGTGCTGTTGTTGATGCGCATCCTGCTGGGCATCGCCCTCGGCGGGTTCTGGAGCATGGCGGCTGCAGTGGCGATGCGCCTGGTGCCGGCGGCGTCCTTGCCCCGTGCGCTGTCGATCATTTTCAGCGGGATCGCGCTGGGCACCGTGGTCGCCGTGCCGCTGGGCAGCTATTTGGGTGGCCTGTACGGCTGGCGCAGTGCGTTTATTGCGGCGGCCGCCGTCGGCCTGCTGACCCTGGCGTTCCAGGCATTCACGCTGCCGCGCATGGCACCCCATGGCACCGCGCGCCTGCGCACCGTGGTGGACGTACTGCAGCGCCCCGGTATCGCCATCGGCATGTTCGGCTGCGTACTGGTGCACACCGCGCATTTCGCGCTGTTCACCTACATCCGGCCGTTCCTGGAAAGCACCACCGGGGTCGACACCGAGGGGCTGGCGCTGATGCTGCTGGGTTTTGGCGTGGCGAATTTCGCCGGCACGCTGCTCGCCGGGTGGCTGCTGGTGCGCCGCCCACGCACAACACTGGTGTTAATGCCGGTGTTGGTGGGAATTGCGGCACTGGCCCTGGTCTGGTTGCCGGCGTCACTGCCGGGCCAGGCGATGCTGCTGGCGCTATGGGGCATGGCATTTGGCGGCGTACCCGTGGCGTGGTCGAACTGGGTCGCGCGTGCGGTGCCGGACCAGGCGGAAAGTGCCGGAGGCATGGTCGTCGCGTCGGTGCAGTCGGCCATCGCGGCGGGCGCTGCCGGTGGCGGGCTGATGTTCAGCTTCAGTGGCATTGGTGGGGTGTTTATCGGTGCGGGTGTGTTGATGTTGCTCGCGGCCTTGCTCATCGCTCTGCGTGTGCAGGTGCCTGGGCAAGACGGGGACACCAGTGTGACGCGCCACGCGTCTTTGGTTTAGTCTTAAACCCTTTGTTGATCGCAAGCGCCCTCTAGGAGCATCGAGCATGGCTGACTACGTACCCCCCAAGGTCTGGACCTGGGACACCGAAAGCGGCGGCACCTTCGCCAGCATCAACCGGCCCATCGCCGGCGCCACCCATGAAAAAGCGCTGCCGGTCGGCAAGCACCCGTTGCAGCTGTATTCCCTGGCCACGCCCAATGGGCAGAAGGTCACGATCCTGCTCGAAGAGCTGCTGGCGCTCGGGCACACCGGTGCCGAATACGACGCCTGGCTGATCAAGATCGGTGACGGCGACCAGTTCGGCAGCGGTTTCGTGGCGGTGAACCCGAACTCGAAGATTCCGGCGCTGATGGATCACAGCGGCGCTGCGCCGATTCGCGTGTTCGAGTCGGGCGCGATCCTGCAGTACCTGGCCGAGAAGTTCGGCGCGTTTTTGCCCACCGAACCTGCCGCCCGTGCCGAATGCCTGTCGTGGCTGTTCTGGCAGATGGGCAGCGCACCGTACTTGGGCGGCGGCTTCGGGCATTTCTACGCGTATGCGCCGAGCAAGATGGAATACCCGATCAATCGTTTCGCCATGGAGGCCAAGCGCCAGTTGGATGTGCTGGACAAGCGCCTGGCGGTGAGCGAGTACATTGCCGGGGACGCCTACACCATCGCCGACATCGCCATCTGGCCCTGGTACGGCGGGTTGGTCAAAGGGCGGTTGTATGGGGCGGCGGAGTTTCTGTCGGTGCATGAATACAAGCACGTCATGCGCTGGGCGGATGCGATTGATGCACGGCCGGCGGTGCAGCGCGGGCGGCGGGTGAATCGGGTGTCCGGTGATGATCAGTTGGCCGAGCGCCATAGTGCGAGCGACTTGGACTGAAAGTGTGGGAGGGAGCAAGCCCCCTCCCACATTTGGATCTTCTTGGCTTCAATTATTTGTAGCGTTGCTCGAACACAGCCACTTGCTCGGGTTTTATGAGTTCGAAGGGCACCCACACCTCCGACTCAATCGGCTCGCCCTTGATCATCCGCACCGCCGCTTGTACCGCTTGAGTCGCCTGGGCTTTGGGGTCCTGGAACACTGAGGCGGTGAGCACGCCGCGCCTGATCGCCGCCAGGCCATCGGGCAGGCCATCGATGCCGACAATCGCCACGTCGCCCTTGGCTTTGCCGGCCTGCTGCAAAGCCATGGCCGCGCCAATCGCCATTTCATCGTTGTTGGCCACAATCGCATCGAACTGTGTGCCCGCCAGCAGCCAGTTGCTGGTCAGGTCCATGGCCTTGCTGCGTTGCCATTCGGCACTTTGCTGCTCGACGATCTTGATCCCGGGAAAGTCCTTGAGCACCTGCTTGGCGCCTTCAGTGCGGTCATGGGTGGCGTTTTGCGCCAGGTCGCCCATGATGATCGCCACGTTGCCCTTGCCGCCGAGTTTTTCCGCGAGGTAGCGCATTTGCAATTGCCCGGCTTCGATGTCGTTGGACGCCACGGTCACGACTCCCTTGGGCAGCGTGCGTTGATCGGGATGGCGGTTGACGTACACCAATGGCTTATTGGCGGCCACGGCGGCGCGGGTCATGTTGGCGGTGGCGGCGGTGTCCACCGGCAGCACGATGACCGCGTCGACGTTCTGGTTGAGAAACCCTTCGACCTGGTTGAGCTGACGCACCACGTCGCCCTGGGCGTCCTCGAACTGGATCTGCACGTCTTGTTGTTTGGCGGCCGTTTCAAGGCCAGTGCGCACGTAGGTCATGAAGTTATCGTCAACCCGCGCGATGCTCACGCCAATGCGGTACGCGGCGAAGGTCCATTGGCTGAACAGCAGCAACAGGGTGGCAACGATCAATGAATAGCGATGCATGAGGTGTTCCTCTTGTTGTTATAGGGTGAAGGCTTGGCGAAAACGCTCCAGGGCCGCTTCGCTGTCGCCGCTGGCCCAGGCTTCCAGGCCGACCACGCCGCTGTAGCCGATGGCCTGCAGCGCCCTGGCAATCGCCGGGTAGTGGATTTCGCCGGTGCCAGGCTCCTGGCGCCCGGGCACGTCCGCCACCTGGATTTCGCCGATGGCGCTGCCCGCGCGCTGGATCAATTCGATCAGGTTTCCTTCGCCGATCTGCGCGTGGTAAAGGTCCAGGTTCATTTTCAAATACGGGCTGCCCACGGCTTCGATCAGCGCCAGGGTGTCGTCGGCGCGGGCGAATGGCGTGCCGGGGTGGTCGACCTCGGTGTTGAGGTTTTCCAGCAGGAACACGCGGCCGGCGTCTTGCCCCAGGCGAGCGATTTTCTCCAGCGTCTTGCAGGCACTCAGCCACATGCGCCCGGTGGTCCGGCTGACGGGTTGCACCGGCAGGCCGCCGTCACCCAGGCCGGTGCCGTGCAAATTGAGGCTGGGGCACTTGAGGCGCTCGGCAACACTTAAGGATTCGCGGGCGCTGTCGAGCAAGTGGAGGATACCGTCGGGGTCGGTGAGCGTGCCGCTGATGTAGCCGGTCATCGAGGTGAAGTCCGCGCCCGTCGCGGCCAGGGCGTTGATGTCCTTGTCTGTCCAGTTCCAGATTTCGGCGCTGAAACCCAGGGCATGAATCCGCTTGACCCGCTCGACGAAGGGCAGATCCAGAAACACCATCTCGGCACTCACCGCCAGCTTGAACGGGCTCATAGGCTCACCGCCGTGCCTTGCTCATAGGATTGGATACACGCGCGGGCAATCGCCAGGGCGGCGCGGGCATCTTCCCCGCTGGCCAGGGGCTTGGCGCCGCTTTGCAGGCAGTCGACGAAGTGGTTGAGCTCGGCAATGTAGGCATCGCGCAACAGGTCGGTGTCCAGGCGCTGGGTGTCGGCCTGGATGCCCTGGGCCTGGTAGCGCACCAGGTCGCAGGCCTGCACGCTGCCCATGGTCAGCATGCCGGCGCTGCCGAACACTTCACCGCGCACGTCATAGCCATACACCGCCTGGAAGCTGGCTTCGGCGGTGGCAATCGCGCCGTTATCGAAACGGATCGTGACCACGGCGGTGTCGAGCAAACCCTGGCTTTTGTAGTCCGGGGCGATCAGGGCGTCGGCCATCACCTGCACCTGCACCGCTTCGGCGCCGGGGTTGAGGTAGCGCAGGGTGTCGAAGTCGTGGATCAGGGTTTCCAGGAAAATCACCCATTGCGGTGAGGCGCCAGGGTTGTTCAGCGCCGGGTCGCGGGTCAGGGAGCGCAGCAACTGCGGAGTGCCGATACGGCCTGCGGCGACGTCGAGGTGGGCGGCGCGAAAGCTGTTGGCGAAGCGCCGGTTGAAGCCGACTTGCAGTGGCACTCGGGCATCGGCCGCAGCGGCGATGGCGCGGTCGGCTTCATCGAGGGTGATCGCCATGGGCTTCTCGCAGAAGATGCCCTTGCCGGCACGGGCGGCGCTGATCACCAGTTCGGCATGGCTGCGGGCGGGGGCGGCGATGAGTACGCCGTCGATATCCGGGTCGTCGAGCAGTTGCTGCGGGTCGGTGTACACCTTGGCTACACCCAGCTCTGCCGCCAGACGTGCGGCTTGCCCTGGCGTAGGGTCGGCGATGGCGGCGAGGCAAGCGCCGGGAATGTGCCGGGCGGCGGTCAGGCCGTGGAAGCTGCCCATGCGGCCGGCGCCGATCAAGCCCAGGCGGATGTTTTTTGTATTCATGTATGACCCCTTTTTATTGTTGGCCTCAGGACGGTCCTGGCGGGTAAAGGGGTAAGAGCAAGGGCTGTGCCAAAATCCAAGTGACTGATATTTAACGGTTATAAATAAACACCAAAAAAATAGTGTTCATTTAAATGACATGTCTATGCTGACATGTTGAAAACATGAACATGGACACCGCTTATGAGCATGGCGATCAGTGCGCAAGACCTCGATTACCTGACGGCGCTGGGCCCCGCGGCGCTGAATGACGGCCCGGTCGCAGCCTTGGAGCAGGCGTGGCAGGCCTGCCTGAGCGGCCAGCTGCAGCGCCCGCCCGAGGTGCGTCAGACGATCTGGGATTCCTGGCGGCGCAGCGTCGAGGCCGGCATCGATCCGGCAGACAACGCTTACCGTTTCGTCGCCGCCGACACACTGGCGGCCACCCTGGCCAGCCACCGCGTGCTGATCGCCGCCGCCGCGCAAGTCATGCACGGATTACTGGCGTACAACCCGCGCGGTCATATCAACCTTACCGACGCTGACGGCACCACTTTGTATTTCTGTGGGTTGGACATCACCCCCGTGGGCAGTCGCCTGCTCGAATCGGTGCAGGGCACCAACTGCACCGGCCTGGCGCTGGCCGAAGATCATCTGGTGTATGTGCTGGCCGAAGAAAACTTCGCCGTCGGCCTGCGTCAACGCCGCATGCACTGCGCCGCCGCGCCGATAAAGAATGCCCAGGGCCAGACCCTGGCCATGCTGACGCTGACGGCCGAGCCCGGCTGGTTTCACTTCCATACCCTGGGCACCGTCCAGGCGGCCGCCGAGGCCGTGTCGCGGCAGATGGCGCTGCAAGCGTTGCTGCAAGAGCAGCAAACCGTGCTTGAAGTGCTTAACGAAGGCTTGGTGGTGCTGGATGAACGCGGGTGCATCAAGGCGATCAATCGCTACGCGCGGCAACTGTTCAACGTGGGCCTGGAGCTGCTCGGCAGCCCCTTCAATCGGCTCGCTCGCAGCGAGCTGAGCGACGCCATGCTCCTGCGCGGCGGCGAAAACCTGCGCGATCTGGACTGCACCTTTCACTTGCACGACCGCAGCCAGCTCGCCTGCCTGGTCTCGGTGTGCCCGCTGGAGCAGGGTGGGGTGATCGTGTCGGTGCGTGAAAACCGCCGCATCCGCGAAATCACCCGGCGCATTGTCGGCACCCAGGCCCGCTACACCTTTGAAACCATCCAGGGCACCTCGCGCGCGATCCAGGACGCGCTGCACCTGGGACGCATCGCCAGTCGCAGTGATTCCACCACCTTGATCCTCGGCGAAAGCGGCACCGGCAAAGAGTTATTTGCCCAGGCCATTCATAACGCCAGCGAGCGTTGCACTGGCCCCTTCGTCGCAGTCAACTGCGGCGCGATCCCACGGGACCTGGTGCAAAGCGAATTGTTCGGCCATACCGAAGGCGCCTTCACCGGCTCGGCACGCGGCGGTTCGGCGGGCAAGTTTGAACTGGCCGATGGCGGGACGATTTTCCTCGATGAAATCGGCGACATGGCCTTCGACGCGCAAGTCAGCCTGTTGCGCGTGTTGCAGGAAGGCGAGGTGACCCGCGTGGGCGCGAAGACCTCACGGCCAGTGGATGTGCGCATCATTGCGGCGACCCACCGCAATCTCAGCCAGGCGGTGGCCGAGGGGGCGTTTCGCGAAGACCTTTACTACCGCCTCAACGTGCTGAATATCACCGTGCCGCCCCTGCGTATGCGCCGTGACGATATTCCTCTGCTGGCGCGGCATTTCCTGCAGCGTTGCGCGCGTTCGTTGCGCAAATCGCTGCAAGGATTCTCGCCGGATGCGCTGGCGTTGCTGTCGGCCCATGGCTGGCCGGGCAATGTGCGCGAGCTGGAAAACGCGATTGAGCGGGCGACCAACCTGGCGATGGGCGAGTGGATCGAGCCTGGCGATTTACCCTTGGAGGCCAGGCCGCGCGCCCCGGCCATCCCATATGCCGCGCCAGCCACCCAAGACCTGAGCAGCCACGAGATGCACGCCATCGTCACGGCGCTGAAAAACACCGCTGGCAATATCCGCCTGGCCGCCCGGCAGCTGAACGTTTCCCGTGGCGGGCTGTACAACAAGATGAATCGGTTCGGGTTGAATGCCGGGGATTTTCGCGGCCGGTGAACGGTTACCGATGTGGGAGGGGCGATGAAGCGTACGCCGCCCTCTGTAGGAGCGAGCTTGCTCGCGAAAAACGCCCAGGCAACGCGTTTATTCTGGATAAACGCGGGGGGCCTGAATTTTTCGCGAGCAAGCTCGCTCCTACAAAAAGCTCTGACTGACTGGCATCAGGGCAAGCCCCCTCTTCAGGTGCCCATGTTTTCCGAGGTGACGATGTGCGGCGGGATGTGCACCCGATGCCGCGCCGGATCGAACGCCTCGTCGCTCTGCAGCGCCACCAGCAGGTCCACCAGCGCCACCGCCGTCTGGCGTGGCTGCGAATCCATCACCACATCGATCAACCCTCGGCCCAGGGCCTGGCGCGACAGTTCGGTGGACTCCTGCAAAATGCAGCACAACGCCGGGCGCTTGGGCAGTTGCGCCAAGGCGTTGATCACGCCGTCACCGCCGCCGCCCACCACGCACAGCCCGCGCAAGTCGGTGTGGCGGCTGAGCAGGTCGAGGGTGGCTTCTTCGGTGATGTCGCAGTTGTCCAGATTGATCAGCGGTTCCAAGGGTTTGAGCCCCGGTGCGTGTTCGGCCAGGTAGCTGTGCAAGCCTTCGACCCGCGCCTGGTGGCCGAGAAAACGGTGGCCCCCCAGCAAGATGCCCACGCTGCCTTTACGCGCACCGCAGGTACGCGCCAACAGCCAGCCCATGGTGCGGCCGACGACGTGATTATCCTGGCCCACATAAGGTTCGGCCGCGCGTTCGTGGATGTCCGAGAGCAGCGCCACCACCGGCACGCCGGCTGCGCGGATCTGCGCCAGGCACGCATTGATCAACGGGTGGGCGAAGCTGACCACCGCCAGCGCGTCGCACTGCACGGCCAGTTGCTCGATCTGCGCGACGATGGCGCTGGGTGTGCGGTCAACGATGTACTCGAACTGGCAGCTCAGGTTGGCGCTGGCGTGCTGCTGCGCCGCCGCGCTGATCGACTGGGCCAGGTTGGCATAGAACGCCTGGGCGGTGCCCAGCAGGAGAATGCCGAAACGGTAGGTCGGACGCCGTTCGCGAATACGCTGGCCGATCAGTCGCGCGGCGAAATAACCGACCGCTTCGGCGGCCTGGAATACGTGCTCGGCGGTTTGCGGATTGACCGGTGCGCGAGCGTTCAATACACGGTCGACGGTGGCCACACTGAGGCCCGCGTGGGCGGCAACCGTGGCGATGGTCGGGCGTTTATGGGTATTCATGGCGAGCCCCTTGAGCGTCTTGATAGAAAACTATCAAGCCCCGCTGGGCCTGGATGATAGCTTGATAGGGAATGGATTCAAGCCCTTGAGGCTGATTTGGCCGCGCTCTATGGTTGGTCTCGCAAAGCCCCTGAAACCCCACGCTTGCGGAGAACGATAACAATGCCTGAACACACCGCTCACCGCGCCCGGCGCGATTACAGCCTGACCGGCCCCGAAGCCGCCCGCGCCGCCGAAAAAGGCCTGGTCTCGGCCCGTTGGTACCAATCGCCGATTCCGCGCAAACGCATGAAGGAACTGATGCAGCGCCGTGACGGCCCGGCCCTGGTCGATACGGCCATCTGGTTCACCGCGTTGTTCGTCACAGGCTTTGGCGGCTACTGGTTCTGGGGCTCCTGGGCCTGTGTGCCGTTCTTCCTCGCCTATGGCGTGCTCTACGGCACCGCCTCCAACCCGCGCTGGCACGAAACCGGGCATGGCACGGCGTTCAAGACCCGCTGGATGAATGACGCGCTGTACCCAGTGGCGTGCTTCATGTGCCTGTTCGAACCCCATGTGTGGCGCTGGAGCCATGCCCGGCACCACACCGACACCATCGTCGTCGGCCGCGACCCGGAGATCGTCGAGCCGCGCCCGCCAAGCTTCTGGATGATGTTTCTGAGCCTGTTCAATCTGCCCCTGGCCTGGAAGACCTTCAGTGGCGTGGCCCGCCATGCCATCGGCCGTATGAGTGCCCAGGAGCAGGACTTCATCCCCGAATCCGAATGGCCCAAAGTGTTTCGCGCCGCGCGCATCTGGGTGGGCATTTACGCGTTGATCATCGGCACCGCCTTGTACCTGCACAGCTGGTTGCCGCTGATGCTGGTGGGGCTGCCGAGTCTCTATGGCGCCTGGCTCGGCTACCTGTTCGGCCTCACCCAGCACGTGGGCCTGGCCGAAGATGTGCTCGACCACCGCAGCAACTGCCGCACCATTTACATGAACCGCGTGCTGCGCTTTATCTACATGGACATGAACTACCACCTCGAGCACCACATGTACCCGATGGTGCCGTACCACGCGCTCGAACAACTGCACGAAGAAATCCGCCGCGACTGCCCACCGCCGTATGCCAATCTGTTCGAGGCCTACAAGGAAATCCTGCCAACCCTGTGGAAGCAGCGCAGCGACCCGACCTATTTCGTCCAGCGCCCCACCCATAGTGGCGAGCGAGCTTGCTCGCGCTGGGCTGCGCAGCAGCCCCAATAAACCTGACGCGGTCTTTCAGATAACCCTCAATCGCGATCCTGGGCTGCTTCGCAGCCCAGCGCGAGCAAGCTCGCTCGCCACCAGGAACGTTATTCACTTGGAGAAAAATCATGAACGATCAATGGATCGACGTCTGCGCCGTGGGCGAGATAGACGAAGAAGACGTGCTGCGCTTCGACCACGGGGCACACACCTATGCGGTGTTCCGCTCCGCCGACAATGAGTTTTTCGCCACCGCCGGCCTGTGCACCCACGAGAAAATCCACCTGGCCGACGGCCTGGTCATGGACCATGTGATCGAATGCCCCAAGCACAACGGGCGTTTCGATTACCGCTCCGGCAAGGCCCTAGGCGCGCCGGTCTGTGTCAACCTGAAGACCTACCCGGTACGGGTCGAAGCGGGGCGAGTGTTGCTCGCTGTCACGGCGTGATGATGAGCGCGCCCCTGATTATCGTTGGCGCCGGCCATGCCGGTGGCCGTGCGGCGTTGACCCTGCGCGAGGAGGGTTACGACGGTCGGCTGATCCTGATCGGCGACGAACCGCACGTGCCCTACGAACGACCGCCGCTGTCCAAGGCCCTGTTGCAAGGCAGCCAGGACCTGGCCGGGTGTAGCCTGTGCGACAGCGCGCGGCTGGCCGAGCTGGATATCGAGCATATTGCCGGCAATGCGGTCAGCCAGCTGGCGCCGCAGCAGCATCGGCTGCAACTGGCCGATGGCCGCTGGCTGGACTATGCCGGCGTGCTACTCGCCACTGGCGGCCGTGCGCGGCGTCTGCCTCAGGCCCAGGCCAATGTGCTTTACCTGCGCACCCACGATGAAGCGCTGGCCCTGCGCGTCCAGTTGCGCCCCGGCACCCGGCTGGTGATCGTCGGCGGTGGGTTTATCGGCCTGGAAGTGGCGGCGACTGCGCGAGGCCTGGGCTGCGCGGTGACGGTGCTCGAAGCCGGGCCGCGCCTGGCCGGCAGGGTATTGCCAGCGATCATCAGTGCAGCATTGCTGGATCTGCACCGCGAACAGGGTGTGGACGTGCGCTTGAACGTCACTGTGGAATCCATCCAGGCCGACGCCGTGCAACTGGTGGACGGGCAGACGCTGCCCTGTGACCTAGTGGTGGTCGGCATCGGCATGCAACCCAATATCGAACTGGCGGCAGCGGCCGGGCTGGAGGTAGGGCAGGGCATTCGCGTTGACGTGCACTTGCGTACCAGCGCGGCGAATATCTACGCAGCGGGAGACGTCTGCGAGTTCCGGCTTGGCGGCCTCTATCAGCGTCAGGAAACCTGGCGCAATGCCGAGGCCCAAGGTCGGCATGCCGCGTTGAACCTGCTGGGCCGGGCATTGCCCTTCGACGCCGTGCCGGGTTTCTGGTCCGACCACTATGACTGGGGCTTGCAGACGGTCGGTGTGATGACGCCGGAGGTGGTCAGCCGCGCCTTGCCCCACGGCGGTTTGCTGCTGTTCTACCTCGATGCCGATGGGTATCTGCAAGGCGCCTGCGGCTGGGCGCCGGGCAATAGCGTGGCCAAGGACATCAAGCTGTGTGAACGCCTGATCATCGCCCATGTGCCGTTGCCGTCGGTGGGCCTGGCTGATCCGGCGGTCTCTCTCAAACATTGGTTGCGGGGCTGACATGCGCGAATTTCTGGTATTCCAATCCCTGTGGGCGATGCACACCGAACCCGGCCCGCTCGAGGCGCAACTGGATCGCATCGCCGCCGCCGGTTTCGATGGCGTCACCGATCACTACTGGAAGGCGGCCGAGGTAGCACGCCTGCAAGCGGCCGCCGCCGCACGGGGTTTGCAGATCGAAGGCCAGCTGTTTCCGCAATCGGTGGATGACCTGGCGCGGGCACTGGAGGTGATCAGCCGCTACGGCTGTCATCACCTCACTCTGCAAGCCGACGTGCGCCCGCGTACCCAGGCCGAGGCGGGCCGGTTGATCGACGGCTGGCAACGCCTGGCCGAGCAGGTGGCTTTCCCGATCCTGCTGGAAACCCACCGTTATCGCCTGACCAGTGACCTGTTGTTCACCCTCGACCTGCTGGCGCAAATGCCTGACCTGAAACTGCTGGCGGACCTGTCCCACTACGTGGTCGGTGGCGAATTGCCCGAACCTGGCGCCGCCGACGACGATGAACAGATACGCACGATTCTGCACCATAGCTGGGGCTTTCATGGGCGCGTAGCCAGCAGTGAACAGGTGCAGGTCGCGCTGGATTTCCCCCAGCATCGAGCCTGGGTAGAACGCTTTCTCGGCTGGTGGCGCTACGGAATCGAGGACTGGTTGGCCCGCCCGAACACCCCCCAAAGCCTGTCCTTCACCTGCGAACTCGGCCCGCCGCCCTATGCGATCACCGGCGCGGATGGCCGGGAACTCAGTGATCGCTGGGCTGAGGCGCTCACCATGAAAACCCTGGTTCGCAACCTATGGAAGCAGTGCCTGGACGATCAACTCAGCAGCCCGGTGCTGACCGCCCCAATCAAAAACACCCCCAGCAGCGCGCGGTAGATCACGAACGGCCAGGTGGAGAAGCGTTCCAGAAACTTCATCAGGCCCCAGATCGCGAAAAACGCCGAGATGCTCGCCACCACCAGGCCGAAGAGCAAGTGCGGCCAGGCGTGGGCGGGCAGGTCGGCGTGCAGCAGCACCCACAGTTCTTTCAGGCCGGCGAGGGCGATGGCGGGCAGGCCCAGCAAGAACGAAAAGCGTGCCGCTTCTTCGCGTTTGAAATTCAGGAACAGCGCGGCGGTCAAGGTCGAGCCCGAGCGCGAGACCCCGGGAATCAACGCGCCGATCTGGGCGATGCCGACGATCAACGCATCACGCAAGCGCATTTCGCTCACCTCGCGGGTGTGACGGGCGCGCAGTTCGGCTGCCGCCAGTAATATCGCCATCACCACACAGGCAATACCGATCACCATCAGCCCGCGCAGCGGCGAGTTGCAGGTATTCAAGGTTGACGACAGCGCCAGGCCGGCGATGCAGATCGGGATGGTCGCCAGCACAATCGCCACCGCCAGCTTGAACCAGCGGTCGTTGTAGTCACCCCGGCGTACGGCACTGATGCTGCCCGTGGTCACTTGCTGCACATCGCGCCAGAAGTAGCTCACCACCGCCGCCAGCGCCGCCAACTGCATCGCTGCGGAAAACGCCGAGCCAGGGTCTTGCCAGCCAAGCAGTGCCGGCACCACGCGCATGTGCGCGGTGGACGACACCGGCAGCAATTCGGTAATGCCCTGGATCACACCCAGGATAAAAATCTGCAGGTAATCCAGGGAGGCAAACCCCACATCCAGGCCGGCGGAGCAGACGTTAGTCAAAATACGTGTCCTTGAAAAAAGGGAGAGCCGGCGAAGTTTATTCTAAATGTTTCTGGATTTCGGCCAGGGGCCAGGGCTATTTGCAATCGGTTCAGCCAATAGAAAGGTTGGGCAATGTATTGGCCTTGCCAGCCGATTTGTGAACAATGGCGCCCTGCGTTTTTTCACCGAGAGCCCCATGCCTGAAACCACTGTCGAATTGATCCAGACCGGCCCTGAACACGCCGAGCTGATCCGCAATCTCTACCAGTACTACGCCTATGAGTCTTCAGATTGGGAGCAGGAAGATGTCGAGGCCGATGGCCGTTTCTACATCCACGACGAGCACCTGGCCCGCTATTGGCATGACCCGCAGTGGAGCGCCAATCTGTTATTGGTCGACGGCTATGTGGCCGGCTTCCTGCTGATCGAAGGCAGCGAACTGCCAGGCATCGATGCCCTGGAGCTGGCCGACCTGTTCATCCTCAAGCGCTACCGCCGCAAAGGCATCGGCCGCGCCATCGCCACCCAAGTGCTGTGCAGCGGCGAGGCCAATTGGCTGGTGCGGTTTTATGACCAGGACGAAGTGTCCCAGGCGTTCTGGCGCACGGTGCTGGATAACCTGCCGCGCCCGGTGCAAACCCTCGAACTCGAGGATGAGCCGCACTTGATCAGCTACCTGGTGACCCACGCTTCACTGCATTGAGCGGCCATGGGCCTGGGCGGGGCTGAACAACACCTGCTGCATCGCTTGCGGCGGTTGCCCGAAGGCTCGCAGGAACGCCTGGCGCATGCGCTCGCGATCACCAAAGCCGGTCTCGCGGGCTACCACTTCGACCGGGTGGCGGCTGGTTTCCATCATCGCCCGCGCCGCCTCCACGCGCAGCGCCTCGATGGCCTTGGCCGGCGTTTGCCCGGTTTCTTCGCGAAACACCCGGCTGAACTGGCGCGGGCTGAGACGGGCGACATCGGCCAGGGCGTCCACCGACAGGTCGTGGGTGAGGTTTTCGCGGGCGTAGGCCAGGGCCAGTTGTACACGGTCGGACTTGGGGTCCAGTTCCAGCAGGGCCGACAGTTGCGACTGTTCACTGCCGCGCCGTTGTGCGATCACCAGCTTGCGCGCAATGCGCCGGGCCAGGTCGCTGCCCAGGTCGTTTTCGACCATGGCCAGCGCCAGATCGACCCCGGCGCTCATGCCGGCGCCGGTCCATACCTGGCCGTCCACCACGAATAACTTGTCTTCTTCCAGGCAAATATCCGGGTAGCGCTTGCGAAACGCCGGTGCGTGGATCCAGTGAGTGGTGGTGCGCTTGCCTTCGAGCAACCCGGCTTCGGCCAGCACGAAAATACCCATGCACAATGAGGCCACGCGGCGCGATTGCGCGGAGGCGGCCTTGACCATCTCCAACAGATTGGCTTCCGGCAGGCGAAACTCCAGGTAGCCGCTGACGATCAGCGTGTCGTAACCCTGCGGCCTAATCGGCGCGGTGTTCACCGAAAAACCCTGGGACGTCATCACCGCGCCGCCGCTTTCCGATACCAGGTGAAACTCATACGCCGGCTCGCCCCGCAGCAGGTTGGCGCACTCGAACACCGAGCCCAGGCTGAGGCTCAAGGACTGGAAATTCGGGTAAACCATCAACGCAACGCTGTGCATCGGCATTCTCCAAGGGGCGCGGGAGAGGCGATTGTCGGCGCGTGCCAGGTAAACGGCAACTGGCTTTGGCCGATGGCCGGAATCCTTGCGCATATGACATTGTGAGCCTGCGCCTGCGGCCCTAACATTCCTCCAACGAACTAGACGACTGGTCTAATCGGCAGGGGCGAAGCATGAACAGCGAAACCAGAAGTGCACGGCAGACCATTCTTGAAAGTGCGCAAGCGATTGTGGGCAGCAAGGGATTTTCCGCGGTGGGATTGAACGAAATACTTCAAGCCGCCGACGTGCCCAAGGGTTCGTTCTATCACTACTTCAGCTCCAAGGACGCCTTCGGTGTGGTGTTGCTCGATACGTATTTCGACAACTACGTGCTCGGCATGCAGCAGTTGTTCAGCCAGGCGGACCTGTCTGCGTACGCCAAGCTGATGCGCTACTGGCAGGCCTGGATCGACAACCACACCGGCTGCACCGACGCCGGCAAATGCCTGGCCGTCAAACTCGGCGCCGAAGTGTCTGACCTGTCAGAGCCGATGCGCCTGGCGTTGCAACGCGGCACTTCACGCACCATCGAGCTGCTCGCCACGGAGTTGCAGCACGGTGTGCAAGACGGCTCGCTGATGATCGGGCAACCCCCCGAAAGCCTGGCCCGACGCCTGTATGCGTTGTGGCTGGGAACCAGCGTCATGGGCAAGATTACCCGTACCACCGCGCCGTTCGATGAGGCGCTGGGGCTGACCCGACAGTTGTTGGGCCACCCCGAAAACCCTGTTAATCACAACGATCGAGGCACTGGAAAATGAAAGTATTAATGGTACTGACCTCTCACGACCAGCTTGGCGATACCGGCCGCAAGACCGGCTTCTGGCTCGAAGAGTTTGCCGCTCCCTATTACGCGTTCAAGGACGCCGGTGCCGATGTAGTGCTGGCATCGCCCGCCGGTGGCCAGCCGCCGCTGGACCCGGTCAGCGATCAGCCGGACTTCCAGACCGACCAAACCCGACGCTTCGCCGCCGACCCGGCCGCGCAACAGGCCTTGGCCACCACGGTGAAACTGGACGCGGTCAACGCCGATGACTTCGACACCGTGTTCTACCCAGGTGGCCACGGCCCGCTGTGGGACCTGGCCGAGTCGCCGGTTTCCATCGCGCTGATCGAGTCGTTCGAGCGTGCCGGCAAGCCTGTCGGGTTTGTCTGCCATGCACCGGGCGCCTTGCGTCACGTCAAGGCGGTCAACGGCGAGCCATTGATCAAAGGCCGTCGCGTCACCGGGTTCTCCAACTCCGAAGAGGCGGCGGTGGGATTGACCGAGGTGGTGCCCTTCCTGATTGAAGATGAATTCAAGAAGCTGGGTGGCAACTATGAGAAGGGCGCTGATTGGCAGTCTTTCGTGATCGTCGATGGCTTGCTGGTGACGGGGCAGAACCCCGGCAGCTCCAGCGAAGTAGCCAAGGCGCTGCTCAAACTCACCGCTTAATTTTAATAACCGATTGATGCGTTGGCGGCTCGCGAGAGCCGCCAGTGTTTTCGTTCGTCCTGAATTTGGAATATCCCATGGCTCATCCATTGAACACCCCAGTAAAACTGGGACATCACACCTTGAACAACCGCATCGTGTTGCCGCCCCTGACGCGCCAGCGCAGCGCCCAACCCGGCGATATCGCCACCGACTTGATGGCCCGCTACTACCGTCAACGCGCCAGCGCCGGCTTCATGGTCAGCGAGGGCACCCAGATCGAACCGCGTGGCCAGGGTTACGCGTGGACGCCGGGGATCTACACGCCGGCGCAGATCGACGGCTGGCGCAAGGTCACCGAGGCGGTGCATGCCGAGGGCGGGGTGATCTTCGCCCAGTTGTGGCATGTGGGCCGCGTGTCCCATAACGCCTTGCAACCCGAGGGCGCCGCGCCGGTCGCACCGTCGGCGATCCAGGCCGTGCAAGCGAAGGCATTTATCGAAACCGCGCCGGGTGTCGGCGAGCTGAAACAGCCCCCGGTACCCCGTGCTCTGACGGTGCTGGAGATCGAGGAACTGGTCGGCCACTACGCACAGGCGGCGCGCAATGCGTTGGACTCAGGCTTCGACGGGGTGGAGATTCATGCGGCCAACGGCTACCTGGTCAACCAGTTCATCTCGGCCCATTCGAACCAGCGTGAGGATGAATACGGCGGCTCACTGGACAACCGTCTGCGCTTTCTGCGCGAGATCGTCGAAGCTGTCTGCCGCGTAGTGGGTCCGGAACGTGTGGGCGTGCGCTTTTCGCCTTTGTTCAGCGGCACTGACCAAGATCGCGTGTACATCGGCCTGGTGGAAGAAGACCCGCACCACACCTACATCGAAGCGATCAAAGTGCTGGAGCAGTCGGGTATCGCTTACGTCTCCATTGCCGAAGCCGACTGGGACAATGCCCCTGTGCTGCCGCACAGCTTCCGCCAGGCCGTGCGCAGCACCTTCAGCGGGCGCATCATTTACGCCGGCCGTTACACCGCTGAGCGCGGCGCGCAACTGGTGCAAGCGGGGCTGGCGGACCTGATTGCGTTCGGGCGGCCGTTCATTGCCAACCCGGATCTGCCGCAGCGGATTTTCAATGGCTGGCCGTTGAATGTGTTGAAGGCTGAAGGGCTGTATGGCGGGACTGAGGCGGGGTATGTCGATTATCCGGAATATGCCCAACAAAACTGAGCGCAAACGCTACCCCTGTGAAGGATTGAGGAGGGCTTCGCCCTCCAGCGGGAGCAAGCTCCCTCGCCACAGGGGCAGGCGTGTTTTATTCGACGCGCAACACAATCTTGCCGATATGATCGCCACCTTCCATCCGCGCGTGCGCCTGGGCGGCGTCGGTGTATTCATACACCTTATCGATGATCGGCAGGCAGCGCCCTTGGCTCAGCACCGGCCAGATATGTTCACGCAACTGCTCGGCAATCGCGGCCTTTTCTTCGCGAGTGCGAGCGCGCAGTAGCGAACCGGTGATCACCGCGCGTTTGCCGAGAATGGTCAATAGGTCCACATCATTGGCCTTGCCGCCACCGAGAAAGCCCAGCATCACCAAGTGGCCGTCCATGCCCAGGGCCTTGAGGTTGTTGTTGAGGTAGGAGGCACCCATGATGTCGAGGATCACATCGACGCCCTGGCCGGCGGTTTTCTCGGCGATGACCTCGGCAAAGTCTTCCTCGCGATAATTGATCGGCTGCGCGCCGAGCTTGGCAATTGCCGCGCATTTGTCGGCGCTGCCGGCGGTGGCGAAGGCCTGGATACCGAATTCCTGGCAGAGCATCAAGGCGGTGGTGCCGATGCCGCTGGTGCCGCCGTGGATCAAGGCGCGTTCGCCGCTGCAGGCGCCGCCCAGACCGAACAGGTTGGCCCAGACGGTGAAGAAGGTTTCCGGCACGGCAGCGGCCTGAATCCAGTCCATGCCTTCGGGAATCGGCAGCGCCTGGCTGGCCGGTACCGCGCAGAACTGCGCATAGCCGCCGCCATTGGTCAGGGCGCAGACCTTATCGCCGAGCGCGAATTGATCCACGCCTTCACCCAGCGCCACCACTTCACCGGCCACTTCCAGGCCGGGAATCGGGCTCATGCCGGGTTTCATCGGGTACTTGCCGGCCCGCTGCAAGGCGTCGGGGCGGTTGACCCCGGCCGCATGCACGCGAATCAGGATCTCGCCCGGGCCGGCCACCGGTACGTCTGCACGTCGCGGTTGCAGCACTTCGGGGCCGCCGGGGGCGGTGATTTCGATCAGGGTCATTTCTTGAGGCAGGGTCATGAAGGGGTTCCTGTGACGATGAGCGTATGGGTTGGGACCGTGGCGAGCGGTCGACGGTTCAGCCAGATCATGCCCGCTTCCAGCAACAGTGCAACCACAATGGCGCCAGCCGCGATCAGGAACAACAGCCCATGCTGGCCGCCACTGCCGTTGAACAGCGCCGAGTAGGCAAAGCCGGCGAGCGCCTGGAAGGTAGCAAAAGACACTGTCGCCCGGCTCCAGGCTATTTGCTGCGAGTGATGCTCGGGGATCAGTTCGTGGATTCGCGCCAGCGCCAGCGGCACAATGCCTGGCGGGAACGAGCCGAGGATCAGCGCCAACACGGCAAGGGCCACGAATGAGCTGGAGACCGCCAGCGAGCCCAATGCAATCGCCTGTATCACCAGCACGACGCGAATACTCAAGCGGGCACCGAGGGTGTCGGCAAGAAATCCGTAGGTTACCGGCCCGACGATGGCGCCCAGGCCATACATCACCCAGATCATCGCCCCGACATGCGCCCCGGCACCCAGGCCGCGTGCCACGTAATCCACCAAGAACACCATGGCCGGCACCAGGCCCGCCGCCATGAAAGCGTATTGCGCGAACAGCAGGTACACCGCTGCCGGTGTCGGCGTTTTAGCCGTTGGCGGCGTTGCCTCCTGCAGCGTGCCGTTGGGCCAGGCGAACCAACTGGCGGCGGTCAGCACCAGGGCCAGCAGGCCCAGGCCGAACCAGGTCTGTTGCAGGCCCAGATTCAACAACGGCGGCACGATTGTGCCGGAGCCGGCGATGCCCAAGCCGATGCCGAGGAAGATCGCACCACTGGCCACGCCACGGCGCGGGGCCGGAACATGCGGCAGCACGGTCGCCGCCACCAACACCATGATCGCGCCGCCGGCGATGCCCGACAGCAAGCGCCAGGCGAAGAACCACAGCACCGACAACGGATAGCCACAGGCGAAAAACGCCAGGGTCACTGCCACCATCATCAGGCGCAGCGCCGTTTTGTTGGAAGTCGCTCGGGCGATGGGCCGCCCGATCAGCGCGCCCACCAGGTAACCCACCAGGTTCGCGGCGCCGAGGTAGACCACGTCGCTGGCGGAAAACCACTGGGCCTGGATCAGCGAGGGGATCAACGGCGTATAGGCAAAGCGCGCCAGGCCGATGCTGACCAGGCTGGCGCAGAGCCCGGCGAAGATCGGTAACCAGACGGCGTTTCGGGATGAAGCCTGTGTGTGCAGCATGATGGCGGTCCTGGATATTTTTCTGTGGCGGCCAGCATAGCCAGGTTTGCTGATGCAATAATGCAGCGAATTTGCGGCGCGTTGATGCGTTTATGCAGTGGGGGTAGTGATGAATTGGGACGATGCGCGAGTGTTCCTCGCGGTATGCCGGGAAACCACATTACGTGGCGCGGCTCGGGTGCTGGGCGTGGACCAGGCCACGGTCGGGCGGCGGATCAACGCCTTGGAAAAATCCCTCGGCGCGACGTTGTTCCTGCGCACTTCCGAGGGCTATGCCTTGACCGCCGTCGGCGAAGCCGCGTTGCTTTCGGTGGAAAAAATGGAGCGTTCGGCCCTGGAGTTGCAGCGCCAGATACAAGGGCTGGATGAGCGTCTCACCGGCACCGTGCGCGTCAGCACCACCGACTCGTTGGCCATCGACTTCCTGATCCCGGCCATCGCGCGTCTGCATGAGCAGCACCCGGACGTGCGCGTGCAGTTGGACGCCTCGACCCAGTTCCTCAGCCTGGCCAAGCGTGAAACCGATATCGCCGTGCGTAACATCCGCCCGGACAACCCGGACCTGATCGCCCGGCGCATCGCCCGCTGGCCGGTGGGGCTGTTCGCGGCGCAGTCCTATATCGATCGCCACGGCGTGCCGGAACCCGGCAGCCTGTTCGAAGGCCATGACCTGGTGGTGTATCAACCCTACCTGCAAAGCCAGAAAGACTTGACGCTGGTCTGCGAACCGTTGGGGCGCGGGCGGATTGTGGCAGCGTTGAGCTCCAGCCTGCTGGTACGCCGCGCAATTGCCGCTGGCATCGGCATCGGCGAGATCCCGGTGTACACCGGCGAACGCGACGGTCTGGTCCGCCTGTGGCCGCAGCGCACGCGACCGTTGCCCTATGACGTCTGGCTGGTAACCCACGCCGACCTGCGTCATACCGCACGGGTGCGGGTGGTGATCGATGAAATCGTTGCGGGTTTTTCAGTGTCACCGGTCTAAGGTCAGCACACGCCTGCAAGCCCATCGTCGCGGCCAGGGCCACACTGGCGGTCGGTCATTTCGACGGACACAGGTGGCATATGAACGAAACCAAGAAACAAGATATCGGGCTGTTGTTCCTGCGGGTCAGCGGGGCGCTGTTTTTGCTGTGGGTGCATGGATTGCCGAAACTGCTCAACTACAGCGACCAGTTGAAGCTGATCGAAGACCCGTTTCACCTGGGCGCGCCGCTCACCTTGCTGCTGGCCATATTTGCCGAGGTGCTGTGCCCGCTGCTGATCATCGCGGGGGTGTGGACGCGCTTGGCATGCCTGCCGATCCTGGCGGTGCTGGTGATCGCGCTGCTGGTGGTGCATCCGGAATGGACGCTGTTCGAAGGGCAGTTTGGCTGGCTGTTGATGATTATCTTCACCAGCATCCTGATTGCGGGGTCGGGGAGTCTGAGACTGGGGCAGCGACTTGCCTGAATAGTAAAGGTGATTCAACTGTGGGAGGGGGCTTGCTCCCGATAGCGGTGGGTCAGTTATCAGTACGCTGACTGAACCACCGCTATCGGGAGCAAGCCCCCTCCCACAGGGGTTACTCAGCGGTTCAGGAAGGCCAGCAGGTCTTCATTGAGCTGCTGGGTGTGGGTGGCGGCAAACCCGTGGGGCGCATCTTTGTACACCTTCAGTTGCGCGCCCTCGATCATCTGGGCGGCAACTTTGCCAGTGGTTTCGAACGGAACGATCTGGTCACCGTCACCGTGGATGACCAGGGTCGGCACGTCAATTTTGGCCATGTCCGGGCGGAAGTCGGTCTGGGAGAACGCGGTGACGCAATCCACGGTGGCTTTCAGCGAGGCTTGCAGCGCGATCTGCAGGGTCTGGGTGAGCACGCCCTCCGAGACTTTCTGGCCCTTGTTGAGGCCAAAGAACGGCGTGTTGAAATCGCTGATGAATTGCGCGCGGTCCTTCAGCAGGCCGGCCTTGATGCCATCGAAGACGTCGTTGGGCACGCCTTGTGGGTAATCGGCTTTCTGCCCGAAGATCGGCGTCACCGCACCCAGCAGTACCAGCCCGGCGACCCGCGCGCTGCCATGGCGCGCGATATAGCGGGCCACATCACCGCCACCCATGGAGAAACCCACCAGGGTCACGTCGTTGAGGTCCAGGTGGTCGATCAACTGGGCGATGTCGTCGGCGAAGGTGTCGTAATCGTTGCCGGTCCACGGCTGGTCCGAGCGGCCAAAGCCTCGGCGGTCGAACGCGATTGTGCGAAAGCCACGGCTGCTCAGGTATTCCATCTGGTATTCCCACATGTCGGCATCCAGCGGCCAGCCGTGGCTGAACAGCACGGGTTTGCCGCTGCCCCAGTCCTTGAAGTAGATCTGGGTACCGTCTTTGGCAACGAATGTGCTCATCTGAAACTCCTGTGTCTGCATGAAAAGACTGGGTAAAAAATCCGCCTTGTTACATCGCGAAAAGCCTGCGCCAAAAAACCAAGCCGGGCTTGTATCGGTGTGCTTGCCTCAATTACCAACTGAACTTGAGCTCCATGCCCAGGTAATTGCTGTCGTGCCCGCCGGCATCACGCAGGGTCTGGCCGACCGCGTAATGCACGGCTTCGACCGCGCCGGTCAGGTTCGGCGTGAAGGCGTAGTCGGTTCTCAGCTGACCGTAGGCACCGGTCCAGCGTTCACCCTGGCCCGCAGTGCCGGCGACCGGCACGCTGGGCTGGGTGTAGACCGCATCCGCCGTGGTTTGCCGCCACAGCAAGCCGATGGCGGTTTGCACGCTGAGCTTGGCGATGGGCTTGACGGTGATCGATGGCTTGACGTGAATCAGGTTGCTGTAGCCGGTATAGCCCGCCAGGGAAAAGTAGTAGCCGTTGGGAAACAGCGGGTTGAAGGTGCCGACGGTGCCGTCACCGGTTTTGCGATCGCCCGAGGCGATGTCCAGTTGCAGGCCGAGGCGCGGCTTCCACGCCAGGCTGTCGAAGGTGTAGCCGGTGCGGCTGCCGCCGGCCCAGGCGCGAATGTCTTTGTTGCCCACCGAGCCGCCTTGCAGCATGGCTTCGATGTCCCAGTCGAAGCCCTGGGCCGCGCCACCCAGGCGCGCATCCAACAGCTGGCGCGTTTCGTCGCCATCGGCGTCCAGATAGTGCGCCGCGCTGCGCTCATACACGCCGTAGTAGGCCGACAGCTCATTCGTGCCGCCCACCAGGCGCTCGACCCGCAGCATATGAAAACGCGCGTCACTGTTGGACTTGTCGTCGAAATGCCGGCCATCCTGGTACTGCACCGGTTGGCTGGCGATCCCGATAAAGCGCCAGTTTGGCGTTTCCCAGTCGGCCCACAACGCATCGAACGACTGCCGCACATTCGGGCCGTCCCGTGACGAAATGAAGCGCTGCAAGTCGAAGGCAAAGTCCTGGCGACCGATACGGCTCTTGAACGTGCCGCTGCTGAAGGTGTTCACGTATTCGGCGAAGGCCAGGCGCAAATCCACGCGGTTCTGATCGGCGCCGCCCAGGGTGGTTTTGTCATAGGCGCGCACGTCTTCGAGCTGGGTGAACACGCGCCAGTGTTCATTCAAATGCAGGTCGGCATGAACCTGGAAGCGCTGGATCAGGTAGCGATCACGGGCCACGTTCTTCACGCCGAAACCGCTGGCGTCATTCATCTCGAAACGCTCGCGCAAGGTCGCGCCCAGGGACAGGTAGGTGAACGGGTTGGCGCCCGACAGCGGGATGTACTTGAGGGTGTCCAGCGGCTGCGTGCGCAACGCCGGGTCCTTGAGCACCGACCAGTCTTCCTGCCAGCGATTGGCCTTGATCGCCGGTCGGCTCGGTGGATCGTCGGCGTGGACGCTGCCGACGAGCAGCGGCCACAGCACGGCCAGGCTCCAGCCTGTATGACGGATCATTTTTTCGCGGTGAGCTGGTGAATTTCCGCCACATAACCGCCGGGGAATTCGACCACTGCACTGCGCCGGCCTTTGCTGTCGAACGCGGGCACCAGCACCTTGGCGCCAGACCCGCTGGCCTTGCCGAGGGTGGCGGCCAGGTCGCTGACTTGATAGCCGGTGGTGTCGTGGCCGAACGGGTAGGGCAGATGGCCATTGGTGACCAGCACCGCCATGCGCCCGAAGGCTGACTCGATCTCGACGCGACGGTACTCGCCGCCCGCTTGGCCGACATCAGCGGCGGGGGCGTGCTTGTCGTCGTTCACTATGTTGCCGTGGGAGAAGCCGAGGAACGCTTTGATAAAGCGCTCGGCACTGTCATTGGACACATACACGCGGTTCTCCGGAATGGTCTCGAACGCCGCGTAATCCGGGGTCTTGGTGTGCCAGTAGAGCTGCATGTTGACGCCGCCCGGCCACTGCACCACGGCATCACGGCCGATGGGGTCGGGAAAATCGCTGACGATCACATCGGCGCCATTGTCCCGCGCCGCCTTGAGGGCTATGTCCATGTCCTTGACCAGATAGCCGTTGCGTTCCTGACCGAACGGGTGCGGCACGGGCGTGGTGAAGCCGAACAACGAGACCGTGCCCGCCGGGGTCTGCAGCAATTGCGAAGTAGTGCTGCTCGGCACCGGCAGCACATTCACCACCACTTGGGGCGTGCTTTTGCCGCCGAAGGTAGCCAGGAAACTCTGGGCGAAACGGTCGACATCGGCCGGCGCGACATACACGTGGCTGGTGTCGTATTGCGGCGCCACGGCGACGCTTGGGGTGGCCGCCAAAGCGCTGTTTATCATGGCGCTTGCCAACAGCGTCAATGCTACGGATACCTTGATTGCTTTGTTACGCATGCCCATTCTCCAGCGCTTCTACGGGTTCGAAAGCCGTGAGGTTAGGGGGCAGGCGCCATTGGGAATTGTATGGACGTGCTCGGTTGAACGTTTCAGCGGCCAGGCGTGTCCACCGAACTCTTCCGTCAGATCACACAGGTGAACGAAATGGCCAAGACTTACAGCTATGCCGCTCGGGACTCCAAGGATTCGCTCAAGCCCTTTATCTTTGAGCGCCGCGCCCCCGGCGCGGATGACGTACAGATCGAGATTCTTTATTGCGGGGTATGCCATTCCGACCTGCACACCGCCCGCAACGAGTGGAACAACACCCTGTACCCGTCGGTGCCCGGTCATGAAATCGTCGGCCGTGTGACGGCGGTCGGCGCCAATGTGAAGACATTCAAGGTGGGTGACCTGGCGGGTGTCGGTTGTATGGTCGACAGCTGCCAGCAGTGCGCATCCTGTGCCGAGGGCGAGGAGCAGTATTGCGAGAACGGCTTTACCGGCACCTATAACGGCCCGCTGTTCGGTGGCGAGAACACCTACGGCGGCTATTCGGACAACATCGTGGTCAAGCAGCAGTTCGTGCTGCGCATCTCCCACGATGATTCGAACCTGGCGGCGGTAGCGCCGTTGCTGTGTGCCGGGATTACCACCTATTCGCCGCTGCACCACTGGAAGGTCGGGCCGGGCAAGAAGGTTGGGGTGGTCGGGCTTGGCGGGCTTGGGCATATGGCGGTGAAGATTGCCCACGCCATGGGGGCACATGTGACGTTGTTCACCACTTCACCGAACAAGCGTGAGGATGGGTTGCGTTTGGGTGCTGATCAGGTGGTGGTGTCGAAGAATGCCGATGAGATGGCCAAGGTGGTCAACAGCCTGGACTTTATCCTCAATACGGTGGCTGCGCCCCATGACCTTGATGCGTTTATCAACCTGCTCAAGCGTGATGGCACGATGACGCTGGTGGGTGCGCCGGACAGTCCGCATCCGTCGCCTGCGGTATTCAACCTGATTTTCAAGCGGCGCAGTTTGGCGGGGTCGTTGATTGGTGGGATTCAGGAGACCCAGGAGATGTTGGATTTTTGTGCCAAGCACGGGATTGTTTCTGATATTGAGATGATTGATATCCAGGGGATCAACGAGGCGTATGAGCGGATGCTCAAGGGGGATGTGAAGTATCGGTTTGTGATTGATATGGAGAGTTTGAAGAGGGAAAGTCAGGTGGCCTGATGACTGCGCTGGGGTGGGGTTGACCGGGTACATATCCGTTATTTAGGTCATGGCGGCTGGCGGTTCCGCTCTTACAGCCAGCCCTTTCAAGGTCTTTGATAAAATCCCGCAAAACTCCGATCAGGGTGACGAAAGCGATGTGGGCAGAGGTTCTAGCGCGGTTTGAAAAAAAAGCACCGGCCAGTGTCATGACCAGAGTGATATTGGAGCAGGCTGTTCCTGCTGAATGGGTCGACCAGATATTCGAAGAGCACCGTCAGCGGCAGTACCCACGAGAGCTTTTGTTTTCAACCATCGTTGAACTGATGTCCCTTGTTTCATTGGGTTTGCGACCTTCGCTGCATGCCGCCGCGCGACAGATGGAAGATCTTCCTGTCAGCTTGGCGGCGCTGTATGACAAGGTCAGTCGTACAGAGCCTGCGCTACTGCGCGCCCTGGTCACCGGTAGCGCAGAGCGTTTGGCACCGACGATAAAAGAACTGGGGCACACAGCCATTTTGCCTGGTTGGCAACTACGGGTCGTTGACGGTAACCACCTGCCTTCCAGCGAAAAGCGTCTGGGCGCTTTGCGCCGTGAACGAGGCGCCGCCCGGCCTGGTTTTTCCGTTGTGGTTTACGACCCCGATCTGGACCAGGTCGTTGATCTTCAGCCTTGTGAAGATGCCTATGCCAGCGAACGCGTCAGCGTGCTGCCGTTGCTGGAAAAGGCCTGTGCGGGACAACTGTGGATGGCTGACCGACTCTACTGCACGCTCCCAGTCATGGAGGCCTGCGAAGATACCGGGGCCTCGTTCATCATTCGCGAACAGAGCAAACATCCACGCCTGCTTAAGGAAAGCGACTGGCAGCTGCCTGTTGCGGTCGCGGCAGGCAGCGTGCGTGAGCAAATCATCGAAGTAAAAGGTGGACGCCAGTGGCGGCGAGTCGAACTGAGCCTGCAAAACCCCACCGAATCCGGCGACACCACGCTGCTGTTCTGGAGCAACTTGCCCGACTCTATCAGTGCTGAGCAAATCGCCGATTTGTACCGCCGTCGTTGGAGCATCGAAGGGATGTTCCAGCGCCTGGAAGCGGTGTTGGACAGTGAAATCGAAACCTTGGGCAACCCTAAAGCAGCCCTGTTGGGATTTGCATCAGCCGTGTTGGCTTACAACGTTCTGGCCGTGCTCAAACGCAGCGTCGAGCAGGCTCATCGCCAGACTTTGCCCGACGATTGGGAGGCATCGATTTTCCACCTGACGGTGCAGGTACGCAGCGGTTACGAGGGAATGCAAATAGCCTTGCCAGAATATTTATCCATCCCTATCCCCGCAGCGGGGCTGGCTCAATATCTGCTTGCACTTGCTCGAAATATCCAGCCCAAAGCGGTCGTCAAGAGCAAGCGAGGGCCGAAGGTGCCTAAACCCAAGGAATGGCTGGAAGGCAAAGCCGCGAATGCCCATGTGTCGACGGATCGGGTGCTCAAGGCCGCTAAAATCAAAAGACCTTGAAAGGGCTGGCTCTTACAGCGGGTCACTTTTGGAGGGACCCAAAAGTAACCAAAAGGTCCTCGCCCCACCACTCGGTGCCTCGCCTAGGCTCGGCATGCCCTCACTCCGGCTTGAATCCGTGGGCCGCCGCCATGCGCCATCCATGGCGCAGGGCGGCTAACCCGGCGTCCTGCCGGGTTACCCACGGATTCAAGCCTGCGTTCGGCCAGCGTGGTTTAACGGGGCGCCCGAGATCAAGATCCAAAGCAAAAGCAGGAGCAAGAGCCAGATCAAAAGATTGCTGACTTCGTCAGCGTCTAAGGAAGTAGAAGCCATATCGCGCACGCTTCAATAATCAGGTCGGCTTTAAGGCCGCCGCGCTTTGCTTTTGCTTTTGCTTTTGATCTTAAGCGCCCCGTCAACCACGCTGGCCGGAATTCGATAGGGATTTGGGGGGTAAACCGGCAGGACGCCGGTTTAGCCGCCCCGCGCCATGGATGGCGCGTGGCGGCGGCCCCCCCAAATCACTGTCGGATTACGGGCACACCGAGCCTAGGCGAGGTGCCGAGTGGTGGGGCAAGAGCCTTTTGGTTACTTTGGGGCTTTTCCAAAGTGACCCGCCGTTGAACTGCCCCCCGAATGTTGGACATCTGACCCCACGGGAGGGTGTTCCATGACGAAATACAACCTAGCACTCAAGCAATCACTGATTGAAGAGTGCCTGTCTGCCAGTAGCGTTCATGAGGTGGCCCTCAAGCATGGCTTGAGTCCATCGCTGCTGCGGCGCTGGGTCAAGGGTTTTGAAAAGCACGGCGCCTCTGGCTTGATTGCCAAATACAGCCATTACGATGCCCAGTTTAAATTGAAGGTTTTGCAGTGCATCGAACAAGACGGACTGTCGGACCAACAGGCCTGTATACGGTTTGATATCCGTGGTCCAAGTAGTATCAGGCAGTGGCGAAAGCTGTACGATGAAGGCGGTGTAAGAGCACTACAACCGCATCGTCTTAAAGAGCCCAGCATGCCCCGCAAACCTTCCAGGCAACCCAAAGCAAGTCCTGCTCTTCCTGCGGACGCAGAACTGACCCCTAAACAAATGCTCGCAGAACTGGCCTATCTGCGCGCGGAGAATGCCTATCTAAAAAAGCTCGATGCCTTAATCCAAGCGGATCCCCGTACTGCGCAGCTAAAAAAACGCAGGTCGTCCAAGGATTGAGGCATGAGCATCCACTTGCTCTGTTGCTACGTGCTGCGGGACTTGCACGCAGCACCTTCTATTACCAAAGCAAAACACTGCTAACCGACAAGCATGCCGACCTTAAAGATCGCATCCGCAGCGTCTATCACGGGCATAAGGGGCGTTACGGCTACCGCCGCATTACCGTGACCCTTGGAAACAGTGGTGAGTTGATCAATCACAAGAAGGTGCACCGGCTGATGCAGATGATGGGCCTCAAGTCGCTGGTCAAAGTGAAGAAATATCGTTCTTACCGAGGTGCTGAAGGGCTTGTTGCGCCCGATCTGCTAAAGCGAGAATTCAAGGCAGAAGCCCCTAACCAGAAATGGACAACCGACGTGACGGAGTTCAAGGTGAACGGGCAAAAGCTGTTTCTCTCGCCTCTCATGGATTTGTACAACGGCGAGATCCTGGCTTACCAGATCAACCGACGTCCCGAATTCAGTATGGTTTCGATGATGCTGGAAAAAGCCTTCGGGCGACTGAGTCGAGATGAAAAACCAATACTGCACTCTGACCAGGGTTGGCAGTACAGACAGCCTACCTACCGACACATGCTGGCCGAAAAGGGCATCGAGCAGAGCATGTCTCGCAAGGGTAATTGCTTGGACAATGCCGCCATGGAAAGCTTTTTCGGCACGCTCAAGAGCGAGTTTTTCTATCTGGAATCATTTGAGAGTGTGGAGCAGCTGGCATCAGGCATAGAGGATTACATCGCCTACTACAACCAAGACCGCATAAGCCTCAGACTGAATGGCTTGAGTCCGGTACAGTTTCGGACCCAGGCACTAAATCAATAGCGTCTCCCGTCCAACTTTTGGGGGGCAGTTCACGTCAGGGCGGAACCCTAAGCCGCCGTTACCTAAATAACGGATATGTACTCGGTCAATTCCAAAAAAATCCCGGCCAACCTCAAGCCACCATGATGATCTTCGACACCAACTCCACCACCGTCTTGGCCTGCAACTTCCTCATCAACCGCGCCCGATGCACTTCCACCGTCCGATGCGAAATCCCCAATCGCAGCGCAATTTCCTTGGACTTGAGCCCATTGACGATGTGCATGGCAATCTCCCGCTCCCGCGGCGTAAGGTCGCCCGTGCCTTGATGGGTGCGGTCCAGCCGTTCGAAGTGCCAGATCATCAACTTGAACGGATCCCTGGGCGTGAGCGTGTAGCCATGGGACCTGGCCCAGAACACTTCGCCATTGCGATGCTGCATGAAGCGCTCGTCGGAATAAAAACCGCTGTCGCTGTCGAGCAACCACTCATGGCTGCGCTTGCCAATGGCGTGGTAGTCGGCCTGGGACGGGTAGATCAGCAGGGTCAATTGATTGACCAACGTCGCGTGGGTGTAGCCGAACAGGTTCAGGAACGCGTCGTTGCAGTCGATGATCACGCGGTTGCTGGTGACCAGCTGCGGCGCGGGGGACAGCTTGAACGCCAGGCGTTCAAGGTTCTGGAATGGTGGGGTAATCACGGTCATGGGCATCCTGCCTCGTTGTTCAACTGACTGGCGGACTACTTATCCATGTAAGTAGTTACACGAATTGGCCCGCGACCAGAGGTGGGTCATTGTAGGGAAAGTCCGGTTCAAGAACAGAAGAAATTGATTATGCCTGCTGATTGCGTGTCTATCGTTGCCGCTGGTCATTCGCGTTTTGGTCGCTTGGAAGGTACCACGCTGGAAGATCTGATTGTTCAGGTCACGCGTGAGGCCTTGAGCGATGCTGCCCTCGATGCGGCGCAAATCGACGCGCTGTTCCTCGGCCATTTCAATGCCGGGCTGGTGCCGGATGGGTTTGCCGCGTCGTTGTTGCTGCAGGCCGACCCCGGGCTGCGCTTCAAGCCGGCCACGCGCTGTGAGAACGCCTGTGCATCCGGTTCGGCGGCGATCCAGGCCGGCGTCAATGCGATTCTCTCCGGCAGCGCCGAATTGGTGCTGGTGGTGGGGGCCGAGAAAATGACCCATACCTCCACGGCCGCCGTCACCCAGGCGCTGGCCGGCGCCGGTTATCAGAACGATGCGGCCGAAGCCGGCCTGAGTTTCCCGCAGTTGTTCGGCCGCGCCGCTCGCCAATACGCCGAGCGTTACCATTGCCCGCTGGGCTCGATGGCGGCGATTGCCACCAAGAACCACTCCAATGCCATGGTCAACCCGTTGGCGCAGATGCACCGCGAGATGAATTTCGAGCACTGCAATAACGTGTCCCAGAGCAACCCGTTCGTGGCCGAGTCGCTGCGCCTCACCGATTGCTCGCTGATCAGCGATGGCGCTGCGGCGATTGTGCTGGCGTCGCCCAAGCGTGCGCGGGCGTTTCGCCGCGATGTGCAGATTCGCGCGATGACCCAGGTCAACGACACATTGCCCATCGCCCAGCGCGACATCCTGGCGTTTGAAGGCCCGCAGCGGGCGATTCATTCGGCGCTGCGCGGGGCGAATGTGACCCTGGCCGACCTGAGCTTCGCCGAGGTGCATGATTGCTTCACCATCGCCGAACTGCTGATCTACGAAGCCATGGGCCTGGCGCCCAAGGGCGAGGGGCACCGTGTGCTCGACAGCGGCGTGGTGCGCGCGGGCGGGCGCTTGCCGGTGAACCTTTCCGGTGGGCTCAAGGCCAAGGGCCATCCCGTCGGCGCGACCGGTGTCTCGATGCATGCCCTGGCATTCCGGCAATTGACCGGCGAGCCGATTGGCTTGGCGGTGCCCAACGCGGAGTTCGGCCTGGTATTCAACATGGGCGGTATGGCGGTGGCCAACTACGCTTCGGTCCTGCACGCGCGTCGGTACTGAACCATGAACATTGCCAATTGGTTGCACGACACCCAGCGTCGCGACCCGCAACGCCCGGCACTGTTCGACGGCGCCCGGCAAGTGGCCGACTACGCCACCTTCGCCGCCCATGTGCGCCAGCGCGCCGCGCACCTGGTCGACCAGCACGGCTTGCAGCCAGGGGACGCGGTGGCGGTGCTGATGAAAAACAGCTGCGACTACCTGGAGTTGCTCTACGCCATCTGGTGGATGGGCGCGGTGGCGGTACCGATCAATGCCAAGCTGCACCCGACCGAGGCGGCATGGATCGCGGATAACGCCGAAGCACGCTTGATCTTTACCGATGGCGGGCGGGTGTTTTCATCGCGGGATTTGCCTGCGCGCTGCACGGAACTCGACGGTCACGTGCTCCCGCCGAACCAGGGCTGGCCAACCCTGGAGCAACCGGTACCACGCCAGGACAACGACCTCGCCTGGCTGTTCTACACCTCCGGTACCACCGGGCGTTCCAAGGGGGTGATGCTGTCCCATGGCAACCTGATCGCCATGTCGTTGTGCTACGCCACCGACGTCGATCCGGTCAGCGCCGACGATGCCGCGCTTTACGCCGCGCCGATGTCCCATGGCGCCGGGCTCTACAACTTTATTCACGTACGCTGCGGCGCGCGGCATGTGGTGCCGGCGTCCAACGGTTTTGACGCCGCCGAGTTGTTCGGGCTGGCGACAGAGCTGGGCAGCGTTTCACTGTTTGCCGCACCGACCATGGTCAAGCGCATGGTCGAGCAGGCACGGCAACAGGGCTATCACGGCGAAGGCATCAAGACCATCGTCTACGGCGGCGGCCCGATGTACCTGGCCGACTTGCGCGACGCCGTCGACACGTTCGGCCCCCGCCTGGTGCAGATCTACGGCCAGGGCGAGAGCCCGATGACTATCAGCGTGTTGCCCCGTGGGCTGATCGCCGATCGCCAGCGCGGCGACTGGGCGACCCTGGCCGCGTCCGTAGGCTACGCGCAAGCCTGCGTGGAAATCCGCATTCTCGATGCCCGCCACCGACCGTTACCAACCGGCGAGCGCGGTGAAATCGCGGTGCGCGGCGCCACGGTGATGCAAGGCTATTGGCGCAATCCGCAGGCCACCAGCGACACCCTGGTCGAGGGTTGGCTGCTCACCGGTGATATCGGCTTTCTTGACCCCGCCGGCTACCTGACCCTCACGGATCGCTCCAAGGACGTGATCATCAGCGGCGGCAGCAATGTGTACCCGCGCGAAGTCGAGGAGGTGCTGGCCCAGCATCCCGAGGTCTTCGAAGTGTGCGTGGTGGGCGAGCCGGACCCGCAATGGGGCGAGTCGGTGGTGGCGTTTGTGGTGACGCGCAGCGGCGAGCCCCTCGACGAAGGCGAGCTCACGGCATGGTTTGTGGCGCGCATGGCCTCGTTCAAAAAACCGAAAAAATATGTGTGGCGCAGCGATTTGCCCAAGAACAGCTACGGCAAGGTCCTCAAGACCGACTTGCGGCAGTGGTTGAAAGCAGCGACTATCGCCGCGCTTTAGCACGGATCGACCAACAGACAAGGAGTCCCCCCGATGGGCAATCACGCGCAAGACACCGTCCGCAAACGCCGCCGCGCGTTTCTCGGTGCCACCTCCGGCCACTTGATCGAGTGGTATGACTACGGCGTCTACGGCTTTCTTGCCGTGTATATCGGCCAGGCGTTCTTCGTTTCCGACGACCCCACTACCAGCCTGCTGGCCAGTTTTGCCGCGTTCGCCCTGAGCTTCTTCATCCGCCCGTTGGGCGGGCTGTTCTTCGGCCCGCTGGCGGACAAGATCGGCCGGCGTAAAACCCTGATCATGGCGCTGGTGATGATGACCGGCTCCACGGTAATGCTGGGCCTGCTACCGACCTACGCCACCCTCGGCATCGTCGCCCCGATCCTGCTGATCCTGGTGCGCTGCGTGCAAGGTTTCTCGGCGGGCGGTGAGATCGGCACGGTGACCAGCTTCATTTCCGAATACGCCGGCCCTGGCCGACGCGGCTTTGCCACCTGCTGGCTGATGGTCACCGCGGTGCTCGGCCTGCTACTGGGCGGCGCCGTAGCCAACGGCATGACCTGGGTGCTGGGCGCCGACGTCATGCAGGAATGGGCCTGGCGCGTGCCGTTCCTGATCGCCGCGCCCCTGGGCTTCATCTCCATGTACATCCGCCTCAAGCTTGAAGACAGCCCTGAGTTCCTGGCCTTGCAACGCGCCGGGCAAACTTCCCGTGCGCCCCTGCGCGAGGTCTGGCAGTGGAAGCGCGCCATCGCCCTGGTGTTCTTCATCATCACCTTGCACAGCTCAATCTTTTACCTGGTCCTGACCTTCGCCTCGACCTACATGGCCAAGATCCTCAAGTTCGACAGCGGCACCACCTTGCTCTATGTGTTCGTCGCCAGTTTCTCGGCGGCCTTCGTCATGCCGTTCGGGGGCGCATTTACCGATAAATACGGGCGCAAGCCGTTCCTGATGGTGGTCGGCGCGCTGGCGACCCTGGCGATGTTCTGGCTGTTCAAGATGGCCCCGACCGCAACGCCGGCGACGTTCTTTGCGCCCTTGATGGCGGTGGCGATCCTGTTCGGCCTCTATGCTTCGTCCACCTATGCGCTGATGAGCGAACTGCTGCCCACACGCATCCGTTCTACCGGCATCGCCGTGGCGTACAACGTGCCGGTGGCGGTGTTCGGCGGCAGCGCGCCACTGATCTCCACCTGGCTGATCAAGGTGACCGGGGACATCACCTCGCCCTGGTACTTCTACGTGGCGACCGGAGTGGTGTCGTTGATTGCCTTGGTGCTGCTGCGCAAGGAGGACTTCGTGGCCAGCGCCAGCCCGGCGGCGGTACCTGCGGGGGCAGCATTGGCCTGAGGGCGTTGCATCGGCGCGCTGACTGCGCCAGGCTTGGCAGCCTCATCCCTTCGGAATGAATCGCGTGCAGGCTACCCGTTTGACCCTGATCTGCCATGCGGCCACGCCGTCGCAAAAACAGGCGCGCTTTGCCGATGACGAGTCGCTGGTCATGGACTGGCAGGGCGCGGCGTTGTCGTTGGCAGGCCGTTACCCCAAGACGGCGCGCCTGCTGTGCGGGCCGGAGACGCGAACCCGGCAGACGGCGGGGTTGTTCGGCGAACAGCCGAGCATCGAACCGGCCCTGCGCGACGTCGACCTTGGGCACTGGAAAGGCCAGGCTCTGCGCGCGCTCGACAGCGCTGAGCTGAACGCCTGGCTCACCGACAGCGCCCATGCGCCCCATGGCGGCGAGTCGGTGGCGCAACTGTGCACGCGGGTCGGGCAGTGGATGAAGGCCCTGGAAAGCCAGCCCGGTCATGTGCTGGCGGTGACCCACCCCTTTGTGATCCGTGCCGCGCTGTTGTACGTCATGCGGTATCCGGCCTCGATGTTCTACCGGATCGACGTAGAGCCACTGTCGCGCACTGAGCTGCGCTTCAACGCGGTCTGGCGCCTGCGCCTGGAAACTTATGCCTGAGCCCACGATCATGGCAAAATCCACGCCCCGCAATGAGAGCAACCCATGAAACGCATCCTGATCATCGGCATTGGCGCCGGCAACCCTGACTACATCACGATGCAGGCCGTGAAGGCGCTGAACCGCACCGACGTGTTTTTCCTGATGGACAAGGGCCAGAGCAAGGACAAGCTGATCGACCTGCGCCGTGAAATCTGCGAAACCTACATCACCAGGCCCGGCTACCGCTTCGTCGAGGCCGACTGCCCCGAGCGCGTGCGCGGTGATATCGACTACACCACCGCGGTGCGCGACCTCAACCGCGACAAGCAGCAAACCTTCGAGCGCATGATCAACGAGGACATGGCCGACGGCGAAGTGGGGGCGTTCCTGGCCTGGGGTGACCCGGCGTTGTACGACAGCACCATCCGCATTCTGCAGGCGATCCTTGCCGAGGGGCGCTGTGCATTCGAGTTCGAGGTGATCCCCGGTATTACCAGCGTGCAGGCCCTGGCGGCCCAGCATAAGGTGGCGTTGAACCGTATCGGCAAGTCCATTGAAATCACCACCGGGCGCCGCCTGGCGGCGGGGCAGGCGAGTGATGCCGACACCCTGGTGGTGATGCTCGATGCCGAAGATTCCTACCGCAGCGTGGCGGATCAGGACCTGGATATCTATTGGGGCGCCTACCTGGGCACGCCGGATGAAATCCTGATCAGCGGCAAAGTTAGCGAGGTCGCGGACGAAATCCAACGGGCGCGCAAGGCCGCGCGACTCGCCAATGGCTGGATCATGGACACCTATTTGTTGCGCAAACCCTGAGGGATAGACCCCATGCTCAAACTGCTCGCTCTCGCGCTGGCCTTGCTGGCCGGTGTCGCCCATGCGGACTCCGATCTGCATACCGACCTGCCGTTGTCGTACCTGGAGCAAACCCAGGGCGATGCACGCAACCAACCGCTGGTGATTTTCCTGCATGGCTTTGGCAGCAACGAGGAAGACCTGTTCGGTATCAAGGATGCGCTGCCTTCCACCTGGACCTACCTGTCGGTGCGCGCGCCGATGCCGGTGGAGCCGCATGGCTATCGCTGGTTTACCAAGACCCCGGGTGACGGTGATTACGATGGGGTGACGGCTGATCTGCAAAGCAGCGCCAGGCTGCTCGAAGACTTTGTGGCCAAGGCCACCGCCAAGTACCACACCCAGAGTGATCGTGTGTTTCTGGTCGGGTTCAGCCAGGGGGCGATCATGTCCTATGAGGTGGGTTTGCGCAGGCCCGAGCTGCTGCGTGGTATAGCGGCCCTGAGCGGCAGCGTGTTGCCGGTGCTCAAGGCCGAGCTCAAGCCGAATGAAGCGTTGGACAAGCTGGCGATCTTTATCGGCCATGGCACCTTGGACCAGGCGCTGCCTTATGCCTCGGGAACGCGGGCCAACGAGGTGCTGGAAGGGATTGGCTTGAAGCCGCAGTTTCATGGGTATCCGGGGATGAACCATACAATCAGCGAGGCGGAAATCCAGGACCTGAAGGCTTGGCTGGAGAAGAGCCTGCGGTAAACACCGTAAAAAATGTGGGAGGGGGCTTGCCCCCGATGGCGGTATTTCAGTCACAGATGTATCGACTGATTCACCGCTATCGGGAGCAAGCCCCCTCCCACATTGGTTTTATGTCGCTTGGGAGGTTGGCTTACTTGCCACCAGTAATCTGCTTCACCAGCGCGGCATGCCCCTTCACATCATCCGCCCGCGAAATCGCTTGGATCACCAGCAGGTGATTGCCGGAGCCAGCCAGGAACGTGGAGTTCAGGGTCTTGCCGCCGCCTTGGGTAGCCGTGCTGTCGACCTGGCGCAGGCCAAGGCCCTTGAAGGTCAGTTTTTTCTCGCCGAGTTTCTTGAAGTCGGGCAGGGCGGCGCTCTGGTTCTTGACGAAATCGCTCACGGCGCCATCGAGAAATTTGGCGTCGTTGTCCTGGATTGACACCCCATCGTTACGCACGGTTTCGGCGACGATCACCACACTTTTCGTGGTTGCGTTGGCGTACAGGGTGCCTTGGGTATCGGCGGTGCCGTCTTCAGCCTTGCCGGAGGGCAGGGCGTCGGCGGTGTAGGCCTTGGGCAGGCTGAAGGTGAACTTGCCGCCCAGGGTGGAGAGCGTTTGCGTGGCCGGTTTGGCGGCGGCGAACACGCTGCTGGCGGTAAGCGCGAGGGCCAGCAGCACTGCAGTCTTGGTGAAGGTGGCCATGAAGCGCTCCAGAGATGAACGAAATTGCGGCGTATTCTGTCAGAAAATTCGCAATATCGTTCATCTGCAGCCTCACACCTTGTCGGACTCTTCCTGAAGCCGATCCATCTCAAACAAGCGCGCCAGTTCTGCGCGGGCTTCCTGGGCGGTCTGCATGACTTTGGCCGCATCGTCGTACACCGCATGCTGGGCGGCGAGGACTTGCTGGTCGTGGGCCCTGAAGCGGTCGATGCGCGCGTCGGCCTGGGCCTGGCTCAGACCAAGGCCGACCAGGGTACGGCGGCTCATCTCCAGGCTTGAGTAAAAGGTTTCACGCACCGGTGAGGCGTCCAGGTCCACCAGGCGGTGGACGTGCTGGCGGTTACGCGCGCGGGCGATGATCTTCATGTGTGGGTAGAGGTTGCGCACCAGTTCGGCGGTCTTGATGTTGATCTGCGGATCATCCATGGCGATCACAAAGAATTCCGCCTGGTCGACCTTGGCCGCATGGAGGATTTCCGGGCGTTGCGGATCACCGTAGAACACCGGCATACCGCCAAAACTGCGGGTCAGTTCGATGGTTTCCACCGAGGTGTCGAGGGCGATGAACGAGATGTTCTGTGCGCGCAGGATTCGCGCAACGATCTGGCCCATTCGGCCCATGCCGGCAATCACCACGCGCGGCGCGTCGCCTTCAATGGCGCGGTACTCCTCGGGCACCTCCACCGGCTTGGCCTTGGACTTGAACAGCTTCGGGCACACCAACAGCAGCAGCGGGGTCACGGCCATGGACAGGGTGATGGTCAACACCAGCACATCGTAAAGGTGCGGTTCGAACAGGCCCTGGTCGCGGCCGATCTTGAACACCACGAAGGCGAACTCACCTCCCGCCGCCAACACCACGCCCAGGCGCAGGGCGCTTTCACGATTGAGTTCGCCCACCATGCGCCCCACGGCGTAAAGCAGTGGCAGTTTCAAACCGATCAACAGCAAGGTCAGCCCGATCACCACCAGCGGTGTGCTGAGCAGCAGGCTGAGGTTGGCGCCCATGCCCACGCTGATAAAAAACAGCCCCAGCAGCAGGCCCTTGAACGGTTCGATCTGGGATTCCAGTTCGTGGCGGTATTCCGAGTCCGCCAGCAGCAGCCCGGCGAGGAACGCGCCGAGGGCCATGGACACGCCCACCAGCTCCATCAGCCAGGCGGTGCCGATCACCACCAGCAGCGCGGTGGCGGTGGAGACTTCACGCAGGCCGGTCTTGGCGACGATACGAAACACCGGTCGCAGCAGATAGCGCCCGCCGATGATCACCACGGCAATGCTGCCGAGGATTTGCAAGACGTGTTGCACGCCCTGGGCTTCGCTGGTCGGATGATCGCTGCCGGCCAGCAGCGGCACCATGGCAATCAACGGGATCGCTGCAATGTCCTGGAACAACAGGATCGCGAAGGCCAGGCGCCCATGGGGTTGGTTGAGTTCCTTGCGCTCGGCCAGGCTTTGCAGGCCAAACGCGGTGGAGGACAGCGCCAGGCCCAGGCCCAGCACAATCGCGCTGTTCCAGGGCTGGCCAAACAGCCACAGCGCTACCACGCCCATCACCAGCCCGGTGAGCAGCACCTGGGCCAGGCCGACACCGAATACCGCCTTGCGCATCACCCATAACCGTTTGGGCGAAAGCTCCAGGCCGATGATAAACAGCAACAGTACCACGCCCAGTTCAGAGAACTGCGCCACGCTTTGCGGGTTGCCGATCAGGCCCAGCACCGAGGGGCCGATGATCACCCCGGCGAACAGATAGCCCAGCACCGCGCCCAGTTGCAGACGCTTGGCCAACGGCACGGCCAGCACGGCGGCGAACAGGAACACCACGGCTGCTTGTAACAGGTTGCCTTCATGGGGCATTGCGAACTCCATTGTTTGCTTGAATCAGATGCTGACGCTTTCAAGGGCGAGGGAAAGGGCCCTATTAGAGCGTGTTTTCACATTTTGAAACTTGTATTTTTGATGCAGAGGTCAATGAATGTGGCTGTTATCTGGCGGATTTCGGCGGCTACGGATGTTTGCTTTTCGTGGAAGCTGAAGAATCTACAAACACTTTCTCCCAATGCTCGGCTGGCAGACTCGTCACCTCTGTACCTAAATTCATGCTCTTGAGTTTATATTCCTTGGGTGGCATATTTGCATGGTATGGGACATTGAATACACGGATGAATTCGGCGAGTGGTGGGGCAACTTGGGTGAGAAGGAGCAATCTTCGGTCGCTGCCAGCGTGGATCTGCTGGGCCTGCTCGGCCCGGGGCTTGGCTTTCCCCACAGCAGCGATATCAAGGGCTCTCGCCACGGCAATCTGCGCGAACTGCGTATACAGCACGCAGGTCGTCCCTATCGGGTGCTGTATGCCTTTGATCCCCGGCGCTGCGCAGTCCTGCTGATAGGTGGCGATAAAACCGCACAGCATCGTTGGTACGACGTGCACGTACCGGTGGCGGAAAAGCTGTATGACATCCATTTGAAAACATTGCGCAAAGAGGGCCTTACCCATGGCTAAAAAATTCGCTGATCTCAAGGCGCGCATGACTCCCGAGTCGCGTGCCGATGCCGAGCAGCTTTTTCAACAGCATCTGAGAGAGATGCCCCTGCATGAGCTGCGCAAGGCGCAGCAACTGAGCCAGGAAAGCCTGGCCAAGGCGTTGAATATCAATCAGGCGGCGGTGTCGAAAATGGAGCGTCGCACCGATATGTACATCAGCACATTGCGCGACTACATACGTGCGATGGGGGGAGAGCTGGAAATTATCGCGACGTTTCCCGATGGCCAGGTAAAAATCGACAACTTCGCGCGCTGAACCAGTCCGGCGTCGCGATGCCTGTGGTTTTCATCTCGGCTTGATTGGCTCTTTGTTACCATGGCCGCCCCTTGTCACCAGGAGTCACCGGCCCATGCAACAGCAGTGGGATGAAATGCACCGCACCCGCAAGCCTACGTTCGTCCTGTGTGGCGAGCCTCAGGGGGACGTGCTCAATCTCTACGTGCACGGTTATTCGGCGTTTTTCAGCCAGCAGCAGTTGGCCGGCTTCAAGGAACAACTGGCCGGCATTGAAGGCTCGACCAACCTGATGTTGTTCTGGCCGGCGGGGCACTTCCTGGAAAACCTGTTTGCCCCGTTCAAGGAGGTAATCGCCTCGATGCTAGGCGGCGGTGGCCTGGGCGCGGCGACCGTGGGTGTGGGCAAGGCGATCGCGTATTTTCTCGACCATTACAAAAGCGTCGAGGCGCGGGTCGATGAAGTGGCCAGGACCTTGTTGCCCGAGCTGGCGAGCTACCTGCACGCCGAATCGCTCCAGGTGCGGCAGATCAACCTGATCGGCCATTCCCTTGGCGCCCGGATCCTGGTCAAGAGTGTGCTGGCCAGCCCTGAAACCGCCCATGAACTGCCATTGAATAACGTGCTGCTGATGGGCGGGGCAATCTGTACGTCGAGCCCTTGGGAGGCGGTGTCGGCACCGCTCAAGGGGCGGCTGATCAATTGCTACTCGAGCAAGGACTGGGCACTGGCGATGAAGCCGGATACCGAGCGTTGCATCGGCCGCTATGCGATTGCGGTAACGCCCGCGCTCAAGGCCAAGGTCACCAACGTGCATCTGGCCAGCTTCGACCATGCCGCCTACTGGCCGCAGTTGCGCACGGTGGTGCAGTACACCGACCTGCTGCAGGAACGCCGTGGCCTGATCCGCGCCGACCTGCGCAGCAGTGAAGCGCGTTTTGCCGAAGAAGATCTCGATCTGTTTCCGATGCTGATGCAGGCGCGCCCGGATGAGCTGAAGTTTCTCGCCGAACTGATGGCGCAAAAGCGCAGTGCTTCGATTGATGCCAGCGTACGCGAGCCGCGCAAGCTCGCCATCGAGTTGCAGCGCATGGGCGGCGACAGTTTCATGAACCTGGCCCGTGGCCACGGCGTGGCTTATCGCCAGATCGCCGAAGCGGTGGCGCAACGCTTGGGCATCAAGTTCGACGATGCAATGGCCAGCGTGGCCCTGGCGGATATCGAAGCGCAGGTCGCGGAAAAACTCCTCAAGCAGTATCACGACAACCTCAGCGGTGCCGACCGACAGGCGTTCGACGCCGAACTCAAGGCCGCGATGCAAAAAGAGCAAGGTGTGTTCAAGCGTCTCGACGTGGGCCGTACGGCCACTACCGCCTTGAGCGGCACGGCATTGGCGGGGCTCACCGGGTTTATGCTGCGCCGCGGTGCCGCCACGGCGATTCCGGTGGTGGGCCAGGCGTTGGCGGCAGCGATGTTGCTGGTCAGCGGCGTACGGGCGTTTTCCGGCCCAGCGTATTCGATCACTACGTTGGCGGTGTTGGTGATCGGCGTGATTCGCCAGCGTCTGGAACGTGAGGCGCTGAATCAGGAGCTGGACCTGGTGGTGCAGGTGGTTGAGGCATTTGACCTGCCCCGGGAGACGGTGATGCGCACCGTTGCGTCGGACTGCTAAGCTGGCGCCCTGACTTGTGTGTTTGCCTGGGATCCCGCGTGAAATTCAGCCTGCCGAAAATTGCTACCGCCCCTTTCTGCCCGCCGGAAGTGGCCGGCTCCGTTGTCGTTGATCCCAAGGCGTCGTTCTTCAAACGTGCGCTGATGTTCGCCGGCCCCGGCCTGTTGATTTCCATCGGCTACATGGACCCCGGCAACTGGGCGACCGCCATCGAAGCCGGGTCGCGCTACGGCTATAGCCTGTTATTCGTGGTGCTGCTGGCCAGCCTGGCGGGGATGGCGGTGCAGTGCCTGTGCTCGCGGCTGGGTATCGCCACTGGTAAAGACCTGGCGCAACTGTGCCGTGAGCGCTACAGCAAGCGCTCCGCGCGCACCCAATGGGTGTTGGCGGAAATTTCCATCATCGCCACCGACCTCGCCGAAGTGCTCGGCTGCGCCCTGGCATTTCACCTGCTGCTGGGTGTATCGCTGACCACCGGGATCGTCATCACCGCCTTCGACACGCTGTTGATCCTGGCCCTGCAGAACCGAGGTTTCCGCCGGCTGGAAGCGATCATGCTGGCGTTGGTCGCGACCATCGGCGTGTGTTTCTTCATCGAACTGGTGCTGATCAAACCTTACTGGCCGGACGTGCTCAGTGGCTTCACGCCCTCGCTGTCAGCCATCAGCGATGCCGCGCCGCTGTACCTGGCCATCGGCATCCTCGGTGCGACGGTGATGCCGCATAACCTCTACCTGCACACCTCGATTGTGCAGACCCGCCTGATCGGCAAGGACCTGGCCAGCAAACAGGACGCGGTCAAGCTTGCACGCATCGACACCATTGGCTCCCTGGCCTTGGCCCTGTTGGTCAATGCGGCCATCCTGGTGCTGGCCGCCGCAGCGTTCTACAAGACCGGCCATACCGACGTGGTGGAGATCCAGGACGCCTATCATCTGCTCGACCCGCTGGTGGGCGGTGCGTTCGCCAGCATCCTGTTCGGCATCGCCTTGCTGGCCTCGGGCCAGAGTTCGACCTTCACCGGTACGATTGCCGGGCAGGTGATCATGGAGGGTTACCTTAACCTGCGCATCCCCTGCTGGCAGCGCCGCCTGATCACCCGTGGGCTGGCGCTGATCCCGGCGTTCCTCGGCGTGTGGCTGATGGGCGACGACGCCATCGGCAAGCTGCTGATTTTGAGCCAGGTGGTGCTGAGCCTGCAGTTGCCCTTCGCGTTATACCCGCTGATCCGCATGACCGGCGACAAACAACTGATGGGCCCGTTCGTCAACCGGCTGCCGACGCGGATGCTGGCGTGGTTTTTGTTTGCAGTGATCAGTGGGGCGAATGCGTGGTTGATTGGGCAGTGGGTGTTCTGACTCACCGATCCCAATACGGCACCGTCCCAAAACATTCCACAAAATAATCGATCACCGTGCGCACCTTCAGCGACAGCCTGCGGCTACCCGGCCACAACGCCGCGATCTGCTGGGGCTCCAGGGTGGTCGCCACTTCGTAATCGGTCAGCACCGCTTGCAAGGTGCCGGCGCGCAGGCCTTCACCGATCAGCCAGGAAGGAAACACCACCAGCCCCAGGCCCTGCTCGGCGGCGTGGGTCAGGGTGTCAGCGTGGTTGCCGGTGATCGGGCCCTTGACGCTGTAGGCGCTCCAGTCGTCGTGGTCGCGGCGGAAGAACCAGCGCTCCTGGCCTTTTATGCCCTTATAGGCCAGGCACTGGTGGTTGACCAGTTCGTCGGGATGGCGCGGCGTGCCGTGCTGCGCCAGGTAGGCGGGGCTGGCGGCGAGGCGAAAGCGTTGCGGCGCGAAGATCCGCGCCTGCATGCTGGAGTCATTGAGCACGCCGATACGAAACAGCAGGTCAGTGCCGTCCTGCAGCGGGTCGACGAAGGTATCGGTCTGCTGGATGTCCAGTTGCAGCTTCGGATAGCGCCGGCACAGCTCCCCCAGCCACGGCGAAAGATGACGTTGGCCGAATACCATGGGCGCATTGATGCGCACCAGTCCGCTGGGTTCGCTGTCTTGTTCCTGCAGGGCCTGGCTCGCTGTTTCCAGCTGCTCCAGCATCAGCCGCGCGTGTCGCCCGAGCAGGCGTCCGGCTTCGGTCGGGCTCACGGCACGGGTGTGGCGGTACAGCAGCTGCTGACCGAGGGCGTGTTCCATCAGCTGGATCTGCCGGGAAATGGACGAGGGCGCCAGGCCTTCGCGGCGTGCCACCTCAGAAAAACTGCCCTGGTCCAGCACGGCGACGAACAGGCGCAGCGCCTTGAAACTCAGTTCATTCAAACCCTGCATCATGACTCCAAGCTGTGCGTTTTGCGCAAAGGTGTTGTCTGCATGCTGCCATTTATCGCACAGGCAAGCCACTGGATAATGCACGCCTGTTTTCTTCTTCAAGCGCAGGTGATGTATGCAGGCACATTCTATCGAGGGTACGGCGCAATCCCGGCCAAAGCGAAACGTTCTCCGGCTGCTGTTGTTGCCGTTGGTTATTCTCGCGGGCATGGGGCTGTCGGTCGAGGCCGGTTTGCTGGGGCCATTGGGTGTGCAGGTCGGGCATTTATGGGCGACGTTGAGCATCTTTGGCGTCGGCTCGGCGATCCTGTTCTTGTTGTTGCTGTTCAGCGGCCCACAAAAGGGCCCGGCCTTCACCCAACTGCCGCGCTGGCAGTTGATCGGTGGTTTCCTGGGACCGATGTACGTGGTGGTGCTGACCCTGGCCACGCCCCATATCGGTGTGGCAATGACGATGATTGCGATCCTGTCCGGGCAGGTGGGCAAGAGTGTACTGATCGACCATTTCGGCTGGTTCGGCACGGCGCGCAAGCGGGTCAATGTAGAGCGCTGGATAGCCCTGGCGTTGATTGTGGCGGCACTTGTTCTGATTGCACGAGGGTAAGGCGATGAATCTGTTTGTGTTGTTGGTCGTGGTGGTCGCCGCAGGTGCGGTATTGAGCGTGCAGGCGGCCATCAACGGTCGCTTGGGGCAGACCGTTGGGGTATTGCGCAGCAGCCTGCTGACCTTTGCGGTCGGTGCGCTAACCACCGCGCTGTTGATATTTTTCTTCGAGCCCGCCCAGGCGGTCAGTTTGTTGGACGTGCCGAAGTGGCAACTGACCGGCGCTTTATTCGGCGTGGTGTACATGATGGTAATGGTCGGCGCGGTGCCGGTGGTCGGTACGGCGGTCGCCACGGTGGCGGTGATTGTGGGGCAATTAGGCATGGGCATGCTGATCGACAATTTCGGCTGGCTGGGCAACCCGGCGATCGAACTGTCCGGCAGCCGGATCGTCGCGATGCTGTGCCTGGCCCTGGCGCTGGTGTTCATGTATCGCAGCAATACGCGCCAGGCCGACTGACGGCGCTGAACCTTGGCGCCGCGCCTCGGGTCACTGTTTCAGGTGTGGCGTTCGCTGCACCGCGACGACCATGAAGAAGGAGTCTGACCATGCCGGATCAAACCTGTGCTTGCCCACACTGCAAATGCGTACTGGGCATCGACGCGGTCATGAAGCACGGGAAGGGCTATTGCTGCCAGGGCTGCGCCGAGCATCATGCGCACGGTGAACCCTGCGCTGCGGCGACGGGCTGCGAATGCGCCAAAGCGGCTGCCAACGCGAACTGAACCGTCCAATGTGGGAGGGGGCTTGCCCCCGATAGCGGTATGTCAGTCACTGCATCTGTGGCTGAAACACCGCTATCGGGGGCAAGCCCCCTCCCACATTTTGCTCTGCATCAGGCTTCTGGAACGCCTTTTTCCCAGGTCGACCAGTTGTTCAGGATCGCCTGTACCAGCGGATTGCCCGTGCGGTACAGATTCTCCAATGCCGGTACGAAACCGCCTTGATCGGCGTACTTGAGCAGGTTCTCCACTTCGCTGTAGCCCGGATACGGGCGGTCAAAATCGGAACCGGCACGCACCACGGCCAGGCGCTGGATATCCACCAAGCCTTCACGGCTGGCGCGCAGCAGCGCTTCGTAGGTGGAGTTGTCTTCCTGTTGGGTGGTGCAGTATTCGCCCTTGTTGTCCGTGAGCAGTTTGGTCCACACTTCGGCGCGCTCGCTCAGGCGCGTACCGGAGAACCAGGTGTTGCCGGCCAGGGTGTCGCAGCGGGTGACTTGCGGCGGCTGGTTGGCCGGCGCGGCAGGGTAGTGCTTGCGCCAGGCGGCGGATTCCTTGCTTTCCGTCAGCTCCACCTTGTGCGACAAGGCGAATGCCTTGGCTTGCAGTTTGGGGTTGAGCTCGAACACTTCAGTCTTGTAGTCCAGCGGCGGTTTTTCATTGGGCCCCTTGGTGTTGATGCCGATATAACCGGTCGGCCACTCCTTGGGTGCATCCCGTGAATCCAACTCCCACTGGGTACCGAATTCCACCAGGTAATGCGCCCAGGCGGCGGTACCAATGGTGCCGTGCTTGGGGCTGATACCGGCAATCCCGGCGATCAGGAAATAACTCTGGCGCAGGTCGAACTTGGGCGACAAGGCCAGGGCCAGGGTCGAGGCGGCGGCGTTGGTCTGGCCCATGCCAGTGACCAGCAGACACACGTCCTGGGTGTTGCAGCGAATCACCGGGTATTCGGCGGACAGGCCCGGCACGCGCACTTGCTGCTTGAGTTCCAGGCGGTCGATCCAGGTTTGCGCCTCGGGGGCGAACATGGTGATCAGCATGACCTTGGGTTTGATCGGCGCGGCGTTGTCTGCCAGCACCAGGTGGGGCAGCAGGGCAAGGCCCATGGCCAGCGAGAGGCGGGTAAAGGTATTCATCTGCAGCTCCTTGATCAGAATTGGTAGCCCACGCCGGCGTAGTAACCCCAGCCGTCTGAGCGGGCGCGGAAGTTGCCTTCACCGAAATTCAACTCGCTGCCATCCTCCCAGTTGCCGCCGTTATGAAAGTAACGGCCGACCAGGGTGAAACGCAGGTGCGTGAACGAGTACAGCAACACGTTGGTGGCCACCAGGGAATTGGCGGTGCGCGCCGGGTTGTCCTTGTGCAGGTCCGAGCCGAAATCATAGTTGGTGAAGCCGATGTAGGTCAGCGAGGCGCCATTGTCGAATTTGCCGATGGGCACGATGTATTTCATCTGCGCGCGGTAGCCGTCCCAGGAATATTCATTGCTGGCGCCGTAGTTTTCCCACTGGTAACGCCCGTAGAAGTTCGCCGACAGGTTGACCCGCGAGTGGGTGTCGATATCGGTGCCAAGGCCGCTGTACAGGGTGTTGGCGCGGTTCTCCTTGTTGCTGCCGTGGTCGTAGATCCAGTCGAACGCCACATACCATTCCTTGAACGGTCCGATCGCCAGGCTGCGGCCAGCGAGGTAGTCGATGGAGATTCGCGGCTCATGCTCCATGAACACGGGCGAGCCATGGTCCCAGGCGCCTTTGTCATTGCTATTGCCGATGCCGAGGATCTTCGGCACATCGATGTAGCCGTACAGCTCGAACGGCCCCTTGCGGCCGAAATACTCGTACTCCAGGTAAACGTCATCCTGCGGTTTTGGGCCGAAGCTGATGTCCTTGCTGCCGATCAGCGTCAGGTCCTGGTTGAACCATTCCGACAGGTAGGCGCCTTTTTTCGCCGGCGGGTTGGCCTCGGGACTGAGGGTTTCGCCCTGTGCTGAGTCATCGGCGGGTTTGTCCTGCGCCAAAATGGGTGCACTGAGTACTCCCGTAACGGCGGCCAGTAGCAAGGAAACACCAAAGCAAGCGCGAGGCGTTGAGGTGGGGTGCATTGAAAATCCCTATTCGTACGCGGTTTGAACCCGATTGCACGGGTGGAGTGAACCTGGTGGCCAAGTTCGTTCCGCAAACGTTTGCACAGGCTGTACCAACTTTGCTCAATCGTCTGAAAGGCCTGCAAAAAAGCCTGATTAGTCGTCTTTATGGTCAGAAATGACTGGGTGTCATTTTTTCCAGATGATTGCCGGTCTCGCGCCGATACTCACTCGGTGTCTGGTTCATCTCGATGCGAAAGTGCCGGTTGAAATTGGACAGGTTCGCGTAGCCGACTTCGAAGCAAATATCCGCCACTGACATATCGCTTTGCAGCAATAACCGGCAGGCGCGCTGCACGCGGAATTTGCGCATCAGCTCGATAAAGCCATGGCCGGTCGTGCGTTTGAAGAAACGCGAGAAACCCGGTTCGCTCATGTCCAGTTGCCGGGCGATGTCTGACAGGCGCACCTCGCCGCCGAGTTCACGCATCAGGTAGGCGAAGGCCTTGTTGATGCGTTCGGCACTGCGCGGGTCCAGGGTCGGCGCGTAGCGCGGGCTGGCCAGCACCTTGAACTGGCGGGGCGGGGCGTTCTTGAGGGTGTCCAGCAGTTGCAGGAACAGGATCAGCCGTTGCAGGCCCTGGGCGCTGCCGATGGCTTCCATCAACCGTGCCGCGTGCACCGCTGTTTCGCCGGTGAACTCAAGGCCGCGTCGCGCGTGTTCGAACAGCGGCTGCAGATCGCCGAGTTCCGGCAGTGCCTTGCGCAAGGCGAGGAGGGCGGCGCCGTCGAACTGCAGCACCACGTCGCGACCGCTCAGGCACTCGCCGGGTGCCACGTCGCCAATCCAGTCGTGGGGCAGGTCGGGGCCGATCAAGGCGACATGCCCGGCACTGAATGCACCGATATAGTCGCCCGCCACCAGCTTGCCGCTGCCGTGGCGAATCAGGTGGATTTCGAACTCAGGATGATGGTTCCAGCGCGCCAGCTCAATCGGATAGTCGTGTTCGAACCAGCGAAAGCAGTGCTCCGGTTCGGGCAGGATCACTTCCAGTTCGGCAGGACGGTGCTCGAACAGCGGGGCGCGGATGGGCATGCGGCTGCCTCTTGTGCGTTGGGTACCCGCCAAAATACCCGCCTCGGCAGGCCTGGCGCTACCCCCGGCGCCGCCCCACACTGATACTTTTTTGCGCCTGGGACACCGGTTAAAAAAGTACCGGTCGGGCATCCGCCAGGGGTTTGTGAGAAACCGGCCCAAGCTGCTGTAATCGGCGCTCAACAACAAAAACAACCGGTGGACACCGCCATGCTATCAACCCGCAAAGCCACGCTTGCCCAAACGCTGTTGCTGCTCTCCGGCCTGGCCATGAGCCTGCCCAGCCAGGCCGCCGACACCCTGACCATCGCCACGGTCAACAACAGCGACATGATCCGCATGCAGCGCCTGTCCAAGGTGTTCCAGGCGCAGCATCCGGACATCCAGCTCAATTGGGTGGTGCTCGAAGAAAACGTCCTGCGCCAGCGCCTTACCACCGATATCGCCACCCAGGGCGGGCAGTTTGACGTGCTGACCATCGGCACCTACGAAACCCCGCTGTGGGGCGCCAAACATTGGCTGGAGCCACTGACCGACCTGCCGGCCGACTACGATGTCGAGGACATCTTCCCCTCGGTGCGCCAGGGCCTGTCGGTGAATGGCACGCTCTACGCCTTGCCGTTCTACGGCGAAAGCACCGTGACCTATTACCGCACCGACCTGTTCAAGCAAGCCGGCCTGAGCATGCCCGCGAATCCAACCTGGACCCAGCTCGGCGAATTCGCCGCCAAGCTGACCGTAAGGGACAAAGATCAATATGGCCTGTGCCTGCGCGGCAAGGCGGGCTGGGGCGAGAACGTTGCGTTGCTGAGCACCATGGCCAATGCGTTCGGCGCGCGCTGGTTCGATGAGCAATGGCAGCCCGAACTGACCAGCCCCGAGTGGACGGCTGCGGCCAATTTCTACGTCAACAGCCTCAAGCAATACGGCCCGCCGGGCGTGTCGAGCAATGGCTTCAACGAAACCCTGGCGTTGTTCAACAGCGGCAAGTGTGCGATCTGGGTCGATGCCAGCGTCGCCGGCTCCTTCACCACTGACACCGGCCAAAGCAAAGTCGCCGATAGCGTAGGCTTCGCTGCGGCGCCCACCGAGGTCACCGATAAGGGCTCTTCCTGGCTCTACGCCTGGTCGCTGGCCATCCCGGCCACCTCCAACCACAAAGACGCTGCCAAGGCTTTTATCCGTTGGGCGACGTCCAAGGATTACATCCAGCTGGTCGCTGAAAAAGAAGGCATCACCAACGTACCGCCAGGCACGCGGCAATCGACCTACAGCGAGGCGTACCTGAACGCGGCGCCGTTTGCCCAGGTCACGCTGCAGATGATGAAGCACGCCGACCCGGCGCACCCCTCGGCCAAACCGGTGCCGTACGTGGGCATCCAGTACGTGACGATTCCCGAATTCCAGGCCATCGGCACTTCCGTCGGCAAACTGTTTTCGGCAGCGCTCACCGGCGGCATGACGGTCGACCAGGCGCTGCAGCAGGCGCAGACCACCACTGAGCGCGAGATGAAGCGTGCCGGTTATCCGAAGTAATTCCACAGGACACCTCGATGAAACGACTTGAAGGTAAGAGCGCGCTGATCACCGGATCGGCGCGGGGGATTGGCCGCGCGTTTGCCCAGGCCTATATCCAGGAAGGCGCCACCGTCGCCATTGCCGATATCAACCTGCAGCGCGCCGAGCAGACGGCGGCCGAACTGGGCCCCCAGGCGTATGCGGTGGCGATGGACGTCACCGACCAAACCTCCATCGACGCGGCCATGGCCGCCGTGGTCGCCCATGCCGGCAAGCTGGATATACTGGTGAATAACGCGGCGCTGTTCGACCTGGCGCCCATCGTCGACATCACCCGCGACAGCTATGACCGGCTGTTTTCAATCAACGTCGCCGGTACGCTGTTTACCCTGCAGGCCGCCGCGCGGCAGATGATTCGCCAGGGCCACGGCGGCAAGATCATCAACATGGCCAGCCAGGCCGGACGGCGCGGCGAGGCGCTGGTGGCGGTGTATTGCGCGACCAAGGCGGCCGTGATCAGCCTGACGCAATCGGCGGGGCTGAACCTGATCAAACAGGGCATCAACGTCAATGCCATCGCCCCGGGTGTGGTGGACGGTGAGCACTGGGATGGGGTGGATGCGCTGTTCGCCAGGCATGAGGGCCTGGCGCCGGGCGAGAAGAAAAAGCGGGTAGGCGACGAGGTGCCTTATGGGCGGATGGGCACGGCGCAAGACCTGACCGGCATGGCGATCTTCCTGGCTTCGAAGGAGGCTGACTATGTGGTTGCACAGACTTACAACGTCGATGGTGGCAATTGGATGAGCTAGAGCCATCGGTCACCCGTGGATCTCCATGTCCGGTCACTCGGCAAAACTGCGGTCGAAGAAGTAAATCTCTCCTGGCTTCAACATCTCCAGCGTCGCCTGTGGCCTGCCGCCTTCACCCTGCTTCTTGCGCCCCGTCTCACGCAAATATCCCGCCTGCGTCAGCTTCAACAAGCGCTGGCGCACGCTGGTCTTGAGCACCGGCCGCGCCAGTACCAGGGAAAAGATCGCGGTCGCTTGCGGCGCACTGAACTCCTTGCCCAGAAACATCAGCGGCAAGCTGCTGTACAGCGCTTTGGACAACACTCGTTCCTGCACCGCCGCGACGATCAGGTTGTGATCGAAGGGCAGCTTGATGCTGCCGTCCGCCACCGCGTTGAGGGAAAACCAGGCCTGATGTTCACTCAGCGTTACCTCGTCCGCCACAATCGCCAGGTAGTAAGTGGACGACGACCAGCAGCGCGGGTCGCGAAACGCATCGCCTACCGTGCCAACCTGCTCGCTCCAGGCCAGCTCCAGGCCGACTTTGTCACTGGCGCGCAACCGTTCCACGGCATCCTTGAGGCTCAGATCCTGCACGCCGCCATTGACCACCACACCCGGCAGCGCCCAATGCCCGGCGAAGGGCTCGGCGTCACGTTTGTTCAGCAGCAGTTTGAGTTCGCCCGAGGCGCGGCAGTAAAACACTGCGCACAGGTCGACGGTGTGGAGGTAGGCACTAAGTGGCATGTGAAGTCCTTCTGAACGGCAGTGTGGCACAGTCTAACGGATCGAACCGCTATGTCATGTACTTGCTGAAGTACTGGTAAATAAATGTTTCTTGCAATGAAAGTACATGACATGTACTTTTGTTTCCAGGCCACCGGAGAATCACCATGACCCTCGCCAAAACTGCCATCGCTTCATTCGATGTCGACGCCCAGAAGAGTTTCACGCCGCTGTGTCCGGACGAGTTGCCCGTCGTCGGCGGAGATCTGATCGGCGCCGAGCTCAACTACATGGCCAGCCTTGCCGGGCATCGCGTCGGCAGCAAGGACGCTCACACCCCACACGCGCCCTGGGTGGTCGCGCAGCACAGTCAGATGCTGCAACCCACGGGTCTCGTTCACGCCGATGTCACCTGGGTCAGCCACTGTGTACCCGGTACCGAGGGCTTCACCTTGCTGGATGAGTTGCCCACCCCGTATGACTACGACTACTTCATCTGGAAGGGTGTCGAACCCGACCTGCACCCTTACGGCGCGTGCTACCACGACCTGCACGACAAGTTGTCGACGGGCGTCATCGAATACCTCAAGGCCCACGGTGTCGTGCGCGTCATCGTTGGTGGCCTGGCCCTGGACTACTGCGTCAAGACCACCGCCTTGCAACTGCTCAAGGCCGGGCTGCAAGTGGTGCTGCACCTGCCGGCGTGTCGGAGCATCACTGAGGCGGGCGGGGTTCAGGCCGTCAATGCGTTGCTTGAGGCCGGTGCTGTCATCAGCAGTACCCGCGAAGAACTGGCCGCGATGGCCACGCGTTAAGGAGACTCACCATGGAAAGCGCGTATGACGATAAACCCCCGGTCATCCAGGGCTTGCTCGACACCGATTACTACACCTTCACCATGATGCAGGCGGTGCTGCACCAGCATCCCAACGTAGACGTGGAATACAACTTCATCGTCCGCTCCAGGGAAAAGCTCGGCCACCTGATCCCGGCGTTGCGAACCGAACTGGAAAAGCTTGCCGGCCTGCAGATGCGCGAAGGCGAGCTGCGCTTCCTGTTCAACCCGCGTTTTCGCGAATACCTCACGCCGGATTACGAGCGCTTCCTCGGCCTGTTTCGCTTCGACCTGCGCTATATCCACGTCAGTGAAGTAGACGGCCAACTGAACATCCGCGTGATCGGCCCGATGCTGCATTGCATCATGTTCGAGCAACCGGTCCTGGCGCTGGTCAGCGAACTGCGCAACCGCGACAAATACCCTGACGTGACCCTCGAAGATGTCACCCGCAAGCTGTATCAGAAGTTCGACTGGCTGGAGAAGAATCTCAGCCGTGAAGAACTTGCCGACCTGCGCGTTTCCGACTTCTCCACCCGCCGGCGCCTGTCATTCAAGGCCCAGCGCGAAGTCGTCGACATCATGCGCCGCGACTTTCCCGGCCAGTTCCTTGGCACCAGCAATGCGCACCTGGCCTACGAATTCAACTTGCCACTGATTGGCACCATGGCCCACCAATGGCTGATGGTGCATCAGCAACTGGGCCGTCTGCGCGAAAGCCAGAACGCCGCCCTGGAGAACTGGGTGCGCGAGTACCGTGGCCGTCTCGGTATGGCCCTGACCGACTGCATCAGCACCGATTTCTTCCTCAAGGATTTCGACCTGTACTTCGCCAAGCTCTACGACGGCCTGCGCCAGGACTCGGGTGACCCCATCGCCTGGGCCGACAAAGTCCTGGCCAGATATAAGGAACTCGGCATCGACCCCATGACCAAAGACCTTATGTTCTCCGATGGTCTGAATTTCGAAAAATGCCTGCCGATCCTGCGACACATCCGTGGCAAGGCGCGGTTCGGCTTCGGCATGGGCACCAGCCTGGCCTGTGATGTGGACGGCGTCGAGCCGCTGAGTATCGTCATGAAGCTGGTGCGGGTACACGGTGAGCCGGTGGTGAAATTCTCCGATGACCCGGTCAAGAACGTCTGCGAAGACCCGTCGTTTTTGCAGTACGCGGCACAAGTATTCAACGTTGGTAGCGTGGAGGAATGACATGCAAACTCAAGAACGGATCGCGCGTGAACTGAACGTCAACCGCTCGCTGGGCAAAGGTGGCGAGCCCGAGGAGATTCAACGGCGTATCGACTTCATCAAGACCACCTTGCGCGATTCAGGCTGCAAGGCGCTGGTGCTGGGCATCAGCGGCGGTGTCGACTCACTGGTCGCCGGCCGCCTGTGCCAGCTGGCGGCGCAGCAACTGCGCGAAGAAGACTACGCCGCGCGCTTTATCGCCATGCGTCTGCCCTATAAGACCCAGGGCGACGAACACGATGCCCAGGCTTCCCTGGACTTTATCCTGCCGGACCATATCGACACCCTCGACATCGCGGCCAGTGTCGACGGCCTGATGGCCAGCCTGGCCGCTGCCGAGGCCAGCGCCGCCCAACTCGATTTCATCAAGGGCAACGTCAAGGCCCGTGCGCGCATGATCGCGCAATACGCGGTCGCCAACCTGCACAATGGTCTGGTGGTCGGCACCGACCAGGCGGCCGAAGCGCTGATGGGCTTTTTCACCAAATTCGGCGACGGCGCCTGCGACCTGGCGCCGCTGTTCGGCCTGACCAAAACCCAGGTGCGCCTGCTGGGCACGGCCCTCGGCGCTCCAACGAACCTGGCGTACAAGCCGCCCACCGCAGACCTTGAAGAACTGGCACCGGGGAAACTGGATGAGGACGCCTACGGCTGTTCGTATGAAGAAATCGATGCGTACCTGATGGGCGAGCCGGTGAGTGAGCGGGTGAGGGGATTAGTCGAGGCGGCCTACAGCAAGACAGCGCACAAACGCGCGCTACCTTTCGTGCCGTTGTGATCAACGCTCGATTGATCGACTCCATCGCGCGTTCCACTCCGGACGTGCCTGGTTGACCTGGTCCCAATCGATCGAAATCGCCGTCTGCAGGTAACCCTGCATCGCCTCGACCCGTGCGCGGGTCTTGTCGGTGGTCGGCGTGGTCGGGTTTGACGGGATCTGGTCACCGTCTTCCAGTGCTGGCGCCTGGGCTTGGGCGCTGAGCAGGAACGCCGCGAGCTTCTGCGCCAGTTCCGGCTGGTCATTGCGCGCAATCACGCATTCGGCCACGTTCAGCACCACTGCGCCTTCCTTGGGTTGCGCGTATTCCATGGGCACGCCGAGCAGCTTCTGGGTGGCAACCTGGGTCGGCGTCAGGGGGAAGATCGCCGCTTCGTCGGTTTGCACCATTTCGGAGATTTTTGCCGAACTGGCGATGTATTCCAGCACGTTGGGGCCGACGGTCTTCGGCCACGCCTTGAAGCCTGGCTCCACGTCGGCCTCGCTGCCGCCCTGGATACGGTTGAACATCAGGAAAGCGTGCAAGCCGAAGGTGGAGGATGCCAGAGACTGGAACACCACTTTTTCCTTGAAGCGCGGGTCGGCCAGGTCCATCCAGGAGGTGGGCGCGGCCCAGCCGTTTTCCTTGAACATTTTGGCGTTGTAGCCAAGGCCTGTAACGCCGAGGGTCACGGCCACGGCCTGGTCCTTGATTTTTGCCTTGGCCGGGATCTGCTCCAGGGTCGGGCTGGGCGCCAGTTTGTCGCACAGGCCCATGGAGATGGCGCGGTACATGATGCCGTCGTCGAGGAACATCACATGCATCTGCGGGTTGTCCTTGTTGGCCTGCACCTTGGCAAGAATGTCCGACGAGGTGCCCGGCACAATCACCACTTTGACGTCGTTGGCCTTTTCGAAGGCAGGCAGCACTTTATCGGCGTAGACCCGTTCCATGGTGCCGCCGTTCATGCCCAGGTACAGCGTGGACGCGGCATGGGCATTGGACGCGAGCAAGGCGAGGGACAAGCAGGACAGCGCGGTACGTGGGTTCATGGGATTTTTTCCTCTCAGGCTTGGAAACGACGGATGGAAAACGCTTCAATGGGCTGGCGGCTGGCACCCGAGCAGACGATCTCTGCCAGGGCTTCACCGACCGCAGGGCCGAGCTGGAACCCGGCGCCGGCAAAACCGAAACCGTGGAGCAGGCCGGGTTGGGTGCTGCTGGGGCCGATCACCGGTTCATGATCGGGTAGATAACCTTCGGTGCCGCTCCAGGTACGGATGGCCTGGGCCCCCCGCAGGAATGGGTACAGCTCACCCGCATTGCGCAGGATCTCCAGCACCGCTGCGTGGCCGGGCCGGGCCTGCTGCGGGCCAAGGGCGAAGCCGCGACCACCGCCGAGGATGCAGTTGCCGCGCGCCACTTGCCGCGCATAGATGCCGCCGCCTTCGACGCCGGTGCTCACGTTCATCACCCTCGGCAACGGCTCGGTCACTAACATCGCCGGGTGTGCCGAGATCATCGGCACCGGTTCGCCAAATTGCGCGGCGACGCTGCCGGCCCACGCACCTGCGCAGTTGAGCAGCCATGGCGCCTGCAGGTGAAGGCCATTGGCGCAATGCACCTGGAAGCGCTGGCCGTCATGGTCGATGCGGCTCACTTCTGCCTGCTCATAAACGCAGGCGCCACTGCGTTGCGCCGCTCGGGCGAAGGCCGGCGATACCAGGCGCGGATTGGCGTGGCCGTCGTCGGGGCAGAGCGAGGCGCCCACTGCGATATCGCCCACCCACGGGAAGCGCTCGCGCAACTGGGTGTAATCGAGCAATTGCAGGTTCAGGCCAAAGCCACGGGTGTGCGCGGCATAGGCTTCAAGCGCGGCAAAATCCCCATGACTGCGCGCCAGTTTCAGGTGTCCGGAGCGCACGTATTCGCCGTCGATGCCGATCAATCCAGGCAGGTCGGCCCACAGCTGATGGGCGCGCTGTGACAGCGGTAACTGATGCAAGGGCCGTCCTTGGCGCCGCACCCCACCGTAATTCACGCCGCTGGAATGCGAGCCGCAAAAGTCGCGCTCGACCAGCGCCACCCGCTGACCCTGGCGCGCAAGCATCAAGGCCGCTGACGCGCCAACAATCCCGCCGCCCAACACAATAACGTCGATCACGGCTGCACCTGCACGCCGAACGGCAGCGGCTTGATCGGCGCCTGGGCACGCAGGCGCCCGACCTGTTCAATGCTCCGCCCGCTGCGCTCGGCGACGATCTCCGCCGCCGCCAGCCCGCACATGCGCCCCTGGCAGCGGCCCATGCCGACGCGGCAATGGGCCTTGACCCGGTTGATCTCCCAGTGGCCTTCATCCACCACAGCGCGCACCTCGCCCACACTGACTTCTTCGCAGCGGCACAGGGTCAACGCATCCGATGCCTGCGCGGCCCATTGTTCAGGGAAGGGAAACGCGGTTTCCAGGCCCTGGCGAAAGCGCTGGATGCGCGCCAGTTGCTGTTCCAACTGGGTGATGCGACGCTGATCGACCCCCTTGCCGATATCTTCCAGTACGGCCAGCGCTGCACGCTCACCGGCCAATTGCGCCGCGTCGGCGCCCATGATGCCGGCACCGTCGCCCGCCAGGTAAACCTGCGCCACGCTGCTGCGCCCGGCGCTGTCGCGGCGCGGCAACCAGGCCCGGTTCAGGCGGTTCCAGGCAAACGCGCAACCGAGCAGGTCTGCCAGTTGCGTCTCACTGCGCAGCGCGTGGGCGAAGGCCACGGCGTCGCACGCCAGGCGCTGTTCGCCCCAGCGAATACCGCTGACCCGCTGTTCACCGTCGATCTGCCGCAGGGTTGCGCCCTGATGCACGGCAACCCCGTGGGCGGTCAGCCAGGCGCGGTAATACATGCCCTTGGCCAGGGTCAGCGGCTGCCCGAGCAGGGCCGGCAGCGCACGGCATTGGGCGCTGAACGGCGCGCTGTCGAGAACCGCCACAACCTGGGCGCCGGCCTTGGCATATTGGTAAGCCACTAAATACAGCAAGGGCCCCGAACCACAGAACGCGACGCGCTCGCCAATGGCGCAGCCCTGATATTTCAATGCAATCTGTGCGGCGCCCAGGCTGTAGACGCCGGGCAAGGTCCAGCCTGGCACCGGCAGGATACGGTCGGTGGCCCCGGTGGCGACGATGACCCGCGAGTACTCGACGCGCTCGGCACGGCCCTCTGTGAGCGTGTCCAGGCATGTGTCTTCGGCATTCCACACCAGGGTGTCGGGGCGATAGTCGATCAGCGGTGCCAGCTCGTCCAAGGTGCGATGCACGGCCTGGGCCTTGCCCGCTTCAAAACCGTAGAGCTGCTTGGCCGAGCGTTGGAAGCTCACCGGTTGGCGCCGATAGACCTGCCCGCCGCCGCGCAGGCTTTCATCGATCAGGCACGGCTTGATGCCATGGTCGAGCAAGGTTCGCGCCGCCGTGATGCCGGCCGGGCCTGCGCCCACAATCACAATCGGTTTCATGTGTGGCGCCCCGGTTCACGGCTGATCGCCTGGCCCTCTTCCAGTAACGTCGAACAGGCGCGTACGCGGCGCCCGTCTGCAAGGCGCACCCAGCAGTCCTGGCAGGCGCCCATCAGGCAGAAACCGGCACGGCGCTCCGCGCTGAAATCGCTGCCGCGCAGATGCTCGGCGCAGGTCAGAATTGCCGTCAGCAGGGTGTCGCCGAGCAGGCCTGCGGCCGGTTGGCCGTCCAAGGTGAATGCCAGGGCAGGGCGCTGGGTTTCAGCGAGTCGCTTGAACAGGGCCATCAGTGTTTCCCCACCAGCACGCGGTCCAGGCCGTACACCCGGTCGAGCAGAATCATGGTTGCCGCCGTCAGCGCGATCACCAGCGCCGAGACCGCCGCCATCATCGGGTCGATGGACTCGGTGGCGTACACGTACATGCGCACCGGCAGGGTTTGCGTGGCCGGTGAGCTGACGAATATCGACAGGGTCACCTCATCGAAACTGTTGATGAACGCCAATAGCCAGCCACCGGCCACGCCCGGCAGAATCATCGGCAGCGTGATCTGGCGAAACAGCGTAAAGCGGCCGGCACCGAGGGATTCTGCGGCCTGTTCGGCACTGCGGTCGATACCGATGGCGGCCGCCAGCACCAGGCGCAGCACATAGGGCGTGATGATCACCACATGGGCGAGCATCAGCCAGGTGAAGCTGCCATTCACGCCCATCAGCGCAAACAGGCGCAACATGGCGACGCCCAGGACCAGGTGCGGGATGATGATCGGCGACAGAAACAGCGCACTGAAAAAATCCCGTCCTGGAAACGCATAACGGCTGATCGCCAAAGCCGCCGGCACCGCAATCAGCGTGGCCAGCGTCGCGGCGGTAAACGCCAGGATCAGGCTGTTATAGAACGCCTGGATAAAGTCGGCGCGCTCGAACACCGCGCGAAACCAGCGCAGGGAGAAGCCCGACGTGGGCAGGCTCAAGGTGTTTTCCGGGGTGAAGGCCACCAGGCACACCACCACCAGTGGTGCCAGCATGAACACCACCACCAGGGCGTGGAAACTGAGGGCCAAAGGACCGTTTCTAGACATGCGCTCAAACCCCCAGGGACTTTTTGTAGCGGCCTTCGACCATGCGGTTCCAGCTCAGCATGATCAGCAGATTGACCAACAGCAGCACCACGGCGATGGTCGCGCCCATGGGCCAGTTGAGTTCCGAGAGGTATTGGTCGTACACCACCGTGGCGACCATTTTCAGGCGGCGCCCGCCGAGCAGGCCGGGGATGGCGAACGAACTGGCGGCCAGGCCGAACACAATCAGGGTGCCGGACAGCACGCCGGGCATCACTTGGGGCAAGACGATCTTGCGCATCACGGTGGCCTGGCTGGCACCCAGCGACAATGCGGCCTGTTCAGCCGACGGGTCGAGCTTCTGCAAGGAGGTCCAGACCGGGATGATCATGAACGGCAGCATCACATGCACCAGCGCGATGATCACCGCGAACGGTGTGTACAGCAGCTTCACCGGGCGGCCGCCGAGCATCTGGATCACTTGGTTGACCAGCCCGTCGGCGCCGAGCAGCAGGCTCCAGCCAAAGGCGCGCACCACCACCGAAATCAGCAACGGCGTGAGGATCAGGATCAGGAAAATCGAGCGCCATGGCGTGTCCATGCGGCTGAGGATATAGGCCTCCGGTACACCGATCACCACGCACAACAGGGTGACCAGCGCACTGATCCAGAAGGTGCGCCAGAAGATCTCGTAGAAGTAGGCATCACTGAACAACGACAGGTAATGGGCGAAGGTCCACTCATCGGCCTTCACGCCTACCTGGTAATCGAACACGTTGAACGACAGCACCAGCGTCAGGCCCAGCGGCAGCACCAACAGCCCGGCAAACAGCACCAGCGCCGGCAGGGACAGCAAGTAGCCCCGGCTCATGGCTGCACCTCGTCCGGCGCCAAGACCCGCAACAGATCCGCCTGCCAATCCAGGCCCACTGCCGCGCCGTTGCCCAGCGGCGCGCTGCCGTCGTTGCTGCGTACTACGGTGATTTCGCCGAGGTCGGTATGGACCCGGTACAGCCACTGGCTGCCGAAGAAGTAACGGTCCAGCACCTTGCCCTGCAAGCGTCCCGAGCCCGCGTCCAGCAGTTGGATTTTCTCCGGGCGCAGGCTCAGAGTCAGCGCGCCAGCGCCGCTTGTATGGCGCACTTGCGGGGTGCCCAGGGCATCGTAGTCGCCGGCGAGCAGATTGGCCTTGCCGACGAAGTCCGAGATAAACCGTGTGCGCGGGTGCTCGTACAACCGGTAGGGCGCATCGATCTGGGTCACGCGCCCGGCCTGCATCACCACCACGCGGTCGCTGATCGATAGCGCCTCGGCCTGATCGTGGGTGACCATCAAGGTGGTGATGCCCACCGCGCATTGAATACGGCGGATTTCGAACTGCATTTCTTCGCGCAGGTTGGCGTCGAGGTTGGACAGCGGCTCATCCAGCAGCAGCACCGGCGGCTCGATCACCAGCGCTCGGGCCAAGGCCACGCGCTGGCGTTGGCCGCCGGACAGCTCCCGGGGGTAGCGTTCGGCATGGGGGGCCAGGCGCACCAGCTCCAGCACGGTCTTGACCTTGGCGGCGATCTCGCCGGCGGGCACCTTGCGCATCTTCAGGCCGAAGGCGACGTTGTCGCGCACCGTCATGTGCGGGAACAGCGCATAGCTCTGGAACACTACGCCCAGGCCCCGGCTGGCGGGCTTGGCATGGGTGATGTCGCGACCGTCGAGCAGGATCTGCCCGCCGCTCACGTCGACGAAGCCGGCAATCATCTGCAGGGTGGTGGTCTTGCCGCAACCCGAGGGGCCGAGCAGGGAAACGAATTCGCCTTTTTCCACCGCAAGGTCGGTGGCGACCACCGCATCGACGGTGCCGTAGCGTTTGCTCAAGGCGCGGAGTTGGAGAAATGCCATGTCTGCGTTCCACCTGTTTGAGTCGCGTCGAAACGCGCTTTTTTTGTTTTGGGCAGATGCGAAAGAACCGTTGCGGGTGCGTTGGCGCTCGATCTTCGGTCGGCTGCCGGTTGTTGTTCATTTCGCCCCTGTGGACGCAGATTAGGACGAAGACTAGAGTGGACGGAAGACGGCATTTCACTGAATGGATGATTATTTTCAGTTTTATTCATTCATCAGAATTTAATTGGAGATTAAGCGTGGAAAATTCCATTGAGCGGAATGAAGCTGCCAGGGAAGTCGGGTCAGGCGGCGTCTCCCGCCTGTTTGCGGTGTTGCGCACCCTGGGTGAAGTGCCTGAAGGCGGTGAGCGCGTGACCCAACTTGCGCAGCAGGTCGGCCTCTCGCAGCCGACCACCCACCGCCTGCTGCGCAGCCTGATGGACGAAGGCATGGTCGAGCAGGACGCGCGCAGCAAGCGCTACCGCCTGAGCCTGGAGTTCTTTGCCCTGGCGGCGAATGCCGGCAAAACCGGCAACCTGCGCGACCTGGTACGGCCAAGCCTGTTGCGCTTGAGTGCGTCGCTGGGCGATTCGTTGTTCCTGCTGGCCCGCAGTGGCTTCGACGCAATCTGCCTGGACCGCAGCGAAGGCCCGTACCCGATCCGTACCTTCACCGGCGATATCGGTGGGCGCGTGGCGCTAGGCGTGGGGCAGGGCAGCCTGGCGATCCTGGCATTCCTGCCCGAGGAAGAGCGCGAAACGGTAATCCGCTACAACCTGCCACGGCTCAAGGATTTCCATGTGTACGACGAGGTGCTGTTGCGTTCGGAGGTCGAGAATGTGCGCAGCCTGGGGTATGCCGCGCGCAACACGGGCGTGCTCGAAGGCATGGCCGGGCTGGCGGTGCCCATTCTCAACCGTGACGGGCATGCGGTGGCGGCGTTGAGCGTAGCGACCATCAGTGATCGCCTGGGGCCGAGCCGTTTGCCGATGGTGGTGGAATTGTTGAAGCGCGAGGCGGCGGCGATCGGGCCACGGATCAATCCGTTTGATCCGACGTTGCGCCGGCCTTCGCAGGCCTTTGGTGGGTAGTCCATTTCTGATGCGAAAGCGTATATGAGAGAGCGGGGCTTTTCAGATCGGTCCTACGCAAATGCCATTCTTTTTCGCATCGTTGCACAGGCTTTTACTTTGCGTGCGACGGTAAATTCCTTGCGTGTAACTGCATGTTTATTTGGAACTGCACTGTTTTCGGTTGCCACCAAGAGGTAGCTGAATCGAGGGCTTACTGGCCTGGTTAAGCAGTTGTTACGTCCAAGACATGAGGTGTTGCAATGAATCCTAACTTCAACCAGCCGCTCTATTCGCCTCCACCCGCACAGAGCTTCGGATATACCCCTGCCGACTATGAGCGCAAGGCTACTGCGAACATGCCGAGCAACATGACCAGCATTTATTCCAATTCGGCAGTCGCAGAGTTGCTGCTACGCAATTTTGAATACTTCTCGTCTGGAGCTGCTTTCGTTACGCGAGACTCGCTTATTGACTTTGCCAATCGTCCACTGGTAGACGGTGGTTACCATGATCAGATGACGTTGCTTGCCAGGGATATATTGGGCAGGGGCGACCTCCCACGCCTCTTTGATGGCGTTCAGAACGGCGGGCAGGAAGACGGGCTGATCAACCAAGAGGATGTAGAGCTAGCCATCAACCAGTTAGCTCAGCAAGGCGCACGTGGCTATCGGTCACCGGGTTATAACGGCGCGATGCAACAGCCAACAGGGGAGTTTGGCGCGCGCTATACCAGCGCGATGCAGCAACAGAGAGTCAACCAGCAGTTTGCTCCTGCGTTCTGCGAACGGCCTTTCTCCAATGGGCCGCGCGGCATGGAAGGCTGGGACGCGTCGCCACCTGCACCACGAGCGTTCGGGGCGCAGCAGCCGTTCTATGCGGGGATGCCAGTCAGTCAGCAGTGGAACCCCACGACGACAGGGCAGCGACCGTATGCGAATGACAGTAACGAAGCCTTATCGGCCAAAGTGCTCTCCCATTTCAGCAACCTGCAAGACCCCTCAACGGGGACGATCACTGACGCGTCACTGAGTGCTGCAGCGTCGGGATACGCTCTGGATGGTCGGCCTATCAGCGCGGCGGATGCCGCTATCGCGCAGGAGCTGCTGGAGCGGGGCCAACTGTTCAAGACCCTTGATCAAGGCCGCACTGGCACACTTGACGGCAGTATTGCCCGGCAGGATCTGGGCGATGCAGCGAGTGAGTACCGCACAAATAGCAACGCCGAACTTCTGCAGGCCGTGAAAGATAATTTCAGGCAGTTTACCGCCGGTGGGACTGATGATTATGTCAATGTCAATGAGTTGAAAGAGGCGGCGGGTCTTATTCCGTCCGACCGAACGTTCAGCCCGCAAGCGCGCGAAGTGGCCTTGGAGTTGCTCAATCGTCCGGGATTATTGCGCGAGTTGGATATCGGCGTTCGGGAAGACGGTACGCCAGGCGCTGAAGATAAACGTTTCGACATGGTTAACATCGACCATATGATCAAGAAAGAGTCCTCCCCAGAGCGCGCCAAGCCTGACGCCAGCGCATCTGTGGGTAATTACTCCGTGGCTGCGGGTGGCTAGTATCGACTGAGCGCCAACGGCTGCTTCCGGTGACTCAGGTAGCAGCCGTCGGTGCTTGAGGCTTGTGCAGTGGGATCGTCATGTCGGCGTAGCATTCGCGGTTCAGCGCCAATAGACTCAAGCGATTGACGACACCACCGAGACCCAGGGCCCCGAATCATCATGGAAGTCATCCAACAACGACCGCTGTGGCAGGTCTATCTGTTTTTTCTGGCACCGATGGTGCTGTCCAACTTTCTGCAAAGCTTTTCCGGCACGCTCAACGGTATCTATGTCGGGCAGATGCTGGGTACCCACGCGCTGGCGGCGGTGTCGGGCATGTTCCCCATCGTGTTTTTCTTCATTGCTCTGGTGATTGGCCTGGGGGCTGGCGCCTCGGTGTTGATCGGCCAGGCCTGGGGCGCCCGGGAGACGGGAATGGTCAAGGTGATCACCGGCGCCACGCTGACCCTCGGCGCGCTGGTGGGCCTGGTTGCCGCCCTGCTTGGCAGCCTGTTGGCTCGCCCCGCGCTGCAGGCGTTGGGAACCCCTGTCGATGTGCTTGACGATGCGGTGGGCTACGCCCAAGTGATGATGCTGATCATGCCGCTGCTGCTGGTATTCATTCTTTATACCCAGTTGCTGCGCGGCGTCAGCGATACCGTTTCACCGTTGTTGGCCTTGATGGTGTCGACCCTGGTGGGTTTGCTGCTGACGCCAGCGCTGATTCGCGGCTGGATCGGCCTGCCGCCCATGGGCATCCAGAGTGCGGCGTACGCGGGGCTGGCGGGGAATGCCTTGGCAATGCTGTTTCTGATCCTGCGCCTGCGCCACAAAAACTCGGTGATGGCGCCGGATCGCGACATGCTCGCCGCCTTGCGCCTGGACCGGGTGATCCTCGGCAAGGTCCTGCGCATCGGCCTGCCGACAGGCCTGCAGATGGTGGTGCTGTCGTTGTCGGAACTGGTCATCCTGGCGCTGGTCAACGGCCACGGTTCCCAGGCGACGGCGGCGTACGGCGCGGTGACGCAGATCGTCAACTACGTGCAGTTTCCGGCGCTGTCGATTGCTATCACCGCCTCGATCCTGGGGGCCCAGGCGATTGGCGCCGGGCGCCTGGAGCGCATCGGGCCTATCCTGCGCACCGGGCTGTTGATCAACACCGCCCTTACCGGTGGCCTGATCGTGCTCGGCTATGGGCTATCGCATTGGCTGCTGGGGCTGTTCATCACCGACGCCGCCGCGCGCGTCAACGCTGAGCACCTGTTGCACATCATGTTGTGGAGCATCCTGGTGTTCGGTTTCCAGGCCGTTATCGGCGGGATCATGCGCGCCAGCGGTGTGGTGTTGATACCGGTCGCCATCTCGATTTTCTGTGTGCTATGCGTGGAATTGCCGGTGGCCTACCTGTTCAATGCGCATTTTGGCCTCGAAGGCGTGTGGATGGCGTTTCCGGTGACTTACCTGGCGATGCTGGTGCTGCAGACCGCGTATTACCGCCTGGTATGGCGGCACAAGCAGATCAAGCGGCTGCTGTGATAAAAGGTTGCCCACCCAAGCAGAGAAGGCGCTTTATCGATGGCTAACCCTTACGCCGAGCTGTTCCAGGTGCCAGGCGCTCGCGCTTTTGTGCTGGCGGGCATGCTGGCACGCATGCCGATCTCCATGACCGGGATTGGCCTGATCACTATGCTCTCGCAGGTGCATGGCGGTTACGGCCTGGCGGGTTCGGTGGCGGCGGTATTCGCGTTGGCCACCGCGTTTTGCGCACCGCAGGTGTCGCGCCTGGTGGACCGCTACAGCCAGGGCAAGGTGCTGCCCATTGCGGCGTCGATCGGTGGCGGCGCGTTGTTGATGGTGTTGCTGTGCACGCGTTTGCGGGCGCCAGGCTGGACGTTGTTCCTGTTCGCCGCATTGGCCGGCTGCATGCCCAATATGTCGGCGATGGTGCGGGCGCGCTGGACCGAGCTGTACCGTGGCCAGCCCAAGCTGCACACCGCATTTGCCCTGGAGTCGGTGCTCGATGAAGTGTGCTTCATCATCGGCCCGCCCATTTCCGTCGGCCTCAGTGTGGTGCTGTTCCCCGAGGCCGGGCCTTTGGTGGCGGCCATATTGCTGGCGGTGGGTGTGACCACTTTCGTATTGCAACGCGCTACTGAACCGCCGGTGCATGCACGTCATGACCACCAGGGGCGCTGGTTGATCGCCTCGCCGTCGGTGCTGATCCTTATGACCCTGTTGCTCGCCATGGGTGTGATCGTCGGTGTGGTGGATGTGGTCAGTGTCGCGTTCGCCCAGCAGGCGGGCCACCCGACGGCAGCCAGTATTGTGTTGTCGGTCTACGCCATCGGTTCCTGCCTGGCAGGCTTGGCCTTCGGCATGCTCAAGCTCAAGGCGCCGCTGCCCCGGCAGTTTCTGTACTGCGGCGTGGCCACGGCGGTGACGACGTTGCCATTGTTGTTGGTGACCGACATTCCGGGGCTGGCCGTGGCGATCTTTATCTCCGGGCTGTTCTTCGCCCCAACCCTGATCGTGTCCATGGCGCTGGTGGAGCAAGTCGTCCCACCCAGCCGCCTCACCGAAGGCATGACCTGGCTGATCACCGGCCTGAGCATCGGGGTGGCCATCGGCGCCGCCAGCTCCGGCTGGATGATTGACCACTTTGGCGCCGCCAGCGGGTTCTGGGTGGCACTGGCGGCGGGGCTGGTCGTGTTGGGTTCGGCGGTGCTGGGGTATCGGCGGTTGGGCAGTCAGCCAGTCGCCGCGCAAGGCTGCGGGAAATGATGGTGTAGAAACTCATCCAGCGCCTGGCGTGTCAGGTCGTTCAACGTCACTTTCTTGCGGTTCGCCGCCAACGCTGCCGCCAGATGCAGGTCATGGCCGACGCGTACGTTGAACGAGCCCTTGCATGGCTTTTCAGGAGTTTGCCCGAGCGACTGGCAGGTGGCGAGGTAATCGTCCACCGCCTCTTGGAAGGCCGCGTCCAACTCTGCGACGGTTTTGCCTTCGTAGCTCACCAGGGCCTTGATGAACAGGATTTTGCCGAACAGGCAGTTGTCCTCGAGGCTGGCTTCGATGGAGCCGATGTAGCCTTTGTGTTTCAGCTGGTTGTTCACTGAATCAGTTCTCCTGATTTCAATTGTTCGATGATTTGGCGCCGAATGTAGTGTTTCAGTTCGTTGCCGGGGTAAGGCTTGTGCAAGGTGATCATTGCATTGGGGTCGCCAATGTCGAATTTGACCCGGCTTCCAGCCTCTTCAATCTGGGTGTAACCCAGTCGACTTAACAGGGTTACGAGTTCAGACCAGGTGAATGCCATGTGCTCATTGAGCAGTTTGGCGAGCAGCTTTTCATTTTTGGACACGGCGTTCCCTGCGTGTAACTAAATTTAGTTGCAAAAAGTGGTGTACGTCAATGCTAGCTCGGTCTGATGCGTCTTTCCCAAGATTGATGTAACCCGTGATGACACCTCGCTTGCAGGCCCCCATTGCTCGCTAATTTTTCCCTCTGCGGTTCGTTTTATAGGGACGACGTGCCTTTGTGCTTCCTGCCTATTGCTCCGGACTCCAACAAATGAATGCTGAAGACTCCTTGAAACTTGCTCGCCGGTTTATCGGGTTGCCCCTGGAAAAACGCCAAGTGTTCCTGCAGGCCTTGCAGAAAGAAGGCGTGGATTTTTCCCGGTTTCCGATTCCGGCGGGGGTTGAGGCCGAGGATCGCCAGGCGCTGTCCTACGCGCAGCAACGCATGTGGTTTCTCTGGCAGTTGGATCCGGCCAGCGGCGCCTACAACCTGCCCGGCGCCGTACGCTTGAAAGGCGCGCTCAGCCTCGACGCCCTGGAACAAGCGTTCGCCAGCCTGGTGGCGCGTCACGAAACCTTGCGCACGGTGTTTCAGCGTCAAGCGGATGAGCGTCTGGCGCAGGTTTCAATCGAGCCGTCGTTGGCCATCGAGCACCTGGACTTGAGCACCCTGGCGCCCGTTGACCGTGAGCAGGCGGTCAACGCGGCAGCGACGCGTCAGTCGCTACTGCCATTCGACCTCGAGCATGGCCCGCTGCTGCGCGTGCAGCTGCTCAGGCTCGACGAACACGAGCACGTGCTGCTGCTGACCTTGCACCACATCGTCTCCGACGGTTGGTCGATGAATGTGTTGATCGACGAGTTCATCCGTTGCTATGACGCCCACGAGCGCAACGAGGCGCCACAATTGCCGGCGCTGGCGATCCAGTACAGTGACTACGCCCTGTGGCAGCGCCGCTGGCTGGAGGCCGGCGAACAGGCGCGCCAGTTGGCGTATTGGCAGGCGCGCCTGGGCGATGAACATCCGGTTCTGGAGCTGCCGACCGACCGTCCACGCCCGGCCATGCCAAGTTACCAGGGCACTCGCCATGCCTTCGAGATCGACCCGGCGCTGGCCACGCAACTGCGCGTGTGCGCGCAAAAGCACAACGTCACCTTGTTCATGCTGCTGCTCGGTGCCTTCAACGTGTTGCTGCATCGTTATACGGGGCAGGACGACATTCGTGTCGGCGTGCCCATCGCCAACCGCAACCGCACTGAAGTCGAAGGCTTGATCGGCTTCTTCGTCAACACCCAGGTACTGCGCACCGAGCTGACCGGCCAAACCCGCATTACCGAACTGCTGCAAGGCATCAAGGAGCACGCCCTGGGCGCCCAGGCCCATCAGGAATTGCCGTTCGAACGCTTGGTCGACGCCTTGAGCGTCGAGCGTAGCCTCAGCCATACGCCGCTGTTCCAGGTGATGTACAACCATCAACCGGTGGTGGCGGATATCGCTTCTGTCAGCACCGCCTCCGGCCTGGAACTGGCCCTGGTGGAATGGCAAGGCCGCACCACCCAGTTCGACCTCACCCTCGACACCTATGAAAAATCCGGCACCTTGCATGCCGCGCTGACCTACGCCAACGACCTGTTCGACGCGACCTCCATCCAGCGCATGGCGCGCCATTGGACCCGCCTGTTGCAGGCGATGGTGGCGGACGCTGAACAGCGCATCGGTGAGCTGCCGATGCTGGACGCCGACGAGCTACAACTGCTGGTCAAGACCCGGAACCACACGGCCACGCCGTACCCCACCGAACGCGCGATCCATCACTTGATTGAAGACCAGGCGCAACGCACGCCTGATGCGCCAGCGCTGGTGTTCGGTGAGCTGACCCTGACGTATGCCCAGCTTGACGCGCGCGCCAACCGGTTGGCCCATGCATTGCGCGCACAAGGCATCGGCCCGGACGTGCTGGTGGGCATCTGTGTCGAGCGTTCCATTGAAATGGTCGTGGGCCTGCTGGCAATTCTCAAGGCGGGCGGCGCCTACGTCCCGCTGGACCCGGAATACCCCGAGGAGCGCCTGGCGTACATGATCGACGACAGCGGCATCAGGCTGCTGCTCAGCCAGCAAAGCCTGCTGGCACGGCTGCCGACCGCAGGCCTCCAGGTGATTGCCCTGGATCAGCCAGCGAACTGGCTCGATGGCTACAGCACCGCAGCCCCGAACGTCAGCCTGCATGGGCTGAACCTGGCCTACGTGATCTACACCTCGGGTTCCACCGGGAAACCCAAGGGCGCCGGTAACAGCCACCGCGCACTGGTCAACCGCCTGTGCTGGATGCAGCAGGCCTATGCGCTCGATGGCGGTGACGCGGTGCTGCAGAAAACCCCGTTCAGCTTCGACGTTTCCGTGTGGGAGTTTTTCTGGCCGCTGATGACGGGCGCGCGCCTGGTGGTTGCCGCGCCGGGCGAACACCGTGAACCGGCCCGCCTGATCGAGACCATCGGCCGGCACGCCATCACCACCGTGCACTTTGTGCCGTCAATGTTGCAGGCGTTTATCCATGAGCCCGGCGTGGAGGCCTGCGCCAGCCTCACGCGCATTGTCTGCAGTGGCGAAGCCTTGCCGTTGGACGCGCAACGCCAAGTGTTCGCCAAGCTGGCGAATACGGCCTTGTACAACCTTTACGGCCCGACCGAAGCAGCAATCGACGTCACCCACTGGACCTGCATCGACGAAGGCGCCGACAGCGTGCCCATCGGCCGGCCGATCGCCAACCTCGGCACCTACGTGCTGGATGCCCAGCTCAATCCGGTTGCGGCTGGCGTCTCGGGCGAGCTGTACCTCGGCGGCACCGGCCTGGCGCGCAGTTACCATCGCCGCCCGGCGCTGACGGCCGAGCGCTTTGTGCCAAGCCCGTTCGTGGCCGGCGAGCGCCTGTATCGTACCGGTGACCGTGTGCGCCAGCGCGGCGACGGGGTGATCGAATACCTTGGCCGCCTCGACCATCAGGTCAAGCTGCGCGGCTTGCGCATCGAACTGGGTGAGATCGAAACGCGCCTGATGCAGCACCCAACGGTGCGCGAAGCGGTGGTAGTGGTACACGGCGGCAAGCAGTTGGTGGCTTACCTGGTGCTTGAACGCGACGCACCGACCGACCTCAAGGCCTGGCTGCTTGGCAGCCTGCCGGAATACATGGTGCCAAGCCACTTCATCACGCTTGCCAAACTGCCGGTGACCGCCAACGGCAAGCTCGACCGCAAGGCGCTGCCACTGCCGGACGCCACGGCGCAGCAGGCCTTTGCTGCCCCGGAAAATACCGTGCAACAAGCCCTGGCCGCGATCTGGAGCGACGTGCTGGGCATTCAGGCTGTCGGCCTGGACGACAACTTTTTCGCGCTGGGCGGCGATTCGATCATCTCCATTCAGGTGGTCAGCCGGGCCCGCCAGGCCGGTATCCGCCTCAGTCCGCGCGACCTGTTCCAGTACCAGAGTGTGCGCAGCCTGGCGCTGGTGGCGGGCGTCGACGAACTGAGCGAAGTCGATCAGGGGCCGGTCAGCGGTGAGGTCATCCTCACGCCGGTGCAGCAGGGCTTTTTCGCCCAGGCCATCCCGGCGCGTCACCATTGGAACCAGTCGTTGCTGCTGACCCCGCGTGAACCACTGCAGCCCGCTCGGCTCGACGCGGCCGTGATGCAAGTGGTCCGGCATCACGATGCCCTGCGCCTGCGCTTCGTGGCGCAGGCTGAAGGGTGGCAACAGCACCACGCCGCTGCGGTCGATGCATCGCTGCTGTGGCAGGCCCAGGCCGACACCGACGCCGAATTGGCCGCGCTGTGTGAAAAGGCCCAGCGCAGCCTTGACCTGGAGCACGGCCCGTTGCTGCGCGCCGCCCTGGTCGAGATGGCCGACGGCACCCAGCGGTTGCTGCTGGTGGTGCATCACCTGGTGGTGGATGGCGTGTCCTGGCGCATTCTGCTGGAAGACCTGCAACAGGCGTATCGCGAGCAGCGGTTGCCGGCAAAGACCAGCGCCTATCAGCACTGGGCGCACCGGCTGCAGGAGCGGGCGCACGTTCTCGAGCACCAACTGGCGTACTGGCAGGCGCAATCGGTCGATGCCGAGTTGCCGTGTGATCATCCTGAAGGCGGCCTGCAGCATCGCCTGGGCGTCAAGCTGGAAACGCGCCTCGACGCCGAGCACACGCGCCAGTTGCTGCAAGAGGCGCCGGCGGCCTATCGCACCCAGGTCAATGACCTGTTGCTCACCGCCCTGGCGCGCGTGGTCAGCCGTTGGAGCGCTCAGCCCGCCGCGCTGATCCAGCTGGAAGGGCATGGCCGCGAAGACCTGTTCGACGGCATCGACCTGACGCGCACCGTCGGCTGGTTCACCAGCCTGTTTCCGCTGCGCCTGCAAGCGGACGGCGAGTTGGCCGGCGCGATCAAGGCGGTCAAGGAACAACTGCGTGCAGTCCCCGACAAGGGTCTGGGCTATGGCCTGCTGCGCTACCTCGGCGCGCCCGGAGCCCGCGAATCCCTGGCCGGCCTGGCCGTGCCGCGCATTACCTTCAACTATCTGGGGCAGTTCGATCGCCAGTTCGATGAATCGGCACTGTTTGTACCGGCCGCCGAGGGCAGCGGCCAGGCCCAGGACCTCGAGACACCGCTGGCCAATTGGCTGACGGTGGAAGGGCAGGTGTATGGCGGTGAATTGGCGCTGCAGTGGGGCTTCAGTCGCGAGATGTACGAGGCGGCGACCATCCAGCGCCTGGCGGACGACTTCGCCTGTGAGCTCAAGGCCGTGATTGCCCATTGCTGTGCCACACCGGCCGGGCAGGTCACGCCATCGGATTTCCCCCTGGCACAGGTCACTCAGGCGCAACTGGATGGATTGCCGGTGGCCGGGCCGGCCATCGCCGACCTGTACCCGCTGTCGCCGATGCAGCAGGGCATGCTGTTCCACACCCTGCTGGCGCCGGAGGCCCAGGCCTATATCAACCAGTTGTGCGTCGACATCGACGGCCTCGATCTGCTGGCGTTCGGGCGCGCCTGGCAGGCCGCGCTGGACCGTCACGACATCCTGCGCAGCAGCTTCCATTGGCTGGGCCTGGACAGCGCCCATCAAGTGATCCGGCGCCAGGTCGACCTGCAGCTGCAGGTGATTGAAGACCCGAGTGCCGATCTGGATGCGCTGGCCCACGCCGAGCGTGAACGCGGTTTCGCACTCGATACCGCGCCGCTGTTTCGCCTGATGCTGGTGCGCGGCACGGGGGCGACCTGGCACCTGATTTTCACCAGTCACCACATTCTCATGGATGGCTGGAGCAACGCCCAGTTGCTCGGCGAGGTGCTCGCCCATTACGCCGGCCAGGCCGTGCCCGCACCGCTCGGGCAATTTCGCGATTACCTGGGCTGGCTGCAACGGCAAGGCAACGGCGAAGCGTTCTGGAAAGCCCAGCTGGCGCCGTTGCAGGCGCCGACCTTGCTGGCCCAAGCGCTGCGTACGCCGGTTGCGCCGGCAGGCACTGCCGACCATCACGTCGTGCTGGGCCGTGAGGTCACCCACACCCTCAGTGAGTTCGCCCGCCAATACAAAGTCACCCTCAACACCGTGCTGCAAGGGGCCTGGAGCCTGCTGCTGCAACGCTACACCGGCCAGGCGTGCGTGGCGTTCGGCGCCACCGTGGCCGGGCGTTCCGCGCCGTTGCCGGGGATCGAACAGCAGTTGGGCCTGTTCATCAACACCTTGCCGATCATCAGCGCCGCCTCGCCGGCACAATCGGCCATCAGTTGGCTCGGCGAGTTGCAAGCGCTGAACCTCAGCCTGCGCGATCACGAGCATGTGCCGCTCTACGACATCCAGGGCTGGGCTGGCCAGCCAGGCGCCGCGCTGTTCGACACCCTGCTGGTGTTCGAAAACTTCCCGGTGGCCGAAGCCTTGAAACAGGGTGCGCCGGCCGGGCTGAGCTTCGGGCCGTTGCATAACCATGAGCGCACGCATTATCCGCTGACCCTCGGCATCGAACTGGGTGACAGCCTGCGCCTGGAATTCAGCTACGACCGGGCGCACTTCAGCCAAGCCCAGGTCATCCGCCTGAGCGACAACCTGCAGTATCTGCTCGCGCAATTCCTCGCGGACGCGCAAAGCCCCCTGGGCAACCTGCGTCTGCTCGACGCCAGCGCCCAGCGCGACGTGCTTGCCCTCAGCCAATTGCCCGCAGCCACCCAGCCTCACCAGCGCGCCCATCAACGCATCGCTGCCCAGGCCCAGGCCACGCCGAACGCACTGGCGGTGCAGGCTGGCAGCGAACGCCTCAGCTATGCCCAACTCAACGCCCGCGCCAACCGCCTGGCCCATCGCCTGCTGGAATGCGGCGTCGGCCCCGGTCAGCGCGTGGGCCTCGCGTCCCGTCGTGGCCCGCAGTTGATCGTCAGCCTGCTGGCGGTGCTCAAGAGCGGCGCGGCCTATGTGCCGCTGGACCCGAAATACCCGGCCGAGCGCCTGGCCTACATGCTGGCGGACAGCCGCCTCGATCTGCTGCTCAGCGAAACCGGCCTGCTGGCCGACTTGCCATTGCCCGCAGGGCTGAGCCGCATCGACTTCAGCGCCGGCGGTGATGAATTGGCCAGCTACCCTGCGACCAATCCGCCCAACCACGCGGCGGCGGCAGACCTGGCCTATGTGATCTACACCTCCGGCTCCACCGGCCAGCCCAAAGGCGTGGCCATCGACCATGCCGCTCTCGACCAGTTCTGCGACAGCGCCGCGGTGTACAGCCAACTGAGCGGCCAGGACCGCGTGCTGCAATTTGCGACCTTCAGTTTCGACGGCTTTGTCGAGCAGTGCTACCCGCCGCTGTGCGTGGGCGCGGCGCTGATCATGCGCGGCGATGAACTGTGGGACGCCGGGCAACTGGCGCGAGAAATCGTCGAGCAGGGCGTGACCCTGGCCGACTTGCCCGCCGCCTACTGGTACTTGCTGGCCAAGGAATGCGCCGTGCACCGCCGCCCCCTGGGCCAGCTGCGCCAGGTGCATGTGGGCGGTGAGGCCATGTCCGTGGAAGGCCTGCGCGCCTGGCATGCCGCCGGGTTGGGCGGTGTGCGGCTGGTCAACACGTACGGGCCGACCGAGGCGACGGTGGTGTCCAGCGTGCACGATTGCCGGTTGGCTGATGCCAGCGATGCGTTCGGCGTGCCGATTGGGCGCGCGATTGCAGGGCGCTCGCTCTACGTGCTCGACAGCGCTTTCGAACTGCAGGCGACCGATGGCGTGGGCGAGTTGTGCATTGGTGCCGAGGCCGGCCTGGCCCAAGGCTATTTCGACCGCCCGGCGCTGACCGCCGAGCGCTTCCTGCCCGACCCGTTTGCCGCTGTCCCCGGTGCGCGGCTCTACCGCAGCGGCGACCTGGCCCGTTACAACGAGGAGGGTGTGCTGGAATACGTCGGGCGCATCGACCACCAGGTGAAGATTCGCGGCTTGCGTATCGAAATGGGCGAAATCGAAGCCAGCCTGCAAGCCTTGCCGCAGGTGCGTGAAGCAGCGGTGCATGCGCTGCCGAGCGCCACGGGCACGCAATTGGTCGCCTACGTGGTAGCCGCCGAAGGCCATGTGCTGGAGACACAGGCACTGGCGAGCCGTTTGCGCCAGTCGCTGCCGGACTACATGGTGCCTGGGCAGTGGGTGGTGCTCGAGGCGTTGCCCTTGAACACCAACGGCAAGCTCGACCGCCGCGCACTGCCGGCGCCGGACCTGAACCTGCACGCCCCGGCCTACGTGGCGCCCCACAGCCCGCTGCAAATCCAGCTCGCGGCGATCTGGCAAGCGGTGTTGCAGGTTGAGCGCGTCGGCCTGGACGATCACTTCTTTGAACGCGGTGGTCATTCGTTGCTGGCCACCCAGGTGATCTCACGGGTGCGGCATGCGCTCAAGCTGGAAGTGCCGCTGCGCGCGCTGTTCGAACAGCCGACCCTGCGCGCATTTGCCGACGCTTGCGCGGCGTTGCAGATGAGCACGGCGCAGCCGTTGCTGGCGCTGGAACGCGGCCGGCCGCTGGCGTTGTCCTTCGCCCAGGAACGCCAATGGTTCCTCTGGCAGTTGGACCCCGCCAGCGCGGCCTATCACGTACCCGTCGCCCTGCACCTGCGCGGCCAACTGGACCGCGCCGCACTGGAGCAGGCGTTCCAGGCCCTGGTACAGCGCCATGAGCCGCTGCGCACCACCTTTGTGGAGCAAGGCGAGCACACTTTGCAAGTCATTCATCCGCACCTGGCGCTGACCATCGAGCAGCAGCGCGTCGATGTGGCGGCTATCGAACAGGCGGTGGCCGAGGAAATCCAGCGCCCGTTCGACCTGCGCAACGGCCCGCTGATGCGGGTTAAAGTGCTCGACGTCGCGCCAGAGCATCATGTGCTGGTGATCACCCAGCACCACATCATCTCCGACGGTTGGTCGATGCAAGTGATGGTCGATGAGCTGGTGGCGCTCTATCAGGGCGACGACGCCTTGCCGGCGTTGCCGATCCAGTACGCCGACTATGCCCAGTGGCAACGTGACTGGATGGCGGCCGGGGAAACACAGCGCCAGCTCGATTACTGGTGCGCGCGCCTGGGCAGTGAGCACCCGGTGCTGGCGCTGCCCCTGGACCACCCGCGTCCGGCGGTGCAAAGCCATCGGGGCGCGCGCCGGCAGATCCATCTGGACCGCGCGCTGGTGGCCGAGCTCAAGGCGTTGGCCCAGCGTCAGGACGTGACCTTGTTCATGCTCCTGCTGGCCTCGTTCCAGACCTTGCTGCATCGCTACAGCGGCCAATCCGAGATCCGCGTCGGCGTACCGATCGCCAACCGTACGCGCCTGGAAACCGAGCGACTGGTCGGTTTCTTCGTCAACACCCAGGTACTGCAGGCGCAGTTGCATGGGCAAATGCCTTTCGAACAGTTATTGGCCCAGGTCAAGCGCCGTGCCCTGGAGGCCCAGGCGCATCAGGACCTGCCATTCGAGCAACTGGTCGAAGCCTTGCAGCCTGAGCGCAGTCTCAGCCACAACCCGCTGTTCCAGGTGATGTTCAACCATCAGGACAGCCTGCGCGCCGGCCCTGTGCACTTGCCGGGCCTGGCGTTGCAGGCGCTGGACTGGGCCGGGCACACCACCCAGTTCGATTTGAGCCTGGAAACCGAAGAATCCGCCGATGGCCTCTGGGCGTCGCTGACGTACGCCACCGACCTGTTCGAAGCGGCGACCCTGGAACGCCTGGCCGGGCATTGGCATAACCTGCTGCGCGCAGTGGTGAGCGATGCGTCCCAGGCGCTCGATGACCTGTCGATGCTCAGCGCGCCGCAATGGCAGCAGATGGTTGAAGACTGGAACCACACCTCATTCGACTATCCACGCGAGCAGTGCGTGCATCAGTTGTTCGAGGCCCAAGCCCTTGCCCAGCCGGAGGCCGTCGCACTGCGCTTCAATGGCGACCGCCTGAGCTACGCCGAACTCAACCGCCGGGCCAATCGCCTGGCGCATCGCTTGATTGCGACAGGCGTGGGCCCTGACGTGCTGGTGGCGGTGCATGTGGAGCGCTCCCTGGACATGGCGGTCAGCCTGTTGGCCACCCTCAAGGCCGGCGCTGCCTACGTGCCGCTCGACCCGCAGTTCCCGGCCGAGCGCCTGGCATTCATGCTCGACGACAGCGGCGCCCGGGTGCTGCTGACCCAGGCGCGGTTGCACGGTCAGTTGGCGCAGCCCGAGGGCCTGCAGGTGCTGCTGGTCGAGGATGAACCGGGAGCAGAACACAACCCGCAGGTTACGCTCACGCCGGAATACCTGGCCTACGTGATCTACACCTCCGGCTCCACCGGCAAGCCTAAAGGCGTGATGGTGCGGCACCAGGCGCTGTGCAGTTTTACCTGCGCCATGGCCGACAGCTTGTCCATCGGCGCTGATGCCCGCCTGTTGTCGTTGACCACGTTCTCGTTCGACATCTTCGCCCTGGAGCTCTACGTGCCGCTGAGTGTCGGCGCGACAGTGCTGCTGAGCGAGCAGGCCATGGCGCTCGACCCGGAAGCCATTCTCGACCTGGCCCACAGCCAAGCGGCCACGGTGCTGCAGGCCACGCCGTCGACCTGGCGCATGCTGCTCGACAGCCCGCGCGCGCAGCTGTTGCGCGGCGTCCAGTGCCTGTGCGGCGGCGAAGCGTTGCCGGCTGATCTGGCCCAGCGCCTGCTCGCTCTGCAAGGTCCGGTGTGGAACCTCTATGGGCCGACGGAAACCACCATCTGGTCGGCGGCCCATCGGCTGCACGAAGCGCAGCCTTTGGTCGGGCGGCCCATCGCCAACACCTCGCTGTTCATCCTCAATGCCGGGCTCACGCCATGCCCGCAAGGCGCGGCCGGTGAGCTGCTGATCGGCGGGGTCGGCCTGGCGCGTGGTTATCACGCACAGCCTGCGCTCACCGCCGAGCGTTTTGTGCCAGACCCGTTCGGTGCGCCCGGCGCACGCCTGTACCGCACCGGCGACCTGGCGCGTTACCGCGCAGACGGCGTGGTCGAGTACCTCGGCCGGGTCGATCATCAGGTCAAGGTGCGCGGTTTCCGTATTGAACTGGGTGAGATTGAAGCCTGCCTGCGTGACTGCCCAGGCGTGCGTGAAGCCGTGGTGCTGGCCGACAACGACCGCTTGATCGCCTACCTGGTGAGCTCCGCACCGGACGAACAACAGGCCTACAAAACCGCGTTGCGCGAGCGCCTGCCGGACTACATGGTGCCGGCGCACCTGCTGTTCCTCGACCGTCTGCCCCTGACCCCCAACGGCAAGCTCGACCGCAAGGCCTTGCCCAAGGTGGATGCCAGCCAACTGAGTAAAGGCCATCTGGCCCCCGTCACCTCGCGCGAACAACAGGTCGCGGCGATCTGGGCCGAGGTGCTGGACGTGCCGCAGGTAGGTCTCGACGATCACTTTTTCGAACTGGGCGGGCATTCCTTGCTGGCCACGCGGGTGGTGTCGCGGGTGCGTCAGGCCTTGGCCCTGGAAGTCGCGCTCAAGACCCTGTTCGAACAACCCCTGCTGGGTGACTTTGTGCGCGCACTGGGCGAGGAGGGCGTGACCGCGCCGGCGCTGCAGAGGGCCGACCGCACGCAACCCTTGCCGCTGTCTTACGCCCAGGAGCGCCAATGGTTCCTGTGGCAACTGGACCCGCACAGCATGGCCTACCACATCCCCAGTGCCTTGCGCTTGCATGGCCCACTGGACCAGGCCGCGCTGCAACGCAGCTTCGATACCTTGCTGGCGCGCCATGAAAGCCTGCGCACCCATCTGCGCCAGGAAGCCACGGGCGCGGTGCAAGTCATCGAAGCGCTGGGCCTGATCGATATCGACCGGGGCGCCTGTGCCTACGCCGACCTCAAGGGCGCTGTGGCGGCCGAAGTCGCACGCCCCTTCGATTTACTGCGCGGGCCGCTGTTGCGGGTCAAGTTGCTGCGCCTGGCTGAGGACGACCATGTGCTGGTGCTGGTGCAGCACCACATCGTCTCCGATGGCTGGTCGATGCAACTGATGGTCGAGGAACTGGTGCAGCTGTACGCCGCGTTCAGCCAGGGGCACACGCCGCACCTGCCGGCATTGCCGATCCAGTACGCCGACTATGCCGTGTGGCAACGCCAGTGGATGGAAGCCGGCGAGCAGACGCGTCAACTGGCTTACTGGCGCGAGCAGTTGGGCGGCGAGCAACCGGTGCTGGAGCTGCCGTTCGACTACCCGCGCCCGGCGCTGCCAAGCCATCGCGGCGCACGCCTGGGCATCGAGTTGGCGCCAGGGCTGCTGGACGGCCTGCGCACCTTGGCGCACAACGTCGGCGTCACGCTGCCGATGGTGCTGCTGGCGTCCTATCAGGCGCTGTTGCACCGCTACAGCGGCCAGGAAGACGTGCGCGTCGGCGTCCCGGTTGCCAACCGTAATCGCCTGGAAACCGAGGGTTTGATCGGCTTCTTCGTCAACACCCAAGTGCTCAAGGCCGATCTGCACGGGCAGATGAGCGTCGAGCAGTTGTTGAGCCAGGTGCGCCAGCGCTCCCTGGACGCCCAGGCCCATCAGGACCTGCCGTTCGAACAGCTGGTGCAGGCGTTGCAACCGGAGCGCAGCCTCAGCCTGAGCCCACTGTTCCAAGTGCTGTTCAACCACCGCGTGACGTCCGCCGCAAGCCAGTTGCACCAGCTGACCGACCTGCACATCGAAGTGCTGAGTTGGGACGAAGGCGTGGCCCAGTTCGACCTGGCGCTGGACGTCGAAGAAAGCCCGACGGCGGTGCATGCCTCCCTGAGCTATGCCACCGACCTGTTTGCGCCTGCCACCATCGCGCGCATGGCGGCGCATTGGCAGAACCTGCTACAGGCAATGGTCGCCGATCCACACCAACCCATCGGCCAGTTGCACCTGCTGGGTCAGCATGAGCAGCAACACATCCTGCAACTGTGGGACCGTACCGAATCCGGCTACTCGGCCCAGCGCCTGGTGCATGAGCTGGTCGCTGACCGTGCGCGGCAGACCCCGGATGCAGTGGCGGTGAAGTTCGATGCGCAAACCCTGAGTTACGCTGAGCTCGACGCCCAGGCCAACCGCCTGGCCCATGCGCTGATCGCCCGTGGCGTCGGCCCGGAAGTGCGGGTGGCCATCGCCATGCCGCGCAGTGCCGAGATCATGGTGGCCTTCCTCGCCGTGCTGAAGGCCGGGGGCGTGTACGTGCCATTGGATATCGAATACCCGCGTGATCGTTTGCTGTACATGATGCAGGACAGTCGTGCGCAACTGCTGCTCAGCCATACCCAGGCATTGGCGCAACTGCCGATACCGCAAGGGTTGGAGACCTTGGCGATTGACGCTACCGAGCAATGGGCGCACCTCAACGACAACGCGCCGAACGTGGTTCTGCACGGCGACAACCTCGCCTACGTGATCTACACCTCCGGTTCCACCGGCATGCCCAAGGGCGTGGCGGTGTCCCACGGGCCGTTGGTGGCGCACATCATCGCCACCGGCGAGCGCTATGAAACCAGCCCCGCCGATTGCGAACTGCACTTCATGTCGTTCGCCTTCGACGGTGCCCACGAAGGCTGGATGCACCCGCTGATCAACGGCGCCAGCGTGTTGATCCGTGACGACAGCCTGTGGTTGCCGGAATACACCTACGAACAAATGCACCGCCACCACGTGACCATGGCGGTGTTCCCACCGGTGTACCTGCAACAACTGGCCGAACATGCCGAGCGTGACGGCAACCCACCGGCGGTGCGCGTGTATTGCTTCGGCGGTGATGCGGTGGCGCAGGCCAGCTATGACTTGGCCTGGCGCGCACTGAAACCGACTTACCTGTTCAACGGCTATGGCCCCACCGAAACCGTGGTCACGCCGCTGCTGTGGAAGGCGCGCAAAGGCGACCCGTGCGGCGCGGTGTACGCGCCCATCGGCACCTTGCTCGGCAACCGCAGCGGCTACGTGCTCGATGCCCAGCTCAACCTGCAACCCATCGGCGTGGCCGGCGAGTTGTACCTGGGCGGCGAGGGCGTGGCCCGGGGTTATCTGGAACGCCCGGCGTTGACCGCCGAACGTTTCGTGCCGGACCCGTTCGGCCAGCCCGGCAGCCGTGTGTACCGCAGCGGCGACCTGACCCGCGGGCGCGCGGACGGGGTGGTGGACTACCTCGGCCGTGTCGACCATCAGGTCAAGATCCGCGGCTTCCGTATCGAATTGGGCGAAATCGAAGCGCGCCTGCGTGAGCAGGACAGCGTCGGCGAAACCGTGGTGGTGGCCCAGGAAGGCCCGACCGGCAAGCAGTTGGTGGCCTACGTGGTACCGGCCGATGCCAGCCTGGCCGACCAAGGCGAGTTCCGCGACACCCTGCGCCGCGCCCTGAAAAGCGGCCTGCCGGATTACATGGTGCCGGCGCACTTCGTGTTCCTCGCGCAGATGCCGTTGACCCCCAACGGCAAGCTCGACCGCAAGGGCCTGCCGCTACCCGACGCCAGCCAAATGCAGCAACGCTACGTGGCGCCGCAGACCGAACTGGAGCAGCAGATCGCCGCCATCTGGGCCGACGTGCTGCACCTGGCGCAAGTGGGCCTGGACGACAACTTCTTCGAAGTCGGCGGGCATTCCTTGCTGGCCATCCAGATCACCTCGCGGGTCCAGGCCGAGCTGGGCCTGGACGTACCGCTGATGGAACTGTTCCAGACCGAATCGCTGCGTGCCTATGTGCAGGCCGCAGCCACCTTCCGCGCCGGCAGCGAGGAAGATTTTGATGATCTTCGTGACTTTTTGAGCGAACTAGAGGCGATTTGAACCATGCTTTCCAACCCTAACATCGACCTGGTGTCGCGCTTTCTTCGCCTGCCTCTGGAACAACGCCAGCAGTTCTATCAGCGTCTGCAGGGCCGGGGCATGAGTTTCGCTCAACTGCCGATTGCCCCGACGCGTCACGACAGCGACACAGTACCCTTGTCCTACGCCCAGGAACGCCAGTGGTTTCTCTGGCAACTGGACCCCGACAGCGCCACTTACCATATCCCCGGCGCCTTGCGCTTGCATGGGCGGCTCGACCTGGCGGCCCTGCAGCGCAGCTTCGACAGCCTGTTGGCCCGCCACGAAAGTTTGCGCACGCAACTGATCGAGGACGGTAAGCAGGTGCGCCAGGCCGTGCTGCCCGAGGCGCGGGTGCAGATCCAGCAGGCGCAGATCGATGAGGCGCAATTGATGGCGCGCGTGGAAGCGGAGGTGGCCCAGCCTTTCGATCTGCTCCAGGCGCCGCTGCTGCGCGTGACCCTGTTGCAACTGGCTGAAGATGACCATGTGCTGGTGATGGTGCAGCACCACATCGTGTCCGATGGTTGGTCGATGCAGGTGATGGTCGAAGAGCTGGTGCAGTTGTATGCCGCCTACAGCCAAGGCCAGGACCTGCAACTGCCGGAACTGCCGATCCAGTACGCCGACTACGCCCTGTGGCAGCGCGGCTGGATGGAAGCGGGGGAGCGGGCGCGGCAACTGGCCTATTGGCAGGCGCTGCTGGGCGGTGAACAACCGGTGTTGGAGTTGCCGCTGGACCGTCCGCGCCCGGCGCAGCAAAGCCATCGCGGCGCCAGCTTGCAGGTGCATCTGCAACCCGAGCTGGTCGCCGGCCTCAAGCGCCTGGCCCAGCACGAGGGCGTCACCCCGTTCATGCTGCTGCTCGCGTCGTTCCAGACCCTGTTGTATCGCTACAGCGGGCATTCGGACATCCGTATCGGCGTGCCGATTGCCAACCGCAACCGTGTCGAAACCGAGCGGCTGATCGGGTTTTTCGTCAACACCCAGGTGCTCAAGGCTGACCTGAACGGGCAGATGAGTTTTGTCGAGCTGCTGCAACAGACCAAGCAGCGCGCCCTGGAGGCCCAGGCCCACCAGGACCTGCCGTTTGAGCAATTGGTGGTGGCACTTTCGCCTGAGCGCAGCCTGAGCCATAACCCGTTGTTCCAGGTGATGTTCAACCATCAGACCGACGCCCAGGGCGCGCGCGACGGCCAGGCATTGCCGGGCCTGCGCGTAGTGGAGCTGGACTGGGACAGCCAGACCACGCATTTCGACCTGAGCCTGGATACCCACGAGTCGGCCGACGGGCTGTGGGCGGCGTTGAGCTACGCCACCGACCTGTTCGACGCCGCGACCATCGAGCGCCTGGCGCAGCACTGGCAGCAGCTGTTGCAGGCGGTGGTGAGCGCGCCGCGTAGCCGTCTGGCCGAACTGCCGATGCTGGCGGCCGCCGAGCAGCAACGCATGCTCCAGGACTGGAACGCCCCGGCCTGCGCCCGTGCATTGCAAGGCGTGCACCACTTGTTCGAGGCCCAGGCCGCCGAGCAGCCCGAACGCCAGGCCCTGGCCCTGGATGATCAAACCCTCAGCTACGGCGAGTTGAACCGCCAGGCCAACCGCCTGGCGCACTACCTGATGGCACAGGGCGTAGGCCCGCACGCATTGGTCGGGATCGCCGTGGAGCGCTCCTTTGCCATGGTGGTGAGCTTGCTGGCGGTGCTCAAGACCGGCGCCGCCTACGTGCCGCTGGACCCCGAGTACCCGCGCGAGCGTCTGCTGCATATGCTCGAGGACAGCGGCGTGCGCCTGGTGTTGACCCAATCGCACCTGCGCGAGCGCCTGCCATTGCCGGCGCAGGTAGACGCCGTGGCGATCGACCTCGTCCAGGCGTCGTTGGCGTTGTGCGCAGACCACAATCCACCCGGCGACTTTGAGCCGCAAAGCCTGGCCTATGTGATCTACACCTCGGGCTCCACCGGCAAGCCCAAGGGCGTTGCCATCAGCCACGCGGCGTTGAGTGAGTTCGCCGGCATTGCGGCCGAGTACTCGCACCTGGTCGCGCAGGATCGGGTGTTGCAGTTTGCGACCCTGAACTTCGACGGCTTCGTCGAGCAGTTGTACCCGGCCCTGACCCTCGGCGCTACGGTGGTGCTGCGCGGGCCGCAGCTGTGGGACGGCGCCGAGCTGTACCGGCAGATCATTGCGCAGGGCATCACCCTGGCCGATTTGCCCACGGCGTACTGGAAGCTGTTTTTGCAGGATTGCCTGGCGGCGGGCTCGCGGCCTTACGGCGCCTTGCGCCAGGTGCATATCGGCGGCGAAGCCATGCCCTTGGACGGCCCGCTATTGTGGCAACGCGCGGGCCTGGGGCATGTGCGGCTGCTCAACACCTATGGGCCGACCGAGGCCACCGTGGTCTCCAGCGTGCTGGACTGCACCGACCCCAACGTCATCAGCGGTGTCACCGCCAGCCCCATTGGCCGCGCAGTGCCTGGGCGTGGCTTGTTGGTGCTTGATCGCGACCTGAACCTGTTGCCGATCGGTGCCGTGGGCGAACTCTACATTGCCAGCGCCAGCGGCCTGGCCAGCGCTTATCTGCAGCGTCCGGGCCTGACCGCCGAGCGCTTTGTGGCCAACCCGTTCAACGCCTGCGGCGAGCGGCTTTATCGCACGGGTGACCTGGCGCGTTATCGCGCCGATGGGGTGGTGGAGTACGTCGGGCGGGTCGACCATCAGGTGAAGATTCGCGGGTTCCGCATCGAACTGGGCGAGATCGAAACCTTGCTGCTGGCCCAGGACAGCGTGCGAGAAGCGCTGTTGCTGGCCGCCGACAATCAGCTGCTGGCCTACCTGGTGCCCGCGCAGCCGTTGAGCGAGGCCGAGCGCGAAAAGACCGGCGAGCAGTTGCTGATCATCCTGCGCGCACACCTGCCGGATTACATGGTGCCGGCGCACCTGATCTTCCTTGAACGCATGCCGCTCAACCCCAACGGCAAGCTGGACCGCCAGGCTCTGCCCAAGCCCGACGCCAACGCGGCGCAACCGGGCTGGCTGGCACCGGTCACGCCGTTGCAGCAACAGGTCGCCACGGTCTGGGCGGATATTCTCGGTGTCGAGAAGGTCGGTTTGAACCAGCATTTCTTTGAACTGGGCGGGCATTCGTTGCTGGCGATGCAAGTAGTGTCGCGCATTCGCCAGGCATTGCAGCTGGAGGTGCCGCTCAAGGCGTTGTTCGAATACCCGCGACTGGATGCATTTGTCGCGGCATTGCAGGCCCAGGACAGCCAGGTGCCGACCGCGCCAGCCTTATTGCCGACTGGGCGCGAGCACCCCTTGCCGCTGTCCTACGCCCAGGAGCGCCAATGGTTTCTCTGGCAGTTGGAACCCCACAGCGCCGCGTACCACATCCCCAGTGCGCTGCGCCTGAAAGGGCAGTTGGACCGGGACGCGTTGCAGCGCAGCTTTGATGCGTTGCTGGCCCGGCATGAAAGCCTGCGCACTCACCTGCGCCAGGATCGCGCGCGCACGGTTCAAGTGATCGAGCCGCTGGCGTCGTTGCAGATCGCGCACGTCGAGGTCGACGAAGCCGGACTCAAGGCACAGGTGGAGGCGCTGATCGCCCAGCCGTTCGACCTCGAACGCGGCCCATTGCTGCGCGTGTCGCTGCTGCGCCTGGCTGCGGATGAGCATGTGCTGGTGCTGGTGCAGCATCACATCGTCTCCGATGGCTGGTCGATGCAGTTGATGGTCGAGGAACTGGTGCAGCTGTATGCGGGCTACAGCCAAGGCTTTGATGTGCAACTGCCGGCGCTGCCGATCCAGTACGCCGACTACGCCGTGTGGCAGCGCAACTGGATGGAGGCGGGCGAAAAGGACCGCCAGCTGGCGTACTGGCGCGACCGGCTCGGCGGCGAGCAAAGCGTGCTGGAGCTGCCGTTCGATCACCCGCGCCCGGCCGTGCAAAGCCACCGTGGCGCGCGCCTGGCCTTCGAACTGGCCCCTGAACTGAGCCACAACCTCAAGGCCCTGGCCCAGCAACAGGGCGTGACCCTGTTCATGTTGCTGCTCGCGTCGTTCCAGACCCTGCTGCATCGCTACAGCGGCCAGGAAGACATCCGCGTCGGCGTGCCCATCGCCAACCGCAATCGCAGCGAAACCGAGCGTCTCATAGGCTTCTTCGTCAACACCCAGGTGCTCAAGGCCGAGCTGCACGGCCAGATGAGCGTCGAGCAGCTGTTACAACATACCCGCCAGCGCGCGCTGGAAGCCCAGGCCCACCAGGACTTGCCGTTCGAACAGCTGGTGGAAGCGCTGCAACCGGAGCGCAGCCTGAGCCACAACCCGTTGTTCCAGGTGATGTTCAACCACCAGACCGACGTCGGCCAGGCCCAGGTCCAGCAGCAATTGCCGCAACTTCTGGTCGAAGGGCTGGAGTGGCAAAGCAAGACCGCGCATTTCGACCTGGACCTGGATATCCAGGAGTCTACCGAAGGTATCTGGGCCACCCTGGGATATGCCCAGGACCTGTTCGAAGCCAGCACCGTGCAGCGTATGGCGCGCCACTGGCAGAACCTGTTGCAGGGCATGGTCGCCAACCCTCGGCAGCCGCTCGGCCAGTTGAGCCTGCTGGACGCCGCCGAGCAGCAGCAGATTCTGCAACTGTGGGACCGTACTGAATCCGGCTTCTCGGCCCAGCGGCTGGTGCATGAATTGGTGGCCGACCGCGCCCGCGAAACCCCGCAGGCGGTGGCAGTGAAGTTTGCGGACGAGCAGCTCACCTACGGCCAACTGGACCGCCAGGCCAACCGCCTGGCCCATGCGCTGATCGCCCGTGGCGTCGGCCCGGAAGTGCGGGTGGCCATCGCCATGCCGCGCAGCGCCGAGATCATGGTGGCCTTCCTCGCCGTGATGAAGGCCGGTGGCGTGTACGTACCGCTGGATATCGAATACCCGCGTGACCGCCTGCTGTACATGATGCAGGACAGTCGCTCGCGGCTGCTGCTGACCCACTCGGCGGTGCAACACCGCCTGCCGATCCCGGAAGGCCTGCAAGCCCTGGCTGTGGATCAGCTACTGGCTGGGTGCGATGCGCATGACGCGGCGCCGAATGTGGCGCTGCACGCCGACAACCTCGCCTACGTGATCTACACCTCCGGTTCCACCGGCATGCCCAAGGGCGTGGCGGTGCCCCACGGGCCGTTGGTGGCGCACATCATCGCCACCGGCGAGCGCTATGAAACCAGCCCCGCCGATTGCGAACTGCACTTCATGTCGTTCGCCTTCGACGGTGCCCACGAAGGCTGGATGCACCCGCTGATCAGCGGCGCCAGCGTGCTGATCCGTGACGACAGCCTGTGGTTGCCGGAATACACCTACGAACAAATGCACCGCCACCACGTGACCATGGCGGTGTTCCCACCGGTGTACCTGCAACAACTGGCCGAACATGCCGAGCGCGACGGCAACCCACCGGCGGTGCGCGTGTACTGCTTCGGCGGTGATGCGGTGGCCCAGGCCAGCTATGACCTGGCCTGGCGCGCACTGAAACCGACTTATCTGTTCAACGGCTACGGCCCCACCGAAACCGTGGTCACGCCGCTGCTATGGAAGGCGCGCAAAGGCGACCCTTGCGGCGCGGTGTACGCGCCTATCGGCACCTTGCTTGGCAACCGCAGCGGCTACGTGCTCGATGCCCAACTCAATCTGCAACCCATCGGCGTGGCCGGCGAGTTGTACCTGGGCGGCGAGGGCGTAGCCCGGGGTTATCTGGAACGCCCGGCGTTGACCGCCGAACGTTTCGTGCCGGACCCGTTCGGCAAGCCCGGCAGCCGCGTATATCGCAGCGGCGACCTGACCCGTGGGCGTGCGGATGGCGTGGTGGACTACCTCGGCCGCGTCGATCACCAGGTGAAAATCCGCGGTTTCCGTATCGAACTGGGCGAAATCGAAGCGCGCCTGCGTGAACAGGACAGCGTCGGCGAAACCGTGGTGGTGGCCCAGGAAGGCCCGACCGGCAAGCAATTGGTGGCCTACGTGGTGCCGCTGGACCCGGCCCTGCTCGACGATGCCGTCGCCCAAGCCAACGGCCGCGAAGCGCTGCGCCGCGCCTTGAAGACCCGCTTGCCGGACTACATGGTGCCCACGCACCTGATGTTTCTCGAACGCATGCCGCTGACCCCCAACGGCAAGCTCGACCGCAAGGGCCTGCCGTTGCCGGATGTGAGCCTGATGCAGCAGGTGTATGTGGCGCCGCAGAGTGAGCTGGAGCGCAAAATCGCTGCGATCTGGTCCGACGTGTTGCGCCTGCCGCAAGTGGGCTTGCATGACAACTTTTTCGAGCTGGGCGGCGATTCGATCATTTCCATCCAGGTGGTCAGCCGTGCGCGTCAGGCCGGGGTGAGGTTCTCGCCCAAGGATCTGTTCCAGCACCAGACCGTGCAGAGCCTGGCGGCCGTCGCCCGGGAAGGCGAGGGCGCAGTGCTGCTGGATCAGTCGGCGCTGAGCGGCGCGTTACTGCTGCTGCCGGTACAGCAGGCGTTTTTTGCCGATGACATACCCCAGCGCCACCACTGGAACCAGTCCGTGGTGCTGCAACCGCACCAACCGTTGCAGGCACCGCTGCTGGTGGCCGCGCTCGAGGCGCTGATCGTGCACCACGATGCGCTGCGCAGCACCTTTGTACACGGGCCGGCGGGCTGGAGCGCGGCGTATCGCGAGCCGCAACAGCACCAGGCCGACCAGGTGCTGTGGCAGACCCGCTTGAATAGCGTCGAGGAACTTGAGGCCCTGGGCGAAGAAGCCCAGCGCAGCCTCGACCTGAGTGCCGGGCCATTGTTGCGCGCGGTGCTGGCGCAGTTGGCCGACGGTTCCCAGCGTTTGTTGCTGGTCATCCATCACCTGGTGATCGACGGCGTGTCCTGGCGCATCCTGCTCGAAGACCTGCAAAGCACTTACCAGCAACTTGCCCAGGGCGCCGCCGTGCAACTGCCGGCCAAGACCAGCGCCACCCGTGCCTGGGCCGAGCGCTTGCAGACCTATGCGCGCAGCACCGCCCTGCAACACGAGCTGGCCTGGTGGCAGACGCACTTGCAGGGCAGCCCGTCCGGCTTGCCGGGCGCAGACCCGCAGGCCAGCCTGAGTAACCACCTTGCGCTGAGTGTGACCACGCATTTGGACCCGGCCTACACCCAGCGCCTGCTGCAGGACGCGCCGAGCGCCTACCGAACCCAGATTAACGACCTGTTGCTGACCGCCCTGGCCCGTGTGATCACGCGCTGGACCGGCGACGAGTCGATGTTGATCAGGCTCGAAGGCCACGGTCGCGAAGACCTCTTCGATGAGATCGACCTGACCCGCACCGTCGGCTGGTTCACCAGCCTGTACCCGTTGCAACTGCTGCCGGCCGCGACGTTGGCCGGCTCTCTGAAACAGATCAAGGAACAGCTGCGCGCTGTCCCGGCCAAAGGCCTGGGCTTTGGCGCATTGCGTTACCTGGGCGATGCCGAGGCCCAGCGGGCATTGGCCGCGTTGCCGCGCCCACGCATCACGTTCAACTACCTGGGGCAATTCGACGCCAGCTTCGACAGCGCTGAGCAAGCAGGGCTGTTCGCGCCGTCCGATGACGCCAGCGGTGCCGAGCAAAGTCCGGAGGCGCCACTGGGCAACTGGCTGGAAATCAACGGCCAGGTGTATGGCGGCGAGCTGAAGCTCAATTGGAGTTTCAGCCAGGCCATGTTTGCCCAGGCGACTGTCCAGCAACTGGCCGACGAGTACGCCGAGGAACTCAAAGCCCTGATCGACCACTGCTGCACGCCTGCCAACCAGGGCGTGACGCCCTCCGACTTCCCGCTGGCACAGTTGACTCAGCACCAGCTTGACGACTTGGCGCTGAACGCGGTCGAGGTCGAAGACTTGTACCCGCTGTCGCCCATGCAGCAAGGCATGCTCTTCCAGTCACTGTATGGCGAAGGTTCGGGTGACTACATCAACCAGATGCGCATCGACGTGCACGGCCTGGATGTATCGCGCTTCCACCAGGCGTGGCAGGCGGCGGTCGAGCGTCACGAGATCCTGCGCAGCGGGTTTGTCTGGCAGACCGCGCTGGAGCAGCCGCTGCAGGTGGTCTACAAGCAGGCACGGCTGCCGTTTTTCGAGCTGGATTGGCAGACCCGCGAGGACACCGCCCAAGCTCTCGACAGCCTCGCCGAATCGGCACGGGCCCAGGGCTTTGTGCTGGAACAGGCCCCCCTGTTGAGCTTGACGGTGGTGCGCACCGGCGCGTCGAGTTATCACTTGATCTACACCAACCACCACATTCTGATGGACGGCTGGAGCGGTTCGCAGTTGTTCGGCGAGGTGTTGCAACACTATGCAGGTGAGCCGTTGCCGGCGCCGACCGGGCGTTATCGCGATTACATCGCCTGGCTGCAAGCCCAGCACAAGGCGCTCAGCCAGGCGTTCTGGAAAGACCAGTTGATGAACCTGCAGGAACCCACGCGCCTGGCACGGGGCACACATGCCCAGCCAGACGCGAGCCTGGCGGTCAACGGTGAACATCGCCTGGCCCTTGACGCGCCGCAAACCGAACGCCTCAAGGCATTCGCCCAGCGCAACAAAGTGACCCTCAACACCCTGGTGCAAGGTGCCTGGCTGTTGCTGCTGCGCCAGCACACCGGGCAAGCGACCGTGGCGTTCGGCGCCACGGTGGCGGGGCGCCCGGCGCAACTGCGCGGGATCGAACAGCAGGTCGGTTTGTTCATCAACACCTTGCCGGTGGTGGCGACCCCGGATGCGCAGATGTCGGTCAGCCAGTGGCTGCAGCAGATCCAGCAGCAGAACCTGAGCTTGCGTGAGCAGGAACACACGCCGTTGTTCGAGATCCAGCGCTGGGCCGGCCTGGGCGGCGAGGCGCTGTTCGACAGTATTCTCGTATTCGAAAACTACCCGGTGTCAGAGGCCCTGGAGCAGGGCGCACCGTCGGGGCTGCGCTTTGGCGCGGTGCACAGCCTGGAGCAGACTCACTACCCATTGACGGTCTTGTTGGCGCTGGGCGACAGCCTGGGCGTGGAGTTCAATTACGACCGCCATGCCTTCAGCGCGACGCACATCCAGCGCTTGGCCGAGCATTTCCAACAATTATTGCTGGCATTGGCCGACGATGCTTCCCAACGCCTCGGTGCATTGCCGTCCATGGCTGCAGCCGAGCGCGAAACGGTGGTGCAGGCCTGGAACGCCACGGCGGTGGAGTATCCGCTGGATCAAGCGGTGCACCAGTTGATCGAGGCCCAAGCGCAGCGCACACCCCAGGCCCCGGCCTTGGTGTTCGCCGGGCAGACCTTGAGTTATGCCCAATTGAATGCGCGGGCCAATCGTCTGGCTCATCGCCTGATGGCTGCCGGCGTCGGCCCGGATGTGCTGGTGGGGCTGGCGCTGGAGCGTTCGATCGAAATGGTCGTCGGCCTGTTGGCGGTGCTCAAGGCGGGCGGTGCCTATGTGCCGCTGGACCCGGAATACCCGCGTGAGCGCCTGGCCTATATGCTGCAGGACAGCGGTGTGCAACTGCTATTGACCCAGGCCCACTTGCAGGCGCAACTGCCGGTGCCGGCGGGGGTGCAAAGCCTGGTGCTGGAAAGCGGCGATGCCTGGCTGGACGCCTTCAGCGCCCACAACCCGAACATCGCGGTGCAGGGCGAAAACCTCGCCTATGTGATCTACACTTCCGGCTCTACCGGCCAACCCAAGGGCGCCGGCAACCGCCATCGTGCGCTGACCAACCGCCTGTGCTGGATGCAGGAGGCGTATGGGCTTGGCGCGAACGACAGCGTGCTGCAGAAAACCCCGTTCAGCTTTGACGTGTCGGTATGGGAGTTCTTCTGGCCGTTGATGACCGGCGCACGGCTGGTGGTGGCCGCACCGGGCGACCACCGTGACCCCGCCAGGCTGGTCAGCCTGATCAACGCGCAGCACATCACCACGCTGCACTTCGTGCCGTCCATGCTGCAAGCCTTTTTGCAGGACGCAGACGTCGCCTCATGCCACAGCCTGCAACGCATTGTGTGCAGTGGTGAAGCGCTGCCCGCAGACGCTCAGCAGCAGGTCTTCGCCAAGCTGCCTCGCGCCGGGTTGTACAACTTGTATGGCCCGACCGAAGCGGCGATCGACGTGACCCACTGGACCTGCGTCGAGGAAGGCCGCGACGCCGTGCCGATTGGCCGGCCGATCGCCAACCTGGCGTGCTACGTGCTCGACGACAACCTGGAACCGGCGCCGGTCGGTGTGTTGGGCGAGTTGTACCTGGGCGGTGTGGGCCTGGCGCGGGGGTATCACCGTCGCCCGTCGCTGACCGCCGAACGCTTTGTGACCGACCCGTTCGGCAGCGGCGCGCGCTTGTATCGCACCGGCGACCTGGCGCGTTATCGCGAGGATGGCGTGATTGAATACGCCGGGCGCATCGACCATCAGGTAAAACTGAGGGGGCTGCGCATCGAGCTGGGTGAAATCGAAGCACGCCTGCTGGCGCTCGACAGCGTCCGCGAAGCGGCGGTGCTGGCCGTCGACGGCACGCATCTGGTGGGTTACCTGGTGCTGCAAACAACTCAGGAGGATTGGAAGGCGCAGGTGGTTGCGCACCTGGCCGAGCAGTTGCCGGATTACATGGTGCCGGCGCAGTGGGTGCTGCTGGCGCAGATGCCGCTGAGCCCGAATGGCAAGCTGGATCGCAAGGCATTGCCCAAGCCGCAGGCCCACTGCGCCGAGCAGTACCAGGCACCGCATAGCGAACTCGAACGGCAGGTCGCGGCGATCTGGAGCGAGGTGCTGGACGTGGAGCGCGTGGGGCTGCACGACAACTTCTTCGAATTGGGTGGCCATTCGTTGCGGGTCCTGATGCTCAAGGAGCGCATCCGCAAAGTCAGCGGCGTGAACGTGTCGGTCAGTCAGTTGATGCTTAACCCCACCGTAGCGGGTCAGGTCAGATGCGTGCAGGGCGATAGCCGCACGTCGTTGATCGTCAAGCTCAACCAGCAGACCGAAGGCACGCCGTTGTTCCTGTTCCACCCAAGTTTCGGCTCGGTGCATTGTTACACCGCAATTGCCCTGGCACTGCGCGAGCAGCGCCCGGTATTGGGGGTGATGTGTCGTGCCTTGGCCGAGGACGGCGCAGCGGTGCCGCACTGGCAAGTGATGGTCGAGGATTACACCGCACAACTGTTGACGGCCCAGCCTGAGGGGGCGTTCCGTCTGGCCGGTTGGTCGTTGGGGGGCAACCTAGCGATGGAAGTGGCGCACGGCCTGGAACAGGCGGGGCGTGACGTGGAGTTCGTGGGGTGGATCGACGCCGCACCGCCACAGTGGGTCAAACCCTACTGGGACGCGGTGGACCTCGGGGACGATCGTGAGGTGTCAGCCAACGAGCGCCGCGCCGCTTTACTGGGCGTGATGTTCCCTGAGTTCGCCGACGCGATACAGCGCGCCTGGGCGCAGTGCCAGCGCGATGCCGAGGACGAAGCGGGACAATGGCAAGGGTTCGTGAGCTGGGCTGAGCAGGCTTTGGGTGAAACCTTTATCGCGATCAAGGAGCAATTGCTGCACGGTAACGAAGCGCAGATTGCCTGGGACGTCGACCAGGCGCTGAGCGAACGGATGGTGGCGGCCGACTTCAAACCGATCAAGGCACCTGTCAGTTGCTGGTGGGCGTCCATGAGCCGGGCAGGGCGCTTCAGGGAACTGATCGAACAGCAGATGGCGACAGTGATCAGCCAGGGACGCATCGAGCGTTCGGTGATGATCGAGACGGACCACGACGGCATTGTCGACAGTGCCGTGTTCATCCGCAGCTTGGCGGAAGCGATGGGGTAACCCGTATCCAATGTGGGAGGGGGCTTGCCCCCGATTGCGGTGTCACAGTCAACAGATGTATTGACTGACACACTGCCATCGGGAGCAAGCCCCCTCCCACATTTGGAGCTTCATTACTCCGCCGATTGGGGAGCTTGCCGCAGTGCGATCAGAGTCCCAGCGATGCTGACCATTACGAGGCGGATCAGGACGGCATTATCCAATGTGGGAGGGGGCTTGCCCCCGATTGCGGTGTCACAGTCAACAGATGTATTGACTGACACACTGCCATCGGGAGCAAGCCCCCTCCCACATTTAGAGCTTCATTACTCCGCCGATTGGGGAGCTTGTCGCCGTGCGGTCAGAAGTCCCAGCGGGTGCTGACCATCACGTTACGCGGCTCGCCGTAGGCGGCGGAGTTATAGAAACCGACATTGGTGTAGTAGGACTTGTCGAAGATATTGTTGAAGTTGACCGTCGCCGACAGGTTCTTGGTGACCTGGTAACGGGTCATCAGGTCCACCAGCCAGTAGGATTCCTGGGTGATGTCCTGGTTGGTTTCGAGCGGCCCGTTCCAGATCTCGTTCCAGCCCTTGGTCTGCCAGCGTACGCCGCCGCCGATGGTGAACTTGTCCAGGTCACCCTTGAGCTTGTAGGTGGTGTTCAGGTTGACCTGATGCTCAGGTTCGAAGGTGGAGATCTTCTTGTCGTCATCATCGCGCACGATCTTGTGGGTGTAGCCACCTTGCACTTGCCAGCCTGGGCTCAGTTCACCGGAGATTTCCGCTTCGTAGCCTTTGGTCACGGCCTTGGAGCCTTTGAACGCATAATTTTGCGGGGTCGGCGTCTGGTTGTTGTACGCATCGTCCGAGATCGCGCGGTTGGTCTCGTGCACTTCGAAGTAAGCGATGCTGGTGTTCAGGCGGCCCTCGAAGAATTCGCCCTTGAGGCCAATCTCGTAGTTTTGCCCTTCGTCCGGTTCCAGCAGTTTTTCGTTGCGATCCTTATAGGTACTTTCCTGCGGCTGGAAAATATCGGTGTAGCTGGCGTATGCCGAGAAGTTCTCGTTGAGGTCGTAGATCACCCCGGCGTACGGGATGAACCGGCCGGTTTCCTTGTAGGAAGGGTTATTGCCCGTCACATGGTAGTTGGCCACGCGCCCGCCGAGGATCACGTTCAGGTCATCCATCACGTTCAAACGTGTGGTCACGTAGTAGCCTGTCTGGCGGATGGTGTCGTCGATGTACTGCTGGGCCGGGCCGTAGATCGGCTTGGAGATATGGCCATTCCAGTTATAGAAATCGACTTTATTGCCCCCCGGCCATTCCGGCGACCAGTAACCCTTGCCCTGCCAGCGCGAGGTACCGATCGAACCGCCCACCACCAGCTCATGTTCGCGGCCGAACAGGCTGAAAGGCCCGGTAGCGTAGAGGTCGGCGGAAGTGCTTTTGGTTTCGCCGGTGTATTTCTGCCCGTTGATTTCAGCGGTGCCATCGGCTGCCGGCTGGACGAACTGGATCGAACCGAGGTCGGCGTGATAGCCGTTGATCTTGTGGTCGAGCTGGAACTTGGTCACCCAGCCGTCGCCCAGGTCATGCTCGAGCATGGCGAACGCGGTACGGGTGTTCTGCTCCCAGGAACTCCAGGTGGTGCCATTGTTGTAGGAGCGCGGCATCTTGTTGATGCTGCCGTTGGAATTGACCAGCGGGAAGGAGCCGGACCAGCTCGAACCCTGCGGAACGTTGTCCTGGTAATCGAAGCCCACGGTCAGCATGGTGTCGGGGGACAGGTCGAATTCGGTGATGCCGTAGTAGGTTTCGGTCTTGCGCGAGTAGTGGTCCATGAAGGACTTCTTGTCCTGGTAAGCGGCGACCGCACGCCCACGCACATTGCCGCTGTCGGTCAGGGGGCCGCTGACATCCACTTCGCTGCGGTAGTTGTCCCAGGAACCGGCGCCCAGTTGCACGTGCCCTTTGAAATCCGCCGTTGGCTTCTTGCGGATCAGGTTGATGGTTGCCCCCAGGGAGCCTGCCCCATTGAGCAGGCCGGTAGCGCCCTTGAGCACTTCAACCCGGTCGTAGATCGCCATGTCGCTCAAGGTGTTGCCCGCCGAGTAACCGACGTTACGCACGGTGGACGGAATGCCGTCGTACTGGAAACTGTTGACCGAGAAACCACGGGAATAGTAGTTGGTACGGTCGCTGTCATAGGCCGACACAGTGATGCCCGGGGTGTGGCGCATCACGTCATCCATGTTGTTGAGGCCGAAGTCTTCGATGTGCTGGCGGGTGAGCACTGTGATCGACTGCGGGGTTTGCCGGGGTGTCAGGGTCAGGCGCGTGGCGGTGGCGATGGTGCCCGGAGTATAGGAACCCGAGCCTTCAGTGATGTTACCCAGGTAGTTGGCGGTTACCTCGGTCGGGCTCAGCTCCAGCCCGCCACCCGCGCTGGCAGCAGCCACGGTCAAGGTATTGCCGTTGAGGCTGTAGGTGGTCTGGCTGCCTGCCAGCAATGCATCGATGGCCTGCTGCGGCTGCAGCTTGCCCTTGATGGCCCGGCTGTTCTTACCCTGCACATCGCCAGGGCTGTACAACACTTGCACATTGGTCTGGCGCCCGAATTCCTGCAGCGCGCTCCCCAGCGGCTGGGCAGGAATGTTCAACTCGATCTCCTGGGCCTGTACATAGCCTGCAATCGGCAGCGACACCGCCAGTGCCAGGGCACTCGGAAGAAGGTTCATGTTCAGGGCCCTGCGCATGGATAACACTTTGCTCAGGGGGCTGAGACCGAGTCGTGCTGGCATGGATACTTTCTCTTCTAGGTTTTAAGTGGGCAGTTATACGTATCTATTGAGGTTAATTCTCATTACCACTAGTGAGACGTTCCTACCTCGAAAAACCGGAAAATAAAATTCACGCCGGTTCCATCTCGTGCACCACTTGGCCGGCGCGCAGGCGCACCAGTTGATCGGCGATGTCGAAATAACGGTCGTCGTGGCTGATCACGATGATGGTTTTGCCCAGGCGCTTGAGGTCCGGCAACAGCTCGGTGTAGAAGATTCGGCGAAAGGCGGGGTCCTGGTCGGCGGCCCATTCGTCGAACACCAGCACCGGGCGTTCTTCCAGCCAGGCGTTGACCAAGGCCAGGCGCTTGCGCTGGCCGGTGGAGAGGTCGGTGGTGCTGAACACACCGTCCTTGACACTGACCTTGTGCGCGATTTCCAGGCGTTCCAGGTATTTAGTGGCGCTGTCCAGGGATTGGGCGGCGCTGCCTTGCACCAGGTCGTCGAACAGGTAGTAGTCGGAAAATACCGTGGTGAACAGCTGGCGATAGTCGTCGCGTTCCGGGTCGGTGACCGCTTCGCCGTTCAGACGAATCTCGCCGGCCTGAGGCGGGTACAGGCCCAATAAAAGCTTGATCAAAGTGGTCTTGCCGCTGCCGTTCTCACCGACGATAAACACGATGTCGCCTTGTTTGATGCTCAGGTTGATCGGCCCCAGGTGGAACGGCTCGCTGCCTTCGACCGCTGGCGGGCTGTAGCTCACGCCGCGCAGCTCGAGGCTGTTGACCACCGGCTTTGGCGCTTCGCTGTCGTCCATCAACAGGTGCGGTTCCGGCGACGAGAAGCGTTCCGACAGCTCACTGATGCGGCCAAAGGCAATCTTGGCCTTGCCGACTACGGGCAGGTAACCGAGCAGGTGCTCCAACGGGCCTTTCATGTACAGCAGCACCAGCACGAACCCGGTGATTACGGTCGGATCCGGATTGGGGTTGTACGCCTGCATTGCCAGGGCCAGGCCGATGACCACGAAGAACAGCATCGAGCCAAACGTCTTGGCGAAGATGTAAATATTGACCGAACGCACCTGGATATCGCTGATGCGGTCGGCGGTTTCCTGGATGCGATGGGTGTTCATGCGAAACCGCCGTGGCCGGTGCATGCGCAGTTCCTTGGCGCCGGACGCGATCGCGTTGTAGTAACGCTGCAGCTCGTCTTCATGGCTGCGCGCCAGGTCGAAGCCCTGAATGCCTTTGCCGCCGGCGATGAATTGCACGGCGCTGCCGATAATGATCGCCACCACCATCATCAGGAACATCGGCACGGACAGGTAGGCCAGGTAGCCCAGGCAACCGAGAGTGACCGTGGCCGCGATAGCCAGGGGCGTGAACGCGAAGGAAAAGTCACTGATGGTATCGACGTCGTGGGTCAACACCGGAATCAGGCGGTGCGAGCGATACCGTTCGATCTGCCCGATGGGCGCCGATAGCACCTTTTCGCCCAGGTCCTTGCGCAGGGCGGCGATGATTCGTTGCCCGACGTAGTTGGTGCCGATGTCGGAAATGATCGAACTGAGCAACGCCACCACGCACAACGCGGCAAAGGTCATCACCACGCCCTGGGTCATGCCGTCGGCCGAATGCAACGCATTGTTGATGGTGGCCAGCAGCAGGGTAATGGCCAGGCCGCCGACCATGCCGAGGGCGACGGAGACCGTCACGATGGCGCGAAAGGGCCGCAGCAGGGCGAGCAAACCGTTGAAGGCGCCGCGTTTGGGGTCGGTCATAAATACATCCCGGAGAGTGAAAAGAGGGGCTGGGCACACAGACCCTTACCCATGACAAACGAAGTGTCGGCGCGACTATTTAGCCCGGCGTGCCGGGCGGTGCCGGCGAGGGATAAATTGCGTGTGGGCTGGTTCGTTCCTGTTGTGTAGGCGCACGGCTATTCATGCTGTACGTATTTTCTGCGAGAGCGAAACTAATGACGAAAAAGAACCTGGTGTATGTGTGGTCCCTGAGAAATGCCGCCGCCGACAAGGCCGGGCAGCCGGTGGCCTACAAGGACCATGAGCGCTACATGAAGTCGGTGCTGGAATTTCTGGTGGGCTCGCTCAACGACACCTCGCTGGGCGATGCCTACAAACTGGTCGGCGTGGTGTATGACGATGATGAGCAAAACCCGCGGGATCAGGCGCTGGTCGCCGATTACGGGTTCGCTTACCAGTCTGGCCGCCAATGGTTGTACCCGGCCGACTTGCGCGTGCAGGGCACGTTGGTCAACGACCTGCTGCTGAGCGTGCCGTCGACCTATCGCCGCCTGCCACGGGGCAGCGCTGAACATATCGCCGGCAAGCAGGATTTCGAACGACGCCTGCATGACACGCTGGTTGAATTGAACGCCGACCTCGTGGTGCTGGATGGCTTGCTGGTGATCCTCGATGACCTGGTGCGCCCAGGCGCGCCGTTTGCGCGGCGTATCATGAACATCCATCCGGGAATCACGCGTATCGAATCGCCGTACGAGCGCCGTGGTGCCTATGCCACGTGGAACGCGTTGTACGGCGCGCGCGGGCAGACGGTGGTGGACTGGGCGACCAAGGCCACCACACCTTCGGAGCCGCTGTACCTTACCGGAGCATCGTTCCACTATGTGGATAACGGTATCGATTCCGGCGAAGTGTTCCACGACGTATTGAAGACCGAGATTTCACCAGAGGACACGATCCTCGAACTGCGCTGGAACAACTTCAACAACAGCCTGTTCCCGGCGTTGTATGAAGGCCTGGAACTCTTGGCCAAAAAAGGCTGAATGCAATCCGAAATGTGGGAGGGGGCTTGCTCCCGATAGCGGTGTATCAGTCGACATCTGCATTGACTGAATCACCGCTATCGGGAGCAAGCCCCCTCCCACAGTGGATGCGTGTATGGCTTAGAGGTCGCGCACTACCCGAAATCCAATCCAGTCACCGCGCGTCTGCGGGTAGATGTTGTTGCGGTTGCCGGAGCGGGAAAATACCGGCGCTTCGCCCCAGTCATTGCCGCGGATCTGGTAGGCCTCACAGTTCGGCTCCACCCAGGCACTGCCGTCAGTCGGTGCGCCGATGTAGTTGGCATGCTCGCAATCGGCAACCCGCTCGTACACGTTGCCGTGCATGTCATACAGGCCAAACGCATTCGGCGGGTAGCTGCCCACCGGTGACGAATAGCTGTAGCCGTCCGCCGGGCCGTAGGTGTTGGCGTGCTGGGCGATGCTGTAGCCCTTGCCCTCGTCGAACGGGAAGGGGAACGGCCCGCTGGTGCCGGCACGGGCGGCGTATTCGCGCTGGGCCTCGCTGACCATGTGGTATTGCTGGCCGGTTTTCTTCGACAGCCAGCTCACGTAGCGCTTGATGTCGTCCATGTCCATGCACACGGCCGGCTGGCGAGGCCCCTGAGGGTAGCGCGGTTTACTGGCGATGCATTCGCGGCCGGGGCGATCGTCGCCGTTGGCGATGGTGACCCCGGTCTGGCGCACGTAGCTGTCCCACTCGCCGGCGGTGATCTGGAAGCGGCTCATGGCGAAGGGCTTGGCGAAGGTCACTTCATGCATCGGGCCTTCGTCGGGCTCGCGGCCGACTTCGTCTTCCGGGGTGCCCATGGTGAAAGTGCCGGCGGGCAGCACCACCATTTCCGGGCAGTCCTTGCAGTCCTTGAAGACTTTGCCCGGTTGCGGTGCAGCCGCCTGGGCCAGGCCAGGGAGCAGGGCGCCGCACAGTGCGGTGAGTGCCAGGGCGGTCAGGGGGTTGAGTCGAAAGGGCATCATGTGAGCGTCTCGTTCAAATAAAAAAGGGGGTCACAGCCGCTGGCTCAGCAGCGCCATGAAGCGCTGGATTTCAGCCGAGCTGTTGAGCAGGCCGGGGGCGGTGCGAATGACCGGCCCGACATCGCGGTCCACCGCGTCGATCACCACACGGTTTTGCCGCATGTGCGCCGCTACTGCATCGCTGTCCTGGCCCTTGACCCGAAAGAAGGTAAAGCCCGCCGATAACTCCGGGCTGCGCGGCGTGACCAGTTCGATCTGTCGATGCGCCAGCAACTGTTCCTTAAGCTCGGTGTTGAGTGCGTGGATTCGCGCCTGCACCGGCGCCTTGCCCAGCTGCAGGTGCAACTTGAACGCTTCGTCGGCGGCCCAGCGATGCTCGAAAGCGTGGTAGCCGCCGGGGGTCATGGTGGTGGCGAAATCCTTGTCTTCGGAAAAGGTCGGCACCATCGGCGTGACGTACCTGTTCTGGGCATCGCGTGCGCACACCAGGCCGGTACCGCGCGGCCCGAACATCCACTTGTGGGTGCCGGCGATAAAAAAATCGCAATGCATGCCAGGGAAATCGAGGTCTTCCACGCCGAAGCCGTGCACACCGTCGACTACATAGAGGATGCGGTCGTTGTCGTCACGGTGGCGGTTGTGTTCAGTCACCAGTCGGCCGATTTCGCCGATGGGCAATTTGACCCCGCTGCCCGACTGCACCCAAGTCATGCCCAACACACGGGTGCTGGGGCGGATATTGCGCTGGATATTGCCCAATACTTCATCGACTGACACACGGCTTGCGCTGTCGAACAGGCGGATACGGCGCACCCGGGTGCTTTCCTTGCGCACGCGAAAATCCAGCACGTTCTGTGTCGCGTAATGCTCATGCTCGGTGGTGAGGATTTCCTGGTCGGCGCGCACCTGGATCCCGCCGTAAATCATCGCCAGCCCCTCGGACGTGCTGCCGGTCAGGGCGATCTGCGGCGGCGTGGCGTTCAGGTAGCGACCGGCCCACTCACGCACCTGGCCTTCGCGTTTCCAGGTTTCCTGCAGGTCCCAGTCCATCGCCAGGCCGGGGTTGCGGTCGATCTGCGCGCGGTAGCGCTCGATGGCCTCGCGCACCGGCCTGGGGTGCGAGGCCACCAGGAAGTTGGAAAAATGCAGGTAATCCGGGTCCTGGTCGAAAAGCTGCTTCAATCCCGTCCAGGGATCGTTGGTGGCGGCTGCCAGCACCTGCGGCATCAGCGCGGCGCCCAGCGGCAGGCTGGCGGCAAACACGCCGGCCTGCTTGAGAAAGGTGCGGCGGTCGGTCATGGGCTGACTTCGCGGTTGGCCAAGGGTTTGGCGGCTTTTTGCACCTGCTCCCATACCCGCAGGAAGTTGCCGCCCCACAGCTTGGCGATATCGGCTTCGGAATAACCACGCTGGATCAGTTCGGCGGTGACGTTGCGCACCTCGCCGACGTTCTCCCAACCCTGGAGACCGCCGCCGTCGTTGAAGTCCGAAGCGATGCCGACGTGGTCGATGCCGATCTTGCGCACGGTGTAGTCGATGGCATCCCCCCAGTCCTTGAGGGTCGCCTTGGGTTCTTCTTCGAGGATTGCGTACAACTCACTGGCGTATTGGCCGAAGCGCTGTTCGGGCCACGCGGCGATGATCGCGTCGCCCGGCATCAGGGCCATCGCCAGGTTCGGCAGGGGCGGCAGGTCGAAGCGCGCGCGCAGGGCGTTGAGCTTGTCCTGGGTCGGTTGGCTCAGGGGGCGCAGGTAGGCAGGAAAGCCCACCACCTGCACCACGCCACCGCTGTTTTTGATCAGCTGCAACTCCTTGTCGCTGAGGTTGCGCGGGATGTCCACCGACGCCCTGGGTGCCGAATGGGAGGCCACCAGTGGCGTACGGCTCAATTGCGCGACCTGCTCCAGAGCCTTGGTCGACATCTGCGACACGTCGATGATCACGCCCAGGTCGTTGAGGCGTTGCACCGCTTGCTGGCCGATGGGCGACAGGCCCTCGAGGGCGTCGGCGGTGTCATTGAAAAACGGCAGCGGGCGCGATGAGTCCGCCCAGGCGTTGTTGCCGATGTAGCTGAAACCGAACATGCGCATGCCGCGCGCCGCCCACAGGTCCAGCTGGTTCAGGTCGTTGCCCAGCGGGTAGGCGTTAAGCATGCTGATGAAAATCGCGAACTTGCCTTCGCCGTGCAGGCGGCGCATATCGTCCGGGGTATAGGCGATGCCGACCTGGTTGGGAAAGTCGCGGACCATGCCGGAGATAATCTTGTAGCGCACCTCCTGCTCGTGGCGGGCCTCTTCGACAAAGCCGTCGGTGGGTTTGTGCGGGGCGTTCGGGCCGTTCCAGATTTCCGGCCAGCCGAAAATGGTCAAGGCCGCACCGGACAAGCGGCCGCGCGCCGCCTTGGCCAGGTCGAACTGGCCGCTGCCGTCCTTGTCGGCTTCATTGCCGGCGGTGCCAAAATCCATGGGCACGGTGATATGGCTGTCGAACGACAACAGGCGATCCTGCATTTCGTTGGCTTGCTTGATCACCTCCAGCGGATAGCCGGCGTTACCCTTGAACCAGTGATCCCAGGCCAGCAGGCCGGCCCCGGCGGCGACGGCCAGTGCCAGCGGCAGGCCGATATATAGCGCCTTTTTCGAACGTGGTTTTGTCATTGCCATCTCAGTCAGTTGAGGCCGTTGCTATCAGGGAAGAACGAGCGATGGCCCGGGAAATTTAGCCGGCGGCCCAGGGCCGGTAAATTTCCCCAGGTTGAAAACGTTCTAGCTCTGATTAAGCCGTTTCCTAAGGTAGACAATGACGATCTCTCGACGTGGGTTCATCGCAGGCCTGGCGCTGACCGGCGCGGCCGTGCCTGCGGCCTTTTATGCCCATCGCGAGCTGACACGGGAAGACGAATTCCCGGTCACCCCCGGCGAAGCCACGGTCGATCTGGCCGACACCCAGGGCCAGCACTTGGCGAACACCTTGCGCGGCGTGTGGAACCTGCGCCTGGAAGGCCGTGATGCCGGCCTCAAGGGCCTGCCGTTGCAGGGCCTGCAATTGCTGCTGGATGTCGCACCCCGTGGGCGGGGCTTGCGCGGGTATCTGGACACCGCCGAGAACCTGCGTGGCGACGGCGAACCACGCTACCGTGTCTTGGGCGATCTGCTGACGGGCGAGGGCGCGTTGCTTTATTGGCGGCTGATCGACCGTGATTCGGCAGCGGGCATTCCTGCCTACGAATTCAAGATGACCCTCGATGAAGTCTGGGCCGACTTCGGCAATGCCGGCAGCGCCACCCTCAGTGGGCAGATCCTCGACCTTGAGCGGCCGTTGGCATTGACCGAGCGCGACAACCGTTTTATCGCCCACAAACAGCTGTTCCCCGAAGCCCGCCAGCGTATCGGCCTCAACGAGGCCCTGCTGGCGTGGCTGATTGCCCCCGAACATCGCCTATTTCACCAGCTGTGGCACGCCAGCCGTGACCAATGGCACAAACTCTCCGAGGAAAAACGCGAAGCCCTGCGCGGCATCGGCTGGCAACCCGGCCCGCGTGGCCAGGAGCGCGATGCGCGGGGCAAGCGCAAGGACCGTAACGGCTCGGGCATCGACTTCTTCTTCATGCACCGCCATATGCTCGGCACTGCCCGCTCCCTGCAGGACCTGCCGTCATGGCCGCATTTCCCCGCGCCGCAGCCGGCGCTGGAGCGTGATCGCCAGGGCTTTTTGCGTTACTTCGACAACCACGACGGCTTTGCGCTGCCGCCCTGCTGGTCGGCGCCGGACGACGCCGATTACACCCAGTGGGTCAGCGACATTAAGGCCGCCGAGACCTACCACAGCAATTTCCAGGTGTGGGAATCCCAATACCGCGACCCGCGCTACCTGGCCCGATTGACGCTCGGCCAATTGGGCTCGGAAATGGAATTGGGCCTGCACGACTGGCTGCACATGCGCTGGGCCTCGGTGCCGCGCGACCCGTCCAACGGCGCCCCGGTGCCGTTTGCCCGCGACCCTGCGGACTTTGCCGCGCGCTGGTACGCAGCGGAGAATGACTTTCTCGGCGATCCGTTTTCATCCCATGTCAACCCGGTGTTCTGGCACTTTCACGGCTGGATCGATGACCGTATCGAAGACTGGTTTCGCGCCCACGAACGCTTCAATCCCGGCGAAGTAACCCGGCTCGAGGTCAACGGCGTAGCCTGGTTTGCGCCGGGGCGCTGGGTTGAAATAGGCGACCCCTGGCTCGGCCCGGACACCCATGGCTGCAGCACCACGCCGGGGTTGCAGCAGGGGCGCTCGATGGAAATGGACCCGGAAATCATGAAACTGGCCCTGCGCATCACCTTCGGCGCCGATGAAGAACGGCTCAAAGGCCTGTTCAAGCGCGTGCCGCAGCGGCCGTGGTACGCGCGGCACTTGAAGGTCAAGCGCGAAGCGTAAGGCAGCCCGTCACAGGGTGAGGCGTCTTGCGGGTTTTACGCTGCAAACGTTGACGTCTAAGCGCCCATGCGCCACGATCAACTCAATTTTGGAAAATTGAGTTTCAGTTGTGGCAAAGATCCATAAACCCACTGATTTCGGCACGTTATTGAGTCGTCACGGCTTGCAGGTGTTCGAGCTTGCACGCATTTTCAAGGCAGTCGATGACAAAGGCCGGTATCTGCATTGGGATGAATTTCGCCGTTACCCCACACCCGGCGTCGATAAGGAAGCTGCATGGACCGCCATCAAGATGTCCCGGGCCTGTGCAAGCAAGACCCTTGAGCTCAAGAGCGAATGCGGTAGCGCTTTTTTCTTATGTTCCACGGATTTCAGTGATGCGGTGGTTCACGCCGTCGAGTCTGTGACCTCCAGCCTGGGCGGTGCAGCAGCAGCGTCTCCTCAGTACCGCGATAATGCTCAGTACCTGGTCGATTCATTGATGATGGAGGAGGCCATCTCCAGTGCCCAGCTGGAAGGTGCGGCGACTACGCGCAAAATCGCCAAGGACATGCTGGCCAAGGAGCGTGCGCCGCAGAATGATGATGAGCGGATGATCCTCAACAACTATCACCTGATGAAACATGCCAAGTACAACCAGGGCGAAGCGCTGTCTGTCGCGTTGATCTGTGAGTTTCATGCCATCGCAACGGCGGGTATTGAAGAGGACGATGTTCGCCCTGGGCATATCAGGACGACCAACGATATTTTTGTTGGCGGCGCCGGGAATGAAATCATTCATCAACCACCTCAGGCCGCAGTGCTGCCGGACAGGCTCGAGGCGCTTTGCAGGTTTGCCAACGATCAGCATGACGGCCAAGGCGGCGCGCACTTTATCCATCCAGTGGTCAAGGCCATCATCCTTCATTTCATGCTGGGTTATGAACATCCCTTCAGAGACGGCAACGGTCGGACCGCACGCGCTTTGTTTTATTGGTTCATGCTCAAAAGTGGTTATTGGCCCTTTGAGTACATTTCCATCAGCGCACTGCTTAAAGAGGCCCCCATGCAATATGGGCGTTCGTATATCCATACGCAAACCGATGGGTTCGATCTGACCTATTTCGTCATCTATCAGTTGCGAATCATCGAACGCGCAATGAACGAATTCATGTTGTATTTCGAGGGTAAAAGACGAGAAGCCGTAGAGCTGATGAGCTGGTTGGATGCCCTTGATTTAAAGGAGGGGTTGAATTACCGGCAGGGCCATTTTTTGAAAAAAGTGCTGCAACATCCTGGGCGCATTTATACGCCCAAGGAACTCACCCATGACTATGACATTTCGGAAAACACCGCACGCAAGGATCTTGAAAAGCTGGTCGGTATGAAACTTCTGTTCAAGGTACAGGAAGGAAAAAGTTTCCTATACATCGCGCGGGATGATGCGCAGGCCAACTTGAAGAAGCTGACACCTGCGGGTTGAGCGCTTTCAAACCTGTTCTTCATCCCGCAACTGCCCGCTCATTGCATCGCAACTGCGCGCCCAGTCGCTCATCCATTGCGGCACCGGTGGCGAGGTCTCATCCAGGCCCAGCGCTTGCACGAACTCCGCGGGGGGCAGGGTGCCCTTGGAGGAGCGAAACAGCCCGCGTATCACCACCACGCCGATGACCCGGCCATTGCTGACAAACCGGTGCTCCATCAGGCTCCACTTGTGGTCCCAGCCGAGCATGCGGGTATGCACTTCGAATACTTCGAACAGCTTCAGCTCCCGGCGAAACTTGCCCCAGGTATCGCCCACGATCGGCACGGCTTTGTTGCGCAAGGCCACGCGAAACGCGCCCGTGCGCAGGACGAAATCCATGCGGGCCACATCCGCCAGGGAAAAATACCGGCCATTGGTGACATGCCGGTTGAAGTCCAGATCCAGCGGCCACACGCGCATGCGCACCACGGTGGTGGCCAGGCCATGCGCCGGTGTGCGCCAGGGGCGACGCAATAACATGCGCAACAGTCGAAACCATAAATTCATAAGTACACCAGGCAATTGATCGATGCTGGCACTGTACTGACGTGGAATCGGCTAAGGTAGGTGCGCAAATGACTTATTTCATGCGAAAAGCGCAAGTGGGTTTCTAAAATGCACATTACCTTGCTGCTGGCGGATCAATGTTCGGCGGCCAACGCTACCCTGGCCATGGAAATGCTCAGCGCAGCCAACTTGTTCGCCGACAATCCGCCCTTCGAGGTGGTAATGGCTTCCCTGGATGGCCAGGCGGTGACGACCTGGGGCGGGCAGCGCCTGCAGGTGCAATGTTCTCTGGCTGAAGTGATGCGCACTGACTTGGTGTTGATCCCCGGTTTTCTGTTTACGTTGAAACAAGCCCTGCCGACGTTTGCCGCTTACGGGCCGTGGCTGCGCGAGCAACACGCGCAAGGCGCGGTGCTGGCCTCAATGTGCACGGCTGCCTTTTTGCTGGCCGAGTCAGGCCTGTTGCACGGTGCGCGCGCCACCACCCACTGGGCATTTGCCGCGTTGTTCCGGCGCCGCTATGCCCAGGTCAGCCTGGATGACGCACAGATTCTCTGCGAAGAAAACCGCTTGATCACCTGCGGCGGCGCGACGGCGGCGATGGACCTGATGCTGCACCTGATCCGCCGCTTCGGCTCACCGGAGCTGGCGCATACCTGCAGCAAATACTTGCTGATTGACAACGTGCGCACCGAGCAATCGGTGTATGCGCTGTGGTCGTTGCCCAAAAGTCACGGCGATGGGGAAATACTGCGGGTGCAGCATTGGCTGGAGCAGCACTTCGCCCAGCCGGTGGTGATCGATGACGTGGCGCAGCGCTTCGGCTTTGGCGTGCGCAATTTCAAGCGCAGGTTCAAGGACGCCACCGGCTATACGCCCATCGGCTACCTGCAAACGCTGCGCCTGGAGCGGGCCAAGCAGATGCTTGAATCGACCCGCATGACCCTCGACAGCATCACCTACGCCGTCGGTTATGAAGACAGCAACTCGTTTCGGCGCCTGTTCCAGCAACGGGTGGGCATGTTGCCCGCCGCGTATCGGAGGAAATTTCTGGTTGCCGCGTCCTGAGCGCCTGAATCAGAGACGAAAAAAAACCGGCTGATCAGGCCGGTTTGGGGTGTCCCTTCAACAGCAGGGGTTATACCTGGTTGCTCAACAAACGATCCGCACCGCCTTCAGCCAAGCCACGTTCCTGCAAACGATCCGCACCGCCTTCAGCCAGGCCACGTTCCTGCAAACGATCCGCACCGCCTTCAGCCAAGCCACGTTCCTGCAAACGATCCGCACCGCCTTCAGCCAGGCCACGTTCCTGCAAGCGATCTGCACCGCCTTCAGCCAGGCCGCGTTCCTGCAAACGGTCCGCACCACCTTCGGCAACGCGGGTTTCAATCAGACGTTCCGCGCCGCCTTCAGCGACTACCGGGTGGGCGAAAGCGTTTGCAGCCAGTACCGAGAAAGCGAGGCTAAGCAAGAGTTGGCGTTTCATGAGTGTGTGCTCCGAGTGTCTTGGTTGGGTGCCGTTTGGCATGGGTTTGATGTTACGCGTCGCAGTTTTTAAGAGAACTTCATTGCGCTGATGGTGACTATCGATGCCAACAATGGTCATGGCATCTGCGGCAGTTCGTTGGGGCGCAGGTCGAACACCAGCACCTCGGCGTCTTCGCCATGGCTCAGGCGAATCTCGCGCTCGTCCCGTACCCGCACACCGTCGCCTTCCTGCAAGCGCTGGCCATTGAGCTCGACGCTGCCGCGTGCCACATGGATGTAGGCGTAGCGATCCGGCGCCAGGTCCAGTTGCGCGCTTTCATCGCCATCGAACAACCCGGCGTACACCCGCGCATCCTGGCGAACGTTCAACGAACCGTCGGCGCCATCCGGCGAGATGATCAACTGCAGGCGCCCGCGTTTTTGCGCTTCACTGAAGTGCTCCTGCTGATAGCGCGGCTTGGCCCCGGCTTCGTTGGGCACGATCCAGATTTGCAGGAAGTGCACGCCCTGGCGCTGGCTGTGGTTGAATTCACTGTGGGCCACGCCGCTGCCGGCACTCATCAGCTGCACATCACCGGGACGGATCACCGAGCCGGTGCCCAAAGTGTCCTTGTGTTCCAGGGCGCCTTCGAGCACATACGAGAAGATTTCCATGTCGCGGTGCGGGTGTTGGCCGAAGCCTTTGCCGGCGGCGACGCGGTCATCGTTGATCACCAGCAGGTCGGAAAAACCTTGCTCCTTGGGGTTCCAATAGTTGGCGAAGGAGAAGGTGTGGAATGACTTCAACCAACCGTGATTGGCGGCACCGCGTTCGGAAGCTTTGCGAAGGGTCAGCATGGTCCAGTCCTCAAGTGAGCGCGGGCTGCGAAATGCAGGGCGCTTGCGTTGAGAAGAAGGTTAATGGTTAACCGTAAATTCATTAAGAAGATGAAAATTGAATAACTGTCATCTCTGAGTTGACAGTAAAGTCATGCCATAATGCTCGTCGCCTTTCTACTTGATGGACATTCCCACCTATGAAAACCGTGGCCATGGCGCTGTTCCCGGACTTCCTGCTGCTCGACATGGCCGGGCCGCTCGAAGTGTTTTCGATTGCCAACCGCTACCTGCCGGCGGCCGACCACTACCGCATCCTAACCATCGGTACCGAACCCGGGCCGTTGCGTGCCTCCAATGGCGTGATGGTCCAGACCGACCTGCTGCTGGAGCAGGCCCAGGCGAACTACGACCTGCTGCTGGTACCGGGCGGCCCAGGTGCCTATAACGAATGCCATCCTGCGCTGCTGCCCTGGCTGAAGGCGGTGGCGCCACGGGCCCGGCGTTTCGGTTCGATCTGCACCGGCGCCTTTGTGCTCGGGCATGCCGGCTTGCTTGACGGGCACCGCGTGACCACTCATTGGCACTACACCGAGCGCCTGATCAAGGCGTTCCCCTACGCCATGGTCGAGACCGATCGCATCTACCTGCAGGACCGGCGCCTGATCACCTCGGGCGGCGTCACTGCCGGTATCGACCTGGCCCTGTCGATTGTCGCCCAGGACCATGGCAAGCAAGTGGCGGTGGATGTGGCCAAGGTGTTGCTGGTGGTGATGAAGCGTCAGGGTGGCCAGGCCCAGTTCAGCCCGATGACCGCCGCCGTGGCGCCCCAGGAAACCGCGATCACTCGTGTGCAGCACCATGTGCTGGCGCATCTGGATCAACCCTTTACCATCGAGTCCATGGCCGAGCTGGCTGGCATGAGTGCGCGCCACTTTGCGCGGCTGTTCGCCAAGGAAGTGCAGATGACGCCCATGGCGTTCCTGCAAGGCGCGCGCATCGACCGCGCCCGGCAGTTGCTGGAAACCACCGATTTGCCGCTCAAGACCGTGGCCTTCCACGCCGGCTTCGGCAGCGTGCGGCATATGCGCTTTTTGTTCAGTGAAAAGCTCGGCCTGAACCCTACCCAATACCGACAACAGTTCAGTTAACGACACAATGTCCGTCTGAGGCACCCGATTGTCCGTATCGCTCCCTGTGCCGGGATTGTCCTGTCATCCCTAGCTGGCAAGATAAGCCCGAGCCCACGGAAAAGGATGCGCAGGCACTCAAGCACGGGTGTTTCAGCGCGGTTACGGACATGAATGATTCTGCGGCGGTGAGCTTCGGCCCCTACACCTTTCATCGGCACCAGCGCCTGGTCAGCAAGGCCGGTTGGCCGGTGCCGCTGGGCGGGCGCGCGCTGGATATTCTCGCGGTGTTGCTGGAAGCACCGGGGCAATTTATCAGCAAGGCGACGTTGATCGAGCGGGTCTGGCCCAATAGCGTCGTCGAAGACAATAACCTGCGCGTGCACATTGTCGCGTTGCGTCGCGCCCTCGACGGGCAGCGTGTCATCCTCAACCACCCGCAGCGTGGCTACTGCTTCGCCGCGCCCGTGCAAGGCACACTGCCGACGGTGCCGGCACAGCACAACCTGGTGGCACGGCTCAGCCCGGTGCTCGGTCGCGATGAGCTGGTGGCTGTGCTGGTGCGGCGCATCGCCGGGCAGCGCCTGTTGACCCTTACCGGGGTGGCCGGCATCGGCAAAAGTACGCTGGCCCTGGCCCTCGCCGAACGCGTGGTGCCCCGCTATCGCGACGGGGTGTGGTGGGTCGACGTGACCGGCCTGCAAACCCCGGGCGAACTGCTCGGCCATCTGGCCACGGTATTACAGCTGAACCCCGCCGACAGCCTCGACGAGCTGGCCCGACAGTTAGCCTCGCGCCAGTTGTTGCTGGTACTCGATGGGGCCGACCTGCTGCTCGGTGCCTGTCGCACGCTGGTGCGTACATTGGGCGAAAGGGCACCGCAGGTCAGCGTGCTGATCAGCAGTCGCGAAGCCTTGCTGGCGCCTGGTGAATGGGTGGTGCGCGTGCCCCCGCTAAGCGTGCCGTCACTGTCGGCGTTGGTCAGTGTCGAGCAGGCCATGGCCTGTCCTGCGGTGCAACTGTTCGTCACACGGGTACGCGCCAGCCAGCAGGGGTTTGTGTTGCGGCCTCAGGAGCTGGCGCCGTTGCGTGAGATTTGCCGGCGGCTGGACGGCATCCCGTTGGCCCTTGAACTGGCCGCCGCCCAGGTCGACGCACTTGGCATCGGCGGTGTGCAGCAGCAATTGTGCATGGGCTTGCACGGGCTGAGCCGCGGGCGTCGCACCGCGGTGGAACGCCATCGTTCGCTGGCTGCTGCGCTGGACTGGAGCTATGCGCGCCTGAGCCTGCCGGAGTGCTGGCTGTTCCTGCAGCTGGGCTTGTTCAAGATGGCGGTGACCCTGCCCACCTTGAACGAAATGGTGAGCGGCACCGAGCTTGAACACGCCAACCTTTCCCACCTGCTGGCGCGTCTGGTGAATATGTCGCTGCTGAGCGTCGAGCCCGGCCTGGGCCCGACGCGCTATCGCCTGCTCAACTGCGTGCGCAGCTACGCCCTGGCGCAACTGCGTGACCCGCTTCAGGTAGCGCGCTTGCAACAAGGCTACGGGGAGTGCCTGGGCGCGTTTTCAGGCCGGCCGTTTGTCCTGCAACTCGTCGAGCAGGCGGCGTACGCGCAATAGATCCTGGGTGGCGAAGCCTTCGGTAAATCGAGCGTAGAGGGGGTTCAGCAAGTCGATGCCTGCCTGCTTGCGCCCTTGCTGTTGCCAGAGTTGCGCCAGGGAGCCCGCACACCGCAGCTCCCAGGCCAGGGCGCCTTGCTGGCGTGCCAGGTCGAGGGCTTCGAGCAGCAGCGTTTGCGCGCCCTGGGTATCACCTTGCAGCGCTGCCTGCCCGGCATAGACCCGCAGGATCTCCGGGGCACACCAACCCGCCGCGCCACTGCGCGCCCGTTCGAGACCTGGCTCATCGACGTGGCGCATGCCGAAGGTGACCAGGGTGTCCTCGATCAGCCCCAGGCCCTGTAAATCCCCGTTGCACAGGATGCCGGCGTAATGCCCGGCCCAGGTCTGGAACAGTTGCACCGAATGCGTGTGGGACTGCTCCAGCAGCAGACTTTGCAGGTTTTGCGCATCGTCTTCGGCACCGTTGTAGCGGGCGATCACCACACCGGCCAGGGCCAGGGTGTAGCAGATCGACGTACCGTGGTTAATCTGCAGCGCCAGTTCCAATGCCTGGCTGGCGGTGCGCCAGGCGCGCTCGGGAAAGCCCTGCAACCAGAGGATTCGCGCCAGCACGGTCAGGGACGCGACGCTCTGGTCGTATTGCACGCCGACGCCATGGGCGAAGCGGTTCACGTGGGCGCTGTGGCTCATGCGCTGCAGCACTTGCTCGGCCTGCTGTCGGGCCAACGCTTGATGGCCGGTGTAATGCTGGGCCAGGGCGCGCAAGCGTTGGGTGCTCAGGTCCAGCAGCGGCTCGGTGCGCGGGTCGAGGCGATCGAACTGCCTGCTCTGTTCCAGCGCTTGAACATAGCGCCCGGCGCACAGGTTCGCCGCCATGTGCCCGGAAACCGCACGCAACTGGCCGGCCAGGTCCTGGCGCTCTTCAGCCAGGCGTGCGGCCCCGACAAACGCGGCGATGGTCTGGGGCGCGGCGCCCACGGCGTGGTAGGAGAGGCTGCCCAGAGCCAACTGCAGCTGCAGGGCCAATTGCGTGCAGGGCGCTTCGACCTGACCGATCAGGGCCAGTGCCTTGTCCACATAGCCGGCGTGCTCGCGCAGCAGCGACAGTTCCTGCCACAGGGGCATCGCACTGACCGTCAGGCGAATCGCCAGCAAGTGCCCGGCAGTGTCGGCAAAGCCCCAGTCGAGGGCGGCGCGCACGTCTTCACGCAGTGGAGCATAGCGGTCGATCCAGGGCTGTGTAGCAATCAATTCCCAATCGCCCTGGGCCTGTTCCATCAGGGCCAGGCAGCGTGCCGCGTGGCGCTCGCGGGTGGCTTGCAGCTCGCCGGCGAGGCTGAGCTTTTCCAGGGCATAGGTGCGGGTGATATCGAGCAGGCGATAGACCATCTCGTCCTCGCTGGCGTCCACGTTCAGCAACGACTTGGCCACCAGTTGCGTGATCGAGCCCAGCACTTCGGCCGGGGCGATGTGCTCCCCGGCGATCACCGCCGCCGCGCTGACCAGGCTGAAGCCGCCGCGAAACACCGCGAGCCGGCGCAGGCAGATTTTTTCGCAGTCGGTGAGCAGGTCAAAGCTCCAGTCGAGCGTGGCCCGCAGGGTTTGCTGGCGGGGCAGGGCGCTGCGCCGACCGCGGGTCAGCAGGCGGAAGTTATCTTCCATCTGCACCAAGAGTCCCGCTAAGCCAAAACGCTCGATCTGCGCGGCCACCAGCTCAATCGCCAGGGGAATGCCGTCCAGGCGCTGGCAGATATCGATCGCCAGCGGCAGTTCGGCGTCGCTGAGGGCAAAGCTGTCTTGATGGGACATGGCGCGCTCGATCAGCAGCTGCATGGCCGGGTAACCCAGGGCCTGGGCGCGGTTGCCGGTGGCAGGCGGGCAAGTCAGCGGTTCGAGGCGTTGCACGTATTCACCTTCGGCGCGCAGGGCTTCGCGGCTGGTGGTGAGGATGTGCAGGTGCGGCGCATGGCGCAGCAGGGTTTCGCTGATCAGGGCGATGTCGTCGAGCAGGTGTTCGCAGTTGTCGATCACCAGCAGCATCTGGCGTGCCTGCAGGCTGCGGGCAAAGCCGGCCAGCGGCGCATGCTCGCCAGGCGGGACGCCGAGTAGGGCGGCGAGGTTGGGCAGGATCATCGAGGCGGCACTGAGCGGCGCCAGGTCGAGCAGGTGGATGCCGTCGCGGTAATGGCCGATCAGCAACTCCGCTACGCGCAGGGCGACGGTGGTCTTGCCGATGCCGCCGGCACCGGTAAGGGTGATGAAGCGTTGCTGCGGCAATTGCTGCACCAGCGCGTCGATCAGCGCCTGGCGGCCGAGCATGCGCGTGCGCCGCAGCGGCAGGTTGTGGCTTGGGCGTGGGGGTGCGCCGTCAGTGGGTAGCGTCATCGGTTCGATGCTCAGTGGCGCGACAAAACTGTAGCCGCGCTGGGCGACCGTGACGATATAGCGCTGCCCGGCCTGGCCGTCGCCCAGGGCCTTGCGCAACGCGGCCATGTGCACCCGCAAGTTGCCGTCTTCCACCACGCTTTTGGGCCAGACCCGTGCGATCAGCTCCTGCTTGCTCACCACATTGCCGGCGTGCTCGAGCAGGATCAGCAGAATATCCACCGCCCGCCGTCCCAGGCGCAGCGGGCGACCGGCCTCCAGCACCAGGCGCTCGCGCGGATGGATGCGGTAGGGGCCGAAGTGCACGGCCTGGTCGCTCAAGTCATTCATGGCTGCACGGGTTCAGGGGTCAGGGAGGGGCCAGCATATTCCAGGTGCATCAAGACCACTAGGCGGCGATCACCTCGGGTTTGGGGCGCGAGTGGTGGTTTCGCCAGGTCATCGGGTTTACGCCTTCGCTGCGGGTGAACATATGACAGAAGTGCGCCTGGTCGCAGAAGCCACATTCCAGGCTGATTTGCGTGAGGCTCAGGGACGAGCTGGTGATCAGTTCCTTGGCGCGCAGGATGCGCTGCTGGCGAATCCATTCCTGGGGCGAGACGCCCGTGGAGCACTTGAATGCGCGGGAAAAATGGCTGCGCGACAGGGCGCATGCCTGGGCCAGCTCGGCAATGCTCAGGCTTTCGCCGAGGTTGGCGAGAATCAGTTGCTTGGCGATACGCTCGCGCCGGGGGCATAGGCCTCCGGTGGCGGATAAACGAGGGGCATATTGCTCGAGTCGGGCCATGACAAATATCCGCAGTCGATGGGAGCGTTCCCGGTGAATGGATGCAGTGTAGACGCCGCTCATCTTGTTGCCGGACCGCCTGGCTGACGAGTTAATCGTTGTTAATTTCGCCAGGTGCGAGCGTGGAAAAGACAGCACAGGTATGCAATCCAGAGCGTTCCGGGCATGCTTTCCTGACCCTCTGCACACCGTTTGGATACCGCCATGAACCGCAACGACCTGCGCCGCGTCGACATGAACCTGCTGGTGATTTTCGAAGCGCTGATGTTCGAAAAAAACCTGACCCGGGTCGCCGAAAAACTCTTTATGGGCCAGCCGGCGGTGAGTGCGGCACTGGGCCGCCTGCGCGACTTGTTCGACGACCCGTTGCTGCTGCGCAACGGTCGCGGCATGGAACCCACGCCACGGGCGCTGGCGATACTCAAGGAACTGCAACCGGCCATGGACACCATTTCAGGCGCCGTCAGCCGCGCCAAGGATTTCGACCCTTCCACCAGCTGCGCGGTGTTTCGCATCGGCCTGTCCGACGATGCGGAGTTCGGGTTGTTTCCGCCATTGCTCAGTCGCCTGCGCGAAGAGGCGCCGGGCATCATCGTGGTGGTGCGCCGGGCCAACTTCCTGCTGATGTCGTCGCTGCTGGCCAGCGGCGAAATCTCGGTGGGGGTGAGCTACACCACGGAACTGCCGGCCAATGCCAAGCGCAAGAAGCTGCGGGACATTCCCTGCAAAGTGCTGCGCGGCGATGATGGCGAGGCGCCACTGACCCTCGACGATTATTGCGCCAGGCCCCATGCGATGGTGTCGTTCTCGGGCGACCTGAGCGGCAATATTGACCTGGACCTGGCACGCATCGGACGTTCGCGCCGGGTAGTGCTGGCGGTGCCGCAGTTCAGCGGGTTGCGTGCGCTGTTGGCAGGCACGCAGATCATCGCGACCGTGCCGGATTACGCGGCCTGCGCCTTGACCGAAGGCACCCGCCTGCGAGCCGAGGACCCGCCGTTTGCGATCGATGCGGCAGAGCTGTCGATGGTGTGGAGCGGGGTGCATGACAATGACCCGGCCGAGCGGTGGTTGCGCGGGCGGATTGCGGAGCATATGGCGGCGGCGAACTGACTGCCAGATCAAATGTGGGAGGGGTTAAGCCCCCTCCCACATAAAAGCCAAACAGCACATACATCCAATTCCCCGCCGTCCCAGCTCGGCAAACTTCCCCCATCGCTCAATGCCCTGGGGAAACACCCAATCATGGACCCAACACCCAACACCAGCCCCGACGAAGTCGTCACGCTGGTCGTCAAGCACCGGGTCAAGCCCGGCCGCGAAACCGAGTACGAAGCCTGGCTGCGCCGCATCGTGCGCATTGCCGGCGAGCGCCCCGGCCACCTTGGCGTCGACGTAGTGCGCAGCCAGCAGGGCGGCATGGCGCTGTTTACCTGCGTACTGCGCTACCGCTCCACCGACGCCCTGGAGTTGTGGCTCGAGTCGCCACAACGTCGGGCCCTGATCGATGAAGCGGCGCCAATGCTGGCCGACGGCGACCAGACTGAAATCGGCGGCGCCAATGAATTCTGGTTCGCCCCCCAGGCCGACGGCGCCGCCAAGCCGCCGCGCTGGAAGCAAGCGGTGGTGAGCCTGTTTGTGATCCTGCCGCAAACCCTGCTCCTGCCGTTTATCTGGGGGCCGATCCTGCGGTTGCACCCGTTTCTGTCCAACTACGTGGTCTCCACCTTCCTGGTCACCCTGACCATCGTGCTGCTGGTGGTTTACCTGCTGATGCCGGCCGCCACCCGCCTGTTTGCTCCCTGGCTTGAAGCCTCTGAAAAGGAAACCCTATGAACGCCGATCTGATTCTGTTCAATGGCCAGTTCCACACCGTGGACCGGGAAAACCCACGCGCCACCGCCGTCGCCATCCGTGACGGACGCTTCGTCGCCGTGGGCACTGACGGTGAAGCCATGGCCCTGCGCGGTAGCGGCACCCAGGTCATCGACCTCAAGGGCCGCACCGTGATTCCCGGCCTCAACGACTCGCACCTGCACCTGATCCGTGGCGGGCTGAACTACAACCTCGAGTTGCGTTGGGAAGGCGTGCCGTCCCTGGCCGATGCCTTGCGCATGCTCAAGGATCAGGCCGACCGCACCCCCACGCCGCAGTGGGTGCGCGTGGTGGGCGGCTGGAACGAATTCCAGTTTGCCGAAAAACGCATGCCGACCCTGGAGGAGCTCAACCAGGCTGCGCCGGACACGCCGGTGTTCGTGCTGCACCTGTACGACCGCGCCTTGCTCAACCGGGCCGCGTTGCGCGTGGCCGGTTACACCAAGGACACGCCGAACCCACCAGGCGGCGAGATCGTGCGCGACAGTAACGGCAACCCCACCGGCATGCTGGTGGCGCGGCCCAACGCGATGATCCTGTATTCCACGCTGGCCAAAGGCCCGAAACTGCCCTTGGAATATCAAGTCAACTCCACCCGCCAGTTCATGCGTGAACTCAATCGCCTGGGCCTGACCAGCGCCATCGATGCCGGCGGCGGTTTCCAGAACTATCCCGACGACTACGCGGTGATCGAGCAACTGGCCAAGGACCAGCAGTTGACGGTGCGCATCGCCTACAACCTGTTCACCCAGAAGCCCAAGGAAGAGCTCAGCGACTTCAAGAATTGGACCGGCAGCGTCACCCTGCACCAGGGCGATGACTACCTGCGCCACAACGGCGCCGGCGAGATGCTGGTGTTTTCGGCTGCCGACTTCGAAGACTTCCTCGAGCCGCGCCCGGACCTGCCGCTGACCATGGAACAGGAGCTGGAGCCGGTGGTACGCCATCTGGTGGAACAGCGCTGGCCGTTCCGCCTGCACGCCACGTACGACGAGTCGATCTCGCGCATGCTCGACGTGTTCGAAAAGGTCAACCGCGACATACCGTTCAATGGCCTGCCGTGGTTCTTCGACCACGCCGAAACCATCACCCCGAAAAACATCGAGCGCGTGCGCGCCCTGGGCGGCGGCATTGCGATCCAGGACCGCATGGCATTCCAAGGCGAATACTTCGTCGAGCGTTACGGTGCCAGGGCCGCCGAAGCCACGCCGCCGATCAAGCGCATGCTCGCTGAAGGCGTACCGGTGGGCGCGGGCACCGATGCCACGCGGGTGTCGAGCTACAACCCGTGGACCTCGCTGTACTGGATGGTCAGCGGCCGCACCGTCGGTGGCCTGGAGCTGCATGCCGAGGGCTTGCCGCGCCTCACCGCGTTGGAACTGTTTACCCACGGCAGCGCCTGGTTTTCGTCCGAGCAGGGCAAGAAAGGCCAGATCAAGGTCGGCCAACTGGCAGACGTGGCAGCGTTGTCGGCGGACTTTTTCAGTGTCGATGAAGAAGCCATCAAGTGGATCGAATCGGTACTGACCGTGGTCGGCGGCAAGGTCGTCTACGGCGCCGGTGACTTCGAAGATTTCGCGCCACCGCGCGTTCCGGTACTGCCGGACTGGTCGCCGGTGGTCAAGGTGCCGGGGCACTGGCGCCCCAGCTCACCGCTGCAAGCTCAAGTTCACCAGTGCAGCGGCCCGTGTGGCGTGCATTCCCACAGCCATGAAAAAGCCCGTCTTTCCAGCGTGCCGGTCAGCGACTTCCAGGGTTTCTGGGGTGCGTTTGGCTGTTCGTGCTTTGCCTTCTGATTGTCACTACCCAAAGGAGTTACCCGCATGACTTATTCGCGCTTGAACAAAGATGATGCTGTTGTACTGCTGGTCGATCACCAGACCGGCCTGATTTCGCTGGTGCAGGATTTCTCCCCCAACGAATTCAAGAACAACGTACTGGCCCTGGCCGACGTGGCGAAGTTCTTCAACCTGCCGACCATCCTGACCACCAGCTTCGAAAGCGGCCCCAATGGCCCGCTGGTACCGGAACTCAAGGCGCTGTTCCCGGACGCGCCGTACATCGCCCGCCCTGGCCAGATCAACGCCTGGGACAACGAAGAGTTCGTCAAGGCTGTCAAGGCGACCGGCCGCAAGCAGATCATCATTGCCGGTGTCGTAACCGATGTGTGCGTCGCGTTCCCGACCCTGTGTGCCCTCGATGAAGGCTTTGAGGTGTTCGTGGTCACCGACGCCTCCGGCACCTTCAACGAAACCGTGCAACAAGCCGCCTGGGCGCGCATGACTGCGGCCGGTGCGCAACTGGTGAACTGGTTCGCCGTGGCCTGCGAGCTGCAGGTTGACTGGCGCAACGACATGGAAGGCCTGGCCAACCTGCTGTCACCGCGCATCCCCAACTACCGCAACCTGATGAACAGCTACTCGGCGTTCACCGCCAAGTAACTCGTCCTCAAACCTGTCGGTAATCCCTGTGGGAGGGGGGCTTGCTCCCGATAGCGGTGTATCAGTCAGCTTATCTGTTGCTGACGCACCGCTATCGGGGGCAAGCCCCCTCCCACATTTGCCTGTGTTCACATTTTGATTTGTGGTGCTGCGACCAACCGGTTATAAAACAGCCCATCGTCCACCGAGAAGCGACAATGAACCCTTTCGAAGACATGCGCCTGTTCTGCCAGGTCATGGAATCCGGCAGTTTCACCGCCGCCGCCGAGCAACTGGGCCTGTCCAAGCAGTTTGTCAGCCGCCGCCTGATCCAGCTCGAGGATCGCCTCGGCGTGCGCCTGCTCAACCGCTCCACGCGTCGCCTGGATGTCACGCCTCTGGGCCAGAGTTACTACGAATCCGCCTTGCGCCTGCTCAGTGATGTGGAGCAAGTGGAGCAGGGCATTGCCGGTCAGAACAGCGAACCGCGCGGCACCATTCGCCTCAGCGCGCCGTTGTCGTTTGCCATGGCGCATCTGGGTTGCCTGTTGCCGCTGTTCTTGCAGCGCTATCCCGAGGTGGCGGTGGAAGTCGACCTCAGCGACCGCCCGGTGGACCTGATAGGTGAAGGCTACGACCTGGTGCTGCGCATCGGCACCCTGGAAGATTCCACCTTGATCGCCCGTCGCATCGCCAGCATCCCACGGGTCTACTGCGCCAGCCCCGACTACCTGGCCCTGCGCGGCACACCGCAAAAGCCCGATGACCTCGCCGCCCACGATTGCCTGCCCTACGGCCACGGCCGCCACGTGCAATGGCGCTTCAAGGGCAAGCTGCAAGCGCTGAACGTGAGCGGGCGCATGCGCGTCAATAACGGCGACCTGCTGCGTGACACCGCGATTGCCGGCCTGGGCGTGACCTACCTGCCGACCTTTATCGTCGGCGACGCGTTGAAGGACGGCCGCCTGGTCAGCGTACTGGACGCGTTCGCCCCCGAAGCCCTGACCTTATCGGCGGTGTACCCCCAGCATCGGCAGAGTTCGCGGCCGGTGCAGGCGTTGGTCGAGTTCCTGCGCGAACGCCTGGCTAGCGGCTGCTGAACAACTGACGGATCAGGCTGGGCGTGCTGCCGGTCCAGCGCTTGAACGCGCGCCGAAAGTTCGCCGCATCGTTGAAGTTCAGGTACGCGGCGACTTCATCGTTGCTCAAGCCTTTGACCTGATACAGGTGCAACGCCATGTGCTTGCGTACCCGGTCCACCTGTTGCTGAAAGCCGGTGTCGTGCTTGTGCAGCTTGCGCTTGAGGGTCGCCGGGCTCATGGCGAAGGCCAGTGCGGCCTGTTCCAGGCTCGGCGGCTGGCGCACGTGCTCGCGCAGGTAGTCATGGAGGCAGTCGAGAAAGCTGGCGGCAAAGCCCAACTGGTCGATCTGCTCGCGGGCGTGCTGGCGCGCCACCTGGCCTGCCGTGGCCGAGGCACCGGGCCAGGCGCGGGTCAGGTACTCGCGCGGCAGGCACATCATGTCCAACGGACGTTCGAAGCGCGTGTGTTCGCCCAGGTGCACCCAGTATTGCTCCACATAGCGCGGCTCGGCGTGGCTGAAAGCGCACACCCACGGCAGGCGCTGGCCGCTGAGCCATTGGCTCATGGCCACCAGCGAGGTCATGCTCGCCTCCAGCACAAAACGCCAGTGCTCGCCGGCGCCGCAACTGTCCCGCCAGTACAGGTAGGCATGGTGCTCATCCAGCTCCAGGTCCAACGTAACCAGCGGGCTGAGCAGCACCTGTTGCTGGATCAGGATCTCCAGCGCCTGGTGCAGATTCTGCGCATGCCCGAGGGCATGGCTGGCCGCGCCATAGTGGCCGGGCAGCAAGCGTTGGCCAAACAGGAAACTGCTGTCATCGGCGTCCAGCAGTTTGCGGCTGTTGCCGATCACGTCGAGGAACTGCCGGGGGCTCAAGCGGGCGTTGCCGGCCAGGATGTCTTCGTGGAACAGCCCGGTGCCGCGCAGCAGGCGATGGCTGTCGATGTCCCGAGACAACGCCAGGTCGATCAACGTGGCAGGTTGGTAATGGCCGGGAATGAAGCGGCTGTCGCTTTCATACCAGCTGGCTTTGACGGCCATCTCAAGCGCTTTTCGCAAGGGGTTGCTTGGCCCGCGCCAGCGCCAGGTTCAGGCGCCTGAGCAGATCGTGGGGCGGCTCGTCCAGGGCCATTACCACCGCCGTGGTCGCCGCCAGTTGCAGGCGTTCGCCCTGCAGCCGGGTTTTGTGCGCCAGGCTCTGCACCGCTTGCTGCAACTCCAGCGCCAACCCCTGAGCCTGGCGCTCGCCGGTGTTGGCCAGCAGCACCACAAAGCGGTCGCCCGCCAGGCGGCACAGCAGGTCCTGGCGGCGCAGGTTGAGCAACAGCACATGGCTGACCGCCTGCAGTACCGCATCGCCCTCGGCATGCCCGTAGGCCTGGTTGATGGCGGCAAAGTGGTCCAGGTCCAGGGCCAGCAGCGACAGCGGTTGCTGCTGGTCGCGGCTGTCGTGCAGGCTGCTTTCGAGCTGGCGCTTGAGGTAGTCGGCACCGGCCAGGGGCGTGAGTTTGTCGAACAGCCGATGCTCGCGGAACAGGCGCTCGCGCTTTTCCATCTGTGCACTGATCGCCAGTTGTTCGCGGTGCCAGTGGTAGATGCCGATCGTCAGCAGGATCATGCCCACCGGCATCGGCCCCGACTCCAGCCAGTGGTCCCAGGTGATGCTGTCGGGCAGGCGAATGAACTCGTCGAGGCTGTCGATCCACCAGGAAAAGAAGATGCACGACAGGCCCAGTGCCAAGTAGTTGGTGACTCGCCCGGCGGGGCGGCTTTTCAGTACCAGGCCGAGCCATATCAACGCGAGCAGCGCCGAACCGCCTTCACCGACGATATCCAGCCACACCCACTCACTGAGGCTTTTGAGCTCGCCGCAGGCCAGGTGCAGGATCAGCCCGAGGTTGGCAGCGATCAGCAGCAGGGCGAGCTTCCAGCGATGGGGTTTGAGCACGCAGAACATGGGTGCGGGTCCTTGGATGGTCCAGTCGTGAGCGCCAGCACAGCAGATGCATGTGACGGTTGGATGACGGTGGAGGAGGGTCGGATCAGCTCACATCAAAGGGCGATGAAAATCAAAATGTGGGAGGGGGCTTGCTCCCGATAGCGGTGCATCAGTCAGAGCTATTGGGGCTGACACACCGCTATCGGGGGCAAGCCCCCTCCCACAGGGGATCTTCACAGGTCATATCAGCTCATTTGCACCGGCAGTACCGCGCTGAACCCCGGTTTACGGGCCTTCACACCGAGTTCTGTCACAGAACCGTCATCCCCCACCCCTAGCTTGCCCTTCCAGTTGCCGGGCCCCTTGCCTGGCGCCAACGGATTCTTGGGGAGGGTTTCATGTACAAGCGCACCGGGCTCGTCAGCTTTACGCTTACCGCCTTGGCCCTGGCGATCACCTGCGAGCGGCTCAATGCTGCCGAGACCGAGCATGTCGAGGTGGTCGGCCAAGCCGCCGCCATCGGCAGCGCCCTCAAGGAACAGCGCAGCTCCGACAGCATCAAGAGCGTGGTGCATGCCGACGGTGTGGCGCAGTTGCCGGACGAGAACGTCGCCGAAGCGGTGCAGCGCCTGCCGGGAGTCAGTGTGGAGCGCGACCAGGGCGAAGGCCGGTTCGTCAGCGTGCGCGGCCTGGGCCCGGACCTCAACAGCGTGACCATCAACGGCACCCTGGTGCCGTCGCCCGAGAGCGAGCGCCGCGCCGTGGCCCTCGACGTACTGCCCTCGGAACTGGTGCAGTCGCTGTCGGTGATCAAGACCCTCACGCCGGACATGGACGCCAACTCCCTTGGCGGCACCGTCGACGTGAAGAGCCTGTCGGCGTTCGACCACAAGGGCCTGTTCTATACCGGCAGCACCGAGGCCAGCTATGACAAGAACACCGCCCAGACCAGCCCGAAATTCTCCGGCGCCGCCAGCAACCGTTTCAGCCTCGGCGACGGTGTCGACAACTTCGGCGTGGCCGCGGCCCTCAGTTGGCAGCAGCGTGATTTCGGCTCGGACAACGTCGAGACCGGCGGCGCCTGGGATTTCAGCAACGGCGCCAGGCTCAACGAGTTCGAACAGCGCGACTATGACATCCGCCGCGAACGCGCCGGTGGCGGGCTGAACTTCGACTACAAGCCCGATGACCTGAGCAGCTACTACCTGCGCACCCTCTACAGTCGCTACAAGGACACCGAAACCCGCAACGCCGCCAGCCTCGAATTCGCAGACCCCCAGGCGCCGGGCGAACTGGGCGAGGCCGAGGGTAAGCGCAAGCTGAAGAACCGCGAGGAAACCCAGCAAATCCAGTCCTACGTGTTCGGCGGCGAACGCATGCTTGGCCTCTGGACCTTGAGCGGCCAGGCCGGCTACAGCCGCTCCAGTGAAGACAGCCCGGCGCATATTGCCGGGGCCACGTTCGACGGCGGTGACTTTGCCGACAGCGGCTTCTACGACACGGCCAAGCCACGCCCGATCATTGGCAACAGCTTCTACGACCCCGGCAGTTTCACTCTCGACAAGGTTGACTGGGAAAAACAGCACACCCAGGACACCGAGAAAAACCTGCGCCTGGACCTGGCCCGCGACTATGACCTGAGTGGCTACGCCTCCCAGTTCAAGTTCGGCGGCAAGGTCAGCCGGCGCCACAAGGACAACGACCTGGAGGCCTGGGTCTACAAGGACCTGGATGAACAGGGCCTGACTGACGAACAGCTCAACCTCAGCCAATTCCAGAAGGGTAATGTCGACTACCGCCTTGGCCGTTTCGGGCCGGGTATCAGCGCGGGTAACATCCGCCAACTGATCGGCGGCCTCAACCGCGATGACTTCTACGACCCCACCGAATCCCGGGTCAACGACTTCACCATCCACGAAGACATCAACGCCGGCTACCTGATGAACACCGTCGATATCGACGACTGGCGCTTCATCGCCGGGATGCGCTACGAGGGCACCGAGTTCGACGCCAAGGGCACCGGCGCCACGGACGGCCAGTTCAGCGCCACCGAGACCAAGCGCCGTTATCACCACTGGCTGCCGGGCCTGCATGCGCGCTACCAGATCGACAAGAACACCCAGGTGCGCGCTGCCTGGACCAAATCCGTGGTGCGCCCGACCTTCGGCCAACTGGCCCCCGGTTTCGTGATCGACGATGACGAGGCCACCTTCGGCAACCCGGACCTCAAGCCCCTGGAATCGAGCAACCTGGACCTGGGCATCGAACACTTCATGGGCCGCGCCGGTACCGTGTCGGCGTTCGTGTTCTACAAGGACATCCAGAATTTCGTTTACAACACCGACGTCGCCGGCACTGGTGCCTGGGCCAACTTTGCCGAGGCGCACACCTTCGCCAACGGCGACAGCGCCAAGCTGTATGGCCTGGAACTGGCTTACTCGCAAAAATTCGACTGGCTGCCCGCGCCATGGAACGGCCTGCTGATCGGCGCCAACAGCACCTTCAGCCGCTCCAGCGCGGATATCGAGGGCTTCGACAGCGCCAGTGGCGGTAACCGCAAGCGCAACATCAGCCTGCCCAACCAGTCGGACACCGTCGGCAACCTGATGCTGGGCTGGGAAGATGACAGGTTCAGCCTGCGTGTTTCGGCCAACTACAAGTCGGCCTACCTGTACGAGCTGGCGTCGATCAACGACAAGGCCCACGACCTGCATGTGGATGCGCAGACCTTCGTCGATTTCAGCGCGCGCTATTCGCTGAGCAAAAACCTGCAAGTCAGCTTCGAGGCGCAGAACCTCACGGATGAGTCGTACTTCGTCTACACCGGCCACCGCAGCTACAACGGCCAGTACGAGGAATACGGGCCTACTTACAAGCTGGGCCTGACCTTCACCCATTTCTAACCCACACCTCGGTCGAAATGTGGGAGGGGGCTTGCTCCCGATAGCGGTGTGTCTGGCAGCACATACATTGACTGAACCACCGCCATCGGGAGCAAGCCCCCTCCCACATTGGATCTTCATCGTATTTAAAGGATTTGTTTGTCCATGAGAATTTGCAAGCTGTTGCTGTTGATGGCGCTGTCAGGCCAGGTGTTAGCAGTTGACTTGGCCCTGTCTCCCTGGGCGCCGGGGTTGACTGCTGAGGCTGTCGCCTTCCTGCCCAACGGCACCCAACGCCTCGCCGCCAGTGCCCGCGACGGCCTGTTACTGCTTGACGATAAAGGCGCCGAGCTGGCCCGATTCAAGGGTAATTTCAGCAGCCTCGACACACGCACCGTCGGCACTCAAACGCTGGTCGCCAGTCTCGACAACCATCGCCAACAGACCTTGCTGATCAGCCTGGACAGCGCCGGCAAAACCTGGGGCAAACCCCTGTACCTGCCGACCCGCGATTACCCGGTGAATGGCCTGTGCCTGTACCGCGATTCGGCGGCCAACCTGTTTGTGTTCCTGGTGGGCGAGGAGGGCAAAGGTGAGCAATGGCTGGTGGGCAACGCCGCGACGCTGCTGGCCCAGGCGCAGCGTGTACGCGGGCTGCCGCTGCCGCCATCGGCGCAGTTCTGCCAGGTGGACGATGCGGCCGCGCGCCTGGTGGTGAACGAGACCAATATCGGCTGGTGGGCCTACCCGGCGCACCCGGAAGCCGCGGTGAAACGCACGCCCGTTGCGCTGTTCGATGACCCCAGGCGCGAAGCCGGCGCCATGGCGCTGGTGCCGGGTGGAATGGTGGCCCTGGACCCGAAAACCGCGCAATTGCATCTGTTCCAGCAAACCGGCGAACGTTGGGTCGAGCAGTCGAGCCTGAGCTTGCCGGGCCTCAAGGAGCCGGAGCAAGTGGCGATCCACGGCCGGCAGTTGCTGGTGCGCGATGACGACAGCGGCCAGCTCTATCAGGGCCGCCTCGACTGGCAGGCCACGCCGGTGCCGGCTGCCCCGGTGCTGCCGCAGGTCGGCGCATTGCGCCAGACCGAACCCGTGAGCCGCCAGGGCGATGCGGCGGATGATCCGGCGATCTGGATTCACCCGCACACCCCCGCGAAAAGCCGTGTGCTGGGCACCAACAAAAAACAGGGCCTGCTGGCCTACGACCTCAACGGCAAGCTGTTGCAGGAACTGGCCGTGGGGCGCCTGAACAACGTCGACGTGCGCCCCAACTTCAAGCTTGGCGCACAGACCGTCGACCTCGCCGTCGCCAGCAATCGCGATCGCAACAGCCTGAGCCTGTTCAGCATTGACCGACAGAGCGGCGAGCTGCAGGCAGCCGGCGAAGTGCCGACGCCGCTCAAGGAAATCTACGGCATCTGCCTGTTCCAGCCCGCCAGCGGCGAGCTCTATGCCATCGCCAATGGCAAGGACGGCACCTTCCTGCAATACCGCCTGAGTGCGCCGGCCGGGCGTGTGCAAGGCGAGTTGGTGCGCCAGTTCAAGGTCGACAGCCAGCCGGAAGGCTGCGTGGCCGATGACCAACGCCAGCGCTTGTTTCTCGGGGAAGAAGACGTCGGCGTGTGGGCGGTGGATGCGCGTGCCGACCAGCCGGCCACCCTGGCCAGCGTGATCAAGGTGGGTGCGCAGTTGCATGCGGACGTCGAGGGCCTGGCGCTGTATCAGAGCCCCGCGCGGGGTTACCTGGTGGTCTCCAGCCAGGGCAATGACAGCTACCTGGTGCTCGACGCCGAACCGCCGTTCGCCGTGCGAGGGGCGTTTCGCGTCGGTTTGAACGCCGCCGCCGGCATCGATGGCGCCTCGGAAACCGACGGCCTCGAGGCCACTGCCGTCAACCTGGGTGGGCCGTGGAGCCAAGGCATGCTGGTGGTGCAGGACGGGCGCAAGCGCATGCCCGAGCAAGCCCAGAATTTCAAGTTCGTGCCCTGGGACGAGGTGACCCGCGCATTGAAATTACCTTGAGCTGTCATCACCCAGTCACGCGTATTTAATCGAATAGGAGCTTCACCATGCATGCGACGATGGAACATATGACGATCTGGAGCTTGATCAGCGACGCCAGCCTATTGGTCAAGGCGGTGATGATCACCTTGCTGTTGGCATCGGTGATCAGTTGGTACCTGATCATCCGGCGCGGCAGTGTGCTGCGGCGCCTGGAGCGGCAGTTGCACGCCTTCGTGGTGCGCTTTCGCGCCGCATCGGATCTGCAACCGCTGTATCGCGACGCTGTGCAGGCGGGTGAGGGCGGTGTGGCGCCGATTTTTATCGCCGGCCTGCAGGAATACCAGCACCTGCACCACCACGATCCCGCAGTGCTCGAAGGCGTGGAGCGCGCCTTGCAGGTGGCGATCACCGAGCAGGAGCTTGAGCTGGAAAAGGGCCTGCAGTTTCTCGCGACAGTGGGCTCGGTCAGCCCCTACATCGGCCTGTTCGGCACGGTGTGGGGCATCATGAATTCCTTCCTCGGCTTGTCCCAGGTGCAACAGGCCACGTTGTCGACGGTGGCGCCGGGCATCGCTGAAGCCTTGATTGCCACGGCCATCGGCCTGTTCGCGGCGATCCCGGCCGTGATCGCCTATAACCGCTTTGCCGCGCGCAGCCAGAGCCTGCTCACCCGTTACTACGCCTTCGGCAACGAACTGCAAGTGCGCCTGCACCGTGCCCTGCGCGGTACCCCGATCAACTTGGCCGTGGCCGCCTGAACAAGGAGCGAACCGATGTTGACCAGGCCGCAACGCAAGCACGGGCCCAAGGCCGAGATGAACGTGGTGCCTTACATCGACGTGATGCTGGTGCTGCTGGTGATCTTCATGGTCACCGCGCCGATGCTGACCCAGGGCGTGAAGGTCGAACTGCCCAAGGTCGCCGCCGAGGCGCTGGCCACTGACACCCGCCAGCAGATCCTCACGCTGTCGGTGCAGGCGGACGGCGGTTACTACTGGAACCTGGGCGGCGAGCTCGACACCCGCAACCAGACCGACAGCGCCGTGAGCCTGGAAGAAATGGGCGCCAAGGTCATGCAGGTGGTGGCGGCGCGCAGCGACACCCAGGTGTATATCCGCGCGGACGACAACGCGGGGTACGGCCGCGTGGTGGCGGCCATGGCGGTGTTGCAGAAGGGCGGTGTCAGCAACCTGGGGCTGGTGACCGAGGCCCCGCAATGACGGCGATGATCATGCACAGCCCGACACAGGCGCGGGCGCCACACAGCGACGGGATGTGGCGCGTCAGTCTCGCGGCAGGCCTCGCCGTGGCGCTGCATGTGGCGGTAGTGGCGGCACTGATGCTGGGCTGGTCGCCGGAGAAACTGGTGGCGGACGCGCCACGGGTGATGCATACGCAACTGGTGATGATGCCGGCGCCGGCGCCTGAGCCTGTAGCGCTCGCATTGCCTGAGCCGGTTGCGGTCCCGGTACCGGTACCGCCCAAACCGACGGTTGACCCGCAGATCCAGGCGCAGAAAATCGAGAAGGCCGCTCTGGCGCGCAAACGGGTCGAAGCGCAGAAAATCGAGCGGCAACAGCAGCGCCAGGCCACCGAGCAACGCAATCGGGAGATGGAACAGCAACGCCTGAACCAAGAGCGTGTAGCGTCCGAGAAAGCCCAAGTTGCTGTACCGGCACCCACTCCGGCGTTCGACAGCCGCCAATATCAGCCCTTGAGCAAGGAAGCGCCGGACTACCCGGAGCGCGCACTGGACAAAAATATTGAAGGCGACTGTTCGGTGGAGTACACCGTCAATACCCAGGGCCGCGTGGAAAATCCCAAGGTGCTGGACGGCTGTCACCCGTTGTTTATCCGGCCTTCACTGGCGGCGGCGAATACCTTTCGCTATCAGCCCAGGGTCGTCGACGGCCAGCCAGTCGCCGTGCCGGCGGTGCGCAACACCTTCCACTACCGCATCAAATAATGGCTGACACCGAATCAATGTGGGAGGGGGCTTGCTCCCGATGGCGGTGTGTCAGTCTCTATATCAATGACTGACCCACCGCTATCGGGAGCAAGCCCCCTCCCACATTTAAACGGCGTCAGGCGTTAGCGAGATTTGCCAATTCGATGCCCGAAACATAGCGCTCCAGATTGGCCAGAAACGTATCGGCAATCTCATTGCGGCTATTGGTCGAAATCGCCGACGTATGCGGCGACAACCGCACCCTCGGATGGCTGTACAACGGATGCCCATCCGGCAACGGCTCCGGCTCGGTCACGTCCAGTGACGCCAGGCCGATCTGGCCGTTATCCAGCGCTTCCAACAATGCTTTTTGATCCAGCAACCCACCGCGCGCGATATTGATCAGGTGCAGCCCCGGTTTGGCGCTGCCCAGCACGTCACGGTTGATGATGTGCCGCGTGGCCTCGGTCAGCGGTGCTGCCACCACCAGGTGGTCGGCACGGGCGAACAGGTCGTGGATGTCCTTGGCGGCTTCTACACCCACGCCAAACGGTGTCAGGCTCTGCCGCAACGCGACGACATTGATGCCCAGGGCCAGGGCTTTCTGCGCTAGGCTTTGACCAATCGCGCCGAAGCCGAGGATGCCCAGGGTGGTGCCCTTGAGTGGGCGCAGGGCGGTGAATTGCCATTGCGCGTCTTTCACCCAAATGTCCGGCAAATGCTTGGACGCGGCAAAGATCGCCGCCAGGGCGAACTCGGCGAGGTTGTCGGCGGCGCTGCCCCGTGAGGTGGTGACGGGAGGGCCGTTGAACAGCCAATGCGGGTAGAAGTCGATGCCCGATGACACCAGGTGCACCCATCGCGCGCCGTACGGCCAGCCCGGTGGTGGCGTGTCCGGTGCAGTGTAGCCGCGCACATTGATAGGGCGCAGCAGCAGGATATTCGCCTGGGGCGGCAGGTCGCTCGGTACGCCGGCGGGTACGCCGATCACCTGGGCGTGGGGGTGCCGCGTGGCCAGACGTGCGCGGATTACGTCGTTGTAGTCCTCGTCCAACTGGCTGGCAATAATCAGCTGACTCATGTGCGTTCCTTCTGGCGTTGGGCGAACACCGCTTTACCGACGCCTTGCAGCACGGCGTCGTTCTGCGGCGTGTGGACGCGACTGCACAGCACATCGCGGTAGTGCCGTTGCAGTGGGCTATGCCGTGACAGGCCGGGGTTGCCCGAGGCCTCGATAGCCAACTCGACCGCGCGGATAGCGTTGCCAGTCACCAGGTACTTCAATTGCGCTGCATTGGCGGCCGGCGTGTGGCCGTCGGCGGCGGCATCGAGCAGGCTGCGGTTGGCAAACAACAGGGTATCGATATGGCCGACGGTCTCCTGGAAACGCGGCAAGGTGGACAGCGCTGCGCCGAGATTCGACGGCTGGCGTTCTTCGAGCCAGTTCACCAGCCAGTCCCGCGCGGCCTGGGCCACGGCGTCGTACACCGAGGACAGCAGCACCGACATCCACAGCAAGCCCTCGCCATCCAGCTCCGGCTGCGGCGCGCTGCGCGGGCTGACGCTGACGGCGTGGTCCAGCGGCACCAGCACGTTGTCGAGCACCACTTCATGGCTGCAGGTGGCGCGCATGCCCAGGTGATCCCAGGTGTCGATGATGCTCACGCCGGGGCTGTCCTTGGGCACCAGCCAGGCGCCTACCAGCGGGTCGGCATCGTCGCTGCGCGCCCACACGCTGAACCAGCTCAGGCCATGGCTGCCGGTGGAGTAGATTTTGCGCCCGCTGATGCGCCAGCCGTCGGCGCTGCGTACGGCGGTGGTCGCCGGCAAGCCGCCACGGGCCGGCGTGCCGAGGTCGGGCTCGACGCGCAGGGCATTGATCAGCGCGCCATGGCGCACCGCGTCTTCGCCGACGCGCACACGCAAGTGCCGGGGCCAGGTCTTGCTGTCCTGCAAGCGGCTGTGCTGCAGGTATTGCATCACCAGGATCAGCGCGGTGGAGGGCTCGCCCTTGGCAATCGCGCTGATGGCCTTGCGCGCCAGGGGCAGGCTGGCACCGCCGCCGCCGAGGGCGCTGGGCACGGTGAGGGCGATCAGACCGTGTTCATGCAGTCGCTTGAAATTATCGTGGGGGAAGGCGCCGCTTTCATCATAAAGGTGGGCAGTGCTGGCCAGCTCGGCGCTGAGGCGTTCGAGCAGAATGTCGAAATCGACGGCCTCCACAGCGCGTAAAGATGATTGAGTCATGAATATGTACTCGGTCAAATGTGGGAGGGGGCTTGCTCCCGATAGCGGTGGTTCAGCCAGTGGATGTACCGCCTGACAGATTGCCATCGGGAGCAAGCCCCCTCCCACAGGGGATGGTGTCAGGCCAGGGCTTTTTCGGGGGCTTCAACCACGCTGTAGCGGTTGGCCGGTACCTCCAGTCCTAGGTTGTCGCGCAACGTCTGACCGCTGTACTCGGTACGAAACAACCCACGCTGCTGCAGCACCGGCACCACCAGCTCAGTGAAGTACTGCAAGCCGTCGGGCAGCACCGAGTTGATGATGAAGCCATCGCTGGCTCCCTCTTCGAACCAGCGCTGGATCGCATCGGCGACCTGCTCCGGCGTGCCGACGAAGTCGCGCTTGGGCCGCGAGAACCGCAGCGCCACTTCGCGCAGGGTCAGGCCTTCGTCCCTGGCCAATTGCTTGATGCGTTCGGAACCGCCTTTCTGGCTGTTGGCGCCCAGGTCGCCGAGTTCCGGGAACGGTGCGTCAAGCGGGTATTGGCTGAAGTCATGATCGTTGAACGGACGGCCGAGGGCGACGATGGCATCTTCGACGGTGACCAGTTCCACCGCCTGCTGATAACGGCTTTCCACTTCGGCGGCATCGCGCCCGACAATCGGGCGGATACCCGGCAGAATCGACAGGCTGTCGGGGTCACGCCCGAAGCCCTTGGCCCGGCGTTTCAAGTCGGCGGTATAGGCTTTGCCCTCGTCGACAGTCTCCACATGCACAAAGATCGCATCGGCATTCTGCGCGGCGAAGTTGCGCCCGTCTTCCGAGGTACCGGCCTGGAAAATCACCGGCTGGCCCTGGCGCGAACGCGCAATATTCAGCGGGCCCTTGACCGAGAAAAATTCGCCCTGGTGGTTAAGCGCATGCAACTTGTGCGGGGTGAAGAATTCGCCGCTGTGCTTGTTATAGGCAAAGGCGTCGTCTTCCCAAGAGTCCCACAGGCCCTTGACTACATTCAGGTGTTCCTTGGCGATGCGGTAGCGCACGGCGTGAGGCGGGTGTTCGGCTTTGCCGAAGTTATCGGCGGTGCCGCTCAGCCACGAAGTGACCACGTTCCAACCGGCGCGGCCACCGCTGATATGGTCCAGCGAGGCAAACTGGCGCGCCACCTGGTAGGGCTCGGTGTAGCTGACGGTCACGGTGGCAACCAGGCCGATGTGCGTGGTCAGCGCGGCCAGGGCCGACAGGATGGTCAGCGGTTCAAACCGGTTGAGGTAGTGCGGGCTGGATTTGGCGTGGATATGCAGGCTGTCGGCGATGAACACGAAGTCGAACCGGGCGGCTTCGGCCAGTTCGGTCTGCTGTTTGTAAAAGCCGAAATTCGTGCTGGCGTTGGGTTGCGCCTGCGGGTGGCGCCATTCGCCCCAACCGTGGCCGACACCGTGGACCATGGCCCCGAGTTTCAATTGACGTGGCTTGCTCATGTTCTGCTCCTTAGCGCGATGCTTGGGAATTGGGGGCACGCTGGGCGTTGAAGCTCTTGTCGAAGCCTTGCGACACGTCGATGTGCCGGCTCAACAGGCCTTCCTTCTGGTAGGTGTCGGCGGTGGCTTGCAGGCCGCTGATCACCGCGTCGTCAATCTGCACCGGGGACAGGTGGGTGTCCTTGGCCACTTCAATGTGCACCGCCAACGGCAGGCCGGTGATTTTGGCCTGGGCGGCGGCGTATTCGTCGGGGTGCTTGTTGGCCCAGGCGTAGGCCCGGTCGACGCGGGCGACAAAGTCATCCAGTTGCACGCGCTTGTCGGCAATGGCCTGGGCGGTGGCGGCGAAGTACAGGTGGTTGCTCAGCAGGTTCCTGCCGCTGACCAGCACCCGGGCGTTGCTTTGTGAGGTGACCACGGTGGTGTACGGGTCCCAGGTCGCCCAGGCATCGGCGGTGCCGTTATCCAGCACCAGGCGGGATTCGGCGGGCAGCAGGAAAATGAACTGCACATCCTTTGACGTCAGGCCGGCGCTGGCCAGCGCCTTGATCGCCAGGTAATGGCCGATGGAGCCGCGCCCGGTGACGATTTTCTTACCCTTGAGGTCGGTTGCGGTCTTGATCGGCGAATCCTGGGGCACCAGCAACGCGGTGGTATTACGCCCTTCGGCGTGGATGATGCTGATCACTTTGAGCGACGCACCGGCGCCGAGGGCGAACACATAGGGCGCATCGCCCAGGGCGCCGACATCCACCGCACCGGCATTCAGCGCTTCGCCCAGGGGCGAGGCCGAGGGGAATTCCGACCACTTGATCTCGTAGGGCACGTTTTTAGTTTCGCCGGAGGCTTCCAGCAGCGCCTTGATCGTCGACTTCTGGTTGGCCACGCGCAAGGGTTGCAGGTCGGCGGCGTGGGCATTGGCAAGCAGGCCGAGCGCCAGGGCGCTGCCCAGCAGCAGGCGTGTGAGGCGAGTAGTGAACAGCATGGGACAAACTCCAGGCGTTGGGTAAAGGAAGGTACCTCCGCCTGGAGAAGGGGTCGGATATCCGGGAACGGTGCTGCGGTGGATCAGATCACGTAGAAACCGTGGGTGCCGTCGCGGGCCAGTTGCTCGACCAGGCCGAATTCCCAGTCCAGGTAGGCCTGCATGGCTTCCCGTGGGTTATCAGTGCCTTCATACGGGCGGCGGTAGCGGTCGATACGGGGTGACGCCAGGTGCGTTTCGCCTTCCTCCAGCGGCAGTTGCGCGGCGATCCAAGTGGCGGTGCCGCCCTCCAGCAGGAACACTTGTTTGCCGGTCAGGGCTTCGACCTCGGGCACCGCCAGGCGCGCCAACTGGCTGCTGCCGCAGGTCAATACGTAGCGCTGCGCGCGGGGCACCTTTGCCAGCGCCTCGGGCAGTTGCGCACGCACCGCCCACCAGGCACCGGGGATATGGCGCTTCACGTAATTGGCGCTGGCGGTGAAGTCCAGCACCAGCGTGTCGCCATGTTCGAGCCAGTCGGCGAGGGTGTGCGCGCTGATCAGTTCGGCCTGGGGTGGCGCGGGCACCGGCGCGACCCAGGCGCCGTGTTCGCTGAAATGCGCGGCGTGTACCTCGTCGAGCACATAGACGTCCCAACCCAGTTGGGCGAGCCAGGAGGCCGACATATTTGCACGCACGCCGTCATCGTCCACCAGCACCAGGCGCGCACCACGCACGCTGGCGACATGGTCGGTTTCCTGCACCAGTTGCCCGCCCGGTGTGGAGCGGGCGCCGGGCAGGTGGCCGGCCTCGAATTCTTCCGGGGTGCGGACATCGAACAGGTAGGTGGTGCGTGTCGCGTCCTGCTGCCAGCGTTGCAGATCATCGAGGGTGGCACGGCCGACGCGGGCCTTGTCGGCCACGCCGCGGGCCTTTTGGGCAGCGATCAGGCGATGTTCCTCTGACGTCGGCGCGAAGCGGCGTGCTTGACCATGGGCGAGTGTCTGCCCGGCCAGGGTCCAGCCGATGGTGCCGTTGCGCAGCGCCGACACCGGGTTGGCCACGCCAGCATTGATCAATGACTGGGTGCCGATAATGCTGCGGGTACGCCCGGCGCAGTTGACGATAATGCGCGTGGCCGGATCCGGGGCCAGTTCACGGGCGCGCAGCACCAGTTCGGCACCGGGCACGCTGATGCCGGTGGGAATGCTCATGGTCTGGTATTCATCGAAACGCCGGGCGTCGAGCACCACCACATCGGCCTGGCTCTCGAGCAGCGCCTGGACTTCCTCGGCCGCCAGGGACGGCGTGTGGCGCTGGCTTTCCACCAGTTCGCCAAAGGCCTTGCTCGGTACGTTGACGTCGATAAACAGCTCGCCACCGGCCTGGCGCCAACCCTCAAGCCCACCTTCCAGCAGGCTGACCTGGGTGTAACCCAGCGCAACCAGGCGTTCGGCGGCGCGCTCGGCCAGGCCTTCACCGTTGTCATACAGCGTGACCTGGGTATCGCGGCGTGGAATGCGCGCATACACCTCCAGTTCCAGCTTGGACAGGGCAATGTTTGCGGCAAACAGCGGGTGGCCTTCGGCGAACGGCGCTTCCTCGCGCACGTCTACCAGGGCGACTTCCTCATGGTCCAACAGGGCCTGGCGAATCTGGGCGTAGCTGCGGGTCGATACGGTGCTCATAGGGCAGGGCTCTTTTCTTTGGACAGGTCCCAGATATTCGGGAGGTAGGCGTTGGAATAACCGGAGATAAACAGCTTCTCGCTGCCGTCGGGCTGATACACCGCCCGACGCACCGCGCCGATGTTGGCGCCGTACACATGAATGCTGATGGACACCTGGTCGTCGTGGGCATTGCTCACCTGATGGATATCACCGATCTTGGGCGACACCGCTTCGACCTGGCCCGGCAGCAGTTGCCCTGGCGTGCCTTCGGCAACCAGGGCGCCACCAGGCGCCCGGGCAAAACCCTGGGAAAATTCCGCACCGCGCAACATGCCGATCAGCCCCCACACCCGATGATCATGAATCGGCGTGCGTTGCCCCGGCCCCCACACAAAGCTGACGATGCTGAAACGCTGGCGCGAATCGGCATGCAGCAGAAATTGCTGGTAGCGCTCGGGGTCGGGTTGGGCGAATGCGTCCGGGAGCCAGTCATCATGGCTGACCAGTTGCGCCAGCAGCTTGCCGCCACGGTGCAGCAGGTCGCCCTCGCGCGGGTTGCCGTCGATCAGCTCAGCCAAGGCGCCGATAAAGGCGCGTAATCTCTCGGGGTGTTGGGCCTGGCTCATGAACATTCCATTCGCGGTAGTTGATGGGCTTATCTAAGCATAATGTTCGTTGTTAATATGCTATTTTTTAATGATTAGCTTATAGCTGTAAGTAATTTAGAATCGTCCTGTATAGCGTTAGACGTTATTGATCACAGCACGGGCTATCCAGACCGGGTGGCGCCAACTATGCTTGGCGCACATCTTAACGACTGTTCTCTATGTGCGGCCCAAATGAAAATTGACGATATCGATGCCTTTGTCGAAGTGATTCGTTGCCAGTCCATCAGCCATGCCGCCGAGTCGTTGCAGTTGACCCAGCCGGCCATCACCCGTCGCGTGCAGAACTTCGAGCAGGCGCTGGGGGTTGAGCTGTTCGACCGCAACACCAAACCACTCAAGCCAACGCGGATCGGCACCCGGGTGTATGAGCAATGCCGCTCGATCCTGCGCGAGATGGACGCGCTGCGCGAGCTGGTCGCCACTGACGCACCGCCCAGCGGCGTACTGCGCCTGGGCGTACCGCAGACCATCGGCGACGTGGTGCTGCTCGATGCGCTCAAGCACCTGCGCAGCGAGTACACCGACCTGCGCGCCCAGGTGGCGACCGGGTGGGGCAGCCAGTTGGTCGGCAAGATCGAGCGCGGCGAGCTGGATGCGGCGGTGGCGTTATTCCCGGCGGGAAAGATTTTTCCGGACAACATCGTTGGTGAGTCGATCGGCAAGATGGACCTGGTGGTGGTGTGCGCCACGGCGCAACTGCCGAAAAAACCGTGCAAGCTGGCCGACGTGTACCAGCACGGTTGGATCCTCAACCCGGACGGCTGCGGCTTCCGCGCCGGTCTGCAACGTACCCTGTCGGACCAGGGCCTGGCCTTGCGGGTGAACCTGGAAACCTTCGGCACCGAGTTGCAATTGGGGCTGGTGGCGGATGGGCTGGGCCTTGGCCTGGTGCCGCGCCCGTTGCTTGCGCGCAGTGCCCATCGCGAGCAACTGGCGGTGATGCCGTTGAAGGACTTCAAGCCGGTGATGGATTTATGGCTGATCTATCCGCACTTTCTTGGCAACCTGCAAGGGCCGGTGGATGCGTTTGGTCAGTGGGTGGCCGATTCCCTGCACAAGATCCGCAACGCTGCCTGAACCCCTGTGGGAGGGGGCTTGCTCCCGATGGCGGGGTTTCAGTTAAAGATGATTTGACTGATCAACCGCTATCGGGGGCAAGCCCCCTCCCACATTGGTCAGGTGTTGTCGGCGTGGGATTTTATAAAAATTAATAATAATTAGCTTAGATTAAAATGTGCTTTTTATTATTTTTGCGCATCGCCTAGGCTGGCCGGGAAGTCCTTAAGGCCATCCAGGAAGTTTTGCCATGAGCAGCGTCACCTCGCTATCGAGCGTCTCCAGTACCGTCCGCCAACGTGTCACGCCAGAGGAATGGGAGGTGCGCGTCAAACTGGCCGCCGCCTATCGGCTGGCGGCCTTGTACAACTGGACCGACCATATCTACACGCATTTCTCCGCCCGTGTACCGGGCCCCGAGGAACATTTCCTGATCAACGCCTTCGGCCTGCTGTTCGATGAAATCAGCGCCTCCAACCTGGTCAAGGTCGACCTCGACGGCACCCTGGTCGATGACCCCACCGGCCTTGGCATCAACTACGCCGGTTACGTGATCCACAGTGCCATCCATGGCGCGCGCCACGACCTGCAGGCGGTGCTGCACACCCATACCCGCGACGGTATTGCGGTGTCCGCGCAGAAGGACGGGTTGTTACCGATCTCCCAGCATTCCATCGCGTTTTCCGGACGCGTGGCCTATCACGGCTACGAAGGCGTGGCCCTGGACCTGGACGAACGCGAGCGGCTGGTGGCGGACCTGGGCGACAAGAGCGTGATGATCCTGCGCAACCATGGGCTGTTGACCGCAGGCATCAGCGTGGAGCATGCGTTTCAGCAGCTGCAGGGGCTTGAGCGCGCCTGCAACATCCAGATCGCGGCGCAGGCAGGCGGGAATGCGGAACTGGTATTTCCACCGGCTGAAGTGGTGGCCAGGGTCGAGGAGCAGGCCAAGGTCTTCAGCAGCGGCGAAGGGCCTGGGGTAACGCGGCATTGGAATGCGTTGATCCGCAAGTTGGAGCGTAGCGATACCGACTACAAGAATTGAGCCGTCGCCGGTCTGGATGCAGCAGGGGAGCAAGCCCCCTGCGCATTGAGAGGGGTTACTCAGCCCGGTTGTGCTGGAGCTGCTGCTTGGCCAGCTTCACCACATTTTCCTTAGTGAACCCGTACTTTTCCTGCAACTTCGCCAGCGGCGCCGACGCGCCAAAGCTGTTCATCACCACTTTGGCGCCGGTCTGCCCGACGTAGCGGTCCCAGCCCAACGGGCCGGCCTGTTCCACCACCACACGCGCCTTCACCGCCGGCGGTAACACGCTGTCGCGGTAGGCCTGGTCCTGGTCTTCGAACAGTTCCCAGCTGGGCATCGACACCACCTGCGCGGCAATCCCTTCGTCCGTGAGTTGTTCGTAGGCGGCGACCGCCAGGCTGACTTCACTGCCCGTGGCGATCAGGATCACTTCAGGCTTGTCTGCGCCGGCCAGCACGTAGGCGCCCTTGGCCGCACCGGAGGCGGCGGCATAGCGGCTGCGATCCAGCGTCGGCAGCGGTTGGCGCGACAACACCACGCAGCTTGGCCGATCGGTCTGCGCCAGCGCCACCTTCCACAACTCCAGGGTTTCGTTCGCGTCCCCTGGGCGCAGGGTCAGCAGGCCCGGGGTTGCGCGCAGTTGGGTCAGGTGTTCGATGGGTTGATGCGTGGGGCCGTCTTCGCCGACGCCGATCGAGTCATGGGTAAACACGAAGACCACCGGCAACTCCATGATCGCCGCCAGGCGGATCGGCGGTTTCATGTAGTCGCTGAACACCAGGAACGTCGAGGTGTACGGCCGCAGGTAGGACAGCGCCATGCCGTTGGCAATTGCGCCCATGGCGTGCTCGCGAATGCCGAAGTGCAGGTTGCGCCCGCTGTAGTCATCGGCACTGAAACGGCCGGCGCCGTCGAAGGTGAGGTTGGTCTTGGTCGAGGGCGACAAATCCGCCGAGCCGCCGAGCAACCAGGGGATGTGTTGGGCGAAGGCGTTCAGAACCTCGCCTCCGGATGCACGGCTGGCGACACCCTTGGCATCGGTCGCAAAGCGCGGCAGGTCGGCCTGCCAGTGCTCGGGCATTTCTCCGGCGCGCATGCGCTGCAGTTCATCGGCGCGTTGCGGGTCGAGGGATGACAAGGTCTGGTTCCACTCGGCATACAGCGGTTCGGCACGCTCATGCAGTGCGTCGCGCAACGTGGTCCGTGCTTCATCGGGCACCAGGAAACTGGAATCCTCTGGCCAGCCATACGCGGCTTTGGTCAGGCGAATTTCATCCTCGCCCAACGGCTCGCCATGGGCAGCAGCGGTGTTGTGTTTGTGCGGCGAGCCGTAGCCGATCACGCTGTCGACCACGATCAGGGTCGGCGCGCCGGTATTGGCCTTGAAGGTTTCCAGCGCCACGCTCAGGGCCTGCAGGTCATTGGCATCGGTGACATGCACGGTGTGCCAGCCATACGCCTGGAAACGCTTGATCACATCTTCACTGAAGGCCAGTTCGGTGTGGCCCTCGATGCTGATGGTGTTGTTGTCGTAGATCCAGCACAGGTTATCCAGCCGCAAATGCCCGGCCATCGACGCCGCTTCGCTGCTGATGCCTTCCATCATGTCGCCGTCACCGCACAGGGTGTAGACGTCGTAGTCGAACAGCACCTGGCCGTCGAGGTTGAACCGCTGGGCCAGCCAACGCTCGGCCATCGCCATGCCCACGCTGTTGGCGCAGCCCTGGCCCAGGGGGCCGGTGGTGGTTTCCACCCCGGTGGTCATGCGGTACTCGGGGTGGCCCGGGGTTTTGGAACCCATCTGCCGGAACTGCTTGATGTCGTCCAGGCTGACCGCCGGTTGCCCGGAGCGCTTGCCGTGGGCATCGATTTCCACCACGCCGGCCAGGTGCAGCAGCGAGTACAGCAGCATCGACGCATGCCCCACCGACAACACGAAGCGGTCGCGGTTGGGCCAGTCAGGATGCTCCGGGTGGTAGCGCAGGAAGCGACTCCACAGCGTGTAGCCCACCGGCGCCAGGCCCATGGGCGTGCCGGGGTGGCCCGAGTTGGCCTTCTGCACGGCATCCATGGCCAGGGTGCGGATCGTGTTGATGCATTGCGTGTCGGCAGCAGTGGCAGTGTGATTCATAAAACCGGTCTCCCTCGGGTGGCGATCTACAGTGGAGGGCAGGGCACGGCAAAGGTTTGATTCCATCGCCTGGGTTACGACGAACGGAGAGGGTTTGACCTTGAACATGACAAGACCCCTGGGAATGGGCTAGTTTCAAGAGGTAGGCCATTGATCAACTTGTGGAGGTACGCCATGCCAGTGAAACACGACCTGTATCAGGACTTGGGGATGAGCAAGGAAGCTGTTCACGAACGCAGGGCGAGTGACAAGCGTCTGGACTCGTTGCTCACGAAATATGATGTTGCCGACGGCAAGGTGCTGGAAGCCGAGTCGCGCAAAGCTGATGACTCGGAGGTCGAGGTGCTGAAGAAGGAGCGCTTGTTGATCAAAGATCAAATTGTCGAGAAGTTGGGTTAAACATAACCCGTCACCCGTGGCGAAGGTGCTTGCTCTCGCCACAACCAGCCTGTTGCACTCGAATGTGCACATTTGTTCAGAATTGTTTGCAGGACACGCTCAAGCTCACTCCTTATGATGCGCCCCGTCCACCCGGCTCTGGGGCTTTTCGCGGCGCAAGGATTGCGTTGTTGAGCCGGGCGGACACTCTCGAAATTCAGGTGATACGTTGTAGAATCGGTCTGCAGAAAACGCCGCTAAAGACACATATGGTTTTAGCCCAACCGCCATGCAGGCAAGCGCATCACCGATAGCAGGCGCAAATTTGAATCCGTGCCCCGAGCATGCGGATGCGAAATAAGTCGATTTCAACACTTGGGATTCCCCGATCAGAAACGACTCATCAGGACTAAGCGTATAGAAGCAGTTTTTTGCTTGGATAGGCGAACGCTCCAACTTGGGAAAAAGGCCTCCAACCACCTGCGATATCTCGTCTAAATGTCTTTTGTGTACGGGAATATTTTTCCAGTTAGGAGCAGCTGGCGTCTGTTGCCTGTTGTGAAAACCGATTTTTACACCAGGCTCGTTGCTAAGGATGGATGGCACACCGTAGAGGAGGGCTCCATCCTGATGTTCATATAAGAAAATGGGGAACTGATCTGACGAGAAAAGATTACCAAAACCCGTTTTTGGTTTGAACCAAAATACGGGAATCTGACGCGGCTCTATATAGCGTTTGAGCTCCGGCAGGAGGTGAGTGCCAATCCAGGGTCCTGCTGTGACTATTACGGCTTTTGCAGAGTAGGTTCGCCCGCTTCGAGTGCTTAAGCGCATCTCCAAACCGCTGGTTTCCAAGCCTGTAACGCTGTTACCAAATTCGATGATGGCGCCCTGGTGTACAGCCTCGTTGAGCATCCCTAATCTGGCTTCGCAGGCCGATATTGCATAGGCTCCGGGCTCAAATACCGTCTGCGACCCATCCGATACATTGAATGCGGGAAAATGGGACCTGGTTTCTGATTCGCTCCACACAGCATGTTCTATCTCTCCCTTCCTTGCGGTTTCAATGCTCCCTGCTACCACGTGGCTGGACTGATGCCCAACGAAAATTCCCCCTGTGCGAAAAAGCAGCTTTTGCTGTATTAACTTTTCCAATTCCTTCCAGAGCAAATCGGATTGGTTCAATAATGGCAGGTACTTTTCGCCCTCCCAATAAGCGCGACGGAATATGCGAGAGTTTCCATGTGACGACCCGTAGCTGTGAGTGGGGCTCGATGCGTCAATTCCAAGTACTCGAGTGCATTTCGAAGCGACTCTCCACAATGCAGATGCGCCCATGATTCCCAAGCCAATTACGATAACGTCGTAAGTGTTCCTCATGTTTAGAAATCCCCGTTATTCTTTTGGCGAGCGGGTAGGTAGGCTGTCGTAAGCCAGAAGGCAGACTAATACGCCCGTGGTGGAGATGATTAAGGTCAGAGACAAAGTAGGAATATTTTTCCCATTGGTTATCAGGCCAATGGCTAGCAGTGTCAGTGGAAGTATGAACTGCAAAAAACCTGTCAGGGACAACGGAATTTTTCCGGTGGCGAACGAGAACATCAGTAGCGGCGTGACTGACACCGCTCCGGCTAACCAAATAAGCGGAGCTGAGCGATATGACACTTCACTCGGCCATATGATTGGGAAATCGAAGATCCAGACGGCAACTACAATACAACTGCTCAAGAAAACAGTTTCCAGGAACAGGCCGGTCACTGCATTTAAAGGTGTGTATTTTTTTAGGTAGGTGTACACGCCCCATGTTGCAGCGATCAATAGATAAACCGAATGGTTCAGCTTTTCAGTGAACGTTATCAAAAGCAATATCGCGACGAGTGCGATAGCGATAGACAGGGTTTTGATCGCTGAAAATTGCTCATGATAGATCAGGGCTCCCAATGTGATAGGTATGAACGGCGCCAATAAGTAGCCGATTCCGCTTTCCAAAATATATCCGTTGATTGAAGCCGCCATGAATGTGGCCCAATTAACGGCAATAAAAATAGAAGCGGTGCCGTGCAGAGCTATTAGTTTGGCTGTCAGTTGGTTTGCCTGGCCAAGGCGTCGAAAAATTAGAAGAAGTGCACTGAGAATCAAGCAGGACAGGACAATCCTATAGGCAACTAGTGTTGCAGAGGATAATCCGTCAAGCGCCCTCCAATAAAGAGATGACGCTCCTAGCATTAAATTCGCGAGCGCCGACAATGCGATTGCCGTAAAACGCCTTGTAGAAGGTGCTGGTTGTATAATCATGATTTTTATTTGGGATAGTAGAATTCAACGATTTCGTAAGACCAGAAAATTATGCCGTGTTTGTCGACGGAATATGCAGCTAAGTCTTGATTTGCCTACTGTTCGAATTCGCTTTTTAAAAGTTTGCTCGTGGCCTGCCAATGATCAGAGTAATAAAGAAGTGGGAGTGTATGGCGTTCCATGAGTCTGTAAGCCAGCGGCGGAGCACCGTGATGCCTTTCCCTGTACCCGTTCAATACATCACGTATTCCCACTAAAGAATTAAGCCCCACAATGGCCGTTCCCGTGGGTGCCAGGTATTTGGGAAGATTATCAAGAAAGCGGGCGATGATTTGCTCTCCGTAGAACATTGCTTCCAGAGGTAACTGTCCCGTCGGCTCGATGATGTCCAAGCGCTGGGTGAGCGAAGGTGAGGGAGTTCGCCAGCCAGGCGGGTTAAAGGTGATTGTTTCAAATTGTCTTTCGGGCAGATTGCTGAACAGGTCGCCAATACAAAAAGAAATGGCTGGCTGCTTGAAGTTTATGTGTTCGTGAAGTTTTGCCTGTTCAATGGAGTATGGGGAGATGTCCGTGGCAAAAATGTCTTGAACTCCAAGTTTGCGCGCCAATAGCGCATGGACGCCGCTGCCTGTCCCGACATCCAGGAAGCTGTTGTTTGATCTGCTGGAGCTGAGTGAACGTAACAGATAACAGCCGAGCCTCACGCCCGCGAGGCTTACTCTGAAAACGGTGGGCGAATGTATGAAGTCAAGTTGTTGGCCAAGTCCATAATAAATGCTGTAGCTGTCGCTCAGACAATTCGATTTATCAAAATCTAAATAGTGCTGTCCTGCTAGCCCATGATCAATAAGTCCTTGCATATCTATCACCTCTGACCCAGTTCCATCGAGCGAGCGCAGGATATTTTGAGACCTCCTATGATGGCGGCTCGTACTCCGTGCTGATTAAACCAATCAATTGCTCGCTCTGTCGTTCCACCTGCAGTCATCACTTTTTCACATAGATTAATCGCAGGTTCCTTGCGTTGCTCCAAAATTGCCGTGGTTCCGCGTAGCAGCTGGAGAATTATTGAGGTAGCACTTGATTTATCGAAGCCAGCCGAAATAGCATATTCTGTGAGCGCCGCGGCGAAGTAGGCAATGTAAGCGGGGCCGCCGCCAACGAGAGCTGTGGCGCTATCCAGCAAAGCCTCATCTTTTAACTCCAGTAAATTTCCAAGCTTGGCGAGAAGTTGATTAACCACGATATTGCTTGCAGTCGTTGTCTCAGTCGCGGCAATTAAAACGGTCATTCCTTCATTAACGCCGCACGGAAGATTGGGTATAGTTCGATAGATTTGCGAGTTTTCAAGCGGGCTGTGAGTTCGCGGATACGAATTCCAGCCATAACTGAAATGACGATGCCAGCATACTGTCCGATGCGAGCATTATTTTCCAGGAACCTCAGGAAAGCCTGAGGTGGGATCGCTAGAAAGATAACGTCAGCTATTAAAGGAGTTGGTAGTTCTTCCAGCGTTGAAATACCTGCATTTTTGATATCGTTTCGGCGAGTAGCGTCGGGCTCGACGACAGTTATCAGCATGTCTGCACTGGATCGCTTTAAACCAAATGCGATCGCACTGCCCATATGCCCGCCACCGATGATCATGATATTCATTGCTGCTGACATGACTATCCCCTCCGGCGCTATTAAACTGCTGGGTTGGCTAAATATCAGCTTCGTATGGAGTCGGAGTTATATCAAATCATTGGCTTCCTAAAATGGTGTAGGGCGTTTCTGGTGGTTACTGGTTCAGCGAGCCGAGCCGACATCCCCTTTATTCCCGCAGCGTGCTCATGCACTCATCCATCGAACGCTGCTGCGTCTCGCCATACAACTGCAACTCGTCAATCGTGCTCCGGCCCAGCGCCTGCTCAAACTCGGGCTTGTTCGAATTGGCCGCGTAGTGACTCTGCGCCGCATCGCCCAGGTTCGACTGAAAAATCCCCGCCGCGCTCACCGGCAGGAAGTCCTCGTACACCAGCGGTTCCACCTCTACATGCCCTGCGCTGATCAATGCCTCCAGTGTGCGCGGTTGGTCGGACTTGCCGCGGGCCGCCAGGCCTTTTTCAGTGGGGAAATAGCGGAAGTACGCCAAGCCTTGTTCACGCATTTGCGCGTGGTCGTCCGGGAATGCCTGGAAGTGCTGCGCCATTAATTGCTCATAACGTGCGGCGTTGGATTCGTTGGGGAAGGCGCCCAGTTCATCGCGGGCGGCATTCAGCAGTTGGTCGTACAGGGCGCGCCCCTTGGGGGTGAGCGCGACGCCGCGTTGTTCGATTTCGCCGAAGCGTGCGCTGTGGCTGCCCTGGGCATCGGTAAAGCCTATGGATTCGTCGAGGGCCTTGAAGCTGGTCTGGCGTAGCAGGATCGGGCACTTGCGTCGAGGTGGGCCTTCGATCACGGCTTTGGGGGTGATGCCGTGGCCGGGCATGGCCGCTTGCACCTGGTCGATGTCCAGGGTGCGCGGGGTGAGGTGATTGATGTGCGGGCCTCTGAAGGCCACCACGTCGGCGATCAGGCGATGCTGGTCGCTGAGTTGCCGATACTGCGCGGCCGTGACGGTGGCGGTGGGGTGCCAGCGAAACGTCTCCAGCGCCTGGCGAATGAATTCCTCGGCGTCAGAGGCTCCGAGGCCGCCGTGTTTTTCCGCCTGTTCGATCAGCGCCAGGGCGCCGGGGGTGAAGATCGAGCGCTTGGCCAGGGCGGTTTCGGCGAAGCTGCGCAGCGCCGGGCTTTCGATCAGCTCCAGGCGCAGCAGCGAGGTGAACACGCGAAACGGGCTGGTTTGCAGCGACTGTTCGTGGACGGCGCGAAAGGCCGTGGAATGGACCGGCACGCCAGCCGGGGTCAGATCGTAATAGCCCACCGGTTGCATGCCCATGACCGCGAACAGACGGTTGATGGTCGCCAGTTCCGCAGCGGTGCCCAGGCGGATCGCACCGTGGCGCTCCATGTCCAGACGCTGGGTCTCGCCGGTACGGCGCAGGTGCTCGGCCAGGCCCGGGTTGCTCTCCAGCACCTGTGCGTTGGTCTGAGCCACCAGGCTCATCAGCGCGCCGTACAACGGCACTTCATCCCTGTACATATCGGACATCGCCCGGGAAAAGCCCTTACGGATTTCGTCGGGGCTGACATGTGCGGTACCTGGCATAGAAAAATTCCTGAAGGCTGAGGCGAGGTGTGTGGCTTTCCCTGGATTTTGTTGGGCCCAAGAGGCGCGTGCAAACGAAGTTTCCTCTGGACTTCATTCTGCAAATGAATGAGGTGACGCCCCTATGCAGTCTTCATGTGCATCCGGGCGGCATTGGGTTCTACACTGCTGCTCATCAGACCGGCGATGGAGGACTCAATGACGGCCGCACCCACACACCGAATGCTCAACACCCTCGAAGGTCAACGCCTGGCGACGGAGCATGCAGAAAGCTGGCGCGAATGGGGGCCGTACCTGAGTGAACGCCAATGGGGCACCGTACGCGAGGACTACAGCGCCGACGGCGACGCCTGGGCCTATTTTCCCCATGAACATGCCCGCAGCCGCGCCTACCGGTGGGGCGAGGATGGCTTGGCCGGTTTCAGCGACAAGGCGCAACGCTGGTGCCTGGGCCTGGCGCTGTGGAACGAACGTGACGCGATCCTCAAGGAGCGCCTGTTCGGCCTCGATAACGCCGAGGGCAACCACGGTGAAGACGTCAAGGAACTGTACTTTTTCGTCGATGGCGTGCCGAGCCATGCCTACATGCGCATGCTCTACAAATACCCCCATGCAGCGTTTCCCTACGCCGACCTGATCGCCGAAAACGCCCGCCGTGGGCTGGCTGACGCTGAGTATGAAATCCTCGATACCGGCGTGTTTGACGATAACCGCTACTGCGACGTCAGCGTTGAGTACGCCAAGCATCAACCCGACGATATTTTCATGCGCATCACTGTGCACAACCGTGCCGAGCAACCCACGCGTCTGCAGGTATTGCCCCAGCTGTGGGCGCGCAATGACTGGAGCTGGACCTTCGGCGCCCCCAAGCCCGGCTTGACCCTGGACGGTGACCGCGTGCGAGCGCGTCATCATGAGCTGGGCGACCGCCATCTCAGCGCCTGGGGCCAGGACGGCGTGGAATGGTTGTTTTGTGAAAACCAGACCAACCTCCCCAGGCTGGGTGGGCCGGCGGCGCCGGGGCCGTTCAAGGACGGTATCAACGATTACGTGGTCGGCGGTGTGCAAGGCGCGATTCGCCGAGATACGGGCACTAAGGTGGCGGCGCGGTTCGTCCTGGAACTGGCGGGTCAGGAGCGCAAAGTCCTGTACCTGCGCTTTGCCCCTGTGGACGCGCCCGAGGTCAACGCGCGCAAGCTGTTCGAACAGCGCCGCCAGGAGGCCGACGATTTCTATGCGGCACTGCAACAGGGCATCGCCGACGACGATGCACGCAATGTGCAGCGTCAGGCCCTGGCCGGGTTGTTGTGGTCCAAGCAGTTGTACTATTTCGACGTGAACCAGTGGCTCGACGGCGACCCGGCCCAGCCCGCGCCGCCGCCCGAGCGCCTGCATTTGCGCAATACCCATTGGCGGCACCTGTCCAATTTCGACATTCTCTCCATGCCCGACACCTGGGAGTACCCTTGGTATGCCTCGTGGGACCAGGGCTTCCAGGCGATAGCGATGGCGCTGATCGATCCCGGCTACGCCAAGCAACAACTGCTATTGCTGGTGAAGGACCGCTTCATGCACCCCAATGGCCAACTGCCGGCTTATGAGTGGCGCTTCGACGATGCCAACCCGCCCGTGCATGCCTGGGCCAGCTGGCGCGTGTATCAGCAGGACAAGGCGTTGACCGGTGTGGGCGACCTGGACTTTCTGGAGCGGATTTTCCACAAACTGCTGCTGAATTTTTCCTGGTGGGTCAACCGCAAGGACGCCGAGGGCCGCAACCTGTTTCAGGGCGGCTTTCTCGGGCTGGACAATATCGCCCTGTTCGACCGCTCTGCCGCGCTGCCACCGGGCTATCAGCTGGACCAGGCGGACGGCACGGCGTGGGTGGCCGCCTATGCGCTGGACCTGATGCGCATCGCCCTGGAGCTGGCCAAGCGCAATGGCGTGTACGTGGATATCGCGGTGAAGTTCTTCGAGCACTTCCTGTACATCGCCGGCGCCATCAACCGCGTCGACGACAGCGCCGACGGGCTGTGGGATGAGCAGGATCTGTTTTTCTACGACGTGCTGCACCGCCCCGATGGCGAGAGCGAACCGGTACGCCTGCGTTCCATCGTCGGGCTGATGCCGTTGTTTGCAGTGCTGGTGCTGGAGCAGCGCGAGCATGAAGGCCTGACGGGCTTGCGTGAGCGGCTGTTGGGCTTCATGCACCATCGGCCGGACCTGGCCAGGCTGGTATCACGCTGGAACGAACCGGGACAGGGCAATCGGCTGCTACTGGCATTGCTGCGCGGCGAACGCACCAAGGATCTGCTGCGGCGCATGCTGGATGACGATGAGTTCTTGTCGGCATTTGGCGTGCGCTCCTTGTCCAAGGCTTTCGCCGAGCAGCCCCTGGCCCTGAAGATGAATGGCAACACCCTGTGCGCCAGTTACCAGCCCGGCGAATCCGATTCACGTTTGTACGGTGGCAACTCCAATTGGCGCGGGCCGTTGTGGATGCCGGTCAACTACATGCTGATTGAGTCGCTGCGCGAATTTCATCGCTATTACGCGGATAACTTTTCGGTGGAATACCCCAAGGGCAGCGGTTATCTGTCATCCCTGGAGGAAGTGGCCAACAGCCTCAGTCAGCGCCTGACCGGGTTGTTTCTAAGGGACGAAGATGGCCTGCGCCCGTCCATGGCGGCGTATGCGCAGTTGGAGGCGGACCCGCTCAGCCGTGACCTGGTGTTGTTCCATGAGTATTTTCATGGGGAGACCGGCAGGGGGTTGGGGGCGTCGCACCAGACGGGGTGGAGTGCGCTGGTGGCGTTGTTGCTGCAACCTGAAAACTAAATGTGGGAGGGGGCTTGCTCCCGATGGCGGTGTCTCAGCCAGCTCACCTGTCACTGATACATCGCTATCGGGGGCAAGCCCCCTCCCACATTGGATCTTCATCAAATTCAGGTTGTGCCTGAATCAGGAAGGAAACAGCTCGCTCAGCTTCATGGCCAGCATCATGTCGCCTTCGGTGCGCAGTTTGCCGCCCATGAAGGCCTGCATGCCGTCGGTGGAGCCGTCGACGATGCCTTCCAGGGTTTCGCTGTCCATCACCAGGGTCACCTGGGCGTCCGGGTTTTCACCTTCCTGCAGTTCGCAGGTCTTGTCTTTTACCACCAGCGAAAAGTTCTTGGTGTCGTCGATACGGAAACCGAATACCAGGTCCAGGCCTTCAGCGGCGCTTGGGTTGAATTTGGCTTTCATTGCTTCTACGGCTTTAGCTACGTCAGTCATGGTTTCGATCCTTTAGGGTAGAGTCCAGTGACCTTGGGGTCACGGTTGGCCGCACTTCATCGGAAAGTGATGAACTGCGGCGCCTTCAACAGCTGCAAGTGGGTATGACTGTTGAAGGAAGCCAGTGCCACCTCGCGACCACGGAATTTCAGTTGATTGAGCGAGGTGTTGACAATTTGCCAGTTCAGTTCGAATGCCTGGGCGGCCGGCATACGGGTAATCAGGTGGAGCAGGGCGGTGATGGTGCCGCCGGAGGTGAATACCGCGATCTTGTGCGAGTTGTCGGCCGCTTCAAGGATGCGCTGCAAGCCGCCCTGGACACGTTCGACAAACCCCAGCCAGCTTTCCAGCCCCGGTGGATCGTAGGTGCCGGCCAGCCAGCGCTCGATGATCAGGGCGAAGATGCGCTGGAATTCGCTGCGGTTCTGCGCACCATTGCGCAGGATGTGCACGGCGTCGGGTTCGGCGCCTAGCAGGTCGGGGAGCAGGCCGCGAATAATCGCCTCGCCGTCGAATTCGTTGAACGCGCTGTCGATTTCCAGCGGCGGAACGGGCAGGCCGAGGGCGCTGTATTGATCGAATGTGGCGGTGGCGGTGTGCTGCTGGCGGCGCAGGTCACCCGACAGGCAGCGATCGAACGTCAGCCCCAGGTCGGCCAGGTGGCGACCGAGTACTTGGGCTTGTTCCACGCCGACGGGCGACAAGACGTCATAGTCGTCTGCACCGAAGGAGGCCTGGCCATGTCGAATCAGATAGATGCTGCCCACGTCCGTTTTCCCGGTACGTTGAAAGTCTGGCGAGGTTATGAGGATGCCCGCGAGCTGTCAATGAAAAAACATACGCTTGTTTTAAAAGCCTGTTAGAGGTGCGCTGGTGGCGGTTTGGGCACTGGTCCGCGGGCATTGGCGCCGGTATGCTGGGCCATCCGCGCCTGGCGCAGTGCATTCTTAAGGAGACATATGGATTTTTTGGCCGAATATGCGAGCTTTCTGGCGAAGACCGTCACCCTGGTGGTCGCTATTCTGGTGGTGCTGATCAGCTTCGCGGCGCTGCGCAGCAAAGGGCGTCGCAAATCCGCTGGCCAGTTGCAGGTCAGCAAGCTGAACGATTTCTACAAGGGCTTGCGCGAGCGCCTGGAATCGAGCCTGCTCGACAAGGACCAGCTCAAGGCCCTGCGCAAATCCGAAAGCAAAGCCGAAAAAAAGCACGGCAAGAAGAAGCCCGAGCCTAAAGCGCGGGTATTCGTGCTGGATTTCGACGGTGACATCAAGGCCTCCGCCACTGAAAGCCTGCGCCATGAAATCACCGCACTGCTGAGCCTGGCCACGCCCAAGGACGAAGTGGTGCTGCGCCTGGAAAGCGGCGGCGGCATGGTGCACAGCTACGGCCTGGCCTCTTCCCAACTGGCGCGTATTCGTCAAGCGGGCGTGCCATTGACCGTGTGCATCGACAAGGTCGCGGCCAGCGGCGGCTATATGATGGCGTGCATCGGCGAGAAGATCATCAGCGCCCCGTTCGCGATCCTCGGTTCCATCGGCGTGGTCGCGCAGTTGCCCAACGTCAACCGCCTGCTGAAAAAGCATGATATCGACTTCGAAGTGCTCACCGCCGGCGAATACAAGCGCACGCTGACGGTGTTTGGCGAAAACACCGAGAAAGGGCGCGAGAAATTCCAGGAAGACCTGGACATCACGCACCAATTGTTCAAGAACTTCGTCTCGCGTTATCGCCCGCAGTTGGCAATTGACGAGGTAGCCACCGGAGAAGTGTGGCTGGGTGTTGCTGCCCTCGACAAGCAACTGGTCGACGAACTGCAGACCAGCGACGAATACCTGGCCACCAAGGCCAAGACTGCCGAGGTGTTCCATCTGCACTACGCCGAGCGTAAAAGCCTGCAGGAGCGGGTAGGGCTGGCGGCCAGTGGTTCGGTGGACCGGGTGTTACTGACCTGGTGGAGCCGGCTGACCCAGCAGCGGTTCTGGTAATCCACTACCAACTCGATCGCTCCCACGCTCTGCGTGGGCGCGCATCCCGTGACGCTTTGCGTCACCCTCGCGCAGGCGGGACGCGGAGCGTCCAGGGCTGTATTCCCACGCGGAGCGTGGGAACGATCACCGGTCAGTTCAAGCGGAGCTGGATGGAATCCGCCAGCCGCGTGAGGATCAGGCAGCACGACACCGCCCCAGCATCCAGCGCCCCGAGCGAGCGTTCACCCAGGCGACTGGCCCTACCGATCTTCGCCACCAGGTCCCTGGTCGAATCACGCCCCTGGGAAGCAGCGCTTTTCATCGTCTCCAGCGCCGCGTTGAACGAAGCCCCATTGGCATGCGCTCGCTCAAAGGCTTGCACCGCCGGAATCAGGGTGTCCATCAAACACTTGTCACCCACCCCCGCCTCGGTAATGTCCTGCAACGACGTCAGGCCGCCGCGCAGCAAGCGGGCGAAGGTGGCGGCGTCGATGTCTTCACTGCCGCGCACTTCGTCGGCCATGCCGATAAACAGGCTGCCATACAACGGGCCCATCGAACCGCCGATGCCCTCCATCAGGCTCAGGGTCAGTTCGTCCAGGGCTTCGGCCAGGGTCAGTTGGCGACCTTCAAGCGCGCGCCCGCAGTGGGCAAAACCCTTGGCCATGTTGATGCCGTGGTCACCGTCGCCAATCGCACCGTCGATTTCGCTGAGGTAGTCACGGTTGGCCACGATCACGCTGACCAGGTCGGCGACGATGGCGCTGCCGTCGTGGCTGGAAAAATGCTCACTCATGGTTCACTCCGCCTGGGTCATGCCGATGGAACGGCAGGGTTGGTCGATCAGGGTTTTCAGCTCCGCGTCCAGGCCGAGCAGGGTCAGGGTCACGCCCATCATTTCCAGGGAGGTGAAGTAGTTGCCGACATAGCAACGGTGAATCTTCAAACCCTTTGACGTGAGCTGGCGTTCCACCTCGGCATAGAACACGTACAGCTCCATCACCGGCGTGGCGCCGAGACCGGAGACCAGCACCACCACGCTGTCGTCCTGGCTGAAGTCGCGGTCTGCGAGAATGGGGGCGAGCATGCGCTCGGCCATGGCTGCGGCGGACTCGATGGGTATCACTTCGATGCCCGGTTCGCCGTGATGGCCGATGCCCAGCTCCATCTGGCCGTCGGGGATCTGGAAGTTCGGCTTGCCCACTGCAGCGATGGTGCACGGCGTGAGGCCGATGCCGATCGAGCGACAGTGGTCGACGGCTTTTTGTGCGACGCGAATCACACCGTCCAGGTCGTAATGCTGGGCGGCGGCGGCTCCGCCGATCTTCCACATGAAGATTTCCCCGGCCACGCCGCGCCGCTTGGCGATATCCGCCTGCGGGGCGGAGGCGACGTCGTCGTTGGCGACCACGGTGCGAATACGCATGTCTTTACTGGCGGCCATTTTCATCGCCAGCTTCACATTCATGTTGTCACCCGCGTAGTTGCCGTACAGGCAGGCCACGCCCGCGCCATGGTCGGCGGCGCGGAAGGCGTCGAAAAAGCTCTTGGCGGTGGGCGAGGAGAAAATCTCACCGACCGCCACCGCATCCACCAGGCCCGGGCCGACGTAGCCGAGAAAGGCCGGTTCATGCCCGGAACCACCGCCGGTGACAATGCCGACACGACCCTGGGCCGAGGGTTTGGCCTTGACGATGACTCGTGGGTTGGCTTCGTACTGGCGCAGTTCAGGGTGCGCGACCAGGACGCCGCGCAGCATGTCTTCGACCACTTGGTCCGGATCGTTGATGACTCGATTCATAACGCGGGTTCCTGTTTTTGTTCTGTTGGTTCGCAGTTGTTCAGTGTGGGAGGGGGCTTGCTCCCGATAGCGGTGTGTCAGCCAACTGATTTGTCACTGTTGCACAGCCATCGGGGGCAAGCCCCCTCCCACATTTGGATTTGTGGTGTGCTTAGGGCTCAAGTACCACCTTCAGCGACTTGTCGCCACGCTCCATCACCGCAAACGCTTCCTTGAAATCCGCCAGCGCAAACTTATGGGTTACCACATCGCGCATGTCGATCTTGCGGCTGCCGATAAAGTCGATGGCGCGCGGGTACATATACGGCCCCAGGTGCGAGCCGAGAATATCCAGCTCCTTGCGGTCGCCGATGATCGACCAATCCACCGTGGCTTCATCATTGAACACGCTGAATTCAACGAAACGCCCCAATTTGCGCAGCATCGCCAGGCCCTGGTTCACTGCCTTGTGGTGCCCGGTGGCTTCGATATAGATGTCGCAGCCGTAGCCATCGGTGATCGCGCGGATTTTCGCCAGCACATCGACTTCGGCCGGGTTCCACACTTCGTCGGCGCCCATGCGCAGGGCCAGGGCGGCGCGTTCGGGTTTCATGTCCAGCACGATGAGTTTTTTCGGGTTGCGCAAACGCACCGCGCCGATGATGCCCAGGCCCAGGGTGCCGGCGCCGGCGACCACGACGATGTCGTCGTGGTCGACATTGGCGCGTTCTGCCGCGTGCAGCGAGCAGGCCAGGGGTTCGATCAGGATCGCTTCATCCGGAGCGATGGATTCCGGCACTTTATGGATGATGCCTTCCTTGGTGAAAATCATGTACTGGGCCATGGCGCCCTGCACATTGTTCTGGAAGCCGTAGAGGTCATGCTTCTGGCACATCCAGTATTGGCCGTGATTGCAGAACCGGCAGCCCCAGCACGGCACGATCTGCTCGGAAATCACCCGCTCACCGACTGCCACGCCGCGTTTTTCCGCGCCAGGGCCAAGGGCAACCACGCGGCACACGAACTCATGCCCGGGGATCATCGGCGGTTTCACGTAGCGCGGTTGCTCGGCATCGCCCCAGAACGACGGCGCGCCGCGATAGGTCTTGATGTCGCCCATGCAGATGCCGCACAGCTCGACCTTGGTGAGAATTTCATCAGGCCCCGGTGTGGGTACGTCGACAGTTTCCAGGCGATAGTCTTCCGGGCCATGGCACACCACGGCCTGCATGGTTTTCGGGATGACCGGGGCCAAGTGTTCAGCGCTGCGTTCGGTAATGGTGGACATGACAAAACCTCACATAAAGATGGATTACTGAATGCTGTAGCCGCCGTCGATCAGCATGTTCGCGCCAGTGATCATCTGCGCGGCATCGCTGAGCAGGTAGAGTGCCAGCGCGGCGATCTCCTCGGGCTGGGCGAAACGTCCCGCCGGGATCTGCGCCTTGGCCCGTTCGCCCACTGCGCCGGCCCAGGCTTGCTTGCCCAGGGCGGTCTCGACGATGGTGGGGGAGATGGCGTTGACGTTGATCTGCGGCGCCCATTCCATGGCTAATACCTTGGTCATGCCGACGATGGCGGCCTTGCTCGCGCAGTAGGCGACGTGGCGGTCCAGGCCGATCACGGCAGCCTGGGAGGCGAGGTTGACGATGCGCCCGCCGCCCTGGGCCAGCATGTGGCGGGCGCAGGCCTGGGCCACGAAGAAGCTGGCCTTGAGGTTGATATCCAGGGTGGTGTCCCAGGCGCTTTCGCTGACCTCGACGGCCTTGTCCAGCAACACCACGCCGGCACTGTTGACCAAGTAATCCAGGCGTTGGAAGTGTTCGAAAACGTGATCGATGGTGGGTTGTATCTGGCCGATCTGGCCGAGGTCGACGGCAATGCCCAAGTGCCCGGCACCGAGACGCGCGGCCACCTCGACCACTGCCGGGTCGCGGTCCAGCAGCGCCACGCGTGCACCGCGTTCCACCAACAGGGTGGCGCAGGCCAGGCCGATGCCGGCGGCGCCCCCGGTGATCACGGCGCAACGGCCGCTGAGGTCGAAGGCTTGATTCCAGAAACCTGACATGAATGACTCCATTTTTGGCAATCGATCATTCCCACGCTCTGCGTGGGAATGCCGCCTGGGACGCTCTGCGTCCTGATGATGGATGACGCGGAGCGTCATGGGATGCATTCCCACGCGGAGCGTGGGAACGATCTATAACTACTTACCGCCGCTGACCTGCTTGTACAGCGCATCGGCATTGGCATTCGTCACCGGCACCCATGGCAGGATGTAGTTCTTGGCCGTGCCATCCCCCCATTTCACGTCGTTGCCGTAGCGCGCCCAGATCACCGATTGCGGCTTGTAGTCCTTGCCGGCCAATGCGCGCAACGCCACGTCCAGCGCACCCTGGGACTGGGCCTGGGCATCCTGGAGAAAGGTGGTGACTTCGTCTTTTTTCGCCGCCTGGATCGCATCCGGCATGCCGTCGATGGAGGTGACGGGCACGTCCTTGGAGGTCAGCCCATGGGACTTCAACGCCTGTACCGCACCGAGGGCCATGTCGTCGTTCTGGGCGATGACGCCATTGATGCCTTTGGGGTGAGCGTTCAGCCAGTCTTCGGTAAGGGTCAGCGCCTGGGCGCGGTCCCAGTTGGCGGTTTTTTTCTCGATGATCTTGATGTCCGGGTGTTTGCCCAGCACTTCCAGTTCGCCCTTTTCCCGGTCGATCTGTGCCGACTGGCCAATCGGGCCTTGGATGATCACCACGTTGCCCTTGCCATTGAGCTTGTCGACCATAGCCTGGGCCTGCAGGCGGCCGCCTTCGACATCGTCGTTACCCACATACGGCACGTTGGCATCGGCTACTTTCGTATTGGAGGCGATGACCACCACGTCGTTGCTCATGGCGGCTTTCACCGTGCCGACGCCGGCCTTGGTATCAATGGGTACGAACAGGATGGCGTCGTAGCGCTGGGTCACCATGTTTTCGATCTGGTTGTTCTGCGTCAGCGCGTCGTAGTTGCCGTCGAACACGGTCAATTGCACGGTGCCGTCCTTGACCGCAGGGTGTTCCTTGAGCTCGCGGACCCAGTTCTGCATGAACTGGCCCTTGAGGCCGTAGACGGCGGCGCCGATCTTGTAGGTCTTGCCATCGGCGGCCAGGGCGATACTGCTGGCCAGCAGGGTAAAGGTCGCCGCAGCGGCCAAGGTTGTACCCAGTTTCATAAGTAGAACTCCGGTTATTGTTGTGGGTCGTTCTCTAGCGTTTTTTCTTGCGCCACACGTCGATCAGTACTGCAAACACGATGATCAGGCCCTTGGCGACCTGCTGGTAATAGGAGGACACGCCGAGCAGGTTCAGCCCGTTGTTGATCACGCCGATCAACAGCGCGCCAAACAATGTGCCGACGATGCTGCCGGTGCCGCCCGACAGGCTGGTACCCCCAATCACCACGGCGGCAATCGCATCCAGCTCATAGGAAACCCCGGCCTGGGGCAGGGCGGAGGTGGTGCGCGCCGACAGCACCACGCCGGCCAGGCCCGCCAGCAGGCCCGACACCACATACACCGAGAACATCACCTTGCGCACACCGATACCGGAGGTGCGCGCGCTTTTTTCATTGCCGCCCACCGCGTACACATAGCGCCCGTACGTGGTGTAGCGCAGCACCATCCAGAAGATCAGTGCGACCACTGCGAAGATGATGATCGGCACGCCAATCGGGCCGATCTTGCCGATGCCCAGCGCCAGGTAGGCGTCGGGCAGGTCGGTGATCGGGCTGCCGTCGTTGAGGATGAAGGTCATACCGCGGGCAATGCTGAGCATGCCGAGGGTGGCCACGAACGGCGGGATCGACAGGTTGGCAACCATGAAGCCGTTGACCACGCCGAGCATCGCCCCAGCGAACATCCCCGCGCTGACCGCCGCCAGCAGGCCATAGCCCTGGGTCGCGACCATGGCGCTGCACAGCCCGGCAAACGCCAGGATCGAGCCCACCGAGAGGTCAATGCCCTTGGTCAGGATCACATAGGTCATGCCCACGGCAAGGATGCCGTTGATGGAGGTCTGGCGCAGGATGTCCATCCAATTGCGCCAAGTCATGAAGTACTCGCTGGAAAACGCCATCACCACGCACAGCAAGATAAACACCAGCGGCAGGCCGAAGCGGTCGAGGGACAGGCGCAGGCGGTTGCGCGGTGCGGCGGTAACGGGCGCAACAATCGTTTTGGCATTCATGAGGCAAGACTCAACAAGGCTTCCTGGGAAAGGGCGGTGTCGCTGCTGACGGTTACCAGCCGGCCGCCCTTGAAGACGGCGATGCGATCGCTCAGGTGCAGCAGCTCCGGGGCCTCCGACGACACCACGATGGCCGCGCCCCCGGCGCGTACGAACTGGTCGAGCAAGTGGTAGATCTCTTGCTTGGCGCCTTCGTCGATGCCCCGGGTCGGTTCATCGCAGAGCAGGCAGATCGGTTCGGTGGACAAGCATTTGGCGAGCACCACTTTCTGCTGGTTGCCGCCGCTCATGGAGGCCACCGGCAAGTCCAGGGAGCTGGTCTTGATCTGCAGGCGTTTGACCATGTTTTCAGCCAATTGGGTTTCCTTGCGTGCATTGATCAGCGACCAGCTCGACAAGCGCTTGTAGGCCGACAGCGCAATGTTGGAAAGAATGCTGCCGGTCAGTACCAGGCCGCTGTCCTTGCGATCTTCGGTGACCAGCGACATGCCGGCGTTGATGGTCGCCTTGGGCAGCCCGACAGGCATGGGCTTGCCTTGCAGGGTGACGCTGCCGGAGTCCGGTGTGGTCAGGCCGTAGATGCAATTGAGGAATTCGCTGCGCCCCGACCCCATCAGGCCGTAGATGCCGAGGATTTCGCCCTGGCGCAGTTGCAGGCTGATGTCGTGAAATTCGCCGTTGCGGCTCAGGTTGTCGACTTGCAGGCAGGTGGCGGCGGCGCACTCACGGCCGACCTTGTGGTCGATCCGCGTCAGCTCCTGGCCGACGATGCCGCGCACCAGGTGGTTGCGGTCGATATCGGCCATGCGCCCGCTTTCCACAAAGGCGCCGTCGCGAAAGATGCTGTAGTCGTCGGCGATCTGCGCCAACTCGCTCAGGCGATGCGACACGTACACAATGCCGGCGCCGCGTGCAGTGAGGCGGCGAATCGCCTTGAACAGGGTTTCTGCCTCGCGCTCGCCGATGGCCGAGGTGGGTTCGTCCATGATCATCACCTGGCAGTCATGGCTGAACGCCTTGGCGATTTCCACCAGTTGGATCTGCGCCACGCTCAAGCGGTGCATGGGGCTGGTGGGGTCGACGTCGAACTCCAGGCCTTCGAGCAGCTCGCGGGTGCGGCGGTTGAGGGCCTTGCTGTCGACAATGCAGCCGGCGCGGCGCGGTTCGCGGCCCAGCCAGATATTTTCGGCGACGCTCATGTAGGGAATGGGTTCCAGCTCCTGGGTGATCATCGCGATCCCCGCCGCCAAGGCTTCGCTCGGACGGTTGAACTGCACCGCAACACCCTTGAGCCGGATGCTGCCGGCGTCGCGCGGGGTGATGCCCATCAGGATGCTCAGAAAGGTCGACTTGCCGGCGCCGTTGCCGCCACACAGGGCATGCACGCTGCCGGCCCGCAGAGAGAGGCGCCCGTCACGCAGGGCAGGGACCCCGTCGTAAGCCTTGGCGACGTGTTCAGCCTGGAGCAGTAATGGCGTGGCCATCGGCGTGTCCTCGTGCTGTGAATTCTTATTAGGTCGCACAGTCATGTTTCGCTGTGAGCATATGTGTACCAAATGAAATTCTGATCAGTCAATCTCTTTCACTTGAAAGCGATCATTCTCATCTGGCGTGGCGGTATTGGCTTTTAATGCCGCGTTAGCGGGAGCTCTGATAAAAACGAGCTTGACAGATCAGCCTATATGCCCGAGAAATGCCTGAGCGAAATTTCACTGAGTGATCATATGATCAGTCATAAGTACGATGACGGCAGCGGAGCTAGACGCCATGAACACACCTTTCCCGGTGGCTATCGGATGCGATGAAGCGGGCTTTGAGCTCAAGGAATTGTTGAAGCGGCATATCGAAGCGCTGGGTTACCCGGTGACCGATTTCGGCACGCATTCCACCGCGCCGGTGCTGTACCCGGACATTGCCCTGGCCGTAGCCAATGCCATCACCGCCGGGCAGCAGCGTCTCGGCGTGCTGGTTTGTGGCACCGGGATCGGCATGGCTATTTCCGCCAACAAAGTGTTCGGCATTCGTGCGGCCCAGGCCCACGACACCTACTCGGCCGAGCGTGCGCGCAAGAGCAACGATGCGCAGATCCTATCCATCGGCGCGCGGGTCATCGGCATTGAACTGGCCAAGAGCGTCGTCACCGCGTTCCTGGCCTCGGAGTTCGAGGCTGCGCGCTCAGGGGCCAAGGTCGAGCGCATCAATGCGATCGAGCGCGATGGGCATCAATAGTGGACGGCGCGGGGCAAGAGTCGGGAGAATGCGCCTTTGACGCCGAAACGGAAGCCCGTCCCCATGAGTGACAGTAGCCAGCGCATGGCCAGCGATATCGATCAGATGACCGAAGTGGCGATGCTCTATTACCTCGAGAACGTCACTCAGGAGGCCATCGCCAAGCGCTTCGACCTGTCGCGGGCCAAGGTCAGCCGCTTGCTCAAGCGGGCACGCGATGAAGGTATTGTCGAGGTGCGGGTGTTGCAGCACCCGGCGATGAACAACGAGTTGGAGCGGGCGCTGGTCGAGCGCTTCAAGCTGGATCGCGCGTTGATCGCGGTTGATCACAGCGACCCGGACACCCAGCGCTCGGCCGTCGCCAGCCTGGTGGCCAATTACCTGAATAAAACCTTGGGCGACGGCATGATCGTCGCGGTGGGCATGGGGCGTAACGTCGGCGCGGTGGCCGATAACGTCTTTCTGCCGGTGACGCGCAACTGCACGTTTGTCTGCGCCATCGGCGGTTCGCTCAAGGCCGGCGAGTACATGAACCCCGACCATATCTGCCGGCGCCTGGCCCTGCGCTTTGGTGGCGAAAGTGAAAGCCTGTACGCCCCGGCGCTGGTGGCCAACCCGGAACTGCGCGGTGTGTTGATCAACAACGACACGGTGCGCTCGACCCTGGACCGCGCGCGCCGCGCCGATATTGCCCTGATCGGCATCGGCGACATGAGTGAAAACAGCAACATGGTGCGCATGGGCTGGTTCTCGCCCCAGGAAATCGCCCAGGCACGCTTGTCCGGCACGGTGGGCGACATGATGGGTTACGACTTTATCGATATCCACGGTCAACCGGCGGTCAACGCCATCCAGGGGCGGGTCATCGGCCTGACGGTGCAGGAACTGTTCCGCATCCCGGACGTGGTGGCGATTGCCAGTGAGAACACCAAGGCGGCGGCGACCTTGGGGGCGTTGCGGTCGGGGGTGATCAATACCCTGGCAACGACCGTCACCAATGCCCACACCATCCTCGCGCTGGACGACGCCACCCGAAAATCCTGACACGCCGCAGATCAAAATGTGGGAGGGGGCTTGCCCCCGATTGATCGTTCCCACGCTCCGCGTGGTAACCCCGCTCGGGACGCTCCGCGTCCCGCCAACGTCCGGTGACGCAGAGCGCCACGGGCTGCATTCCCACGCGGGAGCGTGGGCACGATCTTGACAGATGCGCTCACTGGCACACCGCCATCGGGAGCAAGCCCCCTCCCACATGGGTTTTGTGTGGGTTCAGAAGACAGGTTTTGTAATAGTTTTGCGTTGTAGGCAAATCGTATTTGGGCTGTAGGATTCAAGTCCTTTCGTTACCTCAGGACTTGCATGAACACCCTCTCGGAGCCTCCCAGTCGTCTTTCCCCAAGACTCCCGCACAAGCACCCCATATTGCATCGACTAACCTTGTCCCGGTCCCATGACCGCGCTTTGCCGTGCCCGGCATTCTTGAATACAGAGACTTTTTAAATGGAATGGTTAGCGGATCCAACGGCCTGGCTCGGCCTGGCGACCTTGATTGTGCTGGAACTGGTGCTGGGTATCGACAACCTGGTGTTTATCGCGATCCTGGCGGACAAGCTGCCGCCGGAGCAGCGCGACCGTGCGCGGCTGATCGGTTTGTCCCTGGCCTTGCTGATGCGCCTGGGTCTGCTGGCAAGTATTTCCTGGTTGGTCACGCTGACCCAGCCGCTGTTCGAGGTATTCGACAAAAGCTTCTCCGGCCGTGACCTGATCATGCTGTTCGGCGGTGTGTTCCTGTTGTTCAAGGCCACCATGGAATTGCATGAGCGCCTGGAAGGGCATGTGGCCCAGCATAAGGGCAATGTGGCTTACGCGATGTTCTGGCCGATCGTGGCGCAGATCGTGGTGCTCGACGCGGTGTTCTCCCTCGATGCGGTGATTACCGCCGTGGGCATGGTCGATGAGCTGGCGGTGATGATGATCGCGGTGATCGTGTCCATCGGCCTGATGATCGTGGCGAGCAAGCCGCTGACCCGCTTCGTCAACGCACACCCGACCGTGATCATGCTCTGCCTGGGCTTTTTGATGATGATCGGCTTCGCGCTGACTGCCGAAGGCCTGGGCTTCCATATTCCCAAAGGCTACCTGTATGCGGCGATCGGCTTCTCGATCCTGATTGAAGTGTTCAACCAGATCGCCCGTTCGCGGCGCAAGAAATCGGCGCAAGGCGTATTACCAGTGCGCGAGCGTACGGCCCACGCAGTGATGCGCTTGCTCGGCGGTCGCAGCCTGGCGGTGGAAGAGGTGGGTGAAGAGGTCGCCGATCTGCTGGGCGAGGTGGATGCTGCGCAAGGTCCGCTGTTCGACCGACGCGAACGGGTGATGATCAGCGGTGTGCTGCAACTGGCCGAACGCCCGATCCGCACGATAATGACCCCGCGGGCCAAGGTCGACTGCATCGACCTGGCGGATGATCCCGAGAGTATTCGCCTGAAGCTGATGCATTCGTCCTACTCGCGTTTGCCGTTGATCCGCAACGGCGCGGTCGATGAGCCCTTGGGTTTCGTGCACAAAAAGGAGTTGCTCAAGGAGTATCTGGCCGGCAACGAGCCGAACCTTGAGCATCTGGCGCGTCGGGCGATCAACCTGCTGGACAGCTTTTCGATCCTCAATGCCCTGGAGCAGATGCGTCAGGAATCCACCCACATCGCCTTTGTGATCAACGAATTCGGCGACTTCATGGGGGTTTTGAGCATGACCGACATCCTCGAATCCATCGCCGGTGAGTTGCCGGACGCCAGTGAAATCGAGGGGCCGGATATCGTCGCGGAGGGTGACGGATTTCGCGCCAGTGGCGCCTTGAACTTGAGCCAGGTCGGTCAGCGCACGGGCTTCAAGGCGGCGGCTACCGAGGATTATCAAACGCTGGCTGGCCTGCTGATGAGCCTGCTCGATCGTCTGCCTGTGGTGGGCGATAGCCTGGAATATGAGGGCTGGCGATTAACGGTGGCTGCGGTTGAAGAGCGGCGGGTGACCCAGGTGGTTTTGCAGCCTTGCTCCGGTCAAAGCGCATGAATAGCGCGTGCACGAACTGCTGTTGCTCCTCCACGGGGCCGAAACCCTTGTGCAGTTCCACCCTGTTGCCGCGCTCGTAGACCAGCAGCGTTGGCGTGCCGGTAACGTCAGGGTGCCTTGGGGTGTGCGCGCAATCGAGCACCATGCACACGATCCACGGATGTTGCCAGGCAACCTGTTCGAATAAGGGCACTGCGCTGACGCAGGCGTGGCAGTGCTCTGAAACGAACAGGATGAAGACCGGGCGTGGTGTGTTCAGCACGCGCTGGAAGTCCTTGGCGCTGGAAATTGTTCGCGTGGCTGCGCCCATGGTGATCTCCTGCCGGTAGCGTGGGTGTGGGCCAACGCTAAGCCGCTGGCTCACCCGCGTCTACTGTCAACCTTCACAGGTCCGGCCCGCGCTCCAGCCGTTCCCGTGCCTTGCGCGCCTGGCTTGCGCACTTGCGGTATTCCTCATTGTCGCGGGCCGCTTTGGCGTCGCGGTAGTCATGGTGGTTCTGGCTGGTGTAGTTGGTGTCGAAGGCTTCCTTGAGTTTTTGCAATTCTTCCTTGCAGTTGCGGCGGTCGTTGCTGGCCAGGGCGTTGCCGGCCAGCAACGTGCCAATGATCAACAGGCTAAGGCTAAGCTTCATCAGGGCAGGATCCTTGTAGGAGCGAGCTTGCTCGCGAAAACCGTCAACGATAACGCGGGCAGCCTGCTTCTACCGGGTGGCTGGGCGTTCTTCGCGAGCAAGGGCTAGCCGCCCGCCTCGCTCCTACAGGCTAGCCCATCACATTGAATCTTCCATTTGCCCAGTGTTGGTGCGCAGTAACACTGTGTGAGGTCATGCGTAGCAGTGCACCGCAAAGTAATGGCGCGACGCCCTTACGGCATTGATAACTATCTCACTGATACCGATAGAGTTTTCCTACAGCATATTTTTTTTACCACGCCTATGGCACACTTTCTGCTGTCTATTCCGTTGTTACATACCAAGTTCCGGTATAGCGGAATACACAACTCCTGGAGTGCTTGTCATGCATCACCGACCTTCCGTGTTCAAAGCGTGTGTTTTTCTCTTCGCCGCATCGGCTACCGTTGCCAGCCTCGCGCAGGCAGCGGACAGCAAGCTCGATGATGTGCTCAAGCGTGGGCACCTCATCGTGGGTACAGGCAGTACCAATGCGCCGTGGCACTTCCAGGGAGCGGATGGCAAGTTGCAGGGGTTTGATATCGACATCGGCCGCATCGTGGCCAAGGGCTTGTTCAACGACCCGAGCAAGGTCGAGTACGTGGTGCAGTCTTCCGACGCACGTATTCCCAACCTGCTGACCGACAAGGTCGACATGAGCTGCCAGTTCATCACCGTCACCGCCAGCCGTGCGCAGCAGGTGGCCTTCACCCTGCCGTATTACCGCGAAGGCGTGGGCCTGCTGCTGCCGAACAACAGCAAGTACAAGGAAATCGAAGACCTGCAGGCGGCCGGCGATGGTGTCACCGTGGCCGTGTTGCAGAACGTGTATGCCGAAGAATTGGTCCACCAGGCGCTGCCCAAGGCCAAGGTTGACCAGTACGACAGCGTCGACCTGATGTACCAGGCCGTGAACTCCGGTCGCGCCGATGCCGCCGCCACCGATCAGTCGTCGGTCAAATACCTGATGGTGCAAAACCCCGGCCGCTACCGCAGCCCGGCCTATGCCTGGAGCCCGCAGACTTACGCGTGTGCGGTCAAGCGTGGCGACCAGGACTGGCTGAACTTCGTCAATACCGCGCTGCATGAAGCCATGACCGGCGTTGAATTTCCCGCCTACAAGGCGTCGTTCAAGCAATGGTTCGGCGTGGACCTGCCAGAGCCGGCGATTGGTTTTCCTGTGGAATTCAAGTGATCCAGAACAATCGGGGCGTGCTTGACGGCGCCCCACTCAGGTACTGCCGACCATGAACTATCAGTTGAACTTTGCCGCCGTATGGCGTGATTTCGACACCTTGCTGGCGGGGCTCGGCCTGGGCCTGCAGTTGGCCTTGCTGTCGATCGCCATCGGCTGCGTGATCGGCCTGCTGATGGCGTTTGCCATGCTGTCCAGGCACCGGGCGTTGCGTGTGTTCGCTTCGGTGTATGTGACGGTGGTGCGCAATACGCCGATCCTGGTGCTGATCCTGTTGATCTATTTTGCCTTGCCGTCGCTGGGGATCCGCCTGGATAAAATTCCCTCGTTCATCATCACCTTGTCGCTGTACGCCGGGGCTTATCTGACCGAAGTGTTCCGCGCCGGGCTGTTGAACATTCCCAAGGGCTTGCGCGAAGCCGGGTTGGCGATCGGCCTGGGGGAGTGGCGTATTCGCGCGTATATCACCGTGCCGGTGATGCTGCGCAACGTGCTGCCGGCGCTGTCGAACAACTTTATCTCGCTGTTCAAGGACACCTCGCTGGCCGCTGCGATTGCAGTGCCGGAGCTGACCTATTACGCCCGCAAGATCAACGTCGAAAGCTACCGGGTGATCGAAACCTGGCTGGTGACGACGGCGCTCTACGTGGCCGCCTGTTACCTCATTGCCATGCTGCTCCGTTACCTGGAGCAGCGTCTGGCGATCCGTCGTTAAGGAGGGTTTTCCATGTACGAATCCCCTAGCTGGCTGCATGAACTGTGGATCGCCCGGGAGACGCTGTGGGCCGGGTTCCAGACCAGTCTCTATTGCTCGGCGCTGGCGATTATCTTCGGCACCCTGATCGGTATCTTCGCCGGGCTGGTGCTGACCTACGGCAAGTTCTGGATGCGTGCGCCGTTTCGCCTGTATGTCGACCTGATTCGTGGCACGCCGGTATTCGTGCTGGTATTGGCGTGTTTCTACATGCTGCCGGCGCTCGGTTGGCAAATCAGCGCGTTCCAGGCCGGCGCGGTCGGGCTCACGCTGTTCTGTGGCTCCCATGTCGCGGAAATCGTGCGCGGTGCGCTGCAGGCCATCCCCCGTGGGCAACTGGAAGCGGGCAAGGCAATTGGCCTGACGTTCTACCAGTCCCTGGGCTACGTGCTGTTGCCCCAGGCGCTGCGGCAGATCCTGCCGACCTGGGTTAACTCCTCCACGGAAATCGTCAAGGCCTCGACCTTGCTCTCGGTGATCGGCGTGGCCGAGCTGCTGCTGAGCACCCAGCAAGTCATTGCGCGCACCTTCATGACCCTGGAGTTCTACCTGTTCGCAGGCTTCATGTTCTTTGTCATCAACTACGCCATCGAGTTATTCGGGCGCTACATTGAAAAGCGGGTGGCCTTGCCATGAATCAACCTCAAACAATCGAACCGTTGCTGAACATTCGTGGCCTGCGCAAGCAATACGGGGACGTTGAAGTGCTCAAGGGCGTCGACCTGAGCCTGCAGCGTGGCAACGTGGTGACCTTGATCGGTTCCAGTGGCTCGGGCAAGACCACCCTGTTGCGTTGCGTCAACCTGCTGGAAGAATTCCAGGGCGGGCAGATTACCCTGGATGGCGCGTCCATCGGCTACAGCGACGTGGCCGGCAAGCGCGTGCGTCACCCCGAGCGGGTGATCGCCCAGCACCGCGCCATGACCGGCATGGCGTTTCAGCAGTTCAACCTGTTCCCGCATCTGACCGCCTTGCAGAACGTGACCCTGGGTTTGTTGAAAGTTAAGAAAATGCCTAAGGACGAGGCCGTGTCGCTCGCGGAAAAATGGCTCGACCGTGTGGGACTTCTGGAACGTCGCAATCACTTCCCCGGCCAGTTGTCCGGTGGCCAGCAACAGCGCGTGGCGATTGCCCGGGCCATTGCCATGAACCCCAGCCTGATGCTGTTCGACGAAGTCACCTCGGCCCTCGACCCGGAGCTGGTGGGCGAAGTGCTCAGCGTAATCAAGGGATTGGCGGAGGAGGGCATGACCATGTTGCTGGTCACCCACGAAATGCGCTTTGCCTATGAGGTCTCGGACAAGATCGTCTTCATGAACCAGGGTCGCATCGAAGAGCAGGGCTCGTCGAAGGACATCTTCGAGCGACCGCAGTCACCGCGTCTGGCGGAATTTCTCAAGAGCATTCGTTTTTAATCAGGAGCTATTTTATGAGCATTACTCGTTACGGTACCGGCAGCACCGCCGGTGGCGGCCAGCCGCGTCCTTTCGCCCGTGCGGTGGAAGCCGATGGTTGGTTGTATGTGTCGGGCCAGGTGCCGGCGGTGGACGGTGAAATCATCAATGGCGGCATCATCGAACAAACCCGCCAGACGATGCGCAACGTAGTGGCGATTCTGGAAGAGGCCGGCTACGAATTGAAAGACGTGGTGCGCGTCGGCGTATGGCTGGAAGACCCACGGGATTTCTGGAGTTTCAACAAAGTCTTCGGCGAATACTTCACCCCGGAACACGCCCCGGCGCGCGCCTGTGTGCAGGCCAACATGATGGTGGACTGCAAGGTGGAGATCGATTGCGTGGCCTACAAGAAAAAAGGCTAAATTGCCCCACTCTTGAAGCCACAATGGATCAAATGTGGAAGGGGGCTTGCCCCCGATAGCGGTGTATCAGCAACAAATGTACCTACTGGCACACCGCCATCGGGGGCAAGCCCCCTCCCACAGGGGATCACTGTGCAGCACACACCTTGTCAGGACTTAACACTGCCATGACCGAAGACACCATCAAACGCCGCGCCAAGGGCCTGGACCGTGCGTTCGATATCCTCGATTTTCTCAAGGAAATCGGCCAGCCACTGCGCCCGAATGATATCGCCAGCGGCATCGGCAGCCCCAAGTCCACGGTCTACGAACTGGTCGCCTCGCTGCTCGAGCGGCGCATCCTGGAAACCGTGGGCAAGGACGGTCACGTCTACCTCGGACGCCAGTTGTACTTCCTAGGCCAGGCGCACCTGCGCCACTTCGACCTGACCCGCGAGGCCGACCACGCCTTGCAGGAGATCGTCAGCCAGACCCACGAAACCGCGCAGATGTGCCTGCTCAACGGGCGCAAGTACACGGTGGCGCTGATGCGCGAAGGCCAGCGGCATTTTCGTATTTCCTCGGATATCGGCGAAAACGCGCCGATCCCCTGGACCGCCTCCGGGCGCCTGCTGCTCGGGCATTTGAGCGACCAGCAGATCATCGACCTGATTGACCCCGACGATTTCATCCTGCCGGATGGCTTGCGCCTGCCCCTGGAGACCTTCCTGGCGCAGATCCGCCAGGCCACCCTCGACGGGTTCTTTTCCTTCGACAGCGTGGCCGACACCTTCACCCACTGCTTTGCCGCCCCGGTGCGCGACGCGCAGGGCGTCAGCATTGCGACGCTGTGCATCGTCGCCCCGCGGGCCGATGCGAGCAAAAACTATCACGACTATCGCCGGGTGCTGATCGACAGCGCCAACAACCTGGCCCGGCGCATCAACGAGTAGGAATTTCCCATGTCTGCCTTCAATGCCGTTGAAAAAGGCGCCGCCGCCGTTGGCGCTCACCTGGTCCGCGATGTCAGCCTGCCGGCCCTGGTGCTGCACCGCGAGGCCCTGGAACACAACATTCGCTGGATGCAGCAATTCGTCAGTGACAGCGGCGCGCAGTTGGCGCCACACGGCAAGACCAGCATGATGCCGGCGCTGTTTCAGCGTCAGCTCGCCCAGGGCGCCTGGGGCATTACCCTGGCCACTGCGGTGCAGACCCGCGCCGCCTACGCCGGCGGGGTGCGCCGTGTGCTGATGGCCAACCAACTGGTTGGCGCGCCGAACATGGCGCTGATCGCCGACCTGCTGGCCGACCCGGATTTCGATTTTCACTGCATGGTCGACCATCCGGACAACGTTGCCGACCTCGGCCTGTTCTTCGCCGCCCGTGGCCTGCGCCTGAACGTGATGATCGAATACGGCGTGGTCGGTGGCCGTTGCGGTTGCCGCAGCGAGCAGCAAGTTCGCGAGCTGGCAGAGGCGATCAAGGCCCAGCCGGCCCTGGCCCTTACCGGTATTGAAGGATATGAAGGTGTGATCCATGGCGATCAGGCGATCAGCGGCATTCGCGCGTTCGCGGCCAGCCTGGTGCGCCAGGCGGTAGACCTGCAAGACAACGGCTATTTCGACCTGCCCACGCCAATCGTGACGGCGTCGGGTTCGGCCTGGTATGACCTGATTGCCGAATCGTTCGAGGCGCAGAATGCCGCCGGCCGCTTCCTCAGCGTCCTGCGCCCCGGCAGCTACGTGGCCCACGACCATGGCATCTACAAAGACGCGCAATGCTGTGTGCTTGACCGTCGCAGCGACCTCAACGAAGGCCTGCGCCCGGCGCTGGAAGTCTGGGCCCATGTGCAATCGTTGCCGGAACCGGGCTTTGCGGTGATCGCCCTGGGCAAGCGCGACGTAGCCTACGATGCCGGTCTGCCGGTGCCGCTCAAGCGCTACAGGGCCGGAGTTTTACCGGCCGAGGGCGATGATGTGAGCGCGTGCCAGGTGACCGCCGTGATGGACCAACACGCGTTCATGACCGTGGCGCCGGGGGTTGAACTGCGCATTGGCGACATCATTTCGTTTGGTACTTCCCATCCATGCCTGACCTTCGATAAGTGGCAGGTGGGTTGCCTGGTGGATGAGCAACTGCGGGTGGTCGAGTCACTGCATACCTGCTTCTAGACCGAGTCGCGCCTATCGGGGGCAAGCCCCCTCCCACAGGGGAATGCATTCCAAATGTGGGAGGGGGCTTGCCCCGATGAGTCCATCAGCCCCACCGAGACAGCAGCCATGACCACTAAACCGCGCATCGCCCTGATCGGCGAATGCATGATCGAACTGCAACACCGCGCCGACGGCAGCCTGCACCAGAGCTTCGGCGGCGACACCCTGAACGCGGCGGTGTACCTGCGCCGCGAGCTGGGCGATCTTGGCACTGTCGATTACGTCACCGCCCTGGGCGATGACAGTTTCAGCGATGCCATGTGCCAACAGTGGGCTGATGAAGGCCTCGGACTGGGCATGGTCCAGCGCCTGGCCGGGCGTTTGCCGGGTTTGTATTGCATCCAGACCGACGCCAACGGCGAGCGCAAATTCCTCTACTGGCGCAACGAAGCGGCTGTGCGCGACTGTTTTACCACGCCGGCCGCCGAGCCGATCCTGGCAGCCCTGCCGGGCTATGACTGGGTGTATTTCAGCGGCATCACCCTGGCGGTGCTGGGGGAAATCGGGCGTGAGCGTTTACTCGAAAGTCTGATCGAAACCCGGCGTCGCGGCGGTAAGGTCGTATTCGACAACAACTACCGGCCGCGTCTGTGGGCGAACATCGAGGCGGCCCGCGCGGCGTATCACCGCGTGTTGGGCGAGGTGGATATCGCCTTGCTCACCGAGGACGACGAGCGCGCGTTGTTCGGTTATGCCGACAGCGAGCAGGTGTTTGCGGCCTACCCGATGATTGAGGAGGTGGTGCTCAAGCGCGGCGCGGATGACTGTTTGATCCGCTGCGCCGGCGAGCGCTTTGCTGTGCCGGCGTTGAAGGTGGAGAAGGTAGTGGACACCACGGCAGCGGGGGATTCGTTCAGTGCGGCGTATTTGGCCGGTCGGCTCAAGGGCGGTTCGCCGGAGCAGGCTGCTTTGGCCGGGCATCGGTTGGCGAGTCGTGTGATTCAGGTGCCGGGTGCTTTGATACCCAGGTGAATGGCCGCCTGCGGCGGATCGGGGGCAAGCTCCCTCCCACACTTTGATGTGTGAATACATTCAAATGTGGGAGGGGGCTTGCCCCCGATGGCGGTTGAAAGCCAACCCATCAATCCCGGTAAAACACCTGCACCAAGTGATAACCAAACTTGCTCTTGACCGGCCCATGCACCACCCGCAGCGGTTTCTTGAAGATCACCGCATCGATCGCCCCGACCATCTGCCCTGGCCGCACTTCACCCAGATCACCGCCGCGCTTGCCCGACGGGCAAGTGGAGTACTTCTTGGCCAGTACATCAAAGGCTTCGCCCTTGGCAATGCGCTGCTTGAGCTGTTCGGCTTCTTCGCTGGTTTTCACCAGGATATGACGGGCTTGGGCTTTCATCGATCTCTACCAGGTGTGCGACGGCGCGCGATTATGCCTGAACTCAGGCATCGACGCCGATCATGCTGCGGATTTTGGTCGCCAGCAGGTCAATGGAAAACGGCTTGGCCACCATGTCCATGCCGTGCTCCAGAAAGCCCTGGCGCTCGGCGGCTTTTTCGGCGTAGCCGGTCATGAACAGCACGCGCAGCCCCGGCCGGTGCTGGCGGGCGATTTCCGCCAGTTGCCGGCCGTTCATGCCCGGCAGGCCGACGTCGGTCACCAGCAGGTCGACGCGTAAATCCGATTCCAACAACGGCAGCGCCGTGCGCGCGTCCGCGGCCTGGTGCGCGGTGTAACCCAGTTCATCGAGCAGATTGACCACCAGCATGCGCACCGCCGGGTCGTCCTCGACCACCACCACCGCTTCGCCGGCCAGGGCCAGCGGCGCTTCGGCCAGGCTGGCGGGCAGGCTGCTTTCCAGCGCAGTGCCGTGCAGGCGCGGCAGGTACAGGCGCACGCAGGTGCCCTGGCCCGGTTCGCTCTGGATAGTCACGTGGCCCCCCGATTGCTGGGCAAAGCCGTAGATCATCGACAAGCCCAGGCCGGTGCCCTGTCCGATGGGTTTGGTGGTGAAAAACGGGTCGAAGGCTTTGGCGAGAATTTTCGGCGCCATGCCGCTGCCGTTGTCGCGCACGCCGAGCATCACGTAGTCGCCGGCCTTGACGGGCTCCAGGGTGGTGATATCGGTGCCGTCCAGATAGCTGTTGGCGGTTTCGATCAGCAGTTCACCGCCGTCGGGCATGGCGTCACGGGCATTGATTACCAGGTTGAGCAGCGCATTTTCCAGTTGGCTGGCGTCGGTGTTCACCGGCCAGATGTCTTTGCCAAGCTGCACGGTGAGCGTGATATGCGCGCCCTTGGTGCGGCGGAACAGATCTTCCAGGGACGCCACCAACTGGTTGGGATCGGTGGGGCGCTTGTCCAGCGACTGGCGCCGCGAGAACGCCAGCAGCCGGTGGGTTAGGGCGGCGGCGCGGTGGGCGGAGGCCACGGCGGCATCGGCAAAGCGGCCGATGTCTTCGCTGCGGCCGGCGGCAATGTAGCGTTGCATCAGGTCGAGGCTGCCGATGATGCCGGTGAGCATATTGTTGAAGTCGTGGGCGATACCGCCGGTGAGCTGGCCCACGGCTTCCATTTTCTGCGCGTGGCGCAGCGCGTCTTCAGCCCGCTCGCGCTCGAACATTTCGTTGTGCAGGCGCTGGTTGGCCTCGGCCAGCGCCTGGGTGCGCTGGGCCACGCGCTCTTCGAGGTTTTCGTTGAGGTGGCGCAGGGCTTCTTCAGTGAGTTTGCGTTCGGTCTCGTCGATCACAAAGATATAGAAACCGTTCACCGAGCCGTCAGTGCTGAAGCGCGGCAGGTACTTCATCAAGGCATGGCGCGGCCGCCCGTCGCGATGCGGCGTGACGGTCATGAAGCTGCACGCCTTGCCGTTGAGCGCGGCGGCGATCTTGTCTTCGCGGCCGGCGTACACCTCGTCGCCCAGCACTTCACGGATGGTCTTGCCGTACAGCTCCTGGGGCGTTTTGCCGTACCAGTCGAGGTAAGCGCTGTTGTTCAGGCGAAAGCGCTGCTCGTGGTCGACGTAGCCGATCAGGACCGGCATGGCGTTGATGATCAGTTGCAGTTCGGTCTGGCTTTGACGCAGCGCCTGCTCGGTGTGCTTGCGCTCGGTGAGGTCCAGCGCGGCACCGAGGAAGCGGGCGGGGCGGCCTTGCGGGTCCTTGTAGCAGCGGCCACGGGCAAACACCCAGCGTACCTGGCCGTCGGCTTGCAGCAGGCGGTATTCCTCGGCGTATTCGGTGCCGAAAGTGATGCAATGCTTGATGCTGCGCGTGACCGTGCCACGGTCTTCGGGATGCACGCCGAGCAGGTAGGCGCTGATGGGCAGCAGGCCGGCGTCATTGGGGTCGACGCCGTGCAGGTAAGCGAAATGTGCGTCGGCGATAAACCGGTCTTCGCCGATGTCCCAGTCCCAGGTGCCTACCGCGTCGGTCGCCGCCAGGGCCAGTTGCAGTCGTTGCTCGGTGTTGTGCTGGGCCTTTAGGCTGTCTTCGGAGCGCTGTTGCAGTTCGAGGGCCTTGCTGCGCCGCTCGTTGGTTTCGATGGCCGTGACCAGGATGCCGGCTACGCGGCCGCTTTCATCGCGCACCGGGCTGTAGGTCAGGTCAAGCCAGATCTCGGTGTCGCGCTGGTCGCGCTGCAGCACGAAACGCTGCTCGCTGAAGGTGCGCACCTGGCCGCTGAGCACCGCGTCGTAGACCGGCGCGGCGAAGCTTTGCAGCTCCGGCCAGGTCGCATGCACCGGCTGGCCCAGGGCGCCGGGGTGCTTGTTGCCAGCCAGGCGGGCGAAACCATCGTTATACAGCTGGGTGAGCTGCTCGCCCCAGAGCAGCAGCATCGGCATGGGCGAATGCACCACGATATCCACGGCGGTGCGCAGACTTTGCGGCCAATCATTGGCCTCACCGAGGGGGCTTTGCGCCCAGTCCAGCCGCTCGATCATTGCCGCGGCGTCGCTACCGGTGGATGTTCCATTCATGAAAAAGCCTTGCGTATCACGCTTTGAAAAATGACAACACCCATTATTTCAAGAGACAACGACGGGTGGCTACCTCAAAAAATAGCACGCATTGCCGGTTTTTCTGCAAAACGCCGTATCGGGGCTGAAACCTTTCATCTGTCACGCCAGCTCAGGGCGGTCGCGAAAGTGGTCGAGTGCCTCGGGATTGGCCAGCGCATCGGTGTTTTTCACCGGTTCCCCATGCACCACATTGCGCACTGCCAATTCGACGATCTTGCCGCTGATGGTGCGCGGGATATCGGCGACCGCGAGGATTTTCGCCGGTACGTGGCGCGGTGTGGTGTTGGTGCGGATCACCTGGCGGATCTGCTGCTCCAGCGCCTCATCCAACTGGACACCGTCAGCCAGGCGCACAAACAGCACCACGCGCACGTCGTCCTGCCAGCGCTGGCCGATGGCGAGGCTTTCCAGCACCTGCGGGACTTTTTCCACCTGGCGATAGATCTCGGCAGTGCCGATGCGCACGCCGCCAGGGTTGAGCACCGCATCGGAGCGGCCATGAATCAGCAGGCTGCCGTTGGGACGTTGCTCGGCGTAGTCGCCCTGGGCCCACACGCCGGGGAACTGGCTGAAATACGAGGCGCGCAACTTCTGCTGCTGCGGGTCGTTCCACAGCCCGATGGGCATGGCGGGAAAATGCCGGGTACACACCAATTCGCCTTTCTCGCCGACCAGTGGGCGGCCCTGCTCGTCCCACACTTCGATAGCCATCGCCAGGCTCTTGCACTGCATTTCGCCCCGGCGCACCGGCAACACCGGGTTACCAATCACGAAGCAGGAGACAATATCGGTGCCGCCGGACATCGACGACAGGCACAGCTCGGCCTTGATCTCGCGGTACACGTAGTCGTAGCTCTGGGGCGACAGCGGCGAGCCGGTGGAGATCAACCCTTTGAGGCTGCGCAAATCGTGGCTGAGGCGCGGTTGCAGCCCGGCCTTTTCCAGGGTGGCGAGAAACTTGGGGCTGGTGCCGAACACGCTGATGCGTTCGGCGTCGATCAGGTCGATCAAGCGTTGCGGGCCCGGATGAAACGGAGAACCGTCATACAGCACCGCCGTGGCTCCCAGGGCCAGCACCGACACCAGCCAGTTCCACATCATCCAGCCGCAGGTGGTGTAGTAGAACAGGCAGTCTTCACGGGACAGGTCGGCATGCAGGCCATGTTCCTTGAGATGGGTGAGCAGTACGCCGCCGGTGCCATGAATGATGCACTTGGGCACGCCGGTGGTGCCGCTGGAATAGAGGATATACAGCGGGTGATCGAACGGCACCGCGACGAACTCGGGCGTGCCGCCGGGTTGGTAGAAGTCGCTCCACAGTGCTACGCGTGCGGGCGTGCGGTAATCCGTGACCTGCGCCTGGGGGCGGGCATAGGGCACGATGATCAAGTGTTGCAGGGACGGCAGCCGTGCGAGGATTTCATTGAGCTTGGCGCTCTGGTCGAGGGTCTTGCCGGCGTAACGATAACCGGCGCAAGTGATCAGTACCTTGGGTTCGATCTGGCCAAAACGGTCGATCACGCCTTGGGTGCCGAAGTCCGGTGACGAGCACGACCAGATTGCCCCGAGGCTGGTGGTGGCAAGCATGCCGACCAGGGTTTGCCAGGTATTGGGCATGCACGCCGCCACACGGTCACCCACACCGACACCGGCCAAGCGCAGGCTGTTTTGCAGGCCGGCGACATGTTCGGCCAATTGCGCGTAGCTCAATTGTTCACGCTGGCCGTCTTCACTGATGGCAACCACCGCCGGGTGATCGTCGCGACGGCGCAGCAAGTGCTCGGCGAAGTTCAGGGTAGCACCGGGAAACCACTGGGCGCTGGGCATGTCGGCGCTCTCGATCAACGTGGCGCTGGGCGGGCTGCGAAATTGCACCTCGAAGAACGCCACGATCGCCCTCCAGAAGTCCGGGCGCTGGTCGATGCTCCACTGGTGCAGGGCGGGGTAGTCGCCCAACTGCAAGTGGTGGTGCGCATTGATGTAGCGGCGGAACTGGTCCATGCGCGTGTTGGCGATGCGTTCCGGGGAGGGTTGCCAGAGGATGTCGGACATTGCGGGGTCTCTCGTTCTTCCAAACAACAGAGTTCCAATGTGGGAGGGGGCTTGCCCCCGATGGCGGTGTTTCAGTTTGCACATTCATTGACTGACCCACCGCTATCGGGAGCAAGCCCCCTCCCACATTTTTGATCTCCAGTGTTTGGGGGTTACTGGGCCAACCAACCACCATCGATATTCCACGCCGCGCCACGCACCTGGCTACCGGCCTCACTGCACAAAAACAGCACCAGCTCACCCAGCTGCGGCGGCGTGACGAACTCCAGCGACGGTTGTTTCTCCGCCAGCAGATCATGCTGCGCCTGCTGCGGGCTCACCCCGTTGGCCGCGCGATCGTCGATCTGCTTCTGCACCAGCGGCGTCAGCACCCAACCCGGGCAAATCGCGTTGCACGTCACGTTGCTGGTTGCGGTTTCCAGGCCCACAACCTTGGTCAGGCCGATCACCCCATGCTTGGCCGCCACATAGGCCGCCTTGCCCACCGAGCCCACCTGGCCGTGCACCGAGGCGATATTGACGATGCGCCCCCAGCCTTTGGCCTTCATGCCCGGCAGGCTCAAGCGCGTGCTGTGGAACACCGATGACAGGTTGATGGCGATGATCGAGTCCCAGCGCTCCACCGGAAACTCTTCCACCGCCGCCACATGCTGGATGCCGGCGTTATTGACCAGTATGTCGACGCCGCCGAATTCACGCTCGGCATAGGCCAGCATTTCGGCGATCTGCGCCGGGTCGCTGACGTCTGCCGGGTGATGCCCGACCTTGCCGCCAAACGCCTGCACCTGGGCGATCACGCCGCTGGCATCGCCGAAGCCGTTGAGGATCAGGTTGGCGCCGGCCTTGGCCAGGCTCAGGGCGATGCCCAGGCCGATGCCGCTGGTGGAGCCGGTGACCAGGGCGGTCTTGCCGTTCAATGTCGTCATGAAAACCTCACACTATGCCGGTGGCGTAGAACGTACCGATCACCACGAACACCGCGAGGGTCTTGATGATCGTGATGCCGAAAATATCCTTGTAGGCTTCGCGGTGGGTCAGCCCGGTCACCGCCAGCAGCGTGATCACCGCGCCGTTGTGGGGCAGGGTGTCCATGCCGCCGCTGGCCATGGCCGCGACCCGATGCAGCACTTCAAGGGGGATATTGGCCGCATGGGCCGCTGAAATAAAGCTCTCGGACATGGCCGCCAGGGCGATGCTCATACCGCCGGATGCGGAGCCGGTGATCCCTGCCAGCAAGGTCACGGTAATCGCTTCGTTGACCAGCGGGTTGGGGATGCCCTTGAGCCAGTCCGCCAATACCAGGAACCCCGGCAGCGAGGCGATCACTGCACCGAACCCGTATTCGGAAGCGGTGTTCATCGCTGCCAGCAGCGCGCCGCTGACCGCACTTTTGCTGCCCTCGGCCAGCTTGCTTTTGATCGCCGAAAAACCGCACACCAATACCACGATAATCCCCACCAGCAACGCCGCCTGCACCGCCCAGATCGCGGTGAGCTTGGCGATTTCGGTGGTCACCGGGGCGCTCATGCCCGGCAGGCTGAGGCTGTGGGTCTTGCCGTACCACTGCGGGATCCAGTGGGTGAACAGCAGGTTCATCACCCCCACCAGAAGCAACGGCGACAGCGCGATCCAGGGGTTGGGCAGGGCCAGGTTCTCGGCGGTTTCCGGCTCGTTGCGCAGCTCGGTGCCGTAGCCTTCACCCGCGCGCTGGGCCTTGTTGCGCTGGCGCGACAGGTAGAGCATGCCGGCGCAGAACACGAAGATCGTACCGATCAGCCCCAACCACGGCGCCGCCCAGGCGGTGGTGTTGAAGAAGGTGCTGGGGATAATGTTCTGGATCTGCGGCGTGCCGGGCAGGGCGTCCATGGTGAACGAGAACGCACCGAGGGCGATGGTGGCCGGGATCAGGCGCTTGGGGATATTGCTCTGGCGGAACATCTCCGCGGCAAACGGGTACACCGCAAACACCACCACGAACAGTGACACGCCGCCGTAAGTGAGCAGGGCACAGACCAACACAATCACCAGCATCGCCTGGCGCGTGCCGAGCAAACGAATGGCGGCGGCGACGATGGAACGCGAGAACCCCGACAACTCGATCAGCTTGCCGAACACCGCACCGAGCAGGAACACCGGGAAATACAGCTTGATGAAACCGACCATTTTCTCCATGAACACCCCGGTGAAGGCCGGTGCGACAGCGGAAGGGTCAGTCAGCAGAACAGCGCCGAGGGCGGCGATCGGGGCAAACAGGATAACGCTATAGCCACGGTAGGCAGCCAGCATCAGCAGCGCCAGGGCTGCCAAGGCAATGATCACACTCATGGTGTGTCTCCAATTGTTATTTTTGTGGGTGAAACGCTGGAGAACGGCTATAGCGAGATGTGTGCCAGGTTTCTAACTTATTGAAATATAAAAATATTTAGCTGTTTCTTGGCGAGAGTTCCAGTCATTGTCTCAATTCAGAGACCGCCACCGATCAAATGTGGGAGGGGGCTTGCCCCCGATGGCGGTGGGTCAGCCAGCACAAACATTGACTGAACTATAGTTATCGGGGGCAAGCCCCCTCCCACATTAGACTGTCTTGAAAGTGAGAACGCTGTCTCTTTAGCGAGACTGAGTAAGGCCCAGAGCTAGCATTTTCTTGTACAGCGTCGACCGCCCCAGCCCCAATCGCTTGGCGGCCTCCACTACATTCCCTGCGCATGCTTGCAAGGCATCACCGATCAACTGCCGATCAAACCGCTCCCGCGCCGCCGCAAACGTCTCACCCTCGGCCGTGGCTACCGCACCACGCGCCACCGGCCTGAACGTGCCAATCGCCGCCCGAATCTCCCCGGCGTTCAACACCAGGTCATCACTCAACAACGCCGCCCGCTCAAGGACGTTGCGCAGCTCACGGATATTCCCCGGCCACGCATGCTGCGCTAACAGCGTCAGGGCTTCGCGGTCCAGTTCATGCTGGCTGCGCAGTTCTTCGAGGATCGCTTCGCTCAGCGCCGGAATATCTTCCAGCCGCTCACGCAGCGGCGGCACCTGGATCGGCAACACGTTCAGGCGGTAGTACAAGTCCGCACGGAACTCGCCACGCTTGATCGCCGCTTCCAGGTCCATGGATGTCGCCGCGATCACCCGCACATCGCTGTGCAGCATTTCGTTGGACCCCACCGGTTCGAATTCCTTTTCCTGCAGTACCCGCAATAACTTGCTTTGCAGCGGCAGCGGCATGTCGCCGATTTCATCGAGGAACAGCGTGCCACCCTGGGCGATCTGGAATTTGCCGGGACGGCCCTTGCGGTCGGCGCCGGTGAAGGCGCCCGGGGCGGTGCCGAAAAATTCAGCTTCGAGCAGGTCGTGGGGGATCGCCGCGCTGTTGATGCTGACGAACGCCTTGTGGGCTCGGGGCGAAGCACCATGGATGGCCTGGGCGAGCAATTCCTTGCCGGTGCCGGTTTCGCCGAGCAGTAGCACCGGCGATTCGGCGCTGGCACTGCGCCGCGCACGGCGCTTGACTTCAAGGCTGGCGGCGCTGGTGCCGATAAAGTGCGCGAAGTTGTATTTGCTTTGCCGCGAGCGCAACAGCGAACGCGTGGACGCCAGTTCCTGCTGCATGCTCAGGTAGCGCTCGATCAGCGGCGACAGGTTGCGCAGCTCATCGAACAGCGCAAAGCCAATCGCACCGATCACCGCGCCCGCATCGTCGTGGATCGGCAGGCGCATCACCACCAGCGGGCCCTTGGGCGTATCCTGGATATCCAGCAGAATCGGCCGGTCGTTGCGCACCACCTGGCGCAACAGGCTGTTGGAAATCACCTGCTCGCAGGGTTGGCCGATGGCCTGCTCGGCGCTCTTGAGGCCGAAACGCTTGGCGTAGCGCTCGTTCATCCAGACGATATTCGCATCACGGTCAACGATCACCGTGCCTTCGCTGGACTGCTCGATAATCTCGAACAGCGACTGAATGGCCAGGCCGCGAACGTGTTGGTAGTCCTTGAGGTTTTCGGTGGTGTTCATAGTCATAGCGCCGATTGATGGTCCAGCAGGTGAAGCGTGGCGAGGGAGCCCGCTCGCCACTATAAACGCGCTTCTACAAGGGGATGTGTGCGGCAGCCAACAGTTCCTTGGTGTAGGGATGCTGCGGCGCTTCGAACACGGCATGGCTGGGGCCGCGCTCTACCACTTTGCCGTCCTTGACCACGATCATATCGTGGGCCATTGCCCGCACCACCGCCAGGTCATGGCTGATGAACAGGTAGGTCAGGCCGTATTTCTCCTGCAGTTCGCGCAACAAGGCCACCACTTGTTTTTGCACCGTACGGTCCAGCGCCGAGGTCGGTTCATCCAGCAGCATCAACGCCGGCTTTAGCACCAGCGCCCGGGCGATAGCAATGCGCTGGCGCTGGCCACCGGAAAACTCATGGGGGTAACGGTGCCGGCTGGCAGGGTCCAGGCCGACGTCCTTGAGCACCTGGATCACCTGCGCTTCGCGCGCGTCGAGGCTGCACGGGGCGTGGACTTCCAGGCCCTCGCTGATGATCTGTTGCACCGACATGCGCGGGCTGAGGCTGCCATACGGGTCCTGGAACACCACCTGCATCTGCTTGCGCCATGGGCGCATCTGCCGGTGGTTGAGCGGGTCGAGGGCCTCGCCCTGGAAGCGGATGCTGCCGGTGGAATCGAGCAGGCGCAGGATCGCCTGGCCCAGGGTCGACTTGCCCGAGCCGGACTCCCCGACAATCCCCAGGGTCTTGCCGCGTTGCACACTGAGGCTGATACCGTCCACCGCCCGCAGGTAGCGCTTGGGTCGCAGCAGCCCGCCGCCGAGAGCAAACCGCACGCTCAGGTCGTTCACCTGCAATACGGTCTCGCGCTCTTCGCCGCACAACACTTCAGCCGAAGGCTCGGCGTCCAGCAGCAAGCGGCTGTAGGGGTGCTGTGGCGCGGCAAACAAGGCCTGGCAGTCGGCCTGCTCGACGATCTCGCCGGCGCGCATCACGCACACCCGCTGGGCAATGCTGCGCACCAGGTTGAGGTCATGGCTGATTAGCAGCAGTGACATGCCCAGGCGTTGCTGCAACGACTTGAGCAGCAGCAGGATCTTGCGCTGCACGGTCACGTCCAGCGCGGTGGTGGGTTCGTCGGCAATCAGCAGCTCCGGCTCGCAGGCCAGGGCCATGGCGATCATCACCCGCTGGCGCTGGCCTCCGGAGAGTTGATGGGGGTAGGCCTTGAGCCGCTCCTGGGGTTTCTGGATGCCGACCAGGTCGAGCAGCTCGAGGATACGCGCCTGCGCCGCCTTGCCGCCCAGGCCCTTGTGCAGCAGCAGGGTCTCGCCGATCTGCTTTTTGATCGTATGCAGCGGGTTCAGCGAGGTCATCGGCTCCTGGAAGATCATGGCAATACGGTTGCCGCGCAGCTTTTGCAGGGCCTTAGGCGACGCGCCCATCAGCTCCTGGCCGCGATACTTCACCGAGCCTGTGCTGAGCGTGCCGGCTTCGGGCAGCAGTTGCAGGATCGAATGAGCGGTCACCGACTTGCCCGAGCCCGACTCACCCACCAGCGCCAGGCACTCGCCGGGGCGCACGTCCAGGTTCACATTGCGCACCACGGTGTGGCCGCTGAACGCCACGCTGAGGTCACGGATTTCGATCAGGTTCATACGCAGTCACTCATGAGCGAGGGTCGAAGGCATCACGCAACGCCTCGCCGATAAACACCAGCAGCGACAGGATCAGCGCCAGGGTGAAAAACGCCGTCAGGCCCAGCCATGGGGCTTGCAGGTTCTGCTTGCCCTGGGCGATCAACTCGCCCAGCGACGCACTGCCGGCCGGCATGCCGAAGCCGAGGAAATCCAGGGCGCTCAAGGTCGAAATCGCCCCGGTCAGGATGAACGGTAAATAGCTCAAGGTGGCGGTCATGGCATTGGGCAGGATATGCCGGCCAATGATCTTGCCGTCGCCCAGGCCCAGGGCGCGCGCGGCCTTGACGTACTCCAGGTTGCGCCCGCGCAGGAACTCGGCGCGCACCACATCCACCAGCGCCAGCCAGGAAAACAGCGCCATGATGCCCAGCAACCACCAGAAATTCGGCTCGACAAAGCCTGACAGGATAATCAGCAGGTACAGCACCGGCAGGCCCGACCACACCTCCAGGATGCGTTGCCCCAGCAAGTCTACCCAGCCGCCGTAGTAACCCTGCAATGCCCCGGCGGCGATGCCGATGGCGGCGCTGATCGCGGTCAGCGCAAGGGCAAACAGGATCGACACCCGTGCGCCGAAGATCACCCGCGCCAGCACATCCCGCGATTGGTCATCGGTGCCCAGCCAATTCACCGTCGACGGCGGGCTGGGGGCAGGGCGGGCCAGCTCGTAGTTGGGTGTATCGTCGCTGAACGGGATCGGCGGGAACCACATCCAGCCGCCGTCCTGCTTTATCAGCTTCTGCACGTAGTCACTGCGGTAGTCGGCCTGGAACGGCAACTGCCCGCCGAACTGCTGTTCGGTGTAGCGCTTGAATACCGGGAAATACAGCTCGTGCTTGAAACTGAGCACCAGCGGCTTGTCGTTGGCGATCAACTCGCCACCCAGGGTCAGGATAAACAAACCAATAAATAGCCAAAGTGACCACCAACCGCGACGGTTCTTCTTGAAGCGCTCGAAACGCCGACGAGCCACGGGTGACAGATTGAGCATCAGGCGTTCCTCGCAGCGAAGTCGATACGCGGGTCCACCAGGGTGTAACAGAGGTCGCCGATGAGTTTTATCAAGAGGCCGAACAGGGTGAAGATAAACAACGAACCAAACACCACCGGGTAGTCCCGTGAGACAGCCGCCTCATAGCTCATGCGGCCCAGGCCGTCGAGGGAGAAGATCACTTCGATCAGCAGGGAACCGGCGAAGAATACGCTGATGAACGCTTGGGGAATCCCGGAAATCACCAGCAGCATCGCGTTGCGAAACACATGGCCGTACAGCACGCGGCGTTCGCTCAAGCCCTTGGCGCGCGCGGTGACCACGTACTGCCGGGTAATTTCGTTGAGGAACGAGTTTTTGGTGAGGATGGTCAAGGTGGCGAACCCGCCGATCACCAGTGCCGTGACCGGCAATACCAGGTGCCAGAAATAGTCGGCGATCTTGCCCACGGTGCTCAGTGTTTCGAAATTTTCCGACACCAACCCGCGCACTGGGAACCAGTTCAGCGACGTGCCGCCGGCAAACACCACGATCAGAAACATCGCAAACAGGAACGCCGGCATCGCATAGCCGATGACTATGGCGGTGCTGCTCCACACATCGAAGCTGCTGCCATGGCGCACCGCCTTGCGGATGCCCAAGGGAATCGACACCAGGTAAGTGATCAAGGTGGCCCACAGGCCGAGGGAAATGGTGACCGGCATCTTTTCCAGGATCAGGTCGATCACCGTCGAGCCGCGAAAGAAGCTGTTGCCGAAGTCCAGTTGGGCGTAGCTCTTGAGCATCAGCCACAGGCGTTCCGGTGCAGGCTTGTCGAAGCCGTATTGCTTTTCGATGTCCTTGATCAGCTTCGGGTCCAGGCCACGACTGGCCCGCGAGCCGCTGATACCTTCGCCTGCGCCGCCGCCCACACCACCGCCGCCGATGCCTTGCAAGTGGGCGATGGCTTGTTCCACCGGCCCTCCGGGCGCGGCCTGCACGATCACGAAATTCACCAGCAGGATGATCACCAGGGTCGGGATGATCAGCAGCAGGCGCCGCACGATATAGGCAAACATCAGCGCGCATCCCCGCGTTTTTTCAGCTCGGCTTGCATCTGCTCGTTGGTCAGTGGCGTCGGGCTGACTTCCCACCAGGTTTCCAGGGCTTCATCGTTTTTCGCCTCGATGGCTGGGCGGCCGAAGCGGTTCCACCACGCGGCGGAGGTGCCGGGCGGGTAATAGTTGGGAATCCACAGGTAGTTCCACTGCAGCACCCGGTCCAGTGCGTGCGCATAGGTGAGCATCTGTGCCTGGGTGTCGGCCTTGACCAGGCCCTTGATCAGGCGGTCGACGGCCGGGTCCTGGAGCGCCATGTAATTGTTGGCGCCCGGATCGAACGCGGCGGCGGAACCGAAGAAATTGTACAGCTCCATGCCCGGCGAGGTGGTGACCGGAAAACCGGTGACGATCATGTCGTAGTCCCGCGCCATCAAGCGGTTGACGTACTGGGAGGAGTCGATGCGGCGGATATTCAAGGTGATGCCGATCTGCGCCAAGTTGCGTTTGTACGGCAGCAGCAGACGTTCCAGGCCCGCCTGGGCGTTGAGGAAGGTGAACTCTAACGGCTCGCCCTCGGCGTTGACCAGCTTATCGCCTTCAGGCTTCCAGCCCGCTTCTTCCAGCAGGGCCAGGGCCTGCAACTGTTTGTCACGGATCATGCCGCTGCCATCGGTAACGGGCGCCTTGAATACCTGGGTGAACACCTCATCGGGAATCTGCCCGCGCAACGGTTCCAGGATCGCCAGTTCTTCCTGGGTCGGTAACTGGGTGGCGGCGAGCGGGCTGTTGGAGAAATAGCTCTGCTGGCGGATATACAGGTTGCGCATCATCTGCCGGTTGGCCCATTCGAAATCCCACAGCATGGCCAGGGCCTGGCGCACGCGGCGGTCCTTGAACATCGGGTTTTGCACATTGAAGACATAGCCCTGGGCCGGTTGCGGCATCTCCTTGGCCAAATGCGCGCGTTGCAGGCGGCCATCGTCAAGGGCCGGGCCGTTATAACCGGTGGAGTAGCCGGTGGCGGAAAACTCCCGATTGAAGTCGTAGGCACCGCCGCGCAGCACCTGGCGCGCCACTTCGGTGTCGCCGAAATACTCAAGGCTCAGGTGATCGAAGTTGTACAGGCCACGGCTGACCGGCAAGTCCTTGCCCCACCAATCGGGGTCGCGAGTAAAAGTGATGGTGTTGCCGGAGTCGATCTTGCTGACCTTGTACGGGCCACTGCCCAGTGGGGCTTCATAGCCGCCGCCGTTGGCGAAGTCGCGGCTCTTCCACCAATGTTCGGGGAACACCGGCAGGGTGGCGAGATCCAGGGGCAGGGTGCGGTTTTCATTGCTGGAAAAGTCGAAACGCACCTGGCGCTCGTTTTCGACTTCGACATGCTTGACGTCGGCGAACAGCGTGCGAAAACGCAGGCTGCCTTGGGTCATCAACAAGTCGAAGCTGTAGCGCACGTCTTCGGCGGTGATCGGTTTGCCGTCGGCAAATCGCGCCTTGGGATTGAGGTAGAACCGCAGCGACAGGCCGTCGTCGGCGCGTTCCATCTTCTGAGCGACCAGGCCGTAGACCGTGTAGGGCTCGTCCAGGGAGCGCTGGGCCAGAGGCGCATAAACCCAGCCATCGACCTGGGAGACACCGATGCCTTTATCGACATACGGCAATACGTGGTCAAAGCGCCCGATTTCCAGGGCGGAGCGGCGCAGGCTGCCGCCTTTGGGGGCATTGGGGTTGGCATAGTCGAAATGGCTGAAGCCGTCCGGGTACTTGGCCGGCTCGCCATACACCGTGAGGGACGCTTGTGGCGCCGCGATCACGGCGTTGCTGGTCAGGAACACGACCAGGGTGATGCTGAACAGTCTGGGAAAAGCCAATCGCATTATCAGCCTTGAGCGCGGATGAACAAAAATAGAGAGCTGTACGTTAACGGCTTAAGCGTCGTCAGTCATCACATGCACAACGGCCCGCCAAATGGCGGGCCGTTGTCTACAACATCAGCACAGACTGAATCAGTCCTGGCGGCTGGTGACTTCCAGCAGGTGATAACCGAACTGGGTTTTCACCGGGCCTTGTACGGTATTGACTGGGGCGCTGAACACCACGCTGTCGAATTCCTTGACCATCTGGCCGGGACCGAACGAACCCAGGTCGCCGCCTTGACGGCTGGACGGGCAGCTGGAGTTGGCTTTGGCGACTTCTGCGAAATCAGCGCCGCCTTCGATCTGGGACTTGAGTTCGTTGCACTTGTCTTCAGTGGAAACGAGGATGTGGCGGGCGGTGGCTTTGGCCATGGGAAATAACTCCTTGAGTAAAAAAACGGTGAGCCTACCGGATTCAGGCGGTTATTTCCTGGCAAAGTTCCGTCTACTTGCCTGAGCGGGCCGGAAGCAGCCTGGCCCGCGGGGTTCAGGCCAAAACGATGTAGTCGTTCTGTTGGATGATGGCGGCGTGCGGGCCTTGTACAAGATGCACATAACGGCCGTCCACCAGGTCGATGGGCAGGCAGTCGTCGATATCCATTACCGCGTCGGTGTGGGCCTGGGACCAGTGGCGCAACAGGTGCTGCTTGCCCTTGCTCATCGCTTCGCGCTTGTCGCGCGCCACCAGCAACAGGTAGTGATGCGCCTCGCCGAAGCGGTTGGCCTCATAGCCGCCGAGGTTGATGAAATACAAGCGAGGCGCATCGCCATGCGGCGCCAATTGGCTGAACTCGACCTTCCAGCCGTCGACACCATCGACCGCCATCCACGAATCGATGTGCACGCCCTTGGGGCTGCCAAACCAGGCGTCGCGCAATTGCGGGTAGGTGGCCTGTAGCGTGTCCGCCACGGCAAACGCGACATCGTGTACTTCGATCCGGGCCCTGGGGTGCTTGCCCCCGAGCATCACAACAAACAGCATTGCGGGTGATTCCTGGCGATTGATCAGAGGCCAACCATACTGCGATTGAACCCTTTTGTCCGGTCAATGCCACACTGTTAATCCGCGAACTCATCAGGAGGTTGTCATGCGTACTATCGATCTGGCCGGTGTTCCCGTCCCTGTCATCGGCCAGGGAACCTGGCGCATGGGCGAAGACCCAAACCAGCGCCGTGCCGAAGTGGCCGCCTTGCAGCTGGGTATCGACGAACGCCTGACCCTGATCGATACCGCTGAAATGTACGGCGAAGGCGGTGCGGAGGAGGTGGTCGGCGAGGCCATCAAGGGCCGCCGCGACCGGGTATTTTTGGTAAGCAAGGTCTATCCGCACAACGCCAGCAGCCAAGGCGTGCCCCGCGCCTGCGAAGCCAGTCTTCAGCGCCTGGGCACCGACTACATCGATCTGTACCTGCTGCATTGGCGCGGCCAGTACCCCCTTGCAGAAACTGTCGAAGCGTTCGAGCGTCTGCGCGAAGCTGGCAAAATCGGCCGTTGGGGTGTTTCCAACTTTGATGTGGCAGACCTGCAGGAACTGGCGTCCCCCGCGTGTGCGACCAACCAGGTGCTCTACAACATTGAAGAACGTGGTATTGAGTTCGACCTGCTGCCATGGTGGCAACAGCACCATCTGCCCTTGATGGCTTACTGCCCGATTGCCCAGGGCGGCAAGCTGTTGGCGAGCCCGACGCTCAAGCAGATTGCCCATCGTCATGAGGCCACCCCCGCGCAAGTCTCTCTAGCCTGGGTTTTGCGTCAAGAAGGTGTGATCGCCATCCCCAAGGCAGTAACGCCCGAGCACATACGGCAAAATGCCGCTGCTGCGAAGCTGGTGTTGGACGAACATGACCTGGACGCGATCGACCGCGTTTTTGGCGCCCCCAAGCGCAAGCACCCGCTGGCGATGGTGTAGCGCGAGCAGGAACGGCACCTTCCCTGGGCCGTTCCCGCCACCGCCGCGGTTAGCCGGCTACCGGACTGCGCCAGTCGTCCGAGCCTGAAGTGCCGGCTACTTCATGGGTCCAGACGATCTTGCGATAGGTGAAATACACGTCCTCCAGATGGGTGAAGTGGGCGTTGTCCGGGTCCTGGCAGTTGGGCATGCGCGACTGGATGTCCACGATCGTCGCGCCTTCCAGTTCAATGGTGAAGTAGTGCTCCTGGGTGCCTGCCGAAGAGGTGCGAAACCATTCCAACCGGCATGACACTTCTTCCCCCGAGGTCAGTGCGCTGAATAGCAGGGGCGAGGATTTGTCGAAGACCTTGCTGATCATCAGCGGTTTATGCACGCGCTGGCCGGTAGGCTGGCCCGATTGCGGGTCGCGGGGAATGATCACCTGATGGGCAAATGCCTGCACCAGAATCTGATCCTCGTGGCCTTCCTGATAAATGTTGCCTACCGAGTCCTGGGTAAATGTACCTGCGGTGATCAAACCTTGTTTGACACCGGTGACTGAGAGGTACGCGGGTGTTGGCATGACGGGTTTCCTTGTCTGATTGAGTAGGTGCTCCCGAGCGATGAAGTTGTCGGCCGGGTGAAATGCCTTTAACAAAAAGCGTGCCTGAAAGTGCGTGGGTCAATGAAATCAAGGTGTAGAAAGTTAGAGCGTTTCATAGGGGGCTGATTTTGCGGGTTTTTAGTATTTTAAGTTGCACATAAGTGCGCAGTTAGTTGCTCATGGTGAGAAGTGAGTAATCAGGCGCAGTTGGCGGTGATCGCGGGCTATTTAACTTGATTAAGTGCGCAAATTACTGCGCAGGCCTTGATTTTAGAGGGCTCGTAGGAAATTCCTTAAGTGTAGTGCTATGGCTTGCTGGCTGTTTTTTTGATGGCTAAGGTTCGTTCACTTCGTTGTGTGTTGAACGAGGGTTAAGCGCAGCTCTGCTACGCATTTCCCAGCATCAAGTTTGCCTATTCAGCCTTCATAGTTGTGTGCAGCCCAAAAATGGTTCATTCAGAAAAGACGTGCGCTTATTACCAGGAACTTGCACGGAAACCTTGTTCGCCAGGGGATTTCGCCGGCAATGACGTGCGCTTTTCGAGTGAGTTTGAAACCGTGGAAGCCGAGGTTGCCAAGGCGCAGTCCATACATGGCGCGAGCCTGCCGGACTGGCAGCAGGTCTGCGAGTCCAGTGAGCGCCTGTTGCGTGAGCAGTCCAAGGACCTGCGCCTCGCTGTGTGGCTCACCTGGGGACTGCATCAGCGTGATTCATTCCCGGGGTTGCTGGCCGGCCTCGGTTTGCTGGTTTATCTCTGTGAGCATCACTGGGCGGCGGTCTATCCCACCAAGCTGCGCACCCGCGTTGCCGCATTGGGTTGGCTGGTGACGCGCCTGGCCCCGCTCTTCTCGCAGAACCTGTCGCTTGTCGACCGATTGCCCTTGTTCCAGGCGCTGCAGGCACACCTCGTGCGCCTTGATGAGCTATTGAACGAACGCCTTGGCAGTGACGCCCCGTTGTTGTTGCCGATCCGGCGACAACTGGCGGAACGTCTGGCGCGTGCCGCGCAAGACGGCGCGCAGCCAGCGGGCGCTGCGGGCGTGATCACCCAGGTCAAGCAGGCGCTCACGCAGTCGCTCAAGCCTGAGCTGCTGATCAACAATGAAAAAGATGCCCACAAAGTGCTGCGCGCCTTACAGGAACAGGCCCGTACATTGTGTGCCTGGTGGTTGCGCCAGAATGCCACCGACCTGCGGGCCTTGCGTTTGGGACGCACCTTGGCGTGGCTGAGCCTGGTCAATTATCCCGATGCCAACAGTGAGGGGGTGACGGCGTTGCGCCCGCTGGCTCCCGACAAGCTTAAACGTTACCAGGATCGTCTCAGCCAAGGCCATCACGCCGAGCTGTTGCTTGAGCTCGAGGTCAGCCTGGCGGGCGCATTGTTCTGGTTCGATGGGCTACGCATGCTCTGGGAATGCCTTGAAGCCTTGCACGCGAACTTGGCCATGACCGAGCTGGAAACGAGCTTCGCGCTGTTATTGCAACGTTTGCCGAACCTGCCCGAATTGCGCTTCGACGACGGCACGCCGTTTGCGGGCGCGGCGACCTGTGAGTGGATCACGCTTCATGTTGTTCGCCACCTGCACAAAGCCGAGCCTTTCAATGCCGTTGCCGATGGCGGCAGCGAACCCTGGGAAGCCGCCTTGCAGACGGTCATGCCCAGCTTGCGCAAGGACGGGCTCAAGGCTGCCGTCGGCGTGCTCAAGCAGGGTTTGCACAGCGCTGGCAGTGAGCGCGCGCGCTTTCATTGGCGGCTGGCACTGGCCAGGTTGTGCATGCGCGCGGGCAAGCCTGACCTGGGCAGAATCCAGCTGGAACAGCTGGACCTCGAACTACAGCGCGCGGGCCTGGACCGCTGGGAGCCGGAACTGGCCCTGCACGTCGGCCGGCTCCTGTACCGCTGCTATGACCTGTTGCCGCAAAACCACGCCGTGCGCGAAAGCAAAGACGCCACGCATCGCCGGTTGTGCCAGTTCGATCTGGAAGCAGTACTCGAATAAAAATCATCAAAAAGGAGAAGCACCATGGCCAAAGACGGTTCGGTAGCACCCAAGGAACGTATCAATATCACCTTCAAACCCGCGCTTGGTGGTGCACAGGAGGACGTCGAGCTGCCGTTGAAACTGTTGGTGCTGGGAGATTTTTCCCAGCGCGACGACCCGCGCAAGCTTGAGGATCGCAAGCCTATCGGGATCGACAAGAACAGCCTCGACGAGGTGTTGGCCAAACAGGCCCTGAATTTGACATTGAGCGTGCCCAATCGCCTTCAGGATGACGCAGAGGTTGAAGAACTGGCGGTCCAGGTGCGGATCAACTCGATGAAGGACTTCAACCCCGCCAGCCTGGTCGAGCAAATACCGCAGTTGCAAAAGCTGATGGTGCTGCGCGAGGCATTGGTGGCACTCAAGGGCCCGCTGGGCAACACCCCGAGCTTTCGTAAAGCCATTGAGCAGGCCCTGGCCGATGACGACTCCCGTGCTCGGGTGCTGGCCGAGCTGGGGCTGAGCAGCCCTGATGCCGAACCTCTTCAGTAAAAGGACACTGATACCATGACGACTACCCAGTACAACTCGCTGCCTCTGCCCAAAGCCGCCGACGAGTGCAGCATTCTCGACAACATCATTGCCCAGACGTTGCTGAGCGCCGATGACGAGGCATACAGCATCGCCAAGCGGGGGGTGTCGGCGTTTATCGAAGAACTGGTAAAGCCTCACAACCGCGAAGAACCGGTCAAGAAGCGTCTGGTCGACCGGATGATTGCCGAGATCGATGCCAAGCTCAGCCAGCAAGTGGACGAGATTCTGCACCACTCGGACTTCCAGGCACTGGAGGCAGCCTGGCGAGGGCTGCAACTGCTGGTAGAGCGCACCAATTTTCGCGAGAACATCAAGATAGAGCTGCTGAATGTCTCTCGGCAGGACCTGCTGGACGACTTCGAGGATTCCCCGGAAGTGACCCAGTCGGGGCTTTACAAGCATATCTACAGTGCTGAATACGGCCAGTTTGGCGGCCAGCCGGTAGGGGCGATCATCGCTAACTACTTCCTGTCCCCCAGCGCGCCTGATGTGAAACTCATGCAGTACGTTTCCAGTGTCGCCGGTATGGCTCACGCGCCGTTCATCGCGGCCGCCGGGCCAGGCTTCTTTGGTCTGGAAAGCTTTACCGGCCTACCTGACCTCAAGGATCTCAAGGATCATTTCGAAGGCCCGCAGTTTGCCAAGTGGCAGAGCTTTCGCCAGAGCGAAGATGCCCGCTACATCGGCCTTACCGTACCGCGTTTTTTATTGCGCACGCCGTACGATCCCCTTGAGTGCCCGGTCAAAACCTTTGCCTACCAGGAAAATGTGGTCAACAGCCACGAGCACTACCTGTGGGGCAATACGGCCTACGCCTTCGCCACTCGCCTGACCGACAGTTTCGCGCGCTTTCGCTGGTGCCCGAACATCATCGGCCCCCAGAGTGGCGGGGCGGTCGAGGACTTGCCGCTGCATCATTTCCAGAGCATGGGTGAGATTGAAACCAAGATCCCTACCGAGGTACTGGTTTCAGACCGGCGCGAATACGAGCTGGCGCAAGAAGGGTTCATCGCCCTGACCATGCGCAAGGGCAGTGACAACGCTGCCTTCTTTTCCGCCAGTTCCGTGCAGAAACCCAAGACGTTCGGCATCAGCGAAGAGGGCAAGGCAGCGGAGCTGAACTACCGGCTCGGTACCCAGTTGCCTTACATGATGGTGATCAATCGCCTTGCCCACTACCTCAAGGTCCTGCAGCGCGAACAACTGGGCTCGTGGAAGGAACGGACCGACCTGGAGTTGGAACTCAACAAGTGGATTCGCCAATACGTGGCGGATCAGGAAAACCCCAGTGCCGAGGTGCGCGGGCGCCGTCCGCTGCGCGCAGCGCGCATCGTCGTCAGCGATGTCGAGGGTGAGCCGGGCTGGTACCGCGTCAGTTTGAGCGTACGGCCGCATTTCAAGTACATGGGGGCGGACTTCACCTTGTCTCTCGTCGGCAAGCTCGACAAAGAATGAGCCGAGGCCAGGGGATGCGCCACCAAAACAGCCTTTTCGAGCGCCTCGAGCCCGATGCGTGCGCCAGCGTGTGCCGCATGACGTCCGTCGCCGCGCATTTGACGAAAATGCTCAGCACCCGCGCCGGCAGCGTCCAGACGCTGCTGGATTACGGCTTGCCTGATCTCAATGATATGCGGCTCAGCCTGCATGAATCCCTGACCCAGTCACGCCTGCTGATCGAGCGCTTCATCCAGGCTTACGAACCACGGCTGGTGAATGTTCGCGTCAGGGTGCTCCCGCGCGTCCATGAAACGTTGGCACTGGCATTTGCCATCGAGGCCGGGCTGCTCATCGACGGTGGCACACAAGCCGTCGTGTTCCATGCGCGCCTGGCGGATGCCGGGCAGGTAGAGGTCTGCGCAGATGGCCTTTAACCGCTATTTTCAAAGCGAACTCAGTGCCCTGCGACAACTCGGGCGGCGCTTTTCCGAGCGCAATCCGGCCCTGGCACCGTTTCTCGCCGAGACCGGTCAAGACCCGGATGTGGAGCGTTTGCTGGAGGGTTTTGCATTCCTGACCGCACGCCTGCGCCAGAAGCTCGATGACGAGCTGCCTGAGTTGACGCATTCCCTGATGCAGCTGTTATGGCCCAATTACATGCGCCCAATGCCTGCTTTCAGCATCCTGCAATTTGACCCGTTGAACTGCGCCGGCCCCAGCGTTCGCGTGGCACGGGACACCGCAGTGGAAAGCGTGCCCATCCAGGGCGAGCGTTGCCGTTTCAGAACCTGCTATGCCACCGATGTGATGCCGCTGCAACTTCGTAGCCTGGATTACGCCTGCCAGGGCGAAGCAACCTGGTTGGACCTGCGCCTGACCCTGAGTGCAGAGGGGAATTTCAGTGCGCTGACATTCGAATCGTTACGACTGCACCTGGCCGGAGACCACTATGTGAGCCAAGGCCTGTACCTCAGCTTGTTGCGACATCTGGATGGCATCCATCTGCAGCTATTGGATCAAAACGATTTGCCGGTCAACGGGATCGATGGTCAACCTGCGACGCTATGGCTCAGCGCCAGCCAGGTTCAGCCGGTGGGTTTTGCAGAGGAACACGCATTAATTCCTTACCCGCAAAACACCTTCCGTGGTTATCGCCACTTGCAGGAATATTTCACGTTTCCCGAGAAATACTTGTTTGTCGATGTTCAAGGGTTGGGTGCGCTGCATCGATTCCCCCAAGAGGTGCTCAAGCAGGCACATGGCATGGTGTTGCGCTTCGAGCTGTGCACCCTGGGGCATGCGCTCCAGCGCCCCACCCTGGACAACGTCAAGCTGTACTGCACGCCTATCGTCAACCTGTTCAGTCACGACGCGATACCCATTCGGCTGGATGGAAAACAGGATGAATACCTGCTGTTGCCGGGGGAATATTCTCCGGAAAACGCCGGGGTGTTTTCGGTTGACCGTGTTACCGGATGGCGTCCTGGCGGCTTGGGCTATCAAACCTACGTGCCCTTTGAGTCGTTCGAGCATGACCATGATGGCGAAACTTCGCGGGCGCTGCCCAGCTTCAGCATCCGTCAACGGCCGTCGGTCCAGCATGACGGGCTGGCTACCTGGATAGGCTTTGGCGATCGCTGCGAGCAGGGCCCGGAAACACTGTCGATCGAGCTGACCTGTACCAATGCCGGTCTGCCGCGACAGCTAAGGGCAGGTGAGATCAACCAGCCCGGCGAGCACACCCCTGAGTCATTGACGTTCCGTAACATCACTGCGCCAACCGCGAGTTTTGCGCCGCCACTGGACCAGGATTATCTCTGGAAGCTCATCAGCAACATGTCGCTCAACTATGTGTCGCTGACCGATATCAACGCATTGAAAGTGATTCTCGCGACCTACGATCTGCCGCGCTATCACGATCGACAGGCGCTGAAAATCAGCCAGAAAAAGTTGGGCGCGCTGCGCTCTATCCAGCACGAAGCGGTTGACCGGTTGCACCGGGGCCTGCCGATTCGCGGATTGCGGGTGGACCTGACGGTGGATCCCCTGGGGTTTGCAGGCCAGGGCGATCTATTTGTGTTCGCTTCGGTCCTCAATCAGTTCTTTGCGCTTTACGCCAGCCTCAATTCGTATCACGAGTTGCGAGTGATCAGCACACAAGGAGACGTGTATCTATGGCCGTTCCGGATGGGGCAGCAACCCCTGCTTTGACTCAGCTTTGCCATGCCATCCGCGAATACACGCTATTCCAGGCGGTGGTGCAGGTGGTCGCACGTTTACGTGAAGCTCATCCCCTGCTGGATGAGGATGCGCTGTATGACCAGCTGGAATTCCAGGCCAATCCAGGCCTGGGGTTTGCAGGACACGATATCGACCGTGTGGAGTTTTTCCTGGACCACGGGCACTTGCGGGCGCGTCTGCGCATCAACGTGCTGGGGTTGTTTGGCGCGGGCTCACCATTGCCCGCGTTTTATGCCGAGCAGGCGTTTGTGGAGCGCGCAGGTGGTAACCCCACGCGGGACTTCCTCGATATGTTCCACCACCGACTGCACCGTCTGATGTTACCGATCTGGCGCAAATACCGTTACCGGGCCTGCTTTCAAAAGGGCGCCAGTGATGGGTTTTCCCAGCAAATGTTTGCGCTGATTGGCCTCGGCAGTCACGCGATACGGAGCGCCTCGCTTCTTGATTGCAAGCGCTTGCTGCCTTACCTCGGGCTTCTGAGCCTGCGCGCGCACTCGGCTGCGTTGATGGAGACCGTCCTGCGGTATTACTTCAAGCATGCCCAGGTGTTCATCGAGCAATGGGTCGAACGCACGGTGGACGTCGCGCATTCGCAGCGCAATGACTTGGGCCACGCCAACTGCACGCTTGGCCACGACCTGGTATTGGGGCGTCGCATCGCTGATCGCAGCGGCAAGTTCAGAGTGCACATCAAGGCCCTGGGTTGGCAGCGTTTTCACGACTTTCTGCCCACGGGAACGGCCTATGCCCCCGCGTGCTCGCTGGTACGTTTAACCGCGCGAGACGCGTTGCAATTTGACCTGCGCCTGGTACTGGCACCCGGCGAAATCAGGGCGTTGCATATCGGCGAAAACAATGTGTGCCGCCTGGGTTGGACCAGTTGGCTGGAACATGAGCGAGCGGACGGTGCGATCACGCTCGCCGGCCATTTTCATTAAGGATTGATGAGCATGATTAATGTGGACCTGCAACAACTGATCCTTGCATTGACGGCCCAGACCCGCCGGGACCTGACGCGCGCGGCCGAGCGCTGCATGGCGCGTGGTGGTCATGAAGTGTTGGTGGAGGATCTGCTTCTGGCCTTGCTCGAGCATCCCGCCGGGTTGATGGCCAAGGCACTGGCAGATGCCGACGTTTCCCTGGGCGAACTGCAAGCAGCCTTGCAGCCCAGGAGTGAGCAGAGCGCTACACGCAACCCGGTGTTCGCCCAGGCCTTGGTGCTGTGGTTACAACAAGCCGTGATGGTTGCACACGTAGAGTTGGGCCAACGTTGCGTCGATCACGGTGCCCTGTTGCTGGCACTTTTACAGCACCCGCTGGAGCATGCGGGCAGCTGGTATCACGCGGTGCTCAGCCGTCTAAATACCGGCAGGGTGCGTGATTTTCTGCAGGGCCAGCCCTGCGAAAGTCAGCCGATTGTCACGGAGTCGCTGTTGCAGCGCTTTACCCAGGACCTCACCCAGCATGCCCGTGAGGGTCGGATAGACCCAGTGCTGTGCCGCGAGCGCGAAATACGGCAATTGATCGACATCCTGGTGCGGCGGCGCAAGAACAACCCGATTCTCGTGGGGGAGGCCGGGGTGGGGAAAACGGCGATCGTCGAAGGGCTTGCGTTGCAGATCGCGGCTTTGCAGGTGCCCGAGGCCCTTAAAAGCGTTCGCGTGCTGACCCTCGATATGGGCTTGCTGCAAGCGGGTGCTGGCCTCAAAGGCGAGTTCGAGCGACGTCTCAAAGGTGTGATCGATGAAGTGAACGCATCGCCTGAGCCGGTCATCCTGTTTATCGACGAAGCCCATACCTTGGTGGGCGCTGGCGCCCAGCCGGGAGGCCTGGACGCGGCCAACCTGCTCAAACCGGCCCTGGCGCGCGGCGCGCTGCGTACGATCGCTGCTACCACCTGGTCGGAATACAAGCAGTACATCGAAAAGGACCCGGCATTGGCGCGACGGTTCCAGCCGGTACTGGTCGAGGAGCCGAGTGTCGAGCAGGCAGTGTCGATTCTGCGGGGACTGGTGCCTGTCTATGAAGCGAGCCATGGCGTGTATGTCCGTGATGATGCGGTGGTAGCAGCGGCCCACATGAGCGCACGCTATCTGGTGGGCCGACAGTTGCCGGACAAGGCGGTGGACGTGCTGGACACCGCCTGTGCCAGCGTCCGCACGCGTCAGGCAATGCCGCCTGAGGCCCTGCAGGCGTTACGCGCCGAACTGATCGAGGGCCAGCGGCAGGCGCGGGCGCTGAGTCGAGACTTTGATAGCGGATTGCCTGTGGATGCGCAGGCCCTTCAGGCGCTGAAGTTGCGCCTGGAAACCCTTGAGCACGAGCGCCAGGTACTGGAGCAACAGTGGCTTGAGCGCGATGGGCCGTTGGTGAAACCTGAGGTCTGCCCGCACGGCGTAGCGCATGTCATCAGCGCGTGGACCGGTATTCCCGTCGAGCAGCTGGCCCTTGAACCGAACACAAAAGTGCTTGGGTTTGCCGCGGCCTTGCGCTCGCGCGTGCTTGGGCAGGACCACGCGGTGCAGGCCCTTGATCGTGCCTTGCGCGCCGTTGCCGCCGGGCTCAACAAGGTCGATGCCCCTGTCGGGGTGTTTCTGCTGGTGGGGCCAAGCGGTGTAGGCAAGACAGAAACAGCCCTGGCCCTGGCGGATCTTCTGTACGGCGGTGAACGGTTTGTCACCACCATCAATATGTCGGAGTACCAAGAGAAGCACGCGCTTTCCCGATTGATCGGTGCGCCACCGGGTTATGTCGGTTATGGCGAGGGCGGGGTTTTGACCGAAGCCGTACGCCAGCGTCCCTATTCAGTCGTGCTGCTCGACGAGGTGGAGAAGGCCGACCCTGAGGTATTGAACCTGTTTTACCAGGTCTTTGACAAAGGGCGCGCGAATGATGGCGAAGGGCGGGAAATCGACTTTCGCAACACCGTGCTGCTGATGACATCCAACCTCGCCAGCGACGCTATCAACGCGCTTTGCGCAGGCGGTCAACGACCTGAACCCCAGGTGCTGCAAGACGCCATTTACCCGGTGCTGCGTGCCCACTTCAAGCCCGCATTGCTCGCCCGTATGCGCGTCATACCGTATTACCCGATTGACGAGCAGGTGCTGCACGACGTGGCAGAGCTCAAGCTTGCGGGCCTTGGCCAACGGCTGCACTCGCGCAAACTGGCATTCACCTACACGCCAGAATTGGTCGCGCACATGACCGAGCGTTGCGCGGACGGTGACAGCGGTGCGCGGTACATCGACCATTGGATCGAGCGCCATTTGTTGCCGCAGATGGTGGACGGTCTGCTCGGCGCCATGGCCATGGAGACCCCGGTTTCCTCGGTGCATGCGCGATTGGATGGCAACGGCCTGCCGCTCTGCGAGTTCAGCCAATGACCGACCTTGATCAATTGCCTGACCCGCTTGCCCACGCCAACGCCTTGATCGGCTGCTTCACACGTATAGGCCTGGACAGTGACGGCGCTTCATTGCCCGGCGCGTGCGTTTCAGCGGTGGCGCAACTGAGTCACTGTGAGCTCACCCAGTTGTACCGGCTTGACGAAGCGACCGGCCGGCTTGAGCTGGCCGCCCAACATCTGAGCGCGACGCCCTCGGTGGCGGTGGCGACTTCAAGTATCGATCCGCGACAGGTGCCTTTACTGCGCGACACACTGGATCAAGGCGCCGCGGTCAGTGTGGATGATGTGCAAAACAGCCCTTACGACCTGGGTTTCTTGCCGGTGCTCGCATCACCTTGGCGCGCCTTGTTGAGTGTGCCGCTGTTCAACCGCCTCAATACGCTCACAGGCGTGCTGCTGTGCGTGACCCAACGCCCGGCAGCGTTGCAAGGCTACGCGTCCTCGCTGGGCCAGTTCGCCAGCTTCGCCTTGCACCAACTGGCCCTGCTGCGCAGCCTGCGGTGGGTGCCGGCTGTTGCGCCGCAAGGGCGCCCAGTGTCGCTGACAGGCACGTATGGCCTGATTGGCCATAGCACAGCGATGGCGCAAACCTGCCAATTGATCAGCAAGGTGCTGCATACCCCTTATACCGTCCTGCTACGGGGAGAAACCGGCACCGGCAAAGAGGTGGTGGCTCGGGCCATCCACTTGGCAGGGCCGCGTGCAGCCAAGGCTTTCGTGGTGCAGAACTGCGCTGCGTTCCCGGAAGGCTTGTTGGAGAGCGAGCTGTTCGGCTACCGCAAAGGCGCATTTACCGGTGCCGAGCGCAACTATGCAGGGCTGTTCGACGCCGCCCATGGCGGCACGTTGCTGCTGGATGAAATCGGCGATATGCCACTGACCCTGCAAGCCAAGTTGTTGCGGGTATTGCAGGAAGGTGAGGTTCGCCCATTGGGCGCCAGTGCTGCGCACAAGGTTGATGTGCGCATCATCGCGGCGACCCACCGTGACCTCGCAGCCATGGTCGCCGAAGGCAGTTTTCGCGAGGATCTTTATTACCGGCTTGCCCAGTTCCCCATCCAGTTACCGGCCTTGCGTGAGCGAGACGGGGATGTGCTGCAGCTGGCACGGCATTTCGCCGACAAGGCGTGCGCAAGCCTGGGAAGGACACCTGTGGAATGGTCGAATATCGCCCTTGATCAACTGTCGAGTCATGCCTTTCCTGGCAACGTGCGTGAACTCAAGTGCCTGGTGGAGCGAGCCGTTCTGCTGTGTGACGACAACGTGATCCTGCCGGCGCACCTGTCGCTTCCCCAGGCGTCGGCCGCGACCGCCGTTGATGATGTCACGCTGCGCCAGCGTCTGGAGCGGGTAGAGCGCGTGTTCCTGCTCGATTGCCTGCACAAGAATCGTGGCAACCGGACCCGTACGGCGCGTGAGCTCGGCGTCGCACGGCGCACGCTGCTTTACCGGCTTGCACGCTTGAACATTCCTTGCGGCGAAGCCAGCGGGGAGCGTTGAACGGTGCATCCGAGGATTGCCGAGATCATTGCCGCCGTCATCGATATGAAGTCGGCGGGCCTTTTCACCGAGGAGAAACCTGATGCCTGATCGTCCGTGGCACGTCGTCGTGCTTGTGTTGTGTCTGCTTGGCGGTTGTAACGCCAATTACGTATTCGATGATGCCCAATACCGTCCTTTGGGTGAGCCCCAGGCGGTGACCCGTGGCCGATAAGAAAGAGGGAGCTTGACCATGCGGCTTGTGTTTGAGGTAAGTGAGGCCGCAGGCGCAGACCCTGTGTCCACGGTGCGCAAAGTGTTTGACGGCGTGGGCGGTGTGATTGGGCGTGGCTCTGGCTGTGACTGGGTCATCCATGATCCCAGCCGGCTGCTCTCCAGTCACCACGGTTTGGTGGGTTACCGCGAAGGTCGTTACTTTCTGACGGATATCAGCAGCAACGGTATCGGCATGGCAGGCAGTTGCGAACGGTTGCACAAAGGGCAGGCGCGATTGATCGAAGATGGCGACGTGTTCGAACTGGGTGCGCTGTCGATACGTGCGCGGTTGATGGAGCCGACTCCACTTTTGCGTGAGCAGCCCATCACCACGGGAGTGCCGATTCCCGACGATGCTTTCCTGGCCCTGGACCCGTTGCGGGCACTGGACCTTGAGCATCAGCGACATAGCACCTCGGATGAACTGGCAGCTTTGAATGCGGGCGTTGGCGAGCCCGGAGAGTGGGCGGACCGGCACGCCGCCGACCGTGAGCATGTGGCAATGCCGTGCCGGGTGGAGCCCGTCAAGCAGCTTCCCGTAGCGGACTCTGTCGCGACGGCACCGCCGCCGGATGACGTCTTCTGGACGGAGTTTGCTGCGGCGCTGGGGCTTGACCTGGGCCGCCTTGACCACGTTGCCCGAAAGGCGCTGGCGATCAAGGTGGCGCGCCTTTGTCGGCTGGAGGTTGAACGGCTGCAACACAGCCGGGCCTTTGAAGAACAGGTTCGCCTGATCTCAACCCTGCACAGCGATTATCCAGGATGATGTCCATGTATCGAGTCACCCTCACGCCCCTGTTGCTCACGCTCGGCCTGTTGGCTGGCTGCAGCGCCGTATCGCCTTTTTCGACATTGACCAAACTGGACCTGGTACTGACCGCCAGTGAGCAGGTCAACCCGGACCTTCATGGCCGACCCTCGCCGGTCGTGCTGCAACTGATTGAACTGCGCCATGGCGTAGCTTTCGAGAATGCCGATTTCTTCAGCCTGTATGACCACGCCGAGCAGGTATTGCCAAAGGACTGGGTGAGCAGCGAGGAAATAGAGCTGCGCCCAGGGGACCGACTGGCGCTCAAGCTGAGTGTCGGGCCAAAAAGTCATTTTGTGGGCGTGCTGGCGGCGTACCGAGACTTGCCGCACGTTCAATGGCGGCTGCTCGTTCCGCTCACCGCGCAGCAATTGAACCGTGCCGAGCTGGTACTGGACCACGACGGAATCCGGCTTGCCGACCCGCGCTCCGGCAAGGAGGTGCAGTGATATGCACGCGCATAAAGTCATTTGGCAGGAAGGCATGCTGTTGCGGCCGCAGCACTTGCAGCACAACGACCGCCATTACCAGCAACAGCTCAACCAGACGCGTTTGCTGGGTCCTGACGCCTGGGGCTTCCTCACGCTGGAACTCGATGTGCAGTACCTCAACCTGGGCAAACTGGTGGTCACTCAAGCCAGCGGTGTATTGCCGGACGGTAGCCTGTTCGACCACGGCACCGCGATGGAGCCTCTGGTATTACAGGTACCCGCCAACCCAGGGGAACAGGCTGTTTACCTGGCGCTGCTGCTGGCAACCGGCAATCAGATTGAAGCCCGCCAACCGGAGCAGGGCGATGTCCTGGCGCGCTACCTCGCTTGTGAGGTGGAGGTAGGTGATTCGAACGCCGGTGCCGACGCTCGCTGTCGGATTCACTGCGCGCGACCTGATTTGCGTCTCCTGCTGGGTGAGCAGCACAGGGAACAGGGCTTCGTCAGACTCAAGGTCGCCCAGGTGCTGGAGTCTACCGATGCGGGGGGCGTGCGCCTGGATGCGGAGTTCGTCCCGACGTTCATTTTTATGCAGGATCGCGGGTATGTATCGTCTTGTCTCAAGGAGGTGATCGGCCTGCTGGCGTCGCGGGGGGATGCCATCGCGGCGCGGATCCGGGGCGAGAGCAGCGCCGCCGGCACGCAGGTGGGCGATTTCCTCATGCTGCAAGTGATCAATCGTACCGAGTTGGAGCTGCGCCACTGCTTGAGCCAGGCCCAGGTTCGCCCTGAAGCGGTGTTCCGCGCACTGGTGGCGCTGCTCGGTGAGTTGTCGACGTTCGCCAGCGATAGCAGGCGCCCGGCGCTGGATGTGCATTACCGGCACGCTGACCAGGGGGCAAGTTTCCGGGGGCTGATGGAGGCTGTGCGTACGGTGCTGTCGGTCGTGCTGGAACAGCACTCCATCGAGTTGCCATTGCAACAACGTCAGTACGGCGTATTGGTTTGCCCGGTCAGCGACCTGAAATTGCTGGGTACGGCGACGTTCATCCTGGCGGCTACGGCGCAGTGTGATTCGGAGGCCTTGCGCCAACGCCTGCCGGCGCATTTGAAAGTCGGCGCGGTTGAGCGCATACGCGAATTGGTCAATCTGCACCTGGCGGGTATCAAGGTCAAACCACTGCCCGTGGCGCCGCGCCAGATCCCGTTCCACGCCGCCAAGACCTATTTCATGCTGGACATGAATGCCCGCGATATCGCGCAGCTGGAGCAGTCGGGTGGCTTCGCGTTCCATGTCGGGGGCGAGTTCGCCGGGCTTGAGCTGACCTTCTGGGCCATCAGGAATTGAATGCTATGGACAGTGAATACTCGCAGGACGAAAAAACCGTCCTGCTCGATCGCGACGGCCACGGGCCCGCGCAAGGGCCGCTCACGGAGTTCCCGGCGCCGCCGCGCTATGAACAATTGCAGGACCGGATGATCTACGCGAGCCAAGCACTGGGTGCGCACAGCTTCACCACAGCGCTCAATCCCCTCGTGGTCGCCGCCTGGGAGCTATTGTCGCAAGTGGTCCAGCTCAAGGGCTGCTCCGGTCGGGAAAACCTCATCACGATCAACGACCGATTGTCATCCGCGGTGACTCAATTCGAAACCCGTGCCTTGCAGGGGGGCGTTGAAAACACCCAAGTCATGTCTGCGCGCTACGTGTTGTGCAGCGTGATCGACGAAGCAGTCGTCACCACGTCGTGGGGCGCTCGAAGTGACTGGTCGAAGGTGAGCCTGTTGAGTCGCTTTCATCACGAGACGTTTGGCGGCGAGAAAGTATTCCAGTTGCTGGAACGCCTGGCGCGCGACCCGGTAAAACACTTGGCGATGCTGGAGCTGGTGTACCTGTGCCTGTCCCTGGGGTTCGAAGGTAAATACCGGGTGATGGAGCGGGGGGTAGTGCAACTCGAAGCCGTTCGCGATGGCCTGTATCGACAGATCAGGCAGGTGCGAGGCAATCCACCGTCGGCGTCGGTGTTGCCGGAAGGGCAGGGGCGCACGCGACGCAGGCACGTACGCGTCATTCCGGTTGGCGGGTGTGTGGCCTTCACGCTGTGCGGTTTGCTCGCGATGTACACGGGATTCGCCTGGGTGTTGGAGCGAGAAAGGGCAAGTGCGCTGCAAAGCCTTCAATTGTCGGCGTCGGATCTTACCCGCACGCCCTAGTAAACGCAGGGAGCAACGAATGAACGCATTCTTCAAGGGCGTGGGCGCCGTGCTGGCCAAGGTTTGGGTGTGGAGCCTGATGCTGGTGCTTTGCTGCGCTGCATTTGTGTGGTACGCCGGACCGCTGTTGGCCGTGGACGACCACCGGTTCTGGCAAAGCGCCACTGCCCGCCTGTTGACCCTCAGCGTATTGTTTCTACTGTGGGGATTGGCGATGGTCCTGGCTGGCGGGCGCCGTGCTGCAGGACTCGAAAGGCCGGCTCCGCCAACCGCTCATCCGCCATTGAGAGCGGTGGAGGACGAGCAGAAGCACGTCCGTGGACGTTTCAAGGAAGCCCTTCATCGGTTGAAAACGTCTGCGCGCTATGGCGAGCGCAACGCACGTTGGCGCCATGATTTGCCCTGGTACCTGGTGATCGGTGAGCCGCGCAGTGGCCAGACCCAACTGTTGGCGGCAGCGGGTTTGCAGTCACCGTTCGATCAGGTTGACACGCGGCCGACGGGCGGCAGCGGGCAGTGTGACTGGTACTTCGCCGATGAAGGGGTGCTTATCGACACGCCAGGGCGCTATCTGATTCAACCAGACCGTTCGGTGGATGCCGCCGGCTGGACCACGCTGTTGGCCAGCCTGAGGTGGCGGCATCGAGTGCGCCCGCTCAACGGCGTGGTGGTGACGCTGTCGGTAGACAGGCTCCTGAGCGGTAATGAGCATGACCTGGAGCAACTGGCGCGCCATGTCCATTCGCGCGTGCAGGAAATTCAGCAGGTGCTGCAGGTGGACGTACCCCTCTATCTGGTGGTGACCCAGGCCGATCGACTGGCGGGGTTCATCGAGTACTTCGACTCATCGTCAGGGGACGATGTCGGAGCGGTGCTGGGCCAACCTCTGGAGGCTGACAAGGCGGGCAATGACATCACCCAGGTTCGCCGAGCGTTCGAGCAATTACTGCAACGTTTGCACGGCGAACTGATTGAGCGATTGCATCAGGAGCGCGATGTCGAGCGCCGCGGGCGAATGCTTGATTTTCCCCAGCAGACCGCGCAAATAGGCGAGCGTTTGTGCCTGTTTATCGAGTGGGCGTTTTGCGCCCATCGCTACCAGCGCATCAGCGGCTTGCGCGGGTTCTACCTGACCTGTGCCAGCGACAGCCGCAGCCATTTCGTGCAGGGCCTGTTCAGTCGGGTGATCTTTGCCGGAGCGGACCTGGCCGCCTTGCAGACCCGGGAGCGCCAGCGCATCTGGCGGCGCAATGGGTTGCTGGGGATGGCGGCTGCGCTGGTCCTGGCGGGTGCCGGGGGGCTGTGGATGCACAGTTACGCGGCCAACCAACAACGTTTGGCTCATATCGCTGCACTTAGCGCCCCCGTCGTGCAGGGTAGCGATGAAACCTTGACACTCCTGGCGCTGCTGGACGCTCGCTGGGCGGCGACCCAGGTGTTTCCCACACCAGGCGACACTCCGCTGATCGAGCGAGCCGGCCTGTATCAGGGCGAGGTCAGCCGACCGTGGGTGGCGCGCGCCTATGAGCAGGCGTTGCAGCAGCGACTGCTGGGCCGCACCGTTGCCCTGCTCGAAGAGCAGGTACGCGCCAGCCTCGGCGATCGCGAGCGCCTGCTCGACAACTTGCGTGCGTACCTGATGCTCAATCTGCGCGAACGCCGGGATACCGCGTGGTTGGCGCAGCATATGGCCAGCCATTGGTCGCTGCGGTTTCCCGGTGATATGCCGGTACAGAAGCGCCTGAATGAACATTGGGCGCGACTGCTTGAGCAGCCATTTTCCGCCCGCCTCAACGACGAGTTGGTGGCTCAGGCGCGGGCCGCGCTGCGGGGCGAGTCATTGGCCGACGTGGTGTACCGGGTGCTGCGCGAACAATCGCGCGACCTGGAGCCGTTGCGTCTGGCCGAGGGCAAGGTCTTTGCCGCCATCGATCCACCGGTTCCTGGCTTCTACACCAAAAGGTATGTGCAGTACTTCGAAGCGCAAGGCCCCAGGCTGGTAAACGCCATCGCCCAGGATAACTGGGTACTGGGCGAAGGCACTGACTTGAGCAACCAGGATCTGCAGCGCTTGATGATCGAACTGCAACAGCGCTACTTCAGTGAGTATGCCCAGGCCTGGAGCGACGCCCTCGGTCGCGTCAGGCTGCTGCACACCGACGGCCTGCGCGAGGATGCCGAACGGCTCGCGGGGCTGACGTCGGCCCAATCGCCAGTCCTTCTGCTATTGCAGCAGCTTCGTGAAAATACCCGTTTACTGCCGGGCCTGGAGCTGCCAGCAACGATGGCCCAGCCGTCAGGCGCGTTGGGCGTGATCGCCAAGGCTGCGGTGGCGCAGGGGCAGGCTGCCTTGGGCGACTCGGCACGCCGGGCTTTGCAGCGGCGTTTTGAACCCTTGCATCAGTTGCTGGATGAGCAGCAGAACCCCAGCGCGGAGCTGGCCCAGGGGTTGCGCCTGCTGGACCAATTGCACCTGCAATTAGCGACGCTGAGCCGTGAGGGTTCGCCGGAGCAGGCGGCCTTTTTGCGGGCAAAGCGGCGGATGGACGGCCAGCAGGACGTGCTGGGCGACCTGCGTGCAGCGTCCAGCCGTTTGCCGCTTCCGCTTGCCGGTTGGTTTGAAGGGATTGGCGATCAGACGTGGCGCCATTTATTGGACCAGGCCTATGCCCATGTCAATCAGCGCTACCAGAGCGAGGTGCAGGGGCTTTACGCCAGGGCGATTCGCCAACGGTACCCGTTCAATGCCCACGCGACGAGTGATGTGGCCCTTGACGATTTTCGTGAGTTCTTTAAACCCCAAGGCGTGTGGGCGCGTTTTTACGAGGGGTACCTGCGCTCGTTTGTCACTGCGGATGGCACGCGCTACCGGTTGCGTGGGCTGGACGGACAGGGTTTGCCGATCTCGCGTTCGCTGCTGGATCAACTGACGAAAGCCCAGGTTATCCGACGCAGCTTTTTCACCGAAGATCAGGGAGAGTTGGCGGTGGGCTTTACCTTGGCGCCCTACAGCCTGGATCAGTCGGTCAACCGAGCGATCCTGCGATTGGGTGAAAAGCAGTTGGAATACCGGCACGGCCCGATCATACCCATGACGTTCCGGTGGCCCATCGAAGCAGATAACGGACGCGCCAGCCTCGTACTGGAGAGGGGGGGCGAATTGCGCCCCCTGGGTATCGAGAAGAGCGCCGGCGCCTGGTCGTTGTTCCGGTTTTTCGACTTGCTGCAACGCGAGCCTGCGAGTGACCGCAACGCGCAGATCGTCAAGGCTGACCTGGCCGGATTGCGCGCCAACTACCTGCTGACCAGCCAACGGACACCCAGCCCATTTGAGATGGACACGTGGCGCACCTTCCGTCTGCCGGAGCAACTGTGAACCAGATGCGGCCCACATGGCGCAGCGCCGGGCGTACACAGCGCGGGCAGTCACGGCCGCGCAATGAGGATGCCCTGCTCGATTGCGCGCAAGGAGGCTGTTGGGCGGTGGCGGACGGCATGGGCGGGCACCGGCAGGGCGATCTCGCGAGCGAGTGGGTGATCAGCAGCCTGGCTTCGTTGTCGGCGCAGGGCAGCCTTGACCAGCGGGTCGATGCGGTTCGACAACGGCTGCAAGGTGTCAACCGGCGGCTGGCGGATGCGCGGCGCACCGGCAGTGCGACGATGGGGAGTACGGTGGTCACACTGTTGCTGGATAACGGGCGTGCGGCCTGTGTGTGGGCGGGGGACAGCCGCTGTTATTTGTGGCGTGAACAACGCCTGTACCAGCTGTCGAAAGATCATTCGCTGTTGCAGCGCCTCATGGACGAGGGGCAGTTGAGTGCGACGCAAGCTCGGGCCCACCCTGACGCCAGAGCCTTGACCCGGGCCATTGGCGCGCACGCGTCATTGCGGCTTGCGGTGCTGGAGCTCAGGACCCGCCCTGGCGATGTGTTTTTATTGTGCAGCGATGGTCTCTACCAGGCACTCAGCCATGTCCAGCTGGGCCTGGCGTTGAGTGCAGGCGGGCCGCAGCAGGTCGTGGAAAGATTGTTCGCCAGCGCGTTGCGCGCCCCGGCACGCGATGATTTGACCGCCGTCGTGGTGCACTCATGAGTGCGGCATCAACTCCCCCGGTTTTGCTCGTTGGCCGCTACCACCTTGAGCAGGTCGTGGGCCGGGGCGGGATGGGCGTGGTGTACCGTGCGCGCGATCTGTTACATGAGCAATTTGGCGAGCCTTGTTCCGTTGTGGCGCTCAAGCTGCTGGACGAGTCTTTATCTGCATGCCCGGACGCCCATGTATTGCTGTTCAGCGAGTTTGCCCTGGCGCGCCGCCTGCGACATGAGCGCGTGGTGAGGGTGTATTCGTTTGAGGTGGATACATCCAGCCAGATCGCCTTTTTTACCATGGAGCTGCTGCATGGCCTGACGCTGGACCGACTGCTTGTGGAATGCCCTGATGGATTGCCGTGGGCAGAGCTGCAACCGATTGCCCTGCAACTGCTGGACGCGTTGGTTTATGCCCATCAACACAACGTGCTGCATGGCGATATCAAACCGGCCAATGTCATGGTGGGCGAAGCGGGCGTGCGTTTATTCGATTTCGGCCTTGGGCAGTCATTTGCGCAGACCCCGGCGGACTTGGCGGCGGTGAATCGCAGCCGGTTGAATGCCTGGACCCGGGCCTATGCGGCGCCTGAATTACTGGCGGGTGGCGCGTTGACGCCCGCTGCGGACCTCTATGGCGTGGCGTGCATCCTGTATGAGCTGGCCCAGGGCAAGCGCCTCGGGGAACGTCAACCGGGCGCCGGGCTGCCTCGGCCCAGGCAGTTGCCCCGACGTTGCTGGCCGGCACTGCACACCGCCTTGGCGCTAGACCCGCAATGCCGGGCCCTGACGGTCGCCGAGTTGCGGCAGGTCATGGGGTGCAGGCGGCTTCGCTGGTTCGGCTAGCCAGAACGTCAGCCAGCCAGGTCATGCAGTTGGCAGTAGTCGGCCCAACTCATGCCGGCCATCTGTGCGACTTCCTTGTGCACCTCGAGGCGCTGAGTTTCGAAGGCTTCGCTGGACTCGGCAGTCAGCTTGAGGGTCAGCTCCCAGGCGAACAGGCCCTGGCGCTCGGCCTGCGCCTCGAACGCTTCATACAGACGCTCGGTACGATACTGCGCCACGGTTTCTCCCCTGGCCTGGGCAGCCAGTGGGTTGAGGTTGTTCAATTCAGCGGCCACATCCGGGTGTTCGTGCAGGAACCGGTCCAGTGCGCGTTGATAGTTATCGCCAGGTGCTGACAACGCCAAGCCCCTCAGCGAGAGAGAGGAGAGTCGACGTCGGGCGCGTGCCCGTCGACGTGACGCCGAGCGCGCTTGCGCGACCTGCGCTGGAGCCAGCGTTGCAACGGTGCCAGTAAAAAGAACATCAGGTAGGCGACAAGCACCAACGTCAAATCTATCCAGGTCTCCGCGACGGGCCCGGTATACAGTTCGATGACGTTCTTGATGATAAATAACAGCGCCACGCTGCACAGCCACAACAGGATGGTGACAAATAGGGGGCGCATGGTGCTGGACCGCTTATGGTGCATGGTAAGGCTCTCTCTCCTTTGTGCCTGCTTCTGGCCAGGCAATATTCCCTGAGTGGGCACCCGGTGTTAACCAGGTTGTAACATCCTTTAACAAACGGAAACGCGGCGGATAATACCGACTCAGACAGGTTTAGGGGATGACTCAGGTCAGAAAGTTCGATTTTTTATCTAGGAATTTTCACAGCCCCCAGGTTTTTTTTGCTGAAAAGCCCGGTGAGATGGCAAAAAGCTTTCGCGCCGAGCATCAGGGCGTGTAGCGTTGACGGGTATTCCGGCGCTGATCTCCAGACCCCGCGAATACGGGCAGAGGGCGGCTCATGGCGCAAACGCTGTTCAAACTTTTCCTTACCCAGCGCCTGGCGGCCCTGGCCAGTATCGAGTCGTTGCGTGCGATTCGGGAGGGATTGTTGTGGATCCTGCCGTGCCTGTTGGTGTCTGCCATTTTCCTGATCCTGTCCGAATGCGCCAAGGTGCTGGGCTTCAGCCCACCAACAGTGAGCTTTCTTTCGGGCCTGCATGACCGGATCAGCTCGGTGATTCCACTGCTGGTCGCCGCTTCCATTGGCTATATGCTGGCCATTCAGCACCGCTTGCCACAACTGCCAATAGCCTTTTTGTGCCTTGCCAACGTAGTGGTGGCCACGTTTCTTTTGCGCGAATACCCTCGGGCTTCGGCCACCTTCCTGCTGTTCATTGCCATCGCGTCGCCGCTGATCAATGTGCCGGCCATCGCCTGGTTGCACCGTTTGCGTTGGACTCGCCTGGTGAATGAAGACCTGATCGGACACAACCTCAAGGGCACGATCAACATGGTGCTGCCCGGTGCGATCACTGCGCTGGCATTGGTGGTGGTGTTGTCGTTGCTGCTGCAGATCCCCTATGTGGCGCAACTGCAGGGACCGCAGGTGCTCAATGCGTTACAGGCGCCTTACGGCAGCGGTTTGTTTGTGACCTTGATGAACTCGCTGTTGTGGTTTTTCGGGATTCATGGCGTGTACGCCATGCAGCCGCTGTTCGACGTGCTGGATCAAGCTGTGGTGCTCAACGGCGCAGCGCTGGCGGCGGGTGAGCCGGTCCAATACCTGCTTAACAGCGGCCTGTTGGGCAGCTTCGCATTTATCGGTGGGTCGGGCGGCGCGTTGTGCCTGCTCCTGGCAATCCTGCTGTTTTCCAGGAGCCAGTCCATGCGGTTGCTGGCGATGGCCAGTTTGCCGCTGTCGTTATTCAATGTCAGCGAAGTGCTGTTGTTCGGTTTGCCGATCATCCTCAACCCGCGGTTGTTCATACCCTTTCTGTTGGTGCCGGCGGTCAATGCGACGGTGGCGCTGGCGGTGGTGCAACTGGGTTGGGTAGCACCGGCCGTGGCCAGCGTGCCGTTTACCGCACCGGTGTTTCTCAATGCTTACCTCAGTACCCATGGCGACGTCGCGGCCGTGGTATTGCAGGTTGTACTGATGGGCCTGGGGACGCTGGTATATGCGCCGTATGTACGGGCGATCCATCGCCAGGCAAGTGACGGCGGCACGGTATACCTCAAATCCCTGGACATGACATTTCGCGGCCTGGAGGAGAAGGGGCGGTTGCTGGAGTTCGACCCGGTACTCGCGTCGCACCGCGCCCTGGCCCGGCAGGCCATTGAGTTGAACCGGATCCAGCAGATCAGCGACTACGAGTTCTATCTTGAGTTTCAGCCCCAAGTCTCCACCCGTACCGGCCTGTGTACCGGCTGCGAAGCCTTGATGCGCGCCCGGGACAGCGAGGGCACGGTGCATTCACCCTGGGAGTTCCTGCAATGGTTGGCACAGGCCCGGTTGATGCCGGATGTGGACGTGTGGGTGGCGTCCCAGGCCGTACGCCAGTATCAACAGTGGAAGAAGGCCGGTTTTGAATTGCCCATGACCATCAATGTCTCCAGCGTCACCCTCAAGGACGCGGCTTATGGTAATCGCCTGGTGGAAATTCTCGCCCAGGCCCAGGGCTGGGTGTCGGTGGAAATCACCGAAGATGCGCTGGTCAGCGATATCCAGGCGACCCGTCAGACCATCCAGAAACTGCAGGCATTGGGGGCAAAGGTATATATCGATGACTTTGGCACCGGGTTTTCGGCGTTGAGTTACCTGCATCAGTTTCCGGTGGACTTCATCAAGATCGATCGCAGCTTCGTGGTTGCACAGCACGATCCCAAGGGCGCTCAGGTGCTGACCGGCATGCTGCGTTTCTGTGAGGCGCTTAACCTGGGCGTGGTGGTGGAAGGGGTTGAGACCGCCGAGCAATTGGCGTTTCTGAATACGGGGGCTGAGTTGTTCATTCAGGGCTGGTATTTCAGCAGGGCATTGCCGGGACATGAAGTGCCGCAGTTTGTGCGCCAGCGGGCGGGGTTGGCGTGATCTGGCAGTCATGGGCTTAGGTATCTACACAACTTTGTAGCAGCCTACGGTAACCACGATGCGAAGCGAGTCGCTCTTGATCTTGCTTTTGATCTAGGCGCCCCGTTAAACCACGCTGGCCGGAATTCGACAGTGATTTGGGGGGTAAACCGGCAGGGATGCCGGTTTAGCCGCCCCGCGCCATGGATGGCGCGTGGCGGCGGCCCCCCAAATCGCTGTCGGATTACGGGCACACCGAGCCTAAGCGAGGTGCCGAGTGGTGGGGCAAGAGCGTTTTGCTTACTTTTGCGCTTTTCAAAAGTGAGACGCCGTAAGGGCGGAACCCATAGCAGCCGTTACCGCAGCAACGGATATGTACTCGCTCGGATCCAACATCCTGGTCGGCTGTCAGGCCGCCATCGGGGGCAAGCCCCCTCCCACATTTAGGTCGCGGGGTATCAGTTAGAGAGACTTCGGCTCCTGAGCCGTCACAGGTTCAGGGCCGTGCCAAAGTTGTGTAGATACCTATGGCCATCGGGAGCAAGCCCCCTCCCACATTTGGAACGCGGGGCATCAGTTAGAGAGGCTTCGGCTCCTGGGCCATCACAAGTTCAAAGCCGTGCCAAAGTTGTGTAGATACCCATGCAGTCATGGGGCCGACCGCTCTGGCAGTCGGCCCCGTTCAAATGCAGCACGCCGGCGTGCTAGACCGCCTCGTAGCCCCGATTGGTCCGCTCGATCTCCTCGACCAGTGCGTCAATTCCCTCCAACCGTGCCCGATTGTCATGGTCCCAAGGATGAAAACCCGGTTTGAAATAGTGCAGCCACGGCCGCAGCATGCGCGCAAAGATGCCCTTGGGGGCATACAGAAACTTGAGCATGCGCCAGAACCCCCGCAGATGCCCACCCGACTTGCGGTCGGCAATCAACAGGCGCACATGGAAATCGAGCACCACCAGCCAGAACAGCAGCGTGGTAAACAGCATGGTGCCGGTGCGCAGCAAGTAGCGCTTGGGCCCAGGCGTGATCACCCGGTTCCACACATCGAAAGCCACCGCTTTATGTTCGGTTTCCTCAAGGGCGTGCCAGTACCACATCTGCTGGTAGCCCTTGAGTGAGTCGCCGAAACGCGACGGGTCGCTCAGCAGGATTTCCGCGAGCATCGCGGTGTAGTGCTCAAGGGCGATGGTCACCGCGAGGTTAAAGGACGGCGGCAGGTGTTTCTTTTGCAGGTCGAGGAAGAATTTCAAGCGGCGATCGAGGCTGTGCGCCGGCAGGCCTGCCGCTTGCAGCAGGTCGTTGTAGGCCACGTGTTCCCGGCTGTGCATGGCTTCCTGGCCGATGAAACCCTGGATCTCTTTCTTGAGGTCCGGATCGTCGATGCGGGAACGGTAGTGGCGCACGCTGTCCATGAAAAACAGCTCGCCCTGGGGAAACAGCAGCGACAGGGCATTGAAAAAGTGCGTGATGAACGGGCCTTCTTCATGCCAGTTGGTGATGCGCCCGGCAGGCAGGGCGAAGCGGATATCACGGCGAATCGGCAACATGGGGTGTGCTCCTGTTCAGAGACGGGGCTCGTCGTTGGTTTCAAACACGGGCGTGCGTGGTTTGGGCGCCATACGCCTGCTGGCAAACACCACCAGCGCTTGATAGGCCGCCGGCAGGCAACGGGCGAGCAGGTCGAGCAAATACGCGTCGCGGCCGATCAGCACGCGGCGTTTGTTTTTGCGCACGCCTTGCAGGATCACCTTGGCGGCCTGGTCGGCGTCGGTGATAAACAGCTTTTCGAAATCGGCGCGTGCCTGTTGTTCGCTATGGATAAGGAAACCGGTCATGTTCGCGTCAATCCGGCTGCTGCGGCAGATGTCGGTGCGAATTCCGCCAGGATGCACGCAGGTGGCGGAGACGCCGCAGCGTTGCAGGTCCAGCTCCTGGCGTAGCGCTTCGGTAAAGCCGCGCACCGCGAACTTGCTGGCGTTGTAGCCACTCATGCCGGGCTGGGCGAACAGGCCGAACACGCTGGAGGTGTTGACGATATGCCCGTCGCCGCTGGCCTTCAGGTAAGGCAGGAACGCCTTGGTGCCATGCACCACGCCCCAGAAATTGATGCCGACGATCCACTCCAGGTCGGCATAGTCCACGCCTTCCACGGTGCTCGACAGCGCCACTCCGGCATTATTGAAGACCAGGTTGACCTGGCCATGCTCGGCCGCACAACGCGCCGCCCACTCCAGCATGGCTTGACGGTCCGAGACATCCAGTACCTGAGTGGTGACGGTCACCGGCGACAGGGTCGAGGTCCTGACCAGGTCCCGTGTGCGCTCCAGCCCCTGGCTGTTCTTGTCGGCCAAGGCCAGGTGGCAACCCTCCCGTGCCAGGGCCAGTGCCAGTGCGCGACCCATGCCGGAGGCCGCTCCCGTGATTGCCGCCACGCGGCCGGTGAATGACTTCATGACAGACTGCCTTCTGTGGCGCAATGAGGGGTGGGTGCGGGGCGCGGCACAGGCACAACGGGCGCCCGGCTGACCACATAGTCCTTGAGCGCAAAATGCCGGGTGACTTGCTTGAAGCGCCACGTCGAGCCGGGCCACAGCGTGGTGTTCTTGCCGGTACGCGGGTCGAGGTACCAGCTTTGGCAACCGCCGGTATTCCAGATGGTGCGCTTGAGCTTGCCTTGCAATTGCTCGTTGTAGGCCTGCTCCACGGCGGGTTTGACCTCCACCATGGCGATGCGTTGGCGCTGCATCTGTTGCAACGCATCAAGGATGTAAGCGACCTGGGCTTCGATCATCAGAATCATCGAGTTGTGCCCCAAGCCGGTGTTGGGCCCGACGATCAGGAACAGGTTGGGATAGCCCGGCACCGTGGTGCCTTTATAGGCATGGGCGCCGTCGTGCCAGGTGTCCATCAGGTCGACGCCGTTGCGTCCGATGATGCAGCCACGGGGCAGGGGATCGGCAGCCTGGAACCCGGTGCCGAAGATCAGGCAATCGGCGGGGTGCTTGATGCCGTCAGCGGTGATCACGCCATCGGCTTCGACCCGCAGCACCTGGTCGCTCACCACCTCGACATTACTGCGTGACAACGCCGGGTAGTAGTCGTTGGAGATCAGCACACGCTTGCAGCCGATGGTGTAGTCCGGCGTCAGAATCTTGCGCAGGGAAGGGCGGGCCACTTGTTTGCGCAAATGACGCAGGGCGATTTTCTGCACCATCTTCATCAAGCGCGGGTGCAGGGCAAAGCCCACCACACGGCCTTCCAATGCCCAATAAAAGGCGCTACGCACCAGCCTTTGGGTCACTGGCAGATGCTTGAACAGCCAGCGTTCGACATGTGAGATCGGCCGGTCGGGTTTGGGCATGATCCAGGGCGGCGTGCGCTGGAACAGGTCCAGATGCGCCACTTGCGGCGCAATCTGCGGCACGAACTGAATAGCACTGGCGCCGGTGCCGATCACTGCCACGCGCTTGCCCTTCAAACTGTAGTCATGGTCCCACTGCTGCGAGTGGAAACGCTTGCCTTTGAAACTGTCGAGCCCAGGAATATCCGGCAATGTAGGACGCGACAGGCCACCCATGCCCGACACCAGCACTCGCGCACTGACTTGGCGGCCATCGCTGAACGTCAGTTGCCAGCGTTGCTGCTGATCATCGAACACCGCCCGTTGAAGGCCCATGCCGAAACGCAGGTACGGCGCCAGCCCGAAACGCCGCGCGCATTGCTCCAGGTAAGCGCGAATCTCCGCTTGCGGGGCAAATTGGCGCGTCCAGTCGGGGTTGGGCGCAAAGGAAAAGGAGTAGACATGGGACTGCACGTCACAGGCACAGCCAGGGTAGTGGTTGTCACGCCACGTACCGCCGAGTGTGTCGGCCTGCTCAGCGACGAAGAAATCGCTGAGCCCGGCTTGCTTGAGTTTGATCGCCATGCACAGGCCGGCGAAGCCCGAGCCGATGATGGCGATGTCGATTGCGTCGCTGTGGGCATTCATAAGCGGTCCTTGGTGGGCATCGGATGTGCTCCTGTTTTTCTTTTGTGTTTTAGATAGAACACCATTGCAAAGGAAAACTGAATTAATTATTTTAAAAAAGATTTTAAATAATCTACCTGAAAATTTCGCCTACGCTAGGACCTTGTTCGATCTATGCGACTTGTCCGACAGACGCGCATGGAGGCTGGGTCCAAGGTGTGGACGAAGGTTGAGGCCTTGATCAATCCCGATCAGGTCGCCAGCAGCAGGGAAGCAGAGGACCGAGCTATGGCTGTCGAGTGGGTTGTCGCTGCAGGTGTAGTGATAGGCGCGAGCGCTGTGTTGTGGGCTTTCAGCGCCTGGATGACACGGCGTATTGAAACCGCCGTTTCGATCAACGGGCGCGTCGTCGAGGTGGATGGCGAGCGCTTTCATTATGTAGACGAAGGCCAAGGCCCAGCGCTGGTGATGATCCACGGGCTGATGGGCAGCAGTCGCAACCTGACTTACGCGTTATCCGGTCAGTTACGTGGGCAGTTCCGCGTCATCAGCGTCGATCGCCCAGGGTCGGGCTACTCCAGTCGGCACAACCACACGGCGGCAGACCTGCCGGCCCAGGCGCGCCAAATGGCCGCTTTTATCAAAACCCTCGAGCTGGATCAGCCGCTGGTGCTTGGGCATTCCCTGGGCGGTGCGGTCGCCCTGGCATTGGCCCTTGACCATCCGCATGCGGTATCCGGCTTGATCCTGGTGGCGCCCTTGACCCATCCCCAGCGCATGCTGCCATTGGTGTTCCTGTCCTTGGCGGTGCGCCCCGCCTGGCTGCGACGCTGGGTGTCGCGCACCTTGACCCTGCCCATTGGCCTGTTGACCAAGGGCGCGGTGGTCAAGGGCGTATTCGCCCCCGATGCCGCCCCGCCAGACTTCGCTACGCGCGGCGGCGGTTTGCTGGGGATGCGTCCCGAGAACTTCTACGCGGCGTCCACTGAGATCAACCGAGTCAACGATCACTTGCCGGACATGGTCAAGCGCTACCCGCAATTGACGTTGCCAATCGGCCTCATCTACGGCGCCCGGGACAACGTGCTCGACTTCCAGAAACACGGTCAGGGCCTGGCCAGCAAGGTGCCCGGGCTGAAGCTGCAGGTGGTGGAAGACCGAGGGCACATGTTGCCGATTACCGCCACAGAGCGAGTGGTGGCGTTGGTCGAGCAGACCGCCAAACGGGCTGGGCTTGCACGAAGCGCCGCCGTATTGCAGCCCTCGTTTGCCTTGGCGGGCAAATAACCATGTCATGCGATCTGCGGTTCCAGCGCGTCGACGCCCGCCCTAGACACTTGGCCGGCGCTCTGAAAAAGAGACTGCCCGGTCACACAAAAAGGCCCGGATAAACTGGTTGACGACCTAACGATTCCGCGCTATTTATTTAAAAAATTATTTCAATTTCTAATTTGAAACATTTTTTGAAATGCCTAAGAGCGAATAAAATAATGAAAAAAACGCCTTTTATCGCATGGTTGATGTCTTGGAGCGGCCAGCGCTCCGCCCTCCTGTTTGCTGCCTCCGCCTGCGCTCGGAGGTGGGCATGAACCCGTCCCTGGCGATGCCAGGCGTCTGGGCCGACGGCAAGCGTTACCTGTGGTGGCTCGGCATCATGCCCCTGGCGACTCCACTGCTCTCGGGGGCCCTGGCTATCGGCACCGGTATTCAGCAACTGTGGTGGATCGGTGTGCTGGTCATCTTCGGCTTGATCCCATTGATCGACGGCCTGTTGGGTGAAGACCTCAGCAACCCGCCGGAATCTGCCGTCAGCCATCTCGAATCCCAGCGCTACTACCGTTGGATCGTCTATACCGGCGTGCTGTTTGTGATCGCCTCGGTCGTGATCACCGGTTGGCTCGCCGCCGGCGGCATTGACTGGATTATCGGCGGCGGGCTGCTGCGGGCCACCGCGACGCTCGATCCGTCGAGCGGGCTGGCACATGCCGCAGCGTTCATTAGCGCCCGCACCGAGTTGCACGGCCCCGTCAGTGGTTTCACTTATCTGGGCATGGCGATGTCCACCGGGGCCGCTACCGGTATCGCGATCAACACCGCCCATGAGCTGGGGCATAAACCCAAGCCATTGGAAGTGTTCCTGGCCAAGGTCACGCTGGCGCCGACGTTCTACGGGCACTTCTACACCGAACACAATCGTGGCCACCACGTACGCGTCGCCACACCGGAAGATCCGGCCAGTTCGCGCCTGGGTGAAAGCTTCTGGGCCTTCCTGCCGCGCTCGGTATGGTTCAGCGCTCGCTCGGCCTGGAACCTGGAGCGCGAACGCCTGCGCAAACTTGGCCTGCCGGCCTGGCACTGGAAGAACGCGGTGCTCAGCGCCTGGATGTACAGCGTGCTGCTCTGGGGCGCGATGATTGCCTGGCTGGGCGCGGCAGTGATCCCGTTCCTGCTCATCCAGGGCATCTACGGTTTCTCGTTGCTGGAAGTGGTGAATTACGTCGAGCATTACGGCCTCAAGCGCCAGAAATTGCCCAACGGTCGTTATGAGCGCTGTTCGCCGCGGCACTCCTGGAACAGTAATCGAATTGTCACCAATATCTTCCTGTTTCAATTACAACGGCATTCCGATCATCATGCCAACCCCACGCGGAGTTATCAGTCGTTGCGCCACTTTGATGAGTCGCCGCAACTTCCCTATGGTTACGCGAGTATGATTGTCTGGGCCTATGTACCGTACTTGTGGCGGCGCCGGATGGATCATCGTGTATTGAATCATTATGCCGGTGATATCAACTTGGCTAATCTCCAGCCTTCACAGCGCTTGAAGTATCTGGAGAAGTACAGCGGCGAAGCCAAGCCGTTTTAATTTGAAATAAAAAACGCGTTTTTCGAGTGTATTTCGATAAGGATTTCTACGTCGATTGTTTGTTAGCTTAGTTACAAGATGGTTGTTTACCCGAACGAAAATAATTTCAAGAGAAGGGCGTAAACATGCAAGTAACTCAGGTCACTATAAAGTTCACCGTTAAAGTCGTACTGGCCGCGCTGGGCCTGATCGCGTGGCATCACGCACAGGCCGCCCGTATCGAACCTGCCGGTAGCGCGTTTACAGCCCAGGGCCCAATCAGCTTCTCCAAAGGCGCGTTGATCAGTGCCGACTGCACCATCAAGGTGGCCGGCAAAGTGACGGCCGATGGGACATCCGTCAATATCGACAAAGTGGCGTTCGATGGCGGGCTCAAGTGCAGCCGGGTCGAAGCTATTAATTTGCCATGGGTCTTGATTGCAAAGGATACAAAAAGCGGCTCGATGTCGAAGATCAGCGTCGACGTGCATGCATTCGGTCTGGGCGGCAAGTGCGGTCCTTCTACCGCAGTCGGTACGTGGGATAACGCCACCGGCAAGTTGGAGGCTGTCAATGTACCTATTGGTGATGATTGCACCATTAAAACGGTGTCAATCAAGATGCCGCCTGATTTCAAAGTAGTTGAATAAGGTTGTCGGATTTAACTGAATTTGGCTGGAATATGAAGCTCTGCAGTTTTACAGGTGGCTTCGTGTTCATGGTCATTACCCCAGGCGAATAACTCGCCATTACATGTGAGGCAAAATAATGAAAAGCTTGAAAACCCTCGTTTGTGCAACTTCGTTTGCAATGTGCTTCGGCGCCGCGTCGATGGCCAGTGCGGCTTCCGTCTCTCCGGACGGTCCGTTCTCGACTAACGCAGGCACCATCGTGGTGAAGTCGCCTTCGTCTTTTGGCGCGGCAGTGACATGCGGTATCACTTTTACCGGCAACGTTAGCGGTGGCGTGGCCTCGATCAACGGCGCAACGCTGACCGGCGGCGGTCTGTGCGCTTTGCCAACGCTGACTAACCTGCCTTGGGTATTGACTGCCTCGACGGGCACCACCGGTACCGTGACCAATGTCGGCTACAAGATCAGCTCGATCCCAGCCACCAACTGCGGACCAACCCCTATCGCAGTCAACTGGGCTGCAGGGACCAAAACCCTTTCGGCCGCCAATCAGTCGCTGAGCGGAAACTGCACTGTGGTTTCGCTGAACGTTGTGGCCCCGACGCTCACGGTAAACCCGTAAGCGCGTGACTCCGTAAAGGGCTGATCACCCGTTGAAATGCCGGCGCCCCCCGCGAGGCGCCGGTCAACGGTAAATCGCCTTCGCTTATCACCCATCCCTGATTGTCATACACCGTTCCAGTACAGGCGCTTTTGAACAACGCTCCATGGCTACACGACCCACCGGCAGGGGCCGGGCGCACATAATAATAGGGAGTACCGCATGAATAATAAGAAACAACACGCTTACACGTTACTGGGACTGGCCCTGCTGGGAGGCCTGATCACTACGGGGCATGTGCAGGCGGGCGGGTTTTCCACGCCCACTTATGGCGCCCCCGGTTGGGGCCGCGCATTTGGTGGCGGTTCTCTGTTCAAGAATGACCCGAGTGCGGCGTACAACAACCCAGCGGCCATGGCGTTCATCGATTCAACCATCGTGCAGCAGACCGTCGATTACGCCCGGATCAAGATCAAATATTCCGGCCAGGCGTATGACCATAACGGCAACCCGGTGACCAACACGCCAGTGCTGGATGACCAAGGCAACCTGGGCGATCCGACCCTCAATACCAATAATGGCGGCCAGGGCGGTTTCACCGCATGGCTGCCCACTGGTTTTATGGTCATGCCCATCGGCGACCGCTTCGCTTTTGGCCTGAGCCAGGTCGTACCCCAAGGTATGAAAAGTACGTGGAACGAAAACTCAAAGCTGCGGGATTTCGCGGTCGACACCAAAATCGAGACCATCGGCCTGACAGGCTCCCTGTCGTTCAAGGTCAATGATGAATTTTCGGTCGGTGGTGGTGCCATCGTTCAGCGCAGCCAGGGCAACGTCAGCCAGAACGTCGATCTGTTGGCTGCCGCAGATGTTTCTCCCGGGCTTGGCGGCACTGGCTTTCCGACCGGTGTCGGGCATTCCCTGATACGCGTGAAAGTCGACAACATCTCGGTGGGCTGGTTTGGTGGGGTGGTGTGGAAACCGACGCAGCAAGACACGCTGGGCTTGAATTACCACGCCAAGATCAAAAACAAGATGACCGGCAAGTACGATGTTTATACAGACGCCATCGGCCGTAATGCGATGACCAACCCGATTGGTCCGAACGGAGAGACGCTGGTTGAAATGGCCTATCCTGGCCTCAATCTGTTCCCGGATGGCGCGCATGCCAGTACTCAATTGGATATCCCGGCGACTGCTGCGATTGACTGGGTCCATCAGTTCAATGACCGCTGGACGCTCGGTGTGAGTGCGCAGTGGACTGAGTGGTCCTCATTTCAGGACCTCACACTCAAGTCGCAGGGCTCGACCATTGTTGCCATTCCCTACAACTACAAAAACGCGTGGATGACCTCAATCGGCGGCGATTACAAAGCCACCGACGAGCTCACCCTGCGTGCAGGTGTGGCGTATGACCAGACGCCTACCCGTAACTCCACCCGCGATCCGCGGATCCCTGATGGCGATCGTTATTTCCTGGCGTTTGGTGCCGGGTACGACATCAAGGCAGTGCCAGGCCTGTCAGTGGATGGCGCGTACTCGCACCAGTTCGTCGAAAAGGTCAACCTGAAAACCAAGAACGTTGATCGCCTCGGCGCTGCTCAACTGGACGGGAAGGCTGAGTCGTCAGGTGACGTCGTGAGCTTGTCGGCGACCTATAAGTTCTAGTCACGTACCTGACCGTGTTGAAGCCGGGTATTCAGCGCATCTTGAGACCCGGCGCACACTGACACGCTTACAGAACAATCCGCAGAACCTAATCGGAGCCACATGACTGATGCAATTAGGCTGCCTCGTTCAGCCCTGAATATTTTCGCCAGACCATTAAATATAAATTTCAAAACAAAATTTGAATTTATTTTCCCGAGTTTGTAGTGTGGCTCTACGCCCCGCTCAATCCGAGCGGTCCGCACGGGTGCCACGCCCTGAATCAAGTAGAGGTATCCCATGGTTATCTGGTTATTGGTGGGTTTCGTTACGGCGATTGCCCTGGCGTATCGACAAGCCGCTGCCACCCTGTGGCTGGGCGCCGGCCTGGTATGGCTGGCGGCTGGCTATCTGTTCAACGCAGTGGCCGCATTCGGCGCTACCGTCGCAGCGGTGCTGGTGGTGTTGCCGGCCTTGTTGCTGGCGATCAAACCCCTGCGCCGCGTGCTGTTGACCCGCAAGGCCCTGGGGCTGTTTCGTACGATCATGCCGGCGATGTCCGACACCGAACGTGCGGCCATCGAATCGGGAACCGTGTGGTGGGACGCCGAGCTGTTCAGCGGCAAGCCCAACTGGCAGCGCCTGCTGCAAGCCGCGCCGGCCAGCCTGAGTGCCGAGGAGCAGGCGTTCCTCGACAACGAAGTCGAAACCCTGTGCGACATCGCCAACGATTGGGAAACCACTCAGGTGTGGCAAGACATGTCCCCCGAGGGCTGGCAGTACACCAAGGATGCCGGCTTTCTCGGCATGATCATTCCCAAGCAGTACGGCGGCAAAGGCTTCTCCCACTACGCGCACTCACAAGTGGTGATGAAGCTGTCGACCCGCTGTTCGGCCGCGGCCATTTCGGTGATGGTGCCCAACTCCCTGGGGCCCGCCGAACTGCTGCTGCATTACGGCACCGACGCCCAGCGCAACTATTACCTGCCGCGTCTGGCGCGGGGTGAGGATATTCCGTGCTTTGCGCTGACCAGCCCATATGCAGGCTCCGATGCCGGGGCCATTCCCGACGTGGGGATTGTGTGCAAGGGCATGCACGAAGGCGAGGAGGTGCTGGGGTTCAGCGTGACCTGGGACAAGCGTTACATCACCCTCGGCCCGATTGCCACGGTGCTGGGCCTGGCGTTCCGTGCCGAGGACCCGGACGGTTTGCTCGGTGCCGCAGGTGCCTTGGGCATCACCTGCGCGCTGATTCCCACCTCCCATCCAGGCGTGAACAGCGGCCGTCGCCACTGGCCGCTGAATGCGGTATTCCAGAACGGTCCGACCACCGGCAAGGATGTGTTCATTCCGCTGGAATGGGTGATCGGCGGTCGCGAACAAGTCGGCAACGGCTGGCGCATGCTGATGGAATGCCTGGCGGCGGGCAGGGCGATTTCACTGCCGTCGGCCAACGTCGGCCTGGGCAAAGTGGCGGTCCGTGGCACCACCGCCTACGCTGCGATGCGTAAGCAGTTCGGCCTGCCCATCGGCAAGTTCGAAGGGGTGCAGGCACCGTTGGCCCGCATGGCCGGGCACTTGTATGCCTGTGATGCGGTGCGCAAGGTGTCGGTGGCGTCCCTGGATGCCGGCGAGAAACCTTCGGTCATCTCGGCCATCGCCAAATACCACGTCACCGAGCGCGCGCGAATGATCGTCAACGATGGCATGGACATCGTCGCCGGCAAGGGCATCTGCATGGGGCCCAATAATTTCCTGGCGCGCGCCTATCAGCAAAGCCCCATCGCCATCACCGTGGAAGGCGCGAACATCATGACCCGCTGCCTGATCATCTACGGCCAGGGCCTGATCCGCTGCCATCCCTATGTGCTGCGCGAAATGGAAGCGGCGCGCAACCCGGACCAGCGCAAGGCCCTGCAGGCGTTCGACAGCGCGATGTTCGGCCATGTGAGTTTTGTACTGGCCAACACCGTGCGTGCCACGGTACATGCGCTGACCGCTGGCCGGCTGATTTCTGCGCCGGCCAAGACTGACCCGGCGCTGGCTTCCTACTACCGCCAGGCCAATCGTCTGTCGGTGGTGCTGGCATTGGTCTCGGACGTTTCCATGGGGGTGCTGGGGGGCGCCCTCAAGCGCAAGGAAAGTATCACCGGGCGCCTGGGCGATATGCTGTCGCAGTTGTACATCCTGTCTTGCGTGCTCAAGCGCTTTGAGGACGACGGCCGGCCCCAGGCCGACTTGCCGCTGGTGCATTGGGCGGCCCAGGACGCATTGCTGCGCGCCCATGAAGCGCTGGCCGAAGTGCTCGACAATTACCCGTCCAAAGCCGCTGCGGCGGTGCTGCGGGCCTTGAGTTTCCCGTTTGGCATTCCTTTGCGCAAACCGTCGGATCGCCTGTTGGCCCAAGTCGCCGAGGTCGTACAGACCCCCGGCGAAACCCGCGACCGTTTGCTCGCCAACTCCTACATCCCGCGCCCGGAAATCGACAAGCTGGCCTATGGCGAACTGGGGTTCCGCCTGTTGCCCCAGGTGGAACTGATCGAGGCACGGCTCAAGCCCGTCATCAAGCAAGGCCTGCTCGCGCCGATGCCGATCTCGGCCACGGCCTTTACCGGCTGGCGCGTCAAGGCACGGGCGTTGGATCTGATCAGCGACGACGAAGACGCTTTGCTCGCACGCTATGTGGAATACGCCGACCACGGCATCCAGGTCGACGATTTCCCGCAGGACTTCGGTTTGCTCGAGGCCCTGCAGCAGCGCAAGCAGGCGTTGGAGCCCGCCAAGCGTCGCGCCAGCCAAAGCGAGAACGCTTCGGTCAATTAATCCAAACGCGGTCCGAATGTGGGAGGGGGCTTGCCCCCGATAGCGGTGGCTCAGATGCAGATTCACTGACTGACACTCAGCTATCGGGGGCAAGCCCCCTCCCACATTTGATCGGATTTACAAAGCAGGATTTGTGTTATGAGTGACCGCTACCTTTCTTTCGTCAATTCCCCCTGGGGGCGTCGCCTGGCCCAGGCCGTTGGCTTGCCGCAACCCTTGCCCCTGCAACGCCATCGCAGCGGCCAGCACGGGTTGGCCAACCCGGTCATCGTCGCCGGGGCAGGGCGCCTGACCGAGCACGTACATCGCCTCTTCAGCAACACCGACACCGTCGCCGCCACCGCGGCGACCGTCAAGGCGCCGTCGACGGTGAAGGTGCAGGGCGCGGTTTTCGATGCCACGCACGTGGCCGACCTGCAGCACTTGGATGAGCTCTATACATTTTTTCACGCCAACGCCAGACGCCTGAGCCAACACGCGCGCGTGGTGGTACTCGGCACCGCACCGGAACATTGCCAGGACTTGCCCCAGGCCGTCGCCCAGCGCGCGCTCGAGGGGCTGGTGCGCTCGCTGGGCAAGGAGCTGCGCCGGGCGATCACCGTGCAATTGATCTACGTGGCGCCGGGCGCCGAAGACGCGTTGGACAGCAGCCTGCGTTTTTTCCTGTCGCGCCGTTCGGCTTATGTGTCGGGGCAAGTGATACGCCTCCAGAAGCCTGTGGACAGTCACATCACCCTTCACTGGGACAAACCGTTCGCCGGCCGTCGCGCCTTGGTGACCGGTGCCTCCCGCGGCATCGGCCTGGCCATCGCCCAGGTGTTGGCGCGCGACGGTGCCCATGTGGTGTGCGTCGACGTGCCCCAGGCCCAGTCGGCGCTGCAGCAGGCCGCCGACAGTGTGGACGGTTCGGCATTGCCCCTGGACATCACCGCGCCGGATGCCGCCGCGTTATTGCAGGCGCATGTCAGCCAGTATGGCGCCTTTGATGTGGTGGTCCACAATGCCGGAATCACCCGCGACAAGACCATCGCCAAGATGACCGAAACCGCCTGGCGCAGTGTGCTGGCGGTCAACCTCGAGGCGCCGTTGCAGCTCAGCCAGGCGCTGCTGGACAACCACGGCCTGAACCCCGGTGGGCGGATTGTGTGCGTCTCGTCGATTTCCGGTATCGCCGGCAACCTCGGGCAGAGCAACTACGCCACGTCCAAGGCCGGGGTGATCGGCCTGGTGCAGGGGCTGGCCCCGCGTGCGGCGGCACAGCAGGTGACGGTGAATGCGGTGGCGCCAGGGTTTATCGAGACGCAGATGACCGCGAAAGTCCCGCTGTTGATCCGCGAGGCTGGGCGGCGTATGAATTCCTTGCTTCAAGGCGGCCAACCGGTCGATGTGGCCGAGACCATCGCCTGGCTGGCGCATCCGGCGTCCGGTGGGGTCAACGGCCAGGTGGTGCGGGTGTGCGGCCAAAGCCTGCTGGGAGCCTGAACCATGGACTATGTGACCCAGATCATCGACCCGCCACCCTCGCGCATCCAACTGGTGTTCGACGCTGTGCGTGGCTTGCGCAAGCCCGAGCCTGGGTCCGCGCCGCCATTGCCCAGGGAGCGTCTGGTACGCCCGGCGGTGGAACTGTCGAGCGCCGCCATCGCGGCGTATGCGCGTGCCTGTGGCTTTCGTCGCGAGCAAGGCGTGCCGCTGTCCTATCCCCACGTGCTGGCGTTCCCTTTGCACTTGATGCTGCTGACCCGACCCGGCTTCCCGTACCCGGCCAGCGGCATGGTGCATTTGGCCAATCGTATTCGCCAGCACCAACGTTTGCATGAAGGCCAGGCGCTGCGCCTGGAAGTGTTTTGCGAACGCTGGGTTGCCCATCCAAAGGGGCAGGCGTTGAGCATCGCGACCCGTGCCTACGGCGCGGGCGCCCTGGTATGGGAAAGCGACAGCCTGTACCTGCGCCGGAATGTGAAAAATCCCGTCGGGGAGCGGTGGGTGGACGCACTGCCGTTACAGGACGAGGGCTTGCTACGCACCCAGCGCTGGGTATTGCCCGCCGATCTGGGGCGCCAATTTGCCAAGGTCTCGGGGGACTTCAACCCGATCCATACCTCGGTGATGGGCGCGAAACTTTTCGGCTTTCGCCGCGCCATCGCTCACGGCATGTGGACCCTGGGCCGTGCGCTGGCGGCACAGCAGCCACCGGGTGGCCTGGACCACGCCGAGGCCCACTGCGATTTCAAGTTGCCGATCTTCCTGCCCGGCCAGGTCGCCCTGTGGAGTCACCCCGTGACCGGCCCGCTTCGGGAATTCGAAGTGCGCAATGTGGCCGGCGACAAACCGCATATGCGCGGGTTGTTGCTGTGGGATCAAACGCCTGGAATGAGAGCCTTACATGAGTGACTACAGCTTCAATCCGCCACCGACCCGGCGCGTGGCGATCATCGGCGGTAACCGCCTGCCGTTTGCCCGTTCCAACACTGTGTATGCCCATGACAGTAACCAGGACTTGCTGGTGGCCGCCCTGCAAGGCCTGGTGGATCGCTACAACCTGCACGGTCAGCGCCTGGGCGAATTCGTCGCCGGTGCGGTGATCAAGCATTCGCGCGATTTCAACCTGGCGCGCGAGTCACTGCTGTCGACCACGCTGTGCGCGCAGACTCCGGCCTACGATGTGCAGCAGGCCTGCGGCACGGGCCTGGAAGCCGCATTGCTGGTGGCCAATAAAATCGCGCTTGGCCAGATCGAAGTGGGTATCGCGGGAGGCGCGGACACCACCTCCGACGCGCCCATTGGCATCAACGAATCCCTGCGCCACACCTTGCTTGCGGCCAATCGGGCCAAGGGCATGGGCGACAAACTGAAGGCCTTGTTGAAGGTGCGCCCCTCGATGCTGTTCAAGCCGCTGCTGCCGCGCAATGGCGAGCCGCGCACCGGCCTGTCGATGGGCGAGCACTGCGAAGAAATGGCCAGGCGTTGGCAGATCAAGCGCCTGGCCCAGGATGAGTTGACCCTCGCCAGTCACCAACGCCTCGACGCGGCCTATAAGCGCGGTTTCTTCGACGATCTGATCAGCCCCCATCGGGGCCTCGCACGGGACAACAACCTGCGCGCCGACATCAGCCTGGAAAAACTCGCCAGCCTGGCGCCGGCCTTCGACCGCCAGGACGGCACGCTCACCGCCGGCAACTCAACGCCCCTGACCGACGGCGCTTCGGTGGTGTTGCTGGCCAGCGAAGCGTGGGCCGCCGCGAATGGCTGGCCGGTGCTGGCCTACCTGCGCACCGGCGAAACGGCGGCGGTGAATTTCGTCGACGGCACCGAAGGCCTGTTGATGGCCCCGGCCTACGCCGTACCGCGCATGCTCAAGCGCGAAGGCCTGGGCTTTGCCGATTTTGATTTCTTCGAAATCCACGAAGCATTCGCCGCCCAGGTGCTGTGCACGCTCAAGGCCTGGGAAGACCCCGACTACTGCCGCGAGCGGCTGGGCCTGGACGCACCGCTGGGCGCCATCGACCGCGCAAAAATGAATGTCAACGGCGGTTCGCTGGGCTGCGGCCATCCGTTTGCCGCCACCGGTGGCCGGCAACTGGCGGCGTTGGCCAAGGCCATCCATGAGCGCGGCGGCGGTCGCGGCTTGATCTCGATCTGTGCGGCGGGCGGGCTGGGTATTACCGCCATCGTCGAAAAGTAGCCCTATCCACAACGACAATAAGGACGCAGCCATGAACGCCATCAGCCTGGAACACACCGAACGCATCTGGTTGAACGCCTACCTGCCCGGCGTGCCGGCGGACATCGATGCCGCTATCGAGGCTTACCCCTCGTTGCGCGAAGTGTTCGTGGAACACCTGGAAAAATTCCGCGAGCGGGTGGCGTATGTCAGCATCGGCACGCCCATGACTTACGCCGACTGGCACATCCAGGGCAGCGCATTTGCCGCCTGGCTGCAGGGCCAGGGGGTGAAGAAGGGCGACCGCGTCGCGTTGATGATGCCCAATTGCCTGCAGTACCCGATCTGCCTGCTGGGCACGATCCTGGCCGGCGCGGTGGTGGTCAACGTCAATCCGTTGTACACCGCCCATGAACTCAAGCACCTGCTCAAGGACAGTAGCGCCGAGACCGTGGTGATCTTCGAAAACTTCGCCCACACCCTGGAAAAGGTCATCGCCGGTAGCAGTGTCAAGCGCGTGGTGGTGGCGGCCATCGGCGACCTGCTCGGCACCTTCAAGGGCGCGGCGATGAACTTCATCCTGCGCAGCGTGCAGAAGCAGGTGCCGGCCTTCACGCTGCCTGGCTCGGTGCGTTTCAACCAGGTGCTGAAACAGGGGCGGGCGCTCAATTTTTTGCCCGTCAGCATAAGTCGCGATGAGCTGGCCTTCCTGCAATACACCGGCGGCACCACCGGCGATGCCAAAGGCGTGATGCTCAGCCATCGCAATATTATTGCCAACCTGTTGCAAGCCAAGGCCTGGGTCGGTGATCAACTGGACCAGGACAAGCAGGAGACCAACGTCACCTTGCTGCCGCTGTACCACATCTTTTCTTTGACGGTGAACTGCCTGATGTTCATGTGCCTGGGCGGGCGCAATATCCTGATCGCCAACCCACGGGACGTGAAGCGGGTGCAGATGATCCTGCGCAAGGAACGCTTCAACGGGATCGCCGGGGTCAACACGCTGTTTAACGGTTTGTTGGAGAACAAGGAGTTCTGCGCGCGGGACTTTTCCGACCTGCGCATGGTGATCGCCGGGGGCATGGCCACGCACACAGCGGTGGCCAAGCGCTGGAAGGAAGTCACCGGCTTACCGATTGTCGAGGGCTACGGGCTGACCGAGTGTTCCCCGGTGGTGAGCATCAGCCCCATCGACATCAACCGCATGCGCGAGATGGAATTCACCGGCAGCATCGGCGTGCCCTTGCCGTCGACCTGGGTGCGCTTCGTTCGTGAAGACGGCGAAATGGCCGAAATCGGCGAGCAAGGCGAACTGCAAGTGCGCGGGCCGCAAGTGATGCAGGGCTACTGGAAGCGCCCGAAGGAAACCGCCGAAGTGCTGGATGCCGAAGGCTGGTTGTCGACCGGTGATATCGGCGTGATGGATGAGCGCGGCTACATCCGCCTGGTGGATCGCAAGAAGGACATGATCCTGGTCTCGGGTTTCAACGTGTACCCGAACGAAATCGAGGACGTGGTGGCGATGCATCCAGGGGTGGCGGAAGTGGCGGCGATCGGTGTGGAAGATGGCGTGACCGGCGAGAAGGTCAAGATCATCGTGGTGCGCAAGGACCCGAGCCTGACCCAGGAGCAGATCCTCGCCCATTGCCGGGAATATCTGACCGGCTACAAGGTCCCGCGTTATGTGGAGTTCCGCACCACCGAACTGCCCAAAACCACGGTGGGCAAAGTACTGCGCCGAGCCTTGCGCTGATATTGAAGGCGACTGCGATCAAATGTGGGAGGGGGCTTGCTCCCGATAGCGGTGTATCAGCCGACTCATGTATTGGCTGAACCACCGCCATCGGGAGCAAGCCCCCTCCCACATTTAGATTGAGTTCACTTCGACCCAGCGCTCTTCAAGCGCCGCCACACGAATCGCCGTCGCCAGCCGCTCCACCGCCCACGCCGCTTCAAAATCAGTGCCATCCGCACCTTGCCCCGCCAGCGCCATGATCAGTTCGTGAACCTCCAGCGTCTTCAACTCGTTGTACCCCAGCTGGTGGCCCGCCGCCGGGCTAAACGCGGCATAGCCGGGCAGGGCCGGGCCGGCGAGTAAGCGCTGGAAGCCATCCTGGCCGGCTCGGCACAGGCGCAGCTCGTTCAAGCGCTCCTGATCGAACGCCAGCGTGCCCAGGGTCCCGCTGATTTCGAAGCTCAGGTGATTCTTGTAGCCATGCTTGAGCCAACTGCTGCTCACCGTGCCGCGCGCGCCTTTGGCAAAACGCAGCAGGGCATGCACCTGGTCATCCACGGCGATGCTCTTGAGTTCATGGCTGCCTTTGAGGGCCGGTCGTTGAGCGTGGACGGTGTGGGTATCGGCGCACACGCTGGCCACATCGCCCACCAGGTAATGGGCCATCGACAGTAAATGGCTGCCCAGGTCCGCCAGCGCGCCGCCAGCGTGTCCTACCTCGCAGCGCCACGACCAGGGCGAGGCCGGGTCGGCCATGAAGTCTTCGCTGAATTCGCCCTGGAAACTGATGATCTCGCCAAGCTCGCCGCTGGCAATCATCTGTCGCGCCAGCACGATCATCGGGTTGTGCTGGTAGTTGTAACCCACGCGCGTCACCACACCGGCCGCGCTGGCAGCTCGACGCATGGCATCGGCCTGTTCCAGGCTGACGGCCAGCGGCTTCTCGCAATACACCGCCTTGCCGGCCGCAATCGCAGCCATGGCCATGGGGTAGTGGAGGTGGTTGGGGGTTGTGATGGCCACGACATCGACCTTGGGATCGTCGATCAGCGCCTGCCAGTCGGCGTGGGCCTGGGCAAACCCCCAGGCGCTGGCGCAACGCTGCGCGCGCTCGGCGTCGGCATCGGCCAGGGCCGTCAGTGTGAGCGTGACGGGCAGTTCGAACACCGCCCGAGCGTTGTTGAACGCCAGCGCGTGGGCGCGCCCCATGAAGCCTGTGCCGATCAAGCCGATTCCGAGTTCACGCATCGCCGTGGTCCTTTGGATTATTGTTTTCAGGAAGCGTATTAATGGAATAAATATTCTCAAAATTCAATAGATGGAATAAAAATTCATTATCCCGCATGGCGCCATGATGCTCGTTCCCACGCTCTGCGTGGTAACGCCGCCAGAGACGCTCCGCGTCCCATAACATCATCATTTGAGCTGATGCAGCTATATTCACCATGTGGCCAAACGCCGCCAGTTAACAAAAGATAACGTAGCGCCGATTGTCAGACGATTCCAAAGCCCGATAGGATGGCCCGTGCTTGCGTCAGGCGCTCTAGATTGCAGGTTTCAGAGCCCCGCGCAAAGCAACACGACCTAACAATAATAAATGGGAGAAAGGTCTATGAGTGAGCCTGTCATGGGTTGGGTTGTTTGCCGCCCACGCGCCGCACGCAAGCTTGCGTTGCTGGCCACAGCGCTCTCGCTGTTTGGCGCCGTTGCGTTACCCAGCGTCGTCCACGCCGCCAGCGATACCCCCGCCGCAGCGGTGTTTGCGATTGAGTCGCCCAAGGCCGCCAAAGGCCTGATGATTGACGTGGTCCACGCCGGCCAGCGCCTGGTGGCGGTGGGTGATCGCGGGCACATCCTTTATTCCGATGACCAGGGCAGCACCTGGACCCAAGCCAAAGTCCCCACCCGGCAGTTGCTCACGGCGGTGTTCTTCGTCGATGCCAGCCACGGCTGGGCGGTCGGCCATGATGCGCAAATACTCGCCAGCAGCGACGGCGGCGCCACCTGGACCCAGCAATACCAGGACCTCAAGCGCGAAGCGCCGCTGCTCGATGTGTGGTTCAACGACGCCAATCACGGCCTGGCCGTGGGCGCCTACGGTGCGCTGATCGAGACCACCGACGGCGGCCAGACCTGGGAAGACGTCAGCGACCGCCTCGACAACGAAGACCAGTTCCACCTCAACGCCATCGCCTCCATCAAGGACGCCGGCCTGTTTATCGTTGGTGAGCAGGGCAGCATGTTTCGCTCCAGCGACGACGGCCAGACCTGGGAAAAACTCGAAGGCCCCTATGAGGGCTCATTGTTTGGCGTGATCGGCACCGCTCAAGCGCAAACGCTGCTGGCCTATGGTTTGCGCGGCAACCTGTACCGTTCCACCGATTTCGGCAGCACCTGGGAGCCCGTCGAGTTGAACGCGGCGCGGGGAGCGCTGGAGTTTGGTTTGTCCGGCGCGACCTTGCTGGAGGATGGCGCCATCGTCGTCGTCGGCAATGGCGGCAGCGTGGTGGTCAGCCATGACGACGGCCAGACCTTCAGCGTGTTCAACCGCCCGGACCGTATCTCACTCTCGGCGGTCACTGCGGCCGGCAACGGCAACTTGGTCCTGGTCGGGCAGGGCGGCGTTCGCGTCGCCACCGCTGCTGGCGCCGAACCGCTCCTAAATAAAGAGCCAAAATAAGAAGAAGGCGGGAAATATGAGCAGTCATCACAACGATAAAGCGACCTTTCTTGAGCGCCTGATCTTCAACAACCGCCCGGCAGTGATCGTCATCTGCCTGCTGGTGAGTATCTTCCTTTTTTGGCAGGCGACCTTGATTCGCCCGTCCACCAGCTTTGAAAAGATGATTCCCCTCAAGCACCCCTTCATCGAGAAGATGATGGAGCACCGCAACGACCTGGCCAACCTGGGCAACACCGTGCGCATCTCGGTGGAAGCCAAAGACGGCGACATTTTCACGAAGGAGTACATGGAGACCCTGCGCCAGATCAACGACGAGGTGTTCTATATCTCCGGCGTCGACCGCTCGGGCCTCAAGTCATTGTGGAGCCCCAGCGTGCGCTGGACCGAAGTGACCGAAGAAGGCTTCGCCGGCGGTGAAGTGATCCCGCAGAGCTACAACGGCTCGCCGCAAAGCCTCGACCAGTTGCGCAACAACGTGCTCAAGTCCGGCCAGGTCGGCCGGCTGGTGGCCAACGACTTCAAGTCGAGCATCGTCGATATCCCGCTGCTGGAGTCCTACCCAGACCCGCAGGACCAGGGCAAGTTGCTGGCCCTGGATTACCGCAAGTTCTCCCATGAACTCGAAGACAAGATCCGCGACAAGTTCGAAGCGCAGAACCCCAACGTCAAGATCCACATCGTCGGCTTCGCCAAGAAAGTCGGTGATCTGATCGATGGCCTGGTGATGGTGGTGCTGTTTTTCGGCATCGCCTTCGTCATCACCCTGATCCTGCTGCTGTGGTTTACCAACTGCCTGCGCAGCACCGTCGCGGTGCTCAGCACCACGTTGGTGGCGGTGGTCTGGCAGCTCGGGCTGATGCACTTCTTCGGCTTCGGGCTGGACCCGTATTCGATGCTGGTGCCGTTCCTGATCTTCGCCATCGGCATCTCCCACGGGGTGCAAAAGATCAACGGGATCGCCCTGCAGTCGAGTGAGGCAGACAACGCCCTGACCGCCGCGCGGCGCACCTTCCGGCAATTGTTCCTGCCGGGGATGATCGCGATCCTCGCCGATGCCGTGGGCTTTATCACCTTGCTGATCATCGACATCGGTGTGATCCGCGAATTGGCGATCGGCGCGTCCATCGGCGTGGCGGTGATCGTGTTCACCAACCTGATCCTGCTGCCGGTGGCGATTTCCTATGTCGGCATCAGCCCGCGGGCCATCGCCCGGAGCAAGAAGGACGCGAACCGCGAACATCCGTTCTGGCGCCTGCTGTCGAACTTTGCCAACCCGAAAATCGCCCCCATCTCCATCGCCCTGGCCGTGCTCGCCTTCGGCGGCGGCCTCTGGTACAGCCAGAACCTCAAGATCGGCGACCTCGACCAGGGCGCGCCGGAACTGCGCCCCGACTCGCGCTACAACAAAGACAACAACTTCATCATCAGCAACTATTCGACCAGCTCCGACGTGCTGGTGGTGATGGTCAAGACCCGCGCCGAAGGTTGTTCGCGCTATGAAGCCATGGCGCCGATTGACCAATTGATGTGGAAAATGCAGAACACCGAGGGCGTGCAGTCGGCGATCTCGCTGGTCACTGTGTCCAAGCAGATGATCAAAGGCATGAACGAGGGCAACCTGAAATGGGAAACCCTGTCGCGCAACCCCGACGTGCTGAACAACTCCATCGCCCGCGCCGACGGCCTGTACAACAACAACTGCTCCCTGGCGCCGGTGCTGGTGTTCCTCAACGACCACAAGGCCGAGACCCTCGACCGCGCCGTGCATGCGGTGCAGGACTTCGCCAAGGAGAACAACAAGGACGGCCTGGAATTCATCCTCGCCGCCGGCAACGCCGGGATCGAGGCGGCCACCAACGAGGTGATCAAGGAGTCGGAGCTGACCATCCTGATCCTGGTGTACCTGTGCGTGGCGACCATGTGCATGATCACTTTCCGCTCCTGGGCGGCGACCCTGTGCATCGTGCTGCCGCTGGTGCTGACCTCGGTGCTGGGCAATGCGCTGATGGCATTCATGGGCATCGGCGTCAAGGTTGCGACCTTGCCGGTGGTGGCGCTGGGCGTGGGGATCGGCGTGGACTACGGCATCTACATCTACAGCCGCCTGGAAAGCTTCCTGCGCGCGGGCTTGCCGTTGCAGGAAGCCTATTACCAGACGCTCAAGTCCACCGGTAAAGCCGTGCTGTTTACCGGTTTGTGCCTGGCCATCGGCGTGTGCACCTGGATCTTCTCGGCCATCAAGTTCCAGGCCGACATGGGCCTGATGCTGACTTTCATGCTGCTGTGGAACATGTTCGGTGCGCTGTGGCTGCTGCCGGCACTGGCACGCTTCCTGATCAAGCCCGAGAAGCTGGCGGGGCAGAAAGGCAACTCGCTGTTTGCCCACTAAACGGCAAACAACCTGTAGGAGCGAGCTTGCTCGCGAAAGCGGTGGTTCAGTCAAGGATGTATTCACTGACACAGCGCATTCGCGAGCAAGCCCGCTCCCACATTTGGCCCGCGTTTCACCCGCTCTATACCTGCCGGCTGTGAGGCCGTCCGGGATCGAGCCCCTTCGCCATCGCAGGTACAGGAGCTCACCTGAGTTGTGTCGATACTTATGCTTATCCGGGCAATAGGCTCAAAAAGAGTTGCTGATCCAGCGGGGCAGTCACGGGGTTATAGAGGTCGCGCACGATGGATTTACTGTCTGCGCCTGCCTTCACGATCAGATCCTTGAGCGTCAAAAAACGATGTTCCGGTCGTTTCAAGTGGGCGGCGGTGTATTCGCCACCCGCGCTGGTGGGGCTGCTGTAGTGAAAATGCGCATACCACAATACGGTCTGAGCATTTTTCTCGCGCACGGCAAACTCAGAGACATAGTCCTTGGCGGCTGTTCGTTGCGGGCCATGCACCAGGCCGATATCCACCGCGCCGTGGCGGCGCAGGTAGTCGATGTTTTCTTGCCGAGGGCGTTGGGCCTTGTAACCTTCAATGCAGTGCTGCACGCCTTGCTGCCGGATCACACCGGCTTGCTCGCGCAGGCGTGCCACCGTTTGCGCTACCTCTGGTTTGCCCTGGTGAGCGGTGTGTATTTCATCGGCGATCGCCTCGATTCTTTTGGCCTGGTAATCGAGCATATCGCTCCAGTCACGAGGGTTGAGGTCGTCGCGGCGCAGTGGGTCCTTGAGTTTGCGTTTCTGGAATTCGATCGACTTTTCGATGGCCCCGACTTCACCGATCAACCTGTTGCCTTCCCCACGCAGCGTTGCAAAGGCGCGTACCTGAGGTGCGGGGGCGGGCGCTGCCGGTTTGGCGTCGACGATTTCCACCCAGCCTTCTGCGGGGTGCTCCATGAACCGGCCGCTGATTTGCTGGGTGATCGGATTGCGCGTGACAATAGTAGGAAACGGTGTGCCGGCCTCGGTCGGTTGCAGATCGCCGACCAGCGCCCCCTTGTCCCGTGATTTGAAGGTCCGCTTGGTTTGCGACACGGTTTTTATCGGCTTCAAGCTGGCCTGCCGAGGCGGCAGGAATTCTTCCTCGCGCAACAGGTTGGCCAGTTCGGTCTCGGCATTGCTGTTGGCGATTTCCAGGCGTTCGATCAACAGCGTCATGTAGTGAGGGCGGACCAGCGGTGAGTCAAGTTCCACCAGGGAGCGGCAGATTTGCAGGCGTCTGTTGTAGTGCTTGATCAGATTGTTCAGCACATCCTTGTGCTCGCCGGACGTGAACCCCTCGGTGGTGAGCAGATCTATGTGACTGTCCTCTATCGACGACATGGCGCGCTGATAGTTGTCATAGAGACTGAGGAGATACTGTTCTTGTGGGGTTTGAGCAGAAATCGTCAGATCGATGCTCAGGTCGGTCAATTTATCCAGCGACGCAAGGACTACATATATTCGGTTGTAAAATCTGCGTACCGGATCGGCATTGAGATATTTTGTGCGTTGTGAGGCACCGCTTTTCTGCAGCTTGACCATTTCTTCGAGGGTGTTCTCAAGGTCGGTTATAGCCTGCGCATGCAGTTCAGCCGCGGCAAACACGGTCTCCATAAGATCCTGCACATAGGCGGATGACGCAGGATCGTGTGCCGTCCTTTGCAACTCGATCAGCGGTTGCCCCTCATCAGAATAAAAAGACGCGTGGTAAAACGAGCCAAGGCGTTTGATGCGCAGCTCATTGGCGGCGAGGATAGACAGGTATTGATCGATGCATTTCGATTCGTCATCAAACTGATTTTGCACCGCCTTGAATTCCCGATAACGCTTGATCAGGTCTCGGCGCAGTTGCAATAGAACGTCAGTCGTCTGATGAAACTGTTCTTCGCTGATCTTGTAGTTCAAGCGTGCTCTTGAGTACTGGGTCATCCGGGCTGCGTGCTCAGCCACCAGCGACTTGTCTTCAGGTGATGAACGCAACTTGGCGTAGGCAACCTTCAGCTCAACATGGGCTCTTTCAAACTGCCGTTTGGTGTCATTCAGTGCGTCGTCGATAGGCATTACGCGCGTGGTCTCTTGACGCACGGCATCAATTATCCGGTTGAGGTCTTCCCCGATCTCAGTGCGCTTTTGGTCAATTTCCGCCAGCTTTGCCTTAAGTCGGTTTTTCGGACCGCCCCCTCGCAGCTTCAGCCCTTGATCCAACGCCCAATGCCCATGTCCGTCGGTCTTGAGCCTGAACCCCGGGTGGGAGGGTTTTTCCGGATGAATAATAAAAACCTCAGCGAACCCAGGAACGATGCTGACGCGAAACAGCAGGCCCGCCACCGACGCGTGCCACTGATGACCGAGTCGGTACAACCCTTTGTAGGGTCCAATTTCGACGGCTGAAGGTGCCGGCTCCGGCCATGGGACGTTCAGTTCACGCAAGGCATTGAGCAGTCGTCGACTGGACGAATCCCTTGCGGTGGAGTGAATAAAGTCCACCAGCGTCTTGTCGCCGGCGGGTGGTTCGGCCGCCAGTGCTATCGGACCTTGCTCGACAGGTACCGTCGGTTGCGGTGAAGTGTCGGGCTGCGCACGACGCAAGGCCGCGAGGATCAACGGGCGCTCGTTGTCGGCTGAACGCTGTGAGGGCTTGATGACCGGATGCTCCCCGGAACCTGCGTGCAACAGGATCAGCCCGATGTTAAGCAACACATCCACCCAGGCCAGTTCCCTGGCTGTGGCGTCATCACTTTGCAGCGCAGCGATATCCTGTTGGAGGCTGGTCGCCAATTGCAGCATCCAGCCTGCCAACATGGCCGGCCCCCGCAGCAGCGGCATGAGCAGGGTGTTGAACAGCAGCCAGCCGCCTTCCAGCAGGATCTTCCAGCGGCTCTCGGTATTGGAGACCGAGTCCCGGTCGGCCAGGTCCACCAGCGTCCTGGCGTTGCTGCCATACAGGTACTGACTCAGATTGCCGGAGGCCAGCGACTGCGCCAGGGAACCGTGAACCGCGTCACCGTTGGAGGGGCGGGCCAATTGGGCGGCTGGGGGCGCAGCCCATTGAACGGTGTCGTCTCCTTGGCCAAAGCGCAGGATATGCGGGCTGAGGAAACCACCATTGCTATAGATCGTCCGGGCGCCCTCCGGCATCCAGCTCAGTACACTGTCTTGCAAGGCGCCGGTCTGGGCAATCGCATCGAACAGCGCCTGGCGGGTTGCGAACTCCCGCAGCGCGTCCTGATACAGCGGTCGGTAGAGAATATGAGGGCCGACATCGCTGTTGCGAGGCTCAATGATGAACATGTTGTCGACGATATCCGCAGTGGTATCAGGCGTGCGGGTGAAAGCCAGCGGATGGATCTCTATGTCTTGCCCGTCGACAACGCGTCGGGGTGCATCGCGTTGCATCAAGGCCTTTACGTAGCGGTAGCCCAGGAACGTGAAGCCGTGTTCGCCACGAATCTTGTGTTCCAGCGCCTGAAGCGGCAAATGTACGCTCAACGCCTGATCGAACAGCGCCTCGCGACGGCGCGATTCGCTGCTGTCGCTGAGCAGCAGCTCACGGATCTTCTGGGGATAACGCTCGCCGATGTTGACCCGGCTGACCAGCCCGGGTGAACTGCTGAAAAGGCCCTTTTCACCGAGAATATAGTCCGCCGTCAGCCATGGCGGCAGCGGTGTTCCGGACGTGTCACGAAGGGTCATTGCGCCGTGTGGAGCGGCTGCCAGATTGTTGACCGCCAGCTCCCGAAGACTCATGGTCACAGCGCTCAGATAACCGCCGCGCAAATCCCCGACCGGAACATGAAAGGTCAGCTCCAGGTTGCCCGGTTCGACACTGGACTCGGGATGATCCAGGCGTATCAGCTCGCGCAGTGCGCGGTCGGTGAAATCATGCAGGTTTTCGATCCCATCGAGAAAAGACGCGCCTGCCGTTTGCCGGCGCAGGCGTGCCTGTTCCACCAGCAGCTGACGATAGGCAAACCGGTCACCGGCGTTGGCCGTCTGTAGCCATTGGGGCAGTGCCGCCTTGATCGCCGCCTGGTTTATCGGATCAGGCACGGGCGCCTCATTGAAGAAGGGCGTGGGGTCGGTTATATCGGCGAACAGTTTTTCCAAAGGTCGCACACCGTCATGGGTCGGCAGTTGGATGGCTTCGAGGTTTTCCAGCTGGTGATTCAGCAGCAGGGCTGCCTGGACATCGAAGAGATTGCCGTCGGGTTCATAGCGTTTGATGATGATCTTATCGACCAGTACCTGGCTTTCCAGGCGTTTCCCCCAAGCCTGGTTGAAGGCTTCCATTGAGGGGTACGCCTCGACGCTCCCGGAAGCCGCGCGCAATAGTGTCAAGTCTCCCTGCACCACCAGAATATCGGGCGTCAGCAGGCGTGTGGTGGTGCCGTTGGCAATCAGGCAGGTTTCGAGGCAGTAAGCATGGATAAACCCGTCTGGATGCGGCATGGCCTGTCGCTCACGACGGTCGGGGTAGCGGGCCAGGTCAAAGAGCGCGTGCTGGGCCGCACGGCGTGCTTCGCCCCACAGGCTGGCCGCACTGCTCAGGTTGCCGGCCAGCAGGTCACCCAGCCATTGCCAGCGGCTGACGCCGGTGTCGCTGTTGAGGTTCCAGTAGGCAGCCAGTGCTTCCTGAAAGTGGAGGGGCAGGGCGTCAGCCAATTGGACGATGACCTGCTCGATAACCCGCATGTCCGGTTCTTTGGGGCCGTTGGCTTCATAAGTCAGATGCCTGGGGGCTTGCTGGGTCAGGAAGCAGCGCCGCCCGTCCACACGGGCGGTAAAGTCCATCGGCGTACTGTTGGCCAGATAGTCGAGTGCAACATCCGTCAGCAGTTTCAGGTCCCAGCCGCCTCGTTGATTGGGTTTGGCGACCTTGGCCTTGCTCAGGTCCAGCAGCAGGGGCGGGTAATGCTCAAGGATGGACTGGTGCAGAACTTGTTCGACTACATCGTGCAGGGTCGGTCGGCTGGCAAACTGGTGCGCGACGGCGTCGGCCGTCAGGTTGCTGCGGTGGGGACGCGGTGGGGATGAAATATCGGGCATGGCAGATTCCGTTCTATGGATAAAGGGCTGTCGTTTTGGGGCCAGAGTGGCGGGTCTGCAATCAATGAGGGTGGTAGCTGGCTACCGCTGAGGACTAAAAGGGCAACGACTCGAGCACGGCATGCTTCAAGCAAACGCCCGACGTTAAACCGTCGAGCGTTTGTGTTCGGATGGCTGTCGGTGCGGCTTGAATTTACGGTGCAGGTGCGATGGCTAAAAAGAGTTGGTCCTGAGGCGGCACAATCAGCACGTAGAGGATTTTTTCAATGGGCTCGGCCCCTGGCTCCTGCTGGCTATGCAAGAGCGCTTGTACGTGCTGTTTGAGCAGGTCCTTTTGGGTGTACTTGCGCTGACTGGCCAGCTTCAGGTGTGCTCTGGTATAGCGGGCGGCGGGCGCATCGGCGCTTGCATAATGGAAATGGGCATACCAAAGCACGGTCGGCGGCCTTTGCGCTTTGTCATACACTGCGTATTCGGTGAAGAAATCACCGCTGAGGGTAGGCCTTTGCGGGTCTGCCTGGCTGGTCAGGTTGATGTCGATTTCTTTCTGTCGCCACAAGTATTCAAGGCTTTGCAGCGTCGGCCACTGGCGTTTGTAAGCCTCACTGCATACACGCTTCGCCATGCGCTGCATGTCTCTGGCGTGTGCCCGGTAGTTGTCGATCAAGTCTTGCGCCGAGGGCTGGCTGCGGTGTTCCCGAGCAATTTCATCGGCCAGGTCGGTTAGTTTTTTCGCCTGCCCGGTGAGCAACTCGTCCCAGTCAGCTGGATTGACATCTTGCCGGGTAAAGGGGTTTTCCAATTGGTGCTGCTGAGCGGTTATGGCCCGTTCAATCTCTGTGCGTTGCTGCACCAGTTTCTCGCCCTGGCTCTTTATCGCTGCCAGGGACCGCGCCTGTGGGGCAGGTTCTGGCACGTCCATCGGTGCCAGGGTTTTTTCCACCCAGGTGTCGGCCTCAAATTGTTCGAACGAAGTAACGGTTTCATCAAAAAATGGGTTGGTGATGGTGAAATGCTCTTGAGGGTGTTGGCCATCAGCAGGCCTGAGGTCACCGACCAGATAGTGTCTATTGCGGGTTTTGAAGATGCGCTTTGTACGGGCTTTTGGTCTGCGCAGCTTTGCCAGCGACGCTTCGACTTCCAGTGCCTCCTGGCTGCGCACCACGGCTTCCAGCTCGTTTTCGGCGAGGGTGCGAGCCCGTCTCAGCCCGCTCAGCAGCCGTTCGGCGATGAGGTGCACGCGCTGCGGATTAACAAACGTGAGGGCTTCGATGGCGGATGCGTAGCTGCGGTACTTGCCAAGGATAGTGTCATATAGCAGACGCTGTTCCTCGAGAGGATAACCGGTGCTGCTGCGCACTTCGGTGTGCGACAGCAAGACTTCACTCAGCCTCGATTCATCGAGATGTTTGATATACAGCAACTCCAGCGGGGAGGGCTCAACTGCTGACAGTTTTACGACCACCCGCGATAGCGGGATCAGAGCGTGGATTTCCAGATTTTCTGAAAAAAAATGTTGAGGAACGCTGATTTTTGCCAGCAACTCTTCCCGTATCACACGCCCCACCGCTGAGTCCTGCTCTAACAATTCAAGGGTGGTTTCCATTTCGCGGGAGCGGACCGCCATACGTTGGATCACGTCCGCGAGCTCAATTAATCGAGTAACGTGGTCGTTATAGTGCCAGGGACGTCCGCTCTGTATCTCAGGAAGCATGCGCTGCACCAAGTTATTCATTGGCTCGCCACGGTCGCTGAATAGAAAGGTGTCCGCCCATTTTTGCAGATGAAGATGCAGGCGCAGTTGATCATCCCAGAGCGACTTCAGGGTTATTGCCCTGTCCTGGACATGACCACGAGCCCCGGCGCACCGTTCGAGGTCCTGGCCCACCTTGTACAGTTCAATTCGCCGTGGCAGCAAAAGCGCATGCTTTTTTTCCAGGATATCCAGAGAAACTTCATAGCTGACGCGTATCTTTGAGTAGCTCGATATCTCCTGCTCGTGCCGCGTTTGAAGGGCTGTTTTCTGAGCGTCGGTGGCATTTTGCAGAAGCCGCCATACCAGTTTCAACGTACTGATTTGTTTGATCAGGTCATCACGGCTGCTGTTCATTCGAGTCAGCCACGTTCTGAATTCGGCCATCCCATGAGTGAGCTCCACATTGAGCTCTTGCATGCGGCCCTGAAGCAGTTCCAGTTGGCGGCGATTTTCCTCGCGCAGGGCCGCCACGCGCTTGGGACCACCGCCCGTCAGTTTCAGCCCACGATCCAGGGTCCAATGGCCGTTCCCGTCGGTGCTGAGTTTGATGCCGGGATGGTTGGGTTTGTCGGGATGAACAATGAACACTTCGTCAAAACCCGGAACGACAGTGACCCGAAAAAACAGGCCACCCACTGAGGCGTGCCAGTGGTTGTCGACCTTGAACAACCCCTTGAGCGCACCAATAGCGATAGGTTCCGGTACCGGCTCAGGCCAAGGCGTGTTGACCTCGAGCAGTTTTTCCAGCAGACGCGCCGCTGCGCTGTCGCCGGCAAGGGAGCGATCAACGTCCAGCAGGGTTCTGCCGCCCCCTGGCGGTTCGGAAGGGAGGCCAACGATGCCACGTTCAATCAGCGGGAACCCGCTGCCTGCCCGGCCGGGTGGGCGCCTCAAGGGCAATCCTGCAAGGGGCTGTCGGGCGGTATTATCCTCGAGCAACGGCCCGCCTGAAGGTTGTGTGGGCAATCCATGGTGGATCAGTACCATGCCGATGTTGAGCAACAGGTCGACCCATGCGAGTTCCCTGGCAATGGGATCTTCGCTCGTCAATGCCGGCAGGTCCTGATTAAGGCTCAGTGCCAATTGCATGAACCAGCCCACAGCCGCCAACGGTCCGCGCACCAGCATCAATAAAGTATTGAAACCCAGTTGCACCCCTTCGAGAATCAGCGCCCATCGGCTTTCAGTATTGGAGGTTGACTCACGGTCGGCCTGGTCGAGCAACTGACATGCTTCGCAGACAAACAGGTACTCCATCAATTCATTGCGGTTCAGTGCCTGCAGGATCTGATCGTTGCTTTCAGCATCCGCACTTGCCAGCGTCGCGGGCTTGGGGATGCCGGGCAAAGGGTCGAACTCTGAACCTATTCCGCTGATACGTATGTAATGCGGTTCTTTAAAGCCGCCATGGCTGTAGATGTCCCTGGCGTCATCGGCCAACCAGGCCAGTACGCTTTCCTGGATTGTCCCGGGCTGTGCGATGGCCTCCAGTAAACTGTCGCGGCTGGCAAACTCCAGCAGTGACTCACGATAGGCCGGGCGATAAAGCAGGTGCGGTCCGGATTGCGTGTCACGGGGCTCGATGATGAACATGTTCTGCACCACATCAGCCTTGGCGCCGGGTTTGCGTTGAAAGGCGAGGGTGCGCATGACGATTTCATCGGCGTCGACCCAACGCTCTGTACGGTGGGTGCCGACCACTGCCCTGACGCAACGCAAACCTCTTGGCGTCAGCCCAGCTTCACCTTTGATCTTGTGCTCAAGCGCCTGCATTTTCAGGGCGACGGGCCGTTGCCCGCAGAACATGCGTTTGCGCTTTTCAGCCTCCGGGGTATCACTCAGCAATTGCTGCTGTATATAGGCGGGGTAGTTCAGGCCGACATTGACACGTTGGATCAGTTCGTCCACGTAAGCCGTGGTCAGCCACGTTTCGATCTCCAGGCCTGCGGTGTTACGCAATGTCATGCGGCCTCTGGGTTTTCCCGAGAGGTTTTTCAAGGCCAGATCGACCAGGCTCATCGTGACCTTCTCGATGTAGCCACTTTGCAAGGTGCCGACGGGCACATCGAAGCTCAGTTCCAGTTCGTCGGCTTTGTATTTTGACTGCGCAACGTCTGTACAGGCGGCCTTGGCGTGCAATACGGCGTTTCTCTTCAAGCACAGTTGGTGATTCAAATGACGGGTGGCATAAGTGCGGATATCGTCCAGCCCATCCAGGTAGCCTTCACCCTGCGTCAGGCGTCTGAAGCTGGCTTGTTCGAGTAAGCATTGGCGGTAGACAAAGCGGTCGGCCGGTGAGGCATCTTGCAGCCACCTGGGGAGCGCGGCCTGGATTGGCGATAATGTTTCTATGGCGGTGAGTGGCGAAAGCGCAAACAAAGTGGCTGGATTGGTGATCGACGCAAACAGCGTTTCCATGTCGCTGACGGTGGTGGCGCCAGGCAGTCGGACCGCTGCGAGGTCCTCCAGGTGCTGGTTGAGCGCGAGTGCTGCCTGTACCTCGAAAATATCGCCGTCGGGTTCGTACAATTGCCAAGTGATTTTGTCGGCGATGAATTGCTCTGCCACATGTTTACCCCAAGCCTCCCCGAAAGCATCCAGGCTGGTGTAGGGCTCAATCCGGCCTGACACGGTACACAAAAACACCCGCTCGCCGCTGACCACCAGGATGTCGCTGGATTGCAACGTCAAGGTTGTGGCAGCACGTACAAGGTGCGTTTCCAGTGTATAGGCATGGATCGAGTTGTCGGGCCATGGTCGCTTCGCTCTGGCCTCCCGGCTGGGGCAGTTTGCCAGTGTGCTGAGTATCTGCAGTTGTTGGGCATCATCCCCTGATTGGCGAATCGCCGAGGCCCTCAGCAAGCCTTGCAGCAAACCGGCGAGCCATTGCCAACGACTACCGCCGGCATCACTGTCCTGGTTCCAGTATTCGGTCAGCGCATCTTGAAATCCGATAAACACAATCAAGGGCAGTTCCCGTATCACGCTTTCGACGACGTTCAGGTCATAGGAGACATGCTCATTGGCTGGCAGGGTGAGGCGGGTGCCCGTGGCGTCACTGAGGTAACTGTCGAGGTTGTGGCGCACGGAGAGGTCGGGGAAGCTGCCGTCGGCCATATGTTTGAGGGCCACCTCCAACAGCGGATGCAGGGCTCGGCCGCCGCCGTCACGGGGCAGTGCCAGGCAAAGATCGGAGAGCGCATTGGACAGGGATGGGAATTGTTCCTTCAAGGTATAGGTCAGCATCTGAGTAGCGACTGAACGCAGGGATGGACGCGTGAGAAATTGTGCTTCTACGGTCTTTTTCAGAAGGTTTTCAGCTGGGGCGCGCGGGGTGGTTGGCACGGGAGTCATCCTTAACGTGGGTTGGCGAGGTCCTCGTAAAGTAATGTCGACGGCGTGCCTGATGCGGTAGTCGGCTACCGCAGGGCGATGGGAAAGAAGAAAGGCGCAAAGGATTGGTCTATCATCGACATTTTTCCCCTTGATGAATGATCCTGATGACTGCCGCCAGCCTGCTTACTGAACTTCAAACCAGCGACATGCTCGAAATCGATGGGCTGCATGCCTTCGATTTCACCTCAGACGAGCAAGGCTTGCGCATGACCTGCATGGACGGCCGGGCCGAGAAACGCTGGACGTTCAGCCTCGCGCAAGTACAGGCCGCGACCTTTGATGACGCCTTGCAAAGCTGGACCCTCACCGGTGATTCGGGCGAACACCGCCTGGTGTGCATGGCCGCCTTCACCGGCAACAATAACGACGAGGAAGACGAGCATGATGATGCGTAAATTCTGGCCGCTGCTGATGGCCGGCAGTGTGGGGGCGATGTCGGTGCAGGCTGCACCGGCTGACACCTATGAATTGTTGGTGGGCAGCTACACCGCTGGCGCCAGCGAAGGTATTTATCGCCTGCAATTCGACAGCCGCACTGGCCAGTTCCAGGGCAAGCCGGTACTGGCAGCGAAGGCCGACAACCCTTCGTGGCTGACGGTCTCCAAAGACCAGAAGCACCTGTTTGTGGTCAATGAAAACGGTCCCGGCCAGCAAGACCCGGTCGGTCGCGTCAGCAGCTACAGCATCGACCCGAAGAGTCATCAGCTCACCCTGATCAATCAGGTGCAAAGCCTGGGTAACGAGCCGACCCATTCCAGCATCGCTGCGGATGGGCGTTACCTGTTCGTCGCCAATTATTCGGTGGTGGAAGACCCGGGTGGCAGCCTGGCAATCCTGCCGGTGGACGCTACCGGCAAACTGTCGGCGCCGGTGCAGTTGAGCGGGCACCCGGCCAGTCGCGTCAACCCCGAGCGCCAGGCCTCCAACCACGTGCACTCAGTGGTGTCTTCGCCGGATGGCAAGTACGTGTTTGTGCAGGACCTGGGGGCGGACAAAGTATTTGCCTACCATTACGACCCCAAGGCCAATCACGAATTGCCGCTGACCCCGGCCAACCAGGCATCGGTGCAATTGCCACCGGGCAGCGGCCCACGTCACCTGCTGTTCAGCGCCGATGGCAAGCACGCCTGGCTGACCACCGAGATGAGCGCGCAGGTCGCGGTGTTCGATTATGCCGACGGCAAGCTCACCCAGACCCAGTTGGTTGACTACGCCGCCGGGCAACCGGTGTCCGATAAGGCCGGCGCCGCCGTGCATGCGTCCAGTGACGGCAAGTTCCTGTATGTGAGCAATCGCGGCACCGCCAACCAGATCATCGTATTTGGCGTAGACCCAGCCACCGCCCACCTCAAAGAGCTGCAGCGCCGCAGCGTGGAAGGCGACCACCCGCGCGAGTTCAGCCTCGACCCGAGCGGCAAGTTCCTGCTGGTCGCCAACCAGAAGAGCAACGAAATTGTGGTGGTCGAACGTGACCCCAACACCGGCCTGCTGGGTAAAACCGTGCAGAAATTGCCGATCGATGCGCCCAGCGACCTCAAGTTCCTGGTGCGTCAATAAGCCACAGGCCCCGCAACGCGGGGCCTGACCCTAACTATTAATTCCATTGATGACGGCTACTGTTTCAAAGCATTTCTAAGGTTCAACCCCCGGGCGTAAGTTTGGTTCCAAGGCCTTCCCAGGCCACTCAACCAAACGCACACAAGGGTTACCGACATGAATCTGAACCTCTTCTCCGTCATCGCCGCTTCCGCTGTTTCCGCCACCGTGGCCTTGCCTGCCAACGCCAGCGTGGACGTCGCCGGGAAAAAATCCAGCACCAGCGCCTACACCCAGAAATACCTGCAACAGAGCGCCAACTTTTATGCGGCGCTGGATCACAAGACCCAGGGCTAACACTGATCAACCTGTGGGAGGGGGCAAGCCCCCTCCCACAGGTTGATTGATGTTGGTTTCAGGGCTTTGCCATCACCGCGATAAACAGCGGTGACTCCAGAATCCGCTGTAGCCACGCCTGTAGCCGTGGATAGGGCGTACCCGCAAACCACTCGCGATCCACATGGGCGAACTGCCGCACAAACGGCACGATGGCCGCGTCTGCCAGGCTCATGTGCGCGGCGAGCAAGTACTCACGATCCGCCAGCAAATCCTCCAACTTCTGCAAGAACACCTCGCCCTCGGCCCGATAATCTTCCATCGGCTGCTGCGGATAGCGTTCGGCGTACTTGTATCGATTCAAATGATGTTTGAATGCTGAATCGTTCTCGGCGATCAACTCCAACACCGCTGGATTCCCCTGCAACAACCAGTCATCCGGATCGTACCGGGCCAATGCCCATTGCATGATCTCCAGGCTTTCCTCGATCACCCGACCTTCCACGCTCAGCACCGGAACCGTGCCCTTGGGCGACAATGCCAGCATCTCGGCCGGCTTGGCCTTGAGGCTCACCTCGATAATCTGCACCGCCACCCCCGAGTAGCGCAGCGCCAGGCGTGCGCGCATTGCATAGGGGCAGCGCCGGAACGAGTACAGCAGCGCTTCGCTCACTTGACCTCCAGGGTGCTCAGGCCATTGCCCTGGCGCTTGACCTGGATCTGCACCGGGATGCGCTCATGCATTTCCTGTACATGGGAAATCACCGCGACCTTGCGGCCCTGAGCCTGCAAGCCGTCGAGGGCGTCCATGGCCAATTGCAGTGATTCGGGGTCGAGGCTGCCGAAACCTTCATCGATAAACAGCGATTCGATCTTCAACGTGCTTGACGCCATCGACGCCAGGCCCAAGGCCAATGCCAGGGACACCAGGAACGTCTCGCCGCCGGACAACGAGTGCACCGAGCGCAGTTCATCACCCATTTCCGTGTCCATCACCAGCAGGCCCAACATGCTGCCGCCACGCTTGAGGCGGTAGCGGCGCACCAGTTGGCGCAGTTGCACGTTGGCGTGATGCACCAGCAGGTCGAGGTTGTAGGCCTGGGCGATCTTGCGGAAGGTGTCGCCGGTGGCCGAGCCGATCAGCGCGTTCAGGCGGGCCCAGCGCTGCCATTCGTCATAGGCCTTGGCGATTTGCTCGGCCAGGGCGCTGTTGGCATCCTGGCGGCGCTGGTCCTCGGACTGGCGCGCGCGCAGTTCGGCGCAGTGTTTCTCGCCCTCGGCCAATTGCTGGTTGAGCGCGGCGAGGCTGCTGTCCAGCTGTTCGGCGTCCAGGTTGCCATTGTGCAAGGCCTGGTGCTCGGCGAGGCGTTGTTCGCGCTCTTGCAGCAGTACGCTGGCTTGTTCGACGGCTTTTTCGCAGGTGTGCACTTGCTGGCGCAGGTCGGTGACCTGGGCATCGTCCAATGCCAGCAGACGTGCCAGGCCGTCATCGTCCAGCTCGGGGTGCGCGGCGCGCCACGCGCTGATGCGCGTGTCCAGGGCCTGTCGTTCGCTCTCGAGCGCTTGCTGGCGCTCCTGCACGGCCTTGAGGTCGGCGACCAATTGCACCAGGGCGGAGTGAACGGCGTGCAACTCCTGGCTGGCATCGGCTTCGCTTTGGCGCGACTGGGCGACGGCCTGATCCAGTTGCTGTTGCCACTGTTCGGCGCTGGCGTGCTCGCCCAGCAATGCGCTGAGCGTTTCCTGGGCGTCGCGGTGCTGGGTGGCCAGCTCGGCGACCTGCAGGTTCAGCGCCTCCAATTGCTGCTGGCGATGCTGCTGGTGGGTCTGTTGCTTCTCGATGGCCTGCTGACGCTCTTGTTGTTCAGCCAGCTCATCACGCTGATGGCCCAGGTGTTCCAGGCGCTGGCTGACCTGCTGATCGAGTTGCATGAAGGTCGCCGCCGGCTCGCTGCGCAAGCCTTCCAGCGTCGCGCTGGGCAACAGGCTGGCGAAGCTTGCGAGTTCTGCATCGAGGCGTTCGCGGTCGTTGGCCAGGGCGCGCTGCTGGTCGAGCAACAGTTGGCGGGCCTGCTGGCTGGCGTCCTGGGCGGCTTGCAACTGCTGCTGCAAACGCCCGGCGTTCTGTTGCAGGTTGAGCAGGGCGCTTTGGCGCTGTTCGTCCTGGGCGATGCTTTGCGTCAGTTGCGCCAGTTGCTGGGTCAACCAGCTGCTGCGCTTGGCGGCGTCCTGGTTGAACAGCGCGGCGCACAGCGGATGCGCCTGCAGGCTTGGCGCCAACGCTTGCTGCTGCAGCGCAAGCTGTTCCTGCTGCGCCAGGAATTCCTTTTGCTGGGCGATCAGGCCACCCACTTCGCCACGCAGCTCGGTGAGCTTTTCCTTGAGGCTGTCGACGGCTTTCTGCGCCGTGGCCTCTTCGTTTTCATCGTGGCGCCCCAAGCTCTGCAACAACGCTTCGGGCTGGTGATACGGATGTTCGTGGCTGCCGCAGACGGGGCAGGGCTGGTCGTCCTGCAACTGTTCGCGCAGTTCCTCGACGCTGGCACTGCGGGCCAGGCGCTGGCGCTCCAGCAGTTGCTTGGTCACCGTCAGGGTTTGCTCGGCCACCGTCAGTTCGGCTTTGGTTTGCAAGCCGGTCTGGTTCAGTTGCTCGCGCTGCTGCGCCGCCTCGGCGAGTTTTTGCGCCAGGCTGCTGGCCTGGGTGTCGAGCTGCTGCTGGCTGTCCCACAATCGTGCCAGGTCTTCGAAGGCACGTTGTTGCTTGCGATTGTCCTGCAAGAGGCTGGCGAGCAATTGCAGTTGTTCGGCCACTGCGTGCGGCTCGGCCCCGGCCTCCTGGTACAGCAGGTCCAGGGCTTCGCGCTGCTGGGTGAATTGCGCCACGGCGGCGGTGACGCGCTGTTCGAGTTGCGGCAGTTCGGTCTCGCCCTGATTCAGGCGATTGCCGATCAGCATCAGCTGTTGCAGGCGGTCGCGGTAGGCGGTCCAGGCGTCGCTCAGGGGCGCGAGGGCGGCGCTGCGCTCCAGCTCAGCGGCCAGGCGTTGCAGGCGCTCGCCGATCTGGGCCTGCTTTTCTTGCAGGCTGTTGAGCAAAATCTGACCTTCGCTGCAGGCGGTGGCGTGCTGCTGCTGGTCCTCGGTGCGCTTGGCCAGTTCCTTGGTCAAGTGGGCGAGGGTGGTCTGTTGTTCGAAGGCCTGGCGCAACAACGGCGCGGCCTGCGCCTGGTTCTGCTGGGCTTGCCCGAGTGCCGACTGGGCGCTGGCCTGCTGCTGTTGCGCCTGTTCCTGGCGGCTGTGCAGCACGGCTTGTTGTGCAAGGTGCTGCTGAATCTGCGTGGCGAGCGGTGCCAGCAAGGCGTCGAGTTCTGCGCGGCGCAGGAAGTGATGGCGCTGTGGGGCGAGCTGGTCCAGGCGCGTCAGGTCCTGGCGCTGCTGGCCTTGGCTGTCCCACCGTTGCTGGGCGTGCTGCAACTGCTCGGCAGCGCTTTGCTGGCGCTCCTGCCATTCGCGCAGTTCCTTGAGCCAGGTGTGCTGCAATTCCAACTGCTTGAGCTGGGCCTGGTGAGTCTTGAGTTGCTGCTGCGCGTGGTTCAGTTGCTGATCCAGCTCGGCGCGGGCTTCGGCGGCCAGGGGTACCACGCCGGTGGCCTGGTCCTGCAACTGTTTGTGGGCGTCCCTGGCGTCCTTGGCCTTGTCGAAGGCGCGGCGGCCAAGTTGGGTGTAGAGCGCGGTGTCGGTGAGCTTTTCCAGCAGTTCGCTGCGCTCGTTGTCGTTGGCCTTGAGAAAGGCACTGAACTCGCTCTGCGCCAGCAGCACCGCACGGGTGAACTGTTCGAAGTTCAGGCCCAGGGCCAGTTCCAGCTGGGTCTTGTATTCGGTTTTCTGGCTGGCCAGCAGTTGCTCGCTGTCCAGGTCGATCAGGCTCTGGCGGCTGCTCTGCAACTTGCCGCTGGCCTTGTCGCGGGCGCGGTTGGCTTCCCAGCGCGCCCGGTAGCGCCGGCCGCTGACGCCGACGAAATCCACCTCGGCGTAGCCACCGCCGGTACCCCGCCTGAGCAGGGTGCGCGGGTCGCCGATGGAAATATCGCTGTCGGCATCCGGCATCTTCGCCTGGCCGGTATCGCCCAAACGCGGCACCGCGCCAAACAGCGCCAGGCACAGTGCATCGAGCAGGGTGCTTTTGCCGGCGCCGGTCGGCCCGGTGATGGCGAACAGACCGGCACTGGCCAGCGGCTCGGCGGTGAAGTCGATCTCGAACGGCCCGGCCAGGGACGCGAGGTTTTTCAGGCGGATGGCGAGGATCTTCATGGCTGTTCGTCCTCCTGTTGCACTTCCTGGAGCAGCACGGCGAAGTCCTTCAAGGTTTGTTCATCCACTTCGCTGCCGTAGCTGTCCTGCCAGGCACGGCTGAACAGTTCCTGGGGCGTGAGCTGGTCGAGTTCGACCAGGCGCTCTTCATCGCCGTCAGCGCGCGGGCCGTTGCCGGCGTATTCGGCGGCGATGCGCACCAGGCGCACGGCCTTGCCTTGCAGGGCGGTTTCGATCTGCTGGCGCAGGTCCGGTTGCGGTTCGTCCAGGCGCACGCGCACTTCCAGCCAGGGATGGCGCTGGGTTTCGGCGAGCAGGTCGATGTCGGGCAGCTCGGCCAGGACCTTGAGAATATCGGCCAGAGGCGCGGCTTCCAGGCGTTGCAGGTTGACCGAGCGCGGAATCAGCAGCGGTTCGACGCCGACCAGTCGTTCGCCCTGGAACGTTACGTCGAGCACCTGGTGCTTGTAGCTGATTTCGGAAAACGACAGCGGAATCGGCGAGCCGCTGTAGCGAATGCGCTCTTCGCCATTCACTTTTTGCGGCTTGTGCAGATGGCCGAGAGCAACATAGCCGACACTCTTATCGAACAGGCTGGCCGGCAGCGCCTCGGCATTGCCGATGATCAGGCTGCGCTCGGAGTCTTCCGACACCGAACCCCCGGCCATGTGCGCATGGCTGATGGCAACCAGCGCCTGGCCTTTCTTGCGTTTGGCGTTGGCGGCCGCGATCAGCCATTCATGCACTTGGCCGATGCCGCGCAGGTAATCATCGCCCAACTGCGCACCCGTGACTTCCGCCGGGCGCAGAAAGGGCAGCGCCAGGCACCAGGCGACGATCTTGCCTTTGGCGTCCGGCAATGGGATCAGCAGGCGTTCGGCATCCAATTGGCCGTCATCCAGCCACAGCACACGGCCCAACGCATGGGTGCGCAGACGGCGCATCAGCGGGGCGGGCAACTCGATGCGCGAACCGGAGTCGTGGTTGCCGGCGATCATCACAATCGTCAGCGTGGGGTTTTGTTCGTGGGCGCCGATGATGAAGTCATACAGGCGCTCCTGGGCCTTGAGCGGCGGGTTGACCGTGTCGAAGATATCGCCGGCGATCAGCAGCGCATCCGGGCGGTGGGCCTTTAGTTGGCCCAGCAGCCATTCGAGGAAGCAGGCATGTTCGAAGTCGCGTTCCTGGCCGTGCAGGTTTTGCCCAAGGTGCCAGTCGGAGGTGTGAAACAGACGCAAGGCGAACTCCGTGGAGAAGATGAAAAGGAGGGGAGTTTACCTGTATTACTAGCGCAGTGCCTTGGGGGACGCCGGGGGTGATCGTTCCCACGCTCTGCGTGGTAATGCCTCCTGGGACGCTCCGCGTCCCGCCAGGCGCTGCAAGTTCCGCTACTGCACACAGGTGACGCAGAGCGTCACGGGCTGCATTTCCACGCGGGAGCGTGGGAACGATCTTTGAAGCCGCGCTCCACAGGGGGGGCGTTATGCCTGGGGTTGCAGGCACTCCAAGGCTCGGTCCGCCAGGGTGCGGGCCATGTCGATCAGGTGGGCGGTGGAGCAGGCCATGTCGCGTTGGGCGCCGTTGAGGTCTTCAGCGGTCTGCGTTGCGGTAGTGGCGGCGCAACTTAATAGCGAGGCAATGCTTGCGATGGCGTCCTCGAAGCTGAGGTCTTCGTGGGCGACAAAAATCGGAAAGGGGGGATCGGGGACGAGTTTGTTCATGCGTGAAGCTCCTGCTTGGATTGGGAGCCATTCTTTTGCCGATCTCACACGTCAAAAGGTGGCAGCTATGTGCGGGGTGAGATACCGGAAAGCAGGACCCGGCCAGACCAAAGCCTGCCCGCACATAGCCGCCATAGACGGTCTTAGCGCATGGCGCCTGCTAATACACGGGATCTCACACCCGATCGCTGATGTGCAGCGACGAAGCGAAGGCTAGCCAGTGGATTGAGCAGGCGCAAGGCCGAAGGATTGTCTAGGAAACGTCCTGCAAATTAAAGCGATATGGATTGCTGGCCTTTAACAATGCATGTCCAGCAGGCGATGCAGGCCAACTGTGGGAGGGGGCTTGCCCCCGATGGCAATGGATCAGTGACAAGTATGTTGACTGACACACCGCTATTGATCGTTCCCACGCGGGAGCGTGGGAACGATCTTAGGTGGGGGCTTGCCTCGTGTCAGGGGTTATTTGGGGTAGAGCGGCGGCAGGCTGGTGGTATCGGTGGCCGGGTCTTGTACGCGCTCCGCCACGGGGATGGCCTTGATTGCGCGCCACAGGTCTTCACCCAGCCAATACTGGCCACTTTCGCTGTACAACGCGCCGTTCAGCCCGTCCAACGCATCCGACAGCGGCACGAAGCGCGCGGCCATGTCGGCGAGGGTTTCCGGTTGTTGGCGGGCCCAGGCATCCAGGGCCTGGCGGGTGGCGTGGGGGTCGTTGGCCTGGGTCGCGCGCTTGAGGTCGTCGAGCAGGGTGCGCGGGCTGGGGCCGGTTTGCGCGGCGCGTTGCACGGCGGGTTGGCGGCGGGCGCGCCACCACAGGCCGAAGCCCAGCAGGGTAGTGCAGGCCAGCAGCAAGGTGCTGAGCTGCCACAGCCACAGGCGTTCGTCATCCGGCGCGGTGATGACGGTCGGCGTGGCGGGGGTGTCCACCACCAGGCTCGGGTTGACCGCCACTTGCAGGGTGCGGGCCGGCAGGCTGGTGCGTTCCAGGTGGTCTTCGTGGGTGTTCCACCACACCACTTCCACGGCGGGCAGTTCCAGCGCACCGGCACGGGTGGGCACCAGTGCCTCGCGGTCTTCGCGGCTGCCGATCAGGCCACGGTCGCTGGTCTGGTTGCCCAGTACCGGTTGGTCCGGGTAGCGGCGCAGGCCGTTGACATCGGTACTGGGCAGCGCCGGCAGTTGCGCGCTGGACAGGCCCTCGACCTTGACCGTGAGGCTGCGCGTCAGCGAGTCACCGACCTGCACATGCTCAGGCGTGGGATTCCAGGCTTCGTCCAGGCTCAGGCTGCGCGCCGGCAACCAGGGCGTGTCGGCGGGGTAGAACTCGGGCTTGGGCTTGACCGTCAGCGCAAGCGGCGCTGAGCTTGCGTGGATCAGCTTGCCCGGCTTGGTGCCCTGCAGCGTGTTCTCCTGGGGAGGGCGCGATTCCACCAGGGTCGCGCTGAAGGTCTGTGCTCCAATCGCCAAGGCCCCGCTGTGCTGCGGATAGATCGCGTAGCGGGTTTCGATCACGCCATGGCGGATGCTGTTGATGACTTTTTCATAGGTGCGCGACTCGCCCAATTGCTCGACCCGTGCGTCGGGGATTTGCAGGGGCGTGAGGCTGCTGTCGTCATACAGCGACACCGAGTGATACACGCGCACCGTCAGCAGGGCTTGGGCCTGCACGTAAACGCTGGTCTGGTCGAGGTTGGCTTCGACGAACACCGGTGCCAGTTCGGCGCTGGTGTTCTGGCTGGCGGTTTCCAGCACTTGCAGGGTGATCGGCTGGGTCTTGAGGTCGCCCACCTGCAGCGGCGGGATCACCACGGTGCCGTTTTCCCTGGGCAGCAGGGTGATGATCCAGCGCGTGGTCGCGTGGTTATCGCCGCCCAGGGTGGTGAGCTGGTTGATCTGGCGCGTGCCGCTGACTTCGAACTGCGCATCCAGGGGCGACAGGTCGGGCTTGCCGAACTGGGTCACGTCGCTGGATTCCACCGTCAGCTCCACCGTTTCCCCTGAGTTGAGGCGGCTGCGGTCGACGCTGGCGACCAGGTTCGCCGCCTGGGCGTGGCCTGCCGACAAAGCGAGCAAGAGCAGAAGGGTGGTGCGGCGGCTCATCGAGTCTTGTCCTGATGTTGTTGCTGTTCGTACCAGAATTTGCGTCGCAGCAGTTCACCGGGGTTGTCCGGGATCTGTTGCAGCCATTGCTCCAACGCCTGGCGATGTTCGCCTTCAAGGCTGGCATCGGCGGGGCGTAGCGGCGGCGTGGTGGTTTGCTCGTCGCCGAGCTCGCTGCCTGGCACGTCGTTACCGTCGGTTGGCGGCGAGCCCGCGGTGTCGGTGGCGCCGTTGGCGGCTTGGCCCTGACCCTGGGTGGATTGTTCGCCACCCTGGGCATTTTGCCCGTCGGCGCCCGGTTGCGCAGTTTGGCCGGGTTGGGTGGTTTCGTCATCCTGGTTTTTTTCGGGTTCGTCGGGCTCAGGCTGGGCTTGTTCGCGCAGCAGGTTTTCCACCAGCGCCTTGTTCTTCAGGGCCGGCTGCAGATCGGGTTGGGCTTCCAGCGCCTGTTCGTAGGCATCGATCGCGGCTTCCAGCTCACCCGATCGGGCCAGGGCATTGCCGCGATTGTAGTGGGCGTAGGCGTTGTCACCCTGGGCAAAACGCTTGATGGCTTCGGCATAGTTACCGGCTTCGTATAGGGCCACGCCTTGCCATTGCGGGTCCTGGAAGCGTTCGGCGGCCTCGGCCGGGCGTTTTTTCTTCAGCAGGTACTGGCCTTGCTGGTCGGGGCGCAGCCACAGGTCCTGGAATTCGAAGGCATAGCTGGGCTGCGGTGCGGCCATCAACAGCAGCGGCAGGCAGAACAGCCAGCCGCGACGCCCGGCGCAGGCGGCCAATAGCAGCAGCGGCAGGAGCAGCCAGTAACCCTGGTCGGCCCAGGTGTCCAGGCGCAGCAGTTGACCGTCGTCGCGCAAGGCCTGGGGCGGGTCGAGTACGCCGAGTTGGCGCAGGTCTTTGTCGTCCAGGCGCGCGGCCCGGTAGCGGCCGCCCATTTCGCTGGCGAACGCCTTGAGGGTCGGGCTGTCGAGGCGCGGGATCAGGATCGCGCCCTGTTCGTCCTTGAGGAATTCGCCGCTTTCCTGGGTGACTGGCGTGCCTTCACGACTGCCGATGCCGAGGATCGACAAGCTCGGCGCCTGGCTGCCTTGCAACAGCAACCGGATACCCTGGCGCTCCTGTTTGGACAGCGACGAGCCGATCAGCAGCAGGCGCCCCTGGCCGAGGCCGCCGTGCTTGAGCAGGGCCAGGGCTTTTTCCACGGCCAGGTCGGCGCGGTGGCCAGGCGCGGGCATGATCGAGGGGCGCAGCGCTTCAAGCAGGTTACGGCTGGTGGCCAGGTCATCCGACAGCGGCACCAGGGTGTGGGCGCTGCCGGCATACACGATGATGGCGGTTTGCGCATCGGTGCGCGCCTGCAGCAAGTCATAAAGCTTGCGCCGCGCCTGTTCGAGACGGTTGGGCGGGCTGTCGGTGGCGAGCATTTGCGGGGTGAGTTCCAGCAGCACTACCAGCGGGTCGGAAGGCTTCTGGCTGAGTTGTTCAACCCGTTGCCAACTGGGCCCCAGCAGCGCCAGCAACGCCAGCAGCCAGGCGATGCCCAGTACCACCCAGGGCGATTTGCTTTCGCGGCCGTTGCCGCCACTGAGCAGCGTGGCATGGAAGGCCTGGGGCAGGATGAGCTGCCAGCGCCCGGCGCGTTTTTGCCGGTGCCACAGTTGCCACAGCAACCAGCCGAGCAGCGGCAGCAGCAACAGCCACCAGGGGCGCAACCAGTGCGGCCACAAAGCGATCATCGACGCCTCCGCAAGCGCAGGCGCTTGAGGCGCTGGCGCCATTCCGGGCTCTGTGGCAGGAACATGCCCTTGCTCGACAGTTTGGTGTACAGCCGCTGCAAGGCGTTGTTCGGCCAGCGTTCGTGAACCACCAGCAGCAGGCTGAGAAGCAGCGCCAGGGCCAGCGGGCCGCTGTACAACGCGTGGGCCGGGCGGGCCTGAGTGGGCTGCTGTTCGACGGGCTCGAGGGTGTCGAGGGTGGTCTTGATCTGTTCCAGCTCGTTGCCATCGCGGGCGCGGAAATACTGGCCGCCCGTCGCCTCGGCGAGGGCCTTCAGCGCCGGTTCGTCGAGGTCCAGGCTCGGGTTCACGCCGAGAATGCCCAGGGAGCCGGTTTGCTCAGGGTCGGCGCCGATGCCGATCGGGTAGATTTTCACGCCTTCTTCAGCGGCCAGGCGCGCGGCGGTGAGCGGGTCGATTTGCCCGGCGTTATTGGCGCCGTCGGTCACCAGGATCAGCACGCGGCTTTGCGCCGGGCGCTGGCGCAGGCGTTTCAGAGCCAGGCCGATGGCGTCACCGATGGCGGTGTTCTTGCCAGCGATGCCGATGCGCGCTTCATCCAGCCAAGTGCGCACGGTGCGCCGGTCGAAGGTCAGCGGCGCTTGCAGGTAGGCTTGGCTGCCGAACAGGATCAGGCCCACACGGTCGCCTTCACGGCCCTCGAGAAAATCCCCGAGCAAGTGCTGGACCAGCGCCAGGCGGCTGACGTCCTCGTCCTGCCAGTGCATGTCGGGAAAATCCATGGAGCCGGAGACATCCACCGCCACCAGCAAGTCGCGGCCACTGGCGGCAATCGGCAGCGGCTCGCCGAGCCATTCCGGGCGGGCGGCGGCGGTCAACAGCAACAGCCACAGCACCACGAACGGTGCCTGCTGGCGCCAGCCCGGCAGGTTCACCCGAGCGCGGCGCCGGGCCAGGCGTTCGAGGTCGTTGAGGTAGCTGACTTTCAACGCGGGTTCGCCACTGTCGGCCGCTGGCAGGACAAGGCGCATCAACCAAGGCAACGGCAACAGGGTGAGGATCCAAGGCCAGGCGAACTCAAACATGTTTGCGAATCCAGGTGTCGACGGCTTGGGTCAGGCCAGCGATAGCCTTGTCGTCGAGTTTGCATTCGGGCTTGTAGGCGCCTTCGACCAGCACCATCCAGCGCGTGAGGCCGGCGGCGGGGCAGCGGTTATCGAGGAACGCCAGCCATTTGCGGCCGTTGAGGGTGTGGCTTTGGCTGTAGGGGTAGTCGTTGCGGCACAGGCGCTTGAGCAAGCCATTGAGTTGCTGCAGCCAGGCCCCGGCGGGCGCGCCGTCATAGGGTTTGGGCATCAGCGCCAGCTCGGCCAGGGCCGCAATGCGCAGCGGGTCCAGCGGTTGTTCGGCGCGGGCCACGGGGCGGCGCGCGGGCAGGAAACGGCGTAGCCACCACAGGCCCCAGCCCAGCATCGGGAGCAGCAGCAACACCAGCCACCAGCCCGGCGCGGGCGGCCAGAAGCCGATGGCTGGCGGGGCGATCAGCGGTTGCAGTTGGTCGAGGCTGCTCATTGTTTTCTGACCGGGCGCTGTGGGTTGAGGTATTCGCGCAGTTGCTCGACCATTTCACTCTGGGTGCTCAACGGCATCAACAAGACGCGCAGCTTTTGCGCCAGCAACTCCCAGCGGGCGATGCGTGCTTCAGCCTGGGCCTTGTAGGCCTGGCGCAGATCGAAATTGAGCGTATCGAGTTCCAGTTGCGCGCCCCGTTGCGCAAAGCGCAGCAGCCCGGCGGCGGGCAGGGCGTGGTCCAGCGGATCGGAGATGGGCAGCAGCAGCAAATCGCAATGGCGCGACAACAGGCTCAGTTGCTGCTCGGCGCCTTCAGTCAGCGCCCGTTCATCGCAGATCACAATGCCCAGGCTGCCGGGGCGCAGCACTTCGCGGCCGCGGCGCAGGGCCATGCCCAGCGCGTCGGCTTCAGGAAGGCTTTCGGTGTTCAGGCTCTGGTTGACCCGCACCAGGCGGTTAAGCAGTTGCAGCAGGCTTTGCTTGCTGCGCCGGGGTTTGATTTCGTAGTGCTCGCTGTCGCCGAACACCAAACCGCCCACGCGGTCGTTATGCCCCAGCGCGGCCCAACCGATCAGGCTGGCGGCTTGTGCGGCGAGCACCGACTTGAACATCTGCCCCGAGCCGAAAAACAGCCGGCAGCTTTGCTCGACCATGATGAAAATCGGCCGCTCGCGTTCTTCGTGGAACAGCTTGGTGTGGGGCTCCTGGGTGCGGGCGGTCACACGCCAATCGATGGTGCGCACGTCGTCCCCGGCCTGGTACACGCGCACCTGGTCAAAATCCACACCGCGCCCGCGTAGCTTGGAGTGGTGCAGGCCGATCAACGGGCTGCGCTGGCCGGGGGTGGAGAACAATTGCACTTCACGCACGCGATGGCGCATCTCGATCAGCTCACTGAGCGTGACGTGGATACCCGCGCTCGCGTTCATCGACTTCAAGCGACGGCAACGACGTCAAGAATGCGTTGCACCACGCGGTCCTGGTCAACGCCTGCGGCTTCGGCCTCGAACGACAGAATGATGCGGTGGCGCAACACGTCGAACAGCACCGCCTGGATGTCTTCGGGGCTGACGAAGTCGCGGCCGGCCAGCCAGGCGTGGGCGCGCGCGCAACGGTCCAGGGCGATGGAGCCGCGCGGGCTGGCGCCGTAGGCAATCCACTCGGCCATTTCCGGGTCGAACTTGGCCGGGGTGCGCGTGGCCATGACCAACTGCACCAGGTATTCCTCCACCGCATCGGCCATGTACAGGCCGAGGATTTCCTTACGCGCGGCGAAGATCGCCTGTTGGCTGACGCGGCGCTCGGGCTTGGTTTCGCCGTTGAGCGCTTCACCACGCGCCTGTTGCAGGATGCGCCGTTCGACGGCGGCATCCGGGAAACCGATCTTGACGTGCATCAGGAAACGGTCGAGCTGGGCTTCCGGCAGGGGGTAGGTGCCTTCCTGCTCGATGGGGTTTTGCGTGGCCATCACCAGAAACAGCGGCGACAGCTCGTAGGTGCTGCGGCCTACGCTGACCTGGCGCTCGGCCATGGCCTCGAGCAGCGCCGACTGGACCTTGGCCGGTGCGCGGTTGATTTCGTCCGCCAGCACCAGGTTGTGGAAGATCGGCCCTTGTTGAAAAACGAAGCTGCCGGTTTCGGGGCGATAGATTTCGGTGCCAGTGATGTCGGCGGGCAATAGGTCGGGGGTGAACTGGATACGATGGAACTGCGCTTCGATACCTTCGGCCAGCTCTTTGATCGCCTTGGTCTTGGCCAGGCCCGGCGCGCCTTCGACCAACATATGGCCGTCGGCGAGCAGGGCGATCAGCAGGCGATCGATGAGTTTTTCCTGGCCGAGAATCTGCGTAGAAAGAAAGGTTCGCAGCGCAAGCAGCGCTTCACGATGTTCCATCGATGACGGTTCCTGGAAAGATGAGCCCGGGTGTCAGGGAAGAACACCGGCCTGGGGCGCTTACTTTAATGCATCGTGGGGTGCGGCGACTAACGGCGTGACGGGTATTTTTGGCAAAACTTGTAGGAAATTTGTGTGGGTGGTGCGCTTTCTGTTGTGAAGGCCGTCAATGTGGATGAGGACCACTGTGGGAGGGGGCTTGCCCCCGATGACGGTGGGTCAGTCAATATTTCTGGCGACTGGCACACCGCTATCGGGGGCAAGTCCCCTTCCACATTTGATCCTGGGTGCAGCTCAAGTCCGGGTGTAGGTGCCAGTGCCTTTGAGGATGTTCTGCAGGGTTTGCTCGACTTCGGCCAGGTCGGAGGCGGCCGTGGCGTGGGTGATCTGCAACTGATCCTTGCCCCCCAGCGCATCCGCATCGCCGGCCGCCAGTTCGATCAATAAGCTGGTGTCGCCCAAGGTGACTTTCAGCCCATCCAGGGTCGAAGGCTCGTAATCCCAGGTCAGTTCCACCTCGTCTTCATCCGGATACCGGCTCAGCATGAACATCTCGCCGTTTTTACCGTGGCAGCAGAGCATGGCCATGTTGTCTTCTTCGTCGTCACACGGGGTGGTTATCAAGGCGTCGGTTTTCAGCTGCAGCATGGGGAATCCTGTGTGGAGGAGGGCGTTTGCGCCGGGTGATTGTGCCATTGCGGCGAATTTTATGCTGCATTGTGTGTCAGACCGAGTGCATGACCTGGCGGGCCAAAGCAGTCATTTTTGATACTGGCGGGCCTGAATATTGCCGGTTGCCCAAGTCGCAACCCCACACCTGCTTACCGATGACCGAATATGTCGCAGCACCGCAAGCAGCCGGCTTCCTACACTCGTTAAGCTGCGCAACGGATGTGCCCCGTGCCAGGCGCCTGACCTGCCCGTCGTACCGTCACCCGGCGCGGTGAGCATCTTGTGGAAGTTGTATGTGACCTGACTGTCTTGTCCAGCTTCACCCACCTGTCACTCTGATTCGTTTATGGTGCTTGTCATCACTACCAGAACAGAGCTGACGGTCTCCCCGTAAGGGGATAACACGCGACGCTTCCATCAATAACAAGCCCAAGCGGAGTACCACAGATGGCGTTCTTCACCGCAGCCAGCAAGGCCGACTTCCAGCACCAACTGCAAGCGGCACTGGCGCAGCACATCAGTGAACAGGCACTGCCACAAGTGGCGCTGTTCGCTGAGCAATTCTTCGGCATCATTTCCCTGGACGAACTGACCCAGCGTCGCCTTTCCGACCTGGCCGGTTGCACCCTGTCTGCCTGGCGCCTGCTTGAGCGCTTCGACCACACCCAACCGCAAGTGCGGGTTTACAACCCCGATTATGAGCGTCATGGCTGGCAGTCGACCCACACTGCGGTTGAAGTGCTGCACCATGACCTGCCATTTCTGGTGGACTCGGTACGTACCGAGCTCAACCGCCGTGGCTACAGCATCCACACCCTGCAAACCACCGTGCTCAGCGTGCGCCGTGGCAGCAAGGGCGAGCTGCTGGAAATCCTGCCCAAGGGCACCCAGGGCGAAGGCATCCTGCAAGAATCGCTGATGTACCTGGAGATCGACCGCTGCGCCAACGCCGCCGAATTGAATGTGTTGAGCAAAGAGCTCGAGCAGGTGCTGGGCGAAGTGCGCGTGGCCGTGGCCGATTTCGAGCCGATGAAAGCCAAGGTCCAGGACCTGCTGGCCGGTGTCGACGCCAGTGAATTCGTGATCGACGGCGAAGAAAAAGCCGAGATCAAGAACTTCCTCGAATGGCTGGTGGGCAACCATTTCACCTTCCTTGGCTACGAAGAGTTCGTGGTACGTGACGAGGCGGACGGCGGTCATATCGAATATGACGCCAGCTCTTTCCTCGGTCTGACCAAACTGCTGCGCGCCGGCCTCACCGCCGAAGACCTGCGCATCGAAGACTACGCCGTGGCCTACCTGCGCGAACCGACCGTGCTGTCGTTCGCCAAGGCTGCACACCCCAGTCGTGTGCACCGCCCGGCTTATCCGGACTACGTGTCGATCCGCGAGATCAGCGCCGACGGCAAGGTCATCAAGGAACACCGCTTCATGGGCCTGTACACCTCCTCGGTGTACGGCGAAAGCGTGCGGGTGATCCCTTACATCCGCCGCAAGGTCGCGGAAATCGAGCGCCGCTCGGGCTTCCAGGCCAAGGCGCACTTGGGTAAAGAACTGGCCCAGGTGGTGGAAGTACTGCCGCGTGACGACCTGTTCCAAACCCCGGTCGATGAGCTGTTCAGCACGGTGATGTCGATCGTGCAGATCCAGGAACGCAACAAGATCCGCGTATTCCTGCGCAAAGACCCGTACGGCCGTTTCTGCTACTGCCTGGCCTACGTGCCGCGTGACATCTATTCCACCGAAGTGCGCCAGAAAATCCAGCAAGTGCTGATGGATCGCCTGAAAGCCTCGGACTGCGAATTCTGGACCTTCTTCTCCGAATCCGTGCTGGCCCGTGTGCAGCTGATCCTGCGGGTTGACCCGAAGAATCGCCTGGACATCGACCCGGTGCAGCTGGAAAAAGAAGTGGTGCAGGCCTGCCGCAGCTGGCAGGACGACTACGCCAGCCTGGTGGTGGAAAGCTTCGGCGAAGCCCACGGCACCAATGTGCTGGCGGACTTCCCGAAAGGTTTCCCGGCCGGCTACCGCGAGCGTTTCGCCGCGCACTCGGCCGTGGTCGACATGCAGCATCTGCTCAGCCTCACCGAAGCCAACCCGCTGGTGATGAGCTTCTATCAGCCGCTGGGTCAGGTTTCCGGTCAGCGCGAGCTGCATTGCAAGCTGTATCACGCCGACACCCCGCTGGCGCTGTCCGACGTGCTGCCGATCCTGGAGAACCTCGGCCTGCGCGTGCTGGGTGAGTTCCCGTATCGCCTGCGCCACGCCAACGGCCGTGAGTTCTGGATCCATGATTTCGCGTTCATCGCCGCCGAAGGCGTGAACCTGGATATCCAGCAGCTCAACGACACCCTGCAGGACGCGTTCGTGCATATCGTCCACGGCGATGCCGAGAACGATGCGTTCAACCGCCTGGTGCTCACCGCCGGCCTGCCATGGCGTGACGTGGCGCTGCTGCGCGCTTACGCCCGTTATCTGAAGCAGATCCGCCTGGGCTTCGACCTCGGCTACATCGCCAGTACCCTGAACAACCACACCGACATCGCCCGCGAGTTGACCCGGTTGTTCAAGACCCGCTTCTACCTGGCGCGCAAGCTCACCGCCGATGACCTGGAAGACAAGCAGCAACGCCTGGAACAAGCGATCCTCAGCGCCCTGGACGACGTTCAGGTGCTCAACGAAGACCGCATCCTGCGTCGCTACCTGGACCTGATCAAGGCCACCCTGCGTACCAACTTCTACCAGTCTGACGCCAACGGCCAGAACAAGTCGTACTTCAGCTTCAAGTTCAACCCCCATGCAATCCCCGAGCTGCCCAAGCCGGTGCCGAAGTTTGAAATCTTCGTCTACTCGCCACGCGTCGAAGGCGTGCACCTGCGCTTTGGCAACGTGGCCCGTGGCGGCCTGCGCTGGTCCGACCGTGAAGAAGACTTCCGTACCGAAGTGCTCGGCCTGGTAAAAGCCCAGCAAGTGAAGAACTCGGTGATCGTGCCGGTGGGCGCCAAGGGCGGCTTCCTGCCGCGCCGCCTGCCGTTGGGCGGCAGCCGTGACGAGATCGCGGCCGAGGGCATCGCCTGCTACCGCATCTTCATTTCCGGCCTGTTGGACATCACCGACAACTTGAAAGACGGCGCCCTGGTACCGCCGGCCAATGTTGTGCGCCATGACGACGATGACCCGTACCTGGTGGTGGCGGCGGACAAGGGCACTGCGACCTTCTCCGACATCGCCAACGGCATCGCCATCGACTACGGCTTCTGGCTCGGTGACGCGTTCGCCTCCGGCGGTTCGGCCGGTTACGACCACAAGAAAATGGGCATCACCGCCAAGGGCGCGTGGGTCGGCGTGCAGCGTCACTTCCGTGAGCGCGGCATCAATGTGCAGGAAGACAGCATCACCGTGGTGGGCGTCGGCGACATGGCCGGCGACGTGTTCGGTAACGGCTTGCTGATGTCCGACAAGCTGCAACTGGTCGCGGCCTTCAACCACCTGCACATTTTCATCGACCCGAACCCGAATCCCGCAACCAGCTTCGTCGAGCGCCAGCGCCTGTTCGAACTGCCGCGTTCGGCCTGGACCGACTACGACACCAGCATCATGTCCGAAGGCGGCGGTATCTTCTCGCGCAGCGCGAAGAGCATTGCCATCTCGCCACAGATGAAAGAACGCTTTGACATCAAGGCCGACAAGCTGACCCCGACCGAACTGCTCAACGCCTTGCTCAAGGCACCGGTGGACCTGTTGTGGAACGGCGGTATCGGTACCTACGTCAAGGCCAGCACCGAAAGCCACGCGGATGTGGGCGACAAGGCCAACGATGCGCTGCGCGTCAACGGCAACGAGTTGCGCTGCAAAGTGGTGGGCGAGGGCGGTAACCTGGGCATGACCCAGCTGGGCCGTGTGGAGTTCGGCCTCAATGGCGGCGGCTCCAACACCGACTTCATCGACAACGCCGGTGGTGTGGACTGCTCCGACCACGAAGTGAACATCAAGATCCTGCTCAACGAAGTGGTGCAGGCCGGCGACATGACCGACAAGCAACGCAACCAGTTGCTGGCGAGCATGACCGACGAAGTCGGCAGCCTGGTGTTGGGCAACAACTACAAGCAGACCCAGGCCCTGTCCCTGGCCGCACGCAAGGCTTACGAGCGTGCCGCCGAGTACAAGCGCCTGATGAGCGACCTGGAAGCCCGTGGCAAGCTGGACCGCGCCATCGAGTACCTGCCGACCGAGGAGCAGCTTGCCGAGCGCGCCGCGGAGGGCAAGGGCCTGACGCGTCCAGAGCTGTCGGTGTTGATTTCCTACAGCAAGATCGATCTCAAGGAAGCGCTGCTCAAGTCCCAGGTACCGGATGACGAATACCTGACCCGTGACATGGAGACCGCGTTCCCGCCGAGCCTGGTGGCCAAGTTCTCCGAGGCCATGCGTCGTCACCGCCTCAAGCGCGAGATCGTCAGCACCCAGATCGCCAACGACCTGGTCAACCACATGGGCATCACCTTCGTTCAACGGCTCAAAGAGTCGACCGGCATGAGCCCGGCGAACGTGGCTGGCGCCTATGTGATCGTGCGCGACATCTTCCACCTTCCGCACTGGTTCCGTCAGATCGAAGCCCTGGATCACCAGGTGTCCGCCGATGTGCAACTGGAGCTGATGGATGAGCTGATGCGCCTGGGCCGTCGCGCCACGCGCTGGTTCCTGCGCAGCCGTCGCAACGAGCAGGACGCCGGGCGTGATACCGCGCATTTCGGTCCGCACCTGGCGGCGCTGGGCCTCAAGCTTGACGAACTGCTGGAAGGCCCGACCCGTGAAGGCTGGCAGAACCGTTACCAGGCCTACACCCAGGCCGGCGTTCCGGAGTTGTTGGCGCGCATGGTTGCAGGCACGACCCACCTGTACACCCTGCTGCCGATCATCGAAGCCGCCGACGTGACCGGGCATGACGCCGCCGAAGTGGCCAAGGCCTACTTCGCCGTCGGCAGCGCCCTGGACCTGCCGTGGTACCTGCAGCAGATCAGCGACCTGCCGGTGGCCAACAACTGGCAGGCCCAGGCCCGCGAAGCCTTCCGCGACGACGTGGACTGGCAGCAACGGGCGATCACCATTTCGGTACTGCAAATGGCCGACGCGCCACAAGACATGGAAGCCCGCGTGGCCCTGTGGCTTGAGCAGCACCACGACATGGCTGATCGCTGGCGCGCAATGATGGTGGAAATTCGTGCAGCGGTTGGCACGGACTACGCCATGTATGCGGTGGCCAACCGTGAGTTGCTGGACCTGGCGTTGAGCGGTCAATCGGTGTTGCAGCCGGCGTGATGCGTTCGTAGTACCCATGTGGAAGGGGGCTTGCTCCCTCCCACACTGATCGTTCCCACGCTCTGCGTGGGAATGCCTCCCGTGACGCTCCGCGTCGCCCGCTCTCAGTCGGGACGCGGAGCGTCCCCAGCGGCATTCCCACGCAGAGCGAGGGAACGATCAGCTCAAGGGTGTTTGAGTAGTTTGCTTTCCAGGTGATCCAGGTGCTGGGTCATCAAGCCCACCGCAGCGTTTATGTCGCGCTGCTCGATCGCATCCACAATCGCCACATGCTCCTGCCACGCGCAATACGTGCAGGCTTTCGCTTCATATTGGGCAATCACCAACGACGTCAACGGCACCAGGCTGTTGAGGAACTGGGCCAGCGGGCCATTGCCTGCGATGGCGGCCAACAACAGGTGAAACTCCCCCGACAAACGCAGCGCCGGCCCGCGCTGGTCACGCTCGATGCAGTCGCGTTCGCGGCTGATCAATTCCCGCAACTGACGTAGCTGTGCACCGGTGGCCTGGGCGCACACCAGTTGCACCACAGTAATTTCAGTCAGGCGCCGCGCTTCGAGGATCTGCCGCGTCTGGTGCGCGTCCGGCGCCGCCACCTGGGCGCGGTGGTTGGGGCGCAGGATGATCACTTGCTGGTGGGACAGTTTGGCCAGCACCCGACGAATCACACTGCGGCTCACCCCAAAGGTTTCACCCAGGCTTTCTTCGGTAAAGCGGCTGGCCGGGGCGATGCGCTGCTCAAGGATCGCATCGAACAGGCGTGGATAGATGTCATCCACCGAGGGCTTTTTGCCCGCCACCAGGTGCAGTGCGGGGAGGAGGGGGTCGCGTTGCAGCGCGTGAGCGTTCATGGCCGGTCTCCAGAGTATCAACTGCCCAGATGGTCGTCCGGGATGTTCAAGCGAATGCCCATGCGCAGGCCTTCCTGCAGGATGTGCCGACGCATTTCGGCACTGGCCAGGGCGCTGTTCTTGTTACGGATGGCTCGCACCACCGCCTCGTTCTCGCGCAGGCGCTCGGCCAGGTGTTCAGGGGAATTGCGCAGCACCTGGGCGCTTTGCTTGAGCGCGTTGCTGGTTTGTTGCACCACGTTCTGGAAAATCGGGTTGGAGGTCAGGGCGAACAGTTCTTCGTGAAAGCCGATATAGGCGTTCATGCCGGCTTCGGCATCGTCGGCATCGAGGGCTTCGCGCATGTCCATCAGGGTCAGGCGCAGTTGGCCGATTTCCTTGCTGCTGATGGACTGGGCGACCAGGCCGACGATGAAGGGCTCGAGGGTGTAGCGCAGTTGCAGGATGTCTTCCAGGCTGGCGTCGGCCACCGCGTCGCTCGACTGCGGTTCACTGATGCTGGTTTCCAGCACCACCACGCCTTTGCCGGGCATGGAGCGCACCAGGCCGAGAGTCTCCAGCACAATCACCGCTTCACGCAGGCTCGGGCGGCTGATGCCCATCTGCTCGGCCAGTTCACGCTGGCCGGGCAGCATTTCCCCACGCCGCCACTGACCCCGCGCCAGGGCCGCGCGCAGTTTTTCTACGACTGAATTGACGACGGTCGAGGTGCTGATCACGTCGTTATCTCCTTAATGTTGCGAATACAATTGTCAGGCTGACACTGGACAAATGTGGGAGGGGGCTTGCCACCGATAGCAGTGTGTGAGTCACAAAATCCCTCCCAGATTGGCCTGTGTCGCCCTCAGAACTCCTGATGCGCCGGCACCACCGGCTTCTTGGCCTGGAACGCATAACCCTGCTGGCCATCGAGCACCTTGTTGGCACGCTGGATATCAATGTCTTTTTCCCAGCGCGCAATCGCCACGGTAGCGACGCAGTTGCCTATCAGGTTAGTCAAGGCCCGGCCAATGCCCATGAACCAGTCCACCGCCAGAACCAGCACCAGGCCGACCACCGGAATCGCCGGGATCGCCGTAAGCGTTGCCGCCAGAATCACCAGTGCCGAGCCCGGAATACCGTGGGCGCCCTTGGAGGTGATCAACGAGACCAGCAGGATGGTCAGCAAGTCAGTCATCGACAGCGGGGTGCCGGTGGCGTTGGCGATAAACACGATGGCCAGGGTCAGGTAGATCGAAAAACCATCCAGGTTGAACGAGTAGCCGGTAGGAATCACCAGGCCAACGGTGGAGCTGCCGATACCCAGATGCTCCAGCTTGCGCATGATCTGCGGCAGCACCGCGTCGGAGGAAGCCGTGCCCATCACGATCAGCAGTTCTTCGCGCAGGTACTTGAGCAGCGGCAGCATGCGCAGCCCGGAAAGGCGCATCACCAGGCCCAGGATCAGCCCGACGAAGGCAAAGCAGGTCAGGTAGAACAGGCCCACCAGGCTGCCCAGGTGTTGCAGGGAGTCCAGGCCGTAGGTGCTGGTGGTGAACGCGATGGCGCCGAACACGCCAATCGGCGCCAGGCGCACGATCATGCCCATGATGCGAAAAATCACATGGCTCAGTTCGTTGATCAGCCGCGAGATCCCGGAAGCCGCTTCACCCACCAGGTTCAGCGCGCTGCCGAACAACACGGAGAACAACAGCACCTGCAGCACGTTATTCTCGGCAAAGGCACCGATCACCGAGTTGGGAATCAGGTCCATCAGGAACTGGCTGGTACCGCGAATGTGCTGGCCCTTGTCGGCCAGTTCATTCAGACCGGCGGAGGACAGTTGCTCCAGATGAATATTCGCGCCGCTGCCGATGCCGGTGCTGAAGGCCATGATCAGGCCGAGCACCAGGGCGACGGTGGTCAGCACTTCAAAGTAGATCACTGACTTCAAGCCGATGCGCCCGACTTTCTTCAAGTCGCCGGCGCCGGAAATGCCGCTGACCACTACGCAGAACACGATCAGGCCGATCAGCATTTTGATCAGCTTGATAAAGCCATCACCCAGGGGTTTGAGTTGCGAGGAGAATTCGGGAAGGGCCAGGCCGCAAATGACGCCGAGCATCAGGCCAATCACGACTTGCAGGAAAATCGAACGCGAGCACCATCTGAGCATGGGAAGGATCTCTATTCGGTGCCCTGGTGGTTCCAGGGCTTAATTGTTGTGGTCTTACCGGTAAGTCCAGTGCGCGGCCAGTCTACGCCCGGTTTTTTTCAAACCACAAGCAAATATTCGTCGGTTGGGGGGCGCCGGTCTGACCAGTGCGCCTGCAACCGCGATGCTTGAGCGGTTGACGGGGCGCAAATTTTTTTGCGTATCATCCGCGCTCGGCATGCGAGGTGATAAATGGACCCATCAGGGCTGACAACGGACGAAACCGGGCGCACCCACTGCGCGTGGCGCAACGCCGCGCCGCAATACCCGCAGTACCACGACCACGAGTGGGGCGTGCCCGTGGCGGATGACATCCAGTTGTACGAGAAGATTTGCCTGGAAGGTTTTCAGGCGGGTATGGCGTGGATCACCATCTTGCGCAAGCGCGAGCAGTTTCGGCAGGCATTCGACGGCTTTGATTTTCACAAGGTGGCGCAGTACGGCGAGGTGCAGATCGAACGCTTGATGAACGACCCCGGTATCGTGCGAAACCGGGCGAAGATCCTGTCCACGATCAACAATGCGCGCCGCGCCTGTGAGCTGGTCAGCGAGACCGGTTCCCTGGCGCGCTGGGTGTGGTCTTTCGAGCCCGACCCCGAGGAGCGCCCGGCGGTGGTGGATATGGCGTACTGGACGGCCAACCCGACGTCACCGGCTTCGGTGCGATTGTCCAAGGCGCTGAAGAAGCGTGGCTGGACCTTTGTCGGCCCGACCACGATGTATGCGCTGATGCAGGCGATGGGGATGGTCAATGATCATCTGCAGGGTTGCGTTCGCCGTGAGCAAATCGAAGTGCTACGCCGCCAATTCCAACGACCCTGAGTCATTGCCTCAAAGATATTTGAGCCAAGTGATATCCCTGCGCCGCGCCTTAAGCCCGGCAAACCAGCGCACCGGCCGATACAACGCCAGGGGCAGTGCGAACGCCGCCAGCCACACAGCGCCCATGCTGTCGAAACCGAAGTAATTGCCGTGATTCAACCCAAACAACGCGACGGCAGCGACATACAACAGTTTGAGCACATACAGGTGCAGCAGATAAAAGAACATCGGCGCCGCGCCAAAGACCGCAAGGATGCTGATCCAGCGTTTCTGCCCGGCCCGTTCGAATGCCAGCAGCAATAGCAGGCCGATGCCCAGCGTCAGCGCCAGGAACAACAGCGAAGGCGGGTATTTGGTGATGTTGAAAAAGCTCATCAATGTCTGCACGCCGCTGTCATAGGCCTGCCAGGGTTTTTCGCCATAGCCGTTGGCCGCCCGCAACAGCACAAAACCCAGCAACGCACCGGCACCCGCCAGCAGCAAATAACGCTGGCGCATGGCGGGCAGGGCGGCATTCGCAAACCATGGGCCGAGGCCGTAGCCCAGGGCGATCACGCCGATCCACGGCAGCACCGGGTACGTCACGCGCAGGCGCAGGGTGCCTGCCACCTCGATCCAACTGCGCTCATGCAGGATCGACCAGGCAACCTGCAGGGCCGATCCGGGCGCGAAGTGCACGCCATCGAGCAGGTTATGCCCGGCGATGATCGCCAGCGCCAGGGTGATCAGCAACGGGCGCGGTAACCACAGCAGCGCGGCGAGGGCGAGCATGCTCACGCCAATCGCCCAGATCACCTGCAGGTAAATCACACTGGGCGGCAACTGGAAGGTCCAGGCGAAGTTGACCAGCGTGAACTCCAACACCACCAGAAACAGACCCCGCTTGAACAAAAACGCCGACACCGCGCGCCGGCCCTGGTATTTCTGGCCATACAACCAGGCCGACAAACCGGTCAGCAGCACAAACACCGGCGCGCACAAATGGGCGAGGGTACGGCTGAAAAACAGCGCAGGCTCGGTCGTGTCGATGCTCATCGGGTCGCCCACCTGGCGGTGCAGCAGAAAGGTTTCGCGCACATGGTCGAGCAACATGAACAGGATCACCAGGCCGCGCAGGGCGTCGATGGAAAGCAGGCGTGGGCGTAGTGCAACAGCGTCAGGCATGGGGCGTTCACAAGGCTGGGCGAAAAAGAGGTGTTATCCTATAACATTATCCATTACTTTGCCGTGTTGCGCAGGTGCAGGTTCCAATGCGCTTAATCAGTTTTTGGTCAGGCCGCACTATTCCCGCCAGGAATGCCCCCATAAAAACCGCGCATTGTCTTTATCGTCCCGGATCTCGTAGCGTTAGGTCTCATTTCAAGGAGATCGTCCATGAGCCACCGTGCGCTGCGCCTCTACGTTGATTCGCTGTTTACCAGCCCTTATGCCCTGTCGGTGTTCGTCGCGCTGCAGGAAAAAGGCCTGGCATTTGAAACCGTGTCGGTGGACCTGGGTGCAAGCGAGCATCAGGCTACGGATTACGCGCGGTTGTCACTGACCCAGCGGGTGCCAACGCTGGAGGACGGCGAGTTCTCCCTGTCGGAATCCTCGGCAATCACTGAATACCTGGACGAAGCCTACCCCGAGACGAGCGTTTACCCCGTCGACCTGCAGCAGCGGGCGAGGGCGCGGCAGGTGCAAGCGTGGCTGCGCAGTGACTTGCTGCCGATCCGCCAGGAGCGTTCGACGCTGGTGGTGTTCTGCGCGCAGAAAATGCCGCCCTTGTCGCCACCGGCCGGCGCGGCGGCAGACAAGTTGATCAGCGTGGCGCAGGGGTTGCTGGCGGGTAACCCGGATTACCTGTTCGGCAGCTGGTCGATCGTCGACGTGGACCTGGCGCTGATGCTCAATCGCCTGATCCTCAACGGCGACGCTGTGCCCGCCGAGTTGGTGGCGTACGCGCGGCGTCAGTGGCAAAGGCCGTCGGTGCAGGCGTGGGTCAACCAGCCACGCCTTGGGGTGTAGCGCTTTCGTTGATTTGCGCGACGCGCCGGTCCAGGTCTTCCCAGTCCGCCATGCCCAGCACGCGCGTGGTATTCAAACCGCGCAGGTAGCCACGCAGCTGTTGGGCACTGGAAGCTTGCTCGTCGGCGCCACTGGCCTCGTTCAGCAGCACACTTTCATATTCGACCAGGTAATCGGCGACCCGCTCGCGAAACTCCGGCAATACGGCTTCGCGGATGCGGTCGAAGGTTTTCTGGTGAGGCTTCATGGCGTGGTCCTTATAGGTTTTATGGGGCTGGGCTGCCTGACACTATCGGTTCAAATGATAGTCACCATCAAGGATCACAAGTTCTGTTTTTATGGCAAAGGCGCAGAATCCGCTCATCGAAACGCTGCTCAAGGAACTGCGCGATGAGGACAATAATCCAGCTGGCTTTGATGACCCTGATGCTCGGCACTGCGGTGCTGGCCAACCCGGCGATTGCCGATGAGCTGCGTACAGGCCATTTGCTGCCACTCGTTGCTAGCGTAGACTCCCTGCAGCGCGCGCAGTCGGTGGGGGTGTTGTACAGCGAAAACACGCGCGACAACCTCAGCTACCTCGAGCGCTACCACGCCATGGCGCTCAATGGCGCCAAGAATGCCCTGGATGCACGCATTCGCGAGGCGTTCGTCAACAGTTCCGATCCGGAACTGGCTATCGACTGGCTGATGCACTCGCTGCAAGGCACATTTGTCTCGGTCACGGTCTATGCCAGCCTGGATGACTTGGTGCAGGCGCATCCGGACGTGGTGGTGGTGCTCGATACCCATAGCCAGCTGCTGACACCGCGTAATGACGTGGTCGAGGCGCGCTTTACCGCGCGGTTCTATGACGCCGACCTGCAATACATCGCCAAGGCCGAAGGCTCGGTGGATAAGCAGGTGCCGTCGGTGTGGGTGCATGACAAGTCAGCACTTGAGATCGCCGCGCAGATCGAGCAGCAGCGAGATGTACAACAAGATGCCTTGAAGCAGTTCGATGCGTCGCTAAAAGCCTTGGTCCGCGCCGGTTGATACGCGGGCCGATGCAAACCTATCTGTTATTTTCAGGAATGTTTATGCGCTCTTTTTTCGCCCCGGCCCTGGCCTTTGCTTCCCTGCTGCTGACCGGTTGTATCACGGCGCCCAATGCCCCCTCGCTGACCCTGCAAACCACCAAGACCCCTGAAGGCTATGTGCAATGCGTCTTGCCCAAGCTTGAAAAGCACGGCATCACCTCGACCGTGACCCAGAACTCACGCCACGCCAAGGTGCTGTTGACCAGCAAGATCGCGGCCGATGATGTGCTGGAAGCCTACAAATCCCAGGACGGCACCAAGGTGTTCCTGTATGAGCGCAAGCCCCTGGCTTCGGCACTCAAGCCGTCGCGGCTCGAGCAGGCGGCGCAGGATTGCCAGTAATCCCCGGATCACGCTGACCACAATGTGGGAGGGGGCTTGCTCCCGATGGCGGTGTGTCAGTCAGCAAAACTGTAGCTGACCCACCGCTATCGGGAGCAAGCCCCCTCCCACATTTGGATGGCGTTCGATTCAGGGCTTTGCTTCGTGGCTGAAGCTGTTCACCGCCTTGACCAGCCCTTGCGCCGCCAACGCAACCAATTCACCGCCTTTTTCCACCGTCGCCAATGCCGGGTCCGAGCCCATGCGCCCGTCGGGGAAGCGGGCGCGGAAGTCCAGTGCTTCGCGGATCGGGCCGGTGTTGGCGATTTTCGGCGAGTAATCGGCTGACTTGATCGAGTCCGGGTAGGCCCATTGCGTCACGGCGATCTCCGACGGTGTCGCGTGGCTGCCATGGCCCACCGGGAACTGGCGCTGCGCCAGGTCGGTGACGCCCTCCAAATCCCACCAGTTGACCAGTTTCAGCGCGAAGCCGGCCGGGCGGCGGGCATAGCTGGCTTCGGCATAGAGCTCGGAAAACGCCGCTTCGATAGTGGCAATATTGCCGCCGTGGCCGTTCAGGAACAGGATCTTGTCGAAACCATGCCCGGCCAGCGAGCGCACCCAGTCGCCGATCGCGGCGATAAAGGTGGAGGGGCGCAACGAGATGGTGCCGGGAAAGCCCAGGTGGTGCTGGGCCATGCCGATATTGAAGGTGGGGCCGACCAGGATGTCGGCGTTCTTCTGCGCCTCGACGGCGATGATTTCCGGGCACATCCAGTCGGTACCCAGCAGGCCGGTGGGGCCGTGTTGTTCGTTGGAGCCGATGGGGATCACCACCGTGCGGCTGCGCTCCAGAAACTGCCCGATCTCGATCCAGGTGGATTTATGTAGAAGCATGCGACGCTCTCTTTTATCTGTGGGGACAGGCTATCCGCCACGGATTGTACGACTACTCGCCACCTGTTGGGGTTTGCAATTGAGATAGGTCGAAGACTTCAACCAGCGTTGGTCGGGGTACCAGGAGAACATGAACTGCCCGTCCTTGAGCTTGTCCACCACTTGGCGCGCGACTTGCGGGCGCACCGCCGGGCAGCCCTGGCTGCGGCCGATACGGCCTTCGCGCTTGCTCCACAACGGGCTGACGTAGTCGGCGGCATGAATCACAATGGCGCGGTCGCGGGCCAGGTCATTGAAACCGGGCTCCAGGCCGTCCATGCGCAGCGAGTAGCCGTGGGTGCCGAGGTAACTTTCCTGGGTGCGGAACAGGCCCAGGCTGGACTGGTGGCTGCCTTCGAGATTGGAGAACGCGGTGGCGAAGTTTTCACCGGATTTGGCACCGTGGGCCACCAGGTCGCGCAGGACCAAAGTCTTTTTGCGCAGATCGAAGATCCACAGCCGACGGGCGGTCGAGGGCTGGGAGTAGTCAATCACTGCCAGGCGATCGGAACGTTCCTCACCGTTACTGACCGCGCACTGCACCGCGTTCAAGGCGCTTTTGAGCACGATGGGATTGAGTTCTGGAGCCGAGCGCGCCAGGCTGCTATACAAAGAAGGAGGGGGGCCATTGGCGGCGAGCGCAACATTGCTCAGTAACGCCAGGCTCCCGGTGATCAAGCCCAGCTTGGTGATGCCGAGCCGGCGGATAAAAGTCAGCATCTACAGTCGATTCTCCCGCTGTGGAGTGGAGCTAAGCAATTGTTCAAAAAACACGCATGTTACTTGAGCATTTGCCTGCTCGTTACACCACTGGTCGCCACAGCCGAAACGCTGCCGCTGGAACCACTGCCGGTCACGACGCCTGCACCGGTTGACCTGGCGCCGCTGCAACAGGCGCTGGCGCAGTTGCCCAGTGTCTGCCCGCAGCTCGCGCCGCATATCGATGCTACCGCGCAATTGCGTCTGCAAGCCTTTTACCAGCAGCAGGGCGACACGCCGCTGTGGTCGGATGACGCGCGCCGGCAAGCCTTGCACAGCCAACTGCTGATGCTGGCCGACGATGGCCTGGACCCCACCCACTATAGCTTGCCCACCGCAGATGCCACGGCCAATGTGCTGTGCAGCGATATCGCAGTCAGCCAGCAGTACCTGCAAGCCCTGCAGGACCTGCATTACGGGCGCCTGCAGCAGTCGCGCTTCGAACCGCTGTGGCACGCCCAGCCGCCGGCCGTCGATCCAAACACCGCGTTGCTTGCCTTCGCCGCCACCGGCCTGCAGGACATGGCCCAGGCGTTCGACCAGGCGCGGCCCAGCGCGGATTTGTATCGCAGCTTGCGTAATGCCTATTCCAGCGTGCGCCAGCAGCCGTTGCCGCATTGGGAGGCGGTCGGCGACGGGCCGCTGTTGCGCCCCGGCATGGAAGACCCACGGGTGCCGGAACTGGCGCGTCGGCTCTACAGCGGCGGTTACCTGACCCAGGAACCCAAGGGCAGCGCCAAGCAGTACCGCGCCGAGTTGGTCGCTGCGGTCAAGGCCTTCCAGCTCAGCCATTCCTTGCAGTCCGACGGGGTGATCGGCGCCGGCACCGTGGCTGAACTGAATATCAGCCCGGCGATGCGCCGCGACCAGTTGCGCATCAATCTCGAGCGGTTCCGCTGGCTGGCCCAGGACCTGGAGCCCGAAGGCGTGGTGGTCAACGTCGCAGCCGCGCAATTGAGCGTGTACCAGAGCGGTATTCCAGTGTGGCAAACCCGCCTGCAAGTGGGCCGCGCCGAGCGCCAGACGCCGTTGCTCAAGTCGCGTATCACGCGGTTGACCCTCAACCCCACGTGGACCATTCCACCCACCATCATGCGCGAGGACAAGCTGCCGGCCATCCGCCTCAACCCGGAATATCTGCGCCAGCAGAACCTGCAAGTGCTCGACGCCGAAGGGCACCCGCTGGCACCCGAGCAGATCGACTGGGCTCACCCTGGCAATATTCTGCTGCGCCAGGAGGCAGGGCCGCGTAACCCGTTGGGCAAGATCGTGATGCGCTTTCCCAACCCGTATTCGGTGTACCTGCACGACACGCCGAGCCAGCCGCTGTTTACCAAGGGGCCACGGGCGTTCAGTTCGGGGTGCGTGCGCGTTGAGCAACCGTTGTTATTGCGCGACCTGCTGGTCAGCCCGGCCGAACGCACGCGCACCGACGAGTTGCTGGCCACCGGCGTGACCCATGAATTCAGGCTGGCCACGCCGGTACCGGTGCTGCTGGGCTATTGGACGGTGGAAGTGGATCGCCAGGGCAGCCTGGTGTACGCGCCGGATATTTACGCGCGCGACCCGGTGTTGATCAAGGCGATGGGGGCTGTGCTGTAGAACAGAATGGCTTGGTAGCAATGTGGAAAAGGCTAGTGTGGGAGGGGGCTTGCTCCCGATTGCGGTATGTCAGTCAGTTTATCTGTAGCTGACACACCCTCATCGGGAGCAAGCCCCCTCCCACATTTGGATCTGTGTTCATTCAGTTAATTATTCCGGCATCAGTTGCTGACGGCATTCCAGCACAAGCCGTGCGCCGCCCAGTTCGCTGGTGCCGACTTCCAGCTTGAAACCGTGCAGGTTGATGATCGCCGCGACAATCGACAGGCCCAGGCCGAAACCGCCTTGCTGATCACTTTCATCGACCCGGTAAAAGCGCTGGAACACCGAAGCGCGTTCGGCGGCCGGAATGCCCGGCCCGGAGTCGAGGACGTCGATCCGCGTGCTGCCCAGGTCATTGACCGCGCGCAGGATTACCTTGCCTTGGGGCGGGGTGAACTTGATCGAATTGCTCAGCAGGTTGGCCAGGGCCTCGAACAACAGGGCGCGGTCGCCGGTAATCCAGGGCAGTGAGTCCGGGGTCTGCAGCACCAGTTCCAACTCACCTTCTTCTGCCAGGGGCAGGTAGAAGTCGTGCAGTTCGCGTAACAGCGGCAGCGGGTCCATCAGCAAAAAGCCTGAACGACGCTGGTGGTCTTCCAGTTCGGAAATGCGCAGTAATCCACGAAAACGCGCCATCAGCGTGTCGGTTTCGGCAATCGCGTCATCGAGTTTCACCGCATGGGCCGAGTCTTCCTCCGCTTGCTGCTTGATGCGGTATAGCTGCGCGCGCAGGCGCGTCAGCGGGGTGCGCAAATCGTGGGCGATGTTGTCGCACACGCCCTTGACCTCGTTCATCAGCTTTTCGATGCGGTCGAGCATGGCGTTGACGATGGCCGCGAGCATGTCCAGCTCGTCGCGCCGGTCGGAGAGCGGCAGGCGGTGCGTCAAGTCGCCGGCGACGATGGCTTCGGCGCTGGCCTGGATCCCGCGAATGCGGCGCAGCGGACGCCGGCGCAGCAGGTGCCAGCCGGCGGCGCCGGGGATGATGGTCAATGACACGGCCCACAGCAGGGCATGCCAGATGATCCGGGTCACCCCGAACAACGAACCGTTGGCGCGCACCAGCACCAGCCAACGGCCGTCTTCGGTGTGGGTGGCCACGGCGTCGCAGCTGTCCTTGGGCAGTTTCGGGTCATCGGAGTCGACGCAGTTGGCCAGGGCGTGGATCTTGCCATCCAGGGGCAGGTCGGGCGGTACTGCGCGGATCGGCCCGCTCAAGGGACAAAACTGCTCGTCGAACAGGCCATAGGCATCCACGCCCTTCATGTCGAAAGTCATGCTGGTGGTCAGTGCGTCGACCAGTTCTTCCCCGTCGAAATGCTGGAACAAATGCTGGCGCTGCATCAGCGAATGGCGCGACAGGTCACTGAGATACCCCGACACCTCGTAATACAGCACCCCCATGAGGATGCAGCTCCACGCCACGAACAGCGAACTGTACAGCGCCAGCAAGCGGCTGCTGGAAGAGCGCCAGCCCTTAGAGGGGTTCAGCAATGACATAGCCCGAGCCTCGTACCGTGCGGATCAGCGGCGGCAGGCCCGGTGGGTCGATTTTTTTGCGCAGGCGACCGATATGCACATCGATCAGGTTGGTGCCGGGGTCGAAGTGATAGCCCCAGACTTCCTCGAAGATCATCATCCGCGACAGGATCTGCCCGGTGTTGCGCATCAGAAATTCCAGCAACTTGTACTCGGTGGGCAGCAGGCTCAGCGGCTGCTCGGCGCGGCTGGCTTCGCGGCTGATCAGGTTCAATTCGAGGTCGGCCACGCGCAGCGCGGTTTCGAATTCCTTGACCGTGCTTTTACGCCGCAGCAGTACCTCGACGCGGGCGGCCATTTCATCGGACGCAAAGGGCTTGGTCAGGTAGTCATCGCCGCCGGCGCGCAGGCCGCGCACGCGTTCGTCGACATCGGAGAGGGCGCTGATCATCAGGATCGGCGTCGACACCCCGATGGTGCGCAGGGTGGTGACGATGGCCAGGCCATCCAGTTCGGGCAACATGCGGTCGAGGGTGATCAGATCGTAATCACCACTCACGGCACGGACCAGGCCTTCGCGGCCATTGTCCACCCAGTCTACGTCCAGTCCATGGCTACTCAGCTCGGCGACGATCTCGCGGGCCGTTACGGCGTCATCCTCGATGGTCAAAATGCGGGTCATAGGATTACCTGGTGAGCGTTCACACTAGAAGTGCGGACATTTTGCCAAGAAGTTGCTGAATGTTTCCTAAATAAAACTTCATCTACGCGAAACCGGTACTTCCAAGCCTTGCCCAATTCAGTGTGGGAGGGGGCTTGCTCCCGATAGCGGTGGGTCATTCTGTCAATGCTTAACTGATACACCGCTATCGGGAGCAAGCCCCTTCCCACAGGGAATGCATAACGCCCGCTCTCTATCGGCAATTCTTGCAACTTGCATGACTTTAGGAAGTTCAATTTAGTTAACTTGCTGAAATATAAGGATTTTATTTTTTGTTTACGCTGGCACGCTGCCTGCACTGTCCTTTTTGAGACTTGTAACACTATTTTTCATGCCTGGAGCAAAACAACAATGATCACATCCTCATCCACGCTGCAAGAGTCGAGCGCGCTCTCCGGGGTTTCCTGGGGGGCGATTTTTGCTGGTGCCGCTGCGGCGGCTGCGCTGTCCCTGATCCTGGTGCTGCTGGGCTTCGGCCTGGGCTTTTCGGCGGTATCGCCGTGGGCCGACAGCGGCATGAGCGCCAGGGGGCTTGGCATTTCCACGATTGTCTGGCTGGCTTTCACCCAAATCGTCGCGTCGGGCCTGGGCGGTTACATTGCCGGCCGGTTGCGCGTGAAGTGGGCCAACATGCATGGCGATGAAGTGTACTTTCGCGACACCGCCCATGGTTTCCTGGCCTGGGCAGTTGCGACGCTGATTACCGCGATGCTGGTGGTCGGTTCGGTCAGCAGTGTGGTCAGTGGCGGCGTGAAAGCCGGTGCCAGTGTTGCCTCGGGTGCCGCCAGCAGCATGACTCAAGCCGCCGGCAACGCAGCAAAAGGCGCGCACAGCGGTGATTTCGGCTACTACGTCGACAGCCTGTTCCGCGACGATCGCCCTGCAGCTGTCAGCGATGACGCCGCACATGCCGTGGTCGGTCGCATCTTCGCTCGCACCCTGAGCAATGATGGCCAACTGGCGCCGGAAGACCGTACCTACCTGGCCCAGTTGATCAGCCAGCGCACCAACCTCAGCCAGGCCGATGCCGAAGCGCGTATCGACAAAGTGTATGGCGATGCCCGCAAAGCCATCGAAGATGCCAAGGTCAAAGCCAAGCAAGCCGCTGATACAGCCGCCAAAGTGGCTGCCTACACGTCGCTGTGGACCTTCGTTGCCCTGCTGATCGGCGCGTTCTTCGCCAGCTTCGCCGCCACCTTCGGCGGTCGCCGCCGCGATGCTGTGGTGTACGTCGAAACCGAAACCTACGTTCGTTAATTCAAGGAGAACATGATGCGCTCATTACTGCTGTGGTTCCTCGGCATTCCAATTCCGTTGATCATCCTGATCGCAATTTTCATGCACTAAACCCGAGCAGTACTCGGTCCCATGTGGGAGGGGGCTTGCTCCCGATGGCGGTGGAACAGTCGATGCTGCAAGCGACTGACACACCTCCATCGGGAGCAAGCCCCCTCCCACATTTGGTTTGCGGTGAGCCCGCTTCAGTCGTCGAACCCTACCTGCTCGTGAATCTCATCCACCTTCAGTTCCAAGCGATACGCCACCGCAATGAACAATGCCTGGCACAGGCACAACGTCGCGCTCAAAGAGCGGAAGGCGAACGATGAACCTTCATTGACCAACAACACTGCATTTGCCCGCTTGGCCAGGGGCGACAGGTTGCTGTCGGTGATGATCAGCGTTTTGGCCTGGTGATGCTGGGCGATGCGCAGGCAGTGTTGGGTCTCTTTGCCGTAGGGCGTGAAGCTGATGGCGATCACCAGGTCATTGGCGCGCACGCTGCGCATCTGTTCGCGGTAACTGCCGCCCAGGCCCGAGATCAGGTGGATGCGCTTGTTGGTGTGCTGCAGGTTGTAGACCAGGTAATCGGCCACCGCGAATGAGCGGCGCACACCGACCACATAGATATTGTCGGCATTGACCACCAGGTCCACGGCCTTGTCGAAGGCCACGTCGTCGAGCTCCATCCCCAGGCGCTCGATGCCCGACAGCGTCGCGTTGACGCATTCACGCGCCAGGTCGCCGCCGCTGGCCTTCTGCGACTTGTTGGCGATCATGCTGCGGATGCGTTGCTGGTAGTTCTGCACCGGCGTGGTCTTGTGGGTGTACGCCTCGCGAAACAGCGCCTGCATCTCACTGAACCCGCTGAAACCAAACCGCTGGGAGAAGCGCACGATGGCCGACGGATGCACTTCGCATTCACGGGCGATGTCGCTGATACGGTCGACCATGATCCGGTCGCTCTGCTGGCTCATGTAGCTGGCGATGCGCTTGAGTTGGCGCGGCAGGCTTTCGTATTCGTCGGTGATCAGCTGCAACAGGCGTTCGGCATTGATCGGAGGGCTGGCGATCGTATCTTCCAGGTGGGTCTCGGGATCGGTGCGGGACATGGGCAATCCTTCTGGCGTGTTCGTCTGGTGCGCTGATGGGTGGCGCAAGTCTACAGGGTAGGCGCAAAAAAATACCTCGGCATCACGGCCCGCCTGGGCTGCTGAAACGATGCACGACGGCTGCCGCAGCATTATGCTGACGTATTGGAAAAAATATTCCACTAAAAATAATTATGGAATAAATATTGATTGCGGCCGCCGGACGTTCTAGTCTGCTCCCACCAAGAGCGTTTGCCGTCGCCACGGCGGCACAACGCAGGCTGATAAAAATAAAAGGAGCCAGCATGGGCCAGACTCGTTTTGCCAGTGGGCGTCAATTGGATCTGATTTGCCTCGGACGCCTGGGCGTCGACCTCTATGCGCAGCAAGTGGGGGCGCGGCTTGAGGACGTGTCCAGTTTCGCCAAGTACCTCGGCGGTTCCTCCGCCAATATCGCCTTCGGCACGGCACGGCTGGGGCTCAAGTCGGCCATGCTCAGCCGCGTGGGCGACGACCACATGGGCCGCTTCCTCCTGGAATCCCTGGCCCGTGAAGGCTGCGACGTCAGCGCGGTCAAAGTCGACCCGGAACGCCTCACCGCCCTGGTGCTGCTTGGCCTCAAGGACCGTGAAACCTTCCCCTTGGTGTTCTACCGCGAAAACTGCGCCGACATGGCCCTGCGCGCCGAAGACATCAGCGAAGCCTTCATTGCCTCCAGCAAGGCGCTGCTGATCACCGGCACGCATTTCTCTACCGATGGCGTGTACAAGGCCAGCATTCAGGCGCTGGATTACGCGGCCCGGCACAACGTCAAGCGCGTGCTCGACATCGATTACCGCCCGGTATTGTGGGGCTTGGCCGGCAAGGCTGATGGCGAGACCCGTTTCGTCGCCGACCAGCAGGTCAGCGAGCATGTACAGAAGATCCTGCCGCGCTTCGACCTGATCGTCGGCACCGAAGAAGAATTCCTGATCGCCGGCGGCAGTCAAGACTTGCTCACCGCACTGCGCAAAGTGCGTGAACTGACGTCCGCGACCCTGGTGGTCAAGCTCGGCCCACAGGGCTGCACGGTGATCCATGGCGCTATCCCGGAGCGCCTGGAGGACGGGGCGATCTACCCCGGCGTGCGCGTGGAAGTGCTCAATGTGTTGGGCGCCGGCGATGCGTTTATGTCGGGCTTCCTCAGTGGGTGGCTCAACGACGCAACCGATGAGCGTTGCAGCCAGTTGGCCAATGCCTGCGGCGGCCTGGTGGTGTCGCGCCACGCCTGCGCGCCAGCCATGCCCACACCTGTCGAGTTGGAATACCTGTTCAACAGCCCGGTGCCAATTACCCGGCCGGACCAGGACGCGACCCTGCAACGCCTGCATCGCGTCAGTGTGCCGCGCAAAACCTGGAAGCAACTGTTCGTGTTCGCCTTCGACCACCGCTGGCAGCTGGTGGATCTGGCTCAACGCGGCGGCCAGGATCTGGCGCGCATCAGTGATGCCAAGCAACTGTTTATTCAGGCCATCGAACGCGTCGAGAAAAAACTGGCTGATCAGGGCATTGAAGCCGACGTCGGCCTGCTCGCCGACCAGCGCTTCGGCCAGGACGCGCTCAATGCGGCCAGCGGCCGGGGCTGGTGGATCGCCCGCCCGGTGGAAGTGCAGAACTCGCGGCCCTTGGCGTTCGAGCATGGCCGCTCCATCGGCAGCAACCTGATCGCCTGGCCTCAGGAACAGATCATCAAGTGCCTGGTGCAATTTCATCCCGACGACGCGCCGCTGCTGCGCCTGGAACAGGAAGCGCAGCTCAAGGCGGTGTACGAGGCGTCGATTGTCAGCGGGCATGAACTGCTGCTGGAGGTCATCCCGCCCAAGGATCACCCCTCGACCTATCCCGACGTGCTCTACCGCAGCCTCAAGCGCCTGTACAACCTGGGCATCTACCCGGCGTGGTGGAAGATCGAGGCGCAATCGGCCGAGGACTGGAAAAAGCTCGATGAACTGATCGAAGAACGTGACCCGTACTGCCGGGGTGTGGTGCTGTTGGGCCTGAACGCCTCGGCCGAATGCCTCGCCGAAGGCTTCCGGCAAGCCAGCCGCAGCACGACCTGCCGAGGGTTTGCCGTGGGCCGCACGATCTTCCAGGAACCGAGCCGCGCGTGGATGGCGGGGGAGATCGATGATGAAGTCCTGATTCAGCAGGTACAGGCTACCTTCGAACAGCTCATCAACGCTTGGCGCAGCGCCCGAAGCTGATCACAGTTCCAAATATGCAATGCAATTCCGATGTGGGAGGGGGCTTGCTCCCGATAGCGATAGTTCAGTTACAGGAGTGTTGCCTGACACACCGCTATCGGGAGCAAGCCCCCTCCCACATAAAGCAGAAGCAGATCTCAGTGATACCTGAAAACAATAAAAGGTGCAGCCATGCCCGCAATCCGAATTGGCATCAACCCGATCTCCTGGAGCAACGACGACCTGCCGGCCCTCGGCGGTGAAACGCCGCTGAGCACCGCCTTGAGCGAAGGCAAGGAAATCGGCTACGAAGGTTTTGAACTCAACGGCAAATTCCCCAAGGACGCCAAAGGTGTCGGCGACGTACTGCGTCCCTACGACCTGGCGCTGGTGTCCGGCTGGTATTCCAGCCGCCTGGCGCGGCGTTCGGTGGCTGAAGAAATCGAGGCCATCGCCGGCCACGTCGAGTTGCTCAAACAGAACGGCGCGAGCGTATTGGTGTATGGCGAAGTGGCTGATTCGATCCAGGGCTCGCGCATCCGTTTGATCGAACGCCCGCGTTTTCACGGTGAACAGGCGTGGCAGGCCTACGCCGACAAACTCACAGAACTGGCGCGGTTCACCCTGTCCCAGGGCGTGCGCCTGGCTTACCACCACCATATGGGCGCCTATGTCGAATCGCCCGAGGATATCGATCAGTTGATGGCACGCACCGGCCCGGAAGTCGGCCTGCTGTTCGATTCGGGCCACTGTTACATGGGCGGCGGCGAACCCCTTGAGGTGCTGCGCAAACACATCGCGCGCATCTGCCATGTGCATTTCAAGGACGTGCGCAAACCCGTGGTGCAACTGGCGCGCAACCAGATGTGGAGCTTTCCCGACTGCATCGTCAACGGCACCTTCACCGTCCCCGGCGATGGCGATATTAACTTTGCCGAATTGCTCGATGTGCTGCTGGCCGCCAACTACGCGGGCTGGCTGGTGGTCGAGGCCGAGCAGGACCCGGCCGTGGCGCCCAGCTACATCTATGCAAAAAAGGGCTATGACACCTTGCGTGCGCTGCTCAACGAGAGGACTTAACCATGAGCTTGCTGGTCAAGAGCAATAAACGTGGGCAAACCATGGTCGCCCTGGAAGCCGGGCGCCTGGAGTATGTGGGTTTTAGCGCTTATCGCCTGAGCCTGGGCGAAACCCTGCCGGTCAGCGCCGGTGATAAAGAGCTGTGCCTGGTGCTGCTCAGCGGCCGGGTGAATATCGAAGGCGAGGGCTTCGACTGGCAGAACCTGGGGGATCGTCAATCGGTATTTGAAGACAAATCCCCGTTCGCCGCCTACCTGCCGCCGGGCACTCAGGCCCAGGTCAGCGCCTTGAGTGACGTGCAGATCGCAGTCTGCGCCGCGCCCGGTGCGAGCGGTTACACCCCGCGCCTGATCCGCCCGGAGCAGTGCAAGCGCAGCGTGCGTGGCAAGGGCGCCAACACCCGCTACGTGTGCGACATCCTGCCCGACAGCGAGCCGGCGCATTCGCTGCTGGTGGTGGAAGTGCGCACGCCGTCCGGGCATTCGTCGAGCTACCCGCCGCACAAGCACGACCTTGATGACCTGCCGCACCAGAGCTTTCTGGAAGAAACCTACTACCACCAGGTCAACCCGCCCCAGGGCTTCGTGTTCCAGCGGGTCTACACCGACGATCGCAGCATCGACCAGGCCATGGCCGTGGAAAACAGTGACCTGGTGGTGGTGCCCAAGGGCTATCACCCGGTCAGCGTGCCGTACGGCTACGAGTCGTATTATCTGAACGTGATGGCCGGCCCCAAGCGCGCCTGGCACTTCCATAACGACCCGCAGCACAGTTGGCTGCTGGACCTCTGAACGGTTTTGCATGGAGAACAACAACAATGAAGTCGCCGTTACGTTTTGCCCTTAACCGCATGGTCGCGCCCAACCTGTCCCTGCCGGATTTCATCCAGTTGGCCGTGGCCTTGAAGTGCGACGCCATCGAGATCCGCAATGACCTCAAGGACCGCCAGATCGAATACGGCGCCCCGGCCAGCCGCGTGCGCCAATTGTGCGCGGCCCAGGGCATCAAGGTGCTGTCGATCAACGCCTTGTACCCCTTTGATGTGTGGAATGACCAGCGCCGTGCCCAAGCGATCGAGCTGGCCACCTATGCCCGGGAATGTGGCGCGCAAGGCCTGGTGATGTGCCCGTTCAACGAGCCGGGCGACACCCGCAACGAAGCCCAGCGCGCCGCCGGTTTGCGCACGGCGCTAAGCGAGTTGGCGCCGATCCTGCGCGAGCACGGGATTCTCGGTTTTATCGAACCGCTGGGCTTCGAAGAATGCGCCATGCGCCGCAAGCGCGTGGCGGTGGACGCGATCCAGTCCATCGGCGGCCTGGATGTGTTCCGCCTGGTGCACGACACCTTCCATCATCACTTGGCCGGCGAGCACGAGTTCTTCCCTGAGCTGACCGGGCTGGTGCACATCTCCGGCGTGGAAGATGCGGAGGCGCCGCTCAATTCGATCCGCGACGGCCACCGCGTGCTGGTGGGCGAGGGCGACATCCTCGGTAACGCTGCGCAGATCGACACCTTGCTCAGCACTGGCTACAGCGGCTACCTGTCGTTCGAGCCGTTTGCCACTAGCGTGCATGAGTTGGCGGATATCCAGCAGGCCTTGGGGGCAAGCATCGCCCACCTACAAAAACGTTAAGGGGCGCGACATGACCACAACCCGACTGACTATGGCCCAGGCCCTGGTGAAGTTCCTGGATAACCAATACATCGAAGTCGATGGCGTGCAGAGCAAATTCGTCGCCGGCGTGTTCACGATATTCGGCCACGGCAATGTGCTGGGCCTGGGCCAGGCGCTGGAGCAGGACAGCGGCGACCTGGTGGTGCATCAGGGCCGTAACGAGCAGGGCATGGCCCACGCTGCCATCGGTTTCGCCAAGCAGCACCTGCGGCGCAAGATCTACGCGTGTACCGCATCGGTCGGGCCCGGCGCGGCAAATATGCTCACCGCTGCGGCGACCGCGACGGCCAACCGTATTCCGTTGCTGCTGTTGCCGGGCGATGTCTATGCCAGCCGTCAACCGGACCCGGTGCTGCAACAGGTCGAACAGTTCCTCGACTTGAGCATCAGTACCAACGATGCATTCCGTTCGGTGAGTAAATACTGGGACCGCATCAACCGTCCCGAGCAACTGATGACGGCGGCGATTCATGCGATGCGCGTGCTCACCGACCCCGCCGACACCGGCGCGGTGACCTTGGCGCTGCCTCAGGACGTGCAGGCTGAAGCCTGGGACTATCCCGACTGTTTCCTGCAAAAGCGCGTGCACCGTATTGAGCGTCGCCCAGCCACCGCCGCGATGCTTGGCGATGCGCTGGCGGCCTTCAGCGGCAAGCGCAAACCGTTGATCATCTGCGGTGGCGGGGTTAAATACTCCGGCGCGAATGCCGCGTTGCAGGCCTTCGCCGAGCGCTTCGATATTCCCTTCGCCGAAACCCAGGCGGGCAAGAGCGCGGTGGTTTCAAGCCACCCGCTGAACGTTGGCGGCATTGGTGAGACCGGCTGCCTGGCGGCCAACCTGCTGGCACCCGAGGCGGATCTGATCATCGGCATCGGCACCCGTTATACCGACTTCACCACGTCGTCCAAATCCCTGTTCAAGCACGCCGAGGTAAAGTTTCTCAACCTCAATATTTGCCCCGGCGATGCGTTGAAACTCGACGGCGTGCAAGTGCTGGCCGACGCCAAGGTTGCCCTCGAAGCGTTGGCCGATGCCCTCGGTGATTACCGTTCCGGCTGGGGCGAGCAGATTGCTGATGCCAAGGCGCAGTTGGATGCCGAAGTGGACCGCGTGCATCAGGTCGAATACCACGGTGATGACTTCGTGCCGGAAGTCGACGACCACCTGGACCGCGCGGTACTGCGCGAATTCATCGAGCTGACCGGCTCATGCCTGACCCAAAGCCGAGTGCTTGGCGTGCTCAACGCGACGCTCGCCGATGACGCAATCATCGTCGCCGCCGCCGGCAGCCTGCCCGGCGATCTGCAGCGCGCCTGGCGCAGCAAGGGCGTCAACACCTACCACGTCGAGTACGGCTATTCGTGCATGGGCTACGAGATCAACGCCGCCCTAGGTGTGAAGCTGGCCGAGCCGAGCAAAGAGGTGTACGCGCTGGTCGGCGATGGCTCCTACATGATGCTGCATTCAGAGTTGGCCACCTCGATTCAGGAGCGGCGCAAGATCAACGTGGTGCTGCTCGACAACATGGCCTTCGGTTGCATCAACAACCTGCAGATCGGCAACGGCATGGACAGCTTTGGCACCGAGTTCCGCTATCGCAACCCCGAGAGCGGCAAGCTCGACGGCGGCCTGGTGCCGGTGGATTTCGCCATGAGCGCGGCGGCTTACGGCTGCAAGACCTACAAGGTCAGCAGCGTGGAACAGCTTGAAGCGGCTCTGGCCGATGCGCGTACTCAAACCGTGTCGACCCTGATCGATATCAAGGTACTGCCCAAGACCATGGTCCATGGCTACCTGTCGTGGTGGCGGGTGGGCGTGGCGCAGGTGTCCACCAGCGAACGCACCAACGCCGCCGCGAAAAAACTCAATGAACACCTGGCCAAGGCCCGGCAGTACTAATAACAAGAGGAGTGTTTGTATGTCGTTGAAGCTTGGAGTGATCGGTACCGGTGCCATCGGCCGTGACCATATTCGTCGTTGCAGCCAGACCCTGCTCAATAGCCAGGTGGTGGCGGTCACCGATATCAACCTGGAACAGGCGGCTAAGGTGGTGGCCGAGTTGAAGCTGGACGCCGAGGTATACCCGGATGGTCACGCGCTGATCAACTCGCCGCAGGTGCAAGCCATACTGGTGACCTCGTGGGGGCCGAGCCACGAGGAGTTCGTGCTCGCCGCCATCGCTGCGGGTAAACCGGTGTTCTGCGAGAAACCCCTGGCCGTGACCGCCGAAGGCTGCCGCAGGATCGTCGAGGCCGAAGTGGCGCACGGTAAACGCCTGGTGCAAGTCGGGTTCATGCGCCCCTACGACGAAGGCTATCGCGCCTTGAAAGCCGTGATCGACAGCGGCCAGATCGGCGAGCCGCTGATGCTGCACTGCGCGCATCGCAACCCGACGGTGGGCGAAAACTACAAGACCGACATGGCGATTACCGACACCCTGATTCACGAACTGGATGTACTGCGTTGGCTGCTCAACGACGACTACGTCTCGGTGCAGGTCGTGTTCCCGCGCAAGACCAGCAAAGCCCTGGCCCATCTGCGCGACCCGCAGATCGTGCTGCTGGAAACCGCCAAGGGCACGCGCATCGACGTCGAAGTGTTCGTCAACTGCCAATACGGCTACGACATTCAGTGCGAAGTGGTGGGGGAGAGCGGCATCGCCAAATTGCCCGAGCCTTCCCAGGTGCAACTGCGCAGCGAGGCCAAGCTGTCGAATGCGATTCTGATGGATTGGAAAGACCGGTTTATCGGCGCCTATGACGTGGAATTGCAGGCGTTCATTGACAGTGTGCGGGCCGGGCAAGTGGGCGGGCCGTCGGCGTGGGATGGCTATGCGGCAGCGGTGGCGGCGGATGCGTGTATTGAAGCGCAGGGCAGTGGGCAGATTGTCAAGGTCAGCCTGCCAAACCGACCACACTTCTACGGCTGATCACAATTTCACAGGTGCAACTGGGTCAATGTGGGAGGGGGCTTGCTCCCGATGGCGGTGTATCAGGTACAGATTTATTGACTGATACTCCGCTATCGGGAGCAAGCCCCCTCCCACATTTTGATTGGGTTAGCACTTCAAGTAAGGGGTGAATTTATGCGAATCGGACTGGTCGGCTATGGCCATGGAGGGCGCTTTTTTCATGCGCCACTGATTGCAACATTGCCGGGCGCCACGTTTGTGGGGGTGGTGACCCGTTCACCCGAGCGGCGCCAGCAATTGAATACCGATCTGCCAGGGGTAAAGGCCTTCGACAGCATCGGCCAGATCGTCGAAGCCGGCGTCGATGCCCTGGTCATCTCCACCACCCTCAAGGGCCGCCCGGCGCTGGTGCTGGAAGCCATCGAACACGGCGTGGCGGTGGTCAGCGACAAGCCCTTCGCCGCCAACGCCGAGCAGGCCCAGGCCTTGATCACCGCCGCTGAACGTCAAGGCACGCTGCTCAGCGTCTATCAGAACCGACGTTGGGATTCGGATTACCTGACCCTGCGCAAACTCATCGATGCCGGTGCCTTGGGTGAGATCACCCGGTTCGAGTCCCGTGTCGAACGCTACAGCCCGCAGGCAGTGGGCAATGCCAGCGGCGGAGGCTGGTTGCGCGACCTAGGCAGCCATCTGGTGGATCAGGCCCTGCAATTGTTCGGCCCGGTGGACAAGGTATTCGCTCAATTGCAATTCACCCCTGAGCACCCCAACGTCGATCACGGCTTCTTCGTGTCCCTGACCCACGCCAATGGAGTGGTTTCCCATTTGTGGGGCAACGCCCTGCAGAACTGCCAGGCCCCGCGTTTTCGCGTCAGCGGCACCTTGGGTTGTTACACCGTGGACGGGCTGGATGGCCAGGAAGAAGCATTGATGGCCGGCAAGTCGCCGAAAACCGAAGGCGAGCACTGGGGCGCGGAGGAGCATCGACGCTGGGGCTGGTTCGAACAGGGGCCGGAACGCGAGCGAGTGCCCTCTGAAAAGGGCTGCTGGACCCAGTTCTATCGGCAATTGCAAACGGCGGTGCAAGGCCAGGGCCCATTGCCCGTGGACGCCTATGACGCGCTGGAAACCACCCGTATATTGGACGCTGCACGCCTCAGCGCCGAGCGCCAGCAGGTGGTTTCAACAAAAATAGAATAAAATTCTAAAACAGGTTGATATGGAAATTATTTTCCAATAAAGTCTTTTCCAGGTTGCATAAAGTACGTCTTGGGCTCGACCCCGGCGACTCAACAAAAACAAGATCAAAAACAACCAGGTACCGTCAGATGAAAATCTTCAACGCTGTACTGCGAGTTTTACGCCCTGCCCACACGCCACGCGCACTGCCCCGCGCCCGGCCGTTCTACTTCTCCTTCCTCAATGTGCTGTGCGTCGAAAACCAGGGCGCGCTGGTCTGCTGCATTCCAGGCGCGCCCGTGGTGCGGGTGCCCGCCGAGCGCTGATAAACGCAACGTCCATAAAACCAACAAGAAAGTGGAGACAGACCGTTCATGAAGACCCCGATCCGTTTTACCGCGCTGGCCCTGTCGATGCTGCTCGCCAGTGGCGTCGCCACGGCCGCCGACATCAAGGTGGGCGTGAGCATGTCCGCCTTCGATGACACCTTCCTCACCTACCTGCGCGAAGACATGGACAAGCAAGCCAAGTCCTATCCCAAGGGCGACGGCGTGCAACTGCAGTTCGAAGACGCCCGCGCCGATGTGGTCAAGCAACTGAGCCAGGTCGAGAACTTTATCAGCCAGAAAGTCGACGCCATCATCGTCAACCCGGTGGACACCGCCTCGACAGCCAACATCATCAAGGCTGCCACCGCCGCGAAAATTCCGCTGGTGTTTGTCAACCGCCGTCCCGACCAGAAAGACTTGCCCAAGGACGTGGTCGCGGTGACGTCCGATGACGTTGAAGCCGGCAAGCTGCAGATGCAGTACATCGCCGAAAAACTCGGCGGCAAGGGCAAGATCGTGATCCTGCTCGGCGATCTGGCGAACAACTCCACCACCAACCGCACCAAGGGCGTGAAGGAAGTGTTGGCCAACTACCCGGGCATCAAGATCGAGCAGGAACAGACGGGTACCTGGCTGCGCGACAGGGGCATGACCCTGGTCAACGACTGGCTGACCCAGGGCCGTGAGTTCAATGCCGTACTGGCCAACAACGACGAAATGGCGATCGGCGCGTCCATGGCGCTCAAATCGGCAGGCACCAAACCCGGCACCGTGTTGATCGCCGGGGTTGACGGCACGCCGGACGGCCTCAACGCAATCACCAAGGGAGAGATGGCCGCCTCGGCGTTCCAGGATGCCAAGGGCCAGGCCGTGGGCTCGGTGGAAGCGGCGCGCAAGATGGCCAGGAACGAGCCGGTGGAGCAGAACGTGGTGATCCCGTTCAAGCTCATCACCCCGGACAACGTCAAAGACTTCAAGTAGCCCTGACCTCACAACCCTAAGCCTGCAGGGCGGTCACGGCCGCCCTGCAGATGGAGTACCTTCCTATGCTCGCTCATGCCACTGTCTCGCAGCCGCCGGGTATCCAGCCGCTGGCGCAGGACGAACCCTACCTGCTGGAAATTCTCAACATCAGCAAAGGCTTTCCCGGTGTCGTGGCCCTGGACGATGTGCAGTTGCGGGTGCGCCCCGGCACGGTGCTGGCGCTGATGGGCGAGAACGGTGCGGGCAAGTCGACGCTGATGAAAATCATCGCCGGCATCTATCAGCCCGATGCCGGCGAAATTCGCCTGCGCGGCAAGCCGATTGTGTTTGAAACGCCCCTGGCGGCCCAAAAGGCCGGGATTGCGATGATCCACCAGGAACTCAACCTGATGCCGCACATGAGCATCGCCGAGAATATCTGGATCGGCCGTGAGCAGCTCAACAGCCTGCACATGGTCAACCACCGCGAAATGCACCGCTGTACCGCCGAGTTGCTGGCACGGCTGCGCATCAACCTCGACCCCGAAGAACAGGTCGGCAACCTGAGCATCGCCGAGCGGCAGATGGTCGAGATCGCCAAGGCCGTGTCCTATGACTCCGACATCCTGATCATGGATGAACCGACCTCGGCGATTACCGAGAAGGAAGTCGCCCATCTGTTTTCGATCATTGCCGACCTCAAGTCCCAGGGCAAAGGCATCGTCTACATCACGCATAAAATGAACGAAGTGTTCGCCATCGCCGATGAAGTGGCGGTGTTTCGCGACGGCCAGTACATCGGCTTGCAGCGTGCCGACACGATGAACAGCGACAGCCTGATCTCGATGATGGTCGGCCGTGAGCTGAGCCAGTTGTTCCCGGTACGCGAGACGCCGATCGGCGACTTGTTGCTGTCGGTGCGCAACCTGAGCCTGGACGGTGTGTTCACGGACGTTTCGTTTGACCTGCACGCCGGCGAAATCCTCGGCATCGCCGGCTTGATGGGCTCGGGCCGCACCAACGTGGCGGAAACCATTTTCGGCATCACCCCAAGCAGCAGCGGGCAGATCACCCTCGACGGCAAACCGGTGCGCATCAGCGACCCGCACATGGCCATCGAGAAGGGCTTTGCGCTGTTGACCGAGGACCGCAAGCTCAGCGGCCTGTTCCCGTGCCTGTCGGTGCTGGAGAACATGGAAATGGCGGTGTTGCCGCACTATTCGGGCAACGGTTTCATCCAGCAGAAAGCCCTGCGCGCCTTGTGCGAAGACATGTGCAAGAAGCTGCGAGTGAAAACCCCCTCGCTGGAACAGTGCATCGATACCTTGTCCGGCGGCAACCAGCAGAAGGCGCTCCTGGCGCGCTGGCTGATGACCAACCCGCGACTGTTGATCCTCGATGAGCCGACCCGTGGCATCGATGTGGGCGCCAAGGCCGAGATCTACCGCCTGATCGCCTTCCTCGCCAGCGAGGGCATGGCGGTGATCATGATTTCCTCGGAACTGCCCGAAGTGCTCGGCATGAGCGACCGGGTGATGGTGATGCACGAAGGCGAACTGATGGGCACCCTGGATCGGGCTGAGGCCACCCAGGAAAAAGTCATGCAATTGGCCTCCGGTATGACCGTGGTCCACTGACTCCAGAATAAGAAGGTAATTGGCTATGAACGCAATAACAGACAACAAGCCGGCGATGGCACCGGTCAAGAACCGTCGACGCATGCCCACTGAATTGAGCATCTTCCTGGTGCTGATCGGCATCGGCCTGGTGTTTGAGTTGTTCGGCTGGATCGTGCGCGACCAGAGCTTTTTGATGAACTCCCAGCGCCTGGTGCTGATGATCCTGCAAGTGTCGATCATCGGCTTGCTGGCCATCGGCGTGACCCAGGTCATCATCACCACCGGCATCGACCTGTCGTCCGGCTCGGTGCTGGCCTTGTCCGCGATGATCGCTGCCAGTTTGGCGCAGACTTCCGATTTTTCCCGTGCGGTGTTTCCGTCTCTGACCGATTTGCCGGTGTGGATCCCGGTGGCGATGGGCCTGGGCGTGGGGCTGCTGGCGGGGGCGATCAACGGCAGTATTATCGCGGTGACCGGGATTCCGCCGTTCATTGCGACCCTGGGCATGATGGTCTCGGCCCGTGGCCTGGCGCGTTACTACACCGAAGGCCAGCCGGTGAGCATGCTCTCGGACTCGTACACGGCCATCGGCCATGGCGCGATGCCGGTGATCATCTTCCTGGTGGTGGCGGTGATTTTCCATATAGCCCTGCGCTACACCAAGTACGGCAAGTACACCTACGCCATTGGCGGCAACATGCAGGCGGCGCGTACTTCGGGGATCAACGTCAAGCGGCACCTGATCATCGTCTACAGCATCGCCGGCCTCTTGGCGGGCCTGGCAGGCGTGGTGGCCTCGGCCCGTGCGGCGACCGGCCAGGCCGGCATGGGCATGTCCTATGAGCTGGACGCAATCGCGGCGGCAGTGATCGGCGGCACCAGCCTGGCGGGCGGGGTAGGGCGCATCACCGGCACCGTGATCGGCGCGCTGATCCTCGGCGTGATGGCCAGTGGGTTTACCTTTGTCGGGGTGGATGCGTATATCCAGGACATCATCAAGGGGCTGATCATCGTGGTGGCGGTAGTGATCGACCAATATCGCAACAAGCGCAAGCTCAAGCGCTGAGACAATATTGAGGACAGCACCGGTCAAATGTGGGGGAGGGGGCTTGCCCCCGATGGCGGTGGCTCAGTCAAACAGATGGCGACTGACACTCCGCAATCGGGAGCAAGCCCCCTCCCACATTGAGTAATGCGCCAGCTTGTTCAACCGTTTGTCTTCTATATAGCTCACCTGGACTGAATTTCTTGCTATAAACGCACTCCGATGACCGTTCGCCAAGCCCGTCCTGGTGCTTTTGGGGGTTGATCGGGAAAAATGCCTGTCATTTCAGTTGCTGCGCCTTCAAGTCGGCCTTAGACTGCCGCCCCTCGTAAATTGAGTGCCGGGTGGCGCTTGGAACGGATGGCGCCTTTCCGAGACCTGCAGAGGTCGGCCGGAACGCTCCCTTATTCGCCTTAATGCACGTATTTTTTATAGAGAAATCAATGACAAAGGAAAAGTTGCTGGCCATGCCGGCGGATGACTACATGAATGCCGAACAGCACGCTTTTTTTGAGAAGTTGCTGCAAGACATGAAAGTGGAACACCACGAGCGCATTGAACAGAACCGTATCGCCATTGAAAGCCTGGACACGCCTGCCGACCCGGCTGACGCTGCTTCCGTGGAAGAAGAGCGCACCTGGCTGGTCAATGCCATCGATCGCGACCAGCGCATGTTGCCGCAACTGGAGCGTGCCCTGGAACGTATCAAGGAAGATTCCTTTGGCTGGTGTGATGACAGCGGCGAGCCTATCGGCCTCAAGCGCCTGCTGATCAGCCCCACCACCAAATACTGCATCGAAGCGCAAGAGCGCCACGAGCAGATCGACAAGCACCAGCGTCAAGCCTGATGCGCTGCACGGGGGGCCGCATGCCCGGCTCCCCAAAGAATTATTCGTTACGCCCTGGTTATTGATCTACTGCATGCACTTGCACTAAAGGCCCATGGATAATGGCCCGATAGTGGCGTTTAATGCAGACACAATAACGACAAGCAGCGGGGTAACGACAATGGCTGGAGACGGATCTCTGACGGGCGCAGCAGTGCCACCGCAATCGGTGGCGCGCGTGCTGCCCGGCTGGCTCACACCGCTCGCGCAGAGCGCCGTCCTGGTGCTGCTACTGCTGGGCCTCGCGTTTACCCGCTTGCCGCTCTATGTGTGCCTGCCGCTGGCCTTGCTGGTGATCTGGCTACCCCGCCTGAAAAGTCCCAAGCCTGGGGTGGCGCACGCTGCGGCCAGCGATGCGATTGGCGAGCTGACGCGCGATCTTTCCTATACCACCAGCCATAATGCACTCTCCGCTGCGGGCGTGGCCTATTCGGTCAAGCAGCTGGCGGCGCGTGTGCAATCGCAACTCGGCGCCTCCCAACAGATCGTCAGCAGCGCGCAAGTGATGATCAGCACCGAACAGGTCACTTCCCAGCTCAGCCGCCAGGCGTTGGGCGCGGCCAGCCAAGCCCATCAGCGCAGCAGTGAAGGCCGGGAAGTGCTGGTGCAGTCCATCACCCGCATGCATCAACTCAGCCAGCGTGCCGATGCCAGCCGCGAGCTGATCGAAGCCTTGAGCCAGCGCAGCGAGGAAATCCAGCGTGTGACGCTGGTGATCCAGTCTATTGCCAGCCAGACCAACCTGCTGGCGCTGAACGCGGCGATCGAGGCGGCGCGGGCCGGTGAACATGGGCGTGGCTTTGCCGTGGTCGCCGATGAAGTACGCGGCCTCGCTGGCCGTACGGCCACGGCCACGGATGAAGTCGGGGTGATGGTCGCTGACATCCAGCAACGTACCGCCCAGGTGGTGGAGCGGATTCGCCAACTGTCGGCGGACCTGCACACCGGTGTTAAACAGGTGGAATCTGCAGGCGAACACCTGGCGAGCATCGCCAGCCTGGCGGCGGATGTGGAAACCCAAGTCAGTGAAATCGCCCAGGGCACCGACACCAATCGCACGCAACTTGACAGCTTGTTCCACGCCGTGGAGCAGATGCGCAGCGACCTCACGGTAAGCGATCAGCAAACCCGCCAGCTCGCCGACGCCGCTGTGCAAATGGAAGGGCAGGCTGAAACCATCAGCGAACGCCTGGCGCAAGTCGGCCTGGATGACTATCACCAGCGTATCTACGACTTGGCTCGCGAAGGCGCCAGGCGCATTGCCGAACAGTTCGAGGCGGATGCGCTGAGCCGCCGGATCAGCCTCGAGGATCTGTTTGACCGCAACTACACGCCGATTGCGAACACCCGCCCGAGCAAATATAAAACCCGGTTTGACGCTTACACCGACCAGGTGTTGCCCGCCATTCAAGAGGCGCTGTTGCCACGTCATGAAGGCTTGGTGTTTGCGATCGCCTGCACCCAACAGGGCTACGTGCCGACGCATAACAAAGTGTTTTCCCACGCCTTGACCGGGGATGACCAAGTGGACGCAGTGCAGAACCGCACCAAGCGCAAGTTTGACGACCGTACCGGCATACGCTGCGGTAGCCATCAACAGCCCATGTTGCTGCAGACTTACACGCGCGATACCGGCGAGCTGATGCACGACTTGTCGGTGCCGATCATGGTCCAGGGGCGCCATTGGGGTGGTTTGCGTTTGGGCTACAAGCCGCAAGGTGCAAAGCCAGGGCGATAACGATACGACGCAGCACCGCCTTCAACAGGCGTGAGGAGGCGCAGGAATGCAAGGCTGCCTGGCAAGCGCTGATGCGCCGGAGCAATCAGGCAGCCTGCATTGCATCAAGCGGCGGGAGACTCGTGCAGCAGGGCGTTGAGGTCATCGACCGCAGGCGCCCATTCGGCGTCGATATGCAATTGTTCCCTGAGGAAGGCCGCTTGTTGCTCGCTCCAGAACGGCGCGTCGATGAGTTTGACGTCATCCGGCAAACGGTGTTCGGCGGTGAAGCGTTCGATGGCTTCCTGGCTGGAATCCAGGCCTAGTTGTTCGAACAGGGTTTCAAGTGTCGGGGTGGTGGTGTCCATAACATTCTCCATGCGGGCTGATCATCGTCCTGCATGTGAGGGGTATGGCACGCCAGAGTTCTATCGGATTATCAAGAACTGAGTGCGCCTGAATCCACGGCGGCTTTCAGCTCCTTGGCGGCCTCTTTTGCTGCGATGGCCGCAGCGTCGACAGTTTTGAACCAGCGGTCTTTCTCTACCTGATGCGCTGTCACTGTGGTCAACGGCGGTTTGGCCCGCATGATGATGACTGCTTGAAACTCACCGTCTACTTCCCTGGCATCGCCATGGATAAAAAATTCGCCAATATCAAATTCCGTCACGTATAGGCTTCTCTTCAAGGTAACTGCACTGATGAAACCTGACCCGCACGGGGCAAACTCCAATGGACGGGTCAGTATGGCAGTTGTTGAAGGGCCGCTGTGCAGTAAAGTCAGCCAGGTGACGAAACGAGTGTGCCGTGCAGACTATACAAATTGGCTTCCAGGGCTTTGGCCAATGCACAGGCCTTGGTGTGATCGCTGCGAAAGCCTTTTATCCTGCCGCTGGTCACTTCCTGGATATGGAAAAAATTCCTTCCGGCCGGCACAACGCGATAAAGCACGGAATGGGAGTACCCATCGGGCGTAGGTAAGCAGTAGTATTGCGGTTCGTCCGGACATGATGAATGCGAGTGGAAGGACGTATCGTCGTGTTGACGTCGTAGCATGCTCAGCTCCTGTCGATCGACCTTGTTGTTATAGCCGCCACATTTCGGGTGGTTTGACTAGTGTTGCTGTTTTAGTATTGTCGTTGGCGGCACGCGCCTGGTTCCATGTCCAGGTGTTTTCTTTTGTGATGCGTGTCGGAAAACTGTGTTTTTAATCGGGTTATTCTCTGAAGTTGCTCGACTCGTATTCTCGGGTCGTTGAACCTGTGATTTGCTGTGTTGCCGGATGACCTCGCATAAGGGCCGCCGCGCTTATCTGTACGGGTCTTATGGGTTTTCTTCAGGATTTTAACGAGTCTGTGATCGTGCCGTAACGGCCGTTTTTTTGTGCTGCCCGCTCAAGCGGTCAGTGCTATTTCGATGTGGGGACGTTTCCTTGGCAGTCAGTAATCTGGATATGCACGCGTTATTCGTGCTGGGTGATTTGCGCGCAAAGTTGGTCAAGCAGTTTCAATCTCGTTTTGTCTACGTCACCGAGCAGACACCGGAAGGTATCTACGTCGCTGAGATCGATACCGAAGCCGCGTTGGTGGTGGACGACAAACCACGCCTGGAACTCAAGGTCGGCGACCATTTTCGCGCGGCGGTATTGCCCAGCCGCGAAGGTGGCAAGTTCGAACTGAAATTCCGCGATATCAAGTTGACCGTGTATGGCCTGGGCGACTATGCGTTTGTGTCATCGGCCGAGGGCGAGGGGATTGTGTTCAAGGAAGGCCACAGCGTCATGCTGGTATTTGCTGCCCACGAACAGCTGCAGGAAGGCCTGACCAAAACCCTCAAGGCCGTGACAGGCAAAGCCGCCAAGTGGCGCAAGGGCGAACTGGTGACGTTCAAGGCCAGTGAATAAATATCGCCACGGCGAACTTCTTTTATCTTCCGGAACCTCTACTACAGTTGAGTTGACTTAACTATTCAGAGGCTTCGCGCATAGCAGCAAAGCCGTCCGCTGATGGCTGCGATATCGCGAGGTGCGAGGGTATGAAAGGAATGCGAACACTGTTGGCTGCATCGTTGACGGCCCTGGGCCTGTCACTGGCGTCAATGCCGGTATCGGCCGCCCAGGCGCCGGTGCACTTTGCCGACCTGAACTGGGAAAGCGGCAGCCTGATTACCGAGGTGCTGCGGTTCATTGTCGAGAAGGGCTACGACTTGCCAACCGACACGTTGCCCGGTACCACCATCACCCTGGAAACCGCCCTGGCCAAGAACGACATCCAGGTGATCGGTGAAGAGTGGGCGGGCCGCAGTCCGGTCTGGGTCAAGGCCGAGGCTGAAGGCAAGGTGGTAGGCCTGGGCGATACGGTCAAGGGCGCCACCGAAGGTTGGTGGGTGCCGGAATACGTGGTCAAGGGCGACCCGAGCAAAAACATCAAGCCCCTGGCCCCTGACCTGAAAAGCGTAAACGACCTGGCGCGCTACAAGGATGTGTTCCGAGACCCTGAGTCTCCCGGCAAAGGGCGCTTTCTCAACAGCCCCATCGGCTGGACCTCGGAAGTGGTCAACAAGCAAAAGCTCAAGGCGTACGGCCTGGACACCAGCTACGTGAACTTTCGCAGCGGCTCGGGGGCGGCACTGGATGCCGAGATTGCGTCGTCGATCCGCCGGGGCAAGCCGGTGCTGTTCTACTACTGGTCGCCCACGCCGTTGATGGGCCGCTATAAATTGATTCAACTGCAAGAGCCGCCGTTCGACGCCGAGGCCTGGAAGACGCTGACGGATGCGGACAATCCTGATCCCAAGCCGACGCGCTCGCTGGCCTCGAAATTGAGCATCGGCGTGTCTACGCCGTTCCAGAAGGAGCATCCGCAGATTGCGCAGTTTTTCGAGAAGGTTGAGTTTCCTATCGAGCCGCTTAATCAGGCGTTGGCGAAAATGAGTGAGAACCATACGCCACCTCGGGACGTGGCCCAGGCGTTTCTCAAGGCTCATCCCGAGGTGTGGAAGGCGTGGTTGACGGAGGATGTGGCACTCAAGGTTGAGGCAAGCCTCCAGTAGAGCGCGGGTCAACCTTTGGGAAATGAGCGCGCGGGCTTGTGCGGCGCGCCCGTTCCGCCGACGAAATACCTGCAGAAACCTTCAGGGCGACTATCCTCATTCGCACATTTCTGTGAGGAGCCCGCCATGAGCTTCATCATCGCGCGCTGGATCGTCGCAATTTTTACCTGCATCAGCATGGTGCATCTGTACTGGGCCGCGGGCGGCAAACTCGGCAGCCTGGCCGCCATTCCTCAATTACCGGGCGAATTCGCCAGCGGGCCAAGGCCGGCGTTCAAACCCTCGGCGCTGGGCACCTTTCTGGTCGCCATGGGGCTGGTGGCGATTGCGCTGCTCGTCTGTCTGCGCGCCGGGCTTTATTTTTCGCCGGTGTCCCATGGGGCGCTGCAATGGGGGATCAGTGCGATCGCCGTGGTAATGTTTGCCCGGGCGATTGGGGATTCGGAGCTGGTGGGGTTTTTCAAAAAAGTCGGCGGCTCCAGGTTTGCCAAGCTGGATACCTTTGTCTATTCGCCGCTGTGCCTGGTGCTGGGCGCCGGGCTGTTGGTGGTGGCATGGGGCTGAGGGGTGGAGGATAGGGCAATCTGATGGCCCCTCTGTAACAAAATTCTCGCCAGAATCACTTTTATTTCAGGTGGTTAGGTGAGGAAGCTAATGCGCACTGTTGGAATCATGCTGATTGCCTGTTCCCTGGCCGGCGGCGCGGCAGCCGCGCAGGCTCGGGAGTTGCGCGAGGGTGACAAGTATATGTGCAGTTGGGGCGCAGGCACGGCTGCCAGGGCTCAGGAGCTCAAGCTTTCGGGGGTGTCGCTGTACGCCGCGCGGCAAAAGATCCAGACCATCAAATTCAACAAATCGTGGATGCGCATGATGGCCATGGGCATTACCGAGCAGACCTATGACAGCCGTTCACGGCTCAAACCCGAGGCGATTCGCCAGAGTTTTTACCACGATTGCGTGCGCTATAAGGTGGCGCGTAAATAAGCGTTTTTTTCCTACCGTGCTGCCGAGTGGTTTACAAATCCACGACAAATGCTGTGTAAGTATTTGCATACAATCGCGTGCTTGATCAGGAGGCATGTATGCAAGTGCTTATTCGAGTGGCGACCGTCGAAGACCTCGACACGCTCATTAAAATTCGTACCTCGGTGGTGCAAAACCATTTGAGCCTTGAACAGATGGCTGATCTGGGGATCACGCCACAGGTACTGGCCGACGCGCTGCGCACAGCCCCGTGCGCATGGGTCGCAGAAGTGGACGGCCAGGCAGCGGCCTTTTCCATGGTCGATCTTGAGACCGGCGAGGTGTTCGCGATGTTCGTCTTACCTTCCCACGAGAACCTGGGCCTGGGCCGGCGGTTGATGGCAGTGGCCGAGGCCGCGTTGTTTGTGCATCACGAGCGCGTGTACCTGGTCACTGATGGCCGCGATGAAGTCCGCGCTAACGGGTTTTATCAGCGCCTGGGGTGGCTGAGGGCCGGCCGTGTTGAGGGTGATGACGTTCGCTACGAAAAAAGCAGGGCATACTGACTTCATGAGCGCCTAAGCCCCCGATTAGCTGACAGCTTGCGCAACTTCGTGCTGGAGTGTTGGGCGCTGCAGCGCGCATGCAGGCGATTGAACAAACCGTTATTGAAAACTGTGAAAATGGAATAACTAATATCCCTTTTTTATAAGTGGATAAAGTTCAAAGCCTTGCCCCTAACTTGCACCAAAAAGTGGCACAAATTTGCCTCTTTCCTTAAAAAACATGTGGTTATTGAATGACTTACGATGCTTCCAATCCGACGAAAGGAAGAAAATAATCTTGTGACGTGTTTTTGCAATCGCTAATATAGCCGTGCGTTCACCTCCCACGGTTTATGCATTTTTAAATCCCAAGTTTCCATCAGCTACTTGGGATTTTTTTTGCCTTGAATTTGACCCTGTGCACAGCAGTGGCAGCACGGCTCGCCAGTCAAACCGTCGCGTCAGAGGCGGCGCAGGAAAGATTTGACGATGTGCCGCGTGGCGTCAGTGGTGTCTAACTCATCGAGAGCGTTGTAGGCGTACCACTGGCAGTCGACGATCTCGTTGCACGGTCGCGCCTCGTCGATGTTCACCACCGAGGCCTCGAATACATGGTGCAGGGTGTCGCGGGCCTTCAGCTCCTGCAGGTACAGCAAGCCGTCCACGTTCAACCCCGTTTCTTCTTCCAGCTCGCGCTCTGCCGCGCCCACTGGGCGTTCGCCGCGTTCGACCTTACCGCCCGGCAACGCCCATCTCGATCTTGCCTTGCGCACGAAGAGGATATGCCCCTCGTGTTCGCATATGACCGTGGCCCGTATTTTCATCATCTGTGCCCGTAACGAAATCTCTGTCATAAAAGTGTAATGCAATTGTCATGCTAAGTGGTTATGGCGCGCCAGGGTGTGTATGTGGATACTGCCCGATTGACATAAACGAACGAGGAGAGCAGATGAGCACCGTACGTTGGGGCATGATCGGCTGTGGCAGTGTCACTGAATTGAAGAGTGGACCCGCTTTCTACAAAGCGCCAGGTTCTGCCCTGGTAGCCGTGATGGGGCGGCGCGAGGACGCCGTGCGCGATTATGCGACACGTCATGGCATTGCCCGCTTCTATACCGACGCCCAGGCCCTGATCGACGACCCCGAGGTGGACGCGGTGTACATCGCCACGCCACCCGACAGCCACCTCGAGTACAGCTTGATGGTGGCAGCGGCAGGCAAGCATTGCTGCGTCGAAAAACCCATGTCGTTGAACGCCGAACAGAGCGCATTGATGCAACGCACCTTCGAGCGCGCCGGGCTGCACCTGTTCGTCTCCTACTATCGGCGCTCATTGCCACGCTTCCAGCAAGTGCGCAGCTGGTTGCAGGAAGGCCGTATCGGCGAGCTACGCCACCTGACCTGGACCCTGTGCAAGCCTGCGGCACAGGCCGACACCAATCCCGCCAATTGGCGCACAGACCCGGCGATTGCCGGCGGCGGTTATTTTGCCGACCTGGCCAGCCATGGGTTCGACCTGTTCCAGTACCTGGCGGGAGATATCGTCGAAGTGTCGGGCTTCACCGCGCGGCAGGCCGGGCGTTACGCGGCGGAAGATGCAGTAACCGCCTGCTGGACCTTTGCCAGCGGTGCGTTGGGCATGGGCTGCTGGAACTTCGTGGCAGACCGCCGCGAAGACCGGGTCGAGCTGATCGGCAGTCATGGACGCATCACGTTCTCGGTATTCGAAGACCAGCCGCTGCGTCTTGAAGGGGAGTCCGATGAGGTGCTGGAAGTGCCGTGTCATGCGCACATCCAATGGCACCACGTGCTTGCGATGAATGCCCATATCCGTGGGGAAGCCAAGCACCCTTCGCTGGCAATCGAGGCGCTGAAGACGGATCGAATCCTGGACAAGGTGCTGCAACGTTATTCTCAACATCCCTAGCCGTCGCGATAGCGTGGTGATTCACTTTGTTTAAACGGATATCGCGATGAAATACTGGATGGTGGGGTGGCTGCTGATCATCACCGGCGCAACGGCAGCGCCGCGCAGTCAAGGGCAGCCAGGGGAATTTGATTTCTATGTATTGTCGCTGTCATGGTCGCCGACGTTTTGCCTGACACACCCGAACAATGAACAGTGTTCGGGCAAAGGCTACGGGTTTGTCCTGCATGGCTTGTGGCCGCAGTACGCGCGAGGCGGGTGGCCGGCCTCCTGTGCACCTGATGTGCGATTGACCAACGAGGAAATGCGCAAGGGCGCGACGCTGTTTCCCACCCGTGCGCTGCTCAAGCATGAATGGGCCAAGCACGGCACCTGCAGCGGGCTCGTGCCGCTGGAATACCTGGAGAAAACCGATACGGCACTGGGGGCGGTGGTCATTCCGCCACAACTGCAGCCGTTCAATACGCCGCCGTCATTAGCGGCCAGCGAGATCGAGGCACTGTTTCGCGAGAGTAACCCACGTATGGGCAATCACGGGATGGCCGTCGTCTGCAAAGGCAAAGTGCTGTCTGAAGTGCGGGTATGCCTGACCAAGGACCTGGCCTTCGCCGGTTGCCCGCGCAGCGTAAAAAGCCAATGCCGCAGCGGCGATATCCGGATCCCCGCGCAGCGCTGAGCCTGGATGCCTCACGCAGCTTGCAGCTTGAGGGGCATTTTGTTCAATACCGAGTTCGCTCCAGCCTATAGCGTGATGTCATCCGTATGACATCACGAAAAGGAACCGCAATGAGCTTGATCATTTCCATGGCTGCCTTCGCCCTCGCCACTTCCATTACGCCTGGGCCGGTCAACGTGGTCGCCCTGAGCAGCGGCGCGCGCTTCGGGTTTGCTGCCAGCCAGAAGCACGTGTTCGGCGCTGCGCTCGGCTTCACGCTGCTGTTGATACTGATCGGCCTGGGCCTGCACGAGGTGCTGCTGCGCTGGCCGATCCTGACCCAACTGATCCAGTGGGGCGGGGTGGCCTTTTTGCTGTACATGGCCTGGAAGCTCGCCGTCGATGATGGCCAGTTGCAGGCCGATGGCGCCGCCACGGCGCCATCGATGTTGTACGGCGCGATCATGCAGTGGCTCAACCCCAAGGCCTGGCTGGCCTGTGTGGCGGGAATGGGGCTGTTTGCGGCGGACGGCGATGCCGGGCAAGTCTGGTTGTTCGCTGGCCTCTACCTGGTGATCTGCTACCTGTCGGTGGCGTGCTGGGCCTATGCCGGAACGTTTCTGCGGCGCTACCTGCACAATCCCCAGGGTGTCAGAGTATTCAACCGCTCGATGGCCGCGTTGCTGGTGGCCAGTGTGGGTTATTTGCTGATGGCTTGAGTATTTCGCGGTATTGCCCGGGCGTGGCGGCGAAATGCTGCTTGAACGCACGCTGGAAATGCGCCTGGTCGGCAAAGCCTGCGGCCAGGGCCACGTCGGCAATCAGCTCGCCATGGCGCAGCTGGGTGCGGGCGAACTGGATACGGCGATTGACCAGAAAGGCATGGGGTGTCAGCCCGTAATACTGTTTGAAGGCGCGAATCAAATAAGACGGCGACAGCTCGGCCGCCTGGCAAATGTCCTCGAGCTTCAGGGCCTCGGTGCAGTGTTCACGGATGTAGTCGGCGGCCCGCTCCAACTTGTGATTGACCTCCCGTACCGGTGCGAGCGAAGGATTCAGGCGCTGCTGCACCTCGCTGAAATAGCTCACCAGCGCGCTCTGTTTGTGCAGCAGTTCGGCCCGCTCATCCACCAACAGGCGGTACAACGCCAGCAAGCCGTTGTACAACGACGGGTCCCGCGTATGGGGGGTGTTGAACGGGCGGTAACCCTGGTCGGTACTGAAGCCCAGTTGATGCTGCAGGTCGGTCAGCCAGGGCGTGTCGAGGTAGAGCATATGGTAGGACCAATGCTCGTTTTCGATGGGATTGCAGGCATGCACATCGCCGGGGTTCATCAACACCACGGTGCCGGCGCTGATCTGGTAGGTCTGCGCGCCATGGTGGTAATAGCTGCGCCCGCGGGTGATTGCGCCAATGGAAAAATGTTCATGGGCATGCCGCGTGTACGTCACCTTGCGCCCGTCGGCGATGGTGCGCGCCTCGATGAAGGGCAAGCGCTCGTCGCGCCAGAAACGCGGCGAGTGCGAAGGGTGGGCGCGAGTGTTCAACGACATGGCGAGGACTCCTACGTCAAGCGGGCACCAGAAAGGCCGCTTCCAGTAATTGCCGAGTATAGGGGTGCTGTGGGCTGGCGAAAATCGTCCCGGCATCCCCTTGCTCCACTACCTGACCCTGCTTGACCACCATCAACTGGTGACTCAGCGCCTTGACCACCGCCAAGTCATGGCTGATGAACAGGTAGGTCAGGTTGTACTTGGCCTGCAAACCGCGCAGCAGTTCCACCACCTGGCGTTGCACCGTACGGTCCAGCGCCGACGTCGGCTCATCCAGCAGGATCAGGCGCGGTTTGAGCACCAGGGCGCGGGCGATGGCGATGCGCTGGCGCTGGCCGCCGGAAAACTCATGGGGGTAGCGGTGCCGCGACTCCGGGTCCAGGCCGACTTCCTTGAGGGCGGCAATAATCGCCGCTTCCTGCTCGGCCGCCGTGCCCATCTTGTGGATGCGCAAGCCCTCGCCGACGATCTCGCTGACGCACATGCGCGGGCTCAGGCTGCCGAAGGGGTCCTGGAACACCACCTGCATTTCGCGGCGCAACGGGCGTACCTGTTGCTGGGTGAGGCGGTCGAGTTGCTGGCCTTCGAAACGAATGCCGCCCTGGCTGCCAATCAAGCGCAGGATCGCCAGGCCCAGGGTGGACTTGCCCGAGCCGCTTTCGCCGACGATGCCCAGGGTTTGCCCTTGGGGCAGGCTGAAGTTGATGCCGTCCACGGCCTTGACGTAATCGACGGTGTTGCGCAAAAAGCCTTTCTTGATCGGGAACCAGACTTTCAGGTCGTCCACTTCCAACAGCGGTGGCCCGGCGGCGTTGGTGGCCGGCCCGCCGCTGGGTTCCGCCGCCAGCAATTCCTGGGTGTAAGGGTGTTGCGGCGCCTGGAACAGCGCCTCGCAATCGGCCTGTTCGACGATGCAGCCCTGTTGCATCACGCACACCCGGTGCGCGATCCGGCGTACCAAGTTCAAGTCGTGGCTGATCAGCAATAACGCCATGCCCAGGCGCGCCTGCAGTTCCTTGAGCAGTTCCAGGATCTTCAATTGCACCGTTACATCGAGGGCCGTGGTCGGCTCATCGGCGATCAGCAGTTCCGGCTCGTTAGCCAGGGCCATGGCGATCATCACCCGCTGGCGCTGGCCACCGGAGAGTTCGTGGGGCAATGCCTTGAGGCGTTTGTGCGGCTCGGGGATGCCCACCAGCTCCAGCAGTTCCAGGGTGCGCTGGGTGGCGACCTTGCCGGTGAGGCCCTTGTGCAGGCCGAGCACTTCGTTGATCTGTTTTTCGATGCAGTGCAGCGGGTTCAGCGAGGTCATCGGCTCCTGGAAGATCATCGCGATGCGGTTACCGCGAATGTGCCGCAGGGTCTTTTCCTTGAGCGTCAGCAGGTCTTGCCCGGCGTAGTGGATGGTGCCGGACGGGTGCCGCGCCAAAGGGTAGGGCAGCAGGCGCAGGATCGAATGGGCGGTCACCGATTTGCCGGAGCCGCTTTCGCCGACCAGGGCCAGGGTTTCGCCGCGCTTGATATCAAAGCTGACGTTATTGACCACGCGATGGTGATGCTCGCCGGTGACGAACTCGACACTGAGGTCGCGGATTTCGATCAGATTGTCCTGATTCATCTCATTTCCTCGGGTCGAAGGCATCGCGAGCAGACTCGCCGATAAACACCAGCAGGCTCAACATGATCGCCAGCACGGCAAACGCGCTCATGCCCAGCCACGGCGCTTGCAGGTTGGATTTGCCCTGGGCCACCAGTTCGCCCAATGACGGCGAGCCGGCCGGTAGGCCGAAGCCCAGGAAGTCCAGGGCGGTGAGGGTGCCGATGGCGCCGGTGAGGATGAACGGCATGAACGTCATGGTCGAAACCATCGCATTGGGCAGGATATGGCGGAACATGATCGCGCCGTTCTGCATGCCCAGCGCACGGGCCGCGCGCACATACTCCAGGTTACGCCCGCGCAGGAACTCGGCGCGCACCACGTCCACCAGGCTCATCCATGAGAACAGCAGCATGATGCCCAGCAGCCACCAGAAATTGGGCTGCACGAAGCTGGCGAGAATGATCAGCAGGTACAGCACTGGCAACCCGGACCAGATCTCCAGGAAACGTTGCCCGGCCAGGTCCACCCAACCGCCGTAAAAACCCTGCAGGGCGCCGGCGATCACGCCGATGATCGAGCTGAGCACGGTCAGCGTCAGCGCAAACAGCACCGACACGCGAAAACCGTAGATGACCCGCGCCAGCACATCGCGGCCCTGGTCATCGGTGCCCAGTAGGTTGACGCTGGACGGCGGCGCTGGGGCCGGCACTTTCAGGTCGTAGTTGATGCTCTGGTAGCTGAACGGGATCGGTGCCCATAAGGTCCAGGCGTCCTTGGCCTTGAGCAGTTCCTGGATATACGGGCTCTTGTAGTTGGCTTCCAGGGGGAACTCGCCGCCGAAGGTGGTCTCCGGGTAGCGCTTGAGCGCCGGGAAGTACCAGTCACCGTCGAAGTGTACGGCCAGCGGTTTGTCGTTGGCGATCAACTCGGCGCCCAGGCTCAGCCCGAACAGGATCAGGAACAGCCACAGCGACCACCAGCCACGCTTGTTCGCCTTGAACCGCTCGAACCGGCGGCGATTGAGGGGGGACAGGTTCATCTCAATGCTCCCGGCTGGCGAAGTCGATACGCGGATCGACCAGGGTGTAGGTGAGGTCACCGATCAGTTTCACGATCAGCCCCAGCAGGGTGAAGATAAACAGCGTGCCGAACACCACCGGATAGTCGCGGTTGATCGCCGCTTCAAAGCTCATCAGGCCGAGGCCGTCGAGGGAGAAGATCACTTCCACCAGTAAGGACCCGGTAAAGAAGATGCCGATGAAGGCCGAGGGAAAACCGGCGATCACCAGCAACATCGCGTTGCGGAACACATGGCCGTAGAGCACGCGGTGGTTGGTCAGGCCCTTGGCCTTGGCGGTGACCACGTACTGTTTGTTGATCTCGTCGAGAAAGCTGTTCTTGGTCAGCAGGGTCATGGTGGCGAAGTTACCGATTACCAGGGCGGTCACGGGCAGGGCCAGGTGCCAGAAGTAATCGAGCACCTTGGCGCCCCAACTCAATTCGTCGAAGTTGTTGGACGTCAGCCCGCGCAAGGGGAACCAGTCCAGGTAACTGCCGCCGGCAAACACCACGATCAACAGAATGGCGAACAGGAACGCCGGGATCGCATAGCCGACGATGATTGCCGAACTGGTCCACACATCGAAATGGCTGCCGTGGCGCGTAGCCTTGGCGATGCCCAGGGGGATCGACACCAGGTACATGATCAGGGTGCTCCATAGCCCGAGGGAAATCGACACCGGCATCTTTTCCTTGATCAGGTCGATGACCTTGGCATCACGGAAAAAACTGTCGCCGAAATCCAGCCGGGCATAGTTCTTGACCATGATCCACAGGCGTTCCGGCGCCGACTTGTCGAAGCCGTACATTTTCTCGATTTCCTTGATCAGCGCCGGGTCGAGCCCCTGGGCGCCGCGATAGCTGGAACCGGCCACCGCGACTTCGGCGCCGCCACCGGCGATACGGCTGGTGGCGCCGTCAAAGCCTTCGAGCTTGGCGATCATCTGTTCCACCGGCCCGCCGGGGGCGGCCTGGATGATCACGAAGTTGATCAGCAGAATGCCGAACAGCGTGGGGATGATCAGCAACAGGCGACGAACAATATAGGCCAGCATTCAATCGCCTCCGCTCGCCGCTTCGGCGCTTTGTGTGGTGTCCAGGGGGATCGCCGGTTTGACGTCGGGTTTGGCCCACCAGGTGGCGGTGCCGACGTCATAGCGCGGCGAGACTTGCGGATGGCCGAGGTGGTCCCAATACGCCACACGGAAGGTCTTGATGTGCCAGTTGGGGATCACGTAGTAACCGAACTGCAGCACGCGGTCCAGCGCCCTGGCGTGGGCGATCAGGCTTTTGCGCGAGTCGGCGTCGATCAGTTGTTCGACCAGTTGGTCGACGGCCGGGTCTTTCAGGCCCATGTAGTTGCGGCTGCCGGGTTTGTCGGCGCTGGACGACTTCCAGAACTCACGCTGCTCATTACCCGGCGAGGTGGATTGCGGAAAGCTGCCCACCAGCATGTCGAAATCCCGCGAGCGCAGGCGGTTGATGAACTGCGACACGTCAACCCGGCGAATCACCAGGTCGATGCCCAGGTCGGCCAGGTTGCGCTTGAACGGCAGCAGGATGCGCTCGAATTCGGTCTGGGCCAGCAGGAATTCAAGGGTGACCGGTTTGCCGGTGGTGTCGACCATCTTGTCGTCGACGATCTTCCAGCCGGCCTCTTGCAGCAGCTGATACGCCTCGCGCTGCTGCGCACGGATCATGCCGCTACCGTCGGTTTTGGAGGGCTCGAAGGACTGGGTGAAGACTTCGGCAGGGATCTTGTCGCGCAGGGGCTCGAGAATCGCCAGTTCATCCGGGCTGGGTAAACCGGTGGCGGCCATTTCCGAGTTTTCGAAGTAACTGCGCGTGCGGGTATAGGCGCCATTGAACAACTGTTTGTTGCTCCATTCGAAATCCAGCAACAGGCTGATGGCCTTGCGCACCCGGACATCCTGAAACATCGGTTTGCGCGTATTGAACACGAAACCCTGCATACCGGTGGGATTGCCGTTGGGGATTTCTTCTTTGATCAAGCGGCCCTCGGCTACCGCCGGAATGTTGTAGGCGTTGGCCCAGTTTTTCGCGCTGAACTCCAGCCAATAATCGAACTGCACGGCTTTCAGGGCTTCCAGGGACACGGTGCTGTCGCGGTAATAGTCAGTGATGCGGTTATCGAAATTGTAGAAACCCTTGGCTACCGGCAGGTCCTTGGCCCAGTAGTCCTTGACCCGCTCGTAGCGAATCATGCGCCCGGCCTTTACCTCAGCCACCTTGTACGGGCCACTGCCCAGCGGAATTTCCAGGTTGCCCTTGGAAAAGTCCCGGCTGGCCCACCAATGTTTGGGCAGTACCGGCAATTGCCCGAGGATCAGTGGCAGCTCACGGTTGTTGGTGCGCTTGAATTTGAACAGCACCCGCAACGGGTCCTCGGCGACCACTTCATCCACGTCGGCGTAGTAAGTGCGGTAGAGCGGGGTGCCATCCTTGATCAGGGTCTGGAAGGTGAACACCACGTCTTCGGCGCGGATCGGGTGGCCATCATGGAAGCGTGCCTCGGGCCGCAGATAGAAGCGCACCCAACTGTTGTCCGGCGCCTTTTCGATCTTGCCGGCCACCAGGCCGTATTCGGTGATGGGCTCGTCCAGGCTCTGCATGGCCAGGGTGTCGTAGATCAACGGCAGATTGTCTGCGGGCACGCCTTTGCTGATGTAGGGGTTGAGGCTGTCAAAGCCGCCCATGGCCGACTCGCGGAAGGTGCCGCCCTTGGGGGCGTCGGGGTTCACATAGTCAAAATGCTTGAAATCGGCGGGATACTTGGGCGGCTCGTTATACAACGTCAACGCATGTTGCGGGGCGGCCTGGGCCGCGCTGCACAGCAACAGGCTGGCGAATAGAGTACTGCGCAAAGACATCATTGGGCTTTCTCCGAAGCTTTCAGCCACCATGCGCTCAAGCCCAGGCTGTAGGGCGGCGTGGTGACAAACGCGAACCGGTTGCGGTACGCCAGGCGATGATAGTTGAGGTACCAATTGGGAATGCTGTAGTGCTGCCACAGCAGCACCCGGTCCAGGGCGCGGCCGGCGGCCAGTTGTTCTTCGCGGGTCTGGGCCGCGAGCAGTTGTTCCAGCAGGTGGTCGACCACGGGGTTGGCGATGCCGGCGTAATTCTTGCTGCCCTTGATGGCAGCCTGGCTGGAATGGAAGTACTGCCACTGTTCCAGCCCTGGGCTGAGGGTCTGGTTGAGGGTGACCAGGATCATGTCGAAGTCGAACTGGTCGAGGCGCTGCTTGTACTGCGCACGGTCAACGGTGCGCAGGTGCGCGTCGATGCCGATACTGATCAGGTTCTCGACATAGGGCTGCAGGATGCGCTCCAGGTTCGGGTTGACCAGCAGGATTTCCAGGCGCAGCGGTTGCCCATCCTGGTTCAACAGGCGTTGGCCGGACAGCTTCCAGCCGGCCTCGCCGAGCAGGCCCAGGGCGCGGCGCAGGGTGTCGCGGGGGATGCCGCGACCGTCGGTTTGCGGCAGGCTGAAGGCCTGGGTAAACAGCTTGGCCGGCAGTTGGTCGCGGTAGGGCGAGAGCATCAGCCACTCGTGACCGACCGGAACGCCGGTGGCGGAAAATTCGCTGTTGGGGTAGTAACTCAAGGCGCGTTTGTAGGCATTGCTGAACAGGGTGCGGTTGGTCCATTCGAAGTCGAACATCAACCCCAGGGCTTCGCGCACCTGGGGCTGGCTGAAGGCCGGGCGCCGGGTGTTGATGAACAGGCCCTGGCTCTGAGTGGGGATGCGGTGGGCGATCTGCGCCTTGATAACCTCGCCGCGGTTCACCGCCGGGAAGTGGTAGCCGGTGTCCCAGTTCTTGGCCTGGTGTTCGATATAAATGTCGAATTCGCCCGCCTTGAAGGCTTCAAAGGCGACGTCGCTGTCGCGGTAGAACTCCACCTCGACCTTGTTGTAGTTATACAAACCCTGGTTGACCGGCAGGTTCTTGCCCCAGTAATCCTTGACCCGTTCGAACACCAGCTGGCGGCCGGGGGTGACCTTGCTGATGCGGTACGGCCCGCTGCCCAGTGACGGCTCGAAGGTGGTGGCCTTGAAGTCGCGGTTCTTCCAGTAATGCTGGGGCAGCACGGGCAACTCGCCCAGGCGCAGGATCAGCAGCGGGTTGCCGGCGCGCTTGAACACAAAACGAATGCGATGGCGATTGAGGATGTCGACCCGCGCCACTTCCTGCAGGTTGGTGCGGTATTGCGGGTGGCCTTCGGTCAACAGGGTTCGGTAGGAAAACGCCACGTCATCGGCAGTAATCGGTGCCCCATCGTGAAAACGCGCCTCGTGGCGCAGGTTGAACACGACCCAGCTGCGGTCCTCGCTGTATTCCACCGATTGGGCAATCAGCCCGTAGCTGGACGTCGGCTCATCGCCAGAAGGGGCGTACTGGCCGGTGCCGACCATCAGCGGTTCGTTCAGCTCGTTGACGCCGTACTGCAGGAAGTTACCGGTGGAAACCGGGCTGGTGCCCTTGAAGGTATAAGGATTGAGGGTGTCGAACGTGCCAAAGGCCATCACCCGCAGTGTTCCGCCTTTCGGCGCTGCAGGGTTTACCCAATCGTAATGGGTGAATTTGGCCGGGTACTTGAGTGTGCCGAACTGCGCGTAACCGTGGCTCTCGGTAATCGTCGCGTTCGCAGCAAAGCTCAAGGCCAGACTTATTAGTAGAAGGAGGGAACGCTTCAAGTCAGAGATCCGATCCGGGCGGCTTGGGCTTTATGATCGGTACAGTAACAGCTTGTTCCGGATGGAAAAAGGCTGCTGAGAGCACTGAAGATCCAATGTGGGAGGGGGCTTGCCCCCGATAGCTTTGTGCCAGTCAGTACATAGGCTAACTGACCCACCGCTATCGGGAGCAAGCCCCCTCCCACATTAGGTTCCCCGGCGTACTTCAGGCCTTTATCTTGGCCCGGAAACCACCAGCATCTGCCCAGGCTTCAACGCCTGGCCGGTGCGTGGGTTCCAACGCTTGAGATGTTGCATCTCGACGTTGAAGCGCTTGGCGACCATGTACAGCGAGTCGCCTTTCTTGACCTTGTACTGCACCGGTTTGGTCGCGGCGGCTTTACGCGTGTCCTGCATCACCAGGGTCTGGCCGACCTTGAGCGCCTGGCCGTTGAGCTTGTTCCAGCGCTGCAGGTCATGCACATCGACCTTGTTGGCCTTGGCGATCAGCGTGAGGTTGTCGCCAGTGCGCACCTTGTAGCTGCGGGTACGCCCGGCCACCGCCTTGGTCTCGACTTCGTCGAACACCGGCTTTTTCGGGCGCATGCTCAACAATTCTTCCGGCTTCATCGTCGACAGGGTGCTGGTGAGCAGTTGCGCCTTGGAGGTGGGCACCAGCAAATGCTGGGGGCCGTCCAGGGTGGTGCGTTGTTTCAGGGCCGGGTTGAGCTGGAACAGCTCGTCTTCATCGATTTCCGCCAGCGCGGCGACCCGGGACAGGTCCATGCTTTGCTTGACTTCAACCACTTCGAAATACGGCGTGTTGGCAATCGGGTTGAGGTTGACGCCATACGCCTCGGGGGCCAGCACCACCTGGGACAACGCCAGGAATTTGGGCACGTAGTCCTTGGTTTCCTGGGGCAGCGGCAGGTTCCAGTAGTCCGTCGGCAGGCCGAGCTTCTCGTTGCGCTCGATGGCACGGCTCACCGTGCCTTCACCGGCATTGTAGGCCGCCAGGGCCAGCAGCCAGTCGCCGTTGAACATGTCATGCAGACGCGTCAGGTAGTCCAGTGCGGCGGTGGTGGAGGCGGTGATATCGCGGCGACCGTCGTAGGCGCGGGTCTGGCGCAGGTTGAAGTAGCGCCCGGTGGACGGAATGAACTGCCACAAGCCGACCGCATCGCTGCGCGAATAGGCCATCGGGTTGTAGGCACTTTCAATCACTGGCAGCAGCGCCAGCTCCAGGGGCATGTTGCGTTCTTCAAGGCGCTCGACGATGTAATGAATGTAGAGGCTGCCGCGTTCGCCGGCGTTCTCCAGGAAGGACGGGTTGCTGGCGAACCACAGGCGTTGTTGCTCGATGCGCGGGTTGACCCCTACGCCGTCCTGCAATTGAAAGCCCCGACGCATGCGTTCCCAGACATCCTGGGGCACTTCGGGGCTAGGCTTCTCTGAGAGCCAAATAGGTTTTTGCTTGATCTTGGCAGCAAGATTGGGTTTGGGTTGCACGGTGGATTGTGCAGCGTAATGAGTCGATTGGCAGCCCGCCAGAGTTGCGGAAACGGCCACCGCCACGGCTTGAGCCAGGCGGGTCAATGCGTCTGAAGAAATGGATTTACGAATAGATGACGACATTGGCTGGAAGTAAGTTCCGGGCAAAAATGTCGGGCGATTCTAGAAAGCGCTTCGGTTCCGGTCAACCATTCAGAAATTACGTATCAGATTGCGTCCGCTTAGAACTTATCTTTCCAAGCCCTCAAGCTAGCAAACACCTCGGCCCCAGAGCGGTTGTCGCGTCCGTTCCGTTCGTCCGCTTTTTGTTTAACGGATGTTTCAGAGGTGCGTAGAAAAGGGTTGGTGCGTTTTTCCAGGGCCAGGTTGGACGGCAGCGTCATCTCGCCACGGGCGCGCAATTGAGCGACTTCTGCCACTCGTTCAGCGATGTCGGCATTATGCGGTTCCACGGCTTGGGCAAACTTGAGGTTACTTTGTGTGTATTCGTGGGTGCAGTACACCAAGGTATCGGCAGGCAGGGCAGCCAGGCGTTCCAGGGACGCGTGCATCTGTTGCGGCGTGCCTTCGAACAGGCGACCGCAACCGCCGGCAAACAGGGTGTCGCCACACAGCAGCACGCCTTGATGGTAATAAGCGATGTGGCCAAGGGTGTGGCCGGGCACTGCATACACATCGAAATCCCAGCCGAGCACGGTGATGCGGTCGTTGTCCTGCAAGTCGACGTCCCGTGCCGGGATTTTCTCGTTCGCGGGGCCATACACCCTGGCGCCGGTGACCGCCTTGAGTTGCTCGACGCCGCCGACGTGGTCATGGTGATGGTGGGTGACCAGGATATCGCTGAGGGTCCAGGCCGGGTTCTGCTTGAGCCAGGCGAGCACCGGCGCGGCGTCACCGGGGTCGACCACGGCGCAACGGTGGGTTTGCTCATCCTGTAACAACCAGATGTAGTTATCGGTGAAGGCGGGCAGGGCACTGATCTGTATCATTCTTCGATTCGCCAAGCTGAACACATTGGTGCATCTTAGAACGTCTAGGCGAGTTGGAGAATGCAATGACTGATAAAGCGTTCGCCCAGGCCGATCCTGAGTGGCTGGCCCTGATCGGTGCAGCCCGCGAATGGTTGTCCGGGCCGCTTGGGCAATTTCTGCTGGATGAAGAGCGGCGCATGCTCGATGACGAGCTGGGCCGGTTCTTTGGTGGCTATCTGGTGCATTACGGCCCGTCGGCCGAAACGCCGCCGTGCGCACCGCAGGTACAACGCAATGTACGCCTGGGGGCGCCGTTGCCGGGCGTGGAAATCGTCTGCGAGGAGCAGGCCTGGCCGTTGAGCGAACACGCCGCTGATGTGGTGGTGTTGCAGCACGGCCTGGATTTTTGCCTGTCTCCCCATGGCTTGTTGCGCGAAGCCGCCAGCAGCGTGCGTCCCGGTGGCCATTTGCTGATTGTCGGCATCAACCCCTGGAGCAGTTGGGGCCTGCGTCACGCGTTTGCCCAGGACGGCCTGCGCCAGGCGCGCTGCATCGCACCTTCACGGGTGGGCGACTGGCTGAACCTGCTGGGCTTCGCGCTGGAGAAACGCCGCTTCGGGTGCTATCGTCCGCCGCTTGCGTCCGCCAAATGGCAGGGGCGCCTCGCCGGCTGGGAACGCCGCGCAGGTGCCTGGCAACTGTCGGGTGGGGGCTTCTATTTATTAGTGGCGCGCAAGATCGCGGTCGGGCTGCGGCCGGTGCAGCAAGTGCGCCGCGAACCGCTCGCCAAGCTGGTGCCGATGCCCCTGGCCAAGGTCAACCGCGAACAGCGCGAACCGTAAAACCTCTTTTGATTCAGGCTCAATAACCGATGACCGATAGCGTAGAACTCTTCACCGATGGCGCCTGCAAGGGCAACCCCGGCCCCGGCGGCTGGGGCGCATTGCTGGTGTGCAAGGGCGTGGAGAAGGAGATGTGGGGCGGCGAAGCCAACACCACCAACAACCGCATGGAGCTGATGGGCGCCATTCGCGGCCTGGAAGAGCTCAAGCGGCGCTGCAACGTCCTGCTGGTGACCGATTCGCAATATGTGATGAAGGGCATCAACGAGTGGATGGTCAACTGGAAGAAGCGCGGCTGGAAAACGGCGTCCAAGGAACCGGTCAAGAATGCCGACCTGTGGCAATTGCTCGATGAGCAATGCAACCGGCATGACATCACCTGGAAATGGGTGCGTGGGCATATCGGTCATCCCGGCAATGAACGGGCCGACCAACTCGCCAACAGGGGCGTGGATGAAGTGCGCGGCTACAAGCAGAGCTGAAGCCTGCTGACGTGTTAACATCGCGCCCTTTGACTCACCCCACACCGTTGAGAGCTGAACCCTGATGGCCATCCGATCCGTTGTACTCGATACCGAAACCACCGGCATGCCGGTGACCGATGGTCACCGGATCATCGAAATCGGCTGTGTCGAACTGATGGGCCGCCGTCTGACCGGTCGTCACTTTCACGTCTACCTGCAACCGGACCGCGACAGTGACGAAGGCGCGATCGGCGTCCACGGCATCACCGACGAGTTCCTCAAGGGCAAGCCGCGCTTTGCCGAAGTGGCCGATGAGTTTTTCGAGTTCATCAACGGCGCCCAACTGATCATTCATAACGCGGCGTTCGACGTAGGCTTCATCAATAATGAATTTTCCCTGATGGGGCAGGTGGATCGAGCGGATATTTCCCAGCACTGCTCGATCCTCGACACCTTGATGATGGCCCGCGAGCGTCACCCGGGCCAACGCAACAGCCTCGATGCCTTGTGCAAACGTTACGGCGTGGACAACTCCGGCCGTGAACTGCACGGCGCCTTGCTCGACTCCGAGATTCTGGCTGAGGTCTACCTGGCCATGACCGGTGGGCAGACCAGCCTGTCGCTGGCCGGTAATGCCTCCGATGGCAACGGTTCGGCGGAAGGCTCGGGCAATCGTCCCTCGGAGATCCGTCGCCTGCCGGCTGATCGCAGGCCTACGGCTATCATCCGTGCCAGCGAGCAGGATCTGGCCGAGCATGCCGCACGATTGGACGCGATCGCCAAGGCAGCCGGTGCGCCAGCGTTGTGGACTCAATTGACCCAACAATGATCCTGGTTTGATGCAGTAAAAAAATGTGGGAGGTCCCACTAAGTCTTCGACGTAGCGCTGTCGCGCATCAAACTGGTTCATCGTAAGGTTGAAGAACGCGTGCGGGGCAAAGGCCGTAGCCAACACTGGTGTGACAGCACCCGAGTGGGAGAGTGGCCTGCACGGTATCGGCGTGGAGTCATTGTCGGCACAGCAAAGCTGTGACCACGTATAAGAGAGTGAATCCGCTCGCCACCGTGTACCCCGCCCGCGTCGTTCAATCCTGCGAGGAATTGTCATGACGCGCAAGAACCAAAAGCGTTTTGAGGTTATCCATCCGGACTGCGCTGCGGTTGATGTGGGCGGCAGTGAGCATTTAGCCGCTGTTGATCCGACCAAATGCGATGATCCGGTTAAGCGGTTTTCAACCTTCACCGATGATTTGCATGCCATGGCCGATTGGTTTGAATCCATGGGCGTCAAGGTGGTGGCGATGGAGGCGACCGGAGTTTATTGGATCCCGCTCTTTGAAATACTCGATAGACGGGGGTTTGAAGTCTATCTCGTGAATTCCCGTGCGACTCGGCAAATAACCGGCCGCAAGTCCGACGTACTGGATTGTCAGTGGATCCTTCAGCTCATGACGCACGGTCTGCTGCGAGGCGCTTTTCGGCCCTCGGACGATGTGTGTTCACTGCGCTCACTGGTCCGTCAGCGTGGCAATAAGGTCCGCGACCAAGCCAAGGCCCTCAACCGGATGCAAAAGGCTTTGGTCCAGATGAACATCCAACTGGCTCAAGTCATCAGCAACATTGCCGGGGTGACAGGCATGAGTATTTTGCGGGCAATCGTTGATGGAGAACGTGACCCCGAAGTACTTGCCATGCTCAGAGACAAGCGCGTCAAAGCCGACCAGGCCACTGTCGCCCGAAGTTTGCGGGGTAACTGGCGAGCTGAGCATTTGCATGCACTGAGTCAGGAACTGGCGGCTTACGACTTCCTTGAAAAACAGATTGGTGAATGCGACCAAGCCATCGCCTTTGCACTTGAACGGTTGCCTGTTCTTCAAGACGAGGTCGTGCTCCCAGCTAAAACGCTGCGCAACCCACACCGCTCCACTGAGCAGCAATTGACCCTGCATCGAGCGCTGAATAAGGTGATGGGGGTAGATTTAACCGCAATTCCTACTATCGGCATCGATACGGCGTTGGTTTTGGCTAGCGAATTGGGATCGGACTTGTCACGGTTTCCGACCTCACAGCACTTCTGTTCCTGGCTGGGCCTCGCGCCGCCAACGCGAATTTCGGGAGGAAAACCCTTGCCCGGGAAATCTCTAAAAGTGATTAACCGAGCTGCACAGGCTTTAAAGCAAGCCGCTTCTATCGCACGCAATGATAAAAGCTTTATCGGAGCAAGCCATCGGGCGCGCCTAACCCGAATGGATACTTGCTGCGCAATCAAGGCGACAGCGCATCAACTGGCCCGGCTGATTTACGCGATGCTGACTAAAGGTCAACCGTACGTTGAAAAAGGAATCGAGGAGTTTGAAGAAAAAAGCCGCGACCGGCAGATGCGCGCCTTGGAGCGCAAGGCGCGTAAGTTAGGAATGCAGCTGGTTAAAGCGGCTTGAAATTAAGAGCAAAAACAATGAGTTATTTTTTGTTTGATAAGAGAGGGCTTGCCCACTCCCACAGGGTGCTCATGACATGGGCGTCAGACTTTGAACTGGCGCAAGAGCCCGTCAAGCTGCTCACTCAAGCCGCGCAGTTGCGCGCTCGCCACGCTCGACTGTTCAGCCGCCAGCGCGGTGCTGTGGGATAAGCCGGCCGCCTGGGTGACGTTCTGGTTGATGTCTTCCACCACATGGGCCTGTTGCAGGGTGGCACTGGCAATCGAGGCGTTCAGGCCGTTGAGATTATGCAGCGCCTGGCCGATGGCACTGAGGCTTGCACCGGCCAGGCCGGCTTGTTCGATGGTCAGTTGCGAGGCGCTGTGGCTGTCGCTGATGACCTTGACCGCCGCTTCCGAATGGCCCTGCAACCGCTCGATCATCGCCTGGATCTCAGCCGTGGATTTCTGCGTGCGCTGGGCCAGCAACCGTACCTCATCGGCCACCACGGCAAACCCACGACCCTGCTCGCCGGCGCGTGCGGCCTCGATGGCGGCATTGAGGGCGAGCAAATTGGTTTGGTCGGCAATTGAACGAATCACTTCCAGCACGCCGCCGATCTGCGTGCTCTCGCTGGACAGGGTGCGGATAACCTCCACGGCCTGGCTGATGGTGCTGGAGAGCTGGTCGATCTGCTGCAAACTGCCGTCGATGTTGACCTGGCCTTGTTGCGCCTGGGCCTGGGCGTCGCGCATTTCGCTGGCGGCGTGCTCGGCGTTCTTGGCCACGTCCTGCACGCCGTAGGTGACTTCATTTATCGCGGTGGCCACCAGTTCCATCTGTTGCGACTGCTGCTGGCTGCGGTCGTGGGCCTGGCTGGCGTTGTGGCCCAACTCGGTGGACGACTCGCCCAGGGCGTTGGCGCACACCTGCAATTGGCCGACCACCTGGCGCAATTTGGCGGTGAAGGTATTGAAGTGCTGGGACAGTTGGGTGACCTCGTCGCGTCCGTGGGTATCGAGGCTGCGGGTCAGGTCGCTTTCACCGCTGGCGATGTTGCCCATGGCATTCACCGCCGCCTGCAACGGTTGCAGGATGCTGCGCGCGATCAACAGCACCAGCAGGGCCATGATCAGCGCGATGCCCAGGCCGATGGCCGAGGCTTTCCACACCTGGACGGTGAACTCGGCCTGCACGTCGTCCACGTAGACGCCCGAGCCGATAATCCAGCCCCAGGGTGCGAACAACTGGATGTAGGAGGTTTTCTGCACCGGCGCATCGGCCCCCGGTTTCGGCCAGCGGTAATTGACAATGCCGGCGCCCTTGGCCTTGGCCAGGCTTACGAACTCGTTGAACACCGCAAACCCGTCCGGATCGCGGATCGCCGAGAGGTTCTGGCCGTCCAGCTTGGGATTGGCCGCGTGCATGATCATCACGGGGGTGAGGTCGTTGATCCAGAAGTAATCGTCGTGGTCGTAACGCAGGCCGCGCACAGCGCTCAGGGCTTGCTGCTGCGCCGCTTCGCGGGTGAGTGCCCCGGTTTTTTCCAGGTTCTGGTAGTAGCCCAACACGCCGCTAGCGGTTTGCACCACATGCTGGGTCTGTTGACGTTTGGCCTGGTAGAGGTCGTCATGGATCTGTTTGAGCATCAACGCGCCCAAGGTCAGCAGCATCAGCACGGCGACTACCAGGATCAGCCAGAGACGTCGGCTGATCGACATATTGCGCAAACTGTTCATCGTCCTGTCACTCCGTGCCTTTTATAATTGTGGGTGTTGCATCGACTTTTTCGGCTTGTCTGATAGGCTTTCGGCCCGTAATCGAAAAACCTGAGTACTGCCTGATTTTTCACGGAATTTTTGCAGTCCGGCATTGAGAATCGATGCCGGGCGCTGCAGCGCGCTCGTTGTCAGTGAACTTAAAAAACATAAGAGGCATGCCAGGCGCGTGACCTTTGGAGAAAGCATGGATTTTTGGACTGCCATACAGGCATTGATTCTTGGCGTGGTCGAGGGGCTGACGGAGTTCCTGCCGATCTCCAGCACCGGCCACCAGATCATCGTCGCCGACCTGATCAACTTCGGCGGCGAGCGTTTCGAGGCATTCAATATCATTATCCAGCTGGGCGCGATCCTGGCCGTGGTCTGGGAATTTCGCCGCAAGATCCTCGACGTGGTCATCGGCTTGCCCACTCAGCGCAACGCCCAGCGCTTCACCGTGAACCTGATCATTGCCGTGTTGCCGGCGGTGGTGCTGGGGGTGATTTTCGCTGACCTGATCAAGCATTACCTGTTCAACCCGATCACTGTGGCCACGGCCCTGGTGGTGGGCGGCGTGGTCATGTTGTGGGCTGAACGTCGCCAACATGCCGTTCATGCCGAAACCGTGGGCGACATCACCTGGAAAGACGCGCTCAAGGTCGGCGTCGCCCAGTGCCTGGCGATGATTCCAGGCACTTCGCGCTCCGGTGCGACGATTATCGGCGGCCTGCTGTTCGGCCTGTCGCGCAAGACCGCCACCGAGTTTTCATTCTTCCTGGCCATGCCGACCATGGTCGGTGCAGCGCTGTACTCGGGCTACAAATACCGCGACCTGTTCCAGCCGGCGGACCTGCCGGTGTTCGCCATCGGCTTTGTCACCTCGTTCATCTTCGCGATGATCGCGGTCAAGGGCCTGCTCAAATTTATTGCCAACCACAGCTACGCGGCCTTTGCCTGGTACCGGATCGCGTTCGGCCTGGTGATCCTGGCGACCTGGCAATTCGGCTGGATCGACTGGACCGCCGTCAAGCCATGAGCATTCAGCATCCGCGCCTGAAGGCGTTGGTCCTGCTAGTGCTGTGCGCCGCTCCGTTGCTGGGTGCGGCGCTATTGTGGCAGCGCGGCGAAACGGTCATGCCGTTGGCCGCCTACGGGGTAGTCAGCGTGGTGGCGTTCTTTCTGTACTGGAGTGACAAGCGCAAGGCCCAGACCGAGGGCCGGCGCATCCCGGAAAACATCCTGCACGCCGTCGAGTTGGCGGGCGGTTGGCCGGGGGCGTTGATCGCCCAGCAGGTGTTCCGGCACAAGACGCGCAAGGTGTCTTACCAGGTGCTGTTCTGGGTGATCGTGCTGCTGCACCAGGTGTTCTGGCTGGACCAGCTGTTTCTCGGCGGCACGCTGCTGTCGGTTCTATAGCAACAACCCCACCTGCGTGCGCTTGGGCAGCTTGCTCACCACCAATTGGTGGGAGCGCTGCAACAAGCCACGCAGTTCCTCGGGCGCCAGCGGGTAGGGCGTGTTCATGATGATCCATTGCGCGCGTGCCAGGTACGGCGCCGGGTGGATGCCTGGGCGGTCGACGTGGCCGAGGAACAGTTCCTTGTCGACCTTGAACGCCAGCGAGTCGCCGCGCAGGTTCTGCAGCGCGAACATCTTGTTGCCGGCAATCGAGAATACCCGTACGCCGCCCCATTTGTAGTCCTCGCGTGCGCCCGGCAGGCTCATGCAGAATTGCGCGACTTGCGCTTCGGTCATGCTCATAGCAGGCGATCTCCACAGCCTTTGAAACCTTCTTCCAGGTAGTCGATCCAGGCGCGAATGGCCGGCAGCACGCCGCGCCGGTGCGGATACACGGCCTGCAGCCAGCCGCCGGGCAACGACCATTGCGGCAGCAGCTGCACCAGTCGGCCGCTGGCCAGTTCCTCTTCGCAATACATCATCGGCAGCACCGTGAAGCCCACGCCCATGAGCGCGCTGGTCTTGCGTACGATAAAGTCTTCGATGCCCAGGCGCGCCTCCATGACCAGCTCGTGAGCGTTGCCCTGCGGGTCGATGATGCGCTGGTGCACCATGCGGTCCGCCTCGAGTGCGCCCATTATCGGTAATTGCCTGAGGTCGTCCAGGCTGTCGACCTGTCGATCACGCAGCAGTGCCGGGCTGGCCACCAGCACGGTCTGCGCCTGGCGCAGGCGTTTGGTGACCAGCAACGGGTCTTCGTCGCCCAGTTCGCGCACGCGCAAGGCTACGTCGATCCCTTCGCCCACCAGGTCGACGCGGCGGTTGACCAGGGTCATGTCCAGTTGCACCAGGGGGTGGGCGGCGAGAAAGCCGGCCACCAGTTCCGGCAGGATCTGTTGGGCCAGGCCGACCGGGCAAGTGACCCGCAGACGCCCACGGGGCTCGGTGGACATGCTGGCCACGGCCTCATCGGCCATCTCTGCTTCCAGCAACATCGCCTGGCAGTGGCGCAGGTAGCGCTCGCCGACGGCGGTCAGGGTCAGTTGCCGGGTGGTGCGTTGCAGCAGGCGCGCGCCCAGGCGTTCCTCCAGCTCGGCAATGCGCCGCGACAGGCGCGATTTGGGAATCCCCAGCAGCCGGCCGGCGGCGGCGAAACCGCCGGCTTCGACGACTTTGGCGAAATAGTAGAGGTCGTTGAGGTCTTGCATGGTCAGCCTATTGTCCTGTCAGTGGGACAATCTATCGCATTCCAGATGGCTTATCGACTATTGGTTGGATGCGTAGCATCAACACCATCTGATCGCCCCCTGCCGATCCCACCCTCGGAGATCCACCATGAAACTGTTGCATATCGATTCCAGCATCCTCGGCGACAACTCCGCTTCCCGTCAGCTCAGCGCCGGCGTGGTCAAGGCATGGCAGGCCGCCGAGCCGGGCGTGGAAGTGACTTACCGTGACCTCGCCAGTGAAGGCATCAACCACTTCTCCGGCGCCACCCTGGGGGCATTGGGCACCGCTGCCGAACTGCGCGATGCTGCGCAAAAGCATGAAGCCGAACTGAGCGCATCGTCGCTGGCTGAATTCCTCGCCGCCGATGCCGTGGTGGTGGGCGCACCGATGTACAACTTCACTATCCCGACCCAGCTCAAAGCCTGGATCGACCGCATCGCGGTCGCCGGCCAGACCTTCCGCTACACCGAGGCTGGCCCTGAAGGCCTGTGCGGCAACAAGAAAGTCATCATCGTCTCCACCGCCGGCGGCCTGCATGCCGGCCAGGCGTCCGGTGCCGCCCATGAAGGCTACTTGACGTTGCTGTTCGGCTTTCTCGGCATCACTGATATCGAAATCGTACGTGCTGAAGGCCTGGCCTACGGCGACGAAGTGCGCAGCAAAGCCTTGAGCGACGCCAACGTGCTGATCAGCGAGCACTTGTTCGCCGCTGCGTAAGGCTTGTGTAAATGTTCGTCGCCCCCGGTTTCAATCTGAAGCCGGGAGTCTAAACTCTGTATTCTGTTCGCCCCTGAGCGCGAGCGGAGTATGGAGTTTTTGCATTTATGGCCCAGGTTATGCACGCTTGGGTTCACTACCCCGGAATTTTCATACGGCATGCCGGTTCTCACGCAGCAAAGGTGGACATCCCCATGATGCGTCTCTGTGCTGTTTTGGTTCTTTCCCTGTGCGGCGGCCTGCTTTCAGTGCACGCCGCGCCTGCGCCGCACCCGCATTGGAGTGTGGGCTTTCATCGCATGAGCGTCCTGGACCCGCTGGATTCGCAGCCGATGAAGGCCATTGCGTTCTACCCCTCCACCGACACCGAGCACACCACGACGCTGGGCGCCTACCATGTGGCTGCCGGCGAAGACGCCAAGGTTGCCATCGGCCGTTTCCCGATGCTGATGTTGTCGCACGGCAATACCGGTACGCCGCTGGCCCTGCATGACCTGGCCACCTCGCTGGCGCGCAAGGGCTTTGTGGTGGTGGCGGTGCTGCACCCCGGCGACAACTACAAGGATCACAGCCGCCTGGGCACCGTGAGCAATCTGTATGGCCGGCCGATCCAGATTTCCCAGGCAATCACCGCGACGCTGGACGACCCGATGCTGTCGCCCTTCGTCGACATCGACCAGGTGGGCGTGATCGGCTATTCGGCCGGCGGTGAAACTGCGCTGATCCTGGCGGGGGCCAAGCCGGATTTCGAGCGTTTGCGCCGCTATTGCCAGCAGCGCCCGGAGGACCGTGACGCCTGCACCACCAAAGGCGAACTGGTCGTCGACCGTGACGACTTGCAACCCCAGGCCGACCCGCGCATCCATGCCCTGATGCTGATGGCGCCGCTGAGCCTGATGTTTGGTCGCCACACCCTGGCTGACGTGCACGTACCGGTGCTGCTCTACAGCGGCGATGGCGACAAATTGGTGGCGGTGGACAAGAACGCCGCCGCCTTGGCGCGCAAACTGCCGGAGCCGCCGGACTTCAAACTGTTGGCCGGGGCAGGGCACTTCGTGTTCATGGCGCCGTGCGACAGCGACCAATTGGCGACGATGCCGGCCATCTGCACCGATGCCGACGGGGTTGACCGTGAGGGCATCCATCGCGATCTGGTCTCCGAGGCCGGGCGCTTTTTCAGTCACACCCTCGGCGAGGCCACCCGTGCCGGGTTACAGACGGCCGATCAGTAAGCGCGACGCTTGAGCAGCACGGTCAGTGCCAGCGCCGTGACTGACAGCAGCGCCGCGCAGAAGAATATCCAGCCATAGCCGAGGTTCAGCGCCACCGCGCCCATCAACGGGCCGGCAATCGCCAGGGCCAGGTCGAAAAACACCGCATACGCACTCAGCCCGGCGCCACGGCTACTGTCTGGCACGCGCTTGATAGCCTCGACCCCGAGCGCCGGGTACACCAGTGATAAGCCAAAGCCGGTCAACCCCGCGCCAATCAACGCCACGCCGGTCGACGGCGCCAGCCACAACAGCGTAAGGCCCAGGGTCTCGATGAGCATGCAGGCGATGGCGGCGGTGAAACCGCCCACGCGGCTAATGGCGGAAATGAACACCAGGCGCGACGCGATAAAACACACGCCAAATACCGTCAGGCAGTACGCTGCGCCGGTCCAGCCGCGATTGAGGTAGTACAAGGTGATAAAGGTGGTCAGCGTGCCGTAGCCAATCGAGGCCAGGCACAGGCTGGCGCCAAACGGAGCGATACGTCCGAACACCGCCCAGAACGGCAGGCGTTCGCCGCGCACCACCGGCACCGACGGTTTGTTGCGGATCAGCACCAGGCCCAGCGCGGCCAGCCCTGTCAGCGCCAGGCCCAGGCTGGCGAAGCCATAGTCGGCCACCATCACCACCCCCAGCGGCGCGCCAATGGCGATGGCGCCGTAGGAAGCGATACCGTTCCAGGAAATCGACCGGGCCGTGTGTTCGGTGCCGACCGCGCCCATGCACCAACTGATGGTGCCCACGCCAATCAAGCCCTGGGCCACGCCCAGCAACAGCCGACCGGCGATCAGGATGGTCAGGCTCAGCGCCGGCAGGTCCGCCAGCAGCACCGCGATAAACGTCAGCACGCCACTGATCAGGATGCCGGCCAGGCCCAGCACAATGGCGCGCTTGGTGCCGACGTTGTCCGACATGCGCCCGGCCATCGGCCGGCTGAGCAAGGTGGCGAGGTATTGCGAACCAATGGTGGCCCCGGCCACCACGGCGCTGTAGCCCAGGTGTTCGTGAACATAGCCTGGAATTACCGCAATCGGCAGGCCGATGCAGATAAACGCAATGAAGGTGTAGAAGACGATGGAGACGATCTGCAGGGTGATCGACAGGGAGGAGGGGGCGGCAGGCATGTGAACTCGTTCGCTGGCGGGCGGTGCGGTCATGATGCCACTGCGTTGTTCAATGTGGGAGGGGGGCTTGCCCCGATAGCGGTGGTTCAGCCTACTCATAGGTGACTGATACACCGCCATCGGGGGCAAGCCCCCTCCCACATTGGAACCTGTTTGGCCCGGCAGCTATGCGCTGTTCTTAGAACACCACACCCTGGCTACGCAGGTAGTCGTCATAGGTGCCGCTGAAGTCGATCACGCCGTCTGCGCTCAACTCGATGATGCGGGTAGCCAGGGACGATACGAACTCGCGGTCGTGGCTGACGAAGATCAGCGTGCCCGGGTAGTTCTCCAGCGCCAGGTTCAGCGCTTCGATGGATTCCATGTCCAAGTGGTTGGTCGGTTCGTCCATGATCAGCACGTTCGGCTTTTGCAGGATCAGCTTGCCGAACAGCATGCGGCCTTGTTCACCACCGGAGATCACTTTTACCGACTTCTGGATTTCGTCGTTGGAGAACAGCATGCGGCCCAATGTGCCACGAATCATCTGCTCGCCCTGGGTCCACTGGCCCATCCAGTCGAACAGGGTGAGGTCGTCTTCGAAGTCATGGGCATGGTCCTGGGCGTAGTAGCCCAGTTCCGCAGCGTCGGTCCACTTGATGCTGCCGGCGTCCGGGGTCAGTTCGTTGACCAGGGTGCGCAGCAGGGTGGTCTTGCCAATACCGTTCGGGCCGATGATCGCCACGCGCTCGCCGGCTTCAACCTGGAAGCTGAAGTCTTTGAACAACGGCTTGCCGTCAAAACCTTTGGCCATCTTCTCGACCATGACCGCCTGGCGGTGCAGCTTTTTGTTCTGTTCGAAACGGATGAACGGGCTCACACGGCTCGAAGGCTTGACCTCGGCCAGTTGGATCTTGTCGATCGCCTTGGCGCGGGAAGTGGCCTGCTTGGCTTTCGAGGCGTTGGCCGAGAAGCGGCTGACGAAGGACTGCAGCTCGGAGATCTGCGCCTTCTTCTTGGCGTTGTCCGACAGCAGTTGCTCGCGGGACTGGGTCGCCACGGTCATGTACTCGTCGTAGTTACCCGGGAACAGGCGCAGCTCGCCGTAGTCCAGGTCAGCCATGTGGGTGCACACGCTGTTCAGGAAGTGACGGTCGTGAGAGATGATGATCATCAGGCTGGAGCGCTGGGTCAGGATGTTTTCCAGCCAGCGAATAGTGTTGATGTCCAAGTGGTTGGTCGGTTCGTCGAGCAACAGCACTTCCGGGTCGGAGAACAGCGCCTGGGCGAGCAATACGCGCAGCTTCCAGCCGGGCGACACTTCGCTCATCGGGCCGAAATGCTGTTCCAGGGGAATCCCCAGGCCCAGCAGCAGCTCACCGGCGCGGGATTCGGCGGTGTAGCCGTCCATCTCGGCGAACTCGGTTTCCAGCTCGGCCACGGCCATGCCGTCTTCTTCGCTCATTTCCGGCAGCGAGTAGATGCGGTCGCGTTCGGCCTTGACCTTCCACAGCTCTTCGTGGCCCATGATCACGGTGTCGAGCACGGTGAATTCTTCGTAGGCGAACTGGTCCTGGCGCAGCTTGCCCAGGCGCACGTTCGGCTCGAGCATGACCTGGCCGCCGGACGGTTCGAGGTCGCCGCCGAGGATTTTCATGAAGGTCGACTTGCCGCAACCGTTGGCACCGATCAAACCATAGCGGTTGCCGGCGCCGAACTTGACCGAGACGTTCTCGAAGAGCGGCTTGGCGCCGAACTGCATGGTGATGTTAGCTGTGGAGATCAATTACTTTACCTATCAATGGGTTGCGAGCGTGACGGCAGGAGCCTTCAGGCATGCGTCAACAGCGACATCGAGGCGCGAAACCCGGTCGCTGAGCGCAAAATCTGGAATGTGTGTTGGAATTTGGCGCGCATTGTCGCATATGTCAGGCGACAGGTGTATGGCGAGCGAAGGATGGTTTTGCCAGTGTCTCGGGCATGGCCAGCCCTACCAGCAGCAACGCGACGGCCGCCACCCCGGCCAGGGTCAGGAAGGCGGCGTTGTAGCCGGCTATTTGCACCACGAAGCCTGCCAGGCTGCTGCTCAGCGCCGCGCCCAGGCCAAATACCGTGGACAGCGCGCCGAGGCTGACATTGAAGCGGCCGGTGCCTTGGGTCAGGTCCTTGACGATCACGGGGAACAGCGCGCCGAAAATGCCCGCGCCGATACCGTCGAGCATCTGCACGGCAACCAGCCAGTAGGGGTCGCTGGACAGGGTATAAAGCACGCCGCGCAACGGCAGAATCATGAAGCCGGCCAGCAGCAGCGGCTTGCGCCCCCAGAGGTCGGCCTTGGCTCCCACCAGCATCGCCGTCGGCACCATCACCAGTTGCGCGGCGACGATGCAGGCCGAGGTCAACGGGGTGGCCATCTGCAGATTGATCTGCGACAGCTTCTGGCTGACCAACGGCAGCATCGCGGCATTGGCGAGGTGAAACAGCGCACAGCAAATGGCGAACAGCAACAAGGGGCGGTTGGCGAGCAAGACGTTCAGGCCCGAGGGCTGCTCATGGTCAGTATGATGCGCGGGGTCGAAGCCCCGGGCCACCTCATGGTCGATCGCCTTGCCCGGCACGCAACCGACCGCGATGACACTGGCGACGGCCATAAACGCCATCAGGTAAAACACCACCACCGGCCCGAACAGATAGGCCAAACCCCCGGCCAGCAGTGCTGCCACGGCGTTACCGGCGTGATTGAAGGTTTCGTTGCGCCCGGTCCGCCGGGTAAACGCACGCGGCCCGGTGATGCCAAGGGAAATCGCGGAAATCGCCGGGGCGAACACCGACGCGGCGATGGCGCTGGCGGCCTGGGTCAGCGCCACCCAGCCAAACGAACTGACGAAGGGCAGCGTCAGGCAACTGAGCGTGACCAGCAGCGCGGCAAGTGCAATCACCGCGCGTTTGCTGCGGGTACGGTCGATCAATGCGCCTGCCGGACCTTGGGTGATCAGCGCGGCAATGCCCGCCAGGGTCATGACCACGCCAATGCTGGCCGGGTCCCATTGATGGACCGCCAGCAGATAAATCGCCAGGTACGGCCCCAGGCCGTCGCGCACATCCGCGAGGAAGAAATTCAGGCTGTCCAGGGACAAGGCAGTGCGCAGGTCTGAGTGATGGGCCACGATGCAACCTTCCAGAGTGCAGTCCAGGGGCCGGACACGCGTTGGGCTAGTGACCTGCGCACTTGGCGATAAGTTTCGCGCTGGCCCAGGGCGTTTTTCTGCGCGCAAAAAAAAGCCCGCACATAACGGCGGGCCAAGGGAATCACTGGAGTAGGTAGGCCTCACCCTATAGGCCGGAACGTGAAGGCCTCGTGAAAATGCCGTGATCAAAGCGGATAAGGGCGTCGTTCATGCCCGGCGCACGAAGGTGCGCATGGTTTGCCCCGGGCCGGTACTGAACACGGTGGGCCGGGGCATGCCTTCATCGGCAGCGATAAATACAAAATGATCACCTTCGAGCCGGTAGCTGGCCGGTAGCGACTTGCCGGCGTCCGCGCCGATGGCGTCCACCCAGGTAATGCTCTTGGGCGTGGTGTCGGCGTCCAGGACAAAACGCCCCGCCAGCAAGAGGTCGCCCTCGACCGTGACGACTTCAAACGTGTCCCCGCTGATCCTGGTGATGGCACCTGGCGCGCTATGTGCATCGGCAGGGTTGAGTACGCCGTTGTCTTCCAGGGCGGTTTGCTCCCAGGCACCTTGCAGGGCGTGGTAATCCGTGACTGAAGGGGATGACATGCAACTTCCTTTTGCTGAAGGGGGGAGGGGGATTGTATCCGCACAGGGGCAGTGCTTTCAGGTGGCGGGATTTTTTCTTTATGGGACAGCTATTTGACAGCATTTTCATGTTGTATTAGCTACGCTTGTAGCGTGATTAATCCCACATCAAAATATCTTTTTGGCTACACATCGACATAAAGCAGAAATAATCCTTAAATACGCGGGATTTTTCGTCAGACTCAGTAGTCAGATTGCCATCCTTCCGCCGTGCTCAGGGCGTTGTCCCTGATTTGAAGCCTTAGGACTTCTTCGAGTGATGGCCTTTTAGTATTAATTAAGGTGTGCTTATTTTGAATCGTACTTCCCCGCCAGCGTCTGATGAAATTGATCTGTTTGAATTGTTTCACGCCATCTGGCGACAAAAAAAGCTGATCGTGGGGTGTACGATTCTGGCGGGAGTTTTAGGCGCGGGGTATGCCTTCCTGGCGCCCAAGACCTACGAGGTCAGCAGCGTGCTACGGCCTGCGGCGATCAACGAGCTGGACGCGTTGAACCGCTCTGAAGTGTATAAATTGCCGCCCGCCGATGCGTTGCTAAAAGTGGGCGCGCAGTTGGACTCCTACGAGGCTCGCCTTGGGTTCTTCAAGGATCACGAGGAATTGTTCAAGGCGTTTCAGAAACCAGGGCAAACCCTGGAACAGAGTTTTGAAGCCTTCAATCGAAACTCGGTCAACCTCATCCTGCCGGACCCGAAGAAGTCCGACTCGCTGAGCAACTACATCCGTCTGGAATTGCAGTACCCGACCGATGTTGATGGGGTGAAAATTCTCAACGGGTTTGTCGACTACGCCATTGCCGCAGAGCGCCAGCAGGTCGGCGCCGACCTCAAGGTGATCGTGAATAACCGCTTGTCCGAGCTCAAGGGCAAGATCGACGCGGCCCGGGCCAACTACGACACCGAAAAGGAATCGAAAATCGCCAAGTTGCTCGAGGCGGACCGTCTCAAGCGTGCCCAATTGCAGGACGAACTCAGCGCCCTGCGCTTGCAGATGAAAATGGAGCGGACCAACCGCCTGGCGGAATTGGCTGAAGCCATCGGCATCGCTCAGTCCATGGGGATCAAAACACCGACCACGCCATCCTCCATGGCCGACTCCGCGCGAACCGGCTCGAGCCAGGTGATGCGCACCGAAGTCAACAATCAGAAGATTCCGCTGTACTTCATGGGTACTGAGGCCCTGGAGGCCGAGCGCGCCGCGCTGCAAAAGCGCACCAGCGATGACTTCACCAATCCGCGTATTGCCGAAATTGGCAAGGAACTCCAGCTGTTGGACGCCAACCGCGAAGTTGAAGTGCTGCGCAAACGTGGCAATGAAGACATCTTCCTGCAGGACGTCGAGCCGCTTCGCGCCGAAGTCGCCAGGTTGCGTGGTTTGAACATCGACATGAGCAACCTGAAGCTGGTGACAATTGACCGTCGCGCCCAGGAGCCTCTGGCACCGATCAAACCGAAAAAAGCTCTGGTCATTGCGTTGAGCCTGGTGGGCGGGTTATTGCTCGGGCTGATGGTCGCGCTGGTCCGCCACCTCATGTTTACCCAGCGTGGTGCGGTACCGTATTCGGCATTGGAAGACAGCAGTTTTTCACGCCGCGAACGTAAGGACGATCAGCTTTAAGCCGTAGCGACGTCTCTGGCCGGCGGGTCCTGGGGCCCCGCCGGCACAACCTCCCCAACACACTCAGTGGACAGCTTTTCACAATTCTTAGTTAACCTTTGGTTACAAAGTATGGCTAAATAACGGCCAATGGTCACACATCGGAAGGTCATCCTGCCGGTCGTGTCGCCTGTATGTGAATTGTGATTTCAGGTGCTGCTTATCCATCCTCGGCCGTTGTGGGCCCGCAGGAGCAGCCTGTTCTCTCCCTGACGTGTGACGAATCCCTTGAAACTCATCATTGTTGCTCTCTACGTTGCCTCCATCGCGTATGTACATTTGCGTGGCCGGGTGCGACACAAGTTGGGTCGCCAGCTCAGCGATCACTCGACGTTCCTGGCGCCGATCAACTGCTTCCTTTATCTGTTCTCCAAGCAACCCAGCCGCCCCTATCTGTCGCCCAGCGATTTTCCGGACCTGAGCCCATTGCAGGCGCACTGGGAAGAAATCCGCCAGGAAGCCCAGAACCTGATGCGCGCCGGAGAGATCAAGCGTTCGGAGCAATACAATGACGTGGGCTTCAACTCGTTCTTCAAGTCCGGCTGGAAGCGCTTCTATCTGAAGTGGTACGGCGACAGCCATCCTTCGGCAATGAAGCTGTGCCCGCGCACCACCGAACTGGTGCAAAGCATCGGCTCGATCAAGGCTGCAATGTTCGCCGAGCTGCCGCCGGGCTCCAAACTGGTGCGTCACCGTGACCCCTATGCGGGCTCCTACCGCTATCACCTGGGGCTGGATACCCCAAACGATCCGGGTTGCTACATCAATGTGGACGGCGAGAGCTATTACTGGCGCGACGGCGAGCCGGTGATGTTCGACGAGACTTACATCCACTACGCGGAAAACACCACGGCGCACAACCGCATCATTCTGTTCTGCGACATCGAGCGGCCGATGAAATACCGCTGGGCAGCCGCGTTCAACCGCTGGTTCAGCCGCAATGTAATGGCCGCTGCGGGTTCGCCCAATGATGAAGGCGACAAGACCGGCGGCCTCAACCGCGCTTTTACCCGCTTGTACAAGATCCGTTTGCGCGGCAAGGAGCTCAAAAAGCGCAACCGCACGCGCTACTACCTGGAAAAGTGGGCGATCTTCGCTTGCCTCGCGCTGATCTTCATCCTTATCTGAACCCCACCGTGGCGCGGATCACTGCGGTGGTTTGGCGCCCAGCTTGTCCCACATCTTCTTGCTGATCTTCTGTCGATTGGCATAGCCGGCCCAGGGGTCGGTCTTCAAACTCTGCAAGCGTTCGTGCAGGTTGGCGACTGTCCATTGCTGGGAACTGCGCAATCCATTCAACTCCTCCCGGCTGACCGGTACCGAAACCGGCAGGCCGGGCCGCGCCCGCACGGAGTAAGCGGCAACCGTACTGGCGCCCCGGGCGTTGCGCAGATAATCGATGAAGATTTTGCCCACGCGGTTTTTCGGGCCGCTGGTGGCCGTGAAGCGCTCGGGCAGTTGCTGGGTCATGAATTGGGCGATGGCCTTGGCGAAGGCTTTCACGCTGTCCCAGTCGTCTCGCCGGGCCAGCGGTACGATCAGGTGCAAGCCTTTGCCACCGCTGGTTTTGACGAAGGCCTGCAAGCCCAATTCATCCAGCACCGAGAGGGTCAGTTGCGCAGCTTCCAGCATGGCCTTCCAGGGCAGGGCGGGGTCCGGGTCGAGGTCGAGTACGAACAGGTCGGGGGTTTCGATCTTGTCCGTGGTGGCGCCCCAGGTGTGCAGCTCGACCGTGCCCATTTGCACGGCGCCGACCAGGGCGTCTGCAGTGTCTATTTCCATCAGGCGTGCATGGCCGGGGTCCAGGGCCTGGTCCAGTTGCTTGATGTGCGGGATCGTCATGCGTTCGATGTGCTTCTGGAAGAACTGTTCGCCTTCGATGCCCTCCGGCGCCCTGAGCAGCGACACGGGCCGGTTGCGCAGGAACGGCAGGATCCATGCGCTGGTGTCGGCGTAGAACTGTGCCAGTTGCTGCTTTTGCGTACCGCTCTGCTTGTCGATGACGCGATCAGGGTGGGTGATTTTCAGGTCCTTCACGGTTTTCACCTCCTTCTCGGTTTTTTTCGCCGCCGGCGCCTTGACCGATTTGGCCGCGCGCGGCAGTTCGTGAATGATCTGCGCGGCGGGCTTGTCGGTGCGCATGCCCACAAACGCGGCCTGGCGCACCACGCCTTCACGGGTCCATTCGGCAAATTGCACCTCGCCGACCAGGCTCGGCTCGACCCAGTGCACGCCACGCGCCTGGGCGCTGGTCAACGGCTTTTGCAGTGGCGAGTCGTCACGTTCGAGCGCGGTGAGCTTGGTGTAGATGGCTTTCAGTGACGCCTGGTCGAAGCCGGTGCCCACACGTCCGGCGTATACCAGCCCGGCGTCGTCGTTGACCGCCAACAGCAGCGCGCCAAACCCGGTGCGCGAGCCTTGGGGGCGGGTATAACCGACAATCACAAACTCCTGGCGCAAGCGGCATTTGAGCTTGATCCAGTCGTCACTGCGCCTGGACACGTAAGGGCTGCCGGCACGCTTGCCGATGACGCCTTCCAGGGCCAGGTCGCAGGCGCTTTCGAAAATGTCGCGGTGGTTGGCCGCAAACGCTTCGGAGAAGCGCAGCAGCTTGCTCTTGCTGGCGGACAGCGCGGATTTGAGCGCGGCGCGACGCGTTTCGACCGGGTCTTCGCGCTGATCGCGGCCATTCAGAAAGGGCGCGTCGAACAGGTAATAGACGATGTCGAGGCTGCGGCCGATGTCGAAGGCATTCTGCAACGCCTGGAAATCCGGCAGGCCGTCGCCGTTGAGGCTGACCACCTCGCCGTCCAGCCAGCTGTCCTTGAGCTTGAGCGCTTGCAAAGCCTTGGCCTGACGCGGCAGGCGCTCGGTCCAGTCGTGCCCGTTGCGGGTGAACAGGCGCACTTCACCTCCTTGGATGCGCGCGAGGATGCGGTAACCGTCGAACTTGATCTCGTACTGCCAGTCACCTTCCGGTGCCCGATCGACCAGGGTGGCCAGTTGCGGGGAGAACTGCTCGGGCACGGCGGTGGCCTGCTTGCGCGTGCTCGCCTTGGGAGCAGCCTTGGCTGCCGCTTTGGTTTTCGCCTGAGCCTTGGCCTTGGGCTTGCCGACCACCGCGTCGCTCAGCACGCTGGCGGGTTCGGCCTGGACGATATCGTATTCGGCGATGGGCCGTGCCTGCTGGTCTTTTTCCTTGATCAGCAGCCATTGTTGCTTGTCGCCGCTGCCCTTGAGCCGGGTGCGCACCAAGGTCCAGTCCCCCGAGAGTTTTTCGCCGACCAGGCTGAATTTGAGTTTGCCGGCCGCGTAGGCCTTGTGCGGATCGTCATGGGGTTGCCAGATGCCGCGGTCCCACACGATGACATCCCCGGCGCCGTATTGGCCGGCGGGAATACTGCCCTCGAAGCCACCGTAACTCAGTGGGTGGTCTTCAACGTGGACCGCCAGGCGCTTCTGGCTCGGGTCCAGGCTCGGGCCTTTGGGCACCGCCCAGCTCAACAGCACGCCGTCGAGTTCCAGGCGAAAGTCATAGTGCAGGTTACGCGCGTCATGCTTCTGGATCACAAAGCTCAGGGCCGAGGCTTTGCGCTTGCCGGCCGGTGAGTCGCCGGCGGGTTCGGCGGTAATCCCGAAGTCGCGTTTACGGTTGTACTCGCTCAGGGGCTTTGCCATGTCGTTCTCCAGCCAATGGCAGGCTCAAGAGGCCTTTTTGTTGGATTTCTTCGCAGCGGGTTTTTTCGCCGCAGGTTTGCCCGCCAAGCTGCGCTTGAGCAGTTCCGTCAGGTCGATCACATCGGCCGATTTGCGCTCTTCGCTGCCTTCGGTCGATTCCACGTCTTCGATCTTGCCGGCCTTGGCCTTTTTCTCCACCAGCGCCATGATTTTTTCCTGGAAACTGTCGCGGTATTCCTCGGGTTGCCAGTCGGCGCTCATGTCTTCCACCAGGCGCTTGGCCATGTCCAACTCGCCCTTGGCCAGGGTGGGTTTGGTCACATCGCTGCCAAGTTCCAGCTCATCCAGGCTGCGCACCTCGGCGGGCCAGCGCAGCATGACCAGCACCAGGGCCGACTCCAGCGGCATCAATGCGGCAAGATGCTGCTTGGTATGCAACACCACATTGGCCAGGGCGACCTTGCCGGTTTTCTTCAGGGTTTCGCGCAGTAGCGCGTAGACCTTGCCGCCGCGTTTATCCGGGGCCAGGAAGTAGGGCGTGTCGATGTTTTGCAGGGGGATCTGGTCGCTGGCGACAAAGGCGATGATTTCGATGGTTTGGGTCGATTTGGGGTGGGCTGAGCGGATCTCATCTTCGCTGAGCACCACGTAGCGGCCTTTTTCGTAAGCTACGCCCTTGACGATATTTTCCTTGGTGATTTCCTTGCCCGTGGCCTTGTTGATGCGCTTGTAGCCCACCGGGTCCATGCTGCGTTTGTCCAGCCAGTCAAAATCGACGCCTTGGGCAGACGTCGCCGACACCAGCGACACCGGGATGTGAACCAAACCGAAACTGATGGCGCCTTTCCAGATTGCCCGGGGCATAAGTGCATCTCCTACAAAGATAAGTCTGTGTTCTGGTGACTCGTGGGCCTGGGCAAAAGTTTCGGCGAGCGGATGCTCGGACAGATCGTGTTACACCTGATGAGCAACTATTTAATGTCGCCAGACGAACCCCTGGGGTAGCGTGTTATCGAAAGCACGTACTCCTCGGCATAGAGAGGCATCGTCATGAACCGTTATGTGCGTCATCTTGCAGCGCTGGTTGCAGTACTGGCCTCGGCCCTGGCCCTGGCTCCACTGACCCAGGCGCAGAACCTGCCGGGTCGTTACGACTCCAACAACAGCCCTATTCACCGGGCCAACCCCAACAGCATGCAGGGCACCCAGCCCAATACCCCGGCCGTTCGCGGTATCCAGACCGCGCCGACCCAACCTCGGCCCACCTTGGAAAACGGCGGGATCGGCAACAGTTATCCCAAGCGTGACGCCGCGCCCAGTCGCCCGAATACCGAAACCAAAGCTCCCACCTATGATGCCAACGGCAATCGCCGGTAAGGATCCGTCTTATGTTTCTACGCAAAACCCTGCTAGCCGCTCTTTGCGCAACCACGCTGCTGCCAATGGCTGCGGTTCAAGCCGCCGATGCCCAACAGTTTCCCAGTGAACAAGGCAGCATCACTGCGACGCCGGTCGCCAAGGGCCTGAATCGCCCCTGGGCGGTGGCATTCCTGCCGGACAGGCAAGGTTTCCTGGTGACCGAGCTTCCCGGCCAGCTGCGCTTTGTCAGCCCGGACGGCAAGCTGTCCGCGCCGTTGACCGGCGTGCCCCAGGTTTGGGCCAAGGGGCAGGGCGGTTTGCTTGATGTGGTGCTGTCGCCCGACTTCAAGCAAGACCGCATGGTCTACCTGTCGTACGCCGAAGGGGGCGGCCAGGACGGCAAGGCCGGGACCGCCGTGGGGCGAGGGCGCCTGGCCGATGACTTGAGCGGCTTGAAGGACTTCACGGTGATCCTGCGCCAGGAGCCCAAGCTGTCCACCGGCAACCACTTCGGCTCGCGCCTGGCGTTTGACCGTGACGGCTACCTGTTCGTGACCCTGGGCGAAAACAATGTGCGGCCCACCGCCCAGGACCTGGACAAGCTGCAAGGTAAAGTCGTACGCATTTATCCGGATGGTCGCGTACCCGACGACAACCCGTTTGTTGGCCAGCCTGGGGTACGCCCCGAGATCTGGTCCTACGGCCAACGCAACCCACAGGGCCTGGCGTTGAACCCCTGGAGCGGGACGATCTGGGAAAACGAACATGGGCCACGGGGCGGTGATGAAATCAACATCATCGAACGCGGCAAGAACTACGGCTGGCCGCTGGCGACGCACGGCATCAACTATTCCCTCACGCCGATTCCCGAGGCGAAGGGCAAGACCGCTGAAGGCACCGTGGCGCCGCACCATGTGTGGGAGAAATCACCAGCGATCAGTGGCATGGCGTTCTACGACGCCGACCGTTTCAAGGCCTGGCAGCACAACCTGTTTATCGGCGCGCTGGCCAGCAAAGAGCTGATCCGGCTGCAGTTCGATGGCGACAAGGTCGTCCATGAAGAACGTCTGCTGGGTGATTTGAACGCGCGGATTCGCGATGTGCGGCAGGGGCCGGATGGCTATCTGTATGTGCTCACGGATGAGGATGATGGGGTGCTGTATCGAGTTGGGCTGAATCAGGACTGAGTAACAGCCGCGCGGATCGTTCCCACGCTCCCGCGTGGGAATGCAGCCCCTGACGCTCCGCGTCACCTGTGTGTATTAGGGACGCGGAGCGTCCCGGGAGGCATTCCCACGCGGAGCGTGGGAACGATCGGGCTACAGACTTAATTCGGACAACCCCGGATGATCATCCGGACGCCGCCCCAGCGGCCAGTGGAACTTGCGTTCACTTTCCTTGATCGGCAAATCGTTGATGCAGGCAAAGCGATTGGTCATCAGGCCGTTTTCGTCAAACTCCCAGTTTTCATTACCGTACGAACGAAACCAGTTACCGGAGTCATCGTGCCACTCATAGGCATAGCGCACGGCGATGCGGTTGCCGGTGAAGGCCCATAGTTCTTTGATCAGTCGGTAATCCAGCTCTTTGGCCCATTTGCGCGTGAGGAAGCCCTTGGCCTCTTCGCGGTTATGGGCGAACTCGGCGCGGTTGCGCCACTGGGTGTCCAATGTGTAAGCCAGCGACACCCGTTGCGGGTCGCGTGAGTTCCAGCCGTCTTCGGCCAGGCGCACTTTTTCAATCGCCGACTCGCGGGTAAAGGGCGGTAGTGGTGGGCGGACTTCTGGGTTAGAGGACATGGAACGGCTCCTGAAAAGTTATGAAAGTGCATCGACAGTAGTTCAAAGCCCCAATAGGGTCCGCGCCATCGCTTGCGCAGTATCGGCAGCCGTTGAATCGCCCATCACCAGGGCAACGGTAATGGCGCCATCGATCAGGATCAGCAGCTGCGCGGCCTGCCGCTTCGGATCGGGGGTGCCATGGGCTTGACACAGTTCAAGCGCGTACTCGAACAGTTTCTGTTTGTGAGCCTTGGCCAGCAGGCGTACCGGGGCTTGCGCGTTGCCGGTTTCGCCACTGGTATTGATAAAGGCGCAGCCGCGAAAATCCGCCGAGTCGAACCAGATTTTCAGCGCGCTGAACAGCGCCAGCAGGCGCTCGCCGCTGTCTTCATGGCGCTCGACTTGCGTGCGCAGCCAGCGCATCCAGCGTTCGTCGCGGCGCTGCAGGGCGGCAATCACCAGTTCATCCTTGTTGCTGAAGTAGCGATAAATGCTTTTTCTCGAGACGCCGGCGGTTTTCACCAGCAAGTCCATGCCGGTGGCGGCGATGCCGTGGCGATAAATCAACTTCTCGGTGACGTCGAGAATAATATCGCGGGTTTCATTAAGAGTCATATCGTTCATGCCTCAGACAGTAGAACGATCGTTCTTCTTGGTCAATGGATATTTTTCCCTGTGCGCCGACGAGACCTGAGCACCCCCATGGTGTAAGCTTTGGGCCTCTTCGGATTCGACCCATTGCGAGCCTTATGCCGTCGTTCTTCAAACGCTCCCTGTTGCCTAAACTGCGCGGTTTCCCGCTGTCCACCGATGCCATCGAGGTGCTGCCCAGCGCCGATGCCTATCGGCGTTGCCTGTTGGAGAAAATCCCCCAGGCCACCCGGCGCATCTACATCGTTGCGTTGTACTTGCAGCAGGATGAGGCGGGGCAGGAGATCTACGACGCGTTGCACGCCGCCAAAGCCGCACGGCCGGCGTTGGACATCGTCGTGGTGGTCGACTGGCTGCGCGCCCAGCGTGGCCTGATCGGCGCCGGTAAGCAGCCGGGCAATAGCGCCTGGTACCAAGCCATGACCCAGGGTCACGCCAGTGAAGTGCCGGTGTACGGCGTGCCGGTGCAAACCCGCGAGCTGTTCGGCGTGCTGCACCTCAAGGGTTTTGTGATCGACGACACGGTGCTGTACAGCGGCGCCAGCCTGAACAACGTGTACTTGCACAAATTCGACAAGTACCGCTTCGACCGTTATCACCTGATCCACAGCCAGGCGCTGGCCGACTCCATGCAGCACCTGGTGGAACATGGCCTGGTCGCGTCCAAGGCGGTGCATCGCCTCGACCTGCCCAACCCGCCCACCACCCGCAGCCTGCGCAATGACATCGGCGACCTGCGCAGCCGCCTCAAGCATGCGGCGTATGACACCAGTGCCGGGCAGTTGCCCAATGGGCACTTGCAGGTCAGCCCCTTACTCGGTGTCGGCAAAAACAACCCGCTCAGCCGGGTGATCCTCGAGCTGATCGCCAGCGCCCAGCAGCAACTGACTATCTGCACGCCGTACTTCAACCTGCCGCTGCCGGTGACGCGCGAGATCAACCGGGCCCTGGCGCGCGGGGTGAAGATCGACATCATCGTCGGCGACAAGACCGCCAACGACTTCTACATTCCGCCCAGCGAACCCTTCAAGGTGATCGCGGCGTTGCCGTATCTGTATGAAATCAGCCTGCGTCGCTTTGCCAAGCGCCATCAGCCGATGATCGACAGCGGCCAGTTGAACCTGCACCTGTGGCACGACGGTGACAACAGCTACCACCTCAAAGGCCTGTGGGTCGACCAGCGCTACACCCTGCTGACCGGCAATAACCTCAACCCCAGGGCTTTCCGGCTCGACCTGGAAAACGCCTTGCTGATCGACGACCCCCAGGGCCAGTGGTTGGCACCGCGTGCGCAAGAGCTTGCGCATATTTTCCAACACACCACGCGCATCGCCGGCTACCAACAACTGCAGACGCTGGTGGATTACCCGGTGGCGGTGGGCAAGTTCCTGCGCCGGGTCAGCCGGGTGCGCATCGAGCGGTTGCTCTACCGGATTCTGTAAAAACACCTGACCAAAAACACTCAGGCGCCGAAAGGGATTCATTGTAGGAGCGAGCTTGCTCGCGAAAAACGTCCAGGCAACGCGTTCATTCTGGATAAGCGCGGGGGCCTGAGTTCTTCGCGAGCAAGCTCGCTCCTACAAAAGGCATTAGCTGACTGGCATTAGGGCCTGGGTGTTCGGGCTTAGTTCAGGCCCAATTTACCGCGCAGCATCGACAGGTCTTCAGCCAAGGTATTGACCGGACCCACCAAGGCCTTGCGGTCGTTATCCTTGACCTTGTCGTAGGTCTGAAAACCGCCGTCCGGGGTCTTGTACTTGGCCAGGATCTTGTCCACGGTGGCGAAGTTCTTGTCGACCTTGGCCAAGAATACCTTGTCTTGTTTCTCGATCTGGCCACGGAACAGGTCAACGATCTTCTTCGCGCCGTCGATGTTGCCCTGGAAGTCGTACAGGTCGGTATGGCTGTAGCGGTCTTCTTCGCCGGAAATCTTGGTGGCGGCAACTTCTTCGAGCAACGCCGCGGCGCCGCCGACAACTTTTTCCGGTGGGAAGGTCAGGCCGTCTACCCGGGTTTTCAGGTCGAGCACGTCGCTGTTGAGCTTGTCGGCGAGGGCGTCGAGACCCTGGGTGGTGTTTTCGGCGAACAGGCTGTATTCGATGCGGTGAAAGCCGGTGAAGTCTTCGGCCTTCACGCCTTTTTCGTGATCGTCGACCCGTGAGTCGATGGAGGCGTCGAGGTCACTGAATAGCTCGGCGATCGGCTCGATGGATTCATAATGCACGCGGGTCGGCGCATAGAGTTTCCGGGCGGTGGCCAGGTCGCCTTTTTTCACGGCGTCGGTGAAGGCCTGGGTTTGGGTGACCAATTCACCGATTTCCTCGGTGACATAAATTTTGTAGTCCGACACCGGACCGACCAGGTCCAGCGGCGCCGTGGCGGCCAAGGCGGACAGTGGCGAAAGGGTCATCAGCAACGACAACGCGAGGGTCGACTTCTTCATGGGACGGTATCCGCTCTGAGTGTGTTTTAGGTAACGGCAGTGGTTCGAGGGTGCGTTGCTGCAAGCAGTGTGCGCCCGATGAAATCGTCGGGCCCCGTGACCCCCGGCAAGGTGAAGAAATAGCCGCCGCCGACGGGCTTGAGGTATTCCTCCAGGGGCTCGCCGTTGAGCCGGGTTTGCACGCTGATAAAGCCTTTCTCCAGGTCAGCCTGGTAACAGATGAACAACAGCCCCATGTCCAGCTGACCGTTTTTATTGACGCCGTTGGAGTAGTTGAACGGCCGCCGCAGGATCAGGTTGGCTTGGGTCTGCGGAGTGCGCGGGTTGGCCAGGCGGATGTGGGCATCGAGCTTGGTCAGCTTGCCTTCCGGGTCCTTGCTGTAGTCCGGGACCTGGGATTCCTTGTGGCCATCCATCGGCGCGCCGGTGGGCTTGATGCGGCCGATGATGCTTTCCTGTTCCTGCAGTGGGGTGCGGTCCCAGCGCTCGACGAAGTTACGGATGATGCGCACGGCCTGGTAGCTGCCGTTGGCCGCCCAGGCCGGTTCGTCACTGCCTGGCTGCACCCACACGATCTGGTCCATGGCCTTGGCGTCGTTGGAATTGGGGTTGGCCGAACCATCGCGAAAGCCCAGGAAGTTACGCGCACTCTGCGCCGGCTCGCCGGGTTTGGCCGGCGCCTGGGGCGGTACGCTGCCTTCCTGTTTCCAGCGCACCAGCAGCAGGTCGGGCAGGTTCTTTACGATGTCGCGCAGGGCGTGGATGTTGGTGTCCGGGGTGTTGGAGCTGAACTGCAGGCTCAGGTCGCCGTGGCACTGCGAAGGTTCCAGCGCATCGTTGGGGAAGCCGACCATGCGCGTCAGGCGCTTGGGCTTGGCCGCGCCGAGGCCGAAGCGTTCATCGAACAACGACTCACCGACCGAGACCGTGATGGTCAGGTTATCCGGTGTCACCACCGGGCCGAGGATGCCGGAGTCGGTGGGCGGCAGTTTCGGGTCGACTTGCGGCACGGTGCCGCCGGTCATCAGGAAGGCGATGCGCTCGTTCAAGGTGCGGAACAGGCGCTCCAGGTCTTCACGGTCACTGGCCAGTACGTCGAATGCCACGAGCATGCCGCAGGCGGGACGCGGGGTGACGATGCCGCTCTGGTGCTTGCCGAAGAACGCGTGGTGGTCTTGGGTCTTGTCACTGCGTGGCGCGGTGGTGACTTGCTCGGCGGCCGCCGCCATGGCCGGACAGGTCAGGGTGCTACCGGCAATCGCGGCGCCGGTGGCGGCCATGCCGAGCAGGACACGGCGGCGTTGGAGGTCAAATTGTGCTGAATCACTCATGTATGCGTTCGTCTCACTGCAGGCCGGAAAGGCCAAGGGCGGGGTCGATTCCATCGAGTGCGGCGGCCAGGGCCTTGGCCTTGTCGGCGATCTGCTTGCGCTGATCGGCGTTCACGCTGTCATAGGTGGCGTAGCCGTTGTCGACCTTGAAGCCTTGGAGTTCGGCATCAAAGGCGGCAAGGGCGCTGTCGACGTTGGGGAGCAGCTCGGCGGCGGACTTGGCCAACAGCGGCCGCATCAGCGCGACGATCTTGTGGGCAACCTCCAGGTTGGCGGCAAAACCGTTGAGGTCGATGTGGCTGTAGCGTTCCTCCTCACCGCTGTTGGCGCGTACATCCGCTAGGCTATTGAGGTTGCGCACCACAATGCTCACCAGTTGCTCCGGTGGCAGGGACTGGGCCAGCAGTTGCTGCTTGAGGGTGCTGACGTCGTTGGCCAACCGTTGCGCGACGGGTGCCAGGCCATCGAGGCTGCGCTGTTGGAACAGGCTGTATTCCAGGCGATGGAAGCCACTGAAGGCCGGGTCCTGTTCGCGCTTTTCAAAATAATCGGCGCGGGCGTTGATCGCGTTGTCCAGCTCGGCCAGGCGTTGCGATGCCGGCGCCAACCGTTGGTAGGCTTCGCGGGCCGGTACATACAGGGCTTGGGCCTGGGCGAGGTCGCCGGCATCGATCGCGTGTTGCAACGCGGTGACCGCCTTCACCAGTGCAGTGCCCTGGCCGCTCAGGTAAACGCGGAATTCCGACAGCGGCCCGATAAACGCCACCATCGACGGCTTGGCCTTGGCCTGGGCCTCGGATTGCGCAGTCGGCGTGACATGCAAGGTGCCGCGGGGATTGCTCAGCAGACCGCAGGTGATCGCGTAGTCGCCGGGCTGCAGATTGGCATTGATCACCTGGCTCAGGCCGGGGGCAATATTTTCCCGCTCTTCGACGACCAGGACGCCATCGAGGATTTCCCATTCCACCGCGCGGTCGGAGCGGTTGATGATGCGAAAACTCGCACGCCCGGCGGGCACCGTCAGGGCGTTGGGCTCGCAAGCGTGGCCGTGGATGGTCACCGCGATCTCATTCTGGTTGGCCTGGCGCTTGCTGGCAGCCAACTGCGCGGCGTAATAGAACAGGCCACCGGCGGCGATCATCACGACCACCGAGCCGGCCACGGCCCAGCGCAGCGCGCGGGACGACGGAGCCGGTTGAGGGGTTGGGTTGGACAAGAGACGGTCCTTACTGGCTGGAGACGGAAGAAGTGGAGGTGACAGGCTTGGCCGAAGGCGACGGCAGGAAGAACATCACCAGCGCCACCACCAGGTAAATCAGATAGGCGCCGAGGGTGCTGACGGTCGGCGCTTCCTGATAACCGAACATACCGGCAAGCACTGAGCCCAGCGGGCTGTCCATGGGCAGCGCGGCGCTGAAATCGAACAGCACGGTCTGCAGGTGATTCCACACGCCCGCTTCGTGCAAGGCTTGCACCGAGTTGGCGAGAATGCCGGCCGCCACCACGAGGATGAACAGGCCGGTCCAGCGGAAAAACGCACCGAGGTTCAGGCGCATGCTGCCGGTGTAGATCAGGAAACCGACGATGATCGCCAGGATCAGGCCGAGCAGGGCGCCGACAGGTGCACCCGGGCCCTCGCTCTGCTGGAACACGGCGAGCAGGAAGAACACCGTTTCCAGCCCTTCGCGGGCCACGGCGAAAAACACCATGGCGATCAGCGCGAAGACTTGGTTTTGGGAGCCGGCCAATGCGTGGTCGAGGGACGCATGCAGCGAATGCTTGATCGAGCGCGCCACCTTGCGCATCCAGAACACCATGGAACTGAGAATGCCCACCGCGACCAGTCCGACGATGCCTTCGAACAATTCCTGCTGTTTCTGCGGGAATTCGGCACTGACCAGTTCCAGCCCGCCGCCCACCAGCAACGCCAGCGCAGCCGCGAGAAATACGCCGATCCACACAGCGGGCATCCACTGGCCGCGCCCGGTCTGTTGCAGGTAGCTGGCGATGATGCCGACGATCAACGCCGCTTCAATGCCTTCGCGCAGCATGATTAAAAAAGGAACGAGCATCGGGCACCAGGGCGTAACTAGATAGGAGGCTAAGTTGTAACATAATGATACTCATTGCCAAACAAGAAATATTGACCTTTGCTGAACGTGGGCTGAACGGTGGTGGCGAAGCGCAACCGCCCTTATCATGCAGGCCACCCGAACCGCAGCCGGATTGCCCAACAGCCCATGTCGGAAAAAGACACCATCTCCATCCACCTCGTGCGCGAAGCCCTGCTGCAGAGCTGTGCGCCGGGCGCGGCCACCGTCGAGGCGTTAAGCAAAGTCGGGATTGACCCGGTGCTGCTGGAACAGCCCGGCGCACGCGTGGCCGCCACCGCCTATGCGCGCTTGTGGCGTTTGCTCGCACGGCGCAGTGATGACGAGTTTTTTGGCATGGACCCGCGCAAGCTTAAAACCGGCAGCCTGGCGTTCCTGTGTCGTGCCGCTATGGCACAACCGAGCCTGGTGGCCGGCCTGGAAACCGGCCTGGATTTTCTTTCACTGATGTTTGAGCGCTTGCCTGCCCAGTTGGTGCGCCAACAAAGCCTGGCGGAAATCGTGTTGCTCGAACCGGAGCCCGAGCCCAAGCGCGCGTTCACCTATTTCACTTACTGGATGATCGTCCACGGCGTCGCCTGCTGGCTGGCGGGGCGGCGCATCCCGATTCTGGCCATCGAATTGCGCTGCGCACGGCCGGACTTTTGTGATGATTACCAAGTGATGTTTTCCGACAACTTGCGCTTTGATCGGCCACGCACCCGCATGATCTTTTCCGCCGAGTGCCTGGACCTGCCGATCAAACGAACCCCACAGGAATTGCAGCGTTTCCTCAGCCACGCGCCGGCCAATATCCTGGTCAAATACCGCGACCCGCAAAGCCTTGCCAGCCGCATCAAGCATGACCTGCGCCACATGCCCCCACACACCTGGCCGGAGACCGACGGCCTTGCCGCCACCCTGTGCATCTCCGCGTCCACCCTGCGCCGCCGCCTGGCAGAGGAAGGCCAGACCTACCAGGGCCTCAAGGACAGCGTACGCAAGGAACTGGCGATTGTGTGGCTGGCTGAGCCGCAGATCAGCTTCGCCCAGATTGCCGAGCGATTGGGGTTTGCCGATACGAGTTCGTTTTATAAGGCGTTTCGTAAGTGGAGCGGGTCGAATCCGGGGCATTATCGGAGTTTGATTCTTAACGACGCAACGTAGAACAATGATCGTTCCCACGCTCTGCGTGGGGATGCCACCCGGGACGCTCCGCGTCCGCTTTCAGCGAAAACTCAGGCACTTGCGCAATGGTGATGCGGAGCGTCACGGGATGCATTGCCACGCGGAGCGTGGGAACGATCAGGACGCTCCAAGCAAAAAAAAGCCCCGCGACCGAATCGATCGCAGGGCTAAAAATTGGCTGGATGCGACCAACCAAAGGAGCTCTTTACATCACTTGGCGGTAGCGACCACCGTGTCCGGCTGCCAGCCACCTCCCAGTGCCTTGTAGATCGCAACGATGCCGCGATACAGATCCACTTCGGCCTGGGCCTGGGAGTCTTCGGCGGCCAGGCGTTCGCGTTGGGCGTCGAGCAGGACCAGGAAGTCCACGGTGCCTTCGCGGTAGCGGATCGCGGCCAGGTCGGCGGCGGCGCGGCTGGATTCGCTTTGGCGGATCAGCGAGACCAGGCGTTGCTGACGCTTGCCGTAGTCACTGAAGGCATTTTCGGATTCTTCCAGGGCCAACAGCACTTGCTGCTCGTAGTTCGCCAGGGCGCCATCGGCTTCGGCGTCCGCACCGCGCAAGCGGGCGCGTACGCTGCCCAGGTCGAAGGCGGCCCAGGTAATGCTTGGGCCAAGGGCCCAGGCATTGGCGGCGGACGAGCCGATCTGCGAGCCGCGCCCGGCGGTGAAGCCGAGGAAGCCGCTGAGGCTGACCCGTGGGAACAGGTCGGCCTTGGCCACGCCGATGCGTGCGGTGGCGGCCGCCAGTTTGCGCTCGGCGCTGAGGATGTCCGGGCGCCGTTGCAGCAGTTGCCCCGGGTCGCCGATCGGCAGCGCCTTGGCAATCGCTGGCAGGTCTTTCGGGCTCAGGTCCACGCTCAGTTTGTCGGGGCGTTGGCCGAGGAGGGTGGCGATGCGGTTACGCTCGCGCACTTGCTCGGCCTGCAGTTGCGGCACGCTGGCTTCCACCGACGCAAGGCGCGCATCGGCGCGTTCCACGTCGAGTTGGTCGCCCACGCCGGCATCGCGCAGGCTGACGGTGATGCCGCGGGAGTCCTGCTGGTTTTTCAGGTTGTCCAGGGCAATGCGTTCACGCAGTTGCGCGCCACGCAGTTGACCGTAGGCATCCACCAGTTCAGCGATCATGGTGACTTGCAGTTGGTACAAGTCAGCCTCAGCGGCCTGCTGGTCGGCGTCGGTGGCTTCCAGGTTGCGCTGGATGCGACCGAACAGGTCCAGTTCCCAGGCCATGTCCAGGCCGAGGTCGTAGCGCTCGGTCTTGACGCGGCGGGTGGTCTGGCCGGGAATCTGGCCCTTGCCCTGGTCACTGCTGACGCGGCTGGTGATGGTCGGCATGGCGTCGTTGCTGGCGTCATCGCGGATCGCACGAGACGCCCGCAGACGGGCAAAGGCGACGCGCAGGTCGCGGTTGCCCTGCAGCGACTGGGTGACCAACTGGTTGAGGGTCGGGTCCTCGAACTGCTGCCACCAGATGCCTTCGAACCTGGCATGGTCATATTGCTTGGCATCGGCGGCGGCCGTGATGTTGGCCGCTTCCGGGGTCTGGGCTTTGTAGTCCGGGCCCACGGCACAGGCGCTCAGCGCCAGTACCAGCAAGCTCGGCAGGAATACTTTCACGCTCATTGCTGTGTCTCCAGCTTCAAGGCCTTGGCCGCTTTGCGTGCTTCGCTGCGCTCCACATAGCGACGGATCAGTACGTAGAACACCGGCGTCAGCAATAGACCGAAGAAGGTCACCCCGATCATCCCGGAGAACACCGCCACGCCCATGGCATGCCGCATCTCGGCACCGGCACCGCTGGACAACACCAGTGGCACCACACCCATGATGAAGGCGAACGAGGTCATCAGGATCGGCCGCAGACGCAAGCGGCAGGCTTCCAGTACCGCAGCGAGCGGGTCGAGGCCTTCCTGCTGTTTATCCTTGGCGAACTCGACGATCAGGATCGCGTTCTTGCAGGCCAGGCCCACCAGTACGATCAGGCCGATCTGGGTGAAGATGTTGTTGTCGCCGCCGGAGATGATCACCCCGGTGATGGCCGACAGCAGCGTCATCGGTACGATCAGGATCACCGCCAGTGGCAGGCTCCAGCTTTCGTACTGGGCGGCCAGTACCAGGAACGCCAGCAGTACGCAGAGCGGGAACACGAACAGCGCGGTGTTGCCCGAGAGGATTTGCTGATAGGTCAGGTCGGTCCACTCGTAGGTCATGCCGTTGGGCAGTTCATCCTTGAGCAGTTTTTCAATCGCGGCCTGGGCCTGGCCGGAGCTGTAGCCCGGTGCGGCGTTGCCGTTGATTTCAGCGGTGATAAAGCCGTTGTAGTGCATCACGCGGTCCGGCCCCGAGGTGTCACTGACCTTGATGAAGGTCGCCAGGGGGATCATCTCGCCTTTGTTGTTACGCACTTTCAGCTGGCCGATCTGGTCGGAGTCCTGGCGGAACTGTTGCTCGGCCTGCACGTTGACCTGGTAGGTACGCCCGAAGCGGTTGAAGTCGTTGGCGTACAACGAACCCAGGTAGACCTGCAGCGTGTCGAAGATGTCGCTGATTGCCACGCCGTGGGTCTTGGCCTTTTCACGGTCGATGGCGGCATCGACTTGCGGCACGTTGACCGTGTAGCTGGTGAACAGGCCGAACAGCTCAGGCACGCCGTGGCTTTTGGTGATGACGTTCTGCACTTCTTTATACAGCTCGTCATAGCCGAGGTTGCCACGGTCTTCGATCTGCAGGCGGAACCCGCCGATCGTGCCCAGGCCTTGTACCGGTGGCGGCGGGAAGATCGCCATATAGGCTTCTTCGATACTGGCGTACTGGCCGTTCAGCGCACCGGCAATCGCACCCGCCGACATGCTCGCGTCTTTACGCTCGTCGAACGGTTTCAGGGTCACGAACACGATGCCGCTGTTCGGGCTGTTGGTGAAACCGTTGATCGAAAGGCCGGGGAACGCAATCGCGCTTTCCACGCCAGGTTGCTTCAGGGCGATGTCCGACATGCGCTTCATCACGCTTTCGGTACGGTCCAGGCTCGCGGCGTCGGGCAGTTGGGCGAAGGCCACCAGGTATTGCTTGTCCTGGGCCGGTACGAAACCGGTCGGCGTGTGGGCAAACCCGAAGAATGTCAGCACCATCAGGCCGGCGTACACGAACAGCGCGATACCCGTGCCGCGAATCACCCGGCGCACGGTACCGACGTAGCCATGGCTGGCCTTTTCGAAAAAGCGGTTGAAGGGACGGAACAGCCAGCCGCCGAAGATTTTGTCGAGGAACCTGGAGAAACGATCCTTCGGTGCGTCGTGGGCGCGCAGCAACACGGCCGCCAGGGCAGGGGACAGCGTCAGCGAGTTGAATGCCGAGATCACCGTCGAGATGGCAATGGTCAAGGCAAACTGTTTGTAGAACTGCCCGGTCAAGCCACTGATAAAGGCGGCCGGAATGAACACCGCACACAGCACCAGCGCCGTGGCGACGATCGGGCCGGTCACTTCGCGCATGGCTTTTTCGGTGGCCGGGAACGGCTCCAGGCCCAGTTCGATATTACGTTCGACGTTCTCCACCACCACGATGGCGTCGTCGACCACGATGCCGATGGCCAGTACCAAGCCGAACAGCGACAAGGCATTGAGTGAGAACCCGAACAGGTGCATCACCGCAAACGTACCGATCAACGACACCGGCACCGCCACCAAGGGAATGATCGAGGCGCGCCAGGTCTGCAGGAACAGGATCACCACCAGCACCACGAGGATCAGCGCTTCGAACAGGGTGTGCACCACCGCTTCGATGGAGCCGCGTACAAAGATCGTCGGGTCATAGGCGATGCGGTAATCCATGCCGGCCGGGAAGCCTTTTTTCAGCTCGGCCATCTTGGCGCGCACATCGTTGGAAATATCGATGGCGTTGGAGCCCGGACGCTGGAAAATCGGAATCGCGACGGCAGGCTGGTTATCGATCAACGAGCGCAGCGCGTATTGGCTGGAGCCCAGCTCGACCCGGGCGATGTCCTTCAGACGGGTGATCTCACCGTTGGCGCCGGCGCGAATCACAATGTTCTCGAACTCCTCCTCGGTGACCAGGCGGCCCTGAGTATTCACCGACAACTGGAAGCTGGTGTCACTCGGCGCCGGCTGGGCGCCCAGGGCACCGGCGGCCACTTGACGGTTCTGTTCGCGGATCGCGTTGACCACATCGGTTGCGGTCAGGTTGCGCGAAGCGGTCTTGTTCGGGTCCAGCCAGACGCGCAGCGAGTAGTCGCCCATGCCGAACAACTGCACGTCGCCGACGCCGCCCAGGCGGGCCAGCTCATCCTTGATATTGAGGATCGCGTAGTTGGACAGGTACAGCATGTCGTAACGCTGATCCGGGGAGGTCAAGTGCACCACCATGGTCAGGTCGGGAGAGGCCTTGTCCACGGTGATACCGATGCGCGTTACTTCCTCAGGCAGTTTTGGCTGAGTTCGCGTTACCCGGTTTTGCACCTGCACCTGCGCGTTGTCCAGGTCGGTGCCCAGGGCGAAGGTGATGGTCAGGGTCAGCTTGCCGTCGGCGGTCGATTGCGAGGACATGTACAACATGTTCTCGACGCCGGTAATGGCTTGCTCCAGCGGAGCCGCCACGGTTTCGCCGATGACTTTAGGGTTGGCGCCGGGGAAGTTGGCGCGTACCACCACGGTCGGCGGCACCACTTCCGGGTACTCACTGATGGGCAGTTGGAACAGCGAGATGGCACCGGCGATCAGGATCAACAGCGACAGCACCGCTGCGAAGATCGGCCGCGAAATGAAGAACTTGGAAAAATTCATCTTGAGTCGTATCCCTTAACCGCGTGGAGTCGCGCTGCTGGCGAGCTTGGGCGCGGGTTTTTCCGGCGCCACTTGCTCCAGGTTGCTGGCTTCAAGCGCTTGTCGTTGTTGGGCCAAGGCGGCGAGGGTTTCCTGGCTGGCCATCGGAATGGTTTCCGGTGCGACCGGCGAACCTGGGCGTGCGCGCTGCAGGCCCTTGACGATAATGGTGTCGTCCTTGTTCAAGCCGCTGCGCACGATGCGCAGGCCTTCGATCTTCGGCCCCAGTTCCACCGCGCGATAGGCGGGCTTGTCGCCTTCCATCACCAGCACGAACTTCTTGCCCAGGTCGGTGCCCACGGCTTCGTCGTTGATCAGCACGGCGGAGTAGGTGCCGCTGCCCACCAGCTTCAAGCGCGCATACAGGCCAGGGGTGTATTCGCCCTTGCTGTTATCGAACACCGCGCGCCCACGGATGGTGCCGGTGGCCGGGTTGACCTGGTTGTCGACGAAGTTCATCTGGCCCAGGTGCGGGTTGCCGGTTTCATTCGACAGGCCCAGGTACACCGGGGTGGTCGCGCCGCGACGGCCTTGGCGGGCCAGCTCGGTGTACTTGAGGAACACACGCTCATCGGCGTCGAAGTAGGCGTAGACCTTGTCGGTGGAGACCACGCTGGTCAGCGCGGTGGTGTCGGCGGTCACCAGGTTGCCGGCGGTGATCTCGGCGCGGCTGACGCGGCCGCTGATCGGCGACGTGACGCGGGTAAAGCTCAAGTTCAACTTGGCCAGGTCCAACTGCGCCTGGATCCCGGCAACAGCGGCGCGGGCTTCCTGGGCGGCGGTGGTGCGCGAGTCGGCCAGTTCGGCGGAGATCGCATTGCTCTGGCGCAGGCGGTCGCCGCGTTGCGCTTCGTTATCGCTGCGGGTGGCGGCGGCTTTCGTTTGCGCAAGCTGGGCTTCGAGGCGGCGTACCTCGGCCTGGAACGGACGTGGATCGATCTGGAACAGCAGGTCGCCTTTCTTGACCAAAGCGCCTTCGGTGAAAGCGACTTGGTCAATCTGGCCCGACACGCGTGGACGAATCTGTACGGTTTCCGGTGCTTCCAGGCGCCCGGTGAATTCATCCCACTCGTTGACCGGCTGCTCAAGTACCTTGGCCACGCTGACTTTCGCCGCTGGCATGGCGGCCGCTTGGTCCGGGGGCTTGCCGCATGCGCTCATCACCACCACGGCCAGGATCGCCAGGGGGAAGCGCAAATGTTTGAGTGACTGTTCCATGAGGTGCATCCGCCAATGTATTGAGATGGGCGGATCATGCGCGGGGAGACGGTATGTCACGAATCGAATGAAGCAAAGGTAACTATCATTCGGAATGATATAAGCGCGCGGACAGCCGACTAGCATGGGGGTTTCGTTAGGGTGCTATCAATGCCCTTGATGGCAATAGTCTATTGCGCAGGCTGCAAGAGACTCACGCGAGAGCGCCGTTATCCCTTCAACACTAACGACATGCCCGAATAGTGGGCGCAGATGAACTCAACAAACGCGCGAACCTTCGGCGCCGCAAGGCGCCTGGATGTATGCAGCACCCACAGCGCGGGTTCCATTCCGTGCACCGTACCCCACTGGACCAACTCACCACGGGCAAGCTGGCTCCCGGCAATGGACTGTGGAATCAGGGCGGCGCCGGCGCCGGCTACAGCTGCATCCCGAACCATCAATAACGAAGAGAACCGTAGCTTCGGGTTGGGCTCCAGCACCAGCTCCCCGCCATCGAGATGCCAGTGGGTGGGCTCGAAACTCGACGTCACGATAGCGGCAACGGGCCGGACCGCGCCGGGCATCGGCTTGAGCACCTCCGGCGCCGCCACCACGATCAGTCGGTCTTTGGCGAAGCAGCGGCCAACCAGGCTGCTGTCCGGGCTGGGGTTGATGCGGATGGCAACGTCAAAGCGTTCCTCTACAAGGTCAACCAGGCGATCCTCGGCGACGACTTCGATCTCCACGTCAGGGTAGGCGGCGCAGAACTCGGCGCCAATGCGCCCCATCGCAAGCTGGGAAAACAGCACCGGGGCAGCCACGCGCAAGCGTCCGCGCGGTGTTGAGATGCCCTCACGAGCCGCCGTCAAGGCTTCGATCACCTCGCCCAGCGGACCTTCCGTGCGCGTCATCAGCACTTCACCGGCTTCGGTGAGTTTCAAGCCGCGTGCGCTGCGCTCGATCAGCCTGACGCCCAGTTGCTCTTCCAGGTCAGCGATGCGGCGCGACAAGGTCGCCTTGGCTATACCGCTCGCACGGCTGGCCTTTCCGAGCCCTTCATTGGTGGCGACGAGGGCAAAATCGATCAGCGCGTTCAGGTTCATGGTGTTCCACTTTTGAAACGAAGTGTCTGGATTTTGGCGTCTGTGCTCCGCCTGCGCAACAGCATATCGTTGAACACATCGCAGCGAGCGTTGCGGATTTCACTCACTAACTTATCTAAACCCACTGCAGGAGTTTCACCATGAGCATTCTGGTTATTGGCGCCACCGGCACGATTGGTTCACTCGTCACCCAAGGCCTTGCCGAGGCGGGCGCCGAGGTCAAGGCCCTGGTTCGCCAGGCGGGCAAGCGCGATTTCCCCAAAGGCGTCACCGAGGTTGTTGCGGACCTTACCGATGTCGTCTCCCTGCGCGCCGCGCTGTCGTCGGTGCGCACGCTGTTCCTGCTCAATGCCGTGACGCCCGACGAGGTCACCCAAGCCCTCATCACCTTGAACCTCGCGCGTGAGGCGGGGATCGAGCGCATCGTTTACCTGTCGGTGATTCATGCCGACACCTTCACCCATGTGCCGCATTTCACCGGCAAGCACACGGTTGAGCGCATGCTCGAAAGCCTCGACATGCCCGCGACGATCCTGCGTCCCGCTTACTTTATGCAAAACGACCTGATGGTCCGGCAGACCATCCAGGACTACGCGGTGTACCCGATGCCCATTGGCTCGGCCGGGGTTTCAATGGTTGATACACGCGACATTGCCGATGTGGCCGTGGCAGAACTGCTGCGACGCGATAAAGCACCTTGCGCGCTTGAGCGCGTAACGCTGGAGTTGGTCGGGCCAACCGCACTGACGGGTGCTTCCGTGGCGAAGATCTGGAGTGCAGCCCTGGGCCGCGAGATCGCCTACGGCGGTGACGATGTGGTGGCCTTCGAAGGGCAATTGGCTGCCTACGGCCCCGCTTGGTTGGCGTACGACATGCGCCTGATGATGGCCGGTATCCAGACGTTCGGCATGCACGCCGCCGAAGGTACCGTGGAACGGTTGGAGGCGATCATCGGGCATCCGTTGCGTGCCTATGAGGACTTCGTGCGTGAAGCGACGGCCGGCTTCGTCAGCCAACCGCACTAGCAGCGCCGTATCGCCGTCGAACCGCAGCGCTGCAGCAGTTCAATCTGTTCCGCCGGCACCAGCGTCCGCAGGGTCTTGTACAGCACCCGGGTTTCCAGCAGGTTCCACACCCGCAGCATGGTCTCCAATGCGTCGAGGGGTTTGCTGATGAAATCCCGGGCGCCCAGGGCCAGGGCGCGCAGGCGCGTGTCGCGGGTTGCGTCGGCGGTGAGTACCAGGATCGGCAGGTATTCGCCTTGAGGGATGCGCCGGTTGAGTTGTTCCAGCACGGCAAAGCCGTCGAACTCCGGCATGTGCAGGTCGAGGATCACCAGGTCCGGCACGAAGCTGTTGAACAACTCCAGGGTGCGCAGCGGCTGGGTGCTGCTCAGCACGTTGGTGAGCCCCTCGCGCGCCAGCAGTTGCTCCACCAGGTCGAGGTTCGGGCGTTGGTCGTCGATGATCAGGATACGCAGGTCGAGGTTCACGCAGGCTCCGGAAAAGCTTGGTCGAGGTGGGCAAGAAACCCAGGCACGTTGATCGGTTTGTTCAATACGGCGGTGGCGCCTGCCTGCAGCAATGCTTGGCGGGTCAGGTCGCTGGCGTCGGCGGTGAGCATCAGCACCGGTGTGTCGCGGCTGATTGGTGACTGGCGCAAGCGTTGCAGCACCTTCAAGCCATCGATGTCGGGCAGCGCCACATCCAGCAGGATCAGCTGTGGCGCATGCTGCGCGGCGAGGTCCAGCCCCAGCTGGCCCTGCATGCTCGACAGCAGGCGAATGCCGGGCCGGCGTTGCAGCAGGGTCTCGATCAGCGCCAGGCTGGAGAGGTTGTGTTCGATGCACAACACCTTGCCTTGGAACGTGCTGGCGACGGGGGCAGGGCGCTTTAATTCGGGCTCGATGCCAGGTGTGGCGCCACTGTGGGCGTGGGCCAAACGCACGAAGGGCAGTTCCAGGGTGAAGCGCGAACCGATGCCGGGCTGGCTCTGCACCTTGAGTTGGCCATCCATGTTTTCCAGCAGGCTTTTACTCAGCGCCAGGCCCAGGCCGCTGCCTTCCACATTCGGGTCGGCCCCCAGGCGTTCGAACGGCTTGAACAGTTGCCCGATGTGATCGGCGGCGATGCCGTTGCCGGTATCGCACACTGACACGCTGATCCGCTGACCGTGAATACTGATCTCAAGGCTCACCTGGCCCTCGCGGCGGTTGTATTTGATCGCATTGGACAGCAGGTTCAGCAGCACCTGGGTCAGGCGTTGGCGGTCGGCGACGATGCCCGTATCCGCCGCCAGTGCCGGCAGCGGCTGGAGCTGCACGCCCGCGTCGGCGGCCATCGGCGACACCAGCGTCAACGCCTCTTGCAGGGCACTCGCCAGCGGGAGCGGTGCGATGTTCAACGCCAGGCTGCCGGCCTCGATCTTGGCGATGTCCAACACTTCGTTGATCAGCGTAAGCAGATGCTGGCCGGCGCGCAGAATGTGCCCGACATTGGCCTGTTGCGTCTTGGGCACGTCCATGTCCAACAACTGTGCGAAGCCCAGGATCGAGTTGAGCGGGGTGCGCAGCTCATGGCTCATGCGCGAGAGGAATTCACTTTTGGCACGGCTGGCGCGTTCGGCTTCCTCGCGGGCGGTGCGCAGGGCGATCTCCGCCGCTCGGCGGTCGGTAATGTCGCGGGTGATCTTGGAGAACCCGCGCAGCGCCCCGGTAGCATCGTGTTGCGCGGTGATCACCACGCTGGCCCAGAACCGCGTGCCGTCCTTGCGGCAGCGCCAGCCTTCTTCGGTGTAATCGCCGTTGCGTGTGGCTTCGCGCAATGCCAGGTCGGGGTGCTGCGGACATTCCTCGGGCAGGTAGAAGAGTGAAAAATGCTGACCGATGATCTCCTGTTCGGTATAGCCCTTGATCCGCTGCGCGCCGTTGTTCCAACTGGTGACATGGCCCGCTGTGTCGAGGGCGAAGATCCCGTAGTCCTTGACCCCGTCGATGATCAGCCGCAGGCGCTCTTCGTTGTCGCGCAATGCGCGTTCGCGTTCGGCCAGCAATAACCCGGCCTCCACCAGGCGGGTGCCCAACTGGCCGATTTCGTCTTTTTCCGGGGGCTGTGGCAGCAGCGGCGAGCCCTGGGCCAGGCGCTGGGCATTGCGCTGCACATTCTGCACCCGGGCCACAATGCCCTTGGACAGAAACAACACCGCGACAATCGCCCCGAACAGCCCGCAGATCGCCGCCAGCCAGGTGGACAGCAACAGTCTTTGGCGGGTATCGGATGCCGCAGCGCTGCGCTCGGCCAGCAGCGAGTCTTCAAGGGTGAGCATGGTGCTGATGTGTTGGCGCAGGGCATCGAGGATGTGTTTGTTGCTGATCAGGATGGCACTGATGGCTTGCGGTGTGGCCTTGCTGTCCTTGAGCATCTGCTCCAGCCCGTCGACCTTGGCCTCGATCAGCGGTTTGATCGCGCTGAGCTGCTCGCGCACGCGTTGATCGCGCACATTGCGGTCGAGCCGGCGCAGGGCTGACTCGATCTGCGGCTTGGCGTTCAGGTAGGTGGGCAGGAAGTCTTCGCGGTGGGTGAGCAGGTAACCGCGCACGCTGGCGGCGGCTTCGGCGAGCAGGGTATGCACGGCCTGGATATCGCCTTGCACGCGTAACACGCGGCGCACATCTTCTTCGGCGCGGGCGGTCTGGCGCTCCGTGGTGTAGATCAGCACCAGGGACAGCAACAGCACCACCAGGGGCAGCGAAATGACCACCAGCGCTTTGCCGCGTAACGGCAGGTCGGCCCAATATTTTTTCATCGGCGTCGCTTCATGGTGGCGTCACCAGGCCCAGGGCGATGCCCCGCACGGCGGCCTGGGTGCGGTCGGCCGCGCCGAGTTTGCCGATCACCCGCTCCACATGGGCCTTGGCCGTGCCGGTGGTGATGCCCAACTGTTCGCCGATGGCCCGGTTGCTCATGCCGTTGGCGACCAGGCCGAGCACCTGGCGCTCCCGTGGGGTCAGTGGCTCGCCGGGAGCGGCGCCGCTGGCCTGGCGTTCGGTCATGCGCCGCAACAGCCGGGCGCTGACCGCCGTGTTAAGCGCTTCGCCGCCGGCGGCCACCAGTTGCAACGCCTGGATCACCTCGGCGCGGCTGGCATCTTTGAGCAGGTAGCCCACTGCACCGGCTTGCATGGCCGCCTCGAGGTACTCGGGGCTGTCGTCCATGGTGAACATCACCACCTTCACCTCCGGCAGGCGTTGTTGCAGCAAGCGGGCGGCGCCCAAACCGTTGAGGCCGGGCATGCGGATGTCGAGGATGACGATGTCTGGCAGCAGTCGCTCACACAGCTCCACCGCTTGCAGGCCATCGCTGGCTTGGCCGACCACCTCAAACTGCGGGTGGCCGGCCAGCAGGGAGACGAAGCCGGTGCGCGTGACTTCATGATCGTCCGCCAACACCAGGCGCAAGACATGGGTCATTGAGGGACTCCGTTCCAGTGGGCTGGCACGCGAGCGTGCAGTCGGGTACCGCCGTCGGTGGCGCTGGCGCAGGTGAAGCTGCCGCCCAGCAGGCTGGCGCGCTCCTGCATGGTGGCGAGGCCCAGGTGCTGGGTGTCATCGAGTGACGGCTCCGACGTGAAGCCCTTGCCATTGTCATCAACCCGCAGCGACGCGTGACCGTCACGCAGTGCCAGGGTCAATTGCACCCGGCTGGCGCGCGCATGCTTGAGCACATTGTTGATGGCTTCCTGGCCGATCCGAAACAAGGCGATCTCCACCTGGCTGGGTAAGCGCGTGTCACAGTGCGCCCGCCAGAGCACGTTGATGCCGGCGTCACGCAGGCGGTCGGCTTCTTTATCGAGGGCTTTGAACAGACCGAAATCATCCAGCACCGTGGGGCGCAGGCCCGCGATCAGTTGCCGGCCCTCGCCGACCGAGTGTTGGGCCAGGGTCAGTATCGCCTGCAGGTCGGCGGCCAATGCGTCCGGCAGCGGCGGGCAACGCCCGGCGAAGCCTTGCAGCCGTTGGTGCAGACCCGCGAGGGTTTGCGCCAGGCCATCGTGCAGGTCGTAGGCCACACGCTTGCGTTCATCCTCCTGGGCGCGGAGCAAGCGGTTGACCAGGTCGGACAGGGTTTTGTCGCGCGTCTTGAGGGTGCTCAGCAGCCGCTCGTTTTCAAGGTGGGCAGCCAGCAAGGTGGCGAGCAGTTGCAGCGATTCGCTGTCCTCATGCTCCGGCGTGCGCAGGCTGACGCTATTGCCCAGCACCAGTACGCCAATGGCAGGGCCGTCGCCGGCGCGCAACGGCACTTGCAACACACTGGGCAAGTCCTCTGATGGCCGTTCCTGCCAACACGGCGTGCGCAGGCTGCGGTCGCCGAGGTCGGCGAGGCTGCTCAATCGCGCCGGGTTGCCATGGCGGGCGCTGGTGTGTGCGATGCCGTCGGCGTCCCACTCCTGCAGCAGCCCGTGGTCCATCGCCAGAAACCCACAGGCCCGCGCGAGTACGCGTTCGCGCATGGCGTCGGGGGCCAGTTCGCGCAATTGCTGCCCGGTATCCACCAACAGGCGCAGGCGCGCCGTACGACTTTCCGACTGGCGGAAATGCGCGCGCATGGCCAAGGCGCTGGCGGGGTCATGGGGGTTGTCATGCACGGATAATGCTCCAGTGGACGGCGGGCGCGAGGGGGATGTATTAAACATCGTTGAACACCTTGGGCGCTATCTGCCAAATGGCATAGGTAAACACCTCCGGTTGGCCGATGGCGGGCGCCGGGGAGGAGGGCAAAGTGGGCTCAACGACGACCACTGGAGTAACGCCATGACATTCAAGATCGCGCCGCTTGCCCTGATATTTGCCCTGAGCGCACCGATTGTTCACGCTGCCGAGACAGCCCCCTATGTCTACCGTGAGGTGGCCCAGGCGCCGGCCAATGTGAAAGACCGCGAGATTGCCGGGCTGTTCGACCGCTGGAACAGCGCCTTGCAGACCGGCAACGTTAAATCGGTAGTGGACCTCTACGCACCGGGCGCCGTGTTGCAGCCGACCGTGTCGAACCAGGTGCGCACCACGCCGGAGCAGATCACCGACTACTTCGACCACTTCCTGATGCTCAAGCCGGTGGGCCAGATCAACTACCGCGAGATCCGCCAACTGGGCAGCAACGTCGCCATGGACAGCGGCGTGTACACCTTCACCCTGACCGAATCGGACGGCAAGGTACGCCAGGTGCAGGCACGCTATACCTTTGTCTATGAGCAGGTGGGCGGGCAGTGGAAAATTCTTAACCATCACTCTTCGGCGATGCCGGAGGTGCAGGCCAAACACGCCGGGAAGTAACCGCTGGAACAAAAATGCCCATGCCTGTGCCGGTGTGGGCTTTTTTGCGTTCAGCGCCGTTGAAGGTCGGGGGTTATACGGCTGTAGCGCACGAATGGCGATTTCCTGCGCCCATTCTGTGCTCTATAAATCCAATAAATCGCGGGTAATCCCATAGTTTCTGAAGTTAACACCCAAAATACTGGATTTACCAAGCTTGTTAGTCACTGTGGTTAATTCTATAGTGGGGAATTAACTGGCAGAGCATGGGCTGGGTACACATTATGTTGGATTTAAGCTTCAGCAAGCCGAGCGAGGTCGTCAAGCGCCTCTGCGATCGCTTGCGCACAGAGCGCCTGGCGCTGGACATGACACAAGCCGACCTGGCCGGACGTGCCGGCATCGGCACCAACACCGTGTCCAACCTTGAAGCCGGGCGCAATGTCGGGTTCGAGAACCTGGTCCGGGTGGCGATGGCCCTTGGCCGGACCAAGGAACTCGAAGGCCTGTTCCTGCCTAAGCTGGACAGCATCGAGGATATTCGACGCTACGAAAACAGCGCCAATCGTCTGCGTACCAAGAGGAAGCCCGGCAATGCTTGAGCAGGTGAATGTCTTCTACGAGGGCTGGGGCGAGCGGTGGCAATGGGGCACGCTGGTGTCCACGACCGCCTTGACCGGTCGCCCATTGATCCTGTTCGAGTACAGCCATCAAGCCAGGCAAAGGGGTTTGGAACTGTCCTCCTATACGCTGCCGTTGGAGGGGGCTCAACTGCGCCGCGACTTTCCAGACCACCAACTGTACTTGCCAGGGCCTGTTTACGACGCGTTGCCGGATGGGTGGGGCATGATGCTGATGGACCGACTGTTCAGGCGTCGCGGGCTCACCACCGCGCGCATCGGCCCACTGGAACGGCTGGCCTACGTCGGCAGCAGCGCGATGGGCGCCATGACGTTCGAGCCCGTGGTACCCGAAGGGCTGGAATCCACTGTCCACATTTCGCTGGAGCAGCTTGCCAGCGAAGTGCACCAAGTGCTCCATGGCGATGGGGGCGAGTTCCTGCAGACGTTGATGCTGGTGGGCGGCTCGCCTCAAGGCGCCAGGCCCAAGGCCCTCGTCTATCGCGATCCGGAAACGGGAAGGTTCACCACCGCCGTCACGCCGGGTTTTGAAGCGTGGTTGATCAAGTTCCCGGCCAAAGAAGAACAGGCCGAGGTGTGCGCCATCGAAATGGTGTATGCCCAATGCCTGCGCCTGTGCGGTATCGAGACCGCTGACACGCAGTATTTCAGTCTGCCCGGTGGGTTGGCAGCGTTTGCCAGCAAGCGATTTGACCGCCGGGACGGCGTGCGCATCCCCATGCAAAGCCTTGCGGCCTTTACGGGGGCCAATTACCGGTCTCCTGGGGTGCTGGACTATGTCAACTTCTTGCGGGCAACGCAGATGTGTACCAATGATGTGCGAGAAATGGCGGTGGCCTTCGAGCGTGCCGTCTTCAATGTTGCGTTCAACAACAGAGACGATCATCCCAAGAATTTTGCCTATGTCATGTCCAAAGGCGGTCAGTGGAGACTGTCCCCGGCTTATGACGTGACCTTCTGCGAGGGGCCAGGCGGTTACCACCAGATGGACGTGATGGGCGAAGCCCTGTCGATTTCTCGCGCACACATGCTCAGGCTTGCCGAGGAAGCCGAGCTGCCCCCGGAGGTTGCAGGCCGAGTGATTGACGGCATTTGTGAGGTAGCGAGCCGGTTTGCAAGCATCGCCGAAGACCTGTACCCACAGGCGATTACCCGAGACACCTTGCGCATGATCCAAGGCCGCATCGATCAGAACGTAGCCCTGCTACAACCCGATCAAAAGGGGACGCTCAGCTCAGGATCGAAGCCGCCACGGAGAAAGAGCCCGTTCAAAAAGTGAAACGGCTCGGTGCAGGAAACGGTTGAAGCGCGCGGCATCACGGCGCAGCCCTGCCTGTTGGCCGCCAATCAGGCACAGATGGGCCATCTGGCCCATCACTTCGGCTTCGCCGGGCCCGTGCACCACGCTGCGGCAAGTGCGTATGGCGAAGTCCAGGCGCCTTGCGTCCACGCGTTGCTGGAACTCGCCCACCAACGGGTCGTGCAGCGACCAGGCGCGGATCGAAATTTCACGCCCGGGTTGTTTCTCAGCGGCAATACTCAAGTAGCGTTTCAAGGTTTCGCCCGCGCCACGACCCTGCGCGGCATAAGCGAGCATGCGCTCCGTGTAGTCTTCCTCCCAGGCGGCCAGCAAGGCGCGGACAAAATCTTCGCGATTGCGGAAATGGTGGTAGAAGGATCCACGGGTCACATTCAGTCGGCGCGACAGACTCTCGGCCGACACGCCAGGATGCCCCACTTGATCGAGCGCCTCAAAACCCGCCGCGATCCAATGGTGCCGCGTTAGTGTGCTCACCCGTTATTCACTCCCTATTTAGCGCCATACAGGCTGTGTATGGTGCGCAAACGATGGATAGGCTACGAACACCCGCATAGATGGCCGCTGCGTTTTGCAGGCCTGCCTGTTCATGGAGTTCGCCTTGAAGAAAATCGTCCTGGTTGCTTTCGACCATTTCACCGATATCGACCTGTTCCTGATGTGGGACATTCTAGGCCGCAATACGGAGGACTGGCACGTGCGAATAGTGGGTGCCAGCCCCATCGTGCGATCAGCGCACGGCTTGCCTGTTTCGGTGCACGGTCCGCTTCGCGAGGCCAATAGCGCAGACGCGGTATTGTTCGTCAGCGGTAAGCAAGGCATACCCGCTGCACTTGCCGCCCCGGATTTCCTGCCGGTGTTTGAACTTGACCCCAAACGCCAGCGCATCGGCGCCATCTGCGCCGGCGCTTTCATTCTTGAACGGCTCGGGCTGCTCAACGGCCTGGCCACGACGCACCCGGATGCACGATCACACCTGCAGGCTCTGGGAATTGAGTGCATGGACCGGCCGCTTGTCTTCCAGGGAAACGTTGCAACCGCTGGCGGATGCCTTTCGGCGCTCTATCTGGTGGGATGGCTGGTGGAGTCCTGGTTCGATGTCGACAAGCGCCGTGCGACGTTGCTCCCGGTACTGCCAACCGGCCAGCAAGCGCTCTATGATGCCTTGATCGGGCTCAGTATTCGGCAAGGAGAAGTGGGCACCTTAACGACATCCCGTTGATCCATGCTCATGCCCCTTAGCACCCAAAAGAGATTCCCCCGATGCCCCGAGAATGCGAGCTCGTTACGTCCGTGCCTGTTCCCTCAAGGTCCAGTATCACCCACCTTTATCAATCGATGCACCTGGCGGACGCTTTTGCGATTCGGCTCCCGGCAGGTACATCCGCTGACGCGGATGTGCTGGTGCGATTCATCCTTTCCCACCAGCCAGCGTGGATCGGCTGGCTCATGACGGTGCGCGACACGATCGTTGCCTGTTTTGGTCTCAAGACCGCCAGGTACCTGGCATCACTGGCTGATCGGGTTGGCGTCTTCAAGGTCTACAGCACCCACCGCACCGAAATTGTGTTGGGCGAAGACGACAAGCACCTGGACTTTCGCATATCGCTCCTGTGTGCGGATGAGGCCGAGCCAGATGGCAGTCGCCAACTGGTTTTTTCAACCGTGGTGCACTGCCACAACCGCCTGGGCCGGGCCTACATCATGGTTATCGCGCCGTTCCACCGCTTGGTTGTCAAGGCCAGCCTGGTTCGGGCGGCGCGCGTCGGTTGGCCGCTGGCTAACCGCCCCTGAGGCCCAGGGCGCAGCGCTCCATTCATCAGCACTTCAGTTCAGCGAACGGCTGACATCACGCAGGCGCACGTCGTTCAGGTTGCCAGTGGAGGCCAACAGGTGCAACTGAGCCATCAGAATGGCATAGCGCTGTTGGACCAGACGTTGCTGGGTATCGGTGACCACCTGTTGGGCGTCCAGCACATCGGTGTTGATACGCGAGCCGGCTTCGAAGCCGTGGGTCACGGCGGCGAGGTTGATCTGGCTGGAGTTCAGCACCTGCTTGAGTGCCCGGTATTGGCTTATGCCGTTCGTGACTTGCAGGTAGGCCTGACGCGCCATCAGCCCGGCGTTGCGGCGCGCCTCTTCCACTTCATCCGCCGCCTTGCTTTGCAGTGCGTGAGCTTCGCGCACGCGGCTGCTGGTGCGACCGCCGCTGTAAAGTGGAACGCTCAACTTGACCCCTACCACGGTCTGGTTATAGCGATTTTGCGGCAATGTGACGTCGTACACATCACCGCCGACCGAAGCGAAGCGGCCATGGGCGGCGATCAGGTCAAGGGTCGGCAAGTGGCCGGCCCGTTCCTTGTCGATGTCCATTTCAGCCAGGCGCTGGGCAATCTGTGCCGACTGCACGGCCAGGTTGCCTTGTTGCGCGGTGCTGTCCCAATCACCTATGGCGGCGGGCATTGGGGCACTGAACTGCGGCTCTTTGCTTGACCACGGGCGCGCCTGTGTGGCGGTCAATTGGGTGAGTGTTTCGTTGGCAATGTCCAATGCGCCACGCGCGCCAATCTGTTCGGCAAATGCCTGGTCATACTTGGCCTGCACCTGTGCGAGCGTGTTGGCGGTGGTGGCGCCATCGGCCAGCAGTCGTTGGCTGCGGTCCAGACGCTCACGCAGCGTTTGCAGTTGTTGCGTGCGTGTATTCAACAGTTCCTGGTTGAGCAGTACATCGAAATAAGCGCGGGCAACGCGCAGCATCAGGTCCTGGCGCGCCTGTTCCGTGTGGACTTCACTGGCGCTGATCAAGAGCTTGCTCTGATCGTGGGCAATCACGTTCTGCCAGCGCAGCAGTGGTTGTGTAAGGACCACCGCGTAGGCGTTGGTGTTATTGCGATTGCGGTGGTAGTCGGATGAATCCTCGGCATCGACCCAGGCCGCGCCGCCGGTGACAGACAGGTCCGGCAGCAGGTCGGCGCGGCTTTGCGGTTCCTTTTCCGCCGTGGCCAATTGCTGGGCCTGTGCAGCGGCGAACTGCATGTCATGGGTCAGCGCCTTTTGGTAGAGGTGATACAGGTCATCTGCCGACACCTGTGCGGGCGCGCAGGTCAGGGCCAGCAAGCACAGGGGCGTGAGCAGTGTGGTGGTGTCGAGACGCAGGCCTGGAATACGCAAGGGGTGTGCTCCACTGAAAAATTTATCGACTGACGAGGCTTCTACGCATCATCAGCACCATTGGAATACCGATGGCCATCACGGCTCCCAAGGTGCCGAACAACATGCTGAACGCCAGCATTTGCCCCTGCTCGCGCGCTTGCAGGTAAGGCATCAGGGCTATGGCTTGCTGATGGCTGGCCAGGCCCAGGGAGAGAAACAACGGGTCGGTCTCCACGCCTGCCCAGCCGCTCGCGACGAGACTGGATTCGGTGACGTGTTCGGAGAGCAGGCGATAACGCTCCCACGAGAATCGCGTGAGCAGCGTGGCGGCGATGGCGATGCCGACACTGCCGCCCAGCTGGCGCATCAGATTCAGGACCCCCGAGGCGCCGGAGATCAATGTCAGCGGCAGGCGGCGCATCGCCAAGTTGGTCAGCGGTACGAAGATCATGCCCAGGCCCAGGCCACGGATCACCAGGGGCCAGTAAAGCGTGTCCGGGTTACTGTCGAGGGTGAACTGGGTGTGCAGGAACATGGCATAGCAGTACATCACGATGCCCAAGGTCACGAACACGCGCTCGTCGATCCTGTTTTCCTGGGACAGCTTGCCGATCACCAGGGTGCTGATGGCGCTGGCCACCGCACCTGGAAAAATCACCAGTCCGCTCTGGTAGGCGCTTTGTGCCAATAAGGTCTGCAGGAACAGCGGCACCATGAACAGGGTGCTGTACAGCCCGAAACCCACGCAAAAGGCACAAATGCATCCCATCAGGAATTCACGGTTCTGAAACAGCGCGACATTGACGATGGGGTTGGTCACCCGCCGTTCCCACCAGAAGAAGCCCACCAGGCTGAAGCTGCTGAGCAACAGGCAGGCGACGGTCCAGTTGGACGCCATCCAGTCCCAATGTTCGCCGCGCTCGAGCAGGATCTGCAGGCTACCGACCCCCAGAGCCAGCAAGCAGAAGCCGCTGTAGTCGACGCTGCTGGGTTTTTGCTCGTTAGGCGAGTCGCTGATACACAGCCAGCACAGCAGCAGGGCCACGGCGCCGATCGGCAGGTTGATCAGGAAGATCCAATGCCACGACAACGTGTCGATCAGGTAGCCGCCGACGGTCGGGCCCAGAGTCGGCCCCATCATCACGCCCACGCCGTACAACGCCATGCCGCTGCTGACCTTTTCCTTGGGGAACACGTCGTAGATGATTGCCTGGGAAATACCCAGCAACCCGCCGCCTGCCAGGCCTTGCAACACCCGGAACGCGACCAGTTGCCACAGTTCGGCCGACAGTGCGCAACCCAGGGATGCCAGCACGAATACTGCAGTTGATACCAGGTAATAGGTACGCCGCCCAAACCACGCCGACAGCCAGCCACTGACCGGCAGAATGACCACGTTGGCCACGACGTAACCGGTGGAGACCCAGGAAATTTCATCGACCGAGGCACCGTAGGTGCCCATCAGGCTGGGAATCGCCACGTTGACGATGGTGACATCCAGCAACTCCATCATCGACACCAGCGTGACGGTGAACGCAATCAGGTAGGGCGACCTCATAGCGTCTGGCTGCCGTTGTGGTGTGTGGCGACTTCAACAAAGGCACTCATGCCCGGGCTCAACAGCGCCTTGTAGTTATCCGGTACACCGGTAAGCACGATGCGCACCTGCACACGCTGAACCACCTTGGTGAAGTTGCCCGTGGCGTTTTCCTGGGGCAGCAAGGAGAATTTCGCCCCGGTGGCCGGTGCCAGGCTTTCGACGACGCCGTCGAAGGTGTGCCCGGGGAACGCATCTACGGTGACCCGGGCATTCTGGCCGACGCGTACGCGGCCCACCTGGGTCTCCTTGAAGTTGGCGGTGATCCACAGCGGGTCGGTTGCAATCAGGCTCATGAGCTTTTGGCCGGCAACCACGAACTGGCCGGGCTCCACCTCTTTTTTCGAGACAATGCTGCGCATCGGCGCGGTCTGGCGGGCGTCGTTCAGCTTGATCCTGGCTTGTTCCATTTCGGCTTGCGCGGCGGCGATCCGGTAGTCCTGCACCTTGAGTTCAGCCTTGTTGGCCAAGGTGCTTTGAGCGGCGGCCTGAGTATTACTGCGCGCCACTTCCTGAGCATGACGAAGGGCGTCGAAACGCGCCTTGGCCACTTCCTGGTCCTGGGTGCTCAGCGCGCCTTGAGCACCCAGGCGACGGGCACGTTGGTAGTCATTGCGCGCCTGCTCAAGGTTGGCACTCGACTGCGCCAGGGCCGCCTGCGCGGCTTCACGCAGGGCAACCGCACCGAGGACCTGGCTGTCCAGCGCACCCGGCCCTCCGGCGCGCCCGGCGGCGGCAAGCAACGCTTGCCATTGTGCTTCGCGCTGCTGCAGCTGGTAGTGATATTCACTGTCGCGGATCTGAAACAGCAAGTCACCGCTTTGTACTGTGACGTTGTCCGTCACCGGCACACTGATCACTACGCCCGATAGCTTGGCCCGCACCGGGATAATCACCCCATCGAGTTCTGCATTGTCGGTACTCACGTAGGTGCTGGAATACTGCCAGCGCTGCCAGCCCAACATCAGCAGCCCGCCCACCACGACGCCGCACAGCGTCAGTTTTACCAGCTTGCCTTTGGTCATGAGGTACTCCCTGTAATTGCGCGTCTGTGTCAAGCAGGCTCAGAAACGGTTTCGACCTCACGCACAGGGCGGTCCGCAGTGGAATGGGCCTTGTCCAGCAGGAACTGGTGCACGCTGTTCCACAGCTCGATCCGTGAATTGATCGCGGTCTTGGCACTCTCGACCATATGCAGGTGTTGCGCGGGTGTGGTGACGATCTCGGCGATGATGCGCTTGGCTGCCGGACCGTGGTCGTCGCCGTCCATTTCGATGTGGCGCTTCAAGTAGTACGTGAGCATCGGTACATCATGTTCACTGACCGACCATTGCGACAGCAGTCGGCCAAACATATCGGGGATGATGTCTTCACGACCAAAGAAAAAGTACGCCAGCACCGCTTCGGTCGTGCCGTGTTGTGCAATGTCGAGGGTTTGGCACATGAACACTTTCGCCGCCGTTGGGATAGCCGGGTCGTTGAGCGCCTTTGCCAGGGGAACCTGGGCCTTGATCGCTGCCAGGAAGCGGCGGAATACCGTGCTGTCGGCACCGATTTCATCCATGGCGGTGAGGTACAGGTCCAAGTGGCTGATAAAACCGCCATTGGGGTGCTCGTCGGTTTCTTCGCCGACCACGATTTCATTGATCAGACGGGCGGCGGTGATGTGTACCGGCGGCACCCAGGGCAACTCCACACAGGTAAGGTCGCGCTGGATGCGCTTGAGCAAGGTCATGAAGTCCCATACGGCGAACACATGAAACTCCATCAGCGTGCGCACGTCTTCGAGGGTGCGGATGTTTGCAAACAGCGGATGGCTGAACAGCTGTTCGCGTTCGGTTTCAATGTGGCTATCGATGTTAAAAGGCATAGGTGCTCCTGCGGCCTGAGGGTTCAGGCGGAAAATCCATGGGGAAATTAAGGGTGTTTGTCGTTCAGCGTGTTTCCACGATAGGGGTGGCGACTGCAGGCGTATCGGAAGGACCGAACGAAGTGCTTTTCAAGCAGGTATTGCCGGCCTGCATACCATCCCGCGTCCAACAGGTGGCGGTGTACCTGGGGCAGTCGCCAGCACGGCACTGCGGGATAAAAATGATGCTCCAGGTGAAAATTCGAGCCGGCGTGCAGCCAGGTGTTGAAGCGCGAAGTGCGTGAGCGCGCTGGCGGCTGTTGATGGCCCGCTTCGAAAGCATGTTCCTGATAGGCATTGACCGCCGAGATCAGGAACGCCACCGCCAGGCTCAAGGAAAACCCCAGAAGCAGCCCGTCGATGCGCCAGATAGCCAGCCCGTAAAGGCTGAGCCATCCAGCCTGGCAGGCAATATTGCAGCGAGCCAGCCGTTGCACCTCGATCGCACTCAGCGGCAGTGGCGAGGGCGTGTTCAGTGGGCCGAAGGCCAGGCGCCAAGTGGCCTGCAGATAGCGCAGGGTGGCGACCAGGCGCGACAGCATGATGCGGCTTGCCAGCGTGTGGTAACGCGAAAAGAGCCGGTAGTCCGGGTCCTTCTCGCTGTTGCTGTAACGATGGTGTTGCCAATGGTCCACGAAATAACCGGTCACACAGAACCCTGGCAGCAACGAACTGGTGGCAATGCCCAAGTAGCAACTGTGCAAGGGGTTCGCACTCAAGTTGAAGTGAAAACCTTCATGCCCAAGGATCGCTTGCAGAAACAACCCATATCCGGCCAATACCACCAACGGCGAGCACACCAGCACCCAAAAAACGGAGGAGGTGCTCACCACCCACACAAACAGTGCGAGAGGTAACAGGTAGAGACTCAAGGCGTAGGCAATGATCAGCAAGGATTCTCCTGATCGGGCCCTGAACAAGGCACGGTCGAGGCGGACCTGGGGTTTGGGATGCGGGTGGCTGGCCATTGGCTACGGCTTACTCGATCAGTTCAGGTTTGAGTGCCAGGTGGCCGCCACGCGTGAGCGTGCGCAGGCGCAGGGCGATAAAAGTATCAATCACGCTTGGCATGCAGCGCGCGGTGTACATGGCCAGCGTGCCCATGAACGTCAGCCCACGGTTGCGCAGGCCATTTTTCTGGCAGGCGCGCACCAGGCCGGCAGCGGCTGCCTCCAGTTTTTCTTCCAGCGACAGCAGGGTCTTGTCACCCCACTTGAACGTCACCAGGCGCTTGACCGACAGGCCCACACGCTGCGCCGGCAAGTGGATTGCAGTGTCAATGAACCCCGGGTACACCGTGACCACGTCGAGTTCGCCGCGGTACTGCATGCGCAACACATCCGAATAAGCGCTCAGTGCACGTTTGCTGGCAGCGTAGGCGGCCACGTAGGGCGCGTTCACCAGCGCGAACAGTGACGACACGTTGACCACTTTGCCGCGTTTGCGCAGCAACCCCGGCAGGAACCCCGAGACCAATTGCCATGGTGCGAACAGATTCACATCGACCGCGCGGGTCACTTCATCGGTAACGCCGGTTTCGCCGCGTTCCAGGGTCAGGATGCCGGCGTTATTGACCAAAATGTCGATGTCACCGAAATCGGTGCTGATGGCACTGATTGCGGCGGCCAGAGCGTGACGGTCGCACAGGTCGACTTGATAAAACGCGTCCAGCAGGCTGCCCTCCTGCGGCGTAAGTATGTCTAGACCAATCACCGTGGCGCCCTGTTGCTTGAGCTTGCTGGCGGTCGCCAAGCCCAGGCCGCGCGCGGTACCGGTGATTACGATGATTTTTCCGAGCAGGTTCATGGGTGCGCTCCGGTCATGCTGAAGGTTGAGTCGGTCAAGTAGGTGTCGAGGTTGGTCGCCATCGAGATCTTTGCCGGGGGATGGAATTGCAGGCCGCGGCAGGCCAGTAAGCCGTTGGAACTCTGGTTGCTGGTGATGAACGCCATCCCCCCCAACATGGCGTGGGCCTGGTCGGAGAGCTGGGCAAGCCGCCGTTCGATGCCGTAGCGCACCAACAGCAGGCGGGCCAGCACATTCGGCAAGTCCTGCGGGTTGCGCTCGATATCCAGGGCTGCGCCTTCCAGTGCACTGATCGCCAATTGCAGGTCGGCTGCCAGATCCACGCGGTGATGGGCTGTCCAGCGTGCGGCGTCGGTCACTGACTCGACCAGACCCGCGCAGGCGCCTACATAAGACGCGCAAATCAGCAGTTCGAACCAGATAAACCCCACGGTCTGCACGTCACCCAGCAGGTGGGTGTAGCCGGCGGAAAACAGCATGCGCTCAGGCACCAGCACGTCGTTCAGGCGCACTTCGATGCTTTCAGCAGCGGCCAGGGCGCTGTTCTGCCAGAAGGCACTGCGGCTGATGCCCGATGCAGTGGCGGGAATCAAAGCGACCATCAGTTCTTCACCCGCCGGGGTTTGGCGGATGTAGCTGGCAGTGAGCAGGTCCATCGACTGGCCGAGGCAGCAGGGCTTTTTGCTGCCGCTGAGCAGTACCCCTTCCGGGGTGTGCACCGCCTGCATGGCCGAATCGAGGATCCCGGCGCCCGAAGTGCCCTCGGCAAAACCCGACGACAGCAGCAGGCGGTTTTGTGCGACGGCGGCCAGCAACAGACCTTCGGCGCCGCCGCCGTTTTGTGTGAGTGCCAACAAGCTCGCCACGGAAAACTGGTGCATGGTGCTGGCCACCGCCAGTGAGGGCGACCGCGCGCCAATGGCGATCTGCACATGCATTGCGTCGAGGATGTCCGCACCCAGCCCGCCTGCTGCGCGGTTGACCAACAAGCCCACCGGACCATGTTGCTTGAACAGGGCGATGACGTCGCTTTGGGGGGCTTCGCGCTCGCCGGCCGGTATCGCCGCCAGACGCTCGTCAAAACCCGGGGCGTAGCGTTGAAGCAGGGCGCGCGAGCGATTCAGCAATGACAGTGACATGGTTCACGCCTTCAAGTAGCTCGCCGGAAACAGGCCGGTGATGATTGAGTGGATGTTTTCCCGAATGGCCTGTGTGGCCACCGGGTCGAGCATGTCCGCAAGCATCGGAAGGCCCAGGTCGAAGCGTGATTCAAAGGTGATGATCGCGTCTTTGCCGTCCGGTAAAACCTGCCAGGTGCCGGAGAAGTGATCGACATCGCCGGCCATTTGCTCGAAATGAATCTCCCGGGTCTGAGCATTGAACGTGTCGCGCTCCTGCCACTTGAGGATGCCGCTGTGGAAGTTGACCTCCCAGGAGGTGAACGAGACCTGGTCGCTGACTTTGTTGATGGTGATGTTACGCACCGATTTACACAGCTCGACGTACTTGCTGAAATCGCTGATCACGGCAAATACTTCATCAGCGCAGGCATGGGGAATGTGGGCCTGCACGTTGACTTCTTGCATGGGGGAAACTCCATTCAAAGGGATGGCATTGAGGTGGTCAGCGCCTGCGCGAAGCCTTCGAGCAACCAGTTGCAATCCTGGGCGGTCAACAGCGGCGATGGCGTGAGCCTCAGCACCCGATGATCATTGAGCGAGTGGCACACAATGATTCGTTGCTCGATAAGGGCCATGACCATGTTTGCTGCGATCGACGCGTCGGCAAATTCAAAGCCGAACAGCAAACCTGCGCTACGCAGCTCGACTCGCTCGGTCCAGCCCCGTTGTTGCAACAGCGCGCTGAAGCGGGCATGCAGGTCCTGCCCAAGCAGCCGGGCACGCGCTACCAGGTCTTCTTGCACCATCACTTGCAGCGTGGCCTGTACCGCCGCCATGGCCAGCGGATTGGCGCCGAAGGTCGAGGTATGAACCGTGGGGTTGCGGTTGAAAGGCGCATAGATCGTAGCGCTGGCAACCATGGCACTCACCGGTACGCAGCCGCCCGACAGGCTTTTACCTACCAGCATGATGTCGGGCACCACCTGCTCATGGTCGCAGCCCCACCAGTAGCCGGTGCGGCCCAGGCCAGACTGGATTTCATCGATAATCAGCACGGCGTCATATTGGTCGCACAGCTCGCGCACACGTTTGAGATAGCCTGGCGGCGGCAGGACCACCCCAGCTTCGGCCTGGATCGGTTCGAGGATCACGCAAGCCTTTTGCGACGATGCCCGCAGTTGCTGCTCCAGTGCCACGCTGTCGCCAAACGGCACAAAGTCGCTGTCGCTGAGCAACCCACTGAACGGCTCGCGGTAGCTTTCGCGGCCGGTGACGGCGAGGGCACCGAGGGTCTTGCCATGGAAGCCGCCGAGAGTTGACAACGTGCGGCGGCAGCCGTTGAGGCGGGCGAGTTTAAGGCCTGCTTCAGTGGCCTCGGCGCCCGAGTTGCAAAAGAACACATACTCCAGATTGCCTGGGCAATGTGCAGCCAGTGCGTGCGCGGCAAAAGCCTGTTGCGGATTGAGCAATAGCTTGCTCGCCAGCGCATTTTTCTGCAGTTGCCGGGCGACCGCTTCCACGACCACCGGATGGCCATGGCCCAGGAAAAACACGCCGTATCCGCCGGCGTCCAAGTACTGGCGGCCTTGCTCGTCATAGATGTAGACGCCACGGCTGGACTGCTCGATCGGCAGGTTCATCAGCGAAGCGAGGCGTGCGTAGCCCGAGTTGACATGCTTGCGCAAATACTGGTCGACCTGTGCGGCGTCGATGGCGGGTTCGGCGACAAGCGGGTTCATGCCGCGCTCGCTTGTGTGGACGGTAACAGCGGCTGCTTGAGCATCCTCGTCAAGGCTCCCAGCTTGGGTGCCAGGTGGTTGAGCGACAGCAGTAACTCACGGCTGACATCGCGCTGGCTGAACGCCGTTTCGCCGAGTAACTGCGGCAAGGACGTGGGCAGCGGCGTGCGCAGGCAGGCATAGCGGCACAGCTGTGTGGCGCGGGTCAGGGCGGCCTGGATATTGCCGCTCAGCGCCGGAAGAAATACCGGGCGGATCAACCGTTCGTAAATGTCCGGCGCCAGGCATCGTGGCCGTGTGAACGGTTGCGCCTGGGCTTGCATGGACTGGCACATCAGGTCCAGCAGACCATCGAGATCAAGGGACTGGGAACCGCTGGTAAGAAAATAGTCTTCGCCGATTAAACGCTGGCGCAGCGCGTTGGTAATGGCCTGTGCCGCGACATCACGGGCGATCAGGTCGACATAGCCGGCAGACGGGCAGGGCACGATGGGCAGCACGCCGGACATCATCAGCCCCATGGTCATATGAAAGCCCTGGAAGTTGGGCATGAACCCGGTCTTCGCATCGCCAATGATGATGGATGGGCGAAAAATCGACACATCGATACCGGCCGAGCGAACCAGGGTTTCGGCTTGGCGCTTGGCGACTTCGTAAGGGGTTTCGGCTTGGACGCCTTCGTAATAGTCGCAGGGATGGGTGAAGGCGGTGCTGATGTGATACAGCGGAACCTTGGCTTGCTTCACAAAGGCCACTACGTTTTCGGTGCCGAGGTAGTTCACCGAAAAAATCTGATCGATATCGCCGTCCAGGCGAGTCACCGCTGCGGCGTGGATCACCCAGTCGACACGCTCAAGCAGCGCTGCATGAACGTCGTCGGCCAGCCCCAGGCGAGGGCTGCAGATATCGCCCGTGAGCACTTCCACCCGGGGATCGCGGATGCGGCTTTTACGCGCCAGGCAGACCAGGTCAAAGTCTTCTGCCAGGCAGTCGATCAGTGACTCACCCAGTACGCCTGAGCCTCCTGTGAGAAGGACGGTTAATTTTTGCTGTGCTGACATGTAGGGCGCTTCCCTGCGGACTCATCGAAACAATTAACGGGGCCATTCGCCGAATCGCAGGCACGGGTGCCCCTAGCGAACACTTTTTATTCACGGTCGGTGGCGCTGAGTGGCTCTGGAGGGAGACGATCAGCGCTTACCGTTTTTGCGAATAAGATGCGATCGATATTGGCGTTTTGATATCAGCGCGTCTTGAACGAAACGCTTGTCTTGCGCAAAACCTCTGCGGCAGTGCGCGGCGTCATACCAATCATGCGGCGCATGATGCGGGCCAGGTGCGCCTGGTCGGAGAAGCCACCTTCGGCGGCGGCGTCCGATAACGTCGAACCGCCGGCCAGGGATTTGGAGGCCTGTTCCAATTTGTTCCAGATGATCCATTGGGAGAGGGACACCCCCATCTGGTGGGTGGCGACGCAGCGCAAGCGTGGGCTGGACAACCCCACCGCATGGGCAGCGCGACTGACGCTACCGGGACCGTCGCGGTCCAGGCGCAGAATATTCAGGGCTTTGTAAAGCCTATGGTCGATCGGCGTGGTAATCGCGAGCAACCGCGAGAGGGCGTCGACAAAGTGCGGGAGGGATGTGGCGCGGCGAAAGCACTCCAGTAATTCGTCACTGGCCAGGGCGATGCCATTGTCTTGCAGCAATGCATTGAGCGCACGGCCCAATGCCGAGTCCGGGCTGACATACACAAACGCCACTGGATGACTGTCGGCCACGGCCCGGTGTTCGACGTTGGGCCCGATGATCACACCGGCTGCGCGGACCAACTGTCCGGGCAACTCCAGGGTGACCGGCTGGCCCAAGCCGATGCACAGTTGGATAGCGACATGGGAGTGGGCGGTGTTTTGATCGGCACGGCCAATGTAGCCGGCCCACGAGTCGCCAAAGGTAACGCTGCCATCCCACATTAAAGGTCTTCCTGACGCACTGGGTGAGTGTTGCACGCGTGCAGGGTAGGCCTTCGCAGGTCTGGATTCAAGTGAGTGGTGCGCTCTAAAGCTTGCCCGCATGTAGCACGGGGACGCAATGGCGCTTGGTGGCACAGCCCTTTTGAAATGGCTGTGTCACCTGCCTTACTGACAGCGCCTCACTGCTCCTGGCTGCAATCACGCGGCGTGATGCCTTTCTCTTTGGCGTACCCGGCTGCGGAGGCTTCGATGATCGGTCGCAGCAGCGCGCGGTCGGCCTGGACCCAGTCGCTGATCAGGTTCCAGCGCTGGCCGTCCCATTGCTGGAAGCGCACGGCGCCGCCGCCCTCGTGGTCGGCGCAGGACAGTTTCAGCGGTTGCACCAGGCCCTTGGCGCCCAGCGCTTGCAGGCGCGCGTCGTCCAGGTTCAGGTGTTCGAAGCCCCAGCGCACTTGCTCACCGGTGAGGGGCTTCTGGCCATATTTTTCCTGGGCCAGGCGCAGGGCTTCGACGTTCAGAATGCCGTTGACCACGCCCAGGTTGTAATACACGGTGCCAAATCGCTTGGGGTCGGCCAGGTTGCCCTTGCCGGCATTCACCACGCTTTGCTCGATGCCTTGCAGCACCGGGAAGTCGGTGCCCGACGGGTGCGTGGTGATCGCGATAAACCCCTTGGCGGCGGCACCGGCCGGCACCACGTCTTCTTCGGAGTTGCTCCAGATATTGCCGATGATGTGATCGGCCGGGTAGCCGACTTTCTGCGCGGATTTGAGCGCCACCGGGTTCATCACGCCCCAGCCGCGCAGGATCACCCAATCGGGCTTGAGGCGGCGAATGTTCAGCCACTGCGATTGCTGCTCGTTGCCGGGGTGCGGCACTTCCAGCAAGGTCAGTTCGAAGCCGGCGTTTTTCGCCAGCGTCTCGAGCACGCCATTGGTTTCCTTGCCGTAGGGCGAGCCGTGGTAGAGCACCGCGATTTTCTTGCCCTTGAGCTTGTCGGCGCCGCCTTCGCGCTGGCCGATGTAGTTGATGATCGCCGAGACTTCCGAATACGGGTTCAGCTGCAGCGGGAACACGTAGGGGAATACGCTGCCGTCGGTGGAGTCGGTGCGGCCATGGTTGATGGTGATCAGCGGCAATTTGTCGGCCGTGGAACGTTCCAGCGTGGCGTAGGCGATGCCCACTGACAGCGGGTTGGTGGCGGCGGCCGGTGCGCCGTTGAGCCCGCCCTTGAGGCGCTCGTAGCATTCGACGCCTTTTTCCACCACGTACTCGGTCTCGCATTCGCTCCAGGTCAGCTTGACGCCGTTCACTCCGCCTTTGGCGTTGATGTATTGCAGGTAGTCGATGAAACCGCCGAAGAAACCGCTGCCGCCAGCGGCGTAAGGGCCGACCCGGTAGCTCTGCAAAGGGAAGTATTGTTCGTTGGCGGCCTGGGCGCCGGCCGTGAGCCCGGTGGTGATCAGGGCCAGGCACAGGGCCAGGCGGCGCAGCGATAAGCGGTGTGTCATGGAGGTCATTCCTGGGGGGTTATTGAGTTCAGTAACGCAGCGGCCAGACCCTGGCCCGTTGACGAAAGCGCTGCCACAGACGGGCCAGCCCCTCCGGTTCCTTGATCAGAAAAACGATGATCAGCGCGCCAAACAGCATCTTCTGGATGTTCTCCAGCTGGCCCGCGTCCATCAGCCCGACGGGCAACAGGGCGAAGAGGTTGCCCAGCAGGATCGGGAACAACACGATGAACGCGGCGCCGAGGATGTTGCCGAGTACGCTGCCCAGGCCGCCGATAATGATGATGAACAGCACCTGGAACGAGCGGCTAAGGTCAAAGCCATGGGGTTCCACCGTGCCCAGGTAGGCGAAGGCCCACAGGGACCCGGCGACGCCCAGGTAGAAGCCGCTGATTGCAAACGCCAGCAGCTTGGCCTTCAACAGCCCAATACCGATGACGGCAGCGGCGGTGTCCATGTCGCGCACGGCCATCCAGTTACGCCCCAGTTCGCTGCGCACCAGGTTTTTACCCAGCCAGAACAGCGCCACCACCACGGCTAGTGTCAGCACGTAGCGGCCGCGCGGTGAGCTGAAATCCAGTCCGCCAATCAGCAGCGGCGGGGAGGTGATCACGCCGGACGCGTTGTCGTTGGTAAACCAGCTGAAGCGGGTGAGTACCCACTCCACCACGAATTGCGCGGCGAGGGTCGCCACCAGCAGGTAGAACCCCTTGATGCGCAGGCTCGGCAAGCCGAAGAACACCGCCACCCCGGCGGCAATCACGCCGCCCAGGGCAAAGCTGACCAGCAGCGGCAGACCGGGTACGCGCAAGTGCAGGTTGTAGGCGGCAAACGCGCCCACGGCCATGAACGCCGCCGAGCCCAGTGAGAGTTGCCCGGCGTAGCCCGTCAGCAGGTTGAGCCCGAGCCCGGCCAGCGACAGCACCAGCAGCGGCACCAGGATCGCGCTGAACCAATAGTCATTGCCCAGCCAAGGCACCGCAAAAAAAGCCAGGCCCAGCAGCAGCCACAGCGCGACGCGGTCCTGACGCAGGCGAAAGGTGCGGCGCTCGGCCGCATAGGAAGTGCTGATTTGACCGGCTTCTTGATACAGCATGCAGGGAGTTCCTCAGGGACAATCAAACCCGTTCGATGGCGCGCTCGCCGAACAGCCCGGCAGGCCGCACCAGCAGGAACAACAACGCCAGGACGTACGGCACCCAGTTTTCAATGCCGCTGCCGATGACCGGGCCTAGGTAGATCTCGGCGACTTTCTCTGCCGCGCCGATGATCAAGCCGCCGACAATCGCGCCGCTGATGGACGAGAACCCGCCGATGATCAGCACCGGCAGCGCCTTGAGCACCACCAGCGAAAGCGAGAACTGCACGCCCAGGCGGGCGCCCCAGAGCAACCCGGCCACCAGGCCGACACACCCTGCCGCCGCCCACACCAGGGCCCAGATGCGGGGCAGGCGGATACCGATGGCCATGGACGCCAGCGGGTCGTCGGCCACCGCGCGCAACGACAGGCCCACCCGCGTCTTGTTGAACAGCAGCGACAGGACGATCACCAGCACGGCTGCGGTGCCGGCGGCAAACAGGTCGAATTGCGAAAGCAGCATGCCGCGGATTTCCAGCGGTTCGTCGGCGATGCCCAAGTCCAGTCCGTGCACCTGTGCGCCCCACAGGAACTGCGCAAACCCTTCGATCATGTAGGACAGCCCAAGGGTGGCCATGAACAGGATGATCGGTGGCCGGTTGACCAGCGGGCGCAGCACGACTTTTTCAATCAGCAGCGCCAGCACCACCATGCTCGCCAGGGTGACCAGGAACGCCCAGGCGAACGGCAAGCCGCGCTCCAACAGGCTGACAAACGTCAGTGCGGCAAACAGCACCATGGCGCCCTGGGCAAAATTGAACACACCGGAGGCCTTGTAGATCAGCACAAAACCAATCGCCACCAGGGCATACATCACACCCGCCAGCAGCCCGCCGATCAGCACCTCGAAGAAAAATTCCATGCTCAGGTACCCAGGTAGGCGGCGATCACATCGGGGTTGGCGCGCACCTGTTGCGGGGTGCCGTCGCCGATCTTGCGGCCATAGTCGAGCACTACCACGTGGTCGCACAGGCCCATGACCACGCCGATGTCGTGTTCGATCAACACCACGGTGGTGCCGAATTCGCGGTTGATGTCGCGGATGAACTGGCTCATCTGCGCCTTCTCCTGGGCGTTCATGCCGGCCATGGGTTCATCCAGCAACAGCAGGGTGGGTTCGGCGGCTAGTGCGCGGGCCAGTTCGACACGTTTTTGCAGGCCATAGGGCAGGGTGCCGACCAGCACATGGCGCCAGGGATGGATCTGCAGAAAGGCAATCACCTTTTCCGCCTGCAAGCGGTGCGCGTCGTCCTCACGCGGTGCCCGGCCCAGGCGCAGCATTTGCTCGAGCCAACTGCTGCGGCGCTTGAGGTTGCGCCCGGTGAGCACGTTATCGAGCACGCTCATGCCCTTGAACAGCGCGATATTCTGGAAGGTCCGCGCAATCCCGCCTTCGGCCGCCTGGTGCGCACGCATGCGTCGGCGGGTCTGGCCCGCGTAGCGAATGCTGCCGCTTTGGGGGTGGTAGACCCCGTTGATGACATTGAGCAGCGAGCTTTTACCGGCGCCGTTGGGGCCGATCAGGCCGCAGATGTCGCCGGCCTTGACCTCAAAGCTGATGGAAGTAATGGCCTTGATGCCTTTGAACGACAGGGAGATGTCATCGAGCCGTAGTAGTACCGCTTCAGTGGATGTGCGCATGGAAGGCTCGTCAGGCAGATTGAGGCAGCAAGTGGTCGCTGGGTTCGTGGCGGGCAGAGGGTTCTTGCCAATGGCCGGGACGGATGCCCAGGGCTGCGAAGAACGCCGCACTGTCCGGATTCAGCGCTGGCCCGACCAGCAAGGGCACGCGCAGGCGGCTCATCCCCAGTACATCCAGCAACGGCCGACGGACCAGCCAGTGCCCCAGCCAGCGGCGCAGGGGGGATGGGCTCGGCTGCATGGCCCAGCGGTACACGCGATGGCTGAACGTCCCCGGCAGCGGCAGGCGTTCACGCACCCACTGCTCCAGGCGTGCATAGGATTCGCGGGTGCCCAGCACCAAGGTCGGGCCCAGCTCGCGCCGGTCGATGTCGCGGGTGGCCAGGGCCTCCGGAAAGTTCAGCCCAAAGCCGGCATGCAGCCAGGGTGCAAGCAGGTAGCGTGCTTGCCCGCTGGCGGCAAACACCCGTGCGGCCAGGGCCTCGTCGTCGGCGCCGAGGTGTTCCCGGTCGACCAGCGCACGGCCGCCCGCGAGCAACTGCGCATGGGTCAGGCGCAGGGTGGTCTCGGCATGAAAGACGAAGGCCGTGGCGTCGGGTTGCGGCGTGTGGGCGGGGGGCGAGGCATCGGTACGCAAGTCGGCATAGTCGATCAAGCCGGCGTCCGGGTACTGGCTCAGGCCACGCCCGTCGAGGAACACCACCACGTCGCGCTCACGCAGTTGTTGCAACGTGTCCAGGTCTTGCACGACCACGAAGCGCGGCCGCAGCACGTCCAACAACGCCTGGTTGTCGCGCTCCGGGTCGAGCAGTGTGACGCTGGCGCCCAACCAGTGCGCCGCCAGCGCCAGCAGCAACGCTTCGGGACGCGCCTGGCTGATGATCAACAGGTCATCGTCACGCCCCAAGCTGCGCTGATGCAAGGCAGCGGCGAGCTGGCTGACCTCGCCAGCCACCTCACTCCAACTGCGCTCATGCCAGATGCCCAGGCGCTTATAGCGCAAGGCGATCGCCGACCTGCGGATGTGGGCTTGACGCAACAGCGCCTGGGGCAGTGTCTGGGGCATGGATGCATCCTTCGGGATAGGTGCAAAGCTGATTGCATGCGCCATGCCAGAGGGATAAATGTTTGTATTTCAAATGGATAGGTAGCGTGCCTGGAGATTGGCGTGTGTTGATTCAGTACAAGCTGTCCAAGCACTGTTGGTGCGTGAACAGTGCTGACGCGAGGCGCGCCCGGCAGGCTGTCGGGAGTGCGCCTCGGTCATCACTCCCGTATTGCAGCGGTTTATTCGCGCTGAGTCGATCTTAAAACCTGCGCCAGTCGCTTTCTCCTTTCAAGTTCCTGGCTGCGCGGCCGATCCAGTCCTTAGCGCTCCGAGCAGTCTCCCTCGAAGTACGCCGACGCTTCAAACCAGCTCCACAACAATAAAAACCTAACGGGGTTAGCCATGACCATTTTACAGCGGGTTATCGGGGGCTTTGCGGTGCTTGTGCTGTTGCTGCTGACCATGGCAGGGGTCAGCTATCAAAGCACGCATTCTATAAGCGAGCGTCTGGGCATCATCACAAGCCAATCGGCACCATTGAGTCGCGCGGCCAGTGAGTTGTACGTGCATATCCTGCGCGCCAACCAGGCGTTGCTGGCCATGCTGATCAGCGCCGATGTCAAACAGATCGACGCCGGCAAGCAAGCGTTCACCGACAGCATTACCCAGTTCAATCGCTTGCTCGACAGCACGGCGGTCTATGTGGTCGACCGCGACGAGTTGAAGGCTGGCCTCGCCCAGCAGCGCCAGTTAGTGACGGCCTACGCCGACCAGGCGCAAACCCTGATGGCCTCGCACCGTGAGCATGTGCAGCAACTCGCGTTGACGCGAGTGCTGCAAGGTTACAGCAGCGCCCAGGGTTCGCAGTTGGCGGGTTACCTGCGCGATTACATTGCTCGGGCCCGCAGTGCCGGCGACGCACAACAGGTGGCGGCGGCTGAAAAACTGCTGTTGGAAGTCAACAAATCCTATGACGGGCTGGCCGCGCATGCGGCGACGCCAGCCATCGACACCTTGCAACGCGTGCTGAACCTGCAGGACGAGGTCATCAGCACGCGCCTTCAGGCGCTGTTGGCCGTTGACCCCAGAGGCGGGCGGATTGCCGCCGTGATGGTCAATCGTCTACTCACCGATCTGACCGGCGCCGACGGCGTGTTCCATGCCTACCTCGCCGAGGCAAAATTGAGTGCGCAGGTTGTGCAGCAACGCACTGCGGTAGAAGTCGCCCTGCAATCCACCCTGGGCAAGATTGGCGAATTTGGCAGCCAGGCCCTTGAGGTCGCCAATCACGCCCGGGACGATGCCAACGCCACCATCGGCACCAGCCGCAGCCTGGTGTTGATCGCCTGTGTACTGGCGGTGCTGGCCGCCGTACTGATCGGCATTTGGGTCGCCTTCAGCCTGCGTCGTCCCCTGGCGGCGTTTCGCGAGGTGCTCAAGCAACTGACGGCCGGCGATATGCGCGTCAGTTTCGATGTCTCGCGCAAGGACGAGTTCGGGGAGCTGGGGGGCTACCTGAATGAACTGACCATTGCGCTGCGCAAAACCTTCCGTGAGCTGATCAGCTCCGCCGATGCCCTGGCGACCACGGCGGACAACAATGCCTTGAGCAGCGAGCAGACCACTCGCGTAGTGGATGAGCAAAAAGACAGGTTGCAGTCGGCGGCCTCGGCCATGACTGAGATGGAAAGTACCGTGGAAGAAGTCGCACGGCGCGCGCAAGACACCCGCAAGGCGGTGGACGACACCAGTGACCTCACCGATCAAGTGCAGGAGCGTGTGGCCGAGACCATCGTCAACATTCGCCTTCAGGCCGAGCAGGTAAACAAAGCCACCGAGGTTACCGACGAACTGCAGAAGTACGGCCACAATATCGAAGGCATTGTGGTTGCCATTCGTACCATCGCCGAACAGACCAACTTGCTCGCACTCAACGCGGCTATCGAGGCCGCGCGTGCGGGCGAACAAGGCCGAGGGTTTGCCGTCGTCGCTGATGAAGTGCGCTCCCTGGCAAGTCGTACCCAGACCTCTACCAGCGAAATCCAGGAAATGATCGGACGGATGCAGGAAAAAATTCATTCCGTGGTCCAGGTGATGAACGAGAGCCAGGTGCAGTCGGGCCAATGCGTGACGCTGGCCTCGGGAGCCGGTGAATTGCTGCACTCGATGAGCGAGGCGGTCGGCACGATTCGCGACATGAACATCCAGATTGCTGCGGCCACCGAGCAGCAGAGCGCCACCGTGGCGGAAACCAGCCGGATGGTCATCCAGATCAATGATTCGGCGCAGCAGACGGCCGAAGGTGCCGAGCAATCGGCCAGCAGCAGCCAACGCTTATCGGCCATGGCCAAAGTGCAGCGTGAACTGCTTCATCAATTCAGCGTTTGACCCTCGGGAGCTAGAAAATGAAAGCATGGTTCAGATGTTTCCTGGGGTCGGCGCTGTTAACCACAGGCCTGGCCCAAGCCTCTACGCCGCTGGTGGGCGTGGCCATGGCCAAATACGACGATAATTTCCAGGCGTTGCTGCGCAATGGCGTGCAGCAAAAGTCGGCGGCGATGGATATCGATATTTTCATGGAGAATGGGCAGGATAATTCCGAATTGCAGCTGCGGCAGTTTCGCAACCTGATCCATTCCAAAGTCGACGCGATCATCGTGGCCGTGGTCGACGGCAAAAGCACGCCGCAGATGATGCAGTTGGCCAGCGAAGCGAATATCCCCCTGGTCTTCGTCAACCGCAATCCCTCGCCCGAAAAGCTCACCGCGCGCGCTGCGTTTGTCGGCTCCAATGAACTGGAGTCAGGCACGTTGCAGATGGAAGAGCTGGCACGCCGGGCCGGCTACAAGGGCAACGTGGTGATTCTGGTCGGCGACCCCGCCAATGCGTCCTCATTGATGCGCACCGAGGACGTGGAAAAAGTCGTCGCCAAGTACCCGGATATGAAAGTCGTGCAGAAAAAAGTCGCCAACTGGGAGCGTAGCCAGGCCGCCACGGTGGTCATGGACTGGGTGAAGCAGGGCGTCGATTTTTCGATTGTCGCGGCCAATAACGACGAAATGGCGATCGGCGCGATCATGGGCTTGGAGAAGGCCGGCAAGCAGGCCAAGGATTACTGGGTAGGGGGCATCGACGGTACGTCGGATGGGCTCAAACTCATGGCGGATGGAAAGATGGCTGTCAGTGTGTTCCAGGATGCTGTAGGGCAGGCGAGTGGAGCGGTTGATGCGGCTGTCCGCCTGGCGCGTGGCGAAAAGCTGGATACACCGATCATCTGGGTGCCGTTCCAGTTGATTACTCCGGAGAATCGTCAGCAGTTCGAGTGACGGGGGATGTGAATCGGCTCAAGGGACGGGCGCGGTTGAACCGGCCCGCCCCTTTGAGCATAGGTAGCCAGCAGCAGTGGGGGAGGCGGGCAGGTAGTGCACTTGCCGACCCAGCCCCAGCTTGGCCACAGCGTCACGCGGGGTCGCTCTCAGCGTGTGAGTTGAAAGCTGTCTTCAATCAGTGAGTGAATTTCTTGCGCGCCGAGTGGGCCGTTCAGCAGGACGGTAATCCAATGCTCTTTATTCATATGATAAGCCGGGTAAATGCCGGGCTTTTTCCTCAAGGAGCCGACCAACTCGGGCTCAACTTTCAAGTCGAGTACGTCAACCCGCGCATCTTGATCAACGCCTATTTTCTCGGCAGGAATTTCCATGAGCAGGGCATACCATTTCTCATTGTCCGAATGTCTGAAGACGGCGTAGTCGGGGAATTTCTCCCATGGGTGATCAGGCTTTGTCTGGTATTTCTTCAGTATGTAATCGATCAATTGCTGGCGGTTCATGTAGTGCTCCTTAGTCTGATAGCGCTCGTTTGCCGAGAATCCTCCCGGCATCTTGTGCAGGAGGCAGTCCAAATGCCCGTGAATAATCCCTGCTGAATTGTGTCGCACTTTCATAGCCGACTTCGAAGGCCGCCGCCATGACGCTCTTGGCGTGGGCCACCATCAGTGTTCTAGCCTGGAGCAGGCGAACCCGTTTTTGATATTGCAAAGGACTCAGGTTGGTGACTGCCTTGAAGTGGCGATGAAACGCCGAGACGCTCATTGATGCTCGTTGCGCCAGGCGCTCCACCCCAATTGGCTCAGCGAAGTCACGGCGGATCCACTGGATCGCCATGTTGACTCGGGCCATCGCCGTATCCGGTGCTGCAATTTCCCGCAGCATCCAGCCATGGGGGCCCTGGAGCACACGAAAGATGATCTCCCGTTCATAAACCGGGGCCAGGGCTGCGATGGCGTCCGGATCGCCCATTAATCGCAACATTCGCACCCAGGCATCCATCAGGTCGGTTGTGACTGGCGCTACGGAGAACCCGAGATTGTTCTCAGGGCGGCTGACAGGTTTGGGCAAGTCTTCAAATAGCGTTGACAATACAGTTGGGTCAAGAGTGAGGCTGACTGCCAAGTAAGGTTCTCCCGATACGCTTGGATGAACAGACCCCACTGCTGGCAAATCAATGGACATGACGAAATAGGTCGCAGGGTCATACTGAAGCGTCCTATCCCCCACGCTCATGCTTTTACTGCCTTGCAGGATCAGGTTGATCATCGGGTCATAGACCGCCGCCAGCATGTGTTCGGGGATCTTGCCCTTGACCATGGCCACGCGTGGGATGCCCGTTTCGGTGCGGCGATTTTCAGCCTTGGCCGCGAGCGACCTGAGTTCATTCAGTTGATTGTCCATGTCGGGATGCTGACGGCAGAACCCTGCGCCTGCAAGCGAAAAGCAGAAACAGGCAGGTTTCGAGTAGAAATGGGTACGACCCTGGCGATCGTGATGAGTACTGTGGGGCCACCTATAAGCCACAGAGGAACATCAAATGAGCGTCATCGTCATTACCGGCGGCAGCCGTGGAATCGGTGCCAGTGCCGCCGAGCAGATTGCTCGGCGCGGTATGGGTGTCATCCTCACCTACAACGCTGATTCCCAGGCTGCCGGCGCAGTCGTGGAACGCATCGAACGCGTCGGTGGCAAGGCTGTCGCTCTCAAGCTCGACGTGTCTGATGTTGGCAGCTTCGTAGCGTTTCGCAAGTCAGTGGTACTGACCTTACAGGACACCTGGAACGCTAACATGCTGGGTGGCCTGGTCAACAATGCCGGGTACGGGCTGTTCAATCCCTTGGCAACTGTCACCGAAACGCAGTTCGATGGCCTGTTCAATGTGCACCTCAAAGGGCCGTTTTTTCTCACTCAAACCCTCCTGCCGCTGTTCGCGGAAAATGCCAGTATCGTCAACCTGACCAGTGCCACTACCCGCGTCGCCACTGCTGGCGTAGCGCCCTATGCTGCCTTCAAGGGCGGGCTCGAGGTGCTCACCCGTTACATGGCCAAAGAATTCGGCGAGCGGCGAATACGGGCCAACGCGGTATCACCCGGCGCCATCCGTACCGAATTGGGCGGGGGGCTGAACGCTGAGTTCGAGGCGAAGCTGGCGGCGCAAACGGCACTCGGCCGGGTCGGCGAGCCGGAAGACGTCGCGCGCGTTATCGCCATGTTGCTGTCAGAGGAGGGCGCCTGGATCAATGCCCAGACCCTCGAAGTAGCCGGCGGCTACAACATCTGAATCACGAGGGTTTTGCCATGCTGGATCATATCTTTTTGTCCGTGAGCGATATCGCACGGTCCATCCGTTTCTACGAAGCTGCCCTGACCCCGTTGGGTATCACCGCGCGCCTGAACTACGACGGCAAGGATGGCCCACCGGGGCATCCTGACCTGAAAGGCTTCGGTGCCAACGGCCGGATGTTTTTCTGGTTGCGTGAGGGCGTTGTGGAAGAGTGCGCGGTACATGTAGGTTTTGTCGCAAGCAGCCAGGCTGAAGTTGATGCCGCCTATACCGCTGCGCTGCATCAGGGGGCGGTCGACAACGGCCCGCCTGGGGCACGCTTGCATTACGATCCCGACTACTACGCGGCCAATGTGCTGGACCCGGATGGGTACAGCCTCGAATTTGTTTTTAAGAAATGGCAGCACATCCAATAAGTACCCTAAGGCTTATCCAGGGTGTCACGATCCGGATCGAGTACGGCACCTGACGGAAATTTTGCCGGTGAATTTGGTGAAAAGCTCATCGCGGGCACTCCGCTGGGTCGCTTCGGTGAGCCGGAAGATATCGCACCCCTCGCCGTGTTTCTGGCATCGCGGCATTCGCACTGGGTGACAGGTGAATCCATCACCCAGGATGCGCTCCGACTGACCGAAAGAATAAATATCGGCGGTGTCTATGAAGTTGATCCCTTGCGCCAGAGCTTGGACGATCAACCTGTTGGCTTCGCCCTGTCCAACCGCGCCGATTGCGGCCCACATACCCGCGTTAGCATTACCTCCGAGCGTCATCGTGCCCAGGCACAGCTCGGATACATACAAGCCCGTACGGCCAAGTCGCTTGTATTGGTGGCCGCCTGCTCGATCTGAGCAAGGTACGTTTACTTTGAGGGATGTGTTGACTCGTCTTCAGCTACTCAACGCGCGTCTGCCAACCTTAACTACGACGCAGATTTGATTGCGCCCATTGTTCTGCGCTGGTCACTGGTAATCCATGTATTGCGTTGAATGTCCTCGCTACATCCCACGCCACACCACAGCCCATAGCAAAAACTGCCCGGTATTTTCGTAAATTATCGTCAGGTTTTTCTGCAAGGTCTGCTAGCAACTGCTGCACGCTAAGCTCTCGGCGCTCGACTTTCCGTTCGATGATGTGCTCAACCAAATCAGCCAAAGCGCCGTAGGTAAGAGTGTCACCAGCGGTGTATACGACCTGATTAATAAGGCGCGGGCTGTGCAGGACAATGGCTGCGGTGAGCGTGCCTATGTCTTCCGGTGTTGTCACCGTAACCATAGTTTCAAAGCTGCCCAACGCATTGACCTGCCCGGCGGTCAGGTCAACGACCCCGAAAGCTGGATCGAATAGAAAGCTGGTGAACATGCCGGTGGTGATACCGAGCGGTCTGGACGCTCAGGAAATCGTGCGTCTTTCACAGGATGCCTGTCGCGCACTTAGCGAGGACGAGGATGGTCTCAAGCGCGATATTCTCAGTCATTCCGGTAACCGATGGTCACTAGGCGTAGTGCATGCGCTGGGTGTGAGTAGCCCCATGCGGCACTCGGAGTTACGCCGCCGATTGCACGGCGTCACTCAACGCATGCTCACTCACACGTTGCGCCAGCTGGAGCGCGACGGGCTGATCTCTCGTCACGATTTTGGCGAGAAGCCCTTGCGTGTCGAATACGCTCTGACCGAACTTGGAATGGGATTATTGGTGCAGATGATTCCTCTATGGGCGTGGGTGATCGAACAGTCAGAGAGGTTTAATGAGGCACGGAGCCGTTATGACAAACGGTAAAGGTCGGATAGGAGGATTTACTGTTAGATAAACAAAGGTCTATCGCTATCTCCCCGTTTGATAATATTCCCAACGATTAGCTTCCCAGTTTGACCCAGCGAAATGGAAGTAAGTCGGTAGTTCACTCGTTTTCCGACGTAGCGGGGGAGTGACATCAATCAGTTGCCTCGCACGAGTGGCAGTCAGTTAATCAGTAAGCGTGACGTCCGGAAATACACACTTAAGTTCGTCTGGCTGTAGCCAGCAAGGCGGCTGCCCCGAGCATCATTCCACCCGTTATGCGATGGATAACCGACAATTTCCGTTCCGAAGGGCGCAGAGATCGAGTGATGCTGCCAGCGAGGGCCCAGCCTATAGCGGCGATAAACTCGACCGCAATGTAGATTGCACTTAAAACGATGAACTGGGCAGTGAAGGAGGCGCCAGCACCAGAAACAATGAATTGGGGAACAAAAGCAGTGAAGAGCAAGATTGCTTTGGGGTTGGTCATGGCAGTCATAAACTCCCGGCGTGCCAAGGAGTAGGCATCGAAAGGCTGGATTAAGCCCGAAGCCCCATCTTCGTTACAATCACGACCTATCATCATTTTTACGCCGAGATAGACAAGATAAAGAACACCGGCCCATTTAAGAATCTGGAAAGCAGGTTCAGACGCCTCTAGCAATGCTCCCAAACCGACAATCACCATCGCGATCATCAATACAAAGGCCATACACCGACCTAACAGGGCGACCACTGTAGGCAGCAAACCCCGCCTGCTGCCATTTGCGAATGCAAGCAGGTTGTTGGCGCCTGGTGAGATGGCAACGATTGCTGCTGCGGGGAGAAACAGAAGGATTTGGGCTAGGGTCATGGTTGGAACCTCGGCATCGGTAATGTTTGATTCTAGCCAGGGTATGCATCCGGCCAAGTCATCTAGTCGCGCTTATTCACTGACCAATGCGCCGTGGAGAGATCAACAGCTTTTTCTAGGACTGCCTGCAACATCTTCTCCGACGATTGTCCCTTGCTGAAGCTCTTCTCTGAATACTCCTCGGTCGATTTATTGATGAGAACGAGCGATCCCGATTGCTCTCTCTGTTCTTGATAAAGTCTTTCGATACTATTCCTGAAGCCATCAGGGTAGGCCGACCTCTCAACAGCAGGCAGATCATCGAAATAGTCCATGATGCCTTTGAATACTTCACTATTGTCGCGTCCATTCGTTATTTTGGCGTACAGCTTTGAGAAGTATGCTTCGTCCTGTTTGTTAAGCTCCCCATAAGCGGCATAGCGCTCGGCATCGGTATAGGTTCCCGTGTCATCATAAACAATCGCGCTTAGGCCGTTTCGCGCCATGCCCTCAAACGGATTAGGAAGATTTTTAGGTGGGACTTGAGAGAGGCCGATGGAGTAATCCAGTGACTTCTGGCCTAACGCCAAACGGTCAGGGTCATCCGTTTTGGGGAGCATGTCTTCCTTGTTGTAATTCCCGCCAGCAATGCGGTGCCCGAAATTATAAATATCCTTTTGCCCTTTTTCATGCATTTCTTTCAAATCGCTTTCTGACATAGATACTTGTCGTTCGCTAGAGCTGCTTAGAATATAAAGTGCCCGTGCAGAGCTGGATATTGAAACAGTTTTCTCTGTACCTGAGGAGAGGTTATCCGAAGAAGAATCAGCAGACGTCTCCGAGCGAACGATCTCTTGCGCAGAGACTTTTGCGGGAGTACCCGCCTGATAAGTTTTAATCGAGATATCCATTATAATATTCCAGAAGTTGGATAATAAAGCATAGCTATTTCCCGCTAGGATGCCTAGGAACCTCCAGACAAGCCCTTAAATGCGCTGAAATACGATCAATGCCGCTTCTGATCTTTGCCTGCTTGGCCGGTCTTCAGGCTCAAACGACAGGGCGGTCACGTCACTTCCAGAGCAACAGCATCAGGCATAAACCGGTGCTCTCACTCTGCCGTCTTGGCCTCGAATACTTGAGATGCTCCACCACCGGATTGTCCTGCTCGAAATTGGCGGATATGGAGCTACTGCTGCGCGATGAAGTGCACCGACAAGCTCAGAGACTGGAGTAGATTTGTGGGGATTTCTCAGGGACAGATTTATTTTTAAGATAATAAATCTGTCTCCTTTTTTGCGTTTTTTGAGTCAATCAACCGTCGTTCAATCTCGCGGGGCCTGGACGGTCGAACTTCCAATGCTCGCGAGAAAAGTTTCGGTATCCCGATTAGACCGCAGGCGAACAACGCGGCAATCTGATGGCGCTGTTGCCACAAGTTGCTTCATCTTTGCTCGCGCTGTTTTTTTCGTCCGCCACATGAATCTAAAAAACTCCGGCAGGTTGGCCAGCAGTTCGGGGCAGTTCTGCGGCAGGTCAGGCCGAGACTGACCACGTTGGAGCAGCGTTCTGCGCAGTACGCGCATGAATCGAAGCGTTGCAGATCGGTCAATCCAAATCAACAGATCTGCGCGTGCCAGCCGGTTATCCCACGTGGCTGAATGGCCACCTTCGAATATCCAGCAATCTCGTGCCTCTACTTCGAGACAAAGCTGCGTCTTCTCGTCCCGGCTTCTTTCGATCCACCCTGGCTGCCAGTGGATAGTGTCGATATGAACAACCGGTAGCCCCGTGCGCTGGCCAAGCTCACGCGCCAAAGTGCTTTTGCCCGCCCCAGGTTGACCAACTATCATCACCCGTTGCATCGAAGCTCCTTCTCGCTATGCAAGTTGATTTTTTGGGGTGGCGATTTTACGTCAATGCCTATCTCGGTCAACAACAAGCGCTCAGCACAGCAGGCAGCTCCTGGCCGAAACCACGCACTCAAACACCCCACCCAATCAAACAGCAACATCTCCCGCAAAATACGGAGATTTCCCGAAATACTCGATCAACAATTCCGCAAAGATCCGGATCTTCTGCGCAGGATGCTGACCGGCCGGGCGGACTAAGTAAGCACCCGCTGGCGGTGGTGGATACCGCGTCATGATCGGCACCAGTGCGCCGGATGCCACGCTGTCATACGTGAGGCAATCGGGCAAGTACGCGACCCCGAGTCCTGCGACTGCGGCGGCGACTAGCGCGATGCCGTTGTCAGCCTTGAAGCGTCCTTGCGGGCGAATGGCGACGATCTTGTCGCCATCCATGAATTGCCAAGCTTCGGTGCTTTGCATCAGAGCTTGATGGGCGGCTATCTCCTCAGGTTTCTCGGGTGAACCATAAGCCTTGATATAGCCCGGACTCGCGACCAGCTTGCCGTTGATCGGGCCGATGCGTCTTGCGATCAGGTTGGAATCCTGAAGGTAGCCGACGCGGATTGCGCAGTCGTAACCTTCGGCGATGAGGTCAACGAAGCGGTCGCTGTAGCAGGTCTGGATCTGAAGTTGCGGGTGTCGCACAGCCATTTCCGCCAGTACGGGGGCGAAGTGAGTCGGGCCAAAAGAAAGCGGCGCGGCCACTCGTAAACGACCCTGCAGCGCTCCGGCAGGCAGGATCGCTTCTCTGGCTGACTCCATTTCTGAGCAGACCCTCGCTGCATAGTCGCGAAAGGTCGCGCCGGCCTCAGTCAGCGCCGCACCGCGAGTCGAGCGTGTCAGCAACTGCACGCCAAGCTGCGCTTCCAATCGCGCCAGCCTGCGACTGACGATTGACTTGGACACGCCCAGCCGGGCTGCGGCAGGCGAAACGCCTCCTGCGTCAGCAACCTCTACGAATGTCTGAAGCTCTTCGATATCCAAACGGTGTTCCTCATTTCGCGACACAGCCAAACACTTGGCAACACTACCGGATTAAGCATCGAAACAGCACAGTGTTGTTCGCAGGCAGCGTCGGCGCTGGCGTATGCCGCTCATTACCAATCCAATTCATAACGACAACACGGGATCTACTAATGACTTTTCGTAACGGCCTTACATCGCTTCTTCGTCCTGAAGATTCGGTACTCGTTCTGATCGACCACCAGCCTTTCCAGCTCACTAATCTGAACAGCCATGAGCCGCAAATGGTGGTCAACAATGCGACGGCGTTGGCGAAGTCAGCCAAGGCGTTCAACGTGCCTACCATCTTGATCAGCGTGATCGCCGAGCGGGGCGGTTTCATCTTTCCGCAAATCCTCGATGTTTTTCCCGGCCAAGAGGTGATTGATCGGACGCTGATCAACACCTGGGAAGACCAGAAGGTGGTGGACGCCGTAAAAGCGACGGGCCGCAAGCAACTGGTTATCGCGGGTCTGTGGACCGAAGTCTGCGTCGCCATGCCGGTGATCCAGGCACTCGGCGAAGGTTGGGATGTAACGGTGATCACTGACGCATCCGGCGCGGTTTCGGTCGAGGCCCATCAAGTGGCGATCCAGCGCATGATTGCGGCGGGTGCCAACATGATGACTTGGCTCGCTCTCGCTGCAGAGTGGCAACGTGACTGGGCTCGGGAAGAAACCGCCGGTGCGCTGACCGATGTGCTGTTGCAGCATGCTGCCGGTAGCGGTATTGCGTATCTGTGGGAGCAGCAGTTGCTCAACGCGCCAGTGCCGACCAGCGCCGGGTGATCTGAGTGGGGGATGAAGAGCTGGCTGATCGATGTCTGACCACAGCCATTGCGAGTCTTCATCTCCTCTCGCAGCAACTGGAGAGGTCTGTTCAGCAGAATGTGAGCCGTCGGTCGCGAAGGGAAATCGGGTATTGATATATCGCTAAATCTCGATATCATCCGAGCTATGGACTTACTCGAAATATTCAAAGCACTCTCAAATCCGGTACGCCTTCAAATCCTGAAAGGCTTGAAGGACCCCGTGAACAATTTCCCTGCGCAGGATGAGGGTGACGTTTTCACGGTGGGTGTCTGCGTCAGCAGTATCCAGGAGGGTATCGGGCTGTCGCAGTCTACGGTGTCGGGTTATCTGGCAACCCTGCAACGAGTGGGCCTGGTCGAAGTCAGGCGCATCGGCCAGTGGACGTACTACAAACGCAATGAAGCAACTATCAGTGCCCTTGCCGAGTTGATCGGGAAAGATCTGTGATTTTTTACCGCGTCATATCGAGATATCTCGATATTCCTTTTTGTCGATACGAGGATTTCAAAATGAAAGCGATGCTACTCAAATCATTTGGCGGCCCGGAATCGTTCGAACTCTGCGACGTACCCAAGCCAGTGCCGGGTGTGGGACAGGTTTTGGTGCGGGTACACGCAACCTCCATCAACCCCTTGGATTTTCAGGTTCGGCGCGGCGATTACGCTGACCTGGTGCCACTGCCGGCGATTACCGGACATGACGTTTCGGGCGTTGTCGAAGAAGTCGGGCCGGGGGTGACGGGCTTCGCTCCGGGGGACGAAGTCTGGTACACCCCGCAAATATTCGGCGGGCCAGGCAGTTATGCCGAGTACCACGTTGCGGCCGAAAGCATCATCGGCCACAAACCGCCATCGCTGAGCCATCTCGAGGCGGCAAGTCTGACTCTGGTTGGCGGTACGGTATGGGAAGCACTGACCGTGCGAGCGGCGCTCAGGGTAGGGGAAAGCATTCTGATACACGGCGGCGCGGGAGGCGTGGGTCATGTAGCGATCCAAGTCGCAAAAGCCATTGGCGCGCGGGTCTTCACCACCGTGCGCGAAGCAAACTTTGAGTTCGCCCGTAGCATGGGTGCCGATGTGCTCATCGACTACAAAAAGGAAGATTACGTCGACGCCATCCTGCGCGAAACCGGCGGCCAAGGCGTGGATGTGGTGTTCGACACCATAGGCGGCGACACCCTGTCGCGCAGCCCGGATGCGCTGGCTCAACTGGGCCGCGTGGTCTCGATTGTCGACATCGCGCAGCCGCAAAACTTCGTTCAGGCCTGGGGCAAGAACGCCAGTTATCACTTCGTCTTCACCCGACAAAACCGCGGCAAGCTTGATGAGCTGAGCACGTTGGTGGCTCGCGGTCAGTTGCGCCCACACGTTGGCGCGGTCTATTCGCTGGCCGATATCGGCCTGGCCCATGCTCGGTTGGAAAGTCCAGAGAACGGCCTTCAAGGCAAAATTGCGATTGCAGTTGAGCCATCGCTTATTTCCTGAGCGCCTATTTTCAGCCGTCTAAGTCGTATCAGAGGAAATGCCATGATTTATGAAATTGCTCTGCTTCCCGTACACAAAGAACGCATTGAACAATTCAAAAGTGCCTTCGCCGAGGTCGCGCCGTTGCTCACCCGCGCGAAGGGTTACGGCGGCCACTTGCTCGCGCAAGGAATCGAAACCCCCGAGCATTTCAACCTGATAGTGCGCTGGGCTTCACTTGAAGATCACTCGCCGGGCTTCGAGGCGAGTGATGACCATCAGATGTTCATGCTGGGCCTGGAGGACTATTTTTCTGAAGAACCGAAGGTCCACCATATCGAAGGAGCAGTTTTCTAACTGGATCGATGCTCAGTGGACGGCATCGCTCGCCGCACTCCACCGTTCACACCTGATCCAACGCGTCAATCACACCTTTGTCCTCGCCCAGAAAACCACCGCTCTGGTGCTGCCAAAGCCGCGCATAAACGCCATTCTTTGCCAGCAGTTCACTGTGGGTTCCCTGTTCGATAATGCGCCCGTCATCCATCACGATGAGCCGGTCCATGGCGGCAATCGTCGACAGTCGATGGGCGATGGCGATTACGGTTTTGCCTTGCATCATCTCATCGAGGCTTTCCTGGATTGCGACTTCGACTTCCGAGTCCAGCGCGCTGGTGGCTTCGTCGAGCAGCAGGATCGGGGCGTTTTTGAGCATGACCCGGGCAATTGCCACGCGCTGGCGTTGGCCGCCCGACAACTTGATGCCGCGCTCACCGACCAAGGTGTCGTAGCCGCTATGACCTTGGCGGTCGCTGAGTTGGCTGATGAACTCGTCGGCCTGCGCATTGGCGGCGGCGCTGCGGATTTGTTCGTCGGTCGCGTCGGGTCGGCCATAGGCAATGTTGTCGCGGATCGAACGGTGCAGCAGGGATGTATCCTGCGTGACCATGCCGATTGAGGCGCGCAGGCTGTCTTGCGTCACTTTTGCGATGTTTTGGCCGTCGATGCAAATCTCGCCGCTGTCGACATCATAGAAACGCAGCAGCAGGTTGATCAGCGTGGATTTACCCGCACCGGAGCGTCCGACCAGGCCGATTTTTTCGCCAGGACGGATGTTCAGGTTGAGGCCGCTGAGTACTTGGCGCTCACCGTTGTAGTTGAAGCTGACATTGTTGAAAGTCACCGCGCCGCCGGTGGTTTGCAGCGCGCCCGCATCCGGCGCGTCCTGCACTTTGGTGCCGAGGGTCAGCGTCGCCATGCCATCCTGGGCGGTGCCGATGCTTTCGAACAGCGAAGTCATTTGCCACATGATCCAGTTCGACATGCCATTGATCCGCAACGCCATCGCAGTGATCGCCGCCACGGCACCCGCGCCGACCGCGCCGTCATGCCAGAGCCACAACGCATAACCGCCCGCCGACATGATCAACGCCACTACCAGTGCCTGATTGACGATCTCGAACTGGCTGACCAGGCGCATCTGGCGGAAACCGGTTTGCTTGAAATCCTCCATCGCCGCACGCGCGAAATGCGCTTCGCGATTGGAGTGGGAAAACAGTTTCACCGTGGTGATGTTGGTGTAAGCGTCCGAAATTCGCCCGGTCATCATCGACCGTGCGTTGGCCTGCTCCTGGCCGACTTTGCCCAGACGCGGCACGAAATACCACATGGCCAAGCCGAACAACACGAACCAGGCCATGAAGGGCAGGATCAGCTTCAGCGCGAAGCCGCCGGCCAGCGCGATGATCGCGATGAAATACACGCCGATCCCCGGCAGGATCTCGATCATTGTGAACAGCACGTCGCGCACGGCCAGCGCAGTCTGCATGACTTTGGTGGTGACGCGGCCGGAGAATTCATCGGAAAAAAACGAGAGGCTTTGTCGCAGCATCAGGCGATGGAAATCCCAGCGCAGCCGCAACGGCAAGTTGATCGCCAATACCTGGTGCTGCAACATCGTGCGCAACGCCACCAGCCCGACGCTGGTCACCATGACAATGCCCATGCCCCACAACACGCGGCTTTCCTGCGCCGCCGCTTCACCGCCGGCCTGCCAGGTCGAGAGCAGGTCGACGATTTGCCCCAGAAACGAAAACAGCCACGCTTCGTAGATCGATACACCGGCACTCAACAGCGCCAGCGCCAGGATGTAACCGCGAGCGCCGCGCGTGCAGGCCCATAGGAACCGGGCCAGGCCCGCGGGCGGCGGTGGCACTTCGTCAGGCGGGAAGGGGTCGAGTCTTCGTTCAAATACACGAAGCATGCTGGTCTCCAAAACGATCAAGTTGAGGGGATTCTGCCATCGAACGGATGCTTTGAGGGTTTTGCGAACGTTGGGGGCGGCGATGAGGCGAGGTATGCGATATCTCGCCGACCTCAAAATCGGCTCATATTCATGGAGGAAAAAATGCGGATGTGCATCACAGGTGCCTCGTGTGCGGGCGTCACTACGCTGGGGCAAAACCTCGCAACGCTGCTCGGTGTACGGCATGTCAATGTCGATGATTTTTCTGGATGCCGACGCACGACCATCCCGACTTTTCAGGACGCAATCGAGTTTGGCACGAGGCTTGGGTATCCGGCAGAAGGCGCCGGTGTTGCGTGTTGATGGGGTGGAGAGTGCTGAGACGATAGTTGCGGGCGTGGCTCAAGAGGTGCGGATGCGACACGGAGCGATTCTGTAAACACAATGCCTGGTCGAACAAGCGGTGAATGCCGCGCTGACCGAAGCGTTTGACGCGGCGCGGGCATTGCTGATTGATAGCTTACACCGTCTGCGGCGGGCAGGACCGGTGACCAAGCCCATTTGTGCCACCGCGGCATGTCTGAAATTCCATCTGATCGCATTTCCCTGGCTCCCCGAAACCCCTAATTTAGACGCCTAAGCATGTGGCTGAAGGATGAGAGTTATTCTTCAATTAGCGCTCGACCACTGTTGATCAACCCTGCAAAGCGCTTGGCGTCCAGAGGTGGAATGCGCGTTCAGGCTGTGACGACTTAGTACGCAGCCTCGGGTATGCGGTTAATGCACATGAATTGATTCAGGGGAATGATCAAAAAATTATGCCGCACGTGGAATGCCTATTTTTGTTCTGCCGTCTTATATGGACTTTTAACTAAATGTCTATGGGTTTCATATTAAGAGAGCGCAGTAATGATCAGATTTAATGACCTAGCCATTTTTGTACGTGTGGCAACCGTTGACAGTTTCTCCGTCGTGGCCAGGGAAATGGATCTCTTTCCTGCTCAAATCAGCGCCGCTATCAAGCGCTTGGAGTGTGAACTTGATACGCGCCTGTTTGCGAGATCAACACGAAGTCTGCGCCTGACAGCCGAAGGCGAACGTTATCTGCCTTACGCTCGGGAGGTTTTGAATACGCTCAGTGAGGGGCGAGCCGGGTTACAACAGGACGATCGTAAACTCCATGGCGTCTTGCAGATCGCCAGTGCCTCAGATTTCGGGAGAAATGTGTTGCTTCCCTGGCTGATCGATTTTCGACGAGACAACCCGGGTCTGGTGCTTCGGGTGATGTTGTCCGATAGCGTCTCGGACATCTTTCGCGATCCGATAGACGTAGCCGTCAGGTATGGCACGGTACAAAATGCCGACTTTATCTCTTTGCCTTTAGTGCCTGGCAATCGCCGTGTACTGGCTGCATCGCCGGCTTATATAGCGCTGCACGGGCGGCCCAAGTCCGTGGAAGATCTTAAGACTCATGCGTGTCTTCGTTTCCATATGAATGGAAAACTCTACGACAGATGGATATTTCCCAAGTTGCCGGAGAGCGACTTCGTTATTGTAAACGGCCCTGTTCTAAGCGATGACGCAGACGTCATTCGACGATGCGCCATCGCGGGAGAGGGCATTTTGTACAAATCATGGATGGACGTGTGTGAAGATGTCAGTGCCGGTCACTTGGAAGTATTACTACCTGAGGTTCCAGGTGAGCTTTACCCTTTGAGTTTCGTTTGCCCGCACAGGAAACAGTTTACCCCGGCGATTCGTTTGCTTTACGCGTACTTGAAAGATAAGTGTGAATCGCTGTTAGTGACGCACGCCTAGGCGTGCGGCAGACGTTATTGTGCCAACACCTGGCTGCTTCAACCTGGCTGGACAGAAAGCCCGGGATAGTCGGTGTAGCCTTCCTTCCCTTGGCTGAACCACGTCGAACGATCCTCCTGCCTCAATGGCAAGCGACGGCGAAGTACCTCTGGCAGCTGGGGATTGGCGATAAATGGACGTCCGAACGCCACGGCATCGGCAATACCCGCTTCCACAACGGCCTCGGCCCGAGCCGAATCGTAATCTGAGTTAAGGATAAGCGTGCCTTTGAAGGCATTACGAATAATGGCTGCGCTTGGAGGGTATTCCGAGACGCCAAAACTCCCATCAGCCGGCGGCTCGCGAAGCTCGAGATGGGCGACACCGATCTCGGATAACACGTCAGCGGCGTGGGTAAATAAAGGCACAGGATTACTGTCCCTCACGCCCTGGTCATGACTGCTGGGGGTTAACCGAACACCCGTCCGATCTGCTCCAACGACTCCCGCGACCGCTTGCGTCACTTCCTTGAGCAGCCTGACCCTGTTCTCAATTGAGCCTCCATAGGCGTCGGTTCGAAAGTTGCCGCTGTCGCGTAAAAACTGATCGATCAGGTATCCGTTGGCGGCGTGAATCTGGACGCCATCAAACCCCGCCAGCAATGCATTCCTGCCTGCCTGGGCGAAATCGGCAATCAGTTGCGGGATCTCCTCGAGCGGCAGCGCTCGAGCCTGGGAGTAGGGTTGTTTCCCAGCGTAGGTATGGGCCAGTCCAGGTGCTGTCGTCACCGAGGGACCTATGGGCTGTGCGCCATCAAGGAAGCTGGGATGTACCACCCGGCCCATGTGCCACAGTTGAGCGATTATTCGACCACCGCCAGCGTGCACGGCGTCGGTAATCAATCGCCAGCCGGCAATTTGCTCAGCGGACCAGATACCGGTTGCATAGGCCCATCCCAAGCCTTGCTGGCTGATGCCGATCGCCTCGCTGATGATAAGCCCCGCCGTCGCACGTTGAGCATAGTAGTCAACCATGATGGGGGTAGGGACGTGGTTCTGCGTTCCCCTGGCCCGAGTCATTGGGGCCATGATGATGCGGTTGGGTAATGTCATGGCGCCCAGACGCAGAGACTCGAACAGTGTGGCCATGTGGATCTCCTTTGTGTTGACGAAATTGTCAGGTTTAAACCAGGCGTGCGCCGCCATCGACGTTGATCGTGGCGCCGTTCATGAAACCGTTGCTCATCAGGAAAACCACTGCCGCGGCCGCTTCGTCGGCAGTGCCCAGACGGTGCAGAGGCAAGGTTTTCTCCAGTGCAGCGACAAAGCCATCGCGCGCATCGCCCATGGCTTTCGCGAGGATCGGCGTATCGATAGGGCCTGGAGACAGGGTGTTGACCCGAATAGGCGCCAATTCGAGGGCCAGGCCGCGGGCGAATGCCTCCATGGCAGCTGATGCAGCGGCGAGCACCGCCGTGCCGTGCGCATTGGGTCTATCTGCGAGCGCACCGGAAATAAAGGTGACGGAGCCGTCTTTGGCAAGGCGATTACCAAGCGCTCTCAAGGCATATACCGAGGCCCAGATTCGCTCGTCGAAAGCGCGTTGCAAATACGCCACATCCGCTTCGAGCACTTTGCTGGCGACGAACGTACCGGCCAGCAGCACCAGGTGATCAACCTTTGGGATATCGGCCAGAGCGGCCTCGATTTGTTCGGGCTTAGTGACATCAGCGGCACGCCAGCCATCCAGCTCGTGGGTATTGGCGGCTTGCTGTGCCCGGTCCGGATTGGAGCCGATCACGAAGACCTTTGCACCAGACGCCTTGGCCTGAATTGCAGTTGAAAGGCCGATTCCCGATGTGCCGCCCACGACTACCACGGTTTGACCCAGAAGGGGGGGTGGGCGTACGTTGCTATGGCCTGGGTTGGAAATATCGATCATCGCTGTTGGCTCCTCTAGGGCATCGAATTGATGCTGCGAGGACAGCCTATGGGGTAACCTTCAAAGTTGATAATAGGGGTTCAGGTGGTTACTATTATTCCATGAAAGCACAAATTGGATTGGACCGCCTGACAGGCCTTATTGCGTTTGCTCGCACGGCCTCGCTGGGCAGCTATACAGCCGCTGCACGGGATCTCTCCGTGTCACCCTCGGCCGTCAGCAAAAGCGTTCAGCGCCTGGAAGAGCATTTAGGTCTGCGCCTCTTCAGTCGCACCACCCGCTCGCTGACCCTGACTCCCGAGGGACGTGAACTGTACGAGCGTGCATTGCGGGTGATCCGGGAAATCGAGGACATTGAGCAGACTGCGGTAGCGTCGAGAGGCGAGCCGTCAGGCACTCTGAAAGTAACCGCACCGCTTCCCATCGGCGTCAACATTCTTGCTCCTGCGCTCCCGGCATTCCGTGAGCGTTACCCGAAACTGGCGGTGGACTTGCGGCTTGGCGATCAATTCGCCGACATTATCGAGCAGGGGATAGATGTCGCCATCAGGGTCGGCAACCTGGCTGACTCCAGGCTGGTTTCCAAGCCTCTCGGCCCACACCGAATTTGCACCTTCGCATCGCCCGGCTATCTCGCCAGAAAGGGCAAACCGCGCAACATCGATGATCTGGTCAATCATGATTGCATCAATTTCCGTTATCAGAGTTCGGGACAGGCGCTACGCTGGCCCTTCCAGGTGGGGGAGCGCGTTGTCGAGATCACTCCCGACGCCACCATGACCATTGATGTGAGCGACGCGGTCGCGATGACGCTCGCCGCAGGCGGCGGTATTGGTATCTCTCCGACTTATGTTGCCGCGCCTTATGTGCTGAGGGGTGAGTTGGTACCGGTGTTTCCCGAATATGCGGTAGACAGATTCGTCATCACCGCTCTCTGGCCCGAAAGCCGCAGAGGCAATCCAAACGTGAAGGTATTTGTAGACTTCCTACAAGAAGTGTTCCCGGTACCGGCCCCTTGGGATGTGATAGTCGAATCGGCGGGTAATAATCCCTAAGGACGTACGACAGCGTAGCGCTCAGTTGAGTTGCTCGATCCAGGAGGACACCGGGTCACCACTGCTCATGTTCGGCCGGATAATCCCGTTGATCATGAACGTGGGCGAAACGTGGACGCCGTTCTGTCGAGCATACTTGGACTGCCATTTGATGGCCTGATCCAGGGTTGGAGTTGCGAAAGCCTCTGCCAGTTTGACGCCACTATAACGCTCGAGGCGCTCAATGATGTCTCTGGGCGTTACGTCCAGATTGGGGCCTTCAGCGTGATTGTCGAATTCGAATTCCCTCCGGTGCGCTGCGACAGCGGCCATGACGCCCTTGGCATTTTTTTTGCCGCCCTCAAGCGTCGCCGCGGCAAGGATGCACCGGATGATGACGCCTGAAAACATATGCCAGGGCTGGGACTGCAGGCGAATGATCAACGTGATCCGGTCTTCGCCGGCCTCTGCGAGGAGCGCATCGAATTTGAGGAACGCCTTGACGGAATAGGGGCAGGTGGGCTCAAGAAAAACTTCAAACAGGTGAGGGCCATGGCCCCACGAAAGCGTGTCCACTTTCACTGGCTGGTCGTTTTCAGGTTTTTGCATAAAGGTACCTTTCAATGAATCAGATCGAAGTGGGGGGCCCCTGTGGGAGACAAAATAGCCTGAGTGCACTCAGGCATAGAGCACATCCCAGAGCCGTTTTAACTTGAGTGTCATATTGGTTTCAGACACGCTCTGAAGTGTTATGGCTTCTTTGAAATATTTGGCGTAAATCGCTTCAGTTACGTGTCGGACCTCGCCGTTTTCATCCAGTTCGACATCGGAAAATCGAAGGATACCTACAGGCTCGAACCCCGCACGCTCAGTGAACTGTTGCATGGCTTTCGACTTCATCGTGACGTATGAAAAAGCCATTGCGATACCCATCGCTTGAGCCAGGGCATCCACAATATAAGCCGCAAAAAGAGTAGCGCCCGTGCCCCGTTGCGCCGGAGCGCACACACCATAGCGGCTATGGAGCGTCAGCGCGTCTCGATCCACTTCCAGGCACAAGGCGCAGACAATTTCCTCGCCGTGTCGACCGATGTAGACGATAACGTCCTTCGTCTCTTCACCCGAAAAGTAAACCTTCGCCTCATAGAATCGTGGGTCAATATACTTTTTGCCAGATCCGACACTGATGTCCGGATACCACGATTTGATAAGCGCGCATAGAAGGTCAATATCGTTACGTTCCAATTGCTCGTAGTTATATTCAGTCGGAGTGATGGTGTTTTTGGGCAGCTCCGTGAGTAGCGGCCAGGATGCGTGTTTTATCATGTCGATCTCTTGGTGCGTTAAAGTTCAGGCGTGATGCTGCTGACGATTTGAAAGCAGTTGTTTGCCCGGAGTTATGGATTTTCAGGCTTGAAGCCGGTCAGTGGTGCCTTAGCCATTTCAGAAACCCTCCAGGTACCGCCGTCGGCGCTTTCTGCATAAGAATGGAGCGGGCATGTTGCTGGCGGAGCATTTGGAGGCGGGTGAGGGACGTGCGTAATTGCGACCTTTCACCCATACACCGACGTACTTCATCCCGATGCAGTTGAAGTACTTTCACGGCGGAAAGCGCAATGAATTGCGCGCCGTTTGGCTTGTTATCCATGACGCCTTCTTCGCCTAGTACTTCCCCTGGCCCCATCCGCGCGACTTCGACCCAATGGGCTCCATCGTTCAACTGGACGGACACCACTCCACTGCCGATAACCAACAAGTATTCGCTGATTGCGTTGGCTTTCAACACAAAGTCGCCAGTTGCCAGCCAGGTTGATAGCAGGTTCATGGCAAGACGGTCTTTATCCTCTGAAGTGAAACTTGCGAAAATGCGCACGTCGTCCAGCACAAAGCGAGTGATACCGGCCACCGGGATTTCAGCGGAATTGGCGATATCAACGCCGGATGCGCGTAGATGCCTGTAAGCAATGTCGTAAAGGCGATTACGTGCTGCAATTTTTTCGGCAGGCGTGCCGACAAAACCGATGACCTCATACTCCAATAAGCCTTCCGTTATGTTTTTGAGGATGACCTTGGGCGCAGGAACTGGCAGTAGCGCTGAATAACCCAGCAGCGCCTGCTCGAGTATTTCCTGGACGCGTTCGGGTCGAAATCGCAGAGGCAGGTGCAGGCATATCGTCACCCCGTGTTGATCTTGGGGCCTGCTCATGTTTTGTATTTTGGTTTTCGCCGCCACCGAATTGGGTATGACGACGGTGCTGCCTTGCGAGGTCAGCAACAGTGTGGCGCGCCAATCGATGTCGGTGACCCTGCCTTCCATGCCATCGATTTGAATCCAGTCGCCCACTTGATAAGGGCGAGTGGCATTCAGGACAATCCCGCTGAATACATCGCTGAGTGTGCTTTGCAAAGCCAGGCCGACGATAATGGCCAACGCGCCAGAAGTGGCGAGCAATCCTTTGACGGGAAGTTCCAGTACGTAGGCTGCCGCTGCGACGGTGGCGACCAGAAAAATCAGAGCGCCGAGCACTTCCCTGAGCAAGCGACCGCCTCCCTCAGTTCTGGATATCAGGATTGCGCCGAGCAACTCCGTCAGCATCCGCGCGCTTAAAAACCACCAGACGAGTACCAGCAGTGTTGCAGCCAACTGCCAGGAACCAGAGTCAGGATCGCGCACGGGTTGCAAGGGGGAGTTGCCGGACAGAAAGATGGCAGCGCTGTAACAGGCGTAGAGACAAATATTAATGCCCACGCGCAACCCCTGCAGCCTTCGGGGAACAACCCACCAACCAATAATATCGGCGATTAATATCGCCCCGAGGAGGGCGCACAGCCATTCAAGTGTCACGATGTGGCCCTCCCGGAGTCTGGTGCATTCGTGCTTTCCCACAAGCGGCGGAACAGGCGATCAAATGGCGACGCCACGCCAGAACTGGTGGAGTTCAGCACTGATGAATTCAGGCTTTTCCTCAAATACCCAATGTCCGCACTGCGCGATGACACCACCTTTTGCCGACAGCGCGATGTGTTTTGCCGAGGTAAAACAATGGTCGCCAAATGACACTTCGCCACCCCAGGCCAACACTGGGATCTTTAGCTTCCCCTTGGTCAGTTGCGCGGTCTGCTCCGCCATTTGCGGGATAGAGCCATAGTGATTCAGGCTGGCACGCAGGTTGCCCGGTTGGCGCATCTGCATGACGTAATAGTCGATGTCTTTCTCGGGCATTGCCGTCGGGTTGTAGGCAAAATCTCTGAAGAAGTGCCGCAGGTACATATCCTCCCGACCTTCAATAAGGGCACGGCTGATGTCCATGTTCATGTGCATGCTCAGATGCCAGTAGGGCACCCGCGGATCGACATAACCTGGAAAATCCAGGCCAAAAAAAGGTGTTTCGATAGTGGCCAACGACAAAGCGCGTTCAGCCGCCAGGTAGGCCAGGGCAACCGAAGGCGGACCTCCCAGGTCATGGCTGAGGATGTGGAATGTATGAGCCTGTTCAACCTCCAGCAGACCGAGCATGTCTTTAGCGATATTGATGGGGTCGTAACCTTGATACGGCTTATCGCTGTCGGCGAAGCCGCGGAGGTCGGGGGCGATGAACGTGTAATGTTCTGCGAGCCTGTCGATGACCGGCATGAACTCTCGATGATTTTGTGGCCAGCCGTGCATACAGAGGACCACGGGGCCTTTCCCGGCAACCACGTAGTTGAGTCGAACACCGTTAACGGTGGCGCGTTTGTGCGTCAGGTTGGTCATGGCGAGTGCCTTTTTTGTCCCGTCTGACCCGGGCCTTTCGAGCCCGGGAGCGTAAGGCGGGTGTGCAATGTGATGCATGCCGGACCCGGCCGGGTGAACGGCATGCGCAAGGCTTGCTTAGTTAAGGTGAGCCTTGAGTTCTGTGCCCGCCTGCCTCATGGCCGCCTTGACTTCCGGTACCTGGCTCAACGGGTTCAGCAGGCCATAGTCATGGATCATGCCGTTGTAGCGAACCGCCGTGACATTGACCCCGGCCGCGTCCAGCTTCTGCGCGTAGGCTTCGCCTTCATCGCGCAACACGTCCAGCCCCGCAGTCTGTACGAGGGCAGGTGGAAGTCCTTTTAACTGATCGATGCTGGCCTTGAGCGGGGAGGCATGAATTTCCGTCCTGGCTTTCAGGTCGGTTGTGTAACTGTCCCAGAACCAGGTCATCATGTTCCTGGTCAGGAAGTGGCCTTCAGCGAACTGCTTGTAGGTGTCCGTCTCGAAGTTGGAGTCCGTGACCGGCCAGAGGAGCAGCTGAAATCGAATTTTCGGAGTGGCTTTTTCTTTAGCCATCAGGCTCACGACAGCGGCCATGTTGCCGCCGACACTGTTACCGGCCACCGCCAGGCGCTTGCCATCCACGTTGATCTGTTTGCCGTTTTCCGCCACCCACTTGGTGGCCGCGTAAGCCTGGTTAATGGCGGTGGGATAATGGGCCTCAGGGGATGGTGTGTAATCGACGTACACCGCGACCGCACCGGAGGAGACGACAAGGTCGCGGATCAGGCGCGCATGGGTGGGATAATCCCCCAGGACCCAGCCGCCACCATGAAAGAACATAAAGACAGGAAGCTCGCCTTTGGCTTTTTCAGGCCGAACCACCGTCAGCTTGATCGTCTTGCCATTGGCGGTAATGGTCTTGTCACTCACCTCAACGCCCGATAGATCAACCTTTACCGAGTTTTGCGCGCCCGTCAGCACCGCGCGGGCTTCTGTTGGACTCAATTGCTCGAGCGGCTTGCCGCCACCCGCCGCCAGCGCATTCAGAAAGGCTTGGGTTTGATGTTCCGGTATTGGATTGCCTGCGGCCATTGCGGACCCGACCGATAGGGCGATCATCGCCGGCACTGCTTTCACGACGTGTTTCATGTTGCCTCCTGAAGCCATTGGTTTGTATGAAGCGTGTAAGAACGAGGGCGACTATCGGTGTCATCCGGCCAGCCTCGTATGGGGGGTTATTGGGCGAGATAACCGTTGCGGGCGAATGCGAAGCAGGCGGCTCGACCAATCCCGGTTAATGCTCCGGTCACAAGAACGACGTTGCTCATCATGGTTTCCCTTCTAATAAGACATGGCCACGTCAGGACGACGCAGCGCGTGAGCTGTCTCGACGTCAAACCAGTCGCGAACCTCCATCGATATTGATCGTGGCGCCGTTCATGAAGCCGTTGCTCATCAGAAACACCACGGCTGCACCCGCTTCGTCCGCCGTGCCGAGGCGATGCAGCGGCAGGGTTTGCTCCAGCGCGGCGACATAGCCATCGCGCGCATCGCCCAAGGCTTTCGCAAGGATCGGCGTGTTGATGGGCCCTGGAGAAAGGGTGTTGACCCGGATAGGTGCAAGTTCCAGAGCAAGGCCACGGGCCAATGCCTCCATGGCAGCCGATGCAGCGGCGAGCACCGCGGTGCCGTAAGCGTTTGGCCGATCTGCCAACGCACCTGAAATCAAAGTCACCGAGCCCTTTTTGGAAAGGCGATCGCCGAGAGCCCGCAAGGCATGTACCGACGCCCAGATCCGCTCATCAAAAGCGCGCTGCAAGTACGGGATGTCCGCTTCGAGGACTTTGCCGGCGACGAAGGTCCCTGCCAACAGCACCAAATGGTCAACCTGCTGTATGTCTGCCATTGCGGCATGGATCTGTTCGGGCCTGGTGATATCGGCCGCACGCCAGCCGTCCAGCTCATGGGTCTTGGCGGCCTGCTCTGCGCGTTGCGGATCTGAACCCAGAACAATGACCTTTGCACCCCGGCCCTTGGCCTGAATCGCGACAGCCAGGCCAATTCCGGAGGTCCCCCCAAAGACAACAATGTTTTTGCCTGCTAAATCACCGGTTAAGGCGTCCTGCGCGGAAGTAATAGAGTTCATGTCTTAATCCTCATACTGATAGCGGTGGTGTATTTTTGAAGTCTTGTCCGACGCTACTTGATGGTCTGCCGGAGGGACGTTCGGAGCCAGTTCGATACGGCCTGTGCAAAGGCTTCAACGTCTTTTCCATTGCCAGTGATGATCCACTTCAAGGCCACAACATCGTCGGGCATAAATATCGCGCCATAACTACTCAACTGGATCACCAATTCGACGGAGTTATTGATGGTTGCTTTTTTTCCAACCAAGATGCCTGCCTGGGCAAGCACTATTGCGCCAAGTCCAATTCCCGCAACCAACTTTCGGGCTTTATCGAATTCTTGTAGTTGAGCGATAACATTGATGTTATTCCACAAATACTCTTTAGTCCCCGCTCCCCCCATCACAGCGATGGCATCGAAACATTCACTGTACAGCTCTTCCAGATCTTGAGTCTTGATGTGTTCAAAAGTCATTCCGTGCGTAGTGCGTGCATCGACGGAGAAAATTTTCAGGTTATATTCTTTGCGCCATACACCCAGGCACGATAAGAGCATCGGTGCGTCTATACGTCTCGGCGGGATAATGATGGCTAAGCTTTTCATAGATGTATCCTGACGACCCAGCTAATTAAAGGTGCCGTATAAAAGTGCATATAGGCTATCGCCGTTATCTGTAGCCGCTGCACCGATTGCAGCTCTGGAGTGAGCATCACCCTGTCGCATTTAAAAATACAGGTGCGCTACGGATTAACACCTAAACTCTTGCGATGTAAATGCGTGCAGTCCAGAGTTTTAAAGGCGTAGCGGCATTAGCACTAAATTCATTTAAGTCCTAAATGCTGGCGTGCGTTCTCTTCTTCGCTGTTTGGAAATATGATCCAACTGCAAAGGGTTTACTCGTTGATCAATCTGCACGGTGACCCTTCCAAGGCGGCATGTCGTCAATTGAACATGTTAAGGAAATCCGTGAGGTGTTGAATGAGCGAGCCATCGGAAAAGCTGCAGGTGTTCGTAAGCTATAATCAAATCCGGGTGCAGTTCCATGCCTGTCCACCTCGGCCTTGGCCTGAACTACAAGATGCCCTCGATCGCCTCGCATCGTTGCCTGGGTGCGTTAATTACGCATTAAGCTATTGGACACATAGTGCATTCCAATGGTCGATTATGGGTGTATGGACTGACGAGGAAGACCGTGATCGTCATTACTGTAGTGAACAGATTCAAGTTCTTTTCAATTGCCTTATTCAGCAACATGCCGCATTGATCTGTTGCAGCGAGGGGCAGATTTGAGCTTTGTGGCGGGGAACGTCTGAGCGTCCTACATGCGGGAGAATAAAAGTAATGAGCTTCGAAAAGCGTTATCAACCTTATCGCGGCCCCGCAGCAGGATGGGGAGCTCTTTTGTCCGTTGCGAAATATTGGATGCGAAGTGGTAATGCAATGAAAAATGTCCGCGCGCTTCGACTGTGCTGCCGAATAAAGCGCCGCTCAGGCGGCGCTCGCGCTAGCGCGTTGGCCCGGGATGGCGCCAATCAGCTCACGGGTGTAATCGCTGGTCGGGCGGTTGAAGATGCGCTCCACCGAACCCTGTTCGATCACCCGGCCATTGCGTAACACCAGCACCTCATGGGCGAAGTTGGCGACCACCGACAAGTCGTGGGACACCAGCACGTAGGCGATACCCATGTCCCGTTGCAGCTCTTGCAGCAGTTCAAGGATGTGCGCCTGCACGGACACGTCGAGGGCGCTGACCGGTTCATCCAATAGCAATAGATCCGGTTTCAGCGCCAGGGCGCGGGCGATGGCGACACGTTGGCACTGGCCGCCGGAAAGCTCGCGCGGCAGGCGATCGAGGAAATTCACCGGCATATGCACGCGACTGATCAGCTCGCGCGCGGCCTGTTCCAGGGCCGGGCCCTTGAGCAAGCCGAACGACACCAGCGGTTCGACGATGCTGTCGAACACGGTGAAGCGTGGGTCCAGCGCCGCAAACGGGTTTTGTTGCACCAGTTGCAGGCGCTGGCGCAGCGGGCGGAAGTCGCGCCAGCTGAGGTCGGTGACGTCCTGTTGCTCGAACCACACCCGCCCGCGGCTGGGTTTTTCCAGGCCGAGGGCGATGCGCAGCGCGGTGCTTTTGCCCGAGCCGGACTCGCCGACAATCGCCAGAGTCTGCCCGGGGTAGACCTGCAGGCTCAGGTCCTCCAGCGCCACAAAGGTCGCGTCTTCGCCCTTGACCTTGGGCAGCGCGAACGTCTTGCCAACGTTCTGCAGTTGCAGGATCGGCGGCTGCGTCGGGTTCGGTCGGGCCAGTGGCGGGCGGCGCTTGGCGAACGCCGGCGCGGCGGCGATCAAGGCGCGGGTGTAGTCATGCAGCGGCGCGCCGAGAATCTGCCGGGGTGCCCCTTGCTCCACCACTTGCCCCTGTTGCATCACCAGGACGCGGTCGGCGCGATCCAGCGCCACGCCAAGGTCATGGGTGATGATCAGCAACGAAATCCCGCGCTCACTGACCAGCCGTTGCAGGTGGTCGAGGATCTTGCGCTGCACGGTGACGTCCAGAGCACTGGTCGGCTCGTCGGCGATGATCAAGCGTGGGTTGCCGGCCAGGGCAATGGCGATCAGCACGCGCTGGCGCATGCCGCCGGAGAGTTCATGCGGGTACTGGCGCGCGCGCAGTACCGGCTTTTCGATACCGACCTGTTGCAGCAGCTCGACGATATCGGCATCGACGCCGGGGTAGCGCTTGCCCTTGGCCAGGATCAGCGCCTCGGCAATCTGCTGGCCAATGCGCAGGGTCGGGTTGAGGCTGACCATCGGGTCCTGAGGCACCAGGCCGATGGTGCGCCCGCGCAGGCCGCGTCTCTGGCGTTCGCCGGCGTGGGTGAGGTTGTTGCCGTTCACCCACAGCTCGCCGGCGCTGATGGTTGCGCTGTCCGGCAACAGGCCGAGAATCGCGTTGGCCAGGGTGGTTTTACCCGAGCCGGACTCGCCGACAATCGCCAGCGTCTCGCCTTGGGCGATGGTCAGTGACAGCTGGTTTACCGCCAGGTTGCCGTGCCGGTAGCTGACACTAAGCTGGCGAACATCCACTAAAGCATTCATCGCTGAACCTCCTCGAACGTGCGGGCAATGTGGTTGAGGCTGAACACCACCGCGACCAGGAACAGGCCGGGCAGCAACGACACCCAGGGGGCGGTGATCAGAAAGTGCCGACCGTTGGCGATCAACGTGCCCCATTCGGCGGCTGGAGGCGCGGCGCCGAAACCGAGAAAACTCAGGCCGGCGGTGGCGAGGATGGCTGCACCGAAATCCAGGGTCGCCAGTACCGCCACTGGGCCCCACGCGTTGGGCAGGATGTGCCGCAGCAAGGTGCGGCCCCAGCTGGCGCCGCCCAGGCGTGCGGCTTCCACGTACGGCAGGGTCTTGACCCGCAGCACTTCGGCGCGGGTGGTGCGGGCGAATCCGGGGATAATCCCGACGCCCACGGCGATAGCCACCGGCACCGTGCCGAAGCCGATGGCGGTGACAATCGCCAGGGCCAGCAGCAAGCCGGGCAGGGCGAGCAACACGTCGACAAACCGCATGATCACCGCATCGATACACCCACCGGCAAAGCCGGACAAAATGCCCAGCCCGAGCCCGCCCAACAAGGCGATCCCCACCGCCAGCAAGGCCGCCAGCACTGACAGCCTGGCGCCGTAGACCACTCGGGTGTACAGGTCGCGGCCCAGCTCGTCGGTGCCGAACCAATGGCTCAAGTTCGGCGCTGTGAGTTTGACCGCAGGTGCGGTGGCATAGGGGTCGAAGCTGGTCAACCACTGCGGCGCCACGGCGGCCAGCAATGAAAACACCACAATCAACACCGCCAGGCTGAAACCCGGTCGCCGCAGCAAGGGCATTACCGCCGCCGTGGCACGTTGTCGGCGGGTGCGGCGTTGCCAGAGTGGGGGCGCAAGGCCGAGGTTTTGCTCAAGGATAGTCATGGTCTAGGACACCTTTGGCGTGTGGGAGATGCGCGGATCGAGCCACGGGTACAGCAAGTCCACCAGCAGATTGACCAGCACAAAGGCTGCCGCCGACACCGTGACAATCGCCAGCACCACCGGGATGTCCTGGCGCAGCACGGCCTCCTGGGCCAGGCGGCCGATGCCGGAGCGGGCGAAGATGGTTTCCACCAGCACCGCACCGGACACCGTGTTGCCCACCTGCAGGCCGATCAGCGTAAGAATCGGCAGCGCCGCGTTGCGAAACCCATGGCGCGCCTGCACCTGGCCACGGCTCAGGCCCTTGGCGTAGGCGGTGACGATATACGACTCCTGCCACACGCCCTGGAAGCTGCGCTGCAGCACTTGGGCATACACCGCCGCACTTGGAATCGCCAGGGTGATCGCCGGCAGTACCAGGCTTTCAAAGCCCCGGCTGCCGGTGGCGGGGAGCCAGCCGAGGCCGAAGGCGAACACCTGGATCAGCAACAGGCCCATCCAGAACACTGGCACCGAAAACCCCAGGGAAGGCAGGCGCGCCAGGGCTTTTTTCAGCGGTTGCCAGCGGATATAGGCGGTCAGGTAGGCCAGGCCGACACCGCCGACCAGCGACAACACAATCGCCAGGCCGGCCAGGGACAGGGTTTGTGGCAGGCGCTCGGCGAGCAACTCGGCGACCGGGCGGTTCAGCGACAGGGACTGGCCGAAATCTCCGTGCAAGGTGCCCAGTAGCAGGTCGACATATTGCTCGAAGAGGCCCTTGTCCAGGCCGTAATAGGCGCGTGCCTTGGCCAGGTCGGCCACCGACAGCGAATCGGCCTCCATGCCCGAGGCACTGAGCATGATCGACAGCGTGTCGCCCGGCAGCAGATAGAGGATGAAGTAGGTGATGCTATAGGCCCCCCACAGCACCAGCAGGGCCTGGCCGACGCGGCCGATCAGGTAGCGGCTCATGGCGTGCCGATCTCGATATCACCCAGCAGCGCGAAGCCCTCGGCGGTCCAGCGAAAGTTCTTCACCTTGGGCGACGTTGCGGCCTGCCACACGCGCTCGTACACCGGGAACGCCGAGCTTTCGTCGATCAGCAGGTCCTGCAGGTCGCCATAGGCGGCGGCGCGTTGTGCGCCTTGGGTGGCTGTAATGCCGGCATCGAACAAGCCCTTGGCTTTTTCCAGGGTGGCCGGTTCGTAGGTGTTAGTGGCCACGGTGGAGCTATTGGCGCTGCGCGGGTCGAGGATGGTTTGCAGGATGATCGGGTCGGCGCGGGTCATGTAGTTGATGGTCAGGTCGTAGTTGCCGGCGGAGTTGTTGGCCACCCATTCGGCGCGGGTCACCACGCTGAGTTTCAACTCGATGCCGACCTTGCGCAGTTGGTCCTGGATCAGTACGTCACCCGCGGTTTCGGCCGGGCTGATGTTGTAGCTCAGGCTCAGGCGCTTGCCGTTTTTGCTGCGGTAACCGTCCGCGCCCTTGGCCCAGCCGGCTTGATCCAACAGTTTTTCGGCAACTGCCGGGTCGTAGCCGAGCTTGCTGCCCTGGCTTTTGAAGTAAGGCGTGGTCACGTCGAAGATGCCGTCCACCACCGGGAACTCGGCGTTATACACGGTGCTGGCGTAGCTCTTGCGGTCGATGGACTTCTGCACGGCCAGGCGCACTTGTTGATCGGCGAGAATGCGTTCGCCACGCGTGTTGGGGTACAGGTTCAGCGCCGGGCCCGGCAGCGAGCGGCTCTGGATGGTCGCGCCCTTGGACTGGAACAGCTTCAGGTCGACTTCCGAAAACGGGTTGCGTGGCCACAGGATGTCGGCCTTGCCCTGCAGGAACAGGCCGTTGCGCACGCTCTCTTCGGGGATGTAGCTGATGTCGACGGCGTCCAGGTGTGCCTCACCCGGGTTCTTCATATTCGCCGATGGCCACGCATAACCCTTGCGTTTGGTCAGGTGCGCGCCGACTTCCGGGGTATAGCTGGCCAGCATAAACGGCCCGGTGCCGATGATCTTGCCCAGCGAGCGCTCCTTGACCGTGAGTGCATAGGACGCGGGCGCGAGAATTGCCAGGTTGGTGGTCGAGGTGGCTTGTAAAAAGCCCGCGTTGGGTTTGGCCAGTACCAGCTTGACGGTGAAGTCGTCGACCACTTCGGCGTGGTCATAACCCGCCAGGTAGGTGGCGCCGAAGGTCGCCGGAAGCTCGGTGGCCAGGGCCTTGTCGCTGTCGAACGCGGTTTTCACCGCTTTTGCGTCGAAGCGCTCGCCGTTGCTGAACGTCACGTTGTCGCGCAGGTGAAAGGTGTAGGTCAGCGCGTCGTCACTGATCTCCCAGCTCTTGGCCAGCCAGGGGATGATCTTGCCGGTGGCCGGGTCCTGGTCGGTGAGCGACTCGGCGACATTGCGCAGCAGCACGCGGTGTTCCAGCCAGTAGACCTGGAACGGGTCGAGGCTGACCAGGGTGGTGTTGTCGCCAAAAAATGCAATATTCAGGGTTTTGTTCGCTTGCGCCTGGTCACCCGAAGGTGAGCAGGCGGCCAGGCTGATCGCCAGGGCGCAGGGGGCCAGCAGACGGCTCATCAAGTTGGAGGTGTTCAATGGGGTGCCCTCGTTTGGCGATGTGAATCAGAAGTCGTAGGCCAGCTTTGTGTACCAGTAGCCGCCGCCCGGATAGAACGGCGGGTTGCCGTAAGGCGCCAGGCCCAGGTTGCTGTAGACGGCGTGCCGGTCGGGGCGCACGTCGAAGATGTTGGTGCCGCCGATGCTGACGGTGATGCTGTCGACGAAGGTGTAGCTGACGTCGAGGTCGGTGATCCATTTGGCGCCGAAGCTGCGATCCCCGGTGGGGTTGACCGCCAGGGTCTTGACCGCGCCGTAGCGGGCGGTTTGCAGGTTGACCGCGAGGTCCTCGACCTTCCAGTTCGCGCCGAGGATCCACTTGGTCTTGGGCGATGCCTGCGTGAGGTCACCCTCGCGGTCGCGGCCCACCAGGGTCACGCCGGAACCGTTCAGTGCGGCCGGGGTGTCACGGGCGCCTTCGATGGTGGTCTTGTTCCAGTTGAACCCGAGGCTCCAGCGCACGTCGCCCCAGGCATCCAGCGGCGTGGTGTGGTCGGCCACCACATCCAGGCCACGGGTGCGGGTGTCGAAGGCGTTGGTGTAATAGTTGACCCAGGTGCCGGTGGGCACCCCTTGGGCGGCGAGGATCGCGTTGACTGCGCCATTGCCCTGGTCATAGATATTGCTGGTCAGGGCGATGCGGTCGTCGATATCGATCAGGTAGGCGTCGGCGGTGATGCTGGTGCGCGGCGCGGGTTGCCAGGTGAGGCCCAGGCCGAGGTTGCGCGACTTCTCCGGTTTCAGGTCGTCGCCACCCAGCGCCTTGGCCAGGTTGCTGCCCGACGGGGTCAGGCGGGTGACTGCCGGAACCACGTTGCCGTTGACGTCGGTGGCCACGCGGTTGTCCGCCACGGTGTAGCCGATCTGGGTCAGCGACGGCGCACGGAAACCAGTGCCGACGGTGCCGCGCACCGCCACGCTGTCGGTCAGCTCGTAGCGCGAGTTCACCTTGAGGCCGAAGGTGTTACCCGAGTCATCGTCGTAATGTTCGACCCGCCCGGCCACATCGAGGAACCAGCGCTCGGTGAGGTCAAAGCCCAGGTCCAGGTAGCCGGCGTAGTTGTTGCGGATCAGGCTGACCTCATCTTCGGGGCGAATGGTCACCGCCGCCTGTGCGCCCGATGCCGCCGGGTAGGTGCCGGTGATGTAGGCCTCGGGGTCGCCGGCGAAGGTGCTGAAATGCTCCCAGCGATGCTCCAGGCCGGCCGACACCTGCACCGGCGACGTGAGGTTGAACAGGCTGTCGTAACGGCGGGTGAAGTCGAGGTTGTTGACCCATTGCTCGAAGCGGAAGGTCGCCAGGTTGTCGAATTGGGTCGGCGAGGCGGTGCCCAGCGACGGGTTGATATTCAGGTCGCTGGAGTGGTGCACATTGTTGCGCCCGTAGGTGGTGCTCAGGTCCCAGTTCCACTCGGCCACTTGGCCCTTGCCGCCAAACAGCAACTGGTAGTCGCGATCCTTGATGTTGTTCAGCGGAAAGTAACCGTCGGGGAACACCTCAGGCACCGCAGCGCGGCCGGTGGGCAGGCGCAAATAGTTGGCCGCTTCGGCGTCGCGCTCGCCGTAGGTGGAGAACGAATAAAGGGTCAGGTCTTGCAGCGCCAGCTCGGCGTTGTAGGCCAGGTTGAAGGCCTTGAGGTCGGGGTCGCCGTTCTTGATTGCCACTCGGTCCCAGGCCGCTTCCTTGGCCGGATCGTTGAACGCACGTACGCTGCTGTCGGCCTTGTCGTTCCAGGAGGCTTCGCCGCGCTTGCGCGCATCGGCCGAGAGGTGGAAGAAGCCGCCATCGCCGAGCTTGAAACCCTGGTCGCCGGCGACCTTGATGGTTTCGCCCTGGCCGGAATACAACTGGCCATAGCTGGTCTCCAGGTGCCCGCCGTTGTTGGTGGACTTGAGGATGATGTTGATCACCCCAGCCACCGCATCCGAGCCGTACTGGGCCGCGGCGCTGTCCTTGAGTACTTCGATATGGTCGACCGAGCTGACCGGGATCAGGTCGATGTCCACGGCATTCGCGCCGCTGTTGTCGATCGAGCCGCGCTGGCCGGTGGCACCGTTGTGGCGCCGTTTGCCGTTGACCAGCACCAGGGTGTAGGCCGGGCCGAGGCTGCGGTTGCTCAGCGGGCGGGTCACCGAGTTGTAGCCAGCGATATTGGTGCCGAAGTTAAAGGAGGGCAGCAGCTTGGCAATCGCCTCGGACAACTCGGCGCGGCCGGTCTTGAGCAACTGCTCGTTGTTGATCACATCAATGGGTGCCGGGCTGTCGGCCACGGTGCGCTCCTGGCCGCGCAAACCGGTGGAAATCACGGTTACCGTGCCGAGCTTGGCGTCCTCGGCGCAGACGGGCACCGCCGCCAGCAGCAGCGAGCTGGTTAACAGCGACAGGCGGAATTTTTTCAGCGGGGCGGGGAGAGAAATATCTGGCATATCGAGAGAGATCCATGTCAGGAGTACGTCCTCCGCCAGGCATGGGGTCGGTCTGTGAGGTGAAGATATCTCTATAAAAAACGGCGGGGAAAGTCTTTTTTGGAATAAGCTAATTATTAGATAATGTTATCTTTCGTCTTAATAAAATCATCTATTTTTATTATCTGGCCCTTGGATGTGCGCAACGTCATCGCCTGTCATAATCCACCCGTCTCACCCCAGCCCCCACACGGAGTCCATTCCATTGATGGTGCTGTTCAATCGATTGAGCGCGTTTTCCATCCAGGCGCGCAGGGCGCTGAAGCTGGTGTGGGGGACGTCGCGGCCCTTATTCATAGGCCTGCTGCTGGCAACCATCGTTGCCGGTCTGTTGCCTGCGCTGGCGGCCTGGATCGGCCAGCGTATTGTCGATGGCGTGGTGCACGCGATGCAAATTCACGCAGCCGGCAGCCAGGCGCCCGTGTGGCCAGTGATGCAATACGTGCTGGCCGAGGCGGGCGTGTTGGCGCTGCTGGCCGCCGCCCAGCGCGCGTTGTCAATGCAGCAATCGTTGCTGCGGGTGCAGTTGGGGGTGAAGGTCAACCTGATGATTCTGGAGAAAGCCCAGACCCTCTCACTCCTGCAATTTGAAGACGCCGAGTTCCACGACAAACTGGTGCGCGTGCGCCAGGGCGCGTCGACACGGCCGCTGAGCCTGGTCACCAAGGGCCTGGGGCTGGTGCAGAACCTGATCTCGCTGATCAGCTTTGCCGTGCTGTTAGTGCACTTTTCGCCGTGGGCGCTGGTGATTCTGGTGGTCGGTGCCTTACCGGTGTTCTTCGCCGAGACGCATTTTTCGGGCAATGCGTTTCGCCTGTTCCACCGGCGCGCGCCCGAGACCCGTCAGCAGAATTACCTGGAATCGCTGCTGTCCCACGAGACCCATGCCAAAGAGGTCAAGCTGTTCGGCCTGGCGCCGCTGTTCCTCAAGCGCTACCGCGACAACGCCCGGCGCTTGTACACCGAAGACCGCCAGTTGACGGTGCGCCGGGATGCCTGGGGCTTTGCCCTGGGCCTGCTGGGCACCGCGGCGTTTTATGTGGCTTACGCCTGGGTGGTGCTGGACACTGTGCGCGGCCAGACCAGCCTGGGACAGATGACCATGTACATCGTGCTGTTCAAGCAGGGGCAAAGCGCGATCACCGCCAGCCTCAGCGCGATTGCCGGCCTGTATGACGACAGTCTGTTTCTGTCGGACCTTTATGAGTACCTGCTAACCCCGGTGGTCGTGCCAAGTGGCCGGCTTACCCAGGGCGCGCGTCCTGGCGACGGTCTGCGCTGCGAGCACGTGGGGTTCAGTTACCCAGGCGCTGAGCGGCCGGCATTGACTGATATCAACCTGCACCTGGCGCCGGGGCAAAGCCTGGCCCTGGTGGGCGAGAATGGCTCGGGCAAAACCAGCCTGATCAAACTGCTCACGCGCCTTTACACCCCGCACGAGGGGCGCATTCTGCTGGATGGCAGCGACTTGCAAGACTGGGATGAACAGACACTGCGCCAGCGCACTGGGGTGATTTTCCAGGATTACATCCGCTACCAGATGACCGTCGGCGAGAACCTTGGAGTGGGTGACGTCGATGCGCTGAACGACCAGGCGCGCTGGCGCACTGCCGCAACCCAGGGGGTGGCCGCCGAATTCATCGAGCGCCTGAGCAAAACCTACGGCACACAGTTAGGGCGCTGGCTTGGCGGCCAGGAGTTGTCGGGTGGGCAATGGCAGAAAGTCGCCTTGTCACGCGCGTATATGCGCCAGGAGGCGGACCTGCTGATTCTTGACGAGCCCACGGCCGCGCTGGACGCCGGCGCCGAGGCGGCGGTGTTCGAGCACTTTCGCGAACACGCCAAGGGCCGCATGACGTTGTTGATTTCCCATCGATTCTCCAGCGTGCGCAATGCCGACCACATCATCGTGCTGGACGGCGGGCGAATCCTGGAGGAGGGCAGCCATCACCAGCTGATGGCGGCGGGTGGGCGCTATGCCGAGTTGTTCGATGTTCAGGCGCGGGGGTATCGCTAGGTCCCCGAGCGCCCGTCCAGTCCATGGGGGCAGTCAGCTCGATTTCGCGCGCAGCAGGTCTGTTGAGACTATGCTCACCCCCACCTCAGGCCATGTACTGGCTTCAGTTGTCGTCCGCCAAGGAAAGGAGTCTGTACATGTCTGGTTCTTCCTACCCGGTTCTATTGTTGCACTGGCCGAACGAGCAGTCCGGCCTACTGAAATGGCTTCATCGACAGGCTGTCGGCAGGTGTAGAGGGATGACTGTGGGTCAATCCCGGGCGCGATGGAGGACGGCATGAAGGCTCAACCGATCCACACAATCATGTGGCGCTTCGCCGGCTGCCTGGGTGGGCTAATGATGATTGCCGCCAATCCGGTCCAGGCCGCTGACGGTGGTGTCGCCGGCGGCCCTACCGCAAGCTATGACATTGCCTTCAGCAACTCCTATGCGGGCAGTGATTTTCGCAAGGTGATGGTGCGCAACTGGCAGGAGATTGCGCTCCAGGCGCAAAAAGAGGGTTTGATCGGTGAGGCTCCGGTGGTCAGCGCCAATAACTCGGCCTCGGAACAAGCGGCCCATATTCAGGAGATGATCGTCAACGGCGTCAACGCCATCGTCATCCTGGCCGCGTCCGACACGGCCCTCAACGGGGTGATCCGCGATGCCTGCAACGCCGGCATCGTGGTGGTGGTCATGGCCAGCCTGGTCACCGAACCCTGTGTCTATACGGTGGACTACAACTGGTCCGCCATGGGGCGCGTGGAAGTGGATTACATTGCCGAGCGCCTCAAGGGCAAAGGGACACTGTTGGAAATCCGTGGCATTGCCGGCGATGCCACCGATAAAAATATCAGCGACGGCATTCGCAAGGCCGCCAGTGACTATCCGGGCCTGAAGTTCGCCAAGACCGTGTACGGCAACTGGACGGAGTCTGTCGCACGCAAGGAGGTGGCGCTGGCGTTGCCATCGCTGCCCGACATTGATGCCGTTGCTACTCAGGGAGGCGACGGTTATGGCGCGGCCATGGCGTTCAAGGCGGCGGGGCGCCCTTTGCCGATCATCGTGATGGGGAATCGTCAGGACGAACTCACCCTGTGGCAACAGGAGCGCGATGCCAACGGCTACGAGACCGTCTCCGTTTCCGCTTCTCCAAGTGTCTCCCAGGTGGGGTTCTGGGTGGCCCAGCAGGTGCTGGCGGGCAAGCAGGTGCCGAAGTTCGTCGAAGTACCGTTGGTGCGTATCGATGCGAAAGACCTCGACGCCTGGCTCGCCAGCATGCCGGTGGGCGGCGCCGCCAATCCGCTCTACAGCCAGGCTTCCGTTGCGGCGATGATCGACGCGGCCGCCAACCATACGGCGCCGCCGGCGCCTTTGCCGGAAGTTGCGAAGTAGTGGCGGGCGGGGGGCGCGGCTGCGGGGCGCCATGTTGATATTCAAACCCGTCAGTGATCGGCCCATTGCCGTCAAAATTGGCTTGGCGGTCGCCGCCCTGGTGTTCCTGATGTTGACGGTGTCTCTGGTGAACCTCTACGGCCTGCGAGGCATGGTTCGCGCGGTGGACTCGGCCAGTCATTCCGCAGAAATTCTGGCGTCGGTCAACGCGGCCACCGGGCGGGTGGAAAACTTCATTGCCACCCGCGATCAGGAAAGCTTGTCCCAGGCCGAGGGCAGGGTGGCGACGGCTATCGCTGGCCTCACCGCCATTCCGGTGGCCGAGGCGGAATCGCTCAAGGGCAGTCTGGAGCGGCTCGCCGCCGCGATCGCCGCCTTGCGCACGGCGAGCCTGACCATGGATGGCGAAACGGAGAACATGACCGCCCATTACGGCCGGATGCGAGAGGCGACGACTCTCGTCGAACAGGGCATCGCCGCTGGGTTGAAGGCGGTCGACGCTCGCGCCGTTGAGCACCAGGCGCGGGTGAGCAACATCGAAAGTGCCCACCGCATCCTCGATGTCCTGCGCAACGGCGAACGGCTCATCACCGCCAACGTGGCCAGGATGCTGGTGACCGGTGACGGGGCCGCCGCCACTGCGGTGCGTAATGCCTGCGCGGCACTCCGGCCCGTGGTCGAACAGTTGCGCGAGGTGATGGGGACGCCGCAGGAGAGCGAGGTCCTCGACCAGTTGGCCGCGGCGCTCGCGGCTGCCAGTGTGGCGATAGAGCGTCTTGGCGAGGCACCCAGGCTGCGCGCAGAGGAAGTTTTGCGGCATCTCTCCGCCGTGGGGGATGTGGCCGGGCGCCTCGAGGCGCTGTTGGGTAATGTGGAAGGGGACGTTACCCATGACGCCAGCGACATTCAGGCAGCCACCGGTTTGCTGCACAATGCAGCGGCGTTATCCAAGCGTTTCGCCGAGCGTGTGGCGACCCTGGAAGCGCAGACCCTGTCGTTTCGTCTGTCACCGTCGGCCGAGATCGCCGGCGCCGTCGGCACCCTCCTGGACGAGCTACTCCGTCTCTCTCGGGTGCTTCCTTCCTCCGTGGGGCTGCAAGGCACGGCTACGCCGCTGACTGTCAACGAGCAGATTGCCGGCTACCGGGCGGCATTCGCCAGGTTCCATCAGGCGAGCAACGCCTTGAGCGACGCGCGTGACCAGGTTCGCAACGAGGCCCGCAGCGCCGGCCTGTTGGTTGCGCGCTTCGCGGGTCAAGCGCGCTCCGACGCCCTGGTCCACAATGACCGCGGCATGCTTGCGACGATCATTGCGGTTACCGTCGCCATCCTGCTGGCCGGCGCCATTGCCTGGAGCACCTCGCGATTTGTCGCGCAGCCCATCGTGGCTCTGGCCTCGGTCATGCGTCGGCTTGCGGCCGGCGACCTGCATGCCGAGATCGCCAGCGTCGGACGCGGCGATGAGATTGGTATCATGACCCGCGCCGTTCGGGTGTTCCAGGAGAATGCCCTGCGCATCCGGGTGCTGGAGGCCGAGGCCGAAACCGAGCGACAGCAAGTCCAGGCCTCTTTGGAGAGAATGGTCGCCGAACGGACCGATACGCTGCACCAACAGACCGAAGTGCTGGAAGCGCAAGCCGTCGAACTTATCCACGCGCGCAACCAGGCCGAGACGGCCAACCAGGCGAAGAGCGATTTCGTGGCCACGGTCAGCCACGAATTGCGCACCCCCCTGACCCTCATTCTCGCGCCCCTGGAGCAGCTCTCTGCGGCGGCCACCCCGCCCGTGGACTGGCGCGTGCAGATCGAGCGCGCCCAACGCAATGCGCTGCGCCTGATGAACCGGGTGAACGATATCCTCGATTTCTCCAAGGCTGAAGCGGGCAAGTTTGAGTTGTGTCCAACGTCGGTTGATTTGAATAAAACGGTGGGGGTGTTGGCCGAGGATGCCGCCATGGTGGCCGAGGGCAAGGGCTGCACCTTGACCTGCAGCATCGACCCCGCGCTCGGCAGCGTGTTTCTGGACCCCCGACATTTCGAGAAGATCCTGCTCAACCTGGTGAGCAATGCCATCAAGTTCACGCCCGCTGGCGGCACGGTGCACCTGGCCGTGACGCCGATCGATGGCGAGCGATTTGAACTGGCGGTGCACGACTCGGGGATTGGCATCGCGCCCGACAAACTGGCGCTGCTGTTCCAGCGCTTTTCCCAGATCGATAATTCCGCCACGCGCCACTACAGCGGCACAGGCATCGGCCTGGCCCTGGTCAAGGACCTGGTCGAATTGATGGGCGGCGAAGTCGGCGTCAACAGCGAGCCCGGACGGGGCTCGTGTTTCTTTGTTCGACTTCCACTGGGGGCTGAGCAAGACAGGGTAGCGACCGAAGGCGGCCCTCTGTACGAGCAGCCGTCACTGAGCACAACAAGCTCAACCGAGCAGCGCCACCTGCGTTTTGACGACGGCCACCAGGGCGCTCCAACGCCAGACGCAGGCGAGGAGCAGCACCCGGAACACGCCTCGCGGTCCAGAGTGCTGGTGGTAGATGACAGCCCGGAAATGCTCAGCTATCTCACCGAGCTTTTGCACGACGACTACAGTGTCGCCACCGCTACGGATGGAGAGCAGGCCTGGGCGCTCCTGCAGCGTCGACCGATCGATGTCGTCGTTTCGGATGTGATGATGCCGCTGCTCGACGGCTTCGGCCTGACCGCCAGAATCAAGGCCAGCACCGGTTTTGCCCATTTGCCCGTAATCCTGGTGACCGCCCGCGGCGGCGGTGACGCCTGCGTTTCAGGGCTGGAAAGTGGCGCCGATGACTACATCGCCAAACCCTTCTCGCCGCTGGAGCTCAAGGCTCGCGTTCGCGCGGCGCTGCGCATGAGCCAGGTGCAAAGCGAACTGCATGCCAAATCGCGCCAGGCGGGCATGGCCGAAATCGCCACGGCTGTGCTGCACAACGTCGGCAACGTCCTCAACAGCGTGAACGTCTCGGCAGACCTGGTCAGCAATCAGTTGCGCGCATCCAAAGTCCATGGCCTGGGCAAGGTCGCTCAATTGATGAACGAACACGTCAACGACCTGAGCGATTTTCTTACCCAAGACCCCAAAGGCAAGATGCTGCCCGACTACCTGCTCAAGCTGGCGCAGGTGGTGACGGCAGAGCAAAAAGGCATTGTCGAAGAGCTCGGGCAACTCACCAAGGGCATTGACCACATCAAAACCATTGTCGCTGCCCAGCAGTCCTATGCCGTTGCTGTCAGTGTCGTGGAGACAGTGTCGGTCACCGCGTTAATCGATGATGCCTTGCGCATGAGCGCCGGCTCGCTGGAGCGCCAGGGGGTGACGGTGGTCAAGGAAATTGCCGATGTGCCTCTACTCGCGCTGGACCGTCACCGTGTGCTGCTGATTCTGGTGAACCTGATCAGCAATGCCAAGCACGCATTGGAAGGCGTGGCCGTTCGCAGCCCATGCGTCACGCTCGATGCCGCCCTCGTTGACTCATCAGGGCTGCGTATTTCGGTGACCGACAACGGCAGCGGGATTACGCCAGAGCACCTGGCGCGGATCTTTTCGCATGGCTTCACCACACGCAAGGAGGGCCACGGCTTCGGCCTGCACAGCTGTGCACTGGCTGCGCAGGAAATGGGTGGCCGCTTGACTGTACACAGCGACGGCGCCGGACAAGGCGCCACGTTTACCCTGGATATCCCCATTGATGCTTCGCTGAGTCAGTGATGAACAGTGGAAAAATGGATTACGCGCTGTGCCAGCCTGCCCAGAGAAGGAAAATTTTGCCCCCATGGGCTCTGGAATCCAGTGGAACTGGACGGACGGGGCTGAACTAAATTTAGCCATAACTTTATGTTAATAAAGGTTTTTTGGACTTTTGTTCACCCAGCAGCATGCGGAGTGCGTTTCAGGTCAGCGGCAACACCTGGCTCGCCTTGAGGCGTCACACGCAACCTGGAATTCTGCCCACCGCCAGCCGGTGCATCTGTCAGCAGGGTGGTCATGCGCGTGGCTAACTTGAACGAAAAGCGCCGAAGCTCAGGGACGGCGGTGGCTTCCCAATACTGCGCCTTGAGCATGGGCCCCACGTAGCTAAGCCAAGGGATCGGCTGATGCTGCTGATCCAACACGCGCAATTGGTCGTCCACAAGTATCCCGAAGCCACAAGGGGCAGCGCTGAGAAGCCCTTGCTCCAGCAAGTTGTTGACCAGGGAGGTATCGACTCGCTGGATGTCAAGGTTGGGCCCGGTGCAATTGATGATGTTGCTGACCCTGAGCGATACAGTTGCCTGGTCGCTGCGCCGTTTAAAGCCCACAATCAAGCCTTTGCCCAGCAGCGCCACATTGGTCAACCTGCCGGCATGAATGGCCAGCTGTCCACTTTCCAGATGATCTCGAAAGTGTTCGAAAGTGGCAGGCGCCAAACGATGACGATGGACGTCCCACCAAGGTTGGACATGCCGTAGAAATTGTCGCTGCTGCGTGGTATCCATCGCGCACCAGAGTTTTTGTACCCACGGACGCAAGCTGTCGATCACGGCTCGCCAATCGCCTCCTCGGCGCTGATGTTCCTTGACCCGCTTGCGCAGTGTCGCCATCAGCTGTCGAGGTGAGCCGCGCCCCAGGTGCACAGGGGCGCAAAGGGGGGCAATAACCTCCGTTGAGTGTCCAAGGGGCAAGAGCCCGCGCCGAGAGAGTAAATGGATTGGGCCGCGATGGCCTTTTTGAAGCAGTTGCAGTGCCATGTCGACCGCTGTCAAGCCGGAGCCGATCAACAGCACTGCGGCGTCTGGATCGGACGCCAGACATAGAGGAGGACTCCAGGGATCATGCGCGTAGGTCTGCGGACGTAGGGTCTTGTTCAAATTGCAGCAGTCGGCGGGAGGGAAGTTGCCAAAGGCGAGGATCACATGATCCGCCTCGAGGGTACATCCATCCGACAGCTTGAGCCGGGCGCCGTCACCGCAGGGTTGCACCTGTATGACTTCCGCGACAATCCGTGACAACTGCGCGCCAGGGTTTAAGCGTTCAGCGCCGTCGAGCACATCGTTCAAGTAGTCGCCATAAAGGTTGCGAGTGACGTACGAAGTAGACTCAGCGTTGAGGTGCCGGCTTCTGCAGAACCTCAAAAAATCTTCTGGTTCATCATCCAGCGCACTCATTTTCCCCACGTTGGCGTTCAATAGGTGGAGGGGGCTGCTGGTGCCGTAGGCCAGCCCTCGTGCCATGGCCCGCGTACGATTGACCAGTATTATGCGCAGTTTGGTGCCTGCGCTACGCAGGATCTGTGCCGCAGTGACCACACCGCTGAAGCCAGCACCGACGATAACGAGCGTCTTCATAATGGTTGCCCCATATGAATGTAACGGTTAGTTCCAGCACCGACGGTTGTGCAGGAATGCTTCGATGGTGCGCGCGGCCTGCTCGACAGAGGTCGTTGCGCTATCGATCAAGATGTCGGGGGATAGGGGCCGTTCATAGGGAGAGTCGATACCGGTGAAATTCTTGATCAGGCCCCTACGCGCCTTGGCGTACAGCCCTTTGGGGTCGCGTCGCTCCAGGACTGCCAGCGGCGCATCAATGAATATCTCGATGAAATCGTCGGGGGCGAAGAGAGCTCTGGCCATGCGACGCTCTTGTTCGAACGGTGAGATCAGGCACACCAAGGTGATCACGCCCGCATCCACCATCAGTTTGCCCACCTCGGCGGTACGCCTGATGTTTTCCTTGCGATCGTCATCGACAAAGCCCAGGTCGGCGGTCAGGCCCTGACGAAGCCGGTCACCGTCCAGCAGGCACGTGTGCAGCTGGTGCTCGTGCAGGTTGGCCTGGACCCGGTTGGCGATGCACGACTTGCCCGCGCCGGACATGCCGGTGAACCACAACAGGAGCGAACGGTGGCCCTTCAGATCGGAATGTTCCTGACGCCCGATCTCGAAGGGGTGCGGGACCAGGTCCGAGTGCACTGGGAGGGTTGGCGGTAGTGCCAGCGAAGAAGACATGAGGTATCTCCGTGGAATTTGTGTGGGTCAGAACTCAACGACGGCGCGATAACGCACCTGATTGTTGCGCAGTGCATCCAAGGCCTGATTGATTCCTGTCGCCGGAAATGTTTCGACCAGGGGCCAGACGTGGTGCTCGCTGGCAAACGCCAACATTTGCAGCATGTCGTGACGCCCGCCAACATTGGCAGTGGAAACCGTCAGGGTTTTGTACATCATGGCTGCGATGTCCAAGGTGACCGGGTTGGGCATACCTGCAAAGCATAGGGTGCCGCGCGGCCGCAGCAAGGCGATGGCGCTCGCCCAGTCCTGATCGTTGGAGGCCGTCACCAACAGGAAATCCAGGGTGTTTTCCTGGGCTTTCAGCGTGTGCGGGTCCAGGGTGCAGAAGTGGCTGGCACCCAATTCCATGGCTTGGGATTTCTTGTCCTCAGAGCTCGACAGCGCGGTCACGGTGCACCCGAACTTGGCGGCGAACTGGATGGCCAGGTGACCCAACCCGCCGATCCCTAGCACGCCGACCCGCATGTCCGGACGGGTGCCACGCAGCAGTGCGGTAAACACCGTCTGTCCCGCGCAAAACAACGGCGCCGCCATGGCTGAGGGCAGGGCATCGGGAATGGCGAATACGAACTTTGCGTCACAGGTCAAAAAGTCCGCGAAGCCACCTCGCTGCCCATTGCTGCACGTAGGCACTACCTTTGGACAATGCTGCTCTTCACCCTTCAGGCACCACTCGCACGCAAGGCATGCCCCCTTGTACCAGCCGACGCCGACACGTTGCCCCGCGGCGAGCCCCGTTACCGAGGACCCGCTGCGGACTACTTTTCCGACCACCTCATGACCACACACTTGCGGGTATTGGGAGGCTTCGCCCCAGTTTCCTTCGATCAAATGCAGGTCGCTCGTGCAGGCGCCGCAATGGGTGACCCGGATCTCGACTTCATTGGGACCCGGGTCCAGGCGGGGGTACGTAAAGGGCTCCAATGGCGAGCCTGGGCTATGGGCCGCCCATCCGGTGGTAGTCTGTGTCATGGGGTCTCTCCTGTGTCCAGGTTGAGTGCGGTGAGGTACTGCTGCGTCCATTCGGCATCGATCACCGGGCATTCCAGCTGCGCGACTTGCAACGGGGCCGGGTGGCTGAAGTGTTTGAAGTCTTCGATGATCATTGGAAGGATCAGCAACGTGCGCTGTAGCACGGCGTTGCCAGGTGCCTGGGCTTCGAGTCTGACGCGCCATTGAGCGAGGGGGAGTGCCGTGAACCGGTCCGCCCCCAAGAGCGTCTGGATCCAACTGCAGATCTGTTCCCAGCGGGTGTTTTCTGGGTTGTAAAGGTGATGGATTGACGTCGATTGCGTCATCGATCCGCCGAGGGCACAGTGCACGAAGATCCGTGCGACATGATCCACCGGCGTGAGATTCAGCGACCAGTCGCTTTGCGCCGGCCAGGCCTTGAGAGCAACACAGCTACGAATCATCAGTCCGACATAGTCGTCGGGGTTGATGCGGTCGCAGGCATTGGCCTCAAGGGGAGCGCTGATGTCCCCGCATCTCAGGATGTGCAGATCTATGCCGGTCTGTTCACGGAACCTTATCGCTACGCTTTCGGCAACCAGCTTGGCTCGGTTGTAGCCGGTGGTCGGAACCGTTTCGGGCAAGGTCGAGGCGATGACAACGCCGGCACCGCCAAGGGCAGCCAGATGCAGCACTTCCAGAACGCCGCCTACGTTAGTCTCGGCCAGGCGTTCATAACGCTTGAGCCAGTTGACCTCGGCACCACAATGAATGATGCAGTCGACCTCCGAAGACAATCGACGGTAATCCTCGGGTGACAGGCCTAGCCGGGGTTGGCCCAAGTCCGCAACTACAGCCTCCACTGACCCAAGATCCGCAACCCGCTGCTGTGCGTGAGCCGGGTTTTCGGCCCGCACCAGGCATAGAATGCGTTCCACTCCCACGGCCTGTTGCAGGTGGCGCACGATCATTCGCCCCAGGTACCCCGTGGCCCCTGTAACCAGTATCGTGCGCCGTGCCTCGCGTTGAGGCACATGCGTAACAGGCGCTTGCAGCCTGGCCAGGTAAAGCTCGGTTTCGGCTTCGACAGAGAAGGGGGCCTCCTTGACGGGCTCGCCTTGAAGCTCAAGCGCGATCAGCTGCGTAATGCCCGCCAGGGTAGCGTCGCGGGTGATGTCGGCAACGGAGAGATCGAAACGGAAAGTCCGGTTGATCAGGTTTATCAATTCCAACAGCAACAGGCTGCCACCCATGTCGAGGAAGTCACTGTCGGGGCCCAGGGTCACACCCTGAAGGTTCAGGCAGTCGCCCCATAAGGCAGCAACCCGGGATTGCAGGGGCGTGAGCGGCGGTTCGTCATCTGGCAGAGGGACCAGTGGCAGTTGCAGCAGTATGTGCGAACCCAGGCGCTTCTGACTGGCACCGGCCGGGATCGATGGGGTCAGGAAGTAGGCCACCGGAACGCTGAAGGCCGGCAAGTGTTGACTCGCCCATTGCCGCAGCGTGCTGGCATGGGGCGGGTGTTCGGCATCCGCTGGGGCGATAAAGGCCACCAGTTGCAGGTCAAGCCCGTCGCCGCGCGTGGTGACCAAGGCCGTGCGTACTTCGGGATGAGCAATCAGGATGCGTTCCACATCGGTGCAGAATACCTTGAACCCGCGCAATTTCAGATGCGTGCTGCTGCGGCCCAGCAGGTGGATATTTCCGCTTTCGGTGAGTTGCACCCTATCACCGGTGCGCAGCAGCCGCCGGGCCAGGTCCGGGTGGGTTGGCGCCAGCGGATTGGATACGAAGGCCGCCTGGTCGGCCGTATCGTCCTTCAGATAACCCAGCGTGAGTCCCTGGGTGTGCACGTAGAGTTCGCCAGGGCTGCCCAGGCGAACGCATTCAAGTGTCGAGTCCAGCACGAAGGCTTCGGTGCCGGGGGTGAAGTGCAAGCGGCCTTGCGGGCCGACCAGGGCCACGTCCCCGGCTTCGTTCGAGCCATACAGATCGAGCACCTTACAGTGGGGCAGCCAACGCGTGAGTTGTTCGCGAATCGCGTCGGGTAGCGGCTCGCCGCTCAGCCACAGAGTATGCACACTGGCAAACGCCTGCTGGAATGCCTGTTCGTTTTGCAGCAGGCCGGCCACGAGACTGGGGGTGATCATCAATTGAGAGAGACGACTGCTTTGGATAAAACCTGTGAGAGCGTGGGGATCCAGCATCATGGCGTCCGGAATCAGGCAGGCCACCGCGCCGCTGAAGATGGGGTAGTAGACATAGCCGGTCATCCACGCATTGAGGCCGATGCGATCCCCGGGACGCAAATGCTGACGCCAGAAGGCGAGTGAATCGAGGCGAGCGTGTTCGCCAATTGTGACGACCTTTGCCATACCCGTCGTACCAGAGGTCAGCAAGCCATAGGCCACATCACCGAATGGCTGCGGTCGAACCTCTGGCGCAGCGTCGCAGCGCTCCGGCAGGCGGTCCAGCAGCAGCGTGCGATAACGGCCTGCCAGGGACTGGAGAGTCAGTGTATCGCCCACCACGACCACTGGATCGAGTTTCGCCAGGACGTTCGCAGTGGCGTCGGGGCCGTACCATTGCGGGATGTCCAGGTAGGGCCAGCGCAGCAGGCTGCAGGCGGTCATGGTCACCAGCGTGCGCAGGTCTTTGTCCAGGCGGATAGCCACCCAGCCGCCGTGGGGGCAACTGTGCAAAAGTCGCTCAGCCAGCTTGCGGGCCTGGTCACTCAGATCGCGGGCGCTCAGGCTTCGTTGGGGGCTGGCGGCGACCGTGCTGTCTGGGGCATCGCGCAGCAACTGACGCAGATGCGTGTGCCAGGAGGGCGTTGTTGCATCGGCCGGGGCGTTGAGACGCTGGGTCGTGATCTGCTGCTCGCGACTGTGTTGAGCTGCCGCCCGCTGGTACTGAGAAATCTGTGGGCTGACTTCATTCATCGCCGGGTTATCTCGATCGACAATGATCAGCTTGACCCCGGTGTGGCGTGCATATGGGCTGTCGGGGCAGATCAGGCACAGCTGGCGATGACTCAGACGGCCTACGAACTCGAGCGACACCGGGTCTTCAGAGGTCGTCAGCGTCACCAGAGGCAGGTCCTGCAACTGCTCAATCTCGCGGATGATTGCGTCGAAATGGCAGGCTGTGGGGCTGCTCCATAGCCAAACGGCATAGTCGCCAGGCAATTGCGCTGCCCATTGCAACGCACGCAGAAGCTGCTGCCTCGTCGATGCCAGCAACAACACGCGCAGATGTGCCTGCGCCGGTTCATGAAGGCAGGCAAGGTGATCCTTCGTGGGGGGCACGCGCTGCCAGGCAGCTGCCAGATGGAAAAACCTGTAGAGGGGTTGCTTGTCCCGTGCCGTGGATTCGACGGCATCCGGAAACGTGATTTCGGGGTGCGCGACTTGGGCGAAACCGCACGAGCGCTCGGCATCGTCATGCCAGCCTTGGAAAAATTGCCACTGTTCGACCTTTTCCGGTGCCCAGCTCAACAAGCGAGGCGAAAAGTCGATACCGGCGAAATCACAAAAGCGCGCCAGCGTGCCTCGCGTATCACCCATCAGGTCCTCATCACTGTCCAGGTACAGCACCTGACTGGCATCACACTGTTCGAGCACCCGCTCATGGATACGAGCCAGCTCATCGAAGCCGGATTCATCCGCATCGAAATAGGTGGTGCTACCGCTCTGGCTGACGCGATACAGCGAACGCATCACATCCTGCGGCTGGCGGACCAGAAACACATGCCTGAATTGCGCCAGCCACGTGCTATCGATCGAGTCGAAGTCGACGAAGTAAGCGATCTCCTTGGAGAATTGCAAGCGGTGCGGTGGTGCTGGACGTTCGCCGAGCAACGCCATCGCCTCGGCGTAACCGGTAATGCCGGGCGGTCCGTTATTGGTCCGGCGGGTGTGCTCAATCAGTGCATGTTTTTCGGGAAAGTGCTTGGCCAGAAAGGGTTCGGAGAGCCTTTCGTGCAACACCCTGACGCCCGGATGCTGCATCACGGCCCGCTCGAAAGCGGTAGAGCGGCTGCGGGAAACCGCCCACAAAATCACATTGGGCAAGGAATCAAATGACGTCAGCATAAACAGCTCCTTGTTAAGGCCTGTGCATGTGAAGCGTTCAGCGCGTAGCAGTGGGCTTGTTCAGCAGGATGAAGCCTGAAATCAGGATAAGGGCCAGACCGGCCGCGGTCCGGCCATTGAGCACTTCATTGAACAGCAACGCCCCCCAGGCAATCGCGAAAATCAGGTAGGTGTAATCGAATGCGCCGATGATCGAGGTCTCGCCGATTTGATAGGCCCGGGCGATGCCGGTACTGACCAGTACCATCAGAATCGCCAGCACCACCATCACGCCCCAGTCGCCGATCGCCATGGGCGACCAGTCGCCCACCAGAAATCGCAGGCCCTCGTTGGCCGGCAGGAGAGGGCCAGTCTGTGCGACGACAATGCTGCCGACCATTCCCATCAACAACAGGACGATATTCAGCGCCAGGGCCAGGTGCATGGGCGCCTCATTGGCGCACTTGCCCTTGGTCACGACCGCTGCGAGGGCATATAAAATCGCAGCGAGCACGGGCAGCAGTGTCCATAGGTTGAAGTCAGCCTGACTCGGTGCGAGTGTGACCAGCACCCCGGCGAACCCCACCAGAATGGCCACCCATTTGCGCGGTGTGACATGCTCGTCCAGGGTGACTGCCGAGAACAAAGCGATAAACAAAGGTGTCGTATAGATTGCCAATGCGGCTATGGTCAGGCTGATGAAGGGCAGTGCGCTGTAAAAGGCAATCCACATCAGGGCAAGCAGCAGGCTTCTTGCACCTATCCACAAAGGGGAAAGCGGCCTTTGCTGCGTTGTGCCGCGGCGGTACATCAGCAAGGCGACGAGCATGCCAATGGCCAGTACCGAACGAATCACGTAGAGCTGCCACATCGATGTCTCGGCGCTGGTGGCCTTGATAAGAGCATCTGAAACTGACAACAGGAACACCGAACCTACGACGATGAGTATGCTTTGTCGGTTTTCAGCGGCGGTAACGGTTGTGGTTGCAGACATGATGGGTCCTGATGTGATCGACCTGGAGGATTTTGGTTGAGCTCGTATTGCATTTAAAGTGACTTATGGTTACGCAGGAGGAATGAAAATTATGGATAACTTCAAACGCTCACTGCCCCCACTTTCCAGCCTGGTTCCCTTTGAAGCCGCGGCGCGTCTGGAAAGTTTTTCCAAAGCCTCGGATGAGTTGCATCTCACCCAGGCTGCAATCAGTAAACAGATACGATCCCTGGAAGAATTCCTTGGCGTCGCGTTATTTACGCGTAGAAATCGCGCCGTATTTCTAACCGAGGCGGGCGCAGAGTTTCGCGACGCGGTGCGCACAGCGTTCTTGGGCATTGCTTCACGCGCCGAAGACTTGAAGTCAGGGCGAGATAACAGTGAAATCGTCCTAGAGGTTCAATTGTGCGAAGCCTTTTACTGGTTGATGCCAAATATCACGCATTTGCACAGGAAGTACCCTGACCTGGAAGTTCGCCTTAATGCATCCATCCAACCTATTACCGAAACCGCGGAAAAATTCGATATAGCCATCCAAACCTCGGGTCGCCCATCCGGTGATCACACCCGGCTGTTGACCTTGAGTGATGACGTGTTTCCGGTGTGCAGTCCCGGCTACCTGGCCTCGTTGGGCGATCACCCTCTGACCTTGCGAACCTTGGTGGATCTGCCTTTGCTGCATCACGTCGCTACGCCTCAGTACTGGAGCACCTGGAGCGACTGGCTGGGGGAGTTTCATATCAGGCCCGGAGAACTCAAGGGCAAGTTCTATGACAGTTATCCGGTCATGATGCAGGCGTGTGTCGAAGGCCTGGGTTTTGCCCTTGGGTGGCGTCGAACCAGTGAAAAGATGCTCGCCAGTGGTGATCTGGTAAGGCCTTTTTCCGAATCCATACACCTCCCTGAAGCCCTGAGCGTGTACAGATGGCGTAATGAAACCCTGAACCTGTCGGCTCGCCAGGTGCTGGAATGGTTGAGTTCATCGTTCGCAGACTGACGACTGGTGGTCCGTGTGCAGCAGTCCCAGCGCGGTGAGCGTTTTTTTCTGAATATCGTGCACGGCATGCTCGCTGTTGGCCCCAAGTGCCGGGTCAACGATAAAGCGACCTTGCTGGTAGCCGTCGCTGTTCAGGCCGCGCTGCACACTGGCGCACAGGGGGATATCTTCTTCACGGATCACGGCGACGAAGTCGATGACCTCCTGCTCTTCCCGGGAGGGCGTTGCTGCCGTGCAAAACCATTCAACCACCTGCAGGGTCTTGTCCACGCTGACCGGCAGATGATGCAACACATTCATGTACCCTCCTGGATAGACCTCCAGGCAAAAGTTCGGCCACAGGTACCAGGCGCCAAATTCGCGCGATCGGGCCGAGCCTTGCTTCATCGTATAGCCCTGGTTGGCGCCACTGTCGCTGCTGATATGGGCGTGATAATGCTCGTGGATCGCCAGGTGATAACTTTTCAGGTCAAGGGTCGCTGTCGAGAGAGTGGGATGGCACATCGGGCAGTGGTAACACTCTGAGTAATTTTCCACAGAGACCTTCCAGTTGGACTGCACGCTGTATTCCTTGGAGTAGGCGTGGAACAGCTTTTCCGGGGCTGGCGAGAAGGTTCGGATCGATGCCTCGAGCCCAGGCAGCAGGGCCTGCATGGGCCGCGCATCCCAGTCGAAGTTGATGAAAATGAAACCGCAGAACACCTCCAGGCGTACCGGCTTGAGTTGAACCTGATCCGTGCTGAAGTCCTTGAGGTGCTCGGATTTACGCGCGCTGATCAACTGTCCACGGGTGTTGTAGGCCCAGGCATGATACGGGCAGGTCAATAACCCAGGCACATGGCCGCTGCCCTCGACCAATCGATGCGCGCGATGCTGGCAAACATTATGAAAGGCCTGCAGCGTACCGTCCTTGTCCCGGACCACCAGGGCACTTCGCCGACCGAGGTCACGCACTCGGTAGTCACCCGCATTGGGAAGCGCGGAGACGTGGCAGACGTATTGCCAGGTACGCGCAAACACCGCTTCCATTTCCCGGTCGAACAGCTGGCTGTCGATGTAATGTTCGCTGGGCAAGGTAAAAGACGCAAAAGGGTCGATGTCGAACCCGCGAGCCAGGTGCAACGGAGCAGGGGCGCTGGTCATGGAACCTCCATGGATCAGTTGGAAGGACAGTGAAATTTATCCGTATTGGGCGACGGGGTGCTCGAACTGCCGGGAGTCAAGCGTCAGCCCCAGGCCTGGGCGGTCACGCAGGTAGGCACGGCCTTGGCTGATTTCAAAATCCACCTCGGCCACACGCATCTCATGGTGTCGGCAGCAATTCCAGCTGGCACGATGCAGGCGGCCAGGGGTCGAGGCCGCTAGATGCATCACGGCGCTGTCACTGACCTGGGTGCCGCCAACGTCTTCAATATTCATCCGGATGCCGTGGTAGATGCAGAAGTCCCGAAGCTGTCGGGCTTTGGTCAGGCCTCCGACGCGGCCAATCTTTAACCCGATCAGTTGGGCGATGTTCTGGCGCTGGCCTTGTACCAGGTCGCCAAGGGTCACAATGGACTCATCCAGAATGATCGGGTTGCGTGTCAGTTCCCGCACCGCTCGACATTGCTCCAAGGATTCGCAGGGCTGTTCAAAGCACACTGTGGGGTCTTCCACGCTGTTCATCACAGCGACGGCCTCCGAAACCGTCCAGGCACGATTGACATCGAAAGTGATGACCTCCCCGGGCAGGCGCTGATCGAGCAGGCGCCGGATTTGAGCCACATCCTCCTCCACCCCGATGCCGACCTTGCAGGAGTGGGTGCGATAACCTTCGCTGCGGGCGAGGGCCAAGTGGGTCGTCATCTGCTCTGTATCATCGGTGGGGATGCTGCTTTGCAAGGCGATCGACGCCTGGAACCGTCCACCAAGCAATGTATATACCGGCAGCTGGCAGTGTTTGCCGAGGATGTCCCAGCATGCCAGGTCGATTGCAGCTTTCACATAGGGGTGACCCGGTAGCATCACGTCCATGCGTGCATTGATCTGATCCAGGTGCAGTGGATTTTCACCCAGCAGGTGCGGCGCTAATTCCTCGATGCCGGCCCGCACGCCTTTAGCGTAGGCCGGCAAGTAAGTGGCGCCCCATGGGCAACTCTCGCCGACGCCCACCAAGCCGCTGTCCGTGAAGACCAGGACGATGGTGGAGTCGAGTGAGTCATAGTGCAGTCGTCCGCCGCTGAGGCTGTATTTATTCTTGAGCGGTATATCCAGTTGATAGACCTTGATAGAAGTAATTTTCATGGTGCGACCGTTCCCTGTCGCAATGCCGGCCCGACTGCGCGGGCAGGGGAGGGAAAGCCCAGAATCGACTGGTGAAAAATTTGCTCGATGACGGGCAGTCGCAGCGCCTGCTGGAGCTCGCCAACCGCTGCGATACTGTCCAGGCACGGTTCATAGCTATCCAGGTGTTCGGCAACCCAACTGGGGCCGCAACTCCAGTTCACCACCTGCTCGATCAGCGCGTCCGCAAGACCGATTGCGCGGCCGATTTGCCAGGCCTCGTCGAGGATGACCTTGTTGATGCAGGCCAAGAACTCCACTAGGTGCGAGGCCAGCTTGATCTTGCTATTGTCGGTGAATACCAGGCCTGAATGAAACTTCGGTGTGAGGGCTGGTGTGATACGGCCCATGGGGTCCTCAATCACTTCGCCGCTGTGGCAATAGTCGCGGTTGGCGCCATAGGGCGAAGGTGCATGAAAATCGGGCAGGGTGAGGGATAGATCGTTTTCCCGCTCACTCAAGGCCACCACTTTTACATGATTGTCCTGGCTGTCGAACAGCGTTCCCGCCTGGTGATAGCGCTGGGCGACGATGCGTCCCAGCGGCATTGCCACCCCCAGTTCATCGGCCAGTGCCTCAGTGAGACTCGTGTCCTTGACGGTGATCTCCAACGTACAGGAATGATCGTAGCTAGCGTCGAATATGAACGGGGTCAACTGGTTGCTGACAAAGCAGTTTCCCCGCGAGACTTTCACGTAGTCCCAGAGCCAGTGCAGCGGAATATCGTGGGCCCTGGCCATGACCAGTAACTCGGCCCATACCACGGTGGCGGTGTAGAACAGCAGGTTGGTGAGCAACTTGACCGATTGGCCGGCGCCGATCTCTCCAACGTAGAAAGACTTGCGGCCCATGGTGTCGAGCGTGGTCTGGCTCAATCGATAGCCGCGCTCATCCCCGCCGATGTAGAAGCACACGTTGGCGAAATCCACGCCCATATGTGACAGGTTGCTGACGGGCGCTTCCAGGCTGAATATATTTTTTTGCCAGGCTAATTCAGCGATATGACGGGTGTTGTGGTAATCGGTGGTGGATGTGTCGATCCACACCGTACCTTCCGCCATGCCTGCCAGGGCTCCGTGCTCGCCGGTCATGTTTTCCAGTACATGGTGCGGTAGCGGCAGGCAGGTCACCACGATCTGGCATGTGTAGGCGCACAGCGCAGGCGTGTCTTTCCACACGGCGCCCAACTCGATCACCGGGCCCGCACGTGCGGGGTCGATATCATGCACCTGGACCTCGTACCCCGCGTTCAGCAGGCGCTCTATCAATGGACGGCCCATATTACCGGTACCGATAAAGCCGACTTTCGGCTTGGCAGCTTGCATATCGATTCCTCTTGAGGGTGTAATCATGCGAGTTCGCGGGCCCTGCCGGCACCCTGGCCGGTTACCCAGATTGAGTTGAAGTTTTCAAGCATGACTTGCTGGCACGACAAGACCTGGTCGCTGCCCAGAGGGTTGAACCTGGCGTCCACATTCGGGTACACAAAAAACGGCAGCGATACACGGGCGTTGTCCGCACGGTGAATGACTTGGTGCGGTGTACTGGTAAACAGGCCGTTACTCCACTTCATCAGCATGTCCCCCAGGTTGATCACCACTTCGTGTCCCCGAGGCGGTACGTCGATCCAACGTCCTCGGGAAAAAGCGCGTAGCGCGCAGGCATCACCGGCCTCTTGGAAAAGCAAGGTGAATATGCCGTTGTCCGTGTGTTTGCCCGCGCCACTGCGCTGGGGTGGGTAGTACAGGGCGCGCTGGATCAGCACCGGATCAGAAAAGAAGGGCTCGAAAAATAGCTTGTTCAACCCCAGTGCAAGCGCCAGCCCGTGTAATAATCCAGGCACCACGCGGTGCATGACTTGATCCTGCAGGGCCAACATTGCCTTGGCAAACGCGGGAGCTGTTTGCTCGTCTGGGAGCAGGTTCGGACCGGTGAAGGGTTTTTCACACAGGGCGGCCTCCCTTCCCATGTCGAAGTGCTGTTTACAATCGGGGCCCGTAGGCGCGTGCAACGTTTCGCCAAAGGTATGTACATAACCCCGACAAGTTTTGGGGCTGACCTGTTGGTGGTCTTGGGAGAACTGATTCTTGATCTCCAGCGGCAGTTCGAAGAATTGTCGCGCCGCAGTAAATGCCTGATCGATAAACGACGGACTTATACCGTGATCGGTTAAATAAAAAAAACCGTCCTTAATACAGGTTTCACGTAGACGGCGTACTTCGCGCGGCGTATCAATAGACTCAAGCATTTCAAGTGAAATGCGATTTAAGGCTTCCATGCTGCAGTCTCCTTATCGGGCAATTCTAAATGCCAGGTAGTGAGCATGTACCTCATCTAAATAAGGAGCGTTCATAAGTGACGGTAGAGAGGATAGTTTTTTGGCCGCGACTAAACTGTCCAACAGGTCCGCGAAGTTTTCTGCTGCATAAAACGTGCAGCGCGTGCTAAACAATAAAAGTCCGCCGGGGGAGGTCATGCGAATAAGTTCGTGAATGGCTTCTATGGGCAGGTGGCCTTCGATGAACGCACCGCAGCACAAGGTTACGTCATACCTGTTGTCCGCAATCAACGTGTTGTGTTCGGTCAGATCCACGCCGCCGTAGAGCGCCCCATACGCCTGAGTCTGACGCGCCAACTGTGTCATCGCCGGTGATAGGTCGCATCCTTCTATGTTGCTAAAACCTCGCTGGGTCAGTTCTTTCCCCACCAATCCGGTCCCGCAACAGGCATCCATGATGCGCAAAGCGCTACGAGGTTGTTTGTTGTTTGTGTCTGCGTTGCCAAGCAGCGATGTCAGCAGGTCGCTGATCACGAGTGGGCCACAATAGTTCTCTTCTGACACATCGTTGTCGTAATCAGTAGACCATGTCTCATAGTAATCCCTGAGGCGAAAGTAGTCGCGATTGAAGTTCAGGGCGCGATTGACCGATGTCGCACAATAGGCGTCGGAAGTTCTCGTGGCGTTATTTTCGCTGGCCATACTGTATTCTCCGGAAAATTATTTTTCAGGTTGAATGAATCAGGGTGGTGGCGTGAGTGAGTGTTCATTCTTATTCGCCAGTTGGTGCACTGTAAAGACCAAATAGACGACTTATCCTTCGTCTTTTTCCTACATTGGTAACCAGGTGTTATACATTCCGGCTGTCTATGGGGGACGCAAGACAGGGGCTATCGGAGTATTTCTACTTCAACGTTCAGTTGGTTGATGATGGATCACACGCGCAGACAGTGCGCGGCAGCGCTCACAAATAGTAGAAGAAACACCAGGCCCCCTAACGCAAATGAAAGACTGCTCATATGGGCAACGAAACCGATCACCGCCGGGCCTATCAAAATTCCTGCATAGCCCATGGAGATAACCGCCGGTATGGCGACTCTTTGGGGCATGCGGTCCTGTTTTCCGGTTGCGGTAAACAGCACGGGAACAATGTTCGAGCATCCTGCGCCGAGCAATGCATATCCCAGTAACGAGGCGGGCCAGCCCTCGAATCCAAGCGATACGAGCATGCCGGTGGCAGCAATCATTGCGCCATAAGCCACCACGAGCACGCCGCCGAATCTGCGTACGAGGGCATCCCCTGTCAGCCGTCCCAGGGTCATCGCCGCCGCAAAACTGGCATAACCCAAGCCGGCCAAGGTGGGCTCCATGTTCCGGCTGGATACGAGAAAGACAGCACCCCAGTCCAGTACTGCGCCTTCGGTTAAAAAAACGATGAAGCACAGCGCGCCCAGTAAAAAGACAATGCCTTTTGGGATTGCAAAGATCGGGCCGTCTTTTTCGGTTCCATAGGTCAATAAACTTGGAATCGCTTTATACAGGCACCCCATTACCACGATGACGACGCACAGCACAGAAAACACCGGTTCTAATCCCATGCTCAACAATGCAGTCAACGCGCCGGCACCCAGAATGCCTCCGACGCTGTACAGGCCATGGAACCCCGACTGAAGTGCCTCGCCACTGTTTTTTTCCACAATGATGGACTGAATGTTCATCGCGCAATCCAGCATGCCCATAGCCGCGCCAAACAGCACTACGGCCAATGCCAGGCCCGGCAGCCAACTGAGGCTGCTCAACAGTACAAGCAATACACATAAAGTCGCAGTGGAACACACAATGACTGGGCGGCAGCCGTAACGTGCGGTGAGGTGCCCGGCAAACGGCATGGCAACAATCGACCCCACGCCCAGGCCCAACAGCAAAAGCCCCAACCCGCTTTCGTCCAACCCCGTGCGCGCCTTGGCAAGCGGCACTAAGGGCGCCCATGCCGACATGACAAGCCCTGCGATCAGGAAAGCAATACGGGTTGACATCCGTTCGCCGTAATTGGCGTTGATCGCTAACGATGACGTAGTCATTTGAATCACCCAAACAGGCACACGAAGAAAGGCCTGGCAGCGACTGCGCTGAGGCATGGAAGGAGGAAGGGGCAAGTTGCTAAGGCGTAAGCCTTTCAATGCACGACTGTATTGAAAGGCTTACCCATCAGGCATCGTTCTTATCCGACAGACTTCAAGGGGATAGGCCCCTTGATCCTTTCCATCATGGTGGCGCAATACCAATCATCGAATTGGCAGACACCGGTCTCTGCGGTCTCGGAATACGGGCCTGGCTCATAAGAGGGTGAAGTCACACCACGCTGCGTGCCTTCTACCAGAGTGCGGTCCTGATCGTTGGTCGCGATCCATACCTTTGTCAGCCGATCAATGTCGTAGTCCACGCCTTCTACGGCAGTTTTGAGCACCAACCACTTGGTGGTCACCAAGGTTTCCGTCGCGCTGATGGGGAGCACGCGGAAGCTCAGAGCGTGGTCCCCCAGGAAGTGGTTCCACGTCGACGGATAGTTGAAGTACAGCAGTGCGCCGATATCCGCTTCGCCGGTGGTATCCAGGCGGCTGGTCACCGCGGGCTTGCCGTCCATGGTGTAGCTCACCGCGCCCTTGGACAATGGGATGCGGGTCATGCGGAACTGGCCTTTGATGTCCATCACCAAGCGGCTCGGCAAGCCGGCTTTTTCGCATTTGTTCCAGTAAGCGGAAAGCTCGGGGTCGTCGTCGCCGCTGGTGCCGCCCACGGAAAGGTTGTCCACGAACGATTGCAGCAGCTCGGGGTGAGATCCGTCGCAGTGGTAGCACTCACGGTTATTTTCGAAGACCAGTTTCCAATTGCCTTTCTCGACGATATTGGACTCAAAGGCCACTTTGCAGTCATCGAGGTTATGCGGGGCGACAAAAGGGGTCACGGCGGTACGGAAGTGTTCGAAATCCGGTGCTTTGCTCGCGACACACACATAAATAAAGGTGTTCACGATTTCGCAGTGAACGCTTTTGAGGTTGTATTCGGATTTGTCGAAATCCTGCCCCATGTTCCCGGCGAATAGCAGGTTGCCGTCCAGCTCGTAGGTCCACTTGTGGTAAGGGCACACCATTTTGGCGACTTTGCCATGGTCGGCTTCACAAATCTTGGCGCCACGGTGACGGCAAGCATTGTGAAATGCTCGCACCTGGCCGTCCTTGCCGCGTACCACGGCCACCGGGTAGTCACCCACTTGCAGCGTCAAGTACTGACCGGGCTTTTCCAGTTCAAACGTGTGTCCGGCGAAGATCCAGTCTTTGTGCCAAATTTGCTCAAGGTCCTGGCGATAGACGCTTTCGCTGCTATAGAGCTTTCCCGGGAGTGAGTGCCATGGTTTACGTTGGGCAATCAGGTCAAACACGGTTTCTTTATTATCCATCTTATCCTCCCAGGATAAATAACGTGAGCGCTCACCTTTAACGGTGACTTTTATAGTGCTCTAAAAGTTCGGCATCGGTTGCCTGCTTAATGGCGGTGCAATAACTTCACGGCCTTTTTAGATAGATGACAGCCTAGGGGGCTGTCGCGACGCCCGCAAACGACATTTCGTAGGGGCAATCAATAATTCCAGGTTATCGATCAGCCGCTTCCTCGGAATGCGTAACGCTTGAAAATATAGGCTCCAGCGTCGTAATGGCTGAGTGCGCCTGACCCAATGAATGAATCGCGTGCTTCACCGCAAGGCTTCGTTCAACTCCAAGATGGCTACTGAACAGGTCGAATTTTCCATCCAGCTCAGCGGCCGTCATCGCGGTGTGCGGATCACCTTTTGCCGCTGTCACAGGGCTGACGATGATCGTACCGTCTTTCAAGGTAAGGGTAAGTCTGGAAAGAATTTCATCCGGGAAACGCGCGGAAATATCCGCCGCTTCGACAATCTCGATGCGTGAACTCAGCGAGAGAATATCGGGGGCGGTGATTGAGCCCCCCGTGATTTCATCAGGCCCCAGCTTGCCTCGCACAATCAGCGCTGCCAGCGGAAACGCCAACGCGTATTGGGCTTCATCTGCGTTACGTGGGGTATGGCCCTGCAGGCACATCGATTCGAAGAACGTTTCCACGCGAATTGTTTCAAGGGTGCTCGCGCTCACTTCGGGATGCTGGCGCTGTAATTCAAGCATTGCCGTCAAGGCGGGTTGTGCCCATCGGCATACGGGCCATGGTTTGAAGTACTGGCTATCGATTTCCCAGCGGTTTCCTATATCCGCCCAGTGCGGCGCGACACTTGGGTCTTCCACGATATCCGCAGGGGCACCGGTCATGCCTGCCTGCGCCATCAACAGTGCATTCAAGCCAACGTAAGCGCCTGCTCCATGTGCATCGCGCAACATGGTCGGTGCCAGCACCACACGCATCATTGGGCAGCGTGCGCTGAAATACTCGGCAATGCCCAATGCGTGCCGAAAGGTCGGCTCATCGAACTCAAGCAATCGTGCGCCAGCACACACCACCCCCATGGCGGAAAAACCACCAGAAGCGTGGTAGGTGGGTGAGGTTGCCATCAATGCAGTGCCAGCGCGCAGCGCGGTTTCATAGCCAATGCACAGCACCGAAAGAAGTTCGTGCCCGCTGATCTCCTGGCCGTTGTGGTGCAATGCGTCGGCCAGGGCCAGCAACGCCGGAACCACCGTTGCGCCGGCGTGCCCTTTGGATTTGAAGTGCCCTTCGTGAGCGTCCAGGCTGTCTGCGGAAAATCCGCCAGCCCAGGCGGCTCCAAGCATACTGACGCGCTGGCCATCGAACATCAGTCGACTGGTGTACACACCACCGGGGTAGTGGAGGCGTGCATAGCTGCGCATTATCTCGCTGGTGTCATTGGATGCCGCACCGGCCATCACACCGACGATATCCAACAGGCTGTTTCTGAGTATCGCTTGCGTGTGGGCGGGTGCTTGTTGGAGATCGAAATCGCGACAAAATTCGAACAGTGACATCCCGGGCATTCCTTACGAAAATCATTATGGTGTCGCTGCACGATGATCCAGCGAGGGCTCACCGTTCCAGCAACATTTTCGTAGGGCAATCGATAACAAAAATGACGACTCTGCTTCTAAGGCATGCGGCGTCAGCGGGGGAACTTGGCCAGGAGCCACTCACGAAACCGGCGCAGCTCATCTTCGTTCTCGGCGTTTTCTCGACAGCTTAAGTAGTGCGAACTGTTGCGCAGCTGAACTTGCTGCTGGATCGGCCGCACCAACACCCCACGCTCTACCAGCCGGGTAACCAGGTGGTTCCAACCCAGGGCGATACCTTGGTGGGTCAGCACCATGCTGATCAGCAAGTTGTAGTCGTTGGCATTGAAAATCTGGGGGCTGTCTTGCGGGCGGTCATCAATGTCAATCGACTGAAAGGCAAACCAGACACCCCAGTCAACGTGCTCGGCTACCTGGGATCGTCCGTAGGGGCTCAGGTTCAGCAGGGCTGAGTCTCTCAGGCCTTCGATCGTCGAGATTTCCGGGTGTTGCTCCAAAAATTGCGGGCTGCAAACGGGATAGATCACGTCATGGCACAACGGGTAGCTTTTATAGTCGTCCCGGACACGGGCCATTTTGGTAATGAAGACGTCCGGCTGTACCCCGGGCTCCATGGTCAGGAAGTTCTGCGTCGTGACCAGGTTCAACTCAATGCCGGGGTTTTGTCTGATGAATTCAGGCAGGTGGTCTGACAGCCATAGGGCGGAAAAGGCGGGAGAGCAGCAGACGGTCAGCATTTTTTTGGAGGACTGGCTGCTGCGGATTCGCTCGGCTGCCTGGGCGATGTTTACAAATGACAGCTGCGCGGCATCAAAGAACACTGCCCCGGCAGAAGTCAGTTCGACAGCACGCCCTACGCGGTTGAAAAGCTGCGCACCCAGGTACTCCTCCAGCTCGCGAATCTGCCGGCTGATAGCCGCCTGCGAAACACAAAGCGCCTCGGCGCCGAGGGTGAAGCTCTCGTATTTGGCAGCCGCTACAAACGCTTTCACGGCCCTCAACGACGGCATTTTCAGCAGAATGCTGTCAGGGTCGACATGCTTTGACATCCTTACGTTCTCCTCATGCAGCCGCTCCCCAGCGAAGCGACGCGAGAGTAACTGAAGCCAGGCGGTAAAAACGGTGCGCAGGTCGTTTTTGAGACATTACGGGTCGTTCCTGTGCGCCGCAGCAAGAAAACTGTCCGCTTGAGACGATCTATAACCCGACGTTATCCAATTGTCCCTGTAAATGTAGTTGGAATTGACGGTGGGTTACTACTAAATTTGAAACATCCCTCTTTCCTAGGGGCCAAAAAATAATAAAAGGAAACCCGTCGTGAAACTCTCTATTCATTCCCGCTGCCGTTTAAAACTATTTTCGATCGTTTGCGCATCGCTTAAAGCGAATAGTGCTGAACACGAAGGGGCAAGGCATGACTGATTCCGACGAAATCATTTCCGTCAAAAATGTCTATAAGGTATTCGGCACTCAACCGGACCTTGCAATGAAGTTGCTGGCTGATGGGGCCTCTAAAGAAGAGGTCTTTAAAAAAACCGGGCAAGCTATTGGCGTCTTTGATGCGAACTTCTCCGTCCGCCGCGGCGAGATCTTTGTCATCATGGGGCTGTCGGGCTCCGGCAAGTCAACCATGGTCCGCTTGTTCAACCGCTTGATTGAACCCACCAGTGGCTCAATCTTTCTGAATGGTAAGGAAATCACCGGTCTGGCGGATAAAGACCTTCTGCAAGTGCGCAGGAAAGACATGGGCATGGTCTTTCAATCCTTTGCGCTGATGCCGCACATGAGCGTCATCGACAACATCAGCTTTGGTTTGGAGATCAGCGGCGTCGCCGAGAAAGAACGCTACTGCCGCGCCATGGGCGCGCTGGCCCAGGTTGGGCTTGCTGGTCAGGAGTTCAGCTTTCCCCATCAACTTTCCGGCGGCATGCAACAGCGCGTCGGCCTCGCCCGTGCCCTGGCCAATGACCCGGCGATCCTGTTGATGGACGAGGCGTTTTCGGCCCTCGACCCGATGATTCGTAGCGAGATGCAGGGCGAATTGATTAAGCTTCAGGCCGAGCAGAACCGCACCATCATCTTCATTTCCCACGACATTGAAGAGGCCGTACGGATCGGCCACCGCATCGCAATCATGGAAGGCGGTCGGGTGGTGCAAATTGGTACACCGCGCGAGTTACTGTGCCACCCCATCAATAAATACGTGCGCGATTTCTTTAATGGATTCGACACCAGTCGAATCCTGAAAGCGGGCGATATCGCTCAACAGGACACCAGCATCACCTATGAGCCTGGTCGTCACACCCCCCTAAAAGCAGAAGCTTCGCTCAGAGAGATTCTGCATATCGTCGCGGCCTCCGCAACGCCTATGCCGGTGGTGGATGAAGTTGGCCTGTATAAGGGCTCGATTTCCCAAGGCCATCTTCTGAGCTGCCTGAATAATAGTTAATTTGAATAATCAGAGCAGTCTCAAGTTCTGAGGGCGAGGAAGTATCATGTCGGACTTTAATTATTTAGACCCGTTCCAAAGTTTCACTGTTCCATTGGGCGCTTGGGTTGAAGCGACGCTGACTTATCTGGTACATAACTTTCGGGAAGTCTTTCGCTCGATTCGATGGCCGGTTGACCAAGTGCTTGATGGTGTTCAGTGGGGCCTGCTTTCCGTGCCCCCCACAGTATTCATTCTTATCGCCGGATTGATCAGTTGGCAGATCGGCGGTAAACGAATCGCAATTTTCAGTATCGCTACATTGACCGGACTAGGCTTGATCGGTGTATGGGCCGATGCCATGGTGACTCTCGCTTTGGTCCTGACTTCATTACTCTTCTGTGCGGTTATTGGTATTCCCCTGGGCATCCTCTGTGCCCGCAGCGACCGAATGGAAGTGATCGTGCGTCCGGTGTTGGACGCGATGCAGACATTGCCCGCTTTCGTTTACCTGGTGCCTGTGGTGATGTTGTTTGGCATCGGTAACGTTCCAGGCGTCATCGTGACGATTATTTTCTCGGTTGCGCCCTTGGTGCGCCTGACCAACTTGGGCATTCGCCAGGTACCCGCCGATAAGGTCGAAGCCGCACGTGCGTTTGGCTGCACCGCCACCCAGATGCTGTTGAAGGTCCAACTGCCCCTTGCGGCGCCGACCATGATGGCCGGATTGAACCAGACACTTATGCTTTCACTTTCGATGGTCGTCGTTGCTTCGATGATATCCGTTGGCGGGCTTGGGCTGATGGTATTGAGCGGCATCGGCCGCCTGGACATGGGGCTGGCCAGCGTCGGCGGTGCCGGCCTGGTACTCCTGGCTGTCTTCCTCGATCGTTTGACCCAAGCGATGGGTGAGCGCAGCAGTGATCTGGCAACCGGCCAGCGTTGGTACGAAACCGGGCCGGTTGGCCTAGTGATGAAATTCAAGAAGAAAAAGAACGTAGCACACCCAGTGACTAACTAAGCACACCTGCTCACCTACTATAAATTCAAGCGTGGTGAAATATGAAACTTGCAAATCTCAAGCAAACCGTCGTCGCGACGCTGATGGCGTCCATGTTGGGTGCAACTGCATGTTCGGCAGCGTATGCCGCTGATGCAAACAAACCGGGTGACGGTGTTTCCATCACGCCTATTTTCCCGACTATCGCTGAAGAGCGCTTTCGCGGTGAGGTGGCGATTGCAGGCTTGAAAGACCTTGGCTATGACGTGAAGGCCCCGAAGGAAGTTGATTATCCCGCGATGTTCCTGGCGCTCTCCTATGGCGATGCGGATTTCACCGTGCATGAGTGGGAGAACCTGCACGCTGCCTTTTATAAGAAAGGCGGCGGCGACGACACCATGGTGAAAGTTGGCCAGGTCATGAAGGGCGTGCTGCAGGGCTACATGATCGACAAGAAAACGGCCGACGCATACAACATCAAGGATCTCTCGGATTTGAAGAAGCCGGAGATCGCCAAGCTGTTCGACGCCAATGGCGATGGCAAGGCAGACATGACAGGCTGCAACCCCGGTTGGGGCTGCGAAGTGATGGTTGAATACCACATGAAAGCCTATGGCCTGAGCCCAACCGTCGTGGACAACCGGGGTTCTTACTTCGCGCTGATGGCAGACACTATCGCCAGGTTCCAGCAGGGCAAACCCGTGTTGTATTTCACCTGGGTGCCGCAATGGATCTCCAGCGTGCTGGTGGAAGGGCGCGACGTTGTATGGCTGCCGGTTCCGTTCACCTCGTTGCCTGATGGCAAAGACAGTAAAGACACCTTTTATCAGGGCAAAAATCTCGGTTTCCCGGTGGATACCGTTAACGCTGTGATGAACAAAGAGTTTGCCGAGAAGAACCCGGTGGCTCGCAAGTTTCTGTCGGAAGTCAGTATCACCACGGACGACGAAAGTGCCCAGAACCTGCGCATGCAAAAGGGTGAGAAATCACTCGCTGACATCAAGCGCCATGCGGCCGAATGGATCAAGGCTCACCAGGCGCAATACGATGGTTGGTTGAGTGACGCGCGCGCCGCAGCCAAGCAATAGAAAACAGCAAGGAAAGTGCTGCCAGCTCGATTGAGCTGGCCGTACGCGGGACCGGCTGCGTTTGTTTTACGTAATAAAGTGATCAGGTGGCGAAGATAATGGATACCTTCCAAAGCTCGTTGAAGTTCCAGAATATTGGGTTTCGGCAAACTACCGACTCGGTCGGTCATGAAAAAGTTGTACGGGTGGCATTCATTTTGCTCGACCACTTTTCATTAACCGCACTCTCAACAGCGATGGACGCGCTGGCGACCGGCAATCTGATCAACAGTAATACCGTCTACAAAGTATCGACGTATTCGCTCTTGGGCGGACTGGTTGAAAGTGATATCGGCATACCGTTGTCCTCGGAACGTTTGAACGTTGAAAAAATCAATCACGATGCACTTGTGGTTATCGGTGGCCAGCGGGTAAGGCTGTCCAGCAACCCCACCATTCGCCGCGCATTGAAAAAGGCGGCAGGGGGAAGGGGCATCGTCGCTGGTGTATGGAATGCTGCGTTTTACCTGGCCGATGCGGGCTTGCTCGATGACCAGGATTGCGCCTGTCATGCCGATAGTTGTGCGTTGATAAACGAGTATTACCCCCAAGTGAAAACGGGGGAGTCCGAATACACCTTTACCCAGCGGCGCGCGACGTGCGCTGGTGCTTCATCCGCGCTGGATATGATCCTGGCAATCATGCAGGACCTCAGCTCACTGCGCGATGCTGATCTGGTGGATGAAATCAAACGTGTACATCAACCCAAAAAGCCTCAATTCAATACTGTAACCCTAGGTGCTGTCAGCTTGGTTAAACCGGTACCTCGCCCTCTGAACGTTGCGGTCTCCCTGATGGAAAACCACATTGAAGAACCCATGGAAATCGATGAAATCGCCAGCCACGTGGGGGTTTCGCGTAGACAGCTTGAGCGCAGATTTGCGCGCTATTTAAACGCGGCGCCCAACCGCTATTACCTGGAACTGCGACTTACCCGCGCCCGCCAACTGATTATTCAAAGTAATCGCTCGTTGACGGACGTGGCACTCGCTACCGGTTTTGTCAGCTATCCGCACTTTTATAAGCGCTTCAAGGATTTGTTCGGCCTGCCGCCCATGACGTTCCGGGATAACTACTATTCCAGCGACTTTAGCAATTCGGAACGCTATGCAATTGCGGCAGGTTTTTGAAACGCGTTTTGCCGCTGTGTCGTCGGTTAGTTACTCAGTTTATTGCGTCCTGCGCATTGTGTTGTGTTGGACCCGGTAATGCATTCAACTTTACGGTCCTACTATTATGAAAGTTACCTCGTTACCCGCCGACGATAATAGCTGTGGCTGGTTTCATTTAAGCCGCCCGCGTAAGCCTAAGCCCGCCCACCAGGGACACAGTACTGCCCGTTGGGTGATTGTTGGTGCGGGCTTTACCGGGCTGGCGGCAGCCCGGCAACTGGCGATGAGTTTTCCGAATGACGAGATCGTACTGGTTGAGGCTCAGGAGGTTGGTCTCGGGCCCTCCGGCAGGAATGCCGGGTTCGCTATCGATCTGCCCCATGATATTGGGGCAGAGGATTACATCGGCGACATCACCCTTGCCAGGACCAGCCTGAAGCTCAATCTGGCGGGGCAATCCATTCTGCGCGACTTGGTCGATCAACATGGCATCGACTGTCAGATGAAGGCCTGCGGCAAGTATCAGGCGGCCGTGGAGGACCGCGGCATCGCGGTACTCGAAGCCTATCGGCGTGGGCTGGATAAGTTGGATCAGCCTTATCAAATGATTGAGCAAGATGAGCTGCCTCATCACCTGGGTACGCACTTCTACCGCAAAGCTTTATATACGCCAGGTGCCGTTCTGCTTCAGCCATCGGCACTGGTCAAGGGGCTCGCTGACCATCTGCCAGCCAACGTGACCTTGTATGAGCGTACGCCGATTCTCGAAGTTGAGTACGGTGCGAAAACCGTACTGAAACATGCCAATGGAAGTATCACCGCCGACAAGCTGATCCTCGCGAACAACTCATTTGGCATGCGCTTTGGTTTCCTCAGGGGCCGGATGCTACCCATCTATACCTACGGCAGTATTACGCGGCAATTGACGCCAGAAGAGCAGGCACAACTCGGTGGAAAACCGTATTGGGGCGCGATCCCAGCTGATCCATTTGGGACCACCGTCAGGCGTACACCGGATAACCGCTTACTGATCAGAAACAGTTTTAGCTTTAATCCCGACGGCCGCAGCGACAGTCGATATAACGAGCGATTCATACGCCGTCATAAAGCCTCGTTTGATAAACGCTTTCCCATGTTGCCCAACGTCAATTTCGAATACACCTGGGGCGGTGCATTGGCCATGACTCGAAACCACAACGGTTTCTTTGGTGAGTTGGCCCCCAACGTTTATGGGGCGTTGGGTTGCAATGGCCTAGGCGTGACCCGCGGCACAGTGACAGGGCAACTGCTTGCCGAGTGGCTCGCGGGCCAACGTGATGAACGGATCGACTTTCTATTGAACGCACCCGGGCCGAACAGTAACCCGCCGCAGCCGTTTCTCTCGTTGGGTGTCAACGCAAATCTTAAATGGGGGCAGTACCGCGCCGGTCGAGAAAGCTGAGTTTATCTCAATGAACTGTTTCCCACAGAAATTCGCGCATTTGCGGTCGGCGTAGGCACGTCGCTCTCACGCATCGGCGCCGCCGCGGGCACTTACTTGGTGCCGATTTCATTGAGCAAGTTAGGGATCGCCGAAACCATGTATGTCGCCGCCGCCATTTCGTTGGTGGGGCTGGTGTTGTCTTGGGTGCTGGCGCCTGAAACGCGGTCACTCAACCTGCAACAAGCCGCCTCGTTGAATTAGCAACCCCTGGATCAACCCTTGGAATTACTGGAGAAAACAGCATGAACTTTGACGGCATTTTTACCCCCGCGATAACTCCGCTCTCTTCGGATGGTCAAGTTGATTACTCGGCCTTTGATGAAGTGCTTGAATACCTGGTCGAGTCCAGGGTTCACGGCATCATTATCGGCGGCTCCACGGGCGAGTATTACGCTCATACGCCTGCTGAGCGTCTGGCGGTGGCTGAACGTGCGAAGAGTGTCCTGCAAGGTCGTCTGCCGCTGGTTGTCGGCACCGGCGGGATCAGAACCGAGGATTCGGTGTATTTCGCTGAGCAAGCGAAAGCGATCAAGGCAGATGCGATCCTGGTGGGTTCGCCGCCTTATGCCTTGCCCACCCAAAAAGAAATCGCCGCCCATGTGCTGGCGGTAGACAAGGCAGCAGGCCTGCCCATCATGCTCTACAACTACCCGGCGCGTATGGGGGTGGCCATGGGGGATGAGTTCTTCGAAGCGATTGCGCAGTGCAAGAACATTGAAGCGATCAAAGAAAGCTCCGGGGAAATGAATCGCCTGCATCGCCTGGCCTGCGCCCATCCTTCGATCCAGATCTCGTGCGGTTGGGATGATCAAGCCCTGGAGTTCTTCGCCTGGGGCGCTCGCAGCTGGGTATGCGCCAGCTCTAATTTCATTCCTCGCGAACACGTTGCGCTGTATGAGGCCTGCGTGATTGAAAAGAACTTCGATAAAGGCCGTCGCATCATGTCGGCCCTGCTGCCGTTGATGGACTTTCTTGAAGGCGGCAAGTTTGTGCAATCGATCAAACATGGCAGTGAGCTGATTGGCTTGCGTGCCGGTGGTGTCCGCGCGCCATTGCAAGCGTTGGAAGAATCCGAGAAGCAGGCGCTGAAGGCGGTGATCCAAACGCTTAAACAAAACGTTGCACACATTGTGGGAGGTGCTTGAAATGGCCGATTTGCTGAGTAAAGAAGCCTACCGCGAACTGGCCGGCAAGCTTGAGTTTCGCACTCAGGCGTTCATTGACGGCCAGTTTTGCAGCGCGAAATCAGGCCGTACGTTCACCACCACCAACCCGGCCACCGGTGACGTACTGGCCGAGATTTCGGCCTGTGATGCCGAGGACGTAGACGTGGCGGTGGCGGCAGCCAAGGCAGCGTTTGAAGATGCACGCTGGCAGGGTCTTTCACCTGCTGTACGTAAAAGCGTGCTACTGCGTTTTGCCCAGTTGTTGGAAGACAACTCGCACGAACTGGCGGTACTTGAAAGCCTGGACAGCGGCAAACCCATCCGCGAGTGCCAGAACGTTGATGTACCAGAGACAATCCACACGCTGCGTTGGCACGCCGAACTGATCGACAAAATCTACGACGCTACCGCGCCGGTGGGTTCGGGCGCTGTGACTATGGTGGTACGCGAGCCCATCGGCGTAGTGGGCCTGGTGCTGCCGTGGAATTTTCCGCTGCTGATGCTCGCCTGGAAAATCGGTCCGTCGTTGGCCGCAGGTTGCTCGATCGTGGTCAAGCCAGCAAAGGAAACCTCGCTGAGCGCGCTGCGTGTCGCTGAGCTGGCGTATCAGGCTGGTGTTCCCGCCGGTGTGTTCAATGTGGTGCCTGGTGGCGGCAAGGAGGCAGGTGAACCGTTGGGCCGGCATGGTGACGTGGCCATGGTCAGCTTTACCGGCTCGACCGATACGGGCCGGATTTTCCTAAAGTACTCCAGTGAATCCAACCTCAAGCGCATCGTGCTGGAATGTGGCGGCAAAAACCCAGCGGTGGTGATGAATGATGCCGAGGATATTGACCAAGTCGCGCAGCATGTGGTGAACGGTGCCTTTTGGAACATGGGCGAAAACTGCTCGGCGTCTTCGCGCCTGCTCGTTCATACCGATATCAAGGAAGCGTTGCTTGAGCGTATTCAGGTGCACCTCAAAGACTGGAAAATGGGCGACCCACTTGACCCGGACAACCGCTTGGGCTCAATGGTCAGCAAAGCGCATTTTGAGAAAGTGCGGTCCTACATCGAGCATGCCAAGGACGAAAAGCTGACTGTTCTGGCGGGCGGCAATACTGTTGACAATATCTTCGTAGAGCCGACCATCCTGGACGGAGTAGGGCGTAGCAGTCGCCTGTTCCAAGAGGAAATTTTCGGCCCTGTGCTAAGTGTCACCACCTTCAATACCCTTGATGAAGCCATCAAGCTGGCCAACGATACGGCCTATGGTTTGGCAGCGTCGGCGTATACCGGCAACCTGCGTAATGCGCTGAAGCTCTCACGCGGCATCCGCGCCGGCATTGTGACCGTCAACTGTTTTGGAGAGGGGGATGCGTCTACACCCTTCGGTGGTTACAAGGAGTCGGGGTTCGGTGGGCGGGACAAATCCATCTGGGCGCACGACCAATACACCGAGATAAAAACCATCTGGATCGACGCCTCCTGAGTGCTGCAGAGGGCGTGACGGCCTTATCGCCCCAGTCGCGGGACTGGGGCAATTCCGAGGCTGTAAAGGGGTGGGGCGAGCTGGGAAGCAACCGACGGAGTTGTCGTGAATAGCGAGCAAGGTCTCTACGAACGGCTGAAGCAACAGATCCTGACATTGCAACTGTCGCCCGATCAGTTGCCTGCCCAACGACACCTAAAGACTCTCAGGGTCGCCAAAAAACATCTGAATCCGCGACCGCAACCAACGCTCCCCCGGATCATTATCCTGCGACCCACGCCACGCCATGTGCAGCTCAAACGAACGCACCGGCAGCGGTGGGTCTTCGGCTCGCAAACCACCCGCTGAGGTCAGCGCCTCAGCCGCATAATCCGGTACGGTGGCGAGGATATCGGTGCCCGCCAGTAACGTGCCCAGCCCATTGAACTGGGGCACGGCCAGCACGACGTGGCGTTTGCGATCGAGCTTTTCCAGCTCTTCGTCGATAAACCCGCTCAGGTCACCGGCAAACGATACCAAGGCATGCGGGCGGGCGCAGAAGTCGTCCAGGCTCAGTGGGCCGGGTACGCTGTCGGCGCGCAGCAGTTTCGGCAGGCTGCGGCGCAGGACCTTGCGCTTGGCGTTGGCCGGCAGGTCGGCGGTGTAGCTGACGCCGATGGAGATTTCGCCGGAGGCCAGCAAGCCAGGCATCAGGATGTAGTTGACGCGACGCACCACCAGCACGATGCCGGGGGCTTCGGCGCGCAGGCGTTTGAGCAATTGCGGCAGCAGGGCGAATTCCACGTCATCGGACAGGCCGATACGGAATACCGCAGTGCTGGTAGCTGGGTCGAATTCGGCGGCGCGGCTGACGGCGGTGGAAATCGAGTCCAGGGCCGGGGAGAGCAGGGCGAAGATTTCCACGGCGCGGGCTGTTGGCTCCATGCTGCGCCCGGTGCGTACGAACAGCGGGTCGTCAAACAGCCCGCGCAGGCGTGACAAGGCCGCGCTGATGGCCGGCTGGCCGAGAAACAGTTTCTCGGCGGCGCGGGTCACGCTGCGCTCGTGCATCAAGGTTTCGAATACGATCAAGAGGTTAAGGTCGACACGACGCAGGTCGTTACGGTTCATCTTGTGTCCTGGAAGAGTCAGCGAACTTGACGAGAGCGGCCATATCCAGAACCTCCAAGGTTCCGTTCAGAAGCATGACCGGCATGAATCTTACGGGGAAAGGCTGGTACTCTGCACAAGATAATTGAGTTTTCCTACGATAGCTGAGGTCTATGCCTCACATGCGGAATCAATGACAGACATGTCGACTATTAATGGCGACCGGTGGTCTTACCGGGAAAGCCCAGATAGAGTTCATGGCATTAGAGGTTACTTTGACGAGGTTTGCGATGTCCCGCACGATTCGTTTTCACAAGTTTGGTCCGGCCGAGGTGCTCAAATGCGAAGAGCATGCAACCGCGCAGCCCGCACCGGGCGAAGTGCAGGTGCGTGTCGACGCGATTGGTATCAGTTGGTACGACGTTTTGTGGCGTCAGAACCTGGCGTCGTCCCATGCACGCCTGCCGTCTGGCCTTGGCCATGAAATGGCCGGCGTGGTTGTCGCCCTGGGCGACGGCGTGGACGACTTGGCGGTGGGCGACAAGGTCGCCAGTTTTCCTGCCGAAAGCCCTAACGATTACCCGGTGTATGGCGAGCAGATCGTTCTGCCCCGTTCGGCCCTGACCCGTTACCCGGATGTCTTGAGCCCCATTGAAGCGAGCGTGCACTACACGCCGCTGCTGATTGCCTACTTTGCCTACATGGACCTGGCGCGGGTCAAGCCTGGGCAATTTGCGTTGGTGACCGATGCCAGCCACTGCGCCGGGCCTTCGTTCGTGCAGTTGGGCAAAGCCTTGGGGGTACGGGTGATTGCCGCGACCAAAGACAGCGCGGAACGTGAATACCTGCTGTCGCTGGGGGCGGAAAAGGTCATCGTCACCGAAGAGCAGGACCTGCTCATGCAAATCAACAAAATCACGGGTGACCGTGGCGTCGATGTGGTGTTCGACGGCCTGGGCGGGCCGCAGATGTCGCTGCTCGGTGACGTGCTGGCGCCGCGTGGCAGCCTGGTTTTGTATGGCCTGCAAGGCGGTAACCAGACACCTTTTCCGGCCTGCGCCGCGTTCCAGAAGAATATTCAGTTTTTCGTGCATTGCATCGGCAACTTCACCGGCAAGCCGGAGTTGGGCATCATCCAGGACCAGGTGGCGTTGCAGCGCGCTTTGCGGGATATCAACCAACTGACTGCCGACCGGGTACTGGTGCCGTTGAAAACCACGGTGTTTCCGTTCAGTCAATTCGTCGAAGCCCACCGCTATATGGACGAATGCCCGTGCCGCGAACGAGTTGCGTTGCAGGTTGAAGCTGTTTGAGCTGTAGGAGTATTCGCAAATGAATACTCCAGCGTCTGCGCGGATGCAGCAGATGCGCCATTTGTCAGGGCTTAACCCACGATCGGGTTGAGCCACTCCGAGGGCGTTGCGCCCTGCAAACAATACCTTTGGCCCTTATGCCGCCCTGAAATCCAGCGCGGCGCTGTCGTGTGGGCGTCACTGAAGTTCGCGCCGCAGATCATCTGAACTGCTTTCCTGCGCGGTTCTGTATCTATTAATCATTAGTTGAGTGCCGATAATTGCGGCTTAACCATCATCTCAAGGATTGAGCAATGATCAGCTGCCCGACATTACTGTCTTGTATCAGCAAACTAACGAGGCGTTACCTTGCCCGTCGAAAAAAACGTTCGAAACATCCCTTCTTCTTGCAAGAAGCCAGATTAAGTGGGTGATTTATTATTTGTCGGAGGTTTCGCTAATTAATTAGTTAACGCGCTGTAGGATAGTGTCGGAACATTCCTAGGAGTTGCCACTTGAGCACACGCGACTGCGGGTTAGCGCGTCTGTCTGTGGGATGGGGTGCCCGCGACTCAGGTGTCCGCTCCGGTAATTTTGTTGCAGGGTGCTAATGTTTAATCATTCTTATGCCCTGCCGCGCAAGACAGACCTACAGATGTAATGGGTCAGGCAACGACGTCACAGAGTTGCTTGAAACTGATATTTCAACTCAGGTAGTAGAACAATGAGCGCAATTCACGAACAAGCCATGAACTATGTTTATCAGCAAGTTCTGCAACGTTTGATGGGGCACTTCACGCGTGCCGAACGGACTGCACTTCAATTGTTGATCCAGCGAATCGTGGTGGCGGCAGGCGGCATGGAACATGTGGGTAACTATAAAGTATTGATCGCCCACGGCGGCGGCGAAGTCAGCAGTTATACCCTGGCGCTGCTGCGCGCGGCACAGTTGAGCATCGCCGGCCGTACGCCCAAGACCTTTCACCTGCGCGTGGCGACGCTGCGGCATGCAGGGATGACCCAGGCCACACTGGGCAGGCTGAATGAGGGCTATAGCGCGCTGTTTTTTCACGATGACCCTCGGGTGGAGGTGTTGATGGTGGAAAATCAGGAGGTGCAGCCTTTCAATCATCAGCGGCCCGCTTCCAGCGCCGGCCGTGAGGTCAACCAACGCGACCGGCTAATGATCGGGCACCTGACGTCCGGGGATGTGCGTGCCACGCTGTGCAATGACACTTACCTGGCCCTGGGGGATTTCTACCAGCGTGTGAGCGCGTGGAACGGCGGCGTGCATGCGCTGGTCAGCGGCGATTCTGCGCGCAAGCAAAGCCAATACCTGGCCTGGCTGAAGCGTTCGGCCCTGGCTGCGGGTGTCGCTGTCCCGCCGCGCCAGTCCGCGTCGCTCAATATTCTGTTCGCGCGCATGGAAGAGTGGAGTACCGGTTGCTACCGCGACCTCTACGGCGAGCAATACGTGGAGGCCCAGAGCCCGGGGCATGGCGGGCACCGCCATCTGGCTTATATCGGGGTTGCCGACCTGCTCGACGAGGTTGACGTTGCCTCGTCACCGCTGCTCACCGAGTTCCTGGCCCACAAACCGGACCCGTTCGACTTTCACTTCAGCCATCCTGACTATCCCAACCCGTTGCTCATGGCGCATCTGCACGGGTTGCAGGCCCAATGCCTGCGTGAGCTGTCCTACGGCGAAGGCGTCGAGGCTTTTGTGCGGCAGGCGAGAGACGCGATGAGCCATCGACACATTCCAGACACCTTGATCGACGCATTGGGCGGCCACGATGGGCGCGTATTGTCGACGACCTATGCCCAGGAGTTCTTCGGCCTGGACGAGGGCCAGTTGACTTGCCTGTTGTTCTCGCCCTTCATCCATCATGGCGAGCGCCTTGAGGGTTACCTGCGCCAATGCCACCCCGGCATGCTGGTGGGGCTTCCCGAGTTGCACAAGGCGCTGCAGGGCAAACCCGCCGCAGATATGCTGCAGCAGTGGCTGATTGATACCAGCGGCCTGCCATTGCCTCTGTTACAAAACCTGTACCGCAAGCGTCCTCAGCAGGCGGGTCGTTGCACCCAGGCGCGCAAACGGCGTGGGGCCCAGGCGCAGATTGCGCAAGTGTCGGGGCGTTAGCCGCGTGCCTGTGCGTGCGAACTCGGGCGGGCGCTCATGAGACTGCGCGGGGAGCGGCAAGCGGATTTTGCCTACCAGGCGGTGTACCGCTACATGATCAACCTGATCAACGAAGTCAGCCTGGAAAAACCGGTAAAGCTGCCGTCCCTGCGGCAGTTGTCGACCCGCTTGAAGGTGTCGATCTCGACGATCCAGTACGCCTACTCGATATTGGAAAAGGAAGGGCGGATCTACTCGGTGGCCAAGTCCGGCTACTTTGCCTGGCCGGTGGCCGCTAACGCGCCAATGGCCACGAGTGGGGACTTGCTTGAGCGCCTTTACGCGGCAGCGCGGCGGCCTGGCATGGTGGTACTCAGTGGCGACGAACCGGCGCTGCTGGGCTCACTCGATGGTGCGTTGCTTTCACTGGAGCGCCAACTGATCCGCCGCTATCCGCACCACCTGCAAACCCACTCGCAACCCTCCGGCGTCTGGGAGCTGCGCGCGGCGCTGGCGGCACGTTATACCTCATCGCCCACGCGCTGCTGGCAGGCGGATGAGGTGTATATCGGCGCCGACGTGCGTGGCGTCCTGGAGATCCTGATTGACGCCCTGGGCCTCAAGGGCACCGTGGTGGTGGCCGAATCACCCTGCGATTATCTGGTCTTGCGCCTGTTGCAGGGGGCCGGCGTGCGGGTAATCGAATTGCCCTGGCTCGCCGACGGCCGCTTCGATCTGAGTACCTTTGAACACCTGCTCAGCCACGAGCCGGTGCACCTGGTGGTGCTGTCATCGGTGGTGAGCATGCCGTCGGGCAGCGTGCTGTCGGTTCAGGAGCGCATGCAGGTGGCGCAATTGCTGGACCGATTCGGCTGCTGGCTGCTGGAGAATGACACCTTTGGCGAACTGAGCTTCGCACCGTCCTCCGTGTCCCTGCGGCACCTGGTCGACCCTGAACGGCTGATAGTGTTCTCTTCGTTCGAGAAGATCCTTGGCCCGGAAGCACCGTTTGGTTTTGTACTGTCGCGCCAGCTGAGCCGCGAGCTGCAGCGTCAGTTTTTATTGCGTGCATTCCGGTTGTCGTCGATTCGTCAGCGCGCCATTGCCCGCTTGTACGAAAGCGGACGGTATGACCAGCATGTGCAGACGTTACGCCAGCGCCTGCGTGAGCAGGCACAGGCTATGGGCCTGCGCCTGGATGCACGTCTGGAGGGGTGGGTGAGCTATCGGATGCCCGTCGCCGGCGCAAGTTTCTGGCTGCAGTCGACGGCGGCTGTGGACATGCGCCATGTGTTCCAGCGCATGGTCACGCAGCAGGTGGTGATCGCTCCCGGTGAGCTGTTCAGTCTCAGCGGTTTGCATCACCAGCATATGCGCCTGGGGCATGCGTTCAGCGGGCATCCGAACCTGGACATCGCCTTGGATACATTGGCCGAGGCACTGCAGCAGGCGCAGATTTGACGCGTATGAAATTTCTATATTAGTTGTGGGATCGATACCGTCGCGCCGTAGTCCAAGTCACCGTAAACTGTCATTTTTCCGAATCCTTATTTTTCTCGAGGTTTATGCATGACTATCAGTCCTTTTGCGGGCAAGCCGGCGCCAGCCCAGTTGCTGGTGGACATCCCGCGACTGGTCACGGCCTATTACACCGGCCAGCCTGATGCAGCGATCTCCACCCAGCGCGTGGCCTTTGGTACCTCCGGGCACCGTGGCAGCTCGTTCGAACTGAGCTTCAACGAATGGCATGTGCTCGCGATCAGCCAGGCCATCTGCCTGTACCGCCAGGCCCAGGGCATCGACGGCCCGTTGTTTGTCGGCCTGGACACCCACGCGCTGTCGACGCCAGCCGGCGCCAGTGCGCTGGAAGTGCTCGCCGCCAACGGTGTACACGTGATGCTCGCCGAGGGCGACGAATACACACCAACGCCGGCAATTTCCCACGCGATCATCTGCTACAACCGTGGCCGCACCAGCGGGCTGGCGGACGGTATCGTCATCACGCCGTCCCACAACCCGCCGCAAAGTGGCGGCTACAAGTACAACCCGCCTAACGGTGGCCCGGCCGACACCCACGTCACCAAGTGGATCGAAGCCAAGGCCAACGAGCTGCTGGCCAACAAGCTCGCCGGAGTCAAGCGCATCACCCACGCCCAGGCGCTGAAGGCCGATACCACGCACCGGCATGATTACCTCAACAGCTACGTGGCCGACCTGGTCAATGTGATCGACATGGACGCCATCCGCAGCGCCGGCCTGCGCCTGGGCGTCGACCCGCTGGGCGGAGCAGGGGTGCGCTACTGGTCGGCGATTGCCGAGCACTATCGGCTGAACCTGGAAGTGGTCAACACCGAAGTCGACGCTACCTTCCGCTTCATGAGCGTCGACTGGGACGGCCAGATCCGCATGGACCCGTCTTCCAGCTACGCCATGCAAGGCCTGATCGGCCTCAAGGAGCGCTTTGATGTGGCGTTTGCCTGCGACCCGGACCACGACCGTCACGGCATCGTGACCCCGTCCGGCGGGCTGTTGGCGCCGAATAACTACCTGGCGGTGTCCATCGACTATCTGTTCCAGAACCGTCCTGACTGGCGCGCCGATGCGGCGGTGGGCAAAACCGTGGTCAGCAGTGGCCTGATCGATCGCGTCGCCGCGCGCATCGGTCGTCGTTTGTACGAAGTGCCGGTGGGCTTCAAATGGTTTGCTGACGGTTTGTTTGATGGTTCGCTGGGGTTTGGTGGCGAAGAAAGCGCCGGGGCTTCATTCCTGCGCAAGGACGGTACGGTCTGGAGCACCGACAAGGACGGCCTGATCCCGGCTTTGCTTGCGGCCGAAATGACCTCGCGCAAAGGCCAGGACCCGAGTCAGATCTATCGCGGCCTGACTGACGCCCTCGGCGAACCCTTTGCCATCCGCGTTGATGCCAAGGCCACGCCAGCGCAAAAAGCCCTGCTGGGCAAACTGTCGCCGGAGCAGGTGACGTCCACGCAATTGGCCGGCGAAAGCATCCAGCAGATCCTCAGCCATGCGCCGGGTAACAACCAGGCGATCGGCGGCTTGAAAGTGATGACCGAAAACGGCTGGTTCGCCGCGCGTCCATCGGGCACCGAGGACATCTACAAGATCTATGCCGAGAGCTTTATCGACGAAGATCACCTCAAGCAGCTGGTGGAAGAGGCTCAGGTACTGGTAGACGGAGCAATCTCCCAGTAATCACGCAACACCCATGTGGGAGGGGGCTTGCCCCCGATAGCGATGTGCCAGTCGATATATTCGATGCTGATCCACCGCCATCGGGGGCAAGCCCCCTCCCACATTAGATGCCAACATGGCTTGAGGTCAGGCTAAGTCAACCAACACAATCTCGCTGTCTTCAATCGCCGTCACCCGCAACACCTGCTCATCGGCAACCGCCACGCCGTCTCGAGCCTGCGCACGCAAGCCGTTGACTTCAATCGTCCCCGTTGCCGGCACCAGGTACGCCCGGCGGCCGCTGTCCAGCCGATACTCGGCACTTTCCCCGGCCTTCAGATTAGCCGCCACCAGGCGTGCATCGGCACGAATGCGCAGGCTTTGCGTGTCTCCGGCCTTGCCGCTGGCCAAGGTCACGAAGCCTTCGCGCGCACCCTGTGGAAACGGCCTGGCGCCCCAGGAAGGCGGCAAGCCGGCCTCATTCGGGATGATCCAGATCTGGAAGATCTTGGTCGGCGTGGCTTCCAGGTTGTATTCGCTGTGGGTGATCCCGGTGCCAGCGCTCATCACCTGTACGTCGCCAGCCTCGGTACGGCCCTTGTTGCCCAGGTTATCGGCATGACTGATCGCGCCTTCGCGCACGTAGGTGATGATTTCCATGTCACGGTGCGCGTGCTGCGGGAAGCCGCTGCCCGGCGCAATGATGTCGTCGTTCCACACCCGCAGGTTGCCCCAGTGCATACGCTCGGGGTCATGGTATTCGGCAAATGAAAAGTGATGATGGGCGTCGAGCCAGCCATGGTGGGCGCCGCCCAGGGTGTTGAAGGGTCGAAGTTCAAGCATGATCGTCTCCTGTGGATAGCCCTATGGTCCGTCAGTGCATGATCGATAAAAAGCGTAAAAAATGCCTGATTCCTATCTGTTTATTTGATGTTTATCTCAGGTATCAACTTTCACTTCATCGCCTAACCGCATGAGATCAAAGCATTTGGCTGGAACTGAGCGGCAATTCCGGCGACCATGGCGCACTGTAAAAACCTAGCTCATCGCAGGAGTCCGCGTGCCGCACCCACAGCCTGATCTGCCCCCTGAACTGCGCCCCCTGGCTGAAATGCCGCTACTGAAACGGCTTGCCGCGCGCCTGTTCGGCCATGGCCTCACGCGTTTGCGCGCGCAGCACCGGTTTTCGTGGTTGCATGGTCAAGCCGACGGTTTTCGCAGCGGGCATGAAGCCGGGGTGGAATACGGTTATCGCGAGGGCAAGGCGGACGGTTTGGAGGAGGGCCGGCAAGTCCTGCTGATCCGCGATTTCCGGTCCGATGAACACCGTGCGCCAGGTATTGATGACAGCCTGTTCGACGACTGGCGCTTGCCGCTTACCGCTGACATCAAAAAGCGCATCAAGGCCGACGTTGCACGTTTGCTGCCGACACACGCCCAGCCCAGTGCGGCGCAGTGGAAGATGATCTTCAGCGACACGCCGTCCACTTCGGTGATTGCCGGGGCCGGCGCGGGTAAGTCGACCTCTCTGGTGCTGCGCATCCTGTTGCTCACCCATTACCTGGGCTTCGAGTTGAGCTCGATGACCGTGGTGACGTTTACTCGCGAATCGCGCAAAGACTTCATCCAAAAGCTCATGCACATTCTCAGCTTATGGGGCCAACCCCTTGACCATAAAGAAGCCCAGGCGGTGGTGCGCACCTTTCACTCACGCATCCTGCCGATGGTGCGCAGCCTGCCGGGCTTTGAGCGACTGCAAGCCTTCGAGAACCTCAGCGCCGGGTTCGAGGATGCCGACAGCAACCCGTTCGACCTGCGCATCAACGACGCCCAGCGCCAGCAGATGAACGCGTGTTACCACCGCTTGCACGGCCGTCATGCACGTTTTCGCGAGTTGATCGCACCGCTGGCACGCCATGGGCTGCAGCTCAAGGAACTGGAGCGTGATCATCCCGATGTGCAGAAGCGCGTGGCGGTCACGGAATTGGCGGCCAAGCGTGACGAAGAACTCTGTGACGTCATCGAGGACCTGTGGTTTCGTGCAGGCGCCTGGCCCATCAAGGGCATCGAACCGAGCCGGCAAACGTTTGAGATCAATGGCGCGCAGTTTCATTGCCATGGCTATATCCCTGAACTGGACGCCTGGGTAGTGCTGGGCTTCGATTCGCGGGAAAACCCTCAGATCAGCCGGCCAAATGCCAAGCTGTCCGTGCGCGCAGAGTGGGCGGTAAAGCGCACGCTGTTTCAAGCTTTCTGTCGTAAGCCATTGATATGGTTGGATAGCTACGATTCTTCACGAAGAGTGTTAAGTTGCCTGGCGGGCGATGCCACGGCCGGGCCCGGGTTTGATTACAAGGTCAAGGGCGAGCTTGCCTCGGCGCCGCTCCTGGACAGCTTCGTCATGGCCGCCGGCTTTATCGAGAACCTCGGGTTGGATGTGCCCACCGCCGTGGGCCGGATGAGCTTCGCCAAAGACGATCCGGACCGCTTGTTCTTCGAGGCTCTGGGTATTTTCTGGAAGGCTCTGGAAGACCACTTGCTTGAGCAATCGCCGCCGATCATGACCTATAACCGCATGTTTTCGTTGTTTGGCGAAAACACCCCCGAGAACCTCAAGCTGCTCAGCGACGCGCTGCTGCGGCCGATGTCGCACTTGATGATCGACGAATTCCAGGATGTGTCGCCGCAGATCGTCTCGTGGATCCGCGCCAGCCTGCGTGAAATCCGCAGCCGTGGCCCGGCGATGCACGTTGGTCGCGGGGCGCAGCGTTCATCGTTGCTGTGCGTAGGGGATGACTGGCAGTCCATCTATGGCTGGCGCGGTAGCTCGCCCAAGTACTTCATGGAATTCAACAAGGAGTTCACCTCGCCGAGCACCACCCGCGTCATGCTGAGTGAGAATTACCGTAGCCACCAACACATCATCGACGCTGCCGAGCACATCGTGCGCAGTGCCCCGGCCATTCCCGGCAAGAAGGCGAAGGCCGCTGGCGAGCCCAGGCCCTTGGTGCCCGTGGTGGTGCTGGAGCGCGACGACGCGGCGTTGGCCCGGTAGTTGATCGAGCACTATCAGCGGGGCGATACAGTATTAATGTTGTATCGAAAAAGCAGCGATAAGCTGTTGATAAAAGAGCATATTCAGGCGGTAGTTAATCTGGATTCCAGCTTGCCGCCCCAGGCGCGCAGGCTGAAACAGCTGACCTACCACAGCGCCAAGGGCCTGCAGGCGGATGCGGTGTTTCTACTCGGGGATTGCCAACACCTGACCAGCTCGCCTTACAAGAACCAGGTCTACCGTATGGCGGGCCTGGGCAAGGATGGCGACAGTGAGGCGTACGACAACGCTCAAAAAGACGAAGTGCTGCGCCTGGCCTACGTCGGCATCACTCGCGCGGTCAGCCACTGTTATTGGTATGTGGAAAAGCCCGAAGGCCAGGCGGTGAATGTGCCAAGGGCATCGGAGCAAGTAGACGGCAGGAAAGTATTTTTTGAAGATTTGCGCGGTTAATGTGGGAGGGGGCTTGCCCCCGATGGCGGTGTGCCAGTCGACCTTTCAGTGGCTGACCCAGCGCTATCGGGGGCAAGCCCCCTCCCACAATTGGATTTCACAGGTCTGCGGATATTGATCAGGCCCGCAACGACAGAGGCGGCACAAAACACTCCAGCTCAGCCTCCACCGCCTCGATAATGCGCTCCACATCGGCGGCGTTCATCACGGTGGCGCAGGGAATGCCGGCGATCGCGATCAGCGTCTCGCCGCTGGCCCGGTCGAACAGGCGGGCAACCATGCTGCCGGGGGCGTCCATGCTCCCTTCGAAGCCCATCGGATGAAAATGCCAGCGCATCAGCTGACAGGCGTTGGGGAATGTCACTTTGTTCATGTTGCCTACCTTGTTCATTGAGCGCTTCCTTTAGCTCGCGGCAGGGGCCAGGACCTTCACTAGTCATGGCATCGAACCCTCAAAATAGCATTCGTTCGCAAGACGAGGTGTTTTTTTCAGGCCCGTTCGGCGGTTCTTTACCTGACATTGACCTGGATCATGTTCCAAGCCTACGGATTGTCCAGGTCATGCTCCAATGACTGGATAAACAACATCGGCCTGCTGGCGTTGTCGGTGATTCTGTATTGCATCAGTGGCCGGTTGAGTCCGGTCTTTCAGAAATTGTAAGGAGTGGTTATGCGCGCACGTCAATTGGGCATCACCCTGGGGCTGGGCACGCCTGGGAAATGGAATGCGATCACCGATGTGCCCGGCGTCCGCGTCGGCCATGCCACGCTCAACAGCGAGGTCGGCGCCAAGCAGGTACGCACAGGCGTCAGCGTGATCCAGCCGCGCCCTGGCGAAGCACGCCATCAACCCTGTTTTGCCGGGTACCACGTGCTCAACGGCAATGGCGACGCCACCGGCCTTGAGTGGATCCGCGAAGCGGGGCTGTTGACCACGCCGATAGCCATCACCAACACCCACAGCATCGGCATCGTGCGTGACAGCTTGATCGCTCTTGAGCGTGAGCGCCTGGCTGACCCGGCGGTGTACTGGTGCATGCCGGTGGTGATGGAAACCTATGATGGCTTGCTCAACGACATCTGGGGTCAGCATGTGCGCCCTGAGCATGTGCGTGAAGCTCTGGACAAGGCTGAGTCGGGCCCGGTGCAGGAGGGCGCGGTGGGGGGCGGCACCGGGATGATCTGCCATGAGTTCAAGGGCGGCATCGGCACGGCGTCGCGGCGGTTGCCGGCAGAGCAGGGCGGCTGGACCGTCGGCGTACTGGTGCAGGCCAACCATGGCAAGCGCCAGGAGCTGCGGATCGATGGTTATCCGGTCGGTCGCTACTTGATGCAGATCGCTTCGCCGTTCGCCGACCGCGGCACACCGGGCATGGGCTCCATCGTGGTGATCATTGCCACGGATGCGCCGCTGTTGCCCCATCAATGCCAGCGCCTGGCGCAGCGCGCCTCCATCGGTATCGCGCGCACCGGCGGCGGCACCGAGGATTCCAGCGGCGACCTGTTCCTGGCCTTCGCCACGGGTAACCAGGACTTGCCGCCCGCCGATTACGGGCGCAGGGACTTGCCGCACAGTACGGTATTGCGCATGGTCAACACCGACCACATCTCCCCGCTGTTCAGCGCCGCCGCCGAGGCGGTGGAGGAGGCGATCATCAATGCCTTGCTGGCCGGAGAGGACATGACCACCCAGGACGGCGTCACGGTGCCGGGCCTGGCCGGCGAGACGGTATTGGAGGCGCTGCACACATGTGGCTGGCGTAATGTCCCGGTAAAAGGGGGCAACGCAGTTTAATGGTGTAAGTAGTGGCTCTTTAATGTTGCCAATGACACCGTGACAATATATTGGATCCCTTATTCAAGTAGGCCGCGCAACTAGCGCGGCTTTACCTGTATTTAATATTTAAATATCGCTGCGCGCTATTCGGTCACCTAAACACAACCGTCCCCAACAAACGCTACGCACGACTTCCTCAAGTTGCATCTGGGTCAGCTTTTCCCCGCTGAAATATGTGTAGACGAAAGATTTCAAATTGTGTCAGTTTTCTTACGCCTTCAAAAGAGGTGAGTGATAGGACTATCCTCGCCCGCGAGGTTCCTATCGAACAAAGACTGATGCACTTGCAAACAAGGAAGTACGTTTATGTCAAAAGTAAAAGACAAGGCTATTGTATCTGCCGCGCAAGCCAGCACTGCTTACTCGCAAATCGATAGCTTCAGCCATTTGTATGACCGTGGCGGCAACCTGACGGTCAATGGCAAACCGTCCTACAGCGTGGACCAGGCAGCCACCCAGCTGTTGCGGGATGGCGCCGCGTACCGGGACTTTGATGGCAACGGCAAGATCGATCTGACCTATACCTGCCTCACCTCGGCATCCTCGAGCACCATGAACAAACATGGCATCTCGGGCTTCAGCCAATTCAACGCCCAGCAGAAAGCACAGGCCGCACTGGCCATGCAATCCTGGTCGGATGTTGCCAATGTGACATTTACCGAAAAGGCTTCCGGCGGTGACGCACACATGACCTTCGGCAACTACAGCGGCGGCCAGGATGGCGCGGCGGCTTTCGCCTACCTGCCCGGCACCGGTGCAGGCTACGACGGCACGTCGTGGTACCTGACCAACAACAGCTACACGCCGAACAAAACCCCGGACCTGAACAACTATGGCCGGCAGACCCTGACCCACGAAATCGGCCACACCCTGGGCCTGGCTCACCCTGGCGACTACAACGCCGGGAATGGCAACCCGACCTATAACGACGCGACCTATGGACAGGACACGCGTGGCTATAGCGTCATGAGTTACTGGAGCGAGAGCAACACTAACCAGAACTTCAGCAAAGGCGGGGTCGAGGCTTACGCTTCCGGTCCGCTGATCGACGATATCGCCGCGATCCAGAAGCTCTACGGTGCCAACCTCAATACCCGCGCCGGTGACACCACCTACGGTTTCAACTCCAACGCCGGGCGCGATTTCCTCAGCGCCACGTCCAATGCCGACAAGCTGGTGTTCTCGGTATGGGACGGTGGTGGCAATGACACCCTGGACTTCTCCGGCTTCACGCAAAACCAGAAGATCAACCTCAATGCCACCTCGTTCTCCGATGTCGGCGGCCTGGTGGGCAACGTTTCCATCGCCAAGGGCGTGACGGTCGAGAACGCCTTCGGTGGCGCGGGCAACGACCTGATCATTGGTAACCAGGCCGCCAACCTCATCAAGGGCGGGGCCGGCAACGACCTCATCTACGGTGGCGGCGGTGCGGACCAACTGTGGGGCGGCGCCGGCAGCGACACCTTTGTGTTCGGTGCCGTGTCCGATTCCAAGCCAGGAGCGGCGGACAAGATCTTTGACTTCACCTCAGGTTCGGACAAGATCGACCTGTCCGGTATCACCAAAGGCGCGGGCGTGAGCTTCGTCAACGCGTTTACCGGGCATGCCGGCGACGCGGTGCTGTCCTACGCATCAGGTACTAACCTGGGTACGTTGGCCGTTGACTTCTCCGGGCACGGCGTGGCGGATTTCCTCGTCACCACCGTTGGCCAGGCGGCTGCCAGCGACATCGTGGCGTGATGTAAAGCGCGGCGCTCCGGCGCCGCGCTCCAGGATGGAGCCAGGCAATGCAGCGTTTTTCCAAAGGGGTCACCCTATTGATCGTGTCGGCAGGAGCCCATGCAATGGCGAGCAGTCTTGTTTTACCCACTACCGCACAGTTGGCGGGGCATTGGCAGTTGCACCAGGATGACCAGGTGTGTGCGCTGGACCTGCTCGAGCAGCCCAACAGCCTGGGGGGCGATGTGGCGTGTGCCGCGCAATGGCTGGGCGATAAACCGCTGACGTGGTCGCCGACGCCGGACGGCATCTGGCTGATGAATGCCGAAGGCAGTGGCATTACGCACTTGAATCGCCAGAAGGAAGGCGAATATCAGGCCCGCACTAAATCTGGAGCCATCGTGGTGCTGCAACGTACACCTTAGTTTCAGGTTATAAGCTTATAACTTCATTTATTAGTTGGCCGCCCGCTATTCAGGGGGTAGGGCAACTAGTGCGCGTACTTTGGGTTCATGGAAGATAAGAAGATATGGCCAAGCCCCATACCGTTGCACCCTTGTTCAAGGCGCTGGGTGAATACAAGAGCATCTTGATCAGCGTTTGCTGTTTTACCGCGCTGATTAACCTGTTGATGCTGGTGCCCTCGATTTACATGCTGCAAGTGTACGACCGCGTGCTGTCCTCCCAGAATGAAACCACCCTGGTGATGTTGACGTTGATGGTCGTGGGGTTCTTTGCGTTTATAGGCCTGCTGGAAGTTATCCGCAGTTTTATCGTGATCCGCATCGGCGCCCAGTTGGAGCGGCGGTTCAACTTGCGCGTGTACACAGCCGCATTCGAACGCAACCTGCAACGTGGGCAGGGGCACGCCGGGCAGTCCCTGGGCGACCTGACCCATATTCGCCAGTTCATTACCGGGCCTGCGTTATTCGCGTTTTTCGATGCACCGTGGTTTCCCATCTACCTGTTCGTGATTTTCCTGTTCAACCTGTGGCTCGGCGTGTTGGCCACGGCCGGCGCGGTGCTTTTGATTGCACTGGCCTGCCTCAACGAATATCTGACCAAAAAGCCCCTGGGCGAAGCCAGCGGTTATTCCCAACAGTCGACTCAGTTGGCCACCAGCCATTTGCACAATGCCGAAACCATCCAGGCCATGGGCATGCTCGGCGCGCTGCGCCAGCGCTGGTTCGCGGTGCATTCGCAGTTTCTCGCCTTGCAGAACAAGGCCAGCGACACCGGTTCGGTGATCACCTCCCTGAGCAAATCTCTGCGCCTTTGCCTGCAATCCTTGGTGTTGGGCCTCGGTGCGCTGCTGGTGATCAAGGGCGATATGACCGCCGGGATGATGATCGCCGGTTCCATCCTGATGGGCCGGGTACTCAGCCCCATCGACCAGTTGATCGCCGTGTGGAAGCAATGGAGTTCGGCCAAGCTGGCCTACCAGCGCCTCGACGAGCTGCTGCGCGAATTCCCGCCGCAGGCCGAGCAGATGGCCTTGCCGGCGCCCAACGGCCAGGTCAGCTTCGAACAGGTCAGCGCCGGCCCGCCGGGTCGGAGCCTGGCGACCCTGCACCACGTCAACTTCAACCTCGGCGCCGGTGAAGTGCTCGGTGTGCTCGGCGCCTCGGGTTCCGGTAAATCCACCCTGGCGCGCGTACTGGTAGGCGTGTGGCCGACCCTGGCCGGCACCGTGCGCCTGGACGGCGCGGATATTCACCGCTGGGACCGCGACGACCTCGGCCCGCATATCGGCTACTTGCCCCAGGACATCGAACTGTTCAGCGGCAGCATCGCCGACAACATCGCGCGCTTTCGCCAAGCCGACCCGCAGCTTGTGGTGAAGGCGGCGCAACAGGCCGGGGTGCACGAGTTGATCCTGCGCCTGCCCCAAGGCTACGACACCCTGCTGGGCGACAACGGCGGCGGCCTGTCCGGCGGGCAGAAGCAACGCGTGGCCCTGGCCCGCGCACTGTATGGCGGCCCGCGCCTGATCGTGCTGGATGAGCCCAACTCCAATCTCGACACCGTCGGCGAAGCGGCGTTGGCCAGCGCCATTATGCAGATGAAGGCCCAGGGCAGCAGCGTGGTGCTGGTGACGCACCGTTCCTCCGCATTGGCTCAGGCTGACAAGTTGCTGATCCTCAACGAAGGCCAGTTGCAGGCCTTCGGACCCAGTCAGGAAGTGCTGCGCGCGTTGTCCGGGCAGCAGGAGGCACCGAAGGAAAAAACCGGCGTCAGCTTTAGTCGCCAGTATCAGGCCGGAAGGAATCCAGGCGCATGAGCAGCCTTATAGTTGAACAACACGACGCACGTTTCTTCGTCCGCATGGGCTGGCTGCTGACCGTGGTCGGCGCCGGCGGTTTTTTCCTCTGGGCCAGCCTGGCGCCGCTGGATCAAGGCATTCCGGTGCAGGGCACGGTGGTGGTGTCGGGCAAGCGCAAGGCCGTGCAAACCCTCAGCCCCGGCGTGGTCAGCCGGATTCTGGTGCGCGAAGGCGAGGCCGTGAAGCAAGGCCAGCCGCTGTTTCGCCTCGACCAGACCCAGCACCAGGCCGACGTGCAGTCGCTGCAAGCCCAATACCGCATGGCCTGGGCCAGCGCTGCGCGCTGGCAGAGCGAACGTGACAACCTGCCAGGTGTGCGCTTTCCGGCCGAACTGAGCGCCAACCCCGACCCGGCCCTGGCGCTGGTGCTCGAAGGCCAACGCCAACTGTTCAGCAGTCGGCGCGAAGCCTTTGCCCGTGAGCAGGCCGGCATCCGTGCAAGCATCGATGGCGCCACCTCGCAGTTGGGCGGCATGCGCCGCGCCCGCAGTGACTTGAGCGCCCAGGCGCAATCCCTGCGTGAGCAACTGAGCAACCTGCAACCCCTGGCCGACAACGGCTACATCCCGCGCAACCGCCTGATGGACTATCAGCGCCAGTTGTCCCAGGTGCAGCAGGACCTGGCGCAAAACGCCGGCGAGACTGGCCGCGTCGAGCAGGGCATTGTCGAGTCGCGCCTCAAATTGCAGCAGCACACCGAGGAATATCAGAAGGAAGTGCGCAGCCAACTGGCCGATGCGCAACTGCGCAGTCTGACCCTGGAGCAGCAACTGACCTCCGCCGGGTTCGACCTGCAGCACAGCGAAATCAACGCGCCGGCCGACGGCATCGCGGTCAACCTCAGCGTACACACCGAAGGCGCCGTGGTGCGGGCCGGTGAAACTCTGCTGGAGATCGTGCCCCAAGGCACGCGCCTGGAAGTGGAAGGGCACTTGCCGGTGCACCTGGTGGACAAGGTCGGCACGCACCTGCCGGTGGACATCCTCTTCACCGCCTTCAACCAGAGCCGCACCCCGCGCGTGCCGGGGGAGGTGAGCCTGATTTCCGCCGACCAGATGCTCGATGAAAAGACCGGCGCCCCCTATTACGTGCTGCGCACCACGGTCAGCGAGGCAGCGCTGGAAAAACTCCACGGCCTGGTGATCAAACCGGGCATGCCCGCCGAGATGTTCGTGCGCACCGGCGAGCGCTCGTTGCTCAATTACCTGTTCAAGCCGCTGCTCGACCGCGCCGGCTCCGCGTTGACCGAGGAATGAGCATGAAACCTGTGTTCATCGCCTTGCTGTTCAGCTGCGCCAGCGCGCACGCCGCCATGGGCCCGTTCGATGTGTACGAGCAAGCCCTGCGCAATGACCCGGTGTTCCTCGGCGCGATCAAGGAGCGCGACGCCGGCCTGGAAAATCGCACCATCGGCCGCGCCGGCTTGTTGCCCAGGCTGTCGTACAACTACAACAAGGGCCGCAACAATTCCGAAGCGCACCTGCCCGATGGGCGCGGTGGCAGCTATCGCGACGACCGCAACTACAACAGCTACGGCTCCACCTTCAGCCTGCAACAGCCGCTGTTCGACTACGAAGCCTATGCCAACTACCGCAAGGGCGTGGCCCAGGCGCTGTTTGCCGATGAAAGCTTTCGCGACAAGAGCCAGGCGCTGCTGGTGCGGGTGTTGAGCTACTACACCCAGGCGCTGTTCGCCCAGGACCAGATCGACATCGCCCGCGCCAAAAAGAAAGCCTTCGAGCAACAGTTCCAACAGAACCAGCACCTGTTCCAGCAAGGCGAGGGCACCCGCACCGATATTCTCGAGGCGGAATCGCGTTATGAGCTGGCCACCGCCGAAGAGATCCAGGCCCTGGATGAGCAGGATGCGTCCCTGCGCGAGCTGGGTGCGTTGATTGGCGTGCAAAGCGTCAACATCGACGACCTGGCACCGCTGAACCAGGGTTTCGCCGCGTTCACCCTATCGCCGGCCAACTATGACACCTGGCATGAACTGGCAATCAGCAACAACCCGACGCTCGCCTCCCAGCGCCAGGCCCTGGAAGTGGCGCGCTATGAAGTGGAGCGCAACCGCGCCGGGCATTTGCCCAAGGTCACTGCGTACGCCAGTTCGCGCAAGCAGGAGTCCGACAGCGGCAACACCTACAACCAGCGCTACGACACCAACACCATCGGCGTCGAAGTCAGCGTGCCGCTGTATGCCGGTGGCGGCATCTCGGCGTCCACGCGCCAGGCCAGCCGCGCCATGGAACAGGCCGAGTACGAGCTGGAAGGCAAGACCCGCGAAACCCTGATCGAACTGCGCCGCCAGTTCAGCGCGTGCCTGTCGGGGGTGAGCAAGCTGCGCGCCTATCAAAAAGCCCTGGCTTCCGCCGAGGCGCTGGTGGTGTCGACCAAGCACAGCATCCTGGGCGGCGAGCGGGTCAACCTTGATGCATTGAATGCCGAGCAGCAGCTCTACAGCACCCGCCGCGACCTCGCCCAGGCGCGGTACGACTACCTGATGGCCTGGACCAAATTGCACTACTACGCGGGCAACTTGCGTGACACCGACCTGGCCAAGGTGGATGAAGCCTTCGGCCCGGAGAGAAAGCTGTAAGGGCGGCAATAACAATAAACAGGAGTGTACGGATGATCACGGATTCACCACGTTTCAAACCTTTCACCGCAGGCTCATTGCTGCTGTTGTCCGTTGCGGCACAGGCGCAATACGCCGAAACCGGCCAGCCGGGTGATCCCGCCAGCTGGAGTTCCGCCGAGTTCCAGAGCGACTGGGGCCTGGGGCGCATGAAGGCGGATGAAGCCTATGCCGCCGGGATCAGCGGCAATGGCGTGAAAATCGGTGCGCTGGACTCGGGTTTCGATACCAATCACCCCGAGGCGGCCAAAGACCGTTTCCACCCGGTCACCGCCAGCGGCACCTACGTCGATGGCAGCGCCTTCAGCACTACCGGCGCGCTCAACCCGAACAACGACTCCCACGGCACCCACGTCACCGGCACCATGGGCGCGGCCCGCGACGGCGTGGGCATGCACGGCGTGGCGTATAACGCGCAGGTGTATGTCGGCAACACCAACGCCAACGACAGCTTCCTGTTTGGCCCCACCCCGGACCCCAAGTATTTCAAGACGGTGTACACCGCTCTGGTGGATTCCGGCGTGCGCGCCATCAACAACAGCTGGGGCAGCCAGCCCAAGGACGTCAGCTACCAGACCCTGGACGACCTGCACGCGGCCTACGCCCAGCACTACAACCGCGGCACCTGGCTGGATGCGGCGGCGGATGTGGCCAAGGCTGGCGTGATCAACGTGTTCAGCGCCGGCAACAGCGGTTACGCGAACGCCAGCGTGCGCTCGGCGTTGCCGTACTTTCAGCCGGAACTGGAAGGCCACTGGCTGGCGGTGTCGGGGCTGGATAAAGCCAACAACCAGAAGTACAACAAGTGCGGCATCGCCAAATACTGGTGTATTTCCACGCCCGGTGCGCTGATTAACAGCACCATCCCGGACGGCGGTTATGGTGTGAAATCCGGCACCTCGATGTCGGCGCCCCATGCCACGGGCGCGTTGGCGCTGGTGATGGAACGCTATCCCTACATGACCAACGAGCAGGCGCTGCAGGTGCTGTTGACCACCGCCACGCAGCTCGACGGTTCGATCACCCAGGCGCCCAACGCCATCGTCGGCTGGGGCGTACCGGACCTGGGCCGGGCGATGCACGGGCCGGGGCAGTTGCTCGGTGCGATGGACGTGAACCTGGCGGCCGGGCAGGGCGATGTGTGGAGCAACGGCATGTCTGACCAGGCATTGCTCCAGCGTCAGGCGGAAGACCGCGCCGAGCACGGCGCCTGGCAGCAAACCCTGCTCGATAAGGGCTGGCAAAACGGCGTGGGCGCCACGGCCAGCCAGCAGGACCAGACCGACTACGCCGTTGGCAACGCGCGCGATCAAGCCGCAGCGAATCGCGTGTACGAAGGCAGCCTGATCAAATCCGGCGCGGGTAGCCTGGTGCTCAGCGGCGACAGCACCTATCGCGGCGCGACCACCGTCAACGGCGGCCTGCTGGCCGTGAACGGCTCGTTGACCTCGGCCGTCACCGTCAATAACAGCGCCACCTTGGGCGGTTCCGGGCGTATCGGCGCGCTGTCGGTCAACAACGGCGGGCGTGTCGCGCCGGGCAATTCAGTGGGCACGTTGCAGGTGGCGGGGGATGTGAACCTGGGCGCAGGCTCTACCTACGCGGTCGAACTGACCCCGACCAGCAGCGACCGCATTGTCGCCGGCGGCAAGGCCGTGCTCGGCGGCGGTACAGTGACCCTGGCCCTGGAAAACAGCCCGACGCTATTGAGCCAGAGCCAGGCCCAGAGCCTGATCGGTCGCCAATACTCGATCCTTGAAGCGGCCGGCGGTATCCAGGGCCAGTTCGGCCAAGTGCTGCCGAACTACCTGTTCCTCGGCGGCACCCTCGACTATGCCGCCAACGGCGTGCAACTGGCGGTCGGGCGCAATGACGCCAGCTTTGCCAGTGTCGGCGCCACCCGAAACCAGCGCGCCGTCGCCACGGCCGCTGAGCAATTGGGCGCCGGCAATCCGGTGTATGAAAGCCTGCTGCAGTCGGACTCGGTTGCCACGGCGCAGCAGGGCTTGCAGCAGTTGTCCGGTGAAATCTACCCGGCCGTGGACGCGATGTTGATCAACGACAGCCGCCAACTGCGCGACGCGGTAGGCGAGCGTCTGCGCCATGTGCCGGTGGCCGGTGAAAGCAACCTGTGGCTCAAGGCCCTGGGCGCCTGGGGCAAGTCGGACACTCGCAGTGAAACGGCGGGCGCCACCACCTCCGTCGGCGGCTTGCTGGCCGGGATCGACGGCGCACTCGACGAACAGACCCGCATCGGCGTGGTCGCTGGCTACAGCGATAGCTCGTTGAGCCTGGGCGGCGGCACGCATTCATCGGCGTCTATCGACAGCTACCACTTCGGTGCCTATGCCGGGCGCGAGCTGGGCGACTGGCGGGTGAGCGTCGGCGGTGCCTACAGCTGGCATCGTGGCGATGTGAAACGTGACCTGCAATACGACGAGGTCAGCGGCAAGCAGAAAACCAAGCTGGATGCGCGCACCGCGCAGCTGTTCACCGAAGCCGCCTACCGCATCCACCTGCAACCGCTGGCACTGGAGCCGTTTGCCAACCTGGCCTACGTGCACCTGGACAGTGAGTCGTTCCACGAAAAAGGCGCCGCAGCGGCCCTGGAACGTGGCAGTGATCGCCGTGATGCCGTGCTCGGCACCCTGGGCCTGCGGGCGTTGAAAACCCTGGCGTTGAACGACCATCAGCAACTTGAGCTGTCGGGTTCCCTGGGCTGGCAGCACAGCCTCACTGCCGTCGAATCCGAAGAGCATCTGGCGTTTGTCGCGGGAGGGCCTTCTTTCGCCGTGCGCAGCGCGCCGTTGCTGCGCGATGCGGCCCTGGTGGGCGTGCAGGCGAGCCTGGCGCTGAGCCCGTCGACGCGGGTCAACCTGGATTACAACGGCCAATTGGGTGGACGCGAGAAAACCCAGGGCGTGGGGCTGAGCCTGAACTGGCAGTTCTAGGGGGAACACCGCAGTTCAACTGTGGGAGGGGGCTTGCTCCCGATGGCGGAGTGTCAGCCACCGAATGTACTGACTGATCCACCCCCATCGGGAGCAAGCCCCCTCCCACCTTGGAAGTGGTTCACATACTGGCAACAAGAAAACTAAGGAAGGTCACCGTGAAAAAACGCAAGTCAGGGTTAACTACCGCCATCCCCACCGGCCCGGGCTATCCGCTCAAGGCCTTGAGCAGCGTGCCATACGGCGCGTTGTTGTGTTGCCTGGCAAGCCTGGGGACCGCCCAGGCCGCACCCTATGTGGAAACCGGCAAGCTGGGCGACGCCGCCAGTTGGCGCAGCAATGAGTTCAAGGCCGATTGGGGCCTGGGCGCGGTACATGCCGACACCGCGTATGCGGCGGGCTACACCGGCAAGGGCGTCAAGCTGGGCATCTTCGACCAGCCGGTGTACGCCCAGCACCCGGAATTCGCCAGCCCCAACAAAGTGGTGACGATCGTCACCGAGGGCATCCGCCAATACACCGACCCGTATATCCCGGTGAAGGCCGGTGATGCGTTTCGCTATGACGGCACGCCGTCCCTGGGCTCCAACGGCAAGCTGGGCAACCACGGCACCCATGTCGGCGGCATTGCCGCCGGTAACCGCGACGGCGGGCCGATGCATGGTGTGGCGTTCAACGCGCAAATCATCAGCGCCGAAAACGGTGACCCAGGCCCGGAAGACGGGATCATCCTGGGCAACGATGGTGCGGTGTACAAAGCCGGTTGGGATGCACTGGTGGCCAGTGGCGCGCGGATCATCAACAACAGTTGGGGCATTGGCATCGGTGATCAGTACGCCAAGGGCGGCCGCGATCCCGCCTTTCCGAACTTCACGGTCAATGAAGCCCAGGCGCAATTCAACACCATTCGGCCGATTCTCGGCACGATTGCCGGTGGTGCCTATCAAGGTGCGATCGACGCCGCCCGCAGCGGGGTGCTGACCATTTTTGCCGCCGGCAACGACTACAACCGCAACAACCCGGATGCCATCTCCGGCCTGGCGTACTTCGTCCCCGAGATTGCACCGAACTGGCTGTCGGTGGCGGCCCTGCAGCAGAACCCGGACACCAGCAGTGCCAACCCGTACGTGATCAGCACCTTCTCTTCGCGCTGCGGCTATGCGGCGAGTTTCTGCGTGTCGGCACCGGGCACCAAGATTTTCAGTTCGATCATCAACGGCACCAATCTGGACAACCTCACCACCGACTACGCCAACTTCAACGGCACTTCCATGGCCGCGCCCCATGTGGCCGGCAGTGCAGCAGTGCTGATGGAGCGCTTCCCGTACATGAGTGGCGACCAGATCTCCACGCTGCTCAAGACCACCGCCACCGACCTCGGCGCGCCAGGCATCGATTCGCTGTACGGCTGGGGCATGATCAACCTGGGCAAGGCAGTCAATGGCCCGGGGATGTTCATTACCGCCGAGGATATTCCGGCTGAGTTTCGCATCGACGGCGCCTATGGCACTGGCCAGTTCGTCGCGGACCTGCCGGGCATCGGCGCGGTGGTGGATGCCGGCAAACCGACCCAGCGCGTGTGCAACGACGTGCATTGCGGGCTGGATGTATGGAGCAACGACATCGCCGGGCATGGCGGCCTGACCAAGCAGGGCATTGGCACCCTGGTGCTGACCGGCGCCAACACCTACAGCGGCCCGACCCTGGTCAACCAAGGCTTGCTGGCGGTCAACGGCTCGGTTACCTCCGACGTGACCGTCAGCCAGAGCGGCGTTGTCGGTGGCTCCGGGCGTATCGGTTCGCTGAGCGCAAACAGCGGCGGCACCGTGGCACCGGGCAACTCCATCGGCACGCTGAACGTGGCGGGCAATGTCACCTTCGAGCCGGGCTCGACTTACGCGGTGGAATTGTCGCCCACCAGCAGCGACCGTATCGTTGCCGGCGGCACCGCCACGCTGAACGGCGGCACCGTGACCCTGGCCCTGGAAAACAGTCCGACCCTGTTGAGCGCGACCCAGGCGCAAAGCCTGATCGGCCGCCAGTACAACATCCTGCAAGCCGCCGGTGGCGTCACTGGCAGCTTTGGTGCGGTACTGCCTGACTACCTGTTCATCGGCGGCACCTTGAACTACGCGGCCAATGGTGTGCAGCTGGACGTGGCACGCACCAACAGCTTCGCCAGTGTGGCCGCCACACCGAACCAACGCGCCGTCGCCGCCGCCGCCGAGCAATTGGGCGCGGGCAATGGGGTGTATGAAAGCTTGCTGCTCGCCCCGACAGCGGCTTCGGCACAAGGAGCGTTCCAGCAACTGAGCGGCGAAGTCTATCCGGCGTTGGAAACCGCGTTGGTCAATGACAGCCGCTACGTACGCGAAGCGGTAGGCGAGCGCCTGCGCAACGGTGAAATGGGCGCGACCAGCCAGGCCATCGACAGCCGTGGCAACGTGTGGGTCAAGGCGCTGGGTGCATGGGGCAAGACCGACAGCCGCAACGACACAGCGGGCTACACCACTTCGATCGGCGGCATGCTGGCCGGTGTCGACGGTGCCCTCGACGACGCGACACGCATCGGCCTGGTGGCGGGCTACAGCGATACCTCGTTGAACATGGGCAGCGATACCCATAGCCGTGCGTCGGTCGACAGCTACCACTTCGGCGCGTATGCCGGGCATGAAATCGGCGCCTGGCGCCTGAGCGGCGGCGCCACCTACAGCTGGCACCGCGCCGATGTGAAGCGCGACCTGCAATACGGTGACGTCAGCGGCAAGCAAAAAGCCAAGGTCGATGCCCACAGCACCCAGCTATTCACCGAGGCGGCATACCGCGTCAACCTGCAACCACTGGCCCTGGAGCCGTTCGCCAACCTGGCCTACGTGCACCTGGACACCGATGGCTTCGCCGAGAAGGGCGATGCCGCCGCGCTGAAAAGCGGCGACGACAGCCGCGACCTGGTGCTGAGCACCCTGGGTGTACGCGCCTTGAAAACCTTCAACGTTAACGATCACCAGCAACTGGAAGTGTCCGGCACCCTGGGCTGGCAGCACAACTTGAGCGGCACCGACTCTGAGCAGCACCTGGCGTTTGCCTCGGGTGGCCCTTCGTTCGCGGTGGAAAGCGCGCCGATGGTGCGTGATGCCGCACTGGTCGGTGCGCGGGTGAGCCTGGCGTTGAGCAAGGATGCGCGGGTGAACTTCGATTACAACGGTTTGCTGGCCAGCAAGGAGAAGGTGCACGGCGTCGGTTTGAGCCTGGACTGGGCGTTCTAAGGCTACACACCCCCTGATGGAGTCCGTCAGGGGGTGACAGGTGTTTTCGCTTTCTCTACAAATCCAACAACAGAGAGGCAATACCATGGGTATCTTTGACTATAAAAACCTCGGGACCGAGGGCTCCAAAGTGTTGTTCGCCGATGCGATGGCGATCACGTTGTATTCCTACCACAACCTGGATAACGGCTTCGCCGTGGGGTATCAGCACAATGGCCTGGGCTTGGGCCTGCCGGCCACGCTGGTCGGGGCCTTGCTGGGCAGCACCGATTCCCAGGGGGTGATTCCCGGCCTGCCCTGGAACCCCGATTCGGAAAAAGCCGCCCTCGACGCGGTGCAACAGGCCGGCTGGACGCCCATCAGCGCCAGCACCCTCGGCTACACCGGCAAGGTCGATGCCCGGGGTACCTTTTTCGGTGAAAAGCCAGGCTACACCACGGCCCAGGTCGAGGTGCTGGGCAAGTACGATAACGCGGGCACGTTGCTGGAGATCGGTATCGGTTTTCGCGGCACGTCCGGGCCGCGTGAACATTTGATCACTGATTCTATCGGCGACCTAGTCAGCGACCTGCTCGCCGCCCTCGGCCCCAAGGACTACGCAAAAAACTACGCTGGCGAAGCCTTCGGCGGCCTGCTCAAGAACGTCGCCGAGTATGCCGGTGCCCACGGCCTGAGTGGCCACGACGTGGTGGTCAGCGGCCACAGCCTGGGAGGGCTTGCGGTCAACAGCATGGCCGACTTGAGCGACAGCAAATGGTCGAGCTTTTACAAGGATTCCAACTACGTGGCCTATGCCTCGCCGACCCAGAGTGCCGGTGACAAGGTGCTGAACGTGGGCTACGAAAATGACCCGGTATTCCGTGCGCTGGATGGCTACTCCTCCAACCTGTCGTCGTTTGGCGTGCACGACAAGCCCCATGAGTCCAGTACCGATAATATCGTCAGCTTCAACGACCACTACGCGTCGACGCTATGGAACGCGCTGCCGTTTTCCATCCTCAACCTGCCGACCTGGGTGTCGCACTTGCCCACCGGCTATGGCGACGGCATGACGCGCATCCTCGACTCCGGCTTCTACGAGCAGATGACCCGCGATTCTACGGTGATCGTTGCCAACCTGTCCGACCCGGCGCGGGCCACCACCTGGGTGCAAGACCTCAACCGTAATGCCGAAGCGCACCAGGGCAATACCTTCATTATCGGCAGCCACGGCAACGACCTGATCCAGGGCGGCAAGGGCGCAGACTTTATCGAGGATGGCAAAGGTAACGACACGATTCGCGACAGCAGCGGACATAACACCTTTCTGTTCAGCGGGCAGTTTGGCAATGACCGGGTGATCGGCTATCAGGCGACGGATAAGCTGGTGTTCGACGGGGTAGGGGGCAGCACGGATTATCGTGACCACGCCAAGGTGGTGGGCGGCGATACCGTGATCAGCTTCGGCGCCGACTCGGTGACACTGGTGGGTGTGAGCAGTTTGTCGGGGGAGGGGATCGTGATCGGCTAACTATTGGAACGCGGTCAAAACTGTGGGAGGGGCGGTGCGACGATTCGACTTGCTCCCGATGGCGGTGGGTCAGCTACACATAAGCTGGCTGACAGACCGCCATCGGGAGCAAGCCCCCTCCCACAGTTTTATTGTTCCTTGCGCACCGTCGCCACGTCAGCGGCCTTGATACGGATGCGCTTGCCGGCGATATCGGTGAACTCATAGAAGCCGTCGGCGGTTTTGGCGTTGGGTGTGTCCTTGGTCAAATACTGTGTGCCGTTTTGCAACGTCACCACGGTTTGCGTGGAGCAACCGGCCAATACCAGAAAAGTGAGTGCAACCAGCGGCAGACCCAAATTCTTCATGTTCATTACCCTTACCTTTACCTTGAAAAGCCCCGCAGCGTCTGGCTGCGGGGCATAAATGTTACGCGATCAGCTCCCACATCTGATCGCTTTTTTGCAAAAAGTTGCAGGCGCCATTTATCTATTACCGATTGCAACAATGCGTTTGCGACGGCACTCTGTATGCATAACCAGTAGTTGATTGCTCTGCGCCATGGCCCACCCCCTTGAAGACCCCTTGTATTACCTGCACAACTTCCGCCAAGTGCTGATCGGGTTGCAGCAGCGCTACGCCGATTTGCTCGACCCGGACGAATTGCAGTTCATTCAGCAATTCGACAGGTTGCCGCAAGCGTCCCAGGCGTTATTGGTACGCATGGTCATGCGCAAGGGTGTGCATTTTCGTGGAGCAAAGCTCGATTACCTGGAAATCGGCTGCCCCCATGCGGCCATGCAGCCACTGCTGGCGAGCGGTTGGGTCGATGATCAATGCCTGTTGGGCTTTGATGAACTGTTCGGCTTGCTGCAAAAAGGCGAACTGCTCATGGCCTTCAAGCCCTGGATCGACCAGCCCAGCGCCAGGAAGTCCGACTGGCTGGCGCCATTGGCTGCGCGGTTCAATGAACGCCGCAGCTTTGCCCGTTGGTGCCCCGAACTGCAGGACGTGCTCTACAGCCTCACCGTGATGGAGCTGTGCGACCGCCTGCGCCTGATGTTTTTCGGCAACCTCTACCAGGACTGGTCGGAGTTCGTGCTGGCGGACCTGGGCATTTACACCTATGAGAAGGTGCCGTTCTGCGCCGAGTCCCGTGGGTTGCGCAGCCGCGCCGACGTGGAGGGCTGTGTGTTCCTGCACCAGTGCCAGCAAGCGTTTGAGGCGGGTGAGGCGCTGGAAACGGTGTTGGCCCACATCGCCAGCTTGCACACCGACAACCCCTGGCTGGAAAAACGCCGCGCCAAGTTGCTGTTCCAGATCGGCCAATGCTGTGAACGCAGCGCCGAACTGGGCTTGGCCGAGCAGATCTATCGCGGCTGCAGCTATCCCGGCGCGCGCGCACGATTGATCCGCGTATTGGAACGCCAGGAGGCTTATGCGCCCGCCCTGGCGTTGGCCGTCGCCGCGCAACAGGCGCCGGAAAGCGCCGCCGAGCAGCAACACCTGCTGCGCGTAGTGCCGCGCCTGCGGCGCAAGCTGGGTGAGCCGAAGGTGGCGAAGGCCAAGCCGCGGCCCCTCACGCGCCTGGACCTCGCCTTGGCATTCCCCGAGCCGCTGATGTCGGTGGAATATTGCGTGCAGGCCCATCTGAGCGAGCCGGACGCGCCGGTGCATTATGTGGAAAATGGCCTGATCAATTCGCTGTTCGGCCTGCTGTGCTGGGATGTGATTTTCGCGCCGCTGCCGGGCGCGTTTTTCCACCCGTTCCAGCGCGGGCCGGCCGATTTGCACAGCGAAGACTTCCAGCAACGCCGCGCCGCCTTGTTCAGCGCGTGCTTCGAGCAACTGCGCGACGAGCGCTACAAAACCACTATCCGCCAACGCTATGTGGACAAATGGGGGATTCAATCGCCCTTCGTGTTCTGGAACCTGCTCAGCGAAGAGCTGCTGGAGCAAGCGCTGACGTGCCTGCCTGCCGAACACTTGCGCTACTGGTTCGAGCGGCTGCTGCTGGACATTCGCGCCAATCGCACCGGGATGCCCGACTTGATCCAGTTCTGGCCGGCGCAAAAAACCTACCGCATGATCGAGGTCAAGGGGCCTGGCGACCGCCTGCAGGACAACCAACTGCGCTGGCTGGAATTCTGCGGTGAGTACCAGATGCCGGTCACGGTCTGTTATGTGCGCTGGGCAGAGTCCGCTTGAGCTATAGCGTCGCGGTGCGGGCGTTGTGTGAGTTCACGGCCAAGGTCGGAGACCTGGACCTGCGCTTTACCCCATCGCCCAGCGCTCAGGAAGGCATCGTCGGCCATCGCACGGTGGCGTCGCGGCGCAGCGCCCACTATCAGAACGGAGTGGCGCTCGAAGGCGAGTATCAGCAACTCAAGGTACGCGGCAGGGCGGACGGCTATGACCCGGACAGCAATCGCCTCGAAGAAGTAAAAACCTATCGCGGTGACCTCCAGGCCCAGCCGGCCAACCATCGGCAACTGCATTGGGCCCAGGTCAAGGTCTACGGTTGGTTGATGTGCCAGAAGCTCGGGCTCGATGACATCGAACTGGCGCTGGTGTACTTCGATATCGTCGGCGAGGGCGAAACCCTGCTCAAGCAACGCTTTACCGCGCCCGACCTCGAACATTTCTTCAACCAGCAATGCGCGCTGTTCCTGCACTGGGCCCACCAGCAGATGCAGCACCGTGAAGCGCGCAACCGCGCCGCCCAGAGCCTGGCGTTTCCCCACGCCGAGTTTCGCAGCGGCCAGCGCGCGCTGGCCGAGTCGGTGTACAAGGCGGTGAGTACCGGCCGCTGCCTGATGGCCCAGGCGCCTACCGGCATCGGCAAGACCGTCGGCACGCTGTTTCCGCTGCTCAAGGCCCTGGCACCGCAGCAATTGGACACGGTGTTTTTCCTCACCGCCAAGACGCCTGGGCGCAAGTTGGCGCTGGACGCCGCCCAGGTGCTGTACGACAGCAGCCCCGACTTGCCTCTGCGGGTGCTGGAACTGGTGGCGCGGGACAAGGCGTGCGAGCACCCGGATAAAGCCTGCCACGGCGATTCGTGCCCGCTGGCCAAGGGCTTTTACGACCGCTTGCCCGCCGCGCGCCAGGCGGCGTCCGGGATGCGACTGCTTGATCAACGTAATCTGCGCGAGGTGGCGCTGGCCCACGACGTGTGCCCGTATTACCTGAGCCAGGAAATGGCGCGCTGGACCGACGTTGTGGTCGCCGACTACAACTACTATTTCGATTTTGGCGCGATGCTCTTTGGCTTGGCCCAGCTCAATCAATGGCGGGTTGCGGTGCTGGTGGACGAAGCCCATAACCTGGTCGAGCGCGCGCGTTCGATGTACAGCGCCAGCCTCGATCAGTACAGCCTCAAGACCCTGCGCGAGAGTGCGCCCGAGGTGCTGAAAAAGCCCTTGCAGCGCCTGAACCGTGAGTGGAACGCTTTGCACAAGGACCAGCTCGCGCCGTATCTGGCCTACGCGGCCAAACCCGACAAGCTGCTCCAGGCCCTGAGCTTGTGTGCCAGCGCCATGGGCGATTACTTCAACGAGCATCCCGAAGCGCTCAATGGCGACCTGCAAGCCTTTTACTTCGAGGCGCTGCAATTTGCCAAGGTGGCTGAGCTGTTCAATGAGCATTTCATCTTCGATATCAGCAAACGCACATTCAGCGGCAAGCGCAGCAGTTCGACCCTGTGCCTGCGCAACGTGGTGCCGGCCGAATTCATCCGGCCCCGGTTGACCGCCGCGCGCAGCAGCGTGCTGTTTTCCGCAACCCTGAGCCCACGCCACTATTACGCCGACCTGCTCGGGTTGCCGGCGGACACCGCCTGGGTCGACGTCGAATCGCCGTTCCAGGCCGAGCAATTGCGGGTGAGCATCGTCGAGCGTATTTCCACGCGCTTTGTGCATCGCCAAGCGTCGCTGGAACCCATCGTGGCCTTGATCGCCCAGCAATTTGCCGAGCAACCCGGCAACTACCTGGCGTTTTTCTCAAGCTTCGATTACCTGCAACAAGTGGCGCAGCTGATGGCCGAGCGTCATCCGCAGATTGCGCTGTGGTTGCAGTCGCGGGGCATGGCCGAGGCGCAGCGCCAGGCCTTTCTGGACCAGTTCACCCAGCACAGCCAGGGCATCGGCTTTGCGGTGCTGGGCGGCGCCTTTGGCGAAGGCATCGATCTGCCCGGTGCGCGCCTGATCGGGGCGTTTATCGCCACCTTGGGCTTGCCGCAGCTCAACCCGGTGAATGAACAGATGAAGATTCGCATGGGCGCGATCTTCGGCGCGGGGTATGACTACACCTATTTGTACCCCGGTATCCAGAAAGTCGTGCAGGCGGCGGGGAGGGTGATCCGCAGCCAGCACGACCGCGGGGTGGTGATGTTGATCGATGACCGTTTTGGCGAAGCGCGGGTGCGGCAGTTGTTGCCCAGGTGGTGGTCGATTGATAGCTGACAGGTGGACTGCGGTCCATGTGGGAGGGGGCTTGCCCCCGATACCGGTGGGTCAGCTACACATAAGCTGGCTGATAGACCGCCATCGGGGGCAAGCCCCCTCCCACAGTTTGATCCGGGGTGGGCTTAGACCACTTCCAGATAGGAGCTTTGTATCGATCGCGCCAACTCGCGCACGCTGTCGATAAAGTCCGTCAGCCGTGTGTGCAGCCCGTCTTCCAGGATCTCATCGATGCCCGTGTACCTGAGCCGCGCCTCGAACTCCGCCGCCAGGCGCTGCGCCGTGCGCCCGTAGCTGCCGGGCAGGTCCGCGAGGATATGGCTCAGTTCCTCGATGCACGCATGCAGCGAGCGCGGCACATCACTGCGCAGCAGGAGCAACTCCGACACCGAGCGTGCATTCAAGGCGTTCGGGTACAACTCGGTATACGCCTCGAACGACGATAACGCGCGCAGCAGGGCGCTCCACTGGTAATAACCGCGTGCCGACAGGTCGCTGACTTCTTCGGACTCTTCACCAAACATCTCATAACGCGCATCCAGCAGGCGCAGGGTGTTATCCGCGCGCTCGACAAAGGTGCCCAGGCGAATGAATCGATAGGCGTCATTGCGCATGATGGTGCCTGAGGTCGCGCCGCGAAACAGGTGCGAGCGTTGCTTGACCCAGTCACAGAAGTGGCTGATGCCGTGTCGCGCCAGGCCGCCGGCGGCGATGCTGCGCATTTCCAGCCAGGTGGCGTTGAGGTTCTCCCACATGTCGGCGGTGATGCGTCCGCGCACCGCGTGGGCGTTGCTCCGGGCGGCGCGCAGGCAGTTGTAGATGCTCGCCGGGTTTTCTTCATCCAGGGCGAAGAAATGCAGCATGCGTTCGGCGTCCAGTTGCGTGTGGCGCTCCAGGTAACTGTCCAGGGTGCCGCTGCTGAGCAGTGACATCGCCAGTTCATCCAGCCCATCGCTGCGCCCGGCCTGGGGCATCAACGACAGCGAATAGCTGACTTCCAGCATGCGCGCCAGGTTCTCGGCGCGTTCCAGGTAGCGGGACATCCAGTACAAGTCTGCGGCGGTTCTACTCAACATACTCAGCCCTCCACCACCCAGGTGTCCTTGGTTCCGCCGCCTTGCGACGAGTTGACGATCAGCGAGCCTTCACGCAACGCCACGCGCGTCAGGCCACCGGGCACCAGGCGCGTTTCCTTGCCCGACAGCACAAAGGGGCGCAGGTCGATATGCCGTGGCGCGATGCCGTTTTCGACAAAGGTCGGGCAGGTCGACAGGCTCAGGGTCGGCTGTGCGATGTAGGCGTGGGGCCGGGCCTTGATGCGCTGGCGGAAGTCCTCGATCTCGGCGGCGCTGGACGCCGGGCCGACCAGCATGCCGTAGCCGCCGGAGCCCTGGGTTTCCTTGACCACCAGATGCTCAAGGTTGGCCAGCACATGGGACAACTCCTCCGGCTTGCGGCACTGGAAGGTCGGCACGTTTTGCAGCACCGGCTCTTCATCCAGGTAGAAGCGGATCATGGCCGGGACATAGGGGTAGATCGACTTGTCATCCGCCACGCCGGTGCCGATGGCGTTGGCCAGCACCACGTTGCCGGCGCAATACGCCGCGACCAGGCCGGGCACGCCGAGCATCGAGTCGGGATTGAACGCCTCGGGGTCGAGGAACGCGTCGTCAATGCGCCGATAAATCACGTCCACAGCCTTGGGGCCGTCGGTGGTGCGCATGAACACCTTGAGGTCGTGGACGAACAGGTCGGCGCCTTCCACCAATTCCACGCCCATCTCCCGGGCGAGGAAGGCGTGTTCGAAAAACGCGCTGTTGAAGCGGCCCGGCGTCAGCACCACCACGTTGGGGTTGTCCAGGCGGCTCGAGCTTTTCAGGGTCTTGAGCAGCAGGTTGGGGTAGTGGTCGACCGGCGCAATGCGCTGCTTGGCGAACACTTCCGGGAACAGGCGCATCATCATCTTGCGGTCTTCGAGCATGTAGCTCACGCCGCTGGGAGTGCGCAGGTTGTCTTCGAGCACGTAGTAGGTGCCGTCGCCGTCGCGCACCAGGTCCACCCCGGAAATATGCGAATAGATGCCCCGGTGCAGGTCGAGGCCGACCATTGCCTGTTGATAGCCCTCGTTGCCCAGCACCTGGTCGGCCGGGATGATCCCGGCCTTGATGATGCGCTGGTCGTGGTAGATGTCGGCGAGGAACATGTTCAGCGCGTTGACCCGCTGGATGCAGCCACGCTCGATCACGCTCCATTCGCTGGCGGGGATGCTGCGCGGGATGATATCGAAGGGGATCAGGCGCTCGGTGTCCTGTTCGTCGCCATAGAGGGTGAAGGTGATCCCGGCGCGGTGGAATAACAAATCGGCTTCGCGGCGTCGCTGGGCCAGCAGTTCCGGCGGCGTGTTGGCCAGCCAGCGGGAGAAATCCTGGTAGTGCGCGCGGCAAACGCCTTGCGCGTCATTCATTTCGTCAAAGAAAGATCGAGCCATTCCAGTACCTTGTCAGTGCCGAGGGGAGCGCGGGGGGCACTGCCGCTTTTAAACGCATTTTTTATGAGCCCGTGGTCGAGGGTGCCAACGGGCCTGGTCCTTACTTTCTTATGGGGTCGGCTCTGGGTCGGGGGGTAACGAATGCTCCTGAATGTGGGCAGATGAATGGTTTAAGCAAGGCGTGTGCCGGAACCGCTGAGACACGCTGATTCTCCCGCTGGAGTGCGCAGCACGTCCTGTTGCAGGGCCATTGCCGCCCGGCGCAAGCAAGCGCCCGCGCCACAACGCTTCAATTTGGTGCGCGACAAACTTGAACTTCACCCAAGCGCGCTTCTTCTAATAAGCCTTGAAACCTTGTGGAGCCCCTCGTCGTGCCCAGAATCATTTCGCCCAACACCCCGGAAGCGGCCCTGACCGACCACAGCGAGCACAACGCCAAGATCTTCGGTTCGCCCAAGGACCGTCTCGACTTCTATCGTCGCGAGATCCAGTACGAAACCAGCATCCTGGCCAACCGCACCGACGCCTACCTCACCGCCCAGTCATTTCTGGTCATTGCCTTCGTCTCCGGGATGGGCAATCTCAACCCGGAGTGGGGCAAGCTGTTCACCCTGCTGGTGCCGGCCATTCTCGCCGCGCTGGGGATCCTCAGCTCACTCAACGCCTGGCCGGGCATACGCGCCGCCTACGAGATCATCGATCACTGGCACTACAAGCAAAGCGAGCTGCTGCGCAGTGAACCGGTGATGGGCATGGCCTACGATGACTCGCCGTTGTTTTCCGAAATGGAGTCGACCCACAAGGGCTATCGCAAATCGCTGCTGTTTTCCATGCGCGCGCCTTGGCTATTCATGGGGTTCTGGCTGGTATTGGGCATCTACGCCTTCTACATCCAGGTCGACAACCCGTTGCGATGAGCAATCGTACGGAACTTCATCCAGTAACGCGGCGCCTTAGCATTACGGGGTATAGATTCCCCACAGGCCTGTAAGAGGTGTGCCATGACGACAAACAACGATCCCCAAACCAGTAACCGCAACGACCCAGCGATCGACGGTGGCGAGCCGGCCCCCAGCACTGGCGCCGATGCGCCCAAAGATCCAGCGCCAGCAAGCGACCCAAAGGCCAAGGAAAACGACTACAGTCCAGACTTCAAGCCTGAGCCGCTCGAGCCCAAGCCTGAAACCGATGCTGATATCGACACCCAAGGCGGTTAGAGGAGACAGTTATGTCAAAAGAACTGGATGAAGAACTCAACGATCCTGGAAATGAAGACCCAGGTTCGTTGATGGACGATGCCGAAGTGCCGCTCAACGACTTGGATGAAGCGGCGGACGTCGGCAACACCGAGGAGCAGGACTGATCCGATGGCTGCCAAGGGGGCTCGAGCTTGCAGCAAACGTCTTGCTCGGGCTGCCCACCGGCCTGCGCCCGTTGCGATTACAGCGGCCAGGCGTCACGTTTTTTGCACGGCACGGCGCTCGTACCACGCCAGCATCGGCTGAGTGCTCAGGCCATGCACGACAATGCTCAAGGCGATCACCGACACCGTAAGGTCCACGGCTACCGCGCTGCTGGTGCCGATCAGGCCGTGATTGAGGGCATAGAACAGGTAGAAGATACTGCCGATCCCGCGAATGCCGAACCAGCCCATCAAGCCGCGTTGGCGAAGATCGATCAGGCGTCCCCAGGGCATCGCCAATACGCTCAGCGGCCGGATCACGCAGAACAACAACGCCGCTATCGGCAGGGCGCGCCAATCCCAATGACTGGCCAGCACGATCCCCAGCACCGTCACCAGGAACACTTCCATCGAACGCTCCACCAGCCCGCCGAACGCGAGCATGTCGCCCATCATGACTCCGGCGGCAATTTGCGTGTCTTCCAGCGCGCTGACATCGCCGTGCAAGGCTTTTTCCGGCGCGACTTCCAGATGCCCGACCACGGGTTGGGCCAGGTGCTCGGACGGTGTCTGCGCTTTGCCGCTGGATTTGAATTCGGCCTGGCGCAACCCCAGCCCGGCGGCGAATACCGCCAGGAAGCCATAGCCACCCACGGCTTGCGCCGCCACGTAGGCCAAGGCAATCAAGGCCAGGGTCAGGTAATCGTTGGGCGACAGGGTGCTGTCGGCATTGGCGATGCGCATGCGCAAGGTCACACGCCCGATGCCCCGGCCCATCCAGTAGCCAATCAACAAGCCGGCCGGCACCGCCCACAGCAGGTTCTTCAGTACCCAGCCACCCAGCCAGTCACCGTCGAAGCCGCCGTGCTGCATGAACAGCAGCGCGAAAATCACAAAGGGAAAAGCCGTGCCATCGTTCAGCCCGGCTTCACCGGACAAGCCGAAACGCAGCGGGTCATCGTCCTGGGCATTGTTGACCTGGACCAGGCCGGCCAGCACCGGGTCAGTCGGTGCGAGCATGGCGCCGACCAGCAATGACGCGCCCCATGACAACGCCAACAGATAGTGCAACGCCAGGCACACGCCGAAGATGGTCAATAGCATCACCGGCCCGGCCATGCCGAAGGCGATACGCCAGGTGCGATGCTTGAGGGGCAGGCGCAGTTTCAAGCCGCTGACGAACAGTGAAAACAGCACCGCAACTTCAGTCAGGTGCTCCATCCAGCGGGCCGAGCCCTTGATGTCCAGGTGCAGCAGGTTAGCGCCCATCGGGCCGATGGCGACCCCAAGCAACAGGCACACCGCCGAGGTAGTCACCGGCATCCAGCGCAGGTAGGAGGAGGTGAGGGCCAATATCAGCAAAATAGCCCCGAGTACGGCCATCCATAAAATAAATGTCATCAAGCGTGCATCCGGCCGTGGTCTATGCAGATTGGAGAGGCATGGCCGGACACAGGTTCAATGTGGTTTGACGCTTGCTAGCCGCAGTATCAAGAGCGCCGGAGTCATCGGTCAACGCGCGGGTACCAGGCGCTCCAGCAGCAGACGCTCCAGGGTGGAAGCCGGCAATGGTCGGCTGAACAGGTAGCCCTGGATCTGGTCACACCCGGCCTCCTTCAAAAACGCCAGCTGATCCTGGGTTTCCACGCCTTCGGCCACCACTCGCAGGTTCAGGCTGTGGGCCAGTTCGATGATGGTGCGGGTGATGGCCGCATCCTGTGGGTTGGAGGTGACTTCGCGGATGAAGGCGATGTCGATCTTCAGGGTGTCGATGGGAAAACGGCGCAGATACGCCAGGCTTGAATAGCCGGTGCCGAAGTCATCGATGGAGATTTTCACGCCCATGGCGCGCAGGCGCTGCAGGCTGGCGATGGTGCGCTGAGTGTTCTCCATCAGCGAGCTTTCGGTCAGTTCGACCTCCAGGTAATGGGCCTGAACCCCGGTCCTGGCCAGGGTATGGGCGATATCGGCAATCAGGTCGCCTTCGATCAATTGGTGACCCGAGACATTCACCGACACTTCCACAGCGCCGATAACGCCGCGTTGCCAGGTCGCGATCTGTCGGCACACGCTGTCGATCACCCAGCGCCCGACAATCACGATCAAGCCAATGCTCTCCAGTATGGGAATGAACACCGCCGGAGACACTGGCCCATAGCCTGGGCGCTCCCAGCGCAGCAACGCCTCCAGGGCGCATATCTGGCCACCGGCCAACTCGATCTTGGGCTGGTAGTGCAGGGTGAAATCCTGTTGCTCAACCGCCAGGCGCAAGTCCTTTTCCAGGTCCTGGCGCGCCAGGTCGTGCACGCTCATGCCGGTGGTCTGATCGGTTTGCCGCTGCAGTTGCTGCTCGAGCAACAGGCTATGGTTTTTCAACTGGTCGCCACGGGCCTTGAGCCGCAGCAGGTTGCGCACCCGCAGCCATAACTCGACGCGCTCCACCGGCTTGCTGAGGAACTCCTCAGCGCCGGTTTCCAGGCCACTGACGCGGGCGCTGGACTCGCTCAGGGCCGAGAGCATGATGATCGGGATGCTGGCCGTGGTTTCATCACCCTTCAAGTGGCTGGCCACTTCGTAGCCGTCCATGCCCGGCATCATGATGTCCAGCAGGATCAGGTCTGGCGGCTGTTGCGCCACGAACAGCAGGGCTTCTTCACCGCTGGCGGCGCTCAGGGTCTGGTAGCCCTCATGCTGCAGCAGGGTTTCCAGCAGCTTGCGAACCTGGGGTTCGTCGTCAACGATCAACAGCGTGGCGGGTTGGCTGGCCATGGAGAGGGCTCATGTGAGGGGGTTGATAGTCTTTTGCAGCAAGCTGTCGATCACCTGGTACAGCTCTTTGTAGCGCAGCGGCTTGATGATGTAGGCATCGCAACCGGCCAGGCGGGTTTTTTCGCGGTCCTCCTTCATCGCCATCGCGGTCAGGGCGATCACCGGGATATGGGCGGTGATGGGGTCTTGCTTGAGCAGAGACGTGGCGGCCAGGCCGTCCATGCCCGGCAGTTGGATGTCCATCAGGATCAGGGCCGGTTGTTTTTCCCGGGCCAGGGTCAGGCCGATTTCGGCATCGGCGGCCCACAGCACCGTGTGCCCGGCGTTGATCAGCAGCAAGCGGGCCAGGCGCATGTTGGCCTCGTTGTCTTCGACGATCAGGATGTCGGCCATGACGCCTCCGGGGCACGATGCAATGGCAGCCACACTACGAAGCGGGCGCCCAGGCCCACGCGACTGGCCACAGCGACGCTGCCGCCGTGCAGGTCGGTCAGTTGCTTGACCATCGCCAGCCCCAGGCCCGTGCCTTCAAACTTGCGCGCCAGGCTGCTGTCGATCTGGCTGAAGGCCTTGAACAGCTTGCTCATGTCGTCTTCGGCGATACCGATGCCGGCGTCGCTCACGCTCAGTTCCAGAAACCGCTGGTGCGCGCTGGGTTGCAGGGCGAAGCCATGGGCCGGCCAATCCCCCGGCACCTGGCCGACCTGGGCGCGGCTGACTTCGCGCACCGCCAGGGTCACGCGGCCGCCGTGTTCACTGAACTTCACCGCATTGGCCAGCAGGTTGTAGATGATCTGCTTGGTCTTGCGCAGGTCCAGCGCCAGCACGCCGAAATCCGTCGCACATTCGAGCTTCAACTCGATGCGCTGCAGCGCGGCCTTTTCCCGCACGATCAGCAAGCTGTTGGCCAGCAACCCGTCGAGCGCCACGGCTTCCAGCTCCAGGTCCATCATCCCGGCCTCGACCTTGGACAGGTCGAGAATGTCGTTGATCAGCGACAGCAAGTGCTGCCCGCTGGTGAAAATATCGCCGATGTATTCGCGCTGCACTTCGCTCATATCGCCCACCAGGCCATCCTTGAGCGCTTCGGAAAAGCCGATCACCGCGTTCAGCGGCGTGCGCAACTCGTGGGACATGGTCGCAAGGAACTCGGACTTCATGTGGCTGGCGTGCTCCAGCTCCAGGTTCTTTTCTTCCAGCGCGCGCTCGAAGCCTTTGCGTTCGGCTTCCTCCTGCTTGCGTGCGGTGTTGTCGGTACCGATCAGCAGGTAGCCAATGATGGTGTCATGGCGGTTGCGCAAGGCGGTCACCGAGACCATGGCCGACAGGCGACTGCCGTCCTTGCGGATATAGGTCAGTTCATAAATGTCTTCGATGCCACGGGAAGCCTTGAACACCAGGGCTTCGAAACCCGGTGTGATCGGCGTGTCGAGTTCCAGGCTGAGGGCAGCGGCGCGGGTGATCAGTTCGGCAGGGTCGGAGATGTCGGCGGGGGTGATGCGGTTGAGCACATCGGCAGCGGCGTAACCGAGCATGCGTTCGGCGCCGACATTGAAAATCTGGATCACGCCTTTTTCGTCGGTGGCGATGCTGGAGAAATACGCGCTGTTGAAGATCGCATCCTGCAGCGCACCGGTCTTGAGCAAGGTTTTCTGGCGTTTGAACTCAACGATCTTTTCAGCGCGTGATTGGGGCGGGTCGGGTAGAGGGGTGTCCATTGCCAAGCATTCCGTGAACTTCAGGCCTGCCATCGGCAGAGCACGATGGCGTGGAGCATGCTCATTGACGATCGCGCGAACGCGACGCGCAGGAGATGCGTTCTTGGGACAATAGCAGAAAACATAGCGTTTTGATGGCTACGCCATTCATTTGACGCTTAAAAGCCGGCGCTACAGGGCTTTGCGTATTTTTGGCTGGGTGAAACGTTTCATCATGCAAATAAATGCGCACGCAAGCGCTTGCGTAAGCAAATGTATCTGGACTAGAGTCGGCAGCACTCGACAACAAAAACAATAAATCCAGGAGCTCATCCATGAGCCTTGAACCCTTGCTTGAGATGCAGGGCATCAGCAAAACCTTCAACGGTTTGCGCGTGCTCAAAAGCGTCGGCCTGAAGGTCTACCCCGGCGAAATCCACGCTTTGATGGGGGAGAACGGTGCCGGCAAATCCACGCTGATGAAAATTCTCTCCGGCGCCTATCAAGCCGACCCTGGCGGCGAAATCCGCATCGATGGCCAGCCCGTCGCGACCTTCACGCCTGCTACTGCAAAAGCCCTCGGCATCGCCGTGATCTACCAGGAATTGAGCCTGTGCCCGAACCTGAGCGTGGCCGAGAACATCTACCTGGGCCGCGAGCTGCGGCGTGGCTGGACCATCGACCGCAAGGGCATGCAGGACGGCTGCGTCGAGGTGTTGCAACGCCTGGGCGCCGAGTTCAAACCCTCGACGCCGGTCAGCGGCCTGTCGATTGCCGAGCGTCAACTGGTGGAAATCGCCCGCGCCCTGCATGCCCACGCCAGGATCCTGGTGATGGACGAGCCGACCACGCCGCTGTCCTCCCGCGAGACCGACCGCCTGTTTGCGCTGATCAAACAGCTGCGCGGCCAGGGCTTGGCGATCATCTACATCAGCCACCGCATGGCCGAGATCTACGAGTTGTCGGACCGTGTGTCGGTGCTGCGCGACGGCCAGTACATCGGCGAACTGAGCCGCGATGCGTTGTCGGCCGAAGTGCTGGTGAAAATGATGGTCGGCCGCGACCTCTCCGGCTTCTACAAGAAAGAACACGCCGCCTATAACCCTGGCAACGTGGTGATGCGCGTGCGTGACATGGCCGACGGCAAACGCGTGCGCCACTGCAGCTTCGACCTGCATGCCGGCGAAGTGCTGGGCATCGCCGGGCTGGTCGGGGCAGGGCGCACGGAGCTGGCGCGACTGATCTTCGCCGCCGACCCACGCACCAGCGGTACCCTCGAAGTGGTCGGCAAGCACGTCACCCAATTGCGCACCCCGGCCGATGCGATCCGCGCCGGCGTGGTGTACCTCACCGAAGACCGCAAGGCCCAGGGCCTGTTCCTCGACATGAGCGTGGCCGACAACATCAATGTGTGCGCCTGTGTGCCGGATGCCCACGCCGGCGGTGTGCTGGATCGCAGCCATGGCGCACAGCGCGCCAACGACGCGATCAAGGCGCTGTCGATCCGCGTGGCGTCGGGCAAGGTCAATGTGGGCGCGCTGTCCGGTGGCAACCAGCAGAAGGTGTTGCTGGCGCGGCTGCTGGAGGTCAAGCCCCATGTGCTGATCCTGGATGAGCCCACCCGTGGCGTGGACATCGGCTCCAAATCCGAGATCTACCGCATCATCAATCAATTGGCCCAGGCGGGTGTCGGCATCGTGGTGATTTCCAGCGAGCTGCCGGAAATCATCGGCACCTGCGACCGTGTGCTGGTCATGCGCGAAGGCCAGTTGGTGGCTGAAGTCGGCGGGGCCTCCGGTCACGTCATCTCCCAGGAACGTATTATCGACCTCGCCACCGGTGGCGATCAGGTGGTGGTCAATGGCTGAATCGAATATCGCAACACCAACGACGGGCAAGGCTGAACGCGTACGCGAGCTGATGCGCACGGTGGGCATGTTGCCGGTGCTGGTGCTGCTGCTGGTGGGCTTTGCCCTGGCCAGCGAAAACTTCCTGACGATGCAGAACCTGTCGATCATCACGCAGCAGGCCTCAGTGAATGTGGTGTTGGCGGCCGGCATGACGTTCGTGATTCTCACGGCGGGTATCGACCTGTCCGTCGGCGCGATCCTCGCGGCGTCGGCGGTGGTCGCCCTGCAGGCGTCGATGTCGCCGCAGTTCGGCATGTTCGGGATTGCCGCCGGTATCGGCTTCGGCCTGTTGCTGGGCCTGGTCAACGGCGGATTGATCGCGTTCATGCGCCTGCCGCCGTTTATTGTCACCCTCGGCGCGCTGACCGCCATGCGCGGCTTGGCGCGCTTGCTGGCCGATGACAAGACGGTGTTCAACCCGGATTTGCCGTTTGCCTTTATCGGCAACGACTCGATCCTCGGCGTGCCGTGGCTGGTGGTCATCGCCGTGGCCGTGGTGGCGCTGTCGTGGTTCATCCTGCGCCGCACAGTGATGGGCGTGCAGATCTACTCGGTGGGCGGCAACCCGGAAGCCGCGCGGCTGTCGGGAATCAAGGTGTGGAAAGTGCTGTTGTTCGTCTACGCCATGTCCGGCGCCCTGGCCGGGCTTGGCGCGGTGATGAGCGCCTCGCGCCTGTTCGCCGCCAATGGCTTGCAATTGGGCCAGTCCTACGAGCTGGATGCGATCGCGGCGGTGATCCTCGGCGGCACCAGTTTCACCGGCGGCGTCGGCACCATCGGCGGCACGCTGATCGGCGCACTGATCATCGCGGTGCTCACCAATGGCCTGGTGCTGTTGGGGGTATCGGATATCTGGCAGTACATCATCAAGGGCATCGTGATCATCGGCGCGGTGGCGCTGGATCGCTATCGCCAGTCCGGCGCCCGAACCTGAGTTCATTCCTACAACAATCACAAGAGAGACCGCCATGAACGTCAAACGTATCTTCCCCGTCATTGCCTTGGCTGCCCTGATGTCCCAGGCCGTGCAGGCCCGCGAACTCAAGGCGCTGGGCATCAGCATGGGCTCGTTGGGCAACCCGTATTTCGTGACCCTGGCCGACGGCGCCACGGCGCAGGCGAAGGCACTCAACCCCAACGTCAAGGTGACGTCTGTGTCGGCTGACTATGATTTGAGCAAGCAGTTCTCGCAGATCGACAACTTCATCTCGTCCAAGGTCGACCTGATCCTGATCAACGCCGTCGACCCGTCCGCCATGGCCTCGGCGATCAAGAAAGCCCGCGACGCCGGCATTGTGGTGGTGGCGGTGGATGTGGACGCCAAGGGCGTGAACGCCACGGTGCAGACCGACAACGTCGAAGCCGGCAAGCTGGCCTGCCAGTACCTGGTGGACAAGCTGTCGGGCAAAGGCAATGTGATCATCCAGAACGGCCCGCAAGTCACCGCCGTGACCGACCGTGTCAAAGGCTGCAAGGCCGCCCTGGCCACCGCGCCGGACATCAAGGTGCTGTCCGACGACCAGGACGCCAAGGGCTCGCGCGAAGGCGGCCTGAACGCGATGCAGGGTTACCTGACACGCTTCCCGAAAATCGACGGGCTGTTCGCGATCAACGACCCGCAAGCCATCGGCAGCGACCTGGCGGCCAAGCAGCTCAAGCGCAGCGGCATCATCATTACCTCGGTGGACGGCGCGCCGGATATCGAGAATGCGCTCAAGACCGACACACAGATCCAGGCCTCCGCCAGCCAGGACCCATGGGCCATGGCCCAGACTGCGGTGAACGTCGGCAATGACTTGCTCAATGATAAGGCCCCGGCCGAAGCGGTGACCCTGCTCACGCCCAAACTCATCACCCGTGACAACGTCGGCAGCTACAGCGGCTGGTCGAGCAAGCACTGATTGACTCAAGGGGAGCGCGCCGTGGTCACCATGGACGACGTGGCAAGCAGGGCCGGCGTGTCGCCGTCGACCGTGTCCCACGTGTTGAACGGCACCCGCAAGGTCAGCCCGGCCACGGTGCAGGCGGTACAGCGTGCGATCCGGGAGCTGGGCTACATCCCCAACACCCTGGCGCGCGCGCTGGCCCGTTCCACCACCAACACCATTGGCGTGGCGATCTCGGCGCTGTCCAACCATTACTTCAGCGAGACGGTGCACGCGATTGAAACCGAGTGCGCCCGGCACGGCTACATGATGCTGTTTGTCGACACCCACGACGACCCGGAGCAGGAATTACGCGTGGTCACCGCGCTGCATCACCGACGGGTGGACGGGATTGTGCTGGCGCCGTCGAACGGCTCGCTGGCGCTGGACTACCTGCGCGCCAATGAGCTGCCTGCGGTGCTGGTCGATCGCATGATGAGCGAGCAGTTCGATCAGGTCGGGGTGGAGAATAGCCAGGCCACCCAGGCGTTGATCGAGCACCTGATCGCCCACGGGCACCGGCGCATCGGCTTTATCGCCGGGCGTGCGGGCTTCAGCACCACCGATGAGCGGGTGGCGGGCTACCAGGCCGCGTTGCAGGCGGCGGGGCTGGCGTTCGATCCACGGTTGCTGGTCAACGGCGGCTCCAATACCGAGCCGGCCCGCCAGGCCACCCGGCAGTTGCTGAGCCTGGCCGAACCGCCGACCGCCATCATGGCCGGCAATAACCTGATGACCCTCGGCGCCATGCACGCCCTGCGTGATGCACAGATCGAAGTGCCGGGGCACATGGCGTTGGTCGGCTTCGATGATTTCGAATGGGCGGACTTTTTCGTGCCGCGCCTGACCTTGATCGCACAGCCGGTCCAGCAACTCGGCGCCCGCGCGGTCGAGCTGTTGCTGCAACGCATGGCGACCCCCACTGCACCCAAGCACAGCGTGCGCCTGGCGCCACGCCTGCAGGTGCGTAATTCCTGTGGCTGTGATTGATCGGACCCACCCCGTATGAACCGTCCCGTTTCCCTTGGTATAGACCTTGGCACCTCCGAACTCAAAGCCATCCTCATGGACCTCGACGGCAACGTGCTGGCCCGCGCGGGCGTGCACTTGAGTGTGTCGCGCCGCCATGGCGGCTGGTCCGAGCAGGCGCCCGAAGACTGGTGGCAGGCCTGCCTTCAGGCACTGGATTCACTGCGCACCCATGAGGCGTTTGCCCGCGTGGCCTGTATCGGCCTGTCGGGGCAGATGCACGGCGCGGTATTGCTGGGGGCCGACAACCGCGTGTTGTACCCGGCAATCCTGTGGGACGACTCCCGCGCGGTTCGGCAGGCAGAACAACTGGGCACCGGCTATGCCGAGATCACCGGCAGTTTGCCGATGGCCGGGTTGACCGCGCCGAAACTACTCTGGCTGCAACAGCACGAGCCCGAGGTGTTCAAGGCGATTGATTGCGTGCTGTCGCCCAAGGATTACCTGCGCTTGCGCCTGTGCGGGGAGCGGATCAGCGAGATGTCGGACGCCGCCGGCACCCTGTGGCTGGACGTGGCGCGGCGTGAATGGTTTACCCCGATGCTGCGCGCCACCGGCCTGACGCCTGCGCACATGCCCCGACTGGTGGAGGGCGGTGCCGCAAGCACTGGTGTCACGGCCGCTGGCTTGGGCTTGTCGCCGCAGGTGGTGATCGCCGGGGGCGGCGGCGATAACCCGGCAGCGGCCGTCGGGATCGGCGCTATCGATGCCGGTGACGGGTTTATCACCCTGGGCACCAGCGCGGCGATTGTCGCGATTACTGCGCACGCCGCCGGCAACCCGGCCAGTGCGGTGCACAGCTTTTGCCATGCGCTGCCCGAGCGCTGGTACACCATGGGCGCCATGCTGGCCGGCGCCAGTTGCTTGCGCTGGGTAACGCGCCTGACGGGCACGGCGGATGAACAAACGCTGTTGGAGCAGGTGCAGGCGCAACTGCCAATCGAACACGCGGTGCCGCTGTCCACCCCGTTGTTTCTGCCGTACCTGGCGGGTGAGCGTACGCCGCATAACGACCCCTTGCTGCGCGGCGGCTTCATGGGGCTTGGCCATGACTGCGCACCGGCGATGCTTGGCTATGCGGTGATGGAAGGCGTGGGGTTTGGCTTGCTCGACGCCTGGCGCGCGGTGCAGTCGACCGGGGCTGAGGTCAAATCCTTCGCGCTCGTCGGCGGCGGGGCGCGCAGTGAGTATTGGGCGCAACTGCTGGCGAATATTCTGCAGCGGGAGGTTTTTACCCTGCATGGCAGCGAACTGAGCGCGTGCATCGGGGCGGCGAAATTGGGGTTCATGGCCATCGGGGAGGGCGCTGATTTGCTGGCGGCGGGGATGCCGGTGAAGGCGCGGTATGTACCCGATGAGCAAGTGCAGCCGGTGTTGGCGGCGCGGTATGGCAAATTCCAGGGGTTGCTTGCTGCAGCCAAAGCCCTCCGGGATTGAACAGGATCATTCCCACGCTCTCGCGTGGGAATGCAGCCCGTGACGCTCTGCGTCATCTGCTCACTTGCAGCGGTTGGCGAGACGCGGAGCGTCCCAGGAGGCGTTCCCACGCAGAGCGTGGGAACGATCAGTGTTCTGCGTGCTGTCAGTCGGTCAACGGCGGCAAGCGCCGTTTCACCGGGGTTTTTTTAACGATGGCGGTGTTGGTTTCGGCATACCCATTAATCCGGTCGAGCAGGCTGTCCAGGTGGTCCATGGTGCGCACATGCAGGCGGGCGATGAAGCAGTCTTCGCCGGTGACTTTGTCGCATTCGGTGAATTCGGGGATTGCCTGGATCTGGCGTTCCACTTCCTGCAACTTGCCGGGCAGGGGACGGATGCGCACGATGGCCTGCAGCAGGTAGCCAAAGTGTTTGGGATCGATATCGACGGTGTAGTGGGTCAACACGCCGCGCTCCTCCAGGCGGCGCAAGCGCTCGCCGACGCTTGGCGAAGACAGCCCGGTGATGCCGGCCAGGGCTTTGAGGGACAGACGCGAATCATCCATCAAGGCTGCGATCAGTTGCTGGTCGATGGTGTCAATCATGGTACTCGCCTAATAAGAAAAGGTAACTTGAGGTTTTGGCCTTTTTTAGTCGCTGGAGCGGCTGTCGGGCAGCTTGCCATAATTGCGCCTCACTTGAGGAGCATCAATCATGGATACAGCTGTCCGTCGCGGAACCTGGGAAATGATCGCCGCCATGCTGATCTCCGGCACCATCGGCTGGTTTGTGCTGGTGTCGGGCGTGTCGGTGATCGAAGTGGTGTTCTGGCGCTGCGTGATCGGCGCGCTGGCGCTGCTGCTGGTGTGCGCCTGGCTCGGCTACCTGAGGCTGGACTTGCTCAGTTGGGCCAGGTTCGGGCTGGCGGTACTCAGCGGTGTAGCCATCGTCGGCAACTGGCTGCTGCTGTTCGAATCCTACTCGCGTGCGTCAATCGCCATCAGTACGGCGGTGTACAACGTGCAACCGTTTCTATTGGTGATGCTGGCGGCGCTGTTTCTCGGAGAGAAAATCACTCTGCAGAAAATGGCCTGGTTGAGTGTGGCGTTCCTGGGCATGCTGGCGATTGTCACGGCCCATGGTGAACAACCGGCTGGCGAGGACTATTTGACCGGCATCGCGCTGGCCCTGGGCGCGGCGTTGTTGTACGCGATTGCAGCGCTGATCATCAAGCAACTCAAGCAAGTGCCGCCGCATTTGATGGCGTTGATCCAGGTGGCCACCGGCGCGGTATTGCTGGCGCCGCTGGTGCCTTGGGACCGCTTGCCCACGTCGACCGATGCCTGGGCAGCACTCGCCACCCTCGGCCTGGTGCACACGGGGTTGATGTATGTGTTGTTGTACGGGGCGATACAGAAGCTGCCGACTGCGATGACCGGCGCCTTGTCGTTCATCTACCCGATTGCGGCAATTTTCGTCGACTGGATCGCCTTCGGGCATCGCCTTGGATGGCTGCAATGGTTGGGCGTGGCGGCGATTCTGCTGGCGGCGGCAGGGTTGCAGCGGGGCTGGTGGTGGCCCCGTAGCTTCGGTAGGAGCGAGCTTGCTCGCGAAGAACGCTAACGATAACGCAGCTCATCGGGTTAACACGCCGGCGTTCTCAGGTTTTTCGCGAGCAAGCTCGCTCCTACAGAGGGTCAGTGTGTGCCCTGGAAAATGATGTTTTCCGGGTTGAAATGCTCCACCGCGCTGCCCGGCTGCGGCAATCCGAGGATGTGCCCCTTGATCTTGCCGACCACGTGCATTTCGCACGGTTTGCAGTCGAACTTCAGCGTCAGTACCTCATCGCCATGGATCAACTGCATCGGCGCCACCTTGGTTTTCACCCCCGTCACGCCCTTGGCCTGTTTAGGGCACAGGTTGAACGAGAAACGCAGGCAGTGCTTGGTGATCATCACCGGCACTTCGCCGGTTTCTTCGTGGGCCTCGAAGGCGGCATCGATCAGCTTCACACCGTGACGGTGGTAAAAGTCGCGGGCCTTCTGGTTGTAGACGTTGGCCAGGAACGACAGGTGCGCGTCCGGGTACACCGGCGGCGGCGTGGTCTCGGCCTTGCGTCCACCGCGCGGGTGCGCGGCGACGCGAGCGACGGTCAGCGCTTCGATCACTTCACGGCGTAGCGCCTTGAGCTGCGAGTTGGGAATGAAGAACGCGTGCGGCGCGTCCAGCTCGATGCGGGTGGCGTGGTACTCGGTAGTACCGAGCTGGCCCAGCAGGTCGCGCAGGGTATCCAGGGCCTGTTCCGGCTTGTTGGCCACGCCAAACGGGCCGGGCAGGGTGACGCTGGCGCTGATGCCTTCTTCGCTGGTGGCGGTGATTTGCAACTGTTCTTCACGCAGGCGCGCCACCCACGCCAGGCCGATACGGCGCTCGGCCGAGGTCTTGAGCAGCGCCTGTTGCCAGTTATGGTCCAGATTGCGGTTCAACGGGTGATTCGGGCGCAGCTGGTGCAGGCCCGCCGGCATTTCGTTCGGTTCGACGCGGTAGCGATAGCGCTTCTCGCCGTCTTCCTCGAATTCGCCCTTGGGCTCGGCGATGTTGGCGCGGAACCCCACCACTTCACGCTTGACCAGTACATTGAGGCCGTCGCCGTTGGACAGCGGCTCATGGGTGACCACCTGCAAGTCGCGCTTGCCGGCTTTTTCCACCACACCCACCGGCAGGCCGGTGAAGGTCGGGGTGTCGAAGGCGCCGATATCGATCTTGCGGTCGCTGACAAAGTAGTCGGTACTGCCACGGTGGAAGGTTTTTTCCGGGTCGGGCAGGAAGAAGTGCGCGGTACGCCCGCTGGAAGCGCGGGCCAGGTCCGGGCGGTCTTCGAGGATTTCGTCGAGGCGCTGGCGGTAATAGGCGGTGATGTTCTTCACATAGCCCATGTCCTTGTAGCGGCCTTCGATCTTGAACGAACGCACGCCGGCTTCGACCAGTGCGCGCAGGTTGGCGCTCTGGTTGTTGTCTTTCATCGACAGCAGGTGCTTTTCAAAGGCGACGACGCGGCCCTGATCATCTTTCAAGGTATACGGCAGGCGGCACGCCTGGGAGCAATCGCCACGGTTGGCGCTGCGGCCGTTCTGCGCGTGGGAAATATTGCACTGCCCGGAGAACGCCACGCACAAGGCGCCATGGATGAAGAACTCGATGGCGGCATCGGTCTCGTCGGCGATGGCGCGGATCTCTTGCAGGTTCAGCTCGCGGGCCAGTACCAACTGGGAGAAACCGGCCTGGTCGAGAAACTTGGCGCGGCCCAGGGTGCGAATATCGGTCTGGGTGCTGGCGTGCAGCTCGATGGGCGGAATATCCAGCTCCATCACGCCCAGGTCTTGCACGATCAAGGCATCGACACCGGCGTCGTAGAGCTGGTGGATCAACTTGCGCGCCGGCTCCAGCTCGTTGTCATGCAAGATGGTGTTGATGGTGGTGAAGACGCGAGCGTGGTAACGGCGGGCGAATTCCACCAGTTGCGCGATATCGCTCACCTCGTTACAGGCATTGTGACGGGCGCCGAAGCTCGGCCCACCGATATAAATGGCGTCGGCGCCATGCAGGATAGCCTCGCGTGCGATGGCCACATCGCGGGCAGGGCTGAGCAATTCCAGGTGATGCTTGGGCAAGGACATAGTTTTTTTAGTCAGGCTTGTCACGGTCGAGGCGGGCATTGTAGCTGCGAAAAGTCTTACCGGCATCTACCACAGGGCTGTCGGGCTCATGGACCTGCCGCTGATGGCGGTGGGTCAGTCACACATGCACTCACTGACACTGCCTCATCGGGGGCAAGCCCCCTCCCACAGTTTGACCGAGTTCGGCATCCCGACCCGGTTGGCTCCGAGACCTTCTCGCTGTGTTTACCCAGGCTGTCGGTATGCGCCGATCCAATGTGGGAGGGGGCTTGCCCCCGATGGCGGTGGGTCAGTTACACATGCACTGCTGACACTGCCCCATCGGGAGCAAGCCCCCTCCCACAGTTTTGACCCAGTCAGGCCTTGGCCGCCATCGCCGTTACTTCAACACGCATACCTTCTACAGCCAACGCGGCAACACCCACCGCAGCCCGTACCGGCCATGGCTTGGCGAAAAAGCGTTTGTAGACTTCGTTGAACGCGGCGCGGTCGGCCATGTCGGTCAGGTAGATGGTCAGGTGCATGACCCGGTCCATGGAACTGCCGGCGTTTTCCAGCGCGACTTTCAGCGCTTGCAGGGTGCATTCGCTTTGCAGCGTGATATCGCCCAGCTCCAGGCTGCCGTCGGCGTGGGTTGGAATCTGGGTGGAGACCAGGATGCCGTTGAAGCCGATCACGTCGGAAGAGATCGAGTCGGCATCCGGGTCAGGTGTGAAGGTCAGGTCGTGGTTGGCCATGGGTGCCTCATGTTGGCAGGAACGAAAAGGCGCCATGGTCCCTGAAAAAACCACCTGGGGCAAACCAGGGGTTTACTCTTTCACGTCCATGAACTCCTCAGCCCACGCCACATAGCTCTCCGGCAATGTGTAGGTGTGGGTCAGCTCGGTCGCGCTGAGGTTCGAGGTGCTGTGGGTCAACTGCCGTTGCGCGCGCAGGCTGTCGTAAGTGGCCTTGATCGCGGCAAAGTAGGCGCCATGCCCGGCCACCACGATGCGCACGCCCAGGCTCGCCAGGCGCTCGCTGTCGTGCAGTTGGGGGTTGCCGTAGGTCACCAGCATCAGCGGTACCGTGAGGTTTTCGGCGATTTTTTCCAGGTGGTCGAAGTCTTTGACGCCGACCATGCAGATTCCGTCGGCGCCGGCCTTTTCATAGGCCTGGGTGCGCGCAATCACGTCTTCGGTGGGCAATACGCCGGCGTTGGTGCGCGCGATGATCGACAGTTCAGGATCGACACGCGCCTCCAGAGCCGCCTTGACCTTGCCGATGCCTTCTTCGACGGAGATCAAGTCCGTGGATTTACGCCCGAATTGCGCAGGCAGCAGGGTATCTTCAATGGTCAGCGCCGCGACGCCAGCGCGTTCCAGCTCTTCAACCGTACGCATCACGTTCAGGGCATTGCCGTAGCCGTGGTCGGCGTCGGCAATGAACGGCAACTGTGCGACGCGGCCGATGCGGGTGGCCTGTTCGACGAACTCACTCAGGGTAATCAACGCGAAATCGGGTGCCGCCAGTACCTGCAGGGAGGCGACGGAGCCGCCGAGAATACCCACCTCAAAACCCAGGTCGGCCGCGATACGGGCGGACATGGGGTCGAAAACCGAGGCGGTTTCAACACAGATGGGCGTGGCAAGCAGTTCGCGGAAGTGACGGCGCAGCGCTGAGTGAGAAATCTTGGGCATGTTCTTTCCTGGCTTTGGTCATCGTCAAGTGACGATCAATGTCTATTCGTGGTGGCGTGAGATTACCACGCAGACGGGCAGGGGTTGATGACGTTTGAATGCGCAAGAGGCGTCTTGCGCGGCGATGCGCGAATAAAATGCAATATGTGCATTTTTAGTGAATTACGTTATGCAATATAAATATTTTACATGTCTTTCTTATAACCTCATCGTAATGCCCCTTACGACTATCGCCGAGACCGCACGCGCGGATCGACTTGACGTGCCTCCCATGGCATCTGGAGACGAACGTGCGTTACCTGTCAAAACTGGCGACCGGCATGGCCGCCGCATTGATCTGCTTCACCGCCCATGCGCAAACGCTGGTAGTGGGCGATCAAAGCTATAACGCCCAAGCCGCGATGGAAGCGGCGGGGGTGCTTGAGGATCTTCCCTACACCCTTGAATGGAAGCAGTTCACGGCCGGATCGCCGGTGGCCGAAGCGCTCAACGTCGGCAGCCTGGATATCGGCCTGCTCGGCGACGCGCCGGTGTTGTTCCTGGGCGCATTGGGCGCGCCGATCAAGGTGATCGCCGTCAGCCGGCAAAACCTGGCGGGCGTGGCGATTCTGGTCAAGCAGGATTCGTCGATCCACAGCCTGGCGGACCTGGCGGGCAAACGTGCAGCCATCTGGAAAGGCTCCTGGAGCCAGCAACTGCTGCTGAGCGCACTGGATAACGCCGGCGTTGCCCGCGACGCGCTGCAGTTGCGTTACCTCAGTGCACTGGATGCGTCCCATGCGCTGGAAGGCGGCTCGGTCGATGTCATCGCCACCTGGGAGCCTTATGTGACCCAGCAGGAACGCCAAGGTGCACGGGTACTCGCGACGGCCGAGGGGTTGATTCCCGCCCAGAGTTTTATCGCCGCCAATGCCACTGCGGTCGACGACAAACGCGCGCCCATCAACGACTTTCTCCAGCGCCTGAAAAAAGCCCGTGACTGGGCACGCCAGAGCCCGGCCAACACCAACGCCTACGCTGACGCATGGGCCAAACGCACCCGCGCCGACGCTGAAATCGCCCGCGCCTGGTTTGCCAGGGCACGCACCACGGTTGAACCGCTGACTGCCCAGGCACCGGTCGAAGCGCAAAAGACCGTGGACTTCTTCGCCAGCGAAGGCCTGATCAAGGCTTACCCGGCCGCCAGCCTGTTCGACCCGTCATTCGCTGCGGCCCTGCAGCCCGCCGTCGCCCAGGCACAGCCCTGAATACACCAAGGAATCTCTCTGACATGACCAAACGACAGCTCAAACTGGGCGCCTTGACCATGGGTTGCGGTGGGCCGGGTCGCCACAATTTGTGGCTCGACCCGCAATTGCCGGCCGACGCCAGCGTAAACATCGACTGGTACATCGATATCGCGCGCCAGGCCGAGGCGGCGTTGTTCGACTTGATCTTTATCGTCGACAGCCAGTTCATCACCCCGGGCTCGCCTTCCCATTACCTCAATCGCCTGGAACCGCTGACGCTGTTGTCGGCGCTGGCCGTGAGCACGCGGCATATCGGCCTGGTCGGTACGCTGACCACCTCCTACAACGCGCCGTATAACGTTGCGCGGCGCCTGGCTTCCCTGGACCTGATCAGCAAAGGCCGCGCCGGCTGGAACGTGGTGACCAGCGGCGATGCCGGTACCGCCGGCAATTACAGCCTTGATGAGCATTATGACTACACCACGCGCTACAGCCGCGCCGCCGAACACGTCCAGGTGGTGCAGGGGCTGTGGAACTCCTATGAGGACGACGCCTTCGTGCGCGACCGCGCCACCGGCCAGTTTCTCGACCCGAGCAAACTGCATAGCCTGAATCATCAGGGCGAACACTTTGCGGTGGCCGGCCCGCTGAACATCCAGCGCTCACCCCAGGGGCAGCCGGTGATCTTCCAGGCCGGGGATTCAGAGCAAGGCCGCGACCTGGGCGCCGCCACCGCCGACGTCATCTTCACCCATGCCGCCAGCATCGAGCAGGGCCAGGCGTTTTACCGGGATATAAAGGGCAGGGCGCTGCAACGCGGACGCGATCCGGAGCAGGTATTGATCATGCCCGGCGCGGAAATCTATGTGGGCGACACCGATGCCCACGCCCGCGAAATCGAGCAGCATTATCATCAGGTCGACCATAGTTTCGAGCTTGCGCTGAAAGAATTCGGGCGTAATTTCGGCTGGCACGACTTCAGCCAGTACGACCTGGATGCGCCATTCCCTCAAGAAAGCCTGGAGGCTGCGCGCAGCAGCTTTTTCACTGCGGCCAAACGCATCGCCGATCAGGCCCGCGAGAAGGGTTTCAGCCTGCGCCAGGCCGTCGAGTTTGGCCGCCAACTGCGTCCAGGGGCCTTCACCGGCACGGCCGACACGGTGGCGCAAAAAATGGCGGATTGGCTGCACGCCCGCGCCGTGGATGGTTTCAACATCTACATCGGGCACCCGGAGCAGTTCACTCGCTTTACCCGAGAAGTCATTCCGTTGCTGCAGGAACGCGGTGTTTACCGGACCGCGTATGAAGGGAGTACGTTACGCGAGCGCCTGGGGCTGGAAATTCCGCAGTTTGCACGGCGTTAAGCCGTGCCTGGCGCAATTGCCGTGCGGATCTCTATAGTTCACTCACCCCCACAGCGCACTCAACGGCGCTGTGCAAACCAGCCGAAGACTGAGGTGAGCCTGATGAACCGTGAATTCAGCCGCACATTGTCCGATCCCCACCAAGTGGACGCCGAGTACTTCGAGTACAGCAAGGCCGCCAACCCCATCAGTGCCAATCTCATACCGCGCATTCCCTACCACAGTTTTCCTGCCGCGCTGTATGACAGCGGCCCTTCACGCGTCGTCCCGCTGGACCTCAGCGACGCCCTGGGCTGCGAAGGCCCGGCCACAGGTCCCGGATTGTGCGCCAACTTTATGCGACTCAACCGTGGCGACACGCTGGCCGTGCAACCCAACGCCACCTCCCAGGTGTTCTACGTGATCGCCGGGGAGGGCCGCGTGGTGCAGGCCGAGCATGAGATTCAATGGTCCAAAGGCTGCTTTATCGCGCTGCCGGGTTTGCAGGCGGCGCACTTCAGCGCCAGCGCGGATGCGCGCCTTTACTACGTGCACGATGAACCGTTGCTGCGCTACCTCGGGGTGGCACCCAGTGCAGATCGCTTCACACCGACGCTGTACCCCGCAGCGCTGGCCAACGCCAAGCTGCGCGAAGCGGCGGATGATCCGCGTGCCCAGGACCGCAGCCGCATCAGTATCCTGCTGGGCAATCGCAACTTTCCCCAAACGCGCACCGTTACCCACGTACTGTGGGCGATGTACGGCATCCTGCCGGCCGGATCGGTGCAAAAGCCCCACCGGCACCAGTCGATTGCCCTGGATTTCATCATTGACTGCCCGCCAGGCTGCTACTCCCTGGTCGGCACCGAGCTGGACACGGATGGGCAGATCCGCAATCCGGTACGGGTCGACTGGTCGCCCGGCCTGGCGTTCGTGACGCCGCCTGGGTATTGGCATGCGCACTTCAATGAATCCGACACCGAGGCGTTCCTGATCCCGATCCAGGACGCGGGGCTGCAAACCTACCTGCGTGCGTTGGATATTCGCTTCAGCTGAGTCGTGCGTCTATGGTGATAACAACGATCACACAGACACGAGGAGGTTTACCCATGAACGATTACCCAGCGGGCGACACCGATTCAGAAGCGCGCAACCGTTCGATCGGTAATGCCATAGGCCTGGCCGCCGATGAAGTCGAGTTGTGGGTGGCTTCGGTGGAAGAAGACGGCAGCGGCATGGGCTATGTGCTGACGTTTTCCACGGACACGCCCAGCGAAATCCTCGCCAAGGTCGAGGGGCTGGGCGCTGACCGCACGATTAATATCGGTCCGATTGACTGAGCCCTGTAAGGCCGGTAGCCATTCACGGCTGCTGGTGAAATGCGATTTGTCGAACATGACTGTTCCTCCGTTACACTTAGCAGCGCCTGATGCCAGGTCACTGTAGGAGCGAGCTTGCTCGCGAAAAACGCCCAGGCAATGCGTTTATTCTGGATAAACGCGGGGGCCCTGAATTTTTCGCGAGCAAGGGCTAGCCGCCCGCCTCGCTCCTACAAAAAGCCTTGACTGACCAACACGATGTCCACCATGGAGCAGGTCAAATGATTCGCCCGCTGTTCATTTCGCTGGACGGGCCCAAGGGCACCGGCAAGACCACGCTGCTGGAGGCTGTTACCTCAGCATTGAGGGCAGACGGCAAAAAGGTGATCCGACTATGCGAAAAAAAGAGCGATCCCTATCGGGGTGAAACCATGATGCTGGTCAACCAGCTCGTCAGGCATCCCAGCCCGGCACTGGAGTTGGCGGTGTGTGAGCGATTTGCTGACAGCCGTGGCTGGATTTCCCGGCATGTACTGACCAAACAGCCTTCTGACAGCATCATCCTGATTGACCGCTGGTACCCGTCTGACGCGGCGTTTCGTCGACTGATGCCATTCGCGCAGATTCTAAAGTTGAACATCGAGCGAGGCGTGCAGGTGCCAGACCTGCATGTCGGGGTAGTCACTGACGCTGAAACGTCATGGGCGAGGGCGGCGGCACGAACACGTGGGCTGGGCAGTACGGTGCTGCACTCCGTGGAAGAACAGGTGGCCTGCACGCTGGGGTTCGAGCGAGAGGTTGCCGATCACGGTTGGGTGCTATGCCGTAATGAAGGATCGATCGAGGACGCCACGGCGCAGGTGGTTGCTGAGATCTATGGCGTGCTGAGTGAGCGCTAGCAGTTCCGTATCGCACTGTATCTACAGGCCCTGCGGATACTTGCGGATTCAATAGACCGCTTTACCGACATATCCGCGATACCTGCAGGCGATTCAATTGGCGCCAGCGAGGGACACCCCCTCGGCCAATTGAGCAGGTAGCGCCATGTTATTGATCGCCTTTCTCGGCGGCATCGTCACGGTACTCAGTCCGTGCATTCTTCCCGTCGTGCCGTTTTTATTCGCCCGTGCCGATCGCTCGCCAGCGTCGGTGGTGTGGACACTGCTCGGCCTGGCGCTGACCTTTGCCCTTGTGTCCAGCCTCGCCGTGGTCAGCAGTGACTGGGTGGTGACCGCCAACGGCATTGGTCGCCAGCTCGCCCTGGTGGTGCTGGTTCTGTTCGCCCTGTCGTTGCTTTCCGCCAAAGTCGGTAACGGGTTGATGCGGCCGTTGACGGCACTGGGTAATCGCCTCGATCCCGCCACGCGCAGATTGTCGGGGCCCGGCGCATCGCTGCTGATCGGGGTCGCAACCGGATTGCTCTGGGCACCGTGCGCGGGGCCCATCCTCGGAATCATCCTGACCGGCGCAATGCTTCAAGGCCCGAGCGCGCACACCAGCCTGCTGCTGTTGGCCTACGGCTTGGGCAGTGGCGTCTCGTTGGGCGTGCTGATCTTCGCGGGCCGAGGCCTGGTGTCTCGGTTGAAGTTCTCACTGCCCGTGATTGCCTGGCTGCGACGCGGCACAGGGCTGGCCGCGCTGGTGGTTGCGGGGCTGATCGCCAGTGGCTCACAGAGCCAATTACTCGCCGGCACTTCATCCCAGGGCGCTGCCAAGCTGGAGCAGTCGCTGCTGAGCGGTGTGCCCAAAGTCACTGATTACCTGGTGGACAGCGTCAAGGCCGCGACCACACCTGACCTGAGTGCCAAGGGTGAAATGCCGTCCCTGTCGGGCGCCGTCCAGTGGCTGAATTCACCCGAACTGAGCAAGGAGTCGTTGCGAGGCAGAGTGGTGTTGGTGGACTTCTGGACGTTCGACTGCATCAATTGCCAGCGCAGCATTCCGTATGTGAACGAGTGGGCAAAGAAGTACGAGAAGGAAGGGCTGGTTGTCATCGGCGTGCACACCCCGGAGTATCCCTTTGAAAGGGTGATAGACAACGTGCGCAAAAACGTAGCGAAGCTGGGCCTCAACTACCCGATCGCGATCGACAATAACTATGCGATCTGGCGCGCATTCGACAATCAATACTGGCCCGCACACTACCTCGTCGACGCCGAAGGCAAGATCCGCTACACCCACTTCGGCGAAGGCAGCTACGACACTCAGGAAAAAGTGATCCAGCAGTTGCTGGCGGAGGCTAAGAACAAGGGGTGATGACTATTGGGGATGATCCATAGGCGTCTTTGCGGAAAGTTTCAGGGTTCGCGGCAGTGTCAACTCCACACACAGACCGCCGCCCTCCCGGTTAACCAAGCGCAGGGCGCCTTGCAGGGTAAGCGCCAGTTGTTGCGAAATCGCCAAGCCCAGCCCTGTGCCACCGGTTTCCCGGTTTCGCGAATTCTCCACGCGATAAAAAGGTTTCAGCACTTCGGGCAATTGGTGGTCAGGTATGCCGGGGCCACGGTCCAGCACTTGAATCAGCAGCCCACCGTCCGGCTGGCGCTGCGCGATGATTTGCACCTCTGACCCGAACTTCAAAGCGTTGTCCACAAGGTTCACCAACACTCTGCGAAGCGCGTGGGGGCGGGTATCGATGGCTGCGCCGCCGTCAGCTTTTAACGCCACTTGCTTGCCGGTATCGAGGTAGTCAAAGACCAGGCTTTCCAGAAAGGAATCGACATCCACGCGCTGGCTGGGCTCATTGGAACCCGCCATGCTCCGCGCGTAGGCCACGCCTTCCTGGACCAGGTGCTGCATTTCCTCCAGGTCGTTGCAGAGCTTGTCCTTTTCCATCGAATCGTCCATGAACTCCGCGCGAAGCTTCATCCGTGTGATCGGGGTTTGCAGGTCGTGGGAAATCGCTGCCAACAGTTGCATGCGTTCCTTGACGTAATTCGCAATGCGCTCCTGCAGGGTATTGAAAGCCACGGCCGCGTAGACCACTTCGATTGGCCCTTCCTCCTTGAGCGGTTCGCCCTGGCCATTCGGATCCAGGCCGTCTACCGCTTGGGAAAGCCGCGTCAGTGGCCGTATGACCGTGCGTACGGCGAGCCAGGTGCAGACGAACAGCAGCAACAGTTGCGCAACCAGAACTGCCGGTAACCAAGGTGATAGCGGCATCACCAAGGGTCGTACATCAATCGTCAGGGGGCTGCCGTCCTTGAGGCGCAAGTGGGCCTGATAATGAGGGCGCGCATCGGCAATATCGCTGAAGCTCAATGGGTAGTCCCGGCCCAGCGTGGCTTGCATGGAGCGCACGGAGACGGGAGCGCTGGTCATGTCCATTGGCGTGCCCGGCTGGCCCTCATCAAGTTCGTATCGGTAGTTGGGGTGTTCCAGGCGCGGCAACCAGGCCTCACGCTCATTGTCCGGCAACCGCTCGAGTATCGCCAGTGAGGTGGTCAGGTCTTGTTCGAAATTGTCCAGCATCAACATCTTGGCACTTTGGTAGCGCTCATAGAACTGCAGCCCGAATGACAATCCATGGGCCACCGCCAGGCTCACCAGGAAGATCAGTGTCAACCGCGAGGCCAACGTGCGCGGCCAACGCGTCATGGTCATGGCTGTGCTCCTGACACTTGCACCGCATAGGTAAAGACATAGCCCTCGCTGCGAACAGTCTTGATGTAGGCAGGATCGCGGGCGTCGTCCTGCAGCCGGTGGCGCAACCGGCTGACGAGCAAGTCAATCGATCGGTCGAAGAGGTCGGCGTCCCGGCCCTGGGTGAGGTTGAGCAACTGATCGCGGTTCAGCACGCGCTGGGGGTGATCGAGGAAGACGCGCAGCAAGCGATACTCCCCGCCACTTAACGTCACGATGGTGCCTTCGCTGTCCAGCAGGTGTCGAGCCGTGGTGTCCAGCCGCCATTTGCCGAATGCGAGCAGCCGGCCTGCTTCGGTGACGATCAGGTTGGGCGGCAACATGCGGGTGCGGCGGAGCACGGCGTTGATTCGCGCCAGTAACTCCCGGGCGACAAAGGGCTTGGCCAGGTAATCGTCGGCGCCCATCTCCAGGCCGATGATTCGATCCGTATCGTCATTGCGCGCGGTCAGCATCAGAATCGGCGTGGCCTTATGCTTGCCTGCGCGCAGTTCCCGACACAGCACCAGCCCATCGTCTCCGGGCATCATGATGTCCATCACAATCAAGTCGACCGGCGTGGACGCCAGAAAGGCACGCATCTGGCGACCGTCCGCCACTACCGTCGTGCGCAGCCCGTTTTTCTGAAGATAATTTCCCACCAGCTCTCTGATCTCGCGGTCATCGTCGACGATGAGGATGTGATCTACGTGCTCCACTTGACTCACCTTTATCCCTGTTTAACGGCGTTGAAGAAGGTGGCGTCGAGTATATCCAGGTGACGCTTTCCAGCTGATAAAACTTTTGCACCAGACTCGCCTGGGTGGGTTTGTATCGTTGTGTATCTGCGCCGCAGCCAGATACACAGTGATTCGTTCAAGGCGGTTGGTGACACATACCGGATACCTGCGGGGCGTTAAATGAACCCATCGAGAAGGCGCAGCCCCTCTCCAACTGATGGCTCATCTAACGCTCGGAGATCTCGTTATGCCCTGGAAAAACCCCGTGAGGATGGGCGTGTTTGGTTTGGCCCTGGTCGCAGGCAGCGGCGGTGCCTGGGCCGCCGAAGCGTCAGTTGCCAGTTCGGCCACGATCCAACCCGAATCGATCCGGCCTTACCGAATTCATGTCGATGAAGCTCAACTGACCGATCTCAAACAGCGCATCGCCGCGACCCGCTGGCCAGATAAAGAGACGGTCAATGACGTCTCCCAAGGCGTGCAGCTGGCCCAGGTTCAGGCGTTGGTGAAGTATTGGGGCAACGGCTATGACTGGCGTAAGGCCGAAGCGAAGCTCAATGCGCTGCCTGAATTCATCACCACCATTGACGGCGTGGATATTCAGTTCATCCATGTCCGCTCGCGCAACCCGAATGCAATGCCGCTGCTGCTGACACACGGATGGCCGGGCTCGCAGTTCGAGTTCCTGAAGACCATCGGCCCGCTGACCGACCCTGTGGCTTACGGCGGTAAGGTCGAAGATTCGTTCGACGTGATCATCCCCTCGATCCCCGGTCACGGCTTTTCCGGCAAGCCCACTGAATTGGGCTGGGGGCCGGATCGCGTCGCGAAGGCATGGGATGTGCTCATGAAGCGTCTCGGATACTCCCGCTATGTTTCCCAGGGTGGCGATCACGGCTCGGTGATATCGGATGCACTGGGTCGCCTGAATCCGCCGGGTCTGTTGGGCATTCACTTGAACATGCCGGCCACCATTCCGCCCGAGCTGGTCAAGCCGATCAACAGTGGTGACCCGGCACCTGTCGGGCTCAGCGAGCCTGAACGCAAGGCGTTTGAGTCCCTGAGTACCTTCTTCGGCCGCAACGCGGCATACGGCGCAATGATGGTGACCCGCCCGCAGACCATCGGCTACCTGCTGGCCGACTCGCCCACCGGTACGGCGGCGTGGATGTATGAAAAGTTCGCCGCCTGGACCGACAGTGACGGTCAGCCTGAGCGGGTACTCAGCCGTGACGAGATGCTGGACGACATCAGCCTGTATTGGCTGACGAACGTCGGCGCATCGTCATCGCGCTTCTACTGGGAAAACAACAACAACAATTTCAGCGCCGCCGCGCAGAAAACCGCAAGTATTAAGGTGCCGGTGGCAATCACGGTCTTCCCCCACGAAATCTATCAGGCACCCAAAAGCTGGGCGCAACGCGCTTATCCCTCACTGGCCTACTACAACCAGGTTAACAAGGGCGGCCACTTCGCTTCCTGGGAACAACCGCAACTATTCAGCGAAGAATTGCGTGAGGCCTTCCGGCCACTGCGCGCCAAGCTCGGCGTAACGAAGACCGCTCAGTAACGCCTACCCAACCCTGTCAATACACCGGGCCGTTATGCGGCGGCTCGCTACGGAGAAACATCATGGAGATGACCTTGCTGAACAACCAGAATAAATCCGGCCGCCTGCGGGGTGTTGCCCCCTCGCTACTGGCAGCAGCGTTGCTGCAATTCGGCGCCGTGGCGGCAGGGTTTGCCCAGGCCAGCGCTGCTGACGTACCGGCCTCCACGGTGGCCGCTATTACGCCGGGCGCTCACACTTCGCTGGGTGACCTCAAGCATGTGAAAGCGGGTCTGCTGGACGTTTCCTACGCGGAACTCGGCCCCGCCGATGGCCCGGTGGTTATTTTGCTGCACGGCTGGCCCTACGATATCAACGCCTTCGCTGATGTCGCGCCGGCTTTGGCGGACAAGGGCTATCGGGTGTTGATCCCGTCTGCCCGTGGGTATGGCGACACGCATTTTCTCTCGGCCAAGACCGTTCGCAATGGGCAACCCGCTGCGCTGGCCACCGACCTGATCGACTTCATGGACGCACTGAAAATCAACAAAGCCGTGCTGGGTGGATTCGACTGGGGCGCCCGCACTGCCGATATCGTTGCCGCACTATGGCCGGAGCGCGTGAAAGCCCTGGTGGCGGTCAGCGGATACCTGATCGGCAGCCAGGAAGCGGGCAAAGCACCACTGCCACCCGCCGCCGAGTTGCAGTGGTGGTACCAGTTCTACTTCGCAACCGAGCGCGGGCGTCTAGGCTACGAGAAAAACACCCATGACTTCGCCAAGCTCATCTGGAAGCTGGCGTCGCCAAAGTGGAATTTCGACGACGCCACGTTTGACCGCAGCGCGGCATCCCTGCAAAACCCGGATCACGTGGCCGTGTCGATGTTCAACTACCGCTGGCGCCTCGACTTGATCAAAGGCGAGCCCAAGTACGACGCGATCGAGAAGAAGCTGGCGGCATTCCCTACCATCAGCGTGCCGACCATCACGATGGAAGGCGATGCGAACGGTGCGCCCCATCCACCGGCTGAAGCGTATGCAAAACGGTTCACCGGCAAGTATGAGTATCGCCTTGTCAGCGGTGGAATAGGCCACAACCTGCCTCAGGAAGCGCCGCAGGCTTTCGCCCAGGCGGTGATTGACGCCGATCATCTCTGACAGGGAGCGTCACCATGAAACTCATGCATCTGTCCGGGGCTGTTGCAGCGCTTGCGCTCACCCTCGCTGGCGTCGCAGCGGGCGATTCCGCTGGCGGTGACGCTTCGCCGATCTACGGCGTGAAGATTCCCGAAGGCTATCGCCAGTGGCCGCTGATTGCGCCAGCGCAGGAAGCCGCGCCCTTGGATGAACTGCGCGCCGTGGTCGGCAATAACCTGGCAATCAAGGCCTACCAGGATTCAGCGCTGCCGTTTCCCGATGGCACGGTGCTGGTGAAACTGGCGTGGAAGCACGTCCAATCACCCGAGTTCGAGCCCGCCTCAATACCCGGTGCGGCCACCACGGTTCAAGTCATGGTGAAGGATTCGAAGCAGTACGCGGCGACCGGTGGGTGGGGCTTTGGGCGTTTTATCAACGGCAAAGCGGTCGACCAGGCTCAGCACGAGACGTGTTTTGCCTGCCATCAAGCGCGCGTCAAAAACCATGATTTCGTGTTCACCCGGTACGCCCCATAACCCCAAGTTCAAGGAGTTCTCCATGAAGAAAATCATTGCCTCGCTGGCAGTCGCTGCCTCTGTGTTGGTCGGTGCTGACGCGTTCGCGCAGACTGTGAAGCCGACGGTCGTGCTTGTTCACGGCGCCTTCGCCGACGCCTCGAGCTGGAACGGCGTGGTCAAGATCCTCGAAAAGGATGGCTACACCGTTGTCGCCGCAGCAAACCCGTTGCGCAGTGTGAAAAGTGATGCCGCATCCGTCGCCTCGCTGATCGCGAGTATCAAGTCGCCCGTTGTGCTGGTGGGGCATTCCTACGGCGGCAACGTCATCAGCGAAGCGGCCAATGACCAGGCCAACGTCAAGGCGCTGGTCTACGTGAGTGCGTTCGCTCCCGACACCGGCGAAACCGTCGCCGGCCTGGCTGGCAAGTTTCCCGGCAGCACCTTGGGGCCAACCCTCGCAGCGCCGGTGCCATTGAGTGAGGGTGGCAAGGATCTGTACATCCAGCAGGACAAATTCCACGCGCAATTCGCCGCTGACGTGCCCGCCGCTGAAGCGGCAGTGATGGCCGCCACCCAGCGTCCGGTCACCGAAGCCGCGCTGAATGAGCCGTTTGGGACGCCAGCGTGGAAGCACATTCCAAGCTGGGCTATCTACGGCGACAAGGACAAGAACATTCCGCCCCAGGCACTGGCCTTCATGGCCAAGCGCGCGGAGGCTAAAGCCGTGGAAGTGGTGAAGGGCGCCTCCCATGTGGTGATGGTTTCAAACCCGGCGCCCGTTGCTCGCTTGATCGAAAGAGCCGCGACGGCGAAATGAGCGCCCTATAAAGCCCCCAAGGTGAAGCCTATGTACACCCTCAGCACGAGCTATATAGACGGCACATTTGTCCCGGTTCGGGGCACGGAGAGCTTGCTGATTATTTCTCCCACGACCGAGAACGTCCTCGGGACGGTCACGCTGGCAAACCGCGAAGATGCGGTGCTGGCCATCGAAGCAGCCGCGCGGGCCCAACGTTTATTCGCCAGAAGTCCTAAGGCGCAGCGGATTGACATGCTCAGAGCGCTGCAAGCTGCGGTATTAAGGAACGCCGATAGCATTCGCGACTCTGCCATTGAAGAGTACGGCGGGGTCTACTCGCGTACTCAATGGGTAAGCCAGTACGTCTCGCAGAGCTTTGCGAATGCTATCCAGACGCTTGAAGACTACCCTCTGGTGCGAACAATCGGCGCGGCGCGGGTATCAATGGAGCCGGTGGGTGTCGCAGCGCTGATTGTGCCGTGGAACAGTGTCGCCGGAACCGTCTGCAGCAAATTGGCCTCGGCTATCGCCGCAGGTTGTACCTCTGTGATCAAGCCCAGCGAGCTCAGCCCCCTCCAGACACAGGTGATTACCGAGGCGCTTCACAGCGCGGGGTTACCGGATGGACTGTTCAATGTCTTGCTGGGCAGAGGGCACGACGTTGGAGATGAACTGAGCACCAACCCGACGGTTGCGAAAATTTCATTCACGGGCTCTACCCCAACCGGCAAGTTGATTGCGCGTGCAGGCCTCGACAGCCTGAAGCGGGTGAGCCTGTCGTTGACCGGCAAGTGCGCCTCGATTCTGCTGGAGGATGCAGATTTGGCGAGTGCCATCCCGATGATCGTGAATGCCGCGTTCATGAACAACGGCCAGGCCTGTGTCGCTGGCTCGCGACTCCTGGTGCCGAGCCAGCGGGCAGACGAGGTCGTTGCTGCCGTGAAGGCCTGTGTTGATGGGTTGGTGGTGGGCGACCCATGGCGTCCCGATACCAGCCTGGGGCCGCTGGCCAGTGCAGCGCAGTTTGATCGAGTCCAGCATTTCATCCGCCAGGGCTTGGAACAGGGGGCCCGACTCGTCGCTGGCGGGGCAGGGCGCCCGGACGGCATCGACAGAGGCTACTTTGTCAAACCAACGGTATTTGCCGATGTGACGAGTTCAATGGCGATCGCGCAGGAAGAGATATTCGGGCCGGTGCTGTCAATCATGACCTACGACTCCGAGGAACAGGCTGTCGAGATTGCCAATGACACCATTTACGGACTGCAGGCCTATATCTTCGGTAAAGATCTCGACCGCGCCAAGCGTATGGCCTCCCAGCTTGAGGCTGGCACCGTCTTGATCAATCGTGCCACTCCAGAATTACTTGCACCCTTTGGCGGTTTGAAGCAGTCGGGGATAGGCAGAGAGTTTGGCGTGCATGGCCTGGAAGCGTTTCTTGAGGCTAAATCGGTGGTGGTGGGTTAGGCGTCAGCGTTATGTCTCCTAGCTAACGACAAATGGGGATGTCAGTGAAACGGTCACAGCGCTGCGAGCGAGGACAACTCGACCTTGTGGCGGGCGAACGCACCCCAATGCCGATCAGTTAAGCGAAAGTGGTTCATTGTAGGAGCGAGCCTTAACTGGCGGGCGCCAGGGCTTGCCTGCGTTGGGGCGGAGAAATAACTCCAAAACCAGGCGCTGCAATCGCGCAGCGCCCACCCATAAATCAGGGCTGCAAACGCCGCACCCTCCAGCCCGTATCGCTGCGGTCATAGCGCAACCGCTCATGCAACCGTTCCTGCCCATTCCCCCAGAACTCCAGTGACTCAAGTCGCAACTCGAACACGCAATACCCCTCGGGACGCGGCAGTGGGCCTTGCGCCTCGGCCAGTTGCCTGGCGGCGTTGCGCATGGCTTGCACGTCTTCTAAATCTTCACTCTGGTGCGATACCGATGACATCGGGTGCGTCGCATACGGGCGCTTGAGCCATGCTTCATCGGCCTTGGCATCTGGCAGGCGCACGGCCTGGCCATTGAGGATGATCTGCTGACTGGTCTCGCGCCAATACAGCACACCCGACGCCCACGGGTTGTCGGTCAGTTCACGGCCTTTCTGGCTGCCAGCATGGGTGCTGAACAACAGCCCGGCGTCGCTGATTTCACTGATGACCACGATCCGCGTGGAGGGCCGGCCCTGGCGGTCGGCGGTGGCCAGCGCCAGGGCCTTGGGTTCGCGGATGCCCACGCGGCGGGCACGCTCCAGCCAGTTGTGCAGCACGCTCATGGGGTCGGCGGGCAGTGTCTGATATTCGGGGAAGGGCGCATCCAGTGTGCCGGTGAGGGATTCCGACATACCTTTACCCAGCAGCGGCTTGCCTTGCAGTGAAAGGTTCATAACACGATGCTCCCGCGTCCGAACGTGACGCCATGACCGGATACCTCGACTCGCGTCAGTTGATCGGCGCGGCCCTCGGCTTTGGCGAACATCAGTGAAGGGCGGCCGATTTCCACGCCCTGCAAAATCTCCACGGGTTGGCCGAACGCTATCTGGCCGTGACGCGCCAGGTGAATCGCCAACGGCCCGGCAGCAGAACCAGTGGCCGCATCCTCGACCACGCCGTAGGCCGGCGAGAACATCCGGCTGCGCCAATGCCGTCCCGCGCCGGCAAAGCAGTTGATGGCCATGTCGTGGAAGCTGGACAGCGCGCGATGGTCGGGGTGCAGGGCCGACAAGGCTGCAATGCTCGGCAGGCCGACGAACACATGGCGCGGCCCGTTGTGATAAATCTCGATGGGAAAGGTCGACTCGCTGATGCCCAGGGCCTCGAGCAATTCAGCGTCGCGGCCCAGGGCCGTCCAGGTCGGGATCGGCTGGTCCATGCTGGCGGCGATCACGCTGCCGTTCTGGCGCTCGAGTTCAAAAGCGATGGTGCCCATTTCGGTTTCCAGGTACAGCCGGTGATTGTCGGTGTGCGCACCCAGGGCAATGGCCGTACCCAGCAACGGGTGGCCGGCGAAGGGCAGTTCGTTGACCGGGGTGAAAATCCGGATCAGCGCATCCCCACCGTTACGTGGCTTGAGCACGAAGGTGGTCTCCGACAGGTTCATTTCTCGGGCGATGCGTTGCATCTGCGGGGCCGGCAAGTCGTCGGCGTCAAAGAACACCGCGACCGGATTGCCTTCCAGCGGCACGCTGGCAAAGGCGTCGATGATGACGTAGTTGTGCATGGTTATCTCCCGGCGGCCGAAACGGTGCTGTCGACAGGTGCGTGGATGAGGGCGTGCCGCAGCAGGTCGGCGATGATGCGCGGGCCTTCCTGGGTCAGCAGCGACTCGGCATGAAACTGCATGGAGGCAAACGACGGCCCGCGCAGCGCGTGGACCTCGCCGGTCTCGCTGTCGCGGCTGATCTCGACCGTGCCGATGCCATCGATGTCCAGGCGGTCACTGGAACTTTGGGCCGCGAATGTGTTGTAGAAACCCACCCGTTCGGCGTTGCCGAACAGGTCGATCTGTTTTTGCACGCCCTGGTTGGGAATGGCCTTGCGTTGCAACTGCAGGCCCAGGCACAGGCTTAGCACCTGATGACTCAGGCACACCGCCAGGAACGGTCGCTGCTGGCTGAGCAGGGAACGGATGGCTACGTGCAGATGGTCGATTTTCGGCAGTTGGACATCGCTTGGGTTGCCAGGACCGGGGCCCATGATCACCAGGTCGTAACCGTCGAAACTGTACTCGTCGCTGAAGCTGCACACCGTCACCACCAGGCCCAGCGCCCGCAGCTGTTTGGCGATCATCGAGGTGAAGGTGTCTTCGGCGTCGACGATCAGCACATGTCGCCCGCTGAAGTCGGCTTGGGTTTGTTGGCGCTGCTGGCTGTCCATCAACCAGAAATCCGAGACGTAGGCATTGCGGCTGGCCAATGCTGCGCGCACCTGCAGATGGCCACCGAAGCGCGAAGGTGCCTGGTTTTTCAGTGCGGCGATCAGGCCGGCGGCCTTGGCCCGGCTTTCAGCAGCTTCGGTCAGCGGCTCGGAGTGGCGCACGATGGTCGAACCCACGCTGATGCGTACCTGCCCGCTGTTATCGATGTCGGCGGTGCGAATCAGGATCGCCGAGTCCAGGGAGCGTCCGCCTTTACCATCGCTGCCGATCAGCGCGGCCATGCCACTGTAGTACGCACGGCCTTGCGGCTCATAGCGCTGGATCACCCGGCAGGCGCTCTCCAGCGGGCTGCCGGTGACCGTCGGGGCGAACAGAGTTTCGTGCAGGATCTCGCGCACATCGCGGCGGGTCTTGCCTTCGATGAAGTACTCGGTGTGGGCCAGGTGCGTCATTTCCTTGAGGTAAGGACCGAGGACGTGTCCGCCGTCTTCACAGATGCGCGCCATCATTTTCAGCTCTTCGTCGACCACCATGTACAGCTCATCGGCCTCCTTGCGGTCAGCCAGGAAGTCCATGACGTCGGTCAGGCTGGGTCCGGCGGGAGGGTAGCGATAGGTGCCGCTGATGGGGTTCATCACCGCGAGCCCGTCCTTTACGCTGATGTGGCGCTCGGGGGACGCGCCGACAAAGGTGCGACTGCCGGTGTGAATGATGAATGTCCAATAGACGCCTTTTTCCCGCTCCAGCAGATGACGAAAGAACGACAGCGCACTGGCCGGGCCGTACTCACTGATCTCGGCCAGAAAGGTGCGCTTGATCACGAAGTTGGCGCCTTCCCCGGAGCCGATTTCGTTGGCGATCACTTGGCTGACGATCTCGGCATAGGTGGCGTCGCTGAGGTCGAAGCGTTCGTTGTTCAATTGAATCGGCACGTTGGGCAGCGACGCCAGCAACTGCTCAATGCCGATGGACTGCTGCTCGGTGATGTTCATCGCCAGCAACGGTGACCCATCGTCCACCGCCTCGAAGCCGCGTTCGGCAATCTGGCGGTAGGGAATCAGCGTCAGTACATCCAGGCGCGGGGCACCGATCGACGGGGCAGGCAAGTCGATATCGGCCAGTACCTGCGGCTGCGACATCTCGCCGATCAGCACGTTCAGCAGCCCGGGACCGCTGGATTCCGGACGATACAAGAGGGCAAACGGTTCGGGCGTCGGTTGCAGGATGCGTTCCATGAGGCGGGCGGCGGCTTGGCTCATAGCACCACCTCGTCGGTGGTGACGACCATGGCGCAACGGCTGGCGGCGTATTCCATGGCCATCCAGTGATGCTCCTTGCTGAAGTCGGCGATCGCGTCGGCAACGAGGAAGGGTTGGATGTCGTTGGAGTAGGCATCCACGCTGGAAATCAGTACCCCGACATGCGCATACACCCCGCACAGGATCAACTGGTCGCGCTCGCCGGCGTGCATGCGTTGCAGCAAGTCGGAATTGAAGAAGGCGCTGTAGCGCCACTTGGTCAGCAGCCAGTCACCCGGTTTGGGCGTGAGGGCGTCGACCACCTCGCGGTCGGCCGGGCTGGCCTGCATGCCTGGGCCCCAGAAATCCTTGAGCAGCCCGCGTTGCTCCGCGTTCATGCTGCCCGGTTGGGCGGTGTAGGCCACTGGCACGTCGTTGTCGGCGGCCCACTGGCGAATGCGCGCGGCATTGCTCACGACTTCTTCACGCAGGGCCTGGGGCAAGGGCCGCAGGAAGTAGCGCTGCATGTCATGCACCAACAGCACGGCGCGCTCGGGGTCGATACGCCACTGCGCGAGGTTGGAGGGCAGGTCGCGGGAGGTGGGCAGGGCGTAAGGGACGATCGATGGAATGCCGGTCATGGCGACAAACTCCAGTCAGAGGGAACCAAGGGTGGAGGAGGGCAGGTTTGCCAGGCCATCACCGCAGCAATGGCTTGCCTGGGGTTCAGGCGCGGGTCGCACAGGCTTGTGTAGTGGCTGGCAACCTGGTTCAGGCCGGCGGCATCGGAGGCGCACTCGCTGACGTCATCGGGGGTGGTTTCCAGGTGCAGTCCGCCGGCCACGCCACCAGCGGAGATCACGGCATGTTTGAAGGCGGTGATTTCCTCGGTGATGGTTTGCACCATGCGGGTCTTGTTGCCGCAGGGCGCGACGATGGTGTTGCCGTGCATCGGGTCGCTGAGCCAGATGATCTGGTGGCCGGCACGGCGCACCGCTTCAACCAGCGGTGGCAGGCGGTCGGCGACCTTGTGGGCGCCCATGCGGGCGATCAGCGTCAGCCGGCCGGGCTCGCGCCTGGGGTCCAGGCGCGAGCACAGGCTCAGCAGCTGGTCCTGGGTGATGTCCGGGCCGACCTTGCAGGCCACCGGGTTGAGTACTTCGCTGAGCAACGCTACGTGAGCGCCGGTCAACTGGCGGGTACGCTCGCCAATCCAAGGCCAGTGGGTTGAGCCGAGAAATACCCGGCCCTGTTCGTCCTGGCGCACTTGCGGCAGTTCGTAGTCGAGCACCAGCATTTCGTGGCTGGTCCAGGCGGGAGAACCGCTGAGCGACTCCTTGCCGGCCGGGTCCTTCCACCCCAGATGCTGCATGATGTCCTGCGCGGCGCGATAGCCGCGCACCAGGCGTTGCGCATCATGCTGGCGATGGCCGCTGACTGCCTCCCGACCGTTGACCATGTCACCGCGATACACCGGCAACTCGACATCGCCGATGCGTTCGCTGTGGTTGGAACGCGGTTTGGCAAACTGCCCGGCAATCCGCCCCACCCGCACCACCGGTTGCTGGGTTACCAGCCGGAACGCACCGGCCAGAATGTCCAGCACCGCGGCTTTGCGCGTCACATGGCTGGGCGCGCTTTCATCCATGTCCTCGGCGCAGTCGCCGCACTGGATGATCATCGCTTCGCCAGCCGCGACCCTCGCCAGGGTGGCACGCAGGACCAGAATGTCTTCGACGCGAATCAGTGACGCGCTGTCCCTGAGGTAGGCCTGCGCGTCATGCAATTGTGAGGGTTCGCTCCATTGAGGCTGCTGGAACGCTTCACAATTTAGAACCCGTTTCAGTAAGTCTTCCATGATGCGATCACTCTCCCAAAGGATTAAGTAGGGATGCCTTCACGCTTGATGTGCGGTACCGCAATACCCAAGGCGCGCAGTTGTTGAAAGACGTTCATGAATTCACGATTGCGTTTTACTTTGCCGTCCTCCAGTTCGAAAGAGTGCAGGAAGTGATTCTCGTAATAACCTTCCGGGTAACCCGGAAAGAGAATCTTGCCGTGACCATCGCACTCGACCCAAATATGGTTAGGGTCATCGGTTTCAAACACCTTGACGTTGTACCATTCCCAATCCGGGAAGCACTTGAGTGACCAAACAGCGTGTTCGGCCAATTTGGCTTTGCCACTGATTACAATCGGGGCGCCGGTATCCGTGGTCCATAAGCCGCCGGAACCGTCTTCAGTGAATAGTTCATGACGACGCAGGCGATCCTGGCCTTTGGTGCGCATGTATTGCTCGACCGTGGCGCGGTTTTTGCGACGTAGTTCAGTGTCATTAGTTGTCAGTTGTTGTGCTGCGCTGGTAGACATGCTCAATCTCCAATGGATAAAGGGCTTATGAGGCGGGGATCCCTTCACGCTTGATGCTTGGAATCGGGATGCCCAAGGCGCGAAGTTGCTCGAAGGGGTTCATGAATTCACGGTTTTGCGTGATCTTGCCGTTGTCCAGCTCGAAGGAATGGATGTAATGGTTTTCGCAATACCCCTCCGGGTAACCGGGCACCAGGGACTTGCCACGGCCGTCGCTTTCCACCCAGAAATGGTTGGGATTGTCGGTTTCAAACACCCGGACGTTGTGCCATTGCCAGTCTGGAAAGCACTTGTCCAGCCACACGCCGAGGGCGGCGAGTTTCGCGTGGCCTTTAAACACAAGGGGCTCACCGGTTTCGGTGTTCCAGGAGCCGCCGCTGCCATCCGGCGTGAACAGCTCATGCCGGCGCAGGCGATCTGCGCCGTTAGTGCGCATGTACTGTTCAACCGTGGCGCGATTTTTTTGGCGAAGTTCGAGCTGATCATTAAAACCGCCAGTGATAAGCGAAGCAGGCATGGGCAGCGTTCTCCTTAGTTGATTAAGGTTTAAAAAATCAAGTAAATATTTAGTTAATTACGCATGGCCGTATCTAACAGTTGTTTTAACTGTCGTGCCTTCGCGGCTGTTCCGAGCGGTGTTGTTTATACACCCGCATTTCCGGGGCTTGGAACTACCAGATCTTGTAGTGGCTCAAGCCTGAGTGGTGCGGTGCGGGCTGTCGGATAGGTTGTTGCAGTATTATGAATGGGCAGGTTCATTCGTCGGCCGAGAAACAGTGGCCTATGGCTAGTTAGTTGGGTTAGTCATAAGAAATCTAGTGCTAGTGCGAAGCAGTCTATGGCGCTGGGATTTTGTGTTTGACATGAGTTCAGGTTGGTTTAGTCTCATATCTCCTTTGGAGCTTTATAGGTGTTCAAAATGGAATTAGGACAGCTGTTGGGATGGGATGCTTATTTTTACAGTATCTTTGCGCAAACCATGAACATGGAGGAATTCACGGCGGTTTCATTGAGGGTCTTGCGTGAACTGCGGTTTGATTTCTTTGCTTATGGCATGTGCAGTGTGACGCCGTTCATGCGGCCCAGAACCCATATGTACAGCAATTATCCCGAAGACTGGATACAGCGCTATCAGGCAGCTAACTACGCAACGATCGACCCTACGGTGAAACACAGCAAAGTCTCGTCGGCCCCTATTTTGTGGAGCAATGAGCTGTTCCGGGGCTGCCCGCAGCTGTGGTCTGAAGCCAACGATTCGAATCTACGCCACGGCCTGGCACAGCCCTCGTTCAACACCCAGGGGCGTGTCGGGGTGTTGAGCCTGGCACGCAAGGACAACGTCATCAGTCTTCAGGAGTTCGAAGCATTGAAGCCGGTGACCAAAGCGTTTGCCGCGGCGGCCCTGGCGAAGATTTCCGAGTTGGAAAGCGACGTTCGTGCGTTTAACACCGATGTGGAGTTCAGCGAGCGGGAATGTGATGTGTTGCGCTGGACCGCAGACGGCAAGACCTCGGAAGAAATTGGCGTGATCATGGGTGTGTGCACCGACACCGTGAATTACCATCACCGCAATATCCAACGCAAACTCGGTGCCAGCAACCGCGTGCAGGCCGTGTCTTACGCGGTCGCGCTGGGCTATATCTGAGGTTCATCGACTGCGCCGAGTCGTCCAGCAGGACGACTCGGCCGGTATCATGCGGTCTCTTCCAGAAACGCCCCGGACGTGAAGGCTGAAGGCATGCGCGCACCACGGTGGTGTTCACGGTGAGCCGAGAGTTTGATCGCGAGGATTTTTTCGTCCTGGTGCAGGGTGACCGGCCCCAGGCGTTCGTAGTTGACCCCATTGATTTTGTAATAGCGCTCCATCGTGCTGTTGACGATGCCGACGATGGCATCGGCGCCTGCCAAGCGAGCGGTCTTGAGACTTTTCCAGAACAAGGGCATGGCCAATTGCGGTTCGCGGGTGGTGAAACGTGTCATTTCCCAGATGGCGGTATGCTTGGGCGGTGTGCCTGCGCAGGTATGGCTGAAGACGCCCTCCAGCAGGTTGGGGAATATTGTGGGTATCAGGCGGGCGCAGCCTACAATGCAATGATGCTCGTTGAACGCCAGGAGGTAGCGGGCGTGCTCCGTGTCGTATTGGTCCCACTCACAACCGGCCTGATGCGGCTGGATGGGCAATCGCCATCCAAGTTTCTCGACGAATTGTTCGTGCCGAAAGCGACCTAACATGAGTTTGAGCTCGTCACTCATTTCGCTCAGCGTATGCTCTTCCATGTGCATGACAGGATGTTCCTTGGGGAGGGGGCAAGTGCGGGTTTTTATAGAGGACTTGTAGAGGCTTGGCACCTACAAGATCTTGTAGTGGGCTCTATGCGCCATTTTTACTGAACTACCGAAACCCATAATGATCTAGCGTCCATTGCAGGCTCAGAAAAGATCTTTGCGGGTGAAATGAGATTTATCTGAAGTGGAACGCCGTCTCAGGCAGAGTAGGCCCTAAGACGGTGAAAACAGATGCGTTCCAATCAGGTGTTTGAGGAATGAACGATGTTGAATTTTGATGAGCGCCCCAGAGACGCGCGCGAGCCCAGCGAGTACGAGAAGCTGGTCGCGATGGGAACTCAAACGCTCGATGCCATTCCCGGGGCTATCTATCTCTGTGACCACAACGGGTGGCTCGTCCGATTCAACAGCGAAGCGGTCGAGCTGTGGGGCAGGACGCCGGCGCTGGGGGAGGGCGCAGACCGCTTCTGCGGTTCGTATCGCCTTTATTCCACAGATGGCACGCCGTTGGCCGTTGACGAATGCCCGATGGCCTCGACCCTCAAGGCGGGCCAGTGCGCGCGTAACCAGGAAGTCTTGATCGAGCGCCCTGACGGATCGCGATTCGTGGCACTCATGAGTATCCGCACGCTGAGAGACCGGGAGGGACACATCCAGGGCGCAATCAACTGCTTTCAGGATGTCTCGACGCACCACGCCATCGCCGAGGAGCTGCGACGCAAAAGCTGCGACCTTGAGGACTTTTTCGAAAACAGCGCCGTGGGCCTTCATATCGTCAGCGGCGAAGGCATTATTCTGCGGGCCAACAAAGCCGAGTTGTCGCTGCTGGGCTATTCAGCGGACGAGTACATCGGCCGTCACATCACCGAATTCCATGTGGATGAGCCGGTTATCGGTGACATCCTCACCAAGCTTGGCAGCGGCGATTGCCTGAACAGCTATCCGGCGCGCCTTAAAGCCAAGAACGGCACCATCAAGCATGTCGCGATTACCTCCAATGGGCGCTTTGAAAACGGCAAATTCTTCAATACCCGTTGTTTCACTATCGACGTGACCCGCGTGCACGACGCCGAAACCGAGCGCCAGGAGAGCGATGACCGCTTGGCGGCGACTTACGAGGCGGCGACCATCGGCATTGCGGAAGCAGGGGAGGACGGTCGCCTGCTGCGGGTGAACGATGCCCTGTGCACCATGCTCGGTCGGTCTCGCGAGCAACTGCTGGCGATGACCTTCTTGGACTACACCCATCCAGACAGTGTCGAGCAGGACGCGGCGTTATACGCACGGCAGGTGGCGGGCGAACTGGACAATTACGTGTTGCGCAAACGTGCCGTAAAGCTCGATGGCCAGCCGATCTATCTGGATATTCACAGCTCATCGGTAAGGGCTGCCGATGGCAGGTTCCGCTACGGCGTGCGGGTCATCCAGGACGTGACGCTGGCCCGAGAGATGGAACACCGCGTGCGCGAAAGCGAGCGACACATGCGCAACCTGCTGGAGGCGCTGCCGGCGGCCGTCTACACCACCGACGCCGAAGGGCGCATCAACTTCTATAACGGCGCGGCCGTCGAGTTGTCGGGGCGCACACCGCAACTGGGCGACCTGTGGTGCGTCACCTGGAAACTGTTCAACACCGATGGCACGTATCTGCCTCACGACCAATGCCCCATGGCCGTGGCGCTCAGGGAAAATCGGCCGGTGCGGGGCGTGGAGGCCATTGCGGAACGCCCGGACGGCACTCGCGTGTCCTTTGCGCCGTATCCGACCCCTCTGCACGATGCCGACGGAAACCTGATCGGTGCGATCAACATGCTCGTGGACATTACTGAGCGAAAGCAGGCAGAAGACCGACAGAAAAACCTGATCGATGAACTCAATCACAGGGTCAAGAACACCCTGGCCACGGTCCAGTCCCTGGCGGCGCAAACCGCGCGCAGCGCGCAGGATGCCAACGAAGGCTATGTCCGCTTCGAAGCCCGGCTGCTCGCGCTGTCGCGTGCCCACGACCTGCTGACGAAGCGGCATTGGGGCCACACTCCACTGAGCGTGCTCGCCCATGAAGTGCTAATGCCGGTATTCGGCGATGAACCTGGGCGCATCATGATCGCCGGTGATGCCATTGATGTGGACACCCGCGTCACCCTGAGCCTCACCATGACCCTCAATGAGCTGGCAATCAACGCCCTGAAATACGGTTCGATGTCGAACGAGACCGGGACACTTTACGTGAACTGGAGCGTTCAACCCCAACCGGACGGCGCGCTACTCACCCTGGACTGGCGCGAGGAGGGCGGCCCTGCGGTGATCACGCCAGAGCGCAAAGGGTTGGGTTCACGTTTGATGCAGCGCTGCATCGAGCGTGATCTAGGCGGTTCTTTCGAACTCGACTTTGCCCGGGAGGGCGTTCATTGCCGCTTTTCGTTCATGGTCGTTGAGAACACACCATGACCGTGTTCCCAGGGCTCAGGGTGCTGCTGGTTGAAGACGAAGGCGCCATCGCGATGTTGATCGAGGGAATGCTCGAAGACATGGGATGCACGGTAGTCGCCTCCGTGGCCCGACTCGCGAAGGCACTCGAAAAGGCCAGTGTGCTCGACGTCGACCTGGCGATTCTGGACGTGAACCTGGCGGGAGAACGCGTGTTTCCGGTTGCCAGTGTTTTGCGTGCACGCCACATTCCGTTTTTATTCAGCACGGGGTATGGAGCCAGCGGTTTGCCGGAAGAGTTTGCTGACTGCCCGGTTTTGCATAAGCCGTTCGCGGAAAAGGATCTTCGGTTGAAGATGGCGCTGACGTTGAATGAGGCGTGATCAGAGCGCGGTTTATTGACGTCAAATCATAATTGTGTAGGACGCCATTCAGTTGCCCGATTGTCCGCCGATACCTATTCAAGTCGTATCCGTTGACGGTAAAACCGAGGGTCAGTCCATGTTCAATAAAACTATAAAAGATGAACTGGAGGCCAGGAAGGCTGAAGTAATGGGTTACAAGGGATTGTTCGAAGCACTGGGCCGCTCCATGGCGGTGGTCGAGTTCGATCTGGACGGAAAAGTGCTGCGAGCCAACGATAATTTTCTCGCCACCATGGGCTATAGCGCCGACCAATTGCTTGGTAAGTCGCATCGAGACTTCTGCCCCCCTGCGTTAACTCGCAGCGCGGATTACAGCCAGTTTTGGGCGCAACTGCGTGCCGGTACATTCGTGTCGGGGACTTTCCAGCGAATTAACGCGATGGGGCAGAATGTCTGGCTTGAAGCCAGTTACAACCCGGTGCTCGACGAGCGCGGCCAAGTGAACAGGATCGTCAAGTATGCATTGGACGTGACTGAAAAAGTCGCTCAAGAAGCGCTGGCGCAGGGCAAGCTGGCCGCGCTGGATCGCGCCATGGCTGTGATTGAGTTTGACCTCACGGGCAATATCCTCTCGGCCAACGACAACTTTCTACACACCATGGGCTACGGCCTAAACGAGCTCAAGGGTAAGCACCACCGGCTGTTTTGCGAGCCAAGCTTGGTCAATAGCAGCGAATACAGCGACTTCTGGCGTCGATTGAACGCCGGAGAGTTTTTCAGTGGTCAGTTCAAACGTATCGGCAAAAACGGACGGGTAGTCTGGCTGGAAGCGACCTATAACCCGGTGTATGACGCTGACGGCAAATTGTCGAAGATCGTCAAGTTCGCCAGTGATATCACCGCGCGCATCGAGCGCTTTGAAGAGGACTCGCGCGGCGCTTCCCGGGCGTACCATATTTCCGCCGAGACCGAGAAAGTCGCCGAACAGGGCGCCCAAGTCATCCAGGAAACAGCCAGAGAGATGCGCCAGATAGCCGAAAACATTGGTGCGTCGGCGCGGCTGGTCGGTCAGTTGGGTGACCGTTCCGAACAGATCACGGCCATCGTCAATACCATTCGCGGTATCGCTGATCAGACCAACCTGCTGGCCCTCAACGCCGCCATTGAAGCCGCTCGAGCGGGCGATCAGGGCCGAGGCTTTGCGGTAGTGGCCGACGAAGTCCGGCAACTGGCAGGGCGCACCAGTCGCTCGACTGCGGAAATTGCCGAAATGATCGGCAAGATCCTTTCCGAAACCCGTGATGCCGTCGCCAGCATGAACGCTACTCAAGAGGGTGCGCAACGCGGCGTAGGCCTGGCCGATCAGGCTGGCTCGGTGATATTGCAGATTCGCAGCGGCACCAGCGACGCCGTCGCGGCGGTGAGCATGTTCGCCTCCAAACTCGACGAGTCAGAAGTGATTCCCAAAACTGCTGTTAGTTGGGTTGGGTAAGAGGTTAGAGCAGGTGCGTACTTAAATTGTAAGGGTACGGGGTCATGCCCATTCATGCGTGCAGACTGGATCACGCGCGTAATGGCTGCCGCCGGAAATTATCAGCTCGGTACAAACCGGCGCCATTGATGCTGCACTGACCATTCAAAACAGCCAGGCACGTTGCATGGCGTAGAGTCAGCGGTGGAGGTTTGATTGGGACATGCCTGCCTTAATACTCAATTTAACAAGTGAACTATGTCAGATGTTTTATCGAGAGCATAACGTTCAAAAACAAAAACCTGAACTAAAAAAAGCGACTCGTAGGTTCGCCACAATAGGTTCACATCCGACCTTTCATTCGGCACTTCGGGAGGAATAATGGATACTGGCATTGTGCCCCCGTTTTCTATTAACATCAAACGACTAGCGGGCATTTCGTTCGCTCAATAGGGCATACGGTATGGACACCTTCTCGCAACTGAATGCACTGCGCACCAGTTCTGGTTTTGCCTCTCTTAGCCGTTACACGAGGGCATTTGATCTTTTCAGAGTGATGGGCGTGAGCTCCAAAGAGCTCGTTCATTCGAACATTCTCGCCGCCCTCATGGATGAGCATGATGCTCATGGTATGGGCGCGTTGTTCAGAGATGCTTATGTGGTGTCACTTGGACAATTGCCTTGTATCGGAACGCCTTTGTCACAACAAGTACGAGAAAGCACGGCCGGGGCAAAGGCAAAGATTGCCAGGGAACTAGCTCACATTGATATTTTGCTCGACTTCCCCTGCCTGCGCCTCGTCATTGCGGTTGAAAACAAGATATGGGCGGCGGACCAGCACAACCAGGTCGCCAGCTATCAGGAGGCGTTGTGCGAACTTTACCCACACTATGAGTCACGCGCGTTGGTTTACCTCACCCCGACGGGGAGGGAATCTCCCACTGTCGACGTCCACTCCAGCGTGCCTGTGTATTACCAATCCTATGGTGAGTTGGCGGCCCTTTTACATCAGTATCAACCCATGGCTACCCAAGCTGCCGGCTATTTTATTGACCAGTTCATAACTCATATAGAGAAGACGATGTCAGGTAACACTGAGTTGAGCTGCCTTTGTTGGGAGGTATTCCAAAAGAACGAAGAGGCTTATGCCCACCTCGTCAAGCACTACGAATACTGCAAGACGCGCAAGATGACTGAATTGTTTAACCGTCTGCGTGAGCGTTTGGCTAGTGATCGCCTGTTTGAGCATTTTGAGGGCGAGATGGAAACTATGTTCTCATCTAATCCAGACAAACAAAAATACGATTTGGATATTCGCCTGCGAAGTTGGCCTGAGGGCGTAGGGGTCAAGATATACAAACACAGTTGGTTTGGGGTATTTCCATTCTTTCGCGCAAAGGATCTTGAAGCGCTGATCCCTCGGCTGCCCTCGTTCACGAAACCTGCACATGCCGTTCCGGACTGGAAAGATTTGTACTTCGCCTCGACTCGCTTTTTGATCAAGGAGGATCGTTGCGTGCTGGAACAGGGTGACAAGCTGACGGAGGCCTATCTTGATGACGCGCTGACGCGTGTGCATGACTGCATAATTGAAATCAGTGTAACGCTGGAAAAGTCGTGTTCCAGTAGTAGCGAGAAATAGTCACCAAAGGCTCCGTGGCGGATTGCCGGCATCAGGTGTTCGACGCAGATGTCCGCCAGAGGGGCGAGCCGACGTGAGGTGACGCAGGTCAATAATTTCTAATTTACCAAGGACGAAAAAACCAATGGCGCTATTTATTCAGAAACCGATTTTTTGGAATACGGGCGACTACCTAGCCCCTTCGGGAGTCATCGGATCAAGTGGGTTCCCTGAAGCAAACGGATATGGTCATGAAGAGTGGAACAACTCTCCCAAAATGGTCCTGTCGCGTGGAAATAATCGTTTTCGGGTGTTTCACACTGAAGGATTGGGCGTAGCGCCAATAGACGAAAATGCGGGGCAGACATTTGTATTCTTGACGGCATCGCACGATGGTATTCAGCAGCTAGTTGGCATAGCAGGTAACGCATTTGGTCTGTTGGATGAGCACCATCGGGCGCAACGTGAAGACATTGTTCGCGAGTTATCGCTGAGCGGTCTTTGGGAAGATGCTTGGCGGATTGAGAATGTCCGAAAGCAGTTTGAAGGGAACCAAAGGAAATTTCTAAAAGCGTGGAAAAAGGACCTGCATTGGATTCCAAACTGGATTTGTCCCGAAGATTTTTTCTGGTGGTTTGATAAACCGATCACTTTAGACCCACGGACGATTACGGGGAAGAAAAGGATGCTTGGAATGTACAGTAGATACACCTATTTGGACCTGCCCACAGTGGGTCGAATTATGGATGCCATTCCAGGGGGGCAGCGAAATGAAAAATGGAATCGCCTGATCGACGCTATTCAATGTGCCCCTGCCGAACCATTGCCACCCGGGGAGATTGACGAGGGAAATGAACCCATCACGGAGGTGCTGACTAGAGTTAACGCACGTCGGGGCCAGGGTAAATTTCGCGAGGATCTGATGCAGGTTTGGGGGGGAGCCTGTTCAGTAACGGCGTTGGCGTGCAAAGAGATTCTTCGCGCGTCTCATGTGAAGCCTTGGGTGGACTCTAATGCTAAACAACGCCTCGACCGTCATAACGGCCTTCTCTTGTCGGCGAATTTGGATGCCTTGTTCGATAAAGGGCTTATCACGTTCGATAGCTTGGGCCAAATGCAGATTTCGAAACGCCTTGATGACAAACATAGGCAGACTTTAGGTCTACCTAAACCGCTTCGTTTTGTCCCAAAGGAACTTGTTCCTTACCTTGAATACCATGAGAAAGAGGTCTTCCAAGACAGCAGAAGCGGCATCACACTCTGATCGGAGCGGATTGTCGTTAGTGCCGAGTGGATTCTTGGCTTCAGTCATTTTGCGCCGTCCGGGCAGCCTAACGATGAATGTTTATGCTGTCTTTCCGCTTTCCAAGTGCCAATCCTTCCGTATCCCCCTTGCTGAGTAACGCCAACGCCAGTCCCGTAGCAGGACTGGCGATTGTATATCAGCGCTTGTCAGGTGGCGTCTGCCGGTTTACGACCGGCTCTTCGGATCTTCGCTGATATTCCGTGGTAGGCGGCGGAGGAGGCGTCTTGTTTTCGTTGTTGTGTACTTTTTTATCAGTCATTCCGTGAGCACTCTGATGGTTGTGAGTATCGCGAGTAGCATGAAAAAACCGGCGCCCCAAACAAGCTCTTTGTAAGCCAATTCCAGGGGTCTGGATTTTTCATCAATGGCGGTTTTGAGTTTTTCCAAGGTGTCGATGTAGCAATTATAGATGTGAAGCTTTTGCTGCTCAGCGTCAACGACCAGCAAATAGTCAGCTGTGCGGCGACTTGAAGGAAGACTTGGACATTCGCTGATGCGCAGGGCGCTTAACGCATGCCCCCATGAGCAGGTCACGCAGAAAGCGGCGGCGGCAAAAGATAAAAATATCATCAAGCCCAGCGGGGATGAAACCTGGAAAAGTATTCCGTTTTTCAGTCCAGCCAACGCACTTACTGCTGCAATCACAATCGAAACGGCAGTCAGGAATTTTGCGCATTTGTTTTCAAAATGATCGAAGCGGTCATGTTCTTCTTTAAAACGGTCCTTCAAGTAACTGATTGTCTCGTCCATACAATTGTGTACCCGTTGAAAATTCATGAGGTCGAGCAAATATTCGGGCTAACTACTCTACAGGGATTGGTATGATCAGTGTTCAGTCGGGGGGTGGTAAATGAGCATCGAAACTTACCGAAAGCAGGTAACCACCTGCCAGCAAAATATTGCCAAGCTGCAGTCTGACAAGGGGAAGGTGGCCGTTAAAGCCGCAGCGGCGTCGAAAAAAAAGCAAGATGCTTTGACTGCTGCACGCCGGTCGACAAGCGCTTCCATAATCAATTTGAGGGAACGGGAGGCAGAGCGCCATGCCTCCGACCAGAGCAAGGCCCAGGTCGACATGGCTAAGCTTGATAGTAAGATTGCCGATGAGCATAAGAAGCTTGCTGCTGCTCAACACAAGTTTGACCAGGAAGTGGCCCGCGAACAGAAAAAGCACGATGAGGTAAAGAAAAAGCGCGAGGCCGATCTGAAAAAACAACAGACCGAACAGAAACGTGCGGAGCAGGCTCAGGAGCGTCGTATGCGTGAGATTGGGGCGGGGTTGGCTAGACATGAGGGTTTGCACGCAGAAACTGCTTCGCAGATTAAAATGCTAAAGGCATTACCAGAGCAGATCACTGTACTTTTTATGGCGTCAGATCCAGGAACCAATAAGCTTGCGCTTGATGAGGAAGCACGATCTATTGGGGAAAAGCTTCGGGCCTCAGAGCATCGGGATGCCGTAAATTTTCAGACGCGTTGGGCAGTCCGACCGATGGATATCCTTCAGGCTATCAACGAGCTTAAGCCCACGGTTGTGCATTTCAGCGGCCATGGAACGTCTGCTGATGCGCTGGTGCTTCAAGATGATTCCGGAAGGCCAAAACATGTGTCCAAAGAGGGGATTGTTAGTGCAATCGCATTCGGTTCTGAAAGCGTGAAACTCGTGTTCTTCAATACGTGTTTCTCCTTCAATCAAGCGCAGAGCTGTATTGAAAATGTGGACGCTGCAATCGGCATGAGGCGGGAGATTGGCGACGATGGTGCTCGTGTCTTCTCTTCGCAGTTTTACTCAGGTATCGGTTTCGGACACTCAATTCCTAAGGCGTTCGCGCAAGCCAGATCTGCGCTGATGATGGAGGACCTTTCCCAGGCCGATATTCCCGAACTCCATTTGAAGGAGGGGCTTTCTGAGGAAGAGTTGACGCTGGTGCGGCCCCGGAGGGTCTGAGAATAATGACCGCTAGTATGTCGTGAGCACGATGCTGAGATTGAGCTGACGTAGATGAATGAAAAGAGTTTGAGCAATAGAGCTGCTTAATTATCCTACACAACAAGCGACAAGCGCTGACCGGAGCAGCCACGTTATTCAATGACTCGCCATGAACATGAACCGCATGGCCCGTTGAGAGATTGGACGTCAGAAGCGGGTTTGTCGAATCAGTACCTTATGAACCTCATGAACGTTTCTGACATAGCACCTCGTTTAACAAGTGGGCGATGTCAGATGTTCATAAGACGCTCCCCAGCGCACTGCACTTGGCTCAATAGCTCAAAACGAATGCGATTGTTCATCGAGTTATGTTCATGGACGAGATTTTCCGCTCGTCTGGTCGATCCGAACTAGCGAATTCGAACCGTGAAGATTGAACTGGCGCGGCATCACTTTGTAGAAGGTGGCGTCAGTGACCTGATTGAAATTCGCGAAGGCGATGCACTCGACAGCCTTGCCAGCAACCTGCCGCGGACGGTCGATCTGTTGCTGCTCGATGGCGCCAAGGCGTTGTACGGCGACGTATTGAGTCTGGTTGAAAAACACCTGCGCCCCGGTGCACTGGTGATCGCCGACAACACTGACTATTGCCCGGAATACCTGGCTCACGTGCGCTCGCCGCAGAACGGTTATCTCAGCGTGCCGTTCGGCGATGACATCGAAGTATCGATGCGTCTGGGCTGAGTCATCACCTCGCCGGGCCTCGGGCGGCGACCCGGCGTCGCCTCAGCGCGAACGATCAGATCGCTGCCCTGGCGGGGCGGACAGCCTCAACCAGTTGAAGGTAGTTGCCCAGCATCGCCAGGCCTTGCTGGGTCATCACTGACTCGGGATGAAACTGCACGCCATAGATCGGCAATTCCCGGTGCCTCAGCGCCATGATCTCTCCCGGGTTGCCGTCGTCATCCAGCGCATGTGCCGTTGCGATCAACGGGTCGGGCAGGGTGCCTGCCACCAACGAGTGATACCGGGCGACTTGCAATCCGTCGGGCAGGCCGTTGAACAAGTCGCGACTGTCGTGACGGATACGCGACACTTTCCCATGCAGGACTTGGCGGGCCCTGCGCACCTCACCGCCAAAAGCGGCGGTTATACACTGATGACCCAGGCAGATGCCCAGGATCGGCAAGCGGCCCGCAAAGTGCTGGATGGCTGCAAGAGAAATGCCCGCTTCGGCCGGAGAGCAAGGCCCGGGCGAGATAATCAGCGATTGCGGGGCCAGGTCTTCGATTTCTGCCAGGGTGATTTCATCGTTACGACGCACTTCAATATCAGCCCCGAGCATTCCCAGGTATTGCACGACGTTCCGGATCAACTGACTTTTCTCCATGGTTTCCTGCCACTCGCGTTCGGCGACCGAGTCCTGCACCACGCCGGCACCAGCCTGAACATAGAGGCGAGCGTCGTGCAGCAGGGCGGTTCGGATCGCAATCGCCAGGTCGGCCCGGCCGTTCCAGTCCAGGTACCCGATGGCCCCGCCATAGACTCCGCGAGAATGCGGTCCAGTTCGGCAATGATCTCAAGCGCCCGCACTTTCGACGCCCCGCTCAGGGTGCCAGCCGGGAAAATGCTTTTGAGCAGCTCCAGGCCACTGACATGGTCAGGTATCTGGCCGGTCACCGTCGAAACGATGTGCATGACATGGGAAAACAGTTCCACATTCAGCAATTGGGTCACGTGCACGCTGCCCACGCTGGCCAAGCGGCCGAGGTCATTACGCGACAGATCGACGAGCATCATGTGCTCGGCAATTTCCTTCGGATCAGCGAGCAACTCCTCCTTCAGGCGATGGTCTTCGGCCACCGCATTGCCCCGGCGACGCGTGCCTGCCATGGGCCGGGTCGTGACCGTTTGCGCTTCCTGTCGAAACAACATTTCGGGTGATGCGCCGACCACCTGGCAGTCGCTAAGGTTGAGCAGGTAGCGGTAGGGCGTGTCACATAAGTCATACAAGGAGCGATAAAACGCGACGGCGTCTTCCTCGAAAGGAAGGCTCATGCGTTGGGATAAAACGACCTGCATCACATCGCCTGCAGCGATGTAGTCCTTGATACGTGCCACGGCCTCAACGAACGCCGGCTGCGGGAAGGCCGACTGAGCGCCAAGCGGAGTCACTTCAGTCAATTGCACGCAAGGCGCGGGCGCAACGAGCAGTGGACGCAAATGCGCAACCATCCGGTTCAGCCGATCCAGCCCGTGCTGATAATCACCCAGCGCCTTCGGGCATTCATGCACGATGCAAAAGGCCAGACGCTTGCGATGGTCCAGCACGATCAGGTCGGTGCTGATCAATTGCAGTACGTCAGGGAGATCAAAACCTGAGGGTTTGCGCGGGACTCGACGCAGACGAGGCTCGATCAGGCGAGTCGTTTCGAAACCGAAATAGCCGAAGAATCCTCCGCTGAATGGCGGAAGACCTGGGCAGGACGGGATACGAAAGTCCTTTTGTACCCGAGCCAGTTCTGCCAGCGGATCGCCGCATTCAGTCCTGATGGACAGTTCGCCGTCGCGATAAAGGCGCAGGCCCCCTTCATCAGCGCGTTATCGAGCGATTTGATTTCCAGTCACTGTGTAAGGGTTACCGGATTTATGTATCCGTCACACCTTTGACAATCATCGTTTCTTTGTAATGACGTCACTCATGTATTGATGCAAGTCACGCAGATCATTCACGCTCCAGGCATGTGGCGGTATCTTCACGCCATTCTCTCGCAACGTTTTTGGAATCAGGCTTCCACTGGGGCGAAGTATTATTGAGGACACAATCACGCCCGGATAATCATTGAGACGCTTCTTGAACGCAGCCGTTGTAAGGTCTGGCGTTGGTGGATTGCTTTTATTGGCCAGCGGCCCTGTTCCCTTGATGTCGGGGCCGTGACACACGGCGCATCGCTGTACAAAAAGGGCTTTTCCGTTGGCGTTGTCGGCAAAGGAAAGTGATGTCTGAAGCAGCGATAAAAATCCTAGTAAACCGATAAGTGATCTTTTCATTTTTCTGTGGCCTTGTTGATCCATCAAGTCGCAAGCGACACCGCCATGCACCGCGCTATCTCTGTGGCCAGAAGTCGCAAATGTACCGATGTTGATTCATGAGGCCGATAAAATTCGTCGCGCGCTTCAGAAAAAGAAACGAGCGGCGCGTCGTTACGCATATGTTTGAACGTCATGCCGTAAAGGCTTTATTTGATTTGAGTACTCGTCAACCGACGAGGGACGACTTCATGCCGAGGACGTAATAACGCCAATCATTGATGCGGCATCGAACAGAGGCTGAAAGTGTACGAAGTGCCCGGGAGGGAAAGGCAAGCGAAAGAGAAGATGGATTTATAACAGTGATATGAAACATGCCAATCCCTTGAGCGTTATTGTGGTTATTACAATGAGTACTATCCTCACTCATGGGCGTTACGATCACATTTGTTTCTGGATATGTCAATATCAAAAATCAAATTGACAATATTGCTTTCAACGCTTGTTCCGGGAACGGATTCTCCGCAGCGCCAGGGCGAATCAGTGTGCGAACGATCTGTAGTTGCGTATCTGTCAGGCTGCGGTAACGAGTGCGGTCGGGACGAGCATTGATGATGTGGCCCTCAAAGCGCCGCTCAATGACGTCAGCAACATCGGCAAATACCACGTTGATGTCAGCCTGTGCGGCTGAATTCTGACGGGCGCGCGGGATGTAACGGGTGACACACCAAGATAGGTATTTCTTCAGCAGGCGCAGGTACTGGTCACGTGTTCGTGAACTGATCTGCTGAAAAAGTACAGTGCCAGGTTTGCCGATTCGGGCAATCAGATTATCGGCATGACGGCCACTTTGGAGCCAAATAGCGTAACCATCCAGCAAAGCCAGAATCGCCTCAAAGTGGCAGGCCAAAATGGCCTCATCGATATCCAGATCTCGGCGTTTGGCATAGGCGTAGAAAGCCTGGATCGCGCGCAGGTGCGCCGCAGCCGTATTGTAAGCGCGGTGCCTGAGTTTGAGTTGGACGTAGATGAACGGAATGAGTATGGGCAACGGAGTCGCATCACCAGCTTGTACAAGTAGCGGTAGTCGTTGACCTGAAGAGAAACGGCACTGAATCAGTCTCATCGGCAGCCACCTCATTCAAGGATTCGTCATGAACACTATGGACATAGCCCGTTGAGAGAGTAGGCGTCAACACGAATTCGTCGAATCAGTCACTTAGGCAGCTCATGAACATTTATGACATGGCCTGTCGTTTAACATAATATACATTATGCGTACCTATAGATATTCCATACAGGGCGTCTCCCAGGTACATTTCATACCCCAGCCACATCCCCTCAGGATTCTTCCTCATGCATGAAGCAGCCCATCAGATCATCGATCTTTACGAACGTCACGCTCAAACATGGGATCAAGTTCGTTCACGGCGCCTCGTTGAACAATGCTGGCTGGATCGTTTTCGTCAGGCCATGCCGATTGCGGCTGGTCATGTCCTCGACGTTGGCTGTGGTTGCGCCGAACCCATGGCAGCTTATTTGATCGACGCCGGTCACGCTGTATGTGGGATTGATTCGTCCATGGCGATGATCACCCTGTGTCGGCAACGTTTCCCGCAGCACGCCTGGCATGTGGCCGACATGCGCCAGTTGGCGCTGAATCAGCGTTACGCTGGCATTCTGGCGTGGGACAGTTTCTTTCACCTGACGCCTGATGATCAGCGTCGAATGTTCCCGATTTTCCAGGCCCATGCCCAGCCTGGTGCCGCAATGATGTTTACCAGTGGCACGGCACATGGCATTGCGCTGGGCAGCTTTGAGGGCGAAACGCTTTATCATGCCAGCCTGGACCATGGTGAATATAATGCGCTGCTCAATGCCCACGGTTTCAGCGTCGTTGAGCAAATAACAGAAGATCCGGAATGTGGCGGGCATACGATCTGGCTGGCTGTTTTCGGCTGAAATCGACCTGTTGCCCTGCCCGTTTATATAGATATATCGTATAACTCAACTAAATGACTATTTAGTATAGTTATATCTACCGATCACTAATCAGCAAAGAATCTTCAATAACCACCCGCCGCCGTCATCGCTCCGCCCACGATCGCAATTCCTGAACTACTGCCCAAACGTGTCGCCCCGGCTTCAATCATCTTTAAAGCCGTCGGATAATCGCGCACACCGCCGGACGCCTTTACACCAACCCCTGCACCCACGGTCTGGCGCATCAGTGCCACATCTTCGACCGTAGCTCCGCTTCGGCTGAAGCCGGTGGAGGTCTTGACGAACGCCACACCCAAGTCGCGGCAGATTTCGCAGGCCTGGACCTTCTGCTTGTCGTCGAGCAGACAGGTTTCCAGTATGACCTTCAACGGCACGGCGCCGCAGGCCTTGTGGACCAGGGCGATGTCTTCGCGCACGGCGTCCAGCAGCCCGTCTTTCAACCATCCGATATTGAGCACCATATCGATCTCCCCTGCCCCGGCGGCAATTGCCCGTTGGGCTTCGAAAGCCTTGGTGTCACTCAGGCCGGCCCCCAATGGAAAGCCCACAACAGCACAAATCACTACGCTTTTGTCTATCAGGCATGACGCGGCGTAAGGTACTTGACCCGAGTTCAGGCATACGGAGTAAAAGCCGTGTTCGCGGGCCTCTTCGCACAAGGTTCGGATCTGCTCACGGGAGGCGTCGGGAGCCAGCAGGGTGTGATCGATGTACTTGGCCAATGCTGCGGGTGGAAGATTGTTCATTTAACGAGCCCTTGCCTGTATGTTGCCAATGATTGTGGCGCGCGCGTCACAGTGCGCACATAAAATAGTTACAATAATAACATTTAATGTTACTTATTTAACAACAACAATCAACCCCTGGAATACTCGTGGACAGTAGAAAAGCCGAGCGACTGAAGCTCATTCAACAAGCCTTGCAGGACCAGAATGCCATTCACTTGAAGGAAATGGCCGCGCTGCTGGAGGTTTCCGAAATGACCCTGCGCCGCGATCTCAACCACTTCAGCGATCATTTGCGCCTGCTGGGCGGCTACATCACGCGAGTCGGCAACGAGGCCGGCGATTATCGCGTGGCGGAGCAGGACACGCGTCACGTTGAGGAAAAACGCCGCATCGGAAAGCTCGCTGCCCAGTTGATCCAGGCCGGTGACACGGTATTTTTTGACTGCGGCACCACCTCGCCTTTTGTGGTTGATTTCATTCCCGATGCGCTGGAGTTCACGGCGGTGTGCAGTTCGCTGAACGTGCTGCTCAAACTGCAGAACAAGCCCAATTGCCACATCGTGTTGTGCGGTGGCACCTTTCACCGCAAGAACCAGGTTTTTGAAAGCCGCGCCGAAAGCAGCATCCTCGACAGCGTGCGCCTGACATGGGCCTTTGTGACCGCCGCCGGCGTCAGCCAGGAATTCGGCGTGACGTGCTTCAACTTCAACGAAGTCGAGGTCAAGCAAAAGGTCATACGCCAGGCCCAGCAGCGCGTGCTGCTCGCCGATTTCAGCAAGTTCGACACGGTGCGCACCGCTCACTTCGCCGCCCTGGAAGACTTTCATTACGTGGTCAGCGACAAGAAAATCCCCCGTAGCTACAAGGAAGTCATCCAGGCCAACGGCACGCAATTGCTGGTCTAACCCAACAGCTTCTGCCGCTCCTGCGCACTCAAGTAGCCGGTGGTGACACTGAACGAAGCGCTGGCTCCAGCCGCCAGCACACGCACGTGACCTTTGGCTTTCTCGGCGTTATAGCCCTCGGGTTCACAGGTGGACGGCAGAACGAACGCCGCCACTTGCTGATCCGGCGTGTACAGGATCCAACGCGCGGCGTGCTCGAACTGTTCGGGACGGTAACGGGTGTAAAACGCCGCGCCATTGGGATGATCGAGTAGAAAATGCGCCTGGCCCGCGGCGTCAGTGGCAACACCATCAAAGAAAAACACGATCTCGGGGTCGTACAGTGACGGCTGTTCAAGGCAGGCCAACTGAGTCGGGTGCTCGGCCAGTCGGGCCATGTAGGCGCTCCAGGCTGGCGTCGGCTTGACGTGGTCCGGCACGCTGGTACGCAGGCGCAGGCGTTGCACGCCCAACGGTTCGACAAACCGCGCACCGGTCACAAACGCGTAGTTCATGTGGGCCATGTACATCAGGTCCATGGGCTTTCTGGCCAGGTTCGTCACGTCCATATTGATATCGAACAAGGCCGAATCGGCGCGCAATGTGACGCTGGGGCAAGCCAGGTAACGATCGCCGAACCCCTTGGCGTACTGATACGAGCCGCCCAGGCGCAAAAAGCCCTCGCCCACTTCCAGCCAGGCCGTGTCCAGGGGCGCGCAGGGCATTTCGCCGTGCAAGGCGTGCGTGTCGTCCGGCGTCGGGCAACCATTGCGCAGCAGGCCACTGTGAAACATGAAGCAGCCATAGGTGTCGATGACCGTCGGGCTGGGCCGAGGTTGCTCGAACAGGTTGTTCATAGTCAGGTTGCAACCGTCGAACTCGGCTGACCAGATCATCTGTCCTTGATAAGGCAGTACCACCAGCTTGCCACGGCTGTTCTCCAGGCTCAGGGCCAACACACCGGACGCATAGGTCCAGGCACTGACCTTGAATGCAGGGGATTGCAGGAGGATCTTTTCCTGCTCGCCAAACACCGCTCGGTACAGTGGGATACGTGTATTCATGAGGCCACCGCCCCGGTGGCGCCCGCCGGTAAGGTGCCGGGTTGGCGCATGCACTTGAGCGCATACATCACGATCACGATAAAGCACAGTAACGGCACGCTGTAAGCCAGCTGCATGTTGCCGCCGCTGGCGTCGGACAGCAGGCCCTGGAAGATCGGGATCACCCCGCCGCCTACAATGCTCATCACCAGCAATGAGCCACCGACACCGGTGTCTTCACCCAGGCCATCGATGGTCAGGCCGTAGATGGTCGGCCAGCAGGGGCCGAGGAAAATGCTCACGCCGACTGCTGCATACACCGCCGAAATGTTCGGCACCAGAATGGTATAGGCCAGCAGCACGATACACAGCACGCCGTAGATTGCCAGGACCTTCGCGGGGTGCAGCCGCCGCATCAACAGGTTGGCGATCAGCTTGCCGACAAAATACGCGGCAAAGGTGGTCAGCAAAAACCAGGAGGCGCTGCGCTCGTTCATACCGCCCATTTGCATGGCCAGGCGAATGGTGAAACTCCACACGCCGACCTGGGCGCCCACGTAAAGAAACTGCGCCAATACGCCAAAGGTAAAGCGTGGGTTGCGCCACAGCCGGCCCAGGCTCTGACGCAGACTGCCGGGCTTGCTGCCAGCGGGCTTATTGCCCTTGCAGGCGGGAAATCGCGTAATGGCGATCAGGATAAAGATCAGCACCAGCACGGCGATCATCCACTTGTAGGGCAAGAGCGTGGACTGGATCATTTGCAACTGCGCAACCGCCGCCTCGGAAGCGCTCATCTGCGTCAGTTGTTCCCTGGTGGCGTCCGTGTCCTTGAACATCACAAAGCTGCCTACGTACACCCCGGCCATTGCGCCGAATGGGTGGAAGGTTTGCGAAATGTTCAAGCGTCGGGTCCCGGTTTCCCGTGGCCCCATCAGTGTCGAATAGGTGTTGCACGCAGTTTCAAGGAACGACAGCCCGGCGGCTATCACAAACAGCGCCAACAGGAACATGCCGTACTTGGCCGTGGACGCCGCCGGAAAAAACAACAGGCAGCCGAACATATACAGCAGGAGGCCGATCAGGATCGTGCTCTTGTAGCTGAAGCGACGCACCACCATCGCGGCCGGGATCGCCACGAAAAAGTAGCCCAGGTAAAACGCCGACTGCACAAAGGCGGTCTGGAAATCACTGAGCAGAAACGCTTTCTTGAAATGGGCGATCAGCACGTCGTTCATACTCGCCGCCGCCGCCCACAGCGCAAAGATGCTGCACAGCAGGATAAAGGCGAACCAGGGCGTGCGGTTCAGGTAGAAGCCATCGGGAGTCGGTTGCAGCGCAGGTTTGTTCATTATTGTTCTCCGGGCTGGGTTGGGTATTACCGCTGTTGCTGGAAACGCGTGAACGTTTCGTGGTCGGGATAAGACGTTTGCGTACCCAGCGCCATGACCGAGCACGCGGAATACGCTACCGCCTGTTCAATGGCCTGACGGATATGGCCGTCGCGGTTCCAGTGGTGAATGAAGCATCCGATAAAGGCATCGCCGGCCCCCGTGGTATCACGGGCCACCACCTGTACGCCGGGCACATGGAATTCGCCCTCTTCGCCCACGTACAACGCACCGTGCTCGCCAAGGGTGACGATCACGTGGCGAATGCCGCTGGTGAGAAGGCTGCGCGCGGCGGCCTGGGCCGAGGCCGGCGAGTTCACGACGTGACCGGTGATCAGCGCCAGTTCCGATTCGTTGGGGATCAGGAAGTCCAGCTGCGCCAAGTGCTCGGCGCTCAACCCGGTCAGCGCCGGTGCCGGGTTGAGCAGCACCGCGATAGCGTGTCGGTGAGCGAATTCGATGGCGTGGTAGACCGTCTCCACGTTGATTTCCAACTGCAGCACGATCAGCGTGCACTCACGCAGGTCCGCTGCAGCGGCATCGATGTCCGCCGGCGACAGATGCGAATTGGCTCCTTTGACGATCAATATGCTGTTGTGCGAGTCAGTTCGCACGAAGATCGGCGCGACGCCGCTGGAAACACCCGGCACGCGCTGCACGTAACGGGTGTCGATGCCAAAGCGTTGGAAGTTGGCCACAGTGTTGTCGGCAAACATGTCGTCGCCGACCTTGCTTAGCATTAGGACATCAGCCCCCAACTTGGCGGCCGCGACGGCCTGGTTGGCCCCCTTGCCGCCGCAACCGAGGGCAAAACCCGGCGCTTCGAGGGTCTCGCCCTGGGCCGGCATGCGGTCGATGTAGGTAATCAGATCAACCATGTTGCTGCCGATGACTGCGATCTTGCTCATTGCTATTCCACCTTGTTACGGCACGACGAGGCAAGGCGTGCCGCTCTTGTTTTGTTATTTAAATAACATTAGGTGTGAATATTCAATCTTTTTTTGTGGGATCGAATCAATTTTGCCGGATGGTCTTACCCGGTTCCCCTTTCTGCGGACAAAAAAAACCGGCCTCAGAGGCCGGCCCTTGATCAACAGGTCTACACGCTGAACCGATCCACCGACTGCGACAATTTCCCGGCCAGGCCGGCCAGCTCATCGGTGGTCGCGGCTGTTTCACCGATGACGCGGCTATTGTTTTGCGACATACCGGCAATCATTTCCACTTGATGGGCAATTTCATTGCTGGCCAGGCTCTGCTCGCCGATGGTCCGGGAGATGTCATTGACCAACTCCGTGGTGCTCAAGGTGGCCTGCAGAATCTCGCGAATGGCGCGCTCCACATCGGCGGTCACGGCCATGCCTTTGTCCACCTGGGCGACGCCCTCCTCCATACTGGTCACCGCCTCCCGGGTGCTTTGCTGGATACGCCCGACCATGCTGGCGATTTCCTGGGTGGAGGCGCTGGTGCGGCCGGCCAGGCTGCGCACCTCGTCGGCAACAACGGCAAAACCGCGCCCTTGTTCACCGGCGCGAGCGGCTTCGATGGCGGCGTTGAGGGCCAGCAGGTTGGTTTGGTCGGCGATGCCCTTGATCACTTGGATGATGCTGTAGATGGCCTCGGATTCCTTGTCCAGGGTGCGAATGACCAGAGCCGATTGCTGGGCGGAACGAGCAATGCCGTCCATGTCGCTGACCACTTGGTGAATCACCCGGCCGCCGTCCTTGGCCAGGGCTTCGGCCTGGTTGGCCATGTCCAGCGCGCGCCCGGCGTGGCGAGTGATTTCTTCGATGCTGGCGGTCATTTCGCTGGCGGCGGCGGCCATGGTGCTGGCGGCGGCGCTTTGCTGCTGGCTGCTGCCCGCCACTTCATGGCAGCCCTGGCTCAGTCGTTCGCTCACGCCATTGACGCCATGGGCATTGCTGCGCACCACGTCGATCATGCCGCGCAGGTCGCGCTGCATGGTGGCCAGGCTGCGAATCAATGAACTGGCTTCGTCCTTGCGGTTGGGCTCGACAATCGGTTCGCTCAAGTTGCCGCTGGCGATACTCGCGGCGATGCGGCTGGCTGCTTGCAGAGGCCCCATGATGCTGAGGATTACCCAGCGTCCCTGGGCCAGCAGTAGCAACAGGCTGGCGATCAGTACCGCGCCCAGGATCAGATTGGCGTTATGGATGGTGCGTTGGGTGGCTTCGCCCGTGCGTTCGGTATGGCTTTCGATCAACTCGCTGAAGGCGCCCATTTGATCTTCAAGCTGGCTGAAGGCTTTATTGAAGGTTTCAAGCTCCCCGCGAGCGCCTTCGGGGTTGCCCAAGGCCAGCGCGACGATACGCTCGGCGGCGCCGATGTAGGTGTCCAGGCTGGGCTTGATGTTGTCGAGATTGATTTTGAGCGTGGCTTCCAACGGCAACTTGAGGTTGGCGTCCAGCGACTGGCGAAAGTGCTCGGCGTGCTCCTTGAGCGAGCTGTTGACCTCTGCGGCGCTGGTGGTGCTTTTGCCCAGGCCTACCAGCATGGCGGACAACACATCGGCTCGCAGCGCGTCATGCATCATGTCGGCTTCCATGTGGTTGCGCAAAACGGTCATGCTGACCTCGTTTTCCTGCACGGCAGCGCTCATCTGCCGGTTTCCAAGGTAACCGGCCAGGCTCATGACCGCGGCGGTCAGCAACCCGGTCGCAATCAACAGCGTTAAGCGTAACTTGATCGTCATGCGGATATCCCCCTACCCAAGCGCCGATGCGTCGTTACTAGCGTTATCGGCATCACTGGCTGTTAGTGAAGCTCAAGTTTGCGGATCTGCGCGGATACCTTAAGCTGGGCGTCTTTTGCCTGCCCGGGACACCCATGCCTCAACGTATTGCCCACCTCGCCTTGCTGCTGGGGTTGATCACCGCCATCGGCCCGTTCGCCATCGACAGCTACCTCCCCGCCCTCCCCACCCTGGGCGCCAGCCTGCAGGCGTCGCCCGCCGCCGTGCAGATGAGCCTCACGGTATTTTTCATGATCATCGGCGTCTGCCAGCTGTTCTACGGGCCGCTCAGCGATGTATATGGGCGCAAGCCGCCGATCTATGCCGGCCTGGTGATTTTCGCCGTGGCCAGCGTCGGTTGCGCACTGGCGCCGACCATTGAAGTGCTGATCGGGTTTCGCGCCCTGCAAGCATTTGGCGCGTGCGCCGGCATGGTCATCCCGCGAGCGATCGTGCGCGACCTCTATACCGGCCATCAGGCCGCGCGCTTGATGGCGTTGCTGATGCTGGTGATGAGTGTGTCGCCGATCCTCGCGCCCCTGGCCGGCAGTGTGGTGATTTCACTCTGGAGCTGGCGCGAGGTGTTCGCCGTGCTGGCGGTGGTGGCCGTGCTGTGCCTGGTGATGACCGTTGTACAACTGCCCGAAACCCACCCGGCCGAGCGGCGCCTGGGCATAACCCTGGGCGGTGCGATCCGCAGCTACGGCGCGCTGCTGCGCGACCCGGTGTTTATCGGCCTGGCGGTGGTCAGCGGTTTTGGCCTGGCCACGTTCTTTGTGTTTATCGGCAGCGCGCCGTTCGTGTATATCCAGTATTTCGGCCTGACGCCTACCCAGTTCAGCCTGTGCTTTGCCGTCAACGCCGCCTCGTTTTTCGCCATGAGCCAGCTGACGGCCCGCCTGAGCGCGCGCTTTGGCCTGGCACCGTTGATTCGCTGGTCGGTAATTGCCGTGGCGGCCGTGATGGCGTTGCTGGCGGCCACCACGCTGTGGGGCGATAGCCTGGCGTTGATGATGACCCTGCTGTTTGTTGGCTTCGGTTTTCTCGGCCTGTTGTTGCCGGCCGCCGGAGTCTTGTCGCTGGAGGATCACGGTGCGGTGGCAGGGTCGGCGTCGGCGTTGCTGGGCGCGATTCAGATGGTCACCGCCGCTGTGTCCATGACGCTGGTGGGGCTGTTCGCCGACCATACGCCTGCGCCGATGCTGGTGGGGATCGCGCTGTGCGCGGCCGCCGCCCTGCTCACGGTGATATGGACGCTGCGCCGCTTGCCGCCGCACCTGGCGAGTGCTTGAACCTTACAAATCGAAGCGATCTACCGCGCGCCGCCGCTCATTGTCGTCACGCACGTCATAGCTGGCGGTGGTCTGGATGTTGGTGTGATGGGCCAGCTTCTGCGCGATCGACAGGTCATGCTCCTCGATCACCCGGGTAATGAACGAGCGGCGAAAATCATGGGGCATGATCTTCACGCCCACCTGGTCCCCGCGCTGGCGAGCGATGTAGTAAATCGCGTGTTTAGTGATGCGTTCCCGGGTGATATGGCTGCCGCGACGGATACGGTTGAACAGGAACGGGTCGTCCTGTTCGCCCTCCTTGAGTTGCCCGCGACGAAACTCCAGCCAGGCTTGGAGCTTGGCGAAAGCCCAGTCTGGCGCGTACTTGATCAGCTCTTTATCGCCCTTGCCGATCACGCGCAAGCTGCGCTGCTCAAAATCGATCTGCGCCAGGTCAAGGTTGACCGACTCCGATTTGCGCATGCCCGAGCCGTACAGGATGCCGATCACGGCGGCATCGCGCAGGCCTTGCGGGCGCGGGTCGGCGGCGCAGACCTCCATCATTTCGCGGATCAACGTGCGGCGCAGGTTACGCCCCTGCCCCAGGCGCGTACCGGACGCGGCCTTGACCGAGCGCATCTTCAACAAGTGTTCCTGGCTGATCAGGCTCATCCGCCATGCTTCGTTCATCACCCCGCGCACGGCATTCACATACAGCGACGAGGTGTTCGGCGCATAGCCGTCTTCGCGCAACGCAGCAACCAGGGCGATTACCTGTTCGGGCTGCAGCAGGTGCCAGTCGATGTCTTCAAGGTTGACGTCTTCAAAGCCCAGGCGGTCGGCGGCGTCCTGCAGCACGTAGCGCATGGTCAGCTGGCTGGAGGGCGCCAGGCGGGTGAGATAAAGGGTCAGCGGGTTGCGGATGGACTCAGTCAAGGTAGATCAGCCTTTGGATTAAATATCACGAGCAATCTATTGATTAATCGCGATATTTATTGAATTGGCGAGGGCCGAGTCTAGCGCAATCCGGGCACTGCCATCAAATCACGGCGCCACGTCATCCTCTTCCGTGGGCTGCTGGGGTTGGGTCTGGGACTGGCTCCAGTCGGCGTCCTGTTTTTTCATCAGCGCAAACCAGTGCTGACGCATGAACGCCAGGTAGCTGTCCGGCGCCTTGGCAAAATCCTTCTCGTCGCCATAGCAGCCCGGCAGCGGTAGCTCGGTGCCCTGCTCTTTGTACTGGCTGACCAGCGCCTGCTGCGCGGCAACGCTGCAATCGGTCGGCAACGGCATGCCGCGCAGGGCGCCGGCGTCTTCGTCCCACCAGGCTGCGCCGAAACGGTCGACGCCGCGCAGGCGATACTTCTCGGATTTGCCGGCATGCATGATCAGCTTGAATTCATTGGGGCTCACGTCGCTGGTGCAGGTGCGCGAGTAGCCGACAGTCGCCTGGGTCGTGCCGTCACCCAAAAGGTCGGTGACTCGGGTGGCTGCCGTGTCAAAGTGCAGCCCGGCGTCGAACTCGCACTGGCGCACATCGTCGTAAAGCATCCACACGCGCTTGGGATGCTCGCCGGCCAGCAGGTACTGGGCCGCGTAGACAAAGGCCGACTGGGTGCCATCGTCGTCTCGCTCGCTGACCTGTTCGGCCAGCACCAGCAGGTTCTTGCCCTGGCGGTCGTCCCAGGTATAGGCAGCGACCTGCTTGCCGCGTACTTCGACGCCCTCCGGTACCTGGTCAATGCTCGCCAGGGTCACACCCTCATCGGCCCGCACTGTGGTGACACAGGCGACGCACACTAACAATCCGATCAACACCGGCCGCAACTGGCCGCGTAAAAGCTGCACGCTATTCATCCGAGTACCCTGGCAAGAGATGGCTTACTTTACCGGCACTTGAAGGGCAATGCAGAGAAGATTGTTGAATACAGGCAGTGGAGCCATCACGTGCGCCGATCACCTGAACCAAATACGTGCCAGCCCGTTCCTATTCGGCTGAACATTCACAAGGTTTAACACCTTGGCCACATAGCTGAACACTGGCTGTCTACCTGTCAAATAAACGAGTTTTTCATCCGCCTTTCATATTCGTTGAACATTTTTGCGCTTAACCTTATAGGCATCACTTCAGAACAATCCGGGGTTTATCGACTAACCTGTTGATTACACTTTATCTTTAGTGCCGTTTTGTCATCTGCGGGCCGTAGTTTTGCCCAATAATCGCTGCTGTTTTCGCGCTCCAAGTTGCTCCAGCCGAGGTCATTAATCTTTGAAACCCTACCCCATTCATTGCGTATCGATCGTTATTCCGGTCTATAACGAGCAAGAGAGTCTGCCTGAGTTGCTGCGCCGCACCACGGCCGCTTGCCAACAGCTGGCCTACGACTACGAAATCATCCTGGTGGATGACGGTAGCCGCGACAATTCGGCGCAATTGCTCGAAGACGCCGCCGCCGAAGATGGCAGCAAGGTGGTGGCGGTGATTCTCAACCGTAACTATGGCCAGCACGCCGCTATCATGGCGGGTTTCGAACAGTGCCGCGGCGAAGTGGTGATTACCCTCGACGCCGACCTGCAAAACCCGCCGGAAGAAATCCCGCGCCTGGTGGAACAAGCCGCGCTGGGCTACGACGTGGTCGCCACGGTGCGCAACAACCGCCAGGATTCGGCCTTCCGTCGCTGGCCTTCGCGCCTGATCAACCTCGCCGTGCAGCGCTCCACCGGCGTGGCCATGACCGATTACGGCTGCATGCTGCGCGCCTACCGCCGCACCATCGTCGACGCAATGCTGGCTTGCCGCGAACGCAGCACCTTTATCCCGATCCTGGCCAACGGCTTCGCCCGGCACACCACGGAGATCCTGGTGCACCACGCCGAGCGTGAACACGGCGAATCCAAATACAGCGCTATGCGCCTGATCAGCCTGATGTTCGACCTGCTCACCTGCATGACCACCACGCCGTTGCGCCTGCTGTCCATCGTCGGGTTCAGCCTGGCGGCGCTGGGCGTGCTGTTTGCCTTCGCGCTGATCGTCATGCGCCTGGCCTTCGGTGCCACTTGGGCGGGCGACGGCCTGTTCGTGCTGTTTGCCGTGCTGTTCGTATTCACCGGTGGCCAGTTCATCGGCATGGGCCTGCTGGGCGAATACCTGGGGCGCATGTACAGCGATGTGCGCGCACGCCCGCGTTTCTTCATTGAAAAAGTGCTGCGCAACCAACCGGCAGCACCGGCTCCCGTGGTCGTCGTCGATGGCCTGGTGTCTTCCCATACTTCTACTTCTTCTTCCGATCAGGTCCAGTCATGAGTTCAAAAGCCGTTGTATTCGCCTACCACGATATTGGCTGTGCGGGTATCGAAGCCCTGCTCGCTGCGGGCTACGACATTGCCGCCGTGTTCACCCATGCCGACGACCCCAAGGAAAACAACTTCTACGGCTCCGTCGCCCAGCTGTGCGCCCGCAACGGTATCCCGGTGCACGCCCCGGAAGACGCGAACCACCCGCTGTGGGTCGAACGCATCGCCAAGCTGAACCCGGATTTCATCTTCTCGTTCTACTACCGCAACCTGCTCAGCGAACCGCTGCTGGCCCTCGCCCGCCAAGGCGCATTCAACCTGCATGGTTCGCTGCTGCCCAAATACCGTGGCCGCGCGCCAGCCAACTGGGTGCTGGTCAACGGTGAAACCGAAACCGGCGTGACCCTGCACCGCATGGTCAAGCGTGCCGATGCCGGCGCGATCCTGGCCCAACACAAAGTCAGCATCGAGCGCAGCGACACCGGCCTGAGCCTGCACGCCAAGCTGCTAGAGGCCGCCAGCCACCTGCTGCGCGACGCCCTGCCGCAACTGGCCCAGGGCAAACTGGCTGAAACTGCCCAGGACGAAAGCCAGGCGACCTGCTTCGGCCGCCGTACCGCCGCCGATGGCAAGATCGACTGGAACAAGCCCGCCGAAGCATTGTTCAACCTGGTGCGCGCCGTGACTCAGCCTTACCCTGGCGCCTTTTGCGCGGTGGGCGAGCACAAGCTCATCGTTTGGCAGGCCGACGTGGCCAAAGGCAACGAAGGCCTGGCGCCGGGCCGCGTGATCAGCGTCAACCCGCTGCGCATCGCCTGCGGTGAAGACTCGCTGGTGATCAAGTTCGGCCAGCGCAACGACAACGGCCTGTACCTGGCCGGCCCGTCCCTGGCCGATGAACTGGGCCTGGTGGACGGCTCCGTGCTGCGCGGCGCCGAGTCGGGCCGCAAGCCACGCCGCACCCGCGTGCTGATCCTGGGCGTGAACGGCTTTATCGGTAACCACCTGTCCGAGCGCCTGTTGCGTGACGACCGCTATGAAGTCTACGGCCTGGATATCGGTTCAGACGCCATCGAGCGCCTGCGCAGCCACCCCAATTTCCACTATGTGGAAGGCGATATCAGCATTCACACCGAGTGGATCGAGTACCACATCAAGAAGTGCGACGTGGTGCTGCCGCTGGTGGCCATCGCCACGCCGATCGAATACACCCGCAACCCGCTGCGCGTGTTCGAGCTGGATTTTGAAGAAAACCTCAAGCTGGTGCGCTACTGCGTCAAGTACAACAAGCGCGTGATCTTCCCCTCCACGTCCGAAGTCTATGGCATGTGCCAGGACCAGTACTTCGACGAAGACACCTCCAACCTGGTAGTGGGCCCGGTCAACAAGCAACGCTGGATCTACTCGGTCTCCAAGCAGCTGCTCGACCGCGTGATCTGGGCCTACGGCGACAAGGGCCTCAAATTTACCCTGTTCCGTCCGTTCAACTGGATGGGCCCGCGCCTGGACCGCCTGGACTCGGCGCGTATCGGCAGCTCCCGCGCCATCACCCAGTTGATCCTGAACCTGGTGGAAGGCACGCCGATCCGCCTGTTCGACGGTGGCGAGCAGAAGCGTTGCTTCACCGACATCGCCGACGGCATCGAAGCCCTGGCGCGCATCATCGATAACGACAAGGGCGTCTGTGACGGCCAGATCATCAATATCGGCAACCCGGAAAACGAAGCCAGCATCCGTCAGTTGGGCGAAGAGCTGCTGCGTCAGTTCGAAGCGCACCCGCTGCGCGGCAACTTCCCGCCGTTCGCCGGTTTTCGCGACGTGGAAAGCAAGGCGTTCTACGGCACCGGTTACCAGGACGTGGCACACCGCAAGCCGAGCATCGAGAACGCCAAGCGCCTGTTGAACTGGGAGCCGACCGTGGCGATGAGCGAGACCATCGGCAACACGCTGGACTTCTTCCTGCGTGAAGCAATGCTTGAAATAGCGGATAAAAAGTAATGAAGGCAGGCCTGCGCATCGACGTCGACACCTACCGAGGCACCCGTGAAGGCGTGCCACGGCTGCTCGAGTCCCTGGACGAAGCCGGGATTAAAGCGACGTTCTTCTTCAGCGTCGGGCCGGACAACATGGGGCGCCACTTGTGGCGCCTGATCCGCCCGCAGTTCCTGTGGAAAATGCTGCGTTCCAATGCCGCCGGCCTGTATGGCTGGGACATCCTGCTGGCCGGCACCGCCTGGCCGGGCAAGCCGATTGGCCGTGACCTGGGGCACTTGATGCGCCAGGCCAAGGCCGCCGGGCATGAAGTCGGCCTGCACGCGTGGGACCACCACGGCTGGCAGGCCAACACCGGGCGCTGGAGCGACGCACAACTGGTCGAGCAGATCCGACGCGGCGTGGATACCTTGAGCGACATCCTCGGTGAGCGGATCGACTGTTCCGCAGCCGCCGGTTGGCGCGCCGACGAGCGTGTTGTGCAAGCCAAACAAGCCTTCAACTTTCGCTACAACAGTGATTGCCGGGGCACCAGCCTGTTTCGACCGACCCTGGCCGATGGCAGCGCGGGCACCCCACAAATTCCGGTAGACCTGCCGACCTTCGACGAAGTCGTCGGGCCGGTAGTGGCTGCCAAGGACTTCAACACGTTCATCCTTGACCGGTTCAATGCGTCGAAGCTGAACGTCTACACCATTCACGCAGAAGTAGAAGGGATTCTGATGGCCCAGGATTTTCGCCAGATGCTCGCCCAGGCAGGGCAGCGCGGCATTGAGTTCACCCCGTTGGGCGAGCTACTGCCCGCCGATGTGACCACCCTGCCCCAGCAACAGCTGGTGCGCGGCGCATTGAGCGGCCGCGAGGGTTGGCTCGGAGTGCAGCAGGCATGATCCGCCGCTGGGCATTGCCCTTGCTCCTGTTGGCGTTTGGCGTGCTTTACCTGTTACCGCTGGCCACCCACGGCCTGTGGATTCCGGATGAAACCCGCTATGCGCAGATCAGCCAGGAAATGCTGCTGACCGGCAAGTGGGCCGCGCCGCACTTCATGGGCATTCGCTATTTCGAGAAGCCGGCGGCGGGCTACTGGATGATCGCGCTGGGCCAGGCGATCTTCGGCCAGAACCTCTTCGGCGTGCGCTTTGCGTCGGCCTTGAGCACCGGCTTGAGCATCCTGCTGGTTTACCTGATGTCCCGCCGGTTGTGGAACGACCCGCAGAAAAGCCTGATCAGCAGCGTGCTGTACATGAGTTTCGTCAGCGTGGCGATGCTCGGCGGCTACGCCAATCTGGACCCGCAGTTCACCTTCTGGGTCAACCTCACAGGCGTAGCCTTGTGGTTCTGCTTCGACAGCCGCACGCAACGGGCCAGGTTGTGGTCCTGGGCCGTAGTCGGCCTGGCCTGTGGCATGGGTTTCATGACCAAAGGCTTCCTGGCGTGGTTGCTGCCGGTGTTGATCGCCCTGCCCTACGCCCTCTGGCAGAAACGCTCGACGGAACTGTTCAAGTTCGGCCCGGTGGCCGTGGCTGCGGCGATCCTGGTCAGCTTGCCATGGGCCCTGGCCGTGCACCTGCAAGAGCCGGATTACTGGCACTTCTTCTTCTGGCATGAGCATATCCAGCGCTTTGCCGGTGAAGACGCGCAGCACGCCGAGCCGTTCTGGTATTACCTGCCGTTGCTGGTGGCGTTTACGCTGCCCTGGGTTGCGCTGCTGCCGTCCAGCCTCAAACAGGCGTGGCTGGACCGGCGCCTGCCGAACACCGCGTTCCTGCTGCTGTGGCTGCTGATGCCCCTGGCCTTTTTCAGCCTGGCCAAAGGCAAACTGCCCGCCTACATCATGCCGTGCCTGCTGCCCCTGGCCTTGCTGATGGGGTCGACCTTGAGTGACAAGCTCGCTCAAGGCCGTGGCCGCGTATTGCGCATCAACGGTTGGCTGAACCTGGTCATCGGCGTGCTCGCCCTGTTGGCAATCATCTGGTTCCAGTGGAAGAAACCGGTGTACGAACCCGGTGAAGAAACCCTCAGCCTGGTGCTGCTGTTTACCTGTCTGTTCGGCTGGATCCTGGCCAACCTGTTTCAGGCGGCGCGCCCGTTGACACTGTGGGCCGCGCCGCTGATCGGCAGTGCCTTGCTGGTTGCCCTGGTGCCCGCCGCACTGCCCCATTCGGTGGTTTATAACAAGACCCCGGACCAGTTCATCATCGATCATGCCGAAGAACTCAAGCCTTCCATTGCGCTGTTGAGCAACGACCTGGGCGCCTCCGCTGCGCTGTCGTGGCGCCTGAAACGGCCCGACATCACGCTCTACAACACCTCTGGCGAAGTGAAATACGGCCTGGCTTATGCGGACACCGCCCAGCGTCTGGTCGACCGCAATCGAATCCAGGCCTGGATGGCCGAAACCCGCCGCAGCGGCGCCGTCGGCGTGGTGATGCGCGTCAACAGCCAGGGCGAAAGGGAAGAGCTCGCCCTACTGCCTGCAGATGGCAAGCGCTATGCGCAGGGCAATATCGTGATTCTGATTTTCCCGCAGGTCGCGCAATGATCACCCTGCTTCTGTTACTCAGCGCCTGCCTGCTCACATGCGCGGGCCAGGTCTCGCAGAAATTTGCCGTGGAAAGCTGGCGTGAATTGCCCGACGGTTGGGCGCTGAAGCTGCGCTCACCCTGGTTGTGGTCGGCCCTGGTGTGCCTGGGCATGGGTTTGCTGGTGTGGCTGCTGGTGTTGCAGCGCCTGGAAGTCGGGATTGCCTACCCGATGCTCAGCATGAACTTTGTCGTTGTCACGCTGGTGGCGCGCTTTGTGTTTGCTGAACACATCGATGGCCGCCACTGGCTGGGCGTGGTGCTGATCATTGCCGGTGTTGTGCTGCTGGGGCGCCAGGTATGAGCCGGATGCGCGGTTTCGCCCTGGCCCTGGGCAGTGTCGGCCTGGTCAGCGTGGCCCAATTGGGCATGCGCTGGAGCATGACACGCCTTCCGTTGCCGGATGCGTGGCTGAGCGCCTTGAGCAGCGCCAGCATCGACCTGAGCGCCCTGGGCGTGGTGGCCCTGGCGATCAGTGCCTATGCACTGTCGATGCTCTGCTGGCTCGGCGCGCTGAAGCACTTGCCCCTCGGGCGCGCTTACTCGCTGCTGAGCATCAGCTACGCGCTGGTGTACCTGCTGGCCGCCTGCCTGCCGGTATTCAACGAACACTTTTCGCTTGCAAAAACCCTGGGGGTGGCCTTGGTCATCCTCGGCGTACTGGTTATCAACTCTCGTCGTGCTAGCACCTCAAGTCCCAGGAATACCCCATGAAAATCAGTGTATTTGGTAGTGGTTACGTCGGCTTGGTACAGGCCACCGTATTAGCCGAAGTCGGTCACGATGTTATTTGCATGGACGTTGACCGGAGCAAGGTCGAGTCGCTGCAGAAAGGCCATGTGACGATCTTCGAGCCGGGCCTGGCGGCCATGGTCAAGGAAAACCTGGAAAGCGGACGCCTGCATTTCACCTACGACGAAAAACTCGCCGTCGAGCATGGTGAGGTGCTGTTCATTGCGGTGGGTACGCCGTCGGATGAGGACGGTTCGGCCGACCTCAAATACGTGTTGTCGGTGGGTGACGCGGTGGCGCGCCATCGCGTGGCGCCGGTAATCCTGGTGGAAAAGTCCACTGTTCCCGTCGGCACCGGCGACACCCTGCGCGCGCATATCGAAAAAAACCTGCGCGCCGCCGGCCGTGAGCTGCAATTCGATATTGTCTCCAACCCGGAATTCCTCAAGGAAGGCTCGGCCGTGGCCGACTGCCGCCGCCCGGACCGCATCATCATTGGCTGTGAGCGCGAAGAAGTGCGGGAGGTGATGCGCGACCTGTACGCACCGTTCAACCGCAACCATGACCGCATTATCTTCATGGACCTGCGCAGCGCCGAACTGACCAAGTACGCCGCCAACTGCATGCTCGCCACCAAGATCAGCTTTATCAACCAGATCGCCGAGCTGGCCGAACACCTGGGCGCCGACATCGAAGCCGTGCGCCTGGGCATTGGCGCCGACTCGCGCATCGGCTACCACTTCATTTATCCCGGTTGCGGCTACGGCGGCTCCTGTTTCCCCAAAGACATGCGCGCCCTGATCCACAGCGCCAAGCAGGCCAACTGTTCCAGCGACCTGCTGGAAGCCGTGGAAGCGATCAACCAGCGCCAGAAAAGCAAGTTGTTCGAGCGCATCAACGCGTTCTTCAAGGGCGACCTGCGCGGTAAGACCTTCGCCCTGTGGGGCCTGGCCTTCAAGCCCAACACCGACGACATGCGTGACGCGCCGAGCCGCGTGCTGATGGAAGCCTTGTGGGCCGCCGGCGCCAATGTACGTGCGTTCGACCCCGAAGCCATGCAGGAAACCCAGCGCATCTATGGTGACGACCCACGACTGATGCTGATGGGCACGCCGGAATCCACCCTGGGCGGCGCCGATGCGCTGGTCGTCTGCACCGAGTGGCAGCAATTCAAGGCACCGGACTTCGACCTGATCCACCAGCGCCTGAAAACCCCGGTGATCTTCGATGGTCGCAACCTGTACGACGGCGAGCGCCTGACGCGCAAAGGCTTCAAATACTTCCCGATTGGCCGTGGTGACTCGTGCGAGTTGCCGATCCCCCAGCAAAACTGGGTGCAACAGGCCAAGGCAGGCTGATCAGTGCACAAGGTTCACCCGCCCCTGCTCACGCCAACGCTGCGCCGACAGTCACTGGGTCTGGGGCTGTTGGCGCTGCTGCTGTTCATCGCCGGCAGCTGGCACCAGGCGATTATCGGCTTCGACTCACGCTTCGTGGTGTTTGCCCAGGAGATGCTGCGCCATGGGCCGAGCTTCTTTCCCACCACTTACGGCCAGCCGTATGCCGATTACCTGGCCACCTCGACCCTGCTGACCTGGCTGCTCTCCCTGCCTATCGGCCAGGTCACCAGCTTCACGGCCTGGCTGCCCAGCGCTGTGGCTTCGGCGTCGATCGTAGTGCTGGTCTATCGACTCACCGCGCCCTACTCCGTGCGCTGGGGCCTGCTGAGCATCGCAATGTTGCTGCTCAGCAGCACCTTTATCAGCCAAACCCGCGCCGTCTCCCTGGACCAGATGCTCGCGGCCGTGACCCTGGCGGTGTTCTACCTGGGGTATGCCCATGAGCATTTTGCTGCGGCCAAACGCCTGCACTGGGTGTTTGCGCTGTTGATGCTGGGGTTTGCGATTCGTGGGCCAATCGGCCTGGTGATTCCTACCGGGGTGCTTTGCAGTTATTACCTGATCAACCGTCAATGGCGCCAGTTGTTCAGCTTCGGGCTGCTGGCGCTGGCCTTGCTGGCGGCGTGTATCGGCCTGCTGTTGCTGCTGGCCAAGCTCAGCGGTGGCGAAGACTTCATGCGTGAGGTGATTCGCATGCAGTTTCTGGGGCGCATGGATGGCAGCGAAGGCTCTGGCGGCGTGCTGTATTACTTCACCAGCTCCCTCGGCAACTACGCCCTGGCCTATCCGGTGGCGCTGCTGGTGCTGCTGGCCGTGGTGAGCGGCGGCCGCCGAGCGCCAGACCCGGCGTTGAAGCTGGTGCTGTACTGCGCGGCGGCGGGTGTCTTGGTGATGCTTGGCTTGTCGGTGCCCCAGGCTAAAAAGGCGCGGTATATCCTGCCGATGCTGCCGATGGCAGCGATCATTGCCGCGTATCCGTTTCAGGTCGCCCAAGGCCGTCTGTTCAGCGGATTACGCGGTTTGATGCTGGCGCTGTGGACGCTGCTGCCGGCGCTGTTGGCGGTGGGCCTGATCGTTGCGCGACGGCGTTACCCGCAACTGTTGGCCGATCTCGGGCCGATGTTTGGCGTACTGGCGGTGCTGCAGGTACTGGCGTTGTTGGCACTGTTCCGGGCTCGACTGCGCCCGGTCGGTGCGGCATTCGCCGCAGTCATGGCGATCTGGACGACTTACATCATGGTGGTCGAACCCTTGGAGCGCAGCCTTTACGACACCCGTACGTTCACCCTGGCGGCCAAGGAGCAGATCCTGCAACAACCGGCGCCATTGGTCTTGCATGCGTTGGGCAAAGACGCAAAAGCCATCAAGTTCATGGTCAACTTCAATTGCGACAAGGTTCCACTATTTACCCAGTTGCCCGTCGAGCTCCAGCCTGTTCAGGCGCCCGCCTGGCTGGTGATGAGCCAGGCCGACTTTAACAGCCTGACTGACCCACGCTTGCGTGCGCTCACGCCGACGCTCACCGGGGCGTTCGATATGACCCCCTACGTGTTGTTGCACCTGGAGAAAAAAGCACCTCTTTGAGTGTGTTTGCAGCCGTCACGTAAGAAAAACGCCCGCTTATAAACCCCCTGGGCGTTTTTCATCATAATCACCGAGAAACCCCCTACAGTGCTTTGCGTAACGGCCGCTGAACTTCGCCTTCCGGTGCCCGGAGCCCAACTGTAGACTCGTTTGCAAGGGCATTAACTATCTACCACCCGTATCAAGGGCTGCCTGTAACAGCCCTGGTCAGGGAACCTGCATAACGACATAACAACAAGGAGGGCAATGCCGTGCGAGAGGATCGGTTATCTGTAGCCGCGCCGAGACTGGATCGGTTGAGGGGCTTACGTGACGCGCTGGTAGCGTTGAAGGGGCCGCTGGCCGACGAACCAGGCTTGCAGGCGAACCTGCAAAAACGCCTGTTCAATGAGGAAGTCGACAGCCTTGTACTGGGCAAGATCTGCACGCCCGCCGCCCATAACACCAATCGGATCTTTTTTGACGAAGCTCCTTAAGTACATAATTTTTGCATTCAACCCTCATTAATATGCATTGGCGCCGCTGCAACTCAGTTGGCACACTGTTTGGGTTCCTTCCCCCAATGTTGGAACTTTCAAGGGCTTTTCCGGGAAACCAGGCAGGCCTTTTTTTTCGCCCTCAGTTTCAGGACCCCTCTTCAATGCTCGCTCGCTGGTTACCTGCTGCCATCAATACCCGTCCTTCCGAATGGAGTCGCGCCGCCATCGGCATGGCCTTGGGCACACTGCTCAGTGTCTGGGTGTGTGCCCAGGTGTTCGGCATGGAAGTCGCCCTGCACCTGCTCGGCCCGCTGGGGGCGTCGGCGGTGCTGCTGTTTGCCGTGTCGTCGGGGGCGCTGGCACAACCCTGGTCGATCATGGGCAGCTATCTGTGTGCTGGCGTGGTGGCATTGCTCGTGGCGCGGGTGTTGGGACGCACCCTGGGCAGCGCTTGCCTGGCGGCGGGCATGACGGTCGTGCTGATCTGCTGGCTGCGCTGCCTGCATCCCCCGGCCGGTGGCCTGGCCATGACGCTGGTACTGGCCGACCCTGCCTCCATCGCCCTCGGCTGGCACGAACTGGCACCGGTCATGCTCGGCGCCGCTGCCCTGCTGGCGTGTGCGCTGGCCTACAACAATGCCACCCGCACGCGTTATCCCAAGGGACAAGCCGAACCGGTACCTGTCATGCTCGGCAGCGCGCCGGTGACCGACCCGGCCATCACCGCCGCCGACCTCAAGTTGGCATTGGCCGACATGGAGCAGTTCTTCGACGTCGAGCCCACGGAGCTGGAGCAATTGATTCATGCCGCCGAAGGCCATGCGCGACGGCGCAGTATCGGCGAAGTCCTGGCCAGTCGCGTGGTTTGACGCGGTGTGCATAAATGCAACAACGACCTGCATGATTCCGGGTTGTAGGCGGCAAATTTGCGCTGGTACGATCACGCGATAGTTCGCCCGCGAACATCTTGATAAAGAACAATAAAAGCAGGGAGTTAGTGATGACTGCTCAGGTGTCCTCCGAAGCACGCCACACCGATATTCAGCAGGAAGAAGTACTCAGTGAGGTGCGTAACCATATCGGTTACCTCACCCTCAACCGCCCCACCGGCTTGAATGCCATCACCCTGGACATGGTGCGTCTGCTGACGACGCAGCTGCAGGCCTGGGCCGATGATCCGCTTGTCTACGCCGTGGTGCTGCGCGGTGCCGGCGACAAGGCCTTCTGTGCCGGCGGCGATATCCGTTCCCTGTACGACAGTTTCAAGCGTGGCGACACCCTGCATGAAGACTTCTTCGTCGAGGAATACGCGCTCGACCTGGCCATCCACCATTACCCCAAACCCGTGCTGGCCTTGATGGACGGCTTCGTGCTCGGCGGTGGCATGGGCCTGGTACAGGGCGCCGACCTGCGCGTCGTGACCGAGCGCAGCCGGCTGGCGATGCCGGAAGTGGCCATCGGCTATTTTCCGGATGTGGGTGGCAGCTACTTCCTGCCGCGTATTCCAGGCGAGCTGGGGATTTACCTCGGCGTCACCGGGGTGCAGATCCGTGCGGCGGACGCCCTGTACTGCGGCCTGGCCGATTGGTACCTCGACAGCGTCAAACTGACGGAGCTTGGGCACGCGCTCGACAGCCTGCAATGGCGCGACTCGCCCCTCAAGGACCTGCAAGGCGTGCTCGCCGGTCTGGCCGTACAACAACTGCCGGATGCGCCGCTGGCGGCCTTGCGCCCGGCCATCGACCATTTCTTCGCGCTGCCGGACGTGCCGAGCATGGTCGAGCAGCTACAGCAAGTCACCGTCGCCGACAGCCACCATTGGGCGCTGACCACCGTCGCCCTGATGCAGACCCGTTCGCCCCTGGCCATGGCCGTCACCCTGCAGATGCTGCGCCGTGGGCGCCACCTGCCGCTGGAACAGTGCTTTGCCCTGGAGCTGCATCTGGACCGCCAGTGGTTCGCACGCGGCGACCTGATTGAAGGGGTTCGCGCGTTGATCATCGATAAAGACAAGAACCCGCAGTGGAATCCGCCCACCCTGCAAGGGCTGGACGCCGACCATGTCGACAGCTTCTTTCACGACTTCAAGCAGATTGAGAAATAAGCCATGCAAGATCTTGAATATACTGAAGAACAAGTGATGATCCGCGACATGGCGCGTGACTTTGCCCGAGGTGAAATCGCACCCCACGCCCAGGCCTGGGAAAAGGCCGGCTGGATCGACGACGCCCTGGTGGCCAAGATGGGCGAGCTGGGCCTGCTCGGCATGGTGGTGCCGGAAGAATGGGGCGGCACCTACGTGGATTACGTCGCCTATGCCCTGGCCGTGGAGGAAATTTCCGCCGGGGATGGCGCCACGGGCGCACTGATGAGTATCCATAATTCAGTGGGTTGCGGCCCACTCCTCAACTACGGCACAGAGGCGCAGAAACATACCTGGCTGGCCGCGCTTGCCAGCGGCCAGGCCATCGGTTGCTTCTGCCTGACCGAGCCCCAGGCCGGCTCTGAAGCCCATAATCTGCGCACCCGTGCCGAACTGCGCGATGGCCAGTGGGTGATCAACGGCGCCAAGCAGTTTGTCAGCAATGGCAAGCGCGCGAAGTTGGCCATTGTGTTCGCCGTGACCGACCCGGAGCTGGGCAAGAAAGGCCTTTCGGCATTCCTGGTCCCCACGGATACCCCGGGCTTCGTGGTCGACCGCACCGAACACAAGATGGGCATTCGCGCATCGGACACCTGCGCCGTCACCTTCAACCAATGCACGGTGCCCGAAGCCAACCTGCTGGGCGAGCGCGGCAAAGGCCTGGCCATCGCCCTGTCCAACCTGGAGGGTGGGCGCATCGGCATCGCCGCCCAGGCCCTGGGCATCGCGCGGGCCGCTTTTGAGGCGGCGCTGGCCTATGCCCGTGACCGGGTGCAGTTCGACAAGGCGATCATCGAACACCAGAGCGTGGCCAACCTGTTGGCCGACATGCAAACCCAACTGAACGCCGCACGCCTGCTGATCCTGCACGCCGCACGCCTGCGCAGCGCCGGCAAGCCGTGCCTGTCGGAAGCGTCCCAGGCCAAGCTGTTTGCTTCGGAAATGGCTGAAAAGGTTTGCTCGAAAGCGATGCAGATTCATGGCGGGTATGGGTATCTGGAAGACTATCCGGTGGAGCGTTACTACCGGGATGCGCGGATCACGCAGATATACGAAGGCACCAGCGAGATTCAGCGGATGGTGATTGCCAGGGAGTTGAAGAATTATCAGCTCTGACTGATAAGGGTTGATCATTCCCACGCTCTGCGTGGGAATGCCACCTGGGGCGCTCCGCGTCCCGCTAACGATGGCCACGGGTGACGCAGAGCGTCACGGGCTGCGTTCCCACGCGGAGCGTGGGAACGATCTTGACTCTCCACAGCTACTTGTCTTTGAACTCCGGTGCGCGCTTGGCCACAAACGCCGCCATCCCTTCCTTCTGATCCTGGGTCGCAAACGCTGCATGAAACACGCGGCGCTCAAACCGCACGCCTTCGGACAGGCTCACTTCAAACGCGCGGTTCACGCTTTCCTTGACCATCATGCTGATCGGCACCGATTTGCCGGCGATCAGGGTGGCCACTTTCAACGCTTCGTCCAGCAGCTCGTCAGCAGGCACGATGCGCGCAACGATGCCGCAACGTTCGGCTTCTACAGCATCGATAAAGCGCCCGGTCAGGCACATTTCCATGGCCTTGGCCTTGCCCACCGCACGGGTAAGCCGCTGAGTACCGCCCATGCCCGGCAGCACGCCCAGGTTGATCTCCGGCTGACCGAACTTGGCGCTGTCACCGGCCAGGATGAAGTCGCACATCAGCGCCAGCTCGCAGCCACCACCGAGGGCGAAGCCGTTCACGGCGGCAATGATCGGCTTGCGGCGGTTGGCCACGCGGTCGCTGTCGCTGAACAGGTCGTCCAGGTAGATCTGCGGGTAGGTCAGCTCGGCCATTTCCTTGATGTCCGCGCCAGCGGCGAAGGCTTTCTTCGAGCCGGTCAGCACGATGCAGCCGATTTCCGGATTGGCTTCCAGGCCATCCAACGCCAGGTTCAACTCGCTGACCAGTTGGGCGTTCAAGGCGTTCAGTGCCTGCGGGCGGTTGAGGGTAATCAGCCCGACGCGGCCCTGGACTTCGAGCAAAATGGTTTCATAACTCATGTATCGGCTCCTTAAAGATTGCGTGAGATGACCATGCGCTGGATATCGCTGGTGCCTTCGTAAATCTGGCAGACACGCACATCGCGGTAGATCCGCTCCAGCGGGAAGTCGCTCAGGTAACCGTAACCGCCGAGGGTTTGCAAGGCGGCCGAACAGACTTTCTCGGCCATTTCCGAGGCGAACAGCTTGGCCATCGAGGCCTCGACCAAGGCCGGTTTGCCGCTGTCACGCAGCGCTGCCGCGTAATGGACCATCTGCCGGGCGACGGCAATTTGCGTGGCCATGTCGGCCAGGCGAAAGGCCACGGCCTGGTGTTCAATCAGCGCCTTGCCGAAGGTTTCACGCTCGCGGGCGTAGTCGCGGGCCGCTTCAAAGGCGGCGCGGGCCATGCCCACCGATTGCGCGGCAATGCCCACGCGTCCGCCTTCGAGGTTGGCCAGGGCGATCCTGTAGCCCTCGCCCTCCTCGCCCAGACGGTTGGCGACCGGCACCTTCATGTCTTCAAACAGGATCTGGCAGGTATCCGATGCGTGCTGTCCCAGCTTGTCCTCGACCCGCGCCACGGTATAGCCCGGCGAGTCGGTGGGAACGATAAACGCACTGATGCCGCGCTTGCCCGCCGCCGGGTCAGTGACCGCAAACACAATCACCACGCCGGCGTTTTGCCCGGAAGTGATGAATTGTTTGCAGCCGTTGAGCACGTAATGATCACCGTCAAGGCGTGCGCGGGTTTTAAGGCTGCTGGCGTCGGAACCGGCCTGGGGTTCGGTCAGCGCAAAGGCGCCGAGCATGGCCCCGCTGGCCAGGGGCTTGAGGAACTGGTCTTTCTGCTGGTCATTGCCAAATTTGAGGATCGGCACGCAACCCACCGAGTTATGCACGCTCATGATGGTCGAGCAAGCCCCGTCGCCGGCGGCGATTTCTTCCAGGGCCATGGCGTAGGCCAGGTAACCCGTGTCGCAGCCGCCCCATTGTTCCGGTACCAGCATGCCGAAAAAGCCCAGTTCGGCCATTTCACCGACGGCCTCCCTTGGAAAGCGATGCTCGCGGTCCCATTCGGCGGCGAACGGTTTCAGACGCTCCTGGGCAAACTGCCGGGCCGCGTCGCTGATTTGCAATTGTTCGTCATTAGGCAGCATGGTCAGTCCTTAATACAGGCATTCAACGGCCATGGCCGTGGCTTCACCACCGCCGATGCAGATGGCAGCGACCCCGCGTTTGAGGCCTTTCTGGCGCAGGGCCGAGAGCAAGGTCACCAGGATGCGCGCGCCCGAGGCGCCGATCGGGTGGCCCAGGGCGCAGGCGCCGCCGTGCACGTTGACCTTGCTGTGGGGAATCTCCAGTTTGCTCATGGTCACCAGGCTGACCACCGCGAACGCTTCGTTGATCTCGAACAGGTCGACATCCGCCACGTTCCAGCCGGTTTTGCTCATCAACTTACGGATCGCGCCGACAGGCGCCACCGGAAACAGCCCCGGCTCATCGGCGAACGCCGCATGCCCATGAATCACCGCCAGCGGCTTGAGGTCGCGTTGCCGTGCATCGGACTCACGCATCAACAGCAGCGCCGCCGCGCCATCGGAGATCGAGCTGGAGTTGGCTGCAGTCACCGTGCCGCCGTCGCGGAAGGCCGGTTTGAGGCTGGCGATCTTGTCCAGCTTGGCCTTGGGCGGCTGTTCGTCATGCATGATGGTCTTTTGTTCTTTGCCAACGGTGACCTGGACCGGGACTATTTCGGCGGCAAAACTGCCGTGGGTGATGGCTTCCTGCGCACGCGTCAGCGAGGCAATCGCAAAGGCGTCCTGGGCTTGCCGGGTAAAACCGTTGTGCTCGGCGCAATCTTCGGCAAAGGTGCCCATCAGGCGGCCCTTGTCGTAGGCGTCTTCCAGGCCGTCGAGGAACATGTGGTCGAGCACCTTGCCGTGGCCCATGCGATAGCCGCTGCGGGCGCGGTCGAGCAGGTACGGCGCGTTGGACATGCTCTCCATGCCGCCGGCAATCACCACGTCGACGCTGCCGGCGCGCAACGCATCGTGGGCCAGAATCGTCGCCTGCATGCCGGAACCGCACATCTTGTTGAGGGTGGTGCAGCGGGTGGCTTTGTCCAGCCCGGCGCCCAACGCTGCCTGGCGTGCCGGCGCCTGGCCGAGGCCGGCGGGCAGCACGCAGCCAAACAACACCTCATCGACGGCGTCGCTGGCGATACCCGCGCGCTCCACCGCCGCACGAATCGCGGCGGCGCCCAGTTGCGGTGCGGTCAGGCCCTTGAGGTCGCCCTGGAACCCGCCCATGGGCGTGCGCACGGCGCTGACGATAACGATAGGATCGTTCATGAAGAGACCTCCTTACTTGGCAGCCATACGCAAGGCACCGTCAAGACGGATCACCTCGCCATTGAGCATGCTGTTTTCAATGATATGCCGCACCAGGGCCGCATATTCGGCGGGTTTGCCCAGGCGCGGCGGAAACGGCACGCCGGCGGCAAGGGAATCGCGAACTTGCGGGGTCATGCCGGCCATCATCGGGGTTTCGAAAATGCCGGGCGCGATGGTCATCACCCGGATACCAAAACGCGCTAATTCCCGTGCGGCCGGCAGGGTGAGGCTGGCAATCGCGCCTTTGGAGGCGGCATACGCGGCTTGACCGATCTGCCCGTCGAACGCCGCCACCGAAGCGGTATTGATGATCACACCGCGTTCGCCATCGGCATCCACAGGTGTTTCAGCGATAGCCGCTGCAGCCAGGCGCAGCAGGTTGAAGCTGCCGATCAGGTTGACGTTGATCACCTGGGCGAAGCTGGCCAGGGCGTGCGGGCCGTTTTTGCCGAGGATTTTCTCACCGCGCACCACACCGGCGCAGTTGACCAAGCCATGCAACCCGCCAAAGGCGGCAACGGCGGCGTGCACGGCGGATTCGGCAGCGGCTTCCTGGCTGATATCCGCCACGGCGCTGCGGGCGTTATCGCCAAGTTGCCGGGCCTTGGCGGCGACGGCATCGGCGTTGAGGTCTACCAGCATGACCTTGGCACCCGCTGCGACCAGCATGTCGGCAGTGGCCGCACCGAGGCCCGAAGCGCCGCCGCTGACCAAAAATACCTTGTTTTCAATCTGCATCATGGTTTCCTTTTCAACGGATCACGCCACGGCCGCCTGGGCCTTGGCGATTTCCTGATTACGCAAAATAAAGCGTTGCAGCTTGCCGCTGGGGGTCTTGGGCAAGTCGCTGACGAATTCGATTTCCCGCGGGTACGCATGGGCCGCCAAGCGCTGGCGCACATGCAGGCGCAATTCTTCGGCGAGTTCCGGAGTCGCGCGGTACTGCTCGTTGATCACCACGAAGGCTTTCACCAGTTCGGTGCGCTCCGGGCAGGGCTTGCCGACCACGGCGGCCTCGACCACCGCCGGGTGTTCGACCAGGGCGCTTTCCACGTCGAACGGTCCTACGCGGTAGCCGGAGGTGGTAATCACGTCATCACTGCGCCCGACAAAACTGATGCTGCCGTCCGGGTTGAGCTCCACGGTGTCGCCACTGAGGTAGTACTTGCCGACAAAGGCTTTGGTGTTGACGCCTTCATACCCGGCGAACCAGCACATTGGCGATTGCTCACGGTCGATGGCGAGAATGCCGGGCTGACCGGCAGGCAGTTCCTGGTAATTGTCATCCAGTACCACGATGCGATGCCCAGGCGAGGCGAACCCTGCCGAGCCGACATGCACCGGATGCACCAGGCCATGGTGATTGCACAGCACCATGCCCAGTTCGGTCTGCCCGTAGTGATCATGGATGGTCACGCCAAGGTTGTCGGCGAACCAGCGGATCACCTCGGGGTTCAGGGGCTCGCCGGCGCTGCTGACGATGCGCAGCTTGCCCTTGATCGAGCGGGCGAACGGCTCGCCGCCGGCGATCAACAGCCGATACGCGGTAGGCGAACCGGTGAGGTTGGTGATGCCGTATTTGTTGATGATCCGGCAGGTGCTTTCAACGCTGAAGGGGCCATCGTAGAAGGTGATCGGATGCCCCAGGGACAGCGGCCCGGTCACGCCGAAGTAGATGCCATAGGCCCAGCCCGGATCGGCCACGTTCCAGAACGCGTCTTCTGGGCGCAGGTCCACCGCGTCGCGGGTGTAGCTCTGGAACGCGACAATCGCCTTGAGCGGTACCGACAGGGCTTTGGATGGGCCGGTGGTGCCCGAGGTGAACATCAGCAGGAAGGGCTCGTCGCCCCCCAGCAGCACGGGCTCGCAGACGTTCGAGTGGTTGGGCAGTTCGGCCCAGAAGCTGAAATCGCCGCGTACCAGGCCTTCGCCCTTGGCCCCGGTGACCGTCACGATGGTGGGGCAGCCGTCCACGTCGGTGAGCTTGGGCCGGTTCATGGCATCGGTGACGACCAGCGCGGCGCCGGAACTGTTCAGGCGATGCTCGATCGCCTTGGGCCCGAATGCGGTAAACAACGGTTGATAGACCGCGCCGATACGCCAGGTGGCGAACACCACCACCAGCAGTTCGGCCGTGCGCGGCAACAGGCCGGCGACTTTATCGCCGCGCTTGACGCCCTGGGCCAGCAGGAAATTGGCGAAGCGTGAGGCCTGGTCCTGCAAGTCGGTGAAGGTCGCCGTGGCGCTGCGCCCGTCCCTGCCCTCCCAGAACAGCGCAATGCGCCCAGGCAATGCGTGACGGTCACAGCATTCCACACAGGCGTTGAGCGCCTGCAGGTTGCCGGCAAGGGCGGCGTCGACGGTGTGTTGGTAATCGAACTCGGTGGTGGCGGCCAGGTAATCACGCATCGCTTCAGTTCCTTGTGTGTTTTTGTTTTAAGGACACTTTCCAGGCGGTCAATCGCTCTCAAATAGTCGCCCTGCAGCGGCGCTACGAGCAATGGTCAAAGCCTTCAACATGGCTGACCGGTTTGGCCAATCGGGTTTGACACTCGCCCTGCACTGGCCGAAGCTTGAGGCTTTGTACCTGTACCCTGCCTTCGGACGCCTGCATGTCAAAGTCACGCCGTTACGCCATCGTCGGCCTGTGCGCCCTGTTGTCGATTTTGTTGATCACCTGGTTTTTCGCCCGCGCAACGCCGGTGGCCGTGCCGCCGGCGATTGCCCACGGTTATTCCCAAGCCTTGAAGCAGGCGCGCAACGGTGAGCCGGGCGCGGCGCGGGTGTTGTATCAACAGCTGGGGCGGCCGGACCTTTCACCTGAGCGCCGCGCCGCGCTGCATGCCGAGCTGCCCAACTACCCCAGCCCCCAGGCGTTGAAGTTGGCAGATAAAGACTTGGCCAATGAATCGCCACGGGTGCGTGAAGCGGCAATTCACAGCATTGTCGGCCTGGTACCTTCCGGCCAACGCACCTTGTTGCTCGGCCCGGTGCTGGATGACCCCGAGCAGCAGGTGCGCTTTGCCGCCGCCAACGCCCTGCTCGGCCTGTCGCCGGACACCCTGGGCCTGTACTTCGGCCCGCTGCAGCAAGTGCTCGACGAGTTCGCCAATGCCCTCAAGGCCCAACCCGAGACCGCCGAAAGCTGGATTCAACTGGCGCGCCTGTATATCCACAGCGCCCTGCTGCCGGAGGCGCAAAATGCCCTGCAGCAGGCCATGCGCCTGCAACCGGACAACCTGCAAGCGGTGGTGGCGCAGATCGAGCTGCTGGATAAACAGGGCAAGACCGACGAATCGCGCCAGCTGCTCGCACAGCAATTGGCGGCGCACCCGGAATCGGCTTACCTGCAACACGCCCTGGGCATGTGGCTGCTGCACCATGGCGCGCGCCCCTATGCCTTGCTCGGCCTGTCCAAGGCGGTGGAGCTTGAACCGGACAATCAGGACTACCGCTACGACCTGGCCACCACGCTGCACGACCAGGAAGAGCTCGAGGCTGCCCAGCGCCAGTTGGAAGACATCGTGCAGCGCCACCCGGCCAATCGAAAAGCGCGGGTGCTGCTGGTCAATTATTGGAAAGAGAGCGGCCAGTTGCAGAATGTCCAGGTGCTGCTGGCACAGCTTGAGCAACAGAACCCGGATGACCCCGCGCTGCAGCAGGGTCTGTGACCGCGCTCAAAAAAATGCATGGAAGATGCCGGCGCCGCGCACAAATAATTCAAAACGTTGAACCGCCACAGGTCGATACGGTCAAGTGAATATGGCGCGCCACAGCGGCGCGCACCCAACTTGTACGTGACCTGAGGGCACTTCTTGTCTACATCTAATTCGCTTTTAAGTGAAAAGGCAGCCACTGGTATCGAAGGTCTTGATGACATTCTTGCCGGGGGGCTATCGCGCAGCCACTTGTTCCTGCTGGAAGGCGAGCCTGGCACGGGTAAAACTACCGTCGCCCTGCACTTCTTGCAGGCGGGAGCGAAAGACGGTGAAAAATCTCTGTATATCACCCTGTCCGAAACCGAACATGAGCTGCGCCAAGGCGCCAAGTCCCATGGTTGGGACTTGGACGACAACATCCATATCTTCGAATTGACCCCGCCGGAAAGCCTGCTCAACGCCGAGCACCAGCAGAGCCTGCTGTACTCCTCGGACCTTGAGCTGGGCGAAGCCACGCGGCAGATTTTCGAGGTGGTGGAACGGGTCAAGCCGACCCGCGTAGTGGTCGACAGCCTGTCGGAGATCCGCCTGTTGGCGCAGAGCTCCCTGCGCTATCGCCGGCAGATCCTGGCGATCAAGCACTACTTTGTGCGGTATGACGCCACGGTACTGCTGCTCGATGACCTGACCACCGAATCCCTCGACAAAACCGTTCACAGTGTGGCCCACGGCGTGATTCGCCTGGAAGAACTGACACCCAGTTACGGCGCCGAACGCCGCCGGGTGCGGGTAGTGAAATACCGTGGCCAGAAATACCGTGGCGGCTTTCACGATTTCACCATCATGGGCGACGGTGTACACGTATTCCCTCGCCTTGTCGCCGCCGAACATCGCGGCGGCTACACGCGCCAGACCATGAGCAGCGGCATCCCCGAACTCGACGCCCTGATGGGCGGCGGCGTCGAAACAGGTTCCAGCAGCCTGATCCTTGGCCCGGCCGGCACCGGCAAATCGCTGATTTCAATGGTCTTCGCCGCCGCCGCCGTACAGCGTGGCGAAAAGGCCGCGCTGTTTATCTTTGACGAAGAGATGGGTTTGCTGTTCGAGCGCATGCATAACATGGGTATCGATCTGGCTGCGATGCAGGCCACCGGCAACCTGTTGATCGAACAGGTCGACGCGGCCGAGCTGTCTCCTGGGGAATTCTCCCACCGAGTACGGCGTTGCGTGGACGAAGGCGGCATCAAAACCGTGGTCATCGATAGCATCAACGGCTACCAGGCCGCCATGCCGGAAGAGAACGCGCTGATCCTGCACATGCATGAACTGCTGCTGTACCTGAACCGACGGGGTGCCGCGACGTTCATGACCGTGGCCCAGCATGGCCTGGTCGGCGATATGCAGACGCCCGTGGATATCACCTACCTGGCCGACACCGTGATCCTGCTGCGTTACTTCGAGGCACTGGGCAAGGTTCGTCGGGCCATTTCGGTGATCAAGAAACGCACCGGTACCCATGAGTCGACGATTCGCGAGTACCGCATCAGCAGTCGCGGCATGACCGTTGGCGAACCCCTGGATAATTTCCAGGGCGTACTGCGCGGCATCCCGATCTACATGGGCGCCGGCTCGCCTCTGCTCAAGGAAGAGGGAGTGTGACGTCCCTTACCCCAGTCTCCGAACGGGCCGTTATTCTTGCGCCTTTGGGGCGCGACAGCTCGTTGGCGCTGATGATGCTCAAAGAGGCCGGCTACCATGGCGTGGTTGCCGGCAGCCTGGCCGACTTGTGCGAAGCACTGCACGAGGGCGCCGGCGTGCTGATCATTGCCGCCGAAGCCTTGCGGGGCGTGGACATGGAGCCGCTGCTGGAGTACCTGCACCAGCAGCCGGCCTGGTCGGACTTGCCCATTGTACTGATGACCCATCACGGCGGCAGCGAGCAAAATGGCTCGTCGCATCTGAGCGGACTGTTGGGCAATGTCACCTTCCTTGAGCGCCCCTTTCATCCTGTCACCCTGATCAGCCTGATCAGCACCGCCCTGCGTGGGCGGCGCCGGCAATACGAAGCCCGGGACCGTTTGGTCGACCTGAGCGCCAGTGAACTGCGCCTGCAACGCACCCTGGAAACCCTCGAACAGCAAGTGGAAGAACGTACCGCGCAATTGCGCAGCAATGAAGAAGCCCTGCGCCAGTCGCAGAAAATGGAAGCCGTCGGCCAATTGACCGGTGGCATCGCCCATGACTTCAACAACATGCTGACCGGCATCATCGGCAGCCTGGAACTGCTGCGCCGGCGTGTGGCACGGGGCAAGCTGGACGATCTGGACAGCCTGATCGACCTGGGCGTCACCTCGGCCAACCGCGCTGCTGGCCTCACCCATCGCCTGCTGGCGTTTTCGCGCAGGCAATCGCTGGACCCGAAACCGGTGGAGATCAATAAACTGGTGACCTCCATGGGCGAACTGCTGGAACGCAGTATCAACGAAAGTATCTGCCTGCAAATGCGTTTGAGCGACACCCTGTGGACGGCCGAAGCCGACCCGAATCAATTGGAAAGCGCCCTGCTCAACCTGGTGATCAACGCGCGTGACGCGATGCCCAGCGGCGGCAGCCTCACCGTGGAAACCACCAACCGTCACCTCGACAGTGTATTCACAGCCGCCTATGGCACCTTGAGCCCGGGTGACTACGTCGAGTTGAGTGTCAGTGACACCGGCTGCGGCATTCCAGAGAGTGTCATGGGCCGAGTGTTCGACCCCTTCTTCACCACCAAGCCGATCGGCCAGGGCACGGGCCTGGGGCTGTCGATGATCTATGGGTTTGCCCGTCAATCCCGGGGGCACGTCACCCTGCACAGCGAAGTGGACAAGGGCACCACCGTCAGTTTGTTCCTGCCGCGTTTTGTCGGGGAAATGGTTGAGGATGCCGCAGTGAATCCGGCCCTGTTGCCGTTCGCCAATGACGGAGAGACCGTCCTGATCGTCGAAGATGACCCGGCGGTACGGGTGCTGGTGAGCGCGGTGCTCAAAGAGTTGGGATACGCCTTTGTCGAAGCCGGTGACGCCAGCACGGCGGTACCGATCATCGAATCCGATCAGCGTATCGACCTGTTGATCAGCGACGTTGGCCTGCCTGGCATGAACGGCCGGCAATTGGCGGAAATCGGTCGACAAATCCGCCCTGACCTCAAAGTGCTGTTCATCACCGGTTATGCCGAACATGCAGCGGTGCGTGGCGGGTTTCTTGACCCCGGCATGCAGCTGATTACCAAGCCGTTCACGTTCGACCTGCTGACCGAGAAGGTGCGCGAGATGATCAGGGACTAGGGCTGCACGGCAGCCCTGGAGGGCGTCAGGCCAACAGGCGCTGGATATGCTCCTGCAGCGTATCCAGGTCAAACGGCTTGGCCAGGATCGGCGCATTGCGCGTGATCGGGCTGTCGCAGTCGAGAATTTCCTGCGGATAACCGCTGATAAAGATCACTTTCAACTCCGGGCGCACCTTGAGCGCCGGTTCGGCGATCTGCACGCCGGAAATGCCGCCGGGCAGGCGGTAGTCGGTGACCATCAGGTCCAGGTGCGGTTTGGTCGCGAGGATTTCAAACGCCTCTTTTCCATTGACCGCCTTCAACACCCGATAACCCAGGCCCGCCAGGTATTCACCCAGCACAAACATAATGGATTCGTCGTCTTCGACGATCAGTACGACATCTTGCGCATCTTCACTCATGGGAAGCCTTTGTTCGGTCAGTTGCTGGTGTTACGACCATGGGGTCACGTAGAGGTTGCGTCCAGGTGACGATTGATTTCATGCCGTCGCCTGAAGCGGCAGGCACACCCGGAACAGCGCGCCCTCGCCTATCTGGCTTTCGACCTCGATGGTACCGCCGTGGGCTGCGACGATCTGTTCGGAAATGAACAGCCCCAGGCCCAGGCCGGCCGCCGCGTGGTTGACGGAAACCCGCTCGAACTGCTGAAAAATGCGCTTCTGGTTCTCTTCACTGATACCAATGCCGTGGTCACGCACTTCCACGCGCGCTTCGCCGTGTTCGGTGTAAACCCGCACCTCGACCGGGCTCTTGGCGCCGTAGCGCAGGGCGTTGGTCAACAGGTTGGTGACCACCTGCTCGATGCGGAACTCATCCCAATGGCCTTCCACCGGCTCGTCGGCGACCAGATGCATTGACGATTCGGCGGCAGCGACCTGCGGCTCGAAGTTATGCACCAGGTTGCGCACCAGTTGCGCCAGGTCAAAGCGCGCCGGGCGTATCGACAGTTTGCCGGTGCGGATGCGCGACACGTCGAGCATGTCCTCGATCAGGCGGATCAGGCTTTTGATCTGGCGCTCATCGCGGTCGACCATCGCGTGCATCTTGTCCAGCGTGAACGCCGCAGCGTTGTCGCGGGCCAGGTGCATCTTGCGCAATTGGGTTTCCAGGATCAGCCCGTTGAGCGGCGTGCGCACTTCGTGGGCGACGATCGACATGAAGTCATCGCGCATGCGCACGGCCTGCTCCAGCTCGGCCTGGGTGGCCTGCAGGCGCGTCAGCAGCAGTTCCTGCTCGCGGCGGCTGCGCTCCAGGGCTTCGACCTGCAGCTTCATCGCCTTGCTCTGACGGTACAGGTCAACGAATACATTGACCTTGCTCTTTACCGCGTGGATATCCAGCGGTTTGTGCAGGAAGTCCACCGCGCCGCTTTCATAGCCCTTGAAGGCGTAATTGAGTTCGCGGCCGGCGGCGCTGACGAATACGATCGGGATGTTCTTGGTCTTTTCGGTGCCGCGCATCAGTTCGGCCAGTTCGAAACCGTTCATGCCAGGCATCTGCACGTCGAGGATCGCCATGGCGAATTCATGTTCCAGCAACAGGGACAACGCCTCGTCGGCACTCAATGCCTTGAATACCTGGCGGTCTTCGCGCTTGATCAGCGCTTCGAGGGCCAACAGGTTTTCCGGCAGATCGTCGACGATCAGCAGTTTGGCCTGGACAGTACTTAACATGGGGAAGGTTCCAGGGAAGCCAGCAATGAGCCAATCTGGCTCAAGGAAAGAATATGGTCGGGTGTGTGCAACGCCAGGGCCGCCAGGGGCATCACGGCAATCCGGGCTTCAGCGGGATCCTGCACAACGGTGATGCCGCCCGATTGCTTGACGTGGGCCAGGCCGCGCGCGCCGTCCTGGTTGGCGCCAGTCAGCAGGATCGCCAGCAGGCCTCGTCCGTAGGTATCGGCGGCTGAGGCGAAGAGAAAATCGATGGCTGGCCGGGAATGGTGCACGCGGTCCTCCTGGCTCATGGATAGGCTGCGGTCGTGCTCCACCGACAGATGATAGCCGGGGCCGGCGAAATACAAGGTGCCCGCCTCGATCGACTCTTTGTCCCGCGCCTCCTTGACCGGAATGCGCAAGCGCCGCGCAAAGACCTCCGCCAATTGGCTGCGACGTTCATCCGGCAGGTGCAGCACGGCAATGATCGGCAGGCCGAACGTATTCGGCAGCCTGCCGAAAATACTCAGCAACGCCTCCACGCCGCCGGCGGAGGCGCCGACGACGATGGCTCCAATCCCGATAATCGGGGTGATTGCAGCGTCGCTCATAATTTGCGGTAGATCCGTTCCTGTTTGACCAAGGGTTCGAATTGCTTGCTGTAGGCGGAAAAATCCAGGGTTTCCTTGCTGCCCAGCACCAGGAAACCGCGATGGCACAGCGACTCATGAAACAACCCAAACGCCCTGTCTTGCAACTTTTTATTGAAATAAATCAAGACGTTGCGACATGAAATTAATTGAGTTTCTGAGAATACGCTGTCGGTCGCCAGGCTATGGTCGGCGAACGTGACGTTCTCGCGCAGCGTCTTGTCGAAGATCGCGTTATCGTAAGCTGCGGTGTAGTAGTCGGCAAATGAGCGTTGTCCACCGGCCTGCTGGTAATTGGCCGTGTAGGCGCGCACGTTCTCCAGGGAGAAGATGCCTTGCTTGGCCTTGTCCAGCGATGCCGGGTTGATGTCGGTGGCGTAGATGATGGTGCGCTCGAGCAAGCCTTCTTCGCGCAGCAGGATCGCCATGGAGTAAACCTCCTCGCCCGTGCTGCAGCCGGCGATCCAGATCTTGATCGACGGGTAGGTCTTGAGCAGCGGCACCACTTCCCGGCGAATTGCGAGAAAGTGCGAGGGGTCGCGAAACATCTCGCTCACGGGGATCGTCAGGAACTGCAGCAACTGCATGAACGCGGCCGGGTCGTGCAGCACCCGCTCCTGCAGCGCGGAAATGGTCGCACAGTCGAACTGGCGCAAGGCATGGGCCACCCGCCGTTTGACCGACGCACCGGAGTAGTCGCGAAAGTCGTAGCTGTACTTGAGGTAAATCGCCTCGATCAACAGGCGCAGCTCAATGTCGCTGCTTTTGTCCAAAAAACTTCGCTCCACTTAAATGCGTTCCATCTTTGGTAGCCACACGCGAATCAACGAGAACAGCCGGTCCAGATCAATCGGTTTGGCCAGGTAGTCGTTGGAACCTGCCGCCAGGCAACGCTCCTGGTCGTCCTTCATGGCCTTGGCCGTCACGGCGATGATCGGCAGCTTCTTCCAGCGCGGGTCCTGGCGGATCAGGGCGGTGGCTTCGTAACCGTCCATCTCCGGCATCATCACGTCCATCAGTACCAGATCGATATCCTCGACTTCATTGAGCTTGTCGATCGCTTCGCGGCCGTTGCGCCCGATCACCACCACGGCGCCTTTGTGCTCCAGGGCGCTGGTCAGGGCAAAGATATTGCGCACGTCGTCGTCCACAAGCAGGATCTTGCGCCCTTCGAACACCTTGTCGCGGCTGCGCGCGGTCTTGAGCATCTTCTGGCGGTCATGGGACAGCTGGGATTCGACTTTGTGCAGAAAGAGTGTGACTTCATCGAGCAGGCGCTCCGGAGAACGGGCGCCCTTGATGATGATCGAGCGCGAATACTTGCGCAGTTCGGCCTCTTCGTCGCGGGTCAGGTTGCGCCCGGTGTAGACAATTACGGGCGGGAACGAGCAGATATCCTCGGTGGCCATGCGCTTGAGCAGCTCGTTGCCTAGCATGTCCGGCAGCTTGAGGTCGATGATCATGCAGTCGTAGACATTGGTGCGCAGCAGGTCCAGTGCAGCCTGGGCGTAGCCGACATCGGTGATTTCAATGTCATCGTCGCCGATCAGGCGGGCAATGCTGTCGCGCTGCAGGTCGTCATCCTCGACCAGCAGCACGCGCTTGACCTTTTGCGTCAGCTTGGCTTCCAGGCGCGCGAACACGTCCTTGAGCTCTTCACGGGTGGTGGGCTTCACCGCGTAACCGATGGCGCCCATGTGCATGGCGGCTTCGACGCGGTCTTCCACGGAAATCACATGCACCGGAATGTGCCGGGTATTGGCGTGCGCCTTGAGACGCTGCAGCACCGTCAGCCCGGAATGGTCCGGCAGGCGCATGTCGAGCAGGATCGCGTCGGGGACGAACTCCTCGGCCAGGCTGTAGCCTTCGTCAGCACCGTGGGCGACCAGGCAGTTGTAGCCCAACTCATGGGCCAGGTCGAAGAGGATGCGCGCAAAGTTCGGTTCATCTTCCACCACCAGAATGCAGCGGGTAGTGAATGGCCCTTTGTCACGGTCGTCGGCAAAGCGCGGGATAGGCTCGGCATCGGCAACCGGCAACGTCGCAACCTTTACGGGCGCGGGGGCCGGTACCGCTACGGCCTGGCGCGGGGCCTCGATCGGCGCGGCGTCTTCAGCGCGCTCAACATACTGTTCCGGCAATACCAGCGTGAAAATGCTGCCCTTGCCCGGCTCGCTGGCCACGCTGATGTAGCCGCCCAGCAAGTTAGCCAGGTCACGGGAAATGGACAGGCCCAGGCCGGTACCGCCGTAACGGCGATTGGTGGTGCCATCGGCCTGGCGGAAGGCTTCGAAGATGCTTTCCTGTTGATCCTGGGCGATACCGATGCCCGAGTCGCGCACGGTAAAGGCAATGCCCTCCCCCGGTGCGCGGGACACCGTCAGGCTGACATCGCCCTGCTCGGTGAACTTGATGGCGTTGGACAGCAGGTTCTTGAGGATCTGCTCCAGGCGCTGGCGATCGGTGAACAGCAAGGCCGGTGCGCCTTCCTGCAGGTCGATCTGGAAGCCCAGATTACGATCCTTGGCCAGCGGCTCGAACATGCCGCGCAGGCCATCCACCAGGCGTTCGACGCTGGAGTTTTCCGGGCGCACTTCCAGCTTGCCGGCTTCTACCTTCGAAATATCCAGGATGTCATTGATCAGGTTGAGCAGGTCATTGCCGGCCGAATAGATCGACTCGGCAAACTTGACCTGTTCGGCACTGAGGTTTTCCTGGGGGTTCTCGGCCAGCAACTTGGCCAGGATCAACGAACTGTTCAGCGGCGTGCGCAGCTCGTGGGACATGTTGGCGAGGAACTCGGACTTGTACTTGCTGGAGCGTTGCAGCTCATCGGCGCGGTCTTCGAGTTCCAGCTGCACCCGGTTGAGTTCGATGTTCTTGCGGTCCATGGCATCGCGCTGATCGGCCAGGGTCTGGGTCTGTTCGGCCAGTTGTTCGTTGGTCTGCTCAAGCTCCGCTTGCTGGGTTTCCAGGTGCGCCTGGGACTCCTTGAGGATGCGTGACTGCTCTTCCAGCTCTTCGTTGGCGGTCTTGAGCTCTTCCTGCTGCACTTGCAGCTCTTCGTTGAGCTGCTGGGTTTCAGCGAGTACTTCCTGCAAACGCTGGCGATAACGCGCGGCTTCGATGGATGTACCGATATTGCCCGCGATCAGTTCCAGCAATTCGACATCGCGTTCTTCCAGCGGGCGCAGGAAGCCCAACTCGATCACGCCGTTGACGCGGTCGTCATCGCTGGTCGGCACTACCAGTACGCTGCGGGCCGCGCCCTCGCCCAGCCCCGAGCTGACCTTGAAGTAGTCCACCGGCACGTCGTCCAGGCGGATCAGGCGATCGAGCTGGGCGGCCTGTCCCACAATGCCTTCGTCGCTGTAGATCGCTTGTTCCAGCTGCGCCTGTTCGCGGGAGAAGCCGTAGGTGGCCACGCGTTTGAGCCCGCCGTGTTCTTCGCGCACATACAACGCTCCAACGGCCGAGCCCATGTATTGGGCAAAGAACTGCAGAATATTGCGGCCCAACAGGTTCAGGGTCAGCTGGCCGAGCACCTGTTCGGCCAGTTCAGTTTGGCCGTTGCGCAGCCAGGCTTGCTGCTCCAGGCGCTTGGCGATCTTCTTTTGTGACGCGAGGCTTGCGCTGTAACTGTTTGATAGTTCAACTAAGTTTTTTCGGCCGACATACGCCAGAAACCCACTGAGCCCGAGTACGAACACCAGGTACAGGGTGACGCTGAGCACCGTGGTGCGGGTGACCTCTTCATTGCGGGTGATACGGAACTGCTGCTCCATCGCCACCGCGTCGTCATATTCCTTGCGAATTTCATCAGTCAGGCGCTTGCCCCGGCCCGCCTTCACCGCACCGCGGAAGTCGCCGCTGTCGCGCTGCAATTCAATCATCGACTGCGCGTAGTTGTTCCACTCTGCCTGCAACGCTTCAAGACGCTTGAGGCGGTCGACCTGCTGCGGGTTGTCGGCCACCAATTCCTGCAAATTGCGCAGGTCGGCAATGATTCGCGGCTTGGCCACCTCGTAAGGGTCGAGGAAATGCTCGTCACCGGTAATCAGGAAGCCGCGCATGCCGGTTTCCAGGTCGACCGTCAGTTTGGACGACTCATTGAGGTTGTTGATGACCCGGTCGGTGTGCTCCACCCACTGGATCACCGACAGCAAGTAAGTGATCAGGAAAACGAAAAACACCGCACTGAGCACACCCACGCCCAATGGCAGGGCCACATTGCGACCCAGGAGTTTACGGAAGCTCTTTTCATCAACTGACGACGCGGGAGTCATGGGCATGCCTTGGCCAAGTGCGGAAAAACCGGGAGTTTGCCCCAAAGTGACGGCCAAGACCATTTTTCTGGAATGATTTGGTACAGATTCCTACGATAGAACAGGCTATTCTGACTGGTCTTTTCTATCGTTTTTACCGCCCGACGGAACTTGTCGATAACCTGCGCTTACTCAAGTAACAGGTCGGTCAGAACGGCCGCTGGTAAAAACCTCGTCTTTTTTGGGAACGCCTTATTATGTCTAGCTCCACCATCCTTGTTGTCGAAGATGACGCTATCGTGCGCATGCTGATCGTCGATGTGCTTGAGGAGTTGGAGTTCACGGTACTCGAGGCCGCCGATGCCGAAGAGGCGCTGAAGATTGTCGAAGGCAAAGACACGGTCATCGACCTGATGATGACCGACGTCGGCCTGCCGGATATGGACGGTAAGCAACTGGCGACCAAGGTGCGCGAACTGCGCCCCGCCCTGCCCATCCTGTTCGCCAGCGGCTATGCCGAAAACATCGACGTGCCAGCCGGTATGCAGGTGATTGGCAAGCCATTCTCGATCGATCAACTGCGCGATAAAGTCAAATCGATGTTGCCCACATGATCCCTTGTCCTTTTGCAGGTTTTTAACGTGACGTCCGGGAAATAAAACAGGAAACTCATCGCCTTTATTTCCCCGTCAGTCAAACGAACTCTGGAAGGACGCAACAACATGATTGGACAACCCGCGCGCCTGGTGTTGGCGAGCCTCTCGATACTCCTGAGCACCAGCGCCTGGGCCGACTTCACGGCGACGCCGACCGAAGCACGGGCCATTGCCAAGGAAGCCTATTTGTACGGCTATCCTGTGGTGCAGATGTACAAGACGCTCTATACCCAGGCCGTTGATAAAGGCGGTGTCAACTACAAGGCCGCGTTCAATCACATCGGCAATACCGCGCAGGTTTTCACCCCCAAGGACACCGCGTTCGTGACCCCGAACTCGGACACGCCCTACTCCTTCGTCTGGATGGATCTGCGCAAGGAACCCTTGGTGCTGACCCTGCCCAAGGTCGAAGACAACCGTTACTACTCGGTGCAGTTGATCGACCTCTATACCCACAATATTGCCTACCTGGGCACGCGCAGCACCGGCAACAATGGCGGTCACTACATGATCGCGGGGCCCGACTGGAAGGGTCAGCAGCCAGTCGACATCGACCGCGTGGTCTACAGCGAAAGCAATATCGCCTACGCGCTGTATCGTACCCAGTTGTTCGATGAAAAAGACTTGAGCAAGGTCAAGCAAATCCAGAGCGGCTACAAAGTGCAGCCGCTGAGCAGCTACGTGAAACAAGCGGCCCCGGCCAAAGTGCCGAAGATCGAGTGGCCCAAGCCAATGGCGAACATGAGCGACAGCCCGCAGTTGTTCCGCTACTTGAACTTCATGCTGGCCTTTGCTGCGCCGCAGGACAGTGAGAAAGACCTGCTGGCGCGTTTTGCCACCATCGGCATCGCCCCCGGCGCGCCCTTCAAGTTGAACCAACTGACCGCCGAACAGCGTAAAGCGCTGGAGGACGGGATTGCCGATGGCAAAGCCGAATTCGCCGCCTTCAAGAAAGACAAGATCGACACCCACCAGGTCTCCAGCGGGGAGCTGTTCGGCAGCCGTGACCGCCTGAAAAACAATTACCTGTACCGTTACGCTGGCGCCAACCTGGGTATTTTCGGCAACTCTACCGACGAAGCCGTTTACTTCACCTACTTCGATGACAGCGAAGGCAAGCCGGCCAACGGCGCACGCCGCAGCTATACCGTGCACTTTGCCAAGGACCAGCTGCCGCCCGCCGATGCGTTCTGGTCGCTGACCATGTACGACGCCAAGACCAAATTGCTAGTGCCCAACCACAAGAAACGTTACCTGATCAACTCACGCATGCTGCCTGAGCTGAAGCGGGACGCCGACGGAGGCCTGACCCTGGCGCTGCAGCATCATGAGCCACCGAAGGCCGAACAGAGCAACTGGCTGCCCGCCCCCACCGGGCCGTTCTTCGCGGTGCTGCGTATTTACCTGCCCAAGCCTGAAATCAGTCAATGGACGTTGCCGCCGTTGACGCCGCTCAAGTAACACCACGCGTGGCGGGACTCGACTCACAGTGGCCTCCCGTCGCGCGTTTATGCGTCATTGCTGTTTGAGCTTCAGAAAAGACTGATGCAGGTCGGTTGCCCATCCATCGATGACGTTTTTTACATCACCGGCCTTCATCACTTGAGTGTCGTTTGCCAGCGGCTTCCCTGTGCCTTTGCGCACCACCTGGGCAATCACTTTTGCGTTGGCGCCATCAAGGAACTGCGCCTCGGTGCCCAAGGTGGTTTGCTGGTCGCGAATCCCCGTGCCGGTACTTACCGCCGCCGCGACAAACGCAACCGGAATGAACTCGTAAGGCTTGAGCCCTTCGGTTTTACTGCTGACGGCCGTAATCGCTGCGCGCACGACGATCACCCCGGGGCCTGGGCCATTTGCCAACGGCATTGAACGGGCCAGTTCACGCTTGAGCGCCTGGTTGTAATAGTCGTTGATGCCGCGCAGGGTGCTGTCTGGAATCCGGGGGGTGGCTTGAGGCTTGGGATAGAACTGCGTGGGTTCGATGTACACCGCGCTGTAGCGGTTCAGGTCCAGTGTGGGATCGACCCAGCGCATTACTTCGGCTCCGGAGGGCGACTTGGCTTCCTTGAGTCGGCTGTAGTCCGACAGAAAGCCCGAATATTCGTCCGGTTGCGTGACCTTGCTGGCGCAGCCCGCCATGCTGATCGAGGCGATGCACAGCATGCTGACCATTAGCCTGAGTTTCATCGTTGGAGCTCCCCATCGATAGTTTGAGCTCTAGGTATAGCCAATCTTGGCAAAACGGGCTGCTTATTTTGGCCATGAGCCTTGGGGGGCGAAGCCACAGGTTGTCGGTGACGGCTCGGGAGCCGAAGCCTCTTAACTGGCGCCTCGCGTTCCAAATGTGGGAGGGGGCTTGCCCCCGATGGCGGCCTGACAGCCGACCAGAACGCTGGATCAGAGCAAGTACATATTCAGATCAAGAGCTTCGCATCGTGGTTACTTAGGCTGCAACAAAGGTGTGTAGATACCTATGCCCCGACGAGGGAGCGTCTGTAAATGCATCTGCTACTGACCCATCGCCATCGGGGGCAAGCCCCCTCCCACATTTAGCTCGCGGAGCATCAGTCAGGCAGTCGTCGGCCGCCTCGCCCCTCATGATCAGAATTGCTCAGCCGCGTTCGCGGGGGATCAGGCTCTGCAACTGCGCAGCCAGGAAATTGGCGTCGAAGCCGAAGGTATCCGGGTCTTTCAGGCCATTGGTCTTCTTCCAGAGCCAATCATTTTTATCCGCCGGCAGCACCAGCGACACGCTGCCATGCCGGGCGGCGGTCAGGCCCATTACCGCGACAGAAATAAACCCGTCCGCGCCCATCACGTCCGGCACGAACTCCACGCTTTTACCTGTGATGTTCACATTCAACTTCTCGGTCTTGAAGGTCGATGCCTCCACTGGCATGCTCGGACTGCTAGCGACATAGGCTTCCCGACGCACCTCCAGCAAACCTGCGCTTTTGACCGGTTCCAGCCACTGTTCGATCTGCTCGAACAACTCGCCAAGCTTCAGCGCCCAGCGCGCCGACTGCACCTCGAATTGTTGTTTTTTCTGCGCTTCGCTCTCGGCGTAATGACGAAGCATCTCGCCCAGTTGCTGTACATCGTCCATTGCGGATTTCCTTGGGTGAGCCAGGTTGCGAAGCCCGATCATGGCAGATACGTGCCTTCGGCGTACGGGTTATGGGCGACTGCGCCAGCGCCAGGCAGCAGACAGGTCATATCCGCTCAGTACCAGAGCAGTCCCAGGCCACCAAACGCGCATGAACTGCTCTGGTGAATTGACGGGCAACTGCACATGACTAATCCACCTTCGGTGAGTATGGTGGAATCCACATCCCCTGCCCGGAGCATCGCATGCGCACCATCGGCCTTATCGGCGGCATGAGCTGGGAGTCCAGCGCCGAGTATTACCGCATCATCAACCAGCAAGTACGCGACCGACTCGGCCCGCTGCGTTCGGCGCAACTGTTGATGTACAGCGTGGACTTCGGCCCGGTGGAACAGGCCCAGCACGCCGGGCGCTGGGACGATACCGCGCTGATCCTGGAAGACGCCGCGCGCCGTTTGCAGGCCGGGGGCGCCGAGTGTGTGGTGCTGTGTACCAACACCATGCACCGGGTGGCGCCGCGTATCGAGGCGGCGGTGTCGATTCCCTTCCTGCATATCGCCGATGCGGCGGGCGCTGCCGCCGTACAGGCGGGCACCTTGACCGTGGGATTGCTCGGCACTGCATTCACCATGGAACAGGACTTCCTCAAGGCCCGCCTGGTCGCACAGGGCCTGACCGTACTGGTGCCGGATGCGGACGAACGCAAAGCGGTGCATCGGATCATCTATGAAGAGTTGTGTGTGGGAGTGATCAGCGCCGAATCACGCGCCGTCTACCAGCGGGTGATCGAATCCCTGGCCGCGCGAGGTGCCCAGGCGGTGATTCTCGGCTGTACCGAAATCAGCCTGCTGATCAAACCCGAGCACTGCGACCTGCCGCTGCTGGACACCACCGAGCTGCATGCGCGGGCTGCGGTGGCGTTTGCGCTGGAGGACTAAACCGGCGTGCGCAGGCGCGCCATGCTCAAGGTGTCGACGAACACACCGTCACGCAGGGCGTAATCGCGCAAACAGCCTTCGACCTCGAAGCCGAATTTGCGGTACAGGTTGTGCGCCGCTTCGTTGTCGGCGTACACCGTGAGTTCTACGCGATGCAGGTTCATCCAGTTGTCGGCCACATCCAGCGCGGCGGTCAGCAACTTCGAACCCACGCCCTTGCCCTGCCAGGCCGTCGCCACCCCCATGCCGAGCGACCCCACATGCGCCTGGCGCACGCGCAGGTACTGTTCCAACCCCAATTGGCCAATCACTTCGCCGCCGTGCACCGCCACCAGTTGCAAACGGCGTTCGTTATCCATTACCAGGCGCTTGCGCCACGCTTCCACTGACTGAAAAGGCATTTGCAGCACCTGACGGCATACCGCCGGTTCGTTATAGAGCGCAGCAACGCCCTCAAGATGGGCCTCGGTGAAACGCTGGATCACGATATGGGGCTCGGGGGTGTGCATCGTATTTCATCCTTTGAAAGACACGTGGCCGCCCAGTGTAGGAGCAAATTCGGCGCCCTGGCGAGCCCTTGACCTCCCGTGTACCAGGCGGCTGGGTCGCAGGCTGGTTGAGTATTATCGGAAGTTGCTGACCAAACAACCGATACGGTCCTACATTCACGGCAGGCTTTACTTGAAAAACTCGGGCGGGTCCAACCCTGCAACCGAGTGTCTGCCAATTGATAAAACAACGAACGCTATCAGCCTGCTTTTTTGTCTCTGTGCTATTGGGGGGCAGCGCTTGTACGACGAAACAACTGCCTGAGTGGGGTATCCGCTGGCTGCCGGATTGCGCCGGCCGGCCCTTCGCCGGGCTGGATCCGGAGGTGGTCGCCAGGACGCAATGCGGCATCGCCACCGTGCCCCTGGACCACCTGAACCCCAGCCTGGGCAAGCTCAAGCTGGATATCACCCGCGTTTCAGCGTTGCTGCCCGCCGAGCGCGAAGGTGCCCTGTTTACCAATCCGGGCGGGCCCGGCGCCGAGGCCGACGGATTCACCGTGCTCCTGGCCTCCATATGGAAAGGCTACGCCGATCAGCCACAGGGTGAGGCCTATCGGCACCTGCTCAATACCTATGATGTGATCGGAATTACACCAAGAGGGATGGGCAGTGACCCTCAATCGCAACTGGTGTGCCGATCCGACGAGGACATCGTTGCGCAAAACGACATCACTGAAGATCGCAGTCCGGCCAATATCGAGGCTATCGGGCATAACGCTGGCGTACTGGCCCGGGGTTGTGCCAGCCAGAGCCTGGCGCCCTATATCAATACTGAACAAACGGCGCGGGACATGGAGCTGGTGCGTGTGCTGCTCAACGAACGCCAGCTCAACTACTTCGGCAACTCTTACGGCACATGGCTGGGCGCCTGGTACGCCGGCTTGTTTCCAAAGCAGGTCGGGCGCATGGTGCTCGACTCGAGTACAGATTGGACCGCCACGTTCCAGGACGCCTCGTTGGTTCAAGCACCGGAAAAAGAACGCGTGTTCGCGCGATTTGTTGCCCAGCGCGCCGCCGACGATCCGCACCGCTACCAGATGGGAGGCACCCCACAGGCAATAAGCGCGGTTTTCCTCGACCTGTTGCCTCAAGTCAGGGTGGCGCTGCGTTCAGACAACGAGTACTACAGCGCGCCTGAATACCTGATGGCTGCCCGCGCACTCAATCAGTGGCTACGTGAGTCGCCAGACCTGCCAGACGCCAAGCTGTTGGCCAACGCCGGAGCCCATCGATTCAGCCCCGACGCTGGCGTAAATGCGCTGGCGAAACAGGCCTTTGCACGCCTGCTCGACGTCATTCGCCGCCCGTCACCGTGGAATGGTCTGGCGCTTGGCCCCTTGAACCTCACGCCCCAGGAGTCCGTCCGTAGCACCGTGTTATGCAACGATTCAGTGTCCGCAGGCGAAGCATTCTGGACCGAAAAAGAAAACCAGTACGCCATCCAGTATCCGGTGGGGGGCAGTTTCTTCCCGTCGAGGCATTGCGCCGAGTGGCGCGGCCAACAGCTTGACGGGGTCCCGCAGCGAAGGCTGGCGCAGGTCGACGGCCTCTTTATGGTTCAGGCCGAATATGACGATCAGACGCCCGCAGCAGGTGCTCTCAAAGCGTTCAGAAGCGTGCCTGCTGCGCACATGACGCTGCTCAAGGGCGCCTACCGACACGGCGTTTCGTTCTCCGGGTTCAACGTCTGCGTAAACAGGAACGTCGGAGATTTTCTGGCCTATGGACGTAAACCTGACCGCTTCTCGATCTGCTACGAATCCCCCTGAACTCAGGTTCAGCCTCGCAGCGCTGTCCGCCATAGCCGGGCGATGTCCGCCGCACGCTCACGCAACAATCGCGGCGCCTCGCTGCATGCCTGGGCAAGACTCATCGGCCCCGAGGGCAGCGCAAAGGCGGCATCCACGCCGTGGGCGTACATCTGCTCGTAGCCATCGCCCAGGGTTCCGGCGATCACGATCACCGGGACATTGTGTTGCCGGGCAATACGCGCCACGCCAAACGGGGTTTTCCCGCGCAGGGTCTGGGCATCGAAGCGGCCTTCGCCGGTGATGACCAGGTCGGCGCCACGCACCACGGCGTCGAGGCCAACCAGCTCGGCCACCACTTCAACGCCGGCGCGGAACTGCGCGCCGAGGAATGCCTTCGCGGCGAACCCCAAGCCGCCAGCGGCGCCGCTGCCCGGTTCGTCACGCACGTCCTGGGCCAGCACCCTGGCGCAATGGTCGGCAAAATGACCAAGGGCAGCATCCAACTGCTGCACCTGTTCGGGGTTGGCGCCTTTTTGCGGGCCGAAAATCGCCGAGGCGCCGTGGGGACCGCACAGCGGGTTGTTCACATCCGCCGCGATTTCGAAGCAGACCCGCGCCAAGCGTGGGTCGAGGTTTTCCAGGTTAATACGCGCCAGGCCGCTCAACGCCAAGCCACCGGGTGCCAAGGGCTGGTTCTGGGCGTCGAACAACTGCACGCCGAGCGCTTGCATCGCGCCTGCGCCGCCATCGTTGGTGGCACTGCCGCCGATCGCCAGGATAATGCGCCGGGCGCCCAGGTCGAGCGCGGCGCGGATCAGCTCGCCGGTGCCATACGTGCTGCTGGAGCAGGCGTCACGCTGGCCCGGTGCAACCAACTGCAGGCCGCTGGCCTCAGCCATTTCGATGATCGCGGTGTGGCTGTCGGCCAACCAGCCCCAATGCGCCTGCACCGTATCGCCCATTGGCCCGCGCACGGCCTGGCTGCGCAATTGGCCGTTACACGCGGCGAGCACTGCTTCGACCGTCCCCTCACCGCCGTCCGCCATCGGGCATTGCACCAGCTGTGCGTCAGGCCAGACCTGAGCCAACCCTTGCGCAATGGCCTGGGCGACCCCTTCGGCACTCAGGCTGTCCTTGAACGAGTCGGGGGCGATGATGATTTTCATGGGCGTTCTCCGGTTTTTATAACGCCCATGCTGCCAGTTGGCACGGCGGATGACGCCGGTCCGATGCACAAGTGCGGCTGAGGTTTGTTGTTCATTTTTACAAAGCCTGGGGCAACAGTTGCACGCCCAGGTACAGCGCAAGCATGCCATCCAGGCTCAGCGGGTCGACGCCGCTCAGTTCGGCAATCCGTTCCATGCGGTAGCGCAGGCTGTTGCGGTGAATCCCCAGGGCATCGGCACAGGCCTGGCTTTGCCCGTCGTGGTCGCACCATGCGCGCAGCGTGGCCAGCAGTTGGCCGTTGTTGTCCCTGGCGAGGACTTTGCGCAGCGGGTTGAGCAATTCATCCAGGGCATCGTCGTTACGATGGCGCCAGAGCATGACCGGCAGACGATAGCGGTTGAGGATCAACAGGCGCGAATGCGGCAGGATATCGCGACCGTAGGCCAGCAAATCGCTGACACGGCGATAGCACCGGCGCAACCCGGCCAAACCTTGCGCCTGCCCGCCTACGGCGACCCGCAATACAGTCCAGCCCAGGCCGTCGAGCTTTTCCAGCAGGCGCGGGTTATCGATCTGCACTGACGCGGGTCGACACCACAACAGCGACAACGGCGCTGAACTGACGCACCAACTGTCCGGATAACGCGACGTCAGCCAGGCACTCAAGGCTTCGGCCGACTGCCCCGCGCCCAGTTCGAACAGGTAAGGCGTACGCGCCAGTTGCGGCTTGAGGCCCAGTTGTTGCGCTTCGTCGACCAGGCGCGGCGAGTCACCGGTATCGGCCAGCAGCAATGCCAGCAGGTCGTCACAGCGCTGGCGCCGCCACTGCTGCTCGGCCTGCTGGTGGCGGTGACTGACCAGCATCTCGGCGGTCATGCGCACCAGTTCGGCGTAGGTGCGCAGGCCTTGGGGTTCGCCGGTGATACCCAGCACACCGATCAAGCGCTGATCATGCATCAGCGGCAAGTTGATGCCAGGCAGCACACCCTTGAGGTGCTTGGCGGTCTGCCCATCGATTTCCACCACGCGCCCGTTCGCCAGCACCAGTTGGGCGCCTTCGTGGCGGGTGTTGATGCGTTCCGGTTCGCCGCTGCCGAGGATCAGGCCCTGGTTGTCCATAACGTTGACGTTGTAGGGCAGGATCGCCATGGTGCGATCGACGATATCCTGTGCCAGCTCATGATCAAGCTCGAACATGGGGCTATTTTCCTTCCAAAGCGAATTGGTCACCGGCACAGCGCAAAGCGGGCATGGCTGTGCGCAAGCACAAAGACAGTTGCCCATCGCGTCGCCGAGACTGTTTGGGCGATCAACGTTACCCTCGCATCGCTAAAAAACATAATAAAGAGAGACTCGCCATGTCACAGAGCGCCGCCGCAGCACTGGCCACCGATGACGATAAAAACGCCATCTACAAGCGCGTTACCCTGCGCCTGATCCCCTTCATCTTTATCTGCTACCTGTTCAACTACCTTGACCGGGTGAACGTTGGCTTTGCCAAGTTGCAGATGCTCGACGCGTTGAAATTCAGTGAAACCGTGTACGGCCTGGGTGCCGGGATCTTCTTTATCGGCTACGTGCTGTGTGGCGTGCCGAGCAACCTGGCGCTGACCCGGTTCGGGCCAAGGCGCTGGATAGCGCTGATGATGATCGTGTGGGGCACCTTGTCCACCTGCCTATTGTTCGTGACCACCCCGACGCATTTCTACACCTTGCGCCTGTTCACCGGCGCCGCCGAGGCGGGGTTCTTTCCCGGTGTGGTGCTGTACCTCTCGCAGTGGTTTCCGACGTTTCGCCGAGGCCGGATCATGGCGCTATTCATGTCCGCGATTCCGGTCTCCGGCCTGCTCGGCAGCCCGTTCTCCGGCTGGATTCTCAACCACTTTGCGGCAGGTCAAGGCGGCCTCGCCGGTTGGCAGTGGATGTTCCTGTTGCAAGGCATTCCCACCGTGATCCTCGGCGCCCTCGCCTACTTCCTGCTCAGTGACAGCTTCGCCCACGCCAAGTGGCTCAAACCCCACGAACGCGCGGTACTGGAAGCCGACCAGGCCACCGATCTTGCGAACAAACCGAAGACCACCACCGACTCCCTGGCCGAGGTGTTCAAGAACCCGGCGATCTGGGCGTTCGGCCTGATTTACTTCTGCATCCAGAGCGGCGTCTACGCGATCAACTTCTGGCTGCCGTCGATCATCAAGAACCTGGGGTTCAGCGATAACCTGGTGATCGGCTGGCTAAGTGCGATCCCGTACCTGCTGGCCGCAGTCTTCATGTTGCTGGTGGGCCGTTCCGCAGACTTGCGCAAGGAACGCCGGTGGCACTTGGTGGTGCCGATGCTGATGGGCGCAATTGGCCTGGTGATCGCGGTGAATTTCGCTACCACCCCGGCTATCGCCATTCTCGGCCTGACGATCGCCACCATGGGCGCCCTCACCGGGCTGCCGATGTTCTGGCCGGTGCCCACCGCCATGCTCAGCGCGGGCGCGGCGGCGGGTGGGCTGGCGTTGATCAACTCTATGGGCCAGATGGCCGGGTTTCTCAGCCCCTACATCGTCGGGTTCGTGAAGGATGCGACGGGCTCCACGGATGTGGCGTTGTACTTGCTGGCAGCGGTGATCGTGGCCGGCAGTGTGTTGGCGTTGCGCATGACACGCACCTTGAAGGTGTAAAGCGCCCATCGCCTGCAGGTATCGGAACGGGTGAAAGTGCTGCGGCGTTTTCTACAGGCGCTGCCAGACGTTGCTGAGCGCGTGAAGAAATACGCACAGGGCTTGTTCCAGAGCGTTGGTGTCTGGTATTGCATGAGCCACGTTTGCCTGCCATGAGGAGCTTTGCATGATTTACCGCACATTGGGCCAGTCCGGGTTGAAGGTCAGCGCACTGACACTGGGCACCATGATGTTTGGCGAACAGACCAGCACCGAAGACTCGCTGCGCATCATCGATAAGGCCTGGAGTCAAGGCATCAACTTTATCGACACCGCCGACATCTACACCGGCGGGCGCTCCGAGGAGATCGTCGGCGAGGCCATCGCGCGCAACCGCCAGGACTGGGTGGTGGCGTCGAAGGTCGGGATCGGCCCGGTGGATGGCGTGCCCAACCGCAACGGGCTGAGCCGCAAACGCCTGTTCAACGCGCTGGAGGCGAGCCTAGCGCGTTTGGACACCGATTACCTGGACATCTACTACCTGCACCGCGAGGACCACGACACGCCGCTGGAAGTCACGGTATCAGCGATCGGCGACCTGATTCGCCAGGGCAAAGTGCGCTACTGGGGGTTATCCAACTACCGTGGCTGGCGTATTGCCGAGGTCATCCGCGTGGCCGAGCGCCTGGGCGTTGACAGGCCCATCATCAGTCAGCCGTTGTACAACATCGTCAATCGCCAGGCCGAGGTCGAGCAAATCACCGCCGCGGCTGCCTATGGACTGGGCGTGGTGCCCTACAGCCCGTTGGCGCGTGGCGTGCTCAGCGGCAAGTACGCCCCCGACCTGACACCTGAACCGGGCAGCCGCGCGGCACGCCAGGACAAACGCATCCTGGAAACCGAATGGCGCGTCGAATCGCTGCGCATCGCCCAGCAGATCCAGCAATACACCCAGGGCCGTGGCGTGGGAATGGTTGAGTTCGCGATCGCCTGGGTGCTGAACAACGCGGCAGTGAGTTCGGCGATTGTCGGCCCGCGCACCGAGGCGCAGTGGGATGCATATACCGGGGCATTGGCGGTAGAGATCACGGCGCAGGATGAGGCGTTCGTCGACTCATTGGTAACGCCGGGGCATTCGTCCACGCCGGGCTTCAATGACGTCGGGCATTTCGTGTCGGGCCGAGTGACGCGTTCTCGCTGACCACGAAAACGCGTTCAAACCGCGCATTACACGAAAATTTACGCAAGCCCGCCCCAAAACAGCGCAGCGCTTTGACGCTAAAAGCACCATAATCCTCTGCTGGAATTGGATCTGAATCGGCTTTCGCGAGGACAGCGTGTCTAAAGGTGTTGCGTTATCGGTATTGGCCTCGGTGTTGTTCGCCGTGATGTATTACTTCACGTCCCTGCTCACACCGTTGAGTGGCCTGGAAATTTTCGGCTGGCGCATGTTGCTGACCGTGCCCTGCATGACCGTATTCATGGTAGTCAGCGGCGAATGGCGGCGGGTGTGGGAGTTGCTGCGTCTGCTGGCGGCCAGGCCGCGCTTGATCGGCGGCGTGCTGGTGTCGTCTGCGTTGCTCGGCGTGCAGTTATGGCTGTTCATGTGGGCACCGCTCAATGGCCGCAGCCTGGATGTGTCGGTGGGGTATTTCCTGTTGCCGCTGACCATGGTGTTGACCGGACGCCTGGTCTACGGCGAACAGTTGTCGCGCTTGCAGCAGATCGCCGTGGTATTTGCCGCATTGGGTGTGCTCAACGAGCTGTACCAGGCCGGCGGTTTTTCCTGGGCGACCCTGGTAGTGATCATCGGTTACCCCGTGTATTTCGTGGTGCGTAAATACCTGACCACCGACCATCTGGGCGGCCTGTGGCTGGACATGGCGTTGATGCTACCGGTGGCCTGGTGGTTCGTGCAAAGCGGCGAACAAGGCTTTGCGGTACTGGATGCACAGCCCAAGCTCTACGCGTTGATTCCCATGCTGGGCGTCATCAGTGCCTCGGCGCTGGTGAGCTATATCATCGCCAGCCGTTTGCTGGCCTTCAGCCTGTTCGGCCTGCTCAGTTATGTGGAGCCGGTGTTGTTGCTGGCAGTCGCGCTACTGCTGGGTGAAGGCATCAAGGGCGGGCAATGGCTGACCTATATCCCGATCTGGCTGGCGGTGATGGTGCTGGTGTATGAGGGATTCAAGCACTTGGTGCGTCAGCGCAAGGCTTGACTCGGTCAAAAATGTGGGAGGGGGCTTGCCCCCGATAAGGCAGTGTCAGTCAGCGCATATGTGACTGAGCCACCGCCATCGGGGGCAAGCCCCCTCCCACATTTGATCGCTATTGTGTCAGGGATTATTGCTTAGTCAGCGGTCAACACACCGCGACGCACCTGATCACGCTCAATGGACTCGAACAACGCCTTGAAATTGCCCTCGCCGAAGCCATCATCGCCTTTACGCTGAATGAATTCGAAGAACACCGGGCCCATCAGGGTTTCCGAGAAGATCTGCAGCAGCAGGCGCTTGTCGCCCTCGATCGAGGAGCCATCGAGCAAAATGCCGCGCGCCTGCAGTTGGTCCACCGGTTCGCCGTGGTTCGGCAAGCGGCCTTCGAGCATCTCGTAGTAGGTGTCCGGCGGCGCGGTCATGAAACGCATGCCGATCTTCTTCAGCGCGTCCCAGGTCTTGACCAGGTCGTCCGTGAGGAACGCCACATGCTGGATGCCCTCGCCGTTGAACTGCATCAGGAACTCTTCGATCTGGCCGGCGCCCTTGGAGGACTCTTCGTTCAACGGGATGCGGATCATGCCATCCGGCGCGCTCATGGCCTTGGAGGTCAGGCCGGTGTATTCGCCCTTGATATCGAAGTAGCGCGCTTCACGGAAGTTGAACAGCTTCTCGTAGAAGTTGGCCCAATAAGCCATGCGGCCGCGGTAGACGTTGTGGGTCAGGTGATCGATCACCTTCAGGCCGGCGCCCTGCGGGTTACGGTCTACGCCTTCGAGGTAGACGAAGTCGATGTCATAGATCGAGCTGCCTTCGCCAAAACGGTCGATCAGGTACAGCGGCGCCCCGCCGATGCCTTTGATCGCTGGCAGGTTCAATTCCATCGGGCCGGTGTCGATATGAATCGGCTGGGCCCCGAGTTCCAGGGCGCGCTTGTAGGCTTCCTGCGAGTTCTTCACGCGAAACGCCATGCCGCACACCGACGGCCCATGCTCGGCGGCGAAGTACGAGGCCAGGCTGTTGGGCTCATTATTGAGGACCAGATTGATCTCGCCCTGGCGGAACAGGTGCACGTTCTTGGAGCGGTGGGTTGCAACCTTGGTGAAGCCCATGATCTCGAAGATCGGCTCCAGGATGCCCGGGGTCGGCGAGGCGAATTCAATGAACTCAAAGCCCATCAGGCCCATCGGGTTTTCGTATTGGTCGGTCATGTTCGGTGCCTCATCATGCTTGCGGTAACAACTAGTTATTTACTAGCTATATGGTTATTTGCGGGCAAGGATGAGGTCAGCGGGTGGCGCACAGGAAAGGCCTCGCACGCTGCGGGCGAGGAAGTCACCAAAGATGAGGGGCGAACCGAGTTGCTTCATGTCATCAGTCTCTGACGGCGAGGCTTGCGTGAGCGCAAGTCCATATTCTTGTATGCGTAAATCGATTCTACACAGCGTAACCGTGTTTGTCCGTACTCTTATCAAATCTCCATTGCCTTGCCTTGCGCAAGGGGTTTGTTACACAGGTAAATGCCCAGCAGGATCACACCGCCGCCAAGCAGCATGGGCAGCGTCAGGTGTTCGCCAAGTAACAACGCCGCGCAAATGACGGCGGTCAGCGGGTTGAGCGCAATGAACACACCGGAACGCGTCGCGCCGATGCGCCGAATGCCATCGTAATAGCCGATATAGGCCAGGGCCGAGCCCATTATGCCCAGGTACCCCAAGCTGGCCCATTGCGACACATGCAGCACGCTCAGGCCCGCCAGGGTCATGCGCCCGGTGACAAGGATCGCAGCCAGGAGCATCACCGTGCCCAGCAGAATTGACCATGTCACGGTTTGCAACGGCCCCAGGCTTTGATTCAACTGGCGCGAGCCCAATGAATAGACGCCCCACCCGACGACGCAGCCGAGTATCAACAGATCGCCACGCCAGGCATCCACATTGCCCTGCAGCAATAGCGGGTTGCGACTGATAATGACAGCCGCCGCCCCGCCCAGGCACAGCGCAATACCCACGCACTTGGCGCGCTCCAGACACTCGTTGAACAACCACCAACCCGCCAGGCCGATCACGGCCGGGTTCAAGGCGACAATCAGTGAAGCCCGCGACGCATTGACGTAATGCAACCCATAGAAAAAGCACAGGTTGTAGAAAAAAATCCCGAAGAAACCCAGCGTCGCCAATTGCACCCATTGCCGTGGGCTCGGGCAGGTCAATCGGACCCGGGCGAACAGCATGTACAACGACAACGCCACGCTGGCCAGCACAAAGCGCAAGCTTGCCGCCAGTAACGGGTCTACCTGATCGGCCAGGTAGCGCCCGGCAACGAAGGTTCCGCCCCAGATAACGCTGACAGCGGCAAGCTTGAGATAAGTGAAACCATCAGCAATGCGGCGCATAAATTTGCTCGAAGAATAAGGGAGAGCCTATTCTTCAAGTAATGATCAATCATCGTAAAATGAGTCTTTCCTCATGACCCTGACCCAGTTGGAAATCTTTTCCCTGGTAGCTGAACTGCAAGGCTTTACCAGCGCCGCTCACCGCCTGGGTATCAGCCAGTCGGCGGTGTCCCATGCGATCAAGGCACTGGAGCAGGAGTTGGGTGTGGAATTGTTCCGACGTCACCAGACCCTGGTTGAACCGAGCGATACCGGCGTGCAATTGCTGGGGCGCGCCCGTGCCATGCTGGGCCTGGCCAACACGTTGCAGCAGGAAGCCGCCGACGCACGTGGCATGAAGCGCGGTACGCTGCGTATAGGCTCGTTCGGGCCCACTGCTTCAATCCGCTTGCTGCCCAACATCCTCAGCCACTTTCGGCAGGCTTACCCAGGCATAGAGGTACACATCGACGAAGGCCCCGACCGGCAGGTCATACACTGGCTGGATGAGCGGCGGGTGGATGTCGGGTTTGTCGTTTTGGAGCAGGACCGCTTCGATACCGTGGCGCTGTTGCAGGATCAATGGGTAGCGCTGTTACCGGCCGGGCATCGGTTAACCGCCCAGGCCGCGCTGCCCCTGCAAACGTTATGTGACGACCCGTTTATCCTGACTGAAGCCGGATCGTCGGAATGGGTCACGCACCTGTTCAGCCAGGCCCGATTACAGCCGAAGGTGCGTTACCGCTGCGCGCAGTTGCTCAGCACGCTGGAAGCGGTCAGCCGTGGCGACGGACTGAGCATTGTCGCGCAGGCATCGCTGCCGGCAGTCATCGATCCGCGTTATGTGGTGCGGCCATTGGCGCCTCAAGTGCCGCGCCAGATTGGTCTGGCTGTGCTCGACCGTCGCCAGTCATCACCCGCGACACTTGCGTTCATTGCAGTGGCGCAAAAGTTGTATCCCGCCCCGGTTTGAACTCGATCAAGCGCTGTTACGTTTTGCCGAGCACCGTGTGGCAATGCCATCTATCATCGGCATAGTCTCCCCTTTTCTGCATGGCTGCCCCTGTATGCCCCTGACCTCCCAAGGCCCACGAAACCGAGTCGCCTGCTATGTGTTCAGCGCAGTCTGCGGCCTGCTTCCCGTTTTGCTTGGGGTGGTAATTCTTTATTGGCAGGCCGAGCGCACGCTTGAGCAAAGCACCGCGCAAACGGCGCAGGAAGCCGTGCGTCAGTTCGACTTGATGCTCGACAACACCGCCGCCGCCGCCCAAGCGCTGTTACCACTGGCCGGCTTGCCGTGTGATAAGGCCGCGAAGCTGGCGCTGCGTGAGCAGGTCACTCGTCGGCCGTTCGTGCGCGCCACCACCTTGTCCTGGCAGCGAAACATTTATTGCAGTTCGTTGTTTGGCAGCGGTTATGAGTCGCCGGTCAACCCAGATGACTACGTTGACGGCAGTTTGTGGTTGATGAACGGTAATCCCGTCACGCCGGATACCGCGCTGCTGGTGTACCGGTTGGTCGACGGTGATCGAGCCGCGTTCGCCTCGATTGACGGCTATCACCTCACCAATGCCCTGCGCCTGATCAGCCGCTATGCCTTCCTGGTGCTGAAGGTCGGCCCCCATTGGCTGGACGCCGGGGGCAAGGTGCATACCAGCGCGTCACCGACGTTTGCCGTGGCCCAGCACTTTTTGGCCTCCAACCGCTATCCCTACAGCGTTGATGTGGGCATGCCCGAGGGTGAGGTGTGGCGTTACATGCAGGCGCGTTACCCGGCGGTGTTCAGTCTGGTGGTGTTTTTTGGGGTGCTGGCCGGCGTCCTGGCCCATTGGCTGCAGAAGCGCTCATCGTCGCCTACCCACGAGTTGCAACGGGCCTTGGGCGCCAACGAGTTCATTCCCTATTTCCAGCCGGTGGTGCGCGGCGACACTCGCCAATGGGCCGGCTGCGAAGTGCTGATGCGCTGGAAGCACCCTAAAGAGGGGCTGGTGCGGCCGGACCTGTTCATCCCCCTGGCCGAGCACTGCGGACTGATCGTGCCGATGACCCGCGCCCTGCTCCGCCAGACCGCCGCGCAATTGGCGCCGCATGCCGAGCACTTCAGCCCGGGCTTCCATATTGGTGTGAACATCACCGCGCGGCATTGCCACGATCTGGATCTGGTGGACGACTGCCGGGAGTTCCTCGCGGCCTTCCCGCCCGGCCAGGTCACCCTGGTACTCGAGTTGACCGAGCGCGAGCTGATCGAACCCACCGACATCACGCGCCGCTTGTTCGACGCTCTGCACCAGTTGGGCGTAATGATCGCAATCGACGACTTCGGCACCGGGCACTCCAGCCTGGGTTACTTGCGCAACTTCAATGTGGATTACTTGAAGATCGATCAAAGCTTCGTCGCCATGATCGGAGCGGATGCGCTTTCCCGGCATATTCTCGACAGCATCATAGAACTGTCCGCCAAGCTGGACCTGGGTATCGTGGCTGAGGGTGTGGAAACAGCGCAACAGTGTGATTACCTCATTGCAAAAGGCGTGGACCTTTTGCAAGGTTACCTGTTCGGCCGTCCGGTGCCCTGCGATGAATTCATTAAGGCGTTGACCCGCCATTGAATAGCCATCGACTTTAGATGAAACAATCTTATTTGGACAAAGACATGATTTACTCGAAGTGGATTAACCACTACAATTTTTCGTGCCGGCGATACACTCACGCAGGTGTTTTCGTTGAGTTAGCTTAATCCTCTTGGCTTAAGGCTTTCTTCGCAGTAGCTATCAGCTAACTACACTATTGGAGTACAGATTTTGTCCAGACTCGCCGAATTTCGCGCAGCAGAAAAAGCCCTTCAAGAGCAGCTCGCCCAGCTGGAATCGCTGAAGAACGACGCCGGGCTGAAGAAAGAAATCGAATTCGAAGAAAAGCTTACAAAGCTGATGAGCAGTTATGACAAGAGCCTGCGCGATGTGATCGCCATCCTTGATCCAAACCCGGGCAAATCGGCTGCTGCGGCCGTTCGTGCGCCGAAACAGCGCCGCGCACGTGTGGTCAAGGTTTACCAGAACCCGCATACCGGCGAGCTGATCGAGACCAAAGGCGGCAACCACCGCGGCCTTAAAGCCTGGAAAGAAGAGCACGGCGCAGCCACTGTAGACTCTTGGCTTCGCGGTTGATTAACATGCACTAACAGAAAGCCCCGCTTACGCGGGGCTTTTCGTTTGTAGGTTCACAAACGAAACTAACTTAAGTTCACATTCGTTCGCCTAGAACCATTCAAAGTTTGAGGCTATCACGCACCGAACTGACCTCATCTTTGCTGGCCTCGTACGCTTGCGCCTGGCCCGCATATGAAAACACGTAGGCTTTATCGACATCCACTGCCCCCACTAGTGTTTGCGACAGCACATGTCGACCGTTCTCGGTAATCACACAGGTAGTTTCCAGCGCCTCAAGACGGCTCAATGTAGCGGGGTGCATTTTGGTGCACACGCTTTGATAACCACCCTGGGCAAAATCTTTCTGGATGGATTTACGCATTTCCAGCAAAACGCCTTGAAGATTGACGTTATGCCCAGCCTCGATCGGCGTACCGGTCAACTCCATCACCATCAAGGTCTTGCCATTTTCATCATTTTTGATCGCGCGCTGTCGCGACACGCTCTGGGTCTTTCCGGTTGCGTTGCCATCGGGCTCAACTTCCTCGACCTGCCAGCCGCTGGGCCAATGAATTTCCGGCTCGGCCGCCAGTACGAACGGGCTGCCCAACACTAAGCACAACGTAGCCAATAACGGTTTACGAAACTCGATCATTGCCAAAAGCATCCAAGGTTCCAGCACCAAAGTTTGCGACCCGAGCCCCGCCCCTCGCAAGGGCCGCGTGAGCTTTTTCATTTGGCGCGATCGGCAGGCCTTGCGTATCATGGCTCGGCTGCACGGATGCTTGCCGCAAGCCAAGGGACCGCTTTGCCCCATTTTTTCTGGAGGGCCCATGAGCCTGCACGAACTGAACACCTTTCCCGGCGTTACTGCCCAACCCGACACCGCCACCACGAACTTCGTGTTCAACCACACCATGTTGCGGGTCAAGGACATCACCAAGTCGCTGGATTTCTACACCCGCGTCCTGGGTTTTTCCCTGGTTGAAAAACGCGATTTCCCGGAAGCCGAATTCAGCCTGTATTTCCTGGCCCTGGTGGACAAGGCACAGATCCCGGCTGACGCTGCCGAGCGCACCCAGTGGATGAAGTCGATCCCAGGCATTCTGGAACTGACCCACAACCACGGCACCGAAAACGACGCCGACTTCGCTTACCACAACGGCAACACCGACCCGCGTGGCTTTGGCCATATTTGCATCTCGGTGCCGGATATCGTCGCGGCATGCGAACGCTTCGAGGCCCTGGGCTGCGATTTCCAGAAGCGCCTGAGCGATGGCCGCATGAAAAGCCTGGCCTTCATCAAGGACCCGGACGCCTACTGGGTTGAAATCATTCAGCCAGCACCGCTGTAAAACAAAAACCCCATGATCGCTCGTGGGGTTTTTTATTTGCGCGCTGTTTTTACGCCGGCGCGGACGTGCGGATCAGATGGTCGAACGCGCTAAGGGAAGCCTTGGCGCCCTCGCCTACCGCGATGACGATCTGCTTATACGGCACGGTCGTCACGTCACCGGCGGCGAATACACCCGGCAATGAGGTCTCGCCACGCGCATCGACGATGATCTCGCCGCGAGGCGTCAGTTCCACGGTGCCTTTGAGCCAGTCGGTGTTAGGCAGCAAACCGATCTGCACGAAAATGCCTTCCAGGTCGATGGTCTTGAACTCGCCGCTGTCGCGGTCCTTGTAGGCAAGACCAGTGACTTTTTGGCCATCGCCCTTGACTTCACTGGTCAGCGCGCTGGTGATCACATCGACGTTTGGCAGGCTGTACAGCTTGCGCTGCAACACAGCGTCAGCACGTAGCTTGCTGTCGAACTCGAGCAACGTGACGTGGCTGACAATGCCGGCCAGGTCGATGGCCGCTTCGACGCCGGAGTTACCGCCACCGATCACCGCCACGCGTTTGCCCTTGAACAGCGGGCCATCGCAGTGCGGGCAGAAGCACACGCCCTTGGCCTTGTATTCCTGCTCGCCCGGCACACCCATTTCACGCCAGCGCGCACCGGTGGCCAGGATCACGGTCTTGGACTTGAGCGTCGCGCCGCTTTCGAAGCGAATTTCGTGCAACTCACCGGCATTCTTCGCGGGTACCAGGCTGCTGGCACGCTGCAGGTTCATGATGTCGACGTCGTACTGACGCACGTGGGCTTCCAGGGCACTGGCCAGCTTCGGGCCTTCGGTTTCCTGGACCGAGATAAAGTTCTCGATGGACATGGTGTCCAGCACCTGCCCACCAAAACGCTCGGCGGCCACGCCGGTACGGATGCCTTTGCGTGCAGCGTAGATCGCGGCCGACGAGCCCGCCGGGCCACCGCCGACAACCAGTACATCAAAAGCATCCTTGGCACTGATTTTCTCAGCCGCTTTTTCGATGCCGCTGGTGTCGAGCTTGGCGAGGATTTCTTCCAGGCCCATGCGGCCCTGGCCGAAGTTCACACCGTTGAGGTAGACACTGGGCACTGCCATGATCTGACGCTCATCGACTTCGGCCTGGAACAGCGCGCCGTCGATGGCCACGTGGCGGATATTGGGATTAAGCACCGCCATCAGGTTCAGCGCCTGGACCACGTCCGGGCAGTTCTGGCACGACAGCGAGAAGTACGTCTCGAAGCTGAACTCGCCTTTCAGCGCACGGATCTGTTCGATCACTTCGACACTGGCCTTCGACGGGTGGCCACCGACTTGCAACAGGGCCAACACCAAGGACGTGAATTCATGGCCCATGGGGATGCCGGCGAAACGCAGGCTGATATCGGCACCCGGGCGGTTGATGGAGAACGACGGCTTGCGCGCATCATTGCCATCGGTGTTCAGGGTAATCAGCGTAGTGAGGCTGGCTACGTCCTGCAAAAGAGCGAGCATTTCCTGGGATTTCGCACCGTCGTCGAGGGAGGCGACGATCTCGATCGGCTGGGTGACCCGCTCCAGGTAAGATTTCAACTGAGCTTTAAGATTGGCGTCCAACATACGGGCGATTTCCTTTAATTCTGGTATAAAAAAACGCCCGAACGAATCTCGCCCGGGCGTTTTTTGAGGGCGGTTGCAGCTTACTGGGTAGGTGCGGTTACCCGCCCTTGGGACTTCACAGACTTAGATCTTGCCGACCAGGTCAAGGGACGGAGCCAGAGTGGCCTCGCCTTCTTTCCACTTGGCTGGGCAGACTTCGCCTGGGTGGGCAGCGACATACTGAGCAGCCTTGATCTTGCGCAGCAGCTCGGAAGCGTCACGGCCAACACCGCCGTCGTTCAGTTCAACGATCTTGATCTGGCCTTCCGGGTTGATCACGAAGGTACCGCGGTCTGCCAGGCCAGCTTCTTCGATCAGCACGTCGAAATTGCGGGAGATGGTCAGGGTTGGGTCGCCGATCATGGTGTACTGGATCTTGCCGATGGCTGGCGAGGTGTTGTGCCAGGCAGCGTGGGCAAAGTGGGTGTCGGTGGACACGCTGTAGATTTCGACGCCCAGTTTCTGGAATTCGGCATAGTTGTCAGCCAGGTCTTCCAGTTCAGTCGGGCAAACGAAGGTGAAGTCGGCTGGGTAGAAGAACACTACGGACCACTTGCCTTTCAGGTCAGCGTCGGTCACATCGACGAAGCTGCCGTTTTTGAAAGCGGTGGCTTTAAACGGTTTTACTTGGCTGTTGATGATAGGCATCGTTGACTCTCCGTCAGGGGTTAAGAAGTTGATGAGGTGAATCCTACCCACTCCGACCGACGATGGCTCATTGGCAAACCTGATGCTGACGATTGGTTTTCCCTATCAGGCGGCTGTATTAATAGAAGAAATCTCACAGCAGCGGTTGAGTCGCCAGCGTCATGCCGAGAAAGGGCGTCGCTTCAACATAGCGCATGGCCGATTTCATGTCGCTCCAGCCGACGTAACTCATCAATGACTTCAAATCCCAGCCGCTGCGATGGGCCCAGGTAGCGAAGCCACGTCGCAGGGAGTGGCTGGTGTACTGCTCGGCGGGGATGCCTGCGCGCTCCAGGGCTTGACGCAATAAGGGGATCACGCTGTTGGGGTGCAGCCCCTCCTCCCCCAGATTGCCCCAGCGATCGATCCCGCGAAACACCGGGCCACGTACCAATGCCGAGGCACTGAGCCATTCGCTATAAGCCTGTACCGGGCACAAGCGCAACAGCGCGGGGGTGTGGTAGGTCTTGCCGAGGTTATCGCGGTCACTTTTGCTGCGCGGCAAGTACAGGCTGATGCCGGCCCCAGGCACTGCCTGGACATGCTCGATGCTCAAGCGACACAGCTCATCGCTGCGAAAGCCGCGCCAGAAGCCCAACAGGATCAGCGCCGTGTCGCGTTTGGCACGCAGCAAGCCGGGCTGATCCTGGTTTTCGGCGGCTTGCCTGGCGTCATTCTCAAGCGATGCAACCACCTGCTCCAGATGCGCGAGCTGCAATGGCTGCGCTTGCCGCTCCTGCGCCGGGTGCACGGCGCGGATGCCCTTGAGCACCTTGCGCACCACCGGCGCCTTGGTCGGGTCGGCAAACCCCTGACTGGTGTGCCACTGCGCCAAGGCCGAGAGCCGCAACTTCAAGGTGTTCACGGCCAGCACGCCCGCATGCGCCACCAGATAGCGCGCCACGCTGTCGCTGGTGGCCGGCAGGAACCCACCCCAACTGACTTCGAAATGCTCGATGGCCGCGCGGTAGCTACGGCGGGTGTTATCGCGGGTAGCGGCATTGAGGTAACGGTCGAGATCACTCATGACAGGGCCCATTCGTACTGCGAACGCCTGTATCGACGTTGAAAATGCGTGTGACACGGGATAATACGCCAATATCCCATCTGTTAAATAATGAATTCAAAGAGTTTTTCAGTCGTGATACAGTATGTATATACATATCATGTACCACAGTACGAAATCGATGGAGACCCCATGGCACGCGGCGGCATAAACAAAGCAGTAGTTCAAACGGCACGCCTGGCAATCCTCGCCCGCGGTGAAAACCCCAGCATTGATGCTGTACGCATCGAGATGGGCAATACCGGCTCGAAAACCACGATTCATCGTTATTTGAAGGAGCTGGACGAAAGCGAAACCCGGCAAACCATCACCGAAGCGCCTATCGACGATGAGCTGGGTGAATTGGTGGCACGCCTCGCACAACGCCTGAAGGAGAAGGCTCAGGAACCCATCGACCTCGCCCTGGCGCAGTTCGAACAGCAGAAAAGCGCCCTCCTCACTCAGCTTGAAGCCCTGCAGGAGGCCCATCACCAGTTGCAACAGCAGTTCGATATCCAGGCCGCCGCCCTCGCTGAGGAAAGCGCCGCCCTGCACACCGCCAGCACCAGCCTGCAGGCCGAGCAAACGCGTAATGCCGGGCTAAGCCAGGCATGCAGCGATTACGAACTGAGGATCAACGACAAGGACGAGCAGATTCGCTCCCTGGAAGACAAACACCTCCACGCCCGCGATGCGCTTGAGCACTACCGCAATGCCGTCAAGGAGCAGCGTGAGCAGGAGCAGCGCCGCCATGAAGGCCAGTTGCAGCAGGTACAGGCCGAACTGCGCCAGACCCAGCAGAGTGCACTGGTGCGTCAGGATGAAATCACTCAGTTGCATCGAGACAATGAACGCGTGTTGATCGAGCATCGGGTGACTGCCAAGGCGCTGAGCGCACTGCAGGAGCAGGTACGCAAAGACCAGGCGCTGCGGCTCGAATTGAACGAGAGGATTAGCCAGGTCGACAGCGAGCGCACGCTGCTTCAAGAGCGCCTGCGGGTTGCGCTGCTGGAAAGTCAGTCACGAAAGGACGCGCTGACCGAACATCAACAGGCCAACAAGGCGCTGGAACTGGACCTGATCAAGGCCCAGGCCAGCATTGAAGCGTTGCGCCTGGCCGCCGTCGTTGCAACGACGCCAGAGGCAACGCCCGAGTCCTGATCAGCTCTCCACAGGCGTGCGCATGGTGACGAACTCTTCCGCCGCCGTCGGATGCACGCCAATGGTCTCGTCGAAATGCTGTTTGGTCGCGCCTGCCTTGAGCGCGATCGCCAGGCCCTGCACGATCTCGCCGGCGTCGGGCCCAACCATGTGGCAGCCCAGCACTTTGTCGGTGTCGGCGTCGACCACCAGCTTCATCAGGGTCTTTTCCTGGCAGTCCGTCAGGGTCAGCTTCATGGGCCGGAAACGGCTTTCGAAGATCTGCACCTTGTGGCCGTTCTTCTTCGCCTCTTCTTCCGTGAGGCCCACCGTACCGATGTTCGGCAGGCTGAACACAGCCGTTGGGATCATCGCGTAATCCACCGCGCGGTATTGCTCGGGTTTGAACAGGCGACGCGCCACCGCCATGCCTTCGGCCAGGGCCACGGGCGTCAATTGCACGCGGCCGATCACATCACCAATGGCCAGGATCGACGGCTCGGCGGTCTGATACAGATCATCTACGCTGACAAAGCCACGCTCGTCGAGTGTGACACCGGTGTTTTCCAGGCCCAGGTTGTCCAGCATCGGCCGGCGGCCGGTGGCGTAGAACACACAATCGGCTTCCAGCACGCGACCGTCTTTCAAGGTGGCCTTGAGGCTGCCATCGGCTTGCTTGTCGATGCGCTCGATATCGGCATTGAATTGCAGGTCGAGGCCGCGCTTGGTCAGCTCTTCCTGCAAATGCTTGCGCACCGCGCCATCGAACCCGCGCAGGAACAGGTCGCCGCGGTACAGCAACGAGGTCCGTGCGCCCAGGCCATGGAAAATGCCTGCGAACTCAACGGCGATATAACCACCGCCCACCACCAGTACGCGCTTTGGCAGCTCTTTCAGGAAGAACGCTTCGTTCGAGCCGATGGCGTGCTCACGCCCTGGAATCTCAGGGATCTGCGGCCAGCCGCCCGTGGCGATCAGGATATGTTTGGCGGTGAAGCGCTGGCCGTTGATTTCCACCTGATGGGGATCAACCACGCGCGCATGCCCTTCGTGCAGGGTCACGCCGCTGTTGACCAGCAAATTGCGATAGATGTCGTTGAGACGGTTGATCTCGCGGTCTTTGTTGGCGATCAGGGTCGCCCAGTCAAAGTTCGCTTCACCCAACGACCAGCCAAAACCGCTGGCCTGTTCGAAGTCTTCGGCAAAGTGCGCGCCGTACACCAACAGCTTCTTTGGCACGCAACCCACATTCACACAGGTACCGCCCAGGTAGCGGCTTTCCGCCACGGCCACCTTGGCGCCAAATCCGGCGGCAAAGCGCGCCGCGCGAACACCGCCGGAACCGGCGCCAATTACATACAGGTCAAAATCGTAGGCCATTTCATTCTCCTCGGCAGGCCATCAGCATACCGACTTACATGGGGCTGAAAAACGAAAAAGCCACCCGAAGGTGGCTTTCACTTGAAACAGATGAGCAACGCTAAAATCAGTAAGCCTTGCCAGTCTTGTAGAAGTGCTCGTAGCAGAAGTTGGTAGCTTCGATGTAGCCTTCAGCGCCGCCGCAGTCGAAACGCTGGCCTTTGAACTTGTAGGCAATCACGCAACCGTCTTTGGCTTGCTTGAGCAGGGCGTCGGTGATCTGGATCTCGCCGCCTTTGCCTGGCTCGGTTTCTTCGATCAGCTTGAAGATGTCCGGGGTCAGGATGTAACGGCCGATGATCGCCAGGTTAGACGGTGCATCTTCCGGCGCAGGTTTTTCGACCATGTCACGCACGCGGATCAGGCCATCACCAATGTCGTCACCGGCAATCACGCCGTACTTGTTGGTTTCTGTCGGGTTGACTTCCATCACTGCAACGATGGTGCAGCGGTATTTCTGGTAGAGCTTGACCATCTGGGTCAGCACACCGTCGCCTTCCAGGTTCACGCACAGGTCATCGGCCAGTACCACGGCGAACGGTTCGTCACCGATCAGCGGACGACCGGTGAGGATGGCGTGGCCGAGGCCTTTCATCTGGGTCTGACGGGTGTAGGAGAACGAGCATTCGTCGAGCAGCTTGCGGATACCGACCAGGTATTTTTCCTTGTCGGTGCCCTTGATCTGGTTTTCCAGCTCATAGCTGATGTCGAAGTGGTCTTCCAGCGCGCGCTTGCCACGGCCGGTCACGATGGAGATTTCATTCAAGCCGGCATCCAGTGCCTCTTCGACGCCGTACTGAATCAGTGGCTTGTTCACCACCGGCAGCATCTCTTTGGGCATGGCTTTGGTCGCTGGCAGGAAGCGAGTGCCGTAACCGGCTGCTGGGAACAAGCATTTCTTGATCATATGAGTCCTTACAAAGGGCTGTGCGTACGGAATTCGGCGCAGTCTAATGAGGCCGCAGTCACCTTACAATGGGTCCTGCTGGCGCCGCGATGTCATCATAGAGAAAAAATGTCGGCGTAAGTTCCGCTGATCTTTCAACAGGCAGACTGACCGGCGCTTGGGGGTTGATGTTTCCAAGGGCTGCACCCTTTGTAGCACGCTTTTCGGCGTCCGGCACCGGGCTTGAATTACTTGGGCAAACCCGGAGTATTTGCGGCTATCATTGCACCCTTGAATCAGCTTACGAGATTGCTAATTAGATGTCAGAACCAAAAGGCGTAAACGGCTACCTGATCACCCAACGTACGGACGGCTGGCACCTGATCAACTTCCATGGCGACAGCGTCGCAGGCGTTTTCGAGACCGAAGCCATGGCGATTGCGGTAGCCGAAGTGTTTGTGGATGAAGCAGGTCATGCGTCGAGCAAGCGGCCAAAAGGCAAATAATCCACGTTGCCTTGCATCAAAAGCCCCGCCAAGCGGGGCTTTTTTGTGTTTGGCTGTACCTAGATGGCAGTTCGCTATAATCTTCCGCCAACGCCCCACAATAGTGTCAGCGCTCCCCTCAACACCTTCGAAGACGACTCTCTATGAACAAGATCCTGGCACTCACTGCGGTATTGGCGCTGGCTGGCTGCACCACCACGTCGGACACCTACCTGAAAAATGGTGAACAAGGCCTGACCATTGACTGCTCGGGCGAAGCCAACTCGTGGGCCAGTTGCTATGAGAAAGCTGACGCCTCGTGCGCAGGGACTGGCTACCGTATCGTCGGCACCGACGGCACCCCATCACTCAAGGAAAGCGAACAGACACTGGGCAAGGACGTGGGCAATTTCAAAAGCCGCAGCGTAGTGGTGGTGTGCAAGTAAGCCGTAGCACTACAGATGAACTTCGGCGAACTTGATCCCAAGGCTGCGCAGGATCTCAATCAAGTCATCCAGGCGCGGAAATGACTCGACCTCATCCTGATCATCCACCAGGAAGTAACTGCGGCCGTCACTCTTCTTGAAAAAGACGATCCACTCGCCCAGGTCGGCGGGGTTCTGGATGACGTGGGTCGCCGTGATCTGACCTTCAGCATGGCGGGCTTTAACGTGTTCTCGCTTCATAATGGGCGTTCCAGGCAGGGCATGCCGCTCAGGCCCAGGGGTTTGAGCGGCATTTTTGTAGGCGGTGACCGACAGTTTACCGGATGCCTTGCCCGATCAACACGCCATCTACCGTCTGGCCATAGAGATTGACGCCATCATTGGCGTGAAACTTGATGCGGGTCTTCTCTATCGATCCCTCGACCAGCCTCGGATCCTGGGGCCGCTCGTGGCTGTTGATGTACGCCGCGACATCCCATGCCTGCTGATCGCTCAAGCTGCCGACCTTGCCCAACGGCATGTTGTGCTTGATGAAGGACGCCGCCGTGTTGATCCTGTGCATACCGGCGCCCCAATTGTAGGAATCCTTACCCCATAACGGCGGCATGACATAACCCTCGCCCACCTTCTGCCCCTGCCCTTCAACGCCATGGCACACCGCGCATTGCCCGTTGTACACCTGCGCGCCCTGGGCCAGGTCGTAGCCTTTAGCCGGTTGCGCCACCTCGGGATAGCCGCGCCCGGGTAATTCAACCCCCAAGGGCGCTTTGCTGGAGAGCCAGTAGGCATACACCGACAGCGCGGTGATTTCGGGACTGTCCGCCGCCGGAGGGGTACCGCCGTTCATACTGAACTGGAAGCAGCCCTGCAAGCGTTCGGCAAAGGTATTGACCTTGTCATTCTTCTTGCGATAAGCCGGGTACATCGGGTACGCACCCCACAATGGCGCCGAGTTGGCCATGCGGCCTTGATCCAGATGGCAATTGCTGCAGTTGAGCCCGTTACCGACAAATTGCGGCGCCAGGCGCTTGGTGTCGACGAACAAACCATACCCCTGCCTGACCAGCTTGCCGTAGGCATTGTCCGGCAGTTCGCTTTCCTGAGGGGGTTGAAAGGCAGGGGCATTGGGGTGCGCAGCGGCCTGCAATTGGGATTGGTCTTCCATGGCGATCGGCGTGGCATAGGCGGGCACTGCCATCAACATCCCCATCAACATGAGCGCCTTCATGGCTTGGCCTCCAGCGGTAATGAGGCGAAGTACTGGGCCACGCCCTGCACCTCATCCGGGGTCAGGGATTTGGCGATGTGCCCCATCAGGTCATTGGGATCGTCGCGCCGTGCGCCGTTCTGCCAGGCGCCCAATTGCGCGGCCAGGTACGCCGCCGGCTGGCCGGCCAACGGCGGGAATGCGTCCCCCACACCGACACCGGAAGGGCCATGACAACTGACGCACGCGGGAATCTGCCGCTCCCACGCTCCTTGCAGGACCAGTTTCTGTATCGGGTTGGCAGGCATTTCGCTGCGGGGCATCCTGGCGGTTAAAGGGGCTGGCATCGCGGCCACAGCCTCGCTTAGCGCGGCGATTTCGGCGTCGGTGAGCGCCTTTGCCAACGGCTGCATCACCGGATTACTTCGCGCCCCACTGGCAAAGTCCGACAATTGCCTGCGCACGTATTGTGCGGGCAACCCCGCCAACCTGGGGAAACCTGCCGCCGCAAGCCCCAGCCCATCGGCGCCATGACACGCCACACACGGCATGGCGCCGGGCTGAGAGCCGCCCTCGGTATAAATTGTGTTGCCGTCGAGCGCGAAGGCATTACCCAACAGCAGCCATAACGCGCTTCCCACCAGTGCTCGTTCCAGAGACTTCATCACAGCTCCATCTTTATGGTTATAAGCTTAGGCATAAAAAGCATAACCATGCAGATAGTATGGGAATTAACCCAGCGTCACAACACCCCGAAACAGCCAAAAAAAAGCCCCACCCTGTAGGAGCGAAGGTGCTCGTGCCTACAGGGTGGGGCTTTTATCGGGTCAGTGCGTGGGATTCGCCTTGGCTTAACCGGAAATGCAATCTTCCCCGGCTTTCTTCACATCGCCCGGCCGAATCGGCACGTTGGACATGCTTTCATAAAGCTTGATGCTGCTACCGCTGGAGCGATCCTCGATTTCGAAGATCGCCGATGGATCGGCCGAGAACTTCTGCGGCACGATCACTTGAAAACCCTCTTTATGGCGCTCGATCTGCGGTGGACGACGTGTCGCCTCCAATTTGCGCACTACGCACGCAGCATATTCCTGCGGTTTTTTCCCGGAAATGACCACCAACGTAGGTGGGGTCTGCTTGATATCTGCAACCGAAGCACAGCCACCTATCGCCAAGGCCAGCACCAACACACTCCACTTCATACTAAAACCTCCGATAAAGACCCTACGACAGCGGGCGCAGGAGATTTCTCCCGCCGATGTAGGATTTATCTCTGAAAACTCGGTAAATAACTGTTTTAAATTGTCGAAGTCGTCGACGACGACCCGATAATAAACGCGCTGGGGCTGATAAACTCCATCTTATCCTACGTATCGTTCTGATTTTTCAGAAAAAGCCCTTCTGGAGACACCCCATGAAATTTATCCATCAACGTGAGCACCTCAACGAGGGAGACATTGTCGTCATCGAATGCTCGCAGACCTGTAATATTCGTCTCATGAGCGACGCGAATTTTCGCAGCTTCAAGAACGGCGGTCGCCATACCTACCACGGTGGGGCATTCGACACATTCCCGGCAAAAATCACCGCACCCAGCACTGGTTTCTGGAACATTACCCTAGATGTGGTCACGCGCCGCGCCATCAGCGTTACCCGCAAGCCCGCGTTGTCCCACAAGATTCGCATCGTTCGTCGCACCGGCACCAAGCTGAGCTGACCCCGAACACCGCAAGGAAAAAAGCTGTGACCACCACGACCAAATACGTCATCAAGTACAAGCTCAACGGCGAACGTCGCTTCGAATTTGCCCAGTTGACCAGCAATAGCGTTGAGGAAGCCAAGCAAGCCCTGGCGAAAATCCACGATGCGAGCGACGAAATTACTGACATCAACGTGAGCAAGGCGCTGTAAGCCATGCCGGGCCCTCCTGCTGACCTGTTTGCCGACGACGCCCTGCAACAGCCCGCAAGGCGCGAGAAGATTGGCGAAGAGTCTTATGTTCTGGGAGGCTACGCCCTGCCCTGGGTTGAGCGTTTACTGCCAGAGTTGCGGCGTATCCTGGCCCAATCGCCGTTTCGGCAGATGGTTACGCCCGGCGGCTTTACCATGTCGGCCGCGCTGAGCAGTTGCGGCAAGCTGGGCTGGACCACCGACACGTCCGGCTATCGTTACAGCCCGCTCGATCCGCGTAGCCAGCAACCTTGGCCGCCAATGCCCGACGTGTTGCGCGAACTGGCGATATCGGCGGCAAACGCGGCGGGCTTCCCCGATTTCTCACCGGATGCCTGCCTGATCAACCGCTATGTGCCCGGCGCAAAAATGTCCCTGCACCAAGACAAGAACGAGCGGCGTTACGATGCACCGGTGGTCTCGGTGTCCCTCGGTCTGCCGGCGATTTTTCTGTTCGGTGGTCACCAGCGCAGTGACAAGGCGCAAAAGATTTCGCTGTTCCACGGTGATGTGGTGGTCTGGGGCGGCGTGGATCGCCTGCGTTACCACGGGGTGATGCCAGTCCGAGAAGGCGTTCACCCGATCATGGGGCCGCAACGCATCAACCTGACCTTTCGCACCGCCGGCTGATTTGACCGCAAGCTTCGCCCGTTAACCCGCTGCACAACGCACCGCCCCCGTCCAGTGAATAAAACAGACTGGCCGGGCGCCAGGGGGCCTGCTAAAACAGCGCAACGCCTTACTGAAGCTGGAGACGCACCCCATGAGCACCTGGCCAGACACGCGCATTATCGATCTGCTGGGCATCGACCTGCCCATCATCCAGGCCCCGATGGCGGGAGCGACCACTACCGCCATGGTGATCGCCGCCTGTCAGGCCGGTGCGCTGGGTTCCATGCCTGCGGCGGCGCTGAGCATCGAGCAACTGCGCGAGGCGTTGACCGTCATTCGGCAAGCCGGCGTCCGCCCGCTCAATGTCAACTTTTTCTGCCATCAGGCGCCCGAGGCGGACGAAGCGCGCGACCGCGGCTGGAAAGCATTGCTTGCGCCCTACTACCGCGAACTGGGCGCCGATTTTGATGCGCCAACGCCAGTATCCAATCGTGCGCCCTTCAACGAAGCGGCGTGTGAAGTGGTTGAAACCTTCCGCCCTGAAGTCGTCAGTTTTCACTTTGGACTGCCGGAAAAATCCTTGCTGGCCCGGGTAAAAGCCACCGGCGCCAAAGTGTTGTCATCGGCTACAACGGTGGAGGAAGCGGTCTGGCTGGAAGAAAACGGTTGTGACGCCGTGATTGCAATGGGCATTGAAGCCGGTGGGCACCGGGGGATGTTTCTCAGCGACGACCTCAACAGCCAGATCGGCTTGATGGCGCTGCTGCCGCAAATCGTCGACGCCGTCAGCGTGCCGGTGATCGCGGCTGGTGGTATCGCCGATTCGCGCGCAATGGTCGCGGCCTTTGCCTTGGGTGCCTCGGCGGTGCAGGTCGGCACCGCGTATCTGTTCACCCCTGAAGCCAGCGTCAGCGCTGCCCATCACCATGCGTTGCGACATGCCCAGGCCAGCGAAACAGCCCTCACCAATCTGTTCACCGGGCGTCCGGCGCGGGGCATTGTCAATCGGGTGATGCGTGAGTTGGGCGCGATCAACCCCGCTGCGCCGGCGTTTCCACGGGCCGGTGGCGCGTTGATGCCGCTTAAGGCCAAGGACGAAGCCGGCTTCAGCAACCTGTGGGCAGGCCAGGCCTTGCGCCTGTGTAATGAACACTCAACTTATGACCTGACCCGCCATCTGGCAGCGCAGACCTTGGCCAAACTGCAACGGCAGCGTTAGCGCTTGGAACAACGCGGCACTGTACCGGCAGCAGGCAACCGCTATATATTCTCCTACATAGCGATACCCAGCCGTACATCCTCAAGGAGTTGTTTAATGTTGATCCGCGCCTCACGCCTGGCCCCCCTGCTTGCCGCCTTTGCCTTGGGTTCGGCGCATGCCGATGAGGTGCAAGTCGCCGTGGCCGCGAACTTTACCGCGCCGATCCAGGCCATTGCCGCCGACTTCGAAAAAGACACCGGTCACACGCTGATCGCGGCCTACGGGGCGACCGGGCAGTTCTATACCCAGATCAAGAACGGCGCGCCGTTCGAAGTGTTCCTCAGTGCCGACGACACCACCCCACAAAAACTCGAGGCCGAAGGCGATACCGTCAAGGGTTCGCGCTTTACCTACGCGGTCGGCACCTTGGCCCTGTGGTCGGCCAAAGAAGGCTACGTGGATGCCAATGGCGACGTGCTCAAACAGAATGCATTCAAGCACCTGTCCATTGCCAACCCGAAAGCCGCACCCTACGGCCTGGCAGCCACCCAGGTGCTGGCCAGGGAAGGCTTGATCGACAAGGTCAAGGACAAGCTCGTCGAAGGTCAGAACATCACCCAGGCCTATCAATTCGTCTCCACGGGTAACGCCGAGTTGGGCTTTGTGGCGTTGTCGCAGATCTATAAGGACGGCAAGGTGTCCAGCGGCTCGGCGTGGATCGTGCCGTCGTCCTTGCATGACCCGATCAAACAAGACGCTGTAATTCTCAATAAAGGCAAGGACAGTGCTGCCGCCAAGGCACTGGTTGACTACCTGAAAGGGCCGAAGGCCGCTGCGGTGATCAAGTCCTACGGTTACGCGCTGTAAATGCCGCTGACGAGCGCCGATTTTTCCGCGATCTGGTTGACGGTCAAACTGGCGTCGCTGACCACTGTGATCCTGTTGGTGATCGGTACGCCGATCGCCCTGTGGCTGTCGCGCACCCGTTCCTGGTGGCGCGGCCCGGTGGGGGCCGTGGTTGCGTTGCCATTGGTGTTGCCGCCGACGGTCATCGGTTTTTACCTGCTGTTGTCCATGGGCCCCCATGGCTACTTCGGCCAGTTCACCCAATGGCTCGGCCTGGGCACCCTGACTTTCAGCTTCGCCGGGCTGGTGATAGGGTCGGTGATCTACTCCATGCCCTTCGTCGTGCAACCGCTGCAGAACGCCTTCTCAGCCATCGGCACGCGCCCGCTGGAAGTGGCCGCGACCTTGCGCGCCGGTCCTTGGAACACTTTTTTCACGGTGATCCTGCCGCTGGCACGCCCGGGCTTCATTACGGCGTCGATTCTCGGCTTCGCCCACACCGTCGGCGAGTTCGGCGTGGTGCTGATGATCGGCGGCAATATCCCGGACAAGACCCGGGTGGTTTCGGTGCAGATCTACGACCACGTCGAAGCCATGGAATATGCCCAGGCCCATTGGCTGGCCGGCGCGATGGTGGTGTTCGCATTCCTCGTGCTGCTGGCGCTCTACTCCAGCCGTAAAACCAACATGGGCTGGAGTTGAGCGCGATGATTGAAGTACGTCTGCACTTGAAATACTCCGGCTTCGCACTGGACGTGGAGCTGCAACTTCCCGGCCGTGGCGTGACCGCCCTCTACGGCCCATCGGGCTCCGGCAAAACCACCTGCCTGCGCTGTATCGCTGGCTTGGAGCGCGCCGAAGACGGATTTGTGCAGATCAACGATGAAGTCTGGCAAGACAGCCGTAACGGGCGGTTCGTGGCGCCGCATAAACGCGCCTTGGGTTATGTCTTCCAGGAGGCGAGCCTGTTCCCTCATCTGTCGGTGCTGGCCAACCTGGCGTTCGGCCTCAAGCGCATCCCGCGTTTGCAGCGGCGTGTGGAGATGGCCCACGCCACTGAGTTACTGGGCATCGCGCACCTGCTTGAGCGCAATCCGCAGCATCTGTCCGGCGGTGAGCGCCAGCGCGTCGGCATCGCACGCGCGTTGCTCACCAGCCCCCGATTGCTGCTGATGGATGAACCCCTGGCGGCCCTCGACAGCCAGCGCAAAAATGAAATCCTGCCCTATCTCGAACGCCTGCACGACGAGCTGGATATCCCGGTGCTGTACGTCAGCCATGCCCAGGACGAAGTGGCGCGGCTGGCCGACCACCTTGTCCTGCTCGGCGACGGCAAGGTCCTGGCCAGCGGGCCCATCGGCGAAACCCTGGCGCGGCTCGATCTGCCCCTGGCACGAGGCGACGATGCCGGTGTGGTGGTCACGGGCAGCGTGATCGCCTACGACGATCACTATCAGTTGCTCACCCTGCAATTGCCCGATTGCCCGCTGCAGATACGCGTGGCCCACACGCCGATGGCCGTGGGCAAACAGCTGCGGGTAAAAATTCAGGCGCGGGACGTCAGCCTCAGCCACCAGGCGCAGGAACACAGCAGCATCCTCAATCGCCTGCCGGTGACGGTCATCCAGGACGTTGCCGCGGATAACAGCGCCCATGTACTGGTGCGCCTGGATGCCGGTGGCACGCCGTTGCTGGCGCGCATCACGCGGTTCTCGCGGGACCAACTGCAAGTGCAGCCGGGCCAGGCGCTGTGGGCGCAAATCAAGGCGGTGGCGGTGCTGGCCTAAACCATTTGGCACGACCGCAGGGCGACGCGGTCAATCAGACATACCGGCCTGATCCATTGCCAAGGAACCTGCACCATGCCCGACTCTTCGCCGCCCGTCGCTCTGCCCCGCGACCTGCATTACGTTGACGACACCCAACCCGGCATCCGCCGCAAAAAAATGCGCGGTAAGTTCCAATATTTCGGCCCCGACGGCGAGCGCATCACCGATGCCGATGAGATCAAGCGCCTGAATGCCCTGGCGGTACCGCCCGCCTACACCGATGTGTGGATCTGCGCCGACCCGCAGGGGCACCTGCAAGCCACTGGCCGCGACGCCCGTGGCCGCAAGCAGTACCGTTACCACACGCGTTGGCGCGAAGTGCGCGACAGCGACAAGTACGCGCGGCTGCAGGCATTCGGCAGCGCCCTGCCCAAGTTGCGCAAACAGCTGGAAGCCCAGATCGCCGAACCCGGCTTCACCCGCGAAAAGGTGCTGGCCACGGTGGTGATGTTGCTCGATGCCACGCTGATCCGTGTCGGCAATACTCAGTACGCCCGTGACAATAAATCCTACGGCCTGACCACCCTGCGCAACCGCCATGTGGACATCAAGGGCAGCGAGATAAAATTCCAGTTTCGCGGCAAAAGCGGCGTAGAGCATCAGATCAGCGTCAAGGACCGGCGCCTGGCCAGTGTGGTCAAGCGGTGCATGGAGTTGCCGGGGCAGAACCTGTTCCAGTACCTGGACGAGGACGGTCAGCGCCATACCGTCAGCTCCCAGGACGTCAATGCTTACCTGCATAGCCTGACCGGCGAAGATTTCACCGCCAAGGACTACCGCACCTGGGCCGGCACGGCCATGGCGCTGGCGGTGTTGCGCGAGTTGGCGTGGCAGCCGGAGTCCGATGCCAAACGGCACGTGGTGACCATGGTCAAGGACGTCGCCCGGCAGTTGGGGAATACGCCGGCGGTGTGTCGCAAGTGCTATATCCACCCGGCGGTGCTGGAGCATTTCAGCCTGGGTGAGTTGTCGAAACTGCCCAAGCCACGGGTGCGCAAGGGGCTGAAAGCCGAAGAAGTCGCCCTGGCCATGTTCCTTGAACAACTGGCCGCCGACTTGCCCGGGCAAGCCAAGGTGGGTTAGCCTCCGCCTCCCTTCTGAATCGCGGGACGATCGCCGACGTGAACAACTAAGCCTTCCAAAATGTATCTGCAACAAGCCCGCCTGGCGCGCTTGTTGGCCTGTTCGACATTTTCCTGGAGGTGCTGATGACTCACGTCAACCGGCTGCCCGTACTGGTCTCCCTGCAACACCTGTCTTTCCAGTTCGCCAATGGCGAAACCTTGCTGGAAGACCTCACCTTGTCCATCGACCACACGCCGACCGGCATCGTCGGTCGCAACGGGCGCGGCAAAAGTATCCTCGCGCAACTGATCGCCGGCATCCTGCGACCCTCCTCCGGTACGCTGAACGCACCGGCCCAGGTGGCTTACGTGCCCCAGACCGTGGTGGTGCGGCCGGGTGCGACCGTCGCCGATATCACCGGCACCGCCCAGTGCCTGGCCGCCCTTGCACGCATGGCCCAGGGCACAGGAGTGGCCGGTGATCTTGAACTGATTGATGATCGCTGGGACCTCGCCGAACGCCTGCGCGTGGCCCTGGATACGGCGGGACTGCCCTCGCTCAGCGCGACTTCCCGGGTCGACCGGCTCAGTGGTGGCCAATTGGCCAAGGTGGCGCTGATCGGCGCATTGTTGGCGGCGCCGCCGTTACTGATCCTCGACGAACCCAGCAACCACCTCGACAGCCTCGGGCGCGTTTGGCTGCTGCAGCAATTCGCGCAATGGCGCGGTGGCCTGGTGGTGGTCAGCCACGATCGCCAATTGCTCAACGCCATGGGCCGGATCATCGAACTGTCGCCCCTGGGTGCGCAGGTGTATGGCGGCAACTACGATGCCTATCTTCAGCAACGCGACACACAACGGCAGGCGGCTATCGCGGCGTGGGAACACGCCCGCGAACAGCGCAGCCGCGAACGCCGACGCTTGCAAAAAGATCATGACAACCTGCAGCGCAATGCGGCGCGTGCACGCCAATATGCAGCGACCGCCAACGTCGACCGGTTTACCAAGGCACGATGGAAAAGCGCGGCCACGCAAATCGTCAGCACTCTGGGCAGCGCCCATCATGATCAAAAAGACACCCTCAATGCGCAGGTGCGCCAAGCTTACGAGCGCGTGGTGGATGAGACGCCGACCTTGTTGGCCTTGCCGGGTGCGGCGGTGCCCAACGGCCGCCAGGTTCTGAGCCTGCAACAGGCACAGTTGCCCTGGCTGGATCCGCAGGCACCTTCCACCTTTCTGACGCTTGACCTGATCGGCCCCATGCGGGTGGCTGTGCGCGGGCCGAACGGTTGCGGCAAATCCACCTTGCTCAAGCTGCTTGCCGGGCAATGGCAAGCGCCCAGTGGGACGTGCACGGTGGCGCTGTCCTGCGCGTATATCGATCAGCACCTGACGCTGCTGGATGACCAGCGCACTGTCGTCGAACAGCTCAACCTGCTCGACACGCCGCTGGTCGAAGCCGAACTGCGCACGCGCCTGGCCTTGCTGCAACTGGATGCCTCGCGGGTGACCCAGCCGGCAGGCCAACTCAGCGGTGGCGAGCGGTTGAAAGCGGCGATGGCGATCGCTTTGTGGCGCGGCGTGCCGGCGCAACTGTTGCTGCTGGATGAGCCGACCAACCACCTCGACCTGGAGACGGTGAGTGCGTTTGAACAGGCCTTGAAAGGTTTTACCGGGGCATTGCTGGTGGTGTCCCACGATGAAGCCTTCCTACAGGCGACCGAGCCCAGCCATTACTTGAGCTGGCATAGCACGGGCTGGCGCCTGGAGCCGGTGTGAGGTGATTGCGCGCACACGCAAAGCGCCCTAGGGTAGTGGCCGAATAACTTCACTGGAAAGCCCTATGCTGCCTTCGCCCGCCAAGCCTTACACCAACGCCGCGCTCGCCCATCGACAGCGCTGGCGTGGGCGTGTGGGCTTAATGCTGGTGGCCGGTTTGTCGGTATTGGCAGGCATGACCGATGCCATTGGTTTCATGGCCAGCGGCGATTTTGTCTCGTTCATGAGCGGCAACACCACGCGCCTGGCGGTTGCGATCAGTGCGGGCGACCTTGGCCTTACCGGGCGGTTGCTGTTGCTGATTGCCACCTTCATCGTCGGCAATGCCTTGGGCGTGGTTGTCAGCCGCGTAAGCAAGCGTCGCGCGCTGCCCTTATTACTGAGCATCGCCGCGCTGCTCTGCGGTGCGGCGCTGCTGCCATGGGCCGAGACCTTGCCCGCCCTGTTAGCGGCGATTATCGCCATGGGCATGCTCAACGCGGCCGTCGAGCAAGTGAACGGGGTGCCGGTAGGGCTCACCTATGTCACGGGGGCGCTGTCGCGTTTCGGTCGCGGGCTGGGCCGCTGGTTGTTGGGCGAGCGCCGCAATGGCTGGCGCATGCAGCTGATACCTTGGGCGGGGATGTTTATCGGCGCCGTGATCGGCGCGCTGCTGGAGCAGCAGATCGGCCTGAGCGCCCTGTGGGTCAGCGGTGCGTTGGCGGGATCATTGGGCCTGGCGACCCTGGCGATTCCCCGGCGCTGGCAGTTGGGCTTCATGCCACGCTGAACAGTGGCCCCGGAAGGAGGTGCCCGCCCGACGTTTAAGCCTCGACATCCGTGTACCGGTAAAGAGCCATTACGTCGGGCGAGCGGTTGAATAATAGGCCAAATATGACCAAGGCAAGGTATTAAAGACAAGTGGCGAGTGCGGCCAAACGGCGTTTGGCGGGCATCGTGTCTTCTGCGGCGTAATACTTGACGGTAGAACCTGCGCCCGTGCTCAGCACATCCACAAAGTAGTCACCGCCGGTGGTGTACACCGTGAAACCCCCGGCCTCGGTGGCTTCCTTGAAGCCGCCGGCGTCGACGCCAAACACGCTTTCGTCCTGCCAGCCGTACTGGATGCATTGGGCGACCACCAGGGTCGCCTTGTCCGAGGCCATGGTCTTGTAAGGGCTGCCCGCGCGCGCCTCTTTCATCTTCGAACCCGCGCAACCGGCCAGTGCTGCCAGTACCAATGCGCCTATCACCGCTTTATGCATGCTCGTGCTTCCCTGGAAAAACCGTGACTCTACCATTGCGCCGCCGCCAACTGACGCGCCATGAATTTTGTTTCACTGTGCAGGCAAAACCGGATGCTTATAGTGGCCAGGCTCATTTTCAAGAAGTCCTCCTTCTGCCCGCCCTCCCGCGGGCTTTTTTTCGCCCGCGGCTCACAACCACCAGCGCAACAGATAGAACAGCACCATGCTCGACAACACGGTGATGAGCACGCTGCGCGTCCAAATCATCAGCGCCACGGCGCAGATCCCAGCCAGCAAATAGGGGTTGCTCGGGCTCAGGTTGAGCTGGTGGTCTTTGATGAAAATAATCGGCCCGCAAATCGCGGTGAGCATGCCCGGCACGGCGAACCCGAGGAACTCACGCGCCCCCCGGTTCAGCCGCACCGGCAGGCGCGGTTCGATAAACAGGTAGCGATTGAAAAACACCACTAGCCCCATCGCCACAATCATCAGATAGATCATCGCTGGCCGACTCCCAGGCGCTTGCAGGCGAACCCGGCGCCCATTCCCAACACCCCCGAGACCACCACCGCCGATTCCCAGTGCAGGTAACTCAGCCACACCGAGCACAACAGCGAGACGGCAACGCAGACCACCGTCGGCACGTCGCGCACTACCGGCGTGATCAGGGCGATAAAGGTTGCGGCAATCGAAAACTCCAGCCCCAACTGGTCCAGGCCGGGAATGCTTTTGCCCAGGACGATGCCGGCCAGGGTGAACAGGTTCCAGATGATGTAGAACGTCAGGCCGACACCCAGGGCATACCAGCGATTGAAGGTCTGACGGTCATAGTGGTTGACCAGCGCGAAGAACTCGTCGGTCAACAGAAAGCCCAGGCTCATGCGCCAGCGGGTGTTGAGCGAAGACAGCGTCGGGCGCATGTGCATGCCGTAGAGCAAGTGCTGGGAGGTCAGCAGCAAGGTGGTCAGCACGATGGAGATCAGGCTCGCGCCGCTTTTGACCATGCCGATCGCCACCAACTGAGCGGCGCCGGCGAACACGATGGCGGACAACCCTTGGGCTTGCAGCGGGGTGAACTGCGCATCGATTGCCATTGAGCCGGCGAGCAAGCCCCAGGGGGCACAGGCCAGGGATAGCGGAATAACAGCGATTGCGCCACGCGTGAACGCGTCATGAGGCAGGGCAGTAGGCATGGATGAGGCTCATCGACAGACAGTCGGCAAGCATGCCAGCGCGCCCAGGCACTTGTCTTGAACGATCTTGCTCAGGCGAGCTTTACCGACACCAGCTCCACCGAGTCGCGCGCTTCGCGCAGTTCGTAGGCGTCCTGGTTCAACCGGTGAATGGTGTTGAGCAGGCGCTGGCGCAGCACCTCATCGCTGAGTTTTTCGACGGCACGCATCAGGTCGAACGCAGCGGTTTCGTTATTTTCCGCGACGGAATCCAGGGTCTTGCGCAGGTTGCGAGTGGCTCGGGTCACGCGGGATCTTCCTTCATCAGCAATGGGCGGCACTTTAGGACATTCGTGTTTCAGTTTAATTTCAATCACTTGTGGCCGATTACGAGGCAGTTGATCCACGTCAAACGAAATCAGGATTTGGCTTACATCGAGGCTTATCCTCCTGTGCGAAGTCGCAAACAGGCAAACGCCATGGATAGGTCGGCCCCTACCCTGTTTAAATGCCTGGCCAACGCCACCCGAGCACAGCTGATGCGATTGATCCTGCGCAAAGGCGAACTTTACGTGGGCGAACTGATCCATGCCTTGGATGACAGCCCGCCAGGGTTGCAAAACGACGCGCGGCGTCTGGATGCAATGGGCGACAGATCACAACAGGCCAGCACTTGCTGAGCCATCGGAGCGTTTATTCATGCTTGTCGCAATTGCTATTTTCATCATCACCATCGTGCTGGTCATCTGGCAGCCCAGGGGCCTGGGCGTCGGCTGGAGCGCCTCCCTGGGCGCGATCCTGGCCCTGGCCTGCGGGGTGATCAGCCTGGCGGATATTCCGGTGGTGTGGCACATCATCTGGAATGCCACCGGCACCTTTGTCGCGTTGATCATCATCAGCCTGTTGCTGGATGAAGCCGGGTTCTTTGCCTGGACCGCGCTGCATGTGGCGCGCTGGGGGCGTGGCCGGGGCCGGCGATTGTTTGCCTATATGGTGCTGCTGGGCGCACTGGTGTCGGCGTTGTTCGCCAATGACGGCGCGGCGTTGATCCTCACCCCGATTGTGATGTCGATGCTGTTGGCCCTGCGCTTTTCGCCGGCGGCGACGCTGGCATTCGTCATGGGCGCGGGCTTTATCGCCGACACGGCAAGCCTGCCGCTGGTGGTGTCGAACCTGGTGAATATCGTCTCGGCGGACTATTTCAAGATCGGCTTCAATGAATACGCCGCCGTGATGGTGCCGGTGAACCTGGTCAGCGTCGCCGCGACCCTGGCGGTGCTGCTATGGTTTTTCCGTCGCGATATTCCGCAGTCATACGACCCCGCCGACCTGGAACAACCCGCCAGTGCCATACACGACCGTGCGACCTTTCGCGCCGGCTGGTGGGTGCTGGGTATTTTGCTGGTGGGCTGCTTCGCACTGGAACCGCTGGGCATTCCCATCAGTGCAATTTCCGCAGTATGCGCCGTGCTGTTGCTGGTGATTGCCGCCAAGGGCCACACGATCTCCACACGCAAAGTGCTGAAAGACGCGCCGTGGCAGATCGTGATCTTTTCCCTGGGGATGTACCTGGTGGTCTATGGCTTGCGTAACGCCGGCCTGACCGACTACCTGGCCACCTGGCTCGACACCTTCGCCAGCTACGGCGTGTGGGGCGCGGCCATGGGCACCGGCGTGCTCACCGCGCTGTTGTCCTCGGCGATGAACAACCTGCCAACGGTGTTGATCGGCGCGCTTTCCATCGAGTCGAGCCATGCCGTGGGCGTGGTCAAGGACGCGATGATCTATGCCAACGTGATCGGCAGCGACCTGGGCCCGAAAATCACCCCTATCGGCAGCCTGGCGACCTTGCTGTGGCTACATATTCTGGCGCGCAAAGGCATCACCATCACCTGGGGTTACTACTTCAAGGTCGGGATTGTGCTGACCGTGCCGGTGCTGTTGATCACCCTCGCCGCGCTCGCTTTGCGCCTGAGTTTGTGAAGGCAGGCGGTGTTCATTCATCCCGACACTGACGTATGCTCTCGCACTTTCTCGAAAGGACGCGGGCATGCTGACGATCTTTTTCTATGCGCTGGTTTTCGGTTTTGTGTTTTGCCTGTCTCCCGGCGCGGTGCTCGCTGAAACCCTGCGCCGAGGCTTGCTCTACGGTTTCACACCGGCCCTGTTGGTGCAGATTGGCTCGTTGGTGGGCGATGCGGTCTGGGCGGTGATCGGGCTGACTGGCATCGCGCTGCTGATCCAGCATGACGCGGTGCGCGTGCCGCTGACGGTGGTCTGCGCGCTCTACCTGGCCTGGCTGGGCATCCGCAGCCTGGTGGATGCGTGGCAGCTACCGCAAGTCGAAAGTGCACCCACCAGCTCCGGGAAAAACGCCCTGGCGGTGGGCGCGGCGATCTCACTGGCCAATCCGAAGAACATCGTCTACTGGGGCGCCCTGGGCAGCGCGTTGTCGGGCATCGTCGGCACCACCCCGAGCCATGGGCAAACGCTGATGTTTTTTGCCGGCTTCATGCTGGCGTCGGTGCTGTCATGCTTTCTGACTGCCGCGCTGGTCAACGTGCTGCGCAAGAATGCTTCGCCAACTTGGCAACGCATCAGCTATGGCGCCTGTGGCCTGGTATTGATTTATCTGGCCATTCTCGCGGCGCAGGGTATTTAACAGGCCGGGGCGCGACGGTGAGGTTTCAGGCCTTGGTCTGGTGCTCCAGCTGCACTTGCAACTGCGCATCGATTTGCAACTGGGCGGCTAAATCGTCCAGGTAATTGCGCTCCGCGTCCTGCTGGTCATCCACCAACATGACGCTGGCCAGATACACCTCGGCCGCCAACGCCGGGTCGCTGGCGAACTCGGCGAAATCTGCCGCATCCAGAGGCTTGGCGACTTCAGCGTCGAGCCACTGCTGCAATTGCGGGTCGTCGGTATGCTTGCCCAGCTCATCGGAGATCAACTGCTGCTCGTTCGCATCGATCCGGCCATCGGCCTTGGCGGCAGCGATCAGTGCGCGCAATACGGCGTGGCTGTGCGCTTCGATTTGCGCGCCCGACAGCTGATCGGCCGTTTGAAAGGCCTGCTGCGGCTGGCTCGCCTGTTGGCTCTGCCAGGCCTGATACGCCTTGTAGGCCATCATCCCCAGAGAAGCCAACGCAGCATAGTTCATACCACCGGCGCGCCCTTGCGCCGGGCGCGTTGCGGCGCCACCGCCCAACATGCCCCCCAGCCCACCCAATAGTCCACCCAGGCCGCCGCCGGCCGAAGCATTGCCGGCGCTGGTGCCTTTGAGCAGCCCGCCAAGCAGACCGCCCAACCCGCCGCCCGAAGAAGCACCGCCCTGCCCTGCGCCGCGCAAAAGTTGTTCCAGTAGATCGCTGGTATTCATGGTGTCGCCCTCCAAGGCGCATAGTGGTGTTAAATCAACCTTAGTCCGCCCCCGATGGAACACCATGACCGCCGGGCGGGCAAGCTTTATGATGGCGCCACCCCGCCATTCGAGAGGACGCATCGGTGAACCGCATTGAGCACATTGGGTTGATGGCCAGCTACAACCAATGGATGAATCGCAAGGTCTACGAAGCCGCCGGCAAGCTGACAGACGCGGCGTTGGTTGCGAACCGACAAGCGTTTTTCGGCTCGATCCTCGGCACCTTGAATCACCTGGTGCTGGGCGACACGGTCTGGCTCAAGCGCTTTGCCGAGCACCCGGCAGACTTTTCCGCGCTGCTACCCCTGAGCGCCATCGCCACACCCGTCGACCTGAGGCAGTTGGCGTTCGCAGACATACGCGAACTCTCGGCCCAGCGTGCCTGGCTGGATCAATTGATCCTCAATTGGGCCGACAGCCTGCAGGAAACCGACCTAGACCAGCGTTTGCGCTACCACACCATGCGCGGGGCAGCGGCTGAGAAACCGTTCTTCGGTCTGCTGGTGCATTTTTTCAATCACCAGACACATCATCGTGGCCAGGTGACCACGTTGTTGAGTCAGGCCGGGGTGGATGTGGGCGATACTGATCTACTGGCGTTGTTTGACTGAGAGCGACTGATCATTTCACCTTGCTGCTCAGCGTCTCCACACTGCGCTTCAAATCATCCAGGCTGCGCTTTAAGCCCTCGATCTCGCTTTTCTGCCGATCGATAGTGCTCTTCTGCTCGTCCAATGCACGCTTGAGGCTGGCAAGCTGACTCTCATTGCTACCGGTGCTGGAGCTATCCTTGCGCTTGAATTCGTCGAAGGCGCGGTCCTGATTCTCTACTTTACTTTTGAGGCTTTGCAGTTCGCTGGCGGTAAGTTTTCGCGCCTCTTTAAGCGCCTCAATATCCCCGACTTTGATACTCGACGGGTTCAACACTAACGCGGTACCCGGCCCCAATGTGGCAGCGGTCAGCGGGTCTTCCGACCACGCTCTGCGGTCACCCCACTGCACCGCACTCGCAGCCCGCGCCGGGGCGATTATCGCAGCGCTCAAAAAACCAACCATGCCTGCAGCCATCATCCAAGAATGCATACGGACCTTGCGCATCAACTGACTCCCTAAAGAACTGCCGAGGTGGCATATCGCTATGACTGTCAATTATAGAGCTTGTTCCTGGGTTGGGCCCATGCCATGGGAATAATCTGGAAGGCTGCGTAGATCACTGATCTGGCAGGTTTTTTCGGATAACTGTTTGTGCAGGAAAGCGTGCATCGAGGTTGCGTCGAAGCCGCTGGATCTATATATTCGCAACCCTGCTGCACCGCGCTACCGCCCGAATGGCGAAACTGGTAGACGCATGGGACTTAAAATCCCCCGCTCGTAAGGGCGTCCCGGTTCGATTCCGGGTTCGGGCACCATAGATATCAAGGGCTTGCCAGGGAAACCTGGGCAGGCCCTTATCTTTTCTGCTGCGCAATTACCCTTCTCCAGCGTTCTGCCGATCGATTGACTCCCACAGAAAATCAACCGAACTACGCACGCATCCCAAGGTTCTATCAGGAGACGCCTGGACATTTCCAGGCCAACCCGCATGGAGCTGAACATGTCTGACGATCTGAAAAACCGTGGCCCGCAAGACCGTGCTCGAGTGAACACCTCCGAAGCCTGGGAGTTGAAACATTGGACGAAAGAGTTTGGCGTGACTGAGCAACAGCTCAAGGAGGCAGTGAAAGCTGTTGGTCCAATGGTCGAGGACGTGCGTAAAAAACTCGGCAAGTGAGAGTGGTGACGCCCCTGCTGCATCAATTGAAGCCGCACCTGTTGCGGCTTCGATCATTGGCCAGATAGCCGTGAGAATGCGCTCTACGTCAACGAAGAAAAACCTTGTGGGCTTCTGATTTTCTTAATAAAGACGTACAGAACCAGCCCAACGACGCTAACCACTAAAAAGCTAAACCAGATCGCCCAGAGGGTCTTTTTAGCAGCCTCATGAAACGACATCGTGCCGGTATAATCCCGCTGGCTAAGGATGACATTGGACAACAGGTTGGTTGCAAGGCCTGCACTGAAAAAAGGGATCAAATACAGCACGACCTGATATTGATTTCGAAGATCCCTTTCTTCGGCGGTCGAGTCTGGCAAGAGTCCAAAAATGCTTTGAACCATCCCCAGAAAAAGTGCTGCCCATACGAGCAATAGTATCGATGCCGCCACATCCATCCATTTGGGGGTCTTGGGGTCGCGTATGGCAACCAACATTGCTGCTGCACCTAGACCGCCCAGAAGGGTAGCACCGATGTGAAAGTTTTTAATTAAGTCGAACAACTGCGCAATCTCCTGTCCAGGCTGAGATATTTGTCTTACAAAGAACCAAGACAAAAAAAGACAACCGTTTTAGCCTATTTCCATGCCCCTGCGAGGGCACTTAATTAATAGGATCACTCCATCCCCAACAATAAAAATCCGCCGCCCTACAAGCACCTCCACTTGAATATCCAATTAATTCATCCTGAACGGGTCAAATAGAACACTTTGTCCTAAAAGCTTCACTTTACGTATAAATTCCACCGTTAGCTTGACTGCTTCGGAAATCTTTGGATTTAAGCTGGCGGCTGCTAATAATTCGTCTACAAGTGCGTCAATCTGCGAACCAGAAAATATATCGTAGTCATCAAAACTCAAGTTGGAAAGCATTGGAAACTGCTTGCTATCCAGCTTGAAGAAAAGATTCGCAGCACTTAAAGGGATTTCAATTTTATCAAGACAACCCTCTTGCCCAGTGGCTGCTAGATCTTTATCCCACATCATTAAGTAATACATGATTTAAGTCTTAATAACTCATTAGTGTGCAGATAGGCCCCACAGCGCTGGCCGATGTAGGGTTTGATCAGACGCGTGCGCTCAGCCTCGGTCAGCGCATCGGCGCCGCCCAGCTCGATGGTTCTGATCGGGAAGCAGCGGGTGTCGACGGGGGTGGCCGGTGCTGCTGTCGCAGCGGACTGCCCGGCAGGTCTTTGAGTTCGTCGATGCGCCGTTGCTGCTGTTCGAGCAAACGGTCTTGGCGGTCGCGAATCAGGTCGGTGATGCCCGGCGTGTTCTGCGCCGTGGCGGCTTGCACCCACCCGGTGGTGCTCAAGCAAACGATAACGGACAGGCCGTCCAGACGTATCAAACGCCACATGTCTAGATCCCTCTATGTGGCTCAGTGCCACCAACGGGCGCGGATCTTAAAGTGGCATTTTGATGGCGTCAATTAAATGTAGAAATGTGTTTCGCTGGGCAGCCCTGCGCGATTCACACAAAAAAGGCGCTCCGTAGAGCGCCTTCTTACCGCCGATTGCGTTACTGCAAACTGACCTGACGCAACTCAGGCTTTGCCTCGCTACCAATCGTGATGCGTTTGGGTTTGGCCTCTTCAGGCACCTCGCGCAGCAGGTCGATGCTCAGCAAGCCGTTGTTCAGGGATGCGCCACGCACTTCGATGTGGTCCGCCAGGCGGAACGACAGCCGGAATGCACGTTGGGCGATGCCCTGGTGCAGGTAAGCGACCTTCTCGTCAGTTTCGCGTTTTCCGCCGGAAACCGTCAGAACGCCTCGTTCGACCTGAATATCCAGATCCTCCTCGGTCAGGCCAGCCACTGCGATGACAATCCGGTAGGCGTCATCACCGTGCTTTTCCACATTATGAGGTGGATAGGAGTTCGGAGCCTCGCTGCGCAGCGCCGACTCGAACAGGTCATTGAAGCGGTCAAAGCCCACCGATTGACGGAACAGTGGGGCCAACGAAAGGGTAGTAGCCATTTTAAAATCTCCTGAGTTTCTCCAAGTGATTTAGTACGCGACCCGTCTTCGGCATCGCGTGATCAAAAATTTATGGACGCACAAAAAGAATTCAAGAGGGCTGAGAAAAAATTTTTATCTGGCGGATAACGCTATCGCGAGAACTGCGGCGTTACCGCTTGTGCTCTAATCTTAAGCCCAGGCGTGCTTTAACCCGTGAGCGCCTGAGACAGCCCTTGAGGTACAAAAAAATGAAAATGACTCTCCCTGCCCTCGCATTGGGCATCCTGATTTCCCAAGGCGCCATGGCCGCCGGGGATGGCACAGCCGCCCTGGGCGGCGGTGTCGGCGGTGTGCTGGGCAATGTCGTGGGCCAGCAGCTCGGTGGTTCGACCGGCGCGGCCATCGGCGCTGGTGTAGGTGGCGCAGCCGGCGGCGCGGTGGGCGCGCAGAAAGGCAATCGCACGGAAGCAGCGCTTGGCGGCGGGGTCGGGGCTGCAGGGGGTTCGGTTATCGGTAACCACCTGGGCGGCAGTACCGGTTCGACCATCGGCGCAGGCCTGGGTGGCGCCGCCGGTGGCGCGGTGGGCAACAACCTGGCGGATGACGAGAGCAGCCATCGCTCCGACGGCCGCAAGCACAAGGGCAACAAGCATAAACACAAGAACAAGCACCGTTGATCTGACGCTGCCCGGGCTAAACGACGTTAAGCGCCGTTCAGCCCGGCCTGCCAGCCTTACATCGGCGTACTGCTGACCACGCGCAACGCCAGCCCTTCATACGCATCCAGCGTAATCGTGAACGTCCCCTCTTCCGTCAGGTCCCCTTCCACACGCTCATTGATGATGTCCACCACCGGCCCCGGCGCGATGTTGGGCAGGTGCAGGGATTCGGTGATCGGCGTGGCGCCGAAGTTCAGCGCAGTGATCTGCGTGCCCTTACCCGCCGGCAATTCATGAACCATGATCAGCAGGCCTGGGTGTTCTACATCCGGGATCAGGATCTGGCGGCTGGCGGCGATGTCATAGGCGCGGCGCACGCCGAGGATTTTCTGCAGCTGCGAGGCGAATGAGTCCGGGTCCTGCAACTGGCTGTTCAAGCTGCCATACAGGCTTCTGGAACGCGGCATCTGCCCGGCCGACAGCTCGGCGTCGGGGTTGAGGTCGACCAGATCGTAGGCGCCACGATGAATCCAGCGCGTATCGCCATCGGCCATCAGATGCGCGACTTCTTCGGCGGCCAACGGCAGCGCGCCCACCAGGTCCCAACCCGATAGCGCAAACACCCCAGGCTGCATGGCGTTGTACATCACCAGCAGCAAATGAATCTGGCGAATCTGCTGGATATCGGCGGCAGTGATGGTCTCCAGGTCACGAATGCCGAGGGCGGCGGTAATGATGCTGGCGGTGGTGCAGGACACGCCGTTGGTGACGAACTTGAGGTTATACGGCGCATGTTCACCGGTCAGGCGTTCGTACATCTGCTCACGGATATGCTCGCGCAGGATATTGCCGGGGAAGGTCTGGCCCTGGAACATAAAGCTGTCATGGGCATGCAACGTCCAGAAGTGAACCAGCTCCAGGGTCAGTTCATCGTGGTTTTGCAGCGCGTGGATCAGCGAGCCAGGGTCGATGCCGAGGCTGTGCATCTGGCGCAGCATCAGGCGCAGGAATTCAGTGTCGCCCATCAGCAACGCGTGCTGGTAGGCCGGCCGGGTGATGAAGTCATAGGACAGGTCGGCGCCGCCATGGGACATGGAAGCGATGTCGTCCACGGTGAGGTTGAGTTCCTGGAAACTGAAACCGCCGGCCTTGCGGATCGCCCCGCCGAGCAACTGGTTGCCGGTGATCGACAGCGGATGGCTTTCCGACCAGGCGCTGCCGTCAAGCTTGCGCTCTACGCCGAGGAAGCCGTTGGCGTCCAGGCGCAGGATCTTCGCACCCATCACATCGATGGCGTGCAGCGCGTCACCGATGATCATCTGCTGGGCGGCGAACGATGGATCGAGCCAGTTCAGCGACGGCTGCCCTTCCTTGAAGTAATGCAGGTATACCCAGCGCCGCGGCTTGCCGTCGACGCCCAGCACCACCGGCGTGGCGCTCCAGTCGGTTTCCTTGACGCCGGGCTCGAAGAAGATCACCCGCTGCAATTGGCCGACGATGTAGTGCTTGTCGCGCAGCGCATCCACCTGCGGTGGGCTTAGGTTTTGCGCGTCGCGGCCCTCGGCGACGTCCGGCAGCAACGGCCAGTCTTCTTCGCGGATTTCGACCATGTGGTACAGGCCGGGGTAGTCTTCATAGGCCATTTCCGCCAGGCGAAAATCCGCGCCCTTGCCGGTGTGCGAGGGGATCACGTCGTCGATGATCACCGCGTTGTGCGCGGCGGCCATGCGTGTCAGCGCCTGCAACTGCGCCTCGGTGCCCAGTTGTGGGTCGATGTCGAAGCTGATGCGGTCGAAGTTGCCGTCGATGGTCGGCGTATGTTCGGTACCGGACAAGCCGCCGGATTTCTTCAGCGGCCCGTTATGGATGCCCTGGATGCCGATCTTCGACAGCACATGCCACAGGGTTTCGTCGCCAAGCGCTTCCAGCACCGTGCCGTCTTCGCGGGTCACGATCGATGCCGGATACGCCGTGAACCACACCGATGACAAGGCTGACGCGTCACGCGGCCGGGTTTGCGCAAAGGGCTGCTGCCACATCCGCCCCTGGCCCGAATAGAGTTTGGCCCGCTGGCGCGCCGCGTGCAGCATGGAGCATTGCACCAGCCAATCCACATGATCGTTGTCCGCCGCCGTCATAAGCCTGATACCTGTGGTCGTGAAAGGTTACTCGTACGCATAGGAGCGACGCGCGGGGCGATTCGTTGCATTGAGATGCAGATTCAACTGTGGGAGGGGGCAAGCCCTAATGCCAGTCAGTTGCTGATCGTCCCCACGCTCTGCGTGGGAATGCCTCCTGGGACGCTCCGCGTCCCGCCGACCGCTGCACCTGGGAGCGACTGCGCATAGGTGACGCAGAGCGTCACGGGCTGCATTCCCACGCGGGAGCGTGGGAACGATCGTCATTAGGGCTTGCCCCCTCCCGCATTGGATAGCAGCTATATCAAGTCTTGCGTCGCCTGCCGGTACTGTCTGGGCGTGAACCCCGTCGACGCCTTGAACTGCCGGGTAAACGCGCTGTGGTCGGTGTACCCGCACTGCAACGCCACGTCGGTGATCGGCAGCGCGGTATGCAGCAATCGGTGGGCATGTTCCAGCCGCACCTTCTGGATCATCTGCCGGGGCGTGAGGTGGAACACACGCTTGCAGTAGCGCTCCAGCTGCGCCACGGAAATACCGGCGATGCGCGTCAGCTCGCCGAGGGTGACACGGCGGTTGAAGTGCGCGCGGATATGCGCGTCCACTGCCGCCAGGCGCTGGTAGGCCGGGTGGGTTTCGCTGGCCGATTGAAGGTCGACCGAGATACCGGCCAGGCCGATGATCGTGCCGCTATCGCTATACAACGGCCATTTGTGCGTGAGGCACCAGCCGGGTTCGCGGCTGCCGTACAGGTGCAGCTCAAGCTGGTCTTGCAGGACGAACCCCTGTTGCAGCACCCGTCGGTCCTGCTCGGTATAGCCCGGCCCCAGTTGCGCGGGGAACACTTCGGCGCTGGTCTTGCCCAGCAGCGGTTGCAGGTGCCGCAGGCCGCAGCGCTGCACCAGGGTGCGGTTGGCGAGCACGTAGCGGGCGTCGATGTCCTTGATGAAAATCGCCGCGTTGGGGATCACGTCCAGTAACGGCAACAGCTGCGCAGCGCCCGTCAGCAGTTGCTCGATGCTGTGGGGGCGGCCGCCCTGCAAGAGACTCGCCAGCATGTTCTGCACCATGACATTCATCGCCCGTTTCTGACCCCGACGCCGAGCAGAGTGCCCCATGCCCGGGACGCTGTCGAGCGCCGGCGATTGTGCTGAATTCGTCATCCATCCCCACAAAAAACATCAATCGCCGTGGGTTTATCGGGGTCACGATAAAGCCACTGCATGCCTATCCAATAACTCACAAGAAGGCGCCGCTATGTCAGGCCAAGGCAAGTTCAAGAAACAGCTGTCATTGATGGACCTCACCTTTATCGGGTTGGGTGCCATCTTCGGTTCGGGTTGGTTATTCGCCGCCAGTCATGTGTCTGCAATCGCCGGTCCCGCCGGGATCATCTCCTGGCTCATCGGCGGCTTCGCCGTGCTGCTGCTGGGCATTGTGTACTGCGAACTCGGCGCCGCCCTGCCCCGTGCCGGTGGCGTGGTGCGTTACCCGGTGTATTCCCATGGCCCGCTGTTGGGTTACCTGATGGGGTTTATCACGCTGATCGCGTTCTCCAGCCTGGTGGCGATCGAGGTGGTCGCCTCGCGCCAATACGCTGCGGCGTGGTTTCCCGAGCTGACCAAGGCCGGCTCCAGCGACCCCACCACCCTCGGCTGGCTGGTGCAGTTCGCCTTACTGTGCCTGTTCTTCCTCCTCAACTACCGCAGCGTGAAGACCTTCGCCATCGCCAATAACCTGGTGAGCGTGTTCAAGTTCATCGTGCCGCTGCTGGTGATCGGCGTGTTGTTCACCTTTTTCAAGCCGGCGAATTTTCAGGTGCAGGGCTTTGCGCCGTTCGGGCTGTCAGGCATCGAGATGGCGGTGTCGGCCGGCGGGGTGATTTTCGCCTACCTGGGGCTGACGCCGATCATTTCGGTGGCCAGTGAAGTGAAGAACCCGCAACGTACGATTCCGATTGCATTGATTCTTTCGGTACTGCTGTCGACGGCAATCTACGTGCTGCTGCAAACCGCGTTCCTGGGTGGCGTGCCCACCGAGATGCTTGCCAACGGCTGGGCCGGGATCAGCAAGGAATTGGCGCTGCCCTACCGCGATATCGCCCTGGCACTCGGCGTGGGCTGGCTGGCCTACCTGGTGGTGGCCGATGCGGTGATCTCCCCCAGCGGCTGCGGCAATATCTACATGAACGCCACCCCGCGCGTGGTGTATGGCTGGGCGCAGACCGGCACATTTTTCAAGATTTTCACCCGCATCGATGAAAAATCCGGCATCCCGCGCCCGGCCCTGTGGCTGACCTTCGGCCTGTCGGTGTTCTGGACCCTGCCGTTCCCGTCCTGGGAAGCGCTGATCAACGTGGTCTCCGCTGCGCTGATCCTGAGTTACGCCGTAGCCCCGGTCACCGTTGCCGCGCTGCGCCGCAATGCACCGCAGTTGGCGCGCCCGTTCCGGGTCAAGGGCATGGCGGTGCTGGGACCACTGTCGTTCATCATCGCCGCGCTGATTGTGTACTGGTCGGGCTGGAGCACGGTGTCGTGGCTGCTCGGCCTGCAGATCCTGATGTTCGTGGTGTACCTGCTCTGCGCACGCTGGGTGCCCACCGCGCACCTGAACCTCAAGCAACAGGTGCGCTCGTCGGCCTGGCTGATCGGTTTCTATGCGGTGACTATCCTGCTCTCCAAGCTCGGCAGTTTCGGCGGCATCGGCCTTATCAGCCATCCGTTCGACACCGTCGTCGTGGCGGTCTGCGCCCTGGGCATTTACTACTGGGGCGCTGCCACCGGCGTACCGGCCCACCTGGTGCGCCTGGAAAGCGAAGACGATGAAAGCGAAGCCGTCAGTGACGATCGCTACAGCCCACCCCTCTCTGCAGCCACTCACTGATGGAGCCTTGCATGAAACGCCTGCACGTCATCGACTCTCACACCGGCGGCGAACCTACGCGCCTGATCATGAACGGCTTCCCGGCGCTGGCGGGGGCCACTGTCGCCGATCAGCTCGACGACCTGCGCAGCCACCACGACCAATGGCGCCGCGCCTGTCTGCTGGAACCGCGCGGCAACGATGTGTTGGTGGGCGCACTGTATTGCGCGCCGGTCACCCCAGGCGCCACCTGCGGCGTGATCTTTTTCAACAACGCCGGCTACCTCGGCATGTGCGGCCACGGCACCATCGGCCTGATTGCCTCGTTGCACTACCTGGGGCTGATCGAGCCCGGCGTGCACACCCTCGACACCCCGGTTGGCCCGGTGGCGGCTACGCTGCACGACGACGGCACAGTGACCCTGCGCAACGTGCCCGCCTATCGCTATCGCCGGCACGTCGCGGTGGACGTGCCCGGCCATGGCGCGGTGATGGGTGACATTGCCTGGGGCGGCAACTGGTTCTTCCTGGTGTCCGACCACGGCCAGGCGTTGCAGATGAGCAACGTCGACGCCCTCACCGACTACACCTGGGCCATGCTCAAGGCCCTTGAGGCCCAAGGTATCCATGGCGCAGACGGCGCGCTGATCGACCACATCGAACTGTTCGCCGATGACGCCCATGCCGACAGCCGCAACTTTGTGATGTGCCCCGGCAAGGCCTACGACCGGTCCCCTTGCGGCACCGGCACCAGCGCCAAGCTCGCCTGCCTGGCCGCCGACGGCACACTCGGCCCCGGCGAGCCGTGGGTTCAGGCCAGCATCACCGGCAGCCAGTTCCAGGCCCGCTATGAATGGGACGGCGAACGCATACGCCCGTTCATCACCGGCCGCGCCCACATGACCGCCGACAGCACCTTGCTGATCGACGAGCAAGACCCTTTTGCCTGGGGCATCTGAGCCCCTTTTCCTACTCAAGTACCAAGGAGTCAGCACCATGAGCGACAACATCTTCACCGGCTGCATGCCCGCCCTGATGACGCCCTGCACCCCGGCGCGCACACCCGACTTCGATGCCCTGGTGGCCAAGGGTCGCGAGCTGGTCGATATCGGCATGAGCGCCGTGGTGTATTGCGGCTCCATGGGCGACTGGCCGCTGCTCACCGAAGCTGAGCGCCAGGAAGGCGTGGCGCGCCTGGTGGCCGCCGGCGTACCGACGATTGTGGGCACCGGCGCGGTCAACAGCCGCGAGGCCGTGGCCCACGCCGCGCATGCCGCCAAGGTCGGCGCGCATGGCTTGATGGTGATTCCGCGCGTGCTGTCCCGTGGCGCTTCCGCCACCGCGCAAAAGGCCCACTTCGCGGCGATCCTCAACGCAGCGCCGAACCTGCCGGCGGTGATCTACAACAGCCCGTATTACGGTTTCGCCACCCGCGCCGAGCTGTTCTTCGAACTGCGCCGCGAGCACCCGAACCTGATCGGCTTCAAGGAATTCGGCGGCGCTGCCGACCTGCGCTACGCAGCGGAAAACATCACCTCCCAAGACGATGACGTGACCCTGATGGTGGGCGTCGATACCCAGGTGGTGCACGGCTTCGTCAATTGCAACGCCACCGGCGCGATCACCGGCATCGGCAACGCATTGCCACGGGAAGTGCTGCAACTGGTGGCACTGAGCAAAAAGGCCGCCAAGGGCGATGCCAAGGCCCGTCGCCAGGCGCGGGAGCTGGAAGCGGCGCTGGCAGTGCTGTCGTCATTCGATGAAGGCTGCGACCTGGTGCTGTATTACAAGCACTTGATGGTCCTCAACGGTGACCAGGGCTATGCCCTGCACTTCAACGCAACCGACGTGCTCAGCGACGCGCAGCGCCGCTATGCCGAGCAGCAGTACGCGCTGTTCCGCCAGTGGTACGCCAACTGGTCGGCTGAGCAGAACGTCGATTGATCCTTGTGGCGCGGGAGCTTGCTCCCGCTGGCTGCATAGCAGCCTCCGGCCTTTATTGGGGGGCGCTGCGCACCCCAGCGCAAGCAAGCTTGCTCGCCACAAATGTCTCGCGCCTACTTACTCTTTGTGTTTTCCAGGATGATCCCATGACTCTGACGGGCAATATGCTGATCGGTCAGCAATCCCTTTGCGGCACGCGCGAAGCGATCCGGGCCGTTAACCCCGCCACCGACACGCCCCTGGAGCCCGCCTATGCCGGCGGCGACAGTCAGCATGTCGAGCAGGCTTGCGCGCTGGCGTGGTCCGCTGCTGACGCTTACCGCGAAACCTCCCTGGCCGCCCGTGCCACGTTTCTCGAGACCATCGCCGACAACATCGAAACCCTTGGCGATGCGCTGATCGACCGCGCCATTGCTGAAACCGGCCTGCCCCGTGCCCGAATCCAGGGCGAACGCGGCCGCACCTGCGGGCAGTTGCGCACCTTTGCCCGCACTGTGCGCCTGGGCGAATGGCTGGACGTGCGGGTGGACCCCGCGCAACCCGAGCGCCAGCCCTTGCCCCGTGCAGACCTGCGCCAACGCCACATTCCCCTGGGCCCGGTGGCGGTGTTTGGCGCCAGCAACTTTCCCCTGGCTTTCTCGGTGGCCGGCGGCGATACCGCGTCGGCACTCGCCGCCGGTTGCCCGGTGATCGTCAAGGCCCACCCGGCCCACCCTGGCACCAGTGAGCTGGTGGGCCGCGCCATCGCCCAGGCGGTGCAACACTGCGGCTTGCCACACGGGGTGTTTTCACTGCTCTACGACGCCGGGCATGAGGTGGGTACCGCGCTGGTGACCGACCCGCGTATCAAGGCGGTGGGCTTTACCGGTTCGCGCAGCGGCGGCATCGCGTTGTGCCGGGCGGCCCAGGCACGCCCCGAGCCGATCCCGGTGTATGCGGAAATGAGTTCGATCAACCCGGTGTACCTGTTTCCAGCTGCGCTGCAAGCCCGGGGCGCGGCGCTGGCCGAAGCGTTTGTCGCCTCACTGACCCAGGGCGCCGGCCAGTTCTGCACCAACCCAGGCTTGGTGATCGCCGTGCAGGGCGCCGCCCTGGAGCGCTTCATCCACAGCGCCAGCGACGCGCTCCAGCGCTGCCCGGCGCAGACCATGCTCACCCCCGGAATCTTCCAGGCCTACGAACGCGGCGTAGCCAGTCTGACCCAGCATGCGCGAACCGCCGCACAGGGCTTAGCGGCGAGCGGACCGAACCAGGGCCAGGCCCAGCTGTTCGTGACCCAGGCCGAGGCATTCCTGAGCAATCCACACTTGCAAGCCGAAGTCTTCGGCGCCGCCTCGCTGGTGGTGGAATGCCGCGATGCCGAGCAGGTGCGCCAAGTGTCTGAACGCCTGGAAGGCCAACTCACCGCCACCCTGCATCTGGATGAACCTGACCTGGCACAGGCACAGGCGTTGTTGCCGGTGCTGGAGCGCAAGGCCGGTCGCCTGCTGGTCAACGGCTGGCCGACAGGCGTGGAAGTGTGCGACGCCATGGTGCATGGCGGGCCGTTTCCGGCCACCTCGGATGCGCGCAGCACCTCGGTGGGTACGGCGGCGATCCTGCGGTTCCTGCGCCCGGTGTGCTACCAGGACTTTCCGGACGCTTTGCTGCCCGCCGCACTGCAGCAGGGCAACCCGTTGCAGTTGCGCCGCTTGCTCGACGGCCAGAGAGAGGCGTAGGCGATGGCCACGCCCAACTCAGCGGATATCGTCGTGGTCGGCGCCGGCATCATCGGCCTCGCCTGTGCCGTGCAACTGGCACGACAAGGGCGCCAGGTGCGGATGATCGACGCGCAGGCGCCCGGGCTGGGCGCCTCCTATGGCAATGCCGGACACCTGGCGACCGAGCAGGTGTTTCCCATCGCCGACCTGTCAATCCTCAAACGGTTGCCGGCCATGCTGCTGGACCCCACGGGCCCGCTACGTCTGGACTGGACCTACCTGCCCCGCGCCCTGCCCTGGTTTATCCGCTTGCTGCTGAACCTGCGACCGGCCCCCTACCAGCGCAGCGTGGCCGGCATTCGTGCATTGAATGAAGCCAGCCTCGGCGCGTGGCAGCGCTTGTTGCAGTCCATCGGGCAACCTCAGTTATTACGCGAAGACGGTTCGCTGCTGGTGTATGAGCGCGCCGAATCTCGCGCAGCACTGGATGCCTTGCAGCAACGCATGATGGCGCAAGGCGTGCCGGTGGCGTTCTGGTCGGCTGAAGCGGTGCACGCGGCGGCGCCGCAGTTGAGCGAGGCCATACGGGGCGGCTTGTTTTTCCCCGCTACGGGGCATTTTCTCGACCCGTACACGGTGGTTGGCGCCCTGGTGGATGCGGCCAAAGCCCTGGGCGTGGACTTCCTGCAGCAGCGCGTCCTCGACGCCCGCGTGGACGGCAGCGGCGTGTCACTGTTCACCGACCAAGGCGCAGTCACGGCGCGCCAGGTCCTGATCGCCTGCGGCGCCCACTCGGCGGCGCTGACCGCCGCACTCACCGGCAAACGCGTGCCGCTGGACACCGAGCGCGGCTATCACCTGATGCTGCCCCACGAACACGCGCGCCTGCCCTTCGCCGTCACCTCGCTGGAGCGCAAATTCATCATGACCCCCCTGCCCGGCGGCCTGCGCCTGGCCGGCACCGTCGAATTCGCCGGCCTGCAACGCCCGGCGAACATGCAGCGGGCGTGGCAGTTGCATCGCTTGGCCAACGGGCTGTTCCGCCAGCCGTTGAATGCTGACGAAGCCACGCCATGGATGGGTTTCCGGCCGTCGCTGCCCGACTCATTGCCGATCATTGATCGGGTGTGCGATGGCAAGGTGTTGCTGGCGTTCGGTCATCAGCATTTGGGGTTGACCCAGGCGGCTGTGACGGCGGAAAGAATCAGTGAGCTGGCAAGCGGTGAGGCGGTGCCTGGGTTGCAAGCGTATCGACTGGACCGGTTCTGATAACCCGAGTCGATTCTGTGGTTCTAAAGCGATCAATGTGGAAAGGCAGCAAACAAGCCATCGGCGATCTCTTGAATATCGTCGCGCAGGTAGAGCTTTTCCAGCCAGCCGCTCGGGATAGCCTGGACGCCATAATACGCACCGGCCAGCTGCCCCACGATGGCGGCGGTAGTATCGGCGTCGTCACCCAGGTTTGCAGCTGCGAGCACCGCTTCGGCGAAACTCGCGGTGTGGTCGAAACACCAGAAAGCCGCTTCTAGCGAGGCGACTGCGTAACCGGACCCTACGATGTCTGCCTTTGCCTTATCGCGATAATCACCCCGGGCGATTCCCATGACCTTGGGCGCAGTCAATCCGGTGGCTGCGAGACGCAACACCTCGTTCTTCGACACACCGCTCAAGGCATTGCCGATGGCCTCAGCGAGCAACAGACAGCAGTCTATCGCCTCCTGGGCAGCGTGAGTGGTACGCGAACTGAGCGCGCTGAATCGGCGGATGTTCGCACGGTCCGGAAAGTAAAACAGCACCACGGGGGCGAGCCGCATCATCGAACCATTGCCGGCCGAATGCGGGTTCGTAGACCCTGCGAACGCCTCGCCATCGGTCTCAAATAACGCCAGCGCTTCGCGAACGGTCATGCCGATGTCGAAGCATTCACCAGTCGCGCTCAAGTAGCCCCACTTCCACCAATTCAGATAACGCCCCATCTGATCCGCCGCGTCAAAACCGCCCTTGCGCAGCAAGCTTTCCGCCAGGCAAAGCGCCATGGAGGTGTCGTCAGTCCACTGGCCGGGCTGGAGGTTGAAAGGTCCGCCGCCCACCATATCGGTGACGGGCGAAAAGGTACCGCGAGGCATGAACTCAACCGTGGTGCCCACTGCGTCGCCACAGGCCAATCCAAGCAAGCTGCCGCGATAACGATCCAAAAGCGTGATGTCCATGACACTCCTTGAGAGAACCTTGCAACGCCCATGCTACTTGACCAGCCGCTTCTCCTTGGAGGGGCGATATCCGAAATACGCGCTGTAACACTTGCTGAAATGACTCGGCGACACGAACCCGCACGCCACGAGTACGTCGACTTGCGACAGCTCGGTGTGCTGCAACAGGCGCCGCGCTTCGGTGACGCGCAATTCCATGTAATAGCGTTGCGGCGTGGTGCCCAGTTGCTCCTTGAACAGGCGCTCCAGCTGGCGGCGCGAGCGGCCGGCGTATACGGCGAGCTGGTCGAGTTCCAGGGGTTCTTCGAGGTTGGCGTCCATCAACTTGACCACTTCGCGCAGCGGTGCGCTGACGCAGACGTTTTCGGTCGGTTTGATACGCCGGTAGCGCGACTCCTCGAAGGCGAGGATGTCTTCGATGCCTTCGACCAGCGCCTTGCCGTGCAGGCTCTTGATCCAGTCCAGGGCCATATGGAAGGCGCCCGACGGGCTGGAAGCGGTCAGGCGGTCGCGGTCGATCACATAGGGCTCGCTGGTCACCTGCGCGGCCTTGGACACCTCCGCCAGCGCAGGGCGATGCTCCGGGTGGATGGCGCAGCGGTAGCCCTGCAACAACCCGGCGCGGCCGAGGAACCACGAGCCGTTCCACAAACCGGCAAGCCCGATGCCGTGTTCGGCGGCGGCGCGCAGGATGTGAATGAAGTCTTCACTGGCCTTGAGTTCGGTGCGAAATCCACCACAGATCACCAGCAGGTCCAACTCCGCCAGCACGGCCAGTTCCAGGCGCGCATCGGGGCGGATGACCAGCCCAAGGTCGCTGATGACCTCACGCTCGTCCCAACCGAACGTGCGCGTCGCGAACAGCTCGGGGCGCAGCAGGTTGGCGGTGACTAGGGTGTCGAGGGTTTGGGTGAAGGCAGGCAAGGAGAAGTGTTCGAGCAACAAAAAGCCGATGCGGGTGACCGCAGCCGGCTGCCGGGGGTTGTCATTGAGGTAGCGCAGGTTCTTGCCCTTCATGCCACCGCTGAACTGGCGTCTTTCCATCGAGGGTTGGCCCACTCTTCTTGTTGATGCAATGGGCGCTATCTTAGGGGCAAATGGGGTACCTGTCTCAATCCATGCCGCTGATCTTTAAAAACCGTGGGGCTTTTAACCCCCCCGGTTCAGCGGCTGCGGCGCAATCTGATACGGTTTTTTGCGCGCCATCTGCGTCTGTATCGAAAACCGCCCGAAGCGGACAATGGCGCTACCCCGACATTCCTGTCGCCCCCTTCCCTTCGGAGGCCTTATGACCAAGATGGCTATTTTCCTGTTCGGTTTTCTGGTGCTGACCATCGGCATCGGCTTGCTGGCAACCATCTCGCCGGTTTGACGGGCCTGTCACCCGGCAACGAGCATCGGATACAACGACAGCACCAACAGACCCGCCATCGTCCAGTTGAACACCTTCAACCAGCGCGGTTCGCGCAATACGCTGCGCAAGCCGCTGCCGCAGCCGACCCACACGCACACACTGGGCAAGTTGACCACGGCAAACACCAGCGCGATCACCAGCACATTGGTCACATACCCCTCGGCCGGCGTGTAGGTGGTGATCGCGCCCAGCGCCATGATCCACGCCTTCGGGTTGACCCACTGGAAAGCCGCCGCGCCGAGAAAAGTCATCGGTTTGCCCTGTTCGTCGGTGCTGTCCGCCATGCCGCCAGCGTTGGCGATCTTCCAGGCCAGGTACAGCAGATAAGCAGCACCGACATAGCGCAACAGCGTGTACGCCCAGGGGAACAGCTTGAACACTTCGCCCAGGCCCAACCCCACGCAAATCACCAGCACCATGAAGCCAATACTGATACCCAGTGCATGAGGCATCGAACGCCGAAAGCCGAAATTCACGCCAGAGGCCAGCAACATAGTGTTATTGGGGCCCGGCGTGATCGAGGAGACGAAGGCGAACAGCACAAAGGCTGACAGAAGGCTGGTGGACATGAACATGGCGCGGCATCCAAGCGGGGTTGATGTCCTGCGACAGTAGAGGGTTGCGCAGTTTATCGCCCCATACAGCTGGTGTTGGATCGAGGAATACACTTTGATGACATGGGTTTCACAAAGCTTTCACAGACGCAGGCCTAAGGTTATCCCAGCTCCTACATGAACACCTTTTAGCCCGCTCCCCCATCGCGGGCTTTTCTTTGCCTGTGATTTTTCCCGGATAAACAGGGTGAACGCTGTGATAGACGATCTTGGCGGTCCCAGAACCGCACAACAAGCACTGTTCTACGACCTTGAAGATGCCAGCGCCGTAATCGGCTGGTCGGTGGTTGAACTGGCGGCCCTGGCGGCCAGCGGCAAGACGGGCGATCAAGCGGCGCTGCTGACCAAAGTGTGCACACTGCTGGCCGTCCAGCAGAAACGTCTTGAGGCCTATGCACATGAAGTCAAAGAGCAGCGAATCAATCGATCTGAAGCGGCTGGCTGAGACCAGCCGCATCGCTGCATAGGACTGATCAGCGGTGTTGCGTCAAATGCTGACCGCCATCAGGATGTTGTTTTTTTACACGCTTTCGCGCCCTGAGTTCGTATTGATGATGAAAGAACCAGGCCACCAAGAGTAGGCCTGTCACACCGAAAACCAGGATCAACAGCTCTAATGCAGTACCTTCGTGTGAAAACATTTTTCGTTCCTCGTCCTGAAGCCGTGTGACTGGAAAACAGTCGCACCGAAATTGTTTGTAACAATACAAACAATTCCAGGGTAGTCGGCCAAGACGCTGATGACAACCCTGACCGGGCTATAACCCTCGGTCTAGACGCGTCACCCGTCGAAAAACCACTCAAGAACCCTGTGGCGAGGGAGCTTGCTCCCGCTGGACTGCGCAGCAGTCCCCTTCCAGCCCCCCGCCCGAGCCGAGCAAGCCCTCCCGTACGCACCACGAGCGCAAAAAAACCCGGCACCAGGCCGGGTTCGGAAAATTGAATCAACCACTAGTTATCCGGATGTTCACTCGCCACCGAATCGGCCGCATCCACATCGGACATATCCTCCTCCAGAGGCGCCTCGTCGTCCGGCGGCAACGGAATGCCATCTTCGTCGCGCTTGGGATCGTGCCCGGTTTCGTTGTCCGTGCCGCGAGTCACTGCCTGCTGGGAAAGGTTTCCTGGGGCATTTTCATTGATGTGCATGCTGGCTCTCCGTTCAAAAACGCTCGGGATATCCGCGCTTAATATTCAGAGACAGCATGGCAGGCAGAGTGCCGGCTGTTAGACGAATGGTGGTCGGCTCAGCATTCCCGGAGTCGGCGCAAACACGTCCTTAGTTGCATGCGACCTGCCTGAGCTGCCGGTAGGCAACCACCAGCTGCTCCAGGCTGAACGCCAAGTTTCGCCCACTGGGATTGGGCAAGACCCACACGGCGGCATTGCCGAACGTCCTGCTCTGCAGCCCCCACTCCACGTGGCGCTGCCCGGATAACGCCGCATACGCCGCCTTGCCGAGAAACGCCACATAGCGCGGTGCATAACGAGCGATCTTCTGTTCGAAAGCCGCTGCCGCTGCGATGAACTCCTGCCTGGACAATTGATCGGCCCGCGCCGTCGGCCGTTCGACCACGGCGGTCAGCCCGCACTGGTACTGAAGCAGCGTGCGATCACTTTGCGCAGGCACTTGCCCAGGGGTAAACCCGGCCAGATGCAGCGTGCGCCAGAAGCGATTGCCTCGGCCCGCAAAGTGATGCCCTTGGGCGGCAGCGGTCATGCCGGGGTTGATTCCGCAAAACACCACCGCCAACTGCTCGGCCAATATGTCTTCCAGGCCTTCATTCACCGCAGATTACCCTTATTCGGAGCTATCGCCAGACGACCATCGAGTTTACAGCGTAAACGTAGCCCCACGCGTATTCACAAACAGCGAATAGATCGAGTGACTACTGGCCATGAACAGCCGATTCCCTTCACGTCCCCCAAAGCACACATTCGGGCAGCGCTCTGGCAGCGAAATGTGCCCGATGGCCTTGCCCTGCGGATTGAACACGCGCACGCCATCGAGCTTTTCCAGGTCGGCCTTAGGATCCCCATTGCCGCCCCACCCACACCACAGGTTGCCGGCTTCGTCGCATTTGATGCCGTCGATCGCGGCATAGTCCAACCCCTCGATGTGCTTGCGGCGTTCGCCCAGCGTGCCGTCGTCCTTCACGGCAATCGCCCAGATCAGGCGATTGGGCTTGGCGCGACCTTCGACGACGTACAGGGTTTTTTCATCGGGAGAAAAGCACAGGCCGTTGGGGCCGTTGAGGTCATCGATTACCCGCGTGACTGCTTGGCTCTCGCCATCGATGCGGTACACAGCGTGGGGCTGGGTCGGGGTGATTTTGTGCCCTTCGTAGTTGTTGCCGGTCTGGAATGGCGGGTCAGTGAACCAGATCGATCCATCACTCTTGCAGACGATGTCGTTGGGCGAATTGAAGCGCTTGCCGTCGAAGCTGTCGGCCAGCACGGTGATCGTGCCATTGTATTCGGTGCGCGTGATGCGGCGGCCTTCGCTGGTGGTGGTCGAGCCTTCGCAGACGATCAGACGCCCCTGGCGATCCCGGCACATGCCATTGGAGAAATTCGAATGTTCGCGGTACACAGTGAAGGTGTCGCTGATTTCGTCCCAGCGCATGATGCGATTATTCGGAATGTCGCTGACCAACAAATAGCGGCCATCACCGACCCACACCGGCCCTTCGGCCCAGCGCATACCGGTGGCGAGCTTTTCAACGCTGGCGTTGAATACGCGTAGCTCGAGAAAACTGTCGTCGAGGATGTGGACCAGGGGATCAGGGTAACGCTGGCTCAAGGGTTCGGCTGCCTCGGAGAATCGGCTCAGTGAGGTGCCGCCGACGGTGGCGAGCGTAGCGGAAACAGCGAGGGATTTTTTCAGGAAGCTGCGGCGGGTATTGCCCTTCGCGGGGTCGAGGCTTTGAGGCTTGGCGGACAGGGATGAGTCCATGTAGCGGTCTCCGTGATTTTATTTTTGTTGGGGAGGCGTAGTAATACCGCGTGGTAGGACATCGTACAAGCGGTTGTTGCGGGGGCATGACGCATGAGGTTCTGAAGGCCGGGCGAGACCAAACCACAGGCAATAAAAAACCCCGTAGACGTTAATCTACGGGGTTTCTAAGAGTGGAGGCCGAGGTCGGAATCGAACCGGCGTAGGCGGATTTGCAATCCGCTGCATAACCATTTTGCTACTCGGCCTCAAACGATCAATACCTGTGTTGCCGGCATTCATCGCATACAAACTTGAGTGGGCTCTGTGAAGCGCGCCTCTACTCTAACTCATTGAATACATTGAAGTTTTTAATGCTTCATTGCGTTCGATGGGCGCCATTATGTACTCATTTGCTTTTGGCTGCAACCCCTTGATTTCAAAAATATTTCGCATTGGCATCAAGGGGTTGCGTGCCTGCCCTACTCCTGGATGCGTTGCTCCTGGTACTGCGGGTCGGCTTTGATTTGGGCGTCGGTGAATGGCAGTGGGCGCAGGTTTTTCGCGGAGAAAGCCTGGGTCTGGTCCTTGGAATAGTTTGAGTCAGGATTGCTGGACTCGGAGAACGCCAGTACGCCTACCGCCTGGGGCCCTTTGTCGTCGAAGGTGACGATTTGCAAATAGCTGGTGCCGCTGACGACTTCGCGTTTGCCGTCGGCGCGGGGCACGGTTTGCATGGCGTTGTAGATGCCCAGTTCTTGCGGGCCGCCGTGGATGGGGGTTTGGCCGAAGACTTGGATGTCACCCCAACGGCTCAGGCCGAGTTTGTCGACAGCGGTGCTTGAGGCCAGCATGGCTTCGCGCAGGGCTTTGGCCACGGGTGCGCGGTCGATGGCCAGGCCGCTGGGGGTGGTCAGCGGGTGGGCCGGGTCGAAGGCGACGCGCCAGGCATCGGGTATTTGCTGCAGGTGTTCCACCAGGTTGATGAAGTGCACCAGGCCCAGGCCGCTGTCGAGGTTGGCGCGTTGGTCCCAGGTTTTCAGGCTGGTGCACAGCGGCTGCAGCGCGGCAGCATCGTTGCCCAGGTGTTTGGCGCAGAACTGCAGCAGGTCGGGCATGACTTGCCCGGCGAGGTACACCTCGTTGTCCATGACCATGTTTTGCAGGGCGCTGACGGTGATGGGTTGTTTCTCCAGGGATTGCAGGCGTTGCAGGGCGAATCGGGCGCGGGGGCCGAGGCCGATGTGGTCCTGGCTGATTACCGGGGAGAAGCCGGTAAGCGGCGCCTTGGGGTTGGCCATCCACGCGGAGTCGTTGGAATGCTGCACATAGTCCGTGCGTTGCAGTTGCGGCAATTGGGCGGCGGCGAAGATGCCGGCTTGGGCGGCCCGTGGGTCGATGTCCCAGGCGCAGGCGCTGCGGCTGCCGTCGAGCATGATCATTTGCAGGCCGGCGCGGGGGTCGCTGCATTGCGCCAGTTTGGCGGCGCTGACGTTGGGCACCACCGACAGGTTCATGTACAGGCTCTGGCCCTGATCATCGGCGGCCAGGGTGTTGACCCAGGGGATGCCTTGCAGGCTGTGCACCGAGGTTTGCAACTCCGCGAGGCTGCCGGCGCGGTTCATGGCGTACCACTGTTGCAGCACGCGGTCGTTGCCGAGGTTGGCGTCGCGCAGGCTGAAGGCGTAATGGTTGTCCCAATCCAGCTTGCCGGGCCATTGCACCACCGGGCCAAACTGCGAACTGTAGACCGTATGGGTGACGTCCTTGACGCTGCCATCGGCCTGCTTGACCTGCAGCGTCAGCGTGGTTTTATCCAGGGGCACGGACTTGCCATCGAGCAGGTAACGGGTGGCGTCCTTGGGGTCGAGCGTCAGGCGATACAGGGTGAAATGCTTGGAGGTGTCCACCGTATGCGTCCAGGCCACGTGCTGGTTGAAGCCGATGTTCACCACCGGCAACCCAGGCAGCGCCGCGCCCATCACATCCAGTTGGCCGGGGATCGTCAGGTGCATCTCGTAAAAACGCATGCCGCCCACCCACGGGAAGTGCGGGTTGGCCAGCAACATGCCACGCCCATTGAAGGAGCGATCGCGGCCCACCGCGACGGCGTTGCTGCCTCGGTCAAGGGTGAAGCGCTGTTGATTGGCCGCAGCCAGTTCGAATGCCTTGGCATCGGGGTGCACGGCGGCACTGGCCTGGGGTGGCGTCGCGCCCACCAACGCTTCGGCGAATTGGCCGACACCGCCTTCTACCAGCAGCCTACGGGTCAACTTGATCAGGTCTTCCTTGACCAGCGGACGCACCCACGCCGCCTGACACTGCGCCGGCGCGCCCTGCTCTTTCAGATAACGGTTGTAGCCGGCCACATAGCCTTCGATACGCTGGCGTATCTGCGGCGTTTGCGCCTTCCAGAACGCCTCCACCGCGTCCGGTGTGTTGAGCCAGGTAAAGAACACATCACTGGCCAGGTTGTTGCGTTCCTCCAGGGTTGCCTGCTCGGGGCCGAAGAACCGGGCGCGCTGGCCGTTCACCGTGATCACTTCATTGGCCAGCAGGCACAGGTTGTCCTGGGCATACGCATAGCCAATGCCGAAACCCAGGCCGCGCTCATCATTGGCGCGGATATGCGGCACGCCGTAGGTGGTACGCCGAATCTCTGTGGACGCCTGCGCCACTGACTCCCGCGCCGATGCCGCCAGGCTCATTCCCAGCAACAGCCCTGCCACGCATACCCTGGACAACCCGTTGAAAATAATCACGCCGACTCCACAGTCAAATTGAACACCCTCGGTAGGGACAACTCCCCCACCGTAAGGACGCAGCCAACCGAAAATAATTTAATGGCGTGGGCGGTTTATTCCAGGCGCTCGCTCTGTGACAAACCCGATACCGACAAAATTTCTACATCCTGCACTTCATGATTTTGCGCGTTCGTTCGTCTTATTGAATAAGAGCACCATCATTTTCCTGATCAGGCTCTGATAAGGAGTTTTTGCATGTACAACCCGCAAGTGCCCACGGATGGACATTCATCGACCGCCGAGGCCAATGTCGGCAGCACCCCCCTAGGGTTCGGCAAAACGCCCGAACAGCAGGGCAACCAGCGTATTCGCCATTTGCTCAAGTGCTTCGGTCTGCGCACCAGCCTGATCCGGCTGAAGGTCATCGACGCCCTGCTCACCGCTGCCGGCAACCAGCGCACCCTCGGCGTGCGCGGCGTGCACAGCCATTTGCTGGAGCTGGGCATCCCGTTGTCGTTTCTCAGTGTGCGCGAGGTGCTCAAGCGCCTGTGCAGCGAGGGCGTGATCACCCTCAATGCCGACAAGAGCTACAGCCTCCACGAAGAGGCCGCCAAAGTGCTCGAGGGACGCGCCTGAATCGCGCGCGCATCAGAAGTGTGGCTTGACCTTGCGACGCATGATGCCGTTGATCACGACCACCACCACGGCAATCGCAATGGCCAGGTACTGGAAGGTTTTTTCGCTGATAGCGCCAATGTTCTGCAGGTAGGACAGGCCGAACATCGAGGCCAGCACGGCCAGGGCAATCAGAATCGAGTATTTCAAGCGTTGTTTCTGGGTCATGACGAGTTCCTGAACCTTAAAGAATGTATCCAGTGTGTATCGCCGCAGATGCCAAGCACATACCCGAAAACGGGGATGGACGCTGGGCGGCAAGGTCTCATGTTACAGGCGATGAAAAGCTTTGGCTCGTTCCGCGCCCGATTGACCTTGTGAGCCCCTGGAGGATTGCCCAAATGCTGCGTCGCATCACCCTGCTGATTCCCTTGCTGATCATGTTGACCCTGAGCGGCTGCTTCTTTTTTCCACGAGGTGGCGGCGGCTGGCATGACCATCGCTACGGCGGTGGCCCAGGCTACGAGCACCGCTGAATGAACGAGCGTCTCGCTGCCGGCGAGACGCTCACCCTGGAAAAACCGCTATCCGCCATGCACCCAGCGCTGATGCAGCCACCGCGCCAACGCGTCCAGCGCAAACCCCAGCAGCCCGATCAGCAACACCATCGCCATAAGTTCCGAATACGCCAGCCGGTCACGGGTATCGAGGATGTAATACCCAAGCCCCGCACTGACCCCAAGCATCTCGCACGGCACCAGCACAATCCACAGAATGCCGATGGCCAGGCGCACGCCCGTCAACACGTGCCCCACCACGCCCGGAATGACCACTCGGCGCAACGTCTCCCAGCGCGTCGCGCTCAAGCTCTTGCTCAATTGCAGCCAGCGCGGGTCGAGCTGGCGCACGCCCGCCGCCGTGTTGAGCATGATCGGCCACACGGCGGCGAACGCCAGCAGGAAATAGATCGGCTGGTCCCCTACCCCCATCAGCATCACCACGATCGGCATCCAGGACAGGGGCGAGATCATCCGCAAAAACTGGAAGGCCGGCGTGGTCGCCGCCTCCAGGTTGCGCGAACTGCCTACCAGCAGACCCAGCGGAACTCCAACCAGCAAGGCCAGGAACAGCCCGACGAAGATGCGCTTGAGGCTCACCGCGATGTGCACATACACCTCACCGCGTCCGAGCAATTCCCACAGGCTGCTGAACGTCGCCGCCAGGGAAAAGCGCGCCGACAGGCCGTCCGCCACGCCAAACAGGTTCACCCCCAGCCACCACAACACCAACAACCCGGCCAGGCCGCCGAACCCGAGCAACCAGCCCGGCCACGCGCCGGTTTTTCCGTTGTTCAAACGCCAATCTCCTCATGCCGCGCGTAACCCTCGGGCAAGCCGAAGGTCTGCATGCCGCCGACGGCCTCGATGGCGTTGCGCACAAAGCGGTCGTCCACCAGGTCCTTGGCAACGAACGCCGGGTCGAGGTCGGCGAGGAATCGCTTGTCGCCTTCGATCAAGGTGTCTTTGAGGCGGCGCACCAGCTCTTCGGTGTAGCTGGGGAACGGGTAAGGTTGGAAGTCGATGCGGTGCTCGTCCCAGTTGGCGTGCTGGATCGCGCCATCGGCCAGGTACCCGGCGCGATCGGCGGAGGCAGGCGCGAGCACCTTGCTCAACACCGGTTCGGCATGCGGCGTGTAGCGATTCGGGCCGTCCTTGGACAGTAGCTTCACCGCTTCCTCGCGATGGTCACGGGTCCAGACCTGGGCCTTGACGATGGCGTTCACCACTTTCTGCGACCATTCAGGGCGGTTGGTCAGGTCATGCTCATGCATGAACACCACGCAGCAGGCATGGTTGCGCCATATGTCGCCGGTAAAGCGCTGCACCCGGCCGACCTTGAGGTTCTCGGCCAGGGCGTTGAACGGCTCGGCGACGATGTAACCGTCGATGCGCTTGCTGGCCAATGCCGGCGGCATGTCCGACGGCGGCAACACGATCAGGTTGACTTCATTGGCGCCAATCGCACCGCCCGCCGCGCGTGCCACCGGCGTCAGCCCGTTATCGCGAAACAACTGCTGCACCACCACGTTATGAATCGAATACCAGAACGGAATCGCCACCGACTTGCCGCCCAGCTGCTTCACATCGGTGATGCCCGGCGCCACGGTCAGGCCCGAACCACCAACGTGGTTCCATGCCACCACTTTGGCCGGCACCTTGCTGCCGTAGCGCGCCCACACGGTCATGGGCGACAACAGGTGAATCACGTTGACCTGCCCCGAGATGAACGCTTCGATCACCTGGGCCCAGCTGCGCAGCAACACCGGGCGTTCAGCCTTGATGCCTTCGGCTTCGAACAGCCCATTATTGTGCGCGACCAACAGCGGCGTGGCGTCGGTGATCGGCAGGTAGCCGATGCGCACCGGCGCGTCGGGCTCACTGGCGGCGCGCGCCTGCAGGCTGCTCAGCAACGGCAAGGCGCCAGCGGCACTGAGCACCGCCGAGAGTTTGAGAAAGTCGCGACGCGAGTGGGTCAGGTCATCCAGACACATGGCTAAGCTCCAGCAGATCAAGGGGGTTGGGTTGAGGGCGGCTCGCCTGCCGCAGGGTTTTAAGAATGTCGATGCGCAATGCGCCAATGGCTTCGACCTGGTCCTCACGCGGTTGCGGCAAGTCGATTTGCCACTCGCCCAACGTGCGCGCGGGGCGGTTGCCCAGCAGCAGGATGCGGTCAGACAGCAGCAAGGCTTCGTCGATGTCGTGGGTGATCAGCACTGCCGCCGAGCCCTGTTCGCGATTGACCTTGAGCAGCAGGTGCTGCATGTCCGCGCGGATCACTTCGTCGAGGGCGCCGAAGGGCTCGTCCAGCAGCAACACCTGTGGCTGGCGGGCCAGGCAGCGGGCCAATGCGGTGCGCTGGGCCATGCCGCCGGACAGCTGCGCGGGAAATTGGTGGCGGGCGTGTTCCAGGCCGACAGCGGCGATCGCATGGTCCACACGCTGGCGGCGCTGTTCATTGCCCAGGTGCGGTTGCCGGGCGAAATCCAGGCCGAAGGCGACGTTCTTTTCCAGGTTCAGCCAAGGCAGCAGGCTCGGGTCCTGAAACGCCACCGCCACCCGTGGATGCGGGCCGTTCAAAGGCTCACCCAGCACGCGCACGCTGCCATCCTGGGGCGCCTGCAAACCGGCCAGCACACGTAACAGACTGGACTTGCCCACGCCGCTGGGGCCGAGGATTGACACCACTTCGCCGGGCTGCAACTGCAGGTCGAAGCCTTCCAACACCGGGCCACTGGCATACCCCAGGCAAACGCCCTGCGCCGTCAATACCGCGGGGCTCATAGGTTGGCCTGGCGGTGCAGCTCGGTGCGCAGTTGCACCAGGCTGGGCGTGACGATGGGCACAAATGCCGATTCACGCCAGCGCCGGGCAAAGCCGCTGCCGTGGGCGGTGAGGTAGGCCTTGCCGCCGCTGGCCTGCAATTCCAGCTGCACAGCGCTGGCGGCGGTTTCCGCCAGGGCGATGCGCAGCTTGAACAACGGCACCGGTTCAGCGGCGAACCGCCCAGCCAGCAGGCCGTTCTTGAGTTCGTTGACCAGGTGATCGAGGGTCACGCGCAGCGCTTCGAGTTCTTCGCGCAGCACGGTGCGCGAAGCGCCCAAATGATGAGCCACCTCCGCCAGGGAGCGGCGCGCCAGCCCGATCGACAGGCCGCATTGCAAACCCAGGAACGCCGGGCGCACGGCGGGCAGGAACTGGCGCGCGTCCTCATGCAATAACCAGTCGCGGCTCAGCTCCACGCCTTCCAGGCCGAGGGCGGCGGTATTGCTCGACTGCAGCCCGAGCAACTCCAGGTCACGAGAGCGCAGCAAGCCGGCCACTGAATCCGGAATCGCCAGGATAAACGGCGCGCCGCCAGCCGCGTGTTCAACGGCCGCAGCGGCGACGAAGCCGCTCTTGCGCAGGTTGGTCACCCAATGCAGGCGACCGTTGAGGGTCCAGCCGTGATCGTTGGGTTCGGCGCTGATCTGCAGCGTCTCGATGCCGGACAGGAACTTCATCGCATTCGACAGCCCGGTGGCACCGGCCAGCTTGCCGCTGAGCAAGTCCGGCAGCAATTGCTCGCGCAGCGGCGCGTTGGGGCTCTGCAGCAGGTATTCGATAAACGAGCGTTGGCCCCAGCAAACGAACGCGGCCGCCAGGGAATGGCTGGCAATATTGGCGATGGCCTCCACGGCCCCGGCCACGTCGCCGCCGAGGCCACCCAAGGCTTTGGGCACGCCAACGCGCAACACATTGGCCTCTGCCAGCCGTGGCAGCACTTCCTGTGGATCGCAACTGCCCACGTCCAGGGCCTGCGCTTGAACATCGAGCCAACGGCTCAAGATTGGGTCAAGCATGTACGTTTCTCCTTGTTCCTACAGATGGACCATCGCCGGTTCAGCTTGCCGGTTTTTCCCAACGGTATTGCGCCAGCTCCGGGTTCAGCGGCGTGCGCGCAAACACATTAGCGAAATTGCACAGCGTGGCCAGGCTGACGCCCAGAATCACTTCCAGCGCATGCCCGTCGCTGTAGCCGGCGGCGCGGAACGCGTCATAGCCTGCATCGCTGACATCACCGCGGGTGGCGATCACTTCGCGGGTGAACGCGGCGAGTGTCTCATAGCGCGCATTGGGCAACTCACCGCGCTGGCGCAGCGCGTCAATCACGTCTTCGGGCAGCTTGGCTTTGTTACGCGCGACGGCGGTGTGCCCGGCAACGCAAAAATCGCAACCATGCTGGGTGGCAGCGATCAGTTGCACCACTTCGCGGTCAGCCAGGCTCAGTTCCGACTTGGCATTCAGGCCGGAAACGGTGATATAGGTTTCCAACGCGGCCGGAGCATTGGCCAGCACGGCGAGCAGATTGGGAATGAACCCCGAGCCTTTCAGCGCGTTTTCCAGAAAGGGCCTGGCGGCTTGCGGCGCGGTTTCAAGGGTGAGCAGCGGTACGCGGGACATGGAGTGGTCTCCTCATGGGTGAATGACTCCAGTCTGTTGGTTATAAAAAAACCGCTCAATAGGCTAAAGTAGCGATTACTTGCTCTAGAGTCTTTTCATTAGATGAATTCGTCCAGCGCGCTCGTCGATTGGTTATTAGACAGCCTCGAACTCAACACTAGCCTGTTCCATGTCGGCCGCTATTGTGGCGACTGGCATGCGAGCACCCATGGGCTGGCCAGGGCGAGTTTTCATCTGATTGTGCAAGGCGAATGCTGGCTGCACATCCACGGCCAGCCGGCGCAGTACCTGAACAACGGCGATGCGGTATTCCTGCTGCGCGACCTGGAATATCGGCTGTCCGGCGCAGACACTGCGCAGGGCGCGCAGGAATGCCCGCGCCGCCCGATGCTGGCGCTCGACAACAACGCCACGGACGGTGTGGGCCTGGTCTGCGGCTTCTTTCATTTCCAGTCCGGGCTGTCGGCGATGATCGTCGACAACCTGCCCGCCTGGATTATCCTGCGCGCCGGCGACCCGTCGTTGACTGCCGCGCGCAATCTGTTCGAACTGATCCTGCAAGAGTGCGAGCGCCAGCCAGCGCCCTCCTCGGCCATGCTCGAACGGCTGTGCCATCTGTTGTTTTTGTATGTGCTGCGTCAACAAGTGCTGGATAACCGCGAATTGGGCGGGCTGGCGGCACTCGCTCGGCACCCGGCGTTTTCCAATTTGTTGGAACAGCTGATTGCACGCCCGGCCGAAAACTGGACGCTGGAGAGCATGGCCGCCTGCACCGGGCTGTCACGCTCGGCGTTTTTCAAGCGTTTCAATGAACTGTGCGGACAATCACCCGGCCAGGTGTTGTTGATGATGCGCATGCGCCACGCCTGCCAGTTGTTCAAGGCAGACCAGACCGTGGCGGATGCATCGCTGGCGGTGGGCTATCAATCGGTGGCAGCGTTTACCCGAGCCTTTCATAAAGTCACCGGGCAACAACCGGGCGCCTACCGCCGCGCGCAAAGCTAGCGCCGCAACCCATTGCCCGGCGCGGCGCACAGTTGCACCAGCCAGTCGACAAACACCCGAACCCGCTGAGACAGCTGACGATGTGGCGGGTACAGCGCGGTCAACGCCATGGTCGGCACCGCCAGCTGCGGCAATACCTCCATTAGCGTGCCCTCGGCCAGTTGCTTCATGGCGTGATAATGCGGCGCCTGGATCAGCCCGTAGCCGGCTTCGCAGGCGGCGAAATACCCATCGGAACTGTTCACGGCTACCACCTTCGCCAAGTTGATCGTGCGCAATTCGGCGCCGAGCTGGAACTCCAGGCCAAAGCGCTTGCCGCTCGCGCTGGAGACATACTCGATCATCTGGTGCCGCGCCAGCTCGTCCAGGCTGGCGGGCACGCCCATGCGCTGCAGATAGGCGGGGCTGGCCAGGGTCAACTGGTCCATCATCGCCAGCGGACGCGCCACCAGCGACTCGTCCAACGCCAGGCCACCGCGCAGCACGCAATCGACCCCTTCGCGGATCAAGTCCACCGGGCGATCATTGAGCCCGATGTCCAGCTCGATCTGCGGGTACAACGCGGTGAATGTCGGCAACGCCGGAATCACGATCAAACGGCCGATGCCCGACGGCATATCGATGCGCAAGGTGCCTCGCGGGTTTTGTCGGCGCGAGGAGAACACCGCCTCGGTTTCCTCCAGGTCCGTCAGCAACTGCACGCAACGCTGGTAGTACGCCGCGCCGTCGAGGGTCGGGCTGACCTGGCGCGTGGTACGTTGCAGCAGTTGCACGCCCAGGTGCGCCTCCAGTTGCTTGATCAGGATAGTCACTGAGGCACGCGGCAATTGCAGGCTGTCCGCAGCCTTGGCGAAACCGCCCAACTCCACAATCCGGGTGAAAACGCGCATGGCGTTGAAACGGTCCACCGTGCCCCCCTTGAGGATTGTTTAGATTTTATAAATAGTCATAGTGCTTTTAGCCGGTTTATCCAGGTTTTGTCGAGGATAACAATGGACGCCTTCATCCAAGGAGCTCCACCATGCGCACTCGTCAACTGGGTAAAAACGGCCCGCACGTCTCCGCCATCGGCCTCGGCTGCATGGGCATGAGCGATTTCTATAGCCCCGGCGTCGACACCACGCAAGCCGTCGCCACCCTGCACCGCGCCCTGGAACTGGGGGTCAACTTTCTCGATACCGCCGACATGTACGGCCCGCACACCAACGAACAATTGATCGGCAAGGCCATCGCCGGCAAGCGCGACCAGGTGTTCCTGGCCAGCAAATTCGGGATCCTGCGCGACCCGGCGAACCCGGCGCTGCGCGGCGTGAATGGGCGCCCCGAGTACGTTCGCGCGTCCATCGACGGCACGCTGCAGCGCCTGGGCATTGAAACCCTGGACCTGTACTACCAGCACCGCATCGATCCGCAGGTGGCCATTGAAGAAACCGTCGGCGCCATGGCCGAGCTGGTGCAACAGGGCAAGGTGCGCTACCTGGGCCTGAGCGAAGCGTCAGCCGCCACCCTGGAACGGGCGCATAAGGTCCACCCCATCAGCGCCCTGCAAAGCGAATATTCACTGTGGAGCCGCGACCAGGAGCACAACGGCTGCCTCGCCGCCTGCCAACGCCTGGGCATCGCCTTCGTGCCTTACAGCCCGCTGGGCCGGGGCTTTCTGACCGGCGCGCTGAAAAGCCCGGAAGATTTCGGCGCTGACGACTACCGCCGCTTCAACCCGCGTTTCCAGGGCGAGAACTTTGCCAAAAACCTGCAACTGGTCAAACAGGTGCAGGCGCTGGCGGCGGACAAGGGCATCACGGCGGGCCAACTGGCGCTGGCCTGGGTATTGGCGCAGGGCGACTACGTTGTACCGATCCCAGGCACCAAGCAGCGCAAATACCTGGAAGAGAACGTGGCGGCCGTGTCGATCAGCCTGACCGCGACTGAAATGGCAGCACTGGCAGCGATCTTCCCGGCGCACGCAACAGCCGGCATGCGTTACCCCGAGGACGTGATGGCCATGCTCCAGATCTGACCTGGCGGCGCCGCTCGACGGCGCTGGCACTTTCTTGCACACACCTACCTAAAGCTCCTACCGTCCAAGCCGATAGCCCTACGAAGCTCTAACAAAGCCGCGCCGACAATAACGCTTCGTAAGGACGATCCCATGCCCCCACTGCGCTCCATCCAAGCTCGCTATACCCTGTTCCTGGTGCTGTTCGTCCTGGTGTTATTGGTGTTGACTGTCGTGGGTATCGGCCAGTTGGTCGCACCCAAGCTGCAATACACCGAAGAACAGGTGGTACTCAATCGCATCGGCGAAGTGGCCGAACAGATCCAGGGCGAACTGAACAAGGTTCAGGCCCAGCAACGCACCATCACTCAAACGATTCCGCTGCTCGACAGCGACGCCATCGACAAGGTCCTGCCCGGCCTGGTGGATCAATACGGCGAGCTGAAAGTATTCGGCGGCGGTATCTGGCCGCTGCCCAACCAGCGCACGCCTGGGCGTAACAAACACAGCACGTTCTGGCACCGTGACGCCTCGGGCAAGTTGGCGGTCAACACCTTCTGGAACAGTGACCCCGCGCCCAACTATTACGACCAGAGCTGGTACAAGGGCGGCCTCGCCTCGCCCCGTGGCCAATGCGCCTGGGCCGCCGCCTACAAGGACGACGCCAGCCAGGAGCCGCGCACTAACTGCGCCATGGCGATCCAGCGTGACGGCGCCGCCTATGGCGTGGCGACCATCGACGTGACCCTGGGCTTCTTCAATGACCTGGTGGCCAGCAAGGAAAAAGACATCGGCGGGCAAATGCTGATCGTCGAAGGCGACGGCAAGATCATCAGCAACAGCTCGCGCATCAGCAGCCCGGTGGTGTTGAAGAACATCAGCGAACTGACCGGCACCTCGGCCTTTGCCGCCCAGGTCAGCAAAGCCCTGGCCCATCGTGACCAGGCCTTGCAACGCAGCGAGTTCGACAACCAGGGCGTGGCCAGCACGTTCTACATGCGTCCGATCGAGGGCACCCCGTGGTTCCTGGCGACCGCCCTGCCCACCTCACTGATCACCGCCCAGCGCAATGACGTGCTCGGCAGCCTGGCGTTGCTGCAAATCCCGATGGTGATCCTGCTGGTGCTGCTCGCGGCGTATGCCATTCGCCAGTTGGTACAGCGCATGAAAGCACTCAAGGGCAATATCGACGCGCTGTCCGCCGGCGACGCCGACCTCACGCGGCGCATCACCATCCGTGCCGAAGACGAACTGGGCGCTATCGGTCACTCGGTGAACCACTTTATCGTCTACCTGCAAAACATGATCGGCGAAGTGACCCAGGCCACTGGCGCCATGGCCTCGGGCCTTGCGCAACTGCAGCAGACCTCGGCGCACACCAACCAGATCCTGGTGCGCCACGCTTCAGAAACCGACCAGACGGTGACCGCCATCACCGAAATGAGCTCCACCGCCGACACCGTCGCGCAAAACGCCGCTGAAACCGCAGCGTTCACCCAGCGCGCCAACGAACACGCCGATCGTTCACGGGTGGTGGTGGGCGAAGCGTCCACCAGTGTCAGCGCATTGATCGGTGAGGTGGCCAGCGCGACCCACACCGTCGAGAACATGCGCCAGGACGCCGCACGTATCACCGAAACCCTCGGCGTGATCGGCGCCATCGCCGGCCAGACCAACCTGCTGGCGCTCAACGCCGCGATTGAAGCGGCGCGCGCCGGCGAACAAGGCCGCGGTTTTGCTGTAGTGGCCGATGAAGTACGCGCACTGGCCGCACGTACCCAGGCCAGCACCTCGCAGATCAACGAGATGCTGGCGCGCTTGACCACCGGCGTAAGCTCATCGGTCGCCGCCATGGAAAACACCCAGGCCAGCTGCCAGTCGGCGGCGGATGCCACCGCGCGGGTGAACACCGGGCTTGACGAGATGGCTGGTTCAGTCAGCCATATCAACAACCTCAGCACCCAGATCGCGACGGCCGCCGAGCAACAAAGCGCCGTGACCGAAGAGATCAACCGCAGCATGGTGCAGATCCGACATATGGTAGAAGAGCTGGTCGAAAGCGGCCATGCCACTGAAACCAATACCCACAGCCTGCTGGAAGCGAATGGCCGGGTGATTGCCTTGATGGGGCGCTTCAAAGTGCGTTGATCCACGCCTGAATACTCCCGTGCAAAGCGCGGGAGTCGGACTATTCTCACAGCTCCTGGTTTAAAACCCGCCACACAGGAGGTGTGTCATGCACGCTATCGAGCAACCGATCCGCGTGGAGCGAATCAGCCAGGAACGGTTCATCCACGCCCCGGTCGAGGCCGTCTACGACTACGTGACCCAACCCGACCGCTGGCACGAATGGCACCCCACCTCCCTCAGCGCCGACACCGGCACCCACGGCTCCCTGCCGACCGGTACGCGGTTTACCGAAATCATCGACCTGCTGGGTATCCGCGTGCCGCTGAGCTACCGCGTAAAAATCGCCCGCTGCCCCTTTGAGTTCATGACCGTGTTCACCTCGCTGGTGGTCGACGGTTCCCTGCATTATTGCCTACAGACACAGCCTGGCGGCACGCTGTTTACGCGGGTACTGACCTATGAGACCGAACTGCAACTGGAGACCTTGCATGAGCGCATGATCGAGCTCTCGCGTATCGCGCTGGACCGGCTCAAGCACCGGCTGGAAAACGCTGGGGGCTTGGCGCAGTAACGATAGGTATCTACACAACTTTCGCGCGGCCCTGAACCTATGACGGCTCGGCAGCCGAAGCCTCTCTAACTGGTGCCCCGCGACCTAATGTGGGAGGGGGCTTGCCCCCGATGGCGGCCTGACAGCCGACCAGGATGTTGGATCAGAACGAGTACATATCCGTTGCTGCGGTAACGGCGGCTGAGGGTTCCGCCCCCCCCCCCCGCAGCGGGTGTGTTAATCCCCCGTTAATCCCCCCCAAACAGCATCCAGAGCATCTTTTCCCGGAGTTGATGCCCATGCCTTCCATCCGTGACTTATGCGTCGCCGGCCTGCTCACCGCCAGCGCAGCGCCTGTGTTCGCCGCCACTTACGGCCCTGAACTCCAGGGCTTCCAGTACCCCTATCCGGTCGAACGCTTCAATTTCGAATCCCAAGGCAAAAGCCTGCAGATGGGCTATATGGACGTCCCGGCCAAAGGCAAAGCCAACGGCCGCAGCGTGGTGCTGATGCACGGCAAGAACTTCTGCGGCGCCACCTGGGAAAGCTCGATCAAAGCCCTGAGCGACGCGGGTTACCGAGTGATCGCGCCGGACCAGATCGGCTTTTGCACCTCCAGCAAGCCTGAACATTACCAATACAGCTTCCAACAACTGGCCCTCAACACCCATCAGTTGCTGGAAAAACTCGGCATTCAAAAAGCCACGCTGCTCGGCCACTCCACCGGCGGTATGCTCGCCACGCGTTATGCCTTGATGTACCCCGAACAAACCGAGCAACTGGCGCTGGTCAACCCGATCGGCCTGGAAGACTGGAAGGCCTTGGGCGTGCCCCACCAAAGCGTTGACCAGTGGTATCAGCGCGAGCTGAAACTGAACGCCGACGGCGTGCGCAAGTACGAGCGCGACACCTATTACGTGGGCCGCTGGAAGCCCGAATACGAGCGCTGGGTGGACATGCTCGTCGGCCTCAACCAAGGCCCGGGGCATACCCTGGTGGCCTGGAACTCGGCGTTGATTTACGACATGATCTTCACCCAACCGGTGTACTACGAGTTCAAGGACGTGCAGGCACCAACCCTGCTGCTGATCGGCACCAGCGACACCACCGCCATCGGCAAAGACCTGGCGCCACCGGACGTGAAAGCCAGGGTCGGCAACTACCAGGTGCTGGGCAAGCAGGTGGCCAAGCTGATTCCCCATGCGACCCTGGTGGAGTTCGACGGCTTGGGCCATGCGCCGCAGATGGAAGAACCGGCGCGGTTTCATCAAGCGCTGTTGCAGGGTTTGAAGGCCCTTTAACCTGAGTGAGGCACGCGTGCATGTCGCTACAGATCGCAGTCATTGATGATTGGCAGCAAGTGGCCAGCAACGTGGTGGATTGGTCGGTGCTGGCGCCCTTGGGCCAGGTGCATTTTCTCCATGACTACCCCGCCGATACCGCCACGATGGTCGAGCGTCTGCAGACGTTCGACGTCATTTGCGTGATGCGCGAGCGCTCCCCCTTCGACCAGGCGTTACTGCAGGAGCTGCCCAGGCTCAAATTGCTGGTGACCGGTGGCATGCGCAACGCCGCCCTCGACATCGCCGCCGCCAAGGCATTGGGTATTCAGGTGTGCGGCACCGACAGCTATAAGCAGGCCGCGCCGGAGCTGACCTGGGCGCTGATCATGGCCTCGACGCGCAACCTGCTGGCCGAAGCCAATTCCCTGCGCGCAGGCGGTTGGCAAGTCGGCCTGGGCGGCGATCTGTATGGCAAGACGCTGGGCATCCTGGGGCTAGGCAGCATCGGGCAAAAAGTTGCGCAGTTCGCTCAGGTCTTCGGCATGCGCGTAATCGCCTGGAGCGAAAACCTTACGCCGCAACGGGCAGCCGAGTCCGGCGTGACCTGGGTCAGCAAGCGCGAGCTGTTCGAACAGGCTGACATTCTGACCATTCACTTGGTACTCAGCGAGCGCAGTCGCGGTCTGGTCGATGCGCAGGCGTTGAGCTGGATGAAACCCAGTGCCCGGCTGGTCAACACGGCACGCGGGCCGATTGTGGATGAACAGGCACTGGTTGAGGCATTGAGCAGCGGGCGACTGGCCGGCGCGGCGCTGGACGTATATAGCCAAGAGCCACTACCGCTTGAACATCCCTTCCGCTTGCTGCCGAATGTGCTGGCAACGCCCCATGTCGGTTACGTGAGCGAACAGAACTACCATCAGTTCTATCAGCAGATGATCGAAGACATCCAGGCCTGGACGAACGGCGTGCCCATTCGGGTGCTCGGCTGACGCACCATTTCGGGGCGACACCTTGAATGAAATGACTACGTGCCCCTTGTAGAAGCGAGCTTGCTCGCGAAAAACCCAAGGGCGCCGCGTGCATTCAGGATGCCTGCGTCATCATTGACGTCCTTCGCGAGCAAGCTCGCTCCTACAGGGGCGACGCACATCCGCAGGCATAGGGTTAAAACTATTTTGTCCTACAAAATTCCCGTTTAAACCCTATGGATGCTGGAATCTGTCCTAGACTGATGACCGATGGGTCCGTTCCAAAACAAAAACCCCGCAAAAAATCGAAACTTTCGAACTCTGCCGCAGGTCCAGTTTTAGGTAAGGCGAACATATCCGGTTCAGGCCGCATGCCCGCCCATCCAAACTATTTCAGCTAACCGTGCAACTGGCATACGCCTTGCCAGTTTGTATTGCGCTTGTGCGCCTGGCCGCAGGATGCGGTCAATCGGAGCTGATGGCAGCGGGCCATTAGCCGACCAACGAAACAAGGGGAGTGCATTATGATCAGTGCCGCAGTAGTAACTCAGGGAGAGCGTTTTAGTCAGCCGGCAGGGGGGCCTACATCGTTGGCCGACCTGCCCAACACTGTGCGGCCGATCGTGAGTAAGAACCCGAATCGAAAGAAAGTGCTGTTTGTTACCTCCGAGTTTGCCGACTTGGTGAAGACTGGTGGCCTGGGCGACGTCTCCGCCGCCCTGCCCCGCGCCATGGCGCACCTGCACGATGTGCGGGTGCTGATTCCCGGCTATCCGCAGGTGATGGAGAGCGACAACCCGATCCATATCGTCGGTGAGCTGGGCGGCCACGCGGCGCTGCCACCGTGCAAGATCGGGCGCATGGACCTCAAGGATGGCCTGGTCATCTATGTACTGATCTGCCCTGAGCTGTACGAGCGCGAAGGCACGCCCTACGGCGCCAACAATGGCCGCGACTGGCCGGACAACCATATCCGCTTCGCCCGCCTGGGCCTGGCCGCCGCCGACATGGCCGCCAACCTGGCGCAGATTCACTGGTGCCCGGACCTGGTGCACGCCCACGACTGGCCCGCTGGCCTGGCCCCGGCGTATATGCACTGGCGTGGTTCACGCACGCCCACCCTGTTCACCATTCATAACCTCGCCTACCAGGGCGTGGTGAGCCTGGGCTGCACCCCCGAACTGGGCATCCCGCCCCATGCCCTGCAACAGGAAGGCATGGAGTTTTACGGCAAAATGTCGTTCCTCAAGGCCGGCATGGCCTATTCCAGCCACATCACCACGGTCAGCGCCACCTACGCCGAGGAGATCACCACGCCGGAATTCGGCTGTGGCCTTGATGGATTCCTGGCCAGCAAGACCCAGCAAGGCCTGCTCAGCGGGATTCCCAACGGTATCGACGAAAGCTGGGAAACGTCCACTGACACTCACCTGACCCATAACTTCAATATTGGTGACTGGGAAGGCAAGGCCATCAACGCCGCCCACGTGCGCGAGCTGTTCGGCCTGCACGATTCCACCGGCCCGTTGTTCGCCGTGGTGTCGCGCCTGGTCTACCAGAAAGGCCTGGACCTCACCGAAGCGGTCGCCAGCTTCATCGTTGAGAACGGTGGCCAGATCGCGATCATCGGGCGTGGCGAGCCGGAAGAAGAACAGGCCATGCGTGAGCTGGCGCTGCGCTTCCCAGGCCAGGTTGGCGTGCGCATCGGCTTCAACGAGACCGACGCCCGCCGTATGTTCGCCGGCAGCGACTTCCTGCTGATGCCATCGCGTTATGAGCCCTGCGGCCTGAGCCAGATGTATGCCCAGCGTTTCGGCTCGTTGCCGGTAGCGCGCAACACTGGCGGCCTGGCCGACACCATTGAAGACGGCGTCACCGGATTTCTGTTCAACGAATCCACCGTCGACAGCTACAAAGCAGCCCTGGAGCGCGCGTTCAAAGTGTTTTCCTTCCCTGGCCTGCTCAACGCCATGCGCAGCCGCGCCATGACCCAACCCTTCAACTGGTCACAGGCGGTGGAACCCTACGCCGAGCTGTACGAACAACTGGTGGTTAAAGCACTGGGGAAATCGACTAAATAATCAAGAGAGGTCTTCATAGATGCCGTTACGGACTTTGGAAACCTGGCCCCACGGCGCACTGATGCTGGACGCGCAACACACGCGTTTTGCCTTGTGGGCGCCAGACGCGTTTTATGTCAGCGTTGAATTGCAGGACGGGAAATCCATCGCCATGCTGCCCCAGGCAGATGGCTGGTTCGAAGTAGAAGTGGCCTGCCCTGCCGGAACGCTTTACCGCTTCAATATCGACGGCGAACGGGATGTTCCCGACCCTGCCTCCAGGGCCCAGGCGCTGGATGTGCACGGTTGGAGCCGCGTCGTCGACCCGCTCGCATATGAGTGGCGGCACAGCCACTGGCAAGGCCGCCCCTGGCACGAGGCAGTCATCTACGAACTGCACGTTGGCGCCATGGGCGGTTACGCTGAAGTCGAGAAGCAGCTGCCGCGCCTGGCCGAGCTGGGTGTAACCGCCATCGAACTGATGCCCCTGGCCCAATTCCCCGGTGAGCGCAACTGGGGCTACGACGGGGTACTGCCCTACGCACCCCACTCTACCTATGGCTCACCCGAACAACTCAAGCACTTGATCGACAGTGCCCACGGGCATGGCCTGGCGGTGATCCTCGACGTGGTCTACAACCACTTCGGCCCGGATGGCAATTACCTGGGCCAGTACGCCAAGGGCTTCTTCCAGGAAGACGTGCACACCCCATGGGGCGCGGGGATTGATTTTGAACGCCGTGAAGTACGGGATTTCTTCCTCGATAACGCACTGATGTGGCTGCTTGAATACCGCTTCGACGGCCTGCGCCTGGATGCCGTACACGCCATCGACAACCCCGAGTTCCTGCGGGAGCTGGCGCAGCGGGTACGCCAGCAGGTCGACACCGGCCGCCACGTGTGGCTGATGCTGGAGAACGAGCTGAACCAGGCCAGCCTGCTCGAACAGGATTTCGACGCGCAATGGAACGATGACTTCCATAACGTGCTGCACGTACTGCTTACCGGCGAAACCGATGCCTATTACAGCGATTTCGCCGAGCAGCCCACTGCCAAACTCGCACGTTGCCTGGGTGAAGGCTTTATCTACCAAGGCGAGCCCACCCGCCACGGCCATGCACGCGGCGAACCCAGTGCGGAGCTGCCGCCGACCGCTTTCGTGGCGTTCCTGCAGAACCACGATCAAATCGGCAACCGCGCCCTGGGCGAACGCTTGCACCAACTGTGCTCGCCTCAGGCGTTGAAGGCGGCGACCGCGCTGTTGCTGCTGTCGCCGATGATCCCGCTGATGTTCATGGGCGATGAAGTCAATGCCGCGCAGCCGTTCCTGTTTTTCACCGACCATCACGGTGAACTGGCGCAGGCCGTCCGTGAGGGCCGACGTAACGAGTTCGCCGATTTCGCCGCGTTTCATGACCCCGAGCAGCGCGAACGAATTCCCGATCCCAACGCATTGACGACCTTCCTGCAATCGAAGCCGTCCCTGGTCGAAAACGAGCATGCCCAGCTCTATCGCCACTTGCTGGGCCTGCGCCATCAATATGTGGTGCCCCATCTGCCCGGCAGTGTGGCCCTGGGTGCGCAGGTGCTGGCGGACAGCGCCGTCACCGCGCGCTGGCGCCTGGGCGACGGCAGCGTGTTGCAAATCGACCTGAACCTGAGCGCCGAGCCTATCGACCAGCCCGCCTCGCCACATGTGATCTTTCAAACGCCTGCCGAGCCCGTGGCGCACCTGCCGCCCCTCAGCGCACGCGTGTCCTTATTCCCCGTCGGAGAAGAGTTTTGAGCGAAGCGAACCTGGAACTACTCGCCAGCCGCGCGGGCCTGGCCGTCGATTGGATCGATGCCAACGGTCGCCCGCAACATGTGCAGCCCGACGCCCTGCGCGCCGTGCTCAAAGGGCTGGGGCACCCGGCCGATACCGAGGCCGAGATCGACGCCAGCCTGCAAGAACTGGAGCAGGCCCAGCAGGACAAGCATCTGCCGCCGCTATTGACCGTCGACAGCGGTGAAGGCCTGGACCTGGCGCGTTTCTTTGCACCCGACACGCCGTGCCGCGTCCATCTGGAAAACGGTGAAGTCCTGGAACTGCGTCTGGACGGTGATGCTGTGCTGCCCGGCGTCATCGCCACGGGCTACCACCAAGCGCATATCGACGGCCAGACGTTTACCCTCGCGGTTGCACCCGCCCAATGCTATAGCGTGGCCGAAGCGGTCGACACCAACCCCGCCCGCGCCTGGGGCCTGAGCGCCCAGCTCTACTCGCTGCGCCGCCTGGGCGACGGTGGTTTCGGCGACACCCTGGCCCTGGAGCACCTGGCCCGCTCAGCCGCCGAGCGCGGGGCCGACGCCCTGGCGATCAGCCCGATGCATGCCATGTTCAGCGCCGACGCCGAACGCTACAGCCCTTATTCGCCTTCCAGCCGGCTGTTTCTCAACAGCCTGTATGCCTCGCCGGCCTGCATTTTGGGCGAGCGTGAAGTGCGTAATGCCATCGAAACCGCAGGCCTGGCCGAGGAGCTGCATGAGCTGGAACAGCTCACGCTGATCGACTGGCCCGCCGCCGCCAAGGCCAAGCAACGTCTGCTGCGCGCCCTGTATGAAGATTTCCGCCACGGCCACCATCCGCAACACGCCGATTTCCAGAGCTTTCGCCAGAATGGCGGCGAGGCCCTGGAAAACCACTGCCGTTTCGAAGCCGTGCAAGCGTTGCGCGCCGCCGCCGGCGAAGAACTTGACTGGCGCCACTGGCCGCAAGACTGGCGTACACCGCAGAGCCCGGCGCTGGTGCAGTTTGCCGAGGAACACCGCGAGGAGATCGGCTACTTCGCCTTCACCCAATGGCTGATCGCGCGCAGCCTGCAACGTGCGCAACAGGCAGCGCGTGGCAGCGGCATGGGTATCGGCCTGATCGCCGACCTGGCGGTGGGCGCAGATGGCGCCGGCAGCCAGGCGTGGAGTCGCCAGGATGAATTGCTCGCCGACCTGACCGTCGGCGCGCCACCGGACATTCTCAACCGAGCGGGCCAGGGTTGGGGCATTTCCGCGTTTTCCCCCGAGGGGCTCCAACGCAACGGTTTCCGCGCGTTCATTGAAATGCTGCGGGCCAATTTCGCCCATGCGGGCGGCCTGCGTATCGACCATGTGATGGGCCTGCAACGCCTGTGGGTCATCCCCAATGGCGCGTCGCCGCGCGAAGGCGCCTATCTGTATTACCCGGTGGACGACATGCTGCGCCTGTTGGCCCTGGAATCCCATCGCCACCAGGCCATTGTGCTCGGTGAAGACCTGGGCACCGTGCCCGACGGCCTGCGCGAAAAACTCAGCAGCCGGGCGATTCTCGGCATGCGCGTGTTGTTGTTCGAGCAAAACCACGAAGGCCAGTTCAGGCCCATCCTCGACTGGCCCGACAACGCCCTGGCCACCACCAGCACCCACGACTTGCCGACCCTCAATGGCTGGTGGCACAGCCGCGACATCGAATGGAATATCCAACTGGGCCTGATCGACGCGCCAACCGTAGACCAGTGGAGCGAACACCGCCTGCGCGAACGTCAGGCCCTGCGCCAGGCCTTGAGCCAGGACCCGCAGAACTTCGTCGATGAGATCCGCAACGACACCGACCACATGATCGATGCCAGCGTGCGCTACCTCGGCCATACCCGTGCGCCGCTGGTGTTGCTGCCGCTGGAGGATGCGCTGGGCATGGAGGAACAACCCAACCTGCCCGGCACCACCGACACCCATCCCAATTGGCGCCGCCGCCTGCCAGGCGAAGCGTCCAGCCTGCTCGATAATGCCGGCGCCGCACGCCGCCTCGAGCTGCTGGCCGTCGCGCGCAACCAAGCTTATGAGCGTGATCGATGAAAGCACTGCCCTTGCGCGCTACTCAGCGCCTGCAATTTCACAAAGGCTTCACCCTGGATGACGCGGTGCCATTGGTGCCGTATTTCGCCCGATTGGGCATCAGCCACCTGTATGCCTCGCCCCTGCTCAAAGCCCGTGCCGGTTCGATGCACGGCTACGACGTGGTCGACCCTACCCGCGTCAACCCGGAACTGGGCGGCGAGGCGGCGTTGCAGAGGCTGGTGGCCGCGTTGCGCGAACACGACATGGGCCTGATCCTCGACATCGTCTCCAACCATATGGCCGTCGGCGGCGCCGATAACCCCTGGTGGCTGGACCTGCTCGAATGGGGGCGCCTGAGCCCCTACAGCGAATTCTTCGATATTCAATGGCACTCCCCGGACCCGCTGCTCAAGGGCCAATTGCTGATGCCGTTCCTAGGCAGCGATTACGGCGAAGCACTGCAGAGCGGCAGCCTGGTGCTGAAGTTTGACGCGGCGCAGGGCGCGTTTTACGTCGAGCACTACGAACACCGTTTCCCGATCTGCCCACGGGATTACGCCCTGGTGCTTGGCGGCGACGAGGGGCTCAAGCCCTTGGCCGATCGCTTCGCCACCCTGGCTTATCAGGATGACGCCTACGCCGAAGCCGGCCTGCTCAAACAGGCCTTGGCCGAGCGCGCCAACGAACTGCTGCCCGCCATCGAACAGCGCCTCGCCGCGTTCGACGGGCGTACGCCGGAAGGTTTCGAGCGCCTGCATCAACTGCTGGAACAACAAAGCTACCGCCTGGCCAGTTGGCGCACGGCGGCGGACGACATCAACTGGCGCCGTTTCTTCGATGTGAACGAGCTGGGCGGCCTGCGCGTGGAGCGCACGGCGGTGTTCGAGGCCACCCACGGCAAGATTTTCGAGTTGATCAGCGCAGGCTTGATCGATGGCCTGCGCATCGACCATATCGACGGGCTGGCCGATCCGCGCGGTTACTGCCGCAAGCTGCGGCGCCGGGTTGATGCACTGTCGCCGCAGCGGCATTTGCCGATCTTCGTGGAGAAGATCCTCGGTGAAGGCGAGACCCTGCGCGAAGACTGGCAAGTGGACGGCACCACCGGCTACGAATTCATGAACCAACTGTCGTTGCTGCAACATCATCCGGACGGTTTCGCGCCGCTGGCCGAGTTGTGGTCACGCCACAGCGAACGGCCCTCGGCATTTATCGAAGAAGCCCGGCTGGCGCGCCAGCAGATTCTCAATGGCTCGTTGGGCGGCGATTTCGAAAGCGTGGCCCAGGCGCTGTTGCAAGTGGCCCGTGACGACGTAATGACCCGCGACCTGACCCTGGGCGCGATCCGTCGCGCCTTGCAGGAACTGATCGTGCACTTCCCGGTGTACCGCACCTATATCAGCGCACGCGGGCGCAGCGCGGCTGACGACAAGGTGTTCCAGCAAGCCATGGAGGGCGCGCGCAGCACGCTGAGCGAAGGCGACTGGCCGGTGCTCGATCACCTGGAAAAATGGCTGGGTGGGCAACCCTGGCGCAATCGCCCGGTGGGCCGCGAGCGCAAGATGCTCAAGCATGCCTGCGTGCGTTTCCAGCAACTGACCTCGCCCGCCGCCGCCAAGGCCGTGGAAGACACGGCGTTCTACCGGTCTGCGGTGCTGTTGTCGCGTAACGATGTGGGCTTCAGCACCGAGCAGTTCAGCGCGCCGTTGGCCGATTTTCACGCGGTCAACCAGCAGCGGCTGCAGTGCTTTCCGCACAACCTGCTGGCCACCGCCACCCACGACCATAAACGCGGCGAAGATACCCGCGCCCGTCTGGCTGTGCTGAGTGAATGCGCTTCCTGGTATGCCGAGCAGGTCGAACAATGGCGCAGCCTGGCCGCGCCGCTGCGCGACAGCGCCGACAGCCCTTCGGCAGGCGATGAACTGATTCTGTATCAGGTGCTGCTCGGCAGCTGGCCGCTGGAGCCGAACCCCGACCTTGAGGCCTATCAGCAACGCCTCTGGCAGTGGCAACAGAAAGCGCTGCGCGAAGCCAAGCTGCAGAGCAGTTGGAGCGCGCCCAACGAGGCCTACGAACAGGGCGTTGAAGCGTTCCTCAAGCGCGTTTTGCTCAGTGAAGCCGGCGCCCCGCTGCGCAGCGCCCTTACCGCTGCGGCCGAGGCGATTGCACCGGCTGGTGCCTTGAACGGGCTGGCGCAGTCTTTGCTTCACCTGAGCGTGCCGGGCGTGCCGGACGTCTATCAGGGCGATGAGTTCTGGGACTTCAGCCTGGTAGACCCGGACAACCGCCGCCCGGTGGACTTCCAGGCGCGGCAACGCGCGTTGGAGGCGCCAGTGGACACCGCTGAACTGTTGGCCAACTGGCGCGACGGGCGTATCAAACAGGCGTTGATCGCGCAGGTACTGACCTTGCGCAAGGCTAACCTTGAGCTGTTCAGCGACGGTGCCTACACCGCCCTGGAGGTGGTTGGGCAACAGGCCGAGCACGTCGTCGCCTTCTGCCGCGAACACCAAGGCAACTATGTGCTGGTGGTGGTGCCACGCTGGTCCCGTTGCCTGCTCGAAAATGCACTGCAGCCGTTGATTCCTGCGCAGGTTTGGGGCGATACGCGGGTGAAATTACCGTTCGCCGCCGCAACGCAAAACTGGAAGGGACTTTTTCAGACGAGCGTAGTCACACCAGACAAGGAGCTGTTGATCAGCGCTGCCCTGGGGGATTTCCCGGTCAATGTCTTTATCAATTCCGATAGTCAAGAAAGCTGAACATTTTCTCTGAGGAGTGTGTGATGAGTAATGAAGACAAACGCATCCGCGAACTAGCGCATCAGATCTGGGAGTCCGAAGGCAAGCCTCACGGTGAAGATGCCCGTCATTGGGAGATGGCGCGCAAGCTGGCCGAAGCCGAGGCGCTGACGCCAAGCAAGCCCAAGCCGGCCGCCAAGCCGAAGACGGCCCCAAAGGCAGCGGCCAAAGCCAAGCCGGCTGAGCCTGCCGCCGCCAAACCGGCGCCAAAGAAGCCCGCTGCGCCGAAAAAGCCCAAACCTCCCGCTCATTGATCGCCGCGCCCCCTGACTGCATTGCTGTCGGGGGAGCCTTTATCTCTTTACGTCATACGCTGAATAACTGTCAGTACGGCCGCGTTCGGCCCGAAAAAAAGAATCCCTGCAGGAGCAACACCATGAGCAAGCCCGAAAAAGCCTCAACGACGCCGGACCACGAGCCGTCGCGGATTCGTGAAGGTTTGCCCTTCCCTCTTGGCGCCACCTGGGACGGCCTGGGCGTCAACTTCGCGCTGTTTTCGGCCAATGCCACCAAGGTCGAACTGTGCCTGTTCGATGATGCCGGCGAGGTGGAACTGGAGCGCATCGAACTGCCCGAATACACCGACGAGATCTTCCACGGCTACCTGCCCGACGCCCACCCCGGGCTGATCTACGGCTACCGTGTGTATGGTCCCTACGACCCGGCCAACGGCCATCGTTTCAACCACAACAAATTGCTGATCGACCCCTATGCCAAGCAACTGGTGGGCGAACTCAAATGGTCCGAAGCCCTGTTCGGCTATACCATCGGCCACCCCGACGACGACCTCAGCTTCGACGAGCGCGACAGCGCGCCCTTCGTGCCCAAATGCAAGGTCATCGACCCGGCGCACACCTGGGGCAATGACCAGCCGGTGCGCGTGCCGTGGGACCGCACCATTATTTACGAGACCCACCTGCGCGGCATCAGCATGCGCCACCCTTCGGTGGGCGAATCCGTACGCGGTACCTGCGCCGGGCTGATGGAAGATGACGTGCTCAAGCACATCCGCCAGTTGGGGGTTTCTTCGGTCGAGCTGTTGCCAGTCCACGCCTTCGTCAACGACCAGCATTTGCTGGAAAAAGGCATGACCAACTACTGGGGCTACAACAGCATCGCGTTTTTTGCGCCCGACCCGCGCTACCTGGCCAGCGGCAAGATCGCCGAGTTCAAGGAGATGGTCGCGCACCTGCATGAGCAGAAGCTCGAAGTGATCCTCGATGTGGTCTACAACCACACCGCCGAAGGCAACGAGCGCGGCCCTACCCTGTCGATGCGCGGCATCGACAATGCCTCGTACTACCGGTTGATGCCCGATGACAAGCGCTTCTATATCAATGATTCCGGCACCGGCAACACCCTGGACCTGAGTCACCCCTGCGTGCTGCAGATGGTCACCGACTCCTTGCGTTACTGGGCCACCGAGATGCACGTCGACGGCTTCCGCTTCGACCTTGCGACGATTCTGGGTCGCTACCGTGACGGCTTTGACGAACGTCACAGCTTCCTCGTGGCGTGCCGCCAGGACCCAATCCTGCGCCAGCTCAAATTGATCGCAGAACCCTGGGACTGCGGGCCAGGCGGCTATCAGGTGGGCAATTTCCCGCCGGGCTGGGCAGAATGGAACGACCGTTTCCGCGACACCGTGCGTGCCTTCTGGAAAGGCGACGACGGCCAGCTGGCGGACTTCGCCGGGCGCATGACCGCCTCGGGCGAGATGTTCAACCACCGTGGGCGCCGGCCTTACAGCTCGGTGAACTTCATCACCGCCCACGACGGTTTTACCCTGCACGACCTGGTGTCGTACAACGACAAGCACAACGAAGCCAACGACGAGAACAACCAGGACGGCAGCAACAACAACCTGTCGTGGAACCATGGCGTCGAAGGCCCTACCGACGACCCAGAAATCAACGAGCTGCGCCTGCGCCAGATGCGCAACTTCTTCGCCACCCTGCTGCTGGCCCAAGGCACGCCGATGATCGTGGCTGGCGATGAATTCGCCCGCACCCAGCACGGCAACAACAATGCCTACTGCCAGGACAGCGAAATCGGTTGGGTCAACTGGGACCTGGACGACGATGGCAAGGCGCTGCTCAAGTTCGTCAAACGCCTGATCAAGTTGCGCCTGGCGTACCCGATCCTGCGTCGTGGGCGCTTCCTGGTCGGCGACTACAACGAAGACATCGGCGTGAAAGACGTCACCTGGCTCGCGCCGGATGGCAATGAAATGACCACTGAGCAGTGGGAAGACAGCAATGGTCGTTGCCTGGGCATGCTGATGGATGGCCGCGCCCAAGAGACCGGGATTCGGCGTGCTGGTGCCGATGCGACCCTGTTGCTGGTGGTGAATGCCCATCACGACATGGTCAATTTCCGCCTGCCACCGGTGCCACAGGGCGAGTTCTGGAATTGCCTGCTCGATACCAACGACCCTGCGGTGCGTGGCCAGGAGCGCTTTGACTTCGAACACGAGTACGCCGCCACCGGCCGCTCGTTGCTACTGTTTGAGCTTCACCACGACGACGAGGTGTGAGATGGCGTTGCACGGATTCCTTTCCGGCTACCGGGGTTATGCGGACACGCAAGCCCTTGGTAAGGCCTTGAAGGACCTTCAGGAAGAAGGCCTGGACCAACTGCCGTTGCCCGGCAGCGGCCAGACGCTTTCGCGCTATAGCGGGCTGGCGCAAGTCGCCGGCCATGACCTGCGCCTGTGCAAGCTGTTCGAAGGCCACACCGATGCGCTGGCGATCATTGCTGAACTCGACAGCCCGCTGCCGCCCTTGGGCAGCACCTGGGGGATGTGGGCCGCCGAGCCGCCGAGCGCCAAGGTGCGCGTGCAGCGCGACGGCCAGCGCTTGATCGTTGACGGGCGTAAAGCCTGGTGTTCCGGTGCGTCCGTGGTCTCGCACGGGTTGTTGACCGCGTGGGACGAGGAGGACCGTCAGCAACTGGTGGCCGTGAAGATGGACCAACCGGGCGTCAGGGTAACGGATGAAGGTTGGGATGCGGTGGGCATGGCCGCCACAGGCAGTGTCGAGATCGTCTTCAGCGAGGCCAGGGGCCTCGCAGTCGGCGGGCCGGGCGACTATCTGGCGCGCCCGGGCTTCTGGCACGGCGGCATCGGCATTGCGGCGTGCTGGTATGGCGCGGCGCAGCGCCTGGCCGAAGTGCTGCGCGAGCAGTGTGCCAAGCACTCCGAGCCGCATGCGATGGCCCACCTCGGCGCGGTGGACAGTGCATTGAACAGCGCAGCCTGCGTGCTGCGCGCCAGTGCCGAGCAGATCGACCGGGCACCGACCGCCGATGCCCGGTTGCTGGCCCAGCAAGTGCGCGCGTGCGTCGAGGAAACCGTCGAGCAGGTGATCCAGCATGTCGGGCGTGGCGTAGGCGCGGGGCCTTACTGCAAGGACCCGCACTTCGCCCAATTGATGGCGGACTTGCCGGTGTACGTGCGCCAAAGCCACGCCGAACGCGACTTGGCCGCCCTGGGCGTACAGGTAGCCGGCGAGCCCTCCGGGAGGTGGCAGTTATGAAACCCAATCCGATTGTCGGCCAGGGCACATCGCTGCATTACTGGCAAACCTCGTCGCGCCTGGCTGAACTGCCGCACATCAGCGTTGAGCAACTGGTACCGGAGGGGCACCGTGCGGTCATCATCGCCCCGCACCCTGACGATGAAGTGCTCGGCTGCGGCGGTTTGCTGCAAGGGCTGGCCGACCTGGGCCGGCCCATTCAGTTGATCTCGGTCACCGACGGCAGCGCCAGCCATCCAGGCTCGCAACGCTGGCCGGTGCAACGTCTGAGCGTGGTGCGCCCCCAGGAGTCGGCCCAGGCCCTGCACCGCCTGGGCTTGCCGATGCACAGTCTGAAGTGGCTGCGCGCCGGGTTCACCGACAGTAAAGTCGCCGAGCGCGAAGAAGAACTGGCCGTATTCATCCAGCGCTACCTCAAACCCGACGACGTGGTGTTCGCCACCTGGCGCGAAGACGGGCATTGCGATCATGAAGCCGTCGGCCGCGCCAGTGCGAAAGCCGCCCAGGCCGTGGGCGCCACCTTGTACGAACTGCCCGTGTGGACCTGGCACTGGGCGACCGCCGAAGACGGCATGGTGCCGTGGGACCGTGCGCGCAAGATCCCTTTGACGCCTGAGAGGGTGGCGCGCAAACGCCATGCCATCCACGCTTTCGCCAGCCAGCTGGAGGGCGACCCCCAGATCGGTCTGCCCCCCGTGCTGGCGCCCTATGTGGTGGAGCGCTTACTGCAACCTTTTGAAGTGGTGTTCGTTTGAGTGTCACAACCCCTTACTTTGACCAGATGTTCGCCGGCAACGACGACCCCTGGGCATTTCGCCAACGTTGGTACGAACGGCGCAAACGCGCCATGACCCTGGCCGTACTGACCCGAGCGCGTTATGCCTCGATCTTCGAACCCGGCTGTGCGAACGGCGAGTTGAGCGCCGAACTGGCGGCGCGCTGTGATCGCTTGCTGTGCTGTGACACGGCGAGCGCTGCGGTGACGCTGGCCAAGAAGCGGCTCGCAGGATTTTCCAACGTGCAGGTGGAGCAATGCCGGTTGCCCGAACAGTGGCCATCGGGGCAATTCGAGCTGATCGTGTTAAGTGAGCTGTGTTACTACCTTGACGCCGCTGATCTTGGGCGCCTGATTGACCGCTGCCTCGATACCTTGACGGATGACGGCCAACTGCTGGCGTGCCATTGGCGCCCGCCCATTGAAGGCTGCCCGCAAACTGCCGAGCAGGTCCACGTCTTGCTCCAGCAGCGGCTGGGCCTGCATTCGGTCGTTCGCCACCATGAAGAAGATTTCCTGCTCGACCTGTGGGGCCGCGACGGCGCCTCGGTCGCCAGCCTTGAGGGCCTGCGATGATCGGCATTCTGATTCCAGTGCACAACGAAGAAGCGTTGCTGGGCGAATGCCTGAGGGCTGCACAAATAGCCGCGCGTCATTCGGATCTGCACGGCGAAGCGGTACAGATCCTGGTGGTGCTCGATAGCTGCAGCGACGGCAGTGAAGCCATTGCCCGCGCGCACGGGGTGCACAGCCTGGCGGTGCAGGCACGGAATGTCGGGCATGCCCGTGGGGTTGGCGCGCAACACCTGCTGAACCTGGGCGCGCGTTGGATCGCCTGCACCGACGCCGACAGCCTCGTGGCTCCGGACTGGCTGGTGGCGCAACTGGCGCTGGGCTGCGACGCCGTGTGCGGCACCGTGACCGTGGACGCCTGGAGTGCAGACTTCGACGCGGCGGCGCAGATTCGCTATCACCAGGCTTACCAGGCCCGCGACGGGCATCGGCACATCCACGGCGCCAACCTCGGCGTAAGCGCCAGCGCCTATCTGCAGGCCGGTGGCTTTGAACCCCTGGCGTGCCATGAAGATGTGCAGTTGGTGCGCAACCTGGAACGTTGCGGTGCTTCCATCGCCTGGAGCCACAGCCCGCAAGTGATCACCAGTGCACGCCTGGAGTGTCGCGCCCAAGGTGGTTTCGGTGACTATTTGAAGAGCCTGATGCAGGTTTCGTAAAAACAACCACATTTCTTGTCTATGCTTATAACCTATCGCACAGCGCTCCAGGATCGGAGCGCCGCGCACTCACCGCAGCGGAGCCTGGGGTGAACACACACGCTTGAACCGACAAGGATGTGACACTTGATGAAAACCGCCTCGTTAAGCGAGGGCCGTCGCGGCCCCGCGCAAATCTGGAACAGCGCGCCGCAGTTGGCGCATATTCCCGCTATCTCGCTGACCAGCCTGGTACCGCCCGGCGCCCGGGTGGTGGTGATTGCCCCCCACCCCGGCGATGAAGTGCTCGCCTGCGGGGGCCTGCTGCAGCTGCTCAGCACCCGCGCGCACCCGTTGAAATTAATTTCCATCACCGATGGCAGCGCCAGCCACCCTGGCTCCCAGGTCTGGTCGGCCAACCGCCTGAGCGCGGTGCGCCCCCAGGAAAGCGCCGAGGCCCTGCGCCGCTTGGGCGTGCCACTGCACAGCCTGAAATGGATTCGTGGCGGCTTTCGCGATAACGCCCTGGCCAGCCATGAACAACCGATCAGCCAGTTCATCGCCCGCTACCTGCAGCCAGGTGATGTGGTGTTCACCACCTGGCGCCATGATGGCAACGATGACCACGAAGCCGTCGGCCGTGCCAGCGCCAAGGCGTGCAAACTGGTGGGCGCGCAACTCTATGAATTGCCGATGTGGGCCTGGCACTGGCCCGCACGCGAAGGCTCGGTGATCCCTTGGCAACGCGCGCGCAAGTTGTGCCTCGACACTTGGAGCGTGGCGCACAAGCTGCACGCCGTGCATGCCTACGCCAGCCAGCTGATGGGCGACCCCGCGATCGGCTTGGCGCCGATGCTTGCCCAAGTGTTGCTGGAGCGCATGCGCGAGCCCTACGAAATAGTGCTCATCTAGGCAAAGGTGGCAAAACGCCGGTGCCCGGCGTATGAAAATTTCGTTAACTGATTCATCTCGTAGGCTTTTTCCCACAAGCTCAATCTGCCACACTGATGCGAATAATTATCAACAGATTTATTATTCGCTAAGGATGGCGTTCAGGGAGAGCTACATTCATGTCTGTGCGACACTATGGCGGCAAAGGGTTTTCACCGAGTTCGATAGCAATGGCTATCTGCCTGACCACCACCCAGGCGACCTTCGCGGCCGAGGCCGACGCCCCGCCCACTACCATTGAGCTCGGCGCTACCGAGGTATCGGGGCACCAGCTTGGCGAAACCACTGAAGGCAGTGAGTCGTACACCACCGGTTCGATGAAAACCGCAACCAAACTCCCCCTGACCCTGCGTGAAACCCCACAGGCCGTCACCGTGATTACCCGTCAGCGCATGGACGACCAGGCGATGACCAGCATCAATGATGTGGTCAACGCCACGCCAGGACTGTTCCTCAACTACTCCAGCGGCCCCGGCCGGCAGGGCTACACCGCGCGTGGTTTCAACGTCGACAACCTCATGTACGACGGCATTCCCAGTGGCTATGACGGCGTTAACGTCGGTGCCCAGCCGAACCTGGCGATGTTCGATCGCGTCGAGGTGGTTCGCGGTGCCACTGGCCTGGTGACCGGCGCCGGTAACCCCTCGGCGGCGATCAACCTGATTCGCAAGCGGCCCCTGGCCGAGCAGAAAGTCACCTTGACTGGCGCCGCCGGCAGTTGGGACGACTACCGTGGCGAACTCGACGCTTCCAGCCCGCTTAATGACAGCGGCACCTGGCGTGGCCGAGTGGTCACCTCTTATCGCGACGCCAACAGTTTCATCGACAAGGCCGAGCAGGATCACGGTTTGTTCTATGCCGTGACCGAAGCCGACCTGAGCGAAGACACCCGCTTGACCCTTGGCTACTCCAACCAGAAAGACAAGACCAACTACTTCTGGGGCTCGTCGATGATCGGCCTGGATGGCCATCACCTCGACCTGTCGCGTTCGTACAATCCCGGCACCGACTGGGAGAACAAAGACCAGGAGATCAACACCGTCTTCGTCGAACTGCGCCAGCAGCTGGCCAATGATTGGGCACTGCAGGTCAACGCCAACTACGCCGTACAAGACGCATTGTTCTCCGGTTCCTACCAGTCGCGCTGGACCGACAACACCCTGGCCCGCACCGTGTACCAGTCCGCCGCCGATGAAAAGCAGGCCGGGTTCGACGCCTTTGCCAGCGGCCCGTTCCAGGCGTTCGGGCGCACCCATGAGCTGGTCGTGGGCGCCAGCAAGCGCATCTACGATCTGACCACCCGCAACTACAGCCCGTACGATCTGAATTGGCCGATCAACGCCGGCAAACCGAACTTTACCCACACCAACAACCAGCGCGATGTCACCACTCAGGACGGTGTCTACGTCACCACCCGCTTGAGCCTGGCCGACCCGCTCAAGCTGATCCTCGGCGGGCGCCTGGACTGGTACGACTACGACAACCGCGATGGCGACGGCGACTATAAGGTCACCCGTAACCTCACCCGCTACGCGGGCCTGATCTACGACCTGGACGACCAGCACTCGGTGTATGCCAGCTACAGCGACATCTTCACGCCGCAACGTGAAAAAAGCACCGGAGCCACCCCGCTCAAGCCCATCGTCGGCAAAAACTATGAAGTCGGCATCAAGGGCGAATACCTGGGCGGCGCGCTGAATGCGAGCGTGGCGCTGTTCCGTGTCGACCAGGAAAACCGCGCCGTGCAGATCGTCGTGCCAAACTGCCCGCAGGCCTCCTGCTACCAGGCCTCGGGCGAGATTCGCAGCCAGGGTATCGACTTCGAACTGCAGGGCGCCTTGACCGAGAACTGGCAGGTCGGCGGTGGCTACACCTATGCGCGCACCCACACCCTCAAGGACGACGCCAACCCGCAGAAGGTCAACAAGCAGTTCGACACCGACACCCCGGAGCACCTGTTCAAGGTCACCACCCGCTACAACTTCCAGGGCCCGCTGGAAAAACTCCGCGTGGGCGGCAACGTCTCCTGGCAGAGCCGCATGTACAACGACATCCAGTTGGCGGACGGCAGCACCTATCGGCTCAAACAAGGCGGCTACGCTGTCACCGACCTGATGGCCGGCTACCGGGTCAACCAGCACCTGGACTTGCAGCTCAACGCCAACAATATCTTTGATCGTCACTACTACCAGTCCATTTCCAACGCGGTCACCTATGGCGGCGATTCCTACGGCAGCCCACGCAACATGATGCTGACGGCCAAGTACAGCTTCTGATCGTCATCCGCGGCTGCCCGCTCGGGCGGCCGTGCTTAAAGTCCCCTCTCGACTGGCCGATAACCGTCTGTCGGATCTTGTCCGGCCCCCATCGCCACACCTGCTTTTCCTGCGGCCAGCGTGGCACGCCGCATGCTTGGTTCCTGGCCAAACCACATGGAGTACACGTGAATGCTCAACCGCACACGCTTTATGGAGCACTACCGCAAGGCCGACCGCATCATGCTGGCGTTGATCTGGCTGATGTTCCTGTTCTCCTTGGGCCTGGCGTTCTGGCATGACACCTTCACCCAGGCGCTGATCGTCGGGGGCGGCACCGGCGTGGTGCTGACCGCGCTCTACCGCGCCATCGGCGGCACCCGCGTGATGCGTTGCGTGCTGGGTGCCGGCCTGATGGTGATGGCGGCCTTGCACATCAATCAGGCGCAGGGGGTGATCGAAGCGCACTTCGGTATTTTCGCGCTGCTGGCGGTGCTGACGTTCTACCGTGACTGGCTGCCGATCCTGGTGGCGGCGCTGACCATCGCCGTGCATCACCTGGTATTCCATGCCCTGCAGCATCAAGGCCTGCCCGTGTTTGTGATGGCGCATCACGGCGGCTGGACGATGATTTTCGTGCACGCGTTCTACGTGGTGATGGAAACGGTCGCCCTGCTCTACCTCGCCGTGCACAGCCACGCCGAGGCGGTCGAAAGCCAGGAAATGCTCGAAAAAATGCTCGCTGTCACCTCGCAATTCGAAGCCGAAACCGCCAAGGGTGAAGACAAAGTGCGTGTGTCCCTCGCCAAGCGCTTCGACCACTTCCTGCAGCAACTCACCCACCTGATCGACGGCGTCGCACGCGACTCCCATGGCCTCGGCCAACTCGGCCAGGAACTGGCCACGGCCAGCGGCACCCTGGAAAAAGGCGCGCGGCATCAACTAACGCAGATCAATGAGATGACCGGCTCGATGCAGCGCATGGAAGACGCCATGGGCCATATCACCCTGCACGTCGAACAAGCGGTGGAACACGCCGGCCAGGCCAGCCAGCAGATTGTGCGCGGCCAGGAAAGCGTTGGCCGCGCCCGGCATGAAATCACCCAACTGGCCTCGCGCATCAATGGCACGCAATCTACCGTACAGTCGTTGGCGGTGCAGGCCGAGCAAATCGGCTCGGTGCTGGAGGTGATCAGCAGCATCGCCAACCAGACCAACCTGCTCGCACTCAATGCCGCCATCGAAGCCGCCCGCGCCGGCGAGCAAGGCCGTGGCTTTGCAGTGGTCGCCGACGAAGTGCGCAGCCTGGCCCAACGCACCGCCCTCTCCACCCAGGAAATCAAGACCATCATCGAAGGCCTGCAGCAAGGCAGCCGCCAGGCCGTCGAAGCCATGCACGACAGCCGCCAGGGCGTGGAGCGGTGCGTGGAAGACAGCCAGATGGCCGTCGACATGCTGCGCGCCGTGGGCGAAGACATCGCGCATATCGATCAACTCAACGGCCGCATCGTCACCACCACCCGCGAGCAGACCTCGGCAAACCTGGAAATTGTCGAGCGCCTGCAATCGGTGCAGCACATCGCGCAAAACACCGCCGACGACGTGGAAACCCTGGCCCGCAGCAGCGAACGCCTGCCACCGATCGCCGTGCGCCTGGATGCGCTGGGGCGCAGGTTTCATCCGTGATTCATGCCATCGGCTCAGCAGCCGAAGCCTCTCTAACTGCAGCCCCGCGCTCCAATGTGGGAGGGGGCTTGCCTAATGCCAGTCAGTTAAGCAAAAGGTGCTCACTGTAGGAGCGAGCTTGCTCGCGAAAAACGCTCAGACAACGCGTTCATTCTGCATAAACGCGGGGGCGCTGAGTTCTTCGCGAGCAAGCTCGCTCCTACAAAAAGCCTTAACTGACTGGCATTAGGGCTTGCCCCGATGGCGGTCTGAAACTAGCGAACAACTGTACCTGTAACACTGCAAGTCATCGCCTCCCGCTCGCGCACTACGAAACTCCTGCACTTTCCCCCGGTCGATGCTTTCAAGAGGCCGACAGTGCCTCGGGTGCTTTGTGTGTGTAGTGAATGCCTGCGGAGACGGCCATGAAAGAAGCCATTAGCGATTTGCCCGGCCCTATAAAACGACAGGCTGACCGAATTTTGCGTGAGATCGAACTGGCAGGGTCGATGATCCTGGCTGTCAAAAGCGGTGCCAAAGCCCAGGGGTTTGTGCTGGGCATCACCTGCTGTGAAGGGCTGACGTCGGAGCGCTGCGAGCAGCTGGCAAGCCATTTCGACAGCGTGGTAGAACAGAGGCTGAGGGCCCTGACATTGGGCCTGTAGGGTCAGGCGCATGACCGCTGTGCGCGCGTAGATTGGATCCATGGCAGCCCCGGCACCGGCCGCGCTTTAAAAGCGGCGAACAACCTCCTACACTGCCGGGAATTTCCCTTCATCTGCGCAGCCTCGCTCTTCTGCCCGACTCGCATCAGGATTTACAGACATGCGCCTGCCCGATTTCATCCTGGAAAACCTTGAGCCGATCCTGCAGGCCTGGGAAGATTTCGCCAGAACCATCGAGACACCGGGCGAGGAACTCGACAGTGTCGGGCTGCGCGACCATGCCGAGCAGATGTTGCGGGCCATCGTCAGCGACCTGCGAACCAAGCAGACCCGTCAGGAACAAATAGCCAAGGCTCAGGGCCAGGCGCCGGCGGACGACCAGGAAACCGCGGCGGAAACCCATGCCATGACGCGGCTGATGGCGGGTTTCACCATCGATCAGATGGTCTCGGAATACCGCGCGCTGCGCACCAGCGTGGTCAGCCAGTGGATGCGCCAGATCAAGGACGGCACCCCGATCAATGTCGACGACATGACCCGCTTCCACGAAGCCATCGATCAGGCCCTGGCCGAATCCATCGCCAGCTATTCACGCGCGGTCGAGGCGTCACGCAACATGTTCCTGGGCATCCTTGGCCACGACTTGCGCACCCCGCTCGGCGCGATCCTGCTGGGGTCCGACGTGCTACGCCGTTCACAGGACGCCGGCGCCCGCGCGACCAAAATCGCCAACCAGATCTACACCAGTGTACGCCGCGCGAGCCAGATCGTCGGCGACCTGCTCGACCTGACCCGCTGCCAGATGGGGCCGGGCATCCCGGTCAAAACGGCCGATATCGACCTTTCACCGCTGTGCCAACGCGTCATAGAAGAAATCCGCACCTTTCATCCTGAAGCTATCGTGATGTTCGACGCCAAAACGCCGGTTGCTGGGCAATTCGACGGCCCGCGCATGGAGCAGGTCTTCTCGAACATCGTCAGCAACGCGGTGCAGCATGGGGACACCACCCGGCCGATCCAAGTCGAGCTGGGCATACGCGAGGGCTTCGCGGTCTTCACCGTGCACAACAGCGGTGAAGCGATCCCCGAGGACGTCCTCCCGTTCATCTTCAACCCCATGGGCCGCTTCTCCCAGCGTACCGCGATCAATCACGGCCCCACGGAGGGTTTGGGTTTGGGCCTGTTCATTGCCTCGGAAATCGTGGCGTCTCATGGTGGGGCGATTGAGGTGAGTTCTGATACGGAACAGGGGACGGTGTTTAGTGTAAGAGTGCCGCTCGATAAACCAGAGAACAGCGTTGCCTGAGAAACGAGCGGCGCCCCGATTCGCGAGGGGTGTAACCACTATGGAATACGACGAAAAGATGATAGAGGAAGCCGTGCTGGCCCTGCTGACAGTCTTCAGCACCGATGACGGAAACTCATGGAAGGGGCACGATTTTCAGGTCATGAACCGATTACATGAACAGGGTTTTATCGATAACCCGGTAAACAAGAACAAATCGGTCTGGTTGACGCCACAAGGGCTGGAGCGCGGTCGGGAACTGGCTGATCGGCTGTTTGGGACGAGGGCTTAGGTCAGGACAACCTGTACCTTAGTCGACATAACGCAGCCGTGATTGCCGCACCGCCCCCACTCCCCTTATTCTCGACGCTCCCGTCCGACCGAATCCGGAGCCGCCATGGACCTCGCCGCCCTCGCCCTTTTCCTGCCCGCCTGCTTCGCCCTGAACATGGCGCCCGGCCCCAACAACCTGCTGTCGGTGAGCAACGCCACCCGCTACGGCTACCGCACCTCCTGCCTCGCCGGTCTCGGCCGTTTGCTGGCCTTCGCCGGCATGATCGCCCTCGCCTCCGCCGGGTTGGCGGTGGTGCTGCAAACCTCGGAGTTGTTGTTCTACGGGATCAAGCTGCTTGGTGCGGCGTATCTGTTTTACCTGGCCTATCAGCTGTGGCGCGCAGACCCGCACACGGAGGCGCAAACCGCCACGAACAACGTGGGCTTATGGGCCTTGGCGCGTCAGGAGTTTCTGGTAGCGGCGGGTAACCCGAAAGCCATCCTGATCTTTACCGCCTTCCTCCCACAGTTCGTGGTGCCCGGCCAGCCCGTCACTGCGCAATTCGCCCTGCTGGGCGCGATGTTCCTGGCGCTGGAATGGATCGCCATCAGCGTCTACGCCTATATGGGCCTGCATATGCGCCGCTGGTTTGCCGAGCCGAGGGGTAAGCGGATCTTCAATCGGTGCTGCGCGGGGTTGTTGTCGGCGGCCGCAACGGTGTTGTTGACGGCACGCCGAGCGTAACTCCCGCGCCGGCCTGTGGAAGCAGTGCAGGCGCCCTTACTCCTTGGTCAAATCAACCAACGGCGTCTGCCGCACCTCAGTCTCGCGCCCGGCCTGAATCTCGCTGACCTGCTGCAAGGCCTTGTCCACAGCCGCCTTATCCGCCAACAAGCTGTAGCTGATGCGGAACTGCTTGTGTTCCTTGGGCCCAATGGTGGGTACCAGGTTCAGTGGCCGCTGATAACGGCGGTTGTAGGAAAAACTCGTCCCCGGCTCCAGCCCCGTGACATAGCCCTGCCCTTGAGTATCGGTGTTCTTCCACAGGGAAAACACCGGCAGCGTCTGCGTATTGAAACCTACCGACACGCCCAGGCTGCCAGCTTTGTTATGCAACACGGTCAAGGTATCGCCCTTGGCATCGGCATAGGGCACCACGTTGTAAACCGTTTCGTCGTAGTCCTTGGTGGGTGCGCGGTAGGTTTGCCAATCGGCCAATTCGCCCTTGGCCTTGTCGTTGAACGGCGACACCTGCTTCACCGGTGCGGCGAAACGCGCGCCCTGCTCCAGGAACGGGGTGCTGAAGTTACTGTGATACAGCGCCTGGTATTCCTTCGGATAGTCGCCGTTGTTGGTCAGGGTGTCGTTGAGAGCAAACACTACACTGCCGGGCTCGGTGACCAGTTCGGTCGCCACGGAAAAATCGACCTTCTTGAAGGCCTGCTCTTTCAGTTCGCCGCGCAGGGTGATGGCGTACGGCGGCTTTTCATTGATGTGCAGGGTGACTTTGTTCGCAGGAATATTCGCGGCCCTGCCATGCAGCGTCAGCAATTCACCGTTGTCGATGCCAGGGTGACCGACCCATTCATAGCCGCAACGGGTGACCAGCTCATTGAAACCTTCCAACCAGCCCAGCCCGCCGCGACCATTGAGCTCGATGAAGGCAGGATTGACCACTTCCTTGACCGGCGAATCCCACCCCATGCGCACATCGCCGACCGAAGCCTGCAACACGTTCATACCGCGAGTCGGCACCACCGAGAGCTTCATCGTGCCGTTATCGATATCGACAATGCTCACCCCCTCCTGCCGACCGCCGTGCAAAGTGCGCAGGGTAACGCTGAAGGGTTTGTCGGTTTGCACGCCGAGTTGCTGGCTGGTGACCTGCCAATTCTGCGCGGCTTTGTCGGTGTCGAGAAGCACGTAGTCCCAGGCCATGGCGTGGGAGGCGGCGGAGAGTGCGGTGAGGGCGACAGCGAATTTTAGGGGGATCATGACGGTTGCCTTTCTTGGAGTTGTGGCAGTTTTATAGACTCGATTAAACGTTTCAGCAAGCGTAAAAGGCGGTATTACGTGGGCAAGTGCTGAAAAGGAGTTTAGGGAAGTCGGAAGATGGAAAATCGGAGTCAGACCACCATTTTTTAAATGTGCGGGGTTGTTGTAGGCGGCGGCGACGGTGTTGTTGACTGCGCGTAGGGCTTGAACGGTGATTGGACTTGAGCGACCCGTGTTGGTTACAACCTTGACGTTGATCCTCCAATGCAAGGGCGCTTATAGTCCTCCAGTCGCCATGGAGCGACCGGGTTTGGCGACCTGACTATCGGTAAATCACTGTATTTATCGGAGCTTTAAACATGGAAAGATATATCCCCCTTACCGGAATCGATCTGGTTCCTGCGTCCCTTCTCATTGATTCAGAAGCACCGCTCGACGTGCTGCAAGCGATGGCTGACTATCGTATTCGCACCGTCACTCAAGTGCTGGAAAACATCGCCTTTCGGGGTGAGGTGGACGCTGATTGCGTGGTGCTTTCGGACTTTGCGCAGCTGCTGGCGATACCGTTGCGTGATGGGTGTGATTTGATGGAGGTAATTGGGCGGCGGTTGCGGGAGCAGGTTTCGGAGGTGGAAGCGGGTTCTGTTGCTACGCCGGGATAATGAAAAATCTCCACGCGCTGGCGCAACTAGGCCAGCGTGTGGTGAAAGCAGTGGGTGCTTTCTCATCGGCTGCGATCGGCCAAAAGCGGTCAGTCGTCCCTACGAAATTTTGGACGATTCAGCGTGCTACCTGAGGGCAGTAGCTTGTTAAAGGAGTTGGGCAACATCTACATCGGTGTCACGAATATGCACAGCTGATATGAAAGTGATACACAGGCCTGTGCAAGATTATTGGCCGGAAGGCGAGCCCGCGCTGATGCCCGTCGGCACCAGAAAATAAGGAGATTGATCATGTGGCTCAAAAATGTGGCATTTGCACTGTTGATTTGCCCCCTTCGTCACCGCATGTTTCAGCGAACCTTTTCAGCCCCCTACAGCTGATGCTGACTTATGGGAGAAGCCGGGAGCGAGCAACAATGATGTCTTGGCGTCCATGCTAGCTTGCGGTGAGAAGAATGGCTCCGGCATCGATCCTAATGCCAGCTTCCAAGAGATGGCCCAGCGATTTGTATGTATGAAGCGTGCGGGCTATACCCGGCGTGACGGTTTCGACATCTGTGCATTGCACCCGAAGGAGCCGTTGAAGGCCTGTGAGTCGGCGCAATGAAGCCATAAAGGCGTCGCACGGTATTGAGGGAGTCGGCATTGAACTCCTTAGGTTGAATTAGCCCGAGTATTTATAGGTACATCCAACTGACTGCTTCCGACCCGAAGCGGTCACTGAATTGAGGTGACGAAACGGGTTTCGAGGCCAACACTTACTGGCGGTAGCGCATTAATCAAAACGACGGCATCGAAGAAAATCGGGGTCAGACCCTGAGGGATCCCCGAATTTTCTTACTTAAAATCAAGAAGTTGGAATATTGAAGAGGCCTGCATGAGCCGGCAACTTGGTTTGCACCACACAAAACTAAGAACCCGAACCCATGCAGGCCATCCGATTTTTACACAGAGCGCTCGCTCAAGCACTGCCCTCGATCCATTCTCGCCGCCTAACGACGCTGATGAGTTGTGTCAGTTCGTTACTGCAAGGCCGTCGCCTGACGCTAACAGCGCTGGGACGTTTTATGCCAGGTCAGGCGTACCCCAAGCATGCGATCAAACGAGTGGACCGATTACTGGGTAATCAACACCTCAGAGCAGAGCGCCCGCTGTTCTACTGGGTGATGCTGCGGGCGTTGTTAGGCTCCCTGAAGCACCCTTTAATCTTGGTGGACTGGTCGCGAATTGATGCTCCTGGCGATGCGTTTTTGTTGAGAGCCGCGGTCCCGTTTGCGGGACGCTCGTTTCCTATTTATGAAAGCGTTCATGAGCGTGAGAGCTGTCCCAAATATCAAAGCCGCCTGCTCAAAATGTTAGCTGAGTTACTGCCTGACGGATGCGTTCCAGTCTTGGTCACGGATGCGGGTTTTCGGCGTCCGTGGATGAAGGCTGTGGTAGCGAAGGGCTGGTATTACGTGGCTCGCATACGCAACCGTGAACTTTATCGTCGAGAAGCAAACGACTGGCAACCCGTGAAGAATTTGTACGCTCTGGCCACTTCATCACCTAAATCGCTGGGGCGCGTTGAGATGACGCGTAGCGCCCCTCACTTCGTCGATTTGTACTGCGTTCGGCATTCAGCCAAGGGCCGAAAACACCAACGAGTCACGGGTTCAATCGCCAGAAGCAAGCTCAGCCGACAGTCCGCCAAACGTGAGCGTGAGCCGTGGTTGCTTGCCAGCAATCTTGCGCGAAGTGAGTGGAACCCGGCACAGATTGTGGCGATTTATAAGCGGCGTATGCAGATCGAGGAAGGTTTCCGAGATGTCAAAAGTGAGCACCTGGGATTCGGTCTGAATTTGCATCGAAGCCACTGCCCAAAGCGCATTGAGGTGCTGTTGTTGATTGCGGCATTGGCCAACTACCTCATATTTTTAACAGGGCTGCAGGCGCGAGAAAATGGTTTGGAACGGTGCTATCAAAGCAATAGCCTCAAAGAGAAACGAGTGCTTTCATTGTGGCGATTAGGTTTGGAATACTGGCGCAGTTGCACCGAGTTCGGTGGTCAAAAACACCTGGAGATATTGGAGAAAGCTCTGCGTGATGAGGTGCACCATCAGGCGCAGAGCTTGGAGTAAATTTGTGGGGATCCCTCAGGGTCTGACCCCGATGTTCCCTGCCACTTGGCATCTTCGAGAGCACGCCAAACCGCTTTGCCGCCGAACACACATACCCCCGATGGTGTCCTTGAGGTACCCACCATGGTTGGTCGTACTCACGAAAACACACTGGCCTGGCACATCCAGGGTTCTTCGCCCGTAACTGTCGCGGCAGGTATCTGACCGCTATTATTTAAGGTTTGAATCACCAGACAATTGAAGCGTATGCATCCCCTTCTCATAGTACGGGCCAACGCAATAGTCACTTTCATTTAGCTCCGGATCAATCATAGATGTAGTCAGAATTACCTGATACTTTTTCTCCACCCCCTCAAGTGAACGCACCAAAAGTCGCTGGAAATTTTGGCTACGCTTTGGCCCCATCCCCTTGTCCTCTATATTATCCATTAACAGCAGTCGAGGATAACGCATACCTTCGTCCCATATCGACTCCTGAAGAATTGCAAGATGAAAGCTGTTCTTCATAATGGTCTCGGAACTTGCCGAGAACTTCGACCTACCATCAACCAACATATAATCTTTTGCAAAATCATATTCAAACTTATCAGGTTCTACGAAGTCACTTTCGAACCCCCCGTCCTGCCTGAGAAGTGTAATCGTTCTTTCAGAAAGATTTGATTCCAGCTTGGATTTCCTAGATTCGGTCAGATACGCATTCCTTTTGATTTCATCCCGTAGGCGTTCAATCTGACTATTTAATTTATCACGATCTAAAATCAGTTGCTCTACGCTTGACACGAGCTTTATTTTTGTTTGCAGATTTTTTATACGCTCTTCAAGAGTACCAATCCTCGCAGACAAGGTATACAATTTTAGAACCCTGTCAGAGCTTAACGTAAGTGCTGCCTTATGCTTCGACTTTAAAGTATTGAGCTGATGTCCTTCAATCTTGATATACCTATCAGCCTCCTCCAATCTTGTTCTAAGCTCAGCCAGCACCGATTCGCTCTCCCGCTTCTGAAAGTTTAAATCATTGAGAGCAGCCAAATAAGAGCTTTTTCTTTTCTCTTCATCTACTTCGGTTTTGCAGAGATGACATACTTCAGAGTCTTGCGGATCTATAGTAGACAAACAGCAGGGACAGAATTTGAATCGAACCTCTCCAAACATGTCATATGTCGATCTCGATTCTTGCAAAGACTTAAGCCTAAAATCAATAGCTTTTATAAATAAATCCGACTCGACAATTTCGTTAACCAACTCAACTCGCCTCGACGTTCTTATATTAATCTCCTTTGCCAAAGCAGAAATTTGTTCTGAAACGATCGCAGCCGCTTTTTTTATCTCGGGACTAGAATCAGCATCAGGTTGTAGTGCTACTTGTTGCCGTTCTGTCAATAGTCCAGCCAGTTCATTATTAGCCTCTTCTATTTCTTTATTGAGGTGCTCGGCCCTCAGCACCCCTTCTGTAGGCGATATGTATCTGTAGATTGCGTCGAGTTGGCCATATATTTTACTAAACTCTGTTTCAGCTTTAGAAAGTTGTTGTCGGAGTCCATACGTACCCAGATCATCGACCCCTAATAAGAAGTCACCGATTGCTTGGCGCATACTGGGTTTGTCAAATGCTAGTTCAGCCTTGAGAATCTTGTTGACAGGCGTGTCTTGATCCACATAAATCAAGCGTAGAATTTGGTGAATTGTAAGGTTTGAATTGTCATCTGTCTGATGATGAGGCCAACCAAACAATTCGAAAATCTGTTGAGAGAAGCTGTGTTTATTCGCTGTGCGCATGACTCCATATTGAACCCATTCAGCATGATTTCTCAGTGAGCTTTCATAATCACCGGAAAAAAATTGCATAGGAGGCTTACTTGATGGCTCAATAGCTCTCGAAACCGTTAGTATATAGGAATTGATTTCAATCTGAATTATAACGCTATCGCACGCAGCCGCCTCTTTATTCCAACGCTCCTCTCTAAGGTCTCCTCCAAGTCCAAAAAACAGCAAATCCATTATCGTAGATTTGCCAATACTATTATCACCGCGAATTATATTTATGCCTAAATGAAACTTTTGATCATAAACCGCTCGACCAGACTTCATGACGAGAAAGCGATGCACAAACAATGTTGAACTATTTGACGTCATAGATATATTCCATCAATCCCGAGCGCTTTTTCAGCCCAGACTCTCCATTAAACTCAACCTTTGGCAATGCCTTCGTTATAATTTCAAATGCATCACCTCTCAAAAACAAATCACTATCGAGAAGCTCTAAATATCCGATTGGAAGGAGACCTGTATCAATCTTTATAAGTCCGCTTTCAAACTCAAACTTTGAAATAATTCCTTTCGCGATCAATTCCAGGGCCGCAGTTTTTTGAAACACCTGGAGATCATACAAAACCCTTGCCGGGTTATTAATATCTTCAAACTGTTCTGGAATGGACTTTAATTGTACCTTAAACTCCTTTATACTCGCAGGCCATGGCTTTATATTTTTCAGCTGACTCGGGAACAGATAATAGTAATCTAAAATCCTAAGTTGATCCCACGTCAAAGAGAACTCCGTAGTTGCCTGCAATATAGCCAAAAGCCTATATAGGCAATGATTGGCATCATATGCCGGATGATAAATCAACAACCTATACCTCCCAGACCAGATGGCATTTACCTGTTAAAAAATACAACATCCCATAAATTAAATGCTGGTCGATGGATATATCAACACTACACACCTCGGAAAATATAGAATTCACAATATTATGATAAATAGTTTGATCGATATCTTCCGGGCGTGCGCCTGCTTTTAAAAGAGGCCGAATCTGACCATCAAATGACGCCTTGATCTTTTGAAGGATATAAAAATATATATATTGCCTTCGTGGTGAGAGCTGTGCCCTCGCCGCAATTTTTGCAAAGCGATCTTTATGCTCTATAGCATCTTCAACAAGATCCTCTCTATTTCCATTAATTAGCTTTTGCTCTAGCCCAATAACTGGCCGGCCGGCCCGATCAGTAAGATAGGAGTGAAAAAGATCGATGAAATCTTCAAGCTCCTCGTCACCTTCTGAAAGTGCACCTATTCTATCTAACCCTGCCCTGATAACATTGGGATCGGGAGCTGCGGCAACTACATAAGTAACATTATGTTGATCCCCACCAACAATGGAGCCATTAACTTCCGTTTCCTTTACAACAATTTTGTTCATTCAGTTTTACCGGAGTTTCGATTTCCGCCTGTAATACCCCCACGAACCTTAGACTTGGAAACATTAATTACATTTCCACCTTGTGGTTTGTTTTTTACAAGACCTATAAGAAACACACATATGAAGAACGTTAGAACCGCAATCAGACAAAGCAAAGCGAATAGTTGATTGCTATTGAGATTTTTCAGTATAGGGGACGAAATTATCGTGGGATAGACGCTGTAGGCGACAAAGGCGCCGACAGTGGCACTCCCACCATACTTTAAAGCGGCGCTCCAAAAGTTTTCCATACATCTATCCTTGAGTTTTGGCAGACCGCCATCATCCCGGACAACTGCATTTACGTAAAGAGCTTTGGGCTGCTTATCAGCCCCTCGCCCACGCGGAGCTTGAGCGACATAATCAATGGCGGTTACAGGACTCCACATGAAAATTGCGAATATCTGACATTCCTTTAGGTAAAAAACCCCGCAAATCATTGATCTACGAGAGTTTAAGAGTGGAGACAGAAATCGGAATCAAACCGACGTAGGTAGATTGGACATCCTCGTAGCTACCGAGAGCAACAATTTCTGCCCAATTTATGCCTGGGTCGAGCGTCAGTTATGGGTCGATTCTGTTGAAAACAGTCGACCATATTTTCCAACGCAGAAAAGTACGCGCTTGAGATTAAAATCTTTACTTTGAAAAAAGGGTTTCGAGGGCAGATTTGGCTTCGCTGCGCGTAAAAAATGCATTTTCATCAGTCAATACGTGCGCAGCCTGGAAGGATCAACTTTTTCAACACAAGCGGCTGAAACCCGCCAGTCACTCCCCTCCACCAAAAAATCCACAAACGCCCTAACCCTTCCCGGCATCGCCGCCCCACCCACAAACACCGCATGAATCGGTTCCACATCCCCCGGGTTATACGCTTCCAACAACGCCACCAACTCCCCCCGCTCCAGATCCTGCGCCACACTAAACGCCCCCACCCGCGCTATCCCCGCCCCCAGCTTCGCCAACTGCGCCAACGCCTCTCCGCTATTCCCTTCAATCGTCCCCGCCACTTTCAACGAAAAATCCCGCCCATCCACCCGAAACGGCCAATCCGGCGCCGCCCTGCGGAAGTTGAAGCGCAGGCAGTTGTGTTCGAGTAAATCCTGCGGCGTCACCGGAGTGCCGTGGCGGGCCAGGTAGTCGGGTGAGGCGACGATGACCTGGCCGGTAGAGCCGATGTGGCGGGCGGTCAGGGGGCTGTCGGCCAGGTGGCCGAAGCGGATGGCGACGTCTGCTTGGCCGGCGAGGATATCCACGAGTTCATCGCCGAGCATCAGGTCGACCACGATGGCGGGATAGCGGGCGCTGAAAGCGGCGATCAGCGGCACGACGGTCAGGCGGCCGTGGGCCAGGGCTGCGCTGACTCTCAGGCGTCCGCGGGGGGCGCCCTGGTCGGTAATGGCGTCTTCGACTTCGGCCATGTCGGCCAGGATCCGCCGGGCGCCGCGCAGGTAGGCTTCGCCTTCGGCGGTGAAGGTGATGGCACGGGTGGTGCGCAGCAATAGCCGGGTGCCGATGCGCCCCTCGGTGCGGGTGATGATGCGGCTGATGGACGATGGCGTCAGCCCCAGGGCGCGCGCGGCGCCCGACAGGCTGCCGTGCTCCGCGACCATGACGAACACTTCCATCTCTCCCGAGCGGCCGCCGATGTCCATTTGTGCCTCCTGCGCAAAGGTGTAGTTCCCAACCAGGGGCTACTGCTGCAAAAGGCTGGATTGTAGCATTCGGCACACAGATGAGGAGTCACCCATGCGTATCAATCCACCCCTTGTAGCCTTGTCCATCGGTGCCTTTGGCATCGGGGTCACGGAGTTTGCCCCCATGGGCATGTTGCCCGGTATTGCCGCCGACCTTGGCGTATCCATCCCCGCCGCAGGGCTGTTGGTGAGTGCCTATGCCATGGGCGTACTGATCGGCGCGCCGATCATGACGCTCGCGACGGCCAGGGTACCGCGCCGGTATCTGTTGATCGGGCTGATGGCGATCTTCACCTTGGGTAACCTGCTATCGGCGCTGGCGACCAATTATCAGACCTTGATGATCGCCAGGCTGGTGACCTCGCTGAACCACGGGGCGTTTTTCGGTATCGGTTCGATTGTGGCGGCCAGTGTGGTCGCGCCGGAGAAGCGCGCGGGGGCAGTTGCCGCGATGTTTTTGGGGCTGACCCTGGCGACCATTGGCGGCGTGCCATTGGCCACCTGGTTTGGCGAGAACTTCGGCTGGCGCACGGCGTTCTGGGGCATCAGCGGTCTGGGCGCGGTGGTGATGGCCGCGCTGTGGTGGGCACTGCCGAATGCACCCGCGCCGAAGGGTGGCAGCCTGATGGCGGAAATCCGCGTACTCGGTCGCGGGCCAGTGCTGGCGGCGTTGGCACTGACCGTGGTCGGCTCCAGTGCAATGTTTACCGTGTTCACTTACATCGCGCCGATTTTGCGCGATGTCACCCATGCGTCGACCAACTTCGTCACCAGTATGCTGGTGCTGTTCGGTATCGGGCTGACCCTGGGCAACGTGTGGGGCGGCAAATCGGCGGACCGGTCGGTAGACCGTACGTTGATTACCTCGCTGGTGGTGTTGATCGCCGTGCTGCTGGCCTTCGCGGTGCTGATGCAATGGCCGCTGCCCGCCGCGCTGTCGATCCTGCTGTGGGGCGCTGCGAGTTTTGCCCTGGTACCGCCGTTGCAGATGCGCGTGATGGAGGCCGCCAAAGATGCGCCTAACCTGGCCTCGGCGATGAACATCGGCGCGTTCAATTTCGGCAATGCCATCGGCGCGGTGCTGGGCGGTGCGGTGATCAATGCCGGGCTGGGCTACCCCGCCGTTTCCCTGGCAGGCGCGCTGATGGCAGGCCTGGGTTTGTTGATGGTGCTGGGGTTGGGCTGGCGTTCGCGGCGTGCGGGTGCTTGTGGTAAAGACGCCCTGGCGTAGCGATCGTCTAGACTCCAGGCACCTTTCAACCTGAGGAGCCTGCGATGAACAACAAAAATACGATTTGCCTCTGGTACAACGGCGATGCGCTGGAGGCGGCGACCTTCTACGCCCAGACATTTCCGGATAGCGAAGTGAAGGCGGTGCACTACGCGCCTGGCGACTACCCGGCCGGTAAGCAGGGTGATGAGTTGACCGTGGAATTCAGCGTGCTGGGCATCCCGTGTCTGGGCCTGAATGGCGGCCCTATGTTCAAGCACAGTGAAGCGTTTTCCTTTCAGGTGGCGACCGATGACCAGGCGGAAACCGACCGGTTGTGGAACGCCATTGTCGGCAATGGCGGGCAAGAAAGTGCCTGTGGCTGGTGCAAGGATAAATGGGGCCTGTCGTGGCAAATCTCGCCACGGGTATTGGTGGATGCGGTGACGAGCAAGGATCCGGCAGTCGCCAAGCGTGCGTTTGACGCGATGATGACCATGCGCAAAATTGACATCGCCACCATCGAAGCCGCCATCGCCGGGCGCTGATGGGGTGTTTGGATGTGGGAGCGCACGAGCTTTAGCGAGGCCGCGATAGCGGTGGCTCAGGTGGCGCATAGGCCAGCAGTACCGCCGCCTTCGTAGCCTCGCTGGGGCTCGACAACTCCCACAGTTGATCTGCGTTGCCTGCGGGTGCTGTGCCCGCCATCAACCTCCATGCGCCAAAAAAAGTCATGCATCGGACCACCCGGTTGCAGCTCGGGCGGGACCGGCCTATGTTTCTAGCCATGCTCTGCATTCTGCTGTCCCCCACCCTACGCCCATCCCGTAACCAGGTGACGACATGCCTACTCTATCCCGCCCCGCCGTACTTGAACTGATCGGAAACACGCCACTGGTCAAGGTCAGCCGCTTTGACACTGGCCCTTGCACCCTGTTTCTCAAGCTTGAATCGCAAAACCCCGGCGGTTCCATCAAGGACCGCATCGGCCTGGCGATGATCGACGCCGCCGAGCGCGACGGCCGCCTGCGCCCCGGTGGCACGATTATCGAGGCGACCGCCGGCAATACCGGCCTGGGCCTGGCATTGGTTGGCCGGGCCAAAGGCTACCGGGTGGTGCTGGTGGTACCGGACAAGATGTCCACGGAAAAAGTGCTGCACCTCAAGGCCATGGGCGCTGAGGTGCACATCACCCGTTCCGATGTGGGCAAGGGCCACCCCGAGTATTACCAGGACGTGGCCGCGCGCCTGGCCAAGGACATTGCGGGTTCGTTCTTCGCCGACCAGTTCAACAACCCGGCCAATCCCCTGGCCCATGAAACCAGCACCGCGCCGGAGATCTGGGCGCAAACCCAGCATGATGTCGATGCGATTGTGGTAGGCGTCGGCTCGGCCGGCACCCTCACCGGCTTGACCCGTTTCTTCAAGCGCGTGCAGCCCGAACTGGCCATGGTGCTGGCCGATCCGGTGGGTTCGGTGATGGCCGAGTACAGCCGCAGCGGTCGGCTTGAAACCCCTGGTTCCTGGGCGGTGGAAGGCATCGGCGAAGACTTCATACCGTCGATTGCCGACCTGTCCAGCGTGCGCCACGCCTACTCCATCAGCGATGAAGAAAGTTTCGACCATGCCCGCCAGTTGCTCAAGGCCGAAGGCATTCTTGGCGGCTCGTCCACCGGCACCCTGCTCGCCGCCGCGCTGCGCTATTGCCGCGAGCAGACCGAGCCCAAACGCGTGGTCACCTTCGTGTGCGACACCGGCACGCGCTACCTGTCCAAGGTCTACAACGACCAATGGATGAACGACGCCGGCCTGTTGCAGTACAAGCACTACGGCGACCTGCGCGACCTGATCGCCCGTCGCTTCGAAGATGGCCGGGTGATCAGCGTGAGCCCCGACGATACCCTGCTCACCGCCTTCCAGCGCATGCGCCTGGCGGATGTGTCGCAACTGCCGGTGCTGGTGGACGGCACGCAACTGGCGGGCGTCATCGATGAGTCCGACCTGCTGCTGGGCCTGCATCAGGACGCCACGCATTTTTCCATGAGCGTGGCCAGCGCCATGACCCGCACCCTGCACACCTTGGCCCCCAGCGCCAGCCTGGCCGAACTGCAGGCGGAGCTGGATCGCGGCCTGGTCGCCATCATTGCCGACGCCTCGGGCTTCCATGGCCTGATCACCCGCGTCGACCTGCTCAACCACCTACGGAGATCCCTTGCATGAGCCAGCCCGATAAAAGCGCGTTCGCCACCCGTGTGATCCATGCCGGACAGTCCCCCGACCCAACCACGGGCGCGCTGATGCCGCCGATCTACGCCAACTCCACCTACCTGCAAGATAGCCCCGGCGTGCACAAGGGCTTTGACTACGGCCGTTCCCATAACCCCACGCGCTTTGCCCTGGAACGTTGCGTTGCCGACCTTGAAGGCGGCACTCAGGCCTTCGCGTTTGCCTCGGGGCTGGCGGCGATTTCCACGGTGCTCGAATTGCTCGATGCCGGTGCGCATATCGTTTCCGGCAATGACCTGTACGGCGGCACCTTCCGCCTGTTCGACAAGGTGCGTCAGCGCAGCGCCGGGCATACGTTCAGCTATGTGGACCTGAGTGATGTATCGGCGTTTGAAGCGGCGTTGCGCGACGACACGCGTATGGTCTGGGTCGAAACGCCCAGCAACCCGTTGCTGAGCCTCACCGACCTCAGCGCCATCACCCGCCTCTGCCGCGCCCGCGGCATCCTTTGCGTGGCCGACAACACCTTCGCCAGCCCGTGGATCCAGCGCCCGTTGGAGTTGGGGTGTGACATCGTGGTGCATTCCACCACCAAGTACCTGAACGGCCACTCGGACGTGATCGGCGGCATCGCCATCGTCGGCGACAACCCTGAATTGGCTGAGCGCCTGGGTTTCCTGCAGAACTCGGTGGGCGCCATCGCAGGGCCCTTCGATGCGTTCCTGACCCTGCGCGGCGTGAAAACCCTGGCCCTGCGCATGGAGCGCCATTGCCGCAACGCGCTGGAACTGGCGACCTGGCTGGAGCAGCAACCGCAGGTGTCGCGAGTGTATTACCCGGGCCTGAAATCCCACCCACAGCACGAACTGGCCCAACGGCAGATGCGCGGGTTTGGCGGGATGATTTCAGTGGACTTGAATAGCGACCTGGCAGGCGCAACGCGCTTTCTGGAAAGCGTGAAGATCTTCGCCCTGGCCGAGAGCCTGGGTGGCGTGGAGAGCCTGATCGAACATCCGGCAATCATGACCCACGCCAGCATCCCGGCGGCGACGCGGGCGCAGTTGGGGATTGGGGATGGGTTGGTGCGGTTGTCGGTGGGAGTTGAAGATGTGGAGGACTTGCGCGCGGATCTGGCCCAAGCCCTGGCCCACATATAAATCCCCAAACACCGGCGATCCAAATGTGGGAGGGGGCTTGCCCCCGATAGCAGTCTGTCAGCCACTGGGTTAGTTGACTGAACCACCGCCATCGGGAGCAAGCCCTAATGCCAGTCAGTTAAGGCTTTTTGTAGGAGCGAGCTTGCTCGCGAAAAACTCACAGGCACCGCGTTTATTCAGGAAGCACGCGTTATCGTTGACGTTTTTCGCGAGCAAGCTCGCTCCTACAGACGGTGGTGTACGCTTAACTGACTGGCATTAGGGCAAGCCCCCTCCCACATTTTGCCCTTCATACATCAGATAGCTATCAATGTGCCGAGGTAGCGCTTGCCCTTGCCGCGTGCAGTTTCTTGTAGCTGTCGATCAAGCGCAAATGCCGGTCCAGCCCTTCGAGCTTCATGCTGGTCGGCGTCAGCCCATAAAACCGCACGCTGCCGTTGACCGAGCCAATCACCGCGTCCATGCGTTCGTTACCGAACATGCGGCGGAAGTTGGCTTCGTAGTCGGCCAGGTCCAAGTCGTCGTCCAGTTCCATCTCCAGCACCGCGTTCACCGCCTGGTAAAACAGCCCGCGTTCGACGGTGTTGTCGTTGTACTGCAGGAACATTTCCACACATTCCTTGGCCTCCTCATGCTGCTGCAAGGCGAGGAAGATCAGCAGCTTCAGCTCCAGAATGGTCAGTTGGCCCCAGGCGGTGTTGTCGTCGAACTCGATGCCGATCAGCGTGGTGATATCGGTGTAGTCGTCCAGCTCGCTTTCGATCAAACGCTCGACCAGTGCTTGCAACTGCGCTTCGTCCAGGCGGTGCAGGTTAAGGATGTCTTCACGGAAAAACAGCGCTTTGTTGGTGTTGTCCCAGATCAGGTCGTCCACCGGGTAGATTTCCGAGTAGTCCGGCACCAGGATGCGGCAGGCGGTGGCGCCCAGGTGCTCATAAACCGCCATGTACGACTCTTTGCCCATGCTTTCCAGAATACCGAACAGCGTCGCGGCTTCCTGGGCGTTGGAGTCTTCGCCGTGGCCGGAGAAGTCCCATTCGACGAATTCATAATCGGACTGGGCGCTGAAGAAGCGCCACGACACCACGCCGCTGGAGTCGATAAAGTGCTCGACGAAGTTGTTCGGCTCGGTCACCGCCTGGGCTTCGAAGGTCGGCTGCGGCAAGTCGTTCAAGCCTTCGAAGCTGCGGCCTTGCAGCAGTTCGGTGAGGCTGCGCTCCAGCGCCACTTCCAGGCTTGGGTGCGCGCCGAACGAGGCAAATACGCCGCCGGTGCGCGGATTCATCAAGGTCACGCACATCACCGGGAATTCACCGCCCAGGGACGCATCCTTGACCAGCACTGGGAAGCCCTGGGCTTCCAGGCCTTCGATACCGGCCACAATGCCGGGGTATTTGGCCAGCACCTCGGCCGGTACATCCGGCAGCGCAAATTCGCCTTCGATGATCTCGCGTTTCACCGCCCGCTCGAAAATTTCCGACAGGCACTGCACCTGGGCTTCGGCCAGGGTGTTGCCGGCGCTCATGCCGTTGCTCAGGTAGAGGTTTTCGATCAGGTTGGAGGGAAAATACACCACCTCGCCATCGGACTGGCGCACGAACGGCAGCGAGACGATGCCCCGCGCTTCGTTGCCCGAGTTGGTGTCGAACAGGTGCGAACCGCGCAGCTCGCCGTCGCGGTTGTAGACCTTCAGGCAGTAGGCATCCAGAATTTCACTCGGCAACTCATCGTCCGGGCCCGGCTGGAACCAGCGCTCATCCGGATAATGCACGAAGGGCGCGTTGGCCAGTTCCTCACCCCAGAACTGGTCGTTGTAGAAGAAGTTGCAGTTGAGCCGCTCGATGAACTCGCCCAACGCCGACGCCAGCGCGCCTTCCTTGGTCGCGCCCTTGCCGTTGGTAAAACACATCGGCGAGTGGGCATCGCGGATATGCAGCGACCAGACGTTGGGCACGATATTGCGCCATGAGGCGATTTCGATCTTCATGCCCAGGCCCGCCAGGATCGCGGACATGTTGGCGATGGTCTGCTCCAGCGGCAGGTCCTTGCCGGCGATGTAGGTGCCCACCTGGGACGTCGAGTTGGGCATCAACAGCGCCTGGGCGTCGGCGTCGAGATTGTCGACTTCCTCGATCACGAACTCGGGCCCGGCCTGCACCACTTTCTTCACGGTACACCGGTCGATGGAGCGCAGGATGCCCTGGCGGTCCTTGTCCGAGATATCCGCCGGCAGCTCGACCTGGATCTTGAAGATCTGGTTGTAGCGGTTTTCCGGGTCGACGATGTTGTTCTGCGACAGGCGAATATTCTCCGTGGGAATATTGCGCGTAGCGCAGTACAACTTCACAAAGTACGCCGCACACAACGCCGACGAAGCCAGGAAGTAATCGAATGGCCCCGGCGCCGAACCGTCGCCTTTGTAGCGAATCGGCTGGTCGGCAATCACCGTGAAATCATCGAACTTGGCTTCAAGCCGAAGGTTGTCGAGAAAGTTGACCTTAATTTCCATGCGGGCACACCAGAATAACGGGCTAAACAAAATGGCCGCCATTATGAAGATTTTCGCCGGGAAGTCTCAGGGTTTTGCGTGTGGGCTGCTGATCGGTATCGCTATGCCAGCAGCGCTTGAGCCGCTGGCATAACGTGATGGCCGGTCAGAGTTCGCGCGAAATCAGGCGTTGCGCCAGGCTGGTTCGATTGATCGCCAACTCGCTGCTGACGTCCGGCCCGCGATAGACCATGGACGTTTCATGGCGCACATAATCGCCCGAACGCGCCGCGCTCAGCCAATTGAACGAGCCCACGCACAACAGCGCTTCATCGGCCATCACCAGTTTGCTGTGCACCTTGTTGACCACACGCACCTGCACCGCGTGGTGCTTCAAAGTGGCCAGCGCATCCTTGAATTCGGCGACTTTGCCGGGGTCACCGTCGGACTTGCTGCGGCCGATGCCAGTGTTGAAGTGCAAATCGGTATACACCGTGACCGGCACCCCGCGCTGCACGGTGCCGCACATGGCCTCAAGGGCACCGCTTTCGCGCATCCCCCTCAGGCGCACCCAGGGCGTCACGATCTGCACCTGCTGCTGCGCCGTCTCCAGGGTCTGCAACAGGAACTGATCATGTTCGGCAAACTCATGCAGGTGGCTCAACCCGGTGCGCGCCGTCAGCAAATCCGCCCGTGGCTGGAAATCAAACGTGAGCGCATTGTCCGCGCTGTTCAACAAGTACTGCGCCAACCGGCCACGCGGCTTGCTGGCGGGGATCTGGCTGAACAGGTCCATATCACCGAACACCAGAAAACTGTCTTTGGCGCGGGAAACCGCCACGTTCAACATGCTGTCCCTACGGTCGATAAACGCACCGTCGGCATGCTTGGAATACACCGCAGAAAAAATCACCACCGGGCGTTCGGCGCCCTGGAACGAGTGCACGGTGCCAACGGTCATTTCACCGTCGCCTTTGCCGGTACGAATACCCAGGGCGGCGCATGCCTCGGTAATGGCCTGGGTCTGAGCGCCAAAGGGGGTGATCACCCCGAGAATTTCCCAGAGCTCCTTGTTATAGCGCTGAGTCAGCTGCTGTTCATTGGCCTTGATCCAGGCAGCGATGGTCTGTGCCTCGAGCAGGTTATGGCGGCTGCCGCCCTGCTTCTGCTGGCATAGGCCGTCGATGTGCAGGTACCCCAGCCCCGGCAAGCCACCCTGGGGTTTGGCGCCGCGTCGCGGTTGCAGCTTGCCCTTGTAGCAGAGCGCATTGCAGTAATCGATGATCGAGTCATAGCAACGGCGGTGTTCATACAGATAAAGGCCGCGGGCCAGGTCGCGGTCGTAGTGATAGCGGCTGGTGGACTGCGCAATCGCCATGACGCTGCCACTGGCGGCACTGCGCCCGCTCTCACAGAAGGCCTCGTACTCATCGTCCACACGGCTGCGCGACAGCAGGCCGGCAGCGAGCAGGTTGCCGATATCCACCGACGGCGGCACCGACCATATCGGTTCGATTTGTTGCGTGTCGCCAATCACCAACGCTTGGCGCGCCAGAGCGAACGACGGCGCCGCCACTTCGGGCAGGACCTGGCCCGCCTCGTCTACGATCAGCAGGTCGATGAAATTCAACGCGTAATCGGCGACATAACCATTGCCGTCATGGCGGCTGCACGACAGCTCGGCCGGCAAGCGGTAGAACGTCGCCACCACGCAAGGCGTGAGCTTCATCCAGCGCCGCCAGTTTTTTTCCAGGGTCTTGCGGCCGTTTTTTTTGCGGCTTTTAAGAATCAGTGGCAGCTCATCGGCGACCTCCAGCAGCCAGCGGCCCTCCCAATAATGCGTGGTCAGCAGGAACGTCTCGAAGCGCAGCGAGGTGTCCGCCCAACGGTCGCAGTCCTCCAGCGTTACCTCGGCGGCGGGCTTGCCGATGGCATCGGGTAACCGGGCAATCACCGCCTGCCAGTTCGACAGCTCGCGCTGTTCATCGCGCCGCAATTGCTCCACACGCTCATGCTGGGTTTCAAGGATTTTCAGGCTTTGGGCGGTGTGCGCCACGGCGGCCGTCAGCAGGCGCTCTATCTCATGCACGTCGTTGGCGCTCTGCAGCTGTGCATCAGTTTCATCGATGTGCAGTTTGGCCAAGCGCAGGCGCTTGGCGGCAATCGGGCCGAACCAGCCGAACAGCGTGTAAATCAATGACTCATGGGCCAGGTAATGCTTGAAATCTTTCAGGCGTGCCTTGGCGCTTGCCAACTGATCGGACTGCGCCCGACATTGCCCTTCAAGCGTCGCAATTGCCGTGTATGGATTATCGCCGAGCAAGGCCTTCATGGCGTCGCGCGCCGCGTTCAATCTTGCCCAGCCCTTCTCGATATCGCCCAGTTGCTGCTGGCGCAGTTGAATCAGGGCCTGCAGCTTGTCGACGGTGCCCTTGAGCGTGGGCTGCGACGGCCCGGGAAAGGCGATGGCGGCATGCTCCAGATAAGCCTGCTGCGCTTTATCCAGATAGGCCTGCGTCTCCAGCTCCAGGTAGAAGCTTTTGGTCTGGTAGGTGCGGGCCATCTCCGCTTCCGCAGCGGCCTTTGGAAAGTAAGCGCCAAAGCTGTTGATATCCGGAAGCCAGCGCCCAGCAAAGGGGCCGGTGCCTGCCGAGAAGTCCTTGCCAAATGCCTTGATGATATTGGTGACCGCCTGATTGTTCGTAGAACTGGCGACGATCACCGGCGGCTCGCCGCCCTCGGCAGCGGCCTTGGCCCAAAGCGAGGCGACGACCGACAAGAGCAACGTGGTCTTACCGGTACCCGGCGGCCCGTTGACCGCCAGGATATCCCCGGCGTTGCCCGCCAGCAGGTGCGCGAGGCTGTCGCGTTGGGCAGGCGCCAGCGCGTATTCGTCACCGGCATGCCCTCCTCGCCCGGCGAACAGGCTGTTGGCGGCCAGGCACGGCTCATCGGGCATGCGCTCGCGTCGTGCGAACCGCTCGAACAACGGCGCATCCGGTTTGCCAAGGCGCAAATGATCGTACAGCGCCACGATATTGCGGCTGAAACCTTCAGCCTTCTGTTCCTTGAACACATAGCAATAGTTGACCGGATCAAAACCGTCATCCACGCCGTTCCAGGCGTTGCAGACCGTCTGGAACATCGTCTTGCAATAGCGCAGATAGGTGATCCACTGCTCGCGGTAGTGCTCCGGCTGCACCTCCGTGCCGGCGGGTGGCGGCTCGAACTGCGGCGCATCTTGTGCGGTTAGAAACGTATCCAGGTCATGCTGGGCGCCGATGGTGAAGTTGTCGCGATCCAACGGTTCCAGAATATCGCGCGGCACCAGCGTGGGCCCGGTCGGATAGATCAGCCCGTCGCGGGTGACCGACACCCGGCAAATGATCGGCGTGATGAACGCCGGCAGCCCGTTGCGCGCCTGGCGGTGCTCCTGGCGTGAGGCGTACACGAACGGACGTAGCGTGACCTCCACATGGAGCAGTTGTGCCGGTTCGCCGGCAAATAGGCTGTCCACTTGCTCAACCGGCAAACAACCGGCGGCCAGCGAAGCCAAGGGCACTGCGGAGTAGGTTTTGACATGGCTCGGGGATAAGGCGCCATTGCCGTTTTCCGCGTCGGCCAGCGAGGTGCGCCAGTAGTTGGCGAGTTTCAGAGAATAATCGTTCATCGTCCTGATTCAGTGCAGACCGTGACTCACTGTTACGGTCGGTGGGTGGGGATGTGGACCGAGGGTAACGGTTCAAGGAGCAGGTGGGCAATCACCTGAGGCTAAAGGCACCTCTGAGGCGCAGATCGAAAAACCCCGGCCTCTGCCAACATCTCGGCCAACGCATGCGGCCATACCCTGTCATCCGATGATCGCAGTGCCTGAGCTGACCAATACCGATGATCGGCCATGACCTAGGCCTCCTGTTCAGTCCATGCGGCTTTGCGCTCGCGCATTAAATAGATTCCTTTCTGATCGCCACAGGTTATGCCGACTGCGAAACCATCCAGTCGATGAATGCATCAAGGCGCAGCAAGAACGCCTCACCCTCGGCGCTTGGGTTTCTGGCCTCGAACAGGAAGTAGGCGATTTGGGTGATCATGGTCGGGTAACGCTGCCGGAACAGCGCCACATGCTCCTCCAGCGTCTGCGGCCACATCGTGGCTTCTGCTGACCGCAGCGTATGCGTGGAACGGATCAACTTGCGCGCAGCTTCGCGCTGCAAACGCAGGCGTTGTGGTGTGTTCTCGGCTTGCGCAATGTCTGTTCGATAGCGGCTCAGCACCTGCACGAAATCATCGTTGAGTGCCAGGGCGATATCGCGGCTCGGCCGGAATGGCTCAAACCGCAACCCAAGGTCATCGCCCCACAGGCACCGGCAATGATGCTTGAGCCAGAACCCCCAGCGATTATGGTTCTGCGGTGCCAATACCTGTGCGCGGTGGCCGATGTCGAAATCGACCTTCGTGACACACGGATGCCGCTGCTCCAGCGCCAGCCGTGCCAGCTCAAGCTGCTTGAGCAGGCACTCGTCGGGGGCATCGCGCAGGATCAGGGTGAGGTCCAGGTCAGACGCTTCGACACTGGCATCGCCTCGGGCGACACTGCCGTAAAGGTAGATGCCATCCAGCCCGAATGCGGGCTGTGAAAGCGTCGCCACCGCATCCGCCAGCAAAGGTTCGAACTCAGACTGCACAGGCGCGGCGCCCACGGTGACAACATAGCCATTGGCGTCAACACCGACAGGTGGTTCAGCACTCATAAACTATGCACCTCGATCACCAGGCCTTCCTCTTCGCTCGGCACACGAAAGTGGCGAGTAATCAGGTCGAATTCGGCATCGGTGGCGGCGAAATCATGCTCGCCGCTGGCGTTGCGTGCGTGCAGTCGAGTCCGGCAGGTGGCGTCATCCAGCTCCAGGTAATGCAGGCAATGCGGTGCCTGGGCGGCCTGCGCCAGGGTGAGCAGCCATTCGCGATTGGCCAATGTGTTGGCCGGAAAATCCAGCACCACATTGACGCCCGACTTCAGCAGATCGATCACCAGCGGCTCCACGACACCGCGGATCTGCCGGGCACAGGCCAGGTAATCGGCGATGGTCTTGATCTGACCGGGATACAGCGTGGCGAGCCAATGGTCTTCGCTGAGCAAGATGGCAGCGTGATCGGTGGCAAGACTGCTGGCGAGCGTAGACTTGCCGGACGCAATCTTGCCGCAGAGCAGATGCAGGGTAGCCATGGGACGGTTCCTTTGTGGGGCCGCAAAGCATGCCATGTTTCAGGCGGATCGGTGCTGCCAATACGTATAGAACGCCAGGGCGGCGATGTTCTTGTCCTTGGCTTCGAGCATGATGTCGAAGCGATCCAGAAACTGCAGTGCATAGTCGTTGGTCCAGCGGTTCCACATTTGCGCGCTGTGGGCGTAGAGGTCGCGCTTGGACACCACTTTCAACAAGGCCGCCATTTCCAGTTTGTGCTCGGTGTCAAAGCCCAGGGCCTGCAGGCTTTCCGGGGGCTGGGAGTAATGCATCGTGGGCCGAACGCCGCGCCAGCTGTCGATGACTTGGGCGACGCGTGGGGAATCTGGGTCGATGTAGTGGTCTTCGTTGATCCAGCAATGGTGAATGTCCAGTACCACCGGCGCCAGGTCGGCGACTTGCAGGCAATGGTCCAGGCCGTAGGTTTTCTCATCATTCTCGAAGGTGATGCAGTTGCGCGCCACTTCGGACAGGCGCGACCACACCGCCCGCGTGCCTTCGACACCCAGGCGCCCGGCGATGTGCACGTTGCACTTGAGGTCCTGGAAGCGGCGGCCGTAACCCATCATGCGGATCATGTCGGCGTGGTACTCGAATTCGGCCAGGCTGTTCTCCACCACGCCAGGGTTTTCCGAGGCCAGCACACAGTACTGGCCGGGATGAAACGACAGGCGGATATCCGACGCCCGCGCCAGCTCGCCGATGGCGGCAGACCCTTCCTGCAATTGGCGCTGGATCGCCGGGTCCTGATACACAGCGGCAACGTCAGGGTGGCTGTAAAACGGCAACAGGTCACTGCTCAGGCGCAGCATGCGCAAAGTCGGCGGCAGCTCGGCGACGTAGGCCAGCAGGCGCAATTGGGCGGCGAGGTTGTGAGTGACCACTTCGACCAATTTATCCCGCGCCACCTTGGGCTCGACGCTTTTCATCCAGCGCAACGTAGTGGTACGCGGGTTGAACGGGCCTTCGATCAGCTTCAAGGCACTGGCCGAAGGCAGTCGTTCGGGATGCTTGTACTGGCATGCAAAGCCGATGCGCGGGTGGGTCATGGGAACGCCTGTAATAAGCAATGATGGTTAGAGGCTTAGGTGAATCCGGCGGGCAAGGGTTCGAAAAACATCCCGACACGAACCTTCGGTGAACTTTCTCACAAACAGCGCGTTCCTTTCCTATGCAAAGCCTATGTGCAAAGCCTATGCAAAGTCATCGCACGCCTAGCCAGGCGTGCCGAACGATAAGGAGCTGCATCCCCCATGACTACCCTTCCCGCCTACCGCTGCACGCCAGGCCCGCTGCATGCGACCTTGCTCGCCGGCAGCGTGCCGCTGTTCCTCGGCGCCACGCTCAGTGACATTGCCTACGGCCAGACCTACCAGATTCAGTGGGCCAATTTCGCCTCCTGGCTGATCGCCGGTGCGTTGGTGTTCAGTGGGTTTGCCCTGTTATTCGCCCTGGTCAATCTGCTGCGCGCCGAACGCAAGGCCGGGCGCCCTGCCGCTTACTTTCTGGTGTTGTTGGCCGCTTGGGTGCTGGGGCTGATCAACGCCTTCCAGCATGCCAAGGATGCCTACGCCATGATGCCGACCGGCCTGGTGCTGTCAGTGATCGTCACGCTGCTGGCGATGGTGGCGACGTGGATCGGCCTGACTAACCTGCGTTCGGGAGCTGCCCAATGAAAACCACCCACACCTTGACCCTGTTAAGCGCAGCGTTGCTGCTGGCCGCGTGCGGCGGCGAAGGCGACAAGACTCAGGTCCACGGCCCCGACCCCAAGTTACCGGCCCAACAAAGCAGCCTGCTGCCGAGCATGAAGATCGCCGAGCCCGTCGCCTGGGGCGACCAGAAGCCCAAGGTACCCGAGGGCTACAGCATCACGGCGATCGCCACCGACCTCGCCATCCCGCGCCAGACCCTGGTACTGCCCAACGGCGATATCCTCGTCGCCGAAGGCCGTGGCGGCAGTGCGGCCAAGCTCAAGCCCAAGGACGTGATCGCCAGCCTGATCAAGGCCGAGGGCAATACCAAGGTCAAGAGCGGCAACCGCATCACGTTGTTGCGCGATGCCGATGGTGACGGCACTTATGAACTCAAGACCGTGTTCGCCGACAACCTCAACGCGCCCTATGGCTTGGCTTACGCCGATGGGAAAATCTACGTGGCCAACCAGGACGCGCTGGTGCGCTTCGACTATGCCGACGGCCAGACCAAAGCCAGCGGCGCTCCGGTCAAGGTCACCGACCTGCCGGCGCAGATCAATCACCACTGGACCAAATCCCTGGCGGTGAGCGAGGACGGTCGCCAGCTCTATGTCGGGATCGGCTCCAACAGCAACATCACCGAGCGCGGCATGGAAGTGGAAATCGACCGGGCGATGGTCTGGCAGATCGACGCCGCGACCGGTGCGCACAAGCCCTATGCCACCGGCCTGCGCAACCCGACCGCGCTGACCATCCAACCGGGTTCGGGGCAGCTGTGGACGGTGGTCAACGAGCGCGATGAACTGGGCCCGGACCTGGTGCCGGATTACCTCAGCTCGGTGCGCGAAGGCGCCTTCTACGGCTGGCCTTATAGCTACTGGGGCCAGAACGTCGACCCGCGTGCGCAACCGCAGAACCCGGCCAAAGTGGCTGCGGCGATCAAGCCGGATTACAGCCTCGGCTCGCACGTTGCCGCACTCGGTGTGGATTTCTCCATCCCGGCCATGGGCGAAAAATTCGCCGACGGCGTATTCGTTGGCGAACACGGCAGTTGGAACCGCGATAATCCGGTGGGCTACAAGGTGATCTTCGTACCGTTCAGCAACGGCAAACCGGCTGGCGAGCCTGTGGACTTCGCCACCGGTTTTCGCGGGGATGATGGCAAGACCCGTGGTCGCCCGGTCGGTGTGACGGTGGACCCGAAAGGCGCGCTGATCATTGCCGATGACTTGGCCAACACAGTGTGGCGGGTAACGCGTAATCGATAAACCGACATTGCCGGAGCGGCTTGCCCGCTCCGGCATACTCCCTCAGAGGTCGGTGATTTCCTTATGACGCGGCACCAGCGTCTTCATCACGCTCCACGCCACCAGGTACGCCAGGGCACAGATCGCAAACATGATCATGTAGCCGGTGTGGATGTCGTTGATGGATTTGTAGTAGTCGAACACCCAGCCGCCGATCTTGGTCATTACCACCCCGCCCAAGCCCCCCGCCATGCCGCCGATACCGACCACCGAAGCGACGGTTTTCTGCGGGAACATGTCCGATACCGTGGTGAAGATATTGCACGACCACGCCTGGTGTGCCGAGGCGCCCACGCCGATCAGCAACACCGGGACCCAGAAGCTGATGTAGCCCAACGGCTGCGCCAGCAACACCACCAGCGGGAACAGCGCGATTACCAGCATGGCTTTCATGCGGCCATCATAGGGCGCGTCGCCCCGTGCCATGAAGTAACTGGGAAACCAGCCACCCCCGATACTGCCGACCATGGTCATGCTGTACAGCACGGCCAGCGGCATCACGATGTCGGCGCCCTTCATGCCGTATTGCGCCGACAGGTAAGTGGGCAGCCAGAACAGGAAAAACCACCAGACGCCGTCCGTCATGAACTTGCCGAAGGCAAAGGCCCAGGTCTGGCGATAGGTCAGCAATTTGAACCACGAGACTTTTTTCGGTGTTGCGCCCGCAGCCAATGGCGTGAAGGGTTGTACGGTCTGGTCGCTGCGAATGTAGGCCAGTTCTTCGGCCGACAGGCGTTTTTGCTGCTCAGGTTTTTCGTACACGGCGGCCCACACAGCCACCCACACGAAGCCCAGCATGCCGATGACCATGAAAGCCGCTTCCCAGCCCCACATCCCGGCGATCAATGGCACACAGATGGGCGCCAAAATCGCACCTACGTTGGCGCCCGAATTGAAGATCCCGGTGGCGAACGAACGCTCTTTCTTGGGGAAGTACTCGGCCGTGGCCTTGATCGCAATGGGAAAGTTGCCCGCCTCGCCAATCGCCAGCACCGCGCGTGACAGCATGAAACCGGCAATCGACACCGGAATCACCGCCAGCCCGACGGCAGTGCTGACCGCCGCAAGGCCCTCGCCCATCTGCACCGAGAAGGCATGCATGATCGCGCCGGTGGACCAGATGCCAATCGCCACGACGTAGGCGGCCTTGGTGCCGATCTTGTCGACAAACCGCCCGGCAAACAGCATGGAAATCGCGTAGACAAACTGGAACACCGCCGCGATGTTGGCGTAATCGGTGTTGCTCCAGCCAAATTGCGTGGACAACTGCGGCGCCAACAGGCTAAGCACCTGGCGGTCGAGGTAGTTGACGGTAGTGGCGAAAAACAGCATCGCGCAGATCGTCCAGCGATAGCTGCCGACCGCCTGGCCGACACGATGGGCACTGATGGGCTCGTTCAGATTCATGGCATCACTTTTTATTTTTGTTAGGTAGGACATATGTAACGTCATATGTCGTCGTACAACTGTGGCTTTTATATCGGGCTGCCTGGGCAGTGTCAATCTGAAAGATTGCTATGGACGAGGATTTACAGGGGTGTGAAAACTGTCAGGCTGAGGCGGTTGTAGGATGACAAACGCGCATTACCCTGCTGGGTGCTTGGCCGGGCACATCATCGAGCAGGCCGAATGGCTGCATGCCGATCTTTTCCAACACGCGGATCGACGCGGCGTGCTCCGGTCGTACCAACCCGAAAACCTCCGGTAGGCCCAGTGTTTCGAATGCCAGCACCAAGGCATCGCGCCCCACCTCGGTGGCATAGCCCTGCCCCCAGGCTTCGACGGCGAAGCGATAGCCGAGGTTGATGCGCGGCACTGTCAGGTAGTTGAGCGGCGCAATGCCGCCGAAGCCGATGATGTGTTCGGGAGCCTCACGCCGTGCAACCGCCCACCAGCCGTAGCCCAGGGCAGACCATTGGTCGAGCCAGCGCTCCAGCACGCGCTGAGCATCATCAACACTGACCATGGGGCCGGCGGGGTTGAACAGGTTGGTCTGGGGGTCGCTGTAGATGGCGAATAATCGCCGCACGTCAGCAGGCTGTGGTTGGCGGTAGATGAGGCGTGAATGGTTGTTTGGCATATAAATGACGTCCCTATTGGCGGCATAACGCTGCGAGCCCAGTGTAACCAGCAAAGACACACCTCTGTCATGCACAGCACTGGACAATGTGGGAGGGGGCTTGCTCCCGATGGCGGTGGGTCAGCAGCAGATGCATTCATTGACAGCCCCTCATCGGGGGCAAGCCCCCTCCCACATTAGAGTTTCGTTAACGCTTGGATACGCGCACTGCCGGGTGGCATGGATCACGACATTTTGGCTAATTCGAGAAAAAGTAGCCCAGTGGGTGAATTATTTAGTGTCCGCTTGTATCTGAAGTGACAGAGCGGTGCCATCGCGGCGATGGCGCCTCCCGTTCAGCTTCTAGAGTGGCCCGCATGAAATTACGTAAGAAACGCGTCAAACCCATCGGTTTGAACGACATCACCATTGTCGACGACAACAAGATGCGCAAGGCAATCACCGCCGCCGCACTGGGCAACGCCATGGAATGGTTCGACTTTGGCGTCTATGGGTTTGTCGCTTATGTGCTGGGCAAGGTGTTCTTCCCCGACGCGTCCCCCAGCGTACAAATGATCGCGGCACTGGCCACCTTCTCGGTGCCCTTCCTGATCCGTCCGCTGGGCGGTCTGTTCTTCGGCGCTCTGGGTGACAAGTACGGACGACAGAAAGTCCTCGCTGCCACTATCGTGATCATGTCCCTGAGCACCTTCGCCATCGGCCTGATTCCGGGGTACGCGTCCATTGGCATCTGGGCACCGATCCTGTTGCTGTTGTGCAAAATGGCCCAGGGTTTCTCGGTGGGCGGCGAGTACACCGGCGCGTCGATTTTCGTCGCCGAATACGCCCCGGACCGCAAGCGCGGGTTCCTCGGCAGTTGGTTGGACTTCGGCTCGATTGCCGGCTTCGTACTGGGCGCCGGCGTGGTGGTATTGATTTCCACTGTGCTCGGCGAGGCGGATTTCGAGGCCTGGGGCTGGCGCCTGCCGTTCTTCCTGGCCCTGCCTTTGGGCATCATCGGCCTGTACCTGCGCCACGCGCTGGAAGAGACTCCGGCGTTCCAGCAACACGTCGAAAAACTCGAGCAGGGTGACCGCGAAGGCCTCAGCCATGGCCCCAAGGTCTCCTTCAAAGAGATCGCCACCAAGCATTGGCGCAGCCTGCTGACCTGCATTGGTATCGTCGCGGCCACCAACGTGACCTACTACATGCTGCTCACGTACATGCCCAGCTACCTGTCGCACAACCTGCATTACGCCGAAAACAGCGGTGTGCTGATCATCATCGCGATCATGGTCGGCATGCTGTTCGTGCAGCCGTTCATTGGCTTTGTCAGCGACAAGATCGGCCGCAAGCCCTTCATCATCGCCGGCAGCATCGGTTTGCTGTTTTTGTCCATCCCGGCGTTCATGCTGATTACCAGCGGCAAGACCGGGCTGATCTTCAGCGGCCTGCTGATTCTGGCAATTGTGCTTAACTTCTTTATCGGCGTGATGGCATCGACGCTGCCGGCGATGTTCCCCACTCACCTGCGCTACAGCGCGCTGGCGAGTGCCTTCAACGTCTCGGTATTGATCGCCGGTATCACGCCAACGGCTGTGGCCTGGCTGGTAGAAAGCACCAATGACTTGTACATGCCTGCTTACTACCTGATGGTATTCGCCGTGGTCGGTCTGGTCACGGGCCTGACCATGAAGGAAACTGCCAATAAACCACTGCGTGGGGCGGCCCCGGCGGCCTCCGACATGGAAGAAGCCAAGGAACTGTTGCAGGAGCACCATGACAATATCGAGCAGAAGATCGAGGACATCGATGCTGAGATTGCGGCGCTCCAGGCCAAGCGCGAAAACTTGGTGCAGCAGCACCCAAGGATCAATTAAGACCTGGCTGTGCGTGGTCGCTGCCTGCGGCCACGCCTTTGGAGCGTTCAAATGATTCCAAGCGTCACCTCTGCCCAATCGCTGCTGAGCGCCGACGAACGCGCGGCCATCGCAGAAATCGAAGCGACCACCAACATCCTTAAACTGGTTACCCGCCTGACCGGCATGCGCTTCGCCGGCATCGCCAAATTCACCGACCTGGAATGGGTGGTCTGCTCGGCCTACGACCCCATGCAGATGGGCATCCATGTCGACGACGTGCTCGACCTGGAAACCACCCTGTGCAGTGAGTTCTGCGTCGATCCCCAAGCCTTGTTCGTCCCGCAGATCAGCCTCGACGGCCGCTTTGCCGCACGCCCGGTGGTCAAGCAATTCGCCATCGAGAGCTATGCCGGCGCGCCGATTTTCCTGCCCGACGGGCGCCTGTTCGGCGCGCTGTGCGCGCTGGATTCGCGCGCCATGCTGTTCGACGACCCCAACCTGCCAGAAACCCTGAGCCTGTTCGCACGACTGATCGGGTGCATCTTTTACGCTAACTTGACTCCGTCAGATCAGTAACACCTGCCCTGCCCCGCAGCGCGGCCATGTCGCGCTTGGGCGGTACGCCGAACAGGCGGCTGTACTCACGGCTGAACTGCGACGGGCTTTCATAACCGACTTTGAACGCGGCACTGGACACGTCCTGGTGCTCGTTCAACATCAAGCGCCTGGCCTCGTTCAAGCGCAGCCATTTCTGATACTGCAGCGGACTCATCGAAGTCAGTTGGCGGAAGTGATGGTGAAAGGTTGCCGCGCTCATTTGCACGCGTGCGGCCAATTCTTCCACGCGCAGCGCGCTGTCGAAATTCAATTTCAGCCAATCGATGGCCTTGGCGATCCGATACCCCTGCCCGTCCACTGAACAGATCTGGCGCAGTCGGCCGGCCTGGTCGCTCTTCAATAACCGGTAATGAATCTCGCGCTGGATCAACGGCGCCAGCACCGGGATTGCGTCAGGTTCATCCAGCAATGCCACCAAGCGCGCGAATGCTGCCAGCATGCCGTCCGTCACCCGGCCGATGCCAACCCCTTTCATCATCGCGCGCTCACGGGTTGGCGGCAGGCCGCCCTGGGCGATCAGCTCGGCGAGCATGCGCAGATCCAGCTTGAACATCAGCCCCAGGCACGGTTGCTCGGGGCTGGCGACCAGCACTTCGGAGTTGGCCGGAATATCCAGCGAGGTCACTAGAAATCGCGATGTGTCGTAGGGATAGCCCTCACCGCCGACCCACAACCGCTTCTCTCCCTGTACCACCAGCACGATGCTCGGTTCGACCATGCATACCACCGGCGCGGCCGGTTGTTCACGCCGATAGAACCCCAGGCCCGGGATCGGCATGGGGTAGTCGCCGGGCGCCGGGATGCGCGAGCCGATGGCCTGGATCAGCGCGTCCAGCGGCGATTGATGGATCGTCATAGGGCCCTTCCACTGCTTCACTGAATGTGTTGGCAGGACTTTACCCGCGCCAGCCCCAGGCGTCGCCGCCAAAGCGTGAAACTCAGAGGATCAGGCAAGTAATCCACTCAAATGCACTACAGAAGCCCGGCCGCCATCGGGAAAATGCTCGGACACTTCGCAAGGAACATCCCTATGAAACGCCTCTTGCTCGCGCTGGGTTTGCTGGTGACCTCCCTTTCTTCATTAGGAGCCGACATGTCCAAAGGTGCTGATAATTTCTACACAAGCGACACGGTGACGGCTGAGAACGTAACCTTCAACAATCAGTACGGCATGCCGGTCGCGGGCACGCTGTTCATGCCGAAAAAGCTGGCCGCAGGTGCCAGAAACGCGGCCATTGTGGTCGGTCACCCCATGGGCGCCGTCAGGCAACAAAGCGCCAACCTCTATGCCACTAAAATGGCCGAACAGGGCTTCGTCACGCTGTCCCTGGACCTGTCGTTCTGGGGCGAAAGCGCCGGCACGCCGCGCAACGCGGTGCTGCCCGACCTCTATACCGAAGACTTCAGCGCCGCCGTGGACTTCCTCGGCACCCGCCCCCAGGTCGATCGTGAACGCATCGGTGCTATCGGCGTGTGTGGCAGCGGCAGCTTCGTGATCAGCGCGGCGAAGATCGATCCGCGCATCAAGGCGATAGCGACCGTCAGCATGTACGACATGGGCGCCGCCAACCGCAACGGCCTCAAGCACGGCGTGACGCTGCAACAGCGCCAGCAGGTGTTGCGCCAGGCGGCCAACCAGCGCTATGTCGAGTTCCAGGGCGGCGAGACCGTCTACACCGGCGGCACGCCGCAGACCCTCACCGGCGACGCGGTGGGCGATGAGTTCTACGATTTCTACCGCACCCCGCGCGGCGAAGTCACCCCGCCAGGCGCCTCCAAGCTGACCACCACCCGGCCGACGTTGACCAGCAACGTGAAGTTCATGAACTTCTACCCGTTCAACGACATCGAGACGATCTCCCCACGCCCGCTGCTGCTGATTGCCGGGGCCGACGCGCACTCCCGTGAGTTCAGCGAAGACGCCTTCCAGCGCGCCGCCGAGCCCAAGCAATTGCTGATCATCCCGAACGCGGGGCACGTCGATCTCTACGACCGGGTCGACCTGATCCCGTTCGCCAAACTCACCACTTTCTTCCAGGGCTATTTGAAGTGATGTCTGCTACATCCCAAACCCAACGCTGGGGCGCCGTGCTGGCGATGTCGCTGGCGGCGTTCGCGCTGGTCGCTTCCGAATTCATGCCGGTAAGCCTGCTGACACCCCTGGCCGCCGACCTGCACACCACCGAAGGCCAGGCCGGCCAGGGCATTTCGGTGTCCGGGGTGTTTGCCCTGCTCACCAGCCTGGTGATCGCCTCGATCGCCGCGCGGGTGGATCGCAAGCGCCTGCTGATGGCGCTGACACTGCTGATGATCGTCTCCGGCAGCGTGGTGGCGTTCGCCTCGAACTATCTGGTGTTCATGCTCGGTCGTGCATTGATCGGCGTGGCGATTGGCGGCTTCTGGTCACTGTCGGCGGCCACGGCGATGCGCCTGGTGCCGCAGGCCCAGGTGCCGCGTGCCCTGGCCATCGTCAACGGCGGCAACGCACTGGCGACGGTGATTGCGGCGCCGCTGGGCAGCTTTCTCGGCGGCATCATCGGCTGGCGTGGCGCGTTTTTCTGTGTGGTACCTGTGGCCGTGATTGCACTGGTGTGGCTGCTGGTGAGCCTGCCTGCGCTGAAGAACAACGCCGAGGCGAAAGCCGGCAATGTCCTGAGCCTGATGAAAAACCCCACCGTAGTCCTGGGGATGGTGGCCGTCAGCGTGTTCTTCATGGGCCAGTTCATGCTGTTCACCTACCTGCGGCCGTTCCTGGAAAGCGTGACCCGGGTTGACGTCTCCACCCTGTCGTTGATGCTGCTGGTGCTCGGCCTGGCGGGCCTGGCCGGGACGTTCCTGATTGAACGCTTCCTGAAGCACCACTTGTACCCGACGCTGATTGCCATCCCGCTGATCATGGCAGGCATCGCCCTTGCACTGGTGGCGTTCGGCAGTTCCACCCTCATGACCAGCGTGTTGCTGGGCAGCTGGGGCCTGGTGGCGACCGCCGCGCCGGTGGGCTGGTGGACGTGGTTATCGAGAACCACGCCTGACAACGCCGAGGCTGGCGGTGGCTTGATGGTCGCCATCATTCAATTGGCGATTGCCGCAGGCGCCACGGTCGGCGGCGTGGCGTTCGACCTGAGCGGTTACCAGGCGACCTTCGAACTGAGCGCGGCCTTGCTGGTGGTCGCCACCGTGCTGGCCTACCTGGCGTCACGCCGCCCGCGGCCTGCCCGCATTATCAGCAGCGTTAGCTGAAAAACTGACTCGGCGTCTTGCCGAACTGTTTTTTGAACATGCTGGTAAAGGCGCTGGGGCTTTCGTAACCCAACTCAAGGGCCACATCGATAATTTTCTCGCCCACCGCGATGCGCTCCAGCGCCAACAGCAAACGGGCCTGTTGGCGCCACTGGCCGAAGGTCATGCCGGTTTCGCGGCGGAACAGGCGTTGAATGGTTTTTTGATCCAGGTCCAGGCGCTGGCTCCAATCGGCGACGGTGGACGCATCGCCCGGGTCTTGCTGCAGCGTCAGGCAGATGTGATTGATGCGCGGGTCGGCGGGCTGAGGAAGTGACAACGGCAGCGCGGGCAGGATAGCCAGCTCATCGAGGATCAGGCGCATGATCCTGGCGTCGCGCGAATCCTCGGCAAAGGGCGGTTTCAAGCTGACCGAAACTTTGATCAATTCACTCAGCAGCGGCGACACCGTCACCGTCTTCGGCTCGGTCGGCAGGTCCGGAAAGCTGTCCGGACGCACGAATACGCTGCGCATTTTCAAGGTGCCCACGCAACGCAGCGCATGCACCTGGCCACAGGGCATCCAGAACCCGCGATTGGGCGGCACGGTCCACTGGTTCAGCGCCGAATACACCACCATCACGCCGCCAATAGCGTAGAGCAGTTGATGCTTGTTGTGGCTGTGCTCGGGAATCACCCAGTTTTCCGGGTAGTCAGTGGCCGAGCTGATGACGGCCCAATCGCCTTCATCGATCTCTTGCAGGAATTTGTCGAGGGATTTGATGATTTCGCCCTTTTTGCGATGAATTACGCCCGAATTGCGCGAGACAGGCATTTGCGTCGACTCTAGCATGGCTCCCGAAATAATTAGAAATGGGCCGCCCGCTCAAGTAGTGTCGGCCCCTGTTCGCTGCCTTGTATGGAATGCCTGCATGTCGACCCTCACCGCGACACCCGCCGCTGCCACCGCGACGCCTCAGGTCAGCCCTTTGGTCATGCGCGTGCTCGGCGCCTGCGCCCTGGCGCATCTGATCAACGACCTGATCCAGGCCGTGCTGCCGTCGATCTACCCAATGCTCAAGGCCAACTACGGCCTGACGTTTACCCAGGTCGGCCTGATCACCCTGACCTTCCAACTCACCGCATCGCTGCTGCAACCCTGGATCGGCTACCACACCGACCGTCATCCCAAGCCCTGGCTGCTGCCGGCGGGCATGGTCTGCACCTTGATCGGTATTCTGATGCTGGCGTTTGTCGGCAGCTTCCCGCTGATTTTGCTGGCGGCGGCGCTGGTCGGTGTCGGTTCGTCAACGTTCCACCCGGAAACGTCCCGCGTGGCACGCCTGGCCTCCGGCGGCCGCTATGGCCTGGCGCAATCGACGTTCCAGGTCGGCGGCAACACCGGCAGCGCCTTCGGCCCACTGCTGGCGGCGGCCATCATCATTCCCTACGGCCAGAGCCATATCGCCTGGTTCGGCCTGTTCGCGGTGTTCGCGATCCTGGTGCTGTACGGCTTGAGCCGCTGGTACCGCCACCACCTCAACCTGTTCAAGCTCAAGCAAGGCGGCAAACCGACCCATGGCCTGTCCAAAGGCCGGGTGACCTTTGCCCTAGTGGTGCTGGCACTGCTGGTGTTCTCCAAATATTGGTACATGACCAGCCTGACCAGCTACTTCACGTTCTACTTGATCGAAAAATTCCAGCTGTCGGTCGCCAACTCCCAAATGTACCTGTTCCTGTTCCTCGGCGCGGTGGCCGTGGGCACCTTCGCCGGCGGGCCGATCGGCGACAAGATCGGGCGCAAGACAGTCATCTGGTTTTCGATTCTTGGCGCCGCACCGTTCACCCTCGCCCTGCCCTATGTCGACCTGTTCTGGACTGCCGTACTCAGCGTGGTCATTGGTTTCATCATCGCCTCGGCGTTCTCGGCCATCGTGGTGTTCGCCCAGGAACTGGTGCCGGGCAATGTCGGTATGATCGCCGGGATCTTCTTCGGCCTGATGTTCGGCTTCAGCGGGATCGGCGCAGCACTGCTGGGCTTGCTCGCCGATAGCCACGGTATCGAATACGTCTACAAGCTCTGTTCGTTCCTGCCGTTGGCGGGCGTCCTGACGATATTGTTGCCGTCGACCAAAGGCGTGTGAGCCTGCCGCTGTCCAGGCGGGAGACGCTTAAACAATGTGGGAGGGGGCTTGCCCCCGATGGCGGTATGTCAGTTATAGAGGATGTGACTGAACCACCGCCATCGGGGGCAAGCCCCCTCCCACATTGGTATTTTGTCGTCAGGTGCGTCGCGTAAAACCATTGACGACGATATACAGCAGCGGCCCTATCGACACGAATACCGCCGTCAGCAGGAAATAGGGAATCAACGACGCCACAGAGCGCCCCCGTCCCCGCGCATCCCGGTACATCCACACACATGCCAGTATCGCCATCAGGTACAGGTCAATCACCACCTGCGCCGTATCTGGCCGCGACAACAATTGCTGCCCAAACGCAATGAGCGATTGCTCGGCCGTTAACATGGTCGCCACGGTGTACAACGAAAACCCGAGCAAACCGGCCAGGGCGATATAGGGTCTGGGCATGTTCTCCTCCTTGGAGTGCAATGTGAATCATCAGGCTGCTTACCTTAGCAGTAAGCTGGCACTGAGAAATATCTGTACGTAGACTGCCGCCATACCTCCACTTGAAGGCGGCGAAAAAAACCTGATGCAAGTTACCGAAGTCTCCATTGCCCAATTGCGCGCTGCGCTTGAATCCGGCCAGACCAGCGCCGTTGAACTGGTGCAGGCCTACCTGGCGCGGATCGACGCCTATGACGGCCCGCAGACCGCCACCGCGCTGAACGCCGTGGTGGTGCACAACCCCGAGGCCTTGCAGGAAGCCGAGGCGTCCGATGCACGCCGGGCAAAAGGCCAGACGCTGGGGCCGCTGGATGGCATTCCCTATACGGCCAAGGACAGTTACCTGGTCAAGGGTCTCACCGCCGCGTCCGGCAGCCCGGCGTTCGCCAAGCTGGTCGCCCAGCGTGATGCCTTCACCATCGAGCGTTTGCGCGCTGGCGGGGCCATCTGCCTGGGCAAGACCAATATGCCGCCCATGGCCAACGGCGGCATGCAGCGCGGCGTCTATGGCCGCGCCGAAAGCCCGTATAACGCCGATTACCTCACCGCACCGTTCGCCTCGGGTTCGTCCAACGGCGCCGGCACGGCCACGGCGGCAAGTTTCGCCGCGTTTGGCCTGGCCGAAGAAACCTGGTCGAGCGGACGCGGCCCGGCCTCCAACAACGGCTTGTGTGCGTACACGCCGTCGCGTGGGGTGATTTCGGTACGCGGCAACTGGCCGCTGACCCCGACCATGGACGTGGTGGTGCCCTATGCGCGCACCATGGCCGACCTGCTGGAAGTGCTTGACGTGGTGGTCGCCGAAGACCCGCACACCCGTGGCGACCTGTGGCGCCTGCAACCCTGGGTGCCGATCCCCAGCGTCAGTTCGGTGCGCCCGGCGTCTTACGCCGAACTGGCGGTGGGCAGCGCGGCCCTGGCCGGCAAACGCTTCGGTGTGCCGCGCATGTACATCAACGCCGACCCTGAGGCCGGCACCAGCGAAAAACCCGGAATCGGCGGCCCGACCGGGCAGAAAATCCACACCCGCGCCTCGGTGATCGAGCTGTGGCAAGCCGCACGCCACGCCCTGGAAGCCGCAGGCGCCGAAGTCATCGAAGTGGATTTCCCACTGGTGTCCAATTGCGAAGGCGACCGCCCCGGCGCGCCCACGGTGTTCAACCGTGGCCTGGTGTCCCGGCAATTCCTCCACGATGAACTGTGGGAATTGTCGGCCTGGGCGTTCGATGACTTTTTGCGTGCCAACGGCGACCCGGCGTTGAACCGCCTGGCAGATGTGGATGGGCCGAAGATCTTTCCCCACGACCCCGGCACCCTGCCCAACCGCGAAGACGACCTGGCCGCCGGCATGGACGAATACGTGCGCATGGCCCAGCGCGGCATCACGCCATGGAACGAGATCAGCAGCTTGCCCGACGGCTTGCGCGGCCTCGAGCAAACCCGCCGGCTGGACCTGGAAGACTGGATGGACCGCCTGGGGCTCGACGCGGTGCTGTTCCCCACCGTGGCCGACGTTGGCCCGGCCGATGCCGATGTCAACGAAGCCTCCGCCGATATCGCCTGGAGCAATGGCGTGTGGGTGGCCAACGGCAACCTCGCCATTCGCCACCTTGGCGTGCCCACGGTCACCGTGCCGATGGGCGTGATGGCCGATATCGGCATGCCGGTCGGGCTGACATTTGCCGGGCGGGCGTATGACGATTCGGCGCTGTTGCGCTTTGCGTCAGCGTACGAAGCCACCGGCAGCAAACGCATGATTCCACCGCGTACACCGCCGTTGTCAGCCGGCTGATTACCGACCCATGTGGGAGTGGGCTTGCCCTAATGCCGGTCAGTTAAGAAGTAGCAGGAGCGAGAACTAACTTGTGGCGAGGGAGCTTGCTCCCGCTGGGCGCGAAGCGGCCCCAAACAATGGGACTGCTGCGCAGTCCAGCGGGAGCAAGCTCCCTCGCCACAGGTTCGGTGTCGCCTTAACTGACTGGCATTAGGGCTTGCCCCCTCCCACAGGTTCAGCCGAGTTCCACGTCGGTAGATAAGTAATTTCAAAATATTTCAAGAACCCCCTTTCCTTCCCCTGCCGATTTATTGCATGGTTGTACGACGACAGACCTCATCATGTCGATCCCCAACAACAATAAGGACTCCCCATGCAAAATCTCAAAGTGCTGATCGCTTTCCTGTGCCTGTTCTCCGGCTACGTCGCGGCTGCACCAGCGCCCGCCGAGAAGGAAGTAGCCCAGGCGGTCGACCAACTGACCCAGGCTATGTTGCACCTGGACCTCAAGCAACTGCATGCGCTGACCGCAGACACCCTCACCTACGGCCATTCCAGCGGCAAGGTGCAGAACAAAGCGCAGTTCATCGAAGACCTGGAAACTCACAAGAGCGCGTTCAAGACCCTGGAAATGCAAAACCAGACCATCACCCTGAACGGCGATACCGCCCTGGTGCGCAACCACTTTCACGCCCTGGCGGTGAACAGTGGCGTCGAAGTGCCGACCGATATCGATAACTTCCAGGTCTGGCAGAAGCAGAAAGGCCAATGGCTGCTGATCGGTCGCCAGGCCTACAAATACTGACCCTTGTCGGTGAGCCGCTCAGCCACGGCTCACCATTGCACTACTTTGCGCACCTTGAGCAACGCCTCACGCAGCGCCGTCATCGACACCGACCCCAAGGCCAGGCGCAGCGCGTGGGGCACATGGGCCGAGACGGCAAACGGCTCGGCGGTGGAAACGCCAATACCCTCGCGCTGTAAGGTCATGGCCACCTGATCGGCACGGGTATCTTCGGCCAGCGGCAGCCACAAAAAATACGACGAGGGATGGCTGATATAGCTCAGCCCCGTCAGCACTTGCGCAGCCAAAGCTTGCCGCGCCTGGGCATCTGCGCGTTTTTGCGCCTCCAACTGCGCGACGGTGCCATCTTCAATCCAGGCCACGGCGATCGCACTCATCACCCCCGGCACGTTCCAGGTGGTGGCCATGACGGTGCGCTCCAATACCTTGACCCAAGCCAGGGGCGCCGCGATAAAACCGACGCGCAAGCCGGTGGCGACACTTTTGGAAAACCCACCGACGTACACCGTGCATTCAGGCGCCAAGCTCGCCAGCGGCGGCGGTGCGTGTTCGGCCAGGAAGGCGTAGGCGGCGTCCTCGATGATCATCAAGTGGTGCTCTCGCGCAATCGCCACCAGGCGCTCGCGCTGCGCCAGGCTCATCACCCAGCCCAGCGGGTTATGCAGGGTCGGCATGCTGTAGACCGCGCGCACCGGCCGCTTGCGGCACAGGGCCTGCAGGTGATCGAGGTCCGGGCCGATGGCAGTGGACGGGATCGCGACGATCTCCAGGTGCAGGGTCTCGGCCAATACCTTGAAGCCCGAATAGGTCAATGCGTCGACGGCGATCACATCGCCAGGTTTGAGCAGCGCCATCAGGGTTACCGCCAAGCCGTGCTGGGCTCCGCTGACCAGCAATACCTGTTCGGCCTGCACCGCCAGCCCGCGCTGCAACAGGTGCTGCGCGACTGCCGCGCGTTCATGCAGGCGGCCGGCATGGGGCTGGTAACGCAACAGCGCTTCCAGGTCGCCGGATAACGCCAACTGGCGCAGCGCGCCACGCAAAAGCTCGGCCTGGCCGGGCAATGAGGGGTAGTTGAAATTCAAGTCGAGCATGCCCGCCGCGACGGGCATCTGCCCACTGCCCTGGCCCGGCGGTAACGCCAGTTCGCGCACAAAAGTGCCACGCCCGGTTTCACCACTGACCAGCCCCATCGCCTCCAGCTCGGCGTACACGCGGCTCGCGGTGACCAGCGCCAGGCCATACTCGGCGGCGAGTTGGCGGTGCGTGGGCAGGCGCGTGCCGGGCGGCATTTTGCCCGCACGAATGGCCTCGGCGAAGGTATCGACCAGCGACTTGTAGCGGGCGCGCGGCATTGGCGATGTATCCATGACAATTTTTTGATTGCCTCAATCTTCAGCCCTAGGATGCCGGGCACGCAACTTCCCTTTTACGGACATCCCCCCATGGAACGCACCTCGCCTTTCGGCACACTGGACAGCAGCACCCAAGGCTGGATCAACGGTTTTATTGGCGTGGTGATCTTCAGCGGTTCGCTGCCGGCCACGCGCCTGGCGGTGATGGAATTCGACCCGGTGTTCCTGACCATGATCCGCGCGACGCTCGCGGCCATCCTGGGGCTGTGCCTGTTGCGGTGGTTCCGCGAAAAACGCCCCACCCGCCCGCAATGGGCGCCCTTGGCCATCGTCGCGTTCGGCGTGGTGATCGGTTTCCCGCTGCTCACGGCGCTGGCGCTGCAATACGTGACCTCCGCGCACTCCATTGTGTTTATCGGCCTGCTGCCGCTGGCGACGGCGATCTTCGGCGTGCTGCGCGGCGGCGAGCGGCCGCGACCGGTGTTCTGGTTGTTTTCGGGGCTGGGCAGCGCGCTGGTGATGGCTTACGCCTTCGCCCAGGGCCTGAGCGCTGCGCCCGCCGGGGACCTGCTGATGCTGTTGGCGGTGCTGGTCTGCGGCCTGGGCTATGCCGAAGGCGCCAAGCTGTCGCGCAGCCTGGGTGGCTGGCAGGTGATTTGCTGGGCCCTGGTAATGTCGCTGCCCGTCGTCGCGCCGTTGAGCTGGCTGCTGGCGCCCGCGTCGTTCACCGGCATCAGCCTGCCGGCCTGGCTGAGCCTGGGTTACGTCGCAGTGTTCAGCATGTTGATCGGCTTTGTGTTCTGGTATCGCGGCCTGGCCCAGGGTGGCATCGCTGCGGTCGGCCAGTTGCAGTTGCTGCAACCGTTCTTTGGTTTGGCGCTGGCGGCGGGCCTGCTGCATGAGCAGGTCAGCCTGGGCCTGCTGCTGGTCACGGTGGCGGTGATCGGCTGCGTGGCCGGCGCGAAGCGCTTCGCGCGCTAGCGCTAGGGGCCAGGGGCTGCTAAACAGAAATGGCGTCCGCGCCCGTGGCCGCACGGGTTGATCCTGGTCTACATTTGACGGCAACCGCTAACCGAGGACTGCACCGATGACTCGTCTCACCGCCAAAGACTTCGCTCCCGAACTGCTGGAACTCTACGATGGCTACGCCCACGGTACGCTGAACCGCCGCGAATTCCTCGACCGCGCCGCGCTGTTTACCTTCGGTGGCCTGACCGCCTCGGCCCTGCTCGCCGCCCTGAGCCCCAACTACGCACTCGCCGAACAGGTGAAATTCACCGACCCCGCTATCGTTGCCGACTACATCACGTACCCGTCACCCAAGGGTAACGGCACGGTGCGCGGCTACCTGGTGCGCCCGGCCAAGGCCGCCGGCAAACTGCCTGCGGTGGTGGTCGTGCATGAGAACCGTGGCCTGAATCCGTATATCGAAGACGTGGCGCGGCGCCTGGCCAAAGCCGGCTTTATCGCCCTGGCGCCCGATGGCCTGACCTCGGTGGGCGGCTACCCCGGCAACGATGAAAAAGGCGTGGCCCTGCAGCAGACCGTCGACCCCACCAAACTGATGAACGACTTTTTCGCGGCCATTGAATGGCTGATGCACCACGACAGCAGCACCGGCAAAGTCGGCATCACCGGTTTCTGCTATGGCGGTGGCGTGACCAATGCGGCGGCGGTGGCCTACCCGGAACTGGCGGCGGCCGTATCGTTCTACGGGCGTCAACCCGAGGCCAAGGACGTACCCCGCATCAAGGCACCGATCCTGCTGCATTACGGGGAGCTGGATGCGCGCATCAACGAAGGTTGGCCGGCCTACGATCAGGCGCTTAAAGCCGCCGGCACGACGTATGAGGCATTTATCTACCCGGGAGCCAACCACGGCTTTCACAACGATTCGACGCCGCGTTATGACGAGGCAGCAGCGAACCTGGCCTGGGAGCGCACCCTGGGATGGTTCCGCAAATACCTTGCTTAGATACAATCCAACAACGGTAACCACGATGCGAAGCGAGTCGCTCTTGATCTTGCTTTTGATCTAGGCGCCCCGTTAAACCACGCTGGCCGGAATTCGATATTGATTTGGGGGGTAAACCGGCAGGGATGCCGGTTTAGCCGCCCCGCGCCATGGATGGCGCGTGGCGGCGGCCCCCCAAATCAATGTCGGATTACGGGCACACCGAGCCTAGGCGAGGTGCCGAGTGGTGGGGCAAGAGCGTTTTGCTTACTTTTGCGCTTTTCAAAAGTGAGACGCCGTAAGGGCGGAACCCTAAGCCGCCGTTACCGCAGCAACGGATATGTACTCGCCCTGATCCAGCATCCTGGTCGGCTGTCAGGCCGCCATCGGGGGCAAGCCCCCTCCCACATTTAGGGCGCGGGGCGTCAGTTAGAGAGGCTTCGGCTTCTGAGCCGTCACAGGTTCAGGGCTACACCAAAGTTGTGTAGATACCTATGCACATCAGGCAGCAATCGCCTGCAACCATCCCTTGAACGCCAGCATCGCTGGCGTCTCAGCCCGCGACTGCAAGCGCGTCAGCCAGTAACTGCCGGTGGTTATCCCCACCGCGAACGGCTGGCGAATCACGTCACTCTCCAATTGCCGCGAAAACATCATCGCCGGCGCCAGTGCCACGCCGAGGCCCTCCAGCGCCGCTTCCATCATCGCCAGCGACGAATCGAACACGATGCTGCGCGGTACCAGGGGTATCGACCGGCAGCCCGGCAGCCTGGAACCACAGGCTCCATTCATCGGTGCGGTAAGAGCGCAGCAATGTGTGTTTCAACAGGTCGGCCGGCGTGTGCAGCTGTTCGGCGACATCGTTTGTATCAGCGACTAATAACGCCTAGATTGGCAGCGCCCGCGCAGGCTCTCAGCCTTAGTCCATCCGTTACAAGAAAGCGAAAATACTATGCAAGAAAAATCCCGTTTTAGCGTACGAAGCCTACTGATTTCAGCATTACTGCTGGTTGCTGCTCCGTGCATGGCTGCGACCGACCTGCGCGAAGTGGTGGACAGTCGCGTCAAACCGCTGATGCAGCAACAGGGCATCGTCGGGCTGTCGGTGGCCGTGGTGAAGGATGGTCAGGCGCAATACTTTAACTACGGCGTGGCGTCCAGGGAAGGCAAGCAGCCCGTCACGCAAGACACCCTGTTCGAAGTCGGCTCAGTGTCCAAGACCTTCACTTCAACCCTCGGGGGCTATGCCCAGGCCAGTGGCAAGTTGAAGCTGTCGGACCGCGCCAGTCAGCACTGGGCCGAACTGGCCGGCAGTGCGTTCGATCACATCAGCCTGTTGCAACTGGCGACCTACACCGCAGGCGGCCTGCCGCTGCAGTTCCCAGGTGCGGCCGACAGCGCCGCGACCATGCTCGATTACTACAGGCACTGGCAACCCACCGACACCCCCGGTACGCGACGCCTCTACTCCAACCCGAGCATCGGCCTGTTCGGCTACCTCGCGGCCAAAAGCCTGGGCCAGCCGTTCAATGTCGTCATGGAACAGACCTTGCTGCCGGCGCTGGGCTTGAAGAACACCTACCTCAACGTACCCGCCGACAAGCTGGGCCGCTACGCCCAAGGCTACGATAAGCAGGACAAACCCGTGCGCGTGGGCCCAGGCGCACTCGACAGCGAAGCCTACGGCATCAAGACCAGCACCCAGGACCTGGCGCGCTACGTGATGCTCAACCTGCACCCCAAAACCTTGAGCGCGCCGCTGCAACAGGCGATCGCCACCACACACAACGGTTACTACAGCGTCGACGGCATGACCCAGGGCCTGGGTTGGGAATACTACCCCTACCCCATCACCCAGCAGGCCTTGATAGAGGGTAACTCCACACCGATGGCGCTGGAGTCGCACACCGTCAAGTGGCTGCAACCGGCGCAGGCCCAACCGGCCAATGTGCTCTACAACAAAACCGGTTCAACCAATGGTTTCGGCGCCTACGTGGCGTATGTACCGAGCAGGGATATTGGCGTGGTGATCCTGGCCAACAGGAACTACCCGAATGCCGAACGGGTGAAAGTGGCGCATGCGATCTTGACTGCCCTGGATAACTGACTTGACACATATCCCTATGGTCGAGGCCGGCGTTAACAGTCTTTGACAGTTTCCCGACAAAGCACTCAAAGATTGCGTGCCGCCACGGCCCTAACATTCGAGCATCCAAACCACCATCCGGGTGCTCTTCATGTTTCGCACGTTACGCGGTATCCCGCTGCTCGGTTGCCTGTTGGGCACGCTCGGTTGCCAGGGGCAATCGAGCGTGCCGCCGCCGATTCAAAAAGGCGATTACGGCGCGATCATCCGCTACCTGCAAAGCCGTATACCCCGTGAGATGGCGCGGGACAATGTGGCGGGCTTGTCGATTGCCCTGGTCAGTGGCCAGGAATTGATCTGGGCCCGTGGCTTCGGCCTGGCCGACAAGGCCCGAGGGGTGCCGGTCACCCCCAACACGGCGTTTCGCGCCGGGGGCATATCTACGTTGCTCACTGCCACGGCGGCCTTGCAACTGGTGGAACAACAGCGCCTGGGGCTGGATGCGCCGCTTCAGCAAACCTTGCGCGAGTTCCACGTACGCTCGCGGTTTCACAGCGATCAGGCCGAGGCGGACCAAGCGATTACCTTGCGCCGCTTGCTCAGCCATCAATCCGGCTTGCCCAGCGAGCATTTGCGCGACCTGCGCAGTAACTACGCCATGGGCCAGATGCCGCAACGCGTTTCGGGCGTGTGGCTGAGCAGCCCGCCGGGCTCCCAGGTGGCGTATTCCAATCTGGGCTACGCCCTGGTGGGGGCAGCCATCGAGCGCAGCACTGGTAAAAGCTTCGAGGCGCAACTGCAAGGCAGCCTGCTCAGGCCTCTGGAAATGAACCAGTCAAGTTTCGTCGGCACCGGCACCCAATTGAGCTACCGCGCTTTGGGCTACGAAGAGGGCAAGGCCAGCAACGACGCGCAGGTCCGTGACCTCGCCGCCGCCAGCCTGTGGGCCAGCCCCAAAGACCTCAGCCATTACGTACACATGCTGTTCGCCAAAGGGGTCTACAAAGGCAACCGGGTACTGGGCAGCGCTTCGATCGATGAGATGTTCACCCAGCAGAACACCGGCAACGCCCTGGATTTCGATTGCCAGATGGGTCTCGGCTGGTTTCTGGCGCCGTGCGGGGATGAACCGGTCGGCCCTGGCATACGGGCCTATCAGCACAGTGGCGGCGGCGATGATTTCGCCGCGCAGTTGAGCATGCTTCCGGATCAGCAACTGGCCGTAATCATCATGGCCAATGACAGCAATGCCGAACAGCTGGTGGTGTCGTTGTCCACCGACACCCTGCGCCTGATGCTCCAGGCGCAGACCGGCAAGGCGGTCTGTGCCGACGACTGCCAGGCCCCGAACCACGGCCTCAAGCTGCGCCAAGTGCCGGCCGCAGTCGACCGCAAGCGCCTGGCCGGGTTCTACGCGACCTCATGGGGTGTGTTGCGTATCAAGGATGATCACGGGCGTTTATCCGGCGAACTGGGCGGGTGCGATTTCGAGCTGCTGCGCGACGATCAAGGCTGGCTGCGCGCGCAGAAAAAGGTTTTCGGCTTCTGGTTGAAAGACCTTGGCGAACTCGGTCGTGTGCAACTAGACGTAGTCAGGGTACAGGGCCGGCAGATCCTCACCGCCCGCAGCCACGGCCAACGCCTTGCCGTGGGCGAACGCATCGAGCCACCGCCGCTGCCCCTGGCGTGGGCAGACACCGTCGGCACTTACCAGGTGCTCAATACCCACGAGCCCGATGCGCCGTTGAGCGGCGTCAGGGTGCGGCTGGAGGAAGGCTTCCTGGTGATTCGCGGCCAACTGCATGATGAGCCCCTGACCGACTACATCCTGCTGCCCGTCGATAACGCCCACGCGGTCGTAGCCGGCAGCGGCTATGGCCTGGGCGATACCGTCAGCCGTCAGGTCAATGGCCTTAGCGCTTCGGGCTACGCTTTCAAACGTCTGCACTCGCCCCTCGACACGTTGAATTTCTAAAGGACGCAATCGGGGGCAAGCCCTGACTCCAGTCAGTTAAGAAGTAGCAGGAGCGAGAGCTGACTTGTGGCGAGGGAGCTTGCTCCCGCTGGGGCGCGAAGCGGCCCCAAACAATGGGACTGCTGCGCAGTCCAGCGGGAGCAAGCTCCCTCGCCACAGGTTACTTTTTACCCTTCCTACTTCTTAACTGACTGGCATTAGGGCAAGCCCCCTCCCACATTGGCTTGTCGTTATTTACGGGTACTTACTCGGCATACGCCCAGGTCATCCGAAACGACGCTCCGCCCCACTCCGAGTCCAGCACCTGCACCTGTCCGCCATGCCATTGGCTGACCCGCTGGACCAGCGCCAGGCCCAGGCCGAAGCCGCCGGTACGGCGGTCGCGGCTTGAATCCAGGCGCATGAAGGGTTCAAAGATTTTGGCGCGGCCCTCGACCGGAATACCAGGACCATCGTCGCTGACCTGCAGTTCGTAACCGCTGCCGAACTTGATCAACGACACTTCAACCCGCCGGTCGGCATAGCGAATGGCGTTGCGCAGCAGGTTGATCACCGCGCGCGCCATGAATCGTGGCTCGATGCGAATCACATCGACCTCACAGGTACGCAGCGACAACTGCACACCTGCGGCCTCGGCCTCCAGCGCCACGCTGCCGATCACGCTGTCCAGCCAACTGTGGGCCTCGATGCTTTCGCGGGTGACCTGGGTCGCGCCGCGCTCCAGGCTGGCGTAGGTCAACAGCTCGGAGACCATTTCTTCCAGTTCGCCAAGGTCGGCGTACATATCGGCGATCAGTTCGCGACTTTGGCGCGGATCGGCCTGCTGCTTGAGCTGGTCAAGCTCGAAAGACAAGCGCGCAATCGGCGTGCGCAGCTCGTGGGATACCGCGTTGGTCAGTTCGCGCTGGTTGGCGATCAGGCTTTCGATGCGCTCGGCCATCTGGTTGAAGTGCCCGGCCAGCGCACGCACGGTGGAGCGACGCGGCAACAGGATGCGCGAGCCGAGGTCGTTGTCGCCAAAGCGCTGCGCCGCCAGGCGGATGTGCTCCAGGTCGCGCCAGTGCGGACGCACCCAAAAGTACAACACAATGGCCAGGCTCACGCCCAGGAGCCCGTAGGCCCACAGGTACAACCATTTCGGTTCTTCCGGCAATTGGATTTCGAGCAATTGCGGGCCGTCGTCGATGGGCGCGAGGAACTTCATGAAGTCCTCGCGCACCACCACTTGGCCGGCCGCCAGCAGTGCCTGTTCGCGCGCGCTCAGGTGCTGGCTGTCGCGCTGCACCAGCTGCAGGCGCAGGCCGTAATGCGGTTGCAGCTGGTCCAGACGCGCCTGGCGCGCCTCGCCCTGCACCGGCCGCAGTTGTTCCACCAGGGCCCACGCTGGGCCGCGCAGGGCCTCGCGATTATAGGTTTCATTGGACTCGGGCATGTACGCGTCCAGGCCATAGTTGACCAACCAGATCGCACCGGCCAACCCAAGCGCGAGAATCAGGTACAAGCGCAGATACAGGCGCAGCATCTACATCTCCCAGGCGAACGGATTGAACAGGTAGCCCTTGCCCCAGATGGTCTTGATGCACACTGGCTCGCGCGGGTTGTCATTGAGCTTGCCGCGCAGTTTGCTGATGTACACATCGACGCTGCGGTTCAGGCCATCGAACGCAATGCCGCGCATGCGGTTGAGGATGTCGTCGCGCGAAAGGATGGTTCCCGAGCTGCTCGCCAGTAGCCAGAGCAATTCGAACTCCATGGTGGTGAGGTCGATTTTTTCATCGCCCAGGCTGACCACCCGGCAACTGCGGTTGATCGACAACCGGCCGAATTCGAGGTAATCGCGTACCATCGCCTCGGGCACTTGCCGACGTTGCAGCGCGCGCAGGCGCGCCAGCAACACCGGCGGCTTGATGGGTTTGATCACATAGTCATCGGCACCGGACTCCAGGCCCAGGATATGGTCCAGGTCATCTTCCTTGGCGGTGAGGATCACAATCGGTGTGTCGGACACTGCGCGGATCTCGCGACACACATGCAGGCCGCTCTGGCCCGGCAACATCAAGTCGAGCACGACCATTTTCGGTTTGAACGCCAGGAACGCCGCCAAGGCCAAATCGCCCCGGTGCACCGCTTGCACCTCGAAACCATGTTGCGACAGAAAATGCGCGATCAGCCCTGCCAGCTTCTCATCGTCCTCGACGAGCAGGACTTTGCCCAGACCCAGGTTTTCCATAAGTTCTCAGTGTAGGAACGCCGATTGAAAGGCTGGCAGTATAGGTGGCAAGCTGCCCAACGGGAGCCGCCGCACGCAGGGTGCCAGCAAGCTTCATGCTTTTAAGAGTTTTTAACAAATAGCCTGCACTCTTTTACGCCATTCACAGGGAGTTATATGCGCAAGGATTACCTGGCGTTCTTCGTTTCACTGTTCCTGTCGCGGCTGGCGGACCAGATTCTGCTGTTCATCGTGCCGCTGATCGTGTTCCAAACCACCCAGAGTGTGTCTTGGGCGGGCCTGGCGTTCTTTGTCGAGTCACTGCCGCGCTACCTGGCCTTTCCGGTGTGCGGGGCGTTGTGCGACAGGTTTTCACCCGTGCGCATCCTGCATGTCAGCCAAGTGTATCGGGCGTTGGCCTGCGTGGTAGCGGTGGCGCTGTACGGGCTGTTCGACGGTATCCAATGGCTGGTGATGCTGTCGGCGTTGTGCGGGGTATTGACCACCCAGGGCATCATGGCGCGGGAAGTGCTGATGCCGCATATTTTCCAGCATTATACCTACACCAAGACGTTGTCTTATTCGCAGATCGCCGACCAGAGCGGCCTGGTACTCGGGCCGTTGGTGGCGGCGCTGATGCTGGAAATCTGGGCGTGGCCTTGGGTGGTGCTGGGCATCGCCGCACTGTTTGTGCTGGCGGACCTGGCGATGCTGGCCTGGCAGCGCAACACCCGCGTGCACCTGCAGCCCCATGAGCCGCAGCACCCGGGCCTCTGGCTGCAGCCGCTGCGCACCGCTTTGGGCCACATCCGCAACCGGGTGGAGTTGAAGCGCATCATTACCCTGGCCATTGGTGTGAACCTGATCGTCGGCGTGACGCTGGCCACGTCGGCGGCCCTGGTCACCGGGCAATACGCGGCGGACAAGGACGCCTACGCCCTGCTGCAAGCCGCTGGCGCGGTGGTCACCCTGGTAATTCTGTTTTACCTCGCACGCTCGAGCCTGGCGCTGAAGGTGCTCGGCGGGCTGTCGTATTCGATGATTGCCGTGGGCGCGTTGATCACCGCCCTCAGCCCCGGCGTGTGGATGTACGCCGTGGGCTTCCTGCTGGTGAGCGGTTTCGACAAGATGTTCAACGTGTACATGCGCAGCACCCGTCAGCGGGTAATTCCGGTGCAGGATTTCGGCAAAACGGTGGGAGTGATCACCCTGCTCAACAACCTCGCCCAGCCCTTGGCGGGCTTGCTGATTGCGGTGCTGGCAGCGCCGCTTGGCACGCAAACGGTGATCCTGCTGCTGACCGGATTCAGCGCCTTGATCGGCGTAGCCGTGGCCTCAGGCTGGCACGCCACTGTGAAAGCGGAACTCGACGTCGGCTGACTCGATCAACGCCTGCTCGGCCGCCCTCACCCGCTCGATCACCTGGGCGATGTCCTTGGCGTCACCGTACTGGTAGGCCAGTTTCAAGTAACCCTGGAAGTGCCGCGCTTCGCTTTTGAGCAAGCCGAAGTAGAACTTGCCGAGTTCTTCGTCCAAATGCGGCACCAGCGCTTCGAAACGCTCGCAACTGCGCGCTTCGATAAATGCCCCCACCACCAGGGTATCCACCAGTTTGACCGGCTCATGGTTGCGCACCACCTTGCGCAAACCCGAGGCGTAGCGGCCAGCGGACAATTGGCGCAGTTCAACCTTGCGTTTTTTCATCAGGCGCATGACCTGCTCGTGGTGCACCAGCTCTTCACGGGCCAGCCGCGACATCATATTGATCAGGTCGAGGTGGCCGTGATACTTGGCGATCAGGCTCAGGGCGGTGCTGGCGGCTTTGAATTCGCAGTTCTTGTGGTCGATCAGCAGGGTGTCCTGGTCGGCCAGCGCGGCCTGGACCCAGGCGTCGGGGGTGCGGCAACCGAGGAATTCGTGGATTTCGGGCAGGATCATCGGGCTCACGGGCAAAGGATCACAAAAGGGCGCCGATTATACCGACCACGCCGCAGACCACCAGCCATGGGCCTTGATGTACATCAAGATGACGGCACGCGTGCAGCAACTATAGTTGTTGCAGGCCCACTCCTGGAGAACCGACCATGCAAGCCATCCGCAGCATCCTGGTTGTCATCGAGCCCGAGCATACCGAAAGCCTGGCCCTCAAGCGCGCGAAGCTGATCGCCGGGGTCACCGACGCGCACCTGCATTTGCTGGTCTGTGACAGAAAGCATGAGCATTCGGCGCTGCTGAGCCTGCTCAAATCCGGCCTGCAGGAGGACGGGTACAGCGTCACGACCGAACAGGCGTGGAACGACAGCCTGCATGCAACCATCGTCGACGTGCAGCAGGCCGAGGGCTGCGGCCTGGTGATCAAGCAGCACTTTGCCGACAGCCCGCTGAAAAAGGCCCTGCTGACGCCGGCAGACTGGAAACTGCTGCGCTATTGCCCGACGCCGGTGCTGCTGGTCAAGACCGCCACGCCCTGGGCCGGCGGCGTGATTCTGGCGGCCATCGACGTGGGCAATACCGACAGCGAACACCGCTCGCTGCACAATTCCATCATCGACCACGGCTTTGATATCGCCAGCCTGGCCAAGGCGCAGTTGCATGTGATCAGCGCACACCCCTCGCCGATGCTGTCCGCGGCGGACCCGACGTTTCAACTCAGGGAAACCATCGAGGCGCGTTATCGCGAGCAGTGCCAGGCCTTCCAGGCCGAATTCGATGTGGATGACGCACACCTGCATATCAAGGAAGGCCCGGCGGATGTGCTGATTCCCCATATCGCCCACCAGTTGCAGGCGGCACTGACGATTATCGGCACCGTGGCGCGCACTGGAATTTCCGGGGCGTTGATCGGCAATACGGCGGAGGTGGTGCTGGATGCGGTGGAAAGCGATGTGTTGGTGCTCAAGCCCCAGACGCTGATGGACCATCTTGAAGAGCTCGCCACCCAAGCCTGAAGCAATGAAGATCAAATGTGGGAGGGGGCTTGCCCCCGATGACTGAGTGTCAGTCACTGAATAAGCCAACTGATCCACCGCTATCGGGGGCAAGCTCCCTCCCACATTTTGATCTTTACCGTCAGGTAGATAGCGCATCCTTCAGGAATCCCGGTGCGATATAACGCTGGTAATGCGCCTCGGACAAGATAAAGAATTCCCGATCAATCGCGTCGCGCAGGTCTGGCAAGGGCCAGTCGCGGAACTCCGGCAGCAGCACCATGCCGTAGGCCTCCAGGTTATTGATCACCCGCGCCCCACGCGCAATCAACTGATAGGCCCAGCAATACTCGGACTGGTGCGGCACGAAGCGAATCTTGCGCTGTTCCAACTGCCCGCGCAGGGTCTTGGGGGCAAAAACCTCGATTTTGCCGGCCATCACCTGCACCAGCAATTGCTCGAGCCTGAGCCAGACCGCACGCTTTTCTTCTTCGTTATAGCCATTCCACTGGATCACTTCGTGGTGAAAGCGCTTGCAGCCGCGACACACGAGATCGCCGTAGACCGTGGAGCACAGGCCGACGCAGGGGGTCTTGATGGTTTGGTTGGACATGGGCGAAAACACGCAGATCAGCGAAACAGTGCGCCATGTTAGCCCTTTGTCTAAGGTTGATCACCCTGCAAACTTGGTGACGCAACTTACCTTTAGATTTTTTTTGCCGTAGAATCACCCGGCCTTGTAAGGCGCCAATAATCCGCTGGAAGCTGTTTTCAAAGCGTCACGAGCACAGTCGTTCCTTCAGAACGGTGTTGGCGCAGGTTTGACCCCGGTAGGTCAACACTGCGCCGACCCTCATCAGCTCCGTTCTGCAGGCGTAAAACTTTGAAAGCAGCTTCTGTAAGGACGGTCGGCAGCGCTGGCTTTGCGGCCCAAAAAGCCCCCGAGCGCACGCGTGCCGGTCATTCCTGGATGAGCGTCCCGTGGGACCACTGATGAGGGTAATAACTGTGCTTGAAGCCTACCGCAAACATATCGAAGAGCGTGCCGCCCTGGGTATCGTGCCCCAGCCGCTTAACGCCGAACAAACCGCAGGCCTGGTCGAGCTGCTGAAAAATCCCCCGGCTGGCGAAGAAGAATTCCTCGTTGACCTGATCACCAACCGCATTCCACCGGGCGTTGACGAAGCTGCCTACGTCAAGGCCGGTTTCCTGTCCGCCCTGGCCAAGGGTGAAGCCACCTCCCCCCTGATCGACAAAAAGCGCGCTGTTGAACTGCTTGGCACCATGCAAGGCGGCTACAACATCGTGACGTTGGTCGAGCTGCTGGACGACGCCACGCTGGCGCCTGTCGCGGCCGCCCAACTCAAGCACACCCTGCTGATGTTCGATGCGTTCCACGACGTGGCGGAAAAAGCCCGCAACGGCAACGAGCACGCCAAAGGCGTGATCCAATCCTGGGCCGACGGCGAATGGTTCCGTAACCGTCCGACCCTGGCCGACAAGATCAGCCTGCGCGTGTTCAAGGTCACCGGTGAAACCAACACCGACGACCTGTCCCCTGCCCCGGACGCCTGGTCGCGCCCTGACATCCCGCTGCACGCCCTGGCCATGCTGAAAATGGCCCGTGAAGGCATCGTACCGGACGAGCAAGGCAAGACCGGCCCGATGAAGCAGATCGAAGAAATGCGCGGCCAAGGCTTCCCGATCGCCTATGTCGGCGACGTGGTCGGCACCGGCTCGTCGCGTAAATCGGCAACCAACTCCGTGCTGTGGTTCTTCGGCGACGACGTTCCCTTTGTTCCGAACAAGCGCGCCGGCGGTTTCTGCTTCGGCAGCAAAATCGCTCCGATCTTCTACAACACCATGGAAGATGCGGGCGCACTGCCGATCGAGTTCGACGTCACCAACATGCACATGGGCGACGTGATCGACCTGTACCCGCATGCTGGCAAAGTCTGCAAACACGGCACCGATGAAGTCATCACCACCTTCGAAATGAAGACCCCGGTGCTGTTGGACGAAGTTCGCGCCGGCGGCCGTATTCCGCTGATCATCGGTCGCGGCCTGACCGACAAGGCCCGTGCCGAACTGGGCCTGGGCCCTACCGACCTGTTCAAGCTGCCTGAAGCGCCTGTCGACACCGGCAAGGGCTTCACCCTGGCGCAGAAAATGGTCGGCAAGGCGTGCGGCCTGCCGGAAGGCAAAGGCGTGCGCCCTGGCACCTACTGCGAACCGAAGATGACCACCGTCGGTTCCCAGGACACCACCGGTCCAATGACCCGTGATGAACTCAAAGACCTGGCGTGCCTGGGCTTCTCGACCGACCTGGTGATGCAGTCGTTCTGCCACACTGCGGCTTATCCAAAGCCGATCGACGTGACCACCCACCACACCCTGCCTGACTTCATCATGACCCGTGGCGGTGTATCGCTGCGTCCAGGCGACGGCATCATCCACAGCTGGCTGAACCGCATGCTGCTGCCGGACACCGTCGGTACCGGTGGTGACTCCCACACCCGCTTCCCGATGGGCATCTCGTTCCCGGCCGGCTCCGGTCTGGTCGCGTTCGCCGCTGCCACCGGCGTGATGCCGCTGGACATGCCGGAATCGATCCTGGTGCGTTTCAAAGGCAAAATGAAGCCTGGCATCACCCTGCGTGACCTGGTGCATGCCATTCCTTACTACGCGATCCAGGCTGGCCTGCTGACCGTAGAGAAGAAAGGCAAGAAAAACGCCTTCTCCGGCCGCATCCTGGAAATCGAAGGCCTGAACGATCTGACGCTGGAACAGGCTTTCGAGCTGTCCGACGCCTCGGCTGAACGTTCGGCTGCCGGTTGCACCATCAAGCTGTCCAAGGACTCCGTCACCGAGTACCTGAACTCCAACATCACCTTGCTGCGCTGGATGATCGGCGAAGGCTACGGCGATCCACGCACCCTGGAACGTCGCGCCCAAGCGATGGAAGCCTGGGTTGCCAACCCGGAGCTGATGGAAGCCGATGCCGACGCCGAATACGCCGAAATCATCGAGATCGACCTGTCGGAAATCAACGAGCCGATCCTCTGCGCACCGAACGACCCGGACGATGCCCGTCTGCTGTCGAGCGTTGCCGGTGAAAAGATCGACGAAGTGTTCATCGGTTCGTGCATGACCAACATCGGTCACTTCCGCGCTGCCGGTAAGCTGCTGGAGCAGGTCAAGGGCCAGTTGCCAACCCGTCTGTGGCTGTCGCCGCCGACCAAGATGGACGCCCACCAGCTGACCGAAGAAGGCTACTACGGCATCTACGGCAAGGCTGGCGCGCGCATGGAAATGCCGGGCTGCTCGCTGTGCATGGGTAACCAGGCACGTGTAGAGCCGAATTCGACCGTGGTGTCGACCTCGACCCGTAACTTCCCGAACCGTCTGGGCGATGGCGCCAACGTCTACCTGGCCTCGGCCGAGCTGGCGGCAGTCGCCTCTACCCTGGGTCGCCTGCCGACCGTCGAAGAGTACATGGGCTACGCGGCGAAACTGGACACCATGGCCAGTGACGTCTACCGCTACCTGAACTTCGACCAGATCGCCGAGTTCCGCAAGATCGCGGCAAGCGCCAACATCCCGGTGATTCAAGCTTAACGGTGTGTTGATGTGATAGGCGCCGCGTATCGCAAGGTACGCGGCGTTTTTTATGCCTGGAATACAACCAAATGTGGGAGGGGGCTTGCTCCCGATAGCAGTGGTTCAGTCAATTCATAGGTGACTGACATACCGCCATCGGGGGCAAGCCCCCTCCCACATTTGGTCTCTGTAGCTCTTGCAGGCTGTGTCAGACCTTAAGCCATCAGCGAGTCAACCAGAGCAGTGATCGCCATCTGGAGCTACGCGGCATTTTCATGCCTGGAATACAATCCCAGCAACACCACCAAACACATGTGGGAGGGGGCTTGCTCCCGATAGCAGTGGTTCAATCAATTCATAGGTGACTGATACACCGCCATCGGGGGCAAGCCCCCTCCCACATTTGGTCTCTGTAGCTCTTGCAGGCTGTGTCAGACCTTAAGCCATCAGCGAGTCAACCAGAGCAGTGATCGCCATCTGGAGATACGCGGCATTTTCATGCCTGGAATCCAATCCCAGCAACACCACCAAACACATGTGGGAGGGGGCTTGCTCCCGATAGCAGTGGTTCAGTCAATTCATAGGTGACTGACATACCGCTATCGGGAGCAAGCCCCCTCCCACATTTGGTTCTGAGACAGCCTTGGAGATTGCGTCAGACCTTAAGCCATCAGCGAATACACCAACGCAGTAATCGCCACTAACCCCACCGCCGTGACAAACACATTCGACGCCTGCCCCCGGTACTTGGCCATGGCCGGCACTTTGCGGATGGCGTACATCGGCATCAGGAACAGGATCGATGCAATCACCGGCCCACCCAGGGTCTCGATCATGCCGAGGATGCTTGGGTTAAGCGTGGCGACGACCCAGCACACCACCAGCATGAAGGCGGCGGTCATGCGGTCCAGAGATTTGGCTGCCGGGCGGCGGCCAGTCTTCAGCACCAGGCCCTTGAGGCCTTCGCTGGCACCGATGTAGTGGCCCAGGAATGACTTGGCAATCGCCACGAATGCAATCAACGGCGCGGCGAAGGCAATGGTCGGGTTGTCAAAGTGGTTGGCCAGGTACGACAGGATCGACAGGTTCTGCGCTTTCGCCTCGGCCAACTGCGCCGGTGACAGGGTCAGCACGCAGCTGAACACGAAGAACAGCACCATCACCACCATCAACAGGTGCGCGCGAGACAGGATCTGCGAGCTGCGCTCGTCGGCGTGTGCGCCATACTGGCGTTTCTGGTCCACCGCGAAGGCCGAGATGATCGGCGAGTGGTTGAACGAGAACACCATCACCGGAATCGCCAGCCACAAGGTGTTGAGCAAGGCCGACGGCGCCGGAATCTCACGGGCGGTACTCAGGATGCCGCCCGTCCAATGCGGCACCAGGTACACGGCGAGGAACAGCAAGGCAACGATAAACGGATACACCATCAGGCTCATGGCCTTGACGATCACCTTTTCGCCGCAACGCACCACCGCCAGCAAGCCCAGGATCAGCACAAACGCCAGGACTGCCCGAGGCGGCGGCATGATGTGCAGTTGGTGTTCCATGAAGCTGCTGACGGTGTTGGTCAGGGCCACGCTATAGATCAGCAGGATCGGGAAGATCGCAAAGAAGTACAGCAAGGTGATCAACGCGCCGGCTTTAATGCCGAAATGCTCTTCGACCACATCGGTAATGTCGGAACCTTCCCGGCCGGAGAGTACGAAACGGGTCAGCCCACGGTGGGCAAAGAACGTCATTGGAAAGGCCAGCAGCGCCAGGATCACCAGCGGCCAGAAGCCCCCCAGGCCCGCGTTGATCGGCAAGAACAAAGTACCGGCGCCGATGGCGGTGCCGAACAGCCCAAGCATCCAAGTGGTGTCCTGGCGGCTCCAGCTTGTGAGCGTTGCAGGTGTCGTTGCATAGCGTTCATCGACGCTATTGGCCTGATCATTCATCCGGTCGGATCTCCGCATTCACACGGCCGGGACGAGTCAGAAAAACCTGACAGGCAGCGCCCCGACCTCAACAGGGGCGCGATTGTCCGGGATTCTCGTGCATAAGCAAAGACTTAGCTGAGGAATGGTCAGGTGGTGGAGCCGGCTGCACGGTAATGCGTAGCGCACTCAACTTCGTTCGAGAGCAAGCTCGCTCCTACAGCAACCTACGTTCCGTCTTACAAATCCCGCATACTCATGCGCTCAAGCACTTCAGGAAGAACCTTGCATGACTACCACTGTTCTGGTCCTGGTTGAGACCATCAACGAATACCTGCAAATCATCGAGAGCAATGATTTCCATGTGATCCTGGCGCCGACGCCTGTCGAACGAGCCCAGGCGATCAAGGCCCATGGCGGGCAGATCAAGGCCGTGCTCACCCGTGGCCCGCTGGGGCTGTATGCCGAGGAAATAGCCGCGCTGCCGCTGCTGGAGATCATCTGCGTGATCGGTGCCGGCTACGAACATGTAGACCTGCAGGCCGCCGCCAACCGTGGGATTGTGGTGACTAACGGCGCCGGGGTAAATGCGCCGTCGGTGGCTGACCATGCCATGGCCTTGCTGCTGTCGCTGGTGCGCGGTATCCCCCAGAATGACGCCGCCGTGCGCCGCAGTGAATGGCCAAAGGTGATGCGCCCTTCCCTGGGCGGCAAGCAACTGGGGATTCTCGGGCTGGGCGCCGTAGGCCTGGAGATCGCCAGGCGCGCGTCCCTGGGGTTTGGCATGGAGGTGAGCTACCACAACCGCCAACCCCGCGATGATGTGGATTACACCTACTGCTCAAGCGCCGTGGAATTGGCGCGCACCTCGGATTTCCTGATCCTGGCCACGCCCGGTGGCGCCAGCACTCGCCACCTGATCGATCGTCACGCCCTCGACGCCCTGGGGCCGAACGGCTATCTGGTCAATATCGGTCGTGGCAGCGTGGTGGTCACCGCCGACCTGGTGGCTGCGCTGGAACAGCGACGTATCGGCGGCGCCGCGCTGGACGTCTTCGACGACGAGCCCAAGGTGCCCGACGCGCTCAAGCGCCTGAACAATACCGTGCTGACCTCCCATGTGGCCGGCCTGTCGCCCGAAGCCGCCCACGACACCGTGCAACGGGTGGCCGACAACCTGGTGGAATACTTTGCCGGTCGCCCTGTACTGACCCCCGTGACACTCCCGTCGCGCAACCCGTAGCGAATGCCCGCGGCGGGGCCGTACCGCCCGGGTGATTTGCGTGGATCAGGCCCGCTGATCATTCCCCAACACGCTAACCTATTAAGCCGCCCCGACCTTGTCGGTGGGCGGCGCGGCGCATTAGATTAGCCAATAGTCCAAGGCCTTTATAATAAGCAGAAGGGATAAGCATGGCGCTTAACGACCAATCGACCCAGATTCGCCCCGGCGAAGAACTAGATGCCGGCCTGATCGATCCCTACCTCAAGGCCCATATTCCCGGCCTGCACGGCACGCTCAAGATCAGCCAGTTTCCCGGCGGCGCCTCCAACCTGACGTATCTGCTGGAATACCCGGACCAGGAATTCGTGTTGCGTCGCCCGCCATTCGGCCACAAGGCCAAGTCCGCCCACGACATGGGGCGTGAATATCGCATCCTCAACCAGCTCAAGGATGGCTTTCCGTACTGCCCCAAGGCCTACGTGCATTGCACCGATGAAACGGTGATCGGCGCTGAGTTCTATGTCATGGAACGGGTCAATGGGATTATTTTGCGCTCCGACCTGCCGGCCGAACTGGGCCTGGACGCGAGCCGAACCGAAGCGTTGTGCAAAAGCTTTATCGACAAATTCGTCGAACTGCATCAGGTCGACTACACCGCCTGCGGCCTGGCCGACCTGGGCAAGCCCCAAGGCTACGTGGAACGCCAGATCCGCGGCTGGAGCGAGCGCTACGAAAAAGCCCTGACCCCCGATGCCCCGCGCTGGGAAGCCGTGCGCGCCTGGCTCAACGATAAAATGCCGGCCGACCACCCGACCTCCAGCATCGTGCACAACGACTATCGCTTCGACAATGTGATTCTCGATCCGCGCAACCCCATGCAGATCATCGGCGTGCTCGACTGGGAGCTGACCACCCTCGGCGACCCGTTGATGGACCTGGGCAACACCCTCGCCTACTGGATCGAAGCCGCTGACCCCGCGCCCGTGCAGTTGATGCGTCGCCAGCCAAGCAATGCGCCCGGCATGCTCACCCGCCGCCAGTTCGTCGACTACTACGCCGAACGCTCGGGCATCCAGATCGACAATTTCGACTTCTACTACACCTACGGTCTGTTCCGCCTGGCCGGCATTGTGCAGCAGATCTACTACCGTTTCTTCCATGGCCAGACCCAGGACAAACGTTTTGCCCAGTTCATACACATGAATAAGCTGCTGGAACAGATGAGCCTGGCAGTCATCGGCAAATCCGCCCTCTGATAACAATCACAAGGAACCCTTCATGTCCAAGACCCACCTGTTCGACCTCGACGGCAAGATCGCTTTCGTTTCCGGCGCCAGCCGTGGCATCGGCGAGGCCATCGCCAAGCTGCTGGCCCAGCAAGGCGCCCATGTGATTGTCTCCAGCCGCAAACTCGAAGGCTGCCAGCACGTTGCCGACGCGATCATCGCCGACGGCGGCAAGGCCACTGCGGTGGCCTGCCATATCGGTGAAATGGAGCAGATCACCCAAGTGTTCGCCGGTATCCGTGAACAGTTCGGCCGCCTGGACATCCTGGTCAACAACGCCGCGACCAACCCACAGTTCTGCAACGTGCTGGACACTGACCTCGGCGCGTTCCAGAAGACCGTCGACGTGAACATCCGTGGCTACTTCTTCATGTCGGTGGAGGCCGGCAAGCTGATGCGTGACAACGGCGGTGGCAGCATCATCAACGTCGCCTCGATCAACGGCATTTCCCCTGGCGTGTTCCAGGGCATTTATTCGGTGACCAAGGCCGCCGTGATCAACATGACCAAAGTGTTCGCCAAGGAATGCGCCGAATTCGGCATTCGTTGCAATGCGCTGCTGCCAGGCTTGACCGATACCAAGTTCGCCTCGGCGCTGGTCAAGAACGACGCGATCCTGAAGATGGCCCTGGCGCAGATCCCGCTCAAGCGCGTGGCCGACCCCAGCGAAATGGCCGGCGCGGTGCTGTTCCTGGCAAGCGATGCGTCGAGCTACACCACCGGCGTGTCGTTGAACGTGGACGGTGGTTTCCTGTCCTGAGGCCGCCGGGTTTCTTCCGATCGATTTGCGCGTAACCTTGGCGCAGATCGATCTGCCCCAGGATGAAACATGGAACTGCACCTCGTCATCAATGGCCGCAAGGACCTGGCGGCCCAGCTTTACCAGCAACTGCGTGAGGCCATCGCCACCGGGCGACTGTCAGCCGGCGCGCAATTGCCGCCCAGTCGGCTGCTCGCCGAGCAATTGGGCGTATCGCGCAAAACGGTCTCGGATACCTACGCCACCTTGACGTATGAAGGCCTGCTGGTCGGCAGGATTGGCCGAGGCACTTTCGTCAACGCCTGGGCACCGCAGCCCGACCGTGTACAGACCGCCACCGACCTGGCTTGCGCCGCCAACCTGAGCAAATGGGCGGCACTGCCCTCGCCTATGCACCACCCCGCCAGCGGCGACATCCTGCGCTACGAATTCATCGGCGGGGCAACCACGCGCAGTCAGTTCCCCCAGGAAGAATGGCGGCGCTGCACCCAGGATGCGTTACGCCGTATCGCCAGGAACAGCGGTTTCTATAGCCAACCGGAGGGCTTGCCGGCACTGCGCGAGGCCATCGCCGGGCATATCGCGTTTTCACGCGGAGTGAAATGCCGCGCCAGTGACATCGTAGTGACCAATGGCGCCCAACAGGCACTGGACCTGATCGCCCGCGTGGTCCTCGAGCCAGGCAGCATTGTCGCCATGGAAGACCCTGGCTATAGCCCGGCACGCCAGTTGTTCGTGGCGATGGGGGCGAAGGTCGCCAGCGTTCCGGTCGATGCACAGGGCATTCAGGTCGACCAGATTCCCGAGGGCACGCGGCTCGTCTATGTGACGCCGTCCCACCAGTTTCCCCTCGGCATGCCCATGAGCCTGGCGCGGCGCAAAGCCTTGCTGGACCGCGCGATCGAACTCGGCGCGATCATCATCGAAGACGACTACGACAGTGAATTCCGCTACCAGGGCCGTCCCACCGACTCCCTGCAAAGCCTGGACACGCGAGGCGTGGTGACCTACGTCGGGACCTTTTCGAAAACCCTGCTGCCCGAGTTGCGCCTGGGCTACGCGGTGCTGCCGCCGGCGATCCATGGCGCCGTGCTCAAGGCCAAGCAATTGACCGACCAGCACAGCTCTACCCTGCCGCAATGGGCGCTGGCCAAGTTCATCAGCGAAGGCTATCTGCTCAAACATATCCGCCGTTGTCACAGCGTGTATGCGGGGCGCCGCGAACGGATCCTGCAGCGCCTGGCGGGCGACCTGTCGCCCTGGTTCGAGGCGGTGCCGACGGTGGCCGGGTTCCACTTGGCGGCACTGTGCAAAGTGCCGGTGGACATCCCGCTATTGATGCAGCAGGCGCGTGAGGTGGAGGTGGGTTTGTACCCCCTGGATGGTTTTTTCCACGACGTTGCGCCACGCGCGGGGCTGATTCTCGGCTTCGGTGCCATCGAAACCCTCGATATCGACCCGGCGCTGGATAGGGTGCGCGACATCCTGTTGCGGATTGGCTAGGGGGTTTTCCGGCGGATTGGTCATTGGTCGATCCTGCCCCCAAGCGTAGGGTGAACAGGTCTCCAACCCCGTGGAACCCCATCATGAAACGTCTGCTCGCCACCGCTGCGGTACTTGCCTCGCTCACGGCCTACGCCCATGAGCCGGTGTACAACCAGGAAACCCTCAAGGTGCTACAGGAGCACGCCTTGACTAACGTGCCCGGCAAGAAAACCATCATGCTCACCGTCGATTACGCCCCCGGCCAGGCCACCGTGCCCCACAGCCACACCGGCACTGCCGTGGCTTATGTGCTGGAAGGTGCAGTCACTTCACGGGTCAACGATGAGAAAGCCGTGACCTACAAGGCCGGCGAGTCGTTCTACGAGCCCGCCGGTTCACGGCACTTCGAATCGAGCAACGCCAGCCAGACCCGGCCCGCCAGGCTGCTGGTGGTGATGGTGCTGGACGACAAGGCCGAGGTGCTGACGCCGCTTGCAGCACCAAAATAAAAATGTGGGAGGGGGCTTGCTCCCGATGGCGGTGGGTCTGCTGGCTTAACCAGTGACTGACACACTGCCATCGGGGGCAAGCCCCCTCCCACATTTTGAAGGGTGTGATTCAGGCTTTGCGTGTCAGGCAAGGCTCTTGCTAACCACCTCGAACACATCGCTGGACAGCTCGCCCGCGCCCAGGATGCGCTCCAGTTCTGCCTTCATCAGCGCTTGCCGCGCGGCGTCGTATTTACGCCAGCGCGTCAGCGGTGCCAACTGGCGCGACGCAATCTGTGGGTTCAGCGTGTTGAGCTGGATCACCAGGTCCGCCAGGAAGCGGTAGCCCGAACCATCCGCCGCATGGAAGTTGATCAGGTTCTGCCCGGCAAAGGCGCCAATGAGGGCGCGCACTTTGTTCGGGTTCTTGATGGTGAACGCCGGGTGTTCCATCAACGCCTTGACCCGCGCCAGCCCGCCCGGCAGGGTGCTGCCGGCCTGTACGCTGAACCATTGATCCATGACCAGCGGGTTGTCCTTGAAGTTCTCGGCAAACACCGCCAGCGCCTGGGCTTTTTCCGCTTCGAACGGCGAGTTCACCAACACGGCCAGGGCCGTCAGGCGCTCGGTCATGTTGTCGCTGGTGTCGAATTGGTCCAGCGTCGCGGCCAGCACTTCAGGCTTGCCGCTGAGCATCAAATAGGACAATGCGATGTTCTGCAGGGCGCGCCGGGCAAAGTGCTCGGCCTCTGCCACGTAGGGCGTTTTCCGGGACAGGTCACGGTTGGCCTGATAGCGCAGCCACAACCCTTCGAACAGGTTGTCGGCCAGTTGCTTACGGGCAAATTCGCGCGCGGCGTGGATGGCATCGACATCCGCCACTTCACTGATTTCGGCCAGGTAGGCTTCGCTCGGCAACGAGAGCATTTCGGCGACCATGGCCTGGTCCAGGCGTTCGTCGCTCAATACCGTGCGCAACGCGTCGATCAGGCGTTGATCGAGCTTCAGCGGCTGCCCGGCCTGATGCTGGCCGATCAGTTCCTGCAGCACCTGCACCGACAATTGCTGGCCGGCGTCCCAGCGGTTGAAGCCGTCGCTGTCGTGCTGCATCAGGAACATCAATTGGTCGCGGTCATACGGGAAGCTCAGTTTCACCGGTGCCGAGAAGCCACGCAGCAGTGAAGGCAACGGTTTTTCCGCGACGTCAACAAAGGTGAAGGTCTGCTCGGCTTCGGTCACCGAGATCACGCGGGAGGTAGCGCCGGCCGTGGTTTCACCGTCCAGACGCAAGGCGATAGCGGCGCCGTTGCCGTCCAGCAGACCCAGCTCAACCGGGATCACGAACGGCAGTTTTTCCACCTTGTCCGGGGTTGGCGGGCAGCTCTGGCGGAAGGTCAGGCTGTAGGTCTTGGCCGCCGCATCAAAGGACTCGCTCACCGCCAGACGCGGCGTGCCGGCCTGGCTGTACCAGCGCTTGAACTGGCTGAGGTCGACGCCGTTGGCATCTTCCATGGCCTTGATGAAGTCATCGCAGGTCACGGCCTGGCCGTCGTGGCGCTCGAAATACAGGTCACTGCCTTTGCGAAAGCCTTCGGCGCCGAGCAAGGTGTGGAGCATACCGACGACTTCCGAACCCTTTTCGTACACGGTCAGGGTGTAGAAATTGGAGATTTCGATAAAACTGTCCGGGCGCACCGCGTGGGCCATGGGGCCGGCGTCTTCGGCAAACTGGTGGGTACGCAGGTACGCCACATCCTGGATGCGCTTGACCGTGGCCGAGTTCATGTCGGCGGAAAAGCCCGAGTCACGGAACACGGTAAAGCCTTCCTTGAGCGACAGCTGGAACCAGTCGCGGCAGGTCACGCGGTTGCCCGACCAGTTGTGGAAATATTCGTGGGCGACGATCGCTTCGACACGCTGGTGGGCAGCATCGGTGGCGGTTTCGGCGCGGGCCAGCACGGCGCTGGAGTTGAAGATATTGAGGCCCTTGTTCTCCATGGCGCCCATGTTGAAGTCGTTGACCGCCACGATCATGAAGATATCGAGGTCGTACTCACGGCCGTAGGTCTCTTCATCCCAGCGCATGGATTTTTTCAGGCTGGTCATGGCGTGCTGGCACTTGTCGATGTTTTCCGGCTCGACGTAGATGCGCAGCGCAACTTCGCGCTGGGTCATGGTGGTGAAGCTGTCTTCGACACACCACAGGTCACCGGCCACCAGGGCAAACAGGTAGGCCGGTTTCTTGAACGGGTCTTCCCAGGTCGCCCAGTGCCGCCCGTCTTCGCCGGGGCCGCTGGCAATCGGGTTGCCGTTGGACAGCAGCACCGGGTAGCGATGCTGCTCGGCGATCACCGTGGTGGTGAACACGCTCATCACGTCCGGACGGTCGAGGTAGTACGTGATCTTGCGGAAGCCTTCGGCCTCGCACTGGGTGCAGAACATGCCACCGGATTTGTACAGGCCTTCGAGGGCGGTATTGGTTTCTGGGTGAATCTTGACCGTGGTGTCGAGGGTGAAGGTTTCGCTCTGTGGTTGCAGTGTCAGGTGGCTGTCGGTCAACTGGTAATCAGCGGCCGTCAGTGGCTGATCGGCGAGGTTGACGCTCAGCAGCTCCAGTTGCTGGCCGTCCAGCACCAACGGCGGCAGCCCGGCGCCGCGTTCGGGGTTGCGGCGCATCACCAGCTGCGCGTGGACCAGGCTGTGGTCCTCGAACAACTCGAAGGTCAGGTGCGTCTCGTCGATCAGGTAGTCCGGCGCCTGATAGTCCTTCAGGTAGATCATCTTCGGTTGTTCGGTGCGCATGGGTGGCATCCCTCTACTGATGCACGGCGAGCTGGTAGGCCGTGTATTTACGAATATTGATCACGCCGGTATCGAAGATCAGGTATTGGCCCTTGATCCCCAGCAGCGTGCCTTCGGCAATCGGATTCTTATCCAGGTTGAAGCTGACGATCTTGGCCGGGTACTGCTGCACCGGGTAACGGATCTCGATCGGTTCGATGTCGGCAATGGTTTGGATGGCCTGTAGGCCAAAGCGTTCCTGCAACCCCAGCAAGCCTTCGGCGCAGGAGGCGAACAATTCATCGCGTACCTGCCTGAGGTCTACCGACTGCGCGTCGCCCTTGAGCAGCGCGCGCCAGTTGGTTTTGTCGGCTACCTGGCTACGAAACAGGTCTTCGACAAAGCCCGATTGCTGGCGGGTGGCCACGCGCATGATCGGCAGCGCCTGGCTGGCGCCCTGGTCGAGCCAGCGGGTCGGCAACTGCGTGGCGCGGGTGATGCCGACCTTGATCCCCGACGAGTTGGCCAGGTAGACCACGTGGTCGGTCATGCAGAAGGTTTCACCCCAACTCGGATCGCGGCAGGTGCCAGCGTCGTAATGGCAACGCTCGGGACTCATGATGCACAGGTCACACTGGGCCAGCTTGGTCATGCATGGGTAGCAATAACCCTGGCTGAAGCTGTTTTTGGTCTTGCGCCCGCAATGGCTGCAATGAATGGCACCGAGGTATTCCAGGCGGATATGGGTGCCGATCAACGGGTTGACCGCAACCTCGGTGTCGCCAAGACGAAACGCGTATTGAACGGTCGGCTCACCGAGTTTCGCCGACATTTTGCTGACTGCACCGCGACCGATTTCAATCAATGGATCGCATCCGACTTGAACAGGATGTTCGGCACCGGTGCCGATTTCGACGCGCATTCCTGCGGGCCCATATAGCCGGTGCGCTGGTCTTCGGGCAGGTTCTGCAGTTCCCAGGCAATCACCGCTTGCAGCGACAGCTCGCGCTGTTCGGCGGTGAGCTTGCGGCCGTCGGACCATTTGCCGATTTCCACGGCGAGCTTGAGGCTCTCGTAGATGTCCGGGGTGATGTTTTCGATCATTTCAGCAAAAGAGGACATAAGGCTCTTCCTTATCAAATAGACGATTTTCGACGGTTGTACAGCCCGCCCAGCAAACCGGTCAGGCAACCGATAACCAAGCCGCCCACGTGGGCCGCGTTGGCGATTTCGCCGAAGCCGATCATCGAGACCAGCCCCGACAGGCAGAGCACCAGCCACACCAGCATCATCACCAGCACCCCACGGGGCAGGCGATACGCCGGGTTGGGCGAGAGTAGTTGAAAGATCCAGCAATGCCCCAGCAGGCCATACAACACGCCGGACAAACCGCCAAACAGGCCCGGGCCGCCGTACGCATACTGCGCGTAATTGGAGACCAGGCTGAACAACAGGGTCAGGCCCAGCAGGTTGATGCTGCCCTGGCGCGCTTCGATGCGCCGGCCCAGCTCCCAGTACCACATGCCATTCATGGCCAGGTGCAGGATGCCGAAGTGAATCAGCATTGGCGTGACCAACCGCCACCACTGCCCGGACGCCAGGCTGTCGGCCAGCGGCGTGAACTGGATGTATTCGCCCAGCACCCGGAACGGCAGGAAGGTCAGCCAGGCCATGGTCTGCAGGTTTTCGCCAAGCAGCGTCACCGCACCGACGATGAGGCTGGCCAACAGCACCAGCGCCGTGACCGGGCTATGGCGTACCTGCTGGACAAACCCTGGCCGCGCCACGGGCGCCTGTTCGGGAATGTCCAGTTGCTGGTCCGGGTCACCGGCGGGAAAGCGTTGGTACAACACGCGCACATCGTCGCTGATGCTCTCGGGCACCCACAGCACTTGTTCGCCGGCTTCCTCGCTGACGCGATGAGGCACCTGCATGCGTTGCAGCAACTTGACGAAACCGCCCAGGTCGACGCTCAGGGGCAGGCGCAATACAGCCACGGTACTCATTGACTAACCTCAGGTCGCTCAACGTCGACCCAGACGAATTTATGCGGATCCAGTTGGGTTTCCTGGTCCAGGCGATACGCCACCAGCTTGCCGTACAGCACCGCGCTGTAGTCCAGGCAGGCCAGATTCGGGCGGATCGGTGCCGGTTTGCCGCTGCGCCAGTAATGGCCGACGAACAACAGCGGCTCGTCGACGCCATAGCGCAGCAGGGAATTTTTTTCAGTGGAGGACAATGGCGTGCGCGCCACCGGCTCGGGCAAGGCATCGGGCTGGAACACGATGTCGCCGTAGGTCTTCGGGTCGTCTTCCCAGAATTTGGTGCGAAAGAACGAGCGCGTCAGGCCATCGCCACCGGTCAGGGTGAGGCCGTGGGGCAGGCGCATGTCGGTGCCGCGCAACAGGCGATCGAACGCGTTGCAGGCAAAACTGCCCGGTACGGCGGCGGCCTGCAGGAAGTGCTGGTCGATGCAGCCGTCCGGGAACGTGGCGCGCAGCGGCTGGATGAACCCCTCATCCCAGCACGCATGCACCACTCGGAAACGCCCGGCGTCGACAAACAGCGGCATGTCGTAGAACCAGCCGAGGAAGTCGTGCCAGTCGGCCGGGTGCTGTTCGAACTGGGTCAGGGTTTCCTGGATCAGCCGCGCATGGCGCGGGGTGTGCTCGCGCACGAACTGCCTGCCACTGCCCGGCGGTGCCGGCGTGGTCCAACCCAGCGCATTGAACTCATGGTTGCCCATGATGCACAGCGCCTGACCGGCCTCGGTCATGTCGTGGACGATATGCAGCGCTTCGCGAATGCGCGGGCCACGGTCGATGATATCGCCGAGAAACACCGCCATGCGCGACGGGTGGCGCCAGGTGCCGCCCTGCTTGTGGTAACCCATCTGGTCGAGCAAGTGCTCCAGCGTGTGGGCGCAACCGTGCACGTCACCAATCAGGTCGTAGCTACGCGCGGGATCGAGCATCAGTCGCCTCCACCCCCCAAGCGGCTGCCCCAGCCCAGCTTGGTGCGGCACACTTCGTAGTAGTTGTGGTCCAGCGGGTGGATCAAGCGCAACTTCTGTGCCTTCTTGCTCACGGTGATGGTGTCGCCGGGAGCGCAGGTGAAATGGTTCTGCCCGTCGCAGGACACTTGTGGGTAGATTTGCATATCTTTGGACACCACGATCTTCAGCTCACTGTTGCCATCGACCACAATCGGTCGACTCGACAACATATGGGGGTACATCGGCACGATCACAATGGCATCGAGCTTGGGGTGCATGATCGGGCCACCGGCCGACAGCGCGTACGCGGTCGAGCCGGTCGGCGTGGCGACGATCAGGCCGTCGGCCTTCTGGCTGCACACGAACTGGCCGTCGATATACAGCTCGAACTCGATCATCCGCGTGGATTTGCCCGGATGCAGCACCACGTCATTGAGCGCATCGCCCTGGCCGATGGCTTCGCCGTGGCGGCGCACTTCGGCCTGCAGCAGGAAGCGGTTTTCCACCAAGTAATGGCCGTCGAGCACCTTGGCCACTTCGACTTCCAGCTCATCCGGACGGATATCGGTGAGAAACCCCAGGCTGCCACGGTTGATCCCCAGCACCGGCACGTTATGCCGTGCCAGCGCCCGGGCTGCGCCGAGCAGGCTGCCGTCGCCGCCGACCACAATGACCATGTCGCACACTTCGCCGAGCATTTTGCGCGAAGAAGTCTGCAGGCCGTGGCCCGGCAGGATTTCGCCGATGGTGTCTTCGAGGATCACATGCAGGTGGCGTTCCAGCAGGAATTTTTTCAGCCGGCGGACGGTGTCCAACACCTGGGTACTGCCCAGGCGACCGATAATGCCGATATTGCGAAATTGCTCCATGGGGCTCCTGCGGGCATAGGGGTGTGGCAAAAAGAAAGGATTATGGGCGAAAGGCCGGCTCAGGCAAAATCCTTTGTCGCCGCCCAGCCTTGATGACAATGGTTCTCAGGCGGTTCCCAGGCGGTTCTCAGCCACCTGCACGCAACTTAAGAGGCTATGCTCGCACCATGACTCTGTTCCCCGACTTGCACGCCCTGCCCCGCCAACTGCGACACCCCGAAGTGCGCGACCTGGCGTGGGTGATGCTGGCGCCACCGATGCTCGCACACACGCCTTGGCCGCAGCGCCATCCGCTGGCTGGCAGTGACTGGGTACAGGCGCCGCAGTTGCTCGAAGCCTGGTTGCGTGCGCTCGATCAGGACAGCAGCGCGCTGCAGCAATGGCTGAGCCTGGCGCGCACCCGGCGTCTGGGCCTTTATTATGAGCGCCTGTGGCAGTTTGCCGTGCAACATGCGCCGGGGGTGGAGCTGCTGGCGGCCAACCTGCCGATCCGCCGCGCCGGGCACACCCTGGGCGAGCTGGACATGCTGCTGCGCGACCGCGATGGCGTGCATCACTTGGAACTGGCGATCAAGCTGTATCTGGGCCCGCAGGCTGGCAACGGCCGCGACACGGCGCAGTGGCTGGGGCCGGGTTGCCATGACCGGCTCGACCGCAAACTGGCGCACCTGGCCCAGCATCAACTGCCGATTTCGGCGCGCGCGGAAAGCCGTGAAGCGTTGGCGGCGCTGGATATCCAGCAGTTCGATGCGCACCTGTGGCTGGGTGGATATCTGCTGTATCCGTGGCCGGGCCAGGCCGAATCACCCCATGGCGCCCATCCGCAGCATTTGCGTGGGCGGTGGTTGCATCAGCGCGATTGGCCGGACTTTGTCAGCGCGAGCGCGGCAGGTCGCTGGCAACCCCTGCCCCGGCATGCCTGGCTGGCGCCGGCGCATTACCCGGCAAGCGAGGTGTGGAGCGAGGAACAGATGCAGGGCTGGCTGGCAGACCTGGACCCGATGGCGCCGGCGCAGTTGCTGGTGCGGCTGGTGCAGAAGGGTGAGGATTGGGAGGAAGCCGAGCGCTTGTTTCTGGTGGCGGATCTTTGGCCGAATGTGCCGGGGGCTGGCTGATAAATCTGTGCTGTATTGGAGACCGCTATCGGGAGCAAGCCCCCTCCCACAGGGGAATGCATTCCAAATGTGGGAGGGGGCTTGCCCCCGATGGCGGCTGGCCAGGCACTACACATCATCGATATGCCGATAATCCAGCTGCAACCCGATAGCCAGCTCTCGCGCCCGCCCCAGCCTGATCGGCCCGCGTTCGATATCCACCAGCATCCCCGGACACTCCAACAGCGGCAACCCATCGATCGCCTTGAGCCGCCCATCGGTCATCACCAGCACCCGCTGCTGCTCCGCCGGGTAACGCTTACGCCGCGCCACCAACCAATGGGCCGCCTCGCTCAAGGCTGCCAGCAACGGCGTACCGCCACCGGCGCCTAGCTGTTCCAGCCAATCCGCCAAGCCTTTCGAGGCCTTCAAGCCCTGCACCTGCCACTGCGGCGATTGCCCGCTGGCGGTCAACAACGCCAGGCGCGCCCGTTGCCGGTAGGCGTCATCGAACAGCTGCGCCAACAGGCCCTTGGCATCGCTCAACGCCCGGTACCGTCGGGTGGAGGCCGAGGCGTCGACAATCACCAGCCACAGCTCATGGGCCGAACGGTTGCGCACCTGCCAGCGCACATCTTCATGGCATTGCGGCCTGCCACCGAGCAAGGTGCCCGGCCAATCGATCTGGCCCTGCCCTGCGCTGCGCGCCTTGCCCTGCTTGCCATTGTCCAGTCGCCCCGCCTTGGGCCGGGCATCCGCCCCCGCGTCAGGTCGGGGGCGAATGCCTAGGGCTTTTTTGGCCAGGTGGGCACATCGCGACGGGAACCGGTGGTCAGGGCCGGCGCAGGCATGTCGCCCCATTGGCCTTGGCCCGGCGAGGTATCCGAGGGTTGCGGCGACTGCCCTGGATTCGGCGGGCTGGCCGGTGGCGACTGTTCCTGGCGCCGGTGACGCAAGGCAAATTCCGCAACCGCTTCAATGTCTTCTTCGGCAATCCTGTCAGCGCCCCGCCACGCGGCATGAGCGCGGGCGCCCCGCAGCCAGACCAGGTCGGCGCGCAAACCGTCGACGCCTGCGGCAAAGCAGCGTTCGGTAATCTGCGCCAAGGCGTGATCATCCAGCTCAATACCGTCCAGCCGCGCCCGCGCCTGGGTGCAACGCTCGCGCAGCGCCGCCTGCGGCGCATTCCACTGCTGACAGAACGCAGCGGGATCACGGTCGAAATCCAGGCGACGACGAATAATCTGCCCTCGCTCGGTGGGCAGCGTTTGCCCGCTCAACGCCACGTTGAAACCAAAGCGGTCGAGGAGCTGTGGGCGCAACTCCCCCTCCTCCGGGTTCATCGTGCCGATCAGCACAAACCGCGCCGAGTGGCGATGGGAGATGCCGTCACGCTCGATCAGATTGGTGCCGCTGGCGGCCACGTCCAACAACAGATCGACCAAGTGATCGGGCAACAGGTTGACTTCATCGACATACAACACGCCGCCATCGGCCTTGGCCAGCACGCCGGGGGAAAACTGTGCGCGGCCCTCGCCGAGCGCGGCGTCCAGGTCCAGGGTGCCCACCAGGCGCTCCTCGGTCGCGCCCAGGGGCAAGGTGACGAACTGCCCACTGGCGAGCAGGTCTGCCAGGCCACGGGCCAGGGTGGACTTGGCCATGCCGCGCGGGCCTTCGATCAGCACGCCGCCGATTTGAGGATCGATCGCGGTCAAGCACAGCGCCAGTTTCAGCGCGTCGGCACCGACCACGGCGGCCAGCGGAAAATGCGGAATATCGGTCATCAGCGGTCTTCTTCTATATCCAGCAACAGGTTTTCCAATGCTTCGCGGTAGGCGCCCGGCGCTTGCCAGAGGCCGCGCTGCTGGGCTTCGAGCAGACGCTCGGCCATGTCGCGCAGGGCGTCGGGGTTGTGTTGTTGCACAAAGGCACGGGTGTCTGGGTCGAGCAGATAGGCGTCGGCGAGCAACGCGTACTGGTGGTCGTCGATCAGCGCCGTGGTGGCGTCGAAGGCGAACAGGTTGTCCACGGTCGCGGCCATTTCAAACGCGCCTTTATAGCCGTGACGCTTCACGCCCTCGATCCACTTCGGGTTGGCCGCGCGGGAACGAATGACTCGGTTGAGCTCTTCCTTCAAGGTGCGGATCTTCGGCAGGTCCGGCTGACTGTGGTCGCCATGGTAGCTGGCGGATTTGGCGCCGCTCAGGGTTTCCACAGCGGCGAGCATGCCGCCCTGGAATTGATAGTAATCGTTGGAGTCGAGCACATCGTGTTCACGGTTGTCCTGGTTCTGCAACACCGCCTGCACCTGGCCCAAGCGCTGGGCGAACTGCTCGCGGGCAGCGGTGCCTTCGTCAGCGCCGCCATAGGCGTAGCCGCCCCAGTTCAGGTAGACCTCGGCCAGGTCCTCGCGGCTTTGCCACAGGCGGCCGTCAATCGCACCCTGCACGCCCGCGCCATAGGCCCCCGGCTTGGCGCCGAAAATGCGCCAGCCGGCCTGTTTCGCCGCAGCCTCTTCATCCAGGCCCGATTCGCGCAAGGCCTGGCGCTCACTGCGCACCTTGGCGGCCAGCGGGTTCATGTCGTCCGGCTCGTCCAGGGCGGCGACCGCTTGCACCGCCGCATCGAACAGGCGGATCAGGTTGGCGAACGCATCGCGAAAGAAGCCGGACACCCGCAACGTCACGTCGACGCGGGGACGATCCAACAGGCTGATCGGCAGGATCTCGAAGTCATCCACGCGCTGGCTGCCGGTGGCCCAGACCGGTCGCACGCCCATCAGCGCCATGGCCTGGGCGATATCGTCGCCGCCGGTGCGCATGGTGGCCGTGCCCCACACCGACAGGCCCAGCTGGCGCAGATGGTCGCCGTGGTCCTGCAGATGCCGTTCGAGCAGCAGGTTGGCCGACTGGAACCCAATGCGCCAGGCCGTGGTGGTCGGCAGGTTGCGCACGTCCACCGTGAAGAAATTGCGCCCGGTGGGCAGCACATCCAGGCGCCCGCGGCTCGGCGCGCCGCTGGGGCCGGCCGGCACGAAGCGACCGCTCAAGGCGTCCAGCAGGCCGCGCATTTCGGCCGGGCCGCAGGCATCCAGACGCGGCGCCACGACCACGCGCAGGCTTTCGACAACAGCCTTCACGTCCTCCCAGCCAGGTTCCTCCAACTCTTCCAGCGGCCCTTCCAGCACCTGCTCGATCAAGCGCGCCGCGTACAGCTCCAGACGCTCGCGGGTGTCGCCGGCGGTGCGCCATACCTGCGCGTCGAGGTCGCGCAACACCTCGGGCCGACGCCCGGTCCACGGCTCGGCGAGCGCGCAGTCCAGGGGGTCGAAGCCCAGGCCGAACGCCTTGGCCAGCACCCGTAACAGGCTCGATTGCGCGCCACGGCCATCGCCCCGGGGGATGCGCAACAAGGCCAGCAAGGTATCGATGCGCAAGCGCCCTGCTGGCGACTCGCCAAAGATGTGCAGGCCGTCGCGGATCTGGGATTCCTTCAAGTCACACAGGTAGGTGTCCAGGCGCGGCAACCAACTGTCGGCATCCGCATTGCCGTCCAGCTCAAGCTCCTCGTCGATATGGGTTTCGCGCACCAGCTTGAGAATGTCTTTCTGCAGTTCCAGCGCGCGCCGTGGGTCGAGCAACTGCGCTTCATAATATTCGTCGGCCAGCAGCTCCAGGTTGCGCAGCGGGCCGTAGGTTTCGGCGCGGGTCAGGGGCGGCATCAAATGGTCGATGATCACCGCCTGGGTGCGACGTTTGGCCTGGGCGCCCTCACCGGGATCGTTGACGATAAACGGGTAGATATTCGGCAGCGGGCCGAGCAGCACGTCCGGCCAGCAGGTTTGCGACAGGCCCACGCCCTTGCCCGGCAGCCATTCGAGGTTGCCGTGCTTGCCCACGTGAATCAGCGCATGGGCGCCGTAGGTATGGCGCAGCCAGAAATAAAACGCCAGATAGCCGTGGGGCGGCACCAGGTCGGGGTCGTGATACACCGCACTCGGGTCGACCTGGTAACCGCGCGCGGGCTGGATGCCGACGAAGGTTTGATCCAGGCGCAGGCCGGCGATCATCAGGCGACCGTTGCGGCACATCGGGTCCTGATGGGGCGCGCCCCAGCGCTCCAGCACCGCCTGGCGATTGGCTTCGGGCAGGCGTTGGAACATCGCCGCGTAGTCGTCCAGCGCAAGGCTCTGATGACACGGGCGCAGGTCGAGGCTGTCGAGGTCGTTGGTGACGCCGCCCAGCAACGCATGGATCAAGGCCGTGCCGCTGTCCGGCAAGGTGGCAGGCACCGGATACCCTTCGGCGTGCAGCGCGCGCAGGATATTCAGCGCCGCCGCCGGCGTATCCAGGCCCACGCCGTTGCCGATACGGCCGTCGCGGGTTGGATAATTGGCCAGGATCAAGGCCACGCGCTTGTGCTCATTCGGCACCCGCGCCAGCTCGACCCAGCGTCGCGCCAGTTCGGCGACAAAGTCCATGCGTTCAGGCGCGGCGCGGTAGCACACCACGTCCGACTGGCTGCGCTCACTGCGCCAGGCCAGGTCCTTGAAGCTGATCGGCCGGCTGATGATGCGCCCGTCCAGCTCCGGCAAGGCGATGTGCATCGCCAGGTCGCGAGGGCCCAGGCCTTGTTCACTGGCCTGCCAGCCGGGCTGGTTGTCCTGGGCGCAGATCGCCTGGATCACCGGGATATTGCGGCGAAACGGGCGCAGATGCGGCGCTTCGGGGCTCGATTGAGCAAAGCCGGTGGTGTTGAGGATTACCGCCGCCTGCACCTCATCCAACAGGTCTTCGACCACCGCCAGGCAACCGGGCTCTTTCAGACTGGCGACTGCGATCGGTAAGGGGTTGAGGCCCGCCGCCTGCAGGCGCTGGCAGAACACATCGATAAACCCGGTATTGGCGGCCTGCAAGTGCGAGCGGTAGAACAGCACCGCCGCCACCGGAAAATCAGCGTGCCACTGCGCCTGCCAATCGGTCAGGTGGGCGTTGGCGGTATGCGGGTGGTAGATCGAGGTGCGCGGCAAGCTCTGCGGCTCAGCCCAGGCATAGTCGCGCCCCAGATAGCCGGTGGCCAGGCAGCGAAAAAAATTCAGCGCGTTACCCAGGCCACCCTGGCGCAGGAACTGCCACAGCCGGTCACGCTCGGGCGCCTCCACGGTGCTCAAGCCGCTGAGTTCCGGGTCTGGGCGATCATCCCCCGGTACCAGGATCAGCGTGACGCCACGCTCCGCCAACGCCACCAGACGCTCGACGCCATAGCGCCAGTAACCGATGCCGCCATGCAGCGAAATCAGGATGACCTTGGCGTGGCGCAGCACGTCATCGACGTACAGGTCGACCGAGGCATGGTTCTGCACCTGCATCGGGTTGGCCAGGCGCAGGCTGGGGTAATCCTCGGGCAACTGCCGGGCCGCCTCGGCAAGCAGCGCCAGGCTGGAATCGCCGCTGCACAGGATCACCAACTCGGCAGGGGTTTGGCCAAGGTCGGCGATGTTGTCGTCCGCGACGAAGCCACCGGGCTGGGTCCTGAGCAGGTGCATGGGTCAGGCGCTGAGGGCGGCGCGCAGTTGCGCTTCAAGGCCTGCCGCGTCAAGCGCCTGGCCGATCAGCACCAGGCGTGTGGTGCGTGCCTCACCGGCGCCCCAGGCACGGTCGAAATGCTTGTCGAAACGTGTGCCCACGCCCTGGATCAGCAGGCGCATCGGTTTGTTCGGGATGGCGGCGAAGCCCTTGACGCGCAGGATGCCGTGCTGCACCACCAATTGGGTCAGGGCGTCGAGCAGTAGGGCTTCGTCGGCTGGCGGCAGGTCGATGGAGATGGAGTCGAACGCGTCGTGGTCGTGATCGTCCTCACCTTCATGATGATGGTCGTGATGGCTATGGCGCGCATCGATATGCTCCTCGGAGCCGGCGCCCAGACCGATCAACACGTCCAGTGGTACGCGACCGCTGCTGGCTTCGATGACTTTCACCGCCGGCGGCAACTCCTCGGCCACTTCCAGGCGCACGCGGGCCAGGTCTTCGGCGCTGATCAGGTCGGCCTTGTTGAGGATCACCAGGTCGGCACTGGCCAGTTGGTCGGCGAACAGCTCGTGCAGGGGCGACTCGTGGTCCAGGTTCGGGTCGAGCTTGCGCTGGGCGTCGACCTGGTCCGGGAACGCGGCGAAGGTGCCAGCGGCCACGGCCGGGCTGTCGACCACGGTGATCACCGCGTCCACGGTGCAGGCATTGCGGATTTCCGGCCATTGGAAGGCCTGGACCAGCGGCTTGGGCAGGGCCAGGCCCGAGGTTTCGATGAGGATATGGTCGAGGTCGCCACGCCGGGCCACCAGTTCGCGCATCACCGGGAAGAACTCTTCCTGCACGGTGCAGCACAGGCAGCCATTGGCCAACTCATAGACACGGCCGTTGGCTTCTTCTTCGGTGCAACCGATGGAGCACTGCTTGAGGATGTCCCCGTCAATGCCCAGCTCGCCGAATTCGTTAACGATCACCGCAATGCGACGGCCCTGGGCGTTGTCGAGCATATGGCGCAGCAGCGTGGTTTTGCCCGAGCCGAGGAAACCGGTAACGATGGTGACGGGGAGTTTAGCCAGTGTTTTCATCGGATGCCCTTTGGGGCGGGCATACGGGACGATAGGCCCTGCGACGGCGCGCAGCAGCGGATTTCGTCACCGGATCACCCCGCCCGGTTGAATTGAAAAATCGATTGCGAGGCAGGTCTCCTGGCTTGGGGCTTGCGGATCTTGCGACCGGCGCCGACTGCGCCTTCCCGCCGGATCGGCAGTGGCGTGGCAGTCAGTAGAACCCTTCACAGTTGCGGGGGCAGCCGCGGCTTGAACCGCGTTCCCTTCTTAGCTTCGGCCTGGGCCGAAGAACCTCGAAGGTGCAAGGCTACAGGGGCTCGCAGCATTTGACTACCGTCCCCGGCCCATGCTCTCCTACACATCTTGTTTCGGGTGCCCTTCACAGGGTGAAACGGGAAACCGGTGCGCCATAGAGCTATGGCAAGTCCGGTGCTGCCCCCGCAACGGTAAGCGAGCGAAGCGTCAAATCCACTGTGCCAACAGGCATGGGAAGGAGATGCTTGATAGGCCAAGCGCCCCTCGCAAGCCCGGAGACCGGCCCGAAAAATTCAGATAACAAACCCGCGGTGGGCGGGCGCTGTTCAGAACCCTGCGTGCCCGGCTCGCGGGGTTTTCATGCGCTCGTTTCACCCTGACACCCAGAAGGGACGCGCCATGTCGATCATCAGCAGCACCTCGCACACCGCCAGCAACTCCGCCACCCTGGGCCAACGCCTGACCGCCGCCATCGGCGCGTCGATCCTCGGCGCGTGCCTGGTGTATTTCGCTGGTTTCTCGCACATCGAAGCCGTGCACAACGCTGCTCACGATACCCGCCACAGCGCCGCGTTCCCGTGCCACTGAGACCTGCCGACATGATCAAGCGTATTGCCCAAACCGCAGGTTTCACAGGCTTGCTGGCCGCCCTGCTGCTGACCCTGCTGCAAAGCTTCTGGGTCGCCCCGCTGATTCTGCAGGCGGAAACCTTTGAAAACGCCCCGGCAGCCACCGAACCGGCGCATGAACATGCCGCAGGCGCCGCCGCCCACACCCACGATGCCGAAGCCTGGGAACCGGAAGACGGCTGGCAGCGCGTGCTGTCCACAACCGGTGGCAACCTGGTAGTTGCCGTCGGGTTCGCCCTGATGCTGGCCGGCCTCTACACGCTGCGCGCACCGACCCGCACGGCCCAAGGCCTGCTGTGGGGTCTGGCCGGTTACGCGACCTTCGTGCTGGCGCCGACCCTGGGCCTGCCGCCAGAGCTGCCGGGCACCGCTGCCGCTGACCTGGCCCAACGCCAGATCTGGTGGGTCGGTACTGCCGCCTCTACCGCCGCCGGTATTGCGCTGATCGTGTTCGGCCGCAACTGGCTGCTCAAAGTGCTGGGCGTGGCGATCCTGGCCGTGCCGCATGTGGTCGGTGCGCCGCAACCGCAAATGCATTCGATGCTCGCGCCAGAAGCCCTGGAGGCCCAGTTCAAGATCGCGTCGCAGCTGACCAACGTGGCGTTCTGGTTGGCACTGGGCCTGATCAGCGCCTGGCTGTTCCGCCGCAACCGCGACGATCAATACTCGGTATGACCCTGGTAGTCGGCCTGGGCTGCCAGCGCGGTTGTGATCTTCACACTCTGCTGAGCCTCTTTGACACCGCCCTCGCCGAGGGCGGGATTGAACGCCAAAGCATTACCGCACTGGCAAGTATCGACCTCAAGCGCGAGGAACCGGGGCTGCTCGCCCTGGCCCGATTGCTGGGCTTGCCGTTGCAGTGTTTCAGCGCTGAACAACTGGCCGCCTATGAAGATCGGCTGAGCCATAAATCGGCCGTTGCCTTTACGCATACCGGCTGCCATGGGGTCGCCGAAAGCGCTGCCCTGGCCCTCGCCGAACATCTCGCCAACGCCCCCGCACGCCTGCTGATCACCCGCAAAAAAACCGCCCAGGCCACCTTTGCATTGGCCTGCACCGGCTAAAACCTCGATAATCGTCCGTTCCGATCATGAGCATTCTTCATGCTCGCCCGTTTTTCGACAGGAATCCCCCATGACCGTCTACTTCATCGGCGCCGGCCCCGGCGATCCGGAACTGATTACCGTCAAAGGCCAGCGGCTGATTCGCAGTTGCCCGGTGATCATCTACGCGGGCTCGTTGGTGCCAACGGCGGTGCTGGAAGGTCATAACGCTGAACACGTGGTCAACAGCGCTGAACTGCACTTGGAGCAGATCATCGATTTGATCAAGGTCGCCCACGCAAATGGCCAGGATGTGGCACGCGTGCACTCCGGCGATCCGAGCCTGTACGGCGCGATTGGCGAGCAGATTCGTTACTTGCGCGAGCTGGGCATACCGTTCCAGATCATTCCTGGCGTCACCGCAGTAGCGGCGTGTGCAGCGCTGCTTGAGACCGAGCTGACCTTGCCGGACATCGCCCAAAGCGTAATCCTGACGCGCTACGCCGATAAAACCAGCATGCCGCCGGGCGAAGACTTCGACAGCATGGCGCGACACGGCACGACCATGGCGATTCACCTGGGGGTCAACCACCTGGAGAAGATCGTCGCCGAACTGTTGCCGCATTACGGCGCGGACTGCCCGATCGCCGTGGTGCATCGGGCGACGTGGCCGGATCAGGATTGGGCAGTTGGTACGCTTGAGGATATTGTGGCCAAGGTTGAGGTAAAAGGTTTCCGGCGTACCGCGCTGATCCTGGTGGGCCGCGTGCTGACCAATAACAGCTTCAGCGAGTCATCGCTTTACCGTGCCGGCCATGCCCATCTCTATCGCCCCGGATAAACACCGCCAAAACTGTGGGAGGGGGGCTTGCTGCCACAGTTAATGTTCTGCGCCAGCAATGTCGCGCAACTCATTGAAAAAAGACAATAAAAAACGGCGCTCACGGGGCGCCGTTTTTATGCTCGCAGTGAACACCTTACTCAGTAGTAGGCGTTTTCTTTCTGCGTGTGGTCAGTCACGTCGCGTACGCCCTTGAGCTCTGGAATACGCTCCAGCAGGGTGCGCTCGATGCCTTCGCGCAGGGTCACATCCGCTTGGCCACAGCCCTGGCAGCCGCCGCCGAATTTCAATACGGCGATGCCGTCTTCAACCACATCGATCAAGCTGACCTGACCGCCGTGGCTGGCCAGCCCCGGGTTGATCTCGGTCTGCAGGTAATAGTTGATGCGCTCGTTGACCGGGCTGTCGGCGTTGACGTTCGGCACCTTGGCGTTCGGCGCCTTGATGGTCAACTGGCCGCCCATGCGGTCGGTGGCGTAGTCGACTACGGCGTCGTCGAGGAAGGCTTCGCTGAAGTTGTCGATATACGCGGTGAAGCTTTTCAGCCCCAGAGCGGTGTCTTCAGGTTTCTCTTCCCCAGGCTTGCAGTAGGCAATGCACGTCTCGGCGTACTGGGTGCCGGGCTGGGTGATAAAGACGCGGATGCCGATGCCTGGGGTGTTCTGCTTGGACAGCAGGTCAGCCAGGTAATCGTGGGCGGCGTCGGTAATGGTTATGGCAGTCATGGAAACTCCTCACAGGCTTGCCGGCAGTTTACGCCAAATCATTACAGAGGTACAAAGTCCTAGTATTTTTGTCGGGATAAAGTTAACCGTTGGTCGCCATCGAACCAGCCTTTGAGCAGGCGATAACTGCCCTTTTCCAGCCATTGGTAACTGCCGAGGGCGCCAAGCCCGATGATGACCACGCACACAGCGAGCACGGCATAGGGGTTCAGGCCATAGCGCTGGGCAGCATAACCACCGGCCGACAGCACCAGCACGTGCAGCAGATACACGGAATAGGAGCAATCGCCCAGGACCTTGAGCAGGCGGTTGCCTTCGAAAAACCGCTCCAGCGCCATGCACCCCATCACCAGCACCGCGCTGGGCAGACCCCAGGTCAGGGCGCGTGGTGAGGCTGGCCAATGGTAGATCGCCAACAGCGCACCGGCGATTCCCAGCAGAGGCAGCCACAATCCGGGACGTATTCCGCCCTTGCGGTACAGCATGCCGATGCCGATCCCCATCAGGAATTCGATGACGATATCCGAACGATAGAACGCGCTGATCCAGCCAAATGAGGTCCACGTTTCGCACACCGCGAACAGCAACGCCGCCACCACCAGCAGCCGCCATTGCCGACGAAACAGCAGCGCCCAGGCGAACAGCAGGTAGAACAGCATCTCGTAGTTGAGCGTCCAGCCGACGTTCAGGGTCGGGTACACCCCATAGCCACCGGGGTTCTCGGACGGGATAAACAGCAGTGACATCAACAGATGGGCGGCATCCACACTCTGGTCCGGCAACATCGGCCGGGCGACCACCACCAGCAGCGCCATCAGCAGGGTGTAAAACCAATAGGCCGGTACTATCCGCAGCAGGCGATACAGCAAAAACCGCCACGGTGGCAGGTCCTTGTCCTGGGTAGACAGGAAAATCACCAGACCGCTGATCACGAAAAACACATCCACGCCCGCCGCGCCTTTTTCGACAAACAGCCGACCCAAAGCGCTGTCCGCCTTGAAGCCGAAGAAAATCTGCATGAAGTGGTGCCCCACTACCGTCCAGGCCGCCAGGGCGCGCAACGCCTGTACCGAAATCAACATCGCCCGCCCACTCCCAGTACATTCACATAAAGCTGGGACCCTCGTGGACGGTCAAAGGTCGATCAAAGATTCTCGCAGTGGTTCAGCTCGGTCGGCGTGCGTGGACACTAAAAGACGTCGTCAGCACATAGACCGCCTTCGACGCGCGATCAACATGAGCGATATTCATGCAAAACCCGGGCATGCTCCAAAAGCGCACAGGTTTGCTATGATCCACGCCCTCCGTAATGCCTGACTTAGAGTAGTCCCATGTCCGATCGTAGCGCTCGTCTGCAAGCCCTCCACCAAGCCCTCAAGGAACGCATCCTGATCCTTGACGGCGGCATGGGCACGATGATCCAGAGCTATAAGCTCGAGGAACAGGACTACCGCGGCAAACGCTTCGCCGACTGGCCAAGCGACGTCAAGGGCAATAATGACTTGCTGGTGCTCACCCGCTCTGACGTGATTGGCGGAATTGAAAAGGCCTACCTGGATGCCGGTGCCGACATCCTTGAAACCAACACCTTCAACGCCACGCGCATTTCCATGGCCGACTACGGCATGGAAGAGCTGGCCTATGAATTAAACGTGGAAGGCGCGCGCCTGGCACGTAAAGTGGCCGACGCCAAGACCCTCGAGAACCCGGCCAAGCCGCGCTTCGTCGCCGGCGTTCTCGGCCCAACCAGCCGCACCTGCTCGCTGTCGCCGGACGTGAACAACCCCGGCTACCGCAACGTGACCTTCGATCAATTGGTGGAAAACTACACCGAGGCCACCAAGGGCCTGATCGAAGGCGGCGCCGACCTGATCCTGATCGAAACGATCTTCGACACCCTTAACGCCAAAGCCGCGATCTTCGCCGTGCAAGGAGTGTTCGAGGAACTCGGCGTAGAGCTGCCGATCATGATTTCCGGCACCATCACCGATGCCTCCGGGCGCACCTTGTCCGGCCAGACCACCGAGGCGTTCTGGAACTCCGTAGCCCACGCCAAGCCGATTTCGGTGGGCTTGAACTGCGCGCTCGGCGCCAGCGAATTGCGCCCGTACCTGGAAGAATTGTCGAACAAGGCCAATACCCACGTTTCCGCGCACCCTAACGCCGGCCTGCCCAACGAGTTCGGCGAGTACGACGAACTGCCCTCGGAAACGGCCAAGGTCATCGAAGAGTTCGCCCAGAGCGGCTTCCTCAATATCGTCGGTGGCTGCTGCGGCACCACGCCGGGGCATATCGAAGCCATCGCCAAGGCCGTGGCCGGTTATGCGCCGCGCTCGATCCCGGACATTCCCAAGGCCTGCCGCCTGTCCGGCCTGGAGCCGTTCACCATCGATCGCAGCTCGTTGTTCGTCAACGTCGGCGAGCGCACCAACATCACCGGTTCCGCCAAGTTCGCCCGGCTGATCCGTGAAGACAACTACACCGAAGCCCTGGAAGTCGCCCTGCAGCAGGTGGAAGCCGGCGCCCAGGTGATCGACATCAACATGGACGAGGGCATGCTCGATTCGAAGAAGGCCATGGTGACCTTCCTCAATCTGATCGCCGGCGAACCGGACATCTCGCGCGTGCCGATCATGATCGACTCCTCCAAATGGGAAGTGATCGAAGCCGGCCTCAAGTGCATCCAGGGCAAGGGCATCGTCAACTCCATCAGCATGAAGGAAGGTGTGGAGCAGTTCATTCACCACGCCAAGCTGTGCAAGCGCTATGGCGCAGCCGTGGTGGTGATGGCGTTCGACGAAGCCGGCCAGGCCGACACCGAAGCGCGCAAGAAGGAAATCTGCAAACGCTCCTATGACATCCTGGTCAATGAAGTGGGCTTCCCGCCGGAAGACATCATCTTCGACCCGAACATCTTCGCGGTCGCCACCGGCATCGAAGAGCACAACAACTACGCCGTCGACTTCATCAACGCCTGCGCCTACATCCGCGACGAGTTGCCCTATGCGCTGACCTCCGGTGGCGTGTCCAACGTGTCGTTTTCATTCCGTGGCAACAACCCGGTGCGCGAGGCGATCCACTCGGTGTTCCTGCTGTATGCGATCCGCAACGGGCTGACCATGGGTATCGTCAACGCCGGCCAACTGGAGATCTACGACCAGATCCCGGCCGAGCTGCGCGATGCGGTGGAAGACGTGGTGCTCAACCGCACCCCGGACGGCACCGACGCCCTGCTCGCCATCGCCGACAAGTACAAGGGCGACGGCAGCGTCAAGGAGGCCGAGACCGAAGAGTGGCGTGGCTGGCCGGTGAACAAGCGCCTGGAACACGCGCTGGTCAAGGGCATTACCACGCACATTGTCGAAGACACCGAAGAGTCGCGACTGTCGTTCGCGCGTCCGATCGAGGTGATCGAAGGCCCGCTGATGTCCGGGATGAACATCGTCGGTGACCTGTTCGGCGCCGGCAAAATGTTCCTGCCCCAGGTGGTCAAGTCCGCCCGCGTGATGAAGCAGGCCGTGGCCCATCTGATTCCCTTTATCGAGCTGGAGAAGGGCGACAAACCCGAGGCCAAGGGCAAAATCCTGATGGCCACGGTCAAGGGCGACGTGCACGACATCGGCAAGAATATCGTCGGCGTGGTGCTGGGGTGCAACGGCTATGACATCGTCGACCTCGGCGTGATGGTCCCGGCAGAAAAGATCCTGCAGGTTGCCAAGGAACAGAAGTGCGACATCATCGGCCTGTCCGGCTTGATCACTCCGTCCCTGGACGAGATGGTACACGTGGCCCGCGAGATGCAGCGCCAGGATTTCCACCTGCCACTGATGATCGGTGGCGCAACCACCTCCAAGGCGCACACGGCAGTGAAAATCGAGCCCAAGTACAGCAATGACGCGGTGATCTACGTGACCGACGCCTCGCGTGCCGTGGGCGTGGCCACGCAGTTACTGTCCAAGGAATTGAAAGCCGGTTTCGTCGAGAAAACCCGCCTGGAATACATCGACGTACGCGAGCGCACCGCCAACCGCAGCGCCCGCACCGAACGCCTGAGCTACCCGGCGGCGATTGCCAAGAAGCCGCAGTTCGACTGGAGCACGTACACCCCGGTCAAGCCGACCTTTACCGGCACCAGGGTACTGGAGAATATCGACCTCAACGTGCTGGCCGAGTACATCGACTGGACGCCGTTCTTCATTTCCTGGGACCTGGCCGGCAAATTCCCACGCATCCTCACCGATGAAGTGGTGGGTGAAGCGGCCACCGCGCTGTATGCCGATGCCCGGGAAATGCTCAGGAAGTTGATCGATGAAAAACTCATCAGCGCCCGCGCGGTGTTCGGCTTCTGGCCGACCAACCAGGTGCAGGACGATGACCTGGAAGTCTATGGCGAAGACGGCCAGCCGATTGCGCGGCTGCATCATCTGCGCCAGCAGATCATCAAGACCGACGGCAAGCCGAATTTCTCCCTGGCCGACTTTGTCGCGCCCAAGGACAGCGGCGTGACCGACTACATCGGTGGTTTCATCACTACCGCCGGCATCGGCGCCGAAGAGGTCGCCAAGGCCTATCAGGACGCCGGCGACGACTACAACTCGATCATGGTCAAGGCCCTCGCCGACCGCCTGGCCGAAGCCTGCGCCGAGTGGTTGCACCAGCAAGTGCGTAAAGAACACTGGGGCTACGCCAAGGACGAACAGCTGGACAACGAAGCGCTGATCAAGGAGCAATACAGCGGCATCCGCCCTGCCCCAGGCTACCCGGCGTGCCCGGACCACACCGAGAAGGCCCAGTTGTTCCAACTGCTCGACCCCGAGGCCCGGGAAATGCAGGCCGGCCGCAGCGGCGTGTTCCTCACCGAGCACTATGCGATGTTCCCGGCGGCAGCCGTCAGTGGCTGGTACTTCGCCCACCCACAGGCGCAGTACTTTGCCGTCGGCAAGGTCGACAAGGACCAGGTGCTGAGCTACACCGCGCGCAAGGGCCAGGACCTGAGCGTGACCGAGCGCTGGCTGGCGCCGAACCTGGGCTACGACAACTGATAGGCTCTTGCGTCCGTGCAGGGGCTTGTCGAGCCCCTGCACGGACGTGCGCCCTACAGACCCAGCCGGGTGCGTTCCCTCGCGGTCAGCTCAATGGCCAGGGCGGTTTCCTGTTCAGCCCGCTTGCGGCCCAACTCTGCATACTCACGTAAATAGTGCGCGCCTGCGTCGGGGTAACGATCATCCAGGGCGTCGATTTGTGTGGCGATGTCGTCGGCCAAGGCCCTGAACTCGACAGCGTACGTCCTTCTCAAGTAGTCCACCCAGTAGGTGCGTTCAACCAGGCTCTGGACAAAGGCATCGCGGCCTTCGTTTTCAATGATGCTGTCATACGCAGTATCCAGGGCCGCCGAGGTCACGTTGGCGACGTTTGTATAGATCATGCCATGGGGTTGGCTCGGCAGATCCAGACGCTGGGCCAATCCAATACGGTAAGCCAGGCGAATTTCCGCTGGGTCGGCGCCTGGCCGCCCGCGAATGGCCTCTTCGGCATGCCTCTCGACGGCATCAAGGCGGCTCATGCGCCTGGCCAACCGGAACAATTCGCTACCTTCCTGCGCAGGCGTCACGCTACTGCGCACGTTGAACTCATAGACAGCCGTTTCAAGGTCGTTGAACACCAGAATTCGACCATCGCCGCATGTCACCCTGACCTGTGCCGCACTTGCCCTGGCAAATACGTCCGAGCGCAGAGAGCGGTTTGCATAGAGCGCATCCAGGACCCGCCACACCCGCGTTGTCATATCCGCCGGATTGCGCTGGAAATCCCGGGTATTGCGCAATTGCGACAAGGTGAAGAAAAAGGCAGCGCTGTCAGGCTCGGCCCGTAGTTCGTCCCAGGCTTGCTCCCGCTCCGAACCCTCAGCCACGTCGGCGAACCAGCGGTCTCGCTGCACTTGGGGGGGTTCGATTTCCGGGTGCTCATCGAAATCCGACTGCTCATCGGAGCTTTCGGACTCTTCAGAATGATAGCCTGCGATCATTTCTTCGATGTCCTCGAGGGTAAAGCCCAGGCCATTGCCGGTGCGCAGCAGATGCGTTCGCAAAGCTTCGAACTCATCCTCAAGCAGCAGGTTGTCGTACAGGTCGGTGCCGGCCATCAACGCCTGATGCCTGAGGCTAAGGGCCTCGGGTGGGATGACCTCTATCCGGTTGTTACGCAGGTTCAACGAGCGTAAGCGCGGCGCCTGAAGCACGCCCGCCGGCCACTCGGTCAATACGTTGTCGCTCAGGTTCAAGGTTTGCACCTGCGACATACCGCTCACATCCAGCTCGGGCAGCAGGTTTTCATTCAGGTTCAAGCTTTCCAACAGGGGCATATTAAGCAGTTGTCGGCGCAGCGCCGGCGCGTCTCGCAAGTTATTACGGGCAGCGTCCAGATGCCGCAGCGAACGAAATTCACTCACGGCATCGGACAATACCGTCAGGTCGTTGTTGCCCAGGGTCAAGGTGTCGATATGGCGAAACGTGCGCAGAAACTCATTGGACCCTTGATCCGTAATCCTGACCCCGCTCAGGTCTAGATCGCGGACATGGGGGAGCAGGCTGGGTAGCGCCGGCAAATCCCCCAGCGTCAGCCCGGACAGAGTCAATTGGCGCAGGCCTTGCGGCGCCGGTACCGGCAGCCCTTCGCGAAGGCAATAGCGCCAGCTGGACAGCATCCGTCCTGCCGCCCGGTGCCGGTCGAGGGCGTTGATCCAGCGCCCGTTGTCACGGATACCGCGAATATCGATCCATTCATTCAAAGCCTCGACCCATTGGCGGTGCTGCCCCTCCCACTCCACTAGGCGATCCTCTATTTCAATCGCACTCAGCCCATCGCTGCTCAACGCGTCGATGCGCGCCACGGCCTGCGCGGTGTCCAGGCTTGGGTCCAGGCGCTGCATGCGCGCCGCGGCAGTCATCGGCGCCGCTGCGCCCTCAACCGATAAGGGCAGCGGAAACAGAAGGCCAGGATTTTGTTCAACGCCCTCAGGGAAGTACTCAGGAACGCCGCCCGTTCTGCCTTGCTCCAGAAACACACGGGAAATGCCCAGCGGGCTCTCGCTTCCCAGGCGTTGGCCGATCGTCTGTACCTGCGCCACGGTAGCCGCCGTAAGACGACAGCCGCGCAGGTTCAAGTTGGACAGCAACGGGTCATGGCCGGTCAACGCCGCCTTGGGAATCGTGGTTATCGCGCTATGGCTCAGGTCTAGTTGCTGCAGGGAAGTCGACTGCAACGCGCCCACAGGCCAATCACGAATGGCTGTGTGCCCCAGGTCGAGGGTCGTCAACTGCGGGAGACGGCTGATATCCAGCGTTCGGACGGGGTTAAATTGCAGATTCAGAGAGGTCAGGTTCGTCAGACTATTCAAGCGGGCCTGGATCGTGGGGGTGACGTGCAACAGGTTGCGGGAAAAATCCAGGGAACGCAGGGACGTCATCTCAGTCAGGGTTGAAGGCAGGCTAGTCAGGTCGTTATTGGCAAGGTCCAAGTGCTCCACTTGGCTGAACCGCCCCAGAAAGGTCTCAAGCTCCGTGAGCGGTACTCGCACGCCTGCCAGGTTCAAGACACGTACATGGGAAAAGCCGGCTGCCGGTAACGACGGTAAATCGACCAATCCACCGCCTGAAAGGTCGAGGCGCATCTCTGGCGTAGCGGTCTGTGTAGACGGCACCGGTCTTGTACCCGGCGCCAGACGCTGGCCCAGGCCCTCTTGCCAGGAGACGAGTATGCGATCCGCAGCCTGTTGACGATTAAACGAGTCTGCCCAGTTATCCGGGTCAACCGGAGTGCGCGTCGACCACTGCTGCACCTCCTGGGTCAAATTACGTTGCTCGTCGCGTAAGGCGTTAAGCCGATCGAGCTGTTCAATGGCGGGTACCCGCTGCAGTCTGAATGCCTCAAGAACGTTGAAGAGTGTGGCCGCATCACCGCCCGTCATGTAGAACAGTGAGCCCTCTACGTACGACCGAACCATGGCCTCTTCATCCACAAGATGCGCTGTGTTGTCACGCACGTGTTCATAGGCCTGAATGAATGCCTGCTGTTCAAACTGCCCCCAGTTCATCCGCAGCCCGCGCCATAGGTTCTCATGGCCGGTGAACATCTGCGGCGGTATGGAGGTGATCGGTGTGGACGCCAGGTTGAGGCTGCCCAGGTGCTCAAGCCCGAGGACACCTTCCGGCCAGGTCGCCAGCGATCCGGACACATGCAGGCTGCGCAGGTTTACCAGGCCGCCGACATCCAACCGGTCCATGCCGCCTGACAGGGACAGCTGTTCAAGTTGCGTCATGCGATTGATCGATTGCAATACTTCATCAGGGACGACGGGCGAGGACGAAGGCCTGGAGGATTCCAGGTCCGTGAATACCAGCTCAGTGATATCCGACAAGCTCGCCAGCCGTTCGGCGATCGCATTGCGGGTGGAGGCGTCGACGTGTAGCTCAAGGCGTCGCACATTCGGGAACTGGCGGATAAGCGCCGTTCCCTGGGCGTCAAGCAGCGCCGCACCCGACATATTCAAAGTACGCACATGGGAAAAATCGGCGTTCAATGGGGGTAACCTTGACTCACCGAATAGGCTCAAGCTGCTGAAAGGAGCGCCGCCACGATTCAGGCCATTGCGCCAACAGTCGATGACGTTGCCAGCCACTCGTAGACGATCCAGGTCACTTCCCGCCCAGGGTTCAAGGGCATTGCGCAAGCCATCGATTTCTCGCTGGCGATTGGCCAACAGGTTGAAAATCTGTTGCGGGTGTTCACCGCTGGCCAGGTGTCTGTCCACAAAAAGCCTGGCTATGGGGTCAGACACATTTGGGTAGATATCTCGCACCCGCGTGACCAAGCGATCAATATCGCCTGCCGCCGCTCCCCTCCCCGACAACTCATACCCCAGGCGGCCGCCCGGCAGGCGCAGGGACGGTCGCGACCGGGGCGCCCGTTGTCCGAGAATACCCGCCATTTCGCTGCGATGGCTGCTCGCATAGTTGACTAGCGTCTGCTTCAACAGGCCATCCTGACCGGTCGATGGAATACCTATCCCATTACGGAATTCATCTGGCAAGGCATGCAGGATCGATTGATAGAAGTTGCGGCTGGTGGGCAAGACGCTATGCATGGCCTCGCCTTGTTCATCATGCGCCTGGAAGCTGTCGCCTTCCTTGACCAGGTATTTACGCATCGCGGCGTCCTCTGCGCCGATACTGTCCAGCAGCGGCCCGCGAAAGGTGTCGCCGCGCAGTTCCAGCCGCAACCCTCCCGGCCAGCCCGGCAGCAGCTCCAGGCAGTGCAAGGCCAGGCGGTCGCTGTCCAGGCTCGCTAGATTCTCGCGGTGCAGGCCGGCGATAGCGCGGTTCAGGCGATGCTGTTGCAGGTGAATGCGCGCCAGGTCATCCAGGCGCGTCGGCACCCTGCCCTTATTCAAGCGATTGCGCTCGCTCTGGGTGGCGGCGTCCATCACCTCGTTCAAGGCCTGACGCGGTAAAGATGGGTAGCGTCGGCCCAGTACGCTGGTGTCGGGCACCGTCGGCATCCTTGATTGCCACAGGCTATCGAACAGCGCACGCTGCCTCTTCAGCGCATGGTCCGCCAGGCGCTTGTTGAACTCTTCTTCTCGGGTCAGCCCGTTCCAACCCGACGCACTCCCCAGCAGGCGGTCGATTTCGTCCGCGCTCATCCGGGACAGCACCTTCTCGCCCAGCTTGCCGGCTCGTACCTCGCCACGGGTGAGCTTGATGCTTACACCCGCGTTACTCGTTGACGGTGTCACACCATAGCGCTGGGACGCGCCCCAGGGCTCAGGCCCGTTGAACACTTCCAATATCCGGCCTTCCGGCCAGTGCGGCAGTTCTGTTATCAGCGGCAACACATACTCGAAGCGACTGCCTGACCCGAAACCGCGACGGATTTGCTCGATCACCTCGCCGACCTGCTGGTCGACACTGAACTGCTCCAGCGTTTCATCCAGTGCCGCTGGAATGGGCAAGCCGTCCACATGGACTTTGCGCAACACCGCGTCCTCAACGCCACTGACTTGGCCAATGGTGCGCAATACCTCGTCGGAGAACTCTTCGGTACGGTGGCCGAGCCGGCGCAGCAGCGTCAGACGGTCCCACTCCAATGGGCGCTCATGCATGTGCCGCCAGGCGCCGGCCTTGTTGTGTTCCAGAATGGGCTGGTACGCCTCAGGGTCATCGGGATGCTTGATCCGCCATTTGTTGACGGTTGGGTCGAGGGCCTGTTCGTACAAATCGCTATTCAACCGGACGTAGGTCTTGCCGTTGATTTCGTATTGTCCCAAAGCATTGGGACGAGCGCCGTCAGGCAACCTCACGACGCTTTTGTAAGGCGACAGATCGGGCTTCCACAACCGGGTCTGACCATTGGGCAGTTTGACCGGGTGCAGGTCCTCGATGACGGTCGAGGGCTTGATCGCCAGCAGCTTGCCTACCCCCTTGCCGGCAACGTGCAACAGAGCAATCAGCGCGAGGTTTTCCGCCAGGTCGATCAGGTGCGCCTTGGCGGCCTTACGATCGCCTTCCGCCCATTCGATGCTCCCTTCAAACGCCTCGTACAGAAGCTGTCCAGCCATAAAGGCCAGCACGATTTCGCCCAGTACCGGCACAAAGCCTGCGAAGAAGGTCGCGGCGAAAAAGCCGATATTCAGCCAACTGGCGATTCTCTGCGCGCGCACCTTGGCATCGACCTCTGCGGTAGGCACCGCATGCGCCGCCGCGTCGTTGATGCTCTGAGTGCAACTGCAGTCAAACAGGTAGCCCCACAGGTCGAGGTTATCCCCCCAGAGCCCTTGCCCCTTTTGTCGGTACGGTGCGACATTCAGATAGGGGTCCTCCTCCACCTGTTGCGGGGGCTTCGGCAAAGGGGCTGGATTGGTGAGGCCAATAGGGAATGGCGTGAGCACATCCAGCACCTTACTGGCAGGTGGCGCTATGGACGCGAATTTTCTGGCCCGCGTGGTCTCGCCGTCCTTGGTGAACTGGCCGAAATAGTAGGGATGATCGCTATACGGCACGAACCGACTGAGGAATTTCTGGTAAGTGGTCGGGCTTGCCGCCTCAGGGGACGAGGTATCCGCAGCAGTGAATCGCTCCTTGAAGTACGCCTCCATCTCGCGAAAGGTAAAGCTTTTCATGGAATGCGTCTGATCATGCGGGACATAGACGATACATCCCTTCGCATAACGATATTTCTGGCACGGCATAAACACCACGCAGCCAGTCAAGCGGCGCTTCATGAGACCCAGGTCGCAAAACCAGACGGGTTGCCCTCGCAATTGCGGGAACACCTCACCATCAATCACCGACAGCACCATTGCATGCTCCTCGACATCGATGTCTTTTTGCAGCAGAGCCAGCTCGGCGGCGGCGCGCATCGTTGCCCTCTGGTTCGCAATGAACTGCCGGCGCAGTGTGGCGGCCTTCATGAGATCGGTGGGTTGGAGAAATGCCTTGATATGGGTTTGATACTTCGCACCGACATCCAGCGTCCGGCAGAGCGTCAAGAACTGATGAACCTCGAGGTTGACGGTCACTTGGGTAAAGGTATCGGGCGTCGCGCCCTGTTCCATGAAACCGGAGGAATGATGAAATGCACCCTCTGCGGCTTCAGAGACTTCAAAGTTATGTTTCGTCGCTTCCAGCAAGCTAAGCTTCAGGAACTCAAAATTTCCCAGCTCTATATAACCCGCTTTCGTGGTTTTTCTTAGGCTGATCCATGTTTTGCGTACGTCCAGCACCACGCCGTACTGATCGTTCAGCGCCTTGAGCAGCAAGGACTCGGCGAAGGCGTCGATGCTCTGCAAGTCGGCCATGGTCTTGTCGAGCGTCGTTTGCGCGGTGAAGCTCGCGGTGAAATAGTCATGTAGCTGCTTGCGTTGCGCGGAGGTGGCGTCCAGATAGGCCAGGGGTAACACCGCATCGGTGTGCTTGAGCTCGGCACGCCGCGCAGACGGGGCGTTCAACAGCCATTGAGGCAGCGATTTTTTCAGGAGTTTGCCATGCAGGCTTTCGGTAATGTGGTGCACAGGCACAGTTGTAATGGTCATGGTGTCTCTCTCTGGGAAGTAGAGTGACAGCACACCATTACTAGCCACCGCGAAGGCGGTAGTGAGCTATATGGCCCGCCACAGCCCAGGGGCTGGACTATGCTTTGAAGCACCTGATTCAGTCGCACTTCATTTCGAGGGATCCATGGACGACCCACAGCACAAACCGCCCACGTTCTGGCAGATGCTCCACAGCGTCTTGGCCGCCGCCTTTGGCGTGCAAAGCGGCAAGAACCGCGCCCGCGACTTCACCCACGGCAAGCCGAGCCACTTCGTGATAATGGGTATTGTATTCACGGCAGTGTTTGCGTTGACGCTGTTTGGCATTGTCAAGCTGGTGCTGCACCTGGCCGGGGTATGAAGCCGGCCGAGGCGGCAAGGACTGCAAGCTGAAGGGATGACTTACTGGTGGCTGACCCAGAACACAGCGGTGCCCACCACAAGGATGATCAGGAACAGAATCGCCCAGGCATCCACGGTGCTGTCGGGTTTACGTATTTTTGTCGAATTGCTCATCGCATCGCCTCTTGTCGGTTTTATAGGTGATTGCCCTAAGACTCGACACAGTAAAGACCAGACTTGCCCCTATGACAAATGTGGATATCGCAACAACCCTTCTCATTAGTCATTTTGGTTATGTGCATATACTCAAACATCACTTTTGCGCATAAACGCAAACTGGTATCGTGCGCCGGCTCCGTTGGGAGTGCGCGGCCGTGCGCGCAGATTTGCCGAGAACAGGACCTATATGTACGTATACGACGAATACGATCAGCGCATCATCGAGGACCGCGTCAAGCAGTTCCGTGATCAGACCCGACGCTACTTAGCAGGTGAACTGAGCGAAGAAGAGTTCCGCCCTCTGCGCCTGCAAAATGGCCTTTATGTTCAGCGCTTTGCGCCGATGCTGCGGGTGGCTGTGCCCTATGGCCAGCTGACCTCGCGCCAGACGCGCATGATGGCCAAGATCGCCCGCGACTTCGACAAAGGCTACGCCCACATCAGTACCCGCCAGAACGTGCAGTTCAACTGGCCGGCGCTGGAGGACGTGCCGGACATCCTCGCTGAACTGGCGACCGTGCAGATGCACGCCATTCAGACCAGCGGTAACTGCCTGCGCAACGTGACCACCGACCAATTCGCCGGCGTCGCCTTCGATGAAGTGATCGATCCGCGTCCCTGGTGTGAAATCGTGCGTCAATGGACCACCTTCCACCCCGAATTCGCCTACCTGCCGCGCAAGTTCAAGATCGCCATCAATGGCTCGACGTCGGACCGCGCTGCCATCGAAGTGCACGACATCGGCCTGGAGCCGGTGCATAACGCCGCCGGCGAGCTGGGTTTCCGGGTGTTGGTGGGTGGCGGCCTGGGGCGTACCCCGGTGGTCGGCGCCTTCATCAACGAGTTCCTGCCGTGGCAGGACCTGCTGAGCTACCTCGACGCGATCCTGCGGGTTTACAACCGTTATGGTCGCCGCGACAACAAGTACAAGGCCCGGATCAAAATCCTGGTCAAGGCGCTGACCCCTGAGGTGTTCGCGCAGAAAGTCGACGCCGAGATGGAACACCTGCGCGGCGGCCAGACGACCTTGACCGAAGCCGAAGTGCAGCGCGTGGCCAAGCACTTCGTCGACCCCCAATACAAAACCCTGAGCAATCAGGACGCCGAGCTCGCGGCGCTCGACCAGCAGCATCCGGGCTTCGCCCGCTGGCGCACGCGCAATACCCTGGCGCATAAACAACCGGGCTATGTGGCGGTGACCCTGTCGCTCAAACCCACCGGCGTGGCACCAGGCGACATCACCGACAAGCAGCTGGACGCCGTCGCCGACCTGGCCGACCGCTACAGCTTCGGCCAGCTGCGCACCTCCCATGAGCAGAACATCATTCTCGCGGACGTCGAGCAGAGCCAACTGTTCACCCTGTGGGGCGAACTGCGCGAAGGCGGTTTCGCCACGCCGAACATCGGGCTGTTGACCGACATCATCTGCTGCCCGGGCGGCGACTTCTGCTCCCTGGCCAACGCCAAGTCGATCCCGATCGCCGAATCGATCCAGCGCCGTTTCGACGACCTGGACTACCTGTTCGACATCGGCGAGCTGGACCTGAACATCTCCGGGTGCATGAACGCCTGTGGCCACCACCATGTCGGCCACATCGGCATCCTGGGCGTGGACAAGAAAGGCGAAGAATTCTACCAAGTGTCCCTGGGTGGCAGCGCCAACCGTGATGCGAGCCTGGGCAAGATCCTTGGCCCGTCCTTCGCCCAGGAAGCCATGCCCGAGGTGATCGGCAAGCTGATCGACGTGTACATCGAACAGCGCACCGAAGATGAGCGTTTCATCGACACCTACCAGCGCATCGGCATTGACCTGTTCAAGGAGCGCGTCTATGCAGCGAATCATTAAGCACAACGAAGTCGTCGACGAAACCTGGCACCTGCTGCCCAAGGACGCAAGCTTCGACGGCATTTCCAACTGCGACGACCTGATCGTCCCATTGGCCCTGTGGCGCGAACACGGCCATGCCCTCAAGGCCCGCGACGGCGGCCTGGGCGTGTGGCTGGACGCCGATGAAGAAGCCGAAGAGATCGGTGATGACGTGGAGCATTTCCAAGTCATCGCCCTGAACTTCCCAGCCTTCACCGACGGACGCAACTACTCCAACGCCCGCCTGCTGCGTGATCGCTATGGTTACAAGGGCGAACTGCGGGCGATTGGCGACGTGCTGCGCGACCAGCTGTTCTACCTGCGCCGCTGCGGCTTCGATGCCTTCGCCTTGCGCCCCGACAAAGACCCGTACGAAGCGCTGGAAAGCCTTAAAGACTTTTCGGTGACGTACCAGGCTGCAACGGATGAGCCGCTACCGCTATTCCGACGCCGCTGAGTAAAAAATGTGGGAGGGGGTTTGCTCCTGATTGCGGTGGATCAGCCAGCTTAGGCGGGACTGACACACCGTCATCGGGGGCAAGCCCCCTCCCACATTTGGATCTGCGTACATCCGGCAGATTTTGCGGCGGGCGCACGACGTCGGAATAAATAGCAACCCATATATAGCCAGCCGAACACGGTTAAACATGTGGGAGGGGGCTTGCCCCCGATGGCGGTGGATCAGCCAGCTTAGGCGGGACTGACACACCGTCATCGGAGGCAAGCCCCCTCCCACCTTGGCTATTCAGCGACTTCAAGATTGCAGTTTAATCGACGCCAGCACTTGCTTCTGCCCCATGGAGCACGGTACATCGTCTGGCTGCGCCCGCACCGCATCGATCACGCCTGATAATTGCGCCTTGCTGTGGGCCAACTGCGCCTGCATCACCTCGATCTGGGCCACTTTGCGCTCCAACGCCTCGATCAACTCATCGCGCCTGTGCTCCCCCGGCGCCGGCATCAATGCCTTGAGTTCCTGCAGGGTAAACCCGGCCTGTTGCGCGCTCTGGATCAATTGCAGCGTCTGCAGCGCCTCGGGTGCATAACGCCGATACCCATTGGCTTGGCGTCCCACCTGGCTGATCAAGCCCTCGGCCTCGTAAAAGCGGATACGCGACGCCGCCAACCCGCTCTGTTTTACCAGCTCACCAATATTCATCGAAACGCCCGCTTGACATTAAAGTTAACTTTAAGCATAGCCTGAGGCCTCCCCCGCTCAGGAGTCAATCCATGTCACCCTTTGAAGCCTTGCAACTGCCCAACGGCCAGGTTATTTCCAACCGCATTGCCAAGGCAGCGATGGAAGAAAACATGGCCGATTTCAATCAGGCACCCTCCCGTGAATTGAAGCAGCTGTACACGACCTGGGCCGAGGGTGAACCCGGCTTGCTGCTCACCGGTAACGTCATGATCGACCGCCGTGCCCTGACCGGCCCAGGCGGTGTTGCCTTGGAGGACGAGCAGCACCTGGACAGCTTTCGCGAGTGGGCCGATGTGGCACGGAGCAAGGCTGTGCACTTCTGGATGCAGCTCAGCCACCCAGGACGCCAGACCATGGCCAACCTGGGCCAGCAAGCGCTGGCACCCTCGGCCATCGCCTTGGACCTCGGCGGCTTTTCGAAGCTGTTCGCCCAACCCAGGGCCATGACCGAAGACGACATTCAAGACGTAATCAAACGCTTCGCCACCAGTGCCCGCCTGGCCGAGAAAGCAGGATTTACCGGTGTGCAGGTCCATGGCGCCCATGGTTACTTGCTCAGCCAATTTCTGTCGCCCTTGACTAACCAACGCACCGACCGCTGGGGCGGCCCACTAGAAAACCGCGCGCGCCTGCTGCTGGAAGTGATCCGCGCCGTGCGCGCCAGCGTCAGCCCGGCATTTTGCGTGGCGGTCAAACTCAATTCGGCCGACTTCCAGCGCGGCGGCTTCGATGAAGCCGATGCGCGTGCGGTGGTCGAGATGCTCAACGCATTGCCGATCGACTTGCTCGAATTATCCGGCGGCAGCTACGAGGCACCCGCGATGCAAGGCGACGCTCGCGATGGCCGCACACTGGCCCGCGAAGCCTACTTCCTGGAATTCGCCAAAGACCTGGCAACCATCGCCCGGATGCCGGTAATGGTCACCGGCGGCATCCGTCGTCTGGCCATCGTGCAGCACGTACTGGACAGCGGCATCGCCATGGCCGGCATCGCCACCGCCCTGACCCTGGAACCGCAACTGATCAAACACTGGCGCGACGGTCGCGAGCTCAATCCGCAGCTCAAACCGATCACTTGGCAGCGCAAGACACTGGCGGCCCTTGCGCTGGTGGCTGTGGTGCGCCACCAGATGCGCCGCCTGAGCCGCGGCCGCCTGCCCAGCCTCAACGTCATTCCCTGGTGGGCGCTGGTGCGTGACCAATGGTTCCTCGCTCGCCGCACGCGCCAATACCGCGCGGCCATGACGCAATCTTCACATTAGAGGCGGAGCATTCGCCGTGATCGAACTGTCCTCTACTGATCAGCAGTTATTCATCTCACTGACGATTGGAGTTCTTCATGGCGAAAATCAACCTGGCCCAGCAGTTGGCAACCACCCTTGAACAGGCAGGTATCAAGCGCATCTGGGGTCTGACCGGCGACAGCCTCAATGGCCTCACCGACGCCCTGCGCAGCATGGACAGCATCGAGTGGATGCATGTGCGCCACGAAGAAGTGGCCGCGTTCGCTGCCGGCGCCGAAGCCGCTGCCACCGGTGAGCTGACGGTGTGCGCCGGCAGTTGCGGGCCGGGTAACCTGCACTTGATCAATGGGTTGTTCGATTGCCATCGCAACCATGTGCCGGTTCTGGCGATTGCCGCGCAAATTCCGTCCTCGGAGATCGGCCTGAACTACTTCCAGGAAACCCATCCCCAGGAGCTGTTCAAGGAGTGCAGCCACTTTATCGAGCTGGTGAGCAACCCCGAGCAGATGCCCCAGGTGCTGCATCGCGCCATGCGTTCGGCGATCCTCAATCGGGGCGTGGCGGTGGTGGTGATCCCCGGGGATGTCTCGCTGCTGGAAGTGGAGGACAAGCTCAAGCCCTGGCCGGCGCTGCATGCACCGCGCACCTTGCCGGCAGAGGCCGATCTGCAGCGGCTGAGCGAGATCCTCCAGCGCAGTGAAAAAGTCACCCTGTTGTGCGGCAGCGGTTGCGCCGGCGCCCATGACCAAGTGGTCGCGCTGGCCGATGCCCTCGGCGCGCCGGTGGTGCACGCGCTGCGCGGCAAGGAGCATGTGGAGTGGGACAACCCGTTCGACGTCGGCATGACCGGCCTGATCGGGTTCAGCTCCGGTTACCACGCCATGCTCGATTGCGACACCCTGATCATGCTCGGCACGGACTTCCCCTACCGCCAGTTCTACCCGACCGACGCGACGATCGTTCAGGTCGACCGCGACCCCCAGGCCCTGGGACGACGTACGACCCTGGACCTGGGCATCGCCGCCGATGTCAGTGAAACCCTCGATGCGTTGCTGCCACGCCTGACCCGCAAGACGGATCGCAGCTTTCTCGAAACCTCGTTGAAGCATTACGAAAAAGCCCGCCAGGGTCTGGATGACCTGGCGCAACCGTCCAAGGCAGATCGGCCGATCCACCCCCAATACGTGGCACGCCTGCTCAGCGAGCTGGCCGATGACGACGCGATCTTCACCGCCGATGTCGGCTCACCGACCGTATGGGCCGCGCGCTATTTGAAAATGAACGGCAAGCGCCGGCTGATCGGCTCGTTCAACCACGGTTCGATGGCCAACGCCATGCCCCAGGCCATCGGCGCACAGGCGGCATTCCCTGGGCGCCAGGTGATCTCGATGTCTGGCGACGGCGGTTTCACCATGTTGATGGGGGATTTCATTTCTCTGGCGCAATTGAACCTGCCAGTGAAACTGATCGTGTTCAATAACGCGTCACTGGGTTTCGTCGCGATGGAGATGAAGGCGGCAGGCTACCTGGACACCGGAACCGAGCTGAAAAACCCGGACTTTGCGGCCATGTCCAACGCCATGGGCATCCTGGGGATCCGTGTGGAGCAATCCGAAGACCTGGAGCCGGCCCTGCGCCGCGCTCTGGCCCACGACGGCCCGGTGCTGGTGGATGTGGTCACCGCGACTCAAGAGCTGGTGATGCCGCCGAGCATCAAGCTGGAACAGGCCAAGGGGTTCAGCCTGTATATGCTCAAGGCCGTGATGAGCGGGCGTGGCGATGAAGTGATCGAGCTGGCACGCACCAACTGGCTACGATGATGCCCTGTGGGAGGGAGCCTGCTCCCTCCCACATCAGCACGCCTTGTCAATTCAGCCCTTTTGTTTTTCGACCCACTGGCCGAATGCATCGATAAATGCCTGCAGGAACGGCCTGGTCTTCTCCGATAGCTTGCCCGCCTCGTCGAACACACTGCCCGCGCCGCCCAGGTAGGCTTCCGGCGTTTGCATGCACCACACATCCAGAAACACCAAAGACTGGCGCAGGTGATGGTTGGCCCCAAAGCCTCCAATGGCGCCCGGCGACACGCTGATGATCGCCCCCGGCTTGGCGCCCCAGACACTCTGCCCATAAGGGCGGGAGCCTACGTCGATGGCATTCTTCAACGGCGCGGGCACGGAACGGTTGTATTCCGGGGTCACGAACAGCACTGCGTCGGATGAACTCACCTGTTTGCGGAAAGTACTGTAGGCTTCGGGCGCTGCCGCACCTTCAATGTCCTCGTTGTAGAGCGGCAGATCGCCGATCTCGACAATATTCAACTTGAGGTTGGCGGGGGCCAGTTCGGCCAATGCCAGGGCGACCTTGCGGTTGATCGACTCTTTTCTCAGGCTGCCAACCAGGACGGCAATCGTGTAGACCTTGCTCATTGAGGTTTCCCGACGTGTGACTAAAGGAGCGAGTAGTTATAAAGGCTTCGCGGCGCGTGCACCAGAGTGTTTTGCGAATGCCCAAGAAGTCGCCACGCACGCGCTCGCGTAGGAAACATCTGAAACTTTAAACGAATAGTATTTTTTTCTTATAGGTAAACTACCCCGCTCACTGACGGTCTACAGAACCGCAAATCGAGTGTTTATCTCCAGAGGTTCTAAACAGATGGCAGCAGTATTAGTCGGACAGTTTCATGCCAGAGACGCGGAAGGCCGCGTATATTCGGTGCATGAGTTCCAGGAATCCAACCCGGCGCACGGCGACCTGGCTGGCTCGGCGCCTACCACCTCCTACAAGCTGGCCATTGGCGACCGTGTAGAAAAACTGGAAGGTGATGAGTTCAAATTGATCCAGTCGGGCACGATTATCGTCCGCGAATCTCCGACCTCTCTCGTGTCATAAGATTTCGCCCTGTCCACCTGCTCAGTCCTCGCGACTGGGCTGGGGATGCTTACGGGCTGCGGATTTCCGTTACTTCAATGCCCTGCTCGCCTTGCTTGAGCGTCACCACCAACTGCCCTCTCTCCCCTTCCACCGCATACATCGAACGCTTGTAGCCCGACCGGTCGTAAGCGGGATACGCCTCCACCTGCCTGATCAACGTCATACCAAGCACCGCGCCCACCTGCTCGGCGACCTGTTCCTGGGAACGGATAAACGCTTCGAGTGCGAGGTTTTCCGGCGCGTATTCATCGTGATTATTGAAGAAGTAAGCCGCCAGGCACCCCACGGTCACCAGGACCAGGAATTGCTTGACCGTTACCCCGAAAAGCGTCGAGGGTAGAGGCATTTGAGACCAGACCTGTTTTTGTTGTAAGTACCGGGTACCCGGCATTGGTCGTTGCTGATCAGACGCCTCATTCTAGTGAGGTCCTGGCTTAACGCCATAGGCAGGGGCGACCCGTGCAGTCTTTTTTGCGCACGGGGACCTGCGCCATTGAATCCCCACCCCACTGCACATAGACTCCGGCCATGCGTTTACGTCATATCGAAGTGATTCAGGCCATCTTGCAGACCGGACACCTCGGCACGGCCGCCGAGTGGTTGCAACTCCCCGTGGGCGAGGTAGACGCCACGCTCAAGGATGCCGAACTGCAATTGGGCTTCATGCTGTTTGCCAGTGTCCGCGGGCGCCTGCAAGCCACCCGTGAAACCCTGGAGCTGCAAGCGCAAATCGCCCCCCTGTACGACGCGCTTGAGCCGATACAGCGCCTGGCCAGCCGCTTGAAACACCATCACGCGCCGACCTTGCGTGTGCTGTGCACCCCACCGCTGGCCAACCAATTACTACCCCAGAGCATCGCCCTGCTGCGCCGACGGTTCCAGGATACGCCGTGCAACCTGTCGAGCCAGCCGACCCGGGAGATCGTCAGGCGCCTGTTGCTGCATGAGACCGATGTGGGCCTGAGCCTGCATGACCCGCAACACCCACACATTCAGAGTCGCGTGCTGGCCCAAGGCAAACTCCAATTGCTCGCCCCCCACGGCTGGCTGAAACCCAAGCAGAAGTACAGTGCGCTGCAGGATCTGGCGGGGCAGTCGATGATTGGCCTGGAGGGCCACGACCCGTTGAGCCGTCTGCTGGACGCCAAGCTGCTAGCTTTGCGCCCGCTGCCGGTGGTGCAGACGCGGGTACAGACGTACCAGATGATGCGCAGCATGGTGGAGGCGGGAGAAGGCCTGGCGGTGGTCGACCCGTTCACCGCCTTCGGTGCGCGGGACGCGGGGCTGGATGTGTGCCCGATATCACCCCCGATCAGCGTCAACCTGTATGCATTGACCCTGCAGGACGGGGCCGCTTCACCGGCCCTGAATGCACTGCTGGAGATCGTCACGCAAAAGGCCGAAAACCTGCTGTCCAACGACACCAAGGCGCAGTAGACGCGAGCGGACGTGCTACACCGTCTCAGATCGATTCGACTTCGCTCTTGAACAGCCGATACCAGAAAATCGCCACTTCGCGGGTTTGCGGGTCGATGCCGCGATAGCGCAGTTGATCGATACCCCCCATCACGTACCCGCTACGTTCATACAGGCGACAGGCACCGAGGTTGTTGTTCTGGGTTTCCAGCATCATGCCCGGCAGGTTCTTCTTGCGTGCCCAGAACTGCGCCACGTCCAACAGCGCCTTGGCGACACCGTGACGCCGCGCAGGCAGCGCCACCGCCAGCTCGTCGACATGGGCAAAACCGTTCCAGTTGGTACTGATCACGACGTGGCCCACCGCGCGATCATCCAGATACGCCATGAAGACCGCGCTGTCAGTCGCATTGCGAAAGCTGGCGAATTCTTCAGGGTCGATGCCGTAACACTTGCGGTACGGCAGGATGCGCTCCACCGGCCATTGATCGACCCGCTTGCCCATCTGCGGCACACCATAGGCACTGACCTCAAAACTGAAGTCGTTGCCCCATACGTAAGCGTCGAAGCCTTCGTCGGCGACTCGCACACTGAGCCCTGGATACTTCGGGTTCATGACAGCTTGCATAACGTTCCTTAACCTTTGATGCAATCGACGGTGTAACAACGACCACTGCCGTCATCTTCGTGTTGCAACCCATGCACATCGGCGACAAAACCGGGAAAACTGCTATCGAACGTCCGGGCAAACGCCAGATAGTCGATGATCGAACGGGTTGACTCGGTAAAGCGCTCGCCCGGCATGATCAGCGGGATACCCGGCGGATACGGCACCAGCATCACGGCTGCGATGCGTCCTGGCAAGGCATCGATGGATACCGCTTCCACTTCGCCCCTGACCAACTGGTCGTAGGCATCGGCCGGCTTCATCGCAATCTCCGGCAACACCGTATACATGCGCTTCAGATGCCTGGCCGTCGCGTTGCTGCGATAACAACTGTGCAACTGGTCGCACAGGTCACGCAACCCCAAGCCCTGATAACGTATCGCCCCCTGGGCATATACCGAGGGCAGGCAACTGGCCAGGCTGGTATTGGCATCATAGCTGCGTTTGAATTCCAGCAACTCGGTGAGCAAGGTACTCCATTTGCCTTTGGTAATGCCCATGGAAAACAGCACGAGGAAAGAATACAGCCCGGTCTTTTCCACCACCAGGCCGCGCTCCCAGAGAAACTTGCTGACCACGGCGGCGGGAATCCCGCGATCGCTCAAGGCACCACCGGCGGTGAGGCCAGGCATTACCAGGGTGACTTTGATCGGGTCCAGCAGCACATAATCTTCAGCCACGTCGCCAAAACCATGCCAGTCATCCTGAGGGTGCAGCAGCCAGTCCGCGGTGACGACCCGGTCGATACCGGCCACCGACGGCGGCTGCCAGATGGAAAACCACCAGTCATCAGCGGCGATATGCTGACGCAGGTTGGCCAGCGCACGGCGGAAACTCAGGGCCTCATCGAACATTTCCTGCAACAGCGAGCGACCCGCCGGGCCTTCCATCATCGCTGAGGCCACGTCCAGGGAGGCGATGATGCTGTATTGCGGCGAGGTGGAAATATGCATCATGAACGCTTCGTTGAAGCGGTCACGGTCCAGTTGCCGCGCACCGCCGTCCTGCACGTGAATCATCGACGCCTGGCTGAAGGCCGCAAGCAGCTTGTGGGTGGAGTGCGTAGTGAACACCAGCGGGCTGTCCGGCGTGCGCGAGGTGCCCATGCCGTAGCGCCCGGCGAAAAACTCGTGGAACGCCGCGTAGGCATACCAGGCCTCATCGAAGTGCAGCACCTCGACGCTGTTACCCAGTTGCTGCTTGATCAGCTCGGCGTTGTAGCACAGGCCGTCGTAGGTGGAGTTGGTGACCACCGCCAGCTTTACCTTCGCCGGGCGTCCATGGGTCAGAGGGCTGGCGTCGATCTTGGCGCGGATCGAGTCGGCGCTGAATTCGCTCAAGGGGATGGGGCCGATGATCCCCAGCTCGTTGCGCTCCGGGCACAGGTACAACGGGATCGCGCCGGTCATGATGATCGAATGCAGTACCGACTTGTGGCAATTGCGGTCGACCAGGACCAGGTCATCGCGACCGACCATGGAGTGCCAGACGATCTTGTTGGCGGTGGAGGTGCCGTTGATCACGAAAAACGTGTGGTCAGCGCCAAAATTGCGTGCCGCGCGGGCTTCGGCTTCCGCCAGCGGTCCGGTGTGATCGAGCAGCGAGCCCAGCTCGGGGACCGAGACAGACAAGTCCGAACGCAACGTATTTTCCCCGAAGAACTGGTGAAACGCCTGCCCCACCGGGCTTTTGCGATACGCCACGCCACCGCCGTGGCCCGGGGTGTGCCAGGAGTAATTGGAGTCGGCGGTGTGTTGCACCAGGGCCTTGAAGAACGGCGGCAACAAGCCATCGAGGTAGGCGCGCGCCGCACGCGCGACCTGGCGCGCGAGAAACGGTACGGTGTCTTCGAACAGATACAGGATGCCGCGCAACTGGTTGAGTTCGCTCATGGCATCCGCCGGGGCGTTTTCTAGGGTGACTTGCTCGCCCAGCGCGAAGATCGGCAGGTTGGGCGCCCTCACCCGCGCCAGGCGGATCAGCTCGACCATGTTTTGCAGCAAATGGGTATTTTCCCCGGCGCCCTCGGCGGCGATCAGCATGCAGGCAAGGCCGTGGTGGGTGGCCGCCACCAGTCGCCCTTCGGCATAGTCCACGGCGGAAAAGATACTGAAGCCCTCCTGCTCCAACTCCCTGGCGATGCCTCGAACCCGGTCACCGGCAACGGTGTCGGCCTTAATGTCGCGGTGCACGATAAGGACGGGAAACTTCAGGTCTTTGTACATGGGCGCTCCTACTCCTGAGGGCTTGCACTCAGGGTAGAAGCTGGAAGCGAATGTGGCGAATGAAGATTTTCACAGACAATGAAGATCAATTGTCGCAGGGGGCTTGTCCCAATGCGGGTCAGTTAAGGCTTTTTGTAGGAACGCGGCGCGTGGCCATAGGTATCTACACAACTTTCGCGCGGCCCTAAACCTGTGACGGCTCAGCAGCCGAAGCCTCTTTAACTGCCCCCCGCGCTCCAAATGTGGGAGGGGGCTTGCCCCCGATGGCGGCCTGACAGCCGACCAGGATGCTGGATCAGAGCGAGTACATATCCGTTGCTGCGGTAACGGCGGCTTAGGGTTCCGCCCTTACGGCGTCTCACTTTTGAAAAGCGCAAAAGTAAGTAAAACGCTCTTGCCCCACCACTCGGCACCTCGCCCCGGCTCGGTGTGCCCGTAATCCGACATTGATTTGGGGGGCCGCCGCCACGCGCCATCCATGGCGCGGGGCGGCTAAACCGGCATCCCTGCCGGTTTACCCCCCAAATCACTATCGGATTCCGGCCAGCGTGGTTTAACGGGGCGCCTAGATCAAGAGCAAGATCAAGAGCGACTCGCTTCGCATCGTGGTTAGCGTAGGCTGCTGCTACAGAGTTGTGTAGATACCTATGCCCCGATGGGAGTGTGTCAGTCACCGCCACCAGCGACTGATCCCAGCCTTCGGGAACCCGCCCATTGCCACATTTGCCCTCCGCTGTTTGAGGATGGATGACCTGTAGGTACAATCAGCGCCCTCCTCCACTCTCCCAAGGAACCGCCATGTCCGGGCTTGAACTGTTCGCCGCCGCCCTGGGGGTGATCGCTGTGTGGCTGACGGTCAAGCAAAATCCCTGGTGCTGGCCTATCGGCCTGGTGATGGTGTTGCTCTACACCTGGGTGTTCTTTGAGGTGAAGCTGTATTCCGACATGCTGCTGCAGGGAGTCTACGCCGTGCTGCAAGTCTACGGCTGGTGGCAATGGACCCGCGCCGGCACGGTCAAGCAAGGCCGTCAGGTCAGCAGCCTGGGCTGGCCGGCCATCTTGACCGCCCTGGCCGTCGGCGCGGTGTTCAGCCTGCTGCTCGGCGCCGCCATGGCCCACTGGACCGACGCCGCTCAACCCTGGCTCGACGCGGCCCTGACGGGTTTCAGCCTGGTAGCGCAGTTGTGGATGGCGCAAAAACGCGTGCAGTGCTGGCCGCTGTGGATCGTGGTGGATGTGATTTTCGTCGGGCTATTCCTCTACAAAGGCCTCTACCTCACCGCCGCGCTCTACGCACTGTTCACCGTGATTGCCGTGCAAGGCTGGCGTGAATGGCGCGCCGACCCGGCGTTGCACGCATGAAAGTGGTGGTACTGGCAGGCCCTGAATCCAGCGGCAAAAGTTGGCTGGCGGCTGAGCTGCACGCGCACTTCGGCGGGCTGATGGTGGGTGAATATGTGCGCTATTTCATCGACCACCACCAGCGCGACACCTGCCTGGCGGATATCCCGGCGATTGCCCAGGGCCAGTTGGCCTGGGAAGACGCCGCCCGCGCAGCGCAGCCTGATTTGCTGATCCTCGACACCCACCTGCTGACCAACACACTCTGGAGCCAGACCCTGTTCGGCGACTGCCCCAGCTGGCTCGACAGCGAACTGCTGGCCCGTCACTACGACCTGCATCTGCTGTTGTCGCCCGAAGACGTGGAATGGAGCGCCGACGGCCAGCGCTGCCAACCCGACCTGGCCGACCGCCGAGCGTTCTTCCAGGCCAGCCTGGATTGGCTGCACGCGCATCAACAGCCTGTGGTGGTGATCCGGGGAGACTGGCAAGCGCGCCGGAACGCCGCGTTTGCCGCAGTCGAGCGCTTGCTCGGGGCGACAACGGTCGGTTAACGCTTTTTGCGCGTGCCGAGCTGAATCCAGGTCGGCGCGTGGTCGCTGGCATGCGCCTCGTTACGCACCCATGCATCGACGCCCGCGTCCTTGAGATAGGGCTTGAGCGCCGGGTTGAGCAGCAGGTGGTCGATGCGCAGGCCGGAATTTTTCTGCCAGTGCTGGCGGAAATAGTCCCAGAACGTATACACCCGCTCTTCGGGGTACAAATGACGCACTGAGTCGGTCCAGCCCCGGTCAAGCAGGCGTTGATAGCAGGCGCGGCTCTCGGGTTGCAACAGCGCATCCTTGAGCCAGGAGCGCGGGTTATAGATATCCAGATCGGTGGGCACCACATTGAAATCCCCGGCCAGCACCACCGGGTGATCACTGGTTTGCAACGCCTGGGCATAGTCGATCAGGCGTTCGAACCAGGCTAGCTTGTAGTCGAATTTAGGCCCCGGTTGCGGGTTGCCGTTGGGCAGGTACAGGCAGCCGACCAGCACGCCGTGCACGGCCGCCTCGATATAGCGGCTTTGCTGGTCGCTCTCGTCACCGGGCAGGCCCCGCCGGCTTTCCAGCGGTTGCGCGTCCTTGGCCAGAATCGCCACACCGTTCCACGAGGCCTGGCCCAGGCAGATCGCGCCGTAGCCGGCCGCTTCGAACTCAGCATAGGGAAACAGGCTTTCCGGCGCCTTGAGTTCTTGCAGGCAGACGACGTCCGGCTGCTCGCGGGCCAGCCACTGCAGCAGGTTGGGCAGACGGGCACGAATACCGTTGATGTTGAAGGTGGCGATTTTCAGCGCTTTCATGGGGTGGGGTCCTTTCGGGGCTCTTGGGATAGAGCCCCGAAATGCCGCAGATGTTCCATGCGCGAGCGAGTCGGCCTCAGTAACCCAACGACAGGCCCGTGTTGCGACGCGGGTCATTCGCGCCATAGAAGCGGTTGTTGCCCACCGGCTTGCCACCCAGGGCCGGCGCGCCCACCAGGATCGCGGCCAGGTGGTTGGCGTCCTGGGGACCGGCGAATTTATGCCCCCAGCTCTCGAGGATCTTCTGGGTGTCCGGGCTGACCGCGAAGGTTTCAAGGTTGGTGGTCTGCGGCATCCACTGCTGGTGGAAGCGCGGCGCATCCACGGCCTCCTGGATGTTCATCTTGTAGTCGATGACATTGAGGATGGTCAGCAAGGTCGCGGTGATAATGCGGCTGCCGCCTGGCGTGCCCACCACCATCACCGTCTTGCCATCCTTGGTCACGATAGTCGGGCTCATCGACGACAGCGGCGCCTTGCCCGGCGCAATGGCGTTGGCTTCACCCTGGACCAGGCCGTACATGTTCGGCACGCCGACCTTGACGGTGAAGTCGTCCATTTCATCGTTGAGGATTACCCCGGTCTTGCTCGCCATCACGCCCGCGCCAAACCAGTCATTGAGGGTGTAGGTGACGGAAACGGCGTTGCCCCAGGTGTCGACGATGGAATAGTGGGTGGTGTTGTTGCCTTCATGGGGCGACACACCCGGCTTGATCGCCTGGGAGTCCCCGGCCTTGTGTGGCTCGATCGCGTCGCGCAGTTTCGCCGCGTAATTTTTATCCAGCAGATGCGCAATCGGGTTCTTCACGAAATCCGGGTCGCCGAGGTAGCTGTTGCGGTCTACATAGGCGTGGCGCATCGCTTCGATCTGGTAGTGCAAGCCCTGGGCCGAGTGGTACCCCAGGTCCGCCATCGGGTAGCCTTCGAGGATGTTCATGATCTGGCAGATCACCACGCCGCCAGAGCTTGGCGGCGGCGCCGAGACCACATGGTAGCCACGGTAATCGCACTCGATAGGCGCCAGTTCGCGGGTCTTGTAGGTGTCCAGGTCAGCCTGGGTGATCAGGCCCTTGCCGGCCTGGCTCGACTCCACCAAGGCGTTGGCGACCCAGCCTTTATAGAAGCCATCGCTGCCCTTGGCGGAAATCTCCTTGAGGGTCCTGGCCAGGTCCTTCTGCACCAGTTTCTGGCCGACCTGCATCGGTTGGCCGTTATGCAGGAAGATCCCGCGCAGATCCTGGTCTTTCTCGAATTCGCCGGTGGCGGTGTGCAGCAGGTCAATATCGCCCTGCTCCAGGGCAAAGCCGTTCTCCGCCAGTTTGATCGCCGGCGCGATCACCTGGGCGCGCTTGAGGGTGCCGTACTTGCTCAGCGCCAACTCCATGCCCGAGACAGTGCCAGGTACACCGACGGCCAGGTGGCCCTTGGCGCTCAGGCCTTCGACCACATTGCCGTCTTTGTCCAGGTACATATCGGCCGTGGCCGCCAGCGGGGCTTTTTCGCGAAAGTCGAGGAAGGTCTTGCGCCCGTCCGCCAGCTGCACGGTCATGAAACCGCCGCCGCCCAGGTTGCCTGCCGCCGGGTACACCACTGCCAGCGCATAGCCCACGGCCACCGCCGCATCCACCGCGTTACCGCCGGCCTTGAGCACCTCCACGCCGACCTGAGTGGCCAGATGCTGGGCGGTGACCACCATGCCATTTTCACCGGCCACCGGGGCCTGGGAAGCGGCGTGCACGCCACTGACCGTCAACACCAGGGCAGTGGCAATCAAGGTGCGGCTGAAGGGTTGGTATTTCATCCATGGCTACTCTATTTATTGAGATGCACCAAAATAGCCCTTCCCTTATTCAAGCCCCAGCGCGATGGCGTTTTTATTACAGAACCTGTCGGTGATGGAACGCACGTCAAGCCGGTGAGCCTTCAAGCCGTTCACCGACCCGTGCAAAGCCGCGCTGCAGATCTTCAAGCAATGCCGCGACATCTTCCAAGCCGATATGCAGCCGCACCACCGGGTTCAACCCACGGTCGGTGGCACTGTCGCGGTCTTGGGTGTCGACCACGGTGACCAGGCTTTCATAGCCGCCCCACGAGGCGCCCAGGCCAAACAGCTGCAAGCCATCGATAAAACGTTCGAGGTAGCCGATGTCAGCCTTCGCCAGCTCAAACGATAACAAGCCGTTATTGCCGGTGAAGTCCCGGCGCCACAGGGCGTGCCCAGGATGGGTGGGGAGCGCCGGATGGAACACCCGCTTGACCTGCGGTTGCGCCTGCAACCACTGGGCAATGTGCAAGGCCTGGCGTTCATGCACATCCAGGCGCGACGCCAGGGTGCGCGCGCCGCGCAGGATCAGGTAGGCATCGTCGGCGCTCACCGCATTGCCGAAGGTATCGCTCATCCTGCCCAGCGCCGGCCAGGCGGCGGTGGTGGTGCACACGCTGCCCATCATCACGTCGCTGTGGCCGCCGAGGTATTTGGTCAGGGCCATGATGGAAATATCCGCGCCCAGTGCCAGGGGCCGGTACAGATAGCCCGAGCCCCAGGTGTTGTCGACCGCCAGCAGAATCCCGCGTGGCTTGCACAACGCGGCAATCGCCGGCAGATCGCACAGCTCATACAACAGCGAACCCGGCACTTCGGCGTAGACCAGCCGGGTGTTGGCCTGCAGCTGGTGTTCCAGGCCCTGGCCATCGGCGGGGAAATAGCTCACTTCAATGCCGAACGGCTGGAGAAATTCACGGGCCAGCTTGCGCACCGGTGAATACACCGCGTCGGTGATCAACACATGGTCGCCGGGGCGCAGGTAGGCCAGGAACACCTGGGCCGCCGCTGCCAGGCCGGTGCCATACAGCCGGGTGCGATAGCCGCCTTCCAGCTCGGTGACCAGGTCTTCCAGGGCATGGGCCGTCGGGTTGCCCCGCGCGCCGTAACTCAGCACCCGCTCGCTGTCCCGCCGGGCCCGGGCGTCGCGCATCTGCGCCAGGTTGTCGAACAGCACCGTACTCAGGCGCGTGATCGGCACATTGACCGCGCGGCCGCCGTGGCCCCTTTCAGTCCGAGCGGCGTGAATCAACCGCGTACGCACCCGCGACACCGGCGCCAACGGCTTGAGGCTGGCGATCTCCGCCGCGCTCATCTGCGCCAGCAGGCCGATTTCCCAGGCCAGGTACTGGCGCGCCGCGTCCTTGTTACCGCTGTGACGGTCATGGGTGAAGAACAGAAAGTCGATGCACTGCGCGTCGGGCGGCGAGTGCGGGTCTGCATCCACCGGCAGGCCGGCCGCGACCCAGGCCGCGAAACCACCCTCGAGCAGGCGTACCGCGCGCCCCTGCGCGGCAAAGGCCGCCAATGCGGGGTCGTCCGCCACCAGCACCTGGGGCCGATGCCCCGCCGTGAGTCGCGGACGAATCGACCAGCGCGAGCCGGCGATATGCCCCTTGCGATACGCCATGCTGGGGCGCAGGTCGACCAGGTCCACCTCGTTCAATTCCAGCGCCAGGGCTGCGGCGCTGATCAACGGCAGCGGTTCGTACGCCACCGGCTGCACTGTCGGCAACGCCAGGCCACTGTCGATGCCGCCGCTCAACACGTAGGCTTGATGCCCCAGCTGCCGCAGCCAACTGGCGACGATAGGCGCGCGCACGCCCTCGCTGTCCACCACGACCACCCGCGCCTGACGCACGCCGATGTAGAGGTCGGTGGACTGGATCAACTGGCCGCCCGGTGTATGTTGCGCACCCGGCAGGCTGCCGGCGGCGAATTCCTCGAAAGTTCGCACATCACACAGGAACAGGCTGCGCTGGCTGTCGTCGGCCCACTGGCGCACCTGATCCGCCGAGACCTGTTCCACCCCTGCCCGCTCAGCCAACAGCCGTGCGGCCTGGCGCTGGCGATCCAGCTGCGGGCTGACGGGGTCGCCATAGCGTCGCGTGCTGCCGTGCTCCAGCGGCAAGTCTTCCAGATACCAGCCCTGGGTGCCGTTTTCCAGGGCATAGATCGGATTCTTCAAGCCGAGGTTGATCAGGGTCTGCGCGCCGATAATGCTGCGGGTGCGACCGGCGCAGTTGATGACGATGGGGGTGGTGTCGTCCGGCACCAGGTCATGCACGCGATAGCCCAGCTCGCCGTTGGGGCAGCAGATGGAACCGGGAATCGTCATCTTGCGGTACTCCTCGAACGGTCGCCCGTCCAGCAGCACCAGCGGTTCGCCCCGCGCCTGCCACTCGGCCAATTGCCGCGCGGTGATGTGGGGCGTATGGCTGGCCGCTTCGACCAGCTCGCCGAAGGCCTTGGACGGCACATGCACGCCGGCAAACAGCTGCAAGCCCGCCGCCTGCCAGCCGTCCGCCCCGCCCTCCAGCACATTCACATGGCTGTAGCCTAGCGTCTGCAACCGCGTGGCCACGGCTGCCGCGACCTCACCACCGTCCTGGTCGTAGATCACCAGGCGCACCTGGGGGTTGGGCGCCAGGCGGCGTACTTCCAGCTCCAGGCGGCTATAGGGCAGGTTCACCCCGTGAAACAGGTGGGCCTCGCCGTATTGCCCGTGTTCGCGCACGTCGAATAGCGCGATTTCCTGCCCGTCGAACAGCCACTGCTGCAGTTGATGCGGGGTGATGGTCTGGCTCATGGAAGTCCCAACAATTAAAAGAAAAGTGAGGGCAAAGCCCTAATGCAGTTAAGGCTTTTTGTAGGAGCGAGCTTGCTCGCTAAGAACTCAGAGCCACCGCGTTTATCCAGAATGAACGCGTTGCCTGGACGTTTTTCGCGAGCAAGCTCGCTCCTACAGTGAGCCCCATTCGCTTAAATGACTGGCATTAGGGCGAGGAACGATCAGTAGGCGCGAATCGACGGTGCCATCTGCGAGGCGTTGTAGTTGAGGATGCGGCCGTCCGCTTCCACGCCGTAACGGCCGTTCAACGATTCCAAGGGCAGGCCGTAGAGGTGGAAATGCAAAGTCGCCTGTTCGCCTTCAACCTTTATGCCGTGCAGATCTTCGCCGAGGAACGAGATCGAGGTGCCCGGCTGCACAATCACTTCCTGTTCCAGGGTCAGGGTGGTGAAGCCCGGTTCGCGGCCCGCGTCGCTGCGCCCATAGACGTAGTTGATTTCCTGGCCTTCAATCGCGGTGATGATCGCCCACGTCTCGTGGTTGTGCGGGATCGTGCTTTTGCCCGGCAACAGCGAGTTGAGGTACAGCGTCGGGGTGTCGCCGTCATCGTTGAGGCGATAACGGAACGCCGTGCTGCCCTGCCCCGGCACCGGTGCGGGGAATTGGTCGAAGTTGAACAGGTCGCGACGTTCGGCCAGGCGTTCCAGCAGGCCAACGATCTGCACCAGCGCCGCGCGGTCTACGCCACGCTGGTTGATCACACGGACCTGTTGCAAAAACGCTTCGATGACGGCGGCACGGTTTTCGGTACTCATGACGAATTTCCTCAGGTCAGACAGACAGGCTGTAGCGGCTCAAATTGGCCAGCAGGTACGGGTCGTGGGCAATCGGGCCACGACGCCCCGCGTCGCCCAGGGCATGGCGCAGGAACGTCTGGGTGCGCTCGTTGGCCGGGTTCTGGAAGATGTGTGCGGCGCTGCCATGCTCGACAATCACCCCGTGTTCGGTGAAGTACACGACATCGCTGATCTCTTCGGCGAAGCGCATTTCGTGGGTGACCAGCACGCACGTCATGCCCTCTTCGGTGAGTTCGCGGATCACCGTCAGCACTTCGCCGACGGTTTCCGGGTCGAGCGCCGAGGTCACTTCATCGAACAGGATCAGCTCCGGGCGCATCGCCAGGGCGCGCGCAATCGCCACGCGCTGTTGCTGGCCGCCGGACAATTGGCCGGGGTAGGCATCGGCCTTGTGCTCCATGCGCACTTTGGCCAGCAGCGCCCGCGCGTCTTTTTCCGCCTCGGCGCGGTGGCGCCCGAGCACCTTGCGCGGCGCGATCACCAGGTTCTCCAGCACCGACAGGTGCGGAAACAGGTTGTACTGCTGGAACACAAAGCCGACGCGCTTGCGCAGCTCGATGCGCTGGGCTTCCTGGGCCAGGGTGTCGACCTGGGTCTGGCCCACGCGGATGCTGCCGCGCTGGGGCTGCAGCAGCCCGGTGATGCAGCGCAGGATCGTGGACTTGCCCGAGCCCGACGGGCCGATGATCGACACCGCCTGGCCGCGCAGTACCTCAAGGTTGATGCCCTTGAGCACCGGGTTGGCGCCGAACGACAGGTGCACATCCCGCAGGCTCACCAAGGGTTCAATAGAAGGCATAACGGCGCTCCAGGTGTTGGGTGAGACGGGAGATCGGGTAGCAATAGGCAAAGAACAGCACCAACAGGCTCAGGTAGATCACCACTGTGAAGCCGGTCATGTTTACCGTGTTGCTGGCGATCTGCGCGGTGTCGATCACGTCATGCACGCCCACCAGCGAGGCCAGTGCCGTGCCCATGGTGACCACGGCATAAAGGTTCATCCAGGGCGGCAACATGCGCTTGAAGCACTGCGGCAGGATGATCGAGCGGAACAACTGGCCACGGGTAAAGGCCAGCGAGCGCGCGGCTTCCCACTGGGTGCTGGGGATCGAACCGATGGCGCCGCGAAAGATCTCCGCCACGTTGGCGCTGGCCGGCAGCGCCAGGCCGAGGGTGACCTTGACCCAGTCGGGAAACGACACGTAGCTGTTGCCAATGTGGATCTCGAACGGAAACACGTAGGTGGTGAAATAGATCAACACCAGCCACGGCGCATTGCGAAACACCTGCACCCACAGCCGTGCGACAAACCCCAGGGGCGACAGCGCCAGCGCGCCGATCAACAGGCCCAGCACCGAACCGATGGCAATCGCCAGCAGGCTGATCAGAATGTTTTGGCCGAAACCGGCCAGCAGCGCTGGCGACCATTGCAGCAAGGCCGACAGCACCGCAAATGAATCAGTGGCCATAGCCGGGCATCCTCAGGCGCGCTTCGAGCCAGCGCCCCACACAATTGACGATAAAGCTCAGCAGGCCGAAAAAGCCGAGGATCAGGATCATCAGCTCCAGCACGTTGTCGCTCTGGGTCCAGATCATGATCGCCGCGTAGGTGATGTCGCCCACCGCGATGGCCGAGGCCACGGCCGTCATCTTCACCAGGTCGATCAGGTTGTTGATCAGCGACGGCAAGGCAAAGCGCAGCGCCAGCGGCAGTTGCACATTCCACAGCAGTTGGCGGCGGCTGAAGGCCAGGGAACTGGCGGCCTCCAGCGTCACCGCGGGCACCGCCTCGATGCCGGCGCGCAAGGCCTCGGCATGGAACGCGCCCTTGTGCAGGGAAATCACGATCACCACCCAGGCGAACGGCGTCAGCGGGTTGGCCGCGCCGACCGCCTGGGTCAGCAGCATGTTCAGCACCAGGAACGCGCAGTACAGCTGCACCAGGGTGGGCGTATTGCGCGTGACTTCGATGAATACCCGCGCAGGCCTGGCCAACCACGGGTTGCCCGAGGTGAGCATCGCCGCCAGGCCGATGCCCGCCAGCAGGCTGCCGATGACCGTGAACAGGCACAGCAGGCCGGTGGTCAACGCCCCTTGCACCAGGGAGCCGCGCTGGTAGGCATCGAGCAGGAAGTTGTAATTCAGGCCGATACCGGCGGCCCAGTGCACGAACACTTCCATCATCGCAACTGCTCGCAGGCGCTGGCGATACGCCGTCCGGCCTCGACAACGCTGTCGGTCGCCGTGGCGATGGACAGGCGAAACCACGGCGACAGGCCATAGGCGCTGCCCGCCACCGCCGCCACGCCCTGTTCCAGCAGCCAGGCGACCACATCAGCGTCGTCTTCCAGGCGCAGGCCATCCGGGCGCAAGCGTCCCAGCAGCCCGGCGCAGCGCACAAACACGAAGAAACCGCCTTGGGGTTCGAGCACCTCCAGGCCGTCGACCTGTCTCAGCGCCTGGACCAGCCTGTCCCGACGCGCTTGATAGGTGGCGACCTGCTCCGCGAGAAAATCCAGCCCGCCGGAATACGCCGCCAACGCGGCGGCCTGGCCCACCGATGAAGCACCGGAGGTGGATTGCGACTGCACCACCGTCATGGCGTCGGTGAGCGTCTGCGGCCCGGCGCCGAAGCCGATACGCCAGCCGGTCATGGCGTAGGTCTTGGACACGCCGCCCACCAGCAGGCAACGCGCCTGCAGGTCCGGAGCGACATTCAACAGGCTCTGCGCCGGGTGGCCGTCGAAACGAATATGTTCATACAGTTCATCCAGCAGGATCAGCACCTGGGGATGGCGGCGCAATACCGCAGCCAACGCCGTCAGCTCGGCCTCGCTGTACACCGCGCCACTGGGGTTGCCCGGACTGTTGAGAATCAACCAGCGTGTGCGCGGGGTGAGGTGCTGTTCCAGTTGGGCCGGCAGCAACTTGCAGCCCTGCTCCAGGCCGCATTCGGTAAACACCGGCTCGCCGCCGTTGAAACGCACGCTGTCCGGGAACGACGGCCAGTAAGGCGTCGGCACCAGCACCTCGTCGCCATCATCCAGCGTGGCGGCGAAGGCATTGAAGATGATCTGCTTGGCGCCATTGGCGATCACGATGCTGGCCAGCGGGTAGTCCAGGCGATTTTCAGCCGCGAGCTTGCGCTGTACCGCCAGCCGCAACGCCTTCACCCCCGGCGTCGGCGTGTACTTGGTCGCGCCGGCGGCGATGGCGGCATAGGCGGCCTGCTTGACCGGCTCCGGGGTGTCGAAATCCGGCTCGCCGGTGGTGAGATCGAGAATGTCGCGCCCGGCCTCGCGCAACTCGGTGGCGCGGGATTTGGCGGCGGCGTTGGCGGACAGCGACACCCGCTGCACGCGCCGAGACAGGCGTACGCTCATGGCTGCACCTCGAGGACTTTTCCTGGGTTGAGCAGGTTGTGCGGGTCGAGCGCTTGCTTGATGCGGCGCATCAGGTCCAGCTCTACCGCGCTTTTGTAGCGCCCCAGCAAGCCGACCTTACGCTGCCCGATGCCATGCTCGGCGCTGATCGAGCCACCGTGGGCGTGGGCGCTGTCGTGCACCAGCGCGCTCAACTGCGCGTAGTGCGCCATGTGCGCCTCCACCGTCGAACCCAGCGGATGCGCCACGTTGTAATGCAGGTTGCCGTCGCCCAGATGGCCGAAGGTGAAGTGGCGCACGCCGGGAAAGTGCTGCTGCAACAACGCATCGGTCTGGGCCACGAACGCCACCACCTGGGAAATCGGCACCGAGATATCGTGCTTCATGTTGCGCCCAGCGCGTTTCTGCGCCTCGCTCATGTTTTCGCGCAGCAGCCACAGGGCCTGGCTCTGCGCCAGGCTCTCGGCGATCAGCGCATCACTGATCAATCGGTGTTCGAAGGCCTCACCCAAGACGTGTTCGAAGGCTTCGCGGGCATGGCTTTCGCCGTGGTTGTCGGACAGTTCGATCAGGGCGAACCAGGGTTGGCGCGCGCTCTTGAACGGCTGCGGGCCTTGGGGGAACTGCTCGCGCAGCAGGGCCAGGCAATCGGCAGAGAGCAATTCGAAAGCAGTCAGGTTCGCGCCGAAGCCGGCGCGGGCATGGGACAGGAAGGCGACGGCCTGGGCCAGTTCATCGAACGCCAGCAGCGCCGTGGCCTGGGCCAAGGGCTGCGGGAACAGCTTCAAGGTGGCGGCGGTGATAATGCCAAGGGTGCCCTCGCTGCCAATGTAGAGGTCGCGCAGGTCGTAGCCGGTGTTGTCCTTGCGCAAACCGCGCAGGCCATGCCAGATCTCGCCTTCGGCCGTAACCACTTCCAGCCCCAGGGTCAGCTCGCGGGTATTGCCGTAGCGCAGCACCGCCGTGCCACCGGCATTGGTGCCGAGGTTGCCGCCGAGGGTGCAACTGCCTTCGGCGCCCAAGCTCAGGGGAAACAGGCGGCCGGCCGCGCGCGCCGTGGCCTGGACGTCGTGCAGGATGCAACCGGCTTCCACGGTCAGGGTGTCGTTGTCGGTGTCGACATCGCGCACGCGGTTCATTCGGTCCAGCAACAGCAATACCGAACGCCCGCTGGCATCCGGCGTAGCGCCGGCCATCAGCCCCGTGTTGCCGCCCTGCACCACGATCGGCGCCTTCAATGCCACGCAGGCACGCACCACCGCCGCCACTTCGTCAGTGTTGGCCGGGTGCACCGCCGCGACGACCTGGCCGGTGTAGCGCCCCTGCTTGTCGGTCAGGTACTGCGCCGCCTGCGCGCTGCTCTGCACATGGGCGCTGCCGAGCAGTTGCTGCAGGGTGGCGAACAGCGCATCACTCATGGCTGTACTGCTCGTGCAAATCGCGCAGGGCCTGGGACGGCGCCATGCCGGTGCGCTCGCCCAGGGCAATCAGGAAGCCGCTTTTATGCCAGCCCTTCACGATGGCATCGAGCCTGGCCTGGGTGTCGTGCTCGCCCTTGCGAATCCAGATCACCGAGTTGGAGGGAATCAGGTCACCCGGCAGCGGTATCTCATAACCGGCCCACTCGGCGTCGCCGAGCAAGGCGTGCATGGTCGGGCTGACGTGCACCGCCGCCACGCACCCATTGCCGCGCAACGACAGCAGCGATTCGGACTGGCTGCGGAACGCCTTGATCTGCGCGCCGTAGGTGTCTTGCAACGGCTTGATGAAGTTGCTGCCCTGGGACACGCACACCGGCTTGTCCTTGAGGTCGGCCCACTGTTTGATGCCCGACCCCTTGCGAATCAACGCCGCGCCACCGACTTCTTCGTACGGCGTGGGCACGTAGTCGAGGATCTCGGCGCGCTCTTCGGTGAACTGCATATTGGCGATCAGAATGTCGACCTTGCCCTGTTGCAGGAACTGCACACGGTTGGGCGCCAGCACCGAAACGGTCTTGGTCTCGACGCCCAGCGCCTGGCCGACGGCCTTGGCCAGTTCGACGTTGTAACCCAGGTGCTCGCCGGTCTTGGGGTCGAGGGTGCCGAACGGCGGGCCGCTGAGGATCACCCCGACGCTGATGGCGTGGCGCTGGCCGATCTTGTCGAGGGTGGCGTCGGCATGGGCCACGCCTGCGCACAGGGCCAGGCCGAGCGCGAGGAGGCTTTTGAACGGCATGTCAGGCCCCCTTGAACTGTTGTTGCAACTCCACCAGCGCCGGCGAGGCCGGGCTGATGCGGTTGCGGGTCTGGGCTTCGATCAGCCAGCCGCTGCCGTGCAGCCGCTTGATGATCGGGTCGAGCCTGGCCTGGGTGTCGCTTTCGCCGCGACGGGTCCAGATCACCGATGGCGCCGGGTTGAGTTCCGGGCCGATGACACGGTAGTCCTGCCATTCGGCGCTGTCGTTAATCAGCGGGTTGATCAGGGTGGCGTCATGCACCGCCGCCACGCAATTGTTACCGCGCAGGGCCAGCAGGGATTCGGAGGAGCTTTTGAACGCCTTGATCTGCGCGCCGGATTCGGTCAGCGATTTGACATAGCTGCTGCCCTGGGAGGTACACACCGGCTGATCCTTGAGGTCTTCCCAGCGTGCGATCTTGCTGCGCTTGAGTACGGCCGCGGCGCCGCCGACGCGGTAGAACGGAGTGGGCACAAACCCGAGGATTTCGCCGCGCTCGGCGGTCCATTCCATGTTCGCGATCAGCAGATCAACCTTGCCCTGCTGCAGGAACTGCACACGGTTGGCGGGCAGTACCGGCACCAGTTGCACCTGGGCCTGGAGCTGGCGGCCGAGTTCGTTGGCCAGGTCCACGTTCAGGCCCTTGGGCTGCTGCGTCGTCGGGTCGATGCTGCCGAACGGCCCGCCGGACAACAGCACGCCCACCACCAGCACATGGCGCTGCTCGATCTTGTCCAGGGTCGCATCGGCCTGCGCCGCCACGCTGGCGCCCAGGGCGATCATCGACCCGAGGGCCACCGGCAACCATTTCTTCAACTTCATTGGATTTCCCCTGGCGAATGATCGGCGTAGCCCCGACCTGATGGAGGGGCATGCTAGGGAGAGTGGGCGAGCAACGGAAATGCAAATATCTCATATCGTTATAACTTTACTTTGAGGCGCCACCTTCGATTGCGGAATAAGCCATGCTTTGCTGGACTGAATAAAAACAGGCTTCCCTCATACATAAAAAAATGTAATGTTTAACTTCACACCGTTGATATAAAACCGCCTCCGGAACCGGCCATGTCGACCCTCGACCTAGAACTGTTGCGCACCTTTATCGCCGTGGTCGATCACCACAGCTTCGCCGAAGCCGGCCTACACCTGGCCCGCACCCAATCTTCCGTGACCCAGCATATGCAGCGCCTCGAGCAGCAGGTGGGGGTCAGCCTGTTCGAGAAGCGCGGGCGGCAAAAGCAACTGACCGAGCCCGGACTGCAGTTGCTGCGCCATGCGCGCCAGATGCTGTCGTTGAATGACGAGGTGCTGAATTCCCTGCGTGAAAGCAGCCTGAGCGGCGTGTTGCGTATCGGCTCGCCGCACGATATCGCCGACACCATCCTGCCGCCGATCCTCAGCCACATCGCCCGCTCCGCGCCGCGCTTGCGCCTGGAAATCGATGTGGGGCGCAGCCCGTTTCTGATGGACGATCTGCACCGGGGCAAGGTCGACATGGTCATTTCCACCCGCTCCGACCCCACCCTGGAGGGGTTTGCCTTGCGCACCTCGCCGGTCTGGTGGATTTGTTCGGCGCAGTACATTCATCAGCCCAGCGAACCGTTGCCATTGATTCTGGTGGATGAGCCGAGCATCTACCGGCGCTATGCACTGGAGGCACTGGAGCGGGCCAATATTGCCTGGCGCCAGGCGTACCTGGCGTCGAACCTGATCGGGATCAAGGCGGCGACCCGTGCCGGGCTGGGGGTGACGCCGCGCAGCATGGAGATGCTTGGCCCGGACATGCGCGTATTGGGCGAAACGGACGGGCTGCCGCGCCTGCCGGAGGTGACGTATTACCTCTGGATCCGCCCCAACACGGCCAACCCGATTGCCAGGAAAGCCTATGACTTGATTCGTGGCAGCCAGGGCTTGTAAAACACGCTGCTGGCAACGGGATGTTATCCCGTTAGAATCACCGCCCTATACTGCCCGCCTTCCTGATACGAGCCCCTCCATGAGCTTTGATTTCGACACGATCCACCCACGCCTCGGCACCGGCAGCACCAAGTGGAACCGCTACCCGCAAGACGTCTTGCCGATGTGGATCGCCGACATGGACATCGCCGCCCCACCTGCCATCCTTCAAGCCTTGCATGCGCGCCTCGACCAGCAGGTGCTCGGCTACAGCGTCGCCGGCCCGGATGTGCGCGAGGCGATCATCGCCGACCTGTGGGCCAAGTACGCGTGGCGCGTGCAACCGGATGAGCTGCTGTTCCTGCCGGGCGTCGAGCCGGGTTTCAATATGGCCTTGCACGCGTTTGTCCAGCCAGGCCAGCCGGTGGTGCTGCAAACCCCCAACTACCGGCCGATTCGCCTGGCGCCCGGCCACTGGAATTTGCCACGCATCGAAGTAGCGTTCGAGTGGATCGAGGGCGAATACCGCACGCCCCTGCCGGCGCTGCGCCAGGCACTGAGCGGCGCCGGTGCGCTGCTGTTGAGCAACCCGCACAACCCCATCGGCAAAGTCTTTCCCCATGCAGAACTGCTGGCCGTGGCCAACGCCTGCCTGGAAAGCGGTGCGCTGATCATCTCCGATGAAATCCATGCCGAACTGTGCTTTGACGGCCGTCGGCATATCCCGATTGCCAGCCTCAGCGAAGAGATTGCCCAGCGCACCATCACGCTGATGTCGGCGAGCAAGGCCTATAACGTGGCCGGCCTGAAGACCTGTTTTGCCGTGGTGCAGAATGCCGAAATCCGCGAGCGTTTCAACCAGGCCCGTTGCGGCATGGTCGACAGCGTCAGCCCCCTGGGCCTGGAAGCCACCCGCGCCGCCTACAGCCAATGCGGCGCCTGGCTCGACGCGCTGAAGCATTACCTGCAAGCCAACCGTGATTACCTGCTCGATGCCGTGCACACTCGCCTGCCCGGCGTGGTAATGCATGCGCCACAAGGTACATTCCTGGCCTGGCTCGATTGCAGCGCCCTGGGCCTGGAAGATCCGCAGCAGTTCTTCCTGGAACAGGCCAAGGTCGGGTTGAGCGCCGGCATTGAGTTCGGCGATGACAGCCAGCAGTTCGTGCGCCTGAACTTCGGCTGCCCACGGTCGATGCTGGAAGAGGGCCTGCAACGTATGGAACGCAGCCTGAAAAACCGCTGAATGGGCTGGAACCGTAGAAGGCTTTTTCAGCACTCAAGGCAATCCCCTTGTGCCGCTGAACCTTCTCGGAGCTTTGCGCCCTATGCTGTCGACACGCCCTGCAACCAACGGCCCTGTGCAATTCACAGAAGCATTCAAGCCGAACCAGTCACCGCAAGAACCTGCACCAACGGGCTCGGTTCTAGAGGCCGCTGCCTTCACCGCATCACATCAATTGACGCGCTTTGTGGGGCTGAAACATCCACTGGCTAACCCGCCCAGCGCGCGTTCAGACATCAAGTCTGTGGAGGTCGAAATGGGCCGGTCAGTCTCTTTGAATAGAGGCCACGACCCGCTCGCTACCCGCGGGTTGTCGGACTGCTCGGCGCTGGCAGTGCTCACCGGCTGGAACGGATCCACCTACCAGAATCGCACCTTGATGCATCTTACCGGCAGCAATCTGGAACTGGGCCTGAATCCGGGAAATAGCGATACTCGAGCATTGATGCACAGATTGCAGGCGTCGCTGGACAAGAACAGTCATGTGATTCTGGTAGCCGGGGTGAATTCAAGTTCCCTGCAAGGCATGGCAACGACCATCGGGCAAACCCTGCACGGCGAGCAGCCGCTACGGGACCTGCTCATCGGCCACTCAGGCGCGGCAGTGACCCTGGCCAGTTCCACCGGCATCACAATCAATGCCGATGGCACCTTCAAATTGCTCGACGGAACCGGTAAAGGGGTACTCAGTCGCGAAGACGTCGCCAGCGTGTTTGATCGCGTCGACTGAAAACGCCCGCCTCAGGCTTTTTAAAGCTTGGCGATGGACACTTCGGTAGACTTCACAAAGGCAATTACCTCGCTGCCTACCTTCAACTCCAGGTCACGCACCGAGCGGGTGGTGATCACCGACGTGACGATGCCGGATGCGGTTTGCACGTCGATTTCCGACACCACTTCACCCAGCAGGATTTCCTTGATCACGCCCTTGAACTGGTTGCGCACGTTGATCGCTTTAATGGTCATATCGGTTTTCCTTTTGGCTGTTGAGTCAATCCGCACGAATGCGCAGGCACTCAAAATGCGCTCTCGACAAGAACATTAAAAGGAATATATAACTCTTTATTTATTCGATATAGATATATACAAACTGTTGCCCAGCCAACAGCACTTCAACAATCTGCCTGCATCCGCCACAGCCTCCACTCGGCACACACGCGCAAACACGCGACAACGCAGATGGCACAGAGACTGCATATTCCTTAAAAGCATGATGGAACATGCGAACTAATTTTCTGAATATAAGAAAACTCTAAATGCCCACGTGCCCGGAGCTGTTCCATGAAATCCTTTGCCCAACGCTTACTCGGCGCATGCGCCCTCGCCCTGTGCCTGCAGCCGCTGGCCCAGGCCGCCGACAACGATCCCGCAAAAGTCACTCTCGACTACGCCTACTACTCACCCGTCAGCCTGGTGCTCAAGCATTTTGGTTGGCTTGAACAAGCCTTGCCGAATTCCAAGGTAGGCTGGGTATTGAGCCAGGGCAGTAACCGCTCCCTGGAATACCTCAACAGCGGCGGCGTGGATTTCGCCTCTTCCGCCAGTTTGTCCGCGGTGCTGAGCCGGGCCAACGGCAGCCCGATCAAATCGGTGTATGTGTACAGCCGCGCCGAGTGGACGGCCCTGGTGGTGCGCAAGGATTCGCCCTTCAACAGCGTCACCGACCTCAAGGGCAAGAAAATCGCCGCTACCAAAGGCACCGACCCCTACCTGTTCACCCTGCGCAGCCTGCAACAGGCCGGGCTGAACAAGGACGATGTGGAACTGGTGCACCTGCAGCATCCGGACGGCCGCACCGCCCTGGAAAAAGGTGACGTTGACGCCTGGGCCGGCCTCGACCCGCATATGGCCGCCAGCCAGATACAGGCCGGTTCGCGCCTGCTGTATCGCAACAAGGACTTCAACAGCTACGGCGTGGTCAGCGTCACCGAGCAGTTCGCCAAGGCGCATCCGCAGACCATCACCACGGTACTGGGCGCCTATGAAAAGGCCCGGGACTGGGCGGTAAAGCACCCGGATGAGTTCGCCAAGCTGCTCGCCGATGAATCCGGCCTGCCGTTGGAAGTGGCCAAGCTGCAGCTGTCGCGTACCGACCTGAGCACGCCGTTCTTGAGCAGCAAGGATGTGTTCGCCTCCAAGGCCGCCGCGCCGATCCTGGTGTCCGAAGAGCTGGTGCGCAAAGGGGTGAACGTGGACCAGGTGATCGACCAGTTGCTCGACACCTCGTTCGGCCGCTAAGGAGCGCGTGATGACCAGCAAAACCCAAGCCCTGCCACTCGCCCCGCCACGACAGATCAAGCGCAGCGCTTGGCCGCAACGGCTCAAGGGCCTGGTGTTGCCAGTACTGATCCTGCTGGTGCTGGAGGCGGTGGTGCGCGTGGGCTGGCTGCCGTCGTACCAGATGCCGGCGCCCAGCGAGATCGCCGTGACCCTGGCGGACCTCGCCGAAGGCTCCCTGTGGAAACACATCAGCGCCAGCCTGGTGCGGGTGCTGCTGGGTTTTGCCATTGGTGCGAGCCTGGCCTTGGTATTCGCCGCCTGGGTGGGCTTGAGCCGCGAAGCCGAGGCCTATCTGGAGCCGACCTTCGCCGGGTTGCGCTCGATCCCGAGCCTGGCCTGGGTGCCATTGCTGCTGCTGTGGCTGGGCATCGACGAGACCTCCAAGGTCGTGCTGATCGCGATTGGCGCGTTCTTCCCGGTGTACCTCAATGGCGTTGCGGCCATCCGCGATATCGATCGCAAGCTCGTGGAAGTCGGGCAAATGTATGGGTTCAATCGGCGCCGCCTGGTACGTCGCATCCTCTTACCGGCGGCGCTGCCCGGCCTGTTTACCGGATTGCGCAGCGGCCTGAGCCTGGCCTGGATGTTTCTGGTGGCGGCAGAGTTGATCGCGGCCACCAAAGGGCTGGGCTACCTGCTCAGCGATGGGCGGGAAACCTCGCGGCCGGATATCGTGCTGGCGGCGATCATCGTACTGGCGCTGCTCGGCAAGGTCAGCGATGGCCTGCTCGCGGCACTGGAAAAGCGCTGCCTGGCCTGGCGCGACACCTTCCAGGGAGCCGGAAAATGAGTGTGCAACCGCTGCTGGACATTCACGTTGTGCGCAAAAGCTTCGACAGCGCCGCCGTCTTGAACAATGTGCGCCTGGCCTTGCAACCGCGCGAAGCCGTGAGCCTGCTGGGGCCCAGCGGGTGCGGCAAAAGCACCTTGTTGCGCATTGTCGCGGGACTGGATAACGACTACCAGGGCGAACTGCACAGCCCCAACGGCGAGGTGGCCTTCGTGTTCCAGGAACCACGGTTGATGCCCTGGCTTACGGTGGAGCAAAACATCGGCTTCAGCGCGGACAATCACTACGACAAGGCCTGGGTCACGCAGTTGATCGAAGAAGTCGGCCTCACGGGTTTTGCCCAGGCGCTGCCCAAGGCGTTGTCCGGCGGCATGGCGCAACGGGTCGCGATTGCACGGGGCCTGTATTCACGGCCGCAGGTGTTGCTGCTGGATGAACCGTTCAGCGCCGTGGATGCGTTCACGCGCATGAAGCTGCAGGACCTGCTGCTGCAACTGGCCGAACACCATGCCATCGCCTTGCTGCTGGTGACCCATGATGTGGACGAGGCGCTGTACCTCAGCGACCGGGTATTGGTGATGGGCAATCGGCCCAGCAGCATTCGCCAGGTGCTGGCGGTGGATTTGCCGCACCCGCGAGACCGGCGCGATCCGTCCCTGGCTCGGCTCAAGGCGCTGTGCCTGACCGAGTTGCAACACGCCCACGTCATCTGACGGACTCCCCTCCAGCGTTCAACGCTCAGGCGCCGACTTGTGCGTTGACCATCGCTGTCACACACCATATAGTGTGCCCACAAACACATAACACCACTACATAGTGTGCAGGCTCGGTATTTTCCGACCACACTATGCGCCGTATTTCAATGCCTTGAAGCCTGCAAACCGCATATTTTTGGACGGTTTCACGCACCGTCAAAACAGAACAGGAAGGAGTATTTCGATGCTGAGTTGGGATGAAGTCGACAGCGAAGACAGCGTTGCCCCCGTGATCAAAGGCGCCAACGCCGGCCACGCCACCGAAGCCAACATGGACCGCCTCGACGGTGCCGGCGCCGCCGCCGCCATCGAAGCCCGCGCCGTCACCGCCAATGACTCCGCCGCCATCGTGCGCGCCAAGGCCGCCCTGGACAAACTCGACGTCGCCGAAGGCCTCGCCGAACTTGAAGGCGCCTCCGCCCGCGTCGCCGTTGACGAAAAACGCATGATCAACTGCCGCGCCGACCTCAACCAACTCGTGCCCTTCAAGTACGACTGGGCCTGGCAGAAATACCTCGACGGCTGCGCCAATCACTGGATGCCGCAAGAGGTCAACATGACCGCCGACATCGCCCTGTGGAAAGACCCCGGAGGCCTGACCGACGACGAGCGCCGCATCGTCATGCGCAACCTCGGCTTTTTCTCTACTGCGGATTCGTTGGTCGCCAACAACCTGGTGCTGGCCGTGTACCGCCTGATCACCAACCCGGAGTGCCGCCAGTACATCCTGCGCCAGGCCTTCGAAGAAGCGATCCACACCCACGCCTACCAGTACTGCATCGAATCGTTGGCCATGGATGAAGGCGAGATCTTCAACATGTACCACGAGATTCCATCGGTCGCCAAGAAAGCGGCCTGGGGCCTGAAGTACACCCGTTCGATCTCCGATCCCAAGTTCGAAACCGGCACCGTCGACACCGACAAGGAACTGCTGCGCAACCTGGTCGCCTACTACTGCGTGCTGGAAGGCATCTTCTTCTATTGCGGCTTCACCCAGATCCTCTCCATGGGCCGCCGCAACAAAATGACCGGCGTGGCCGAGCAGTTCCAGTACATCCTGCGCGATGAGTCGATGCACCTTAACTTCGGTATCGATGTGATCAACCAGATCAAAATCGAAAACCCGCATTTGTGGGATGCCGAGATGAAGGAAGAAGCGACCCAGATGATTCTGCAAGGGACCCAGCTGGAGATCGAATATGCGCGCGATACCATGCCGCGTGGGGTGCTGGGGATGAATGCGGCGATGATGGAGGACTATCTGAAGTTCATCGCGAATCGTCGGCTGTCGCAGATTGGGTTGAAGGAAGAGTACCCAGGCACGACCAACCCGTTCCCGTGGATGAGCGAGATTATGGATTTGAAGAAAGAGAAGAATTTCTTTGAGACCCGTGTGATCGAGTATCAGACCGGCGGCGCGCTGAGCTGGGATTGATTCAACAGCACAGATCCAACATGTGGGAGGGGGCTTGCTCCCGATAGCGGTGTATCAGTCACAGCTGCTTTAACTGAACCACTGCTATCGGGAGCAAGCCCCCTCCCACATTGGGAACGCGGTGTTTCATAAACTTTGCAAATTGCCCTTTATGCCCAACCAAACCATCAAAACGCCCTGTGTAGGCCTGTGCTCCACCGTCTACGGTGACCTGGTCTGCCGGGGCTGCAAGCGTTATCACCACGAAGTGATCCAGTGGAACGGCTATAACGCCGAGGAAAAACACGCGGTGTGGCTGCGCCTCGAGCAGTTGCTGGTGCAGGTCATGGCCAGCAAGCTGGAAGTGTTCGACCCGCAGCGCCTGCGCCAACAGCTGGAAGACCGCAAGATTCGCTTCATGCCGCAACAGTCGCCGTATTGCTGGGCATACCAGCTGATTGCGCGGGGGGCGCGGGTGATGTCGAAGCTGGACGCCTATGGGTTGGCGTTACTGCCGGAATTTCGTGAACGTAGCCTCACGGACCTGCGCGATGCGATTGACCGGGAGTTTTTCCTGCTGTCCGAGGCGCATTACGAGCGCTATATTGCGCCGGTTTTTCTGCGCGATTCCTTTGGTCCAGCCCTGATCGCCACGCTCTGACGCGCAATTGTGTTTAAAATGCCGCCCGCTCAACGACTGACGCTCAACGATGACCCCAGACGCACTCGCTACCCTGCACGCCCATCTGCTCACCGCCCTGGCCAGCGCTCCGGCTGAAACCCGGCGCCTGTTTCACGGCCGTGGCCGCTGCTGGCCGGGCCTTGAGCAGGTGACGGTGGACTGGCTGCAAGGCGTGGTGCTGGTAGCGCTGTTCAAGGAAACCGAGCATCTGCAGGCCCTGAAACAGCAGTTGTTGCAGATCGACTGGGCAAGTTTCGGTGCCCATACCGTGGCGCTGCAACACCGCTACCTGCCGCAAAGCACCACCGAGTGGCTGGTGGGCCAGGCAATCGATGAGCTGACCATCACCGAAGGCGGCCTGCGTTACCTGATCGACCTGGGTAAAAAGCAGAACAGCGGCCTGTTCCTCGACATGCGTTACGGGCGCAACTGGGTGCGCGAGCAGGCCGGGGGCCAGCGCGTGCTTAATCTGTTTGCCTACACCTGCGGATTCTCCGTGGCCGCGATCGAAGGTGGCGCCGACCATGTGGTGAACCTGGACATGGCCCGTGGCGCCCTGAGCCGTGGCCGCGACAACCATCGCCTGAATGGTCACGACTTGAGCAAGGTAAGCTTTCTGGGCCACGACCTGTTCAAGTCCTGGGCCAAAGTCACCAACAGCGGCCCCTATGACCTGGTGATCATCGACCCGCCGTCCTTTCAGAAAGGCAGCTTTCTGTTGAGCAAGGATTACCAGCGCGTCCTGCGCCGCCTGCCGGATTTGCTCACGGCCCAGGGCACGGTGCTGGCGTGCATGAACGATCCGGCGTTTGGCGAAGACTTCCTGATCGACGGCGTCACCCGCGAGGCACCGGGCCTGCGCTTTGTAGAACGCCTGGCAAACCCACCGGAATTCCCGGATATCGACCCGCAAAGCGGGTTGAAGGCCCTGGTGTTTCGCCAAGGCTGATGCCGAAAAGTCCTACGCTTGCTACGCTAAGCCATACGCCGGGCGGTGAACCTTATCCCTGCCTTCCCGGTCGATACCTGCATTCCCCGGCCAGACTCGACAGCGTTACGCTGTCGGCTGCCCCGTTTGACCCTTTGGAGAACCGCCCGTGATATCGACCCTGCATGTAGCCAGAATCAAAGCCTGGGGCGCCCACGGCTTTACCGCCACCGGTGTGGTACTGGCATTCCTGGCCACCCTGGCGCTGCTGGAAAACTCCCCCAAGGCCTGCTTGCTGTGGCTGGGCCTGGCACTCGTGGTGGATGGCGTCGACGGCTCCCTGGCGCGACGGGTCAATGTCAGCACGGTATTGCCCAGCTTTGACGGCTCGGTATTGGACCTGGTGATCGATTACCTCACCTACGTATTCATCCCCGCGCTGTTTATCTACCGCTATATCGACCTGCCGGACTTCACCCACCTGTTTGCGGTGTCGGTGATCCTGGTGTCGTCGCTGTTCTGCTTCTGCAATGTCAACATGAAGAGCAAGGACAACTATTTCGTCGGCTTCCCGGCGGCATGGAACGTGGTGGCCTTGTGCGTGTACATCATCCAGCCCGACGCCTGGATTACCTTGCTCACTGTAATCGGCCTGGCGCTGCTGACCGTGACGCCGATGAAGTTCCTGCACCCGTTCCGGGTCAAGCGGTTCATGCCGATCAATATCGCGGTGACCACAATCTGGCTGCTGTGCAGCTTCCTGATGGTGGTGGATTACCCGAACACCAACCCGTGGACGTTCGGCTTATGGTCGCTGATGTCGGCGTACTTCCTGGGTATTTGCATCTGGCGCACGGCGCTGGAGTGGATGGGCACCCACAAATAACCCAAGCGAACACTATTAAACATGTGGGAGGGGGCTTGCTCCCGATGACGGTGTATCAGTAGCACTCAAGCTCGCTGACCCACCGCTATCGGGGGCAAGCCCCCTCCCACATTGGGTTCTGCTCACTCATTTGGTTCTGCGCACATCCGGCAGGTAAGATGGCGGGCCTGCGTGCCCACCCAACAATAAGCCCTGCCCATGCCCTTCGAACTCAGCGTTGACCTGACTACCCTCGCCATTCTCGCCGTCGTGGCTTTTATCGCTGGCTTCATCGACGCCATCGCCGGCGGGGGTGGCTTGCTTACCACCCCTGCCCTGTTGACCGCTGGCATGCCGCCGCACCTGGTGCTGGGCACCAATAAACTCAGTTCCACCTTTGGCTCGGCCACCGCCAGCTTCACCTTCTACCGCCGCAAGCTGTTCCACCCGCGCCAGTGGGTGCATGCCATCGTCGGTACCTTGGTCGGCGCGCTGACCGGCGCTGTGGTCGCGCACTATTTGCCCGCCGAGACCCTGAACAAGATGCTGCCGGTGATTGTGTTCGCCTGCGGGGTGTACCTGCTGTTCGGCGGCACGCCCAAGGCACCGCTGGACGCCGAGGCGCCGATCAAGAAGAAATGGCAGGCTACCCAGGGCTTCGGCCTGGGTTTCTACGACGGCGTGGCCGGGCCCGGCACCGGTGCGTTCTGGACCGTGAGCACCATGCTGCTGCACCCGATCGACCTGGTGAAGGCCAGCGGTGTGGCGCGCAGCATGAACTTCGTCAGCAATGCGGCGGCGCTGACAGTGTTTATCATCAATGGCTCGGTGGACTGGGTGGTCGGCCTGGCGATGGGCGTCTCGGTAATGGGCGGCGCGTTCTTTGGCGCGCGCAGCGCAATCAGCGGCGGCGCCAAGTTCATTCGCCCGGTATTCATCACCGTGGTGCTCGGCCTGACGGTGCGCCTAGCCTGGCAGCACTGGTTCAGCGTGGCCTAAGCGACGGGCCACATACAGGTCGATCAGGTAACGCGCAATCGAGCGTGACGCCGGCAACGGCGGCAGGTCGTGGATGTTGAACCACTGCGCATCTTCGATCTCGTCGGCCTGGGGCACGATGTCGCCACCGGCATACTCGGCATGGAAACCCAACATCATCGAATGCGGGAACGGCCAGCACTGGCTGCCCATGTACTGCAGGTTCTTTACCTCAAGCTGCACTTCCTCGCGCACTTCGCGGATCAGGCAGTCTTCGGCCGACTCACCCGGCTCGGCAAAGCCGGCCAGGGTGCTGTAGACCCCGGTGACAAAGCGTGGCGAGCGCGCCAGCAGAACCTCATCGCCACGGGTCACCAGCACGATCATGCTCGGCGAAATCCGCGGATAGCTGCGCAGGTCGCAGGGTTGGCAGTACATCGCGCGCTCGCGTGCCACCTTGACCATCGCCTGGCCGCAACTGCCGCAGAACCGATGCTCGCGCGCCCAGGTGCCGATCTGCGCGGCATAGCCCAGCACTTTGTACAGGGTGTGATCGCCTTGCAGCATAAAGCCGCGCAGGCCTTGCCAGCTGCAACCCGGTACTTCGCCAGCGCTGTCGAGTTCCAGCAGGTACACCGGCTCGCCATCGAGGTGGCCGATGCCGTGTTCGGCAAACACCGACAGGTCCTGGCGCTTGAGCCATTCCCGAGGGAACAGAGGCCCGTTGGCATCCTGCAAAAAGCCATCGCGGCTGCGGGCGACGGCCCAGCCGCCGGCAGCGTCATTGTCCAACAGCGTTGTGGTAATCCAGCCTGGGGTCATATCGATCAATCCAAGAATTCGGGTGCCTGCTTGCTCATATGGGCCGCGATGGCCACGCGCAGGTCGTTGGATTGCAACATAGCCGAGTTCCAGGTGGCAACGTATTCCAGGCCATCATTGACAGTGTGGTCGCGCATATAGCTGATCATGGCCTTGGTACCGGCCACGGCGATCGGCGACTTGGTGGCGATTTCATGGGCAATGGTCATGACGCCGGCCAACAGGCTTTGCTGGTCGGCAAACACGCGGTTGACCAGGCCGATGCTGCGCGCCTCTTCGGCTCCGAACTGACGACCGGTGTAGGCCAGTTCGCGCAACATACCGTCGCCGACGATGCGGGGCAGGCGTTGCAAGGTGCCGACGTCGGCGGCCATGCCCATGTCGATTTCCTTGATCGAGAACTGCGCGTCCTCGGCGGCGTAGCGCATGTCGCAGGCGCTGATCAGGTCAATGGCACCGCCGATGCAGTAGCCGTGGATCGCGGCGAGTACCGGCTTGCGGCAGTTGTCGACCGCATTGAACGAGGCTTGCAGCCCGAGGATCTTGCGCCGCAGCAGGCGTGCATTGCGGCCCACATCCTTGCCCAACTCATTGGCCACCGAGGCCAGCAGCATCAGGTCGATGCCGGAGGAAAAATGCTTGCCGGCACCGCTGAGCACCACGGCGCGCACGGCATCGGTGTCGTCGACCCATTGGAAGATCTCGATGATTTCGCTCCAGAACGCCGCGTTCATCGCGTTGATCTTTTCCGGGCGATTGATCTGCACATGGGCAACGTTGCCGCTGAGTTCCACAACGAACGCTTGGTATTCGGACATGGCCGTGATCCCTGACTGGCGAGTGATAAGGGCCGAACTATAACAAGGGCAGGCAACGGCGCATCGGCCAAAAGCGGGACTGGCAAAAAACCTTGCCAGGCGCCATCCTTGGCGCTTTAAGCCGCCCCAACGCGGCGTTCGACGTTTGAAGGATATGCCCCATGCACGCCCAGCCGCTCACCCCCGCCGAGTTCGACCAGATCGAAGAAACCCTGCTCAAGTACGGCGACGACCATTCGGTGCTCAACGTCGCCGAACTCGACGGCTACTTCACCGCGCTGGTATCGAGCCCGACGCAGGTGGATATCGCCGAGTGGTTTCCGGCGATCTGGGGCGGGCAGAACCCGGACTGGGAAAGCCCCGAAGAGGCCGGGCAGTTCCTGGACCTGTGTGTACGACACTTCAATACGCTGGCGGCGCAACTGGCCGGCGATTCCAAGGCGTTCAAGGCGCTGTTCGATGAAAAGGAGCACCACGGCCAGTCCGTGACCCTCGCCGAAGAATGGTGCTTCGGCTATATCCGTGGCGCGGCCATCGGCAACTGGCCGCCGCTGCCCGCCGAACTGGCCACTCAGTTCGAGAAAATCTCCTGGTGCGCCGAGCAGGATAATTTCGAATTACCGGCGGACCTGGATGTGCGGGCCCATCAGCAGCGGGTCAGCGAAATCGAACCGGCGGCGCGGGCGCTGCACGATTACTGGCTGAGCAAGCGCTAAATCTCGACAAGCACCGCACCTTTGGCCGATTATTCGGGTCCGCCCCGTCGGCCACTCCATGCCACCTCGCCTTGATCAGGAGCCTTGTCCCTTGAGTTCGCAGAAAACCGTGACCGTTACCCCGCCCAACTTTCCTCTCAATGGCAAGGTCGCGCCCCCCGGCTCCAAATCCATTACCAACCGCGCCCTGCTGCTGGCGGCCCAGGCCAAGGGCACCAGCCGCTTGAGCGGCGCCCTCAAGAGCGACGACACCCGTCACATGTCGGTGGCCCTGCGGCAGATGGGCGTGACCATCGACGAGCCGGACGACACCACCTTCGTGGTCACCGGCCAGGGCAAACTGCAATTGCCGCCACAACCGCTGTTCCTCGGTAATGCTGGCACCGCCATGCGCTTTCTCACCGCGGCCGTGGCAACCGTGCACGGCACCGTGGTGCTGGACGGCGACGAGTACATGCAAAAGCGCCCGATCGGGCCGCTGCTCGCCACCCTCGGCCAGAACGGCATCCAGGTCGACAGCCCGACCGGCTGCCCACCGGTGACCGTGCACGGCGTGGGCAAGGTCCAGGCCAAGCGTTTCGAGATCGATGGCGGGCTGTCCAGCCAATATGTCTCGGCGCTGCTGATGCTCGCGGCATGCGGCGAAGCGCCGATTGAAGTCGCCCTGACCGGCAAGGACATCGGCGCCCGTGGCTATGTGGACCTGACGCTGGACTGCATGCGTGCCTTCGGCGCCCAGGTTGAAGCCGTCGACGACACCACCTGGCGCGTGGCCCCGACCGGCTACACCGCCCATGATTACCTGATCGAACCCGACGCCTCCGCAGCCACCTACCTGTGGGCCGCAGAGGTGTTGACCGGCGGCCGTATCGACATCGGTGTCGCCGCCGAGGCGTTCACCCAGCCGGACGCCAAGGCCCAGGCGGTGATCGCCCAGTTCCCGAACATGCAGGCCACGGTGGTGGGCTCGCAAATGCAGGACGCCATCCCGACCCTGGCGGTGCTCGCCGCGTTCAACAATACGCCGGTGCGCTTCACGGAACTGGCCAACCTGCGCGTCAAGGAATGTGACCGCGTGCAGGCGCTGCACGACGGCCTCAACGCAATCCGGCCGGGCCTGGCGACCATCGAGGGCGACGATCTGCTGGTTGCGGCTGACCCGGCCCTGGCCGGCACGTCCTGCAACGCCTTGATCAATACCCACGCCGACCATCGCATCGCCATGTGCTTTGCCCTGGCCGGGCTGAAAGTCGCGGGCATTCGCATCCAGGACCCGGACTGCGTGGCCAAGACTTACCCTGGGTACTGGAAAGCCCTGGGCAGCCTGGGCGTAACGCTCAGCTATTAAGACAACAGCGCAGGTTCAGGGAGGGCACGCACATGACCATTCGCCAACCCTGCCCGCCCGGCGTTTGTGACTGCGAGCGCGAACGCTTGCTGGAGGCGCCCGAGCCCGACCTGCGCATTCTCCACCTCACACGCCAGGAAGAAAAACGCCTGCTCGAGCGCCTGGAGAACCTCAAGAGCCTGCAAGACCTCGAGCATCTGCAGCAGCGGATGTTCGAACAGCTGGGCATCCGCCTGCATATCGCGCCGGGCCACACCGAGGTCAAGAGCATGCGCGGTATCCAGATCGTCATCGACGAGCTGCCCGGCCTGTGCCGCAAGACCCGCCAATCGATTCCAGCGGCGATCCGGCGCGGCCTGGAGAAGCAGCCCGAGATTGCCTACCGCTTGCTGGACGCCCACGACCTGTTTCGCAACGCTTGAATCACCCCGCTACCGTCTCGCGCACAAACAGCGTCTGCCCTGTCTCCCTGGCCTTTCGCAGATGCGCCTCGGCACTGTCGCTTTCCGATTCCAGCAGCAACTGCGAGGTCAGCACCTGCGCTCCGCAGTAGTCGAAGATCCCGTAATCGATCTGCGTGCGCATGGCCTGGGCATAACCGTGCCGGTCAAAGGCGCCGGCATCGGCAGCCCCCAAGGCCAGCAGGTGCACCTGCAAGTGCCGCAACTTCTTGGTCACCGGTGTATCCGGGCCGTAATCGATCGCCCAGCCGTTGACGAAGACACGGTCGATCCAGCCCTTGAGCAACGCCGGCATGGACCACCAGTAGATCGGGAACACCACGACCAACGCGTCGGCGCGCTCGATGCGGGCCTGTTCGGCGAGGACATCCGCCGGCGGCGTGGCGCGGCTGCGGTGTACCTGGTGGTCGGCGGCGGTGTAGCGCGGGTCGAAGCCTTCGGCGGCGAGGTCGGCGGTTTCAAAGGTGTGCCCGGAGGCGCTCAAACCGCCACCCACGTGCGCGGCCACGCTGTGGGTCAGGGATTGGCTGTCGTGATGAGCCACAACGATGAGTGCATGCATGACATTGACTCCTTTTAGGCTTAAGCTACTTTTAGTAAGTTACCTTATTTAAGTTACTTTTGGTATATAAGCATGTCAAGCGAACAATCTCCTGCCCCGCGCCGGCGTCTTTCCCGCGAAGAACGCCTGCAACAATTATTGGAAACCGCCTGGCAACTGGTGCGCGAGGAAGGCACCGATGCCCTGACCCTGGGCCGTCTGGCCGAGTTGGCCGGGGTGACCAAACCGGTGGTGTACGATCATTTCGTCACGCGCTCTGGCCTATTGGCCGCGCTGTATGAAGATTTCGATGGGCGCCAGAACCAGGTGTTTGTTGACGCCATCGAGGCCAGCAGCGCGACGCTTGAAGCGCGCGCGTGGGTGATTGCCTCGTCCTATGTGGATTGCGTGTTGCTGCAGGGCCGCGAGATTCCGGGGGTAACGGCGGCGCTCAGTGGCTCGCCGGAGCTGGAGGCGCTCAAGCGCAAGTACGAGGCCATCTTCCTCGATAAATGCCGCGATGCCCTGGCGCCCTTCGCGCCGGATGGCACGCTTTCCCAAGCGGGCCTGCGCGCCATGCTGGGCGCGGCCGAAGCCTTGTCCCATGCCGCAGCCAGCGCGGAAATCAGCCGCGAAGAAGCGCAACAGGAACTGCTGGCGATCATCCTGGCGATGGTCAAGCGCGGCGCATGTGGGAGTGGTTCAGTCAATTAATAGGTGACTGATACACCGCTATCGGGGGCAAGCCCCCTCCCACATTTGAAAGTATTCACAGTTCAAAGTGTGGGAGGGGGCTTGCCCCCGATTGCAGGGGTGAAGTCACCGCGAGTGCTCAACCCAAGCGTTCATCTACAAACCGCTGCACCTTGCGCGTCAATTGATCCAGGTGCCGGTCGCGCTGCTTTTCCGCGTCCACCATCGCGCGCTTCCCATGCTTTTGCAGCAGGTAGGTATGGATCTGCCGCACTTCCAATGAGCTGTAGATAGCAGCCACGTCGAGCACGCCCATCAACCCATCGGTGCCGTAGTCCCGCGTATTCATCAGCACTTGGGTGCCACGCGCGCCGCGCACCTGCAAGCCCATCGCTTCGAATGCCGGAACCTTCTCCACCGAGCACGCCAGCTCTCCATGGGGATAGCGCGCGAACACGTCATTCAGCATGGCCCGGGCCACGCCTTGGCGCCGGAAAGCCGAGTGCACGGCCATAAAGGCCACGCCACAGGCTTGAGGGTCGTCCTTCACCGGGAGGTACAGGCAAAAACCAACGACGGTCTCCTCCTGCATCGCCACGACCAGCTCAACGCTGATGCCCTTCGATCCATCCAGCGCCTCCAGGTACAAGTGCACCTCAAACCCGATGGCGTACTGGTAAATGTTGTAGAGCAGGTTGCTGGGCGCCAGTGCCACGCTGCTGATGTCGGTGAGGTTATCGACCACCAACTGCAGGATCTGGCTGTTGATCGGTTCGGGGCACGGCATGGTGTAGCGGGTAAGGCTGAACATGCAAATTCCTGGGGTTTCACGTCAAGGCAGTGGCGATTGTACCTGTTGCACGCCGTGAAGCCTCGGCCCTGAACCGCCGGCACTCAAGCATTGAACAAAAAAAGTTCGGACCAACGGGTGCATGCACGCACCTGGATCGCGCATCATGGGCACTTTCAAGCTCAAGGGTAACGTCCATGCGCGTTCTGTCATTGATGATGGGTCTTACGACGCTGGCCGCCAGTACGGTGTTCTGCGCCAGCGCGATGGCGAATGAAGAAAGTCAGTTAGTCGAACAGATCAACCAGTACCGCAGCCAGGTGCAGCGCTGCGGCGATCAGGGTTCCCAGGAATTGCCACCGCTGAACAGTGATACACGGCTGGTGCTGCCGGCCACCAATGTCGGCGATTTGCAGCAGTCGCTGGCGCGGGCCGCGTACCCCATGGTCAACGTGCAGGCCATCAGCCTGTCCGGGCCCAGGGATGCCGAGGCCGCTATGAAAGCGGTGCGTGAAAGCTTCTGTCGCGTGGTACTCGACCCGCAATTCGTCGACATCGGCGTGAGCAACAGCGGCCAGGACTGGCGCATCGTGCTCGCCCGCCCGCTGCTGACCAGCGGCCTGGGCGACTGGCAGACCGAAGGCCGCAAACTGCTCGACCTGATCAACGCCGCCCGCGCCCAGCCGCGCCAGTGTGGCACCCAGGCGTTCACCGCGACCACGCCGCTGTCGTGGAACGACGATCTGGCCGGTGCCGCCAACAGCCATACGCGCAACATGGCCAACGGCAACTTTTTCGATCACCTCGACCACGACGGCCGTACCCCCGGCGACCGCGCCGAGCTTGCCGGGTATATCGCAAAAAACATCGGCGAAAACATCGCCGCCGGCCTCGATACCCCACGCAAGGTGCTCGACGGTTGGCTCGCCAGCCCCGGCCATTGCGCCAACCTGATGAACCCACAATTTCGCGAATTGGGCGCGGCCTATGCAATGGACCCGAAAAGCGATGCGGGCATCTACTGGACGGGGCTGTTCGGCGCACAATAACGGTGGGCGGCGGCCCGGCCCTGCGACCACTCGTTCCGCCAAATGGGCAATGAAATCAAAGGGCCACCTAGGAGATAAACGCGCTGAACTGATCCAGATCATTCCGGTCTGTTGCTAGTCGGTCTGACCTCTTCAAAGCCTAACAACGCGTAGCGAGCAAGGTGTGAACCCAATGATGAATTGGCTGCAAGGCAGCAGCGTAATGGCAGAGCGGGTTCGTCGGCATGATTGGGCCAGTACGCCCCTGGGGCCAATTGAACACTGGCCGGACGTGTTGAAGACAACCGTTGCGTTGTGCTTCGCCTCCAGCTTTCCCCAAGCCATCGTCTGGGGGCCTCAGTTGATCACCCTCCACAACGATGCATTCGTGCCGATCCTGGGCAACAAGCCCGACGCCCTGGGCCGTCCGTTCAACGAGGTGTGGCACGAGGCATGGGATGACATCCGCCCTATCGCCGACACCGCGTTCGCCGGGCAGGCCACCTATATCGAAAACTTTCCGCTGTTGATCCTGCGTGACGACACGCCTGAACAAGCGTATTTCACCTTTTGCTACAGCCCGATCCGTGATGCAAAAGGCGCGGTGGTGGGGTTGCTCGATACCGTCACCGAAACCACCGCCACGGTCTTCCTCACCCGGCGCCTGGCCGTGCTGGACGCCATCGGCAACAGCGTCGCCACGGCCACCGACCCCGAAGCAATCATGATGTCGACCACCCGCCTGCTGGCCGAACACCTGCAAGTATCGATTTGCGCCTACGCCGACATGGAAGACGACCAAGACGGCTTTACCATTCGCGGCGACTGGTCGGCGCAAGGCTCGCCGAGCATCATCGGCCATTACAGCCTGGCTGCGTTCGGTGAGCGCGCGGTGGCCTGCCTGCGCGCCGGCGAGCCCCTGGTGATCGGCAATAACCTGCTCGAGTTGCCGGCCCATGAAGCCGCGAACTTCCAGGCACTCGGTGTAACGGCGACCATTTGTATGCCGTTGATCAAAGACGGCCGCCTCACCGCGCTGATGGCCGTGCACGACAAACAGCCCCGCCACTGGTCCTCCTATGACCTGGCGCTGTTGGGCGAAGTCACCGAACGTTCCTGGGCGCATATCGAGCGCGTACGCGCCGATGCTGTGGTGCGTGAGGGCCTGGCGGCCTATACCGAACTCAATGCAACCCTGGAACAGCGCGTCGAAGAGCGCACCCGCGCCCTCGCCCAGGCCGAAGCCGCGTTGCGCCAGTCGCAAAAGCTCGAGGCCATCGGCCAACTCACTGGCGGCGTCGCCCATGATTTCAATAACCTGCTGACGATCATTCGCTCATCCGTGGACTTCCTGCGCCAGCCGGGGCTCTCGGAAGAACGCCGGCAACGCTATATGGGCGCGGTGTCCGATACCGTCGAGCGGGCCAGCAAGCTCACCAGCCAACTGCTCGCCTTCGCCCGCCGCCAGCCGTTGAATCCGCAGGTGTTCGATGTCAGCCAACGGGTGCGCAACATTGGCGACATGCTTGAGAGCGTCACCGGCGCACGCATTCATGTGCAGGTGCAATTGCCCGAGCAGCCGTGCTATGCGCGCATCGACTCCAGTCAGTTCGAAACCGCCCTGATCAACATCGCCCTTAATGCCCGCGACGCCATGGACGGCCAGGGCAGCCTGATCATCAAGGTCGCCGGCCAGCAGCCGCTGCCGCGCATCCGCGGGGATGCCGAGTCGCGCCTGCCCTACATCGCTATTTCCCTGGCCGACACGGGCGTCGGGATTCCCGGCGATACCGTCGAACGCATTTTCGAGCCGTTCTTCACCACCAAGGCCGTCGGCAAGGGCACCGGCCTGGGCTTGTCGCAGGTGTTCGGCTTTGCCAAGCAATCGGGCGGCAATATTGATGTGGCCAGCACCCTGGGGCAAGGCACGGTGTTCACCCTGTACCTGCCCGAGGTGGAAGGCGAAGCCGCGCCCCGGCAGGACGCACAGCGAGACCTTCCACCCCCGTTGGACCTGGCCCAACGGCATGTACTGATCGTGGAGGACAATCTGGAGGTGGGCCGCTTCGCCAGCCAGATCCTCAAGGACCTGGGTTACCAGACCACCTGGGCCACCAACGCCGAACAGGCGCTGACGCTGGCCGGCAACGACGCCCAGGCCTTCGACGCGGTGTTCTCGGATGTGGTGATGCCTGGGATGACTGGCGTCGCCATGGCCAAACTGATGCGCCAGCGCCGGGCGGACCTGCCGGTGGTGCTGGTTTCCGGATACAGCGAAGAACTGGCGGACAGTGGCTATGAAGGCTTTGAGTTCCTCGCCAAACCCTACTCCGCCGAACAGGTTGCGCGCGCGTTGGCCAAGGCCATGGCCAAGGATCAGCCCGCCACGGCCACCTGATTGCGGCCCAGCGCCTTGGCCCGGTACAGCGCCTTGTCAGCGCTGTCCATCAAGCCATACAAGTCCAGCGCCTGGGTATGGGTCGAAGCCAGGCCCAGGCTGGCACTCAGCCCCTGCACCGGGTCGGCCCGCAAATCGCCAATGGCCTGGACCAGTTGCTCGGCGATGCTGCGCGCGGTCTCCAGGGACGTATTGGGCAGCAATATTGCGAACTCTTCGCCCCCCAGGCGGCCGTACACATCGACCTGGCGAAACGAGGTGCTGATCACGCTGCCAATCTGACGCAACACCTGATCACCGGCTTGGTGCCCGTAGGTGTCATTGATGGTTTTGAAGTGATCCATGTCCAGCATCAGCACACACAGCGGCTGCTGCTCGCGACGGCACTGGGCATAGAGCGCCTGGGCCTGTTCGAAAAATGCACGACGGTTCATCAACCCGGTCAGCTCATCGGTCTGGGAGGCGTGGGTTGAAATGGTGTGGGCGCGCTCCATTTGCCGGGTCAGGCGAAAAGCTTTTTCCAGCGCGTCGGACAGTTTGCGCGTGGCGCCCACCACAAAGGATGAGAACACCAACACCGCCAGCGCCACGCCCACCTGCATCGGCGACGGCTGGAACAGCAGCCACAGGGTACAGGGCAACAGCACCAGGCCCATGGACCCCAGCGACATGTAGCGATACGCCGAATAGCACGACACCGCGCTGACCGACATGCCCACGGCGAACAGCATGACCAGCACCTGGGACACGCGGTCATCGACCGGCATCACCGCCAGCGCCCCGCCCCCCCAGATGCCCGCCGACAGCATCAGCGTCAGCCAGTAACGCCGCTCCCAACGCGCAGGCGTACGCTCGCTGTCAGGGCAGCGGAACCATTCAAGGAATAATTGCAGGCGCAGCAGTGACGAGCCGGCCAGTAGCACCAGCCATACCACGATCACTTGGTGATCGAAGCGGTCCCAGCACAACCAGCACAGCATAAGAGCAGCCAGGTAGCTGCCAAACAGCGCCGGGAACGACTGGCGAAACAGCTGGTGCAAACGGTCGGTGCGCACCTGCTGTTCGATAACACGGTCCGGGTCTTGCCCAAGCCCACGGCTATTCATGCGATTCGCCTGTCTGAGTGCTACGACAAAGGTGCCATTGTGGCACCCTGCCAGTAGCCCGGACAACCGCATCCGTCGCGCCAGGCGCGTTTAACTCTCCTGTGGTCGCAGAATCAACACACCCAAGGGTGGCAGGTTCAGCGACAGCGACACCGGCTGCCCGTGGCGGGGTTCATCCAGGGTCTGTACCGCACCGCCATTACCGTAGTTGGACCCGGCATACATGTCGGCGTCACTGTTGATCACTTCGCTCCAGCGTCCGGCGAAAGGAACGCCGACCGCATAGGCCTCACGCGGCACTGGGGTGAAGTTGGCGACGACCAGCACTGGCTTGCCGTCCTTGCTCCAGCGCAGCCAGGCATAGACGCTGTTGATCGCATCGTCGCCAATCAGCCACTGGAAGCCCTGGGGTGCGTCATCCTGCTCGTGCAGCGCTGGCTCCTCGCGGTACAGGCGGTTCAAGTCGCCCACCAGCTTTTGCACCCCACGGTGCTCGGGGTATTGCAGCAGGTACCAGTCCAGTTGCTGGTCGTGGTTCCACTCGCGCCACTGGCCGAACTCGCAGCCCATGAACAGCAGCTTCTTGCCAGGGTGCATCCACATGAAACTCAGGTAGGCACGCAGGTTGGCGAATTTCTGCCAGCGGTCGCCGGGCATCTTGTCGATCAGCGAGTGCTTGCCGTGCACCACTTCGTCGTGGGAAATCGGCAGGATAAACCGCTCGGACCAGGCATACACCAGGCCGAAACTCAGCTCGTTGTGGTGATGGGCGCGGTACACCGGGTCTTGCTGGATGTAATGCAGCGAGTCGTGCATCCAGCCCATGTTCCATTTGTAGTTGAAGCCCAGGCCACCTTGCTGGGTGCTTTGGCTCACCCCCGGCCACGCGGTGGATTCCTCGGCGATCACCAGGGCGCCCGGCGCCTCCAGCGCCACCACGTCGTTCAAGTGGCGCAGAAAATCGATGGCTTCCAGGTTTTCGCGGCCACCGTGACGGTTGGGCACCCATTCACCGGCTTTGCGCGAATAGTCGCGATACAGCATCGAGGCCACCGCATCCACGCGCAGGCCGTCGACGTGGAAGTGCTTGAGCCAATGCAACGCCGAGGCCAGCATGAAACCGTGCACCTCGGTACGGCCCAGGTTGTAGATCAGCGTGTCCCAGTCCTGGTGGAAACCTTCCAGCGGGTTGGCGTATTCGTACAGCGCGGTGCCGTCGAACTGCGCCAGGCCGTGGGCGTCCGTCGGAAAATGCGCCGGCACCCAGTCAAGGATCACGCCGATGTCCGCCTGATGGCAGGCGTTGACGAAATACGCGAAATCTTCCGGCGAGCCAAAGCGTGCGCTCGGCGCAAACTGGGACAAGGCCTGATAGCCCCACGAACCGCCAAAGGGATGCTCCATGATCGGCATCAGCTCGATATGGGTGAAGCCCAGTTGCTGCACATAGGGAATCAGCCGCTCGGACAGTTCGCGCCAGCCGTACTGGCGTGACACTTCCCCGGCCTCGTCCAGCTCGCATTGCCATGACCCTACGTGCAACTCGTAGATCGACAGCGGCGCGGTGGCTTTCTGTTTGTCACCTCTAGCCTGCATCCACTCGTGGTCCTGCCAGTCCACCTGCAACGGCGCGGCGACTTTCGAGGCGGTGTCCGGCGGCAGCTGGGTGGCCAGGGCCATCGGGTCGGCCTTGAGCGGCAAAATGCCGTGGGCACCGAGAATCTCGTACTTATAGGCCGCCCCCGGTTGCAGACGCGGGATGAAAATCTCCCACACGCCCGACGGATGGCGCAGACGCATCGGGTGCCGGCGACCGTCCCAGATGTTGAAGTCGCCCACCACCGAGACCCGTCGGGCATTCGGCGCCCACACGGCGAAACGTACGCCCTGCACGCCGTCGACCGTGGTTACCTGAGCCCCCAGGCAACTGCCCAGGTCGCGGTGGTTGCCTTCGGCAAACAGGTACAGGTCCATTTCACCGAGCAGCAATTGGTTGAAGCTGTACGGGTCTTCAGTGATCTGCTCGCCGCCGGCCCACTGGATCTTGAGCAGGTAGGCCTGACGCGTGCTGAAGTGCCCGACGAACAGCCCCGGCACCTGGCTGGCGTCGAGGCTGCCGATCGGCTCGCCACTGTCACGCGCCAATACCTGGACACTCAAGGCTTCGGGCAGGAACGCGCGGATAAATTGCCCGCCCTGCTCATCATCATGCGGCCCAAGGATCGAGAATGGATCGTGGTGCTCGGCGCGTACCAGCGCCTCGACGTCCTTGGACGCCGGCATTGCAGTCAACTTGGGCTGCAGCGGTTCTCTATGCGTAAAACTCATGACGTCTCCCCACCGCGTGCAGTTTTCGATTCAGGTGTAAGCCCGCTGAGCAAACCGTGCAACCCTTGCAAGGGCACCGGCAACCAGCTCGGGCGATTTTCCGCTTCGTAGGCCACTTCATACGCGGCCTTCTCCAGGCTGAACAACGTCAGCGCGGCGTCCTGGCCGTTGGCATCCTGCCAGTCATGCGCCAGTGTAGCCGTCGCCGCCTGATAAGCCTGGGTAAATGCCTGGCGGGCTTCACTCACGTAACGCTCGGTCACGCGACGACGCGCGGCGTCGGCTTCCGGCGAATGATCAACCCCTTGCACATTCAGGGCCATGGCCGCTGCGTAATCAAAGGAGCGCAACACCCCACTCACGTCCTTGTAGGGGCTGTGCTTGCCGCGCCGTTCATGCAGCGGCCGCGCCGGTTCGCCTTCAAAGTCGATCAAATAGGCATCGCCCTTGACCACCAGTACCTGGCCCAGATGCAAGTCACCGTGGACGCGAATCCGCAACCCGCCCAGCGTGGCTTTCGCCAGCGCCTGGACATGGCTGCCGATGGCTTTTTTCTGCGCCAGTAATTCACTGACCAGCGCCTGATCGGCGGGGTTCAACTGGCTTTGATTTACTTTGAGCAACTGCAGGGCCCGCTCGATCTGCGCCCCCACATCCTTGGCCCAGGCCTGGGTGTCCTTGGCCGAAGTGACTTCGGGCTTGAAGTCCTTGTTCTGGGTAGGCGCGCCCAACACCACGTGCATCTCGCCCAGACGCTGGCCGAGCAGGCCGGCAAAGTCGGCCAGTTCGCCCAGGGCGTTGTAATGCTGCTCCTGTTCGGAAATCGCCTCGGCCAGTTCGTCGCGAATGGCGCGTTCGAGGTTGTTCTGGGTCCAGCTCCAGGCGTCGCCCTGGTTGCTCAGGTAGCCCTGGGCAATCATCAGCAGGTTGTCCTGGCCCTGGGCGTCGCGCCGGCTCATCGAGCCCATCAACGGCGAAATGTTCGGGTATTCGGCTGCGGTCAAGTAGGCGCTCATTTCCAGTTCCGGGTGCACCCCGGCACTGACTTTGCGGATCAGCTTGAGCACCAGGCTCTCGCCGACCACCACTGAACTATTGGACTGCTCGGCAGACAAGTAGCGCACCGCTGATTCATCCGTCAGTTGCAAGGCTGCCAGGTGCGGCGTGGCTTCAAAGCGCAGGTCACCCTCGCTGCTATTGAGCACGGTACCGGCCTGCAGGCTTTGAATCACGCTGCGCACGAAATGCTCGAGGCTGAACGCGTCGGTGACCAGCCCTACCTGGCGGCTGCGCCGTACCCGGGCCATTGCCAGTTGCTGCGGCAAGGCGCTGGTGAGCTGGTCTTCGCCAAGGAAGCCGAAGGGCAGCTGATAACGGCTGGTCTGGCCCGCGCTGGTTACGTCGATCTCGCTGAGCAGTACCGGGTGCTGGGCGTCGCCGAAGCGCACGCCGTAGGCGATATGCACACTGTCGATGGTGGCATCCTTACCGGCGAACCAGCGGCGCTTGGGCAGCCAGGCCGGCAGCGACGTATGCTCCAGGGTGGTGCGGCAGGGTTCTTCCAGTAACTCTTCCATACGTTTTTTCAACACCAATGTCGTGAAGTCAGGAATGCTCTGGGCCGGTTCCACATGCCAGCTCGGCATCTGGTTTTCCGCCGCCAGCACGAACCAATAAAAGCCATAGGGCGCCAGGGTCAGCAGGAAATTCAGTTGGCCGATGGGCGGGAACGCGTTACCGCCGAGCATCTCCACCGGCACCATGCCGGCGAATGCCGACAGGTCCAGCTCCGCCGCCTGGGCGCTGCGCGAAACGTTGGCCACGCACAGGATGGTTTCAGTGCGGCCGTCCTCCCCAGTGTATTCACGGGTATACGCCAGGATGCGGCGATTGCTCGGCGACAGCATTTTCAGGCTGCCTCGGCCAAACGCCTTGGATTGCTTGCGCACCGCCAGCATGCGCCGCGTCCAGTTCAGCAGTGAATGCGGGTCCTGGGCCTGGGTTTCGACGTTGACCGACTGATAGCCGTATTGCGCGTCCATGATCGGCGGCAGCACCAGGCTGGCCGGGTCGGCGCGGGAGAAACCGCCATTGCGGTCGATGGACCATTGCATCGGCGTGCGCACGCCATCGCGGTCACCCAGGTAAATGTTGTCGCCCATGCCGATTTCGTCGCCGTAGTAGAGGGTCGGCGTGCCGGGCATCGACAGCAACAGGCTGTTGAGCAGTTCCACGCGGCGCCGGTCACGCTCCACCAACGGCGCCAGGCGCCGGCGAATGCCCAGGTTGATGCGCGCGCGACGGTCTGCGGCATAGTAGTTCCACAGGTAGTCGCGCTCTTTGTCGGTGACCATCTCCAGGGTCAATTCATCGTGGTTGCGCAGGAAGATCGCCCACTGGCAATTGGCCGGAATTTCCGGGGTCTGGCGCAGAATGTCGGTAATCGGAAAGCGATCTTCCTGGGCCAGGGCCATGTACATGCGCGGCATCAACGGGAAGTGGAAGGCCATATGGCATTCATCGCCGTCGTCGCCCTTCCTGTCACCGAAGTAGAGTTGGGTGTCTTCCGGCCATTGGTTGGCTTCGGCCAGCAGCATGCGGTCTGGGTAATTCGCGTCGATTTCGGCGCGGATCTGCTTGAGCACCCCGTGGGTTTCGGCGAGGTTCTCGTTGTTGGTGCCGTCCCGCTCGATCAGATAGGGAATCGCATCCAGGCGCAGGCCGTCGATGCCCAGGTCGAGCCAGTAGCGCATCACCGACAGCACGGCTTTCATCACCTGGGGGTTGTCGAAGTTAAGGTCGGGCTGGTGCGAGTAGAAACGGTGCCAGAAGTACTGGCCGGCCACCGGGTCCCAGGTCCAGTTGGACTTCTCGGTGTCGAGGAAGATGATCCGCGTACCGTCGTATTTCTGGTCGTCATCCGACCACACATAGAAGTCCCGCGCCGCCGAGCCCGGTTTGGCCTTGCGGGCGCGCTGGAACCAAGGGTGCTGGTCGGACGTGTGGTTAATCACCAGCTCAGTGATCACCCGCAGCCCACGCTTGTGGGCCTCGGCTATGAAGCGCTTGGCGTCGGCCATGGTCCCGTAGTCGCTGTGTACGCCACGGTACTCGGCGATGTCGTAGCCGTCATCACGGCGTGGCGAGGGGTAGAACGGCAGCAGCCAGATGGTGTTCACGCCGAGGTCAGCAATGTAGTCGAGCTTGGCGATCAGCCCGGGAAAATCGCCGATGCCGTCATTGTTGGAGTCGAAATAGGATTTGACATGCACCTGGTAAATCACCGCGTCCTTGTACCAGAGCGGGTCCTTGATAAAGGTGGCAGCCTTGGGTTTTTTCGCCATTGGAAACTCCTGGAATACTCAAACTCTTACAGACTGAACGCGTTCAATGTGGGAGGGGGCTTGCTCCCGATGGCGGCGGTTCAGATAGATGTTCAGTGACTGACACACCACCATCGGGAGCAAGCCCCCTCCCACAGTTGATCTGCGCAAGATTCAGGAAGCAGTGATGCGCCAGATCCCGAACGGCATTTGCGGCTCCAGCCGAGTCCATTGGGTCTTGCCATACCAGGTCCAGCGATGGCCGTTCATCAAGTCTTCACCCTGGGTCTGGGCGTCGTCCGGCAAGCCCATCTCCCATAGCGGCAACTCGAAGTGCGCTTCCTGGGCGTTGTGCGGGTCGAGGTTGATGGCCACCAGCACGAAATTGCTGCCGTCCTCGCTGCGCTTGCCGAAGTACAGGATGTTGTCGTTCCAGGCGTTGTAGAGCTTGAGCCCCAGGTGCGTCTGCAACGCCGGGTTTTGCCGGCGGATGCGATTGAGCTGGGCGATCTCGGCAATGATGTTGCCGGGCGCGGTGAAATCGCGCGGGCGGATCTCGTACTTCTCCGAGTCCAGGTATTCCTCTTTACCCGGCACCGGCGCGGACTCGCACAATTCGAACCCGGAGTACATGCCCCACAGGCCCGAGCCCATGGTGGCCAGCGCGGCGCGGATCAGGAACCCTGGACGGCCGGACTCGTGCAGGAAGCCAGGGTTGATGTCCGGCGTATTGACGAAGAAATTCGGCCGGTAGCATTCGCGCCACGGCGACTGGTTCAACTGGGTGAAATACTCACTCAGTTCGGCCTTGGTATTGCGCCAGGTGAAATAGGTGTAGCTCTGGGAATAGCCGACTTTACCCAAGCGCGCCATCATTGCCGGGGTGGTAAAGGCTTCGGCCAGGAAGATCACCTCCGGGTATTTGGACCGCACATCGCTGATCAACCATTGCCAGAACGGCAGCGGCTTGGTGTGCGGGTTGTCCACGCGGAAGGTCTTCACGCCCTCTTCCACCCAGCCCACCACGACGTCGCGCAGCTCGGTCCACAGGCCGGGAATCGCATCCGCCGCGTAAAAGTCGACGTTGACGATATCCTGATACTTTTTCGGCGGGTTTTCCGCGTATTTGATCGTGCCGTCCGGACGCCAGTTGAACCAGCCCGGATGCTGCTTGAGCCACGGGTGGTCCTGGGAACACTGGATAGCGAAGTCGAGGGCGATTTCCAGGCCGTGGTCGGCAGCGGCCTTGACCAGACGGCGGAAATCCTCGCGGCTGCCCAGTTGCGGGTGGATCGCCTCGTGCCCGCCCTCTTCGCTGCCGATTGCGTAGGGGCTGCCGGGATCATCGGGGCCGGCGTTCAGGGAATTGTTCTTGCCCTTGCGATGGCTGCGGCCGATGGGATGGATCGGCGGGAAGTACAGCACGTCAAAGCCCATGTCATGGATCATCGACAAGCGTGAATGCACATCGTTGAAGGTGCCATGCCGGGCCGGATCGTCGGTGATCGAGCGGGGAAACAGCTCGTACCAGCTGGCAAACTGGGCGCGCTCGCGCTCCACGTCGATCGGGTACACGCGACTGATGCTCAAATAGGCACGGTGGTCGGCCTGGGTCATCAGGTGTGCACTGTCTTCGTGCAGGAACTGCGCGACCTGCTCGGTTTCCAGCAGGCCGGAGAGTTCGTGATGCAGCAGCATCAAGCGGTCGCGCAGTTCGTTGTCACTGCGTTCGGCGGCCTGCAGCACCAGGCTGCGGCCTTCCTGCAGCTCCAGGCTGACCGGCACCCCGGCTTCGTGCTTTTTGCGCAATTCATAGCAGAAGCTGGCGAAGGTATCGATCCAGGCCTCGATGCAGTATTCATGGGGCCCCTGGGCGGTGACGGTGAATGCACCTTCCCAGCCGTTGTTGCCCACATCGCTCATGACCACGCTGTGCCAGTTTTCCTGCCCGCGCGGGCGCCAGCGCACCAGCACCGCCAGTTGGTCATGGCCATCGGCGAACACTTTACTGGTCACGTTGACGCGCTGGCCAACCACCGCCTTGACGGCAAACTCGCCACCATCGATCACCGGCATGGTGCTTTCAATCGCAATTCTGGGTAATAGCAGCGCCTGGGACAACGGCAATAAAGACTCTTCTGGAACCAGTGTTTCAGCAGTCATCGAGCATATTCCCCTTACGCCCTGTGGACGCTCTGTGCTTGATCCGAATTCTTGAGATGGCGGCGCGCTCAATGAGCAGGCCCGTATTAGGTCCGAGCCTGGGCTTCGGGCAAAAGTTCAGGTGAATATGCCGCCACCCGGCGGGGAATCAATTCCCACCAATGGCTGTCCACCGATAGAGCAAAGCACAAAGGAGGCCACACCGATGAATATCCCCATCCCGGCTGAAACCCCGGACCCGAACATCGACAACCCGACGCTGCCCCCCACGGAGCCTGCACCGATTCCGGAAAAAGAACCGCCGGAGAACGAGCCGCCACCGGTGCAGGAACCGCCGACCACGATGCCGCCTGTGATCGTCAGTCCTTCTCGAAACGCTTGACGATTTTTGGCATCACGCTGAACACCGCCAGGGCCAGCAAGGTACTGAGTACCGCTGTCGATTCCCGGCCCAGACCGGCCGAGACCCCAATCGCAGCGGTCATCCACAAACCGGCGGCGGTGGTCAGGCCCTTGACGTGGCCGGCATCGTCATCCTTGCCCTTGATGATGGTGCCGGCTCCCAGGAAGCCAATGCCGGCAATCACCCCCTGCACCACCCGGCTCATGGCATCGGCCTGATTGCCGGACATCTGCGGCACCATCACAAACAGCGCCGCGCCCAACGCCACCAGCATATGGGTGCGCACCCCGGCGGCCTTGCCCTTGCTCTCCCGTTCAAACCCGAGAATGGCACCCAGTAGCGCGGCCATCAGCAGGCGCACGGTCATCTGGGTGAGCTGCCGGGCGTCGCCGATATCGGCAAATTCAGCCTGCAGTGTTTGCCACGCTTCATGCAACCAAGCGTCCATGAATGCCCTCCTGTGTTTTTTATAGGTAAAGGATGGACAGCGACGACCGCCAGTCAGTTGCGCGGAACCTGCATACACCGCAACACCCTAACCTTTATCGCCCATGAACAAAGGAGACCGGCATGTCCCTACGTATCGAAGATCAGCTGTGCTACTTCACGCTCGGTGACAATGCTCAGGAACACAGCGTGCCTGCGACCCGAGTCAATATCGCGACCGACACCGAAAAGTCCATGTCGTACGTAGAATTGGCGGCCGAGCGGATCTACATCACCGAAGCCGAGGCTGACGCCCTGACCGTTGCGGGGGCACATGATGGGCGTCAGCATGTGAAGGCTGATGCACCTGGCTCGGTGATTTGACTAAGGTGATTTAACTGAGCTGTGCAGTACCTGTGGGAGGGGCTTGCTCCCGATAGCGGAGGGTCAGTTACCTGATGTATCAACTGACCCAGCGCAATCGGGAGCAAGCCCCCTCCCACATTTGAGTCGGTTTCTTCAGTTAGCGCTGGGCGAGTCGCCCATCTGATCCGCTTTTTGTCGCACTACTTGATTCTGTTATGCAAACAGAGGTGCGGGTATAGTCCCCGGGGGAAATCAGCACCCAAGGCCCCCATGAAACGCTACGAAAAATTCGCCGAAGACATCGCAGAACTGATCCGCTCCGGCGTGCTCGGCCCCGGCCAGCGCGTGCCTTCGGTGCGCTACGCCAGCCAGACTTACGGCGTCAGCCCGTCCACAGTGTTCCAGGCCTACTACCTGCTGGAGCGCCGTGGCCTGATCCGCGCCCGACCGCGCTCCGGTTACTTCGTCAATACCCATGCGCCCAGCCCGTTTTCCGAGCCGGTGGTGAGCGCGCAGGTGCACGAGAGCACCGAAGTCGATGTGAGTGAGCTGGTGTTTTCGGTGCTGGATTCGATCAAAGACCCGAACACCGTGCCCTTCGGCTCGGCCTTCCCCAGCCCGATGCTGTTCCCGTTGCCGCGCCTGGCCCGCTCCCTGGCCAGCGCCAGCCGCGCAATGGACCCGCGCCTGGTGGTCACCGACATGTCCCCAGGCAACCCGCAACTGCGCCGTCAGATTGCGCTGCGCTACATGGTCGGCGGGCTGATGCTGCCCATGGAAGAACTGCTGATCACCAACGGCGCCCTGGAAGCGCTGAACCTGTGCCTGCAGGCCGTCACCGAGCCGGGCGACCTGGTGGCGATTGAAGCCCCGGCGTTTTATGCCTGCCTGCAAGTGCTCGAGCGCCTGAAGCTCAAGGCCGTGGAAATTCCGGTGCACCCGCGCGACGGCATCGACCTTGACGCCCTGGCGCAGAGCCTTGCGCGTTACCCGATCAAAGCCTGCTGGAGCATGACCAGCTTCCAGAACCCAATGGGCGCCACGGTGCCGGAAGAAAAAAAGCGGGCGTTGGTCGAGCTACTGCGCAGCCACCAAGTGCCGTTGATCGAGGATGATGTATATGCCGAGCTGTATTACGGGCAGCACGCGCCGAAACCGGCCAAGGCCTTCGACACCGAGGGGCTGGTGCTGCACTGCGGCTCCTTTGCCAAGAGCCTGGCGCCGGGTTATCGCGTTGGCTGGGTGGCGGCTGGTCGCTTCGCGCAGAAGGTCGAGCGCTTGAAACTGATGACATCGCTGTGCCCGTCGATGCCGGCCCAGGCCGCGATTGCCGATTACCTGCAACACGGCGGCTACGACCGGCACCTGCGCAAACTGCGCTATGCCCTGGAAGAACAGCAAAGCGCGATGCTCGCGGCGATCGGCCGTTACTTCCCGGCACAGACCCGAATCAGCCAACCGGCCGGCGGGTATTTCCTATGGCTGGAATTGCCCGAGCACACCGATTCATTGAAGTTGTTTCAGATGGCCCTGGCGCAAGGCATCAGCATCGCACCGGGGCCGATCTTTTCGGCAACCCGGCGCTTTCGCAACTGCATCCGATTGAACTACGGCAGCCCGTGGACCGACGAGTCGGAGCAGGCGATGGAGACCCTGGGCCGGATCGTACGCTCGTTTTGAGTAGCGCGGGTACAGGCACCGCGTAATCAGCGACCGCCGCCCAAGTCGATAAACGTACCGGTAGCATACGAGGCCTTGTCCGACAGCAACCAGATAATCGCCTCTGCCACTTCATCCGGGCGCCCGCCACGGGCCATCGGAATGCCGGACTCCAGCTTGCTGACCCGGTCCGGATCGCCACTGAGGGCGTGGAAGTCGGTGAAGATATAGCCGGGGCGCACCGCGTTGACGCGTATGCCCTCGCCCGCGACTTCCTTGGACAGGCCGAGGGTGAAGGTGTCGAGCGCGCCCTTGGACGCAGCATAGTCAACGTATTCCCCTGGCGAGCCCAGGCGCGCCGCCACCGACGAGACGTTGACGATACTGCCGCCCTGCCCGCCATGCCTGGGCGACATACGCAGCAGCGCATGCTTGGCGCAGAGGATCGGGCCCAGTACGTTGGTCTTGAGGATTTTCAGGATGCGGAATTCGGACATTTCATCGACCCGCGATTTATGGCCGACAGTGCCCGCATTATTCACCAGCGCCGTGACGCGGCCCAGCTCGGTATCGACACGGTTGAACAGGGCGATCACTTCATCTTCGTTACTGACGTCCGCACGTACCGCAATTGCCTGTGCACCAAGGCCGCGCACCTGTTCCAGTACACGCTGGGCGGCGTTTTCGTCGGACTGGTAGTTGATGCAGATGCGATAGCCCTGGCGAGCGGCCAGCAAGGCTGTTTCGGCGCCAATCCCGCGACTGCCTCCGGTAATGATGACGACTCTGTCCATGTGCAGTCTCCTGACTCAACCTGATGTTTGGGGTTGAGTTGAAGAATACCCGTCACGCAGGGCTTTTGTCAGGCGCGTGCGCGTGTTGAGATCGTTCCCACTAGAAGCGTGGCGACGATCTTAAAACACCGACCACCCAATCCGCTCACTCAACAACTCCAACGCCTTCATCCCTGCCAGTGAATTCCCCGCCGCGTTCAATTCCGGCGACCAGACACACACCGTAAACTGCCCCGGCACCACCGCGACAATCCCGCCGCCTACCCCGCTCTTGCCCGGTAGCCCGACCCGATAAGCAAAATTGCCCGCCTCGTCATACAGCCCGCTGGTGGCCATGATCGAGTTCACCTGCTTGGTCTGGCGCGCCGTCAGAATCTGCTCGCCGCTGTGGGCGCTCACGCCCTCGTTGGCCAGGAAGCTGAACGCCCTGGCCAGGTCCAGGCAGCTCATTTGCAACGCGCAGTAATTGAAGTAGCTGTGCAGCACCGCGTCCACATCGTTGTGGAAGTTACCGAAAGCCTTCATCAGGTAAGCCATGGCCGCGTTGCGCGCGCCGTGCTGCGCTTCCGAGTCGGCGACGACGCTGTTGACCAGAATCTGCGGGTTACCCGACAGGCGTCGTACGAAGTCGCGCATCGACAGAATCGGCACGGCGAAGCGTGATTGGTTGATGTCGCAGATCACCAGCGCGCCGGCGTTGATAAACGGATTGCGCGGGCGGCCGCGTTCGAATTCCAGCTGCACCATGGAGTTGAACGGTTGCCCCGACGGTTCGTGGCCCAGGCGCTCCCAGATGGTTTCGCCGCCGTGGTCGATGGCCTGCACCAGGCTGAACACCTTGGAAATGCTCTGCACCGAGAACAGCGTGTAAGCATCACCGGCGCAGTAGGCCGCGCCGTCGTTGCCGTAGACCGCGATGCCCAACTGGTTGGCGGGCACGTCGGCCAGGGCGGGGATGTAATCGGCGACTTTGCCGAGGCCGATCAGGGGGCGCACTTCGTCGAGGATCGACTCCAGCAGCGCCTGCATATCTTGTCCTGTCATCTTCTCTGGATCAGTAGTGAGCGAGGCGCGGAGCATACTTCAATGGGCGCGATAGCCCCACACAATCTCTACGACCCGCTCGGCAACCACCAGGTAAATCAGGATCAACAACACTTGCAGCGCCAGGTGATAGCGCAACTTGGCCAGGCGGCGAATGCCGTCGCTGACGTTCAAGAGCATCAACAGCGTCGACAGGATAATCAGCCCCCAGCCGGCGACGTTGGAGGCAAATACCCCGATAAATAACTCACGTTGGCCGACCAGTGTATTGGTGCCCGCCGCAAACAACAGCGCACACACCAGCAGGTTTTTCACGTTGTCGAACACCTGTGTGCTCAGGTCGTTTTCCAGCAACGCCAGATACCGCGTCCATAAGGTGCGCATGCTTGTGTACCGAGTGGGAAGGCTCGTCAATCAAGGTAGTTCAAAAGTGGGCGCTGTCGAGCATCGGCGAGACTTAGAAATGCGTCATATCCCACACCCGCTCATCCAGGCTCAACCGCTGACGCATTACCTGGGACCGCCGGGCCTTACAGCAATACATCAACCATCGCTTTGACGTGAGGCTTGTTGCTCTAACTTGTCGAGATAACGTGCCATTACTTCGCTCGAGAATTGCGTCTCGCGAATGCCGCTGCCGTCGAGAAACCGCATGGTATTGCTGCGGTCCCACAAATAATTTTCTTGGTAAAGTTCAAGGATGGTCTGGCCTGCGTGCATCGGATCTTTGAACATCCCGAGCAATGGGTAAAGTAACGCCTCAGAGTTGTGCTTCCACAGTTCGACCCACCGTTTGTAAGCCACAACCGAAAGCTTTCGGCCATAATGCTCGCCGACCTGCTCACAAAATGCCTTGAGATCAAAATTGGTGGCTTCAGGCGGGCACAGGTTGAACTTCAACCCTAGCGCTTGTGGGTTACGGGAAATATGTGCCACCGCCTCAACCATGAAGTCCACCGTGGTCAGACCTTCACGCAAACGCACCAAGTCAGGCACCGCGCCGTACGACAAGCAGGTGCGGATAAAACGCCCCCACCATTGGTACTGAGCGCTCTCGCCGGTCACGCTATGGCAAGTGGCGTAACCGAGGCGAAAGGTCATCAACGGCAGTCCTCGGGAAGCGGCCAGATCGGCAAGCTTTTCCATCACCCACTTACTTTGCACATAGCCCAGGTCATCGCGAATGGCCGGTAAGTTTTCATCGATATCATCCTGTTCGTACACATGGCTTTTATGGGTGAAACGATGGCCCCAGCTATAGATGGATATGGTCGACATCAACATCAGTGCCTTGGTCTTGTGTGCACCGCAAAAATGTAGGATTTGTGTGAGTGCCGCTACGTTATCTCGCCTCATGTAGCTGTAGGGCATGATGAAGTTAACCGCGCTGGCCGAGTGATAGACCACGTCCACACATCGCGTCAAATGGATAAATACTTCTTCCTCCAACCCCAGATGCTCATCTGCCAAGTCACTTGCATACACATGAATGCGCTTCCAGTCGCTTTCGCTGATGGGCACCTGATAACGTTCGCTGATCTGCTGCAGTCGCACCAGCCCTGCTACTGCACTGTCACAACGAATCGGGCAATGAATATGCGCCGTGGTAGTAACCAATAGTTGGTGCAACAAATGAATACCGACAAACCCGGTCGCGCCAGTCAGCAGGCTATGCCTGGGATCCTTTAAATACGCCGGCTCGAAATTTTCCGCGAAACGGATGTCTGGTTGCAGTACCCCATCTGCTTCGAAAGCGTGGGCACGATCACCCGCAGTTCCTTCAGGTAAAGACCGCGTGCGTCGGTGCAACTCGGCCGCCAGATCCTCTAGCACCAGATGTTCGTAGATGTCACGCACCGCTACGTGAATGTTGAATTGCTCTGATAGCTTTTCCGCCAATCCTGCCACGCCCAACGAGTGCCCACCGACGTTCAGAAAGTTGCTTTGCGGGCCAAAATCAGCGTGGCCCAGCATGTCGAACCACGTTCTTGCCAGCGCACGTTGTGGGCCCGGCGTAAAGCTTTCTATATCCAACGCTGCGGGCGGCATCGCCTGCAATAGAGTCAACAGCGCAGACCTGTCGATCTTGCCATTGACATTGCCGGGTAGACTGTCAAGGCGATAGAACAACTCAGGCACCATATAATCAGGCAAATCCATACCAAGGCTGAGTCGCAACTCAGCAATCAATCGCCCGCTATGAATCTGTCTGTTGCGCGGTACGACAAAAGCAACCAAGCGTTTTTGCGCTTGCGAGCCGGTGTCCTGCACCACTACCGCTGCGCTGTTGAGGTTCGGCTCCTTGAGCAGGCGGGACTCTATCTCACCGATTTCGATCCGGTAGCCGCGTATCTTTGTTTGCCCATCCATTCGACCCAGAAACTGAATGCGTCCATCGGGCAAGACTCGAGCCTGGTCTGCGCTACGGTACAACCGGCACTTGAGCGCGGGTGAGTAGATGAAACGCTGCGCGGTCAAGTCAGGTGCCCCTAGATAACCACGAGCAAGACCCGGTCCGGCAATACAAAGCTCTCCCACTTCACCAGCCGCCAGTTCGTTCAGGTGCTCATCCAGAATATGAATACGGCAGTGGTCTATCGCATAACCAATCGATGCGGGCCTTTGCAAACGCTTGCTTCGAACCTCATTGCGGGTCACGTAGATGGTTGCTTCCGTGGGCCCATAACAATCAAAAACACGGTAAGGCAAGTGGTCGACCTCTACGGGATGGAGTTTTTCACCGGCCGTGTAGAGACAGCTCAAGGCAAGGCCTTGCGGCTGCCGGGCGTTCAAAATGTCATAGATTTTCAAGGTAGGCACGAAGCCATGCGTGATCTGTTTTGCTACACAGAACGACAAGTAGGCATCACTACTGAGCAGCGAATTCTGATCCAGTACATACAGGCAGGCACCCGCCGTCAGCGCCGACCAGATTTCAAGCTGGCAAACATCGAAGCCAACCGACGCCATCAAACTGCAACGACTGGAAGTAGTCACCCCCAAATCTCGATTGTGCTGCGTCATCAGTTGCGCAACGCTGTGATGCTCAATGACGACGCCTTTCGGCTCACCCGTTGTACCCGAAGTAAAGATCACATAAATCGCATCATCTGGCCGGACAACAGCGGGCTCATAACTCCACGCCTCACTGGAAGTCAGCAACTCGTTGACAGTTTTTGTTTCGCACCCCGACAGGGGTTCACGATCATCGCTTTGGGTGGAAAGCATAATGGAGGCCGCGCATTGTCTGGCGATATAGGCTTTTCGATTAGAGGGAAGTCGTCGGTCCATCGGAACAAAGCCTGCGCCGCACTGGAGTACGCCAAGGAACGCAACGATCAGCTCGATGGATCGCTCGCCTTGCACCAGCACGTAGTCGCCCAGCCCGATATCTCGGGACTGTAAAAAGGCCGCAACTCTGGAGCTTCTGTCATTCAGTTCTGCGTAGGTCAAGCTTTCTGCCTCACCCACGACAGCCAGGGCAGTGGCGTTCTCAGCCAGACGTTTTGCAAATAAATCCAACACCGTTTCAGCCTGCATCTCAAAGCCCCTTTGGCATGCGGGACACGCCCACCGGATGAGAAAGAGAGGCCATTTTGTCTTAATCAAAGCGGTAAATAACTGTAAGAAATGACAGTTATTTAGATGTTTTGCCTATAAAAACTATTTCTTAAGATCAAAACACCGCATCAATCAAAAAAGTAATAACAACATAAGACTAGTATTCTTCTTTTTTATAATTAGGTTAGAACCAATCGGCCTTTTACAGACGCGCCCGTGCGCCCTACTTTCACGCTACGGACCGACCCCCTGCCCGGTGGAGGCTTGTTTATCGACTTCAACAAGGACCTGACCATGAGCATCGAATTCATCGGCTACATCGGCGGCCACCACGCCTCCGAGATCCACCCGCGCAGCGGCCCGACGCTGCAGCCAGACTACGTTGAGCGTGTGGCGCGCGCCCATGAAGAGGCCGGCTTCGACCGCGCCCTGGTGGCCTTCCACTCCACCAGCCCGGACAGCACGCTGATCGCCGCTCATGCTGCCAGCGTGACTCAGCGCTTGAAGTTCCTGATCGCCCACCGCCCAGGCTTTGCCCAACCCACCTTGGCCGCGCGCCAGTTCGCCACGCTGGATGTGTTCAACGGCGGGCGTACCGCCGTGCATATCATCACCGGCGGCGACGACCGCGAACTGCGCGCCGATGGCAGCCATATCGGCAAGGACGAGCGTTATGCGCGCACCGACGAATATTTGAGCGTGGTGCGCCAGGAATGGACGAGCGACAAGCCCTTCGACTTCGCCGGCACCTACTATCAGGTCGAAGGCGCGCACTCCACGGTGAAGTCGCCGCAGCAGCCGCATATCCCGCTGTACTTCGGCGGTTCGTCGGCGGCGGCGATTGCGGTGGCGGGCAAGCATGCGGATGTGTATGCGCTGTGGGGCGAAACCTATGAGCAAGTGCGCGAGGTCGTGACCCAGGTGCGTGCCGAAGCGGCCCGGCATGGGCGTACGATTCGCTTCAGCTTGTCATTGCGCCCGATCCTGGCCGAGACCGAGGAACTGGCGTGGCAGCGGGCAGACACTATTTTGCAGCAAGCCACGGCGCTGGCCGAGCAGAACGGTTTTGTACGGCGCGAACCGCCGAATGAAGGTTCGCGCCGGTTGCTGGCGGCAGCGGCGCAAGGCTCGCGCCTGGATAAGCGCCTGTGGACCGGCATTGCCGCCTTGCTCGGCGCGCAGGGCAACTCCACGGCGCTGGTGGGCACGGCCGAGCAAGTCGCGCAGGCATTGCTCGATTACTACGATTTGGGTATCACCACGTTCCTGATTCGTGGGTTCGATCCGCTCAATGATGCAATCGACTATGGCAAGCAGTTGATCCCTCTGACGCGCCAACTGGTCGCCGAACGCGAACGGGCCCGGCAAGTCGCTTGAGAACAGCTGGGAGGACGCTCGCGCCTCCCACCTTTCTGGCGACTAGCGCAGTTCCCGCGCCAGGAACGGCGCCGTGCGGCTGGTTTTGCTGCTGGCAACTTTTTGCGGCGTACCACTGGCAACCACCTTGCCGCCCGCGTCCCCGGCACCCGGGCCGATGTCGATCACCCAGTCACTCTGCGCCACCACGCGCATCTCATGCTCGACCACCACCACCGTATGCCCCGCCTCGACCAATTGGTTGAGCTGGCTGAGCAAGCGGTCGACATCCTTGGGATGCAGGCCAGTGGTGGGTTCGTCCAGTACGTACAACGTGGCGCCCCGCGCATTGCGTTGCAGCTCGGTCGCCAGCTTGATGCGCTGCGCTTCACCGCCCGACAACTCAGTGGCCGGTTGGCCCAGGCGCAGATAGCCCAGGCCGATATCGCGCAGCACCTGCAGAGCGCGCAGCACGCCCGGTTGTTCGGCAAATACGTCGACGGCCTGCTCCACCGTCAAGCCCAGCACTTGGGCGATGTTCAACCCTTGCCATGTGATCGCCAGGGTCTCGGGGTTATAGCGCGCACCGTGGCAGGTCGGGCATGGCGCATACACGCTGGGCATGAACAGCAATTCGACGCTGACAAAGCCCTCGCCTTCGCAGTTCGGGCAACGGCCCTTGGCCACGTTGAAGGAGAACTGCCCCGCGTCGTAACCGCGCTTTTTCGCGGCTGGCGTGGCGGCGAACAGTTTGCGCACGTTGTCGAACAGCCCGGTATAGGTCGCCAGGTTGGAACGCGGCGTACGGCCGATGGGTTTCTGGTCCACCTGCACCAGACGGCGGATCTGGTCCAGCCCGGCGCTGATGCGGCCCTCGCTGGCGGAAGGCGCAGCGTCTTCCAGGCTGGGCTCTTCGACGTTTTCCAACACGCGCCCGAGGCCGCTGCTGACCAGTTCCAACAGCGCCTGGCTGACCAGGCTGGACTTGCCCGAACCGGAAATCCCGGTCACTGCCGTGAAGCAGCCCAGCGGGAAATCCACCGCAAGATTCTTCAAGTTGTTGCGCGTCACGCCTTGCAGCTTCAGCCAGCCGCTGGGTTGACGCCGCGCCGGGTTCGCCGGGTTCGCCGGGCGCGGCTGGGCAAACAGGTATTCACGGGTCTGCGACGCGGCAATCTGCGCCAACCCCGCCGGCGGGCCGCTGTACAGCACTTGCCCGCCGTGTTCGCCAGCGGCCGGGCCGACATCGATCAGCCAGTCGGCGCGGCGCATGGTTTCCAGGTCATGCTCCACCACAAACAGCGAATTGCCGGCCGCTTTCAACCGCGCCAGTGCACTGAACAAGGCCTCGCCATCGGCCGGATGCAGGCCTGCGGACGGTTCGTCGAGCACGTAGATCACGCCGAACAACTGCGAGCCCAGTTGTGTGGCCAGGCGCAGGCGCTGCAATTCTCCGGACGACAGCGTCGGCGTGCTGCGCTCCAGGGCCAGATAGCCCAGCCCCAGCTCGATCAACGTACTGACCCGTTCGAGCAGATCCTCGGCGATCCGTTGGGCGGCCAGGCGTTTTTCCACTGACAACTTCATCTTGTCCTGCCCCGCCGCCACCGGCCGCAGCAACTCGGCCAGGCGGGTCAGGGACAGTTGCGACAGCTCACCGATATCCACCCCGGCAAACTTCACCGACAGCGCCGCCTTGGTCAGGCGCTTGCCCTCGCACAACGGGCAGGCGCTGCCTTGCATGAACTGCGACACGCGCTTTTTCATCAGCGCACTTTGGGTGTGGGCGAAGGTGTGCAGGATGTAACGCCGCGCGCCGCTGAAGGTGCCCTGGTAACTGGGCTCCAGCTTGCGTTTCAAGGCATCGCGGGTCTGCGCCGGGGTGAAGCCGGCGTACACCGGTACGGTGGGAGTTTCTTCGGTGAACAGGATCCAGTCGCGCTGTTTTTTCGGCAGGTCGCGCCACGGGATATCCACGTCGTAGCCCAGGGTCACGAGAATGTCGCGCAGGTTTTGCCCTTGCCAGGCCAGCGGCCAGGCTGCCACCGCGCGCTGGCGAATGGTCAGCGACGGGTCGGGCACCATCAGCGCTTCGGTCACTTCATACACGCGGCCCAGGCCATGGCATTGCGGGCACGCGCCCTGGGGCAGGTTCGGCGAAAAGTCCTCGGCATACAGCATCGCCTGCCCCGGCGGGTAGCTGCCGGCACGGGAATACAGCATGCGGATCAGGCTCGACAAGGTGGTCACGCTGCCCACCGATGAGCGCGCACTCGGCGTGCCACGCTGCTGTTGCAGGGCCACGGCGGGTGGCAAGCCTTCGATGCTGTCGACATCCGGCACGCCGACCTGGTCGATCAAACGCCGCGCATAGGGCGCCACCGACTCGAAATAACGACGCTGGGCCTCGGCGTAGACCGTGGAAAACGCCAAGGACGATTTGCCGGAACCGGACACGCCAGTGAACACCACCAGGGCATCCCGGGGAATATCCACATCGACGTTACGCAAGTTGTGTTCGCGAGCGCCGCGCACCCGCACGAAGCCGGTGTGCGGGGCGGTCGGTGCGGGGGTGTTGCGTTGTGAAGTCATGGACAACCTTGTCTGGCGGTGAGAACGCTGCGCACCCGTTGCGTGAGGGCATCGGGGCTGTAGGGCTTGCTCAGCAGGTGAATATCAGCGCTCAGCAGATGATTGGAGGAAAGAATGTCGCGGGTGTGGCCGGAGGTGAACAGCACCGGGATCGGCGGCACCTGCTCACGCGCCCAGTTGGCCAGGTCGATGCTCTTGATGCGACCGGGCATCACCACGTCGGTAAAAATCAATTCCGGCTGCAGGCCGGCCTGCAGCTTAGCCATGGCCTGGTCGCCGTCTTCGGCCGTCAGCACCGTGTAACCCGATTGTTGCAGCAGCTCCACCACGGCCAGGCGTACGCCCTCATTGTCTTCCACCACCAGGATGGTTTCCTGACCGGTGCAAGGGCTCTCCTGGCCAATGTCCGGCTCCAGATGCTCCGGTTCCAGGCTGCGCGGGAAATACATCTGCACCACAGAACCTTTGTTTTCCTCGCTCCAGATGTCCACATGCCCGCCGCTTTGCCGGACAAAGCCAAACACCATGCTCAGCCCCAGGCCTGTGCCCTGCCCTTCGCGCTTGGTGGTGAAAAACGGCTCGAACGCACGCTTGAGCACGGTCGCCGGCATTCCAGTGCCCGTGTCGGTGACAGCCAGGCGCACATACTCGCCGGGCTTGATGCTTTTGCCCGCACATTCGGCCGGATTGAGAATGATGTTTTCGCCGGTGATACGAATCACGCCCTCACCGTGCATGGCATCGCGGGCATTGATCGCCAGGTTGAGCAGCGCGTTTTCCAGCTGGTTGCGGTCGACGTTGATGCACCAGGAATCCTGCGGCAATTGCACGTCGATATGAATGGTTTCGCCCAGCGCGCGTTGCAGCAGTTCACCGAGACCGGCGTAGATACGTTGCGGGTTGTACACCGCCGGCGACAAGGGCTGGCGCCGGGCAAACGCCAGCAGTTGCGAGGACAGGGTGGCGCCGCGTTCCACCGCGGCAATCGCGGCAGAAACACGCCGCTGCACCTGCGCGTTGTCCGGCTCATGACGGGCCAGCAGGTGCAGGTTGCCGGCGATCACTTGCAGCAGGTTGTTGAAGTCGTGGGCCACGCCGCCGGTCAGGCCACCAATCGCTTCCAGCTTCTGCGACTGGCGCAACTGCTCTTCGGCGGCGGAACGCGCCTGCACTTCGGCGGCTACGCGCTGCTCCAGATTGTGGGTCAGCTCCTGGCGCACGCGCTCGGACCGCACCAGTTCAGTGGTCTCTACCACGATCGCCAGCACCCCGGCCGGTTGCTGGTTGTCACCGGCCACGGGGCTGTAATAGAGGTCCATCCACAAGGTTTCCGGCTTGCCGTTGCGCGACAACACCAGTTCCTTGTTGTTGAACGACAAGGTGCCGCCCGCCAGGCATGTATCCACTACATGCCGATTGAACTCGGCCACTTCCGGCCACCCCAGTTCCACCGGCGTGCCCAGCAAGTACGGATGGCGTCCACCGGCGAACTTCGAGTAGCTGTCGTTGTAGATCATGTAACCCGCCCGCCCCCACAGCATCACCATGGGTACGGGCGAGGCGAGCATCATCTGCACGGTGCAGGCCAGGCTGGTGGACCAGCGATCAATCGGGCCGAGGTCGGTGGTTGACCAGTCAAACCCGCGAATCCGCTGGGCCATTTCACCGGACCAGCCTTCACAGCCGTGGGGGTTGGATAAGAATTGCATGTTCGGGCTCTGGGCAGTGAGAGGACAGTCGCAAGTTTTGGAGCGCAGCGGCGATAGATGGTTTCATCTTGGCTAACTTAAGCCGAAGAAACCACTGGCCTCAGTGAAAATCCCGGCTGCGCACCACAATGCCGTCCAGCAGCGGCGTCAGGTCGGTCAGGCGTCCAGCGATCAAATGCCGCACCTCGCCCACCGCCTCCCAGCGCCCGTCTACCTTGAGCAAACGCGACCCGACCAGGGCCTGGCGCTGACGTTCGGCCAGGTCGCGCCAGACCACCACATTGAGGTTGCCGAATTCATCTTCCAGGGTGACAAAGGTCACGCCGCTGGCGGTGCCCGGGCGTTGGCGCCCGGTGACCAGGCCGGCGACGCTGACATTGCGCCCATGCTCCACAGTCAGCAGCTCCTGGGAACTGCGACAGCGGCGCCTGCGCAGTTCCGCGCGCAGCAATGTCAGGGGATGCGGGCCAAGCGTGGTGCCGAGCGTGGCGTAATCGGCGTGCAAGTCCTCGCCGACCGTGGGCTGGGGCAACGCCACCGGCGCTTCATCGGGGCTCGGCAGGCCGGCAAACAGGCCCAGTTGCGTGTGCACGCCGGCCACTTCCCAGCGCGCCTGGTGGCGGTTACCGGCTAACGCGCGCAAGGCGCCGGCATCCGCCAGCAGCGCTTGGGCGCGCGAATCCAGGCCGGCGCGGGCGTCGAGGTCGGCGATGTCACTGAAGGCGCGGTGCTGGCGCACGGCCTCGATGCGCCGGCCATCTTCTTCGCGAAACCCGCAGATCATGCGCAGGCCCATGCGGATCGCCGGCTGCTGGCCGTCGATGGGTTCCAGGCTGCAATCCCAGTCACTGGCCTGCACGTCTACCGGGCGGATCTGCAGGCGATGCCGGCGCGCGTCCTGCAGGATCTGGTCCGGGCTGTAGAAGCCCATCGGCCAGCTGTTGATCAGCGCGCAGGCAAAGGCTGCCGGCTCATGGCATTTGAGCCAGCTACTGGCGTAGGTCAGCAAGGCAAAACTGGCCGCGTGGGACTCGGGGAAACCATAGCTGCCAAAGCCTTTGATCTGCTCGAAAATCTGCGCGGCAAAGGCCTCGGTGTAGCCGTTTTTCAGCATGCCCTCGCGCAGGCGCTTTTGATGCGGTTCCAGGCCGCCGTGGCGTTTCCAGGCGGCCATGGAGCGGCGCAACTGGTCGGCCTCGCCAGGGCTGTAGTCGGCGGCGACCATGGCGATCTGCATCACCTGCTCCTGGAACAAGGGGATGCCCAGGGTGCGTTCCAGCACTTCTTTCAATGCCGGCGACGGATAGGTTTCTTCCTCCTCTTTATTCCTGCGACGCAAATACGGGTGCACCATGCCGCCCTGGATCGGCCCCGGCCGCACGATGGCAACTTCGATCACCAGGTCATAGAAGGTTTGCGGTTTGAGCCTGGGCAGCATCGACATCTGCGCCCGCGATTCGATCTGGAACACGCCGATGGTGTCAGCCTTGCTGATCATCGCGTAGGTGGCCGCATCCTCCTTGGGCATGCCTGCCAGGCTCATGTCCAGGTTGCGATGGCGGCGCAGCAGATCGAAACAGCGGCGGATCGCGCTGAGCATGCCCAGGGCGAGGATATCGACCTTGAGCAGGCCGACGGCGTCGAGGTCGTCCTTGTCCCACTGAATGATGGTGCGCTCGGCCATGGCGGCGTTCTCCACCGGCACCAGGGTGTCCAGCGGGTGTTCGGAAATCACGAAGCCGCCGGGGTGCTGGGACAAATGCCGAGGAAAGCCGATCAATTGTTGGGTCAAGGTCAATACGCGGCGCAGCAGTGGGCTGTCCGGATCGAAGCCGCTTTCACGCAGGCGCTCCAACGGCGGCGCGTCGTCACTCCAACGCCCGCAGCACTCGGCCAATGCGTTGACCTGGTCCGCTGGCAGGCCGAGGGCCTTGGCCACATCACGCACCGCGCCGGTCGCGTGGTAACTGCTGACCACTGCCGTCAACGCCGCACGCGTGCGGCCATAGCGCTGGAACACGTATTGCAGCACCTCTTCGCGGCGCTCGTGCTCAAAATCCACATCGATATCCGGCGGCTCGTTGCGTTCCCTGGACAGGAAGCGTTCGAACAGCACGTTGCTCAGGCTCGGGTTGATTTCGGTGATACCCAGGGCAAAACACACCGCCGAGTTGGCCGCCGAGCCGCGGCCCTGGCACAGGATCGAACGGCTGCGGGCAAAGCGCACAATGTCGTGCACCGTGAGGAAATAGCTTTCGTAGCCCAACTCGCTGATCAGCTCCAGCTCGGTGTTGATCTGCTTAAGGGTCTTGGCATCGATGCCGTCGGGCCAGCGCTGGGCGATGCCTTTCTTGGTGAGGGTGCGCAGCCAGGATTCGGCGTCATGGCCGGCGGGCACCAGCTCGCGTGGATAGTGGTAACGCAACTGGCCGAGGTCGAAGCTGCAGCGCCGCGCGATGGCGAGGGTTTCATCGAGCAAGGCTTGCGGGTACAGCGCGGCCAGGGCGTCGAGACTGCGCAGGTGCCGCTCGCCATTGGGATGCAGATGCAGGCCGGCTTCGGCCACCGGTACGTGATGGCGGATGGCGGTCATGGTGTCTTGCAGGGCGCGGCGCCCGCGCGCATGCATGTGCACATCACCGCAGGCGACGGCCGGGATTTTCAGGCTGGCCGCCAGCTGCAGGCGTTGCTCCAGATGCCGTGCATCGTCCTGCCCGCAGTGCAAGTGCACCGCCAGCCACAAGCGCTCGGCGAAGGTACGGCGCAGCCACTGGATGCTGGCCTGGGTGTCACTGTCCTGCGCCACCCACAACGCCAGCAGGCCGGGCAGCGGTTGCTCGAAGTCTTCCTGCAGCAGGCGATAGCTGCCCTTTTCGGCGCGGCGGCGGGCCAGGGTGATCAACCGGCACAGGTGCTGGTAACCGCTCAGGTTTTCCACCAGCAGCACCAGTTTCGGCCCGTTCTCGATGCGCACTTCGCTGCCGATAATCAGCGGCAACTCCAGCGCTTTCGCCGCCTGCCAGGCACGCACGATGCCTGACAGGGTGCATTCGTCGGTGATCGCCAGGGCGCTGTAGCCTTGGCGTTTAGCCCGCTCGAAGAGTTCCAGCGCACTGGATGCACCGCGCTGGAAGCTGAAGTTGGACAGGCAATGCAGCTCGGCGTACTTCATGCCTGCCCCGCCCCTGTAGGAGCGAGCTTGCTCGCGAAAAGCCCAAGGGCGCCGCATTCATTCTGGTGCCCCGCGTTATCGTTAACCACCTTCGCGAGCAAGCTCGCTCCTACAGGGGGTGGCGACTTATAGGTTTTCATGCAAACCAGCCTTGCAGCCACAGGCCATCCTGTTGCCCCACCGTGCGGTAGGCCCAGCCTTGCTGGCCGGCGCGGGTCTGGATGAGGTAATAGTCGCGGCGGATATCGGCGCCATCCCACCAGCCGGATTCGATGCGTTCCGGGCCCATCAGGATCTGTACGCCCTGCTCGGCCAGCAAGGTCGGTTGGTTCAACAACCAGCCAGGGCGCCGGACCTTGTTCAAGCTCGGGCATGGGTGGTTGTCGACGGCGGCTTGCCAGGCGCATTCAGGGCGATGGTCGGCGTGAAAACGCAGGCCCTGCACCGCCTCATCGCCCAGGCGCGCGCGCAGGCGTTCGCGCAATTGCTCCCAGGGCAGGGACTGTTGCGGGCGGTCGTCGAACAGGTCCTGGCGCTGCGGCACGAATACCGGCAAGTCCTGGGCCACCAGGCGAAACCCGCGCACCGGTGCAGTGACTTGCACCTGCTCCAATCGCCCCCGGGCCAGTTCGAACAGCATCGAAGGCTCGCGCTCGGCGCTCAGCAGGCCAACCTTGATCACACTGTCCGCTGCCTGGGCATGTTCCAAGTGCAGGTCGAAACGCTGCACGCCGCTGTCTCGCCCGCACAGGAAGGCGGCCAGGTCGGCGGTCAGACGGCGCAAGGGAAACAGCAGTGCCTGGTGGGATTGCACATCGAAATTCAACTCGATGCGTACATCGAACTGGTCCGGCGGCTGATAGAACCCCAGGGCCAACGGCCGCTGCCCGCTCAGGGCGTCGAGGTGCTTGAGCAGGCTGGCGTCAAAGCGCCGCGCCAGGGTATGCCGGGGCAGCGCCTGCACGTGGGCCAAGGTGCGCAGGCCCATGCGCGACAACGCGGTGGCGGCCTGCGGTTCAATCCCGGCGCGGTCGACCGGCAACGGCGCCAGGGCCTGCATCAAGGCGCTGTCGTCGGCCACCGCCAGGCCATCGTAACGGTTGGCCAACACCCGTGCCGCCGCCGGGTTGGGCGCGGCAACGATGCGGTGACGAAAGCCCAGCTCGGTCAACTCTTTGCGCAAACGCGCCTCGAACTGCGGCCAGGGCCCGAACAGGCCCAGGCTCGACTCGATCTCGAACAGCAAGGCGCGTGGGTAATACACGCTGACCTGGGAACTGAAGCGGTAGGCCCAGGCGGCGAGAAACTGCTGCCAGCGCTCGATTTCCAGCGGATCGTACTCGGCACAGGCGAAGGTCTTGGTCAGCGCATGCGCCGCCGTCAGCGACTGGCCGGGGCGCAACCCCAGGGCGCGGGCGGCGGCATTGACGGTTTGCAGCACGCGCCGCTGCGGCGTACCGGCCAGCAGTGCCAGCGGTTGGTCGGGCTCGGGATGGGCACGCAGTACCCCGTCCAGCGCCAATTGCGGGAAGACAATACAGACCCAGCGCATGGCAACCTCAATGCCCCGCCAGGGCAATCGGCGCCGGATGGGCCAGGCCGCCACGGCATTTGAGCACACGCACTTGCGCAGGCCTTGCCTCGACCGCCAGGCGCAAGGCGGCCGGCGATGGGTTGATCGCTTCACTCAAGGTGCGCCAGGCAAACGCCAGGGTCTGCCCGGTTTCCGCAGCCACCTGCAAACGGCGCAAGGCACGGTCATCGGCCTTGCGCGGCCAACACAACACCGCACCACAACTACCGGAGCGCAGGCATTGCTCCACCGCCCACAGCGCGTCGCGCTCCTGGGCCTGGATCACCGCGAGCTGACGCACATCCACCCCGGCGTTCTGCCAGGCATGGGGATACGGCGTATAGGGCGGTGCCACCAGCACAATACGTTCGCCCATCGCCGACAAGCGCGCCAGGGTTGGCAGCACCAGTTGCAGTTCGCCCACACCGTCCTTGGCCATCAGGATTTCACTCAAGGCCGCCTCCGGCCAGCCGCCGCTGGGCAGCACCGCATCCAGCGCCGCAAGCCCGGTGGGATGCACACTGGCCGGTGGCGCGGCGGGCCGGCCCTTCCAGACTCGCCCACCATTGAACAGCGAGTCCAGGGCAACCACGGCGCCCATCAGCCTTGCCTCACCAGGCCGCAGAACACCCCTTCGATGGCCAGGTCTTGATCGGCCCCGACCACGATGGGTTGATACGCCGGGTTGCGCGGCAACAGGCGCACCTTGTCGCCATGGCGCTCGAAACGCTTGATGGTGACTTCACCGTCCAGGCGCGCCACCACAATTTGCCCGTTCAAGGCCTCGGCACTGCGCCGCACGCCCACCAGGTCACCATCGAGAATGCCGTCTTCAATCATCGAATCGCCCTGCACGCGCAGCAGGTAGTCCGGGGTCTTGGCGAAGGTGGCGGGGTCGAGTTGCAGGCGATTGTGCACTTCGGCATCCGCGCCGATGGGCAAGCCTGCGGCTACACGACCGAGCACCGGGATGTCCAGCCATTCCGGGCGCGGCGGTTGGTTTAGCAAGCGAATCCCCCGGGCCTGGTTGGGGTTGACCTCGATAAAACCGGCTTCGGTCAGGGCCACCACATGCTTGCGAGCGACGCTGCGCGAGGCAAAGCCGAACGCCTCGGCGATCTCGGCGAGGCTCGGGGGCTGACCTTGCTGCGCGATGCGCTCGCGGATGAAGGTCAGGATGGCGGTACGGCGGGGGGTCAGGGTCGTCATGGAGTACATTTGTACTCTTGTGGGAAATTTCTGACAATAGCCGTCAGTCGGGGCTGGAGATTGACTTGGAAATCAGAAGCAAAGCACGCCGACCTTGAGCAAACTCGGTCCAAATGTGGGAGGGGGCTTGCCCCCGATGGCGCAGTGTCAGTCATGTACTTTTAACTGACCCACCGCTATCGGGGCATAGGTATCTACACAACTTTGTAGCAGCCTACGGTAACCACGATGCGAAGCGAGTCGCTCTTGATCTTAGGCGCCCCGTTAAACCACGCTGGCCGGAATTCGACAGTGATTGGGGCCCCGCCATCGGGGGCAAGCCCCCTCCCACATTTGGAACGGGGGGCATCAGTTAGAGAGGCTTCGGCTCCCGAGCCGCCACAGGTTCAGGGCCGTGCCAAAGTTGTGTAGAACCTATGGCTATCGGGAGCAAGCCCCCTCCCACCTTTTGATCTTCATGCTCGATTGAGCTACCACCGCTCTTTCAACATCCGCAGTTCCAAATGCTGCAGCAGCATGATGGTCTTGCCATCCACGATTTCCCCACTGGCTACCATCCCCAGCGCCTGCTCGAACCCCAGCTCCAGCACTTCGATATCCTCGCCCTCCTCCGCCAGGCCGCCGCCAGCCCCAACCCGGTCGCCCGGCTGGTATTCACCGATAAAAAAGTGAATCCGCTCGGTCACCGACCCCGGGCTCATGAACGCCGCATAGACTTTTTCGACATGTCCCACGCGGTAGCCGGTCTCTTCCTCGGCCTCCAGGCGGATGCGCTCTTCGGGGCTGGCGTTGTCAAGCAACCCGGCCGCCGCTTCGATCAGGTAGCCGGCGTAATCGTTGACAAACGTGGGCATGCGGAACTGGCGTATCAGCAGCACCGTGCGCTGCTCGCGGTTGTACAAGAGAATGGTCGCACCGTTGCCCCGGTCGTACACCTCGCGGGTCTGAGCTTGCCAGCTGCCGTCACGGCGGCGCAGTTCAAAGCTGTATTTCTTCAGGAGGTACCAGTTGTCCGAAAGGGTTTCTTCGGCGGTGATGCGCACGGGGCTGTTGTCCATGGTCGGGCCTTTGCTCAAAGAAACGGAGCATCGCGTGCAGGTCATGCAGCGTCAAGCCGGTCGCCCCGCTGCATCGCTGCAACACTTTGCAAGCAATCCTGGGTCACGGCCGTCGCATTAATTTCTTCCCCTCCCGGCTCATCTGGTACAACCCGTGCTTCGCCCTTTGTAATGGAACCTTCATGTCATCTCGTTCTATGCCCCGCCGGGGCCTGCGCTGGCTGGTGCTGCTGTGCATGGCCGTGTTGATCGTCGGCCTGCCGGTGGGCTGCGCCGTGCTGCAACACAAGGAGCGCGAACTGGTGTTTCGCATCGAACCGGGCACCGCAGGCTGGTACACCGGGCTGCCCAACGCCGTACAGGAGTTCGATATCAAGCCCGCCGCCTTCAAAGCCGGCCAGAATATTCATGGCTGGTGGTACCCGGCCGCGCAGAAAGATGCGCCCGCCATCCTCTACCTGCACGGCGTGCGCTGGAACCTCACCGGCCAGCTGTTTCGCATCGAACAATTGCACGCCATGGGTTTTTCGGTGTTGGCCATCGACTATCGCGGTTTTGGCAAAAGCCAGGGCGACCTGCCTTCGGAAACCACGGTGTATGAAGACGCACGCATCGCCTGGGAGCGCTTCCAGACCTTGCAACCCGACCCCGGCAAACGCCTGCTCTACGGGCATTCCCTGGGTGGCGCAGTGGCCATCGACCTCGCCGCAGAGCTGAGCAAACAGGTACCGCTGCCGGTGCGCGGGCTGGTGATCGAATCCACGTTCACTTCCCTGGGAGATGTTGCCACGGCGGTTGCCAATACCTCGTTGCCGGTACGCTGGTTGCTCTCGCAGAAATTCGATTCCATCGACAAGATGGCCGATATCCATATGCCCTTGCTGGTGGTGCATGGCCTCGATGACCGCTACGTGCCACCGCGTTTCAGCCAGCAATTATTTGAAGCCGCCCAGGAGCCCAAGCGGCTGTTACTGGTGCCGGGTGCCAGTCATAACAACAGCATGAGCCTGGCCGGGCGCGATTATGGCCAGGCGCTGCACAAGCTGATGCAAACGAGCATGCCTTCACCGCTGGTCACGCATTCCACAGACCGCGTGGGTGACTCATAAATGCGCTTTTCGGCACTGGGTTCGCTCAGGCCTGTCAAGCGCAAACCCTGGCCATATTGGCCCCCATTGAAAGTTGATCAAATATTGACCGCAGGTTAAATCGCCAACGCTGCCGGGCCCTTGCAAAGTTATCCACAGAGATACCCACGGTTTTCGTGGACAACTCTTTTTACTTTTTAAGGTTTTTTTGCGCATCACACGCCGTCAGGAAACGTGCCAGGCAGCAAGATCTCGCGATTCACCTCGCGTATATCGTTATAGCCACACAGTGCCATCGTCACATCCAACTCACGGGCGATGATCTCGAGCGCTTTTGTCACGCCCGCTTCGCCCATCGCCCCCAAGCCATACAGGTGCGGGCGCCCGATCATGGTGCCCTTGGCGCCCAGTGCCATGGCCTTGAGTACATCCTGGCCAGAGCGGATCCCCCCGTCGAGCCACACTTCAATCCGCTTGCCCACCGCCTCGACAATCGCCGGCAGCTGGCTGATGCTCGACGGCGCGCCATCCAGCTGGCGGCCACCGTGGTTGCTGACCACCAACGCATCGGCGCCGGTATTGGCCGCCAGGCGCGCGTCCTCCACATCGAGGATGCCCTTGATGATCAGCTTGCCGCCCCAGCACTTCTTGATCCACTCCACATCGTCCCAGCTCAGGCGCGGGTCGAACTGCTGGGCGGTCCACGCCGACAGCGAACTCATATCGGCCACCCCCGTCACATGCCCGACGATATTGCCGAAGCCCCGTCGCTGGGTGCCCAGCATGCCCATCACCCAACGCGGCTTGGTCATCATGTTGAGGATGTTCGGCAGGGTCAGCCTGGGCGGCGCGGACAAGCCGTTGATCAGGTCCTTGTGGCGCTGCCCGAGGATCTGCAGGTCCAGCGTCAACACCAACGCATCAACACCAGCCGCCTTGGCCCGCTCGATCAAACGCTCGATAAACCCACGGTCGCGCATCACATACAACTGGAACCAGAAGGGCTGGCCGACGTGCTCGGCAATGTCTTCCAGCGAACAGATGCTCATGGTCGACAAGGTATAGCGCAGGCCAAACGCCGCAGCGGCGCGGGCGGTGAGAATTTCGCCATCGGCGTGCTGCATGCCCGCCAGGCCGGTGGGTGCCAGCGCTACCGGCATGGCCATGTCCTGGCCGATCATGCTGGCGCGAATCGAACGCTCATCGATATTGCGTGCCACGCGTTGACGGAACTTGATCCGGGCAAAGTCGCTTTCATTGGCTCGGTAAGTGCTCTCAGTCCAGGAGCCGGAATCGGCGTAGTCGTAGAACATCCGCGGGACACGTTTTTGCGCAAGCTTGCGTAAGTCTTCGATGGTTGTGATCAACGACATCGGGTCACCTCTCCCTGAACTGAAAACAAAGAGTACCCGGCCCTCGCCCAGCTAACCAGCCGTTGCGTTTATAAGCCTTGCCGAGCGTCGAGGTGCGGGTAGACGTCGAGCAGGTCGAGGGCATCGGCGACCGCATGGCCGCTGGCGGTATTGTCGAAAATGCACCAGGTGGGAATGCCCTCTTCAATCGACTGGCGCAGCAACCGCGCATACGCCTGCACCCGCTCGTGCCCATAGGCGCTGTGATAAATCCGCGGCGAGCCATGCAGACGCCAATAACGCACGCCATGCCAGGCATCACCGGCAGCGATCACCGCAGGGTCGGCGCTGACCCAACCGATTTCGAGCGACTGCAACAAAGTTCCGGCCGCGAGCCAACTGGAATGGCGCGGTTCCAGCACCACGGTACCGGCAAACCGTTGGCGCAGCGCCTCGAAAAAAGCGTCGGCAACCAACGGCTCATACCTCAGGGACGGCGGCAGCTGCACTAACAGGCAACCCAGCTTCTCGTCCAGTTGCAGGCACTGCGCGAGAAACTCGTCCAAGGCGGTACCGCACTGCTGCAAGCGCAGTTCGTGGGTGATCCGCTTGGGCACCTTGACGGAAAAACGGAAACCCGCAGGCACCGACTCACGCCAACGCTCATAGGTTTTTGCCAGGTGAGGTCGATAAAACGAACTGTTGATTTCCACCGCATTGAAACGCGAGGCATAGCGTTGTAAATGCGTGCCTTGCTCAGCGAAGGCCGGCCAATGCTCGCGGGGCAAGCTCCAGCCGGCGCAGCCCACATACAGAGGTGCTGTCAAAACAACACCGTGGCGGCATCGCGCATGAAAATCTCGATGGTCTTGGGGCCGACACCCTCGAACTCACCCAGGCGTTTTTCGAACGCCTGGCGGTTATCGCTGGCCTCACGCATGCGGGTGATCTTGCCGCCGTACTCGGCGTTGAGCTTCGCACTCAGGTCCAACAGGCGTTGCGCCGTGGTTTCGTCGTAGCGCACGTAATGCGCACGCCCCAACATCGCGACCAGCTCCCGCGCCGTGCAGTGCTGCAACTTGCGCGGGGTGTCGCGGCCCTCCTCTTCAACGATCACCTTGTAGGCTTGCGCGGCAATGGGCGCCTGAATGCGCTTGCCCATCAGGAAACTGGCGATAAACCACTTGAACAGGCCGGTGTCATCGCCGGGCTTGAGCGCGATGCCCAACTCGGCCGCGCTGATGGAACGGGCCATGCTCACTGCCCCTTGCTGAGCTTCTCGTTGATCGCATCCGTCTGGCGTTCGATGTCCTTGATCGAGGTTGGCGTCACGACTTTGTCGATGGTTTCGGTCTTGGGGTTCGGACGCTCCAGGGTCTGCCCCTTGGCGCCGTCGGCATGGCCTTTTTGCGCGTCTTCGGAACTGATGGGTGCGGGGGTTTTATCGGCGGGCGTGTGATCGGTCACAGTGCTATCTCCTGGCAATGACAGGCCACCCACAGCGGCGGCCCTATGCAGCAGAACCTTGGGAATTTGGATTAGTTCAAGGAAATTGCCCGCTTGGCCGCTGGGTCAATTCACGCAAAAAAAATTTAAACCTTTTGCGCAGGGCGCGGCTCAACACTGATGTAACGGCATCACGCCATTTCCCAAGGAGAGACACCATGACGACTCGACTGATGAAACAAATGGGCCTGACATTCGCGCTGGTTGCGGGCTCGATTTCCACCGCGATGGCCGCCACGTCCAACGACTTTGTCGACAATGCCGCCGAGGGTGGTATCACCGAAGTGGAAGCCGGCAAGCTGGCCCTGGAAAAAAGCAGCTCGGCAGACGTGAAAACTTTTGCCCAACACATGATTACTGACCATACCAAGGCCAATCAGGAACTGATGGCCCTGGCGAAAAAACTCGACATCGAAGTACCGGATGATGCTGCTCTGACCGACAAGGCGAAGAAAGCCATCCTGGAAATGCGCGATGAATCGTTCGACAAGGCGTACGCCAACAACCAGGTCGACGCCCATCAAAAAACCGTCGACCTGTTCAAGAAGGAAGCCGAGTCCTCGGACAACGCCGAGTTGAAGGCCTTCGCTACCAAGACTCTGCCAACCCTGGAAGCACACCTGAAAATGGCCAAGGAGCTGCAAGCCAAACACGCCCATTAATCCTTCCATGACCCAAGGAGACACTCGACCATGAGTTCGCAACTCAACGGCAAGCACATCCTCGTCATCACCTCCAACACCGGCATCGAGCGTGACGAACTGCTCAAGCCCTTGCAAACCCTGCGTAGCTACGGCGCGACGGTAACGCACGCGTCCAGCAAAGGCGGCACCACCCAGACCTTTGTCGGCGATACGGAAAAAGACCAGACCGTGGAATCCGACGTGCAACTGTCGGACGTGGTCGGCGGCAACTTCGATGCGCTGGTCATTCCCGGCGGCACCGTGAATGCCGACACCCTGCGCCAGGACGCAGCCGCGCTGCGCTTGATCAATGAGTTCGCCCAGGCCGGCAAGACCATCGCGGCGATCTGCCACGGCCCGTGGGCGTTGATCGACGCCGGCGTGGTCAAAGGCAAGACCCTCACCGCGTATAAAAGCGTGCGTATCGACCTGGAAAACGCCGGTGCCGCTGGCGTGGTCGATGCCCAGGTGCAGGAATGCAAAGCCAATGGCTGGACCTTGATCACTTCGCGCACGCCGGACGATCTGCCGGCGTTCAATGAAGCGATTGCCAAAGCAGTCGCGGGCTGATCTTTAGGCCGCAACCAAAACAGGCGCCCCATGGGGCGCCTGTTTTTTTATCGCTGAATGCTGTTAGTTTTTGCGCTCTTGCGCCATCTCACGCTTAGGCCCGAACATCGCCCAGGCGATCAGCCCCAGCAGCGGTACGAAGACCAGCACCACCACCCACAAGCCCTTGGTTTCCCAGCCCCCAGTGCTGCGCAATACGATATTGATCGCCCACAGTTCCAACAGCAGCAGAATCACCGCCAGTACGATCCAGATATAGTTTATTTCCATGCTTCACCTCCTGATGTCTAAGGCTTAGGTCAAGCAGAAGCGCCAAGGGTTCCATTGGATTTTTTCAACTGAAACCTGGGCCAACGCGGTAAATGTGCGTTGTGCAATCCCGGCAACGCCCGATCATGCAAGCTGCACGACAGCGAAACGCTAGCTTGACTCTATCTATATGATTCTTAAAACAATTTTTTTTACGTGAAAGTTGGTACGCGTAATGCAATTTTCTGACTCACGAGGCGTGCGTTTCGACATGCCCGACGACTATCCGTGAGGTTCCACATGAATGCCATCGACCTTCTCAAAGCCGACCATGAACGCGTCAAGACCCTGCTGACCCAACTGAGCGAATCCACCGAGCGCGGGGTGAAAAAACGCACCGAGTTGCTGGCCAAGCTGGAGATGGAAATTACCGTGCATACCAAGCTGGAAGAGGAAATCCTCTACCCGGCTTTCAGGGAAGCCGGCGGTAAGGAACAGGACATCATGTACCACGAAGCCAAGGAGGAGCACCGCACTGTCGATTCACTGGTGCTGCCTGACCTGAAGCAGACCGATCCGTCTTCCACCGAGTTTTCCGGTCGCGTCAAAGTGGTCAAGGAGCTGCTGGAACACCATATCGAAGAAGAAGAAACCGAGATGTTTCCCCAGGCCAAGAAACTGCTGGGCAAGGCAAAGCTGGACGAGCTGGGCGCGCAAATGGAAGCGATGAAAGCAACTTACAAGAAGTCTTTGGCGAGTAAGCCATTGGCCGCGTGATGCCCTGTTTTCAAGCCCTTCCCTGATTTTGCGGTAGCGACAGGCCTGCTCACAGGCCCTGTCGCGTTCCATCGCAACTGAAAAATCATGAATATGATCGCGACGGTAACGGCGCTGCACTCGAGCAGGCAAAGTAGTTCGGGATGTTACTGGAACACCGGTCAGCCAAGCCTTAATCGGAAACCGAGACTCCCCTTTTCATGCGCCGCCGCTACCACCGAACCCGCAAAAGGACGCAGCGCAATGCTGCCCTGTGGCAGAACGTCGCAGATTACGCGGGGTGGCCAAGGTTGGTAGACTCAGCACCCTTCTCGTTACTCCTTTTCAAAGCCGGGTGGGCCGCTGCACAGCCATTCAGGCGTTTCACAGGACGCACAGTTGATGAGTACGTTATTCACCCGCCGCAAAGTGCTGACCGGCATGGGCCTGTTAGGCCTGGGCAGCCTGCTGGGCGGCTGTGACTACAGCCCCAAGCTGAATTTCAAGTACGGCAAAGACCTCAGTGACAAGATCATGGGGCGCACCTTCAAGCTCAAGAACACCGACGGCGAAACCGTCACCCTCAGCTCGTACCGTGGCCTGATGCCCGTGGTGTTCTTCGGCTTTACCCAATGCCCGGCGGTCTGCCCGACCACCCTGGCACGCGCCGCCCAGGCCAAGAAGCTGATGGGCCGCGACGGTGAAATCATGCAGGTGGTGTTCATCACCCTGGACCCCGAGCGCGACACCCCCGAGATTCTCGACAAATACGTCAAGGCCTTCGATCCCAGTTTCGAAGCCCTCTACGGCACCCCGCAGGAAATCGCCGTGGCCGCCAAGGAGTTCGGGATCTTTTATGAAAAGATCCCCGCCGGCGACACCTACACCCTGTCCCACACCGCCACCAGCTTCGTGTTCGACACCCGTGGCAACCTGCGCCTTGGCTTGCAGGCGTCCCTTACTGCTAAAGAGTGCGCAGAAGACCTGCTCACCGTCATGGAGGTCTGCTAATGACTGCCGTTCAACACCTCAAGCGTCTCACCCTCGGCCTCACCCTGCTCGGCCTCGCCGCCCACGCCAGCGCCCAGGTGCAAGTGACCGACGCCTGGGTCCGCGCCACCGTGCCGGGCCAGCCCTCCAGCGGCGCGTTCATGACCGTCACCGCCGACAGCGACAGCCAGTTGCTGCGCGTGGCGTCGCCCGTGGCCAAGGACGTGCAGATCCATGAAATGAGCATGAAGGACGACGTGATGCGCATGGGCCCGGTGGACTCGGTGGCCCTGCCCGCCGGCAAAGCCGTCACGCTCGACCCGAATGGCTACCACGTCATGCTGATGGGCCTGACCGGCCAGATCAAGGAAGGCGACCAGGTGCCGCTGACTCTCACGGTAAAAGACGCCAAGGGCGCTGAGCAAAGCATTGAAGTGAAGGCTGCTGCGCGGGGTGTTGACGGGATGGACCATAGCCAGATGGACCACAGCAAAATGCATTGAGGCTCGAACCCGGTCAGAAATGTGGGAGGGGCGGTGCGACGATTCGACTTGCCCCCGATGGCGGTGGGTCAGTCACAGGTGGAGCGACTGATACTTCCTCATCGGGGGCAAGCCCCCTCCCACATTTGGATTGCGGCGTATCAGTTACATAGCCGTCGATGGTCAAGCTCCCACAGATTCGAAACCACGCCCATTTCGGGGATCCTTGTTATCCTGGCGCTCCAGTTCACATGGACGCGCGCCCATGCCAATAGACCCCGCCTTCATCCTGCACCAGACCGAACACTGGCTGCTCAACCATCATCAGTCTTCAAAACTGCCGGGCTACCTGATGCTGGGCGCCAAGGCACCGATTGCTTCCCTCGCTGACATGCCCGACGCCGCACTGGCCGAACTGGGCGGTCTGCTTGCCCGAACCCAACGGATAATGGAAACGCAGCTGCAGCCCAAGTGGCTCTACATAAGCCGCTACGGGCATATGCCGGGATTTGCGCTGCACTTTCATTTCATCCCCGTCTATGACTGGGTAGAGCAAGCGTTCTGGCAGGACGAACGCTATCGCACGCTGCACAGCTTCGGCTCGCAAGCACAAGCCAAAACCCCGACCGATGGGGCTGAACTGACGTTGTTTGTATGGCGTGAATTTGGCGAGAGTGATGCGCCGCCGCTGATTCAAGGACCCGGAGTGGAGCAGGTGATTGAGCGATTGCGCACTGGTTTCAAAGATCGTTCCCACGCTCCCGCGTGGGAATGCAGCCCGTGACGCTCTGCGTCACCTGAGCGCAGTGGCTGGCAGGACGCGGAGCGTCCCGGAAGGCATTCCCACGCAGAGCATGGGAACGATCAGGGCCATATGGTGATCGGCCGAGCAGATGATTACGTAACCAGGCACTCGCTTTGGTCGCCTGCCGCACCGGAATTCTGCGCAAGCTTTTTCACCATCGGCACACACGCCAGCACCAGTCCCGCTGGCGAGCGATACACCGCCTGCTCATGCCCCACATACCCGCACGCTCTATAAAAGCTCACCGCGTTCAACGTCGAGTCAAGCACCACCTCTGCAACCGCCCGCTGCCGCGCAACGTCTTCCAGGTGGTCAAGCATTGCCTTGCCATACCCGCGCCCGGTGAATGCGGACCTTACGAACAACGCCCCGATTTCATTGTTGGCCAGGTCAAGCATGCCCGTAACGACGGCTTCACCGTTCACCCAACCCATGTAAAACAATTTTTCCATCAATGTGCTGTAACCGTCGCTTGCGCGACCTCGGGTCCAGAGTGCCATTTGCTCAGCGCTGTAGGCACCAATGCACTGACTGCGAATGGCCTCGCGACGAATCTCAAACGCCCTGTCAGCGTCGTCTGGTGTGGCTCGTTTTATCTCTAGCACAGCACTCACTCTCTCCATGACTTTAAAAAATCCACCCTTAACCGTTTGTATTAATCGCCCTACCTCCTCCACCGAAGGCTATCTCAAGACCCGCTGCATCCGATATTTATGCTCACTCCCAAGCTTAATAATATTTTATTAAAAACCACCCTCCCCCTAGCCTTGAAGTCATGCCCACGTTGAATCCAACTGCATGACGCAAGGACAGACACATGACTGAATCAATAACAAAAACCGACACCCTGGTGGTCGGCGCCGGCCAGGCCGGCGTGGCCATGAGCGAGCATTTGAGCAAGCACGGCGTGCCGCACCTGGTGCTGGAGCGCAGTCGTATCGCCGAGCGCTGGCGCACCGGGCGCTGGGATTCACTGGTGGCCAACGGGCCGGCCTGGCATGACCGTTTTCCCGGCCTGGAATTCGATGATGTGGCCCCCGATGGCTTTGCGCCGAAGGAGCGCGTGGCGGACTACTTTGAAGCCTATGCGCGCAAGTTCAATGCGCCGATTCGTACGGGCGTGGAGGTGACGTCGGTGGTGCGCAATGAAGGCCGTCCAGGCTTTACCGTACACACCAGCCAAGGCGTGATCGAAGCCAACCGCGTGGTGGCCGCCACCGGGCCGTTTCAGAAGCCGGTGATTCCGGCGATTGCGCAGACAGATACCGCGCTGCATCAGCTGCATTCCGCCGATTATCGCAACCCGGCGCAACTGCCGGCGGGCGCCGTGCTGGTGGTGGGTGCGGGCTCTTCCGGCGTACAAATCGCCGATGAACTGCAACGCTCCGGTCGTCAGGTGTACCTGTCGGTCGGCGCCCATGACCGGCCGCCTCGGGCTTATCGCAACCGGGATTTCTGCTGGTGGCTGGGGGTGCTGGGCGAGTGGGACCAGGCCGCGATGAAACCCGGCCGCGAGCACGTGACCATCGCAGTGAGCGGCGCCCACGGCGGCAAGACCATCGACTTTCGGGAACTGGCCCAGCAAGGCATGACCCTGGTCGGCCTCACCCAAGCGTTTAATGGCAGCGTCGCCACATTCCAACCGAACCTGGTAGAGAATCTGGCCCGTGGCGATGAGAACTACCTGGCCCTGCTGGATGCGGCCGATGCCTACATCGAGCGCAACGGCCTCGACCTGCCGCTTGAGCCTGAAGCCCGCCGCGTATTCCCGGATGCCGACTGCATAAAGCATCCGATCCTGGAACTAGACCTTGCCCAGGCCGGTATCACTTCGATCATCTGGGCCACCGGGTTTGCCGTGGACTACAGCTGGCTCAAGGTGGATGCATTCGACGCCGCTGGAAAGCCCCTGCACCAGCGCGGCGTAGCCAGCGAAACCGGGATTTATTTCCTGGGGCTGCCGTGGCAGTCGCGTCGTGGCTCGTCGTTTATCTGGGGCGTATGGCACGACGCCAAGTACGTGGCCGACCATATCGCCATTCAGCGTCAATACCTTGAGTACCGCGAAGCCGCCCCGCTGGCTCGCCCCTCCCCTGTCAGCGCCTGATCCCTTTGCCGGAGTTTTTTTTGATGCCTACTCATACTCGCATCCGCATGTTCAACACCAAAGAAACCTACCCCAACCAAAGCCTGGACAACGACCTGTGCCAGGCCGTACGTGCCGGTAATACCGTGTATGTGCGCGGCCAGGTGGGCACCGATTTCGACGGCAACCTGATCGGCCTGGGCGACCCACGTGCCCAGGCCGAACAAGCCATGCGCAACGTCAAGCAACTGCTTGAGGAAGCGGGCTCCGATCTGTCGCATATCGTCAAGACCACCACTTACCTGATCGACCCGCGCTACCGCGAACCGGTGTATCAGGAAGTCGGCAAGTGGCTCAAGGGCGTGTTCCCGATCTCCACCGGGCTGGTAGTTTCGGCGCTGGGCCAGCCGCAGTGGCTGATGGAAATCGATGTGATCGCGGTTATTCCAGAGTAAGGAGACTAGCCATGACCTTTTCAATCGTGGGTCGCTGCGCGGAGACCGGCCAGCTGGGCATCGCCATCAGCTCCTCGAGCATCGCCGTGGGCGCGCGTTGCCCATGGCTGCGGCCGGGTGTAGGTGCGGTCGCCACCCAGAACATCACGCTGCCGGCCCTTGGCCCGGAAGTGCTCGACTGCCTGGAGCAAGGCCTCACGCCGGCGGATGCCGTCGACACAGCCCTGACGCGCAACGGCTACAGCCAATACCGCCAGCTGACCGCAATCGATCACCTGGGCCGCAGCGTGCATTTCAGCGGCAGCGAAACCCTGGGCACCCACAATGCCGTGTCGGGCGAGCAATGCGTGGCGGCGGGGAATATGCTCGCCGACCGAGGGGTGATCGAGGCGATGGTCAGCGCCTTCGAACACGGCGAAGGCCAGTTGGCGGACCGCTTGCTCGCGGCAATGCATGCCGCCATCGGCGCCGGTGGCGAAGCCGGCCCGGTGCATTCGGCCGCGCTGGTGGTGGTGGGTGAGCTGACCTGGCCGATCATCAACCTGCGCGTGGACTGGGCCGATGAAGCCCCCATCAGTCAATTGCAAACACTGTGGGACGCCTACCGTCCGCAAGTGCAGGACTACATCGACCGCGCCCTCGCCCCGGATCGCTCCCCAGGCTATGGCGTGGCCGGAGACGAGCGATGAGCCGCAGCCGCGAGTTGCTGCAGACGCTGGTGGGGTTCGATACCACCAGCCGCGAGTCCAACCTGCAGTTGATCGAGTTCGTGCGCGACTACCTGGAGGGGTTCGGCGTCGCCAGCGAGCTGATCTACAACGCGTCGCGCAGCAAGGCTAACCTGTTCGCCAGCATCGGCCCGGTGGAATTACCCGGCATCGTGTTGTCGGGGCATACCGATGTGGTGCCGGTGGATGGGCAGCCCTGGACGCTGCCGCCGTTTCAACTGACCGAGCGTGACGGCAAGCTGTACGGGCGTGGCACCGCCGATATGAAAGGCTATATCGCCTGCGTGCTGGCGCTGGTGCCGGAGTTGGTCGAGGCGCGGTTGCGCCTGCCGGTACACATCGCCCTGTCGTATGACGAAGAAGTCGGCTGCCTCGGGGTACGCTCGCTGCTCGACGTGTTGGCGCAACGTCCGGTGAAGCCGATGCTGTGCATTATTGGCGAGCCGACCGAGCTCAAACCGGTGCTCGGCCATAGGGGCAAGCTGGCGATGCGCTGCGATGTGCATGGCGAGGCCTGTCATTCGGCGTATGCACCGTCCGGGGTGAATGCGATCGAGCATGCCGCCGAGTTGATCGGCGAACTGGGGCGCATTGGCCAACGCTTGCGTGCGCACCAGGACCCTCGCTTCGATCCGCCGTTCAGCACCGTGCAAACCGGCGTGATCAGCGGCGGCAAGGCACTGAATATCGTGCCCGCCGACTGCCGGTTTGATTTCGAAGTACGCGCCCTGCCCTCGACGGATCCCGGTGAAGTGGCGCACGAACTGCACACCTACGCCATGCAGCAGGTACTGCCGCGCATGCAGGCCGTGAGCAAGCAGAGCTCGATTCGGTTCACCGCGTTGTCCGCCTACCCGGGTTTGGTCACCGATGAGCACAGCCAGGCCGCGCAATTGATTGCGTCGTTTTGCGGCTCCAGTGCGTTTGGCACCGTGGCGTTTGGCACTGAGGGTGGGCTGTTTGATGCGGTGGGCATACCCACCGTGGTGTGCGGGCCAGGCAGCATGGACCAGGGGCACAAGCCGGATGAGTTTGTGAGCGTGGAACAGCTGGCAGGGTGTGATGCCCTGTTACAGCGGATGCTGGACTCGCTACGCATCTGAAATACACCACAAATCAAATGTGGGAGGGGGCTTGCCCCCGATAGCGGTGTATCAGCCAATACATGAGCTGGCTGATACACCGCTATCGGGAGCAAGCCCCCTCCCACATTGGGCTCTGTGTTTACCCGAGCAATCGCGCCAGCTCTTCGCGGCAGTAATCAACGAACAGTTGCACCGGCTTGGTCAGCGGGGCGCGCTTGAGCCACACCGCCGACAACCCCGAGCCAGTGACGGTTTCCGCCAGCGGAATACACACCACCTTCTGCCCATCATAGGTGTACTCGCTGAACGGCTTGGTCACCAGGATCGAAAATCCGAACCCGCGCCCCACCATGCCCCGCACCATCTCGATCGACGGCGAGCTGAACACGATATTCGGCGTCAACCCACGCTCATCAAAGATGCTCACGAAGTAAGTCCGGCTCGGCAGCACATCCAGCAGAATCATTGGCTCCAGCACCAGGTCGACCAACGACACCCTGGCCTGCCGCGCAAAACGGTGATCGGCCGGCAACAGCGCGTAGGGCTGCTGCGGCGGCATCAAGGGCATGGTCTCGATGGCGCCGCCCAGGTCGTGCTCGAACAGCATCGCCACATCAATGGTGCCCGCCGTCAACGCTTGCACCAGCTCCTGCTGCTCGCCATCGCGAATGCGGATTTCCACCCCCGGCCAGCGCGTCTTGAACCCGGCGATCAGGCGCGGCAGGTACAGCGGCGCCACGGTTTCAAAGCAGCCGATATCGATTTGCCCGGCCACCACATCATTGTCGGCCAAGGCGTTCTGTTCGAACTCATGAGCCACCCGCAGCAGCTCCAGCGCCTTGCGGTAGAAGCGCGCACCGCTGGGCGTCAGCGACACACCCTGGGCGTGATGGCGGATAAACAGCTGCACACCAAAACTGTCTTCCAACTGCTTGATGGCGGTGGACACCGACGGCTGAGCGATATACAGCTTGCGCGACGCCTCGGCGACGCTGCCGCATTCGGCGGTGGTGACGAAATACCTGAGTTGGCGCAGGTTGTAGGCAGCCATCGGGGCCTCCGAAAACAGGGGTTTTTGCCCCAAAAACGTGCAAGAAAAACCGGCTTTTTTCAACGATTCAAGCCCATGCAACATACCGGAGCAAAAACCGCCGCGAGATACTTTTTTTAAGGTCTATAGCAACAAACTTACTAATTTACCTCCCCCTGCCCATTGCAGATGATCACTCCAACAACAAAGCGCCGCCATTGCTGCGCACAGCGAAGTACGTCCACGTACTCACCTTGCCTTGGAGCTCCTCATGGTTACCACTGCAACATCCTCCGCCCCGCTTATCGAAAAACACACGATTGGATACGTGCCCCCGGAAGATCGCCATGGAAAGGTAAGAGACCTGTTCACCCTGTGGTTCGGCGGCAACATCGCGCCGCTGCCGATCGTCACCGGCGCATTGGGGGTGCAGTTGTTCCACCTCAACCTGGTATGGGGCATCGTCGCCATCCTGGTCGGCCATCTGGTCGGCGGTGTGTTGATGGCGCTGCACTCGGCCCAGGGCCCGCAAATGGGCATTCCGCAAATGATCCAGAGCCGTGCCCAGTTCGGCTCCCTCGGCGCGCTGCTGGTGGTGGTGATTGCCGGCGTGATGTACATCGGCTTCTTCGCCTCCAACATCGTGCTGGCCGGCAAATCCCTGCATGGCGTGGTCGATGCGGTGCCGGTGCCCGTCGGCATCGTGATCGGCGCCATTGGTTCGGGCATCATCGGCATCATCGGCTATCGCTTCATCCATGTGCTCAACCGCATCGGTACCTGGGTACTCGGCGCCGGCATCGTGCTGGGCTTCAGCTACATCTTCACCCACGTGCAGACCACGGATTTCCTGACCCGCGGCAGCTTCAACATTTCCGGTTGGCTGGCCACCGTTTCCCTCGCCGCGCTGTGGCAGATCGCCTTTGCGCCGTACGTTTCGGATTATTCCCGCTACCTGCCGGCCGATGTACCCGTCGCGTCCACCTTCTGGACCACCTACCTGGGCTCCGCGCTGGGGTCGAGCCTGGCCTTCATCTTCGGCGCCGTCGCCGTGCTCGCCACCCCCGTGGGCATGGACACCATGGACGCCGTCAAGCTCGCCACCGGCGCCATCGGCCCGCTGATGCTGGTGCTGTTCCTGCTCAGCGTGATCAGCCACAACGCCCTCAACCTGTACGGCGCGGTGCTGTCGATCATCACCCTGGTGCAGACCTTCGCCTACCGCTGGATCCCTACGGCGAAAAGCCGCGCGGTAATCTCGGTGGTGGTGCTGGCCGCCTGCGCGATTGCGGCGGTATTCGCCTCCAAGGACTTCATCGGCCACTTCGTCGACATGGTGCTGGTGCTGCTGGTGGTACTTGTGCCGTGGACGGCGATCAACCTGATCGACTTCTACGCGATCCACAAAGGCCAATATGACATCGCCTCGATCTTTCGCGTGGATGGCGGGATCTACGGTAAGTACAACCCACAAGCGCTGCTGGCGTATGCGGTGGGGATCGCGGTGCAGATTCCGTTCATGAATACGCCGCTGTACGTCGGGCCGATTTCCGAACACATCAACGGCGCGGATTTGTCCTGGGTGGTGGGATTGGTGGTGACGTCGCCGTTGTACTTCTGGTTGGCGAGTCGGGACAGTGCGTATAAGCGCCGGATGGAGGGGGGCAAGTTGGCGGCGGGAGTCTGATACAAACGCTCGGTTGCGCCTGTGCGAAGGTCACCTTCTAGTTCGTCCCGTCGCTGGCTTTGGTCGGCGATGGGGTTTCGCAAGGTTCAAGCCTAACGATTGGTCGTGTCGATTCGGTCAAAACCGCGCAGATTTTTTGTAGGAGCGAGCTTGCTCGCGAAAGACTCATAGGCGCCGCGTTCATTCAGAAAGCACGCGTTATCGTTGACCTTTTTCGCGAGCAAGCTCGCTCCTACAAAAGGCGACGGATGACCTTCCGGTGCCATCAGCCCAATGTTTCTTTAAGATGCCCCTTTCACTGAATATCCCTGGAAACACCCATGCCCGCCCTCACCTTTCGCAACGCCCTGCCCACCGACGCTCCCCGCGCACTGGGCAAGCAAAGCATTCACTTGATGTGCAAGGATCAGCATGTGCCGTTGTACACCCACCTGGGCTACACCTATGTGCAGCCTTCGCCCTCGGAGCACGGTGGCATGGCGTGGGATGAGACGGTGCAGACGCTTTAGCCTCTATTTTTCGAGCCACGCCATTAGAAAAAACCCAACGAACACTCGTCGACTCGCGTTCGACCCAAGGAAGGATGCTCACCGTGCTCAATGCAACCCCCCTGACCTTTCAACAAACCTTGAAGAAAAATCTCAAACGAGTAGCAACCTATTGGGCACCACTGAGCGTCGTTTTCGCTGGCTTCGGCACGCTGCTGGGGTTTTATACGTTGTCGACCTACGCCACTTCGATAGGCCGCCCGGATCTGATGGCCGCCGCGCTCGAGGCCAAATCTGCGCTGATCCCGTGGCTCGCCGCGGTGATGGGAATGCTGAGTGTTTACCTGCTGATTCTATTGTCGACCACTGTGCTGTTCGGGCTGACGGTTTCGTTGTTCAACGACATTCCGTCCCAGCAGCACAAACTGACTGGCGTGCTTCTTGTACCCATACTGGTCGGAATCGTTGGGCTGCTCTGGCAAAACTTTAAAGGCCCCGACTTGGACGATTGGGGCAAACTTATCTGGATGCTTATCTGGCTTGCCGGGTCACTGCTTGTGCTGCTGCTGATTCCGACGTTCAGGGTGGCCGTGGACACGTGCGCCACTATGGCGAGCCTTCGCAACCCTCGCAGTTGGTCGCTACGGTACTGGTTCATGCTGATGGTTGCATTGCTGCTGGTCGCAACCGTGATCGGCGCAGTGTTTCCGGCCAGCCTGATCCTGCAAGCCTACACGGGAGAAGACACACCCGAGGCCCTGAGCCGCCTGATGATTATCTCGATGTTCGCCGCCACCGTCGCGCTGCTGCCCGTCGTGGTGTTCTACGTCAGCAAGGCGGATTTATTCAAACGCCTCAGCCTTGGCTTGTTAATAATGCTCGTGTCCGCAGGCGTGGTCATCGCTATTTCGCCCGGCAGCCCCGCTGCGATCGTTTATTCGGCGGCATTGATGATGGAGGCCCGGACCTCGGTAGAGGCCCGGTACATGCTGACGAAGGATTATGCGACAGAAGATTTCGACACGACTATCTGGGGCAACGTGGAAACCGTGCGCGGCAAGCCCGAGGTATCAGCGTTCCCCCTGTTTTCCTTCGGTGACGTACTGTTGTTATGCCCCACGAGCCTGGTCAAGACGAGCCGCAAGGAGTGGCCGCAACACTCGGCCTATTGCGTGCTCACACAAGCCAGCAGCGCCATACGCCGGCCTAAAAAGTCAGACCCGGCGGCTGCGCCCACACCAGGCGTCGACGGCTCAACTGATCACTAGGCGCAGTGCCGGGCTGGCGGCGTAGGCTACCAACTCCCCGACGCCCCACCGCCGCCACTGGAACCTCCACCACCGGACGAGCTACTACTGGAATTGGAACTGGAACTGCTGGAACTCGACCCCGACCCACCGCCAGACCCCGATCCCTCGCCGACCTTGCCGAAAATAATCAGCGCCACGAACGACGCAATAGGAAACGCCAGCAGCCAACCGTCGCGACCGTCATCCAGCATCCACCCGGCCACCCCATAGACGGCGACCGCTGCCAGCAGCCGCACGACAAATCCTGTGCGGCGGGTCCTCCAGGTGTGCCTCATGATCATCAACAGCAGCAGATACAACCCCAGCACCACCAGCACAGCCAGCGGCCACGCCAGCCAATGGATAAAACTGACGTCCACATACCGATCCGCCACCCCCAACGCGGCGCTGTAGACCAGCAGCCCGACCACGCCGTAAAACAGCGGCCGTAGCTGCCACAACGCGCCGAAGGTGGCGCCGCCAATCAACAGGGTCAGCGGTATCACAAACAGAAACATCGGCCATTCTCGACCACCGCCCAGCAGCGCCAGCAATAACGTGCCCGCCACGGCGATGACCAAGGCCTTGCGCCAATGCACCTTGCCGGCGGCGAGCAGCACCCCAACGAGGCCGCCCAGGACAAACGCCGCCAGTACCGCGATGATTTGTGGATTGATCCCAGGCCCGGCCACTTTGGGCAGGTCGCCGCCGTCCACCAGCACGGTCAGGGCGTCCACACCCTGTTGAACGCCGCCGGCAAAGTCGCCCTGGCGAAATGCCGGGGTGATGCGCTCTTCGATGATGCGATGGGCCAGCAGGTCGGTGACCGTACCTTCCAGGCCATAGCCCACTTCAATGCGCACCGTACGGTCCTCCTTGGCCACCACCAGCAGGATGCCGTCGTCGACATCCTTGCGCCCCAGCTTCCAGGCGCGGAACAGTTGGTTGGCGTAGTCTTCGATGCCGGTGTCGCCGGTGCTGGGCACCAGCAATACGGCAACCTGTGCGCCTTTGCGCTGCTCAAGGTCGGCCAGTTGCTGCTTGAGGCGCAGGACGCTGCCCGCGTCGAGGGTATTGGTCAGGTCTATGACCCGTTGATCGAGCGCAACGCCAATGGGCGATGTGTCGGCTTGGGCGGTCATCAACAAACTGGCAAACATCAGCACCAGCACACTCATGACGGATTGCCGCAGAATCAGCATCATCTATTGTTACCTGAAGTCTCTTCCTGAAGGCGCCGACTTTACCTTATCTACGCGCAAACGCGTGACCCAGGCCCTGCGACTCTCTAAACTGCCGCCACGCTGTATAGCAACAAGCCATCTACGAGAACGCCATGGATCTACGTCACCGCAACAACGTCAATGTGATGGGCCGCGGCGCTGCGACCCTGGTGTTTTCCCACGGCTTCGGCTGCAACCAGGCGATGTGGAATTACCTGGCACCGCATTTTCTCGAACGCTTTCGCGTAGTGCTGTACGACTTGGTCGGCGCCGGCCTGTCGGACCTTGGCGCCTTCGACAAAGCCAAGTACAGCACGTTGGAAGGTTACGCCCGCGACCTCGACGAGTTGATCGACGCCTATGCCGAAGGCCCGGTGATTCTGGTGGGGCACTCGGTCAGCGCCATGATCGGCACCCTCGCTGACCGTCTCGCGCCGGGGCGGGTCGTGGCGCACGTGATGATTGGCCCATCGCCGCGCTATATCGACGCCGAGGGTTATGTCGGCGGTTTCAAGCGCGACGACATTGAAGACCTGCTCGACACCCTCGACAGCAACTACCTCGGCTGGTCCAGCAGCATGGCCCCGGTGATCATGGGTGCCCCTGGGCAACCCGAGCTGAGCACCACACTGACCGAGAGTTTCTGCCGCACCGAACCCGACATCGCCAAGCAATTTGCCCGGGTGACCTTTCTCTCGGACAACCGCAACGACGTATCCGGCCTGACCACGCCCGTGTTGATCCTGCAGTCGAGCGACGACTTGATCGCCCCGGTGGCCGTCGGCGAATACCTGCATGCCGTGCTGCCCAACAGCACCTATCACCTGCTGGACAACATCGGCCATTGCCCGCACATGAGTGCGCCCCAGGCCTGCGCGGCGGCGATGGATGAGTTCCTGGTGCCGTGGGCCACCGTCAGTGCCGGCTGAGCCGCTGTTCGACAGCGCCGCCTGCGCCCTGGCGGTGACCCAGCAAGACGGTACGATTGTGCACGCCAACCAGCGCTTGGGTGAGTGGCTCGGGCTCAGCGCGGCCCAGCTGCTCGGCCAACGTTTTCAAGACCTGCTGACCATGGGCGGGCGGATTTTCTACCAGACCCACCTGGCGCCGATGCTGCGCATGCATGGCAGCGTCAACGAGGTGAAGCTCGACATTCGCCATCGCGACGGGCACAAAGTCACCGTGCTGCTCAATGCCAGCCAACGCCAGCAGGCCGAGGGCGTGGTGTATGACCTGGCGCTGTTCGGCACCACCGACCGCGACAAGTACGAGCGCGAGCTGCTCAACGCACGCAAGTTGGCCGAAGCGCTGCTTCAGGAAAAAACCGCCGCCGAACAGGCACTGCACCAGGCCCAGGCCGAATTGAGCCAAGCCTACGCCGTTGCCCAGCAACGTGCGTTGTTCGCCGAGCAGATGGTGGCGATTGTCAGCCACGACCTGAAAAACCCGCTGACCGCGATCCGCATGGCGTCGGACTTTCTTCGCCGCGGCGAGCGCACAACCAAGGAGCACCAGTTGCTCGGGCATATCGACCAGTCGTCCGAACGCGCCCAACGCATGATCGCCGACCTGCTGGACTTCACCCAGGCCCGGGTCGGCCAGGGCATCAGCATCCGGGCCCAGCCATTGGATTTGCACACGGTGATTCATCAGGCCGTGGACGAACTGCGGGTGGCCTTCCCCAGGGCCACGCTGGTGCACCAGGCCGAGGGCTATGGCGACGCGTGCCTGGATGCCGACCGTGTGCAGCAGATGATCGGCAACCTCGTCGCCAACAGCGTGGCCTATGGTGACCTGCAACAGCCGATCACCGTCACCTCGCGCCTGGGCGCCCAGGGCGGTGAGGTTGCGGTGCACAACTACGGCGCGGCGATTCCCGAAGCGTTGCTGGCCGGGCTGTTCGAACCCATGACCCGAGGCACCCACCAGGGCAGCGATGTGCGCAGCGTGGGCTTGGGCCTGTACATCGTGCGCGAACTGGCCAGGGTGCACGGCGGCGATGTGGCGGTGAACTCCTGCGCGACGCGCGGCACCACGTTCAGCGTGACGTTCCAGGCAGGTACGCCACACCCTGCATGATCGGCTCGACGCTGCCCGTCAGTACCACCCCGCCCTGCCCGTCCCATTGCACCGTCAACGTGCCGCCGTCGCATTCGACCTCCACCTTGTCATCCAGCAGCCCGCGTCGAACGCCATTGACCACCGCCGCGCAGCAACAGGACCCGGAACCCAGCGGTACGCCGCCACCACGCTCCCAGATCCGCAGGCGGATACGGTTACGCTCGAGCACCTGCACAAAATGCACATTGGTCCTGGCCGGAAACAGCGGGTGATATTCCAGGGCCGGGCCCACCGCTTCGACATCCACTGCAGCGATGTCTTCCACGAAGAACGTACAGTGCGGATTGCCCATGCCGCAGGCGGCCGGTTCACCGTCGATGGGCAGCACGCGGGTGTCCATCGCCCGGGCCAGCGGCACCGCTTCCCACGCCAACGATGGCTCGCCCATGTCCACCGACACCCGCTGCCCGTCCACGCGTACGCAGGTGAGCAGTCCACGGTCGGTACGCAGCACCACGGCATGGGTGCCGGCCTCATGCATCAAGCGGTCGGCCACGCCTCGTGTGGCGCTGCCACAGGTTTGCAGCGGCGTGCCGTCGCAGTTCCAGAACTGAATGCGGGCGGCGGCATCGTCACAGTCGAGCATTACCGCAAGTTGATTGAAACCGATGCCGGTGTGCCGGTCGCCCAGGCGCCGGGCGATCTGCGCCGTGATAGGGTTATCCTGGCCACGGCGGTCGATGATGATGAAGTCGTCGCCGTGGGCGTGCATCTTGACGAAGGGCAAGGTCATGAACGGTCCTGTAGTCGAACGAAACAGCCCCACTCTAACACCCCCGTAGCAGCGAGGAGATCAACCATGCTTATCGTATTCAGCGGCCTGCCCGGCACCGGCAAGACCACGATTGCCAGGGAGCTGGCCCGGCAGATGGGCGCGGTTTACCTGCGCATCGACGTGATCGAACAAGCGCTGCGGGAGGCTGGCGCGCTGGCGGGCGATGTGGGTACCAGCGGGTATGGCGTGGCGAATGCGTTGGCACTGAGTAATGTGCGCCTGGGGCAACGAGTGATCGCTGACTGTGTGAACCCGGTGAGGGAGAGCCGCGAGGCTTGGCGAGGTGTAGCGCGGGCGGCGGGCGTTGAGCTGGTCGATATCCAGGTGATTTGTTCTGATCAGCAGGAGCATCGGCGCAGGGTCGAGAGCCGTGAAAGCGATATTCCAGGGTTGCTGCCGCCGACTTGGCAGTCGGTGTTGGCACATGAATACGAAGCCTGGGATGAGCCGCCGTTCCTGCTCGATACGGCGCGGCTCACACCCGCACAGGCCATCGCGTCGGCCCACGCACTGCTTGATCGTCCCCACGCTCCGCGTGGGCATGCAGCCCGTGACGCTCTGCGTCACCTGCGCAACGGGACGCGGAGCGTCCCAGGAGGCATTCCCACGCGGGAGCGTGGGAACGAGCCCTGACAGAGGGTTGGCGTCAGCCGGGGAAGTTGGCGCGCAACGCCTCCAGGCCATCGCTGTACACGCCGGCAAACAACGTCTCCGCCGCTGCATCCGTGGTGCCCTCAGCCGGCGTGAACACACCGGACCAGGTTACTTTGGCAGACGATTCGGTCAGCGCTTCAACCTGCACGGTCGCCAAGTAGGCGCTCACCGGAAACGGCGACTGCTCAATGGTGTAGCTGTAGGTGCGCGCCACGTTGTCGAAGGTCTGCAACCGCTCGACAATCTGGCCGCCATCGGCAGTATGCAGGTGACGCACGCGGCCACCGTCGCTCGGCTCGCTTTTGGCGATGAAGGGCAGCCAGTCAGGCAGGCTGTTGAAGCCACCGATGAGTTTCCAGACCTGGTCAGCCGACGCAGGGATTTCAATCACAGAAGACGCTGTTGCCACGATAAATACTCCAGACCGTTAAAAAATCAGATCGCCATGCTGTCGACCACACCACCGTCGACCCGCAACGCGGCGCCGGTAGTGGCAGACGACAGCGGTGAAGCAATGTACGCCACCAGGTTGGCCACTTCATCCACATTCGCCGCGCGCTGGATGATCGACGTCGGCCGCGCGTTGCGCACGAACACATCGGCCTCGTCCCGCGCGGTGCGCCCGGATTGTTGCGTGGCGTCCTTGAGCATGTGCTCCAGGCCATCGGTGAACGTCGGCCCCGGCAGGATCGCGTTGACCGTCACACCGGTACCTGCCAGGCGCTTGGCCAGGCCATGGGACACCGCCAGATTGGCGCTTTTGGTCACGCCATAATTGATCATGTCTGCCGGGGTCGCCACGCCGGATTCAGACGACACAAAGATCACCCGCCCCCAGCCCTGCTCGACCATGCCCGGTACGTAATGCCGCGCCAGTCGCACGCCGGAGATCACGTTGACTTCATAGAAGCGCGTCCATTCACTGTCCGGTGCCTCGAAGAAATCCACATCATTGAAGATGCCCAGGTTGTTGGCCAGGATATCGGCGCGGGGTTCGGCGGCGAACAGTGTCTCGGCACCTTCGACCGTGCCCAGGTCGGCCACGCACCCGCGCAGATCGGCGCCTGGCACCGCCTGGCGGATGCTCGCCAGTGCAGCGTCGACTTTGCTGCTGTCACGCCCGATCACCACCACGGTGGCACCGGATTGCGCCAGGGCCTGGCTGATGCCCAGGCCGATCCCGGCCGTGCTGCCGCTGACGATGGCTACTTTGCCGCTCACATCGATTTTCATGGTTGAACTCCTGAAGTTAAAGCGGCAGAGGCGCGCGAGGCGAGATCAACTGCGCATCGCGCAACGCCTGCCAGAAGGCTGCTGGAATCTGCTCTGACAACGCCGCCACGTCTTCGGCAATACGCCCCGGACGACTGGCACCGGGAATCACCGCGGCCACGGCCGGGTGAGCCAGGGAAAACTGTAGCGCAGCGGCCTTGACGCTGACGCCAAACGCTTGGGCAATCGCCTTGATCTGCTCGACTTTGCCGATGATCGCCGGGCTGGCCTGCTGGTATTCAAAGTGCGCGCCGCCGGCAAGGATGCCGGAGCTGTAGGGGCCACCGACCACGATCTCAACGTGCTGTGCGAGGGCCGCGTCCATCAGGCGCTGCAAGGCTCGGTCGTGGTCGAGCAGGGTGTAGCGCCCGGCCAGCAGAAAGCCGTCAGGTTGGGCTTCGGCCAGGTCCAGCGTCAGCTCGCACGGTTCGACGCGGTTCACACCCAGGCCCCAGGCCTTGATTACGCCTTCTTCGCGCAAGCGCGTCAGCACCTTGAACGCGCCGGTACGCGCCTGGTTGAAGTACTCCAGCCACTGGTCGCCGTAGAAATCCTGGGCAATGTCGTGAATCCACACGATGTCCAGGCGGTCGGTGCGCAGGCGCTCAAGGCTGTCCTCGATCGAGCGCAAGGTGGCGTCGGCGCTGTAGTCATTGAGCATTTTGTTCGGACGGCCGTGCTCGAACACGCCGCTTTTCTCGCCCAGGTCACGGGCGCTGTCTTCGACTTCGTCGAGACTCACCCGGCCGACCTTGGTGCTGAGCACGTAGTCGTCGCGGTTGTAATGGGACAAGGCCTGGCCCAGGCGGATTTCCGACAACCCCGAACCGTAGAACGGCGCGGTATCGAAATAACGCACGCCGTGATTCCAGGCGGCCTCGACGGTGGCCCGGGCTTCGTCTTCAGGAATGGCGCGGAACATATTGCCCAGCGGTGCGGTGCCAAAGCCCAGGACGCCGGGCAGTTTGTCTTTCAAGCTCATGGTGGTTCCTCAATCGGTTCAGGGTCGCAATGACCGTTGAGCAGATCCTAGATTGCCTGGATCGGACCGTCCAAGACATACTACGACCAACTTGAGTCCCGATAGGTCTTACATGATTGATCTACGCCAACTGCGCTACTTCGAAGTGGTCGCCGAAGAACAACACGTCGGCCGCGCCGCCGAGCGCCTGCACATCTCCCAGTCACCGTTGAGCCGGCAGATCGCCCAGCTTGAAGAGCGCCTGGGCCTGACGCTTTTCGAGCGCAGCCAGCAACGTATCCGCCTGACCCGCGACGGCCAGACCTTCCTCGCCGAAACCAGAGCGCTGCTGACCCACGCCAACCGCCTGGAGTCCCTGGGCAAGCGCCTGGGCCGGGGTGAAGAAGGCGGTTTGTGCATCGGCTATATCGAGAACGCCATGCACGCCGGGGTATTGCCCACTGCCTTGCGCGTGCTGCGCGATGACCGGCCTAACGTGCATATCAAGCTGTATAACCTGCCCTCCCTTGAACAGTTGGAAGGCCTGCGCCAGCGCAGCCTGGACATTGCCCTGGTGGGCGAACCACCAGCAGCCGACGACCCGGACCTGACTGCCCGCCAAGTGCTCGATGAACCCATGCTGCTGGCCTTGCCCGAATATCACCCGCTGACGCAGCAACACGAGCTGTTGCCCGAGCACCTGGCCGATCAACAATGGATCGGCGTACAGCGCAAACCCGGCGCCAGCCCGGCCGACGACTTCGTCGCCGCGTGCATCCGTGCCGGTTTCACTCCACAGATCCCCATGGAAGCCAGCGAACCCTTCACCGCATTGGGCCTGGTGGCCTCCGGACTGGGCGTGGCCATGGTCCAAAAAGGCCTGAGCCGCAACGCACCGCCCGGCGTGGTGTTGCGCGAGCTGCCCTGGCTGAGCTACACCACCCCGCTGTGGGCGGCCTGGCACCGGATCAACCTGCGGCCGTTGGTGGAGACGTTTCGCAAAGTGCTGACCGACCCCCAAGGCTGACGCGATCCAAACTGTGGGAGGGGGCTTGCTCCCGATAGCGGTGGGTCAGTCAGCTCATCTATGGCTGATATACCGCAATCGGGAGCAAGCCCCCTCCCACAGTTTGACCGAGTCCATACTGGCATCTTGTAAAGTCCCGCACTTCCCCCTAGCTTATGCGCCCCCCGCCCAGCGCTTTAAGGCCTTGCCCCATGGTTTTGCGTTTTCATCCCGTCGTTCCTTCACGTTTCGCCCTTGGCCTGTTGCTAAGCGGTGGCATCGGCCACAGCCTGGCGGCGCAGGTCGAACTGCCGGCGGTGCAGATCCAGGGCCAGGATGAGGCCGGCTATCGCGCGCAAACCGCCACAGTCGGTGGCTTCGATGAGGCGCCCCTGCTCGATACGCCCGCCTCGATCAGCGTGATAAATGCCACGCTGATCAAGGACCAGCAGGCCCGCTTGCTCAGTGAGGTGCTGCGCAACGACGCGTCGGTGGGCGACAGCTACGCGCCGATCGGCTATTACGAAAACTTCGTGGTGCGCGGCTTCTCGCTGAATGCAGCGAGCAGCTACAAGATCAATGGACGCACCATCACCGGCGAGCAGAACGTCGCCCTGGAAAACAAGCAACAGGTGGAAGTGCTCAAGGGCCTGGCCGGGTTGCAAAGCGGGATTTCCGAGCCCAGCGGGGTGATCAATTACGTGACCAAGCGCCCAGAGGACGTGCGTTCGGTGACGGTTTCCAGCGATGATCGCGGCAGCGGTTATGTGGCCACCGATGTCGGCGGCTGGTTCGGCAGTGAGCAGCAGTTCGGCCTGCGCGCCAACGTCGCCCACGAGGATCTGAATTCGTACGTGGAGCATGCCAACGGCCAGCGCGATTTTGTGTCCCTGGCCTTCGACTGGAACATCAACCCGGATGCCGTGCTGCAACTGGATGCCGAATACCAGAACAAACAGCAGCGCTCGGTGCCGGGTTATCAATTGTTGGGCGGTACCGAGGTACCCCACGACGCCTCGCCGAAAAAGCTGCTTGGCCACCAGACCGGCTCCAGACAAGTGGGCATCGACTCGCTGAACCTCAACGGCAAATTCGAATACCGTTTCAACGATCAGTGGAAAGGCAACATCAGCGCGGCGCGCAGCAAGGTGGTGATTGACGATTACAGCTCCTTTGCGTGGGGCTGCTACGGCTCGGCCAGCTGCAGCTCGGCAAGCGTGCCGAACTACTTCAGCCCCGAAGGCAACTACGACGTCTACGACTACCGCAGCCCTGACGACACGCGGCGTGACGACGAAGTCCAGGCCGCCATGACCGGCCTGTTCGACACCGCAGGCATAGGCCATGAGCTGACCTTCGGCACCAGCGCGTTTCGCCGGGTGATCGACAAGCGCAAGTCGGTCAATGAGCTCATTGGCACCGCCAATATCGACGCAGATGCGCCGAGCTTCCCGCCGACTGACAAACCGTTGAACGACAGCCACCGCAACCTCGACAGCCGCCAATACGGCCTGTTCGTCACCGACCGCATCCGCTTCAACGAGCAATGGCAAACCATCCTCGGCGGCCGCGAAGTACGCCTGGACGAAACAGCCTTCGACGGCGTCACCGGCAACCAGGCCCGCCACACCCAACAGTATGTGTTCCTGCCGCAGGCTTCGTTGATCTACAAACCGATTGAAAACATCTCGCTGTACACCAGCTATAGCAAAGGGCTGTCCCTGGGCGGCACCGCTCCGTGGTTTGCGAACAACGCCGATGAAACCCTGGCGCCTACCTCCTCGCGGCAGATCGAAGCCGGGGTGAAATACGACTGGCGCCGCATCAGCTTCGCCGCCGCTGTGTTCCAGACACGCCAGGCCTATCAATATGCAAAGCCCGAAGACGGTGGGTTCAACTATGTGCAACAAGGCGAGCAGAAAAACACCGGGATCGAAGTGTCGGCCAACGGCTGGGCCACCGAGCGCCTGCAGGTTTCCACCAGCGTCGCGGCGATCCGGGCGCGGGTGAACGGCAGCGGTACGCCGGAATACGAAGAGCACCAGGCGATCAACGTGCCCAAACTGCGCGCCAGTGTATATGCCGACTATGCGCTGCCGTGGGTCAATGGCCTGGCGGTGCTTGGTGGTGTGCAATACAGCGCCAAAAAGTACGCCAACCGCACCGGCAATGTGGAGGTGGGGGATTATGCGGTGGTCAATATCGGCAGCCGATATACCACCCGGGTCGATGGCTATGAAACGGTGTTTCGCCTGAGCGTCGACAACCTGTTCGACAAGCGCTACTGGCGCGACGCGGGCGAATACATGGGCGATGACTACCTGTTCCAGGGCGCGCCGTTGACGGCGCGCCTGAGTGCTTCGGTGAATTTCTAAGGGTTACTTGGGCATCTTGCGAAAGCCAACGGCCAGGCGATTCCAGCTGTTGATGGTGGCGATCGCCACGCTCAGGTCAACCTGTTCCTGCGGGCTGAACTCAGCGGCCAGTGCGTTGAAGTCTGCGTCCGGGGCGTGGGTCTGGCTGAGCAGGGTCAGGCTTTCGGCCCAGGCCAGGGCGGCGCGTTCGCGCGGGGTAAAGAACGGGGTTTCACGCCAGGCCGACAGGGTGTACAGGCGGCGCTCGGTTTCGCCGCCCTTGCGTGCATCGGCAGTGTGCATGTCGAGGCAGAATGCGCAGCCATTGATCTGCGAGACGCGCAGGCGCACCAGTTCCAGCAGCGGCAGTTCGATGGAGAGTTTGCCGACCGCCGCCTCGAGGGCAAGCATGGCCTTCATGGCGTCGGGGGAAGCAGTGTAGAAATCGGTACGGGTTTGCATGGTGGAACTCCAGAACGGTGGGATTGGTGAGCAGGTTAGTCACCTGGGCGTTCTGGAGAAATAGCCAATCCGGGCGAAGAACAGGTGACCAATCTACAGGCCACGGTTCTTCAACCACTGCAGGAAACCCTTCTTCACCGGGACCACCGGCGCGTCCTCGGTCAGCGCCTGGGCGGCATGCACGCGGAAATCCAACAGCGCCTTCATGGCTTCGCCGATGTCATGCCGTGCATCCAGGCAGGGCTTGAGGTATTCGTTTTCGATGCGGTACAGGGTGCAATAAGTCTTGGCGGTGAAGTCCGCCAGCGTGGCCTGGTCGGACAGGATGCCGGACTCGCCAATCACCTCCCCCGGCCCCATGCGCCCGGCTTCGAACTTATGGCCACCCTTGAGCAACATCACCGAAACCACGCCGGATTCAATGATGAACAAATGGTCGCTGACCTCCCCCGCCGGCAGGATCATGTCGCCGGCGCGGTAGGTGTGCAGGGTCATGTTCTGGCTGAAGGTGTCCTTTTCTTCCTGGCGCAACGTGGAAAAGATCGACGAACGCTCAAGCAAGGCCCGCGCGCCGGAGACCGTGGCGGGCGTGCTACCTTCGGTGGCAGACAACAGGCCCACGCCCGCCGCCTGCAGGTGCCGGAATGCCAGGTCGTAAAGCTGGTTGCGCACTTCGCGCTTGAGGCCCATGGCCGGCACGAAGCCACTGATTTCATACTCCACGCCGCCACTGCTCGACACCTTGAACGCCACGCTGGGTGCCGGCTTGGCCAACAACGCCCGGCAGCCCTGCATCGCCCGCTCGAGGGCCTCGATCACCGTTTGTGGGCGCGCATGGGGGCTCACTTGCAGGCTGACTGCCAGGCCGAACATATCCGCCGGGCGCGAGAAGTTGATGATCTTGGCCTTGGCCGCCAGGGAATTGGGGATGACCGCCAGGCTGCCCTGGGACGTCTGCAACCGCGTGGCACGCCAATCGATGTCGGTAACGCGGCCTTCGGTGCCGTCGATGGAGATCCAGTCGTCGATCTGGTAAGGCTTGGTGGTGTTGAGGACGATCCCGGAAAACACGTCGCTCAGGGTGCTTTGCAGCGCCAGGCCGACGATGATCGCCACGGCGCCGGAAGTGGCGAGCACGCCCTTGACCGGCAGGTCGAGCACGTAAGCCATGGCGGCGATGATCGCGATCAGGAAAATCACGGCGCCCATCAGGTCCTGCAACAACCGTCCGGTATGGCCGACCCGCTGCATCATCACCGCGCCGAGCAATACCGTGAGGGTGCGCGCGGCGAACAGCCACCAGCCGATCTGCAACGCGGTGGCCGCCAGGTGCAGGGTGGTGTCATCGGCGTAGGGCGCCGCTTGCATGGGGTTCATGCCGTCGTTGAACAACACCGCGCTGAACACCGCAAAGATGACCAGCCGCGCCGCAAGTTTCCAGTTGGCGAGCGTGGGCGAGATAAGGCGCCACACGGCAATGTCGATAAGGATCAGCGCCACGGCGCACAACATCGGGTGATCAGCGATAAATGAGGGCATCCAGGCGACTCCAGGGCGAATGCCGAGAAGATCGCATGAAATGGCGGTGCCGGGTATAGCGCAGAAAAAAATGTGGGAGGGGGCAAGCCCCCTTCCACGGGCTGTCAGGCCTGCATGCGCCCGAATTTTCCGGACTGGAAGTCGGCAAAGGCCTGGTGGATTTCCTGCTCGGTGTTCATCACGAACGGACCGTGGCCGACGATGGGCTCGTCGATCGGCTCGCCGCTGAGCAACAGCACCTTGGCGTCGTCATTGGACTCCAGGGTGAGCCGGTCACCGTCACGCTCGAACAGTGCCAGTTGCCCTTGGCGCGCGACTTCCTCGCCATTGATCAACACCGTTCCGCTCAGGATCACAAGCGCGGTGTTACGCCCGGCGTGCAGGTCCAGCGTAACGGCCTTACCGGCCTTCAAGCGCAAGTCCCACAGGTCAATCGGCGTGAAGGTCCGCGCAGGCCCTTGAGTGCCGGCGAACTCACCGGCGATCAAGCGCAGTTGCCCCGCGTCGCCCGGTAGCGCCAACACCGGAATGTCGCCATCGACGATGGTCTGGTAACCGGCGTCGGCCATTTTGTCCTTGGCGGGCAGGTTGACCCACAGTTGCACCATCTCCAGCGGCCCGCCTTTGCGCGCGAAAGCTTCAGAATGAAATTCTTCATGGAGAATGCCTTTGGCGGCTGTCATCCATTGCACGTCACCCGGGCCGATTTTGCCGCCGGCACCGGTGGAGTCGCGGTGCTCGACTTCGCCATCGTAGACGATGGTCACCGTTTCAAAGCCGCGATGGGGGTGCTGGCCGACGCCGCGACGGGTTTCGGTAGGCGTGAAATCGGCCGGGCCGGCGTGGTCCAGCAGCAGAAATGGGCTGATGTGTTTGCCCAAGGTGTCGTAGGAAAACAGGGTGCGCACCGGAAAGCCGTCGCCGACCCAATGGGCGCGGGGGCTGGTGTAGATACCGATCAGTTTTTTCATGGTGTACCTCCAAAGTGCCTACACCATAAGTCTCCCAACCGTTGAACACTAGCCGGCGAACGCGGCTTTGAGCGTTCTATGTATAGGACAATACCTTGGACGTGCGCTGGCGCAACAGGTGGAACGCGACGAAGGCCACGACGGCAAAAACGGCTTGAATAACGATCATTGGCGTCGCGCTGCCATCACGTAAATGGCTCAACAGCACGCCGCTGCAGGTGGCGCCGAACATCTGCGCAAACCCCATCAACCCGGCGGCCAGACCGGCGCGATGGGCGTTGGGCATCACCCCGCCCGTGACCGCACCGGGTAGCACCAGCCCACCCCCGAGCGTGGCCAGCGCAATGGGCAGGTCCAGGCCGACCACCGAAAGCCCGAACAGCGCATAAATCAGCAGTGCCAACACCCCGCCGGCCGCCACCAGCGTCACGCCCATCGTCACAATCCGCTGCGGTCCCAGGCGCAAAATGTTGCGCCGGGTATAGGTGGAACCGACGATCAGCATCGACACGATCAGGCCAAAATTGATCCCGTACTCCAGGCTACTCAACCCCAGCAGGTTAATGAACACCGCCGACGAACCGGCAATCACCGCAAACATCGCGCCGTAGGTACAGGCCAGGGCCACGGCATAGGCGCGGTACTGGCGGCCCTTGAGCAAATCCAGGTATTGCCCGCCGAGGGTGCGCCAATGTGCGGCCTTGGGATCGAGGTGAGGGTTGCTCTCGCGAAAGAACGCCACCGCCAGCAGCCACACCACGCTGCCGATGACCACAGCGAGCACGATGGGCGCGTGCCAACCGAACAGTTTGATCAGCAAGCCGCCCGCCATCGGCGCCACGACAATGGCATAGAGCATGCCGATCATGGTCAGCGCCAGGGCCGGGCCCGCCTCGGTTTTCCACACATCGCGTACCACCGTGCGTGCCAGCACCAACGCGGCGCATGCCCCCAGGCCCTGCAGCACGCGGGCGCCGATAAATTGCTGGATGTCGGTCACCAGCAGCATCGACAGCGTCGCCAGCACGTACAGCGTCAGGCCGGCGATCAATACCGGGCGGCGGCCGATACGGTCCGACAACGGCCCGAACAGCAACTGTCCCAGGCCGAACGCGGCCACAAATGCCGACAGTGCCATCAACGCCGAGCCTGGCGGCGCCGCCAATGCCTGCTCAATGGCGCCCAGGCCCGGGATGATCAATTGCGTCGAGACTTCACCCAGCGCCGTCAGCGCAACCAGTAAGAACAACAAGCGGCGCGAAGGTGCCGGGGCGTTTGTCATGGGGAATGTCCGGGGGCTGGATTAATTTATATTTCGACCATAATATGAGCGAAAAATTATGTCCATAATTTTTTGCCCTATGGTCACCCTGGAGTCCGTCATGCCGCCCCTTTCCCTTCGCCTCTTAACGCCCCTGGCTCTGTTGATGGTCCTCAGTGGCTGCAACAGCAAGGCCGACAGTGCCGCTCAAACCTCCCCGCCGCGTCCGGTACTGGCCGTCAAGGTCGAGGCTGGCGGCACCCAGCAAAGCGCGTACACCGGTGTGGTTGCCGCCCGTACCGAAAGCAACCTGGGCTTTCGGGTCAGCGGCAAGGTGATCGAACGCAAGGTCGATCCCGGCCAGCACGTCTCTCGGGGCGACACCCTGCTGGTGCTGGATATCGGCGATTTCGAACTGGCGTTGCGCTCGGCAAAAAACCGCGTCAACGCCGCGCAGGCGCAACTGCGCCAGCGCCGCGACGACGAAAACCGCTACCAGCGCCTGGCCAGTACCGGCGCGGTGTCGCGGCAAATCTTCGACCAGTCGGCGACCAACCTGCGCGTCGCCGAAGCGGAACTGGCGGCGGCGCAATCGGACGCCAGCCAGATCGAAAACCGGCGTACTTATAGCGTGCTCAAGGCCGATGGCGACGGCGTCATCACGGACGTCCTGGCGGATCGCGGCCAGGTGGTGGCCGAAGGGCAGATCGTCGCGCGCCTGGCCCATGACGGTGCCCGCGAAGCCATCGTCAACCTGCCCGAACAGCAGCGCGCCCAGGCCGCGCAAAACGCCCTGGCCTTCCCCTTCGGCGCCCCGGACCAGGCCGTCACCGCCACCCTGCGCGAGTTGTCCGCCAGCGCCGACCCCACCACCCGCACCTACCGCGCGCGCTATGTGCTGCACGGCCCGCTCGAACGTTTCGCCCTCGGTTCCACCATCACCGTGCGCCTGCAAGGCAACGGCCAGGCCCAACAAACCCGCGTGCCCATCGGTGCGTTGCAGGATGCGGGGCAAGGCACCGGCGTATGGCTGATCGGTGAAGACAACCGGATCAGCTTCGCCCCGGTGAAAGTCGCCAGCCTCGGCCAGGAAGAGGCCCTGCTCGACAGCGGCGTCACGCCGGGCCAAACCATCGTCGCCCTCGGCGCGCACCTGTTGCACAGCGGTGACAAAGTACGCCTGCTGCCCGCCCAGGCGCTGGCCCTCAACCGCAAAGAGGACCAATGAGCATGCGTGGAATCAATCTTTCGGAACTGGCGGTCAAGCACCGCGCAGTCACGCTGTTCCTGATCATCGCGATTATCGCTGCCGGGATCTTCTCGTTCGGCAAACTGGGGCGCGCCGAAGACCCCTCGTTTACGGTCAAGGTCATGACCATCACCGCCGCCTGGCCCGGCGCCACTGCCGAAGAAATGCAGGAACAAGTGGCCGACCGCCTGGAAAAGCGCCTGCAGGAACTGGACTACTACGACCGCGTCGAGACCATCGCCCAACCGGGTTTCGTCTCGATGCGCATGACCTTCCTTGAATCCACGCGCCCGAGCGAAATACAGGAGCTGTTCTACCAGACCCGTAAAAAGCTCAGCGACGAAGCCGCGAAACTGCCCAAGGGCGTGATCGGGCCGTTTTTCAACGATGAGTATTCGGATGTCTACTTTGCGCTGTACGCCCTGGAGGCCGAACACCTGCCCCATCGCCAGCAGGTGCAAATGGCCGAAACGCTGCGCCAGGGCCTGCTCAACCTGCCGGGGGTGAAGAAGGTCAATATCCTCGGCGAGCAGGCCCAGCGCGTGTTTGTCGAGTTCTCCTATGAGCGCCTGGCGACCCTGGGCATCAAGCCCGAACAGATCTTCGCCGCCCTCGCCGCGCAAAACGCCGTGGCGCCCTCGGGCTTCGTCGAAACCGCCGGCGCCCGCGCCTACATCCGTATCGATGGCGCCTTCGACAGCCTGGCGCTGATCGAGAACGTGCCGGTGCAAGCCAATGGCCGGGTGCTGCGCATCGCCGATGTGGCCACCGTCAGGCGTGGCTATGAAGACCCGCCCAGCTACCGCATCCGCCATCAGGGCGACCCGGCGCTGATGCTCGGGGTCATCATGCAGAAGCATTGGAACGGCCTGGAACTGGACAAAAGCCTGCAGGCCCAGGAAGCCCGAATCCAGGCCGACCTGCCCCTGGGGGTGAATTTTGCCAAGGTGTCCGACCAGGCGAAAAACATCAGCCTGGCGGTGAACGAGTTCATGCTCAAGTTCTTCGTCGCCCTGGCGGTGGTGATGCTGATCAGCCTGTTGGCCCTGGGCTTTCGCGTCGGGCTGGTGGTGGCGGCGGCCGTGCCGCTGACGCTGTCGATCGTGTTCGTGATCATGCTCGTCACCGGCCGTGAATTCGACCGCGTCACCCTCGGCGCCCTGATCATTTCCCTGGGCCTGTTGGTGGACGACGCCATCATCGCCATCGAGATGATGGTGGTGAAACTCGAAGAAGGCTTTGATCGCATCCATGCGGCCACCTATGCCTGGAGCTCCACGGCCGCGCCCATGCTGACCGGCACGCTGGTAACGATCATCGGCTTTTTACCGGTGGGGTTCGCGCGATCCGGTGCGGGCGAGTACGCCGGGAATATCTTCTGGATCGTAGGCTTTGCCTTGATTTCATCCTGGTTGGTGGCGGTGGTGTTCACGCCGTATCTGGGCGTGAAGCTGTTGCCGCAGATCAAGCCAGTGCCCGGCGGGCATGATGCGATTTACGCCGGGCGCTATTACCAGAAACTGCGCGGCCTGGTGGAGGCCTGTGTACGAGGGCGCTGGCTGGTGACTGGGCTGGTGGTGACGGCGTTTGTGCTGTGCGGCCTGGGGATGGCGGTGGTGAAGAAACAGTTCTTCCCCGACTCCGACCGCTCCGAGCTGATTCTGGAGGTGTACATGCCGCCCGGCAGTGCGTTCAAAAGCACCGAAGCGGTGGCGGCGCAGGTGGAAAAAGCTCTGCTGCAGGAACCGCAGACGAGCCTGGTCGACACCTATGTAGGCGGCGGCGCACCGCGCTTTTTCCTGTCGCTGAACCCTGAGCTGCCGGACCCGGCGTTCGCCAAGCTGATCGTGCAGACCCCGGATTCCCACGCCCGCGATGCCTTGAAAGTGCGCATGCGCGAGCGCATCGCTGCGGGCGAATTTCCAGCGGCGCGGGTGCGCGTCACGCAATTGGTGTTCGGCCCGCCGGTGCCGTTCCCGGTAGTGTTCCGTGTGTCCGGGCCGGACCTGGACACGCTGCGCGGGCTGTCCGAACAGGTGCGCCAAGTGGTGGCCGGCAACTCGCTGACTCGCGACGCCTTCCTCGAATGGGGCGAGCGCGCCAGCGGTTACCGCCTGGTGCTCGACCAGGATCGCCTGCGCCTGCTGGGTTTCACCCCGGACGAGGTCAAGTCGCAGCTTAACGCCCTGCTCAGCGGCAACCCGATCACTGAAGTGCGTGAAGGCAACCGCACCGTGTCCGTGGTGGCCCGCGCCCAGGGCAGCCAACGCGAAGACCTCGGCAACCTCAACAACATGACCCTGACCAACAGCGCCGGCACGTCGGTGCCGCTGGCCCAGGTCGGGCATTTTCAGGCGGTGATGGAAGAACCGATCCTCAAGCGCCGCAACCGCGCCACCACCGTGGAAGTGCGCGCCGACATCATCGACGGCGTACAACCGCCCGATGTGGAAATGGCCGTGTACAAAGACCTGCAGCCGCTGATCGCCCAACTGCCCACCGGCTACCGGATCGACATCGGCGGCCCGGTGGAAGAAAGCGCCAAGGCCAACGTCGCCCTGGCGGCGCTGTTCCCGATCATGATCCTGCTGACCCTCACGGTGATCATGTTCCAGGTGCGCTCCTTCGGCGTAATGCTGATGGTCTTCGCCACCGCGCCGCTGGGCCTGATTGGCGCGGTGCCGACCTTGTTGCTGTTCAACCAGCCGTTCGGGTTCAACGCAATCCTCGGGCTGATCGGCATCGGCGGCATTCTGATGCGCAACACGCTGATCTTCACCGACCAGATTCGCCAGAACCAGGACCACGGCATGCCGATCCGCGAGGCCATCGTCGAGGCCACCGTGCGCCGAGCGCGGCCAGTGATCCTCACCGCACTGGCGGCGGCGCTGGCGTTCATTCCGCTGACGCTGTCGGTGTTCTGGTCGTCCCTGGCATATGTGCTGATCGGCGGAGTGCTGGTGGGCACGGTGTTGACGCTGCTGTTCCTGCCGGCGCTGTGCAGCCTGGTGCTGCGCGACAGGGTTGCTGAAACTTCCCACGTAACCGCCGGATAAGCTCTACTCCCCTGCCCTGAAAACCTCTGCAAAGTCCTTCGCCTGATTAAACAGTGCGAGGGAGTGCAGATGGTTTTTCCAGTGAGAGCCCTGATCGATGGGGCTCACCCATGATCGAAGCAACCGGCCGAGCCATTGGCTTTCTGGTGCTGGCCGCGATGGATTCAAAGACGCGGGACGTCGAATCCGTGCTCAGCGATTTCCGCGGCTGCCTCAACCACTACGACAGCTGGGCACAGGGCTTTTTCAGCGCGTCGGCACTGGATGTGGAGCAGGTGTTCAAGGTTGGAAATGAGGTGGCGCTGGTCGCCCCGATCAACCGTTCGATCTTTCCCAGCAGCACCGTCGCTACATGCCAGGCCAACGGCACGTTGACCCTAGTGCATATGTTCCAGAGCTCGCGGTTCGTGCCGATCGGCAACACGCCGGTGATGTTGCAGCGCATCGATCCAGACGGTGGTCCGCTGGGCGAGCCGATCCATAAAACCATCGGCCCAAGCGGCATCCTCGAAGTCACCGAGTGCGACCGCAACCAGCGGTACCGGATCAGTTTTTACCCCGACGTTTCCTCGGCGCATTTCAAGGCGCTGTATGCCTCTTATCAGTCGGTCATCACGCCACTGGAAGACTGGCTGCGCAGCGAATGGGACACCACCTTCGAACCGCTATGGAAGAACTATTCCGAAGCGAATTTTCTCCAGCGCTACCTCTCGCTGCACCGCGCTTATGCCCAAGGCTTTGGCGAAGTTCTTTACTCGGTTTGGGACAACATCACGCAGTTACTCCAGTGGTTGTCCGACCCGCTGGCCAACGCTGAAAAGCTGCTGCATTACCTTTCCCAGGACGAGCTCGAAAAACTACTGGCGTTAAGTGCCGAGACCCTCGCCAAGGGTTTGCTGGTGCTCAGCGATGAGCCTTTGCTGTTCGTTCACCTGGCGGCCCTGGTCAGTTGGATGCGCATGCTGCCACCGCCGTATATGAACGAAATGCTCGGGGCGATTGGCGCCGAGATCGTCATCACCCTGCTATTGGGAATGGCAACGGCCTGCATGGGGGTTGTGGTGCGCATCAGCACCAAAGTGCTGGCCGGCATCAAGTCACGCCGGGTGCGCAGGTGGGTGGAGCAGATAGCCGCGCAGTTCGGGGCCGCTCGCTTGGAGGGACACACCGAAGCGCTTAAGCCGGTGTTGCTGGGTAGCGCCCCAATACCGGTCAAGGCGGTGCCGGTGGCGCCATTGAAGGCAGGCGACACGCTGGTTTCGAATGCGGTGCCGGCGGTGCGCAGCAAGACCCAGCGTACGGCGTTGGTGCGGCAGGAGGCGGTGGATGATGTGCCTGCTGTTGCGTCGAATCCGAAGGGCGATGCGGCGGCTCAGGCGGACAAGACCGTCACCCACGGCTGCCCGGTGTCGATGGTCACCGGCGAGGAACTGCTGACGCTCACCGATGGCGCGCTGGATGGGGTCTTGCCGTTCGAGTGGACGCGCTTGTATCGCAGCAGTGCGGTGGAAGTGGACTGTGGCTTGGGGTTTGGCTGGAGCCATGCACTGGCGCAGCGGCTCGTGGTTGTAGGCGATTCGGTGGTGTGGACCGACCATGAGAATCGCGCGACCACCCTGCCCTTGCCGACAGCTGCTCGGCCGGCGATTACCAACAGCCTGGCGGAAGCGGCGATTTACTTGGGGTCGTTGCCTGATGAGTTGGTGCTGGCCCAGGCGTCGCGCTTCTACCACTTTCGCGACGGTGTGCTAACGGCGATCAGCGATGCGTATGACAACCGGTTGTTGGTTGTCCGGGATCGGTTGGGGCGGATTGAGCGACTGGATAACGGCGTGGGCCGCTCTTTGCTCTTGCGCTATGAGCTGGATCGCATTGTCGCGGTGGACTACCAGGTTCATCGCGCCACAGGGCATGAACCCTTCGTCTGGGTGACCGAGCAGAACGTCGTTTCCTACACCTATGACGACAGTGGACGACTGGTTTCAGCGACCAACGCTGTCGGTGAGTGTGAGCGTTATCGGTACGACGAGCAGCACGTCATTCTTGAGCGCCAACTGGCCGGTGGGGCGAGTTTCTTTTGGGAATGGGAACGCGCTGGCAAGGCAGCGCGCTGTGTCCGGCATTGGGCCAGTTTTTCGCAGATGGACACGCGGTATGCCTGGGGCGATGACGGTCGCGTCACCGTGCACAACGCCGACGGCAGCCAGGAAGTTTACGTACATGACCAGCGGGCGCGGCTGATACAGCGCATCGATCCCGACGGCGCCCAGCATTTCAAATCCTACGACGATAAAGGCCGCCTGACCGTCGAGCAAGACCCGCTGGGTGCGGTGACGGCCTATCAATACGACGACGCCGGACGCTTGGTCGCGCTGTTTCCGGGGGATGACGAGCCGACGGCCTACGAGCATGACAACGGTTTCGTACGGGTTGTAAGACGTGGTGAGGCGGTCTGGAAATACGAGCGCAATGAACAAGGCGATGTCATTCGCCAGATCGATCCCGATGGCAACGCGACCGACTACAGCTACGACAAGCAAGGGCAACTGACCGGGGTTTGGTATCCGGATAACAGCTGCCATCGGTTGGTGTGGAATGAACGTGGACAGCTCGTTGAAGAACAGCTACCGAATGGTGGGATCAAGCGCTACCGCTATGACGACCTGGGCCGGCATGTTGCGCGTGAGGATGAACAGGGCGCGCTGACCCAGTATCAATGGGACGCCGTGGGTCGGTTAACTCGCTTGGTACTGCCGGACGGTGCCACACGAGAATTCAGCTACAACCCCTACGGAAAAATCACCGCCGAACGCGACGAACTCGGCCACGTCACCCGCTACGAATACGCCGACGGCCTGTACCTGATCAGCCGCCGCATCAATGCCGATGGCACCCAGGTCAACTACCGCTACGACAACGCCCGCTTACTGCTCACCGCCATCGAAAACGAAGTCGGCGAAACCTACCAGCTCGACTACCACCCGAGCGGCCTGATCCAACAGGAAACCGGATTTGACGGCCAACGCACTGCGTATGCCTACGACCTCAACGGCAACCTGTTGGAGAAAACGGAATACGGCGACGACGGCAGTCAGCTCGTCACTCAATACCAGCGCGACCACGCCGGCCGCCTCGTAAGAAAAACCCTGCCCAACGGCAGCGCTGTCGACTATGCCTACGACCGCCAAGGCAACCTCCTCAGCGTCGACGACGGCCACTGGTTCCTGGCCTACGAGTACGACCGCCAAAACCGCCTATCCGCCGAACACCAAGGCTGGGGCACGCTGCGCTACGGCTATGACGCCTGCGGCCAACTTCAGCATTTACGCCTACCGGACAACAACCGCCTCACCTTCAACCACGACAAAGGCGGGCATCTCGCCACCGTCGAGCTCAACGGAGAAGTGCTCACCTCACACCTGTTCAAAGCCGGCCGCGAACACCAACGCCAACAAGGCCAACTCCTCAGCCACTACCACTACGACGACCAAAACCGCCTGCACGCCCACGCCGTCACGCAGCAGGAAACCCACCTCTACCAACGTCACTACGACTACGACAAAACCGGCAACCTCACCCGCCTGCACGACACCCGCAAAGGCGAACACCTTTACCACTACGACCCACTCCACCGCCTGACCCGCGCCGATCACTCGCAAGACGTCCAGGAACGCTTCGGCCACAACCCTGCCGGCAACCTGCTGATGCAAGACAGGCCTGGCCCGGACATCGTCGCGGGCAACCGCCTGGTGATCCAAGGCGATCACCATTACGACTACGACGCCTTCAGCAACCTGACCCGCGAACGGCGCGGCAAAAGCCATCAACTCGTCACCGAATACCGCTACGACTGCCAGCACCGGTTGATCGGCATCACCAAGCCCAACGGCCACACCGCTAATTATCGCTATGACCCGTTCGGTCGGCGCATCAGCAAAACCGTCGATGGGAAAACCACCGAGTTCTTCTGGCAAGGCGACAAGCTGATCGCAGAACACCATGCGGAACGCCATCGCAGCTATCTCTACGAACCGGACAGCTTCCGACCATTGGCACTGCTGGAAGGCTTCGGCCCAGCAGAAACCAAGCCTTACCACTACCAACTCGACCACCTCGGCACACCGCAAGAACTCACCGCGCCCGACGGCGAAATCGTCTGGTCCGCCCACTACCGCGCCTACGGTGAAATCAGCCGCCTCGACGTAGGCAAAATCAACAACCCGCTACGCTTCCAAGGCCAATACTTCGACCCGGAAAGCGGCCTCCACTACAACCGCCATCGCTACTACAATCCGGATATTGGTCGTTACCTGACGCCTGATCCGGTGAAACTGGCGGGTGGGATCAACGCGTACCAGTACGTGCCCAATCCGACAGGTTGGGTGGATCCGCTAGGATTAAATAATTGCCCAGGAGGGGATGGCTGCCGATCGAGGTCTGAGGTAAAGGACCCTGCAACAGTTACTCCTCCAGTTAAAGGGGATCCTAAGCAGCCAATCAATAGCGGCGGAAAATACCTTTATCGGGGTGATGACAAGACGCCAGACCATGTATTTAAAAATGGTTTCAAAAGCAAAGGTGAAAGCAATGACTTGTATCTGCACGCTTTGGATAGTAACAACCCACCAAGTAACTTTATCAGTACTTCTCCATCGACGCTCATAGGAATCGATTTTGCGACTAGATACGGAACTCGAAAAGGATTTCTCTACGCTTTGCGGAAAATCCCCGGACGCGACGTCAACAAAGAGCTTGGGAAATTGGCTCCTTTTGACAGCGAGGCAGAAATCGCTATACAAAGTAAAATCAATACAACAGACATTTTAGGGGTAACTCCAGTTAAGCGTGATGGTAGCTACGTAGGCTATTCAATTCCGAATCCAAACAGGGAGATCAAATGAAAACAAAAAAAATCAAAGCCATAATAGACAATGTAGAAAAGTACGTTACTTTTAAGTACGACTCAGCCCATACAAAATTAATGTTCTCCGAAGCAGATAACTTTGAAAAAGTGTATACGGCGGAGGATATGTATATATGTTTAGGAAAAGTTATGACTGACTTCCCACACATACAGTTTCTTTGTAAAGGCGCGAAAATAAATGTCCGGCCCTCAAGCATGTCTTCACAAATGAGTGGTGGGATGGTCGCCTATGAATTGACCCTCGGAAAACGCACGACACGAGAAGACTTGGTTCACATATTTGATTTTGAAGATCAAAATCTGACGAATGATCCACATGAACAGCATCGCTTCTACAAAAGATGGATAGCATCTATAGGTGCCGAACGAAGCGAGCCCTAGGCCAAACAAGAGCTGACCCGAATAGGCCAGCGCCTGCTGGCTGGGCTCCCGGGCACCAAAGGCTGAGCCGGACAGCTTCCGCCCACCCGCAAGAACAAGTCATTTTTTTCAAAAAATGGTTGGCATCATTAGAGGCACAGGACTATGAAAAATTCAACTAGCGTCGATAGCACACAATCGCTCTCGACTACCTTTCACCCAATCGTTTAAATACGAGCAATACTGGATAAAAATGGGAGACCTAAAACAGCTTATACAAAATTATGACTCTGAAAAAAAGAGCACCCAAGATGTCAATAATTCGCGGCCTGCTATTTACTTATGACATCGAGAACACAGATGACCTGAAAAAAAGAAAAGCTCATAGCGTCAAAAGACGCAAACAACGAAAAATAACTTATTAAACTTTTTAACGAACTGACCAAACCGGAATTTCTGACATATACCAAACCTGAGCAAGAGGCCATATACTTCTAAAGCTTGTCCCCGTTACCCGATTTAAGATTGATACCCTGTAATGAACTACTTGGAACGAGAAATAGACGAAGCCTGCATAACGTTGGCTATAAACGCCAAAAAGCTTGGGCAGAACGAACTCATAACGTTGGTAAATGGTCTCACGAAACATTTTTTCAGATTTCAAAGCAACGTTCTCGACCCAGTCGAAATGAACGAGAAAGGCACCGAACACAACCCCAACTTTTGGAAGGAAATACAGCATCGCATTGACAAAAAAAATTTGATTCTTTTAGTACTTGACTCAGAATATAGAGGCTGGAAAATCGACTGTGCGAAAAATATTACATCTATTTTAGGTGAGACCTCGGGATACCCTTTCTGGATAACGAATAGAAAGCTCACGTTCCTAGTACACATGGATGATCATGACTGTGTCATTTGGGTTTGAATGGCGCTCACCAGAATCACTTTTATCGCTTACGCGACTTTAAAAAATGAAAACACGACCACAGCTATCAATAATTCAAGGATTGCTATTCACCTATTGCATCGAAAACTCTAGAAATTTAGAAAGAGAGGGGATCATAGCTTCAAAAAACGTCAATGACTCAAAGGAGCTAACAGAGCTTTTCGATGCTTTAACCAAACCAGAATTTTATACATACACCTTGGAAGAACAGGACTGGTATATCGAAACCATCAGATATTACCTATCAACCGAAGAAACTTTCGACTCAGTCTTTTATCTTTTTGACACATATTTTGAAGATGACATTAACGACAATAGAGCATTTGTGAAGACCTTACTCGAATGTCTGACTCGTTATCGAACTGAGGCGACGACCTAGTAGAACCACCACACCCTCTAAAACCATAATTCCCTGTGGCGAGCAAGCTTCCCCGCATTCCCTTTCGAACAAGGACCATGCTGAAAGACCCGTTTTTAAATGAGCCGTTCGCCCCAAGCCTAATGTGGTTTATCGGGGTATTTGATATTTTCGACCGCGAGCAAGAGGTCGGTATAGAGATTAGTAAATATGACCCAAAACAACAAGTCAGACAGAGAAGAACCAATAAAACGTTACGCGTTGAATTTAAGCTACCTATCGTATAGGCACAAATACGTGTTAACTGAAAGCTTAAAAAACAAGCTGAATGACGAGATCTACAACTTCCATAACTTATTTGAGATGAGCGAAGACAACACTGGATCGTGACCAAGAGCATAATGGTATGAACTTGATAATCCAACGGATTTTCTAAGAGAGATTTATCTTTTAGCTAAAGATGCGTGGAAAGACGACCTTCAAAAAGTAAGCCGCAAAGACCAGTCAACTTGGTAGAAACACCGACACCTTTCCGGAAAAATGCACCCTTCGGGCGAGCGAGGTCGCTCGTCCGCTACAAAAAACTCGCCAGTCAAAGATCTTTGCTTGTAGCAATAAGTGCGCACCAAATAAATCCGTAAACTTTCCAACCAAGAAATGAAAAAATGTTATTTCACCCACACTCCGACACTATCCCCTTCGACGCCAGCCTTTACTATTTTGTGGGAATTTTTGATATTTATGACAGGGAGGAAACCAAAGGGGAAGAGCTCGCTTGTTTTAACCCTAATGACCGTAAAGATAGAGAAACCCTCATAGTAAAGTACTGCCTAGATCCATACAAAAAACTATCCTATCGACACAGGTATAAATTAATAGAAAACTTATCTATCGCATTAAACACCCAAAATTTCAACTTCCACTCTTATTTTGAGGATGACCCAGATAAGTGCTCTACTATGGCTTGGGACGAAACGGAAATAGCCGATCCACGTGATTTCTTCGCCGACATATATCGCCTAGCCAACGAGGCCTGGAAAGACGACCTCGAAAAAGCCAGCCGCGAAGACCAATCAACCTGGTAGCCCCCTGAAATACCCTCCCCCTTGTGGCGAGCAAGCAAACTCCCTCGCCACAAGTACACGGCCCGCTCAGCGCTTGGAAAGCTCCATAATCATCCGACTCAACAAATACACCCGAGGCACCACACTCTCCACCTCGGCATATTCCTCCGGCGTGTGAATATTCCCGCCCACTATCCCAAACCCGTCCAGCGTCGGTGTGCCGACCCCGGCCGACAAGCTTGCGTCCGCCGCGCCGCCGCTGCCTTCGATGGTCAGGGTTTTGCCCAGTTCGCCGTAGATGCCTTGGGCAATCGCGACCAGTTTGTCTGACTCCGCCGTTTGCGGCATCGGTGGCAAGCCGCGTTGCAGGCTGGTCTTCACTTCGGAGTCTGGGATCAGTTTGTTCGCGGAGACCCGTGCCAGGTCCTTCTCGATGCGGTCGAACTCTTCCGGCAGCGCGGCGCGTACGTCGGCCTTGGCGGTGGCTTGGTCGGGGATGACGTTGGTGCGGTCGCCGGCCTTGAGTACGGTGAAGTTGATGGTGGTTTTTTTCTCGGCGTCGCCCAGCTTGCCCAGTTGCAGGATCTGGTGTGCGGCTTCCATGGCGGCGTTGCGCCCCAGTTCAGGCGCGACGCCGGCGTGGGCGGCTTTGCCTTTGACTTCAACCACCGCGGTGGCGCTGCCTTTGCGCCAGACCACCAGGCCGTCGGCTGGGCGGCCGGGTTCCAGGTTGAGGGTTACGTCGTGGCCCTTGGCGGTGGTGCGGATCAGTTCGGAGGCGGCGTCGGAGCCGGTTTCTTCGCTGGCGTCGAGCAGGAAGGTGATTTGTGCATAGTCCTTGAAGCCTTGGTTTTTCAGGACTTTCAACGCGTAGATGCCGGCGACGATGCCACCTTTGTCGTCCATCACGCCGGGGCCATAGGCGCGGCCGTCCTTGATGTGGAACGGGCGTTCGGCGGCCGAGCCTTCCTTGAACACGGTGTCCATGTGCGCCATCAGCAGAATTTTGGCCTTGCCGGTGCCCTTGAGGGTGGCGATCACATGGCTGTTGTTGGCGGCTTTGTCCGGCACCAGCTCGATGCTGAAACCCAGCTGTTTCAATTCATCCACGGCGATGTCGCGCACTTGGGTCAGGCCGAGCTCGTAGCCGGAGCCGGAGTCGATATTCACCAGGCGCTCCAGCAGTTTCAGGGCCTCGGCCTTGTACTGTTCAGCGTCCGCCTGGATAGGCTTGTGGGGTTCGGCGCTGTAAGCCGGTACGGCGAAGGACAAGGCCAGGGTGGCGGCCAGCAGGGTGCGGGGGAAGGTGAAGAGCATGGACCGATCCTTGTTTTTCATTGAGGGGGGCCGCCACACCCTACCCCACTAAACGGACCGCAACCAAGCCCCCTGCAGCGAGCTGACCCGGTTGCGCCCGCTGCTTTTGGCTTCGTACAAGGCCTGGTCGGCATCGTTGAGCCAACTGGTGGCGTCGGCGTGGCTCGGCAGGTATGGTGCCAGGCCGATACTCAAGCTGGCGCGCAAGGTCGGGTCCTGGGCGTAGGCCAAGGCGTTGAAACGATCACGCAGGGCGTCCATTACTTCAGTGGCACGGTTGAGCGGCATGTCCGGCAGGATCACGCAAAACTCGTCGCCGCCATAACGCCCGGCAAGGTCGGTGGCGCGCAGGTTCTGGCGCAATACCCGGCTCAACTGGCGCAGGACGATATCGCCGGTGACATGGCCATAGGTGTCGTTGATGATTTTAAAGTGGTCGATATCGATCAGCGCGATGGCCGCACCGGCAGGGCCGCGGCGGCAACGGTGGAACTCGATTTCCAATTGATCCTTCCAGGCGCCGTGGTTGAGCAGGCCCGACAGGCTGTCGGTGCGGCTCAGGGCCAACAGTTCGCGCTTGTGCCGCGCCAGGGTCACGGCCTGGCGGTAGCAGATCCAGCCCAGGGCCAGGGGATACAACGTCAGGATCGGCAGGCAGGCATACAGCTGGGCCTGGGTGGTGACGCCGATGAATGCGGGCGCGACTATCAGCAGCGCCGTGGCGATGCCCAGCGCCTGGGCCACCCACCCCGCCAGCAAAAAGCGCGGCCCGCCGATGGCGACGTTGTTCATGCTCATCATCGACAAGGTGGTGACGCTGGGCAGCGGGTTGAAGTGCATCGCGCCGACCCAGAAGCCGCCGCAGAAGGAATCGAACAGCAGGTTGCGACGCTCACTGCGCAGGGTATGAGCGGCACGCAAAGACGCTTGGAACGCCAGGTGCGGCCAGATAAACGCGTTGATCAGCATCCAGGCCCACACCCATGGGGACGGGTTCAGCGGATACATGCCGAACGCCACGCAAACAAAGCCGAGCGCCAGCCCCAGGAGGCGCGATTTGTACAAGCGCGAAGCGAGCGGAAGTCCATTTCCTCCGACGGCTGCCATGATGGGGGGGTAATCCTGGGTGAGTCCCTGGAGTCTATCAGGGCGACGGCAAATCGCCACTACTGCTTACAGGCTGATACTTCAGTGCGAAAACCCGCGCGCCAGCATCAATGCCACGCCGAGCAACATTATTGCCGTGATCCGCTGCAACATCACGCGCCGCTTGGGGTTTTCCAGCAGGTGTTTGATGCGCTGGCCGAAATAGCAGTACAGGCATCCACTGGCAAATTGCAGCAACAGGAAGGTCAAGCCGAGGATCGCGATATCCGCCGCCGAGCTGTGCTCCCCGGCCCCGGCGAACTGCGGGAAGACGGCGCTGAACATGATGATGGTCTTGGGGTTGGAAAAGCCGGTCAATAAGCCCTTGCCGAACAGGCTGCGCGAGCCCTCCACGGCGCCGGCCTTGTCGATCGACACGCCGCTGCTGGTCCACTGCTTGTACGCCAGGTAAAGAATATAGGCCACGCCAACAAACTGGATGGCCTGGGTAATCGCGAGGTTGCCCTTGATCAGCTCGGAAAAGCCCACGGCGAAGATCAGGATAGAAATCAGGTACGACACACTGGCGCCGATCTGCGCCGGGATCGAACTGCGCAGGCCGTCCTTCAGGCCCAGGCTCAATAACAACAGGGTCATGGGGCCGGGACTGAAGGTCATGGTCGCGCAAAACAACAGGAAGTAGAGAAACGAAGACAGCGTTAACGCACTTGTCATGGTCAGGGACCTTGAATGGGGCGCACGCCGCACGCGTGCGCCCATGGTTTACATCAGGCGACCGCGATTTCGGTCGTCAGCGATTCGCGGTACATCAAGGCCAGGTCAGCCAGGGCGGCCTTGGCGGTCTGGTTGCGGGTTTCGAATGCCACCAGGCCTTTCCAGTTGGTTTCGACGATGGCCTGCATCACGTCGGCGTAGTCGCAGTTGCCGTCGTGAATGCCGAAATGCTGGTCTTGCACGCCGTTGTTGTTGCTGAAGGAGATGCCCTTGATCACGTGGTGATACTTGCGCACCACCGCCGCCGGCAGGCCGTTCTCGATATTGGCGTGGCCGGCATCGAGGAAGAAGTACACATTGTCATGGGCTTGCAGGCGCTCGAACACAAAAGCGTATTCCGCCTCCTGGGTGAAGATGTAGTGGAACGGGCGATAGTTGACGTAGTTGGACAGGTTTTCCAGGTAGATGTCCGTGCCCTGGGTCGCGGCGTAAGCGGCCAGTTCCTGGACTGACTTGAGGTAATGTTCCAGGGCAACTTTCTTGGCCTTGAGCACCATCTTCGGTTCGACGATGCAGCCACCGTGAATGATCAGCGGCGCGCCCAGGCGACTGGCGATATCGATTTCTTGCTTGACGTAGGCCACCGCCGCCACGCGGAACGCCTCAACGTCACTGGCCAGCGGCGCCTTGAAGTTGCCGTGGAAGACCGGCTTGACGCCGCTGGCGGCGATTTGCGCGCGCAGGCTTTCGATGCGCGCCTCGGTCCAGTCATCGACCATTTCGCCGAACAGGCTGCCGTCGACATACCAGTGGGTGCACTGCCCTTCGATGGCGGCTTGCAGGCCCTGTTCAGCGTCCAGGTACTTCTGGTGGGCCACACCGGTACAGAACGGCACGGCAGAGTTGATCAGTTTGCTTTCCATGGAGCGATTCCTTTCGTTGATGGAGGGTCAGGCGTGTGAAGGGTCAGCGAGTTCGATGGCCATGAAATCGGCCTTGGTCACGCCGCAATCCGGGCATGTCCAGTCTTCAGGCACCTCTTCCCAAGGGGTGCCTGCGGGTATTCCATCCTCCGGAATGCCCAAGGCTTCTACGTACATAAAACCGCAGGGTGTGCACATATAAGTCTTCATGAGAATGCAAAATCCATTGCTCGGGAGTAGGAAATTCCGCCAATTCCTGGCGAGATGGCGCGCAGTCTAGGGGAATGGCATTGCGCCAGGCAGGTAAAGTGATGCCTAATCCGGCCTGACTTCACCGGTAAAAGTACCGGCAAACAAAAGGACGCTTCATGTTGGTATCCGCCATCGCTTTCGTGGAAGGCACACCCAAGGTCCAGCAGATCGTGGAGGCCTTCAGCCAGGCCATCGAGGCCGGTGAATGGGCGCCCGGCAGCAAGTTGCCGTCGGTGCGGGCGTTGACCGAAATCCTCGGCGTCAGCAAATTCACCCTCAATGAGGCCCTGGACCGCCTGCGCGGGCGCAACCTGCTCACCTCCCGCCAGGGCCGTGGCTATTTCGTTGCGATGGACAATGCGCGCCCGGCGTCGGTGACCTGGGTCGACCTGCTGCCCCAGGACCTGCTCAGCGTGTTGCGCCGCCCCTTGGCCACCGCCAGTGGCGAGCTGCGCCCCGGCGGCGGGCACTTGCCGGAAGCATGGTTGAATGGCGAAGCAATCCGCCAGGCCATGCGCAGCGTGGTGCGCGCGCCGTCGCTGCGCATCGCCGGGCTCGGCACTCCGGCCGGGCTGTTGCCGTTGCGCCAGGCGCTGCAACAGAAACTGCACGGCGAGGGCCTGTCGGTGCCGGTGGAACAGATCATCACCACGCCCAACACCGTGCAAGGCCTGGACATGCTCATGCGCCTGCTGGTGCGTCCCGGCGACACGGTGCTGCTGGACGCGCCGTGCTACTTCAACTTCCACGCCAACCTGGCCCTGCATGGGGTCAAGGTGGTGACCCTGGAACGACGCCCCGACGGCTTCGACTTCACCGCCTTGGAACACCTGCTGGCCGAACACCGGCCCAGCCTGTACCTGACCACCAGCGTCTTGCATAACCCCACCGGCCATTCCTTCAGCCCCAGCCAGGCGTTTCGCCTGCTGCAACTGACCCAGCACTACCACTGCCATATCGTCGAGGATGACCTCTACGGCGACCTGCACCCCAATCCGCCGCCACGCCTGGCCGCCGTCGCCGGGCTGGATCAGGTCACCTACCTGTCGGGGTTCTCCAAGATCCTCAGCGCCAACGCCCGCGTCAGTTACGTGGTGGCCGCGCCGCAGCTGGCCGCCAACCTGACCAATATGAAATTGATGAGCGGCGGCGTGACCTCGGAGCTGTTCGAGCAGATCGTGTACCGCATGCTCAGTGAGGGCAGCTATGCCAAGCACCGCAAGCGCATGGTCCAGCGCCTGATGGAAGCCGGTGGGCGCGTCGAGCAGTGGCTCAAGCGCTGCGGTTGCGAACTGCCAATGGCGTTTGAAGGCGGCATGTTTATCTGGGCGCGCCTGCCGACCGGCGTCAACGCCGAGCTGCTGGCCCAGGAAGCCTTGAAGCGCAGCATGGTGCTGGCGCCCGGCACACTGTTCGGCTACGACCCGGCGCATCGCGACCTGATGCGGTTCAATGTGGCCCACAGTGATGAGCCGCGGGTGCAGCGGGTATTCGAGGCGTTGTTGGTGCAGGCGGTACGGGCAGCTTGAGTGGCGGTGCCGTCACCCCGGCAACGGCATTACCCGCAACGGCCGCACCGACTTGTAGGAAAAGCTCGAATAAATTTCTTTCACACAGGGCAGGGTCTGCAGAACTTCCCTGGCGAATTCGCCAAATGACTCCAGGTCCTTGGCCACCACTTCCAGCAGGAAGTCATAGCGCCCCGACACGTTATGGCAGGCCACAATCTCTGGAATCGCCAACAGCCGCTGCTCGAACGCCCGGGCGATTTCCTGGGTGTGGCTTTCCATCATGATGCTGACGAAGGCGGTCACCCCATAGCCCAGGGCCTTGGGGGACAGGATCGCCTGGTAACCGCTGATCACCCCGCTCTCTTCCAGGTTGCGCACCCGTCGCCAGCACGGCGACGTGGTCAGGGCAACGCGCTCGGCGAGTTCGGCCACGGTCAGGCGGGCGTTGCTCTGCAACGCGTTTAAAAGGGCTTTATCGGTGCGGTCCAGGCTGACAGGCATAACGTGCCTCTATTCATTGTTTTTATCGGGTTTTCATCCATGAACGCCGGCGTTTCGAGGCATTTTTGCAACGTTCAACTGTGGTTATGAGCATAGCATTGTAGGAAATAAGGAGCGCCTGACATGAACAATAAACACCCTGCGTTCGGTTTTTCTACCCGCGCGATTCACCACGGTTACGACCCCAAGGACTATCACGGCGCCCTGGTACCGCCGATCTACCTGTCGGCCACTTTCGCTTTTCCGACCGCCGAGTACGGCGCGGCCTGCTTTGCCGGGGAGGCCTCCGGTCACTTCTATACGCGCATTTCCAACCCGACCCTGGCCCTGCTGGAGTCGCGTATGGCCGCCCTGGAAAACGGCGAGGCGGCCGTGGCGTTCAGTTCCGGGATGGGCGCGATTGCTGCGACGTTCTGGACCCTGCTGCGCCCAGGCGACGAAGTGATCGTCAGCCAGACGCTGTACGGCTGCACCTTCGCCCTGCTGCAGGGCATCGGCGAGTTCGGCATCAAGGTGCGCCATGTCGACCTCACCGACCTGGCCGCCCTGCAAGCGGCACTCTGCCCCGCAACCCGCATGATCTACTGCGAGACCCCGGCCAATCCCACCCTGCGCCTGGTGGACATCGCCGCGGTGGCCCGGCTCGCCCACCAACAACCGAATGTCACCGTGGTAGTCGATAACACCTATTGCACGCCCTACCTGCAACGGCCCCTGGAGCTGGGCGCCGATGTGGTGGTGCACTCGGCCACCAAGTACCTCAGCGGGCATGGCGACATCACCGCAGGCATTGCGGTGAGCAGTCACGCGATAGCGCAACGCATCCGCCTGCAAGGGCTCAAGGACTTGACCGGCGCGGTGATGTCGCCGCAGGACGCCGCCTTGCTGATGCGCGGTCTCAAGACCCTCGCCCTGCGCATGGACCGCCATTGCAGCAACGCCCAGGCCGTGGCCGAAGCCTTGCAGGCGCATCCCGCCGTGCAATGGGTAACCTACCCTGGGCTGGCGTCCTTCCCACAATACGAACTGGCTGCGCGGCAAATGAAGCAATCCGGCGGCATGATTGCCTTTGAGCTCAAAGGCGGGATCGATACCGGGCGGCGCTTCATGAACGCGCTCAAGCTGTTTACCCGCGCGGTCAGCTTGGGCGACGCCGAATCACTGGCCCAGCACCCGGCCAGCATGACCCACTCCACCTACACCCCCGAGGAACGCGCGCAACACGGCATCAGCGAAGGCCTGGTGCGCTTGTCGGTGGGGCTTGAGGACGTCGCCGACCTGTTGGCGGATGTGCAACAGGCACTGGGCAAGTGTGCCCGTGCGGTTGCGCGTCCAACGTTGCTGGCCGCGCACGCGGGGAAATAACCGTCGGGCTGTGGTAACGGGCTATAAGGAGCCCCAGGCACATCAATCCGGATCGCGTTCATCCAACGCACGCGCCGCCAGCGCCCCCATCACCCCGCCTGCGATTGGCGCCAGCCAGAACAACCAGAGCTGTGACAGGTAGTGCGCCCCGGCAAACAACGCCGGCCCGGTGCTTCGCGCAGGGTTGACCGACGTGTTGGTCACCGGGATCAGCACCAGGTGGATCAAGGTCAACGCCAGGCCGATGGCGATGGGTGCAAAGCCGGCCACTGCCCCCGGCGCCGTGACGCGCATGATGATCAACACAAAAAAGAACGTGGCGATCAGCTCGGCCAACGCAGCGGACTTCACGTCGAAGTGCCCGGGACTCAGCGGGCCATAACCGTTGGCGGCAAAACCGCCGAGTTCAAAACCGGGCTGGCCGTTGGCGATCAAGTACAGTGCTGCGGCCGCCAGAATTGCGCCAATCACCTGCGCCGCGATGTAAGGCAACACATCAGCACCGCAAACCCGACGCCCCGCCCATAAGCCAATGGTCACCGCCGGGTTGAAATGCCCGCCGGAAATACCGCCCACTGCATACGCCATGGTCAACACGGTAAGACCAAACGCCAGCGACACCCCTGCAAAACCAATACCCAACTCTGGAAACGCCGCCGCCAGAATGGCACTGCCACATCCGCAGAAGGTCAGCCAGAAGGTCCCCAAAAGCTCCGCGATCAAACGCTTTTGCACACTCGATTCCATTGCCGTTCATGCCGTCACCACGGGAGGTGGGCGGTCCCGCGAGACGGTAGCAATGGGCATTGATGGATCCTGTAGGAATTGTCCGGTTTTGTGTGGGAGGGGGCTTGCCCTAATGCCAGTCAGTTAAGCGTACACCACCGTCTGTAGGAGCGAGCTTGCTCGCGAAAAACTCACAGGCACCGCGTTTATTCAGGAAGCACGCGTTATCGTTGACGTTTTTCGCGAGCAAGCTCGCTCCTACAAAAAGCCTTGACTGACTGGAATTAGCCCAAGGCCGCCCTCTATTTTTCCCGTTCAGCTTTGCACCACACCCGTCCCAAACCGCCGAATCGCCAGGCAATACCCCACCAACCCCAGCGCCGCCAGCAACCCGCCCGCCGCGCCGATCCAGGCGAAGCCGAAGTGGCTGCCGACCCAACTGCCCATCAGCGCGCCGCCGCCGATGCCGATGTTGTAGATGCCGGAAAACATCGCCATCGCCACGTCCGTGGCGTCCGGCGCGAGCACCAGTACCTTGGACTGCATCGCCAGGCCGAAGCCCATGATCGCCATGCCCCAGAACACGCTCAGCACCACCAGGTAGGATTGGGCGCCGCTCAACGGCAGCATCAGCGCCAGGCAGGCCGCGAGCAGGAACACGCAGCTGATCACGAACACATGCGGATTGAACCGATGCACCAGGCTGAACAGCAGCGAGCCGATGATGCCGGCACCGCCGAACACCAGCAGGATCAGGGTGACCGCACTGCCGCCCAGGCCGGCGACACCTTCGACGAAGGGTTCGATGTAGCTGTAGGCGGTGAATTGTGCGGTGACGGTCATCGCGGTCAGCACGTAGAGCGCCACCAATGCCGGGCGTTTGAACAGCAACGGCAGGCTGCGCAGGGAGCCGGAGTTCTGGCTCGGCAGCGGCGGCAAGGTGCGCGCCAGCCAGAACACCAGTGCGGCCGCAAACGCGGCGATCACCAGGAAGGTGGTGCGCCAGCCCATGGCTTCGCCGAGCAGGCGGCCAAGGGGAATGCCCAGCACCATCGCCAGGGATGTGCCGGTGGCGAGCAGGCCAAGGGCTTGCACCTGCTTGCCCACCGGTGCCAGGCGTACCGCCAGGGAGGCGGTGATCGACCAGAACAACGCATGGGCCAGGGCGATACCGATGCGGCTGACCATCAGCAGGCCGAAGCTGGTTGCCACGCTGGACAGGATATGACTGGCGATAAACAAGCCAAACAACACGATCAGCAACTTGCGCCGTTCGACGTTACGCGTGAGCAGCATCACCGGCAACGATGTCAGCGACACGATCCACGCGTAGATGGTGAGCATCAGGCCGACGCTGGCCACGGGCATATCAAAGCTGGCGCCGATAGCGCTGAGCAGGCCGACCGGCACGAATTCGGTGGTATTGAACACAAATGCGGCCAGCGCCAGGGCGATGACCGGTTGCCAATTGGCTTGAGGGGTTGCGGCTGAAAGGCTCATTGACGGGCGAGGTACTCTGACAGTGATCAAACGGCCGCGCAGGGCATGCGGGCCGTTGAACATTCTATAGGTTTCTCGTGCAGCTGTTGGCGCCGATCCTGCGACAATCGCGCGCAGTCTCAGGGCAACGTATCAAGCCTGACTTACGGATCCACCTGCGTCATCAACTCAGGAATGCTTTCCGGTCGATTCGCATAGCGCTGGGCCAACGCCGCGCACACCATCAGCTGGATCTGGTGAAACAGCATCAGCGGCAGGATCAGCACGCCCATGGTCGCCCCGGCGAATAGCACCTGGGCCATGGGCACGCCGGTGGCCAGGCTTTTCTTCGAACCGCAGAACAGGATGGTGATGCGGTCTTCCTGGTTAAAGCCGAACGCCTTGCCCAACAGCGCGGACGCCACCAGCACCAGGGCCAGCAACACGCAGCACGCCACCACCAGCCCGCCCAGTTCCCACAGCGGAATCTGGTGCCAGATGCCTTCGTTGACCGCTTCGCTGAAGGCACCGTACACCACCAGCAAGATCGAGCCCTGGTCGACGAATTTGAGCCAGGTTTTATTGCGGCCCACCCAGTCGCCGATCCAGCGCCGAGCGATTTGACCGGCGACGAACGGCAGCAGCAACTGCACGCTGATCTTCAGGATCGCGTCGACGGTGGAGCCGCCATCGCCGTGCACATCAAGCAGCAGGGTCACCAGCAACGGCGTCAAGAAGATCCCGAACAGGCTCGAGGCCGCCGCGCTGCAGATCGCCGCCGGGATGTTGCCGCGCGCCAAGGAGGTGAAGGCAATCGCCGATTGCACCGTGGCCGGCAGCGCGCAGAGATAAAGCATACCCATGTACAGCTCGTTGCCGATCAGCGGTGACAGCAGCGGCTTGAGCGCCAGGCCGAGCAGCGGAAACAGCACGAAGGTCAGGCTGAACACCAGCAGGTGCAGACGCCAGTGCCCGGCCCCGGCGACGATGGCCTGGCGTGATAGCTTGGCACCGTGCAGGAAAAACAGCAGCGCGATGGCGAGGTTGGTGACCCAGCCGAAGGCCACGGCGGTCTGGCCGCTGGCCGGCAGCAAGGAGGCGAGGATCACCGTGGCGATCAGCGTCAGGGTGAAGTTGTCGGGCAGGAAACGTGGACGGGTCATAAGCAAATCTTCCAGGGGTTGCCAAGAGCATCTTGGCGACTCTAACGTAACGACCTGTTACCGACTAACGCCAATGAGCCAGTAAATGCCGCCTAAAGGACACGAAAAAACCGTCCGCCGCAGCGTACCCGGGCTGTCCAGCCTGCCACGACCGGTGTATGGGCGCACCGAATCCTTGCCCAACCGCGCGCTGACGCGGCGGCACAGCCATCCGTGGGTGCAGTTGTCATATGCGATTTCCGGGGTGCTGGAGATCCAGACCAGCGCCGGCCGCTTCGTTGCGCCACCGCAGCGTGCGGTATGGATTCCGGCGGGCATGCCCCATCGCGTGTACAGCTCGCCCCATACCGAGATGCGCAGCCTTTACCTCGATTGCCGCGTGACCGCCTGGGCGGCCGAGCGCTGCCAGGTGCTGGCGGTGAGCAATTTGTTGCGCGAATTGATTCGCAGCTTCAGCGAACTGCCCGTGGAATATGCCGAGGATGGCCCCGACGGCCGCCTGGCCCAAGTGGTGTTGGACCAACTCGCTGCAGCGCCCCATGTGGATTTGATGTTGCCCTTGCCCCATGACCCGCGCCTGCGCCAGATTTACCGCAGCCTTAATCTGCATCCAGAGCAGCAGACCACCCTGGGTGAGTGGAGCCGCAAACTGGGGGTGAGCGAAAAGACCCTCAGCCGTTTGTTTTTGCGCGACACAGGGCTGACGTTTCGCGCGTGGCGCCAACGCCTGCGACTGTTGAGCGCCCTGCCCGGCCTGGAGCAAGGTGAACGGGTGACGGATGTGGCGTTGGGCTGTGGTTATGAATCGACTTCGGCGTTTATCAACGCGTTTCGCCAGCAGTTCGAGGCCACGCCCGGTGAATTTTTTCGCTGAGCGTTGCCCAGTTGACCAAGCGCCACGTTCAAATAATCCCCAAACACGCGCTCGGCTGGTATTGTGCCGCGCTTTGAAAGACCGCTACCGACTTGCGAGGAAATGGACGTTGAACACTGACGAAAAAATGACCGGGGACCTGTTCGAGGTTGATAAGCGCCTGTCACTCAAGCCCGTGGTGGACTTCAACGCCTACCTGCGCAGCGCTTTCGGCGACGGCCCGTGCACCTGCATCCGCTGCGGCGCCAGCGGCGGCGATGAGAGCGGTTATGCGTTCCAGCACACCTTCAATTTCGACGGCAAGCCCACGCACCGCCGCTTCGCCTCCACGGCGGGCAGTGATGTGGTGATGGTGCTGAAGAAAGCCTGGTTGTCCTACACCAAGGCGGAGTTGCCGCTCAGCGGCGTGCTGGTGCTCGATACCGTCAAGGAATTCGTCGAGCCACAGCTGCACAAGCGCGTGGCGCCACTGCTATTGGCCAGCGGGTTGGTGAAGGATGTCGATGACCAATTGCACATTCAGCCACAAGCATTGACTTGAACGCACTTCAAATGTGGGAGGGGGCTTGCCCCCGATGGCGGTGAGCCAGCTAAGCATTGGTTGGCTGACACACCGCTATCGGGGGCAAGCCCCCTCCCACATTGGTTTTGTATTAGCAAATTAAAAACCGGGAACGCCTTGCACCCGGATCTCAGGCGTCAGTTCTTCCAGCGGCTCGGTCAGCGGCCGGTCGCTGCTCCCCGGCACCAGAATCACCTTGCGGCACTCCTCCTCGCACTTATCGAACAGCTCATAGCCGCGCGCCGCCTGTTCCAACGACAGCCGGTGGGTGATGATCGCTTCCGGGTTCAGGTGGCCCAGTTCGATATGCTCCAGCAGCTCCGGCAGGAAGCGCTGCACGTGAGTCTGGCCCATCTTGAAGGTCAGGCCCTTGTCGAACGCGTCGCCAAACATGAAGCCGTGGATAAAGCCGGCATACACCCCGGCCACGCTGACCACGCCACCACGGCGCACGGCGGCGATGCATTGGCGCAGGGCCTTGCCGCTGCTGCCTTCGATCTTCAAGGTGGTGAGGATCGTTTCGGTGGTGCTGCCCTTGGCTTCGAAACCCACCGCATCCACCACGCCATCGACACCGCGCATGCCGGCGGTCTGGCGGATGATGGTGTCGGCGGGGTCGTCGTCCTCTTCGAAGTTGATCGGGATCACGCCGTACATTTTTTGCGCGTAGGCCAATCGATAGGGATGGTCGTCGACCATGAAAATCTGTTCGGCGCCGAGCATCTGCGCGCACGCTGCGCTGAGCAAGCCCACCGGGCCAGCACCATAGATCGCCACGCTCGAGCCTTTGCCGATACCGGCATTGGTCACCGCCTGCCAGGCGGTGGGCAGGATGTCGGACAGGAACAACACCTTTTCATCCGCCAGCACACCGGGCACCTTGAACGGCCCGGCGTTGGCCTTGGGCACGCGCACCAGCTCGGCCTGGCCTCCGGGAATGCCGCCATACAGGCGGCTATAGCCGAACAGCGCGGCCCCCGGCGGGATCGCCTTTTTATTCAGGATCGCACCGCGCCCGTCGTTGGTGGTTTCGCAGGCGGCGTACTGCTGCAACTGGCAGAAAAAACAGTCGCCACAGGCAATCACGAAGGGGATCACCACGCGGTCACCGCGTTGCACCGCCGTCACGGCCGGGCCGGTTTCCTCGACGATGCCCATGAACTCGTGCCCGAAGATATCGCCATGCTCCACGGTCGGGATTTTGCCTCGGTACAGGTGCAAATCCGAACCGCAGATCGCCGTGGCGGTGACGCGCAAAATGATGTCGTCGGGCTGTTCAATGATCGGGTCAGGTACCGTATCGACCTGGACTTTGTGGGCGCCTTGGTAGGTCATCGCGCGCATGCTCTGCACTCCTGTGGTTGGGCTTATTACTTAAGGGCGCATGTAGTGCCCAGTGTTCCCTCAACCTGTTGCGGCAACCGATAAATGGTCGCCGCGGCTCTGGGCCAGGAGCCCATCCACCACGCGGCACAGGCCGCCCGACGCATCGGCACCCGCGCTGCGCGCCTGCGCGTACCAATGCAGCTGCTCGGTTGCACTGTTACCGCGCCGCAGCAACCTGTGCAGGCTGTCAAACAGCTGGCCTTCACCCAGGGCGTCGGCCGTGTCGGCGAACCTCTGGCAAGCGCGTTGCAACCACTGGTGCGCGCTGCAAAGGGCGCCTGAGGCGTCCAGCGCAAAGGTGCCGGCTGCGCCAAAGCGCTTGGCTTGCCAGCGGTTTTCCTTGAGCAGCCAACGCGTCTCGGGGGTGAAGCCCGCACCGGGCTGCTGCATCGCGCAGGCATGGCTGACCATCACCCGAAATAACGTCGCCAGGGCCAGGCTATCTTCCAGCCGCGGGCATGCATCGGTCATGCGCAGTTCAAGGGTGGGATAGCGCGCCGCCGGGCGAATGCCCCACCAGCCGTTGCCATCGGCTTCGATCGCGCCCATGCGCTGCAACATTGCCAAGTAGCGCTGGTACTCGTCCCAGTCGGCAAAATGCTCCGGCACACCCATGCGCGGCCACTCATCGCAGGCGGCCTGGCGGTAGCTCATGAAGCCGGTGGGCGCACCGTTCCAGAAGGGTGAGGAGCAGCTGAACAACAGCAGTAACGGCAACCAGGGCAACACCTCGTTCATCACCGCGATGCGATCGACCCGTGCCGGTACCTCGACATGCACGTGCAAGCCACACAACACACTGCGCCGCGCCACGTACTGCACATTCTCGAATAATTGCCGGAAGTGCCCGTGCTCAGTGGGCCGTTGCTCACGCCAGTCGGCCAAGGGATGGCTGCCGGCGCACACCACGCCCAGGCCGAAGTCAGCCAAGGCCCGCGCCAGGTTGCGGCGCACCGTTGCCAGGTAGTGGGTCGCCTCCTCGCCGGAGTGAAACACCGGTGAGGCGGCCTCTACCTGGCCCTGGAACATTTCATGGGTAAAACCCTCACCGATGGCTTCTCGGCAGGCCGCGATTACGGTTGCCGAGGGTGCGGCGAGCATCTGGCGCGTGTGCAGGTCAGTGATGAAATACTCCTCTTCGACACCGAAGGTGAGCATGAGCGTTCAGCGCAGGCGTGTAACGGTAAGTGCAACCACAGCGATCCGCTCGACGCGTTCATACCCCGGTTTATCGAGTTCTTCGCCGAAGACGTCGGGGTCCAGTTCACGGTAGGTCCAGCCATAGGCGTCGCTGGTCAGCAGCGGCTTGACCGCCTCCAGAAACGCATCGCCGCCCGCCACCATGGCCACGCCGGTATACAACACCAGGCTGCCGCCAATGGCGAGGCGTGGGAGCGATTCGCTGACGATGCGCACCGACAGCTGTTCGCCCAACGCGCCACCGCCATGGCGATAGGCGCGCTGGCGGTCGTCATTCATGTACGGCGGGTTGGCGACGATCAGGTCGAATTCACCCTCGACGCTGGCCAGCACGTCACTCTGGTACACACTGACATTCGCCAGGCCGGCCAGCTCGGCATTCACTGCGGTGAGGCGCAGGGCGCGGGGATTGATATCCACGGCCAGCACCTCGGTGTCGTGCCGCGCGTGGGCGATAACCAAGGCGCCGACCCCCGCCCCGCAGCCGATATCCACCGCGCGCTTGAGCGGTTCGAAACGCTGCTGCAGATGGGCTTGGATAACCTGGGCGAATCGATAGCTGTCGGGGCCGAAAAACACCGCGTCCGCCTCGACGGTGGGAAAAGGCGAATGGGCAAACAGCAGGTCATCCAGGCTCGACCAGCGCACCGTGCTGCGCCATAGGGCGTCGTGTTTTTCGATCACCTCGGCCTGCTGCAACTCTTCACGAAACGCCTCGGGCAACAGCTCGTTGTCAAACGGCATCGACCAGCCGAATACGTCACGCATATTCATCGCCAGCGGCGTGCCCAGGCGCCGGTACACGCGCTCGTGGGTCAGCGGCGTCGGCGTGATAAAACGGTAACCGCTTTCCTTCAAGCCTCGGCCGAGGTTGAGCAGGGCGCGGTCAGCCAGTTGTTGTGCAGACATGGAGTTTCCTTAGCGCAGGCGTGCGCGCAGTTGGATAAAGCGGCGGGTGGCGTACAACCCTGCGGGGCTGCAGTGACGCCGCGCCGACATCCAAGGGATCAGCGCGGTGAGCTGCTGGTCATCGGGCAAGTTCCATAACGAATCCACCAGGGCCTGGGTGTCAGGATCCGCAGGACGATGCTGCTCGCGGGAGAAACGGCTGCCACGTCCTGGACGAACCGGCGGCACGCGCTGGGTGCTGATCCAGTCCCCGGCGATCCAGTCATGCAGCACCTGTTTTTCATAACCGCTGAACACGCCGAACATCGCGGCCCCCGCCCCCTCGATCAACTGCCAGAAGCGGCTCTCGGCGGGGTCCTGGTTGCGCTTGATCCAACCCTTGTCTTCCATTGCCCTGAGGAAATCCCCGATCTGACCGGGCTTGGCCAGCCAATGGTTGACGGTCTTGCCTTCGAAGCGGCAGTAGTCCGAATGCATGTGCTGGCCAAAGGTACGCTTGCGTTCGAGCATGGCCACCACTTCGTCCTGCAGATCGAAATCTGCGATGACCGCCGTGGTGCCTGGGCCGAGATCGTTGAGGCGATACCCGGCCGCAACACGACGGTAGAACGCCTCCCTGCCCTCGCCGAGCGGCAGCAGGTTCAATACCGATTGCGCGGCTTTGCTGGCGTGGCCGCTGCTGGCATTGTCGATGGTCACGTGGAGGGTGAAGTAATAGGGGTCGATGCCCAACTCACTGAGTTCGTATGACGTAATCAGCAGGTGCAGTGGCAACTGCTCGTAACCCAGGTTGTAACCGATGACTTCCGGCAGGAACTCGTCGGCGCACAGGCCCAGGGCCAGCTGCAGGGCGCCTTGCAGGTAGTGGCCATCTTCAAGCCCGGCCTCGCTGTCGGCATCGTGCTCACTGAGCAGCTTGCGATAGATCACCACATGGTTCTGCGCGGCTTCGCCGTCGCCCAACTCTTCGAGGTAGGTGGTCAGCAGGCCGTCGAAACGCTGGTCCTGCCAATAGCGCAACAGGCCGTAGAGCCAGGCGCCGTCGACCTGTTTGGTCGGGGCCACGCGCTGCAGCACATACAACGCGTGCGCCTTGTTCTGGAAATAGCGACGCGGCCGGCCCTGCTGGCGTTGCTCCAGATACTCGGCATAGGCCTGGGCCACGACGGCGCAACGCTGTTCGACCCAGGCCAGCAACTGTTCGGGCACTTCGGGCAGGTCGCAGGCGGTGCTTTCTACATGCGCCAGTTGATCCTGCAGGTAGTCACGCGCCAATGCCGCCGCGCCTGGGGCTTCGCCATACAGCTGTTGATACACCCGTTGATGCCGGCCAGGGGCCGAGTCGGTGAGAGAGGCCGGTTGGCCCGACAGCGCAGTGAGGAGTGTCATGGTGGCAGTTTCCGCAAAGTCCGTTACAACGGGCCACCCTGCAAGGCGGCCCCGCAAAAGCGCTTCAAACCACACGCTTATGGAATGCAGAGCATCGGGATGTGCGAAAAATTCAAATGAGGTTGTAAAAGGGGGGATAAGCGGTCGCTCGGCAAGTTGCAAATGCCTTACGGGCTCATGAAGCAGATTCAAATGTGGGAGGGGGCTTGCTCCCGATAGCGGTGGATCAGTGAGTGCATTGGTCACTGACAAACCGCTATCGGGAGCAAGCCCCCTCCCACTTTTGATACTCAGTGTCCCTGTTACTTACGCGCCGCCTCCCACTGCTTGAGTAGGTCGTTGTAGTTCACGGTCTCGCCTTTGGGCTTCTCGTTCGCCAGTTTCGGCTTCGGCGCGCCTGGCTGGTCGAACCAGTATTGCGCGTCACGCTCGGGGTTCATTTTCGGGCCGCACACCGGTTGCACCTTGGAGCGCTCCAGGCGCGTCATGATCGCGTCCTGTTCCTTGGCCAGGTTGTCCAGGGCCTGTTGCGGGGTTTTCTCGCCGCTGGCGGCGGCCGCGATGTTGCTCCACCACAGTTGCGCCAGGCGTGGGTAGTCCGGCACGTTGGTGCCGGTCGGCGACCACTCGGTGCGGGCCGGGCTGCGGTAGAACTCCACCAGGCCGCCGAGTTTGGGGGCCATGTCGGTCATGGCCTGGGAGTTGATATCGGACTCACGAATCGGCGTCAGGCCAACGATGGTCTTCTTCAGCGACACGGTTTTCGAGGTCACGAACTGCGCGTAGAGCCAGGCCGCGAGTTTCTGCTTCTCCGGCGTGGACTTGAGGAAGGTCCAGGATCCTACGTCCTGATAGCCCTTTTTCATGCCCTTTTCCCAGTACGGTCCGACCGGTGACGGCGCCATGCGCCATTTCGGCGTACCGTCGGCATTCACCACCGGCAGGCCCGGCTTGACCATGTCGGCGGTAAACGCGGTGTACCAGAAGATCTGCTGGGCGATGTTGCCCTGGGACGGCACCGGGCCGGATTCGGAGAAGGTCATGCCCGCCGCTTCCGGTGGCGCGTAGGCTTTCATCCAGTCCACGTATTTCTGCGTGGCAAAAACAGCGGCCGGGCCGTTGGTGTCGCCGCCACGGGTAACGCTGGAGCCCACCGGGTGGCAGTCCTCCACGCGAATGCCCCACTCGTCCACCGGCAAGCCGTTGGGCAAGCCCTTGTCGCCGCCGCCGGCCATGGAGAACCAGGCATCGGTGAAGCGCCAGCCCAGGGATGGGTCTTTCTTGCCGTAGTCCATGTGCCCGTAAATGCGCTTGCCGTCGATTTCCTTGACGTCTTCGCTGAAGAATTTGGCGATGTCTTCATAGGCCGACCAGTTCACCGGCACGCCGAGATCATAGCCGTACTTTTCCTTGAACTTGGCTTTCAGCTCCGGGCGCTCGAACCAGTCGGCGCGGAACCAGTAAAGGTTGGCGAACTGCTGGTCGGGCAACTGGTAGATTTTGCCGTCCGGGGCGGTGGTGAAGGACAGGCCGATAAAGTCCTTGAGGTCCAGGGTTGGCGAGGTGAAATCCTTGCCTTCGTTGGCCATCAGGTCGGTGATGGACTCGGTCTTGCCGTAGCGAAAGTGCGTACCAATCAGGTCCGAGTCGTTGACCCAGCCGTCATAGATATTCTTGTCGGACTGCATCTGGGTTTGCAGCTTTTCCACCACGTCGCCTTCTTGCAGCAGGTCGTGGGTCAGCTTGATCCCGGTAATTTCGCTGAAGGCCTTGGCCAGCACCTTGGATTCATACTCGTGGGTGGTGAGGGTTTCCGACACCACGTTGATCTTCATCCCACGGAACGGCTCCGAGGCCTTGATAAACCACTTCAACTCCTCCAATTGCTGTTCGGCCGTGAGGGTGGACGGCTTGAACTCGCTGCCGATCCATTTTTTCGCGGCATCTTCATACGCATCGGCCCAGGCCGTAGCGCTCAAACCACTGAGGGCCAGTACGGCGGCCAATGAAATGCTATGTCGCAGCTTATTGTTTTTATTCAACATAGAGACCTCCTGGTTATTTTCAGACGGGACTCGCAGACACCCCTCTCTTGTAGGAGCGAGCTTGCTCGCGAAAAACTCAAAGACACCGCGGGCTACCAGGAACACCGCGTTATCGTTGACGATTTTCGCGAGCAAGCCCGCTCCTACAGGGTGTGCACACCTAGCCCCAGCGCATCACACTCAACAGCCACACCAGGGACAGCGCAGTCGCCACCCAGATGCTCCAGCCGGTGGCGCCGATTACCAGCAAATGCAGGTAGGCGCTGCCGAGAAGACCGATAAACAAGCGATCACCACGGGTGGTGCTGATCGGCAGAAAACCACGCCGAGGGATACTCGGCGCGCGCAACTCCCAGGTGGTCATGCCCGCCAGAATCAGCGCGATACCGCCAAAGAACAGTGCAGTCGGGGTGGTCCAGGCCATCCATTCCATCGTCGATTCCTCTAGACCCGGCCCAGGGCAAAGCCCTTGGCCACGTGGTTACGAACAAACCAGATCACCAGCATGCCCGGCAGGATGGTCAACACCCCCGCCGCCGCCAGCACGCCCCAGTCGATACCCGAGGCCGAGACCGTGCGGGTCATCACCGCTGCGATGGGCTTGGCATTGACCGAGGTCAAGGTGCGCGCCAGCAACAGTTCGACCCAGGAAAACATGAAGCAGAAAAACGCCGTGACGCCGATACCGGAGCCGATCAACGGGATGAAAATCTTCACGAAGAACTTGGGGAACGAGTAGCCGTCGATGTAGGCGGTTTCGTCGATTTCCTTGGGCACTCCGGACATGAAACCTTCCAGGATCCACACCGCCAGCGGCACGTTGAACAAACAATGCGCAAGCGCCACCGCGATGTGCGTATCAAACAGGCCGATAGACGAATACAGCTGGAAAAACGGCAGCAGAAACACCGCCGGCGGCGCCATGCGGTTGGTCAGCAGCCAGAAGAACAGGTGCTTGTCGCCCAGGAAACGGTAGCGCGAAAACGCGTAGGCCGCCGGCAATGCCACGCTCAGGGAAATCACCGTGTTCAAGCTCACGTAGTACAGCGAGTTGAGGTAGCCGGTGTACCAGCTGGGGTCGGTGAAGATCACCTTGTAGTTGGCCAGGGTGAAATCCTGCGGAAACAGGGTCAACCCGCCGAGGATTTCGGTGTTGCTCTTGAACGACATGTTCAGCAGCCAGTAGATCGGCACCAGCAGGAACAGGATGTAGATCAAAAGCGGTATAAGCTTGCGCTTGCTCATGTTGGCGGCCTCAGCGGTTGGCGTCGGAGTGGGTCATGGCGGTATAGAACAGCCAGGACACCAACAGGATGATCAGGAAGTACACCAGCGAAAACGCCGCCGCCGGGCCGAGATCGAATTGGCCTACGGCCATCTGGGTCAAGGTCTGACTCAGAAAGGTGGTGGCATTGCCCGGCCCGCCACCGGTCAGTACGAACGGCTCGGTGTAGATCATGAAACTGTCCATGAAGCGCAGCATCACCGCGATCAACAGCACGCTTTTCATCTTGGGCAACTGGATATGTCGGAAAACCGCCCAGGCCGACGCCCGATCAATGCGCGCAGCCTGGTAGTACACGTCCGGGATCGCCCGCAGCCCCGAATAGCACAGCAACGCCACCAAGGAAGTCCAGTGCCACACGTCCATCACCAGCACGGTGACCCAGGCGTCCATGGTGTTCGCCGCATAGTTATAGCTGATACCCATGGCGTTGAGGCTGTAACCGAGCAGGCCGATATCGGCGCGACCGAAAATCTGCCAGATGGTGCCGACCACGTTCCACGGAATCAACAAGGGGATCGCCAGCACGATCAACACCAGCGACGACCAGCGGCCCTTGGTCGGCATGGTCAGGGCGATGGCAATGCCCAGGGGAATTTCGATCAGCAGCACACAGGCCGAATAGATGAACTGGCGCAGCAGCGAGTCATGCAGGCGCGGGTCGAGCAGCACCTGTTTGTACCAGTCGGCGCCGACGAAATAGCGGCTGGACTGGTCGAAAATGTCCTGCACCGAGTAGTTGACCACGGTCATCATCGGGATCACGGCACTGAACGCCACCAGCAGGAACACCGGCAACACCAGCCACCAGGCCTTGTTGTTCTGCACCTTGTTCATGGCAGTTCCTCCAGCAGGTAATCGTCGGCGTAGAGCATCAGCCATTGCGCGGGGAAGCTGATGCAGGCGCGGCCTTCGGGCACCGGTTTGTCTTCGGCCAGGCGCACTTTGAGCGTGGCGCCGTCGAGGTTGAGGGTCATGATTTTGTAGGTGCCGAGGTCTTCCACATGTGTGACGTCGGCCTGCAAGGCGTCAGGGTTATGCTCGTCCCACACATGGATGAATTCCGGGCGAATACCCACCTGAAGCTTTTTGTAATCGGTGGCAGCGAGGCGCTGCTGCAGTGCCTCGGACAACGGCAACGACGTGTTGGCAAACCGCACCCCACCCGCCTCGGCCTGCACCTCGATCAGATTCATCCCAGGGCTGCCGATGAAATAACCGACAAAGGTGTGGCTCGGCCGCTCGAACAATTCGCGTGGCGTGCCGAACTGCACGATCTGCCCGCCGTACATCACGGCAATTTTATCGGCGAAGGTGGATGCCTCGAGCTGGTCGTGGGTGACGTAGACCATGGTGATGTTGAACTGCTCGTGAATCTGCTTGAGCTTGCGCCGCAGTTTCCACTTCAGGTGCGGGTCGATCACCGTCAGCGGCTCATCGAACAGGATCGCCGACACGTCGTCGCGCACCAGGCCACGGCCCATGGAGACTTTCTGTTTTTCGTCGGCGGTGAGGTTGCGGGCTTTTTTGCTCAACAGGTTTTGCAGGTCGAGAACCTCGGCAATTTCCTGCACCTTGCTGTGAATTTTCGCCTCGGCCATGCCTTGGTTGCGCAAGGGAAACGCCAGGTTATCGAACACTGTCATGGTGTCGTACACCACCGGGAACTGAAACACCTGGGCGATATTGCGCTTTTCCGGGGTGAGGTCGTTGACCACTTGGGTATCGAACAACACCTGGCCCTCGGACGGGCTGAGCAGGCCGGAAATGATGTTAAGCAAGGTCGACTTGCCGCAGCCCGATGGCCCGAGCAAGGCGTAGGCTCCGCCTTGCTCCCACACATGGTTCATTGCCCGGATGGCGTAATCCTCTGGGCCGCTCGGGGTCGCGCTGTAGCTGTGCGCCAGGTTCTGCAAATGGATCTCGGCCATCAGGCAACCCTCGCGACACGGCGCCCGGGGGCCTGGACCAAACGGCCCTGGCCATCGAACACAAACAGTTTATGGGTGGGGATGTACACGCGGATCGGCGCATCGACGTCGTACTCGTGCACCCCCGGCAGGTGCAATACGAGCAGGAAGTGTTCGCTGCGCACATGCAGGAAGGTTTCCGAGCCGCTGATCTCGGCGACTTCCACGGTCACCGCCAGCTCCAGGTCATCGTCGTTGCTCGGCACCAGGCTGATATGGCTGGGGCGCACGCCAAAGCGGAACTCACCTTCGCCGATGGGGCGCAGGTCGACATTGAGCGGGAAATGCACGAAGTTGGCGAAACTCACTTCGTTGCCACTGATGCGCCCCGGCATCAGGTTGATCGGCGGCTCGGAAAACAACTCGGCCGCCAATACGCTTTGCGGCTGGTGATAGACCTCGGCGGCCTTGCCGCTCTGGATCACCCGGCCTTCATGCAGGATGGTGGTGGTACCGCCCAGCGCCAACGCTTCGTTCGGCTCGGTGGTGGCGTAGATGGCGATGGTGTGGCGCGCCTTGAACAGTTCGCGCATTTCCTGGCGCAGCTCTTCGCGCAACTTGTAATCCAGGTTGACCAACGGCTCATCGAACAGGATCAGCTCGGCGTCCTTCACCAACGCCCGGGCCATGGCCGTACGCTGCTGCTGGCCACCGGACAGTTCCAGCGGGTGGCGCTGCAGGAATTTCTCGATGCGCAGCATCCGCGCCGTTTCCAGCACCTTGCTCTGGATCAGCTCGTTGGACACACCGGCCTGGCGCAAAGGCGAGGCGATGTTCTCGAACACGGTCATGGTCGGGTAGTTGATGAACTGCTGATACACCATCGACACGTTGCGCAGGCGCACCGGTTTTTGCGTGACATCCACACCGTTCATCAGGATGCGACCGCTGTCGGGCTTGTCCAGACCGGCCATCAGGCGCATCAAACTGGTCTTGCCGGACAGGGTGCGACCGAGCAACACGTTGAAGGAGCCCGCCTCGAAGCGCAGGTTGGCGTCGTCGATCCAGGTTTGACCTTCGACAACGCGGGAGACATGTTCCAGGGTCAATGACATGACACGACCTTTTTATTATTGGAATGAATCTGGCCAGTTATCAGAGCGAGTTTCGTGCCAGAAATGGCAGGTGGTTGATGCATAAGGAAATGGGTCAATCTGGATGTTCAGGAATGAACACCCTGGCTGAACAAATGAACACTGAGGGGGTTGACAATGAACAGTTCTGAACAACACTGATCAGACTGTGGGAGGGGGCTTGCTCCCGATAGCGGTATATCAGTAAAAGAAATGCTGACTGACACACCGCTATCGGGAGCAAGCCCCCTCCCACATGGGTCTGGTTACATCCGTTAGATTGTGCACACTCAATAACAATAAAAATGAAGGTCAATACATGGCCGAACCACTGACTCACGACACCATCATCCAGGACTCCTGGCGCCGTTGCCGAGCGTTCGGCCTGGATCACCAGAGCGTCCCCAGCTTCGACCAACTGCCCGCCGAGGGCATTCGGCAGTTACTGGAGAGCCAGCATTCACTGGTGCAGACCACCCATCAGGAGGTGCTGCCCTACTACGAGAACATCCTGAGCAATTCCAATTGCCTGATCATGCTGGCCGACAACCAGGGCCAGGTCCTGACGTCGTGGGGCACCCAGCGCTTTATCGAACCTGGGCTGGCCCGTGGTTTCAGCGCGGGTGCGAGCTGGATGGAACACGCCAGCGGCACCAACGCCATCGGCACCGCGTTGGCCTGCGCCCAGGCGGTGCATATCGAGCACGACGAACACTTCCTCAAGGCCAACCGCTTCATGACCGGTTCGGCGGCGCCGATTTTCGACGCGCAACGCGAGATCATCGCGGTGCTGGACGTTTCCAGCGACAGCTACCTGCCGCCCTCCCACACCCTGGGCATGGTCAAGATGATGAGCCAGACCGTGGAAAACCGGCTGATCCTCAACCTGTTTCGCGGCGAGCATTTCCAGCTGACGTTCAACACCGGCCTGAGCAACCTCGACAGCCAGTGGGCAGGCCTGCTGATCTTTGATGAAAGCGGCCAGGTGCTGTCGGCCAACCGGCGCGCGGACAACCTGCTGGGGATCAGCTTGTCGAGAGTGATGATCGACAGCTTATTCAAGGTGTCGCTGCTGGAGTTGTTGAATCAGCCGGAGGGGCTGGCGTTTTCCCTGCAAGCAGCGGGACGCAATCGCTTCCAATGCCTGCTCAAGCGCCCCAGGCAGACGCCGGTACAAGCGCGGATGTTCAATGAACCGGCGCCTGCGAAGCCGAGCTCCGTGAGCCTCACCACCCTGCATTTTGGCGACGCACGCGTGGAGAAAGCCGTGCGCCAGGCCGAGCGCCTGCTGGAGAAGGATATTCCGTTGTTGATCCACGGCGAGACCGGCGTGGGCAAAGAGGTATTCGTCAAAGCCTTGCATCAGGCCAGTTCCCGTAGCCGCCAGGCATTGATCGCGGTGAACTGTGCGGCGATTCCGGCTGAGCTGGTGGAATCGGAACTGTTCGGCTATGAAAAAGGCGCGTTCACCGGCGCCAATCAAAAGGGCAGCATCGGCCTGATCCGCAAGGCCGACAAGGGCACGCTGTTTCTCGATGAGATCGGCGATATGCCTCTTCCCACCCAGGCGCGACTGTTGCGGGTACTGCAGGAACGCTGCGTGCAGCCGGTGGGCAGCAGTGAGGTGTTCCCGGTGGACTTGCGCATCATCTCGGCGACCAACCGCGCGCTACGGGAGCTGGTGCAAGCCGGGCGTTTTCGGGAGGATTTGTATTACCGCATTGGTGGCCTGACCCTGGAACTGCCGCCGTTGCGCGAGCGCAGCGACAAGCAGGCGTTGTTCCAGCAACTGTGGCAGCGACACCGGGACCCCACGCAGTGGGCCGGCCTGAGCGCCGAGGTGCTGAAGCTGTTCGAACAGCATCCATGGCCGGGCAATCTGCGCCAGGTCAGCAGTGTGCTGCAGGTGGCATTGGCGATGGCTGAGGAACAGCCGATCCGCCCGGAGCATCTGCCCGATGACTTTTTTGTGGATTTGCAGGGGCCGATACCGCAGCCCGCCAGCGAGCGACTGGATGACAGCATCGACCTGACGCAACGCTTGAAGGCGGCAGGCGGCAACATATCGCACCTCGCCCGCGAACTCGGGGTGAGCCGCAATACCCTGTATAAGCGCCTGCGCCAGAACGAAGGCTGAACCGGCACGTTAGTCAGCCAGATGCCTCTTCAGCGCCAACGCCACGACACGCCGGTATAGAGGCCCCGACCATCGGCCGGTGTGGAGCGCGCGACATCCAGGCCTTTATCGTCATAGCCCGGGGTGACGGTGTTGGCATAACGCCGGTTGGTGAGGTTGCGCAGATCGACCCAGGCCTGCCAATCCTGCTTGGGCGCGTCAAAGCCAAACGTGGCGCCCAGGGTGGTGTAGGCCGCGGCGTAGTAAGAGTTGGCGTAGTCCACCGCCACCCGCGAGGCATGCTCGGTGTTGAGGCTGGTGTAGAAACCGCTCGGGTGGCTGTAGCGCAGTTGCGCCTGGTAATAATGCTTGGGAATGCCCGGCAAGGTGTTGTCACCGAAACGCTCGTCGTCGCGGTAGTGGAAGTCGCTGAAGGTATAGGCTTGGCGCAGCGCCAGCTGGCCGTTGGGGCCACCGTCCCATAGCGGGCTGAGCAGGCTCAGTTCCACGCCTTGATGCACGGTGGGGCTGGCGTTGGCTTCAGCGACGATGGAATTGCTGGTTGCGGTCTGGGCCTGGGTTTCCACGGTCAACAGTTCGTGGCGAACTTCCGAGCGGTAGAGCGCCAGGTCCCACTGACCAAGCCAGGCGTCACCGCGGCCACCGACTTCCAGCGTCGTCGCCGTCTGGTTGCGCAACTTCACGCCTTCGCGCTGCAAGCCGGTGGCCGCGCCACTGCCGGTACCGAAGTATTTGTTGGAACCCCAGATCATCGACCAGGCGTGCGGCGGCTCTACCGAGCGGCTCAGGTTGGTGTACACCTGCAATTGCGGGGTGAAGTCATAGCGCAGGCCAATGCGTGGCGCGTAGTCCCAATCGTGCTGGCTGGTCGGTGCCTGGCCGTCTGGATAGGTGACCTGGGTTTCGCGGCGGGTATAGATCGCGGCCAGGCCGGTGGTCAGCCATAGGTCAGGCACCAGCTCCAGTTCGTTGCCGATATGCAGCACGGTGTCGGAACCCAGGTAGGTGTAGTCACGGGTCTTGGTGCCCGGAGCGTAGCCGGCCGTATTGCCCGCCGGGATGCGCACGTACTCCGAGGCGCCGTTGTTCGGCATCGCCTGGGTGGTGCGCAGGCCGAGCGTGGTTTTGCTGTCGTGGCCGAACAGACTGTCCTGGCGAATGTAATTGAGGGTGCCGCTGATGTCGGTGTAGGCGACTTTCAGGCGGTTGGTGCCTTCGCGCAGGTCCATCGGGTAGTCGTGATAGGCCAGCCCGACTTCGACGCGCGAAGCGTCATCCAATTGCAGGGTGGTCTTGTTGGCGATCCAGGTGGAACCCGGTTGCAAGCGCTTGGAATCGCGGGCGGCGTTGAGGCTGTTGGCGGCACGCGGGTCATGGCTGATTTGGTAACGGGTGAGCTTGCCCGGGGTGTCGTTGGTGGTTTCGCGGTAGCGAAAATAGAAGCGCGTTTCCAGGTCCGGGTTGAAGCGATAGCCAAAGTTGGCCGCGACGCCCTTGCCGGCGCCAGCGCTCTGGTGTTGGTAACCGTCGGACGCAGAATCGGTGAGGCTGATGTAGTAATCGGCATCCCCGAGCACCTGGCCGGAACTGATCTCGCGCTGGGCGTAACCACGGCTGCCCGCTTCATAGCGCAGTTGCAGTTTGGGCGCATCAAGACCGGTGCGGCTGACATAGTTGACCGCGCCGCCCAGGGCCAACGCGCCCCGGTCGAAGCCATTGGCGCCGCGCAGCACTTCTACCCGGCTTTGCCAAAGCGGGTCCTTGAGCTCATAGGGCGTACCGCCGGGGCCGGTGAGCGGCAGACCGTCGAACATTTCGTACAACCCGGAGGCGTGGGCACCGGGGCTGCGGTTCAGGCCCGAACCGCGAATGGACAGCTTGACCCCTTCATTGTTCGCCGCCTTGGCGTATACCCCGGCCTGGTATTTGAAGACGTCCTCATTGGTGCTGATTCGCCCTTGCTGCACGCTGTTCATGTCAATGAAATTGGTGCCGCCGGGCACGCTTTTGAGCTGCGCCTGGGCGATTTCGCCGGCGCTGGCTTGGCCCGTGGTGACTTCGACCGGCGCCAATTGCAGGCTGTCGGCCTGTACCAGCGAACTGAGGGCCAGGGTGGCGAATAGCAGCGGAGGTTGTCGCAACAGCATGGGCGGGTCCTTGGAAGACAGGGCGTGGACGGCAGCGCCGGCACGCGAACAGTCATGGGAAGGCGCCCACACCCGCCAAGTCACGCGCGCACCGGGATTCGCTGGTAAGTCCAAAATCGAATTAACAAATGAAAACTCAGTATTTATAGAAATAACCGCTACGCTTTACTGTGGGTCATCGAACCCCCCACCGCCGAGATCCCACTCATGCAAACATCCGCCACCCTCATCGACTTCACCCTTCATCGTAAGCGTCGCCAGGCACGTGCGGCGGCCGAGTTGATGTGGGCGATGTACGCCGCGCGTGCAGGGCTGGCCGTGTTTACCGCGCGGGCCTTGGCAAACAGCGATACCCGCCAGGCGTAACGCCGATGAACTTCCTTCACGCCATTCCCGAACCGCCTGAGCCGCCGCCCACACCCAGCACCGACGATGACGTGATCAGCCTGTGCGTGGCGCATAACCTGCAACGCCTGCGCAGCAAGCGCCACCTGTCATTGGACGGGCTGGCGCGTGCCTGCGGCGTAAGCCGTGCAATGCTGGCGCAAATCGAGTCCGGGCGCAGCGTGCCGTCGATCAAGGTGCTGTGCAAGATTGCCAAGGGCTTGAAGGTGTCGGTGGCGGCCTTTCTGGAAGACCGCGCGTTCGAGGGTGTCGAAGTGCTGCCGGCGCGACAGAGCAAACGCCTGGTGAGCGCTGATGGAGCGTTCGTCAGCCGCGCGTTGTTCCCTTTCGATAGGGCGCGTCAGTCCGAATTTTATGAAATCCGTCTGCGAGGCCTGGGTGAAGAAGTCTCCGAGGGCCACGGACCCGGCATCCAGGAAAACCTGGTGGTCGCCCAGGGGGTGCTGGAGGTCAGCGTCAACGATGAGCGCTACCTGCTCTCTACCGGCGATTCGATTCTGTTTTTCGCCGACCAGCCGCACCGCTATCGCAACCCGGCTGACAGCGAGGCGGTGGCGTTCCTGGTGATCATTTACCCCGAACGCCTGGACTGAATGCAAAAAGCCCCGAAAATTCGGGGCTTTTGTCTGCCAGGCGAGCTGTCAGCAGGTGCAGCACATCATCGGCATGCCGTTGCAGCTCATCATCATCGGCATGGCGCAGTCGTTAATCATTTTGTTCATCAGCATGCAGCAGTTTTCCATCATGCCCATGCTCATGCCCGACATCGGCATCATTTTGCACAGCATGCTGTCACCCTGCAGGGTGCACTCCATCACGCATTTCATCATGCCCATGGGCATCGGCATGTTCATGCTCGACAGCATGTTCATCGCGTCCGCCGACATGCACATCATGTTCATATTGGCGCACTGCATCATCATCGGCATGCCGCAGTTCATCATCATCGCCATCATCTCGGCGCTGGTCTTGAACTGGGCCATGTCCATGCCTGCGGCAGGTTTCATGGTGCACATCATGGCGTCACCGGCCATTTCGCACTGCATGGTCGCCATCATCATGGGCATACCCATCATCGGCATCATTGGCATGGAGGTGTTCATCGGCATCTGCATTGCGTTCATCATGTTCGAAACTCCGTAATCGACAGGAAAGGCCAGGTTCTGGCGCCGATTCTAGAACCGACAGGCAACGGCGCAAGACGTTGGCAGAGCAGCAGGATTGGATGTTCGAAGGGCGACTTGGCCGGTTTTAACACGCGCAAAAACCGGCATCACGTCGATACCGACGCTGCAACGGCAAAACACGCCATGTAAGTTGCGAAATGGACGCGATGGATATGCGAACCAGGAACTTAAATATTCCAGATGGAAATAAACGATCTAACCCACTGCAAATAGATCACTTGCGCGCCCCGCTGCCTGGCAATTCCAGGGTTTGCATCAGATCGTCAGCGTCCGACCCAGCAGGAAATCTGAACCCATACATCTCATCGGTGGCCAGGATGTCGGCAAGCGCATCGCATAGCTGCGCCTCGGTCGGTGAGTCGCGCAGCAGTTTGTGCGCGGATAGCAAAACCTCCGAGGCCACTCCTTGAGCACTCGCGGCGTCGATGACAGCAAAAAGGATAAATCGCAGGCGGATTTCGCGATCAGTAGGCCAAACCGTTTTTCGCTTACCCAAGGTAGGCACTCGTGTTTAAGAAAAGTCCGAGGCTAGGGCCGACCGGGGGCGTGTTTCAAGCTGTCCAGGGCATCATAGGCATCTTCCTACAGAGGAAAAAGAAACATCGCACCCACAGGCCTGTTCGTGCCCCCGCGTGTCACTGCACAGGCAGGAAATTCATCAGCAGCAGACTTTGCGCATAGTTGAGGCCGATACGTCGGTAGCGCTCATCGAGTATCTGGGTCAGCAGATCCAAGCGTGCGACGATCTTGCCGAACTCGACGGCGAAACTGAGGTTGCTGCCCTCCTCCGATATTTCATTGGAAAACAGCAGCAACACGCCATTGGCGTCCTGGCGCTGGCCGAGCAGCCAAGTGGCTTTCTCGATATTGCGTGCGGCGTTGCTGACAAACTGGGGGTTGATCGAGTCGGTCACATAGAACTGCGTACGCCCTCCGTGTGCGGTCACCAGCATGCTGCCGATCGCGTAGATGAACGCCCCCACCCGATCACCTCGAAACTCCGGGCTCAGGGAGTAGCTCAAGGCCGCCAGATCACGGCGCTCTCCCAGCGCAGGCAATGGCTGACGGTTTTCGATGGCCTGGCGAATAGCGCGCGCAGCGCTCACCGCATCCGGATAACCAGACTGGCGCCACTGGTTGGGATTGCGCAGGTAAAGCTTGCTCATCAGCAGATACAGGCTTTGCAGGTTGTCGCGCATGCCCAGGGTGGCCATGCGGTCCACGCTGGTTTGAAAAAACTCATCGGGCTTGCCATCGCTGAACTGCCTGGCGATGTCGCGCCCCTGTTGCTGGCTGCAACCGACGGCACACAGCGCCAGTATCGCAACCAGCCACCGCGGCCAACGGGTGATAAAAACTGTGAACGTTCGATGCATCGGTACCGGGTCTACGCCTGTTGGCCAACCGCAGGAATCGGATGGCTGGGACAGAGGTAGATCAGGAAAACGGGAAAAAGTGCAGCACCACGGGTTCAGATAAGCATCGGACTACAGGCCCGGCCTTTAACTATTAAACGTGTAGAAAATTTGAATTAGCGAGTTGCCCCCTCGGTCAAGAATTATGGATACGATAAATCTGACGAGGTAACAGCAATGACTATCCAGGCAGAGACACTCGTACAACTGACCGAAGCGCTGAAAGAGCGCGGCCTGAATCTGGTTTCAGATGTCCACTTCACCCGCGCACCCTATCGGCATAATCACCGCTGGATTTGCACGGTAGAGTAACGGTCCACACTGCTGACGGCTTGGCGGCGTAGCCGGCCGTTGGCACCTTCCAGCACTGCGCAAGGGACGCCTACATAAAACAGGCCCCGATCTGCTGGGACTGTGTAAAACTCATGCTTTGGTGACAGTCACCGCCTCCCTGCAGACCTTGCGAGTAATCACATGATCGACGGTTCCGCTGTGTTAACAGTGTTCTTTGTCTACTTGGCGGGTGTCGTTATTCCTGGCCCGAATTTCGTTGCCGTCGTCCATAAGGCGGTGGCCGCTACGCGCGCTGAAGCCCTGGCTTTGGTCGCGGGAATCGTGGTGGTCAATCTGTTCTGGTCAACCTGTGCGATTGGAGGGCTGGGGATCGTATTCGCTGCTCTCCCCTGGGCCGCCTTTGTTGTGAAGATGCTCGGGGCCGCCTATCTGATGTGGTTCGGGTTCCGATTGCTACTCAATGCCGGCAGGAATGCTATCGGTCCCTCAAATGATACCGTAGCCGGCAGTTGCCGACAGTCCTTCACTCAAGGGGTGATTACCAACCTGGGCAACCCGAAGTCCATGGCCTTCTATGCCGCAGTATTCTCAGCCGCAGCCCCCGCCCACGTTTCGCCAGGCACGTTCTTGTCGATGCTGGCCGTTGTCGTGGTAGTTTCGATGGTTTGGTATGGAATGGTCGCAATCGCTCTTTCCCAGCCCAGGATTGCCAGCGCTTATCAAGGACGCAAAAAAGCGATTGATCGGCTGTGTGGAGGGTTGATTTTGTCGTTGGGGATTCGTCAGTTGATTTAGCAGTCCTGTAACCGAGAACTGAGCTGGCTATTCACTCCAATCAAACCTCAGGATTAGAGGCTGCCTGCAACGTCGAGGCGATAAGGTCACGCAGCCATCTATGGGCCGGGTCTCGGTGCAGTCGTTCGGGCCATAACATCAGCATTTCAAAACCGGGAATGGCCAGTGGAGGCGCTTGGACGTGAAGTGCCGGCTCATCTCGCACCAGCCTTTCTGGCACCACCGCCACAAGGTCGCTGTGCGCCAATGCTGAGACAAGCGAGTTGAAATTGGACACTGACAATACGACGCGTCGTTCAAGCCCTTTCACTGCCAGTGCCTGATCAGTAGTCCCCACGAACCCAGCGCCATCAGGTGACATAACAGCATGTTCAAGGGCGCAGAACGCTTTGAGCGATAGCTTGGCTGCCAACGCCGGATGGCCGCGCCGCCCTGCCAGCACGTAGCGTTCGTGCACCAAAGACCGATGGCGCAGTTTGGCTGGAGCGTCATCGCGGGTGTGCAGCGCCAGGTCGAGCTGGCCGTTCTCCAGTTCATTGGCAAGGCTGACGGGATGCTTGTTCAACAGTGCCAGGCGGGTATTCGGGGCCAGGCGCCTGAGCAGCGCCAGCGAGGGCCAGACCAAAGCGGTGGCTGCATAATCACTGGCTGCCACCTTCCACGTCTGATGGGACATCGCGGGCTCAAAAGCGCCGCCAGGACTGAGTGCGCCTTCCAGCGCTACCAGCGCTTCACGCAGCGGCCCACGCAGTTCACGGGCCCGCTCGGTAGGCGACATGCCTCGCGGGCCGGGCAGCAACAGGGGATCGTCGAGCAGTTCTCGCAGTCGGCCCAGTTGCAGGCTGACGGTAGGTTGGGCGAGGTTGAGCAATCGAGCGGCCCGCGTAACGTTCTGCTCGGACAACAGCGCATCCAGGGTGACCAGCAGATTGAGATCGAGACGGCGCAAGGTATTGTGCATGTAAATACCATATGTTTCGGAAATTCATTTCTATCATACCTGGTTCGTCGTTACGGTGAGGGCATAACCACTCGGAGCCCCTCATGAAGCTACTGCTGATTTACGCCCACCCTGAACCTCGTTCGCTCAACGGCTCGCTGAGGGATTTCGCGATTGCTCACCTGGAAACCGCAGGCCACCAGGTCAAGGTTTCAGATTTGTACGCTATGCATTGGAAAGCGCCCATCGATACGAACGACGCGCCAGGCTATGACGACAGCAAACCGTTCAACCCGGCAATCGAATCCCAGCGAGTATTCGCCGCCGGCACCCAACCGGCAGACATCGAGGCGGAACAGGCCAAGCTTCTGTGGGCCGATGCCGTGATCATCCAATTCCCACTGTGGTGGTTCTCGATGCCTGCGATCCTCAAGGGCTGGGTCGAACGCGTCTATGCCTACGGATTTGCCTACGGTGTCGGCGAACACAGCGAACGCCACTGGGGTGACCGCTATGGCGAAGGCCGCCTGGCAGGAAAGCGGGCGATGCTGGTGGTCACCATGGGCGGCTGGGAGTCGCACTACAGTGCCCGAGGGGTCAACGGTGCGCTGGATGACCTGCTGTTTCCTATCCAGCACGGGGTGCTGTTCTATCCCGGGTTCACTGTGATGCCGCCCTTCCCAATCTATAAAACCAGCAAAATGGACGCCGCTCGTTTCGACGAGCTAGCCAAGGCCTATGCTGCGCGGCTGGATAGCCTGTTCGATGATGAACCTTTGCCGTTTCGTCGTCAGAATGCCGGGGACTATGACATCCCGGCATTGACGCTCAAGCCGCATATCGCGCCGGGCCGTCAGGATCTGGGCATCCATATAGGCGATGCCATACAGTCTCAGGGCTAAGCATTCGCCGGCGTGCGCTGGGGCGCGCGATGACTGTTCAGGCACCAGACGACACCGGTGACCAGCAGCAGGATCGCGGCGAACTCGTATGAATCGGGGAATCGATGTTCCCATAGAAAACCAAAAACCAGCGCCGCCAGCGTCTCGATCACCAGCACTTGCCCGCTGAGCGCCAATGGCAGAAGCCTGCTGGCCTGATTCCAGCACGCGCCACCGATAACCGAGGATAAAAACGCCACGCCGCCAGCCACCAGGAAAAAGTGCAGCCATTCGGCGCTGCCATGGCTGGCGGCGTGCAAACCCAGGACCGGCGCCGCCAACAGCAGCGACTGCGCGCCGGTTATCACACCCATCAGCAGTGCCCAGTCATGGGAGGACACGCTGGCGACCTGAACCAGCCGCCGAGCGTTGCTCACCGCGAACCAACTCCAGGTGGCTAATGCGCCCAGCGCGCATGAAATCCCTGCGAGGCTGGTCAATGTGTCGGGCCTGTCGCCATTGACCAACGCATGCCAGCTGATCAGTACCACGCCGCCTACGGCACAGCACAACGAGGGAACGAGCTTGCGCAATGGCACGGCGTTGACGTCATGACGCCCCGCCAACGTGACGAACACCGGGATGAGCCCGACGATAAGCGAGGTTGTGGCAATGCCCACCAGCTGCACACCGGTGCCCACCAGCGCATAGTAGATAAGGTTGCCTACCAGGCTGAGCCAGAAGAGTGATTTCCAATCGGCAATCGTCAGGTTGGCGCAGACCCGCCGCCAGCGCGGCATCAGCAAAGCGAACGAGATCGCGCCATAACAGAGAAACCGCAGGACGGCGAACTGCAGCCCGCTCAGCCCCGGAGTCAGCTGGGGCCCGAGGAAGATCACGCCCCAACATAGCCCCGCGCATACTCCGTAGACGATGCCCTTGAGCAGTGATCGATCAGCAAACATTTCATCCGCGCTCCAAAGACTGGTGGTGGAAGTCTGCGGCAGCGGGCTCAGGGAATATTGGCGCTAATTGCGGGATTTTTTACCCAGGCTGTTTTTGCGCTTTACGATAAACCGCCGGGCTCGTAGCGCTTACCCGTTGCATGGCTCGGGTCAGCGAGGCCTGGTCGGAAAAACCGGCGCGCAGGGCAATCTCGGAGATGGGTAATGACGTAGCGCGCAGCCATCGTTGAGCTTGCTGGATGCGCACGTCGGTCAACCAGGCTTGCGGACTCATCTCGAACGCCTGCCGGAAGCGCTGGTGCAGTTGACTCATGCTCATGCTGGCGACTTCAGCCATGGCTTGGTTAGTCCAGTTCGCCCCCGGATTTGACCGCAGACGGGCAATCAACTGCTCGAACGGGTCGCAAAAACGCGGGGCATCCGGGCTAAGGGATGACAAAAGCAACGGCCCCAGCTGTGAGGCCGTGAGGGACAGTTGGGCATTGCCTACCAACTCGGCGAACTCGATCAGCCGGCGTGTCGCCGGGGGAATAGGGACATATATCTGCTGGGCAAGACGCTCGATCTGCAGCGTTTCCAAGGTGGTCGGCGCGCAGTCCAATACCAGAAAGCAACTATCGGCGTTCGTGTGCTGCGAATGCACCGCGCCAGGCGTCACCAGGGCTGCCACTGACGGATCGATGCACCCTCCGCGACCGCCTACGTCGATTTCCATGCGGCCATGGATCGGCAATACCAATTGAGTGTGGTCATGGTGATGGTTGTGGTTTTCGCGCTCGTAACTGCGCACTTCAAGGCTTAGAAACATTCATGCACCCTTTGCCCCGTCTGGTTGATGCCCCACAACGCCGGCTCGCAAGACCAGATCATGGTCGCGACTCGCACAGCACCCTCGCAGGGCCTGGGTCTTTAACGAGTTCAGGCGGCAAGGTTACTTTCGTAGGTAGGCAAACATGTGCCGTACGTAATCGGCTTTCCCGAGAGGTACGCCGTTATGACGCAAAATGTTGTAAGCCGTGATCAGATGAAAGTAAAACTGAGGTGTAGCCCAGTTCACTGCGTATTCGCTGCCGGACATATCGAAGGCCATGCCATTGGGTAACTCAATAGAAATCTGGCGCTCAGCGCCTTCCTCGATTTGAGCCTGATCGACTGAGTCGAGAAACGCCAACGTGCTCTCGATGAGCGCTTGCGCTGCCGCCAGATTTCCCGGAGGAGTTAGCGAGCGCACCGGCTGTTGCGTCAGTCGCAGCACCGCCTCCTGGGCTTGAGTGCATGCATACTGAATTTGCCGGGCGAGATCGTGCATATCCGGCGCCAGTCGAGATTCAAGCAGAATTTGCGGGTCGTAACCGTGCTCTTGGGCAGATGCCTGACCCTTTGACAAAAGAAACGATAACGCTCGCAGCATTTGCGCGAAACACGGAATGGTAACGGTGTAGACCGACATATCTTCTCCCTGAGTAGTCATTCATGGCGAGCAGAAAGGATCAGCCTTTCTCCCGGATAGCGGTTTGAATCCTAGCAGACTGTTGACCTTCCGCTGCCAACACTCCCGCAGCCGCTTATAGCCCGCCAGCTATACCGAAACTCAGAAACGCAAAAGCCCCGCTTTCGCGAGGCTTTCGTGTGAATCTTGGCGGGAAACCAGGGATTCGAACCCTGGGAACGCTATTAACGTTCGCCGGTTTTCAAGACCGGTGCATTCAACCACTCTGCCAATTTCCCTTGTGCGTTACAGGATCATAGTAGCTCATCCTGCGTCAGCGGGCGCAATAATACCCGAATGAAACACACTGTCAAACTCTCTGCATAGCTTGTTACAGAGCGTCTGTTATGATCTTTGCGACTGAACGTTTCAAAACTGAAGGAGAGTCGCCATGCGCGAACAGAATTACGCAGTGAATGGCAACGCGCAGGCTGAGCAGCTTGAAGTCAGCCGCGTCTTGCGCAATACGTACGGCCTGCTCGCCCTTACCCTCGCATTCAGCGGCGTGATGGCTTACGTGGCCCAGCAGATGCGCGTCGGTTATCCCAACATCTTCGTCGTGTTGATCGGCTTCTATGGTCTGTTCTTCCTGACCAACAAGCTGCGTGACTCGGCCTGGGGCCTGGTGTCGGCCTTTGCCTTGACCGGTTTCATGGGCTTTATCCTGGGCCCGATCCTTAACCGTTACCTCGGCATGGCCGGCGGCGCGGAAGTGGTCAGTTCGGCATTTGCCATGACCGCACTGGTGTTTGGTGGCCTGTCGGCGTACGTGCTGATCAGCCGTAAGGACATGAGCTTCCTGGGCGGCTTCATTACCGCAGGCTTCTTCGTGTTGCTGGCGGCAGTGGTAGCCGGCATGTTCTTCCAGATCAGCGGTTTGCAACTGGCGATCAGCGCAGGCTTCGTGCTGTTCTCCTCGGTGTGCATCCTGTTCCAGACCAGCGCCATCATCCATGGTGGTGAGCGTAACTACATCATGGCGACCATCAGCCTGTATGTATCGATCTACAACCTGTTTATCAGCCTGTTGCAGATCTTCGGCATCATGAGCCGTGACGACTGATTGTTAACGCTATAAAAAATGCCCCGTATCGCGAGATACGGGGCATTTTCATTTCCGGGGCCCAAGGACGATCAGTACTGGTTAGGTTCCATTTCCAGTTCCACCCCGAAGCGCTCGACAATATCCTGCTGGATACGTAGCGCCAGGTTGGCGATCTCACGCCCGGTGGCAGAGCCATAGTTCACCAGCACCAGCGCTTGCAATGCATGCACGCCAGCGTCGCCCTCACGAAAGCCCTTCCAGCCCGCCTTGTCGATCAGCCAACCGGCGGCGAGCTTCGTTTGCCCGTCTGCCTGAGGGTAGGCCACCAGGTCCGGATACTGGCTTTTCAGCTCAGTAGCCAAGGCCTGCGGCACCAGCGGGTTCTTGAAGAAGCTGCCGGCGTTGCCAAGCTGCGCCGGGTCGGGCAACTTTTCGCGGCGAATGCTGCAAATCGCACGGCTTACATCCGCTGGCGTGGCGTTGGTAATCCCCTGCCCGGCCAGACGCTGCTGCACCGGGCCGTAGTCGAGTTTCAGGTGACTGGCGCGGCTCAGGGCAAAGCGTACCCGCAGGATCAACCAACGGCCGACTTCATGCTTGAACAGGCTGTCGCGATAGGCAAACCGGCACTCCTGCAGGCTGAAATCCCGCAGTTCACCGGTCTGACGATCCAGCGCAGTGAGGCCGGCAAACACATCCTTGACCTCCACGCCGTACGCACCGATGTTTTGCATTGGCGCCGCACCGACCGTGCCGGGGATCAGGCTGAGGTTTTCCAGGCCGCAGAAACCCTGCTCCAGGGTCCATAACACAAAGGGGTGCCAGGCTTCGCCCGCTTCGGCTTCGACCACCACCTGCACGCCATCATCGTGCAGCACGCGAATGCCTTGGGTGGCCATACGCAACACCAGGGCAGGAACGTCCTGGGTCAGCAGCAGGTTGCTGCCGCCCCCGATCACCAGCAGCGGCACACTGTGCGCCTCGGCGTAGGCCAAGGCTTCCCGCACGTCGGCATCACTGCGGGCCTCGGCAAATAGCTGGGCGCGCACGTCGATGCCAAAGCTGTTGAACGGCTTGAGGGAGACCTGCGCCAGTACTTGCAAGGTCATAACCGCCCCTTCAATTCAATCACCAATAAATCACAGGCGCGCTCGATCAGGTCCAGGACCCGCTCAAAACCTTGTTCGCCTTCATAATAAGGGTCTGGCACCTCGTCCACTTCACCGCCGAAGCGGCGCAGGAATATATCCAACTGAGCCTTACCCTGTGCAGGCTGCATGGCTTTGAGGTGGCGCAGGTTGCTGTGGTCCATGGCCAGGATCAGGTCATAGCGCGCAAAGTCGGCGCGGCAGACCTGCTGGGCACGTTGGGATGACAAGTCATAGCCCCGCGCCAGCGCCGCACGTTGGCTGCGCTGATCCGGTGGGTTGCCGATATGCCATTGCCCAGTCCCCGCTGACGCCACCTCAACCTGGCCGGACAAACCTGCTTCGCGCAACTTATGGCGCAAAACGCCTTCGGCGGTGGGCGAGCGGCAGATATTGCCCAGGCAGACAAACAGGACCTCCATCAAGCCCCCAGCAGGCGACGGACGCGCTCGAGGTCTTCCTGGGTGTCGACGCCTGCAGGCGGCGCTTCCAGCGCATCGCCCACATGGATGCGCACGCCGTGCCACAGGGCCCGCAGCTGCTCCAGGGACTCGGTGTTCTCCAACCAGCACGGGCCCCAGCTGACGAAGTCATGCAGGAAGCCGGCGCGATAGGCATAAATGCCGATATGGCGGCGGTACGGCACACCTTGCGGCAGTGCATCGGGGTTGCTGGCGAAGGCATCCCGCGCCCAGGGCAGGATCGAGCGGCTGAATGTCAGGGCCAGGCCGTTGATATCGCTGACGACCTTCACCACGTTGGGGTTGAACAAGGTTTCGCTGTCTTCGATCGGTTCGGCCAAGGTGGCCATGCGCGCTTCGCCATGGGCCGCCAGATTGGCGGCGACCTGGTCGATGACGCTTGGCGGGATCAACGGCTCGTCGCCTTGCACGTTCACCACGATGGCGTCGGGCGCCAAGCCCAGTTGCGTGGCCACTTCGGCAAGGCGGTCGGTGCCGGAATTATGGTCTTCACGGGTCAGCACCGCCTCGGCGCCGAAACCTTTGCAGGCTTCGATGATGCGCGGATCGTCGGTCGCCACCACCACCCGTTCAGCGCTGCTTTTACAGGCCTGTTCCCATACCAGCTGGATCATCGGCTTGGCACCGATCATTTGCAGCGGCTTGCCCGGCAGGCGGGTCGACGCATAGCGCGAGGGAATCACCACGGTAAAGGCGGTAGTCATTTATCCAGGCGCTCATCGGTCGTCAGGGTACGGGCTTCGCTTTCCAGCATCACCGGAATGCCGTCACGAATAGGGTAAGCCAGGCCGGCGCCTTTGCTGATCAGCTCGGTTTTGTCGGCGCTGAGCTTGAGCGGGCCTTTGCAGATCGGGCAAGCAAGGATGTCGAGCAGTTTGGTGTCCATGAGTAGTTCCTGGAAATAAGCGGTTAAGGCAAAAGACGGTTGGGCAGCAAGCGCATCAACTGCGTGTCGAACCAGGCGACAAATGCTGGCGACGGCAGCGCATCCACCGCAAGGTACCACCAGTCGGGCCGGGCGAAGGCGCGGCACTTCACCGCGTCTTTTTCGGTCATGACCAGCGGCAATGGCGGCGTGAAATCCAGCACCTCGGCGCTGTAGGGCGCGTGGTCGGCAAACGCATGGGGGATCGGCTGCCAGTGTAGCGTTTCAAGGGTATTGAAGAAACGTTGCGGATTGCCGATACCGGCAACCGCGTGTACCGGTTGGCCTACTGGAAAGTAGCTGACCGGCTGCCGCTCGCCGCTGTGCAGGTTGACCAGCGCCGAGGGTTGCAGGCGGAAGGCAAAGCCGTCTTCGCGGTCCGAGGCGGCGCCGTTATAGAGCAGCGCATCAACGCTCTGCAGGCGCTCAACCGGCTCACGCAACGGCCCGGCCGGCAGGCAATGGCGATTGCCCAGGCCACGGGCGGCATCGATCAATACCAGCTCCAGATCACGGGCCAGACGATAGTGCTGCAGGCCGTCGTCGGAAAGGATCAGGTCCAGGGTTTCGCTGGCCAACAGCGCTTTCACCGCACGACTGCGATCCGGATCGATCATCAACGGTACACCGCAGCGCTGCACGATCAGCAACGGTTCGTCGCCAGCCACTTCGGCACTGTGGTTGGCCTCGACCCGCCACGGCAACTGTGGCGGCTTGGCGCCATACCCACGGCTGACCACGCCTACGCGCAACCCACTGCGCCGACAGTGCTCGATCATCCACAGGATCAGCGGCGTCTTGCCAGTCCCGCCTACGGTGATATTACCCACGACCACAACGGGCACCGGTGACTGGTAGACAGCGCCCTCACCCGCCAGGAAGCGCGCGCGCTTGCGCTGCACCACCCGGCGATACAGGCACTCCAGCGGCTTTAACAGCACGAGGGCAGGATGCCCGTCGTACCAGGCCTTGAGCAAACGATCGGACATGGCCATCAGGGTGGGCTCGCCGCCTCGACGGTGGTCATGCGCAGATGACTGAAACCGAGCTTGCCGGCAGCGTCCATCGCGGTAATCACTGCCTGGTGCTGGGTTTTGCCGTCAGCGCTGATCGACAGTGGCATGTTGGTGTCGCCCCCGGACTCCTTCTGCAAGGCCTCCATCAAGCTGGCCAGGTCGTTTCTCTCCAGCAACTGGTTATTTACCGAAAACACGCCATCGGCGCTGATGGCGATATCGAGTTGCTTGACCTGCTGGTCTTCGGCTGGAGAGCCGCTCACGGCTTCGGGCAAATCGACGCGCAGCTGGGTTTCCCGGGTGAACGTGGTGGTAACGACGAAGAACAGCAGCAGGATAAACACCACGTCAATCAGAGACGCGAGGTTGATGTCGACATTTTCCCGTTGCTTGCGGCGAAATTTCACGCTTTGCCCTCGACCAGGTCCACATCACGGTCGCCCTGCACCACCTCCACCAGCTTGATGGCTTCCTGTTCCATGCCGACCACCAGTTCATCGATGCGCCGTTGCAGGAAGCGGTGGAAGAACACCGACGGGATACCCACCATCAGGCCCGCAGCCGTGGTGATCAGCGCTTTGGAAATACCGCCGGCCAGCACCGCGGCGTTGGTGGTCATGCCCGAGCCCATGAACGAGCTGAAAATGTCGATCATGCCCAGCACCGTGCCCAGCAAACCGAGCAGCGGCGCCATGGCGGCGATGGTGCCGAGGGCGTTGATGTAGCGCTCCAGCTCATGGATCACCCGCGCTGCGGCTTCCTCGATGCACTCTTTCATGATCTCGCGACCATGCTTGGAGTTGGCCAGGCCGGCGGCGAGGATTTCACCCAGTGGCGAATTGGCGCGCAGTTCCTTGAGCTTCTGCTTGTCGAGCTGCTTGTTCTTGATCCAGCCCCAGACTTGCCCCAGCAGATGCTCGGGGGTAACGCGACTGGCACGCAGGGTCCACAGGCGTTCGGCGACGATGCCGAGTGCGGCAATGGAACTCATGATGATCGGCAACATCATCCAGCCGCCGGATTTGACCAATTCCCACACAGTGAATGCCCCCTCGAAAAAGTGCGCCACTTTATCATATAGGTTCGGCAGCGGGGTTCGTTGGCCGCAGACCGGACTGTCGCAGCCCGCGGTGTTTGGTAACGCCGGATTACGGTAACGGTTCGCGCCAGAACCGGCGTTGACTGCGCGCAACAACAGCGGGTTGGAACGCGCCCAACTGAAGACGCACGGCACCTTGCTCGGCGCTGTCGTATAACCGGCTGCCCAGGGCCCGATAGCGTTCCACCACCTGCGAATGAGGATGACCAAAGGCATTGCCCCGGCCTCTGGAGATCAGCACCGATCCAGGCGCAAGCCGTTGCACAAAGGGCCTGGATGACGAGCTGCGGCTACCATGATGGGGCGCTTGCAACCAGTCAGTGGGCACCGCCAATGGTGTGTCAAGCAGTGCGCGCTCCGCCGCACGGTCGATATCTCCGGTGAGCAGCAGCCGCTCACCGCTGGCCTGCACCTGCAATACACAGGATTTGGCGTTGCCACCGAGGGCGTCAGACCACTGCCATAACACGAACGACACACCATCCCACTCCCATCGTTCGCCACTGACACAAGGCTCGGTCCCCAGAAACGCCGGCAACCCTTCGGTTTCACCGCCAACCACGCGCCGGATGGGCAGCCCACGGGCGACAGCTGCAGCGCCACCGGCATGATCGGCGTCGGCATGGCTCAATAGCAGCATGTCCAACCGCTCTACTCCGAACTTTTTCAACGACGGCAGAACCACGCGCGCGCCCAGGTCGACCGCCCCCGAACGCGGCCCCGCATCGTAAAGCAAGGCATGGTTGCGGGTGCGCAAGATCACAGCCTGCCCCTGGCCGACATCCAGTTGCACCACCGTCACCTGCCCATGGGGTACCGATTCCTTGGGTGGAAACACCGCCAACAGCAGCATGGGCCAGCCCAGCAACCGAAATGGCACGCCCTTGGGCAGCAGCAATAACACCGCGCCCGCCAGGCTGACCAGCCAATAAACCAGCGGCACCTCGGCCGGCGTCCAGGCCGGCAACTGCCCGGCCAGCAGGGTCAGCCCCTTGAACCATCCCTCCAGCGCTCCGCCGGCCAACCAGAGCAAACCGTCACCGGCCAACGGCAGCCACAGCAGCGCCGTGCCCAGCAACGCCAATGGCAACACCACCAGACTGATCCACGGCACGGCGAATAAATTGGCCACAGGCGCGGTGAGGCTGATGGGTAAACTCAGCACCAACAGGACCGGAAACAAACCGATAGCAATCAACCACTGTGGACGCGTCCAGGCCTGCCAGACACTCCAGGGCCCCAGCCGCCCGCCGAACGTCAGCACCAGGATCGCAACCGCCGCAAAGGACAACCAGAAACCCGGTTGCAAACTGGCCAGAGGCTCAAGCAGCAGCACAGCGTTGAAGGCCAGCAGCAACGGCCACCACACGCCCAAATGCCGAAAGCGCAGCCGCCATAGCAATACCAGGCCCACCATCACGCAGGCCCGCTGCACCGGCACGCCGAAACCTGCCAGCAGGCCATAACCTAGCGCTGCCATAAAGGCCAGGCCGCAGGCCCACGGCAGCCATGGCAGGTTGCGTGGCCAGCAACCGTAACGCGCCATCCCGGCCACCAGTGCGTAGATCAGCCCGGCCAACAAGCCAATGTGTTGGCCGGAAATGACCAACAGGTGCACGGTGCCGGTGTCTTGCAACACCTGCCATTGCTCCGCGCGCAGCCCGGAACCGTCACCTAGCACCAACGCCGCCACGGCGGCTTCATGGGTTTGCGCATCCGCAGCCAGCAGGCGCTGGCGCAGGCTGTCGCGCAGGGCGTTGCGGGCCGGAGTCAGGCGCTGACCGTCTTTTACCGAACCCGTGGCGCCGATGCGTTGCGCCAGCAGCCAGGCCTCGTGGTCGAAACCGTGAAAATTGAGCAGGCCGGACGGCCGCTTGAGGGTGACAGCCAGGCGCCAGCGTTCTCCACTGCGCACCGGCGGCCCACCGTGCCAGGACACCCGGATGCGCTTGGGTAGCCGAGCTTTGCGCGACCGGCTGTCGGCCAGATCAAAACGCACGCCGGTGTCGGTCTGCTGGGGCAAGCCGACCACGCGCCCTTCCACCCATCGTGTTTCGCCGTCCAGTGCTGGTCGCAATCGATCATCCAGTGCCCACTGCGCGCTGATGCACGCCCAGCTCAAGCCCAGCAGGAAAAACGCCAGCGGATAGGTACGAAACGGCAATAACATCAATGCCAGCACCAGCATGGCCAACAGCCATCCGATGGGCGGCAACACCGGTAGAAAACGCAGGGTCAGCAGCCCCAGCGCAAGCGCGAACATCCCTGTCCTCATGAGTCATTCCTTTAAATGATTCACTCAGTCTTAGCCGGGGTTCCCGATGGTGCCTTTGATGTTTTGTCACAAAGTCTGAATTTTCTGTTTATAGAATACGCGCATACTTGCCCCTCGAACTGACCTGGACCCCTTATGCCCCGGCGCTTATTCAAACGGTACATGCCCGACCCCAGCAGTATCAGGGAACACAAGTCATTACAGTTTCTTGGCACCCTGCTGCATGACCCGAACCTCTGGCACCTCAACCGGCACTCGGTGGCCCGTGCGATGGCCGTGGGTCTGTTTGCTGCGTTTATCCCCATTCCCTTGCAAATGCTGCTGGCCGCAATCCTGGCGATCGTGGTGCGCGGCAACATGCCGATTGCCGTCAGCCTGGTGTGGCTGACCAACCCGATCACGATGCCGGTGGTGTTTGTCTGCACCTATATGACCGGTGCCTGGTTGATGAATGTGCCGCCACGCAGCCTCCCCGATAACCTCACCTGGGAATGGATCAGCGGCGAATTGAGCACAATGTGGCAACCATTCCTGCTGGGCTCGGTGGTATCCGGGTTGGTGTTGGGCGCATTGGCCTATTGCCTGACCATGGGCTATTGGCGCTGGTGGGTCGCGCACCAGTGGAAGAAACGCAAACTGCGCCGCCGCTGATGGCTAACGGGCAGGCAAGCGCAGGTGTATACGCAGGCCCTGCCCGGTATTTTGCGCCCAGATACGCCCGCCCTGGCGCTGCACCGCGTTGCGCGCAATGCTCAAGCCCAGGCCGAAGCCGCCGTCACCGGGCCGGGAACCGTCCAACCGGATAAAGGGCGCGAAGATACGCTCCAGGTCGGCCTCATCGATGCCGCCCCCCTGATCCTCCAGCCACACATGCCAGTACTCGCCTTCGCGCGTGCCGTCCAATGTCACCCGGCCTTGGCCTGGGGAGTGGCGTATTGCGTTACGCAGGATGTTTTCCAGGGCCTGGGCCAGTGCATTGAGATTGCCGCGCACCCAGCACTCAGCCGGCAACAGGCAGGGTAAACGCGATGCCGGCCAATGGCTTTCGAAACAAGCGTTTTCCCGCAGCATGTCCCACAGCGCGGGCAATTGAATGTCCTCCTGGGGCAGTGGCGCCCGGTCGCTGTCGAGCCAGGCCAGTTGCAGGCTGTCTTCCACCAGGCGCTGCATGGCGTCGATCTCCCGGCTCAGGCGTTCACGCAACCGCGCCAGGTCCTGCTCGCTGTCGCAGGCCACGCGCAAGCGGCTCAGGGGCGTGCGCAACTCATGGGACATGTCGCGCAGCAGCTGTTGCTGCAACTGCACCGTGCCCTGCAAGCGTTCGGACATCTGGTCGAAGGCGCGCCCCAGTTCACCCAACTCGTCCTGGCGGCTGGTCGCGTCACCGGACATCCGCGCAGTCAATTGGTCCGCACGCCAGGCATTGGCCTGCGCACGCAATTGATTGAGGGGCATGATCAGCAATCGATACAGGCCGATACACAGCAATAAGGTAAACAACCCGGGAATCAGGCCGTTGGTGATGACCCGCCAGAACAGTTGATAACGCCCTGGCATAAAGCGCTTGGGCAACTCGATCACCAGTGACCCCGCGTCGGGATCGACCGGGAAGGCGATTTTCAACCAGGGCAAGCCTTTGGCATGGCGGCTCACCGGCCAGTCCAATCCGCGCAAGAAGGTCAGGCGCTGGCTTTGCTTGTCGCTCAACGGTGCGCTGCCAAGTGATTGCAAGTCATTGCCGATGATGCCCAGCCAAGTGGTTTCACGCTCGCCCATATGCTGCAACCACGCATCCACACCGGCACTGCCCTGGGTACTCCAGGCCAACTCGGCGCCGGCTGCATAGCCGCGGAGCGTGTCGCGGGCTTCGTCAGTGAGGTAGGCACTTTGCTGTTCCATGTAGCGGCCCCAGGACCAACTGAGCCAGATCATCAGCAAACAAAACGCGATCAGCAGGCACGCCAGCTTCCAGAACAGCGAATGCCTGCCCGGCCACCGCTCAAAGCCCTTCATCGTGACCGCTCAACACATAACCCTTGCCCCACACCGTGCGCACTTCGCGCTCGGTGTAGCCGATCGCCTTGAGCTTGCGGCGAATCTGGCTCACATGCATGTCGAGACTGCGATCGTGTGGGGCATAGCCGCGCTGCAGCACGTGCTGGTAAAGGAAGGCTTTGCTGAGTACCTCTTCGGCGTTGCGGTGCAAGGTTTCCAGCAGGCGGTACTCGCTGCGCGTCAGGCCGGCCCAGTGCGTGTGGTAGACGACATCGCACAGCCCCTCGTCAAACCGCAGGACCTGCGCATCATCGCGCAGGGGCGCAAGGCCCGGCGGGGGGCGACGCTCCAGGGCCACCCGGCGCAGGATGGCTTCGATGCGCACCCGCAGCTCGATCATGCTGAACGGCTTGGGCAGGTAATCGTCGGCGCCCAGGCGAAAGCCGCTGACACGGTCGGCTTCGGCGCCCAGGGCCGACATCAGGATCACCGGTATGGCATGACTCTGGCGCAGATGCGTAAGGACTGACAGCCCGTCCAGCCCTGGCAGCAGAACGTCCATCAGCACCAGGTCGAATGCTTGGTCGCGGGCCAGTTGCAGGCCTTGCTGGCCATTGCGGCACCAGGTTACCTCGAAGCCACAGCGGCCCAGATGTTCATGGACGTAGGCGCCCAGCACGGGGTCATCCTCGATGGTCAGGATACTGGGTAGGCCAACGGCTGCGGGATTCATTAGCGTCTGCAAGTCATTCTCAATGACTGATTATTCAAGATTAAAGTGTTACAGGCAATCACAGGCCGCTACCGAATGGCCCGAAGATTGCGTTGTGTCATTAATTTACGAGATTCCTGGCGGCGCAAATGGCTACACTGCGCAGGTAGCGCGGGCCGGACGCCCGTGCGGAAGATTGATATCAATGTGGTAGCAGGAGAGTGGCGTGCTTAGAAGAATGGGGATAAAAGGCCGCGTACTGTTGCTGACGTTATTGCCGACCAGCCTGATGGCGCTGCTGTTGGGGGGTTATTTCACCTGGATGCAGCTCTCCGAGCTGCAAACTCAATTGCTGCAACGCGGTGAGATGATCGCCGAGCAGTTGGCGCCGCTGGTCGCGCCCGCCCTGAGCAGCAAGAACACCGACCTGCTGGAGCGCATAGCGACCCAATCCCTGGAACAACCGGACGTGCGCGCGGTGTCGTTCCTGGCGCCGGACCGCTCCTCCCTGGCCCATGCCGGCCCGACCATGCTCAATCAACCGCCCACTGGCAACAGTTCGCACCTGCTGCAGCGTACCGGCAACGATGCCACCCGTTACCTGATGCCAGTGTTTGGCCGCCATCGCAACCTCGCCGGCGAGCTGATTCCGGATGAGTCCGACCGCCTGTTGGGCTGGGTCGAGGTGGAACTGTCCCACAACGGCATGTTGCTGCGCGGTTATCGCAGCCTGTTCGCCAGCCTGCTGCTGATCGCCATCGGCTTGATCTGCACTGCGGCACTGGCCCTGCGCATCAGCCGCACCATCAATTCGCCGATCGGCCTGATCAAACAAGCCGTGGCCCAGCTTAAAGACGGCAACCTGGAAACCCGCCTGCCGCCCTTGGGCAGCCAGGAGCTGGATCAGTTGGCGTCGGGCATCAACCGCATGGCCGAAACCCTGCAAAACGCCCAGGAAGAACTGCAACACAGCATCGACCAGGCCACCGAAGACGTGCGCCAGAACCTGGAAACCATCGAGATCCAGAACATCGAGCTGGACCTGGCCCGCAAGGAAGCCCTGGAAGCCAGCCGGATCAAATCGGAATTCCTGGCCAATATGAGCCATGAAATCCGCACGCCGCTCAACGGCATCCTCGGCTTCACCCACCTGCTGCAAAAAAGCGAGCTGTCGCCACGTCAGCTGGATTACCTGGGCACCATCGAAAAGTCCGCCGACAACCTGTTGGGCATCATCAACGAGATTCTCGACTTCTCGAAGATCGAGGCCGGCAAGCTGGTGCTCGACAGCGTGCCCTTCAACCTGCGCGACCTGCTGCAGGACACCCTGACCATCCTCGCCCCGGCCGCCCACGCCAAACAGCTCGAACTGGTCAGCCTGGTCTACCGCGACACGCCGCTGGCGCTGGTGGGCGACCCACTGCGCCTCAAGCAGATCCTGACCAACCTGATCAGCAACGCGATCAAGTTCACCCGCGAAGGCACCATCGTGGCCCGGGCGATGATCGAGGATGAGCAGGAAGACAGCGTACAACTGCGCATCAGCGTGCAGGACACCGGCATCGGCCTATCCAACCAGGACGTGCGCGCACTGTTCCAGGCCTTCAGCCAGGCGGACAATTCGCTGTCGCGCCAGCCAGGTGGCACCGGCTTGGGCCTGGTGATTTCCAAGCGCCTGATCGAACAGATGGGCGGCGAAATCGGCGTCGACAGCACACCGGGCGAAGGCTCGGAGTTCTGGATCAGCCTGAACTTGCCCAAGACCCGCGACGACATCGAAGACCTGCCCAGCGCGCCGCTGCTCGGTCGCCGCGTGGCCGTGCTGGAGAACCACGAGCTGGCGCGCCAGGCCTTGCAACACCAGTTGGAAGACTGCGGCCTGGAAGTCACGCTGTTCAATACCCTGGAAAGCCTGACCAACGGCATTACCAGCGCCCATCAGACCGAACAGGCGATCAACTTGGCGGTGCTCGGCGTCACCGCCAATGACATCCCGCCCGAGCGCCTCAACCAGCACTTGTGGGACCTCGAACACCTGGGCTGCAAGGTGCTGGTGCTGTGCCCGACCACCGAGCAAATGTTGTTCAACCAATCGGTGCCCAACCCCAACAGCCAGTTGCAGGCCAAGCCAGCCTGTACGCGCAAGCTGCGCCGCTCACTGGCCGACCTGATCAGCCCGCGCCCCTCGCGCAGCGAGCCGGGTGAGCCGTTGTCCAGCCGTGCGCCGCGGGTGCTGTGCGTGGACGATAACCCGGCGAACCTGTTACTGGTGCAAACCCTGCTCGAAGACATGGGCGCCAAGGTCCATGCCGTGGAAAGCGGCTTCGCGGCCATTGACGCCGTGAAGCAGGAAACGTTCGACCTGGTGCTGATGGACGTGCAGATGCCCGGCATGGACGGGCGCCAGAGTACCGAAGCGATTCGCCAATGGGAAAGCGAACGCCATGGCACGCCGCTGCCGGTGGTCGCCCTCACCGCCCATGCCATGGCCAACGAAAAACGTGCCCTTCTGCAAAGCGGCATGGACGATTACCTGACCAAGCCCATCAGCGAGCGGCAGCTGGCCCAGGTGGTGCTGAAATGGACCGGCCTGGCCCTGCGCAACCAGGGGCCCGAGCGCCTCCCCGAAGGCCTTGGCCCAGGCGTGCAACTGCTGGTGCTGGACCATGAGGAAGGCCTGCGCCTGGCGGCTAACAAGGCGGACCTGGCGGCCGACATGCTCGCCATGCTCCTGGCCTCCCTGGAAGCTGATCGCCTGGCGATTACGGTCGCCCGTGAAGCCAATGACAACCACGCCCTGATCGAGCGCGTCCACCGCCTGCATGGCGCCACCCGCTACTGCGGCGTGCCGCAATTGCGCGCGGCCTGCCAACGCGCCGAAACCCTGCTCAAGCAGGACGACGCCAAGGCCATGGCCGCGCTGGATGAACTGGACATGGCGATTGCGCGGCTGGCCAGTGAAGCGCGGGTCAGCGCCTGACACGATTTCATGGACGACACCAATCAAATGTGGGAGGGGGCTTGCCCCCGATGGCGATGTGTCAGTCGAAATATCTGTCACTGATACACCGCTATCGGGGGCAAGCCCCCTCCCACATTCAGCTCGCATTTCAATTCATAAATTGCAGGGAGCCTTTTAATGCGCGTGATTCTTTTCAGCAGCCAGGCCTACGACCGCGAGAGTTTTCTCGGTGAGCCGCGCCCTCAGGGCATCGAGCTGCAATTCCAACCCGCCCGCCTCAACCTCGACACCGTCGCCCTGGCCGAACGGCACGAGGTGGTCTGCGCGTTTATCAACGATGATCTCAGCGCCCCGGTGCTCGAGCAACTGGCCAGTGGCGGTACGCGCCTGATTGCGTTGCGCTCGGCCGGCTACAACCATGTTGACCTGCACGCCGCCAAGCGCCTGGGCCTGAGCGTGGTGCGCGTACCGGCCTACTCGCCCCACGCCGTGGCCGAACATGCCGTGGCATTGATCCTTGCCCTGAACCGGCGCCTGCACCGCGCCTACAACCGCACCCGCGATGGCGATTTCAGCCTGCACGGGCTCACCGGTTTCGATCTGGTCGGCAAAACCGTCGGCGTGGTCGGCACCGGGCAGATCGGCGCCACCTTCGCCAGGATCATGGCCGGTTTTGGCTGCCAGTTGCTGGCCTACGACCCCTTCCCCAACCCTCAGCTGCAAGCCATGGGCGCGCGCTACGTGAGCCTGCCCGAATTGCTCGCCGAGGCGCAGATCATCAGCCTGCATTGTCCGCTGACCGCCGAGAGTAAACACCTGATCGACACACGCGCCCTGGCACACATGCAACCAGGTGCCATGCTGATCAATACCGGTCGCGGCGGCTTGGTCGACACGCCGGCACTGGTCGAGGCGCTCAAGAACGGCCAACTCGGTTACCTGGGGCTGGATGTCTATGAGGAAGAGGCGCAGCTGTTTTTCGAGGACCGCTCGGACCTGCCCCTGCAAGACGACGTGCTCGCCCGCCTGTTGACCTTTCCCAATGTGATCATCACCGCCCACCAGGCCTTCCTGACCCGCGAGGCGCTGGCGGCGATTGCCGGCACGACGCTGGCCAATATTGCGGCGTGGGCCGATGGCCGCGCGCAGAACCTCGTTGAGGGATGATCAGCGGTCACATACCGGGCTCATGATGAGCCGGCACCCGTGATAGGATGCCGCGCCTATTTGGAGGATCCATGGCCGAACACGATTTCCGCTTCAGCTTGCTGAGCCCGCAACACACCCTGATCGAATGCCGCGCCCTGGTGCCGGGCCGTTATCAAGTCACCGGCAACGGTGGTTCGATCAAGCATGGCGACGTGCTGATCGTCACCCTGCGCGGCAGCAAAACCCTGTCGATGCGCCTGACCGTGGAAGGTGACGCGCGCTACTCCATCCGCCCGGCGGGCCAATGGGTCGCCATGGCCCTGGGGCCGAAATTCGGCGAGTTGGAGATTCACACCTGGAAGGTCAATTGCGACAGCTGCGACAGTGTGCTGGAGTTTGAATTCGCGGTGGAAACCAAGCTGACCAAAGAACCGCTGCAGCCGGCCGCCAACGCACGTATCAAAGAACTCGGCTGGGCCAGCGAAGGCGACCAGCACCGCTGCCCGAAATGCCAGCGGGCCGCACAATGAAGGGCCTGCTGCTCGCCGCCGTGGGCGCGGCCCTGAGTGGCTGCGCTGGCGATGCGGTCAAGCTCAAGCAGGATCACAGCTACGTGGTGGAGTGGATAGGCGAGCGGCCCTTGATGGACTACGCGCACCTGACCGTCACCCTCGGTGCCGATGGGCGCGCCTATGGCAATGGCGGCTGCAACCACTGGTTTGCGCCGTACACCCTCGAAGGCGACAAGCTCAGCTTCGGCCCGATCGGCAGCACCCGCAAAATGTGCGCCGAGGCGTTAATGGAACAGGAGCACCGCTTCTTCCAGGCCCTGCAGGGCGTACAGCGCTGGGACATCTCGCCGATCGAACAGACCCGCTTCTGGCCGGCCCAAGGCAAGCCGATCCGCCTGTGGCTTGAAGAAGGCTGATATTCCCAGTCGCTGAACCAATGGGGATCCAAATGTGGGAGGGGGCTTGCCCCCTCCCACATTGGCTCTGAGTTGATGCTTTAACCGCGCAGGGCCTTGAGCTTGGCCAATACCCCTTGCGCCGTCTGCTCACCCATCAGTTGTTCGCGCACCTTGCCCTTGTCATCAATAATGTAGGTCACCGGCAGCGCCTCGCTGCGTGGAATATCGAAGATCCCTTCCGGGTTCTGCGCCAGCACGGTGAACTTGATACCCAGCTTGTCGCTGGCGGCTTTGAGCTCCTCACCCTGCACATTGTCGAAATTGACCCCGAACACGCCCACGTTCTGCGCTTTGAGTTGCTCGGCCAAGGCGTTGAGCTCGGGGATTTCCGTGCGACACGGGCCACACCATTCAGCCCAGTAATTGACCACCAGCCACTGCTTGTCCAGGCGTTCGGCCGGTATTTTCTGGCCATACTGGTCAACGCCGTAATCGTTACCGCAGCCACTGAGCAGCAGGGTTGTGATGATCGCCAATGCACCGATCAGTCGCCTAGTCATGGGGTAATCCTTCGTAAAAATGAACGTTGGCTGCGGCCTATCGCCTCTTACGGTTTAAGGACGGCCCGCAGCGCAGGTAGAATACCCGCCACCTTACGCAAGATGCGACCCGCACATGACCGATCTGACGCTTTATCACAACCCGCGCTGCTCGAAATCCCGCGGTGCGCTTGAACTGCTGGAAGCCCGCGGCCTCACGCCTACCGTGGTGCGCTACCTTGAAACCCCACTGAACGCGGCGCAACTACAAGCCCTGCTGATCAAACTTGGCCTAAGCGCCCGCCAATTGTTGCGCAGCGGCGAAGAGGAATACAAAAGCCTCAACCTGGCCGACGCCGGTCTCAGCGAAGCGCAGTTGATCGCCGCCATCGCCGAACACCCCAAGCTGATGGAACGCCCGATCCTGGAAACCGCCGATAAAGCCGTCATTGGCCGTCCGCCGGAAAACATACTGGAGCTGCTGCCGTGACGACCTCCTATGTGCTGGTGTTGTATTACAGCCGCAATGGCTCGGTCAGCGAAATGGCCCGGCAGATTGCCCGGGGTATCGAGCAAGGCGGCATGGAAGCCCGGCTGCGCACCGTGCCGGCGATCTCCACCGAGTGCGAAGCCGTGGCGCCGAGTATTCCGGACGAGGGCGCGCTGTATGCCAGCCTGGATGACCTGAAAAACTGCTCGGGTCTGGCCCTCGGCAGCCCGACGCGCTTTGGCAACATGGCCGCACCGCTCAAGTACTTCCTCGATGGCACCAGCAACCTGTGGCTCACCGGCGCCCTGGTCGGCAAACCTGCTGGCGTGTTCACCTCCACCGCCAGCCTGCACGGCGGCCAGGAGACCACGCTGATGTCGATGCTGCTGCCGCTGTTGCACCACGGCATGCTGATCACCGGCCTGCCCTACAGCGAGCAGGCGCTGCTCGACACCCAGGGCGGCGGTACGCCGTATGGGGCCAGCCACCATGCCGGGCCTGATGGCAAGCGCATGCTCGACCCCCATGAAATCACCCTGTGCCGCGCCCTGGGCCTGCGTCTGGCAAAAACCGCCACACTGCTGGAGAACGGCCGTGGCCAGGCAGCCTAAGGTCCTTCCGCCCCAGGCGTGGCTGGAGCCGCGGGTCAAGCTCGCGCGCGCACTGAGCCTTCTGGCGTTTTTTGGCCTGGTGGGCTTGTTGTGCGTGTACTACCTGTTCGTCGCCGACCTGCACGGGGCGCGTCCGTGGGTGATCCTGCTGATCGAACTGGTGCCGCTGCTGGTGCTGGCGCCAGGCATGATCCTGGGCAGCGCACGCGGGCATTCGTGGATGTGCTTTGTGGTGAATCTGTATTTCATCAAGGGCGCGCTGGCGGCGTATGACCCGAACCGGCAAGGGTTCGGGGTGCTTGAGATGGTGGCGAGCCTGGCGCTGTTTTGTACGGCGTTGCTGTATGTGCGCTGGCGCCACCAGTTGAATCGGCGGTTGGCGGCAGTCTGATACAGCAAGGTCTGGGACGCAGAGCGTCCTGGGCAGCATTCCCACGCAGAGCGTGGGAACGATCAATGGTTGACGGTGTAAGCCAGCATCATCGACAACTGGCACATCGGTCGCCCACTTTCGGCATGCCACTGGTTGAAAGCGCCCTGCACCGTCGCCAGGTCGCGCAGGCTGGTAGGCACCTTGTCGACGATCTTCTGCGCATTCAATGCCGCCACCACGTCATAGCTCGGCACAAAAGTGTCCTTGCCCACCATGCGCAAAAAGCGCGGTGCCGACAGGCCGCCCAACTGGTGACCGTGCTTGCTCAGGTACTTCCATAGCCCAACGATATCGGTGACCGGCCACTCGGCGATAAACGCGCCGAAGCTGCCCTTCTCCTGGGTGATATCCAGGATCATCTGCGCATTGCGCGGCACGCTCTTGAGCTTGCCCAGGTGACGGATAATGCGAGCGTCCTGCATCAGGCGTTCCAAATGCTCGGCGCCCATCAGCACGACTTTTTCCGGGTCGAAGCCAAAGAACACCTGTTCGAACGCCGGCCACTTGGCGTCCACTACGCTGTGCTTCAAGCCGGCACGGAACACGCGCAGCGCCAGGGTCGACAGGTAGCGGTCAGCGCTGATCCTGCGCAATTGCGCCGGGGTCTTGGGTACCGGCAGATGGGCTTCCAACTGGGCCGCTGAACCAAAACGGTTCAGACAATATTCGTGCAGCCACTTGTAATCGCGCATGCCCTCTCCTGGCAGGTGAAATGAAAACGGCGCCCGTGAGCGCCGTCTTTCAGAGCGTTGTAGAGCGTCAGAGGTTCACTACATTGACGAAACGCGAGGCGGCGGTTTCATCGATTTTCAGGCTGGTGAAGTCGAACAGGTTGCGGTCGGCCAATTGCGACGGGATCACATTCTGCAGGCTGCGGAAGATGCTCTCGGTGCGGCCCGGCGTCTTGCGTTCCCACTCCAGCAGCATGTCCTTGACCACTTGGCGCTGCAGGTTTTCCTGGGAGCCGCACAGGTTGCACGGAATGATCGGAAATTGCTTGAAGTCGGCATACGCCTGGATGTCCTTCTCGTTGCAATACGCCAGCGGGCGGATCACCACGTTGCGCCCGTCATCGGCACGCAGCTTGGGCGGCATGGCCTTGAGCGAACCGTTGAAGAACATGTTGAGGAAGAAGGTTTCGACGATATCGTCGCGATGATGTCCCAGGGCCATCTTGGTCGCGCCGATTTCATCGGCAAAGGTATAGAGCGTGCCCCGCCGCAGGCGCGAGCACAGCGAGCAGGTGGTCTTGCCTTCGGGGATCAACTGCTTGACCACCGAATAAGTGTCTTTCTCGACGATGTGGTACTCGACGCCCAGTTTCTTGAGATAGGCCGGCAGTACGTGCTCGGGAAAGCCCGGCTGCTTCTGGTCCATGTTGACGGCGACGATCTCGAACTTGATCGGCGCGACCTTTTGCAGGTGCAGCAGCACATCGAGCAGGGTATAGCTGTCTTTGCCGCCGGAAAGGCAGACCATGACCTTGTCGCCCTCCTCGATCATGTTGAAGTCGGCGACCGCTTCACCGGCCAGGCGACGCAGGCGTTTTTGCAGTTTGTTCTGGTTGACCGTAAGAGTGCCCATGGCGCTTGGATCCGCTGCAAGTGTGTGACGAAAAGCGGGGTATTTTAGCGACCTGAGCGCACTGGATTCAATGTGGGGAGGGGGCTTGCTCCCTTTGAATGCATTGCCCGCTACAGACCGTGCCGCGATTAGCGCCTGTGTTTACAGCGCGATTTACTCTAAAGGCCCTACAGTTTTCCAGGACATCACTTCCTATACTGCGACTAGAGGTCGCACAACTATCCGGACCTTGCAGGCCATTTGGCCGGCAGCGCTCCGCTGGGGGGCGATGGTAATAACGACAGGAGTGACTGGCATGATCCATCACGTCGTGGGGCTGTTTACCCATCCCGATCAGGAATGGCGGGAAATTCGTGGCGATAAAGAAGAAAGCATCAGCCACATGTACCTCACCCATACCCTGGTTCTCGCGGCGATTCCCGCCGTCTCTGCATTTATCGGCACCACCCAGGTCGGCTGGGTCATCGGCAGCCGCGCACCGGTCATGCTGACCCAGGAAAGCGCGCTGTGGATGACCCTGATGTCCTACGCTGCAATGCTCGGCGGCGTGGCGGTGATGGGCGCGTTCATTCACTGGATGGCCCGCACCTACGACGCCAACCCCAGCATGGCGCGCTGCGTGGCTTTTGCCACCTACACAGCGACGCCTCTGTTTATTGGCGGGCTGGCGGCGCTTTATCCGCACATGTGGCTGGGCATGGTCGTGGGCACGGCGGCGATCTGCTACACGGTATACCTGCTGTATGTGGGGCTGCCGACCTTCATGAGTATCGACCCGGATGAAGGCTTCCTGTTTTCCAGCTCGGTACTGGCTGTAGGACTGGTGGTACTGGTGGCGATCATGGCGTTTACCGTGATCGTCTGGGGCTTGGGCGTTGGGCCGATCTACACCAGTTAAGCCTTTTTTACCGCAGGCAAAGCCACCGACAAGGTGGCTTTGTGCGTTATGCATGACCATTCGGCGCCTGACAGATTCGGAAACACCCTGCTTTGCGGCATACTGGACGTCTCTGGAGATATGTACAGCATGCCCGAGCAACTCAATACCCGCGTCGAAGATTGTTTCCTGCAAGCCGAATCCTTTTTCAAACGAAGCTTCAAACGCCCCAAGGTCAGCCTCAAGCTGCGGGGCCAGAAAGCCGGTGTCGCGCATTTGCACGAAAACATGCTGCGCTTCAACCCTCAGCTTTACCGTGAAAACAGCCAACATTTCCTCAAACAGACCGTGGCCCACGAAGTGGCGCACCTGATCGCCCACCAACTGTTTGGCGAGCGCATCCAGCCCCATGGTGAGGAATGGCAGTTGATCATGCGTGGGGTTTACGAACTGCCGCCGGACCGTTGCCACACCTATGAAGTCAAGCGGCGTCAGGTGACGCGCTATATCTACCGGTGCCCATGTGCCAACAGCGACTTCCCGTTTTCGCCGCAGCGCCATGGGCTGGTGGGCCAGGGGCGGCGGTATTTGTGTCGGCGGTGTCGGCAGACCTTGGTGTTCACTGGGGAAACTCGGGTGGAATGAGGGCCTCATCGGGGGCAAGCCCCCTCCCACACTTTGATTTGTGAATACATTCAAAATGTGGGAGGGGGCTTGCCCCCGATGGCATCAGAACAGTCACCCAACAACCTTGGCCTGGCGCAAATCCGCAATCCGCTGAGCACTGAAGCCCAATTCCCCCAGCACTTCATCACTGTGCGCACCGACAGCCGCGCCAATATGCCGTGGTGCCGGCAAGCCCTCGGAAAACTTCAGCGGGCAGGCGATCTGCGCCTGGGTCGAGCCATCGCCCCTTGGCACCTGGCTGATCAGCGCGCGCGCCTGCAGCTGCGGATGCGCTACCGCTTCACTCAAGTTCAACACCGGTTCCACGCACGCATCCACTCCAGCAAACAGCGCGCACACTTCATCAAAGCTGCGTTTTTCGAATTCCACCTGCAGCGCCTGCTTGAGGGCCGGCTGCTGCTCAGGCTTGAGGCTGTGCAGCGCCAACTCCGGCCGCCCCAGCGCTTCGCACAATGGCTGCATGAAGGCCGGTTCCAGGCTGCCCACCGACATCCAACGCCCATCACGGGTGCGGTAATAATCGTAAAAACTGCCGCCATTGAGCACATGGCTTTCCCACGCCGGTTCCACCCCGCAGGCCAGGTAACCCGCGCCGGCCATGGCGTTCAGGCTGAACGCGCAGTCGGTCATGCTCACATCCAGGTACTGGCCGACGCCGCTCTGCTGCCGCGAGATGACCGCCGCGAGCAAGCCCACCACCGCATGCAACGACCCGCCGCCGATATCCGCCAATTGCACCCCCAACGGCAACGGCCCACTGTCGCGCCGCCCGGTGTGGCTGGCCACGCCGGCCACGGCCAGGTAGTTGATATCGTGGCCGGCGCGATCCCTGTAAGGGCCGGTCTGGCCGTAGCCGGTGATCGACACGTAGATCAGCCTCGGGTTGATCGCGCTCAGGGCCGCATACCCCAGGCCCAGGCGGTCCATTACGCCGGGGCGGAATTGTTCGATGAGGATGTCGGTGCCCTTGACCAGCTCGAACACGATCTGCAGCGCCTCGGCCCGCTTGAGGTCCAGCGCCAGGCTGCGTTTGTTGCGATTGAGGTAGGCATGGCTCGCTGACGCGCCCTGATCATGGGGCGGCAACACGCGCAACAGATCCATGCGCGTCGGCGATTCGATGCGCAGCACCTCGGCGCCCATGTCCGCCAGCATCAGTGAGGCGAATGGGCCTGGCAACAGGGTGGAAAAATCCAGCACTTTGAGGGACGCCAAGGGGCCTGACATACAAACTCCGTTTCCGATTCGACGGTTCACAGCGTAGTCAGCCTTGAGCGTCGACGGCAATCGTCAGAACGATCAACCCTCCTGACCGTTTTGATCACGGCGGGCTTTTTCGTCGCCACGGCTTTATCATTGGCCCACGTTTTGTTGGCAGAGTGTTCCATGAAGTTCGCGATTGCAGTGTTCAGCGCCGCCCACGCGCCCTCCTCGCGCCGCGCCCTGTTGTTCGCCCAGGCGGCCCTGGCCGGCGGGCATGAGATTGTGCGGCTGTTTTTTTACCAGGATGGCGTGTACAGCGCATCCAATAACGTCGTTGCGCCCCAGGACGAGCAAGACATCGCGCGCCAATGGCGCGAGTTCGTCAGCGCCCACCAGCTCGACGGCGTCGTGTGCATCGCTGCAGCCCTGCGCCGTGGCGTGCTCAACGCCGAGGAAGCCATGCGCTATCAACGCAGCGCGGTGAACCTGGAGGCGCCCTGGGCGCTGTCGGGCCTGGGGCAACTGCATGACGCGATCCAGGACGCCGACCGCCTGATCTGTTTTGGAGGTTCATGACATGGCCAAGTCAGTGCTGGTGATCAGCCGCCAGGCACCATGGTCCGGCCCCAGTGCGCGAGAAGCGCTGGATATCGTGCTGGCCGGTGGCGCGTTCGATCTGCCGATCGGCCTGCTGTTTCTGGACGACGGCGTGTTCCAGCTCGCATCGCACCAGGACGCCAAGGCCGTGCAACAAAAGGATTTGAGCGCCAACCTGCAAGCCCTGGGCCTGTTCGGCATCGATGACGTGTTCGCCTGCAGCCACAGCCTGGCCGAACGCGGGCTGGGTGTGCCGGCCAGCGCGCAGCCTTTGGCCCCTGACGCCATTTCCCAACTGATTGACCGTTACGACCAGGTGATTACCCTCTGATGTCGACTCTACATGTGGTGTCCCACTCCCCCTTTACCGACAGCCGTCTCGACAGCTGCCTGCGCGTCTGTGCCAGCGCAGATGCGATCCTGCTGTGCGGCGACGGCGCCTACGGCCTGCGCCACCCAGCGCTGCACACCAAAGGCGTGAAGGTGTTCGTGCTGGCTGAAGACATGCAGGCGCGCAACCTGCCTTTGCCGGACTGGGCCGACAGCGTGGATTATCCGGGCTTCGTGCAGCTGTCGATCGACTATGACAAGGTCAACACCTGGTTATGAATACGCTGACCGTTGGCACACACACCCTCGAACTGGACAAGGACGGCTACTTGGTCGACCTCGACGCGTGGTCTGCCGAGATTGCCGACGCCCTGGCCGCCGCAGAATCGCTGGAACTGACCCCGGACCACTGGGAAATCCTCGAACTGCTGCGCGGCTTTTACGCGCAATATCAGCTGTCGCCGGCCACGCGCCCGCTGATCAAGTACGTCGCCTTGAACCTCGGCCCGGAAAAGGGCAACAGCCTGCACCTCAACAAACTGTTCAACGGCACTCCCGCCAAACTTGCCGCCAAGCTGGCGGGCCTGCCCAGGCCGACGAATTGCTTATGACCGACTTTGCCCCACTGACCCTCTCAACGCCTGACGAGCACCCCTTTGCGCAGTTCGTGCGCATCCTCGGCAAGGGCAAGCGCGGCGCGCGCAACCTCACCCGTGAGGAAGCGCGGGAAGCCATGGGCATGCTGCTCGATGAAAAAGTCGAAGACACCCAACTGGGCGCCTTTCTCATGTTGTTGCGTCACAAGGAAGAAAGCCCGGAAGAGCTCGCCGGCTTCACCGAAGCGGTGCGCGAGCGCTTGAATCCGCCCGCCCTGAATGTGGATATCGATTGGCCGACCTACGCCGGCAAAAAGCGCCATTTGCCGTGGTTCCTGCTGGCGGCCAAATGCCTGGCGCAAAATGGCGTGCGCATCCTCATGCATGGCGGCGGCGCGCATACGGCGGGCCGTCTGTACACCGAGCAACTGCTGGAGCGTCTGCAGATACCGCTGTGCCGCAATTGGCAGCAGGTCGAGGCGGCGTATGAACAAGGCAACCTGGCGTTTATCCCGCTGGGCGACTGGGCGCCTCAGTTGCAGCGCATGATCGACCTGCGCAACACCCTGGGCCTGCGCTCGCCGATCCACTCCCTGGCCCGCTTGCTCAACCCGCTGAATGCCCGTTGCGGCCTGCAAAGCATCTTCCATCCGGGTTACCAGGGCGTGCACCGCGATGCCAGTGGCTTGCTGGGCGACAACGTGATTGTGGTCAAGGGCGATGGCGGCGAAGTCGAAATCAACCCCGACACCCTCAGCCACCTGTACGGCACCACCGGTGGCCTGAGCTGGGACGAAGAATGGCCCGCCCTCTCCGCCCAGCGCCACGTCAAACCGGCGAGCCTGGAGCCTGAGCACCTGACCGCCCTGTGGCGTGGCGAGGTCGAGGACAGCTACCCGCAACTGGCGCTGATCGCGACCATGGCCCTGGCCTTGCGCGGCCTCGGACATACCCGGGAGCAGGCATTTGAACTGGCCCGGCAGTATTGGGATGCGCGCGACAGATCGATTTAGTCGATCATTCACCTCGGGTCTTTGCGCTTTTAGTTCGAACTCATCCCTTTAGACTGGGCTCCAACGTTTATTAGCCAAGGAGCCAGTCATGGGTTTGCTGATTGAAGGACACTGGAAAGACCAATGGTACGAAAGTAGCGCAGACGGCGCGTTCCAGCGTGAACAGGCGCAACGCCGCCACTGGGTGACCGCCGACGGCCAGCCCGGCCCGAGTGGCGAAGGCGGCTTCAAGGCCGAGGCGGGTCGCTATCACCTCTACGTCTCTCTGGCCTGCCCCTGGGCCCACCGCACCTTGATCCTGCGCAAGCTCAAGGGCCTGGAAAGCCTGATCGACGTCTCGGTGGTCAGTTGGCTGATGCTGGAAAACGGCTGGACCTTCGACAAGGCCCACGGCTCCAGCGGCGACGCGCTCGACGGCTTCGACTTCATGCATCAGCGTTACACCGCTGATACCGCTGACTACAGCGGGCGTGTCACGGTGCCGGTGTTATGGGACAAGCAGCTCAAACGCATCGTCAGCAATGAGTCGGCGGAGATCATCCGCATGTTCAATAGCGCATTTGATGAGCTGACCGGTAATACCCTGGATTTCTATCCCGACGCACTGCGCACGACCATCGATGCGCTGAACGAACGCATCTACCCGGCCGTGAACAACGGCGTGTACCGCGCAGGGTTCGCCACCTCGCAGCAGGCCTATGAAGGTGCGTTCGATGACGTGTTTGCCGAGCTGGACCATTTGGAGCAGCACCTGGGCGAGCATCGCTACCTGGCCGGCGAGCACCTGACCGAGGCGGATGTGCGGCTGTTCACCACGCTGATTCGTTTTGATGCGGTGTATTACAGCCACTTCAAATGCAACCTGCGGCGGATTGCCGATTATCCGAGCTTGTCCAATTGGTTGCGGGAAATGTATCAGTGGCCGGGGGTGGCCGAGACGGTGAATTTTGAGCACATCAAGGGGCATTACTATGCCAGCCATCGGACGATCAACCCGACGGGGATTGTGCCGAAGGGGCCGCTGCAGCGGTTTGATGCCGGGCATGATCGCCAGCGTTTGAGTGGCAAAGGTGTGTGGAGCTGATCCGGATGATGGCTGAAGCTGGTGGCCTCATCGGGGGCAAGCCCCCTCCCACACTGATCGTTCCCACGCTCTGCGTGGGAATGCACCCCGTGACGCTCCACGTCACTTGTCTACATTGAGCTGTACCGCGTGACGCGGAGCGTCCAAGGTGGCATTCCCACGCAGAGCGTGGGAACGATCAATTGGTCTCAGACCTGGGCCTGAGCGCCTTCGAACCACTTCAGCTTCTCGCGCAACACCACCACCTCACCCACAATCACCAGCGTCGGCGCATGCACTTCATGCTCCGCCACCATGCGCGGCAAGTCGGCCAGGGTGCCGGTGAATACGCGCTGGTTGGCGGTGGTGCCCTGCTGAATCAACGCCGCCGGCGTATCCGGCGCGCGCCCGTGCTTGATCAATTGCTCGCAGATGATCGGCAAGCCAATCAAGCCCATGTAGAACACCAGGGTCTGCGACGGCCCGACCAGGTCCTGCCAGGGCAGGTCCGAGGTGCCATTCTTCAGGTGCCCGGTGATAAAGCGCACCGACTGCGCGTAGTCACGGTGCGTCAACGGAATGCCCGCATACGCCGCGCAACCGCTGGCCGCCGTGATCCCCGGAACCACCTGGAACGGGATGCCATGGGCCGCCAATTCCTCGATCTCTTCGCCGCCACGCCCGAAAATGAACGGATCGCCGCCCTTGAGGCGCAGCACGCGCTTGCCTTGCTTGGCCAGGTCCACCAGTTGTTGGTTGATCTGATCCTGCGGCACGGCATGATCGGCGCGACGCTTGCCGACGTACACGCGCTCGGCATCCCGGCGGCACAGTTCCAGGATCGCTGGAGCCACCAACCGGTCATACAACACCACGTCGGCTTGCTGCATCAGGCGCAAGGCACGGAAGGTCAGCAGGTCCGGGTCGCCCGGGCCTGCACCCACCAGGTATACCTCACCCGGTGCGTAAGGCGGCGCGCCATTGACCTTTTCGATCAACAGACGCTCAGCCTCATCGCCCTGCCCGGCCAGTTGCCGATCGGCAATCGGGCCCTGGAACACTTCTTCCCAGAACGCCCGGCGCTGCTGCACATCCGGGTACAAACCTTTGACCTGGGCACGAAAACGCGCCGCCAACCCTGCCAACTGGCCATAGGTGGACGGAATCCAGGTTTCCAGCTTGGCGCGGATCAAGCGCGCCAGTACCGGCGCATCGCCGCCGCTGGACACCGCGATCACCAATGGCGAACGGTCGACGATCGCCGGGAAGATCACGCTGCACAGGGCCGGCGCATCCACCACATTGACCGGTACACAGCGCCGCTTGGCATCACTGGACACTTGCGCGTTCAGTGGCTCGTCGTCGGTGGCCGCGATGATCAGCACGCAACCGTCGAGGTCCGTCTCCTGATAACCACGCAACGTCAGGTCCCCGCCACTGCCCAGCACCAGTTCACGCAACTGGTCTTCGATCTGGGGAGCAACCACCCGCAGCAACGCCCCGGCATCGGCCAGCAGCCGGGATTTGCGCAAGGCAATCTCCCCGCCGCCGACGACCAGCACACGACTGCCGCGCAGGTTATGAAACAGCGGCAGAAATTCCATTTAGCCGATGACCTCGACGCCCGCCATGTACGGCTTGAGCACCTCAGGCACACGAATCGAACCGTCGGCCTGCTGGTAGTTTTCCAGCACTGCCACCAGCGTACGGCCTACCGCCAGGCCCGAACCGTTGAGGGTGTGCACCAGTTCCGGCTTGCCGGTTTCCGGGTTGCGGAAACGCGCCTGCATGCGTCGGGCCTGGAAATCGCCGCAGTTGGAGCACGACGAAATCTCGCGGTACTTGTCCTGGCTCGGCACCCACACTTCGAGGTCGTAGGTCTTCACGGCGCTGAAACCCATGTCGCCGGTGCACAACGCCAGCACGCGATACGGCAGTTCCAGCAACTGCAGGACGCGTTCGGCGTTGGCCGTCAGGCCTTCCAACGCTTCCATGGATTTGGACGGCTCGACCACCTGGACCATCTCCACCTTGTCGAATTGGTGCTGGCGGATCATGCCACGGGTGTCGCGCCCCGACGCGCCGGCTTCACTGCGAAAGCACGGGCTGTGGGCGACGAATTTCAACGGCAGTTGTTTGGCATCGAGGATTTCGCCAGCGACGATATTGGTCAGCGACACTTCGGCGGTCGGGATCAGGTACAGGTCCGCTTCGCCGTCGCGGCTGATCTTGAACAGGTCTTCCTCGAATTTCGGCAACTGGCTGGTGCCCATCAACGCCGGCGCTTGCACCAGGTACGGGGTGTAGGCCTCTTCGTAACCGTGCTCGGCGGTGTGCAGGTTGATCATGAACTGCGCCAGGGCACGATGCATGCGCGCAATCGGGCCACGCAACAGGGCGAAACGCGCGCCGGACATTTTCGCGGCGGTTTCGAAATCCAGGCCGCCGGTCAATTCGCCCAGGGCAACGTGGTCCTTGATGTCGAAATCGAAGGCTTTTGGCGTGCCCCAGCGACGCACTTCAACGTTGCCGTCTTCGTCCGCGCCAATCGGCACCGATTCGTGAGGCAGGTTGGGGATGCCCAGCAAGATCGAATCCAGCTCGGACTGGATCTTGTCCAGCTCGGCTTTGCCGTCGGACAGCTCGGTGCCCATGCGCTCGACGTCCGCCATCAACGGCGCGATGTCTTCGCCGCGCTGCTTGGCCTGACCGATGGACTTGGAACGCGCATTCCGCTCAGCCTGCAGTGCTTCGGTGCGGGTCTGGACGGTCTTGCGCTGTTCTTCCAGCGCTTCGATGCGCGCAACATCCAAGGCAAAGCCACGGGATGCCAGGCGGTCCGCTACGTCCTGAAGGTTGCTACGTAACAGTTTGGAATCGAGCATGTCGGTCTCTCGTTTATCAAAGTTTGGTCAAGGACAGGCCGGCCCAGGTGGCGAGCAGCCCGCCGAATACGCTGATAGCTGCATAGCCAATCGCCAGCAGCACTTGCCCGCTTTCCAGCAGGCGTACGGTATCCAGTGAAAATGATGAAAAGGTCGTCAGGCCGCCAAGGAAGCCAACCATCAGTCCGGCGCGCACCTCAATCGGTACTTCGGGACGCACCAGGAACAGGCCGTATAAAACACCGATCAACAGGCAGCCCACGATATTAACGGCCAGCGTCGCGGTATAGAAGTGCTTGGGCCAATTCGCGTTGATCCAGTTACCCGTCGCAAAGCGCAGCAGTGTACCCGCGATACCGCCCGCCGAGACGGCGACCACTAAAGGAATCATGATTTTCTCCGCTGCCTGGGACTTAAACGATCGAGTGCGGCCAGATGATTGAGCTTCTCACCGATTTTCAGCTCCAGGCCACGGGGCACCGGCTGATAGAGCGGCAACGGTTCCAGCTCATCGGGAAAGTAGTCTTCACCGGCCGCGTAAGCGTCCGGCTCATCATGGGCATAGCGGTACTCGTCACCGTAACCCAGCTGTTTCATCAACTTGGTCGGTGCGTTGCGCAAGTGCATCGGCACTTCGAGGGAACCGTGTTCGGCCGCTGCGCGCAGCGCCGACTTGAAGCCCATGTACACCGCGTTGCTTTTGGGCGCGCATGCCAGGTAGGTAATGGCCTGGGCCACCGCCAGCTCGCCTTCCGGGCTGCCGAGGCGCTCTTGCACGTCCCAGGCGGCCAGGCACAGGCTCAGGGCGCGCGGGTCGGCATTGCCGATGTCTTCGCTGGCCATGCGCACCACGCGGCGCGCCAGGTACAACGGGTCGCAACCGCCGTCGATCATGCGCGCAAACCAGTACAGCGCGCCGTCCGGGTTGGAGCCACGGACGGATTTGTGCAGCGCCGATATCTGGTCGTAGAACGCTTCGCCGCCCTTATCGAAACGCCGGCGTGTGTCGCCCAGCAGGCTTTGCAGCAGGTCGACGCCAATCTCGCCGCCATCTTCGGCAAGGTCCGAGGCGTTCTCCAGCAGGTTGAGAAACCGCCGGCCATCGCCATCGGCGGCGGTGAGCAGGATCTTGAAGCCCTCTTCACTGACGCTCAGTTGGCGCTTGCCAAGCCCCTTGTCTTCGGTCAAGGCGCGCTGCAACAGCTTCTGCATCGCCGCCTCGTCCAGGCTCTTGAGCACGTAGACGCGCGCCCGCGAGAGCAGCGCGTTATTCAATTCGAACGAAGGGTTTTCGGTGGTGGCGCCGATAAAGATCAGCGTGCCGTCTTCGACGTACGGCAGGAACGCATCCTGCTGGGACTTGTTGAAGCGATGCACTTCGTCGACGAACAGGATGGTGCGCTTGCCGTATTGCCCGGCCTGCTGCTTGGCGATTTCCACCGCCTGACGGATCTCCTTGACCCCGGCCAGCACGGCAGAGACCGTTTCGAAGTGCGCATCCGAGACCTTGGCCAGCAGCCGCGCCAGGGTGGTTTTACCCACCCCCGGCGGCCCCCAGAAAATCATCGAGTGCAGCGCACCCTGCTCCAGGGCTTCACGCAAGGGCTTGCCGCGAGCGAGCAGGTGTTGCTGACCGACGTACTCGTCCAGGTTGGTCGAGCGCAGGCGCGCGGCCAGAGGCTGGGCAATCGGGTCACTTCGAAACAGATCCATGGGCAGCGTTTGAAACCTCTGGGGAGTTTATTCCTGGATCACGTCGGCACCCTTGGGGATGTCGAACTTGAACTTGGAGGCGGGCACCGGCTGGTTGGCCTTGACCCCGGAGAACAGGATATCGGTGCGCTGGCCGACGCTGTCGATCAGGCGCATGTTATTGATCACACCGTTACCGAACGACAGTTGCAGGCTGTCAAACAGCGTGTCCTTGGATTTTGGCTTGAGGGTGAATTCGATCACGTTGCTGGTTTGCTTGGAGGTGATATCGAAACTGTCGTTGATCTTCGATACATCGCCCGACAGCAGCAGCGCTGGCGTCTGGTTCAGCCGTGGGTCGAGCTTCTTGATGGTCGCCTGCTCCAGGTCCGGGTCCCACAGCGTGACTTTCTGGCCGTCGGAAACGATGGTCTGTTCGGCCTTGCCTTCGGTATGCCAGTAGAACAGGCCAGGACGCTGCACAGCCATTTCACCCGCGGTTTCCTGCAACTGGGTGCCACCGGCGTCCAGGGTCAGCTGGGAAAAGCGCGCGGTCAGGGTCTGGGATTTGTCCAGCAGGTTCTTCAGGCTGGCCACCGAAGCCGGGTCAGCGTGAGCCGAAGCGGCGGTCAGGGCCAGTACCGGCAACAACAGCATGCGGATAATGCGCATGGGAATCCTCATTGAGTAATCAGGGCGCGCCGCGTGCTGCCACGCGGCGCGGGATCAGTCGCGCATCTGCCCGGGGGCGATGATTTCACGCGAGCCGTTGGTGTTCATTGCGGTGACGACGCCAGCGTTTTCCATGGCCTCGATCATGCGGGCTGCGCGGTTGTAGCCAATCTTCAGCTTGCGTTGCACCGCAGAAATCGAGGCGCGACGGCTTTCCAGCACAAACGCCACGGCCTCGTCGTACAGCGCGTCGGTTTCGGCGTCATCGTCGCCACCGCCGCTGCCACCGTCGAAGCCGCTACCGGCCTCTTCAACGCCGGCGAGGATCTCGTCGTTATATTCCGGTGCACCACGCAGTTTCCAGGCTTCCACCACGCGATGCACTTCATCGTCGGACACGAAGGCACCGTGCACACGGATCGGCAGGCTGGTGCCGGGCGGCATGTAGAGCATGTCACCGTGGCCCAGCAGTTGCTCGGCGCCGCCCTGGTCGATGATGGTCCGCGAGTCGATCTTGCTCGACACCTGGAACGCCATGCGCGTGGGGATGTTGGCCTTGATCAGGCCGGTGATCACATCCACCGACGGCCGCTGGGTCGCGAGGATCAAGTGGATCCCGGCCGCACGGGCCTTCTGGGCAATACGCGCGATCAGTTCTTCGACCTTCTTGCCGACGATCATCATCATGTCGGCGAATTCGTCGACCACCACCACGATGGTCGGCAACTTGGTCAGCAGCGGCGCTTCGTCGTGAATGTTTTCGCGCTTGTACAGCGGATCGGTCAGCGGTGTGCCGGCGTCCTGGGCTTCCTTGACCTTGGCATTGAAGCCAGACAGGTTACGCACGCCCATCTTCGCCATCAGCTTGTAGCGACGTTCCATCTCGGCGACGCTCCAGCGCAGGGCGTTGGCGGCGTCCTTCATGTCGGTGACCACCGGGCACAGCAGGTGCGGAATGCCTTCGTAGATCGACAATTCCAACATTTTCGGGTCGATCATGATCAGCTTGGCGTCGTCCGGGCCGGATTTGAACAGGATCGACAGGATCATTGCGTTCACGCCCACCGACTTACCGGAACCGGTGGTACCGGCCACCAGCAGGTGCGGCATTTTCGCAAGGTCAGTGATCACCGGCTTGCCGCCGATGTCATGGCCGAGGGCCAAGGTGACCGGCGATTTGAAATTGTCATATTCCGGGGTCGACAGCACCTCGGAGAACCGCACGATCTGGCGGTCTTCGTTGGGAATCTCAATACCCACGGTGGTTTTGCCGGGAATCACTTCCACCACGCGCACGCTGGTCACAGCCAGGGAACGGGCCAGGTCTTTGGCCAGGTTGGAAATACGGCTGACCTTGACGCCCGCAGCCGGCTGGATTTCGTAACGGGTAATCACCGGGCCTGGGTGAATCGAGTCCACCGACACTTCGACCCCGAATTCCTTGAGCTTGATTTCCAGCAGGTGGCCGACGGCCGCCAGGGATTCGGGCGAGTAGTTGAGTTGTTTCTTTTCCGCCGGGTCGAGAATCGAGATCGGCGGCAGGGTGCCTTCGACGGCGCTGTCGATAAACAGCGGGGCCTGCTTTTCTTTCTGCACGCGATGGCTTGGCTCGGGCGCCTTGGGCGGCGCGGGAGCGATCACCGGCGGCACCTGCTTCTCGCGGTCCGACATGTGCTTGCTCAGGGCCTGTTCGCGCTCGATCAGGCGTTCCTTGACCTTGGCCTGCTCGCGGCGGTCCGGCGTGCTGGGAGCCACCACCTCGTTGACGCGGGTGTCCACTTCGCGCAGCTGCGCAACCATTTGCTTGCGCTCGACACGCGCCGCCCACCAGCGGTTGGCGGCCCCCTGGAACAACTCGAACAGATCGAGGGTGATCTTGCCGGTCACGTCCATCACCTTGAACCAAGACAGGTCGGTGAACACCGTAAGGCCGAACAGAAACAGTGCGATGAACATCAGGGTGCTGCCCTGGATATTCAGGGTGCGGCGCGCCAAGTCGCCCAGGCTTTCGCCCAGCGCCCCGCCCGCACCCGCCGGCAAACCGGTGGGCGCGTGGAAATGGATATGCGCCAGGGCGGCGCCGGACAACACCAGGAACACCAGCCCGATCAGGCGCCAGGAAAACAGCCAGCCGCTCCACTGCCACGGCTCATGCCGCTGGCGGAAGATCTGCCAGGTCTTGATCGCCAGCAGCAGCGGGAAGATGTACGCGAAATAACCGAGAATCATGAACAGGATATCGGCGCTGTAGGAACCCACCGGGCCACCGAAATTCTGCACGTCGTCGATTTTGCTGTTATGGCTCCAGCCAGGATCGTCCTTGCCATAGGTGAGCAAGGCCATCATCAGGAACAGGCACAGCGCGCCGATAGCGATCAGCGCACCTTCCTTGAGTCGGTAATGCAGGTGCTGACGCCAGGCCGGCACGACTGCTGCTTTGGGTGTTGCGGCGGATTTCTTCAAAACGGGTCTTTTCCTGCGCCTTTTAGCGCGTCCATCTGTTGAATGACTGCACACGACTGCTCTGTCCCGAGCAGCTGAAAAATGACGAATGTTGCTGAATCTACTTTTAACACTGCCAAACCCATAGGCGAAATGGCGATAACGCCACGATCGCCGCATTGTACGGGTTTGCGTGCGCGATGCCACGCACTTGCCCGTCACCCGGCAGCGTGAACCCTCCAGGTGTCGCAGCCTGTTCAATTTGAGCATGCATTGTCTTTGCTGACAAAGGCTTATGCGCTGTATTTAGCAAACCAGGCAAGCTTGGCAAATGGCCTGCACTGGCCAGACCCGATTACGACCGCGCCTTATGCACAGAGTTGCAGAAACACCCTTACACGCTAATCCGCGCCGAAAACCTATTCGGGCTGGCCCCATGGCGCTGTGTCGACAATAATCACCGCTTGGGGCAGGCGCCCAATAACCTGCCACTCCCCTCCCCTTCCGTAAGCCTGGATGCCATGCTGACCTGGTTACAACGCGACACCCTCACATTCCCGCCACTGGCCAAGGCCATGCGCGAACCCAACGGCCTGCTTGCCGCCGGCGGCGACCTCTCAGCCGCACGGTTGATCCAGGCCTATCGTCACGGCTGCTTCCCCTGGTTCTCCGAAGGCCAGCCGATTCTCTGGTGGTCGCCGGACCCACGCACCGTGATATTCCCCGACGAGCTGCATGTCTCGCGCAGCCTCGGCAAATTATTGCGCCAACAGCGCTATCGCGTGACCTTCGATCAAGACTTCGCTGCGGTTATTCAAGGCTGTGCGGCGCCACGCGCCTATGCCGATGGCACCTGGATTACGCAAGGCATCCAGAGCGCCTACCTGGAGCTGCATCAGCGTGGTTACGCCCACTCGGTAGAGGTGTGGGACCAGGGGGAACTGGTCGGAGGCCTGTACGGCCTGGCGATGGGCCAATTGTTTTTTGGTGAGTCCATGTTCAGCCGCGCCGACAACGCCTCCAAATTCGGCTTCGCCACGCTGACCCGGCAATTGCAGGCCTGGGGCTTTGTGCTGATTGACTGCCAGATGCCCAACGACCACCTGCACAGCCTGGGCGCACGCGCCATACCGCGCAGTGAGTTCGCGCAGTGGCTGCGCAATCATCTGGACGTGCCCAGCGCTGGGCCGTGGGTTTCTTAAGCGGCATCCGCGTACCTGGCTTACACTTATTTCAAAGCTTATCCCGAGGGTTGATCATGACCGAGCTGGCGCGCTTGAAGTTCTATGCCACTCAAGCCCACTCTTGCAGCTATCTGCCCGACGAGCAGGCCACCACGCTGTTCCTCGATCCCAGCCAACCGATGGACGTGCATGTGTACGCCGACCTGTCGGAGATGGGCTTTCGGCGCAGCGGCGATCACCTGTACCGGCCTCACTGCCAAAACTGCAACGCTTGCGTGCCGGCGCGGATTCCGGTGGCGCAATTTGTGCCGGATCGCAACCAGAAACGCATTCTCAAGCGCAACGCCGACCTGACGGTAAATGCGGTCAAACCGCAGTACAGCGAAGAATACTTCGATCTTTATCAACGCTACATCGAACAGCGCCACGCCGACGGCGATATGTTCCCGCCCAGCCGCGATCAATTCTCCACCTTCCTGGTGCGTGACCTACCTTTTTCGCGCTTCTACGAATTCCGCCTCGACGGACGGCTACTGGCGGTGGCGGTCACCGACCTGCTGCCCAACGGCCTGTCGGCGGTGTACACCTTCTATGAGCCTGCCGAAGAGCGCCGCAGCCTGGGACGCTTTGCCATTCTCTGGCAGATAGGTGAAGCACTGCGCCTGGAACTGGAGGCGGTGTACCTTGGATACTGGATCAAGAACTGCAAAAAGATGAACTACAAGACCCAATATCGGCCCATTGAACTGCTAATTAATCAAAGATGGGTAACGCTTAACTAGAACCCCTTGGCTTGAACACCCTTTTTCGGGCACAATGCACGCCGCTTTTGCCTGGCGCAGTTGCACCGGGCCATTCACTGGATACCGAGGGCTTTACTGCATGTCGAAAGAAGACAGCTTCGAAATGGAAGGCACTGTCGTCGACACCCTGCCCAACACCATGTTTCGTGTGGAGTTGGAAAATGGGCACGTCGTAACCGCGCATATCTCCGGCAAGATGCGCAAGAACTACATTCGTATTCTTACCGGTGACAAAGTGCGCGTCGAGCTGACGCCCTATGACTTGAGCAAAGGGCGCATCACTTACCGCGCTCGCTAAGCAAGTCAATACAAAACGCCCGGTTCTGCCGGGCGTTTTTGTGTGCATGAGATTTACCTGACACCTGAAAACCACTGTGGGAGGGGGCTTGCTCCCGATAGCAGTGGGTCAGCCAGTACACGGTTGGCTGATGTACCGCTATCGGGAGCAAGCCCCCTCCCACATTGGAATTTCATCGTTTTGGTGATGGTATTCCAGATAGCAAAAAGGCGCCTTTCGGCGCCTTTGTGTTATTGCAGTGAACGATCAGGCCATTTCAGCGGTGGTTTCGAAGTCGAAGGTCAGCTCGCCGTCCTTCAGATCGATATGCACCACGCCACCATGGTCGGAGAGCTCGCCGAACAGGATCTCTTCGGCCAACGGCCGCTTGATCTTGTCCTGGATCAGACGCGCCATCGGGCGAGCGCCCATTGCCGCGTCGTAGCCGCCTTCCGCAATCCAGCTGCGCGCCGCTTCCGACACCTCCAGCTGCACGCGCTTGTCTTCCAACTGCGCCTGAAGCTCGGTGAGGAACTTGTCCACCACGCTTTTGATGACCTCATGGCTGAGGCGACCAAATTGGATAATGGTGTCCAGACGATTGCGGAACTCCGGCGTGAAGCTCTTCTTGATCACTTCCATCGCATCGGAGGAGTGATCCTGATGCGTAAAGCCGATCGACGCCCGCGCAGCGGTTTCAGCGCCGGCGTTGGTGGTCATGATCACGATTACGTTGCGGAAATCCGCCTTGCGCCCGTTGTTGTCGGTCAGGGTGCCGTGATCCATCACCTGCAACAGCAGGTTGAAGACTTCCGGATGCGCCTTCTCGATTTCATCGAGCAGCAATACGCAATGCGGCTGCTTGGTGATCGCCTCGGTCAACAGGCCGCCCTGGTCGAAGCCGACATAGCCCGGAGGCGCACCGATCAGGCGCGACACGGTGTGACGCTCCATATATTCGGACATGTCGAAGCGCACCAGTTCGATCCCCATGGCTTTGGCCAATTGGCGCGCCGCCTCGGTTTTGCCGACACCGGTCGGGCCGGCGAACAGGAACGAGCCCACGGGCTTGTCCGGCGACTTGAGGCCCGCACGCGACAGCTTGATCGCGGTGGACAACGCATCGATGGCCGCGTCCTGGCCAAACACGGTCAGCTTGAGGTCACGTTCCAGGTTACGCAGCAGCTCTTTATCGGAGCTGTTGACGTGTTTAGGCGGAATACGCGCGATCTTCGCCACGATGTCCTCGACCTGAGGCACGTCGATGCGCTTCACACGCTTCTCGACCGGCTGCAGGCGCTGGTAGGCCCCCGCCTCGTCGATCACATCGATCGCCTTGTCCGGCATGTGCCGGTCATTGATGTAGCGCGACGCCAGCTCAGCGGCTGCACGCAAGGCTTCATCGGTGTACTCGATGCCATGATGCGCCTCGAAACGGCCCTTGAGCCCGCGCAGGATGCCGATGGTGTCTTCCACCGAAGGCTCGGACACGTCGACTTTCTGGAAGCGGCGCGCCAAGGCACGGTCTTTTTCGAAGATTCCACGGAATTCCTGGAACGTGGTCGAGCCAATGCAGCGGATATCACCCGACGACAGCAGCGGCTTGAGCAGGTTGGACGCATCCATCACCCCGCCCGACGCGGCGCCCGCACCAATGATGGTGTGAATCTCGTCGATGAACAGAATCGCCTGCGGGCGTTTTTTCAGCTCACCGAGCAGCGCCTTGAAGCGCTTTTCGAAATCGCCACGGTACTTGGTCCCGGCGAGCAAGGCGCCCAGGTCCAGGGAGTAGACAACACTGTTGGCCAGCAGGTCCGGCACCTGGTTGTCGACGATACGCTTGGCCAGGCCTTCGGCGATCGCGGTTTTACCCACGCCCGCTTCACCTACCAGCAACGGGTTGTTCTTGCGACGACGCGCGAGGATCTGCGCCACACGCTCAACCTCGAGTTCACGCCCCACCAGCGGATCGATCCGCCCCTGGCGCGCCAGCTCATTGAGGTTGCTGGCATAGGCATCCAGCGGGTTGCTTGAAGAAGAAGACTCACCGCCCTCCTCGTCCTGCATATCCTGCTCACCCTCGGAATGATCGCCGTGCCCAGGCACTTTGGAGATACCGTGGGCGATGTAGTTGACGACATCGATACGGGCTACGCTCTGCTGCTTGAGCAGAAACACAGCCTGGCTTTCCTGTTCGCTGAAAATCGCCACCAGCACGTTGGCGCCCGTGACTTCACGCTTACCGGAGCTCTGTACGTGGAATACAGCACGCTGCAATACCCGCTGGAAGCCCAGGGTCGGCTGGGTCTCACGGTCCTCGTCATGCACGGGGATCAGTGGCGTGGTGGAGTCGATAAACTCCTGCAGGTCATGCTTGAGTTTGTCGAGGTTGGCGCCGCACGCACGCAAAACGGTGGCGGCAGCTTCGTTATCCAAAAGTGCCAGCAGCAGGTGCTCGACGGTCATGAATTCATGACGCTTCGAACGAGCCTCCTTGAAGGCAAGATTGAGGGTGACTTCGAGCTCGCGGTTTAACATAGCTTCACCTCATACCCAAGTGGTCGGCGTTAACCGTCCTTCTCGATTTCACAGAGTAGCGGATGCTGGCTTTCCCTGGCGTACTGGTTGACCTGCATGGCCTTTGTCTCGGCGATGTCGCGGGTAAACACTCCACATACTGCCCGTCCTTCTGTGTGAACGGCCAGCATTACCTTGGTCGCCAACTCGCGGTTCAGGTTAAAAAACACCTCGAGCACTTCGACCACGAAATCCATCGGTGTGTAGTCATCATTGAACAAAACCACCTTGTACATCGGCGGCGCCTGTAAAGCAGGCTTGGCCTCCTGAACAGCAATGCCTGCAGAACCGTCGTCGTCATGTTCCTGATCCGGGCGATCCTGATTGAATGTTAGTCGAATCTGGCTATTTGCATGCATGGAAAGAAAGGTTCGTCAGTGGTTCAAATACAGTGGTGGGGGCGAGCTGTCAGATTTTCAACTCTGACCCTTCGGTCGCCTTGACTATCAGCAAATCGGTGTTACAACCAATAGAGCCCACAGTGGGTAAAAAAGGTCCGCGCAGTCAACCTTATTTATTCGGGTTAGGACGGATAGACGGGATGATACTCCAGTGATGGAGTCTGGTGCAGAGGGATAAGGGAATGGCTAGTGGTAAGGTCAAGTGGTTCAACAATGCCAAGGGTTACGGCTTCATTAACGAAGACGGCAAGGCTGAAGACCTTTTTGCGCATTACTCAGCAATCAAGATGGATGGCTACAAGACATTGAAAGCGGGTCAGACTGTCTGCTTTGAGATCATTCAAGGTCCCAAGGGCAAGCATGCCGTAGAAATTAAAGCACCAGAAGCTACTAAAGACGCGCCGAAAGCAGAAGCGCCTGCTCTGCTATCGACAACGCAACGGGCCTGACCAGCCACTTGGCAAAGTCTTGAGAGCTAAACCGGCCATTCTGAGTTATCAGCACGGCCGGTTTTTCTGCCTGTTTACATATGCTTGATCAGCGCATCACCAAAGCCCGACGACGACACCAGCGTAGCGCCCTCCATCAGGCGCTCGAAATCATACGTCACGGTCTTCGCCGAAATCGCGCCGTTGGTGCCCTTGATGATCAAATCGGCCGCCTCTACCCAGCCCATGTGCCGCAGCATCATTTCCGCCGAGAGAATCAATGAGCCCGGGTTGACCTGGTCCTTGCCCGCATACTTGGGCGCCGTACCATGGGTGGCTTCGAACATGGCCACGGTGTCGGACAGGTTGGCACCCGGCGCAATACCGATGCCGCCCACTTCCGCCGCCAGGGCGTCAGACAGGTAGTCGCCGTTCAGGTTGAGCGTCGCAATCACGTCATATTCAGCCGGGCGCAGCAGGATCTGCTGAAGCATGGCATCGGCAATCGCATCCTTGACCACCACGTTCTTGCCAGTCTTCGGGTTCTTAAACTGCATCCACGGCCCGCCATCGAGCAGGGTCGCGCCGAACTCCTCGGCCGCCACTTCGTAGGCCCATTCCTTGAAGGCACCTTCGGTGAACTTCATGATGTTGCCTTTGTGCACGATGGTCAGCGAGTCGCGGTCGTTATCCACTACATATTGCAGGGCCTTGCGCGCCAGGCGCTTGGTGCCTTCCAGCGATACCGGCTTGATACCAATGCCGCAATCCTGGTCGAAGCGGATCTTGGTAACGCCCATCTCCTCCTTGAGGAACTTGATCACCTTGATCGCCTCAGGCGAACCGGCCTTCCACTCGATGCCGGCGTAAATGTCCTCGGAGTTCTCACGGAAGATGGTCATGTCCACGTCCCCCGGCTTCTTGACCGGGCTGGGCACGCCTTCAAACCAGCGCACCGGGCGCAGGCATACATAGAGGTCGAGTTGCTGGCGCAGGGCTACGTTCAGCGAACGGATGCCGCCGCCGACCGGGGTGGTCAGCGGGCCCTTGATGGACACCACGTAATCCTTGACCGCATCCAGAGTTTCCTGAGGCAACCAGGTGTCCTGGTCGTAGACTTGGGTGGCCTTCTCACCGGCGTACACCTCCATCCACGAGATTTTGCGCTTGCCGCCGTAGGCCTTTTCAACAGCTGCGTCGACCACCTTGATCATTACCGGGCTGATGTCGACGCCAATACCGTCACCTTCGATATAGGGGATGATCGGTTGGTCAGGAACATTGAGAGAATGGTCTGCATTGACGGTGATTTTGTCGCCGACTGCCGGAACCTGAATCTTCTTGTATCCCATGCTGAACTCCATCTATGGATTGAACATCTGGCTGCGTTCGAGCCTACTCCAGATAAATGGCGACTGAAACCTTGCGCCATGCTCATTTGCATCGAAAACAGCATAAATTGTCGCCTACTAGCTTGAAAGCAAAGGCAAAATCGCCAATCTTGAGCACAGCGTGCGACTTTAGCCGCACAGGCGCTGCCTGCGACCTTTAGACCAATGGACGACCCACCTTTTGTATGAAGGCTCAGCGTAAGCATAGCGACCTATGTATAATGCCGCCGCTGACCAAAGAGTCACGACGGTTGACCGCTCTAGACAGTAGCCTTCAGCCAGAAAGCAGGACTATTACAATAGTCCAAACGCTTGACGCTCGACTGATGCAACCCAACATCACCGCGAAGAAACCTCGACATTTCGCTCATGGATGACTTTGAACGAACGCGCTCCACCCGGCGCATCTCGAGTTTCTGCGCACGCTTTCAGCAAAGAAGAGAGTTAATCCGAATATGCCCACCCGCTCGAAGATCATCTACACCTTCACCGACGAAGCCCCAGCCCTCGCCACCTATTCACTGCTGCCTATCGTAGAGGCCTTCACCGCTTCCGCTGATATTGCCGTGGAAACCCGCGATATTTCCCTCGCCGGGCGCATCCTCGCAAGCTTCCCCGAGCAACTGGGCGACAAGGCTATCCCGGACCACCTCGCCGAACTGGGCGACCTGGCCGTTACGCCTGAAGCCAACATCATCAAGCTGCCTAACATCAGCGCCTCGACCCCGCAGCTGCAAGCCGCGATCAAGGAACTGCAGGCCCAGGGCTACGCCCTGCCGGACTACCCGGAAACCGTAACCACCGACGCGGAAAAAGAAACCCGTGCCCGTTACGACAAGGTCAAGGGCAGCGCCGTGAACCCGGTCCTGCGCGAAGGCAACTCCGACCGCCGCGCACCGCTGTCGGTCAAGAACTACGCACGCAAGCACCCCCACAAGATGGGCGCCTGGGCTGCCGACTCCAAGTCGCACATTGCCCACATGAGCAATGGCGACTTCTACGGCAGCGAAAAAGCCGTACAGATCGAAACCGCTGACGCTGTCAAAATCGAGCTGATCGCTCAAGACGGCACCGCCACCGTCCTGAAAGAAAAGACCTCGGTACAGGCTGGCGAGATCATCGACACCGCCGTACTGAGCAAGAAAGCCCTGCGCGCGTTCATCGCCGCCGAGATCGAAGACGCCAAGAAACAAGGCGTGCTGCTGTCGGTTCACTTGAAAGCGACCATGATGAAGGTCTCCGACCCGATCATGTTCGGCCAGATCGTTGCCGAATTCTATAAAGACGCCCTGGCCAAGCACGCGACTGTGCTGGAACAGATCGGCTTCAATCTGAACAACGGCATCGGCGACCTGTACGCCCGCATCAAGGCCCTGCCTGCCGAGCAACAGGCGCAGATCGAAGCGGACATCCAGGCGGTCTATGCCGCTCGCCCTTCGCTGGCGATGGTCAACTCCGACAAAGGCATCACCAACCTGCACGTACCGAGCGATGTGATCGTCGACGCCTCGATGCCAGCCATGATCCGTGACTCCGGCAAAATGTGGGGCACCGACGGCCAACTGCACGACACCAAGGCCGTGATCCCGGATCGCTGCTACGCCACCATCTACCAAGCGGTCATCGAAGACTGCAAGGCCAATGGCGCGTTCGACCCCACCACCATGGGCAGCGTGCCAAACGTTGGCCTGATGGCGAAGAAAGCCGAAGAGTACGGCTCCCACGACAAGACCTTCCAGATCAAGGCTGACGGCGTAGTCCGCGTCACCGACAGCAAGGGCAACCTGCTGATGGAACAGAACGTCGAAGCGGGCGACATCTTCCGCATGTGCCAGACCAAAGACGCGCCGATCCAGGACTGGGTCAAGCTCGCCGTCAACCGCGCACGCGCCAGCAACACCCCGGCCATCTTCTGGCTGGACCCGCAGCGCGCTCACGATGGCGTGGTGGTCGAGAAAGTTCAGGCTTACCTGAAAGACCACAACACCGAAGGCCTGGACATCCGCATCATGGCCCCGGTTGACGCGATGAAGTTCACCCTGGAACGCACCCGCAAAGGCCTGGACACCATCTCGGTGACCGGTAACGTACTGCGCGACTACCTGACCGACCTGTTCCCGATCATGGAGCTGGGCACCAGCGCCAAGATGCTGTCGATCGTGCCGCTGATGAACGGCGGCGGCCTGTTCGAAACCGGCGCCGGCGGCTCGGCGCCGAAACACGTGCAGCAGCTGCTGGAAGAAAACTTCCTGCGCTGGGATTCCCTGGGCGAGTTCCTGGCCCTGGCCGCGTCCCTCGAGCACCTGGGCGTGACGTACAACAACCCGAAAGCCCTGGTCCTGTCCAAGACCCTGGACCAGGCCACTGGCCAGTTCCTCGATAACAACAAATCGCCCTCGCGCAAAGTCGGCAACATCGACAACCGCGGCAGCCACTTCTACCTGGCGCTGTACTGGGCCCAGGCCCTGGCCGCCCAGACCGAAGACACGGCACTGCAAGCGCAGTTCGGCGAACTGGCCAAGACCCTGGCCGCGAACGAAGCAACCATCGTTGCCGAGCTCAACGCCGTACAGGGCAAGCCAGTGGACATCGGCGGCTACTACGCACCGAACCCGGAGCTGACCAGCAAGGCCATGCGCCCAAGCAACACGCTGAATGCGGCGATTGCCAAGTTGAAGTAAGGTTGTAAAGCGATACCACAAACCCCGGCCGAGTGCCGGGGTTTGTGTCTTCGGCGAGTGAGACTTTAGTCATAGGGAAGCATTGACGTACTCTGCAACCCATACGGAGCGAATCAACTCAAGCACCTCACGCCTGTAAACGGGATTCCAACCCGCTCGTTCTTTTGGCATCACGGCAAACTGAGGTAGCACGGGCAAACTGGAAATGCCTTCAAGACTCTTTAAACCCGATACCTGCGCGACAAACGGAAGCAATGTGATCCCAACTCCGGCCTGCACTGCAGAACGCAACGATATCAAGTCCTCTGACTCATAAACGCAATGCCATTTAATGCCGCGCTCCTCCAGACTTCGGATCGCAAGACTGCGAAATCCACAAGGCGGCTTGAACAAGGCGAGCGGAATATCATGTGGTTTATCGACCATGTCAACACTATCGCTGGCAAACCACCTGACCGATAACGCATGCCACGGTTGCTCATGCATTTTTTCCAGTTCGTCTATCACGAGGCACAGATCAATCTTTCCCTCAATTATCGCATCCAATAGCAAGCCGGATCTAGCAACCTTGACCACCATTTGTATTTTTGGAAAGTGAGTAGCCATGCTGGAAATAATCTTAGGGAGCACCTTCTCACAAAAATGCTCTGGCATGCCCACTATGAGTATTTCTCGCTTTTCGGCTCTCTCAAATAGCGCACCGACTTTATCGTTACAAATAACAATATCCTTCGCATAACCAAAAAGCCTTTCTCCTTCCACGGTCAGTAATACCTGTCGATTTTCTCTTACAAACAACTCAACACCCAATAGATCCTCTAATCGTTTGATTTGCTGACTAATAGCGGGTTGGGTCAAGCTTAACGCTTCGGCTGCGCGCGTAAAGCTTTTGGTCTCGCCTACTTTGATAAAACTTCGCAACGACTGAACATCAAGATTGACTCTCATGGCACGCCACCGATCGAAACTGGTCTTCCGATTGTGGCAAATCAACGCTTTACTCGCCACTAGCTATTCGGCTAGGTACAAGCTAACTCCATGTATGAAAACATCCTGAAAATGTTTAAAAAAAGAATCGTCTGTCATCCTATGCCGACAATCGAGCACCGAACGTATTCACGTGCGTATCGGAAGTCAGCGCCAATTTCGCCAGAATGTACTCTGCTCGCGTCGCCGAATGACGAGCATTTATCTCTAAAGCGCTGGTAAAAAAGAACGCACCACTTGTCAGCTCTCCCAAAACAATGATTCTGTCATCCACATGCCCTAACTGATTTATTAAGCCGCCCGACTCAGCGGATACCTTCACCCCGCCGAATGGGTCCGCACACGCTATTCCCCGCTCAAGAATATGTTGCACCAATGGGTTATCAAACTTGGTCACATCACGGGGCGTGCCTGTAGCCACCACAACGGAATCGTAGGTATGGAAACTTCTATCTGACTGATTAGCCACTTGCAAAACAAAACGCCCATCGCACTCAATTGCCTCAAGCTCACCCTTAATGATTGATAGTTGCCCAGATTCAAGTAATGACTTAATCTTTAACGCATTTTCAACCGGAATAGAGACACGGTAAGCCATCCACCAACTCGAGTAACCCAAGAATATCTTTTTATCTTCATCCGGCATTGCAGGCCATATCAAATCAAGTACGGCATTTGTGGAATAAAGAACAGATTGCCAAAATCGAGGATGATGGGCAGCAGCTATTTCCGCTTCAAGAAATTCTACTGCTGGACGTTGAGAACATTTTGTTGACCAGTCAGGCCTGCATATCGGCTTGCCCTCCAAGGCCAACTCCTGCATCGTCCAACGAAGCACATCTTCAAGTCGCACCACCCCAGTTTGAGAGATACAAGATCTAACAGTTTCCGGTGTCAGTATCACCGGCTTATAGCGCCCCTGAGTTCCTCTGACACTTGGCAGGGCTCCCGTGCGCGAATGCAACGTAATGGGCCCTTCATGGCCATTAGCAGTAAGACCTATCACCGCATCGATAGCACTCAATCTCGATCCAACAATCGCAACACTCGCTTGCTTTTGAATCAGCCTGCATGTGCGTTTAATTGGATAAGGGCTGCAGAAAAAGCCTTTCATAGTAGTAAGGTGTTGGTATTCCAAGCTACACGCGTTACCACAGCTCAATACTACATGATCGCTAGGGAACGAGAGATTCCCCTTCGTTGAAACTACGACCCTGCCGTCATGTGAAAAGCTCATGTTGACGACCTCGTCGCGCACCGGAATCAACTGACACCCGAGCTCTACCGCTTTTTTGACTAGGAGCTGAATCATGTGCGCAAGATATAAACCAAACAAGGGTCGAGGTAGGAACGCCTCCGGACACAACTCAACATCACTGAAATCATCTTCCCAAATCTCACGATTAGCTAATAACCAGCGATAGAAATGCCCAGACTGATCAGGAAAAGGCGAAATGAATTCCGCTCGCGTATTTAAAATATTTGTCCTGCAGTCTTCAGAATAGGCAAGCCCGCGACCACATTGAAACTGCCTGTCTACCAAGAATATCGACACATCCGAATGACAGCCATATCTCCCTAAGCCATTTAAGACCGTATAGACAAAGGAGACGCTTGAAGCGCCACCCCCGATTACCGTAATCACCTTGTCAGCCATAACAACCTCCCACGGTTTTCCGTATGAAATATTTTATTATGCTACAGCCCCGAGCGAACACTTACATCGAAAAAACATCATCCGACATAGACTTGCAAGTGCCCGACACTACAAACCCGCCTTCTATGAAGGGCATAATTTCTTGCTCGACACTTATACCTGGAGCAACTTCCTCTAGATACACCACCCCATCTCTTAATGCAAAAACAGCTCGCTCCGTGATAAATATAACTTTTTGGCCCAATGATTGAGAGTAGGCGCCATTAAAAGTTATATGCGAGACTTGACGAACAAATTTATTTACACGACCTTCCCGGACTATGCGCAGCTTCCCTTCACTTATACCCAGCACCAATCCTATCGCTGTAAAAGTTCCGCAGAAAATGACATATCGAGCTGACTGAGAGATATTGATGAAACCGCCCGCACCTTGTAGCCTACGGCCGAACTTCGAAACATTGACATTGCCAAAGCTATCCATTTCAGCAAAGCCCAAGCACGCCACATCAATCCCACCGCCCTCATAAAAATCAAACAACGCCGCCTGCTCAATAATACTGACTGGACGATAACTGGCCCCAAACGACAATCCACGTGCAGGCCTACCACCTATAACACCAGATTCAACGGTAAAGCTCATTAGATCCGCACAGCCCAATTCTTCAGCTATCTGGCCGACGGCCACCGGTATACCGATGCCAAGATTGATAACGCGCGCATTTGCGTACCGAATTTCCTGTAAGGCTCTTTTGGCAATTATTCTTTCAGCGCATGAAATCGTACTTACACTGGGAATGAGCACTCCCGGACGTGTAAATGTTGAATTATGCGCCTCACCATAAGTTTGAGGATGCTCATCAGGGCGCGACACCGTCACATAATCGACCAATATTCCGGGTATTTTTACATCTTGCGGCTCAATATCATGCAACCCTACCAAGCTTTCAACCTGCACAATCACTATGCCACCGCTGTTCTTGACTGCCATTGCCTGCGCGAGCGCATCGCTATAAGACACTTCCCGCTCCATCGAAATATTTCCTAAAGGGTCACAAAACGTCCCTCTCAATAACGCACAATTAACATTAAGTGCGGGAAAAAAAAGCGTTGAGTTTCCGTTAATAACGATCTTCTGAACCAGCGTGCATTCCGCTCGTTGATTCAAGCGCGCACCTTGGTGGTCGGGATCAACGAAGGTATGGAGGCCTATATTCGAGATCACACCAGGTTTCTTCGCCGCGATCGCACGAAATAGCTGGCTGATCACGCCTTGCGGCCAGTTATGTGCCTCTATCTCCCCTTGGCGCGCCATATTTCCCAATTGCGGTACAAGCCCCCAGAATCCTCCAATGGCCTTAGCGACCAAGCCACTCTGGGCTAAAATGTCCACGCCCCTTCCGTTAAGATCTCCAGCAGCGGAGGCAAAGAGCAGGCCAAGATTACGAGGCCGTCCTTCCCGCTTGAAACGATCGCTGATTGCCCGAGTAAGCCCATCAGGATGTCCACAACTACCAAACCCTCCCGGTATGATTGTCCATCCATCTTCAATTAGCTCTGCCGCCTGTCGCTCGCTTACAACTTTCATACTGCAGCCTCTGCATCCTGATCCGGCGCAGGCTTAACCGACTGCTCCCAAACCACAAGAAACGTGCAACCTGATGGAGAGGAAAGTTGGTGTGTAGACCCAGGCGGGTATATTTGTAATGCTCCTTTAGCATGTCGGCCTCTATCATCAACAAGCTCACCATCAACCACCAATATTAACTCCCAACCCAAATGTCTATGCCTTGGCGTTAGAGCTCCACCGGCGTAACGAATCAACGCAGCAACTGGTCCTTTCGCATTAATCCGCGCATCATAAAGATAAAATATTGAAACGCCCTTGCGCCCATCAATATCGTAAGGCTTGAAAATTAGAGCATCGAGCTTGTCAACATACAACCCACCTCCAATACGACGTATTTCATTGTCAAATAGCTTTTTATCAGTTATCTCGATGTTAGACATTATTATTCTCCTGATAGGCCGGTTTAAATAATGAGTAGCTCACTTCGTTCGCGAATGATTCATTAAATAAACCCCAGCCCCCGAAACAATAAACCCCACTATTGCCACAATACTCGGCACCTCACCCAACACCAACGACGCCATAATCTGCGTGACCGCTGGAATCACATGAAACAAGTTCGTCGCTTTGCTCGCCTCCCCGCGCCGAATCATCAAATAGAGCAGCGTCAGCGCACCCACGGAGTTCATCAGCGTGATCCAGGCTACCGATGCTGCGAACGGAGCCCACTCAGTCACCTGCATGGTTTCGGTGGTATATGCCAACAGCAACATGACCAGTGACGCGGTAACCATCTGTATGAAACAACCCACCCATAGATTCACCCCGCCAAGAAAACGCTTCTGATAGAGCGTGCCAAGCGTGATACCCAATAGCGCTAAGCCCACCGCGCCGTAACCGCCAACTGACGCCTCGGAGCCAAAAAAACTGCTGGCCACGACGATGGCCACGCCGCCAACACCCAGGATCGAACCCGGCAGATCGCGCCAACTCAATTGTTCACCCAAGCAGAAATAGGCACCGATCACGACGAACACCGGCATCAGCCCGACGATCAACGCCGCCTGCCCAGCTGGGACGCCCTGACTTATCCCGGTGTAGAGACCGCCGAATTGCAGGGCTTGCAAAAGCAGGCCGACTGCCGCCGCATGAAGGTAAGGCGTAAGCCGCCGGGGCCACTGCGCCTTGATGACGAGCGCCACCCCCAGGAACACAAGGGCAGCCAAGGCAAATCGATAGAACGTCATGGTGAAGGGCTCGCCATAACGCACACCGAACGCACCGCCGATGTAGCCGGAACTCCACAGCAGAATGAAGGTTATGGGCAGCGGCGATGTGAGGCGCACTTGGTAGCGTTTATGAGCAACCGGGTTCATGACACTCTCCAAACTGATAGTCCTGGAGAGATAAGCTGCGCCATGCGCTGAAATCGGTAAAATCATAAAATGTCAGATGTATCATGCAGATTGCTTATGCATCAGCTCTGAAGAAACCGAATCCAAATGTGGGAGGGGGCTTGCCCCGATCGCGGCGTGTCAGCCGCCAATGTACTGGCTGACATACCGCTATCGGGAGCAAGCCCCCTCCCACACTGACCGCAATTCTGCTTGAAGAGCGGGTTGTATCCTGAATCGAGAGGCTTTCATGACCTGGCTCCCCCACATCACCGTCGCCACGATCGTCGAAGACAATGGCCGTTTCCTGATGGTCGAGGAACTCAAGGGCGGTCGCGCTGTGCTCAATCAGCCGGCCGGCCATCTCGACCCGAACGAAACCCTGACCGAAGCCGCGGTGCGTGAAACCCTCGAGGAAACCGGCTGGGACGTCGAAGCCACCGGTATCGTCGGCATCTACCTGTACACAGCCCCGAGCAATGGCGTGACCTATCAACGGGTCTGCTTCATCGCCAAGGCCCTGAAACACCACCCGGAGTACCAACTCGACGAAGGCATCCTGCGCGCCCGCTGGCTGACCCGTGACGAACTGATGGAACTGCGCGACGACTGGCGCAGCGAGCTGATCATCCGGTGTATCGATGATTATCTGGCCGGCCAGCGTCACAGCCTGGAATTGATCCGTCCTTCTCTTTAGCCTTGCGGGCCCAGGCCTGCTAGAATCGCGTCCTTTTTCAAGACACCCGTTGAAACCCTATGCGTGATCCAGCCCCTTCTGACACACAAAAGAAGCGCGTCATCGTCGGCATGTCCGGCGGCGTGGATTCTTCCGTTTCCGCCGTTCTGCTCATGGAGCAGGGTTATGAGGTGGAAGGCCTGTTCATGAAGAACTGGGAAGAAGACGATGGAACGGAATACTGCACCGCAATGGACGACCTTGCGGACGCCCAGGCCGTGTGCGACAAGATCGGTATCAAGCTGCACACCGCCAACTTCGCCGCCGAGTACTGGGACAATGTGTTCGAGCACTTCCTGGCCGAATACAAGGCCGGGCGCACGCCGAACCCGGACATCCTGTGTAACCGCGAGATCAAGTTCAAGGCGTTCCTCGACTACGCCATGATGCTCGGCGCCGATCTGATTGCCACCGGCCACTATGTGCGCCGCCGCGATATCGATGGCCGCACCGAACTGCTCAAGGGCCTGGACCCGAACAAGGACCAGAGCTACTTCCTGCACGCCGTCGGCGGTGAACAGATCGCCAAGACCCTGTTCCCGGTGGGCGAGCTGGAAAAGCCCGAAGTGCGCAGGATCGCCGAGCAACACGGCCTGGCCACTGCCAAGAAGAAGGATTCCACCGGGATCTGCTTTATCGGCGAGCGCCGCTTCAGCGACTTCCTCAAGCAATACCTGCCGGCACAACCGGGCGAGATCAAGACCACCGATGGTGAAGTGATCGGCCGCCACCACGGTCTGATGTACCACACCATTGGTCAGCGCCAGGGCCTGGGCATCGGCGGCTTGAAAGATGCCGGCGAAGAACCGTGGTACGTGCTGGTCAAGGACCTGGAAAACAATGTGCTGGTCGTCGGCCAAGGCAATGAGCACCCCTTGCTGTTCTCCGGCGCCCTGCTCGCTTCAGAAATCTATTGGGTCAACCCCATCGACCTGAGCACACCGCGCCGCCTGACCGCCAAAGTGCGCTATCGCCAGAGCGACCAGCCCTGCACCCTGGAAAAAACCGCTACCGGCTACCGTGCCACCTTCGATGACCCGCAGCGCGCAGTCACCCCTGGTCAATCCGTGGTGTTCTATGACGGCGAAGTCTGCTTGGGCGGCGGCGTGATTGAAGTTGCGCAAGCCTGGAGCAACCCGGCATGAGCCCGACCCAGGAGCAATTGACCGCGCTGGGCGGGGTTTTCCTTGCAGCGGTGCTGGTGGACAAGATCGCCAAGACCGGCCAGGTCACCGAGGCGGGCCTGACCTGCATGCTCGGCAGCCTGCTGATCCGCGACCCCAAGGACACCCTGGAAGTCTACGGTGGCGACGACTTGGCGCTGCGTGAAGGTTACCGCGCCCTGATCGGCGCCCTGGAGCGCGACCCCAGCACCCTGCAGCGCGAACCCTTGCGCTACGCCCTGTCGATGCTCGGCCTGGAGCGTCAATTGGCCAAGCGCGACGACCTGCTGGAAACCATTGGCAAGCGCCTGCCGCAGATCCAGTCTCAGGTGGAGCACTTCGGCCCGGCCCACGAGAACGTGATCGCCGCCTGTGGCGCGCTGTACCAGGACACCCTGAGCACCTTGCGCCAGCGCATCCAGGTGCACGGCGACATGCGCAACCTGCAGCAACCGAACAACGCCTCGAAAATCCGCGCCCTGCTGCTGGCGGGTATTCGTTCGGCGCGGTTGTGGCGCCAGTTGGGTGGCCATCGCTGGCAACTGGTGATCAGCCGGCGCAAATTGCTCAAAGAGCTTTACCCGTTGATGCGCAACGAATAAGTCGCACCAGCAGACCTTTTTCAAGCTGTTACGCGTAATACGCCGGTCAGTTGGCGACGGACCGGCGAATGTTTTCATGTATGATACGCGCCCCATTTCGTTGCCCGACTGTCCGAGAACACCCCATGCAGCTTTCTTCGCTCACTGCGGTTTCCCCTGTTGACGGCCGCTACGCCGGCAAAACCCAGGCCCTGCGCCCTATTTTCAGCGAGTACGGCCTGATCCGTGCCCGTGTCCTAGTTGAAGTGCGCTGGCTCCAGCGCCTGGCCGCTCACCCCGCCATCAGCGAAGTGCCGGCGTTTTCCGCCGAGGCCAACGCTGTCTTGAACACCCTGGCGGAAAACTTCTCCCTGGAGCACGCCGAGCGTGTGAAAGAGATCGAGCGCACCACCAACCACGACGTCAAAGCCATCGAGTACCTGCTCAAGGAGCAGGCGGCCAAGCTGCCGGAACTGGCCCAGGTCAGCGAGTTCATCCACTTTGCCTGCACCAGCGAGGACATCAACAACCTGTCCCACGCGCTGATGCTGCGCGAAGGCCGTGATGAGGTGATGCTGCCGCTGATGCGCCAGACCGCCGAGGCCATCCGCGAGCTGGCGATCCGTTTCGCCGCCGTGCCGATGCTCTCGCGCACCCACGGCCAGCCGGCCTCGCCGACCACCCTGGGCAAAGAACTGGCCAACGTGGTGTACCGCCTGGAGCGTCAGATCGCTCAAGTCGCCGCCGTGCCATTGCTGGGCAAAATCAACGGTGCCGTGGGCAACTACAACGCCCACCTGTCGGCCTACCCCGAGATCGACTGGGAAGCCAACGCCCGCGCCTTCATCGAAGACGAGCTGGGCCTGGGCTTCAACCCCTACACCACGCAGATCGAACCCCACGACTACATTGCCGAGCTGTTCGACGCAATCGCGCGCTTCAACACCATCCTGATCGACTTCGATCGCGATATCTGGGGCTACATCTCCCTGGGCTACTTCAAGCAGCGCACCATTGCCGGTGAAATCGGTTCGTCGACCATGCCGCACAAGGTCAACCCGATCGACTTCGAAAACTCCGAAGGCAACCTGGGCATCGCCAACGCCTTGTTCCAGCACCTGGCCAGCAAGCTGCCGATCTCGCGCTGGCAGCGCGACCTGACCGACTCCACCGTACTGCGCAACCTCGGCGTGGGCTTTGCTCACAGCGTGATCGCGTACGAAGCCAGCCTCAAAGGCATCAGCAAGCTGGAACTCAACGAGCAGAAAATCGCCGCTGACCTGGACGCCTGCTGGGAAGTGCTGGCCGAGCCGATCCAGACCGTGATGCGCCGCTATAACATCGAAAACCCCTACGAGAAGCTCAAAGAGTTGACGCGCGGCAAGGGGATCACCTCCGACGCGCTGCAAACTTTCATCGATGGCCTGGATATGCCAGCCGCTGCCAAGGCCGAGCTGAAACTGCTCACCCCGGCCAACTACATCGGTAACGCTGTAGAGCAAGCCAAGCGCATCTGACCGTCGCACGACCCTTTGAGACGCCCGGCCGCGCCGGGCGTTTTTATTCCTGTCTTAAAAGTGCTTTTTTTCAATAGGTTACACATGAATCCTGATATCCCTCTTCAACTTCTGGGCGGCATCACGGCACGGGAATTTCTGCGCGACTACTGGCAGAAAAAACCGCTGCTGATCCGCCAGGCCATCCCCGATTTCGAAAGCCCGATCGACGCCGACGAACTGGCCGGCCTGGCGCTGGAAGAGGAAGTCGAATCGCGCCTGGTGATCGAACACGGCGAGCGTCCGTGGGAACTGCGTCGCGGCCCGTTCGCCGAAGACGCTTTCAGCACCCTGCCCGAGCGCGAGTGGACCCTACTGGTGCAGGCGGTCGACCAGTTCGTGCCGGAAGTTGCCGAATTGCTCGAGCATTTCCGCTTCCTGCCAAGCTGGCGCATCGACGATGTGATGATCAGCTTCGCCGCGCCGGGTGGCAGCGTCGGTCCGCACTTCGACAACTACGATGTGTTCCTGCTGCAAGCCCAGGGCAAGCGCAATTGGAAGATCGGCCAGATGTGCAGCTCTGAAAGCGCGCTGCTGCAGCACGCCGACCTGCGCATCCTCGCCGACTTCGAAGAAAGCGCCGAGTGGGTGCTCGAGCCGGGCGACATGCTGTACCTGCCGCCGCGCCTGGCGCACTTCGGCATCGCCGAAGACGACTGCATGACTTACTCGGTGGGCTTTCGCGCCCCAAGCGCCGCCGAAGTGCTGACCCACTTCACCGACTTCCTCAGCCAGTACCTGACCGACGAAGAGCGCTACACCGACGCAGACGCCCAGCCGGTCAGCGACCCGCACCAGATCCAGAGCGACGCCCTGGACCGCCTCAAGAGCCTGCTGGCCGAGCACATGAGCGACGAGCGCATGCTGCTGACCTGGTTCGGCCAGTTCATGACTGAACCGCGCTACCCGGAGCTGGTGGCGGGCGAAGAGTTGGGCGAGGACGATTTCATCAGCAGCCTGCAAGACGGCGCGATCCTGGTACGCAACCCGAGCGCGCGCCTGGCCTGGTCGGAAGTGGACGACGATGTGCTGCTGTTCGCCAGCGGCCAGAGCCGTTACCTGCCGGGCAAACTGCGCGAACTGTTGAAACTGGTGTGCTCGGCAGACGCCCTGCACAACGAAAATCTGGGCGTTTGGCTGGCGGACGAAGACGGTCGCGACCTGCTGTGCGAACTGGTCAAGCAAGGCAGCCTGGGGTTTGCGGATGAATAAGATTCACGTAAGTGTCGCGGACTGGCGAAAGGATATCGACGAGATTCGGCGCATTCGTGAAGCGGTATTTATCGCTGAACAATCGGTCCCACCTGAGCTGGAGTGGGACGCGGACGACGCCGGCGCAATGCATTTCCTGGCCTTCGAAGGCGACTTTCCGATTGGCACCGCTCGCTTGCTGCCCAGCGGCGAGATCGGACGCGTATCGGTGCTCAAGGACTGGCGCGGGCTTAAAGTCGGCGACAAGCTGATGGAAGCGGTGATCGGCCAAGCCGAGAAGCGTGGCCAGACCCGGCAGTTCCTCAGTGCGCAGGTATACGCGGCGCCGTTTTATGAGCGGCTGGGTTTCAAGATCGTCAGCGATGAATTCCTTGAAGTCGGGATTCCGCATGTTGATATGGTGCGCGAGGGCTGATTCCAGACCGCGTCGCTGCTATCGGGGGCAAGCCCCTCCCACACTTGACCGCATTCCAAAGGATGTACTCGGTCAAAATGTGGGAGGGGGCTTGCCCCCGATAGCTATCCCAGCCACACCCCAAAATGCCCTGCCAGCCAGGGCATTTTGCCGTCTAGTATTCAACTTGCGACCCGCCGGGCCGACAAACTGGCACTATCCAGCCTTTGACTCGCAGAGATAACGGACATGTCCCTACGCACCCTGCTCACCGCCCTCCTCCTGGCCGCCAGCGCATCGGCCATAGCCGACACCGAAGTGGTCAACCTGAGCAACCGCACCAGCGCCGACCTGCTGCCCGTGGCGCAGAACTTCATCGGCAAGGACGGCACCGTGAGTGCCTATGGCAATCAACTGATCATTAACGCCGACCCCGGCAAGATCCAGGACCTGCGCACCCTGCTCTCTCAACTCGACACCCCCGCCAAACGCCTGCTGATCACCGTCGACACCAACGAGAACAACCAGCAGAACAGCGGCGACAGCCAGACCCGCATCATCAGCTACGGCACTACCAGCCGCGACGGCGGCATCCAGCAGATCCAGGCCAGCGAAGGCGTACCCGCGCTGATCCAGGTCGGCCAGAGCGTACCGCTGACCACCACCCAGCAGGACAGCTACGGGCGCCTGCAGAACCAGACCCAGTATCGCAACGTCACCCAGGGTTTTTACGTGACCGCCAGCGTCACCGGCGAGACCGTTCACCTCGCCATCAGTACCAACCGTGACCGCATGAGCCAGGAACGTCCCGATGTAGTGAACGTGCAAAGTACCGACACAAGCGTCAGCGGGCGCCTCGGTGAATGGATCTCCCTGGCCGGCGTCAACCGCGAAACCCAAGCCGACAAATCCTCTACAACCCGCAGCTACTCTACTCAGGGCCGCGATGACCTGACTTTGCGGGTCAAGGTCGACACGCTGAACTGAAGCACCAAAAACTGACCGTCGAGTCGTCCCGGAACAAATATGTAGTGCCTGAAAAAAAGCACTACAAAACATTTGACGCCCTCAAAAAGGCTGTGCATGATGGCCTCGCTCCCGCTTATCAGGGGCCCTGGCAAGGGCCTTCGAACCCTACAAGACGCGACGACGAGGTTTATCTACATGGCACTGACACGTGAACAGCAAATTGCAGCCCTTGAGAAAGACTGGGCTGAAAACCCACGCTGGAAAGGCGTGACCCGCGCTTATTCCGCTGCTGACGTCGTCCGCCTGCGTGGCTCGGTCCAACCCGAGCACACCTTTGCAAAACTCGGCGCCGAGAAGCTGTGGAACCTGGTCACCCAAGGCGCCAAGCCGTCCTTCCGTCCCGACAAAGATTTCGTCAACTGCATGGGCGCCCTCACTGGCGGCCAGGCAGTGCAACAGGTAAAAGCCGGCATCCAGGCGATCTACCTGTCCGGCTGGCAAGTGGCAGCGGATAACAACTCCGCTGAATCCATGTACCCCGACCAATCGCTGTACCCGGTGGACTCGGTGCCAACCGTGGTCAAGCGCATCAACAACGCGTTCCGTCGCGCCGACCAGATCCAGTGGAAAGCCGGTAAAGGCCCGGGCGACGAAGGCTACATCGACTACTTCGCGCCGATTGTGGCTGACGCTGAAGCCGGTTTCGGTGGCGTACTCAACGCCTACGAGCTGATGAAGAGCATGATCGAGGCGGGCGCCGCCGGCGTGCACTTCGAAGACCAGCTTGCGTCAGTGAAGAAATGCGGCCACATGGGCGGCAAAGTACTGGTTCCGACCCAGGAAGCTGTACAGAAGCTGACCGCTGCCCGCCTGGCCGCTGACGTTGCCGGTACGCCGACCATCATCCTGGCGCGCACCGATGCCAACGCCGCCGACCTGCTGACCTCGGACTGCGACCCGTACGACCAGCCATTCGTCACCGGCGAACGCACCCAGGAAGGCTTCTACAAAGTACGCGCCGGTCTCGACCAGGCGATCGCTCGCGGCCTGGCCTACGCACCGTACGCCGACCTGATCTGGTGCGAAACCGCCAAGCCGGACCTGGACGAAGCACGCCGCTTCGCCGAAGCGATCAAGAAGGAATACCCGGATCAGCTGCTGTCCTACAACTGCTCGCCTTCCTTCAACTGGAAGAAGAACCTGGACGACGCGACCATCGCCAAGTTCCAGCGTGAACTGTCGGCCATGGGCTACAAGCACCAGTTCATCACCCTGGCCGGCATTCACAACATGTGGCACAGCATGTTCAACCTGGCGCACGACTACGCCCGCAACGACATGACCGCCTACGTGAAGCTGCAGGAGCAGGAGTTCGCTGACGCCGCCAAAGGCTACACGTTCGTGGCGCACCAGCAGGAAGTGGGCACCGGCTACTTCGACGACATGACCACCGTGATCCAGGGCGGCACCTCGTCCGTGACTGCGCTGACCGGTTCAACCGAAGAAGAGCAGTTCCACTGAGTGACTGAGTACCCGGCCACTGCGGCCCCAGGGAAGACCTAACCGCAGTGCCGCACAACATCACGCCCCGACTGGTTCGGGGCGTTTTTTTTGTTTCAGTCACACCCAAAATCAAATGTGGGAGGGGGCTTGCTCCCGATTGCTGAGTGTCAGTCAGCACATCTGTTGCTGATCCACCGCCATCGGGGCATAGGTATCTACACAACTTTGTAGCAGCCTACGGTAACCACGATGCGAAGCGAGTCGCTCTTGATCTTGCTCTTGCTCTTGATCTTAAGCGCCCCGTTAAACCACGCTGGCCGCAATTCGATAGTGATTTGGGGGGTAAACCGGCAGGGATGCCGGTTTAGCCGCCCCGCGCCATGGATGGCGCGTGGCGGCGGCCCCCCAAATCACTGTCGGATTACGGGCACACCGAGCCTAGGCGAGGTGCCGAGTGGTGGGGCAAGAGCCCTTTGGTTACTTTGGGGCTCTTTTCCAAAGTGACCCGCCGTCAGGGCGGAACCCTAAGCCGCCGTTACCGCAGCAACGGATATGTACTCGCTCTGATCCAACATCCTGGTCGGCCCTGAGGCCGCCATCGGGAGCAAGCCCCCTCCCACATTTTGGTCGCGGGGCGTCAGTTAGAGAGGCTTCGGCTCTTGGGCCGCCACAGGTTCAGGACCACGCCAAAGTTGTGTAGATACCTATGGCCATCGGGGGCAAGCCCCCTCCCACATTGGAATGCGATGAGCCTGAAGATTTTGTGCAAAACCTTGATCCAGAGCGCTATTCGCTGCAGATAAATCGGTTACAAAATCCGTTCCATCAACCGGCGACAATCACACAAGTAACGGCAACTTCCCCCGCCACACGAGAAACATTCGCTTAAACCCTGCGCAAACAATATTCATTATCATTTAAACCATGAAAACTTTCTTACCGGTCAAACAAAACGCAATTGTTCAAAAGCCGGCTAATGCCCATGCTGCAAGGGCTACAGCCCCACAACGGTGCACTATGTGCTTATTCCATCGAATAATTTCGCCACAGGAATTTTACTTGCCCGGTGTTTAGCCATAAAATCACCGCGATTGATTGCAGTGCGACATATCGTCACTGCATCGTTACTTTTTCGAGCTCAGAGACCTTTGCTCTCTGTTAAGGATTTCCAGCATGACCGACGCGACAGGACTCATGGCCCACAACTGGGGCTTTGCCATTTTCCTCCTCGGTGTTGTAGGCCTTTGCGCTTTCATGCTCGGCGTCTCCAGCCTCCTCGGGTCAAAAGCCTGGGGCCGCAGCAAAAACGAACCGTTCGAGTCCGGCATGCTACCTACAGGTGGCGCCCGCTTGCGGCTCTCAGCCAAATTCTATCTGGTCGCGATGCTCTTCGTGATCTTCGATATCGAAGCCCTCTTTCTCTTTGCCTGGTCTGTGTCCGTTCGCGAAAGCGGCTGGACCGGATTCGTCGAAGCTCTCGTTTTCATAGCAATTCTGTTGGCAGGTCTTGTCTACCTGTTCCGAGTGGGCGCCCTTGACTGGGCTCCGGAAGCTCGTCGCAAGCGGCAAGCGAAGCTGAAACAATGAGGCTTTGGCGATGCAATACAATCTCACCAGGATCGACCCGGATGCTCCTAACGAGCAGTACCCCATCGGCGAACGGGAAACCGTTTCCGACCCGTTAGAAGACCAAGTCCACAAGAACATCTACATGGGCAAGCTGGAAGACGTGCTGAGTGGCGCGGTCAACTGGGGGCGTAAAAACTCCCTGTGGCCGTACAACTTCGGCCTTTCGTGCTGCTACGTGGAAATGACCACCGCCTTCACGGCGCCCCACGACATCGCGCGCTTTGGCGCCGAAGTCATCCGGGCCTCGCCGCGCCAGGCGGATTTCATGGTTATCGCCGGTACCTGCTTTATCAAGATGGCGCCGATCATCCAGCGTCTCTATGAGCAAATGCTCGAACCCAAATGGGTAATCTCCATGGGCTCGTGCGCCAACTCCGGTGGCATGTACGACATCTACTCGGTCGTTCAAGGGGTGGACAAGTTCCTGCCCGTGGACGTCTACGTGCCTGGCTGCCCGCCCCGCCCCGAAGCTTTCCTGCAAGGCTTGATGCTGTTGCAGGAATCGATTGGCAAGGAGCGTCGCCCGCTGTCCTGGGTCGTCGGTGATCAAGGCGTGTACCGCGCCGAGATGCCGTCCCAAAAGGAACAGCGCCGCGAACAGCGAATCGCAGTCACCAACCTGCGCAGCCCCGACGAAGTCTGATCCAGCCCGCTTCTTTTATAGAACGAAAACCTGGCTTCATTCTTTACGTTGACCGAAAGCGATAAAAAACCATGACTACAGGCAGTGCTCTGTACATCCCGCCTTATAAGGCAGACGACCAGGATGTGGTCGTCGAACTCAATAACCGTTTTGGCCCTGACGCCTTCACCGCCCAGGCCACACGCACCGGTATGCCGGTGCTGTGGGTGGCGCGTGCCAGGCTTGTCGAAGTCCTGAGCTTCCTGCGCAACCTGCCCAAGCCGTACGTCATGCTCTATGACCTGCATGGCGTGGACGAGCGTCTGCGCACCAAGCGCCAAGGCCTGCCGAGCGGCGCCGATTTCACCGTGTTCTACCACTTGATGTCGCTGGAACGTAACAGCGACGTGATGATCAAGGTCGCCCTGAGCGAGAGCGACCTGAGCGTGCCGACCGTGACCGGGATCTGGCCGAACGCCAGCTGGTACGAGCGTGAAGTCTGGGACATGTTCGGTATCGACTTCCCGGGCCACCCGCACCTGACGCGCATCATGATGCCGCCGACCTGGGAAGGTCACCCGCTGCGCAAGGACTACCCTGCCCGCGCCACTGAATTCGACCCGTTCAGCCTGACCCTCGCCAAGCAGCAGCTTGAAGAAGAGGCCGCGCGCTTCCGTCCGGAAGACTGGGGCATGAAGCGTTCCGGCACCAACGAGGACTACATGTTCCTCAACCTGGGCCCGAACCACCCTTCGGCCCACGGTGCCTTCCGTATCATCCTGCAACTGGACGGCGAAGAAATCGTCGATTGCGTCCCGGACATCGGCTACCACCATCGTGGTGCCGAGAAGATGGCCGAGCGCCAGTCGTGGCACAGCTTCATCCCCTACACCGACCGTATCGACTACCTCGGCGGCGTGATGAACAACCTGCCGTACGTGCTCTCGGTGGAGAAGCTGGCCGGCATCAAGGTACCGGACCGCGTCGACACCATCCGCATCATGATGGCCGAGTTCTTCCGCATCACCAGCCATTTGCTGTTCCTGGGTACCTATATCCAGGACGTCGGCGCCATGACCCCGGTGTTCTTTACCTTCACCGACCGTCAGCGTGCCTACAAGGTCATCGAAGCCGTCACCGGTTTCCGCCTGCATCCGGCCTGGTACCGCATCGGCGGTGTGGCCCACGACCTGCCGAACGGCTGGGAGCGCCTGGTCAAGGAATTCATCGACTGGATGCCCAAGCGCCTGGACGAATACCAGAAGGCCGCCCTGGATAACAGCATCCTCAAGGGCCGTACCATCGGTGTGGCCCAGTACAACACCAAAGAGGCCCTGGAATGGGGCGTCACCGGTGCCGGCTTGCGCTCCACCGGTTGCGATTTCGACCTGCGCAAGGCGCGCCCGTATTCGGGCTACCAGAACTTCGAATTCGAAATTCCGACTGCCGCGAATGGCGATGCCTACGACCGTTGCATCGTGCGCGTCGAAGAAATGCGCCAGAGCCTGAAGATCATCGAGCAGTGCATGCGCAACATGCCGGCCGGCCCGTACAAGGCGGATCACCCGCTGACCACGCCGCCGCCCAAAGAGCGCACGCTGCAGCACATCGAAACCCTGATCACGCACTTCCTGCAAGTCTCGTGGGGCCCGGTGATGCCGGCCAACGAGTCCTTCCAGATGATTGAAGCGACCAAGGGCATCAACAGTTATTACCTGACGAGCGATGGCGGCACCATGAGCTACCGCACCCGGATTCGCACCCCAAGCTTCCCGCACTTGCAGCAGATCCCTTCGGTGATCAAAGGCGAGATGGTCGCGGACTTGATTGCGTACCTGGGTAGTATCGATTTCGTTATGGCCGACGTGGACCGCTAAGCATGAACAGCACGCTTATCCAGACAGACCGTTTCACCTTGAGTGAAACCGAGCGCTCGGCCATCGAGCACGAGCTGCATCACTACGAAGACCCGCGCGCGGCGTCGATCGAAGCCTTGAAGATCGTCCAGAAGGAGCGTGGCTGGGTGCCGGACGGCGCCCTCTACGCCATCGGCGAGATCCTCGGCATCCCCGCCAGCGACGTTGAAGGGGTGGCGACGTTCTACAGCCAGATCTTCCGCCAGCCGGTCGGCCGCCACATCATTCGCGTGTGCGACAGCATGGTGTGCTACATCGGTGGCCACGAGTCCGTGGTCAGCGAAATCCAGGCCAAGCTGGGCATCGGCCTGGGCCAGACCACCGCCGACGGCCGCTTCACGCTGCTGCCGGTGTGCTGCCTGGGCAACTGCGACAAGGCGCCGGCGTTGATGATCGACGACGACACATTCGGTGACGTGCAGCCTGCTGGCGTGACCCAATTGCTCGAGGGCTACCCATGACCCTGACTTCCTTCGGCCCGGCCAACCTGATTAAGCGTTCGGCCGAGACCCACCCGCTGACCTGGCGCTTGCGTGACGACGGCGAGCCCGTGTGGCTCGACGAGTACCAGGCCAAGAACGGCTATGCAGCCGCGCGCAAAGCCTTCGCCGACATGGCCCAGGACGACATCGTCCAGACCGTGAAAGACGCCGGCCTCAAAGGCCGTGGCGGCGCAGGTTTTCCCACGGGCGTGAAGTGGGGCCTGATGCCCAAAGACGAATCCATCAACATCCGCTACCTGCTGTGCAACGCGGATGAAATGGAGCCCAACACCTGGAAAGACCGCATGCTGATGGAGCAACTGCCCCATCTGCTGATCGAAGGCATGCTGATCAGTGCCCGCGCGCTGAAAACCTACCGTGGCTATATCTTCCTGCGCGGTGAATACACCACCGCCGCCAAGCACCTCAACCGTGCCGTGGCCGAAGCCAAGGCGGCGGGCCTGCTGGGCAAGAACATCCTCGGTTCGGGTTTTGACTTCGAGCTGTTCGTGCACACCGGCGCCGGGCGTTATATCTGCGGTGAAGAAACCGCACTGATCAACTCCCTCGAAGGCCGCCGCGCCAACCCGCGCTCCAAGCCGCCCTTCCCCGCCGCCGTGGGCGTGTGGGGCAAGCCAACCTGCGTGAACAACGTCGAGACCCTGTGCAACGTACCGGCGATCATCGCCGACGGCGTGGACTGGTACAAATCGTTGGCCCGTGAAGGCAGCGAAGACATGGGCACCAAGCTCATGGGCTTTTCCGGCAAGGTCAAGAACCCTGGCCTGTGGGAGCTGCCGTTCGGCGTGACCGCGCGCGAGCTGTTCGAGGACTACGCCGGCGGCATGCGCGATGGCTACACCTTGAAAGCCTGGCAGCCAGGCGGCGCCGGCACCGGTTTCCTGCTGCCCGAGCACCTCGACGCACAGATGTATGCCGGAGGCATCGGCAAGGTGGGCACCCGTATGGGGACCGGCCTGGCGATGGCGGTGGACAACACGGTGAACATGGTCTCGTTGCTGCGCAACATGGAGCAGTTCTTTGCCCGTGAATCCTGCGGCTTCTGCACCCCGTGCCGTGACGGTCTGCCGTGGAGCGTCAAGCTGCTGATGGCCCTGGAAAACGGTGAAGGCCGCGAGGGTGACATCGAAACCCTGCTCGGGCTGGTCGGTTTCCTCGGCCCAGGCAAGACCTTCTGTGCTCACGCACCGGGCGCCGTGGAGCCGTTGGGCAGCGCAATCAAATACTTCCGCCATGAATTCGAGGCCGGCATCGCGCCAACCCGCGCGGGCGAACTCACTCAGGTGGTATCACCGACCATGGTCGGTGCGTAACGCTTAAAGAAGCGAAGGGTTCGTGCCCTTCGCTTTTCTCATGTGCGGACGCCTTGATGGCTGTGTAGATGCACATGAATAACAAGATTCCATTAGCCACGCCCGCTGACAACGGGCCAACGAAGAACTTTGAACCATGGCCACTATCCACGTAGACGGCAAAGCGCTCGAAGTCGATGGGGCAGACAACCTGTTACAGGCATGTCTGTCACTCGGCCTCGACATCCCGTATTTCTGCTGGCACCCCGCGCTCGGTAGCGTCGGTGCCTGTCGCCAGTGCGCGGTCAAGCAGTACACCGACGAAAACGACACCCGTGGTCGTATCGTCATGTCCTGCATGACCCCAGCCACCGACAACACCTGGATTTCCATCGACGATGATGAGTCCAAGGCGTTCCGCGCCAGTGTCGTCGAATGGCTGATGACCAACCACCCCCACGACTGCCCGGTCTGTGAGGAAGGCGGTCACTGCCACCTGCAAGACATGACGGTGATGACCGGCCACAACGAGCGCCGCTATCGCTTCACCAAGCGTACCCACCAGAACCAGGACCTCGGCCCGTTCATCTCCCACGAGATGAACCGCTGCATCGCCTGCTACCGTTGCGTGCGTTTCTATAAGGACTACGCCGGCGGCACCGACCTCGGCGTGTTCGGCGCCCACGACAACGTGTACTTCGGTCGCGTTGAAGACGGCGTGCTCGAGAGCGAATTCTCCGGCAACCTCACCGAGGTCTGCCCGACCGGTGTGTTCACCGACAAGACTCACTCCGAGCGCTACAACCGCAAGTGGGACATGCAATTCGCCCCGAGCATTTGCCATGGCTGCTCCAGCGGTTGCAACATCTCGCCGGGCGAGCGCTACGGTGAACTGCGTCGTATCGAAAACCGCTTCAACGGTTCGGTCAACCAGTACTTCCTGTGTGACCGTGGCCGCTTCGGCTATGGCTACGTCAACCGCGAAGACCGCCCGCGCCAGCCACTGCTGGCCGATGGCGCCAAGCTGAGCCTGGACGCGGCGCTGGATAAAGCCGCCGACCTGCTGCGTGGCCGTAACATCGTCGGTATCGGTTCTCCGCGCGCCAGCCTCGAAAGCAACTTCGCACTGCGCGAACTGGTCGGCGCCGAGCACTTCTACAGCGGTATCGAAGCCGGCGAACTGGAGCGCATCCGCCTGGTCCTGCAAGTGCTGAACGACAGCCCGCTGCCGGTGCCGAACATGCGCGACATCGAAGACCACGATGCGATCTTCGTGCTCGGTGAAGACCTGACCCAAACCGCCGCGCGTATCGCGCTGTCGCTGCGCCAGTCGGTCAAAGGCAAGGCCGAAGCCATGGCCGACGCCATGCGCGTGCAGCCTTGGCTCGACGCCGCCGTGAAAAACATCGGCCAGCACGCGCTGAACCCGCTGTTTATCGCCTCCCTGGCTGAAACCAAGCTCGACGACATCGCCGAAGAATGCGTCCACGCTGCACCGGACGACCTGGCGCGCATCGGTTTCGCCGTGGCCCACGCCCTTGACGCCAGCGCGCCTGCCGTCGACGGCCTGGACGCCGAAGCCGTGGCACTGGCCCAGCGCATCGCCGACGCCCTGCTGGCCGCCAAACGCCCATTGATCATCGCCGGCACCTCGCTGGGTTCCAAGGCGCTGATAGAAGCAGCCGCCAACATCGCCAAGGCCTTGAAGCTGCGCGACAAGAACGGCTCAATCAGCCTGGTGGTACCGGAAGCCAACAGCCTCGGCCTGGCCATGCTCGGTGGCGAGTCCCTGGACGCCGCCCTGCAAGCAGTGACCGACGGCAACGCCGACGCCATCGTGGTGCTGGAAAACGACCTGTACACCCGCACCGACGCGGCCAAGGTTGACGCTGCACTCAACGCCGCCAAGGTGCTGATCGTGGCCGATCACCAGAAGACCGCCACCAGCGAACGTGCGCACCTGGTGCTGCCAGCGGCCACCTTCGCCGAAGGCGACGGTACCCTGGTCAGCCAGGAAGGCCGCGCCCAGCGCTTCTTCCAGGTGTTCGATCCGAAGTACATGGACGCCAGCATCCTGGTTCACGAAGGCTGGCGCTGGCTGCATGCCCTGCGCGCGACCCTGTTGAACCAGCCGATCGACTGGACCCAGCTCGACCACGTCACCGCCGCTACCGCTGCAAGCGCACCGCAGCTGGCGCGAATTGTCGATGCTGCCCCGTCTGCTTCGTTCCGCATCAAGGGCCTGAAACTGGCCCGTGAGCCGCTGCGTTATTCCGGGCGTACCGCCATGCGCGCCGATATCAGCGTGCATGAACCGCGTACCCCGCAAGATAACGACACCGCGTTCGCCTTCTCCATGGAAGGTTATTCGGGTTCGGCCGAACCGCGTCAGCAGGTGCCGTTCGCCTGGTCGCCGGGCTGGAACTCGCCGCAGGCCTGGAACAAATTCCAGGACGAAGTCGGTGGGCATATCCGCGCTGGCGACCCGGGCACCCGCCTGATCGAAACCCAGGGCGATTCGCTGAACTGGTTCGCTGCGGTCCCGCGTCCGTTCAACCCGGCGCCGGGTACCTGGCAGGTCGTGCCGTTCTTCCACCTGTTCGGCAGCGAAGAGACTTCTTCCAAGGCCGCGCCGGTTCAAGAACGCATTCCAACCGCCTACGTGGCCCTGGCCAAATCCGAAGCCGACCGCCTGGGCGTCAACGACGGCGCCCTGCTCAGCCTGAACGTGGCCGGCCAGACCTTGCGTCTGCCGCTGCGCATCAACGAAGAGCTGGGTGCCGGCCTGGTTGCACTGCCTAAAGGCATCGCCGGTATTCCTCCAGCGATCTTTGGCCAAACCGTTGACGGTCTGCAGGAGGCAGCGCAATGACCTGGTTCACCCCTGAAGTGATCGACGTGATCATCTCGGTCGTCAAGGCCATCGTGATCCTGTTGGCCGTGGTCGTCGCGGGCGCCCTGCTCAGCTTCGTCGAACGTCGCCTGCTGGGCTGGTGGCAGGACCGTTACGGTCCGAACCGCGTTGGCCCGTTCGGCATGTTCCAGATCGCCGCCGACATGCTGAAGATGTTCTTCAAGGAAGACTGGACCCCGCCGTTTGCCGACAAGGTGATCTTCACCCTGGCACCGGTCGTGGCCATGAGCGCCTTGCTGATCGCCTTCGCGATCATCCCGATCACCCCGACCTGGGGCGTGGCGGACCTGAACATCGGCCTGCTGTTCTTCTTCGCCATGGCCGGCCTGTCGGTGTACGCGGTGCTGTTCGCCGGTTGGTCGAGCAACAACAAGTTCGCCCTGCTGGGCAGCTTGCGTGCCTCGGCGCAGACCGTCTCCTATGAAGTGTTCATGGGGTTGGCGCTGATGGGCATCGTGGTGCAGGTTGGCTCGTTCAACATGCGCGATATCGTCGAGTACCAGGCGCAGAACCTGTGGTTCATCATTCCGCAGTTCTTTGGCTTCTGCACCTTCTTCATCGCCGGCGTGGCTGTGACACACCGTCACCCCTTCGACCAGCCGGAAGCGGAGCAGGAACTGGCCGACGGTTACCACATTGAATATGCCGGCATGAAATGGGGCATGTTCTTCGTCGGTGAGTACATCGGCATCATCTTGATCTCGGCCCTGCTGGTCACGCTGTTCTTCGGCGGCTGGCACGGTCCGTTCGGCATCCTGCCGCAGTTGGCCTTCTTCTGGTTCTTCTTGAAGACCGCGTTCTTCATCATGCTGTTCATCCTGCTGCGCGCCTCGATTCCGCGCCCGCGCTATGACCAGGTGATGGATTTCAGCTGGAGATTCTGCCTGCCGCTGACCCTGATCAATTTGCTGGTGACGGCCGCCGTCGTGTTGTTGAACACGCCAGCAGCCGCGGTTCAGTGAGGATTTGACCCATGTTCAAATATATTGGCGACATCGTTAAGGGTACCGGTACCCAGTTGCGAAGCCTGGTGATGGTATTCGGTCACGGCTTTCGCAAACGCGACACCCTGCAATACCCGGAAGAAGCGGTATACCTGCCGCCGCGCTATCGCGGCCGCATCGTGCTCACCCGCGACCCTGATGGCGAAGAGCGTTGCGTAGCCTGCAACCTGTGCGCCGTGGCGTGCCCGGTGGGTTGTATCTCCCTGCAGAAAGCTGAAACCGAAGACGGTCGCTGGTACCCGGACTTCTTCCGTATCAACTTCTCGCGCTGCATTTTCTGCGGCCTCTGCGAGGAAGCTTGCCCGACCACCGCGATCCAGCTCACACCGGATTTCGAGATGGCCGAGTTCAAACGTCAGGACCTGGTGTACGAGAAAGAAGATCTTTTGATTTCCGGTCCCGGTAAAAACCCTGATTACAACTTCTATCGTGTTGCAGGTATGGCCGTTGCCGGTAAGCCCAAGGGCGCCGCACAAAACGAAGCCGAGCCGATCAACGTGAAGAGCTTGCTGCCTTAAGGAAGAAAGATGGAATTCGCTTTCTATTTCGCATCGGGTATTGCAGTGGTGTCCACGCTTCGCGTGATCACCAACACCAACCCCGTGCACGCCCTGCTCTACCTGATCATTTCGCTGATCGCCGTGGCCATGACCTTTTTCGCCCTCGGCGCACCGTTCGCCGGTGTGCTGGAAGTGATCGCCTACGCCGGCGCCATCATGGTGCTGTTCGTGTTTGTGGTGATGATGCTTAATCTGGGGCCGGCCTCGGTCGCCCAGGAGCGCGTCTGGCTCAAGCCCGGCATCTGGCTCGGCCCGGTCGTGCTGGCAGCGCTGCTGCTGGGTGAACTGCTGTATGTGCTGTTCGCTCACCAGAGCGGCCAGGCCATCGGCCACACCACCGTAGACGCGAAAGCCGTGGGCGTCAGCCTGTTCGGCCCGTACCTGCTGGTAGTCGAACTGGCGTCGATGCTGCTGCTCGCCGCAGCCATCACTGCCTTCCACTTGGGCCGCAACGAAGCCAAGGAGCAATGACGATGCCTGCTATCCCTTTGGAGCATGGTCTGGCGGTTGCCGGCATCCTGTTCTGCCTTGGCCTGGTCGGCCTGATGGTTCGCCGTAACATTCTGTTCGTGTTGATGAGCCTGGAAATCATGATGAACGCTGCCGCACTGGCGTTCATCGTGGCGGGTGCGCGTTGGGGCCAGCCGGATGGACAAGTCATGTTCATCCTGGTGATCAGCCTGGCAGCCGCCGAGGCCAGTATCGGCCTGGCGATCCTGCTGCAACTGTATCGTCGCTTCCACACGCTTGATATCGACGCTGCCAGTGAGATGCGCGGATGAACATGATCTTTCTGACTTTCGTATTTCCCCTGATCGGTTTCCTGCTGCTGTCGTTCTCTCGCGGACGCTGGTCGGAAAACCTCTCGGCCCTGATCGGCGTCGGCTCGATTGGCCTGTCGGCCATTGTGGCTGCCTACGTCATCTGGCAATTCAACGTGGCGCCGCCGGAAGGCGGTCACTACACCCTGGTGCTGTGGCAGTGGATGTCGGTGGAAGGCTTCAAGCCCAACTTCGCCCTCTACGTCGATGGCCTGTCGATCACCATGCTCGGCGTGGTGGTAGGTGTAGGCTTTTTGATCCACCTGTTCGCGTCCTGGTACATGCGCGGTGAAGCGGGCTACTCGCGCTTTTTCTCGTACACCAACCTGTTCATCGCCAGCATGCTGTTCCTGGTGCTCGGCGATAACCTGTTGTTCCTGTACTTCGGCTGGGAAGGCGTGGGCCTGTGCTCGTACCTGTTGATCGGTTTCTACTACAGCAACCGCAACAACGGTAACGCGGCACTCAAGGCCTTCATCGTCACCCGCATCGGCGACGTGTTCATGGCCATCGGCCTGTTCATCCTGTTCCAACAGGTGGGCACGTTGAACATCCAGGAACTGCTGGTGCTGGCGCCGCAGAAATTCCAGGTCGGCGATTTCTGGATCACCCTGGCCACCCTGATGCTGCTGGGCGGCGCCGTGGGTAAATCCGCGCAACTGCCGCTGCAAACCTGGCTGGCAGATGCGATGGCCGGTCCTACCCCGGTTTCCGCACTGATTCACGCGGCAACCATGGTCACCGCCGGTGTCTACCTGATCGCGCGTACCCACGGCCTGTTCACCCTGGCGCCGGACATCCTGCATCTGGTAGGCATCGTCGGTGGCGTGACCCTGGTACTGGCCGGCTTCGCCGCGCTGGTGCAGACCGACATCAAGCGTATCCTCGCCTACTCGACCATGAGCCAGATCGGCTACATGTTCCTGGCCCTGGGCGTTGGCGCCTGGGACGCGGCGATCTTCCACCTGATGACCCACGCCTTCTTCAAGGCCCTGCTGTTCCTTGCTTCCGGTGCGGTGATCGTGGCCTGCCACCACGAGCAGAACATCTTCAAGATGGGTGGCCTGTGGAAGAAACTGCCGTTGGCCTACGCCAGCTTCATCGTTGGCGGTGCCGCGCTCGCCGCGCTGCCGCTGGTGACTGCCGGTTTCTACTCCAAAGACGAAATCCTCTGGGAAGCCTTTGCCAGCGGTAACCAGAACCTGCTGTACGCAGGCCTGGTGGGTGCGTTCATGACCTCGCTGTACACCTTCCGCCTGATCTTCATCACCTTCCACGGTGAAGCCAAGACCGAAGCGCACGCAGGCCACGGCATTTCCCACTGGTTGCCACTGTCGGTGCTGATCATCCTGTCGACCTTCATCGGCGCCCTGATCACTCCGCCACTGGCCGGTGTACTGCCGCAAAGCGTCGGCCATGCCGGCGGCGCCGACAAGCACAGCCTGGAAATCGCCTCCGGCGCCATTGCCATCGCCGGTATCCTGCTGGCGGCCCTGCTGTTCCTCGGCAAGCGTCGCTTCGTCACCGCCGTTGCCAACAGCGGTATCGGCCGGTTCCTGTCGGCCTGGTGGTTCGCTGCCTGGGGCTTCGATTGGATCTACGACAAACTGTTCGTCAAACCTTACCTTGCGATCAGCCACGTGCTGCGCAAAGACCCGCTCGACCAGACCATCGGTTTGATCCCGCGCGCCGCCAAGGCCGGTCACACCGCCCTGAGCCGCAGCGAGACCGGCCAGTTGCGTTGGTATGCGGCGTCCATGGCAGTGGGTGCCGTGCTGGTGATCGGCGCCATCGTCGTGGTAGCGGTCTGACTATGTTTAAGTGCACTGCGTACTTTGCGAACTTGCGAAAGGAAACGAGCCCGTCATGATTCTGCCCTGGCTAATCCTGATCCCCTTTATCGGCGGCCTGCTCTGCTGGATGGGTGAACGCTTCGGCGCCACCCTCCCCCGCTGGATTGCGTTGCTGACCATGTCCCTGGAACTCGCACTCGGCCTCTGGCTGTGGGCCCATGGCGACTATTCATTCGCCCCCGCTCCGGGTGTCGATCCGACCTTCGCGCTTGAATTCAAGCACGTATGGATCCAGCGCTTCGGCATCAACGTGCACCTGGCCCTCGACGGCCTGTCGCTGTTGATGATCCTGCTGACCGGCCTGCTGGGTATCCTCTCGGTACTCTGCTCCTGGAAAGAAATCCAGCGTCACGTGGGCTTCTTCCACCTGAACCTGATGTGGATCCTGGGCGGCGTTGTCGGCGTGTTCCTGGCGCTGGACCTGTTCATGTTCTTCTTCTTCTGGGAAATGATGCTGGTGCCGATGTACTTCCTCATCGCGCTCTGGGGTCACAGTTCTTCGGACGGCAAAAAAACCCGGATCTACGCGGCGACCAAGTTCTTCATCTTCACCCAGGCTTCCGGCCTGATCATGTTGGTGGCGATCCTCGGTCTAGTCCTGGTCAACTTCAACAGCACGGGCGTGATCACGTTCAACTACACCGACCTGTTGAAAACCAAGATGTCCCTGACCACCGAGTACGTGCTGATGCTGGGCTTCTTCATCGCCTTCGCGGTGAAGCTGCCGGTGGTGCCGTTCCACTCCTGGTTGCCTGACGCCCACGCCCAGGCGCCGACCGCCGGCTCCGTGGACTTGGCCGGTATCCTGCTGAAAACCGCTGCCTACGGCCTGCTGCGTTTCGCCCTGCCGCTGTTCCCGAATGCCTCGGCCGAGTTCGCGCCGATCGCCATGACCCTGGGTCTGATCGGGATCTTCTACGGTGCGTTCCTGGCCTTCGCGCAAACCGACATCAAGCGTCTGATCGCCTTCTCGTCCGTTTCCCACATGGGTTTCGTACTGATCGGCATCTACTCCGGCAGCCAACTGGCGCTGCAGGGCGCGGTGATCCAGATGTTGGCCCACGGTGTCTCGGCCGCTGCACTCTTTATCCTGAGTGGCCAGCTGTATGAGCGCCTGCACACCCGTGACATGCGTGAAATGGGTGGGGTGTGGTCGCGCATCGCGTACCTGCCGGCAATCAGCCTGTTCTTCGCCGCTGCATCGCTGGGCTTGCCGGGTACCGGTAACTTCATCGGCGAGTTCCTGATCCTGATGGGTGCCTTCGTACAGACGCCGTGGATCAGCGCCATTGCTACCTCCGGCCTGGTGTTCGGTTCGGTCTACTCGCTGATCATGATCCACCGCGCCTACTTCGGCCCGGCCAAGTCCGACACCGTCCTGCAAGGGATGGATGCGCGCGAACTGATCATGGTGCTCGGCCTGGCGGTACTGCTGATCTACATCGGCGTATACCCACAGCCGTTCCTGGACACTTCTGCCGCAACGATGCATGGCGTGCAGCAATGGTTCGGCACCGCCTTCTCTCAACTCGCTTCGGCCCGGTAAGAGCGCTATGGAATTCACGATCCAACACTTTATCGCGCTTGCGCCGCTGCTGATCACCAGCCTCACCATCGTGGTGGTGATGCTGGCGATCGCCTGGCGCCGCAATCATTCGCAAACGTTCCTGCTGTCCTGCGCCGGGTTGAACCTGGCCCTGCTGTCGATCATCCCGGCCCTCAAGGTCGCACCACTGGCGGTCACGCCATTGATGATGGTCGATGACTTCGCGCTGCTGTATATCGCGCTGATCCTGGTCGCGACCCTGGCCTGCGTCACCCTCGCCCACGCCTACCTCGGCGAAGGCGGCACCGGGTACCCAGGCAACAAGGAAGAGCTGTACCTGCTGATCCTGTTGGCAGCGGCCGGCGGTATCGTGCTGGTCAGCGCGCAGCACCTGGCCGGCTTGTTCATCGGCTTGGAGCTGCTGTCGATCCCGACCTACGGCCTGGTGGCCTACGCCTTCTTCAACAAGCGCTCCCTGGAAGCCGGCATCAAGTACATGGTGCTGTCCGCTGCCGGTTCCGCGTTCCTGTTGTTCGGTATGGCCCTGCTCTACGCCGAAGCCGGCAGCTTGAGCTTCACCGGTATCGGCCACGCCCTGGCCGCCACCAACAGCCCTGCGCCGATTGCCCAACTGGGCCTGGCGATGATGCTGATCGGCCTGGCGTTCAAGCTGTCGCTGGTGCCGTTCCACCTGTGGACCCCGGACGTGTACGAAGGCGCCCCGGCGCCTGTGGCCGCATTCCTGGCCACTGCATCGAAAGTGGCCGTGTTTGCGGTGATGGTGCGTCTGTTCCAGATCTCGCCTGCCGCCAATACCGGCGTGCTGAGCAATGTACTGACTGTGATCGCCATCGCGTCGATCCTGTTCGGCAACCTGCTGGCGCTGACCCAGAACAACCTCAAGCGTCTGCTCGGTTACTCGTCCATCGCTCACTTCGGCTACCTGCTGATCGCCCTGGTGGCGAGCAAAGGCCTGGCCGTGGAGGCCATCGGCGTGTACCTGGTCACCTACGTGATCACCAGCCTTGGCGCATTCGGCGTGATTACGCTGATGTCCTCGCCATACAAAGGCCGTGACGCCGACGCCCTGTACGAATACCGCGGCCTGTTCTGGCGCCGTCCGTACCTGACCGCCGTACTCACCGTGATGATGCTGTCCCTGGCGGGTATCCCGCTGACTGCCGGCTTTATCGGCAAGTTCTACATCGTCGCCACCGGCGTCGAGGCCCACCAGTGGTGGCTGGTCGCGTCCCTGGTCCTGGGCAGCGCCATCGGCGTGTTCTACTACCTGCGCGTGATGGTCACCCTGTACCTGATCGAGCCGAATCTGCGCCGTGTGGATGCCGAGCTGCATTGGGAACAGAAGGCTGGCGGCGTGATGCTGCTGGCCATCGCCCTGCTCGCCTTCTTCCTGGGCGTGTACCCGCAACCGTTGCTGACGTTGGTGCAGCATGCGGTGCTGGGGGTTTGATCGCTTAAGTTGATGCAGTAAACAGAACGGCGCCTTCGGGCGCCGTTTTTGCGTTTCAGGGGGAACACATTAGAGATGCAGCGCAACCACTATCGTCTTCGCGGGCAAGCCCACTCCCACAGGGGTATGCATTCCAAATGTGGGAGTGGGCTTGCCCGCGAAGGCGCCTGGACGGGCGCTACAGAAGCGTCTTACCTAATACACAACTCCGTCTGACATACGGTCCCAACTTCCTTTTTTAGAGTGACCCGCTCATACGCAATCTACGTAGGAGCGACTATGACTCGCAATACCGCTTCAGAGCTAATCGAAGGCTTCGACGCCCTGGCCGAAGAACGCCAGGGCAAGATCACCCTGCGCACCCATAAAGTCCGCCTCAACAAGCTGGCGCCGCTCACCGCTGAAGAAGTAATCGCAGTGCGCCAGCAACTCAACCTCTCCCGCTCGGTATTCGCCATGTATCTGCGCACCAATACCCGCACCCTGGAGAACTGGGAACAAGGCCGGGCCAAGCCCAATGCACAGGCGGTCACGTTGATACGACTGGTGGCGCGTTTTCCCGAGACCGTGGCGCAACTGGCGGCACTGGGCTGACCTGCAAATTGGTTCACATGATCGTTCCCACGCTCTGCGTGGGAATGCCACCCGGGACGCTCCGCGTCCTGCTTTAAGCGCAAGATCCGGCACTTGCGCAAGGGTGACGCGGAGCGTCACGGGATGCATTCCCACGCGGAGCGGGGGAACGATCAACTGGGCTGATCTGAAACAGCTGCAAAAAAAAACGCCCCGACAGTTCGGGGCGTTTTTTTACAGGGCTACAGCGTCAGAACGCGATACCGACCTTGAAGCCATACTCATCACGCTTGAGCTTGGTATTGTCGGCCACATAGGAGTCGTCATCGAGCTTGTACTCGGTACGGGTGTAGTAAAGGCCCGCCATCACCGGCAGGTCGCCCTTCTGGTTCATCAGCAGGCTTACTTCGGCGTATGGGTTGGTGCGGTCCTTGAGGTCCACGCTGTCGCTGCCGATGCCGTCGACCTTGAGCTTGGCGCGGCCATCGATGGTATGACGGGCGCCGGCTTCAACGCGCAGGGTCATGTCATCGAACTGGTGGTTGTAGCCCAGGGCCGCCTTAGCGAACGGCGATTTGTTGGTGAGCTTCATGTCGTAGCCATTGGTGTCCGGCTCATAACGGGTCCAGGTGTAGCCACCGCCAACAATCACATCGACAAAGTTGCGCGCATCCAGCGCGGCACGCCAGCCGAGGTCGAGGTCGGCCTGGCCTTCCTTGAGTTTGTTGTCGCTTTTCTCACCGTACTTGGCTTCGATACCGGCCTGGTAGATAAAGCCGGATTCAGCGGTGAGCTTGTTGCCGAAGTTATAGAACAGGCCCGCCTCGGGCATGTGCTCCTTGTCGCTTTCGCTACCGCCTTCAAGTTTGAAGTCGTTATAGCTGCCGAGAATCCCGAAGGTGGAAATCGGGTCGGTGGACGGCGCAGCGAACACCACGGTTGGCGCGGCGACCAGGGCCAGCAACGAGGTGTTCTTGAGAAATTTTCCGAATAGTTTGGACATCGTTTACATCTCCATTTTTGAGTGGGCAAAGTATTCAGGAATCGGTTCGAACCTTGGCGCTTGCAAAAAGTTCGAACGGATTTGCACCAAAATGGACAAAAAACGGTTCAGCGAAGGCTCTAGTTCAATACTCTTCGCTATCGGGCCGGCCCCGGTGTTCAAGTCCCCGCGCAAGTGCCGCTGCGAATTGTGATTTTGAATGAACCTTTCCGCGCGCCTACCTATCCACCTATAACAAGACAGGGAGGCAACATGAGTACCGCTAAGATCTACACCATCCACTATCAACTGCACGGTAAACCCAAGTCTTTCGTGGTACGCGCCGAGGTGATGAACAGCACCGAAGCCTGGCATTGGGCGGCCGTCGATGCCGACATCGCGCACGTCAGCCGCATCGGCCGCGTGGGGCACGAGCAAGTAAAGAAAACCACCCGGCCCTGGGCTGAAAAGTACGGCATCACTGACGTGAGCTGGAACCCTCCAAAATAAACCCAACCAAATAAACAAAGCCCCGCAAAGTGCGGGGCCTGGTTCACTTCTTCAAGTCGCCCAGCGGATCGTAGGGCGGCTTTTTTTCCGGCTGCTCTTTTTGCTTGTCCAGCGGCGCGATGGCCGGGCCGACGGGGTCGACCTGCGGGTCAGCCAGGTCAGGCGAGTCAGGGTCGAACCCCAACTCATCGTTACCGCTGGCGTGTTCGTCGGAACGCGGACCGTTCGGGGGATTACTCATGAAGACCTCCTTGCTTACAGCGGGCGAGCTTTGTCGTGAAGGTTTTCCAGGTCGTGTTCGACCCGTTCCACGTCGTCGTTGTCTTGACGTTCCGCCGGGTCATTAGGGCGCAGTGCATCGTTATCGCGCTCCTCTTCACCGGGCGTGCGATCAGGATCGGGGGTGCCAGGCGGCGGTTGCTTGTGTTCGGACATGATGGCTTACCTCATGGGGACTTCATGGATTTAGAGGAACCCCTTGTGGCCATCGTTCAACTTGATTGCTTCAAGCATGAGAAGATGCCCTCCCGTGCTGGAGGCCCGACCCGAATGTTCGAACTCAAACCTTGTGACCCCGCTGTCTACCGGCAGCAGACCCGCCGCAGCACGCTGATCGTCGCTGTGGTGTTCCTGGCTCTGGCGATGTTGCTGTCGAGCCTGGCGGTGATGCTGTTCGGTGAACCGGGCGGTGATAACTTACGCTTCAATGTCGGCGGGGTGTTTGCCGGGGTATTGATCACCGTCGCCCTGGTACGCGGCCCGTTCTGGAACCAGGCGTGGTTGGCGCCGGCGGTATACGGCTGGCAGCTCAAGCGTAGCCTGATGAGCGTGACCAATGTGATGCATAAGGTCAGCGAACGGGTCCAGGCCAATGACCCCAGCGCGATCAAGCTGCTGCGCTTCTACCACCTGGGCCTGACGCAGATGCATGCCCTGGATGCCAACTCCAGCGCCCAGGCGCAACTGGCCGATGAGATCGACGCGCATGCGGCGAAAATGCAGGCACTGGGCATCGATACCGGACAAACCCGCCTCGATCCGGCGTGGCTACAGCTATAAAGGCTGATCCGTGCGTTTATAGGGCAATAAACGCAGGCCGCTGGCCACGGCCCCGGCCAGCGCGAACACGCACCCCAGCCACAGTGCGTATTGCGGGCCGCTGTCCACGAACAGATGAAAACACAACGCTACCAACGATGCGCCCAACGTCTGCCCCAGCAGCCGCGAGATCGCCACGATACCACTGGCCCCGCCGCTGCGAGCCAACGGTGCGCTGGTCATCAAGGCCTTGAGGTTGGGCGATTGGAAAAAGCCGAAACCGGCGCCGCAGAGGGCCATGCGCCAGCCGATCTCGAAGGCCGAGGCGTCAGTGCCCAAGGTGGCCAGCGCGGCCATGCCGACGCTGAGCATCAACAAGCCAATGCCGCACAGCAGGCCCAGTGACACGCGATCGGCCAGGCGCCCTGCGATCAAGGCCATGACCGCCACCACGGCCGGCCACGGTGTCATCAGAAAACCAGTTTCCACTTGGCTGTGGCCCAGCGTCGTCTGCAACAGAAACGGCAGCGCCACAAAGGCCAACCCCTGGGCACTGAAGGCACAGATCGCCGTCAACGAAGACAATGCAAACACCGGGCGCTTGAACAAATCCACCGCCAGCATCGGCGCCGGGTGCCCGGCCTCGCGGCGCAGCAGCAACGCGCCGAACACCAGCGCCAGCGCGATCAGCCCCAGGGTCAGCGCGCCCTGTGCGCCATGCACGGCGGCGCCCAGTCCCAAGACCAGCAAGGCGAACAAGCCTGCGCACAACAGCGCCGCCAAGCGGTCGAAAGCGTGACCCATGATTGGCAGCACGGGTAACGAACGCAGACCCAAGCCGAGGGCCAGCAGCCCCAACGGCACATTGATCAGGTATAGCCAGTGCCAGGTGGCGACCGAAAGGATCGCCGACGCAGCGGTCGGGCCCAAGGTAAACGCCAGCCCCACCACCAGCGAGTTATAGCCCAGGCCACGCCCGAGCATGTTTGCGGGGTAGATATGCCGCAGCAACGCGGTGTTGACGCTCATCAGCGCCGCCGCCCCCAGGCCCTGCGCCACCCGTGCGGCGGTCAGGGTCAGTAGCGAATCGGCCAGCCCGCACAACAACGACGAAACAATGAACAGCAGCAACCCGCCCAGGTACACGCGGCGATGCCCCAGTACATCGCTCAGCGCCGCGAACGGCAGCACCGTCGCGACAATCGCCAACTGGTAGGCGTTGACCACCCAGATCACCGAAGCCGAGTCAGTGCCAATACCCTCTGCCAGAGTCGGCAAGGCGGTATTGACGATGGCGGTGTCGAGGGTCGCCATGCCGATGCCCAAGGACAGGGCAATCACGGCCGGCAAGCGTTTATTGAGGGGCAGCCCATCGGCAACAGAAGACATGAACAATCCGCACGGGTGGCAAGGGCGCTTAGATTACGGCCAGTGCGGATTTTTTTCAGCGGTCATTGGCGTGGCTGTCAATTTTTTCATGTTCGCCGAGGCCAGGCCTGGCCCGGGCTTCAGGGGGCAAGCTGTCACCTGTGGATCGGCGTAGCCGGGGTAATCGCGCTCAGGTCCAAATGCCCCTGTTTCAACGGCGGGCACCAGTAGTAGCCACCGGTCAACGGTGTGCTGATGCGATACAAGCCATCGACAATCCCGTCTTCCAGGCCACTCATGCGGCGCAGTTGCGCTTCGAATGCATCGAAGGAATGCCCGAACGCGAGAAACATCAGCCCCGCCTGGCCGTTCTCGGCCCATGGCATCGAACGACGCACCACGAAGGCCTCCGGGGTGAAGCTTTCCTGTGCGGTGCGCTTGGTGTGGGCAAATTGGGGGGCGTCGTCGAGCTCTTCGTTGTCGCCATGGCGGCGGCCGATGATGTGGTCGCGCTCCTGGGCCGGTAGCGCGGCGAAACCGTCGAGGTCGTGCTGCCATTGCTGGATAGCGGCGAAGCTGGCGCCGCTGTCCGTCAGGGCCGCTTCAACGGCCGCGTCGTCGTGAGGGTTCTCAGTGCCGTCTTCGTAGTCGGTCAGGTCGAAACCGGTCTTGTAGCGAAAGCCTTCGGTCATTTGTACCAGGCGCAACGCCGGCGCCAGGGCTTTTTCGAACGCGCGGCTGCGCAGCAACAATTCTCCCCGGTCCACGCCATGCAGCCATACCCACAGGGCCTGCTGGGTAGAGGGGTTATGCGCGCCCGGGCCGCTGAGGGCCGGGAAGCTACGCAGCCCTGCGATGCGTGCACCCAATGCGTTTACCAGCGGCTCACCGAGACCGACCACCGCCGCGGAATCCGTCAACTGCACCAGTGCGTCCAGCGCAGCGGGCAAGGCCTGCGGTGACTCAATGGCAAAAAACAGATGGCGTGCCTGCAACGGCACCGGTGCGGCAAGAATGCCCGGCTGGTACTGACTCATGTGAACTCCTTCAAGAAAGCCGCGCAGTTTATCCCGAAGCACCCGGAATGCGCAGGGGAAAGCGCGCAAGCCTTGCCACAGAGCCTCGGTATGGGTGACTCTCTAGTCATGTTTTGCAACTATTCCAGGGGTAGCGCCATGACCACCAGTAACCTGCTCGCCCAGTTGTTTCCCGCCTCCACCGCCGACATTCCCGAGGCGTTTCGCCTAGGCGCGCCGATTGAACAGCGTGATTATCTGGTCGACGGCCAGTTGCGGGTGTGGAATGGCCCGTTGGCGCGTATCCAAAGCCCGGTGCAACTTGGCGATGAACGCGTGCACATCGGCAGTACCCCGCTGCTGGATGCCGAGACCGCCCTCACCGCCCTCGACGCTGCCGTGCGCGCGTATGACCGGGGCCAGGGTGAATGGCCGACCCTGCGCGTGGCCGAGCGCATCCAGCATGTGGAAGCCTTCCTGCGGCGCATGCGCGAACAGCGCGACGCGGTGGTCAAGCTGCTGATGTGGGAGATCGGCAAGAACCTCAAGGACTCGCAGAAAGAGTTCGACCGCACCTGTGACTACATCACCGACACCATCAACGCCCTCAAGGAACTCGACCGGCGCAGCAGCCGCTTCGAACTGGAACAGGACACCCTGGGACAAATCCGCCGCGTACCGCTGGGCGTGGCGCTGTGCATGGGGCCATATAACTACCCGCTCAATGAGACCTTCACCACGCTGATCCCGGCACTGATCATGGGCAATACCGTGGTGTTCAAGCCGGCCAAGCTCGGCGTGCTGTTGATCCGCCCGTTGCTGGAAGCGTTCCGCGATAGCTTCCCGGCCGGGGTGATCAACGTGATCTACGGCAGCGGCCGCGAAACCGTCAGCGCGCTGATGGCCAGCGGCAAGATCGATATCTTTGCCTTCATCGGCACCAACAAAGCCGCCAGCGACCTGAAAAAACTGCATCCAAAACCCCACCGCCTGCGCGCCGCATTGGGCCTGGATGCGAAAAACCCCGGCATCGTGTTGCCCGAAGTCGACCTTGATAACGCGGTCAGCGAAGCGCTCACCGGCTCGCTGTCGTTCAACGGCCAGCGTTGCACCGCGTTGAAAATCCTGTTTGTGCATGAGGCGGTGGTCGACAGTTTTATCGAAAAATTCAACGCCAGGCTGGCCACCTTGAAACCCGGCATGCCCTGGGATGACGGCGTGGCGCTGACCCCGCTGCCGGAAGTGGGCAAAGTCGATTACCTCAACGACCTGGTGGCCGATGCCACACAGCACGGCGCCCGGGTGGTGAATGCCAATGGTGGCACCCGCCGTGGGTCGTTCTTCTACCCGGCGGTGCTGTACCCGGTGAACCCGCAGATGCGCGTGTACCACGAAGAACAATTCGGCCCCGTGGTGCCGATCGTGCCCTACCGTGACCTGGATACCGTAATCGACTACGTGCTGGACTCGGATTTCGGCCAGCAGTTGAGCATTTTCGGTACCAACCCCGTCGAGGTCGGACGCCTGGTAGATACCTTCGCCAACCAGGTCGGCCGGATCAATATCAACGCCCAGTGCCAACGCGGGCCGGACACCTTCCCCTTCAACGGGCGCAAGAACTCGGCCGAGGGCACGTTGTCGGTACATGACGCGCTGCGTGTGTTCTCGATCCGCACCTTGGTCGCGACCAAGTTCCAGGAGAGCAACAAGGCGTTGCTCAGCGATATCCTGCGCAACCGTGACTCGAGCTTCATCAGCACCGACTACATTTTCTAAGCACAACGCCGATCTGAATGTGGGAGGGGGCTTGCCCCCTGCCACATTGTTTGACCGAGTTTACCCTGATGGATGAGGCCCCTTTACTACCGATGAACCTGCCTATGCTCGCCCGGCGCCTGCTGCGCCCCGTGCTCGACCCGTACCGACGCTATCGCCATGCCAAGCTGATCCACGCGGTACGCGTGTCCATCGGCTTGCTGGCGACGATCCTGCTGACCACCGGCATCAACCTGCCCCATGGTGAGTGGGCGTCGGTGACCATGCTGATTGTGATCGGCGGGTTGCAGCACCACGGCAATATCGGCAAGAAAGCTGTGGAACGCGCCTACGGCACGTTGATCGGGGCCAGTGTCGGCTTGTTGGTGGTGGTACAACATGCCTGGCTGGGTATGCCGCTGCTCACCTACTTATTGATGTCCGCGGTGTGCGGGTTCTTTTCCTACCACGCCATCGGCAAGGGCGGCTATATCGCGCTGCTGTCGGCGATCACGGTGTTCATCGTGGCCGGGCACGGCGACAACCCGATCTCGGATGGGTTGTGGCGCACCGTCGACATCCTGATCGGCATCGCGCTGGCCCTGGCGTTTTCCTTCGCCCTGCCGCTGTACGCGGTGTATTCGTGGCGCTACAACCTGGCCAGTGCCCTGCGCGATTGTGCAGCGATCTATAGCCGGATCATCAATGGCCAATCGGTCACCGATGATGAACATCTCAAACTGCTCAACCGCTTGAACGCGGCCATGCTGCAGCTGCGCTCGCTGATGCCGTCGGTGTCCAAGGAAGTGCGGATTTCCATGACCGAGCTGGATAAGCTCCAGCGGCACCTGCGCATGTGCATCAGCACCCTGGAGATTCTTGGCAATACCCGACCGGACCCGCGTGATGAGCAAGCTACCGCGCGGATGCGCGTGATGCTCAAAGCCGAGCATCGGCAGATTCGGGTGCAGTTGGTGGGAATGGCACGGGCGTTGAAATCGGGCGTTACGGAGCGTCTGCAACGCCCCCATACCGCCAGCGGCACCCAAACCACACTGGATGCACCCGTATACAGTGCGCTGGATGGTTATCGATTGTTGACCGTACAACTGGCGGATAACGTGGATCAGATGCGCCAGCGGCTGGCGAAAAGTGCCCCTCGCTGGAAAATCTAGAGAAGGCCGTTGGGTAAGTTTGCCCGCATTAACGTATTCACACTTTCTCTTACATATTTTTCACGTTTTATTCACAAGCCGAGACGTAGTGTGAAGCCTCATCCGTTACAAACGTTGCATATCAAGCCCGCCGCCCCAGCGGGCTTTTTTTTGCCCTGGATTTGACCTAGTGCGCGACCTTGCCGGCAGGTGCCGTCGTCTGCTCACGAATCGCCCGCTGGGTCTCCAGCACTTTGGCCAAGGCCGTTTCGGCCTCAGCGCTCTGCTGCGGCACACGAATGGCCGCCGACACCAGGGTGATCAACTTGGCCATCACTTCGGCATCCGTCGCCGGGCGCCCGAGACTCATGGAGTTCATCAGCAGGCGTAATTCAGTGCCGGCCATCACCCCGGAAATCGCCTTGAGCGCAAATTGCAGGCGCACGCCCAGTTCATTGCGTGGCAAATCCGGCAATGCCAGGGCGAACGCCTCGAAGAAACGCTGGAACACCGGCTGATAATGCACCTTGAGGTATTCCTGGATAAACGGCGAGGTGTCGCTGTACACCCGACCGAGAAAACGGATGAAGGAACGCCCTTCCCCACTGGCTGGATCGCTGCGTTCCAGGCCCATGGCCGGGGCGAACAGCACGCCAAGCAGCGTGTCGCAGTCCAGCGGGCCATCGGACTCGGCCTCGCAACGGGCCAGCAATTCCAGGCGCTGCTCGTTGAGCGGCTCCAGGCGCTGCATCAGCAGGGTTTTCATCAGGGAGTCCTTGTCCCCGAAGTGATAGTTCACCGCAGCCAGGTTGACCTGGGCGCGCTCGGTAATCTGCCGTAATAAAACCGCGTCATATCCGTACTTAATAAAGAGCGCCTCTGTCGCATCCAGCAGTCGAGTCTTGGTAATGTTTGGAGCGCTGAGCTTCTTCGCGGCCATAAGGGTTCCACGGGGGAAATATTGTTTTAAAAAATAATTTGATTTTTTATACCGGGGCCTTCGTTCGAAAGCAAGTAATGACACGGTGCCATATGAGCAAAAGCCTTGCATGCGAGAATATTCATGGCCGCCAACGGATTTTCAACCCTTCGCGAGGCCTGCGCAAACGTCGTCTCAACGCAACAAACCGCTCTACATCCATAGCTGGCGAAGCCGACTGAACGCGGTTACTATTCAAACAATTTTTTAAAAACAAGAAATTAAACTAGTCGGTGACGGCATCGGCAGCCCCGTAAACTTGTTACAAAGATTTGCAGGGCCACCCAAGACCGTCGAGACTGCAGGCGTAGTCATGATGACCGAGACCCCCGCGCACCCCAGCTTGATTTCCCTGCAAGGCATCGGCAAAAGCTATCAGCTTGCCGGGCAACAGCTGTCGATTCTGAATGACGTGTGCCTGTCCATCGCCAGCGGTGACAGCTGCGGCATCCTCGGCGCATCCGGCTCCGGCAAAAGCACCCTGCTCAATATCCTCGGCCTGTTGGACTTGCCCAACTGTGGCCAGTACCACTTCGCCGGCCATGACATTTTCAACGCCACGGCGGATGAACTGGCGGCGATCCGTAACCAGCAGATCGGTTTCGTGTTCCAGAGCTTCAACCTGCTGCCGCGCCTCAGCGCCCTCGACAACGTCGCACTCCCCCTCAGTTATCGTGGCGTATCTCGCCATGAATCGGTGGAGCAGGCCTTGCGCATGCTCGAGCAAGTCGGCCTGGCCGAGCGCGCCCACCATCACCCCGCCGACCTCTCCGGTGGTCAACGCCAGCGCGTCGCCATCGCGCGGGCGCTGGTCGGCAAGCCCTCGGTCATCCTCGCCGACGAACCCACCGGCAACCTCGACAGCAGCACCGCCCAAGACATCATGGACCTGCTCCTCACCCTCAATCGCGAGCAACAGGTAACGCTGATCATCGTCACCCACGACGCGCAGATCGCCGGGCGGCTGGAGCGCAAGATCCGAGTGCGCAACGGCGTAGTGCACGAGGACCAGCGCCGATGAGCCTGCGGGTCGAGCAGAGCCTGAGCCAACTGCTGCATGAAGCGTTCATCAGCCTGCGCACGCTGGGCAAACGCTCGGTGCTGGCCCTGCTGGGTATCGTGATCGGCAGTTCATCGGTGGTGGCGTTGATCAATATCGGCCATAACGCCGCGATGGACGCCGCGATGATTTTCAAGGACATGGGCACCGACACCCTGATCGTCCAGTTCCCGCCCAAAGGCACCAGCAACGTAGCGATGCGCAGCCAGATTGACCTGGAACCGGTGCGCCAGGCTGTGCCGGGCATCGCCCATATCGGCGCGCTCAGCCTGTTCAGCGGGCCCATCGTGTTCCATGGCCGCAGCGCCAATGCCAACTTCGTCGGCAGCACCCCCGATGTGCACGCCGCCATGCGCCTGGCGCTGCGCGAGGGGCGTTTCCTGTCCGCCTTCGATGCCAATGAAACCTATGGGGTGATCGGTGACCAGGTCGCCCAGACGCTCGGCGCACCCGGTGAGCCGCTCAAACTGGGCGACCGCGTGCGCATCAACGACTACCTGTTCCTGATCATCGGCATCCTGCACAACCAGCCCCGCGCGATGCTGATGCCGGTGCAAGCCAATGAATCGCTGTTCATTCCCGTCGAGGGCATGCGGCGTATCCTCGCCAGCCCGCAGATCAACAATGTGATCATCCGCGCCCAGCCTGGACAAGACATGGAACGTGTAGCGCGGGACGCCGCCGCTGCGCTGCAACCGCAATTGACCGAGCACACGGTCGACATCACCGTACCCCAGCAAATGATCGACGGCATGACCCGCCAAAGCCGCACCTTCGCCTATCTGCTGTTGGCACTCGGCGCGATTTCGCTGGTGGGCGGCGGTGTCGGGGTGATGAATGTGATGCTGATGAACGTTTCAGAACGGCGCCGTGAGATCGGCATCCGCATGGCCCTGGGCGCGCGCCAGCGGGATATCCGCAACCTGTTCCTGCTCGAAGCCGTCAGCTTGACTGCCGTTGGCGCATTGTGCGGCGCGGTATTGGGCATGACCGCCGCCTGGTTCTACGCGTGGCTTTCGGGCTGGGAATTTTCCCTGGCGGTGGCCGCCCTGCCCCTGGGCGTCGGCAGTACGTTGCTGGTGGGTCTGTTCTTCGGCATCTACCCGGCGGTCTCGGCCTCACGGTTGCAACCGGTGGAGGCCTTGCGCGATGAATAAAGGGCTATTGCTGCTGGCGCTGATCAGCCTGCCCGGCATGGCGGCCGACGTGGTCGTCAAACCCTCGGCGCCCAGCAGCACCCGCAGCGGCTATGACCGCGGCGTATCGCTGAACGCCCAGGTGACGACCTTGACCCTGGGCGACGCCGTGTACCTGGGCCTGCGCAACAACCCGGCGATCCGCAGCGCTTACCTGCAGCGGGTCGCGCAGAAGTTCGACCTGCGGGTCGCCGAAGACGTGTTCAACCCCAAGCTCATCCTCAACAGTTATTACCGTGGCACACGCGGTTCCCAGGACAGCGCGCGCAACGCCAACCTCGCACCGTCCACCAGCCTGCTCGGCGAATACGGCACCCGTTTGAGCATGGCCTGGACCCAGCAACTGAACAACGCCGACCGTGCCGGCCGTTACCGCAGCGACGGCCTTGACCTGGCCGTCATCCAGCCGCTGATGCGCGGCGCCGGCTGGGACGCCACCACGGCGCCGCTGCGCCTGTCGCGCCTGGCGGAGCAGGCCAACCGTCTCAACCTCAAGGCCACCGTGGCGCAAACCATCAGCCAGATCATCGCGACCTACCGCGAGCTGCTGCGGGCCCAGGAACAACAGGTGATCGTCCAGGATGCGCTCAAGCGTTCCAACACCCTGCTGGAGGTGAACAAGGCATTGATCAGCGCCGGGCGCATGGCCGAGTTCGAAATCGTGCAGACCGAAGCCGACATCGCCACCCAGCAATTGGGCGTCGAAGAAGCGCAGAACCAACTCGATACCAGTCGCCTGGCCCTGCTGCGCCTGCTGGCCCTGGACCTGTCCACGCCGATTCGCGCCACCGAAGCCCTGGAGGCCAGGCCCATGCAAATCGACAGGCGCCAGGCGTTCAACCTCGCACAAACCCAACAACCGGAATACCTCGCCGCCCTGCTGGGCAGCCAGCAAGCCGACCTGAACCTGGTGATCGCCAAGGACTCCGGGCGTTGGCAAGTTGACCTGGTAGCCGGTGCGAATCAGGTGCGCGACGCCTACGATAACGATAACGGCCGTACCAATAACCGCACCTGGGACAGCTACGCCGGGGTACAGGTGCAGATCCCGATCGGTGACATCAGCACGCGCCAGGCAGAAGTACGCGCGCGGGTGAATGTCGAGGACCAGGAAATCCGCATCACCGACGCCCGCCAGGAACTGGAACGCAACGTCAACGACGTGGTGCGCGACCTCGGCACCCGCTGGCGCCAATATGAAATCTCCCAGCGCGCCGTGGAGCTGTCGCGGCGCAAGATCGAGATCGAACGGGAAAAACTCAGCGCCGGGCGCTCCACCAACTTTCAGGTGCTGAGCTTCGAGACTGACCTGCGCAACGCCGAAAACGCGCGCCTCAATGCGCTGATCGCTTATTTGAACGCTCAGACCCAGCTTGACTTAACGCTGGGCATGACCCTGGAAAGCTGGGAAATCGCCCTCAATGACTACTAATCGCAAACGCCTGCTGGGTGCTGGGTTGATCGTGCTGCTGGCAGCGGTGGGGCTGGCCCTGCGCAGCCCGGCCGAAGGGCCGGCCACCCGTGAACAATGGCTGGCGGTGAAGCCCGACCCGCTGGTGCACCAGATCGGCCTGGTGGGCAAGATCGAACCCGACACCACCATCACGCTCACCGCGCCGTTCGACGGCAATGTCTTGGCCAACCTGGTCGAGCAAGGCCAACGCGTCGAGGCCGGCCAGGTGCTGTTGCGCATGGACCCGGCCACCCTCGAAGTGCAACTGCGCGAAGCCCTCTCCGCCCAGCTCAAGGCCCGGCGCACCGTGCAGGAAATGCAGGACTGGGACAGCAGCGCCGCCGTCAGCCGTGCCCGGCGCAGCCTGCGCACCGCAGAAATGACCGCCGGCAATACCCAGCGCAAACTCACTGAAAGCGAAAACCTGTTCAAGCGCGGCATCATCCCGCGCAACGAGCTTGACGACCTCAACCAACAGACCCAGCAGCAACAGCTGGACCTGACAGCGGCGCGCAGTGAACTGCAACAGGCGCTGGAGCAGGGCAAGGGCGTATACCGGCAGATCGCCGATATGGAGCTGACCAACGCCACGGTCAAATATGACGCCCTGCACACCCTGCTCGAAGGCAAGGAGGTCAAGGCGCCCTTCTCCGGTATCGTGGTGCCCGCGCCCGGCAACAGCACGTCGTCCCAGGGCGGCAGCACTAACAACGCACCGGTACAAGCCGGCAGCAAGGTCAGCCAGGGCCAGGTGTTGTTCGGCCTGGCCAATATCGAGCGTTTGAAAATCATCGCCAAGGTCTCTGAACTGGACATCAACCAACTGCATCAAGGGCAAGCGGTGGAAGTCATGGGCGATGGGTTTGACGGTGAGCGCCTGACGGGCTCGGTGAGCGTGGTCAGTGGCCTGGCAATCGCCAACGACAGCCAGGGCAGCGCGCAGTTTGCGGTGACCTTGTCGATCCCCAGGCTCACGCCGCAGCAATTGCAGCGGGTGCGGCTGGGGATGAGCGCACGCTTGACCATTGTGACTTACAACAATGCGCAGGCGATTGTGGTGCCGAGCGAGGCGATCCAGGCGGACATGACCGTGGAATACCGCGAGGCGATGGATAAACCGGTGGAGCGGGTGAAGGTGACGACCGGGCAATCGACTGCTCAAGGGGTTGAGGTGTTCGGCCTCAAGCCCGGACTGGTAAAGACCTCAAGATAAATGAAGATCCAACTGTGGGAGGGGGCTTGCTCCCGATAGCGGTGAATCAGTCAAACATGCTTTAACTGACCCACCGCCATCGGGAGCAAGTCGAATCGTCGCACCGCCCCTCCCACATTTAAATTTGTGTGAGCCTGGCGGCCAGTGCTTTAGCCTGAATCGCCACATCGGTCACCGCCGTACTCTCCCACCACATCCCGCGCAATGGCGGGCCCATGGCGAACAGCCGCCCGCTCACCTGGCCCTGAGCATCGAGCACTGCACCGCAGGCATCCGCCGCAATCCCCAGCGCCAACGGCCCCGGCTGGATCAACCCGCGCTTGAGCAATTGCTGCGGCAACGGCCTGGCCACGCGGCGCCAGTCGTATTCGATGCCGCTGGAGTTGATCAGCGCCGCTCCGTGCACCTGGGTGAGCGCCTGCTCGCCGCGATGGCGCAGGCGAATCGCCACACCGCTGGCCGAAGGCACCAGCCCCTTGAACGACGCCGCGTGAATCTGCAGGCGTCCTTCTGCATGCAAGCGTTCCACCAACTGCGCACTCAACGGCGGCGAACGGTGGTGATGGCTTTCCCACCACGGCCGCACATGCCGCACGAACTGGCGTTTTTCGCGGTCGCTGGCCTGACTCCACAGCCTTGCGATGTGCACCCGCACCGTGTCCAGCGGCGCCTGCCAATCGACGTCCTGGTCGAGCGCGATGCGGCATTGCCGCCGCACCTCACGCACCAGCTGCCGAGGGCTGCGCAGCCGGTGATCAGCGCCAAGAAAGTCGTCCCAGCTCGGCGGCTGGCGGCGCACATGGGGCAACAGACCATGGCGCGAAAACACCTCGATCGGCCCACGGTGCCCGGCCTGTTCGAGGGACACCACGGCATCCACCATGGTCAGCCCGGAGCCGATGATCAGCACGGTCGCATGCGGGTCGAGCTGGGTCATCGCCGGTACGTCCCAGGGGTCCAGCGCCGCAGCGTTCAAGCCGCTGGATTCAGTCTGCGGCGTGCGTGCCGCCGGGAACATGCCGGTGGCCAATACCGCAAGGGTGCCACGCAGGCGTTCGCCGTTATCCAGGGACACCAAGGTGCCGGCAGCCTCAACCTGTAAATCGACCACCTCTGCACGGACATGCTCGACCGTGGAAGCCGACAGCGCCTTGGCCTCAGCCAGGCGCTGCTGCGCGTACAGGCCAAAAATCCCGCGAGGCGGGAACAGCTCGCTGATGGGCACCGGCTGCTGCGCCGCCTGCGGCCACCCCCCTGCGTCGATGTAGGCGGTGAGCCATTGGGTCAGGTCATCGGCATTGTCCGGGTCGACACTCATGCGCGCCGCATTGCCGTTCAAGGTGTGGCCCAACTCGACCGCACTGTAGGCCTCGCCCCGCCCCAGTTCCGCGCGCGGCTCAATCACCAGGATGCGCCGCCGGCCTGGCAGGCGCAGCAATTGCACCGCCAGCATCGTGCCGCTCAGGCCGCCGCCGACGATCAGTACATCAGCGTTGCGGATCGATTCACTCATGCACGTTCGCCCTTAGCGTTTACCCAGATAAATGTCATGCAAATCACCCCGTGCCAACAGCTCGGCGGCACTGCCACTCAACACCACCCGCCCAGTATCCAACACGTACCCGTGGGACGCATAGGTGAGCGCGACGTTGATGTTCTGCTCGGCGATCAGAAAGCTCACCTGCTCGTCGCGGTTGAGCTGCGCAATGATCGCGAAGATCTCCTGCACGATCATCGGCGCCAACCCCATCGATGGCTCGTCGAGCAGCACCAACGCAGGACGGGTCATCAACGCCCGGCCAATCGCGACCATCTGCTGCTCGCCCCCGGAGGTCAGCCCGGCGCGGGTGTGGCGCTTGGTCTTGAGCCGGGGGAACCAGGTGTAGATGCGCTCCAGGTCGCTGGCCAGTTCCTTGCGACTCAAGCGCCGCACGAAGCCGCCGCTGCGCAGGTTGTCTTCCACCGTGAGCTGGCCGAACACATGACGGCCTTCCAGCACATGCACCATGCCCTGGCGCACGCGCTGGCTGGGGTCCACACCCGCCAAGTCGCGGCCGGCGTATTCGATGCGGCCACGGCTGACTTCGGCGCGCTCGGCCCGCACCAACCCGGAAATGGCCTTGAGGGTGGTGCTCTTGCCGGCGCCATTGGCGCCGAGCAACGCAACAATGGCGCCCTTGGGCACACTCAGCGACACCCCGGCCACCGCCAGGATCGCACCGTCATAGATCACCTCGATGTCGTCGACCGTCAGCAACGCCGGGCGCCCTGGCTCGATGGCAGGCTGGTTCATGGTTTATTCGTCCCCGTTGCAGGTGCGTGGCGTCAGGTGTTTTTCCTTGGCGAACGCGGCGGATTTTTCATCGATCAGCGGACGCAACAGCGCACGGTCAGCGGCGATCCAGTCGCTGATCAGCGCCCAGTTGGCACCGTCCCACTGCTGCACCCGCGCCGAGCCGCCGCCCTCGTGGTCGCGGCAGGACAGCTTGAGGTTCTGCATCAGGCCCAGGTAGCCCATGTCTTTGAGGCGCGCATCGTCGATATTCAGGTGTTCCAGGCCCCAGCGGCCTTCTTCACCATTGAGCGGGCGCTTGCCGAAGCGGGCCTGGCCGGTGCGGATCGCCTCCACCGCCACGGCGGCGTTCACCAGGCCTGAGTTGTAGTAAACACTGCCGAAGTTTTTCAGGTCCTTGAGGTCGCTGTGGCCCTTGTCGAGGACGTACTGCTTGAGGCGTTTGTGGATCTCGAAGTCGCTGCCTGCCGGGTACGGCGTAAGCGCCAGGTAGCCTTTGGCGGCGACACCGGCGGGCAACACGTCTTCGCTGGAACTGGCCCAGATATCGCCGATGATATGGTCGACCGGGAAGCCGAAGCGCGCCGCCGTCTTCACTGCCACCGGGGTGGATACGCCCCAGGTGCGCAGGAATACCCAGTCCGGATTGGCCTGGCGGACCTGGCGCCACTGCGCCGACTGCTCGTTGCCGGGGTCGGCCACCGGGATCTGGATATTTTCAAAACCGTATTTTTCGGCAAGCAGCTTCAACGGGCCGAGGGTTTCGCGACCGTAGGCCGAGTCGTGATAGACCGTGGCGATCTTCTTGCCCTTGAGTTTGTCAAAGCCGCCTTCGCGCTCGGCGATGTAGTTCACCAGGGTCGAGGCCTCGCTGTAGAAGGTCAGCATCACCGGGAAGTTGTAGGGAAATACCGTGCCATCGGTGGCTTCGGTGCGCCCGTAACCCAGGGTGATCAGCGGGATCTTGTCGACTTCCGCCCGTTCACTGAGGGCGTAGGCCGCCGGCGCGCCGTTGGGCTGGTACACCGCGACCGGCGCGCCGTCCAGGCCATTCTTGAAGCGCTCGTAGCACTCGATGCCCTTCTCCGCCGTCCACTCGGTCTCGCACTCCTGCCACACCAGCTTCACGCCGTTGATGCCGCCTTCGACTTCGTTGATATAGCGCAGGTAGTCGATCATCCCGGCCCACACCTGCACGCCGCTGGAGGCATAGGCACCGACACGGTAGGTCGCCAGGGGAATGAATTGCTGGTCGGGCGAGGCCATGGCCTGGGGCACGGCGCCGGCCAAGGCCGCCAGCGCGAATGCAGTGCCGACCAGGGAACGTTTCAGGGATGCACGCATGGAGATTCTCTTGAGGGAAGGTTAGAAGCGCAGCGGCCAGTGCCGCAGACGCTCACGCAGGTTGTGCAACAGGCGAATCAGGCCCTCGGGCTCCTTGATCAGGAACACGATGATCAACACGCCAAAGATGATTTTCTGCAGGTTCTGCAACTGCCCCGCATCCACCGCGCCGCCGAACAGCGCCTGCCCGACGTGGCTGAGCAGGATCGGCAGCAAGCTGATAAAGGCCGCGCCCACGAAGTTGCCGGCGATGCTGCCCATGCCACCGATAATGATGATGAACAGGATCTGGAACGAACGGTTGATATCAAAACTGCTGGCGCTGGCCGTGCCCAGGTAGGCGAAGGCCCACAGCGCACCGGCCACGCCTAAGTAAAACGAGCTGACCGCAAACGCCAGGCGCTTGTAGCGCACCACCGGGATGCCGACCACGGCAGCAGCAGTGTCCATGTCGCGGATCGCCATCCAGTTGCGCCCCACCTGGCTGCGCACCAGATTGACGGCGGTCCAGGTCAACAGCAGCACCGTGACCAGGGTCAGCCAGTAGCGGCCCAACGGGGTATTGAGGTCGTGGCCGAACAGCGTCAGCTGCGGGGCGGAAATGGTCCCGGAAGAGCCGTAGTTATAGAACCAGGGGAATTTGACGAACAACCATTCAAGGAAAAACTGCGCCGCCAGCGTCGTCACCATCAGGTAGAAACCCTTGATCCGCGAGCTGGGCAGGCCGAACAACAGGCCCACCAGCGCGCTGATAATCCCGCCGCCGAGCAGCGCCACTGGCAAGCCCAACTCCGGCAGGCGCAGCAGAAAACCGTAGGTGGCGAAGGCCCCGACCGCCATGAAACCCGCCGCGCCGACCGATGTCTGCCCGGTGTAACCGGTGAGCAGGTTCAGGCCCAGCCCGGCCAGCGACAGCACCAGAAACGGCACCAGAATCGCATTGAGCCAATAATCATCGCCCCACAGCGGTACCGCGATAAACGCCAGCGCCAGCCAGGCGAACAGGCCCCAGGGCAAGCGACGCGGCACCAGCAGCAGCGGCGCCGTGGGTTGTGCAACAGAGGTCGACATGGCTTCAGACTCGCTCGATAGCGCGCTCGCCAAACAGGCCGGCGGGACGGATATACAGGAAGGCCAGGGCCACGACATAGGCGAACCACGGCGTGATGCCGCCGCCGATCCACGGGCCGATATACACCTCGGCGAGGTTCTCCGCCGCGCCGACAATCAGCCCGCCGACAATCGCCCCGCCAATCGAGGTGAAGCCGCCGATGATCAGCACCGGCAAGGCCTTGAGCACGACCAGCGACAAGGAGAACTGCACGCCCTGGCGCGCGCCCCACAACAGCCCGGCCACCAGCCCGACGATGCCGGCCACTGCCCAGACGATCTGCCAGATGCGGTTGAGGTTAATGCCAATGGACAGCGCCGCCGTGGTGTCATCCGCCACTGCGCGTAGCGACACACCAATGCGGGTCTTGTTGAACAGCAGCGCGAGCGCCGTCACCAGCACCACGGCAGTGGCCGCAGCGATCAGGTCGAACTGGCTGAGCATCAGCGGGCCGACGAACAGCGGCACGTCATCGATGCCCAGGTCCAGCGCGCGCACCTGCGAGCCCATCAAGCCTTGCGCCAGGCCCTCGATGATGAACGACAGGCCCAGGGTGGCCATGAACAGGGTGATCTGCGAACGGTTCACCAGTGGCCGCAGCACCAAGCGTTCGATGAGCAAGGCGCCGACGACCATCACGATCACCGTCAGCAGCAACGCCAAGGCAAACGGTACGCCCTGGTCATGCAGGCTGACGAATGTCAGCGCGGCAAACAGCAGCATCGCGCCCTGGGCAAAGTTGAACACGCCGCTGGCCTTGTAGATCAGCACAAAGCCAATGGCGACCAGCGAATACAAGGTGCCGGCGAGCAGGCCGCCGAGCAGGGTTTCGAAGAAGGTCATCAATGTGTCACTCCCAGGTAGGCCGCAATCACCTCGGGATTGGCCTGCACCTCGGCGGGTGTGCCGTCGCCGACCTTGCGCCCGTAGTCGAGCACCACCACATGGTCGGACAGGCCCATCACCACGCCCATGTCGTGCTCGATCAACACCACGGTGGTGCCCAGGTCACGGTTCACGTCGGCGACGAAGCGCGCCATTTCCTGTTTTTCCTCGGCGTTCATCCCGGCCATGGGCTCATCCAACAACAACAGACTGGGCCCGGCGATCAACGCCCGGCCCAGTTCCACGCGCTTTTGCAAGCCATAGGACAGGTTGCCCACCAGCACCTCGCGATGGGCTTGCAACTCCAGGAAGTCCAGGATGCCCTGGGCGCGCTCACGGAACGCTTCGGCTTCTCGCCGCGCGCGGGGCAAGCCGAGGGCCTGTTCGATGAAGGTGCTGCGCATATGCCGCGACAGGCCGGTGAGCAGGTTGTCCAGCACGCTCATTTTCTTGAACAGCGCATTGTTCTGGAACGTACGGCCGATGCCTCTGCGCGCAGCGCTCAGCGGGTCGATGCGATGCAGGCGTTGCGCCTCGAACAGGATCTCGCCGGCATCGAAGCGATACACACCATTGAGCACGTTAAGCAGCGAGCTTTTGCCGGCGCCGTTAGGGCCGATCAGCGCGCAGATCTCACCGCGCCGCACCTCGAAAGACAACGCGTTGATGGCCTTGACGCCTTTGAACGACAGCGAAATATCACGCACCTGGAGAATGGCCTGGCTCATGCAATGTCCCGTTTGAATTCGGCCAGCCAGGTAGGCTCGGCAGTGGCTTTAAGCGGCTGCCAGATATAGCCCAGGCGCTGGAAGCCCAGCAGCGTACGCACACGATTTTTCAACAACCGGCGCAGGCCGCTTTGGGGATGGGCGATGGCCCAGTCACACAGGCGTCGGCGCCAGGTGCCGCGGGGGGCAAGGCGGTTTTCGATGTCGTCGGCCAGGTGCTGCAAGCGTTCGGGCGACAGCAGCAGACCGGTGGGGGCAACTTCGCTGCGGTCGCGCCGCGCCGAGGCCAGGGTCTCCGGGAAGGCCAGGCCGTGGCCGCTGCTCAGCCATTGTTCCAACACCACCGCGAGGCCACCTTGCCAGTGGGTGCCCTCCTCGCTCCACAGCAGGGTTTCGCCGGTGGGGTGCCACCAGCGGCTGATGCGTTGCGCGGGATCTACGGGGCCAAGCAACTGGGCGAAGTCCAACCGTTGGGTGAACTCCCAATCGGGTTGGCGACCCTGCACGTAGGCGTGGCTGGGGCGAATGCGCCACAGCTGTTGCTGCAAGGCCTGGGGCTCCAGGCTGTCGGCCAGCGTCAGCACCTGCCCGCCCACCGACTGGGCGGCCAGCGCCAGCAACAATAGGTTCGGCTCAAATGCGCCGCTGAGTGTCAGCCGCGACTGTTCGCTGAAGCCCTGCTGGCGCAAGCCGTCAGCCAAGCGTTCGACGTCGCGCAACGCGTCGATCCAGCGCCAGGCATGCCATTGACCTTGGCGCTTGTGGCGCAGGGCGATGTGCAACGGCGTGAGTTGCGCCCAGTGGTGCAGGCGTTCCAGGGCGGCTTTGGGTTCGGGCACGCTCATAGGGGTGATGCTCCTATCAGGGGTGGGCGTGCGGTGGTCCGCTGGCTGGGTTCTATCAGGCAATGCAAATCAACTGTGGGAGGGGGCTTGCTCCCGATGGCGGTGGTTCAGTTAAACCACCTTTGACTGGCCCACTGCTATCGGGAGCAAGCCCCCTCCCACATTGGTTTTGTGTAAGGTAGATAGGTCACGGTAGCTGGCGCCCGGATGGTTCGGCCTCAGCCGTGCGCCCTCGCCAAACAACTTCTCGCGCAAGGTGCCCTGGGCGTATTCGGTCTTGTACACCCCGCGCTTCTGCAACTCCGGCACCAACAAATCCACCGCGTCGATGAAGGTTTCGTGGGTCAGCGCATAGGCCAGGTTGAAGCCGTCCACATCGGTCTCTTCCACCCATTCCTGGAGCAGGTCCGCCACCGTCTGCGGCCCGCCGACAAACAGCGGGCCAAAGCCCCCGATGCCGACCCAGTCGGCCAGTTCATTCGGCGTCCAGACCTTGTTCGGGTCCGCCGTGGAGAAGGCTTCCACCGCCGACTGGATGGCGTTGGTATGCACATGCTTGAGCGGCTCATCGGGCCTGAACCGGCTGAAATCGATACCGGTCCAGCCGGAGATCAGCGCCATCGCGCCTTCGTAGCTGACATAGGACTTGTAGTCGTCGAACTTGGCCTTGGCCTGCGCGTCGGTCTCGCCGACGATCACCGTTTGCAAGTTGAAGATCAGGATTTTGCGCGGATCACGCCCTGCCTCGGCCGCGCGCCGGCGAATATCGGCCACGGTCTTCTTCAGCAGCACCTTGGACGGCGCGGCCACGAACACGCACTCGGCCTGTTCGGCGGCGAACTGTTTGCCACGGCTCGAGGCCCCCGCCTGGTAGAGCACCGGCGTACGCTGTGGCGAGGGTTCACACAGGTGAATGCCGGGCACCTGGAAGTGTTTGCCCACATGGCGAATCTCGTGGATCTTGCTCGGGTCGCTGAAAATCCGGCGCTCGCGGTCACGCAGCACCGCGCCCTCTTCCCAGCTGCCTTCCCAGAGCTTGTAGCAAACTTCCAGGTATTCCTCGGCGTAGTCATAACGTGCGTCGTGTTCGGTCTGGGCCTTCTGGCCAAGGTTCTTGGCGCCGCTTTCCAGGTAGGACGTGACGATATTCCAACCGACGCGCCCCTTGGTCAGGTGATCGAGGGTGGAGAGCCTGCGTGCAAACGGATACGGATGCTCGAAGGACAGCGAGGCGGTCAGGCCGAACCCTAGGTGCTCGGTAACCAGCGCCATCGGCGTGATCAGCGATAACGGATCATTGACCGGCACCTGCGTCGCCTGGCGGATCGCCGCGTCGCCGTTGCCGTGGTAGACATCGTAGATCCCAAGCACATCGGCGATGAACAGCCCATCGAATTTGCCCCGCTCGAGGATTTTTGCGAGGTCGGTCCAGTATTCCAGGTCCTTGTATTGCCACGAACGGTCGCGCGGGTGCGCCCACAACCCAGGCGATTGATGGCCGACACAATTCATGTCGAAGGCATTCAAGCGGATTTCGCGGGCCATCAGAGCACTCCGTTGAGGTGGTAGTTGCCGACGACCTGGTATTTCCAGCGCAACGGGTCATCCACCGACGATGGCAGCGCGGTGCGTTGGCCGGTCAGTTCGAATTCAGCGTTGCTCGCAGCGATAAGGGCTTGGGCCGCCGCGATCTGGGCTTCGGTGAGGGCGACCGGGCTGGGGTCGGTTTCGGCACGCTCGAACAGGGCGGCGGCCACGTCGACACGAATCTGCACATCGCCGAAGCGGCTGATCACATAAGGGTCGTCGCTGCGCTCGACAAAGCGGCGGGTGGTTTCCAGCAGTTGGCGTGCCTGGTTCAGTGCGGTCATGGGCAGGGCTCCTCAGTTCCAGGCGTGGCGCGCAGGCTTCACGCCGTTGAGCACAAAGTTGCCGATCAGGTGGTACTTCCAGCGCGCCGGGTCGTGCAGGGTGTGGGTGCGTGCGTTACGCCAGAAACGGTCGAGGTTGTACTTGCCGGTGACCGAGCGAGTGCCGGCCAACTCGAAGAGTTGGCTGCTGGCAAGCAACGCTGTTTCAGCGGAAAGCACCTTGGCCTGGGCGACGACCAGCGAGGCATTGGCGACGGTGTCTTCAGTCGGTTCGGCGAGGGCCAGGTCGACCGCTCTGCCGGCCTTGGCGAGGATCGCTTCGGTGCCGTGCACGCGCCACTCCAGGTCGCCGATGGCGGCAATAGTGAACGGGTCCTGCCAGCCGTGCTCCTGTTGGCTGTCGATCCAGGGTCGCGCCTGGCGGGCGTGAATCTTCGCCTGCTCCAGCGCTCCCAGCGCAATGCCGGTATCGACTGCGGCCTGGATAATCTGCGAGATCGGGCCGTTGGCGGTGGGTTGATCGAACGCCAGGTGTGCGGGGATGACCGCACTCGAGGGCACGCTCACACCGTCGAGGGTTACCCCACCACTGGCGGTCGTGCGTTGGCCGAAGCCGTCCCAGCTGTCGATCACCGTGAGGCCGGGCGCATCGCGCTCGACGAAGGCAATCAGCGCCTGCCCGTGCTCGTTGTTGCCGACGGTCGGGACGATGTGCGCAAACAGCGCGCCGGTGCAATAGAACTTCTCGCCGTCAATGCGCGCGGTGTCGCCGTCGACGCGAATCTGCGTGTCAAAGGTCCCGGCGTTTTTGCTCTTGGCTTCGGAAAACGCATTGCCGAAGCGATAGCCCGCCAGCACCTTGCCGAAGTAGTGGCGCTTTTGCTCCTCAGTGGCGGTTTGCAGCAGGATATCCACCACGCCGAGGTGGTTCTGCGGGATCTGCCCCAGGGAAGGGTCGGCGGCGGAGATCAACTTGATCACCTCGGCCACGGTCACATAGGACACCTCGGCGCCACCGTAGGCTTTGGGAATGGTGATGCCCCACAGGCCGCTGGCGGAAAACTCATCGAGTTCCGCCACCGGCAGGCGCCGCTCACGGTCGCGCTCGCTGGCCTCCAGGGCAAACCGCGCCGCCAGCCGCGTGGCGACCTGGATGGCTTCCGCGTCCGAGCGAATGATATGGGCAGGGTGTTGAGGGTGGGCTGACATGGGCCGACTCCAGGCTCCGAAGGAATAACAGAGCGTTTGCAGGAGTCGTGCCTGAATTTAATCATCAGCTAAATCATGGTATTACAGGTTAACGAAGGCAGCGGAACGGCTGCCAGGCCAGCAAAATGTCCATCCACTGTTGCCGAGCGAACAGTTAGATCACCACGTTGCGCACAAAACGCACGGTCAGCTCGCCATCGTTGCGATAGCCATGTACCTGACGACTGGCAAACATATAGAACTCACCGGCGGCGACGCGCTTTTCTTCTTCGCCCACCAACAGGGTGAGGCAGCCTTCGAACACAAACAGTTGCACGCTCCAGCCGTCCGGGTCGGGGTCCGGGCTGTAGCGGTCACCCGGTGCCAAGTGCATCTCCCACAGTTCGACTTCACGCCGTGCCGTGGCCTTGGCCAGCAACACGGCTTTGCTGCCGGGGATATCACCCGCCCAGGCCAGCTCGTTGATGCGGCTGTGGTCGGCGGCATCCGGCGCCTGGATCAAATCGCTGAAGGCGACATCCAATGCCTCCGCGACGCGGTCGAGGGTCGACAGGCTGACATTCTTCTCCCCCGCCTCGATCGCCACCAGCATGCGCCGGCTGACCCCGGATCTTTCCGAAAGCGCGGTTTGGCTGAGGTCGGCGGCATGGCGCAGGCGACGCACGTTCTGGCTGACGTGTTGCAGGACCGAAGCCCGGTGTGGATTTTCTTTGTGCACTATATTGCTCAATGGGTGGGTGTGCGCAGTATACTGCCCAGCGTGCGGCGCATTGTGCGGTCCGTGCCTTTCCCTTGCAAGACCGAGCCGCCATGACTGCCCCGAACTCCCCTCCGCGTTTCAATCGCTTGAGCAAAGCCGAATGCATCCTGGTGGTGATCACCATGATCTGGGGCGCCACCTTTTTGCTGGTGCAGCATGCCATGGCGGTCAGCGGGCCGATGTTTTTCGTCGGCCTGCGGTTTGCGGCGGCGGCCATTGTGGTTGGCGTTTTTTCCTTGCGTACTTTGCGCGACCTGACCCTGTTCGAGTTGAAAGCCGGGGTGTTCATCGGCGTGGCGATCATGTTCGGCTACGGCTTGCAGACCATTGGCCTGCAGAGCATTCCGAGCAGCCAGTCGGCGTTTATCACCGCGTTGTATGTGCCGTTCGTGCCGTTATTGCAATGGCTGGTACTGGGGCGGCGCCCGGCACTGCTGCCAAGTATTGGCATCATGCTGGCGTTTACCGGATTGATGCTGTTAACCGGGCCGGCCGGCGCTTCTTTCAATTTCAGCCCCGGTGAAATCGCCACGCTGATCTGCGCAATGGCGGTAGCCGCCGAAATCATTCTGATCAGCGCTTATGCCGGGCAAGTGGATGTGCGTCGGGTGACCGTGGTGCAGCTGGCCACGGCGTCGCTGTTGTCGTTCCTGATGGTGGTGCCGATGGGCGAGGCATTACCGGGCTTTTCGTGGTTGCTGCTGTTCAGTGCAGTGGGCCTGGGCTTGACCAGCGCGGTGATCCAGGTGGCGATGAACTGGGCGCAGCAGAGTGTTTCGCCGACCCGGGCTACCCTGATCTATGCCGGCGAGCCAGTGTGGGCGGGCGTGGTCGGTCGGCTTGCCGGCGAGCGATTCCCGCCGATTGCGATGGTAGGAGCGGCGTTGATTGTGCTGGCGGTGATTGTGAGTGAGATGAAGAGGAGCAGCCCTAAAGTTGTTGATGCCAGGGCCGAAGTTGAAGGGGAAAGTCAGGGGTGATGTTTTGAGCTGCAAGCTACAAGCTGCAAGAAATACGCGGTCGGCTATTCTCTTGCAGCTTGCAGCTTGTAGCTGTTTTCCACTGCTCTTGTAGGATCCTGCCACATCTTGCCGTTTGGTGATCGAGAAAGCGGCACGTATGATGCATCCCAAACTCCCGCAGATTAGAAGCCTATGTCCCTGATAGTTCTACTGCTTCTGCCATTCATTGGCAGCTGTCTGGCGGCCTTGCTGCCGCACAACGCACGCAACACCGAATCCTTGCTGGCTGGCCTGGTGGCCTTGGTCGGCACCATACAAGTCGCGCTGCTTTACCCCCAGATCGCCCATGGCGGCGTGATCCGTGAAGAATTCATGTGGTTACCCAGCCTCGGCCTGAATTTCGTGCTGCGCATGGATGGCTTCGCCTGGCTGTTCTCGATGCTGGTGCTGGGCATCGGCACGCTGGTGTCGCTGTATGCGCGTTACTACATGTCGCCGGACGACCCGGTGCCACGTTTTTTCGCGTTTTTCCTGGCCTTCATGGGCGCCATGCTCGGCCTGGTGATTTCCGGCAACCTGATCCAGATCGTGTTTTTCTGGGAACTGACCAGCCTGTTCTCGTTCCTGTTGATCGGTTACTGGCACCACCGCGCCGATGCCAGGCGCGGTGCCTACATGGCGTTGATGGTCACCGGCGCGGGCGGCCTGTGCCTGTTGGCCGGGGTGATGTTGCTCGGGCATATCGTCGGCAGCTATGACCTGGACCAGGTGCTGGCGGCGGGCGACCAGATTCGCGCGCACTCGCTGTACCCGGCGATGCTCGCCCTGGTGCTGATCGGCGCCTTGAGCAAAAGCGCGCAGTTCCCCTTCCACTTCTGGCTGCCCCACGCCATGGCGGCGCCAACGCCGGTGTCGGCCTATCTGCATTCGGCCACGATGGTGAAGGCCGGCGTGTTCCTGCTGGCCCGCCTGTGGCCATCGCTGTCGGGCAGCGAAGAATGGTTCTGGATCGTCGGCGGCGCCGGCGCCATTACCCTCCTCCTCGGCGCTTACTGCGCCATGTTTCAAAACGATCTCAAGGGCCTGCTGGCCTACTCCACCATCAGTCACCTGGGTCTGATCACCTTGCTGCTGGGCCTCAATAGCCCGCTGGCGGCTGTCGCGGCAGTGTTCCACATCCTCAACCACGCCACGTTCAAGGCCTCGCTGTTCATGGCCGCGGGCATCATCGACCACGAAAGCGGCACGCGGGATATCCGCAAGCTCAGTGGGTTGGTGCGCCTGATCCCGTTCACCGCGACCCTGGCGATGGTGGCCAGTGCCTCGATGGCCGGCGTGCCATTGCTCAATGGCTTCTTGTCCAAAGAGATGTTCTTCGCCGAAACGGTGTTTATCTCGGCGACAAAATGGGTGGAAATCACGCTGCCGTTGATCGCGACCATCGCCGGCACCTTCAGCGTGGCCTATGCGTTGCGGTTTACCGTGGATGTGTTCTTCGGCCCGCCTGCCACCAACTTGCCCCACACGCCCCACGAACCCCCGCGCTGGATGCGCGCGCCGGTTGAGCTGTTGGTGTTCACCTGCCTGCTGGTGGGGATTTTCCCGGCCCAGATGGTCGGCTCGATCCTCGCCGCCGCCGCGTTGCCCGTAGTGGGCGGCGTGCTGCCCGAGTACAGCCTGGCGATCTGGCACGGCTGGAACGCTCCGTTGATCATGAGCCTGGTGGCCATGTGCGGCGGTGTGGTGCTGTACCTGATGCTGCGCAAACAACTCAAGCGTGGCCGCTTCGCCTACCCGCCCCTGGTCGGCTATTTCAACGGCAAGCGCGGCTTCGAGCGCTGCCTGGTGCTGATGATGCGCGGCGTGCGTCGCCTGGAAAAACGCATCAGCACCAAGCGCCTGCAAACCCAATTGTTCCTGCTGGTGATCGTCGCGGTGATCGGCGCCATGATCCCCATGTTCAACAGCGGCCTGAGCTGGGGCGACCGGCCGAAAATCCCCGGTTCCATCGTGTTCGTCACCCTGTGGTTGCTGGCGATTGCCTGCGCGCTGGGCGCCGCCTGGCAGGCCAAGTACCACCGGCTGGCGGCCCTCACCATGGTCAGCGTGTGCGGCCTGATGACCTGCATTACCTTTGTGTGGTTCTCGGCGCCGGACCTGGCGCTGACGCAACTGGTGGTGGAAGTGGTGACCACCGTGCTGATCCTGCTCGGCCTGCGCTGGCTGCCACGGCGGATCGAAGAAGTCTCGCCGCTGCCCAGCTCGCTGCGCAAGGCGCGTATCCGGCGCCTGCGCGACTTTCTGCTGTCCACTGTGGTGGGCGGCGGTATGGCGCTGCTGTCTTACGCGATGCTGACCCGCCAGACGCCCAACGATATCTCCTCGTTCTACCTCAGCCGCGCCCTGCCCGAGGGCGGCGGCAGCAATGTGGTGAACGTGATGCTGGTGGACTTCCGCGGCTTCGACACCCTTGGCGAGATCACCGTGCTCGGCGCGGTGGCGCTGACCGTGTACGCGCTGCTGCGGCGCTTCCGCCCGTCGAAAGAAAGCATGGAACTGCCGCCTCAACAGCGCCAGCTCGCGCCCGATGTCGCCACCGACCTGGTCAACCCGCGCCAGGCCAGCGACACCGCCCTGGGCTTCATGATGGTGCCGGCGGTGCTGGTGCGCCTGCTGTTGCCGATAGCGCTGGTGGTGTCGTTCTACCTGTTCATGCGCGGCCATAACCAACCGGGCGGCGGCTTTGTCGCGGGGTTGGTGATGTCGGTGGCGTTCATCCTGCAATACATGGTGGCCGGTACCCAGTGGGTCGAGGCGCAGATGAGCCTGCGGCCGATGCGCTGGATGGGTTTCGGCCTGCTGTCGGCGACCCTCACCGGGCTTGGTGCGTTGTTCGCCGGATACCCGTTCCTCACCACCCATACCTGGCACCTGAGCGTGCCGATGCTGGGCGATATCCATGTCGCCAGCGCATTGTTTTTCGACGTCGGCGTCTACGCCATGGTCGTCGGTTCGACCCTGCTGATGCTCACCGCCCTCGGCCACCAATCGGTGCGCGCGCACAAACCGAGCAACCAGCTCAAAGCCGTCGCCAACCCACAAGGAGCTGCCGCCTGATGGAAGAAGTCATTGCAATTGCCATTGGGGTGCTGGCAGCCTCCGGCGTCTGGTTGATCCTGCGGCCACGGACATTCCAGGTGGTGATGGGCCTGTGCCTGTTGTCCTACGGCGTCAACCTGTTCATTTTCAGCATGGGCAGCCTGTTTATCGGCAAGGAGCCAATCATCAAGGACGGCGTGCCCCAGGACCTGCTCAACTACACCGACCCCCTGCCCCAGGCACTGGTGCTCACGGCGATCGTGATCAGCTTCGCCATGACCGCGTTGTTCCTGGTGGTGCTGCTGGCCTCCCGGGGCCTGACCGGTACCGACCATGTGGATGGCCGGGAGCCCAAGGCATGAATTGGGTCAATCAACTGATCGTTGCGCCGATCCTGCTCCCCTTGCTGACCGCCGCGCTAATGCTGATGCTCGGCGAGAAACGCCGCCCGCTGAAGGCAAAAATCAATCTGGTCTCGAGCATGCTGGGGCTGGGCATCGCCGTGCTGCTGTTGTACTGGACCCAAAAAGGCGGCCCCGGCTCGATCGGCGTGTACCTGCCGGGCAACTGGCAAGTGCCGTTCGGCATCGTGCTGGTGGTGGACCAACTGTCGGCGCTGATGCTGGTGCTGACCGGGATCATCGGCGTGAGCGCGCTGCTGTTCGCCATGGCCCGCTGGGACCGTGCCGGCACCAGTTTCCATGCGCTGTTCCAGGTGCAGATGATGGGCCTGTACGGCGCCTTCCTCACCGCTGACCTGTTCAATCTGTTCGTGTTTTTCGAGGTGCTGCTGGCGGCGTCCTACGGCTTGATGCTGCACGGTTCGGGCCGCGCGCGGGTGTCGTCGGGGCTGCATTACATCGCAATCAACCTGCTGGCGTCGTCGCTGTTCCTGATTGGCGCGGCGATGATCTACGGGGTCACCGGCACGCTGAACTTCGCTGACCTGGCGCTGAAAATCCCGCTGGTGCCGGAGGCCGATCGCGGCCTGCTGCACGCCGGTGCGGCGATCCTGGCCACCGCATTCCTGGCCAAGGCCGGTATGTGGCCGCTGAACTTCTGGCTGGCCCCGGCCTACTCTTCGGCCAGCGCGCCGGTGGCGGCGATGTTCGCGATCATGACCAAGGTGGGCGTGTACACCGTGCTGCGCTTGTGGACGCTGCTGTTCTCCGGCCAGGCCGGCGCTTCGGCGTTGTTTGGCGGTGACTGGCTGGTGTACGGCGGCATGGCCACGATTGTCTGCGCGGCACTGGCAATGCTCGCGGCGCAGCGCCTGGAACGCATGGCGAGCCTGAGCATTCTGGTCTCGGCCGGCATCCTGCTGTCGGCGGTGGGCTTTGCCCAGCCGAGCCTGACGGCGGGGGCGCTGTTTTATCTGGTCAGCTCCACCCTGGCGCTGAGCGCGTTGTTCCTGCTGGCTGAATTGATCGAACGTTCGCGCTCGGCCAATGACCTGCCGCTGGATGAAGAGATCGACGCACTGCCCAAGGCCATGGAATCCCTGCATCCACGCCCCGGCGTCAACCTCGACGATGAGCAGAAAGCCGTGGTCGGCCAGGTGATTCCATGGACCATGGCGTTCCTGGGGTTGAGCTTTGTCGCTTGCGCGCTGCTGATCATTGGCATGCCACCGCTGTCCGGGTTTATCGGCAAGCTCAGTTTGTTAAGCGCGTTGGTCAACCCGCTGGGCCTGGGCAATGCGCTGGATGAACCGATTCGCCCGGCGGCCTGGGGCCTGGTGGCGCTGTTGATCCTGTCTGGCCTGGCCTCGCTGATCGCCTTCGCACGGCTCGGCATCCAGCGCTTCTGGACACCCGAAGAGCGCCCATCGCCCCTGCTGCGCCGCTACGAATGTATGCCGATCTTCCTGCTGCTGGGCCTGAGCATTGCGCTGACCTTCAAGGCCGAGCCCCTGATGCGCTACACCCTGGCCACCGCCAACAGCCTGAATAACCCTGAGCATTACGTAATGGCAGTGATGGCGACGCGTCCGGTCCCCAGCCCTGAAGCCAAGGCCGCGGCCCTGGAGGTGCAGCCATGAAACGCCTGTTTCCCGCGCCGTGGCTGTCGCTGGCCTTGTTGGGCTTATGGCTGGTGCTGAACCTGTCCATCAGCCCCGGCAACCTGCTGCTCGGTGCGCTGCTGGGCGTGCTTGCGCCATTGATGATGGCGCCACTGCGCCCGCAACCGATCAGCCTGCGCCGTCCCGGCGTGATCCTGCGCCTGTTCCTGCTGGTGGGCCGCGACGTGATTGTCTCCAACCTGCAAGTGGCCTGGGGCGTCTTGACCTGCGGTTCACGCGCGCCGCGTTCGCGCTTTATCAAGATCCCCCTGGACCTGCGCAGCCCCAACGGCCTCGCGGCGCTGTCGATGATCACCACGGTGATCCCCGGCACCATCTGGTCCGAACTGGCGCTGGACCGTAGCATCCTGCTCTTGCACGTGTTCGACCTGGACGAGGAAGCGCCGTTTATCGCGCACTTCAAAGCCACCTATGAGCGGCCCCTGATGGAGATCTTCGAATGAGCGCCCTGCTCTCCAATGCGATCCTGTTCAGCCTGTTCCTATTTTCCCTGGCGATGGTGCTGACCTTGATCCGCCTGTTCAAAGGCCCCTCGGCCCAGGACCGGGTACTGGCGCTGGACTATCTGTACATCCTGGCGATGCTAATGATGCTGGTGCTGGGCATTCGCTATGCCAGTGACACCTACTTTGAAGCGGCGCTGTTGATTGCGCTGTTCGGCTTCGTCGGCTCGTTCGCCCTGGCCAAATTCCTGCTGCGTGGGGAGGTGATTGAATGATGCCGTTGTGGATGGAAATCGTCGTGGCGATACTGCTGGTGCTCAGCAGCGTGTTCGCGTTGATCGGAGCGATTGGTTTGCTGAGGATGAAAGACTTCTTCCAGCGCATGCACCCGCCAGCCCTGGCCTCGACCATTGGGGCGTGGTGCGTGGCATTGGCGTCGATTATCTATTTTTCGGTGCTCAAGTCCGGGCCGGTGTTGCACGGCTGGTTGATCCCGATTCTGTTGTCGATCACGGTGCCGGTGACCACCTTGCTATTGGCCCGTACCGCGTTGTTCCGCAAGCGCATGGCCGGTGACGACGTGCCCGCCGAGGTCAGCAGCCGCCGCTGATTTAAAATGTGGGAGGGGGCTTGCCCCTCCCACATTTGGTTTTGTGCCAGGCGAAAGGTCTGGCCCCCCAACCTTTCTAGCCCAGTTGCTCACATAGAAATGCGCTGCTGGCGACCCTGGAAGTCGGGTGGAACGCCAACACACGCGTTGCCACCAGCAGATAGGCAACTTCTTCCGACGACATGAACGCCATGCCGCCCATGAGTTCGAAGGCACGCGTGCCAATACGATTGACCGCTTCCTGCACCGCGAAGCGTGTGGCCTGTGCACGCGCCAGGTCGGTGCGCAAGAAGCGGTTTTCGTCTATCGAAGTGGCCAACCCCTGCAACGCCATCGTCGCCCCTTGCAGATCGATCAGCAACAGCGCCCGGTCTTCCGGCGTCCCCTTACCGGCCGTCAAGGCGCGCGATGCCAACGCGGACGCCATGCCCAGGTAGGACGCCGCCGCCAGCAACTGGAACCAGATCGCAAACAAATGGTTACCCGTGCCCTGTTGATCCTCATCGAGCTGCTCATCCACGGTTTTGCTGAAATGCATCATGGACTCGGGAACCACCAGGTTATTGAACCGCACCTCGTGACTGTCGGCCGCCTGCAAATGGGGAACAGACCAGAATGTTTTCCGCTCGATACAGGGATCCCCCGCCAACCCCGCGCCAATGCCAAGGTGCATCTGGCCTTGCGGATCAACGTAATTGACGCCAAACGTGATCACATCGAAGTGATGGGTCATGGTGCACGGTTTCTTGCTGCCATTGAGCACATAGCCGTCGGCGGTTTTCTCCACGGCCATGGTTGACGCCAAAATATCCGAATGCGCACGTCCTTCGGCGAACCCGGACGCAACCAACAAGTCGTTGCGTGCAACGATGCTCAACAGTCCTTCAAGATCAGGAAAGAAATAACTGCCCGCCATCATGCCGGCGACGGTGTGGTGATGCATGGTCATCATCACCGCCAATGAAGGGCAGTGTGCGCCGACCCACGTATGCAACTGCGCCAACTTGCGCGCACTGACACCTCCTCCACCCAGTGTCTCAGCGATGGCAAGCCCAGGCCGGCCCACTGTTCGAAACAGATCGGCCAACCGTTGCGACTGTCCCCGTTCAAGCTCCAAAAGCGATGCGGATTCAAGGAAGGCTGCCATTTGCGGTATCAGCTCAAAAGCCGTATTGCGTTCTTCTGTCAAAAACATGTGCTTAAAACCCTTCAATGATTCGTGCAATATCCCAACCACACTCAACGGAGCGCCCACTTATTCACTTCAAATAATGACGCGCATAACGCTGATCCAAATTCGATAACGGTAACAACATAAAGAAATCAGCCGAATGAAAATCAGCGTCCCACGCCGGTTCGCCGCACACCCAGGCACCACTGCGCAAATAACCTTTTAATAAAGGTGGCATGGGCGCAGGTTGTGCGCTTTTCACTTCATGAAGCACAAAGGGTATATGAGGGATGACACGATATTCAGAGGGCGCAAATTGTTCAGGCTTAAACGCACGATAGATCGCCGATGCGTGATGACCGCCATCCGTCAAACTGACGCTGGCACACCCCATCAAGTAATCACACCCTTCACGTTGCATATAGGCTGCCAGGCCCGACCACAGCATCATGATCACGCTGCCGCTGCGGTAGTCAGGGTGCACACAGGCATGCCCCGCTTCGATAATACGGGCACGCAAATGATCCAGACGGCTCAGGTCGAATTCATTCTCCGAGTAGTAGTGCCCCAAGTGCCGGGCCGCCGTCGGACTCATTACACGATAAGTACCGACCACGCAGGCCGTTGTGGTATCGCGCACAATCAGATGGTCGCAATAGTCATCAAACTCGTCGACATTCAAACCTTGCGCGTTCTTAAGTGCCGTCGCCTGGAAAGTTTCATTGAACACTTTATAACGAAGGGCTTGTACTTCTCGCAGTTGCTCTGACGTACTGGCGAGGCCGACGATCAATTTACCGCCATGTGGCGGCAAGCCTGAACCCGCGTCCCTGGTCTCTGTAAGCATTTGCATATAGTTTCCCTTCTTACAACGACAAGTAATAAACAAAACATTACCTGCCCTGCTTGAGGGGAGACTGTAAGGAAACTCTGAAACCTAGGGTGAATTCGGCAAGACTATAATCAAAGCGAAAGTCAACATTTTGACCGCCAGTCGGTTCCGACAGTGTTTAGGGTGTTACTTAAAAATGGCTGCACACCCTTCGGCGGTCGCCAAATCCATCGACCGCGTTTCGCCGCCCGGTTAAACTTCGAGCGCACAATGCCCGCACCCAGGTAGCGGGCGTTTTTTATGCCTGAGCTAAAAATGTGCGATCGATGCCAAGCGATGGACCGTATTCGTGCCGCCCATTTTCGCCACCCTCCAGGAATCGGTCGAATACCGCATGACCGAATGGGGCCAGAGCCTGTGCCCGGTGCTGGACAGGCTGCTCAAATGGCAGGCCGCCAAACCCGCGAGCTAGACCGTAGGCATGGTCCCGCCGTCGATCACGGACTTGGTGCCGCTGTTTGTAGCGACCACGCAGCCCGCGGCGGTCGAACTCATACCAGAATCTCCAATGCAGCGATCCTGCCGCCTTCCAGGCCGAAGACATACCGCAAGTCCAGCGGGCTTCCAGGAAAGTCGCCGACCAGATGGCTGGTGACCACGGTTTTATCGCCCTGTACTTCACAGGCGAAGGGTTCGCTGGTGTAGGTGTACTTGTCGGAGGTGCCGTCCTTCCAGGCCTGGATCGCTGGCAACCCGATATAGGTATGGCCCTCATCCTTCACCACCGCGTCGGCGGTGAAACATTCGCTGAAATCGCCTGTTTTGGCGGCGTCTGCGGCGAAGTAAAGGGCGATGGCTGGGGCAAGCGCGAGGGTCATGGTGGGTATTCCTGAAGATTGGATAGGACTCCAGCATAGAAAACTGGCGCGACTCGCCACAAGAACGCACGAAAAGGTAATGGGCTTACTGCAAAGTAAGTATGAGGCCGGCCCAGGCATCAACGCCTGCTCACACGCTGGATCGGGTGAGTTGATCGTTCCCACGCTCCGCGTGGGAACGCCGCCTGGGGCGCTCCGCGTCCCGCTATGCGTACGGGTGACGCAGAGCGTCACGGAATGCATTCCCACGCGGAGCTTGGGAACGATCGCCCCGAACCAGTCGGGGCGTTTTTCATTCAGCGTGCAGTAACCAACGCTCAGTCAGCCAACCGCCAGGTCGTCCCGCCCTTCCCGTCTTCCAACACCACACCCAGCGCAGTCAGTTGGTCACGGATACGGTCGGACTCCGCCCAGTCTTTACCGGCCCGCGCAGCCAAACGCGCCTGGATCAGCGCATCGACTTCAGCCGCATCCACCCGCCCTTCGGCGCCGGCTTGCAGGAAGTCATCGGCTTCCATCTGCAACACACCCAGCACACTAGCCAGCTCTTTCAGACGCGCTGCCAGACCCGCCGCTGCGTCGAGATCAGTCTCACGCAAACGGTTGATCTCACGCACCATTTCAAACAGCACCGCGCAGGCTTCCGGCGTGCCGAAGTCGTCGTTCATGACTTCGGTAAACCGTGCCACAAACGCTTCGCCGCCGGCGGGGGCCACGGCAGGCAAGCCTTTCAACGCATGGTAGAACCGCTCCAGGGCGCCCTTGGCGTCCTTGAGGTTGTCTTCCGAGTAGTTGATGGCGCTGCGATAGTGGCTGGACACCAACAAATAACGCACAACCTCCGGGTGGTACTTTTCCAGCACGTCGCGGATGGTGAAGAAGTTGTTCAAGGACTTGGACATCTTCTCGCCATTGATGCGGATCATGCCGCAGTGCATCCAGGCATTGGCGTAAGTCTTGCCGGTGGCCGCTTCGCTCTGGGCGATTTCGTTTTCGTGGTGCGGGAACTCCAGGTCGCTGCCGCCGCCATGAATGTCGAAGGTCTCGCCCAGGCAGCAAGTGGACATCACCGAGCATTCGATGTGCCAGCCCGGACGCCCGGCGCCCCACGGCGACTCCCAGCTCGGCTCGCCAGGCTTGGTGGCTTTCCACAGCACGAAGTCGAGCGGGTCCTGCTTGGCCTCGTCGACTTCGATGCGCGCGCCGATGCGCAGGTCTTCGATTTTCTTGCGCGACAGCTTGCCGTAGCCCATGAACTTGGCCACGCGGTAGTACACGTCGCCGTTGCCCGGGGCGTAGGCGTAACCCTTGTCGATCAGGGTCTGGATCATCGCGTGCATGCCAGGGATGTGGTCCGTGGCGCGCGGTTCCATGTCCGGCTTGAGGATATTGAGGCGCGCCTCGTCCTCATGCATGGCGGCGATCATGCGCTCGGTCAGCGCGTCGAACGCCTCGCCGTTTTCATTGGCGCGGTTGATGATCTTGTCGTCGATGTCGGTGATGTTGCGCACATAGGTCAAGTCGTAGCCGCTGAAACGCAACCAGCGGGTCACCAGGTCGAAGGCAACCATGCTGCGACCATGGCCGATATGGCAGTAGTCGTACACGGTCATGCCGCACACGTACATGCGCACCTTGTTGCCATCCAGCGGCTTGAAGACTTCTTTGGTCTTGCTGAGTGTGTTGTAGATCGTTAGCACAACGGCTTCCTTAGAGAATCACTGGCCCCACGAATCACGCAAGGTCACGGTACGGTTGAATACCGGATGACCAGGTTTGGAGTCCTTGATATCCGCGCAGAAGTAACCTTCGCGCTCGAACTGGAACCGATCTTCCGGCTGTGCGTCGCCAAGCGATGGCTCGGCACGACAACCCGTGAGAACTTGCAGCGAATCTGGGTTGATGTTGTCGAGGAAGCTTGCGCTGTCTTCGGCTTTCTCAGGGTTCGGCGAGCGGAACAGCCGATCGTACAGGCGCACTTCGCACTCGATGCTGGCAGCGGCCGGGACCCAGTGGACCACGCCCTTGACCTTGCGGCCTTCGGGGTTCTTGCCCAGGGTGTCCGGGTCGTACGAGCAGCGCAGTTCGACGATGTTGCCATCGGCGTCCTTGATGGCCTCATCGGCACGGATCACGTAGCTGCCACGCAGGCGCACTTCGCCATTGGGTTCCAGGCGTTTGTAGCCCTTTGGCGGCTCTTCCATGAAGTCATCGCGGTCGATGTAGATTTCACGCGCGAATGGCAACTTGCGCACGCCCAGCTCTTCTTTCTGCGGATGACGCGGCAGCTCGAGGTTTTCGACCTGGTCTTGCGGGTAGTTGGTGATCACGACCTTCAACGGACGCAATACGCACATGGCACGCGGAGCGTTCGCGTCGAGGTCCTGGCGGATGCTGAACTCGAGCATACCGAAGTCGACCACGCCGTCGGAACGGTTGGTGCCGACCATCTCGCAGAAATTGCGGATCGACGCCGGGGTGTAGCCGCGACGGCGAAAGCCCGACAGGGTCGACATGCGCGGGTCGTCCCAGCCCAGTACGTGCTTTTCATCCACCAGCTGCTTGAGCTTGCGCTTGCTGGTGATGGTGTAGTTCAGGTTCAAGCGGCTGAACTCGTACTGGCGCGGCTGTGCCGGCACCGGCAGGTTGCTCAGGAACCACTCGTACAGCGGACGGTGGCTTTCGAACTCCAGGGTGCAGATGGAGTGAGTGATGCCTTCGATGGCGTCTGACTGACCGTGGGTGAAGTCATAGTTGGGGTAGATGCACCATTTGTCACCGGTCTGGTGGTGGTGGGCATGGCGGATGCGGTACATGATCGGGTCGCGCAGGTTCATGTTCGGCGAGGCCATGTCGATCTTGGCGCGCAGCACGCGGGCGCCGTCCGGGAACTCACCCGCACGCATGCGGGCAAACCAGTCGAGGTTCTCTTCTACCGAACGGTCGCGGAACGGGCTGTTCTTGCCCGGCTCGGTCAGGGTGCCGCGGTATTCCTTGGCCTGTTCCGGGCTCAGGTCGTCGACGTAGGCCTTGCCGGCCTTGATCAGCTCGACGGCCCAGTCGTGCAACTGGTCGAAATATTGCGAGGCATAGCGCACTTCACCAGACCATTGGAAACCCAGCCACTTCACGTCGCTTTCGATGGCGTCGATGTATTCCTGGTCTTCCTTGGCCGGGTTGGTGTCGTCGAAACGCAGGTGCGTGACGCCGCCGAATTCCTGGGCCAGGCCGAAGTTCACACAGATCGACTTGGCGTGACCGATGTGCAGGTAGCCGTTGGGCTCTGGCGGGAAACGGGTGACGATCTGCGTGTGCTTGCCCGAATCCAGGTCCGCCTGGATGATCGGGCGCAGGAAATTGACCGGGACGGCAGGTCCGGCCTTGGAATTCGAGGTAGGGTCGACAGTGGGCTTGCTCATAGGATCCTTGAACAGACAGGTTCGTGGCCGGGTGAGGCCAGATAAAACAAAGGGCTTATCATAGCCGAACCTGTCAACCGCCTGACAGAGCGCGGTCAAAAACTGCTGGTTTAATTGCCTTGGCGGTAAAAAACCACCTCGAAATTCCTGCAGGGCACGCTAAACTGCGCGACTTGGCCGCCGTTTAGCCAGGCAGGTAAAGCGTTTATTCGCCCAACCCCACGAATTCCCTGAAAAGAGTAGTGAACATGACTCAAGTCAAACTGACCACCAACCACGGTGACATCGTCATCGAGCTGAACGCCGAGAAAGCGCCGATCACCGTCGCCAACTTCATCGAGTACGTCAAAGCCGGCCACTACGAAAACACCGTTTTCCACCGTGTCATCGGCAACTTCATGATCCAGGGCGGCGGTTTCGAGCCCGGCATGAAAGAGAAGAAAGACAAGCGCCCAAGCATCCAGAACGAAGCGGACAACGGCCTTTCCAACGACAAGTACACCGTCGCCATGGCCCGTACCATGGAGCCGCATTCGGCCTCCGCGCAGTTCTTCATCAACGTGGCCGACAACGCCTTCCTCAACCACAGCGGCAAGAACGTACAGGGTTGGGGTTACGCAGTGTTCGGTAAAGTCACCGCAGGCACCGACGTTGTCGACAAGATCAAAGGCGTGTCCACCACCTCCAAGGCCGGCCACCAGGACGTTCCAGCCGAAGACGTGATCGTCGAGAAAGCCGAGATCATCGAAGCGTGATATTGCTGATTTCAGATTTGCATCTGGAAGAGGAGCGCCCGGACATCACCCGGGCGTTTCTGGATCTGCTCCACGGCCGCGCCCGTGGCGCCCAGGCGTTGTACATTCTGGGCGACTTCTTCGAAGCCTGGATTGGCGACGATGGGATGACACCGTTCCAGCGCTCGATCTGCGCCGCACTGCGCGAACTGAGCGACAGCGGCACCCCGATTTTCATCATGCACGGAAACCGCGATTTCCTGATCGGCAAGGCGTTCTGCAAAGCGGCAGGCGCAACGCTGCTCAAGGACCCGAGTGTCGTGCAGCTCGCCGGCGAACCCGTGCTGCTGATGCACGGCGATAGCCTCTGCACCCGCGACCTCGGCTATATGAAGCTGCGGCGCATTCTGCGCAACCCGATGGTGCTGTTCATCCTGCGCCACCTGCCCCTGCGCACCCGCCACCGGCTGGCACGCAAGCTGCGCAGTGAAAGCAGCGCCCAGGTACGGATGAAGGCCAACGACATTGTCGACGTCACGCCGGAAGAAGTGCCACGGGTCATGCAACACTTTGGCGTGCGCACCCTAGTTCACGGCCACACCCACCGCCCTGCCATCCATAAACTGCAGATTGGTGAGCAGGCGGCCAAGCGCATTGTGCTGGGGGATTGGGACAAGCAAGGTTGGGCGTTGCAGGTGGATGAGCAAGGCTTTCAACTGGCGGCGTTTGACTTCGTCAATCCGCAGTTGGCATTGCCTGGCGCCTAAACTTCAAACACCACCTATTGAATGTAAACAGAGATCAAAATGTGGGAGGGGGCTTGCTCCCGATAGCAGTGGGTCAGTCAGCCAATCTGTAACTGCACCCACCGCTATCGGGAGCAAGCCCCCTCCCACATTGGATTGCATTCCAACCTCTGCGGGTCAGTGCCCGGACGCCTCCGGCCCGGCCTTGGCGCCAAATGGCGGTTTGGCCAGCCACACCAACAGCATCAACCCCACGAAGACCCACCCCATCAACGTGAAGTAATCCACGGTAGACATCATGTAGGCCTGGCTGGTGAGAATCTGGTCCAGTTGCGCATAGGCCTTGTGCCCTGCCCCACCCAGCGCCTGCACGGCATCGCGCGTGGTCGAGTCATAGACGGTCATGTTCTCGCTCATGTAGGCATGGTGCTGGTCGGCGCGGCGAATCCAGATCCAGGTGGTGAGCGACGCCGCGAAGCTGCCGCCCAGGGTCCGCAGGAAGGTCGCCAGACCGGCGCCGTCGGCAATCTGCTGCGGCGGCAGGTCGGACATCAGGATGCTCAAGGTCGGCATGAAGAACAGCGCCACGCCGATACCCATGAACAACTGCACCAGGGCGATGTGCTGGAAATCCACCTCGTTGGTGAAGCTCGCACGCATGAAACAGCTCAAGCCCATCGCCAGGAATGACAGCCCCGCCAGCAGGCGCAGGTCGAACTTGTGCGCGTACTTGCCCACAAACGGCGACATCAGCACCGGCAGAATACCGATCGGCGCCACCGCCAAGCCGGCCCAGGTGGCGGTGTAGCCCATCTGGGTCTGCAGCCATTGCGGCAGGATCAGGTTGATGCCGAAGAAACCCGCATAGCCGCCGACCAACACAATGGTGCCGATACGGAAGTTGCGGTAGGCAAACAAGCGCAGGTTGACCACCGGGTGCTTGTCGGTCATTTCCCAGATGATGAACACCGCCAGGGCGATCACCGAAATGGCCGCACCGATGATGATGAAGTTGGACTCGAACCAATCCAGGTCATTGCCCTTGTCGAGGATGATCTGCAAGGCGCCGACCCCGACGATCAGGCTGAGCAGCCCGACGTAATCCATCGGTTGGTGGCTGGTCTGCACCGGGCGTTTCTTGAGCTGCGCACGCACCACCATCACCGCAAAGATGCCGATGGGCACGTTGATGAAGAAGATCCATGGCCAACTGTAGCTGTCGGTGATCCAGCCGCCGAGGATCGGCCCGGCAATCGGCGCCACCACCGTGACCATCGCCAATAGTGCCAGAGCCATGCCGCGCTTGGCCGGCGGGTACACCGCGATCAGCAAGGTTTGCGTCATCGGGTACAACGGCCCGGCAACCAGGCCCTGCAGCACGCGAAAGCCGATCAACTCGGGCATGGAAGTGGAAATACCGCACAGGAACGACGCCAGCACGAACAGCAGGGTCGCCCACAGAAACAGCTTCACCTCGCCGAAGCGCCGGCTCAACCAACCGGTGAGCGGCAAGGCAATGGCGTTGCTCACCGCAAACGAGGTAATGACCCAGGTGCCCTGCTCCGAACTCACGCCCAGGTTGCCGGAAATGGTCGGCAACGCCACGTTGGCGATAGTGGTGTCGAGCACCTGCATGAAGGTCGCCAGCGACAGCCCGATGGTGGCCATCACCAGGCTGGGCGGCGTGAACGAGGCGTTATTGCTCATCAGCGTTGCGCAGCCTTGGGAGCGGCGACGCTGTTGTCATGGATCAACTGGTTGATCATGGCATCGGCTTCGGCCAATTGGCGGTCATACACGTTGGTGGTGAACGAGGCCTTCTGCGGCGCCTGTTGCGCCAGCACCGGGCCGCTCTGGTCATGCAGGTCCACGTTGACCACAGTACTCAAGCCGACCCGCAACGGGTGCTTGGCCAGCTCTTCGGCGTTGATATGGATGCGCACCGGCACCCGCTGCACGATCTTGATCCAGTTGCCGGTGGCGTTCTGCGCGGGCAGCAAGGCAAACGCGCTGCCAGTGCCGGCGCCCAGGCTGTCGACGGTGCCGCTGTACTTCACATCGCTGCCGTAAATGTCCGATTCGATATCCACCGGCTGGCCGATGCGCATATCACGCAGCTGGGTTTCCTTGAAGTTGGCATCGATCCACAGCTGGTCCAGCGGAATCACCGCCATCAGCGCGGTACCCGGTTGCACGCGCTGGCCCAGTTGCACGGTGCGCTTGGCCACATAGCCTGTGACCGGGGCGATCAAGGTGCTGCGCGCGTTGGCCAGGTAAGCCTGGCGCAGTTGCGCGGCGGCCGCCTGCACATCCGGGTGCGACGAAATCACCGTGTCATCCACCAAGGCATTGCTGGTTTTGAGTTGCTGCTCAAGGTTGGTCAAAGCGTTTTTGGCGGCGGTCAGGCTGTCACGGGCGTGGGACAATTCTTCCTGGGAGATCGCCCCGCCCTGGGCCAGGGTCTTACGCCGGTTGTAGTTGTCTTGGGCGGTCTGCACGTCCGCTTTCTGCGCGTTGACCTGGGCTTTCATCCCATCGACGTTGCTGTACAAACCGCGAACCTGGCGCACGGTGCGGGCCAGGTTGGCCTGGGCACTTTGCAGACCAACGGCGGCGTCGTTGGGGTCGAAGTTCACCAGCACCTGGCCTTCGTGGACCAGGTCGCCATCGTCGGCGCCAATGCTGACCACGGTGCCGGTGACCAGCGGGGTGATTTCCACCACGTTGCCATTCACGTAGGCGTCATCGGTGCTTTCGTTAAAGCGCCCGTAGAACTCGTACCAAGCCCAGACGCCGACGACACCGAGGATGACTATCAGCGCCAAGCCGATCAGCATGACTTTGCGTTTGCGCGGGTTGTTGTCTTTGGTTTGTTCGGGTGCGGTGTTGCTGTCGGCAGTGGCCATGACAAATACCTCAAATTATTCCGTGCGGTTGGCTGGGGTGGTCGCGGCCACGTTGCTGGCGTTGAACCCGCCACCCAGGGCCTGCATCAATTGAATCGACAGATCGATCTGCGCAGCATTCAAGGACGCCAACTGACGCTGGGCCTGCAGCAATTGCTGCTCGATGCTGAGCACATCCAGATAGTTACCGATGCCGGAGCTGTAGCGTTGCACCCCGGTGTCGTAAGACTGCTGGGCGATATCGGCGGCGTGTTGCTGCGCCTGGATCTGCCGTCCGGTGTCGCGCAGTTGCGACAAGGTGCTGCCGATGTCGCCCAAGGCTTGCACCAGGGTTTTGTTGTACTGGGCCACGGCCAGGTCGTAATCGGCGTCGCGGGCGTCGAGGTCGGCGCGCAGGCGGCCACCGTCGAAGATCGGCAGCGATATCGTCGGCGCGATATTGAAGAAGCGGCTGGCCGAACCGAACATGGCGTCGCCCAGCAACGATTCGGCGCCAGCGCTCGCGCTCAGGTTGAGGTTGGGATAGAAACGGGTCTTGCTGGCGGCGATGTCCTTGCTCGCAGCTTCCACCCGCCAGCGCGCGGCGACCAGGTCCGGGCGCCGGCCGAGCAGCTCGGCGGGCAACACCGACGGCACGGCGACCGCCGTGGGTTTCAGTACATTCGGGCGCGCCAGTTCGTTGCCACGGTCCGGGCCTTTACCGAGCAGCACAGCCAGGGCGATCTTGGCGCTTTGCAGTTGTTTTTCCGCATCGATCAACTGCGACTGGGAGCTGGCTTCCAGGCTTTCGGTTTGCTGGTATTGGTATTCGCTGTCGATGCCGGAACTCAGGCGGCGCTTGCTCAGGTCGAGCATCTGGCGGGTGCGCTTAAGGTCGTCGGCAGCCAGGTCACGCACGATATGCGCCTGGCCCAGATCGCTGTAGGCCTTGGCCACATTGGCGGCCAGGGTCAGGCGCGCGGCCTGCTGGTCGACTTCGGCGGCGCGGGCCTGGCCCAAGGCGGCCTCCCAGGCGGCGCGCTGGCCGCCCCACAGGTCGAAGTTGTAATTGAAGCTGGCGCCGATGTTGCGCACCGTCGAATAGGCATCGCCCTCCCCGCGCGGGTCCTGGTCCTTGGCCAGCCGCGAACGGCTGACACCGGCGCTGGCATCCACGGTGGGCATGCGCGCGGCGTTGGCGGCATAGGCCGCAGCTTCGGCCTGGTGCGCACGGGCACTGGCGACCTGCATGTCGGGGCTGTGTTGCAGGGCTTCCTGGATCAGGCCGTCGAGCTGTGGGTCGCCGAGGCTTTTCCACCAGTCGGCGGCCGGCCAGGCGGCGCTGGACAGGCTCACACCGCTCAGGGATTTGCCGGTGTGCAAGCTATTGGCGTCGAGGCGTTCGCCTTGGGTGTCAAGGCCGCTGTAGTTGGCACAACCGGCCAACGTCATCGCCATCAGCACCAGGCTGAATGCGCGTGTGTTCATCATTGTCCTACCCGCTGAAGGGTGATGGGATCACCCGCAGCTATCAGAATTTTCTTGAGGATCCGCTCCAAGGTTTCCAGCTCGCCCGCCTCAAGCACACCGGCCAGTTGGTTAAGGGCCTGGGCACCGATCTGCGGCAGCATGTCTGCCAGACGCTGGCCGTCGGCGGTGAGCACCAACTGCACCTGGCGGCGGTCCAGGTCGGAACGCTTGCGACTGAGCAGCTTTTTCTGCTCCAGCCGGTCGAGCATGCGCGTCATCGAGCCGCTGTCCAGGGACAGGTTGCGACACAGCTCGGCCGGCGTGTCGACACCGAACTGGGCCATGATGATCAACACCTTGAACTGCGCGGCGGTAACGCCGTGGGGTTCCATATGGGTGTCGATGATGCGGTCCTTGAGGATCGCAGCACGGCCCAGCAACAAGCCGAGGTGGCAGTTGTGGAAGTTTTCAGGGGTGAAATGCGGCATCGGAAGTCACCTTATTACTGCCTAGGCAGTGAATGTGTGACGAGATATTACTGCTTAGGCAGCGAATGTCAAATGGAATAGTTAGGTTGCTTGGTAATCACATGAAAACTTGAGTGAAACACATACCAATGTGGGAGGGGGCTTGCTCCCGATAGCGGTGGGTCAGGTACAGATTAGCTGACTGACACACTGCTATCGGGGGCAAGCCCCCTCCCACATTTTTGACCGTGCGATGCTTAGAAATCGCGCTTGTAGAAGATGTCCAGCGAACTGGCCACGCCGGTGGCCACTTCCAGGTACACCTTCTTGCTCAGCAGGTAGCGCAACGCGATGGTGTTGGCCGGTTCGAACACCCCAACCCCGTAACGCAGGCTGAGTTTTTCGTTGATCTTGCCGCTGGCCACCACCGCCGTGCTGTTGCCGCTGCCTTGGGTATCCAGGTCGAAATCCTGGATACCCAACTTGGTGGCGATGTCTGAGGTCACCCCGGCGCTGCCCATCAGGCCCAGGCCCAGGGCGGCTTCGGCGAGCATGTTGTTGTCTTCACCGTTGTTGGTGCGCGAACGCCCCAGCACCAGGTAGGACAACGCGTCCTCCTGGGCCATGGCGGGCTCGGAGAAGATCTGCGTGGTCGGCTGCTCGGCACTGCCGCTCAACCGAATGCCGGCGGTGACCGTGCGGGAAGACTCGGTGGTCACGCGTACCGCCTCGATATCCAGGAACGGCTGATCCAACGGCCCGGCGAACAACAGGCGCGCACGGCGCACATTCAGGCGCTGGCCGTAGGCCCGGTAACGACCATCGTTGAGCCACAGTTCGCCACGGGTGTCCATGTTGTCACCGATATGCACATGGCCTTGCACTTTGGCGGTGAGGCCAAAGCCGGCGAAGTTGAGTTGGTCTTCGCCCACCTCCACGTCGATATCCATGGCCATCGCCATCGGCGGTTTGCCCTCTTCGGTCTGGCTGCCGACGATCACCGTATCATCGGACACCTTGACCGTCGACGGCGGCAGCTCGCGCACGGTGATATCGCCGCGCGGGATGTGCACCTTGCCGGCAATCGCCAGCTTGTCGTCCTTGAGGCTGATCTTCAGGTCGGGCGCCACTTCCAATACGGCATAGGGCTCGACCGTCACCGGCAGTTGCGAACCCTTGAGGCTCAGGTCCACCACCAGCGCGCGGCCCCAGTCGATCTGGCCCTTGAGGCTGCCCTGCCCGGCCTTGCCACTGTGCCAGGCGCCATTGAGCTGCACGCTTTCGCCGGCAATCAGCGCCTGCACGTTCAGGCCTTCCAGGCTCACCGGCAGTTCAGGCCCGGAGATTTCGCCATCGACCAGATTGACGCTGCCGTTGACCTGGGGTGCGAGCAGGCCGCCGGAAATCCGCCCATTGCCATTGAGCTTGCCGCTGAGTTTTTCCACCATCGGCACAAACGGCCGTGCCACCGCCAGGTCCAGCCCGGTCAGGCTGAAATTGCCGGTGATCGGCTTGTTGGCCGGCAACGGGTTGATCTGCGCCTGCAACAGCAACTCGCCGAGCTTGCCGCCACGGAAGTTCAACTGGGTGTCGATACGCTTGGGGTTGAGGGTGGTTTCCAGCTTGAGGGTGTCGTACGAGAAATCCAACCACTGATTCTTGTCCTTGACGCGCAGGGTGCCGCCACCGGCGTCCACCGACACCACGCCTTTGGGGCCGCTGGCCGGCAGATCGAGCTGCACGTCGGCATTGAGCCTGCCCTGCCAGGCGAAGTCTTTGGGCAAAAAGCCCGCGAGGCTGTCGAGGGGGAATTGCTTGAGGTGGTACCGCAGCTTCGGCTCGGGCATCAGGCGCTGGTCTTCGCCGCACAGGCTGGCGCCACCGGACACCCAGCAATGGGCGGCAAAGGTCAGCTTGCCATCGGCCATGCGCTCGATTTTCGCCGGGGCTTGCAGCCTCCAGTCCTGGCCACCCGCTTGCACGTCGCCGCTGGCCAAGCGCCCGCGCCAGTTGCCTTTATCGAGGTTGCCGTCCAGGGCCAGGGCCAGCTTGAGCAAAGGACCGGCCAGGTCCAGCTGGACCTTCTGGCTCTTGATATCACCCTGGGCGCTGGCGGTGAGGGTGCCGAGCTGGGTCTCGCCGCTGTGGATGCCGCTGCCCTTGAGGTCGATCCTGGCGTGCTGGGCGCTGTCCAGTGTCGCGTCGAGGCTGAGGTTTTGCAGGCGGTTGTCGGCCAATGCCAGTTGCTGGCCCTTGAGGTTGAGCTTGCCTTGCGGCGCCTTCAGGGTACCGGCCACATCGACGCGGCCGTTGATCTGCCCACGCAGTTGCGGCCAGAGCTGGGCCAGGCGGGCCAGCTTGATGTCGATCTGCCCGGCCAGGCGCTGCTGCAGGCTGCCACTGCCGCTGATACGGTTGTCGCCCAGACGGATGTCCAGGTTGGCGAGGGTCCATTGTTCGCCCGCGCCTTCGGCCTTGGCGGCCAGCACGGCGGTTTGCCCGCGCAGACGGCCCTTGAGGTCAAGGTCGGCGTTGAGCTTGAGTTGCTCGTTCTTGAATTCGCCTTTGCTGCGCAGCGGCCCGGCCAGGGTGCCGGGCAATTCGGCGACCCAATAGGCCGGGTTCAACGCGGTCAAATCCAACGCGGTGTCCCAGGCGATGCCGTCCGCGAACTGTACGCTCAAACGGCCTTCGGCCTTGCCCTGGCCCGCTGTCAACTTGAGCTCGGGCAGGAAGATTTGCTTGAGGTCGCCACTGAACGGTGTAACCACGTTGAACTTGCCCGCCGGGCCGTCGAGATCGGCCTTGAGGTTGCCCAGGTAGTTGCCGTCTTTATAGGAAACTTCGCCGTTGAAGGTGCGCAAGGTCACCTGCGGTTCGTCGATCAGCGGATACAGGCGATGCCAGGGGAAGTCCAGCCAGGCGACCTTGGCGTCGGCGCTGAAGCCTTGTTGCCAGTCCAGGTTGGCGCTGAGCTTGAGGCTTTGCTGGTCGCCGGCCGTCAGGTCCAGGCCGGCGATCTGTGCGCCCTTGGCGTCGACCTTGCCTTGCAGCAGCAGGTCCACCGGGCCTTTTTCCGCCGGTAGCAGCGCTTTGCCCAGCAATTGGTAACCGTGTTTCAGGTCGCCCTTGGCGCTCAGGTCCAATTGATTGAGTTGCAAGGTGTCGGGCAGGTCGGCGCTGGGTTTGAAGGCGTCTGCGGTGATGCGCAATTGCGCCGGCAGATTGTCCACCAGCGGCTGCAACTCGCCGCTGAGCTTGGCCGGCAGATAACCGCTGCTGTCGGCGTCGAGCTTGAGGGTCTTGAGCAAGTCGCCATCGACCTTGAGGGCCACCGTCCAAGGTGCGCCGCCCGGGGCGTAAGGCAGGCTGAGATTACCGCTGGCCGTCAAAGGCCAGTCGCCGACGGGTTGCAGCAGGCCGGCGAGGTCCAGCACCAGGCCGTCGCGTTGCAGGTGCACGGCGTCGATCTGCATACCCGCGGAGGTCCAGTGCGCCGCCAGTTGCAGGCCCTTGAGTTCTTCGCTGCCGTTGAACAACAGGCTACCGACGCGAACGTCGCCCAGCTGGATGGCCAGCGGCAGCTTCAGGTCGGGCAACGCGATGGGCCCGCTGCTGCTCGCTTCGGCACTGGGGGGAAATTGCAGGCTGACCCGCTCCACATCCAGGCGATCGATACACAGGGTCATACGCAACAGGCACCCCGGCGACCACTCGAACTTGGGCGCATAAAGCTCGACGCGGCTGCTGTCTTGCTGCCATAGCAGGTGATCGGCGCTCCACTGTCCGCCCAGGCGCCCCTGGAAGTTTTCCAGGCTCAAACCCGGCACCTGGCCCAGTGCCCAGCGACTGCCCGCCTGGGTTCCGAGTACCGACCACAGCGCCAACACCGCCACCGCGAGGATGGCCATCAGGACCAGCCCCGCTATTTTCAAACCACGCATCACAGCTCAGGCCCCATGGAAAAGTGCAATCGAATACCGCCCGGGTCTTCCAGGGCATGGGCCAAGTCGAGGCGGATCGGGCCAACCGGCGAGACCCAGCGCACGCCCACACCGACACCGGTTTTCAGGCTGGGCATTTCCAGGGTATTGAACGAGTTGCCCTGGTCGATAAACGTCGCGATCCGCCATTTGTCGGCGATGGAATATTGGTACTCGGCACTCAGCGCCACCATATAGCGGCCGCCGATGCGGTCACCGCGATCGTTTTCCGGTGACAGGGTCTGGTATTCATAGCCGCGCACGCTCTGGTCGCCACCGGCAAAGAAGCGCAGCGACGGCGGCACCGACTGGTAGCCGTTGGTGGCGCTGCCGCCCACTTGTGCGCGGCCCAGGAACCGGTGGTTATCCCACAAGGTGGTCAAGCCCTTGATCGTGGCCGTGCCGTACAGCAGATTGGTGTCGGAACCGAGCCCTTCCTTGGCGACCTTGCTGTCGAACATCAGGCGATAACCGTTGTGCGGATCGATACGGTTGTCGCTGCGCAGGTAGGAGTAACTGATCCCCGGCATCACCAGGTTGCTCAGGCCCGAGTCATTGCCCAGGCGGTATTCTTCACGCTGGTATTTGAGCGAGATAACCCGTGTCCAGCCGCTGGGCAATTTACTGTGCCATTCGGGCCCGACGGTGAGCAGCTTGCTCAGGGTGTCGGTGTTGGCCAGCTCTTCATTCTGGTAACCGCCGGCGAAGCGCAGTTTGTCGGTGAGCGGTGGGTCGAGCGGGACGTCATACCACAGGCCGACGTTCTGGCGTGGCGCCGAAAGCTCGGCCTCCCAGCCATAACTGTGGCCCTGGGGATTGACCCAGTGGCGCGTCCAGTTGGCCTTGCCGCGCGGGCCCACATCCGTCGAAAAACCCAGGCCCAGGCCCATCGTGCGTGGCTTGCGCGTGTCCAGTTGCACGGCCACCGGAATCACGTCATTGGTCGAGGCCGTGGGGCTGGCGTCCACGCGCACGCTGTCGAAGAAGCCACTGCCTTGCAGGTTCTGGTTGAGTTCGGCGATCAGTTCGGAGTCGTAAGGGGTGCCACTTTCAAAGGGCACCATGCGTTGCAGAAGTTCTTCATCGAATGGAGTGTCGCCGCTAAAGCTGACCTTGCCCATGCTGTAGCGTGGGCCGCTGTCGTAAACCAGCTCGATATCGGCGACGCCCGCCTGGGGATCGACGGAGAGTGTCTGACGCGTGAAGCGCCCGCTGAAAAAACCGTAGCGCGATGCCTGGTTCTGGATCAGACGCTTGGCATCGTCGTAATGGCCGTGGTTGAGCACCGCCCCGGGCTTGAGATCGTCACTGGCAGGCACGCGAAACGCCTTGAGGTTCGCCGCCGGGCCGTCGACCCGCAGGGTGACGTTGCGCAAATGCACGGGCTCGCCGGGGTCGATGGTGAGGATCAGGCGCGGGTTCTTGCCGCCCTGCACATCGCTGGCGATCTGTGGCTGATAGAAGCCCAGGGCCTGGGCCGCTTTGCGCGCCTGCTCCTCGGCGCCACGGCTGAACCGCAGCAGCGCTTCTTCATCACGATCGCCCACCCCGCCGATGTAGCCTTCGATGTTGGCTTTCAGTGCGTCGTTAGAGGGCTTGATCCGCACGTCCAATTCGCTTTGCGCCCATGCGCCGCAGCTTGTGAACAGCAGGATCAAGCCGCTGGTAAATCTTCCTGGAAACTTCATAGGCGCGGATGCTACACGAGCGAGAGAGGAACTTTGAACCCGGATTTGTCTGAATAATTCTGTCTCAAGTCGCTGCAGCACTTAACGGCTGGGGGTTGGGATGGAAAAACACATGCTCCAGCACAGGTCCTACGGCAATTTCACCGATTTCCTCATAGCCCTGGCGCTTATAGAACTCCAGGTAACGGGAATTGCCCGTGTCGAGCACCACGCCCGATGAATGCGGGTCTTCGGCGCACCAATTGTGAACCGCTTCAAGCAATTGTTCGCCGTAGTGATGGCCCTGCAACTGCGGGTGAATGCCCAGCAATGGCAACACATGCACCGACTCGCTGGGCAGGCACGCCAGGACGGCCTGATGGTATTCAAGGTAACGCCGCGTGCCGCGTACCCCGGTGCTCAGCCACATGCGGATTTGCCAGGCCCAGCTCTCGGTGATGCCCAGGCGCCGTTGCGGCGGGGCGATCAGGGCAACGCCGACCAAACGGTCGTCGACGAACAGGCCAATGGCCGGAAGCTTCTGGAAGAAATGCTGCTTGACCAGCTCGCGCACGGTGGCGCGCACCCGCTGTTCATAACCGGAGCGCTCGGCTTCGAAGATGTAGGCGAAGGTCGGTTCGTGACGGTAGGCCTGGTACAGCAGGGAACGCGCTTCGCGGGAATAGCCGCTATTGAGCACACGAATTTCGGCAGCGGCCGTCGAAGTGTCAGGCATAACAGTCAATCTCCTGGACGCCACTCAAAGAGGTGGCGTTCTTATGGGTACGAACCTGCGCAGCGCCAGTCGTTCCCAGACATTAGCAGCGCATGCGCCCTACCGCCACGCTGGCCCCCGTCCGACTTGTCGGCTAGCATCGCCCTTTTGCCAGATTGGACTGCCGACCATGAAAATCGTCTCCTTCAATATCAACGGGCTGCGTGCCCGCCCTCATCAGCTGGCGGCGCTGATTGAAAAGCATCAACCGGATGTCATCGGCCTGCAGGAAACCAAGGTCCACGATGACCAGTTCCCGTTGGCCGAAGTCCAGGCGCTGGGCTATCACGTTTATTACCATGGCCAGAAAGGCCATTACGGCGTGGCCCTGCTCTCGCGCAAAGAGGCGTTGAGCCTGCACAAAGGCTTTGCCAGCGATGAAGAAGACGCCCAGCGCCGTTTCATCTGGGGCACCTTCGCCGACGAGAACGGCCACCCGGTCACTGTCATGAACGGCTACTTCCCCCAAGGCGAAAGCCGCGACCACCCCACCAAATTCCCGGCCAAGCAGCGCTTCTATGAAGACCTGCAACAGCTGTTGGAAAGCCAGTTCAGCAATGACCAGGCACTGGTGGTGATGGGCGACGTGAATATTTCCCCGCAGGACTGCGACATCGGCATCGGCGCCGACAATGCCAAACGCTGGCTGAAAACCGGCAAGTGCAGCTTCCTGCCGGAAGAGCGCGAATGGATGGCCCGCCTGAAAAACTGGGGCCTGGTGGACAGCTTCCGGCACTTGAATCCTGAGGTGACCGACCGCTTCAGCTGGTTCGATTACCGCAGCCGTGGCTTTGAGGATGAGCCCAAGCGTGGGCTGCGCATCGACGTGATCATGGCGTCCACCGGCCTGGTGCCTCGGCTCAAGGACGCGGGAGTGGATTACGATTTGCGCGCATTGGAAAAACCATCGGACCATGCGCCGATCTGGTTGGAGCTGAGCTGATTTCGCTGACTCTACCCGGTCAATGTGGGAGGGGGCTTGCCCCCGATAGCAGTGTGTCAGTCAGCCGATCTGGCACTGATACACCGCCATCGGGAGCAAGCCCCCTCCCACATTTTGACCCATGGCGTGTCAGTCACATTGCTGTAATCCCCCTGACTTAATCTCCCGGCACTCCCTTTGGCTGACGAAGGTGTCGGCATGATGCTGCGCGCTCTGTTACTGCTGGCCCTTTTCCCTTTCTTCGCGATGTCCGCCCCGCTGCCCCTGCCTGATCAAGGCTCGGCATTGCGCATCCAGGGCTCCAACACCATTGGCGCGGGTTTGGTCCCGGCATTGGTCAGCGGCTTGATGGAGCAGCAGGGTTTGCAAGGCGTGCACAGCGAACCCGCCGAGAGCGCCAATGAACAGCGTGTGACCGGCAAGACCCGTGAGGGCAAGACCGTGAGGGTCGACGTCGCCGCCCATGGTTCCAGCACCGGGTTTGCCGCGCTGAAAAACCACAGCGCCGACCTGGCCGCCTCGTCCCGTCCGATCAACGACGGCGAATTGGTTGACCTCGAGTCCCTGGGCGACCTGAAAAGCGCCGGCGCCGAACACGTGATCGCTATTGACGGCTTGGCGATGATCCTTAACTCGCGTAATCCGCTGAACACCCTCAACACCGAGCAACTGGCGCAGATTTTCAATGGCGAAATCAGCACCTGGGAAACACTCGGCGGCAGTGGCGGTGCCATTCACCTGTACGCGCGGGACGATCAGTCCGGCACCTATGACACCTTCAAGGAGCTGGTGCTGAACCGACGCGGCAAACCGCTGGCCGCGTCAGCCCAGCGTTTCGAGTCCAGCGAAGCGCTGTCCGATGCGGTCAGCCAAGACCCCCAAGGCATCGGTTTTATCGGCCTGCCCTACGTACGCCAAGCCAAGACCGTGGCGATTGTCGATGGCGACTCGCAACCGATGCCGGCGCTGAACAGCCTGATCGCCACCGAGGATTACCCGCTGTCACGGCGGCTGTACTTTTATTTGCCGCCGGCGACGCGTAATCCCTGGGCCAAGGCCTTGGTGGACTTTGCTCAAAGCGATCAGGGCCAGGCGATCGTGGCGGCCAACGGCTTTGTCGCCCAGCACGTGCAGGCGATTGGCGTAGCCCCACGCGCCTCGATGCCCGAGGCGTATCAGGCGATTGCGCGCAACGCCCAGCGCTTGACGGTGAATTTTCGTTTCGAGGAAGGCAGCGCCAGCCTGGACAACAAGGCGCGCCAGGACGTGCAGCGGGTGGTGGCGTATCTGCAAAGCCACGGCAAACTGCACAAACAGGTGACGCTGGTGGGCTTTGGCGATGCCAAGAATGATCCGCAGCGGGCGGCCTTGCTGTCCAAGTTGCGGGCCATGGCGGTGCGCAGGGAACTGGTGAAAAGCGGCGTGGTGCTGCGCGATATTCGCGGGTTTGGCGCGCAGATGCCGGTGGCGGCAAATACTGAGGATGAGGGGCGGATCAAGAATCGGCGGGTGGAGGTTTGGGTGTACTGAATCTTGGGGTTTGTGGTGCTTGGACTGGCCTCATCGGGAGCAAGCCCCCTCCCACAATTTGACGGTATTCACAATTCAAATGTGGGAGGGGGCTTGCTCCCGATGGCAGGCGACGCGGTGTTACTGCCCGCCCCGCATCAGCTCCTTGGGCACATACTTGCCAATCTCGAACTTGCCGATCGCCGCACGGTGCACTTCGTCCGGGCCGTCGGCCAGGCGCAGGGTGCGTTGCATGGCGTACATATAGGCCAGCGGAAAGTCGTTGGAAACGCCGGCGCCGCCGTGAATCTGGATCGCACGGTCGATCACCTTCAGCGCCACGTTCGGCGCGACCACCTTGATCTGGGCGATTTCGCTTTTGGCGACTTTATTCCCCACGGTGTCCATCATGTACGCCGCTTTCAAGGTCAGCAGCCGCGCCATATCAATCTCCATGCGCGAGTCGGCGATCTTGTCGATATTGCCCCCCAGGCGCGCCAGCGGCTTGCCGAACGCGCTGCGGCTGACCGAGCGCTTGCACATCAATTCCAACGCGCGCTCAGCCATGCCGATGGAGCGCATGCAGTGGTGGATACGCCCAGGGCCAAGGCGGCCCTGGGCAATCTCAAACCCACGGCCTTCACCCAACAGCACATTTTCGTAAGGCACGCGCACGTTGTCGAACAGCACTTCGGCGTGGCCGTGGGGCGCGTCGTCGTAGCCGAACACCGGCAGCGGGCGCAGGATTTTTACGCCGGGGGTGTCCACCGGTACCAGAATCATCGAATGCTGTTGGTGGCGTGGCGCATCCGGGTTGCTCAGGCCCATGAAGATCAGGATCTTGCAGCGCGGGTCGCAGGCGCCGGAGGTCCACCACTTCTTGCCGTTGATCACCCATTCATCGCCCTGGCGTTCGGCGCGAGCGGCCATGTTGGTGGCGTCCGAGGAGGCCACGTCCGGTTCGGTCATGGCGAAGGCGGAACGAATCTCACCGCGCAGCAGCGGTTCAAGCCAGCGTTGTTTCTGCTCTTCATTGGCGTAGCGCACCAGCACTTCCATATTGCCGGTGTCGGGGGCGGAGCAGTTGAACGGTTCCGGACCCAACAGCGAGCGGCCCATGATTTCGGCCAGCGGTGCATATTCGAGGTTGCTCAGGCCGGCGCCCAGCTCGGATTCCGGCAGGAACAGGTTCCACAACCCTTCGGCTTTCGCCCGGGCTTTGAGTTCTTCCATGATCGCGGTGGGCTGCCAGCGGTCGCCTTCGCTGACCTGGCGTTCGAACACCGGCTCGGCCGGGTAGACGTAAGCGTCCATGAATGCGCTGACGCGTTCACGCAGTTCCTGAACCTTGGGCGAATAGGCGAAATCCATGAGCAGCTCCCTTCTCTGAGAGGTTGTTTAGGTCATGCAATCGATGCTAGAACAGCGCTGATAATTTACCTAGCCTATTCTCGGCGTGTATTAACATTCATCACCGATATATGATCGGCGTATGAATACCTAACAATAAGAGTGCAACGACATGAATCTGAGCAAGGTCGACCTCAACCTCTTTATCGTCTTTGACGCGATCTATACCGAAGCCAACCTGACCCGCGCCGGGCAGATTGTCGGCATCACCCAGCCGGCGGTGTCCAACGCCCTGGCACGCCTGCGCGAGACCTTCAACGACCCGCTGTTCGTGCGCACCGCCCAGGGCATGGTGCCCACGCCGATGGCACAGAACATCATCGGCCCGGTGCGCAATGCGTTGTCGTTGCTGCGGGTTTCAGTGCAGGAGAGCCGGATTTTCAATCCGCAACAGGCGGCCAAGACCTATCGCATCAGCATGACCGACCTGACCGAAGCGGTCATTCTGCCAGCGCTGTTCCAGCGCCTGCGTCGCCTGGCACCGACGGTGGTCATCGAGAGCTTTTTGTCCAAACGCCGCGAAACCACCAAGGAGCTGGCCGCCGGGCGCCTGGACTTTGCCGTGGATGCGCCGCTCAACACCGACCCGCAGGTGCGCCACGTCAAGCTGATGGAAGACCGCTACGTATGCGCCATGCGCAAGGGCCACCCGATGGCAGGCAAGGACAAATTCAGCCTGGATGACTACCTGTCCCTGACCCATATCCATATTTCCAGCCGCCGCAACGGGCTGGGCCATGTCGACCTGGCCCTGGGCAAGATGGGCATCCAGCGCAAGATCGCCCTGCGCTCCCAGCACTACCTGATGGCGTCGCAGGTATTGCAGCAAACCGACATGGTCATGACCGTGCCCGAACGCTTCGCCCGCCGCCATGAACTGCACTGGTTCAACCTGCCGGTCAATGATGTGCCAGCGGTGGAAACCCACCTGTACTGGCACGAAAGCACCGACCAGGACCCGGCCAACCGCTGGATGCGCGAGCAGATGATCGAGTTGTGCCAGCAGGTAACGGCCCACGAGAAAAAGCTGGATAAACAACAGGCCTGAGGTAGCCGAGTTCCCTTGTGGGAGGGGGCTTGCCCCCGATGGCCTGCGCAGCAGGCCCTTGACGTTCACGTCAACCTGACATTAGCTTAGCGTCAAGACCTTCCTGAGCACCGCCATGAGCACCACCTACAGCATCTCCGACCTAGCCCGCGAGCTCGATATCACCACCCGCGCCATTCGCTTCTATGAGGAACAAGGCCTGCTGGCCCCGGAGCGTCGAGGCCAGGAGCGTATCTATTCGGCGCGGGACAAGGTCAGCCTCAAGCTGATTCTGCGCGGCAAGCGCATCGGCTTCTCCCTGGCCGAATGCCGTGAGCTGATCGAACTCTATGACCCCACCAGCGGCAACCATATCCAACTCAACAGCATGCTCGCAAAAATCGCTGAACGCCGCGAGCAGCTCGAGCAACAGTTGCTGGATATCGAACAGATGAAGCTGGAACTGGACACCGCCGAAGAGCGCTGCACCCAGGCCCTGGCACAGACCATGAGCCAGGCCGGCCATTGATCAGAAGGTAACCGCCATGTCCCTCCCCTCACACGTTCGCCTGGTGGAAGTCGGCCCGCGCGACGGTTTGCAGAACGAAGCCCAACCGATCAGCGTGGCCGACAAGGTGCGGTTGGTGGACGCCTTGAGCGGCGCCGGCTTGAGCTACATCGAGGTCGGCAGTTTCGTGTCGCCCAAATGGGTGCCGCAGATGGCCGGCTCCGCCGAGGTGTTCGCGCAGATCCAGCGCAAGCCTGGCGTCACCTACGGTGCGCTGGCGCCGAACCTGCGCGGCTTTGAAGATGCGCTGGCGGCCGGGGTCAAGGAAGTCGCGGTATTTGCGGCGGCGTCCGAAGCGTTTTCCCAACGCAATATCAACTGCTCCATCAGCGAGAGCCTGGAGCGGTTTGCTCCGATCATGGCGGCGGCCCGGCAGCATGGGGTCAGCGTGCGCGGGTATGTGTCGTGTGTGTTGGGTTGCCCCTATGAAGGCGAAATCGCCGCGCAGCAGGTCGCGGCGGTCGCCCGCGAACTGTATGCGATGGGCTGCTATGAAGTGTCCCTGGGCGACACCATCGGCACCGGCACGGCTGGCGCGACCCGGCAGCTGTTCGAGGTGGTCGGTGCACAGGTGCCGCGCGACAAGCTCGCAGGGCATTTCCATGACACCTACGGCCAGGCGATCGCCAATATCTACGCCAGCCTGCTGGAAGGTATCCAGGTATTCGACAGCTCTATCGCGGGCCTTGGCGGCTGCCCTTATGCCAAGGGCGCGAGCGGTAACGTCGCCACCGAGGATGTGGTGTACCTGCTCAATGGGCTGGGGATCGACACGGGTATCGACCTGGAACGCTTGATTGACGCCGGCCAGCACATCAGCCAGGTGCTGGGACGGGCGAGCGGCTCACGGGTGGCGAAGGCGCGTAACGCCGGTTGAGTAGCACGGATGTGACAATGTGTTACCGCACGCTGACACAGCGGGTAACGAGGGAACAAAATCCGGCGCATTTTTTGAAAGATATAACCTGCTGAAAAATCAAGGTATTGATTTTAAAGGACTTTAAAAAGTTGGCACGGCTTCTGCTATCTCTACCGCATAACAAAAATAAAAAGCGCCAAACCTAATAAAAATAAGACGAAACGACTCTGACATAACAAAAACAACACGGCAGAGACGCAGCTAACAGATTTTTTTGGAGAAGATGTGCTTCGCAGGGTACGGCATGCCGAAACCCGCAACCGGTCAGAGAAAAATAAAACTACCTCAGGTAGCTACCCACTGGTTGGATCGTTTACGAAGAAGCAGATCAGCGTTCAAAAAAATACGTTTGCTCTTGACCCCGGATGGGGGTCGCCAAAACAGCGGTAAAGGGTAACGGTTGCCAAAAACAACAATAGACCGCCCCTCAATAATAAAAAAAGAGCACGCAACGACAAATTAAAGGGGACCTTCGGGTCCCCTTTGTGCTTTCTGGCTGATCGTTCCCACGCTCTGCGTGGGAACGCTTCCTGTGACGCTCCGCGTCGCGCCAGCCGCTGCACATTTCGGCTACTACGCTAAGGTGACGCAGAGCGTCAGGGGCTGCATTCCCACGCAGAGCGTGGGAACGATCTAGCGCGCCTGGAGCTCTTCAATCGAGATTTCGCGCATGCGGAATTTCTGGATCTTGCCCGTCACCGTCATTGGAAACGCGTCTACGAACTTGAAGTGCCGGGGCGTCTTGAAGTGCGCAATGCGGCCCTTGCACCAGGTTTGCAGTTCCAGTTCGCTCGCCACATGGCCTGGGTGGAGTTTGATCCAGGCGACAATTTCCTCACCGTAGCGCTCATCGGGAATACCGATGACCTGCACATCGGCCACTGCCGGATGGGTGAAGAAAAACTCCTCAAGCTCGCGTGGATACACGTTCTCGCCACCGCGAATGATCATGTCCTTGTTGCGCCCGGCGATGCACACATAGCCATGCTCGTCCATGGTTGCCAGGTCACCGGTGTGCATCCAGCCCTCCGCGTCGATAGCATCGCGGGTGCCCTCGGGGTTGTTCCAGTAGCCGAGCATCACGCTGTAGCCGCGCGTGCACAGTTCGCCTGTCTCACCGCGTGGCACCGTGTTGCCGTCAGCGTCGATGATCTTGTTTTCCAGCTGCGGCTGAGTGCGGCCCACGGTGGTCACGCGGCGTTCCAGGTCGTCATCCGCGCCGGTCTGCAACGACACCGGGCTGGTTTCGGTCATGCCATAGGCGATCTGCACTTCACTCATGTGCAACTGGCCAATGACGCGTCGCATCACCTCGATCGGGCAGGTCGACCCGGCCATGATTCCGGTACGCAGGCTGGATAAGTCGAATTCGCCAAGGCGCGGGTGATCGAGCAGCGCAATGAACATGGTCGGCACGCCATACAAGCCCGTGGCGCGTTCTTCGGCGACGGCGGTTAGCGTGAGCAGTGGGTCGAAGCCGTCATTGGGGTAGATCATGGTGGTGCCGTGGGTGATGCAGCCGAGGTTACCCATCACCATGCCGAAGCAATGGTAAAGCGGCACCGGGATCACCAGGCGGTCGTGCGCCGTAAGACCGAGGCTTTGGCCAACCATGTAGCCGTTATTGAGAATGTTGAGGTGACTGAGGGTGGCGCCCTTGGGGAAACCGGTGGTGCCGGAGGTGTACTGGATATTGACCGGTTGGTCGGCGTGCAGACCGGCTTGGCGAGCGTGCAGTTGTTCAGGTGCAACCTGCGCCGCCAACGCCGACAGGTGTGACCAAGGCAGGAATCCTGCGGGCGGGTCGGGGTCGAGACTGACGATGGCGCGCAGGTCGGGCTGGAGCGCTTGCAGCATGACGTGGTAATCGGAGGTCTTGAACGAACCGGCGAACACCAGCCACGCGCAGCCGGATTGCTTGAGCACATATTCCAATTCACTGCTGCGATAGGCCGGGTTGATATTGACCAGGATCACCCCGAGTTTGGCGCTTGCCACCTGGCAGATCAGCCATTCGGCGCAGTTGGGCGCCCAGATACCCAGGCGGTCGCCGACTTGCATGCCCATGGCCATGAACGCCCGGGCATGCACCTCCACCGCCTCGGCCAGTTGCTGCCAGGTGTAGCGGCAATCCTGATGACGCACCACCAGCGCTTCACCCTCGGGATAACGCGCGACAGTACGATCAAAGGCCTGGCCAATGGTCTCGGCCAGCAAGGTCTTGTCCTGGGAGCCACGGCTGTAGCTCAGGTTCGCTTGATCCATAACGGCCCCTGTTGTCTTTTTTGTAGGTTGACGTAAACGTAAACTACGATTGACAGCGCCTCAACGCAAGCTTACGTTAACGTAAAGGTGAGCGCCCTCCTCCGCGCCTCGCCGACACAACAACAAAAGCTCACATTAAGGTGCCTGTCCATGAGTTACCCGTCCCTGAACTTCGCCCTCGGTGAGACCATCGACATGCTGCGCGACCAGGTGCAGACCTTCGTGGCCAAGGAAATTTCACCCCGTGCGGCCCAGATCGACATCGACAACCTGTTCCCCGCCGACCTGTGGCGCAAGTTTGGTGACATGGGCCTGCTGGGTATCACCGTACCGGAAGAGTACGGCGGTGCCGGCCTGGGTTACTTGGCGCACGTGGTGAGCATGGAAGAAATCAGCCGTGGCTCGGCCTCGGTGGCGTTGTCGTATGGCGCTCACTCCAACCTGTGCGTCAACCAGATCAACCGCAACGGCAGCCACGAACAAAAACTCAAGTACCTGCCCAAGCTGATCAGCGGCGAGCACATCGGCGCGCTGGCCATGAGCGAGCCGAATGCCGGCTCCGACGTGGTTTCGATGAAACTGCGCGCCGACAAGCAGGGTGACGCTTACGTGCTCAACGGCAGCAAGACCTGGATCACCAACGGGCCCGATGCCCACACCTACGTGATCTACGCCAAGACCGACCTGGAAAAGGGTGCCCACGGCATCACCGCGTTTATCGTCGAGCGTGACTGGAAAGGCTTCAGCCGCAGCAACAAGTTCGACAAGCTGGGCATGCGCGGCTCCAACACCTGCGAGCTGTTTTTCGATGACGTGCACGTCCCCGAGCAAAATATCCTCGGTGTGCTCAACGGCGGCGTCAAAGTGCTGATGAGCGGCCTCGATTACGAGCGCGTGGTGCTCTCCGGCGGCCCCACCGGCATCATGCAGGCCTGCATGGACCTGATCGTGCCCTACATCCACGACCGCAAGCAGTTCGGCCAGAGCATCGGCGAATTCCAGCTGATCCAGGGCAAGGTCGCCGATATGTACACCCAGCTCAACGCCAGCCGCGCCTACCTCTACGCGGTGGCCCAGGCCTGCGAGCGCGGCGAGACCACGCGCAAGGATGCGGCCGGGGTGATCCTCTACAGCGCCGAGCGCGCCACGCAAATGGCCTTGGATGCGATCCAGATCCTGGGCGGCAACGGCTACATCAATGAATTCCCCGCTGGGCGCCTACTGCGGGACGCCAAGCTGTACGAAATCGGCGCCGGCACCAGTGAGATTCGACGGATGTTGATCGGTCGCGAACTGTTTAACGAGACGAAATAAATTTCGTCAGCGGCAAGTGACAAGCTTCAAGTGGCAAGAGGACGGTGCTCTTGCTTCTAACTTGTAGCTTGTAGCTCGAAACTTAAAGCTGCTACGGAGTAGCCCATGCTTCTACACACCCAGCTCAACCCACGCTCGGCGGAATTTATCGCCAACAGCGCGGCGATGCGCCAACAGGTCGACGCGCTGCACAACCTGCTCGCCCAGGTACAACAAGGCGGCGGCGCCAAGGCCCAGGAACGCCACACCTCACGCGGCAAGCTGCTGCCGCGCGAGCGCATCGATCGCCTGCTCGACCCCGGCTCGCCATTCCTCGAATTGAGCCAGTTGGCCGCCCATCAGGTGTATGGCGAAGACGTGCCGGCCGCCGGTGTGATTGCCGGCATCGGCCGCGTGGAAGGCGTCGAATGCATGATCGTCGCCAATGATGCCACCGTCAAAGGCGGCTCCTATTACCCGCTGACCGTCAAAAAACACTTGCGCGCCCAGACCATCGCCGAGCAGAACCGCCTGCCGTGCATTTACCTGGTGGACTCCGGCGGAGCCAACCTGCCGCGCCAGGACGAAGTGTTCCCGGACCGCGAGCACTTCGGGCGAATTTTCTTCAACCAGGCCAATATGAGCGCCCAGGGCATTCCGCAGATTGCCGTGGTGATGGGCTCGTGCACGGCCGGTGGCGCGTATGTGCCGGCCATGGCCGACGAAGCGATCATGGTGCGCCAGCAAGCGACTATCTTCCTCGCCGGCCCGCCGCTGGTGAAGGCCGCCACCGGCGAAGTGGTCAGTGCCGAAGACCTCGGCGGTGCCGATGTGCACTGCAGGATTTCCGGCGTGGCCGACCACTATGCCGACAACGATGAACACGCCCTGGCCCTGGCCCGTCGCAGCGTGGCCAACCTCAATTGGCGCAAGCTGGGTGAGTTGCGCCAACGTCCGCCAGTGGCGCCGCTGTACAGCAGCGAAGAGCTTTACGGCGTGATCCCGGCCGATGCCAAGCAGCCGTTCGACGTGCGCGAAGTGATCGCCCGGCTGGTGGACGGTTCGGTATTCGATGAGTTCAAGGCGCTGTTCGGCGCCACCCTGGTCTGTGGCTTTGCGCACCTGCACGGCTATCCGGTGGCGATCCTGGCCAACAACGGGATCCTGTTCGCCGAAGCCGCGCAAAAAGGCGCGCACTTTATCGAGCTGGCCTGCCAACGCGGCATTCCACTGCTGTTCCTGCAGAACATCACCGGCTTCATGGTCGGACAGAAGTACGAAGCCGGCGGTATCGCCAAGCATGGCGCCAAGTTGGTCACGGCGGTGGCCTGTGCCAAGGTACCGAAGTTCACGGTGATCATCGGCGGCAGTTTCGGCGCCGGTAACTACGGCATGTGCGGTCGCGCCTATGACCCGCGTTTCCTGTGGATGTGGCCCAACGCACGCATCGGCGTGATGGGCGCCGAACAGGCGGCGGGCGTGCTGGTGCAGGTCAAGCGCGAGCAGGCAGAGCGCGCAGGCTTGGCATTCAGTGCCAGCGATGAAGCGGCGATCAAGCAGCCGATCCTCGACCAGTATGAAACCCAGGGCCACCCCTATTATTCCAGCGCACGCTTGTGGGATGACGGCGTCATCGATCCGCTGCAGACCCGCGATGTGCTGGCCCTGGCGTTGTCCGCCGCGCTGAATGCCCCTATCGAGCCGAGCCGCTTCGGCGTGTTCCGCATGTAACCTGTAGGAGCGAGCTCACCCGCGAAAAACGTCCAGTCAACGCGTGCATCCTGGATACCCGCGTTATCGTTGACGACCTTCGCGAGCAAGCTCGCTCCTACAGGAGGCCTCTCATTTTCATGGAGCTTCTTGCATGAGCGATTTCAACACCCTCGAACTGATCACCGACAGCCGTGGCTTTGCCACGCTGTGGCTCAGTCGTGAAGCCAAGAACAACGCGTTCAATGCCCAGATGATCCGCGAACTGATCATCGCCCTCGACCAGGTCCAGGCCGACCCGGCCCTGCGCTTTCTGGTCCTGCGCGGGCGCGGCAAACACTTCAGCGCCGGCGCCGACCTGGCCTGGATGCAGCAGTCGGCCGAACTGGATTACCACACCAACCTGGACGATGCCCGTGAGCTGGCCGAGCTGATGTACAACCTGGCCAAACTGAAAATCCCTACGCTGGCGGTGGTACAAGGCGCGGCCTACGGCGGCGCGCTGGGCTTGATCAGTTGCTGTGACATGGCAATTGGCGCCGATGACGCGCAGTTCTGTCTGTCGGAAGTGCGTATCGGCCTGGCGCCGGCGGTGATCAGCCCGTTCGTGGTGCAGGCCATCGGTGAACGCGCGGCCCGCCGCTATGCCTTGACGGCCGAGCGGTTTGACGGCCAGCGCGCGCGCGACATCGGCCTGTTGGCGGAAAGCTACCCGGCCGACACGTTGGACCAGCGGGTGGATGAGTGGGTCGCCAACCTGCTGCAAAACAGCCCGGCGGCGATGCGCGCCAGCAAAGACTTGTTGCGTGAGGTGGGCAACGGCGCCCTCACCCCGGCGCTGCGCCGCTACTGTGAAAACGCCATCGCGCGTATCCGGGTAAGTGTCGAGGGCCAGGAAGGCTTGCGCGCCTTTCTGCAAAAACGCACGCCGAGCTGGCAATCCCGGGAGCCGCGCCCATGACCACACTCACTACCGTGCTGGTCGCCAACCGGGGCGAAATCGCTTGCCGGGTCATGCGCACCGCCAAGGCGATGGGGCTGACCACCGTGGCCGTGCACAGCGCAATCGACCGTGACGCCCGGCACAGCCGCGAAGCGGACATTCGCGTCGACCTGGGCGGCAGCAAGGCCACTGACAGTTACCTGCAGATCGACAAATTGATCGCCGCCGCCCACGCCAGTGGCGCCCAGGCAATTCATCCGGGCTACGGCTTCCTCTCGGAAAACGCCGGGTTCGCCCGGGCCATCGAGGCAGCGGGCTTGATCTTCCTCGGCCCGCCCGCCTCGGCGATAGACGCCATGGGCAGCAAGTCGGCGGCCAAGGCGCTGATGGAAACCGCCGGCGTGCCGCTGGTGCCGGGCTATCACGGCGAGGCCCAGGACCTGGAGACCTTCCGCGAGGCCTGTGCGCGTATCGGTTACCCCGTGCTGCTCAAGGCCACGGCCGGCGGTGGCGGCAAGGGAATGAAGGTAGTCGAGGATGTCAGCCAGTTGGCGCAAGCCCTCGCCTCGGCCCAGCGTGAGGCCCTGTCGTCATTTGGCAACGGGCAGATGTTGGTGGAGAAATACCTGCTGCAACCGCGCCATGTGGAAATCCAAGTGTTTGCCGATCAACACGGCAACTGCCTGTACCTCAATGAGCGCGATTGCTCGATCCAGCGGCGTCATCAAAAGGTCGTGGAAGAAGCCCCAGCGCCGGGGCTCGGCAGTGAACAGCGCAAAGCCATGGGCGAAGCGGCGGTCCGCGCGGCGCAGGCGATTGGCTATGTGGGCGCGGGGACCGTAGAGTTTCTGCTGGATGCGCGCGGCGAGTTTTTCTTCATGGAGATGAACACCCGCCTGCAAGTGGAGCACCCGGTCACCGAGGCGATTACCGGCCTCGACCTGGTGGCCTGGCAGATCCGCGTGGCCCAGGGCGAGGCGCTGCCGATCACTCAAGCGCAGGTACCGCTGATGGGGCATGCGATTGAGGTGCGCTTGTATGCCGAAGACCCGGCCAATGACTTCCTGCCTGCAACCGGACGATTGGCGGTGTACCGCGAGCCTGCCCCAGGTCCGGGTCGGCGCGTGGACAGCGGCGTCGAGCAAGGCGACAGCGTCTCGCCCTTCTACGACCCGATGCTCGGCAAGTTGATTGCCTGGGGCCAAGACCGTGAGCAGGCGCGGCTGCGCTTGCTGAGCATGCTCGACGAATGTGCGGTGGGCGGGCTCAAGACCAACCTGGGCTTTCTGCGGCGCATCATTGGTCACCCGGCCTTTGCCGCGGCTGAGCTGGATACCGGATTCATTCCGCGCTATCAGCAAGAGCTGCTGCCGGTGGCCGGGGCGCTGGACGATGAGTTCTGGCAGGCAGCGGGGTCGGCTTTCATGCAGAGCCTGCCGGCCAGTGACGGGCCGTGGGCAGACACCCGGGGCTTTCGTGCGGGGCTGCCGGCGCAGGTCTCACTGCATCTGAGCTGTAATGGGCAGGATCGGCTGGTCACACTGGCCGGGCAATCGTTGCAGCTCACAGGCGAGCAACTGGTGATCGAACACCAGGGCGTGCGCCGCTCCCACTTGGCCGTGCGCGATGAAGGCATGGTGTATCTGCGCTGGAACGGCGAGATGCAGGCGGTCAGCCTGTTCGACCCGATTGCGGCGGCCGAGGCCAGCCACTCCCCTCAAGGCGGCCTCACCGCGCCCATGAACGGCAGCATCGTGCGCGTGCTGGTGGAGGTCGGTCAACGCGTCGAAGCCGGCGCGCAACTGGTGGTACTGGAAGCGATGAAGATGGAACACAGCATCCGCGCACCTGAGGCGGGTGTGATCAAGGCGCTGTTTTGCCAGGAAGGCGAGATGGTCGCCGAAGGCAGTGCGCTGGTGGAGCTGGAAACGGCGGACTAGAACTTCGCCGTGGCTTGCACGACGACGCCAAGGATGCGGCACTCGTCGGTGAACAGCAGCTTGGGATAGGTGGGATTGAGCGGCGCCAGGTAAAGCTGGCCGCTGTCTGCCTGCAACTGGCGAAAGGTCGCCTGGGGGTTGTCGAGCCATTGCGCAACCACCAGTTTACCGGCCTCGGCCTCGATGGCCGGGTCGACCAGGATCAGCATGCCTGCGCTGATGCTCAAGCCACTGGGCGCGGTCATCGCGTCGCCGACCACCGGTAGCCAAAAAGCGTCGCCGTGGGCATGGTAATCCGTCAGTTCGAAACGTGCCGGCCCATAGCTGGCGCGTGCTTCGCGCAGCTCGCACACGCCGCTCCAATCGCTGACCGGGTAGCGAAAGTACGGGTTGTGGTGGTGCTCCAGTGCCGCCTTGGTGTCTGCCCTCTCGCGAATCTCCAGCGCGACCTCCAGGTAGCCCAGCCCCAGTTCCGCCAGTACCCGGTTCATGTCCGCCAGGCTCGGCACGCGGCGCTTGTTGAGCCAGTGGCCCACGCCGCCCTGGGACATGCCCAGGCGCTCCGCCAGTTCATCCTGCGTGACCTTGCGGTCTTTCATGTTGGCTCGCACCAACGCTATCCAGTTATCCATGGCGCTGACAATACGTTGCGTATTTTCCAGGGCAATAAACAGTTTGTAGTAATCCATAAAACGACATAAATACGATACGTACTATCATCGACATAAGGTTTTCGACACCCACCCGGAGTACCGCCTCTTATGACGACGAGCCCGTATCATCTGCCTGAAACACCCGAACACACTGACCTGCATGACATGCGCTGCAGCGGCGCCGCCCAGCGCGCGCTGGACTATTACTTGAAAGAAGATATGTCTGCGCGAGACGTGGACGAGGCCTTTTTCACCATCAAGCCAGGCATCAGCCAGGAAGAAGCGCTGGTGCATGCCTCTGACCTGCTGCGCAGCGCTGCGGCAACGGCCTACGAATCGGCGAGCAGCCATCAAGGCAATCATCGCGACCTGGCGTTTTCGGTGGTTTACTTGATCGATATGGCGAAAGCGATGGTGGAGCGGTCGTTGCGAGCGACTGAGGCGCAGGCGAACATTTAAAGGACGTGCACGAAAAAATTTCTATCGAGCGGATAAAAACATTTGACTTGCAAATGATAATGATTATTATTGGGCCCAGCTGATCGCGAGATCAGTCGATAGACCAAGAGACCTTAGGTCGGACTCTTGGAATATCTCCTCATCAGGCTAATCACGGTTTTTGACCCGGCTCTTTGGCCGGGTCTTTTTTTTGCCAGTTTTTCCTGGCGTGGCTTCAGGCTAATGAAGACTGTGTGGTGCATGATGGCGCGCATGGTAGCAAAAGCCCATCGCGAAAAGAAAGGCGCAGCACCGCTCTAGCCCGGATCTTTGCGATTTAGCGCTTGAGAATCAATCTCATAAACCCTAAGCTGCGGCCGCGTCACGGATGACGCCCCCTCCCCCGTGCAACAATTTTGCTTCCAGAATGTGCCCACCGCCTGTGTAAGATAGCCGCCACATCCTCATATTCAGGCAACCAGACTATGACCGTGGCCTTGACCTCCATCAAGATCAGCACTGCTTTCGACAGCGGCAATATCCAGGTCCTGGATGCCAGCGATGCCTACCAGCTATTGCTGGCCATCAAGCCCGACACTCGTAGCCAGCACTACCAGTGGTTCCACTTCAAGGCCGAGGGCATGCACGTGGGCCACACCCACACGTTTCGCCTGAGCAACGCGGGCCGCTCGTCTTACAAGCATGCCTGGAGCGGCTATAACGCCGTAGCGTCTTATGACCATGTCAATTGGTTCCGCGTGCCGTCGCGCTTTGACGGCGAAATCCTGCATATCAGCCTCCAGACCCGGGAAAAACACGCGTGGTTCGCCTACTTCGAACCTTATAGCCGCGAACGCCACGACTGGTTGATCGAGCAGGCCCTGAAGTACGCCGGCGTCAAGCTATTGGCCACCGGCAAGAGTGTCGAGGGGCGCGATATCCAACTGCTGCGCCGTGGCAAAGGCGGCGAAGGTCGCCGCAAGGTCTGGATCATCGCCCAGCAACATCCCGGCGAACACATGGCCGAATGGTTCATGGAAGGCGTCATCGAACGCCTGCAACAGGACGGTGACGCCGAGCTGAAAAAGCTGCTGGCGGTGGCCGACCTGTACCTGGTGCCGAACATGAACCCCGATGGCGCGTTCCATGGTCACCTGCGTACCAACGCCATGGGCCAGGACCTCAACCGCGCCTGGCAGAGCGCCAGCCAGGAATTCAGCCCGGAAGTGCTGTTCGTGCAACAGCAGATGGAAAAGCATGGCGTCGACCTGTTCCTCGATATCCATGGCGACGAAGAAATCCCCTACGTCTTCACCGCCGGCTGCGAAGGCAATCCGGGCTACAGCCCGCGTATCGAAGCCTTGGAGAACCGTTTCCGTAGCCACCTGAGCCACCTGACCCGTGACTTTCAGACCACCCACGGCTACACCCGCGACCTACCCGGCGAAGCCAATATGACCCTGGCCTGCAATGCGGTGGGTGAGAAATACGACTGCCTGTCACTGACCCTGGAGATGCCCTTCAAGGACAATGACGACGCACCCAACCCGAGAACCGGTTGGTCCGGCGATCGCTCCAAGCAGCTGGGCAAGGATGTGTTGAGCAGCGTGGCCGATATCATCGGCCACGTGCGTTAACGCTCGGTCAGTGTTTGGTGCCGGTCATGCTTTGCAGCACGCCGTCACGGCGGATCAACCCGTGAAACAGCGCGGCCGCCAGATGCACCAGCACCGTCAGGAACAACAGGTAGGCGAGATAACCGTGGGCCTTGCGCAATAGCGCAAACAACGGCGCATTCGCCGAGACCAGTGCCGGCAGTTGCACGGAACTGCTGAGCATCACCGGGTCGCCGGCGGCCGAAATCATTGCCCAGCCCAGCAACGGCAACACCAGCATCAATCCGTACAAAACCACGTGAGACGCCTTGGCCGCCAACACTTGCCACAGCGGCAAGTCCGCCGGCAGCGGCGGTTGGCGCGTGGAAAAACGCACCACCAGCCGCACGATGACCAGCGCCAGAATGGCGATCCCCAGCGGCTTGTGCAGGTGAATCAACCACTCGTGGCGCTCGGAAACCGACGCCGCCAGCCCCGCGCCAATAAACAGCATGGCGATGATCATGAGCGCCATCAGCCAGTGCAGCAAACGCGCCAACGGGGCGAAAAACCTTGGTTGAACATTCATGGCTTCGACTCCTGGGAGGCACTGTGCAACGGGCCGACTTCACCGGCACGCCGCAGGTAGGAACTGGCATAGGCGGCTGAACGTGCAGCCAGCAGCGGGTCATTGGAGGCCTCGATACCGCTGGGCAGAATCAGCGGGTCGAAGTTGATATCGCGGCAATCGCCGTCGGCTTGTGGCTGGCTGCTCTGCAACACCAGGGTGCCGGCATTGAGCACTTTGTGTTCACCGGCCCAGGTCTTGCTGGCGTCATCCAGCGGGTCGCCGGGGTTGGCCAGCATCATGTTCAATTGCCACTCTAGCGGCCCGGCAGCCAGGCGCTGCACCAGGTCTTTTTCCAGGAAGTCGCCGCCCTCGGGCGCGGTATCTCCGGCGGCGTCGCGGCTCTGCGGCACCACGGCCCAGCGCACGGCCTGGCGCTTGCCGTCGGCGCTCACCAGGTAAAACGCGTTGATGCCGTTGTAGGTTTCGGTCGCGTAACTGGCCGATGGCTTGGCGGTTTTAACCCACGCCAGGAACGCTGCGGTCTCCGGGTGTGCGGCAAAAAACGCCGGCATGCTCGAAGGGTTCGGCTTGCCGGTGGCGGGGTCCGGCGCGCCGGCCTTGAGCAATTGGTAGAACGCCTCGGGCGTGCCCACCGGGAACACCGGCATGCTGTTCATCCCGGTGCGCCACTGCTGGCCGTTGGCCTGGCTGAATTGCACGGCAAAACTGCGGATCGGCACGCTGCTGTCCGGTGCATAAGGGTTGCCGCTGGGCAAGGCAAACCGCCCGATCACCGGGGTTTTCGCCACGCTGAACAACTGAGCACTGGAATACGTACGCGCCTCGGGGCTGCTCTCGAAGTAGCCGGCTACGCACACGCCCTTGGCATGGTTACGCCGAAATCCCGGATGCACACCGTTATTGGTTTCCAGGGCATTGACCAGGGTTTTTGGGCGCAGGCGCTGCGGGTCGAGCGTACCGTTGACGTAGGCAAAGGCACCAGCGACAACCGCTACCACAGCACCGATACATGCGAGCCTGGCGAGCAGGTTGGCGGTACTCAGAGGCGGAAGCGGCGGTGGTGAGTGATCAACCATGAAAAGCTCCAGGGCACGTGGCCGCAGGGGAAAAGTGTCATGAGACGAATCCCATGTAGGTTTATTCCCCCTCTACTGTAGTTTTTTTCATGGCAAACGCACGTGCAGGCCAAACGTCCTGCTAACGCTGGTTGAACAATGCAGGTCGTTTATTGAGGAAGGCTTGCATGCCCTCCTGCTGATCCGGGGTGACGCTCCAGCACTACATTCATAAGCACCTCGACAGATTGATATTATTTGCGACACCGTTGTTTCACGAGTCCCAGATTGCGCCATAGGCGGGTATTGCATGGGCTTCGAGCGCTTGCACCACGCGTTGAGTCAGCGCCTGGTTGGCAATGCAGATCACGGCTTCGGCGTCAAAGGTGCGCACCGCGCCGTAGGCCAACTGCACCAGGTCGGGCTTCCCTTGTTTATCGGTGTCCCAGATCAACGCGGTGGGCTGGACGCGCAGAATTTCGTCGACCAATTCATCACCGTAGGTTTTCCTCGGACTGCGGGTGGACCAGATCAAGTGAATCGGCACCTGCGCGGCCAGCAAGTGCGGCATGACCGGGCCAATGCCACTGCCGGTGGCGATGTACACCACCGATTTGAACAAGGTTTCCACATTGGCCACGCCGGCGGTGGTGATGCCCTTTACCCAGACATGGCTGGGCAAATCCTCGATAAACCGTCCGGTCCAATCCCCGGCGCGGGAGATGATCAGGCGAAAGCCCGCCTCGCCCGGCGCTGGAATGTTCGCAAAGGAATGCCACTCAAGCAGCGGATTGCGGCTGATTGCCGTGGACGAACCGGCGAACGGCGTGGTGTGGCCAAGGCGCGTTACCACCGCATGCCCGGAAGGCCGCGCATGTTCAACGGCCACTTTGCGCAACCGCAACCATGGCAGCAGAATGCTCACTGTCAGCAGTACCAGCATCCAGAACGCGCCACTGTGCAGCAGGTCCGATGAGGCTTGCGTTGCCATCAGCACTGTTTGCCACCAGAACAACAGCAACGCACTCCAACCGGCAAAGCGATGAACCCGTTCGAAACCGTTGTGAAAACGACTGCGAATCGGCGGGAGCGCCATAACCACCATGAGCAGCAACAGGCTGAACAGCGCGACGCTGAGCCACAACCCTGTCGACGACACGCTGCCCGGTTGTTGCACAAAGCTCGACATCTGGACACACACCAACGCTGCAAACCAGGCAGTGGCCGCCAGCGCCGCGCCGCTGTGCAGCCCTCCGAAATGGAACACTTTGGCCGCTCGGCGGCGCACCCACAGCGGCCAACACAGCGGAACCCGCGTGGCCAGCCAGAACAGCGCATTGATCACGTATTGCTGGCGTATCAGAATGGCAACCGACAGATTGATCAGCACCAGGTCCGACAGCATCGCTGGCGTGATCGCCAGCAGGTCAACGGCCAGCAGCACGGCGGCGTTCCCCATCAGCACCAATGCCGCCAGGCGGTTGTAGTAAGAAAACACAGGTAGTGACCTCAAGCGCCGCCATAGTGCCGGCTTGGGTGGCAAAACGGCGCGGGTCGATACTTCAGTCATGGCCAGGCTCCGTGGTGGCGCCCGCCCACGTCGCTGCCTGATAGTCCTCGGCCAGTCGCAGCAAAGCGGCCTTGTCGATCTTGCCCCTGGCGGTCATGGGAAACGCCTCCAGCGCGTAGATGAACTTCGGCACGCAGTAGTAGGCCAGGCGCCGGTGACACTCGGATAGGCAGTCCTGCGTGTCGGCACTGGCCGGCGAGACAAAGGCGACCAGGGTGCGGTCGTCCACTTTCAACGTGACCCCCCGCGTGCACCCGGTGCCGGCCTCCAGGGCTGCGGTTACCGCGTCCAGCTCCACGCGAAACCCGCGAACTTTGACTTGGTCATCGACGCGGCCCAGGTGTTCGAGTTGGCCGTCGGCGGTCCAGCGCCCCAGGTCCCGCGTGCGGAACATCACAGCATCGCCCCCCAGAAACGGGTCCGGGCGGTATCGTTCCTGGGTCAACACTGCGTTGTTCAGGTAGCCCGCAGTCACTCCCGCGCCGCCGGCCCACATCTCTCCGGTCTCGCCTAAAGCGCAGGCGCGCCCCTGATCGTCGAGCACATACACCGTGTTATTGGGCGTCGGCCGGCCAATGGTCAACAGCGTGCCTGGCACGTGGCGGTGCAATGTGTTGACGATCGTGGTCTCGGTCGGCCCGCAACCGTTGTGGAAGGTAGAGTGCTCGGCCCAACGCTCGGCCAGGGCCTGAGCACAAGGCTCTCCGGCCACCGCGACCACGCTCAGGTCTGGGCACTGCAATGGATCAAGGGTGGCCAGTATCGACGGTGTCGCAATCAAGACGTTGCACTGCGCGGCTGTCTGCGCAATGTCCTTGCCACGAATCAGCAAGGTCGCCCCATGGGCCAGGCAACCGAGTATTTCCCAGGCTGCCATATCAAAGCCGATGTTAAGAACCTGCCCTACGGTAATGCCGGGGGCCATGCCCATCTGCCCGGGCGAAGTCAGCAAGATGTTGCACACGTTGCGATGGCTGACACACACACCGTTGGGGCGTCCGGTGGTGCCGGACGTAAACAGCACGAAACACAGGTCATCGGGTTCAGCCAGGGCGCCCACCTGCTCGCTTTCTTCGGCGACCCAGGGCATTTGCGCAAGGAACGTGTCCAGGCACAGACTGCGCGGGACCGCATCAGCCGGCAGGCGTTCGAGCAGGTTCGACAAGGTCAGCACCAACGGGCTGCTCAATGCTTCCAGCACCTGGCCCAATTGCAGGGTGGGCACGATTCTGGCGTCCTGCGGGACATACGCGGCCCCCACCTTCAACACCGCCAGCAACCCCACCAGCATCGCAATCGAACGCTCGACGAACAAGCCCACCGTGTCGCCGCGCTTGACTCCCCGTTCAAGCAGGTGCACCGCCAATCGGTTGGCTTGGCGGTTGAGCTGCTCATAACTGATGCGCTGCCCCGCGCAGATCGCCGCCGTTGCCTGGGGCGCCCGCCGCGCCTGCGCTTCGATCGCGTGGTGCACATTGGAATAGGCAGGTTGGACCGACGGACCACACCCCCATTGTCCGAACAGGATTCGCTCTGAGGCAGCCAGGTGGGTCAGTGCCGCGCCAGAGAGAAAGCGTTTATCCATAGGTGACAACGTCATGAACACACCCTCATTGTTTGGCTGCCGGCTTAGTGCCGACAGGTACAAGGGTGGATGGAGCGCAACACCTGGGATTACAGAACCACCATTCAAAAAGACTGATCCCACTCGAATGGCTAAAAAATCTTTCGATCGAATAAGGAATAACTTACGCGCACGCGCGTCTACCCAGCACAACTGAGTAGACTCAACCCATGCATGAACTCGACGAACAGTTACGTGAACTCATCCCCAGGCTGCGGCGCTTTGCCGTGTCCCTGACCCGTAACGCCAGCAGCGCCGACGACCTGGTGCAGGCCACCCTGGAACGGGCGATCATCGCGTGGGCTGACAAACGCATCGAAGGCGACCTGCGCGCGTGGCTGTTTTCGATCCTCTACCGGCAATTCCTCGATGCCCACCGGCGCAGCCGCCGCTACGCCCGCATGCTCGAATTCTTCACCGGCCGCGATGATGCGCAGCCCTCGGTGGAACGTACGGTAATGGCCCAATTCACCCTGCAAGCCTTCGACCAGCTCACTACCGAGCAACGCGCCCTGCTGCTGTGGGTGTCGGTCGAAGGCTTGAGCTACAAGGAAGTCGCCGAAATACTCAACGTGCCCATCGGTACGGTGATGTCGCGCCTGTCCCGCGCCCGCCAGGCCCTGCGTCAACTCAGCGATGGCGAAATTGCCAGCCCTTCCCTGCGGATACTCAAATGATCAGCCTGCCCCCCAGCGAACGCGACTTACACGCTTACGTCGATCACCAATTGCTCGACAGTGATCGCCGGGCACTTGAAACCTGGCTGGCGAGCCACCCCGACGTGGCCGCCCAGGTGCATGCCTGGCAACAGGATGCGCAATTATTGCGCGCCTCTTTAAGCGGTGCTCTGCAACAGCCGGGTAACCCGGCACTGGACCCGGCGCTGATTCGCCAGCGCATCAAGCGTCAGTCCCGCCGCCACCTCGCCACGGCGGCGCTGCTGCTGATTGCCGTCAGCCTCGGCGGGATTGGCGGCTGGCACGCCCGCGATGTCGCCCAGCCAGCGCTGCTGCCGATGGCCGATGCCATGCAGGCGTATCGCCTGTTTGCCCAGGACGGCATCATGCCCGCCGACTACAGCGCCCAGGACCGCACCACGATGCAAGCCTGGCTCGACCGCTATTTCAACCAGGCCCATCGCTTGCCCGACTTGAGCCAGGCGGGGTTCACCCCGGTCAGCGGGCGCCTGCTCACCACCGACCAAGGCGCGGCAGCCATGGTGTTGTACGAAGACGCGCAAGGACGGCGCATCAGCTTCTACATTCGTCCGCCAGGCCCGAACAACGGCTTTCTGCCCCGTGGCAGTCGCAGCGCCGACGGCTTGCAGGCCGACTACTGGTCGGGCGGCGGGTACAACTATGCGATGGTCAGCCCGGTGGATCAGGCCGCTGCGCCGCAAATCAGGTTCTAGGGGCCCATGTCCGGGGCGGCTATGCACCGCCTTCTCTATTGGTCAAATCGCATCAGGCGCCCTAAAGTAAGCGACCAACGCAATAACGAGTGAGCTGTATTGGCCGTGCTTTCCCTGATCCGCCGCCTGCTGGGCAGCACCCATCGCATTTCGCGCGCCTCGCCTGTTGCGGCGTTTTTCCACGACAAGGCCCGGCAACAGGGCTACACCCTCAGCGCCGGCCAGGTGCAGACAATTGCAGCCATGGCCCGCGAGGCCCAGCACCTGCTCGCCGGCCGACCCACGCGCAGCCTGTACCTGCACGGCCCGGTGGGGCGCGGCAAAAGCTGGCTGCTCGACGGGTTTTTCCAGGCGCTGCCGATCACCGCCAAGCAGCGCGTGCACTTCCACGACTTTTTTGCCGAACTGCACCGGGGCATGTTCCGGCACCGCGAGCAGAACGACGCGCTGGCCGTCACCCTCGACGAACTGCTGGCGGGCTGCCGCGTGCTGTGTTTCGACGAGTTCCATGTGCACGATATCGGCGATGCCATGCTTATCAGCCGCTTGTTCCAGGCCTTGTTCCGGCGCGGTGTGCTGGTACTGGTGACCTCCAACTATGCGCCCGAAGGCCTGCTGCCCAATCCGCTGTACCACCAACGCTTCAAGCCGGTAATCGATCTGATCGCTGCGCGCATGGACGTGCTGGAAGTCAGCGCTCCCGAGGATTTTCGCAGCCTGCCCCAGGCCCATGCCGAGCAGCGCTTCAGCACTGGCCAGTACGTCTGGCCCGGCAGCGTGGCGCAACGTGCGGCGCTTGGCCTGCCTGCCGTCGACAGCCCGGCGCTGCCCTTGGCCGTCGGCAACCGGCAGTTGCTGTGCCGCCGCCGCGAAGCGCGCAGCATCGCGTTCACCTTCAACGACCTGTGCGAGCAACTCACCGCCGTGATGGATTACCTGCTGCTGTGCCAGGACTACGACCACTGGGTCATCGACGGCCTGCCCCACCTCGCCGACTGCCCGATCGCCGTGCAGCAACGCTTCATCAACCTGATTGACGTGCTCTACGACCGCGACAAACAGCTGATCCTGATCGGTGAACGGCCGCTGGAGCACGCCTTGAGTGGCGAGGCCATCGACCTTGCCCGCACCGCCAGCCGCTTGGGGCAACTGCAAGCGCGCCGCGCGCAATCTGTGCGCGACCCGGTATCATGAGCGCCTTTTCACGCCCCCTTGCCGAGTGACCGCGCCGTTGATCAATACCCTCGCCCAACTCAAGGACGGCCAATTGGCCGGTGCGACACGCCTGGACCTGGCCTGCGGGCTGACCGAATTTCCCCGGGAAATCTTCGAACTGGCCGACTCGCTGGAAATCCTCAACCTCACGGGCAACGCCTTGAGCAGCCTGCCGGACGATCTGTACCGCCTCAAGCACTTGCGCGTGCTGTTCTGCTCGGACAACGCCTTCACCGAACTGCCGGCGTGCCTGGGCCAGTGCCCCGCGCTGAGCATGATCGGCTTCAAGGCCAACCAGATCCGCCACGTGCCCGCCGCCGCCCTTCCGCCGCAGTTGCGCTGGCTGATCCTCACCGACAACTGCATCAGCCAACTGCCCGACGAACTCGGCCAGCGCCCGCTGCTGCAAAAGCTGATGCTGGCCGGCAACCAACTGACGCACTTGCCGCCCAGCCTGGCCCAATGCGAAAACCTCGAGCTGATCCGCATCGCGTCGAACCGCCTGACGCACCTGCCGCACTGGCTGCTGACGCTGCCCAGCCTGACGTGGCTGGCCTATGCCGGCAATCCGGTGGAAATGGCCGTGAACGTGGCCGGCGACGACGAGACAGCGGATATTCCCTGGGCCGAACTGGAACTGGGTGACGTACTCGGCGAAGGCGCCTCGGGGATTATTCGCAAGGCCTTGTGGAAGCCCCGCGCGTTACCCGTCGCGGTCAAACTGTATAAAGGCACGATCACCAGCGACGGTTCGCCGCTGCACGAAATGCAAGCGTGCATAGCCGCCGGGTTGCACCCCAACCTGATCAGGGTGCAGGGGCGCATCGTCGACCACCCCGGCGATCAGGCCGCGTTGGGGATGGACCTGATCGACCCGAGCTACCGCAACCTCGCGGCGTTGCCGAGCCTGGCGTCCTGCACCCGGGATATCTACGAACCGAGCCTGCGCCTGAGCCTCGACGTGGCGCTGCGCATGGCCCGCGGCATCGCCTCGGTGGCGGCGCACCTGCACCGGCACGGCATTACCCATGGCGACCTGTACGGCCACAATATTTTGTGGAACAGCGCGGGCGAGTGTTTATTAGGGGATTTCGGCGCGGCGTCGTTTCATGCCACGGCGGACACCCTGGAAACCAGGGCGTTGCAACGCATTGAAGTGCGCGCGTTCGGGGTGTTGTTGGGGGAGTTGCTGGAGCGGGTTGATACGACGGTCCCCGGCGAACTGGAAGACCTGCGCAAAAGCTGCTGCCAGCCCGATGTGCTGGCGCGACCAAGCTTCGAAGCTATTGAAGCCGTGCTGCAATCTTTCCAACACCACTAACCAATGTGGGAGGGGCGGTGCGACGATTCGACTTGCCCCCGATAGCAGTGGGTCAGACACAGATAGTGTGGCTGATACACCGCGATCGGGAGCAAGCCCCCTCTCACATTTTTTTACCGCGCTTTAACCCGCCAGGCCGACGAACATATCCTGCACATCATCGTGGTTGTCCAGGCCTTCCAGGAAGGCTTCGACTTCCGCCATCTGCTCCTCGCTCAAGCCGGTCACCGGGTTCTTCGAGATGTAGCCCAACTTGGCCGACAGCACGGTGAAACCCTGCTCCGGCAAGGCTTTCTGCACCGCATCCAGGTCGGTGGTTTCGGTGATGAACAGGCTGGTGCCGGCTTCTTCGCCGTCTTCGAAATCCTGGGCGCCGGCTTCGATGGCGGCCATTTCCGGGTCAGCGTCCGGGGTGTCCGGCGAGGCTTCGATCAGGCCGACGTGGTTGAAGTCCCAGGCCACCGAGCCGGAAGCGCCCAGTTGCCCCTTGCGGAACGCCACGCGGATTTCCGCCACGGTGCGGTTGATGTTGTCGGTGACGCACTCGACGATCAACGGCACCTGGTGCGGGGCGAAACCTTCGTAGGTCACGCGGTGGTACTGCACGGTTTCACCAAGCAGACCGGCGCCCTTCTTGATTGCGCGGTCCAGGGTTTCCTTGGGCATCGAGGCCTTCTTGGCCTGCTCCACCACCAACCGCAAGTGGGCGTTGGTCGAGGTGTCCGCACCGTTGCGGGCGGCGATGGTGATTTCTTTCACCAGCTTGCCGAAAATCTTGCCCTTGGCATTGGCTGCCGCTTCTTTATGTTTGACTTTCCACTGTGCGCCCATGACTCACTCTCTACTATCCATGGCGCCGAAACGTCTACTGGCCGGCGCTTTGGGGGCAGAGTTTATAGCGCAGCCACGCATCGTTCCACCAAAAAACCCTCAAGGCGCCAACTCGAAAAACGCCTGGATCAAGCGCAACGACCGACGCCGCTCAAGGCAGCCGAGACTGTGCCGGTTCAGCAGGCCATCGCCGAGGATCGGTACGGCGTGTACGCGCGGGTCCTGGCTGACCTCCATCGACGACACCACCCCCACGCCCAACTCGGCGGCAACCGCTTCGGTCACCGCTTCCCGGCTGTCGAGTTCCAGCAGCACCCTGGGCCGCACCTGGGCGGCCAGGCACGCGTCATCAAACGTACGCCGGGTGATGGAGCTGGGCTCGCGCAGCACCATGATCACCTCGTTCAACTGCGCCAGTTCAATGCCCTCGGCCTGCGCCGCCCACGGATGCGCGGCCGGCACCAGCGCGCAGATACGCGACTCGCCCAAGGGTTGCAGGTGCAGGCCATTGCGCGGTTCCACTTCGGTCAGCACCGCCACGTCTGCATGCTCCGACAACAAGGCCGCGAGGGTTTCCTGGGCATTGCCCAGGCGCAGGTTCACCGTGATCCCCGGGTAACAGGCACGCAAGCGGGCGATCATCGGCATCACCAGATGCGGGCCGTCCGCCGCCACTTCCAGGCGCCCGGTGAGCAATTGGCGATTGGCTTCAAGCATGGCCTGCGCCTCGTCGACCAAACCGAAAATCGCGCGGGTGATCGCCGCCAGGCGCGCGCCCTCTTCGGTCAACTCCACTCGCCGCGCGGTGCGGCGCAGCAAGGGAATCTGGTAGTGCTCTTCCAGGGCCTTGATATGCCCGGTCACCGCCGGCTGGCTGATGAACAGCCGGGCCGCCGCCCGGGTAAAACTGCCCTCGCGGGCCACGGCATCGAATGCGCGCAGTTGAAACAGGTTCATGGCTATCGGCCTCACTGATAGCTCGCATAACAACAAACAATTTGATTGATGACAAGCCAAACTGCAATTTAGGCGCCGTAGAGTCGACCCGTTGTTTTACGAGGAGCCACGATGAGCACTGCCGCGCCGATCCTGCTGACCCCAGGCCCCCTGACCACGTCACACCGCACCCGTCAGGCGATGATGGTGGACTGGGGTTCATGGGATGAGCGTTTCAACCAACTCACCGCCAGCGTGTGCGAGCAATTGCTGGCGATCATCCAGGGTGCCGAGCGTCATCATTGCGTGCCGTTGCAAGGCAGCGGCACCTTCGCCGTCGAAGCCGCCATCGGCACCCTGGTGCCGCGCACTGGCAAGGTGCTGGTGCTGGTCAATGGCGCCTACGGCAAGCGTCTGGCGAAGATCTGTGAAGTGCTTGGCCGTGCATTCAGCACCTTTGAAACCCTGGAGGACGCACCCACCGCCGCCGCCGATGTGGACCGCCTGCTGCACGCCGACGCCGCCATCACCCATGTCGCGCTGATCCACTGCGAAACCAGCACCGGCATCCTCAACCCGCTGGCGCAGATCGCCGAGGTGGTCAAACGCCACGGCAAACGTCTGATCATCGACGCCATGAGCTCCTTCGGTGCATTGCCGATCGATGCGCGCGAAGTGCCGTTCGACGCGCTGATCGCCGCCTCCGGCAAATGCCTGGAAGGCGTGCCGGGCATGGGGTTTGTCTTCGTCGAAAAAACCGCGCTGGCCGCCGCTCGAGGCAACTGTCACTCCCTGGCGATGGACCTGTTCGACCAGCACCACTACATGGCCCAAACCGGCCAATGGCGCTTCACCCCGCCCACCCACGTGGTCGCTGCCCTGCACGAAGCGCTGCTGCAATACCACGAAGAAGGCGGCGTGCCCGCCCGCTATCAACGCTACGCCGATAACTGCCAGACACTGCTGGACGGCATGGCCGAACTGCACCTGCGCAGCTTCCTGCCAGCGGCGATCCAGGCACCGATCATCGTCACCTTCCACGCGCCGAAGGACCCGCGCTACCAGTTCAGGGAGTTCTACGAACGGGTCAAGGCCAAGGGTTTCCTCCTGTATCCGGGCAAATTGACCCAGGTCGAGACCTTCCGCGTGGGCTGCATCGGCCAGGTCGATGCGACAGGCATGCAGGCCGCCGTCAACGCCATTGCCCAAGTGCTGCAAGACATGGACGTGCAGGACATCTGATTTCCCCTTTACCGACAGGATCTGCACCATGAACTATCAAAACCCCACCACCCTCCAGGCCGTCATCCTCGACTGGGCCGGCACCGTGGTCGACTTCGGCTCGTTTGCGCCCACGCAGATTTTCGTCGAGGCCTTCGCGGAGTTCGGCGTACAGGTTTCCATCGAAGAAGCCCGTGGCCCGATGGGCATGGGCAAGTGGGACCACATCCGCACGCTGTGCAACCAGCCGCAGGTTGCACAGCGCTACCGCCAGGCGTTCGGCCGCACGCCCACCGACGACGACGTAACGGCCATTTACCAGCGTTTCATGCCGTTGCAGATCGAGAAAATCGCCGAACACTCGGCGCTGATTCCCGGCGCCCTCGATACCCTCGCCGGGCTGCGCGCGCAGGGCATCCGGATCGGTTCCTGCTCCGGCTACCCCAGGCAAGTGATGGACAAAGTGGTCGCCCTGGCCGCCAGCAACGGCTATGTCGCCGACCACGTGGTCGCCACCGACGAAGTCCCCAACGGCCGCCCGTGGCCCGCCCAGGCCCTGGCCAATGTGATCGCGCTGGGCATTGACGATGTGGCGGCGTGCGTGAAGGTCGACGACACCGTGCCGGGCATACTGGAAGGCCGCCGCGCAGGCATGTGGACCGTGGCGCTGACCTGCTCCGGCAACGCCCTGGGCCTGACCTACGAGCAATTCCGGGGCTTGGACAGTGCCACATTGGCCAGCGAGCGCCAGCGTATCGAAGCGCTGTTCGAAGGCTCACGCCCGCACTACAGCGTGGACACCATTACCGAGCTGCCCCAGGTGATCGCCGATATCAACGCGCGCCTGGCGCGTGGTGAAATGCCACAAAGCGACTGACCGAGGTCAAGGCAACCGCATTCGCAACGGGCGAAGCGCTTGAAACAGGCATACAGTTACCCTACTCCGTCAAAGAACGGAGGCATGCCCTGACAAGTGAGGAACCCAGTAATGCCGTGGAAAAATTCCGATACACGCTACAGCACCATGTCGATTGCGTTGCACTGGTTGATGGTGGTGCTGCTGGCGGTGGTTTACGCCTGCATTGAACTGCGCGGGCAGTTCCCCAAAGGCAGCGGCGCACGCACGCTGATTGTGGAAATGCACTTCATGCTTGGCCTCACTGTGTTCGTGCTGGTGTGGTTGCGCCTGTTTGCGCGCAGCCTGGGCGTTGCACCGAAAATACTGCCGCAGCCGCCGCAATGGCAGAGCCTGCTGGCCACCCTGACGCACGCTGCGCTGTACGCCCTGATGATCGGCATGCCGATTGCCGGTTGGCTGATCGTCAGTGCCGAGGGCCATTCGGTGATGTTCTATGGGATGGAATTGCCGCCGCTGATTGGCGAGAACAAGGCATTGGCCAAGCAGATCGAAGGCTGGCATGTGTGGTTCGGCAAGGCCGGCTATTGGCTGATCGGGCTGCATGCGCTGGCGGGGATCTTTCATCATTATGTGCTGCGCGATAACACGGCACTGCGCATGATGCCGGGCCGAAGCAGTCGCTGAGCTAGGCGTTGAAGCCTCGGCGGCCTTGCAAGCCGCCGGTATGGAGGAAGATCAGCCGAGTGCCGGCGGCGAAAAGTCCGGCCTCGATCTGCTGCTTCAACGCCAGCAGCGCCTTGCCGGTGTAGAGCGGCTCCAGGGGTATGCCACACGCCTGTTGCGTGCTGTCGATGAATTCGAGCAATAGCGGGTCGACGCTGGCAAAGCCGCCACGGCTGGCGTCAAGCAAGTGGTAGCCGTGCTGCACGATGGCATTGACGTTCTGCGCCACACCGTGATCATCCGGCACCGCCATCGCCCCGTACACGGCATGCGCGCCCGCCTCGGCCAGCGCCAGGCCGGCCAGGGTGGTGCCAGTGCCGGCCGCCAGCCACCAGGCGTCGTAGTCGGCCCAGCCCAGGTTCGCCAATTGCGCCCGCGCCTGCTCGAGCAATACCGCGCAACCCAACGCTCCGGTCAATCCGCCACCGCCTTCGGGTACCGGGTACAAATGCGGATACTGCTCATGCCAAGGCAACCAGAACCCCGGCGCATGCCGCTCGCGATAACCGCCGTAGCCCAGCCAATGCAGGTGCATGCCTAAGGCTTTCAGGTCGAGCACTGTGGGGGTGTCCTGGGCATGGCCGCGCAACAGGCCGACGGTGGCGAAGCCAAAGCGCTTGCCCGCCGCCGCCAGTGCATGCAGATGGTTGGAGTAAGCCCCGCCGAGGCTGATGATGCCGCTGGCGCAGGCCTGTTGCGCCTGGGCCAGGTGGCCGCTGAGCTTGAACCATTTGTTGCCGCTGATCAGCGGGTCGATACGGTCCAGGCGCAGTACAGCCAACTCAACGCCCTGCAGCCAGTCCAGTTGCACGGGTTCAAGAGGAGCGTGGGGGAGCCAGTCGAAAGGACCCATGAGGGCGCATCTGCCTGAAAAAGAGCGGCAGTCTACCACCGCTCCTGTTCTTCACAGCTCCTGTGCCTCAAAGCTCGGCGGCGAGACGCGAGCCCTGGTTGATGGCGCGCTTGGCGTCCAGTTCGGCCGCCACATCGGCACCGCCAATCAGGTGCACGTGCTGCCCGGCGGCGACCAGGCCGTCGTGCAGTTCGCGCAGCGGGTCCTGGCCGGCGCAGATGACGATGTTGTCCACCGCCAGCACCTGGGGCTCGCCCTCGGCGCCGATGCGGATGTGCAGGCCTTCATCATCGATCTTCAGGTATTCGACGCTGTTGAGCATCTGCACCTGTTTGTTTTTCAAGCCGGTGCGGTGGATCCAGCCGGTGGTCTTGCCCAGGCCGTCGCCGACCTTGGACGCCTTGCGTTGCAGCAGGAATACCTCACGCGCCGGTGCATGCCGCTCGGGCTTGATCCCGGCCACGCCGCCACGGGCCTCAAGCAGGGTGTCGATGCCCCACTCCTTCCAGAACGCTTCACGGTCCAGGCTGGTAGACACGCCCTGATGCACCAGGAATTCCGACACATCGAACCCGATGCCGCCGGCGCCAATCACCGCCACACGCTTGCCCACCGGCTTGCGCTCGAGGATCACATCCAGGTAACTCAGCACCTTGGCGTGTTCCACACCGGGGATCGCCGGGGTACGCGGCGCGATACCGGTGGCCAGGATCACCTCGTCATAACCGCCCGCCACCAGTTGCGCCACGTCGACACGGGTGTTGAGGCACAGCTCAACATGGGTGGTCTGCAATTTGCGCTTGAAGTAACGCAGGGTTTCAAAGAACTCTTCCTTGCCCGGCACACGCTTGGCGATGTTGAACTGGCCGCCGATCTCGCTGGCGGAATCGAACAGCGTCACCTGGTGGCCGCGCTCGGCGGCCACCGTTGCCGCCGCCAGGCCTGCGGGGCCGGCACCGACTACCGCGATTTTCTTGATCTGCTTGACCGGCAGGTAATTAAGCTCGGTTTCATAGCACGCCCGCGGGTTGACCAGGCAAGTGGTCAGCTTGCCGCCGAAGGTGTGGTCCAGGCACGCCTGGTTGCAGCCGATGCAGGTGTTGATCTCGTCGGCGCGCCCGGCCGCGGCCTTGTTGACGAACTCCGGGTCGGCGAGGAACGGCCGCGCCATGGAGACCATGTCGGCGTCGCCTTCGGCGAGGATCTGCTCGGCGACTTCGGGGGTGTTGATGCGGTTGGTGGTGATCAACGGGATCTGTACCGCCCCGCGCAATTTGGCGGTGACCTTGCTGAACGCCCCGCGCGGCACCTTGGTGGCGATGGTCGGAATGCGCGCTTCGTGCCAGCCGATGCCGGTGTTGATCAGGGTCGCACCGGCCTGCTCGATGGCCTTGGCCAGCTGCACGACTTCGTCCCAGACGCTGCCGCCCTCAACCAGGTCGAGCATCGACAGGCGGAAGATAATGATGAAATTCGGGCCTACCGCTTCACGCACCCGGCGCACGATTTCCACGGCCAGGCGCATGCGGTTTTCAAAGCTGCCGCCCCAACGGTCGGTGCGGTGGTTGGTGTGGGCGGCGAGGAACTGGTTAATGAAGTAGCCCTCAGAACCCATGATTTCCACGCCGTCGTACTCGGCGACCTGGGCCAGCAGCGAGCAGGTGACGAAATCCCGGATCTGCTTCTCGATGCCCTCCTCGTCCAGCTCCTTGGGCTTGAACGGGTTGATCGGCGCCTGGATCGCGCTCGGCGCCACTTGCTTAGGGCTGTAGGCATAACGCCCGGCATGCAGAATCTGCATGCAGATCTTGCCACCGGCGTCGTGCACGGCTCGGGTGACGATCTTGTGTTTTTGCGCCTCTTCGTCGGTGGTCAGCTTGGCCGCACCGGCATACACGCCGCCTTCATCGTTCGGGCCGATGCCGCCAGTCACCATCAGGCCGACGCCGCCACGGGCACGCTCGGCGAAGTAAGCCGCCATGCGCTCGAAACCGCCGGGCTTTTCTTCCAGGCCGGTGTGCATGGAGCCCATCAGGGTGCGGTTGCGCAGGGTGGTAAAACCCAGGTCCAACGGGGCCAGCAAATGCGGGTAGGCAGCAGCGGTCATGGTACAGCTCCACAACGGATCATCACGGGACGTGGAGGGCTCGAATGGCACCCCATCGGTTTATGTCCCACAGACTAAGAGGCGATCACCTACCGCTCAATGACTGAAACTGACAAGTTATTGATCCAAATGCACAGCACCCCTTGGCAAGCCAGGCCATGGGCCCTACCCTAGTCGCGAACCCTGCCCCCGGTGTGTTGTCTGTTGCCCCATGCGTAAATTACTCGTGTTCACCGTCTCCATGGCCCTGGTTGCCGCCCTTGCCGCGTATCTGGTCTGGACCCAGGAGCGCCCCGTGGGGCATTACCTGTCAGACCTGCGCATCACCCTCGCCGTCAACGAAGGCCAGCCGGCCGAGCGTGGCAACCTGCTGGGCATCCAGCCGGAGCTGTTCCCTGCCGACTACCAGAGCCTGGAACGCTTGCACTTGAAGCTCTCGGCCTATCTGCAAAAGGCCCGTGAGCTGGGCTTGATCAACGACAAGACCATCGTGGTGCTGCCCGAGCACATCGGCACCTGGCTGATGCTGGGCGGCGAGAAAAACGAGCTGTACCAGGCGCCCCACCTCAGGGACGCAATGAACTGGCTGTCGATCAGCAACCCGGTGCAGTTCATGCGCGCCTGGATCAGCGCCACCGGCGAGAACCGCATGGACGATGCGTATTTGCGCATGAAAGCGCCGGACATGGCGCGCGATTACCAAGTGCTGTTTGGCGGCTTGGCCAAGGAGTTCGGCGTGACCCTGGTGGCCGGCTCCATCGCCCTGCCCAACCCGAGTGTGAGCCTGGGGCAACTGCAGGTCGGGCACGGCGCGCTGTACAACGTCAGTCTGGTGTTTGCCGCCGATGGTTTGCCCCTGGGCCAGCCGCAACGTCAGCTGTATCCGATCTACGACGAGCGCGGCTTTATCGAGCCGGGCGATGAAAACATCGTCAGCGTGGTCGACACCCCGGCCGGGCGCCTGGGCATCCTGATCGGCAGCGACAGCTGGTACCCGGATAACTACCGCAAGCTCAACGATCAAGGCGCCCAATTGATTGCAGTGCCGGCCTACGTGACCGGGCGCGACACCTGGGACCGCCCGTGGCGCGGCTTCAAGAGCGTGTCGACGCCGTCGGAAGTCAGCCTCAAGCCCGAAGAAACCAGCGAGGGCGAAGCCTGGCGCCGCCTGACGTTGATCAGCCAGCCACCGATCAGCCAAGCCACGGCGGGCATGAGCGTGTTTTTGCGTGGGCAGTTCTGGGACCTGGGCAGCGCCGGGCAAAGCTTCCTCAGCCGCAACGGGCAACTGTTCGCCGATGGCGATGCCCGTGGCGCGCGCCTGCTGAATATCTGGCTGTAGCCGCGTGAAGCCGGTGCGCCTGGGAGATTTGTCGGTGGGCTTCGTGCATACCTTGGCCGATGCCGTGCACAGCCACGGCTTGGACCCGCAACCGCTGCTGCTGCAATACGGTCTGGACCCCGCCCGCCTGGCCGAAGCGGGCGCGCGTTTGTCGATACCGCGCTATATGCGCCTGGGCCATGCGGCCATCCAACTGACCGGCGATGCGGGGCTGGGCCTGCGCATGGGCCAGCTCAGCCGCCTGAGCCAGGCCGGGCTCGCCGGTGTCACCGCGGCCCAGGCGCCGAATGTGCGCGAAGCCGCGCGTACACTGACGCGTTTCGAACCCTTGTATGGCTCCAACTACCGTGGGCAATCGAGTTTTCATGAGGACGCCGAAGGCGCCTGGCTGCGGTTCTATTCGATCAGCCCCTACAACGCCTACAACCGCTTTGTAGTGGACTCGATCATCGCCGGCTGGCTGCATCAATTGTCGAGCCTGGCGCAACAAAGGGTGCAGGCCCAGCGCATCGAAATCGAGTTCGAGGCTCCCGAGTACAGTGAGCGGTATGACGTGCTGGGGGCCGCACCGGTGCAGTTCGGTGCCGAGAACAATCAACTGCGCCTCAGCCAACCCACCCTCGCCCTGCGCAACCCGCACCACTGCCCGAGTACCTGGCAGCTGTTGCTGCAACTGTGTGAACGGGAACTGGAGCAGCTGACCCGCACCCGCAGCCTGCGCGAGCGCATTACCCGGTTGCTCGGGCCGATGCTCAATGGCGGCCGGGAACCCGACCTGGAGGAAGTGGCGGCACGTTTGAAGCTGCCCACCTGGACACTGCGCCGCAAACTGGCCGACGAGGGCACCCAGTTCCGTGCGATTCTCAACGACACCCGCCGCGACTTGGCCATGACCTACATTCGCGACACGGAACTGGCTTTCGGCGAGATCGCCTACTTGCTCGGTTTCGCTTCAGCCCAAGCCTTCCAACGCGCCTTCAGGCGCTGGAACAACCAGACCCCAGGGGAATTTCGCCGCAGTCAGCGGCATTCCGCCTGAAGTCGGGCTTACAGCTCGGTGGCATCGTCGACCGGGTCCAGCGGGTCGAATTCGAATGCCTGGTACTCCAATAGTTCTTCCTGGTAATCGTCCATGGGGACTCCTTGTTGAGTTAAAAGCGGCCGCACGATTAATGACCTGCACGATCAGCCTAAAGTGCCGTCATGACGAAAAAATGTCTGTGCCATGACGTTCCTGCACTCGAAGATTAAACGTGTCGGCGGCGGACAGATTTAGCGGATTAGCGCTGACGCGCAATTGCAATGATTGCAATTGCAATTACAAGTCGAATTCCATTAGGGTAGGCCCTCTGTTGTCAGGAGCCACGCCCATGCCCGCCTCTACCGCGAACGCTGCGCAATTGTGCATCGACGCACTCACCCCCTGCGCATCCACGCGCAACTCGCCGCTGTACACCATCATGACCATGGCCAACACCTTGGAATCGAGCCGCCAAGCCTGGGTGATTCGCGGGCAGTCACGCAGTCGGCGCGTGGGCAGCTGGCCCACCTGGTTTGCGCGCAACACCGGCGAAAAACCGCTGCTCTACCTCCACAGCGTGACGTCGTCCGCGCAGCTGTGCGCATTGTCAGACCAGACCGCCCAGCGCGGCATCTTGTGCAACGCCAGCGAAACCCAGCCATCGCCCTGGCCGAAGGGCGCGCAGCCGTCGTTGCCATTGTGGCTGTCGGCCAATCCACGCTGCACGCCCTACGACCCCGCCTCGGGCGAAGAAGCACAGGCGATCGTGCTGGCGGGGTTGCGCACGTTATATATCGATGGCACGCCGGGTTTTTATTACCTGGCGTTACATGACCAAGAAAGCGCCATCGCACCGCAGACGCTGGACCGTGAAGGCACGGTCAAGGGCATGTACTCCGTGCGGCGACCGGGCGCAGGGGCGACAGTGCGCCTGCTCGGTGCCGGCCGGGCACTGGAGGAGGTGATACACGCGGCGCAGTTGCTGGAAGATGAATGGGGCATCGCGGCGCACGTCTGGAGTTGCCCCAGTTACACCCGGTTGGCCCGCGAAGCGGCGGCCGCTGAGCGCTGGAACCGCCTGCATCCGCATGCGCCCAGGCGTAGCTGCCATCTGCGCGACTGCCTGGCGGGGAGCCGCGCCCCGGTAGTTGCCGTCACCGGCTACCCGCAGGCGGTTGTCGATCAGTTGGCGGCGCATGTGGATACGCGCTTCGTGGCACTGGGCGCAGGCTCGGTGCAGGCAGCCGCACCGAACCAGTATTGGATTACGGTGTTGGCGCTCAAAGCGTTGGCCGATGAGGGGTATCTGGACACACAAAAAGTGAAAGACGCCCTGCAACGCTATGGCCTGATATGAGCGGAAACGCGGCACCTCAGGTTTTGCGTCGACTGCGGGTTTGTACACCCGCCTCCATGGCCAGCCCCGCCGTACGCTCCAGCGCATCGGCAAAGGCCCGGCGATGCTCAGGCTCGATCTGCGACAGGAACAGCTCGTCCACAGTGCTTTCGTAGATCTTCCACATTTTTTTGCGCAGGGTCCGGCCTGCCTCGGTGATTGAGGCAAACGCCGCCCGACCATCACCGTCGGAACGCGAGCGCACCACCAGGCCGTCTTTTTCCAGGCGGTCGACCAGACGCGTGAGGTTGTAACGCTCGATGGCCAGTACATCGGCCAGTTCATGCATACGGCGAGTGCCCTCAGGACCGCTTTCCAGTCCCCACAACGCGTCGTACCAGGCATACGGCGGCAGTTGCGCCTCGGCCAACCGGCGCTCGATTTCACGGATGACCGTCCTGTGGGCCCTGACAAAACGGAACCATACATCAGGCTCTTTCGACGACATGCACCACCATCCGGGGAATTTCAAGAAGGTTGCAATAGTAGCTCATCCCGGGCTAAATTCGGGCATGTCGTTGCAATTGCAACTATAACTGCGCCACGCCCACAAGGCGTTCGCCGCCTGGAATCCGCTTACCCTGGAGCCTCATATGAACCCGAATAACGCCGCGTCCCTGGACAACGATCCGCAGGAAACCCGCGAGTGGCTGGACTCCATCGAATCGGTGCTGTCGGCCGAAGGCCGCCCCCGCGCCCACTACCTGATCGATCAGTTGCTGGATTTCGACGTCGCGCGCCACGGCGACTTTTACGGACGGGTGACCACCCCTTACGTGAATACCATTGCCGTCGATCGCCAGGTGCCCTACCCCGGCAATCTGGACATCGAACGCCGCACCAACGCATTTATCCGCTGGAATGCCATGGCGATGGTATTGCGTGCAGGCAAACACTCCGGCGTGGGCGGGCATATCGCCACCTATGCGTCAGCCGCAGTGCTGTACGACGTAGGCTTCGACCATTTCTTCCGAGGCCGAACTGACACGTTCGACGGCGACCTGGTGTACATCCAGGGCCATTCCTCCCCCGGCATCTATGGCCGCGCATATCTGGAAGGCCGTATCAACGAAGCCCAACTGGATAACTTTCGCCGCGAGGCCGGCGGCGAAGGCCTGTCGTCATACCCTCATCCACGGCTGATGCCGGACTTCTGGCAATTCCCTACGGTGTCCATGGGGCTCGGGCCGATCACTGCCGCGTACCAGGCGCGCTTTATGCGTTACCTGGAGTTTCGCGATCTCAAGCCACACCAGGGGCGCAAGGTCTGGGCGTTCCTGGGCGATGGCGAAATGGACCAGCCGGAATCCCTGGCCGCCATTTCCGTCGCGGGCCGTGAAAAACTCGACAATCTGATCTTTGTGGTCAACTGCAACCTGCAGCGCCTGGACGGCCCGGTGCGCGGTAATGCCAAGGTGATCCAGGAGTTCGAGAGCCTGTACCGCGCTGCTGGCTGGAATGTGATCAAGGTAATCTGGGGCGGTGGCTGGGATGCGCTGCTGGAAAAGGACCACAGCGGCCTGCTGCGCCAACGCATGATGGAATGCGTGGACGGTGACTATCAGAATTACAAATCCCAGAATGGCGCCTACGTACGCGAACACTTCTTTGGTAAATATCCGGAGTTGCTGGCACTGGTTGCAGATATGTCCGACGACGATATCTGGAAACTCTCACGGGGCGGGCATGACCCGGACAAGGTCTACAACGCCTACGCCGCCGCCGTGCGGCACAAGGGCCAGCCCACGGTGATCCTGGCCAAGACCGTAAAAGGCTTCGGCATGGGCGAAGCGGGCGAAGGCCAGAACATCAACCATCAATTGAAGAAAATGGGGGCCGACGCGGTGAAAGCCTTCCGTGACCGCTTCGGGCTGGAAGTGGCCGATGACCAGCTCGACGAAATCCCCTACCTCAAACCCGCCGCCGACAGTGCCGAAGCCCGCTACTTTGCCGCCCGACGCCAGGCCCTGGGCGGCTATGTGCCCGCTCGGCACAGCAGCGTCGCGCCGTTGACGATCCCGCCGCTGTCCGCCTTCGCCACTCAACTCAAGGACACCGGCGAGCGCGCGATTTCCACCACCATGGCCTTCGTGCGCATCCTCGGCACGCTGCTCAAGGACCCACATTTGAGCAAGCTGATTGTCCCCATCGTGCCGGATGAGTCGCGCACCTTCGGCATGGAAAGCCTGTTCCGGCAGATCGGCATCCACTCCGCCGTCGGTCAGCTGTACACCCCGCAGGACGCTGGGCAACTGAGCTACTACAAAGAGAGCAAGGACGGACAGATCATGCAGGAAGGCCTGAATGAATCGGGTGCTATTTCCTCGTGGATCGCGGCGAGTACGTCCTACAGCAACCACGGCCTGATGACCGTGCCTTTCTATATCTTCTATTCGATGTTCGGCTTCCAGCGCGTCGGCGACCTGGCCTGGGCGGCCGGTGATGCGCGGGCCCGCGGTTTTCTGCTGGGGGCCACGGCCGGGCGCACTACCCTGATGGGCGAAGGCTTGCAACATGACGACGGGCACAGCCATATCCTGGCGTCAGTGATTCCGTGCTGCGTGGCCTATGATCCGACCTTTGCCTACGAGCTGGCGGTGATCATTCGCGAGGGCATGCGCCGTATGTATGTCGAGCAAGAAGACATTTACTACTACATCACCCTGCTCAACGAAAACTACCCGCACCCGGCGATCCCCGAAGGTGTGGAGGATGGCATCCTCAAGGGTATGTACACGTTGAGCACACACCCCGATGCACAGGTGCAATTGATGGGCAGCGGTTCGATTTTGCGCGAAGTGATCGCCGCAGCGGCCCTGCTTGAGCAGGATTTTGCCGTGCACAGTGATGTATGGAGCGCCACCAGCCTGACTGAGCTGCGCCGTGACGGGCACGCAACAGAGCGCTGGAACCTGCTGCATCCGGAGGCTGAGCCACGCCTGAGCTACGTGGAACAGTGCCTCGCCGGTCAAACCGGGCCGGTGGTGGTGGCAACGGACTACATGAAATTATTTGCAGACCAGATTCGCCCTTTCGTACACAACCGCCGCTTCGTGGCGTTGGGAACCGATGGTTTCGGGCAGTCGGATACGCGGGAAGCGCTGCGCGAATTTTTTGAAGTGGATCGACACTTCATCGTGCTGGCGGCCCTGAAGGCACTGGCAGATGACGGCGTAATAGGCCGTGACAAAGTCGTGGAGGCCATCAACCGCTACGGGATCAACGCCGACAAGGCAGACCCCGTAGCGGTGTGAGTTACTGCGCAGGCGTTGGCAGGGGTGGAATCGCCTCTGTCGGCGCTGGCAGGTTCGGGTTGGTCGGCGCCGGCGCGGGTTCTGCTGTCGGGGCCGGTGCGGTGTCCGGTACGGGCTCCGGCGCGACGCTCGGCGCGATCGGTGCGGCTTCGGCGGGCGGTGCAAGCGGTTGCGCAGCGGCAGGCGTTGCCGGTGTGTCCTGGGGCGCCTCGACCTTCTCGGCGGCCGGTGCGGCCTTGGGTTCAGGCATGCCAAGCTCATCCTTGGGCTTTTCGGGGATGTGCGCAGCCTGCTTCACTTCCTGGGGCAGGAACACATCCACCAACGCAAAGTAACGCTCATAGAACTTGGGCGCCGAAACGGTCTCGCTCGCCACCTTGACCATCGAGTCATCGGTAGAGCCGATCGGCATCGACACCGAACCCAGTACCCCTACCCCGAGACTCGCGGAGTTGTTGACCTTCTTCAGCGCATAGCGGTCCTGCAGGGCGTTGGCAAACATCGTCGAATGATTGCTGCCTTTGCCATCCGCGGCACACACCACGTTGAAACTGATCTGCAGGTGGCTTTCGCCGGTCTGCTGGAAACTCTTGTTACCGGCCACCAACTTCGGGTCGCTGCTGGTGATGATATAGCCCTGGCTCAGCAAGGCACGACGCGCGGCTTCACAGGCCGCCACATCGCTTACCGGGTAATCGCGGGAAAACGTACCGGAATCGTCGAAATTCTCATGTTCGTAAATAGCGGTCTTGGGCGACGAGCAACCCGCCGCGCCCGCCAGCACCAGCGCCAACCCTAGGTTTCGCAAGTGAAATGATGTCGACATCGAAAATCCTGAGAAAAACAGTCCGGGCGGTATTGTGCAACAGAACGAGGCGTTGGCGCGCGCATTCCTGTCGGTAAAACGTCACAGGCTTTTGGGACCGGTGCCGCTGACTATGACAAGTTTGTTTACAACTTATTCCCCAACTTCCTATTATCGCCCTGGGTGCGCTGCTGCATATGGCACAGCGCAGGTTAAAGGATAAGCGTTGGTCGGGCCGCCAATGGAGATCTGTCGTGCCTGATAAACACCCTGCCATCCCTCGTCCTCAGCGTTTGACCGAGGGCGCACTGTCGGCCCTCGAGCGCTTTTCACGAATTGAAGCCGTCAGCGGCATCGTCCTGCTGCTGGCTGCCATCGTCGCATTGATCTGGGCCAACAGCCCGGCGGCCGACACCTATGAGCACTTCTGGAACACGCCGGTCACCCTTGGGTTGGGCGACTACAGCGTGTCGCGCTCCCTGCATTTCCTGGTCAACGATGGCCTGATGACCATCTTCTTCCTGGTGGTGGGCGCCGAGATTCGTCAGGAAATCAAGGACGGCGCGCTCGCCAACCTCAAGCTGGCCACGCTGCCATTGGGCGCTGCGCTGGGCGGCGTACTGATGCCGGCGCTCATCTACACCCTGCTCAACCACGGCACCGCCGCCGCCAGTGGCTGGGCCGTACCCACGGCAACGGACATCGCCTTTGCCGTCGGCGTGCTGGCACTGTTGGGCAAGTCGATTCCCGGCGGCGTGCGTATTTTACTGCTGGCCCTGGCGATTATCGATGACATCGTGGCGATCCTGATCATTGCCGTTTTCTTCACCGCCAGCCTCGATTACATGGGGCTGGTGATTGCCGTCGCCGGGCTAGCGCTGGTGCTGGTTTTCCAGCGCATGGGCATCAGCAAGGCCGCGATCTACCTGTTGCCAGGGGCGATTGTGTGGTTCGGCCTGCTCAAGACCGGCGTTCACCCGACGCTCGCCGGCGTGATCCTAGGGCTGATGACCCCGGTTAACTCCAAGCCCACCACCGAGCGCCCGCTGGACACCATCGGCCGCACGTTCAACGAATTGATGGAGCGCTTTTCCCAGTCGCCTGAAGGCCCAGGGCACGTTACCCAGCCGTTGAAGCAATTGCGCGAAGCACAGCGGGAAATATTACCGCCAGTGCAGCGGGTCCAATCGGCGCTGCACCCGTGGGTGGCGTTCGGCGTGATGCCGTTGTTTGCCCTGGCCAACGCGGGTGTCAGCCTGAGCGGCTTCAACCTGGACGATCCCCTGCCCCACGGTGTGTTCATGGGCGTCATCTTCGCCCTGGTGCTGGGCAAACCCATTGGCGTGATGCTGGCGAGCTTCACGCTGGTCAAGCTCAACCTCTGCAAGCTGCCGGACGGCGTTACCTGGACAGGTGTTGGCCTGGTGGGTCTGCTGGCGGGGATTGGTTTCACCATGTCGATCTTCATCTCCTCCCTGGCCTTCTCCGACCCGGCTTTGCTGGCGGCGGCCAAGCTGAGCGTATTGACGGCCTCGACCCTGGCGGCAGTCGTCGGCCTGAGCTGGGGCAAGCTCAAGTTCTCAAGCAAGAAATCTGAGAGCTAAGCGCCACCGCCATAAGCGTGCGGCGTAAAAAGCGGCCGACCGGCGCTCCAAACGACGTCAATCGCGATAGCGCAACGCATCCACGAGGAGGCTGAACGCTTGTGTGGGTTGGCGTCGACTTGGGTAGTACAGGTGATATCCGGAAAACGGCGGGCACCAGTCCTCTAGAACACGAATTAAGCTGCCGTGTTCGATGTCCGATCTCACCTGCTCTTCAGGTAGGTACGCGAGCCCTTGACCTGATCGAGCCCCCATCAAAATGAGGGACGCAGATCCAACAACAAGCTGACCGTCTACATGGACGTTTACAGCTCGACCGTTCTTCTCGAATTCCCAAGCGTACAGTCCACCATGTGTAGGAAGTCGCAGGTTGATGCAGTTGTGAAACGTCAAGTCGGAGGGCGCCTGCGGCTGTCCGTACTTCTCGAAGTACACGGGCGTACCGACTACCGCCATGCGCATGTCTGGCCCTATCCGGGTGGCTATCATGCCTTGCGCGACCGTTTCGCCAGGTCGAATGCCAGCATCGAAACGCCCGCCCACGATATCTGTCAGCCCTACATCTACGACAATTTCAATTTTGATTTCTGGGTACAGAGGAAGGAACTTCTCCAGCTTGGGCCAGAGCACGGTGGCCGCGGCGTTTTCGGTAGCCGCGAGGCGCAGAGTACCTCTGGGATTTTCGCCCAATGCAGTAACCGCTTCTAACTCCGCATCGACCTCCGCGAACCGCTGACCGACCGATTGCAGCAGGCGCTCGCCGGCCTGAGTGGGTGACACGCGCCTGGTCGTTCGAGTGAGGAGCCTTACGCCCAAGCGCGTCTCTAATGCCCGCATCGTTTGGCTCAGCGCGGACTGGGAGACACCCAGTTGCTTCGCTGCTTTGGTAAAGCTTTGTTCTCGTGCAACCACTAAAAACGTGACGAGGTCGGAAGCGGTCTGCTTGTGCATTAATAAGCTTCCCTTATATATCTAATCAATTTTAAGCACGTTATCAGAACCAATCGTGGCTGTTAATTTAGTTTCTGATCTAGCGCAGCCTCGCTGCCGAGTGAAAGGAAGGAAATTCTGATGGCATACGAAAAAGGCACAGCCCACAAGGCTTTTGGCGATGTAGCTCCGGCGCTTGCCGAATACACCGATAACCTGCTGTTTGATGATGTGTGGAAACGGCCCGGTCTCTCACCTCGTGACCGCAGCCTTGTAACCATCACCACCCTGATTGTGCTTTACCGTCAAAACGAGTTGCCGTACCACCTTAAGCTTGCCATTGAGAATGGCGTGACCCGTGAAGAAATCATCGAAACGATCACCCATCTGGCGTTCTATGGCGGCTGGCCCGTCGCGGCGACCGCACTGAATACCGCTCGTAAGGTGTTCGAGGAGACCGGTAAATAAGCAGGGCCTGTGAATATTTTCGGCAACGCAGGTGCCCACTGACGTGGCAGCTGCCGCCCACTATCGGTGGCGCATTACGTGCTCAAGCCACCCGCGACTCAGAGAGAATTCCATGAGTGATTCAGACCTGACCATCATCCGCAACGGAACCAAGCCATCTGCAAAGGGCCCTGACACTTGGTTCACTGGCTCGGTTCGTATCGACACTATGTTCCAGGCAACAGCACCTGGTCGAGCAACGGGCGCCATCGTCACGTTTGAGCCATCCGCGCGCACCTTTTGGCATTCTCACCCGGCGGGTCAAACGCTAGTGGTATTGACGGGTGTCGGCTGGGTTCAATGCGAAGGTGGCCAGCGAACCGAGATTCGCGCGGGTGACGTAGTCTCCTGTGCTTGCGGGAAACGGCATTGGCACGGCGCTGCTGCGACGACTGCGATGTCCCATTTCGCGGTCACCGAAACGATCGATGGCAAGAATACTGACTGGATGGAGCCGGTGACCGACGAACAATACCTCGGCGGTGCGCTCGTAAGCTGACAACGTTAGCGTCGATGCTGTGATGGATGGCTACGTTGGCAATCGTCGCCCCGGATGGCAGGTATCACGGGTCAACCTGAGCTTTAAACGGCGCAAAAAAAGACCCCGGCCTTTTCAGGACGGGGTCTTTTCATTCAAGCCGGCATCAGAACTTCTTGATGTCTGCCTGGGTTTCCAGCTGCTTGCGGTAGGCCGCAAAATCCTGCTGGCCAATACGCGAAGCGAGGGCGCGGCGGTATTGCGCCTTTTCTTCGTCCGTAGGCGCAGCCGCTTCGTTGACACCGTTCAAACGCACGATCACCTGGCTGCCATCGCGCAGGCTGACGGTGGTGAAGCTCGGCTTGTCCTTGCCCGCAGGCTTGGGCATGCGGAACAGCGCTTGCAGCACGGCAGGGTCGACAGCTTCCTGGCCACGGGTAGCGGCTTCAGTCACCTTCCAGGCCTGGCCGTCAATCGGCTGGCTCAGGGCGATCTTGCCATCGCGCAGGCCGGCGATCAGCTCGTCGGCATGGGTTTTGGCAGCAGCGCTCGCACGCTCTTTGGTCATCTGTGCGCGAATCGCCGTGGCAACCTTTTCCAGCGGCAACTGGGCAGGCTTGAGGTGCTCTTTGGCGCGCAGCACGATGATGGTTTCCGGGTCGAGCTCAATGGCGCTGCTGTTGGCACCCTCATCCAGCACTTCCGGGCTGAACGCTGCGGTGACCACGGCACGGTTGGCCGCGACGCCTTCGCCACCTTCACGGCCGAACGGCGCGGAAGTGTGTACGGCAAGCTTAAGATCGGACGCCGGCTGGGCCAGGTCGGACGCTTCGAATGCCGCATCTTCCAATTGCTTGGTCGCTTCGACAAACCGCTGTTCAACCTGCTGGGTCTTGAGCTCGCGGGTCAGCTTGTCTTTCAGGCTGGCGAACGATGGCACCTCGGGTGCTTCAACGCCCAGCAGCTTGATCAAGTGCCAACCGAAGGACGTACGCACCGGCACCGACACCTGGTCCTGCTTCAGGCCGTACAGCGCCGTCTCGAAGTCTGGATCGTAGACGCCAGGACCGGCAAACCCGAGATCGCCGCCATTGCTGGCCGAACCCGGATCCTGGGAGAACTCCTTGGCCAGGGCGTCAAACTGCTCGCCCTTGGCCAGGCGCGCCTGGATGTCTTCGATCTTGGCCTTGGCTTGCGCCTCGGTGACCTTGTCGTTGACTTCGATCAGAATGTGCGCGGCACGACGCTGTTCAGCGAGGTTGGCGGTTTCTTTCTCGTAGGCAGCCTGCAGTTCATCGTCCTTGACGGTGACCTGGTCGAAGAACGACGACTTCTTCAGCTCCAGGTAGTCGATGACCACCTGGTCCGGGGTCATGAACTCCTTGGCATGCTGGTCGTAGTACGCCTTGACTTCGTCATCGGTGAGTTTCACCGCTGCCGGGTCGGCTTTAACGTTGACGGTGGCAAAATCGCGCGTCTGTTTTTCCAGGCGGGCAAATGCCAGCACCTCGGCATCGGTCACGAAACCACTGCCGGCGATGCCTGCGCGAACTTGGCCGATCAGCATTTCCTGAGTCAGCATCTGACGGAATTGCAGGCGGGTATAGCCCAGTTGACGGACCACCTGGTCAAAGCGTTCGGCGTTGAACTTGCCGTCTACCTGGAACTCCGGCGTCTGCAGGATCACCTGGTCCAAGGCCGCTTCCGAGAAGCCGAACTTGGCATCAGCAGCACCTTGCAGCAGCAGCTTGCGGTCGATCAGGCCCTTGAGGGCCGCGTCGCGCAGCAGTTTTTCGTCCAACAGGGAAGCATCGAAATCCTTGCCCAGTTGTTGCATCAGCTGGCGCCTTTGCATATCGACGGCCTGGCTCAATTCGGTCTGGGTGATTTCCTCACCGTTGACCTTGGCCACGTCCTGCTTGTTATTACCCGAAGCCTGGAAAATAGCCTCGATACCGGTGAACGCCATCAATGCGACGATGATCCCGATAATGGTCTTGGCAATCCAGCCTTGTGAATTGTCCCTGATATTTTGCAGCATGCGTCCCCCAGAAACGGTTGAACATCAAAAATAGGCAACCGTGGAGCGTGGGTAGAATCCGGATAGAAGAAAGGCGCATCCGAGGATGCGCCTTCTCGTAACTGGCGGAGCGGACGGGGGTTTGAACTCTGACCCCCGGCGTGGCGACCCAATGGATACGTGGGTCAGCTACCGCTCCGCTGCCAGGCCAGACCTACGTCTGACCCGGGTAAGCAAAGGCTTGATCGAAGCTTAGTTAACGGCTTCTTTCAGGGCTTTACCGGCTTTGAAACCTGGTTTCTTGGCAGCAGCGATTTGCAGTGCTTTGCCGGTCTGTGGGTTACGGCCAGTGCGAGCTGGGCGGTCAGTCACAGAGAAAGTACCGAAGCCTACCAGTACCACGGAGTCGCCGGCCTTCAGAGCGCCAGTGACGGATTCGATTACTGCGTCCAGCGCACGGCCGGCAGCAGCTTTCGGGATATCAGCGGATGCAGCGATAGCATCAATCAGTTCCGACTTGTTCACTCTAAGTCCCCTTATATATCTATGAGTATGATTCTAAGTTTTTTGGTAAAAAGCAAAAACCAGTGCTGAATGGCCTACAGACACTTAAGAGCCGCTTTATAACAAGGGCTCTAAAAAGCTGTCAAGGAAGCCCCCCAGGCTTCAACACCTTAATGCGTGCTAATTCTTTCCTTGGAATCCGACTCGCGTTTTTCGTCCTTCGCGACAATCTCCGGAGCCACATCCGGCAAGGGCTCCGGCGCGTATTGCAGCGCAATTTGCAGGACTTCGTCAATCCATTTAACCGGTTTAATCTGAAGATCCTGCTTGATATTGTCAGGAATTTCCTTCAAGTCGCGAACATTCTCTTCAGGAATGATCACGGTTTTGATTCCACCCCGGTGTGCAGCGAGTAATTTCTCTTTCAGCCCACCGATGGCCAATACCTGGCCGCGCAGGGTAATTTCCCCGGTCATCGCCACATCGGCGCGCACTGGAATACCGGTCAATGCCGACACCAGCGCCGTGCACATGCCTACGCCGGCGCTCGGGCCGTCCTTCGGCGTAGCGCCTTCCGGCATGTGAATATGGGTGTCGTGCTTCTCGTGGAAGTCCAGGGGAATACCCAGGCTTCTGGCGCGACTGCGCACCACGGTCTGCGCGGCGGTGATCGACTCGACCATCACATCGCCGAGAGAACCGGTCTTGATCAACTGGCCCTTGCCCGGGATCACGGCAGCTTCAATGGTCAGCAACTCGCCGCCCACCTGGGTCCACGCCAGGCCAGTCACCTGCCCTACCTGGTCCTGCTGCTCGGCCAGGCCGTAGCGGAATTTACGCACACCCAGGAAATGCTCCAGCGCATCGGCCGTCACCTTCACCGAGAAGCGTTTTTCCAAGGAATGCTCCTTGACCGCCTTGCGGCAGATCTTCGCGATCTGACGCTCAAGGCCCCGCACACCGGCCTCGCGGGTGTAATAGCGCACGATGTCACGGATCGCTTCGACGTCAAACTCGATCTCGCCTTTCTTCAGGCCGTTGGCCGCAGTCTGCTTGGGCGCGAGGTATTTGACGGCAATGTTGATCTTCTCGTCTTCGGTGTAACCCGGCAGACGAATCACCTCCATCCGGTCCAGCAATGCTGGCGGAATGTTCATGGAGTTGGAGGTGCACAGGAACATTACGTCAGACAGGTCGTAGTCGACTTCCAGGTAATGGTCGTTGAAGTTGTGGTTCTGCTCGGGATCGAGCACCTCAAGCAACGCCGACGCCGGATCGCCACGCATGTCGCTGCCCATCTTGTCGATTTCATCGAGCAGGAACAGCGGGTTGCGCACGCCCACTTTTGTCATCTTTTGAATCAATCTTCCTGGCATCGAACCGATGTAAGTGCGGCGATGGCCACGAATTTCCGCTTCATCACGCACGCCGCCGAGGGCCATGCGCACGAACTTGCGGTTGGTCGCACTGGCAATCGACTCGGCCAACGAGGTTTTACCCACCCCAGGCGGACCGACCAGGCACAACACCGGGCCGCGAATTTTCTTCACGCGCTTTTGCACCGCGAGGTATTCAAGGATACGCTCCTTGACCTCTTCAAGGCCGTAGTGGTCGGCATCGAGGATTTCTTCAGCGCGGGCCAGGTCCAGGCGTACCTTGGTCTGAGCCTTCCACGGCACCTGCACCAGCCAATCGATGTAGGAACGAACCACAGTGGCTTCGGCCGACATCGGCGACATTTGCTTGAGCTTGTTCAGCTCGGCCGTGGCCTTGGTCAGCGCATCTTTCGGCAAGCCGGCGGCATCGATACGCTTTTTCAGCTCTTCGATTTCGTTATGGCCTTCCTCGCCGTCGCCGAGTTCTTTCTGAATGGCCTTCATCTGCTCATTCAGGTAGTACTCGCGCTGGCTGCGCTCCATTTGTTTCTTCACGCGGCCGCGGATGCGCTTCTCAACCTGCAGCAGGTCGATTTCGCCATCCAGCAGCGCCAGCACATGCTCGACACGGGCTGACAGATCGATGATTTCGAGAATGTCCTGCTTCTGCTCGATCTTCAGCGCCATGTGCGCAGCCATGGTGTCGACCAGGCGACTTGGCTCATCGATGCTGTTGAGCGACGAGAGGACTTCAGCCGGGACTTTCTTGCCCAATTGCACATACTGCTCGAACTGCGAAAGCAGACTGCGCACAAACACTTCGGATTCACGTTCAGGGGCTTCGACTTCGTCGATCAGCGCCACTTCGGCGCGCAGGTGACCATCCACCTCCATGAAACGCTCTACCGCGCCGCGCTGCTCGCCTTCTACGAGTACCTTGACGGTACCGTCAGGCAGCTTGAGCAATTGCAGGACAGTCGCAACGGTGCCGACCCGATACAGGGCGTCTTCGCCTGGATCATCATCAGCAGGATTCTTTTGGGCCAACAGCAGGATCTGCTTGTCGCCCGTCATCGCGGCCTCGAGGGCTTCGATAGACTTCTCGCGCCCCACGAACAGCGGGATAACCATGTGCGGATAGACGACGACATCACGCAACGGCAGGAGAGGCAATTCGCTGGTTGTCTTCATGATTTCGCCTCTATGACAGTTGAAAAATAAGCTTGAAACCAAGATGGGGGTTGCCTGCAAAAAAAACAAGCTCAATGCCAGCACTTAAACGCATGAATAAACGCGATTTAATCCGCCGTCCCGCAAAAACCCCCGAAAAAAACAAGGGGCCCCGAAAGGCCCCTTGCTTGTACCGCCACTGCAAAGACGCTTATGCGTCAGGTGCAGCCTTGGCAGCCGGCTCACTGTTTTCGTAGATATACAGTGGCTTGGACTTGCCTTCGATAACGCTTTCGTCGATCACCACCTTACTCACCTCGGACTGCGAGGGGATTTCGTACATGGTGTCGAGCAACACGCCTTCGAGGATCGAACGCAGACCACGTGCACCGGTCTTGCGCTCCAATGCCCGCTTGGCCACTGATTTGAGCGCGTCGGTACGGAACTCGAGGTCCACACCTTCCATCTCGAACAGCTTGGCGTATTGCTTGGTCAGGGCGTTTTTCGGCTCGGTGAGGATCTGAATCAAAGCCGCCTCATCCAGCTCGTCCAACGTCGCCAGGACCGGCAGGCGACCGACGAATTCCGGGATCAGGCCGAACTTGACCAGATCGTCAGGTTCGACTTCACGCAGGGACTCGCCTACCTTCTTGCCTTCTTCCTTGCTACGCACTTCCGCGCTGAAACCGATGCCGCCACGGGTGGAACGCTGCTGAATAACCTTTTCCAGCCCGGAGAACGCACCGCCACAGATAAACAGGATGTTACGCGTATCGACCTGCAGGAATTCCTGCTGCGGGTGCTTACGGCCGCCCTGGGGCGGTACCGAAGCGACCGTGCCTTCGATCAGCTTCAACAGTGCTTGCTGCACGCCTTCACCGGAAACATCCCGAGTGATGGACGGGTTGTCCGACTTGCGCGAGATCTTGTCGATTTCGTCGATGTAGACAATACCCATCTGGGCCTTCTCTACGTCGTAGTCGCACTTCTGCAGCAGTTTCTGAATGATGTTCTCGACATCTTCACCCACGTAGCCAGCCTCGGTGAGGGTGGTGGCGTCGGCGATGGTGAACGGAACGTTCAGCAGGCGAGCGAGGGTTTCCGCAAGCAGGGTTTTACCCGAGCCTGTAGGGCCGATCAGCAGGATGTTACTCTTGCCGAGTTCGACTTCGTCGCCTTTCTTGTCACGCTGGTTCAAGCGCTTGTAGTGGTTGTACACCGCTACGGCCAGAACCTTCTTTGCACGCTCCTGACCAATCACGTACTGGTCAAGGATGCCGCTGATTTCTTTAGGCGATGGGAGTTTGTGCGCACTGCTCTCGGCCTGGGCTTCCTGCACCTCCTCGCGGATGATGTCATTGCACAGGTCGACGCATTCGTCGCAGATAAACACCGAGGGGCCGGCAATCAATTTGCGTACTTCATGCTGGCTTTTGCCACAGAAGGAGCAATAGAGCAGCTTGCCGTTGTCCTCGCCGTTGCGGGTGTCAGTCATTCGTTCGATCCAAATCCGATAGGCTTGCAACACAAGATGAAGGCTTATGCGGGCTTTTTCAAGCCCGCCAGTGGTCGGACATGCCGACCAGCCCTATTTTGAGCGGCTTATATTAAGCGGGGCGCTTTTCGATCACTGCGTCGATCAACCCGTACTCACGGGCGGCTTCAGCGCTCATGAAGTTGTCACGGTTGGTATCACGCTCGATTTCTTCAAGTGTGTGCCCGCTGTGCTTGGCCATCAGCGTGTTGAGGCGCTCACGAATGAAGAGGATCTCCTTGGCATGGATTTCGATGTCCGATGCCTGGCCCTGGAAACCGCCCAGTGGCTGGTGAATCATCACGCGTGAGTTCGGCAGGCAGTAACGCTTGCCCTCGGCGCCGGCGGTCAGCAGGAATGCACCCATGCTGCAGGCCTGGCCAATGCAGGTAGTCGAAACGTTCGGCTTGATGAACTGCATGGTGTCGTAGATCGACATGCCCGCAGTCACCGAACCGCCCGGCGAGTTGATGTAGAGATGGATGTCCTTGTCCGGGTTTTCCGCTTCAAGGAACAGCAGTTGCGCACAGATCAGGTTGGCCATGTAGTCCTCTACCGGGCCAACCAGAAAGATCACTCGCTCCTTGAGCAGGCGCGAGTAGATGTCGTAGGCGCGTTCACCACGAGCGGACTGCTCGACAACCATCGGGACCAGGCCGCCAGCGGCCTGGACATCAGAGTTCTGCTGAATATAGGAATTACGGAACATGCTCTGCAGTTACTCCCAAATAGTCATGTCTTGAAAACGCATAAGCCAGCGCGAGGCTGGCTTATGGTTGAATTTCCAACGAGTTGGACAATCAGTCGGCTTGTGCTGCTTCCGCCGGTTTGACTGCTTCTTCGTAAGAGACCGCTTTATCGGTCACCTTAGCCTTCTGCAGAACAGTATCCACAACTTGTTCTTCCAGCACAACCGAACGTACTTCGTTCAGCTGCTGGTCGTTCTTGTAGTACCAGGACACGACCTGCTCAGGTTCCTGGTAGGCCGACGCCATTTCCTGGATCATTTCGCGAACACGGTCTTCGTCTGGCTTGAGGTCGAACTGCTTGACCACTTCAGCCACGATCAGGCCCAGCACGACGCGGCGCTTGGCTTGCTCTTCGAACAGCTCGGCCGGCAGTTGGTCAGGCTTGATGTTGCCACCAAACTGCTGAACCGCTTGTACGCGCAGGCGATCCACTTCGTTGGACAGCAGGGCCTTAGGCACTTCGATCGGGTTGGCGGCCAGCAGACCATCCATGACCTGGTTCTTGACCTTGGACTTGATCGCTTGACGCAGCTCACGCTCCATGTTCTTGCGAACTTCGGTGCGGAAGCCTTCGATACCGGTTTCCTTGATGCCGAATTGCGCGAAGAACTCTTCGTTCAGCTCTGGCAGCTTAGGCTCGGAAACGCTGTTGACGGTCACGGTGAACTCGGCGGCTTTGCCGGCCAGGTCCAGGTTCTGGTAGTCAGCAGGGAATTCCAGGTTCAGAACGCGTTCTTCGCCGGCTTTGGCGCCAACCAGGCCGTCTTCGAAGCCAGGGATCATGCGGTTGGAACCCAGCACCAGCTGAGTGCCCTTGGCGGAGCCACCAGCGAATACTTCGCCGTCAACCTTGCCAACGAAATCGATGTTCAACTGGTCTTCGTTCTGGGCGGCACGCTCGACCACTTCGAAACGGGTGTTCTGCTTGCGCAGGATTTCCAGCATGTTGTCCAGGTCCGAATCAGCCACTTCGGCGCTCAGGCGCTCGATAGCGATACCGTCGAAGCCCGCTACTTCGAATTCCGGGAACACTTCGAATACGGCTACGTATTCCAGGTCCTTGCCGGCTTCCAGGGACTTGGGCTCGATCGAAGGCGAGCCAGCCGGGTTCAGCTTTTGCTCGACAACGGCTTCGTAGAAGGAAGCCTGGATCACGTCACCTACAGCTTCCTGGCGCGCATCGGCACCAAAACGACGCTTGATTTCGCTCATTGGCACTTTGCCTGGACGGAAACCAGCGATCTTGGCCTTCTGGGCAGTCTGCTGCAGACGCTTGTTGACCGCAGTCTCGATACGCTCTGCCGGCACAGTGATGCTCAGGCGGCGCTCGAGAGCAGTAGTATTTTCAACAGAAACTTGCATGGATATTCCTCGTTGCACAGACATTAGCCGGCCATTTCCGACCCCAATCAAGGGCATGCATTCTAGTGGGTCAAACTCAAGAAGTCACCCTACTGAAAATACACCCGGAAACCGCCGGCAATTTATCGGTACGAAGGCACTGAAGTACCTCGCCCCGGTGACAAATACAGCCAATTGCGCCAGGGCTCTGCGCCGCCCCTCTATATATAGAAGAAGCTGCCATTCATCTCCCTGACGGCCCACCCCGCGAACGGAGCGGACAGGCAACGCGGCATCATCGAGACACACAAATACGACGAAACGCACTGCCGATGCGGCCCAGTACCTGCGACCGCCGAGATAATCAAACCGCCAAAACCAAAAAAGGCGCCAGACTGTTAAATCTGGCGCCTTTCGAATATGGGGTGGACGAAGGGGATCGAACCCTCGACAACGGGAGTCACAATCCCGTGCTCTACCAACTGAGCTACGCCCACCATATTGCGTTAACAAAGAAACCAAACCACTTCTTTGTTGAACCCTGCCCTGCCTGACGGCCGAGCAACGTTTTATTTGGTGCGGATGAAGAGACTCGAACTCTTACGCCTCGCGGCGCTGGAACCTAAATCCAGTGTGTCTACCAATTCCACCACATCCGCGCTTGAAGCTCTTAAAGCAAAGGCGCCAGACGATTAATCTGGCGCCTTTCAAATATGGGGTGGACGAAGGGGATCGAACCCTCGACAACGGGAGTCACAATCCCGTGCTCTACCAACTGAGCTACGCCCACCATCTAACGCTACTTGTGCCAAAGCTGCCTAATGGCGCACCCGGCAGGACTCGAACCTGCGACCATCCGCTTAGAAGGCGGATGCTCTATCCAGCTGAGCTACGGGCGCCTGATTAATCTGTACTCTTGGAGGATTACAAACTAAGTGTTTCCAGTCTTGCAGCACAACAATTCTGCTTGACCTTCTAACCAGTGCTAGGCTGTGCCCGACAAGTGCGACGAATAGTATAGAGGGTCCCGAAACCCGTCAAATCTTTTTTGAAAAAAACTGATTTTATTTAAGGGGTTAGGGCAATTTGCAGACCAAGCGCCTTTGCCCTCGCGCCCTGGCGTGCGAGAATGCGCGCACTTTTCTTCCCCCTCTCGATGGTTAATCACGCGTAATGACTGCACAACTTATCGACGGCAAATCAATCGCCGCCAGCCTGCGCCAGCAGATCGCCAAACGCGTCACCGAGCGTCGCCAGCAAGGCCTGCGCACGCCTGGCCTCGCGGTGATCCTGGTCGGCAGCGATCCTGCCTCTCAGGTTTATGTCTCGCACAAGCGTAAAGACTGTGAAGAGGTCGGCTTTATCTCCAAAGCCTATGACTTGCCTTCGGAGACCACTCAACAGGCCCTGACCGACCTGATTGACAGCCTCAACGATGACCCGAACATGGACGGCATCCTGCTCCAGCTGCCGCTGCCCGAGCACCTGGATGCTTCCAAACTGCTGGAACGCATCCGCCCGGACAAAGACGTCGATGGCTTCCACCCTTATAACGTCGGCCGTCTGGCCCAACGCATCCCACTGCTGCGCCCCTGCACGCCCAAAGGCATCATGACTCTGCTGGAAAGCACCGGGGTCGATCTGTATGGGCTCGACGCGGTTGTGGTTGGCGCCTCGAATATCGTCGGCCGCCCGATGGCCATGGAATTGTTGCTGGCCGGCTGCACCGTGACCGTTACCCACCGCTTCACCAAGGACCTCGCCGGGCATGTGGGCCGCGCTGATCTGGTGGTGGTCGCCGCGGGCAAGCCGGGCCTGGTGAAGGGTGAGTGGATCAAGGAAGGCGCGATCGTGATCGACGTCGGCATCAACCGCCAAAATGATGGCAAGCTGGTGGGCGACGTGGTGTACGAGACCGCCCTGCCCCGCGCCGGCTGGATCACCCCGGTTCCCGGCGGTGTAGGCCCGATGACCCGGGCGTGCCTGCTGGAAAACACGTTGTATGCAGCAGAAACCCTGCACAGCTGATAACCAGGCGTACTGAAAAAGCCCTGCTTTATCGCGTAATGCTGTTCACTTAAGCATTTGAGCTAAAGCGGGGCTTCCTAGAAAATCCGATGCCAGACCTCTGGCATCGGATTTTTTTATGTCTGTTCAACAGGACCTGCTCGACCTCGGCGACCTTTTCAACTTCTGCGACCTAAGCACTTTCACCCAGAACATCCCCATTGAATGGGTTGCGTCTGCGCTGGATCTATCCAGTCAGGCCACTATTCGTCGGCGTCGCTTGCCCGCCGATCAGGTGCTTTGGTTGGTGCTTGGCATGGCGTTGTTTCGTGATGAGCCTGTCCATGAGGTCGCTAGACGATTGAACATTTGCGCTCAAGGCCTCGCCTCCGACCACTTGTTGGCCCGAAGCGGCGTCACTGAAGCCCGCAAGCGACTAGGGGCCGATCCCGTTGAGTGGTTATTCCGTAAAACCGGCACTCAATGGGGCTTGGAGCGCTACGACGAGGACGACTGGCACGGTTTGCAGGTCTTCGCGGTGGACGGTGCGCTCTTGCGCACGCCGGACACACCCGAGCTTCGAGATCATTTCGGGTCAGGAAATACGCCCAGTGATCGTCAGACTCCCTTCCCCATGATGCGCTTGGTAGCGCTGATGAACGTGCGTTCGCACTTAATCCTGGATGCACAATTAGGGCCTTACCGGCGCAGTGAAATGCGCTTGGCCGACGAGTTTTTGCAGCAAGTCCCCGACCACTCCGTGACGCTATTCGATAAAGGATTTTGGGGCGCAGAAATGCTGTTGAGCCTGAGTAACACCGGAACCCACCGTCATTGGTTGATTCCCGCCAAAAAAGGCATGGTCTGTGAAGAAGTGATCCGTTACGGCGAGCACGACCGCTTGGTGCGCATGAAGGTCTCACCGCAAGCCAGAAAGAGAAATCCGGCTCTTGGCACCCACTGGGAAGCCCGCGAAGTCAGCTATGAAATCCAAGGCAGATTAAAAATCTGTCATGACGTCGTTACCAGCCAACACCTACAGCACCAAGGTCGTTGCCAAACTTTATCAGGAACGCTGGGAAATCGAATTGGGCTTTAGGGATATCAAAAGCTCTATGCAGCAGAATGCCGTGACCTTGCGCAGTAAAAAATCGACTTGGTCTATCAGGAGGTCTGGGGGCTTTTACTCGCTTACAACGTGATTCGCCGGGAGGCCGGTCAAGCAGCGGTAGCGTTTGGTCGAGCTCCGTCGGACATACGCTTTAAGCCCGTTTGCCAGTATATCGCCGTGCAGTTGATCGTGATGGCGGCAGCCAATCCGGTATCAGCCACAGGCAGACGCTTGGCCGAACTAAGGAAGGGTATCGGCAGCTTGTTTCTGGATCACCGCCCCAGACCTGCAAGGCCGAGGACGGTGAAGATCTCAAAAACCCGATTTCCAGTGGATCGCAATGCTGCTCCGCTTAAGTGAACAGCATTACGCCTTCTCGCGGGGCTTTTTATTGCCCGAAGAAAGCCTGTTTATTCATAGTGTTTAAATACTTTCTTATCAACGCGTGCATAGAGAAGGTAGCCGGCGGGGCGGTGAACCGATATCTGCGCTGCCATAAGCCCGCTACCGGACGCCGACGAAGGCCCTGGCGAGCATGATGGCATCGTGATCATCACAGCCGACAGTGGCGGTGCATGGTGGATATTCATGACCGGCCTCCCGTGATGCTGACGCCGGGCTTGGCGCGGGAATGGCTGGAACCGGCCACGCCCAAGGAAACAAAGGGCTAGCGCTCATTCAGCCAATCCCCACTCTTAACGTTTTTGATTTGGAGTTACAATCTGATAGCTCGACACTATTACAATAAAAAGTATAAGCCGCTATTTTCCACCCTTCACCTTCAAGACCCTATTTAAAATAAAACCAATGAATATAAAGTACGGCGCAAAACTCATGCTAAGAATCAAATACTCATACCACGCACTCCAGCACAAACTATATTTTTTACATAAGTCAAGATTTTGTTCTGAAACATGCACCAGTACCAAAGGCAGCATTATACCTATCACAATTAATGCCATCGTCGACATAAGCGCCACAATAGAATACCGCTTAAGAGGAAGCCTTTTATCCCATAGCTGACACTGCTGAAGCGAGGTGCGCAACTTCGGAACCAGAACTAAATATGTGTTGATAAGATCAATAAACCTGCTCAAGGTTTGGGAGTAATCAATAAATAACATTCCGTCACGACCTTCATAATCCTCAGTTTTTTTCGGGCCTTCCCCTCTATCAACTGACTCTCGAAACGCCTTCTCTTCCACTTGGAGGAAATGCAGCCTATTAGAGTCACACCTCACAGCTAGATTTAACAACGCACTCTTATTTTTTTCCATAAAAACAGACATGCTTTGGAGCATATACATGAAGCCATCGCAATGATGACTATCATCCAACAGCAATTTAAAAAAACCTTTATCTTCATCATTAGAAAAGCGATATTTGAATAAAAGACTGCTTAGCACACTTAAAAAATCATACAACCTCTTAATCCCCTTCAAGGGATCATAATCCTGGAGCAATTTGTTGCGAACATCCCATATCGAACTCCAATCTGGCTCCCCATCACTATGAAAATACGCTTCTGAAATTTTTATTCTATCAGCATACTGAGTGAGCTTTTTAAGCTCTTGTAGCGCCAGCTCCATCCGCTCTTCTGCTCCGTAATTTCGCTCAATTGAAAGCAGAGCATAGACACCAAACAGCGAACCACCAAGACCAATAAACGTGGCGTGAAGCGCTGGTAAATCCTTTAAAATCGAATGATCCATTCCATACTCCAACTTTGTGTATATTTAATACCTAGGCTAGCCCGCGAGCATATCTGCTATCCAGCTCGATACGCCTCATTTAAATCTCAAAATGTAAATAGATCATATTCTTATCTCAACACAGGCCTACCTATGCTGGGATGCTAATGGATTAAATATCGCTTTCTGTGCCCGACCTGAGCAATGAATGTCGCGGCTCGCGCGGCGCCTACGATCCCGTAGTGGGTCATGCCAGTATTCAGTGCAGCAACAGCTCTACAATCCGACAACGCGATTTATAAATTTAATTCTTCTGAGCAACAATATAGCCAGATATGAAGCGACAAAAACAATTACAGAGAGCATGGGTATATTGATGTAAGGGGTACTGAACAACATCGGCAGCAGTGACTCAAGGGCGTTACCACACACATCTAAAAAAATCACATGAATCAAATAAATACCAAAACTACATGCACTAACAGAAGAAACAAGACGATTAATATTTTTTTCTGGCTCAAGAACATATATGCCGGATAAAAATTTGATCCAAACAAACCAAGACGCTGATGCAACGACAACCAGCGGAGAGAGATAACTATAAAAATCACCGACAAAAACACCGTCATTGTTTGCCGTCAAATAAGAAGTCATGCATGTAATTATCGAAAAACAAATGAGCATGGATAACACGGCAATAACTGCATGATAAGACTTGTAGTCTTTCTTTCCAAGTAGATAACCAAGAACAAAATAACCAATATAGCCAGAAACATAAGAAAAATCGAACTGCCATTTTACGCCAAAATACTTATCAACTAGCGGTGATACCGTCATAGACAAAAACCAAAGCGCACAGTAATACACCAGAACATTGTCATCACCTGAGGCGACAACAACTCTGAGCAAAGGCAAAAACATATAGCACCCGATTATTGCATACAGATACCACAGATGATAACTAACGGGGGTAAAGATAAATTTACCGAAATTACCGAAATCGCTAAACTGCGAGCCTTGGTAGTATACTTTCCAGAACACATATATCACCGACCAAAAAACCAGAGGCCACAGGACCCTATTAATTCGCTTGGCAAAAAAAACGGAAACAGATTCACTCTTGCGTAAAAGCAGAAAACCAGAAGACATGAAAAACAATGGTACGCATGAGCGAACAAACGAGTCGTAAATATTTGCGATATTCCATTCACTCTGCGATATCTCGCCTAACTGATAGAGATAGGGTGCAGCAACATGCAATACCACGACCATAGCTATCGCTGCAGCTTTTACATAATGCACCCACAGACACTGATCGTTTTTCAATTTAAACCACGCTATTGACTTTTTACGGCCATGTGAAGACCGTGAGCTTGCCTTAAAAATCGCCTGAATCCAAGACACCAGGTGAGGTGAAAAGTCATTGCTCCTGTCCGCGTGAGCAGTCAAGGGATGCATAACCCTATACTTACTTAGTTCTTCGGCACCGCTTCAGCAATCCACAAAGTTGGCAGAGATGCGGCCATGGCCGTAGCGCTCAATCGACGGACGGTTACTCTTCAGTGATGGCTGTGGGTAGTGGCGTTTCAATCTTCTGCATTTCGAGTCGCACGTCGATCCAGCTGTTCAGCGGCGCGCCTCGGCACTGCCTTCGTCACGGGACAACTTGGACACAGAATCCCAGTACTGCTGACGACCTATGCGAAAGAGCTTTCATCAACGATGGTCTGGTTGACTGCTGGAAAGCTTGAGCAAAGCCTTGATTGGTAAAAGCACGGTACAACCCTAACCAATCATCGGCTTACAGCCTTTATTTAAAGGCTCTCTATCGCTTTCTGATCCATACTCCTAAAATGTAACGCCATTTGTCACCAAACCCGTTCCCAAACGGTACTTCTTACTTTTTAGCGAGTTCATCCGCGTGAAAATTCGTCTTTCCATTGTCAGCCTATTTTTTGCACTGACGGGCACCTTCGCAAACGCTGCCGAAACCACCTTGGCCCCGCGTGACGCCTCCAAACTGCAAATCGCCTCCGGCAGCGCCATGCTTGTGGATCTGCAGACCAACAAGGTCATCTATTCCAGCAACCCCGACGTGGTGGTCCCCATCGCTTCCGTCAGCAAGCTGATGACCGGCCTGATCGTGCTGGAAGCCAAGCAGGACATGGATGAATACATCGACATCAACATCACCGACACCCCGGAGATGAAGGGTGTGTTCTCCCGGGTGAAGATCGGCAGCCAAATGCCGCGCAAGGAAATGCTGCTGATCGCGCTGATGTCCTCGGAAAACCGCGCCGCCGCGAGCCTGGCCCACCATTACCCGGGCGGTTACGCGGCGTTCATTGCCGCGATGAACGCCAAGGCCAAGGCGCTGGGCATGACCAGCACCCACTACGTGGAACCTACGGGACTGTCGATCCATAACGTGTCGACCGCCCGCGACCTGAGCAAACTGCTGGCATATGCGCGCAAGTTTCCGATGTTGAGCCAACTGAGTACCACCAAGGAAAAAACCGTGGCGTTCCGCAAGCCCAACTACACCCTGGGCTTCTCCAACACCGACCATTTGATCAACCGGGCCAACTGGGACATCAAGCTGACCAAGACCGGTTTTACCAACCAGGCCGGGCATTGCCTGGTGCTGGTGACCAGCATGGGTAACCGCCCGGTGTCGCTGGTGATCCTGGATGCTTTCGGCAAATTCACCCACTTCGCCGATGCCAGTCGTATTCGCAGCTGGGTCGAAACCGGCAAGGGCGGCGCGGTGCCGGATGTGGCGTTGCGCTACAAGGCTGACAAGAACCTGAAGAACCGTGCAGGTGTGACAGAAGTGCGCCGTTAAAGAACACCGCAGAACCCATGTGGGAGGGGGGCTTGCTCCCGATAGCAGTGTGTCATTCACAGTATCAGTGACTGATCCACCGCTATCGGGAGCAAGTCGAATCGTCGCACCGCCCCTCCCACATTTTTATTTGTGTTCCGTCAGCACCTTGAGTGCTTGGGCCGCCGACTGCTCTTGCCCGGCCTGGGCCGTAGCATTCGCCGCCTCGCGCCAGCGCTGCGCATCCACATTCGCCGGCAACTGGCTCGGACGCTGGGTAAGAATCGCCCAATTCCCTGCGCTCTTCCACGCCGACTCAAAGTCGCTGAAGCCCATCATCAATCGCCGCTCCCTGCCGGAACGCAACAGCACCGTGCTCTTCTGCTGGTTGAATCCCACCACCACGACATAGCGCGGGTCGGACCAGAAGCTTGAGTTGATCCGTGCCATCACCGGGTAACCCGCCGCCACCTGCGCCAGCACTGCGGTCAGCCTGGCCTCCAGTGGATACACCATCAGCCCGTATTCGCGCGCCAGCTTCTGCATGTTGCGCTCAAGGTCCGCTTCGGCGCCTGGCAAGTGCAGCGGCTTATCCAGCAACCCTGGTGTCATGACAATGCCTTGTTGCGACAGCATGCTGGCCAGAGCCGTAGGACCGCTCTGATAAGCCTCGCTGCGAAAGGTCGGTACGCCGTTGAGTTCAACCCGCTCCGGCAGGCCGGGGAGTTTCGAAGGATGGCTGGAACAGGCCGTCAGCCCCAGGACGCAGGCCAGCAGGATGGATGCTTTAAGGTTCGACCGTAAGCGCAATTTTTTACTCTCTTGATCAACTGCCGGTGAGGGCCCCGATCATAGGACGCTCTTGGGCGGGGGTATAGCCTTCAGCGTAGGTAAAACGCCGGCGATAGAGCAAACGAGTTGGACAGACACGACCATTGGTCAATAGCAGGCAACCACCGGGTAGCTAGACTGTCCATTGGGAAGACTGTGTATAGACCCCGGATGGGGCGAAGGGAGGCCTGAATGAGCCTTGCAACGACGATTTTCATGCTGATCTGCGGTTGGCTGGCGGTGGCCGCCGCCATGTTGTGGGGGGTCATGCGCGTGACCCGTCGCCATCATCACCCCCACGTCAAACCCACTGCGCCCGCCAAGCCGCGCAAGGCGACGGCGCATCATGCCTAGCCCGGCATGCAGGTAAAATCCTGCGTGGCGGCAACCTCTTTGCCGTGCCCATCCTTGAGCGCTGCGCGCACAGTAGTCCCGAGGCTCGACTCCTCCAGGGTGTAATGCTCACCCGCCTTGAAATGCCTGTACTCGACCCGGCCCTGGCAGTCCTGCTGGTTATCGTCGCCGGGCTCTTCTTCAAACAGCGTCACGTCCAGGCGATGGTCCCCAGGGCTCACTTCAAAGTAGCGCCCGTCATCCACGCGCTGACCGTCGACGCGCTCGGCCAACAGGTCATTCGGTGCTTCTTCTTTCAAGCCGATCCAGGCTTCGCTCGGGTCGGCCTGGGGTATCGGGCCGGCACACGCCGACAACACCAAGGCGGCAGCCAGGACGGGAATCAACAACAGGGTTTTCGGTGACATGGCAGGGCTCCAAAGCACATCAGTAAAAAAGCGTATCCGATGGCTGACAAGCTTGAAGAGCTGCTGTTTGTAGAACAAATGAATACACATGAAAGGATCTTCAGCCGTTACCTAAATCTTCCTTCACCTGGCTGAAAGGTGCGTGTTAGGTGGGTCGGGCAAGACTGCCGGGGTTTGCAATCCTGCTCTTTCGGAGATCCACGCATGCTCGGGCTGGTAAAGACCGCACTGCACAAGCCGTACACCTTCATCGTGTTGGCCATTTTCATCTGCATCATCGGGCCGATGGCGGCCCTGCGTACGCCTACGGATGTGTTCCCCGATATCGGCATCCCGGTGGTCGCCGTGGTCTGGCAGTACAACGGCCTGTCGCCGGACGCCATGGCCGGGCGGGTGATCTACACCTACGAACGCTCCTTGAGCACCACCGTCAACGACATCGAACATATCGAATCCCAATCCCTGCCCGGCATGGGCATCGTCAAAATCTTCTTCCAACCCGGCGTGGATATCCGCACCGCCAACGCCCAGGTCACGGCGGTGTCACAGACCGTGCTCAAACAGATGCCACCGGGCATCACACCACCGCTGATCCTCAACTACAGCGCCTCCACCGTACCGATCCTGCAAATGGCGTTCTCCAGCCCGAGCTTGTCGGAAGCCAGAATCCGCGACCTGGTGCAGAACAATATCCGCCTGCCGCTGAGCGCCCTGCCCGGCCTGGCGATGCCCACGCCCATGGGCGGCAAGCAGCGCCAGATCACCCTCGATCTCGACCCCCAGGCCCTGGCCGCCAAAGGTTTGTCGGCCCAGGACGTCGGCAATGCCCTGGCGCTGCAGAACCAGATCATCCCGGTGGGCACCGCCAAGCTCGGCCGCAACGAATACACGATTCTGCTGAACAACAGCCCCAAGGCGATCGATGAGCTCAATGACTTGCCGATCAAGAACGTCGACGGCGCGATCATCACCATCGGCCAGGTCGCTCACGTGCGGGATGGCTCGCCACCGCAGACCAATATCGTGCGCGTCGACGGCCACCGCGCCGTGCTGATGCCGGCGTTGAAGAACGGCAGTATTTCCACTCTGTCGATCATCGACGGCATCCGCCAGATGCTGCCGCGCATCAACGAAACCCTGCCGCCGTCGCTGAAAACCTCACTGCTGGGCGACGCCTCGGTGTTCGTCAAGCAGTCGGTAGGCAGCGTGGCCCAGGAAGGCATCATCGCCGCCCTGCTGACCAGTGCGATGATCCTGCTGTTTCTCGGCAGCTGGCGCTCGACGCTGATCATCGCCGCGTCGATTCCCCTGGCGGTGCTGTCAGCCATTGCGCTGCTGGCGGTCAGCGGGCAAACCCTCAATGTGATGACCCTGGGCGGCCTGGCCCTGGCGGTGGGCATTCTGGTGGACGACGCCACGGTGACCATCGAAAACATCAACTGGCACCTGGAACAAGGCAAGGCGGTGAAGACGGCGATCCTCGACGGCGCCGCACAAATCGTCGGCCCGGCGTTCGTCTCGCTGCTGTGCATCTGCATCGTGTTCGTGCCGATGTTCTTGCTGCAAGGCATCGCCGGGTATCTGTTCCGGCCGATGGCGCTGGCGGTGATCTTTGCCATGGCCAGTTCATTCATTCTTTCGCGCACGCTGGTGCCGACACTGGCGATGTACCTGCTCAAGCCGCACACGCCGGAGCAAGGTGCAGGGCATCATCCGGAAGATGAATTCATCAATCACCATGAAGGTGATCAGCACAAGAAACCGCGCAATCGAGTGCTGCAAGCGGTGCTGAATTTCCAGCAGGGATTCGAGCGGCATTTCTCGAACATCCGTGACACCTACCACGGCCTGCTGATACTCGCGCTGGGCGCGCGCAAACGCTTTATCGTCGGTTTTCTCGCCTGCGTGCTGGCCTCGTTCGTGTTGTTGCCGAGCCTGGGCCAGGATTTTTTCCCGGCGACCGATGCCGGTGCGCTGGCACTGCATGTGCGCCTGCCGCTGGGTACGCGCATCGAGGAAAGCGCCGCTGCGTTCGACCGCATCGAAGCGCGGATTCGCGAAGTGATCCCGGCGCAAGAGCTGGACACCATCGTCGACAACATCGGCATCCCCCTCAGCGGCATCGACATGGCCTACAGCAGCAGCGGCACCATCGGCCCGCAGGACGGCGATATTCAGGTCACCCTGAAAAAGCACCACGCGCCCACCGCCGACTATGTCAAAAGACTGCGTGAAGCCCTGCCGCAAAGCTCCCCCGGCAGCCACTTCGCGTTTCTGCCGGCGGACATCAGCAGCCAGATCCTCAACTTCGGCGCGCCGGCACCGCTGGACGTGAAAATTTCCGGGCGCAGCGATGCCGAAAACCGCGCCTATGCGGTAGAGCTCGAACGCCGCCTGCAACACGTGCCCGGCATCGCCGACCTGCGCATTCAGCAATCCACCGGCTACCCGTCGCTGCAGGTGAATGTGGACCGCCTGCGCGCCAATGGCCTGGGCATCACCGAGAAAGACGTGACCAACAGCATGGTGGCCTCCCTCGCCGGCAGTTCCCAGGTGGCGCCGACGTTCTGGCTGAACCCGGCCAATGGCGTGTCCTACTCGATCGTCGCCGCAACGCCGCAATACCGCCTCGATAGCCTGCCTGCGCTGGAGGCGCTGCCGGTGACCGGTGCCGACGGCCAGTCGCAAATCCTCGGCGGCGTGGCGAGTATCTCGCGGGTACAAAGCCCGGCGGTGGTCACGCATTACAACATCGAACCTACCCTGGACCTGTACGCCAACGTGCAAGGCCGCGACCTCGGCGGCGTCGCCCGTGATGTGCAAAAAGTGCTGGATGACACCGCGTCCATGCGCCCTAAAGGCGCGACGATCAGCCTGCACGGGCAGATCGATGCGCTGCACGAGGCGTTCAGCGGCTTGAGCTTCGGCCTGCTCGGCGCGGTGGTGCTGATCTACTTGCTGATCGTGGTCAATTTCCAGTCCTGGGCCGACCCTTTCGTGATCATCACCGCGTTGCCTGCGGCACTGGCGGGGATCGTGTGGATGCTGTTCCTCAGCGGCACCTCGTTATCGGTGCCGGCCCTCACCGGCGCGATCCTGTGCATGGGCGTGGCCACCGCCAACTCGATACTGGTGGTGAGCTTCTGCCGCGAACGCCTGGCCGAACACGGCGATGCCTTGAAAGCCGCCATGGAGGCCGGATACACGCGCTTTCGCCCGGTGTGCATGACCGCCCTGGCGATGATCATCGGCATGCTGCCCCTGGCGCTCTCCGAGGAGCAGAACGCGCCGTTGGGCCGCGCCGTGATCGGCGGCTTGATCTTCGCCACCATCGCCACCTTGTTGTTTGTTCCCGTGGTTTTCAGCCTGGTCCACGGCCGTCACCCTACCCGCGCAACTGCTGGAGAAATGCCCCATGTCGTCTGATCACAAACCCTCGCGCAAGCGTCTGATGCTCCTGGGTGTCGGCGGCCTGACCCTGGCTGCCCTGCTGGTCGCCAACGGCTTGCACGCGCGTGCGCTGCATGAACAGTCGGTCAGCGCCTGGACGGAAACCGCGGCCATTCCCCAGGTGCTGGTGTTCCAGCCCAAACAGAATGCCACCGGCGATACCCTGCGCTTGCCGGCGCACCTGGAGGCCTGGAGCAAAGCGCCGATCCATGCGCGGGTCAGCGGCTACCTGAAAGACTGGAAGGTCGACATCGGCAGCCAGGTCAAGGCCGGGCAGGTCCTCGCGCAAATCGACAGCCCGGACCTGGACCAACAACTGGCGCAAACCCACGCCCACCTGGTTCAGGAACAGGCGAATGCGCGCCTTGCCGCCACCACCGCAACGCGCTGGCAAAACCTGTTGGCCAGTCATTCGGTATCGCGCCAGGAAGCCGATGAAAAAACCTCGAACGCCGCCGCCGCCAAAGCCAATGCCCAGGCTGCCGCCGCCGACTATGCGCGGCTGTGTGCGCTGGAAAGCTACAAGACGATCCGTGCGCCATTCGCCGGCACCATCACCGCGCGCAATACCGATATCGGCCAACTGATCAAGGCCGATACCGACAGTGATCCGGAACTGTTCAGCATCGCCGACACCCACCAACTGCGCCTGTACGTGCCGGTGCCACAGAACTACGCGGCGGTGATCCGTCCTGGTCTGGAAGCCGAGCTGAGCGTGCCCGAACATCCTGGCGAACACTTCAAGGCGCACCTGATCGGCGACTCCACCGCCATCGACCGACGCTCCGGCACCCTGCTCGCGCAGTTCGTCGCCGACAACCCGAACGGTGAGTTGCTGCCCGGCGATTATGCCGAAGCCACCCTGCCGATTCCGGCGGACACCCACGGCGTGAGCATCCCGGCCAGCGCCTTGATCTTCCGTGCCCAGGGCACCCAGGTCGCGGTGCTGGACCCGCACAACCATGTGCACCTGCAAGACATTCATATCGGCCTGGACCTGGGCGAACGCCTGGTGATCGACCAGGGCCTGAAACCCGCCGACCGCATCATCGACAACCCGCCCGACGCCCTGCGCGAAGGCGACCCGGTACAACTGGCCGGCGCCACAGGGGGTGCCCATGCGCCCAAGGCTTAAACCTTTTGCGGCCTGCCTGTTGCTGGCGTTGCAAGGCTGCTCCCTGGCGCCCAGCTACCAGGTGCCGTCGGTTGACCTGCCAGCGGGTTATCGCGAACACACCAGCGATGGCTCGTGGCACAGCGCGCAGCCGTCCGATCAACTGATGCCGCAGTGGTGGAAACTGTACAACGACCCAACGCTCAATGAGCTGCAACAGCAACTGCTCAAGGCCAACCCGGACCTGGCCGCGGCGCTGGCGCATTTCGATGCGTCCCAGGCGTATGCCAGTCAATTGCATGCCGGGCTTTTCCCACAGATCAGCGCCAGCGCGCAGCCGTTGCGCCAGCGGCAATCGGATTCCAGACCGTTGCGCGGTAGTACGCAGCCGTCGGTGTACAACAGCGACACCGCCGGGTTTTCGTTGAGTTACGACCTGGACCTGTGGGGCAAAATCCGCAACCAGGTCGCGGCCGGCGACGCCCAGGCTCAAGCGTCCGGCGATGACCTGGCGGCAGCGCGCTTGAGCCTGCAACGCCAGTTGGCGACGCTGTATGTGCAGCTCAATGGGCTGGATGCGCAGAGCCGGATTCTCGCCCATTCGCTGGAGGATTTCAGCCAGGCGCTGCAACTCACCCGCAGCCGTTATGAGGGCCAGATTGCATCGGAACTGGACCTGACCCGTGCGCAGAGTCAACTGGCCGAGGCCAAGGCGCAACTGGATGACGTGCGCGGGCAGCGCAACCTGACCGAGCATGCAATTGGCGAACTGGTCGGCGCGGCGGCCAGCGATTTCTCCCTGCCGCCAAGCCCGCAATTGATTGCCTTGCCCGGCATTCCCTCACAGCTGCCGAGCCGCCTGCTGCAACGTCGCCCGGATATCGCGGCGGCCGAACGGCGCGTGTTTGCGGCCAATGCCAACATTGGCGTGGCCAAGGCGGCCTGGTATCCGGACTTCAGCCTGACCGGATTGATCGGCGGCCAGACCCAGGGCGTGGGCAACCTGCTTGCGGCGGGCAATCAGTATTGGGCGCTGGGGCCGTTGATGAACCTGCCGATTTTTGATGGCGGGCGCTTGAGTGCCAACGAACGCCAGGCCAAGGCCGAGTTTGAAGAAGCGGCGGCGCAGTACCGCAGCCAGGTGCTGAAGGCCGTGCGCGAGGTCGAAGATAACCTGGCGCAACTGCGGGATTTGCAGCAGGAGGCGCAGGATGAACAAGCGGCGGCGGATGCGGCGCAGCACACACAAGTATTGGCAATGAACAGCTATCAGGCCGGAGCCGTGAGTTATCTGGATGTAGTCACCGCGCAAACGGCGGCGTTGCAGGCGCAGAGGACGTTGCAGGCGGTGCAGACAAGGCAGTTGCAGGCGAGTGTGGGGTTGGTGACGGCGCTGGGTGGGGGTTGGCAGCCGGGCGGCTGAGGCTGTACGTTCGGCAGCGTTAGTTCCGGCCTCATCGGGAGCAAGCCCCCTCCCACATGGGTTCTGTGCCAGACACACAATGTATGAACACCGCCGGCCCCCTGTGGGAGGGGGCTTGCTCCCGATAGCGCCCTCCCAGACACATCCTGCCAAAAGCCTGAACGACATCTTCAGCCCACCCCTTCTAGCCTCTCAGCATCCACTTAGCAGAGAGGCTAAGGAATGCCTGATCTACCCGCTTCACATCGCCTGCGCATCGGCCGGTTCAGCGAACCGAACCGCATCTACTTGATCACCACCAATACCCATGAACGTATTCGCCTATTCAGCGATTTTCATCTCGGGCGTCTGGTCGTCTGGCAGTTTCGGCTAGCCCAATACCAAGGGCTGGCGAACTCCCTGGCATGGGTGATCATGCCCGACCATTTCCACTGGATTATCGAGTTGAAAAAAGGCTCGCTGGCAAACCTGATGTGCCAGGTGAAATCCAAAAGTACACGAACCGTCAACGGCGCGACTGGCCGCAAAGGCCGGCTCTGGCAGGAAAGCTTCCACGACCGAGCACTGCGCAAAGAAGATGACCTTGTAAAAATGGCCCGGTACGTAGTGGCCAACCCATTGCGAGCGGGATTAGTCGAGCGAATTGGTGACTACCCATTGTGGGATGCCATCTGGGTCTGACGCTGTATCTGAAGCACACCGTTCAAATGTGGGAGGGGGCTTGCTCCCGATGGCGGTGTATCAGCCAAAAACTTATCGACTGACCCACCGCCATCGGGAGCAAGCCCTCTCCCACATTTTTTTAACCGCATTTCACGCCGCAAGCTTGCCACTGGCAATGGCTGCCGAAGCAGCCAGCATGGCCCGCAACAGCACCGCACACCCCGCTGCCAGATCATCCGGCGCGGCGTTCTCGATTTCGTTATGGCTGATGCCACCCTCACACGGCACGAAGATCATCCCCGCCGGGCCTAGTTCGGCGAGGAAAATCGCGTCGTGCCCGGCCCCGCTGACGATGTCCATATTCGACAAGCCCAAGCCATTCGCCGCATCGCGCACGGCGTCTACGCAGCCTTTGTCGAAGTACAACGGCGGGAAGTCGGCGGTGGGTTCCAACTCGAAACTCAACCCATGTTTGGCGCAGGTCTCATCAATCACCGTGCGCACCTGGGCAATCATCGAATCCAGCCGCGCAGGCTCCAAGTGACGAAAATCCAGGGTCATGCGCACTTCACCGGGAATCACATTGCGCGAACCGGGATACGCCTGCAGGCAACCCACGGTCCCACAGGCGTGCGGCTGATGTCCCAACGCCGCCGCATTCACCGCAGCCACCACCGCTGCCGCGCCGACCAGGGCGTCCTTGCGCAGGTGCATCGGCGTAGGCCCCGCGTGTGCTTCGACGCCACGCAGTTTCAGGTCGAACCATTTCTGCCCGAGTGCGCCAAGCACCACGCCGATGGTCTTTTTCTCATCCTCCAGGATCGGCCCCTGTTCGATATGCGCTTCGAAGTACGCCCCGACCTTGTGCCCGCTCACCGGCCGCGTACCCGCATAGCCGATCGCATTCAACGCATCGCCCACGCTGACGCCGTCCGTATCGACCTTGGCCAAGGTCTCGGCCAGGGTGAATTTCTCGGCGAACACGCCGGAGCCCATCATGCAGGGTGGAAAGCGCGAGCCTTCTTCGTTGGTCCACACCACCACCTCCAGCGGCGCCTCGGTTTCAAGCTTGAGGTCGTTGAGGGTACGCAAGACTTCCACCCCGGCCAGCACGCCGAAGCAACCGTCGAACTTGCCGCCCGTGGGCTGGGTGTCGATGTGGCTGCCGGTCATCACTGGCGGCAGGTCGGGATTGCGCCCAGGGCGCCGGGCGAAAATATTGCCGATGCCGTCGACGGTCACCGTGCAACCGGCCTGCTCGCACCACTGCACGAACAGGTCGCGCGCCTTGCGGTCGAGGTCGGTGAGGGCCAGCCGGCACACCCCGCCTTTTGGGGTGGCGCCGAGCTTGGCCAGGTCCATCAGCGACTGCCACAAGCGGTCGCGATTGATGTGCTGATGGGTCGATTGCAAAACGTCGAGGGCAGCGTTCATGGGGATCTCCTCAGGCTACATTTCTTATGATTGGACCGCATTCCAATGTGGGAGGGGGCTTGCCCCCTCCCACATTGACTGTGTTCACAAGGATGATTTGGCTGCGACTGGGGTGATCGCGCGCCTGGCATTGAGCGCGTAATACAACAGCCCGCCCAATGCCGAACCGGTAAACCAGCCGTAGCTGTAGAACCAACTGAATGCATCGCTGCCCAGGGACAGCAAGGTCAGCACCACCGGCACGCCAAACGCGACGAAGCCGCTCCAGTTCCACGCCGGGTACACGTCGTCGCGGTACAAACCGGCCAGGTCCAGCTGCTGTCTGCGGGTGATGAAGTAGTCCACCACCATGATCCCGGCGATCGGCCCCAACAGGCTGGAGTAGCCGAGCAGCCAGTTGGAATACACCGTCTCCAGGCTGACATCGGACACGATCAGGCCGAGTTTTTTCAGCAGCTCATGGGCCATCAACGCCAGCCCCACCAACCCGGTGAGAATCACCGCCGTGGTGCGGTTGATCAGCTTGGGCGCGATGTTCTGGAAGTCGTTGGTCGGCGAGACAATGTTCGCCGCCGTGTTGGTGGACAAGGTGGCGATGATGATCAGCGCCATGGCGATAGCCACCCACACCGGGCTCTGGATATGGCCGATCAGGGTAACCGGGTCGGACACGCTGACCCCCACCAGTTTCACCGAGGCCGCAGTCATGATCACGCCAAGCGCAGCGAACAGGAACATAGTCAGCGGCAGGCCGAAAATCTGCCCGAGAATCTGGTCCTTCTGGCTTTTGGCGTAGCGGCTGAAGTCAGGAATATTCAACGACAACGTGGCCCAGAATCCCACCATCGCCGTGAGGCCAGCCATGAAGTAGCCGGTGAGACTCGCCCCTTCGGGACGCTTGGGTGGAATCGCCATCAGCTCACTGATCGACACATTCGGCATCGCCCACACCAGCAAGCCAATGCCCACAGCGACCAGCAACGGCGCCGAGAGGGTTTCCAGGCGCTTGATCGACTCGGCGCCGCGCAGCACCACCCACAAATTCAGGCACCAGAAAATCATGAAACCGATCACTTCCCCGGTGCCGCCAAGAGATTTCCAGCCCTCGAAAATCGAGCCCAGGAACAAGTGAATCGCCAGGCCGCCAAACATCGTCTGGATGCCAAACCAGCCGCACGCCACCAGCGCACGAATCAGACACGGCACGTTGGAGCCGAGAATGCCGAAGGACGAGCGCAACAGCACCGGGAACGGAATGCCGTACTTGGTGCCGGGGAACGCGTTGAGGGTCAGTGGGATCAGCACCACGATGTTAGCCAGCAAGATCGCCATCAGCGCCTCGCCCACCGACAACCCGAAGTACGCGGTGAGCACACCGCCCAAGGTATAGGTCGGCACACAAATCGACATGCCGACCCACAACGCGGTGATGTGCCATTTGTTCCAGGTGCGTTCGTGCACCTTGGTCGGTGCCATGTCGTGGTTGTAGCGAGGGCTGTCGAGGACGTCGGGGCCGGCGTCGAGTTCGTACAGGCCGTTACGTTCGATGACTTGCGATCTGTTCTGTTGCATGGCCGCTCCACGGTTTTTTTAAAATTATTCTTGCTCACCTGCACGGTTAAGGCAGGTGGCCGGAGTACCTCGTCGACAACATGACATCTCGGGCCCGGCCAGCCGCCACTGCACTCAATAACCGTGCCGACCATCGCTTCCCGTCCCACACTGCATCTATAACTGGCTGATGTTTATCAGCTTTATCCGGTTGACCGATTGCATCTTCGGAACTTGCCCTGGAACTCAGGGTGAATAGCAAGGAAGTTGTCCGAACCTTCAGGACTCAATCTGGTGCAACACAATTATTTTTATTTATCAGCCCCGTCAAGCGCCATCGTTCAACCGGCTGATTTGCAATAAGAAATGTTGTTCAAATCGACAACCTGTCAAGTGCGTCAAAATGGTGTGAGGCTGCTTCATTTTGGTGAATTTTGATTTTTAACCTTTTAAATCAAATAGTTATATTGGTTATAAGCTTAATAAAAATATTCTTGCTCAATCGAAAAACTCGGGCTAGTTTCTATTCCTGTCACCGATGACAGGAATCAACCAGTTATCGGCGAGCCGTATTACAACACTTAGAACTGGCACAAGCCGGTCAAGCCTGTGAGGAACTCGACATGTCGCTGTTGATCCGTGGCGCTACCGTTATTACCCATGATGAAAGTTACCGCGCCGATGTGTTATGCGCAGGCGGTCTGATTCGTGCTATCGGCACGGACCTGGATATTCCCGCCGGCACTGAAACACTCGACGGCAGCGGCCAGTACTTGATGCCAGGTGGCATCGATCCCCATACCCATATGCAACTTCCGTTCATGGGCACCGTGGCCAGTGAAGATTTTTTCAGTGGCACGGCGGCGGGGTTGGCCGGTGGCACCACGTCGATCATCGACTTCGTGATCCCCAACCCGCAGCAGTCGTTGATGGAGGCGTTCCACCAGTGGCGCGGCTGGGCCGAGAAATCGGCGTCCGACTACGGCTTTCATGTGGCGATCACCTGGTGGAGCGAACAGGTCCGCGAGGAAATGGCCGAGCTGGTCAGCCATCACGGCATCAACAGCTTCAAGCATTTCATGGCCTACAAGAACGCGATCATGGCGGCCGACGATACCCTGGTGGCCAGTTTCGAACGCTGCCTCGAACTGGGCGCGGTGCCCACGGTGCATGCGGAAAACGGAGAGCTGGTCTATCACCTGCAACGCAAGCTGATGGCCCAGGGCATCACCGGGCCGGAAGCGCATCCGCTGTCGCGCCCTTCTCAGGTGGAAGGCGAAGCGGCCAGCCGTGCGATCCGCATCGCCGAGACCATTGGCACGCCGTTGTACCTGGTGCACGTTTCCACCCAGGAGGCGCTGGACGAAATCACCTATGCCCGGGGCAAGGGCCAGGCGGTCTACGGGGAAGTGCTCGCCGGCCACTTGCTGCTGGACGACAGCGTCTATCAACACCCTGACTGGCAGACCGCCGCCGGCTACGTGATGAGCCCACCGTTCCGCCCGCGCGGCCACCAGGAGGCGCTGTGGCACGGTCTGCAATCGGGCAACCTGCACACCACCGCCACCGACCACTGCTGCTTCTGCGCCGAGCAAAAGGCCGCCGGGCGTGACGACTTCAGCAAGATCCCCAACGGCACCGCCGGTATCGAAGACCGCATGGCGCTGCTGTGGCATGAGGGTGTCAACACCGGGCGTCTGTCGATGCAGGCCTTCGTCGCGCTGACCTCCACCAACACCGCGAAGATCTTCAACCTCTACCCGCGCAAAGGCGCGATCCGCGTCGGCGCCGATGCCGACCTGGTGCTGTGGGACCCGGAGGGCACGCGCACCATTTCCGCCAAAACCCATCATCAGCAAGTCGATTTCAACATCTTCGAAGGCAAGACCGTACGCGGCGTGCCGAGCCACACCATCAGCCAGGGCAAGCTGGTCTGGGCCGATGGCGACCTGCGCGCCGAGCGTGGGGCCGGGCGGTATGTGCAGCGGCCAGCGTATCCGCCGGTGTTCGAACAGTTGCGCAAGCGGGCGGAGCATTCCAGGCCCACTGCGGTGAAACGCTGAACATACAGCGCACATGATCATTCCCACGCTCTGCGTGGGAATGCAGCCAGGGACGCTCCGCGTTCCAAGAGCGGACGCAGAGCGTCCAGTAAGGCATTCCCACGCAGAGCATGGGAACGATCGCCCATCAGAGGCAGCACCTCAATAACCGTGAGGCCACCACCGTGATCCAGACCCTGACCCACCTTCCCCATCCCCATGACGACGGGCCCACCCTCGCCAGCCATTTCACCGACCTGGCGCCGCCCCTCAACGCCCGCCAGGCCCAGCTTGAAGCCTCGCGCTGCCTGTATTGCTACGACGCCCCGTGCGTGAACGCGTGCCCCAGCGAAATCGACATCCCCTCGTTCATCCGCAATATCCACACCGACAACGTCCAGGGCGCAGCGCAGAAAATCCTCTCGGCCAACATCCTCGGCGGCAGTTGCGCTCGAGTCTGTCCCACGGAAATCCTGTGCCAGCAAGCATGCGTGCGTAACAACGCCGAAGAATGCGCCCCGGTGCTGATCGGCCTGTTGCAACGCTATGCCATCGACAACGCGCATTTCAGCCAGCACCCGTTCCAACGTGCCGCGACCACCGGCAAACGCATCGCGGTGGTCGGCGCCGGGCCGGCGGGCCTGGCGTGCGCCCACCGTGCGGCCCTGCACGGTCATGACGTGGTGGTCTTCGAAGCCCGGGAAAAAGCCGGCGGCTTGAATGAATACGGAATCGCCAAGTACAAACTGGTGGACGACTTCGCCCAGAAGGAACTGGATTTCCTCCTGCAGATCGGCGGCATCGAGATCCGTCACGGCCAGCGCCTGGGCGACAACCTCACCCTGAGCGAGTTGCACGCGCAATTTGACGCGGTGTTTCTCGGCCTCGGCCTGGCGGCCAGCAAACGCCTCGGCCTGCCCGACGAAGACGCCCCCGGCCTGCTCGCCGCCACCGACTACATCCGCGAACTGCGCCAGGCCGATGACCTCACCCAGCTACCGCTGGCCGACCGCTGCATCGTGCTCGGCGCCGGCAACACCGCCATCGACATGGCCGTGCAAATGGCGCGGCTCGGTGCCCGCGACGTGAACCTGGTGTACCGCCGTGGCCTGGATGACATGGGCGCGACCCACCATGAGCAGGACATCGCCAAGGCCAACCAGGTTCGCCTGCTGACCTGGGCCCAGCCGGAGCAGGTGCTGCTCGACGACCAAGGGCACGTGCGCGGCATGCGCTTCGCTCGCACGCGCATGGAGAACGGTCGCCTGCACCCCACCGGGGAAACCTTCGAATTGGCCGCAGACGCCATCTTCAAGGCCATCGGCCAAGGCTTTGCCAGCGACGCGCTGCACGACCCGCTGGCCCAGCAGCTGCACCGCGTGGGCGAACGCATCTTCGTCGACGAACAACTGCGCACCAGCATTCCCGGGGTGTATGCCGGCGGCGACTGCGTCAGCCTCGGCCAGGACCTCACCGTACAGGCGGTGCAACACGGCAAGCTGGCCGCCGAGGCCATGCACGCTCAACTCATGCTCAACGTGGAGGCCGCGTAATGGCTGATCTGTCGATTGTGTTCGCCGGCATCAAAGCGCCCAACCCGTTCTGGCTGGCCTCCGCACCGCCCACCGACAAGGCCTACAACGTGGTGCGCGCGTTCGAGGCCGGCTGGGGCGGCGTGGTGTGGAAAACCCTGGGTGAAGACCCGGCGGCGGTCAACGTGTCGTCGCGCTACTCGGCGCACTACGGGGCGAATCGCGAAGTGCTGGGCATCAATAATATCGAGCTGATCACCGACCGCTCCCTGGAGATCAATCTGCGCGAAATCACCCAAGTGAAAAAGGACTGGCCGGACCGCGCGTTGATCGTGTCGCTGATGGTGCCCTGTGTTGAAGAATCCTGGAAAAATATCCTGCCGCAGGTGGAAGCCACCGGTTGCGACGGTATCGAGCTGAATTTCGGCTGCCCCCACGGCATGCCCGAACGCGGCATGGGCGCGGCGGTCGGCCAGGTGCCGGAGTACGTGGAACAGGTGACGCGCTGGTGCAAGACCTATTGCTCGCTGCCGGTGATCGTCAAGCTCACGCCCAACATCACCGACATCCGCGTCGCCGCGCGGGCGGCCTATCGCGGCGGCGCGGATGCGGTGTCGTTGATCAACACCATCAACTCCATCACCAGCGTCGACCTGGAACGCATGGTCGCCCTGCCCATGGTCGGCAGCCAAAGCACCCACGGCGGCTACTGCGGCTCGGCGGTGAAGCCGATTGCCCTGAATATGGTTGCCGAAATCGCCCGCGACCCACAGACCCAGGGCTTGCCGATCTGCGGTATCGGCGGCATCGGCAACTGGCGTGACGCCGCTGAATTCGTCGCCCTGGGCTGCGGCGCGGTGCAGGTGTGCACGGCGGCGATGCTGCATGGCTTCCGCATCGTCGAGGAGATGAAGGATGGGCTCTCGCGCTGGATGGACACTCAGGGCTACCAGAGCTTGCAGGAATTTTCCGGGCGCGCGGTGGGCAACACCACGGACTGGAAGTACCTGGACATCAATTACCAGGTAATCGCCAAGATCGACCAGGCGGCGTGCATCGGCTGTGGGCGTTGCCATATCGCGTGCGAGGATACCTCGCACCAGGCCATCGCCAGCTTGAAGCAAGCGGATGGCACGCATAAATACGAGGTGATCGATGACGAGTGCGTGGGCTGCAATTTGTGCCAGATCACCTGTCCGGTGGCCGATTGTATCGAGATGGTGCCGATTGATACGGGCAAGCCGTTTTTGAATTGGACACAGGACCCGCGCAATCCTTATCGGGAGGCTGTGTAGTCCTGTAGGCCGCTATCGGGGGCAAGCCCCCTCCCACACTGGAATGCATTCCAAATGTGGGAGGGGGCTTGCCCCCGATAGGGCCAGCAGGCTCACCACACCGCTCAAGGCTCCAACCCAATCCCGCGCAATATCACCCCGGTCACCGTCTGTATCGCCCGCTCAAACTGCATATCCGACAACGGTTGATGATCATTCAAAATGTTCACCTGATGATCGAAGTCGGCGTAGTGCTGGGTCGATGCCCAGATCATGTACAGCAGGCTCGACGGCTCCACCGGCAGGATGCGTTTGTCTTCCACCCAATGGCGAATTTTCGCTTCCTTCATCTTGGCCCAGTCGTACAGGCTTTCGTCCAGCGCCTCACCCAGGGTGGGCGCACCGTGGATGATTTCATTGGCCCAGACTTTCGAACCATACGGCCGCGTGCGCGAGCGCTGCATCTTGGCGCGGATGTAGCTGCTGAGCACCACCCGTGGGTCATCGAAGGTCTCGAAACTCAGGGCGTCCTGTTTCCACAGGTCCAGCAGGTCGAACAGCACCGCGCTGTACAGCTCGCTCTTGGTGGTGAAGTAGTAATGCAGGTTCGAGCGCGGCAGTTGTGCCTCTTTGGCGATGTCGGCCATGGCGGTGCTGCCATAGCCTTTTTCAGCGAAGACTTTCTCTGCGGCCAGCAGGATTTTCTCGACGTTGATCCGCCGAATTCCGATCTTGTGATTGCCCATAAGGGCTCCCTGACAACAACACGACCTAGAGACTACCATCCGCTCTAGATCGGGGCGACACGCCGAACCGAAACTTCGTACACTGCTCGCTTCTATCCTCTGATTGGTATTGAACAATGTTGATCAAGAAGTCCCTGACCATCGTCGCCCTGCTCGCCTCCCTGCTGGGCGCGTCTGCAGCCTTTGCCCATGCACACCTGAAAAGCGCCACGCCAGCGGCAGACAGCAGCGTAGCCGCACCGACAGACCTGCGCCTGACCTTCAGCGAAGGCGTCGAAGCGACGTTCACCAAGGTGTCCCTGAGCAAGGACGGCACGGAAATCGCGATCAAGGGCCTGGAAACCCCGGACACCGACAAAAAAACCCTGGTGGTCACCCCTGCCGCTCCGCTGGCGGCCGGTACTTACAAGGTCGAGTGGCACGCCGTGTCCGTCGACACCCACAAGAGCGAAGGCACTTACAGCTTCAAGGTTGGCCAATAATCCATGGCGACCCTGCTGGTGCTGTGCCGTTTTGTGCATTTCATCGTGGTGCTGCTGCTGTTCGGGGCCTGTGTGTTCAGGCCTCTGTTGCTCGGCGCGGCCGCGCAACCGGCACTCGACCGGCAAGTGCTGCGCATTACCCGAGGCCTGGCCTGGCTGGGGCTGGGCTCCGGGGTCGCGTGGCTGTTGCTGATCACTGCGAGCATGGCCGGCGGGTGGGAAGCCGCGCGGCAACCGGCCACGGTGATGTTGGTGTTGGGCAGCACCTTTTTCGGGCAGGTCTGGGTCTGGCACCTGCTGCTCAACCTGTTGCTGGTGATCGTATTGACCAAGCCGTGGCCGGCCTTGCGCCTGCCGCTGATTGCGCTGGTGCTGGCGACCCTGGCACCGGTGGGCCATGGCGCCATGCTCGATGGGCTCAGCGGGCGACTGTTGATCCTCAACCAGGTGGTGCACCTGGCGTGCGTCGGTGCCTGGCTGGGCGGCTTGCTGCTGCTGGTGTTGATCCTCAGACAGCCACAGCCGCCGACCCTGCAGCCGCTCCTGCGGCGCTTCAGTGGCGTGGGTTATGGCCTGGTTGCCGGCCTGCTGGTGACCGGTCTGGTCAACGTGCGCGTGCTCACCGGGCAACTGTGGCCTACCCCGCCGTTTGAAGGGTTTGCCTTGATTCTGCTGATCAAGGTGCTGCTGGTAGCGGGCATGTTGGTGCTGGCCTTGCTGAACCGATTGCGCGTGGAACAGTGTGAACAGCGGGTGGGCAGCTTGAAGGCCAGTGTCCTGCTGGAATGGCTATTGGGTATCGCAGCAGTGGCAGCGGTTTCCCTGCTAGGCACCCTGCCCCCAATGGTCATGGCCGGCTGAGACCCCGCCATTCTCATGATTGGTCACCAATCAAATGTGGGAGGGGGCTTGCCCCCGATGCGGTGTGCCAGTCACTAAACATGTGACTGAATCATCGCTATCGGGGGCAAGCCCCCTCCCACATTTTGAACCGTGTCCACATTTAGATAGGCCGAGCAAGTCATCCTATAACTTCTACTTGACACTCCCTTAAAACCCCGTAAATATCGCGCCCAACGTTGTACGACAACGTATGACGAATAATAAAAACAACAAAAGAAAAGGGAGCCTCACTGTGAGTCAATTCGCCCGTCATTTGTCCTCGCGTCTCGGTTTGATCAGCCTCGGCAGCCTCGCATGTACCTTACCCCTCACGGCCCACGCCGATGGGTTCGTCGACGATGCGAAGGCCACGCTCAACCTGCGCAACGCCTACTTCAACCGTAACTTCACCAACCCCGCCAATCCCCAGGGCAAAGCCGAAGAGTGGACGCAGAACTTCATTCTCGATGCCAGGTCCGGCTACACCCGTGGCACCGTGGGTTTCGGCATTGATGTCCTGGGCCTGTACTCGCAAAAGCTCGATGGCGGCAAAGGCACCGCTGGCACCCAATTGCTGCCGGTGCATGACGATGGGCGCCCCGCCGATAATTTCGGACGCCTGGGCGTGGCGTTGAAAACCAAGTTATCGAAGACAGAGTTGAAGGTCGGCGAATGGATGCCGGTGCTGCCGATCCTGCGCTCCGATGATGGCCGCTCCCTGCCCCAGACCTTCCGCGGCGGCCAGGTAACGTCCAACGAGATCGCCGGCCTGACCCTCTACGGCGGCCAGTTTCGCGGCAACAGCCCGCGCAACGACGCGAGCATGGAAGACATGTACATGAACGGCAAAGCCGCGTTCACCTCCGACCGGTTCAACTTCGGCGGCGGCGAATACACATTCAATGACAAGCGCACCCAGGTCGGCCTGTGGTACGCCGAACTCACCGATATCTACCAGCAGCAGTACCTCAACCTCACCCACACCCAGCCGGTGGGTGACTGGACCCTGGGCGCCAACCTCGGCTTCTTCAATGGCAAGGAAGACGGCAGCGCCCTGGCCGGCGACCTCGACAACAAGACCGTGTTCGCCCTGCTGTCGGCCAAGTACAACGGCAACACCTTCTACGTGGGCCTGCAGAAACTCACCGGCGACAGTGTGTGGATGCGGGTCAACGGCACCAGCGGCGGCACGCTGGCCAACGACAGCTATAACTCCAGCTATGACAACGCCAAGGAAAAATCCTGGCAGCTGCGCCATGACTTCAACTTCGTGGTGCTTGGCATTCCGGGCTTGACCATGATGAACCGCTACATCAGCGGCAGTAACGTGCACACCGGGGCAATCACCGACGGCAAGGAATGGGGCCGCGAATCGGAACTCGCCTACACCGTGCAGAGCGGCGCACTGAAGGACCTGAACGTCAGGTGGCGTAACTCGACCATGCGTCGGGATTTCAGCAATAACGAGTTCGATGAGAACCGGATCTTTGTCAGCTATCCAATCTCACTGCTTTAAAGGGTGGCGAAGGTCTGTAAAACCACTGCAAAACCAATGTGGGAGGGGGCTTGCCCCCGATGAGGGAGTGTCTGTGAATACATTTCTGACTGGGCCACCGCTATCGGGAGCAAGCCCCCTCCCATATTTGAATCTCACTCGCCTGCAAGAACGTTGACAACCTGGGGATCCCTAACAATACTTCGGCCTAGTCATACGACAACCTACAACAAAAAAATTGGACTACCCATGACCACCACGACCCCCGTTCCCTTCAACCGCATCCTGCTCACCGGTGCCGCCGGCGGCCTGGGTAAAGTGCTGCGCGAGCGCATGCGTCCCTATGCCCAGGTGCTGCGCCTGTCAGACATCGCTGATATGGCCCCCGCCGCCGCCCATGAAGAAGTACAAACCTGCGATCTTTCCGACAAACAAGCCGTGCACCATCTGGTGGAAGGCGTTGATGCGATCCTGCACTTTGGCGGCGTGTCGGTGGAGCGCCCTTTCGAAGAAGTGCTCGGCGCCAATATCAGCGGCGTTTTCCACATCTACGAAGCCGCGCGCCGTCATGGTGTAAAGCGCGTGATCTTCGCCAGTTCCAACCATGTGATCGGCTTCTACCCCCAGGACGAAAAGCTCGACGCCCACTCACCGCGCCGCCCGGACAGCTACTACGGCCTGTCCAAGTCCTATGGCGAAGACATGGCGAGTTTCTACTTCGACCGCTACGGCATCGAGACCGTGAGCATCCGTATCGGCTCCTCATTCCCGGAACCGCAGAACCGCCGGATGATGCACACCTGGCTGAGCTTCGACGACCTGACCCAACTGCTCGAACGCGCGCTGTACACGCCGAACGTCGGCCATACCGTGGTCTATGGCATGTCCAATAACCAGGACACCTGGTGGGACAACCGCTACGCCGCGCACCTGGGTTTTGCTCCCAAGGACAGCTCCGAAGTGTTCCGCGCCCAGGTCGAGGCCCAGCCGCCGGTGGCTGACAACGACCCGGCCAAGCTCTATCAGGGCGGCGCGTTCTGCGCTGCTGGGCCATTCGGTGACTGAGTTCACAGCAACCCAAGGGAATGAGTGGCCATGAGTGCAGAATTGATTGTCGACGCCCGCAACGCCGTGGGCGAATGCCCGGTATGGGTGCCCGAGGAAAACGCCCTGTACTGGGTGGACATCCCCAACGGTCGCCTGCAGCGCTGGGACGCGGCCACCGGCCTCGTCGCCACCTGGCAGGCCCCGCAGGTGCTCGCCTGTATTGCGCGCACCGATAAAGGCAACTGGGTTGCCGGCATGCAGAGCGGTTTTTTCCAACTGACCCCGCGCAGCGATGGCAGCCTCGAGACCATGCCGCTGGCCAGTGTCGAGCATCCGCGCGCGGATATGCGCCTGAACGACGGCCGCTGTGATCGCCAGGGCCGCTTCTGGGCCGGCAGCATGGTGCTGGACATGAGCTTGAACGCCGCCGAGGGCATTCTTTATCGCTACGCGTCAGGTGCGGCGCCTCACGCACAGCTGGGCGGTTTCATCACCCTCAACGGCCTGGCGTTCAGCCCCGATGGCCGCACGATGTACGCCTCCGATTCACACCCGTTGGTGCAGCAAATCTGGGCCTTCGACTACGACATTGAGACCGGCACGCCGTCCAACCGCCGCGTGTTCGTCGACATGCATCACCACCTCGGTCGGCCCGATGGCGCAGCGGTAGACGCCGACGGCTGCTACTGGATCTGCGCCAACGACGCCGGGTTGGTGCACCGCTTCACCCCGGACGGCCGCCTCGACCAGTCGCTGCCCGTACCGGTAAAAAAACCCACCATGTGCGCCTTTGGCGGCAGTCGCCTGGACACCCTGTACGTCACCTCGATCCGCGACGACGCGAGTGAACAATCGCTGTCCGGCGGCGTGTTCGCCCTCAACCCTGGCGTGCAGGGATTGCCCGAACCCAGCTTCATCCTCTAGCTGCATCGCTGTGCCTTGAATACAACAATAACAAGACAGGAATGACCCCTCATGGACTTCAAACGCACCTTGCTCGCCGCCACACTCGTCGCCCTCAGCAGCGCCGCTCACGCGCTGGAAATCAAGTTCGCCGACATCCACCCCGCCGGCTACCCCACCGTTGTTGCCGAAGAAAACATGGGCAAGGCGCTGACCAAGGAAAGTAACGGCGAACTGACCTTCAAGTACTTCCCCGGCGGCGTGCTGGGCTCGGAAAAGGAAGTGGTCGAACAGGCCCAGGTCGGCGCCGTGCAGATGACCCGCGTCAGCCTTGGCATCGTCGGCCCGGTGGTACCGGACGTCAACGTGTTCAACCTGCCCTTCGTGTTCCGCGACCAGGCGCACATGCGCAAGGTCATCGACGGCGAGATTGGTGACGAGATCCTGGCCAAGATCACCGATTCCGAGTTCGGCCTGGTCGCCCTGGCCTGGATGGACGGCGGCACGCGCAATCTCTACACCAAGAAACCGGTGCGCAAGATCGAAGACCTCAAGGGCATGAAAATTCGCGTCCAGGGCAACCCGCTGTTCATCGACGCCTTCAATGCGATGGGCGCCAACGGCATTGCCATGGACACCGGCGAGATTTTCAGCGCATTGCAGACCGGTGTGATCGACGGCGCGGAAAACAACCCGCCGACGCTGCTCGAGCACAACCATTTCCAGAACGCCAAGTACTACACCCTCACCGAGCATTTGATTTTGCCCGAGCCCATCGTGATGTCGAAGATCACCTGGAACAAGCTCAGCCCCGCGCAGCAGGACATGGTCAAGAAAGCCGCCAAGGCCGCCCAGGCTGATGAGCGGGTGCTGTGGGATGCCAAGTCCGCCAGCAGTGAGGAAAAACTCAAGAAGGCCGGGGTGGAGTTCATCACCGTCGACAAAAAACCCTTCTATGACGCCACCGCACAGGTTCGCGCCAAGTACGGCGCGCCTTACGCCGACATCATCAAGCGTATCGACGCCGTTCAATAACGCCCTCCTTCCTGACAAGGCCCGGCGCGGCCCGCTGCTCATGCAGGGGGCCGCGCCCGGTTACGGTGAACGCCATGAAGAATCTACTGCTGCGCATCAACGACCGCATCTACATGACCTGCATCTGGGTCGCCGGCCTCTCGGTGCTCGGGGTCGCACTGATCATCCCCTGGGGCATTTTCGCCCGCTATATCCTCGGCACCGGCTCAAGCTGGCCGGAGCCCACCGCCATCCTGTTGATGCTGGTCTTTACCTTTATCGGCGCGGCCGCCAGCTACCGCGCCGGTGCGCATATGTCGGTGGCCATGGTCACCGACCGCCTGCCGACCGCCCAACGCCGCGTCGTCGGCATTGTTTCGCAACTGCTCATGGGCACCATCTGTCTGTTCATGACGATCTGGGGCACCAAGTTGTGCCTGTCCACCTGGAACCAGTTCATGAGCGCCATCCCCACGCTGCGGGTCGGCATCACTTACATGCCAATCCCGATTGGCGGTTTGCTGACCTTGATATTCGTGGTGGAAAAACTGCTGCTGGGCGACCAGAGCAACCGGCGCGTGGTGCGCTTCGACCTGGTTGAAGAAAGCGAAGGGGCCGCCTGATATGGACGCGTTTATTCTGTTGGGCAGCTTTATCGCCTTGATCCTGATCGGCATGCCGGTGGCCTATGCCCTGGGCTTGTCGGCACTGATCGGCGCATGGTGGATCGACATTCCGTTCCAGGCCCTGATGATTCAGGTGGCGGGCGGGGTCAACAAGTTTTCGCTGATGGCGATTCCGTTCTTCGTACTGGCCGGCGCGATCATGGCCGAGGGCGGCATGTCGCGGCGGCTGGTGGCGTTTGCCGGGGTGCTGGTGGGCTTCGTGCGCGGCGGGCTGTCGCTGGTCAACATCATGGCCTCGACGTTTTTCGGCGCGATCTCCGGCTCGTCGGTGGCCGACACCGCGTCGGTCGGCTCGGTGCTGATTCCGGAGATGGAACGCCGCGGCTATCCGCGCGAATTTGCCACTGCGGTGACGGTCAGCGGCTCGGTGCAGGCGTTGCTGACACCGCCCAGCCATAACTCGGTGCTCTACTCCCTGGCGGCAGGCGGCACCGTTTCGATCGCCTCGCTGTTCATGGCCGGTGTGGTGCCAGGCCTGTTGATGAGCGCGTGCCTGATGGTGCTGTGCCTGATCTTCGCGAGAAAGCGCGATTACCCCAAAGGCGAAGTCATCCCCTTGAAGCAGGCGCTGAAGATCGCCGCCGACGCGCTCTGGGGCCTGATGGCCATGGTGATAATCCTCGGCGGCATCCTGTCGGGCATCTTCACCGCCACCGAGTCGGCCGCGATTGCGGTGCTGTGGGCGTTCTTCGTGACCATGTTCATCTACCGCGACTACAAATGGAGTGAGCTGCCCAAGCTGATGCACCGCACGGTGCGCACCATTTCCATCGTGATGATCCTGATCGCCTTCGCCGCCAGCTTCGGCTACATCATGACCCTGATGCAGATACCGGCGAAGATCACCACGCTGTTCCTGACCCTGTCGGACAACCGCTACGTGATCCTGATGTGCATCAACGTGATGCTGCTGTTGCTCGGCACGGTGATGGACATGGCGCCGCTGATCCTGATCCTCACACCGATCCTGTTGCCGGTGATCCTCGGCATCGGCGTCGACCCGGTGCACTTCGGCATGATCATGCTGGTGAACCTGGGGATCGGCCTGATCACCCCGCCGGTGGGCGCGGTGCTGTTCGTAGGCGCGGCAGTGGGCAAGGTCAGCATCGAGAAGACCGTGAAGGCGCTGCTGCCGTTTTATGCGGTGCTGTTTCTGGTGTTGATGGCGGTGACCTACATTCCGGCATTGTCGCTGTGGTTGCCGAGCGTGGTGCTGTAACCCGGAGTTGATCGTTCCCACGCTCCGCGTGGGAATGCTCCTTGTGACGCTCCGCGTCACGATTCAAGAGCGGACGCAGAGCGTCCAGGGCGGCGTTTCCACGCGGAGCGTGGGAACGATCAAACTTCCATAAGGCAGGTCAATTGTGATTGAGCTTTCGGACCCTTTCACCCATCTGGTGCTCGCCCCGGCCACCGGCGGCGCCATCGTGAACTGGACGGTGCGCGCCACCGGCCAGCCGCTGTTGCGGCACAGCGATGAGCAGGCGATCAACACCGGACTGCCGGGCAAATTGGGCTGCTACCCACTGGCGCCCTGGTCCAACCGCGTCGCCAAGGGAGGCTTCGACAACCCCGACGGCTGGCTCGCGCTCAAGCCCAACAGCCTCACCGATCCGCTGCCGATTCACGGTTCGGCCTGGCAACAGGCGTGGCAGGTGGTCAGCCAGTCGGCGGATGAGGTGCTGCTCGAAGTGCTGTGTGATACACCGTTCGCCTATCGCGCCGAGCAACGCATCCGCTTGAGCGGTGGGGAACTGAGGATCGAGTTGCGGGTCACGCATCTGGCCGAAACAGCCGCATGGCATGGGCTGGGCTTGCACCCCTACTTTCCGCGCTGGCCGGGTACGCGGTTGCAGGCCAGGGCGGCGCAGGTGTGGATGAGTGACGCGTCCAAACTGCCGACGGGGTTGGCGCCGGTGCCGCAGGAGTGGGATTTCAGGCAACCCCAGACGCTGCCGGAAGGCCTGGTGGACAATGGGTTCTGCGAGTGGGATGGGTACTGCTTGATCGAACAACCGGAGCTTGGATATACCCTCGAATGCCAGGCCACCGGCGCCGATTACTTCCTGCTGTACTGCCCGCCGGGGCTGGAATTTTTCTGTATCGAGCCGGTCAGCCATCCGGTGAATGCCCATCACTTGCCGGGCAGGCCGGGCCTGAAGCTGTTGGAGCAAGGCCAGTCAACCCAACTCGATTTCAACCTGAAATACAGTCCAAATGTGGGAGGGGGCTTGCCCCCGATAGCTGTGGGTCAGTAATAAATGGGGTGACTGATACACCGCTATCGGGGGCAAGCCCCCTCCCACAGTTTGTTCTGCACTGTGTCAGTGTCAGGGTGGTGAGTTTTTAAGCCGCCCCGCCGTGTCGATACTGACGACAACCGAAAGCCCCGGCCGCAACCGCTCGCTCTCGGCCTGGTCCGGGTCTACCGTGATCCTTACCGGCACGCGCTGGGCGATTTTCACAAAGTTGCCGGTGGCGTTGTCCGCCTGCAACAGGCTGAACTCCGACCCGGTCGCCGGGGAAATATGCTGCACCGTGCCGTGAAACTTGCGGTGGTTCAACGCGTCCACGGTGAAGGTCACCGGCTGGCCGACCTGCACATTGTCCATCTGGGTTTCTTTCATATTGGCGATCACCCACAACTGCTTGGGCACCAGCGCCATCAATTGCGCGCCGGAGTTGACGTAGGCCCCGAGGCGCACGCCAATCTGCCCCAGTTGCCCGTCCCGTGGCGCGGTGATGCGGGTGTTGGACAAGTCGATCCGCGCCAATTCCACCGCCGCCTCGGCGCTGGCCACTGCCGCTTCCAGGGAGCCGCGATTGACGATCACCGTCTGCAGGTCCTGCCGGGCGATCTCCAGGCTGGCCTGGGCCTGGGCCACGGCGGCGATAGTCTGCGCATTGGCAGCGCGGGCCACGTCCAGTTCGCGCCTGGACACCGAGCCGTCGCTGATCAATTCCTCATTGCGGCGCAAGTCAGCGGTGCTTTTACGCGCCTGGGCCTGGCTGTCGACCAGCGCGGCCTGGCGCAATTTGATGGTCGCTTCGGCGCTGTTGCGTTGCTGCACCACATTGGCCAACGACGCTTTCTGCACCGCCAGTTGCGCCAGAGCCTGGTCCAGGCGTTGCTTGTAGATACGGTCGTCAAGGCGCACCAGCAGGTCGCCCGCCTTCACATATTGAAAGTCCTGCACCGGCACTTCGAACACATAACCGCTGAGCTGGGGGCCGATAATCGTCACCTGCCCGCGCACCAAGGCATTCTCAGTGGTTTCCACCGCGCTGCTGAACGGCGGCAGTTGCCAGGCATACAGCACGATCAGCACGCCGACGATGGCAATCGCGGCAAAGCCCAGGGACGAAAGGATGCGCACCCGCAGCGAGCGCGGTTCGGTCACCGCAGCGCCCGGCGGCGTGGTGCCCTCGGGGGTGGAGGCGATCGCATTGGTAGTGGTGGTCGTGGGTTCGGTCATGAAGAGGCGCCGACAGGTTGAACGGGAGGGGTTGCGGATTTGGTGGTGCTCATCAGCCACAGGCTGCGGATAAAGATCCAGATCATGGTCAGGATCGCGATGATCGCGATCAGCATGAACACATCGTTGTAAGCCATCACGTTCGCTTCACGGGTGGCCGCCGTGGCCAGGCTGCGGATGCCCATGAGGTTGCGCAACTCCGGGTCGGCGACGATACCGCCATAGGCCGAGCCACCACTTTGCACCCGCGCCGCGACACGCGGGTCAAGCAGGGTCAGGTGCTCGGTAATCAGGCTTGAGTGATATTTCTCGCGCACGATCTGGAAGGTGCCGAGCAACGCCGCGCCGATCAGGCCGCCGAGGTTCTGGCAAATCCCGAACATCACCGAGAAACTCACCAGGTTGCGCGGGTTGGTCAACACGTTCTTGGTGCCCAGCACCATGGTCGGCCCGAGAAAGAAGGTACCACCAAAGCCTAGCAGGAACTGGCTGATATACAGGTTCTGCGGCCGAGTAAGGTTGCTGGAAAAACTGTCCATCACCGACCCGGTCGCCATCAGCGCCAGGGAAATCACCAGCGGCATCAGCAAGTGCGCCGGGTTGATCGTCAAGGCGCTGACCACCAGCCCGGCAATCGCCCCGGCCAGCATCACCACGTACAGCGTATGCATCTGCTGGTAACTCATGTTCAGCATCTGCATGAAACCGACCGCGCCGGTGGATTGTTCGGACAGCACCATGCGAATCAGGATCACCGCCAATGCCAGGCGAATCATGGTGCCGCTGCCCAGCCAGCGGGTCATCAGCAGCGGGTTGGCGCGGTTATGCTCAATGGCCAGCCCGGCCATGATCAGCACCAGCGAACAGGCCGAGGCGATGCCGATCCACGGCGCTTCCAGCCACCAGTCGATGCGCCCCAGGGACAACACCGCGCAGAGCAAGGCGACACCGGTGGCCAGAATTGCGAAAGTGAGGAAATCAAGTTTTTCAAAGGTTTTGAAGCGGTCGCCGGGCGGCAGCTTGAGCAGGAACACACAGCCCAGGCAGATCAAAGCCAGGCCCAGCTCGAACAGGTACAGGCCACGCCATTCGGCGATCTGCAGCAAATCCTCGGAGAACAGCCGCGCCAGAGGCAACGCCAACTGCGCCGTGCCCAGGCCCAGCACCAGGGCTTTCAAGCGCCATTTGGCCGGGAACGCCTGGATCATGTAGTACAAGCCCAACGAACTCAGCGCCGCCCCCACCATGCCGTGGGCCGCGCGCACGGCGATGGCCGAATTGAGATCGTTGACGAATAAATGGCCGAAGGTCACCAGCGCATACAACACCAGAAACACTTCGGTAAACGCGCGCAGGCCGAACTGCTGGCGAAACTTCACCAGCAGCAGGTTCATGCACACGTTGGTCATTACATAGGCGGCGGGCAGCCAGGCCATTTCCGCCGTGGTCGCGCCCAGGGCGCCTTGCAGGTATTGCAGGTTGGCGATGACCAGCGCGTTGCCCAACCCGCCGGTGATTGCCACCAGTACGCCGACCAGCGCAAACAGCCAGCGCTTGTGAGTGGGGTGCAACGGCGTCGACGGCGAGCCGGGCAGGCTCGGCCGCTCGTGGGGTTGCCAGGCGTGTGGGGTGTATTTATCCATTCGGTGACCTTGATGAACCGACGCGCAAGGCCGGTGAAGCCATGACTCAGAGAACAGTAAACCTGAGCGGGGTTCATTTTGTCACTTTTGAGCACATAACTGAGGGTCCCTAAAAAGCCTTGAGCAGCATGCCTGCGGCCACCATCACACACAGGCTGGCGAAGCCCACCTGCAGCGCACGCGCAGGCATCACCGAGCACAAGCGGCGCCCGGCCAACATGCCGACGATACTCGCGCCGATAAACACCCAGCCCACCGGCTCGATGCTCACCCCGGCGTGAAAGGCCCCCACCACCCCGATCAACGACAGCAGGCTGACAACCATCAACGAAGTGGCGACAATCCCGCGCATCTGCACATCGGTGAGTTGCTTGAACGCCGGAACGATCAGAAAGCCACCGCCCACACCGAGCAGCCCCGACACGGCGCCGGTCACCGCCCCCAGCGCCGCCAGGGTCGCGCTGCATTTGGCGGTCCAGGCCAGGCGGCCGGTCTGCTGGTTGAGCATGCAATTCTTCTGGCCCCAGGAGGCGGCGCCGTGGTCACTCGGCCCGGCCTCGACCTTTTCGCGCCGCAACATGCGCCAGGCCACCAGCACCATCAATGCGCTGAACAGGCCCATCAGCACCGGCTCCGACAGTTGATGGGCGACGAACACCCCCAGCGGCGAAAACAGCGCGCCCAGCAACGCGATCAATAAGGCCGCGCGGTAACGCACCAGGCCGTGGCGCAGGCCGTCGATCGCGCCCACCGCCGCCGCCGCGCCCACCGCGAGCAATGACACCGGCGCAGCTTGGGTCATGGTCAGTCCCAACCCCAGCACCAATGCCGGCACCCCGAGGATGCCGCCGCCCGCACCGGTCAGGCCCATGACCAGGCCCATCAATACACCCAACACACTCGCCAGCAGCATTCAGTCCACCTTGCTCAGGCGGGTCAGCCACTCGCGGCCCTTGAGCATGCCGTTCCAGTAGAACCATGGCAGCAACGTGGCCTTGAGGAACCACATCGAGCGGCGTGCCTGGGTCGGGTCGAGAGGAAAAGTCGGCAGCAGCTTGCCGCCATAACCGAACTCGGCCAGCACCACTTTGCCCTTCTCCACCGTCAATGGGCAGGAGCCATAGCCGTCGTACTTGAGCGGCAGCGGCGCCTGCTTGCGCAGGGCCAGCAGGTTCTCGGCAACCACCACGATTTGCTTGCGCACCGCCGCAGCGGTCTTGGCGTTGGTAGTGCCGCACACATCTCCGAGGCCGAAGATATGCGGGTAACGCAAGTGTTGCAGGCTGTGGGGGTTCACTTCGCACCAGCCGCCGGCGTCGGCCAGCGGGCTTTGGCGGATAAAATCCGGGGAGACTTGCGGCGGTACCACATGCAGCAGGTCGAAGGTTTTTTCAACGAGGCTGACGTTGCCTTCGGCGTCCTTCACTTCAAACCAGGCCTTGCGTGCCGGGCCATCGACCTTGATCAGGTTGGCATTGAACGCCAGGCGAGCGTTGTATTTCTCGACGTATTTCATCAACGGCGGCACGAACGCCGGCACACCGAACAGCGCGGCACCGGCCAGGTTGAATTCCACCTCGATGTTTTTCAGGGTGCCCTGCCTGAGCCAGTGATCGCAGGACAGGTACATGGCCTTCTGCGGGGCACCGGCGCATTTGATCGGCATGGCCGGCTGGGTGAAGAGCGCCTTGCCGCCGTTGAGTTGCTGCACCAGTTGCCAGGTGTAGGCGGCATGCTCGTAGCTGTAGTTGGAGGTGACGCCATGGCGGCCGAGGGTATCTTGCAGGCCTTCGATCTTTTCCCAGGCCAGGCGCAGGCCGGGGCAGACGATCAAGTGGCGCCAGCTGACGCGCTGGCCGCTGTCGAGCACCAGGCTCTGCTCGTCAGGCAACAACTGGCTGACCGCGGCCTGGATCCAGGTGACGCCGTCGGGCAGTACGTCGGCCAGCGGGCGCCGGGTCTTTTGCAGGTTATAGGCGCCGCCGCCAACCAGGGTCCAGGCGGGTTGATAGCAATGGAAGTCGTTGGGTTCGATCAGGGTGATGTTCAGGTGCGGGTCGCGCTTGAGCAGGCTGGCCAGCAGGCCGATGCCTGCCGAGCCGCCGCCGATGACTACGATATCGCCACTGATGGTAGGTCCCCAGTGTTGTTCGGTCATTGTCTACTGCCTTCTTGAGTCAGTGCACACAAGGGTCGCTGCCGGATGGCGTCACGCCCAGCTTTTTATGACCGCGCCGCAGTACAGGCCGGACAGGGTCTTCATCACTTGAATCACTTCGTGGCTGGCCAATCCGTAGAAAATGTATTTGCCTTCCCGACGGGTGGCAACCAACCCTTCGTCCCGCAGGATGCCCAACTGTTGTGACAGCGTGGGCTGGCGTACGCCGGTCAGCGCTTCCAGCTCGCCGACGTTGCGCTCGCCCTGGGTCAGCTGGCAGAGGATCAACAAGCGGTCTTCGTTGGCCAGCGCCTTGAGCAAGGAACAGGCCTTGGACGCCGATGCACGCAACTGGGCGACTTCGCCCTCACTCAACGTAGATTCCATTTGCCTCGGCTCCTTTGTCTCACTTAAGCTCAAAACATTATGTGTAAACGTAAACTGATTGTAACTACTTTTTTCCGCATCGGGGACAGCCGCCATGCCAGCGTTGATTCAAGCCTTTCTGGACGAGGCATCGTCGACCTATACCTACGTCGTCTATGAAGCGCACGGCGGTGCCTGCGCCATCGTCGACTCGGTGCTCAACTACGACCCGGCTTCCGGGCGCACCGAGACCACGCAGGCCGACCAGGTGATTGCCTTTGTCCAAGAGCATGGCCTCAAGGTGCAATGGCTGCTGGAAACCCATGCCCATGCCGACCACCTGTCCGCCGCGCCTTACCTGCGACGCGCCCTGGGCGGCAAGATTGCCATCGGCCAGTCCATCAGCCAGGTGCAGGGCGTGTTCAAGCACCTGTTCAACCTGGAACCGGAGTTTCGCGTCGATGGCTCGCAGTTCGACCACTTGTTTGCGCCGGATGAGATCTTTCACATTGGCGGCCTGCAGGCCCAGGCGCTGCATGTGCCCGGGCATACCCCGGCGGATATGGCTTACCTGATCGACGGGCGCTTGATCCTGGTGGGCGACACCCTGTTCATGCCCGACGTCGGCACCGCGCGCTGCGACTTCCCCGGCGGCGATGCGCGCCAGTTGTACGCGTCGATGCGCAAGTTGCTGGCCTTCCCTTCGGATACCAAACTGTATGTATGCCATGACTACCCACCCGAGGGCCGTGAGGCCAAGTGCCTGACCACCGTGGCGGAACAACGGGCGGGAAATATCCATGTGCATGACGGGGTGGATGAAGCGGCATTTGTAGCGATGCGCACCGCCCGTGATGCCGGGCTGGGGATGCCGACGCTGTTGTTGCCGGCGATCCAGGTGAATGTGCGGGCGGGGAATATGCCGCCGGCGGAAGAAAACGGCGTGACCTACCTGAAGATTCCCCTCAACCAACTTTGAAATGCGGTTAAAAATGTGGGAGGGGGCTTGCTCCCGATGGCGGTGAGTCAGCTACAGATAAGCTGACTGTCACACCGCTATCGGGGGCAAGCCCCCTTCCACATTTGTCTTGTGTTGAATCAGGTACCTAGGCTGATGCCGTTGGCCGGCAGCGGCAGTGCGGTTTTGTAGCGCACTTGCTTCAAGGCAAAACTGGAACGGATGTTCGCCACACCCGGCACCTTGGTCAGAAAGTCCATCATGAAGCGCTCCAGGGCCTGGATCGTCGGCACCAGCACCCGGATCAGATAATCCGGGTCGCCGGCCATCAGGTAACACTCCATCACTTCCGGCCGGTCGGAGATCGCCCCTTCGAACTGCTGCAACGCCAGTTCATTCTGCTTTTCCAGGCTGACATGGATGAACACATTCACATGCAGCCCCAGCAGGTCGGCGTCCAGCAGCGTGACCTGCTCGCGAATCAGGCCCAACTCCTCCATCGCCTTCACCCGGTTGAAGCACGGCGTGGGCGACAGGTTGACCGAGCGGGCCAGGTCGGCGTTGGTGATGCGCGCGTTCTCCTGCAGGGCGTTGAGAATGCCGATATCGGTACGGTCCAGTTTGCGCATGAGACAAAATCACCTGTTTATTATGTTTATGCAGATTTTTTATCCGCAAATGATCTTGAGCGCAATGAAACACAGATAAATATTCTTCTACGCCACGCCTATGATTGTTGTAGGACAAGATTTCTTCTACCCGAAGACTGACTGTCAGCTAGCGCGCCCACTACAAGAAATTCACAAGATCGAGCGTAGAAGCCATGACCCAGCCGTACGAACCGCTGCGCCTGCACGTCCCTGAACCCTCGGGCCGTCCAGGCTGCAAGACCGACTTCACCTACCTGCGCCTGACCGACGCCGGCCTGGTGCGCAAACCCGCCATCGACGTAGAACCGGCCGACACCGCCGACCTGGCCAAGGGCCTGATCCGCGTGCTCGACGACCAGGGCCAGGCCCTGGGCCCGTGGGCCGAGGGTGTCAGCGCCGACATCATGCGCAAAGGCATGCGCGCGATGCTCAAGACACGCATCTTCGACAACCGCATGGTGGTCGCCCAGCGCCAGAAAAAAATGTCGTTCTACATGCAGAGCCTAGGCGAAGAAGCCATTGGCAGCGCCCAGGCCCTGGCCTTGAACATTGACGACATGTGCTTCCCCACCTACCGCCAGCAAAGCATTCTGATGGCTCGCGATGTGCCGCTGGTCGACCTGATCTGCCAACTGCTGTCCAACGAGCGCGACCCGCTCAAGGGCCGCCAGTTGCCGATCATGTACTCGGTCAAGGACGCCGGTTTCTTCACCATTTCCGGCAACCTCGCCACCCAGTTCGTACAGGGCGTGGGCTGGGGCATGGCCTCGGCGATCAAGGGCGATACCAAGATCGCCTCGGCCTGGATCGGCGACGGCGCCACCGCAGAATCGGACTTCCACACCGCCCTCACCTTCGCCCACGTCTACCGCGCCCCGGTGATCCTCAACGTGGTGAATAACCAATGGGCCATCTCGACCTTTCAGGCCATCGCCGGTGGTGAAGCCACTACCTTCGCCGGACGCGGCGTGGGTTGCGGTATCGCTTCCCTGCGGGTCGACGGCAACGACTTCATTGCGGTGTACGCCGCGTCTGCCTGGGCCGCCGAGCGTGCGCGCCGCAACCTGGGGCCGAGCCTGATCGAGTGGGTCACTTACCGCGCCGGCCCGCACTCGACCTCCGATGATCCGTCCAAGTACCGCCCTGCCGATGACTGGAGCCACTTCCCATTGGGCGACCCGATTGCCCGTCTCAAGCAGCACCTGATCCGGATTGGCCAGTGGTCCGAAGAGGAACACGCGGCAGTCAGTGCCGAACTTGAAGCCGAAGTGATCGCCGCGCAAAAACAGGCCGAACAGTACGGCACCCTCGCCGGCGGCCAGATTCCAAGCGCCGCGACCATGTTCGAAGACGTCTATAAAGAGATGCCGGAGCACTTGAAGCGCCAGCGTCAAGAGCTGGGGGTCTGACATGAACGATCACAACAACAGCATCGAACTGGAAACCGCCATGACCACCACCACCATGACCATGATCCAGGCCCTGCGCTCGGCCATGGATGTGATGCTTGAACGTGACGACAACGTGGTGGTGTTCGGCCAGGACGTCGGTTACTTCGGCGGCGTGTTCCGTTGCACCGAAGGCTTGCAGACCAAGTACGGCAGCTCACGGGTATTCGACGCGCCGATTTCCGAAAGCGGCATCATCGGCGTGGCGGTGGGCATGGGCGCCTACGGCCTGCGCCCGGTCGCGGAAATCCAGTTCGCCGACTACGTCTACCCCGCCACCGACCAGATCATCTCCGAGGCCGCGCGCCTGCGTTATCGCTCGGCCGGCCAGTTCACCGCGCCCTTGACCATGCGCATGCCGTGCGGCGGCGGCATCTACGGCGGCCAGACCCACAGCCAGAGTATCGAAGCGGTGTTCACCCAGGTCTGCGGCCTGCGCACGGTGATGCCGTCCAACCCTTACGATGCCAAGGGCCTGCTGATCGCCTCCATCGAAAACGATGACCCGGTGATCTTCCTTGAACCCAAGCGCCTGTATAACGGCCCGTTCGATGGCCACCACGACCGCCCGGTGACGCCGTGGTCGAAACACCCGCAAGCGCAAGTGCCGGACGGTTACTACACCGTGCCGCTGGACGTGGCCGCCATCGTGCGTCCGGGTTCGGCCGTGACCGTGCTGACCTACGGCACCACCGTGTATGTGTCGCAAGTCGCTGCCGAAGAAACTGGCATCGACGCTGAAGTCATCGACCTGCGCAGCCTGTGGCCGCTGGACCTGGAAACCATCGTCAACTCGGTGAAAAAGACCGGCCGTTGCGTCGTGGTGCACGAAGCCACGCGCACCTGCGGATTTGGCGCCGAGCTGGTGGCGCTGGTGCAGGAACATTGCTTCCACCACCTGGAAGCGCCGATCGAGCGCGTCACCGGCTGGGACACCCCCTACCCGCACGCGCAGGAGTGGGCGTATTTCCCAGGCCCGTCCCGAGTGGGCGCGGCGTTGAAACGGGTCATGGAGGTCTGAATGGGCACGCACGTAATCAAGATGCCGGACATTGGCGAAGGCATCGCGGAAGTTGAACTGTCGCAGTGGCATGTCAAGGTCGGCGACATGGTCGTCGAAGACCAGGTACTGGCGGATGTGATGACCGACAAGGCGATGGTGGATATTCCCTCGCCGGTCCACGGCAAGGTGATTTCCCTCGGCGGCGAGCCGGGTGAAGTCATGGCGGTGGGCAGTATTTTGATCAGCATTGAAGTCGAAGGCGCCGGTAACGCCAAGGAAGCGCCAGCCGTGGCCGCACCGGTAGAAAAAGCCGCGCCGGTGGTGGAGAACACGCCGCCACCGGTTCAAAGCCAGCCCGCGCCTGTCGCGGTCAAGGCACCGGCACCGGCACCGGTAGCGCGTGATGGCAATGAACGCCCGCTGGCCTCCCCGGCCGTGCGCAAGCGTGCGCTGGATGCGGGTATTGCGTTGCGCCTGGTACAGGGCACAGGTCCGGCCGGGCGGATTCTGCATGAAGACCTCGACGCCTACCTTCAGCAAGGCACGAGCAACACCGCGACAGCGGCTAACCCCTACGCCGAACGCAACGACGAGCACCAGATTCCGGTAATCGGCATGCGCCGCAAGATCGCCCAGCGCATGCAGGACGCCACCCGCCGCGCCGCGCATTTCAGCTATGTGGAAGAAATCGACGTCACGGCGCTGGACGAGCTGCGCGTGCACCTCAATGAAAAACACGGCGCCACCCGCGGCAAGCTGACCCTGTTGCCGTTCATCGTGCGTGCCATGGTGGTGGCACTGCGCGATTTCCCCCAGATCAACGCGCGCTACGACGACGAAGCCCAGGTCATCACCCGCCTCGGTGCGGTGCATGTGGGCGTCGCCACCCAGAGCGATGTCGGCTTGATGGTGCCGGTGGTGCGCCATGCCGAAGCCCGTAGCCTGTGGGGCAATGCCGAAGAAATCGCACGCCTGGCCACGGCTGCGCGCACTGGCAAGGCCAGCCGCGACGAGCTGTCGGGCTCGACTATCACCCTGACCAGCCTCGGCGCGCTGGGCGGGATTGTCAGCACGCCGGTACTGAACCTGCCGGAAGTCGCCATCGTCGGTGTCAACCGCATCGTCGAGCGGCCCATGGTGATCAAGGGCCAGATCGTGGTGCGCAAGATGATGAACCTCTCCAGCTCGTTCGATCACCGCGTGGTCGATGGCATGGACGCGGCGCAATTCATCCAGGCCATTCGCAGCCTGCTCGAACAACCCGCCAGCCTGTTCCTGGAGTAAGGGCATGACTTCGACATTACACACCACCCTGCTGATTATCGGCGGCGGCCCGGGCGGTTATGTGGCCGCGATTCGCGCCGGCCAGCTGGGCATCCCGACCATTCTGGTGGAAGGCCAGGCGTTGGGCGGTACCTGCCTGAACATCGGCTGCATTCCGTCCAAAGCCTTGATCCACGTGGCCGAACAGTTCCAGCAAAGCGTTCACCACAGCCAGGGCTCGCCCCTGGGCATCGAAATGGATGTGCCTACCCTGGACATCCGCAAAAGCGTGGAATGGAAAGACGGTATCGTCGATCGCCTGACCACCGGCGTCGCCGCGCTGCTGAAAAAACACAAGGTGCAGGTGGTTCACGGTTGGGCCAAGGTGGTGGACGGCAAGACGGTCGACGTGGGCGACCAGCGCATTCAGTGCGAACACCTGCTGCTGGCCACCGGTTCGAAAAGCGTCGAGCTGCCGATGCTGCCGCTGGGCGGGCCGGTCATTTCGTCCACCGAAGCCCTGGCACCGACCCGTGTGCCGAGGCGGCTGATCGTGGTGGGCGGCGGTTATATCGGCCTGGAGCTGGGCATTGCCTACCGCAAGCTCGGGGCCGAAGTCAGTGTGGTCGAGGCCCAGGAGCGCATCCTGCCGGCCTACGACGCCGAGCTGACCCAACCGGTCGGCGAGTCGCTCAAACGACTAGGCATCAAGCTGTACCTCCAGCACAGCGTCACTGGCTTTACCGACAACCGCCTGCAAGTGCGCGACCCCAATGGCGACACGCTGGCGCTGGAGACCGACCAGGTGCTGGTGGCCGTGGGTCGCAAACCCAACACCCAGGGCTGGAACCTCGAAGCGCTGAACCTGGCGATGAACGGCGCGGCGATCAAGATCGACAGCCGTTGCCAGACCAGCATGCGCAACGTCTGGGCCATCGGCGACCTGAGCGGCGAGCCAATGCTGGCGCACCGCGCCATGGCCCAGGGCGAAATGGTTGCCGAACTGATCAGTGGCAAATCCCGCGAATTCAACCCGGCGGCGATCCCGGCCGTATGCTTCACCGACCCGGAAGTGGTGGTGGTCGGCAAGACGCCTGATGAAGCCAAGGCGGCCGGTGTGGAGTGCATCGTGTCGAGCTTCCCCTTCGCCGCCAACGGCCGGGCCATGACCCTGGAGTCGAACACCGGTTTCGTGCGGGTGGTGGCGCGGCGTGACAATCACCTGATTGTCGGCTGGCAGGCGGTGGGCGCTGGCGTGTCCGAGCTGTCCACGGCGTTCGGCCTGAGCCTGGAAATGGGCGCGCGCCTGGAGGATGTGGCCGGCACCATCCATGCCCATCCGACGTTGGGTGAAGCCGTACAGGAAGCGGCGTTGCGAGCCCTGGGCCACGCGTTGCATCTGTAGAACCGGGGTGCGGCCATCGGGGGCAAGTCGAATCGTCGCACCGCCCCTCCCACATTTGGAATGCATTCCCCTGTGGGAGGGGGCTTGCCCCCGATAGCAATGGATCAGCCAACAGAGATGTCGAATGGTCCATCCGCCCGCTCCCACACAAGCCAAGAATGCAGTATTGTTGTGCCATCCAGAAAAAAATCCGACTTGACCAAGATAGAGGGTGTCATGGGTAACGAGAGCATCAATTGGGACACGCTGGGTTTTGACTACATCAAGACCGACAAGCGGTTTCTCCAGGTCTGGAAAAACGGCGAATGGCAAGACGGCACCCTGACCGACGACAACGTGCTGCACATCAGCGAGGGCTCCACCGCCCTGCACTATGGCCAGCAGTGCTTTGAAGGCCTCAAGGCCTACCGCTGCAAGGACGGCTCGATCAACCTGTTCCGTCCGGACCAGAACGCCGCGCGCATGCAGCGCAGCTGTGCCCGCCTGCTGATGCCGCATGTGACGACCGATGCGTTCATCGATGCCTGCAAACAAGTGGTCAAGGCCAACGAGCGCTTCATCCCGCCTTACGGCAGCGGCGGCGCGCTGTACCTGCGCCCGTTCGTGATCGGCACCGGTGACAACATTGGTGTGCGCACCGCGCCGGAGTTCATCTTCTCGGTGTTCTGCATCCCGGTCGGCGCCTATTTCAAAGGCGGCCTGGTGCCCCACAACTTCCAGATTTCCACCTTCGACCGCGCCGCGCCACAGGGCACCGGTGCCGCGAAAGTCGGCGGTAACTATGCCGCCAGCTTGATGCCAGGGTCGGAAGCGAGAAAATCCGGCTTCGCCGACGCGATTTACCTGGACCCGATGACCCATTCGAAAATCGAAGAAGTCGGCTCGGCCAACTTTTTCGGCATCACCCATGACAACCAGTTCATCACACCGAAGTCGCCTTCGGTACTGCCGGGCATCACCCGCCTGTCGCTGATCGAACTGGCCCAGAGCCGCCTGGGCCTCACCGTGGTCGAGGGCGAGGTGTTCATCGACAAGCTGGACCAATTCAAGGAAGCCGGAGCCTGCGGCACCGCTGCGGTGATCTCGCCGATCGGTGGCATTCAGTACAACGGCAAACTGCACGTGTTCCACAGCGAGACCGAAGTGGGCCCGGTTACCCAGAAGCTCTACAAAGAGCTGACAGGTGTGCAGACCGGTGATGTTGAAGCGCCAGCGGGTTGGATCGTCAAAGTCTACTAGCCACAACGCAAAACTCAATGTGGGAGGGGGCTTGCTCCCGATGGCGGTGTATCAGTCAACATCTTCGGTGACTGACACATTGCTATCGGGAGCAAGCCCCCTCCCACATTTTGATTCCCGGTATTTTCAAGTTTGGGGGATGTTACTGGCAATCTTCTTGCCCATGCTGATCCTCTGCTCCACCCCATACCCCAACGCCTCGTAAAACCCCGCCACCGCATCATTGCCGCTGGTGATCTGCAGGTTGATCTTCATGCAACCCAGCGCCGTCAACGCCTGTTCCGCGTGACGCACCAACGATGATCCCAGGCCGTGGCGACGATAGTCGGCGTGCACCGCCACCGAATACAGCCAGCCACGATGGCCGTCGTACCCGGCGAGGATCGTGCCGATCACGGTTTTTTTGTCGGTGGCGACAAAGAACAGCCCGTCATTGACCGCCAGCTTCTTATCAATCGCCAGGGTCGGCAGGTTATGCGCGGTGTCATAGCCGAACGCTTCCTGCCATAACGCAACCACCTGCGCACGGTGCTGGCGGTCGCGATACGGGCCGATGGGGTGCCGAGACAGCAGCGCCTTTTCCATGACCAGCGTGCGCTCGTTGCCGTGGTAGACATCGCGCACGGTATGAAAACCCAGCTTGCTATAGAAAGGCTCGGCGGTCAGCGAAGACGGCACACTCAACACGCTCACCCCGGCTTCACGGGCGCGCAGCTCGATCTCGATCATCAGCAGCCGGCCAATGCCCTGCCCTTGCAGCGCAGGGTTGACGAACACCGAGCGCACTACGTTGGCATCCAGGGCCGCCGTGGCGACGATCACCTGCGCTCTTACCGCCACCAGTACCACACGACGCTTGAGCAGTTCCAAAACCGCCTCGGGTGTAAAATTGCTCGCCACGCGGGCGATCACATCCGCCGGGTAATCTCGTGCGTTGCTGCCGTGCAAGGCGGCGAGGATGACCTGGCTGATGCCCTCGGCATCTGAGGCTTGGGCATTACGAACGACGGTAGACATGCTTGCTCCTGGCTGACGGCGCTATAACAAGCACCACAATACCAATGTTGGAGGGGGCAAGCCCCTCCCACATTTTTTAACCATGCCCGCCCGCAATTCGTTTGCCCGGCTTGGCACCAACCAGCTTGGCCTGCCCATCTTTCTGCTTGCCCGTACGCGCCTCGCTGATAAGCCCCGGAATCAACTTGCCCTCCGGCAGGTTCTTCCAGAATCGGCTCGGCAAATGCCCTTCCATCACCTTGGGGTTCAACCGCGCCGGGTTGAAGATGTGGCTGTAATAGGTCAACCACATGGCGCTGTGCGGGTCCTCGACATTCTGCGCCAGTTGCTGCCAAGCCTCGGGGCACTGGCGTTGGTGAATCAATTGCTCGCCGTCGTAATACACGCCGTCCAGGGGCGTTGCGATCATCCAGCGATGCCGGCCCATGCGCCCGACAAAATGCTGGCTGGCGCTTTGCAGAATATCGTGGGCCGGTTCGTGCCAGGCCACGTACTCCGGCAGCTGCGGCCCTGCCCCCGGCGGCAATGCGATAAACCGTACAAACGCGTGCAAGTGGTGGGCTTCACGACTGACCTGCTTGATGCGTCGCTGCAACTCGCTGCCCAACTTGTCACCGGCCAGCATCGCCGTGCGATCACCATGGCTGACCCGCCACAACACCTCGTACAGCAAACTCCAGCGCTGGTCGCCGTGGTAGCAGGCGGCCGATTCCAGCAGGGGCAGCAACGCCTTGGGAATGCGCGCCTGGAACGGGCCAGGCCCAGACGGAATCGGCTCGTCGGTGGCAAACAGATCCGCCACCTCGGCTTCGCCCCAACTCACCTGGCTGGGGTCGACCTGATGGCTGAGCAGCCAGCGCGCCTGTTCGCGCCAGGTGCTGAACAGGTTGTCGCATTCCAGGCTGATCATCCCCACAACCCCATCTGTTGCGGTTGCGGGCGATCGCGCAGCTGCTCGCGCAGCAAGACGCTGGTGGTGTCCGCTTGCTGGGGGTGGTAGTCGCTGGTGATGAAAAACGGCTTGGCCTTGGCCAGCACGCAGCGCATGCGCGCCAGGTCTTCGAAGCGGATCTTGCGTTCGCGGCGCAGGTCGACCAGGCGCTGGGTGGTACGCAGGCCAATACCGGGAATGCGCGCGATCAAGGTCGGTTCGGCGCGGTTCAGGTCCAGGGGGAACACCTCGCGATGTTCCAGGGCCCAGGCCAGCTTGGGGTCGATATCCAAAGCCAGGTGGCCGGGGCCTTCGAACAGCTCGTTGGCGCTGAAACCGTAGCTGCGCAACAGGAAATCGGCCTGGTACAAGCGATGCTCGCGCATCAACGGCGGCGCGGCCAGGGGCACGCTTTTCGGGCTGTTGGGGATGGGACTGAAGGCCGAGTAATACACGCGGCGCAGCTTGTAATTGCCATACAGGGCTTCGGCACCGTGCAGGATGGTGCTGTCGTCGGTGTCGTCGGCGCCGACGATCATCTGCGTGCTCTGCCCGGCCGGGGCGAAGCGCGGCGCGCGGGGTTCGTTGAGCACGGTCTGCTCACCGGTGTAGATGGTCTGCATGGCCTGCTTGATCGAGACGATCTGCTTTTCCGGCGCCAGGGTTTGCAGGCTCGCATCGGTGGGCAGTTCGATATTCACACTCAGGCGGTCGGCATAACGCCCGGCCTCGGCGATCAGCGCCGGGTCGGCTTCGGGAATGGTCTTGAGGTGGATATAGCCGCGAAAGTCGTGCTCTTCGCGCAACAGCCTGGCGACCCGCACCAATTGTTCCATGGTGTAGTCGGCCGAACGGATGATGCCGGAACTGAGAAACAGGCCGCTGACGCAATTGCGCTTGTAGAAGTCCAGGGTCAGGGTGACCACCTCCTCCGGGCTGAACCGCGCACGGGGCACATCGCTGGAACGGCGGTTGACGCAATACTGGCAGTCGTACAGACAGAAGTTGGTGAGCAACACCTTGAGCAGCGACACGCAACGCCCGTCCGGCGTATAGCTGTGGCAAATCCCCATGCCATCGGTGGAACCCAGCCCCGCCTTGCCTTCGGAGCTGCGCTTGGGTGCGCCACTGCTGGCGCATGACGCGTCGTACTTGGCGGCATCGGCGAGGATGCTGAGTTTTTCGATCAACTGCATGGAGAGCTACCGATACTGGTTTTTTGTACAGTATCAGCAGCCACCCCTTGTCACAAGTGCCGTCTGTAGGAGCGAGGCGGGCGGCTAGCCCTTGCTCGCGAAGAACGTCTACGATAACGCGCCTTGTCTGGATTAACGCGGCGCTCTTGCGTTCTTCGCGAGCAAGCTCGCTCCTACAGGGGGACAGGTCAGCTGGCAGTAGCCAACAGCACGTCCTGCACCGAACGCGCCTTGCCACGGTGATGGTCCAGCGCATACAACGACGCCGCAATCTCATCCGCGCGAATCGGCAGCACCGACAGCAACGTATCGCTCAAGCCATGGCTGGCCTGGCTGAACCCCTGGATATAGATACCCGCCTTGCAGCGTTCATCGGTGACGATACGGTAGTCGCGGGCCACGTCGAAGTCGCCCATGTAGGCCTCCAGCGGCGCGAGCAGTTCGCGGTGCATCTGGCGTTCGTAACCGGTGGCGAGGATTACCGCGTCGTAGTGATTCACGCAGGTTTCGCCGGTAGCGTTGTTGCGCAACGTCAGTTCGATGCCGAGCGGACCGGGGGTGGCCTTTTCGACCACGGTCATGGTGCGAAACACCTGGCGCGCGATACCGGAGACTTTCTGGCGATAGAAGATGCCGTAGATGCGTTCGATCAGGTCCAGGTCCACCACCGAGTAGTTGGTGTTCTGGTACTCGGCGACCAGGCGCTCACGTTCGGCGCCGACTTGCTGGAATACCAGGTCGGTAAAGGCCGGCGAGAACACTTCATTGACGAACGGGCTGTCATCGGCGGGTTTGAGCGCCGAGCCGCGCAGGATCAGGTCAACCTGCACCGAGGGGAAGCTGTCGTTGAGGTCGATAAAGGCTTCGGCGGCGCTCTGACCACCGCCGATCACCGCGATGCGCATCGGCTTGCCGTCGACACAGGGCTGGCCGGCCATGCGCTCCAGGTACTGGGAATGGTGGAACACCCGGCTGTCGCCCTTGAGCGCCTTGAACGCCTCGGGAATACGCGGCGTGCCACCGGCGCTGACCACCACCGCGCGCGTGGTGCGCACATGCTGTTCACCCTGGGCGTCACGGGAAATCACGCGCAGCGCTTCCACCTGCTGCTGGTGCAGGATCGGCTCGATGGCCAGCACTTCTTCGCCGTAGCGGGCCTGGGCCTGGAATTGCCCGGCGACCCAGCGCAGGTAGTCGTTGTACTCCATGCGGCACGGGTAGAACGTGCCCAGGTTGATAAAGTCCACCAGGCGCTCGTGGGCCTTCAGGTAATTGACGAAGGAATACGGGCTGGTGGGATTGCGCAGGGTCACCAGGTCCTTGAGGAAGGAAATCTGCAGTTCGCTCTGGGTCACCAGGGTATTGCCATGCCAGCGGTAGTCGGCTTGTTTGTCGAGGAACAGCACGTCCAGTTTGCCCTGGGCCTTTTCACGCTCCTGCAGGGCGATGGCCAGCGCCAGGTTCGATGGGCCGAAGCCGATACCGATCAGGTCGTGAACCGCGGGCGAAGCAATTGCCTGTGTCATTCCAGTGTCCTCTGGATAAGCCCCTTGGCGGTTGGGGCGGGAATACCTTCATGGCCTGCACAACAGGCCGTGTGTTGATAGGAAACGAGGACAGTGAAATAAAATTTAACTAATGCCGCTTCAGTGGGCTTCCCACTCACGCATGCGTGACCGGCAGTGCTTCATGGCATTGACGATGTGCTTTTCCACCAGGCTGCGGGAAATGCTCAGGCGCTCGGCGATTTGCAGATGGGACAGGCCGTCGAGTTTGCGCAGCAGGAAACTGTCGCGGCAGGCCGCCGGCAGCTCGGCCAGGGCGCGCTCGAGCAGCTCCAGGCGCTGGCCCTGGTCGTGGCTGGCGTGGGGTGAACACGGGGCGAAGCGTTCTTCGCTGTCCAGCACCTCCAGCGGCTCGACCTGGCGCAGGGCGTTGCGCCGATGGCCGTCGATCACCAGGTTCAACGCGGTGCGATACAGGAACGCGCGCGGCTGTTCGATCGGGGTGTCACTGGAACGCTCCAGCACCCGCACATACGCGTCATGCACCACATCCTCGGCCACCTGACGGTTGCCCAGCTTGGCGTTGAGGAAACACACCAGCTCACGATAGTAGTTTTCCAACATGACTCCTGGCCCCATGGCCGTGGTGCTAACGATGCCAGTTCGGGTAGGAACAGGCCCATCGATGATGGCAGTTTGAGTAGGTGCAATTTATAGTAATTCTCATCTACTTTTAAAGAAGTCTCGCATCAACGGCCGATTTTTTTCGCCGCGCGAGCTGTAACCGCGCGTGTAACCGCCTAAATCCTGCGACATTTTCTTCGTTTAACTGTCAGCTCTGCGCGACTGCGCCCCGATCTTTCCTGGCTGGAACCTACGCATGAAACGCCCTCGACCTGCCCGACGCGCCCTGCTTGTGGTGGCGTGCCTGATTCCCATCGTTGCGTTTGCCACCTGGCAAGGCCTGGCGCCGGGTCGCGACACCCTGGCCACCGTCACCGTCACCCGTGGCGATATCGAAAACAGCGTCACGGCCCTGGGCACCCTGCAACCGCGGCGTTATGTGGATGTGGGCGCCCAGGCTTCCGGGCAGATCCAGAAGATCCACGTCGAAGCCGGCGACCAGGTCAAGGAGGGCCAATTGCTGGTAGAGATCGACCCCTCGACGCAAAAGGCCAAGCTCGATGCCAGCCGCTACGCCATCGAAAACCTTGCGGCGCAGTTGCAGGAACAGAAGGCCCAGCATGCATTGGCGCGCCAGAAGTACCAGCGCCAGCAACGCTTGAGCGCCGGCAACGCCACGCGCGAAGAGGATGTACAAACCGCCAAGGCCGAACTGAGCGCGACCCAGGCGCGGGTCGAGATGTTCCAGGCGCAGATCCGCCAGGCGCGGGCCAGCCTGCGCAGCGACGAAGCGGAACTGGGTTACACGCGTATCTATGCGCCGATGGCCGGTACCGTGGTCGCGGTGGATGCGCGGGTCGGCCAGACGCTCAACGCGCAACAACAAACTCCGCTGATCCTGCGCATCGCCAGGTTGTCGCCGATGACCGTATGGGCCGAAGTCTCCGAGGCGGATATCGGCCACGTCAAACCCGGTATGAGCGCTTACTTCACCACCTTGAGCGGCGGCAGCCGGCGTTGGACCAGCACCGTGCGCCAGATCCTGCCAATTCCACCCAAACCCTTGAACGAAACCCAGGGCAGCGGCAGCCCGAGCAGCGCCAGCAAAAGCGGCAGTGGCCGCGTGGTGCTGTACACGGTGCTGCTGGACGTGGACAACGCCGATAACGCGCTGATGGCGGAAATGACCACCCAAGTGTTTTTCGTCGCAAACCAGGTCAAGGACGCCCTCACCGTGCCAGTCGCTGCGCTGCAAGGCACGCCCAACGCGGATACGCAAATCGCCCGCGTGGTGGCGAAGAACGGCAGCATCGAGCAGCGCACGGTGCGCCTGGGTGTCAGCGACCGCCTGCGCGTCCAGGTGCTGGATGGCCTCAGCGAAGGCGATCACCTGTTGATCGGCCCGGCCGACAGCAGCGGGGGTTGAATTGACCACGCCCCTGATCGAACTCAAGCACATCCGCAAATCCTACGGCGGCGGCGACAGCCCGCAGGTCGACGTGCTGCGTGGCATCGACCTGGCGATCCATGCCGGGGAGTTCGTCGCCATCGTCGGCGCGTCCGGCTCCGGCAAGTCCACATTGATGAATATCCTCGGGTGCCTCGACCGCCCGAGCGACGGTGACTACCTGTTCGCCGGTGAAAACGTTGCCCACCTGGGCAGCGACGAACTGGCCTGGCTGCGCCGCGAAGCCTTCGGTTTCGTGTTCCAGGGCTACCACTTGATCCCGTCGGCATCGGCCCAGGAAAACGTCGAGATGCCGGCGATCTATGCCGGCATCAGTGCCAGCGAACGGCACGCCCGCGCCACCGCCCTGCTCACCCGCCTGGGCCTGGCCGACCGCACCGGCAACCGTCCGCACCAGCTCTCCGGCGGCCAGCAGCAGCGGGTGTCCATCGCACGGGCGCTGATGAACGGCGGGCATATCATCCTCGCCGACGAACCCACCGGCGCCCTCGACAGCCACAGCGGCGCCGAAGTGATGAGCCTGCTCGACGAACTGGCGAGCCAGGGCCATGTGGTCATCCTGATCACCCATGACCGCGAAGTGGCCGCACGGGCCAACCGCATCATCGAGATTCGCGACGGCCTGATCATCAGCGACTCGGCCGGCGCCCAGGCCTGCGTGCCTGCCGAAGCGGACAGCACTGCGCTGCAAGCCGTGGACCTGCGTCAGCGCCTGGTCGACGGCGCCGAACACAACGGCGCCTGGAAGGCCGAACTGCTCGACGCATTGCAAGCGGCCTGGCGCGTGATGTGGATCAACCGCTTTCGCACCGCGCTGACCCTGCTCGGAATCATTATTGGCGTGGCCTCGGTGGTGGTCATGCTGGCCGTGGGTGAAGGCAGCAAGCGCCAGGTCATGGCGCAGATGGGCGCGTTCGGCTCGAACATCCTGTATGTCAGTGGTTCGTCACCCAACCCGCGTACGCCCCTGGGCATCATCACCCCCCAGGATGTGGCCGCCCTGGCCACCCTGCCCCAGGTGAAACGGATCATGCCGGTCAACGGCGCCGAAGCCGGCGTGCGTTTCGGCAACATCGACTACATCGCCTATGTCGGCGGCAACGACACCCAGTTTCCGAGCATCTTCAACTGGCCGGTGGTCGAGGGCAGCTACTTTACCGAAGCCGACGAACGCAACGCCGCCACCGTCGCCGTGATCGGCGCAAGGGTGCGGGACAAGCTGTTCAAAGGCCGGGTCAACCCCATCGGCCAGTACATCCTGATCGAAAACGTGCCGTTCCAGGTGGTGGGCGTGCTCCAGGAAAAAGGCTCCAGCTCGGGCAACAAAGACAGTGATGACCGCATTGCCATCCCCTACTCCGCCGCCAGCATCCGCCTGTTCGGCAGCTATAACCCGGAATACGTGGTGATTGCCGCCGCCGACGCCACCCGGGTGAACGCCGCCGAGCAGGCCATCGATCAGTTGCTCAAGCGCCTGCACCAGGGCAAGGACGATTATCACCTGACCAACAACGCCGCGATGATCCAGGCCGAGGCGCGCACGGCCAACACACTGTCGTTGATGCTCGGTTCGATTGCGGCAATTTCCCTGTTGGTGGGCGGCATCGGCGTGATGAACATCATGCTGATGACCGTGCGCGAACGTACCCGCGAGATCGGCATCCGCATGGCCACCGGTGCCCGTCAGCGCGACATCCTGCGCCAGTTTCTCACCGAGGCGGTGATGCTCTCGGTGGTCGGCGGGCTGTTGGGTATTGCCCTGGCCTTGCTGGTGGGCGGCGTGCTGGTACTGGCCGAGGTGGCGGTGCAGTTTTCCCTGATGGCGGTGCTCGGCGCCTTTGGCTGCGCGCTGGTCACCGGTGTCGTATTCGGCTTTATGCCGGCCCGTAAAGCTGCCCGGCTCGATCCGGTTAAGGCGTTGACCAGTGAATAAACGACCCCTCGCACCGCCGCTGGCGCTGCTCAGCCTGTGCCTGTTGCTCAATGCCTGTGCGGGTAATGCGCCCGCCGTCGACAGCGGCATCGCGCCGCCCGCCGCCTGGCAATACGCCGAGCGCGCGGCCAGCCAAGCCACCAACCAGCGCTGGTGGACACAATTTGGCAGCCCCTCGCTCAACCGCCTGATCGACCAGGCGCGCCGTGACAGTTTCGACGTTGCCGCCGCCATGGCCCGCGTGCGCCAGGCGCAGGCAATGGCGGTGATTGCCGGCGCGCCGCTGCTGCCCGAGGTCAAGTTCAACCTCACCGCCAGCCGTGAAAAGCTGCTGCGCGGCAGCGGCAACTCGGACCTGAACGCCACCGAGAGCAACAGAACCGTCAGCAGCTATGACGCCAACCTCACGGCCAGCTACGAACTCGACTTCTGGGGCGGCCGCGCCGCCGCACGGGACAGTGCACTGCAGAGCCTGCAGGCCAGCCAGTTCGACCAGGCCAACGTCGAGCTGACCCTGCTCAGCAACGTGGCCGACCGCTACGCGCAAACCCTGGCCGCGCGCCAGCGCGTGCAGATCGCCGAGCTGAACCTGGCGAACGCGCGCAATGTGCTGAAGCTGGTGCAAACCCGCTACGACGCCGGTTCCGCCACGGCCCTGGAGCTGGCGCAACAGAAAAGCCTGGTGGCCAGCCAGCAACGGCAACTGCCGCTGATCGAGCAGTTGGCCGAAGATTCGCGGATCACCCTTGCCGCGTTGCTCGGCCAGCCCGTGCAGGCGCTGGCGCTGGGCAACGAGGCGTTCCAGGCACTGACTTGGCCAAGCATCGGGCCCGGCGTGCCGAGCCAGTTATTGAGCCGGCGCCCCGACCTGGCCCAGGCCGAGGCACAGCTGGCGGCGGCGAGCGCCGATGTGCGCGTGGCCCGTGCGGCGATGTTGCCTGCCGTCACCCTGGGCGCGACCCTGGGTTCGGGCGCGTACAAAGCCGACGACATCCTGCGCAGCCCGTTCTACACCCTGACCTCGGGCCTGGTGGCCCCGATCTTCAACAACGGTCGTTTAAGCGCGGAACGCGACAAGGCCCGTGCGCGCCAGGATGAGCTGCTGCACACCTACCGAGGGGCGATCATCAACGGCTTTGCCGACGTGGAAAAAGCCCTCAGCAGCATCACCCGGCTGGACCAGCAACGCCAATGGCAAGCCGAGGAGTTGCAACAGGCACAGACCGCGTTCCAGATCGCAGAAAGCCGTTACCAGGCCGGTGCCGAGGATTTGCTCACGGTGCTGGAAACCCAGCGCACCTTGTACGCGGCCCAGGACTTGAACGTGCAACTGCGACTGTCGCGCTTGCAGGCCAGCATCGCGTTGTATAAAGCGCTGGGCGGTGGCTGGAGTAGCGACATCTGATAAACGAAACTCCAGTTTCGTACACAAACCGTTTAATCGCCTTACATTATTAGACCCAAGGTCCTTGGTAAAAAAGCCGCCTTCACACGGCTCGTCCAGGACCTTTTAATGAAACCCTGCGTTGTTGGAAAATGCCTGGTTTGCCTTGGCGCCTGGCTGATCGCCCACCTGGCCTTGGCCGACCCCTTGATCACGCCCACCGCCATTGACTGGTTACTGGATTGCCCCTTCCCGGCGTTTGAACGGCTCGACCCCGAAGTCCTCGCGCGCACCCAATGCGGCCAGGTGACGGTGCCCCGCGACCATGCTGCACCCAGCCGCGGCCGCCTGCGCCTGAGGGTGACACGCGTCGGCGCACGCGACCCGCTCAACCGTGAGGGCGTGGTGTTTATCCAGTCCGGCGACCCGCGTGCAGCTAAAAACGCCACCTTTGCCCTGCATCTCGTCAGCCGCTGGGAGTCTTATGCCACCCAGGCTTACCGCACGTTAGTCGACCGCTACGACGTGATCGAACTGAGCCCCCGCGACCTGCAACAGGCCGCCGCCGTCGAACAGGCGGCGCGGGATATAGAGTATGTCCGTGTGCAATTGGGCGAGGCCCAACTCAACTACGTCGGCAATGCCGACGCGGCGCGACTGGGCAACCGCTATGGCACGCTGTTTCCCGAACGCATCGCGCGCATGGTGCTGGTCAACGCCGGGCGCGGGGAACCTGTGGCTTCCGGCGTCGAGCTGCTGCTGCTCAAGGAACCCGCCCAGGCCAGCGGTGACGGCTGTGTCAGCCGCTGGCTTGGTGATTTTCTGGCTTACGGCAAACAGCCACCGACGCACACACGCTGCCTGGACCGTGGCGGCTGGGACTGACCCTGACGTTTACGACCTGTTGATGCCAGAAACGACACCCTGCGTTGACGCTGCGGCCCGATCGTTATTAAGTGCTATTTATCCGCATTAATACGATAAATCGAAACCATGCTGAGTCGTCCGCTACGCCGCAAGCGCCAGAAGCTGTCCGATGTGATCGTCGAGTCGGTCAAGCGCTCCATCGTCACCGACGCCTTGAAGCCCGGCGACCGCCTGCCCACCGAACGTGAGCTGATGGAAAGCTTCCAGTGCTCCAAGGGCTCGGCCCGCGAAGCGCTCAAGGCGCTGGAAGTCGAAGGCCTGGTGAGCACGCGCACCGGCCCCAGTGGCGGCGCCTACCTGAACCAGGCCGGCACCGAACCCGCCAGCCGCGCACTGCGCAACTACCTGCACTTCCAGCACCTGGACGGCGGGCAGGTGTATCAACTGCGCAAGGTCATCGAGGTGGAGCTGGCGCTGTCGGTGCTCGGGCGCTTGAGCGAGAGCGACTACCAGGCCTTGCAGGACAACGTGGACTTTTGCAGCGCCCCCGAAGACAGCGAAGCCGGCCAGCGCGAACAGCGTCTGGCGGAACTGGAATTTCACAACCTGCTGGCCAAGGCCTGCCCCAACCCGCTGCTCGGTTTCATGGCGCAGTTCCTCAACGACCTGCTGCGCGACCTGGTGGTGCTGAAAAAAGCCTACAAGCCCAAGCGCAAACAGTTCGATGCGGCCAACCTCGACTACCACAAGCAATTGCTGATCGCCTTTCGTGCCGGGGATGAAAGCGCGGTGCGCAGCTTGATGCATGAACACATGTGCGATGCCGAACACCACATGACCGCGCTGGAAGGCCAGGTCAGTCCGCACTTCCTGCTGGAGTTCGATCACTCTTAACCCAAACACCACAAATCCAATGTGGGAGGGGGCTTGCTCCCGATAGCGGTGGATCAGCCACCTGATGCAGTGCCTGACACTCAGTCATCGGGAGCAAGCCCCCTCCCACATTGGGATTTGCATTCCAATCGATAGACCCGCGTCACCTCAATAAAAAACGCCTGCCCACAGGCCCTTGCTCCACCGTATCGCCCTTGCCGCTCCTGCCAATAACTAAACCAGGGAGTCACCCCATGCAGCGTCGTACGTTATTGAAAGCCAGTCTCACCTTCGCCTCCGCCCTCAGCCTCCCGCTGAGCGTGCGTGCGGCATTCGCCGCCGAGCCCTTTACCTTTTACGGCCTCAAGTCCATGTCTGGCGCCTTTGCCAGCTATGGCAAGTTTGCCGACATGGGTTCGCGCCTGGCGGTGGAGCAGCACCCGCAAGTACTCGGCCGCCCGTTGAACTACAAGGTCATCGACACCGAGGGCAATGCCGGCAAGGCGGTGCGCAAGGTGCAGGAAGCGATCCAGCAGGACGGCGCGCGGTTCTTCCAGGGCTGCACGCTGTCCTCGTCGGCCCTGGCAGTGGCCAAGGAAGTCGACAAGGTCGGCGGCGTGTTCATGACCCCGGTGGGCGCTGATGAAGTCACCGGCAAGGACTGCAACAAGGCCACGTTTCGCTGGTCGGTGCCCACCTACGGCGCCATCCGCGAAACCCTGGTGCCGCTGATCAAGCTGCTGCCGGACGCCAAGCGCTGGTACACCATCACCCCGCAATACGTGTTCGGTGAAGCCTTGCTCGAAGGCGCGAAAAACGTACTCAAGGAACATGGCCTGGAACACGTCGGCAACAGCTACCACTCCTTGCAGGAGCAGGAATTCTCCGGCTACCTGACCAACGCCATCTCCACCAGGCCCGATGTACTGGTGCTGCTCAACTTTGGCAGCCAGTCATCCAACACCCTGCGCCAGGCGGTAAATTTCGGCATCAAGGAACGCATGAAGGTGCTGCTGGTGTGGTCCGCCGGCCTCGACCAGTTCCAGGAACTGGGCAGCGACATTCTCGAAGGCGTGTACCTCGGCGCGCAGTACTGGCACCAGGTTGATACGCCGCTCAACCGCGAGTTGGTCAAGCTGACCCAGGCCAAATATGGCATCAACCCCACCTACCCGCTCGCCGCCGACTACATCAGCACCAAGGTGATGCTCGAGACCATCGTCGCCACCGGCAGCTTCGACGGGCCGACCGTGGCCAAGGCCCTGCAGGGCCTGAGTTATGAAGGCCCGACCGGCAAGGAATCGATCCGCGCCGGCGACCATCAGGTGATCAAGGACTACTACCTGCTGATCGGCAAGGCCGCCGCCGATATGACCGACAAGGACGACCTGGCCAAGGTGCTCAGCGCCGGCCAGTCCTTCCCGCCGGTGGAAGCCACGGGCTGCACGCTCGCCTGATTCCCTGAATATCGCACCGGCTTCCTGCTGAGGGCTTGCGCATGCTTAATCTTTACCTGTTCCAGATACTCAACGGCCTCGGGTTGGGAATGATCTACTTCCTGATCGCGGTCGGGCTGACGATCATTTTCGGGCTGCTCAACTTCGTCAATTTCGCCCATGGCGCGTTCTTCCTGCTGGGCGCCTATATCTGCTACACCGCTGTCAGCCTCACCGGTAGCTTCTGGCTGGCGCTGCTGGTCGCGCCGCTGGTGGTGGCTGCGCTGGCGTGGGTGATCGAGCGCCTGCTGATCCAACGCATCTATCACTTGCCGCACATGTTCCAGATTCTGGTAACGCTGGGCATCGCGTTGATCATCCAGGAAGCCAGCGTGATGATCTGGGGCCCGGTGGGCAAGAGCGTCGCGGTGCCGGAACTGCTGCGCGGGGTGCTGGTGGTGGGCGATTTCGTCTACCCCTACTACCGCCTGTTCCTCATCGTGTTTTCTGCGGTGGTGGGCCTGGGCCTGTGGCTGCTGCTGGAACGCACGCGCTTCGGCGCGCTGGTACGCGCCGGCAGTGAGAGCACCGAAACCGTATCGCTGCTGGGCACCAATATCTTCCGTTTGTTCTCCATGACCTTCGCCCTCGGCGTTGGCCTGGCCGGCATGGCCGGTGTGCTGTTCGCGCCGTTGCGGGGTGCGCAGCCGTTCGTGGGCCCGGAGATTCTCGGCATCGCCTTCGTGGTGGTGGTGATCGGCGGCATGGGTTCGTTCAGCGGCGCGCTGGTCGGCGGTTTGCTGGTGGGCGTGGTGCAAAGCCTGATGACCACACTTTGGCCCCAGGGTGCGAGCCTGATGATCTACGGCGCGATGGCCGTGGTGATTCTGGTACGCCCCTACGGCCTGTTCGGGAGAGCCTGACATGAGCGAGAAAAATCCCCTGCCGTTTGCCAAGACGCAATCGCGCGCCATGTTGCTGTGGGTCGTGGCGGTGCTGATCGGCCTGCCGTTGGTTTTGCCCTCGGCCACCCTGGCCAGCGAAATCCTGATCTTTGCCATGGCCGCCCTGGCCTGCAACCTGTTGCTGGGCTACACCGGGCTGTTGTCGTTCGGCCAAGGCATTTTCTTTGGTGCCGGTGCGTATTGCGCGGCGTTGCTGATGATCCACCTGCAATGGGGCCTGTTCACGGCGTTGCTCGGTGCCGCCGTCGTTGGCGGTTTCCTGGCGTTGCTGGTAGGTGCCCTGGCCATCCGCCGCACCGGCATCTACTTCGTGATGCTCACCCTGGCCTTCAGCCAGATGGCTTACTTTGTCGCCTACACCCTGAGCGACTGGACCGGCGGCGACAACGGCCTGCTCAGCGTGCCGCGCCCGGAGATTCGTATCGGTGACACGGTGCTGCTGTCGCTGGCCGATGCACGCGCCTTCTACGGCTTTGTCGCCGTGCTGTTCCTACTGATTTTTATCGGCGCGCGCCGGGTGATCGCCTCGCCGTTCGGCAGCACCTTGATGGCGATCCGCGAAAACGAAACCCGCGCCTCGGCCATCGGCTACGACACGCGGCATTTCAAGATCCTGGTGTTTGTGTTGTCGGGCGCGGTCACCGGTATCGCCGGGGCGCTGTACGCGATGCTGCTGCACTTTGTGCCGCTGTCGAACATCGACCTGGCGATGTCCGAGAACATCCTGATCATGACCATCGTCGGCGGCACCGGCTCGTTGTTCGGCTCGTTGCTGGGCGCCGGTTCCATCGTGCTGCTGGGGGATTTCCTGTCGGACCTGTGGCCGCGCTGGCTGATGCTGCTGGGGGTGATTCTGATCCTGGTGGTGATCTTCATGCGCGGCGGTCTGTGGGGCGGGTTGGCCGCGCTGTACGAAAAAGTACGCGCCAGTCGCAAGCCCAGCGTCGTCACCAAGGAGGACGTGCTATGAGCATCCTGCTGCAAACCCAAGACCTGGAACTGGCCTACGGCGCGTTCCATGCAGTCAATGGCGTCAACCTCAAGGTCGAGACCGGCACCATCCACACCATCATCGGCCCCAACGGCGCGGGCAAGACCAGCCTGTTCCACTGCCTCACCGGTGAGCGTCAGGCCACCGCCGGTGCGATCCACTTCGACGGCAGGAACCTGATGCGCAAACCGGCCCACGCCCGCGTCGGCCTGGGCATGGCGCGCTCGTTCCAGCTCACCAGCCTGTTCCAGAACCTCAGCGTGCGCGAAAACCTGCGCCTGGCCGCCCAGGGCCGTGACGGTGCGCGCGCCCTGAACTTCTGGCGCCGCGTGGACAGCAAGCGCGAACACCTGGAGATGGCCGACCAGGTGCTCGAGCGCCTGCAACTCACCGCTCGCGCCGACACCCTGGCCGGCGAGTTGTCCCACGGCCAGCAGCGGGTGTTGGAAGTGGGTATGTCGATCTGCTCCAGGCCCAAACTGCTGATGCTCGACGAGCCCACCTCGGGCATGGGCATCGATGACATTCCGATCATGACCCAACTGATCAGCGATCTGGGCCGCGACCACACGGTGCTGCTGATCGAACACAACATGAGCATCGTCATGTCCATCAGCCAACGCATCACCGTGATGAGCCACGGGCAGATCCTGGTGGAAGGCACGCCGGAATTCGTGCGCGCCGATGAACGTGTGCGCATTGCTTATCTGGGAGAGGCCGCCTGATGCTGATCGTCGAGAATATCCATTCCTACTACGACAAGAGCCACGTGCTCGAAGGCGTGTCATTGACCGTCAACCCCGGCGAACTGGTGACGCTGCTCGGGCGCAACGGCGCCGGCAAGACCACGACCTTGCGCAGCATCCTGGGCATCATCTGCCCGCGCCAGGGCCAGATTCACTTCAACGGGCAGGCGCTGGTGGGCCAGAAGATCTTCCAAATCGCCCGCCAGGGCCTGGCACTGGTGCCGGAGAACCGTGGGATTTTCCGCCTGCTCAGCGTCGAGGAAAACCTGCGCATCGCTGCCCGCAAGACCAGCCGCTGGCAGCTGGAGGATGTGTACGGCATGTTCCCGCGCCTCAAGGAGCGGCGCAAGAACGCCGGCCATGCACTCTCCGGCGGCGAGCAGCAGATGCTCGCCATCGCCCGCGCGCTGCTTAACGACCCCAAGCTGCTTATCCTCGATGAACCTACCGAAGGCCTGGCCCCGGTGATCGTCGACGAATTGGTGAAGATCCTGCGCAAGGTCAAGGACGACGGCCTGCCCGTGTTGCTGGTGGAACAGAACCTGATGGTCTGCGACAAGCTTGCCGACCGCCATTACGTACTCGAACAGGGCCGCGTGGTGTACGAAGGCAGCGCCGCAGATTTTCGCGCCGACCCGACCATCAAGAACCGCTACCTGGCCCTGAGTGCCTGACCGGAGAATGCTCATGAACAGCTTTGCGCAACCGCTAACCAGCAACGCCCCGCTGATCGATCGCGACCGCCTGTGGCAATCCTTGATGGACCTGGCCCGGCTTGGCGCCACGGCCAAAGGCGGCGTGTGCCGCCTGGCCCTGACCGACCTGGACCGCCAGGCCCGTGACCTGTTCGTGCAGTGGTGCGAGGCCGCCGGGTGCAGCGTGACTGTGGACGCCATCGGCAATATCTTTGCCCGTCGCGCCGGGCGCAATTCCGCCCTGCCCCCGGTGATGACCGGCAGCCACATCGACACCCAGCCCACCGGCGGCAAGTTCGATGGCTGCTACGGGGTGATGGCCGGCCTGGAAGTGATCCGCACCCTGAACGACCTGCAGATCGAAACCGAAGCCCCCATCGAAGTGGTGGTGTGGACCAACGAAGAAGGCTCGCGCTTCCCGCCGTGCATGATGGGCTCCGGGGTATTCGCCGGTAAGTTCGACCTGCAGGACACCCTCGATAAACAGGACGAACATGGCCTGTCGGTGGGCGCAGAATTGCAGCGCATCGGTTATGCCGGCTCCCGCCCTGTACTGGGCCATCCGGTGGGCGCGTATTTCGAGGCGCATATCGAACAGGGCCCGGTGCTGGAGGACCAGGCCACCACCATCGGCGTGGTGATGGGTTGCCTGGGCCAGAAATGGTTCGACCTGACCCTTACCGGCGTCGAAGCCCATGCCGGGCCGACGCCGATGCACCTGCGCAAGGACGCCCTGGTGGGCGCCGCCGAGGTGGTCAGCGCAGTCAACCGCATCGCCCATCAGCAGCAGCCTCACGCCTGCGGCACCGTCGGGTGCCTGAGCCTGCACCCCGGCTCACGCAATGTGATTCCCGGCCAGGTGCACATGACCCTCGACCTGCGCCACCTGCATGCGGACAAGCTGCACGCCATGGTCGACGAAGTGCGCGGCGTGATCGAAGCCAGCGCCGCCCGGCACGGCTTGACGTTCGAACTGACCCCCACCGCCGACTTCCCGCCTCTGGACTTCAACCCCACCTGCGTGAACGCCGTGCGCGACGGCGCGAAGGCCTTGGGCCTGAGCCATATGGATATCGTCAGCGGCGCCGGGCACGACGCGATCTTCGTCGCCGAACTGGGCCCGGCCGGGATGATCTTTGTGCCGTGTGAAGGCGGCATCAGCCATAACGAAATCGAAAACGCCGCGCCGGATGACCTGGCGGCGGGTTGCGCGGTGCTGCTGCGCGCCATGGTCAATGCCGCACAGGGAGCCCAGCCATGAGCGAAATCGGCCAACTGACGGCGGTGCAACTGCTGCAGCATTTTCGCGACAGGAGCTTGTCGCCGGTGGAGGTCACCGAGGACGCGCTGTTGCGTATCGAGCGCTATAACCCGCAGGTGAATGCCTACTGCCATGTGGACCCGGAAGGTGCGTTGAATGCGGCACGCGCCGCCGAGCAACGCTGGCTCAAAGGCCAGCCCTGCGGCGCGCTGGATGGCGTGCCGGCCTCGATCAAGGACTTGACCTTGACGATGGGCATGCCCACCCGCAAGGGTTCGCGCACCACGTCCGCCGAAGGGCCGTGGGACGTCGATGCACCCTTCACCGCCTTCATGCGCAAGGCCGGCGCGGTGCTGCTGGGCAAGACCACCACCCCGGAGTTCGGCTGGAAAGGCGTCACCGACAACCCGCTGTACGGCATCACGCGCAACCCCTGGGACACCCGCACCACGGCGGGCGGTTCGTCCGGTGGCGCCGGGGCGGCAGCGGCGCTGAACCTCGGCGTGCTGCACCAGGGCAGCGACGCGGGCGGCTCGATCCGGATTCCCTGTGCGTTCACCGGCACCTTTGGCATCAAGCCGACCTTTGGTTATGTGCCGCAATGGCCGGCAAGCTCGATGACGATCCTGTCGCACCTGGGCCCGATGACGCGCACCGTGGAAGACAGCGTACTGATGCTGCAGGCCGTGGCGCAGCCGGACGTGCGGGACGGGCTGATCGGTGCGCCGAGGACCACGCCGTGGCTGACGCCAGGTAACGACCTGAAGGGATTGCGCGTCGCCTACAGCCCCACCTTGGGTTACGTGGATGTCGACCCGCAGGTGGCCAGGGTGGTCGCCGCAGCGGTCGATGGCCTGGTGCAGTTGGGCGCCCATGTCGAACAGATCGACCCCGGTTTCAGCGACCCGTTGGAAGTCTTCAGCACCTTGTGGGCCGCCGGCGCCGCGCGCTTGACTCGCAGCATGAGCGATGCACAAAAACAGCTGCTGGACCCCGGCCTGCTGCGCATCGCGCAACGGGGCGAGCGCTTGAGCCTGGATGATTTCAATGCGGCCCTGGAAGCCCGTGCGGCGCTGGTCGCGCGGATGGCGGCGTTCCATGAGCACTACGACGTGCTGGTGTCACCGATGATGCCGATCACCGCGTTCGAGGCCGGGCATACCGTCCCGCCGGGTTCGGGCCTGGAGGAATGGACGCAGTGGACGCCGTTCACCTACCCCTTCAACCTCACCCAGCAACCGGCCGCGTCGGTGCCGTGCGGGCTGGCGGCGAATGGGCTGCCGGTGGGGCTGCATGTGGTGGGCGCGCGGTTTGCCGATGAGCAGGTGTTGAGGGTGTGCCACGCCTACGCCAAGGCATTCCCCACCCAACACCTGCAAGCCCCAATCACCGGAACACTGTAGATCCAATGTGGGAGGGGGCTTGCTCCCGATGGCGGTGTGTCAGCCACTACATCCCTAGCTGACCCACCGCCATCGGGAGCCAGCCCCCTCCCACAGTTTTGACCGCATTCCACTACAATGCCCTCCATTCATTCCCGGGGGGCTTCATGGACATCGAACTGGCACGCACCTTCCTCGAAATCACCCGCTGCGGCAGCCTGGCCGCGGCGGCGGAGAAATTGCACGTCACCCAGACCGCCATTACCGCACGGGTGAAAAACCTGGAAAACCAGCTGGGCAGTACGCTGTTCGTGCGCAATCGCGCCGGGGCCAGGCTGACCGCCGATGGCGAGGCCTTCGTGGTGTACGCCAACCAGTTGCTGCAAACCTGGGAAGCGGCACGCCGTGACCTGCCGTTGCCCGATGGCTATCGCAATGTGCTGCATATCGGCGGCGAAGTCAGCCTGTGCAACCCGTTGATGCTCGGCTGGGCCAAGGCGCTGCGCGAGCGGATACCGGGGCACGCGCTGCGCACTGAAGTGCGTGAAGGCGAGTACCTGTTGCGCCAGTTGGAACTGGGGGTGCTCGACGCCGCGCTGGTGTTCCAGCCGCAGTACTGGCCGGGCTTGCAGGTGGAGCAGGTGCTGGAAGAAAAACTGATCCTGGTGCAACTGGCGAGCAAGCCCGAGCCCTACGTGTATATCGATTGGGGCCCAGGCTTTCGCCAGCAGCACGACGCCGCCCTGCCCGACCGGGCACGCGCCGCCGTGAGTTTCAACCTGGGGCCGCTGGCGTTGCAGTACATCCTCGAGAACGGCGGCGCCGGGTATTTCCGCACGCGGGTGGTGCAGAGTTACCTGGACAGCGGCGTGATGCAGCGCGTGGCCAAGGCGCCGGAGTTCAGTTTCCCGACTTACCTGGTGTACTCGCGGGCACGGGACTCGGCGGTGCTGCAGCAGGCATTGACGCTGTTGCGCGAGGTGGTCAAGGCCGAAGGTGATTGGTCGCAACGCTGGGACCCGCTGATTTGAAGCACCCTGCCCCTGCGCGCATGCTAGCCTGCGGGTGTTTCCTCTCGCAGCCTTACCGATGAACAAGAAAAAGTCCGTCACCATCAGCGACATCGCCAAACGGGTGGGCATGACCACCATCACCGTGTCCCGGGCGCTGAGCAAACCTGACCTGGTCAAACCCGCCACCCTGGCGCGCATTCTGGAAGTGGCGCGCGAGCTCGACTACGTGCCCAACGCCTTCGCGCGCGGGCTCAAGCGCAGTGAAAGCCTGATCATCGGTGTGATCACCGCGTCGGTAGACAACCCGTTCTACAGCGAGATGATCAAGGCGATTTCCCGCGAAGCGAAAAAACACGGCTACACCATCATGCTGGTGGACACCGATGAGCTGGAAGAACTGGAAAGCAAGGCCGTCGATACCCTGCTGGGGTATCGCGTGGCAGGGATCATCCTGTCGCCGGTCTCCGATGAGCCGAGCTACCAGCCCGACTATCTCGAGCGCCTGGGCAACGGCAAGACGCCGGTGGTGCTGCTTGACCGCACGCTGCATGACAGCCCATTCAGCCGCGTGGTGCTCGACAACTACCACAGCGGCATCCAGGCCGCGCAGTACCTGTTGCGCCAAACCCCGAACCTTGAGCGCCTGCTGGTGCTGACCGGCCCCGAGCACTCGCGCATCACCGTGGAGCGCCTCAAGGGCCTGCGCGAAGTGCTCGCCGGACATCCCCAGGTGCAGGTCGAAGTGCAAGCCGGGGACTACACGTTGATGCCGTCCTACCTGCACACCCTCGACTACCTCGCCGCGCACTCGGCGCCGGACGCGATCATGGGCTTCAACCAGTTGATCACCCTCGGCGCCCTGCGCGCGTTGCGCATGCACAACATCGCCCATGACAGCCTGACCATCTGCGGCATCGACCGCCTGCCCTTCGCCGATATTTTCGGTGTGCCCATCGCCTGTGTGGCCCACGACGCATCCCTGGCTGGCAGCAGCGCGGTGCGCCTGCTGCTTGATCGCCTGCAAGACCCGCACAAACCACGGGACAAGGTGGTTATTGCCGGGCAGCTGGAGAACGGCTAGCGGCTGGTATAGCCACCATCGATGGGCAGGCTCACGCCGCTGATCATACTGGCGGCATCGCTGAGCAGGAACAGCACGGGCAACGCCACTTCCACGGTTAGCGCAAAACGGCCGAGGGGAATCGCGGCCAGCGCCGGATCGCGCTTGGCCGGATCCGACCAGGCCATGGTCGCCATCGGCGTGAGCGTGACGGTGGGGTTGACGCTGTTGACGCGAATGCCGAAGCGGCCCCATTCAGCGCACTGCACGCGGGTGATCGCATCCAGCGCGGCCTTGGAGGCGCAGTAGCCGAGGTGATCATCCAGGGCCACCAGCGAGGCTTGGCTGGACACGTTGACGATACTGCCGGCGATGCTCGCCTCGATCATCCTCGCCGCGACACGGCTGGCCACCTGCGCAGCGGCGCGGGCGTTGACGTTCATCACCTGGTCGAAGGCCGCAGCGCTGATGGAAACGGCGGGCTCCAGGCGTGAAATGCCGGCACAGTTGACCAGGCCGTGCAGGGGCGGCAAGTCTTGCAATGCTTTATCGAGGGCCGCGCTGTCGGCGATATCCAGGCTCAGGGTATGGCAGCCTAATTCGGCCAAAGCTTGAGCATCGCGGCCCAGGGCGAATACTTCAGCGCCGCTGAGGATGAGCTGCCGGGCGATCTCGCGACCGATGCCACTGCTGGCGCCGGTGACGAGGATACGGTGACGGGTGAAGTCAAAGCTGGCCTGCATAAATGAATTCCCAAAATAATGAAGAACCCCTGTGGGAGGGGGCTTGCTCCCGATGAGGGCGTGTCAGCCCATGCAGCTGTGACTGACCCACCGCCATCGGGGGCAAGCCCCCTCCCACATTTGGACGGTGTTGAATCAGGTGGGGCCGAGGTGCCTGAAGTCGAAGCTGCATAGTGAAATTCCCGAAACAATGAAGAACCCCTGTGGGAGGGGGCTTGCTCCCGATGAGGGCGTGTCAGCCAATGCAGCTGTGACTGACCCAACGCCATCGGGGGCAAGCCCCCTCCCACATTTGGACAGTGTTGGGTCAGGTAGCTTGCAGGGTGTGCATGATCGGTTTCAGGGCTGGGTACAGCTTTAGATATTCGGTAAACCCCTGGTCGTAGATCGCGACGTTCTCGCGCTTGGGCTGTGCGCGCAGCGTCAACTGCACCCAGCCCTTGTCCATCTGCCCATCACTGACCATCCCCACCGTATGCGCCGCCAACAACGCGGCCCCGAGCGCTGCTTCGACTTCCTGGACAAGGGTGTACACCGGGTAGCGCGTCACATCCGCGATGATTTGCATCCACAGATCCGAATGGCTCGCACCGCCCACCACGATCAAACGCGGGTCCAGGGAATGCGCGCCCTGGGTGCCGGCTTCGATGTTGTGGCGCAGGGCAAAACTCACCCCTTCGAGCACGGCGCGGTACAGGTGCAGGCGCGTGTGATACAGGTTCAACCCGACAAAACTGCCACTGGCGCGGTCATCCCATACCGGGCTGCGCTCCCCCATCAGGTACGGCAGGAACAGCAGGCCCTCGCTGCCAGCCGGGATCGCCATCGCGCCCTGTTCCAGCAGCGCCAGGCTGTCCTGGCCGGTGGCCCGGGCCTGTTGCTCCTCGGCCTGGCAGAACTGCTCGCGAAACCAGCTGACCGACGCCCCGGCGGTGATCGCGCCGCCGAAGATGTACAGGTCGCGATGGCCGTTATAGACGTGAGGCATGCTCACCAACCCGTGGTGCGCGTCGACCTGCTGGTTGAGGTAGCCCCAGCACATGCTGGTGCCGATCATCGCCACATGGTTGCCCGGTTGGGTGACGCCTGCGGCCAGGGTCGCCATGGCCGCATCCACGCCACCGGCGAGCACCGGCGTGCCTGCCTGCAAGCCCAGGCGGGCGGCCCAGTCTTCCAGCAGACCGCCCACCACTTCACCGGAATACACCAACCGCTCGGGCATCATCGAGTGCGGGATGCCCAGCGCATCGAGCATCTCGCCCGACCAATTGCGCGCAGCCACATCGTAGACACCGCCGATATTGCCGGCGCTGCTGTGGTCCACCGCCAGCGCGCCGGTCAGGCACCAGTTGATGTAGCTGTTGGGCGGCAGCAAATAGTGCGTATTGGCCCACACCTCAGGCCGATACTGCTTGAGCCAGAGCATCTTGGTGAAGCCGTAGTAACTGTCCACCGAATTCCCGGTGACCGCGAACAGCCGCTCCAGGTCCATGTGCTCACGCACCCACTGCACCTGCTCGCCAGCGCGCCGGTCCATCCAGATCAGGCACGGGTGCAACGGGGTGATCTGCGCATCCACCGCAATCCCCGAACCGCCATACAGGCTGCTGATGCACAGCGCCTTGACCTGCACCTTCTCCACACCGGCCTTGACCATGCACTGCGCCACGCACGCCTCGACCGCCGCCAACCAGACCTGCGGCCATTGCTCGGCCCAGCGCACTTTCGGGGTATCCACGCGATACCCCTGGCTGTGCTGGGCGATGAGCGTGCCGTGGGCATCCACCAGCAGCGCCTTGGTGCTCTGGGTTCCGATGTCGACCCCGATCACGTAGTCCATGGTCAGAGCACCGGCTTCAACAAGACCTTGATCGACTTCGTGGAGTTGGCCAGCTCGAAGGCTTCGGCAAAGTCATCCAGCGGGAAGTCATGGGTCACGATGCCCTGGGAGGTGACCAGGCCGCGTTCGAACAGGTCGATGGCAATCGGGTAGCAATACGGGCCGAGGTGGGCGCCGCGTACGTCCAGCTCCTTGCGGTCGCCGATGATCGACCAGTCCACGCTGGTCTCGGCGCCGAACACGCTGAACTCGACGAAACGCCCGAGCTTGCGGATCAGGTCCAGGCCCTGGGTGACGCCGGCCGGTACGCCGGTGGTCTCGATGTACACGTCGCAGCCGTATTTATCAGTAAGGCCGTTGATGATCTCGCGGGCGTTGTCGCGGGACGGATTGATCACCACATCGGCACCGAACTTCTTCGCCAACGCCAGGCGCTCGTCCACCATGTCGATCACCACCAGTTTCTTCGGCGTCTTCAGCGCCGCCACCTGCACCATGCACAGGCCCAGGGTACCGGCGCCGGCAATCACCACCACGTCATCGAGCTGGATATCGCCACGGTTGACCGTGTGGATCGAGCAGGCCATCGGCTCGACCAGCGCCGAGTCTTCCAGCGACACTGACTCGGGAATCCGGTGCACGATGGCGGTCTTGGGAATGCGCATGTACTGCGCCATGCCGCCCTCGGCGACTTCACGCTGGAAGCCGAAGATGTTGTGCACTTCGCACATCCAGTATTTGCCCGACTTGCAGAAACGGCACTTGGCGCACGGCACGATCTGCTCGGCGATCACCTTGTCCCCCACCGCCACTTCGAAGTGTTCCTCGGCGCCCTCGCCCGCCTCCACCACATAGCCGAAAAATTCGTGGCCCGGCACCACCGGCGCCTTGACCCAGGGGTTGTCGCCGCCCCAGAACATCGCCGCGCCGGAATGGCACTTGCAGTCGCTGGCGCAGATACCGCACGCGGCGATACGGATCACCAGTTCATTGGCGCGCGCCCGGGGTTTGCCGATGCGCTCCAGGCGGTAGTCTTTCGGGCCGTGGCAGACGACGGCTTGCATCTCTGTGTGCTTGTCCATGGTGTTCGTCCTGTGTGGATCAGTGTTCATCGATGGCGCTGACGGCTGATAAAGATCGCCAGCAAAATGATTGCGCCCTTGATCACGCTCTGCACGTAAGGCGAGACGCCGAGCATGTTCAGGCCGTTGTTCAATACGCCGAGCAGCATGGCGCCCAGCAGCGTGCCGACGATCACTCCGCGCCCACCGGCAATCGATGCCCCGCCCAGTACCACGGCGGCAATCGCATCCAGCTCGAACGACACGCCAGCATTCGGCTGGCCGCTCATCAAGCGCGACGTCAGCACCAGCCCGGCAATCGCGGCGGTGAGGCCGCTGATGCCGTACACCAGCAACTTGAAGCGCGCCGCCCGCACCCCGGACAAGCGCACCGCCTCTTCATTGCCGCCGATGGCGTAGATGTAGCGACCGATGCGCGTGTGCTGCAGCAGCACATAAGCCGCCAGGTAGGTGAGCAGCATGATCAGGATCGGCACCTGGATGCCCCACACGCTGGCGCGGCCGAAGACCGCGAACCACTCCGGCAGCCCGGAAATCGGGTAGCCGTCGGTGTACATCAGCCCGAACCCACGGGCGATGCCCATGGTTGCCAGGGTCACGATGATCGGCGGCATATGCAGGTAGGCCACGAACAGGCCGTTGCCGATGCCGAACGCCACCCCCACCAGCATCCCCGCGCCGATGGCCAGGCCCGGCGGCACACCCGCGACCATCAAGCCGGCCGTGAGCGTGCCGGACAACGCCATCACCGGCCCCACCGACAGATCGATGCCGCCGGTGAGAATCACGCAGGTCATGCCCACCGCGATAATCGCGTTGATCGATACCTGACGGGCGATGTTCGACAGGTTGCTGGCGGTGAGAAAGGTGTCGCTGGCCAGGATCATCACCAGGGTCACCACCACCAGCCCGACGAAGGGATAAAACGCCGGCGAGCGCAGCAGCCGTGCCAGGTTCAGGCGCAACCGGCCGCTGCCTGCAAGGTTAATGGACGTATTCACTGGAGCCCCCTGTTGCATGGCGCATGACCTCTTGAGGATTGACGGCGGACGCTTCCAGCACCTTGACGATCGCGCCCTTGTGGAACACCGCGACGCGGTCGCACATGCCGATGACTTCGGGCAGCTCGGAGGAAATCATGATGATCGCGTAGCCCTGTTCGGTCAGGCTGCGCATCAGCGCGTAGATCTGCGCCTTGGCCCCTACATCGATGCCACGGGTGGGTTCGTCGAACACCAGCACGTCGCAGTGGTGGTTGATCCAGCGGGCGATCACGACTTTCTGCTGGTTGCCGCCGCTGAGGTTGAACACTCGGCTTTCAGCGCTGGGCGCCTTGATCGACAGCTGGCGCATCAGGGCTTCGACGCTGGCACATTCCCTGGCCTTGTCGATCAGGCCCGTGGCGTTCTGGTATTTGGTCAGGTTATTCAGCGAGATATTTTCGCGAATGCTGAAGTCAGTGATCAGCCCTTCGCTCTTGCGGCTCTCCGGCAGCAGGCCGATGCCATGGGCGAGTGCCTGGGCCGGGTCGTCGAGGCTGACCTTTGCGCCGCGCAGCCATACGTCTTTGCTCACCGAGGGCAGCGCGCCCATCATGCCCAGGGCCAGCTCGGTGCGGCCGGAACCGACGAGGCCGGCAAAGCCGAGGATTTCACCCTGGTGGAGGTTGAAGCGGTTATGCGGGCCATTACGCACCAGCTGAATGTCCTTGACCTCCAGCAGCAACGGCCCGCGTTCGGTGGTGGGTTTGGGCGGGAAACCGCAGGCCAGGCGGCGGCCGACCATCATTTCGACCAAGCGGTCGATGTCGCTGTCGGCCACATCGGTGACGCCCACGTTAGCGCCGTCGCGCAGCACGCTGATGCGGTCGCACACCTGGAAAATTTCTTCCAGATGGTGCGAGATAAAGATCACCGCCACGCCCTGGCGCTTGAGCTCGCGCATGATCTCGAACAGCAACTCGGCTTCGCTGGGGGTCAGCGTCGCGGTGGGTTCATCGAGCACCAGCAAGCGCGCGTCCAGGGCCAGGGCCTTGGCGATTTCGACGAACTGCTGCTCGGCCACGCTCAGGTGCTTGACCGCGCAATCAAGGTTGATCGACACACCCAGGCGCTTGAACAGCGCTTCGCAGGCCTCACGCATGTCGCGCTTGCGCAACAGGCCGAAGCGGTTGCTCAGCTCATGGCCGAGAAAGATGTTTTCCACGGCCGTGAGGTAGGGAATCAGGCTGAACTCCTGGAACACGATGCCGATGCCGGCGGCAATCGCGTCCCGGTAGGTCGCGAATTGCCGGGCCTGGCCGTCGATCAGGATCTGCCCTTCATCTTGATGCTCGACGCCGCCGAGGATTTTCATCAGGGTGGATTTGCCCGCTCCATTTTCCCCGAGCAACGCGTGGATTTCGCCGCGCTCCACTTGCAGGTTGATGGACGTGAGGGCTTGTACCCCCGGGTAACGCTTACAGATATTTTCCAGCTTCAGAAGACTGCTCATACCGCCGACCTCGCATTCAGAAGGACAACCCGAGCCCCACGGCGGGCGTGGGGCGCGGGCGATTTACCAGCTGAAGTCCTTGGCCTTGGCCTGGTCGATCAAGGTGATGTCCACCGGCAGCGTGGCGGGCACTTGCGCGCCCCACTTCCTGGCCAGGGCAATGCCCAGGGCAAGGCGGATCTGGTCGCGGGGGTATTGGGCCGAGGTGGCGATGAACTTGCTGCCGGGTTTCTGGATCGCCTTGATCGCTTCCGGCGCGCCGTCGACGCTGACCAGCTTCACATCCAGGCCGCTGGCCTCGATGGCCGACAGCGCACCGAGGGAGCCGTTGTCGTTCACGCTGAAAATGCCCTTGAGGGTGGGCTGGGCCTGCAACATGTTTTCGGTGACGGTCAGCGCCTGGTCACGTTCCTGCTTGCCGTTCTGGATGCTGACAATCTTGATCTGCGGGTGCTTGGCCACCGCCTCCTTGCAACCGCGCACACGTTCCAGGATCGGTACCACGGCGATGCCGTCGAGGATGGCGATGTTGCCTTTGTCGCCGATGTTTTTGGCCAGGTATTCGCAGGCCTGGAAACCGGCGTCGTAGTTTTTCGAGCCGACGAAGGAATCCAGCGGGCCATCGGCCTGGGCGTCTACCGCCACCACGACCACACCGGCGGCATGGGCAGACTTGACCGCCGATTGCACGCCCACCGAGTCGGTCGGGTTGATCAGCAGGATATCGATGCCTTTTTGCAGCATGTCTTCGACATCGCTGACTTGCTTGGACACGTCATGGCGGGCGTCGGTGATGATCAGCTTCGCACCGATGCTCGCGCCGGCTTCTTCCAGGGCGTTTTTCATGGTGACGAAATAAGGATTGTTGATTTCCTGGAACGAAGCGCCGATGCGGATCGGTTTGGCGGCCTCGGCAAAAACGGCGGAAACGCTGCCCAGGGTGATGCTGGCAGCCAGTAAACACAGGGTTTTCGGGAGCATTTTCATGGCGTGGGTCTCTGTTTTGTTTTTATTTTTAGAGCAAATGTTATCGTTAACATTTTGCGAGAAGCTAGCAAGTAAATCAGACCTGCGCAAGCCTTTGCTGGTCGGCAGCAATCAAAATGTGGGAGGGGGCTGATCGTTCCCACGCTCTGCGTGGGAATGCCTTCTGCGACGCTCCGCGTCGCGCCAACCGCTGCACGTTTCGGCTACCGCGCACAGGTGACGCAGAGCGTCACGGGCTGCATTCCCACGCGGGAGCGTGGGAACGATCTATACACACGAAGCAAAAAAAGGGGCAGCCTCTGGAGGCTGCCCCTTCTGTTTCACATCACGCTGTCAAGGGATGATGGTCTGGGTGCAGATATGCCCCAGGCTGACGTATGGCTTGCTATCACCGCCGACGCCCACGCCGGGGAACTCGGCCAGTTCGATGCGCCAGCCACCCTCGTTGTAGGTGGTTCTCCACCGGTACGGCACACCGGTGCTGCTGTCGTTGATCACCGTGGTGTAATCACCGAAGCAGGTGCCGATATTGGCCGTGGCCGTGGACGCACCGGCGCTGTTGGTGGTCGCCGGGTAGTCGACCCAGTGGAAGTTCAGGTCAACGAAGTGGTTGTCCACGCGCAACACCGGGGTGACGCCCAGCAACGGCGCGCCGGTGGAGTCCGACCACTGGGTCGACCAATTCAACAGCCGCGCGGTTTGGGTGGCCAGCGGAGCCTCGCTGACCGGCACCCGCACGATGTTGTCACCCTTCACATCAAACGTCTTCAGGCTCGGCGTGGAACCCAGGCTCAACTGGTAATACTTGCTTGGGTCCTGCGCCACCGCCGGGTTGGCCCGCACACGCACCTTCACCGTGGTGCCCGGCGCGACGCTCGGGTAGGTCGAGGTGGAACCCGCCGGGACGGTGATCCAATTGGCACCATCGAAGCGATCGAAGATCCACTGCTCACGGCTGCCGTTCTCGTCGCCCGCCAGGTACATGCTCACGCTTTGGCCACGGACCGCCTTGAAGTCGAAATAATCGACGTCGCCGGCATTGTCGAGGTTACCGCTGAGCTTGTTCATCGAGTCCGGCAAGACGAACGCGGTTTGCGCGCTGTCGTTGGGCTCAAACGCGTCGACGTTGCTGTCCACCGCCACGCCGAAACTGAACTGCGCGTTATCGGCGACATTGGCCACCATGTACCAGTAATAATCACCGGCCGGCAGTACACCGTTGAGGTACTCATCGGCATTGCCCGCGGCATCCGAAGTCCCCACCACACTCAGGTTGCCCTGGCCGTCGTCCTGAAACAGGGTCAGCGCCATATCCGCGCCTGCGCTCTGGTTGACCAGCTGTACCTGCACTCGCGCGTTCTGCGGCAGGTTGAAGTGGTAGGCAAATTCGTTACCGGCCTGCACTCCATCGACGGTGTAGAGCGTGTTGATATCCAGGGTTGGGAACAGCGGCTCAAACGCTGCAACCGCCGCGTTTTTCAGCTCGCTTTGCGCCGGTTTCTTCAGCTCACCGACCACGCTGTCGAACGGCGCGGACTTGAGGGCTTTGGTCACTGCCTTGGATTGGCCGGACTTGGCCACCGACAGTTTCTTTTTGAGTTGCGGCGAGACCTGCGAGGCGTCCAGCTTGCCGCCGGACTTGAGCGCTTTGTTCGCGGCCTGCTTGACCGCTTCGGCACTGAGTGTCCGAGGCGCTTGATCAGCGAGGGAGAAGGCCGAGACGAAGCAGGAGGCCATCACGGCCGCACTTAGCATAAGGGCTTTTTTCGATTTCATTTTTTTATCCATCCATAGTTAAAAAATTGAAGCTCAGGTGAGCGGTGACATCCGGTCACCTGGGATGGACTGTAGGACACTACTGTTTATATGTACAGTATTTTCTCATTTTTTTGTCGGTCATGTCGGAGCAAGCCCGATGAAAAATCCTAGTACCCGGTCATCTCCAAATACCCCACCCCGCCGTCGAACTTCACCGGCCCTTCCCAATAGGGAATTCCCAGATTCATCCACGCCTTCGAGTTGACGGCTTCGGTAGTGATATCCAGGTGTTTGCCGGGAATTTTCAGCGACCAGCGCGTGGGGATATTGCGCCCCTCGATCTGGGTGGTGGTCAGCGGCGCCAGTTGGATATCGGCGTTATGCAAGGTCTCGGTACGGCCTTGCGCATCGATCCAGGTGCCGGTGAGGTAGCCGCCACCGTCCTTCTGCCGCACGCGAAACAGCATCAGGTGTTCGCCTCGGTCCAGGTGCAGGGAAAACCAGTCCCAACCGGTCTGGTTCGCGGCCAGTGGCTGGCTGCTCCATTCGCGGTCGAGCCAGGCGGGGCCGCTGACCTGGTAGGTCTGCCCGTCGATACTGAGGCTGCCGTTGGCGTTGAAGAACGGCTGGCTGTAGTAGTAGGACGCCTGGCCCTGGTCGGATTTGCGGCTGTAGCCGTTGTCGCCTTGCAGCACCAGCGGGCGGCTGGAGGTCAGCTGCAGGTCGTAGGCGAACTGCGCGCCATGGGCCTTGAGTTGCATGGCGGCCAACGGGTTGGCGGCGCCAGGGCGGGTGGCGAAGGTCCAGTCGTCGATCCAGGCGCTGAAGGGCTGCGCCTGCGCCCCGGCCTGGCCGACGCCACCCCGGGCGAAGCGCTCGGCGGCGGAGTGCCGGGTGGCGGAGGTGACGGCGGCATGGCCGAGCCAGATCGTGGGGTCGCGCCAGCCCGCTTGCGTCGGCCCCGCTTTCACGGCATTGCGAAACAGCGTCCATTGCACGCCGAAGGCATTGCCTTGGGCGTCCTTGAGGTTGGCGGTGACGTACCACCATTCAATGCGAAAGCCCGGATGGGGGCCGTGGTCTTCGGGGAAGCTGAAGACCTTGCCGGGCACCACTTGGACGAAGTCTGCCGCGTCGCTGCCCAGGCCGGCGAAGCTCTCCTGGGGCGCCGGCGCCTGGTCGCAGGCGCTCAGCAGCAGCAACACCGCCCACCCCAACGCTTTAATCTTCATGGGCAAAGGTCCTCAACAAATCCGCCGGGCGGCTGCGATACAGCTGCCACAACGGCCAGGCCGAGGCGAGCAAGGTGGCAAGCATCGCCAGCCCCATCAATTGCGCCAACTGCCACGGGAACATCTGCAACGGCAGGCGCCAGCCAAAGGCTTGCACGTTGATCACCGCATCCAGGCACCACGCCAGCAGCAGCCCCAACGGCAACGCCAGCATCAGGGTGAGCACCGCCAGCAGCCAGGTCTGGCCGAGGTTGAGCAGCATCAGTTGGCGCCGCGTCACCCCCAGGGCCCACAGCGGCGCCAGCTGGCCGAGGCGGCTCTGGCTTTGGGTCAGCAGGCTGATGAACAGCGCTACACCGGCCACGCCGAGGGTCAGGCTGTTCAACGCGGCGGTGGCGGCGAAGGTGCGTTCGAAGACCTGGCTGGACCAGCCCTTGAGTTGCTGTTGATCGACGATGCGGCTGTCTTCCAGGGCGAATTCACGCTGCACTTCACGTATCAGCGGCTGCACGTCCTGGGGCGCCACGCGCAAGTTGAAACGCACCGGTGACAGGCTCGGCCAATGCGCCAACAGGTGCTTGACGTTGACCAGCAGATGGCCCTTGGGGTTGCCGTAATCGGCGTAGATCCCGACGATTGTCGGCGCCCATGGGCCCTGGGGCGTGGGGACTTGTACCGTGTCGCCCAGCCGGACGTTCAAGCGTCGCGCCAATTGCTCGCTGAGCATCACGCTGTCGTCCTGCAGCAAGCGGTCCCAGGGCGTACTCGCTGCCTCCAGCAACGGCCAGTGCTGGCGATAGGTGGGGTCGTCGACCACGCCAAACACCTCCGCCGGCCAGCCTTGCAGTTGCACCGCGACCTGCCAGCTGGGCAGCACCGCACGCACCAGCGGCTGTTGCGCCAGCCACGCCTGCAGGTGCTGCGCCTGGGCCGGATTTTGCGGGTTGAGGTACAGCTCGGCGGTAAGGCGCTGTTCCAGCCAATTGTTGAACGTGCTGCGAAAACCCGAGGTCATCGAGCCTGCACCGATGTTCGCCGCCAGGGCCAACAGCAACGCCATCAATGCCAGGCTCAAGGCCGGCAGTTGCTGGCGGCAATCGGCCAGGAACCATTGGCCCAGCACCGAACGGCTGCGCCCCAGCACGCCCTTCAACAGCGCATTGAGCAGTACCGGCAAGCCGAGTGCGGCGCCCAGCAGCAAGGCCGCCATCAGTACGAACCCGGCGGCCAGGCTGTTGCCCCAGACCAGCGCCAGCAAGGCGATGAGCAGGGCCGCAGCTGCCACCCAGCCCTGGCGTCGCAACCAACGCCCGTGGGCCTCATGCCAGGCCTGGGCGTTGGCCAGCGCCAGCAGCGGCAAGCGTGCCGCACGCCACAGGCTGCTGGCCCCGGCGAGCAACGCACCGAGCAGGCTCAAGCCCAGGCCAGCCAGCCACCACCACGGGCTCAAGCTCAGTTGGCCGGCGACTTCGGCACCGTACAGGCCGCGCAAGCTGGCCGCGACATCCGGCAGCAACAGGCTGGCGAGCAGGTAACCGCTGGCCACACCGAGCACGCCGCCGAGCAACGCGAGGAACCCCAGCTCAACGCCCAGGCTCAGGATCAGCATGCGTGCGCTGACCCCGCAGGCGCGCAGGGTGCGCAGCAGGCCCCGGCGTTGCTCCAGGGCCAGGCCGATGGCCGCGTGCACGATGAACAGCCCCACCACAAAGGACAAAAAGCCCAAGGCGTCGAGGTTCAGGTGAAAGCTTTCGGTGAGGCGCGAAAGGTTATTGTCGTCGCCCTGCTTGAGTTGCAGCCCGGCGGGCGGCGTGGGATGAGCGGCGGCGAAGCGGTTGTCCAGGAGCAGGCGCGACAGCCGTCCATGCATGTCGAGCAAGGGCTGGGCAAAGCCGATGTCGGTGAGCAACATGCCGGGGGCCATGTCCGGCTGCACCTGCAACGGCGGCAGGCGTTGCCCGTTAGCCGTCAGTGGTTGTTCGCCTGGGCGCAAGCCAAGGGCCTGCAAGGTCTGCGCGGCAATCCAGGTACGCCCCGGCGCCTCGAAAAATGCGAGCATCTGCGCCTGGCTCAAGCGTTGCCCCGCCACGCTGCCGCTGCCGGGCAACGACACCGGCTCGATGCCCATCAACTGCAGGCGCTGTTCTTCATGCCCTTTGAGCACTATCCGCCCCTGCACCACCGGTGACACCGGCCAGCCAGCACGGCGCAGTTCGGCGAACAACGCCTGCGGGAAGCCGGCACCGTCCGGCGCACTCAGGCTGGCTTGCGGTGCGCCGCCGATCAATTGGCTGGCGCGCGCGTAGCCGTCCCGCGCCTGGCTGTTGAGGGCCTGCACCCCGGTCAATAACGCGGTGGCCAGCCACAGGCCGGTCAGCACGCTGAAAAACTGCACCGGGTGGCGCCGCCAATGGCTCAACAGCGCCCGCAGCGCCCAATGGAACACCGCCATCTCAGCGCGGGTCCATCGGCACGACGCGGCCGTGGTGCAGCACCACCTGCTGATCCAGCCGCGCGGCGAGACGCGGGCTGTGCGTGACCATCAACAGGCTGGTGGGGCTGTCGCGCAGCAGGTCGAGCAGCAGTTGCAGCACCTCGTCGCTGGTAGTTTCGTCGAGGTTGCCGGTGGGCTCGTCGGCCAAGAGCAGGCCGGGGCGCGACGCCAGTGCGCGCCCCACTGCCACCCGCTGTTGCTGGCCGCCCGAGAGCTGCTCCGGGTAACGCTTGAGCAGGTCGCCCAGCCCCAGGCGCTCCACCAACTGCGCCTGCCACTGCGGATCGAAACGCCCAGCCAGGCGCGCCTGGAACGCCAGGTTGTCCTCGACGCGCAAACTGCCGATCAGATTGAACTGCTGGAACACCAGGCCGATTTCGGTGCGCCGCCAATGGGCCAGTTGCCCTTCGTTGAGGCGATCAAGGCGCTGGCCGCCAATCAGGATGCTGCCGCCATCCACGCGGTCGAGCCCGGCCACCAGGTGCAGCAACGTGCTTTTGCCACTGCCCGACTCGCCCATCAGCGCCAGGCTGCTGCGCGCCCCCAGGTGCAGATCGACGCCTGCCAGTACGGCCAGCGGGCCTTGAGGGGTCGCGTAATGTTTAACAACACCTTCTACCTGCAACATCACCAACACTCGGGTTAAGGACTGCAAACGAGAATAACGGCTGCGGGGCCTTTCTACGCAATTTTTTCACATTGATTTCACCGCTTGCCCACTCCAAACACTTTAAATTCCCCACCCAAGCATGATTAACCTAACACTTCAAAGTTAATCAAAACGGTGTTTCTTAATATCCACATGTTCAGCTAAAAGACAGCAGCCGTATGACAGGCTTTTGCTCCACCAAGGGCGTCTGCCGTATTAGTTGCGCCTGTCTTTTAACAATAAACAATCACTCGTGCCAATGGTGAACTGCGTGGCAGACATTACCCTGACCAAACCCCCACGGGCCAGGTTAAAGCGCCTGAAGAAATTCCGCGTGCCAGTAGCAAGTATCATTGTGTTCGCACTGCTCTTGACCGGTTTTGTATTCTGGCCACGCTCACCGCAAGATCTGGGCATCGGCAACCGCCTGGTCACCTCCGGGGTGCTGGCCAGCTGGCGCAACGGTGACTTGATCGTGCTGGTGCGCCACGAAGAGCGCTGCGACCGCTCGCACAATCCCTGCTACGGGCCCGCCGACGGCCTGACGGTCAATGGCACGCAACGCGCGGCCGACCTGGGAAAAGCCTTTGAAACACTGGGCATGGAGCGCACCGACGTGCTCAGCAGCCCCACCACGCGCACTGCGCAGACGTCGTTGTTCATGTTCGGCAAGACCGAGCTGTCCCCTGGCCCCCTCGCCATCTGCGGTGATGCCATGGGCGAAGAAATCCTCAGCCATAAACAGGCGGATCGCGACCTGATGCTGATCACCCATAGCGCCTGCATGAGTGACTTCCAAGCCGCACTCGGCTACCCCCATGCGCAAGCCGCCGAGTATGGCAGCGCACTCTTCGTACAGGTATTGCCCAACGGCACACTCAAAGCAATCGGCACGATGAAAATCCAGGAATGGGCTGCCGCGCTGAAGCAACTTTAAATACAATTTTTTACATATTACCCAGTAGTGCGTTCAGCAAGACGACAGCCTGCGTCTGGCATTTTAAGTGCGCCTGTTAGTTCAGGACGCCCTAACTTTCCAATGAATTAGTGACCCTCTTAATGCCTGACGTCTTTAACTGTTCAAACTTCGCACGCACGACTGAACGCCATGGCGTGACACGGTCATGAGCCGATTGCAGCCCTTGCCTGTGCTATTGCTTGGCCTTGTGATGTTCTTCGTGCTGCCATTGGGTTTGCACGGTTTATGGATTCCGGATGAAACCCGCTATGCCCAAGTCAGCCAGGAAATGCTGATGAGCGGCAACTGGGTGGCGCCGCACTTCATGGGGGTGCGTTATTTCGAGAAGCCAGCTGCGGGTTATTGGTTGATCGCCCTGGGCCAGGCGGTGTTTGGCGAGAACCTGTTCGGCGTGCGTATCGCCTCGGTCCTGACCACAGCGCTGAGTGTGCTGTTGGCCTACGTGATTGCACGCCGCCTGTGGAACGAGCCGCGTAAAAGCTTCGCCTGCGCTCTGCTGTACATGAGCTTCGGCCTGGTGGCCGGGCAAGCGGGCTATTCCAACCTCGATCCGCAATTCACGTTCTGGGTCAACCTGAGCCTGGTCGCGCTTTGGTTTGCGCTCGACAGCGCCACCCCACGCAGTCGCCTGGGTGCCTGGGCTTTACTGGGGCTGGCCTGCGGCGTGGGTTTCATGACCAAGGGCTTTCTGGCGTGGCTGCTGCCGGTGCTGGTCGCCGTGCCCTACCTGGCCTGGCAACGTCGCGCCGGCGAGTTACTGCGGTACGGCCCTTTGGCGATCCTGGTCGCGGTGTTGGTCTGCTCGCCCTGGGCGTTGGCGATTCATGTGCAGGAACCGGATTACTGGCGCTTCTTTTTCTGGCACGAACACATCCGCCGCTTCGCCTCGGACACGGCGCAGCATGCGCGGCCGTTCTGGTTTTTCCTGCCGATCATGGTGGTGGCGTGCCTGCCCTGGTCAGCCCTGTTGCCCGTTACCCTGCTCAAGGCCTGGAAAGACAAACGCCAGCCCGCCATTGCCTTTCTCGCCCTGTGGCTGTTGCTGCCCCTGGGTTTTTTCAGCCTGAGCAGCGGCAAGCTGCCGACCTACATCATGCCGTGCCTGTTACCTTTGGCGCTGCTGATGGGCCATGCCTTGATCGACCTGATCAACCAACACAAGCCCCGTGCGATCTTCATCAACGGCGCGCTCAACTTCATCCTCGGCATGGCGGCCATGGTCACGCTGATTTACCTGCAGATCGCCAACCCGATCTACAGCAACAGCCACGCCGATATGTTCAGCCTGTCCCTGACCTTTATCGTGCTGCTCGGCTGGATCCTGGCCAACCTGCTGCAAGCAATGCGCCCGTTGACCTTATGGGCGATGCCGGCCCTGGGTATCGGCCTGCTGGTGGCGCTGCTACCGGCGGGCATGCCGCACACCATCGCGGCGAACGAAATGCCCGACCAGTTCGTGCTTGAACATCTGGATGAACTGCAACACACCCATGCTTTGCTGAGCAATGAACTGGGCTCGGCGTCTGCCCTGGCGTGGCGCCTGCGCCGGCCGGACGTGGCGTTCTACAACACCGCAGGCGAACTGCGCTACGGCCTGGACTACCCGGCTTCGCAGGCGCGCAAGGTCACCCTGGACAGCGTTCAGTCGTGGTTGACCGAGGCCCGCCGCCAGGGTTCGGTCGGCGTGCTGATGCGCGTCATGAGCACCAGCGAACACCTTGAGGAAGGCCAACTGCCGCCCGGTGGCAAGCGCTACCGCAAAGGCGACCTGGTACTGACGATTTACCCCCAACAACCTTGATAGCCTTTACAGGAACAGCCCAATGCGCTTGTGGAAAACCGAACGTGGCGCCCTGGCTTTATTGCTGGGTGTCTCGGCCTTGCTCCTGCTGCTGGGCCTGGGCAGTCGCGAGCTGTGGGGGCCGGAGACACGCTGGGCGAACATCGCCCTGCAAATGTTGCAAAGCGGTGACTACTTCGATCCGTACCTGAAGGGCACGCCCTATTACGACAAACCCCTGCCCTCCTACTGGCTGATCACCGGCTTTGCCAACCTGATGGGTGGCCTCGGGCCCTGGTCACTGCGCCTGTCCTCGGTGATCGCGGCCTGGCTGAGCATCTGGCTGGTGTACCTGATCGGCGAACAGCTGTTTCGCAAAGGCACCGGGCTGATCGCCGGCTGGATGCTCGCCACCACCTTCTACTTCCTGTTCTGGGCCCGCGTGGCCACGGCCGATGTGCTGACCGTGTGCGGCGTGCTGGCGGCGGTCTGGTGGTACTGGCGCGGGCCGGACGACACTCGTCTGGGCCGCTATACCGTATTTTTCCTGCTGCTGGCGGCCACGTCGCTGTTCAAGGGTCTGATCGGGTTCGTGCTGCCGGGACTCGCGCTGTTGCCGCACCTGCTCAGCGAACACCGCTACAAACGCCACCTCAACCTGCGGCTGGTACTGGCCCTGCTCATCGCCGGCGGGTTCTACGCCATTCCCTTCGGACTGTCCCACCTCTACGGCGCCCCCACCTACGGCGAGAGCGGCCTGGAATTGGTGTTTCGCGAAAACGTGGTGCGCTTCTTCGACCCCTTCGACCATATGGGCCCGATCTACACCTACCTGATCTACCTGCCGGTCTACACCCTGCCATGGGCGCCGTGCTGGATGCTCGGCGCGTGGCTCGCCCTGCGTCACTGGCACCGCACGCCGCCCAACGTACGCTGGCTGGTGTGGAGCCTGGGCCTGTTGTTCGTCTTCTTCACCGCCAGCGGCAGCCGACGTAGTTACTACGTACTGCCCCTGGTGCCCTTCGCCCAATTACTCGCCGCCTGGTGGCTGAGCGAGCACCTGCGCCAACACCCGGCCCGTTGGCCGCGCTGGCAAACAGGCTTCGGCCTCGCCGCAGGCTTGATGGTGTTGGTGCTGGGCGTGATCTACCCCTGGACCACGCGCAACGGCGGCGTGACCCGCTTCGCCGAGAACGTCCAAGCCCAGGCGGTGAAGAGCGCGCCCTGGAACCATTGGCAACTGGTACTGGTGGAAGTCGACAACAAGTTGCCGATGTACCTGCAGAACGGCGGCAAACCGTTCTACTACGTGAGCGAAACCCAAGACTTCCCGCGCCAGGGCGACAGCGCCGCGTTCATGGCCTGGCTGGAAAAGACCAGCGGCCAGGGGTTTGATCCAAGGCACACGATTATCGTCGCGCAGTACTCCAAGGAAGATCCCGCGCCGCTGGCGTTTCTGGGGGTTGATCACCAGGTGGTCACGACGCAACCGGATAATGGGGAGCGGTTGTTTCAGAAGCGCTCGGGGGGGAGTGTGGCGTTTATTCCTGCTGGGCATTGAGACGCGGGCAATGCATAAGCGAGCACGGCCACTGTTGGGTCACACAATAAAAGACCGGGCCGCTTCGCGCCCCAGCGGGAGCAAGCTCCCTCGCCACAGGGGACCGAGAGGTGTCAGGGCTGCCTGCGATCGTTCCCACGCTCAGCGCGGGAATGCAGCCCGTGACGCTCTGCGTCACCTGTAGGCAGTAGCGGTTGGCGAGACGCGGAGCGTCCCAGGAGGCGTTACCACGCAGAGCGTGGGAACGATCCCCTGTCGTTCACCCGCTGAAACATTTTCAAAGGGCCAGCAAGCCACATCTCTTTAAATTGCAGGACGTTTCCGAGACAATCCCCGCCGCCTTGTGCCGGTTGGAATCGGTGGCTAGTCTGCGGCCTGTCACTGCTCATCAGTGATCGGGTTTAGTCGCTCGGTATGTCACAAGGCGCATGGTCACATGGAGTTTTATGGTGGCTGTGCGCAGGGCGCCTTCGGGCGCGCCGGATTTCCTTGTGGCCGGTCGACTAACCTGCGTACAGCCGCCACCTTCGTTTAGTCGCGAGAGGCGTCGGCTCCAATACTCACAAGGAGCTACACCATGAACAAAGTCCTCCCCGATCCACCCTTCGATCCCGCCAAAGACCGTGCCGCGTTCAACCGGGCCATCGACCATTACCTGCCCACCCAAGGATTCCACAGCGTCAACGAAGACCTGAGCTTCGAAGATGCCCTGCTCTACACCGCCAGCTTGCTCGACAGCGCTTCGGCGACGGCGTTGGATTGCGGCGAGCTGCTTAGCAGCCCCGAGCGGGCGAAGATTCTGGCGGTGTGGCACTTGCTGGAGATTGCCAAAACAACCGTGGATCGCTCTATCGAGTGCATGAAGCCTTCGAAAACGGCCTGATATGCAATATTTTCGTCGGCTGTCAGGCCGCCATCGGAGGCAAGCCCCAATGCCAGTCAGTTAAGGCTTTTTTGTAGGAGCGAGCTTGCTCGCTCCTACAGTGGCATTGGGGCAAGTCCCCACAGTTGGATCGTGGAGTCTCAGTTGGATACCCGGCGGTTATCAAGCCCACCCGCCAAGGCGATCGTTCCCATGCTCCGCGTGGGAAAGTAGCCCGTGACGCTCTGCGTCACCTGTGTCCAGTAGCGGTTGGCGGGACGCGAAGCGTCCCAGGAAGCGTTACCACGCAGAGCGTGGGAACGATCCCATGTGGTTCACCCGCTGAAATCTTTATACCGCGCTGGGCGGCGCGTGGGGCGAGCCACCGAGCCTGGCGGTCGCACGCTAGAGCAGTTTCAGTCCAATGACTGAATGGCGGTTCCAGTCGCGCTTATCCAGTTGCTGTTTGTACCCATAACTGTCCAGAAAGCCGTCCACCACCGCCATTGAGTGAAACGCGTCGGCGATCGTGCCGATAGCCCCGTCCATGAAGTCCTGGAGGGTTGCGGGCGCAACGAAGTCCTTTAAGCCCAGGCGTCGCAGGGCCTGCCCCGGATACTCACCGTCATTCAACGTGCGCATGGCGGCGGCGAAGCTCTCATTGGCCTCGCCGTCATTATTTTCGAGATACGCGCGCTTGGCGCTCACGGCATATAAGAACTGCGCATTGACCAGTACATCATTGGGTCGGTCGGCGCCGAAGTTCGCGCCGGCCCGGGCCTGTTTCAGCTCATCATGGGTGATGTCCAGCTTGAAGCCATCACGCATGACGACACGATAGCCGGTGTTGATGGCGTGTATGGACGTGTAAATACCGTGGGGGTTGTGACCGAACTTCATCATGGCGGCTTTGATGGCGGATACCGTCACGCAATTGCCTTCGGTCAACTGATAGAAGCTCTGGAAAATATCCTTGGGTTTGGCGCCCGTATTCGCAGGTGTGCCTTTCAGAAACTCGTCACGGTTTACATCACGCTTATCGACGCGCCGTTCATTCAGATTATCAAGGGGGGACGGTGAGGGTTTTACGTCGACTTCCGGTTTAAGCCGCGCCGCTAAAAGCGCCAATAAACGTTCCAACTCTCCCACCAGGTTATTCAACTGCTCGGCTGCTCCGGCGGGTGCAGCCTCATTTGCAGCACCTGAAGAAATTACCGTACCACTCGCCTCGGCGAAGCCAGGGACAGCATACTTAACGTTAGACACTAACATCCACAATCACTCGCATAGCTGACTTAAAAAAGGCGCATAAACACTCAGCGCCATGAACACTACGGCCACTGTTCTAATGAGAATAAGCAGATAAATATGTGGTTTTACTCAACTTGATCGCGAAGCGTTACAACCTTCAACGACGGCGAAACGGGCTGGTTGTATAACTGCCCCTCCATGACCCCATCAAAGAGCGCACCATTCTTGTGTCGCTCGCCCTTGTCCAATGGCACCCCGACGCGCGCGCCCAGTGCACTGGCGTCGATGATCTGCATATGTTCTTTGAGGCCCAGGTACGACAACGCTATACCGCCGCCGATGCCCTGTGCCGCTGCCGCCAGCACCCCCGGATAAGTACGGTGGGCGTGGTAAGCGCTGTCCTTGCCATAAATGCTGTAGAACGGGTCCGTTGCATTGTTGCGCGCCTGCTCCAGGTGCTGACGCTTGCTCATTACCCCAAACAGAAATTGCGCGTCCTTGACCATGCCTTCATCACCGCCACTGAATTTCGCCGCCTTGGCCGCCAGTTGCAGCTCTTCACCGGTGATATGCAGTTTGAAGCCGTCTTTCATCGTGACGTTATAGCCATCCCCACTCTTGACGACGTGCGTGAACACCCCGGTTGGACTTTGCCCGAAGGTGGCCATGGCCACCTTGATCGCCGCCACGTGTTCTTCTCTGCCCGTGGTGCCCAGGTAGGGAAAGTTCTCATAGGTGGCGCGCAGCCCGTTGCGTATATCGTCGGGTTTTTGCCTTGGGGCTTTTTCAGACAAAAACGTGTTCGACGGCTCGCTGTTTTTATCGGAAAACATTTCAATAAGTTCAGTATCGAAAGCGTTTCGGCTACTGGCCAGATCTGACCGATTCATGAACGGTGCCAGTTGTTCTTTCCATCGGCTTTTACCGGGCTGCACAGTCTCAGGCGTTGGCACGACGTCGATCTGGGGTTTGGGAATGATATTCACGAATGGTTTGGGTATTACGGCCACCGGGGGGGGTGGGGCGGGTGGCGTATTCTGCTCGTTCATCCATGTTTTAAGCGTTGTTACGAGCGTATTGAGCAAGGTCAACAGTTCAGCTGTTCCCCGATCATTACCACCCGGCTGAACTGTTCGAGCAATCGCCTGATGAGCCGGTACTTGTCCGAAGCGATTGAGTCGATCGGACGTTGACGGCCCCTGTGTGTTATCAAACTGCTCAGAAGTTGCATAGGCGGAATAAGCCTGTTTAGTGTCAGACGTGTTAAGCGTGACCATCTTGTTTAGCCTCATTTATCAGAAGGAGTCCTCATGCGTGGCAAGCCAGTGGGAAACGTTCCTGATATCAGAGGCGTAACAGGTAACAACGTCCTTCTATTTCAGCTGATTTCTATCGGACAATTCCTCAACGGCGACGTTTTCATCCGAACAGTCCTCAGCGTAATTCCAGCTGCCACAAATGAGCCAGCTGAACCGCCGCTATCGGGGGCAAGCCCCCTCCCACATTTGACCTCCAGCGCCGGGCAGACCGCGCCTGGCTACCAGCTTCCCATCGCCAGGCTATAGGGCGAAAACTCGGCGAACTGCCAGCGCAAGGCCAATGCTGCCGGACGGCGGACCACCTGTTCCACGGTCACCGTCCATAACCGCTGCGCCCCTTTGAACTCGGCCACTTGCGGCCCGCTGAGGATCAGCGAAGTACGCCCGGCCACTTGCAGCACGTCACCCGATTCAAAATCAATGAACAACAACCCCGCCACCGGGTTGGTTTGCAGGTTGCCGAGGGTGTTGAAGAACAGGTTGCCGGCAAAATCCGGAATGGTCAGCACATTGCCCTCGACCCGCACAAAACCGGTGCTGCCGCCGCGATGGGAAACATCCACCGAGCGCTCGCCGTGCAGGTCGACATAACTGGCGACGAAGAAGGTGTCGGCATTGCGGATCATTGTGTGTGCAGCGCCATCCAGGCTGTCGCTGCACTCAGCCACGCTGCCAGGTTTGCGCGCAATGGTATCGACAGGTCGCAGTTGGATGTATTTGGGACAGTTGCCGAAGCTCTGCACCACGTCCACCGCAAAGCCGTCGTGATCCAGCGCGCCGATGCGCCCATTCATACGATTGCGACGGCGTGTGTTCAGGTCGATACCGAGCACGCCGACGGCCGCGCCGACCGTTAGCCCCGCCCGGGCGGGGTCGCTTTTGCAGGGCAGGCTGTCGATTTGCAACCGCTGCGGATCAGGCGAATGCGCGAAGCCTGGCGCGCCTTCGAGCATCGTTGCCCATGGAATGCCGTGTTCATCCACCACTCCCAGCATCAGGTAAGGCAGCAAGGGAAAGAAATCGCGATGCTGCTCCGGCAGGTGATCGCGTATGACCTTGGGGCCGATCACGGCCATGCGTTCGGCCACGCCGGCACTTTCCTGCAGTTGCCTTTCGCCGCTATGCCAGGGGGATACTTCGATCGCGTTCATGGCGTTCACCTCTCGTTGTGATAGCTGAATGCTGCGCCTGACCTGTCGCCGAGAGAATGACCACCCCAGGCAATCCACTGTTACGCCAACTGAAACGCCGGGTGCTCGCGCAAGGCCGCTACACAGTCATCGACAAAACTGCGCACGCGCATGGACGCATGGCGACCTTCGCGATACACCACCTGCACCGGTACCGCAGGCAATTCAAAGCCAGGCAATACGCGAAGCAGCCGGCCGCTCAGCAAGTGCTCGTGCACCGGGTAGCTCAGGCAACGCAGCAGCCCTGCCCCCGTTAAGGCCGCATTAATGGAACCCTGCACCGTGGCGCAGCGCAGCCGTGCGCGGGCCTTGAGCTGATAGTGCGCGAAGTCCCATTGCACCGGGTCGGCATTGGCGATCAAATGATGCTGCTTGAGGGCGGCGGGATGCTGCGGTTCTCCGTGGGCGGCCAGGTAACCGGGGCTGGCGCAGAGGATATGCCGCACATGCCCCACCGGCCGTGCGATCAATGACGAGCTGGGCAACTCGCCTACCAGCACCGCCACGTCCAGCCCTTCTTCGTGCAGGTTCGGGTAGTAGTCGTGGTAGTGGGCGACCACACGCACCTGCGGGTAACGGTCCATATACGCGGCCAGTACCGGCGCCATCACATAGCGGCTGAACAGCAACGGCAAGAATACCCGCAGATTGCCCTGGGCCTGGCTATGCAACCCTTTGGCCGAAGCTTCAGCCGCCTCCACCGCAGCCAGCAGCCGCACACAGTCGGCCATGTAGGCATCGCCCGCGTCGGTCAGGCTGACCCCACGGGTACTGCGCTGCAACAACGTTACGCGCAAACGCCCTTCCAGACGTGCAATCGCCCGCACCAGGGTCGGGCCGGAGACCTGCGCCAAGCGCGCCGCCGCCGCCAGGCTCGGTTGCCCGGCCAGCGCCGCGAACAACTGCATATCGCGATAACGCTCCATCAGTCGCGCGGCTTTATCAGCGGTTTCAGGGCCGCGTCATGCCCCAGCCGATCGGCAAGGAAATCGACGAAGGTGTGGACCTTGGCCGGCACTCGCCCGTTGTTCTGGAATACCACCTGCACCGGCAGCGCTGCCGGCTCGAAATCCTGCAGCACAAGCTCCAGCTCACCCGCCGCCACCGCCGCCGCCACCTGATAGGACAGCACCCGCGTCATGCCCCAGCCCAGGCGCGCCAGGTTGATTGCGGCGTTGTTCGCAGTGACCACCAGGCGCGGTTCGATAGCTACCGTCAGCGCCTGGCCGGCGTCGACAAACGCCCATTCATCCAGGCGTTGGCTGGCGGATGAGGCCACGATCTTCGCTTGACGCAAGTGTTCAGGCCGTTGGGGTCGCCCATGCCGGTCGAGGTAAGCGGGCGACGCGCACACCACCCGGCGCACTTCGCCGACCTTGATCGCCTGCTGCCCCGGCTCGTGCAGATGACCGATGCGCACGGCCACGTCGACGCCTTCGTCGCTCATATTGACCACACGGTCGACCAGCAGCGCATTGATGTTCACCTGGGGAAAGCGGTCGAGATAATCGCCCAGCGTCGGCGCCACGAACAGCTCGCCGAACAGCACCGGGGCGGTCACGTTCAGTTGCCCGCAGGGGATCGAATAACTGCCCGCTGCCGCTTCCTCGGCCTCGTCCAGCTCGGCGAGGATACGCCGACAGTCTTCCAGGTAACGCTGCCCGGCTTCGGTCAAGTGCAGGCTGCGGGTGGTGCGCGCCAGCAGCTGGGTGCCGATGCGTTGTTCCATGGCGGCAATCGCCCGGGTCACGCTGGGCGGCGAGGTGTTCAGACGCCGTGCGGCGGCGGCAAAGCCGCCCTCGTCGGCCACCGCGAGGAACACCTGCATTTCATGAAAACGGTCCATCGACGCCCCTTGCTGGTTACTCTGATTGCAGACCCGCCGCCGTGCGCGGCATGCCGACGAAACCCGGCAGTGCTTCAATGCTGGCCAGCCAGGCGCGCACCTGAGGATAGTCGGCCAGCGACACATTGCCTTCCGGCGCATGGGCCGTATAGGTGTAGAACGCGATATCGGCAATGCTCGGCGAATCGCCAGCCAGGAAGCGGCTCTCACCCAGTTGCTGCTCCATTACGTTCAGCAGTGCATGGGCACGGTTGATGGCGACGTCCGCGTCCACGTCGGCGCCAAACACCGTGGCCAACCGCGCCGTGGCAGGCCCGGCATGCAACTGACCGGCCGCAGCCGAGAGCCAACGCTGCACCCGTGCCTGCCCGACCGGATCAGCGGGCAACCACTGGCCGTTGCCATAGGTGGCGGCCAGGTAGACCAGGATGGCATTGGAGTCCGCCAGTATTGTCCCGCCATCGTCGATCACCGGCACTTGGCCGAAGCGGTTGAGGGTGGCGATGAATTCGGGCGATTTATGCGCGCCTTGCTTGAGGTCCACCAGGATAAATTCCATAGGCAGGCCCAGCAGGGACAGCATCAGCTCGGCTCGATGGGAGTGGCCGGACAGGGGGAAACCATACAGTTTGATTGCGGGCATGACGGACTCCAGAGCTTTGTCGACCGGATATCGTGTCGATGGCTGCAATCTTCTTATGTACCAACCGCCAGCGGAATTACCAGATTGTACAATCCAGCATTTCAGATAATGAAACAATAACGCGATTCCGCGCTGACGCTGCTAGCCGGCAGTCAGATAAGCTCCCTGGAATTCGAGTGCGCGAATCCTGCGGTAATCCGCCTCGATCACCACTGGGTCGGTATGAACCAAATACACCGTGCCCGGCTGACTGAATACATCCTGGGTCACGCCGATCGGCTGGCCGTTCTCAACGTAAAACACTGCCTCGAAAAACGACTCGACTGCTCATGGGTTTCCGCACATTTAAGTGCAGCGGTCAAATCGCATGATTCCATTAGCTCGACAAGATTATCGCGGCGCAAAGCATTGAGTGTTGCTAGAGGCTGGATTCGTGCAGCTATAGGTGCGATTTCCCACCAAGTGATTGATCCCAGTCAGCTGGCTTTACCGCATGGCGTAACAGGTGATCCTTATAGAAGTGCTGATTGACTGGATCAATAGCCCCAGTGTCATGTTGCCGCCTGATTGGTTTTTGAAATTAATGCAGGTCTAACAATATTTACTATCAATGCACTGATTAGAATTAATGAAAAACCGATCATTGTGCTAGTTGATGGCGTCTCACCGAAGTAAGCTATAGCTAGTATTATAGAAATAATCGGAGAGAATAACGTTGCGTAGCTCGCATATTCTGCATTCTGAAGCTTGATCAAATAAAACCAAATATAAAATACGATCGCCCCTCCTACAACCCCCATAAATAAAATTGAAGCAACAACAGGTAATGAAAAACTCCTGGAAAATTTTATGATTTCGGTAGGCCAACTTATAAATAGCGGAGATACCAAGAAAACGCAAAGGCAACCGAATGTTACCTGCCAGAACACTTTTACCCGGAAATCCACATTGGTCTCTAACCTTTGTGAGATGATAGAACCGATCGACCAAGCTATTGCGCTTGACAGAATGATAAGGTGGCTCGAAGAAAACTCAAAACTACCTATTATCAGCCCAACCCCTGATAAACAAAAAGCTAGCGAAGCAATAGAAAAAGCATCTAGTTTCCTATTCAGGATCATCGCAAAAAAAGATGTAAAACAAGGCATTGTGTAAATGAGAGACGTAGAGTCGGAAATACTTAAGCGCTCCAAGGCTATATTGTTCAAAACTGGGACGAGGAAAACATTAGGAACGGCGATGATGAAAAATTTAAAATAGAGTACAGGCTCTAAACTTATGCCGATTCTATTTACTGGGTTCCAAAATATTGCGTAGAGGAAAAGAACGCTGATAGAAGCGCATGCCAATCGAAATGGCCAAGCGCCCATAGCTTGAACACCTATTTTGGAAACTGGCAAGCCAGCCCCCCAAATTAGGGCCATGCCAGCGATAAGAAGCAAACTTTTTTGAAATGGCGACATAATTTAATTAACCATAACGAGCAATGAGAGCGATCCTGGTTTGATCCGGATTAGCTGTTACCATTGATACAAAATGCGGAACTTTTCGCTGTGAAGTATCGAACACAAATAGCTGGCCGTAAGTTGGCGTCAATGTATCATTAACCGACGAATGGGTTTTATTTAAAATGAAGGTAAGCCCGCCAAAATTCGGATTCCATTGGGGTGTTATGTTCAGTGCTATTCCAAGATTTGAACCTGGGTCGCAATGAGTTGTTAAAAAATCACCTTGGTCGAAACGATTTATGTAGCGAGCCTCCATTGCTCCAATTGTTCGTTCTGATAGCTTCGATAATAATTCTAGAAAATCGTCTCTCATAAGGTAATCATCGAAGAGTTTCATTGCCGGATGAACCGGTGCACCCTCCAATTCGACCAGCCTGCGAAAGCTAAAAGCAAAACCTCCCTCATGGTATATTTTAAGTGCGTCGGCTTTAGCATGCTTTAAACGCGAGTGTGGCACGCTGTATGGCAAATCAACTTCTTCAGTAGAATTGCGGATTATATACGTCCAATCTTGTTCTTCGATGCTTGCGCACGCATCTTTACAGCCATGCACAAGGTCTGGAATGCGTGAACATAGATCGATTGAGCAGTAACCTCGCTCTCTAAAGCACTGTGATTTCTTATTCATGTTCGAAGACGGTCTCTTCTCGCTTATCCAGGGTTTGCATTGATAGATAAATCCTCTTACCTATTACCGTTGGCAGATCGTAGCCAGTAATATGCTTGACGATTTGATCGCATGCTAATCCAGCCATTGCTGACAAGGAGGGAGCGCTTTGCCACGCATTAACTGTCCGATCCCCATCCAAAAAATTATGCTTGAGCCGAGCTCGCTGAAATTTCTCTATATTAGATTTACTGCTGTAATAAGTTTGTCGTGCGGATTGTTTTACATCTTCGAAAGATTTGTGTGACCCATCATTTAGGTATAACGGCCCAATGGATATTTCAAGCGGGTCTCCTCCTAACTCCATTACTGGAATGCCACGCTCTTTGGCCATAGTGTGGATCACTTCTTCTGGTGTGTGTTTTCGATAATAGCCCAAGCTTGCCCAAGCAAGTACGATCAAATCAACACCGTCTAATAGCTTGCTAATTTGTGAGGGTCTGGAGCAACAAATTCACAAAAGGCTTCCACTATTACATTAGGATTGTACTCATAAATTCTTTCTTTGGCCGCTGACACCTTCTCTTTTCCAACATCTGAAGTAGTGTATAAAATTTGACGATTTATGTTAGATAATTCGACGTCATCACCATCAACCAAGCGCAGTTTTCCTATGCCGGCCATTGCAAGAAGTAGAGAACACCAAGTCCCCCAACCTCCCATTCCAAACATAACGACGCTGCTGGACTTTAGACGCTCCTGATAAATTTGCGAATGTACATGTCCCTTGTCGATCAGCGAAAATTGAAGCATTTGACGGTCATATCGCTCGACCTCTTCACTCGTCAACGCATTTGAAAAAAAAGCGTTATCTTCTAGCAGATTCATCTCATGAAGTATTGCGATAAAGCCGGTGAGGTCCTGCTCAGAGACCTCAATATCCTGATGCCCTAACTCTTTGGCAATCTGCGGCACTGTGCGGGTTCCATCCAACTTCCCTAGCACATCTTTCACCCACTCTGGCGGTGCAACAATGATCTTAGATACTCCCGGAATCTCTCCGATGCAAATATCACCGTCCTCAGCCAGTATGATGTGATGTGATCGCTTGATAAGAGGCTTGGTGTTGGTATTCATACGAGGACTCGCAATTATTTTTGGCATAAAGAAAGGGGCTGCAGTAAGCAACCCCTTACCGAGAAACGTAACTTAATTAATCTTCCAGTTCGATCTCTTCGCCTTCAGAATACATAGCTTTCTCCTCAGAGATAGCCGATACGCGCTCTTCAAGCTCTTCAAATTGTACGTTCTGCATGATTCACCTCGCTCACTTATAAATTAAATTAGTTCAAACCATACGTCGCTCAACGCATTTAATGTATAGAACAAGAATTGATATTCTGCGGCGTTACTTTGTTGCCAAATACTTCAGCTTTCCTAAAATAGTATTTTTAATTCCGAATGATATTGCGGATTAGACTTCCTGTCAGATACTCAGAAACTACATCTCATGTTAATTATTAGTACGCACACCAAGGAACTTTCCTACGGCACTTTTAACTTACAAGCGCACTCCTCAAACCGCTCCTGCAAAGTCCGATGACTGCCCGAGAACCACCGGTGGTACGTCAACAGCATTACCCCTGCAGTGCCCAACGCCGACGCTGCCGCAAAAATCAATCACGAGTCGAACCGCGCCAGTCCTTATACCGGGGAGGCGGTGGGAATCCTGATTGCCTCACCAACAACCCGTGGCGCGAAGTTTTCATAAAAAAATTCAAACTATCGCCACCCTCATCGTTCACACCTTCACGTGCAACGCAAAGTAGGAGGCAACATGCAATACCGACAACTGGGTCATTCCGGCCTGCTGGTCTCGGAAATCATCCTGGGCACCGTGCCGTTTGGCGGTCGTGCCGAGTTCGAGAAATGCGGTGCGGTGGACGTGCCCCAGGCCAGGCGTATGTTCGATATCGCGTTCGACGCCGGGGTGAATATGATCGACACCGCCGACCTTTACTCCCATGGCCTGGCCGAGGAAGTGGTCGGTAAAGCCCTGGGCGACAAGCGCAACGACATCCTGCTGGCAACCAAGGGCCGCAGCCCGGTGGACCAGAACCCGAACAATTCCGGCTCATCGCGCTATCACTTGATTCGCGCCTGTGAAGCCAGCCTGAAGCGCCTGGGCACCGACCATATCGATTTGTACCAACTGCACAACTGGGACGGCCTGACGCCCATCGAGGAGACGCTCGAGGCGCTGCGCCTGTTGGTGGGTTCGGGCAAGATCCGCTACTTCGGCACCAGTAACTTCACCGCCTGGCAAATGATGAAAACCCTGGGCAAGGCCGAGTTGCACGGCATGCTCAAGCCGATCACCCAGCAGATCTACTACACCCCCGAATCCCGCGAGGCCGAGTACGAGCTGCTGCCGCTGGCATTGGACCAACAGGTCGGCACGCTGGTGTGGGGGCCGATGGGTGAAGGCCTGCTGACCGGCTCGACGCGGCGCGGACATAAGCCACCGGCCAATACCCGCCAGGGCAGCGACTGGCCGGAACCCTACGTGCACGACCAGGAACGCGCGCTGGACATCATCGAAACCCTGGCTGCCGTGGGCGATGAACACGGGGTCTCGGTGGCGCGCACTTGCCTGGCGTGGCTCAAGGATCGCCCGGGGATCACCTCGCTGATCGTCGGCGCCCGCACCGAGGCGCATCTGCGCGACAACCTTGCCGCCACCGAGCTGAAGCTGACCGAGGAACAATCCTCACGTATCGAGGCCGTGACGCGTCGCCAGCCGCTGTATCCGTACTGGCACCGGTTTACCGCAGGGATCGATCGCTTCGATCCGGCGGAGCAGCCGTTCCTTGCCGAGCATCAAAAAACCATGGATGCGCGCGAGGACAAATAGCCCTTCGGCGACACACTGCCGTTTAATAGGTGGGAGAGGCCCGTGCCCTCTCACCTTGATCAAGGAGACAGCTTTGATCGCGCAAATCATGATCGCCGCCCTCGGCGTCGTCGCTATCTGGTTCAGCCAAAGCAAACGCCTGCACGTTCGCCGCTACGCCTGCCTGTTCGGCATGGCCGGCCAGCCGTTCTGGTTCTGGTCGTCGATCAATGCCGAGCAATGGGGCATCGTGCTGCTCAGCTGTTTCTATACGGTGGCGTGGGCCAAGGGCATCAAGACCCATTGGATTGATCGCAAGGCCGATGGGTAGCGCTTATGATTGAGCCTACCCATCGCTGAGAGCCTTTCAATGCGCAACCTGATTTTCGCCAGCGCCTGCCTTTTATCCATTGCCCTCACCGGCTGCCAGCAAACCCCACCGGCCAACGACCAGCTCGACGCCGTACTCTGGACCCAGACCTCCATCGAGCACGAGCTGATCTACCGCCAGCTGTTCGCCAATGCGACCCGCCAACTCGATGCAGCGCTGGCCGATCCTACCTGGGACGCCCTGCCCTTGCGTGCCCGGGATTTGAAAGGATTGCCCCCGGCCGTGGTGGTCGATATCGACGAAACCCTGCTGGACAACGTGCCGCTCAATGCCCGTGACATTATCCATAACCAGGTCTATTCCTATGACCGCTGGAACACCTGGGTCGATCAAGCCAAGGCCCAGGCGCTGCCCGGTTCGGTGGCGTTCCTGCAGGCGGCCCGGCAAAAAGGCATTGAGGTCTATTACCTCACCAACCGCGAACACAGCCAGGTGGCAGCCACGGCGAGAAACCTGCGCTTGCGTGGTTTCCCGATCGAGCGCGACGAACAGATCCTGGCCGCCAGCACCCCCATCGGCCATTGCGAAAGCGCCGGCTACGGCAAGACCTGCCGGCGCCAATGGGTCGCCAGCCACGCGCGCGTGCTGCTGATGGCCGGCGATTCCCTGGGGGATTTCGTACAGGCCGAGCACAACACCCTGGCGGCCCAACGCAAGGCAGTGGCGCCCTATGTGAACTGGCTGGGGCAGCGCTGGTTTCTGCTGCCCAATCCGACTTACGGCAACTGGTACAGCGCGCCGTATGGGGATAATGAAACGTTGCCATTCGAGCAAAAGCGCAGGCTTAAACAGCAGGCGTTGCAGTTGTAGTCCGCCGGCTTGTCCATAGGTATCTACACAACGTTGGCACGGCCCTAAACCTGTGACGGCTCAGGAGCCGAAGCCTTTCTAACTGATACCCCGCGACCTAAATGTGGGAGGGGGCTTGCTCCCGATGGCGGCCTGACAGCCGACCAGGATGTTGGATCAAGGCAAGTACATATCCGTTGCTGCGGTAACGGCGGCTTAGGGTTCCGCCCTTACGGCCAGCCCTTTCAAGGTCTTTTGATTTTAGCGGCCTTGAGCACCCGATCCGTCGACACATGGGCATTCGCGGCTTTGCCTTCCAGCCATTCCTTGGGTTTAGGCACCTTCGGCCCCCTTTTGCTTTTGACGACCGCTTTGGGCTGGATATTTCGAGCAAGTGCAAGCAGGTATTGAGCCAGCCCCGCTGCGGGGATAGGGATGGATAAATATTCTGGCAAGGCTATTTGCATCCCCTCGTAACCGCTGCGTACCTGCACCGTCAGGTGAAAAATCGATGCTTCCCAATCGTCGGGCAGAGTTTGGCGATGAGCCTGTTCGACGCTGCGTTTGAGCACGGCCAGAACGTTGTAAGCCAACACCGCCGATGCAAATCCCAACAGGGCTGCCTTAGGGTTGCCCAAGGTTTCGATTTCACTGTCCAACACCGCTTCCAGGCGCTGGAACATCCCTTCGATGCTCCAACGACGGCGGTACAAATCGGCGATTTGCTCAGCACTGATAGAGTCGGGCAAGTTGCTCCAGAACAGCAGCGTGGTGTCGCCGGATTCGGTGGGGTTTTGCAGGCTCAGTTCGACTCGCCGCCACTGGCGTCCACCTTTTACTTCGATGATTTGCTCACGCACGCTGCCTGCCGCGACCGCAACAGGCAGCTGCCAGTCGCTTTCCTTAAGCAGGCGTGGATGTTTGCTCTGTTCGCGAATGATGAACGAGGCCCCGGTATCTTCGCAGGCCTCCATGACTGGGAGCGTGCAGTAGAGTCGATCAGCCATCCACAGTTGCCCCGCGTTGGCCTTTTCCAGCAACGGCAGCACGCTGACGCGTTCGCTGGCATAGGCATCTTCACAAGGCTGAAGATCAACGACCTGGTCCAGATCGGGGTCGTAAACCACAACGGAAAAACCAGGCCGGGCGGCGCCTCGTTCACGGCGCAAAGCGCCCAGACGCTTTTCGCTGGAAGGCAGGTGGTTACCGTCAACGACCCGTAGTTGCCAACCAGGCAAAATGGCTGTGTGCCCCAGTTCTTTTATCGTCGGTGCCAAACGCTCTGCGCTACCGGTGACCAAGGCGCGCAGTAGCGCAGGCTCTGTACGACTGACCTTGTCATACAGCGCCGCCAAGCTGACAGGAAGATCTTCCATCTGTCGCGCGGCGGCATGCAGCGAAGGTCGCAAACCCAATGAAACAAGGGACATCAGTTCAACGATGGTTGAAAACAAAAGCTCTCGTGGGTACTGCCGCTGACGGTGCTCTTCGAATATCTGGTCGACCCATTCAGCAGGAACAGCCTGCTCCAATATCACTCTGGTCATGACACTGGCCGGTGCTTTTTTCTCAAACCGCGCTAGAACCTCTGCCCACATCGCTTTCGTCACCCTGATCGGAGTTTTGCGGGATTTTATCAAAGACCTTGAAAGGGCTGGCCCTTACGGCGGCTCACTTTGGAAAAGCCCCAAAGTAAGCAAAGGGCTCTTGCCCCACCACTCGGCACCTCGCCTAGGCTCGGTGTGCCCGTAATCCGACATTGATTTGGGGGGCCGCCGCCACGCGCCATCCATGGCGCGGGGCGGCTAAACCGGCATCCCTGCCGGTTTACCCCCCAAATCAATATCGGATTACGGCCAGCGTGGTTTAACGGGGCGCCTAGATCAAAAGCAAGATCACGAGCAAGAGCGGCTCGCTTCGCATCGTGGTTACCGTAGGCTGCTAAAAAGTTGTGTAGATTACCTATGTCACTATGTCATTGACGAGGAAACGCGAAATGCCCGCCCTGATACTCCAGCCCGCCATTCCGGGCATTGCGCTGCGCCGATGGCGCCTGTTACACCGCGTCAAGCAAACCCATGCCGCACAGATGTTCAACGTAAATCAATCGACGTTGTCCCGCTGGGAGAATGGCCTGCAAGCCATGGACGCCGCCGCGCACCAACAGCTGGAACGGTTGCTGTCCGCTCGGCTTGACACCGCAGCTGATCAGGCCCTGGCTGGGCTGGTCAGAGACAGCTCGCGCGCCGTACACCTGGTGTGCGACCTGACGCACCGCCTCCTGGCTTGTTCGCCCTCCCGCGCCGCCCAGTTCAGCCGCCCATTGGTCGACTTGATGGGCCAATCGCTGTGGCGTTATGCGACAGCGGAAATCCGCCAGGTGGAAGCTGCGTTGGATCACACCGGCTGGCGCGAGAACCAGGCGCCGCCGGCGCTTCAATTCAGCACCGGCAGCAACGACTCCAGCCTCGTGCCGATCCGCCCGAGCCTGTGTCGCTGGACACGCCTGATCCTCAGCGATGGCAGCGCCGCGCGTCTGGTCGAGACGCTCTGACTGGCCTCGCGCATTTTTTATGCGTGGACGCACCGCGCCAGCGCACCTAGGCTTACCTGCATCATCAACCTGATGGAGGCAGCGTCATGGACTTCGAGAAAATCAAAGGCCGCCTCGACTTTCTGCGCGAAGCCGAGAAGCTCAAGGACGTGCTCAGAAGCGCCCACACCGCTTCGGGACGCACGGAAAGTACCGCTGAACACAGTTGGCGCCTGTGCCTGATGGCGATGGTGTTCGCCGATCAACTGCCCGGCCTGGACCTGCTTAAAATCCTCAAGATGTGCGTGATCCATGACTTGGGCGAAGCCATTAACGGTGACATTCCAGCAGTCAGCCAGGCGGCGTTTCCCAACAAGGGCGAGCAGGAGCGGCGCGACCTGCTGCAGTTGACCCAAGCCCTGGATGAGCCGCTGAAAAGCCAGATCCTGGCGCTGTGGGATGACTACGAGAACGCGCTGTCGCCGGAAGCCAAAGCCGTCAAGGCGATGGACAAGCTGGAGACCCTGCTGCAGCACACCCAGGGCCTCAACCCGCCGGATTTCGATTACGCTTTCAACCTGGCGTACGGCAAGAAACATACGGATGCGGCGCCATTATTCGAGGCGCTGCGCGCGTTGATCGACCGTTCTACCCAGGAACGCCTCGACGCCGCGCAGTAACTGACATCACCCGGCCCTGGCCGCCACCGCCTCCACTTCCACCAATGCCCCAGGCAGGGGCAGCGCCACCACCTGCAAAGCGGTGCGTGCCGGTTTGTTCGGTTGTTCGGGGGTGCCGAAGAACTGCGTGTAACCACGCTGCAGCCCGGCGAAATCCAGCTTGCCGTCGGTTTCAGCGGCGCCGACCAGAAACACCCGCAACTGCACGATATCGCCCAGGTCCAGGTCCTGCTGCTGAAGGATTTTGCGCAGTTTGTTGAACACCGAAACCGTCTGCACTTCGGTGTTGCCGTAAACCCCAGGGACGTTCGGGTCGGCAAGGTCTGGCAGTGTGCCGCTGACGAAGATCAGGCTGGCCGAGGCCGGTACGGTCACGGTTTGCGAGATGGGGAAATCGCCGACGCTGGTGCGTTGGATACTGTCGCTCATGGTGTTGCTCCTCAAGAGGCGGCCACGGCCGCGATCTGTCGTTGTTGGGTGACGCGCTCGGCCAGTTGCGCAACCACATGCCGCGCCGAATTGGCCGCCGATTCCTGCCAGATGCCCACGCCGCTTTGCACCAGACCGTCGCCGGCGAAGTACACGCGGCCGTGGGCTTGTTCGAGCAGCGCGCTGGCATCGGCCGGGAAGTGTTCGCGTTGCAGCCACGGGCCTTCGCTGTAGGGGATCTGCTCCCAGGACACCGCCAACGGATGGCGCAGGTGCCCGGAATAACCGGGGTGCAGCAACTCCACGGCGTGCCGGGAGGTGGCGTATTGCGCGTCGAACGACTGCGCGCCGAACACGTCGGCGCCCTCCCCGGTGACGTAACCGGCCACCAGCACGCCTTCGCGGGTATTGAGGTCGTTGCTCGGGTACCACAGCAAGCGCGCCGGGTGTTCGACCCAGGACAGGCCGCCATAAGTGCGGTAATCGGTTTCCCAGAAGCGCGGCGATTGCCACGCCACTTTGGTTGCCTGGTCGCTGCGGGTGCTGAGCAAGGCCGCCTTGATCGGGTCGCTGAAGTCGGTGTCGAGTTTGGCCAACAACGGCAGCGGCAAGGTGCAGACCAGGTAATCGGCGCGCACCACCTGTTCACGGCCGCTGTGCTGGTCGTGATAGGTCACCGCGACGCCGTCTTCCAACTGGCGAATCTGCCGTACCTGTGCGCCCAGCTGCACCTGCTCGCGCACGCGCCGGTAGAACGCCTCGGTGATCCGGTCCATGCCGCCCACCGGCTGGAACATGGTTGCCGAAAACTCCGGGAATTCGGTGTGCAGCAGCGCGCCCCACAGCTCTGGATGCAGCAGGCGCTCAAGGTCGAGCGGCCGCGCGCTGGCCGGCAGTGCGCCGGGGTGCGCAGGCGATTCCAGGTGGCCGGAACGCAAGCTGCCCTCGTACGCCAGCGCTTGGGAAAGGTCGCCATACACCTGCAGGAACGCGAGCAACCGCGTGCGTTCATCAAGGGTCAAGACGTCGTCGAGCGCATCGCGCTGCACTGCCTTGGCGAGCAAGCCGGACAGATGCCCGCGTGCATCGTTGACCGCCTGGCCGACGGTGAACGCCGGTTGCTGCAAGTCGGGCCGCACCTGGGCGCCATGGCTGCTGTTGACCAGCACTTCCAGGGGCACGCCCAATTCGCTGCAATAGTCGAGGATCGTGCGATGCTGGCTGGGAATACGCGCAGGGCCGGCGTTGAAATACTGGCCCGGATCGAACGCCACAGTTTGCGAGCGGCCATCCTTGTAGTCCACGCGGTCGCCGTTGCGCAGGGTCCAAGTGCGCCCACCCACGCGGTCGCGCGCCTCCAGCACCTGCACGGTGAACCCGGCCCGGTTCAGTTCCAGCGCAGTGACCAGCCCGGCAATCCCGGCGCCCAGCACCAGCACGCGGGTGCCCTGGCCCAGGCCATCCTTGAGTTTCAGCGGTTGCGGCCGCCGGTGTGAAGACGGCCCCAGGCCCAATGCGGCCAGCGCATCCTTGACCGCCTTTTCGCCGCCGACTGCGGCGATGCTGGACAGCGCTTCACGTCGTGTCAGTGTCATGTTCGCGACTCCTAATCCGGCAGGCCCGGTGGGTTGATCAGCGATTTATCCACGCGCTCCACATCCAGCCCCCAGCGCTGCAGCACCTGCGCGTATTGCCCTCCGGCAATCGCACCTTCCAGGGCGGTGTGGATCGGCTTGACCAGGCCGTTGTCCTTGCGCGTGGTCACGGCGATATCCGCCTGCAACGGCCAGCCGCCGTTGACGGTGCCGACGCGCTTGATACCGCCGGTGATCGCCGCCGAATAGGCGTACACCGAGTTGGGCCCGAACAACGCATCGCTGCGCCCCGACTGCACCGCCAGCTGCGCGGCGGCCTGGTCGTCGAAGTACTGCAACAGCGCAGGCTTGAGGCCGGCCTTTTCATTGGCCTCGTTCCACGCCAGCAAGACCTTTTCCTGATTGGTCCCGGAGCCGACGATGATCTTCAGCCCGGCAATGTCGGCGGCCTGTTTGATCTCGCTGATCGGGCTGGTGCTCTTGACGTAAAACCCGAGCACATCCTGTCGATAGGTGGCGAAGTCAAAGCGCTTCTTGCGCGCCTCGGTCACGGTGACGTTGCTGATCACCGCGTCGTACTTGCCCGAGCTGACGCCCAGGGGCCAGTCCTCCCAACTGGTCTGCACAACGTTCAGTTGCAGGCCGAGGCTGTCGGCGACCAACTGCGCGGTGTCGGCCTCACTGCCGATGGTGGTCTTGTCATCGCTGGCCAGCAGCGCCAATGGCGGCCCCGCCACACCGGACACGGCCACGGTGAACTTGCCCGCCTGGGCGAACTTGAAGCCCGGCGGAATTTGCGCGATGGCCGCCTCGTTACGTGGCGCATGAATGCGCGGGCGGTCGGGGCTGAGGTCGACCTGCTGCACAGCAAGCGCGTGTTGTGCGGTGCCGACGGCAAGCGCCAGCACGGCCACGCGCAGGGGATGGTTAAACATGGGCAGTCACTCCTTGAACTAAAGCACCTTGCCGAGAAAGGCCTGGGTGCGGGGATGTCGGGGTTGGCGCAAGATCTGTTCGGGCGGGCCTTCTTCGATCAACTGGCCGTCGCAGAGAAACACCACATGGTCGGCCACCTCGCGGGCAAAGCCGATTTCGTGGGTGACGATCACCAGGGTCACGCCCGATCGGGTCAGGCCCTTGATCACGTCGAGTACTTCGCCCACCAGTTCCGGGTCGAGGGCCGAGGTGGGTTCATCGAACAACAACACCTTGGGGTCCAGCGCCAGGGCACGCGCAATGGCGACGCGCTGTTGCTGGCCGCCGGAGAGCTGGCGCGGGTAGGCCTCGAGCTTGTCCGCCAGGCCGACCTTGGCCAGCAGCTCGGCGGCTTTGCCCTGGGCTTCGGCCCTGCTCCAGCGTTTGTGGGCCAACGGCGCTTCGGCAACGTTTTGCCAGGCGGTGAGGTGCGGGAACAGGTTGAAGTTCTGGAACACGAAGCCCACGTCGATGCGCCGCTTGAGAATCTCGCGCTCCTTGAGCTCGTAGAGCAGGTCACCCTTGCGCCGATAGCCGACGTACTCGCCGTCGATGGTGATATGCCCGCTGTCGATCTTTTCCAGGTGATTGATGGTGCGCAGCAAGGTGGATTTGCCCGAGCCGGACGGCCCGAGGATCACCGTGACTTTGCCCGGGTCGATCGTCAGGTCGATATTATCGAGCACCTGCTGATTGCCGAACCGCTTGCCCACGCCCTGGATCTGGATGCGCCCTGCGCGTGCTTCAGCCATGGGATGTCTCCTTGAGCCAATGGCGCAAGCGTTGCAGCGGTGTCGGCGGCAGCACGCGCGCGGTGCCACGGGCGAAATGGCGCTCGACGTAATATTGGGCGCTGGTCAGCACCGTGGTGATGATCAGGTACCACACCGTGGCCACGATCAGCAGCGGGATCACCGCCTGGGTACGGTTGTAGATGACCTGCACGGTGTAGAACAGCTCCGGCAGGGCCAGCACGTAGACAATGGACGTGCCCTTGACCAGGCCGATGATCTCGTTGAAACCCGACGGCAGAATCGAGCGCAAGGCCTGGGGCAAGATGATCCGGAAAATCCGCCGCGAGGCCGGCAGCCCCAATGCCGCCGCCGCTTCATGCTGGCCGGCATCCACCCCGATCAAGCCGCCGCGGATGATCTCCGCCGCGTACGCCGCCTGCATCAGGCTCAAGCCCAGCACCGCCACGGTGAACTGGCTGAGCACATCCACGGTGGACCATTGCGCGAACACCTGCTCGGTGAACGGCACGCCGATTACGATGTGGTCGTACAGGTAGGCAAAGTTGTAGAGGATGATCAGCACCAGCAGCGCCGGCATCGAGCGGAAGAACCAGATATAACCCCAGGCCAACGCCGCCAGCAGCGGCGAGCCCGACAATCGCGCCAGGGCCAGCGCGGTGCCGAGAATGACGCTGAACAGCGTGCTCAGCAGCGTCAGCAACAGGGTCTGCCCCAGGCCGCGCAGCACCGACGGCGAGAAGAACCACTGGCCGAACACGCCCCACTCCCAACGCGGGTTGGTGGCCAGGGAGTGCACGATGGCGAGCAGCACCAGCGCGGCGAAGATCGACCCAGCCCAGCGCCACGGATGCCGGGCCGGCACCACCTGCAGGGCCTTGATCGGCGTGGAGGCGCGGCGCGTGCGGATCGGGTAATGGTTGACCTCATCGATCAGGTCGTAGGGTTTGGCGACAATGGGCATGTTCTATTCCTCGCAGGCCTCAGAAGGCATAAGTCAGCCGGGTGTAGTAGTACCCGCCGGTAAAACCATAGGGCGAATAGGTGCCGTAGCTGGCGAGCATGGTGCTGCTCGGCACGCCTTGTTTCTTGGGGTAAATGTCGAAGAGGTTCTTGGCGCCGATGGCCAGGTTGAGGTCTTTGGTGAGGTTGTAGCCAAGGTCGAGGTCGGTGATCCATTTGGCGCTGTAGACGCGATCCAGGTCGCGATTGGCCGAGGCGTTGACTTCCTTGTAGGCGCCGTAGCGCGTCAGGGCCAGGTTGAGGTTCACGCGCCCGATGCTCCAGTCACCGCCGAGGATCAGCTTGGTGTTGGGTTGCACGTCGGTGATCAGGTTGCGCGCCTCGCGGTCCATCAGCTCGTAGGAGGTGCCGAGGATAGTGGTCGACTCTTTGTAATTGAGGATCTTGGTCTGGTTCCAGTTGAACGCGGCCGTCCACTTCACGGCACCGAACGCGCCCAGGTCGTGGTTATAGCTGCTGACCAGGTCCAGGCCCTTGGTGCGGGTGTCGGCACCGTTGATGAAGTACTGGCCGCCAGAGGTGGAGTTGACGCCGTTGTTCTGCAACACCTGGGTAACTTCCGGCCCGAGCAAGGTGCCCGTGAGGGTGATGCGGTCGCGCAGGTTGATCACGTAGGCATCGGCGGTGAAGCTCAGGCGGTCGGTGGGGGTGAGGGTGAAACCGAGGCTGAAGTTGGTGGAGCGTTCGGGCTTGAGGTCCTCGGCGCCCAACGCCTTGGCCGCCGCCGAACCGACTGGCAATACGCCGTAGTTGATCGACTGGTACACCCCGTCGACCACGCCATAGGTGGTCGAGCGCGCACTGAACAGGCTGTTGGCCAGGGACGGCGCACGAAAGCCATTGCTCACCGTGGCACGCACCGCGAATTGCGGCGTGAAGTCATAACGCGTGGTCAGTTTGCCGCTGCGAGTAGCGCCCACGCCCTGGTTGTAATGCTCATAGCGCACGGCGGTGCCCACGTACCAGTCCGGCAGCGGGTTGAAGCCCGCATCCACGTAACCGGCGACGCTGTTGCGCGAGGCGGTGCTTTCTTCGTCCGGGGAAATGCCGTTAGTGACCTGGGCCCCGGACGACGCGCAATTGCCCGGTGCCACGCAGTAGCCGCCGTTGGCATAGGACGCGTAGTCACCGGCTTGCACCTCATAGGTGTCGCGTCGGTGCTCGAGGCCATAGGACAGGTCCAGCGGCTTTTGCAGGCCGATATCGAAGCCGCGCTTGACGTCCAGGTTGGTGGTCAGCTCGGTAGAAATCCAGGTGCCGGAGGTGAAGCTGTTCGGCGTGGCCTCGCCCAGGGACGGGTTCTGGTTATGGGTGGTGCCCTGCTCCGCTTCGTTGCGCCCGTAGGTGGTGGACAGGTCCCAGTCCCACTCGCCCACGGTGCCTTTGCCGCCGAAGGCGGCCTGGAAATCGTCTTCGTCAATGTACCAGGTGGGCGTGTAGCCGGCCGGATAACCGTTGGGCCCGGCGGTGATGGTGTTGGTGATGGTCGGCAGGCGAAAGTTCTGGCCCTGCTCGGCCTTGCGCCGTGAGTAAGTGGTGAAGGAGTACAGGCTCAGGCTGTCGTCGAGCGGCAGTTCGGCGTTGTAGCCCAGGGTCAGCAGGTTGGTCTTGGGCGTGCCGTAGCCGCCGTAAGTGGACTTGCCGGCCAGGCCGTAGGCTTGTTCGTAGGTGTAGCCGTTGGCGCTGGCCTTGTTGTCGTCATTCTGGCTGCGCGCATCCAGGGCCAGTTGCACGATGCCGCCGTCGCCGATTTCAAAGCCTTTGTTGAGGCTTTGCTGCACGGTCTGCTTCTTGCCGTCATAGCCAAGGCCGGCGTTGGTCACCGAGGTGCCGCCGGTGTCGGCCTTGAGGATCACATTGATCACCCCGGCGATTGCGTCGGAACCGTACTGGGCGGCGGCGCCGTCGCGCAGCACTTCCACATGGTCGATGGCGCTGATGGGGATCAGGTCCAGGTCAGCCGGTGCGGCGCCGGTGTTGATGCCGTTGATGTTCAGGGTCGCACTGGTATGACGCCGCTTGCCATTGACCAGTACCAGCACCTCGGCGGCGCTCAAGCCACGCAAGTTGGGCGCGCGGGCAATGCCGCTGGCGTCCCAGCCGGTTTTTTCCGGGAGTGTCAGCGATGGAATCACCGCACTGAGCGCTTCCATCAAACCGGGTTTACCGGTGCTTTGCAGTTGTTTGGCGCTGACCACATCGATAGGCACCGGGCTGCTGGTGACCGTGCGTTGCTCGGCGCCACGGTTACCGGTGACGACCACGGTGGATAGGGTGCTGTCGCCCTGGGCCTGGGCCGCGGCGGCCAGCAGGGAAAAAGTCAAGGCTGCGGTGGGGGGTAGAACATGCTTCATCGCTGATCCCGGTTTTTCAAATCGCAGGGTCGGGCAGGCACGCGTCAGACGCGGCATGGCCGGTGTTCAAGGTGTGGGTGCGGTTTGAACTAGGTGTGGGGCGAGCGAGGGGCTTGAAGGGGCAACATACGTTGAACTCCGTTCCAACGATTCTGCTGCCGGGGATTACCCGGTCAGGTGCGCAGAATCTGAATCACGCTGGGTACCATCCGGGGTCTGGGGTAGGCTGTTGAGACCAAACATAACGGAATGGATTTTAAAAATATAATGCTATTTGGGCATAAGCTAATATTTGTTAATTTCATTATTTATAAATATCTTTATTCATATAAATAATGTCTCAGCCACATTGGTACGGCGTTCGAAAATCGTTCCCACGCTCCCGCGTGGGAATGCAGCCCGTGACGCTCTGCGTCACCTATACGCAGCAGCATCGGCCGGAAGCTGGACGCGGAGCGTCCCAGGAGGCGTTACCACGCAGAGCGTGGGAACGATCAAAATTCCAGATGTGGGAGGGCTCGCTCCTACAGGGGCCGCAACAGCTGCATCTGCTGGCGGTAATCATCCGTCACCTGCCGTGCCTGGCTGCTGCTGGTAATCACCCGTGGGGTAATCAGCACGATCAACTCCGTGCGGTCCTTGGATTTGCTGGTGTTGCCAAACAACCAGCGCAGGCCGGGGATCTTGCCCAGGTACGGCACGGCGCTGACGCTCTCGGCGTTGTCCTGCTTGATCAACCCACCCAATAACACCGTCTGCCCGCTTTGCACGGCGACCTGGGTAGACACCGAGCGCGTGGAAATCCGTGGATTGACCGGTGTTTCACTGCTGCTACCCGGGCTCTGTGCATCGCTGACCTGCTGCTGGATATCCATGTACACCAGGCCGCCCGGATTGATGCGCGGCACCACGTCGAGGATCACGCCGGTCTGCACGTATTCGACGCTGCTCAAGGTGGTATCGGCGTCACCTGTGTTGACGGTGGTCTGGCTGATGGGAATGTTGTCACCCACCTGGATCTGCGCCGGCTGGTTGTTCATCACCACCAGCGACGGCGCCGACAGCACCTGGGTGCGGCCGTTGGTTTCCAGGGCGTGCAGGGCCACTTGCAGGTTGGAGCTGACGAAGGAATAGAACAACGAATCCGCCGCCCCCAGCCCTGCCCCGCCACCGCCCAATGCGCCTTGGCTACCAGAGGCGTTGGCCACTGTGGTACTGGTGGAGTTGCCGGCCAGGCGGCCGAGGTACCACTGCACGCCAAGGTCGAGTTCGCCGGTCAGTTTGACTTCGAGAATGCGCGTTTCGATCTGCACTTGGAGCGGTGGGTTGTCGAGGCGCTTGATCGCCGCTTCGATTTCTTTCCATTGCGCCGGACGCGTGCGCACCAGCAGTTGGTTGCTGCTTTTTTGCGCGGTGATGCGGGTGCCGGTTTCGAGGTCGCTGATGGGCGGCGCCGGAGTCTCCTCGCTGCTCTCCTGCGTGGGTTCCTCTGCGGCGGGCGCGGGGGTGTTGGCCTGCAGCCCTGCGCTGGTGGACGAGGACAGCGTAGTGGTGCGCAACCCCGGCGCGACCTTGGCCGGGGTGTCGTCCTTGATCGCGCCATTGCCGTAAATCTGCCGCAGGTACCTGGCCAGGTCCGCGGCCTTCATGTTGCGCACGTCGTACACGTACATCTGCGGCTCATTGCCGCCACCCTCGTCGATGGTGCGAATCCAGTCACCCACTTCGCTGAGGTACTGGGGCTGGGAAGAAATCGCCACCACCGAGTTGGTGCGCTCCACCGGCAAGAACCGCAGCATGCCCGCCAGGGGCGTGCCGCTGTCGGCGCCGAACATGGCTTGCAGCTCGGGCATCAGCTCGGCCACCGAGGCGCGTTGCAGGCCGAACACGCCCACCGACATGCCCTTGAGCCAATCCACATCGAAGGTGTCGATGGTGTCCTGGTAGTTGGCCAGTTCTTCCGGGGTGCCGGCCAGGCTCAGCACATTGCGCGCCGGGTCCACCAGCAGGAAGGCGTTCTCCCGGGCGAAGGGCTTGAGCAGTTTCTGCATCTCGGTGGCGGAGATATAGCGCAGCGAGAACAGGCGTGCCGAGAGGCCGCTGGCGGGCTGCGCCACGCGCATCTGCGGCACCAGCTTGCCGGCCACCGCCTGATTGGCCGGTAGGATTACATAGCGGTTGCCCTGGCGGATCATGGCGTTATCGGTCCAGGACAACAGGGTTTCGAGGGTCGACAGCGCCTGCTGCTTATCCACCGGCCTGGAGGTGGAGAAGCTGACGTTGCCCTTTACGCCCTGGGCGATGCTGTAGTTTTCGTGCAGCAGGTCGCCCATTACGCTGTTGATCACCGCTTCGATGGGCTGGTCCTGAAAGTTGAACACGATGTCGCCGCCCGCCTCCTTCACCGCAGGCGTTGATGCAGGCGCGCGCAGGAACTGCTGGTTGCCGCGAATCAACTGGCGCGGCGCGGGTGACTTCGCCTCGGGCTGGGGGCTTTGCAGCACGGGCGCTTCGCTGGGCGGGCGTTGCGAACCGGTGCCCTGCAGGGCTTCGTGGAGCAGTTCTTTATCCGGGTCGAGGCGGTCGGGCAACGCACCGCAGCCGCCGAGGGCGACGGTGGTGGCCAGGCAAAACAACGGGGTGCGCATATCAATCAAGGGAGTGGCTCGCGAGAAGGAGAAATCGAGGGCAGCCGCTTGCCGTACAGGCTCAGGGTCTGGGTGCGTCCGTCCAGGGCGAAGCGCGCCGATTGCGGGGTGAGGTGTTCCAGGCGCCAGCCGTTGGGCAGGCTCTGACCCAGGCGCACCGTCAGGGGTGGGCCGTCGGCTTGTTTAAGCATGGCCATTTGCAGGTTGCCGGTGATCATGATGCCGCTGAGGCTCAGGTTCGACAGGCTGGTGACCCGCGCCTTGCCCGCCACACGGTCAGGGCTGCGATCCGGACTGAACAGCGGCGCTTGCCAGGTACCGGCGAGGTCGGCCAGGGCCACCGTGGGCGGCGCCTGCAGGTTGACAGAGGGCTGCGCCGGCGCGGGCTCCTCGGGCAACCACTGCGGTTCATCGCCGATGCTGCTGAGGATCACCGCCATCAACAGTCCCAGTAACCCGGCCAGGCCGAGCAAGCCCCACTCCAAGGGGCGCAGTGTGCCGTTCATGGTGCCACCCGCGCCGGTTGCAAGTAGCCGCGCACCAGCAGGTTGACCACCAACTTGCCCGCGCCGCCACGGGCGGGCGCTTCGCGACTGCGCCGGATGCGCAGCTCATCGACGAACAGATACGGCGGCGGATACTCCAGCGCATGCAGGATCGCGGTCAACGGTTCGATGGCGCACTCAAGGGTCAGGCTGACCTTGACCTGTCGATACGGCTCGCCAGCGTCCTGCCCGGCAGTGATGGGTTTGCGCTGGGTCAGGCTGCAACCGCCGCCACGACTGGCCTGGCTGGCGATGAGGTCGGCGAGGCGCTGCATCAGGTCGGCGGCGACCACGTCGGGGTCATCCCCCGGCAACAGGCTGGCGCTGCTGGCCGGGTCCTGCCGTGCCTGCTCAAGCTGCTGGCGCAGCGCATCGCCCTGGCGCAACAGGCTGGCATAGCGTTGCTGTTGTTCGCGCAACTGTTCGGCGTGGGCGCCCATGCTGCGCAGCGGCCCGGCGAACCAACTGTCGATCAACAGCCAGTAGGCCGCGCCCAGCACGGCGGCCAGCACCAGCAAGGCTGCCCCGCGACGTTCACGGGGTGTGAGGGGTCGGCGCATCGGCAGCCTCCTGGCGCAAGTGGGCACGCAGGGCAAACTGATCCTTGCCGGTGCGCGCATCGGGTTGAATCACCCCTTCGAACTGGGCGTTTTCCAAACGGTGGCAGCCTTTGATCCGGGTAATCAGGCCGCTGGCCTTGGCACTTTGACCGGCGATGGAAATCTCACCGTCCTTGACGTCCAATTGCTCGAGCCAGGTGTCGGTCGGCAGGCAGCGGGTCAAGTCATTCAGCAGCCCGGCCAAGGGCGGCTGTGCCAGTTTGCGGCGAGTGAGGTACTGCGCCGCGCCCTGGGTGTTGAGCAGTTGCTGGCGCAGGGCATGCACCTGGGCCACCTGGGCTTTTTGTTGCTGGACACTGTGCTGCATGGCATCGAGGACGCGCTGGCGGTCGTTGAGCCACAGCAGCATCGCCGCGATCAGCAAGGCGCCACACAGCCACGGCAAGCTACGTTGCAAGCCTAAGCCCTGTGCGCGTTGACGCGGACGCAGGCTGGCGGGCAACAGGTCGATGCCCATACCTGCCACATCCACCCGATGAGGCCGCAGGCCCAGGGTGGCGCAGTCGGCGAGAATCTGGTCCAGGCGTTCGCGCAGGATCGCTACCAGCGTCACCTCAAGGTGCGTAGCGGTGCGCTGTTCCTGGCGCACGACGAAGTACAACTGCTCGGCATCGAACGGGGTATAGCGGTCCAGTTCATACCCCACCACATTGGCCAGGTTGCGCGCGGCGGCCAGGGGCAGGTGCACGGTTTGCCGCAGCACGTCGTCAGGGCCGAGCATCAGCACTTGGCGCGCTTGGCCCAGTTCGAGCGGCGCGCTCAGCGGCCAGTGATGGATGCGCTCCGGCGGCTCCTTGAGTGCCAGCCAGCCCGGCACACAGCCGCGCAACTCCGTGAGCCACAGGCGCCAGGCCTGTTGGGCCAGGCTGCCGCGCCAATGACGGGCGATAGGTTCGAGTCGATTCATTCTTGCCACCGCAGCACCCGATAGGGCTGTGCGCTGTCCTCCGCTGGGCTCAGTGAAACGGTAATGCGCACGCGCGCCTGGTAACCGCCGGGGCGCTCGGCGCGGCTGTCGATTTCCACGACTTGGCCGGGGTCGGCGCCCTCGGCATTGCGGCTTGGCAGGTTGAGCGCGTTGCGCATCAAGGGGCTGGCGAACGCCGGATCGGGCCGATCCAGGTCGCTCCATAAGGTGATTTCGGGCAGCAGTTGGCTGTAGAGCGCCTGGGTCATGCCCGGCAGCTGGCGCACTTCTTCGAGCACCCGAAACGGCGCCAGGCCCTGGCGGCGCCGGGCCTCGAGCGCCTTGACCCATTGCTGCGCCTGGGCTGGCGTGGCGCCGCAGGCCAGGGCCAGGCGCGTGAGGTCATCGGCCGAGGCGTTGATCAGGTACAACTTGCCGCGCTCGCTGCGCAGGCTGACCTGCAGCCGCGCATCGTCAAAGCCCAGCGCCATAGCGCGCCCATCGGCCACCCAGTGCGGCTGCGCCATCACCATGGCGATGCCGGCCTGGGCCGCCAATTGCGTCTGGGTGTGCTGTTTGAGCCACAGGGCCTGGCGGCTTTGCAACTGCACCCAACCGGCCAGGCCGCCGAGCAACACGCTGAGCAATGCCAGCACCCACAGCACCAGCAGCAACGCCGCACCGCGCTGGCGCTTCATTCTTCCAGGCTCCCACTGGACAGGTCCAGGCGCAGCGCAATCACTTGGGTGACCCACGGCACCGGCCCGTTGACGTTGGCCACGATGCGCACCGCATAAGGCAAGCGCCTCGGCCAGGGCCAGTCAGCGACCCAACCGGTCGGCTGGCCCAGGGGCGACAGGCCGCGGTAGCTGAACTGCAGCTGCTCGACGTGGTTGAGCAGCACCTGCGGTTCAACGCGGGCCGGGTTGATGTGGGATTCCAACTGTGCGAACTGCACCTGCAAGGCCTGGTCGACCCGCTGCAAGGTAAAGCGCTGGATACCGCCGCCGAGCACACCGGGCAAGGTCGACACAAACTGCAGGCGCTCGGCCGTGCCGCTGAAAAAGCCCTCGGCCTGGCTGTCGTCTTCCGTCACATCCAGAGGCAGCGCCTCGCTGATGGCGGTGCGCAGGAACTGCTGGGCGGCACGCATTTCGTCCAGGCTGACGGTGTAGCGCTGGGCCTTGGTCACCGCACGATTGGCGCCCAGCAAGGCGCCGCCGACCAGCACCAGCAGCACCGCGAGCAAGCTGAGTACCACGAGGATTTCCAGCAAAGTGAAGCCCTGCTCGCGGCGCTTCACAGGCGCGCCTTCAAGGTACTGAAATGCGCCTGGTGCGGGCCTTCGCTGACGGTCAGCTCGAGGCGATACAGCTGCGGCTGTTGGCGGCTGACGGTCAGTTGCCAATGGATGCCATCCAGTTCGCCCTGGCGCACACCGCTGTCGAGGCGGCCGGCGGTTTCCTGATCGAGCACCGTGAGCGCCGCATGGGCCAGCCGATCACTGCGCGCCACCTGCGCCAAGGAACGCGCGCTCTGGCCGAAGGCGACCAGCAACACGCTGCTGCACACCGCCAGCAGGGTCAGGGCGGCGAGCATTTCGAGCAGGGTGAAACCGGCCTGGCGCTTCATGGCAACGCCTTGGACTGCACGCTGCCGGTCAGCCAGCCGATATCGATGCGCCAGCGCCGGGTGCCGCTGGTCAACAACAGGTTGCCGCCGGTGGAACTGCCGTCAGGGTAGAACTCAACCGCCGAGCCGGCTTGCTCGGCGGTGTGCATGCTCAGCTGCAGCGCTTGCGGCCAGTGCAGCGGTGGCCGGCCAGGCGCGCTGAACGCACGGTTGGGCAGATCGAATTCGGTACGCGCCGCCTGGCCGCTGATAATCGCCCCGGCGCGTGTAGCGCGCAGCGCCTCGACCATCTGCCCGACCACCCGACGCTCCTTGGCCGCTTGCAGGCCCTGGCGCAGCCCGACGCTGAGCAAGCCGGCAGCAAGGCTGATCAGCAGGATCACCACCAGCATTTCCAGCAGGGTAAATCCACGCTGGGCCATGGGCCGCTTATTCCCAATTGCCCAGGTCGGCACTGTAGCCCTCGCCGCCGGGTTGGCCGTCCTGGCCGTAGAAGATCAAGTCAAAGGCGCCATGCTCACCGGGAAAGCGATAGCCGAACGCGTGGCCGAACGGGTCTTTCAATTCCGACGGCTTGGCGTAGGGCCCGGCCCAACCGGAGGCCGTCGCGGGCTTGTCCACCAGTTGTTGCAGGCTGGCGGGCGGCGAGCCGACGTCCAGCGCGTAGCTGTCGATTTTCATGCTCAAGCCGGCGAGTTGGGCCTTGCCCGCGCCGTACTTGCCCTTGTCCACATTGCCGCCGACCTGGCGTACCACGATGGTCGCGACAATGCCCAGCAGCACGATCACGGCAAGCATTTCCAGCAGGGTAAAACCGCTTTGGCGGCGTCGGGCATTCATCGTTATAGCTCCTTGAAGTTCATATATGGCTGGTGAGGCTCATCAGCGGCAGCATGATCGCGAGCATGATCACCGCGACCAGCACCGCCATGACCACGGTCAGTGTGGGCACCAGTGCGGCGAGCAATCGGTCGATGCCGCGCTTGGCCTCGACGTCGAAAATATCGGCGACCTTGAGCAGCATGCTGTCCAGTTCACCGGCCTGTTCACCGACCTCGATCATTTGCAGCGCCAGTTCGGGCAGCAAGGGTTGGCCGCCAAACGCCTGGCCGAGGCTGCCACCGGCTTTCACCGATTCGGCGGCCATCGCCACCTGCGCCTGCAGCGCTCGGTTGCTGCAGACCTGCCGGGCAATCACCAGCGCCGGCAGCAGCGCCACGCCATTGCTGAGCAAGGTGCCCAAGGTGCGCGTCAGCCGCGCCGCTTCGACCCGTTGCAGCAGCGGGCCAAGCACGCGCAGGCCGAGCACGCGGCGATCACAGCGCTCGCGGCGGCGCGGGTCGCGCAGGCCGATGACCACCGCCCACAGCAGGGCGATCAACCCGGCCAGCACCAGCAGCCCATAGGCGCCGAGAAACTCGCCGAGCCCCAGGATCACTTCGGTGATCAGTGGGATCGGCACGCCCAGGTCCTGGAAAATCGGCACGAATTGCGGCACCACGTACGCCAGCAACAGCGCCAGCGAACCCAACACGCCCACCACCAGGAACGCCGGGTAGATCAGCGCGTTGATCACCTCGCCACGCAGGCGCTGGCTGCGCTCCAGGTAGTCGCTGAGCTGGCGCAGGGTCCGTTCCAACGCGCCGCCCGCCTCACCGGCGCGCACCATGCTCAGGTACAGCGGCGAGAAGCTGCCGCCCTCCTGTTCCAGCGCGGCCGATAACGGTTGGCCGGCCTTGACCTCATCGCGGATGCGTTCGATCAAACCGCGCACCTGGGGCGAGCCGGGCTGCTTGAGCAGCAGGCCGAGGCAGCGTTCCAGGGGCTGGCCGGCGCCGAGCAAGGTCGCCAGTTGTTGCGTGAAGCTGACCAGGCCCGCGCCTTTCAATGCTCCGCGCGCAGGGCTCAATAGCGGCCGGCCCGCTGTTTCGATCTGCAACAGCAGCAGGCCGCGCTTGTGCAACGCGGCGACGGCAGCGGCCTGGTCCTTGGCCTGCAAGGTGCCGTTGTGGGCGACACCCTGGCTGTCGAGCGCACGAAACTTGAACAGCGTCACGCCGGTTCCCCACGGGTGACGCGCAGCACTTCTTCCAGGCTCGTGACGCCGGCCAGCGCCTGGCGCAAGCCCTCTTCATACAAGGTGCGCAAGCCTGCGCGGCGAGCGGCCTGCTCGAGGGTGGCGGCGTCGGCGTGGCGCATCAACAGGTCGCGCACCTCATCGTTCATCACCAGCAACTCGGTGAGGGCGCTGCGGCCATGGTAGTCGCCGTGGTAGAGCAGAATCGGGCGCTGGTCGGTCAGACGGTCCAGGCCGTGTTCTTCGATCAACGCCGCTGGCGCTTCGAACGCCACGCGGGTGGCTGGGTCCAGGCGGCGCACCAGGCGCTGGGCAAGGATGCCGCTGACGGTCGAGGCAATCAGGTAACTTTCGACGCCCATGTCCAGCAGCCGCGTGATGCTGGCGGCGGCGCTGTTGGTGTGCAGGGTGGACAGCACCAGATGGCCGGTGAGCGCGGACTGGATGGCGATGCGGCAGGTTTCCAGGTCACGGATCTCGCCGATCATGATCACGTCCGGGTCCTGGCGCACGATAGAGCGCAGCACGCCGGCAAAGTCCAGACCGATGGCCGGTTTTACCTGGATCTGGTTGATGCCTTCGAGCTGGTATTCGACCGGGTCTTCGACGCTGATGATTTTGCGCTCAGGGGTGTTGAGGCGCGACAACGCGGTGTAGAGCGTGGTGGTCTTGCCGGAACCGGTCGGCCCGGTCACCAGCAGAATGCCGTGGGGCCGTTCCAGCAGTTCAAGAAAGGTGGCCAGGCGCTGACCATCGAAGCCCAGGCTGGGAAAATCGAACTGCACGGTCTGTCGGTCGAGCAAGCGCATCACCACCGATTCGCCGAAAGCGGTGGGCACCGTGGACACGCGCAAATCCAATTCCTTGCCCTGGATACGCAGCATGATGCGACCGTCCTGGGGCAGGCGGCGCTCGGCAATGTCCAGGCGCGCCATGATCTTCACCCGGGAAATCACCGCTGCCGAGGAGCTGGCCGGCGGCGCCTCGGCGTCGTGCAGCACGCCGTCGATGCGGTAGCGCACCTTGAGCTGGTGTTCGAAGGGTTCGATATGGATATCCGAGGCGCGCTGCTCCACGGCGCGCTGCAGGATCAGGTTGACCAGGCGAATCACTGGCGCTTCGGAGGCCATGTCCTTGAGGTGCTCGATATCTTCCAGCGCACCGCCCTGCTCGCCCAGGTTCTCCACCAGCGTGCCCATGGCGGATCGGCCCTGGCCGTAGTAGCGCTCGATCAGGCTGTCGACTTCCGTGCGCGGGCCGATGGCCAGCCAGATCGGCACCTGGCAGGCATAGGCCAAGGCCTGGAATGGATACAGCTGGGCCGGGTTGGCCGCGAGTACGCGCAACCCGCCATCGGCCCAACCGATGGGCACCAGCTGGTAGTGGCGCATGAAGCGCTCGGTCAACGCGGGGATCGGGTCGAGCAACGGCGGCGCCGCATCGGCGTGCACCAGCGGCGCATCGAGCAAGGCGGCCCAGGCGCGGGCCAGTTCGATTTCGCTGACCAACCCCAGGCGCGTGAGCAGACCGAGCAGGTCGCTACCCTCGGTGGATAAGCGTCTGGCGCGGTCCAGGTCGACGGTCTTCAGCCCTGCATGCACCATCAACCATGCGCACACCTGCTCGGTGTGCGGGACAGGCATCTGGCAGGCATTGATGGGGGCTGACGACATAATGAAGTGATATCTGATAGGGCGAAAAGTATGGCTATTTGGAACTACCGAACAATGCCATTAGTTCGCCATAGCCCTGCCGGGAGTTAGCCGGGGGTATCGACTGGAAGTTATAGCGCTAGTTCCTGTGCGAGGGAAATATAAATACAAAACATTGCTGAATGCACTGATTTAGAGCGTTGGCAGCCAATTGCCACTAGTTGCACATAGCCATACGCCTTAATTATTCACGCACTTTCCCTTAAATAACCGGCAAGGAAAAACAGGCAAGCGTTTTACTGCGGCACTACGCGCGAAGGTGTTTCGCCGGGAAGGAATTTTTACCCCCTCTTTCGTAGCCAATACCGCTTTTTCCCATGGGCGTGCCCACGGAGCTGATCGAACGACTATTTCGGCCTAACGATGCTTATAAAACGCTATTAGAGGCATTTAGCCACACCCAGCCCCATTGCAAAAAGCCATCTGATTACAGTCAGTTGGACGTTAAGAAAGCCACGCGCTCATCGCAAAACTGGCGAAAAAACGCACCAAATGCTGTTAACGCCCTTCCTTTACAGGCGAAGAAGCACGCCTAGACTCTCACTCGATTCAGCTCCCTGGATCATGACCAACACTGGAAAAGGATATTCAAAATGAACGCCTTCACTTCGGTAAATACCGTCACCACGCCCCTCACCATCAACTGCAACTCCGTGACCACGTATAACGGCGATCCCAACGAAACCACCAAGGTCACGTTCAACTACCAGAACAACCTGCTGTGGGCGACCCAAGTCACTAACACTGCCTCAACGCAAATTCTCTCCGCCGACGCCCCTGCCGGACCGGTGAACCTGCGCGCGGGCGCCAAGGTGACGCTGCAAAACGTCGGCTCGGGGTTCAGCATCCTGTTCACTGGCGTCATCGTCGACAGCGGTTCCGAGACGCCTTTCACCAGCACCAACATCGGTACATTCAGCCTTTCCTGATCCATACGGGTTCTTTAGCCAGACCCCATCCTTGAAGCCGGCGGACGCGCACGTACGCCGGTTTCATTAACGCAGTACGGGACATGGACGGTACCCTCGCGTGACAAAGCATCGGATGCTTTATACCCGGGTTTGCTGGTTAACACTGGGCGCGATTCTGGCAACCATCCTGTGGGTAATGGCGACCGGCAGACATGCGCCGACGGCTTTGCCTGACGGGTTCAGCCATACTTTTTCCAGCGTCGAGTACGCCTCCCTGACCTCGGGCTGCGCCGACCTCGTTCCCGCTCCTTCCGCCTCCTCGGCGACCCCGGCACCCTGCCTGCCTGGGCCGATACTGCTGCCCGGCATGAACGTCAGCCGTCAGGTGGGTCCGGTGCTGTTCATTCTGGTCGTCGACAGTCGCGAGGCCCGGGTGAACGCCGAACTGTCCATGGGCGGCGCTGGCCTGACCGGGTTGAGCATGACGGCCGACACACCCACTGCCACCTTTGACCTGGCCAGCGATGGGCAACGCATACGTGGCAGCCTGGGCGCATTTTTCTGTGCCCCTCCGAACACTTCGCATGTGCTCGCCGACTTCAATATCGAAGGTACGCACGAGGACAACAAGGACAGCGCGCAAGCCTATCGCGGCGACCTTATCCGCTGGCAGAGCCCAACCACCAGCGTGATTGCCCAGTACCGCCAACCCTTGTTGCCGGACCTGCAAGTGACCGTGGAACTGCTTGATCCCTACAAGCCCGACAGCAGCAACGCGTTGACGGCCCAAGTGAGTTTCTACTACGCCACGAACCTGATCGACCGCTACACCGTGATGGCCACCGCCACCCCCGTGACCCTGCGCAAATCCAGCGTCGGCCCGGTACATATCCAGGGTGGGGCCTTGTCGTTTCGTCCCGCCACCCAGGAACAGCGGGGGCAGCTCAGCCTCGATGGCACTTTCCAGTCTGGCCATAACCTGCCCAACCACTACGCCGGCAGCATCGCCGACTGGTCGTGGATTCGTGGGCGTGCCGACAATTGCAGGGGATAGACATGACCAGCCGCGCCGCCACCCCGTCCGACTATCAGCAAATTGCCAACAGCGCGGCCTATGCGCTGCCCGATGACAGTGGTTATGGCTGGCGCGGCTACGTGATGCCCCAAGGCACCCTACCAGCCGATTTGCCGGCCAGCCTGAGCCCCGCCGATGCGTTCGATAAGCAGGCCGGCCATTACCTGTTCGCCCCCAGCGAGCCGGTCAGCCTAAGCAGCGACCCGTCGACGTTTGTCACCGCCCTCTATGCCTTTCTTTTTGCCGTCGAGCAGCGCAACTTTGTCGGCAGGGCGCTGCTCTGGTTGCCGGGCAGCAACCTGCCGGCGCCCAAGAACTTCAACGAATATGGGCTGCGCATCAGCCTGGGGACATCCTGCCAAGTGCAGAACAACCTCAACATAAAGCTCGGCGACCGCCTGACCTTCTTCATCAACTTCGGCACCTTCGTCAAATACGATGCCGACCTCAACGCGTTACGCCTGAAGTCCAGTACCGGCATCAGCATGGGCTTCAACGACAAACTGCAGGCAGACAGCGGCCTGCAACTGACTCCCCCACTGCAGCCGTTGGCCTATGTACCGCTGGACGGTAGCCAGGCCGCAAGCCTGGTGTATGCCTTGACCTACAACCCCGTGGCTGCGCTGCGGTATTTCCAGACCGGCTTTGCCTATGTGGTCAACACCGGGAACGGCAACACCCTACTCAACTACCCGGTGTTCAACCCGATCGGCATGCCGGCCACGTTGAACATGGGCGGTGTCCTCGACCCGCTGGACCGGCTGAACCAGCACATCAGTGCGACGCAACTGGCCGCCGGGTTGATCCGAACCGGCCTGGCCTTTGCCGCTGCCGGCACCACCTCGCTGCCCAGTCAATGGCGCAGCACTGCCGGCAACCCCATCAATCTGGTTCCGCTCAATGGCCTCGATGCCAATGGCTGGCCGCTGCCCCACGCGGCCAGCCTGGTGTTCTGCGATCATGGCGCGAGCTACAGCCTCACCCTGAGCGGTGACTATGGCTTGAGTGTGCCGACCGTTCCCGCCGCCGTCGGGCAATCGCTGTTGTGCGGCATCTTCGGTACCGAATGGCTGAGCTTTTCCAACTACAATCCTGCGGCCAGCCCCACCGAAAATGACCGCATACGCCTGCTCGCCGCTCAATCGGCGTATGCACCCATCTTCCCATTCCCGACCAGCAGCCTGGTGTCCCCCACCAGCGGCGCGGTCACCGCCCTGCTGACCGGCGATTACCGGACCTCCTGGAGCAGCCTGATTGCCGGCGCCTCTATCCCGGCCTACAGCGCACAGCCCGACGGCAGCCCGCTTTATGGCCAGGCCGCGGCCGCTGGCGACACCGTGATGCTGGCCCCCGCCGCGCCACGCACACCGCTCCCGCAAACCCCAGGCTTCGCCTTCCCCCTGGTGCCGTATGCCGGCATGCCCAATACAACGGGCGTCAACCTGACCCAGTTCGAGAGCGAGATTCTTGCGGCCTCGCGCAAGAGCCTGATCAGCGCCGCCACCCTGCCGGGCAGGCGGGCCGCACGGCTCAAACGCCTGCAACGGGCCCCGGCTGGCGCGGCCGAAAAACCCGATCGAGCGACCACACCGCAAGGCTTGCTGGTGGATCTGGACCCGGACGGTATCGGCTACCGCAAAGTGCTGCTGGCACGCTCGAAATCTGCCGAGAGCATGCTGGATTTTGCCTTCGAACAGCCCACAGAGGCACTGCACGAAGCGCTGCAAACCAATCAGTTATTTCTCGTCGGCGTCAACCCGCAACCGTTTTTCACCCAGGGCGCAACGTTCAGCAACCACCTGGAGATCGCCGACTGGCACTTCATCGCCAATATCGGTGCCGGCGTGCAAACCACCAGCTACCGCAACGTGCTGATCATGAAATATTGCAGTGGCAGCCTGAAAGAGCGCATCGACAATCCCAACCGCTGGACCCTGCCCGAGACGTTCTCGAAAACCGCAGACCTGGTGCCGGGGCTTGAGACCCTGGCCTACACCGGTTTGTCCCAGTGGCTGCAGGACTTCATCAGCGCCGCCGAGCTCAAGGCCGCCGCCACACCGGACAGCCTCTATGCGGACTTCGTCGCCCAGGTCAACGACCCCGAATGGAAAGGCTTTATGGTGCTCAACGCCGACCTGCCCTTGGACAGCCTCCCCGAGCAATTGGCCGGGATCGCCGCCGGCATCGATTACAGCCGCTTTCTCGCCCACCACTTCGGCGCCAGCGTCAGTCGCATCAGCCATCAGGACGACACCTTGGATATCCAGGGCATTTCCAACCTCTTCGGACTGATCGACTATCAGAACCCGGCTTATGAACAGGCCCGGGCCAACGGCGCGGACGCCGACATGCCCATCGCCCTGGCCACGACCGAAGGTTATGCCTTCAGCGTCCTCCAGCTCCAGGCACTGTTTCGTCAGTCCAGGCTGGTGACCTTCAACAGTCGTATCCAACTGAGCCTGGACCGCCTGTTCGGTTCAGCGATCCAGGCCACACGACGCGCCGAAAATCCGAGTGCCGTAAACGCCATGGTCCTCGACGGCAGCGCCCTGCAACAAAACGACACCACCACCTATGTCTTCGAACAAAGCCAGAGCTACCTGTTCAACCTGGACAGCAACGTGCTACCGGCCGCATCCGTCAATCGCATCCAGTTCAACACCCTGGGCAGCCCGGACAGCGGCGTCACCACCGCCAGTCGTTTCCTGTTGTGGGGCAAGCTGGATTTCGCCCTGCTCGATACCTCCGCCGGGCCATTCGACCTGTTGTCCTTTGGCAGCGAAGACGGCAGTCCGCGCAACGAGGGCCTGGCTTATACCAACCTGCAGATCGGCATGAGTTTTCCCAGCGCCACACCCAACGCCGTGAGCTTCAGCTTCAATCCCGGCAACCTGGGATTCGATCCGGTCACCAGCCAGGTTCGCGGCAAAAGCCTCTACAAGGGTTTGACCCTGCAGCTCAAGCAATTCATCCAGGCGCCGGAACAGAAGAAACCTGCGGATTACGGTTTTCTCCCGGTCCTGCCGGAGAACCTGTCGCTCAAGCCTATGTCCGGAGCCTGGTCGGGCATTGTCTACAAAGTCACCATGGGATCGCCCGGCGCCTTGGTCTCGGGCGCTGGTTTCGAGTCCGACCTGTTGGTTGCCTGGTCGCCCGACAGCCAGAGCACCGACGCCAACCCCATGCTCTTCGTTGGCTTGAGCCTGCCGGGCGCCGCGCCATCCGCCAGCGTGTTTTCCCTGCAGGGAATCATCAAGGTGTCCACCGGACCGATCAAACTGCTCTACCAGACCATCCCGGGGCAGCCCGATCCGCAGGCGAAATTCTTCAACCTGCAACTGACCGATATCGGCATCAAGATCCTCGGCATCGCCAAGTTGCCCCCGGGGGCGACCCTGCAGTTTTTCCTGTTTGGCGACCCTCAGTCCTCCGGCAGCCTGGGCTGGTATGCCGCCTACGTCAAAGATCCGGACAGCGACACCGAACGCCTGCAGGCCCTGGCGCCGGATACGTCCACGCATCCGACACTGACCGGGCCATCGGAGATCGCCTCATGACGCGCGTCCTGTACTGGAACATCGAGAGCTTCGGCTATAACAAGATCCGCCCTTTGAGCACCAAGCGGAACCGCGCCGGGGCGTTTATTCCCGACCTGAACGCTGCCGACCGACTGGCGCTGATCCTGGCCCATATCACCGCGTTCAACCCGGACATCTTTGTGGTGGTAGAGACCGCCAGTGGCCCGAGCCACGGCCCAGGCTCACTGATTTCGCCAACCGGCGGCTGGCAAGGTTGCGTGGAGCTGTTGTTGCGCATCCGCAACCTGACCGGCCTTGACTGGAACCTGGTGCCGCCTCTGGTGGTCGGCCAGGCCGGGCGAGCCGAGGGTGTCGCGGTGTTCTACAAACCGGTGATCCCGGCGGGCCCCGGCGTGGCGGCCGGCAGACGCTTGTTCACCGGCCCCAACGCCTGGTCACCGGCGGCCAATGGCATCAGCTTCAACCCCACCGTTTTGCCCGCGCCCGCCGCCGGCAACTACCCGCCGCTGCAGACCAACGCTTGTTTTACCGTCGCCGGTCGCGCTATTCCCCCTACCGCCCTGAACCCCGGCAACCTGTCCGAAAGCCGGTGCGCGGCGCGGGTCGATTTCGTCGATAACCTCGGCGCGCCCCTCAACTATGGCGGCCTGCGCGAACCCTATATGGTGACGTTCTGTGAAACCGTCGACGGCCCGCCCGTGGTGGTGCAGCGCAACCTCACGCTGTTTGCCATCCATTCGCCCCCGCAGTACGTGGCGGCCAATGCCTACCTCAACGGTCTGGCCAACGTGCGTGACATCAGCGCCGCCCTGGGCGCGTTGGAAACCCGGGTCATCACCGGTGATTTCAATGTCAACCTGCTGAGCCAGACCGGCAATGATCCACTGCGCTACGCCCCGCTCACGGGCCTGGGTTACGCCCTGCAACTGCAGCCACCGGCCGCGGCCCCGCCTCCAGCCCTGGATGCCTACATGGGCTATTTCGCCACCCACCTCAAGAGCAAGAAATCGACGATCTTCTGGTCGACCAACGTGGGCGCCGTGCCTTATCCGGGTTACCGCTACATCGGTTCGTCGAGCAGCAGCAACCTGTATTCGATCGACAACATCCTGGTACGTGGCGGCGCGGCCGGGAACTTCACCATCGCCAATACCGTGGTCGGCACGCCGCTGAATGTGGTCAACCCCGCGCCTGGCGGTGCGCCCGTGGGCATGGTGGCCATCGCCAGCGATTTCCAGGCGCCTCCGCTCGGCTGGCCGCCATCACCGGCGCCGGCATTCGCCGCTGGCGACCGGCAACGTTTTCGTGGCTGGCGAAACATGGGGCACATCCGCTCCACCAGCGATCACCTGGCCCTGTTCGTGACGGTCTGATTCAAGGAGAAGACAGATGGCCAACAATCCACTGAGCAACCTCGCCGCGGCACTGACTCGCGATGCCGGCGCCCCGATCCTCCTCACCCGTGACTACCTGATCGCAGGCCTGGCGGATGCCGGCGTCAGCGTTTCCGACAATCTGGACAGCGACCTCAATGCGGCCTTCCAATCGTCTGTCGCCGGGTTGTCGATCAGCCTGACCGCGCAAAGCGTGCAACCGCTGAACCCGACCAGCCAGACGTTCAAGGTCACGGGCGTCAGTGCGCGGTTTCTGCAACAGGACGTGCAGCAGGGGCTGGTGCTGACCTTCGGCCTGAGCGGCATCGACGGCGCGCAGGCCCTGAGCCTGGAGATCGTCACCACGCCGGCCAGTTGGAGCTGGTCCGATCTGTCGAGTTTTGCCACCGGGATTCCCTTCAAGTGGGCCGTGATCAGCAACGCGGTGTTCACCTTCAATGACAATCTGGGTCCCTGCCAGGGTTTTGCCGCCAACCTGACGCCGCCCGCCCAGCTCAGCAATGCGGTCGCGGTGGTGCAGGGCCTAGGCTTTCCAACCCTGGCCCTGCCCTTCAGCGGCAGCATGGATTTCGCCAAGGTCGACGGGATCGATATCTTCATGCCGACCACGACCCTGCAGGCGCCTTTCCTCGGCGCGGACAGCGGCCTGAAACTGTTGTACCTGAGTGTCGATGCGCCGGTTTTCGGGTTGATCATCGGCCCACCGGAACTGCAGGACGGCGACGACCCGGCGCAAGCCTTCTACGACCAGCAGGTCAGCCTGTATCTGGGCCTCGACCTGAGCCTGACGGACCAGCGCGGTCAATCCATCGACTACCAGATGCGCGCCCTGGCCCAGATCAACAATGGCAACGCGTTCAATTTCTACCTCGGTCACAGCGACGACGGCAGCGCGCTGTTGACCCCGGCCACGGTCATCGACCTGCTGGACAACAAAGGCAGTTTTTTCACGGGAACGCCACCGGTCTTGCAGCAGTTCCTCTCCGGGATCGGCCTGCGCAGCCTCAGCCTCAGCGGCACCACCAGCCCCAGCCTGGCCCTGAGCAGCGCCAGCGTGACCTTGGGCGCAGACCCGACGGTGATCAATGTCGAGCACCCTTGGGTCCCCTTGCAGGACCCGACCAACCAGTTGGTTTTCGGCGTCACCGATTTCGAGTTGGTATGGGGCATCAACTATCTTCCCCAGGGCAGTGCCTATAGTTTTCTGTTCCAGACCCAGTTCCTGTTGTTGCCCGAGGTGTTCAAGGGCAAGACCACCGGCGAAAACGGCCTGTTCTTCGTCCAATTCAATTCCGACCTCCAGTTGCTTGCACGTTTCGACGGTACCGCCAATCTCAACGACCTGATTGCCACGCTCACCCTGGGTTTGATCCGCATTCCCAAAAGCTTCGTCGATGCCTCGCTGTCCGACGTAGGCCTGAGCCTTGACGTGGGCGCCAAGAGCTACGCCTTCAACGCCGGCTTCGAACTGGACCTGAACCTGTTCACGCTCGACGGCCTGCCGATACTCTCGGTCACCGACGGTCAGCTTTATATCAAGGCCACCACCCCCACCAGTGCCAGCGGTGTCGCCAATACCGCGCCGGTCACCACTTACCAGGCAGGCATCGGCGGACTGGTCGGCATCGGGCCGTATTTCGCCAACGCCAGCATCGACTATGACGGCACCGAGTCCCCAGCCACCTGGACCGTCGCCGCACGGCTGGCGCAACCGGTGGATGTGCAACAGCTGGTCAGCCAATTCCTCAGCTTCGGTGGCGCCTTCACATTCCCCGACTTCCTGCCCGGCACCCTGCTGGTCGACACGCTTGAGGTGGACGCCACTCTTGCCACCGGTGCCACGCCGATCGACCGCTACACCGTCGCCGGTAGCCTGCGCTGGACCTTCAACCTGGGCCAGGCCTTCAGCGTCGACACCCTGGCCACCCTGAGCCTGAGCTACGACGCCAGCAAACCCGCCCAGCAGCAGTACAGTGGCAGCGCCACTACGCTGTGGGATTTCAGCTTCCTCAACGACAGCGTGCTGCTGGGCTATAGCTTTGCGCCCGACAATCAGGGCAGCAATGCCCAATTGAGCCTGTCCTGGGAAGGCTTGACGGCGATTTATCAGGTCGACAAGAAAACCCTGACCTTCACCCTGAAAAACTGGAGCCTGGGGCGTCTGATCCAGAAACTCATGCAGTCCCTGGGCGACCCCTACTTCACGCTCGACTCACCCTGGGACGTGCTCAACCAGGTTTCCCTCGACGGCCTGTCGCTGGTCATCAGCCTGGAAACCAGCAACGGCAGCACGCCGACCATCGCCGCCAAATACACCCTGGCGAGCAAGATCGACCTGGGCTTCATGAGCATCGACGGTCTGGTGTTCGAACGCAAGAAGGTCGACGGCGTCGACAAAATCACCCTGGGCATCGACGGTTCCTCTGTGTTCAAAGGCAACAATCCCGAGGAACAACAGGACTGGAGCAACCTGCTGGATCCCCAGAAAGGTCAGCCCGTGGACAAGCTGCCTTCGGTTCCGGGCCAAGGTACGGACTATTTCAGCCTACCGTTGCTGGTACTTGGCCAACGCGTGGCCATCAGTGGCTACGACAGCTTCGCTAATACCAAAGCGGTGATCGACGCCTTGAAAGCGGTGCCTTCAACCACCGGCTCCAGCAACCCGCTGAACCCTGGCGACAGCGGTACCAAGGGCACGCCGTACTACAACCGCAACAGCGACTGGCTGATCGCCGGGCAACTGTTGCTGCTCAAGACCGGCAAGGACTGGACCGTCGACCTGATGCTGGTATTCAACGACCCCAACCTCTACGGCCTGCGCCTGGCCCTTGCCGGAGAGAAGGCCAAGGCGCTGGGTAATCTGGTGCTCGACATCCTCTACAAGAAAATCACCGACGATGTGGGCGTCTACCAGATCGAATGGACCTTTCCCGACAGCATCCGCAACCTGAACTTCGGTGCGGTATCGATCGTGCTGCCGGAGATCGGAGTGAAGATCTATACCAATGGCGATTTTTTCATCGACATCGGCTTCCCCTACAATCTCGACTTCAGCCGCTCGTTCTCGATTAGCGCGATCGTCTACGGCGTGCCAGTGCTGGGTGCCGGTGGTTTCTACCTGGGCAAGCTCTCGTCGGTCACCGCGACCCAGGTACCGAAGACCACCCAGGGCACTTTCGACCCGGTGATTGTCTTCGGCCTGGGCCTGCAACTGGGCCTGGGCTACAACTTCGTCAAGGGGCCGCTCAAGGCCGGCTTCGCGCTGACGGTATTCGGCATCCTGGAGGGCACTATCGCCGCTTTTCACGCCTATCGCCCGTCCACCGCGCTGGTCACGGCCAACGGCAGTGTGCAGGACGACTACTACTTCAAGATCCAGGGCACAGTCGGGGTCATCGGCCTGCTCTACGGCAGCATCGACTTCGCGATTATTTCGGCGGCGGTCAACGTGCGCATTACCCTGTCGCTTTCGCTGACGTACGAGAGCTACATGTCAATTCCTATCGCGGCCCGAGCCACGGTGGAAGTCAGCGTCAAGGTCAAGATCGACCTGGGATTGTTCAGTTTCAGCATCAGCTTTTCATTCCATGCCGACGTCTCGGCGCGCTTTGAGATCAATGCCCTCAACAGCGGCCCGGCTCCCTGGGCCGAGCCGACCGCGCTGCTGGCTCGCCAGGCTCGGCATCTGCAGCTCGCCGGCCAGCGACGGGCCGTCACACCCAAGGCAATGTCGGTGCCGCGCAGTGCAACCAAGCCGGCATTGAACCTGTACGCGACGCCGCAATTCACCGTGATGTGCAACGAAGGCGTGAACAGCTACAGCGGCCAGCAAGGTGCTTTCGTGTTCCTGTTGACCATGGACGCACCGTCCCCGACTCAACACACACGGCAGGCGGTTGGCTCCAGTAGTTTCGAGCGCTTGTGCGCCGATTACCTGCCGTGGCTGATCGGCACCCTGGGCTCAGCCAGAAGCGAGCAGGACACCCTGGCCGACATCCTCGGCACGTTGGTGGACAAGGCCCTGCTGGAGGTGGATATCGAACGCCTTGCCGACCTGGCCAACCCGCCGTTCGGCATCAGCGAGTTGTTGACGTTCCTGTCGTCCTTCGACGTCAGCATCACCTTGCCCGACGCTGCCAACCAGGCGCAGATCAAGCAGGTGCTGGAGGCCGGCTCGGTGCTGTTCCCGGTCTTCGACGGCCTGTCCCTGGACGTCCCCCTGGCGAACGCCGGCAGCGCGACCCTGGACTTTCTCCAGTACGTGGGCACCAACAGCACCTATCGCAGCAACGTCGCGCAGTTATTCAAGGAACTGGCGGCCGTTGTCACGGCCAAGGATGAGCGCAGCGCGCCGCCGCTGCGCGCTGCAGACGATGCCAACGAATCGATGGCCGCCGTGATTTTTACCGATGCCTTCATGGTCATCGGCCGGCAACTGTTGCAGGTCGCCCTCAATGCCTTTGACGACTACGCCTATGCCACGGCCAACGGCAACTCCATCGAGCAGATTCTGCAATGGACCAATGAAGCACGTGGCAACAGCCTGACCCTCGACGATATTGTCCGGCCCAATGCCGAAGTCGCCTTGACCGGTGGGCTGACTCTGAACATCCCTCTGCCCGCCTATACCCTGCAAAGCAGCGACACCCTGGCAAGCGTCGCACGGGCCTGGTCCGACAGCGCCGTGCCAGCCCGTTGGACGACCACTGCGGCGGGTTTGATCCTGGCCAACGGCAACTCGACGGTGATTGCCGCCGGTCAACTCATCAGCCTGATGGTGGGCAACGACATTCACCAATACACCACGGGCCCCGGAGAAACGTTCAACAGCCTGGCCAGGGCCCTGGGAATCGACCTGCCCGCACTGGCCATGGACAGCGCGCTGTACATCATGGCCGACCTGCTGTTGCCGGGCCAACCGTTGCTGCTGCCGAGCCTGGCGTACCAGACCGCCGCCGGCGACAGCCTGAACAGCAGCGGCGCACGCTTTGGCGTGAGTGCCATGGCCCTGTTCAGCGATCCGCTGTCCGGCAACGTCAGTGTCGGGCCGCTATTTGCCACGCAACAGATCACCCTGACAGCCCTCAATAGCCTCTTTACCCAAGACCTGTGGGCCGTGGTGGTGGGCACCGATCAACTGGCCCAATTGGCCGGCATGCTTTCGCGCTTTTTGGCCTATGGCCTGCGCCTGCCGTCGAACCCGGCGGGCATGGGCGGCCTGAGCCTCGGCGCGCAATTTCTCTACCCAAACAACCAGAGCGCCTATGGTCTCTATCAACTGACCGGCCAGCAGTTCCCCACGCCAACCGACCAGATGCCCGGGACTGACTTCCCCATCAGCCTGAGCCGGGACGCCAGCAGCCATGGTGTCGACTTGTCGTTCGTAACGATCGCCGGCGGCAGCAGCGGCTCAATGAACCTGAACGAGGCCTACAGCAACCTTTGCGTGGTGCTGGCCTACGCGCAAAACCGCAAGTTCCAGCCGGCACCGAGCATCAGCCTGCTGCCGACCGTTGCCCGCAGCCCGAAAGACTATGCGGTTAAAAGCATCTCCCTGTGGTCGACCGCTGACCTGCAGCAGTTGCGTGACCTCTGCCAGCCGAACCTGCGAGCCTCAACCGAAGAGGCGCCCAGCGTGCAACCGATACTCTGGTCCCTGCCGGATGGCCTGGTCCGGCTGAGCAACCAGCGGGTGGGCTGTCTCGCCCCGCAACTGCCTGATCTCTCGCAGCAACTGCCCTACCTGCCGGCCTTCACCCCCTGGGAAGTTTCAACCGACCCCGCGACCCTCGAAACCACGCGCCGCGAAATAGCCTCCTACAGCTACGCGACCCGGGTTGACTTCACCATCAAGCGGCTGCCCCAGGCCCAGCCCGGCGTCATTGCCAGCGATGGCAGCAGCCTGGCGTATACCTACCAACTGCTCGGCCCTTCGGCCACCGATGCGCAATTACTGGAGCGCCTGTTGGGCGCGGTGAGCGAGCTGGGTACGTCAATCATCAGCGGCCAGTTCCTGCTGATGCCCCAGGGCAATGCCAAGGCCAGCAACCTGCTGAGTCAGGCACAGAGCGACTTCCTCGCGTTCCTGACGCAGACCAACCTGTCGACCGAAACCAACCCGCCACCCGACTTGATGACCCCGCGCACAGCCGACGACGCGGGGCCGCGTGGCATCCTCAATCCTCCCCAGGAAGTGGTAAAACTGCTCTGGGAACTGTCTACCGTCCGTTCGGGCGGCTACTACTTGAGCTATTACGACGTGATCGCCGCCAGCGGGTTGCCCGATGGGATTTTCGACGACAGTGGCACGGCGACCCTGACCCTGGTAATGACCTATCCACGGGGTGCCCTGCTAGGCCGCCTGTGCAACTTCATCAATGCCTTTGCCACCACCGATACGGTGATCCAGCAAGGCAGCCACATGGCCCTGCGCTCGGCCAGCACCGCCGGTGTCAGCCAGCCGACCCGCGCCAGTGACAGCCTGGAAAGCCTGGCGACGTTCTACGGTATAGGCTCCGGCCGCATTGCCGAACTCAATCCGGGCGCGACCCTGACCACGAACGCACAAGTACCGATAGACGGCATCATTCACTTGGTGACACCGGCCGACTCCAGCGCAGGCAATGGCGTGCCTGCGGCAATCCTCGACAATCTGGCCCGCTACTACTCGGTGGGGGCACTGCAACCGGTCAGTGCAGCGCAGATCGCGGCCCTCAACCCCGGCGTCAGCGCCGCCAGCACCGTGGCGCTGTTCATCCCGGCACTGGTCTATGTTGTTGACGGCAGCCTTGCACCGGGTAACAGCCTGCGGTCCCTGGCCGACTACTACGGACTCGATCTCGATGCACTGGCGGTCGGCGCCGAGCGGGTAGTCGGGCTGCTGGCCAGCGGCAGTGCGTTGACGCTGAATACCCGGACCTTCGATTTGCAAGCGGTGTTCAACCAAGGCAATGCCGCTTTCAGTGTCCTGCGTGACAACCCGCCACCGGTGGATTCCCCGAGCGTGGACCCGGACGGTTATGCCAGTGCCTACCTGTACAACCTTTACTCGGTGCTGAGTGCAGGCATCGATGGCTCGCCCTGGTACAGCGCCAGCGACCTGGCCCTGCCCTTCGGGCCACAGCGGCCGGACATTGGGGCGGATGAACTTGAGGCGCAAATCCATCGTCGAGCCATGCGCAACCCGCAGAGCCGACGCGAGGCCCTCAACGCTCTGGCCGAGGACAGCCAGTACTTCTATCAGCAAACCCTCGGCCTGGCCCGCCGCGCCACCAGCAATGCCGCCCCGCAGCCGGTGGACCCAGGCCTGCCGTCCGCCTCCGACAACCCCTATCGAGGTGTGGGCAGCTTCGCCCAGGTGAACCTCTCCTGGCTGGACATCTTTGGCAACATCACCGTGACGCCCTTCCAGCAGCCGCCGCCCGGCTACAGTGGCAGCCTCAACCATCCTCCGCTGCCGTTGCGCTACAACGATCGCCTGATCGCCCTGTCGGCCTGGCCCAACACCCGCGCCTTCTACACCTATGAAGCCGCTGCCGGCGGCGTGCAACTGGTTATCCACCTGAGCCTCGACACCTCCAGCTACGACCCGGCCGGCGGCGGCGACATCAAGGTCCAGGCCGGTAAGGATCTGGAGATGTTCAACCTGATCTACTACCAACTGAACCAGACCTACCAGGACTTGAACCTGCCCTGGTGCAACGGCCGCGCGGTCAGCGTGGAACTGGTCAACAGCCTGTTCGCCCAGCCGCTGAGCCAGCTTGACATCAGCCAGTCGCAGCCGTTGCTGGACTACATCAACGGGGTGATTCTGTACCTCGGGCAATTGACCCAGGGCGCCGCTGCAGCACCACCCGCTACCGTGCGCCTGTGCCTGGCAGTGGATATCGATAACCTCGCGCCCGGCTCGATCCTGCCCCTGAGCCTGACCCTCAGCCTGCGGCGGGTCTCGACCCTGGTGGCGCCGGATGTCGCCGGCCTGGCAGGCGGCGTGGCGGTGACCAGTACGCTGCTGCCGGTTCCCGATCCAGTGACCGCCAGCACCAGTGGATATAGCGTGTTCGCCGCAGCCTTCGAGGCGCTGTTCCTGCGCCCCGGCGCCTGGCTGACACGGGTCGGCAGCGGCACCGCAGACCCCGGCAGCACGCCGGACGGACGCAGCCAGACGCTATGGGCCGTCCGTTTCGCCGAGCAGGACGGCGCGGCAGGTATTCGCTACCGCATCGATCCGGTCCCAGGCTACTTCGCAGCCCGGCCGATCGCTAACAGCCTGACCTCCGACAGCGTGCAGATCTACCCCACCTACCGGCCGGACCAGCCGTTCCCTGGCGATGACCTGGCGACACTCAACCTCACGGGCGTCGATCAGAACCTCTGGTTCGAAACCGCCCTCAAGGCCATCGACGGCTTCCTGTCACCCACCTATGCCCCCTCGGTGTTCCTGCTCGACACCCTGCTGGGCAGCAAGGACCCGCTCAAGGACGGTTATCTCGGCAAAATCCTCAGCGCCAAACAGGTGCTGGCTGACGATATCGCGTCCACCCTGGAACCGGTGCTATCGGCAGGTCCGCAAGACGGGGCAACCCGGGCCGCAGCGGCTGAAAAACTGCGCCAGGCCCTGCTCAACCAGCTGTACTCGGCCTACAGCACCACCGCTATCGTCGGCTTCTGCGTGCAAGGCAGCGCGACCGACCAAACGTTGTCGCTGTACGGCCAGCCGACCGTTTCGGGTTCCAGTCAGTCAACGCCCGGCACAGGGAACGACAACTACGCCTTCGGCAGCGGCCGCATTCGCTTGCAGGCTTCGGTTGGCGAAAGCGCCCTTGCGTTTGTGTTCAATTCCCGCAACGAGGCAGCAAGGAGCTATGTACCACTGGAACTGGCGTTGCAGGTCAGTCACCTGGAACACGACATGCGCAGCGTCCCGGGGATCAGCGGCTACACCCAGTCGAACTGGATCTCATTGATCAGCGGGCCATTGCTGATCCCCTTGGCCGGAGGGCAGACCATGAACCTGCCGGTGCTGCTGCGATCCTTGCCTGAACCACCGACGGTCCAGCGCCAGACGGCGACAGCCTGGGCACAGCCGGCGCAAAGTGCTTCGGACCTGAGCAAGTGGACTTATGCCTTTGACTCCCTGGTCCGGGGTGCCGCCCAGGACAGCCTCAACGTCGCCATAGCCCTGAACACCCCGACAACCAACGGCGCGTTGCGCAGCACCGGTAAAAGCCTGGTCGCGGCATTGGCCCAGTTCGTCACTGTTTACCCGAGCATCGAAGTGGCCATGCAGCAGAACCTCACCGGGATCAATGTCAGCCAGCCGACCGAAGTGCAAATCGCTGCGGCCCAGCATGCAGTGGCGGCCTTCGTGTACATCGTCCAGGAGGTCACCGATGCCTACCATGCCTGGGCCAGTCCGATCCGCAGTAAAACCGCGTTTGTGCCCCCCCAAGCCCTGACCTGCGCCTTCAGCCAGGTGCTCACTTGGGTGATGGTCGACGGGCAAGAGGCGGCCCAGACCCTGCTGCTGGACATGACCATCAACGATGTGGCGGCCAGCTACGATCCAGGTACCGGCCGAATCAGCGCCACCCTGGCGCAATGGGGCGAGGTCAGCCTGCCGGCGCCACGGGTGGAAATAGATCCGACGCAGTACGAGGCGGTGAATGTCATCGATCCGGACATCCCCGGGGCGGTCGCCTACCGTTATCGCCTCAAGAATGTGGTACCGGCAGAATGGCTCGATTATGCGCAAGCGCTGCTGGTCAACGAGCGCTGTACCAGCCTGCCGGCCCTCAACGTGTTCGATCATCAGGACGCGTGGGCTTCGCTGTCGGTGGAGCGCAACCGCATCCTGTTCCCCGCCGCGCAGATCGGCACCTTGCACACCAACCCGCTGTTCCGCTTCTCCACACCGGTCGTGCGTTTTGTCGACAGCATCAGCCCCCACATCATCCAGGACAGCTTTTCCCTGGACAGCCTGCCAGTGGCGAAGGCGAGTCTGGAGGATTACTTGAATGTGTTTTTTGCCGCCCTGGGTTCAGGCAGCAACGGCACTACGGTCCAGGTGGGCATGGAGGGGCGCTACAGCTACGACATCGCCGGGCAGGGAGTCGTCGCGCGCACCGTGCTGCCGGCCGCGCTGATGTTGCCGGTGAGCACTTCGCTGAATACCCCGCCCGCCTTCATCAGCACATTCAGCCAGGCCATCGATCGCTGGCGCCTGGCCGAAAAAGCCACGGTCCAGGGCAACGCCCGGATCGACCTGACCCTGCGCGCATTCAGCGCCGACGATCCGGCCCAACTGGCCCAGGGAGCATTGCCCTCAGACAACCAGCCGCCGTTGCTGAGCATCGAAAATCTTTGGATATCGGCCAACAAGGTTCCCCCGGAACAAGGAGGTCTATGAGGCGAAAATGCTGCTGACCAGGCAGGTCGCTTTCAGCGGAGCAACGAGATGGTCATGAACCTGGCGTCGAGTCCATCCAGCTAGAACGTCCTGCCTATTGGGTCAAGTGGCGAACAGATCAGCAAGCGCCAGGCGGAATGCCGTCTTTGTTGAAGTCCTTCAAGCGCTCACGCTCTTGCTCAGTGGAGTGCGCTGGGGTTTCCTGCTCGGGCTCTTTCTTCTTTTCTTCAGTCATCGCTATATCCTCTGGGTGGTAGCTGTTTCGGCACCTAGTGGAATCAGCAGTTCAAATCAATCCACTTGTAGTGGTCAACTAATCCCGGACACGACGTTCAGTCTTTCTTCGGCCCGAGCTGGCGCCAGCCCTCCGTTGAACGGATGCGGTCGAATCCAGTTGTATCAATGCATCAAAAGTTTTTTAGCCGAAGTCGTGTCCTGACTTCAAATAGGTTTTCGCCCACTCACAGTAATTGTCCGAGAGTGTGTATTTAGAAAGCAGATCAGGAAGCGAAAGCTCGCTTCCCTCTGTGCCGCTTTGTTCGCGCAGCGCCTCGTAACTCGCTTTGATAGCGGCCAAAAATGGAGCATGCCCATTGACCACGATCCTCACATTGGCTGCGCTCAGTTTCTCAACATCGCTCAGTGCCGGGTTTCCATAATTGATCAGCATGATCGGCACGCAAAGATGCGAGGTGAGTGCCTCCAAATGTTGGAAGTCCTTTACTCCGACAAGGCAAATCGCGTCAGCCCCAGCCTTTTGATAGGCCGTGGTGCGTGCAATGGAGTTTTCCAAAGTGGTAACGGCCGCATTCGTACGGGCGATGATGCTGAGGGCATCATCTGAACGGGCAAACCGCGCAGCGTAAATCTTGCTTGCGGCTTCTTCCATTTCAATAAGTACGTGCGACTGCTCGTCGTATCTGGCCGGTAGGTGGGTGTCTTCCAGCGTCAGGGCAGCAACACCGGCTTTCTGCAGCTCGGTCACTGTTCGCATTACATTGAGTGCGTTACCAAACCCATGATCAGCATCCCCAATGATTGGGATCTGGCTGGCCCGACCGACTCTGGAAACCTGCTCGACATATTCATCAAGCGTGATCAGAGAAATGTCCGGAGCTCCGAGCACTTGAAGCGAGGCGACGGAGCCACCTTGAATGGCAACCTCAAAGCCAAGGTCGTATGCCATACGAACCGAGATAGGATCGAACACGGAAGCAGCAAATTTGCAGATGGTTCCCTGGAGTAAATCACCAAACGCCTCGCGCAGTTCATGATGTGATCGCTCAATCATTTTTGGCTCCACCAAGTTCTTACAAGTAATTTATTTTTCTCATTCGAGTTGAACGAAACCTGCAAGGCACTACCGGTCATATCCGTTTCTAAGGCGAGCTGACCGGCTCTCTTTGCAGGCTATTTCTGCGCCAGCAATGCCTTCCTGGCCGTCTTTTCGTGTTTCATTGCGGCAATCTCACGCTCGCAGGCTTCGGCGTCAAAGGAGTTGTCCCATTTGGCAATGGCGAGGGTGCCGATACCGTTGCCGATCAGGTTAGTCACGGCTCGCGCTTCGTTGAGGAATCGGTCGATGCCCAAAAGCAGGACAAGGCCTACCAACGGAATGGAGTGGATGGTTGTTAGCGTTGCCGCAAGGGTTATGAACCCGGCACCCGCTACGCCAGCGGAGCCTTTTGAGGTCAGCAGGAAGACACCCAGCAGAATCATCTGATCCATAAACGTCAGGGGCGTATTGGTGGCCTGTGCGATAAAAATCGCCGCCATGGTGAGGTAGATGCAGGTGCCATCTGCATTGAAGGCATATCCAGTGGGTAGCACCATGCCCACCACTGACTTCTTGCAGCCGAGCTTTTCAAGTTTCACCATCATTCGCGGAAGCACAGCCTCGGTTGAGCAGGTGCCAAGCGTGATGAGAATTTCATCTTTGAAATAACGCAGAAATTGCATCAGCGGCATGCCCGACCATCTGGCAACCGCCCCCAGTACGACCACGATAAAAATCAAGGTAGTGATGTAGAGCGCGACCAGCAACTGGCCGAGTGACAGCAAGGTACCAATGCCGTACTTGCCTATAGTGAACGCCATCCCGGCGCCGGCACCAAGGGGAGCCAGGCGCATCACCATTGCGACGATCTTGAACAGCCCTTGCAGAAACAAGTCGATGGTATTGATCAGCGGTTTGCTGGTTTCGCCCATTTGAACGAGGGCAATGCCCATCAATACCGAAATCAGAATGACCTGAAGCATGACGCCATTGGAGAATGCGCCAATGAAGGTGCTCGGGATGATGTTGAGAAAGAAATCGATAGTGCCGCCCTGTTCACTGGCGGCTTGGCTGTACTTGGCGATAGCGCTGGCATCAAGCGTGGTAGCGTTGATATTCATCCCGGCGCCTGGCTTTACGACATTGACCACAATAAGGCCGATGACCAGCGCAATGGTTGAAAGGATTTCAAAGTAGAGCAGCGCCTTGACGCCGATCCGCCCGACCTCCTTGATGCTGCCCATCTTGGCGATACCCACCACGACAGTACCGAAAATAATCGGCGCCAACAGCATTTTGATGAGTTTGATAAAGCCATCCGCAAAAGGTTGAAGCCTGGCTCCGAATTGCGGTTCAAAGTGACCAATTGCAGCGCCGATGACGATACCGATCAGCACCTGCACATACAGCTGGCTGTACCAGCGGGACTTGGACATTTCCACGGTAGCACCTCATTTTATTTTTGTGATGGGCATGTGGTTTGGCGTCAGTGGATGACGCCTGAGTCTGCGGCCCCTTTAAAAGGAACCGCAGATCGGGGTTGATCAGCCTTCGCCTAACTCGCGCATGACTGCGTACAAGGCGGACTTGGCTTCGAAACCAACACCTGGAATATCCGGCAGGCCGACATAACCATTTTCCACCTTGATTCCGTCGGCAAAGCCGCCGAAAGGCTGGAACACGTCGGGGTAAGATTCGTTGCCACCCAGGTGCAGACCGGCTGCGATGTTCAGGGACATCTGGTGGCCACCGTGCGGAACTACGCGGCGGGAAGACCAGCCCATTTCTTCCATCACTTTCAGGGTGCGCATGTACTCCACGAGCCCATAGGACAGCGCGCAGTCGAACTGAAGAAAGTCGCGATCAGGGCGCATGCCGCCGTGGCGCAGAAGGTTACGAGCATCCTGGTGGGAGAACAGGTTTTCCCCGGTCGCCATAGGCAGCTCATAGTGATTGGCAAGCTCAGCCTGAAGTGCGTAATCGAGCGGATCGCCGATTTCCTCGTACCAGAAGAGGTTGTACTTCTTGATGGCTTGCGCGTAAGCAATACCGGTCTGAAGATCGAAACGACCGTTGGCATCGACCGCCAGTCGACGACCGTCCCCAACCACCTCGAGTACCGCTTCGATGCGACGGATATCTTCGTCCAGTGGCACCGCACCGATCTTCATTTTGACAACGTCGTAGCCACGATCCAGGTAGCTCTGCATTTCTGCTTTGAGTTTGGTCTGGTCTTTGCCTGGATAGTAGTAGCCACCTGCTGCGTAGACCCAGACCTTGTCATCGGCCACGCCGTTACGGTAACGATCAGCCAGCAGGCGATAGAGAGGTTTGCCTTCGATCTTGGCGACGGCATCCCATACAGCCATGTCGATAGTGCCAACTGCTACTGAGCGCTCACCGTGACCTCCAGGCTTTTCGTTGGTCATCAGGGCTTTCCAGATGGCAAACGGATCCAGGTTGTTGTTTTCATGATCGACGAGCGTGTCTGGATCAGCTTCGGTGATACGCGCCAGGAAGCGATCACGCATCAAAGCACCTTGACCATAGCGACCGTTGGAGTTGAAACCGTAGCCGATGACAGGTTTACCATCGCGAATTACATCCGTGACAACAGCGACGACCGAGCAAGTCATTTTGGAGAAATCGATATAGGCGTTGGCAATTGGGGAGGCAATAGAAACAGTTTTTTCGCGGATGTCTACGATACGCATAACGGGTTCCTCTTGTTGTTTGTGGCCACACGTTATGCTTTGCGATGACACCCGCCCAATGCTATTAATGCCGCGCCCTATGCACAGGAGGCATTGCCCTTGGAACTCGTTTGGCTTGAGGATTTTTCAGCGCTTGCGGAATACGGCAGCTTTGTTAGGGCGGCTGAAGCACGGCATGTTACGCAGCCAGCATTCAGTCGCAGAGTGCGCTCATTAGAGAATTGGATGGGGGTACAGCTGTTCGTTCGCACGCCTCAAGGTGCGACCTTGACCGAAGCAGGGAGGCAAATTCTGCCAAGTGCTCAGGAGGCCGCCAGGCGCTTGTACAGAATGCGCAACGAGGCTCAAGAAGTGGCGGGAATGGCCGCTAAATCGCTGCAATTCGCTGCAACCCACTCCTTGTCGTTTACATTTTTTCCAAGGTGGCTTCGAAGTGCAGAAAACGGCGCCCCAATCGAGGCTGTGCAATTGCACTCGGATAGTATGGCTGTCTGTGAGCAAATGCTAATACATGGACAGGTTCAGTTTCTGCTCTGCCACCGCCATCCCGACGTTCCCCCCTTACTGGCTCCTGACCAGTTCATGGGTAAGAAAGTTGGAGAGGACGTTCTCGTTCCTTTGGCGAGTGCTTCTGCCAACTTCGGCACCTCCCCAGCGGCATTGCCATATCTGGCTTACAGCCATGAGTCAGGATTGGGGCGCATAGTCGCTCACCGACTGCGTGGCAAGGAAGATTACCTTCACCTCAAACCACTTTTCAGCAGCCACCTCGCGGCAGTTCTGATGTCCATGGCACTGGAAAGCAAAGGAGTTGCATGGTTGCCCAAAAGTCTCACCGAGCAAGAAATACTGGATGGCCGCTTAGTCAGAGCACTCGACGAAAGCTGGGATATCCCCTTGGACATTCATCTGACCCGTCCGATAGCGCCACTCAGTCAATCTGCCGAAGAATTCTGGGCGAGGATGGGCGGCTAGATCCATTTAGCTACCTACAGTTCTCATTCATCAATGGCATTCTAGTGGCTAACAAAACCAGATACGTCACGTATTCGTGAAGTATCTGATCACTGAATCGCCATTGTTTGAAGTCAGCAACCTGATTCATCAGATTATCGCCAAATTGAACCCCTACTGTGGGGCACTGCGAAGCATTGACGCATGCGCGACCGTGAAACAGACCTAATCCCAGGTGCAAAGTATCCGAGGTGCTATTCAGTGCATCGGCCACCTGTTCTTTGCGCGGCTGATTGATTCACAGATAACGGTAGGGCCTTGGGTGAACCTCGAGTGGTACTTCCTGCGCCCTGTTCTCATGCCTCTCCAGAATTTATGCGCCAGCTAAGATTCCACCTAGAGCTAGCGGTTTTGCAGGGGTGAAAACTAATAAAAATAAAAAAGGGTCGCGAGATAAAATCTCGCGACCCTTTGAAATATATGGTCGGGACGGAGTGATTCGAACACTCGACCCCTAGCACCCCATCTCCTTTTTCATACTTCTTGAAAGCTTCCAAAATTTTACTCTGGATTTTTCCAAGCGAGTATTTACTTGAGCTCCAGCGGTGTTCTGCTCTACGAGAGTCCAGTAACGTCCATCAAGAGCCGACGTTTTTGTGGGGGGAAAAGTAGGGGGAGCACCAGCTCAAGCTATGATCCAACCGAGAATAACTGGTGGAGTGAATAGGGTTACCGATCGGTTATCCTTTCAAAACACCCTGCCAAAAATCGAACCGCCAATACTGAATTTCATACAACTGGAATGCTTGTGATCGAAGGAAATGCACTTGTGGCAGGGTCTGCCTTGCGATTCATTTACGTTTCGCGATAAGCTCAGTCACCAGCGCCGCTCATGGTCGGCGCGCTGCCCACCCCAAGGGCCCTAGAGGCCGCAGCTAAGTGGATATCAACCATGTATCTATAGAAGCCTCTGGCCGCTCCTGTTTCGGGCACCGGGGAATGTGGGTGGGCGTCTCCGGTGTAGCTCTTCGAGAGCAACGGAAATCACCATGGCATTGCTGAAAACCTCCTATCTTCGTGAAAACATCGTTCGTCAATCCAAACGTCTTAGCGAGAAACTTGCCGTCCCGCTAACTACCGCCAAAGAGATACTCGCTTCAGGGCCTTACGGTTGCGCGAGCTGGGCGGATTTAAACGCCCGACTGGAGTCACCTTCCCCACACGACGAATCATTGATCCTTGCGGCTTTACCGCACGTGGACGCGGCACAAGCTTATTTTGCCAACAACATACGTGAGCTGGCGAAGGGGCTCAGCCGCCGCATTTTGACAAACACCAATTTGGCCGGTTTGTACGAAATACTCAGGTACGTCTTTGTTATATCCCAAGTACCAGTATCGCTCAGTGATATTGCTACGAAGATAGAGGCCAGTGCCTGGCAGCCAAGTCACATCGGCCCCGATCCTGCCGCTGTTATTCATGCTTATACGAGAATCAATGACACTTATATCAAACTCATTGCGACTCGCGTCTACCTTCCAGAATATTACGATCTCGGAGAGCACTACCAACCTCTCGCAAAAATAGCCGAGCCCTACAACGAGAATATCAAAATCATTTGGTCCGACCCGATGGGTTGGTACAAGGCAACCTGCGACTATCTGGAGGCCTTTGACCGTACAGCGGATGACGATGAATATGACGTCGAGCTGATATTGCCTGAGGAACATTTGGATGAGGCCATGCGCATTCACCAACGATGGTTCGACAATGCCTTGAACGTATGGCGTGACGAAAGCCGTTATGGTGAGAGTGACCAATATTTTGTGCCCTATGCTCTTCCACTAGGGTGTTACCTAGTGCTCGGCGTACCCTGTACCGCTCCTGCCAATCTCCCTGTGCTCAACAGTACTTCAGTCGCGTTTGACTCAGAGTGGGACAACGACACCACTCTGGTGACGCTCGGCAAGCAGCCTGTGTGTATTGAATGGATCAACATCAACAACCAGACACGGCAGCATGATGGTGAACACCATGAGCATTTCAAAAGTCTAATGGATGGCGTCTTTTCTCACTCGGATTGCGAACTTGATCAATTTCAATCCGAAGGCCGTTACCACAAGTTGTTCTACATCACGCCTGCCTCGAATTTTGCGATCGACAGTTATTTGAAGGTCGAACTCAAACCGTCTGGTGACGAAGAGTTCTTTGTGCTTCAAACCGACAATCCCTTCCTTGCCTCGAAAATCGTGGATTACGCATCAACGCGACAACTCATGGGGTATCAATCGAAACTTGGGACCTCCAATTTCCTTATGAAAATTGAGGCTAAAGAGTCGCTCCTTGAAAAGGCTAGCTTAGCCTTGATCGCGTATCGGGCGGGTAACAAAAAAAGCTATAACTTGATCACCCAATCCCTGCTAACCAGAAGGGCTGAAAACTCCACGGTGGTCGTGAATATCCAGGCCGCCCTGCTGTCACTTTGCGACCTGATTGACAAGCGGGTGCTCAAGGATGCTATTCATCATGGGATCGTGGTGTACTGCGATCCGGGGTTTCTCGATGATCTCGATGTATCGTCAAAGCGCAGTAAAGGCTTACAGGTCGCACCACAATCACTGATTGAAACGCTTGAGCAACCGTTCCAGGAAAAAGACTTTTCTCTCCACGATTTATTCTCAAACCTAACGCTGGCCCACTACACCCGACGAAATCACTAGCGCCAACATAACGAGAAATGCCCCTTGAGTTTTGCTCCGGGTCATTTTTATTTCACGTAGGCGTTGAGGTGGGTTGAGCACTCTGCCGTTCAAAAAGCACACGCAGAGCGCGCCCCATACAACGATTGATTCATTACGTAGCTCAAGGAACCCCAACAATGAGCGCAGGTTTCGTTTACTTGATCATCAATCCCAGCATGCCCGGACTGGTTAAAATCGGCCAGTCAACACGCTCATCCAAACAACGGGCGAGGGAGGGAAAAGGAACTTGGGTACCTGATAATTTTGAGGTCGTCTACGATGAACTTGTCACCGACTGCCGGCAGGTAGAAATCCTGATGAAGCAACGTTACCTGGACTACCAATACAAACCCAACCGAGAGTTCTTCCAACTCCCCATTCGCGAGGCCATTCGAGGACTGATGGAGGAGGCACTGAACTTCCGCGTGCCTCAGGTGGGCTCTAACAGCGGCGTGGAAATTCTTCCGGACTTGAAGCGCAAGTACCCGACTTATCTGGATCCTGCTTTTCACTCGATCAAAATCGTCCACCGCGATAATATTGTTTATCTAGAGTCTGTAAGATTTCGCCACACCACTAGCCGGGACGAGATCGTCGAGCGCACCGATTTGGCGTTTATTTCCGATGGGGAAATAGATATGTTTATAGCCAATCGCAGCCCTGAGGATAACGCCCGACTTTTCGTGCATGAACTGGACGAGTATTCGATGATTCACTGCACTGATCTTTTCACTCAGCAAGCGTGCTCATACATCGCGGAAACACGTGAGAAAAATCGCTGCCTTTCTTAAACGCTTGTGCCAACCGGATCAAAGATGGCACCGCGCTCTTGACCAAAATAACTCAGCACTCCCCGCTCGCTACTTTGCTGGTAGCAGGCGGGACACTGCTGTGCGGTCACCGACCGTGGGTATGCGATCCACGAAGTACACCTACCGCCAGGAGCGTTTCGTGTTTACCGTGACATCTCTGGTGCGCAGTTCCACGGCAACAACTCTTCATAGTCGGCCACCGACTGCGCATGCGATTCAGTTACACGGTTACGGCGAAACGCTGAGCATCAAGGGCGGCAACGGCCGAGAATCCAGCGCCCTTCTTGAAGCTCATGTTATGGACGAAATTCTTCATCGCATCAGACGGGTCGATGGTTTCGAGGTTAAGTCCGTCAACAGTTGGCCTAGAGAACGCAGCACTCAGAATTGGCTGCTCCTCCATATGACCTGTCGAGCTGTTGAGCACATTGTCCAGAGCGGTGACGATGACTAGGTCATCCGGCAGGATTGCCAACAACTCTCGACCTACTCGCAGAGCGCAGCTGCACACGTAGTCCTGGTGAAGCTCGTTGAACCGCCCAGCAGGCATAGCTTTAGTCGACAGCTTGCCGCTTTTGAGTAGAGATTTGATTTCAGTCGGAATCACGTCGGAGCCATGGATAGCGAGTCTTGCTTCTAGGACACCACCTTCATGAACAATCATCTGAATGGCTGAGCCGAGGTGCGAGATTTCTGCAAACGACTCGAAAGCTTCGATGGCATCGAGCTTGGCTTGACGGTCACCATCAAGGATACGGATCGCAATGTCCCGCTCCTCTGCCCACTCGGTATTGGCAGTCTTCCATTCATCAAGCTGAGCCTGATACTGCCTTTCATCTTCCGCCTGTGCGGTGCCAATCTTGCCGAGCAGGACTGCGCGTTGACGAGCCTCTAGCTTGAAAAGGCGAGCCCAGAAATTGGGGCGATATGTAGCGGCCGCATGCGTGGCTTCTTGCTCAAGTGTACCGCTCTTCAGTGGCTGTCTAGGTTCGGGGTTGGAGAGAAGCCGTTTCCATTTCACAGGCTCGGCACACTCCTTGTGCATCGAAAGGAGGATATCTATGTGATTTTCGTACACATCGACTTCATACGCTGCTTGCTCCAGCGCTTCCATCTTTGCGTACTCTTTCTGTTGCTTTTCGAGCTCACGCTGCCGGCGATGAGCGTTGCGCTCTGATCTCCGCGCAGACGCTTGCAGCGAACGTACAGTCCCTTTCCAGCCCATCACGATTCTCCATACCGTTCATGTGATGGCACATTAGCATAGCTCGTAGCTTTGTCTGAATCACCTAAGAACCTGGAAACTGAAAATACCAGGTAACCCAGATGGAGCGCATTTGTACTCCACGCGTCACAGAACGAGGGCAGGGTCAACTACGCACAAAAAAAGGGGCGCCTCCAACGACTGCAGTGTAAACATGTCGAGTCTCAAAACAGATGGAACACCCCTTTCCCGTCGACAACATCGTTGCATGAACTTAGATCGCCTCACAGCCGAAACGGACCCGTTGGAAGCGTCTTCACTGAAATTTACCCATTAAGAAACCAATCCTCTAGAGCCGGCTGAGAGACGCGGTCGAAGGTCAAGCACCTTAATCAGTAACCGGAGACTGTTGCCCATCTCGCTGACAACTCTAGAAGCTTCGAATTCAAGCAGTTCTCGCAGCCCCTCAATGCCAATTAATTCTCCAGTTTCCGGATGCTCCCATCTACGTTCGCTCACAACAGTCACGAGTAGACAGCCCGAACGGCAGCACTCAGCCGCCATGTATCGAGTAACAAGCTGGTTTTTTATCGTGTCACGCAGTACACGTCCTGACCAATTTTCGCCAAGTTTGAGTTCAACCGTAGCCTGCTGCCCCGATATTGCCCGCATTCGAATATCCGTCTCCTTCTCGTCAGCGGTAGCCGCTTCTTGGTCGACCGTGTAGACATGATTGGACGCGTTTCGTAGTTCCCGAGCAATTTCCCGGCGCATTACTTTCTCTTCACTGATCAAAACCCAAGCATCTCGTGGCGTAACATCCTGAAGCAGCAAATCATCGAGGTCTTCGAAGCGGTCGACAAGAACGGCGAACATGTCATCGCGCGTGGTCGGCGGTGCCTCACCGTAGCTATTGAGTGTCGCCACCTCTGACTCGGTGAGCACGGCTCCATCAACTTCTTCAGCCGCCTTTTCGCGAGCAAGCAATGCGAGGCGGTCACGAAAATGAGCGAAAAGTGGATCTGCGAGCATCTCGATTTTGACCATCCAAGCTTCAGCACCTTGAGTGTCAAGAATTGCAGTGAGGAGCGCGTTTCTTGCGTTTTGCGCATCGTCTCGAGGACCTGGTGAAAAGGTACCCTCATGAGTAATGTCGTCGGAGGGACGAACATGCTGATATGCAAGTCGGAGTAACCGCAGGAGCAACTGGGGGGTGAAGCCAGATGTACTTAGATCGACGCGCAGACTCGCGAAGCGGTCCCCAAACAAAGTACTGAAGGCATTGATAGCGATACCAGTTGGCATGGGCTCATGCAGTGCCAGTAATAGCTCCAAGGCGTCGGCCCCTGCTCCTGGATCGAGACGCATCAATGTAGTGAGCCAAACCTGAGTAAAGGGACCGTTGTCGGCAACGCTCAGCTGTTTCGCAGCCAAAGTGTGAATCTTGCCACGCGTTTCGCCGCCGCCGTGCTGAAGGAGAATTTTTAGTACCCGCTCAAGTCGACCTAACGCAGCGGCCTCGTCTTCGTCACGACAAGGATTATCGACATAAGCATCAAGCCAGCGTAGTAATCGAGGCACAAACAATTGCGCCACGATGTCCGAGGCATAACTCACATCCTGAAGTAACATGGCAAACGAATTTGTCTTAGCGACTTCATTGAGTTCAGCGGTCAAATCGGGACCTAGCGTCTGTTCGACCGCGTCAGGAAACTCCCGCGCCAGGGATTCGAGCCATGCTGGAAAACCGTTGCACTCAACTCGAGCGTAGCGCGCGGCCAGTTTAGCCTCAACTACGGAAAGGTTCCGCGCCCAGTCAGGGTCTTCAGCTTCGGCGGCAATCGCGGCCAGCCCGAGCTGCCACCTAATAAGAAATGTCCCCTTTTGCTCCGCGGGTCTCTCGTAGCGAAGCGTTGGATGATCGCCGCGCCAAATAGCGCGCATGCTGGTACGTAGCCGGTCGGCGGTCGTTTTGCCAAAATGCGCCTCAAGAAAACGACGATCCCAACCGGATGCACGGCTTTCGTTTCCAGAGCGCTGCATCGCCTGCCACAAATTCCAAGCGGTATTTCCTTCGCGATCGGGTGTAAAAGCTTCCTCGGGGTGCTCAACAACCTCACACCAGAATGCCACCCAGTCCGCATGCTGAGTTGCTTGGCGCTCTTCGCTTGCTCTGCGCTGATGATCTATTCGAGCCTCTAGCTTGACCATTTCCGGATCGATTTCCGGTGGAGCGAGATACTGATCTATCAGGGCGATCAGCACAGGCTTATCGAGAACATACTGCTTGAGGCCTTCGATATGATCACGAGAATCGCCGACACCGTCCCAGATACCACGCATCGAGGCATGGAGCATCATTGCACGCTCCGACAACGGGCGATCAGCATCAGCCAAAATGCGTCGCACCCACGCAGCATCTTGTTCGTAATTTAATTGGATGGGACCGCGGAATGAAGCCTGGCAAAATCGCGCCCAAGAGTCAGCTCGCGGGTGCAGACTTTCATTGAACGCATCATCAGACCAGAAAATTGCCTCGCGCTGTATTGAGTTCAGTTCCGAAAGTGCTTTGCGTAGGTTCTTCAGCGGCTCGTCGTGGGTATGATCATCGGGCAGGAGCCGCAATGCGATCGTAGATGAGCGAAGGACTTCTAGCCGACACTCGTCCCCACGAATAAGTCTTAAGCAAACCGCTGCGAGCGCTGAGAGCAATTGGGAGCGTTTACTGACGAGATGTGGCCACTCACTCACCCAAGCCAAATCCTCGGTGACCAAGTTGGTCAGCCCCTCGCGCAGCGTCTCCAGATAGCCTGGAGCGAATTCAAGCTCTGCAATACTGTACGGTAGCGGCCATCCTAGCTCGTGCCCCGTACTTGATGACTCCGAGAGCCCCCTCAAAATCCCACAGAGTCGATCAGGTGTAAAAAATAGAGGAAACAATCTGACGACCGCACCACGCACCACGGAGTCGGGCCAGAGTGCCTGTGCCTCCTCCATCGACTGTGTGAGTAACTCGACCCGAGAGTCACCAAGACGAGCGAGTGCCGTAATCGCATCAAGACGCTCACCGTCCGTAGCCAATCCATCGATTGCGACTGTATGAGCAATATCCGCACATGCTGGCATCGGCCCTGCACCAATTAGATCGAGCAACAGCTCACGGATCTCGGGATTCTCAATACCCTCCCCCCACAGCTGTAAAACTTGTCCTTCCAAGTCAGGTGAAGCAAAACGATGGATCTGCACCTGCGGAGCTTGCAGCCCACGCCATCCTCCAGGTCCGTAAAGCCTCACATAGGATCGCAATGCGTCTAAGCGCTGAGAAAGTGTGAGCGATTCGGGGTCAGCGTGGTCCAGCAATACGTTGGGCTCGCGATCACGAACTTCGGAAAAAATAGTTGGCTGTGATGCAGCTAGCCATGCCGCGACCGGACGCATTGTCGGCCGGACTACCTTATAGTTCTGTTGAGTCTCAGCGAAGAGCAGTCGCTTGACCGCCTTGATTGGCATTCCCTGGCTCAATCGACGGTCAAGATACTGTGCCGCAAGAAATTCGAGCACCGAGCGGTGATGGAACCGGACTCGACCGTAGCTCGCAAAACCGAACAGCGCTCGCTCCAGCAATGTCTCCCGCTCCTGCGGAGTCCAGTCATGTAGTAGCACTTCGGGTTCTAGCGCCCCACCAGGCTCCCCGCCACGATCTGCCTCCACACTGAGGCGTATGGTCAACTTCCGGGTAAGCAGAGCAGCGAGCGCAAGCCGGCTTGCTCCCTCCAATGCCTTGTCGGGTGAGAGTTGCGCGGGCTCACCACGATCGGTACGAGGCTTGAGTTTGATGCGGATATTTTGCTCCACCTGCTCTCGATGGGTGCGAATGCGGCGGTGCTCGCGCCAATCAGAGCAAAGCTCGACAAGGTCCTGCGGTCGGCGTGCAAAATCCTCCGCGTTCCGCTTACGAATGTCCGCAAGTAGGACATCGGCATCGTTGACCCCCTCAATTACCGCCATCTCACGAATCTGCTGGTCGGACAACGGCATCAATGCGACGTTACGCCATACAGGAGCCACGTCCTCCTTCTTGGCGGAATCACGCCGCAAACGGCCCGTCGCGATGTCTGCGAAATTATCTCCGCTCGATACCAGTTCAACCTGATCAGGGACTGGTAAATATCGCTGGATCAGTTTCTGATCCACAGCGACCGGTCGGGTTGTTATAACAATCTGAACCCTTCCGAGCTGACTGCCAATGGCCTTACCCAAGCGCTTGAGAGCAACCTCAAAAGAACCGAGGGTCAGTTTCAACTCATCAATCGAATCCAGAAAAAACGTGGCAATTTCTGATTGAGCAGCCTGCCAAGCCTCAAGCCGCTCCTCCTCTTCTAGCGACAGTAAGTCCGGTAGATTGGCTGTTGCGAGCTGCGATAGCTCCAGAAAGAACGCAGGCTCGCCTTTCTCCCACAATGCCTGCTGCTGTGCTCGACACTCATAGGTCTTTCCGGCGCCGGCTTCTGAAACAATCAGAACACGCTGCGATTCAAGCAACGTTTCCCAGCCAACATCTTTCGCCCACCCCAATCGCGACAGCAGTGATGCCTGCTCAATGTCGGCGATCTCCTCCTGAGATAGATTGCGGAAGGTACGCTGAATACGCGGGTTGGATTTGTGTGGTGATTGCATCAGCGACCTTTAGCCATTTCAGTTGTACCTGCACGTTTCTGCCAAAAGGTATCGTATTAAATACGAAGACACATTGATGCTAGCCACGATAGTCGGCTGGCAGCGATCTACTGTCATTCACGCGTTCGGCATTTTTCGATTTTCGGTTCCAAGGCGAAGCTCAAGCATCGATTCCAGCGGCGACGCCGCTCCTGGCCCAAAAGCTCACCACTTTTGTCATTTCTGTTAGTCATAAACATAGTCGTTTGACTATCCCTCATCGTAAGAGAGAAACGGTGTCCTGTCTTTCATGGGGCTCATTCATGCCCCGCGCGACGGCCTCCATGGAAGCGGAACCGGCATTGCTGCTAGATCCGTCATGGTTTCTATGCCGTGCCGTTTTAACTCATCGATATGGACTTTGGTGATCCCGGCCACAAGCGAGAGATAGTCATCCTCTCGACGTTTCCGGTCGCAACGACTCTGCCAACGACAGATGTCGCAATGCTCCTTCGGTTCAGGATAGATCACCTCCCCCGCGTGCTCGATAGCAGCTACAAGGCTGCTTTTGACTCGTCGGAAGTACGTTGCGTAATCGTCCATTCGATACATCTGTGGCTCATACCCAGACCATGGGGCAACTACATAGCTATGCGTCGGGCAACCCCCTTGGATGGTGCCGACTAGATCCGCATACAAGCAAAGCTGCAAGACAGTTCCACCTTTGGTCTCACGAGCGAGCTTGGTATCAATCACCTCATAAGACCATGCTCCGAGATCGCTCTCGGCCTCTATTCGCCTGAGGACATCCGTGCGACCCAACCAACCATTCGCGCGAAACGCGCCTTGTACTATGATCTCGTCCCCAGCGACCATGGCGCTCCTTGTGCGCTCGACCGATTCGTCATCAACTCCGACACCATCAATGATTGTGACGGATAGACCTTGAGATCGTGGGTGCTCGACAAAGCCTTGTTCATGTCGCGCGCCACGCTCCCAAAGAATCTGCAGCAATGGGTCCCAGATAGCGGGGCGTTCTAGCTCGCCATTTACCACCGCTAAGTCAAGGCTCGTTAAGTGCCGGCAGTTAAGATGTCCAACCAAGTCAGAAGCACTAAGAAAAATCGAATCGCCTAGCCTTTGCATTTGATTCCGACCTCATCAAAAGTCCATTCAGATGCTCTGTCGTCCAAATGCCAGCTCTAGTGACTTTTAGGATTAGCCAAAGCGAATGCCCGCTCGTCGAGTGTAGTCAATAGTGAAAGATCCACTGCGGATCGAAAAACAGGCACTCAAACATACCCCGTCGTGCGCTACCTTAGAGCTTCATCCTCATCACGACGCGGCTAGGAACCATGGAATGAATCGCAAGCAGTTTCTCGAGCAACCGGACGTGCTCGGCCTCATCGAGTGGCTAATCGAAAACCTCCCCACTCTGCCAGTGCATCTGAAGGTCGCGCGCAGCAGGTTCGTGCGCAAAGCGATCGACTGCAAGGTTCAAGGTATTGAAGCGGTTCAGGCGGAATACCAGTGGGGCGGGAACTGGGAGACGGTCAAGGCGGAGCTGCGCCGGCTGCGCATCCGCTTGCGCCTTGCGGTTCGAGCCCGCGATGAGTTCGCCACGCATGAGGCCTGCGAAGCGATCCTAGCGTGGGGAAATGTCGATGGCGCCGTCGGATTCCTCAAAGAGCAAATGCACGACAAGAACTTGGTGAATTACCTAAAGCAGTGCCAGGCGCTTCTCGCGCTGGACCGCAAGCAGCAGCTCAACCACCTCACCAAGCAGAACATCCTAAGATTCGACTCGGGCATGACTAAGATCCATGCCCTGCTCGACACCACTGGCTCTCCCATCTATGACGGCCGGGTCGGTGCCGCCATCGCGCTGCTCTACCGCCTGTACCGCCAAGGCACCGGCACCACTGCGCCGCAGGCACTGGACTTCGCCTGGGGGCCAGGGATCGGCGACCAGATTCGAAACCCAAAACACTTAAAGCTTGGCTACAACGGTACACCGCAACTCTCCACCACCAGTCGCCACCTTTGGGCACGGCGCCAGCTCCAATTAGGTTGGATCATCCGCGCGGTACTAGAAGGGTCCGAACTATTCGCCAAGCAGCCTCAGCTGGTAGACCGCTGCCACGCCTTTGAAGCTGGATTGTTCATGATGGGCTATGACCTACGCAGTCTAGTCCCCGACGGCTATACGATCCCAGTGCCGCCCAAGCCTAACTACCGGGTACGTAGGATGACCCGAGCGACCTGAGATAAACAAGCTGATGGTTGACCTGTATGTAGTTCTCAATACGCAGGAAAATAGTCTTAAACACTCAAAAACGTCAGGACCTGAAGAGAAAGACCAATCAACATTGGTAAAGAGACCACGCGTGAGCGCCGGAGCCTGCGTCCGCCCACGCGGAAGCCGTGAGGATTCCACCCAGAGCCGGTGGTTTTGTAGGGGTAAAAACGACCAAACATAAAAAAGGGTCGCGAGATAAAATCTCGCAACCCTTTGAAAAATATGGTCGGGACGGAGTGATTCGAACACTCGACCCCTAGCACCCCATGCTAGTGCGCTACCGGACTGCGCTACGCCCCGACTAGGCGTGTTACTGGGTTTGCTTCTTAACGAAGCGAACCGGAATATACCGCAAGCTTTTGAAATGTGGAAGTATTTTTAAAGCCTGAATCACTTCTTCAGCACCACCAGCACATCTTCGAGTTCGGAGATCATCTGGCGGATCATTTGCTTGTATTGGGTGGTGTCGTCTTTGGCTTCATCACCGGACATGCGCTGGCGTGCGCCGCTGATGGTGAACCCCTGGTCGTACAGCAACGCGCGGATCTGCCGGATCATCAGCACATCCTGGCGCTGATAATACCGGCGGTTCCCAGTGCGTTTGACGGGGTTGAGTTGAGGAAACTCCTGCTCCCAGTAGCGCAGCACGTGCGGTTTTACCGCACACAGCTCGCTGACTTCACCGATGGTGAAGTAGCGTTTGCCCGGGATGACGGGTAGTTCGTCGTTATGACTTGGTTCCAGCATAAGCCTCAACTCGGGCCTTCAACTTCTGCCCTGGACGAAAGGTGACCACACGGCGAGCCGTGATCGGGATTTCTTCTCCCGTTTTTGGATTGCGGCCAGGCCGCTGGCGTTTGTCCCGCAGGTCAAAATTGCCGAAACCGGACAATTTGACCTGTTCGTTGTCTTCCAGAGCGTGCCTGATCTCTTCAAAAAACAGCTCGACCAATTCCTTGGCCTCGCGCTTGTTCAGACCCAACTCTTCGTACAGACGTTCCGCCATCTCAGCTTTCGTCAAAGCCCCCATACGTCACTTCCTTAACGTGGCGTTCAACCTTTGTTCGAGCGAGGTGAGGATATTTTGTGTCGTGGTATTCACCTCATCGTCATTAAGAGTGCGCGATGGATGCTGCCAGGTCAAGCCAACCGCAAGGCTTTTTCTATGCGGATCAATGCCTTTACCCTGATAGACGTCAAATAGCCTGAGGTCTGTCAGCCATTCCCCTGCATTTTCTCGGATTACATCCAGAACGGCAGAGGCGGCGACTTCACGGTCGGCGATCAGGGCCAGGTCGCGGCGTACTTCAGGGAAGCGCGAAAGCTCGCTGAATTTGGGCATTTTGCCCGACGCAACTTCAGCCAGGACCAGTTCAAAAACGAAGACTGGACGGTCCAGGCCCAGGGTTTTCGACAGCTCCGGGTGAATGGCACCGACAAAACCGACCAAACGACCTTCGCGCTCGATACGCGCCGTCTGGCCTGGGTGCAGCGCAGGGTGTTTGCCCGGCAGGAACGTGAAGGCGTCCAGCGCACCGGCAAAGCCCAGCACTGCTTCCACGTCAGCCTTGACGTCAAAGAAGTCCACGGCATCGCGGCCTTGTGCCCAGCCTTCCGGCAGGCGGCTACCGCAGACCACACCCGCCAGCATCGGCTCTTGTTTCAAGCCATCGAGCTGACCGACAAAGCGCAGGCCGCTTTCGAACATGCGCACGCGATCTTGCTGACGGTTCAGGTTATGGGACAACGCCTTGATCAACCCTGGCCACAGCGACGAGCGCATGGCCGCCATGTCGTTGGAAATGGGGTTGGCCAGCAACAGCGGCTCGACGCCTGGGTTGAACAGTTCGAACTGTTTTGGATCGATGAAGCTGTAAGTCACTGCTTCCTGATAACCACGCGCAACCAGCAGGCGACGCAGTTCCGGCAGATGTGCACGGGCTTCAGCTTTCGGCTGCGGGGCCAGACGCGCTTGCGGGTAACGAACCGGCAGACGGTTGTAGCCGTACAGGCGGGCCAGTTCTTCGATCAGGTCAACTTCCAGGCTGATATCGAAGCGATGGCTTGGCACTTCAACGTGCCACTGCCCTTCCCCATCCGTCGAAATGGCGAGGCCAAGGGCTGACAGCAGTTGCTCGATCTCGGCAGGCTCGATCACCAGGCCGAGCATTTGCTCAACGCTTTTGGCGCGCAACGTGATTGGCGCAACGGACGGCAGGTACTGTTCGCTGACAGTCTCGGTGATCGGGCCGGCTTCGCCACCGGTGATTTCCAGCAGCAGGCCGGTGGCGCGCTCCATGGCTTCACGGGCCAGTTTCCAGTCCACGCCACGCTCATAACGGTGCGACGCATCGGTGTGCAGGCCGTATGAACGGGCCTTGCCGGCGATGGCGATCTGGTCGAAGAACGCGCTTTCAAGGAATATGTCGCGAGTGGTCGCCGATACGCCACTGTGCTCGCCGCCCATAACGCCGGCAATTGCAAGGGCACGGGAGTGATCGGCGATGACCAGCGTGTCCGCACGCAGGCTGACTTCCTGGCCGTCGAGCAGTACCAGCTTCTCGCCTTCTTCTGCCATACGCACGCGGATGCCGCCATTGATTTCGGCGAGGTCAAACGCGTGCAGCGGCTGGCCTAGCTCCAACATCACGTAGTTGGTGATATCGACGGCTGCATCGATGCTGCGTACGTCAGCGCGGCGCAGGCGTTCGACCATCCACAGCGGAGTCGGCCTGGACAGGTCGACGTTACGGATCACGCGCCCCAGATAACGTGGGCAGGCGTTTGGCGCCAGCACTTCAATCGAGCGCACGTCGTCGTGCACGGCAGGCACGCTGGCAATCACCGGGCGCGTAACAGGCACGTTGTACAGCGCGCCCACTTCACGGGCCAGACCGGCCAGGGACAGGCAGTCGCCACGGTTTGGGGTCAGGTCGACCTCGATGCTGGCGTCTTCCAGCTCCAGGTAAACACGGATGTCCTGGCCCACTGGCGCGTCGACCGGCAGTTCCATCAAGCCGTCGTTACCCTCGCCTACCTGCAGCTCGGCCTGGGAGCACAGCATGCCGTTGGACTCGACGCCGCGCAGCTTGGCCTTCTTGATTTTGAAGTCGCCCGGCAATTCGGCACCGATCATGGCGAACGGAATCTTCAGGCCCGGGCGCACATTGGGCGCTCCGCACACGACCTGGAAGGTTTCGGCGCCATTGCTGACCTGGCACACCCGCAATTTGTCGGCATCCGGGTGCTGCTCGGTGCTCAGCACCTCGCCCACTACCACGCCGCTGAATACACCGGCGGCCGGGGTAACGCTATCGACCTCAAGACCGGCCATCGACAGACGAGCAACCAGCTCGTCGCGATCTACCTGCGGGCTTACCCAGCCACGCAGCCATTGTTCACTGAATTTCATCCTGCTCTCCTAAAGATTCGTTACGACTAGCGAAATTGCGCGAGGAACCGCAAGTCGTTGTCGAAGAACAGACGCAAGTCGTTCACGCCGTAACGCAGCATGGCCAGACGCTCAACGCCCATGCCGAAGGCAAAGCCCGAAAACTCTTCCGGATCGATCCCGGACATGCGCAGCACATTGGGGTGGACCATGCCGCAGCCCATCACTTCCAGCCAGCCAGTCTGCTTGCACACGCGACAGCCTTTACCGCTGCACATCACGCATTCCATATCGACTTCAGCGGACGGCTCGGTGAACGGGAAGAAGGACGGACGGAAACGCACCGCCAGTTCTTTCTCGAAGAAAACCCGAAGAAACTCTTCGATGGTGCCTTTGAGGTCGGCGAAGTTGATATCGCGATCAACCAGCAGGCCTTCGACCTGGTGGAACATCGGCGAGTGGGTAATATCGGAGTCGCTACGGTACACACGGCCTGGGCAGACGATGCGGATCGGCGGCTTGTTCGCTTCCATGGTGCGGACCTGTACCGGCGAGGTATGGGTGCGCAACAACATGTTTGCGTTGAAATAAAAGGTGTCGTGCATCGACCGGGCCGGGTGGTGGCCTGGGATGTTGAGCGCCTCGAAATTATGATAATCGTCTTCGACCTCAGGGCCTTCGGCAATGCCGTAGCCAATGTGGGTGAAGAACTGTTCGATACGTTCCAGAGTCCGGGTGATCGGGTGCAAACCGCCCGAGGCCTGGCCACGGCCAGGCAAGGTCACGTCAATGGACTCGGCGGCGAGCTTGGCCGCAAGATCGGCCTCCTCGAGCGACGCCTTGCGCGCATTGAGAACCTCGGTGACGCGCTCCTTGGCAACGTTGATCAGCGCACCGACCTGCGGGCGCTCTTCAGCCGGCAAATTCCCCAGGGTCTTCATCACCTGAGTCAATTCACCCTTTTTACCAAGGTAGTGAACCCGGATTTGCTCCAGGGCATTGATATCTTCAGCGCTTTGCACAGCCTCAAGAGCTTGAGCGACGAGCGCGTCCAGGTTTTCCATGTACAGACTCCAGATACAAAATAGGGGAAGAGCTTGAAGGCTCTTCCCCTATTTATGACGTTTACCACCTTGGGCTACAGGAGTAACCCAGGGTGACTGTCGGGGGTACTTAAGCCAAAGAGGCTTTAGCTTTCTCGACAATCGCAGCAAACACCGCTTTTTCGTTCACGGCCAGTTCAGCCAGAACCTTACGGTCGATTTCGATGGACGCTTTTTTCAGGCCAGCGATGAAACGGCTGTAGGACAGACCGTTAACACGTGCACCAGCATTGATACGAGCGATCCACAGGGCGCGGAACTGACGTTTTTTCTGACGACGGTCACGGTAGGCGTATTGGCCTGCCTTGATTACCGCTTGCTTGGCAACACGGAATACGCGTGAACGCGCGCCGTAGTAGCCTTTAGCAAGTTTCAGAATTTTTTTGTGACGCTTACGGGCAATGACGCCACGCTTTACACGAGCCATGAGTTACTTCCTCTATTCTTGATCCAAAATTAACGAAGGCGCAGCATGCGCTCGACTTTTGCCACGTCAGACGGATGCAGCAAGCTGCTACCGCGCAGTTGACGCTTACGCTTGGTCGACATTTTGGTCAGGATGTGGCTCTTGAAAGCGTGCTTGTGCTTGATACCGTTAGCAGTTTTCAGAAACCGCTTAGCAGCACCACTTTTAGTCTTCATCTTTGGCATGTTCGGATACTCCGCATTCAGTTGATAAACATAATCAGAAGGCCTGCCGTGCCCTGTTGATTACTTCTTCTTTTTCGGGGCGATGACCATGATCAGCTGGCGTCCTTCCATCTTAGGATGCTGTTCGACCGAACCGTACTCGAGCAAGTCAGCTTCAACCCGCTTGAGGAGTTCCATCCCCAGCTCCTGGTGGGCCATCTCACGGCCGCGGAATCGCAAGGATACCTTGGCCCTGTCCCCATCACTCAGGAAACGTACCAGGTTGCGCAGTTTTACCTGGTAATCCCCTTCCTCCGTCCCTGGACGAAACTTGATTTCTTTTACTTGAATCTGCTTCTGGTTCTTCTTCGCTGCGGCAACCTGTTTCTTCTTCTCGAAGATCGACTTGCCGTAGTCCATCACCCGGCAAACGGGTGGGATTGCATCGGCGGAAATTTCCACCAGGTCCAGCTTGGACTCTTCTGCAATACGAAGCGCTTCATCAATCGAGACGATGCCAATCTGCTCGCCATCAGCGCCAATTAACCGAACCTCGCGTGCCGAGATATTCTCGTTGATCGGGGCTTTCGGTGCAGCTCGTTTATCTTGTCTCATTTCACGCTTAATAATAATTACTCCGAATCTGGGCGACCACGCCGGGAAACCGCTTGCGCGAGGAACTCAGCGAACTGGGCGACGGGCATCGAGCCCAGGTCAGCACCTTCACGAGTACGCACAGCGACAGTCTGCATCTCGACTTCCCGATCTCCGATAACCAAAAGATAGGGAACCTTGAGCAAAGTATGCTCGCGGATTTTAAAGCCGATCTTTTCATTTCTCAAGTCGGACTTGGCACGAAATCCGCTTTCGTTGAGTGTTTTTTCAACTTCAGCGGCAAAATCTGCCTGTTTATCAGTGATATTCATGATCACTGCCTGAGTCGGAGCCAGCCACGCCGGGAATGCACCCTCGTAGTGCTCGATCAGGATCCCGACGAACCGTTCGAACGAGCCGAGGATCGCCCGGTGCAGCATAACCGGGTGTTTACGGCTGTTGTCTTCGGAGACGTATTCGGCTCCCAGACGGATCGGCAGGTTAAAATCGAGCTGCAGGGTACCACACTGCCAGACGCGGCCAAGGCAATCTTTCAGCGAGAACTCGATTTTGGGACCGTAGAACGCGCCCTCTCCCGGCTGCAGGTCGTACGCAAGGCCCGCGCTGTCGAGTGCGGCGGCCAGTGCAGCTTCGGCGCGATCCCAGAGTTCGTCGGAGCCGACGCGCTTTTCCGGACGAGTGGACAGTTTCATCTCGACCTCGGTGAAACCGAAATCGCGGTAAACGTCCATGGTCAACTTGATGAACGCGGCGGACTCGGCCTGCATCTGCTCTTCTGTGCAGAAGATATGGGCGTCATCCTGGGTGAAGCCGCGCACACGCATGATGCCGTGCAGCGCACCCGATGGCTCGTTGCGGTGGCAGGCACCGAATTCGGCCAGGCGCATCGGCAACTCGCGGTAGCTCTTCAGGCCCTGGTTGAACACCTGCACGTGGCATGGGCAGTTCATCGGCTTGATGGCGTAGTCGCGGTTTTCCGACTGGGTGGTGAACATATTGTCGGCGTAGTTGGCCCAGTGCCCGGATTTCTCCCACAGACTGCGATCAACCACCTGCGGGGTCTTGATCTCCAGGTAACCGTTTTCACGCTGAACCTTGCGCATGTACTGCTCGAGCACCTGGTAGAGCGTCCAGCCGTTCGGATGCCAGAACACCATGCCCGGCGCTTCTTCCTGGAGATGGAACAGGTTCAGGCGCTTGCCGATCTTGCGATGGTCGCGTTTCTCGGCTTCTTCGATACGCTGGATATAGGCGGCCAGCTGCTTCTTGTCGGCCCAGGCGGTGCCGTAGATCCGTTGCAGCTGCTCGTTCTTCGCGTCGCCGCGCCAGTAGGCGCCGGACAATTTGGTCAGCTTGAACGACTTGAGAAAGCGCGTGTTCGGCACGTGCGGGCCACGGCACATGTCGACGTATTCTTCGTGGTAGTACAGGCCCATGGCCTGCTCGTCCGGCATGTCTTCCACCAGGCGCAGCTTATAGTCTTCGCCACGGGCGGTGAACACATCGATCACTTCGGCACGCGGGGTGACTTTCTTGATGACGTCGTAATCTCTTTCGATCAGCGCGTGCATGCGCTGCTCGATCGCCGCCAGGTCGTCCGGTGTAAAAGGACGCTCATAGGCGATGTCGTAATAGAAGCCTTCGTCGATGACCGGGCCGATCACCATTTTCGCGGTGGGATACAGCTGCTTGACCGCATGGCCAATCAGGTGTGCGCAAGAGTGGCGAATGATCTCCAGCCCCTCTTGATCCTTGGGCGTGATGATCTGCAGGCTGGCATCGGCGGTGATCAGGTCGCTGGCGTCAACCAGCTTGCCATCAACCTTGCCGGCCACGGTGGCCTTGGCCAGGCCGGCACCAATGGATGCGGCGACCTCGGCTACGGAAACCGAATGATCGAACGAACGTTGACTGCCGTCGGGTAGAGTAATAGTTGGCATGGCGCCTCCTCTCCTAGTGGTGACCCCTACCAAAGGTCACGTGGGTTGGGATGAGCCAGTACAAGATCCAACACCAGGCCGCTCAATGCTGAACGCCTGCCTTACAGCGGCAGGAGCCTTTCGGCCAACCGATAATCGAACCAGAGTGACTGGATTAAAAAAAATAACTTGGCAAGGCGGCAAATGGCGCACCTGGAAAAAGCCAAGCCCAGGATGCTAGCACAGATGAACGGTCATCGCGCCGACACGACCTGCGGTAGAAGTAAATTCGATGCCTTATGGTCGCAAAAGTGAACTTGAGCTGTACGTCACGCCTCAAACACCCCGAGAATCGCCGTTCGTCCTCGACCCAAAGGAGCATCCCATGATGCGTTTTACCTCGACACTCGCCCTCGCCGCTTCCCTGGCGTTCCTTTCGTTTGGCGCGCAAGCCGCAGCACCATCGAACTGGCCGGAAGGCGCCCGTGACGCCTTCGTCAAAGACTGCAGCGCTGCGGCCAGCCAGAACGTGGACGTCAAAACTGCCAAAGATCATTGTGAATGTGGCGCCGACAAGATCAACGCCGAATTGAGCACTGCGGAAATCAAAGAATTGATGACCAACCAGAACGCCAGCCCAGAGCTTAAAAACAAAGCGGTTGCGGCTATTTCGTCCTGCAAAGTGGTCAAGAAAAAGTAAGAACGCTCACTGATCGGGCGTCTTTTTTGCCAGAAAAACAGCCTGAAAACGGCTGTTTCTCACAAATTACGTAGCTTTTACGGCTTTTTTTAACAGCTGATATTTCGCTCCAAAGCCCCGTAGAACGGGGCTTTCAGCCAAAACAGGCACGCAACGCAACGCGATTGATTAGCAAACAATGCCTTGGGGGGGCTCCCAAGCCGAACATTTCGACTATGATAGCCCTGTGTGCCCAGTTGGCCTGAGCAGCACAGCACTACTGAAAATATATGTTTCTTGGAGATACACCATGTCTAATCGCCAAACCGGCACCGTTAAATGGTTCAACGATGAAAAAGGCTTCGGCTTCATCACTCCTCAAGGTGGCGGTGACGACCTGTTCGTACACTTCAAAGCTATCGAAAGCGACGGTTTCAAAAGCCTGAAAGAAGGCCAAACCGTTTCCTTCGTGGCTGAGAAAGGCCAAAAGGGTATGCAAGCTGCACAAGTTCGCGGCGAGTAATTCTCCGCTGAGCTAAAAAAACCCCGTCCATGTGACGGGGTTTTTTATGGATGCTGCAAAAGCCAGAGGCTATCAGCCGCAATTGACCCGCGTAATCACCAGGTTATCGTCGGTGTTCAGGTTCAGGCGGTCGGAGCGATACTCCAGCGTGATCATGTCGTTGGGTTTGAGGATGCGTGCGTTCTGCGCACCGGCACGCGTACGTGCCTGCTCCAGCAGTTGAGGCGAGGCTTTCTGGCCGATCGTGAACTCGGCAGCCTTCGACTCACAGCGGCTATGACCAGCATCGGTCACGGTGGCATCTTTGCCTGGCTCAGAGGCACCCGGGGTGCTGCAACCCGCCAACGCGAGCGCTGCCAACAAAGTACCGAATGATGCGAGCTTCCAAGGCATGAAGCCTCCTATGATTAAAAATGGACAGAGATCGTGCGACAGCGAGTGAGCCGATTGGTTTCAAGACGTTAACGCCTGACGCCCAAGTCTGCCTGAGTCACGCCCGGCAAGCGCCCCGTCAATCGTGACTAGATATGAACATGCTCAGTAGATATCGATGTAGTCAGATGACGGCGTTGGCCAATTCTGCTTGAGCGCGTTGAAAATCTGCATCACCCAGACTTCGTCGTTTGCGGCCACGTTACCCACATAACCGGAACCCTTTGCCCAGGTCTCCAGGCGAAACAGCAAACCACCTATATCAGCGCCCCCGACCACGCCTGAAGAAATGTAGGCAATACCCGCCTTGCTGACCCGCAGCTGGGTGTGCTCATCGTCACTGGCGCTGGCCAGCAGTTGGCGCACAGCGGCCAGCGTAAGACTCTCGGGGTTATTCAAATCGATCTGCACGCAGTGTTTCCCGGCCAATAAACAGGCGGACAGTGTCGCACACCCCCTTCCTCATGCCTAAGTAGCAGTGCCAACTTGCGCGCAAAATGGTTAACTGCGCCCGCTGCAGCCACACGCCAGCGCATTGCCCAGTACCTACAGCCCGCGAGATTTCCCATGACCACCGTAACGCTCCAAGCCGATATCAAAGCCAAATGGCCCCAAGGGCAAAGCTCCTACAGCCCCGGGAGTCCGGAGGAATTGGCGATCATCGGTATCGACCTGCTGGTCAAGGAGCTCGGCACCAAGGGCGCGCAAGCATTCATCAGCCAGGTATTCGAGAAATACCCGGCCGACCACATGGGCGCACCCGAGCGCGAATAAGAACCGGCCGGCGAACGCCGACCGGTAAGGGGGTTACTTCAAACGCGCCAGGCGCTCGGTCAAGAGATCGAAGAAGCCCTGGGCGTCGCCGTTTTCGACCCAGAATGCATTCTTGTCCTGCTTCAGGCCGTCGTACCAATCGACAATGGTCTGGCCGAAGGTCGGGCCTTCCCGGCTGTCGACAACCACATTGACCTGGCGACCGCTGAACAGCGACGGCTTGAGCAGGTAGGCGACCACCGTGGCGTCATGCACCGGCCCGCCAGGAATGCCGTAGTGCTCCATATCGCCTTTGACGTATTCGTTAAGAATATTGCTCACGACCTTGCTTGCGTTGTTGTTCAGGTCGGCAATTTTCTTCAGGCGAGCCTCGCTGGTCAGCACCTTATGGGTCACGTCCAACGGCAGGTAGGTCAACTTCACGCCGCTTTTAAGCACGATCTCAGCGGCCACCGGGTCAGCGAACAGGTTGAACTCGGCCACCGGCGTGATATTGCCGCCATTGAAGTGCGCACCGCCCATCACCACCACTTCCTTGATGCCCTGGGTGATTTCTGGTGCCTGGGTTAATGCCAGGGCCAAGTTGGTCTGCGGGCCGAGCATGGCAATAGTGATGCTGTGGGGCTTGGCGGCCGTCAGGGTCTTGATCAGGTAATCCACGGCGTTGCCGTCCGCCAGGCCTTGTTTCGGCTCGTGCACGGTCACACCGGAAATCCCTTCCTTGCCATGGATATTCTCGGCATAGATCGGCTTGCGCAGCAGCGGTGCCGGAGCTCCCGCGTATACCGGGATGTCCTCGCGCCCTGCCCACTCGCGCGCCAGGCGTGCATTGCGCGAGGTTTTGTCCAGGCGCACGTTGCCGGCCACGGTCGTCAGCGCGCGGATGCTCAGCTCTTCCGGCGACGCCATGGCGAACAGCAAGGCAACCACGTCATCAGCACCTGGGTCGGTATCGATGATCAGGTCGATTTTTTCTGCCGCCTGGGCGCTTGCAGCGGTAAGTGCGGACAAAAGCAGAACACTCCGAAACAGGTTTTTCACGGATGGAAGACCACGTTGCATAAAACACTCCTTGTCGTAGGGGGACTCTAGAAGGTTACGCCGGAGACCAGCGCGATATTGCAGTACGGTTGACATTCGCCGGTGCGCACCACGGCGCGCGCCTTGCCACTCAGTTGCTTGAACGCGTCATGGCTGAGCAGGCGTCGTTCGCCCAGCGCGGCCTGTGCGGTCAACGCATTGAGCTCGGTCAGCGCCGGCGGCTGCTTGAGCAGGATTTCTTCAGCCAGTACGTGGCTTTCCACCTGCATTTCGCTGAGCACAACGCGCAGGGTGCTGATGAAATCCGGGATGCCCTGGGTCAGCGCCAGGTCGATCAACTCGACGCCAGGTGGCACCGGCAGGCCGGCATCACCGATGACCAGGATGTCGCCGTGCCCCAGTGACGCGATCACGCGCGACAGGGCGATATTGAGCAGAGGGGTCTTTTTCATGAGGGCACAAAACCTTGTACGTCGTGCAGGGTAGGAATAGAAGGTTGGGCGCCGGCACGGGTCACCGACAACGCTGCCGCAACCTGGCCAAACCGGATCGCCTCGGCTTCGCTCTTGCCTGCGGCCAATGCCGCAGCAAAACCACCTACGAAGGTATCGCCGGCAGCCGTGGTGTCCACCGCCGTGACCTTGGGCGCGACCAAGTGTTCGAAGCTGTTGCCATCGGCAAACAGTGCACCCTGGGCGCCCAGGGTGATGATGACTTTAGCGGCGCCAGCCTTGATCAGCGCGGTAGCCGCGAGCTTGGCGCTGTCGAGCGAATCAACCGTCACGCCGCTCAAGGCGCTGGCTTCACTTTCATTGGGGATCAGGTAGTCAATCGAGGCATACCACGCGGCCGGCAAGGGCCCACTGGCGGGCGCTGGATTGAGGATCACCGTCTTGCCCAGCCCGCGGCCGCGCTTGAGCGTATGCCCGACGGTTTCCATCGGTACTTCAAGCTGGCAGATGATCACGTCGGCGGCCTGCAACACTGCATCGCAGGCCGTCATCGAGTCCGGCGTCAACTGACCGTTACTGCCCGCCACAATCACAATCGCGTTCTGGCTGCTGTCATCCACCACGATCAGCGCGACACCACTGGAGCCTTCGACGGTGCTGACGGCCTGACAATCGATACCTTCGACCACCAGTGCATCACGCAGTTGGCCGCCGTAGGCGTCAGTGCCGACACAACCGATCATCGCCACATCCGCCCCCAGGCGCGCCAGGGCTACGGCCTGGTTGGCGCCCTTGCCACCGGGTACAGTGGAAAACGTCTGGCCGATCAGTGTTTCACCGGCACGCGGCAAGCGACTGGCGCGGGTGACCAGGTCCATGTTCAAGCTGCCTACTACCACTACTTTTGCTGGCATACATCAGTACTCATCAATTCGGTTCAGCGGTATTGGGCGAACACACCGGCCAATGGCGCCGTCGACTCACGCAAGACAATACTCGGCGTCACGATACGTTGATCGATCGGGCGTTGGGGTGTCGCTATACGTCGCAATAATAATTCAGCCGCTGTCTCGCCCAGTTGCAGGATCGACTGCCCGACCGTGGTCAGCGCCGGATAAACATACCGGCCCATTTGAATGTCATCGAAACCAATCACCGACAGCTCGCCCGGCACGCGGATATTCTGCTCTGCCGCGGCGCGCAGCACGCCGAAACCGATCATGTCGTTACAGGCAAATATCGCACTGGGGGGTTGCTGCGCAAGCAATTGCACAGCGGCGGCATAGCCGCCGGTGCTGGTGAAATCACTTTCCCGAATGCGCTCAGCCGCTATTTCAACCCCGGCTTCGCGCAGCGCACGCCGATACCCTGCCAGACGCATTTGCGCCACGCGAGTATGGGCCGGGCCGGCGATGCAGGCGATGTCGCGATGGCCCAATTCAAGCAAGTGCCGGGTCGCCAGGTAAGCCCCCTCTTCATGATCGATACGCACCAGGTCGACGTCGATACCGTCCAGTGCCCGGTCGACTATCACCATGGGCGTGCGCACCGCACTCAAGCCAGCGGCGAGGCCACTGTCATCGCCGCCCACCGAGGTCACGATCAAGCCATCGACGCGTTTCTCCAGCAACACGCGCAAATAGCTGCGCTGCTTTTCGGCATTGTCGTCGGAGTTGCAGAGGATCACGCAGTAGCCATTGCGCTCGCAATAGTCCTCAATGCCCCGGGCCAGTTCGGCGAAATACGGGTTGAGGCTGTTGGGCACCAGCAGCCCGATCGTCGCGGTGGTTTTGGCCTTGAGTGAGCGCGCGACCGCACTTGGCACGTAGTCCAACTGCTTGATCGCCGCCTCGACCTTGATGCGCACCGGCTCGCTGACCGGGCGCGTCTTGTTCACCACATGGGACACCGTGGTGTAGGAAATCCCCGCCAGCGCTGCCACATCCTTGATCGTTGCCATGGTTCAGCCCCGCCGACTGGCGCGCTGGCTGCGGTAAGTATCAAGGACCACGGCGATCACGATCACCGCACCGGTAATGATGCGCTTGGTCGGTTCTGTCGCGCCGATCTGCGCCAGGCCCGCAGCCAATACCGAAATAATCAGCACACCAAAAAAGGTACTGATGACCGAACCGCGCCCGCCCATCAGGCTGGTACCGCCGATCACCACAGCAGCGATCACTTGCAGTTCCAGGCCCGAGCCGGCATTCGGATCCGCCGCTTCCAGGCGCGAGATCTGGAACAGCGCGGCCACGCCGGCCAGCAGGCCCATCAGGCTGAACACCAGGATCTTGTAGGGCTTGGGGTTGATACCGGCCAGGCGCACCGCTTCTTCGTTGGTACCGATACCGATCAGGTAGCGACCAAACACGGTGCGGGTCAGCACCAACTGAGCGGCGATGATCACCAGCAACGCAATGATGAACGACGGCGAGATCCCGAACGCAATCGGGTTGGACAGCCAGGCAAACGAGTCACCGATATAAGCGGTGCGTGAGCCGGTCATCTGGTAGGCCACGCCCCGGGCCATCTCCAGCACGCCGAGGGACACGATAAAGGAAGGGATCCGCCAGGCCACGGTGATGGAGCCGGTGAGTGTGCCGGCCAATGCGGCGCAGCCCATGCCCAGCACGGCGGCCGGCAATACGCTCCAGCCCCAGCTCAGAATCGCCACGCTGACCGCCGACGCCGCCAAGGCCAGTACCGAGCCCACCGACAGGTCGATGCCACCGATGATCAGGATGAAGGTCATGCCCACCGCCAGTACCATCAGGTCTGGAATCTGGTTGGCCAGGGTGCTGAATGTGTCGTAGGACAGGAAGTGATCGCTGAGCACCGAGAACAGCGCAATCATTGCCAGCAACGCACCTGCCAGCCCCAGGTAGGTACCCAGGCCGTAGAAGTTGCCGCCAGTCTTACCGGGGGAAGTGGTTGTTTTCATGGGGTATTCCTAGGCGCTGCATCGTTGAGCAGCGCATCACGTTTCTGATAGCCGGCAAAAGCGGCGGCGAGCAATTCGTCCTGGGTCCAACTGTCGCGCTCGAAAGTCTCGATCAGGCGCCCGGCGGACAATACGCCGATGCGGTCACAGATCAGCATCAGCTCGCGCAGGTCACTGGAGACCACGACCAGCGCTTTGCCCTGGCGCGTCAACTCGCCGAGCAAGGCATAAATGTCGAACTTGGCACCGACGTCGATGCCTCGGGTGGGCTCATCGAACAGCATCACCGAACAATTACGCTCCAGCCAGCGGCCAATCACCACCTTCTGCTGGTTACCGCCCGACAGTTCGGAAACCAACTGCGCCGGGCTGGAACTGCGGATACGCATGGCGTCGATCTGGCGCTTGGCCAGGGCGGTTTCATCGCGCCTGTTCACCATCCCGCCAGCGGAGATTTCTGGCATGTTGCCCAGAGCGATGTTGGCGCTGATCGACTGGGTCAGCAGCAGGCCTTCACCCTTGCGGTCTTCGGTGATCAGGGCAATGCCATGACCGACCGCATCGACCGGGGAGCGAATGCTCACCACATTGGCATGCGGCCCCAGCGCCACGGTGCCGCTGTCGGCCGGGTCGGCGCCGAAAATCAGGCGCAGCAACTCGGTACGACCGGCGCCGATCAGGCCGGAAATACCGTAGATTTCACCGGCGCGCACCTGGAACGACACGTCACGGACCTTGTCCGAGCGCGTCAGGCCTGTGACCGTCAGGGCCGGTCCGCCGATGGTGCGCGGGCCCAGGTCGATATGCTCGCCCAACTCGCGCCCCACCATCAGCGTCACCAATTGTTCGCTGTTGTAATTGACCATCGGCTCGACACACACCAGCTTGCCATCGCGCAATACCGCAATGCGCTGGGCCACACGGGCCAACTCTTCCAGCCGGTGCGAAATATAAATGATCGCCACGCCTCGGGCCTGCAGGCGAGTGATTTGTTCGAACAGCATCTCGACTTCACGGGCAGTGAGCATCGCCGTAGGTTCGTCGAGAATCAGTACGTGGCAGTCGCCGATCAGGTTGCGGGCAATCTCGACCATTTGTTGATGGCCAATGCCCAGGCTGCCCACCAGCGTGTCCGGGTCGATGGCGTCCAGGCCAACCTGGGCCATGGCTTCGGTCGCGGCTTTGCGCAGCTGTTTGCGGCTGATCCAGCCACCACGGCTGGGCAGGTTATGCAGGAACAGGTTTTCAGCCACCGTCAGCGTTGGCAGCAGGTTGAGTTCCTGCATGACCATGCGCACACCCAGCGCTTCGGCCTGGGTGCGGCTGGCGGGGTGATAGGCCTGGCCATTGAACTGCATGTTCCCGGTGGTTGGCGTGACCAATCCGCCGATGATCTTCGACAAGGTGCTTTTGCCTGCGCCGTTTTCACCGGTCAACGCCAGCACTTCACCGCGATTGAGCGTGAGCGTGATGTCGGACAGAACCGGTTGGGCATAGGTCTTACCGATACCGCTGACCGAGAGGACAGCGTTCGGGGCGGAAGATGACATAGGAAAATCTCCAGGCGCCCGCTCAGGACGAGCGGGCGCTGTTGGCTACTGCCGGGATTACTTCTTGAGGACGAGTTCGACCGGGGTTTCGATCACGCCGTCGATGGAGTCGACCTTCTCGCCCTTGACCAGCTTGAGTGCATTCTGGATGCCGAACACGGCTTGCTGGGCAGCGGCCTGGTCGGCGGTTGCGAGCACGCGACCGTCCTGCAGCATCGGCTTGATGGCTTCGATGTTGTCATAGCCCACCACCAGCACTTTACCGGCCTTGCCTGCCGCACGGACGGCGGAGACCGCGCCCAGGGCCATGTTGTCGTTACCGGCCAGCAGTGCCTTGAGGTCCGGGTATTCGCTCAGCATCGCCGATGCGACTTTCTGGCCCTGGTCGATTTCCCAGTTACCGGATTGGGTGGAGACGATCTTCATGCCGGCGGCATCCATCGCATCCTTGAAACCTGCGGTGCGCTGCTGGGCGTTGGTGGTGGTCGGTACACCTTCGATGATACCGACCTTGTCACCCGCGGCCAGTTGCTTGGCCAGGTAGTCACCGACCAGCTTGGAGCCTTTGCGGTTGTCCGGGCCGACGAAGGGAATGTCGAGTTTTTTGCTTTTCAGCACGTCCGGGTCCAGACGGTTGTCGATGTTGACCACCTTGATGCCGGCATCCGAGGCTTTCTTCAGTACGGTGACCAGCGCTTTGGAGTCGGCGGGTGCAATGACAATGGCGTTGACCTTGGCCAGAATCATCTGATTGACGATATCGATCTGCGCGCTGGTGTCGGTTTCGTTCTTGATGCCGTTGGTGATCATGTCAAAGTCAGCGGCGTGGGATTGCTGGTAATCCTTGGCGCCCTCTTGCATGGTCACGAAAAATTCGTTGGCAAGGGACTTCATCACCAGGCCAACCTTGGGTTTGGCGGCGGCGTCGTCAGCGAAAGCAGAAGAGAGAGGCAGGGCAGCGGATGCGGCGGCAAGCACAGCGACAGCGAGAAGACGTCCTGCAAATGGCAGCTTCATGGGTGTACTCCGATCTTATGATTATTGTGAGCAACGCTCGCGTCGAAGAAACATCTCGCAAACGTTTGCGTTATCAGAACTATGAGAACCTTGTCGAGATTTGTCAACGGCAGTCATTCACCTTTCATCCTGAACACACCCTGCCCTTTCCCCGTTGGTTGAAACGGCAGGCGCAACGACGATCTCATACATAACCTGCGCCAACCCGACCCGGCTTTCGGACAACCGAACAGCGAAGCGCCTTCCGTTCGGAAAGCCGGACGGCGTCGCATCAGCTCAGACTGAAAACTCCAATTAAATTGTTTTAAATCAATAGCTTATTTTATCGATCCGAGCATGATTGGCTTGGTACAAATCCTGCTCTTTCTCAGCACCTCGAGGCGTTCAGAGTCGCCCGGGTGTTCTGGATGAACCTGCTACCGCACTCATCAAAAACCAGAGAGAAAAATAATGAAATCTGCATTGAAGACCTTTGTTCCTGGGGCGCTGGCCCTCCTGCTGCTGTTCCCGGTTGCCGCTCAGGCAAAAGAAGTCGACACCAAGACCAAGCTTTCCAACGTGGTGATCCTCGCCACTGGCGGCACCATTGCAGGGGCTGGCGCCAGTGCGGCCAACAGCGCCACTTACCAGGCCGCCAAAGTCGGCATCGAACAATTGATCGCGGGTGTTCCTGAGCTTAGCCAGATCGCCAATGTACGCGGCGAACAAGTGATGCAAATTGCTTCGGAAAGCATCAACAACGACAACCTGCTGCAACTGGGTCGCCGCGTCGCCGAATTGGCCGACGACAAGGATGTGGATGGCATCGTGATCACCCACGGCACCGACACCCTTGAAGAAACCGCCTACTTCCTCAACCTGGTTGAAAAAACCGACAAGCCTATCGTGGTGGTCGGTTCCATGCGCCCTGGTACCGCCATGTCGGCAGACGGCATGCTCAACCTGTACAACGCCGTTGCCGTCGCAGGCAGCAAGGACGCCCGGGGCAAAGGCGTGCTGGTGACCATGAACGACGAGATCCAGTCGGGTCGCGACGTGAGCAAGATGATCAATATCAAGACCGAGGCTTTCAAGAGCCCATGGGGTCCGCTGGGCATGGTCGTTGAAGGCAGATCCTACTGGTTCCGCCTGCCGGCCAAGCGTCACACCATGGATTCGGAATTCGACATCAAGACCATCAAGAGCCTGCCCGACGTCGAAATTGCCTACGGCTACGGCAACGTGAGCGACACTGCCTACAAGGCCCTGGCCCAAGCGGGCGCCAAGGCGATCATCCATGCCGGCACCGGCAATGGTTCGGTCTCGTCCAAGGTCGTTCCCGCGCTGGTGGAATTGCGCAAGCAAGGCGTGCAGATCATCCGCTCTTCCCACGTCAATGCCGGCGGCATGGTGCTGCGTAACGCCGAGCAACCAGACGACAAATACGACTGGGTCGCCGCCCTTGACCTGAACCCGCAGAAAGCGCGCATCCTGGCGATGGTCGCCCTGACCAAGACCCAGGACAGTAAAGAGCTGCAACGGATGTTTTGGGAGTATTGATTCCAGGCTTTATCTGTAGGAGCGAGTTCGCTCCTACAGTTCCTCGCAAAAAATCCCAGCAAATTTCCAAATTCGCTGTCAGACGGAGTTCTTTGAATTTAAGCAGTTGCGAAATTACCTACAGTTAAATACTGTATGTGCGTACAGCTTACTAAGGAATACTCCGTGGCAAAGCCCTCCTCCGCAGCACCCGCACCGCCAGATGCCTACCAGCGCCTGGCTATTCGCGTCCAAAAAATCATCAACTCGACCAACGCGCAGAAGGCCAAGGCGGCGCTGATCTTCCGCCTGCCGGATGAGCCCGAAGACGAATGGGCGCGCTTGCTTGAAGAGATTGCGGAAAACGACAACGTCACCCTCGCCTACAGGGATGACGGCGGCGTGCAGATTTTCTGGGTTGTGCCGAAGGAAGATTGATTGAATGAGTGTCCGTTTTTTTGCTGTGTGCTGCCTGTTGTTTGCTGTCACCGCCAACGCCCAAGCCCCCCGAACCTTCAGTGAAGCGAAAAAAATCGCCTGGAAGCTCTACGCTCCGCAGTCCACCGAGTTCTATTGCGGCTGCAAATACACCGGTAACCGCATAGACCTGAAAGCCTGTGGCTACATCCCGCGCAAGAACGCCAACCGCGCTGCACGCATCGAGTGGGAACACATCGTGCCCGCCTGGCAGATCGGCCATCAGCGCCAGTGCTGGCAAAATGGCGGGCGTAAAAACTGCACGCGCCATGACGACGTATTCAAGCGCGCCGAAGCGGACCTGCACAACCTGGTGCCGAGCATCGGCGAGGTGAATGGCGACCGCAACAACTTCAGCTTCGGCTGGCTGCCGGTGCAAAGCGGGCAATACGGTTCATGCCTGACGCAAGTAGACTTCAAGGCCAAGAAGGTCATGCCGCGTCCGTCCATCCGTGGAATGATCGCGCGCACCTATTTTTATATGAGCAAGCAATACGGCCTGCGCCTGTCGAAACAGGATCGCCAGCTGTATGAAGCCTGGAACAAGACCTACCCGGTGCAAGCCTGGGAGCGCCAGCGCAACCAGACGGTGGGCTGTGTGATGGGCCGTGGCAATGAGTTCGTCGGCCCGGTGAACCTGAAGGCCTGTGGCTGAAGGTGGGCGCACACCCACCCGGCTCGTTACTGGGTGGCCTTGTGTTCGATGACCTCTGACACGGTGTCGTTTTTCTTGGCCCGCGCCATCTTTTCGTTGAGCAGGGTCTGCTTGGCCTCAGCCTCGGCCTTGCTCGCAAACGGGCCCAGCAGTACCTGATCCTTGCCGTCGACCTTGACGATATAAAAATTGAAACCATGCTCAAGCAACCAGGCGGTCAAGTCCGTGATCGCCTGCAGCTTGTGATCCGGCGGGCCCACCCATACATCCCATTCTTGAGCGGCAATCGCACCGGTTTGTGGCTGGCTTTGGGTCACGACAGGCTTGGCCTTGGGCGCATCGACAGGTTTACCTTCGCCGCATCCGGCCAACGCCAACACCGCAATTGCCATCGCTACTTTACGCACTGCCCTGCTCCTTTGAAGATAAAGAGGCGACTTTACCATTCACTGTCTATTCTGGCCGTCATAAACATTGGCTTAAACAATGCGAATGATGTATCGCGACCTGTATGATGCCGCCATGGGAATTAATGTCGCCTCTATGCGTCCTAAAAGAGGCAGTCACAGGGAAGCGCTTCGCAGTAAGCTACGCACATCCGACACCTGCCCTGTCTGAACATGTGTCCTTAAAAGTAATCAAGGAGAAGTCCATGCTTATACTCACCCGCAAAGTTGGTGAAAGCATAAACATCGGTGATGACATTACGATCACCATCCTGGGCGTTAGCGGCCAGCAAGTACGAATCGGCATCAACGCCCCCAAGGATGTTGCCGTGCACCGCGAGGAAATTTATCAGCGCATCCAGGCCGGCCTCACTGCGCCGGACAAAAACCAGACGCCTTGAAGCACCTCCAGTAGCCAGCCTTTTGCTTCACCGTAACGGCTGGCGAAAACCTGATTGACCCGTTCTTTTTCTACCCGAGCTGTGCGCCTCGTACATCGGCCTGCGCTGCAAGATGAAACTGCCATGCTCCCCGGAACTTGTTGCATCATTTGCAGCCAAATCCCACGTCATCCTGCGGTCCAAGTGCATTCAGGAGCACGTCGATGAGGCCAACCGTTACGCAGCCCATGGTTTCCCTTTCCTGGACGATCGCCTTACTGATAGGGCTGGTCTTTCTGGCGCTCGGGTATGGCCTCCGATTGGAAGTCGAGGCGACGGTCGACACCGCAGACCACTCTTGGCTGGACCTCGCCTTACTCTTGTGTGCCTACCTGTTTGCGTTCTGTCTCAAGCCGCTTCAGAAGACTATTTTGCGTAAGCTGTGCCAGCGCGAGGCGCATCGCGCCCATCAAAAAACCACACGCTGACTGTCTATCTTTTCTCGCAGCGTCAGCAGGCCATCCGCTTCTCGCACCACTTGCAACCCCTCATATCCTCCGATACAGGCATGTTCAGTCGCCATAGGCGCCAGGTGCGTCGAGGTCACTACCATCACGTCCGCTCCCGCCGCTTCTGCTGCTCGAATACCTACCGTCGCATCCTCGAACACCAGGCAATCCTGCACCGGCACGCCCAGGCGCTGAGCGCCAAGCACGTAACACGCAGGATCCGGCTTGCCGCTGGCGACATCTTCGGCCGTCACCATTACCGCCGGCATGGCAATACCAGCCGCTTGCATTCGGCGCAACGCCAGTGCCTTGGGCGCAGACGTGACCAGTGCCCACTGATCGGCCGGCAAGCGGTTCAGGAACGCGACCGCACCGGCAAGCGCCACGACACCCTCGACGTCGTTCAATTCAGCCTCGGTAATCCACGCCGCCTCCGCCTCGGGATCCACACCCGGCAACGCCTGGCGCGTGATCGTATCAATCGCGCGAGCGCCATGAATGGTCGTCAGGAAAGCCTGCACATCCAGCCCATGGCGTTCAGCCCAGCGGCTCCATACACGCTCGGCAGCGGCGATGGAGTTGAGCAGGGTGCCGTCCATATCGAACAGGAAGGCACGGTAACGCTGACTGAATACGGCTGGATTTCGACTGGACACTACGCGGCTTCTCCATGGGTTCAAGCAATGATCGACCCATGCAATCTACGGTTCACCTCGGCACTTGTAAACGCTGCGAGGCGCCAGCGTTAAACCTTGAATGACGAACTTGTCATCATCCTGTTGGTTAGCTGTTCGGGTCGCCTGGTTACTGTGAACTCACTGCCAACCCCGGCAGCCACTTTAAACAGAGATCTCGCCATGAAACGCTTTGCCCTCGCCTTTGCTGCGTTGCTCGCCACCGGCTCGGTATTCGCTGCCGACACCGCTTCAACCGCGCCCGTGATCCATGATCAGACCGGCTTCTTCGTCCACCTGGATGTCGCCAAGATTTTGTCCAGTACCGACTCCTACGGCCAATGCGGTATCGTCCCGGCACAACTGCGCTACCTGGACCACCAGGACCGTGAGCATGTGCTGGACTACCGCGTGCAGGGCACAGGTTGCGCCAGTGACAATTGATCAGGCTAAACTTGCGCAACCCATCGAACCAGGGCTTTTCCCATGAACATCCTCGTAGTCGAAGACGAACCCAAGGCCGGTAATTACCTGCTCAATGGCCTGCAGGAGCTGGGCTACAGCGTGAGCCTGGCCCGCGATGGCGTGGATGGTTTGCACCAGGCCCTGGAAACGCCGTTCGACGTGATCGTGCTCGACGTGATGATGCCGAAGATGGATGGGTGGGAAGTGCTGCGCCGCTTGCGCAAGGAAGCCGACACGCCGGTACTGTTTCTCACCGCCCGCGATGACATCGCCGACCGCATCAAAGGCCTGGAGCTGGGCGCCGACGACTACCTGATCAAGCCCTTCTCCTTCGCCGAGCTGGTCGCACGCCTGCGAACCCTGACCCGACGCGGCCCGACGCGAGAAGAAGAACACCTGCACATCGCCGACCTGCAAATCGACGTGCTCAAGCGCCGCGTCACCCGCGCCGGCACGCGCATCACCCTGACCAATAAAGAGTTCGCCCTGCTGCACCTGTTCGCCACCCACCAGGACCAGGTGCTGTCGCGCTCGTTGATTGCCTCGCGGGTATGGGACATGAATTTTGACAGTGACACCAATGTGGTCGACGTGGCCGTGCGGCGCCTGCGCTTGAAAATCGACGACCCATTCCAACTCAAGTTGATCCACAGCGTGCGTGGCATCGGCTACCGCTTCGATACCCAGCCATGAGCCGCGCTCGCCATTATTCGCTGACCCTGCGCCTGGCACTGATATTCGCCTTGCTCGCCTTTGCCCTGCTGGCCACCCTGGGCGTGGCCCTGTACCGCGAGCTGGAGCGCGAACTGGTGCGCCGCGACGACACCGCGCTGATATCCCGAGTGGATCAACTGCGCAACCTGCTCAACGACAGCAATACCCTGGGCCTGATCCAGACAAAGCCCGAGTTGTTCCAGAACATGCTGGGCAACCGCGAATCCGTATTGAGTATCGGCGCCCCCGGCCAACAACCGTTGCTGTTGGTGAACCCGGCGAATATCGAGCTGCCGTCGATCAAACCGGTGCCCAAGGATCACGTACTGGCGCTGAGCGATGTGCAGCATCTGCCGGGGCTTAACGGCATTCCTTTTTCAACCGTGGCCGCGACCATCGACTCCGGCGATCTGGGCAGCCTGCAAGTCACCAGCGGCCGCCTGATGACCGAGCGCACCGCCGTACTCGCCAGCTATCGGTTGAGCGTTTATATCCTGGCGAGCATCGCTGCGATAGTCCTCGCGTTGGCCGGTTACCTGCTGGTGCATCGCGGCTTGCTGCCCTTGCGCCGCCTCGCCCGCCACGCGCAAGGGATCGGCGTCGGCAACCTGGCCGAGCGCCTCGACGGCCAGGGCGCACCCAAAGAATTGCTGCCAATGATCGAGTCGTTCAACACCATGCTTGAACGCTTGTCCAAGGGCTTTGTGCAGTTGGGCCAGGTCTCCACCGACATGGCGCATGAACTGCGCACGCCAATCAATAATCTGCTCGGCGAAACCCAGGTTGCCCTGCAACAGCAGCGCAGTATCGAAAGCTATCAGCAGCTATTGGCCTCCAATGTCGAAGAACTCGAACGCCTGGCGCGAATGCTCGACAATATGCTGTTTCTGGCGCGCACCGACCCTGCCAGCGCATTGCGTCAACGCCAGGCGCTGGACGCTGCGGATGAAGTGGAACGCATCGCGGATTATTTCGAAGGGCTGGCCGCTGACGCGGGCATGCACATCGTGGTCGAGGGCGAAGGCGTGATCTGGGCAGAGCCGATGCTCCTGCGGCGCGCCTTGGCCAACCTGTGCGCCAACGCCATCAAGTATGGCTCGCCGGGCTCGGCGCTGCGCATCCAGGCCATTGCAAATGACGAGGGCGTCAACCTGAGAGTCAGTAACCAAGGTGAAACCATTCCCGCCGAGCACCTACCGCGGTTGTTCGAACGGTTTTATCGGGTGGATGAATCCCGCGAACGGTCCTCCCAGTCCAATGGGCTGGGGCTGTCGATCGTGGCAACCATCATGCAATTGCACAACGGGCAGTATGGCGTCAGCAGTGAAGACGGCGTGACGCGGTTCGAGCTGTTTTTTCCCGCACGGGAAGCGTGAGGCACCGCGCGGTCAATCAAAAGCCCCGTTGAGCACTTCGTAGATGATACCGGTGGCGATGGCTACCAGAATCAAGTCAGTGCCGGCTTGCTGCCATTCATACCCGTCGTAGTGAGGCAGGCGCCCCGCCAGGCGACCATCGAGTTTCTTGGCGATACCGGGCGGCAGCGGCTTGCCGCGCGCCAGATTTTTCTGAATACCCGGAGGCAACGCAGGCCCAGGGCTCCAGTAATCGCGGTTACCGCCCACTAGGCTCAGCACACTGCCCCGATCAACGCTAGGGCCGTGATTACCCGCCGAACCTTTGCCACCAGGTTTGCCGTGGCCCTGCCCCGCCTGGTTATTCCCTTTGTTATTGCCCTGGCCTTTGCCATTGCCGGGATCAGCCAAGGCAATACTGCTGCCTGCAAACAATGCGAGCGACAACACTACGGACACACACTTCGGGCACTTGATCATGATGTAGTTTTTCCAGGGGGATACCTGATCAACTGTAGTCGAGGTTATGCCACCGAGCACGGCATCAGCTCACCCGCCCGCCTGTTTCCACAATATCCACCTGAGTCTGCCAGGCCGCCGCGACCGCCAGACGCAAGCCTTCCACCAACATCGGCAGCGCCATCGACGGCTGACCCGACTCAGGCAAGCCCGGCACATGGATAAAGCCACTGCGGACCTCAGAACCCGCCAGCGCATGCTGCAATCGATAAAACACCTGATTACACACGAACGTGCCCGCCGTCTGCGAAACCGAGGCAGCAATACCCGCGTCCCGCACCGCCCTGACCATGCGCTTGATCGGCAATGTCGAGAAGTAAGCGGCCGGGCCACCCTCTACCACCGCCGTATCAATCGGCTGGGCGCCCAGGTTATCCGGGATGCGTGCGTCATTGACATTGATCGCGACCCGCTCGATCGAAATGTCACTGCGCCCAGGGCCCAACCCCGTGGCGATGACCATGACTGGATGTAATTCGTCGATCAACGCCATCAAGGTTTCGGCAGCAGTGGCAAAGGCACAGGGCAACCGGCGCGCGACGATCCGCACGTCATCGCTCAGTTGCATTCCCTCCAGCTGGCGCACCGCTTCCCAGGATGGGTTGACGTCGTCGTGATCGAAAGGCTCGAAGCCTGTCAGCAATAGGGTATTCATCCTGGCCTCACATCAACAGATAAAGCAGCACAATATTGACCACCAGCATCATCAATGCGGTGGGCAATTGGGCCTTGATCACCGCGTTCTTGTCTGGCAGCTCAAGCAGCGCGGCCGGCACGATATTGAAGTTGGCCGCCATCGGCGTCATCAGCGTACCGCAGTAGCCGGAGAACATGCCGATCGCCGCCATTACCGCCGGGTTGCCGCCGTAGATACCCACCAGCACCGGCACGCCGACGCCACCGGTCATCACCGGAAAAGCGGCAAAGCCGTTACCCATGATCACGGTAAACAAGGCCATGCCCAGCACATACACCATGACCGCCACCAACTTGAAATCCAGGTTGATGTAAGTGGTAGTGACATGAGCAACCGCCGTGCCTACCCCGGCTTCATTGAACAACAGCCCGAGCATCGCCAGCATCTGCGGCAGCACCATGGCCCAGCCGAGCGCTTCGGTCAGGCGACGCGATTCGCGCAAGGCTTGCACCGGCGTATCGCGGGTCAGCCAACAGGCCAGGCCCAGGGCGATCAGGCAGCCGATGCCGAGCGAGACGAAGGTGGTGTTCTTCGGATCAAGTAGCGGTACACCGCCAATTTCGGTGTGCTTGAGCAATACCGAGCCAATCACCGTGGTCAGCGGAATCGCCAGCGCCGGGATAAACAGCTTGTGACCCAGGCGACCGGCACTGGCACGCGAAGCCTTGACGTGCAATTCGGCGTGCTGGCCGCGACCAACGCCGCCCAGGCCCGCAATCAACGCCATCACCACAACGCCGACACCGATGGCTACCGAGGGCAGGCGCTCCCCCACCAGAAACGGAATGGCAAACAGCAGCCAGAACAGCGCGCTGGACCAACGCTTGGGATGGGTGCGATCCAGCACGATCATGCCGGCGGTGATCAGCAACAGCACGCCGGCCAGCCAGTACAGGTATTGAATGGAAATAATCATTGCGCGGCCTCCACCGACGGGGCGGCGGCGGTCATCTCACGGGTCAACCTGCGATCGAACCGATGCAGACGGATGGCGTGAATGATAAAGGCACAGATCGCCGTCGGGATGCCCCACACCGCAATATGCAGCGGATCTACATCAATCCCCGAGCCGAGCAGGAAGGTGTGCATCAAGGCGATCGCACCAAAGGCGACGAAGATGTCCTCGCCAAAAAACAACCCCACGTTGTCGGTGGCGGCGCACATGGCCAAAACCTTGTGGCGCAGCTTGTCCGGCAGCTTGCCATAGCGTTTTTCCGCCGCACCTTCGGCCATCGGTGCCAGCAATGGCCGTACCATCTGCGGATGCCCGCCCAGGCTGGTCAGCCCCATGGCCGCGGTAGACTCACGAACAAACAGATAGATGATCAGCAAACGCCCGACCGTCGCGCGCTCGAAGCGGGCGATCCAGTTCTGCGCATGCAGACGCAGGCCATGACGCTCCAACAGGCCAATCACCGCCAGCGGTAATAACAGGATCAATTGCAACGCACGGGTTTGAAGGAAGCCATCACCCATGGTTGCGAGAATTTTTTCCAGCGGGAAATGAGCGGCGAGCCCGGTAGCGATAGCGGCGGCGGTAACCACCAGCAACGGATTGAAGCGCAATACAAAGCCGACCACGATGACAAGTACGCCGATCAACGGCCATAAGTTCACAACAGTTTGCATGGCGGAGAGGTCCTTTAGTGCGCGCTGCGGCGCCATTACAGCAGGATGTGAGCAAAGGGCTCACAGCATGAAAGTGGCGTGCAGTCGGCTCGGTTTTTTTATTGTTGACCCGGAAGGTCGAGCAGTGGCGGCAACTTTGCTGCCTTGAGGTGGGAGGTGTCCAACAAGAAAAACTGTTGCTGCAGACCAATAAATTTTGTGGATATTGGCAGCGCAGGCCCCGGCAACTGGAGGGAATCGGGATTGGCCCTATACTCAGCCATGATGGTCCTGCGGATCATCCACGGTGCGATTGCCGACAATGAGGGCTCCAGCTATGTATGCCGGTCAAATGAGCAGTATGGCGACAACGATTGGCGAGATACGCTGCCAGATGGCGGTCCAGATCATTTGCCTGCTGTCGGTGGCTACGCTTTTCTGTTGATCGAGATGCGTAGCCCTCAAGTGCGCCGCGAGGTGTCACTTTGGCAAGGTATTGCCCGAATTCCGAGCAACAAAAAAGGGCCCACCTTTCGGTGAGCCCTTCTAGACCGCCCAGCAGAGCGGATTTTGTTTGGTAGGCGCGATTGGACTCGAACCAACGACCCCCACCATGTCAAGGTGGTGCTCTAACCAACTGAGCTACGTGCCTGCTGTGAGGCGGCATTCTACGGAATTCCGTAGGGGTGTCAACATCTTTTTTGCAGCTAAGCCTATGAATATGCGAATTTTTTATTCGCGGGCGACACGCCCGTGATTTACGGGCGGCTGGCAGGCAATTTTCAACTCAGGTAGGATCGCCGCACTCGTAAAAAATATAAAACAGAGGTTCCAGGATGGCGAACACCCCCTACCCCCAGTCCTATTACGCCGCCTCCGCGAACGCGGTTCCGCCGCGCCCGGTGCTGCAAGGTGAGATCGAAACCGATGTCTGTGTGATCGGTGCCGGTTACACCGGCCTGTCCAGCGCGCTGTTTCTGCTCGAGAACGGCTTTCGCGTGACGGTGCTGGAAGCCGCCAAGGTAGGTTTTGGTGCGTCCGGCCGTAATGGCGGGCAGATCGTCAATAGCTACAGCCGCGACATTGATGTCATCGAACGCAGCGTCGGGCCCAAACAGGCGCAATTGCTCGGCGAGATGGCATTCGAGGGCGGCAGGATCATTCGCGAGCGCGTGACCAAGTATCAGATCCAGTGCGACTTGAAGGACGGCGGTGTATTCGCCGCCCTCAACAGCAAGCACATGGGCCACCTGGAATCACAGAAGCGCCTGTGGGAGCGCTACGGCCATACACAACTGGAACTGCTGGACGAGCGCCGTATCCGCGAAGTAGTAGCCTGTGACAACTATGTAGGCGGCCTGCTGGACATGAGCGGCGGGCATATCCACCCGCTCAACCTGGCCTTGGGCGAGGCGGCGGCCGTTGAGTCCCTGGGCGGCACGATCTATGAGCAATCGGCAGCGGTGCGCATTGAGCGTGGCGCCAATCCGGTGGTGCATACCGCCGAAGGTAAAGTCAGGGCCAAGTTCATCATCGTCGCGGGGAATGCCTACTTGGGCAACCTGGTGCCGGAGCTGGCGGCGAAATCAATGCCGTGCGGCACCCAAGTCATCACTACCGCCCCCTTGGGCGATGAACTGGCCAACACGTTGTTGCCCCAGGACTACTGTGTCGAAGACTGTAACTACCTGCTCGATTATTACCGCCTCACCAGCGACAAGCGCCTGATCTTCGGCGGTGGCGTGGTATATGGCGCGCGCGACCCGGCGAATATCGAAGCGATCATCCGGCCAAAAATGCTCAAGGCCTTCCCGCAGCTCAAGGACGTAAAGATCGACTACGCCTGGACCGGCAATTTCCTGCTGACCCTGTCGCGCTTGCCTCAGGTTGGCCGCCTCGGCGACAACATTTATTACTCACAGGGCTGCAGCGGCCATGGCGTGACCTACACACACCTGGCGGGCAAGGTATTGGCCGAAGCCCTGAGAGGCCAGGCAGAACGCTTCGATGCGTTTGCCGACCTGCCCCACTACCCGTTTCCGGGTGGCCAGCTCCTGCGCACGCCTTTTGCCGCAATGGGTGCGTGGTATTACGGGCTGCGGGATAAGCTGGGCTTTTGACGCACAACGGGGAGCCGGTTCGCCGGCTCCTTGCCTGGAAAGCCAAATCGCAGACACAAAAAACCCCGGTCTTTCGACCAGGGTCTTTGCTATCGGATCAAAGTCAGCCAATGGCTTTCCTTGTGCTTCAAGGCGTTCAGTGGGCCTTGAGGCAGATATGGCGCAGCGGACGGGACTCGAACCCGCGACCCCCGGCGTGACAGGCCGGTATTCTAACCGACTGAACTACCGCTGCGTATCGCTTGGCTGACTGAGACTAAAACCCTCAATCACCTTTAAACATCTGACTGATCAGCTTTTGCTGTTCAATCTCAAGCCCGATACATCGGACCTGGAAAATATGGCGCAGCGGACGGGACTCGAACCCGCGACCCCCGGCGTGACAGGCCGGTATTCTAACCGACTGAACTACCGCTGCGCGTCGGTGCAACCTTTAACGTTGCGTCTTGCCACAAGGGCAAAACTCTCAAGAAGTGGTGGGTGATGACGGGATCGAACCGCCGACCCTCTGCTTGTAAGGCAGATGCTCTCCCAGCTGAGCTAATCACCCTTTGCTTCGTTGAGGCCGCGAAATTTACGCAGGTAGCGGACCTAAGTCAATAGCCCGCTTGAAGTTTTTCTGAAAAAGACAAAAAAGCTTCAAGACCGCCCTACTCGCTGTAAATCATCTTCTTGCTCATGCCACCGTCCACCACGAACTCTTGCCCGGTGACAAACCCGGCCTGGCGCGACAGTAGCCACGCCACCATGGCTGCTACGTCCTCCACCGTGCCTACCCGGCCCGCCGGATGCTGGGCATGATCGGCATCGGTGAGCGGTTCGGCACGCCGCGCAGCGGGATCACGCGCATCGATCCAGCCAGGGCTGACCGCATTGACCCGCACTTCCGGGCCCAAGCTCATCGCCAGCGCGTGAGTCAGCGCCAGCAGGCCACCCTTGCTTGCCGCGTACGCTTCGGTGTCCGGCTCCGATTGGCGGGCCCGTGTCGAGGCCAGGTTGACGATAGCGCCACCGTGGGCGCGCAGGTACGGCGCACAGTGCTTGGCCAGCAGCATCGGCCCACTGAGGTTCACCGCCAGTACGCGGTTCCAGTACGCCAGGTCGAGGCTTTCCAGGGTGATATTGCGCGGATCGGCCACCGCCGCATTGCACACCAACGCATCCAGGCGCCCGAACTGTCCCAATACCTCAGCGACCCCTTGAGCCACCTGCTTCTCGTCGGCCACGTCCATGCTGATAAACCAGGCATTCTCGCCCAGCACCTTGGACACCTTGGAACCGCGCTCGCGATCCAGGTCGGTCAACACCACCTGCCAACCTTCGCTGATCAGCCACGCCGCGATCCCGAGGCCAATGCCCCGCGCCGCGCCGGTCACCAGCGCCACGCGCCCGTTACTGGCCGTTGCGGCCTCCATGGACCACTCGATCACAAGGCCGCCAGCCCGCGGGCCAGGTCGGCCTGCAAGTCAGCCACGTCTTCCAACCCGACTGCGATGCGAATCAGGCTGTCACGGATGCCTGCCGCTTCGCGCTCCTGCGGCGCCAGGCGCCCATGGGATGTGGTGCTCGGGTGCGTGATGGTGGTTTTGCTGTCACCCAGGTTAGCGGTGATCGAGATCAGGCGCGTGGCATCGATAAAGCGCCAGGCGCCCTCTTTGCCGCCCTTCACTTCGAAACTCACTACCGCGCCGAACCCACGCTGCTGGCGCTGCGCCAATGCGTGCTGCGGGTGGCTCTTGAGGCCGGCGTAATGCACTTTCTCGATCCCGTCCTGCTGCTCCAGCCACTCAGCCAGCGCCTGGGCATTGGCGCAATGGGCCTTCATGCGCAGGCTGAGGGTTTCCAGGCCTTTGAGGAAAATCCACGCGTTGAACGGGCTCAGGGTCGGCCCGGCGGTGCGCAGGAAGCCCACCACTTCCTTCATCTGCTCGCTGCGACCGGCCACCACACCGCCCATGCAACGGCCCTGGCCGTCGATGAACTTGGTGGCCGAATGCACCACGATGTCCGCGCCCAACTTCAACGGCTGTTGCAGAGCCGGGGTGCAGAAGCAGTTGTCGACAACCAGCATCGCGCCCTTGGCATGCGCTACTTCGGCCAGCGCGGCGATATCCACCAGTTCAGCCAGCGGGTTGGACGGCGACTCAACGAACAGCAGCTTGGTATTGGCCTTGATCGCCGCCTCCCAACCGGACAAATCCGCCAGAGGCACGTAGTCCACTTCGATACCGAAGCGCTTGAAATACTTCTCGAACAGGCTGATGGTCGAACCGAACACGCTGCGCGATACCAGCACATGGTCGCCAGCGCTGCACAGGCTCATCACCACCGCCAGGATCGCCGCCATGCCAGTCGCCGTGGCCACCGCCTGCTCAGCCCCCTCCAGGGCGGCGATACGCTCTTCGAACGCACGCACGGTCGGGTTGGTATAGCGCGAGTAGACGTTGCCCGGCACTTCACCGGCAAAGCGCGCAGCAGCGTCGGCCGCCGTGCGGAACACATAACTGGAGGTGAAGAACATCGGATCACCGTGCTCCCCTTCCGGGGTACGGTGCTGGCCGGCGCGCACAGCCAGGGTATCGAAAGCTACGCCATCGAGGTCGCTGTCCAAACGACCGGCATCCCATTCCTGACTCATGCTGCGACTCCTTACTCGAATTCTTTATTTAAGATACAAAACCGGCCCCTCAGGGCCGGTGTTCACTCAGTTGTTGTACAGATCGATGATCGCGCTGACCGCCTGGGTCTTGATCTTCGACGAGTCGTTGCGCGCCTGCTCGATCTTGTTCAGGTAGGCCTCATCGACGTCGCCGGTCACGTACTTGCCGTCGAACACGGCGCAGTCGAACTGGTCGATCTTGATCTTGCCGCCGCCGACCGCTTCGATCAGGTCAGGCAGGTCCTGGTAGATCAACCAGTCGGCACCGATCAGGTCGGCCACGTCCTGGGTCGAACGATTGTGGGCGATCAGTTCGTGGGCGCTCGGCATGTCGATACCGTACACGTTCGGGTAGCGCACGGCAGGCGCGGCGGAACAGAAGTACACGTTCTTCGCACCGGCTTCACGGGCCATCTGGATGATCTGCTTGCACGTGGTGCCGCGCACGATGGAGTCATCCACCAGCATCACGTTCTTGCCACGGAACTCAAGCTCAATGGCGTTGAGCTTCTGGCGCACCGACTTCTTGCGCGCCGCCTGGCCGGGCATGATGAAGGTACGGCCGATGTAGCGGTTCTTGACGAAGCCTTCGCGGAACTTGACGCCCAGATGGTTGGCCAGTTCCAGCGCAGCGGTACGGCTGGTGTCCGGGATCGGGATCACCACGTCGATGTCGTGCTCGGGACGCTCGCGCAGGATCTTCTCGGCCAGCTTCTCACCCATGCGCAGGCGCGCCTTGTACACCGAAACACCGTCGATGATCGAATCCGGACGCGCCAGGTAGACGTGTTCGAAGATGCACGGCGTGAGTTTCGGCGCAACGGCGCACTGGCGGGTGTGCAGCTTGCCGTCTTCGGTGATGTACACCGCTTCGCCCGGTGCCAGGTCGCGAATCAGAGTGAAGCCCAGTACATCCAGGGACACGCTTTCGGAGGCGATCATGTACTCGACGCCTTCGTCGGTGTGACGCTGGCCGAACACGATCGGGCGGATGCCGTGCGGATCGCGGAAACCGACGATGCCATAACCGGTGATCATCGCCACGACGGCATAGCCGCCCACGCAACGGTTATGCACGTCGATCACGGCGGCAAACACGTCTTCTTCGGTCGGCTGCAGCTTGCCGCGCTGGGCCAGCTCATGGGCGAACACGTTGAGCAGCACTTCCGAGTCGGAACTGGTGTTGACGTGGCGCAGGTCAGATTCGTAGATCTCCTTGGCCAGTTGCTCAACGTTGGTCAGGTTACCGTTGTGCGCCAGGGTAATGCCGTAAGGCGAGTTGACGTAGAACGGCTGAGCTTCGGCCGACGTCGAGCTACCCGCAGTCGGGTAACGCACATGGCCAATGCCCATGTGGCCGACCAGGCGCTGCATGTGACGCTGGTGGAACACGTCGCGCACCAGGCCATTGTCCTTGCGCAGGAATAACCGGCCGTCGTGGCTGGTCACAATACCGGCAGCGTCCTGGCCGCGGTGCTGGAGGACGGTTAGGGCGTCATACAGCGCCTGATTGACGTTCGACTTACCGACGATACCGACGATGCCACACATGCGACGCAACCCCTACTTAATGGATCTTGACTGAACACTCTTACTGAGGCGTTTTGGCCGGCAAGAGGTGTTCCTTGAACGGAAGATCAGCGGGTACGCTGATTCCGCTGGCCAGCCACTGACTGCTCCACCCCAATATGAGGTTCTTGGACCAATCTGCAACCAATAGAAATTTTGGCACGAGCACCGACTCCTGCCACCACGAATCCTGCTGTACCGGCCCCAGGCTCAACAGCCCGACCGCCACGACCACCAGCAACGCGCCACGCGCGGCGCCGAAGGCCATGCCGAGAAATCGATCGGTCCCGGAGAGACCGGTAACACGTATCAACTCTCCAATAAGATAATTGACCATTGCCCCCACCAGCAGCGTGGCGATGAACATGATGGCGCAGCCCGCGATGACGCGAGCCGAGGGTGTCTCTATGTACCCGGCCAGGTAGACCGACAGTGAACCACCGAACATCCAGGCTACGACTCCTGCGATGATCCAGGTCAGCAACGACAGTGCTTCTTTTACGAAGCCGCGGCTCAGACTGATCAAAGCGGAGATGGCGACGATTGCAACGATCGCCCAATCAACCCAGGTAAATGGCACAGTGCAGCCTACGTACGGATAAGGCGGCGCATTTTAGCAGAGCGCCGGGCTATCGGTAAGCGGTGATTGCGGGTGCTTTGCAAATCAATAGATTGGGCAGTGCGAAAGCTATTTCAAGACCGCCGAAGACCAATGTGGGAGGGGGCTTGCTCCCGATGGCGGTGGTTCAGTGTCAGATGCACTGACTGACCCACCGCTATCGGGAGCAAGCCCCCTCCCACACTTGACTGCATTTCAAGTCTCGAAATCAGCCGCGCTCAGGCTGAAAGCGAGTGACGAAACCCTTGAGGTTCTGCTGACGATCCAGTAGATCCCGCAGGCGGTCGGCTTCGGCGCGCTCGATCAGCGGCCCGATAAACACGCGGTTCTTGCCGTCGGCGCTACGGATGTAGGCGTTGTAACCCTGGGCGCGCAGCTTTTTCTGCAAGGCGTCGGCGCCTTCGCGGTTGCCCAGGCTGGCCACTTGGATCGACCAGCTGATCGGCAAGCCATTCGGGTCGATACGGCTCTGCCCCACGTCAGGCTTGCCCGGCGCGGCAGGCTGTGGCGCTACCGGTTTGGGTGCAGGCGCTGGCGTCGCCGGCTTGGCGGCAACAGCCGGAGCGGGTGTCGGCTTGACCACCGGCACGCTTGGCTGCACCGGCATGGACGGCGCCTGTTGCGCGGCGACCTCTTCGTCGCTCGGCACCGGCTCCTCTTCAGGCAGCGCCTGCGGCTCAGGCACCACCACCGGTTCAACCTGGACCTGAGGCACCACCGGTGCCTGGGGCGCAGCCGGAGCCTCGACGACCACCTGGCGCTGCTCGTCCTGACGGGAAAACAGCATCGGCAAGAAAATCACCGCCAATGCCACCAACACCAGGGCTCCGACCATTCGCTGCTTGTATGCGCTATCCAGTAATGCCATGTGCAGCTTCCTCCGTGGAGCGCCGGGCCAGCCATTCGAGCGCCTCGGCAACACAATAAAATGATCCGAACAACAGAATCTCGTCCTCGGCCGTCGCTACCGCACACTGCGCCTCGAGGGCCGCGGTGATGCTTGCATACGACGTCACCGATGCACCAAGGTTCTGCAAGGCAGTTTCCAGCTCAGTTGCCGGACGGCTGCGCGGCGTATCCAGCGGTGCAACGGCCCAGGACTGGACCCCGCTCAGCAACGGCGCAAGCACGCGGTCGAGATCCTTGTCGGCCAGCAGGCCAAACACCGCCAGGCGGCGGCCGGACGGCGGCGTGCGCGCCAAGCGCTGCGCCAGATACTCAGCGGCGTGGGGGTTATGGCCCACGTCCAGCAGCAGGTTCAGGCGCTTGCCCTGCCACTCCACTGCGCGCCGATCCAGGCGCCCTACTATGCGCGTTGCCAGCAAGGTTGCGGCAATTTGCCCGGCATTCCACGGCAGACCCAGTAACAGATAGGCTTGCAGCGCCAGCGCGGCATTCTCCATCGGCAGGTTCAGCAGCGGCAAATCGCGTAACACTACCGGCTGGCCCCGCGCATCGCGCCCGGACCATTGCCAATGCTGATCGCCGATCTCCAGGTTGAAGTCGCGCCCGCGCAGGAAGAACGGGCAGTCGAGCTCACGTACCTTGTCCAGCAAGGGTTGCGGAGGGTCAAGATCGCCGCACAAGGCAGGTTTGCCCCGGCGAAAGATCCCGGCCTTTTCGTATGCCACGGATTCGCGGGTGTCACCCAGGTAATCGACATGATCGACGCCGATGCTGGTGACCAGCGCCATGTCCGCATCCACCACGTTGACCGTGTCCAGACGCCCGCCAAGGCCCACTTCCAAGACGACGACATCGAGTTGCGCACGCTCGAACAGCCACAACGCCGCCAGGGTGCCCATCTCGAAATAAGTCAGGGAAATCTCGCCACGCCCTGCATCGAGGGCGGCGAAGGCTTCGCAGAGCTGCTCGTCGCTCGCTTCGCGGCCATTGAGCTGCACCCGCTCGTTGTAACGCAGCAGGTGCGGCGAGCTGTAGACGCCGACGCTCAGCCCTTGAGCCTGCAGCAGCGCCGCGACAAAGGCACAGGTGGAGCCTTTGCCGTTGGTGCCGGTGACCGTGATCACACGCGGTGCCGGCCGCCCCAACCCAAGGCGGGCCGCTACCTGTTGCGAGCGCTCCAGGCCCATGTCGATGGCGGACGGATGCAACTGCTCAAGGTAGGCGAGCCATTCGCCCAGGGTACGTTGGGTCATAGGTTTGCTGGCACCGGTGGCACGACGATCGGCTCGACCTTGGGCGCGACGTAGACAGGCGTCGGCAGGCCCATCATTTGCGCCAGCAGGTTACCCAGGCGTGGGCGCAGCTCACCGCGCGGGATGATCAGGTCGATGGCGCCGTGTTCCAGCAGGAACTCGCTGCGCTGGAAACCTTCCGGCAGCTTTTCACGCACGGTCTGCTCGATGACGCGTGGGCCGGCAAAGCCGATCAGGGCTTTTGGCTCACCGACGATCACATCGCCGAGCATCGCCAGGCTGGCGGAAACGCCGCCGTAGACCGGGTCGGTCAGTACCGAGATGAACGGAATGCCTTCTTCGCGCAGACGCGCCAATACCGCCGAGGTCTTGGCCATTTGCATCAGGGAAATCAGCGCTTCCTGCATACGCGCGCCACCGGAGGCGGCGAAGCAGATCATCGGGCAGCGGTTTTCCAGGGCATAGTTGGCGGCGCGCACGAAACGCTCGCCGACGATGGCACCCATGGAGCCGCCCATGAAGGAGAACTCGAACGCCGAAACCACCACCGGCATGCCCAGCAGCTTGCCGCTGACGGAGATCAGCGCGTCTTTCTCGCCGGTCTGCTTCTGCGCACCGACCAGACGGTCCTTGTACTTCTTGCTGTCGCGGAACTTGAGGCGGTCGACCGGCTCCAGGTCAGCGCCCAGCTCGTTGCGGCCGTCGGCGTCGAGGAAGATGTCGATACGGGCGCGTGCGCCAATACGCATGTGGTGGTTGCACTTGGGGCAAACGTCCAGGGTCTTTTCCAGCTCCGGGCGATACAGCACCGCGTCGCAGGACGGGCACTTGTGCCACAGACCTTCAGGAACCGAGCTTTTCTTCACCTCGGAACGCATGATCGAAGGGATCAGTTTGTCTACTAACCAGTTGCTCATGCTTTCTTTCTCCAGTACCGGTGGCTTGAACACAGCCCCGCGTATGCCCTTGAGCTAAATTCATATGTGGCGATGAGGCCGGCGGGACGGGGTCAGAGGTTCGACCAGCCATTTCCCGCCTGCATCCTCAGCCTTCCAGACAACCTGCCAGCGCAGGGTTGCCACTTCGTTTCCGGGCCTCCCGCAGGCGGCGCCGGTGCTGTTTTACACAGTGGTAGTTATGGACGGCGGCAGACTGCCAGCCGTCACATAACACCACTGCTGTTGCGCACGGCCTGCAGGAATGCGCGAATCTTGTGGTGATCCTTGATGCCCTTGCCCTGTTCCACCCCGCCGCTGACATCCACGGCATACGGCCGGACCTGCTCGATGGCGGCGCCGACATTCATCGGGTTGAGCCCCCCGGCCAGGATGACCGGCTTGCTCAGGCCCGCCGGGATCAGCGACCAGTCGAAGGCTTCTCCAGTGCCGCCAGGAACACCTTCGACGTAGGTGTCCAGCAGAATCCCGCGCGCGCCCGCATAGGCGGCACAGGCGGCGGCGATGTCATCGCCGGCCTTGACGCGCAACGCCTTGATATAGGGGCGCTGATAGCTGTCGCATTCGTCCGGGGTTTCGTCGCCATGAAACTGCAGCATGTCCAGCGGCACGGCATCCAGGGTTTCATTGAGTTCACAACGGCTGGCATTAACGAACAAACCCACGGTGGTCACGAACGGTGGCAGCGCGGCGATGATGGCCCGCGCCTGCGACACATTCACCGCCCGCGGGCTCTTGGCATAAAACACCAGGCCAATGGCATCCGCCCCCGCCTCGACCGCCGCCAACGCGTCTTCGATGCGGGTAATCCCGCAAATCTTGCTGCGAACGGCTGACATATCGTAGAAACCTCAGGGATTGAACCGAGAAAGTCCCGGATGGTAACAAAAGCTTTTCCAGGCGTCAGCCGCCAAGTTCACTGAAACCTGTGAGGAAGTGTGGCCCGATAAAACGCTGCGGCAGCTCGAACTCGTCGCGGTACTCCACATCCACCAGATACAGGCCGAACGGATGCGCCGTAACCCCACCGGTACGACGGATGCGGCTTTGCAGCACTTCCCTGGCCCATTCCACCGGGCGCTCGCCGGTGCCGATGGTCATCAGTACGCCCGCAATGTTGCGCACCATATGGTGCAGGAACGCCCCGGCACGGATATCCAGCACAATCATCTTGCCATGCCGGGTCACGCGCAGATGGTGGACTTCCTTGATCGGCGATTTGGCCTGGCATTGGCCGGCACGGAACGCGCTGAAATCATGCACACCCACCAGATGCTGCGCAGCCTCGGCCATGCGTTCGGCATCCAGCGGGCGGTGGTTCCAGGTGATTTCCTGGTTCAGGTGCGCCGGGCGGATCTGATCGTTGTAGATCACGTAGCGGTAGCGTCGGGCGATGGCCTTGAAGCGCGCATGAAAATGCGCCGGCATCACCTTGGCCCAGGTGACGCTGACGTCATGGGGCAGATTGATATTGGCGCCCATCACCCACGCCTTCATCGAGCGTTCGGCCTGGGTGTCGAAATGCACCACCTGGCCACAGGCGTGCACGCCGGCGTCGGTACGCCCGGCACACATCAGCGATACCGGCGAGTCAGCGACTTTCGACAGAGCGTTTTCCAGGGTTTCCTGCACCGTCAGCACACCGGAGGCCTGGCGCTGCCAGCCGCGATAGCGCGAGCCTTTGTATTCCACGCCGAGGGCGATGCGGTGAAAGCCTGCGGCCGCCATTTCGGCGGCCGCGTTATCTATATTTGCCAAGAACTGAGAGCCTGATGAGTTGCGCAAAGACGGGGATTATAAAGGCGTCGGCTGCGCGACGGGCGCTTTTGTTGGGGGAACGCCGCGCCAACGGTGGCAGGGAGTAAGCCCTCTCCCCGTTGGGCGCGTATCAGCCTTCAGATTCGGCCGAGCATTTCCTTGGCCTCGCCGCGCTGGGTCTCGTTGCCCTCGGTCAGCACTTCGGAAAGGATGTCCTTGGCGCCATCGGCGTCGCCCATGTCGATATAAGCCTGGGCCAGGTCCAGCTTGGTGGCGACTTCATCGGAGCCCGACAGGAAATCGAACTCGGGCTCGTCGTCACCGAGCGCCGCATCTTCAGCCGTGAAGGACGGCTCGATGGAAGGATGCTCCAGGCTCTGGGACAGACGGTCCAACTCGGCGTTGACGTCGTCCAGTTCCGAAGCGAAGGCATCGGGCTTGGCCGTCGAGTCGGGCTCGTCCGCCAGGGAGAGGTCGAAATCTTCCGGCAAGTCGAAGTCGTCCAGTGCCGCCGGGGTCAAGGTCGGCGGCTCGGCGGCCGGTACGTCCTTCATCTGTTCTTCGAGACCGGACAGGAAGTCGTCATCGGACTGCGCGGACGCCGGCGCATCCAATTGCAGATCCAGGTCAAAATCCGACAGGTCATCTGCGCTGGCGTTGGCGGCCGTCTGCTGCTCAAGAAGCGCCTCGAATGACTGATCACCCTTGACCTCTGCCGGCGATGCCGCCTCCAGGTCGTCCAGGCTCAGGTCAAAATCGGTATCCAGAGGCTCTGGCTGCGGCGCAGCCGGCTTGTCTTCCAGCAGGTCCTTGACGTACTGGGCGTCCAGGGCGGCGGCGGCCACTGCGGCACTCACGCCCGCCGCCAACACCGCCATGGCCGGGAAACGGCCCTTGAGCTGCTCGACCTGGGCGTGGTTTTCACCCGTGGCCACCAGCTGACGCTCCTGGCTGACAAAACCGTTCTTGTCATTCTGCAGGCCGTAGACTTCCATCAGCTTCAAACGCAGGTCGCTGCGCTTGGGCTCCTGCTTGATCGCTTGCTCAAGCACATCCGCCGCCTGGTTCAGGTGGCCCCGGTCGATATGGGACTGGGCTTGGGAGAGCGCGTCGCTGGAAGTCGGGGCGACGGCAGCCGCCAGCGGTGCCAGCACGGAGGCGACGGTGGGCACTGCAGGCTCAGCCACGGGAACGGGTGCAGGCGCGGGGGCCCGCGTGACGCTCGGCGGCGGCACTTCCAGGCCTTCGAAACTGTCGGGTGGCAGGTCGCGATCGATATTCGACGTGAATTCCGGCTCTTCAGCCAGCGCGCGCGCCATGCGCAGGTGCTTTTCTTCTTCAAGACGGGCGTTGCGATGGCGCACCCACAGCAACAGGAGCAACAGCGCCAGAATCACGGCCGCGCCACCGAGCACACCGAGCACCACAGGATTGGTCAGCAGCTCATTGAATTTGCCTTCGGTGGTTGCAGGCGCGGCAACCGGTTTGGCCGGCTCGGGAGCAGGTGTCGCTACCGGAGCTGCCGGGGCCGGGGCTGGCGCCGGTTCATCAGCCAACTGCGCAGGCGCTGCTGCCGCTGCCGCGGGCACAGCCGCATCACCCTTCTCGGCCTGCAGACGGGCCAACTGATCATTCTTCAGTTGAATCAGCTTTTGCAGCTTGTCCAACTGGCTTTGCAGATCTGCCGCACGGCTTTTGAGCTCTTCATTGTCCCGACGGGTGGTGTCCAACTGTTCTTGGGTCATCGCCAGCTTGTCGTTCAACGCGCGGCTATCACCGGCCTTGCCTGCTGCACCTTTTTTAGCAGACTCGGCCGACACCAGGCTCAAGTTGTCCTTGGCGCCGGTGCTCGACGGGGCATTGCCAGTCTCGGTGCGCTTGGTAGCATCCAGCTGGGCCTTACCCGCCACTTGCTGGGCGGCAGTGCGGCGGCCCTGACGCCAGGCGGCGTTCTGCGCCGTCACTTCGGCGATCGCTTGCGGCTGCCCGAGCGCGGTGCTTTGCACGGTGTCTGGCAGGCGCAGGACCTGGCCGGTTTTCAGGCGGTTGATGTTGCCATCGATAAACGCATTCGGGTTGAGCGCCTGAATGGCCAGCATCGTTTGCTGCACAGAGCCACCATTGCGGTTTTTCTCGGCAATTTCCCACAAAGTATCGCGAGCAGTGGTGGTATGTTGCGCTGGCTTGCTGACGGCGGTCGCGGTACCGGCCGGCGCACTCAAGCGCGGCGCTGGCGCACTGGCAGCCGGTGTGGACTGGTCGAATTTGGCGGGATCGAGCAGCACGCTGTAGTCACGCATGAGTCGGCCGTTCGGCCACTGCACCTGCAACAGGAAGCGCACATAGGAATCGGGCAACGGTTTGCTGGAGGTGACACGCACCACGCTGCGGCCGTTGGGATTGACCACCGGCGTGAAGGTGAGGTCGTCGAGAAAGGCCTGGCGATCGACACCGGCATCGACGAATGCCTGGGACGAGGCCAGGCTCGGGGTGATCTCGGACGCCGTAAGGCCGCCGACGTCGAGCAATTCGATTTCCACCGACAGCGGCTGGTTCAACTTCGACTTGAGGGTCATCTCCCCGAGTTGCAGCGCCTGCGCCATACCGGAGGACAGCGCCGAGGCGGCCGCTATTGCTAACACCAGTTTGCGAACTTGAACCATAGCCTCATCCTTTGTCTGAACACTCCCCGGCTTTCGAGAAGGTTGGTAACCGCTGCCATAAGGCATGGCGAGCCGATAGGTCACCGACGCGCTTGTGTTCCGCTTTTGGCCAAGCATAGCGCTTGGTGAGAATCAATCTACAAATTGGCGCCAAGTATCTTTTACGCAAGGTCTTTTATCAACAACCGCGCCAGCTGCACGGCATTGAGCGCAGCGCCTTTGCGTACGTTATCTGACGTCAGCCACACATTTAGTTCCGCCGGGTCGTCCACACCTGCGCGCACTCGCCCTACATAAACAACGTCCTGCCCCACCGCATCGCCTACGGCCGTTGGGTAGTCGCCCGCCTCGACCAGCTCGATACCCGGCGCCGCATCGAGTACACGGTTCACCTCAACCAAATCGGCCGGCGCCCCTAACTGCAGCGACACAGTCAGGCTATCGCCAAAAAACACCGGGGCTTGAACGCAGGTTGCGGAAATCTTCAGCAACGGAGTTTCCAGCACGGCCCGCAGTTCATGTACGAGACGTTTCTCCAGGGCTGTGTGACCTTGGGCGTCTGGCGTGCCGACTTGTGCCAGCAGGTTGAAGGCCACCTGCCGATCAAAGAAGGTCGGCTCCAACGGACGTACATTCAACAGCTCGGCCGTCTGGCGGGCCAATTCGCTGACGGCTTCGCGGCCCAGGGCCGACACGGCCAGGTTGGCGGTGACGCTCACGCGCTGGATATCCAACAAACCGCGCAACGGCGCCAGCAGCACCGCCAGGTTGGTGGCGGACGGGCTCGGGCTGGCGATTTGAAAGGGTTTTTTCAAGCCCTTGAGCACATGGGCGTTGGCTTCCGGCACCACGGGCGGCGCCTGTTCGGCAGGTAATGCGCCAGACAAGTCGATCACCGAGCAACCGGCGGCGATGGCACGTGGGGCGAAGCTCAGGGTCACCGCCGGGCCAGCCGCGAAAAAGGCCAACTGCGCCTTGCTGAAGTCGAATTCATCGACTTCCTTGACCCGCACGTTCTTGCCCCGGAACGGTACCGATGCACCGGCGGAGTTGTTGCCAGCCAGCAAATACAGGGTGCCTACCGGGAAGTCCAGCTCTTCGAGAATCTGCACCAGGGTTTCGCCAACGGTACCGGTGGCGCCGATCACGGCGATTTCAAAGGTCTGGGTCATGGGGCTGCCTCGGGCATTGCGGGGGGAGCGGCACTTTACCGGGTGGTTGGGGGTGAGGCAATTAGCCTGGGGGGTTGTGGTGCTGCTGAGGGCCCTATCGGGGGCAAGCCCCCTCTCACACTTGAATGTGTTCACAGGTCAAAATGTGGGAGGGGGCTTGCCCCCGATAGCGTCCGAAAGAACAATAAAAAACCCCGCGCCTGTCACCAGAACGCGGGGCTCTTCAAAGCCTGCAAGCGATCAACGCTCCAGCAGAATCCGCAGCATGCGACGCAACGGCTCAGCCGCGCCCCACAACAGCTGGTCGCCCACGGTGAACGCACCGAGGAACTGGCTGCCCATGTTCAGCTTGCGCAGGCGGCCCACCGGTACATTCAGGGTGCCGGTAACCTTGGTTGGGCTCAGCTCCTGCATGCTGATCTCACGGTTGTTCGGCACCAGCTTGACCCAGGGGTTGTGCTGGCTGATCAGCCCTTCGATATCGGCAATCGGCACGTCTTTGTTCAGCTTGATGGTCAACGCCTGGCTATGGCAGCGCATGGCGCCAATGCGTACGCAGATGCCGTCCACCGGGATCGGGTTCTTGAAGCGCCCGAGGATCTTGTTGGTCTCGGCCTGGGCCTTCCACTCTTCGCGGCTCTGGCCGTTCGGCAGTTCCTTATCGATCCACGGGATCAGGCTACCGGCCAACGGCACGCCGAAGTTTTCGGTCGGATAGGCGTCGCTGCGCATGGCTTCGGCCACGCGGCGGTCGATATCGAGGATCGCACTGGCTGGGTCGGCCAGTTGATCGGCCACCGCTGCGTGGGTTGCGCCCATCTGCTTGATCAGCTCTCGCATGTTCTGTGCACCGGCGCCGGAGGCCGCCTGGTAGGTCATGGCGCTCATCCACTCGACCAGGCCGGCTTCGAACAAGCCACCCAGGCCCATCAGCATCAGGCTGACGGTGCAATTGCCGCCGACGTAGTTCCGGGTGCCGGCATCCAGTTGCTGGTCGATGACCTTGCGGTTGACCGGGTCGAGGATGATCACCGCATCGTCCTGCATGCGCAGGCTCGACGCGGCGTCGATCCAGTAGCCCTGCCAGCCGGCTTCGCGCAGCTTGGGGAAGACTTCGCTGGTGTAGTCGCCGCCCTGGCACGTCAGGATCACATCGAGGGTCTTCAGCTCTTCAATGCTATAGGCGTCTTTGAGCGGGGCAATGTCCTTGCCCACGGACGGCCCTTGGCCACCTACGTTCGAAGTGGTGAAAAACACCGGCTCGATAAGATCGAAATCCTGCTCTTCCAGCATCCGCTGCATGAGCACGGAACCGACCATACCGCGCCAACCGATCAGACCTACACGTTTCATCGCAACTACACCTTGTTAAAAAGTGGGCCGCCTTGCAGCGATAACTGCAAGCGGGCCCGAGAGATTACAGATTCCGCAGCGCGGCGACTACAGCGTCGCCCATTTCTTGCGTGCCGACCTTGGTGCAACCCTGCGACCAGATGTCGCCGGTGCGCAAACCCTGGTCCAGCACCAGACTCACGGCCTTCTCGATCGCGTCGGCCGCGTCAACCAGGTTGAAGCTGTAACGCAGCATCATCGACACCGACAAAATGGTCGCCAGCGGGTTGGCAATACCTTGGCCGGCAATGTCCGGCGCCGAGCCGTGGCAAGGCTCATACATGCCTTTGTTGTTGGTATCCAGGGACGCCGACGGCAGCATGCCGATGGAGCCGGTGAGCATCGAGGCCTGGTCGGACAGGATGTCGCCGAACAGGTTGTCGGTGACGATCACATCGAACTGCTTCGGCGCACGCACCAGTTGCATGGCGGCGTTGTCGACGTACATGTGGCTCAGTTCGACGTCCGGGTAGTCCTTGGCGACTTCTTCAACGATTTCCCGCCACAGTTGGCTGGAGGCCAATACGTTGGCCTTGTCCACCGAGCAGACCTTCTTACCGCGCACGCGGGCCATGTCGAAACCGACACGGGCGATACGGCGGATTTCGCTCTCGCTGTACGGCAGGGTGTCGTAGGCCTGGCGCTCGCCATTTTCCAACTCACGCACACCGCGAGGCGAGCCGAAATAGATACCGCCAGTCAGCTCACGCACGATCAGGATGTCCAGGCCCGCCACCACTTCCGGCTTGAGGCTCGACGCCTCGGCCAACTGCGGGTAGAGAATCGCCGGACGCAGGTTGCCGAACAGGCCCAGTTGCGCGCGGATTTTCAACAGGCCGCGCTCAGGGCGGATATCACGCTCGATCTTGTCCCACTTCGGCCCGCCCACGGCGCCCAGCAGCACGGCGTCGGCGGCGCGGGCGCGTTCCAGGGTCTCGTCGGCCAGGGGCACGCCGTGCTTATCGATGGCTGCGCCGCCGATTACGTCGTGGCTCAGCTCGAAGCCCAGGCTGTACTTGCTGTTGGCGAGCTCCAGGACCTTGACCGCTTCGGCCATGATTTCCGGACCGATACCGTCGCCAGGGAGAATCAGAATCTGCTTGCTCATGGGTTCCTCATTTCATCGAGCGACCTGCCCTTGGGCAGGTCGGAAAAAATCAATCAGCGTTCGGCCCACGCCACCAGCACGTCGGTGCTGAAGGTGCCGTCGGCTTGAATTTCGTAATAATCGCGCACTTCCTGGCCCATCGCCTGTTGCAACTCCAGGATCGCCGCGCGCAAGGCCGGCGGGGTGCGCATGCGCTCGACCCACGAGGTGTATTCCAGGCGCAGGCGTTGGCGGCTGCTGTTGCGTACATGCAAACCGGCTTCGCTGAGCTGGCGCATCCACTCGGCGGCAGAATAATCGCGCACATGGCTGGTGTCGCGCAGCACTTCAACGGTTTGCAGGTAAGTGTCCAGCAACGGGCTGCCCGGTGACAACACATCCACGAACGCCGCCACGCCACCGGGTTTGAGCACCCGACGCACTTCGCGCAGGGCCAGGCCGAGGTCGCTCCAATGGTGGGCGGAGTAGCGGCTGAACACGAAGTCGAATTCGCCATCGGCAAACGGCAGGCGTTCAGCCGCGCCGTTGACGGTGCTGATATTGGCCAAACCGCGATCTTGCGCAGCGGCGGCGACCACATCAAGCATCTGCTGAGACAGGTCATAGGCCACCACTTCCTTGACCAGCGGGGCAACCTGGAAGCTCACATGCCCGGCACCGCAGCCCAAGTCCAGCAGTCGCGCCGCGCCCTGCCCGACCAGTTCGGCCTGGAGCAGTGCGAATTCGGTGCCCTGGGCGTGCACGGCACTGCTCAGGTAGGCCGAGGCTTGCTCGCCGAATTGTTTTTGCACGACTTGGGTGTGGGCAGTGCTGGTCATGGGGGCTTTCCTTGGGTTTTGTGGTGTTAACACTGGCCTCATCGGGGGCAAGCCCCCTGCCACATTTGAAATGCGTACACCTGTGAGAGGGGGCTTGCCCCAGATGGCGGCGGTCCTGCCTGCATCAATCGCGAAACAACCAGGGCTGGCTCGCCCGGTGCCTGGTTTCAAACGCTGCAATCGCGTCGCCGTCCTGCAAAGTCAGGCCGATATCGTCCAGGCCATTGATCAGGCAGTGCTTGCGAAAGGCATCCACCTCGAAGTGGTACACCTTGCCGTCCGGACGGGTCACGGTCTGCGCGGCCAGGTCCACGGTCAGTTGGTAGCCCACATTGGCTTCCACTTGCTGAAACAGCTCATCCACTTCGGCGTCGCTCAAGATGATCGGCAGCAAGCCGTTCTTGAAGCTGTTGTTGAAGAAGATGTCGGCGTAGCTCGGCGCGATGATGCTGCGAAAGCCATATTCTTCCAGGGCCCACGGCGCGTGTTCACGGCTGGAGCCGCAACCGAAGTTTTCCCGGGCCAGCAACACGCTGGCGCCCTGGTAACGCTCGGCGTTGAGCACGAAATCCTTGTTCAGCGGGCGCTTGGAGTTGTCCTGGTAGGCATAGCCCACGTCCAGGTAGCGCCATTCGTCGAACAGGTTGGGGCCAAACCCGGTGCGCTGGATCGACTTCAAGAACTGCTTGGGGATGATCTGGTCGGTGTCCACGTTGGCACGGTCCAACGGCGCTACCAGACCGGTATGCTGGGTAAAAGCTCTCATCGGGTTTTCCTTTAGATCAATTCGCGAACGTCGATGAAACGACCGTTGACGGCAGCGGCGGCAGCCATGGCCGGGCTGACCAGGTGGGTACGGCCACCGGCGCCCTGACGCCCTTCGAAGTTACGGTTGGAGGTCGATGCGCAATGCTCGCCGGATTCCAACCGGTCCGGGTTCATCGCCAGGCACATGGAGCAGCCCGGCTCACGCCACTCGAAACCGGCTTCGAGGAAGATCTTGTCCAGGCCTTCGGCTTCGGCCTGGGCTTTGACCAACCCCGAACCTGGCACCACGATTGCCTGCTTGATGGTCGAGGCCACCTTGCGGCCCTTGGCGATCACGGCGGCGGCGCGCAGGTCTTCGATCCGCGAGTTGGTGCAGGAGCCGATGAACACGCGATCCAGCTGGATGTCGGTAATCGCCTGGTTGGCCTTCAGGCCCATGTACTTGAGGGCGCGCTCGATGGAGCCGCGCTTGACCAGGTCGGTTTCCTGGGCCGGGTCCGGCACGTTCTGGTCGACGGCCAGCACCATTTCCGGTGATGTGCCCCAGCTGACTTGCGGTTTGATCTGGGTCGCGTCGAGCTCGACCACGGTGTCGAACACCGCATCGGCGTCGGACACAAGGTCTTTCCAGGCGTGCACCGCTGCGTCCCAATCGGCGCCTTTGGGCGCGAATGGGCGACCCTTGACGTATTCGATGGTTTTTTCGTCCGCTGCCACCATGCCCACGCGGGCACCGGCTTCGATGGACATGTTACAGATGGTCATGCGGCCTTCGATGGACAGGTCGCGAATGGCGCTGCCGGCGAACTCGATGGCATGCCCGTTACCGCCGGCGGTGCCGATCTTGCCGATCACCGCCAGCACGATGTCCTTGGCCGTCACGCCGAACGGCAACTGGCCTTCGACGCGTACCAGCATGTTCTTCATCTTTTTGGCGACCAGGCACTGGGTAGCGAACACATGTTCCACCTCGGATGTGCCGATGCCATGGGCCAAGGCACCAAAGGCACCGTGGGTCGACGTGTGCGAGTCACCGCACACCACCGTCATACCCGGCAAGGTCGCGCCCTGCTCCGGGCCGATCACGTGGACGATGCCTTGACGCACGTCATTCATCTTGAATTCGGTGATGCCATATTCGTCGCAATAGTCGTCGAGGGTCTGCACCTGCAAGCGCGACACGGTGTCGACAATGGCGTCGATCCCGCCCTTGCGCTCCGGGGTGGTCGGCACGTTGTGGTCCGGGGTGGCGATAATGGAGTCGACGCGCCATGGCTTGCGCCCGGCCAGCCGCAGGCCTTCGAACGCTTGGGGCGAGGTCACTTCATGGATGATGTGACGGTCGATGTAGATCAGCGACGACCCATCATCGCGCCGTTTCACTTCATGGGAATCCCAAAGCTTGTCGTAAAGCGTTTTGCCGGCCATCAGTCGGTCCTCATCAGCGGTGTTTCTTTGCGCCGGGCTTTTCTATAACCCTTTGGCTTGTGAGGCTGATGGTATGGCGCTAGATTAAATAACTCAAATTCATATTTTTCATGCTTTGGATTACCAACTGGAATACCACCATGGACCTGGCCAACCTCAACGCCTTTATCGCCATCGCCGAGACCGGCAGCTTCTCCGGCGCCGGTGAGCGCCTGCACCTGACCCAACCGGCCATCAGCAAACGCATCGCCGGCCTGGAGCAACAATTGAAGGTGCGCCTGTTCGATCGCCTCGGCCGTGAAGTGGGCTTGACCGAAGCCGGGCGGGCTTTGCTGCCGCGTGCTTATCAGATCCTGAACGTGCTGGACGACACCCGTCGCGCCCTGACCAACCTCACCGGAGAAGTCAGCGGGCGCCTCACCCTGGCGACCAGCCACCATATCGGCCTGCATCGCCTGCCGCCGGTCCTGCGTACCTTCACTCGGCAGTACCCGAACGTCGCGCTGGATATTCAATTCCTCGATTCAGAAGTGGCCTACGAAGAAATCCTCCACGGTCGCGCCGAAGTGGCAGTGATCACCCTGGCGCCCGAGCCGCATAACCTGGTGCGCGCGACGCCGGTATGGGACGACCCGCTGGATTTCGTGGTGGCCCCCGAACACAGCCTGATCAGCAACGGCTCCGTCAGCCTGGCCGATATCGCCGGGCACCCTGCGGTGTTTCCCGGAGGGAACACCTTTACCCACCATATTGTCAGCCGTCTATTCGAGGCCCAGGGGCTGACGCCGAACATCGCCATGAGCACCAACTACCTGGAGACGATCAAAATGATGGTGTCCATCGGCCTGGCCTGGAGCGTGTTGCCACGCACCATGCTCGACGCCCAGGTGGCAAGTATTGCTTTGCCGGGCATACAGCTCAGTCGCCAGCTAGGCTATATCGTGCACACCGAAAGGACGCTGTCGAACGCTGCGCGGGCTTTCATGAGCCTATTGGATGCACAGGTCGATCTGCCAGGGATACCGGCATGACATTGTGCGGCCTCGGGTTTCAGGTAAACCGCGCTGTCTTCCATCGAGCCAAGGCCCTTTGAATAATGCCCAACCCCGTTGATTCCGTGCCACCGCTGCCCCGCATCTACGCCCTGGACCCTCAAGAGGCGGAACAACGCTGGGACAGCGCCCCGCAATTGCTGTCGGCACTCAATGCCGCGCGGCTGGGCGCATGGTGCTGGGAAATCGACACGGGCAAAATCAGCTGGTCGCGAGGCACTCAGGCATTGTTTGGCTACGACCCGCGCCAGCCGCTGCCCAACGACCTCAATTACCTCGACCTGCTGGCACCGGAAGACCGTGCCCGCGTGGTACGGGCGTTTCATGCGGTGCTGGCCGGCGAACCGGTCGAACAGGCCATGCATCACCGCATCCAGTGGCCCGATGGCAGCCTGCACTGGCTGGAAATCAATGGCAGCCTGGTGCCGGACAAAAACGGCAGGCGTCGGATGATCGGGGTGATCCGCGAGATCACTCACCAGCGCGAGCGGGAACAGGCGCTCAGCCACTCTGAAAAGCGCTTCGCCACGCTCTTCCACCTGTGCCCGAACATGGTGCTGCTGACGCGTCAGGCCGACGGCCTGATCAGCGAGGCCAACCAGCATTTCGAGATGCTGTTCGGCTGGCCGGTAGCTCAAGCCATCGGCCGCACCACTCTGGAGCTGGGCCTGTGGCGTGACCCGGAGCAGCGCGCGCACCTGGTCAAGGCCACCCAGCGCAAAGGCGAATCCATCACCATGGAAGTGCAGTTCTGCGCCAGCAACGGCCAGATCCACGATGGCACGCTCAGCGCGCAAAAGGTCGAACTGGAGGGCGAGGCCTATCTGATCAGCACCTTCCTCGACACCACCGAGCGCAAAAACGCCGAGCAAGCGCTGAAAGACAGTCAGGAACGCCTGGATCTGGCGCTGGACTCGGCGCAGCTGGGCACCTGGGACTGGCACATTCCCACCGGCATGCTCTACGGCTCGGCCCGCGCCGCCCAACTCCACGGCCTGCCGTGCGAACCCTTCCACGAGTCCTTCGATGCGTTTTTTGAAGGCATGTCCGATGCGGACCGCGAGGGCATGCGCCATGCCTACCGCAACCTGCGTGAAGGCCCGGGTGACAATTACCAGCTGACCTATCGCGTGCCGGTCGAGGACGGCAGCTCGCGCTATCTGGAAAGCCGCGCACGCCTGTATCGCGATGAATCCGGCAAGCCCCTGCGCATGGCGGGTACCTTGCTCGATATCACCGATCAGGTGGAGCGCGAACAACGCCTGAGTGCTTCCGAGGAGAAATTCGCCAGCCTGTTCCAGGCCAGCCCCGATCCAATCTGCGTCACCTGCCTGGACAGCGGCGCGTTTATCGAGATCAACCCGGCATTCACCCAGACCTTTGGCTGGACCGCCGCGGAAGTGTTCGACAAAAGCGCCGAGCAGATCGGCTTGTGGGATGAGTCGAGCAAGCGCCTGCAACGCATCGAGCGGGTGATTCGCGAGCAGTCATTGAGCAATGTGGCCATCGTGGTGCATGCCAAGAACGGCCAGAGCCTGACCTGCGTGATTTCCAGCCGCCTGGTCAAGGTCAATGAGCAGCCGTGCATCGTCACCACCCTGCGCGACATCACCCAGCAGCAACGCTCGGAGGCGGCGCTCAAGGCCAGTGAGGAGAAATTCGCCAAGGCCTTCCATTCCAGCCCCGATGCCATTTCGATCACCGAGCGCGACACGGGTCGATATGTGGAGGTCAATGACGGGTTTTGCCGCCTGACCGGCTATCGCGCCGAAGAAGCCATCGGCCTCACCCTGTACCAGATTGGCATCTGGGCCGATGAAAACCAGCGTACCGCGCTGTTGGCCGAGCTGCAGATCAAGGGACGTATCCATCATCTGGAAATGCTATGGCACAACAAACTGGGCGACGTGCTGGCGGTGGAGGTGTCGGTCGAACCGATCACCTTGAATGAAACGCCGTGCCTGCTACTGACCGCGCGTGACGTGAGCCTGTTGAAAAATGCCCAGGCCCAGATCCGCCACCTGGCTTATCACGACCCGCTGACCAACCTGCCCAACCGTGCGCTGCTGATGGACCGCCTGAGCCAGCAGATCGCCCTGCTCAAGCGCCACAACCTGCGCGGCGCCTTGCTGTTTCTCGACCTCGACCACTTCAAGCATATCAACGACTCCCTCGGCCACCCGGTGGGCGACACCGTACTGAAAATCGTCACCGCACGCCTGGAAGCCAGCGTGCGCATGGAAGATACCGTGGCGCGCCTGGGCGGTGATGAGTTCGTGGTGCTGCTCAGCGGCCTGGAGGGCTCACGCACGCAAGTCAGCGGCCAGGTGCAGGAACTGGCCGATACCCTGCGCGAATTGCTCTCTGAGCCGATGTTCCTCGACGGCCACCGCCTGCAAGTAACGCCAAGCATCGGCGTGGCGTTGATCCCCGACCATGGCACCACGCCCGCCGATTTGCTCAAGCGCGCCGACATCGCCCTGTACCGCGCCAAGGATTCCGGGCGCAACACCATTCAGATGTTCCACAACAGCATGCAGAAAACCGCCAGCGAGCGCCTGCGCATGGAAACCGACCTGCGCCTGGCCTTGTCCCGCGGGGAGTTCAGTGTGCATTACCAGCCCCAGGTGGATGCGCGCGGCAACAAGATTGTCGGCGCCGAGGCTCTGGTGCGCTGGCAGCATCCCCAACTGGGTGCGCAATCGCCGGCCGAATTTATCAAGGTGCTGGAGGACAGCGGCTTGATCCTGGAGGTCGGCACCTGGATCCTCGACGAAGCGTGCAGCGCATTTGCGCAGTTGATTGCCGACGGCCTGGTTGACCCGCTGAATTTCAGCCTGTGCGTGAATATCAGCCCCCGGCAGTTTCGCCAGAACGACTTCGTGGAACGGGTCGAGCGCAGCCTCACGCAGCACCAACTGCCCTACAGCTTGCTGAAGCTGGAAATCACTGAAGGCATCGTGATCCAGAACCTGGACGATACGGTGTTGAAAATGCGTCGCCTGAAAAAACTCGGCATAAGCTTTGCGATGGATGACTTTGGTACGGGCTACTCATCCCTGACTTACCTCAAGCGCCTGCCGGTGGACGCGTTGAAAATCGACCAGTCGTTCGTGCGCGACGCGACGCACGATCCCAATGACGCTGAAATCATCCGCGCCATTGTCGCCATGGCCCGCAGCTTGAATCTGGAGGTGATTGCCGAAGGCGTGGAAACTGCCGAGCAACTGGCGTTCCTGCAAAAGCTCGGCTGCCATTTGTACCAGGGGTATTTGCATAGTCGGCCATTGCCGATAGAGGGGTTCAGGCAGTTACTGAAATAGATGTTGTTTGAAACACAGCATTGAAACTAATGCAGCCTGGGTTATCCCTGCCCAGGTGCATCACGGTCACATCAGTGCGACGGCATGACCATGCGTCGGGACTCGTCCCTGTTTCCCCCATAACTCCTCGCGGCCGTTGATGACGGCCACAGAATGCCCGGTCCGGTTGCACATGCCTATCTGCCCTTGGGCGAGCTCACGTACCGACACTCTTTTCATGTGGCCTTTCAACCCAAGGCGCAGAAAGCCTTCTCCCGGACCGCTCTCATCCTCTCCATCGTTCAGACTACGGATCGCGGCCTGAAAACTGCGACCGGCCGTACGATCGTTGTTTTCCATCTGCGCACGCTTGGCGCTGACGGCGAACAGGAACTGAGCATCCTTCAGCATGCCTGTGTCAGGCCCGCTGAACTTGGCGCCCCGGGCGCCGTCCGCCAGCTCGCGGTCGGTCAATGTGAGCCGAAAGCCATCACGCATAAGCACCTGATAACCGTCGTTCGTCTTGGTCACCTCCTTGAAAATATCCGTGGGGCTTTGACCGAATCGATACATCGCAGCCTTGATAGCCGACACTGTTACACAATTACCGTCCGGGCCCTGGCGGAAGCCACTCCAGATATTGTCCGGCTTCGCACCGCCGCGCTTGTTCGACAAACCCGGAATGTTCGCTGCGGCATCAGGCCTGGGTAATACCGGTTGAGGTGTTACCTGCGGAATAATAAGCGGGGGCAAAGGATTAGTGTTAGGAACATGCTTGTCTTTTTTATCAGCCACGAGAGCGAGCAGCTGAGTAAAGAGGGAATTAAATAAAGCCACAATTGCATTGACCAATGGCAAGTCAATCCCGACATTTGGCAAACTTTGCGATCTATCACCATATGCCATGACAGGCATTGTCCTGACCGACTCGCGACCGACATTGGGTCTGATCGCAGTTTCATTACTTGCAGTGAGTGCATCGATTGGCAGGGACGGCCTTACATCAATGACCCGCGCAATATTATTAATTGGAAAGAGTGACATAGAGTTCTCCACACAGGCATCTCCTCGAAATGAACTTTCGAAAAGATGCCTGCACTTATAAAAGATTGAAACGCGACAGCTATCGTTAGAACCTGGAACTTAGCCGATGATTAAAGCGTCCATGCCTGCCAGCGTCGACGGGACCTGGACTGGTCAGATCCGGGGCGGGAGTGTCGGGCAAAGGCGTCGGTTTTGTATCCGGCAACACCTGGGGTTGAGGCTTGATATCCATCGGCACGTTCGGCCTCGGGATATTGCCCGGAAGCACCGCTGGCTGGGGCTGGACGTCTGGCAGTATGGGTGGCTGAGGCCGCGTATCCGTGGAAACCCTCGGTGTCGGCAGTCGGTCCGGCGACACCTTTCCATCCGGGCAGTGACAATGATTAAGGACCACATTCACCTGAACGTTTGTCTTGGGGTCATTGTTCACGCTTATCTCGGGCTTGGGCACCGTTGGCGGAAATGGCGAGGGGCGCGGCTTATTCCCGTCGGGCACGATGACCGAAACATCAGCAGGTTGCGGCAGCACTCGCACCGTGGCGGCGTCCGGCTTGACCAGCTCCTTGCGGGCATCCGGTAGCACCGGCAACTTGCCTGCGTCCGGCTTGACCAACTCCTTGGGGGCATCCGGCAGCACCGGCAACTTGCCTGCGTCCGGCTTGACCAACTCCTTGGAGGCATCCGGCAGCACCGGCAACTTGCCTGCATCCGGCTTGACCAGCTCCTTGCGGGCATCCGGCAGCACCGGCAACTTGCCTGCATCCGGCTTGACGAGCTCCTTGCGAGTGTCCGGCGCAACCGGTTGTTTGTCCGGATCGGGCTTAATCGCAGTCTTGCCTGAAAATATGTCGCGCATGGTCCTGAAGATGCCTTCCAGCATATCGAACAGTTGCCGCAAAGCAGTCTCGGGGGTCAGCGCCGTATTGCGCAAACCTTGAGTATCGTCAAGACGCAATGACGTCTGAAGCACCGTTGTACCAGGGGTCTGAGCGTTCGGCTTTACAATAAGCTTATTGTTCGAAACTGCTGGCTGATCAAGGCCAGATGTATCGCCCCTTACCACAGGCGGAGTGTGAATCGACATAGACATTCGCGAGTTCCTTTATTCCATACAACCTGACCGGTTAATGGCCAGAGGGGGTGATAGTTTTAAGACTGAATAACCACAGCGCTGTTTCGCAGTCCCCCCATTCGTGGGAAGTTAGGCTATCGAGTTCCGAAATTCGCAGTTCATATAAGGAAACCAAAGCGCATTATCAGACTTTGCCTCATGGACAATTTCCGCCAAGCCTTGATTCATGGCTTATTTGAGGTTCAAGTGTGGTCACACGCGCTAATACTCGGTAGGCAAGTCACTCATCGATAACATTTCGTGCATCTACTCGTTGGTGGTTTGTGTTAACTCGCCGACAAAAAAAGGCGCCTGCAGTGGCGCCTTCTTTAGATGGATATAAGCAGTGGTCGTTGACTGGCGTCAGGCAGCCAGTGGATGAGGCATCCCCAACAGGCGACTGACCTGCTCCAGGTCGGTCTCGCGGCGCATCGCCGTAAACAGCTGCACCGCTTCGGGGTAATTGCGCGTCAGCATCGCCAGCCATTGCTTCAAGCGGCCGGGCGCCTGGCGCTCAGTCAATTGCGCCACCGATTGGGTCCAGAACTCCTGGAGCATCGGCTGCATTTCGGCCCAGGTCATTTCCACCACCTCTTGCCCTGCGCGCGCCGCCGCGATCTGCCGCGCCAGGTCAGGGCGCGCCACCAGGCCACGGCCCAGCATGATGTCTTCGGCGCCGCTGACTTCGCGGCAACGTTTCCAATCTTCGACGCTCCAGATGTCACCATTGGCAAACACCGGCACCTTGACCACTTCCTGCACCCGCGGGATCCACTCCCAATGGGCTGGCGGCTTGTAGCCATCGGTTTTAGTACGCGCATGCACCACGATATGCGCGGCGCCGCCTTCGGCCAGCGCCGTGGCGCAGACCAGCGCGCCATCCGGGCTGTCGAAGCCCAGGCGCATTTTAGCGGTGACCGGAATATGGGCCGGCACCGCACGGCGCACATGCTCGACGATCCGGTTGAGCAGCTCCGGCTCCTTGAGCAGTACGGCACCGCCTCGGGACTTGTTGACGGTCTTGGCCGGGCAGCCGAAATTGAGGTCGATCACCTGCGACCCCAACTCGCAGGCCAGGGCGGCGTTTTCCGCCAGGCATACCGGGTCAGACCCCAGCAACTGCACGCGCAACGGCACGCCCGCCGCAGTCTGGGCGCCGTGCAGCAGTTCCGGGGCGAGCTTGTGGAAATAGGCAGGGGTGAGCAGGCGGTCGTTGACGCGGATGAATTCGGTCACGCACCAGTCGATACCGCCCACGCGGGTCAGCACGTCCCGCAGGATGTTGTCGACCAACCCCTCCATGGGCGCCAAAGCAATTTGCATGGAAAACACTCAACAAAAATCGTGACGCAGTCTACTGGGTTTCCCCCAACAACCGTTAACCCCCTGTCAGCGCAGGTCCGTAGCCTTCGATAAACTCGACAGGCATGCGTTTGGGCCTGCCGCTGGACAGCTCGATGCACACAAAGGTGGTTTGCGCACGCAACAAGGTGGCGCCGTCACGCGGGCGTACCAGCTGGAAACGCCGCGTCATCTTCAGGCGCTGGTCCCAATCGACGATCCACGTGGCCAGTTGCAGTTCATCGCCTTCGTAGCCGGCCGCCAGGTAGTCGATCTCATGACGCACCACGGCCATGGCGCGGTCCAGGCGCCGATACTCGGTGAGGTCCAGCCCCAGGCGCTGGGAATGGCGCCAGGCGCAACGCTCCAGCCAGGACACGTACACCGCGTTATTGGCGTGCCCCAGTCCGTCGATGTCCTCAGGGGCGACCTGCAGATCGATGATAAACGGCGTTGCCAAATCCCAGCCCATGCCTTGCTCCAGTCGATTGATGTCGGCGGGCGCAGTGTATCAGGCGGTTTGGCGCGCCTGTACATGGCAGCTCGCCAACAGGGCAAGTACGCCTTCGATCACGCGCGGGTCGGCCAGGACCTTCTGATGCCCGCCCTGCTCCAGGCGCAGCAGGCGGCTGTCGAACCAGGCCTCGTGAATGGCTTGAGAGGCTTTGACCGGGACGAACGTATCGTCTTCGGCGTGCACGATCAGGCCGGGAAGGTTCATGTGGTAATGGGCGACATCCAAGTGCTTGAGCGGCATGCCGAAAGACAGCTCCACCGCGTGGATAAACGCCGAACGTGCGCGCGGCGGCAACCCCACCATGCGCGTGAAACCGCGCAGCGCATCGAGGAACCGCGATGGTGCAGCGATGCTCACCAACGCCTGCGTGCGCAGCCCCAGTTGCACCGCCAGCATCGCGCTCGCCCCGCCCATCGAGTGGCCGACCACCGCATGCAGCGCAGGCAACTCAGCCGCCGCCTCGAGCATGGCACGGGCGAACAACAGCACGTTTGCTTCGCGCCCCGGCGAATGCCCATGGGCCGGGCCGTCCAGCGCAATCACCGAATAGCCGTTCTCTACCAATGCCGTAATCAGGCTGGCGAACTGGGTAGGCCGCCCTTCCCAACCGTGCATCAGCAACACCGCCGGCCCCTGCCCCCAACGCAGGGCCGACAGGCCGAAACGCAAGGTGACGCGCTCCGCTTGCGCCAGCAACGGCAGCTCCCACGCGCGCGGCGGCAGCTCGCGGGGCGTCATGAAGGTGCGACGCATCCTGTTGGCCGCTATTTGCGGTGCAAGTCGGCCGACAGTGCCGTTGAAGCCACGAACCCAGGTCAAGTCGCCCATGCGGTGAACCCTCTTCAGCGTACCGCCGACTTGGCGGCGCGCAGCACACGATCGGATAGCTCGCCGGGGCCGAGGGCCCGCGCCAGTGTCAGGCCGCCGATCATCAGCGCCATGTCGGCCAGCGCCTTGTCGGTGTCTTCCGGGCTGGCCGCCAGTTGGGCCGCCATCAGCTCGCAGTGTTCGCTCAAGGCCTGGCGGAATTCGTCCGGCAAACGACCCATCTCGCCGACGGTCGCCGGCAGCGGACACGCCTGGGCCGTGGAGTCGCGATGTTTGCGCGACAAGTAAAACGCCGCCACCAGGCTGCGGCGCTCTTCGCCGGCCAGTGTAGAGTCGATGTCTTCGATCGCCGCGCGGCGCTTGGCCAGTAGTTGAGTGAACGCCTCCAGCATCAGTGCGTCCTTGCTTTCAAAGTGCGCGTAAAAACCACCGACCGTCAGCCCCGCCGCCCCCATGACTTCGCCGACGCTCGGCTCAGCCGGGCCACGCTGGACCAAGGCCGCGCTGGCAGCCTGCAATATGCGTTCGCGAGTTTGCGCTTTTTTGTCGCTCATCAAAGCCTCCGTCTGTCATGGGTTGAATATTATTACCATAATAATATTGCGCAAGCGAGAAGCGTAACCGCTGGTCAGAACGCAAAAAGGAAGTAAGGAGAGAGTTGGCCAAACGCCAGACAAACAAAAGGGCCATTCAATAATTGAATGACCCTTAAAAATCCCGCAAAGCGGGTAATCGTGGCGTCCCCTAGGGGACTCGAACCCCTGTTACCGCCGTGAAAGGGCGGTGTCCTAGGCCACTAGACGAAGGGGACACAAACCTTCTGTACAGTGATCGGTGTTTGGGCCGATCGATTCAAGGACGGTGTGGCCGGAACCTTGAACCTGTAAATTGGTGGAGCTAAACGGGATCGAACCGTTGACCTCTTGCATGCCATGCAAGCGCTCTCCCAGCTGAGCTATAGCCCCGATTTTTCGCCTGGCGGCGCAGCAGACCTTTCGAACTGCTTGTTGAAACTGGCGTCCCCTAGGGGACTCGAACCCCTGTTACCGCCGTGAAAGGGCGGTGTCCTAGGCCACTAGACGAAGGGGACAAAACCTTCTGTACAACTGATCGGCGCTGAGTGCCGATCGATTCAAAGACGGTGTGGCCAGACCTTGAACCTGTAAATTGGTGGAGCTAAACGGGATCGAACCGTTGACCTCTTGCATGCCATGCAAGCGCTCTCCCAGCTGAGCTATAGCCCCTCATCGGTGAGGACGGGGCGAATCTTAATGGCGGTTTCGAAACGTGTCAAATTTATTTTCAACAATTTTCAAAATTTTTTGCCGGGATAACAATCACTTACCGACGAAACCCCGGAAAACCGGGGTTTCGTCCCTGCAGCCGCCCGCTTAAGCGATAGCGCCCAGCAGTTTTTCCCACTCTTTGTTTTCTTTCTTCGAAACACCACCAAGCAAATCAAGGGCTTGGCGCAGACGGAAACGCGTGAGGTCCGGGCCGAGGATTTCCATCGCGTCGAGCACCGACACCGAACTGGCCTGCCCGGTAATCGCGGCAAACATCAACGGCATGGCATCGCGCAATTTCAGTTCCAAGGACTCGACCACTGCCTGGATCGTCGCGGTGATCGCATCCTTCTCCCACTGGCGCAGGCTTTCGAGCTTCCACAGGATCAGTTGCATCAACTGGCGCACCTGGTCGCCCGAGAGCTTTTTCGATTCGAACAGCTTGACGTCCGGGTTCACACCACCGGCGAAGAAGAAGCTGGCCAACGGCGCAACCTGGCTGAACGTTTCCACCCTGCCCTGCACCAGCGGCGCGATCTTCATCATGTACTCGGGGTTGAGCGCCCATTGCTGCACACGGCTGGCGAACTCTTGCACCGGCAGGTCACGCAGCCACTGGCCGTTGAGCCACGACAGCTTCTCGATATCGAAAATCGGCCCGCCCAGGGAGACGCGGGACAGGTCGAAGTGATCGACCATTTCCTGCAGCGAGAACTTCTCGCGCTCGTCGGGCATGGACCAGCCCATGCGGCCCAGGTAATTGAGCATCGCCTCGGGCATGAAGCCCATGCGCTCATAGAAGGTCACCGACGTCGGGTTCTTGCGCTTGGACAGCTTGCTCTTGTCCGGGTTACGCAGCAGCGGCATGTAGCACAACTGCGGCTGTTCCCAGCCGAAGTATTCGTAAAGCAGGATCAGCTTGGGCGCCGACGGCAGCCATTCTTCGCCGCGCAGCACGTGGGTGATGCCCATCAGGTGATCGTCGACCACATTGGCCAGGAAGTAGGTCGGCAGGCCGTCGGTCTTCATCAGCACCTGCATGTCCATGCGATCCCACGGGATTTCGACGTCACCGCGCAGCATGTCCGGCACCACGCATACGCCTTCGCTCGGCACTTTCATGCGGATCACATGGGGCTCGCCGGCGGCCAGGCGCGCGGCCACTTCTTCTTTCGATAGCAGCAATGCACGGCCGTCGTAGCGCGGCGTCTCGCCACGGGCCTGTTGCTCGGCACGCATCTGGTCGAGTTCTTCGGCGGTGCAGAAACAGGGGAACGCATGGCCCATGTCCACCAACTGCTGGGTGTACTTTTTATAGATGTCGCTGCGCTCGCTCTGGCGATACGGGCCGTGAGGGCCGCCGACGTCCGGGCCTTCGGCCCAGGTGATACCCAGCCAGCGCAGCGCATCGAAAATCTGCTGCTCGGACTCACGGGTGGAGCGCAGTTGATCGGTGTCTTCGATCCGCAGGATGAATTCACCGCCGTGCTGCTTGGCAAAGCAGTAGTTGAACAAGGCGATGTAAGCAGTGCCGACGTGGGGATCCCCAGTAGGCGATGGCGCAATGCGCGTGCGGACGGTGGTCATGGCAGGTCTCGAATGGGCGATATAACTGAAAATTGAAACAAGGGGCGAATGGTAACAGCCTGGGTGATTTCTGGAAAACCGAGGGGCAGCTATCGGGGGCAAGTCGAATCGTCGCACCGCCCCTCCCACACTTTTGATTTGTGAACGCAGTCAAATGTGGGAGGGGGCTTGCCCCCGATGAGGCCGGCACAGTCACCGCCAATCAAACAGCCAGCAACCGCTCCCGCAACTTGCCAATCTCATCCCGCGTCTGCGCCGCGGCCTCGAACTCAAGATCGCGCGCCAACTGGTACATCTTCTCTTCCAACTGGCGAATCCGCTTGGTGATCTCACTCGGCGAGCGCAGTTCGTTCTCGTACTTGGCGCTTTCTTCGGCGGCCTTGGCCATGCCCTTGCGCTTCTTGCTGCGCGAGCCGGGCACGGTGGCGCCTTCCATGATGTCGGCGACATCCTTGAACACGCCTTTGGGCGTGATGCCATGCTCCAGGTTGAACGCGATCTGCTTCTCACGCCGGCGATCGGTCTCGCCAATCGCCCGCTCCATCGACCCGGTGATGCGGTCCGCATACAGGATCGCCCGACCGTTGAGGTTACGCGCCGCACGGCCGATGGTCTGGATCAACGAGCGTTCGGAGCGCAGGAAGCCTTCCTTGTCCGCGTCCAGGATCGCCACCAGCGACACCTCCGGCATGTCCAGGCCTTCGCGCAGCAGGTTGATGCCCACCAGCACATCAAAGGTACCCAGGCGCAGGTCGCGAATGATTTCCACACGCTCCACGGTGTCGATGTCCGAGTGCAGGTAGCGCACGCGCACGCCGTGGTCGGCCAGGTAATCGGTCAAGTCTTCGGACATGCGCTTGGTCAACGTGGTGACCAGCACGCGCTCTTCCAGGGCCACGCGTTTGTTGATTTCCGACAGCAGGTCGTCAACCTGGGTCAGCGCCGGGCGGATTTCAATTTGCGGGTCCACCAGGCCAGTCGGGCGCACCAACTGCTCGATCACCCGGCCGGCATGCTCGGCCTCATAGTTGCCGGGCGTGGCGGACACAAAGATGGTCTGCGGGCTGATGGCTTCCCATTCGTCAAAGCGCATCGGCCGGTTATCCAGCGCCGACGGCAGGCGGAAACCGTATTCCACCAGGGTTTCCTTGCGGGAGCGGTCGCCCTTATACATCGCGCCCACTTGCGGCACGCTGACGTGGGACTCGTCGATCACCAGCAAGGCGTCCGGCGGCAGGTAATCATAGAGGGTCGGCGGCGGCGCACCGGACTCGCGGCCCGACAGGTAGCGCGAGTAGTTTTCGATGCCGTTGCAGTAGCCCAGCTCCAGGATCATCTCCAGGTCGAAGCGAGTGCGCTGCTCCAGGCGCTGGGCCTCCACCAACTTGTTGTTGGCGCGCAGGTATTCCAGGCGCTCGGCCAACTCGACCTTGATGCCCTCGATGGCGCCCATCAGGGTTTCACGCGGGGTCACGTAGTGGCTTTTCGGGTAGAAGGTGAAGCGCGGCAGTTTGCGGATCACTTCGCCGGTCAACGGGTCGAAGGCCGACAGGCTTTCGACTTCGTCGTCGAACAGCTCGATACGGATCGCTTCCAGGTCGGATTCTGCCGGGTAGATATCGATCACATCGCCGCGCACGCGGAATGTGGCGCGGGCAAAGTCCATGTCGTTGCGGGTGTACTGCAGGCTCGTCAGGCGCCGCAGCAGTTCGCGCTGGTCGAGTTTGTCGCCACGGTCGACGTGCAGCACCATTTTCAAATAGGTTTCCGGGCTGCCCAGGCCGTAAATGCACGACACCGTGGTGACGATGATCGCGTCCTTGCGTTCCAGCAGGGCCTTGGTCGCCGACAGCCGCATTTGCTCGATATGGTCGTTGATCGACGCATCCTTCTCGATAAACGTATCGGAGGACGGCACATACGCTTCCGGCTGATAGTAGTCGTAGTAGGAAACGAAATATTCGACCGCGTTGTTCGGGAAGAACGCCTTGAACTCACCATACAACTGTGCGGCCAGGGTCTTGTTCGGTGCCAGCACCAGGGTCGGGCGCTGCACCTGCGCGATCACATTGGCGATGCTGAAGGTCTTGCCTGAACCGGTCACCCCGAGCAACGTCTGATGCGCCAGGCCGGCCTCGATACCTTCGACCATCTGGCGAATGGCTTCCGGCTGATCGCCGGCGGGTTCAAAACGGGTGACGAGCTGGAAATCCGACATAACGTACCTCGTGTGGTCACCCCAGACTCAACACCGCCAGGGACGAAATAGCTCAGCAACCCACGAATAGTCATCGCAGGCTGCAGGAAAAAACCATGATAGCCGTAGTAGTGGTGGCGAATGTGACCGGTTTCAAGGCAATCGTCCTGCCTTCGTCCGGATCAATATTGCAATAAGACTAACGGTCGGCAAATAAACCGAAAAACTTGGCCGAAAAGCCATTTCGGCTGTCGCCCTCAGCAGTGATGGCCTCTATACTAGCTCCCCGTTTGTGCACCGCTCTAGTGCATCCGGCTGGAGCGCGACACGTCCCTCCCTTCCCCCATAGAGCTGCCGCAAAAATGAGCCTGTTCTCCGCTGTCGAAATGGCACCACGCGATCCAATCCTGGGCCTCAACGAAGCATTCAACGCTGATACACGAACCACCAAGGTCAACCTTGGCGTGGGCGTTTACTGCGACGAGGAGGGGAAGATTCCACTCTTGCGTGCCGTTGCCGAAGCGGAAGCCATTCGTGTGGCGCAACACGCTGCCCGTGGCTACTTGCCGATCGACGGGATCGCCGCCTACGACAAGGCCGTGCAGACCCTGCTGTTCGGCGCTGAGTCGCCGCTGCTCGAAGCCAGCCGCGTGGTTACCGTGCAGGCCGTCGGCGGGACCGGCGCGCTGAAAATCGGCGCTGACTTCCTCAAGCAGCTGCTGCCCGACGCCGTCGTCGCCATCAGCGACCCGAGCTGGGAAAACCACCGCGCGCTGTTCGAAACCGCCGGTTTCCCGGTGCAGAACTACCGCTATTACGACGCCGCCACCCACGACGTCAACCGTGCCGGCCTGCTCGACGACCTCAACGCCCTGCCGCCGCAGTCCATCGTGGTGTTGCACGCCTGCTGCCACAACCCGACCGGCGTCGACCTGAGCCCGGCCGACTGGCAGAACGTGCTGGACTTGATCAAGGCCCGCAACCTGGTGCCGTTCCTCGACATGGCCTACCAGGGCTTTGGCGACGGCATCCACGAAGACGCCGCCGCCGTGCGCCTGTTCGCCGAATCGGGCCTGACCTTTTTTGTGTCCAGCTCGTTCTCCAAGTCGTTCTCCCTGTACGGCGAACGCGTGGGCGCCTTGTCCATCGTCAGCGAATCCAAGGAAGAAAGCGCGCGCATCCTGTCCCAGGTCAAGCGTGTGATCCGTACCAACTATTCCAACCCGCCGACCCACGGCGCGGCGATCGTTGCAGCGGTACTGAACAACCCTGAGCTGCGCGCCCAGTGGGAAGCCGAACTTGCCGAAATGCGCCTGCGCATCCGCGGCATGCGCGAGCAGATGGTGGCCGAACTGGCCAAGGCGGCTCCCGGCCACAACTTCAGCTTCGTTGGCCGCCAACGCGGGATGTTTTCCTACTCCGGCCTGAGCGTCGAGCAAGTCACCCGCTTGCGCAGCGAGTTCGGCATCTATGCGCTGGATACCGGGCGTATCTGTGTGGCGGCGTTGAACCAGTCCAACATTGGTGCTGTGACCAACGCGATCGTTCAGGTGCTGTAAATCTGCCAGCGTTATACGAAGGGGGAAGCCAATGGCTTCCCCCTTTTTGCTGGCGAACCCACTAGACTGGACACCAACTGCCCTTTTGCTGCGAGAACCCTATGAGAAACGACGACCTGGACCTGCGCGCCGACCGCGACGAACTGGACCACTTCACCCCACGCGCGCCCCAAGCCAAGCGCCAGAAAAGCCTGGTGCTGCAAGTGGCGCTGGGTGTGTTTCTCGGTGGCCTGGCGTTGTGGCTGGTGCAATTGGGCGCCACGGCGATTATGGCGAAGCTGGCCATGGGCACCTTCCAGTTCGGCGGCTGATGAAGGTCAAACTGTGGGAGGGGGCTTGCTCTCGATGTTGTAGGAGCGAGCTTGCTCGCGAAAAACTCACAGCCACCGCGTTTATCCAGGAATTACGCGTTATCGTTGACGTTTTTCGCGAGCAAGCTCGCTCCTACAAGATTAGGGCCTGCCCCCTCCCACATTGGATTCAGGCTGCTACTAACCCGCGTTCCTCCAACAGCTTTACGAAGCTGTTCAAACTCTGCGACACCGTGCCCCTGCGCCAGATCAGCCAGGTGTTCAGCACGCGGTCGCTGTCGGCCAGCGGCCACACGCTCACCGCCGCAAACCCCGGCATGCTTTCCAGCATGCTGCGCGGCATCAGCGCCAGCCCTGCTCCGGCGCTGACGCACGCCAGCATGCCGTGGTAAGACTCGATCTCGAAGATCTTGCCCGGCATCGCGCCATCCTGTGAGAACCAACGCTCGAAGTGATGCCGGTAGGAGCAGTTCGAGCGGAAGGTATAGATATTCTCGCCATTCACCTCCCGCCCCCGCGTAATGGGCGCATGGTGCAGCGGTGCGATGACCACCATTTCTTCCTCGAACACCGCGACGCCCTCCAGGGTGGAGTGCAGCACCGGGCCATCGACAAAAGCCGCCGTCAGCCGCCCGGACAGCACGCCTTCGATCATCGTGCCCGACGGCCCCGTGCTCAGGTCCAGCTCGACCTTGGTGTGTTTCTGGTTATACGCCGCCAGTAACGCGGGAATACGCACCGCCGCCGTACTTTCCAGCGAACCAAGGGCAAACGCGCCCTGGGGTTCCTCCCCCGCCACCGTTGCGCGGGCTTCTTGCACCAGATCGAGAATACGCCGCGCATAGCCAAGGAAATTCCACCCGGCCGGAGACAGGCGCAGGCGGCTCTTCTCGCGGATGAACAACTCCACGCCCAGATCCTGCTCCAGTTGTTTGATGCGGGTGGTCAGGTTTGACGGTACCCGATGGATCAACTGCGCGGCGGCGCTGATGCTGCCTTGCTCGGCAACGGCCTTGAAGATTTCCAACTGCACCAGATCCAAATCATTCTCCAATCGTGAACGTATTGCTTAATATTATTCAGTTTCCAGAAAAGATACAGCCCCGTACGCTGGGCTCCATTCCAATCATCCCAGCAGGACGGTGCCATGAACGCTATTTCTCACCAGACCCACGCCTTGTCGATCAACCCGGCCAACGGCGAAACCGTTGCCAGCTATGCGTACGAAAGCCAATTGCAGTTGGACGCCGCGCTTAACCGCTCCACCGCTGCCTTCCGCACCTGGCGCCGCCAACCCGTCAGCCAGCGCGCCGAATTGCTGTTGGCCCTGGCCAGCGCCCTGCGTGACCAAGCCGAAGCCATGGCGCAGATGATCACCCTGGAAATGGGCAAACCGATTGCCCAGGCCCGCGCCGAAATCGAGAAGTGCGCCCAGCTCAGCGAGTGGTATGCGCAGCACGGCCCCGCCATGCTCGCACCGGAGCCGACCCTGGTCGACAACGGTACCGCCCACATCGAATACCGCCCGCTGGGCCCGATCCTCGCCGTGATGCCGTGGAACTTCCCGGTGTGGCAAGTGCTGCGCGGCGCCATCCCGACCATGCTGGCCGGCAACACCTACGTGCTCAAGCATGCGCCGAACGTGATGGGCAGCGCCTACCTGATCCAGCAGGCGTTCCAAAAGGCCGGCTTCGCTGAAGGCCTGTTCGAGGTCATCAATGTCACGACCGAGGGTGTGTCCAACGCCATCGCCGACCCACGCATTGCCGCCGTCACCCTCACCGGCAGCGTGCGCGCCGGTATCGCCATCGGCTCCCAGGCCGGTGCGGCACTGAAGAAATGCGTGCTGGAACTGGGGGGCTCCGACCCGTTCATCGTGCTCAACGACGCCGACCTCGACGCAGCCGTACAGGCCGCGCTGATCGGCCGTTTCCAGAACAGCGGCCAAGTCTGCGCCGCCGCCAAGCGCCTGATCATCGAAGACGGCGTGGTCGAAGCCTTTACCGCCAAGTTCCTCGAAGCCAGCCGCAACCTGGTGATGGGCGACCCGACCTCGGCTGCCACCTACATCGGCCCCATGGCGCGCTTCGACCTGCGCGATGAACTGCACGGCCAGGTCCAGGCCACCGTGAAAGAAGGCGCGACCCTGTTGCTCGGCGGCAACAAAGTGGACGGGGCCGGCAACTATTACGAGCCCACCGTGCTGGCTGACGTCACCGACCAGATGACTTCGTTCAAACAGGAACTGTTCGGCCCCGTCGCGTCGATCATCACCGCACGCGACGCCGACCATGCAGTGGCACTGGCCAACGACAGCGAATTCGGCCTGACCGCGAGTATCTTCACCCGCGACTCGGCGAAGGCACGGGACATCGCCAACCAACTGGAAACCGGTGGGATCTTCGTCAACGCGTTCAGCGTCTCCGACCCTCGGGTGGCCTTTGGTGGCGTGAAGAAAAGCGGGTTCGGGCGCGAACTGTCGCACTTTGGCGTACGCGAGTTCTGTAATGCGCAGACGGTGTGGTTCGATCGTAAATAAACAGCCCTGGCTTCAACACACATCAAATGTGGGAGGGGGCTTGCCCCCTCCCACATTTGGATCCAGGCAGCCCCGAGGGGCCGTATCAGACTTTAAGCAATCAGCGAATATGCCGTCGCACGCACTGCACCAACCCGTCCAGCGCCTGCGACTTCACCGGCGCCAATACGCACACCGTGTGTTCACGCTCACCTTCACTCACGGTGAGCGTGTAATGCACCTGCCCCGGGTTGTCGGAGGAGGGTTGGGTGCTTTGCGGCAACTGGAAAAAGTCCGATTTCTCGATCAGTTGCCGCAACTCCTGCTGGTCCTGCTCGGGCAATTTGTCCAGCTCGACACTGCGCGGCTGGGCCAGGCCCGGAAAAAACGCCGGGCCGCCGTTTTCCTTGATCGAGATGCGCATGGCTGTTCCTCTCCGCCCTGGCGGATTGTCAGACGTTAATGCCCACTGCTTTCCAACCTTCCTTGACGGCCTTCTGCTCATCCTTGTTCGCGCCGTAGAGGCGCCCGGCCACATCGTAAGTGATACGTGCAAAACGCAGAAACCCTGAGTTCGGCCGCAACCGCGCGTCGCGCAACGCGTCGTACCAGATGCGCCCGGCACGCTCCCAGGCAAAGCCGCCGATCCGGGTGGCAACCTGATAGAACGCATGGTTGGGAATACCGGAATTGATATGCACGCCGCCGTTGTCGTCGTAGGTGTGCACAAAATCATCCATGTGCCCCGGCTGCGGGTCCTTGCCCAGCAACTTGTCGTCAAACGCGGTGCCGGGGGCCTTCATCGAGCGCAGGGCAGTGCCTTTGATTTTCTTCGTGAACAGCCCCTTGCCGATCAGCCAATCGGCGTCTTCGGCCTTTTGCTGCAGCGCATATTGCTTGATCAATGAGCCGAACACGTCCGACAGCGACTCGTTCAACGCACCGGACTGGTTGAAGTACATCAGTTTGGCTTCATCCTCGGTGACCCCGTGGGCCAATTCATGGCCGATCACGTCGAGTGCCACGGTGAAGCGATTGAACAGTTGCTGGTCGCCATCGCCAAAGACCATCTGGGTCGAATTCCAGAACGCATTGTTGTAGTCCTGGCCGAAGTGCACGCTGGCATCCAGCGCCATGCCGGCATCGTCGATGGAATTGCGGTCAAAGACCTGGTCGAAAAAGTCGAAGGTCGCGCCCAGGCCGTCATAGGCCTCGTCCACCGCCGCATCACCGCTGGCGGGTTGCCCTTCGCTGCGGATCAGCTTGCCTGGCAGGCTGTCGGTGTTGTCGGCGCTGTAGATCGAGCGCTGTTTCTCGGCACCTGCCACCAGCGCCATGCGCGCCGGGCCTCTGGCGGGCACGGCGACCATGCGCAACGAGCGGAACGTGCTGTCCTTGGCGCGCGTGCGCAGCGCCACCTCGCGTTGGGCTTTATCGCCGTGGCGCGCGATCTGGTCGAGCATGTACGGCGGGATCAGGCAGAAAATCGGGTTGCGCGATTGGCGAACACACATAAGCTGGCTCCTTTTTGGCGTGTGGTGAACGGCCGTTTAACGACTTCAGGATAGACCGGAGTCTGCCGCCTGGGCCAAATTGTCATGAAATCATGTTGCAGTCGTGTTTATCCGATCCGCATAAGGAATACCCCATGCCCGCACGCAACGTCAAAATCGACCTGGCCTACCGCCCAAGGCTTGCCGACCTTCGCCCCTTGATCACGCCTACGCCCTCGCTGCTGGAAGCCAGGGCCGCAGCGCCCCGCGTCACCGCAGCCAAGGACCTGCAAGACCGGCGCGGCTACGCCGAGGATTTTCTCGGCAGCTTCGCGGTGCAATGGCCCACGCTGGACCCGGCCCAGGCAAGCGACGCCCAGCCCGGGCGCCTGGACTACATGCACTTTTCCATCAGCATGTCGCGTTCCCGACGGTTGGCGCTGTATGTCGGTGTCAACATCGACGGCGCCAAGCACGTGGATATCGTGCGCAGCAACGACACCTGGGCCTACGATGGCCGCCTGCCGATCGATGCCCAGGTGGGCGAAGACCTCTACGCCGGCAATGGCCTTGACCGTGGCCACCTGGTGCGGCGCCAGGACCCCAACTGGGGCGCCGACGCAAACACCGCCAACGGCGACACCTTCCATTTCACCAACTGCTCGCCGCAGATGAGCGGCTTCAACCAGAAAACCTGGCTGGAACTGGAGGACTACATTCTCGACAACACCCAGCGCTGGAAAGCCCGCGCCAGCGTATTTACCGGCCCGGTGTTCGCCGATGACGACCGCCTGTACCGGGGCGTGAAAATCCCCAAGGCGTTCTGGAAAGTCGTGGCCTACCTTAGTGACGACGGCAAGCCTTCCGCCAGCGCCTATATGATCGACCAGAGCCGCGAGCTGGGCCAACTGGACCTGGTATTCGGCCCGCTCAGAACCTACCAGCGCAGTGTGATCCAGATCGAGCAATTGACCGGCATCCGCTTCGGCAACCTGGCCGACTACGACGGTTTCAGCAACGAAGAGCGCGCCACGGGAACGCGGATCGAAGCGCTGATCCGGGGGCCTGGGGACATTCGCCTGTAACCGGCGTCACTTCCACCTCCCTCTCGTGGGCCGAATCAACTACCATAGCGCCGCCGGTTCCCCCACGGGACTAATAGGGAATTCGAAACGCCGACCGCGACGTCAATCGAAACTGCCCCCGCAACTGTAGGTGCCGAGCCTGCTCCCCACTGCCACTGGACGTTGTCCGGGAAGGCCGGAGCCGGGCGATGACGCATCAGTCAGGAGACCTGCCGGCCCAGTGACTCACTAACCGGCGGGGTGTCCGGGAAGGCCATCCTTGCCCTGCCCGGCCGGCAGCGTTCGTGGGTGTATTTCCGTACCGTACCTGCCCTGCTTCACCGACGGTTCAAACGGAGATTGCCCCATGCTGCCACGCGTTACGGCCCTGATCATCGGCCTGGGTTGCTGCGCCCTGGCCCACGCCGCGCCTACCCACTACCCGCTGACCCTGGAAAACTGCGGCAGCCCCGTCACGTTCCAGCAGGCGCCCGCGCGCAGCGTGACCATCGGCCAGGCCGCCACCGAGATGCTGTATGCGTTGGGCGTGGCCGATAAAGTGGTCGGCACCTCGCTGTGGTTCAACACCGTATTGGCGCAGTACCAGGCGCAGGACGCGCGCATCGAGCGCCTGGCCAATAACGAACCGAGCTTCGAAGCAGTGATCGCCAAGCGCCCGCAACTGGTGGCCGCCGAGCTGGAATGGGTGGTCGGGCCCCAAGGCGTCGTGGGCACCCGCGAGCAGTTTCAGGAACTGAACATCCCGACCTACTTGCTGCCCTCCGACTGCGAAGACAAAGACAACCGGGTGGGCGCCGATGGCACGCGACTGCAGCCGTTTCGCATCGAGACGATCTACAAGGGCCTCAGCCAATTGGCCGAGATCTTCGACGTACAGGCGCGCGGCCAGCAACTGACCGATGAACTCAAGGCGCGCCTGGCCACGTCCATCGCCACCGTGCAGCGCAAAGGCTTGAAGCAAGCCAGCGCGCTGGTATGGTTCTCCAGCGCCGAAATGGCCAGCGACCCCTACGTGGCCGGCCATAAAGGTGTACCCGAATTCATGCTGCACACCCTCGGCCTGCGCAACGTGGTGCAGTCCGATGAAGAATGGCCCGCCGTCGGCTGGGAAACCCTCGCCAAGGCCAACCCCACCTTCCTGGTGATCGCGCGCATGGACCGGCGCCGCTATCCCGCCGACGACCATGAAAAGAAGCTGGCCTTTCTGCGCAGCGACCCCGTGACCCGCAACATGGACGCAGTCAAACACAACCGCATCATCATCCTCGACGCCCTGGCGCTGCAGGCCAGCCTGCGCACATTCGACGGCCTTGACCAACTGGCTGCGGCCATCGACGGCTACGACCTGGCGCAATGATACGGACCGTGCTCGCCCTCACACTGCTGCTGATCGCCCTGCTTGCCGGCGTGGCCATCGGCGAAACGGCCATCTCGCCGCAGGTTGTGCTCCAAGTGCTCGCCAACAAACTCTGGGCGGCCGGCTACGCACTCGACCCCATCGATGAAGGCGTGGTGTGGAACTACCGCCTGACCCGCGCCCTGGTGGCCGGCGCCTGCGGTGCGGGCCTGGCGACGTGCGGGGTGATCCTGCAATCGTTGCTGCGCAACCCGTTGGCCGATCCGTACCTGTTGGGCATCAGCGCCGGGGCTTCGACCGGCGCGGTGCTGATCGCGTTGATCGGGGTGGGCGGCGGTTTGATTTCGCTGTCGGCGGGCGCATTCGTCGGCGCCATGGCCGCGTTCGCCCTGGTGATTCTGCTGGCGCGGGCCAGCGGCTCGTCCAGCGGCACCGGGCAGATCATCCTCGCCGGCATCGCAGGCTCGCAGCTGTTCAATGCGCTCACCGCGTTCCTGATCACCAAATCCGCCAGCTCCGAACAGGCGCGGGGCATCATGTTCTGGCTGCTCGGCAACCTCAGCGGCGTGCGTTGGCCGTCGGTGTGGCTGGCGGTGCCGATGGCGGTCGTGGGGCTGATGGTGTGCCTGTGGCACCGTCGCGCACTGGATGCGTTTACCTTCGGCACGGATTCGGCGGCCGCCCTCGGCATCCCGGTGCGCCGCGTGCAATTCGTGCTGGTGGGCTGCGCGGCAGTGGTGACGGCGGTGATGGTGTCGATTGTCGGCTCCATCGGATTTGTCGGGCTGGTGATCCCCCATGCCATGCGCTTGATGCTGGGTACCGGGCACTCCCGCCTGCTGCCCGCCAGCGCCCTGGGCGGCGCGTTGTTCCTGATCGCCGCCGATGTGCTGTCGCGCACCCTGATCAAAGGCCAGGTGATTCCGGTGGGGGTGGTCACCGCGCTGGTCGGCGCGCCGGTGTTTGCGCTGATCCTGATCGGTCGGAGGAATGCGCGATGAGTGTGTTGAGCTGCAGTGGGCTCGGCTTCAAGGTGCGCGAGGCCGAGTTGCTGTGCGACGTCCACCTTGAGGTTGCGGCGGGTGAAACCCTGGGTATCGTCGGGCCGAACGGGTCGGGCAAATCGACCTTGCTCAAGTTGCTCGCGGGGTTGCGTACGCCGGCCAGCGGTGAGGTGCGCCTGGGCGACAAGCGTTTAGTCGACTTGTCGCGCCGCGCCATCGCGCAGCACGTGGCCGTGGTGGAACAACAGGCCGATACCGACGACGCCATCCGCGTGTTCGATGCGGTCGCCCTGGGCCGCACGCCGTGGCTGTCGGCACTGAGCCCCTGGTCGAACGAAGATGACACCATCGTGCGCCAGGCCTTGCACGACGTGGACGCCACACACCTGAGCCATCGCGCCTGGCGCAGCCTCTCCGGCGGCGAACGCCAACGCGTGCATATCGCCCGCGCACTGGCGCAGCGCCCGCAGATTCTACTGCTGGACGAGCCGACCAACCACTTGGACATCCAGCACCAACTGACGATTCTCAAAGGCGTGCAGGCGCTTCCGGTCACCACCTTGATTGCCCTGCACGACCTCAACCAGGCGCTGACCTGTGATCGCCTGGCCGTGCTCGACCGGGGCCGGCTGGTGGCGCTGGGTAAACCGCTGGAGGTACTGACCCCGCAACGGTTGCAGGCCACCTTCGGTGTGCAGGCGCATTACCTGACCGACCCGTTCGACGGCGCGCAGATTCTACGCTTGCGCTCAGCCTGAGCCCGCTGATGTCGAACAGGCCCTGCGCAGAATCAGCAACAGTTGGTGAATGGAATACGGCTTGTGCAGCAGGTCGAAACCGTGGGTGCCTTGCTGCGCCAGCACATGGCTGTAGCCACTGGTGAGCACGATGGGCAAGGCGGGCCACAGCCGTTGGATTTCCTTGGCCAGCTCGAGCCCGTTCATGCCGGGCATCATCACATCGGAAAACACCACGTCGAACGCGTCGGCTTCATCGGACAACAACTTGAGGGCCTGGGTGGCAAAGGTGCCCACTTCGACGTTGTCTTCCACCACCAGCACATGGGTGCCACGGCCCTCGGTCATCGGCGCCGCCTCAAGCTCCACCTCGGGTTCCCGTGGCCGCGCAATGACTTTGGGCAGGTACAACGTAAACGTCGAACCTCGACCGAATTCGGTGCTGACCCGCACTTCGCCGCCCGACTGTTTGGCAAAGCCAAACACCTGGCTAAGGCCAAGCCCGGTGCCTTGCCCGACGTTCTTGGTGGTGAAAAACGGCTCGAATATGCGCTCCAGATGCTCAGGGCGTATGCCGCTGCCGGTGTCGCTCACCGCGATCGCCACAAACGCCCCCGGCACCGCAGGCTGGCCGCGCAGTGCCGGGAGGGTGTCGACCGAGGCTACCGCGACGGTCAGGGTACCCACGCCCTTCATCGCATCACGGGCATTGACCACCACGTTGACCAGCGCCGAATCGAACTGGCTGGAGTCGGCATAGACGAAACAATCGTAGGGCGCAAGCTCAGTGATGACGCGGATATGGGCACCACACAGCGATTCGATCATTTCCACCAGCGAGGTCACGCTGTGGCTGACGTCGAACGCCTGCGGCTTCAATGCCTGGCGACGGGCGAACGCGAGTAACTGCCCGGTGAGACGCGCCGCTCGGTTGACCGTGTCTGAAATCGCCGCCAGGTAACGGCTGCGCCGCGCTTCGGGCAGTTCCGGACGCTCCAGCAGGTCGAGCGAAGAGCGAATCACCGTCAACAGGTTATTGAAGTCATGGGCCACGCCGCCGGTGAGTTGGCCCAGGGCTTCGAGTTTTTGCGCCTGGCGCAGTTGTTCTTCGGCCTTGCTGCGCTCTTCCATGGCCTCGGAGATGCGTTGTTCGAGGGTTTCATTGAGCGCCTGCATGCCCAGCTCGACCCGTTTCTGATCGGTGATGTCCTGCACCAAACCGAACATTTTCAGGGTGCGCCCGTGGGCGTCGAGTTGCGGCATGCTGCGCACCAGGATCCAGCGCACCTGCTGGTCATCAACGCGGCGGATGCGGCACTGGAAATCCCAGCTGCTGCCCTGGGCCACCGCGCGCGTGAACGCCGCCTCGACCACCTTGCGGTCTTCGGGCAGCACATGTTCCAGGAACGTCTGCATGCCCCAGTGCGCCACCCGCTCGTGGTAACCGAAAATCTGGTCGTGCCGCTCGGCGCGCACCGAGCTGTCGGCGCCGATATCCAGTTCCCATTCGCCGATCTGCCCGGCGTCGATTGCCAGGCGCAACCGCGCTTCACTCTCGCGCAGTGTCGCCACGCGGCGGTTGCGGGCGCGCTCCAGATGCGAGGTGACACGGGAGACCAGCTCGCGCGCCGAAAACGGTTTGATCAGGTAGTCATCGGCGCCGGCGGCCAGGCCCTCGGCGCGGGCTTCTTCACCCGCACGGGCCGACAGCAGAATCACCGGCGTCGTCTGCAAGCGCGGGTCTTCACGCACGGCGCGCAATAGGCCAAAGCCATCGAGGACCGGCATCATCACGTCGGTAAGGATCAGTTGCGGCGGGTTTTCGCGGGCCGCCTGCAGCGCGGCCTGCCCATCGGTCACGGTTTCCACGTCCAGGCCGGCGGCGTACAGCAAGCGCGCGACGTAAGCGCGCATATCGGCATTATCGTCCGCCAGCAGCACGTGGCCCTGGAAGGACTCGGCATCAGGCTCAGGGTGTGTCTGGGCCTCGTCAACCAGCGCTGACGCATCCGGCAACCAGCCAAGCGCCTCCTCCACGTAGGCACTCACATTGGTGGTAGAACCGTGCAGCAACGCCTCGGTGTGCAGCGGCTTGGGTACATGCCGGTTGCCCAGCGGCAGCCGGATGCTGAACGTCGTGCCTACCCCTAGCTCACTGGTCACTTCCAGCGTGCCGCCTTGCAGCCTGACCAGTTCATCCACCAGCGCCAGGCCGATCCCCGAGCCTTCGAACGAGCGGCCGACGGGGTTTTCGATCTGGTGGAAGCGCTCGAACAAACGCGGCAGCTCATGGGCCGCGATGCCGGTGCCAGTGTCACTCACGCGCACCTGGGCAGCGCTGCCATCGGCGGTGGGCGCAACGCTGACGCGGATGTGCCCGGCCAGGGTGAATTTGAAGGCGTTGGAGATCAGGTTAAGCACCACCTTTTCCCACATGTCGCGGTCGACGTAGGCCGCCTCGGGCAAAGGTGTGGTGTCGATGAGCAACGCCAGGCCGGCGCGCTCGCAGGCCGATCGGAAGTTGGAGGCCAGGTCAGCGGTGAGTGCCGGCAGGTCCACCGGCGCATAGGTCGCCTGGGCGCGGCCGGCCTCAATGCGGGAAAACTCCAGCAGTGAGTTGACCAGCTTGAGCAGGCGCTGGCCGTTGCGGTAAGCCAGCGTGACCCGCTCACGCTCATCCTCGGGCAGCGTATCGCCCAAGGCCAGCGACTCTTCCAGCGGCCCGAGCATCAAGGTCAGGGGCGTGCGAAATTCATGGCTGATGTTGGTGAAAAAGGTGGTCTTGGCCTGGTCGATCGCCGCCAGGGCGTCGGCACGCTGGCGCTCATACTCGCGCGCACGTACGGTGGCCAGTGCCGCCGAGAGCGCTGCGCCCAGCAGTTCGTAGAGCCCCCGGTAAATATCGTTCATCGGCAAGCGGGGTGACGCGCCGGCCACCAGAATCAACGGGGCCTGCGTGTCGTCCGGCACCACCAGCGGCAACACAAAGGCAGTCTGGGACGGCTCCGGGTAGGGCCCGCAAGCCACGCCGGCAAACAGCGCCTCGATGTTGTCCACCTGCAGCGTGCGCTTTTGCTCGCACGCGGCGCCCAACGGCCAGGGCGTGGTGTCGGCCGCGTCGATCCAGGCCGGTGACGCGGCGGTGTTGGCGGCGATACCGCTGTGTTGTGCCAGGCGGTAACCCTTGCCTTGGGCGTCCCACTCATAAAACAGCAAGAACGGAATATCAAAGTTGAACCCCGCCAGCGTCTGCACCGTCAACGCGATCAGTTTGGGCAAGTCATCGGCAACTGCCAACTGCCCGGTCAGATCGCGCAACGCACGGGTGCGCCGCTCGGCGAGGATGGTCACCGTGGTTTCCGTCACCGGGTGAAACAGTCCGCCGATGCCGCCGGTTTCATCGCGAATGGGTGAAATGGAAAAGGTGAAGAAGGTCTCCTCCAGGTAACCATTGCGCGTGAGGAACATGCGCTGGTTTTCCAGAAAACTGGTTTGCCCCTCCAGCGCCTCGGTGAAGGGCCCGCCGATGGCCGGCCACGCACTGGCCCAGGTCACGTGGTAACCCTCGCCCAAGGCGCGTGGATGCGACTCGCCGCACAGCACCTTGTAGCCGTCGTTATAGATCTGGGTGTTCTCGGGGCCCCAGATGATATTGATCGGAAAATTGGACGCCAGGCACAGGCTGACGGTGGTGCGCAGGCTCTGTGGCCAGGCTTCGATCGGCCCCAGCGGGGTTGCCGACCAATCTTTGGACTGGATCAGGGAGGCCAGTTCGCCACCGCCCGACAAGAAGGAATGCATAATCACGGGTTTGGACCACCAACAGATTTAGGCGATTGCAAAGGCATGTATCTGTCACTGTGACCACCGCCGAATAAAAACCTCCCATTGAACTCATTCAGGGCCAGGGACGACGGTGCTGCAGGAAGCCGAGAGTGGCCGGGTGTGCAGACGCGCCGTTATCCAGCCCCGGCTGTATACCAAAACGCTGTCCGCCATCGCCACGGGAAAATGAATGAACCCATGGGCCGACTCCGGCAACAGATGCGCCTCCACCTGACTCCAGCGTTCGGCGATCAGCAGCGTGTCGTCCTTGAGCGGGTCCAGTTCGCCCACGAACATCAACGCTGGCGGCATGCCGGCGAAGTCGCCATACAAGGGTGACAAGGGAGGCTGTCGACGCTCGTCGTCGCTGATCCCCGGCGTGAGCAAGCGCAGCGCCGTGACCATTCCCGGCCCATCGAGCAACAGCGTTTGCGGCCCGGCGTTGCGCACGCTCGGCGTGCCGGTCAAGTCATACACCCCGTAGTACAACACCGCGCCATGGACACGTTGGAGCAGCAGCGGCCATTGCTTCAACGCCAGCAACGTCGCCGCCGCCAGATGCCCGCCGGCCGATTCGCCGACAAGAAACACCGGCAGGCCGGCAAACTCCGCGCAGTCCGCCAACAGCCAGCGCGCAGCGGCCAGGCAGTCTTCCAGCAACCCTTCCACCGGCGTGTTAACCGCCAGCCGATAGTCCACCGACACCACCGCCACGTCGCACGCGCGCACCATGCCGAGGTTGAGGTCGTCATTCATCTGCGCATTGCCAATCACCCAGCCGCCGCCGTGGATATCCAGCACCACGCCTTTGGGCGCACCGGCGGGCCGCAGGATACGCACGGGCACGGAGCCGATAAGCCGGATTTCCACCACAGGCGGTTTCTGGAACCTTTGCCGGGTGCGCAGCAGTGCCTGGATCACACGCGGCGTGACGCGGTTGCGGATCTTGAAGCGCGGCAGCCACGCGAGCGTGCGATTGAAGCGGCGCATCTGGGCCAATTCGGTCTCGCTGGCGGGCCAGTGTTGGTAAGCCATCAACGGTTATTCCGCAGGATCGAGAAGTTCAACGCCGCCGCTACGCACAGCCAGGCCAGGTACGGAAACAGGATCAGGCCGGTAATCAGGTCCAGACGCACTGCCAGCACCACCATCGCCGCCACGGTCAGCCACAACAGCACAATGATCACCATCCCGGCGAGCAAGCGATGCGCGCCGAAGAACACCGGCGTCCACAGCGTATTCAATGCAATCTGCGCGGCCCACAGCGCCAACACCATCTCGCTGCCCGGGATCAGGCTCAAGCGGTAACCGGCCCAGGCCAGCAACAGGTAGATAATTGTCCACGCCACCGGGAACAACCAGTTGGGCGGGGTGAAGCTGGGCTTGACCAGGGATTCGTACCAGGCGCCGGGTTTGAAAATCACACCGGTACTGGCGGCGGCAGCGCAAGCGAGCAGGAAGATGAAGAAGATCATGGTCGGTCCTTGAGGTTAAAGGAGTGGAAGGCAAGGCTGTGCTTCAAGTGACTCAGCTTTAATGACTCAAATCGGCGCCGATAAATTCAATGTGCACGGCAAAAATGACAGGCAGGCCGTCTCTTCTGCGCGTCATGAAAAATCGGTAAAGTGCCCCACCAGCCCACATCGATTTGCCGGGTTCTTCACACGCCACCCGAGAGCCTCACCTTGCCCGCACCCCTTGCCGATCACCGCAGCAGCCTTGGGTCAGTGTTCCTGATCTTCCTGCGCCTGGGCCTGACCTCCTTCGGCGGGCCGATTGCGCACCTGGGTTATTTTCGCGAGGAATTCGTCACCCGCAGACGCTGGCTCAGTGAACACAGCTATGCCGAACTGGTCGCCCTGTGCCAGTTCCTGCCCGGCCCGGCCAGCAGCCAGGTCGGCATCGCGTTGGGCCTGTCACGCGCAGGTTACGCGGGTGCCGCGGCTGCCTGGGCCGGGTTCACCTTGCCGTCGGCCATCGCGCTGATCCTGTTCGCCCTGGGCCTTTCTCACTATGGCAGCGCCCTGCCCGCCGGCGCGCTGCATGGCCTCAAGGTCGTCGCCGTGGCGGTGGTGGCCCAAGCTGTGTGGGGCATGGCGCGCACCCTGTGCCGGGGCTGGGCGCGGATAATATTGATGCTGGGCGCCGCCGGTTGGGTACTGCTGCAATCGTCTGCCTGGAGCCCGGTGGCAGTGATCGTCGTGGCGGGGGTGGCCGGCCTGCTGCTGTTCAAGCCCGCGCCCCGTGCCGAGCCCGACGCATTGCCCATCGCCATCAGCCGCCGTGCCGCAACGCTGTGGCTGGCGCTGTTCCTGCTGTTGCTGGTGGGCTTGCCGCTCCTTGCCGACTGGGTGAGCGATCCCACGCTGGCGCTGGTGGACGCGTTCTACCGCACCGGCTCACTGGTGTTTGGCGGCGGCCATGTGGTGTTGCCGTTGCTGCAAGCCCAGGTGGTGCCCAGCCAATGGGTGAGCAACGACGTTTTCCTCGCCGGCTACGGCGCCGCCCAAGCCGTGCCCGGCCCGCTGTTCACCTTCGCGGCCTTTCTCGGCGCCTCGATGACCCACGCCCCTACCGGCTGGCTGGGCGGCCTGATCGGCCTGCTGGCGATCTTCGCGCCGTCATTTTTGCTGATCTTCGGCGCGCTGCCCTTCTGGGCCAGCCTGCGCCACAGCCCCCGCACCCAGGCCGCGCTGGCCGGTGTGAACGCGGCAGTGGTGGGCTTGTTATTGGCGGCGTTGTACCGACCGGTGTGGACCAGCGCGATTTTCAGCGTTTACGACCTGGCCCTGGCATTGCTCGCCTTGGCGGCACTGATGCTGATGAAGTTGCCGCCGTGGCTGGTAGTGATCGGGTGCAGCGTGCTCGGCGGGTTATTCGGCTGACCCCGGTGGCACAATCCTGAGCCAGGGCCAGCGTTCCTGATAACTCCTGGCCTTGTGCAAAAACAGTTCGGGCTCGGCATGCAGCGGGTTAATGCGCAGCACGCCCTGCTCCACATCCGCCAAGCCATACGGCGCATACACCTCGCCCGTGGCAATATCCAAGGCAATGCACGTACCCGCCACCAGGTAACGGTCCACCCCTTGCCTGGCCGAGTGCAACTGAGGGTAAGGCCGGCCAAACCGCTGCCCATACCAGAGATGAACCCGCGCCTGATTCTTCACCTCCACGTTAACGCCCAGGTCCCGGAACAGCTGCTCAGCCCTGCGGATTACTGCATCCTCTGCCTCGTAGGACACATCCTGGTCGAAGTAGAAAACGTCATAGTCCTTCACCCCCGCATCAACCGGCCGACTCGCCTGATGATTCCACACCGCCTGGAACAGACAGCCCGCCGTGAGCATGCACTGCTCCACCCCGAGCGACGGCAGACGCGCGGTGATTTCAGCGTTGACGGGGTTGGCCATGGCCAGTTTGAGCAAGGTGTCGACGGTCAGTGTCATGGGGTCCCTGGGTGGTCAATTCGGTGTGCCGTGACTCTACAACAGCGTGGTGAAGGATTTGATGAGGCGCTGAATATTCTTGTGGGTTCAAAGGGGTACAGCGTTCGCTACCGTGCGGCACCTTGCTCCATTGCCTACGCTTGCGTCAGAATCCGCCGGCTTGTGCGCTGGGATGGCCGTATTTAAGGTGGCTCGGTCGCTGAATTTCTCGGCGATCGGGTTTAGTAGCCCACGGTTTAACCTAACAAGTGCACACGCTCCCTCCATCAGACTTCCCGTCTGTGCTTGATGGTGGCTGTGCGTAGGGCGCCCTAGGGCGCGCCGGTTTTGTTAGGTTTCACCGGTCTACTAACCTGCGTACAGCTACCGCCTTATTGTTTAGTAGCGATGAGGTCGTGGCTCAAGCAAGGAACTTAACAATGGCTACCGATTCAACCGCGCTCTTTAGCGTCACCCCCCACGCCAGCAACGAAACCCTCATCACCAACAGCTACGAAACCTTCACCAGCGTCAGCACCCTGCTGCTCGACCTGTCCGAAGACCTCCACGGCAAACACCGCGACGTCGCGCTGGCGATTCATCAATTGAGTGAACTGGGCGTACTGCTCACGGGCAGATTGCTTGACCGTGAGGCGCCGTGTACGGGTTGATTGACAGCGTTTAACTCAAAAGCCCGATCCATCGCCGAGTCGTTGCAAGCCATATGCAACCGCTTGGCGGTTTGCTTTTGATGGATCGCCTCAGATAAAGATACTGCCGCGTAAGTACAGCGCACCGTGGCCACTGATAATGACTCGGCCATTGTCCAGGACTTCACAGTACAGACGCCCCTTGCGCGCCCCTCCTTGCTCAGCACTCAGGCTGCGTTTGCCTAAGCGCTTGGCCCAGTAGGGCGCCAAGGAGGTGTGGGCCGAGCCGGTGACCGGGTCTTCGTTCACGCCTACCCGTGGGCCGAACCAGCGAGAAACAAAGTCGAAGTGACGACTCGGCGCGGTAACCGCGACACCGCGCACGTCGAACGCGGCCAGCGCAGCAAAGTCGGGATTGAGGCCAGCGATGATGGCTTCATCCTCGACCACCACCACGTAATCATCTGTGCGATAAAGCGCATCGATTCGTTCCAGGCCCAAGGCTTGCAAAAGGCCTGGCGGTACAGCTACGAGTTCAGGCTGCTTGGCTGGGAAATCCATGGCCAGGCGTCCGTCTTTACGATGTACCCGCAATTCACCGCTGCGAGTGGAAAAGCGCAGCATGTCACTGTTTTCGCCAAGCTGTTCGAACAGCACCCAGGCCGCTGCCAGGGTGGCATGGCCACACAGGTCGACTTCCACCGTGGGGGTAAACCAGCGCAACTCGAACACCTCACCGTTACGCACAACATAGGCGGTCTCAGATAGGTTGTTCTCTGCGGCGATTTGTTGCAGCGTCGCATCAGGCAACCAGGCCACCAGCGGACAAACCGCCGCCGGGTTGCCGCCGAAAGTCTCAGAGGAAAAAGCATCCACTTGGAAAATATCGAGTTGCATTTGGTTTATTCCTACCCGCTAGCGTTTTCTGTGACCCGGATCTGCTCCAGTGTCCAGTTCTGAAATGGGTTCACACCCGTTTCACCTAACCACCGGCGCATGCTCGGCCATCAATTCTATCACCCAGTCGATAAACACCCGCACCTTGGCGCTGACATGGCGATTCGGCGGGAATGCCAGGTACATCGGCATCGGCGCCATGTGCCAGTCCTCGAATAGCGGCAGCAATTCGCCGCTGGCCAGGTGCGGTTTGGCCATGTACTGCGGTAGCCAAAGCATGCCCAGGCCCGCCAGGCCGGCGGCCAGGTACGCATTGCCGTCGTCGACCGTCAATTGCGGGCGGCCCTGAATCTCGATGCGTTCCTCACCACGCTGCATCGCGTAGGGCAAGGATTTGCCTGTGCGAAACCAGAGGAAGCCAACGGTACTGTGCCTGCCCTCCTCCAGCTCACGGGGGTGCGCTGGCGTACCCAAGCGCTGCAGATAGCCGGGCGCGGCATAAATGCCGATGTGCAGATCGCCCACATGCCTTGCCATCAGCGACTGATCGATGATTTCGCCGCCGCGCACCACGCAGTCGACGTTTTCGCCAATGATGTCGACAATCCGGTCGCTCACGCCCAGGGTCAGCTGGATTTCCGGGTAGCGTGCAAAGAACCCCGGCAAGGCGGGTATCAGCAGCATTCGCGCAAACGGGCTGGGCACATCCACCCGCAGCCGCCCGCGCGGTGTCATCGATGCGCTGGACAGGCTGGTCTCGGCATCGTCCATATCGACCAGTAGCCGGATGACACGCTCGTAGTAGACCGCGCCATCGGCGGTGACGTTGACCTTGCGTGTGGTGCGGTTGAGCAAGCGCACGCGCAGCCTCGCTTCCAGTTGCTGAACGAGCTGCGTCACGGTGGTCTTGCTCATGTGCAGGGTGGCTGCCGCCTTGGTGAAGCTGCCGGTTTCCACCACGCGAGCAAAGGCCTGCATTGCATCGAAACGGTCCATTTCACGCCTCACTGGGGTCTGGATAGTTTGGATTCTACAAACAGTCATGACCAGCGTTGCGCGTTTATTCAGGTCGCTCGTCTTTTTACACTGGCTCCATCGTAAACAGCGGGCCACGTCGGCCCCGAAGGAGATATGAAATGACCAGTAAACGTGATGTGGTTTTCCCGCCTGACCGCCATGCACTGTACGAACTTCACCGCTACTCACCGGCGATTCGTTCCAACGGTTTTCTGTTCGTATCCGGTCAAGTCGGCAGCCGCAAGGATGGCTCGGCCGAGCCGGACCTCGCGACACAGGTTCGCCTGGCCTTCACCAACCTCAACGCGATCCTGACCGAGGCCGGCAGTAGTTTCGAGGATGTGGTCGACACGACCATTTTCATGGTCGACCCCGACTCGACATTTGAAACGATCTGGGAAGTAGTGGCCGAGTACTGGGGCGAAGCGCCCTACCCGACGGCGACCGCTATTGGCGTGACCTGGTTGTCCGGTTTTGATTTCGAGATCAAGGTGATTGCCAAACTACCCCAATAAACTCGGCTCAGTCCTTCTCCGACTGTCGAAGGGGGGCATCTTGTTTTTTCTGGGGTGCTCCCCCGCTCCCGATTGTTCTCTGCTTGCCTTCACCGTCTGCTTTGGGTCGATAGCCGACAACTCAGAGGTTTGTGATCCGCACAATGTGTGTCGCGTGAGCGTCTTCTGTTCGAATGAAGCCGCAGCGCAGGTAAAAAGTGCTCCCCTCGGAGGTGTCGGTGTAGAGACGCACACTTTCAAAATGCAATGCCGCGTGGGCAAGCAACGCGCTAACCAATCTCCGGCCAACCTGTTGCCCTCGTGATACCGGCGCCACATACACACGTCGCAGTCTTCCTGTACGGTCATGCGTGAACGGATCAACAGACAGACCTCCAATACCTACAAGCTGCTGGTTCAGATACGCAGCCATGAGGCATTCGCCAAGCCCATCGAAGCGATTGGTGCCTGACTGCCATTCTGAAGTCAGTCGGGTGAGAAACCTGAAGCCTTCTGCAACCGCCGTTTTCTCAAGGTCGAGGATTTGTGGCGGCAGATGCGTGATCCGTTGAATTTCCATTGAGGTCAATTCTCTCTGATGGGGCGCGAAACCCTTCTGAGTTCTCCGGGGATCTTGATGTGTGCACCGTAGGCACGCCAGTGACAGCTATCGATCCAAAGCTGACATCCGACTTGGATTCTCTTGGCCAATAGCCGTGATTAAGCAACCAGCGTAATCTTTCTGCCTTCCCGCACGAGTAAGGCTAGCAACAGATGACGGAACAGCTTTGTGTTGTATTCATTCCGGCGCTATCGGTGGCTTTGCAAAGCGCCGAAACGAACAAAGGCTCTCCACTCACTGAGACCGAGGTGCTGGAGATCCGTGATCTAGCGACGTGTGTTGCAGTTCCACTCGGCGTCGCCTTGGATATGGAGAACGAACGTGGTTTCCGGGACTTGGTTGCCGAGAACTGCTGGAATGAATGGCAGCGATTACGGCTCTCAATGAAGAAATACCCCCTCTGACTTTTGCTAGTACGCAGTCTTCACTTTCCAATTACCGCTGAAATGAGAGCGGCTCTTGGCCGAAAGCAGGCGCGTACTACCTTGTGGCACGCCGAAAAAACGGGTGACCATTTGGTATCACCCTGACTATTATTGAAGTTCATTATTTGCCTACCAAGTAAATCGGCCGAGTCTCTCAGTTGAGAGGGATCGACAGGCCGCAGGCTAATTTGCCAAGGAATTTACGTGTTCAAGATTTTTGCTTTAGCGCTTACCCTCGTGTGTCTGTCCGGCTGTGGTCAACACCCCCTTGTCCATGCCGTAAAACCCCTCTCTACCCTTCAGGAACAGGAACACGCCCTGATGATCGGTAAGTGGTACGGCGAAGCGACCACCCTCGACGGTAAACGTACGCAGCAACTGAATGAACGTCGCGCCGATGGCACCTTCAATGTGAAGTTCCGCGTGACCGACAAATCCGGCCAATGGTTTGAGCAAAAGGAATTTGGCCTATGGGGAGTGTCCGGCAAGATCTACTTCACTATCACTACCGGGAAACAAGTGGGGGAGCAGATCACTTCCGCCAAACCAGGAAACCCTTACCTTAATGACGCGTATGAAATCATCGAGCTAACCGCCACTACTTACCGCAGCAAGGCGCGAGACGGCGGCGACGACTTCACCCAAAAAAGAGTGGACGACGGGTTTCAGTTTCCGGCGATTCCGGTGGTCAAGCCCTGATGATCGCTCCCGTGTGAAACCGGTGTGAAACCGGGGTCAGGCCACCATTATTGAAAACGTGGTCTGCCCCCTGCTCTTTCCTTAGTTCTAAGACCGCAACGCTCGGGGATTTGAAGCGTACTAATGAGTGCAGCAATCGGTCAGAAATAGGTAAGTGTCCAGTCAAGTCATCTACCGATCCAGCTATCAGCACGAGGATGACTGCTTGCCGCCCATGCCGTAAGGTTCGCTACCAAAATCGCCACAGCCTTCCAGTGGTGGTAATACAGCAAGGAGAGCGAACAATGAACACCTTCAAATCATCAGTTCAAAACGTAGCTGCGGCCATAGGCCTCATCGCAGCAGTGACACTCGGTGGATGCGTGATGATCCCTTACGACACGCCGGAATCAAAAGCCCAAATCCAGCGCGATCTGAAAATTGCACCATCGGATATTCAAGCCGTGTCGGAAACGAACTGGTGCTTGTTCCCATATGGAAGCGAAGGCAGCTGCAGGGCCACTCAAGGCCTGGGAGTGTTGACCAGCACAACAACCACACCTACACTGAAACCGCACGCATCCTCCCAGAACAAGTGCAGTGCGTGAAGACAGTTGGTGGTCGCACTGGAGTCGAACCGTTCGTTGTATTCACCAAAGACCGAGCGATCATGCTCGCCGTCATTACGCCGGGTGGGCAAATGAATGTGCCTGTGAAAGTCAGTTTCTTTGATTATCTGACGAAGCCAGGGCAGCACGTCTTCACTGGGACGGATGGCGGATATGTGCGCAAGTCGGGTCGACAGCAAACCGTAGGCGGAATGGTGTCAGGCACTGCCGTCCCGTGGCATACAACACTCGACGTAACCGAGGTTTTTAACCCTTGCCCGCAGGTTACAGATTAACGAGGGGCCACCGGGGTCAGACCACCACTATTGAAAACGTGGTCTGCCCCCCTACTGTGCCACTACTCTGCCGACCCTACTCTGCCATCCGGCGTGTAGATAAGATGCTATACGGCATTAAGTGACAAGAATGTCGGCTAATTGATAGTTAGGGAGAACTGAGTATGCGTCGCTTAATAGCCAACGGCTTTGTGTTTGTCAGCATTGCGATACTCTGTTCCGGCTGCACATCTTATTCGTCCCAGCCGACGATCAACGAAACCGCTGAACCCGAAACGGAAGAAATCATCTCCAGCTTTAGTTACGCAATAAACTCCCCATGGAAAGACAGTCGCTTCGGCAAGGACGCATACGCAGCGACACTCAAAGTTATTCCCGATGCACAGGATACGGGCTCCAGCCTTGCCGCTACGACCCTGCCGGCATTAGAAATAAAGATCTCGGAGTTCTCATCTGGCGGCGCTTGCGGACAAGATTACTTGACGGGCCTGAGTCTGGGTTTGATCCCCAGTTGGTGTACGCGGACGAACCTTTTCAAGTTTGATTTTATATTGAATAAGGATCAGCGCTTTTGCAGGCAAAAAACCTACTCGATAAACTCCACGTCGCTTTCACATCTCACGATGATTCCGTTTGCACTATTCAGTACGGACAATCAGCCATTGACGCTCTATCAGGCGGCGCTTAAAGATTTTCTTCGGATAGGCCAATGTGCAACGCGTTGAGAGGCACGTTAACAGGCTTTGTTTTGCGGCTACGAGGGGCTCATTCCGGGCGTCGGGACGTTCGAAGTTTATGTCAGGTGAGCGGCAGCTTTTGGCCGTTAGCTGTCAGTCACTCCATACTCCCCACACCACCACGACCGTGCCGAAACTGGGAACGACCCACTGCGCCAGTAAGTCTACCCGTCTCTCCCCATCGTTAAGGTACAGCGCAATGGACAAGACAATCACCGTGGATCAACTGGCTACCACTGATCTTCGATCGATCAACGAGATATGGCTCGGCGGGGCTCACAGGCCGCTATGTCTATGGCGGGGTGAGCAAGTCTTCACCCATGAAATGCTCAGCGAAGGCACTCACGATCAGAATGTCCGGCGCCTGTGTTTGAAGTTGGTCAACGCTGACGATCAAGGTGAAGTTGCTAGCGTTGAGTCGATCGCGCGCCAACGGCTGGAAAAAATGGGGAAGAACGGCGAGTTCTATCCGGCAGAGGAAGCGGACACTCATCAATAGTCGCTCCGCTTGGCCAGACGCAGACGCCAATTCCCACCATGTTGGAGATGGCACTCCTCCTCGGAATCGAATCCTACGCAGCGGTGCAGTAACCGCAGATCCACACCGGCATCGCTCAGCGCGGTGCCTGTCAGTTCACGCATTCGCTGGTCTTCTCCCTTGGCCAGGGCTTGCTCCTTGCTTATTCGGGTATCGAATACCCAGATCACTCGCAGGCTTTGGGGGAAAGCGGCGTAGTCGACTTCATGGGTCAGCCATTCAAAGCCGGGGATTTCAGCCTTGGCGGTTTCACAGGCTTCGGTCAGGGCGGCAACCAGACGACGTTCGATACCTACGCTGTCGCGTTTGGTGGAGGGCATTGCGGGCTCCGGTGGGAAAGCGAAAGATGAACCAATAAAAAATATCACAGAGTGGCTTTATGCGATCTAGTCTCTATCAGGCAAAACAGCAGCTCATAGGGACGGTAAACAGTACTCATCGCTTAACTAATCGAGGGATCGAACATGTTGAAGTCACTCAATATCATGGCAACTGCATTGGTGTTGGCCGGAATAATCTCCACCAGTACTTACGCAGCCGACACACTAAAAGCTGAAGCGGCGGCGCGCGGTCAGAGTATCGGCACCGCAACAGTTGCAGCGAATGCTCCAATGCCATGCCCACCTGCAAATCGAGGGGCCAGCGCGACGGGAACCGCGCCTGGCACCGATCATGCCGCCTGCACAACTGCCAAGAATAATGCGAGGCAGGCATTGCGCGCTCGAGTGCCTCAGACCTGCGCGGCTTACATTTCGTCAACCAGACCCTGCGAAGTCGTTAACTAACGCACCCTGGGTTCAGCTTGAAAAGTCCGCCGCAGAACCTGCGGCGGCAACCAACATCACAGGTTTAGCAGGCGCCCCCCTTCAAAAAACGTTGTTCATGATCGGGGTCGGGCAACAGGCAGGTGTCATATTTTCCGAAGAGTCGATAGCGGTTTAAAGCAATGCGATCATAGGCCCAATCCCGAATTGGGCGTGGGATGCCACGCAACAGCCCCAGTGGGCGCCAGCCGGCAGGCAGTTGGGCAATGATTTCGAAAACCGCATTTGAGCGCACCCAGTAATGCCGGTCACGAATTACCGCCATGGTATCGAACTGATCCAACGGCAGCCCCGCCCAGGCGAGCAGGGCCTGGCCCTCTGGCGACTGTACAGCCGCCAATCGCACGCGCCGTTGACGATCATGGCGAATCAGGAACCGAGCCCAGCCATTGCACAGCTTGCACACGCCGTCGAAGAGCACCACGGTCTCGCCTGGGTTGAGGAAAGGCGCGGTTGAGGGGCGAGTTCGGGAGGCGGGCATAAGCATGGGTCCAATCGTGCCGGGTTCATCAGGACCGACTTACCCTCAGCCCTTCAACTCACTGGCCCGATTGCTCGCCGCATCATCGTAAGCCACATACAACGACTCGGCGATTTGGCTCTTGATAGCCTTGCTGGATTCCAGGCCCAACACAAAACCCTCGGCTTTGCCGCCCGCACGGTTGAGTTCTTCGTGGGTGGCAGCGCCGGTGATGGCGTCGAGGAGTTTGGCAGCAACGGGGCCGACGCCTTTGGGCAGGGAGATTTGGTCGATGGACATGGCGGTACCTTTAAAAAATGAACGGTAGCGCATAGATCACTGCCGGGAGAGGCATGGTAGACCAGCTGGCAAGGAAAGGGGCTACTTTGCGCCGAAAGTGGCTAAATACCTGCCCCGCTCGCTGAGCCTCACACAACCCATTGCGCCGTTAGTATGCCTGCCCCGCACGCCGCGCATACATCGCCTGCTCCGTCTCCGCCGTGGCCCGCTCACCTTTGTAGGTCAGTTGAATGATAAAAAACCGTTCCCTGCCACCCTTCACATCCGAAGGGTCATAGGTTCTGAACAACGGCGCCAGATCAATGGTCTTGGCGAAATTTTCGTTGGTCAGGCTGTAGTAGCCCATGCCGCTGCCGGACCAGGGCGAGCCGGCGTCTGTCATGTCGATGGCGGCATTGCGGAAGGTCACCGCGGCCGTTTTCAAATCAGCGGAGCCATTGAGCAGTTCGGTGAGCCGCTTGATATTCGCGTCGCTCAGCTGACCGGCCTTGTCGATGACTTTCAGGCGGCCATCGGCTTCGACGGTAAAACCATAATCGGTTCTGGCCAGGTCGGGGGCGGTGCTCTTAAGGGTGGATGCGAACGCCGTGAAGGCGCTTTTGAGCACCGCCTGGGCACTATGGAAGCGGTCGACGAAGCGAGGAAATTCCGGTGATTCGGAGCGGCCGACCCACACGTCGGTCACCTGCGGTGGCTCGCTCGCGGTTTGGGCGGCTTCGCTGGGATGATAGACCGCAGCCGGCCCGGCATTTGCCAAGGATTGCTTGGCCGCCTCCGGCAATGCCTGGGGCGTCAGTTTCTGCTCGGAAGGCGCAAGTCGGATATTGGCAGGGGCTATAGTGGTAGCGCTGATGGAGAGTGTCATTTCAATCGGTCCATGATCGGCGGGTTCATGGAGGTTATCGACGTGAAAGGCTCGATCTTTAGGCCCGCTGGGGACGTAAACAACCGTCGTTGCACCTCGAGCACCAACGGCCTGGGCGCGCCCACCTGCCTGCCCTCAATCAGCCGCCTGCGACAATGGTCGCGCCACCTGCTCCAATGCCTTGCGCTCGGCCGCCACACCCCAAATTGCCTGCACCAGGGCAGCCGCACACATCAACGCTGCCCCGATCAAATACCCCACAAACAAACTCCCGCGCTGTTGCGTCTGTATCAACTGCCCAAACAAGGTCGGCCCGATGATCCCGCCCAGCCCCGTGCCGAACGCATAGAACACCGCAATCGCCAGCGCGCGTATTTCCAGCGGGAAGGTCTCGGCCACGGTCAGGTACGCCGAACTCGCCGCTGCCGAGGCGAAGAAGAAGATCACCATCCAGGCCATGGCTTGCTGGGTCACGTCGAACCAGCCTTGCTGGAACGCGTAGCCACTGAGCGCCAGCAACACGCCGGAGGTGGCGTAGGTGAAGCTGATCATCACGCGCCGGCCGACCACGTCAAACAACCGCCCCAGCAGCAGCGGCCCGCAGAAGTTGCCGAGGGCAAGCGGCAAGACGTACCAGCCGACGCGCTCGGCGGGCACGTCGTAGAAGTCGGTGAGCACCAGCGCGTAGGTGAAGAAGATCGCGTTGTAGAAGAAGGCCTGGGCGGTGAGCAGGGTCATGCCGACCAGGGCGCGACGGCGAAAGCTGACGAACAGAGTGTGGAAAATCTCCGCCAGCGGTGTGTGGTCGCGCGCGTGCAGCCGCAACGGCGGGGCGGTCACTGGGGCCAGTGCGTGGCCTTGTTCGCGCAGGCGCGCTTCGATGCCGTCGACGATGCGTCGCGCTTCGTCGTGCTGGCCGTGAATCAGCAACCAGCGCGGGCTTTCCAGCAGCCACAGGCGCATCACCAGGATGACCAGGCCCAGCGCGGCACCGATGCCGAAGCACAGGCGCCAGCCGAGGTCGCCGCCGACGATCTGCGGGTCGAGCAACACAATGGCGCCACCGGCCCCCAGGGCGGCGCCCAGCCAGAAGGTGCCGTTGATGGTCAGGTCGACCCAGCCGCGATAGCGTGCCGGGGTGAATTCCTGGATGGTCGAGTTGATTGCGGTGTATTCGCCGCCGATGCCCATGCCGGTCAGGAAGCGGAACAGCAGGAAGGTTTCCAGGTTGAAGGAGAACGCCGTGGCTGCGGTGGCGCCCACGTAAAGCCACAGAGTGATGAAGAACAGCTTGCGTCGCCCCAGACGGTCGGTGAGCCAGCCGAACAGCAGCGCACCCAGCACGGCACCGGCGATGTAGACGCCACCGGCAAGGCCAATGTCGACGTTGCTGAGGTTCAGGCCGGTGCTGCTTTTCAGCGCGCCGGACACCGAGCCGGCCAAGGTCACTTCCAGGCCGTCGAGCAACCAGGTGATCCCCAGCGCGAACACCAGCAAGGTGTGGAAACGGCCCCAGGGCAAGCGGTCCAGGCGCGCGGGCAGGTCGGTCTCGAACAGCGTGCCAGGGGTGTTTGAGTGTGGCTGGGTCATTGTCACATCCGTCCATGTGCACTGCCTCGTCCAGTTAGGAGTGAGGCTTGGGCGAGGGAGTTCAACGTGGTCGCGCTGAACGAACGGCGGGTGGGTGGAGTCGCAGTATCAGGCCCCGGCAAGGAACCCACTGATGCCTCTGAATAATGCTGCCCTCGCGATGCTGCTCACCCTGGTCGCCAGCACGGCGGCCATGGCACAGGAACCGCTGCGACTGGAAAACCTGAAACGCTGCGGCGACCTGCTGCAAAGCCGGGAGCAGGATTGGTGCCTGAGTGCGCGCGGGCTGGGTGAAGCAACGCCGCAGGTGAAACTGGCGGGCAAGGCGCTGCCGGCGCAAGCCCTCCAGCGTGACGGCGACCAGTTGCGCCTGCGCCTGGACGGCACGCGCTACCAGAGCGGCCCGTTGTGGCTCGAAGACGGCCCGCGCGCCAGCAACGCGGCCTGGCTGACCCTGCGCAATAGCCATGTCGTCGCCGCCGGGCCCAGCGAAGTGGCGAAGAACATGGACGGCCTGACCACCTATGTCGACCTCGTCAGCGTGCTGATCGAGGAAGACCACGATGGCCGCCAAGAAGCCGAGCGCCTCGCGCGCAAATACGGCGCGAGCGTGGTCGGCAGCATCGCGCCGCTGAACCTCTTCCAACTGCGCCTGCCGGCCACCGACCTGCTGCAGCGCGACGCCTTGGTGCTACGCCTGGGCGGCGAGACCAGCGTGGATGCGGTGGTGATCGAAGAATCCGCCGCCGAAGAAACCGAGCACACTGCCGCGCGCCACGAAAAACCGAAGAAGCCATCGCCCGACTCCGATGAATGGGCCGCCAACCGCTTTCTCGATGCGGTGGCCTATTATCAGCGGCGCATCCCGGGCCAACACACACCTATCACGCCGCAACCGGTGCGCATCGGCCTGATCGAGCGCGGCGTGGATTTCGACACCGCAGATTTCGCCGACTACCTCGGTGCCTGCGCCCCCAGGCGTACCTGCGTCTACGCCCGCGATACGGGTGCGGCGAGCGGCCATGGCACCACCGTCGCCGGCATCCTCGCGGCAGGCTGGGACAACGGCGGCAACACCGGTTTTTTACGTGGGCTGGACAAGGCCAGCGGTGGCTTTGACGTGATTGTCGAGCGCAACTCCGATGCCGGTATCACTGCCAACATCGCCGCCTCGGTCAACCTCGTGGAGGACGGGGTGCGCGTGCTCAACTGGAGCTGGGGCATTCATCGCGTCGGAACCAAGGACGTCAATGGCAATGACGTCGACTCGCTGGTGCGCTCGGGAATTGCCATGAGTGGCTACGAAGAGCTGCTCGAAGAGTTCTTCCTGTGGCTGCGCAAGGAACACCCTGATGTGATCGTGGTGAACTCCGCCGGTAACGGTTCGGCATTCTCTGGCAGCGACGAGTACCGCCTGCCCTCCTCCTTCATCACCGAGCAGTTGCTGGTGGTGGGCGGACACCAGCGTAACGTGCGTGGCGGCGTTGCCGTCGATGACCCGGCCTATGCCCTTACACGCAGCTCCTCGAATGTGGACATGCGCGTCGACATCACTGCTGCCGCCTGCGCCCACGCGTCCACGCCCGAGGCCGGCCAGGAAGGCGCCGTGCATTGCGGCACCTCCTACGCCACGCCGATGGTCGCAGGCTTGCTGGCGGCGATGCTGTCGATCAATCCGCAGCTGCAACCCGAACAGCTGCGCATGCTGTTGCGCCGCAGCGCCATGGCGATCGGCGAGAACCACGACTTTGAACGCAGCGACGCCCAGGACCTCACCGCGCCGATCCTTCCGTCGGAGCGCAACTACCAGCTCAACGACAAGGACGTCGGGCGCTCGGCTCGGTTGGATATGCAAAAGGCGCTGGACCTGGCGGTGCAAAGCCGGACGCGGGTGCGCTGAACCGCACCTGATCGTTCCCACGCTCTGCGTGGGAATGCCTCCTGGGACGCTCCGCGTCCCACCTACTGCGGACAGATGACGCAGAGCGTCACGGCCTGCATTCCCACGCGGGAGCGTGGGAACGATCTTTGAACCGGGCGCATGATCAGGAATGCTCCAGTGCCACCGGTTTGACCGCCTGCCCCTGCTGACGCGAAGTGACCAGGCCGATAAACGAGATCACCAGGGCCAGGCCAATCGTCGAGGATACTTCGGTACGGTGTTCCGGCGTCACCATCATCACGGCCAGCGCCGCGCAGATGAACACGATGACCAGATAAGTCAGCCAGGGGAACAGCCACATGCGAAAGATCAGCTCGACGTTCTGCTTGAGCAGCAGCCGACGCATGCGCAGTTGCGAGATGGCGATGACCAGGTACACCAGCAACGCGATGGCACCGGAACTGGCAAGCAGAAACTGGAACAGGCCAGCGGGCATGAAGTAACTCAGCAGCGTCACTCCCGCACCCAGGATGGTGCTGGCAATCACCGCCGCCCTGGGTACGCCCGCCGCTGAAGTGCGTTTAAGGGCGCGTGGCGCATCGCCGCGTTTACCCAGGGAGAACAGCATGCGCGAGGAGATGTAGATCGAGGAGTTCATGCAACTGGCCACGGCGATCAACACCACCAGGTCGACCATGAACTTGGCGTTGGGAATGTTCATCAACTCCAGCGCACGCTGGTAAGAGCCCACGGATGCCAGCAGGGGATCGTTCCACGGCACCACGGAAATAACGATCGAGATCGACAACAGGTAAAACACGCCGATGCGCCAGATTACCGAGCGGGTCGCCTTGGCGATGTTTTGCGCCGGGTTGCTCGATTCGGCCGCGGCGATGGTCACCGCCTCGGTCCCGATGAAACTGAACATGATGGTGATGAATGCCCCCACTACGGCCGATAGGCCATTGGGTGCAAAGCCGCCGTGCTCTTGCATCAAGCGGCTCAAGCCGCTGGCTTCACGATCCGGAATCCAGCCCATCAGCACGCTGAACCCCAGGCCGATGAAACCGACGATGGCGATGATCTTGGCCATCGCGAACCAGAACTCGAACTCGCCATATTTGGCAACGCTGAACAGGTTGGTGATCACCAGCAAAATGATCGACAACAACGCAAACAACCATGCATCGACCTGAGGAAACCACTGATTGAGCACATGCCCGGCAGCCAGCGCCTCGATCGGAATCACCAACACCCAGAACCACCAATACAACCAGCCGATGGTGAAGCCTGCCCAACGGCCAATGGCCTGGTCGGCATAGGTGGAAAACGAGCCGGTGTCGGGGCGCGCCACCGCCATCTCCCCGAGCATGCGCATCACCAGCACCACCAGCAGGCCGGAGCACAGATAAGCCAGCAACACCGCCGGCCCCGCCGCCGCGATGGCATGCCCGGAACCGACAAACAACCCCGCGCCGATGATGCCTGCGATGGACAACATGGTGACGTGGCGCGGCTTGAAACCCTGCGCCAGCTGAGCGTTGGAATCGTTGGAGTTGAGACTATTCATTGTTTTTGTGGTTCTCGGGCGACCAATACCCTCACCTTAAGTGCGCAGGACAACGCCAAAGTAGCCTGAGTGCGGCATCATCGTGTCTGATCTCGACATCGGCCAATCGACTGCAACGTTTGAGGGCACAGCATGCGCACCGGGCAATCAATGGGGACGCATGATTGCCCGACAGCCCATCACGCTGCTGTACCGGACTTGAATAGCTCGCTCATGAGGTCAGTTGCCGCCCCATGCCCGAAGACATCAGCGGAATCACGCTGGGAAGGATCCAGTGTGCCTTCGGCTCTGATGCTTTGCCCGGTATAAACCAACGTTCCTTCCAGCACTTCGACCGCGCTGTGATAACCCAAGCCGACCAAAAATGCACCCGCCCCTGCCGCACGCGCATAGCGCTGGTCCTGCTCGGCCGGCGCCAAGACCGACATAGGCATGATGGTGCCACCGTCTTGAGCGCGCGGACCGTCGGGCAGCGCACCCACGTATTGATCGTGTGCGCTTACGCCGCGCAGCATGTCCCAAGCCTGTAAAATCTCGGCCGGCGACGCTGACATATGCCCGACAAGCGGCTCGGTCGTTTCTTTGACACGGGCCGTCCCAATGTCAAAAACCGCCCAGCGATTGTCAGGAATACGTTCAGATGCGGGGACATTGAGCGCCTTATCCGCTTCCAGCCCGTTGTTATGTACGCCTGCTCGAAAAGGCATGTCGGCTGGCGAATCGAACGCACGGACTTTTCGTTCAGCGCGCTTATCCGGGCCTACCGCCGCAGAGCCGCCGTGCTCGCGCATACGCTGGACAGCGGCGGCATCGGGCACCTCCAGCCCCTGTGCCTGGAGCTGACGGTTGAGCGCCGTCATCAGCCCCTGGTCCGCGTTGCCGGGAGTGGTGTAAAACCCGCCGATATCGCCCATCAACGCGATGGCCACCGCTCTGTCGGTGGCGCTCGCCGCCCCGCTACCGGCGCGCGCCAACGCAGCCAGCAAGTCATCGGTTGTTTGTCCTGCCAGCAGCCTGCCTTCTCCCAATAAATGAGCCCCCAGCAGGTTTTGATGCTGGGGGCTCAGGTTCGAGACCACCCGGTGCAATACGCCGGCGGCGCCGGCCAGCTCTTGAGTCAGGACGTCGCTGGGTTTGTAGAGCACGTTTCTCGCTGCGACGGTTTGCGCCAGCGCCAGCGCCTTGGTGGCCGTTCGAGCGGGCTGGCCCGCCGGGTTGCCATGGGTGATCTGTTGATGCGTGGCGTCCTTGGCCTTGAGCACATCATTAAAGACCGCAGCGTCCTTGGCGGCGTTTTCCAAGGCGCGGGCATTCATGAAAAGCTTATCGCCGATATGCTCGAAGCCGGGCCGTTCGGAAAAGGCGTGGTGCAGTTTGTCCTGCACAGTCGGATGGGTCAGCGCATAAGTAATTTCATCCATCGAATGCCCACCATCCACATAAATGAACAGCAAGGCTTGAATGGCCAAATAGGTCTCAAGGTCCTCAGGGCGGGTATTGGCATGCACATCCTTGCACGCACGCACTGCCCCCTGCTCAATCACAATTGAACCCGATGGTCCGTTGACGTAGGTCCCCGTGCCTTTTTCAAAAAACGTCTTCAGGTAAGAACCCGGTTTGGATGCATCGGGATGCGCGGGGTCCTGCATCTCTAGTCTGTCGGGGCAACGGGTGCTGGCGCTGGCCAGCAATTGGCTCTGGTAATCGCTTTCATACTTGATGTTGAAAGGGTCGTTCAGGCGCAAGTCCCTGGGCGTCGCATCGATATTTCGCAAGATGCCGACGTTATGACTGTCTGCCTGTCTGAACAAGTTACCTTCTCGAGCGTTGAGTTCAATACGGCCTTTTCCGGGTGCCCTGATGGGATCAAACACGCCGCCCCAATGGCCTGACGGAAGTTTTGCCTCGACATCCGGTTCATTCTTCAGCGCGTAGCTGAGATAGCGGTGTTTGTAGATATCAAACAAGGCCGTCCTGGCCTCGGGCGAGATATTCAAAGTTTCCAGGGTTTTCTCGGCACGCGTATAGAACCCCTGGAGTTGATCCAGGCCCACGATGCTTGTGTCGAAACTCTGGTTTTTCCAAGCCGCCTCATACTTCTCGAACAACGGCGCAGACACGTAGTTGTCCTTGATGTAATTCACTTGGTTATTTGAAATATCGACAAATTTTTTATAGGTGTCCGGCGAGCGGAAATAATCTTGCAGGGCATGCTTGGCATAGTAGCTTTCGAATGCGCGCCGTACCGGGTCGTTGACCATTTTCAGCCTCATCGAACCTTCGGCAGCTTGCGTCGAGCCGTTGGCGACCAGCTTGGTCAGCTCTGTTCTACGCTGCTCTGGATCGGTGATGCCACGCAGTCGGCTAAGGATCTTCTGGGTTTCGGTGTCAGCCGGACTCGCGATCCTGAACCGGTTCAAACCCAGGCTCAGCGCACCATCCTTGATGGACGCCTTGCCCGGCGCGATACGGTCCTGGGAGTGTTTTTCAACGATGTCGCTGTCAATCACGGCGTTATAAATAGCGCCGTTTCTGATTTGCGCGACCTGCGTGTCGCCATAAAGAAAACTGACCGGGCGTTCCCGCCCGTCGGCTTTGAGCGTTACCGTGGGCAGGGCGTTAGAGGTGACATCTATAGGCTTGTTTTTTATGTAGTCGAAGTTCTTCACAAACTCGACATTCTTCAACACCTGGCTATCTGCGTTAGCCTGTAACTCGGCCGCCGCGCGGGAGGCGTTATCATTCGTGATCGGCATAATAGTGGTTGCCTCTAGCCATGAATAAGATAGCGAACGTCGTAGCGACTGGTTATTTGAAAATACTGTGCAGCGATGTCATCAGTTTGAAAAATCCATCCAGCGCTACCTGCAATGTTTTGGCTGAACCCATGCATGCATCGTCCAACAGGGCTTTGACTTCGTAACCGCGCAGACCTTTGCCTAACACGGGCTGGCCTGTCACCACGAATGGCAACGCATGCTGCAGTAAAAGCAGCAGTTTTTCCGCGTGGATATTCAGCGTGGCGCTGTTCAGATTGTTTAACTCACTCCACATCCACACCCCACGACGGTCGGCAGTGAGCATGATCGGGCTGATCGTTTTGAAGTTAAGTGCGATCGATGAGTGGCGATCAAAGTAGCCGATGTGTTCCTGGGGTACGCCGAGGTCCACCAGGGTTTCGCGTAGTGTTTTCGCAATATCAGAACTCACAGCCTATCCCTTCAAGCGTAAGCAACCTTGCTTCTGGAGTTATAACTGGCGTCCCTGAGTTATCTCTTGGCGCCCCGCTCAGTGAATATGAGAGAGGCGAGAGATGAGTGGCGGCCGTCCACCAATAGTTCCATCGGGCAATAGCAGCGCGATTCGCTTATCAACTCGCCTGCATCATCATCTGCCACAAGGAGGCCCCCACGCCGGTGATGCTTTCGCCGGCGATAAGCCCGGCCGCTGCGGTAATCGCAAAACGCTCGGTAAGGCTTGGCCAACGGCAGCTGATCACCCAGGTCACCACCGCCCCCAACGCCATCATCAGCGACACGGAGGCCGGCAATACAAACGCCAGTCCCAATGCCGCAGCGCTGGGCAGATAGCGGGCACGATCGACAGGCAACATGCTGTCGAGCACACCCAGCACTGCACCGATCAAGGCCGCGATGGCAATCGCCCAGCGAATGCTCGGCGACAGTGAGTCCAGCCCGTGGGTCAGGGTTTGCGCCACGGCTTTCCAGGTGGCCACGGCCGGGGCCGGCCATTGTTCGGTAAGCAGCATGCTCTGGGGGTCGGGGATCAGTGCCAGGTAGGCGAATACGCCGACGATGCTGCCGACGAAAATCCCCAGAATTTGCGCGATAACCTGCTTGTGTGGGGTGGCGCCAATCGCCTTGCCCACCTTGAAGTCGTTCATCAAGTCCGTGCATTGCCCGGCCGAACCGCCGGCCGTGTTGGCGCTCATCAGGTTGATCGGCACCTGCCCCGGTGCGGCGATGCCGAAGCTCAGTTGGGACAGCTGCCCGATGGCGCCAATCGGCGGTATACCAGTGGCCCCCACCACCCGCGCCGCCACGGCAGCCAGGCAGATTGCCAGGGGAATGGTCAACAGTGCCATCCACAGGTTGATACCGAACAACAGCGCCTGCAGGCTCACCACCAAGCCGATCGCCAGGATAAAGCCGGTGGCAGGGCCCGGCTTGGGCAGCGTCCACGGCGTGCCGCCGCCAGCCCGGGTGGAGCGGTGCAGCGCCCACAGTCGAATCGCCAGTGACGCCAGGGTGGAACACACCATCAGGCTCACCCCCGGCCACAGCAGCCATTCCACCAGCGCGGCAAATTGGGGGCCGCTGCTACCCGCTGGAATGCTCACCAGCCCTTGGGCCAACAGCCATGGCCCCAGCCCGCCCCAGGCCAGCACGGCGCCGAGCAGCAAGGTCAGGCCGACGCGAATGCCGATGATGCCGCCGAACCCCAGTAACAGCAGCGAAGGGTCTGCGCTAAACGTCAGTCGCTCAAGCTGTGCGGTCGGCGACCAGCGCGGCAGCGCCCACAGGAAGGTGTCCACCCACTTGACCAGCCCCGACAACATGGCGGCGCTGAGCAGCACTTTCAACCGTGTCGCGGCTTCGCGCCCGTGGTTGTAGATATGCAGCAAGGTCTCCAGGGTGGCCATGCCTTCGGGAAACTTCAGCGCCTTGTCATTGAGCAATGAGGGCCGCAGGTACCACGCGATCCAGATCCCCAGGAAGCTCACCGAAAACACCCAGGCAATCATCGGGATCGCCTCCAGCTGGTTGCCCGTGAGCAAGGTGTAGGCCGGGATGGGCGCGACCAGCCCGCCGGAAATGATCGACGCGGCGGCCGAAGCGACGGTCTGGTTGATGTTGCTTTCGTGCAGCGTCCACGGCACCGCCGCAGCAGAGCGTTTGGCCAGTCCCTGCCAGACCGCATAGCCAATCAGCAACGCGATGATCGACATGTTGAACGACCAGCCGATTTTGAGGCCCGCGTACACATTGGACGGGGTCAGCAGGATACCGAGCAGGACCCCGGTGATGACTGCCCGCAGGCTGAGTTCGCGTTCTACGGGGTGGGTTGACGAGATGGGATGCATGCAGATTCCTTTCGACCAGAAGACAGCGCCACTGGATAAGTGAGCGCTGCCTGGCGTAAAGGTTCAGCGGTCCTTCATGCGCCTCTATTTGGCGAACGCATACTCACCGCCCTGCTCCACCGCCTTGCGATAAGCCGGTCGTTGCTGGAGCTTGTCTACCCATGCCGCCAGGTTCGGGTATGCCCGCAGCTTGCCCTGCGCCTTGGCAATCTCGCCGATAAAGCTCATCTGGATGTCCGCACCGGTCAGCTCGTCACCCACCAGGTACGGGGTTTGCCCGAGCACGTCATTCAGGTAGCCGAGGTAGTTGGCCAGCTCCGATTCAATGCGCGGATGCAGCGGCGCGCCGGCGTCACCCAGGCGCCCGACGTAGAGGTTGAGCATCAGCGGCAGCATGGCCGAGCCCTCGGCGAAATGCAGCCACTGCACGTATTGGTCGTAGCTGGCGCTGGCCGGATCAGGCTGCAGTTGGCCGTTGCCGTGGCGGCGGATCAGGTAGTCGATGATCGCGGCCGATTCAATCAGTACACGGGAGCCGTCCTCGATCACCGGCGATTTGCCCAGCGGGTGAATGGCCTTGAGCTCGGGAGGCGCGAGGTTGGTTTTCGGGTCGCGCTGGTAGCGCTTGATCTCGTAGGGCAGGCCCAGCTCTTCGAGCAACCAGAGGATGCGCTGGGAGCGCGAATTGTTGAGGTGGTGAACGGTAATCATAGGGGGGCAGCTCCGTTAGGGTTAAGGAGAAGACTACACGACGACGGCAGAGTGCCCTGAATGGGCGCTCAGTCCAATCGAAACCGCGCCGTGTTAGCACTCAACGCCCGGCTGCCCTTGCTCAGGCTGTCGGCGGCCTGATTGACCGCCCGCGCGCCGTCGAGCAAGCGCCCGGCCGCCTGGTCCACCTGCTGGATATTGCCGCTCACCTCGTCGGCCGTCGTGGCCTGTTCTTCCACGGCGGCGGCGATTTGCGCCAGGGTGTCGGTGACGTTCTGTACGGCACCGGCGATTTCGCCGAGGCGCGTGCCCAGGCCGGTGACGGATTCGGCGTCACTGAGCGCCTGGTTGCAGGCGGCGCCCATCAGGCTGACGGCCTGGCTGACCGTGGCGCGCAGGCTGTCCACGGTGCTGGCGATCTGCGCGGTGGACGCCTGGGTGCGTTGCGACAGGCTGCGCACCTCATCGGCGACCACGGCAAATCCGCGGCCTTGCTCGCCAGCGCGGGCGGCTTCGATGGCGGCATTGAGGGCCAGCAGGTTGGTCTGCTCGGCGATCCCGCGAATGGTGTCGACCACCGATTGAATCTGCTGGCCCTGCTGGCTGACTTGTTCCAGCGCGTTGGCGGTGTCGGTCAGGCGCTGATTGAGTTGCTGGATGCTGGCCGTGGTGCGCTGGCTGTCGCGGCTGCTGTCCTCGGCGATACGCCGGGTCTGCTGGGCGCTATCGGCAGCCTGCTCGCAGCTTTTGGCGACGCCCAGGGAGGTGGCAGCCAACTGGGTGGCGGCCGCGGCAATCTGGCTGATCTGGTGTTGCTGGTCTTCGACTTCGGTGAGGGTGCTGCCCGATTGCGCGTTGAGAGTGAGCACGGTGGCACCCAGCTGCTGGGTTTCATGATTGACGCCGAGCAGGCTGGCGCGCAGTTGCACCACGGCGACGTTGAGCGCCGTGCTGATGGCGGCCAGTTCGTCGCGCCCCTCCACCGCCACTTCGACGCGCAGGTTGCCGTCACGCAAAGACTCGGCCAGCGTCGTGATGCCGCTGGCGCTGCGGCGGATCGACGCTTGCAGGCAGACGAACAGGTACAACGCCGCCAGCGCCAGCAGGCTGAACGTCGCCGCCACGGGGATGAAGTGCTGCAGCGAGCGCTCACGGTAGTAACTCAAGCGCGCGTCGAGCGAATGCAGCGACTGGCTGCGTAACGCGCCCAAGGCCGCGAGCATGGCGTCAACGCTTTGGTCGAACGCGGCGGTGTCGAGCTTGATGGTGCCGCCGAAGACGCCGTCGTCCAGGGTCTTCAGCTCGCTGTCCAGGCGTTGCAGGCTGGTTGCGTATTGCACCGTCCAAGGCTCCAGGCCTGGGTATTGCCTGGCTTTGAGCGCGCCTGCCGCCTTGACCAACTGGTCGCGCGCATCACCGATGCGGCCGCGCAGGTCGCGCATCTGCAAACGGCTTTGCAGGGTGAACTGGCCCGAGGCGATCGAGGATTGGCCGACGCTGGCCGTGCGCCCGATGCGCTCGATCAGGTCCGGGGTGTGCTGGCTGGAAATCTGCATCAGCAGGTAGGTTTCCAGCCACGGATCGAGGATCAAACCGGCATCCAGGGTGATCTGTTCGCGCAGCGATTGCATCGCGGTCAGGGCGGCGGTGAAGCGGTCATAGCCATCCGGCCACCAGCCGACGGTGCGCAGGGCCTGGGTGTCCATGCCCTTGACCGCAGCCTGCAAGGTGTCGAAGCGCGCCAGGGTATCGGCGCTGGCGTTATGGGTTCTGAGCGCGTCGCCCAGGGTTTGCAGACCTTGTTGGATCACTGGGCTGCCAGCGTCCACCTTGTCCATCGCGGCCTGGGCGGCAGGGGTTGGCGTATGCAGAATATCCAGGGCTTTCCAGCGGGCGGCCAGGTTGCGTTGGGCGGTCAGTTGCACATCGAGCGAGTCCAGCGCCAACAGTTGGCGCACACCGGACTGTTCGCTGGAGATCACCGCGAGTTTGTCGCGGTAATCCTGGCCGATCATCCACAAGCTCCCGGCCAGCGGCAGCATGAACAGGAAGAACAGCACCTGGAACTTGCGCGCGAAACCGAACCGTCCAAGCAGGCGGATACCCGGTGATAAAAGTCTTTGCATGCCCTGCAACTCCCCTGAACAAACTCAAGCTTCACAGCGTGTGAAATAACTAACGGCAAAATGCCATGTCATTGATTAGCAAGATATGGGCCGCAGGTTGAAACCTTGGCGATAGGCGTAATGGCACCGCGAAACCGACCGACGGTGCGCGAAAATGGGGCAAAAGCACTCAGTGGCGGGCAGGCCCTGTAACCGCCGGGGACAAAAGTTTCGGGGAGCTACGCTGTACGCGGCGGCATTCAGCCCAGCACATGGGTAATCCATTGGATGTGCTGGGCAATTTCTTGCCGTTTTGCTTGCGGCACCGACTGCCTGGCCTTCTCGAAACCGGCAAGCGTCTTGTGTTTCTCGCGCAGCAGGCGTTGCCATTTCGCCACGAACATCGGGGTGCGCGCCTGCAGGTGCAGCGGTCCGAAGTACAGCTGCTCATCGGTGTAGTTCACCGGCCCGCTACGTTCGGCGACGATGATTTCGTAGTAGAAGCGGTTCTCATGCAGCAGCTCCTCGTGCAGGATTCGGTAGCCGTTGTCCATCAACCAGTGGCGCAACGGTTGCTCGCCGCCGTTGGGTTGCAGGATCAGGCGTTCCTGGCCGCTCAACCGCGCTTTACCGCTGTCGAGGATGTTGCGGATCGTCTCGCCGCCCATGCCGCACAGGCTGACGGCGGTGATGGTGTCGTCTGGCTCGATCGCTGCCAGACCATCGGCCCGGCGTACGCGGATGCACTGCTCCAGGTCGTTGGCGTGTACGGTGCGCTGGGCCGCGCGAAAGGGCGTGGCCGCGACCTCTCCCGCCACAGCGTGGGCAATCACGCCACGACGCATCAGCGCCACCGGCAGGTAAGCATGGTCCGAGCCGATATCAGCCAGGCGCGCGCCAACCGGCACCCATGCCGCTACGCGCTCCAGGCGCATGGACAATGTGTGTTCGTTCAACAGGGATTCCTTGTCATTCGCCGGAAAATCGATCCCGGCTATTGGTCAAATGCAGCACCATCGCCGCCCGCGCGGCATCCGGATCCTGGCGCTTGAGCGCATTGAAGATCGCCTCATGCTCCAGGTTCGCCAGTTGCCCCAGCTTGGCAAAATCCGCGCCGCCGCGCTCGGCGCCCAGCACCAGGGTGCGGGGGATCATGGCAGTGCCCAGGTGCTGCATGATTTCGCTGAAAAACGTGTTGCCGGTGGCCTCGGCGATCAGTTGGTGAAAGCGCTTGTCTTCTTCCACGCAGCTGTCGTTGTTGGCCAAGGAGGCCTGGTAGTCGTCCAGCGCCTGACGCATGTGCGCCAGTTGCTCGTCGGTACGGCGCAGCGCGGCCAGCGCCACGGCTTGCACTTCCAGGCCCAGGCGCAGCTCCAGCATGTTGCGCACGCTGGCGACCGTGTCCACATGCAGGCGCAAGCCTTGCTGGGGGTGTTGCGCCAGGACGAAGGTGCCGATGCCATGGCGCGTCTCCACCAGGCCAGAGGCTTGCAGCTTGGAGATGGCTTCGCGCACCACCGTACGGCTGACACCGTGCTCAAGCACGATGGTGGATTCGGACGGCAGTTTTTCACCGGGTTTGAGCTGCCCGAGCAGGATGCGCTGGGTCAGTGCGTCGACCACGCCCTGGGCCAGGTTGGTGGAGCGTTTGCGCACAGCGGGGGCGTTTTCAATGGGCATTGCCAGGTTCCACGGGGTTGGGCAGGTGGGAGCTTAACACTGGGCTCAGGCGCGGCGCTGGGTTGATTCGTGAAACGATTGACTTGTATGACAACCAACCTGAAACACTTCAGTACCATTTCTGTGCCGGGGATTTTTTGCCGGGGGTTCCGACGGCTACAAGGCTTCTAAAACCCATTAAAAATCTAATAAATAACCAAAATAACGCCTGCTAGCGGCTTTTATAAGAATAAATACAGATCCCAACGCATTGCGGTTTTCAAAAAATAACTTGTATGATGTCTGGCAACAAGACACGCAAACCCGCATAAAAACAAATCAGGGGGAGTTTTGAATTGTGAACAATTCAAGCCATGCATCTGCCACACCAGAAACTGATTCGGTGCTCATCCGCGCCGTGAGCAAAGTGAAGGGCCACGTGCTCCCACTGTTCGTGATCATGTTCATCCTCAACTACATCGACCGGGTCAACATCGGCTTCGTGCGCACGCATATGGAGCACGACCTGGGCATCGGCGCGGCGGCCTATGGCTTCGGTGCCGGGCTGTTCTTCATCGGCTACGCGATCTTCGAAGTGCCGTCGAACATGCTGCTGCAAAAAGTCGGCGCGCGCATCTGGCTGACCCGCATCATGTTCACCTGGGGCATCGTCGCCACGATGATGGCGTTCATCCAGAACGAAACCCACTTCTACATCCTGCGCTTTTTGCTGGGCGTGGCTGAAGCGGGCTTCTTCCCAGGCGTGATCTACTACTTCACCCGCTGGTTGCCAGGCGTGGAGCGCGGCAAAGCCATTGCGATTTTCCTGAGTGGCTCGGCGGTTGCTTCACTGATCTCCGGTCCGCTGTCGGGTGCGCTGTTGCAGATCGAAGGCTTGGGCTTTCACGGCTGGCAATGGATGTTCGCCATCGAAGGCCTGGCCTCGGTGGCGCTGGGCTTCTTCGTGTGGTTCTGGCTGGACTCCAAGCCCCATGACGCCAAGTGGCTGAGCCGCGAAGAACAGGAGGCACTGGTGGGCGCCATCGATCAGGAACAGCGCGATCGCGAAGCCCTGACCACGGTCAAACCGACCATCGGCAAACTGCTCAAGGACCGCCAGATCATGCTGTTCTGCGCCTTGTATTTCTGCATCCAACTGACGATCTATGCGGCGACATTCTGGCTGCCGAGCATCATCAAGAAAATGGGTGACCTGAGCGATGTGCAGGTCGGGTTCTTCAACTCGATTCCCTGGCTGATCTCGATCATCGCCATGTACGCCTTCGCATCGCTGTCGGGCAAGTTCAAATTCCAGCAGGCCTGGGTCGCGGCAGCCTTGTTGATCGCGGCAGCCGGGATGTTCATGTCCACCACTGGCGGGCCGATCTTCGCCTTTGTGGCCATCTGCTTTGCGGCCATCGGTTTCAAATCCGCTTCTTCGCTGTTCTGGCCGATCCCACAGGGCTACCTCGACGTGCGCATCGCCGCCGCGGTGATCGCGCTGATCAACTCCATCGGCAACCTGGGTGGCTTTGTCGCACCGACCACCTTCGGCTTTCTGGAACAAACCACCGGCTCGATCCAGGGCGGGCTTTACGGCTTGGCCGGCACCTCTGTGCTCGCGGCCATCCTGGTGTTTTTCGCCAAGACGTCACCGTCTGCCGGCTTGATGTCGCCCAGCGTTGCGCCCACCGGCGCCGCCGTCAGCAAATCTATTTGAGCGTATAAGGACTTTGCCATGAACACGCCTGTTGTCACCCATTTCCAAGTCATCCCGGTCGCCGGCCACGACAGCATGCTGCTGAACCTCAGCGGCGCCCACGGCCCTTATTTCACCCGCAACATCGTCATTCTCAAGGACAGTGGCGGCAACACCGGCGTGGGTGAAGTGCCCGGTGGCGAGCGCATCCGCGAAACCCTGGAAGACGCGCGCGGCCTGGTGATCGGCCAGCCCATCGGGCAGTACCAGCGCATCCTCAATCAAATGCGCACCACCTTTGCCTCACGGGACGCGGCCGGTCGTGGGCTGCAAACTTTCGATCTGCGTATCACCATTCACGCCGTTACCGCGATGGAGGCTGCCCTGCTCGACTTGCTCGGGCAGTTTCTCGAAGTGCCGGTGGCGGCCCTGCTCGGCGAGGGCCAGCAACGCGATGCGGTGAAAATGCTCGGTTATCTGTTCTACGTCGGTGACCGCAGCGCCACAGACCTGGCCTATCGCAACGAGGCCGACGCCGACGACGACTGGTTCCGCCTGCGCCACGAGAAAGCCCTGACCGCCGACGCCGTGGTACGCCTGGCCGAAGCCGCCAAAGCCAAATACGGCTTCAACGACTTCAAGCTAAAGGGCGGCGTGCTGAGTGGCGATGCAGAAATCGAAGCCGTTACGGCCCTGGCCGAACGCTTCCCGGATGCACGCATCACCCTCGACCCGAACGGCGCCTGGTCACTCAAGGAAGCGATCCGCCTGTGCCGTGACCAGCATCACGTACTCGCCTATGCCGAAGACCCCTGCGGTGCGGAAAACGGTTACTCGGGCCGCGAAGTCATGGCCGAATTCCGCCGCGCCACGGGCCTGAAAACCGCCACCAACATGATCGCCACCGACTGGCGTGAAATGGGCCATGCGATCCAGCTGCAATCGGTGGACATTCCCCTCGCCGACCCGCACTTCTGGACGATGCAGGGCTCGGTGCGGGTTGCGCAACTGTGCAACGAGTGGGGCCTGACCTGGGGTTCGCATTCCAACAACCATTTCGATATTTCCCTGGCCATGTTCACCCAGGTGGCCGCCGCCGCACCCGGCGAGATCACTGCCATCGACACCCACTGGATCTGGCAGGACGGCCAGCGCCTGACCAAGGCGCCCCTGCAGATTGAAGGCGGCTACGTAAAAGTGCCGGCCAAGGCGGGCCTCGGGGTGGATATCGACATGGATGCCGTGGCCAAGGCCCATGAGTTATACAAAGGCATGGGGCTGGGCGCGCGCGACGACAGCGTGGCGATGCAGTACCTGATTCCAGGTTGGAGCTTCAACAACAAGCGACCTTGCCTGGTGCGGTAAGGCCTCAAGGCAAAGCCGGCCGCTGTCTTCAGTGTCATGGTCGATTATTGGCCGGCGGTCGCCGGCTTTGCCCCAGGCGCTTGCCTGCTCGCAATCGGCTGCACTGTCAGCTCCACCCCCAATGCCACCATCAACTTCTGGATCGTCTCATAGCGCGTTTTGGAGCCGCCCTTAAGGGTTTTATAAAGACTCTCCCGATTAACTCCCGCCGCCTCGGCCACCTTGTTCACGCCCTGGGCCTTGGCCACCTCGGCAAGGGCCTTCATGAAGACGTGTGGGTCCTGAGACTTCATGCTCTGCGCCAGATAAGCGCTGATAGCCTGCGGATTGTCGAGGAAGCGTGAAGCTTCGTAGACGCGGGTACCGGATGTATCCAGATCGAGGATCGGCATGTCCTCCGGTTTGAATTTCGATTTGCTCATTTCATCTACCTCTCAGGGCATCGAGGATCTCTTTTGCCCGCTTGATTCCTCTTTTCTGGTCGGTTTTATCGCTTCCCCATAACATCAAGTAAGCGGTGATGCCCGTGCGTACAAAATAAATCCTGTAGCCTGGCCCGACAAAAACACGCATTTCGCTCAGGCCGTCGCCGACAGGCGCACAGTCGCCAAAATTGTTCTCTTCGGCGCGGTCGAGACGGGTCAGCACCGCTGCTTTCCCCCAAACATCCTTCATACCGTCGAGCCATGTATCAAACTCGGGCGTCCTGCCAATCGTATTGATCACAAAGCCACATGTAGCCTACTGGCTACTCCCTGTTGATGCCAGTGAATTTTTAATTGCGATGAAAGCCGCAAGCAAAACCCTAGTCCAGCACCCGCCCGAGCGGCTGATCGATACTATTAGCACCTGTTTCCCCCGCGTTTAAAGCGGCCGATCAAACAACGGCGCCCCGGCGTGGCGCCCTGATCGCCCGGTGACACAGCATAAATCCAATGTGGGAGGGGGCTTGCCCCCGATAGCGGTCTATCAGTTAAAAAATGGCTGACTGGCACACCGCAATCGGGGGCAAGCCCCCTCCCACATTTGGATCGGCGTAGGCCAACCCATGTAAAAAGTCACCTGGCTCGCATTATTCTGTCCTGACGCTCGCAGCCCGAACCGGAGACTTTCCATGAGTTCACCCAAAATCAGCACCTTCATTACCCAATGGCCCTCACTCGGCCTGATTCCCCCAACCGCCTGGCAGGTGTCCCAAGACTGCGAGAACCAGGTGCTATCCCTGCTTTCGCGCCTAGGCCCAGGCTTTCGCCGCCACGGTAACTGCGCCATCCATGAAAGCGCCATCGTCGAAGAAGGCGCAGTGCTGAAGGGCCCGATTATCATCGGCGAAGGCTCATTCGTGGCAGCGGGTGCATACCTGCGGGGAGGCGTTTATTTGGGCAGCCATTGCATCGTAGGGCCCAGTTGCGAATTGAAAAGCACCTTCATGCTGGATGGCAGCAAGTTGGCGCACTTCAATTTTGTCGGCGACTCACTGATTGGCGAAGGCGTGAATATCGAGGCCGGCGCGATCATCGCCAATTATCGTAACGAACTGAATGGAGCAGCGATCAGGATCCGCCATGCAACCGGCGTGATAGAGACAGGCGTGAACAAATTCGGTGCCTTGGTGGGCGACGGCTGCAAGATTGGCGCAAATGCAGTCATCGCTCCCGGCGCGCTATTGCTCCCCAACAGCCATGTTCCACGCCTGGGGTTGGTTGACCAGTTCGCTTACGATTGAGCTGCAGGCGGCTGAGTGCGTTGAACGGTCAGGCTTTTCAAGCTGGTATCATCCGCGCCCTCCCCCATCAGGCCAACACACATGAACCGCCAGAAAAAACTCAAGCAGCTCTTCAAGGCCAAGGCCAAAAAGGCCAGTGCCAAACTTGCGCCGAAGAGCAAAGATACATACGTCAGCAAGGCGGACCGTTTAAAGCTGGCGGCCGAGACCGGCCAGGAGTCGGTTACGCCCCCTGAGACGCTGGCTGAATAAGGCGCATCGCTGAAGGCGTGCCCGTTTCATATTTGCCCCAGATACGCCGCAGGTGGCGCGCCGAACCAAAGCCTGCGCGTTCGGCGACGGTTTCGATGTCCAGGCTCGACTCCACCAGCAGCTCGCGAGCCACGGCCAGGCGCAGACGGTGCAGGTAATCCAGCGGGCTGATGCCGACATGCTCGTGGAACAGGCGCGCCAGATGGCGGCTGCCGGTGCAGGCCAGGTCCGCCATGCGGGTGACGGTCCAGGCGTCGCAGGGGGCGGCAGCAATGGCGTCTTGTACACGATGGACTGCCGGGTGCAGGTGATTACGTCCGGCTATCCACGGCGATAACTGCGGGTCTGCGCCGCTGCGACGCAGGTACACCACCATGTCCCGTGCGACGGCGCAGGCCAGCCTTGGCCCGGCACGCTCGGCGATCAAGTGCAGCATCATATCGATACCGGCGGTGATCCCGGCGCTGCAACTGACCCGACCATCGGTGACGTACAGCCGGTTTTCCAGGACCCGGGCCTTGGGCGCGAGGGCCTGGAGGGTGGCGCACAGCGTATGGTGCGTGGTGCATTGGCGCCCGTCGAGCAGGCCGGCACGGGCGGCAGTCAGCGCACCGGCGCACACGCATATCAAACGCTCGGCAGAGGGCGCGAACACCGTCTGCAGCCACTGCACCAGGCTGTCGCTGGCGGATTCGAAGGCCTGCTGGCGTGCTTTGTCCACCTTCATGCTGGAGCCGACCAACACCACCAGGGTGCCCGGCGCCAAGCGGGTCGGCAAGGGCGCCAGACCGGTTAACGGCAAACCGATGGAGCTGTGCAGGGATTCCACCGGGCTGACGTACTGCAGCTCGAAATCCACCGCCGCCGGGTCGTCGGCCTGCGCGGCCAGGCGCAGCACTTCGGCAGGCCCCGCCAGGTCGAGCATCAGCACATTGGGCAACAGCACGAACAGCACCGGCACGCTCATGGATTCACCCCGCCAATGCCTGGGCGACGGTGACGATGCGCGCAAACCGATCCTCCAGCACCAGCTCCGTACGCTCGCGTATCTCCGCCAAGGTGTACACCCGGCCGCTGCGTGCGTGGGTCATCGGGAAGGTCAGCGTAGCCTCACTGACGAAGTCGACGTTAAAACCGCTGTCAGAAGCCTGCCGCGTGGTGGTTTCACAGCACTGTTCAGTACGAATACCACTGATGATCAATGTGGTGACGCCCATCTGCGTGAGGCGCGCGGCCAGCGATGTACCGGCGAAGGCGCTGTGGTAGTGCTTATGAATGACCAGCTGCGGATCGATCGATAACTCGCTCAATGTCTTGACGTTACCCGATGCCATCGAAAAGTGCCCTTGGTCTTCCACATGAAAGACTTGTACCACCGGGATGCCCTGCTGAACACAGCCGTCGATGAGGGCCTGCTGGTTTGCCAGGTAATCCGGCAGGTCGTTTTCGGACCAGTAGGGTGAATGACGGAAAGAATGCTGGGCATCAATCACGATCAGGGCTTTGCGGTTCATGGCGGGTCCTTTTGGCTTATGTATGGAGGCAGTGTTGCAAGCCATGGTAAAGACCCTGCCGGATGCACAACAGGCGCAAGGCGGACCGGTTCAGGACCGATTCGGACATACATACCATGCCATGACGTCGCAGCTGCCAGCCAGCCAAATATGCACCGCTCGTTCAGCAACCACTCAGGGCTACCTGAGGCCGTTCGCCGGCGAAGAAAAACGGTCGCAGGCGTACGCCCACGCTATTGCCGATAAACGCCGCCACCAGCCACAGCCAACCATGCAAGCTCCCCGAGGCAATGCCGCTGAAGTAGGCGCCAATGTTGCAGCCGTACGCCAGGCGCGAACCATACCCGAGCAGCAAGCCGCCGATGACCGCCGCGATCAACGAGCGCGCCGGGATCTTCAAGCTCGGCGCGAAACGCCCGGCCAGGCCGGCGGCCAACAGCGCGCCAAGAATAATGCCGATGTCCATGACGCTGGTGATGTCTTCCCAAACCGGTGCGGCCAGGGCCTTGGCATTGCCCGGCACCTGCCAGAACGCCCAACTGGCCACGTCCACCCCCAGCCCGCTCGCCACCTTGGCGCCCCACAGCGCGAACGCTGAAGTAATGCCCCATGGCCGCCCGGCCAAAGCCAGCGTGGCGTAGTTGAGCAAGGCCAAGCCAATCGCCCCCCACACCAACGGCCACGGCCCGCGCAGGAAGCGACGCAGCCCCCGATGTTCGCTGGTCACGCCGGCTTCAAGTTGGCCATGGCGGCGCTTCTCCAGGCGCACGGTCACCCACGCAATGAGCGCGAACACAGCCAGGCTCAGGAGCAACGCCGGCAATACGCCGAAACTTTTGACGATTGAAACAGGCGGGAACGACGGCAGGGCAAACCACCAGTCAACGTGGTGGGTGGCGATCAACGATCCGCAGATAAAAAACAGCAGAGTCACCAGCATGCGCGCATTACCGCCGCCCACGGTGAACAGGGTACCTGACGCGCACCCGCCGCCCAGCTGCATGCCGATGCCGAAGATAAACGCGCCGAATACCACCGACACCCCGGCCGGCGCCACCAGCCCGACCACCGGCTGGCCGAACAAGGTGCCCGCGCCCAGCGCCGGGAAGAACAACAAGACCGCCACCGCCAGCATCACCATCTGCGCGCGCAAGCCGGCGCCGCGCCGATCATTGATAAACACGCGCCAGGCCGAGGTAAAACCAAAGGCGGCGTGGTACAGCGTCAAGCCCAATGCGGCGCCGACGACCAGCAACAACACCTGGCGCACACCCACTGTGTTTTGCAGGAATACGGCGCCCGCCATCAGGACGATAAAGGCCACTAATGGCGCGAACGGCTTGCGCGCCCGGGTCAGGGAAAGGGAAGTGCTCATGGGGACCTCAATGTGTTTGAAGCTGGCCAGTATAAACCCAGAGCGATGGCGGGCAGGCGCGGTCGTTCTGGTACCCGCTGTTGCCGGGTCAAATTTCAAGCAAAAAAAAGCCTGCATCTCTGCAGGCTTTTCTCTATCTGGCTCCACGACCTGGACTCGAACCAGGGACCCAATGATTAACAGTCATTTGCTCTACCAACTGAGCTATCGCGGAATGCGCCGTATGTTACTGATTAAAAAGAAGAAGTCAAGCCTCCTCTGACGTGTGTCACAACGTGGCAGGATGACTGGTCGAAACCGCCTGCTCCCTGGCCAGTTCCAGCCAGGCGCGCGCAGCGGGTGGTAAGTGGGCACTGGCGCGCCAAGCCAGGGCGATATGCCAGTCAGTGTGGGGCTCGTCCAAGGGGATCAATGCGATGCCGGCGTGTTGGTGTGTGTGCGCCAGCATCCGTGGCAGGAAGGCGACGCCCAGGCCGGCGGTGACCAGGTCGACGATAAAGTCGATCTGCCCGCTACGAGCAGTCACCTTTGGCACTACGCTCTTGCGTTCGCAGGCGGCGAGGATTTTCGCGTTGAGGGCGAAACCGGCTTCGAACAAGATGAACGGCGAGTCTGCCAGGTCGGTGAAGTCGATGCGTTCGCGGCGCGCCAATGGGTGGCTGACAGGTAATACGGCGATCAACGGTTCGTTGCGTACAGGCTGGTAGTCGAAGCCTTCATCCACCGGCAGCAGCAGGGCCGCCAGGTCAACCTCCCCGGCTTCCAGGCATTCGCGCAGTTTTTTGCTGCCGTATTCGGTGAGTTCGATGTCGATGTCGGGGTAGCGCGTGCGGTAGGTGGCGAACATTGTCGCAAACAGTACGCCGCAACCTACCGGTGGCAGACCGATGCGCAGCACGCCGCGCTTGAGACCGCGCAGGTCGTTGATCTCCACCACCAGGTCATTGTGTTCGGCAAGCAGCACCAGGGCGCGGCGGTAGGTAATTTCGCCGGCGGCGGTGAGTTCGTTCTTGTGGCCAAGACGATTGAGCAGCGGTGTGCCCAACTCCTCTTCGAGGGTCTTGACCGCCTTGCTGACCGTGGACTGGGTCAGGGATACCACCTCGGCCGCCTGGGAAAAACCGCCCTGGCGCACCACTTCGACAAACGCTCGCAGGGTTCGCAGGTTCATCAGTATTCCTTTTGCGACTGGATTGCAGCGATAAAAGTTGTTTTTATCATGCCATAACTTTGCTTATCGTGGGCCACTTTGCCGAGTGGAGCCCATGCCATGATTATTTCGTCCGCCTCCGATTACCGTGCTGCCGCCAAGCGCAAGTTACCGCGCTTTCTGTTCGACTATATCGATGGCGGCGCCTATGCCGAACACACCCTGCGCGCCAATAGCTCGGACCTGGCAGAGATCAGCCTGCGCCAGCGCATCTTGCGCAATGTCGACAACCTGAGTTTGAAGACCTCGCTATTTGGCCAGGAGCTGGCCATGCCGGTCATTCTCAGCCCGGTCGGCTTGACGGGCATGTATGCACGACGCGGAGAAGTGCAAGCAGCCAAGGCGGCGGCGAACGCCGGTGTGCCCTTCTGCCTGTCGACGGTGTCGGTGTGCCCGATCGAGGAAGTCGCCTCGCAAAGCCCGCAGTCGATCTGGTTCCAGCTGTATGTGCTCAAGGATCGCGGCTTTATGCGCAATGCCTTGGAGCGGGCGCAGGCGGCAGGCGTGACGACACTGGTGTTCACCGTTGACATGCCAACCCCCGGCGCGCGTTACCGTGATGCGCATTCGGGCATGTCCGGGCCGTATGCGGCGCAACGGCGGATATTGCAGGCCGTGACTAAGCCGCAGTGGGCGTTCGATGTGGGCTTGATGGGCCGCCCCCACGACCTCGGCAATATTTCCAGGTACCTGGGCAAACCCACGCACCTGGAAGACTACATCGGCTGGCTGGCCACCAACTTCGACCCGTCGATCAGTTGGAAAGACCTGGAGTGGATCCGCGACTTCTGGAAGGGCCCGATGATCATCAAAGGCATTCTGGACCCGCAGGATGCCAAGGATGCCGTAAGTTTCGGCGCCGACGGCATCGTGGTCTCCAACCATGGCGGCCGCCAGCTCGATGGCGTGCTGTCGACCGCCAAAGCGTTGCCGCCGATTGCCGAGGCCGTTGGCGATGACCTCACCGTGCTGGTGGATTCCGGCATTCGTTCCGGGCTCGACGTGGTGCGCATGCTCGCGCTCGGCGCCAAGGCCTGCCTGCTGGGGCGCTCCGCGGTGTATGCGCTGGCCGCCGATGGCCAGCACGGCGTGGAAAACCTGCTGGAGATATTCGCCAAGGAAATGCGCGTCGCCATGACGCTGACAGGGGTCACTTCCATCGCGCAGATTGACCGTTCTACGTTGGTAACCTCCTCTTCAAACATTCAATATTAGTCAGAGAAATGACGCGACTGTTTGTCGACGGCTTTCATGAAAAATCAGTTCATTGATTTATATAGGTATTTATTAATTCAAACGATTGGCACGAATCTGGCTCTAACCCACTCACGCAGGTCAAGCGATGACAAGACGTGTGGCAGTGCCCTGGGCTTATAACCCGGCGTAAAGCGGTCTAAACTGTTTCCAATGTTTTACGGAACTGAAGGAACAGTAAGACGCTTGGCACTTGCCACTCTCATCCCGCCTGTAAGACAGTCATGTGCTTAGAGGCCGCCTACGTATGAAAACACCGACCCAGACCAACGCAATTGACTTTGACAGTGCCAAATTGCAACGCCTGGGGTTTGGTCAGCCGTCCCTTCGCCCCCATCGCCCCGCCACCCTCGGTCAGCTTCGCCAGCAACTGAACCAGCAATTGCAGACCAGCCTGGAACCGGAACGCATCCTCGGCTTGTTCTTCCGTGAAGTGCAACGCCTGGTGCCGCTGGACGCGCTGCAATACCGCTACGCGATCAGCGACCTGCGCCTGGAGTTCGGCCATCGCGGCCATCATTCGGTGAGCTACACCTTGAGCCATGAGGGCGAGCACTTGGGTGAGCTGGTGTTCCGTCGCAACCAACGCTTCCTCGAAGAGGAACTGGGCCAGCTCGAGTCCCTGCTCGCAACGTTGCTTTACCCAATGCGCAACGCCCTGCTCTACCGCGCCGCCACCCGCAGTGCCCTGCGCGATCCTTTGACCGAAACCGGCAACCGCGTGGCCATGGACCAGACCCTGCAACGGGAAATTGACATGGCTCGGCGCCATATGCACCCGCTGTCCCTGTTGATGCTGGACATCGATCACTTCAAGAAGATCAATGACACCCATGGTCATGCCGCCGGCGACAGCGTATTGCGCGCCGTGGCCGCAGCGATCAAAAGCCAGTTGCGCAACGTGGACATGGTGTTTCGATTCGGCGGGGAAGAATTTCTGATCCTGCTCTCCAACACCGGGCGCGATGCGGCGCGGATGGTCGGCGAGCGCCTGCGCCAGGCGGCACAAGCCCATGATTACTGGGTGGAGGGTACGCGGGTCGACTTGACGGTGAGCCTTGGCTGTTCGACGTTATTGGCGGCCGAGTCGGCGGAAAGCCTGCTGCGCCGGGCCGACAATGCCTTGTACGTGGCCAAGCGCGAAGGCCGCAACCGCTTGGCAATGGCGGGGTAAAACCCCGCCATCACGGGTGCATCACGCCTCGCTGGCGACGCGCGCCTGGCGCTCACGAACGAGTACGGGCGCCTTTTCTTTCTCTTGTTCCAGGCGCATGCAGCTTTCCAGGAACAGGTACATATAGTCGTAGCTCTTGCACACCGCCTGGCGCAACTCCACCTGCAGGGCCTTGCTCGGGTTCGTGCCGGCCAGTGTGCAGATGATTTCCAGGGCTTCCCAAGGGTGCGCGTCATCATACTGGGCGTGCATCTTCAGCCACTTCATCGCGCGCTTGCGTTCTTCCTCCGGGAAGGCGGCAGCATACACGCCGGTGGAACAGACCACGGCAGACCACTCGCCAGTGGCGCCCTCGATGGCGTAGTTGGTGGCGGCAATCGCAACGATCAACGAATCCGCCGAACTGGTGTGCCAACACCAATGACTCAATGCGTGCAACTCCGGTGGCACATCCTGTGCCTGCAGCTCTTCAAGACTGACGCCGTGGGCACGTGCCCAATGCACCCAATAATCGGCGTGGTTCAATTCCACGCGGATATTGCGCATCAGCCAACGACGCGCCATGTCCTCCCCCGGATGGCGGGCAAACTTGGTCTTGGTGAGGTTCTGTGCCATGTACAAGGCGAACTGCTCCACCACGGGCCAGCCACCGATCAGGTAGTGGCGCATGGTCTTGGCGCTGAGCGTGTTATCGCGCATGCGTTGGTACAGTTCGTGTTCGACAACCCGACGCTTGCTCTCGCTACAGTCCAGGATCAATTGCTGCGCCCAGGCGGGATAACTCGAGGCTTCCATAAGCGGGCCGGTTCTGTTGAAGGTGTCGATCACTGTAGGGCTCCTTTTTAAGTGTGATGTACAGACCAGCAAAGTTTCAGCGGAATGTGCCGGGCGCCTTGAATAACAGGGGCTGCGGCCGCGCAGGTCGGCATTGCAGGCTATCGAAGGTAAACAATTGCGGACGTTCAATCAGATAGCCCTGAGCGTAGTCCACGCCTATCTCAAGTAATGCCTGTTCGATCTGCGACGTTTCAACAAACTCGGCGATAGTGCGCTTACCCATCACATGGCCTATGTGATTGATCACTTCGACCATGGCGCGGTTAATCGGGTCGTCCAGCATATCCTTTACGAAACTTCCATCGATCTTCAGGAAGTCTACAGGTAAATGTTTGAGATAGGCGAACGAGGACATTCCGGCACAAAAGTCATCCAGGGAAAAATGACAACCTAACGCTTTGAGTTCATTAATAAAACGAATGGCACTGCCTAAATTGGCGATAGCGCTTGTCTCGGTTATTTCAAAACAAATCATTTCCGGAGGGATGTTGTAAGTGCCGAATTTCTCACGTAAAAAACCAAGAAAATCGTCATCGCCAATGGTTATTCCTGACAGATTAATCGCACACATGGCCATAGGTCGGCCCGGACGCTCGTGCATGCAACGCGCGATGATCTTGAAGACGTTCTCCACCACCCACCGGTCCAGGGAAGTCATCAAGCCGTAACGCTCGGCCGCCGGAATAAAACTGTCGGGCAGAATGATTCGCCCCGCCTCGTCGTGCAGCCGCAGGAGAATTTCGATGTGCCCATTGCCCGCTTCGGTATGGCCCAGAGGCGAGATTTCCTGGGAGTACAGGCAAAACCGATTCTCTTCCAACGCCATGTGCAAGCGCTGTACCCAGGCCATTTCACCAAAGCGCAGGGACAGCTCCGAGTCATCGGCGTGATACACCTGCACCCGGTTACGCCCCTTTTCCTTGGCCATGTAGCACGCCATATCGGCGGCGCGCAGGGACGTTTCCAGGGTGGTCGGGGTGTGTGAGATATGCACCAGGCCGATGCTGACGGTGGTCATGAACGGCCGGCCCTTCCACACAAAATGCAGGTTCTGCACGGTGTGACGCAGGCTCTCGGCGATCTTCTCGGCCACCGGCGCCGGGCAATTCTCCAGGAGGATGCCAAACTCATCGCCGCCCAGCCGCGCCAGGGTATCGCCTTCGCGCAAGTCCGATTGCAGCAACGCACAAATGTGCCGCAGCAACTCGTCGCCCGCAGCGTGGCCGCAGGTGTCATTGACCAGTTTGAACTGGTCCAGATCGAGAAACATCAAGGCATGGCGGCCGTTTTGCTGGCGCGCTACCTGCTGCAGCACCTGCTCCAGGCGGTATTCGAATTCACGGCGATTGGCCAGGCCGGTCAGGGCGTCATGGGTCGCCTGCCAGGACAGGTTGGCGATGTACTGGCGCTCCTGGGTCATGTCATGCAGCACCAGCACCGCGCCACTGACCTTGCCGGCGCTGCGAATCGGCGCGCCCACCAGGGTCACGGAAACGGTGCTGCCGTCCAGGCGCTGGATCAACTTGGAATGTTCACTGCCGCCACTGAGTTCGCCCTTGATGATGTGCTCGATCAGGGTGAAGCCGTCCGGCTCGGCGTTTTCATCCAGCAACTTGAACAACGCCGCCAGCGGCAGGCCCTGGGCCTGGGCCGACTGCCAGTGGGTCAACGCTTCGGCGGCGGGGTTCATGTAGGCAATCGCACCGTCCACGTCGGTGGTGATGACACCGTCGCCGATCGACTCCAGGGTAATCTGCGCCCGCTCCTTCTCCGCCTGCAGGGCATCGGCAAACGCATGACGCTGGGTCAGCAACTTGTGCGTGCGCAGCAACGCCAACACGATCAGGCCCAGGGCCGTGGCCAAGTTGGTGATCAACAACAGGCGCAGGATCATCCGCGACCCTTCACCCAAGGCATCACTGAACGCCTTGGCCGCCGGTGTCACACCTTCGTTGATGGCCGTGATGCGCGCCTTCCACAGGCGCACATCGTCAGCATTGACCCGATCAGCAGCAACGGCGCCATGCATTGCCTGGGCGAGGTCGTCCAGCTGCAACAAGTAGCCGTCGCCCACCGTCCAGAGTTCGATGGCTTTTTCCAGGTAACTGAAATGGCGGAAGTTGAGGTACAGCCAGATCAGGCTGGAGACGTCGTCCGGGTGGTTGCCACCCTTGATGATGCCCTGGCGTGCGGCGGGGATATCCGGGGTGGGACGGTCCAACGCAACGCGCAATTCATGCCCGCCCTGGGGCACGGCAATCGCTTGCTGATATTTGAGGTAAGTGGCGGCTTCGCGGTTATCGGCGTAAAGGGTCAGGTAGTAGATGGCGTCCTTCTGGCCCTTGGACCACAGACTTTCGCCAGCCACATAGCCACGCACCGCCGAGAGCACGTAGAGACTGACGCAGCCTAACAATGCCTGGAACAGCACGACGGCAATGAAGGGCCAGACAATGCCCAGCAACCGTGGCGTTCCGAGAGTCCGCTTTTGCTTCATGAAGTCCCTTGCACATGCACAGCTCAATACGCACGCGAAAATCCGCTCCCGATCGCACAACCTAAGCCAAATCACCGCACTTGTTGCAAGTGTCCATACAATTTGGCGTACAGCCCCCCGTCGGCAATCAATTGCTGATGGTCGCCATCCTCGGCGATACGCCCGCCATCGAACACCAACACCCGATCCGCCTGTTTCACCGCTGAAAGGCGGTGGGCGATGATCAGTGTAGTACGCCCGCTGAGAAACCGCGCCAGTGCCTGGTGCAGGTTGTACTCGGTGGCCGCGTCCAGAGCCGAGGTGGCTTCATCCAGGATCACCACCTTGGGCTCGGCCAGCACCATGCGCGCGATGGCCAGGCGTTGCCGCTGGCCGCCGGAAAAGCGCACGCCAGAGCGACCCACTATGCTGTCCAGGCCCAACGGCAATGCCTTGACGGTCGCCTCCAACTGGGCTATTTCCAGCGCCTGCCAGCACGCCTGATCCGTACGCTCGCGGCCCATTGTCAGGTTGGCGCGCACGGTATCGTTGAACAGTGCCGGGTGTTGCAGCACCACCGCGACGTTTTCGCGAATAGTCGCCAGGCCGATGTCCTGCTGGGTCGCGCCGCCAAAACGGATACTGCCGGCCTGGGGTGTGTAGAGGCCCAGCAACAGTTGCACCAGGGTACTTTTGCCGCCGCCGCTGGCGCCGACAATCGCCACCTTTTCCCCCGGTGCGATGGCCAGGTTCAATTGGTCGAGCACCAGGTCATCGCCGTAGCCGAAGTCCAGGCCGCGCACGTCGATGCCAACGGTTGCACGCCCGGTGAACGGATCGGTCCCCCCGGCGTACTGCGGCTCGTCGGCGCGGGCCAGCAGCTCGTTGATGCGCGTCAACGCGCCGCCTGCCGCGTAGTAGGCATATTGCAGGTTCAGCAATTGCTCCACCGGGCCGATCATGAACCACAGGTAGCTGAACACCGCCAGCATCTGGCCGATGGACAGGTCGGAAAACAGCACGGTGAGCATCGCCGCTGCGCGAAAAATGTCGATGCCGAACTGGAACAGCAAGCCACTGGCACGGCTGGACGCGTCGGTCTTCCATTGCGAGTGAATGGCGTAGTCGCGCACTTCCTGGGCACGCTGGCCCAGACGCCCGAGGAAAAAGCCCTGGCGGTTACCGGCGCGCACTTCCTGGATGGCGTCCAGGGTTTCGGTCAGCGCCTGGGTGAAGCGCGAGGTGCTGTCGTTTTCCAGTTTCTTCAAGTGTTTGACGCGCTTGCCCAACTGCACCGTGGCGTAGATCACCAGCGGGTTGAACAGCAGGATCAACAGCGCCAGTTGCCAGTGCATCCACACCAGGATGGCCGAGGTGCCAACCAGGGTCAGCATCGCCACCAGAAAGCGGCTGAGGGTTTCGCCGACGAATTTGTCCAGTGTGTCCAGGTCGGTGACCAAGTGGGTGGTCACCGTGCCGCTGCCCAGGCTTTCGTATTCGCCGAGGGAGATGCGCTTGAGCCGCTCGATCAGCCGCACGCGGATGCGGTAGACGATGTCCTTGGCCAATCGCGCAAACAGCCGCGCCTGCACCACGTTGAACACCAGCGCGCCGCAGCGCAGGGCCAGGGTGATCACCAGCATCAGGCCGATATAACCGGCGGCCTGCTGCCAGCCCAGCGGCAAGGCGTGGTTCATCACCTTGAGCGCGGCATCGCCACGGCCCAACAGCACTTCGTCGACCAACAGCGGTAACAGCAACGGGATGGGTACGCTGCACAAGGTCGCGAGCACGGCCACGCTGTTGGCGATCCACAGGGATTTCCTGTGGCGCAGGGCCAAGCGGCGAATTTCCGCCCAGGTCAGGCGGTCGGTGCGCTTGGGTTCAGGCGTGTCGGGCTGATCATGCACAGGTGGCGCGCTCCAGCCATCGCCCCAGCAATGGCGACAATTCGGACAAGGGCTGGTAGCCATTGGTCAGCAGCGCCAACTGGCCATTGCGCTCGGCCAGCAAGGTCGGGAAGCCTGCGATGCCCAGGTCCTGTACCCAGGTGAAATCGGCGGCCGTGGCGGCGTGCTGTTCGGCGCGGTCGAACTCGCCGGCAAACTCGATACGCGGAATACCGGCCTGCTCGGCCAGTTCCACCAGCACATGGGCAGAGGTGACGTCGCGGCCTTCTACATAGAACGCGTGCTGGATCAGCCCAAGCAGCTTCCAGGCGCAATCGGGCGCCAGGCTGCGCGCAGTGACGATGGCGCGGCACGCAGGCTCGGTGTCATAGACAAACCCATCGGGCAGCGCGCCTTCGCGCTTGAACGGCTGGCCGGTGGCGTCAGTCACCGCCTGCCAGTGCTCGAGGATATAGCGCCGGGTGTTCGGCTCCAGCGCCGCGCCGCTGCCGGTGCGCAAGCCACCCACCACCAGGTGCAACTCCACACCGCTCGCCCGGGCCTGCTCAACCAGCGCCTGCGCCACTGGGGAAAAGCCCCAGCACCAGGAACACATCGGGTCCATCACATAGAGCAGGCGCGCGGGCATGGTTCAAGCCTCGGAAGGGGTTTGCTTGTAGTTGAAGCCAATCGGGTGCGGCATGTTGCGGGCCTTGGCCAGTTCGATCTGCTTTTGCCGGTCGATGGCGCTGCGACGGGTTTTCTCCGGCAGCTTATCCCAGCAATGCGGGCAACTGATGCCGGCCACGTAGTGCTCGGACGCGCGGTCTTCTACGCTGACCGGTGTGCGGCAGGCATGACATTGATCGTAGTCGCCTTCGCTCAAGTCGTGGCGCACCGTCACGCGATTGTCGAAAACAAAGCAGTCGCCCTGCCACTTGGTCTCTTCCTGCGGCACTTCTTCGAGGTATTTGAGGATGCCGCCCTTGAGATGATAGACCTCGTCGAAGCCTTCACTGAGCATAAAGCTCGAGGCTTTCTCGCAGCGAATGCCACCGGTGCAGAACATGGCGACTTTCTTGTGCCTGGCCGGGTCGAAGTTGGCTTTGATGTAGTCGGGGAATTCGCGAAAACTGGTGGTTTTCGGGTCGATCGCGCCTTCAAAGGTGCCAATCGACACTTCGTAGTCGTTGCGGGTGTCGATCAACAGCACTTCGGGGTCGCTGATCAGCGCGTTCCAGTCTTTTGGATCGACGTAGGTGCCGACCTGTTTGTTCGGGTCGACGCCGTCGACGCCCAGGGTCACGATTTCTTTCTTGAGCTTGACCTTGGTGCGGTAGAACGGCTGCTCGTCGCAATACGACTCTTTGTGGTCGATGTCGTCCATGCGTGGATCGTTCTTCAGCCAGGCCATCAGGCCATCGATGCCTTCGCGGCTACCGGAAACAGTGCCGTTGATGCCTTCCTCGGCGATCAGCAACGTGCCTTTGATGCCGTTGTCGACCATCGCCTGCAACAGTGGCTCGCGCAGGGCGACGTAATCTTCAAGGGTGACGAACTTGTACAGTGCCGCCACGACGATAGGTTGGGTCATGGGTGTTCTCTCCAGGTGGCTACCCTCGTAAGGGGTGAACCGGATAAAAAAACGCGCCGGCCAGGCGGCGCGGCGCGCATTCTAGCAAAACCACGCCGCCGCCGCATCGACACACAGCCGCTGATATTGCCTCAACATCCTGGCGGCGATCGGCTTCAGCGGTGTGGGTTGCGTACGCCCTCCACTCGGTACTTCTGGCCGCCGAGGTGTTTGAACATCAAACGATAGGCACTGCGACCACGAGAAGCGGCGTAACCGTGCAAGTCAGCAGACCACAGTTGATCTCTGTGGAGATGCCAATGAACCGCGCCAAAACGACCTTCCCGCAAATGACTGAGGGTAAGGGCGATACTGCGGTCCTCGCGGCTCGACGAACTGATATCTCCAAGTACCTCGGTATTGATCTGCATCCGTGGAGCAGCGCCTCTTATCGCCCTCGGCGCCCTCATCGGCAGTTGGGCCTGCGCTTGCCGACCACCGCGTGCGCGACTGGAACCGGCAACCTGTGTCGTCGCCCCCACCTCGAACGTGCTTGCCCCCGCCGGCTGACCGCTCGCGGCAGCGGACTCACGCCCTGGTCTTCGCAGCAGTACCGCGCCATAGCCCATGCGTTTCAACTCAGGCATCGGGTTACGACTGTCCATCAGTATGCCCTCGACGCCCGCCGATTCACCCACAGGCCCCGCATAGCCATAGATGTCCCCTTCCGATGCATTGAGGTAAAGGGACATGCCTCCCTCGGCAGGGCGGCGTGCATAGGCAAAATTCACCAACCGCTCCGTTTCTTCGTGACTCAACCGCGCCCGCTGCGCCAACTTGATCGCCATCTCCGAAATATCCCTGGCGAATTGTTCCTCCACTTGTTCCGCAGCCCTTGCCACGGCCTGCGGTTGCATTTGCAGATAGGCATTCAGGCGACTGGTGCCAAACAGTACACCGCCCACCAGAGCCCCGATGGAAGCCCCCACCGTCGCATTCCCAAGCAGCGCCCCCACGCCCAGGCCCAGCAAGACCAAAAGCAGGAGGATTACAGTACCGCCCTGTATTTGGGTATTTTCCACATCGGCCGGCAGCAGCCCCATTGAATCAACGAATGTCATCGGGTTGTTGAACGCCATGAGATAGGGATTCAACTCTGCCCCGCCCCCTAGGGGGTCGGGGTTTATCCAGCGCTGTAACCAAGGGGCGTAGTAGCGGAAACCGTAGTAATACAAGCCGCTGCTGTCCCGCTCTTTGCCTGAATATCGGCGCGTCTTGTAGCGACCCTCCACCTCGCTGCGCGATGCCCACCACGCCGTCCCTCCATAGGGAAAATAACTCTCCTGGCTCAATAACTCTGCCTGTTCGCCCAACTCCAGCCCATGACTCGATTGCTGATCCGTCAGGCAAAAACGCAGGGTTGCATCGGCTGCTCCCTCATCGAGCCCCAGCTCCCATTGCAAGACCTCAACCGTGCACCGCGCCACTTCAAGACGCACAACACTCAGCCGGCGCAACGGTCGATGGCGAATTTCCAGGCCTGGCAGGTAATACACACGCGCCGTCTGCCGGCTGCCGGCGACCTGCTGGTGCGTGAGCTTGAGCGCGCGCTGGCCGTCGCCTGCGTACACATAGGCCTCCTCATCCGGGTCCCCCTCCTCTCGCAGAATCGTCGTGACCTTGGTCAACTGATTACGCACGTTCCACGCCATCGGCAGGCCACGTCCCAGCTGTTGCTGATTGCCATTGGCATCAAAACCCTGCGCCCACTCGCCAACCGGATGCTCGCTCGACAACGCACGATTACTGCCAGTTGCGACCTGCATGTCGCGGGTATAGCCGACACCACTGGACGGCACATGACGCAGCCGGGTCAGGTTGCCCCCCTCGTCATAGGCATAGTGCTGGGTATAGTTGCGCCATAAACCGGCGTCGGTCGAACCGAACGAAATACGCGCGGGCAGTGCCGGGCCGATGGCGGCGGCAGTACTTTCCCGGCCTGTGGCCTGGGTCAGTTGGTACAGCGAGTTGTACTCATAGCGATAGGAGGCAGCTACTTGCGTGTTGTGGCTCCACCTGGTCGGTTGTGCCTGATCCTGCAGGCTTGAAACATTTCCCACGGGATCATAGTCGTAGCTCAAATCCTGTAGCGGCGCCGCCCGCTCGTTTTTGCGGTACGCCATCAGCCGGCGCATACGGCCATCCTCGGCCCGATAGGTGGCCAGGCTACTCACGCCATTGCCCAGCAGGGCCGTCTCCACCTGGCCGGCGGCAGTGTAGACGTAGCCCTCTACCACGGTCTTGCGCGTACCACTCTTCAAGGTGAGGTGAATATTTTTCGCCTGCCCGTCCAGCCCATAGGCGAACTGTCGGGCATTGCCCTTGGCGTCGAGCTGTTCCACCGTGGCACCCAGGGCGTCAAACGCCCAGCGTGTGGTGTAAAGCTCAGGTTGCAGTTGCTGGTCCTGATCGGCCGGGGCAAGCGGCCAGTCAACAGTGCCCGGGGCCTCGCGAAACCGCCGGATTTGGCGCAGCACCTGCCCGGTCATCCCATAGGCGTCGAACACCTGCGTGCCCGCCGGGTCGGCATGGCGTACCAGGCGGCCACTGCGGTTAAGTGCGCGGTGCTCAGGCGTTGGCGCGGCATACACCAGGCGTTCGACACACCGGAGTCGCGCTTCGTCGGCAGTTTGTTCGAACACCGCCACCGGACGCTGCAAGGTGTCGTAGTCGTGGCGCTGATAGGCACCGCGGCCGTCCCAGGCATGCAACAGCTGTCCCGAGGGCGCCGCCAGCATCAGCCGCATGCCGGCGTCCACATCGTTGCTGCGGACCAAGCTACCAGACAGGCTGTACACCGAGGCCTGATTGGCCTCGGTCAACGGTTCGCGCGATTTAAGGGTAGAAAGGCGCGGGTCCCACTGCTCAAGCAACAGGCCGCTGGCCCCATAGACCTGACGCCTGACACGAGCCGTCGGCGCAGCCTGGGAGGTAGCGCACAGATAAGCGACGCTGCGCACGGTCAATCCACGGGGGTCGAAGGCCGCAAGCGAGGGCGTGTTTCGATGAAGTGAAGCAGACATGATCACATGACCTCAATTGCACAATGGTCAGCAAAGCCTAGGGTTCATGCCTGCACAGAGGTGGTATCGGTGTATGGATGCCTCAACCGGCGGGGGCCGACGATGCCTGTAAATAGCTATGCCTGGCCCCGTTAACCTGCGTGATAGCGTTTTTCATTGCCCGCCGGCCCCATCGGCAGGCGTGAAGGAACGTATGAATATGCAAGCCGACAGCAGCTCCTTGCTCGCTCAACTGATTGATCACGCACACCCTCCCGCCCCGGGTCGGGACGATTTCAACACCGCGCTGCAGCGCCTCGACATTCATTCGGTATTCGACATCGTGCGCCTCAGCGAAAAGGCCTTCGCAGAGCAACTGGCCACCTGCAACGATGACGATGCCCACGCGGTATACCGCAAGGCCAAGAGCGCTGCAGCGCAACTGGAAAGGTTGTTTCGCGAACAGCAGGTCTCGTCGCAGCGCCCTACCCTGCGCGCTAAACGCGATGTCGCCGCCGATACCGATGCCACCTACCAGGCCTTGTTCAACGAAAATCGCGAACAGTTCTGCGCCAACGCGTCCATTGCCGCAGTCGATTCGCCGGCTGCCTACCTGCGCGCGCTTTATCTGTTCGCCCTGCAACTGGAACAGAATGCCAAGGGGGCCGACGTGCTCAAACTGTCGGTCCGGCGTGCAGACCTCAAGGACCTGTTGATCGACCAACACAGCGTTACGGGCCAGGTGCCCATGTTGTCGATCATCAATCAGACCTTGCTCAGCAATATCGCAAACGCCAACGACGCCTACTCGCTGCTGAGCAACAGCTGGTACCCGTTTTCGTTGCCGTATCATTTCCACCACCAGCAATGCCGGCTGGGCTTGTCGGGCGACAAGCCGATGTTGGGTGAGTTGAACTATCGCATCAGTCGCCAGTTGCCCCTGGCGGGAGCAACCAGCACTTACGGGCAAGTCGTTACCCGCAACAATGAGGTGCAATGCCTGTTATCCGGGCTGAGCCCTGAACAACAGGCCCTGCTGAAAAGAGACTGGGTAACGGCGCAGGGCGCGCCAACCTTCTATCGCACGTACTTCAACTGGACGGCTGAACAGGGGCCGGAAGACGTCACTGATTTCCTGCAGCATACGCAACTGGATGCCGAACAACTTCAAGCGTTGCTGGCACAACAGACACAAGCACCGCGCCAATCGCCAAACTGCAAACAGCCCACCGGCCTCACTTACGGTGCCTGTTACATCAACGGCGCGCTTGCATCTGCCCCCACACTCGCGATCAGCCTGAACAAAGACGCCCCCGCCAAGCTGGTCAACGTGAGCCTTGAACGCTTCGACAGGCTGCAACGGATGATTCGCCTGCAGCGCTGGCTCGGCCTGCCTTTCGCGCAACTGGACACGTTGCTGGTCAGCGCGATGCGCTGCGAAGGCGCCAGCAACCGCGCGCTGCTGATCACCCATAACACCCTTCGGGCGCTGGGGGTCTTTTGCTATCTGAGCAAGCGCTACAGCCTGCAAGCCGAAGAGTTTGCCGCCTGGCTCCATCAGTTGCCCGTTCACGGTTCGGGTGAGCGCGTGTCGTTGTTCGATCAGGTGTTCAACCGCGCGGGTTCGGCCCTGCCTGCGCTGTGTCTGGACGAGCAGGCATTCGACGCAACCACCCGGCAACAACTCTGCGCCGCGCTGGGCCTGCAAGACACCCAGGACTCGCTGCAACTGCTGATCGCCGATGAGCCCGAAACCCGCACGGTCGAGACCGTCAGCGCACTCTATCGGCAAGCGCGAATCGCTCGGCTGTTCGGCTTGTCGGTCATGGAATGCCAGCAACTGCTGCAGTTGCCCGGCGCGACGCCCTTTCTTGCGCAACTGCGTCACCCAACGCTGAGACGCAAGCCTAAGGGCGCGGCTGACTTTCTCGATATGCTCATGCACCTGGAATGGGCCAGCCGTTGGCTCAAGGAGAATGGCAACAGCCTGTCACTGTTGAGGCACCAGCTATTGCTCGATCAGCAGGTCCAGGACCCGGCCATCAACCTGCTGTTGAAAGAATTCGCGGCCTACGATCAGGCTTCTCTCTCCAAACAGCTGAACCTGCTTGAACTTCCCCAACAACCCGCTGATGAAGCAGTTCGCTTGCCCGCCGTGGACTGGGAAGCCCTGGCCCAGCAAGTACTGCAACGGATGCGCTCAAACACGAGCATTGAGGTGGCGGTCGAGGAAGCGCTGTCCGCCATTGCCATCAGCTCGGACACTAATCGCACAACCTACTATATCGAGAGCGCCAAACCCAAGCTTCGTACCCTGATGGAGACGGTGCGTAATGAGTTCTGGGCGCTGTATCTACGCCTCAAAGAGATCATCCGCGCCGTACCCCAGCTGCCAGGCGGTGCCAATGGTCATCAAAAATATGACCATCACAGCCATTTCCTGCGCCTGCACGCGCCTGCAGCCCCACCCCTGCAAACCCTCGGCTATCTGATATTGCTGCTCCCCCACGCCGTCGATGTTCTGCAATTGCCGCTCAGCCGCCAGGCGCTTGATCAGTTTCTGATAAACCCGCACTGGCTGGACAGTGGCTATCAAGCGTCTTCGGTCCTTGAACTGACCCCGCACACCCTCTGCCTCATTCAGCAGTTCAACCATTGCATTGAGCGTTTTGGCCTGACGGAAGGACAAATTCTCGATTACTTCGGACAGGCCAACGCGCGGCCCAATCGCGCGGCACAACACAACACTGAAGAAACCAGCGAGCATCTCGCCCGACTTTTTGGCTGGAGTGCCAGCGAAATAACCGTCTTCAGCAGCCAACTGAACCCTCCACGCATTACCTCCATGGATCGCCTGGACTGGCTGCTGCGCTGCCGCCAAGCCAGCACCGCAACCGGCCTGTCGGCCACCCTGCTGATTGCAGCCAGCCAACTTGAAACCAACTCGACGTTCGCTCAATGGAAGGCCGTCGGTGAGGCGCTCACGAGTGCCCATGCCTCTCTCGTCAACACGCCTTTTTCTACCGACCTGCTCAAGGACTGATCATGTCTCACTCGCTTGACCAACAGCTTAATGAAAGCCTGCGCGACGCCATGCTCGCGTACTACCTCACCCATAAAGTGCCTGATGCGCTTAAGGCAACCATCGGCAATGCCGATGACCTTTACGCGTATTGGCTACTCGACGTACAAGTCAGCCAAGCCGTGCCGACCAGCCCGGTAGCCTGTGCCATTTCCAGCCTGCAGCAATACATCAGCCGTATTGAACTGGGCCTGGAGCCGGGCTATGCCCATCAGGGCATGACCGCGCAACAAAGCAAGATCTGGCGCGAACAGTTGCACACCTACCCGCTGTGGAGTGCCAGTCAGCAATTGCATTACCATCCGGCCAACTATCTGGACCCGACGTTACGACGGGACAAGACCGACAGTTTTCAACAGTTGCAAAACGACCTCAGCCAATACCGAATTCAAGCGGACACCATCACCACGGCGGTTCAGCAGTATCTGGCCAGGTTCGAGGAAACCGCCAACATACGCACGCTCAACGGCTATATAGACGCCGACTTGAACAACCTGCACAGCGGCACTTATTACTTCATCGGTAAATCGACCTCCGAAAACACCTATTACTGGCGCTCGCTGGACATGTCCAGGCGCTCCGGCGCGGTGCTCTTGCAGGATGCCTGGTCAGACTGGAAAAAAATCAACCTGTCGGTCTCCGACGCCACCGCCGAGCAAAGTATCCGGCCGGTGTACTTCAATAGCCGGCTATTTTTCATCTGGGCCGAGTGCATCAAACCCACCCCGTCCAATTCGTTTAAGCCGGCGCGACGGGATTCGGAGGAAAAGGACCATCTGGACGATTGGATCAACACGCACTATGTCAAATTCCGGCTCAATTTCTCGTATAAAAAACATGATGGCAGTTGGAGCGTGCCCCAGGCGTGCATTGAGCAATATTGTGCGACCGAAGACGTTAACGCATCGAGCGCGGAGCTGCTCAAAAGCATTACGCAAACGGTGGCAATCGTCGACAGCAAGAGCACGCCCGTACTTTTCTTAAGTGTGCTCGCTACCAGCCGTAAAGATCCTAGACAGCAGGATAATTTCATTGGCAGGTTTTTCCAGGCCGTTCATATCGACCAGTCCTTCACTATCACCACCGTCGCCGATGGCGGCAGCCCCGAACGCTATAGCGTGCTGCCCGGCTCAGAGGTGGCCGAAGAAATAAACCGGCTGCTGGAACCCTTCGATCCGTCCCAGAAGACCAAAGTACAGGCCATACTCAAGGGCGAGGCGCACAGCACTAACGGGTATTACAGCGAATTGCTGCCTGACAGGGCCAGGCAATTTCTCACGCTCTTCGCAAGCAAGAACCAAGGCAACTTGCAGTTCAAAATAGCGCCGCCAACCGAGCACACGATTGCTATCGCGTCGCAAATGATTTTTGAAAACAAAGAACATTGGAATTTTGAAACGAACCAGAAAAAAATAAAAAACACCGACGATACTAATGTCTCCTTCGATTCAAACACCCAAGAACTTGTGTTTTCTTCTACTCTCAGTGGCCGTTTCCAAGAGCCGTACAGCGTCACCTTGACTAAACAGCAGGGCGCAACTATCACGCTGATAACCAATGATGCACTGGATGACCCCAAAGCGACTCAACTTAAACTGAGCAAGGGCTCTATCATCACCGATTCCTCAACACCGCTGAAAACTGACTACTACGCACTATATTTAAAAAATTCGACCACCCATGAAGAATTTCCTAACGCTGTAAATAATATTAGCGGCGCACTGTTTACCCATACAACAGACCCGCAGAACTCAAACACCCTCTTATTGGAAGGTAATTTCATCGACAAAAACGCCTTCGTAAACTTATACACACATAAAGATTTCCATGTCATCCTCAACCGTTATGGCATTTATACCAGTCAAGAAGATAAAAAAAACAAGCTGCATTCACAAAACGCACTGATAATGAAAAGGGCAAGGGTTACCCCGCCCAAATTACGTGCCTATAAACACGTCATCATGAGTGCGAATTTCAAAGACTACCCATTCACCGAAACCATCAATGCCAACTCTCATCGCATCATCAACTTTCAGGACACAGCTCACGAAAGCCTGACCGGATCAAGCCCCGAATTGCCCGTCGGGCATCGGGTCACGGCGCGCATTCCGGTGACGCAGGAGCAGATGAAGTCCGGCTTCACCCTGATACATGGGGTGGTGACGCTTGAGCCTGGCGAAGACGGCACGAAAATCCTCGGCTATGCGTTGAATACGGCAACCCTCAAGCTGACAACACCAGTTTCTGACCCCGCGCTCAACCCGCAACTGGCGCCAACGATCAAAAGACTCGAATCGGGCAAATTCGGCACCGCTGAATTCATCGACTTTTCCAACAATTCGGCAAGCCTGCCTGCCGACATGCCCGCTACCCTGCGCATGAATACCTGCATTGCCGCCAAGCTGGTCCAGGCGGCCAATGTCAGCCTTGACCATTTGTTCTCGTTAACGCCAGAAACCTGGAAAGAGCCGCCACTCACACCTGGCGGCACAGCAGAAGGCATCGACTTCACAGGTGCTAACGGCAAGTACTTCTGGGAGCTGTTCCTGTACGCGCCCTGGCTGATAGCCCATCGCCTGAATCAGGAGCAACGGTATGCCGAAGCGCAAGCCTGGCTCGGCTATCTGTTCGACCCCGGGCGCGCCGCCGATGCGTCCAGCAAACGGCCTGCCTTTTGGGGTTTGCGCGAACTGGCCCGTGAAGAACGGCTGCCCGGGTACACCAGCCACGATCCCCACGAACTGGCGATACGCTCACCCGTGCATTTTCGCAAGGCGATCTACCTGTTTTACCTGGACATCCTGCTCAATCGCGGCGATGCCGACTATCGCCAGCTCACCCCGGACAGCCTGACCCAAGCCAAACTCTGGTACACCCGAGCCCAACATTTCCTTGGCCCACGCCCCAGGATCATCACCACTGAACCGTGGGCGCAAATCACCCTTGGCGCGCTGGCAACGCAGGGCTCTCAGGCCCTGGCCAAACTTGAGCAAACCAACCCGACCATCGACGTCAACCTGTCGGTCGAAGGCGATGCACTGCCTTGGCTCACGGACACCGATAATCTGCGCCTGCCTTTCAACGCCGAACTGGTGGCGCGCTGGGACAAGCTCGAAAGCCGTCTGCATAATCTGCGGCACAATCTGGACATCACCGGTAAACCCTTGCACCTGCCGCTCTACGGAGCGCCACTGTCGCCTCTCAAACTGCTGGCCGCCCAAGGCCAAGGGGCTTTCGGCGAAAGTGGTGCCGCGCCGTTCGTCGACGCGCACGTCGGCCATTATCGCTTCCAGGTCATGTCGGGCCACGCGCTCACGGCCGCCGAAGCGGTGATTCAATTCGGCAGTACGGTGCTGACCCTGGTTGAACGCAAGGAACAGGCGGAATACCTGGAGTTACAGCAACAACAGGCGTGGGACTTGGCCAATATCGTCGTGACCCAGCAAACCCAGGCGTTGCAGATCGACGCAAGGAACCGCCAGGCACTCGACGCCAGCCGACGCATGATCGAGTCGCGGATGCACTACTACGCACACCAGCTCACCGAAGGCATCAGCCCCGGCGAATCCCAGGCAGGCTTGCTCTACCTGATCAGCACCGGGTTCGACACCGCCGCTTGCGCCGCCGCCGCAGCGGCCGGCGTCGCGATGGTGGCACCCAATATCTTCGGTACCAGTGTCGGCGGCTCGCGTTGGGAAGGCCCGTTCTATGCTGCCCAAGCCATCGCCCAAGGCGTTGCCACGGCGCTGCGCGGCACCGCCGCAGACTTGGATCGTTCCGAGCAATTCAACCGCCGGGCGCAAGAGTGGGCCCATGCCCAGGATCAGGCCCGACTCGAACTGGCCCAGGTCGATGCCCAATTACAGGCCTATGCCGAGCAGGAAAAAGCCACGCGCCTGCAATTGCGCCTGGCCCAGACCTCCCTGGCCCAAGCCTGGTCGAACTATCAATTGTTGGCCAAGCGCTTTTCCAAGGCACAGCTGTATGACTGGCTCAACGCTCAGCTGAGCACGTTCTATTACCAAGTCTATGACCTTAGCCTTTCCCTGTGCCGCAGCGCCCAGGCGTGCTGGCAGTACGAGATAGCGGACTATGCGCGCACGTTTATCCAGCCTGGCGCCTGGAACAACAACTACCGGGGCTATCTGGCAGGTGAAGCCCTGAAGCTGTCGCTGTTGAACATGAACGCGGCCTATTTGAACCATAACGTGCGGGATCTGGAGATCGTCAAGACCATTTCCCTGCGCCACCGCCTGCACGAGTGCGAGCTCTCCCCCCCACCAACCGACACCTCTCAGACGCCGCCGCCCACGACTGAAGAGAAGTGGACCGCTCATAAACGACAACTGGTCACTAAAGGCACGCTGTGCTTCAAATTACCCGCGGCACTGTTTGAAGAGGATTACCCCGGGCACGTCCTGCGACGGATCAAAGGCATCAGCGTCTCGTTGCCCGCGACCCTGGGCCCTTATGAAGACATCAAGGCGATACTGACCCAGACCCGCAGCCAAATGGTACTGTCCAGCGGCGAGCTGCGCACGGACCAGCGTGCCCATCAGCAAATCGCACTGTCCACCGGGCTGGATGACAACGGCCTGTTCACCCTCACGTTCGACAGCAACGAGCGTTACTTGCCGTTCGAATACACGGGGGCCATCTCCGACTGGACCCTGGAATTTCCCAACCCGAGCCGGCAAAAAGCCGTCCTGGAATCCATCAACGATATTGTCATTCACCTGCGCTATACCGCCAGGGCAGTCGCTGCCAGTGGGGGACAGGCATGAGCGACGACACTTCCATGCTACAGGTCAATACCCCGGCCCTGCCCAAAGGCGGTGCGGCCATCCAGGGCACCGGCAAGGGCTGGGGCGATATCGGCTCCAGCGGTACGGCAAGCTTTGAAATTGCCTTGCCGATTTCGCCCGGGCGTGGCTACGCGCCGGCCATGTCGCTGACCTACCACAGCGGTGCCGGTAACGGCCCCTTCGGTCTGGGCTGGGGGGTGCCCCAGCCTGCCGTCAGCCGGCGCACCTCTCATGGCGTGCCTGGCTACACGATGCACGATGTGCTGGTGGGCCCCGACGCGCAAATCTGGCTACCGGAACGCGATGCCGAGGGCGCGATCATCAGCAACAGCCACGCGGCATTCAATGGTTTGCCACTGCCCATCGCGTATACGGTCACCCGCCACTTCCCCAGGGTCGAGGGCCGCTTCGACCGTATCGAACACTGGCAATCGGCAACCGACACGGCTGGCTTCTGGTTGATACAGGGTGCCGATGGCAGCCAGCACCTTTACGGAAAAACCGCGCTGGCCCGGATTGCCGATCCAGACCAGGCGCACCATGTGGCGCAGTGGTTGTTGCAGGAAAGCCTGAACGCCCACGGCGAGCACATTTATTATCACTACACGAAAGAAACCGACACCGCGCGCTACCCCAGGGACTGCCGCGCCCGGCATTACCTGCAAAGCGTCTGCTACGGCAACTTCACCGCCAGGGAGCAGGAGCAGCTTTACCTCTGGCAGACCGACGATAAACCGGACGTGGGCTGGCACTTTCAACTGCTCTTCGATTATGGCGAACGCGCCCTCGAACTGGATAAGCGCCCGACGTATCTGAAAATCCAGGACTGGCCGACACGGCCCGACCCTTGCTCGGATTTTGCCTTCGGCTTCGAGTTACGCACCCTGCGCCGCTGCAGCCAGATCCTGATGTTTCACCACTTCCCCAAAGAAACGCAAATGGGCGCCGACCCGGTGCTGGTCAAGCGCCTGCTGCTGGAATACCGCATCTCCTCGCAAGTCAGCCTGTTGAGCGCGGTGCATGAGCAAGCCTTTGACAGCGCGGGCAATAGCGTAAGCCGCCCGCCGCTGGAGTGCCTTTATGAGTCGAGCCAGCTCAAGGTTGACCCTGGCCGCTACCAGGCATTCGCTGCATTGCCCAGGCTGCATGGCGGCGCTCGTTATCAACTGGTGGATCTGTATGGCGAAGGCCTGCCCGGTGTGTTGTACCGCGCAGACAAATGTTGGTATTACCATGAACCGCTCAGGCCGCAACACCCGCGCACCAGCAACGAGGTGACCTACGGCGCGGCCGTGGAGTTGACGCGGCTGCCGGTGGCCGACAGCACCCGGCCCATCCACCAGGCGCTGGCCGATGTGACCGGCGACGGGCGTTTGGACTGGCTGGTGGCGGGGCCCGGGATGAACGGTTTTTTCAGCCTGGATGAACAGCGCAACTGGTCAGCCTATACGCCGTTCGATGCATTCCCGTCGGAGTTCTTCCACCCGCAGGGCACGCTCGCTGACTTGATGGGGGCAGGCCGTCATGATTTTGCGATGATCGGCCCGCGCAGCGTGCGCCTGTATGAACATCGCCGGGCATCCGGCTTCGCACCCGCCACCGAGGTGCAGCATGGGCCCGACGATGGCTTGCCGGTCATTTCCTCCTCGCCCAACGAACTGGTGGCGTTCAGCGATGTACTCGCCACCGGCCAACAGCATCTGGTGCGTATCCGGCATAACGAAGTGAAATGTTGGCCAAACCTGGGTCGCGGCCGTTTTGGCCAGGGGTTCGTATTGGCCACGTTGCCATTGCGTTATCAAACGTTCAACGCGGCGCATGTACTGCTCGTCGACCTCAATGGCGGTGGCGCGGCAGACCTGCTGTATTTGAGCGCCGCTCACCTGAGTATTTTCCTCAACAAAGGCGGCAACGGCTTCGAGACACAAGCGATCAACGTCCCGTGGCCAGAGGGCGTGCAATATGACGACCACTGCCAGGTCAGCGTTATCGACGTGCTCGGCCTGGGCTGTCCGAGCCTGATCCTGACCGCTGCCCACCAGACCTCCATCCACTGGCGCTATGACTTTTTCAGCCACAAGCCCTGGCTCCTCAGGCGCACCGATAACAACATGGGCGCCCAGGCGTTGATCAACTATCGCAGCAGTGCTCAGGAGTGGCTTGACGAAAAACGCGAACTGCATGCCGCAGGTCAGCCTGCGATCAGCCGGTTACCCTTTGCGCTGCTGCTGGTCAGCCAACAAAACCAATGGGACGAGATTACCGGCAACCAACTGACCCAGCGCGTGAGCTATCGCCAGGCGTATTACGACCGCCTGGATCGCGAGTTCCGTGGCTTCGGGCTGGTGCTGCAAACCGACACCGAACGCCGCAAGGACGCGCGCAACCCGCCAGGCTCCAGCGCACCCTTGCGCAGCAAAACCTGGTTTCATACCGGGCGCTCCCTTGACATGCCCACCCTCGACCAAAGCCCTCACGACCCGCATGCCAAAGCCCTCGGGCGCACGCTGGTAAGCCGCTACAGGGCGATGGCCCAGGCAGGGCCGCTGGATCATCATGACGACTTGATCAGCGATCCTGCGCCGGCACTGACACGCGAAGTGGCCCGTGCACTGAGTGGCAGTGTGTTGCGGGTCGAGGTGATGGCGGCGGACCCGGCGCACGACGCCGTGCCCTACTCGGTCAAACACCAGCGGTATCTGGTCCGCGAACTGGCGCCGGCCAGTGCCCATACGCCCTACGCGCGGTTGCTGCCATTAGCCCTGGAGTCGATCAGCTACCAATATGAAGGTGTGGCAGACGACCCCCTCTGCCAGCACCAGATCAACCTGCGCTGGGATACCTATGGTTGTCTGGTGCATGGCGTGGCCCTGCATTATGCCCGCCGTACCACCGCCAGCGACGCGCCACCCACCGTGCTGGTGAATGAGCACCAACAGCGCTGGTGGCGCGATACCCATGACAGCGCGCAACAGTTCTATTACCTGAGCGAAACGCTGGCACAGCCGATTCACCTGGACGGCGCACAGCAGTGGCGCCTGGCCTTGCCCTACCGCCAACGAGACAACGCCCTGGTGCTCGGCAAAGCGCCGGCGCCTGGCGGGCTGGCCCCCGCGCGCATCACCTATGAACGGTTCATCGACACTCGCGACGGGCCATTGGCCGCAGGGGCCTTGCGCACACTGAGCGGCTTGTCGGTGCAGCGCTACCGGCAGGCCGGTGGCTTAGGTAAAACCCTGGACCCCGGCGTCGCCACAGCCCAGGCATTGACCGATTACCTGGAAACCGCCGAGCTGGATGACCAGGCCTTGAAGGTTTACAACGACATCCCGGCCATGCCCAACCAACCCACCGTGGACCTGGTGCAAACGCTCACCGAGAGTGGCTATCGCACCATGGCGATGTTTTTTCTGTTCGACGGCGAGGCGCCGCCCGCGCAAAACCGCCTGTGGTCGATTTGCCGCCACTTTCCCCGTTATGACAAGCCCAGCCGGTTTTGTCGGTTGAGGGCGCTGCGGGCCACCAAGGCCCACGGCGAAACGACCCTTCAATACGACGCCTACACGCTGCAAACCCTGCGGGTGAAAGCCCCCGACGATTGCGTGACCGTAGCCGAATACGACTATCGATTGCTGCTGCCGACAAAAGTCGTCGACCCAAACGGCACGGTTCAAGAGGCGCTTTATGACGGTTTTGGGCAGTTACTGGCCAGCAGCTTTCACGGCCATGAACAAAACCTCAGGGTGGGCTTCGCCGCGCTGGACAGCTACCGTCCGCTCAAGCATGTAACGCCTGGGTCTGCCATCGAACAGGCGCAAAGCGTGTTGCAAGACATGGCCAGCGCGCACTGCTACGCCCCGTTCAGTTGGATGGGCAGCATCGACCCGGCCCAGGTCAAGCCGGAGTGGATTACCAAAGGCTACCTGCTCCCCGACGGGCATATCCGCATGAGCGCGCGATTGCGCCTGAGCGGCGATCGTCAAACGCTCAGCGACAGCGAAGTACAACTCAAGGCGTTGATCGATACGGCCAGCCGGACGCCGGTACATGGGCTCGTGCTGCAAGCCGACCGCTACCCCGGCGATGTCGAACGACAGGTGCGCATGACCTTGACCTGCTGGGATGGCTTCGGCCGTTCATTGCAGACCAAGCAGAAGACCGAACCAGGCCCGGCCCATGCGGTCGACGAGAAGGGCGACCTGTTGGTCGACAAGCTGGTGGATGCATCCGGCATCTTGAAGCAGCAGCTGCGCCAAGTGCATGCCGACCCCCGCTGGCGCGTCAGCGAGCGTGTCGAATACAACAACAAGGGCTTGGTCATACGCCTCTACCGCGCCTACTTCGCCAACAGCCACGCCTACGTCAACGATCACTCCATGCGCGAGCTGGGCCACAGCGACCGGCAATTGTATGACCCTCTCGGTCGCCCGACACAGACACTCACCGCAGGAGGATTCATGCGGCGTACCACCTATTGGGCCTGGTACACCGTCAATGAGGACGAAAACGACACTTACGACGAGCTGCACCCCGCCCAGGCACTGACTGACAACCCCTAAGGGCTGTCGATATGTAAACAACTTTTGGTAACACGCAAACATGGGCCGCCGCGACGGCCCATCCTTGTACTTGTCAGGATCGCCGGGCTGCGCTCCAGTTCGAGGCTAGGCTTGTGTACCCGCGCCTGGCATACACTACGAAAAAGCCGCGCCATTCGGTCAGTGCTGCCATCAGGCCGCGGGCCACCCTCACTATCGTGCGAGCGCTCCCGCTTTGCGCAGCCTGGGGCTGGCCCGTCAGCGCAACGGCCAATGCCTCAATCCCGGTCGCGGCCCAGTACGTCCACACCTGATTGAACATTCTGCTCAGCCCGCCGTGCATCAGCGCCGCAGGGTCCGGCGTCTGCACGGTCAGGCCATGGGCATCGTGGACGGCCGTGGAGTGGCCGCTACGAATCATCGCTCCCATCGCCCCGTCGTAGGCTTCAACTGCGGGTGACACATTGGGTTGCATCAGCGCAGGCACTTCGCCGCCGTACACCGCGTTGGCGACGGTGGCGACCGCGTACGCCGCAGTCGCGCCGGCGGTGCGGCCGAGCCTGGCCCGCAGGGGCGTGCTGCCCCAGGATGACCCGGTGCCGTGACCACGCATGATCTGCTGCACCAGTTCCCTGGAGAGCGAGCGAACATGCCCGCTCAACCGTTGCACCGCTACGGGGTCCCACTGCTCCTCGGCTTGAACGCTCAGCGTGTCAACCTGGACGGCGTAAGCAACGCCCACGAGGCTTGCCGAAATAGCACCGATCTGTGGCGCCATGCGGGTCCAGTTACCGACGATACCGGTGCTCATATGGAACGTGGCCAGGGCATCCAGCGCGGCGACGCTATAGCGCAAGGCCTGATTGCGTTCCGGCGTGGGCTGGAGGGTGCTGAATACCGCCAGCTCGACACCCGTCGCGACGGCATTGGCGATATAGGTGGATAAACCATCGCGAATCGCGGCCGACGAGGCCGCTTGTATCCTCGAGCGCATAATCCACCCTATATTCGCCAGCCTGCGGCTGATGGAAAGCCTGCGTATTTGTTTGTCCCGGGGCGCCTCCAAAGCCGGGGTTGCGGCCAGCCCTTGCGCATCGTCCCTGGTGACCGGGTTACCGCCAACCATCGCGTACAGGTTCAAGCCATCGGCATCGCCGGTCGGGTCCGGGCTGATCCAGCGGCATAACCACGGTGCGTAGTACCTGTAGCCGTAGTAAGACAGCCCGCTGGCATCGCGCTCCTTGCCTGAATAACGGATGAACCGGTAGCTCACCTCGCTGGCGTTTTTCGCCGCCCACCACGCGGTCCCACCATAGGGGTAATAACTTTCCTGGCTGAGCAGTTGCGCCTGCTCGCCCAGTTCCAGGGTGCTGCTGCCCAAGTGGTCCGACAAGCCGTAACGGATCTGCGCGTCCTGGCGCCCTCCCGAAGGGTGGCGATCCCAAAGCAGGACACGGACGGTGGTGGTTCCGGCATCGAGGTTGAGGACATTCAGTTGCTCCCCCGTTGCGCTGTCATGGCGAATTTCCAGTCCCGGCAAGTAGCGCACCTCGGCGGTGTGCATCACGCCCCGGGCCTGGGCGACCCGGCGTTTGAGGATGCGCTGGCCGGTAGCATCGTAGGCGTAGCGTTCTTCATCGTCGTTGCCGCCCGCACGCCGCACCTGCGTAAGGCGCACCAGTTGATTGCGCACATCCCAGCCCATCGGATGGTCGCCTGCCAACGCCTGCAGGTTGCCGTTGTGGTCAAAGCCCTGGCCCAACCCCGGCGCGCTGTTGCCATCGGCCTGGGGCAGAAAATGATTGCTGCCTGCGGCCACGCTCATCTGCCGCGTGAAGCCCGTGCCGCTGCTGGGCACATGTTGCAACGTGAGCACGTTGCCGGCGGCGTCATAGCTGAACCGCTGGGTGTAGCGACGCCATACACTGTCGTCAGTCGAGCCAAACGCTACCCTCGCCGGTAACGCCGAACCTTCCGGGTTACCGGCGGTTTCGCGGCCGGTGGCCTTGGTCAGTTGCGACAACGTGTCGTACTCATAAAGGCTGGCCGAACCGACTTGGGTGTTGCTGGACCATTGCGTCGGCTGGGCAAGGTCGTCGATCCGCACGACGTTGCCAACGCCGTCATAGGCGTAGCGCAGGTCTTGCAGCGCCGCGCCCGGTTGTGCGGGCAGATGGGCAGTCATTTGCCGCAAGCGACCATCGAACTCACGGTAGTGCATGGCCCGCACAACGCCATTGCCGGCGCGCTCGCCAAGCACCTGGCCGGCTGCGTTGTAGCGGCGCTCGCCCAGCACCTGCGTACGCACGCCGCCGCTGGGCTTCACAGCGATACTCGCCGGTTGGCCGTCAATGCCGTAGGCGTAGTCGAAGCGATTGCCCTTGGCGTCCGTGTGATGCAACCGCTCACCCAGGGCGTTAAACCCCACGGATGTCTGGAACGTCTCGGGCTCCAGGCGCTGCTCGCGTTGTGCATCGGGCTGCGGCCAATCCAGCGCGGCACCCGCCAGCCGGAAGCGTCGGGTTTGCTGCGCAACCTGCGCGTGCAGCCCATACGCCTCGTGGAACAACGAGCCGCCGCCGTCATCGTGGCGAATCACCCGGCCACAGCGGTTGCGTGCGGCCTCTTCAGCCGAGGATAAAGCATAGGCAAGACGCTCGACGCACCGCGCTTGCTCGTCACTGGCCGCCTGCTCGAACACGGCGACCAGACGCAGATACTGATCATAGCGATGAGCCTGGTGCGCGCTCCGCCCATCCCATTCTTCCAGTAAATGCCCGGCCTCCCCCATCAGCGTCAGCCGCCAGCCGGCATCCACGCTGTCGGTGCGCAACGCTTGTCCGCCAAGGCTATAGACCGTGCGTTGGTTGGGCGCAGTGTCCGGCTGTACGCGGGCCAACTGCAACAAACGCGGGTCCCATTGTTCAATCATCAAGCCCGTACTGCCAAACACCTGACGATGAACGCGCACCTGCGGTTCAACCTCTGGACTTGCGCGGTGGTAGTTGATGTTACGAACAATTAACCCACGCGGGTCGACTGCGGCCAGGGACGGCGTGTTTCGATGGATGGAATCAGGCATGACCTTAAGACCTTATTGCTGAATAAGTAGTCCTGAAAGCCTAGGGATGCGGGGGTGGAGCAAGGTGGTGCTGGAGGATGTTTTGTGTATCCGGGTACTGGCATCGCCTCGACCCGCTCGCGCGGGTCGAGGCTGCGCTCAATGCCCGCCGGCGCAGGTCGGCGAAGCCGGCGCTGCGTCGATGTTCGCCCATTCTTCAGGCGTGTAGGTATGCAGCGCCAGCGCATGAAACTCGTTCATCAGGTCACCCAGGCTGGCGTAGACCTTCTGGTGGCGCTTGACGCGGTTGAGCCCCTCGAATTGCTGGCTGACCAGCACGGCCTTGAAGTGGGTCTGCAACCCACGGCTGTGCATGTGGCTCTCATCCAGCACACTCAAGTGTTGCGGGTTCAGGGCGGCGAGTGCCGTTTCGATACGCTGTTGCATGGTCATTCCTGCTTACTTCTTCTTGGCCGGTGCGGCGGCTTTGGGCGTCAGCTCGTTGGTCATGTCTTCCAACAGCTTGTTCACCACCGGCACGGCGCTTTCCAGCTTGGCCTGGGTCATCTGGGCCGATTGCTGGGTCAGTTGCGGCATTTTTTCCAGGACTTTCTTGCCCAGTGGCGACTGGTAGAAGGCAACCAGGTCCTTGAGCTCCGATTCGCTGAAGTTGGTGGTGTAGAGCTTGACCATGTCCGGCTTCAGCTTCGGCCAGCCGATAGCCTGGTCCAGGGCGGCATTGGCCTTGGCCTGGTAGCTGTCGAGGACCGACTGCTTGGCGGCAGGCGCCTTGGTCTGTTCGAAACGCTGGGCGAACATTTGTTGCACTTGCATGTATACCGGGGTACCCAGCTTGTCAGCGTGGGCCAGGGTAAGGAAGGCTTCGGCACTGGCGTTGTGGCTGGCGGTATCGGCAAAAACCTGGCCGCTGGCGCAAACCAGAGCAACCGCGGTACAGATGGCACGAAGACGAGTCATCGAGTTTCCTTTCTAGCAGGCGAGGTAAAACCCCAAGGGCGACCATTCTGCGCCTAAAAAACCTCGCGGCTCAACCCCAGGCCTTGTCGGGCCTGGTTTTGCGGGGGGCAAATCCGATGAAGCGTGTTTTTTGGAACCCCCTGGGCCGATCACAGCCTAAACTGCGCAAACGAACCTGAAGGAGTGTGCCCGATGAGCCGTATCGAAACTGACAGCCTGGGAGACGTCCACGTCCCGGATGACGCTTACTGGGGCGCCCAGACCCAACGTTCGCTGGTGAACTTCGCCATCGGCGAACAGCGCATGCCGCTCGCGGTGCTGCATGCCCTGGCCCTGATCAAGAAGGCGGCTGCACGGGTCAACGACCGTAACGGCGACTTGCCCGCCGACATCGCCCGCCTGATCGAACAGGCCGCCGACGAAGTGCTGGACGGCCAGCACGACGACCAGTTCCCACTGGTGGTGTGGCAGACCGGCAGCGGCACCCAGAGCAACATGAACGCCAACGAAGTGATCGCCGGTCGCGCCAATGAACTGGCCGGCAACAACCGCGGCGGCAAAAGCCCGGTGCACCCCAACGACCATGTGAACCGCTCGCAGAGCTCCAATGACTGCTTCCCAACGGCCATGAGCATCGCCACCGTCAAGGCGGTTCACGAGCAATTGCTGCCGGCCATCACGGTGTTGTCCGGCGGCCTGGCGGAACTGGCGGCGCGGCATATGAAGCTGGTCAAGACCGGCCGCACCCACATGATGGACGCAACGCCGATCACTTTCGGTCAGGAAGTCTCGGCATTTATCGCGCAGTTGGACTACGCCGAACGCGCCATCCGCAGCGCCCTGCCCGCCGTGTGCGAGCTGGCCCAGGGCGGCACCGCCGTCGGCACCGGGCTCAATTCGCCCCACGGCTTTGGCGAGGCGATTGCCGCCGAGCTGGCGGCGTTGTCGGGCTTGCCGTTCGTCACAGCACCGAACAAATTCGCCGCCCTCTCCGGCCATGAGCCGCTGGTAACCTTGCATGGCGCGCTGAAAACCCTCGCCGTGGCGCTGATGAAACTCGCCAACGACCTGCGCCTGCTGGGCTCCGGCCCTCGCGCCGGGCTGGCCGAAGTCAAATTGCCGGCCAACGAACCGGGCAGCTCGATCATGCCCGGCAAGGTCAACCCCACCCAGTGCGAAGCGCTGTCGATGCTGGCCTGCCAGGTGCTGGGCAATGACGTGACCATCGGCATCGCCGCAAGCCAAGGGCACCTGCAGTTGAACGTCTACAAACCGGTGATCATCCACAACCTGCTGGAATCGATCCGCCTGCTGGCCGATGGCTGCAACAACTTCCAGGAACACTGCATCGCCGGCCTAGAGCCAGACGCCGAACAGATGGCCGAACACCTGGAACGCGGGCTGATGCTGGTGACCGCGCTGAACCCGCATATCGGTTATGACAAATCCGCGCAGATCGCCAAGAAGGCCTATGCCGAAGGGCTGACACTGCGCGAAGCGGCGCTGGCGCTGGGCTATCTGACCGATGAGCAGTTCGACCAGTGGGTACGTCCGGAGAATATGCTGGAAGCCGGGCATTAAGCGCCAAAGGCAAATGTGGGAGGGGCTTGCTCCCATGGCGGCTCGACAGCCGAAGCCTCTCTAACTGACGCCCCGCAACCAAAATGTGGGAGGGGGCTTGCCCCCGATGGCGGTGGTTCAGTTGCCAATGCGCACACTAACCCACCGCTATCGGAGCATAGGTATCTACACAACTTGGTAGCAGCAGCCTACGCTAACCACGATGCGAAGCGAGCCGCTCTTGATCTTGCTCTTGATCTTAGGCGCCCCGTTAAACCACGCTGGCCGGAATTCGACAGTGATTTGGGGGGTAAACCGGCAGGGATGCCGGTTTAGCCGCCCCGCGCCATGGATGGCGCGTGGCGGCGGCCCCCCAAATCACTGTCGGATTACGGGCACACCGAGCCTAGGCGAGGTGCCGAGTGGTGGGGCGAGGACCTTTTGGTTACTTTTGGCTGGGCCGGCATTCCGGTCCTTCCAAAAGTGACCCGCTGTAAGAGCCAGCCCTTTCAAGGTCTTTGATAAAATCCCGCAAAACTCCGATCAGGGTGACGAAAGCGATGTGGGCAGAGGTTCTAGCGCGGTTTGAGAAAAAAGCACCGGCCAGTGTCATGACCAGAGTGATATTGGAGCAGGCTGTTCCTGCTGAATGGGTCGACCAGATATTCGAAGAGCACCGTCAGCGGCAGTACCCACGAGAGCTTTTGTTTTCAACCATCGTTGAACTGATGTCCCTTGTTTCATTGGGTTTGCGACCTTCGCTGCATGCCGCCGCGCGACAGATGGAAGATCTTCCTGTCAGCTTGGCGGCGCTGTATGACAAGGTCAGTCGTACAGAGCCTGCGCTACTGCGCGCCTTGGTCACCGGTAGCGCAGAGCGTTTGGCACCGACGATAAAAGAACTGGGGCACACAGCCATTTTGCCTGGTTGGCAACTACGGGTCGTTGACGGTAACCACCTGCCTTCCAGCGAAAAGCGTCTGGGCGCTTTGCGCCGTGAACGAGGCGCCGCCCGGCCTGGTTTTTCCGTTGTGGTTTACGACCCCGATCTGGACCAGGTCGTTGATCTTCAGCCTTGTGAAGATGCCTATGCCAGCGAACGCGTCAGCGTGCTGCCGTTGCTGGAAAAGGCCAACGCGGGGCAACTGTGGATGGCTGATCGACTCTACTGCACGCTCCCAGTCATGGAGGCCTGCGAAGATACCGGGGCCTCGTTCATCATTCGCGAACAGAGCAAACATCCACGCCTGCTTAAGGAAAGCGACTGGCAGCTGCCTGTTGCGGTCGCGGCAGGCAGCGTGCGTGAGCAAATCATCGAAGTAAAAGGTGGACGCCAGTGGCGGCGAGTCGAACTGAGCCTGCAAAACCCCACCGAATCCGGCGACACCACGCTGCTGTTCTGGAGCAACTTGCCCGACTCTATCAGTGCTGAGCAAATCGCCGATTTGTACCGCCGTCGTTGGAGCATCGAAGGGATGTCCCAGCGCCTGGAAGCGGTGTTGGACAGTGAAATCGAAACCTTGGGCAACCCTAAGGCAGCCCTGTTGGGATTTGCATCGGCCGTGTTGGCTTACAACGTTCTGGCCGTGCTCAAACGCAGCGTCGAACAAGCTCATCGCCAAACTCTGCACGACGATTGGGAAGCATCGATTTTTCACCTGACGGTGCAGGTACGCAGCGGTTACGAGGGAATGCAAATAGCCTTGCCAGAATATTTATCCATCCCTATCCCCGCAGCGGGGCTGGCTCAATATCTGCTTGCACTTGCTCGAAATATCCAGCCCAAAGCGGTCGTCAAGAGCAAGCGGGGGCCGAAGGTGCCTAAACCCAAGGAATGGCTGGAAGGCAAAGCCGCGAATGCCCATGTGTCGACGGATCGGGTGCTCAAGGCCGCTAAAATCAAAAGACCTTGAAAGGGCTGGCTGTAAGAGCGGAACCGCCAGCCGCCGTTACCGCAGCAACGGATATGTACTCGCTCTGATCCAACATCACGGTCGGCTGTCAGGCCGCCATCGGGGGCAAGCCCCCTCCCACATTTGGATCGGCGTACCGCTCAAATACTCATGAAGCCATGCGCAATCGCCGGGCCCTGAGCCCGGCCATCAATGACGGCGCCAACGCCACCATCGCCGAGCCGATCACCACCACCAGCGCGCCAAAATATCCCAAGGCATTGATCGCTTCGGCCTGCACGAAATCCGGCCACAGCCACGCCGCCAACGCCACTGCCACAAAGGTCACCAGCGGCGTCAGCGCCAGGGTCGCGCTGACCCGCGAGGCCTCCCAGTGGGCCAGCGCCTCGGCAAACGCGCCGTACGCCACCAGGGTGTTCATGCAACACGCCAGCAGCAGCCAGCCCTGCAGCGGGCTCAGTTGCAGCGCCTCCAGCGGGTGCGCCCAGGGTGTGAGCAACACGGCGCACGACAGGTAGATCACCATCATCACCTGCAGCGAATTCCACACGGTCAACAACTGCTTCTGGCCCAGGGCGTAAAACACCCAGATGCTGGTCGCCAGCAGGACCGTCAGTACCCCGGCGGTGTAGCTGCCCATCGAGGTGAGCAATTCCAGCAGGCGCTGGTTGAAGAACAGCCCGAAGCCAACGATCAATATCACCAGCCCCGCGCCCTGCCCCAGGCTGAAACGCTCCTTGAACACAAATACACTGGCAACCATCAGAAAAATCGGCCCCATCTGCACCACCAGTTGCGCGGTACCGGGGCTGAGCATTTTCAGGCCGACCAGATACAACACGTAGTTGCCGACCAGCCCACACACCGCCATCGCCACCAGCCAGCCGCCCTTGGGGCCGAGCACCTTGCGACTGGGCAAACGCCTGGTCGCCGCAAGATAAATAAACAAGCAACTGCCGGCCACCACCAGGCGAAACCAGGTGACGGTGATCGGGTCCATCACCTGCAATACCTGTTTGAGCTTGATCGGCAGAATGCCCCAGAGCAGCGCGGTCAACAGGGTCAGGAAAAAACCGTAGACCCAGCGGCCGGAAGAAATGTGCATGAGTGCCCCGAATGCCAGAGGAAGTGGAACCGGCATTCTAGGGGCAGGCGGTGAGCTTTGGGTATCACGCTGTGTTCATGGCACGCCCATCACCAGTACCCCGCTGCCGCTGATGGGGCCGGCGGCCGGCAATGAACCCGCTCGACGTACCAGGGAAAACGTCACGTCGTCGGCGCCCGTGCTGTTGGTGATTTGGGTCAGGAACGAACCGTTCACGGGCACCGCCGCCCCTCCACGAACGAGGGCCGTGCCCACGTCGGCGTTGGTCATCATCAGCAAGCGCGAATCGAACCCGGTGCCGGTGCCTTTGTAAGTGATGGTGATGGGTGAATTGATCCCGCCATCCGGGCATGAATAGGTGAGCCTGCGGTTGCTGACGATGGACGATGTCAGCGGGTCGGTGCCGATGGCGCGCTGGTGCACGTTGCCGAAGTTGATTTCGATGGGATTGTTGTTATTGATCGTGCAGGTAGACGGGGAAACGGTGAAGTTGTTGTTGGCGGTGTAGGTGACAGTGAGTTGCGGCCGGCTGCCGTCGAAGTTATTCGAACTGGTGAGACGTAACACACCAAGATTATCCCCCCTTTGAACATTGATGGGCTTCGTCGGAGAGTTACGCATCAAAATATAGGGAATGACATCAATAGGGTAACTTGCCAGGTTGTCAGGCAATGTGGCGATAAGTATTGCATTCGGGACTGGCGTATTTAGGTGTGCCCCGTTTATTCGTAAACCCGTGCCTTCATCGCTGAATTTGGGGCCAGGCGTCCAGGCGGTTCCTGCAGCGTTGCCCGTTCTCCAATAATCAATCCACCAGGACGGGCTCTGGGAGCCAGGTGAAAATCTACATTCAAGCCGCGCACCCTCCATCAGGATTCTCGTCCGATCTTCCGTCAAACGAACGGTAACGGGCACACTCAAATTTGGATTTCCGGTTTGCCAGCCACCTCCATTAACCCGACAGTCAACAGCCTGCGCGGTCGTCGTAACGCCAGTCAACACAAGAAGCGCCATCGCGCCAAACAGTCGTTTCATTTTGATCTCTCGCTGCTCTGCTCTACCCGGCCACAGCCTATGGATAGTCCAGCGTAAAAGTTGAGGTCACCGTGTACGCACCGTGCCCGATGGTTTGATTCTGGAGGGCTCTCGGCTCGCCTTGCACATAGGCCTTGAGCTCGATGGCATTGCTGCCGTCGCTCAACACCTGCTTGTCGCTGACGGCATTCAAGGGCAAGGGTTTATCACTCAACGTCTCGATGCCGACGCCAATGCCCGAGGCGCCGCTGCCACCGTCCAACGCGAGCAAGCCGGGAAGCTCGCGGTTTTCTACACCGCCGAAGGTGATGGTCACCGAGTCGCCGATCGTGGTGTCGCAGTCTTCCAGGTGCAGCTTGAAACGCTTACCCACCGAGCGCGTGTTGATATAGAGGTGTTTGCTGGTCAGGTCCCAGAGTTCCAGCGTAATTGCCTCGTCGCCGGGGCGCAGGGTGCACGCCTCTTCGACCAGGTTGCCTTTGAAACGCAGATTGTCCGCCGCGTGCCCCATGGGGATCATGCCGCAGATGAGCAGGAGTGCCAGGCCGTGCTTGTGAACCCTTTGATATCGCATCGATTCAGCTCCTACTGGTATTCGGCCAACAACGTGGCCACCGCCGTGAAACTGGCGGGAGGCAGTGTTGCGCCGGGCTGTTGCACCGGCACCACCTCCAATGTCGGCGGTGACGACAGGGTGATATCCAGCGGCGTATTGAGTGAAAATGGCAGGTCATTCTGAAAAACCCGAATGCCCAGCGCAGGCACACTGGTCTGCACCGCTGCACCATCAAACGCCGTGGGGGTGCCGTTGACGCTCAGTTTCAGCGCCCACGGCAGCGTGTCGGTGCCGCAGTTGATCGCGTAGCCGACGCCCCTGCGATATCTCACGCCGTCGACGCGCTTCACCCCGACATCGCCAAAGTCGACTTCAATGGTGTTGCCCGCGTCGATGGTGCAGGGCGGGGGCTCATTCAACGTGCCGCTGAACGTCACGTTGGCCGACGCGCCACTGCACAGGCCGATGGCCCACAGGGCGAGCAACGCTCGCGGCTGCCAAGCTGTCATGGGTCGTTCCTCTTGTTATCCATAGCCGTTTTATCGGTAGCCATCATTGGTAATCGACCACCAGGGTCGCGGTCGCGTCGAAGGCCCCGCCGGTCAGCGTGCTGCCCGCACGCTTGACCGGCACCGCCTGCACCACAGGGAAATTGGGGTAGGTAAAATTCACCGCCGTGTTCAACGGCCAGTCAGCGCCATTCACAAACAGCCTGACCCCAAGATCGGCCTTGCGGGTCGAGAGCACGCGATTGTCAAACGACGCCACCGTGCCCTTGAGTTCCAGGGTCAGCGCATTGCTGAACGGCGAATCACAGGTGACGGTATACGGCACACCGCGACGGTAGTTGACCCCGTCGACCCGTGACGTCTGCAGGTCATTGCCAAACGGCACATCGAGGGTGCTGCCACCGTTGATGACGCACGGCGGAGGCGCAATGATCACCGCGCGAATGGTCAAGCTGGTCTCGGCCTGTACGCCCTGGCTGACCGCCAGCAACACGCCGCCGGCGATCAAACCGATTGATTTAGCCATCGCTGCCCCCTTATTCATAATTGAGCCTGACTTCCACGACGGCCCTGAATGCCCCGCTGGTCAACGGCGCAGCGGTGCGCGTGGGCCGCACATTCCAGGTCTGGGTATTGCGGCCCACGGGCAAAAACAGCGGCTGGCCGCGTGTGCCCAGTTGCACGTCCCGGCCGAGGGCATCGGTCAACTGCAGGCCCATGCCGGTGACGCCCTGCACTTTGACCAGCCGTGGATCGTCGGCATCGGCCGGCGCCTCGAACAGCACCGACAGCACCGGTTGGTAGGCGCTCCAGGTCAGGTTCCCCGTACGCTCATTGCGTATGCGGCCGGCGGTGCGCAGACAATCGGTGAACCGCAGCTGAAAGGCCTTGGCGGTCGCCTGGTCACCGGGCCGTTGCAACTGGCTGGTCGATACCGCGTCCAGATCGACGGTCTGGTGCAGGGAGCTCATTTCCAGGCTGCAAGGCGACTCATGCATGGAGCCGAGCACATTGAGCATGCCGCTCATGCCTTCGATATCCTCATCATCCGCAGCCTGTGCCCCCATCGCCATGACCCATAACAGGCCGCCCAGAACCTTCACTTTTTGCGACTTCATGACGTTCTCCAGCAGCATTACTCATTCGCCGGCGCGGCCTGGGGGTTCACCTTGCAAGTGTCGCCCGTGCAACTGAAGGCCAGCACCGGGCGCCCGCCGTAATCGTTTACATAGGCCAAATAAGGGCTTGTCCCCAGCGCCTTGGCCGTGGCCCCCAGGGTCAGGACGCCCTTGGGTGGCACCATCAGTGGCGTAAAGCCGGGCACGGTTTTACCGTCCTTGCTGCTGCGCGCATCCACCAGGGTCACGTAGTACGGCGTCGGGTTATTCACCCGGTATTGATCGCCTTCGCGGGTCAGGGTCAGTTTCTCCTGCCAGGGGTTGGACAAGTCCTGCTGACTCGGCGCGATGGCTTGCGGTCGGTAGAACAACTTGATGCGGGTTTGCAGGGCAATCTGCAGGGTGTTGGACTTATCGCTGCGCGGCGGGATCTCCCGCAGGTTGAAGTAGTACACCGTCTCCCGATCCTGTGGCAGCGCCTTGGCCGCCGGCAATGCCTGGACTTTCACCTGGCTCTGTTTGCCCGGCTCCAAGCGTTGCACCGGTGGGAGCACGATCAACGGTGTGGTGATTTTCTGACCGGCTTCATCCTCGATCCAGCCCTGGGCCAGGTACGGCAGCTGGGTGTTGTTGTTGGTGATGTTCACGCTGGTGGCGTCTTTGCCACCGTCGAAAATCACTCGGGTACGGTCCAGGCCCACCGCCGCGTTGGCGCTCTGGCTCAAGCCCAGGGCCAACAGCGCGAAGGCCGGGAATGTGGAACGTGTGGTCGGTCTCATGAGGCTGTGTTCTCCGTATCGGTAGGCTTGCCGGTCAGCCCGGCGGGCTCGGGCAAGGTTGGGTCAGCGGCTACCACCTGGCAGCGCAATTGCAGGGCGTCGGTCAAGCCATCGGCGGGCAAGGTGGCGGGCAGTGTGAGCAGGCAGCGCTCGTCGCCGCCCCAACTGACGGACATCTGCTCGCCGGCCTGGATGCCGCTCAGGTAGACGTGGCCGCCGTCATTCACAATGCCGGTGTCCTGTTGCTTGAGGTTCTTCACCGTCGCGCCGAAGGGCGGCGAACTGCCATCCGCCAGGCGCAGCACCGCCATGGCCTTTTCGCCGGCAATCACGTCCAGCGAGCGATAACCGATCGCCCCTTCGGTGAGCGTCAGTTGCGTGACCGATTGAGTGGCTTCGACGTTGCTCGGCAAGCGCTCCAGATCGACGCTGGCGGCGGTACGCTGGTAACTGCTGATATCCGAGATCACGGCCTTGCCGAAGGCATTGCTGCGCGTCGGCGCGCCATAACCGCGTACGGGCACATCGGGCACCCCGGTGGTGTCGACCATCAGGCGGGTGCCGCCGGTGCTGGTGGTTCGATGGAGCGCGGCACCGTGGGCCGTGAGCGTGGCACCGCCGCGCGCAGAGACACTGAGGCTGCTGGAACCGCCCTGCTGCCGGCTGGCGCTTAGATCGACATCAGCGTGATCGCCCATATGGCTCAGGTAACCGCTGGCAGACGTATCGCTCGCGCTGAGCTGGTAGCTGTTGCGCTCATCGAGGCGATCGCTGTAGCGCGTGGCAATGTTGTTGTTGCCGGCGCCTCGACTGGCATCCATCGAGAGTGTGCCGGTACGCCCCAACGGCAGGCTGACCGTCAGCGCCATGCCGTTATCCTTATAGTTATATTCCTGAGAGCGGTACATGTTCAGGGACAGGCTCATGTTCTTGACCGTGCCCACATTGAAGTAGCGCGACAGCGACAGGTTCCAGCGCTGCGTGTCCGGCCGGTCCCAGTAGGTTTGCTTGTTGTAACTGGCGTATACGGTGGCGCCCAGGTCACGAAACTGCTTGTTGACCGTCACCGTATACAGCGCCTTGCTGCCGCCGATAGGCTTCCACCCCTCATTGGGGTCCCGATAATCCCCACGCCCGCCGAGTTCGCCGTTCAACCCGTAATACCGGGCGTCCAGGTATTCACTCATGCTCAGGAAGTTCTTCTCGGAAAAGCGGTAGCCGGCGAACGTCACCTGGCTGTCGTACTGTTCGAAATTCTTGGAATATTGAAGGCGGTAGGATTTACCCGAGAGCGTCTCGTTCCACACGCTGGCATGGGACTGCGTGACATCCAGCGAGACGGCGCCGAACGCCAGCAAGTCGCGGCCCGCGCCCACGGATAACGCCCGATAGTTGTTATCGGTGATCCCCCCACCAAACAACGACCAGCCATTGCTCACGCCCCAGGAAAACTCTCCGGTCCCGAAGACGTTGCCATCGGAGCCGTTCTGCAGATTGGAAGGCCGCCCGCTCGCCAGCTTGTAGCGGACCTGGCCTGGACGCGTCAGGTACGGCACACCGGCCGTGTTGAGTTGGAAGGTATGGACCGAACCGTCCTGTTCTTCCACGCGCACATCCAGCTTGCCGGTCACCGCATCATTAAGGTCCTGAATGCGAAAAGGACCGGCCGCGACCAGCGTCTCGTAGAGCACACGCCCCTGCTGGCTGATGATGACCTTTGCATTGGTCTTGGCCACCCCGACCACTTCCGGCGCGTAACCGCGCAAGTTGGGTGGCAGCTGGCTTTGATCCGAGTTAAGCGAGGCGCCGGTGAAGCGGAAACTGTCGAACAGGTCCGAATACAGGTAGCTCTCACCCACCACCAGGCGCGCCTGCAGCGCCGGAATGGCGCGATACGCATAGTAGCGGCTCCATTCCAGCTTCTGCGGCCCGGCCGCCTCTTGCCGGCCACTCTCCACCCGCCCCTGCCAATCGGCCCTTATGCGCCAGGCGCCGGCATTGGCCCCGACGGTGCCGTTGCCGCTGAGATTTTTGCGCTGGCCGTCATTCTTCTGGTAGTTGGACTGCGCCGTCAGGCTGTAGTCCACCAGTAGCCCCGGCACCCCCTCGTCCCAGCGCGAAGGCGGGTCCCAATTGATGGCGTTGTACTCAAGGTAAGCCTGGGGCAGGTTGATGCTCAGGCTCGAGGTGGCCAGGTCGCCACTGACTTCCATGCCCGGCAGGCTGGTGATATCCAGGCATTCGCCGTCCCTCCACCAGGTCAGTTTGCCGGCATCCGCCGCTTTCAGGCCCAGTTGCTCGACAAGACTGTGCGACAAGCAGGCCTGGCTGCCCTTGGGATCGTTATCGGGGGGATAGAACGCTACCGATTGCTCAGGAATAGATTGGGCGTTCAGCTGCACCGCCATCGAATAAGTGCCAGGCAGAATGAACCCGCTGCGTGCAAATTGAGACAAGTCAATATTAGTGCGATCACTCAGATCGAGAACGTCGGTATTGAACTCGATATCTGCGGCGCCCATTGCAGTGCCCGCCAATGACATCAACCCGCCCAACAGTCCGGGACGGAACGTATTTTTGATTTTCGACGTATTCAACATGCAAGCCTGTCCATCACTGTTCAAAAGTATTCCAACTTGAACCGCACCGCGGCACTGTGAGCCCCAACCGCCAATGGCAAGCCGTTGCCGACCAGGAAAAACCGGTAGTTGAGTGTCATGTCGCCCTCCGCCAGTGGCACCGGTGCCATGCGTTGCCCCGGACGACTTTCCTCGCCGGCAGCGTCCACGATGTGCAGGGCAACCCCCTGCGACTCGCCAAAGACCGCGAAGGAAAGCCCTGCCCTGTCGGTGGGGCCATCGAACGTCACGCGCATGTGCTCCCAGTCCGGCAGGGTTTCACCTGGGCGCAACGGGTCGGGGCGGGTCAACGAGCAATTGACCAGACGCAACTGGAAGGGATGGTCTTCGCCCCGTGTGTTGCGCAGGAGCCGGCCAACCGGTTCGGGCGGCATTTCGATGGTTTGATCGATACTGCCCAGTTCCAGCCCGCAGGCAGAATCGATCACTTCCCCTCCCAGCAGCACGACCCCATCGCCTTGCGCAGACGCCTGGGCGACCACGCAAGGGCTGATGAACGTCGTCAATGAAGAGGCGATAGCCAGACGTATGAATGTTTTCACCTGGATCTCCCGTCAGCGCTCCCCCGCCACACTGGGTGGCGGGGGCACGACTTACTGATAAGCCAAGGTGAAATTGGTGACCGCGCTGAAATCGCCAGGCACGATCGGGGCTGAGGCGGCGCCTTGTACATATGCACCGAACTCCAGGGTGTTATCCCCGGCGGAAATGATTTGCGGGGCGGTAGGCACCCCCAACTCAACCGGGGCGCCGCCATGGGTCATCATGATGCCCACGCCGCCAGCACCGCCGACCGTACCGATCGCGCCCGGTACAGCGCCGGATGGTGCGCCGGTGAAGGTGGTGGTGACGGTGTTGTCAGTGAGGCCCGTCAGATCGCAACCTTCCAGTTCAATCAGCACACGCCGGGCCTCCGACTTGCCCCCCGATTGCAACTGATGCTTGGCAATCGCCCCCAGGCGAACAGTTTGATCAACGGAGTCAGGCTTGATAGAGCAAGCGCCCGAATGGACCGACCCCAAAAACGTAACCGTTCCATCCGCCGCATGCGCCATGGACATCGAACCGGCCAGCAGACCGACAGACAACAGCACAGCTTTCATTTTGGTTTTCATCTACAGATTCCCACTTAACAAGTGTCATTAAGAAGCCTTGCCACCGAGAGGCACAGGGCTGATTAAAAGAGCGGTTTGACCCATGCATTGAGGGGGGTTGCTCCTGACATGCTTTTCCAACTTTTTGTATTGCATTTCAGGACCACACTCAACGCCGGGCAAGTGTCCGCTTCACACTTGAAGAAGTAAGCCAGCTGTTTCGTTTAACGATGTAGCCTTTGCATATCAAGGCGTGCAGGAAAATTATGGCACTTTGCCAAAACTTTGAAAACGACTGAAGGAATGGGACTACACGCAAGTTAATGCGAATAGTTTAGAGCAGGACATGGCCGTAAGAATAGGGCTACACGAACTAAACAAACAACAAATTTTATTGGGGATTTGCAACCAAAGAATATAGCTGCGGAGCGAGGGGTATGTCCGAACGGATAGGTGATGGCAACAAGCTACGAACCGAGAGCCAGCCCCATTCTTCCTATTAAAAATATCAGCAGAATCAAAAAAAACACCCTGATAAACCTGCTGCCATATCTTAGCGCCAGGAAAACCCCGGTCAGGGAACCTGCAATATTACACAGGGCAACCACTCCACCTATCGCCCACAACACGTTGCCGGACGGCACAAAAAATATAAGGGCCGCGCTGAACGTGCCTAAGTTAACCAGCTTTGCAGAAGCTGAGGCGTTTAGAAAATCAAAACCGAAATATTTGACGAATACAAAGAGTAATAGACTGCCGCTACCGGGCCCAAACACGCCGTCATAGAAACCAATTACACCACCGAAGAAAATGCCCAACAAAACTTCCCTGCTGCCGCAGTGCTTGTGTGAGCTCGCCAATCCTAAATCTTTCTTGATAAACGTGTAGCCTGCCATAGCTATCAGGAGAAAGAACACAACATACTCCATCAGCCTCTTAGGAATGATAGAGACGGACATGGCCCCAACAAACGCAAAAATAAAAGCCGAGACCATGGTGGGAAGCATTAATTTCCATATGATCCTTATTCTTTTCAGGTAACTAAATATAGAGGAACAATTCCCTGCCAATACAGCAAGTTTATTTGTTCCAAACACCGTGGCGAGACTGTACTGAGGTAGGACGTGCAGCAGCGCTGGCAATTGTACAAGCCCTCCGCCGCCAACCGCAGCGTCTATTAACCCGCCGCAAAAAGCAAAAAAACCTAATGCAATCACAGCGTATTCAAAATCCATATAATATATCCGACCAGCATTTGGGTTCAGGGTTAATAACATAATTTATTGATTAGCTTGCAACAAGTAACTTATACTGAGCCCATCATTCACTTTTAGTGAGCAATGGAATGGAACTCTCACAACTGACTATGTTCAAGGTGGTTGCCGATCAAGGCAGTATCATTCGGGCCTCCGAACTGTTGCATTGCGTTCCGTCAAACATAACAAACAGAATAAAAGCGCTAGAGAAGGAGCTTGGCGCTTCCTTATTTATACGAAAGGGCCGAGGGCTTGTTATCAGCCCTTCCGGACGATTGTTTCTAGAATACACAAATAAAATCTTGTCATTGTGCCAGGAATCTCGAAGAGCGCTTGACCCTGCATCAGTGGCTTGCGGGGTATTGAAGATTGGTGCAATAGAGTCTGCTGCGACAGGAAGACTGCCCAAGCTGCTGTCCACTTATCATCAACACTACCCCGCCGTGCAAATGGAATTCAGTACGGCAACCTGGCCACAGTTGGTGAATGATGTGGTTGACCTTAAGCTGGATGGCGCGATCATTGCTATGAGCCCTGAGCACGCAGATATTGAATGTGTGGAAATCTACCAGGAAGAGCTCGTGCTAATTGCGTCGGCGTCTGCAGGGACAATTCGAGGGCCGCGGGATCTTGGCGGGAAAAACATATTCATGTGGCCCGAAGGATGCCCTTACAGGAAGTCGCTGGAAAACTGGCTGGCTGATTGCGGCGTAGCGAACGCCATAACAAGCATTGCCAGTTATGGCACCATACTCGGGTGCGTCAATTCAGGGGCGGGCGTATCGTTAGTGCCTAAGGGCATGTATGAGCAGTTTCGGAAAATGGGTGGAATCAGCGGTTATGAATTCAGTGAGTTACTACCTATAACAAACTATTTCATCTGGAATAAAAACGTTAAAGTTCATCCTGCAAAAGATAAGTTTGCAGCCTTGCTGACGGAACAGTTAAAAAACCTTTGATCTTTTCCATGCAGGATGGCTTACGTGCAACGCTGCCCGTTCTTGATCGAACATCATGGTCGGCTGTCAGGCCGCCATCGGGAGCAAGCCCCCTCCCACATTTAGGTCGCGTGGCATCAGTTAGAGAGGCTTCGGCTCCCGAGCAATCACAGGTTCAGGGCTGTGCCAAAGTTGTGTAGATACCTATGACCATCGGGGGCAAGCCCCCTCCCACATTTGGATCGCGGGGGCATCAGTTCAGGCAGTCGTCGGCTGCCGAGCCGTCAGACTCCTGCCTTCAGTGGCCGCGCACTAGCGCACAGCTTCAAACAACCCGGTTGCCCCCATCCCGCCGCCCACGCACATAGTGACGATGCCATAGCGTAAATCACGTCGTTGCAGTTCCCGCACCAGGTGCCCCACTTGCCGCGACCCGGTCATGCCGAATGGATGGCCGATGGCGATGGAACCGCCGTTGACGTTGTATCGGGCATTGTCGATTTCCAGGCGATTACGGGCGTACAGGCACTGTGAGGCAAACGCTTCATTGAGTTCCCACAGGTCGATATCCGCCACCTGCAAGCCTTTGGCCTTGAGCAGTTTAGGCACCGAGAACACCGGGCCGATGCCCATTTCGTCCGGCTCGCAACCGGCCACGGTAAACCCGCGAAAGAACGCCTTGGGTTTGAGCCCCAGCGCCAGGGCTTTTTCCAGGCTCATCACCAGGGTCATCGAGGCGCCGTCGGACAGCTGCGACGAGTTACCCGCCGTCACCGAACCGTCTTCGGCAAACACCGGCTTCAGGCCACTGAGGCTGGCCAGTGTGGTGTCGGGGCGATTGCAGTCGTCGCGGTCGACCACGCCATCGAGTACCTGCACCTGACCGGTGTGCTTGTCTTCGACGCTGTACTTGACCGCCATCGGCACGATTTCATCGTCGAACAGGCCATCGGCCTGGGCCTGTGCCGTGCGCTGCTGGCTTTGCAGGGCGTACAGGTCCTGGTCCTCGCGGCTGACCTGGTAGCGCCGCGCGACGATTTCGGCGGTCTGGCCCATGGGCAAGTAGATACCAGGCACCTGCTCTTTGAGCAGCGGGTTGATCAGGTGGTTGGTGTTGACGCTCTTCATGGTCAGGCTGATGGATTCGACGCCGCCGGCGACGATGATGTCGCTGCAACCCGAGGCAATCTGGTTGGCCGCGATCGCAATCGCTTGCAAGCCCGACGAACAGAAACGGTTGAGCGTCATGCCCGCCGTGCCGGTGCCCAGGTGTGACAGCACCGCCACGTTACGCCCGATGTTGTAGCCTTGGGCGCCTTCGTTGGAGCCGGCACCGACGATGCAGTCCTCCACCGTCGCCGGGTCGATGCCATTGCGGCTCAGCAGCGCGTTGACGCAATGGGCGGCCATGTCATCAGGGCGAGTCTGGTTGAACTTGCCGCGAAAAGACTTGGCCAGGCCGGTTCGCACGCTGTCGACGATCACTACTTCACGCATGGGGCTACCTCGATCTTGTGGTTGTGGATCGAGGATAGAGCCGGGCCCTGGGCAGGCGCGATGATCATTCACTGCATGGATGCAAAAGCATGAGGCCGGGATGCGGTCCATCGGATGGTAGAGATCAATGTGGGAGGGGGCTTGCCCCCTCCCACATTATCGAGCTGGGCAGCCCGTTATTTCTTTTTCTTCTTGTCGTGCTTGTCGCTCTTGGCAAACGCGTCTTCCAGTGCGCGGTTGAGGGTACGCAGCACTTTGATCCGCGCCCAGCGTTTGTCGTTGGCTTCCACCAGGGTCCAGGGTGCGATTTCAGTGCTGGTGCGGTCGACCATATCGCCCACCGCCGCACGGTAGTCGTCCCACTTGTCACGGTTGCGCCAGTCGTCCTCGGTAATCTTGAAGCGCTTGAAGGGAATCTCTTCGCGGGCCTGGAAACGCTCCAGCTGGGTTTCCTTGTCGATGGCCAGCCAGAACTTGACCACGATCACCCCGGCATTGCGCAACTGCTCTTCGAAATCATTGATCTCGCCATAGGCGCGCATCCAATCGGTCGGGGTGCAGAAGCCTTCGATGCGTTCCACCAGCACCCGCCCATACCAGGAGCGGTCGAACACGGTGAACATGCCGCGCGCCGGGATCTTCTGCCAGAACCGCCACAGGTAGGGCTGGGCGCGCTCGTCTTCACTGGGCGCGGCAATCGGCACGATGTGGTACTGGCGCGGGTCCAGCGCGGCCGCCACGCGGCGGATCGCCCCGCCCTTGCCGGCCGCGTCGTTGCCCTCGAACACGCTCACCAGTGCGTGCTTGCGCATGCGTTTGTCGCGCATCAGCCCGGAGAAGCGCGCCTGTTCGGTAATCAGTTGTTCTTCGTAATCGTCCTTGTCCAGGCGCAGGCTCAGGTCGAGGCTGTCGAGCAGGCTCTTCTGGTCCACCGACGCGATCAACGGCGCCGGGTTCATGCCACTGGCCTTGCCCTTGGGCAGTTTCAAGGCGTTTTGCAGGCCCTCAAGCAGAATCTTGCCCACGGTGAGCCCACGGTAACGGGGGTCGACCCCTTCGATCACATGCCACGGCGCATAGTCGCGACTGGTACGGCGCAGCACGCGTTCGCCGAAATGCACGAATTTGTCGTAGGTCTCGGACTGCTGCCAGTCCAGCGGGCTGATGCGCCAACTGTGCAGCGGGTCATCGGCCAGCGCCTTGAGCCGCGCCTTCATCTGTTTCTTGGACAGGTGAAACCAGAACTTGAAGATCAGCGCACCTTCATCGCAGAGCATCTTCTCCAGGCGCTCGGCCCCGGCGATGGCCTGGTCGAGACGGGCGTCCTTGATCTGGCCGTGGACGCGGCTTTGCAGCATCTGGCTGTACCAGTTGCCGAAGAAAATCCCCATGCGCCCCTTGGCCGGCAATTGCCGCCAGTAGCGCCAGGCCGGTGGGCGCGCCAGTTCCTCATCGGTCTGCTGGTCGAAGGTGCGCACTTCGATCAGGCGCGGGTCCATCCACTCGTTGAGCAACTTGACCGTCTCGCCCTTGCCCGCGCCCTCGATACCGTTGATCAGGATGATCACCGGGAAGCGCTTCTGCTGTTGCAGCTCGTACTGCACTTCCAGCAGGGCTTCGCGCAGGGCCGGCACTGCGGCCTCAAAGGTGTCTTTGTCGATGGCGTGACCGATTTCGGCGGATTCGAACATGGGCAGCTCCGTTTCAAGATGGCTCAAGACTAGCGGATTGGGCAGCGGCACGCGGCAGGAAATTCCACCGAGGCTTGCCATGGCTCAATTCATGGCGTGTCGATCGGCTAGAATGGCCCCCTTGTGTTTGCCCGCTGTCTATTTATGAGCCGCCCATGACCCCCATCGCCCACGCCCAGCTCGACTGGGACGACCACGGCCGCCCGCATTCGCGGATGTTCGACGACGTGTATTTCTCCACCCAGTCGGGCCTTGAAGAAACCCGCTATGTGTTCCTGGAGCAGAACCGTTTGCAGGAGCGCTTCGCCGCCTTGCCGGCGGGCGGGCGGCTGGTCATCGGCGAGACCGGCTTCGGCACGGGCTTGAATTTTTTGTGCGCCTGGCAGCTGTTCGACCAACACGCGGTGGCCGGGGCACGCCTGCATTTTGTCAGCGTGGAGAAATACCCGCTGAGCCATGCCGACCTGCAACGCGCCCTGGGCCTGTGGCCGGAGCTGGCACCTTATGCCGAGCAATTACTGGCGCAGTACATCGCCATCCATCCAGGCTTCCAGCAGTTGGTGCTGGACCACGGCCGCGTGACCCTGACGCTATTGATCGGCGATGCCCTGGAGCAATTGCCGCAACTGGATGCACAGGTCGATGCCTGGTTTCTCGACGGCTTCGCCCCGGCGAAAAATCCTGACATGTGGACCGCCGAGCTGTTCGCCGAACTGGCGCGCCTGGCGGCACCGGACTCGACCATCAGCACCTTCACCAGCACCGGCTGGGTACGGCGGCTGATCAACGCCGCCGGGTTCAAGATGAAACGCACGCCGGGCATCGGCCATAAGTGGGAGATCCTGCGCGGGGAATTTCTCGGTTGGCCTGAACACACACCCCGGCCCGTCACTGGCGCGCCGTGGTTCGCACGGCCGGCGCCCGCGCCGAGCGAACGCCGGGCTCTGGTGATCGGCGGTGGGCTGGCTGGTTGCTGCACGGCGGCCAGCCTGGCGGCGCGGGGCTGGCAGGTGTGCCTGCTGGAACGTCACGCGGCCTTGGCCCAGGAAGCCTCGGGCAATCCGCAGGGCGTGCTGTACCTGAAACTGTCGGCCCATGGCACGGCGCTGTCACAGTTGATTGTCAGCGGCTTCGGCTACACCCGTCGGCTGCTGGAGCATTTGCAGCGCGGGGTGGACTGGGACGCCTGCGGTGTACTGCAACTGGCGTTCAATCCCAAGGAGGCCGAACGCCAGGCCCAACTGGCCGAGGCCTTCGCGCCGGACCTGCTGCACCGCGTGGATGCGGCCCAGGCCCAAGCCCACGCGGGTATACCGCTGGAGATGGGCGGGCTGTTTTTCCCCGAAGGCGGCTGGGTCAATCCGCCCGCCCTGTGCGCGTGGCAGGCGCGGCATCCCAGCGTGGAGGTGCGCGTGCATCAGGAGGCGCTCACGTTGCAGCGCGTCGACGGCCAATGGCAGGCCCGCAACGGTGACACGCTGATCGCCAGCGCGCCCGTGGTGGTGCTTGCCGGCGCCGCCGAGATCAAGCGCTTTCCCTTCAGCGCCGCGCTGCCGCTCAAGCGCATTCGCGGGCAAATCACGAGCCTTGCGCAAACTGTCGAGAGCCGAGCGTTGAGCACGGTGGTGTGCGGGCAAGGTTATGTTGCGCCGGCCCGTTTGGGCGAACACACCCTGGGCGCCAGTTTCGATTTCAAGAGCGAGGACCTCACGCCTACCCTCGCCGAACACGCCGATAACCTGACGCTGCTGCGGGAAATTTCCCCGGCCCTGTTGCACGCCTTGCACGCCGACACTCAGCCGCTTGAAACCCTGGAAGGCCGAGCGGCCTTCCGCTGCACCAGCCCCGACTATCTGCCCATTGTCGGCCCGCTGGCCGATGCGAGCGCGTTTGCCGAGGCGTATGGCGTATTGGCCAAGGACGCCCGCCAGGTACCCGATACGCCGTGCCCGTGGCTGGACGGTGTGTACATCAACAGCGGCCATGGTTCTCGAGGCCTGATCACCGCGCCTTTATCGGCGCAACTGCTGGCGGCGTGGCTGGATAACGAACCGCTGCCGTTGCCCGTCAGCGTTGCCCAGGCCTGCCATCCCAACCGGTTTGCCCTGCGCGAATTGATTCGCGGCAAAGCGCGACCAGCGCCCTGAGCGCGAAACGGCGAAAGCGGCGGTGCCATTAGCTAAAGTCCACTTATAACTTATCGTTCTAAAACTCCCGGGTTGTGCCTGGGGTCAGTTTCTGGGTAAGCGCCCTTTTGGTGCGTATTGAGTATTGACCCCTCCCCAACGGAAAAACCGGTAAGGAACTTATGTGTGGATTAGCTGGCGAGTTACGCTTTGATCATCAACCTGCCGACCTGGCAGCCGTGGAACGCATCACGCATCACCTCGCCCCTCGTGGCCCCGACGCCTGGGGTTTCCATGCCCAAGGGCCGATTGCCCTGGGCCATCGCCGCCTGAAAATCATGGATCTGTCGGACGGCTCCGCCCAACCGATGGTCGACGCCCAACTGGGCTTGTCACTGGCATTCAATGGCGCGATTTACAATTTCCCGGAACTGCGCCAAGAGCTGGAAGCCTTGGGCTATGCCTTCTATTCCGGCGGCGACACCGAAGTGCTGCTCAAGGGCTATCACGCCTGGGGCGAAGCGCTGTTGCCCAAGCTCAATGGCATGTTTGCCTTTGCCATCTGGGAGCGCGATGCCCAGCGGCTGTTCATCGCCCGCGACCGCCTCGGCGTAAAGCCCCTGTACCTATCGCGCACCGGCCAGCGCCTGCGCTTTGCCTCGGCGTTGCCGGCGTTGCTCAAGGGTGGCGATATCAACCCGATTCTCGACCCGGTCGCACTCAACCATTACCTCAATTTTCACGCCGTGGTGCCCGCGCCGCGCACGCTGCTGGCGGGCATTGAAAAGCTGCCGCCAGCGAGCTGGATGCGCATCGATGCGAACGGCAAGACCGAACAGCAAACCTGGTGGACCCTGCCCTATGGTCCCCGTGATGACGAAAAAAACCTGAGCCTGGAAGACTGGACCGACCGCGTGCTCGACAGCACCCGCGAAGCCGTGGCCATCCGTCAACGCGCGGCGGTCGACGTCGGCGTGCTGCTTTCCGGTGGCGTCGACTCGAGCATGCTGGTCGGCCTGCTGCGCGAAGTGGGCGTCGAAGACTTGTCGACCTTCTCCATCGGTTTTGAAGACGCCGGCGGCGAGCGCGGCGACGAGTTCCAGTACTCGGATTTGATCGCCAAGCACTACGGTACCCGCCACCACCAACTGCGCATCGCCGAAAGCGAGATTATCGAGCAGCTGCCAGCGGCCTTTCGCGCCATGAGCGAGCCGATGGTCAGCCATGACTGCATCGCCTTCTACCTGCTGTCGCGGGAAGTGGCCAAGCATTGCAAGGTGGTGCAGAGCGGCCAGGGCGCCGACGAACTGTTCGCCGGTTACCACTGGTACCCACAGGTGGATGGCGCCAGCGACCCGTATGCGGCGTATCGCGAGGCATTTTTCGACCGCAGCTACGACGACTATGCCGCCACCGTCGCGCCGAAATGGCTGACCGCCAACGACGCCGCCGGGGACTTCGTGCGCGAACATTTCGCGATGCCGGGCGCGGACGCTGCGGTGGACAAGGCCCTGCGCCTGGACAGCACGGTGATGCTGGTGGACGACCCGGTCAAACGCGTCGACAACATGACCATGGCCTGGGGCCTGGAAGCGCGTACGCCGTTTCTCGACTACCGCCTGGTGGAACTCTCGGCTCGCGTGCCGGGCAAGTTCAAGTTGCCCGACGGCGGCAAGCAGGTGCTTAAGGAAGCCGCGCGCCGCGTGATCCCCAGCGAAGTCATCGACCGCAAGAAAGGCTACTTCCCGGTGCCAGGCCTCAAGCATTTACAGGGCGATACCCTCAACTGGGTACGCGAACTGCTACTGGACCCCAGCCAGGACCGTGGCCTGTTCAACCCCGCCATGCTCGACCGCTTGCTGACGGACCCACAGGGCCAGTTGACCCCGTTGCGTGGCTCCAAGCTGTGGCAACTGGCGGCGTTGAACCTGTGGCTCAGCGAACAAGGAATCTGATTGATGAAACCTAACGCTGCGGCATATAGCCAACGCTTACTCAAGGGCCAGGCGCCGACCTACGAGCGCCTGCAGGCCCGGCTTGCCGAAGACGGCAGCGCCCAAGGCCCCGACCCGATTGCCGTGCATTGCGGCTGGGGCCGCTTGCTGATCGGGCATACCTTTCCCGACCCCGCCAGCCTTGCCCAGGAGCTGCTCAACGAGCAGCCCGGCGAGCGTGACATCGCGCTGTATGTAGCCGCACCCCAGCAGATCCTGGGGATCGATCCGCAGCAGCTGTTCCTCGACCCTTCCGACACCCTGCGCCTGTGGTTCAGCGATTACCGCCCGGCCACACGGGTGTTTCGCGGTTTTCGTATCCGTCGGGTACAAAGCGAGGCCGACTGGCAGGCGGTGAACCTGCTGTATCAGGGACGCGGCATGCTGCCCATCGACCCCGAACGCCTGACCCCGCGCCATCAAGGTGGCCCGGTGTACTGGCTGGCGGAAGATGAAGACAGCGGCGCGGTGATCGGCAGCGTGATGGGCCTGAACCACCAGAAAGCCTTTCACGATCCGGAAAACGGTTGCAGCCTGTGGTGCCTGGCGGTAGACCCGCAATGCACACGCCCCGGTGTGGGTGAAGTGCTGGTGCGCCACCTGGTGGAACACTTTATGAGCCGTGGCTTGAGCTACCTGGACCTGTCGGTGCTGCATGATAACCGCCAGGCCAAGAGCCTCTACGCCAAGCTCGGTTTCCGCGCGCTGACCACCTTTGCGATCAAGCACAAAAACGGCATCAACCAGCCGCTGTTTCTCGGCCCTGGGCCACAGGCGGGGTTCAATCCCTATGCGCGGATCATTGTCGAAGAAGCCCATCGGCGCGGTATCGATGTGCACGTGGACGATGCCGATGCCGGGCTGTTCACCCTCAGCCATGGCGGGCGCCGCGTGCGTTGCCGGGAGTCGTTGAGCGACCTGACCAGCGCCATCAGCATGACCTTGTGCCAGGACAAGAGCCTGACTCACAAAGTGCTCAAGGCCGCCGGTTTGCAGTTGCCTTCGCAACAGTTGGCAGGCAGCGCCGATGACAACCTGGAATTTCTCGACGAGCACCAACGCATCGTGGTCAAGCCGCTGGATGGCGAGCAGGGCCAGGGCGTGGCGGTGGACCTGCGGACTATCGAGGAAGTACAAGCGGCGATTGAAGCGGCGCGCCAGTTCGACAGCCGAGTGCTGCTCGAAAGCTTCCACGAAGGCCTGGACCTGCGCATCCTGGTGATCGGCTTTGAAGTGGTCGCCGCCGCGATTCGTCGCCCGGCCGAAGTGATAGGCGATGGTCAGCATTCGATCCGCGCCTTGATCGAAGCCCAGAGCCGGCGGCGCCAGGCCGCCACCGATGGCGAAAGCAAGATCCCGCTGGACGCGGAAACCGAGCGCACCCTGAAAGCCGCCGGGTATGACTACCACAGCGTCCTGCCGCGCGGCGTGCAACTGGCCGTGCGTCGCACCGCCAACCTGCATACCGGCGGCTGCCTGGAAGATGTCACGGCGATCCTGCACCCGACCCTGGTGGACGCCGCCGTGCGCGCCGCCCGTGCGCTGGATATTCCCATGGTCGGCCTCGACCTGCTGGTGCCCGCCGCCGACCAACCCGAGTACGTGTTTATCGAAGCCAACGAGCGGGCCGGCCTGGCCAATCATGAACCGCAACCTACCGCCGAGAAGTTTGTGGATTTGTTGTTTCCGCACAGTCAGCCGGCCACCTGACCTCTGATCGTTCCCACGCTCCGCGTGGGAATGCCTCAAGGGACGCTCCGCGTCCGCTGTTGTGACGCAGAGCGTCACGGGCTGCATTCCCACGCAGAGCGTGGGAACGATCGCCCTCAACCCATCAGGAGTTTCCATGACCCGAACCATTCCCGAACCGGATCTCGCCTACCTGCAGAAAGTCCTGCTGGAAATGCTCGCCATTCCCAGCCCCACCGGGTTTACCGACACCATCGTGCGCTACGTCGCCGAACGCCTGGAAGAACTCGGCATCCCGTTTGAAATGACCCGGCGCGGCACGATTCGCGCCACCCTCAAGGGCCAGAAGAACAGCCCTGACCGCGCCGTCTCCGCGCACCTGGACACCATCGGCGCCGCCGTACGCGCGATCAAGGACAACGGCCGCTTGACACTGGCGCCGGTCGGCTGCTGGTCGAGCCGTTTTGCCGAAGGCAGCCGCGTCAGCCTGTTCACCGACAACGGGGTGATTCGCGGCAGCGTGTTGCCATTGATGGCCTCCGGGCACGCGTTCAACACCGCCGTGGATGAAATGCCGGTGAGCTGGGACCACGTCGAATTACGCCTGGACGCCTACTGCGCGACCCGCGCCGACTGCGACTCCCTGGGGATCGGCATCGGTGACTACGTGGCGTTCGACCCACTGCCGGAATTCACCGAAAGCGGTCACATCAGCGCGCGTCACCTGGACGACAAAGCCGGCGTCGCCGCCCTGCTCGCCGCGCTCAAGGCAATCATCGACAGCGGCGAACCCTTGCTCATCGATTGCCACCCGCTGTTCACCATCACCGAGGAAACCGGCAGCGGCGCGGCCGCCGCCCTGCCCTGGGATGTCAGTGAGTTCGTCGGTATCGATATCGCCCCGGTCGCCCCCGGCCAGCACTCCAGCGAACACGCGGTGAGCGTGGCGATGCAGGATTCCGGTGGGCCTTATGACTATCACCTGTCACGGCATTTGCTGCGCCTGGCGGCGGATAACGACCTGCCGGTGCGCCGTGACCTGTTCCGCTATTACTTCAGCGATGCGCATTCGGCGGTGACCGCCGGGCATGACATCCGCACGGCCCTGCTGGCGTTCGGTTGCGATGCCACCCACGGTTACGAGCGCACCCATATCGACAGCCTGGCGGCCCTCAGTCGTCTGCTCGGTGCCTACATCCTCAGCCCACCGGTCTTTGCCAGCGATGCGCAACCGGCCCAAGGCTCCCTGGACCGCTTCAGCCATCAGATCGAGCATGAGACGCACATGGAGAGCGATACCCGCGTGCCGTCGGTGGACAGCCTGGTCGGCCAGAAGTCCGACGCCGACAACAGCTGATACTGGCAACCAAGGTCCTGGCGCAGTAGCATCGCCGGGACCTGACACCTGAGGCTTGTATGCTGATTCCCTACGACGCGCTTGAAGTCGACACCCTGACCCGCCTCATCGAAGATTTCGTTACCCGCGATGGCACCGACAATGGCGACGACACGCCGCTGCAAACCCGCGTATTGCGCGTACGCCAGGCCTTGACCAAGGGCCAGGCGTTGATCGTGTTCGATCCGGACAGCGAACAATGCCAGTTGATGCTCAAGCACGACGTGCCCAAGCACCTGTTTGACTGACGGAGAGGCTAAGGGTTAGGCGCCGGATGAGCGGCGCCGGCCTGGCGTTCGAGGATTTTGCGGTAGACCTCGGCGCGATGCACGCTGATCCCTACGGGCGCTTCGATGCCGAATTTCACCTGGCGTCCGTTGATTTCGAGAATGTGCAAGACGATGTCATCGCCGATGGCGATGGTTTCGCCTACAACACGGCTTAAGACCAGCATGGCGGGTGTCCTTTTCGAGTGTCTGGCCCCCGACCTTGCTCGCTTGAAGCGTAACCAGCAATGGCACGCGGCCAAATCAGGCGTCACCTACATGGAGAGGTAATTTACCTGACAGACCGCATCCGAATCAGGCTTTGGTAGCCTGCGCCTTGGCGCGCATTTTGTCGGCCATCAGCGTCATCTCGTCATACAGCAATTGCGGGTTTTTCTGTTTGAGCGTCCACGCCATCCGTCCCTGCTCGTGGGGCAGAATCATGAACTCACCGGCAGCCACGCGCTGATAAATGTAGTCGGCGATCTGCGTCGCCGAGATCGGTGAACTCTCGAGCAACTTGCCCACCTGCGCCTTCATTGCCGGGGTCGGCCCACGGAATGAATCGAGCAGATTGGTCTGGAAAAACGACGGGCATACCACATGCACGCCGATTTCCTGCTGCTTGAGTTCCACCAGCAGACTTTCCGACAGCGCCACTACACCGGCCTTGGCCACGTTGTAGTTGCTCATGGCCGGCCCCTGCATCAGCGCGGCCATCGAGGCGATGTTGATGATGCGCCCCTTGCTCTTTTCCAGCAGCGGCAGGAACGCCTTGCAGCCCTTGACCACGCCCATCAGGTTGATTGCAATCTGCCAGTCCCAATCCTCGAGAGACAGCTCGGCAAAAAAACCACCGGAGGCCACCCCGGCGTTATTGACGATGACATCGATGCCGCCAAGCTTCACCTCGCAGGCCTGGGCGAACGCGGTGAGCTGGCTGTAGTCACGCACATCGCAGCGCTGGGTGAAACCGTCGCCACCGGCTTCGCGCACCAGCCTGAGGGTTTCCAGCAGGCCGGGCTCGCTGACATCCGACAAGGCCAGCTGCCAACCCTCGCGGGCCCAGCGCAGAGCGATTTCACGACCCAGGCCGGACCCGGCGCCAGTGATCATCATGCGGTTTTGCATAGGAAGTAGCCTTGTGGTTCACCAGAGGAGTGACCGGCAGTGTAGCGAAGGTTTTTGCCGCGCCCACGCACCATCAGAGTGATGAATGCCCCAGGCAAACCGCGGGCTCGGTCGGATGCGCGCGCATAGCCTAAGTTCAATATTTTTCAACTAACTTGATGTATTTGCGCGGGTGTTAAAAGAAATAAGCGAGCAACCAAATTGCTTTAAAAAAATACGGAATTTTCTGTGAAGTGACAGAGTCGGAGTTGTTAAGCCGTCCATAATCAAGTGGACGAGACTCCCGCTGAATAACCGGTCTTTACGCAAGGCCTATAAGGAATAAAACCATGAGCCTGATCCTGATCATTATCCTGATTCTACTGTTGGTCGGCGGCCTGCCAGTGTTCCCGCACTCGCGTAACTGGGGTTATGGCCCGTCGGGTATCTTGGGCGTAGTGCTGGTCGTTCTGCTGGTGCTGTTGTTACTCGGCAAGATATAAACGCTGCGTACGCAGATAAAAAAAGAGGCCTCGATTGAGGCCTCTTTTTTTTGCCGATGCGTTAGTCCGGCTTACCGTCTATGACGCCTGCGGTGTTATCCAGCAGGCTCTTGGTGGCGGTTTGCAGGAACGACTCGAGCTTCTGCTTCAGCGCCGCTTCGTCGGGCGATTCGGCGATTACTTTGCCGGTCGGGTTGGCGCCCAGTTCGTATTGCCACAGTTTGGGTGGCATTTCCTTGGGCAAGACCAGCACACGGTCAGCCGTGAGCAGGGCGACGGTCTGGTCGCTGCCCGACGGTTTGATCACGCCGAAGCCTTTGTCGCCTTCCGGCAGGTTGAGCAGGTCGCGGCCCCAGCACTGGTGCAGGGTGTCACCGCCCAGGCGGCCCATGATGGTCGGGACGATATCAATCTGGGTGCCCACGGTGTGGTCACGCTCGCCGAACTTTTCCTGCATGCCCGGCGCGATCATCAGCATCGGTACATTGAAACGGCCCAGGTCCATCTCGGTGATCTGCTGCTCGTTACCGAAGCCGTGGTCACCCACCACCACGAACAGGGTTTCCTTGAAGTACGGCTCCTTGCGGGCCTTCTCGAAGAACTGGCCCAGCGCCCAATCGGAGTAACGCATGGCGGTCAAATGCTCGTTGAGGCTGCCACGGTCAGTGACTTTCTCGACCGGCAATGGCGTCGGCAAGGCGTACGGCGTGTGGTTGGACAGGGTTTGCAGCAGCGCGTAGAACGGCTTGCCGCCTTCGCGGGCTTTCAGTTCTTCCAGGCCACGGTTGAACATGTCCTGGTCGGAAACGCCCCAGGTCGGGTCGGAAAACACCGGGTTGACGAAGTCATTGCGGCCAATGAAGTTGGTCATGCCCTGGTTGCTGAAAAAGCCCGACTGGTTGTCCCAGGCGAAGTCGCCGTTGTACACATACACATCATTGAAATCACGCGCGCTGAGCAACTGCGGCAGGCCCGACAGCTTGTGGCTGCCTTCGGGGGTCTGCATCAGGTATTCGAAGCCCGGCAGGTTCGGGAAGCAGGCCATGGTGGCGAACATACCCTGGTGGGTGTGGGTACCGTTGGAGAAGAAGCGATCGAACAGCAGGCCTTCCTTGGACAACTTGTCGAAGTACGGCGTGATGTTACCTGGACGACCCAGGGCGCCCACCGAGTGACCGGCGAAGCTTTCCATCAGGATCACTACCACGTTCTTGATCGGCAGGGTCTTCTCGGCCGGTGGCGTGGAATCACGGCGCACGGCAGCGGTGTCGGTATCCACCAGTTTTTCGCTCGGCAGTACCAGCATGTCCCGCACGGTCTGGGTGGCCAGCGGTTGCTCCAGGGTGGCCTTCCAGATGTTGGAGCGATCTTCGGAGAAGCGCGACTTGGCCGCAGCGATCAGCGACAGCGTGCCATTGAGGCCAAGCTGGTTGGCGAAGTTCGAATCAGTGGTGTAGACATCCCCCCAACGCAGCGGCGGACCCTGGCGCAGGGTGCCGCGGATGGCGACCACCGCGACCAGCAGGCACACCACGAACACGGCGATGCGGCTGTACCACGGCGCCACCGGGCGCGTGCCGATGCTGCCGCCACTGAACGGGCCACGCGGGCGCGTTGCGCGGTCGGCGCCCTTGAAGGCCATGCTCAGGATCAGCGTGCCCACGGCCCAGGCCAACAGGTAACGCACCACCGGGAATCCGTACCAGAGCATGCTCATCACGGTTTTCGGGTCTTCCTTCACATACTGGAAGACCAGGCCGTTGAGGCGCTGGTGGAACTCACGGTAGAAGTCCATCTCCATCAGGCCGAGGAACAGCGCAATGCTGGACGCGACGGTCAACCACAAGCGGAAGAACCCACGCGCCGCCATGGCCCGTACGCTGAACAACGCCAGCAGCAGCGGGATCAGCAGGTACATCACCAGGCGGATATCCAGGCGCAGGCCATTGGCGAACGCTTCCAGGAAGGTCGAGGCCGGTGTGTCGAGGATCATCTCGCGGTTGTAGACCAGCAACGCCAGGCGCAGCAGGGAGAACATCACCATCATGACCAGTGCGCAAAGCAGCGTGTACGCCAGATGGGATTTGACGGTCGGTTGCAGCAGGCGATTTGAAGCGCGCGGCTGATTCAGGGCGTCCGGGTTTGCCATGTCGTTTTAGGACCCATTGGAAGTTGAAGTTGCGAAATAATGCAGTGGCGTCCGTCCCTCGCCCAGGCTGGCCGGGGTGGGCGGTTAACGCGGTGGGGCAAATGGTGCCCGATCAACGGCATCAACGCTATAAATTACTGAGCGAGCGCCGCCGCCGTGCCTTTATGGGCACTCGGGGGATAGAGCCTTGGCAGCGGAATAAAGCGGGCGAATTGTCTTGGATGGGATGTGAAAATTTCGTGCAGCGAATATTTCGACACACAAATCTCTCAAACACACCGGAGGGAAATGTGGGAGGGGGCTTGCCCCCGATGGCGGTGGGTCAGCACTGGATAGAGTGACTGTCACTACGCCATCGGGAGCAAGCCCCCTCCCACATTATTGTGCTCACTTTGGATTTGAAGTGAGCGAACGATCAGATGCGCACGTTACCTCGCGGCCCGGCGATCGCCCAGATGATCAGGCCCAGTACCGGCAGCAGCAGGATCAGCAAAATCCACAGCACCTTGGCGCCCGTGCTCGCGCCGCTTTTGAACACGTTGATGATCGCCCAGATATCCAGCGCGAGGATGATCAGGCCAATCAGGCCGTTGAAAGTGGAACCCATGGTGTCGCTCCTAAGTGAGGGCATGCCCTTGTAGGATAGTCAGCCCTGGCCGGGGTTCCGTTTTATTTCAGACGTGTACGGCAATCTTCAGGGCTTCCAGCGACGGTTCGGCCTGGATGCCGACCTCGGCGCACAGCTCCAGCACGCGCGGCAGGTCATTGCCGAACACCAGCACGGCCTGGATTTCGTCATCGAGCAACTGGCTGAAGTTGAGCAGCACATAGCCGCCGTCTTCCGGGCTCAGGGCGCTCATTTGGATCTGGATGCGGTTGAGCGCCGTCAAGTCTTCGGTCTTCGCCAGTTGCTTGGGCTTGAGGTTGAACGCCACGCCCGGACCAAACGAGGCGACGATCTGGGCAAACAGGTCGGCGTAGGTGTCGGCCTGGAACAGCACGGTGTCCGGCAGGCTGCCGATTACTACCCACTCCCCCAGCGGAATCGGGAAGGTGTCGTCGTAGTTGATATCCGGATTGGCCGCCAGAAAAGCCGCAGGGTCCGCGTAGGCCTGAGCTGCTTCGTCGGCGATACGCACCACCTCGTCCTCGGCCATGACGCCGGCGCTGATTTTGCTGATGAGTTCGACGAGAACGGTTTTCATGGGATGGTCCTGTGGCGGGCGGGTTTTCGAGGGCGCGTAGCCTACACCAGTTTTTGCAACAACGCCGCCGTATCCACGGCCCCCATGGTCTGCGCCGCGGCCAGCGCCGTCGCGCCCTGGGCGTCGGTAGCCTTGGGATTGGCCCCCTGGCCGAGCAGGTATTCAAGCATTTCGACGCGGTTGAACATGGCCGCCATCATCAGTGCCGTGCGCCCATCTGAAGAAGCCGCTTCAACCGGGGTTCCGCCTTCGATCAGTGCCTTGACCACGTGCAGGTTGCCCTTGAAGGCCGCACCGGCAATCGGCAGTTGGTTCTTATCGTTGGCAATCAACGGATCGGCCTTGAACTCCAGCAACACTTTTACCGCCTCGGCATGGCCGTGGTAGGCCGCAAGCATCAGCAGCGTGTCGCCGTTGTGATTACGGAAGTTGGCCGGCAAGCCTTTGGCCAATAGCGCTGCGAGCATGGCGGCGTCGCCTTTGCGGGCGACGTCGAAGACTTGCTCGGCGAATTCGGCGGCTTCGTCTTCGGTCATCTGTTTGGGCTGAGTCGACATGTAGGGCTCCTGTGTAATGCTGTATATGGCGCCCAGTGTCGCGATGGAGTTCCCGGCTGTCATGGCTTTTTTGTCAAAAATGCCGATAGGCACAATCAATAGCGAACGTGGTGCCAGCCCTTCTTTAGCTGTACACGCGGGATTTAAACTGAGTCGTCTCCCGATTAGCGCCTGCGGCCTGAATGGAATTTATCCGCGAAACCCACGGTCATAATCGGTAGGGAAAACGCATTGCGCGTAAAAAGTAACCAGTTGGATAACGCAAAATGCAGGATGCACGATAGCCCTTCATGCAAATTGCACGAAAACGAAAATCCTGAAAAATTATAACTTATTGATTTACAAGTATTTTTTAAGACGCTCAATACTGGCACAATCACTGCACCTATCACTCCATGCTTGCCCACTTGAGCCAATGGAGCTGATAGACATGAGCCTGATCCAAGATAAATTCGCTTCGGTATTTTCCAACTACGACGTCACCACCCAGCCACGTCCGGACGGCGGCATCCTGTTGACCCTGCGCAACAGCGAAGGCAAGCAGGTCAAACGCTCGATCTCGTATCAGCAGTTGCACACCGCCGACCAGCTCACTTGGGTGATCAGTGCGATCCGCCGCGACCTGGCCGAACAAGCCAGTGAACTGCCGCAAATTTCGATGCTGCAAAGCCAGAACCGCTTTGCCTTGCCGACCTACCACTCGGCATAAGCTTCACCCAGCTAAAAAGGGCTGCGACGCCGTTGAGCGTCGCGGCCCTTTTTTATGCCGTCAGCACAGGCCCTGGCGCGCCGCCTCATTCATCGCCTGCACGCGGTTATTCACATCGAGCTTGCCGTAGATATTGCGCAGATGGAATTTGACCGTAGCCTGCGAGGTGCAGCGAATCCTGCTCATCTCCCATATGGTCTTACCTTCGGAGGCCCACCGCAGGATCTGCAGCTCCGTCTTGGTCAGGGGCTTGCCGAGTAAACTCAAGCGTCTTCTGATAACCGTCGGTACAACGTCCGGAAAAACGTCCGTCAAAACGTCCAACGGCTGAGATAACTCCTCGGGGCGATTCATTACTTTCTCCTTTTTTTATATGCTGATGCGCTGTCACCCTTCGGATTCTTCCTATAGACAGCGACATAAACATTGAACGAGGAGAGAGTTACATAACTGGCGAAATGAGAGAGCAAGGCCGAGGATAAACAGCCAAGCCCTACATGTATTCAGGCTTCTTCCCACAGCACATTCCAACGTGCCGGGGTTGAACATCTAAAAGACTTGTTTTAGTCGTCCAGCTTGGCAGCGTCACGGGCGATGTCATTACCGCTCAAGGTCGGCACCGAACCCTCTGCGGTGTTGAACATATGCAGCGCAACAAAATGCGGGTTCTCGCCCATGTCGAACCAATGGGGCGTGCCAGCGGGCACGATCAGCAGATCGTTCTTCTCACACCGCACGCCGTAGACATAATCGCCAATGCGCAACGAGAACAATCCCTGGCCCGCGATGAAGCCGTGCGCTTGATCTTCACGGCAGGTGTGCTCGCTCAGGCGTTCGGCCGGCAGCGCGTCTTTATGGGGATGATCACCGGTCACGCTGATCACCTTGACGTGGGCGTAGCCAAGCGCTTCGATCTGTGACTGATACGCCGCAATCATCTGCGCCTCGCTGGCGCCCTTTTCCAGCGCGGCGGGCTGCCAGCGCTCAAAGCGCACGCCTTTTTCGGCCAGGGTCGATTGAATGTCGTCGAAGTAGGTCAGCACTTTGTTCGGAGTGTCGGGTGTAGCGAGGGGGTAGACAGCGACGTAGCTCATTGCATGGCTCCTTGGTTCGGCTCTTGCAATCGAAGGCCAATGATAACGGCGGCGGCCAGGGCCGCGATGCTGGCGATACTGAAGGTGAGGGTCGGGCCCAGCAGGTTCCAGCTATAACCGGCATACAGCGCACCCAGCGCACCACCGGTGCCGGCCAGCGCGGCGTAAAGCGCCTGGCCCTGGCCTTGCTGGCGATCGCCGAAACTGCGCTGCACGAAGGCGATGGCCGCCGCGTGGAAACTGCCGAACGTGGCGGCATGCAGCACTTGCGCCAGCAGCAGCACCCAGAAAAATTCGGCAAACGCACCGAGCAGCAACCAGCGCAGTGCCGCCAGCAGGAAACTGGCCAGCAGCACCCGGCGCACGGAGAAGCGCGTCAGGATGCGACTCATGGCCAGGAACATCAACACCTCCGCCACCACCCCGAGCGCCCACAGCAGGCCGATCACGCCACGGCTGTAGCCCAGGTGTTCCAGGTGCAGCGTGAGGAAGGTGTAATACGGGCCATGACTCATCTGCATCAGCGCCACACAGGCATAGAAGGCCGGCACGCCGGGGCTGCGCAATTGGCGGATAAACCCGTCACCGGCCAGGCGCTTGCCGTGGCTGGCGGGCTGCGCGTTCGGCACCCACAGGCTGGCGCCGATGATGCCGGCCATGATCACCACGACCACCACCGGGTAGATATCCACGCTCAGCCAGTCGAACAGGCGGCCCATGATCACGACGGTGAGGATAAAGCCGATGGAGCCCCACAAGCGTATCTGGCTGTAGCGCGAGGTTTGCTGTTGCAGGTGAGCCAGGGTGATCACTTCGAACTGCGGCAGTACCGCGTGCCAGAAGAACGCGTGCAAGGCCATGACCAGGGCCAGCCAGGCGTAAGTCTTGCTGACGAAAATCAGCGAAAAACTCAACAGCGTGCACACCGCGCCAAAGCGCACGATGGCCAGGCGTCGCCCGGTGTAATCGCCCAGCCAGCCCCAGAGATTGGGCGCCACGCACCGCATCAGCATGGGGATGGCCACCAGCTCGCCGATACGCGCGCTGGAAAAGCCCAGATGATCGAAGTACAACGCCAGGAATGGCGCCGTCGCCCCGAGCAGGGCGAAGTAGAACAGGTAAAAGCTGGAGAGGCGCCAATAAGGGAGGGCTGTCACCTTCAGCCCTTCACAGCTGGCCCAGTACCGGCGTACTCACCTGCACATCAGCGTTTTGCCCGCGATTGCGCAGCAGATGGTCCATCAACACGATGGCCATCATGGCTTCGGCAATCGGCGTGGCGCGGATGCCGACGCACGGGTCGTGGCGGCCTTTGGTGATCACGTCCACCGGGTTGCCATGCACATCGATCGAGCGGCCCGGCGTGGTGATGCTCGACGTGGCCTTGAGCGCCAGGTGCGCCACGATCGGCTGGCCCGAGGAGATACCGCCGAGGATGCCGCCGGCGTTGTTGCTGAGGAAACCCTGCGGGGTCATCTCATCGCGATGCTCGGTGCCGCGTTGGGCCACACAGGCGAAACCGGCGCCGATTTCCACGCCCTTGACCGCATTGATGCTCATCAGCGCATGGGCCAGTTCGGCGTCGAGACGGTCGAAGATCGGCTCGCCCAAGCCCGGCTTGACGCCCTCGGCCACCACGGTGATCTTGGCACCGACCGAGTCCTGATCGCGGCGCAACTGGTCCATGTAGGCTTCCAGTTCCGGCACCTTGTCCGGGTCGGGGCAGAAGAACGCATTGTCTTCGACGCTGTCCCAGGTCTTGAACGGGATTTCAATCGGGCCGAGCTGGCTCATATAGCCACGGATGACGATGCCCTGGGTTGCCAGGTATTTCTTGGCGATGGCACCGGCCGCCACGCGCATCGCGGTTTCGCGGGCCGAGCTGCGGCCGCCGCCACGGTAGTCGCGTTCGCCGTATTTGTGATGGTAGGTGTAGTCGGCATGGGCCGGGCGGAACAGGTCCTTGATCGCCGAGTAGTCCTTGGACTTCTGGTCGGTATTGCGGATCAGCAGGCCGATGGCGCAGCCAGTGGTGCGGCCTTCGAACACACCGGAGAGGATCTCGACTTCATCGGGTTCCTGGCGCTGGGTTGTGTGACGGCTGGTGCCGGGCTTGCGCCGGTCCAGATCACGTTGCAGGTCTTCCAGAGACAGCTCGAGGCCGGGCGGGCAGCCGTCGACAATGGCGACCAACGCCGGGCCATGGCTTTCGCCCGCGGTGGTGACAGTGAACAGCTTGCCGAAGGTATTGCCGGACATGCAGGGCGCTCCGTGAAGTCAGTTGAAACAAGTCAACCGTAATAACTTAAGGCGGCCAGTATACGCAGGCTAACCGACTAGTTCATCCTCGAAACCTTACCGGTAGACGTTGGTCCAACCGGCACCTCTCCAATGATGGCGCGATGATGCTGCGAGTTTTGCTGTTCACCCTCACCTTGTTTACCGTCGCGGCCCAGGCCGCCTCCCCTGTCGTACTCCAGCGGCCGATCAGCCTGGACACCGGCAGCGGTGAGCTGTTTGGCTCACTGCTACTGCCACAGTCCGACCGACCCGTGCCGGTGGTGCTGATCATCGCCGGCTCAGGCCCTACCGACCGCAACGGCAACAGCGCCGACGGCGCGCGCAACGACAGCCTCAAGCGCCTGGCCTGGGTGCTGGCCCGGCACAATATCGCCAGCGTGCGCTATGACAAACGCGGCGTGGCCGCCAGCCTTGCCGCGACCCCTAATGAACGCAACCTGACCCTCGACGCCTACGTGTCCGACGCCGTGGCCTGGGGCAAGTTGCTCAAGGCCGACAAGCGCATGGGCCCGCTGATCGTGCTGGGCCACAGTGAGGGCGCGCTGGTCGCCGCCCTCGCCGCGCCGCAGTTGAGTCCGGCCGGGGTGATTTCCCTGTCCGGCAGTGCTCGCCCGGTCGACCAGGTGATTCGCCAGCAACTGGCCGATCACCTGCCCCCGGCCCTCCTGCTGCGCAGCAACGAAATTCTCGACCACCTCAAGGCGGGCCAGGTGGATGCCGATGTGCCGCGCCCGCTGGAAGGTATCTTCCGACCCAGCGTGCAGCCTTATCTGATCAGCCTGTTCCGCGCCGATCCGTCGGCGGCCTTTGCACGGCTGACCATGCCCGCCCTGATCATTCAGGGCACCAACGACATCCAGGTCGGCGTCGGCGATGCCCAGCAGCTGAAAAAGGCCAAGCCGGATGCGCAGTTGACGGTGATCGAAGGCATGAACCATGTCATGCGCATCGTGCCCAACAACGTCAAGCAGCAACTGGCGTCCTACAACGACCCGAAATTGCCCCTCGCCGCCGAACTGGGCGAGCGGATAGTGCGCTTTATCGACGGACTTGCTCCCCGTTAAGCGGCTATTGGCCTCCAGTCCTGGAGAAAACGGCCGATAAGCCCAGAATCGACAGTAAAAAGACTGTCGGCTCGCAGGGCTTGGACAGGATCGCGCCGCATGACAACCACAGAAGCAACCCCAGAATCCACAGCCGACATCCCGGCTGAAACCGAGGCCGCCGCAGCAGCGGCGCTGCCGTGGGCGGACGTGCACGCCGAACATTTCAAGATGCTGCGCCTCGCCCCGTTGGCCACCGACCGTGCGACCGGCGCGCGGCCATTGCGCTTTGTGCAGTTCGGTTATGCCGAGCGCCATGACTCGCATCACAGCCTGTTGCGCATGGTCATCCAATTGCCCGGCCAGCGCGTACGCCGCGAGCAGAACCAGCTGGATATCTGGGTGGATCACGATAAACATCGCGTGCACTTCGGCCCGGGTAACAGCCTGGAAATCGAACCGGTCAACCGCGGTCTTGGGCGCTTCCTGGTCGCCCAGGCCGCAGCCTGGGCCAAGAAGAAGTGGTCACACTACCGCGTCGACGGCGTGGACCTGGCCAACAAGGACGCGCTCAACGAAGCCACGCGCCTGCGCCGCGATCACTTCCTGCGCATCCAGGGTTTTGACGTGGCCTACGCCGACGTGCAGCACCTCAAGGGTAACGTGCAGCCGGGCAAGGTCAGCGAGGTGCTGGACAGTTGGAACACCGAGAAGGTGCAATTCGTCGAAATCCTCGAAGCCGCGCAGATGCTGCAACAGGCCGAGCACAACCTGGCCGAGCACGAAGTGAGACTGCGCAAGGAAGAGGAAAAAGTCACCAAGTTCAAGCGCGAGGACAGCGGGTTGCGCTTTACCATCACCTGCCTGGTGGCGTTTACCGTGTTTCAGGCGGGGCTGTTGATCTGGATCGCCACGCACCGCTAGCAGGGTGAAATGCGATCAAACTGTGGGAGGGGGCTTGCTCCCGATAGCGGTGTGTCAGCTAGCAATGCATTTACTGACACTGCCTCATCGGGAGCAAGCCCCCTCCCACATTGACCGTGTTTCTTCAGTTAGATCCTATCGGTGAAGATTGCTTGATGCGCCCGGCACTGCTCAGCCGTGAGCATGAACACCCCATGCCCACCGCGCTGGAAGTCCAGCCAGGCAAAGTCCACTTCCGGGTACAGCGCCTCGACATGCACCTGGCTGTTGCCCACTTCGACAATCAGCAACCCTTTCTCGGTCAGGTGGTCCGCCGCTTCGGCCAGCATCCGCCGTACCAGATTCAAGCCATCATCGCCGCAGGCCAGGCCCAGTTCGGGTTCGTGCTGGTATTCATCCGGCATGTCGGCGAAATCTTCGGCATCCACATAAGGCGGGTTCGACACGATCAGATCGAAGCGCTGCCCCGGCAGGCCCTCGAAGCCGTCGCCCTGCACGGTGTACACGCGCTCATCGACGCCATGCCGCTCGATGTTCTGGTTGGCCACTTCCAGGGCTTCGAAGGACAAGTCGCCCAGTACCACCTCGGCGTCCGGGAACTCGTAGGCACAGGCGATGCCGATGCAACCGGAGCCGGTGCACAGGTCCAGAATGCGCGCCGGGGGTTGGGCCAGCCAGGGTTCAAAGCGGTTTTCGATCAGCTCGCCAATCGGCGAGCGCGGAATCAGCACCCGTTCATCGACAATGAACGACATGCCGCAGAACCAGGCCTCTTTCAGCAAGTAGGCGGTGGGAATACGCTCATGGATGCGACGATGCAGTAAACGCTGCACATGGGAAATTTCCTCTTCCTCCAGATTGCAGTCCAGGTAGCTGTCGGCAATTTCCCACGGCAAATGCAGGGCGCCGAGCACCAGTTGCCGGGCTTCGTCCCAGGCATTGTCGGTGCCGTGGCCAAAAAACAGGTCTTCCCCATGGAAACGGCTGACAGCCCAACGGATATGGTCGCGCAAAGTGCGCAGGCGGGAAGTGATCACGGGGGCAGACTCCTGGAAAAAACGACTGGCGATTCTAACAGCGTTCACCTGTACCGACGATGTACGAAACGCCTTTGCCATACGTCGGATTTCATCCAAATTGCCACCATGGGCTTAAACAACTCACCCACTTGACAGCGCTGCACGTCAACAACGGCGTACCTTACGATGGTAGCGATTCACAGAACCGCTCAGCCAGTGGACAATGTCACAAAAGCCCCCCTGACAGGAGCCCCAGAATGTCCGTTCCAAAGACGATGTTTCAACTCAGCGGTCGTGGTTACGCAGCTGCCAACCTTGCCCATGCGACGCTCGTGATCATCGACGCCCAGAAGGAGTACCTCAGCGGCCCACTCGCCCTTTCGGGCATGGACGCGGCGGTTGGCAATATCAAACAGCTGGTGGCGGCTGCGCGCAACGCCGGGCGGCCGATCGTGCATGTGCGCCACCTGGGTACCGTGGGCGGCCTGTTCGATCCGCAAGGCGAGCGCGGCGAATTCATCCCCGGCCTGGAACCTGAAGGCGACGAAACCATCATCGGCAAGCTGCTGCCCAGCGCCTTCCACGGCACCGGCCTGGAAAAACACCTGCAGGACCTGGGTTCGCTGGATCTGATCGTCTGCGGTTTCATGAGCCACTCCAGCGTCAGCACCACGGTGCGCGCCGCCAAGAACCTCGGCTTTCGCTGCACCCTGGTGGAAGATGCCTGCGCCACCCGCGACTTGCCCTACAAAGGCGGCGTGCTCAGTGCCGAGCATGTGCAGCAAACCGAAATGGCCATCATGGCCGACAACTTCGCCACCCTGGCGTTGACCAAAGATCTGATCTGATCGTCTCTGGGATGAGCGGCGCACCCTGTTGATTGCCCCGCTCATCCGCAAAGCGTGTTCATTTCGCGCATTTACCCCGGGCACAGGAACATCCTGTGTATCTTCCGGTCGAAGGGCCGATACCCTGGAGGAAAGGTCGGAATGAAGATATCCGATGGTTTTGATGCTCGTCGCTTGCGCCCCAAGGGCCCGAGCAACTGGCGTCTGCGCCTGGTGGCGGGCATTGCCGCGCTGCTGGCGATTGTAGGTGTGGCGTTGGCGGGCGCGGGTGGCGCCGGCCTGTTTGGGCATTCGCCGGCACTGGGCGAGTTGAACGCCAGCCCTGGCGGTTCGGCGATCCTGCTGGGCATCGGCCTGCTGGTGGTGTGGCTGGGCGTGTGGTTGTGGCGCCGCAGCCGGCGCAGAATGCGCCAGCCGCTGTCGTTGAACATCGCTTCGCACCTGATGAAAAAACACGACTGATGGCGCTTGGATAGCATTTGCTGCGCCCTGTCCGCCGCGATTTAGGTAAACTGCCCGCCCTTCGCGGAGGCTGACATGCAAGACGACGATTTTTCCCTGTTCAAGAACGAGCTGCGCGGCGTCAAGCCGATCAAGCACGACCGCGCCGACACCGGCAAACCCAAGGCTGATCGGGCGCAGATTGCCAAGCTGCGCCAGGCCGCGACCGTGCGCACCGACGCCACCACCGTGGATGGCTTGTCGGACCAGTTCGTGATCGACGTAGGCCCTGAAGACGAGCTGATGTGGGCACGTGACGGGGTACAGGAAAGCCAGATGCGCAAGCTCAAGGCCGGCCAGATCCCGTTCGAAGGCAGCCTCGACCTGCACGGCATGACCGTCGAAAAAGCTCGGGAAACACTGTGGGCTTTTCTTGCCGAAGCCACCAAGTTCGAAATCCGCTGCGTGCGCGTCACCCACGGCAAGGCCGTGCGGCTGGACGGCAAGCGGCCGATGATCAAGAGCCACGTCAACACCTGGCTGCGCCAGCATGCCCAGGTCCTCGGCTTCACCTCGTGCCAGGCCCGCCACGGCGGCGCCGGCGCGGTGTATGTAATGCTCAAGCGCACCATGATGGAAGGCCGCGACGAGTAACAAGTGCCATCGTCAGGCTTGCAGCGATGTGTCCGCCCCCGTAACCTTGCGCTTTGCGAAAATCCCACAGGTAGTTTCATGTCCCTGGAACAGAATTACACAGAGATTCTCGGCCAACTCGGCGAGGACATCTCCCGTGAGGGCCTGCTCGACACGCCAAAGCGTGCCGCCAAGGCGATGCAGTACCTCTGCCGCGGTTACGAACAGACGTTGGAGGAAGTCACCAACGGTGCCTTGTTCAGCTCCGACAACAGCGAAATGGTGCTGGTCAAGGACATCGAGTTGTACTCGCTGTGCGAACACCACCTGCTGCCGTTTATCGGCAAGGCCCATGTTGCCTACATCCCGAGCGGCAAAGTGCTGGGGCTGTCGAAGGTCGCGCGGATCGTCGACATGTATGCGCGTCGCCTGCAGATCCAGGAAAACCTCAGCCGCCAGATCGCTGACGCGGTGCTGCAAGTGACCGGCGCCCTGGGCGTAGCGGTGGTGATCGAAGCCAAGCACATGTGCATGATGATGCGCGGTGTGGAAAAACAGAATTCGTCGATGATCACGTCGGTGATGCTCGGTGAGTTCCGCGAAAACGCGGCCACCCGCAGCGAATTTCTCAGCCTGATCAAGTAAGTGGCTGTGTAGGAAAAGCCGGCGTTCATCGCCGGTTTTTTTTCGCCTGCAGAATTCAGGTAAGCTGCGACCCCTTCTTCATGGGCAAGAGGCTTTCAGCCATGTTCGTCAAAGTACTTCGAGTGGGCCTCGGCCAGATCATCATCGCCGGCGACTTCCTGACCCGTCCGCGCAAAAAGCAGCGCCCGGCCGAACAACAGGCCAAGGTCAACGCAGCCGCCAAGGACCTGACCCTGTATCAGTTCCACGCCTGCCCCTTCTGCGTGAAAACCCGCCGCACCTTGCATCGCCTGAATGTGCCGGTAGCACTCAAGGACGCGAAGAACAACGAGCACGACCGCCAGACCCTGCTGGAGCAAGGCGGCAAGATCAAAGTGCCATGCCTGCGCATCGAAGAAAACGGCCAGACCACCTGGATGTATGACTCCAAGGTCATCATTGACTACCTGGACAAACGCTTCGCCGCGATCTGAATGTTCTGTGGGAGGGGGCTTGCTCCCGATGGCGGTGTAATAGTCAGCAATTTTTTGACTGACCGACCGCTATCGGGAGCAAGCCCCCTCCCACATTTAGTTTGGTGCTGACATATCCAGGTCCAGCAGCGCCGAGCCCAGGCACTTGCCGTGGGCATCCAGTGCCAGCGAACGCGTGACGCCGCCGCGCAAAATGCCCGGCAGCACGAAGTTCAGCGCCTGTACGTTGGGCAATGCATAGCGTTGCACCGGCGCCGCGCCAGGCTCCAGCAGGTCTGCGAAAAACGCGGCGACGCGCTCGGCAGTCAGCTGTTCACACAGCAACGGGTAATCCTCGGCGCGATAAGCAATGATCGAGATGTTCGATGTGTCGCCCTTATCCCCGGTGCGGGAATGGGCCAGTGAATGCAACTTCATGCTTCTATCCTCGGTTTGACCCTGTCACGAGGCAGCAGCAACGACGCCACCGCCACCACCTGGCGCACACTCTTGCTCGCTCCGCCACCGCCAGCGGGGCCGTTGGTGTAGAGGGCTTCCACTTCATTGCCGATGCGCACCGCGTCGCGGCGTTCTTCACACCGGGCGGCGACCCGCAGGCGCACTTCCCAAGGCTCGGCATTGCTGCGCGGGCCATGCAAGGCATCCATGCCGATCAACTCGGCGCGCACTTCCTGCATCTTCACGCCGGTCAGTTCCAGACGCTTGAGCACCACTTCGCGCGCCAGTTGCGCCCGTGCGACAGCGCCCGGGCCGCCGTAGGACATCTGCCCCTCTCCGATCCAACCATCAAGATAACCGACGCTGACTTTCAGCTGTTCGGGCCGCGCCCGCCCTGTGGCGCCGTGGGCGCGCACCCGATCAACGCCCTCCTCGACAAACCCCACCTGTGAAAAATCGGCCGTGACGTCCGGAGTCAAATACGCTTGCGGGTCGTGCACTTCGTAGATCAGTTGTTCGCTGCAGGTGGCGCGGCTGACCTGCCCTCCAGAGCCCGCCACCTTGGTGATCAAGGCAGTGCCGTCGGCATTGATCTCGGCCAACGGAAAGCCCAGGCGTGCCAAGTCATCCACATCCTTGAAGCCTGGGTCCGCAAAATAACCGCCGCTGACCTGCCCGGCACATTCGAGCAAATGCCCGACCAGGGTGCCCTTGCCCAGGCGTTGCCAATCGTCGGCGGCCCAGCCGAATTCGAACATCTGCGGCGCGAGAAACAATGACGGGTCGGCCACACGCCCCGTGATCACCACATCGGCATCGGCGCGCAGGGCTTCAAGGATGCCGTCCACGCCCAGGTAGGCATTCGCCGAAATCAGCCGCTCACCCAGTGCGCCCAGGGTCTGGCCGTTGTCCAGCAACTGCTCGGGCTGCAACGCCGCCAGCACGTCATCGCCCGTCACGGCCACCACCTTGAGGTTCGCCCCCAGTTCACGGGCGATGCGCCGCACTTCGACGGCGGCCGACACCGGGTTGGCCGCGCCCATATTAGTGATCACGCGCAAACGGCGGCGGCCCTCGTGCACCCCGACAAAGGGCAGCACCCGACGCATGCGCTCACTCAACAAAGGGTCATAGCCGCCTGCCGGATCGCTGATGCGCGCCTGTTGGGCCAGGGCGATGGTGCGTTCGGCCAGGCATTCGAACACCAGGTAATCCAGGTCGCCCTGTTCGGCCAGTTCCACGGCGGGTTCGATACGGTCACCGGAGTAGCCGGCACCGGCGCCGATGCGCAAGGTTTTCATCTCAGATAACTCCCAGGAGCAGTGCGGTCAGGGTCATCAACACCGACGCGGCGAACAGAAAAGGAATGGTGAAGCGCTGATGATCGGCCAGCTCGATCTTGCACAGGCCCACCAACAGGAAAGTCGCCGGGGTCAACGGGCTGACCGGAAAGCCCGTGGTGTGCACGCCCAGTAACGAGGCCTGGGCCACTTGCAGCGGGTCGACACCCAGCGCCTTGCCAACTTCGGCAATCACCGGCATCACGCCGAAATAGTAGGAATCGGGGTCGAACAGCATGCTCAACGGCATGGAAATGAAGCCCACCACCGCCGGGATCAACTTGCCATGACCCGCGGGAATCTGCGCCACCGCCACTTCGGCAATCGCCTTGAGCATGCCAGTGCCTTGCATGATGCCGGTGAACACGCCGGCGGCAAGCAGGATGCTGGCCATGGTCAGGGCGGTTTTCGCATGGGCGTCGATACGGGCGCGCTGGGCGTCGACGTTGGGGTAGTTGATACACAGCGCCACCACGGTGCCGAGCATGAACATCACCACTGGGTCGACCCAGCCGGCGATCATCACCACCATCACCAGCACAGTGAGGATCAGGTTGACCCAGAACAGCCGTGGCCGACGCAGCTGGATATCGGCGTCACTGAGCACCCGTTGCGGCACCGCGTCCACGCTGGAGCCGGCCCCCAGGCCCAGGCGTTTTTCTTCACGGTGGCCCAGCCACCAGGCGCAGGCGAACACAAAGATCAGCCCGACGATCTGCACTGGAATCAACGGTTGGAACAGGTCCGCCACCGGCACATGCAACGCTGCCGACGAGCGCAGCACCGGGCCGGTCCACGGCAGGAAATTGACCCCGGCCGCCATGGCGCAGACACACGCCAGAATGCGTTTGTCGATGCCCAGCCGCGTATACAGCGGCAACATCGCCGGCACCGTCACCAGGAAGGTCACCGCGCCGGACCCGTCCAGGTGCACCAGCAGCGCCAGGGTCGCGGTACCGACGACAATTCGCGTAGGACGCGTCCCTACCGTGCGCAGAATCCGCTCGATGATCGGGTCGAGCATGCCGGCATCGGTCATGATCCCGAAAAACAGAATGGCGAACACAAACATGCCCACCACGGGGGCAACGTTCTTGATGCCGGTGATGATGAAGGCACTGGTTTGCAGACCGAAGCCACCGAGCAACGCGGCAATGATCGGCAGGGCGATCAGCGCCACCAGCGGCGAGAGGCGCTTGCTCATAACGGCAGCAAGCAGACACAGAATGGTAATGACACCCAGGGTAGCGAGCATGGGTTACTCCAGAGCGGCCTTGATGGGCCGGTTATTGTTTTCCCTGGAGTATTGGAATCAGGTTAGGCTTTGTAAATTGGAATATTCACACACCGGTGTTCGAAAAAACAAAATGAAGCCGTCCGTATGAAAAACAGCATCCAACACATCCAGGCATTCCTCGCCGTTGCTCGCACGGGCAGCTTTACCAAGGCCGCCAGCGAGCTGAACCTGTCCCCCTCGGCGCTGACCGTGCAGGTGCAACAACTGGAAGAGTGGCTGGGCGTCGCCCTGCTCGACCGCAGCCCACGCCATGTGGCTATCACCGCCGCCGGCCACGACGCGCGTGGCCCCATGGAAAAACTGCTGCTGGACCTGGACAACATCGTCACTGGCTCGCGCGATCTCGCGGCGCTGCGCCGTGGCGTCGTTACGATCGCCGCCCTGCCCTCGGTGTGCGCCGGCAGCCTGCCGCCGGTGTTGCGCCTGTTTCGCGAACGCTTCGCCGGGATCGAAGTGCGCCTGCATGACCTGGTGGCCCACCGCATCCAGGCCCAGGTGCGTTCCGGCGAGGTGGACTTCGGTATCGGCGTGCGCGCGCGCCTGAGCCACGGCCTGGACTTCGTGCCGGTCCTAAATGACCGGCTCTGCGCGTTCGTGCCGCTGGGTCACGCCCTCGCCCACCATCGGCAGCTGACCCTGGAACAACTGGCGGATCAGCCGATCATCCTCACCGGCCGCGACAGCAGCGTGCGCGAACAGGTGGATGCGTTGTTCGATGAAACGCGGCTGACGCTCAATGCGGGCATGGAGGCCAACTACATGTCCACGGTGCTGGCACTGGTGCGCCAGGGATTGGGGATCAGTGTGCTGCCGGAGTCGGCGGCGGATAGCCTGGAGGGGTTGAAGCGGATCAGCATCGATCATCCCGGGGTGAACAGGGAGATCGGCTTGATCAGTCGCAGCGGGATGGTATTGAGCCCGGCGGCGCAGCGCTGCTTTGAACTGCTCAACGCAGAGTTATCTGACACACCACCGGACTAAATGTGGGAGGGGGCAAGGCTTTTTGTAGGAGCGAGCTTGCTCGCGAAGAACTCAGGGCCACCGCGTTTATCCAGAATGAACGCGTTGCCCGGGCGTTTTTCGCGAGCAAGCTCGCTCCTACAGTGAGCCCATCCCACCTTCGGAAGGTGGCTCAGCCCAGCATCGCCACATGGTTTGGATGACTGGCCACGCGCTGCAACCATGCCTGCACCGCCGGATAAGGCGCCAGGTCAAAGCCCCCTTCATGGGCCACATGGGTGTAGGCATACAACGCGATATCGGCAATCGAATACTGCTCGCCCACCAGGTACGGCGTGGCCTGCATCTGACGTTCCATGACCTTCAGTGCCTTGTAACCGCCCTTGTGGCTGGTCTTGTATTCCTCGAGACGATCCTGCGGCATGTTCAGGTAAAACTGAATGAACCGCGCCACCGCAATATACGGCTCGTGGCTGTATTGCTCGAAGAACTGCCACTGCAACACCTGGGTGCGCAAGCGCGGCTCACCGGGTAAAAACTCGCTGCCATCGGCGAGGAAGTTGAGGATCGCATTGGACTCCCACAGGCAGGTACCGTCTTCCAGTTCCAGCACCGGGATCTTGCCGTTGGGGTTCTTGGCAAGAAATTCAGGGGTTTGGGTGTCACCCTTAAGAATATCAATATCGATCCATTGGTACGGGATGCCCAACAGGCTGAGCATCAATTTGACCTTGTAGCAATTGCCCGATCTGTAATCGCCATAAACCTTGTACATGGGCTCCCCTTATGCCGCTTCGCGCGCTCTGAGCGAACGCTTGCGCCATCAAAGTGCGGGTATCGACGGATTGTTTCAAGGCGTGCGGCAGAATAAATCCAGCCGCACGCTCTGGAAGCAGCCTTTCATCCCTTTCCGCCGAGATAATCGAAAACATTATTTGCTTTATTTGTATACAAAAGCATAATTCGCTTCGTGCGAGTTCCTGACCTAACAGTCAACAAAACCCGCCAGTACCTCAAAGCGCTGTTGCCCACTCATGTGACCGGCGCTGGAAATAACAATAAAACGATTGAGGAGTACTCGCTGTGGATAGCCGCAAAACCGAAGCCCCTATGTTGGATCTCGCCGCGCCCCAAGGCGGCTGGCTGGAACGCCTGTTCAAACTGCGTTTGCATGGCACCACAGTGAAGACCGAGCTGATCGCCGGCCTCACGACGTTCATCACCATGGCCTACATCATCTTCGTCAACCCCAACATCATGGCCGACGCCGGCATCGATCACGGCGCGGCCTTCGTCGCCACCTGCATCGCCGCCGCGCTGGGTTGCCTGTTGATGGGCCTGTACGCCAACTGGCCGGTGGGCCTGGCGCCGGGCATGGGCTTGAACGCGTTTTTCACCTACACCGTGGTCGGCACCATGGGCTACCACTGGGAAACTGCGCTGGGTGCGGTGTTTATCTCGGGCGTGCTGTTCATGGGCCTCACCTTGTCCCGCGTGCGCGAATGGCTGCTCAACAGCATTCCGGTGAGCCTGCGCCACGCCATGGGCGCGGGCGTCGGCTTGTTTCTCGGGGTGATCGGCCTGAAGACCGCCGGCATCATCGTCGACAGCCCCGCCACGCTGATCAAGCTCGGTTCGCTGCACGAGCCTGCGCCCCTGCTGGCGGCGGTGTGCTTCCTGCTGATTGCGATCCTCAGCTACCACCGCGTGTTCGGCGCGATTCTCATCAGCATCATTGCCGTGACCCTGGCCGGCTGGGGCCTGGGCCTGGTGCACTACAACGGCATTCTCTCCACCCCGCCCAGCCTGGCGCCAACCTGGATGGCCATGGACGTTAAGGGTGTGTTCAATGTCAGCATGATCAGCGTGGTATTTGCCTTTCTTTTTGTACACATGTTCGACACTGCCGGTACACTGATGGGCGTTGCGCAACGGGCCGGACTGGTCAATGCCGACGGCAAGATCGATAACCTGTCCCGTGCGTTGAAAGCCGACAGCGCCTCCAGCGTGTTCGGGGCCATGGTCGGCGTGCCGCCCGTGACCAGCTACGTGGAAAGCGCCGCCGGGGTGGCTGCCGGCGGGCGCACCGGGCTGACGGCGGTGACGGTGGGTATTTTGTTCGTGGCAGCGATGTTTTTTGCGCCGCTGGCGGGCATGATTCCAGCCTATGCCACGGCGGGCGCGTTGATTTACGTGGCGATGCTGATGATGGCGAGCATGGCGCATATCAATTGGGACGAGGCCACCGACAGCATTCCGGCCATCGTCACGGCGATCATGATGCCGCTGACCTTCTCGGTGGCCGACGGCATCGCGCTGGGCTTTATCACCTATGTCGCGCTGAAGGCCGGCACCGGTAAGCACAAGGAAATTTCCGTCAGCCTGTGGGTGCTGTGCGTGATTTTTATCGCCAAGTTCGCCTTTCTTTGAAATAGCGGCAAGTTTTCAGCGGCAAGCGACAAGCTTTTAACTTGCCGCTTGAAGCTTGCCGCTAACGACTGGAGTAATGAAATGACGACCGAAACCTGGCTGCTGTTCAGCGGCGCGGCGCTGGTGGTGATCCTGATCCCTGGCCCTCTTTCCCTACTGATGATCAGCAACAGCTTGAACTACGGCCTGCGCCGTTCGTACCCGGCGTTCCTGGGCGGGGTATTTGCCTCGATCTGCCTGCTGAGCGCCTCGGCCTTGGGCCTGGGCGCGCTGTTGCTGGCGTCCGAGCAAGTGTTCAGCGCGCTGAAAATCGTCGGCGCGATGTACTTGTTTTACCTGGCCTGGCAGAGCTGGCAGCAATCACGCCGGCCGGCCGAGGGTGCTGATGTGCCACAGGTGGCGTCGACCCCACGTTTTCGCGTGCTGTTCGGTCGCGCCTTTGTGCTGGGGGCCAGCAACCCCAAGGACATCCTGTTCTTTGCCGCCTTCCTGCCGCAATTTCTCAGCGCGGATCAGGCATTCCTGCCGCAGCTGTTGACCATGATCGCCACCTGGACCGTGCTCGACCTGCTGTGCAAGCTTGGTTACGGCCTGGGTGCGCAGAGCGCCGCGCGGTATTTGCGTAGCGGCTCGGGCCAGAGCTGGTTCAACCGCATCAGCGCCGCCTTGTTCGGCTGCGCCGGCCTGGCCTCGCTGATTAAGGCTCGAGCGCCACTGGGGTGAAGGCACAGCCGAAAAAAAGCCCGCAGTGTGGGCGGGCAAAAAACCAACGAAGAGCTTGGGGGTATGAAGCGAGGTGACGCTCAGCTACCGCGATAGGTCGAATAGCTGTAAGGCGAAATCAGTAGCGGGACATGGTAGTGATCCTGCTCGGCGCTGATGCCGAATCGCAGCACTACCACATCGAGGAAAGCCGGCTCCGGCAACTGCACGCCACGGGCGCGGTAATAGTCGCCGGCGCTGAACTGCAATTGATAGACACCGCTGCGGTAGTCGTCGCCCTGCAGCAACGGTGCGTCGCAGCGACCGTCTTGGTTGGTCACGGCGGTGGCGACCAGCGTTAGTTGCGCGCCGTCGACGCGGTACAGCTCAACCTTGATTGTGCTGCCGGGGCAGCCGTGCGCGGCATCCAAAACGTGTGTGGTCAAACGTCCCATGGCGTTTATGCGCCTCCCGAAGTCAGTCATAAAGAACCCGCACTCTTTCAGAGCATCGAAAAAGCCGGCGATAGCTGATTAAGACATTTTTCAAAAAAATTGTACACAATAAATTCAACAGACTTTAAACCTCTGTAGGAGCGAGCTTGCTCGCGAAAAAGCTCAACGCCAACGCGAATTTCCAGGTAGAAAAGTGGCGCACTCAGGCTTTTCGCGAGCAAGCTCGCTCCTACAGTGAATTTTTTTGTGGTTAGCTGACCGGTTAGGCAAGTTTCTTGCAGCGGCCCTGCAAAGATACCTGCAGAAAAAATGCAGAAATGCAGGCTTACAAAGTGAGCAATAAGTTGTATACAATCACTCATCGCTGTGACGCCACCCAGTCTTTCCGCTGCCCGGCCGCCACACACACTTGCTACCACGAACAAGAAGGAAGACTGCAGTGAGCGCTGACTACCCACGCGACCTGATCGGTTACGGCAGTAACCCTCCTCACCCCCACTGGCCGGGCAATGCACGCATCGCGCTGTCGTTCGTACTCAATTATGAAGAAGGCGGCGAGCGCAATATTCTGCATGGCGATAAAGAGTCTGAAGCCTTCCTCTCGGAAATGGTCTCGGCGCAACCGCTGCAGGGCGCGCGCAACATGAGCATGGAGTCGCTGTACGAATACGGCAGCCGTGCCGGGGTGTGGCGCATCCTCAAGCTGTTCAAGGAATTCGACATCCCGCTGACCATCTTCGCCGTGGCCATGGCCGCCCAGCGCCATCCGGACGTGATCCGCGCCATGGTTGCCGCCGGCCACGAGATCTGCAGCCACGGCTACCGCTGGATCGACTACCAGTACATGGACGAGGCCCAGGAACGCGAGCATATGCTCGAAGCGATCCGCATCCTCACCGAGCTGACCGGTGAACGCCCGCTGGGCTGGTACACCGGCCGCACCGGCCCCAACACGCGGCGCCTGGTGATGGAGGAAGGCGGCTTCCTGTATGACTGCGACACCTACGACGACGACCTGCCCTACTGGGAGCCCAACACGCCCACCGGCAAGCCGCATTTGGTGATCCCTTATACCCTGGACACCAACGACATGCGCTTCACCCAGGTGCAGGGTTTCAACAAGGGCGACGACTTTTTCGAATACCTCAAAGACGCCTTCGACGTGCTCTATGCCGAAGGGGCCGAGGCGCCGAAGATGCTTTCCATCGGCCTGCATTGCCGCCTGATCGGCCGGCCGGCGCGCCTGGCTTCGTTGAAGCGCTTTATCGAGTACGCCAAAAGCCATGAACAGGTGTGGTTCACCCGCCGCGTCGACATCGCCCGGCACTGGCAGCACACCCACCCCTGCCCGGGAGCGGCGAAATGACTGCATTCCAAACCCTCAAACCGTCGAGCCTGAGCCGCGATGAATTTGTCGCCGCCTTCGCCGATATCTACGAACACTCGCCATGGGTGGCCGAAAAGGCCTTCGACCTGGGCCAGGATGCGTCGATCGACCAGATCGAAAGCCTGCACCAGCGCATGAGCGATATCCTGTTGAGCGCCGATCACACCAGCCAGCTGGCACTGATCAACGCTCACCCGGACCTGGCCGGCAAAGCCGCCGTCCAGGGCCAGCTTACCGCAGCCAGCACTGGAGAACAGGCTGGCGCCGGTATACACCAATGCACGGCCGAAGAGTTCTCGCGCTTCACCGAGCTGAACGAGGCCTACAAGGCCAAGTTCAAGTTTCCCTTCATCATGGCGGTAAAAGGCAGCAACCGGCACCAGATCCTGGCCGCGTTCGAAACGCGCATTCACAACTCGGTTGAAGCCGAGTTCAACTGCGCGCTGGCCGAGATCAACAAGATCGCGTTGTTCCGATTACTGACCCTCTGAATGACCATCCCCAGCCACTCTATCCAAGGCAGACAAGAAGAATGAAAGCGCAACCCGTACCTTTCGAGAAGTTCGTCAACCTCGCCGACGCCCGCCTGGGCACCAAGATCATCGAAGTCACCGATGACTGGTTCGCCGACGCCAACCGCCTGTTCCAGCCGACCCCGGCCGTGTGGAAGGAGGGCGTTTTCGATGACAACGGCAAGTGGATGGACGGCTGGGAGTCACGCCGCAAGCGCTTCGAAGGCTACGACAGCGCGGTGATCCGCCTGGGCGTGCCGGGCTCGATCAAGGGCGTGGACATCGATACCTCATTCTTCACCGGCAACTACCCGCCGTCGGCCTCCCTGGAAGCCTGCTTCCTCGCCTCGGGCGAGCCGGATGCCAACACCCAGTGGGTGGAAGTGCTGTCGGCGGTCGAGCTGCAAGGCAACAGCCACCATTACCACGAGATCCACAACGCGCAGGCGTTCAGCCACCTGCGGTTCAACATCTACCCGGATGGCGGCGTGGCCCGTCTGCGCGTGTACGGTGTGCCGTTCCGCGACTGGTCTGCGGTGGGCGACAACGAACAGGTCGACCTGGCCGCCGCGCTCAATGGCGGGCGTGCCCTGGCCTGCTCCGATGAACACTTCGGGCGCATGAGCAACATCCTCAACCCAGGCCGTGGCATCAACATGGGCGATGGCTGGGAAACCGCACGTCGCCGTACGCCGGGCAATGACTGGGTGATCGTCGCGCTGGGCCACCCTGGCGAGATCGAGAAAATCATCGTCGACACCCTGCACTTCAAGGGCAACTACCCGGACACCTGCTCGATCCAGGGCGCGTTCGTCAAGGGCGGCACCGACAGCCAGATCGAGACCCAATCGCTGTTCTGGCGCGAATTGCTGCCGGCACAGAAACTGGAAATGCACGCCGAACACACCTTCGCCGAGCAGATCAAGGCGCTGGGGCCGATTACCCACATCCGCTTGAACGTGTTCCCGGATGGGGGCGTGAGTCGCCTGCGGGTGTTGGGCAAGGTAGCCAAATAAGCGAACCAAGAGCGGACGCAGAGCGTCCAGGGCAGCGTTCCCACGCAGAGCGTGGGAACGATCCAACTCCAGATTAAGAAGACAGCCATGCGCACACTGACGATCGAACCCCTGACCAAAGAAGCCTTCGCCCCCTTCGGAGACGTTATCGAAACCGATGGCAGTGATCACTTCATGATCAACAACGGGTCGACCATGCGCTTTCACAAACTGGCGACGGTCGAAACAGCACAGCCTGAAGACCACGCCATCATCAGCATCTTCCGCGCCGACGCGCAGGACATGCCGCTGACCGTGTGCATGCTGGAGCGACACCCGCTGGGCAGCCAGGCCTTCATTCCGCTGCTCGGCAACCCCTTTCTGATCGTGGTCGCGCCACTTGGCGATGCACCTGTATCAGGCTTGGTCCGCGCCTTCGTCACCAACGGCAGGCAGGGCATCAATTACCATCGCGGCGTCTGGCACCACCCGGTGCTGACGATCGAAAAGCGGGATGACTTCCTGGTGGTTGATCGCAGTGGCACAGGCAATAACTGCGATGAGCATTTTTTCAAAGAGGATGAGCGGTTGATCCTCGCCCCCCACCAATAAGAGAAGGTCTGATCACCCGACAACAAGGGCGACAGGCGAGAGGTAAAGACTGTGGAAGCACATTTGATGGAATGGCTGAACCTGAGCGTGCGCTGGGTTCACATGATCACCGGCGTCGCCTGGATCGGCGCTTCTTTCTACTTCGTCTGGCTGGAAAACAACCTCAATCGCGTCAACCCCAAGAGCGGCCTGGCCGGCGACTTGTGGGCGATCCACGGTGGCGGCATCTACCACCTGGAAAAATACAAACTGGCCCCGCCGACCATGCCGGACAACCTGCATTGGTTCAAATGGGAAGCCTATTTCACCTGGATGTCGGGCATTGCGCTGCTGTGTGTGGTGTTCTACTGGAATCCGACCTTGTACCTGCTGGCTCCCGGCAGCAGCCTGAGCGGCACCGAAGGCGTCTTGCTGGGCATCGGCTCACTGTTCGTCGGCTGGTTCGTCTACTCCTTTCTCTGCGACTCGGCCCTGGGCAAGCGCCCTGCCCTGCTCGGCTTGATCCTGTTCGTGCTGTTGATTGCGGCGGCCTATGGCTTCAGCAAGGTGTTCAGCGGCCGTGGCGCCTACCTGCATGTGGGTGCGGTGATCGGCACGATCATGGTCGGCAACGTGTTCCGCATCATCATGCCCGCCCAGCGCGCATTGGTGGCGGCCATCGCCGAGAACCGCACACCCGACCCGGCGCTGCCGGCCAAGGGCTTGCTGCGCTCACGGCACAACAACTACTTCACCTTGCCGGTGCTGTTCATCATGATCAGCAACCACTTCCCGAGCACCTATGGCAGCCACTACAACTGGCTGATCCTGGCCGGGATCGCGGTGGCGGCAGTGTTGGTGCGGCACTACTTCAACACCCGGCATAACAGCCAGAAGTATGCGTGGACCTTGCCGGTGGGTGCGCTGGCGATGATCAGTCTGGCCTACGTGACCGGGCCCTCGCCGGCGCCGGAAGTGGCCAAGGCACCGGCGGCGATCGAGTACCAACCGTTGCCGGAAACCGCCCTGGGCGGCGGCGTGAAACCGGCTGCGCCTGCAGCCCCGGCAGCTGAACCGGCACCTGCCCAAGCCAGCACCGACTTTGGCCAGGTGCACCACGTGATCGAGCAGCGTTGCACCGTCTGCCATTCGGCCAAGCCCACCAGCCCGCTGTTCAGCACCGCACCGGCCGGGGTGATGTTCGACACGCCGGCGCAGATCCAGCAACAGGCGGCGCGCATTCAAGCACAAGCCGTGGCCAGCCAGATCATGCCGCTGGGCAACATAACCCAGATGACCCAGCAGGAGCGGGATTTGATTGGCACCTGGATCAACCAGGGGGCGCGTACCAACTGATTGATTCATGGAGATCCAATGTGGGAGGGGGCTTGCCCCCGATGGCGGTGATTCAGTCACAGATACTTTGAATGACACACCGCTATCGGGAGCAAGCCCCCTCCCACAGGGGATCGGCAGTGTTTTGAAGATTGCGTTTCAAACAACACAAAAATAAAAAAGATCCGAGGTGTTGCATGACCGAGTTAACCGAACCGCAGATTTGCGCCGCACCCGCCATGGTGCGGCTGCCCCTCTTGCAACTGATTCTGGTAGGCCTGCAACACGTCTTGCTGATGTACGGCGGTGCTGTCGCCGTGCCCCTGATCATTGGCCAGGCCGCCGGGCTGAGCCGTGAAGAAATTGCCTTCCTGATCAACGCCGACCTGTTGGTTGCCGGCATCGCCACGATGGTGCAGTCGTTCGGCATCGGCCCGGTGGGTATTCGCATGCCGGTGATGATGGGCGCCAGTTTCGCCGCCGTCGGCAGCATGGTCGCCATGGCCGGCATGCCCGGTATCGGCTTGCAGGGGATCTTCGGTGCGACCATCGCCGCCGGGCTTTTCGGCATGCTCATTGCGCCGTTCATGTCCAAGGTCGTACGTTTTTTTCCGCCGCTGGTGACCGGTACCGTGATTACCGCCATCGGCCTTTCGCTGTTTCCCGTGGCCGTGAACTGGGCCGGTGGCGGCAGCGCCGCCGCGACGTTCGGCTCGCCGGTGTACCTGGCGGTCGCTGCCCTGGTGCTGGCGACCATCCTGTTGATCAACCGTTTCATGCGCGGTTTCTGGGTGAACATCTCAGTCCTGATCGGCATGGCGCTGGGCTACGCCTTGTGCGGCACGCTCGGCATGGTCGACCTCGGCGGTCTGGCCCAGGCGCCTTGGGTGCAAGTGGTGACGCCGCTGCACTTCGGCATGCCCAAGTTCGAGTTGGCGCCGATCCTGTCGATGTGCCTGGTGGTGGTGATCATCTTTGTCGAATCCACCGGGATGTTCCTCGCCCTGGGCAAGATCACCGGCCAGGACGTCACGCCGAAGATGCTGCGTCGCGGTTTGCTGTGTGATGCCGGCGCGTCATTCTTTGCCGGGTTCTTCAACACCTTCACCCACTCCTCGTTCGCGCAGAATATCGGCCTGGTGCAGATGACCGGCGTGCGTTGCCGCTCGGTCACGATCATGGCCGGAGCGTTTCTGATTGTGCTGAGCCTGTTGCCCAAGGCCGCTTACCTGGTGGCGTCGATTCCACCGGCGGTGCTGGGCGGCGCGGCGATCGCCATGTTCGGCATGGTCGCGGCGACCGGCATCAAGATCCTGCAGGAAGCCGATATCGCCGACCGGCGCAACCAGTTGCTGGTGGCGGTGAGCATCGGCATGGGCTTGATCCCGGTGGTGCGTCCGGAGTTCTTCGCGCAATTGCCAATGTGGATGAGCCCGATTACCCATAGCGGCATCGCCATGGCCACCCTGAGCGCGTTGTCGCTGAACATACTGTTCAACATTCTCGGCGGTGCTGAACGCCCCGCCGTCGAGCACGCCCACCCCTGACGCACGCCCCATCGTCGCCCCGTGCGCGCTGTAACGGCGCACTTGAGCCCCGACGTGGGAGCCAGTATTCTCCGCGCCCGCTTGAAACGACGGTTTTTTACCGCCTTGGCGCGGCTCTTGCTATAGCCATAAAGTTGACCAATCAGACGAGTTCTTCAGCAGATCCAAAGGCGCCACACCAGAGCGCCAGATTAGAAAAAACATAAAACTTTAACTCGGGAGCACCGAATGAAACCTATGTTCAAAGGCCTGATGCTGGCGGGATCCCTGCTGGCCGGTGGCCAAGCCGTGGCCGGTGATTTGCTGCAGTGGCAGAACAACAGCCTGACGTATCTGTGGGGCAAGAGCTTTACCGTCAACCCGCAGATCCAGCAAACCGTCACGTTCGAACATGCCGACGCGTGGAAATACGGCGACAACTTCTTCTTCCTCGACCGCATCTTTTACAACGGCAAGGAAGACGGCAACGTCGGTCCGAATACTTACTACGGCGAGTTCAGCCCACGTTTGTCGTTCGGCAAGATTCTGGATAAGGACCTGTCATTCGGCCCGATCAAAGATGTATTGCTGGCCTTCACTTACGAGTTCGGCGAAGGCGATAACGAGTCGTACCTGTTGGGCCCGGCGATTGACTTTAATATTCCGGGTTTCGACTACTTCCAGTTGAACTTCTACCAGCGCCAGACCGAAGGCAATCGCCCCGGCGACGGCGTGTGGCAGATCACGCCGGTGTGGTCGTACACCCTTCCCGTGGGCAATTCCGATGTGCTGATCGACGGTTTCATGGACTGGGTGGTGGATAACGACAAAAACGCCCGTGGCACCTATCACGCCAACCTGCACTTCAACCCGCAGGTCAAATACGACCTGGGCAAGGCGCTGCATTGGGGCGACAAACAGTTGTATGTGGGGTTTGAATACGACTACTGGAAGAACAAGTACGGGATCGAGGATTCGGGGGCGTTCAAGACGACTCAGGACACGGCGAGCTTCCTGGTCAAGTATCACTTCTGATTGCAAACTGCATAACCAATGTGGGAGGGGGCTTGCCCCCGATGGCAGTGTGTCAGTCAACCTATCAGTGACTGAACCACCGCTATCGGGGGCAAGCCCCCTCCCACATTTAGATAAGTGGCAGGCCTAAGAACCGGGTGATCTCCTCGCGTTTGGCCAACGCATCTTGGCGCCCCAACTCGATCAACTCACTGCAATACCCCGCTTCGAACAGCAAGTAACTCAACACCCCTGCCCCACTGGTCTTGGTCGCCCCTGGCCCGCGCAAAAACAAGCGCAATGCCGCCGGTAATTCCTGCCGATGCCGGGCCGCGATTTCGTCGATCGGCTGGCTGGGCGCAATCACCAGCACCTCCACGGCCGCCACCCCCGGCGAGACATGGCTGAATTGATTCAAGCGTTCCAGCAATTCGATATCGCTTTCCAGGCTGTCAATGAACGTGCTGTTGAGCATGTGCCCGCCGATCTGCGCCAGCGTCGGTTCCTGGCCGGTGTAGGTGCGTTGCATCGAGGGTTCATTGCCGCGCGGGTTACCGCTGACGCCCACCACCAGCACGCGACTCGCGCCCAGGTGCAGGGCCGGGCTGATCGGGGCCGACTGGCGAACGGCGCCGTCACCGAAGTATTCCTGGTCGAGCTTCACCGGGGCGAACAGTAAGGGAATCGCCGAACTGGCCAGCAAGTGTTCCACCGTGAGTGGCGTCGGCACACCAATACGCCGATGGCGCAGCCAGGGTTCGATGGTGCCGCCGCCTTGATAGAAGGTCACCGCTTGCCCGGATTCATAGCCGAACGCGGTGACCGCCACGGCGTGCAGATGCCGGTGCCGGATGGCGTCGTCAATGCCCGCCAGGTGCAGTTTGTCCTGCAGCAGATCGCGCAGCGGTGAGCTGTCGAGCAACGCCACCGGGAGCTGCCTGCCCAGGCCCAACAGGCTATGAATCAGGAAGCGACTGGCCTGGCGGACCACACCCGGCCAGTCGCTGCGCAGCACCAGATGGCTGCGAAAGCCTTGCCAGAATGCGGTGAGGCGCTGGACAGCGGCGGTGAAGTCCGTCGCGCCACTGGCCAGGGTGACCGCATTGATCGCCCCGGCCGATGTGCCGACGATCACCGGAAACGGATTCGGCGCCCCCGGCGGTAGCAACTCGGCAATCGCCGCCAACACCCCTACCTGATACGCCGCTCGCGCCCCGCCGCCGGAAAGAATCAAGCCTGTGACCGGTTCAGCTGGGCGCATTGCGTCACTCCATATGGGAAAGGTAAGTCTTACCGACGGCGTTTTTCGTACAGCTTGGGTTCACCCGGTGGCCGGCTCTTGAAGCGGCGGTGGGTCCACAGGTATTGCTCGGGGCAGTCGCGCACCGAGGCTTCGACCCACTGGTTGATGCGCAGGCAGTCGATTTCGTCAGTCTCGCCGGGGAAATCCGTCAAGGGTGCATGAATCACCAGTCGGTAACCGCTGCCATCGGCCAGGCGTTCCTGGGTGAACGGCACCACCAGGGCTTTGCCCAGGCGTGCGAACTTGCTGGTGGCCGTGACAGTGGCGGCCTGGATGCCGAACAGCGGCACGAAGATACTTTGCTTGGCGCCGTAGTCCTGGTCCGGTGCGTACCAGATCGCCCGGCCGGCGCGCAGCAGCTTGAGCATGCCGCGCACATCGTCGCGCTCCACCGCCAGGGAATCGAGGTTGTGGCGCTCCCGGCCACGGCGCTGGATAAAGTCGAAGAGTGGGTTGCCGTGCTCGCGGTACATGCCATCGATGGTGTGCTTTTGCCCGAGCAGGGCAGCGCCGATTTCCAGGGTGGTGAAGTGCAAGGCCATCAGGATCACGCCCTTGCCGTCCAATTGCGCCTGTTTGAGATGCTCCAACCCTTGCACATGGGCCAGGCGCGCCAGGCGCGGTTTGGGCCACCACCAGCTCATGGCCATCTCGAAGAAGGCGATACCGGTGGAGGCGAAATTTTCCTTGAGCAGGCGTTTGCGCTCTTTGGCGGATTTTTCCGGGAAGCACAATTCCAGGTTGCGCGCGGCGATGCGGCGACGCTCACCGGCCACGCGGTACATGCCCGCGCCCAGCAGGCGACCAATGGTCAGCAGCACGCGGTACGGCAGTTGGGTGACCAGCCACAGCAGGCCCAGCCCCAGCCATAATGGCCAAAAACGCGGGTGAAGAAATACAGCTCGAAAACGCGGGCGATCCATTACAGATTCCGGTAAAGACAAGGGCCGCGCATTCTACAACGGTTCGACTCGGCTTGCGGCGGGTGAGTGTTCTCGTTATAAGTCTCGACACTTTTCGTGACAAGCCGCTTTGCCGACCATGAGCCAAACCGAACCGCTAGACCAAGATCCCGTGTTCCAGCTGAAAGGCAGCATGCTCGCCATTACCGTGCTGGAACTGGCCCGCAATGACCTCGACGCCCTGGACCGCCAACTGGCCGCCAAGGTCGCCCTGGCGCCGAATTTCTTCAACAATGCCCCGCTGGTGCTGGCCCTGGACAAGCTGCCGGCCGGCCAGGGCGTCATCGACCTGCCCGGGCTGATGCGCGTGTGCCGCTCCCATGGCCTGCGGACCCTGGCGATTCGCGCCAGCCGTATCGAAGACATTGCCGCGGCCATCGCCATTGAACTGCCAGTACTGCCGCCGTCCGGCGCACGCGAGCGTCCGCTCGAACCATTGGTCGGTGAACAGAAGAAAAAACCGGAAAAACCACCGGAACCCACGATCCGGCCGACCAAGATCATCACCTCGCCCGTGCGCGGCGGGCAGCAGATTTACGCCCAGGGCGGCGACCTTGTGGTGGTGTCCTCGGTCAGCCCCGGCGCGGAACTTCTTGCCGATGGCAATATCCATGTATACGGCCCGATGCGCGGACGTGCCCTGGCCGGCATCAAGGGTGATACCAAGGCGCGTATTTTCTGCCAGCAGTTGACCGCTGAACTGGTTTCCATCGCGGGTCAGTACAAGGTGTCCGAAGACTTGCGCCGTGATCCGCTGTGGGGGGCTTCGGTACAGGTCAACCTGTCGGGCGATGTGTTGAACATCATCCGTCTTTAACGGATACTGCCGCATTTTCCAAGCATCTCTAGGCTCTGATAGCAAAGCGAAACCGGCAATACTTGCGTAGGACTAGTTGAAGTTGGTGTTTTCCCCGGGAAAACCCTGGCTTCTCCCTACAAAGGCTGTCCGCCTGCAGCGAGTTTCAAGAGATGTTTTTCAGGGACTAAAAGTCCTTTTTCCTTAGGGGTGAAACACCTTGGCCAAGATTCTCGTGGTTACATCCGGCAAGGGTGGTGTGGGTAAGACCACCACCAGCGCCGCTATCGGTACCGGCCTCGCTCTGCGCGGCCACAAGACAGTCATCGTCGACTTCGACGTGGGTTTGCGTAACCTCGACCTGATCATGGGCTGCGAACGCCGCGTGGTGTACGACTTCGTCAACGTGGTGAACGGCGAAGCCAACCTGCAACAGGCCCTGATCAAGGACAAGCGCCTTGAGAACCTGTATGTGCTGGCCGCCAGCCAGACCCGTGACAAAGACGCGCTGACCAAGGAAGGCGTAGGCAAAGTCCTCGCCGAACTGAAAGAAACCTTCGAATACGTGGTATGCGACTCCCCGGCCGGCATCGAAACCGGTGCTCACCTGGCGATGTACTTCGCCGATGAAGCCATCGTGGTGACCAACCCGGAAGTGTCCTCGGTACGTGACTCGGACCGTATGCTCGGCCTGCTGGCCAGCAAGTCCCAGCGCGCCGAAAAAGGCGAAGAGCCGATCAAGGAACACCTGCTGCTGACCCGCTACAACCCTGAGCGCGTCAGCAACGGCGAAATGCTCGGCGTTGAAGACGTCAAGGACATCCTCGCGGTGACCCTGCTCGGTGTGATCCCGGAATCCCAGGCCGTGCTGAAAGCTTCCAACCAGGGCGTGCCGGTGATTCTCGACGACCAGAGCGACGCCGGCCAGGCGTACAGCGATGCTGTGGATCGCCTGCTGGGCAAGACCGTGGAACACCGCTTCCTCGATGTCAAGAAGAAGGGATTCTTCGAGCGTATCTTTGGAGGCAATTGAACAATGAAATTTCTCGACTTCTTTCGCGCCAACAAAAAGCCAAGTACCGCGTCGGTCGCGAAAGAGCGTCTACAGATCATCGTGGCGCACGAACGCGGCCAACGCAGCACCCCGGATTACCTGCCAGCCTTGCAGAAGGAACTGGTCGAGGTGATCCGCAAGTACGTCAATATCGGCAACGATGACGTGCATGTCGCCCTGGAAAATGACGGCAGCTGCTCGATTCTGGAACTCAATATCACCCTGCCTGATCGTTGATCGAACAGGCGGCCGCCACGGCGGCTCGATCACCTTGATCCCTTTTCGGGAACCGGGTGGGCGAGCCGCCGTTGGCGTTTGTTACGAGGCTGTTTAATGCCGCTGTCCAACATCCATATCCTGCATCAGGACGACGCTGTCCTGGTGGTGAACAAGCCGACCCTGCTGCTCTCGGTGCCCGGCCGCGCCGACGACAACAAGGACTGCCTGATTACCCGCCTGCAGGAAAACGGCTACCCCGAAGCCCGCATCGTCCATCGCCTGGACTGGGAAACCTCGGGCATCATCCTGCTGGCGCGGGACGCTGATACCCACCGCGAACTGTCCCGCCAGTTTCACGACCGCGAAACAGAAAAGGCCTACACCGCCTTGGCTTGGGGCCAGCCGGAACTGGACAGCGGCAGCATTGACCTGCCTCTGCGCTATGACCCGCCGACCAAGCCGCGCCATGTGGTCGACCATGAATTCGGCAAGCACGCGCTGACTTTCTGGAAGGTGCTGGAACGTTGCGGTGACTGGTGCCGCGTCGAACTGACACCGATCACCGGGCGCTCGCACCAGTTGCGCGTGCACATGCTGTCCATCGGCCATCCGCTGCTCGGCGATGGCCTGTATGCCCACGAACAGGCCCTCGCCGCCTGGCCGCGCCTGTGCCTGCACGCGAGCATGTTGAGCTTCACTCACCCGCAAAGCGGCGAGCGCATGCGCTTCGAGTGCCCAGCACCCTTTTAAGCGGTGAACACGGTCAAATGTGGGAGGGGGCTTGCCCCCGATGGCAGTGGGTCAGCTAAACATTGGCTGACTGATACACCGCTATCGGGGGCAAGCCCCCTCCCACATTTTGTTCTGTGTCAGTTCTCGCCACCGAGTCAAACCAATACGGTAAACTCCGCGCATTGCTGTCTGGAGCTATTTATGCGCGAAGCGTTGAATCAAGGCCTGATCGACTTCCTCAAGGCCTCCCCTACTCCTTTTCATGCCACTGCCGCCCTCGCCCAGCGCCTGGAAGCGGCCGGTTACCAGCGTCTCGACGAGCGTGACACCTGGGCCACCGAAGCCAACGGTCGCTATTACGTGACCCGTAACGACTCCTCGATCATCGCGTTCAAACTGGGCCGCCATTCGCCGCTGCAAGACGGTATCCGTATGGTCGGCGCCCACACCGACAGCCCGTGTCTGCGGGTCAAGCCGCAGCCCGAGTTGCAACGCCAGGGTTTCTGGCAGTTAGGCGTGGAAGTCTACGGCGGCGCCTTGCTGGCCCCGTGGTTCGACCGCGACTTGTCCCTGGCCGGCCGCGTCACGTTCCGCCGCGATGGCAAGGTCGAAAGCCAGCTGATCGACTTCAAGCTGCCGATCGCCATCATTCCCAACCTGGCCATTCACCTGAACCGTGAGGCCAACCAGGGCTGGGCGATCAATGCCCAGACCGAACTGCCGCCGATCCTCGCGCAGTTTGCCGGTGACGAGCGCGTGGACTTTCGCGCCGTGCTCACCGAACAATTGGCTCGCGAGCATGGGCTGAACGCCGATGTGGTACTCGATTACGAGTTGAGCTTCTACGACACCCAAGGCGCTGCGGTGATCGGCCTCAATGGCGACTTCATTGCCGGTGCGCGTCTGGACAACCTGCTGTCGTGCTACGCCGGGTTGCAAGCCCTGCTCACCAGCGACACCGATGAAACCTGCGTGCTGGTGTGCAACGACCATGAAGAAGTCGGCTCCTGCTCGGCCTGCGGCGCCGATGGCCCGATGCTCGAACAGACCCTGCGCCGCCTGCTGCCCGAAGGTGAAGAATTCGTACGCACCATTCAGAAATCCCTGTTGGTGTCTGCGGACAACGCCCATGGCGTGCACCCGAACTACGCTGAAAAACACGACGCCAACCACGGCCCCAAGCTCAACGCCGGTCCGGTGATCAAGGTCAACAGCAACCAGCGCTACGCGACCAACAGCGAAACCGCCGGGTTCTTCCGCCACCTGTGCATGGCCCAGGAAGTGCCGGTGCAGAGCTTTGTGGTGCGCAGCGATATGGGCTGCGGTTCGACGATCGGGCCGATCACCGCCAGCCACCTGGGTGTGCGCACCGTGGACATCGGCCTGCCGACGTTTGCCATGCATTCCATCCGCGAGCTGTGTGGTAGCCATGACCTGGCGCATCTGGTGAAGGTATTAGGCGCCTTCTACGCCAGCCGCGACCTGCCCTGATTTGCCAGGCTAGCTCGATCAAATGTGGGAGGGGGCTTGCCCCCGATGGCAGAGTGTCAGTCAAAGTATCTGTTGACTGACCTACCGCTATCGGGGCAAGCCCCCTCCCACATTGGTTATGTGTTCACCTGATCCATATCACCTGCATTTCCCATAATCCGACCTAGACTTGTCAGAACTCCCACTCCGACAAGGCCGTCGCCTGATGATCTCCATGTCCTCGTTCCACGCCATGCTTATCCCGATCATGATCGGCATGATCCTGCTTGCCGTCGGCTTCAACTTTCGCGACAAACCCCTTGGCGTATTCGGCATGTGGGTCGGCATGCTGCTGATCCTGGGCACCGTGGTGTACAAGATCCTCGCGAAACTGGTGGAATGACAAATGCGCTCGCATCTGGCATAGCGGCCTCGTACACTCGGTCAATTCGTCGTTTTCAAGGTTGACTGCCTCCGTGCTTTTCCGTCTGTTTGCCCTGCCCTGCTACCTGCTCATCGCCCTGCTCACGCTGCTGCCGCTCACGTCCGCCCAAGCCGTGGGCTTGCCCGGAATGCTGGGCAGCTCCAACAAGGCCCAACCCCAGGCCGAGGTGCCCTTGGGGCAGTCGCTGGACGAGGTGATCAAAACCCTGGAGAACGACCAGCAGCGCACCCAGCTGCTGAGCGACTTGAAGAAACTGCGCGCCGCCACGCAAAAAGCCCAACCGGCGGCCGAACTCGGTGTGCTCGGCCTGATCGGCAGCACGCTGTCGGGCTTTGAACAGCAGTTCTCCGGCGCCGACAGCCCGCTGGGCCGCTGGTCCAATGAAGTCGACCTGGCCAGGGACGAACTCAGCGCGCTGATGTTGCCGGCCACTGAATGGCTGCCGATTATCTTTGGTTTTGCGGTGATCCTGGCGGTATGGAGCCTGCTGGCCGCCGCGCTGATCTGGCTCAGCCACCGCGTGCGCGAACGTTTCGGCCTGCCTGAAGAACTTCCGCAACACCCGCGCACCTGGGACATGCTGCGCTTCGCCCTGCGCAAACTCGGCCCGTGGTTGATCGCCCTGGTGATCACGGTTTACCTGAGCTACGCCCTGCCCTCGTCCCTGGGCAAATCCCTGGCGATGGTGCTGGCTTACGCCCTGGTCGTCGGCACTTGTTTCTCGGCAATCTGCGTGATTGCGTTTTCCCTGCTGGACGGCCCGCACCGCCACCGCGCCCTGTATATCCTGCGCCATCAGGCCTTCCGCCCGCTGTGGTGGATCGGCAGTTTCGCCGCCTTTGGTGAAGCCTTGAGCGACCCGCGGCTGGTCACAGCGCTCGGCCAGCACCTGGCTCATACGGCCGCAACCGTGGCCAATGTGATGGCGGCGCTGTCCACTGGCGTGTTCATCCTGCGCTTCCGTCGGCCGATCGCTCACCTGATCCGTAACCAGCCACTGTCGCGCCGCCTGACGCGTCGCGCCCTCACCGATACCCTGTCGATCATCGGCACTTTCTGGTACTTGCCGGCATTGTTGCTGGTGGGTATTTCGCTGTTCGCCACCTTCCTGTCCGCCGGCGACACCAGCACCGCCCTGCGCCAATCGCTGCTGTGCACCGTGTTGCTGGTGTTGTGCATGGTGATCAACGGGCTGGTGCGGCGCCACGCCCTCAAGCCGCAACGCGGGCACAAGCGCCATGCGCTGTACTCCGACCGCCTGAAAAGCTTCGTCTACACCCTGGCGCACCTGGCGGTGTGGTTGGTGTTCATCGAACTGGGCCTGCGCGTGTGGGGCCTGTCACTGATTCGCTTCACCGAAGGCGACGGCCATGAAATCAGCGTCAAACTGTTCAGCCTCGGCGGGACTTTACTGTTTGCCTGGCTGATCTGGATTCTCAGCGACACCGCGATCCATCATGCCCTGACCCGCTCGCGCAAAGGCCTGGCCAACGCGCGTGCGCAAACCATGATGCCGTTGATCCGCAACGTGCTGTTCGTGACCATCTTTATCATCGCCGCCATCGTCGCCCTGGCGAACATGGGCATGAACGTCACGCCACTGCTGGCCGGTGCCGGTGTGATCGGCCTGGCGATCGGTTTCGGTGCGCAGTCGCTGGTGGCCGACCTGATCACCGGCCTGTTCATCATTATCGAAGACTCCCTGGCCATCGATGACTACGTGGACGTCGGCGGCCACCTCGGCACCGTCGAAGGGCTGACCATCCGCACCGTGCGCCTGCGCGATATCGACGGCATCGTGCATACCATTCCCTTCAGCGAGATCAAGAGCATCAAGAACTACTCGCGGGAATTCGGCTACGCGATCTTTCGCGTGGCGATCCCGTACAACATGGAGATCGACGACGCGATCAAACTGATGCGCGATGTCGGCCACGCCATGCGCAATGACCCACTGCAACGCCGCAATATCTGGTCGCCGCTGGAGATTCAGGGCGTGGAGAGTTTTGAATCGGGCAGCGCGATCCTGCGCGCACGGTTCAAGACGGCGCCGATCAAGCAGTGGGAAGTGTCGCGGGCGTTCAACCTGTCACTCAAGCGGCATCTGGATGAAGCCGGGCTTGACCTGGCGACACCGCGCTTGAGTGTGCAGGTGGTGACGGGAGCATCAGGCGCATTGGAGAAAGAGAAGAGCCTCTAGAAGGCGACACTGTCTAAATGTGGGAGGGGGCTTGCCCCCGATGGCGGTGGGTCAGTCAACAAATACAGTGACTGACACTCCGCTATCGGGAGCAAGCCCCCTCCCACATTTTTGATCAGTGGTGCTCAGGCGAGTGCAGCGCCATCCATCTTCTGACGCAAGCTCAGCGGACGCATATCCGTCCAGTTCTCTTCGATATAGGCCAGGCACTCTTTCTTCATGCCGCTCTTGCCCACGGTTCGCCAGCCTTCCGGCACGGCCTTGTAGTCGGGCCAGATCGAATACTGTTCTTCGTGGTTGACCACTACCTGAAACAGGATGTCGTCGCGGTCAAATACTGAGGTCATTGCGGTTCTCCGTCGCTCAAAGGCTGGCCGCGCACCATGCGCAGCGCTGATATCTCTAGAAACGTTTCAGGGACCGGGAAAATTAGAGGCTGGCGAGCGCCGCCGCCACGGCGCGCCCGAAGATCTCGGCGACCCGGTCGATCTCGGCGGCGGTGATCACCAGCGGTGGCAGGAAACGCACCACGCCGCCATGCCGCCCGCCCAGCTCGAGGATCAGGCCGCGCTTGAGGCATTCACGTTGTACCAACGGCGCGAGCTGGCGATGCACCGGTGGGTGGCCTTGGATGTCGCGCGTGCCATCCGGGTCAACCAGCTCCACGCCGAGCATCAACCCACGCCCGCGAATATCTCCCAGGTGCGGGAAGTCGCGCTGCAGCAGGCGCAGATGTTCACCCAGGCGCTCGCCCATCGCCGCCGCATGCGCGGCCAGGTCGTGTTCCTTGAGGTAGCGCATCACTGCCGAACCCGCCGCCATTGCCATCTGATTGCCACGGAAGGTCCCGGCATGGGCGCCCGGCAACCAGGTGTCGAGCCAGTCGCGGTACACCACCACCGCCAGCGGCAGGCTGCCACCAATGGCTTTGGACATCACCACCACGTCCGGGATGATCCCCGCGTGCTCGAAGGCGAACATTTTGCCTGTACGGCCAAAGCCACTCTGGATTTCATCGACGATCAGCGCGACGCCCGCCTGTTCGGTGATACGCCGCAGACCGCGCAGCCAGTCGAGATCGGCCGGGACCACGCCGCCCTCACCCTGCACCACTTCGACAATCACCGCTGCCGGCGGCAACACACCAGCTTCGGGATCGGTGAGCAGATTTTCCAGGTAATGCAGGTTGACCCGCACGCCCTGCGCGCCACCCAGACCGAACGGGCAGCGGTAGTCGTAGGGGAATGGCAGAAACTGCACGCCATTGCCAAGCAATGCGCCCAGCGGCTTCTTCGGCCCGAGGCTGCCCATCAGGCTCAACGCGCCCTGGCTCATGCCGTGATAACCGCCCTGGAACGACAACACCGTACTGCGCCCGGTGGCAGTGCGTACCAGCTTCAAGGCCGCTTCCACCGCATCGGTACCGGTGGGGCCGCAGAACTGGATTTTCGCCTCGCGCGCCAGTTCCGGCGGCAGCAGGCCGAACAAATCCTGCACGAACTGATCCTTGACCGGCGTGGTCAGGTCCAGAGTGTGCAACGGCAACTCATCGCTCAACACTTGTTGAATGGCCTGGATCACCACCGGGTGGTTATGGCCGAGCGCCAGGGTGCCCGCGCCGGCCAGGCAGTCAATGAAACTGCGGCCTTCCACATCTTCCACATAGATACCCTTGGCCCGCTTGAGCGCCAGGGGGATGCGCCGCGGGTAGCTGCGGGCATTGGATTCCTGCTGGCGCTGGCGGGCCAGCAACGGGCTGTCGTCGAACTGGTAGAGCGTTTCGCTGACGTGCACAGGCGCGGCTTCGATGGGGCTGGTGGCGACTGACATCTCTCGATCCCTCAATACACGGGTGATGGTGGTCATCCGTGGGGGGCGGGGAATGCGCACGGACTTCATATTCTGAAGACGCATCAGGCGCGGGGGGATTTAGGGACCTGGTGGGATTTACAGATGTATGCAGATCAAATGTGGGAGGGGGCTTGCTCCCGATTGCGGTGTATCAGGCAGCCAATGGTTAGATGACCCACCGCTATCGGGAGCAAGCCCCCTCCCACATTTGAATGGCGTTCGGCTTTAGAGCCCGCGGTATTTTTCATTCAGCGCGTACAGGATCGCGCAGGTCTCAGCATCCAGAAGCCCAGCGTAATCCCGCGCCCGAAAGTGCATTTGAAATGCCCGGGTCCGCTGTTCAAAGGCTTGGCGGTTCCACGCCGGTTTGTAGCCATACCGCTGAAAGGCCCGCTCTACTTCCACCTCCGGCGGCAAGCTCAGGCAAAACCGGCGTTGGTACATCGCTCGGGTCGCCTCGTCAAACCAGGCGCCTACCCCGGCTTCATACAGGCAGCGCCAGGGCAACTGAGGTCCCGGATCGCTTTTGCGCCAGTACGCCACATCCGAATGCCCGAGAATATCCACCGGTCCGATCTGCGGATAACGCTCCAGGATATCGCGCACCAGCGTAATCAAAACCTCCACCTGTTGCTCGCGATACGCCGGGAAGGTGAACACGCCTTTGTCATCGCGCGCCAGGTTGACGATTTCGATGCCAATCGCGCGACTGTTGAGGTTATCCCGCCCGTCCCAATGACTCGCCCCGGCATGCCAGGCGCGCTTATCTTCGGGCACCAGGCGAAACACGCGCAGTTCGTCATAGCCGGCGGCGCGGTAGGCCGGTTCGTCAGGATCGGGCAGCAGATAGTGAGCGCTGACCCCGTTCTGGGTCAGGGTGCGCAAGGACGATACAAAGGGCGCCGCGGTGTAATGCAGGAGTACCTGCCTCACAGGCTCGCCGTTACGTTCGTTGAAGTCCCTGGCAGGGAAACTGGTATCGATGACCAACATAAGATCCGTCCTTTTCAGTACGGGCCGAATCATTCGGCCCTTTCAAGCGCAAAAAAATTACCGCCATCCTGAAGACTTGCGCTTCGGGCGGGCGGTAATTATTTGGCACTTGTAGAAAAGCGATCAGTGTCGCAACGGCATACCCAACTCAACCCGCAGGCCATCGGCCTGGCTGTCGAACGTCAACGAGCAAGCGCAGCGCTGGACGATCGCCTGAACAATCGCCAGGCCCAGGCCACAGCCTTCGCTGCTGCCATTGCGCCAGAAGCGTTGGGTGAGATATTGCAGGTCTTCGCTGGATATCTGCGGGCCATGGTCACGCACGCGGAATATCACCTTGTCAGCGCTGGACGACACCTTCAGCTCCACCCGGGTATCGGCCGGGGTGTGACGCAAGGCGTTGTCCAGCAGGTTGCGCAAGGCCGCGACGGCCAGGCCCACGGGCATGTCCACCGGTGTGGCGGCAAGGCTGCCCGCCAGGATCAGGTCAATGCGCGAATTGTCCCCGGCGTTGGCGTCCTGGATCGCCAGCCTGGCAACGTCCTCGGCGCTGGACTGTAAGCCATCGTCAAACGACAAGCTGCCCTCCACCCGCGCCAGCAGCAACAGTTGCTCCAGAGTGCGATGCAAGCGGTCGGCGCCTTCTTCGGCGTGGGCCAGGGACTGGTCACGCGCCGCGCCTTCGGTCATGCGGGCCACTTGCAGGTGGGTCTTGATCGCGGTCAACGGGCTGCGCAGTTCATGGGCGGCGTCGCCGGTCAGGCGGCGCTCACGTTCGATGGTCTTGGCGATGCGTTGCAACAGTTGGTTCTGGGTGTCGAGCAACGGCTTGAGTTCACTGGGCAGCGGGTGGATCTGCAGCGGCTCGAGCGAGTCGGCGCTGCGGCGCATCAAAGCGTCACGCATACGATTGAGCGGCACCAGGCTCTGGCCGATGCCCAGCCACAGCAAGCACAGGCACCCCAACAAGGCCACGCCGACCGGCACTGAGGCCGCCAGCAGGATCGACAGGTTCAGCGCCTCACGCTCCACCTGACGGTCGGCCGTGGTGATCAGCAGGTCGCCACGGGACAGGGTGAAACTGCGCCAGCCCACGCCATCGATCATCTGGTCGCGAAAACCGCTCTTGCGCGACTCCAGCCCCTCATCCGGCGTGGTATGGCTGCGCGCCAGGATTTCGCCATGCAGGGAACTGACCTGGCAGGCCATGCCCCCCGGTACATTGAGTTGTTCGGTGCGCAAATGGGTGCCGGCGCCGACGCTGGCCAGGCCCGGCATCTGTTCGGTCAGCCCGGCCACCATACGCGCCGAGGCTACCAGGCGCTGGTCGAGGGAAAACATCATCTGGTTGCGCAGGTCGTTGAGCATCCAGGCCGCCGCCAGGGCCCAGATCAACACAAACGCGGCGCCGAGCTTGAACGTCAGGCGCAGGCGCAGGCTCATCACGAAGCATCCTCTCCCGCATCGGCCGGGCCCAGGCGATAGCCGAGGCCGCGCACGGTCTCGACGATGCCATTGCCCAATTTGCGCCGCAGGTGGTGGATATGCACATTGAGCGCGTTGCTTTCCAGTTCGTCGTTGAACCCGTAGACGCTGTCCTTGAGCTGCTCGCTGGAGAGCACACGGCCCTTGTTGTGCAGCAAGGCCTGCAACAGCGCTTGTTCACGGCGCGACAGGTCCACCGGCTGGCCGCCCAGGAAAGTCTCGCGGCTGCTGGGGTCATACGCCAGGCGGCCATGTTCGATCAGGTTGACGCTGCGCCCCGCCACGCGGCGCAGCAGGGTTTGCAGGCGGGCGGCGAGTTCGCGCAGGTCGAAGGGCTTGAGCAGGTAATCATCGGCCCCCGCCTGAAGGCCGTCGACGCGGTTGGTCACCGAGTCACGCGCGGTGAGGATCAGCACCGGAATTTCCAGGCCCTGGCTGCGCTGTTGTTGCAGCAATTTCAGGCCGTCTTCGTCGGGCAGGCCGAGGTCGAGCACCATGATGTCGAAGGTCGCCGCCCTGAGCATCGCCCTGGCCGCCGCCGCTGTGCCCACGCGTTCGACCGTGAAACCCTGGGCGGTGAGGCCGGCCACGATGCCGCTGGCGATCAGTTCGTCGTCTTCACAGACCAGTACGTGCATGCTGAACCCTTCATGAAAGATGCGGGTGATTAGAAAAGGCACGGATTAAGCGCGCATTATGCCGCGAACTTCGCAACACCAGACAATCCCTACACTCTAGAATAGCGCCCGGTTAATCATCGGTTAATCAACGCCACACATTGTGTGCCTCACTTGTATCGAACTAAGGCTGGACCATGCGTCATCTATTGACCTTTCTGCTGGTGTTGTTCGCGGGGCTGGCCCAGGCCGCGCCGGGCAACCCTTTCGAGACCAAACCCGACTTTCTCCCGGTGGGCAAAGCCTTTGCCTTTACCTCCGAACGTCTTGAAAGCGGCGAGACCCAGCTGTACTGGCAGATTGCCGACGGTTATTACCTGTACCAGCAGCGCATGAAATTCGACGGCCTGGCCGAGAAGCCTGTGTTGCCCCAGGGCGAAGCCCATAGCGATGAGTTCTTCGGCGAACAGCAAGTGTATCGCCAGGGCCTGGAAGTGAAGATCCCGGCCGGCGCTACCGGCAAGGTCAAACTGGGCTGGCAGGGCTGCGCCGATGCCGGCCTGTGCTATCCGCCGCAATCGATCACCGTGGACCTGGGCGGCAACCCGGCGGCCGCCGCCACCGCTGAGGCCCAGGATCAGAGCCTGGCCAGCGGCCTGCAACAGCGCAGCCTGGGTTGGAGCCTGTTGATCTTTTTCGGCCTGGGCCTGTTGTTGGCGTTTGCGCCCTGCTCGCTGCCGATGCTGCCGATCCTCGCCGGGCTGGTGGTGGGCAGCGGGGCCAGCCCGCGTCGCGGCTTTGCCCTGGCCAGCAGCTACGTGGTGTGCATGGCCCTGGTATACGCCGCGCTGGGCGTAATGGCCGCATTGCTCGGCGGCAACCTTGCCGCACTGCTGCAAACCCCGTGGATCCTCGGCAGTTTCGCCGCGTTGTTCGTACTCCTTGCCCTGCCGATGTTCGGCTTCTTTGAACTGCAACTGCCGGCCTTCCTGCGCGATCGCCTGGACCATGTCAGCCGCAAGCAAAGCGGCGGCAGCCTGGTCGGTGCCGGCATTCTCGGTGCGTTATCCGGCCTGCTGGTGGGCCCGTGCATGACCGCGCCCCTGGCCGGCGCCTTGCTGTATATCGCCCAGAGCGGCAATGCGCTGCACGGTGGCCTGATCCTGTTTGCCATGGGCATCGGCATCGGCATTCCGCTGTTGCTGCTGGTCACCGTGGGCAACCGGTTCCTGCCCAAGCCGGGCACCTGGATGAACGTGCTCAAGGGGGTCTTCGGTTTCCTGTTTCTCGGCACCGCCGTGCTGATGATCCGCCCGGTGGTCGACGCAAGCCTGTGGATCGGCCTGTGGGGCGCACTGGCGCTGGTCATGGCCTATTGTGGCTGGGCCCTGGCCCGTGAATACGGCCTGGCCGCCAAGGTGTGTGGCGCCGGTTCCCTGCTGCTGGGCCTGTGGGGCGCGGTGTTGGTGGTGGGCGCGGCGGGTGGCAGCGATGAGCTGTGGCAACCGCTGAAGGTCTACAGTGGCGCGCGGGTCGCTGCCACCGCCAGCGCGCACGATGCGTTTACAACGATCAACGACCCCGCCGCCTTGCAAAGCCAGCTCGACAGCGCCAAGGCTCAGGGCCAATGGGTGCTGGTGGATTACTACGCCGACTGGTGCGTGTCGTGCAAGATCATGGAAAAACAGGTGTTCGGTAGACCTGAAGTGATGGATGCCTTGAAAGACGTGCGCCTGCTGCGCCTGGACGTTACCGCTGACAACGCCGCCAGCCGCGAACTGCTTGGCCGTTATAAAGTCCCCGGGCCACCGAGCTTCGTGTGGATCGGCCCGGACGGCGAAGAACGCCGCGCCCAGCGCATCACTGGCGAAGTGGATGCCGCCGCCTTCCTGCAACGCTGGACGCAAACCCGAGACGCGCGCTGATGCTGACCCTCACCATCGGCACCTTCGCCATCGCCCTGAATCATATCCTGCTGATCAGCGCGCTGATTCTTGCCACCCTGGTGGGCTGGCGCGTGGCCAAGCGTGGCGGTGAAAACCCCGAATCGGTGCTGTTCAGCCTGTTCCTGCTCGGCATGCTGACCGCGCGCGTCAGCTTTGTACTGATGTACTGGAGCGATTACCGCAACGACTGGCTGCAGATGGTCGACCTGCGCGACGGCGGCTTTCTCGCCTGGCCAGGCGTTATCGCCTTGGTGCTGGGAGCGCTGGCCTACGGCTGGCGGCGCCCGGCCCTGCGCAAGCCACTGAGTGCCGGGGTAATCAGCGGCCTGGTGTTCTGGGGCATGGCCAGCCTGTCCCTGAACCTTTACGACAAGGGCTCGCAACTGCCGGACATCACCTTGCGCGATGCCAATGGCAATGTAGTGCAACTGGCCGATTACAAAGGCGGCCCGCTGGTGATCAACCTCTGGGCCACCTGGTGCCCGCCGTGCCGTCGGGAAATGCCGGTGCTGGAACGCGCGCAACACCAACGCCCGGACGTCACCTTCCTGTTCGTCAACCAGGCCGAGAGCATGCAAAGCGTCAGCACTTACCTGGCCACCCAGGGCCTGAACCTGGATAACGTGCTGTTCGACGCCAGCGGTCGCCTCGGCCAGGCCGTGGGTTCCATGGCCTTGCCCACCACGCTGTTCTATACCGCCGACGGGCGCCTGATCAACAGCCACTTGGGCGAACTGTCCCAAGCCAGCCTGGCCCGTGCCATGGAACCCTTCGACACCGCCCCACAAAGGAAACCCACATGCCTCGCCTCCGCCACCTGCTGACCCTGCTGCCTTTGACGCTCGCCGCCACGCTGGCCCAGGCCGAAGACTGGCCGGCCCCGATCAAACAGATCGAAGCCAAGGGCGCTAGAATCCTCGGCAAATTCGACGCCCCCAGCGGCCTCACCGGCTACGCCGCGCAGTACCAGAACCGCGGCATGGCGCTGTACCTGACCGCCGACGGCAAAAGCGTGATCGCCGGCAACCTGTACGACGCCCAGGGCAATGACCTGAGCAGCGCGCCGCTGGAGAAACTGGTGTACGCGCCGATGGCCAAGGAAGTCTGGGCCAAGATGGAAAAGAGCAACTGGATCCAGGACGGCGACGTCAACGCGCCACGTACCGTCTACCTGTTCAGCGACCCCAACTGCCCCTACTGCAACATGTTCTGGGAACAGGCTCGCCCATGGGTGAAGGCCGGCAAGGTCCAACTGCGCCACATCATGGTCGGCATCATCCGCGAAGACAGCCCAGGCAAATCCGCCGCGCTGCTTGCCGCCAAAGACCCGCAAAAAGCCTTGGAAGAACACGAGGGCGCCGGCAAGGGCAGCAAGTTGCAGGCGTTGACCAAGATCCCAGCGGATATCGAGGCCAAGCTCGATGCGAATATGAAGTTGATGGAAGAACTGGAATTGTCGGCGACGCCGGCGATTTTCTATCTGGATGACAAGGGTGGCTTGCAGCAACAGCAAGGAGCGCCGTCGCCGGAGAAGTTGGTGAAGATACTGGGGCCTAAGTGAGTCCCTCGCGAGGGACTCAATAAAAAGGCCTCCATACAGCGGAGGCCCTTGGTTTGCTAAAGATCACTCACTTGAGGCAAACCTCTACACCCTGAGCCAGTCACCCTGAACTCAACAACTCATGAGGTTCGCTAACCGTATATCAGCAAACACAGCTTACTCGCGGAAGCACATGCTGAAGTTATCGATATACGAGTTGTCTTCTACAAGTACCGTCATCCAGGCCACAGTGGTCCCAGGCGTCATTTTCAACTCGACCCAGAAACCGGCGTACCAATTATCGGGATAGGTATCTTGCCGGATCACATTGCCGGCGGGGCCATAAAAGGTGACTGTCGCTGGTAGTTCTTTCCAGACCCAGCCGAACCTGAGGGATTCCAGCTCACGACTGAAATCAAATCGATGCAGCTGTGGTGGAATTTGATGACCGGAACCATGGCACATGACAAAGTGGTTACCTGAGTAATAGTTGTTATTACCATAGGGCACTATACCCGCCAGACCCGCCCCCGATTGAAAGGTTATTTTCATCAAATCCGTCTGAATACTACCGCCTGCAGCAAACGTCCGCGGCGCCAGCCCCTCAAAGCGCTCTTCCCGGCAGATCAGTTGGCCCTTCACAATCAGGTTCAACACTGGAAAAGTGACGGAATCCCTTTCTGGATCGTTGCTATCTGGCGCTGTAATGCAGGTGACGGTCAGGGGTGAATCATGTTTCAACAGCAGAATATCTGATCGACTCATCGTTTGAGAGAGCCCCGTCTGGGCCTCCTCAAGGGTAAGCGGCCGGCCCTTCACCACATAGAAAGTATGCCCAGTTCCATTTTTTTTGATACCCGTGCATTTGAGCCAGACACATTGCCCGGCCAACGCAAACCACCAGGTTTCAACTGTGATTAAGGCATCTCCGGGGAAGGTAGTCAGATCGAGAATGCCGTATTGAGTAGCGGGTGGCGTAGCCTGTCTCACAACCGGCGTCGGCAGGCGCACCGGTACGCTGACGTGCAAATTCAAATCATCTGAAGTCTGCACCTTGCAAGCACTGGTGACGGTGTAGTTGATCTTCACCGTTTTGCCGATGCTTTCGATCACCGCCTCTCGAGGTACCAAAAAGGTAGTGCTTCCGCTGGCGCTGCCCGGCTGGGATTCCAGCGGCCAGCACGCTCCGTTTGGCTTCGTCCAGCAAAGACTGAGGGTGTGGTTGGGATGGTTACCGAGGTAACTCACCTCGACATGCACGCCATTTCGTCCATTCCACACGGTCAGCTCGTTGTCCACAGCTTCCTGCACGGTGGGCGCTTTGAGCACTCGCTGTTCCTGGATGATGGTGAAAGATCGAGCCGGGAATTCGCGGGCGGTCGATCGATCGCACTGTCCATCGAAGCTCGCCGCAAAATGCAGCTTGAAGTCGCTGCAATCCGCCAGTTTTTTCAGAGCATTCCGGGCGATGGGCGTATCCACGCCATCGATTAGCCAGTGCGGCTTCAGTGGCACGTCCTGCAACACATCCAACTGCAAGGCCACGCCTTCCTCATCCACGCCCGTCAGCCACATCCAGCAACATTGGCCCTCTTTGGCATAGTCAAAAAGAGGTACCACACCCGAGGCATCGTTGTTGAACGTGGTGAGATCAACGGTCCCCATCGTTGCTTCTTCGATATCCGGTGTGGTCAGTTGCGGAGCAAGCACTTTGATGTGGCGATCAGGGGAAGATTGGGGTTGATAACTGTTGAACTGGAGGCTGTAGTTGAGCGTCAGCGTCTTGTCGAACAGCGCTGCAACGATATCGGGGGCAACATCGTATGACAGGCTCGTCTCGTCTTTCTTCACGTCCTGGCAGCCGAGGGCCACCGGCGCGTAATTCGGACCCGACGCATAGGCACAGACATGGTCGCCCTCGAACATGCCGTCGTAGCTGACGATTGCATGCCCGCCGTTGACCGTATTGCTAGGGTTGACCTGCCATTGACCTGGGGGTAGCTCCACCGACTCCTTCAAGTGCGGTGGGTTCAGTTCCTGTCCGGGGTCGACCAGCAACAACGAGGTAGTGCGCAGGTGGAAATCCTCGGCGTTCACTGGGAGCGGATTCTCCAGAAGCGGATCGCCAGGCGCAGGGTATACCGGGGCGGTGGTGTCCCAAATCACGCCCAGGTGAGCGGTGATCGCCGAATAGTCGTCCAGCCTGGACAGCCAGCCTCGCGAAAGCGTAAAGCGGAAAACATGTTCTGGATGGGCTTCGTGCTCCTGAACCACGTGATCCTTGGCTACCCAGGCGAAGCGATAGGGCGCGACGTGCTGGTTTCCCGCAACAACGACAAACAACCGCTGCCCGGGTTGAATCATCGGCCAGGCCTTGATCGCGACAATTTCATCACCGGGGAACTCCTGCATGCGCAGGTACCAGGTACTCCACTCCTCCTTGGCATGGGTAAACACCGGCCTTGAGACGACGAGATGCTCCTCCCTGATCTGTTGGATTTCCAGCTCAAGCGTCAAGGACTCCAATGCCCGCCCCCCTGCATTGGCCGTGTATTTGATCAATACCGTGTGCCCGATGCAGTAGCTGATCCACTGTGCCGGAATGTCGACGACATTCACGCCATTTTCGACAGAAACTGGCTCGAATCTCGGCTCGTCCTGATCCTTGACCGCCATATAGAACATGACGTTGGTGGCGTTCGCCGGCAGCGTCAGCGTGGCCGTCGTGCCATCAATCGCATCAATGGGATACAGCACGCTGTTGTTCGCAGCGTGCTCGATAATCGCATAGGGCAGTTCCGTTTCAACGGCTGGCAGCGAATTAGCTGTCTGAACGGAACCGGTTTTTTTTGCAGGTATTTTGCTCGCCACGATAAGACTCCTTTCCAGTGTTAGATCATCGTCGGGCCCGGCCAGACTGGCCAGAAACTGCGGTTATCTAACCCTTGGATCAAGAACCTTGCCTACTGTCAGAACTAACAGTTTTGTGGGGAATTCTCGGTATTTTGACCAACGGCACCTTATAACCCCCTCCAGCTGTGCTAGCTACGTGGCCAGCAACGAGTGCGACACTCGGCAACTCCGATGCCAATATGAAATTTATGGAAGAACTGGAATTGCCGGCGACGCCGGCGATTTTCTATCTGGATGACAAGGGTGGCTTGCAGCAACAGCAAGGAGCGCCGTCGCCGGAGAAGTTGGTGAAGATTCTGGGGTTGAAAGTAAGGTAAGTAGGAACGTACGAAAAAAACGCCCACGTATCAACATGGGCGCTTTTACTACAGGAAGTGACTACAACCAGAATGTAAAGAAGTCCCAATACGTCCAGTCGCTGGAGCTGATGTCTATCCTCCCAATAATTGAACTCCCCGTTGCCGAGAAATCTACCCAACCATTCAACGAGGGTCCATTAAGGCTAACCGCGCCCAAGTAACCACCTTCCGGACTATAAAACGTGATCATTGTAGGATAGTTTTTGCCTGTGTAAGCAAATCTCACTCGTTTACAGTTGAAGGTTAAGGTCAAGCGCAGAAGTTGCGGTGATGATGTCTGCGCTACGCGATTAGCAGTAACCAGTGCCTGGCCTTCCAACATTCCGGGGACCGGAGATGAATATGGCGAGATACCCGCTTGTCCAGGGCCTGAAATAAAGGCAATGGTCATCGTTGGAAGACTAATACTCTGTCCGGCAGAGATCAGTTTGGTGGCCTGCCCTGTGAAGTTTTCGTAACGCATTTCAGGTGGTGTGACTACGGTCAACACGCGCGGTGGACACACCACATTCTCAGTCAAGCCGTCAGTCGACACGCTCCATGTGAAGGTCATGGACGAGTGATTCTGCGCCTTCATCAACTCGGATCGCAGTACAGTTGCCGCCACCTCGGACGTTGCCGCTTCTTCTGCAGCGGTAATCGTTCGAGCCGCATAAACAACAAAACTGTAGGGAGCGCCGCTCTTATCGATTCCGGTCGCCCGAAGCCAGCACTTGTGTCCTGCTCGCAAAAACCACATCCAATCTATGAAAGCGTCGGCATTCCCGGCGAATGTTCGCGTATCCACAATGCCATTTTGCGTTCTGGGAGGCGTAGCCTGCCGCAAGTTTGGCGTTTCCAGGCGCACAGGAAGGCTGATGCTCAAATTCAACGGCGGCGATGTCTGCACCTTACAGGCGGTGGTGACCGTGTAAGTGATCTCCACCACCTTACCCATACTCTCGATCACGGCTTCCGGCGGCAACAACCAGATCACCGCGTCCGTCGTGCTGCCAGGTTTGGAGGGCAATAACCAGCATGTATCGTCCGGTCGTTTCCAGCAGACACTGATGGAGTGCTTGGGATTGCTGCCGGCGTACTTCACTTCGACATGTACGCCGTCGCGCCCGTTGTAAGCGGTCAAGTTGGTAAGCACCGCTTCCGTCACTGTTGGCTCAACCAGCACCAGAGCTTCCTGTTCGATGCTGAAGGTCCGGACAGGAAACTCGACGGCCGTGCCCATGTCGCACAGCCCATTAAAATTCGCCGCAAAATGCAGTTCAAACTCACTGCAATCGGCCAATTTTTGCAGCTTGGTCCTGGCTATCGGTGTATCAACTCCGTCGCCTAACCAGGCGGTAGTCAGCGGCTCTCCTTCCAATATATAAAACTGATAAGCGTTGCCGGCCTCAAGTGTGCCGGTTACCCACATCCAGCAGCAGTCCTGCTCCATGGCGTAATGCCAGATGGGCACTATCGCCGTTGCGTCATCACCAAAAGTATTGAGGTCCACCCGGTTGCCGGTGGCCTGTTCAATCCCCGGTTTTGGCAAGTCCATGATGCCCAGCACCTTCACTCGGCGCTCTGGTGAGGACCAATGGCTGCCATCGCAGCGCGTGACGTTGTAGGTCAACGTAATGGCTTGCTCGAAATTGGCGCGTATCACTGAGGGCGGTACCGCAAACACCAGGCTGGTTTCACCTTCAACCGGTTGGCGACATTCCAGTTCGACTGTGCCTGGCCCTGGGGTGCCGGTAAGTACCGGGCAAACCATGTCGCCGCTGCACATGCCCTCATAAGCCACCGCGATATGCGCACCGTTCACCGTGTTTATCGGGTTGACCACCCAGCCGTCGAACTCAGTGTGTACAGCTTCCTTGAGCTCAGGGGGCGACAGCTCCAAGTGAGGCTCGGTGAGCAACGTCAACAAAAGTGAGCGGAACAATATAGAGGGAGTAGCCCGGCTGAAGCGCACGGACGCCACAAGATACAGTTCGCTGTCATGTTTAAGTTGCTGGAGCAACGCCCGAGGCAGTGCTCGACGCCACCCCAGGCGTACGTCTTCGTCGGTAACCGGTTCATCCTCGAATGGATAGAGTCTGGCCTTGGAGCCATCCGGATAGATGCCGCCTATATAGCAATTGATCGTTTGGATTGTGCCGGCAAATGCCCAGGGTGGAATGTAAAGAATCGGGTCTTTACAGCACAACAAAGAAAGATCCAGTTTGCCATTGATCGCTTCGAGAATTTGCGCCTGAGGCAAGTTCGAAGGCAGACTAATCCGTACCTGACCTTGTAAAGAGGTTTGACTCTCATCGTTTCTAGTGACGGTGTATGTAAACAACGCGTAATTGTCCAACCACAGAGCTATGTATTCAGGAGGAATATGAAAGTTGATACAACCTGCGTCGTCGCCATGCTGGGACTCTATCGGCGGATAAGGGCTGCCTGCCAACGGCCAGTCCAGAGCGATTAAGTCTTTTTTCTGCATACCGTTGTAGCGGACGCTGACGTTGCCTCCGTTCAGCAGTTTGAGTGAATCGACACTGCCATTTTCGTCAGCCTCAAGCAGCTTTGGCTTGGGCAGGTCAAGGGCATCCGGCAATGACTTGGACATGGTGAACGTTCCTTTTCAATAGACAGGGGATGCCGAAGCCAGGTGTTGGCCTGATCAGCATCGCCCTATCACACCGAAAAAAAACAGGTGTTTCTACTGTCAAAATTCACAGTTCTGCTGGACAGCCTAGGCGTTTCAGACCAACGGCCGTCTCACAACCCCTCCAACTCCGCCACGGTGCTGTACTCGAACATCGCCCGCAGCGGCACCAATGAACAGTGCTCCTGCGCAATCCAGGAGCACTGAGGGTCAATGTCTGACAACCACTCTAGTCTCCTAAAAATACAGTTCAAAATTATCCAAATAAGAGTGTTGTTGATTAACGACGCTTATTTTGGCGACATACTTGTCGACTGGAGCGTTAAAGTCCACCCAACTATTGAGCGGCATATCCGAGCGAGTTCCGAGCAGACTCCCTCCCGCGTCATAGAAGTAGCAAACACCGTGATACGCATTGCGCGTAAAGGAAAATCTGACACGCGAATAGCCACGTGTGAGAAACAAATCAATCGTCTGAGTTGGCATCGGCCCTTCGGTAGTGGCGGCACAGTTCAACGCAATTGCATTTCCGGAAGTCATTTCTGGAACGGCTGGATTGGCCGCATGAATACCGACAGTACCTGACTGGGCCCTGATGGTCATTGTAGGTGCAATCACGGAAGTGCCGGCGGGGTATTGGCCGTAAGGCAGACTGGAAAAATCTTCAGTAACCATCGTTATCACGCGCACAATCAACACCCGCGAAGGACACACTATCGCATTACGCTCAAGCCCGCTGCCGTCCGTAACTACGCTGAATGTGTAGGTCATGGAGGACTGATCCTTCGCCTTCATCAACTCGGATCGCAATACAGGCCCCGCGACCTCTGTTGCGGCTGCTTCTTCTGCAGTTGTAATCGTTCGACCCGCATAAACAACAAAACTGTAGGGAGCGCCGCTCTTATCGATTCCGGTCGCCCGAAGCCAGCACTTGTGTCCTGCTCGCAAAAACCACATCCAATCTATGAAAGCGTCGGCATTCCCGGCGAATGTTTGCGTATCCACAATGCCATTTTGCGTTCTGGGAGGCGTAGCCTGCCGCAAGTTTGGCGTTTCCAGGCGCACAGGAAGGCTGATGCTCAAATTCAACGGCGGCGATGTCTGCACCTTACAGGCGGTGGTGACCGTATAAGTGATTTCCACCACCTTACCCATACTCTCGATCACGGCTTCCGGCGGCAACAACCAGATCACCGCGTCCGTCGTGCTGCCTGGTTTGGAGGGCAATAACCAGCATGTATCGTCCGGTCGTTTCCAGCAGACACTGATGGAGTGCTTGGGGTTGCTGCCGGCGTACTTCACTTCGACATGTACGCCGTCGCGCCCATTGTAAGCGGTCAAGTTGGTAAGCACCGCTTCCGTCACTGTTGGCTCAACCAGCACCAGAGCTTCCTGCTCGATCTTGAACGTCTGGGCAGGGAATTCGAACGCGCTTGCCAAATCACACGCCTCACAAAAACTCATCGCAAAGTGCAGTTCGAACGTACTGCAATCAGCCAACTCTTGCAGCGCGGCCCTGGCGATAGGTGCTACCACACCATCCGCCTTCCAGGCATCCGTCATTGGTACCCGTTCCAGAATATCGAAGCGGTAAACACTGCCATTTTCATACTTGCCCACAAACCACATCCAGCAATAACTCGAACACAAGCTGTAGGCCGGTACCGGCACGATCGCAGTGGCGTCCTCTTTGAACGTCGTGAGGCAAAGGGTTGTTCCAGTAGCTTCCTCTATCTGCGCATAGGGAAATGTTGGGGTAAGGACGTTGATCACGCGTACAGGTGAAGACTGTTCATTGTCATTGAAGCCAAGGGTGTAACTAAGCGTCATAGGCTTGGTGAAAAAACACGCCACCACACAGGCCGGCAATTTGATAGTGGGCAGAACCCCGCTCTGCTCAACCGTTACCTGACCAAGCAGCTTCTTGGGATAACCGGGCCCGCTGACATAAAACGTCACCTCGTCGCCTTTATAAGTGTCAAGGCCGGGAACGGTGACCTCGCCTCCCTCTTGAGTGTTCTCGGGGTTAAGGCACCACTCATCGTTGTATTGCACAGACTGCCTCAGATGGGGAGGTGGCAGGTCTAACCCTGGCGCCACGATCAACGCAGCGGTGCGGCGGCGCTGAACCTCGAGCGCATTTCGCGGTAGGCGCGTTTCGAGATGCGGGTCAACATCAGCAGGGGGTTCGGCCGGCAGACCGCTGGTGATCCAGGCAGACTGGAGCGTAATGGATCTCCACGGTTTACGCCGTGCCAGCCAGCCCCGTGCAATTTCGGGTCGCAGTGCATTACCGCTGGCGACCTCCTGTTCAGTCAACACATGGTCGTAAAGCACAGTGTAGAACGCATGCGGAGGAGCATCTTGCTCAGTGACCGCAGTGCAGTAAACCTTATCGCCCGCCTTCGCAAGAGGATGGAGCGGCACGAGCACCGTCTCATTCCCTTCATGGTCGTTCATGTCATAGGTAGGCGTGTTATGCAGGACTTTTTCGTGAAGCAGTCGAGGCGCGAGCTCTTCACTTTCACTTGCCGGGTAGAACGATATGCCCACTTCCTTGACCAGAGAAGCGGCGAGCTGGCCTTGTGACCTGCCTGTATATGAAATACGGGCAGTGAACCCCATAAGGCTCGTCAAGTAGCGCAAGGGAATTTCAATCTTCCTGGCCCCTGTCTCACCGCTCGAATCCACCAGATTCTCAAGGACAAGTTCAGGCGCCTCCTTTGCGCTGACCGTGACGGTGATGACTGACCCGTCCATACGTGAATCCACGGTCAGATAGGAGTCTCTCATTGCGGAGGGAACCACGATCCCGCCGGCCTCGCCGGAAATCGACGGGGCGTTGACTTCCAAAGCATCAGGCTTAGCCGTTTTCGGTTTAGGGCTCCGTGGTTTTGGCGTGCTGTCAGCGCTCAGTGAGGTTTCAGGGGTTTCAGCGGGTGTTTGCTTGGCCATGATGAGAATTCCGTACTCAAGGTGTTTTTATCCCTGGCCAACCTGTCCGGCCAAGGTGCGCCCCTGTAGTAAGTCTTTTTTTCATGACTGCGCCTACTGTCAGAATTGACAGTTCTGACCAAAAGCACTGGGTTCGGGACGGCTACGTCAACGCGCCGCGCATCGTCTACCTGTCCAGCGACCCCAACTGCCCCACCCTGGAAGAACACGAAGGCGCCAGCAACGGCAGCAAGTTGAAGGGGCGCCGTCGCCGGATAAGTTGGTGAAGATTCTGGGGTTGAAAGTAAGGTAAGTAGGAACGTACGAAAAAAACGCCCACGTATCAACATGGGCGCTTTTACTACAGGAAGTGACTACGCCCAGAATGTAAAGAAGTCCCAGTACGTCCAGTTGCCACAGCTGATTTCTATCCTCCCAATAGTTGAACTCCCCGTTGCCGAGAAATCTACCCAACCATTCCAAGGGTTTCCATTAAGGCTAACCTCGCCCAAGTCATCACCTTCCCGACTATAGAAGGTGATCATTGAAGGAAAGTCGTTGTACGTGTAAGCAAATCTCACTCGTTTACAGTTGAAGGTTAAAGTCAAGCGCAGAAGTTGCGGAGGCCCCTGATGTATGCGGTCAGCAATAACCAGTGCCTGGCCTTCATGCATTCCGGGGATCGTAGATGGATATGACGAGATACCCGCTTGTCCAGGGCCTGAAATAAAGTCAATGGTCATCGTTGGAATACTAATGCTCTGTCCGGCAGAGATCAGTTTGGTGGCCTGCCCTGTGAAGTTTTCGTAACGCATTTCAGGTGGTTTGACTACGGTCAACACGCGCGGTGGACACACCACATTCTCAGTCAAGCCGTCAGTCGACACGCTCCATGTGAAGGTCATGGAGGAGTAATTCTGCGCCTTCACTAACTCGGATCGCAGTACAGGTGCCGCCACCTCGGACGTTGCCGCTTCTTCTGCAGCTGTAATCGTTCGAGCCGCATAAACAACAAAACTGTAGGGAGCGCCGCTCTTATCGATTCCGGTCGCCCGAAGCCAGCACTTGTGTCCTGCTCGCAAAAACCACATCCAATCTATGAAAGCGTCGGCATTCCCGGCGAATGTTCGCGTATCCACAATGCCATTTTGCGTTCTGGGAGGCGTAGCCTGCCGCAAGTTTGGCGTTTCCAGGCGCACAGGAAGGCTGATGCTCAAATTCAACGGCGGCGATGTCTGCACCTTACAGGCGGTGGTGACCGTGTAAGTGATCTCCACCACCTTACCCATACTCTCGATCACGGCTTCCGGCGGCAACAACCAGATCACCGCGTCCGTCGTGCTGCCTGGTTTGGAGGGCAATAACCAGCATGTATCGTCCGGTCGTTTCCAGCAGACACTGATGGAGTGCTTGGGGTTGCTGCCGGCGTACTTCACTTCGACATGTACGCCGTCGCGCCCATTGTAAGCGGTCAAGTTGGTAAGCACCGCTTCCGTCACTGTTGGCTCAACCAGTACCAGAGCTTCCTGTTCGATGCTGAAGGTCCGGACAGGAAACTCGACGGCCGTGCCCAGGTCGCACAGCCCATTAAAATTCGCCGCAAAATGCAGTTCAAACTCACTGCAATCGGCCAATTTTTGCAGCTTGGTCCTGGCTATCGGTGTATCAACTCCGTCGCCTAACCATGCGGTAGTCAGCGGCTCTCCTTCCAATATATAAAACTGATAAGCGTTGCCGGCCTCAAGTGTGCCGGTTACCCACATCCAGCAGCAGTCCTGCTCCATGGCGTAATGCCAGATGGGCACTATCGCCGTTGCGTCATCACCAAAAGTATTGAGGTCCACCCGGTTGCCGGTGGCCTGTTCAATCCCCGGTTTTGGCAAGTCCATGATGCCCAGCACCTTCACTCGGCGCTCTGGTGAGGACCAATGGCTGCCATCGCAGCGCGTGACGTTGTAGGTCAACGTAATGGCTTGCTCGAAATTGGCGCGTATCACTGAGGGCGGTACCGCAAACACCAGGCTGGTTTCACCTTCAACCGGTTGGCGACATTCCAGTTCGACTGTGCCTGGCCCTGGGGTGCCGGTAAGTACCGGGCAAACCATGTCGCCGCTGCACATGCCCTCATAAGCCACCGCGATATGCGCACCGTTCACCGTGTTTATCGGGTTGACCACCCAGCCGTCGAACTCAGTGTGTACAGCTTCCTTGAGCTCAGGGGGCGACAGCTCCAAGTGAGGCTCGGTGAGCAACGTCAACAAAAGTGAGCGGAACAATATAGAGGGAGTAGCCCGGCTGAAGCGCACGGACGCCACAAGATATAGTTCGCTGTCATGTTTAAGTTGCTGGAGCAACGCCCGAGGCAGTGCTCGACGCCACCCCAGGCGTACGTCTTCGTCGGTAACCGGTTCATCCTCGAATGGATAGAGTCTGGCCTTGGAGCCATCCGGATAGATGCCGCCTATATAGCAGTTGATCGTTTGGATTGTGCCGGCAAATGCCCAGGGTGGAATGTAAAGAATCGGGTCTTTACAGCACAACAAAGAAAGATCCAGTTTGCCATTGATCGCTTCGAGAATTTGCGCCTGAGGCAAGTTCGAAGGCAGACTGATCCGTACCTGACCTTGTAAAGAGGTCTGACTCTCATCGTTTCTAGTGACGGTGTATGTAAACAACGCGTAATTGTCCAACCACAAGGCTATGTATTCAGGAGGAATATGAAAGTAGATACAACCTGCGTCGTCGCCATGCTGGGGCTCTATCGGCGGATAAGGGCTGCCTGCCAACGGCCAGTCCAGAGCGATTAAGTCTTTTTTCTGCATACCGTTGTAGCAGACGCTGACGTTGCCTCCGTTCAGCAGTTTGAGTGAATCGACACTGCCATTTTCGTCAGCCTCAAGCAGCTTTGGCTTGGGCAGGTCAAGGGCATCCGGCAATGACTTGGACATGGTGAACGTTCCTTTTCAATAGACAGGGAATGCCGAAGCCAGGTGTTGGCCTGATCAGCATCGCCCTATCACACCGAAAAAAAACAGCCGCTTCTACTGTCAGAATTCACAGTTCTGCTGGACAGCCTAGGCGTTTCAGACCAACGGCCGCCTCACAACCCCTCCAACTCCGCCATCAAATCACTCAACCGATCGACCTTCTCGGCACTGATCTCATTCCCCGCCAACCCCTCGATATACTCGGCCAATTCCGCCACTGTGCTGCATTCGAACATCGCCCGCAGCGGCACATCGCGCTGCAGGGTTTTCTGCACCCGCGAGGCAATCTGCGTGGCCAGCAGCGAGTGCCCGCCCAGTTCGAAGAAGTTGTCCTGCACCCCTACCCGCTCGACTTTCAACACCTCGGCCCAGATCGCGGCCAGGGTAGTTTCCAGCGCGTTGCGCGGTGCCAGGTAATCCTGGCTGTGCGACTGGCCGATCTCCAGGGCCGGCAGGGCCTTGCGGTCGAGTTTGCCGTTGGCGTTGAGCGGCAGGCGCTCAAGCCACAGCCAGTGCAGCGGCACCATGTATTCCGGCAGTTCGCTGCGCAGGCGTTGCTTGATGCGATCCAGGCGTTCGCCAGGGTTCAACGCCTCATCCGCAGCCACCAGATAGCCAACCAGGTGTTTGCCATTGACGCCCTCCTGCACAGCCACCGCTGCATCACGCACTTCACGTTGTTCGTGCAGGCGCGCTTCGATTTCACCCAGCTCGATGCGGTAGCCGCGAATCTTCACCTGGTGGTCCACCCGCCCGACATACTCCAACACGCCGTCACTGCGCCGCCGTGCCAGGTCGCCGGTGCGATACAGCCGCTCGCCCGGTGCGCCGAACGGGTTCGGCACGAACACCGGTGCGGTGCGCAACGGGTCGCTGACGTAACCACGACCGACCCCAATACCGGCCACGCACAGTTCACCGACGGCGCCTTGCGGCACCAATTCCAGTGCGCCGTCCAACAGGTACAAGCGGTTGTTGTCCGTGGGCATGCCAATCGGCAGATAGCTGCCCCGTGTCGAGGCCAGGTCGACACGGTAGAACGCCACATCGTCCGAGCATTCCGCCGGGCCGTAAGCGTTGACCAGGCCGATGTGCGGGTAGCGCAACAACCACTGGTGCGCCAGCTCCGGCGGCATCGCTTCACCGGTCGGCAGCATCCAGCGCAGGCCGTCGAGGCGGATAGCGTCCTGGGCGAGCATGCCCTGGATCAGTGACGGCACGCTTTCCAGCACAGTAATGCCCTGTGCCTGGACATGGGCCAGCAAACCCTGGGGATCATGGGCAAGGCTGTTGGGCACGATGTCTACCCGCGCGCCGAACAGCGGCGCGGCGAGGAATTGCCACACGGAAATATCGAAGCTTTGCGAAGCCGTCTGCGCGATCACATCCGTCTCGCTCAGTTGCAGGTAGGGCACCTTGCTCAACTGGTTATTGAGCATGCCGCGCTGTTCGACCATCACGCCTTTGGGCAAGCCGGTGGAACCCGAGGTGTAGATCACATAGGCGAGGTTGTCCGGGGCGCTGTAGATGCCTGGATTCTCGCCACGGGCCGGGACTTCTTCCCACACCAGCAACTGGCAGTCGAAGCCTTCGAGCAGTTCGATGGCCTGCTCGCGGCAGGCTTCGCTGCACACCAGCAACGGCGTGCGGCTCAGCTCGATGATGCGGCTCAGGCGCGGGCTCGGCAGGCCCGGATCCAGCGGCAAGTAGCCGGCACCGGCCTTGAAGCTGCCGATGATCATGCCCAGCAGCTCCAGATTACGCTCGGCCAGCAACGCCACCGGCTGGTCCGGGCCGACACCCGCCGCGATCAGCGCATGCCCAAGGCCGTTACTGCGCCGGTTCAACTCGTCATAGCTCCATTGTCGGTCGAGACAACTGGCGGCGATACGCTGCGGATGCTGCGCCACTTGCTCCTCGAACAGCTCGACATAACTGCGCTGCAGCGGATAGTCGTGTTCGCTCCGGTTGCAGCCGTGCACCAGGAATTCACGTTCCTGCTCGCCAATCAGCGGCAGCTCGGCCATGTCGCCATGGAAGCCCTGCACCAGTGCCAGCAGCAGGCGCTTGAACTCGCCGAGCATGCCTTGCACGGTGCTTTCATCGAAGTAGCGCTGGTCGTAGGACAGGTGCAGGCCAAGATCATCGCCGGGGTAGCACACGGCGGTCAGCGGGAAGTTGGTGTGGGTGCGACCGGAGTCCGAGGTAGCCTTCAGGCTTTGCGCGTGGCTCAGCACGGAGGTGTCCACCGGGGCGTTTTCGAACACGAACAGGCTGTCGAACAGCGGCTGGCCCTTGGGCAGTTCGCTGAGTTCCTGAATCGTTACCAAGGGCAAATATTCGTACTCGCGCAATTGCATATTGCTGTCGAGCAGGCCGCTCAGCCAGTCGCGCACGCTGCAACGCTGGTCGTCTGCCGGCAGTTTTACCCGCAGGGCGATGCTGTTGATAAACAGGCCGACGGTGCGTTGCATCTCGGGCATCTGCACCGGACGCCCGGCCACGGTGACGCCGAACAGCACGTCACGCTCGCCGCTCAAGCGCCGCAGTACCAACGCCCAGGCCGCCTGGGCGAAGGTGTTGACCGTCAATTGATGGGCCTGGGCCAGCTCGCGCAATTGCGCGCCATCACGGGCATCCAGGCGGGTGTAACAATCGCCCACCAGCATGCCGCCGCTGTGGCCGGCATGTTCGCGCAGGAAAGGCCGGTCGCTCGGGATCGGCGTGGTGCGCTCGAACCCTTGCAGGTTGCGCTGCCACCACTGGCGCGCTTCGTCCAGGTCCTGGCGTTGCAGCCAGGCGATGTAGTCGCGGTAACGCGGCGGCGTCGCCAGTTGCGCATCGCGACCGTCGCCCAGGGCCCTGTAGATTTCGAAAAAATCATTCATCAACAGCGAACGGCACCAGGCATCGATGAGGATGTGGTGGTTGCTCATCATGAACCAATAGCGCGCCTCGCCCACGCGGATCAGGCGCAGGTGGAACGGCGCCTGGTTGAGCAGATCGAAACCGGCTTCGCGTTCGGCCTTGAGCAAGGCTTGCAGACGCGGTTCGTGCTCGTGCTCGGGATCGGCGCTCCAGTCCAGGTATTCGATCGGCGTGTTGCCCGGCTTGTGGATCACTTGCAGCATGTCTTCGCCGACGTTCCAGCAGAACGAGGCGCGCAAGGCTTCGTGGCGGGCGATCACCGCCTGCCAAGCCTCGGCGAAACGCTCGGGGTCCAGCGTGCTGTCGATGCGGTAGCGGTCCTGCATGTAATACAGGCCGGTGCCCGGTTCCAGCAGGGTGTGCAGCAGCAGGCCCTCTTGCATCGGGGTCAACGGGTAGACGTCTTCGATGGCGCTGGCCGGTACTGGCAAGCTGTCCAGTTGCGCCTGGGTCAGCTGGGCCAGGGGGAAGTCGGACGGCGTGAAGCCCCCGGCATCGTCTTCGAGACAATGGGCGATCAGGCTATGCAGCTCGGCCAGATACGCCTCGGCCAGTGCACGGATAGTGTATTGATCGTGGCGTTCGCGGCTGAAGGTCCAGCGCAGCACCAGTTCGCCGCCGTACACCTGGCTGTCGACACTGAGCTCGTTGGGCAGCGGTGCGTCCGGATCGTGCGCGAGCCCGGCGGATTCATCCAGCGGATGGAACAGTGCATCAGCGCCGAAGCTCTGGTCGAACTGGCCGAGGTAATTGAAGGTAATTGCGGCGCTCGGCAACGCCGCCAGGGTGCGTTTGCACAGGTCGTCCGCCAAGTAGCGCAGCACGCCGTAGCCCAGGCCTTTATGCGGTACGCCGCGCAGTTGCTCCTTGATCGCCTTGATCGAATCGCCCGGCTGCGCCTGCGGGGTCAGCCGCAGTGGATAGGCACTGGTGAACCAGCCGACGCTGCGGGTCAGGTCGATGTCATCGAACAGGTTTTCACGGCCGTGGCCTTCCAGCTGGATCAGCGCCGAATCATGCCCGCTCCAACGGCACAGCACGCGGGCCAGGGCGGTCAGCAGCAGGTCGTTGACCTGGGTGCGGTAGGCGCTCGGCGCGTGTTGCAGCAATTGCCGGGTGCGTTCGGCATCCAGGCGCACGCTGACCGTCTCGGCGTCACGGTTGCGCCGTGCACCTTGTGGGCGAGCCACCGGCAACGCCAGCGCCGGGCCCGCCAACTGCGCTTGCCACAGGCTCAATTCTTCGCGCAGGGACTCGCTGTGGGCATACGCCTGCAAACGCGCCGCCCACTCACGCAACGCGCTGGTCTTGGCCGGCAAGCTGACGGACCGGCCATCGCTCAGTTGGCGATAAACAGTTTGCAGGTCTTCGAGCAACACGCGCCATGACACGCCGTCCACCACCAGGTGATGAATGACGATCAGCAGGCGCTGCTGGCCTTGGGGGCCGTCCACCAGCAAGGCACGCAGCAGCGGACCGTGTTCCAGGTCGAGGCTGCGCTGGGTATCGGTGAACAGCGCGGTGCAGTCGGCCATGTCGCGCACTTGCGCCTGCATCAGTACACCGCCTTGCGGCACGGCCAAGTGTTCGGCGTGCCACTGGGCGTCGCGGCGGGTGAAGCTCAGGCGCAGCGCATCGTGATGCTCCAGCACCGCCAGCAGGGCCTGCTCCAGGCGGCGCGGGTCGAGCAGTTGCAGCGGCTTGAGCAGCAGCGCCTGGTTCCAGTGCTGGCGCGCAGGGATGTCGGTATCGAAGAACCACTGCTGGATCGGCGTAAGGCCCGAGGCTCCGGTAATCACACCTTGCTCGGCGCTGACCTGCTCGGCCCGCGTAGCGACGGCGGCCAGGCTTTGCACGGTCTGGTGCTGGAACAGGTCACGCGGGCTGAAATGAATGCCCGCCTGCCGCGCACGGCTGACCACCTGGATCGACAGGATAGAATCGCCGCCCAGCTCGAAGAAGTTATCGTCCAGGCCGACCTGCTGCAGGTTCAACACCGCGCACCAGATTGCTGCCAGGCTGTGCTCCAGTGCGTTGCGTGGCGCCACATACTGTTGGCGATTCGCCTCGGGGTCCGGCTCGGGCAAGGCACGCCGGTCGAGCTTGCCGTTGGCGGTCAGCGGCATGCTGTCGAGCACCATCACATGGGCGGGCACCATGTAGTCCGGCAGTTGCGCCTTGAGCTGGGCCTTCACCGCGTCGCGCAACGCACCGTGCTCAGCGTCGCTGACCAGATACGCCACCAGCTGTTTGCCACTCGGCGAATCCAGCGCCAGCACCACCGCTTCGCGCACGGCGTCATGTTCCAACAGGCGGGTTTCGATCTCGCCCAACTCAATGCGGAACCCGCGAATTTTCACCTGATGGTCGATACGCCCCAGGTACTCCACTAACCCATCGGCGCGTTGACGCACCAGGTCACCGGTGCGGTACAGACGCCCGCCATTCGTCGCGAACGGGTCGGCGACAAAGCGCTCCGCCGTCATCCCCGGACGCTGGTGATACCCCTGGGCCAGGCCTGCTCCGCCGACATACAACTCACCGCTCGCGCCTTGCGGCACCAGGGCCAGGTCGGCGTCGAGAATGTAGGCCACGCGTGCGCCGATGACGCTACCGATCGGCACGCTGGCGGCGCCCTCTTCCAGTTGCTCCGGCGCCAGGCAGGCCAGTGGCATCACCACGGTTTCGGTCGGGCCATAGGCGTTGAAGAACAGCGCAGGCTGGAACGCGCTGCGAATGCGCTGCAGATGTTCCCCGGTCAAGGCTTCACCGCCGGTGATACACATGCGCACCGGCAGGGTCTGCTGTTGCGTGGCCAGCCACTGCGCCAGTTGGCTGCCGTAGCTAGGCGTAAACCCGAGGATGCTGATGCGGTGGGTGCGGATCAGCGCGCAGATTTCCTCGGCATCCCACTGGCCCTGGGCACGCAAAACCACCTGGGCACCGCTGAGCAACGGCACCAGCAAGCGCTCGGTGGCGGCGTCAAAATTGATCGAATAAAAGTGCAGTTCGCAGTCGTCCGGGCGCATGCCGAAACGCTCGATCACCGCCTGGCAATGCATGGCGATTTCACCATGGCACACCACCACGCCTTTGGGCTTGCCGGTGGAACCGGAGGTGTAGATCAGGTACGCCGGGTGTTGCGCCAGGCTGATCATCGGCAGCTCGCTGGCCGGGTAGTTGCTCAGCAGCGGCAGGTCGTGTTCCAGGCACCAGGTCGCGACGCTCGCCGGCAACGGACCGAGGGCGTCGAACATCGGCGCATCGCTGAGCAGCAAGCCGATGCCGCTGTCTTCGATCATGTAATGCAGGCGGTCCAGCGGGTATTCCGGGTCCAGCGGCACGTAGGCGCCGCCGGCCTTGAGGATCGCCAGCAGGCCGATGACCATTTCCAGCGAACGCGGCAGCGCCAGGCCGACGCGCACCTGCGGGCCGACGCCGCGCTCGCGCAGCATCCAGGCCAGGCGATTGGCGCGGGCGTCGAGTTCGGCGTAAGTGAGCGTCACCCCGGCAAAGGTCAGCGCCGGCGCATCGGCACGCTTGCGCGCCTGCTCACTGAACAGTGGGTGAATGCACTGGTCGAGCCGATGCTCACCGGCCTCCACCCCGAGGCTGTCCTGCACGGCGCGCTGCTCGGCGGCGCTGAGCAGGGGTAATTCGCTGAGGCGTTGCTGCGGGTTGTCGATCAGCGCTTCCAGCAGGTTGCGCCAATGCGCGGCCATGCGGGCAATGCGTGGTTCGTCGAACAAATCGGTGCTGTAGGTCAGGCAGCAGCCCAGCCGATGATCGAGGTCGGTGACTTCCAGGTTGAGGTCGAACTTGGTGGCGCGGGCATCGTTGGCCAGGTATTCGACAGTCATGCCGGCCAGTTGGCGGCTCTGCTGGAACTCCCAGCGCTGCACGTTGCACATCACCTGGAACAGCGGGTTATACGCCGCGCTGCGCGGCGGTTGCAGCGCCTCCACCAGATGGTCGAACGGCAGGTCCTGATGGGACTGGCCTTCGATCACGGTGTGACGCACCTGCTCGAACAACTGCGCGACATTCATCTGCCCATCGAGTTGGCAACGCACTACCTGGGTGTTGAGGAACGCACCGATCAGCCCTTCGCTTTCCGGACGGATCCGATTGGCCACCGGCGCGCCGATGCGCAGGTCGGTCTGGCCGCTGTAGCGGTAGAGCAACACGGCGAGGGTGGCGGTCATGGTCATGAACAGAGTCAGGCCATGCTCGGCGTTGAACGCGCGAACACGGGCGGCCAATGCGTCGCTCAGGTCGAAGCGGTACAGCTCGCCCCGGTGACTTTGCACCGCCGGGCGCGGGCGGTCGCCAGGCAGTTCCAGCAGCGGATGTTCGCTGCCCAGTTGCGCGGTCCAGTAATCCAGCTGGCGTTGGCGCTCGCCCGCTTCCAACCACTGGCGCTGCCACACGCTGTAGTCCAGGTATTGCACCGGCAGCGGCGCCAGCGGTGAGTCGCGCTCGTCGATGAAGGCTTCGTAGAGCGCACTGAGTTCACGGGCAAAGATGTCCATGGCCCAGCCTTCGGTGACGATATGGTGCAGGGTCAGCACCAGGTAATGCTCTTGTTCGCCGGCCTTGACCAGGCAGGCGCGCAGCAACGGCCCGGTTTCCAGATTGAATGGCGTATGCGCTTCCTGATCCGCCAGTTGCTGCAAACGCTGCTGACGCTCGGTTTCAGTCAGCGCCGAGACGTCCTGCCAGTCCATGCGCAGGCCGGTCTGTGGCGAGACTTTCTGACAGGCCACGCCATCGACGCTCGGGAAGGTGGTGCGCAGGGTTTCGTGACGCATGATCAGGGCCTGCAACGCCGCCTCGAAACGCCCCACGTCCAGCACCCCGCGCAAGCGCGCCATGCCGCCGACGTTATAAGCCGGGCTGTCCGGTTCCATCTGCCAGAGGAACCACATGCGCTGCTGGGAATAGGACAGCGGCACGGGTTGGCTGCGGTCGACCTTGGCGATTGCAGTCTGTTGGTTGCGTTGGCCCGAAGCTTGGATCAGGCCCACTTGCGCGGCGAAGTCGCCCAGCTCGCTGGCGTCGAACAAGGTGCGCAACGGCAGTTCGACGTCGCAGGCCTGGCGGGTGCGGGAGACGATTTGCGTGGCCAACAGCGAGTGGCCGCCGAGGGCGAAAAAGTCGTCGCGCAGGCCAATACGGGGCAGGCCGAGCACTTCGCGCCAGATCGCGGCAATTTGCTGCTGCAGCGGCGTTTCCGGTTCGACGTGTTCGCGGGTTTGCCACACCGGTTCGGGCAGTGCGCGGCGGTCGAGTTTGCCACTGGGGCTCAGGGGCATCGCGTCCAGGCGCATCAGGTAGGCAGGCACCATGTACTCGGGCAAGTCAACGGCCAGGGCGGCTTTCACTGCCTGTGCATCCAGTTCGGTCGGGCCGGTGTAGTACCCGATCAACTGGCCATCCCGCACCTGCACCACGGCGTGGGCGATGCCGTCCAACGCCAACAGGCGGGCTTCGATTTCCTGCGGTTCCACCCGAAAGCCGCGCAGCTTGACCTGCTGATCGAGCCGGCCGAGGTATTCAAGCACGCCATCGACACTCCAGCGCGCACGGTCACCGGTGCGATACAGGCGCGTCCCGGCTGCGCCCAGCGGGTCGGCGACAAAGCGTTCGGCGGTGAGCCCCGCACGGCCAAGGTAGCCGCGCGCCAGGCCGATGCCGCCGATGCACAGCTCACCCGGCACACCGGCCGGCAACGGGTTGAGCTGCTCGTCGAGCACCCGGCAGATCACATTGCCCAGTGGCCGGCCTATCGGCGAGCGCTCGCCATCCTCCACGGCGCAGTGCCAATGGGTGACGTTGATCGCGGTTTCGGTCGGGCCATAACGGTTGTGCAACTGCACCGCCGGCAGGCATGCCAGGACGCGGTTGCGCAACTGCGCGGGCAAGGCTTCGCCGCCGGAGAACAGCCGGCGCAGGCTGGTGCATTCGGTAACCAAGGGTTCATCGATAAACAACTGCAACAGCGGCGGCACGAAGTGCAACGTGGTCACGCCATGTTCCTGCACCAGTTGCGCGATGCGATGAGGGTCACGGTGCTCGCCAGGGCCGGCCAGTACCAGACGGCACCCTGTGATCAGCGGCCAGAAACACTCCCACACCGACACGTCGAAACTGATCGGCGCCTTTTGCATCAGAACGTCGCTGGCATCCAACGTGTAGGTGGCCTGCATCCACTGCAAGCGCTCGGCCAGCGCCGCATGGGTATTGCCCACGCCCTTGGGCTGGCCGGTGGAGCCGGAGGTGTAGATCACGTAGGCGAGGTTGTCGCCGTGCAGGTGCAGGCCCGGTGGCTGGGTCGGCCAGCGGTCCAGGTGCAGGCTGTCCATGGCGATCACACACACGCCTGCGACCGTCGGCAGTTGTTCCAGCAGTGCGGTTTGGGTCAACAGCAAGTGCACGCCGCTGTCCTCGAGCATGTAGGCCAGGCGCTCGGTGGGGTAATCCGGGTCCAGCGGCACATAAGCGCCGCCGGCCTTGAGGATCGCCAGCAGGCCGATCAGCAACTGCGGCGAACGCTCGGCGGCGATGCCCACGCAGACGTCCGGGCCGACGCCCTTGTCGCGCAGGTAATGCGCCAGCCGGTTGGCCTGGGTATGCAACTGGGCGAAGCTCAGGCTGCCCGCTTGCCAGACCAGCGCGGTAGCGTCCAAGGTGTGCTGGTTGAGCAGCTCGGGCAACCACTGCCGGGCCGGCGCGCAGGGTGCCTGGCTCCACGCCTGTTGCTCATCCTCTGCGGTCAGTTTCAGCTCGCCCAAGGCTTGCTGCGGTTGTTCGCAGACCGCTTGCAGCAGGTGGATGTAATGCTCGGCCAGGCGCTGCACGGTTGCCGGCTCGAACAGCTCATCGGCGTAGTCGAAGGCCAGGCTCAAGCGCCCGGTGCGGTCTTCTTCGCTGTGCAGTTGCAGGTCGAACTTGGCTTCGCGGCTGTGCCACGGCAGTTCCTCGGCGAGCAGGCCCGGCAGGCGGCGCAGGGCGCTGAGGTCACGTTGCTGGTGGTTGAACATGACTTGGAACAGGCCCTGTTCCCGCGCCTGGGGGAAGGCCTCCAAGAGTTGTTCGAACGGCAGGTCCTGATGCGCCTGGGCGTCCATTGCCGCCTGGCGTGTCGCGGCCAACAGCTGGTTGAAAGGCTGGCGCCCGTCGAGCTCGGCACGCAATACCAGGGTGTTGATGAAGAACCCGACCAGCCCTTGGGTTTCCTGGCGTGAGCGATTGGCATTGGGCACGCCGATGCGGATATCGCGCTGCCCGCTGTAGCGATACAACAGCGTTTGGAACGCGGCCAGCAGCAGCATGAAGGGGGTGGATTCATGAGCCTGTGCGGTCTGGCGAATCGCGTCACTGAGCTTGGCGCTCAGGCGTACGGTATGGCGCGAGGCGCTGTTCAGACGCTGCGCCGAGCGCGGGTGGTCAGTGGCCAGGTCGAGCGTTGGGTGATCGCCCTCAAGCGTTGCCTGCCAATACGCCAACTGCCGCTGGCCTTCACCTGCGGCCAGCCATTGGCGCTGCCAACTGCCGTAGTCGGCGTATTGCAGGCTCAGTGGCGGCAGCTCCAGGGGCAGGCCCTGGGACGCGGCCGCGTAGAGACGGGAGAACTCGTCGATCAGAACAGTCAGCGACCAGCCATCGGCGATGATGTGGTGCAGGGTGACCAGCAACTGGTGGTCTTCTTCATCCAGGCGCACCAGGGTCACCCGCAGCAGCGGGCCTTTTTCCAGGTTGAACGAAGTTCGTGCCTGGTCTTCGCGGATTTGCTGCGCGCGGGCTTCGCGCTCGGCGCCGGGCAGGTCGCTGAGGTCGATGACGTGCAGGTCGAACGCCGCACTGGACTCGATGCGCTGGAACCCTTCGCCGTCACGCTCATAGAAACGCGTGCGCAGGGCTTCGTGGCGCTGGACCAGGTGCTGGAAGCTTGAGCGCAGCGCGTCTTCATCCAACGCGCCGCGCAGGCGCAGGGCGCCAGGGATGGTGTAGGCGCTGCTGTGAGGGTCCAGCTGCCAGGTGATCCACAAGCGGTTCTGGGCCAGGGATTGCGGCAGCTCGTGCTGGCGCGACAGCGCAGCCATTGCGCCTTGTGCAACGCCGCCGGCCTGCTGCAGCTGCGCGACGCTGGCGGCGAAGCCTTGCAGGGTGGGCGCCTCGAACAGCAGGCGCAGGTTCAGCTCCAGCCCCAGGGTTTCACGCAGGCGCGCGACCACCTGGGTGGCGCTGATGGAGTTGCCGCCAAGCAGGAAAAAGTGATCGTCGGCGGCAACCGTGGCCACTTGCAGCTGCTCACACCAGATCGCCGCGATCTGCTGTTGCAGGGTCGACGCCAGCGCGACCTCACTCGCCGGCGCTTGCACCTCGGGAAACTGCGCATAGCGGTCGAGGCTGCCATCGGCATGGCGCAGCGCACACGCCGCCCGTTGCACCTTGCCGCTGGAGGTTTTCGGCAGCGCGCCCGGGTTGAGCAGCACCACCACGCTAGGCGCCTCTTGGTAAGCCTCGGCCACCGCTTGGCGAATCGCCTTGATCAGCGCTTCGGGCGGCAGGATTTTCTGCACGCTGCGGCTGATTTCCGCAGCGATGCCGATGCCTTCCAGGCCCTGATCATTCACCGCAAAGGCCGCCACCCGGCCTTTGCGCACCACCTCGACCTCACGTTCGATGGTTTGCTCGATGTCCTGTGGATACAGGTTGTGCCCGCGCACGATCAGCAGGTCTTTCAAGCGCCCGGTGATGTACACCTCACCGTCACGGATAAACCCCAGGTCGCCGGTGCGCAGCCAGGTCCGGTCGGCGTGCTGGACGAAGGTGCTGGCGGTGGCTTCAGGGTTGCGCCAGTAACCCTGGGCGATGCTCGGGCCGCTCGCCCAGAGTTCGCCCACGCAATTGTCGGCTAACTCGCTCAGCGTGTGGGGATCGGCGATCAGCACGGCGTGGTCCGGCTGCTGAGTGCCGCAACTCATGACGGCCCTGCCCTGCCCCGGCGCGGCGCGGTTGGCGGCCAGCGCTTGCTCATCGACGCGCAGCGCGGGGATGCCTTGGCCACGGGTGCCGCCCGCGACGAACAGGGTCGCCTCGGCCAGGCCGTAGGAAGCAAAGAAATTGCTTGAGGTGAAACCGCAGGCGGCGAACTTGTCGGCAAAACGTTCCAGGGTGTCCAAGCGGATCGGCTCGGAGCCGGAATAGGCCACGCGCCACTGGCTCAGGTCCATGAGTTCCAGGGCCGACTCGCTGACCCGTTCGCTGCACAGGCGGTAGGCGAAATCCGGGCCGCCGCTGATGGTGCCGCCGTAGTCGCTGATCGCTTCCAGCCAGCGCAACGGCCGCGCCAGGAAGTAGGCCGGCGACATCAACACGCACGGCACACCGCTGAAGATCGGCTGCAGCAGGCCGCCGATCAGCCCCATGTCGTGGTAGAGCGGCAGCCAGCTGACGATGACATCGTGTGGGTTGAGGTCGATGCCAAAGCCGCGACGGATCAGCACTTCGTTAGCCACCAGGTTGCCGTGGCTGACTTGCACGCCCTTGGGCAGCGCGGTGGAGCCGGAAGTGTATTGCAGGAAGGCAATGTCGTCGGCTTGCAACTCGGGGGCGACCCAGTGATCGGCCAGCTGTGCGTCGAGGGTGTCTACGCTCAAGACCGGTGGTGCGTGGTCAATCTGCGCCAGGCTTTCGCCGAGGCTGGCAATGGTCAACAGCAGGCGCGGCTCAGCGTCGCTGATGATCGACAGCAAGCGCTCCTGGTGATGCCGCTTGGTGGATTCCGGCGGGTAGGCCGGTACCGCGATCACCCCGGCGTACAGGCAGCCGAAGAACGCCGCGACATAGTCCGGGCCGCTGGGGAACAACAGCACTGCGCGCTCGCCCATCGCGACATCGGCTTGCAAGGCGGCGGCGATGGTGCGGGCGCGTTGGTCCAGGTCACGGTAGCTGAGCACCACGCTGTGCTCGGCGGACTCGGCCAGAAAGCGCAGGGCTATCTGGTCCGGCGTCTGCGCGGCACGGCGTTGGAGGGACTGGACCAGGGTGCGGGGAAGTTCGAAGGCGTCCATCATGGGGTTCCTGCCTGAAATCGGCTTACGGGAAAGTCGGGAAGTCGGTGAGATTCAGCCGGCGGCCAGTTGCCGCGCCGCGCCAAGGCGCCAGCGGGCCAGGTGTTCGTCGGCATAGCGGCGCACACAGCGCAGCACGGCGCTTTCGTGCTGCACGAGGAAGAAGTGGTGACCGTCGAACATGTCGAGGGAAAAGCCGCTGGCGGCCTCGAGCTGCCAGTCGAGCAATTGGTCGGCGCGCACGCTGTCCTGCTTGCCGCCGAACACATGGATCGGCACACCCAGGGGCTCGCGCTCGCCATAGGTGAAGCTGCCGCAGAGCAGGAAATCGGCGCGCAGGATCGGCAGCATCAGCTCCATCAATTCAGGATTGGCCAACGCGGCGTCGCAGGTGCCCTGCAGTTCGCGCAAGCGGGCGATCAGCTGTGCGTCGGTCTTTTCGATGGCGTATTCGCTGACATCGCGCCGCGCCGGGCCGGCGGTGCCGGAGGCGAACAGCGCCAGCGGCGCCGGCACATTGCGCGCTTTCAATGCGTGGGCCAGTTCGAACGCCAGCAGGCCGCCGAGGCTGTGGCCGAACAACGCATAGGGGCCATTGAGGTCGCGGCTGATTTCAGTCGCGAGCTGGGCAGCCAAGGCCTTGATATCGCGCTGTAGCGGCTCGCCCATGCGCATGCCACGCCCCGGCAATTCCAGCGGGCACACCTGCAACCAATCCGGCAGCACGCGGCGCCAACGTGCGTAGACCGAGGCGCTGGCGCCGGAATGGGGCAGGCAGAACAGGCGCAGCGGCGTTGGCGTACTCATCACCCGAGGACTCCAAGCTGAAACACGCTGTGTGCACGATAAAAACCCATTTCGCCCTCCTGCGGATGCTGATCCTTGGCCGTTTGTTTACAGGCCTGTCACCCAGAAGAACGGACGGCCCCGGCAAATAATTAGTCGCCGGGGGCAAGCGAGACGTGGTTCACACCTTACCGGAAGGCATAAGATTAGTTCGCCTTCTCATTTGACAATCATTATCATTAAGCATAATTTGTTGCCCGATGTGTAGGAGGCCTCAGCAAGGACGCCCTCCCCTAACCTCTTTTGCAACCAGGTGATTTCCATGACGGAACCAGTATCCACAGGCAGGTGCGACTCACCACTTCTCCAGGCGTTCGTCGACAATCGGCTGATCCTGGTGAAGATCGCAGCACGTATTACCGGCTGTCGTTCCCGCGCCGAGGATGTGGTGCAGGACGCTTATTTTCGGCTGCAGTCGGCACCGACGATCACCTCTTCGTTCAAGGCCCAACTGAGTTATCTGTTTCAGATCGTGCGCAACCTGGCGATCGATCACTACCGCAAGCAGGCCCTGGAGCTCAAGTATTCCGGGACCGAAGAGGAAGGCTTGAATGTGGTGATTCACGGCGCTTCACCGGAAACCTCCCATATCAATTTCAACACCCTGGAAAACATCGCCGACGCCCTGACCGAGCTGCCGCAGCGCACCCGCTACGCCTTCGAGATGTACCGCCTGCACGGCGTACCGCAGAAGGATATCGCCAAGGAACTGGGGGTTTCGCCGACGCTGGTGAACTTCATGATTCGCGATGCGCTGGTGCACTGCCGCAAGGTGTCGGGCAACCACAGCGATACGTTCGCGCGCAGGGTTTGAAAAACACATGTGGGAGGGGGCAAGCCCCCTCCCACATTTGATTTCCAGCGCTCTCAGGGGACTGGCATTACATCGATGCGATACGGCTCGAAGATCTTGAGCATCTGGCCATTATCCCGCAGCTGCTTGAGCAACCCGGCAAACGCAGGCCCGGTGATGGGGGCTTTGGGCCGCAGCAACGCGTAATGGTGATAGACCTGGTCGATGCGCTCCGACACCAGGAATGTCCCCGCCATCTCGGCATTGCGCACCATGAAGTCACTCAGGTACGAACGGGTGACCAAGGCGATATCAGCACGCCTGCGGGCGACCATCAGCAAGTTGCTGTCATGGGAGTACGTCAACGTTGCGTTGAAGTGCTCAGCCAGGTACTTGGGGTCGGGGTTGAAGTTCGCGAAGGCGTAGTGATAGCCGCTGAACACCGCCAGGCGTTTGCCGGCAAGGTCGCTGAAATAGCTTTGGTCGCGACCGGGCTCACGCTCGGCGACGAAGATTTCAGCGTCTTCCAGACCCATGTCGACGCTGGTATGGGCCACGTCTTTCCAGCCCCAGGACGGGTTTTCAAAGATCGCCATGTCGACCCGGCCTTGCTCGAAATCGCGAAAACGCCTGGGAATCGAAGTGGGCACCAGCACAAACTGATAGTCGCTTTGCACGGCGTTCAGCGCTTCGACCAATTGCGGCAGCAATCCGGTATCGGCGCCTTGCTCAGGGCGTACGGTATACGGCGGAAAATGCGCCGCGCCGATCCTCACCAACTGCGCGGCGCTGGCCTGCGTCCACCCTGCGGTACCCAATGCCCAAAATGTCAGTCCTGCAGCCAGCCGCCATGGCGAAAACATCTAGGCACACACCGTGAATTCTATGATGGCGATAAGCTAGGCGTTTTTCCCTGGGGAGACAACGTTCACCCGCAAATTAATAGCCGCACTTCAGTCCGCCTTGAGCACCATCAACAGCGCTTCGTCGGCCAGCTCTTCGAGGGTCAGACTGCCTTGGGTGCGGAACCACGTGGTGGTCCAGGATAACGCGCCGGTCAGGAAGCGCCGGGTGATGAACACGTCGCCCCTGATATAACCAGCGGCCTTGGCTTCGCCCAGTACCTGCAGCCAGATGTCCTCATACACATCACGCAGGGCCAGTACCTGGGCCTGACCGTCGGCAGACAACGAGCGCCATTCATACACCAGCACCGCCATCGCCTCACCGCTGCCGCCCATGATCGACTGCAATTCGCAGCGGATCAGCGCCAACACGCGCTCGCGCACCGTGCTCGTTGCTTCCAGCGCAGCCCGCACCATCGCGGTGTTGTAGAGGATGGTTTCTTCCATCACTGCGCGCAGGATCTCGTCCTTGCTCTTGAAGTGATGAAAGATGCTGCCGGACTGAATGCCCACCGCACCGGCCAGGTCGCGCACGGTGGTGCGCTCGAAGCCCTTGTTGCGAAACAGGTGCGCCGCGGTTTGCAGCAACTTGCCCCGAGCGCTCTCGGGGTCGGTCAATTGTCCAGCGTCGACCAGAGTGCGCATCACCCGCAAGGCTTGGGGGTCGTCCATGCTGCTGTCCCTCATGTCTACTATCGTCTTGGGCGGCAATTTAGGCCGTGGCCACCACCCAAGCAAGCGCTTGGGCAAAACTTGTGTACGGGGTTTACCAACCAGGCGAATCAGCCCCCTGGGCGGAACTACAAGGCCCGGCTACGCTCTATCCCCATCAGGACAGGAACAGTACGGGAACCTGCGCATGCCTCATTGGCTGATTATTGACCTTGAAGCCACCACGGATGACGGCGGCTGGCCCGTGACGGAGATGGAAGTCATCGAAATTGGCGCAAGCCTGGTCAACCGCCAGGGCCGCGAGCTGGATCACTTCCAGCGCTTCGTGCGCCCCCTGCGGCGGCCGCTGCTGACGCCTTTTTGCCGCCAATTGACCCATATCACCCAGGCCAATATCGACGCGGCAACGCCGATCACCGAGGTGTGGCCGCTATTCGAGCGCTGGCTGGGCCAGCATCAGGCGCGCCTGGAAGGCTGGGCCAGCTGGGGCGATTACGATCGCGTGCAACTGGAGCTGGAATGGCAACGCCATGGCCTGGCCAGCGCGCTCGGCCAGACGCCCCATGTCAACCTCAAGCAACGTTTCGCCAAGGCCCGGCGGCTGGACAAGCCCTTGGGGCTTAATGGCGCGCTGCAATTGGCGGGGATGCAGTTCAGTGGCCAGCAGCATCGGGCGCTGGAGGATGCGCGCAACACGGCACGCCTGCTGCCGCTGATTTTGCCGGTCTAGGCAGCTCCCCTGCCCTTGGGCATACTGGCTGACCTTTCCAGACCCTTTTTCCGAGGATTCACTCATGTTCAAAGTCAATGAATACTTCGACGGCACCGTCAAGTCGATCGCTTTCGGCACGGCGGAAGGCCCAGCGACCATCGGCGTGATGGCCCCGGGTGAATACGAGTTCGGCACCGACCAGCGTGAAATCATGCACGTCGTTTCCGGCGCGCTGATCGTCAAACTGCCTGACGCCGAGTGGGAAACCTTTGCCGCCGGCAGCCAGTTCAACGTCCCAGCCAAGAGCAAATTCCAGTTGAAGGTTGGCGTAGACACCGCTTACCTGTGCGAATACCGCAGCTGAACCTGACTCGGCGCAAAAAAATGCCCGTCTCCTGCGAGACGGGCATTTTTTATTCCAGCACCGTTACCGGCATCCCGACCTCCAATTGCCCGACCCCATCGTTGACCAGGTTCTGGCCGAACATCGCGCCCTTCTCGGTGCTGCGATAGGCCTGCAGGGTGGCGAACGGTTCGCGGTCCGGGCTGCGCTCGCCGGTCCGGGGGTCGACGGTCGTGAGAACGCAGCGTGAACAGGGCTTGACCACGCGAAACTCCACATCGCCAATGCGCAAGCGTTTCCAGCCATCCTCGGCAAAGGCCTCGCCGCCTTCGATCACCAGGTTGGGACGAAAGCGCAGCATTTCCATCGGCCGGCCGATTTGCGCGCACAAATCGTCCAGGGAAGCCTGGCCGATCAGCAGCAAGGGGTAGCCATCGGCAAACCCCACTTGATCGTCATCCCGGCCAAAACCGGCCTGGGTCGAGCGTGCACGCTCCAGGGGCATATGCACCAGGCGTGTGGGTTTGCCGATGAAGGCGCTGACCCAGGCCGCCGCTTCATCGCCCGCGTCCGGCACGCGCAGGGTGTCGTGCCAGATGGTCACACCGCGCAACGCATCGGCGCCGGGCAATGCCACGTCGAGCGTCCCATAGCCAGGCGAGCTCAGGGTCAGGCCGCCCGCCGCGTTCCACAGCGCGGTCAACTGGCTCATCTTCGCCACGGCGCGTTGCGTGAGGAAGCGCCCACTGGCTTCGTCCACCAGCATCCAGCGTCGATCCCCTGCCAGCCCGAGTTTATCCAGGCCACTCTGCTGCAAGGCCTCGGCCTTGCCGGATTTCAAGGGGTAACGGTACAACGCGCTGAGACGGAGCATGAGCCTGCATTCCTGGGGAACAAAGTGGCATACCCTAGTGTCACGCGGGCACTTCGTCCAGCATCAGTCGTTGACGCACCACATCCACCAGCTTGTCCGGCTGGAATTTGGAGAGGAAATTGTCACAGCCGACCTTCTTGACCATCGAGTCATTGAAGCTCCCCGACAGCGAGGTGTGCAGCACCACGTAGAGGCCACGCAGGCGCGGGTCATTGCGAATTTCGGTGGTGAGGCGGTAACCGTCCATCTCGGGCATTTCGGCGTCGGTGAAGATCATCAGCAGCTTGTCGGTCATCAGCTGGCCGGTGTCGGCCCAGGCCTTGAGCATGTTCAGGGCCTTGAGGCCGTCGCTGGCGATGTGCATCTTCACGCCCAACTGGCCCAGGGTGTCCTTCAACTGCGACAGCGCTACGTTGGAATCGTCCACCAGCAACACTTCACGGCCACGGGCGCGTTCCAGCACTGGGTCCTCGAGTTTTTCCCTGGAGACCTTGGCGTTATAGGGCACGATTTCCGCCAGGACTTTTTCCACATCGATAATTTCCACCAACTGGTCATCGACCTTGCTGATGGCGGTGAGATAGTGCTGGCGCCCGGCGCTGGCCGGCGGTGGCAGGATGGCTTCCCAATTCATGTTGACGATGCGGTCGACGCCGCCCACCAGGAACGCCTGCACCGAACGGTTGTACTCGGTGACGATAATGGTGCTGTTGGGCCCTGGCACCAGCGGGCGCATGCCGATGGCCTGGGACAAGTCGATCACCGGCAACGTCTGGCCACGCAGGTTGACCACGCCGCAGACGAAGGGATGGCGCTGAGGCATCAGGGTCAGCTTGGGCAGTTGCAGCACTTCCTGCACCTTGAACACGTTGATCGCGAACAGCTGCCGCCCGAACAGGCGGAACATGAGAATCTCCAGGCGATTCTCACCCACCAATTGCGTGCGTTGATCTACCGTGTCGAGAATGCCGGCCATTAAGAGCTCCTGGTGTGCACATGGGTTGCGCGCTGAGAGGGTGTGCAGTTCGTATAGGCAAGTTATCGGCGGCAAGCGCCAGACCTTGACCCCGGTAAAATGCCATGTAAATACATTGATGTCACACTGACATCATGCTTTACTGCATCAGCCCTGTCCTCGGGCTGTGTGGGCCTTGCACGACACTCCAATCGGCGTGCGGTTCCACGACGTAGGGGATTCCCCTATGCGCAATCAGGCCCGACCTGATATTCGCGATATCTAATAGCCATTAATGTGACGCCATTCTCATTGCATGAATGGAGTCAGGCTTTTGTTTGCCATCCCACGCCCTAGGCCCGCGAGCCTTCCAGGCACTCACGTATCGGCAACTGAAGTCGTGTCATCCCGCTCAACTGGGACTACGCACGACTTTCGTGAGCATTTCAATAAATGTCCTACTGAAATATCGGAATCAACCTACAAGCTCCAATCATATTTCAGCGCTAGTTTTAAGCCATTCACCCGGTGCGACATCTCATCACCCGAGCTTGAGTTGCGGAGACATGCATGATGAATAGCGCGAAAGAATGGCAAACGGCACTTCCCGAGTTTCTGCTGGAGGCCGAAATGCTGCTGATCAAGTCCCAAGAGTGCTTGAGCCACCTGCATTTGATCCGCAACGACAGCGACGCCATCGACTGCATGAAAACCAGCCTCGCCAAACTGGCTGAAAAGGCCGACAGCCTGGCGCTGCAGGCGATCAGCGAGTTCTCGCGGCACCTGCAGGACCTCATTGCCAACGCCGAGAACCCGATGCAATTGCATGACCAGGCACTCGATGCGTTACATGACTGCCTCACGCTGCTGGCCTGGCAATTGGAGCTGATCGACACGCGCACCGGCGAGTTGGCCCTGGACGAGACCGAGCAAACGTCGTTGATCGCGACGGTTACTTTGCAGATTCCGCAAAAGGATTTCCGGCATAAACCGCAGCAGCGGTTGCATCATGCGTCCTGAGTCCCAAGCATGTCGCCGACGATAGCTGACCTGTCCAAAAACGACCGATAACGGCGAGAAAGGCAGAAACATCAATTAGCCATCTACGCAATAACGATACAAACCAACTTTACTAATACAACTTTTTCAACTCTGGGATTACCCCCCAGAGTATTTGCGCGGGCCATAAACCAATCAGGCGACCAACGGTAACAGGGGTGGTACTATGCCCCCACTCGAAGTGACTCAACTTCATCATGGTTAAACACGATTCGGCAGCGTATTCCAAACAGAGCCCGGCCAACCGGTCTCCCCGCAGCGAACCTTCAGTGGCTCCATCCGCTATGTACGCCAACCTCAAGCCCCTTTTCTCAAGGTCTGTGTCGCGCAGCAACGCACGCCGCATCGTCCTTGCGCTGTGCCTGTGTTCGTTGTCGGTCAGCGTGTGGGCCTACGCGCATGCTTCGCCCTGGTCGCTGCTGATCCTGCTGGTCAACCTGGCCACGCTGGCGGTGGTGGGCCTGCACCAATGGCGTTCGCGCAAATCCATCAAGTTCCAGCCCCAGGAATTGGCGGACCGACTGTTACAGGTCCAGGAAAACGAACGCCATCGCCTCAGCCGCGAACTGCACGACGACATCGGCCAACTGCTGACCGCCGCCAAACTGCAAAGTGAATGGCTGCAGCGTCGCCTGCCGCCAGAGCTGCACGAGCACTGCACGGTGCTGTGCAATACCCTCGACGAAACCCTGGCCAAAGTGCGCGACGTGTCCGCCATTCTCAACCCGCGCCAGTTGGCCAGCCTTGGCCTGGAAGCCAGCTTGCGCGCGCACCTGCTCAAGACCCTGGAAAACACCTCGGTGTGCTGGAGCCTGGAATGCCAGCAACGCCTGACCGGTATTCCTGAAGAAATGGCCGTGGCGGCGTTTCGCATCACCCAGGAAGCCGTGACCAACATGCTCCGTCACGCCCAGGCACATAACCTGCGGGTGCGCCTGCGACGCCTGCCCGAAGGCTTGTCGCTGACGATCTGCGATGACGGCGAGGGCTTTTCGCCGGTTACCGACCCAGGCCTTGCAGGCCAACGCGGCATGGCCGGCATGGCCGAGCGGATAGACCAACTGGGCGGCACCTTGTCGGTCAGCAGTCAGCCAGGCCAAGGCACGCGGATCGACGCGCTTTTCCCCTGGGCGCCCCGCGCCCTCGAACGGGCCAGTTCCCCTAAGGGTTTCGAGTGACCTGCAATTTACTCCTGGTGGATGACCACGCGCTGATTCGCGCCGGCGTGCGTGCGCTGATCCTGGACATGCCCGGTTACGACGTAATCGGTGAAGCCAGCGATGGCGCGCAGGTGCTCGCGCAATTTCGCGCCCTGCAGCCGGATATCGTGCTGCTGGACCTGTCGATGAAACACACCAGCGGCCTGGATGCCTTGCAGGAACTCAAGGGCGCCTATCCCCTGAGCAAAGTGCTGATCCTGTCGATGCACACCGACCCCGACCTGATCATGCGCGCGCTGGAATCAGGTGCCCACGGCTACCTGCTCAAGGACATGACCGCCAACGAGCTGGAACACGCCCTGCGTGCCTTGCGCAACAACGAGCGCTACCTGAGCCCGGCGATCGCCCACACCGTGATCAATCAAGCACTGATCCGCAGCAACGGCCCTGCGACGCCCGCGCCCCATAGCCACAACCTGACGGCGCGCCAGTTGGAAATCCTGCGCCTGATCGTGCGCGGCAAGTCCACCCGGGAAATCGCCCACGGCCTGGGCCTGAGCATCAAGACGGTAGAAGCGCATCGCTCGCAGATCATGAAGCGCCTGCAGATTTTCGACGTGGCGGGCCTAGTGTTATTCGCTGTGCGCGAGCAGATCATCAGCCTGGACGACTAGGGGCGACCCCAGCGGCAGGTGCACGCGCAGGGCCTTGGGCAAGGCCTCGAAATGCAGATCATCGCCTTCCAGCGGCTCGCCATCGAGGTTGATGTACAAGCCCTGCGCCACCTTGATATTGACCCACGGCAGGCGTGCCCGCACGAACATGGTGTCCAGGCCCCAGCCATTGCTCATCAATTCGCGCAAGGTGCCGACCACCTCCTGGGGCGCCGGCAGGATGCTGATGTCCAGCAGGCCATCATCGGCCAGCGCACCCGGGCACAGCACATGCCCGCCCCCGGCCTGGCGCCCGTTGCCGATCCCGAGTGCGAGCAGCTCGCCTTTCCAATGGAAATCCGGGCCTTCCAGCTCACCGTAGGCAGCCTTCAATTCACTGAAGCGTGACAGACCGGTGAACAGGTAGGCGGCACCGCCGAGGATTTTCTTCAGGTCTTCGGAGGTGTTGGCGGTGACCTGGCTGCCGAAACCGCCGGTGGCCATGTTCAAGAATATCTGCCCGCCGACCTGGCCCAGGTCAATCGCTCTCGGTTCAACATCCAGCAACGCCAGGGCGCCAGCCGGCTCCAACGGCACGCCGGCGGCCTTGGCGAAGTCATTGGCTGTGCCCAGCGGCATCAGCACCAGGCTGGCATCGGTATTGGCGTGAGCCATGGCTTCGGCCACATCGCGCAGAGTGCCATCGCCACCGCCGGCGATGATGTGGGTGTAACCGTCGGCCAGGGCTTCATTGACCAGGCGCTGGGCATCGCCACCTTCCCAGGTCACCCGCACTGCCAGCTCCCAACCCTGCTCACGCCGGGCCAGCACGGCCGCGCGCACGTCCTCGTTGAGGGCTTGTTTGCCGTGGAGGATCAACAGGGCTCTGGCGGTGGTCATTTGGGGAACTCTCCTGGGTCAAAGTGCTTGCAGGATGTTGACCCTTGGGGATGAGGAAAAGTCTGTGGCAGGAGAAATTTGGCTGATGGATGGAGATCAACATGTGGGAGGGGGCTTGCTCCCGATAGCGGTGTGTCAGCTAAAGATTAAGCTGACTGATACACCGCCATCGGGGCATGGTATCTACACAACTTTGTAGCAGCAGCCTACGCTAACCACGATGCGAAGCGAGCCGCTCTTGATCTTGCTCTTGATCTTAGGCGCCCCGTTAAACCACGCTGGCCGGAATTCGACAGTGATTTGGGGGGTAAACCGGCAGGGATGCCGGTTTAGCCGCCCCGCGCCATGGATGGCGCGTGGCGGCGGCCCCCCAAATCAATGTCGGATTACGGGCACACCGAGCCTAGGCGAGGTGCCGAGTGGTGGGGCGAGGACTTTTTGGTTACTTTTGGGTCCTTCCAAAAGTGACACGCTGTAAAAGCGGAACCGCCAGCCGCCGTTACCATAGGAACGGATATGTACTCGTTCTGATCCAACATCCTGGTCGGCTGTCAGGCCGCCATCTGGGGCAAGCCCCCTCCCACATTTGAAACGCGGGGAGTCAGTTAGAGAGGCTTCGGCTCCCGAGCCGTCACAGGTTCAGGGCCATACCAAAGTTATGTGGATACCCAAGGCCATCGGGAGCAAGCCCCCTCCCACATTGCGCCCGGCGCTGATCAGCTTTTGTGCAACTTGCTCATCAACTGCGCCTCGGCCTGGGTCAACCCGCACGACTGGGTCAGCTCATCCACCGTCGCGCCCATGCCCACCAGCTTGGCCGCCTGGGCGAACGACAGGTTCGCGGGATCACGCTGCTCCAACTGCACCAACTTGTCCGGCAACGGCCCGAGAATCGCGCGCAGTTCATGCACTTCATCCCCAACCCGCACCGCACTCTGCTGGAAATGATCGACACGCTTGACCAGCTCCAGAATGCGCCGGTCACGCACCGCATCGCGCTCGGCCTGTTGCAAGGCCAACTCCCGTTGCTGGCGCACATAGCGCAGCACAAACGCCAAAGTCCCGGCCCACAACAGGGCCAGGACGATCACCGCCGCCTCAAGAAACAATCAAATGCTCTCCAGGTCCGACCACTCTTCTTCGCTCATCATTTTGTCCAGCTCAACCAGAATCAACAGCTCGTTGTTCTTGTTGCAGACGCCCTGGATAAACTTGGCGGATTCTTCGTTGCCCACGTTCGGCGCGGTTTCCACTTCCGATTGGCGCAGGTAGACCACTTCGGCCACGCTGTCGACCATGATCCCGACCACTTGCTTGTCGGCTTCGATGATGACGATGCGCGTGTTGTCGTTGACATCGGTCGGCGCCAGGCCGAAGCGCTGGCGCGTGTCGATCACCGTCACCACGTTGCCGCGCAGGTTGATGATGCCCAGCACATAGCTCGGCGCACCCGGTACCGGGGCGATCTCGGTGTAGCGCAGCACTTCCTGCACGCGCATCACGTTAATGCCGTAGGACTCGTTGTCCAGTTTGAAGGTCACCCATTGCAGGATCGGATCATCCAAACCTTGTGCGGACGCTGACTTGTTCATGCTTCTGACCCCTTCAAATGCCGCTATCGACGGCGTGTGTGCTAATGGGCCGCGCAACCGCACGACCTTTATTGTTCAATCAACTGCGTTTGTTCTGCGCCATTTCCTTGACCGCGCCACTGGCGATCAACTCGGCCAGTTCGGCGACGTCGAGCAACGCGCACATGTGTTCGATCACGGTGCCCGCCAGCCACGGCCGTTGGCCACGGTGGCTGCGCCATTTGATTTCGTTCGGGTCCAGGCGCAACGAGCGGCTGACTTGATGCACCGCCAGCCCCCACTCGTAGCCCTGCACGGAGATCACATACTGCAGGCCCTGGCGGAAGTCATCGCGGTAGCGGTCGGGCATCACCCAGCGCGCGGTGTCCAGCACCTTGAGATTGCCGGCCTGGCTGGGCAGGATGCCGAGGAACCACTCCGGTTGCCCGAACAACGGCGTCAGCTCCTGGCCTTCCAGGGAATAGATCGAGCCCAGGCACACCAGCGGCACCGCCAGGGTCAACCCGGCGACGTCGAACAGCAGGCATTCGAACGGCTCGGCGGCCCACGACGGGCGACCATCGCCGGTCACCGGCGGCGGCGTGATGCTCGGCGGCAGGTGCACTTCCACGATCGGCTCGACCACTACCGGCGCCACCACGTCAGGCGTGATTGGCACCACCAGCGGCGTCGCTTCGACGTGCGCATCGCGGGCTTGCTCTTCAAGCACCGCCAACTGGAACTCATCCAGCGCAGCGTCAGGCTCGACGGCCGGCTCCAGCACCAGGATCGGTTCCGGCAGCTCCTCGGCGGTCGCCTCCTGCAGCAAGGCATCCAGGTAGGATTCCAGCGCCAGTTGCGGCCGGGTCTTGAAGTCGAGGGGACGGTTCATCAGGCCACCTGCGCCACAAGCTGCTGGGACAGCAGGTGCTTGAGCAACGCCCGATAGGCCAGCACGCCACGGCTCTTGCCGTCGAATTGCGATGGCGTGAGCCCGGCGCGGCTGGCGTCACGCAGGCGCGTGTCTACCGGGATGTAGCCGTTCCAGATGGTGTCCGGATAGGCATCACGCAGTACGCGCAGGGTGCCAAGGGAGGCCTGGGTACGCCGGTCGAACAAGGTCGGCACGATGCTGTACGGCAAGGCCTGCTTGCGCGAACGGTTGATCATCGCCAGGGTGCTGACCATGCGTTCCAAGCCTTTGACGGCCAGGTGTTCGGTCTGTACCGGGATCACCAACTGCTGGCTGGCCGCCAAGGCGTTGACCATCAGCACGCCGAGCAAGGGCGGGCTGTCGATGATCGCGTAGTCGAAGTCCTGCCACAGTTGCGCCAGGGTCTTGGCGATCACCAGGCCCAGGCCGCTCTGGCCCGGCGACTGGCGCTCAAGGGTGGCCAGGGCGGTGCTGGACGGCAACAGCGAAATACTGTCGTTGCTGGTGGGCAGCAGCAGTTGCCCAGGCAAGTCGCCGGGCACGCTGCCCTTGTGCAGGAACAGGTCGTAGCAACTGTGTTCCAGCGCATCCGGGTCGTAGCCGAAATAGCTGGTCATGGAGCCGTGGGGGTCCAGGTCGACCACGACCACGCGCTTGCCCGCCTCGGCCAGCAAGCCGGCTAACGCGATGGACGTGGTGGTCTTGCCGACTCCACCCTTTTGATTGGCAACTGCCCAGACTCTCATTCGGTTGATTCCTCCCGGTGGGCACACGCGCGACCGAGACATTGCATAGGTTAGTGAGCCGGTGACGGAGAATTGACGGAGCTGGCCCGCACCAGCGGCTTTGCAGGGGCCGGTGCAGTTTGTGTGCCAGCGCGCCTCAACGCCGCATCCGGTGTTGCATTCGCCGTGCCGGTGCCGGTCAGGCTGCGGCGTACATCCAGGTTGCGCGACACCACCAGCACCACCCGCCGATTGCGCGCACGGCCTTCGAGCGTGGCGTTGTTGGCCACCGGCTGGAACTCGCCGTAGCCCACCGACGCCAGGCGCTGGGGGTTCACGCCCTGCATCGCGAGCATGCGCACGATGCTTGCCGCCCGGGCCGAAGACAGTTCCCAGTTGGTCGGGTACTGCGCCGTACTGATCGGCAGGTTGTCGGTAAAGCCTTCAACGTGAATCGGGTTTTCAAACGGCTTGAGGATCGCTGCCACCTTGTCGATGATGGTGAAAGCCTGGTCGCTCGGCAGTGCATCGGCGCTGGCGAACAACAGGCTGGAGTTCAGCTCGATCTCCACCCACAGTTCATTGCCGCGCACGGTCATCTGGTTGGAGCTGATCAGGTCGCCAAATGCGGCGCTGATATCGTCGGCAATGCTCTTGAGCGGGTCGCTGGTGCCGCCGACACCGGCGGCGGTCTCATCGCTGTCGTTGACCAACGGCTTGGCCGGGGTCACCGTCTTGGGTCGTTCATCGCCAATAGGAATTGGCTTGAGCGCGCGATCGGAGTCGGAAAACACCCCGATCAACGCTTCGGAAATAACCTTGTACTTGCCTTCGTTCACCGACGAGATCGAGTACATCACCACGAAAAACGCAAACAGCAAGGTGATGAAATCCGCGTAGGACACCAGCCAGCGTTCATGGTTGACGTGCTCTTCAGGCTCGCGACGGCGACGGCTCACTGACGACCTCCGCAAAACGAATCAACTGGTTCATGTGCATCAATCCATGAAGCCCTGGAGCTTCAATTCGATGGACCGCGGGTTCTCGCCCTCGGCGATCGACAGGATGCCTTCGAGCAGCATTTCGCGGTAACGGGACTGGCGCATGGCAATCGACTTGAGCTTGCTCGCCACCGGCAACAACACCAGGTTGGCGCTCGCCACACCGTAGATGGTGGCGACAAACGCCACGGCAATGCCGCTGCCCAGTTGCGAAGGGTCAGCCAGGTTGCCCATCACGTGGATCAGGCCCATTACCGCACCGATGATGCCAATGGTCGGCGCGTAGCCGCCCATGCTTTCAAAGACTTTGGCCGCGTTGATGTCGCGGCTTTCCTGGGTGTAGAAATCCACCTCGAGGATGCTGCGGATCGCCTCCGGCTCGGCGCCATCGACCAGCAGTTGCAGGCCTTTGCGGGCGTAGCTGTCGGGCTCGGCATCGGCAACGCTTTCCAGGCCCAGCAGGCCTTCCTTGCGGGCAGTGAGGCTCCAGTTGACCACGCGGTCGATGCCGCCTGGCAAGTCGACCCGTGGCGGGAAAATGATCCATATCAGGATCTGCATGGCGCGCTTGAACGAGCTCACCGGCGCCTGCAACAACGCCGCGCCCACGGTGCCGCCGATCACGATCAGCGCCGCCGGGCCGTTGGCCAGGGCGCCGAGGTGGCCGCCTTCGAGGTAGTTGCCGCCGATAATGGCGACAAACGCCAGGGTGATGCCGATCAGGCTCAAGACATCCATCAGAGGCAGGCCTCCACCAGATGCTTGCCAATGTCGTCCAGGCTGTAGACCGCGTCGGCCAGGTCAGCCTTGACGATCGCCATGGGCATGCCGTAGATCACGCAACTGGCTTCGTCCTGGGCCCAGATTGAACTGCCGCCCTGCTTGAGCAGGCGCGCGCCCTCACGGCCATCGGCGCCCATGCCGGTGAGCACCACCGCCAGAACTTTGTCACCGTAGGACTTGGCCGCCGAACCGAAGGTGATATCCACGCACGGCTTGTAGTTGAGGCGCTCGTCGCCCGGCAGGATTTTGATCGCGCCACGGCCATCCACCATCATCTGCTTGCCACCCGGGGCCAGCAGCGCCAGGCCAGGGCGCAGGATGTCGCCATCCTCGGCTTCCTTGACGCTGATGCGGCACAGCTTGTCCAGGCGCTCGGCAAAGGCCTTGGTGAACGCAGCGGGCATGTGCTGCACCAGCACGATCGGCGCCGGGAAGTTGGCCGGCAGTTGGGTCAATACACGCTGCAAGGCCACCGGCCCGCCGGTGGACGTACCGATCGCCACCAGTTTGTAGGCCTTGCGCTTGGGCGCGGGCGAATGGGCGCTGGGTGCAGCCGCGCGGGTAGGCGCTGTCGGCACGGGCCGAGCGACGGGTGCGGGCGCCGGGCGGCTGAACGATGATGTCGGCGCGGCCACGGGTGCAGGCGCAGGTGTCGGCGCGGGCGCGCTGAACAGACTGCGGCGGTTACTGCGCGAAATGCTGTGCACCTTCTCGCACAGCATCTGCTTGACCTTATCGGGGTTACGCGAGATGTCTTCGAAATTCTTCGGCAGGAAATCCACCGCGCCGGCATCCAGCGCATCCAGGGTGACCCGGGCGCCTTCATGTGTCAGCGAGGAGAACATCAACACCGGTGTGGGGCAGCGTTGCATGATGTGACGCACGGCCGTGATGCCATCCATCATCGGCATTTCGTAGTCCATGGTGATCACGTCCGGCTTCAACGCAATGGCTTGATCGATCGCCTCTTTGCCGTTGGTGGCCGTGCCGACTACCTGGATCGTTGGATCGGCGGAAAGAATCTCCGAGACGCGGCGGCGGAAGAAACCCGAATCGTCCACCACCAGGACCTTGACTACCATAAACACTCCGTTAGACGGGGCGGGCGCTACCGCCCTGCCCCGCCAGAATCAAATACGCCGTGCGGCGTAACGCTTGAGCATGCTCGGAACATCGAGAATCAACGCGATGCGACCGTCACCGGTGATGGTCGCGCCGGACATGCCGGGGGTCCCCTGCAGCATTTTGCCCAACGGCTTGATGACCACTTCTTCCTGGCCCACCAGTTGGTCGACCACAAAGCCGATGCGTTGGGTGCCCACCGACAGAATCACCACATGGCCTTCGCGCTGTTCTTCATGCTTGGCCGATGCCACCAGCCAGCGCTTGAGGTAGAACAGCGGCAGGGCCTTGTCACGCACGATCACCACTTCCTGGCCGTCCACCACGTTGGTGCGCGACAGGTCGAGGTGGAAGATCTCGTTGACGTTGACCAGCGGGAAGGCGAAGGCCTGGTTGCCCAGCATCACCATCAGGGTTGGCATGATCGCCAGGGTCAACGGCACCTTGATGACGATCTTCGAGCCCTGGCCCTTGGTCGAGTAGATATTGATCGAGCCATTGAGCTGGCTGATCTTGGTCTTCACCACGTCCATGCCGACGCCACGGCCGGACACGTCGGAGATCTCGGTCTTGGTCGAGAAGCCGGGGGCGAAGATCAGGTTGTAGCATTCGGTGTCGGTGAGGCGATCGGCGGCATCCTTGTCCATCACACCGCGCTTGACCGCGATATTGCGCAGAATCGCCGGGTCCATGCCTTTGCCGTCATCGGTGATCGACAGCAGGATATGGTCGCCCTCTTGTTCCGCCGCCAGGATCACCTTGCCGCCCCGCGATTTGCCCGAGGCTTCGCGTTCTTCCGGGGTTTCCACGCCGTGGTCGACGGCGTTGCGCACCAAGTGGACCAGCGGGTCGGCCAGGGCCTCGACGAGGTTCTTGTCGAGGTCGGTTTCTTCGCCCACCAGTTCCAGGTTGATTTCTTTCTTGAGCTGGCGCGCCAGGTCGCGCACCAGGCGCGGGAAACGGCCGAAGACTTTCTTGATCGGCTGCATCCGCGTTTTCATCACGGCGGTTTGCAGGTCGGCGGTGACCACATCGAGGTTCGACACGGCCTTCTGCATGGCTTCATCGCCACTGTTCAGGCCCAGGCGCACCAGGCGGTTACGCACCAGCACCAGCTCGCCGACCATGTTCATGATGTCGTCCAGGCGCGCAGTGTCTACGCGCACCGTGGTTTCGGCTTCAGTGGCAGGTTTATCGGCAACCGGCGCAGCGGCAGGACGCGCCGGAGCTGGCGCGGCAGCCGGTGCAGGCGCTGGCTTGGCGACCGGCGCTGCGGCTTTGGCGGCGGCAACCGGTGCGGCTGTAGCGACCGCTGCGGCGGCGGCCGGAGCCGGGGCCACTTCGGTGAACTTGCCTTTGCCGTGCAACTCGTCCAGCAAGGCTTCGAACTCGTTATCAGAAATCAGCCCGTCACCGGCAGGTGCTGCGCTGGCCGCCGGAGCGACGGCGGCAGTGGCAGCGACCTGCGGCAAGGCTTCGGCGACGAACGTGCCTTTGCCGTGCAGTTGGTCGAGCAGCGCCTCGAATTCGTCGTCGGTAATATCGGTACTGGCGTTAGCCGCCGGTGCCGGTGCCGCTGGCGCAGCCGCCGGTGCCACGGCGTCGGCCGCGAACTGGCCTTTGCCATGCAACTGGTCGAGCAGGGATTCAAATTCTGCGTCGGTAATGTCTTCGCTGGTCGGCGTGGCAACCGGCGCCGTTGCAGCCGGTGCTTCAGCCTCGGCCTTGACCGCATTGAGCGAGTCGAGCAGTTGCTCGAACTCGCTGTCGGTCACATCCGCCTCGGCTTCCACCACCGGCTCAGGCTCGGCTTGCACAGCCGGTGCTTGCGCAGCCGGTTCGGCCAGGCGCGCCAGGGCGGCCAGCAGTTCCGGAGTGGCGGCGGTGACCGGTGCACGTTCACGCACCTGGCTGAACATGGCGTTGACCGCATCCAGTGCTTCGAGAATCACGTCCATTAATTCCGAGTCAACCTGACGCTCACCCTTGCGCAGGATGTCGAACACGTTCTCGGCGATGTGACAGCACTCCACCAGCTCATGGAGCTGGAGGAAGCCGGCGCCCCCTTTTACAGTGTGAAAACCGCGAAAAATTGCATTGAGCAGGTTCGCATCATCCGGACGGCTTTCCAGCTCGACCAGTTGTTCGGACAGTTGCTCTAAAATTTCGCCGGCCTCTACAAGGAAATCCTGAAGGATTTCTTCATCGGCGCCGAAGCTCATGTGGGTGCTCCTTAGAAGCCTAAACTGGACAGCAAATCGTCTACGTCATCTTGACCGGATACGACGTCTTCACGTTTATCGGCATGAATCTGCGGACCTTCACCCTTGGCGAGGTGTTTTTGTGGATCTTTTTCCGAGAGGATCGCTTCGCGGTCATGTTCGATGCCGGCAAAACGGTCGACCTGGCCGGCCATCAGCACCAGTTTGAGCAGGTTGCTTTCCACTTCGGTGACCAGTTGGGTCACACGCTTGATCACTTGACCGGTGAGGTCCTGGTAATCCTGGGCAAGCAGAATGTCGTTGAGGTTGCCGGCCACCGTGCGGTTTTCCTGTTCGCTGCGCGACAGAAAACCGTCGACCCGACGCGCCAGTTCACGGAACTCTTCAGCCCCCACTTCGCGGCGCATGAAGCGGCCCCAGTCAACGCTCAAGGCCTGGGCTTCATTGGCCATGCCATTGACCAGAGGCGTGGCGTTTTCCACCAGGTCCATGGTGCGGTTGGCCGCTGCCTCGGTCAGCCTGACCACATAGGACAGGCGTTCGGTGGCATCGGTGATCTGGGAAATTTCTTCGGCCTGGGGCATACGCGGGTCAATCTGGAAATTGACGATCGCACTGTGCAGCTCACGCGTGAGCTTGCCCACTTCCTGGTACAGGCCGCGGTCACGGGTCTGGTTAAGCTCATGGATCAACTGCACCGCATCGCCGAACTGGCCCTTTTCAAGGCATTCGACCAACTGGTGAGCATGTTTTTTCAGGGTCGACTCAAAATCGCCCTGTGACGTTTCGTTATGGTCCATAGCTCCCCCGTGGCAGCATCAATGGCCGATGCGTTCGAAGATTTTTTCGATCTTCTCTTTCAAGGCCAATGCTGTGAATGGCTTGACCACATAGCCGTTTACCCCGGCTTGGGCGGCTTCGATGATCTGTTCACGCTTGGCTTCGGCGGTCACCATCAACACCGGCAGGCTGCGCAGTTTTTCATCGGCGCGCACATGGCGCAGCAAGTCGATACCGGTCATGCCGGGCATGTTCCAGTCGGTTACCAGAAAGTCGATGCTCCCGCTGTTGAGGATCGGAATCGCCGTAATGCCGTCATCCGCCTCGACCGTGTTAGTGAACCCAAGGTCACGCAACAGGTTTTTTATGATCCGCCGCATCGTTGAGAAGTCATCAACGATGAGGATTTTCATGTTCTTGTCCAATTCGACCTCCAAGCAGTCTTAAACGCGCCCAGCACCTGGACGCGCCACTTCAATCAACAGGCGTTACACAAAAAGGACTGCCCAGGGCACCACGGAGCGAACCCGCGAAGGCCGAAACCTTCGCGGTAGCGTCTGCAGTGTCCCCACACTGCCTGTCAGCGCGCGCGCCACTCTCCCAACCGCCCCCGCAAGCGGGCCGCGCACTGGCTATGCAACTGGCTGACACGCGATTCGCTGACCCCCAGGACCTCACCGATTTCCTTGAGGTTCAGCTCCTCGTCGTAGTACAGCGCCAACACCAGGCGCTCGCGCTCCGGCAAATTGGCAATGGCCTCCGCCAGCGCTCCCTGAAAACGTTCATCTTCCAGATCGCGCGACGGTTCCATATGCGCGCTCGCGCCGTCCTCGTGCAGCCCTTCGTGTTCGCCGTCCTGCAACAGGTCGTCGAAACTGAACAGGCGGCTGCCCAAGGTATCGTTCAAAATCCCGTAATAATCGTCGAGACTCAATTGGAGTTCGGCCGCAACTTCATGATCTTTAGCGTCACGACCGGTTTTTGCTTCAATTGCACGAATTGCGTCACTGACCATGCGCGTATTGCGGTGTACTGAACGCGGCGCCCAATCCCCTTTACGCACTTCATCGAGCATCGCGCCACGGATACGGATACCCGCATACGTCTCGAAACTCGCCCCTTTGCTCGCGTCGTATTTGGTCGACACTTCGAGCAGGCCGATCATCCCGGCCTGGATCAGGTCTTCCACCTGCACGCTGGCAGGCAAGCGCGCCAACAGGTGATAGGCAATGCGCTTGACCAGCGGCGCATAGCGCTCGATCAACTCGCCCTGGCTGTCACGGGCCGACTTTTTGTAAAGGTTGTAGCCGCTGGATGTCATAGCACAGGTCCCGCGCTCGTCTGATGCACCAATCGTTCGACAAAAAACTCCAGATGCCCCCGAGGGTTGGCAGGCAACGGCCAGGTATCGACCTTCTGGGCTATCGCCTTGAACGCCAGTGCGCACTTGGAACGAGGGAACGCTTCGTAGACCGCACGCTGCTTTTGCACGGCCTTGCGCACACACTCGTCATAGGGAACTGCGCCAACGTATTGTAAGGCGACATCGAGGAAACGATCCGTGACCTTGGTCAACTTGGCGAACAGGTTGCGCCCTTCCTGCGGACTCTGGGCCATGTTGGCCAGCACGCGGAAGCGGTTCATGCCGTAGTCACGGTTAAGCAGTTTGATCAGGGCGTAGGCGTCAGTGATCGAAGTGGGTTCGTCGCAGACCACCAGCAGCACTTCTTGCGCGGCGCGTACGAAGCTGACCACCGACTCGCCGATCCCGGCGGCGGTGTCGATCACCAGCACGTCGAGGTTGTCGCCGATATCGCTGAAGGCCTGGATCAGGCCGGCATGCTGCGCCGGGCTCAGGTGCACCATGCTCTGGGTGCCCGAGGCGGCCGGCACGATGCGGATACCACCGGGGCCCTGGAGCAGCACATCGCGCAGCTCACAGCGGCCTTCGATCACATCGGCGAGCGTGTGTTTGGGTGTCAGCCCCAGCAGAACGTCCACGTTCGCCAGGCCCAGGTCAGCATCCAGCAGCATGACGCGACGGCCAAGCTCTGCCAGGGCCAGGGACAAATTCACTGACACGTTAGTTTTGCCGACGCCACCTTTGCCGCCGGTCACCGCGATCACCTGTACGGGATGCATGCTGCCCATTTTATTTCTTTACCTTGTCTTGCTTAGACGCAGGCTACATGGCTTGGTCGCGTGTATCGCTTGCAGACCATCGATGTAGGTACATTTCACGGTGTTCATCCTGCCTTATCCCACCCGCTTTGCCGGGTTGTGATAAAGGTCGGCGAACATATCGGCCATCGCTTCCTCGCTAGGCTCGTCTTGCATTTGCACACTGACAGCACGGCTGACCAACTGATGACGGCGCGGCAGATGCAAATCATCCGGGATCCGCGGCCCGTCGGTCAGGTAGGCGACCGGTAATTCATGACTGATCGCCAGGCTCAGCACTTCGCCGAGGCTGGCGGTTTCATCCAGTTTGGTCAGGATGCAACCGGCCAGGCCGCAGCGTTTATAGCTGTGATAGGCAGCGGTAAGAACCTGTTTCTGGCTGGTGGTTGCAAGCACCAGGTAATTTTTCGACTTGATGCCGCGTCCGGCCAGGCTTTCAAGCTGCATGCGCAGGGCCGGGTCGCTGGCTTGCAGGCCGGCGGTATCGATCAACACCACGCGCTTGCGCAGCAGCGGGTCAAGGGCATTGGCCAGGGACTGGCCCGGGTCGACATGGGTCACCGGCACATTGAGGATACGGCCCAGGGTCTTGAGCTGTTCCTGGGCGCCGATGCGGTAGCTGTCCATGCTCACCAGCGCGATATTCGACGCGCCGTACTTGAGCACATAACGCGCGGCCAGCTTGGCCAGGGTGGTGGTCTTGCCCATGCCGGCAGGGCCGACCATGGCGATCACACCGCCCTCTTCCAGGGGTTCGATTTCCGGGGTGGCGATCATCCGCGCCAGGTGCGCCAGCAGCATGCGCCAGGCTTGGCGCGGCTCTTCGACTTCGGCGGTCAGCGCCAGCAGGTCGCGGGACAACGGCCCGGACAGGCCGATGCGCTGCAGCCGGCGCCACAGGTTGGCTTGTTGCGGCTTGCTGCCTTGCAGTTGGCTCCAGGCCAGCGAGCCCAGTTGCACTTCGAGCAGCTCGCGCAGGCCGTTGAGTTCAAAGCGCATCGAATCGAACACACGCTGGTCGACTGCGGCGGCCGGGGCTGGCGCTGCAGGACGTGGCGGCTCGACAAACGTAGGTTCCACCAGCGGCTCGGCGGCGGTCAGTGGCAGGCCGGCGAACAATTGGCGGTTGGTGGTGGCGTCGCTATCACCGCGCATGCTCAGTTCGGCCTGGGCCGAGACAATGCGCGAAGCGGTCTTGCGCAGCTCGTCTTCGAGCTCCATGTTCGGCACACGCGGAGCCAGGGCCTGGGGCGTGTAATCCAGGGCGGCCGTCAGCTCGACACCGCCGGCAATACGACGGTTACCGATAATCGCGGCATCGGCGCCCAGCTCATCGCGGACCAACTTCATGGCCTGACGCATATCGGCGGCGAAAAAACGCTTCACTTGCATAACCCACTACCCTCAGCCGTTGGGCCCTACTGTCGCGACGATAGTCACTTGCTTATTGTCAGGAATTTCCTGGTAAGCCAACACGTGCAAATTCGGTACTGCCAGGCGCCCGAAGCGCGACAACATCGCGCGGACCGGACCGGCCACCAGTAGAATCACCGGCTGGCCCTGCATTTCCTGGCGCTGCGCAGCTTCGATCAACGAACGCTGCAGCTTTTCAGCCATGCTTGGCTCCAGCAGAACGCCCTCTTCCTGGCCTTGCCCTGCCTTCTGAATACTATTGAGCAATATCTGTTCCAACCTTGGCTCCAAGGTGATAACAGGCAGCTCAGACTCAACGCCTACAATGCTTTGCACGATGGCGCGGGACAAACCGACCCGCACCGCCGCCACCAGCGCGGCAGTATCTTGACTCTTGGCGGCATTGTTGGCGATGGCCTCGGCGATGCTGCGAATATCGCGCACGGGCACCTGTTCGGCGAGCAAGGCTTGCAACACCTTGAGCAACTGCGACAGCGACAGCACGCCCGGCACCAGCTCTTCGGCCAGTTTTGGCGAGGCTTTGGCCAGCAAGCCCATCAATTGCTGGACTTCCTCGTGGCCGATCAGCTCGTGGGAGTGTTTGTAGAGAATCTGGTTGAGGTGGGTAGCGACCACGGTGCTGGCGTCGACCACGGTATAACCAAGGGACTGAGCCTGGCTGCGCTGGCTGACTTCGATCCACACCGCTTCCAGGCCGAAAGCCGGATCTTTGGCGGTGATGCCGTTGAGCGAACCGAACACTTGCCCTGGGTTGATCGCAAGTTCCCGGTCCGGGTAGATCTCGGCTTCGGCCAGGATCACGCCCATCAAGGTCAGGCGGTAGGCGCTGGGGGCCAGGTCGAGGTTGTCGCGGATATGCACGGTGGGCATCAAAAAGCCCAGGTCCTGGGACAGCTTCTTGCGCACACCCTTGATCCGCGCCAGCAGTTGGCCGCCCTGGTTGCGGTCCACCAACGGTATCAGGCGGTAACCGACTTCCAGGCCGATCATGTCGATCGGGGTTACGTCGTCCCAGCCCAGTTCCTTGGTTTCCTGGGCGCGGGCCGGGGATGGCAGCAATTCCTGCTGGCGGGCGACTTCCTGCAGGGCCTGAACCTTGACAGCATTCTGTTTCTTCCAGAACAGGTAGGCCGCGCCGCCGGCCATGGCCGCCATGCTCAGGAACGAAACGTGGGGCATGCCCGGCACGATGCCCATGACGGCCATGATACCGGCGGCCACGGCCAGCGCCTTGGGCGAAGCGAACATTTGCCGGCTGATCTGCTTGCCCATGTCTTCGGAGCCCGAAGCACGGGTCACCATGATCGCAGCAGCTGTGGATAACAACAGTGATGGCAATTGCGCCACTAAACCGTCACCGATGGTCAGCAAGGCGTAGACCTTGCCCGCATCGCCGAAGGTCATGCCGTGCTGGAAAATACCCACGGCCATGCCGCCGATCAGGTTGATGAACAGGATCAGCAGGCCGGCGATGGCGTCACCGCGCACAAATTTACTGGCGCCGTCCATGGAGCCGTAGAACTCGGCTTCCTGGGCCACTTCCAGGCGACGGCTCTTGGCCTGGTTCTGGTCGATAAGGCCGGCATTAAGGTCGGCGTCGATGGCCATCTGCTTACCGGGCATCGCATCCAGGGTAAACCGAGCGCTTACCTCGGAGATCCGCCCGGCGCCCTTGGTGACCACCACGAAGTTGATGATCATCAGGATCGCGAACACCACGATACCGACCACGTAGTTACCGCCGATCACCACTTCACCGAAGGCCTGGATCACCTTACCGGCGGCGGCGTGACCGTCCTGGCCGTGGAGCATCACCACGCGGGTGGACGCCACGTTCAGCGCCAGGCGCAGCAGGGTCGCCACCAGCAGGATGGTCGGGAACACCGCGAAATCCAGCGGTCGCAGGGCGTACACACACACCAGCAGCACCACCACCGACAGGGCGATGTTGAAGGTGAAAAACACGTCGAGCAGGAACGGCGGCATCGGCAACATCATCATTGCCAGCATCACCAGCAACAACAACGGCACGCCCAGGTTGCCCCGCGACAGGTCAGTCAGGGTGCCACGGGCCGTGCTGAGCATTTGAGAGCGATCTACCACCGGTCTTCCTCGTGTCCTTGAAGCAAAGTTTTGACGCTGGGGGGCGTCCTGCAGGCGGTATTGCAAGAAGCCTTCCAACTTTGCTTTTGGGCCCAGGATGACCTTGGAAGCGACGCAGCCTACGGGTGTGACTCAGGTCAAAGGTGGGAGGGGGCTTGCTCCCGATGGCGGTGTGTCAAGCCCCGAATAGGTGGCTGATACGCCGCCATCGGGAGCAAGCCCCCTCCCACATTTGCGCCCGGGGTGGTCTTTAAATAGGCCGTATATTCGAGGCCTGAACACTTGCCGTTCTCCACACACTTATGGACCCGTCCCGGTATCGTTACGCGCACTGACGGGGAGCGCATAAACGCCCTGGGGTTTATGGATCATTTGAAACGTTAACTTCTTACCAATCGACAGTGCAGCCCCCCGCCAATCGCTCCAATCGATAAAGACGCAGTCATGCCCGTCATCCAGCGCAATCAGCCACTTGCCCCTGGCCAGCTCACGTTTGACTGTACCCGTCGTCACTTTCAATGCCGTTCTCCCTGCATCTCGTTTACAGCCTGCGCGCAGTGCCTGGTGCAATAGAACCGCGAGACGCTGGCGCTGGCTACTGTCAAAGTTGACAGGTAGACGCAAACGACCATTGGGTGCTAGCGAGGGGCTTTCGGTGTTTTTTTCCGCTTGCGGGGTTTTCGCATGGTGGGAGCGGCTGGCGGGACTTCACCGCACTTGGCATCTGTCGACTGCACGGCAACCGCGTTGCCATCACGCTCCCGGGCAATAAAACCAATGCCCTTGACCGCATCGAACCACTTGACCGTAGCCCTATCCATCACCGCCTCCCGAGCCGCGCATGGCTGCGCGGCTCATCGCTGTATCAAACAGTGAAGGCGGCGTATTGGCTACTGTCAAAGTTGACAGGTAATGGGCACCCTCCTGTAGGAGCGAGCTTGCTCGCGAAGGTGGGTAACGATAACGCGCAAATCAGGATGAACGCGGCGACTCGGAGTTTTTCGCGAGCAAGCTCGCTCCTACAGAGGCAGACATAAAAGCGCGTTTTCAGGAGTCGCGACGCAAATCCGGCGGGATCGGCAAGTCCTTCAGCGGATCAGGCCGCTTGCCCTTGCCCGCCCGATACTGGCGGATCTGGTAGACGTAGGCCAATACCTGCGCCACGGCCAGGTACAGCCCGGCGGGGATTTCTTGATCGAGGTCGGTGGAATAGAAGATCGACCGCGCCAGCGCCGGTGATTCCAGCAGCAGGATGTCGTTGGCCACAGCGATTTCGCGAATCTTGAGCGCGGTAAAGTCGCTGCCCTTGGCCAGCAACATGGGCGCGCCGCCCTTCTCCGGGTCGTACTTGAGGGCGACGGCGTAGTGGGTCGGGTTGGTGATGATCACATCGGCGTCGGGCACCGAGGCCATCATCTTGCGCTGGGACATTTCCCGCTGCAGTTGGCGGATGCGTTGCTTGACCTCCGGGCGCCCTTCCTGATCCTTGTGTTCGTCACGCACTTCCTGCTTGGTCATCAGCAGTTTCTTGTGGCTTTCCCACAGCTGGATCGGCGCGTCCACCGCTGCGATGATGATCAACCCGGCAGACATCCACAATGCGCTCCAACCCACCACTTGCAGGCTGTGGATGATCGCCGACTCCAGCGGTTCATGGGCGATGCGCAGCAAGTCGTCGATGTCGGACGACAACACCGACAACGCCACGAACAGAATCAGGATGAATTTGGCCAAGGCCTTGAGCAGCTCCACCAGGGCCTTGGTGGAAAACATGCGCTTGAGCCCGGCCGCCGGGTTCATGCGGCTGAACTTGGGCGCCATGCTGCTGGCGGCAAACAGCCAGCCGCCGAGGGCGACCGGGCCGATCAGCGCGGCGAGCAACAAGGTGATCAGGATCGGTTGCACCGCCAGCAGCGCGATCTTGCCCGAATGCAGCAGGTAGAGCCCCATGGAATCCGGGTTGAGCAACACCTCGCGGGGCAAGGTGAAGTTGTGCTTCATCAGCTCCAGCAAGTCCAGCGCCAGGCCACCGCCGTAGATCAGCAAGGCGCCGGCACCGGCCATCATGGTCGCAACGGTATTGAGCTCTTTGGAGCGTGCGATCTCGCCCTTTTCCCTGGAGTCCTTTTTACGTTTCTCCGTGGGGTCTTCTGTCTTGTCCTGACCACTCTCGCTCTCGGCCATGGCTCAGCGCGCCCGTGCCAGGTCACGTAAGAACTGCAAGGCGTCGGTCGCCAGCGGTTGATACTGATTGAGAATGTCAGCCAGGCCGACCCAGAAAATCCCCATGCCCAACACCAGGGTCAAGGGGAAACCAATCGAAAAGATGTTCAGCTGCGGCGCCGCGCGAGTCATTACGCCAAACGCGATGTTGACCACCAGCAATGCCGTGATCGCCGGCAACACCAACAGCAAGGACGCGCCCAGCACCCAGCCGAGGCGCCCCACCAGTTCCCAGAAGTGGTTGACCACCAACCCGGAACCCACCGGCAAGGTGGTGAAGCTTTCAGTCATCACCTCGAACGCCACCAGATGGCCGTTCATGGCCAGGAACAGCAAGGTCACCAGCATGGTCAGGAATTGCCCGATCACCGCCGCCGACACACCGTTGGTGGGGTCGACCATGGACGCGAAGCCCATGCCCATCTGCACCGAGATGATTTGCCCGGCGACCACAAACGCCTGGAAGAACAGGCTCAGGGAAAAGCCCAGCATGGCGCCGATCAGGACCTGTTCGGCGATCAGCATCAATGCGCTGAGGTCGAGAGCGTTGACCGGCGGCATCGGCGGCAAGCCGGGCACGATCACCACCGTGATCGCCACCGCGAAATACAGGCGCACACGCCGTGGTACCAGGGTGGTGCCGAACACCGGCATGGCCATCAACATGGCCGTGACGCGAAACAGCGGCAGGATGAACGAGGCCACCCAGGTGCTGATCTGGGTGTCGGTCAAGGCCAGTAACGATTGCATCGGTTCAGCCGATCAACTGCGGAATACTGCCGTACAGCTGCAGGATGTATTCCATGAAGGTTTGCACCAGCCACGGGCCGGCGACGATCAGGGTGATCAGCATCACCAGCAGGCGCGGCAGGAAGCTCAGCGTCTGTTCGTTGATCTGGGTGGCGGCCTGGAACATCGCCACCAGCAGGCCGACCAGCAGGCTCGGCACCACCAGCACGGCGACCATCAGGGTGGTCAGCCACAGCGCTTCGCGAAACAGGTCGACGGCAACTTCTGGGGTCATCGCGCTATACCCCTCCGAAACTGCCGGCCAGGGTGCCGATAATCAGCGCCCAGCCGTCCACCAGCACAAACAGCATGATCTTGAACGGCAACGAAATGATCAGCGGCGAAAGCATCATCATCCCCATTGCCATCAGCACGCTTGCCACCACAAGGTCGATGATCAGGAACGGGATGAAAATCATGAAGCCGATCTGGAACGCGGTCTTCAATTCCGAGGTGACGAACGCCGGCACCAGGATGGTCAGCGGGGCCTGGTCCGGCGTGGCGATGTCGGTGCGTTTGGACAGGCGCATGAACAGCTCGAGGTCGCTGGAGCGTGTCTGCGACAGCATGAAGTCCTTGATCGGGCCCTGGGCCTTGTCGATGGCGTCCTGGGCGGTCATTTTCTCCGCCAGGTAGGGTTGCAGGGCTTGCTGGTTCACCTTGTCGAATACCGGCGCCATGATGAACAGCGTCAGGAACAACGCCATGCCGGTAAGGATCTGGTTCGACGGCGTCTGTTGCAGGCCCAGGGCCTGGCGCAGGATCGAGAACACGATGATGATCCGCGTGAAGCTGGTCATCAGCATGACGAACGCCGGGATAAAACTCAGCGCGGTCATGATCAGCAGAATCTGCAGGCTGACCGAGTATTCCTGCGCGCCGGCCGCATTGGTGCCCAGGGTGATCGCCGGGATCGACAACGGGTCGGCGCCCAGGGCCATCGGCGCGGCCAGCAACAGCATGAGCGTCAGGAACACGCGCATTACTTCTTATCCTTCTGATCCTTGCCCAGCAATTCCATCAGGCGCTGGGCGAATTCTGGCGTGGCGGCCTCGGTCTTGGCCGCGTCCACCGGTGTCTTGAGTACGTGCAACGGGGTAATGCGGCCGGGGGTGAGGCCGAGCAAAATCTGCTCCTCGCCGACCTGCACCAGCACCAGCCGATCGCGCGGGCCGAGGGCACGCGAGCCGATCAGCTCGATGACCTGGGCGTTGCCCGGGCCGATACGCTGCACGCGGCGCATCAGCCAGGCCAGTACGAAAATCAGGCCGACCACCAGCAACAGGCCGAGCATCAGTTGCGTCAACTGCCCGCCGACGCTGCCGACCGCAGGTGCCGCAGCCGCTTGCGCGATCGGCTCAGCCGCCAGGGCGCCCAAGGGCAGCGCCAGCAACAGTCCCGCCATGCTGTACTTCATTTCAGCGCAACTTCTTGATGCGTTCGCTCGGGCTGATCACGTCCGTCAGGCGAATGCCGAACTTCTCGTTGACCACCACCACCTCGCCATGGGCGATCAGCGTGCCGTTGACCAACACGTCCAGCGGCTCGCCGGCCAGGCGGTCAAGCTCGATCACCGAGCCCTGGTTGAGCTGCAGCAGGTTGCGGATGTTGATTTCGGTGCTGCCCACTTCCATGGAAATCGACACCGGAATGTCCAGGATCACGTCCAGGTTGGGGCCGTCGAGGGTCACCGGGTCGTTGTTTTTCGGCACGCTGCCGAATTCTTCCATCGGCAGGCGTTTGCCGGCTGGCGCGGAGGCAGCGTCGGCGGCCAGCAGCGCGTCGATATCGTCCTGGCCGACATCGCCGGTTTCTTCCAGGGCCGCAGCCCACTCGTCAGCCAGGGCCTGGTCTTCGGCGGAAGTGTTTTCGTGTTCGGTAGCCATTACATGTCCTCGGCGCAGCAAACAATCATGAATAGGGGGTGCATCAGCGGCGATTGATCGGCTCAATCACCTGCAACGCCAGGTTGCCCTTGTGGGAACCGAGCTTGACCTTGAACGACGGCACACCATTGGCGCGCATGATCAGTTCTTCCGGCAGTTCGACGGGGATCACGTCGCCCGGCTGCATGTGCAGAATGTCGCGCAGGCGCAGCTGGCGGCGGGCCACGGTGGCGCTCAGGGGTACGTCGACGTCGAGCAGGTCTTCGCGCAGGGCCTTGACCCAGCGTTCGTCCTGGTCGTCGAGGTCGGACTGGAAGCCGGCGTCGAGCATTTCGCGTACCGGCTCGATCATCGAGTACGGCATGGTCACGTGCAGATCGCCGCCACCGCCATCGAGTTCGATGTGGAACGTCGACACCACAATGGCTTCGCTCGGCCCGACGATGTTGGCCATGGCCGGGTTCACTTCCGAGTTGATGTACTCGAAATTGACTTCCATGATCGCCTGCCAGGCTTCCTTCAAGTCAATGAAGGCCTGCTCCAGCACCATGCGCACCACGCGCAGTTCGGTGGGCGTGAATTCACGGCCTTCGATCTTGGCGTGACGGCCGTCGCCACCGAAGAAGTTGTCCACCAGCTTGAACACCAGCTTGGCGTCGAGAATGAACAGCGCGGTGCCACGCAACGGCTTGATCTTGACCAGGTTAAGGCTGGTGGGAACGTACAGCGAATGCACGTATTCACCGAACTTCATCACCTGCACGCCGCCCACCGCCACGTCCGCCGAACGGCGCAGCATGTTGAACATGCTGATACGGGTGTAACGGGCGAAACGTTCGTTGATCATTTCCAGGGTCGGCATGCGTCCACGGACGATGCGATCCTGGGTGGTCAGGTCGTAACTTTTGACGCTGCCGGGTTCGGCAGCCATTTCGGTCTGTACCAGACCATCGTCGACGCCATGCAACAGCGCGTCGATTTCATCCTGGGACAGCAGGTCTTGCACGGCCATGTCGTGGTCCTACTGCAATACGAAGTTAGTGAAGAGCGCCTGCTCGACCACGACTTTGCCGAGCTCTTTCTGGGCCACTTCCTGCACGCTGGCAGTGACCTTCTGGCGCAGCATTTCCTGGCCCACCGCAGTGGCCAGGCTGTCGAAGCTCTGCCCGGAGAACAGCATCACCAGGTTGTTGCGGATCACTGGCATGTGCACCTTGAGCGCGTCCAGGTCCGCCTGGTTGCGCGCCAGCAAGGTGATGCTCACCTGCAAGTAGCGTTGGCGACCGTTCTGGTTGTAGTTGGCGACAAACGCCGGCAGCATCGGCTCGAAGATTGCCGGTTGCTTGACGTTAGTGGCGGCGTCGGCAGCGGGGGCCGGCTTGCTGGCACTGCTGTGCATGATGTACCAGGTGCCACCCACCGAGGCGCCAATGGCCAGGAGCAGGCCCAGCACAATCAGCAGGATCAGCTTGAGCTTGCCTTTGCCTGCGGGGGGAGTTGCTGCGTCGTCGCTCTTCGCCATGCCAATAATCCGTCACTATTCGGGGATTCATAGATCTACGGAAAGGCAAGAGCAAGTGTTATGCCAGAGTTGTCTGGCATCAGGACAACAGGACAACACAAATCAAATGTGGGAGGGGGCTTGCTCCCGATAGCAGTGTGTCAGTCAACAAATCTGTTGCTGATACACCGCCATCGGGAGCAAGCCCCCTCCCACATTTCGATCTCCGTTCGGCTTGGGTCAGGCGTAGTAGTCGACGGCGCTGGAGCCGATCACACTGCTCACCACCGGCGCGACGGCGGCCGCCACTTCGCCAGAGTCGACAACCTCGCCAGCGCTACTGCGGCCGCCACTCACGCCCCGCGCCTGGCTCTGCTGTTGTTGTTGCTCCTGCCCGCGAGACTGGTCGGACACATTCACATCCACGTGCCCCATGCCCTGCTGGGCGAACATCTCGCGCAGGCGCCCGGACTGGCTTTCCAGCGCTTCACGGACCACCGCATGGCCGCTCATGAAGCTCACTTGGGCCTGCTGGTCGGGCGTCATGTTGACCTTGATGTCCAGGCGCCCCAGTTCGGCCGGCTGCAGCTGGATTTCGGCCGACTTGAGGTTGGCACTGGAGAGGTACATCACGCGGTTGACCACTTCTTCGGTCCAGCCGCTCTGGTGCATGGCCAGCGGGGCGTTGGTCACTGGCGGCAAGGCGTTGGCGGTTTTCGGCGTGGCGGCCTGGGTCAGCGCGGCGAGGCGGTTGGCGAAGTCATCCACGCGGGTGTCGCTGCTGGCGTCCTTGAGGTCCTTGAGGCCGTCATCGATCAGCGCGCCGAAGGCTTTGTCACCGCCCTGGCCGGTGCTGTCCTTGGTGGCTTGTTGATCGACCATGGTGGCCAGGCCTGCCGCGAAATTCTGCGCGGCGGTCGGTTGATCCAGGGGCGTGGCTGACGCAATTTTCTGTGGCGCCTGGCTGCTGGCCGATACATGACCGCCCTGCTCCATCGCCAAGCGTACGGCGGGCATGGCATCCAGGGGGTCGGCTTCAGGGTCGAAGGCCGATGACTTGGCCTGGTCGTTCACGGCAACAGGGGCGGCGGCGGCCGGCTGGGGCTTGTCATCTTCCACGGCCGCCGTCGGCGCTGGCGTTTCCACCGGCACGGCAACGGGTGTGACCGTGGCGATCAGCGCGGGGTCAACCGGCGGATCGGCCGGCGGCTGTTGCGCCAGGGACGGGTCGGCGGCTGTGTCGGCGGCGTCCTCGTCGGCCTTGGCCGGCTTGGCAGGCAAGGGATTGCCGCTATCGGCAACCGCCGGCGTGCTGGCGGCAGATTGATCGCCGGCTGCCGTCGGCGCCGACTTGCCTGGGGCGTCGGCGGTTTTCAAGGCAGGTTTGGCGCCTTGGTTGGCGAACACTTGAGCGAAGCCAGGGCCCTTGCCCCGTGGGTCCGCAGCCGCTGCCGCAGGGGTGGCGGCAGGCGCTTGAGGCTTGGCCGCGGGGGCAGCCTGAAGGAGCGAATTAGGGGCGACTGGCATAGGTAAAGGTCTCCACTGCATGGGGGTCGGGGATGCAGTATCCAGAGATAGAGCAAGAGTCGGGCCAAGTCGCCCAGGGCAGCTAAATCGCGGTTTGAAGCGCTTCAGAGACTGAAACGCTGCCGCTCCGATTCATACAGCGGCCGGACCAAGGCAAACTCATGATCGATCTGATCGACCAGGGCCCCGAGGTCCGCCGTCGTGCCAACGGACTCCACTTCCAGGCGTTGACACAACTGCGCCAGTCGCACCGCCCCAAGGTTGCCGCTGCTGCCCTTGAAGCTATGGGCGATGCGCCCCAGCGCCTTGGCGTCATCACGCGCCTTGCGCAAGGCGGTGACGCGCTCTTCGGAGTCATGAAGGAAGGTCTCCAGCAACCGTGGGTACTCGTCCTCCATCACCTCTTGCAAGCCCGACAGCACGTCGGGGTCCAGATGAATCTCAGCCACTTGCTCGCTCCTTGATCAAGAATCGGCGGATTATGCCAGAGCCTCCCAGCAAAACTCCACGCAGACACTGCGCCCGCCATCGGACCAGCGTACCGCGCTGCTCAGTTGACGCACCAGGCTCAAGCCGCGGCCAGACAGACGGTCAGCATTCAGCGGCCGCGTCAGCACCTCGTCAACATCGAAGCCAGGCCCGCTGTCCTCGACACGCAACGTCATCTTGCCGCCCTTTGCAGTCGGGGACACCTGCACATGTACCCGGATATGGCCGCTGTTCAATTGCGCCAGCCGCTCGTTGCGCAGGCGGTAGTACTGCGCAAACCCTTCGGCATCTTGCTTGAGCTGTGAATCCAGCCCCAGTACCCCATGTTCGAGGGCATTGGCATACAACTCGGCCATCACCGTGTAGAGCGCACCGCTCTGCTCACGCAGGCCGTGGACCTCCAACAGTAATTGCAGCAGATACGGCAATGGGTTGTAGCGCCTGAGGGTCTGCGCACGAAATTCAAAACTCACCGACCAATTCAGCGGGCACGACTGGCCACTGTCGGAATACATCGGTTCCGCCACGCGCAGCGGTTGGCCGGACAGCAAGGTGATTTCAACCATGCTGACATCGTCCCGTGCCTCACCGCGAAAGGCCGCCAGCGCCTGCTCGATATCCTCGAACAAGCGGTCGGGCTCGCGGTTGGCGGCAAACACCTGCTGCAAACGCTCGGCACCGAACAACTGGTCATTGGCGTCGGCGGTGTCCAGCACCCCATCGGAAAGCAGGAACACCCGGTCGCCCAGGGCCATGGGCCAGACTTCGGTGCTGTCATCGAATGCCTGGGCCGACAGCACGCCCAACGGCAAATGCCGCGACATCAACGGCGTGCGCTTGCCGGTAGCGACCTCATGCACATAGCCCTCGGGCATGCCGCCGTTCCACACCTCCACCACGCGCCGCTCGGTGCTCAGGCACAACAGTGTGGCGCAGCAGAACATGTCCACCGGCAGGATGCGCTTGAGCTTGGCGTTCATCTCGCGCAGGGTCTGCGTCAGCCCATAGCCCTTGGCGGTCATGCCATAGAACACTTCGGCCAGGGGCATGGCACCGATGGCCGCCGGCAGGCCGTGGCCGGTGAAATCGCCGAGCAACACATGCATGTCGCCGGACGGCGTATAGGCCGCCAGCAACAGGTCCCCGTTGAACAGTGCATAGGGCGATTGCAGGTAGCGGATATTCGGCGCCGCGTTGATGCAACCCGAATGCGCGACCTTGTCGAACACGGCCTTGGCGGTGCGCTGCTCATGTAACAAGTAATCGTTGTGACGGGCGATCTGGTCGCGCTGCTGCAGCACCGTGGCTTGTAGCCGCCGCAGGCGGTCCATGGCGTTGATCTTGGCGGCCAGAATCAACTGGTTATAGGGCTTGGGCAGGAAATCGTCGCCGCCGGCGTCCAGACACTCGGCCAGTGCGGCGCTTTCGCGCAGCGAGGTCAGGAAGATGATGGGGACCAACTGCTCGCCCGCCAATTGCTTGATCCAGCGCGCGGCGAGAAAACCATCCATCACCGGCATCATCGCGTCCATCAACACCAACTGCGGGCGCTCGCGCGCAAACACTTCAACGGCTTGCTCGCCATTGGTCGCGGTGAGCACATGGTGACCCTGACGCCGCACGATGGTCGACAACAACAGCAAGTCGGCGGCACTGTCTTCGGCAATCAGGATGGTCAGCGGCTCGGATAAGGGCGCCAGGACTCTCACGAGATATCGAAAAGCTTGTCGAAATTGGAAATGGCGAGGATTTTGCGCACGTCCGTGTTGCTGTTGGTCACGCGCACGTCTGAATTATCGCCACCGGCATGGTCCCGCAGCAGCAGAAGCATGCCCAAGGCCGAGCTGTCCATATAAGTGGTTTCTTTAAGGTCCACGACGTACGACTCAGGCACCTTATAGAACCGCTCGTAGGCATCACGAAATGCCTGGTGGCTGCCGAAATCGAATCGGCCCTTGATCGTGATCGTCAACTTCTTCCCATCCAGGGATACATCTGGCTCGATCGACATGTGACTGCTTCCTTGTCATTGGCACTAGACACAAGGTGTAGCAGGCGAATTCGATCTGAGCAACACAGTAGTTCAAATGTGCCCTGTTTCCCTGGTTAGAACTGTTCCTGGCGAGGAAGGCGCTGGGACAGCTCGTCGAGCAGCTTCTGCTCACGCTTATCCTCAAGGGCCCGCGCTTCGTCGAGATAGCGCTGCACCAACTTGCGCAAACCTTCGACGCGGGCGAACGCCGCTTGCCAGCTTTCGCGCGCCTTGTCGAGGTTGTTCTGGTGCCAGGCCAGGCTCTGGCGCTGTTGGCCGACGGCGGTTTCCAGTTGGTTGAGAAAGCCCTGGTACCCCATCAGCCATTGGCCCGACACGCCCTTGCTGCCGCGCTCGATCCACTGTTGCTGATACTCGAGGCGAAAGCGCTCGAGGTCGCCCAGCTTGCTTTCCGCCAGGCGCACCTGGCCCTGGAAATAGCCCAGGCGTTGCACAGCGGTTTTTTCGGCCTTTTCGGCCATTTCCACCACCGGGGCCAGGCGCGCGGCGCGGCTGTTGGCCATGGCTTAGCCGCCTGGCGCGGGGGCGAAGATGGACTGCAGATGCGCTTCGCTTTCGCCCATGCTGATTTTGTCGTTCAGCCCCTGGCGCAGGTAGGTCACCAACTGCGGTTGCAGCGCAATGGCCAGGTCGGTCTCGCGATCGCCGCCGGCCACGTAGGCGCCAACGCTGATCAGGTCGCGGCTCTGCTGATAACGCGACCACAGCTGCTTGAAGTATTGCGCGCGGGCCATGTGCTCCGGCGTGACCACCGCCGGCATCACCCGGCTGATGGACGCCTCGATATCGATGGCCGGGTAGTGCCCTTCTTCGGCCAGGCGCCGCGACAGCACGATGTGCCCGTCAAGCACGCCCCGCGCCGAGTCGGCAATCGGGTCCTGTTGGTCATCGCCTTCGGACAACACGGTGTAGAACGCAGTGATCGAGCCCCCGCCGGCCTCGGCATTACCGGCCCGCTCCACCAGCTTGGGCAGCTTGGCGAACACTGACGGCGGATAGCCCTTGGTCGCTGGCGGCTCGCCGATGGCCAGGGCGATCTCGCGCTGGGCCTGGGCGAAACGGGTGAGCGAGTCCATCAGCAACAGGACATTCTTGCCCTTGTCGCGAAAATATTCGGCGATGCGCGTGCAGTACATCGCCGCACGCAAGCGCATCAGCGGCGCGTCATCCGCCGGCGAGGCGACGACCACCGAACGCTTGAGGCCTTCTTCACCGAGGCTGTGTTCGATGAATTCCTTGACCTCACGGCCACGCTCGCCGATCAGCCCGACCACGATGATGTCGGCCTCGGTAAAGCGCGTCATCATGCCCAGCAACACCGATTTACCCACACCGGTACCGGCGAACAGGCCCAGGCGCTGGCCGCGACCGACCGTCAATAAACCGTTGATGCTGCGTATGCCCACGTCCAGCGGCACGCTGATGGGGTTACGGTTGAGCGGGTTGATGGTGGGGCCGTCCATCGGCACCCAATCCTCGGCCTTCATGCCGCCCTTGCCATCCAGCGCGCGACCGGCGCCGTCGAGTACGCGGCCGAGCATGCTCATGCCCATCGGCAAGCGTCCGGTGTCGGCCAGGGGCACTACGCGGGCGCCGGGGGCGATACCGGCGAGGCTGCCCACCGGCATCAGGAAAATCTTGTTGCCGGAAAAGCCCATCACTTCGGCTTCGACCTGCACCGGGTGGTAGCTGTCGTCGTTGATCACCATGCAGCGGCTGCCCATGGCGGCACGCAAGCCCTCGGCTTCAAGGGTCAGGCCGACCATGCGCAACAGACGCCCTTCAAGGATCGGCTGGCCGGGCAACTCGGTGGCCTCGGCGTAGCTGCCCAGGCGCTTGGCGAAGCTGGTGCGGTCAAGGCGCATCGGTGGCGTCCAGGTCAACGTTCAGGTCAGGCTCGGCCGGGTGCAGCACCTGCTCATGCAACTGGTCGAGCAATTTGGTCATGATCTGGCTGATGCGGGTTTCCACCGTGGCATCGATGCGGCTGTGCTCGGTCTCGACGCGGCAGCCGCCAGGCTGCAAGGCCGCGTCCTCGACGATGCGCCAGGTTTCTTCATGGCGCTCGCGCAAGGCTTTGACCTGCTCGAAATCCTGCGGGTTGATATACAGCCGCACATTGCCGACACCCAGGGGCAGCAGCTTGAGGGCTTCGCGCATCACGCTTTCGATCTGGCTGGAATCCAGCACCAGTTCACGCTGGATCACTTGGCGCGCGATGTGCTGCACCAGGCCGACCATGGATTTTTCCAGCTGCGAGTCCTGTTCGGCGATGGGGTCGAACAGGTTGCCCATCAAGCGCTCCAGGCTGGCCAATTGGCCACTGAGGGCTTCTTCGGCTTCCTGGCGAACTTTCAGGGTGCTGCTGCGAAAGCCGTCTTTTTCACCGGCCGCGAAGCCTTCGTTGTAAGCCTCCTGGCGGATGGCTTCCAACTCTTCAAGGGTCAGCGGCTGGACTTCTTCCAGCGGCACTTCTTCCATCTGTGCCGGTGGTTCCTCCACTGGTTCCGGCTCAGGCTCCGGCACGTGGGGATCGAAGCTGGGCAACGACCAGATGTCGAACCCGCCGACATCCCGCGCGCGAATCAGGTCGCTGGGCGTCTCATCTTTGTTCGACATGCGGGGCGCCTTAAATCATTTCTTCGCCGCCCTTCCCGCCGAGAACGATTTCTCCGGCTTCGGCCATACGGCGGGCAATGGTGAGGATTTCTTTCTGCGCGGTTTCCACGTCGCTGACGCGCACCGGGCCCTTGGCTTCCAGGTCGTCGCGCAACAGTTCGGAGGCACGCTTGGACATGTTCTTGAAGATCTTTTCCTTGACGCCCTCGTCCGAGCCCTTGAGGGCCAGCACCAGCACGTCGGACGACACTTCGCGCAGCAACGCCTGGATGCCACGGTCGTCGACATCGGCGAGGTTGTTGAACACGAACATCAGGTCTTCGATCTGGCCGGACAGGGTGTCGTCGATCTCGCGGATCGAGTCCATCAACTGGCCTTCGACCGAGCTGTCGAGGAAGTTCATGATGTCGGCTGCACGCTTGATCCCGCCCAGGGTGGTGCGCGAGGCGTTCGAGTTGCCCGAGAACTGTTTCTCGAGAATCGTGTTGAGTTCTTTCAGCGCCGCCGGCTGCACGGTGTTAAGCGACGACACGCGCAGGATGATGTCCAGGCGCACTTTATGGTCGAAGTGGCCAAGCACTTCGCCGGCCTGGTCCGGGTCCAGATAGGCCACGACAATGGCCTGGATCTGCGGGTGCTCGTAGCGAATCACGTCAGCGACCGCGCGCGGCTCCATCCACTTCAGGCTGTCGAGGCCACTGGTGTTGCCGCCCAGCAGGATGCGGTCGATCAGGCCGTTGGCCTTGTCTTCGCCCAGGGCCGAGGTGAGCATTTTGCGGATATAGCTGTCGGAGCCGACGCCCAGGCTGGTCTGGTCGCCGACGATCTCGACGAACTCGCTCATCACCTGTTCGACTTGCTCGCGGTGCACATTGCGCATCTGCGCCATGGCCACGCCGACGCGCTGGACCTCTTTGGGCCCCATGTGGCGCAGCACTTGGGCGGCGTCGGTTTCGCCCAGCGACAGCAGCAGCACGGCGGCTTTGTCGACCCGGGAGAGCTTGGCAACAGCGACTCGATCATTCATCAGCGTTAATCCACTCTTTCACGACCTGGGCCACACGGCCCGGGTCTTCTGCCACCAGACTCTTGATTGCGTTCAACTGAGCGTCATAGCCTTCGCTCGGGCTTGGCAACAGGATGCTTTGCGGGCCGCCCAGGCTGACGCGGTCGTTGGCCAACTCGCCGTCCAGGCCACCCATGCCACCCAACTCGACGTCGCCACCGGCCAAGGCCAGTTGTTTCTTGCCATGCCCGGTGATGTTGTTGAGCACCGGCCGCAGAACGCCGAACACCAGCACCAGGATGAACAACACTCCCAGCACTTGCTTGACGATGTCCCAGAACCACGGCTGGGTGTAGAACGCCGGGTCGGTGATCACTTCGCCGCGCTCGGCGGAGAATGGCATGTTGATTACGCTGACGCTGTCGCCACGGCTGGCGTCGAAGCCGACGGCGTCCTGCACCAGGCGAGTAAAGCGCGCCAATTCGTCGGCGCTCCAGGGTGCGCGGGTAACGGCACCGTCAGCGGCATTGACCTTGACCTGGTCATCGACCACCACCGACACCGACAGGCGATTGATCTTGCCCTGCTGCTGCTTGGTGTGGCTGATGGAGCGGTCGAGCTCGAAGTTCTTGGTGGACTGGTTACGCTTGTCCGCCGGGTACGGCGCGAGCATCGGCTGGCCGGTGGCCGGGTCCATGATCTGCTGGCCGTTGGCGTCCAGCAGCGGTTGGCCGGCTGCAATCGCGCCAGCGGTGGCAGCGGCGCCACCGGTGGTTTGCGGGGCGGAAGCCGGTGCCGGTGGCTGGTTGCTCAGGGCCCCCGGTACGCCTTGCGGGCCGTTGCTGGCGGTGCGTTGTTCACTGGTGGACTGCTCGCTGCGCAGGGCGGGCTGGTCCGGATTGAATTGCTCGGACGTCGATTCGACGGCGCTGAAGTCCACGTCGGCGGACACTTCAGCCTTGTAGCGGTCGTTGCCCAGCACCGGCTGCAGGATGTTATGCACGCGCTGGGTGAGCATGCTTTCCATGCGACGGCTGTAGTCGAACTGCTTGCCGGCCTGGGTCAGCGCGGAATTTTCGGCCATGTCGGACAGCAGGTTGCCCTTCTGGTCGACCACGGTGATCTGCGACTTGCTCAACTCCGGCACGCTGGTGGCCACCAAGTTGATGATCGCCAATACCTGGCCAGGCTCCAGGGAGCGGCCGGAAAACAGTTCGACCAATACCGAGGCACTCGGCTTGCGTTCGTCACGCACGAACACCGAGCTTTTCGGGATGGCCAGGTGCACGCGGGCACCCTTGACGTTATTCAGGCTGGAAATGGTCCGCGCCAGTTCGCCTTCCAGGCCGCGACGGTAACGGGTGGCTTCCATGAACTGGCTGGTGCCCAGGCCCTGGTCCTTGTCGAGGATTTCAAAGCCGATATTGCTGTCGGACGGCGTGACGCCGGCGGCCGCCAGTTTCATCCGCGCACGCGCCACATCGTCGGCCTTGACCAGCAAGGCACCGGAGTTGGGCTCCACGGTGTAGGCGATGTCGGCGGCGGCAAGGGTTTCCATGATCTGCTTGGAATCCATGCCCGCCAGGCTGCCGTACAGCGGCCGGTAATCAGGCTGCTGCGACCACAACACCACGGCAAAACCAATCGCCACGCTGGCAGCCAGGCCGACCATCAGGCCCACCTGACGCAACATGGTCATTTCCGAGAGGTTTTCCAGGAACGACAGGCCAAACAGCGGCGGCTTGCCGTCTGTCTTGGCGGGTACGTTGTCCACGACTGCTTCTGCCATGACTTAAATCTCGCCCTTAAACCGGCATCTGCATGATGTCTTGGTAAGCCTGAACCAGCTTGTTACGCACTTGGGTCAAGGCCTGGAAGGAAACACTGGCCTTTTGCGAGGCGACCATCACATCGGTGAGGTCCACGCCGCTTTTACCGATCTCGAACGCGGTCGCCAACTGGCTGGACGCCTGCTGGGTATCACTGACTTTATTGATTGCCTGACCGAGCATGTCGGCAAAACTGCTTTGGCCCAATTCCGGCGCTGGCGCGACAGATTTCGGTTGAGCCATGGCATCCATTTGCATGGAGCGCATATCCAACATCAACCGATTGAACTCAATACCCTGGCTCATGACCTTCTCTCTCCGACGACCCGCAATTTTTTGACACTACGCAGCGGTTACCAGGGGAGGTGCAACAAGGGTGCCAGCTTCGTTGCGACTCGTAAGAAAAGCCGACAAAGCTTGTCAGCCTGGGCTTTGCTCAGGTGGCGAAAAGATACGCTTCCACATCCATGCCCGCGTCGCGCATCTGCGCCAGCTTGTAGCGCAAGGTGCGCGGGCTGATGCCGAGGCGCTCGGCCGCTTCTTTGCGGCGGCCGCGCTCGGCGCGCAGGGTGTCGATGATCATCTGGAATTCGCGGCGGCGCAGGTCATCGCCCAGGGCGCCGGCCGATTCGGCTTCGGCAAGCACCGGTACCGGCGCCAGGCTCGGCAACGGCGCCACGCCACTGCCCATGGCCAGGCAGAAATCCTGGGGCTGGATCAAGCCGCCCTGCTGCAGGATCAGCGCGCGCTGGATCGCATTGTCCAGCTCGCGCACATTACCCGGCCAGGGGTAAGCGACCAGGCAGGCCTGGGCCTCGGCCGACAGCCGCGCCTGGGCGTGTTTCATTTTTTTGACGTGGTTGTTCAGCAGGCGCTCGGCCAGGGGAATGATATCGGCTGGGCGTTCGCGCAACGGGCGCCAGGCCAGCGGGAACACCGACAGGCGATAGAACAAGTCTTCGCGAAAGCGCCCCGCCGCCACTTCGCCCGCCAAGTCGCGGTTGGTGGTAGCGACCACGCGGATGTCCAGCTGGATCGGCTTGCGTGCGCCCACCCGCTCTACTTCGCGCTCCTGCAACACGCGCAACAACTTGGCTTGCAGGCCCAGGGGCATTTCCGAGATTTCGTCGAGCAGAATGGTGCCGCCATCGGCCTGTTCGAACTTGCCGGCCTGGGCCGCGATAGCCCCGGTGAACGAGCCCTTCTCATGGCCGAACAGGGTGGCTTCGAGCATGTTGTCCGGGATCGCCGCGCAGTTGATCGCGATAAACGGCTGCTGGGCGCGGCTGGATTGCTGGTGGATATAGCGCGCCAGCACTTCCTTGCCGGTGCCGGACTCGCCGGAGATCAACACCGTGGAATCGCTGCGCGCCACACGGGCCGCCAGTTCCAGCAGTTGTGCGCTGGCCGGTTCGAAGGCTATCGGGCCCTCACCCGCCACCGCCGAGATGACGCCCAGGGCATGCCGGGCGACCAGTTCGATCAACGCCTTGGGCTCGAACGGCTTGACCAGATAATCCGCCGCCCCCTGGCGCATGGCGTCCACAGCCCGCTCCACGGCGCCATGGGCGGTCATCAGCAGCACCGGCAATTGCGGCTGGCGCGCGCGCAGCAGGCCGAGCAGTTGGTGGCCGTCCATGCCGGGCATGTTCACGTCGCTGACCACCAGGCTGAACGCCTCCTGCTGCACCGCCTCCAAGGCCTCCTCGGCAGAGCCGACCGCGCGGTAGTCATGGCCCGCCAACAGCAGCGTGTCAGCCAATGCTTCACGCAGGGCGCGATCGTCTTCAACCAATAAAACCTTGATAGCCATGATCCTTTTACTCCGCGCTCGCCGCGCTGGAAAACAGCGGCAAGGTCATCAATGCACAGGTGCCGCGCCCCAACCGGGAGCGCAACTGCAATTCTCCCTGATGCGCACGGGCCACTGCCTTGACCACGGTCAGGCCCAGGCCGGTGCCGTTGGTCTTGGTGGTGAAAAAAGGTTCGCCCAGGCGCTGCAGCACGGCCGGTGCGATACCGCTGCCGCTGTCGCTGACGCACAGGCGCAGGGTTTGCTCGCGGCGATATAGGTGCACCTTGAGGCGTGCACCGGGGCCGCTGGCCTGGGTGGCGTTTTCGATCAGGTTGAGCAGCGCGCCGACCAGGGTGTCACGGTTGCACAGCAACTCGCCGTGGTGGCTGTCGCACTGCCAGCGCAGGCTGGCGCCCTGGATATGCGTGGCCGCCGCCGCTTGCAGGGCCTGCATCAAACCGGCCGGAGTGAGGCGGTCGGTCAACGGCAATTCGCCACGGGCAAACACCAGCATGTCGCGCACCTGATGTTCCAGCTCGTGCAGGCGCTCCTTGAGACGCCCGGCAAAGCGCTGGTGGGTGGCCGCCGGCAACTGCTCATCAGTCAAATGACTGGCGTAGATCAACGCCGCCGACAACGGCGTGCGGATCTGATGCGCGAGGGATGCGACCATCCGCCCCAACGACGACAACCGCTCATGCCGCGCCAGTTGGTCTTGCAGATGACGGGTTTCTGTCAAATCGTTGAGCAGCACCAATTGACCCGGTTCAGCATCCAGGGAGCGGGTGGCGATGGACAGGCGGCGCCCGTCTTTAAGCGACACTTCGTGGCCGTCATCCTCACGCGGCGCGAAGCAGCGGGTGATGACGTGGCGCCACAGCTCGCCTTCCAGCGGCAGGCCGAGCAAGTCGCATGCCGCCGGGTTGGCTTCGCGCACACGGCCCTGGTCATCGATGACGATCACGCCACCGGGCAACAGCGAAAGCAGATTCTGCAGGCGGTTGGCCAGGCGTTCTTTTTCGGCCAGTTCCTGCATGCGCTGGGCGCTGACCACCGCGAGTTCGCCTTTAAGCTCGGACACCCGGGCTTCAAGCAGACTGTAGGAGTCGGTCAGTTGGCTCGACATCTGGTTGAACTGCGAGAACGCCTGTTCAAGACCCTGGCGGGTCGGCGGCTCTACAGGCGAAACCAGCCCCTGGATGGCAGGGGCCGGAGATAGTTGGGCGGCGTGGGGCATCATGCTCTCTCGCTTGGCTGACCGTCAGTTAAACGGAACGTTGCGAGGGCTGTAGCAATACCCGTGCCGAAAAAAAACTACCTAAGAATCAACTGGTTGAAAAACAGGCGTCAATCATCCGCCTGTTCATCGCCCTCTTTGCGGCTCATACCGTACTTGCGCATCTTTTCCACCAGGGTGGTGCGACGGATACGCAGGCGCTCGGCGGCACGCGCGACGATGCCGTTGGCGTCGTCCAGGGCCTGCTGGATCAGGCCTTGTTCCAGGTTGCCGAGGTAATCCTTGAGGTCCAGGCCTTCGGGCGGCAGCATGGCCGTGGCGCCGAAGTCCGGCGCGTGGCCGTTGATCGCCACGCGTTCTTCCATGTCGCTGCGCAGGCTGTCGACCAACTGCTCGTCTTCATCGTCGACGTAGCGGAATTTCTTCGGCAACTCGACCACGCCGATCACACCGTAGGGGTGCATGATCGCCATGCGTTCCACCAGGTTGGCCAGCTCGCGGACGTTGCCCGGCCAGCCGTGGCGGCACAGCGACATGATCGCGGCGGAGTTGAAGCGAATGGAGCCGCGTTTTTCGTGCTCCATGCGCGAGATCAATTCGTTCATCAACAACGGGATGTCTTCCACGCGCTCACGCAGCGGCGCCATCTCGATTGGGAATACGTTGAGGCGGTAATACAAGTCTTCGCGGAAGCTGCCGACCTCGATCATGCTTTCGAGGTTCTTGTGGGTCGCGGCAATGATGCGCACATCCACGCTTTGGGTCTTGTTGCTGCCCACGCGCTCGAAGGTGCGCTCCTGCAGCACGCGCAGCAGCTTGACCTGCATTGGCAGCGGCATATCGCCGATTTCGTCGAGAAACAGCGTGCCGCCATTGGCCAGTTCGAAGCGCCCGGCACGACTGGTGATCGCGCCGGTAAAGGCGCCCTTCTCGTGGCCGAACAATTCGCTTTCCAACAGCTCTGCCGGGATGGCCCCGCAGTTGACCGGCACGAACGGCCCGTCGCGACGTTTGGAATGGTAATGCAGGTTGCGCGCGACCACTTCCTTGCCGGTGCCCGACTCGCCCAGGATCAGCACGCTGGCGTCGGTGTCAGCAACTTGCTGCATCATCTGGCGCACGTGCTGGATCGCCCGGCTGGTGCCGACGAGGCTGCGGAACAGGTTGGGTTCACGGTGACGGCCGCGCTCGCGGGCCTGGTCGTACATCTCGCGATAGACCTGGGCGCGGTGCAGGGAGTCGAGCAGCTTGCTGTAGCTGGGGGGCATTTCCAGGGTGGAAAGTACCCGGCGGCGCTGGTCTTCAGGCAGGTCGACGGAAGAAATATCGCCCATCAGCAACACGGGAAGGAACTCATCCCAGGTTGACAGTGTCTTTAACAAGCCCAAAACAGCGCCAGGAGCGTTTACCGTCCCGATCAGTACACAAATGACTTCACGGCTCGACGCCAACGAGCTGACCGCCTGCTGCCAATCATGGCTACCGCAGGGCAAATTTTCTTCACCGAGAAAATTTAAAATCACCGCTAAATCGCGGCGGCGGACGCTATCGTCATCGATCAGCAGAATTTTGGTTTCACGCCACATGCAATAGCAACTTCCCTAGTAAAACTTCCTGCCCCGGAATGAAGGCAATCAAGACGTCTGTAAGACTTATCTTCTACTAGACGTCTGAAATCTGAAAACAGCACTAGTTAAGTCAAAAATGCTGGCACAGTCAAATATATGACGCGCCGTTCGGACCAACCGCGCCCCTATCAGCCGAACAGATGGTAAACCTTTGACGCATTTTTCGCTTGGTTGATCTGCGACATCTCTTCGAATATCGCCTGGCGCTCGCCGGTCGTCACCTCAAGCAACTGCTGGTACACCGCCAACAGTGCCTCCAGCTTCTCCCGCAACGCATTCTCGTCCACCGGCGCTTCGCTGAGCACGTTATCGATCACGTTGCGACAACCCAGGTCCAGCTCGCCAATGGCTTCCCAGTTGCGCGCAGCCAGTGCGTCGACCAGGGCTTCACGGGTTTCATCAATGCGTTGCAGTGCGTGGCTCATGACGTGCTCCTTAAGGCTTCAGGCCTTATTCTGCTACTGCCTGTTGCGCCGCAATGGCGTCCCAGCCTTCTTTTACGGTGATCAGCAAACGAGCCACTTCGTCGATCATGTCGGCGTCGTTATGCAGGTTCGCTTCCATCAAGCGGTTAGTCATATATGCATACAAACTTTCCAACTGCTGAACGTAGGCCGGGTTATCACTCTTTTCTGCATCCAGGCCGTCACGCAGGCCGATCACGATATCAATCGCCTTGCCGAGCATCAGGCCCTTGGCAGCGATGTCGCCACGCGCCAGCGCCCCTTTGGCCTGGGCCATGCGGTCCAGACCGCCTTCCATCAGCATTTGCACCAGGCGATGCGGGCTCGCCTCGGAGATCTGGGCATGGGAATTAACCTTCTGGTATTGGCGAAGGGCTCGCATGGGATTCATGGTTCTACCTCGTGACAGGCGACAGCGAAAAGGATTTCAGTAACCATTATGTCGACTGGGCTGCTAGAAACTTTAACCCCGATGGTCCTGTAAAAAACAAAGCCCGGGTCAGATGACCCGGGCTTTTTTCATGCATTCAGTCAATTGTTTTTCTGGTTGTTCAGCGCGTTGAGCGTGCCCATGATGTTGTTACTTTGCTGGCGTAACTGGGCGACCAGCGAATCCATCGCCGCGTATTTGCGTGTCAGGCTGGCTTGCAGATCCGCCACATGCACGTCCAGTTCCGCCTGGTCCTTGCTCAAGGTCTTGAGACTGTCGGATAGAGCGGTCGTGCGCGTCGCGAAGATACCGGTGGTCGCTTTGGCATAACCTTCAGTGGCATTGGTCATGCGTGCCAGCAACCCGGTCTTGCCGCTGAACATACTGCTGATATCTGCCGAGTTGGTCAGCGCAATCTTGTCGAAGGTTTTGTCATCCATGGTCAACAGACCGGTACCGGAGTCGGTACTGATACCGAATTGTGCCAGGGACTTGATGGTGCCATTCCCGGACAAGGCGTTGAACTCGGCGCGCAAGGAGCTTTGCAGCGAGCGCATGTTGGCGTCACCGGTCAAGGTCGCCGATACCGAGTTACCCGCCGCGTCCTTGGTCACCTTGGTTTCGGCATTCATCGCCTTGAGCAAAGCGTTATAGCTGTCGACAAAGCCTTTGACCCCGGACTTGAGCGCCGCGGTGCTGGTACTCACGGAAATCGTCGTGGTTGCCTTCGGCCCGTCCGGGTCCTTCGTATCCACGGGCGGTGAAACCGACAGCAGCTTGATGCTGACCCCGCTCACCGCGTCCGTGATGTTGTTGGTCTTGGACGTATAGGGCACGTTATCGATGGTGTACTCGGCGTTCTGCGGCGTATCGATCACTTTGTAGCCGGTATCAATACCCGAGTTGCCCGACAACGTCAGGTCCGAGCCGACGCCACCCGTGGTGGAAGTCAACACCATGCGCGAGCCGGTGGAGTCGGTAACGATGTTGGCACTAAGCCCGACAGTGCCGAACTGGGTGTTGATCGAGTCACGCACCTGCTGCAGGGTTGCGCCCGGCGGCACGCTCAGATCAAACTTTTTACCCGACTGGGAGATGGTCAGGGTTGTTGCGGTATCGCCCTTGTTGACCACTGTCGAAGCGCCGCCAGCCAGGGTGACCGTGGACAGTTTGGAAGGCTGGGCGAGTTTATTGACCACCAGGTTGAAGCTGCCGTTGGCAGCGCCCTGGGCGGTGGTCATGGTCGCGACCTTTTCATTTGACGAAGTGCCGGTCAGGCCACTGAAGCTGTTGTCGTCGGTCATGCTTTTGATGGCGCCACGGAAAGCGTCCAGCGCCGACTGGATTTTGCCGATCGACGACAGCTGGGTAGTCGCTTTCTGTGACTGGGTATTGATCTGGGTCTGCTTCGGCGCCCGATCGGCGTCGACCAAAGCTTTTACGATGCCCTGGATGTCGATGCCAGAACCCACACCGTTTACCGTTGTACTCGCCATCGTCTTTCTCCTAATACGGCTGCTGGCGTTTTCTTGACGAACCGCACTTCAAGAAAACAGCGCAACAAGTTTCATGCCAGTTCAGACCTTTTCATCGAACAGCACATGACTGGCGGTGGCCAGATTTTGTGCCAGCTTCAAGGCCGTTTCCGACGGAATCTGGCGGATCACTTCACCACTTTCAGTGGCGATGACCTTGACCACGACCCGATGGGTGGAATCATCAATGGAAAAATCCAGTTTGCGCTGGGCCGCTTGTACGAACTCTCGAATATCGGTGACTGCTTTTTCCAGGTCAGCCCGTTTCGGCTCACCGGCGGTCGGCACGATCGCCTCGACCTTGGTTTTGTCTTTGTCCGCAACCACCGCGGTGGCCGGGCCTTGAGGGGCTACCGGTGGATAAGACGAGGCCAGCTTTACACTCATGTCCATGTCCAATCTCCTCTACAACCGAAAAGACGAAAGGGCACGTAAACGCGCCCTTCCGTCAGTTACCAAGCGCCGTTATTACTGAAGCAGCTTCAGTACAGCGGATGGCAGTTGGTTGGCCTGCGACAGGATCGCGGTAGCAGCCGACTGCAAGGTTTGTTGCTTGGTCAACTCAGCTGTTTCAGCAGCGAAGTCGGTGTCTTGAACGGTGGAGCGTGCAGCGGTGGAGTTTTTCTGAATGTTGGTCAGGTTGTCTACAGTAGTGGTCAGACGGTTCTGAACAGCACCCAGGCCCGAACGAGTGCTATCGATGCCGCCGATAGCCTTGTCCAGTACCGCGATAGCAGCCTGTGCGTTGAAAGCGCTGCTTACGTCGGTCTGTGCAACAGTGGTCTTGGCCGAAGCTGCGGCAGTACCTGCTGCGGCGAACAGACCGGTCACACCAGCACCGTTCAGCGCGTAGCCTTTGGACGAATCCAGGTTCACTGCACCGGTAGCGATCAGGCCGTCGGCCAGAGCGACGCCGGTACCGAAGGCACCTTTACCGTCTTTGGTAGCAACAGTGATCGAACCGGCGTCAGTGGAGGCGCTGAAGTTCAGGTTCTCACCGGAGTCGGACTTGACCGACAAAGTGCCTTTGGATTCGTCATAGTTGACGCTGATACCCAGTTTTGCAGAGTTGGATTTCAGTTGGTCAGCCAGGCTGGCGGTATCGGTTACACCGGTGAAAGTGGTGGCTTGGCCGCCAACAGTCATGGTGAAGGTAGCAGGCGCGGTCTTGGCGGCAGCACCCACGCTGAATTGAGCTTCAGTGCTGGCGGAAGCGCTCAGGCCACCTACAGCGCCGTTCAGTTGGCTGGCGATGGTTTTCGCCGATGCGCCTGCTGCTACGGTAACAGAAGCGGTCTGGCCGTTACCGGTGATACCGATATCGCCACCGGCAACACCTGTGGTGCTAGGTGCAACGCCGACGCTCTTGATCTGCTGCGAGCCGATGTTGTTAGCAGCAACGTTGTCCAGGGACAGGTTGATGGTTTCGTTGGCATTGGCGCCAACTTGGATGGCTTTGGTGCCGTACGAACCGTCGAGCAGTTTCTGGCCACCGAAGGTAGTGGTTTGCGAGATACGGGTCAGTTCCGAAGTCAGCGCCTGGTATTCTTCCTGGTTGGAAGTACGGTCAGCGTCGCTCAGGGAGCCGGTAGCCGAGGACAGAGCCAGGGTACGCATCTTTTGCAGAATGTCGGTCGAAGCCTGCATTGCGCCTTCAGCGGTTTGCGCGATGGAGATACCATCGTTGGCGTTCTTTACAGCTTGGCCCAGGCCGTTGATTTGGCTGGTCAGACGGTTGGAGATCTGCAGGCCCGAGGCGTTGTCTTTAGCGCTGTTGATGCTCAGACCAGTGGACAGACGCTGCATGGAGGTTTGCAGCGAGTTGGCCGCTTTGCCAAGGCCGTTCTGGGTAGTGATGGAAGCAATGTTGGTGTTTACTGTTAAAGCCATGACGAAATCCTCGATGGATGGATACTGCGGCTTCCGGCCCTGGCAACCGCCGGGTGTGGCCTGAGAACCTACGTAATAGTTATCGTCGTGGTAGCCGGTTGCTTGAGGTTTTTTTTGATTTTTTTTACTAGCCCTGTGCCAGCCCTTGCATTTCAAGGGGTTAGCACTGCCGAAAACCCAGGGTTTATTGGTTTTTCTGGCGCCAAATAAAAAACGCCGATGATCTTTCGATCATCGGCGTTTTGCTATGCGCTCTTAAAGGGTCAGGGGCGATACAGAATCGCCGAGCCCCAGGACAGGCCCACGCCAAACCCACTGATCGCCACGCGCTTCCAGGTGGCGTCCATCACGTGCTTTTCCAGCAGTAACGGAATGCTCGACGACACGGTGTTGCCGGTCTCGACCATGTCCTTGATGAACTTGTCCACTGGCGCATCTTCAAAACGGCGCGCCACGGCGTCGACAATCGCCGCACTGCCCTGGTGAATGCAGAATGCATCAATGTCATCGGCCTGGAGGTCCGACTCGTCGAGCAGCTCGTGCAAATGCGCCGGCACCTTGAGCAAGGCGAAGTTGAACACCTGGCGGCCGTTCATGAAGAACACGCCATCGCTGACCTTCAGGTGCGGCGCACCGGAACCGTCGGTGCCGAACTTGGATTTGCCCAGCAACCACGGCGCGTCTTCGCCCATCCAGGTGGCGGTGGCGGCGTCGCCGAAGAGCATGGTGGTGTTGCGGTCTTCCGGGTCAACGATCTTCGAATACGGGTCGGCGGTGATCAGCAGGCCGTTTTTCAGGCCGGTGGCTTCCATGAAACCCTTCATCGCGTAGATGCCGTACACGTAACCGGAACAGCCCAGGGAAATATCGAAGGCGGCCACGTGGGTTGGCAGGCCCAGTTTGTCCTGGACGATGGCTGCGGTGTGGGGCAGCCCTTCTTCATCGCCGTTCTGCGTGACGACAATTACGGCGTCGATGGACTCGCGCTTCAAGTCCGGGTTGTTGGCAAACAAAGCGTTGACCGCCTCGACACACAGATCGGAGGTTTCCTGCGCGGCTTCCTTGCGCGGCAGGAACGCCGAACCGATCTTGCCAATGATGAATTCTTCATCCTTGGCGAATTTGGCACCCTGGGCGTAGTTATCGATACCGTCCGCCGGCACGTAACTGGCGATGCTTTTTATGCCAATCATTGTGGCTTCCCAATACTAAATAGCTGGAGAACACCTCGGGGACTGCGCCCGAAGTGCTGACAATAAAGGGGATAACCCCATAAAAATTTCGCTGAAAGCCGCGCAATAACCACAGCAAGGCGACTTATCCTTTTCACACGATACAGTGAAGATGCGCTTTATGACTCGCAGGTCACTCAATTTTGTGTGGTTTATGCAAAACCTTCAAACAATTAAGCCTATGAACGACAACGGCCCAGCCTGTTTCCAGGCTGGGCCGTCGGGCTGCTCTGTTGCGCGCTTACATCTTGTTGAACAGGCTCAACTGAGAGACTTTCACGAAAGCCAACTGCGAAGCTTGCAGCATGGTCTGCTGCAACGTCAGGTTGATCGCCGCTTGTGCCGTGTCGATATTGCCAAGATCGCTCATGGTACTGGTGTTGGCCAGGCCGATGCTGGTGTTTTCGCTGGTCTGTATATCCAGCGCATTCTGCCGTGCACCAATAGAGCCTCGCACACCGTCGATCTGGGTGCGGGTGTTGGAAAAGTTACTGATGGATGCATCCAGCACGTCCCGAAGCTTGAGCATCGCCGCTGGGTTGCCGTCGGCCGGTTGCTCCAGGGCCTGGCGCAACTGGCTCAAGGTATCCAACGCGTTCTGGGTCTTCTGGGTGCTGGCCGAGACCGCGAATTGATCACCAGCCTGCGGCGTGCCGCTGACATCAAAGCTTACCCCGGCAGCGGTGACTGTCGTGCCGCCGCCCGTATCACCCGTGGCAATCGTCTTGCTGTCGGCGGTATAGGGCTGGGCATACACTTCATAAGCAGTGGCGCTGGTGAATTTGATCACCGCCCCATTGTTGGCCGGGAACGTGCTGACATAGGCCGCCTGGTTACTCACGGTGGCATTGGTCAATTGCGCGGCAGAGGCGTTGCTGGGCGTACGCGAGACACTGAAGCTGTCCGGCTTGGCCGCCAGACTGAACGAACGGTCCTTGACCAGCGCATCGGAATTCGGCCCGGTGGCGACATCCTTGAGGTTAAGGGTGATATCGAAATTCACTCCGCGCACGCTCACCGTGGCGCCCTCCTCCTTGCTGGCGTCGAAACTGCCATTGCCCGCAATTTCGGAGGTGATGTCATTGCCGTTTCGATCGGACACCTTGAACTGCGTGCTGCTGGTGAACGTCAGCTGGTAAGGCTGGCCGTCCGCGAATTTATTGGTGTAGTCGGTTTCCGACGTCACCAGGCCAGCCGATAGCGCCACTTTGTTGTCGTTCGGCACCGGCGCAGTCGCCGGCGGTACCACGGCAGGCGGAATCCACGTCGCCTGGGTGCGACCCGAGTTGATGGCGCCACCCATGATGCTCTTGCCGGTATCACCGGCGTTGACTTTAAGCGTGTCGGAAACCTGCAGGCTCAGGGGCGTTTCATCACCCTGGTAATTGTAAGTGCCATCGCTGTTGCGACTGTAGGGCGGGGTCGAAGTCCTTGAGCCGGAAAACAGATAATTACCCGACGAGTCCTTGCTGTTGAGCAAGCCCAATACCTGGTCCTCGATGGCACCGATCTCACCGGCAATCGACTTGCGATCCGCATCGCTGAGCGAGCCGCCGGCGCGCAGGGCGAGCTCGCTGGCCTTTTGCAGCGCATCATTGATGGAACCCAGCACGCTTTCTTCGTTGGTCAGGGAGTTTTTCAGGCTGGTGATGTTGCCGTTGAACTGGCTGAGCATGTCTTTCTGTTGTTGCAGCATCAGCAAACGCGCCGCCGCGATCGGGTCATCGGAAGCGGTTTGCACACGCACACCCGTAGAGGCCTGCTCCTGCGCTTTCACCACGCTGGAGTAGTTATCCGAATACTTGGCGGAACTGGTTTCGAAATATTGAGCGGTAGAAATACGCATCGTCCCAGGCTCCCTTAAAGACTATTGATCAGCGTGCTGAAGGTTTCTTGCGCAGCCTTGATGATCTGCGACGACGCGGTGTAGTACTGCTGGAACTTGATCATGTCGCCCGCCTCTTCATCCAGGTTGACCTGGGACACCGAGTTGCGCGCGTCCTGGTTGGCCTTGAGCAAGGCGCCGGTCGCGGTCGTGTCGGTATTGGCCGAAGCGGCCTTGGCGCCCACGGTCGAGACCAGGCGGCTGTTGGCCGCCACCAGGCTCACGCCGCCGCCAGTGCCATCGGACAGGCCGATCGTGGTTTTGGTCTGCAGGTCGAGCAGGGCCTGGGCGTTACGGTTATCCGATTTGCCCGAGGCGTTGAAGGAAAACGTAGTGCTGTCGCCCGCAGCGGGCGCACCGGCGACGGTGGTATCGAACTTGAAGCTCTTGGCCGGCACCAGCAGCGTGCCGTTGGCATCGCGCATCGGTACGTCGACGGTGATCTTGTTACCCTGGCCCGGCACGATGGTGCCGGTGCCGATCGAGTTACCCTGGGCATCGTTGAGCGTGTAGCCCTGGGTGCCATCAGCCGCAGGCTTGCCGAACACCATCTTTACCGGCATCGAATGTTCAATGCCGGTACGCAATTGCGCGGTGTCGGCACCACCATGAATATCGATCGGCAGGGTCAGGGTCGGCGGGGTAAAGGTGCCGGTGCCCTGGTTGGTCTTGCTGCCCTCGCCCAGCAATGGCCCGGCGAACGCGATTTTATTGGCGTCGGTCAACGCGGTGCCGATGGTTGCCGCGCCCGTGGCCGTTGGGCTGACTTTGAAACTGTCGCCCGCCGCAATCGGCCCCTTGCCGTCCAGGGCCAGCGTGAAGCCGTCGATCACAGGTGGCGGCGTGGTCGTGGTGTCGAACGCGCCCATGGCCTTGCCGTCGGAACGCACTACGGTGTAGTTGTTGCCGCTGGTAAAGGTGACTTTATAGTCGTAGGTCGACAGCTTGCTGGTGTCGCTGATGCTCACGTTCAAGTTGCCGGAGCCACTGCTGTTGCCCATCGAGCCCTGACTGCGCTGGGCAATTGCGGCCGCGCTGTTGATGTCCTTGAACAGCGACGCACCGAAGTCACCGTTCAGGTCCAGGCCCTGGCCCAGTTGGCTGTTGACGGTATCGGCGGTCGCCAGGGCGATGCGCCCCAGGTCATTGATGGCCGGCATCAGGGCGTCGCTGCGATAACGCAACAAACCGCCAATGCTGCCGCCACTGAGCACGTTGCCCAGGTCGATAGCCGTACCGCCGCCGGCATTGAGCTGGATGGTGTACTGGCTTGGATCACTGCTGCTCGATACCGCCGAAATCGTGTTGGACTGATCGCCCAATACCAGGGATTGGCCGGTGCCGGTGCTGACGCTGAACACGCCGTTCTTCTCACTGGTGGTCACGCCGACCAGTTCATTGAGCGAACGCACTGCCTCGTTACGCGCATCCAGCAGGTTGGCCGGGGCGCTGTTGCTGGAGCCTTGGGCCAGGGTGATCTGCTTGTTGAGGGAAGCAATCGAGGAGGTCAACTGATTGACCTGATCGCTCATGGTCACCAACTGCCCGTTGATCGACTCTTTCTGCTCATTCAATTGGCTGGAGATCGAGTTGAAACGGTTGCTCAGGGTCTGGGCGCTGGTCAGCAGCACTTGCCGGGCGGACACATCGCTGGGGTTGGCCGCCGAAGTCTGCACAGCGGCGAAGAACGCGCTGAGTACCGAAGACATGCCGGTGGTCTTGTCCGACAGGGTCTTGTCGATGGCGCTGGCCTGGCTGGAATAGGCCTTGGCGTCGTTGTTGAGCGCCGTGCTGTTCTGGTAGGCCGCGTCGAGGAATTCGTTATACACCCGGCGCACATCGGCCAGGGTCGTGCCGCTGCCGATGTACACGCCGCCGTAAGGGTTGTTGGCATTGGCATTTTGCGTGGTCTGCTGACGCGAATAACCCGAGGTGTTGGCGTTGGCGATGTTATTACTCAGGACCGACAACGATCCTTGAGCGGCATTGAGCCCTGACATCCCGATACTGAGCAAACTCATGGTTCAGACCTTATAAATGTGTGGTTGCGCCAGCGGCAGCGTAGTTCTGGTAACTGTTCATGTTTTTGGCGATCTGCGAAATCTTGCTGGCATAGGCTGGATCGGTTGCATAACCGGCCTTTTGCAACTCGCGTACAAACTGTTCCGGGTTATCGGCTGATTTCACAACTTCTTTATAGCGATCATTGCTTTGCAGCAGGGTCACGAGGTCATGGAAGCTGTCCTGATAGGAGCTGTAGGAGCGGAACTGCGCCGTCTCCTTGACCATCGCGCCGTCGCGAAACTCGCTGGTGATCGCACGCGCCTGGCCGCCCTGCCAGCTCTGGCCGGCCTTGATGCCGAACAGGTTGTGGCTGCTGCTGCCGTCCTCGGCACGCATCACCGATTTACCCCAACCGGTTTCCAGGGCGGCCTGGGCCACCAGGTACTTCGGATCGATACCGATACGCGCGGCGGCGGCCTTGGCCATCGGCAGCATGGTGGCGACGAATTCATCCTGCGAGCTGAAGGCTTTTTTCGCCGGTGCCAGCGGTGGCTGGGCGATGGCGCGGCCGTAGACCTGCATCTTGCCGCTCGGCACGGCAACGCTGCGGGCGCTGCTGTTGACCACGTTGTCGTCGGCGGCACTGTTGCGCAGTGGCGCGCTGGTGGTTTGCGCAGCGACCGGCGTGCTCGGCACGATGCCGGCGAGCAGGCGGTCGGTCAGCTTGCTTGGCAAGGCGATACGGCGCTGGTTCATCAGCTCCATATCGTTGGCATGCGCACTGGCGCCCTCGGGCACCGCCACGCGGTAGGCCCACAACGGGCGCTGGCCGTTGGAGCGACCCAACGGGCCTTGCGCCTGGGTGCCGGCGGCGATTTCCGTCGGCACGTCGGCTTTTTTCGCCGGGGCATCGGCTGCCGGGCCCTGCAAGGTGGCCGCCTGGGCGTCCACCGGTTTGTTCTTCTGCATCTGGCGCATCAGCACGTCGGCCAGGCCGATACCACCGCCTTCGCGGGACATCGATACCGCCAGTTGCTGGTCGTACATTTCCTGGTACTGCTTGGCCGCCGGGGTGTTCATCGGGTTGTCCTTGCCCAGGGCCTCGGTGGCTGAGCGCATGGACTTGAGCATCTCGCTCAAGAACAACGACTCGAACTCCTGCGCGACTTTGCGCATGTTGCCGTCGCTGTTCTTGTCGGCGCCGACCTTGAGCTGGTTAAGCCGATTCAGGTCGGAGTAAGACCCCGAGTCCGCCGTGCTGCTGATCCCGCTCTTGCGCATATCCATGACCATGGCCTCAGATCACGATCAGGTCGGCTTGCAAAGCGCCGGCCTGTTTCAGGGCTTCGAGGATCGCCATCAAGTCGCCAGGGGCCGCGCCCACTTGGTTCACCGCACGGACGATCTCGTCCAGGGTGGTACCGGGGCCGAACTTGAACATCGGCTTGGCTTCCTGCTGGGCATTGACCCGCGAACGCGGGACGACCGCCGTCTGGCCGTTGGACAGTGGCCCAGGCTGGCTGACAATCGGGTCTTCGGTAATGGTCACAGTCAAGCTGCCGTGGGTCACCGCCGCCGGCGAGACCTTGACGTTCTGGCCGATCACGATGGTGCCGGTGCGCGAGTTGATGATGACTTTGGCCACTGCCTGGCCGGGGTCGACCTCCAGGTTTTCCAGGATCGACAGGTAGTCCACGCGCTGGCTGGGATCCAGGGGCGCGGTCACGCGCACCGAACCGCCATCGATGGCCTGGGCGACGCCTGGGCCGAGCATGTCGTTGATCTTGTCGACCACGCGTTTGGCGGTGGTGAAGTCGGAACGGTTGAGGTTCAGGGTCAGGCTGTTGCCCTGGTTGAACCCACTCGGCACGGTGCGTTCAACCGTGGCGCCACCGGGAATGCGCCCGGCCGACGGCACGTTGACAGTGATCTTCGAACCGTCACGGCCCTCGGCGTCGAACCCGCCCACCACCAGGTTGCCCTGGGCGATGGCGTAGACGTTGCCGTCGATACCTTTGAGCGGCGTCATCAGCAACGTACCGCCCCGCAGGCTCTTGGAGTTGCCCATGGACGACACGGTGATGTCCACCACCTGCCCCGGCTTGGCGAACGCCGGCAAATCGGCACTGATCGACACCGCCGCGACGTTCTTCAACTGCACGTTGCCCGAGCCTGGCGGCACCTTGATGCCGAACTGCGACAGCATGTTGTTGAAGGTTTGCAGGGTGAACGGGGTCTGGGTGGTCTGGTCACCCGTGCCATTGAGCCCCACCACCAGGCCATAACCGATCAACTGGTTACTGCGCACGCCGGAAATGCTGGCGATGTCTTTCAGGCGTTCGGCCTGGGCGACGGCGCTCAGGCACAGCAACACGACCGCCGCCATCAACTGCTTGAAGTTCAAAATGGCCACCTAGAAAGGGAACAGCGGGCTAAGGAAGAAACGGTCGAACCAGCCCGGCTGGCTTGCATCAGCAAACGAACCTGTACCCGAGTAGGTAATCCGTGCATCGGCAATCCGCGTCGACGGCACGGTGTTGTCGGTGGAAATATCATCGGCACGCACCATGCCGGCAATGCGCACCAACTCGTCGCCGGTATTGAGGGTCATCCACTTTTCACCGCGTACGGCGATGATGCCGTTGGGCAACACATCGGCCACGGTCACGGTGATCGAGCCGGTCAGGCTGTTGCCCTGCCCCGCCGCGCTCTTGCCGTTGGTGGCGCGGTCGCCGCTGTAGCCGGCACTGAGGCTCAGGTCACCGTCACCCAACGGGTTATTGGTGGTCAGACCACCGCCGAACAGCGACGTCAGGCCGATACCGGTCTTGCTGGTCTTGCCGATCTGCGAGTTGGCGTTCTTGCTCGCCTGGGTCTTCTCGTTCAGGGTGATGGTGATGATGTCACCGACCCGGAACGCCTTGCGGTCGCTGTACAGGTTCTGCTCGAAACCGGCCTGATAGATCGAGCCATTGTTGGCCGCCGCCGGCAACGGCGTGCGCGGCAACACCGGCGCGTAGTACGGGTCATTGGGTTTCGGCGACGGGGCGACACAGCCCGCAAGCACGGCGATCCCACTCAATGCCAGAACAGAAACAATGCGATTCATGACCCTAACCTCACGGTGTTGCAGGCGCTTTCAAGGGCGCCCCATAGACTGATTACAGATTCTGCGTTACGAACGAAAGCATCTGGTCGGCGGTGGAAATCACCTTGGAGTTCATCTCGTAGGCGCGCTGGGTGGTGATCATGTTGACCATCTCCTCAACCGTGCTGACGTTGGAGGTTTCCAGGGTGCTTTGCAGCGTGGTGCCGAAACCGTTCAGGCCAGGGGTGCCGATTTGCGGCGCGCCGCTGGAAGCGGTTTCCAGGAACAGGTTGTTGCCCATGGCCTGCAGGCCGGCCGGGTTGATGAAGTCGGCGGTTTGCAGGTTGCCTATCACTTGCGACGCAGGGTTGCCGGCCACGGTGATGGACACGGTGCCGTCGTTGCCGACGGTGAAGGTCTTGGCGTCTGCCGGGACCACCACGGCTGGCTCCAGGGCAAAACCATTGGCGGTCACGATCTGGCCGTTGGAGTCCAGGTGGAAGGTACCGTCACGGGTGTAGGAGGTCGTGCCATCCGGTTGCAGGATCTGGAAGAAGCCACGGCCATTGATCGCCATGTCCAGCGGCTGGCCGGTCTGTTGCAGGTTACCGGCGCTGAAGTTTTTCTGGGTGCCGACGATCTGCACACCGGTACCCAGTTGCAGGCCCGACGGCAGTTCGCTGTCCTGGGTCGACTGGGCGCCCGGCTGGCGCTTGATCTGATAGAGCAAGTCCTGGAATTCGGCGCGATCACGTTTGAAACCCGTGGTCGACACGTTCGCCAGGTTGTTGGAAATGGTGGTCAGGTTAGTGTCCTGGGCGGACAGGCCTGTCTTGGCAACCCATAGAGCCGGAAGCATGCTGTTCTCCTTCGTGCGCCTGTTTGTTGGCGCCGTGCTGCGCTGTTTATTTAAAAGCCAATCAAGGCTGTTAGCTCATCTGCAAGACGCGGGTCATGGCCTGGTCATCTTCTTTGGCGGTGTTCATCATCTTGATGTGCAGCTCGAACTGCTTGGAGAGCGCCAGTACCGCGGTCATTTCCTCAACCGCATTGACGTTGCTCGCCTGCAGGAAGCCCGAGGTCAGCTTGACGTTCGCGTCGGCCTGGGCCGGCTGGCCATCCTTGGTGTGGATGGTGCCGTCCAAGCCTTTGTTCATGTTCTTGAGGTCGGGCTGGACCAGCTTGATACGGTCCACTTCGGCCATCACCCGCGGGCCTTCGCCCATGGCGCGGATGCTGATGGTGCCGTCGGCGCCCACTTCGATTTTCTGCTGGGGCGGCACGGCAATCGGGCCGCCGTTGCCCATGATCGGCATACCGTTGCCGGCCCGCAGAACACCGAGCGCATCCACGTTCATGCTGGCGCTGCGCACGTAGGCTTCGCTGCCATCCGGGGTTTGCACGGCCATCCAGCCGTCGCCGCTGACGGCCACGTCCAGGTCACGCCCGGTTTCGATCATCGCGCCGGGCGTGAAGTCGGTGGCTGGCCGTTCGGTCAGGGCAAAAGCCCGCGCCGGAAAGCTGTCACCGAACACCGGCATCGACCGCGCCTGCTCCAGGTCGCGCTGGAAACCGTTGGTGGAAATGTTCGCCAGATTGTTGGCATGGGCCTTCTGCGCCAGAGCATTCTGGCTGGCGCCGGTCATTGCCACGTAAAGGTACTTGTCCACGCTCTATCCTCTTTCTGACGGACGCTTGCCGTCCACCGCTGTACTGATGAGGCTTAAGCAATTTGCGAACCAACTTTTCAAAATTGGCTAAAGCGCAGGCGGGACGGGGGTTTGCGGGTATGCGGCAAGATTTAGAGCGTGGATGAGAGTCGAAAAAACGGCGGACTACTGCCGCTCACGGCAAGCCTCGGCCTTGTAGACGACACAAATCCAATGTGGGAGGGGGCTTGCTCCCGATGGCGGTGGGTCAGTTCATCATTCTGTGGCTGACACACCGCTATCGGGAGCAAGCCCCCTCCCACAGTTTTGGACCAATTTGTGCCAGTTGTTATTTGCCAGCCTTGAGGATTTCGTAATCGCGCAGTTTGTTGGCGATGGTGGTGTGGGATACGTCCAGGCGCTTGCCCAGCTGCCGGCTGCTCGGATGCTCGGCATACAGCGCTTCGAGCACGGCCTTTTCAAACCGCCCGACGATGGCGTCCAACCCGCCTTCCAGCGAGAAATCACCAAGCGGCTGGCGCACGCCGTAATCCGGCAAGCGAATATGCTCAAGCTTGACCGTCCCGCCCTCGCACAGCGAAACCGCCTGGAACAGCACGTTTTCCAACTGCCGCACATTGCCCGGCCAGTGATAGTGGCTGAGTTTGTCCATCGCGGCCGGCGCCAATTTGGGCAGTGGGCAACCGATCTGCCGACTGGCTTGATCGAGGAAGTGCTCGACCAATGGCCCGAGGCCGTCCAGGCATTCGCGCAAGGGCGGGATATGCAGCGACAGTACGTTCAAGCGGTGATACAGGTCCTGGCGAAATTCGCCACGGGCGCACAGTTCGGACAAGTCGACCTGGGTCGCGCAGATCACCCGCACGTCGAGGTACACCTCTTCATCACTGCCGACGCGACGAAAGCACCCGTCCTGCAGAAAGCGCAGCAGTTTTACCTGCAGGCGTGCACTCATTTCCCCCACCCCATCGAGAAACAACGTGCCGCCCGCGGTCAGTTCCAGCAGCCCGAGCTTGCCTTCGGCCCGTGCGCCTTCGAACGCGCCGGGGCCGTAGCCAAACAGCTCGGTCTCGGCCATCGACTCAGGCAAGCCCGCACAGTTGAGCGCCATCAATGGCGACTGGCCGCGCGGGCTGGCGAGGTGACAGGCACGGGCCAGCAGTTCCTTGCCGGTTCCGGTTTCGCCTTCTATTAATAGCGGTGCATCCAGCGGCGCCATGCGCCGGGCTTCGCGCACCACGGCGGCCATCACCTTGGAACTCTGGAAGATGCTGTCGAAGCCGCGCAGTTCCTGCTTGCGCACGTTGTAGATACGCTCGCCCACCCGGTCGGCGCGGTGCAGGGTCAACACCGCGCCGGCCATGGCTTCGCTGTCATCGTGTTCGGAAGATTGCAGCGGCGCAATATCCGCCAGGAACACATCGCCCTTGACCTTGACCCGCAGCCCGTTGATCCGCGACTTGCTGGCGCGCACCAGTTCCGGCAAGTCGAAGTCTTCGGCGTAGCGCGACAGGGGAATGCCCGGCACTTCGTCCACCCGCACCCCGAGCAACTGCGCCGCCGCACGGTTGGCCGCAACGATGGAGCCGCCCATGTCGATGGACAGCACCGGAAACTCCAGGGCCCCCAGCAGCGCATTGAGTTCCATGTGCCGACGCTCGCTGGGCATCAGCCCTACCCTTTTCACGCCGAATACCCCGGCGATCGCCTCGAACTGCGGGCGCAGCGCCTGGAACTGCATGTTCACCAGGTTTGGGCAGAACAGGTAGATGGCATTGCCATGCTCGCCGCCGACCTCGCCCTTGGCGACGTTCACGCCGTACTCCACCAACAGGTTGAGGATGTCCCGCAGGATGCCGATGCGGTTCTGGCAATGCACTTTGATACGCATGAAAAGGCCCGAAAAGTGGGTAGGCGCCGCGTCTTTTTGCCGCTGGGCGCAGATAGTCGTCAAGATTATGTGACAGCTCGGGCGCTTTTCCCAGCCTAAGGCAACGACGAGCGTCGCACCCGTAACGAATAGTTTACAAAATTCGGTAATTTTTCCTACTCAAAGGCCTTTGAAGCCGCTGAAAACCTGCGCTACGCGGGTTATCAATAGACACACAGCAGGACATAACAAGAACGAATGCCTAGCAGGAGAACCGTATGAAGCAGACGCACTACGTGGCCCGCGAGCCCGATGCGCAAGGTTTTATCCACTACCCGCCGGAAGAACACGCGGTGTGGAACACCCTTATCACACGCCAGTTGAAAGTGATCGAGGGCCGTGCCTGCCAGGAATACCTGGACGGCATCGACAAGCTTGGCCTGCCCCTGGATCGCATCCCACAGTTGGGCGAGATCAACAAAGTGCTGGCCGACACCACCGGCTGGCAAGTCGCCCGCGTGCCGGCGCTGATCCCCTTCCAGACCTTCTTCGAATTGCTTGCCAGCAAGCAGTTTCCGGTGGCGACCTTCATTCGTACCCGTGAGGAACTGGACTACCTGCAAGAGCCGGATATTTTCCACGAGATCTTTGGTCACTGCCCGCTGCTGACCAACCCCTGGTTCGCCGAATTCACCCACACCTACGGCAAGCTCGGCCTGGCGGCCACCAAGGAGCAGCGGGTGTACCTGGCGCGTCTGTATTGGATGACCATCGAGTTTGGCTTGGTGGATACCCCAGAAGGCCGGCGCATCTACGGTGGCGGTATTCTGTCATCGCCCAAGGAAAGCGTGTATTGCCTGTCGGACGAGCCTGAACACCAGGCCTTCGACCCGCTGGAGGCGATGCGCACGCCGTATCGCATCGACATCCTGCAGCCGCTGTACTTCGTGCTGCCCGAGCTCAAGCGCCTGTTCGACGTGGCGCAGGAAGACATCATGGGCATGGTCGAGCGCGGTATGCAGTTGGGCCTGCACGCCCCGCTCTTTACCCCAAAAGCAGCCACCCAAACCCAAAGCCGCGTGAACCTTGTGTTTTAACGCCAGGTGAGTCTGTTCCCTGGCCCCGCGTTGCTTTAGGGTAACGCCACTGACCTTCAATCATTCGAATTCAGGACACCTTCATGACCACCTTGAACCAAGCCCATTGCGAAGCCTGCCGCGCCGACGCCCCACAAGTCAGCGATGAAGAACTGCCGGTGCTGATCAAACAGATCCCGGACTGGAACATCGAAGTGCGCGACGGCGTGATGCAATTGGAAAAGGTTTTCCTGTTCAAGAACTTCAAGTTCGCCCTGGCCTTCACTAACGCCGTGGGTGAAATCTCCGAAGCCGAAGGCCATCACCCTGGCCTGCTCACCGAATGGGGCAAAGTCACCGTGACCTGGTGGAGCCACTCCATCAAGGGCCTGCACCGCAACGACTTCATCATGGCCGCGCGCACCGATGAAGTGGCCAACAGCGCCGAGGGCCGCAAGTAATGCATTTCGACGCGATTGGCCGCGTGCCCGGCGACCCGATCCTCGGGCTGATGGACCTGTATGCCCAGGATGCCAACCCGAACAAGTTCGATTTGGGCGTGGGCGTCTACAAGGACGACCAAGGCCTGACGCCGATTCCGCACTCGGTAAAACTCGCCGAGCAACGCCTGGTCGATAGGCAAACCACCAAGACCTACATCGGCGGTCACGGCGATGCTGCGTTCGGCGCACTGATCAGCGCACTGGTGCTTGGCGCCGATTCGGCGCTGCTGCGTGAACAGCGTGCCGGCGCTACCCAGACGCCAGGTGGCACCGGGGCCCTGCGCCTGAGCGCCGATTTTATCGCCCACAACCTGCCCGGCCGTGGCGTGTGGCTGAGCGACCCGACCTGGCCGATCCATGAAACCATTTTCGCCAAAGCCGGGCTGAAGGTCAGTCACTACCCTTATGTGGGCAGCGACAATCGCCTGGATGTGGCGGCGATGCTTGCCACCCTGTCCGGCGTGCCCGAGGGCGACGTGGTCTTGCTGCACGCCTGCTGCCATAACCCGACCGGCTTCGACCTGTCCCAGGATGACTGGCGCCAGGTGCTGCAGATTGTGCGCGAGCGCCAATTGCTGCCGCTGATCGATTTTGCCTACCAAGGTTTTGGCGACGGCCTGGAGCAGGACGCCTGGGCGGTGCGCTTGTTCGCCGCCGAACTGCCGGAAGTGTTGATCACCAGTTCGTGCTCGAAAAACTTTGGCTTGTACCGCGACCGCGTTGGCGCCTTGATCGTGTGTGCGGCCGATGCGCAAAAGCTTACGGATGTGCGCAGTCAACTGGCCAATATCGCGCGTAATCTGTGGTCAACGCCGCCGGATCATGGCGCCGCCGTGGTCGCGACCATCCTCGGCGATGCCGAGCTGAAACAGCAGTGGAGCGATGAAGTCGAGGCCATGCGTTCGCGCATCGCGCAGTTGCGCGCCGGGCTGGTGGACGCGCTGGCACCCCACGGCCTGGCCGAGCGGTATGCGCATATCGGGACGCAGCGTGGGATGTTTTCCTATACCGGGTTGAGTGCCGAACAGGTCCAGCAACTGCGTGAAAAGCACAGTGTGTATATGGTCAGTACGGGACGGGCCAATGTGGCGGGGGTGGACGCCACGCGCTTGACGCTGCTGGCCCAGGCCATCGCCGACGTCTCCAACTGAATAAACCGGGAACTAAATGTGGGAGGGGGCTTGCCCCCGATGGCGGTGGATCAGCTAGAGATAAGCTGGCTGACATTCCGCTATCGGGAGCAAGCCCCCTCCCACATTTTGACCGAGTCAGGACCTTCAGCTCGTGACCATCTCGGCCTTCAACTGCGCGTCCCTGGCCTGCGCATCCGCCAGCCGATACAACTCGATATGCCCATCCCAGTGCTCGATCAGCGCCGTGCACGACTCCACCCAATCGCCGCAATTGAGGTAATCCACCTCCCCTACCTTGCGGATTTCGGCATGGTGAATATGCCCGCACACCACCCCGTGCAACTCCCGCTTGGTCACTTCGTGGGCGATGGCCTCTTCGAAATCGCTGATAAAACTCACGGCGGTTTTCACCTTGTGTTTCAGGTAAGCCGAGAGCGACCAATACCCGTAGCCATAGCGCGCTCGCCAGTGATTGAGCCAGCGGTTCAAGGTAAGGGTAAACTCGTAGGCCGAGTCGCCCAGGAAGGCGAGCCAGCGGTGATAACGGGTGATCACATCGAACTGATCGCCATGGATTACCAGCAGATGGCGACCGTCGGCGGTCACGTGCACGGCCTCGTCCACCAGTTGGATATTGCCCAGGATCAGCTTGGAATAGCGCCTTAGAAACTCGTCATGGTTGCCGGTGACGTAAATCACCTCGGTGCCGCGTTTGGCCATGGTCAGCAGGCGGCGAATGACGTTGGTGTGGGCTTGCGGCCAATACATGCCGCCACGCATTTTCCAGCCATCGATAATGTCGCCGACCAGATACACCTTGTCGGCGTGGTAGCCCTTGAGAAAGTGCGACAAGTGCTCAGCCTGGCAATCCCGAGTGCCCAGGTGCACATCGGAAATCCACAGGGTACGCACCCGTTGCTTGCGGCTGGGCTTGGCGAGTTCGGCACGGGTCATGGGGGTCCCTCGACGCTGTTTTCGCGAGCTTGCGCCCTGGCAGTGAATAGCCCATGACAGCTGTGCTTCAGTCTGATGACAACGCTTGGCCGCCCTTAAGCGATGTAGACTGGGGACTTGCCGCCCAGGAGAGCGCAATGAGCCCCAGTCTTACGCTTCGCCAGTACACCGATGCCCCCATCGCCCATAGCCATGACCATGCGCAATTAGTGTTCGGCCTGTCCGGGCGCCTGGATTTCGAAGTGGATGGCTGCGGCAACCAAGTGCAGGAAAGCAGCGTGATGATCCTGCCCTTTGCCGCTCACCACGCCTGCGGCAGCCGCGAGGGTAGCCGCTGCCTGGTGCTGGATGTGCCAACCGAGCATTGGCTGTTGCAAACATTGGGTGACCACGCCGATGCCAGTCGCCGCCTGCTCGACCGGCCGGCCCGACTGGCGCTGGATTCGCGACAGCACCAGTTAGTGCAATGGCTGGCTGGCAGCCCGATACATGATCCAGTGATCGCCCAGCAAGGCGCGTTGCTGCTGCTCGCCAGCCTCAATCATCCGCAAGCGATGCCACCACCGGGGCGGCGCCTGCCTTATGCCGCGTTCAACGCGCATATCGAACGCCACGCCGCTCACCCGCTGCATGTCGCGGACCTGGCACGGATTGCCTGCCTGTCGGTTGCGCGTTTGCACGCGCGCTTCATGGTCGAATGCGGGCAGACCCCCATGGATTACGTGCGCAACCAGCGCCTGCAAATGGCATTGACCCTACTGCGCGAGACGCCGCTGCCCGTTGGTGAGATCGCCGCACGCGTGGGGTACCGCTCGCAAAGTGCCTTCGCTGCAGCCATGTTGCGCGAGTTTGGCGCCTCGCCGGGCACAATGCGGCGAACGTCATAGGAAGAGTTTCGCGCTAAAAATCGCGAGCCGCACGACAGACGCCCTTTTCGCCAAACCTCTAGACTGATTGTCACTTCCATTGGTAGGCATCGCAATGACTCCCCGCTCAGCCCTCGGCGCCCTGCATATCGGCGCATTGATGTTTGGCCTCACCGGTGTATTCGGCAAACTGGCGGCCGCCTCACCGTCCATCATCGTATTCGGGCGGGCCGCATTTGCGGTGATTGCCCTGGCGGTCTTCGCGCGCTTTGCCAGCAATGCGCCCTGGAGAAACCTGCAGATGCGCGACTGGCGCCGCCTGCTGGTCAGCGGCGTGCTGCTTGCCGCGCACTGGGTGACATTCTTCATCGCGGTCAAGGTCGCCGGGGTGGCGGTGGCAACGTTGGGGTTTGCCGCCTTCCCGGCCTTCACGGTGATCCTTGAAGGGCTGATCTTCCGCGAGCGGATTCGCGCCAATGAAATGGTGCTGGTAGCGCTGGTCAGCATCGGCCTGGTTCTGGTGACCCCGGACTTCAACCTGGCCAGCGACGCCACGGGCGGCTTGCTCTGGGGCATCGCGTCGGGGCTGCTGTTCGCCTTGTTGTCATTGAACAACCGCGCCAGCTCCGGACGCATTCCGGCGGTACAGGCCGCGTTGTGCCAGAACGTGGTGGTCGCAGTCTGCCTGCTGCCCGTGGCGGCACCGGGGCTTGCGGACGTGCGTGCGCTGGACTGGCTGTGGATCGGCCTGCTGGGCGTGTTCTGTACCGGCCTGGCCCATAGCCTGTTTGTCGCCAGCCTCGCGGTGATCAAGGCGCGCACCGCGTCGGTGGTGTTTGCCATGGAACCGGTCTACGGCATCACCGTGGCCTGGCTACTGTTCGCCGAGACGCCCACCTTGCGCATGCTGCTGGGCGGCGCACTGATCATCGTCGCCATCGTGCTTTCCGGCCTGATGGGCAGCGCCAGCCAGGCCAAGCCGCCGGCTGCGGCCTGACGTCACGGCGTACGGTCGTTATGCCCAAGGTCGCGCTGCGGGTCGATCTGATCGCGCACGCGCTGCTTGAGCACCTTGGCCTCCGGGAAACCGCCATCGGCCTTGCGCTCCCAGATCTGTACGTTGTCGCAGGTGATGCGAAACGCGCCGCCGGTTGAGGGCGCCAGGGACACCTTGGCTAAATCCTCGGCAAACGTACTCAACAATTCCTGGGCCAGCCAGGCGGCACGCAACAGCCACTGACACTGGGTGCAATAGGTGATAACGATCTCGGGTTTGCTTGCGGACATAACGTGAAAGGCTCCTGCGTGACGGCGTCAGTGGATCGCATGGCTATAATACCGGCCTTTATCGCCCAGCCTCGAGATTCATGATGCGCCGCCTGTTGTCCTGCCTGTTCCTCTGCCTGCTCCCCCTTCTCGCCGACGCCGTTGAAAGCCCACGCCCGAAAATCGGCCTGGTGCTGTCGGGCGGCGCCGCCCGTGGCCTGGCCCATATCGGTGTGCTCAAGGCTTTGGAAGAACAGGGCATCCAGGTTGATGCGATTGCCGGCACCAGCATGGGCGCGGTGATTGGCGGGCTGTATGCCTCGGGCTACAAGATCGACGAGCTGGAAAAGCTCGCCCTGAATATCGACTGGCAGCAGGCATTGTCCGACGCACCGCCCAGGGAAGACGTGCCATTCAGGCGCAAGCAGGATGACCGCGATTTCCTGGTCAAACAGAAACTCAGCTTTCGCGACGACGGCAGCCTCGGCCTGCCGCTGGGCGTGATCCAGGGCCAGAACCTGGCATTGCTGCTGGAAAGCATGTTCGCCCACAGCAGCAACACGCGTAATTTCGACAAGCTGCCAATTCCGTTCCGGGCCGTGGCCACCGACATCACCACCGGCGAAAAAGTGGTGTTCAGCAAGGGCCACCTGCCCCAGGTGATACGCGCCAGCATGTCGATCCCGGCCGTGTTCGCCCCGGTAGAGCTGGACGGGCGCCTGCTGGTGGACGGCGGCATGACCGACAATATTCCCCTGGATGTGGCGCGGGAAATGGGCGTCGACATCGCCATCGTGGTGGACATCGGCACACCGCTGCGCTCACGCAAGCAATTGGCAACCGTGGTCGATGTGCTCAACCAGTCCATCACCTTGATGACGCGGCGCAATTCCGAGGAACAACTCAAGGCCTTGCACCCCAGGGACGTGTTGATCCAACCGTCCCTGGCAGCCTACGGCGTGACGGATTTCGGCCGCGCCAAGGACATGATCGATGCCGGCTACCGCGCCACGCGTGCCCTCGACCTGCGCCTGGCGCACCTGCGCCCCGCCGAACCGGTAGACCCGCAACTGACCGCCGCGCGCACGCCCGGCGAACGCACCCCGATCATTACCGCGATCAAGGTGGAAAACGACTCCAAAGTCAGCGACGACGTGATCCGCTATTACATCCGCCAGGAGCTGGGCGAACCGCTCAACCTCGGCCGCCTGCAATCGGACATGGGCACGCTGTACGGCTTGGACTACTTCGAGCAGGTGCAATACCGCGTGGTGAAAAAAGCCAAGGACAATACCCTGGTCATCAGCGCACGCGGCAAGCGCAGCGGCACCGACTACCTGCGCCTGGGGTTGAACCTGTCGGATGACATGCGCGGCGACAGCGCCTTCAACCTTGGCGCCAGCTATCGGATGAACGGCATCAACCGCCTCGGCGCCGAATGGCTGACGCGGGTGCAGATCGGTGATCGCCAGGAGCTGTACAGCGAGTTCTACCAACCGATGGACACGGGCTCACGCTACTTCGTCGCGCCCTATATCCGTGCCCAGGCGCAGAATGTCGAGCTGATCATGGACAACGACCCCATCTCGGAATATCGGCTGGAGCGCTACGGTTTCGGCTTGAACGTCGGGCGGCAGATCGGCAACAGCGGCGAGATTCGCTTTGGCGTGGGCGAAGCCTGGGGCAAGGCGGACGTGCGTATCGGCGACCGCGACCTGCCGAGCGTGAGTTTCAGTGAGGGCTTCTATGAGCTGAAATACTCGTTCGACTCTTTCGATAACGTGTACTTCCCGCACACCGGCGAAGACATCGCCCTGGCTTACCGTGAGTTCGAGCCGGGGCTGGGTTCCGACCAGCGCTACCGCCAATGGGAGTTCAAGCTGGACAAAGCCATGAGCCACGGCCCCGACACGCTGATCCTGGGCGGACGCTACGGACGCACCCTGGACAAATCCGACGTGGTGGTCTCCAGCTTCCTGCTGGGTGGCGCACGGCAATTGTCAGGCTTTCGCGAGGACGCGATCTCGGGCCAGAACGTCAGCCTGATGCGCGCGGTGTACTACCGCCGGCTGACACCGCGCTCGTACCTGCCGTTGGATTTCCCGTTGTACCTGGGAGCTTCGGTGGAACGGGGCCGGGCGTGGAACAACGATAACCAGTTCGACAGCGGGTATATCAACGCGGCGAGCGTTTTCCTGGGCTTTGATACACCGCTGGGGCCGTTGAATTTCAGTTATGGATTCAATGATGACAACCAGAAAGCGGTGTATCTGAACCTGGGCCAGACTTTCTGACACAACGCAGAATAAATGTGGGAGGGGGCTTGCTCCCGATAGCAGAGTATCTGTCAGCAATTCTGTAGCTGACCCACCGCTATCGGGAGCAAGCCCCCTCCCACATTTTTGATCTTCACTGAACCTGGAATCAGGACTTTTCCAGATTCGCCAGGATGTGCCCGTGCACGCGCATGCATACGCGCAAATCCTCTTCGTCCACCCCAACAAACAGTTCATGGCGCAACGCCGTGGCGATGGTCTCGATCTGGTCGATGAGGGGCCGAGCGGTGTCACACAACAGAATACGTTTGGCGCGGCGGTCTTCCACTACCGCCTGGCGTTGAACCAGGCCTTGGCCTTCCAGGCTGTCGAGCAGACGCGCCAGGGTCGGTCCTTCTACCCCGACACTTTGTGCCAGTTCACGCTGAGTCGGTGCTTCGGTAAAACGGGCCAGGTGCAGCAGCACCAGCCATCGCGCCTGGGACAAGCCCAGCCCCGCGAGACGGCGGTCCAGCTCGGCGCGCCAACCTCGGGACATTTGCGCCAACTGCATGCCAAATCGGTGTTGATCGGTTAACGGCATAAAAAACTCATGTTTTAGACTGAAAACAAAGTGTGGCTAATTATTAGTCAGCTAAGCATGAGCCATGCCAGTAGGCAAGGCCCCGTATGTACTGATTCGTTACATTGTCGTAATTGGCACACTAAATTTCGAATTCAGACTGCAAGGCAGCGCGTACGCAGTACAAAACGCCCTCGGGAACACGCCCGGTAAACAACGGCGTGATTTCCGCGACAGGTGGCAATTCGCCTTCCCCGTCGAGAAATGCATCCTGGATTTCACCAAGCAAATCTTCAGGCAAATCAAGAGCCTGCTCCAACGACAATTGCTGCTTGCCGATGGCTTCGGCCAGCAACGTGTACACGTTCTTTTCCGAGCATTGCAGCTGGCCGGCGATCTGGATCGGGGTCATGCCGGCGCGAGCCAGGCTGATCAGCTCGTGGCGAATATCGGCGATTTCCTTCGGTGCTTCGACCTGGCCGCCGAGTACTTCGAGGAATGCCTGGCCATAACGCTCCAGCTTGCGCGCGCCCACACCGCTGACCCTGGCCATCTCCGCCATGGTGGTGGGCTGCTCGCGAAGCATCTCCAGCAATGTAGAGTCAGGGAAGATGACATACGGCGGCACGCTGTGTTCCTGCGCCAGTTTGCGCCGCAGGGTACGCAAGGCTTCCCACTGTTCGCGCTCTTCGCCACGCACCAGCTGGCTGGCCTGGCTGGTGCTGCTCTTGGCGGTGGTCTGCGGCTTGAGGTCGCGGCGCAGCTCCAGGCTGACTTCGCCCTTGAGCAAAGGCCGGCAACTGTCGTTCAAGCGCAGGCCGCCGTAGCCTTCGATATCGATGTCGACCAGCCCGCGCGCGACCATCTGGCGGAACAGCGAGCGCCATTCGCCTTCGGCGCGGGCCTTGCCGACGCCATAGACCGAGAGTTTCTCGTGGCCAAAGCTGCGGATTTTTTCGTTGTCCTTGCCCAGCAACACATCCACCAGATGGCCCACGCCATAGCGCTGGCCGGTGCGGTAGATCGTCGACAATGCCTGGCGCGCCGGCTCGGTGGCGTCCCAGGTCTGCACACCGTCGATGCAGTTGTCGCAGTGGCCGCACGGTTGCGGCATGTCTTCGTCGAAATACGCCAGAAGCGTCTGGCGGCGGCAGCGGGTCTCTTCGCACAGCGAGAGCATGGCGTCGAGTTTGTGCTGCTCCAGGCGCTTGTGGCGCTCATCGCCTTCGGAGTTCTGCAGCATCTGCTTGAGCATCACCACATCTTGCAGGCCGTAGACCATCCAGGCATCCGCCGGCAGGCCGTCACGGCCGGCGCGGCCGGTTTCCTGGTAATAAGCCTCGAGGGACTTGGGCAGGTCCATGTGCGCCACGAAACGCACGTTGGATTTGTCGATCCCCATGCCGAAGGCGATGGTCGCCACCATGATCAGGCCTTCCTCGTTGAGAAAGCGCTTCTGGTGTGCCGAGCGCGTTTCATTGGGCAGGCCGGCGTGATAAGGCAGCGCCGGGTAGCCTTGTTCACAGAGGAACGCGGCGACTTCATCGACCTTCTTGCGTGACAGGCAATAGACGATACCCGCATCGCTGCGCCGCTCCGAGAGGAAGGCCAGCAACTGCTTGCGCGGCTGCTCCTTGGGCACGATGCGGTAGAAAATATTCGGCCGGTCGAAGCTCGACAGGAAGCGCTCGGCGTTCTGCAAATGCAGGCGCTCGACGATCTCTTCGCGGGTACGCTTGTCGGCGGTGGCGGTCAGGGCGATACGCGGCACATCAGGGAACAGCTCCGCCAGTTGGCCCAGCTGCAGGTACTCGCGGCGAAAATCGTGGCCCCACTGCGACACGCAGTGAGCTTCGTCGATGGCGAACAGGGCAATTTCCAGGCTCTGCAAGAACGCCAGCATGCGCGGCTGCACCAGCCGCTCCGGTGCCAGGTAAAGCATCTTCACTTCGCCGCGCTTGATCCGCGCCGCCAGGTCGCGCTGCTGCTCGGCACTCAGGGTGGAGTTCAAGGCAGCGGCGGCGACGCCGAGTTCTTCCAGGGTGGCGACCTGATCGTCCATCAATGCGATCAGCGGCGACACCACCACAGCCAGGCCATTGCGCAACAGCGCCGGCACCTGGAAGCACAACGATTTGCCGCCACCGGTCGGCATCAGGACCAGGGCATCGCCGCCATTGGCCACGCGCTCAATGATCGCACCCTGGCGGCCACGAAAACTGTCGTAGCCGAAGATGTCCTTGAGGACGCGTTGAGCCTGCTCGAGCATGTAAAACTCCAAAATGGTGCGCAAATCCCTCTGTACAGGCTGGCCGAAAAAACCCGCTTTCATGGAAAATAATCCGTAAGCGAAGTTTTCCCGGAGTGCTGCGTAGCCTGCAGGGGCATCACAAAACGCGGCAGTATACCCGAGCGTTCACCGGCAAAGGGCGCGACTGACGAATAGACCGCCTCTGTCTAAAACCGCGCAAAAATGCCGTGCGGCTGGCCTGGGCGCTCAAGAAAGCCTAGAATTCAGCATCGTTTATTCCCAAGGTAGCCCTTCAATGTCCTTCGCTGAGCAACTAACCCGCCTGCAAGCCTTCCTCGACGCCGATGAGCTGCATGACGAGGCGCTGGACTACGTGGCCGCCCACGGCTACCTGACCGCCCTGTCGATCTGCTCCGAAGACGTGCCCGAGCGTGAATGGATCGACGCGCTGTTCGCCGAAGAGCCTCACTACGCCGACGACGCCCAGCGCGAAGAAATCGAAGCCACCCTGCTGGCCCTCAAGGCCCACATCGGTCGCCAACTGGCCTCCGATGAAGAATTCGAGCTGCCTTGCGAGCTGGACCTGGGTGAAGACCCGGACGACTCCGACCTTCGCGGCTGGTGCATCGGTTTCATGGAAGGCGTATTCCTGCGCGAAGCCGCCTGGTTCGAAACCGCCGAGGAAGAAGTCAGCGAAATGCTGCTGCCGATCATGGTCGGTTCGGGCCTGTTCGACGACCAGCCGGAGTTTTCCGATATCGCCGCCGACGCCAACCTGATGGACGATATGATCGTGCAGATCCCCGAAGCCCTCACCGCGCTGTACCTGCTGTGCAACGCGCCTGACGAAAAACCGGCGATCCTCAAGCCACGTCACCACTGAGTCGCTTGCCCGTGGACCCCATGGGCAAGCGTTCGCCGCTCCTGCGTTACGCATTGCTGGCCATCGGCTTGCTGAGCGTAGCGCTTGGGGTGATCGGCATTTTCCTGCCGGTATTGCCGACTACCCCCTTTCTACTGCTGGCTGCCGCCTGCTTTGCTCGAAGCTCCCCGCGTTTCTACCATTGGCTGGTGGACCACCCGCGCCTGGGCCCCTGGATTCGTGATTACCTCGACGGTAACGGTATCCCGCTCAAGGGCAAGGTCTACGCCATCGGCTTGATGTGGCTGAGCATCGCCATTTCCTGCTACCTGGTGCCATTGCCGTGGGCACGCGGCTTCATGCTGACCAGCGCGGTGCTGGTGACGATTTACATCCTGCGCCAGAAAACCCTGCCCCCTCGCTGAACACACCTGCGACATTCGCCCTCACACGACCTTGGTCGACACTGACTAACCCCGGGCATCATGCGAGACTGTCCAACCGGGCCCGGAATGCCCGGTGTTTCTATGCTCGGAGTTACCATGACGCTGTCCAGCGGGCTGATCGCCGCCGTTGCCCTGGCCTATATGGCCATCATGTTTGCCATCGCCTTTTACGGTGACCGTCGCCATGCGCCGCTGCCGCCGCGCGTGCGTGCGTGGGTCTATAGCCTGTCGCTCGCCGTGTATTGCACCAGCTGGACCTTCTTCGGCGCCGTAGGCCAGGCTGCCGAACAGCTCTGGGCGTTCTTGCCGATCTACCTGGGACCGGTGCTGTTGCTGGTGCTGGCGCCCTGGGTGCTGCAGAAGATGATTCTGATCAGCAAGCAGGAAAACATCACCTCCATCGCCGACTTTATCGCCGCGCGCTACGGCAAATCCCAATCCCTGGCGGTCGTGGTCGCGTTGATCTGCCTGGTTGGCGTATTGCCCTATATCGCCCTGCAGCTCAAGGGCATCGTGCTCGGCGTGAACCTGTTGATCGGCTCCGGGCCCGACACCACGGGCACCCGGGCCCAGGACACCGCGCTGATTGTGTCGCTGGTGCTGGCGCTGTTCACCATCGTGTTTGGTACGCGCAACCTCGACGCCACCGAACACCACCGGGGCATGGTGCTGGCGATTGCCTTTGAATCCTTGGTCAAGCTGTTCGCGTTTCTGGCGGTCGGTGCGTTTGTGACCTACGGGCTGTACGACGGTTTCGGCGATCTGTTCAGCCAGGCGATGCTTGCACCGCGCCTGGAGGAATATTGGAAAGAGACCATCAATTGGCCGTCGATGGTGGTGCAGACCGGCGTCGCGATGATGGCGATCATCTGCCTGCCCCGGCAATTTCATGTGACGGTAGTGGAGAATATCGACCCGCAGGATTTGCGCCTGGCCAAATGGGTGTTCCCGGCGTATTTGATCCTCGCCGCGCTGTTCGTGGTGCCCATCGCCCTGGGCGGCAAGATGCTGTTGCCCGGTTCGGTGCTGCCGGACTCCTACGTGATCAGCCTGCCGATGGCCGAAGCCCACCCGGCCCTCGCGGTACTCGCGTTCATCGGCGGTGCCTCGGCGGCCACCGGCATGGTGATCGTGGCTAGCATCGCCTTGTCGACCATGGTCTCCAACGACATGCTGCTGCCCTGGCTGCTGCGCCGCTCCAGCGCCGAACGGCCCTTTGAAGTGTTCCGCCATTGGATGCTGTCGGTGCGCCGGGTCAGCATCGTGATCATCCTGTTGCTGGCCTATGTGAGTTACCGGCTGCTGGGCTCCACCGCAAGCCTGGCGACCATCGGCCAGATCGCCTTTGCCGCCGTGACCCAGCTGGCACCGGCGATGCTCGGCGCGCTCTACTGGAAGCAGGCCAACCGGCGCGGGGTTTTTGCGGGCTTGGCGGCGGGTACCTTCCTGTGGTTCTACACCCTGGTCCTACCGGTTACCGCGAAAAGCCTGGGCTGGTCGCTGAGCCTTTTCCCCGGCCTGACCTGGATGCACTCGCACCCGTTCGGGTTTTCCGTGACCTCACTGACCTTGGGCACCGTATTCTCGCTTGCCGGTAATTTCACGCTGTTCGTGTGGGTGTCGATGCTGTCGCGCACGCGGGTGTCCGAGCATTGGCAGGCCGGCCGCTTCATCGGCCAGGAAACCAGCCAGCGCACCAGCACCCGTTCCATGTTGTCGGTACAGATCAGCGACCTGCTCAGCTTGTCCGCACGCTTTGTCGGCGAAGAACGGGCGCAGCAGAGCTTCATCCGTTTCGCCTATCGCCAGGGCAAAGGCTTCAACCCCAACCAGAATGCCGACAACGACTGGATCGCCCACACCGAGCGTTTGCTGGCGGGCGTGCTCGGTGCGTCCTCGACGCGAGCAGTGGTGAAAGCGGCGATTGAAGGGCGGGAAATGCAGCTGGAGGACGTAGTCCGCATCGCCGACGAAGCGTCCGAGGTGCTGCAGTTCAACCGCGCCCTGCTGCAAGGCGCGATCGAGAACATCACCCAGGGCATCAGCGTGGTCGACCAGTCGCTCAAGCTGGTGGCCTGGAACCGACGCTACCTGGAGCTGTTCAACTACCCCGACGGTTTGATCAGTGTCGGCCGGCCGATTGCCGACATTATTCGCTACAACGCCGAGCGCGGCCTGTGTGGCCCCGGTGAAGCCCAAGTGCATGTGGCGCGACGCCTGCACTGGATGCGCCAGGGCCGTGCGCATACCTCCGAGCGCCTGTTCCCCAACGGGCGCGTGATCGAGCTGATCGGCAATCCGATGCCCGGTGGCGGTTTCGTCATGAGTTTCACCGACATCACCGCGTTCCGCGAAGCCGCACAAGCGCTGACCGAGGCCAATGAAGGCCTGGAACAACGGGTGACCGAGCGCACCCATGAACTGTCGCAACTCAACGTCGCGCTGACCGAGGCCAAGGGCGTGGCCGAGTCCGCCAGCCAGTCGAAGACCCGTTTTCTGGCGGCCGTCAGCCATGACCTGATGCAACCGCTGAACGCCGCGCGGCTGTTCTCCGCCGCCCTTTCCCACCAGCATGAAGGCCTCTCGAGCGAGGCCCGGCAACTGGTGCAGCACCTGGACAGTTCACTGCGCTCGGCCGAGGACTTGATCAGCGACTTGCTGGATATCTCGCGCCTGGAAAACGGCAAGATCAATCCCCAACGCCAGCCGTTTGTCCTCAACGAGTTATTCGACACCCTGGGCGCCGAATTCAAGGCACTCGCCCATGAACAGGGCTTGCGCTTCCGTTTGCGCGGCAGTCGCCTGCGGGTGGACAGCGACATCAAATTGTTACGACGAATCCTGCAGAATTTCCTGACCAACGCCTTCCGCTATGCCGATGGCCCGGTGCTGCTGGGCGTGCGTCGGCGCCAGGGCCATTTGTGCCTGGAGGTCTGGGACCGTGGCCCTGGCATCCCGCCGGATAAACAGAAAGTGATTTTCGAAGAGTTCAAGCGCCTCGACAGCCACCAGACCCGCGCCGAAAAAGGCCTGGGCCTGGGCTTGGCGATCGCCGACGGCCTGTGCCGCGTGCTGGGCCACCGCCTGAACGTACGCTCATGGCCGGGCAAAGGCAGCGTGTTCAGCGTGCGTGTGCCGCTGGCGCGCAGCCAGGTCAGCCCGCAGCCGAAGGCCACCGTAGAAAACGGTGTGCCCTTGAGCGGCGCACGGGTGCTGTGTGTGGACAACGAGGAAAGTATCCTGATCGGCATGCGCAGCCTGCTTACGCGCTGGGGCTGCGAAGTCTGGACCGCTACCGGCCAGGCCGAGTGCGCGGCCCTGTTGGCCGACGGCATGCGCCCGCAACTGGCGCTGGTGGATTATCACCTGGACCACGGCGAAACCGGCACCGAACTGATGAGTTGGCTGCGGGCGCAATTGGCCGAGCCGATTCCCGGCGTGGTGATCAGTGCAGACGGGCGCCCGGAAATGGTGGCGCAGGTGCATGGAGCGGGGCTGGATTACCTGGCCAAGCCAGTGAAGCCGGCGGCATTGCGGGCGCTGCTAAGTAGGCACCTGCCTCTGTAGGCGGGATGTACTCGGTAAAAAATGTGGGAGGGGGCTTGCTCCCGATAGCTGTGCATCAGCAATGGATTTGTTGACTGACACACTGCAATCGGGGGCAAGCCCCCTCCCACATTTTGATCATGTTTATTCAGGGGAATGCGCTACGCCATCCGAATCGGTCATCGCGCGCTCGAGCAAATCCGCCGGCAGGCTTTTGCTGGCGCGCGCGCCCAGCAGGCGCAGTTGCTCGGTGCGGCTGACCAGATTCCCGCGTCCATCGGTCAGCTTGTTACGCGCCGCGCTGTAAGCCTTGTCCAGCTGCTGCAAGCGGTTACCCACTTCGTCCAGATCCTGGATAAACAACACGAACTTGTCATACAGCCAACCGGCGCGCTCGGCAATTTCCCGGGCGTTCTGGCTCTGGCGTTCCTGCTTCCACAGGCTGTCGATCACCCGCAGGGTGGCGAGCAAGGTGGTGGGGCTGACAATCACGATATGACGGTCGAAGGCTTCCTGGAACAGGTTCGGCTCGGCTTGCAGCGCTGCGGAAAACGCCGCCTCAATCGGCACGAACAGCAGCACGAAATCCAGGCTGTGCAAACCTTCCAGGCGCTTGTAATCCTTGCTGGCCAAACCTTTGACGTGATTGCGCAAGGACAGCACATGCTGCTTCAACGCCGCCTGGCCAATCACTTCGTCATCCGCAGCAACGTACTGCTGATAGGCGGTCAGGCTGACCTTGGAGTCCACCACCACCTGCTTGTCGCCCGGCAACATGATCAGCACGTCGGGCTGGAAGCGTTCGCCATCCGGGCCTTTGAGGCTGACCTGGGTCTGGTATTCGCGGCCTTTCTCCAGACCCGCATGCTCCAGCACCCGCTCCAGAATCAGCTCGCCCCAATTACCCTGGGTTTTCTGGCCTTTGAGGGCGCGGGTCAGGTTGGTGGCTTCGTCCGACAGGCGCAGGTTCAATTGCTGCAGGCGTTCAAGCTCTTTGGCCAGGGAAAAGCGCTCGCGGGCTTCGTTCTGGTAGCTTTCTTCAACGCGCTTCTCGAAGGATTGGATGCGCTCCTTGAGCGGGTCCAGTAGCTGCCCCAGGCGCTCCTGGCTGGTTTCGGCAAAGCGTTGCTCACGCTCATCGAAAATCTTCCCGGCCAATTCGGCGAACTGCGCGCGCAGCTCGTCCCGGGAACCCTGCAGATCGGCGAGGCGTTGTTGATGGCTGTCCTGCTGTTCACGCAGCTCGGCGCGCAAGGCGGCGGCCAAGGCGTCAAGCCGGCGCAGCTCGGTTTCCTTGGCGCTGCGGTCCAGGTTCCAGGCGTGGGCGGCGTCGCGGGCGTTATCGCGGTCGATCTGCAACAGCTCGACTTCGCGGCGCACCGCAGCCAGGTCGGCCTGCTTGGCGGCATTGGCGTGGCTCAGATCGCTGATCTCGTCGCGGCTGGCGTCCAGTTGGGCAGCAAGCCCTTCCTGGGCCAATTGCGCGGTCGCCAGGCGCTCTTCCAGCAGTTCCCAGCCGGTGGTGCGCGCGGTCAGCCGTCGTTGAATCTGCCAGCACAACGCCAATAACGGCAGCGCGGCGCCAGCAAGCCCCAGGGCGACACTGGTCCAGTCGAAAACCATAGCCATTTCTGCCATCACCAAAAAAGAGCAAGGTTAACTAAGCAATGCCCGGGAGGACAGCTCAGTCTTCGACCTGGCCCAGTTCGCGCTGGGCGCGACGGTCGCCGGCGCGGGCCGCCGAACGCAACAGGTCCTGGCCGATGCGTCGGTCGCGGGCATTTTCGCATTCACGGCACATCAATTGGCCCAGGCGGCTCTGCGCGGCCACCACGCCTTCGCGGGCAGGCTGCTTGAGCAGGCGGCCAGCCAGGTGCTTGACGTTGGTACTTTGTCCCAGGCGCGGGCTGTCGAGGAGCCACAAGGCGACTTTCAAAGAAAAGCGCTTGGGCACGGTAACAGTCTGGGGATTGTCGGTAACAGAAGGTGATACTGAGCGAAACTTCATAAAGCACTGTGGGACAGGACGGAAGGCGCGCCACTCTACTCTTTTTTTCGTACAGGTAAAGCTGAAAAAACCCGGCACGCCCGTTCTAGAGCAAGCGCTTGGGACAATCCACAGAAGCTGTGGATAACTCAGTGGACAACCCGCCTTTAACTCGCGCAAAGGCCCATGGCATGGGGGCCGCAGTCAAACTGACGATTTTTTCACCAATAAAAAAAAGCCAGATTTTTCATTGACTTAAATTTTGATTGCAGGCAAACGAGCAGGCTTGCGGGCTGTCGCCAGGGAAGTTACCGACGCTGCGACTAATGTGCACAAGTACCCAGCCAACGGTTATATCGCTGGCATTTTTTGATCCGACACACTCGGGAAATGTTACTGCCGGGAAGCTGGGCAGTGGACGGCTGATGGTTTTTTTGCCAAGCCACTTCCTTTCCTTGTTTCGATCCGTTACTATCCGCAGCGTTAGTACCAAGCTGAAAGTCAATTCTGGTCGACATATCCCTAGAACTTCATGGGATCGACCACCTCGATGGTTTCCAGGTATCACTTGCGACGACACTGCCTTTGAACAAGCAAAGGGTGCCGCGAAGTCTGCATACTCTGACCGAACCAACCTGCAAATTGATCAGGATCTTCACCCTGGGCCCAGAACCTTTGCCCCTGTTGTGTTGCCTGCCCTCCTAAGTACCTACCTGCCAGCCCAAGCGCGCCTAATTCAATAGCGCTTCAAACTGGCTGCTTTGTTCCAGACTAGGTTCTTTCGTTTGATCAATGGTGATCAGCGTTTCTGGAACGTTTTAACGTTGCACGGTTCTTATCCGTGTCATTTGTAGGAACACCAATAATATGAACGCTCAAATCCACACTCAGGATGCCATCCGCACCCTCACCAACGCTTTTGCCCCAATGAACTGCCTGATCATGGCCGCTCGCAAAGGCTGCTTCAGCTTCACCCTGGTCAACGAACACGGCATCGCACGTCACAGCGAACGCCTGTACCCCGATCAATACTCCAGCGCAGAACCGCTGCAGGCCGTGATCGAGCGTACCCGTCAGGCACTGATTGCCTGATCGACCCGAGTCGCTGAAACACAAAAACCCTGTCTGAAAAACAGGGTTTTTTATTGCCTGGAATTTGCTCGCGGAATTTTTTACTAAGCACGAATAGATATAAACGTTATAACCGGATAAAGAAGATGTTTTAAAAACAGTCCTTTACAGGATGAATATGACACTACACTTCAACTCAAGCGGCATGATCCGCTTGCGACGGGCCTGAGATCCGATCCACCGCTGCCAAGCCCTCCTTCTCAGGCTCGTCATTCATTCCCACTTACTGAGGTTTGTATGGGTATTGCCGCCAGCGAATTGTGTCGTTATGTGATCAGGCCGACCTTGCTGTACCTCGGCCGCCATAACCCGACCGCCGAAGCCCTGCTGCTGGGCATCGCCGCCAGCCAGTCGGAACTGGGCTCGGCCCTGCATGATCGACGCGGCCATGGCCTCTACAGCATCACCGAACCACGTCATCGCGCCCTCTGGGATACCTACCTGGCACTCGACCCTGAACGTGCGAGCCTGGTGCGCGGGTTGGCCAGCCAACATGCGTTCCTCAGTGCGCCCCAGTTGGAACTGACGGTGAACCTGCGTTACGCCACGGCAATCGCCTGGTTGCTGGTGGAACAACACCGTCCTGCCTTGCCCGCGCCCGGCGATGTATTGGCGATGGCACGTATCTGGAAAGAAATATTTCACCCTCAAGGCCGCCTGCGAGATTTCTCCCAGGCCTGGCAAAACTGTGTCAGCCCAATGAAACAGGTGGCCTGTTGACCGGGCAAATTGCAAGATTCGCCAAAAAACCAGAAATCTGGTCGGATTGTCCTACAAAACCGCTCTATCTCCTGCATTACAGCCTATAGCGCGATGTTAAATTTATTGATACTTTCCGCAGCGGTGATCACACGGAGTTCTAATAATGAAAAAAGTAATGCTCAAGACCACACTTAGCCTCGCCGTTGCCATGGCCTCCTCCCAACTGTTCGCCAGCGGCTTCGCCCTGAACGAACAGAGTGTCAGCGGAATGGGTACTGGCTTCGCAGGTCGCTCCTCTTCTGCCGATGACGCAAGCACTGTCTACGGTAACCCTGCCGGTATGGCTCGCCTGAACGGCCAGCAAATCACCGGCGGTGTCGCAGCCATCGATGCCTCTACCGATCTCAGCGACACAAGCGGTCGCTCTCGCGGCAGCAACAAAGGCGACATGGTGCCGTTCACCGCCGTACCTTTTGGGTTCTACACCAATAAGCTCAACGACCAGTGGGCTGTCGGCTTTGGCGTGTATGCGCCGTTCGGCCTGATAACCGACTACGAAAGCGGCTTCCAGGGCCGTGGCTTTGGCAGCAAGAGCGAAGTGAAAGTCATCACCTTGCAACCAACGGTCAGCTACGCCTTCAATGATCGCGTTTCCGTCGGCTTCGGCCCGACCATCAACCGTATTGGCGGCACCCTGGAATCGGACATCACGCTGAACCCTGCCGCGCCGGACACCAATATCAAGATCAAGGGTGACGACACCGCGCTGGGTTTCAACGTCGGCGTGCTGGTACAAGCCACCGATACCACCCGCGTCGGCCTGACCTATCACTCCAAGGTCAGCTACAAGCTGGAGGGTCACACCGAAGTCACCGCGCCGACCGCGACCTCTCCGTTCCTGCGCAGCAACCGTTACGACGCTTCGCTGAAGATCGATACGCCTGAGTCCTACGACCTGTCGGTGACCCAGGACCTGACCGACGCGTGGAAACTCTATGCCGGTGCAACCTGGACCCGCTGGAGCCGCCTGAAAGACATCACCGTCAAGAACGACGGTGTCACCGGCGCAACCGGTGGCGCACTGGCCCCAGCATTGGTAAGCACCATCAAGGAAGACCAGAACTGGCACGACACCTGGGCTTACGCCCTGGGTACTTCGTACCAGCTGACCAAGCAAGTGGTGCTGCGTACCGGCCTGACGTTCGACCAGTCGCCGACCAACAACACTGACCGCTCGCCGCGCATTCCTACCGGCGACCGCACCATCTTCAGTCTGGGTTTGGGCTACGAGGTCATGCCGAACATGACCATCGACGTGGCCTACTCCTACCTGAAGGAAGAGGACGTCAAGGTTGCACGCTCCAACCAGTTGGCCAGCTACAACGCCAAGTATGAAAACAGTGCCAACGGTTTCGGCCTGGGCATGACCTACCGCTTCTGATTCGTTGCGGTATAAAAAAGCCCCGCTCTCCTGCACAGGAGGCGGGGCTTTTCAATGGGCGGCGATCAGGGTTTGGACGCCAGCGCCTCTTCTACCGCCTTGATCAACTCCGGACTGTCAGGCTTGGTCAGGCTGGAAAAATTGGCGATGACGTTGCCCTGGCGATCCACCACGTACTTGTAGAAGTTCCACTTCGGCGGCGCGTCGGTCTGTTGCGCCAGCACTTTGAACAAATTGACCGCGTCCGGTCCCTTGACCTTCTGCGGTTCGGTCATGGTGAAGGTCACGCCGTAGTTCACGTAGCAGACCTTGGCGGTTTCTTCGCCGGTCTTGGCTTCCTGCTTGAAGTCGTCGGACGGCACGCCAATCACCTCCAGGCCCTGGCCCTTATAGCGCTGGTACAACGCTTCGAGGCCTTTGAATTGCGGGGCGAAGCCGCAGAAGCTCGCCGTGTTGACGATGACCAGGGGCTTACCCGCGAAACGCTGGCACAGGTCAATGGATTCCTTGGCCCGCAGCTTGGGCAATTGGCCCTCCAGCAACGGCGGGCAACTGGCCGCCAGGGCCAAGCTGCCAGCAGCCATCAGGATGGGTACAGCGAGCCAGCGCATCAACATGGGAAAAGTCCTTGCATGGGTTCAGACATAGAACTTAACAGATCGCCATGCCCAACTGCATCAACGCCAGGCCGCCACGCTGCCAGCCCCACCAGGCCAACAGCAACAACACCAGCCCTGCCACCAGGGCCATGCACCGCAGTGCTGCACTCATGCCGCCTCCATTTGCGCCTGCACGCGCGCCACTGGCCGTTCACGCACTGGCCAGTTCAGGGCCGCCGCGAGCAGGCTGAGCAGAATCGCCACCTGCCAGATCAAATCGTAGTTACCGGTTCGATCATAGACCACCCCACCCAACCAGCCACCGAGGAACGAACCGAGTTGATGGAACAGGAACACAATTCCGCCCAACATCGAGAGGTTGCGTACACCGAACAAGGTCGCAACAGTACCGTTGGTCAGCGGCACGGTAGACAGCCACAGGAATCCCATTGCCATGCCAAACAGGTAAGCCGTGACTTCGGTGACCGGCGCCCACAGGAACAGCACAATCACCACCGCGCGCAACAGGTACAAGCCGGTGAGCAAGCGCGGCTTGGACATGCGCCCACCCAGCCAGCCGGCCGTGTAGGTGCCGAACACATTGAACAGCCCGATCAACGCCAGCACCGTAGTGCCAGCGGTAGCCGGCAGATGCTGGTCCACCAGATATGCCGGTAGATGCACGCCGATAAACACCACCTGGAAACCGCAGACGAAAAAGCCGAAGGACAGCAGCCAGAACCCGGAATGGGAGCACGCCTCCTTCAACGCTTCGCGCAGGGTTTGCTGACCGACCGTGGTCGGCAGCGGCCGGTCCTTGAGCATGGCCACCAGCGGCAGGATCAGCGCGACCATCAAGCCCAACGCCAGCAGCGCCGCAGACCAGCCCAGCCACCCGATCAAGCCGAGAGTCCCTGGCACCATGGCGAACTGGCCAAAGGAGCCGGCGGCGCTGGCGATGCCCATGGCCATGCTGCGTTTTTCCGCTGGTACGGCGCGGCCGACCACACCGAGGATCACTGAAAACGACGTGCCGGACAGGCCAATGCCGATCAGCAACCCCGCGCTCAGGGACAATGACCACGCAGAGTCCGACATGCCCATCAGCACTAGGCCCACGGCGTACAACACGCCGCCGACGAACACCGCCTTGGTCGCACCGAAGCGGTCAGCCAGGGCCCCGGTGAACGGCTGCGCCAGACCCCAGATCAGGTTCTGCAAGGCAATGGCAAAGGCGAACGTCTCGCGTCCCCAGCCAAATTCGCTGCTCATCGGTGCCAGGAACAGGCCAAAGCCGTGCCGCACGCCCAACGACAACGCCAGGATCAGCGCACTCCCCACAAGAACCCAGCCACTGGTGCGCCACATCGAGGTCATTTCTTATTCTCCGCTCGCGGGTATATACCCGCTTATAGTCGAACAAACCGCCGTTCAGGCAAGTTCATCCAGCAAGGCCAACAACGTTTCGCGCTTTTCGGCGCCCAGTTGATCGATCAATTTCTGTTGCGCCGCTTCCCATGCCGGCAAGGCCGCAGCCAACCGCTGCTGACCGGCCTCGGTCAACTGCACCAGGCGGTTGCGCAGGTCATCGCCTTCGACCAACCGGACCAGGCCGTCACCTTCCAGTACGCGCAGATTGCGCCCCAAGGTGCTGCGGTCCAGGCCCATCGCTTCTGCCAGGCTGGAAATGCTCGGCTGATCGAGACGTTGCAGGTTGCTCAGCAAGGAATACTGGGCAACGTTGATCCCGAAGCCGTCGAGGGCGCCGTCGTAATACCGGCTGACGCCACGGGCGGCGCGTCGCAGGTTGGTGCACAAGCATTGGGAAGCAAGCATAGAGCGTGTATATACCCGGAGTTAAGCAAATGCAAGGAAGTGTTACAGCGCCAGCCCGATCAGCACCGCCGCTTCGAGCAGTTCCAGCAGGGCGCCGGCGGTATCGCCGGTCGTGCCACCCAGACGCCTGATCATTATATGGCGCAAGCCGATAAAACAGCCCGCCGCGAGCAGTACCGCTATCCCACCGCTGAAACCACCGATCAAGATGCAGGCCAGTCCGCTGAGGATCAGCACCTGCTGGCCGACAATCCTCGGTAAATGATCCGACAGCGCCTGACCCAATCCACCGGCACGCACATAGCGCGTGGTGAGAAACAGCGCTAGCATCGAAGCCCGGCCGATCAATGGCGCGAGAATCAGCGCGGCGCCATTATGCTGCTCGATCAAGGCCACCAGCGCGGTGAATTTGAGCAGCAACACCAGGCCCAGGGTTACCACGGCAATCGGCCCGCTGCGCGGGTCTTTCATGATGCTGAGGGTGCGTTCGCGGTCGCCGAAGCCGCCGAGCCAGGCGTCGGCACTGTCCGCCAGGCCGTCCAGGTGCAGCCCGCCGCTGAGCAGCACCCAGGCGGTCAATAGCAGCGCGGCGTGCAGCAACAATGGCGCGCCCGTCAACAGGCTGTTCAGGCCCCACAGCAGCAGGCCAAACAGCAAACCCACCACCGGGTAAAACAGCAACGAACGCCCCAGTTCCTGAGGTTGCGGCATGCCTGGCAGGCGTATTGGCAGACTGCTCAGGAACTGCAGGGCGATCCAGAATGGCAGCATGTTCAGGCCCCTTCCTTCAACGTGCCATCGCTGGCCACTTGCAGGCTGAACAGCCCACCGTGACCGACTTCGACATTCAGCAAGTGCTCACGCGGCAAACCGCGCGCACGTGCCAATAACAGGCGCATGACGCCGCCGTGGCTGATCAACAGCACGCGTTCACCGGCATAGGCCTGCTGTAGACGTAAGACGGCGCCCAGCACCCGGTCGGAAAACGCCGCCACCGGCTCGCCTTCTGGCGGCGTAAAGCGGTAGGGGTCCGCCCAGAACAAGCCCAAGCCCTCGGCGTCGGTTTCCATCAACGCCGCCGCGCTCTGCCCTTCCCAAGCGCCGAAGTGCAGCTCTTGCAGGTCTTTTTCCAGACTGACTGGAAGGTTGAGACGTTCGCCCAATTCCTCAGCAAAGCGCGCACAGCGTTGCAACGGCGAACTGATCAGCCGGTCCCACGGCCCCTGCCCCAGCACGGCGGCGCGCATCTGCTCCCAGCCCCTGGTCGTCAAGGCATCATCCAGGCTGCCGCGCAGGCCGCCGCCCAGCTCGGTTTCACCGTGGCGCAGCAGGTCCAGGTGCAAGGTCATGCAGGGCGATCCGCCACGGCGGCTTCGGCGAACGTCGCCATCTGGCCGTGCAACGCACAGGCCAGGCGCAGCAACGGCACCGCCAGCGCCGCACCGCTGCCTTCGCCCAGGCGCAGGCCCAGGTCCAGCAGCGGCTGTGCGTCGAGACTGTGCAGCACGTGACGATGGCCCGGTTCGGCGCCACGATGGCCGAACACCAGCCAGTCGCGGCAGGCCGGATTCAAGCGCGTGGCCACCAGCGCAGCCACGCTGCAGATAAACCCGTCCACCAGCACCACGATGCCTGCCTGGGCGCAGGCCAGGTAGGCACCGACCAACGCGGCAATTTCAAAGCCCCCCAGGTTGAACAGCGTCTGCAACGCGTCGTCGCGCTGGGCCGCGTGCAAGCTCACGGCGCGCTCGATGACTGCCACCTTGTGGCTGACGCCTTGGGCATTCAGCCCCGTGCCCGGACCGGTCAGGTCACTCACCGGGCAATCGAGCAGCGCACACGCCAACGCGCTGGCGGCGGTGGTGTTGCCAATGCCCATTTCACCACCGATAAACAGCTGTGCGCCGTGCTCCAAAGCGCGGCGTGCGCTGTCTCGGCCGGCCTGCAAGGCCTGGCGCCCCTGCACCTGGGTCATCGCCGGGCCGTGGACAAAGTTGGCCGTGCCCGCGCCGATATTCAGGTGGCGCACGCCGGGTAGATCCAGGGAGGGCGTGACCGTGCCGAGGTCAACCACTTCCAACTGCGCATCCAGCTGGCGAGCCAATACGCTGATGGCCGCGCCACCGCTGACAAAATTGTGCAGCATCTGCCCGGTCACGGCCTGGGGAAACGCCGACACACCTTCGGCGACCACGCCATGGTCGCCGGCAAAAATCGCAATCCACAGCTGCTCCACCGACGGTTTGACCCGGCCCTGCAACCCGGCCAACTGCACTGCCAGTGCTTCCAACTGGCCGAGCGAACCGGCGGGTTTGGTCAACTGCTGCTGACGCGCCAACGCCTGTGCTTGCGCAGCGGCGTCGATGGCCTTGCAGGGGTTGAGCCACCAGAAATCCGTCATAACGCAGTACCTTTCAAAGTCAGGGGCAGGCCGGCAACCGTCAGCACTACGCGCTGACACCGCTCGGCCAAGGCTTGATGCAGCCAACCGGCTTCATCCACATAACGGCGAGTCAATTCGCCCAGCGGCACGACACCCAGTCCGGTCTCGTTGCTGACAAAAATGATCTGCCCCGGCAGTGCAGCCAGGGTATCGAGCAACTGGTCGCGCTCCGAAGCAAGGCGCTCAGGGTCTTCCAACATCAGCAGATTGGTCAGCCACAGGGTCAGGCAGTCCACCAGCAGGCAACGCTCGGCAGCGGCGTTGTCGCGCAACACCCGCGCCAGTTCGATGGGCTCTTCGATCAGGCCCCAATGGTCGGGGCGACGCGCACGGTGCAGGGCAACGCGCTGGTTCATCTCACCGTCCAGCGGCTGGCTGGTGGCGATATACGTCACCGGTAAACCGCTGGCGCCGGCGAGTTTTTCAGCCAGACGGCTTTTGCCCGAACGGGCGCCGCCGAGAATCAATTGATGCATGAGCCACTACCTTTTCCAGTCAGCCGAAAGACTGCCCATTGTGGGAGGGGGCTTGCTCCCGACAAGGGCGCTTCAGACACTGATGCATCGACTGATACACCGTCATCGGGGGCAAGCCCCCTCCCACATTGGCCCTGTGTACATGCCGTCAGAGTCCGCACAAACGACGCAACAATTCAGTGTCCAGATGGTTTTCCACCAGATCCGCCAAGCGCTCGATATCCCGCTCACGCAGGGCGTGATAGTCGACTGCCTGCACGTCCTGCAACCCCGCCCAGCGCAGCAGTGCACTGCACGCCGCCGGTGTCTCGAACAGCCCGTGCAGATAAGTACCGAGAATCTGCCCGTCTGCACTCTGCGCGCCATCACTGCGCCCGTCGTCGAGCCGCACGGCGGCATTCGCCAGCGCCCGGCCGGCCGTCACCCCCGCATGGATCTCATACCCGCTGACCTCGGCATCCTCCAGCAACAAACGCCCGCGCACATTGCGCAATTGCTTCTCTTGCTCAAGCGTCGTGCTGAACGCCAGCAGCCCCAGGCCAGCGCTGGAGCCGACGGGCCCTTCCAGGCCGAGCGGGTCATGCACCTGCTCGCCGAGCATCTGCAGGCCACCACAAACCCCCAGCACCTTGCCGCCATAGCGCAAATGCCGCGCCACGGCGGTATCCCAGCCATGGGCACGCAAGTAAGCCAAATCACTGCGTACACTTTTCGACCCCGGCAGGATGATCAGGTCGGCGGCCGGGATCGGCTGACCCGGCCCGACGAATTGCAGGTTCACCTGGGGATGCAGGCGCAGCGGGTCGAAATCCGTGTGGTTGCTGATGCGTGGCAGCACCGGCACCACCACGTTGAGCACCTGGGCGGCCTTGTCGGTCTGGCGCTGGTCGATGCCATCTTCGGCCTCGAGGTGCAGGTCCATCACGTAGGGCAACACGCCCACCACCGGCTTACCGGTACGCGCCTCCAACCAATCCAGCCCCGGTTGCAGCAGCGCGATATCCCCGCGAAACCGGTTGATGATAAAACCCCGGACCCGCGCCTGTTCGCTGAGGGACAACAATTCCAGCGTACCGACCAGATGGGCGAACACCCCGCCGCGATTGATATCGGCGATCAACAGCACCGGGCAATCCACCGCTTCGGCGAAGCCCATATTGGCGATGTCATTGGCGCGCAGGTTGATCTCGGCCGGCGAGCCCGCGCCTTCGACCATCACCACCGGATAGGCCTGGCTCAACCGTGTGTGGGAGGCCAGCACCGCCTGCATCGCGATGGCTTTGTAGTCGTGGTAGGCAACCGCGTTCATGCTGGTCACGGCGCGGCCATGGATAATCACTTGGGAACCGGTGTCGCTGTTGGGCTTGAGCAGCACCGGGTTCATGTCGGTGTGGGGCGCCAGGTTGGCGGCCTGCGCCTGGACCGCCTGAGCGCGGCCGATCTCGCCGCCTTCAGCAGTCACCGCACTGTTGAGCGCCATGTTCTGTGGCTTGAACGGCGCCACTGCAACCCCCTGGCGCACCAGCCAGCGACACAGCGCAGTCACCAGCGTGCTTTTGCCGGCGTCGGAGGTGGTGCCCTGCACCATCAACGTAGTCATGTCGCTTCCTTGTAGGCGGCCAGTGCCGTCTCGAGACGCTGCCAATCGGCCTCGCTGTCAGGCAGACCGAAACGCACGCTGCTGTCGTGAACGAACAGGCGCAGCAGAATGCCGCGCTGGGCCATGAATTCGTGCAAGCGTTCGGCGTGCGGGGTGATCAACCACTGGAATAAAGCGCAGCCACCCTGGGGCTGAAAACCCTGGCGCTCAAGCAGGTCAGACAGGCGCTGGCCGCCCTCGATGCAACGCGTGCGCTGGCGAGCGTGCCCAGCGCTGTCGCGCAGGCATGCCTGGCCGAGTACCCGTGTCGGCCCGCTGACCGCCCAGGGCCCGACCTGTTCGGCGAGCAATTTGAGCAACCGGCGCTCGGCCAGCACAAAGCCCAGGCGCACGCCGGCCAGGCCGAAGAACTTGCCGAATGAGCGCAGCACGATCAAGCCGACTTGCTGGGTGTGGCTGGCCAGGCTCAAGTGCGGGGTCACGTCCATGAAGGCTTCGTCCACCACCAGCCAGCCGCCGCGCTGGGCCAGCCGCGTATGCCAGTCGAGCAGGCGCTCCGGGGCCAGGCTCAAGCCGGTGGGGTTATTCGGGTTGACTACCACCAGCACGTCGAGGCCATCGAGAAAGAAGTCGACTTCCTGCTCTTGCACTTCGCGCACCACATAACCGGCACGACGCCAGGCTTCGGCGTGTTCGGCGTAGCACGGCGACAGTACGCCGACCTTGCCGGAACGACGCAGGCGCGGCAGCAACTGAATCGCGGCCTGGGAGCCCGGCACCGGCAGCACGTGAGCCGCGCCATAGTAGTCGCTGGCGGCTTTTTCCAGGCCGTCATCGGCTTCCGGTAGCCGTGCCCAGGCGCGCAAGGGAATCTCGGGGATCGGCCACGGCCAGGGCGCCAGGCCACTGGACAAATCGAGCCAATCCGCCTCCGCGATGCCGTATTCAATTGCCGCCTTACGCAGCCGACCACCGTGTTCAAGCATAAAATTGCGCCCCCGCGCACAGAACCAGCAGCCACAACCATACGCCGCGCTGCACCAGTTGCCAGCCTCGGTCGATCGCGTCAGCGTCGGCCGGCGGGCCTTCGCCCAATGGCGGGCGCTGGTGCACCTCGCCGTGATAAATCGCCGCGCCACCCAGTTCGACGCCCAACGCACCGGCGCCAGCGGCCATCACCGGGCCGGCGTTGGGGCTGTCCCAGGTCGGCCCCTGGGTGCGCCAGCATTTGAGTGCCAGGCGAGTCTTGCCCAGCAACGCGTAGGTCAAGGCCACCAGGCGTGCAGGAATATAGTTGAGCCCATCGTCGATCTTCGCCGCCGCCCAGCCAAAGCGTTCGAAGCGTTCGTTGCGATAGCCCCACATGGCGTCGAGGGTGTTGCTCAGGCGATAGAGCACTACGCCCGGCACGCCGGCGACCACAAACCAGAACAGCGCGGCGAACACGGCGTCGCTGCCGTTTTCCAGCACCGACTCGGTGGCCGCGCGAGCGACCTCGGTGCGATCCAGCTCGCTGGTCTGGCGGCTGACCAGGTAACTCACGCGTTGGCGCGCTGCTTCCAGGTCATCACTGCGCAGGGCCTGGGCGACCGGAATCACATGCTCCCCCAGGCTGCGCATGCCCAGGGCGCAGTACAACGCCAGGATTTCCAGCACCCAACCGATGTACGGCGCCCAGGACAATGCGGTGGCCAGCAGGGTCAGCGGCACCACCGCGATAAACCACGCGGTCACCCCATGGCTGCGCCAGCCACGACCGCCTGAATTGAAACGCTGTTCGATGCGCCCGGCAAAATTGCCGAACGCCACCAGCGGATGCCAGCGCCTGGGCTCGCCCAGCAGCGCATCCAGCGCTACTGCGGCAACACACAGCAAGGCCACACTCATCGACTCACTCCCCACAGGTTTTCGTACAGCATGTCACTCAATGGCCGCGGCTCGGCCCAGCCTTCGAGCTGCAACATCGGTGCCGGATAGAACTCGGCGACCGGCCCCAGGCACAGCACCGCCAGGGGTTTGGCGCCCGCCGGCAAACCCAGCAGGTCAGCCAGGGCCTGGGGTTCGAACAGCGACACCCAGCCCATGCCCAACCCCTCGACGCGGGCCGCCAGCCACAGGTTCTGGATCGCGCAGGACAACGACGCCATGTCCATTTCCGGCAAGGTGCGACGGCCGAAGATGTGCCGCTCGCGATCGTCCATCAGCGCTGCCACCAGCACTTCGGCGCAGTCGTGGATGCCTTCGACCTTGAGCTTCATGAAGTCATCGGAGCGCTCGCCCAGGGCCTCGGCGGTGCGCAGGCGTTCTGCTTCGACCAGTTGCTGAATGCGCCCTCTTAATTGACGGTCGCTGATACGGATAAAGCGCCACGGTTGCATCAGGCCGACGCTGGGTGCCTGGTGGGCAGCCTGGAGCAGGCGCTGCAATAACTCAGGCGCGACGCTGCCACCGCTGAAGTGGCGCATGTCGCGGCGTTCGGCGATGGCGCGGTAGACGGCTTGGCGCTCGGCCTCGGGGAAGGCGTTGTCGCTCATGGCGTCATCGGGGGCAAGCCCCCTCCCACCTGTGGAATGCACCCCCCTGTGGGAGGGGGCTTGCTCCCGATAGCGGTGTCAGGGCCTGGCACAAAAAGTGCGGCCACCGCCTCCGGGTTCGACGGAAAGTAAAAGTGTACATAGGACGCGGTCATCCGCCCCTGCCGATACACCGCCTCAGCCCCACGCCCACCATTGGGGCTCATGCCACGGGCGATCGGCTCGCATGCGGTGCTGGTCAGGGAATGGTGATAGGTGTGCCCGCGCAATGTGCCTTCGGGCAACTCGACGCTTTGCAGCGCCAGCGCTGCCAATTTCTTTTGCATCACTGCATCGCCCTGCAGCAGGCCGAGCAGTTCGGCGCGGTTGCCGTCGACATCGGTAAGCGAGTCCAGCAGGTACAGCATGCCGCCGCATTCGGCGAGCAAGGGCTTGCCGGCTGCATGATGAGCGCGGATGGCGGCGAGCATCGGTGTGTTTTGCGACAGGGCCCGGTGATGCAGCTCCGGGTAACCGCCGGGTAGATAGAGGCTGTCGGCTTCAGGCAATGCGCCGTCATGGATCGGTGAAAAGAAACGCAACTCGGCGCCCATCGCGCGCAACAAGTCGAGGCTGGCACCGTAGGTAAACGCGAAGGCTTCGTCACGGGCCACCGCAATGCGTACCCCGGCGAGCAACGGCTCGGCGGTGATCACCTGCGGCGCGGCAAATGTCACCGGTGGCGGCACGGCGACTTCGCAACTGCTGCCCAACGCTTGGGCGGCGGCGTCCAGACGCAGGTCGAGGTCATTGAGTTCGCTGGCTTGCACCAGGCCCAGGTGACGGCTGGGCAATTCGATACCGGTTTCACGCGACAGCGCGCCGTACCAGCGCAATCCCTCGGTGAGGCTGCCTTCCAGCAACTGCGCATGGCGCAGCGTGCCGACGCGGTTGGCGAGTACGCCGGCGAATGGCAGGTCCGGCTGGTAGCGCGCCAGGCCCAACGCGAGGGCGCCAAAGGTCTGCGCCATGGCCGTGCCGTCGATCACTGCCAGCACCGGCACGCCGAAATGCCGCGCCAGGTCGGCGCTGGACGGGGTGCCGTCGAACAGGCCCATTACGCCTTCGATCAGGATCAGGTCGGCCTCCCCCGCTGCTTCCCACAACAAACGGCGACTTTCCTGCTCGCCCACCATCCACATATCCAATTGATACACCGGCGCGCCGCTGGCGCGCTCGTGAATCATCGGGTCAAGGAAATCCGGCCCGCATTTGAATACGCGTACCGTGCGCCCCAGGTTGCGGTGCAAACGCGCCAACGCTGCGGTGACGGTGGTTTTGCCCTGGCCGGACGCCGGTGCGGCGATCAAGACGGCCGGGCAATGACGGGGCTGATTCAAAGTTCGACGCCTTTCTGTGCCTTGATACCGGCCTGGAACGCGTGCTTGAGCATGCCCATTTCGGTGACGGTGTCACCCATTTCGATCAGCTCAGGCTTGGCGCCACGGCCGGTGACCACCACGTGCTGCATCGGCGGGCGCGCCTGCAGGTCGCCGAGCACCTGGTCGAGGTCAAGGTAGCCGTGCTTGAGGGCAATGTTCAGTTCGTCGAGCACGACCAGGCCGATAGAAGGGTCATTGAGCATCGCCCGGGATACCGCCCAGGCCGCTTCGGCGGCGGCGATATCGCGCTGGCGATCCTGGGTTTCCCAGGTGAAGCCTTCGCCCATCACGTGAAAGCGGACCTGCTCGGGGAAGCGGCGGAAAAACAACTCTTCGCCGGTACTGTTGCGCCCCTTGATGAACTGCACCACGCCGCACTGCATGCCATGCCCCATGGCCCGGGCCAACATGCCGAAGGCCGAACTGCTTTTGCCCTTGCCGTTGCCGGTCAGCACCAGCAGCAAACCGCATTCATTGGGCGAGTTGGCGATGCGTTCATCGATCACGGCTTTTTTGCGCAGCATGCGCGCCAGGTGGCGTTCGTCGCGGTCGGGGGTATCGGTCATGGCAGCTCTCCGTTGGGGCTGGACAAAAACGGCGGGCAGGAAAAAGGAAAAACAGACAGCCAAGCATCGCCCACCGTGATGCTGTTGGATGTTTCAGGCCGGTCTCCGGGCTCATGAGTGGCGCCCTGCCTTTTGTAAAAGACAGGACATGCCAACGGCGCGCCTTCCCATATCGCCTGCGATACAGTGGCCAACAGCACCGTCTTGACTCATTTACCGTTGCGGGGGCAGCGCCGGAATTGCGGCGACACTGTGTACAAGTGCGCTCACTCACCGGCTTCCCTGTTTCACTCTGTCGACGCATGCGCCACAGAGCACCTGGAACAAGCCGCGAAGGTTAGTGGGTTGGGGGTGGAGCGTCAATTAAAGCTGACCCTGTACTTGAACCATCAAGGTGATGTGCTTCTCTACCCTTACAGGTATTCAGGAGAACACCATGCACAAAACCAGACTCGCCCTACTGATCATGCTCGCCGGCACCCTCGCCGCCTGCGGAGAAAGCTCTACCCTGCAGGTAGCCGATGGCACCGGGCCCTCGCCCAGGTTGCCGGAACCGAACAAGACGCTGATCCCCACCGTGAACATCGCGCCGGCTGTCGGTTGGCCCGACGGCGCCAAGCCGACGGCCGCTGCCGGCACCCAAGTGGCCGCATTCGCCGAAGGCCTGGAGCATCCGCGCTGGCTGTATGTGTTGCCCAACGGCGACATTCTGGTGGCCGAGACCAATGCTCCGCCCAAGCCCGATGACGCCAAAGGCGTGCGCGGCTGGGTCATGGAGAAAGTCATGGGCCGCGCGGGCGCAGGTGTGCCGAGCCCGAACCGCATCACCCTGCTGCGCGACGCCGATCACGACGGCGTCGCCGAAACGCGCACGGTGTTCCTGGAAAACCTCAACTCGCCCTTCGGCATGGCTCTGGTCGGCAACGACCTGTACGTGGCGGACTCGGATAAGTTGCTGCGTTTCCCCTATCAAGCTGGGGAGACCGCGATCAAGGCGGCCGCCACCAAAGTCGTCGATTTGCCGGGTGGCAGCCTCAACCATCACTGGACTAAAAACGTGATCGCCAGCCAGGATGGCAGCAAGCTGTACGTCAGCGTCGGCTCCAACAGCAACGTCGGCGAGAATGGCCTGGAAGCCGAAGAAGGTCGGGCGGCGATCTGGGAAGTGGACCGCGCCACGGGCCAGCATCGTATTTTCGCCTCCGGCCTGCGCAACCCCAATGGCATGGCGTGGGAGCCGCAGAGCGGCAAATTGTGGACGGCGGTGAACGAGCGCGATGAAATCGGCAGTGACCTGGTGCCGGACTACATCACCTCGGTCAAGGACGGCGCGTTCTATGGCTGGCCGTTCAGCTATTACGGGCAGCATGTGGATGTGCGCGTCACCCCGCAGAACCCGCAACTGGTTGCCAAGGCCATTGCGCCGGACTATGCGGTCGGCCCGCATACCGCGTCGCTGGGGCTGACCTTCGCCCAGGGCAACACACTCCCGGCGCAGTTCAGCAACGGTGCGTTCATCGGCCAGCATGGTTCGTGGAACCGCAAGCCGCACAGTGGCTATAAGGTGATCTTCGTGCCGTTCGAGGGCGGGCAGCCGAAAGGCAAGCCGGTGGATGTGCTGACCGGGTTCCTCGATAAAGATGAGAACGCCATGGGCCGGCCGGTGGGCGTGGTGATCGATCAGCAAGGGGATTTGCTGGTGGCCGATGATGTGGGGAATAAGGTGTGGCGGGTGTCTGCGGTCAAGTAGACCCTCTCAAGCACACCACAAAACAATGTGGGAGGGGGCTTGCTCCCGATAGCAGTGTGTCAGCCACTGGAGATAGTGACTGATACACCGCTATCGGGAGCAAGCCCCCTCCCACATTTGGTTTGGTGTTTGATTCAGGGATTGCGCGCCAAGTTTGCCGGCAGTACGCGCTTGGCACTCAGGTAAGCATTCTGCCAATACGCCTTCGACAACGTATCCAGCTTCACCGTACCGCCAGTCTGCGGAGCGTGCACAAAACGGCCCTCACCCACGTAGATGCCGGCGTGGCTCACCCGCGAACCACCACCGGTGGCGAAGAACAGCAGGTCACCAGTTTGCAGGTTCTGCTCGCTGACGTCCTGGGCACGCATCACGATCAACTCGCGGGTAGTGCGCGGCAAGGTGATACCGGCCGCATCGCGGTAGACAAAGCCAATCAGGCCGCTGCAATCAAAGCCCGAGTCCGGCGTGTTGCCGCCCCAGCGATACGGCGTGCCCACCAGGCCCAGCGCGCGAAAGAGCACGTCTTCGGCGGCCGGCGAGAAATTCTGGGTGGAATAGTTGAACACCGGCTTAGGCTTGACGGCTACAGGAGCAGGCGGCGGTGGACGGCTTGCGCAGGCGCTCAGGAGTGCGGCGCAAACGAGAAGAAAGAGGCGGGCCGAGGTCGACATGGGCAGAACAATCCTGGTCTGGATGCGGCTTTCGCTGCCGAACGCTGAAAACCAGAACGCGCAAGCAAAGCTCGCGCGAACGGATTACAACAATGTCCAAGGATTTTAGCGCTTACGCGTCAAACTTCAAGTATCACTTTAACTTTACTTACTGGCGGTAACCGTAGACGGGGCCATGGCGAGTGCACGCTTGGCTTCGATGAAGGTTTTGCTCCAGTAGCTGTCACCCAAGTTATCGACCCGCACCCCACCGCTACGACGGCTGCTGGAGTGGATAAACTGGTTATCGCCCAAGTAGATACCAGCGTGGCTGACACGGCCGCGACCGGCTGTACTAAAGAAAAGCAGATCACCGGGCTTGAGGTTGTTGCGTGCGACCAACGGTGCTTTCACGTTGATCATTTCGCGGGTGGAGCGCGGCAGATTCATGCCGGCTTCTTCACGAAACAGGTAGCCGATAAAACCGCTGCAATCGAAACCGGCTTCAGAGGTGCCGCCGAAACGGTAGCGGGTACCGATCAGGGACATGCCGCGTTCGAGAATGCTGTCGGCCAGAACGGGAAGCTGATAAGGCTTGCTGCCGGAGAAGTCGGCCAGCTCTTTTTCGGTTGCCAGCTCTTCTTCATAAACAGAAGCAGACTGTGCAGCAACGAATTTAGCCTGATTTTGAACCTGTGGTTTGGGCTGTTCTGCCACCTGCTGAGGGTGGGAGGCGCAACCAAACAACAGGGTAACGAGTGCGAGAGGCACGAGGGGTGCGAAGCGATTTAGCATGGGCACGACCGTGGCTGATGTGTAAAGAAGGCGAGACTATGCCTTCTATCACATCGATTTGCAAATTCAATCGAACTCTTTGTGACTTCCTGTTTGGACCACGCCATCTAAGCCGTTAATCCCAGAGACCTGCCCTGTGCGTGGCCAAACCGGCCAAAACGCAGGTTTTCTGGCGCCTGGAATTTGCCGAAGGCCTGAAAACACAAGGCTTGGCTACCAGCCTAGGGTTTCCTTGAGGAAGGGAATGGTGAGCTTGCGCTGGGCCTGCAGCGAGGCCTGATCGAGCTGTTCGAGCAACTCGAACAACGCGCTCATGCTGCGCGTGCCACGGGTGAGGATGAAGTGCCCGACCTCGTCGGTCAGGTGCAGGCCGCGACGCGAGGCGCGCAGTTGCAGGGCACGGAGTTTGTCTTCGTCGGACAAGGGCCGCATCTGGAAGATCAACGCCAGCGTCAGCCGCGACTTGAGGTCGGCCAGCTTCACCGGCAGTTCACGCGGCGACGTGGACGCGGCGATCAACAGGCGGCGGCCACTGTCGCGCAAGCGGTTGAACAGATGAAACAGCGCCTCTTCCCAGTCCGCCTTGCCCGCAATCGCCTGCAAATCGTCCAGACACACCAGTTCGTACTGTTCGAGGTTGTCGAAGATCCCCACACCATGGTCCATCAGCTCAGCCAACGGCAGGTAAACCGCCGGCTCGCCCATCTGCTCGAAACGCAGGCACGCGGCCTGCAGCAAGTGGGTACGCCCGACGCCATGCTTGCCCCACAGATAGATCAGGCTTTCAGTCCACCCGGCGTCGGCTTCGCAGAGGCGCTCGACATAGCCGAGTGCAGCGGCATTGGCGCCTGGGTAGTAGTTGATAAAGGTAGCGTCGTCACGCAGACGCACACCTAGGGGCAGCTGAATCGGTTTCATGCTGACTGAACGGCTCCCATCGAACCGTGAGTGGCCTCTGTGTAAAGTTTGCAAAGTTTATACGCGTGGCGCCGGGCGCACAATGCAGCAGACCACAAGCAAAATCAAAGGTTTGCGTTAACCTGTTGGTTTTGCGCGAATTGTTTGACGCACCCGCCACATTAAACAACAAACCCGGCCATGAGCCGGGTTCGTGATAGCGCGATTACAGATCGGGATCTTCAACGCCCGTGTACACATCCGAATCCTTGTACACATCGTGAACATGCCGCACCAGCACCATGATCACCGCCGCCACCGGCAGCGCCAGCAGGATGCCGGTAAAGCCGAATAGCTCACCGCCCGCCAGGATCGCAAAGATCACCGCCACGGGATGCAGGCCGATGCGGTCCCCCACCAGCAGCGGGGTCAATACCATGCCTTCCAGCGCCTGGCCGACCATGAACACCGCGACGATGCCCAGCATCGGATACAGGTCGCCGCCAAACTGGAACAGCCCCGCCACCAGCGCCGCGCCGATCCCGATCACGAAGCCCATGTAGGGCACGATCGCGGCCAGGCCGGCGATCAGGCCGATCAACAGGCCCAGCTCAAGGCCGATCGCCATCAAGCCGGCGGCATAAATGATGCCCAGCGCCAGCATCACCAGCAGTTGCCCGCGCACGAACGCCCCCAGTACCTCATGGCACTCGCCCGCCAGGGACACGATGCGCTCCTCGCGGTCGCGCGGCAGCAGGCTGCGGATCTTGGCCATCATGATGTCCCAGTCCCGCAGCAGGTAAAACGCCACCACCGGGATCAGCACCAGGTTGGTCAGCCAGCCGATCAGCGCAAGGCTGGAAGCGGTTGCCTGGCTGAGCACCATACTGACGATATCGGTGGTCTTGTCCATGTGTTCACTGATTGCCGCCTTGACCTTGTCGAACTTCCAGAACCCGTCCGACAGCCCAAGCTTGGCCTGGGCCCATGGCATCGCCGTGTGCTGCAACCAGTCGAGCATCTGCGGCGCCAGTTCGTAAAGTCGATACAGTTGCTTGGCCAGCATCGGCACCAGCACCAGCACCAGTGCGGTGATGATCAGGGTAAACAAGGCAAACACCGCGATCACACCCCAGGTTCGCGACAGGCCGGCCTTCTCCAGGCGATCCACCACCGGATCGAACAGATAGGCGAGCAGCAACGCCACCAGAAATGGCGTCAGGATCGAATGCAGCAAGAACACAAAAACGCACAGCAGGACAATCCCGCCAAGCCACACCCAACGACGCGTATCCGCCATGAACCACTTCCTCTGTTATTTGCTTGCCGCTTCTATATAGAAGCCAGGCCACTTACCAACGAAAACGTAACTGCGCCTGGGGCTCAGGCGCGGCAGCCGGTTGTGCGCCATCGGCCGGCGGTTGCGGGGCGGGGGCTTCACCTGCCGGCACTTCCTGCAACTTGGCCAGGCTCAACTGGGTGCGCAACTGATCGGCGCTGCCATTGACGCGATACACAATACGAGTGCCGTCTACCCGCTGCGGCTGGCCACCAAAGGGCTCAAGCAAACGACCCAGGACGGCATAGCGCTCCAGGTTCATGCCCTGCACCTCCAGCAACTGTTCGGCGCTGACTCCCGGCTTGACCGCAAAACGCGGCGCGAGCTTCTGGCTGACTGCGAGCAACACGGCATCAGCCACCGCGCCAGTGTCAGCGCCCTGGACGCTGCCCTGTTCGGTCTTGTCGCCCAGCCATAGGCGCCATTTAGCCTGCCACTGGTTGCCTTCCTGGCGCGCATGCACCGCCAATAACGCATCGGCGCCATAGCGCTCGGAGGCGGCGCGCAGCGGCGTGGCGTCGGCACTTTCCAGGTTCGGCGCGGTGGCGACCACTTGTTCGTCCAGGTCACCCAGCGGCAGGCGCAACGGCAAGCCTCGGTGCTGGGCCGCCCGGCGCAGCGCTTGAGCCACCGCCTGGCCGTCGCCGACCAGGCTGCTGCCTTCGGTAGAGTCGTTCAGCCACCAGCCGAGGATCGAGGGCCGATTGCTGCCCCAGATCGCCAGGCCAGCATCACGCAGGGCGCGATCGGTGCTGACCGGGTCGAAATCCACCTGCAGGCTTTCCGGCGGGCCGGCGTCGTAGCCGTATTGGCTGATGATTTGTTGCGGATCTTTGCGGACCGCCGCCAGGCCCGGGCCCTCGGCGGCCTTGGCATCGCCGGTCAGGCGGATGACCAGGGTCTGCACGGCGCGCTGGGTGGCCTGGTCACGCTCCTGGGGTGACTGGCTGCTGACCGGTTCGAGGACTTGATAGAGGCCATTGAGGGTTTCGGCATGACTCGCCAGGCTGACCAACGAGAAACAGCCTACAAAAAAGAATTTACACAGACGCATGGAAGATTCCCGAACGACAAATTTAGCGGCTGGAACAGACCGCGTGATCTCGGTTTGGCAAGGCTGTGACACAGCGACCGGTAAAACATTCACGGGTCTCGGTAAGTTTTCATACTGTCATAACGATAGCGGATTCAAGGCTATACCTTAATACGGTGCATTACCGGGCCGATTCGGTTTTTTTTAGACTCATATGCCCTGCCCGTCGGCCCGAGGATGGCCGCTGCCCCTCAAGCCTGATAAAATCGCGCGCCTTCGCAGACCGTCAACGGCTGGGCCTTCGCCAAAAGTGCCTGCCCGCTCGGTCGTTACCCAGAAATCCCCCTTAAAGGCCTGGATCATGAGCAAGCAACCCTCCCTGAGCTACAAGGACGCCGGTGTAGACATCGACGCCGGTGAAGCATTGGTCGAACGCATCAAGAGCGTCGCCAAGCGCACTGCGCGCCCCGAAGTCATGGGTGGCCTGGGCGGTTTTGGCGCCCTCTGCGAAATCCCGGCCGGCTACAAGCAGCCTGTACTGGTTTCCGGCACCGACGGCGTGGGCACCAAGCTGCGCCTGGCGCTGAACCTGAACAAGCACGACAGCATCGGCATCGACCTGGTTGCCATGTGCGTCAACGACCTGGTGGTGTGCGGCGCCGAGCCGTTGTTCTTCCTCGACTACTACGCCACCGGCAAACTCAATGTCGAGACCGCGACCCAAGTGGTCACCGGCATCGGCGCCGGCTGCGAACTGTCGGGTTGCTCCCTGGTCGGCGGCGAAACCGCTGAAATGCCAGGCATGTACGAAGGCGAAGACTACGACCTGGCCGGTTTCTGCGTCGGCGTGGTGGAAAAATCCGAAATCATCGACGGCTCCAAAGTCGCTGCCGGCGATGCCTTGCTCGCTCTGCCATCGTCCGGCCCGCACTCCAACGGCTACTCGCTGATCCGCAAGATCATCGAAGTGTCCGGCGCCGATATCGAGAACATCCAGCTCGACGGCAAGCCACTGACCGACCTGCTGATGGCTCCGACGCGCATCTACGTCAAGCCACTGCTCAAGCTGATCAAGGACACCGGCGCCGTCAAGGCCATGGCCCACATCACCGGCGGCGGCCTGCTGGACAACATCCCGCGCGTGCTGCCAAAAGGCGCCCAGGCGATTGTCGACGTGGCCAGCTGGCAGCGCCCTGCGGTCTTCGACTGGCTGCAAGAGAAAGGCAACGTCAACGAAACCGAAATGCACCGCGTGCTGAACTGCGGCGTGGGCATGGTGATCTGCGTGGCGCAAGAGCACGTTGAAACCGCGCTGAATGTACTGCGTGAAGCCGGCGAGCAGCCTTGGGTCATCGGCCAGATCGCCAGCGCTGCCGAAGGCGCGGCCCAGGTTGAACTGAAGAACCTTAAGGCGCATTGATGCCTGTCACCTGTGATGTCGTGGTGCTGCTTTCCGGCACCGGCAGTAATTTGCAGGCCCTGATCGACAGCACGCACACCGGCGACAGCCCGGTGCGCATCGCTGCGGTGATTTCCAACCGCAGCGATGCCTACGGCCTGCAACGCGCCAGGGACGCGGGTATCGAGACCCGCTCGCTGGATCACAAGGCGTTCGACGGTCGCGAGGCCTTCGACCGCGCCTTGATCGAACTGATCGACACCTTCAACCCCAAGCTCGTCGTACTTGCCGGCTTCATGCGCATCCTCAGCGCTGATTTCGTGCGGCATTACGAAGGGCGCCTGCTCAATATCCACCCTTCCCTGCTGCCCAAGTACAAAGGCCTGCACACCCATCAACGCGCCCTCGATGCCGGCGACCGCGAGCATGGCTGCAGCGTGCACTTTGTCACCGAGGAACTCGATGGCGGGCCTCTGGTCGTACAGGCAGTGGTTCCGGTAGAGTCGGATGACTCGGCGCAGACGCTTGCGCAACGGGTTCATACCCAGGAACACAGGATTTACCCGTTGGCTGTTCGCTGGTTTGCCGAGGGTCGGTTGATTCTTGGTGAACAGGGTGCATTATTGGATGGTCAGTTACTCGCGGCCAGCGGCCACTTGATTCGAACCTAGGAGATTTTATGCGTCGCGCCCTGCTCTTCGCTTTTGCGCTGTTCGCTCTGCCTGCCGTGCAAGCGGCGGACCTTCACCCCTTCTCCGTCAGCTACACCGCCGACTGGAAACAACTGCCCATGAGTGGCTCGGCTGAACGCAGCCTGACCAAGAACGGCGACGGCACCTGGACCTTGAACTTCAAGGCCTCGATGATGATTGCCAGCCTGACCGAAACCAGCGTGATCCTGTTCGACAAGGACACCCTGCAACCCAAGAGCTACAGCTTCGAGCGCGGCGGTTTGGGCAAGGCGAAGAAGATCAACCTGGATTTCGATCAGGCGACCAAGAAGATCACCGGCTTTGAAAACAAGGACCCGGTTAACGTCACCCTCGAAAGCGGCATGCTCGACAAGTCCACCTATCAACTCGCCCTTCAGCGCGATGTGGCTGCCGGCAAGAAAAGCATGAGCTACCGAGTGGCCGAAGGTACGGATGTGGATACCTATGACTTCCGCGTCATGGGCCCGGAAAAAGTCCAGACCAAGGTAGGCTCCATCGACGCGATCAAGGTTGAACGCGTGCGTGATCCATCCCAGAGCAAGCGCATCACGCAGATGTGGTTTGCCAAGGACCAGGGCGGCATTCTGGTTGCCTTGCGCCAGGTTGAAACGGATGGCAAGGAATACAACATCATGCTGCAGGATGGCACCGTTGACGGTAAGGCTGTCAAAGGGAGCTGATTGCCCTGATGAGTTAAAAAGAGCCTTGCTGAATGCGGGGCTTTTTTTCGCCCGGATTTTTTGCGTTGAAAGCTCTACCGCTATCGGGAGCAAGCCCCCTCCCACACTTGGAATGCATTCCAAATGTGGGAGGGGGCTTGCTCCCGATGGCGTCAGTAGGTTGCCCCCAACATGAAACTTTTGTCATTTAAGTCATGCCACCAGCACCAAACGCCACGGTTTACGCGGCCTGCGGGAATGTTGCGTTTCCTGCAATGAATTGTTGCGCGCAAAATCGGTTTACTTAGCAAGCTAACAAACCATATAACAAAGGCCTGCGACGACTTGCCGCAGATCAACCAGAGATTGGAGCAAGCAGATGACTGTAAAAGTAACTGAACGCGACGATGAACATATGTCCCATGAAGCGGTAGGCCACGGGATTCACATCTGGGACGTACATCAACAAGATTTGCTGGTCGGCATGTTTCACAACGAGAGCGATGCCCACAATTATAAAAACGAACTTGAATCGCTTGAAATGAGACGCCAGGCAGAAGGCTCCTGAAACCCTGAAATCGCGTAGACGCCCCGGCCCACGCAGCCAGGGCCGCCTACAAACAGAAACCCCGCCTTTTGAGCGGGGTTTTTCGTTTTCTAAAGTGGCCGTTTTCCTAAAACGTAACAACAAATAGACAATTGGTAATGATTCTCGATAGTATCGCTCCGCTTTTCACTCGGCCCCACGAAAACGGAGTTTGACCTCATGCATGGACACCTCACCACACCGGAACAATCGCTGCTTGGCCGCTGGGGTGAAGCGCTGGCTACGCGTCAATTCCAGGCCAGGCACATCACCCTTCAGACACTGGTCGCCACCTTGGCGCCCGCCTGCGAACGTAGTTTTCAACGCCTGATCCAGGCCCTGTTTCGTGAAGGCCTGCTCGATCCCAACACCCTCAGTTATGACGAACACGACCACTGTTGGCTGGTGCTGCCCGACCAGAGCCGCCTGCGCTTTGAGCACCTGCGCCCCGGCCGCATGGCCAACTGGGATTTGCGAGGCAAGGTCAGCGTCCTGCGGGCTGGGCAGCCCGAACAGACCATCCAGTTCCCGTCGCAGTTGCTGACCTTACTGAACACCCGCCTCGAGTCGCCTGCCGCCCCAGAGGTCCTGGACCGCCTCAACACAGAGATCGACGACAGCTTCATCAACGACACCCTGTGCCTGGCCTTCCACGAGCAATGGACGCTCGAGCTGCACGCCTCGATGGACCCCGTACATCAGCACAACCTGCTCAGCTACCTCAAGCACGATCCAGAGGCTGGCAACCCGACGTCAGTGCTTGAGCAATGGGGCACGCTCGGCCATCCCTGGCACCCCAACTACAAGACCAAGCTGGGTTTGGCGACAGATCAGGTGATCGAATTCTCGCCTGAGTTCGAAGCGCGTTTCCCGGTATTGCTGTGTGCGCTGCACCGCCAGTACGCCCATGTCGAAAGCCTGGCCGGCACGGCAGATTACTGGCAGTGGTGGCAAGGGCAATTCCCGCAAGCTGCTCGCCAGTTGACGGCGCACCTGACCGCACAGGGCCTTGAGGCCCGCGATTATCTGCCGCTGCCTGCCCACCCTTGGCAAGCTCGCCAGGAGCTACCGCAGCTGTTCGCCAATGAAATCGGCGACCAGCTGTTGGTGCTCACCGATATCGTTGCATTCACGGCCCACCCAACCATGTCGTTCCGCACCGTTTTGCCTGAAGGCCGCAGCGACGCGCCCATGGTCAAGCTTCCGGTTTCGCTGCGCCTGACCAGCGTGCAGCGCACGGTGTCGCCACGCTCGGCGCGCATGGGGCCGCGGATCAGCCATCTGTTGCAGACCATCCTGGCGCGTGAGCCCGGGCTGCAGAACATCCTAAGCATCGTCCCCGAGCGCCTGGGCATGCATTTCAAGCCACAGCCGGTGAATGACGAGCACTCCCGCCACCTGGCGGTGCTTTATCGCGACAACCCGCAGAGCCTGCTCCAAACCGGCGAAATGGCCGTCCCGGTGGGCAGCCTGTTTGCCACCGACCAGCATGGGCAACCCTTGCTGAGGCAGTGGGTCCGCCTGAGCCAAGGCGCTGACGATGCGCAGGCCCTCTGTGCGTTTTTCAAGGACTACGCATCCATTGCCGTGCCGGCCCTGCTGGGCATGTACCTGCGCTATGGCGTGGCCTTCGAGGCTCATCAACAGAATTCCTTTATGGTCATGGGTGCGGACGGGCAAGTCAGCCGCCTGCTGTTGCGCGATTTCGGCGATATCCGGATCGACCGCAAAACCTTGCACGCCCAGGGTCTGGATATCGAACTGCATGATCCGAAAATGACCTTGTACGACGATGCAGGTTTCGTACGCGACAAGCTGCTGCACACGGTGTTCATGTGCCACTTGGGCGAGCTGGTATTGCTCGGCGCGCGCCACTTCGAGGTTCCCCAGGCGCTGTTGTGGGATGAACTGTCAGCGCAGGTCAGCCAGTGCTTCGATGATGTGCGCAGCGAGGTCGACCCTCAGCGCTGGCTGACCGAACGTGCCGCGCTGCTGGAACAGGACTGGCCGGCCAAGTCGTTCATGCGCATGCGACTGATGGAAAGCCATGCCGATATCGTCGGGCGCTTGCCCAACCCGCTGAGTAGCGCCGCCAATGTCGGCTAACAGCACGGCGCTGCGCTTGCTGGTGGTGATTCAGCTGGTGTCGATGGGCGCCATGGAAATGAGCGGTCCTTTCTGGCCATTGCAAATCCAGAAGCTGCTTGGCGCCGCCAACGCCCAGTACACCGGCCTGCTGTCTGCGCTGGTGTATGCCGGGCCGATGATGGCGGCGATGGTGCTCACGCCCATGTGGGGGCGCCTGGGTGATCGTACCGGGCACAAGCCGATGATTATCCGCGCGCTGCTGGCGCTGGCGGTATGCCAGGCGCTGGCCGCCATCACCTACGATCCCTGGCTGCTGGTGGCGATCCGGGTAGCGCAGGGTGCGCTGGCCGGCTTTATTGCGGCCGCGCAGGCCTATGCGCTGGCCTACTGCGGCGATGGCGGTCGCGGGCATATCCTGGCGCGGCTGCAATCCGCCACCGCCGTGGGCTCCCTGGCCGGGCCGGTGTTGGGCGGCTGGCTGATGGACATATCCGGTTTCGCATTGCTGTGCTACAGCGCCACCGCAGTCTGCCTGTTGTGCGCAATAATCAGCGCCTTCTTACCCAACGACTCACCACGATCGAGACCCGCGCGTACCTCGACGCCCGCCGCACTCCCCAAAGGCTGGCTCGGCGCGATGCTGGGGATCATCGTCTTGATCCAAGCAGCCAAGATGATGCCGCAACCGTTCTATGCCTTATATGTTGCCGATGTTTTGCATGCGCCCGCGTGGCTGATCGGCGCCAGCTATGCCGCCAGCGCATTAACCCTGGCGCTGTCCGCGCCGTTGTGGGGCCGCCTGTTTGATCGACATCAACCTGCACACACGCTACGCATCATTGAGTGGGTCACCTGGGCCTGCGCCTTCACGCTGGCCTTCACGGCATTGGCGAATGAATGGTTTGGCTTCCTCACCAGCCGGCTGCTGTGGGGGGTGTGGCAAGGCGCTTTGCTGCCGGTGGCCTACACGCTGATCGCCAACACCGTTGCACCCAGCCAGCAGGGGTTCGCCCTGGGCCTGGGCAACAGCGCCGCCAAGGCCGGCGCGTTGTGCGGCGCGCTGCTGGGTGGCATCGGCATGGCCATGGTGGGCCTGGCGCACAGCTTCTGGCTGGTCGCGCTGACATATGCCCTGGCTGCACTGGGCATCCGCGCCATTCGTTCGCTCACTCGCACACCTGAGACGTCCGTTTTTTCTGTCACTACTTCTAATAACTCAAAGGCAAGGTCATGAACACATCACAATGGGCCGTTCTGCTGCCCCTGCTCGGGTCGATCAGTGCGCCCGTCTGGGCCGATCAAACTGAAGAAACGCCGGCGACCAGCCTGCAACTACAGGCCACGGTGGTCTCGGCCACGCGCAGTGAAACCAGCATTGCGGCGATCCCGGGCTCGGTGCAGGTCATCAATGAAGAACAACTGCGCCAGCAGACCTCGGCAGGACGCCGGGTTGCCGATATTCTCGGGCAACTGGTCCCAGGCATCGCGCCCTCCAGCGGCGGCATGAGCAACTTCGGCCAGACGCTTCGCGGGCGCAATACGCTGATCCTGATCGACGGGGTTTCCCAGAACGCCACGCGTGACAACTTTCGGCAGCTCAACAGCGTGGCACCGGAAAGCATCGAGCGCATCGAAGTGATTTCCGGCGCCAGCAGCGTCTACGGCGCCGGCGCATCGGGCGGCATCATCAACATCATCACCAAGCGCAACAAAGGTGAAGACCTGGCTTTCAGCAGCAAGATCGGCATGACCGCCGGTGACAACCTCAGTCACAAAGGCTTTTCCTACCAGGCATTCCAGAGCGCAACAGGCCGCCAGGGCCCGCTGGACTGGTATGTGTCGGGCAACGCCGTGCAACGCAACGACCAGTTCGACGGTAACGGCAAGCGCATTCCCCAGGACACGTCCCAGGGCAGCAACATGGACACCGACACCTACGACCTGCAGGGTCGCTTCGGCTACGAGCTGGATGACGACAAAAAGCTCAGCCTGTCGCTGCAAGACTACAAAGACGAACAAGACACCCGCTACACCAAGAACCCACGCATCACCAGCGAGGCAGTCGCGGTGAAAGGCCTGGACCTGGACGACCAGCCGTCCACCCACAACCAGGCGGTCAACCTCAATTACGCAGACAAGGACTTCTACGGCCAGGGCTTGCAGGTCGAAAGTTACTGGCGCCGCGCCGATGCGCTGTTCTTCCCGGACCTGTCCCGGGGCCGAGCCGGGGTGTCGGACAACAACAGCGTGCAAGATGTGTATGGCCTGCGCGCCGCCATCGACACGCAAATGCCGGACATCGGCCCGGCGACCGGCAACCTGGTCTGGGGGGCCGACTATGATCATGAAACTTCGCGCCAACGCGGCGACCAGTACCGCGTCAACGGCCTGACGTACACCAAGACGGGTACCACCTTCGAGCTGGGCCCGGACATCCAGACCACCACCAAGGCGATCTTTGGCCAGCTGTCCTATGACATCGGCGATTGGACGTTGCGCGGTGGCGTGCGCCGTGAATGGATCGAGAGCAAGGTCGACGACAGCATCGCCTATGGCGAAATCGTTCAGACCGGCAACCGCGCGACACTGCCGGGCGGCACCCTCAAGTATGACGACACCCTCTACAACCTCGGCGCGGTGTACCACCTGAGTGAAAACCAGGATGTGTTCGCCAACTTCAGCCAGGGCTTTTCCCTGCCGGATATCCAGCGCTTCCTGCGTGACGTCAACAGCACGTACAACATTCAAGACCTCAACGCCCAGGCGTTGAAGGTCAACAGCTATGAACTGGGCTGGCGTGGCAACTGGGACAAGTGGCTGGCCAATGTCACGGCGTATGAAAACACTTCGGATGTGACGCAGTTCTATGATGCCAATGACCGCGTGCTACGCCTGATCAACCAGAAAGAGCGCGTGCGCGGTATCGAAACCAGCCTGACGTACAACGTCACCGACCAGTGGTCGGTCGGCGGCACGTACGCCTATTCCAAAGGCGAGACCCAGCAGAACGGCAAGTGGATCGACCTGCCCGCCACCCGCATCTCCCCGGCCAAGACCACCGCGTTCGTCGGCTATGACCGTGGCGACTACAGCCTGCGCTTGCAGGGCATGCGCCTGGCCAACTATGACGCCGCGTTCAAGGACAACAACGGGCGCGATATCCAGGGCTACACGCTGGTAGACCTGCTGGGCTCGGTAAGGCTGCCGGTAGGTCGCCTCGAAGGTGCGGTGTACAACCTCACCAACCGCAACTACCAGAACATGTTCGCCCAGGCCAACGCCCGTGCGCCGTACCCGAATGCCGAAGGTCGTACCTTCAGCCTGAGCTACGCGGTGGATTGGTAACAGGCTGGCGCGGCACGGTAAAAACACAAACCCCGCCTTTTGGCGGGGTTTGTTGTTTTCAGCGGTTTACCACATCAGGTCATCCGGGATCTGGTAGGCGGCGTACGGATCATCCTCATCCGGCACCTGGCTTTCCGTCAGGATATTGAGCTGCACGATACGCTCCGGCGCGCGCTCCTGGATCTTCAGCGCGGCTTCGCGCGGGATCACCTCGTAGCCGCCGCCGTGATGCACGATGGCCAGCGAGCCGTTGCTCAGCTTGTTACGCATCAGCGTGTTGACCGACAGGCGCTTGACCTTCTTGTCATCCACGAAGTTGTAGTAGTCCTCGGTGGTCAACTTGGGCAGGCGCGAGGTTTCGATCAATTGCTTGACCTGGGCCGTGCGGGCCTTGGCCTCGGCTTTTTCCTGCTGCTGACGGTTCAGCTCCTGGTCGCGCTTGACCTTCTCGGCGTGCGCCTCGGCTGCCAGGCGCGCCTGGGTGTCATCGACCTCGGCCTGACCCTTGTGGACCAGCCGCTGCTGTTTCTGCTTCTCTTTGCCGACCTGCTTGGCCTGCTTTTGGTTGACCAGACCTGCTTTGAGCAACTGGTCGCGAAGGGAAAGGCTCATGGTGCTTACTCACTTAGGCAACTGCTCAACCGCAGCTGGAAACATTCTTTTCCTGGCGTTTGGCTTCGCCCCACAGGGCGTCCAACGTTTCGAGGGTGCAATCTTCTATGGGTTGATGCGTCTCGCGCAATGCCTGTTCGATAAATCGGAAGCGTCGCTCGAACTTGGCATTGGCGCCACGCAACGCGGTTTCCGGGTCGACCTTGAGGTGACGGGCCAGATTGACCGCCGCAAACAGCAGGTCACCGACTTCATCGGCAATGGCTGCCGAATCGTTATCGGCCATGGCTTCGAGCACTTCATCCAGCTCTTCGCGCACGTTATCCACCACCGGCAACGCCGACGGCCAGTCGAAACCCACCTGGCTGGCGCGCTTCTGCAACTTGGCGGCACGGGACAGCGATGGCAAGGCAGTGGGCACGTCATCGAGCAGGGACAGTTGCTCGGGTGCGTCGGATTTTTCCGCGCGCTCCTCGGCCTTGATCTGCTCCCAACGCTGCTTGACCTGCTCTTCGCTCAGTTGAGGAATATCCAGCGGTGCATACAGGTCGCCGGTCGGGAACACATGGGGATGACGGCGGATCAGCTTGCGGGTGATGCTGTCGATCACCCCGGCAAATTCGAAGCGCCCTTCTTCCCGCGCCAGCTGGCTGTAATACACCACCTGGAACAACAGGTCGCCCAACTCGCCTTGCAGATGATCGAAGTCGCCACGCTCGATGGCGTCGGCCACTTCATAGGCCTCTTCCAGGGTATGCGGCACGATGGTGGCGTAGGTTTGCTTGATGTCCCATGGGCAGCCGTATTGCGGGTCGCGCAGGCGGCTCATGAGGTGCAGCAGGTCTTCAAGTGAATACATCATCGTATTTCCAATCAGGTATGAACACTGCCGATCCAATGTGGGAGGGGGCTTGCCCCCGATTGCAATGGGTCAGTCAATAAAGGTGCCAGCTGACCCTCCCTCATCGGGGGCAAGCCCCCTCCCACATTTTAATCCGCGTTCATCCAGCTGTTCATGGGGTGCGATTACGCCGCGTCTCAATGATGTTCGGCAACTGCGATATCCGTCCCAGCAACCGCCCCAGCGCGTCCAGCCCCGGAATCTCGATGGTCAGGGACATCAATGCGGTGTTGTCCTCTTTATTCGAGCGGGTGTTGACCGCCAGCACGTTGATCCGCTCATTGAGCAGCACCTGCGAGACGTCGCGCAGCAGACCGGAGCGGTCGTAGGCACGGATGATGATGTCCACCGGGTACGTGAGCACCGGCACCGGGCCCCAGCTGACCTGGATGATCCGCTCCGGTTCGCGCCCGCCCAACTGCAGCACCGAGGCGCAGTCCTGGCGGTGAATGCTCACCCCGCGTCCCTGGGTGATGTAGCCGACGATGGCGTCGCCCGGCAACGGCTGGCAGCAGCCGGCCATTTGCGTCATCAGGTTGCCCACGCCCTGGATCTGGATATCGCCACGTTTGCCGGGCTTGTAGCCGGTGGCCTTGCGCGGGATCAGTTCCAGCTGTTCGTTGCCGCGCTCCGGCTCCACCAGTTGCTGGGCCAGGTTGACCAGTTGGGCCAGACGCAGATCACCGGCACCGAGGGCGGCGAACATGTCTTCGGCGATCTTCATGTTGGCCTTTTCGGCCAGCTTGTCGAAGTCCACCTGGGGCAGGCCCAGGCGCGCCAGTTCGCGTTCGAGCAGGGTCTTGCCGGCGGCGACGTTCTGGTCGCGGGCCTGCAGTTTGAACCAGTGCACGATCTTCGCCCGCGCCCGCGAGGTGGTGATGTAACCCAGGTTCGGGTTCAGCCAGTCGCGGCTCGGCGTGCCGTGCTTGCTGGTGATGATCTCGACCTGCTCACCGGTTTGCAGGCTATAGTTGAGCGGCACGATGCGCCCATTGATCTTGGCGCCGCGGCAGTTGTGGCCGATTTCGGTGTGCACGCGGTAAGCGAAGTCCAGTGGCGTGGCGCCCTTGGGCAAATCGATGGCGTGGCCGTCGGGGGTGAAGATGTAGACCCGGTCCGGTTCGATATCCACGCGCAACTGTTCGGCCAGACCGCCGATGTCGCCGAGTTCTTCGTGCCATTCCAGCACCTGGCGCAACCAGGAGATTTTCTCTTCGTACTGGTTGGAACCGGCCTTGACGTCGGTGCCCTTGTAACGCCAGTGCGCGCAAACGCCCAACTCCGCCTCTTCGTGCATGGCGTGGGTGCGGATCTGCACTTCCAACACCTTGCCTTCAGGGCCGATCACCGCCGTGTGCAGCGAGCGGTAGCCGTTTTCCTTGGGGTTGGCGATGTAGTCGTCGAACTCTTTGGGAATATGCCGCCACAGGGTATGCACGATCCCCAGCGCGGTGTAGCAATCGCGCATTTCCGGCACCAGCACACGCACGGCGCGTACGTCGTAGATCTGGCTGAACGCCAGGCCCTTGCGCTGCATTTTGCGCCAGATCGAATAGATGTGCTTGGCGCGGCCGCTGATGTCGGCATCGACGCCGGTGGCCTGCAACTCGGCGCGCAACTGGCCCATCACGTCGCTGATAAAGCGCTCGCGGTCGAGCCGCCGCTCGTGCAGCAGCGTGGCGATCTGTTTGTATTGATCGGGTTCGAGGTAGCGGAAGGACAGGTCCTCCAGCTCCCATTTGATATGACCGATACCCAGGCGGTGCGCCAGCGGCGCGTAGATGTCGAAGACCTCGCGGGCGACGCGGTTGCGCTTCTCGTCATCGGCGGTTTTCACCGCACGGATCGCGCAGGTACGTTCGGCCAGCTTGATCAGCGCGACGCGCACGTCGTCGACCATCGCTACCAGCATCTTGCGCAGGTTTTCCACCTGGCCCTGGGTACCCAGCACCATCGATTGGCGCGGGCTGAGGCTGGCACTGATGGCCGCCATGCGCAGCACGCCGTCGATCAGCTTGGCTACCACGGCGCCGAAACGCTGGCCGACGGTCGGCAACGGGATATGCCCTTCACGCACACCGCGATAGAGCACGGCGGCGATCAGCGAATCCTGGTCCAGCTTGAGATCGGCAAGGATCTCGGCGATTTCCAACCCGGTACGAAAGCTCGACGTGCCTTCCGCCCACAGGTTCTTGGCCGCATTGTCCTGTTGTTCAGACTCACGAGCGAACTCGCAGGCTGCTTTCAAGGCTTCACGGTCCAGTGCCGGGTCGACACTGACGGCATGATCCAGCCATGCCTCGAGATTGATACTGCCGTCGGTGTTGATCGGCTGGTGTGCTCTCACCTGTACCATCTTGCTTACCTTCCCTACGACGCACCTTGGATGCGCCAAAAATCATCGCCGACCTTGCTGCAGGCTCCCTGGCATTCACGGCCCTGGAGACTGCAGGCCAGTCGGATTAAACGGGCATCCTAGCCCGCTTCAAATAACGCCATGGCCTCGACATGCGCTGTCTGCGGAAACATGTCGAGGATCCCGGCACGCTTTAGCCGGTAACCTTGCTTGACCAACTCAACCGTGTCCCGCGCCAGCGTAGCGGGGTTGCAGGACACATACACCAGGCGCCTGGCTCCCAGGGCGGCCAGTTTGCGCACAACCTCCTGGGCACCATCGCGGGGTGGGTCCAAGAGTACCGCAGAAAAGCCCTGTTTGGCCCATTCCGCGTCAGTCAGAGGCTGGGACAAATCGGCCTGAAAAAACTGCGCATTATGCAAATTGTTGCTGACGGCATTCTCTGCAGCGCGCTCCACCATAGCCTGAACGCCTTCCACCGCAACGACTTCGCGTACCTGCCTGGCCAGTGGCAGGGCAAAATTGCCCAGCCCGCAAAACAGGTCCAGCACTCGCTCATCGGGTTGCGGCGCCAACCATTGCAGGGCCTGGGCGACCATCGCCTCGTTGACCCCGGCGTTGACCTGCACAAAATCTCCCGGCCGGTAAGCCAACTCCAGATCCCACGCCTCAAGGCGGAAACCAAGCGCCCTGCCCGGCTCGACCGGTTGCGGCAACCCCTCGCCCTGCAGCCACAACTGGGCGTCATGGAAGCTGCAAAATTCCTGCAGTACCTGCATGTCCGCGTCAGACAGCGGTGCCATATGCCTAAGCAACACGGCGATGGACGAGCCGCTGAACAGCTCCACATGCCCCAACGCCTGAGGTTTGCTCAAGCGGCGCAGCATGTTCGGCAGACGCTGCATGATCGGTTGCAAGGCCTGTACCAGTACCGGGCAATCGTCGATGGCGACGATGTCCTGGCTGGCCACGGCACGGAAACCCACCTCGAGTTTTTTCGCCTTGGCATCCCAGCGCACGGCCACGCGGGCGCGGCGGCGGTAGCCGAATTCCGGCCCGCTCAAGGGCGCGGCCCACTCTTGCGGTTCGACACCGGCCACGCGCGACAATTGCTCGGCGAGCATGCGCTGTTTCAGGGCAAGCTGTTCGTCGTGAGGCAAGTGCTGCACGCTGCAGCCGCCACAGCGGCCAAAGTGGACGCAGGGAGCCGGGCGGCGCAGTTCGCTGGCCTTGAACACCCGCTCGGTGCGCGCCTCGACCACCTTGCCGTGGGCGCCGAGCACCCGCGCTTCCACCTCTTCGCCGGCCAGCGCGCCGTTGACGAACCAGGTGCGGCCTTCGAAGAACACGATGCCGCGACCGTCGTTGGCCAGGCGTTCGATGGTCAGGCGCTGCTTCTTGCCCACTGGAATCTGCGGAGCCCGGCTGCCGCCCGTCGGTTGGAAGCGCAGGCCTTTCTCGTGCTTGGCCATCAGTTGGGTTCGTCGAAGATGCCGGTCGACAGGTAGCGGTCGCCTCGGTCACAGATGATCGCGACGATCACCGCGTTTTCGACTTCCCTGGACAAGCGCAACATACCGGCCACGGCGCCGCCGGACGACACGCCGCAGAAGATGCCCTCTTCACGCGCCAGGCGACGGGTGGTGTCTTCGGCTTCGCGCTGGGCCATGTCGATGATGCGGTCCACGCGCGCGGCGTTGTAGATCTTCGGCAAGTACTCTTCGGGCCAGCGCCGGATACCGGGAATGGCCGCACCTTCCATCGGTTGCAGGCCGACGATCTGAATCGCCGGGTTCTGCTCCTTGAGGTAGCGCGAATTGCCCATGATGGTGCCGGTGGTGCCCATGGAGCTGACGAAATGGGTGATGGTGCCCTGGGTCTGGCGCCAGATTTCCGGGCCGGTGCTGGTGTAGTGCGCTTCGGGGTTATCCCCGTTGGCAAACTGGTCCAGCACCACGCCACGGCCTTCGGCGGCCATGCGTTCAGCGAGGTCGCGGGCGCCTTCCATGCCTTCTTCCTGGGTGACCAGCACCAGTTCGGCGCCATAGGCGGTCATCGCCGCCTTGCGCTCGGCGCTGCCGTTGTCGGGCATGATCAGCACCATCTTGTAACCCTTGATCGCAGCGGCCATGGCCAGGGCGATCCCGGTGTTACCCGAGGTGGCTTCGATCAGCGTGTCGCCCGGCTTGATCTGCCCGCGCAGTTCGGCGCGGGTGATCATCGACAACGCCGGGCGGTCCTTGACGGAACCGGCTGGGTTGTTGCCTTCAAGCTTGAGCAACAAGGTATTGCTGGTTTCACCCGCCATGCGTTGCAAGCGGACCAGGGGGGTATTGCCGACGCAATCGGCGATTGTAGGGTACTGCAAGGTCATGGCGTATTCGCAATCCAGACTGCGGGGCGCATATCATACCGGGAAAGGTCGGCGGGCCATATCACGCAAAGTGCGGTGCTTATGGCTTATAGGAATAAGGCAGAGGTGTGGTGCCTATGAGGGCGCAATCGGGGGCAAGCCCCCTCCCACAGTTGATCGCGTTCCAACATGAGAATGCGGTCGAATGTGGGAGGGGGCTTGCCCCCGATGGCTGCACCTCGATAACCGGCCGGGCTCTAATCCCTACCGCCATGATTTCTCTGAAAAACCTCTTCCCCCATCGCCACAATCTGCCCCTCGATCAATGCTTCAAAGGGTTTCAACAGCGGCTCAAAGGATGTCGGCGCTTCCAGTACCTGCAACGCTTGCACGATCGCTTCGACCGTCGACAAGGCTCCAGGCCCCGGTGCCTTGCGCAAGCGATACCGGGAGACGCCGCCGTTGGCCAGCGTCACCCGAGGCAACGCTGCCAGCAACGGGTTGAGGTGCAGCAACTTGCGCGCCTTGCGCCAGGTGCCATCGGGCACCACCAGCAGCAGCGGCTGATCACCAAGCGTATAGGCTTGCAAAGGCTGCGCATCATCGGCCGGGAACAGCAGACGCGCCTGATAACCGGGCGGGTTCAATAACGTCTCCAGATCATCGAACACCTCCCCCACCACCAATTGCGCATTGATGAGCCCCAACGCCGCCAGTCGCGCGGTATTGAGCGCATGGTTGACCTCGCTCGGGTGCTGCAACAGCAGCACGCGGGTGCGACTGTCGAGGCTGGGGATCAGCGAGCACAAACAGTGGCTGAGAGGTCTCAGGCAACGGGAACACTGGGGTCTGGACATGGTTTTCAGGCCTGGTTGAGCTGGGCTTTGAGTAAATCGCGGAAGGTCTGGATCAGCGGCTCGCGGCTGCGCCCCCGACGCATGATCATCGAAAACGGCGCCTGGTAGCCAAAGGTCGCCGGCAGCAGCACGCGCAGGTCGCCCTTGTCGGCCCAGGCTTGCGCGTAGTGCTCGGGTAAATAGCCGATGTAGGCGCCCGACAGCACCAGGATCAGTTGCGCCTCCATGCTTTCCACCGTCGCGGCGCTGTGCTTGAAGCCATGGCGCGCCAGTTCGGCCTGGCTCCAGTAGCCGCGCCCGACCATGCGTTGCTGGGTAATGACCTGCTCGGGGATGCGCCGCTCGTTGAACAACGGATGCCGGGTGCTGCAATACAGCCAGTGCTGCTCGCGGTACAACGGCATATAGATCAGCCCGCTCATGCGGTTGGAGAACGCGCCGATGGCCAGGTCCAGGCGATTGTCCTGCACCCCCAGTTGCAGTTCATAAGGGCTTAACACCGACAGATGCAAATGTACCGCCGGATGTTCGAGGCTGTATGCGCCAATCACCTCGGCGAACGGCAGGGCTTTATCGCTGACGGTGGAGTCGAGCACACCGAGCTTGAGGGTGCCGCGCAACTCGCCCTTCAACGCGGCGGCATATTGCTCGAAGCCTTCCAGCTCGGCCAATAAACGCAAGGTTTCCTGATGAAACAGCTCGCCCTTGCTGGTCAGGCTGAAGCCGCCCCGCCCGCGGTGGCACAGCACCAGGCCCAGCGCCGATTCCAGCTGGCTCATGTAGGTGCTGATGGCTGACGTCGACAGGTTGAGTTCGTGCTGGGCATTGGCGAACCCCTGGTGGCGCACGACGCTGACGAAGATGCGCAGGAGTTTCAGGTCGGGCAAGGCGTTGGCCATGGGTTCTCCGGATTCAGCTCAAGCGGCGCAGTCTACCCCAGGCTTTAGTTTAGAAAAATCTGAACTAAGTATTTGCCCGTGGCGATTCTTTCGTTTCCATGTATTTCGCAGAATCGGCCCCCAGATAACCACAACAACGATGAGGCAATCCCGTGGACAAGATTTTCCACCAACCACTGGGCGGCAACGAAATGCCGCGCTTCGCCGGCATCGCCACCATGATGCGCCTGCCCCACCTGCAAACGGCCAAGGGCTTGGACGCCGCGTTTGTCGGCGTGCCCCTGGACATTGGCACCTCGCTGCGCGCCGGTACCCGCTTCGGCCCGCGTGAAATCCGCGCCGAATCGGTGATGATCCGCCCGTACAACATGGCCACCGGTGCGGCGCCGTTCGATTCGCTGTCGGTTGCAGACATCGGCGATGTGGCGATCAACACCTTCAACCTGCTGGACGCGGTGCGCATCATCGAAGAGGCCTACGATGAAATCCTCGAGCACGACGTCATTCCCCTGACCCTGGGCGGCGACCACACCATCACCCTGCCGATCCTGCGGGCCATCCACAAGAAACACGGCAAGGTCGGGCTGGTGCACATCGACGCCCACGCCGACGTCAACGACCATATGTTCGGCGAGAAAATCGCCCACGGCACCACCTTCCGCCGTGCCGTGGAAGAGGGTTTGCTCGATTGCGACCGCGTGGTGCAGATCGGCCTGCGCGCCCAGGGCTACACCGCCGAAGACTTCAACTGGAGCCGCAAACAGGGCTTTCGTGTGGTTCAGGCCGAAGAATGCTGGCATCACTCCCTCGCGCCCTTGATGGCCGAAGTGCGCGAAAAAGTCGGCGACGGCCCGGTGTACCTGAGCTTTGACATCGACGGCATCGACCCGGCCTGGGCGCCCGGCACCGGCACCCCGGAAATCGGCGGGCTGACCACCATTCAGGCGATCGAGATTATCCGTGGCTGCCAGGGCCTGGACTTGATTGGTTGTGATTTGGTGGAAGTTTCACCGCCCTACGACACCACCGGCAATACCTCACTGCTCGGCGCCAACCTGCTGTACGAGATGCTCTGCGTACTGCCTGGCGTGGCACATCGCTGATGAGCGTGCCAGCGGTGTTAGAGGCGGCGGCCGCGCTGGTCTCGGCCTTCGCTCGCAACGACCGAGCCGCTTACTTCGGCGCGTTCACGGCCGATGCGAGTTTTGTGTTCCATACCCTCCCCCAGCCACTGCTCAGCCGCGATGCCTACCAGGCGTTGTGGGACTGCTGGCGCCGGGACGAGGGGTTCGAGGTGCTGTCGTGCACCTCAAGCAATGCCGTTGTCAGCCTGCACGGTGACGTGGCGATTTTCATGCATGACGTGGCCACCGAGCTGCGCATGAACGGGGAGCATCACTTCAGCCAGGAACGCGAGACCATCGTCTTCACACGGCAAGGGTCGCGCACAGAACAACAACAAGGCCTGTGGCTGGCCTGTCACGAACATTTGTCCGCTATGCCGGAAGGGCTGCCGCCCCCTTAGCCAATGTGATCGGAGCTGATCATGAATAATAAAAACAACCAAAACAGTATTCGCACCATAGAAACCAACGGGGTCGAACAGATCCCCGACCACGAACGCACCGCCGCCCCTAAGGATCTGTTCCGGCTGATCTTCGGCGGTGCAAATACCTTTGCCACCGCCGTGCTGGGCGCGTTCCCGGTGCTGTTCGGCCTGTCGTTCCAGGCCGGGGTCTGGGCGATTGTGCTGGGCGTGCTGGTGGGCGCAGTGATCCTGGCGCCCATGGGCCTGTTCGGGCCGATCAACGGTACCAACAACGCCGTGTCTTCCGGCGCGCATTTCGGCGTGCATGGGCGGATTGTCGGCTCGTTTCTGTCGTTGCTGACGGCGATTGCCTTCTTCTCACTGTCGGTGTGGAGTTCAGGCGATGCGCTGGTGGGTGGTGCGAAACGTCTGATCGGCCTGCCGGAATCCGACCTGACCCTGGGCCTGGCCTACGGCGTCTTCGCCCTTCTGGTGCTGACGGTGTGCATCTACGGGTTTCGCTTCATGCTGTGGGTCAACCGGATTGCGGTGTGGGCCGCGAGCCTCTTGTTCCTGCTGGGGATCTTCGCCTTTGCGCCGGCCTTCGACAGCCACTTCGCCGGCGGCGTCGCCCTCGGCCAGAGCGGCTTCTGGGCGGCATTTATCGGCGCCGCGCTGGTGGCGATGAGCAACCCGATTTCCTTCGGCGCGTTCCTCGGCGACTGGTCGCGCTACATCCCGCGCCACACCCCGAAGCGCCGGATCATGCTGGCGGTGGTCCTGGCCCAAGTTGCCACGTTGATTCCGTTCCTGTTCGGCCTGGCTACCGCGACCATCGTGGCCGTCAAGGCACCGGACTACATCGCCAGCAACAACTATGTGGGCGGCTTGCTCGCGGTGGCACCGAGCTGGTTCTTCCTGCCGGTGTGCCTGATTGCGGTAATCGGCGGCATGTCCACCGGCACCACCTCGCTGTATGGCACCGGGCTGGACATGTCCAGCGTGTTTCCACGCCTGCTGTCACGGGTCAAGGCCACGCTGCTGATCGGGGTAATGTCGATTGCCTTCATCTTTATCGGACGTTTCGCCGCCAACCTGGTGCAGAGCGTGTCGACCTTCGCCGTGCTGATCATCACCTGCACCACCCCATGGATGGTGATGATGATCATCGGCCTGATCGTACGCCGAGGCTTTTATTGCCCGGATGACCTGCAGGTGTTCACCCGTGGCGAAACCGGCGGCCGCTACTGGTTCAGCCATGGCTGGAACTGGCGCGGGCTGGGGGCCTGGATCCCGAGCGCGCTGGTGGGCCTGTGCTTCGTCAACCTGCCGGGGCAGTTCGTCGGGCCGCTGGGCAACCTGGCCGAGGGCATCGACATCAGCTTGCCGGTAACGCTGGGCCTGGCCTCGGTGGTGTACCTGAGCCTGCTGCGGCTGTTTCCGGAACCGGCTGCCGTCTATGGGCCGACGTTTGTGGCGAGGGAGCTTGCTCCCGCTGGACTGCGAAGCGGTCCTGAAAAAGCCGGCTCCAGCTTCGCTGTCGAACGGGAGCAAGCTCCCTCGCCACAGCAAGCGCCTTCTGCACAATAAAAAATAATCGGAGACTCGCCGTCATGGCTTTGGATTTATTCGTCGTACTCATCTACGCCGCCGGCATGCTCGTGCTCGGCTACTACGGCATGCGCCGCGCCAAGACCCACGAAGACTACCTGGTCGCCGGGCGCAACCTCGGCCCGTCGCTGTACATGGGCACCATGGCCGCCACGGTGCTGGGTGGTGCCTCCACCGTTGGCACCGTGCGCCTGGGATATGTGCACGGCATTTCCGGTTTTTGGCTGTGCGCCGCGCTGGGCACGGGGATCATTGCGCTGAACCTGTTCCTGGCCAAGCCGCTGTTGAAACTGAAAATCTTCACCGTCACCCAGGTCCTGGAAAAACGCTACAACCCCATGGCTCGCCAGGCTAGCGCGGTGATCATGCTGGCCTACGCGCTGATGGTCGTGGTGACCTCGATCCTGGCCATCGGCACCGTCCTGCAGGTGCTGTTCGACCTGCCGTTCTGGATCTCGGTGCTGCTGGGCGGTGGCGTGGTCGTGGTGTATTCGACGATTGGCGGCATGTGGTCGCTGACCCTGACCGATATCGTGCAGTTCGTGATCAAAACCGTCGGACTGATGTTCATCCTGCTGCCGATCTGCCTGTACCGTGTCGGCGGCTGGGACGAACTGGTGGCCAAGCTGCCGGCGTCGAGTTTCAGCTTCACTACGATCGGCTGGGACACGATCATCACCTACTTCATGATCTACTTTTTCGGCATCCTGATCGGCCAGGACATCTGGCAGCGCGTATTCACTGCCCGTGACGAAAAAGTCGCCCAGTACGCAGGCACGTTCGCCGGCTTCTATTGCATTCTTTACGGCCTGGCGTGCGCTTTGATCGGCATGGCCGCGCACGTGCTGATCCCGGACCTGGAGAACGTCAATAACGCGTTCGCCGCCATCGTCAAAGCCTCACTGCCGGACGGCATTCGTGGCTTGGTGATTGCCGCTGCCCTGGCGGCAATGATGTCAACCGCCAGCGCCGGGCTGCTCGCCGCCTCCACCGTACTAACCGAGGACTTACTGCCACGCTTGCGCGGTGGCAAACAGTCGAGCCTGGGCGTCAACCGCCTGTTCACCCTGCTGACCGGCATGGCCGTGCTGGGTATCGCGCTGGTGGTGAACGATGTGATCAGCGCCCTGACCCTGGCCTACAACCTGTTGGTAGGCGGCATGCTGATCCCGCTGATCGGCGCGATTTTCTGGAAGCGTGCAACCACCTGCGGGGCGATCACCTCGATGACGCTGGGTTTCGTGACCGCGTTGGTATTCATGTTCAAGGATGGGCTGGACGCAAACACCCCGATTTACTACAGCCTCGCGGTGGCGTTGGTGAGTTTTGTGCTGGTGAGTGTGGTGTCGCGTAAACCGGGGGCGGTGGTGGCGGGGGCGGTTTGAGAGCGGTTCCCTCAGCGGGTGCGACAGCGGATGTCGCACCGGTTTTTTATCATTCACCGTTCATGCGCTCTGGCCTGAATCGTTTCCTGAACCAAAGAGGCCCACACCAACCCCTGTGTGGTGCCCCCTGCATAGGTTCCCCCGGCCGCGATTTGATGGTGGGCGGACCAATGCACTATCGACAGTCCATCTGAGGTGCCCGGCCTGGCACATTCGATTATTTGCAGGTCGCCCTTTTCGACCGCATTGCGGTAGGACCGTGGAAAGTGCCGAGATACCGCGGCAAGGCACGCCTCGAGTACGTGTTCCTTGTGCTCCGACGTCGATCCAGGTGCAACCTGCCCGCCGGAGATCAGAATGTAATCCCCGTCCAGGCGGCAATTCATGACCCCGATAGGTAAATCGTACTGCAGCTTGAGTCCGCACATTTCAGCCCCTTCATTATCTTTGGCGCACAGTTTGAAAAACCAGCCAATGACCGGGATTACAGTGGGTTCCTCTACCCCCATGGCAGTGACAACGAAGTGATCTTTACTCAGCTCGCCAATTTGTACCGGGTTCAGATGATACGGCCGAAATTGAACCCCCGAACGCTGCAACAGACGCTCTAACTCCCGCGTCAGATCATTAAACGCTACCTCATAACCCGATACTTCCACGGCCCGACCGACGCCAGGGACGCCATAACTTGCCTGGAATTGCCGTTGGCTGATCTCTGCGACTTCACTTCCCGGTTTGCCGCTCGGCCAAGTCCTTCTTTGGATATCGCGTTGCTCGCGGATCGCGTCCTCTACGTCAGTGGCATCGTCCCTATAGGCTCTTACAATCCGCGCGCGTGCACAGGGGGCCAGCGACGGGTTGTCGGCCAAAAGCTTTTCAAACAGTTCAATGCCTGCCCGATTGCACTCAACGGCCAAAGGCTGGTTTCCTGACAGCAGGAACGGGTTATGCAGCGGTTTTGCCGTTGTCTCCGTCGCTGACAGATGACGCATGTTCACCTGCTTGTGACTGGCGCCGTCGCTCTGCCGGTTGCCGCCGTATACGTCGACCTGATAATTCGCCAGGCGAAACATCACGGCTTGGAACAGGCCGTTAATCCCTCTACCGATGATCGATACGCGTGGCGCCTGGGGGTCTATCTGTTGAGAGGGGATCGTCAATGGCTGCGCAAGTCTGCGCCTGACGAGGCCGTGCAAAGCCGTCAAGCTCAGTTGAATGGAGACCGCATAATCCAGATCGCACTGGCAGCCTTCGGTAGTTGCCGCCTGCGCAGTCAGCGTCGCCGGGTTGCGCCATGTAGAGACACTGCAACCGAGCTTTTGCGTGCGCACTCGAAACGCGTCCAGTGTTATCGGCCCATAGTCCAATACAAGCTGGATGCCCTCGGCTTGCGCCAGGGTCTGCAAAGCGTCATCGCTGAAGACGTCCGGTTTGGCGACGCAAACCAGGCGGGCCTGCGGGTGCATACAGCGAATAAGAGCGCGGTCAATGCGATGAGTAGAGTCATTCGTCAACGATAAGCAGAGGGCGACTGCACTGGCCCCTCCCACCGCATCCAACCAATCCACCACAAATGACACTCGACTGCCTTGTACTACGTTCCTGTCAGGCGCCAGACGGTATCGGCTCAATACCTTGATTTGAACTTCGGGATCTCGCTCAAGCAGTAACTTGACGAGTTCCTGACCGACATTGCCATATCCCAGTACGCAGATGTCACGGGGTAACGAGCCATCGGCAAGTGTCAGCCAGCGCACCATATAAGCCGCGACGTGCGGCGCGTTGACCCCAGGCGTGTTGACCACTTGAATGCCGCTGAATGCGCACAGATCCAGTTGCACCTTATCCAGACTCGTGCCTCTGCGTATCAGATGGAGGTTTCCGAATGGGTGGGCTGTACGCCACAGGTCTATAACGTCTGCATCCATGGCCTGGTCCCCAACAACGATCGTTGATGGACGCAAAAGCCCGATCTGTGTGAGCAATGCCTGTTTGTTTATTGTCGGGGGGAGAAACACGATGTTGTTGGGAGCGTTAGCCTTCCAGGCTCTGGACACCGGGGCGATATGTAAAATGCTTTCGAGTGTGGCGATCAGGGATGCGGCGACTGGCGGAACGGAAGAGCGCGTCATAGCGTTGTCTCCAATAACTCTGACTTAGTTACGCCTCGCAGAGAGGCTTTCTAAAGTTTGGAGTTACGGAAGCAGCCGCTTTTCTATTCCGATCGCTTTATGGGCCGTTCCATAAACGTTGCAACAGCCCATGAACCATGAGCATGGCTCCGTAACGGAATTCAACCTACGCTCATCCTAAAAAATGAGTAAGCCAGCCAATTCTGACGAACGAGTGGTCCAATTCCGACAGTTGAAAGTGAAGGAGCCAGGTGGCGTAACCGCTTTTCATACCTGCCACAAACAAATGTGGGAGCGGACTTGCTCGCGAATGCGGTAAACCAGTCAACTATCTATCGACTGACTCACCGCATCGCGAGCAAGCCCGCTCCCACACGAATCCTGGGTTGGCTTGGGATCAGCGCCGACGAGGGCGGCGTTGCTCATCATCGGTACGAATCGGTACCGGCTGAAGCGGCGGCTCGATCAAACCCAGCGCAACGCCAAGGTCATGGAGCCAGGTTTGAATTTTCTCTTTCATGATTTGCCCCCTTTGAGGGTAATGCGAGTAGGCGCCTGTTCTGTCGCCGTTTCCTACATTGATAGTAGCGCTAAGTCTTACGTATTGCTTGTGCGAAAGCACAACGAACTATTACTGAATGGATCTGAATCCTGTCGGATCGTTCAAGCAATTTCACGCCTGTCTTGCAAGCACTCTGCCCGGCCCGCCTGCTGCAGCTCGATCCATGCATTGAGGTTAGCGCCGAGCATACCCTTTCGCCACATCAACCAGGTGGTGGCAGTGGCAAAAGGCCCAGTCAGCGGATGAACGGACACGCTGTCCTTGCCTGGCAGGCTGTCGAGCATCGATTCAGACATCAACGCCACGCCGGAACCGGCGATGACACACGCGAGCATGCCTTGGTAAGACTCAATCTCGATGGCCCGGCCCATGGCCACGCGGTCGTGGGAAAACCAGGTTTCCAGGCGGGCACGATAGGCGCAGCTGCGGCGGAACGTGAATACCGAGCGGCCGGCGACGTCTTGGGGCCCGCGTACTGGCGGGTGGTCGGCTTCGCAAATGATCACCAGGCGCTCTTCGCACAGCGGCACGCCGTCCAGCGTGGCCAGGGCCAGCGGGCCATCCACCAGCGCCGCATCCAGCCGTCCGGTGATCAAGCCTTCGAGCAGCTCGCCGCTCGGCGCAGATTGCACCTGCAGGTTCACCCTCGGGTAGGCCTTGTGATAACGCGCCAACAGTTTCGGCAAGTGAATCGCTGCCGTGCTGTACATGCTGCCGAGTACAAAATCACCGGCCGGTTGCCCGCCCTGCACGGCGCCGTGGGCTTCGTCGTGCAGCGCCAGTAGACGGCTGCTGTAGTCCAACAGCACTTTACCCGCAGGAGACAGCTGCAAACGCTGGCGTTCACGCACAAACAGTTCAACGCCGAGCTGTTCTTCCATCTGCTTGAGCCGGGTCGACAGGTTCGACGGCACGCGGTGCAGGCGCTCAGCGGCGCGGGTAATGGAGCCCTCCTCCGCCACCGCCTGGAAGATGCGCAGTTGACTGAACTCCATACCTTTCTCCAAAACTGAACAAGTTCATCACTATTATTCATTTTTACAGAAAGTCAATCCGCTTTAGCCTGACGGTCTTCGCTTTATTGCAGGACACCTGAACATGTCACCTCTGATTCGCTTAACCGCCAGCTTTGTCGCCCTGATGATGGCCATGGGCATCGGCCGCTTTGCCCTCACCCCTCAGATGCCGCATCTGCTCAGCGAAGGCCAGATCGACCTGACCGGCGCCGGACTGATCGCGGCCGCCAATTACCTGGGGTATTTCGTGGGTGCTGTGGACTCGATATTCGCTCGCAGTCATCATCATATTAAGGGCCGCTTGTACGGTGGCCTGTGGCTCTGCGTGCTGCTGACCCTGGCGTCATACTGGGCCCACGGGTTCTGGCCGCACCTGTTGCTGCGTTTCGGCACCGGTGTCGCCAGCGCCTGGACCCTGGTGATGATCACCAGCCTGAGCCAGCCACTGGCGATTGCCGCTGGCAGGCCGCGCCTGGGAGCGCTGGTATTTGCGGGGCCGGGGGTGGGAATTTTGCTGACGGGTTTGCTGGCGTTGGGCTCCAACCTGCTGGGGCAAAGCTCCGCGACGCTGTGGTTGGTGTATGGCGCAGTGGCACTGGTGATGCTACTGGCCATCCTGCCCTTCTTGCCGAAACCGAGCGCGTCGGTTGCACCCGCCCCCAGCACCGGCAATAACAGCAGCATTGCGCACTTAGGCTGGATCTACTTCCTGTACGGCCTGGGCTACATCATTCCGGCCACCTTCCTGTCGCAGATGGCCAGCGCGCAGTTCAAAGGCGCCTGGCAGGCCGACTTGTTCTGGCCTTGTTTCGGCCTGGCCGCCGCAACGGGCGTGGTGATTGCCAGCCTGCGCCGCAAGGACCCGAACACCACCCGGCGCTGGCTGATGACCACGCTATGGCTGCAAGCCGCTGGCGTGTTCACTTGCCTGCTGGGCAATGGCTGGGGGCTGGCGCTGGGGGTGTTACTGTGCGGTGCGCCGTTTCTGGCCTGTATGCAATTGGTCATGGCACGCTTGCGCGAGGTAGCGCCCAATGGCTATCAACGCAACACCGGACTCTTGACCGCCAGCTTTGCGATCGGCCAATTGAGCGGCCCGCTGCTGGCTTCCGTGAGCAGCCACTGGAGCGGCAGCCTGCAACCGGCGTTGGTGATTGCCGGTTGCGGCCTGTTGGTGGCGGGCAGCGTATTGATCAGCCGGCGACCACAGGGGTCGGTACGCGAACCTTCTCGCGCCGCGTCAGCACCAGAAAAAACAGCCCGCCCAGCAAGCATCCGGTAAACCAGGCGAAATTGGCCATGCCCTGCAACGCCGGCGTGAAGGTGATCGCCACGCCCATCAACGTCGCCGGCACCAAAGCCTTGACCGCCGTCCAGTTCACACCGCCATCGAAGTAATAGCGCCCGCTCGGGCTGTCATCGAACAGCGCATCCACGTCGATGCGCTGCTTTTTGACCAGGTAGAAATCCACCAGCAGGATGCCAAACAGTGGTCCGATAAATGCGGCGAGGATATCCAGGGTGTAATGGATCATCAGCGGGTTATTGAACAGGTTCCATGGCGTGATAAAGATCGATGCCACCGCCGCGATCATCCCCCCTGCGCGCCAACTGATTTTGCTTGGCGCAATGTTGGCGAAGTCGAACGCGGGCGAGACAAAGTTGGCGACGATATTGATACCGATGGTGGCGGTGACAAACGCAAAGGCACCCAACAGGACGGCCATGCTGTTGTCGATACGCGACACGGTGGCAATCGGGTCATGCAGCATTTCGCCAAACACCGGCAGGGTGCCCGAGACGATCACCACGGTAACCAGGGAGAACGCCAGGAAATTCACCGGCAGCCCCCAGAAATTGCCACGGCGCACGTCCTGCATGCTGCGGCAGTAGCGGCTGAAATCACCAAAATTCAAGGTCGGCCCGGAGAAGTACGACACCACCAGCGCCGTCGCCACGATCACCTGGCCGAACGCCTGCCAGCCCGACAGTGATTTTTCCGCCAGGGTAAAGCTGATATTCGCCCAGCCGGCCTTCCAGACAATCCAGCCGGCCAGGGCAAACATCACCGCGTACACCACCGGGCCGGCCCAGTCGATAAAGCGGCGGATGGACTCCATGCCCGCCCAGAACACAGCGGCCTGCAATACCCACAGGCTGAGAAAGCCGAACCAGCCCAAGTAGGACAAACCCGCAAAATGCGGCTCGGCATATATGGCCATCGACGGGAAGAAGCGCAGCACCACGATGATCAAGGCACTCGACGCCAGGTACGTCTGAATCCCGTACCACGCTACCGCGATCAGGCCTCGGATCACCGCAGGAATATTCGCGCCAAACACGCCAAATGCCAGCCGGCAGATCACGGGGTAAGGCACCGCCGCTTGCTGACTCGGTTTGGCCACTAGGTTGGCGATCAGTTGCACAATGCAGATACCCGCAAGCAAGGCGATCAACACCTGCCAACTCGCCAGCCCCAGGGCGAACAGGCTGGCGGCGAAGACGTAGCCGCCGACGATGTGCACATCGCTCATCCAGAAGGCGAAGATGTTGTACCAGGTCCACTTTTGCGGCAGTGGGCCCAGATCCTGGTTGTACAGCCGTGGGCTGTAGCCTTTGGGCAATTGTTCAGTCATCGCTGGACTCCTCGAAATATCGCCCTGCGCTGACGTAGCGGTATGCATACGGTCGGCTACATGGGTTGTATACGAGGCATTCAGCAGGATGCGTGCCAATGGCACACAATCCACGTTGAACGGCGCTCCAAAGGGATTATCAAGGTTTAGCTATCAGGGATATGCGCAGCAACGGTGCACGACAATCCTGTACACAATCACTGGCGCACCCGTTGTGCACACAGGTAGCCGACGGTGCAACAGATCGCTGTCAGAACCGTGCCCCACGCCATGTCCATCACCGCCAGGCCCGCAGACCAGCCTTGCAGCGTGGCCCAATTGCTCAGGTCGTAAGTGCCATAGGCGACCAACCCGAGCAAGGCGCCCAAACGCGCAGCGCGTTGCCAGCTGGCGCTGGGCAAGACCACGAACACCACGCAACCGAGGACGTACAGCAGATAAAACACGACCGCAGGTAACAGGCGCGGCTGGTCGAGCATCAGCGAGCCGAGCAGGCTTTTATAGGTGGGCCCCATGAGGACGCCGAGCCAAAGGCCGTCGAGCACCAGGAAGGCGAACAGGGTGCCAAGATAGGCAAACAGCGTTTTTTTCGACATTGGACCGGTCCACTGCAGGAGCGAGTTTGCTCCTACAGAAGAGCAAACCGCACTCAGCTTAGTTCAATGCGGTCCGCATGAATCACAATCTGCCCCTGCTTGTAGAGCGCACCAATGGCCTTTTTAAAGTTGCCTTTGCTCACGCCAAACAAGTTGCTGATGACAGCAGGATCGCTTTTATCACTGACCGGCAAAGTGCCGTTGTTGTCACGCAACTTGGCAAGAATCTTCGAGTTGAGGCTGGACGCCGCTTCCTGGCCAACCGGCTGCAGGCTCAGGCTGATGTTGCCATCGGCGCGGATCTCCTTGATAAAGCCTTTCTCTTCCTTGCCTGGGCGCAGGAACTTGAACACCTCGTTCTTGTGGATCAGGCCCCAGTGCTTGTTGTTGATGATCGCCTTGAAGCCCATGTCCGTGGCTTCGGCCACCAGCAGGTCGACTTCCTGGCCCACCTGGTAATTGGCCGGCGTTTTGTCGAGGTAGCGGTCAAGCCGCGCGGTGGCGGTGATGCGTTTGGTGTGCTTGTCGAGGTAGACATGCACCACGCAATACTCACCGGCGCTCAACTGACGTTTTTCTTCTGAGTAGGGCAGCAACAGGTCTTTTGGCAGCCCCCAATCGAGGAAAACGCCGATACTGTTGACTTCCACCACTTTTAAACTGGCAAACTCGCCCACTTGAACTTTGGGTTTTTCAGTGGTGGCGATAAGTTTGTCATCGCTGTCCAGATAAATGAAAACGTTAAGCCAGTCTTCATCTTCACTGGGAATATCTTTGGGGATATACCGATTAGGCAAGAGGATTTCACCGTCCTGCGCACCATCCAGGTACAAACCAAAGTTAGTGTGTTTAACCACTTGCAAGCTGTTGTAGCGCCCGACTAAAGCCATTTCCAGATACCCTCATTGCGTGGGCGGTATTCTACCCGGTTTGTGTCAGGCACGCCCGCGCGCCTGAAAAATCCGCAGGCTGACGTGGCGCTACAGTGGCACCGCCCCGCTCGTCTGATCATTCCTACAAATTTTACCGGTCGCCAACGCCCCGTCATCACAAGCTTTCGAGTTAAAACAGTAAGTTAGCTGATTAAATCATCGATCAAGTTCGGCGCGTATCCAGACGCTACGTTAATGTTTGAGGGATATTTGCCAAGCAATTGTCAAGTATTTCCTGTACGATGCCTGGCCAAGTTAATTTTCTACAGGTTAGTGGCCGCCATGCGTGTAAAAGCATCCAACAGCAAAGCAAAGCCAGCTCCCGCCGTTGAAACCAGCGAATCGATCAACAGCCAGATTGCTGCGTTTCTCAAGTCCGGTGGCGAAATACAGCAAATTGCCAAGGGCGTAAGCGGCCAGACTTTCGGCCCGTCCAAGCAGATCAGCCTGGGCAAGAAGTAACACCTGCGCAACGCACCTGGTCCCTAAGCGTCTTGCCTTCAAGGCGCTAGGACTAGAGCTCGAAACACCCTCTGCTTCACCCTTTATTGCGCAAAAACGACGAACGGGCCTCACCTGCGCGCATTCGCCGGTATCCTTGCACACGTCTAGCACGGGCATCCGCCTGATTTTTCGTTACTGCTCCTCGCTTTTCATGGAGTGAAGCATGTTCAAACCCTGCACGTTTCTGATCGTCGCGCTAATCGCCAGTCCGCTTGCCCAAGCACAGATATTCCAGCGCGAATTGGGCGACTTCGACCTTAAATTGGGCACCACGCCCAGCCGCAGCATGGCCCAGGGTCTGGTCAAGCCCACCGCGCCCGGCAGCGACTCGTTCCACGGCGGCCTGGACTTGAGCCACGACAGCGGCGTGTATTTCGGGCAGTTCTCGCCGAATATGGACCTGTCCTCCAAGAGCACGCTCGAAATCGATTCCTACATGGGTTTCAAACACCCTTTCGACCAGACCCTGGGCTACGAAGTCGGCCTGATCCACTACAGCTATCCCAAGCTCAGCCCCCTGGACAGCCAGGAGTTCTACGGTGGCCTGAACCTGCTGGGCAACCGCTTTGGCGCCTCCTTCAGCAACGACCCCGACCGCCAGGACAGCACGCTGTTTGCCGACCTCGGCGGTACCCAGCCATTCGGCATCGGGGTCAGCATGAAGTACACCACCCATCAGTTGGGCACCCCGGTTTCGGTGGAAAACGGCTCCATCCGCACGTTCAGCGACTGGTCGGTACAGTTCTCCCGGGAATGGAAAGGCATTGACCTGGACTTGATCTACAGCGACTCCAGCCTCAGTGGTGGGGACTGTTCGGCCTACTCCGGACACAATTCGCAATGTGATGGGCTGTTGACCTTGAAGGCCGTGCGATCGTTTTATTGATGGGCTGAACTGTCGCCCCCGCCGCAGGTTCACATGCATTAACCTCCATCCGTGCAAGGATCCGCCCATGTTGCGTCGGCTCAAATTTCTGGCGTTATTGCTGACCCTGAGCCTGGCGCTCGCCGGCTGCAACCGCGTAGGCCTGGCCTACCGCAATCTCGATGTGATCATCCCCTGGACCCTCAACGACTACCTGGACATGAACGCCGGGCAAAAGAGCTGGCTCAACGACAGCCTCAAGCAGCACCTGGCATGGCACTGCACCACGCAATTGCCGGGTTACCTGGATTGGCTGGACCGCTTGCAAACGATGGTCGACAGCAATCAGGTCACGGACGCGGCCTTACAAACCCGTACCGTCGAAGCCAAGCAGGCCATCGGCGAGATTGCGCGTGAAATCACCCCGACTGCGGTGCAATTGCTGCAAGGTCTGGATGACCAACAGGTCAAGGAGATGAACGACGCCCTGGCCAAAGACCTGCGCAAACGCCAGGACGAATACCTCAAGCCGCCACTGCCCCAGCAGATCAAGGAACGCGCCGAACGCATGAGCAAGCGCCTGGACGCCTGGATCGGCCCGCTCAGTCCCCGCCAGCAGAATCGAGTGATGGCATGGTCCGCCGCGTTGGGCGACCAGAACACCAAGTGGATCGGCAACCGCGCGCGCTGGCAGGCTCAATTCATCGACGCCGTGCAGCAACGCCAAAGCGCCGATTTCCCGCGCAAGATGCAGCAACTGCTGGTCGACCGTGAAAGCCTGTGGACCCCGGAGTACCGCAGCGCCTACGCACAGACGGAGGCCGCCGCGCGCAGCCTGATCGTCGACCTGATGGCTGAAAGCACCGCGCAGCAACGCCTGAAGCTGACTCAGAAAATCGACGCTGTGCGCAATGACTTCAAGGCGCTGAAGTGCCTGAAGGCCACACCTTCCCAATAAACGTGCGAGCGAGCACACCCGCTACCACTCGCGCGTGAACGCTAAATCGCACCACCAGCGATAGCCGCCTCGGACGCGACACGATCAAAGGTTTGTTCATCCAGCGCGTCGTCCTGCTGGTCCAGCACATGACGCGGGTGATTCTCCCCCGGGATTGAGCTATCAATCAGCGAGAGCAGGCTTGCACCTCGCGGGGTCAGAATGAAATTCTCACCATTGCCACCCTCTTCCTCGGGGCGCGACTCGATAAACCCGCGCTTGAACAACAGCGCTTCATAATCGGCGGCGGTCTTCTTCAACGCATCCAGATTTCCGGTGGGCTCACCCGCCGTGGCCTTCTCGGCGGCTTCCTGCTCAGCGTATTTGCGGGGAGCAAAGCTGCCCTCGCCGTTTTGCACTTCATGCAACAGCCGCTCGATCAGATCCCAGTTGTAAGTCGTCATCCTGATTCCTCCTGCAGGCGTAGAAAAATTAGCCCGTCAGAACTAGTGACCCGCCCGCGCGCTGGCCGTTCAGCTGGATGGACGGGGCGTCATTTCCCTGAACTTTCCAGACGTTTGCCCCCTCAACCGAACATCATCGCCAAGGAGGTCCGAACCATGAAAACCCTGATGAACCTGGCCATTGCCGCCACGCTGCTGGGCGCCCTGCCCGCCTGGGCTTGCACGCCCGAAGAGGCCACGGCCAAGCGTGAGGCGCTGGCCAAGGAAGTGAGCCGGCTCACTGAGCAGAACCCTGCCAAAGCCAAGGAGATGAATGACCAGTTGCAGAAGATGGATCTGGACACCGAAAGCGCGCAATTTCCCGACAAATGCCAGTTGATCGATGCCCGGCTCAAAGAGTTGAAGGAAGCTGCTGCCAAGACTGAATGAATGAAGAGCGGCGCGGAGCGCCACTGGCTGCGCTCCCACGCGGAGCATGGGAGCGATCAAACTGAGCGCATAAAAAAACCGGACGATGTCCGGTTTTTTCGTATAGCACAGGCCTTACTCGGCAGCGGGTGCTTCCGGCTTGCGGCGCTTGAGCGGGGCCATGCCGTCCTTGCTGACGAGCGACAGGTTGTCGGTCTTCGGCCGGTTGGCGATCTTGCGCTTGGTCGGCGACTTGGCACCGGCTTTCTTCTTGTCGCCCTTGGCGTCAGTCTTTTTCTTCTTCACGCCGACGGCCTTGCCCGACGCCTTGACCTTCTTCGGCCCGGTGTAGGTGCCTTTGACTTCCTTGATAGTGCGGCGCTCGAACGATTGCTTCAGATAGCGCTCGATGCTCGACATCAGGTTCCAGTCGCCGTGGCAGATCAGCGAGATGGCCAGGCCATCGTTGCCGGCACGCCCGGTACGGCCAATACGGTGAACGTATTCGTCGCCGCTGCGCGGCATGTCGAAGTTGATCACCAGGTCCAGGCCATCTACGTCAAGGCCGCGCGCGGCGACGTCGGTGGCGACCAGGATCTTCACGCCACCGGCCTTGAGGCGGTCGATGGCCAGCTTGCGGTCCTTCTGGTCCTTTTCGCCGTGCAGCACGAACGCCTTGTATTCCTGCGCCACTAGGCGGCCGTAGATGCGGTCGGCAGCGGCCCGGGTATTGGTGAACACGATCGCCTTCTGGTAGGTCTCGTTGGCCAGCAGCCAGTTGAGGATCTGTTCCTTGTGCACGTTGTGGTCAGCGGTGACGATCTGCTGACGTGTGGTCGCGTTCAGATCGCTGACGTTGTTGACCTGCAGGTGCTCGGGATCGTTCAGGACCTTGGCGACCATCTCGCGCAGGGTCGAGCCGCCGGTGGTGGCGGAGAACAACATGGTCTGCTGGCGGTTGACGCACTCGGCCACCAGGCGTTGCACGTCATCAGCAAACCCCATGTCGAGCATGCGGTCGGCTTCGTCAAGCACCAGCACTTCGACTTCCTTGAGGTCGAGATTGCCAGCATTGAGTTGCTCGATCATGCGCCCCGGGGTGCCGATCAGGATGTCCGGCACCTTGCGCAGCATGGCGGCCTGGACCTTGAAGTCTTCTCCGCCGGTGATCAGGCCGGACTTGATGAAGGTGAACTGCGAAAAGCGCTCCACTTCTTTCAAGGTCTGCTGGGCCAGCTCGCGGGTCGGCAGCAGGATCAGGGTCTTGATGCTGACGCGGACTTTGGCCGGGCCGATCAGGCGGTTGAGAATCGGCAGGACGAACGCAGCGGTCTTGCCGCTACCGGTTTGCGCCGTCACCCGCAGGTCACGCCCTTGGAGCGCGAGCGGGATGGCCGCTGCTTGCACAGGCGTAGGCTCGACAAATTTAAGCTCGGCCACGGCTTTGAGCAGGCGTTCGTGCAGGGCGAATTGGGAAAACACGGGTGCTACCTCGAAGAAATACAAAATATCAGCTGCATAGGGTACCGGTTTCGGGCGTCCAAACCGAGTTTCTTTACGCGAACAGGGCCAATCAGCTGTTTTTTATCAGCATTTTTCTCCCCGTACCGGGGTGTCTGGGATCAAGACTGCCCCGGCTTATAGGCCCACGCCCCGAACATTACGTCCCCGACGTATATCCCGCCTGACTGCTTTCGCTCATCAATCAGACGTTGTTCCAGCGTTTCAATGTTGACCTCGTCTGGTGTAGCAACCCCCAGCGCGACGATGCGTGGCAAGCAGGCACGTACGATGTAGCCCAGGCCGTAAGGTGTATCAGGGGTTTGTACGACGCATTCGGCACGCACATCCGCGACACGCAATCCGGCAGTGGTGAAGATACCGTGCAGGTTAAAGCCGATATGCAAGTCGGCGCCTTCGCGCGCGATCATCTGCTGTATCCAGCCTTGAGCCGTTCTGTGCAGGGTGAAGGCGTCAATACTGGCTGGGGCCATCGTCGTATCATGCTCCTGGAAAACCATCACCCCGCCTGGATGAAGATGCTTGGCCAGTGCACTGACGGTGGCCACGGTATCTGCCTGGTACATGAGCACTCGTCTGCCCACGATGGCGTCGAACATGCCGATAGATTCACTAAGGTCGAGTAACCCGCTTTGAATGAAAGTGGGCGCAGGGTACTTATCGGATACCTCGCGTTTGCGCGCTGTAGCAAGCGCATTATCATCGTGATCAACCCCGACGACTTCGCCCGTCTTGCCGACCAGAGTGCTTAGCAGGAAGGAAACGTCCCCCGTTCCGCAGCCGACATCCAGAACACGCATGCCATCACGTATTCCTGCATCAATAAGAAGTTGTTTGGTGAAGTCACGCTTGGCAAGGTTCATGTCTTGGCTCCGAAATTCAGCCCGGAGTCTGACGGACGCTTGCTGTTAATAGAACCCCACCCAGCGAGAGAGGTCTGCTTTTGTATCAAAGCTCGGGAATACATCGAATGTCCGCACAACAAGGCCTGGTAATACTCGCTCGGGGAGGCTACGCCGCTCGGGGCGTGCTGTATTTGATCATCGGCATCTTCGCACTGCTGGCAGCACAAGATTCGACAAAGCCGAAAGACAGCCACAAGAGCCTGGAAGCACTGCTTAGCCAACCCTTCGGCTATTTTCTCGTTGGGCTTGTGGTGGCGGGCCTACTCGCATTTGCGGCTTGGCGCGTTCTGCAAGCTACGCGTGATGTGGACCATCATGGCAAAGAACTTAAAGGCTTGGTAATTCGCGCGGGTCTGTTAGCGGGAGGTATGGTTAACGGCGCTCTCGCGCTCTTTGCATTGGGCCTGCTTATTAGCGGCATTAAAAGCTCGGGTAATTCCAGCGGGCAGACCAAAGACTGGCTGGCGCATCTCTTGTCATGGGATCATTCGAATGTGTTGGTGTACCTGATCGCACCCGTTCCGCTGGGTGTGGGTATTGCTCATATCATCAAGGGGTGGAAAGCCTCGTTCGAGAAATATTTTGAGGCCGATGAAGACGTCATGCAGTACGTCCGACCAGTGTCGCGGTTCGGTCTGATTGCCCGTGGAGTAGTTTTTATAGAGATCGCGTTGCTGCTGGCAATCAGCGGTTCCACTTATCAAGCCATGAATCCACCGGGTATGAAAGAAGCCCTGGACGCGCTGCAGAATCTTCCAGCGGGATGGCTGATGTTGATGGTGATGGCCTTGGGGCTGATTGCTTTTTCGGCGTACAGCTTTTCTGAAGCCTTCTGGCGCAAGATCAATATGGATGTGCCGGGGGTGCCGAGGCCGTAGTTCCATGCCGGCTCAGCGAAGGGTTGGGCCAGTTCTACCTTGTGCCGTGCAGCTCAATGCGGATCCGGTTCAGGTTCAGGTTCAGGTTGAACCTCTGTTGCTCAGGCGCACTCCCAAACCTAAATCCAGGAGAAACGTATGAGCCAGACAGCTTTAGTCGTGGGCGCCAGCGGAATCGTCGGCAGCGCCATCACTCAGTTACTGATCGACAACAAATGGCAGGTCGCCGCGCTGTCGAGGCATCCGTCGCAAGCGCAAGGTGTTATCCCGGTCGCGGCAGACCTTCAGGATCCAGCTTCGCTGCAACATGCGCTGGCGGATTTGAAACCCACGCATGTGTTCATTACTACATGGTCACGGCAAGCCACAGAGGCCGAGAACATTCGCGTTAATGCCGCCATGGTACGCAATGTGCTCACCGCCATTCGCCCAGCCAAGAGCGTTGAGCACGTGGCCCTGGTTACTGGCCTGAAACATTACCTCGGCCCGTTCGAAGCGTATGGTAAGGGCAGCCTTCCGCAAACACCGTTTCGCGAAGAACAGGGTCGTCTGGATATCGAAAATTTCTACTACGCCCAGGAAGACGAACTATTCGCCGCCGCTGAAAAGGACGGCTTCACATGGAGCGTTCATCGCCCGCATACCGTCACTGGGGTTGCGGTAGGCAACGCGATGAATATGGCAACCACCCTCGCCGTCTATGCCTCGATTTGCAAACAAACCCATCGCCCTTTTGTGTTTCCCGGCTCAAGAGTGCAGTGGGACAGCCTCACCGATATGACGGACGCACGGCAGTTGGCGAAACAACAACTGTGGGCGGCCACCACGCCGGCTGCGGCCAATCAGGCATTCAACGTCACCAATGGCGATGTATTCCGTTGGAAATGGATGTGGGGGCGAATTGCCGACTATTTCGCCTTGCCTGCTGCCGATTATCCCGCGTCACTCTCACCCCTTGAAAAGCAGATGGCTAACGACCAGGCCGTATGGGCGCAAATGGTCGCGGAACACGGCCTGAAAGAACCCGATATAGGTCGCCTGGTGTCCCCATGGCACACGGATGCAGACCTTGGTCGCCCCATTGAAGTTGTCACGGATATGTCAAAAAGCCGTGCCATGGGCTTTACCGCCTACCAGGCGAGCGATCAAGCATTTTTCGACGTGTTCGACAAACTACGCGATATGCACTTGATACCTTAGGTCGTCACTTCGCCAGCCAGGACTCAACAGTCGCGGAGCCATGTTCTGCTTTCCAAGCCTTTAATGTTTTGTGATTGCCGCCCTTGGTTTCGACGACTTCACCGGTATGAGGGTTTTTATAAACTTTCAACTGGCGTGGCTTGCGGCTGCCGGCTTTGAATTCGACGGCTGGAGCGCGACGTCCTGCTTGTGGATCAAGCAAGTTGATAACGTCCTTCAGGCTGTAGCTGTATTTTGCGAGTAAATCGCGCAGCTTCGTTTCGAATTCAATTTCTTTCTTGAGGCCGGCATCACCCTTCAAAGCTTCGAGGGCCTGGAGCTGTTCGGCGAGGTGTTTTTCGAGCTGGCGGAATTCTGCGAGTTTAGACATTGGAAACCTCTTCTAGATGTGTTGTTACGTTACACCAAAAAAGCCCCGAGCATGAGCTGATAGAACTGTAAGCGTACGCCTTATTAATAAATTGAATCCCAGGTAACGGAACAAGGTCATTGAGTATAAGAGTAGGAGACGCCCATTGATGTATCCAACAACGCCCGATGGCCGCTATTTCCTAGTCAATAGCAAACTCTGGCGATGCAGTAATCCTTTACTACCCTCAGACGTTCGGCAGCGTTTGGTTAACGAACTGATGGACGCGCGTCGTGAAGTAAAAACCGCGAAAGCGTCAGGTGATGAGGGCCAGCTGAAAAGCGCGAGGGCGAAGGTTCAAAAGGCCAAGGTTGATCTGGGTGAGCGCGGGCCCGTCTGGTGGGATGACGGTTCACCCGACTTCAATCAATGTCAGGTGAAAAACACGCCCTATTCGGCCTGGCACAAGTCTCTCGCTGCTATGTAAGCGACGCCCGCTTGATCCCCAACCGACTGACCCACACCGCCGCCAGAATCACCAGGCCGCCGAGGGCCAGTCGTCCCAGAGGCTCATGCTGGTTCCAGATCAGGAGGTTCAGCAGCAGCCCCACCGGCACATGCAGGTTGTTCACCACCGCGAGGGTGCCGCCATTGACCAGGCAGGCCCCCTTGTTCCACCAATACATGCCCAGCGCAGTGCTGACCAGTCCCAGAAACACCAGCACGCCCCATTGCAGCGGCGCCTGGGGCAGGAAGTCCGCCTTGCCGAACAGCAGGAACGCAGGTAACACCACCACCAAGGCGCCCAGGTAGAAATAGCCGAAACGCCGGTAGTGCGGTTGATCACTTGGATAGCGCGCCACCAGGTGCTTGTACATGACTTGCCCGGCGGCGTAGGTGAAGTTGGCCAGTTGCAGCAGCAGGAAGCCCATCAAGAAGTGCGGCGTGATCTGGTCGAAGCGGATTACTACCGCGCCCGCCACCGCCACCAGCGCGGCGACCAGTGCCCAGGGATTGAAGCGCCGGTTGAGCGCGTCTTCGATCAGGGTGACGTGCAACGGTGTCAGGACAGTGAACAGCAACACCTCCGGCACCGTGAGTACGCGAAAGCTCAGGTAGAGGCACACGTAGGTCACGCCGAACTGCAGCGCACCGATGATCAGCATGCTGCGCATGAATGCCGGTTCCACCGCGCGCCAGCGGGTCAATGGAATGAAGATCAGCCCGGCCAGGACCACGCGCACCAGTACCGCGAAGTAGCTGTCGACGTGACCGGCGAGGTATTCGCCGATCAAGCTGAAGGAAAATGCCTGAATCAGGGTAACAACCAGTAAATAGCCCATGTGCGCCTCGTTTCGAATGGCGCGACATTAAAGCTTTTCGATGTTTGAAGAAACTCGAGGCAAAAAAAACCCGACCTCGCTAAAGCGGCAGTCGGGCAGGAGCACTCAGGAGCACAAGTGCAAAGGGAGGTTCGGTACGCGTACTTGAAGGGATTGCGTGGCGCTAGATAAACACCGGGGGATTATCTGGCGATTAAAGGATCAAGCCACTTGGGCAAGCAGTGCCTTTGCATGGTTGAGGCCTTTTTCCTGGAAGTCACCGCTCAGGTTCACGCCTTCGGCATGGATGAAGGTGACGTCGTGAATCCCGATAAACGCCATGACCTGGCGCAGGTACGGTTCCTGGTGGTCCGATGCAGCGCCGGTGTGAATGCCGCCACGGGCGGTCAGCACGATGGCGCGCTTGCCGGTCAGCAAGCCTTGCGGCCCGGTGGACGTGTACTTGAAGGTCACCCCGGCGCGCAGCACATGGTCCAGCCAGGCCTTGAGGGTGCTGGGGATGGCAAAGTTGTACATCGGCGCCGCCATTACCAGGACGTCTGCAGCGAGCAATTCGTCGGTCAATGCGTTGGAGCGGTCCAGGGACGCCTGTTCGATAGCGTTGCGTTGTTCGGCGGGTTTCATCCAGCCGCCCAGCAGGTTGGCGTCCAGATGGGGCACGGGGTTGAGCGCCACGTCGCGCACGGTGATCCGGTCGCCTGGATGAGTGGCCTGCCATTGACTGATGAACTGCTGGGTCAGTTGGCGGGAAATCGAATCCTGCTGGCGAGCGCTGCTTTCGATGATCAGAACGTTGGACATGGCCATGTAGGCTCCATCGGTAAATGCTGTAAGTCGATGGAGAAAAGATTAACCAGGGCCCATTCGATTAAAAAGCACAAAAAACTGCTATAACCCATCTATAAATTTGTTTATAAGCGGAGTAATTCCTTGGGCATGCTCCGCTTTTGCTTTATTTCGGCCCGCACGTCAGGGCGATGCGCATCTTGATGATCGCGCGGTTGAACTTGACCGTGGTGTTAGTGCTTTTGCCCGCAGGTACGGTGACAGTACGACGACGCGGCGCTTCAGGGCCGTTGGTAAAGACCACCGAACACACCGCCGCTGCCGTGCCGTAGTTGTTGAGCTGAATCGAACTGATATCGCCGTCCACATCGGACGCGGTGTAATCGATGCTTACACCCTCTATCTTTTTCGTCACGTCGATGGGATAGGCGAACGCGCTCATCGGCAGCAGCGCCAGCAACACACAACAGAATTTTCTCATTCGGCAGTCTCCAATAAGGACCGCCAGCTTAGGACAAGAGGAGCTCATCTTGAAAGCGCCCCGCGTTACCCTCGATCAATGGCGCACGTTGCAAGCCGTGGTCGACCATGGCGGCTTCGCCCAGGCGGCCGAAGCGCTGCACCGTTCGCAGTCATCGGTGAGCTACACCGTGGCGCGCATGCAGGACCAGCTCGGCGTGCCGCTGCTGCGCATCGACGGGCGCAAGGCGGTGCTCACCGATGCCGGTGAAGTGCTGCTGCGCCGCTCGCGGCAACTGGTGAAAAACGCCAGCCAACTGGAAGACCTCGCCCATCACATGGAACAAGGCTGGGAAGCCGAGGTGCGGCTGGTTGTGGATGCGGCCTACCCCAATGCGCGCCTGGTGCGCGCCCTGACCGCATTCATGCCGCAGAGCAGAGGGTGCCGGGTGCGCTTGCGTGAGGAGGTGCTCTCCGGCGTCGAAGAGCTGCTGATAGAAGGCGTGGCCGACCTGGCGATTTGCGGGTTCAGCATCGCCGGTTACCTGGGCACGGAAATGAGCGATGTGGAATTCGTCGCCGTGGCCCACCCCGAGCATGCATTGCACCGCATGAATCGTGAACTGAGCTTCCAGGACCTGGAAAGCCAGATGCAGGTGGTCATCCGTGACTCCGGCCGCCAGCAACCGCGCGATGTGGGTTGGCTCGGCGCCGAACAGCGCTGGACCGTCGGCAGCCTGGCCACCGCCGCCGCGTTTGTGGGCAGCGGCCTGGGTTTTGCCTGGTTGCCCCGGCACATGATCGAGCGCGAACTTGCCGAAGGCGTGCTCAAGCAACTCCCGCTGGAACAGGGCGGCAGCCGCCATCCGACGTTCTATTTGTATTCGAACAAGGACAAACCCTTGGGCCCGGCGACGCAGATCCTCGTGGAATTGTTGCGCACCTTCGATACCGCCCCGCTGGACGCGCCCTTCGCGGCCCCCCGGCAAGCCTGAAACGGAGTTCACCCATGGCCTGCGTTCAATTGTGCAAGCTCGACGCGATAGTGCACTGTGGCGGCAGGAACAACGCTCCAGAATCACCTGTCCTACCCAGGTCATCAACGCCGACCACGATTACACCCCCGTGGCGCAGAAAGAAATCTATGTAAAACTGCTGCCCAACGCGCGACTGGTGGTGATTGAAGATTCCCGCCATGCCACGCCCCAGAACCAACCCGAAGTCTTTAACGCTACCCTGCTCGACTTTCTAAACTCCGTCGACGCCACTACCCAGGATCACTGACCCATGCTGAAAAAAATCGCCTTCTTTGCCGGTTCCGTTCTGTTCGCTGCCAACCTGATGGCAGCCGAGCCCGTCAAGACGCCCCACGTCTTGATCTCCACCACCAATGGCGACATTGAAATCGAACTGGACCCGGTCAAGGCGCCGATCAGTACCAAGAATTTTCTCGCCTATGTCGATAAAGGCTTCTACACCAACACGATTTTTCACCGTGTGATCCCAGGCTTCATGGTCCAGGGCGGCGGGTTCACCCAGCAGATGTCGCAGAAGCCGACCGAAGCACCGATCAAGAACGAAGCCAGCAACGGCCTGCATAACGTTCGCGGTACGCTGTCCATGGCTCGTACCAATGACCCGAACTCGGCCACCAGCCAATTTTTCATCAACGTGGCAGACAATGCCTTCCTCGATCCGGGCCGCGATGCCGGTTACGCCGTATTCGCCAAAGTGGTCAAGGGCATGGACGTGGTCGATGTCATCGTCAACTCCCAGACCACCACCAAGCAAGGCATGCAGAACGTGCCAATCGATCCCGTCCTGATCAAGTCGGCCAAGCGCATCGACTGAGGTCTGCGGGTAGACCTGCAAGTAGCTCCGCACGTTGCCCACAAGGCGGCGTGCGCATTTGAAAGGAGAGCCCGCACGGCGGGCGTCAAGCCTAATGCTCTATCGTCGCTTTGAACAACTGATCGACATCTTCCGCGATGCACCCAGCGCGGCCCCTCCCGAAAAAGTCCTGCCCTTCTACCTCTATTACCTGCGCCAGGTGTGGCCCTGCTTCGCCGCATTGCTGGTGGTAGGACTGGTCGGTGCGCTCATCGAAGTCGCGCTGTTCAGCTACCTGAGTCGCATCATCGACCTGGCCCAGGGCACACCGCCGGCGAATTTCTTCCAGGTCCACAGCGCGGAGCTGATCTGGATGGCCGTGGTCGCGCTGCTGTTGCGCCCGATCTTCAACGGCCTGCACGATTTGCTGGTGCACCAGACCATCAACCCCGGCATGACCAGCCTGATTCGCTGGCAGAACCACAGCTACGTGCTCAAGCAGAGCCTGAACTTCTTCCAGAACGATTTCGCCGGGCGCATCGCCCAGCGCATCATGCAAACCGGCAACTCCCTGCGCGATTCGGCCGTGGCGACGGCGGAGGCCATCTGGCATGTGTCGATCTATGCGATCAGTTCCCTGGTGTTATTTGCCGAGGCAGACTGGCGGCTGATGGTGCCGCTGATCACCTGGATCATCTGCTACAGCCTGGCACTGCGCTACTTCGTACCACGGGTCAAAGAGCGCTCGGTGATTTCCTCCGAGGCGCGTTCCAAGTTGATGGGCCGCATCGTTGATGGCTACACCAATATCACCACGTTGAAGCTGTTCGCCCATACGCAGAATGAGCAGGAATACGCCAAGGAAGCGATCATCGAGCAAACCGAAAAAGCCCAGCTGGCCGCCCGCGTGTTGACCGGCATGGACACGGTGATCACCCTCCTGAACGGCCTGTTGATCGTCACCACCACCGGCCTGGCTTTGTGGTTGTGGACCCAGTCGCTGATTTCCGTGGGCGCGATTGCCCTGGCCACCGGCCTGGTGATTCGTATCGTCAACATGTCCGGCTGGATCATGTGGGTGGTCAATGGCATTTTCGAAAATATCGGCATGGTACAGGACGGCCTGAAAACCATCGCCCAGCCGCTGGCGGTGACAGACCGCGACAACGCCCCGCGCCTGAGCGTGCCCCATGGTCAAGTGCGCTTCGAGCAGGTGGATTTTCACTATGGCAAGCAGAGCGGGATCATTGGCGGCCTCAACCTTGAAATCAAGGCAGGGGAAAAGATCGGCCTGATCGGCCCGTCCGGCGCGGGCAAGTCGACCCTGGTCAACCTGCTGCTGCGCCTGTACGACCTGCAAGGCGGACGCATCCTGATCGACGGCCAGGACATCGCCGAAGTCGCCCAGGAAAGCCTGCGCGCACAGATCGGCATGATCACCCAGGACACTTCGCTGCTGCACCGCTCGATCCGCGACAACCTGCTGTATGGCAAGCCGGATGCAACCGACGAAGAGCTCTGGGCCGTCGTGCACAAGGCCCGCGCCGACGAGTTTATCCCGCTGCTGTCAGACGCCGAAGGGCGCACCGGCCTGGATGCCCACGTGGGCGAACGCGGCGTGAAACTCTCCGGCGGGCAACGCCAACGCATCGCCATTGCCCGTGTGCTGCTCAAGGACGCGCCGATCCTGATCATGGACGAAGCCACCTCAGCGCTGGACTCGGAAGTGGAAGCGGCGATCCAGGAAAGCCTGGAAACCCTGATGCAGGGCAAGACCGTGATTGCGATTGCGCACCGCCTGTCGACCATCGCGCGAATGGACCGCCTGGTGGTGCTGGAGAAAGGCCAGATCGCCGAAAGCGGCAGCCATGCCCAATTGCTGGCACACGGCGGGCTGTATGCGCGGTTGTGGCAGCATCAGACGGGTGGGTTTGTCGGGATCGATTGAAGGCATCGAAACCCAGGGCAAGGGGTAATGCCAGTCAGTTAAGGAGGATCACTGTACCTGTGGCGAGGGAGCTTGCTCCCGCTGGGCCGCGAAGCGGCCCCAAAAATGGGACTGCTGCGCAGTCCAGCGGGAGCAAGCTCCCTCGCCACAGGTTACTTTTTACCCTTTCTACTTCTTAACTGGCTGGCATTAGGGCAAGGGGCCGTCAGCCCTGCCGGTAAGGCAGGGCCTCCCGCGCCTCTTCGGCATACGCCAGAACCCCCACTCGCTCGCGTTCGAGGAAATCCTCCACGGCGTTTTTCAACCCCGGATGGCGCAGGTAATGCCACGAACGGGTAATCACCGGTTCAAAGCCGCGAATCAATTTGTGCTCACCCTGGGCGCCCGCGTCGAAGCGTTGCAGGCCGTGGGCGATGGCGTAGTCCATGCCCTGGTAGAAACAGGTTTCGAAATGCAACCGGTCGAATTCGGCCAGGCAGCCCCAGTAGCGGCCGTAAAAGCTGTCGCCACCGATCAGGCTGAACGCCATGGCTACCGGGCGTGAGCCCTGTTTGGCCAGTACTACGCGGATCGCCTCGGGCATGCGCTCGGCCAGCAGGCTGAAAAACGCCCGGGTCAGGTAGGGCGACTGGCGACGTACCGCGTAGGTGTTGGCGTAGCAGGCGTAGACGAAATCCCACTGGGCTTCGCTCAGCTCGTGCCCCTGCAGCCACTCGAACTCAATGCCCTGCCCCGCCACCTGCTCGCGCTCTTTGCGCATCTGTTTGCGCTTGCGTGAACTCAGTGCGTCGAGAAAGTCCTGGAAGTCGCGGTAGCCACGGTTCTGCCAGTGGAATTGGCAGCCCAGGCGCTGCAGCCAGCCGGGTTGCCGGGCCAGTGCGTCGTCGGCCAACGTGTCGGTGAAGTTGATATGGGCGCCGGAGAGCCCTTCGATTTCCAGGTAACCGGGCAGGCTGTTCAACAACTCGAAGCCGTCTTCGACATTGGCGGCCAACAGTCGCGGGCCGCTGACCGGACTGAACGGCACAGCCGTCAGCAGCTTGGGGTAGTAGTCGATGCCGGCGCGCGCGCAGGCGTCAGCCCAACCGTGATCGAACACGTACTCGCCGTAGGAATGCCACTTGCGATAGCCGGGCAATGCGGCCACCAGCCGGTCACCTTCCCAATGCAGCAAATGCTCCGGCTGCCAGCCCGACTGGGGCCCCAGGCTGGCACTGTCTTCCAGCGCGCTCAGGAAGGCATGCCGCACGAACGGCTGGGCCTGCGGCACCAGGGCATCCCAGGCCTGCGGGGTGATTTCGGACAGGCTGTGCAGGCGTTGCAACGGCATCGGCATCCTCTCTGTTTCTGACGTGAAAGCCTGGCGAGTATCGCCTATCACAGCCCTATGCACATCACCAAAAATGGCCGGACACAGCTCTAAACCGATAGTTCCATCGGCAAACAAGTTGTCATGCAGATGAAATCACTTAGCCACTACTCCGTCATAAACCGCCGCGATACTGACGCCTGTTTTCAGAGCACCCGGGTTGCCGGGTGGCATTTTTTCCGTCCGTCATCGGTCGGTTGTGTCCTGGAGGGGTTGTATCCCTCCTCACTTTCGGAGATTGATATGCGTCTTGCTTCCACTAAAACTGCGGCGGCCCTGTGTGGCGGCCTGATGCTGGCCCTCAGCGTTCCGGCCAGCGCTGCAGTCGACGCTAAGTTGCTCGACATGCTCAAGGCCAACGGCCAGATCACCGCTTCGCAGTACACCGAATTGCAAAACGAGTTGGCCAAAGACCAGAAAGAACAGCAGATCGCCCGGCAAGCTCAACAAGAAACCAACGAACAGATCGCCGCCACCGCGAAAAAAACCAACGAGCTGAGCAGCTTCGACCAGAAGCTGGCCTGGGCCGCCAAGACTCAGTTCAAGGGCGATGTGCGCTTTCGCCAGGAAACCATCAAGATCGATGGCGAGCCCAACAACGGTGGGCGTGACAAGGACCGTCAACGTATCCGGGCCCGCCTCGGCGCCTACACCGAAATCAACCCGCAAGTGGACACCGGTATCCGTATCGCCACGGGCGGCGGTGACGATGCGCGCTCCACCAACCAGGACCAGGATGGTTACTTCGATAAAAAATCGATCTGGCTGGACCTCGGCTACATCGACTACCACCCGGACCAGATCAAGAACCTGCACGTGATCGGCGGCAAGATGCTGCAACCGTGGGTGAGCATGGGCGATGTGATCTGGGACAGCGACATCAACCCCGAAGGCCTGGCAGTCACTTACAAATATCCATTGGGCGCCAGTGCCGAACTGTTCGGCAGCCTGGGTAACTACAACCTCAAGGACAACGTCGACGGCGACGGCGTGCAATTTCGCCACGACCTGCGCCTGACCTCCGGCCAGTTGGGCACGCGCTTCTCACTCACCGACAACCTGAAAATGACCCTGGGCGGCAGCGTCTACGCTTACCAGAACGACAAGGACAGCCGCTGCACGACCACCACCACGCCTTGCGCACTGGCGGTCAACGGCAACTCGGCCAATAATGAATTCCGCCTGTATGAAGGTTTTGCCCAGGCGGACATCGGCGGCCTGGCAGTGCCGTTGGCCTTCTACGGCCAGTACGTGAAAAACAACGATGCAGTGACCGATCAGGACACCGCCTGGTTGGTGGGTGCCAAGTCCAAGGTGTTCGGTTTCAACCTCGACTATAACTACCGCGATACGCAACGCGACGCGGTCGTGGGCGCCTTCACCGATTCGGACTTCGCCAACGGCACCACCGGTTCGCGCGGTCACAAGATGAAGGTCAGCTACGACATCGACAAGAACTTCGCCCTGGGCGCCACGTACTTCCTGACCAAGGCTGACTACGCCAGCCGTACCCAGCGTGACGCCAACACCAACACGCTGCAACTGGATGCTGAAGCCAAGTTCTAACTTCACCCTGTAGGCGCGAGCGTGCTCGCGCCTACACGTCTTTACGTCGTTCGGCGGCGAGCCGTTCGGCCAGTGCGTCCGCATCTTTCACTGGCTCCTGCGGCATGATCCGCAACGTCGCCTGCATCAGGCGCATCTGGCGAATGAAACGCCGGCAGTTCGGGCAGAACATCAAGTGATGACGCACCAGCAGACGCTCACGAAAGGTCAATTGCCCATCGAGGTAGTCACTGGAACGTGCCACTTGTTCTTTACACGTCAACATTCGCCCGTTTCCTCAAAATGCTCCACGGTTGCGAAGACTTTAAGCCGTGCTCGATGCAACAGCACGCGCACATTGGAGAGTGAGAGCGTCAGAAGATTACAGATTTCTTCCAGCTCCAGGCCCTGGCGCTCGCGCAGCACCAGCACGCTGCCCTGCAACTCGGACAAGCTCAGAATCGTATGCTCCAGGCATTTACGCAATTCCTCCTCGGTCAGCAAGGCTTCCGGCGTGTCCTGGTGCCAGGCATAAGGGGCGACAGCCCAGTGGCCATCGTCCGGGGTGAAGCGGTCATCACCGATGGTGCCATGGGGGGAAGGCAGGTCGTCGAGTAGCACCTCGCGACGATTTTGCTTGTAGCGGCCCTTGGCGGCGTTCGCCGTGATGGTCAGCAGCCAGGTCTTCAGGCTGGAACGCCCTTCGAACCGGGCGAGGTTGCGGACCACCGACAACCAGGCATCCTGCACCACCTCGTCGGCATGCCGCTGCCCGACGATGGCATAGGCCACCGCCCGCATCGCACTCTGGTAAGTGGTGACCAGTTCCTTGTAGGCCCGCTGTTCGCCCTTGAGCAAGCGTTCAAGCAGGTGCGCGTCGTCCGCTGCGGCCATTCAACACCTCGATGTAAACGCGCGTCAGCGTTTGCGCAGGATCACACTGCCGATGGAATAGCCCGCACCGAACGAGCTGAGCACCGCCACGGAGCCCTTGGGCAAGTCGTCCTGATAGGTGTGAAACGCAATCACCGAACCCGCCGAGCTGGTATTGGCGTAAGTATCGAGGATCACCGGTGCTTCTTCCACCGAGGCCTCGCGGCCGAGCAGTTTTTTCACGATCAGGTGGTTCATGCTCAGGTTGGCCTGGTGCAGCCAGAAGCGCTTCACATCGTTGACGCCCAGCTGGTTTTCCGCCAGGTGCGTAGCGATCAGCTCGGCCACCATCGGGCACACATCGCGGAACACCTTGCGGCCTTCCTGCACGAACAATTTGTCCGGCGCGCCGATGCCCTCTTCCGCCGTGCGGTTGAGAAAGCCAAAGTTATTGCGGATGTTGTTGGAGAACTGGGTCAGCAGCTTGGTGCTCACCACATCGAACTGATGCTCGGACGTCGCCAGGTCAGCCCGCTCGAGGATTACCGCCGTGGCGGCATCACCAAAGATGAAGTGGCTGTCACGATCACGGAAATTCAGGTGGCCGGTGCAGACTTCCGGATTGACCATCAGGATCGCCCGGGCCTGGCCCAGCTGGATGCTGTTGGCGGCATTCTGGATACCAAACGTGGCCGACGAACACGCCACGTTCATATCGAAACCGAAGCCCTGGATACCCAAGGCTTCCTGCACCTCGATGGCGATGGCCGGGTAGGCGCGCTGCAGGTTGGAACAGGCGACGATCACGCCGTCGATATCAGCGGCGGTCTTACCTGCGCGCTGCAGGGCCTGTTCGGCGGCGCCGACGGCCATCTGGCAGAGCACCGACCATTCGTCGTTACTGCGCTCGGGCAGGCGTGGGGCCATGCGCTGAGGGTCGAGGATGCCGTCCTTGTCCATCACGAAACGGCTCTTGATGCCCGAGGCTTTTTCGATGAACGCCGCACTGGACTCAGTCAGCGCCTGCACGTCACCGCGCTCGATGGCAGCGGCGTTTTCGCGGTTGAACTGCTGCACATAGGCATTGAAAGACTGCACCAGCTCTTCGTTGGAGATGCTGTTGGCCGGGGTGTACAGGCCAGTGCCGCTGATGACGACGTTATGCACGGTCGTTCCTCTAAATCTGTCAGGCAGAAGATATTGGTACCGTCGTACCAAACTGTGAGTCGTTCGATTCCGTCCAGCGGGCATCGAACTGGCAACGCTTTATTCATCTTGTAACCGCGAAGTTTGCCACAACGCCGGTGATTTGGCGCCATATGCCAGACAAACATCTCATTGTGGGAGGGGGCTTGCCCCCGATGCCGGTGTGTCAGAGCCAGACTCTGCAACTGATACACAGCCATCGGGGGCAAGCCCCCTCCCGCCATTTGACCCTGTTCAATTCAGGAAACCGGGAATGCTTCAGGGCTCTACCTGGCTCCATTGTTTGCTCAAGCGCTTATCGGAAATCGGCACCTTGGTTCCCAGTTGCTGGGCAAACAACGACACCCGGTATTCTTCCAGCCACCAGCGATAGAGCTCCAGCTGCGGATCACGCTTGCCTTCCTTGGCGTGTTTATTCAGGCGATTCTGGTACTGCGCCCACAAGCCACTCAACTCGGCGCTCCACACACGATCCTTCTGCACCTGGCTCGGCAGTTTTTCCAGGCGCAGCTCGATAGCCTTGAGGAAACGCGGCAACTCCTTGAACCATTGGGCCGGGATCTCGCGCACAAACCCTGGGTACACCAAGTTGCTCAACTGCTGCTTGATATCGTTCAAGGCCACCGCCTGGGCGAGGTCGATCTTGCCTTTGAAGCGTTTTTGCAGGCCGTGCCAGAGTTTCAGTACTTCCAGGGTCAGACGCGCCAGACGCTCAGCCTGTTCGGTCCAACCGCCACGTTTGCGCTCGGCCAACGCGGCCAGCCCAGCGCCATCGCGCGGCAACGCGGCTTCGCCTTCCAATACGCAGGTATCGAGGCTGGCCAGCAGGATATCTTCCACCAGCGCCTCGACACGCCCCAGTTCGCGGTACAGCAGGCCCAACTCGGTCAGGCCCGGCAATTTGCCGCGCAGGAATTTCGCCGGTTCCGCCAGTTGCTGCATCAACAGGCGCTGCAAGGCACGCCGATGCTGGAACTCGGCCTCGGCGGCCGTGGAGAAACGCCCTTCCTTGACCGTGCCGTTTTCTTCCACCAGCGCGGGGTACACCGTCATCGACAGGCCGGCGATGTTTTGCTGGGTTTTTTCGGCCACCGGTGCAAACACCTTGGCGTGCACCGGCTGCTGGCTTTTCGCGGTTTGCGGCACCGCCAGGGCGGCCTGGCTGGCTTGGGCGAAACGCGCGGTCAGCTGTGCCAGGTCACGGCCTTCGCCGAGGAATTTGCCCTCGCCATCAACCACTTCCAGGTTCATCTTCAAATGGTTTTCCACCTGCTGCGCGGCCTCCGCCCAGGCTTCATCGCTGACCCGCGCACCGGTCATGCGCAACAGTTCGCGACCCAATGCCTGGGGCAGCGAACCCTGGCCAAACTCGATGCGCTGCAGCGCCGCCTTGACGAAATCCGGCACCGGCACGAAGTTTTTGCGCAGCGCCTTGGGCAGGTTACGCACCAGGGCGATGCACTTGGCTTCGATGACTCCCGGCACCAGCCATTCCAGGCGCTCGGCGGGCAACGCCGGCAACAGCGGCGCCGGCACGCGCAGGGTTACGCCATCGCGCGGGTGGTTGGGTTCGAAGTGGTAACTCAAGGCCAGCGCCAGGTCGCCCAGGTGCAAGGTGTCCGGGTAATGCGCGGCGGTGACTTCACTGGCTTCGCGGGCCAGCACGTCTTCTTCGCGCATGATCAGCAGTTGCGGGTCTTTCTGGCTGTTGACCTTGTACCAGCTGTCGAAGGTGGCGGTCTGGTGGATCTCTGCCGGCAAACGCGCATCGTAGAAGGCGTAGAGGGTTTCCTCGTCGGCCAGGATGTCGCGACGGCGCGCCTTGGCTTCCAGTTCGTCGAGCTGCTCCAGCAGTTGCTGGTTGGCCGTGAGGCACTTGGCTCGGGACTGGATCTCTCCACGCACCAGGCCTTCGCGAATGAACAGCTCGCGGGACACCACCGGGTCGATCGGCCCGTAATGCACCGGCCGGCGTCCAACCACGATCAGCCCGAACAGCGTGATCTGTTCAAACGCCACCACCTGGCCGCGCTTTTTCTCCCAATGGGGTTCGAAGTGGTTTTTCTTGATCAGGTGCCCGGCCAGCGGTTCGATCCAGTCGGCGTCGATCTTGGCCACCATGCGCGCATACAGCTTGGTGGTTTCCACCAATTCAGCGGTCATCAGCCATTGCGGGCGCTTCTTGCCAATGCCCGAAGAAGGATGAATCCAGAAACGCCGCTGCCGGGCACCGAGGTAGTCGCCGTCCTCGGTCTTCTGGCCGATCTGGCTGAGCAAGCCGGACAGCACCGCCTTGTGCAATTTCGGGAAGTCGGCCGGTTCCTTGTTGATCGTCAGCTGCATGTCGCGACAGATCAGGCTCAACTGGCGATGGGAATCGCGCCACTCGCGCAGGCGCAGGTAGTTGAGGAAGTTTTTGCGACACCAATTACGCAGCGGGCTGGCGGTCAGTGCCTGGCGCTGTTCTTCAAAGCCGCGCCACAGGTTGACCAGACCGGCGAAGTCCGAATCCGGGTCTTTCCACTGCGCATGGGCCTGGTCGGCGGCCTGCTGGCGTTCCGGCGGGCGCTCGCGCGGGTCCTGGATCGACATGGCGCTGGCCACGATCAGCACTTCCTGCAGGCTGCCGAGCTTGGCGGCTTCGAGCAGCATGCGGCCCATGCGCGGGTCCACGGGCAAGCGCGCCAGTTGGCGGCCGAGCGGCGTGAGCTGGCTGTTACGGTCCACCGCCGACAGCTCTTGCAGCAGGTTGAAACCGTCGCTGATGGCCTTGCCATCCGGCGGTTCGATAAACGGGAAGTCGGTGATTTCACCCAGGCGCAGGTGCAGCATCTGCAGGATCACGGCGGCGAGGTTGGTGCGCAGGATCTCAGGGTCGGTAAATTCCGGGCGCCCGATAAAGTCCTCTTCGCTGTACAAGCGAATGCAGATGCCCGGCTCGACCCGGCCGCAACGGCCTTTGCGCTGGTTGGCGCTGGCCTGGGAAATCGCCTCGATCGGCAGGCGTTGCACCTTGGCGCGGTAGCTGTAGCGGCTGATGCGTGCGGTGCCGCTGTCGATCACATAACGAATGCCCGGCACGGTCAGCGAGGTTTCCGCGACGTTGGTCGCCAGTACCACGCGCCGGCCTGGGTGTGATTGGAAAATGCGCTGTTGCTCGGCGGGTGACAGGCGCGCATACAGCGGCAGGATTTCAGTGTGCTTGAGCTGCGCCTTGCGCAGCATCTCGGCGGCGTCGCGAATTTCGCGTTCGCCGGGCAGGAACACCAGCACATCACCGGGGCTGCGGCGTTCGCTGCGCTCGTAGGCGGCGATTTCGTCGAGGGTGGCGAGGATTGCCTGGTCGACGGTCAAGTCATCCTCGACACGGTTGCCCTCCTCGTCCTGCTCCAGGGTCAGCGGGCGGTACCAGGTGTCCACCGGGAAGGTACGGCCTGACACCTCCACGATGGGCGCATCGTCGAAATGCTTGGAGAAACGCTCCAGGTCGATAGTTGCCGAAGTAATGATGACTTTCAGGTCCGGGCGACGCGGCAGCAGGGTCTTGAGGTAACCCAGCAGGAAGTCGATGTTCAGGCTGCGCTCATGGGCTTCGTCGACGATGATCGTGTCGTAGCGCTCCAGGTAGCGGTCGTTCTGGGTTTCCGCCAGTAGAATACCGTCGGTCATCAGTTTGATCAGCGTATTGGAGTCGCTCTGGTCCTCGAAGCGCACCTGATAGCCGACCAACGCGCCGAGCGGCGTGGCCAGCTCTTCGGCAACCCGGCTGGCAACGCTGCGCGCAGCAATCCGGCGCGGCTGGGTGTGGCCGATCAGGCCGAACTGGCCGCGGCCGATCTCCAGGCAAATCTTCGGCAACTGGGTAGTTTTACCCGAACCGGTCTCACCGGCGATGATCAGCACCTGGTGCTTGTTCAGCGCGGCCTTGATTTCATCTCGCTTGGCGGCAATCGGCAGGCTGTCGTCGTAACGAATCACCGGCAGGCTGTCCCGCCGCGCCGTGACCTGGGCGCAGGACGCCTGCATACGCGATACCCACTGCGCCAGCTTCTGCTCATCGGGCTTCTTGCGCAGCTCAAGCAACTGGCGCCGCAAGCGGTTGCGGTCGGCAAGCATGGCGTGATCGAGGGTTTTAAGCAGTTGGTCGATGGTGGGCGCTTGGTCGGTCATCAGGTACGCAAAGGTCTTTTAATGAGGCAGGTAAGCCTGCGGTGACATGATCGTAGACGGCAATTGTCGCAGATTTCTGTCCTTGTAAACGAGCCAAGCCCTTTCATCACGGCAACACGGCCGCTTCATACGCGTGAGCCGGCTATTTTTAGCTCGACGGGGTCGTGCCACCTACTCTCTCATTCGACTTTTCACGCAGGGCTATCAGAACGCGCATCTGGCCTGGTGACGATCCGGCGCGATTTACTGCGGCACGCGACCCCACCCGCACACCCACCCCACGCGGCTCGCCAAGGAAAAACCTCATGCCCACCGTACCGGAGAAACCATTATGTTCGGATCAAAACCATTGCCCGCCTACCAACCCGGCGCCACCTTGGGCAGGCTGTTCCAGCAAACCCACGCCATCCATGAAGCGGTGGTTGAAAGCCTGATAGGGCAAGGCCACCGGCACATGCTCGACAAATGCCGGCACCTTGAACACGCATTGTTTGGCCCAATCAATCGAATGCCCGACCGTGCCGCGCAGGAAAAAGGCCATCAGCTTCAGGCCTGGATGCACAGTTCAAGGATTGATGAAGCGCTTGCAGCCTTAGACCAGGAAAGCCACAAACACTTCGCCGTGCAACCGGATGACAAAACAAGCCTGCACGCCCTCCAGCAGCGCTACGAGCAACTGACCGCTCGCGTGGAGCGCCGCGATGCCCTGCTGGGTCGACGCGCAGCGTGGGCCGCCGCCATTGCGCCACCGTCCTGCGAGCTGGACCCGATAACGGTTGCCGTGCTGCCGCCTGCACGCCTGAGCAACCAGCTGAGTGGGCACACTCTGGAACAGGCGGTCAAACATATCAACGCTCTGGAGAAAGAGATTGCCGTGCTGGACAACCACATCAGGCAAGAGCCGCAGCCTCTGTCTCACGCCGAGGAAGACATCTTTCTCAGGCAACGCAACGCCATGACCGAGTCTCGCAATGCATGGGCAACGGGCCGTTTGAAAGGCAGCAGCCAATTCAAGTCCTCCCTTGGCTTGGTCCCGGAGCGTAAACGCCTGGAGCAGAGTCTGGAGCGGCACAAGCAACTGGCACCGGTGGAACTGACACTCCACCGACTGGAACGCACAGTCGAGACCGTGCAGCGCAACGGCCTGGGGGAGAAACTCTCGGCCCAGGCGGTCGATGCCGCACGGGACGTCTTGGTGAATTTGCGCGACGCCTGGCGCAACGGCAACCTTGATGGCAGCTCGATCGAGGGCATGAACCCTGCGCTGCTGCTGACCCCGCCAAACAACCGCCGAATCAAACTGGAATTGGCCGTCATCGAAAAGGCTTTTGTACAACTGAACGCAGTGCCCCGTACGGAACAAGCTGGCATTGCCGAGGAACGTGCGCAGTTCAAGGCAGTGATTGATTCCGCAAACAACATGCACGTCAAACACGCGGCGATCAGTCAACTTAAAGATCGCAATAAACAGCGAGCGCTGGTCGCTGAACTGAACACCGATTTGCGCACTATCTACACCGATCTGACAAACACGCTGGCCCTTCATCGCTTGACCGCTACGCAACCGTAACGCATAGCGATTTAAACAACCGTACACCAGCTTCAACCCAGCCCGGCCAAAAGAGCTCGACCACGCGCGTCAAAAACAGGCGCCCAGTGGCTGATTGCACATCGCAGTCGGCCACTGGGCCACGCTTAACTCTTCAACTCGCCAGCCCCTCTTCATCACGCGGGTCCTTGCGCCGATACGGAAACACGTCAATCACCTTCCCCGCGCGAATGGCCTCCTGCAGCCCTTTCCAATAGTCCGCGTTATACAGCTCACCATGCAGCTCATCGAACAGCTTGCGCTGGCCGGCGTCGGCGAACAGAAAAGGCGGGAATTCCTCAGGAAACACATCCAGCGGACCAATGGAGTACCACGGTTCGGAGGCCATTTCATCCTCTGGGGTACGCGGCGCGGGAATGTGGCGGAAGTGGGCCTCGGTGAGAAAGCAGATTTCATCGTAGTCATAAAACACCACCCGGCCGTGACGGGTGACGCCGAAGTTCTTGAGCAGCATGTCACCGGGAAAGATATTCGCCGCCGCCAATTGCTTGATCGCCAGCCCGTAGTCTTCCAGGGCTTCACGTACCTGGGCGGGGTTGGCGTTTTCCAGGTAGAGGTTGAGCGGGGTCATGCGCCGTTCGGTCCAGCAGTGGCGGATCAGCACGGTGTCACCTTCCACTTCGACAGTGTCGGCGGCCACTTCCAACAACTCGGCAAGGCAGTCGGGCTCGAACTTGCTCAAGGGGAAGCGAAAGTCGGCGAACTCCTGGGTATCGGCCATGCGCCCCACGCGGTCGACACTTTTGACCAGGCGGTACTTCTCGATCACCGTGGCGCGGTTGACGTTTTTCGACGGTGAGAAACGGTCCTTGATGATCTTGAACACGGTGTTGAAGCCCGGCAGGGTAAAAACGCTCATGACCATGCCACGCACGCCCGGCGCCATGATGAACTGGTCATCGGTGGTGGCCAGGTGATTGATCAGTGCGCGGTAGAACTCCGACTTGCCGTGTTTATAGAAGCCAATGGACGTGTACAGCTCGGCGATGTGCTTGCCGGGCAGGATGCGCTTGAGAAAGTCGATGAACTCGGCAGGCACGGGCACGTCGACCATGAAATAGGAGCGCGTAAAGGAAAAAATGATCGACACCTCAGCTTCGTCGGTGATCAACGCATCGATCTGAATACCCCGCCCTTCGCGGTGCAACAATGGGATCACCAACGGCCATTGTTCGTCGCGGGTGTAGATACGCCCCACCAGGTAGGCGCCTTTATTGCGGTAGAGCACCGAGGAAAACAGCTCGACGTTCAGGTCCGGGTCTTTGCACACCCAGTCCGGCAGGTTTTCGCGCAGTTGGGCTTCCAGGCGTTGCAGGTCGGCGGGCAAGTCGGCGTAGGGCTCACTGAAGCTGTAGTCCGCGAAAATCTGCGCAAGCATCTGCGCCATGTTGCCTGCAGGCGTGTAGATGCGGGTCTGCGCCGCCCGCGCCAGACGCTGGCTGGGGCGCGTGGTGTGGATAAACATGCAGCCGTCGCTGATCAGGTCATGGCTGAACAGGCTGCAGAAGACCGAGTTGTACCAAGTTTCGGACAGCTCATCGTCAAAGCGCAGGTCGATCAGGCCGATGTAGGCGCTTTTCACCTGGGGCCACAGCTCGATGTCCTGCAACACGCCCGCCTCGAAAGCAGCCCGCAGACGCGCCGTGACCTCACCCACTTTCTCTTCATACAGACTGATGCGCGCCGCCGAAGCGGCTTGCCCTTGCTGCCATTGGGCCTTTTCGAAACGCTCGCGAGCGCCATCGGTGATCTGGCGAAAGTGCTCACGATAGTCGTCGAAACCGTCGAGGATCATCCGGGCGATAGCAAGGGCGGACTGCGGCATGCGGAAAACCTCGAACGGGTATCGGGAAGCCCTGAGCTTAGCCAGTGAACCCCGGCAGGAGAAGGAGGATTTTTCATCGGCCGCCGTACTTAGCGATTGTGTCGACCGGAACGCTGGGCAACACTCCCCGGCCTGATCGTGTAGGAGTTTTCCGTGAAACCTGTCGACACTCTGTACTTGCTGGGGCTGGCCGCCATCTGGGGGGCGAGCTTCCTGTTTATGCGCATCATCGCGCCGGAAATCGGCAGCGTGCCGACTGCGTTTTTCCGCGTATCAATCGCTGCCGCCGGCTTGCTGGTGATTCTGGCGATGATGGGTGTGAACTGGGACTTCCAGGGCAAGTTCAAGACCATCCTGCTGTTGGGCGTGATCAACTCCGGGATTCCGGCGACCCTGTATTCGGTAGCGGCACAGGTGTTGCCGGCGGGTTACTCGGCCATTTTCAACGCCACCACGCCCCTGATGGGCGTGCTGATTGGTGGCATGTTTTTCAGTGAACGCCTGACGCCGTCGAAAATCGCCGGCGTGTGTCTGGGCCTGTTCGGCGTGGGCGTGCTGACCCGTGCGGGGCCGGTGGCGTTTGACCTGCAATTGTTGACGGGGGCACTGGCATGTTTGCTGGCCACCACGTGCTACGGCTTTGCCGGATTTCTCGCCCGGCGCTGGCTGGATCAGCGCGGCGGGCTCGACAGCCGCCTGTCGGCCCTGGGCAGCATGCTCGGCGCCACGTTGTTTCTGCTGCCGTTGTTCGCTTACAACGCCATCCGCCAGCCGCCGGCGAGCTGGGGTGGGTGGCAGGTGTGGATGTCGTTGCTGGGGTTGGGCCTGGTGTGTACGGCCTTTGCCTACATTCTGTACTTTCGCCTGCTGTCCTCCATCGGCCCGGTCAAGTCAATGACCGTGACCTTCATGATCCCGCCGTTCGGCGTACTGTGGGGCGCGCTGCTGCTGGATGAGCCATTGTCCATGGCCCATCTGTATGGCGGAGTATTGATTGCCGGGGCGTTATGGTTGGTGTTGCGGCCGCAGAAACTGTAGGAGCGAATACGCTCGATCCTACAGCGCGAGCATCAGTCTTTACGGAATACAAAGACCAGGCCGACAATGATTAGCCCCATCCCCAACAGGCTCAACAATGCCAGCTGATTACCGAAGATCAGGTAATCCATCACCGCCGTCACCGCTGGCACCAGATAAAACAGGCTGGTGACGTTCACCAGATTGCCCCGGGCGATCAGGCGATACAGCAACAGCGTTGCCAGCACTGACACCACCAGCCCCATCCACAGCACCGGTAGGTAAAAGCCCGCATTGTGCTCGAAATGGAATGGCTGGAACGGCACGAACACCGCGCACAACAACAGCCCAGACAGGTATTGCAGCGGCAACGTGCCCAAAGGATTGTCGGTGATGCGCTTTTGCATGATCGAGCCAAACGTCATGCTTGCCAGCGCCAGAAGCCCGAACAGCATCCCAGTCAGGGACATGCCGGCCAGTCCGATGCCTTGGTAAACCACCATGATCAACCCGGCCAAGCCCAATCCCAGGCCGAACAATCGCCGCCAGGAGCGCTGGCGCTCCATCAGCACCACGGTGAGGATCGGCTGTACGCCCATGATGGTGGCCATCACCCCAGGGGTGACTTTGAGATCCAGGGCCAGCAGATAAAAAATCTGGTACGCCCCCAATAACACCAGACCCGTCGTTGCGGCATACCGCATGGGTTTGCCAGGACGTGGCAGCTGCAACTTGAGGATCGGCACCAGCACCACTAGCCCGACCAGGGCGATGGCAAACCGGATCAGCAAAAAGGCAAAGGGTGAAGCATGAGCCAGGCCCAGCTTGGAGAAAATCGCCCCGCTGCTCCACAACAGGACAAACAGGCTCGTCGAGGCCGCCGCGGCCACGGATTGTTTCGAAAGAACAGACATGAGTTACCACCTGTGATCAGGCAAAAAAGCCGACTCGGTAAATACCGAATTTCAGTAGGTTTTTTCAGGTAGGCACAGGGCTACAGCGAACAGCTGATCAGCCCGAAATGCCAACACCCGGCGGTGATACGACTGCGTACACCGGCGTGCTACTGACAAGTGGGGGGTAGTGACTGATCTGCGCAGGCTGCTTGGCGCCGCACGGCACGACCACAGCGTTGACCGCTGAATCGACTACTGCTATGCGCTGGGAAGCTGGCATGTGCTGATCTTTTTGAAGGGATAAAGACGCGTCGACTATAACCAGCGGCAAACTTATTTAGCAATCCTTTCCCTCACAGCCTTTTGCGTGGAGGAGTTTTCATGCCCTTGAACCGGACCGCTCGCTATAATGCCGCCCGTTTTTTTTCGAAGGATTTCACAATGGCTGCCCTGCCCTGGCTGTACCTCGCGCTGCTTTCCATCGGCTATGTCGTGGCCTTGATCTACGGGCAATTGGGCGTGTTGGCGGCGGTCTCCGTGGCGCTTTTGCTGATCGCAGGATATGCCGTGCGCCAGCAACGCAACCCCTGGGCACGCTACCTCGGCCATGGTCTGTTCATCGTGCTGGCGTTGGGCCTGGCGATGCACTGGCTACCGGGTTTCTACAATGGCCGAGGCATCGCGCCTCAGCGGTTCACCGCCGATGCCGTGCCGTTCTCGATGTACCTGAACCAGGACAAACCGCTGATCGGCTTCTGGCTGCTGCTGGCCTGCCCATGGATCGTGACGCGGCGCTCATTGCGCCTGTCGATGTGCGTTACCGCCCTGGCCGTGACCCTGACGGCAATCGCAGCCTTGGGTGGCGCAGCGCTGCTGGGGATGATCAGTTGGGCACCGAAATGGCCGGACTCGGCGTGGCTGTGGGTGTTGAACAACCTACTGCTGGTGACGCTGGTGGAAGAAGCGCTGTTCGTGGCTATATCCAGGGCGGTCTGAGCCAGCGTTTCAAACACCTGCCCTACGGCGAGAACCTCGCGCTGTTGCTGGCCTCTTTGTTATTCGGGCTGGTACACCTGGGCGCAGGTTGGCAGTGGGTGCTGCTGGCGAGTATTGCCGGCGTCGGTTACGGCCTGGCGTATCGCTTCGGCGGGTTGGGCGCGGCCATTGCCACGCACTTTGGCTTGAATCTGCTTCACTTCGGGCTGTTCACTTATCCGATGCTGGCCAGCTGAGCTGTAACCCGCTCGTCCGGATTGTTGCAAAAAATAAGTTAAATAAATGCCCGGCATGGCCGATAACCCCTGAAAGCCTTGCGGATTGAACAATCATGCGTAATAACCAACCCGTTACCCAGCGCGAACGTACCTTCCCCGCTCAGCAACGGTTGATCTCCACCACAGACGCCAAGGGTGTGATCACCTACTGCAACGACGCCTTTGTCGAAATCAGTGGGTTCACCCGCGACGAACTGACCCGCGCCCCGCACAATCTGGTGCGTCACCCGGACGTTCCGGCGGCGGTGTTCGCGCACATGTGGTCGACGCTCAAACAAGGCTTGCCATGGATGGGCATTGTCAAGAATCGCTGCAAGACCGGTGACCACTACTGGGTTAACGCCTATGTGACACCGGTCTTCGACGGCAACCAGGTGATCGGCTACGAATCGGTGCGCATCAAGCCCACCGCCGAGCAGATCCGCCGGGCCGAAGCGCTCTATCAACGCATCAACCAGGGCAAGTCGGCCGTTCCCCAGCGGGACAAGTGGCTGCCGGTGCTGCAGGACTGGCTGCCATTTATCCTGGTCAGCCAGTTGAGCTTCATGATCGGTGCCACCCTCACGTCCCAGTGGGGTTTTGCCTTGGCGGCAGCGCTGTCGGTGCCGTTGGGCCTGCTGGGCCTGAGCTGGCAACAGCGCGGCCTCAAGCGTTTGCTGCGCCTGGCCGAGCAGACCACCTCCGACCCGTTGATCGCGCAGATGTACACCGACAGCCGCGGCGCCCAGGCGCGGCTGGAAATGTCGATCCTCAGCCAGGAAGCGCGTCTGAAGACCTGCCTCACCCGCCTGCAGGACACTGCCGAACACCTCAACGACCAGGCCGCGCAGTCCAACACCCTGGCGCACAACAGCTCCAGCGGCCTGGAGCGCCAGCGCGTAGAGACGGAACAGGTAGCCACTGCGGTCAATCAGATGGCAGCGACCACCCAGGAAGTCGCCAGCCACGTGCAGCGCACGGCAGATGCCACCCAGGAAGCCAATCGCCTGACCGGCCGCGGCCGCGATATCGCCGGGGAAACCCGTGAGGCGATTCAGCGCCTGTCGGTGGCGGTGGGCGAAACCGGTATCACCGTCACGCAACTGGCCAAGGACAGCGATGAAATCGGCGGCGTGGTGGATGTGATCAAAGGCATTGCCGACCAGACCAACCTGCTGGCCTTGAACGCCGCCATCGAAGCGGCGCGCGCCGGTGAGATGGGCCGTGGGTTTGCGGTGGTGGCGGATGAAGTGCGCCAGTTGGCGCAACGCACCGCTGAATCGACCGGACAGATCCATACCCTGATCGCCAAACTGCAGCAGACGGCCGCCGCCGCCGTGCAAACCATGGACGCCGGGCATCGCCAGGCCGAAGAGGGTGTGGCACGGGTGATGGAAGCGGATCAGGCGCTGGTCGGTATCAGTGAGGCGGTGGCGAATATCACCGACATGACCACGCAGATCGCCGCCGCGACTGAAGAGCAAAGCGCGGTTGCCGAAGAGATCAGCCGTAACATCAGCACCATTGCGTTGCTGGCGGACCAGACCTCGGAACAGGCGATGAATTCGGCGCAGTTGAGTGAAGAGTTGACGCATACGGCCAATACCCAGTACTCGCTGGTAGAGCGTTTTAACCGATAGACCGCTATCGGGGGCAAGCCCCCTCCCACATTTTGACCACATTCCAAATTTGGAACTCGGTCGAATGTGGGAGGGGGCTTGCCCCCGATAGGGCCCTAACAGGCACCAAGAAACCCAGCCACCTTCACCGCAGCAGCCTCCAGATGCTGTGCATGGCTAAACCCGGAAGCCTTCAACGGCTTCAAATCATGATCCCCCGCCACCAGCCACATCACCTCGATGCTCGGCGACAGCTCATACCCCTCCACCGCCGCCCGATTACCCAGTGCATCACGCTCGCCCTGCACAATCAGCGTCGGCGTCTTAAGCGCAGCCAAATGCTCTACCCGAGGTTTTTCCGGCTTGCCCACCGCATAGAACGGATAGCCCAGGCACACCAACCCAGCGGCGTCCAGTTCGTCGGCCAATAAACTGGCCATCCGCCCGCCCATGGATTTGCCGCCAATCGCCACCTTGCCCGCGACATGACGCCGCACCAGGGCATACACCTCCCGCCACGCCTCCAGCAGTTTCGGCGCCGGGTTCGGTGGGCGCTTGCCTCCGTCCAACCGGCGCTGGGCCATGTAGGGAAACTCGAAGCGCACGACGTTGACGCCATGCCCGGCAAGGCGCGCAGCCATGTCGTTCATGAACCCCGAGTCCATCGGCGCGCCGGCGCCATGGGCCAGGATCAACGTGACGGGCTCGCCTGAAACCGCCTGCGCCGCGACATCCCATAACCAGCCGCGTTCACGCACACACTGCGCCCATTGATCCCCGTCAATACTGGCCTTGTGCTCTTTGCCCATGCTTGCCTCGCTTTTTAGTCTGCCTATAACTCCAGCCCAAGTGCCGCTCCGGCTTGGGTTGAACCGTGGATGGGGAACCATGAACACTACTTTAAGTACCGCCTATAACTACAAGGTGGTCCGCCAATTCGCCATTATGACGGTGGTGTGGGGCATCGTCGGCATGGGCCTCGGGGTTTTTCTCGCGGCCCAATTGGTTTGGCCTGCGCTCAACTTCGATTTGCCCTGGACCAGCTTCGGTCGCCTGCGCCCGCTGCACACCAACGCCGTGATCTTTGCCTTCGGTGGCTGCGCACTGTTCGCCAGCTCCTTCTATTCGGTGCAGCGCACCTGCCAGACACAGCTGTTCGCACCGAAAATCGCCGCGTTCTGCTTCTGGGGCTGGCAGCTCGTCATCCTGTTGGCCGCGATCAGCCTGCCGCTGGGCTACACCAGTTCCAAGGAATACGCCGAGCTGGAATGGCCGATCGACATCCTGATCACCATCGTCTGGGTGGCCTATGCCATCGTGTTCTTCGGCACGATCATGAAGCGCAACACCAAGCACATCTATGTGGGTAACTGGTTTTTCGGCGCATTCATCATCACCGTGGCGATCCTGCATATCGTCAACAACCTGGAAATCCCGGTCAGCCTGACCAAGTCCTACTCGCTGTACGGCGGTGCGACGGATGCGATGGTGCAGTGGTGGTACGGGCATAACGCCGTAGGCTTTTTCCTCACCGCCGGCTTCCTTGGGATGATGTACTACTTCGTGCCCAAGCAGGCCGAACGCCCGGTGTATTCGTATCGTTTGTCCATCGTGCACTTCTGGGCGCTGATCACCCTGTATATCTGGGCCGGCCCCCACCACCTGCACTACACCGCGTTGCCGGATTGGGCACAGTCGCTGGGCATGGTGATGTCGCTGGTGCTGCTGGCACCGAGCTGGGGCGGCATGATCAACGGCATGATGACGCTCTCGGGCGCCTGGCATAAGTTGCGCAGCGACCCGATCCTGCGCTTCCTCGTGGTGTCCCTGGCGTTCTACGGCATGTCCACTTTCGAAGGCCCGATGATGGCGATCAAAACCGTCAACGCCCTCTCCCACTACACCGACTGGACCATCGGCCACGTCCACGCCGGCGCACTCGGTTGGGTGGCGATGATTTCCATCGGTGCGCTGTACCACATGATTCCCAAAGTCTTCGGGCGTGAGCAGATGTACAGCCTCGGCCTGATCAACGCGCACTTCTGGCTGGCCACTATCGGCACCGTGCTCTACATCGCTTCGATGTGGGTCAACGGCATCGCCCAGGGCCTGATGTGGCGTGCGATCAATGAGGACGGCACCCTGACCTACTCCTTCGTCGAAACCCTGGTGGCCAGCCACCCGGGCTACATCGTGCGGCTGGTGGGCGGAGCGGTGTTCCTCAGCGGCATGTTCCTGATGGCTTACAACACATGGCGCACCGTGCGCGCGGTACAGCCCGCCGACGCCGTGCCTGTCGCGCAACTGGCCTGAGGAGGTTGTGATGAAACACGAAGTCATTGAAAAAAACGTCGGCCTGCTGATGCTGCTGATGGTGCTCGCCGTGAGCATCGGCGGCCTGACCCAGATCGTCCCGTTGTTCTTCCAGGACGTGACCAACAAGCCGGTCGAAGGCATGAAACCCTACACCGCGCTGCAGCTGGAGGGCCGCGACATCTACATCCGTGAAGGCTGCGTGCAGTGCCACTCGCAGATGATCCGCCCGTTCCGCGCCGAGACCGAACGCTACGGCCATTACTCGGTGGCCGGCGAAAGCGTGTGGGACCACCCGTTCTTGTGGGGCTCCAAGCGCACCGGGCCGGACCTGGCCCGCGTGGGCGCACGCTACTCGGACGACTGGCACCGCGCGCACCTGTACAACCCGCGCAACGTGGTGCCCGAGTCGAAAATGCCGGCCTATCCGTGGCTGGTGACGGCTCAGGTCGACAGCAGCCACACCGAGACCAAGCTGAACGTCATGCGCACCCTGGGCGTGCCTTACACCGACGAAGACATTCGTGGCGCAGTCGCGAGCCTCAAGGGCAAGACCGAAATGGACGCGCTGGTTTCCTACCTGCAAGTGCTCGGCACTGCCATCAAGAGCAAGAGGTGAGCCATGGGATTTGAATTCGACGCGGGCACTATCCGCGGCCTCGGCACGCTGGTGGTCGCCATCGCTTTCATCGGCTTGTCGCTGTGGGTGTTCAACAACCGCCGCAACGCGGACTTCGAGCAGGCGCGCCTGCTGCCGTTCGCCGATGAACCTTCTCCCTCCGACGCTCAAGAAGCGCCCGCACCAAGGAGCACTCGGCCATGACTACCTTCTGGAGTACATGGATCTGCGTACTGACCCTCGGCAGCCTGATCGGCCTGACCTGGCTGTTGATCGGCACCCGCAAGGGCGAAACCCACGGCAGCGTCGACCAAACCATGGGCCACGCCTTCGACGGCATCGAGGAATACGACAACCCACTGCCCCAGTGGTGGTTCATGCTGTTCGTCGGCACGCTGGTGTTTGCCGTCGGCTACCTGGTCCTCTACCCGGGCCTGGGTAACTGGAAAGGTGTGTTGCCGGGCTATGAAGACGGCTGGACATCGACCAAGGAATGGGACAAGGAGATGGCCAAGGCCGACGCCAGGTTCGGGCCGATCTACGCCAAATTCGCAGCGATGCCGGTGGAAGAAGTGGCCAAAGACCCGCAAGCCTTGAAGATGGGCGGTCGCCTGTTCGCCTCCAACTGCGCGGTGTGCCACGGCTCGGATGCCAAGGGCGCGTACGGCTTCCCCAACCTGGCGGACAGCCACTGGCGCTGGGGCGGTTCGGCCGCAGCGATCAAGGCCACCATCCTGGGCGGTCGCCACGCGGCGATGCCGGCCTGGGGTGAAGTGCTGGGCGAGGATGGGGTAAAGAATGTTGCCGCGTATATACGCCACGACCTGGCCAAGTTGCCCTTACCGGCCGACAGCACGGCCGACCTGGCGGCGGGCCAGGCCGCATTCAACACCACCTGTGTTGCCTGCCACGGGCCGCAGGGCCACGGTGTGGAAGCCATGGGCGCGCCAAACCTGACCGAGCCTGCAGGGTTTATCTACGGCACCAGCCTGGCGCAGCTGCAACAGACCATCCGTCATGGTCGCCAGGGCCAGATGCCTGCGCAGGAAGTGCTGCAAGGCAATGACAAGGTGCACCTGCTGGCGGCTTATGTTTATAGCCTTTCCCATCAGTAACAGCAGATGAGCTGCAAGTCTTAAGCATCAAGCTGCAAGAGAAGAGCGTCCAACTCGGATCTTGCAGCTGCTTTTACTTGCAGCTTGCAGCTTGCAGCTTGAAACTTCCCATTGCCGCTGCGCGGCTCCTTTCCCCTCCTGCCATTCGGGTCTACGCTTGCTTTCAAGCGAAGCGATTGCGGTGCACCCAACGCCCCTCGTCAAGGCTTCGATATTTTCCTGTCCACTTGATCAGCTTTCAATTAGGATTTTATCCTTACGCCAAACATGGAAAGGGCGCAGAATCTGGCGTGGAACGCATTGATACAGGTCAGTCATTGCGTTGCAATGGCCCCTCGCTTTCTACATACTTGCGGCCGATTTTACCTATAAAAAAACCTAAACCGTGGAACCTTAGAATGAGCACAGCAATCAGTCCGACTGCTTATAACTATAAGGTCGTTCGCCAGTTCGCCATCATGACGGTGGTCTGGGGGATCCTTGGCATGGGGCTCGGGGTGTTCATCGCCTCGCAACTGGTTTGGCCGCAATTGAATTTCGACCTGCCCTGGACGACCTTCGGCCGCCTGCGCCCGCTGCACACCAACCTGGTGATCTTTGCCTTCGGTGGCTGTGCGCTGTTTGCCACCTCCTACTACGTCGTGCAACGCACCTGCCAGACGCGACTGATTTCCGATGGCCTTGCCGCCTTTACCTTCTGGGGCTGGCAGGCGGTCATCGTCGGCGCCATCATCAGCCTGCCCCTGGGCTACACCACCACCAAGGAATACGCCGAGCTGGAGTGGCCGATTGCCATTTTGCTCGCCATTGTGTGGGTGACCTACGCCGTGGTGTTCTTCGGCACCATCGTCAAGCGCAAGACCAAGCACATCTATGTCGGCAACTGGTTTTACGGGGCGTTCATCCTGGTCACAGCGATGTTGCACATCGTCAACCACGCGTCCCTGCCGGTCAGCCTGTTCAAGTCCTACTCGGCCTATGCCGGCGCGACGGACGCGATGATCCAGTGGTGGTACGGGCATAATGCCGTGGGCTTTTTCCTCACCACCGGCTTCCTCGGGATGATGTACTACTTCGTGCCCAAGCAGGCCGAACGTCCCATCTATTCCTACCGCCTGTCCATCGTGCACTTCTGGGCGCTGATCACCCTGTACATCTGGGCCGGTCCGCACCACCTGCACTACACCGCGCTGCCGGACTGGGCGCAGTCGTTGGGCATGGCGATGTCGATCATCCTGCTGGCGCCGAGCTGGGGCGGCATGATCAACGGCATGATGACGCTCTCGGGCGCCTGGCATAAGCTGCGCACCGACCCGATCCTGCGCTTTCTGGTGGTTTCGCTAGCGTTCTACGGCATGTCGACCTTCGAAGGCCCGATGATGGCGATCAAGACCGTCAACTCGCTCTCCCACTACACCGACTGGACCATCGGCCACGTCCACGCCGGCGCTCTGGGCTGGGTGGCGATGATCTCCATCGGCGCGCTGTACCACATGATCCCCAAGCTGTTCGGGCGTGCGCAGATGCACAGCGTCGGGCTGATCAACACGCACTTCTGGCTGGCCACTATCGGCACCGTGCTCTACATCGCCTCGATGTGGGTCAACGGCATTACCCAGGGCCTGATGTGGCGTGCGATCAACGACGACGGCACCCTCACCTACTCGTTCGTTGAAGCGCTGCAAGCCAGCCACCCGGGCTATATCGTGCGCGCCCTGGGCGGTGCGTTCTTCGCCACCGGCATGCTGTTCATGGCCTACAACGTCTGGCGCACCGTGCGTGCCTCCGACCCTGAGCAAGCTGAAGCCGCCGCCAAGATCGCTGTCGTGGGAGCCCACTGATGAAGCATGAAGTAGTCGAGAAGAATATCGGCCTGCTGGCCTTCTTCATGGTCATCGCCGTGAGCATCGGCGGCCTGACCCAGATCGTCCCGCTGTTCTTCCAGGACGTGACCAACAAGCCGGTCGAAGGCATGAAACCGCGCACCGCCCTCGAACTGGAAGGCCGCGACGTTTACATCGCCAACGGTTGCGTGGGCTGCCACTCGCAGATGATCCGCCCGTTCCGCGCCGAAACCGAACGCTATGGCCACTACTCGGTCGCCGGTGAAAGCGTGTGGGACCACCCGTTCCTGTGGGGTTCCAAGCGTACCGGCCCGGACCTGGCCCGCGTGGGCGGGCGTTACTCCGATGACTGGCACCGCGCGCACTTGTACAACCCGCGCAACGTGGTGCCGGAGTCAAAAATGCCGGCGTACCCGTTCCTGGTGGAACACAAGCTCGACGGCAAGGACACCGCGAAAAAAATGGAAGTCCTGCGCACCCTGGGCGTGCCCTACACCGACGAAGACATCGCCGGTGCGGCAGCCGCCGTCAAAGGCAAGACCGAAATGGACGCGTTGGTGGCCTACCTGCAGGGCCTTGGCACCCTCATCAAAAGCAAACGGTGACCGGCATGGATATCGGAATGATTCGTGGCCTGGGCACCGTCGTGGTGATGGTGGCCTTTATCGGCTTGGCGCTGTGGGTGTTCAGCCCACGGCGCAAATCGGAATTCGACGACGCGACCATGCTGCCTTTTGCGGATGACCCGGAAGCCATCAAGCACGTCGAGCAAGCGTCTAGGAGTAACAAAGAATGACTACGTTCTGGAGCCTGTACGTCACAGTCCTCAGTCTGGGTACCATCTTCGCCCTGACCTGGCTGCTGCTGTCGACCCGCAAGGGCCAGCGCGCCGAACAGACGGACGAGACCGTCGGCCACTCGTTCGACGGCATCGAGGAATACGACAACCCGCTGCCCAAATGGTGGTTTATGCTGTTCGTCGGCACCATCATCTTCGCCCTCGGCTACCTGGCGCTGTACCCTGGCCTGGGCAACTGGAAAGGCCTGCTGCCGGGTTACAACTACCTCGACAACGACAAGCAAACCGCGTTCGCCAACGGCCAGACCGGCTGGACCGGCGTGCACGAATGGGAAAAGGAAATGGCCAGGTCGGAGGCCAGGTTCGGGCCGATCTTCGCCAAATTCGCCTCGATGCCGATTGAAGAAGTCGCCAAGGACCCGCAGGCCCTGAAGATGGGCGGGCGTCTGTTCGCCTCCAACTGCTCGGTGTGCCACGGTTCCGACGCCAAGGGCGCCTACGGTTTTCCCAACCTGACCGACGCCGACTGGCGCTGGGGCGGCGACGCGGCGACCATCAAGCAAACCATCATGCAGGGCCGCCATGCGGTGATGCCAGGCTGGGCCGAAGTGATCGGCGAGCAAGGCGTGGCCGACGTAGCGGCGTTCGTGGTGACCAACCTCGATGGCCGTAAGCTGCCGGAAGGCGCCAAGGCCGACGTCGCCAACGGCGCAAAACTCTTCGCCGCCAACTGCGTGGCCTGCCACGGCCCAGCCGGTAAAGGCACCCCGGCCATGGGCGCACCGGACCTGACTCATCCGGGTGCGTTCATCTACGGTTCGAGCTTCGCCCAACTGCAGCAAACCATTCGCTATGGCCGCCAGGGCCAGATGCCAGCGCAGGAACAACTGCAGGGCAACGACAAGGTGCACTTGCTGGCGGCGTATGTGTACAGCTTGTCCCATGGGGATAAGAAGGCTGAGGAGCAGTAATTCGTCGAATACAACAAAGCCCCGCGCAGCAAAAACTGGCGGGGCTTTTTGTTTCTGGCGCTCAGAATCTGTCAAACAGGCATGGACTACCACTCGCGGCCTCGGACTTGCCGCACACAACCACAAGTAGTAACGTAACTACATCACATCCGACAAAGGGGGGCCGCCCCATGACCATCACCACCATTTCCAGCCGCGAATTCAACCAAGACACAAGTGGTGCCAAAAAAGCCGCACGCCAAGGGCCTGTTTTTATCACTGATCGCGGCAAGCCCGCCCATGTACTGCTAAGCATTGAGGACTACCAGAAATTGACAGGTCTGAATGCCGACATCGTTGACCTGCTGGTGATGCCGGAAGCGGCGGATATCGACTTCGAAACCGAGCGCGCCGTGATCATTCATCGACCCGTGGACCTTCCCTGATGTATCTACTCGACACCAATGTTATCTCCGAACTTCGTAAACCTCAGGCTGATGCAAACGTCGTTGCCTGGGCAAAAAGCGTGATAGCGCCACGCATGTTCATTTCCGCGATCACGCTCAAGGAACTGGAAACCGGAGTGCTGCGCGTTGAGCGGCGAGACCCGACTCAGGGGAAGGTGTTGAGGGCCTGGCTCAAGCGCCATGTGATGCCCGCCTTTGATGCCCGAATCCTGCCCGTTGATGCGGCGGTCGCGTTGCGTTGTGCGCACTTGCATGTTCCAGACCGGGCCAACGAGAGTGACTCGTTGATCGCCGCAACCGCTCTGGTTCATGGGCTTACCGTCGTCACGCGCAACGTCAGCGACTTCAAATCCAGTGGTGTTGCGCTGATTAATCCATGGGAGGAATGACCTGCCTACCCACAAAACCATCCATACTTCACAAGTCAATTGATCCAGATCACGTACACCATCAATTGATTTCCCCCAACGCGACCAAAGGTCGCACCCTTCACGTACCACCGGGGGCGTATCATTAGGCCACTGCAACATCCTTAATTTGACCCCGGTTGGCACGTACTGGCCGAGGCAAATCTCCACCGCCGTGGGATGCAATGATGAGCAACCAGATACCGGTACACGACGTTACCCCGCCTGCCAAAACCGTCGATCTCTATGCGTCACGAGAGAAAATCTACACCCGCGCTTTCACCGGGCTGTTCCGCAATCTGCGCATGCTCGGCGGTGCCGGCCTGTTCCTGCTGTACTTCGGCACGGTGTGGCTGAACTGGGGCGGCCACCAGGCGGTGTGGTGGAACCTGCCGGAGCGTAAGTTCTTTATTTTCGGCGCAACCTTCTGGCCTCAGGATTTCATCCTGCTGTCGGGCATCCTCATCGTCGCGGCGTTTGGCCTGTTCTTCATCACGGTTTACGCCGGCCGCGTCTGGTGCGGCTATACCTGCCCGCAAAGCGTGTGGACGTGGATCTTCATGTGGTGCGAAAAGGTTACCGAAGGCGATCGCAACCAGCGCATCAAGCTGGACAAGGCGCCCATGGGCGTCAGCAAATTTCTGCGCAAATTCAGCAAGCACACGCTGTGGCTGCTGATCGGTTTTGTCACCGGCCTGACCTTTGTCGGCTACTTCTCGCCGATCCGCGAACTGGTATTGGACTTTTTCACCGGCCAGGCCGACGGCTGGTCGTATTTCTGGGTGGGTTTCTTCACCCTCGCCACCTACGGCAACGCCGGCTGGCTGCGCGAACAGGTGTGCATCTACATGTGCCCCTATGCGCGGTTCCAGAGCGTGATGTTCGACAAGGACACGCTGATCGTTTCCTACGACCCACGCCGTGGCGAAGTGCGTGGCCCGCGCAAGAAGGGGGTCGACTACAAGGCCCAGGGCCTGGGCGATTGCATCGACTGCACGATGTGCGTGCAGGTGTGCCCCACCGGCATCGACATCCGCGACGGCCTGCAGATCGAGTGCATCGGTTGCGCTGCCTGCATCGATGCCTGCGACAACATCATGGACAAGATGGAATACCCACGCGGCCTGATCAGCTACACCACCGAGCACAATCTGTCCGGACAGAAAACCCATAAGTTGCGCCCGCGCCTGATCGGTTACGCCTTGGTATTGCTGGCGATGATCAGCCTGCTGGTGGCCGCGTTCTTCATGCGTTCGCTGGTGGGCTTCGACGTGAGCAAGGACCGTGTGCTGTACCGCGAAAACGCCGAAGGGCGCATCGAAAACGTCTACAGCCTGAAAATCATGAACAAGGATCAGCGCGACCACACCTACGTGCTCGACGCCGCCGGCCTGCCCGACCTCAAGCTGCAAGGCCGACGCGAAATCAAGGTGGCCGCCGGCGACATCGTCAGCATGCCGGTAGAATTGTCGAGTGCGCCTGAGCAGTTGCCGTCAAGCACCAACGAGGTAACGTTCATCCTTGAGGACGCCGACGACAACAGCGTCCGCATTGAAGCCAAGAGCCGATTCATCGGCCCACAAGTCCGTTAGACAGGGAACACGAGAATGCCCGTAACCACTGCCGCAAGCCCCTGGTACAAGCACCTCTGGCCCTGGATCATCATCGCGATCCTCGCCTGCTCAGTGACCCTGACCTTGTCCATGGTGACCATCGCGGTGAACCACCCGGACAACCTGGTCAACGACAACTATTACGAGGCCGGCAAAGGCATCAACCGCTCCCTGGACCGCGAACGCCTGGCCCAGACCCTGCAACTGCGCGGCAAGCTGCACCTGGACGCGCTGACCGGTGAAGTCGATCTGCACCTCACCGGCTACAGCAACCCGAACACCCTGGAGCTGAACCTGATCTCACCGACCCAGCCGGCGAAGGATCGCAAGATCAACCTGACCCGCAGCGCCAGCGAACCGGACCGCTACATCGGCCAGGTCACCGACAAGGTCGAAGGGCGCCGCTTCGTGGAACTGCTCGGCGTGGAAGGCGACAAGACCTGGCGCCTGTTCGAAGAAGAAGAGGTCAGCCACGACACAGACTTGTTGCTGGGCGATGAGCCGTTGCAGGGTGCCGAAGACCTGAAGAAGTAACTGATCATTCCCACGCTCCGCGTGGGAATGCAGCCCGTGGCGCTCAGCGCCATAAAAGCGGACGCAGAGCGTCCAGCGAGGCGTTACCACGCAGAGCGTGGGAACGATCTGAGATCCCGAACCATGATCACCCCCTGCTACCACTGCGCCCTGCCCGTCCCCTCCGGCAGCCGGTTCACCACACAAATCCTCGGCGAGCGCCGCGAGCTCTGCTGCCCGGGTTGCCAGGCGGTGGCGGAGGCGATTGTGGCAGGCGGGCTGGAAAGCTATTACCGGCACCGCAGCGAAGCCTCGGCCAACCCCGAAGCGCTGCCGGTGCAACTGGTCGATGAACTGGCGCTGTACGATCGCGCCGATGTGCAAAAGCCTTTCGTACGCCACACCGGCGAATTCGCCGAAGCCACCCTGCTGATGGAAGGCATCAGCTGCGCGGCCTGTGGCTGGTTGATCGAGAAACACCTGCGCAGCCTGCCCGCCGTGGCCGAGGCGCGGTTGAACCTGTCCAACCACCGCCTGCACGTGCGCTGGGCCGACGGGCAGTTACCGTTGAGCCAGGTGCTCAGTGAGCTGCGCCATATCGGCTATGCCGCCCACCCCTATCAAGCGGACCGTGCCGCCGAACAACTGGCCGGCGAGAATCGCCTGGCCCTGCGTCAACTGGGCGTTGCCGGCTTACTGTGGTTCCAGGCCATGATGGCGACCATGGCCACTTGGCCTGAATTCAATATCGACCTCAGCCCCGAGTTGCATGTCATCCTGCGCTGGGTCGCGATGTTTCTGACCACCCCCATCGTGTTCTACAGCTGTGCGCCGTTTTTCAAAGGGGCGCTGCGCGACCTGCGCACCCGCCACCTGACCATGGACGTGTCGGTGTCCCTGGCCATTGGCGGGGCTTATCTGGCGGGCATCTGGACCGCGATCACCGGTGTGGGCGAGTTGTACTTCGATGCGGTCGGCATGTTCGCGCTGTTCCTGCTGGCCGGACGCTACCTGGAGCGGCGTGCCCGCGAACGCACCGCCGCCGCCACTGCGCAGTTGGTCAACCTGCTGCCCGCCTCGTGCCTGCGCCTGACCGCAAACGGGCAAAGCGAACGCATCCTGCTCGGCGAACTGACCTTGGATGATCGGGTGCTGGTCCACCCTGGCGCGGTGCTGCCAGCGGATGGCGTGATTCTCGAAGGCCAATCCAGCGTCGACGAATCCCTGCTTACCGGCGAATACCTGCCGCAGCCCCGCCAGGTCGGCGATGCCGTCACCGCCGGCACGCTCAACGTCGAAGGCGCGCTGACCGTCCAAGTGCGCGCCTTGGGCCACGACACACGCCTGTCGGCCATCGTGCGCCTGCTGGAGCGTGCCCAGGCCGAAAAACCGCGCTTGGCGCAAATCGCCGACCGCGCCGCACAGTGGTTTCTGCTGGGTTCCCTGCTGGCGGCTGCGGTAATCGGCCTGGTGTGGTGGGAGCTCGATGCCTCCAGGGCGTTCTGGATTGTATTGGCCATGTTGGTAGCGACCTGCCCGTGCGCGTTGTCCCTGGCCACCCCCACCGCCCTCACCGCCGCCACCGGCACGCTGCACACCCTTGGCTTGCTGCTGACCCGTGGCCATGTGCTGGAAGGCCTCAACCAGATCGACACGGTGATCTTCGACAAGACCGGCACGCTCACCGAAGGGCGCCTGGCGTTGAGGGCCATCCGGCCTCTGGGCGAGCTGGACAGCGAGCAGTGCCTGGGCCTCGCCGCCGCGCTGGAAAATCGCTCCGAACACCCGATTGCCCGCGCCTTCGGCCGTGCCCCCCTGGCTGCCGATGACGTCCTGAGCAGCCCCGGCCTGGGCCTGGAAGGCCGCGTGGGCGAACGCTTGATGCGCATTGGCCAAGCCGCTTTTGTCTGTGAACTCAGTGGCGCCCCCATCCCAACCTCACCAGACGAAGCCGGACAATGGCTGCTGTTGGGGGATCAACGCGGCGCGCTCGCCTGGTTCGTGCTCGACGACCGCCTGCGCAGCGATGCGCCAGCCCTGCTTGCCGCGTGCAAGGCGGGCGGCTGGCGCACGTTGCTGCTGTCGGGGGACAGCTCGCCGATGGTCGCCAGTGTCGCGTCTGAACTGGGCATCGATGAAGCCCACGGCGGCCTGCGCCCCGACGACAAGCTGCAAGTGCTGCAACGCCTGCACCGGGAAGGCCGCAAGGTGCTGATGCTCGGCGACGGTGTCAACGATGTGCCGGTACTGGCCGCTGCGGATATCAGCGTGGCGATGGGTTCGGCCACCGACCTGGCAAAAACCAGCGCCGACGCGGTGCTGTTGTCCAACCGCCTGGAGGCGTTGGTGCAGGCTTTTACCTTGGCGCGACGCACACGCCGGGTGATCATCGAAAACCTGCTGTGGGCCGGGCTGTACAATGGCCTGATGCTGCCGTTCGCGGCCCTGGGGTGGATCACTCCCATCTGGGCGGCCATCGGCATGTCCCTCAGTTCGTTGACGGTGGTGCTCAATGCCCTGCGCCTGACGCGCCTGCCCAGCGCGCAGGCCGCCAGTGCCCCCTTGATAAACCGCCCGCTGCCGGCTTGAACCGCGCGGGCATGGAGTGCAGATGCCAGCTCTATACGTGATGATTCCGGCGGCGCTGCTGTTAGTGGGCGTGGCCATCTACATCTTCTTCTGGGCCGTGGACAGCGGCCAGTACGAAGACCTCGACGGCCCGGCACACAGCGTGCTGTTCGACGACCAGGACCCGAATCACCTGGCCGCTGTCGACGAAGCCAACCGCACCGAGCAGCCGCCCAAAGAGCCGCCCCATGCTTGAGCTGGCGCCTTTGCTGGTTTCTGCGCTGATCCTCGGCCTGCTCGGCGGAGGCCATTGCCTGGGCATGTGCGGCGGCTTGATGGGGGCGCTGACCCTGGCCATTCCCCCGGAGCAGCGCAGCCGCCGGTTCCGCCTGCTGCTGGCCTACAACCTGGGGCGCATCCTCAGTTATGCCTCGGCGGGGTTGCTGATCGGCCTCGCCGGCTGGGCCGTGGCCAACAGCCCGGGGGCGATGTTGCTGCGCGTGCTCGCAGGGTTGCTGCTGATCAGCATGGGCCTGTACCTGGCCGGCTGGTGGAGCGGCCTGACCCGCATCGAACGCCTCGGTCGCGGCCTGTGGCGGCATATCCAGCCAGTTGCCAACCGCTTGCTGCCGGTCTCAAGCCTGCCTCGCGCATTACTGCTGGGCGCGCTGTGGGGCTGGCTGCCGTGCGGGTTGGTCTACAGCACCCTGCTGTGGGCCGCGAGCCAGGGGAATGCACTGGACAGCGCGTTGCTGATGCTGGCGTTCGGCCTGGGCACCTGGCCGGTGTTGCTGGCGACCGGGCTGGCCGCCGAACGTGTCACCGCGCTATTGCGCAAGCGCAGCGTGCGCATGGCCGGTGGTGTGCTGGTGGTGTTGTTCGGCCTCTGGACCCTGCCTGGGCCGCACCAGCACTGGCTGATGGGGCACTGACACGCCTGTGGCATAGCGCCGCTCCCCGTTGATGCAAATCAACATGCCCTCCCCACCCTGCCCCTAGACTCGGCCGACTAGCCAATCCGGGGGACCGCGCGCATGCTCGACGCCATTCGTTGGGACACAGATCTGATTCACCGCTACGACCTGGCGGGGCCGCGCTACACGTCCTACCCCACCGCCGTACAATTCGACAGCCAGGTCGGCTCCTTCGACCTGCTCCATGCGCTACGCGACAGTCGCAAGGCCATACGGCCGTTATCGCTGTATGTGCACGTGCCGTTCTGCGCCAACATTTGCTACTACTGCGCCTGCAACAAGGTGATCACCAAGGACCGTGGTCGCGCCCAGGCCTATCTGCAACGCCTGATGCAAGAGATCCAGCAGGTGGCCTGCCACCTCGACCCGAAACAGCCGGTGGAGCAACTGCATCTGGGGGGCGGCACGCCGACCTTTCTCAGCCATGACGAGCTGCGCCAGGTGATGACCCACCTGCGCCAGCACTTCAATCTGCTGGAGGACGATTCGGGCGACTACGGCATCGAGATCGACCCTCGCGAAGCCGATTGGGCAACCATGGGCCTGCTCCGTGAACTGGGCTTCAACCGCGTCAGCGTCGGCCTGCAAGACCTCGACCCCGAGGTGCAACGGGCGGTCAATCGCCTGCAGAGCCTGGAAGAAACCCGCGCGGTGATCGACGCGGCGCGTACCCTGCAATTTCGCTCGATCAATATCGACCTGATCTACGGCCTGCCCAAGCAGTCGCCACTCAATTTTGCGCGCACCGTGGAGGAAGTCATCGGCCTGCAACCGGACCGTCTGTCGGTGTTCAACTACGCGCATTTGCCGGAACGCTTCATGCCGCAGCGGCGGATCCATACCGAAGACCTGCCCTCGCCGGCAGAAAAATTACTGATGCTGCAAACCACCATCGAGCAGTTGACCCAGGCGGGTTATCGTTACATCGGCATGGATCATTTTGCGCTGCCGGATGACGAACTGGCCATCGCCCAGGAAGAAGGCACGCTGCAACGCAATTTCCAGGGCTACACCACGCACGGGCATTGCGATTTGATTGGACTGGGGGTTTCAGCGATCAGCCAGATCGGCGACCTGTATTGCCAGAACAGCAGCGACCTCAACCAGTACCAGAACGCCTTGGCCGGTGCGCAATTGGCCACCAGTCGCGGCCTGATCTGTACCACCGACGACCGTCTGCGGCGGGACGTGATCCAGCAGTTGATCTGCCATTTCAGCCTGGAATACGCGGGCATCGAGCAGAGGTTCAATATCGATTTTCGCGGCTATTTCGATGAGCTGTGGCCGCAGTTACAGATAATGGCTGCGGACGGCCTGATCGAGCTGGATGCCCGGGGCATCCGCGTGCTGCCGGCCGGGCGCCTGCTGGTGCGCTCGGTGTGCATGGTGTTCGATGCATACCTCGAGCACCAGAACCGGCAGCGGTTCTCGCGGGTGATCTGATTACATCGACAGCGAGGCGGCTTTCATCGAGTCTTCGGCACTCATGCCCTTCATCGACTTGGCCAGCGACGTCTGAGCGGACATCAGGCCCGCCTGCAGCGAACTGATCTCGCTCTGCAGCGCGCTGGTACGGGCGCGAGCCTCTTCAGGGGAAAGGTTATTGGCGGCGGCTACCGCCGCCAGCTCGGCTTGTTTTTCGGCAATCTGTTGCTTCAACTGGCGGATCATTTTCAGTACCTGCTTGACGTTGTCGTCCAGGCCGCTGTCATCGATGTCCGAATTGCTGCTCTTGGCCGCGCCCGCAGCCTGGAAGGCAGCAGCGGAAATAGTCACGGTTACACCTTCAACCACTTTGGTTTGCGTGGTTTTTTCAATCGCCGGGGCTTTTTCGTCGGCCTCGTTCGAAGCCTCTGCATCAGGCACAAACGGAACGCGCACAGCAGGATTGTAGGCACTGATAACAGACATGATCCAAGCTCCGTCTAATGGATGTGCCCCTGTATCGACCTCAAGCGCAGAATCTTTAGATCGCCGGCGGTTTCTCGTCGGCGCTGGCCTCGCCGCCCTCCAGTGCGTTACCCTTACGTCTTATGTGTGTTTTCCCACAAGGATTTAAGAAATGTCCGAGCCAGTTAAACAGCGCGCTCACGGCCAGGCCCACTGCAAGGATTGCAGCCTGGCCCCCCTCTGCCTGCCACTTTCATTGAATCTGGAAGACATGGATGCGCTGGACGACATCGTTAAACGCGGCCGCCCACTGAAAAAAGGCGAGTTTCTGTTTCGCCAGGGCGACAAGTTCGACTCGGTCTACGCAGTACGCTCAGGGGCGTTGAAGACGTTCAGCCTCAGCGATGGTGGCGAAGAGCAAATCACTGGCTTTCACTTGCCCAGCGAACTGGTCGGGCTGTCGGGGATGGACACTGAGATTCATCCGGTGTCGGCCCAGGCGTTGGAGACTACGTCGGTGTGTGAAATCCCCTTCGAGCGCCTGGATGAATTGGCCTTGCAACTGCCGCAATTGCGCCGTCAGTTGATGCGCGTGATGAGCCGCGAGATCCGTGACGATCAACAGATGATGCTGCTGTTGTCGAAAAAAACCGCCGACGAGCGCATCGCGACGTTCCTGGTCAACCTATCGGCGCGTTTCCGCGCCCGCGGGTTTTCGGCCAACCAGTTCCGCCTGAGCATGTCGCGCAATGAAATCGGCAATTACCTGGGCCTCGCGGTGGAAACCGTGTCCCGCGTATTTACCCGCTTCCAGCAAAATGCGCTGATTGCCGCCGAGGGCAAGGAAGTGCATATCCTCGACCCCATCCAGCTGTGCGCGCTGGCCGGCGGTTCCCTGGAAATGTGATCCAGGGTCTGCGGCCAAGCGAACCCGCGAGGCCGCAGGTATACTTCGAGTCCGTTTTCCGCCCAGGACTCTTCGACGATGACTTTCGATTCGTTCGACATCAAATCCCTGATCCGCCCCGTCATCGACTTCCCCAAGCCTGGGGTAATCTTCCGTGACATCACGCCATTGTTCCAATCACCCCGTGCCCTGCGCCTGGTCGCCGACAGCTTTGCCCAACGCTATGTCGAAGCCGATTTCAGCCATATCGGCGCGATGGATGCGCGCGGTTTCCTGATCGGCTCGATCATCGCCTACCAGCTCAACAAGCCACTGATCCTGTTTCGCAAGCAAGGCAAGCTGCCGGCCGACGTTCTGGCTGAGGGTTACCAGACCGAATATGGCGAAGCCTTCCTTGAAGTGCACGCCGACAGCCTGTGCGAGGGTGACTCGGTGCTGATGTTCGATGACTTGATCGCCACGGGCGGTACCCTGATTGCTGCGGCGAACCTGGTGCGGCGCATGGGCGCGAAAATATTTGAAGCGGCGGCGATCATCGATTTGCCGGAGCTGGGTGGGTCGCAGCGCTTGGAAGACATGGGCATCCCGACGTTTTGCCTGACGCAGTTTGCCCTGACCGAGCGATAAGTAGTGTCCTGACTGGCCCCATCGGGAGCAAGCCCCCTCTCACACTTTTGACTGTGTCCACAAATCAAACTGTGGGAGGGGGCTTGCCCCCGATGGCTGTGTGTCAGTCAACAGATTCATTGGCTGATACACCGCTACCGGGAGCAAGCCCCCTCCCACATTGGGTATTTGCAGTGGTCGTTAGAGCGCGATCGGCTTACGGCCGGCGAAAGAGTGCGCCAAGGTGCCGCCGTCGACCAGTTCAAGTTCGCCACCCAGGGGCACACCATGGGCGATGCGCGAGGTGATCAACCCTTTGTTGCTCAGCAATTGAGCGATGTAATGCGCCGTGGCTTCGCCTTCCACCGTCGGGTTGGTCGCCAGGATGATTTCGCTGAAGGTGCCCTGCTCTTCGATCCGCGCCACCAGCTGCGGGATGCCGATGGCTTCCGGCCCCAGGCCATCGAGCGGCGACAAATGGCCTTTGAGCACGAAATAACGCCCGCGGTAACCGGTTTGCTCCACCGCGTACACATCCATCGGCCCTTCCACTACGCACAGCAGGGTGTCGTCGCGACGGGGGTCGGCGCATTGCGGGCAGAGTTCTTCTTCGGTCAGGGTGCGGCATTGGCGACAGTGGCCTACACCTTCCATGGCCTGGCTCAAGGCCTGGGCCAAACGGGTGCCGCCGCTGCGATCACGCTCCAGCAGTTGCAGCGCCATGCGCTGGGCGGTTTTCTGGCCGACGCCCGGCAAGGTACGCAGGGCGTCGATCAGTTGGCGAATCAGGGGGCTGAAGCTCATGGGCGAAGGGTCCGACAAAACAACGAGACGCGGTTTATACCCGCGCCTCGGATTAGCGTCAAATGCTCAATCCTGTGCGACGCGCACCACCAACTTGCCGAAGTTGCGTCCCTCGAGCAAACCGATAAAGGCTTCAGGTGCCTGCTCCAGGCCGTCGACCACGTCTTCGCGGAACTTGATCTTGCCATCGCGCACCCAAGGCGCCATGGCGCTCAGGAACTCGGGTTGGCGATCACCGTAGTCGTCAAACACGATAAAGCCCTGGATGCGCACACGCTTGGTCAGCAAGGTGCGTTGCAGCGCCGGCAGGCGATCCGGCCCGCTTGGCGCTTCATGGGCGTTATACCCGGCGATCAGCCCGCAGAGCGGAATCCGCGCCTTGGGGTTGAGCAGCGGCAGCACTGCATCGAACACCTTGCCACCGACGTTTTCATAGTAGATGTCCACGCCGCTGGAACAGGCCTGCGCCAGCTCGTTGGCGAAATCTGCGCCCTTGTGGTCGATACAGGCATCAAAGCCCAGCTCATCCACCACGTAGCGGCACTTGTCCGCACCGCCAGCAATCCCCACCACGCGCAGGCCCTTGAGCTTGGCGACCTGGCCCACCACCGAGCCCACAGCACCGGAGGCAGCCGCCACGACCAGGGTTTCACCGGCCTTGGGCTGGCCGATGTCCATCAGGCCCATGTAGGCGGTCATGCCTGGCATACCCAGCACACCCAGGGCCATCGACGGGCTCGCCAAGCCGTTGGGCACCGGCATCAGGTTGCGACCATCGCTGATGCTATGGCTTTGCCAGCCGGTGGAGCCCACGACGAGGTCGCCCACTTCGAATTTCGGATGGCGTGATTGCTCGATGCGACTGACAGCGCCACCGGTCATCACCTCGTCGATTTCCACCGGCGCGGCGTAGGACGGCGCGTCGCTCATGCGTCCGCGCATGTAGGGGTCCAGGGACAGGTAGAGCGTCTTGAGTAGCACCTGGCCGTCCTCCAGCTCTGGCAGGGTTACCCGTTCGAGGCGGAAATTTTCCGGGGTCGGCGCGCCTTGAGGGCGTGAAACCAGGACGATGCGTTGGTTGAGCGTCGGTTCTTGAGGCATCAGGGGCTCCTTAGCGAATGCATGCGTATAGGGTGCAGACCCTGATTGTTGCGCCAGGGTTCAGATCCAATAGGCAGATACAAAAATGCCAGGCACGAGGCCTGGCATTCGGGTGCAGCGCAAAGCCGGTCAATCAGAACGGCAGCTTCATACCCGGTGGCAGTTGCATGCCAGCGGTCACGCCGCCCATTTTTTCCTGGCTGTTGGCTTCGATCTTGCGCACGGCGTCATTGACGGCAGCGGCGAACAAGTCTTCCAGCACTTCGCGGTCGTCATCGCTGACGCCCTCGAGCAGGCTGGGGTCGATGCTGACGCGCTTGATGTCGTGACGACCGGTCATCACCACGCTGACCATATCGCCACCGGCTTTACCGGTGACTTCGGCGTTGGCCAGTTCTTCCTGCATCTTGGCCATCTTTTCCTGCATCTGCTGCGCCTGCTTCATCAGGCCGGCCATGCCACCTTTCATCATGGGAATCACCTCAAAAGTACGTGGATCAAATTAGTCGCCCGGTTCATGACGCCTGGGGCGCCGGGGCTTCGACAGGTTCAATAGTATCGTGACGGACGACCGCACCGAACTGTTGCATCATTTGTTGGATAAGCGGGTCAGCCTGGATCGACGCCTCGGCGTCGCGCTGGCGGTTCAAACGCCGACGCGTCGCAGCCTGGGCCGGGGTTTCCTGCTCGGGCTTGATCAACTCGATGGCGATGGTCAGCGTGCGCCCATGGTACTGGTTGAGCGCGTCGTTGAGCCGGCGCTGCTGGGTGGCATTGAACAAGGCACTGTGGGCCGGGTCCAGGTGCAGCAGCCAGTGGTCGCCGTCGATGGTAATCAACGTGCAGTTGGCGGCGATACTGGCAGTCATGCCGGAGATCGGCAATTTTGGAAACAATTCCAGCCATTGCAGGGCCAGGCCAGTGGCCGGGGCGGCGGCAGGCTCCACCTCCGGCTCGGGGGCCGGCTCGGCGGTGTGTTCGCTGGCAAGTTCGTCCAGGTAGCTGTAGGCCGAATCCATGTCCGGCTCAATGTAGTCTTCGTCCAGCGGCGGTTCGTCGTCGAGGTCGATGCCGGGGGTGGCCGCCTCAACCTGGGCGACAGTCGGCTCGGGCACAGGCGCGGATACCCACTCCGGCGCATCCGGCACTACGCTGTCCGGGGTCGGCGTGGGCATCGGCGTCAACTCCGGCTGCTCGCCGGTGGTGTCCAGCACCGGCTCCACGGCGGGCTGTAGCTCCGGCTCGACGGGCGCTTCAACCGGGTCATTCCAGGGCAGATCGACCACCGGGGCGACTTGCGGCTCTGGCTCCGGCTCTGGCTCGATAACCGCTTCAGGCGCGGCCACCGGGGCGGCAACCACAGGCTCGGGAACCGCTGCGGGCGCAGCCACCACTGGCGCGACCACCGCCGCGCCAGCCACTGGTTTGGCGGAATCAACTGTGGCCTGGCTGATCCCCACTGGCTTTAGCGGCTGTCTCGGCGCATCCGCCGAGTCGGCGGGCCGGAAGGCCAGCATCCGCAACAGCACCATTTCGAAGCCCCCTCGCGGGTCCGGCGCCAGGGGCAGGTCACGGCGGCCGATCAGGCCCATCTGGTAATAGAACTGCACATCTTCGGCCGGCAGCGCCTGGGCCAGCGCCAACACGCGGTCGCGGTCGCCATGGCCGTTATCGACACCCTCAGGCAATGCCTGGGCGATGGCGACGCGGTGCAGCACATTGAGGATTTCCGAGAGCACGCCGTTCCAGTCCGGGCCCTGCTCGGACAAGTGGCGCACGGCTTCGAGCAACGCCTTGGCGTCGCCCTCGATCAGCGCGTGCAGCACGTCGAATACCTGGCCGTGGTCCAGCGTGCCGAGCATGGCGCGCACATCGGCGGCCAGGACCTTGCCTTCACCAAAGGCGATGGCCTGGTCGGTGAGGCTCATGGCATCACGCATCGAGCCATCGGCAGCGCGGCCAAGCAGCCACAGCGCGTCGTCTTCGAACGGTACATTCTCGACGCCCAGCACGTGGGTCAAATGCTCGACCACCCGCTCAGGGGTCATGTTCTTCAGGGAGAACTGCAGGCACCGCGACAAAATAGTCGCAGGAAGTTTCTGCGGGTCGGTAGTGGCCAGGATGAATTTGACGTAGGGCGGCGGCTCTTCCAGGGTTTTCAACAGCGCGTTGAAGGAATGGCTGGACAGCATGTGCACTTCGTCGATCAGGTAGACCTTGAAGCGGCCACGGCTCGGCGCGTACTGCACGTTGTCGAGCAACTCGCGGGTGTCTTCGACCTTGGTGCGGCTGGCGGCGTCGATCTCGATCAGGTCGACGAAACGCCCTTCGTCGATCTCGCGGCACACCGAACAGGTGCCGCAAGGGGTCGATGTGATACCGGTTTCACAATTCAGGCATTTGGCGATGATGCGCGCAATCGTGGTCTTGCCCACCCCGCGCGTACCGGTGAACAGGTAGGCGTGGTGCAGCCGCTGGCTGTCCAAGGCATTGATCAGAGCCTTGAGCACATGGGTCTGGCCGACCATTTCGCGGAACGAGCGCGGGCGCCATTTACGTGCAAGAACCTGATAACTCATCGAAAACCGTCGCAACTGGGAAGCGGAAGCCGGTAATGCTAGCGGAGCAGGGGGGAAATTGCATCCGGCACGCTCATAAAGTCGCCTCCCACAGGCTTAAATCTTCGGCGCCACCAGGCGTGCATACTGTTCCTGGCTGATCCAGCCCATGAACGAACGGTCATCGGCATTGATGAACTCGACCTGCGCCCAGCCGTCCTTGAAGGCCAGCACTCCCACCACGTCATTCTTGACGATGTAGGGTCGCTTGGCGGCTTTGGCACCCGGGGCTTTCAACAGGTAAGCCTTGTCGGCCGACACCGTCACCAGGCCGATCCATTTTTTCCTGGCGGTCTGGCTCAACTCCAGGCCAGTCGCAATCTCTGGCATCAACACATTGATGCAACCTGGGTGCTGACGGCCTTGCGCCACGGTCAGGGTCACGCCGTCGGACGCCGCCGCCACGCTGCCGGGGTACGCCACATCGAGCCAGGTGGTCAGCGCTGCGGGCGTGCCCTGCAAAAAAAACCTGCAGCCCCGCGTCACGCCCTCGCCCAGGCTTTCCGAGTAGAAACCTTCGACCTGCTGCTGCGGCGTCACCGCCAGCATCAGCCCTTCGTACTTACCCGAATGCAACGCGGCCGAGCCTGCCAGGGCAGGTACCACGGCGCACAGCGACAACACACCTACCGCCAGAAAACGAATCATCTTATTTCTTCCCTTCCAGTAGGTCGTAGGCCTGCTTCATCAGCACGTCGTAGTTGCCATAGTCCTCACCGTTATAGTTGCGGGCCATGGCGGTAAAGTCCTTGTTTTTCATCGCACTCATCAACGCGGTATTTTTGCCGCAAAGGGCCAGGTAGGCCTTGAGCTGATTGCCGGCATTCACTTTCATTGACGCCACGAACTCAAATACCGTCTTGAACCCGCACGACGCAAAATTGAACCCCATGATCTGGAACATACCCCACGAGGCCGACATCAACGCTGCTTCCTGGTCCAGCGCGAACGCAGTGGCCATGGTTTCCCAGGCTTTGACCTGATCCTTGTTGTTGGCCTGCCACTGCGGGCCGGCTTTTTTCTTGTAGATGTACGACAGCAGCGGGTGCGCCTGGTCGTAGATGTGCTTGGTGTACTTGCGAAATTGATGGCCTTCGAAGGCGATGATCGGCAACTTGGCCGGCCCGAAGCCCACCTTCCCGCCCGACTCCACGGTGGCGAATGCCTTGATGACATTCACCGAGATCCCATTGCCCAACTGCTTGGCAGCATTCTGGAAGTCCGTTTCGCTCAGCGTCGTACCGCCATCACAGGTGGCCTGCATCATCAGCTGCCGGTTACGCCGTTCGGCCTCGATCACCGCGCGCACCTGGTTGAGGTAGACATTGACCGTGGCCTGCACCGCATCGGCATTGTTATTGCCGAACGCGTTGAGAAAGCTCGGAATACGCATGCTCGGGAAGGCCTGCACCGGCACCTTCACCGCCTCTTCGATCAAGCTGTTGAACGTACGCCCGGTGGGGTCGATGACGCCATCGGGGTGGGCATATTTGAGATGACGGAACTGGTACTGGCTGATGCACTGCACCAACTGGCCGTCGCATTTGCCGTTTTCGGGCAGGGGGAAACCCATTTTGGGGATGATCAGGTTGAATAAATACTGGATGCACTGAACATCGGCAGGCAAGTTGCGAGCTTTACCGGGCGCGCCGACCGAGGCACTGATAAGACGAGGCAACCCTTGCAGGCTTTTCATGACAGACATCCTTGTGAGTTAAAGAAGTGAGAGCACTTCAATATCGATCCGCGCCGTTGGCATACGCCGAAACAAGCAGCCGGCGCACGCTAACAAGGTGGTTTGGGGTTGTCCAGAGGGGGTTTGGAAAGTTGTGAATCAGCCAGGGTAAATCACTCAGTAGCCATGCACGTCACGGGTCTTCTGGTACTGGTGGTAGTCAATCCACTCCACCACGTCATAGGGCAGATAAAGCTGCGTTGTGGCCCGGGAAATGGCGATATACACCGCGCACAGGCGCTGATCGAACGCATAGGCGTCCTTGAATTTCACATTGGTCAACAGTTCAGGCGTGAGCAGCACCTGATCGAATTCCATGCCGCCAGCGTCGTGGGCCAGCATCAATAAACAGCGCTCGCCCGGATGGCCGTTGAGCCTGTTCAAGCGGGTCACGTCGGCGACGTTGAAGCCTTTTTCCAGCTCGGCCTCGACCCACAGGAATGCCTCATCGAACCGGCACGCGTCGCGCACTTGCTGCCAGTCGGCCAGATCGCTGAAAAACGGATGGGGCCCGCGGTCACTGTGCTCGCTGCCATAAAACTCTGGCTTGAACAGCGCGATGACGGTGTCCATGAAGTGCTTGAGGTCCTGCTGCGCTTCATTGTTGGGAAACGCACAGGCACAGCGCTCTTCGCTCAGTTGGATGAGCCATTTCATGGTGTCCCAGTGGGACGCGGTCAGCACCACGCAGCCAGGTGGCGGTACGAAGCCCTGGGGATACAGCTCGATACCGACGTCAGCGTCCCGCGCACCCTCGAAGAGCACCTTGCTTTTCTCCGAGTGCTGGCTGATCAGCGGATTGACCAGGCGCTCGACGTTGCGCCCGGAACGCACGGAGTAGCTCACATCCGTGTGACGAACCTCACGGGCACGCCTGACCATCACCCCGCTGGCCTGCTGATACTCATCGCCCAGGGTAATCAGCACCTGGCGACCGCGTTCGATGATTTGCAGCAAGGGCGCCGGAATGTCCTGGCTCTCGTCAATCAGCACATGGGTGTAGCGATCAGGCACCACACTGCCCGCCAGGCTTGCGCGCTTGATCATCAGCAATGCTTCGAACCCGGTGTGGCTGCTCCAGGCCACATTCGCCTCCAGGTAGCCCCATAACCGGCTGGAATATTCGACCAACGCCTGGGCATCGACAGAGGACAGCGGTTGCTTGAAATGCGGCAGATGCTTGGCCGACAGACTGTAATCCCAGGAGCGGCAGTAGCTTTCAAGCACCTTGAGGCAAACATCCAGCACCGCCTGCCCTTCCAGGCGACGAAAACCGAAGATGTTCAATTGCTGGGCCAGCGCCTGTTTGCTCGGGACGCGCACTTGCGTATTCACCGGCTGCGGCCTGGGGCCATGCAACAAAGCGTGCGCAAACGCCTGGAAGGTGTGCCCGGCTTTTCTCTCCCGCGTGCCCATCATGCGTGCGCGCAGGGTTTCCAGCTTGGCCGATGTACGTGCCAGCAGCAGCGTTTTTTCGGGGCGCAAGTGCTCCATCAGCGCCACCAGCAGGTGACTCTTGCCAATGCCGGCGTACCCTTGGACGTGCAGGTCTTCGTTCAGGTTGGCGCGAAAGGTCCTGACCAGCTTGTCCTGCTCGGCACTCAACCAGCGCTCGCGGTGCCTGGGCGTGACCATCTGCTGGCGGAACGGGTTGTTGGCCTTGAGGTGACGAACTTTGTATTCGACGTCCCATTTTCCATCGGGCAACAGGTAGGTTCGCGCCAGGACTTCATCGGCCAGCAGAAAACGCAACTTCAGGCTCTTGACCACATTCAGGCCAAAGTACAGCTTGCCTGGATCAAACAGCCGCTGCGCTTCCGACAGCAAGCTCACGGCAGCTGAATGCCTGGCATCCACCGCCCAGCCGATGAGCTTGGCCAGCACCCGTTCAGCGCCCACCGCGCTCAATTCGTTTTCCGGCATTTGCGCAAGATTCTGGATCACCAGCACCGCTGCCAGCTCTGGCTCGCTCAGGGCGACGAGCGCATTGGCAGCGTCGGCACCCAGCAAACCCGCACAGGTTTCATCCGTGATCGGCAGGAATACAGGGCTGGATAGATCAAAATGTTCCGAATGCATACAGCCTCATAGCCAGGGCAGAAACGCTTGGGAGTATGCCACTCGCGGTGAAATAGCCGTCATGAACTGTGCAACAAGCGTCACAGATGATTGGCTGGGGATATGGATTCAGAGAAGGGTACTACAGGAAGGAGCGTTATGGAGGCAACCCCACCAGCCACACCCCGGCACACAATGTTCCCGCTGTGGCTGCTGCCTTCCGGCTCTGACCAGGTTCACGGGTAATCGTTGCGGGGGGACCGATGGGGTCACCATAACGACGCTGGCCTCTCGGCAAGCGGGGCCATTGTACCGATCTCATCGGAAGTTACAACCGTAAAAAATGAGAAGCTTCAAGTACTTGCCATGGCCTTCAACAATGACGCTATCCAATGTGGGAGGGGGCTTGCTCCCGATGGCGGTGGGTCAGCCACTGATGAGTAGACTGACACTCCGTCATCGGGGGCAAGCCCCCTCCCACACTGGCTGATCATTGTGCCTGTAGGACCTCATCGGCCCGGCCGCCCTCTTCCTGGATCACCAGGTGGATGAAGTGCAGCTTGGCGATCACCGCCGGCGGCAGCACGAAGGGGTAAAAGTCCGGCTGGCCCATGCTGCGCGACAACTCGTTGAGCATACCGGCCAGTTCGATCCAGGCGTTGACGAAGGAGAGGAACGCCGCACCGCCAGGGTGCTCGGGGTCGTACAGCGTGGTCAGGGGGAACGGCTGGTAATCCAGGTCCATCTCGCGGGCACTCATGCCGAAGCCCAAGGCGGTGTCGACCGCGTCCATCATGTGCAGGTAATGCGCCCAGGTTTCGGCCCAATCTTCCCAAGGGTGCATGGTCGCGTAGGCGCTGACGCAGTTTTGCTGCCAGTCCGGACGTGGTCCGTTCTGGTAGTGCTGGTCGAGCGCGTCGGCGTAACTGGCGCGTTCGTCGCCGAACAGCCTGCGAAACGGCTCGAGCCAGTGGCTGCCTGCGATCAGGCGATCCCAGTAATAGTGGCCGACCTCATGACGAAAGTGGCCGAGCAACGTGCGGTAGGGCTCGCGCATCTGCACGCGGATCTTTTCCCGATGGGCGTCGTCGGCTTCCTTGATATCAAGGGTGATCAGGCCGTTGGCGTGACCGGTGGTGGGCGCATTGCCTTGCAGGTCGACGCCGACGAAGTCGAACGCCAGGCCGGTGTCTTCGTCGACGCGTTTGGGCACCACCTGCAGGCCCAGGCTGATCAGTTGCGCCACCAGTCGACGCTTGGCGGTTTCCACCTTACGCCAGCGCTCGGGGTTTTCCGGGACGGACAAGTCAGGGATGGTGCGGTTCAGGCTGCAGGCCACGCATAAGGGAAAGGTGCTGTGCGCCGGGATCAGCCAGTTGCAGGCGGCCGGGGTCTCGAGGTTGGCGCAACGGCGAAAGGCGCCGGCGTCGAGGTTGTCGTCCATCAGCCAGGTGTCGACTGCGGGGCCGGGCTGCAGTGAGGACAGGCGGCTTTGCCAGGGGTGATAGCCCAGCAGCGCCGAGCAGGCCAGGCACTGGCTGTTGCGAAAGAACAACGACTGGCCGCAGCGGCATTGCCATACCTTGCTGTTACGCGAAGATCCGGCCATGAACGGTGCAGCGATACGCGAGCTGAGCTGGTCGAAGTAGCGGAACATGGCGATCTTTCCCTGGGGGCTGACTGAGACTAGATCATTTCCCTCGCAGGATCGTTCCCACGCTCCGCGTGGGAATGCATACGGTGACGCTCCGCGTCATGCCTTGGAAGAGCAGACGCGGAGCGTCCGGGGTGGCATTCCCACGCGGAGCGTGGGAACGATCGTCATACGGGGATATTGTGCCCGGCCAGGAACGCGACGAAGGCCTCCTCGTCCAGCACTTTAAGCCCCAGTTCGCTGGCTTTGGCCAACTTGGAACCAGCGCCGGGCCCGGCCACCACGCAATGGGTCTTGGCCGAAACGGAACCGGCCACCTTGGCACCGAGGCTTTCCAGCTTGTCCTTGGCCACGTCGCGGCTCATCAACTCCAGGGAGCCGGTGAGCACCCAGGTGTGCCCGGCTTCCGGCAGGCCTTCGACGACCTTCTTCTCGCTCTGCCAGTGCATGCCGAAGTCTTTGAGCTGCTGCTCGATGGCCAGGGCATGGCGGGCATTGTCCGGATTGTCGAAGAACTCACGCACGGCCTTGGCCTGTTTCTCGGGCAGGGCCTGGCGCATGTCCAGCCAGTCGGCCTTGATCACGTCTTCAAGGCTGCCGAACTTGTCCGCCAGTTTTTGCGCCGCGCCCGGCCCTACGGAGGGCACGTGCAGTTTGTCGAGCAGACCGCCCAGGGTGGTGCTGGCGGCGAATTCGGCGCTCAGGTCGCCCTGCTCCTGCAATTGCAGGGCGCATTCATCGGGCGACAGCAGCGCGCCGATCACGTCCTGGTTATGGCTGTCTTCAAAGAAGCTATGGATCTCGTGCGCCACTTCCAGGCCCACGTCCGGCAAGTACGTCAGCACTTCCGGCAATGCCTTCTGCACGCGCTCGAGGGAGGCCAGGGAGCGCGCCAGCACCTTGGCGGTCTCCTCGCCCACATCGGGAATCCCCAGGGCGTAGATAAACCGCGCCAGGGTCGGCGTCTTGCTGTTTTCGATGGCGGCGATCAGCTTTTTGCTGGAAATATCGGCGAAGCCTTCCAGGTCGATGATCTGCTCGTACTTGAGCTTGTAGAGGTCGGCGGGCGAGCCGATGAGTTTTTCATCCACCAGTTGCTCGATGGTCTTGTCGCCCAGGCCGTCGATGTCCATGGCGCGGCGCGAGACGAAATGAATGATCGCCTGCTTGAGCTGCGCGCCACAGGCCAGGCGCCCGACGCAACGGTACACCGCGCCTTCGCTGACGGTTTCCTTGCCCTTGCTGCGCTTGACCAGTTGCGTGCGCTCCACATGGGAGCCGCATACCGGGCAGTGCTCGGGGATCTGCACGGCGCGAGCGTGCTCCGGGCGACGCTCGGCCACCACCGACACCACCTGCGGGATCACATCCCCAGCGCGGCGGATGATCACCGTGTCGCCGATCATCAGGCCCAGGCGCGCCACTTCGTCCATGTTGTGCAGGGTGGCGTTGGACACGGTCACACCCGCCACCTTGACCGGCTTCAAACGCGCCACGGGCGTGACGGCACCGGTGCGGCCGACCTGGAATTCCACATCGAGCAACTCGGTCAGCTCCTCCATGGCCGGGAATTTATGCGCAATGGCCCAGCGCGGCTCGCGGGCGCGGAAGCCCAGTTCACGCTGGGAAGCGATGCTGTTGACCTTGAACACCACGCCGTCGATTTCATACGACAGACTGTTACGCCGCGCGCCGATGTCGCGGTAGTAGTCCAGGCATTCCTGAATGCCCTTGGCCAGTTTCAGCTCATGACTGATCGGCATGCCCCACTTCTGCAACTGCTTGAGGTTACCGATATGGGTGTCACTGATATCCGACGTCACTTGGCCGATGCCATAGCAGCAGAATTCCAGCGGGCGGCTGGCGGTGATCTTCGAATCCAGTTGGCGCAGGCTGCCAGCGGCCGCATTGCGCGGGTTGGCGAAGGTTTTGCCGCCAACCTCCAGTTGCGAGGCATTCAGGCGTTCGAACCCGGCCTTGGACATGAACACTTCACCGCGCACCTCCAAGGTGGCCGGCCAGCCGCTGCCGTGCAGCTTCAACGGGATGTTACGCACGGTGCGCACATTGACGCTGATGTCTTCGCCGGTGGTACCGTCGCCTCGGGTCGCGCCGCGTACCAGTTCGCCGTCCTGATACAGCAGGCTGACCGCCAGGCCGTCCAGCTTCGGCTCGCAGCTGTATTCGACGCTGGCGAACAAGTCACCGGCCGGCAGGTCCAGGCCCTCGGTCACCCGCCGATCGAATTCGAGCATGGTCGCTTCATCGAAGGCGTTGCCCAGGCTGAGCATCGGGATCTCATGCCTGACCTGGGTGAACGCCGACAGCGCCGCACTGCCGACCCGCTGCGTCGGTGAATCACGCGTCACCAGCTCCGGATGCTCGGCCTCCAGGGCCTTGAGCTCATGGAACAAGCGGTCGTACTCGACGTCCGGAATGCTCGGCTCGTCGAGGACGTGGTAGCGGTAGTTGTGCTGATCCAGTTCAGCGCGCAGTTCGAGGATGCGGGTATGGGCGGCGGTCATGGGTGTTCTCTCATAAAGCAAAAGAGCAGCCGAAGCTGCTCAATATGTTAGTGCGCTTATTCTACTGACAACGCTGAAGCGCAATCCTCAGCGTTTCTGTGTCAGGGCGCGACGCTCGAACTCGACGATGCGCTGACGGTAATGCTCGATGGTCTGGGCGGTGAGCACGCTGCGTTGGTCGTCCTTGAGCTCGCCGTTCAGTTCCTGGGACAGCTTGCGCGCTGCAGCCACCATCACATCGAAAGCTTGTTTCGGGTGACGCGGGCCTGGCAGGCCGAGGAAGAAACTGACCGCCGGGGTGCTGAACAGGTCGATATCGTCCAGGTCGAACGTGCCCGGCTTGACCGCGTTGGCCATGGAGAACAGCACTTCGCCGTTACCCGCCATGCTTTCGTGACGGTGGAAAATATCCATCTCGCCAAAGCGCAGGCCGCTTTCAAGGATATTCTGCAACAGCGCCGGGCCTTTGAAGCCACCGGCATCGCGGCAGATCACACTGATCACCAGCACTTCTTCGGCGGCCGGCTGATCGTTGACCGATTGGCGCGGGGCGTTCTTGCCGGCGTTTTCATCCGGGAAGTCATCGTCGCGGCTGCTGAAGCTCGGGCCTTCGTCGACATCGAGGTTCAAGTCGCCCTGATGCGGCTCGGCCACGCCAGCAGCGCCGCGCTTGCCCCGCTTGGACGATGGCTCACGGGCTTCACGCACCGGCGCGCTCATCGACGGCAGGTCGTGCTCGTCCAGCTGCGGTTCCTTGTGGGTGTCCAGCACACGGGGAGGCCCCAGCAACTCGGCGCTGCCGTCGTCGTCGGGCAAGTTGGACAGGTTTCGGTCCAGGCGAAATTTAAGCTTGCCCTTGCCACCGCGCATGCGGCGCCAGCCATCAAAAAGAATACCGGCAATGACAATGATGCCGATGACGATCAGCCACTCGCGCAGACCGATTTCCATGTAATCCCGTGCCTCTATAAAAAATGCTGAAAAATAAGGGGTTTAGCACCGTGCAAACCGCTTTAAAACGTGGCGCCAACTCTATGTTCTGACTGACGTTTTGCCCACGCATACGAAAAATTGACATTAAACTAGCACGACCAAAGATAACTTTACACAGTTGCAGCGAAATGTGTCGAATTGCCAGCTTTTCGGCATGGTAGGTAATTTCCTACAGCCAGCTCCAACTGTGGCTACAAGCTCTGAGCTACAAGCTTCAAGCTTCAAGCTGCAAGCCCACTCACTTGAAGCTTGGAGCTTGGAGCTTAAAACTAACAACTCGCCGCTAGGCGTCCACCATCTTCATCGCTTCTTCCACATCCACCGCCACCAAACGCGAACAACCCGGCTCATGCATCGTCACGCCCATCAACTGATCGGCCATTTCCATGGCGATCTTGTTGTGGGTGATATAGATGAACTGCACGGTCTGGGACATCTCCTTGACCAGCCGAGCGTAGCGTCCAACGTTAGCGTCATCCAGCGGTGCGTCAACTTCGTCGAGCATGCAGAACGGTGCCGGGTTCAGCTTGAAAATGGCAAATACCAGCGCCAGCGCCGTCAAGGCCTTTTCGCCGCCGGACAACAAATGGATGGTGCTGTTCTTCTTGCCCGGAGGCCGCGCCATGATCGTTACCCCTGTATCGAGTAGATCTTCGCCCGTCAGTTCCAAGTAGGCGCTGCCACCACCGAAAACTTTTGGGAATAACGCCTGTAAACCGCCATTAATCTGATCAAAGGTATCCTTGAAGCGGTTGCGGGTCTCCTTGTCGATCTTGCGGATCACGTTTTCCAGGGTGTCGAGGGCTTCGACCAGGTCGGCGTCCTGGGCATCCAGATAACGCTTGCGCTCGGACTGCTGCTGGTACTCATCGATGGCCGCGAGGTTGATCGCACCGAGTCGCTGGATACGCGCGGCAATCCGCTCAAGTTCTTCTTCGGCGTCTTTTTCGTTGGCCTGGGCGGTCAGTGTGTTGAGCACGCCGTGCAGGTCATAACCGTCTTCGAGCAGTTGATCCTGTAAAGTCTTGCGGCGCACGGTCAGCGCTTGCCACTCCATACGCTGTTGTTCGAGCTGGCCGCGAATCAACTGGGACTGCTGCTCGGCCACGGTGCGGCGCTTTTCGGCGTCGCGCAGTTCGCGGTCGGCGTCTTCCAGGGCGATCTGCGCGGTCTTGAGTTCTTCGTCGACGCTCATGCGTTTGTCGAGCAGCTCTTCAAGCTTGAGGCGCAGCTCTTCAAGGGGCGCTTCGCCCTCCTCCAGGTTGAGGCTCAACTGCTCGCGCTTTTCGGTGAGGCGTTCCGATTGCATCTCCAGGCGTTCAAGAGCCTGGCGCGTGGAATCATGTTGGGCACGCAACGAGCCCAGGCGCACCGCCAACTGGTGGGCGTGGTCCTTGTGCTGACGGGCTTCCTGGCGCACGCGGTCGAGGCGCTCGCGCAAACTGTCACGCTGGGCCAGCAGCAGTTCGCGCTGTTCGGTGTCCAGGGCCATGCTGTCGAGGGCTTCCTGCAGGTGCAGGCGCGCTTCGCCGACCTGTTCATGCTCCAGGGCGCGCTGTTCGCCCATCTCGGCGACTTCTTCGTCAAGGCGGGTGCGGCGCAGGGTCAGTTGTTCGACCTTGGCCTTGCTCGCCGACAGCTGGGCTTTGAGTTCGCCTTGCTGGCGTGCCTCGTCCTGCAACAGGCGGCGCAGGTGTTCGCGGCCGGTCTCTTGCTGGCGTTGAGTAGCGCGCAGGGTTTGCAGTTCGGTTTCCAGGCCTTCCAAGGTGGCTTCGCGCTCTTCACGCTCGGCGCTCAGGTTGACGATTTCCTGGCCACGGGCCAATACGCCGCTTTCAGCTTCGCTGGCGCGTCGCACGCGCAGAAAGTGCCGGCCGACCCAGTAACCGTCGCGGCTGATCAGGCTTTCGCCGGCCGCTAACTGGCCGCGCTGGGCCAAAGCCTGCTCAAGGGTTTCCACAGGTTTGACCTGGCCCAGCCACGGCGACAGGTCAATCGCCGCCTCGACCTTGTCCAGCAGGCTGCCCGGCACGCGCGTGCCATCGGCGGCCGGGCTGAGCAGACGCAAGTCACCCTGGGCAAAACCGGCCAGGTCGAAGCCGCCAAAATCATCCACCAGCACCGCTTGCAGGTCGGCGCCCAACACGGTTTCCACCGCCAGTTCCCAACCGGCTTCTACTTTCAAACCCTCGGCCAGGCGCGGGCGTTCGGCCAGGTGCTGGTCGCGCAGCCATTCGGCGGTGCCGGTGCCAGGGTCCAGCGCGGCTTGCTGCAAGGCTTCGAGCGATGCCAGCCGCCCGTTGAGCCGCTGCAAATCGCCCTGGGCCTGCTGCTGCGCCTGGGTCGCCGTGTGCAGTTGCTGGCGCAATTGCTCCAGGCGTTCCACTTGCTGCGCTTCGCTGGCCTCGAGCTCTTCCAGGGTCATTTCGCTTTCGGCCAGTTGCTCGCTCAACTGCAGGATCGCCGCGTCTTCCGGGTCGGCGGCGAGCAACACGCGCTCTTCCTGCAGACGGCGCTGACGCTCGGCCAAACGCTCCATGCTGGTTTCCAGTTGCTGGATACGCGACTGCTGCACCTCGGCCTGGCGCCGCGGTTCGGCGGATTTGAGGTTGAACGTGTCCCACTGCTCCTGCCAGCCGTGCATGCTGGTTTCGGCCTCTTCCAGCGCCGCCGCGGCTTCTTCGGCGGCGGCACTGGTGATTTCCTGCTCGGGGGTGAGCATGTCCAACTCTTCGCCCAGGGTCAGCAGCAAGGTGCGGTCGTGGCCCAGGTGCGATTCGGTCTCCAGGCGTGCGCGCTCGGCTTCCTTCAGATCGTCCTGCAACTGGCGCAGACGCTGCTGGCCGTGCTGGATGCTCTGTTCGACCCGGGCAATGTCGCCGCCCACCGAATAGAAGCGCCCCTGCACCAGATTGAAGCGTTCGGACAGCTCATGGTGCCCGTCCCGCAGGCGTTCGATACTGGCGTCGGCGTTGCGCTGCTCGGCCACCAGCGCTTCGAAGCTGACTTCCTGGGTGCCGATGATCGCCTCGCGCTGGCCGACCTGATCGTTCAACGCCTGCCAGCGCAGGGCCGACAGTTGGGCCTTGAGCTGGCGCTCTTCGCCCTTGTATTCCTGATACTTCTCGGCGGCCTGGGCCTGGCGGTGCAGGCGCTCCAGCTGGCGTTCCAGTTCCTCGCGCAGGTCGGTCAGGCGGGCGAGGTTTTCATGGGTGCGGCGGATGCGGTTTTCGGTCTCGCGGCGGCGCTCCTTGTATTTGGAGATGCCGGCCGCTTCCTCGATAAAGTTGCGCAGGTCTTCAGGCTTGGCTTCGATCAGCTTGGAGATCATGCCCTGCTCGATGATCGAGTAGCTGCGTGGCCCTAAGCCTGTGCCGAGGAAGATATCGGTGATGTCGCGTCGACGGCATTTGGTGCCGTTGAGGAAGTAACTGTTCTGGCTGTCGCGCGTGACTTTACGGCGGATGGAAATTTCGGCGTAAGCCGCGTACTCGCCGACCAGGGTACCGTCGGAGTTGTCGAACACCAGTTCGATGCTGGCCTGGCTCACCGGTTTGCGGCTGGTGGAGCCGTTGAAGATGACGTCGGTCATCGACTCGCCGCGCAGGTTTTTTGCCGAGCTCTCGCCCATCACCCAACGAACGGCGTCGATGATGTTCGACTTGCCGCAACCATTGGGCCCGACCACCGCCGCCATATTACTGGGGAAGTTCACCGTGGTCGGGTCGACGAAGGATTTGAACCCCGCCAACTTGATGCACTTGAGCCGCACGCTTAGGCGTCCGCCAACGCTGCGATCACCAGCGTGCTGCTGCGCTGGCAGTAAGCCGACAACACCAGGCGGATCTGCGCCAGGGCACGGGCCAGTACGGCAGCGAGCAGCTGTTCGAACAGCGTCAGGTACTCGCTCATTTCCGCCTTGCGCTGCTCCAGGGCCAAATAATAGGCACGGTTCATCGCCGGCTGCAGGTTCTCGACGGTTTCCTGCAGATACGGGTTATTGGCGAAGGGGTACGCGGCGCGCATCACATTGAAGCTTTCTTCGACGAAGGCGCGGATGTCCTGGCGCTCATAGCTGGCCATCAGGCGCTGCTGGATTTGCAGGAAGGGCGCCATGTCGGCCTGGGTCTGCCAGCCTTCGGCAACCGCATTGCCGAGCAGGATGTACATCTCGCCCATCAACGTACACAGGCTCTGCACTTTGTGTGCGCTGAGTTCGGTGACGTGGGCGCCACGGCGCGGCAGGATCGCGATCAAGTGCCGGCGCTCGAGGATCAGCAGGGCTTCGCGCACGGAACCACGGCTGACATTCAGCGCCAGCGTGACTTTCTGTTCCTGGATCCGCTCCCCAGGCTTGAGATCGCCGCGAATGATACGTTCGGCGAGGTGGTGAGCGATTTGCTCGGCGAGACTGTCCGGCGCCTTGAACGTCATGTTTTCCCTTCAAAATCTGCTATCGGTACAAGCGCGGCAGTGTAGCGCATTGGCCCGCTGATGGCGCTACGCCCACGGTGGCGAATTTGGCATGAAACACGCAAGCCTGGAAAGCCACAAGCCCCTGAAAACACCGGTTCCAGAAGACTGAACCATAATTGAATAGGTTGTGACCGCAGTTTCTTGACCCTTAGGTCAGAAAATCATTGACCGAAAAGTCAGACATGACTAGATTCGGCGCAAAGCGGTTAACAACAATAATGAATCTGCGAGGCCTTCCGTGATCCAGTTTTTACTTAACCAGGAACTCCGTAGCGAGCACGCCCTGGACCCCAACCTGACCGTGCTCAACTATTTGCGTGAGCATGTGGGCAAATCCGGCACCAAGGAAGGCTGCGCCAGCGGCGACTGTGGTGCATGCACCGTGGTGGTCGGTGAGTTGCACCGCAACGATCAAGGCGTCGAGCAGATTCGTTATCGCAGCCTCAATTCGTGCCTGACCTTTGTCTCGTCGCTGCACGGCAAGCAACTGATCAGTGTCGAAGACCTCAAGCACCAGGGCCAACTGCACAGCGTGCAACAGGCGATGGTCGAGTGCCACGGTTCACAGTGCGGCTTCTGCACCCCGGGTTTCGTGATGTCGTTGTTTGCCCTGCAAAAGAACAGCGACGCCCCCGACAGCCAGAAAGCCCATGAAGCCCTGGCCGGCAATCTGTGCCGCTGCACCGGTTATCGCCCGATTCTGGCCGCCGCCGCACAGGCCTGCTGCAACAAGCCCCAGGACCAGTTCGACAGCCGCGAGGCCCGGACCATCGCGCAGCTCAAGGCCATTGCGCCGACACAAACCGGTGAACTCAACAGTGGCGACAAACGTTGCCTGGTGCCGCTGACCGTCGCCGACCTGGCCGACCTCTACGACGCCTATCCGCAAGCCCGCCTGCTGGCCGGCGGCACCGACCTGGCGCTGGAAGTCACCCAGTTCCATCGCACCCTGCCGGTGATGATCTACGTCGGCAATATCGAAGAAATGAAGCGCATCGAATCCTACGACGATCGCCTGGAAATCGGCGCCGCCACCGCCCTCTCCGACTGCTACGCCGCGCTGCACCACGAATACTCCGACTTCGGCGAATTGCTGCATCGCTTTGCCTCGCTGCAGATCCGCAACCAGGGCACCCTCGGCGGCAATATCGGCAACGCCTCGCCGATTGGTGATTCGCCGCCGTTGCTGATCGCCCTCGGCGCACAGATTGTGCTGTGCAAGGGCAATACCCGGCGCACCCTGGCGCTGGAGGACTACTTTATCGACTACCGCGTGACCGCCCGCCAGGACAGCGAATTCATCGAGAAAATCATCGTGCCCAAGGGCCACTCACTGTTTCGCGCGTACAAGGTTTCCAAGCGCCTGGACGATGATATTTCTGCCGTGTGCGCCGCCTTCAACCTCAAGCTCGACAACGGTGTGGTCAGCGAGGCCCGCGTCGCCTTCGGCGGCATGGCCGCCATCCCCAAGCGCGCCAGGCACTGCGAGACGCAGCTGACGGGTGCTACCTGGAACGCCGCCACCGTGGAGAAAGCCTGTGCCGCCCTGGCCGAGGACTTCACCCCGCTCTCGGACTTCCGCGCCAGCAAGGAATACCGCCTGCTCAGCGCGCAGAACCTGTTGCGCAAATACTTCATCGAACTGCAAACGCCGCACATCGAGACTCGGGTGACCGCTTATGTCTAACCATCACGCCGTGGAAAAAACCCAGGCCGAACTGGCCGAACTGTTCGCCCGCGACCTGACCTCCGGGGTCGGCCGCAGCGTCAAGCATGACAGCGCCGCCAAGCATGTCAGCGGTGAGGCGCAGTACATCGACGACCGCCTCGAGTTTCCTAACCAGTTGCACCTGTATGCGCGCATGTCCGACCGCGCCCACGCGAAAATCCTCAGCATCGACACCGCGCCCTGCTACGCCTTCGACGGTGTGCGTATCGTGATCACCCACGAAGACGTACCGGGCCTGAAAGACATCGGCCCGCTGATGCCCGGCGATCCGCTGCTGGCCATCGACACCGTGCAGTTCGTCGGCCAGGTAGTACTGGCCGTGGCCGCCCGTGATCTTGAGACCGCCCGCAAAGCGGCCATGGCGGCGGTGATCGAATACCAAGACCTGGAGCCGGTACTGGACGTGGTCGAGGCGTTTCGCAACAAACACTTCGTGCTCGACAGCCACACCCACCAACGCGGTGATTCGGCCGGCGCTTTGGCAGCGGCTCAACACCGCATCCAGGGCACGCTGCACATCGGCGGCCAGGAACATTTCTACCTGGAGACCCAGATTTCCTCGGTGATGCCCACCGAAGACGGCGGCATGATCGTCTACTGCTCCACGCAGAACCCCACCGAAGTGCAGAAGCTTGTCGCCGAAGTGCTAGGCGTGTCGATGAACAAGATCGTCGTCGACATGCGCCGCATGGGCGGTGGCTTCGGCGGCAAGGAAACCCAGGCCGCCAGCCCCGCCTGCCTGTGCGCGGTGGTGGCGCGCCTCACCGGCCAGCCGACCAAGATGCGCTTGCCGCGGGTCGAAGACATGCTGATGACCGGCAAGCGCCATCCCTTCTACATCGAATACGACGTGGGCTTCGACGACGCCGGGCGTTTGCACGGCATCAACCTGGACCTGGCCGGCAACTGCGGTTGTTCGCCAGACTTGTCCAACTCGATTGTCGACCGCGCGATGTTCCATGCCGATAACGCTTATTACCTGGGCGACGCGACGGTGAACGGCCATCGCTGCAAGACCAACACCGCCTCCAACACCGCTTATCGTGGCTTCGGCGGCCCCCAAGGCATGGTCGCCATCGAGGAAGTGATGGACGCCATCGCCCGCCACCTGGCGCTGGACCCGCTGGCGGTGCGCAAGGCCAACTACTATGGCAAGACCGAGCGCAACGTCACCCACTACTACCAGACCGTCGAGCACAACATGCTTGAAGAAATGACCGCCGAGCTTGAGGCCAGCAGCCAATATGCCGAGCGCCGCGAAGCGGTCCGCCTGTACAACGCCCACAGCCCGATCCTGAAAAAAGGCCTGGCGCTGACGCCGGTTAAATTCGGCATCTCGTTTACCGCCAGCTTCCTCAACCAGGCCGGTGCGCTGATCCACATCTACACCGACGGCAGCATTCACCTGAACCATGGCGGTACCGAAATGGGCCAGGGCCTGAATACCAAGGTCGCCCAGGTGGTGGCCGAAGTGTTCCAGGTGGATATCGACCGCGTGCAGATCACCGCCACCAACACCGACAAGGTGCCCAACACCTCGCCGACGGCGGCCTCCAGCGGCGCCGACCTGAACGGCAAGGCCGCGCAGAATGCCGCCGAAACCATCAAGCAGCGCCTGGTGGAATTTGCCGCGCGCAAGTACGACGTCAGCGAGGCGGACGTGGAATTTCGCAACGGTCATGTGCGCGTGCGTGAACAGATCCTGAGCTTCGAGGCGCTGATCCAACAGGCGTATTTCGCTCAGGTCTCGCTGTCGAGCACCGGCTTCTACAAAACCCCGAAAATCTTCTATGACCGCAGCCAGTCACGCGGGCGACCGTTCTACTACTTCGCCTTTGGCGCGGCGTGCTGCGAAGTGATCGTCGACACCCTGACCGGCGAATACAAAATGCTGCGCACCGACATCCTGCACGACGTGGGCGCCTCGCTGAACCCGGCCATCGACATCGGCCAGGTGGAAGGCGGGTTTATCCAGGGCATGGGCTGGCTGACCATGGAAGAGCTGGTATGGAACAACAAGGGCAAGCTGCTCACCAACGGCCCGGCCAGCTACAAGATCCCGGCCGTGGCGGACATGCCGCTGGACCTGCGGGTCAAGCTGGTGGAAAACCGCAAGAACCCGGAGGACACGGTGTTCCATTCCAAGGCCGTGGGGGAACCGCCGTTCATGCTCGGGATTGCCTCGTGGTGCGCGATCAAGGATGCGGTGGCGAGCCTGGGTGACTATCGTCATCAGCCCAGGATCGACGCGCCGGCCACGCCGGAGCGGGTGTTGTGGGGGTGTGAGCAGATGCGGCAGTTGCAAACAAACGCCACTCAAGCTGCAACCGAGCTGGCTTGATCGTTCCCACGCTCTGCGTGGGAATGCCGGCCTGGACGCTCTGCGTCCGCTCTGGTGACGCAGAGCGTCACGGTATGCATGCCCACGCGGAGCGTGGGAACGATCTAACTGAGGTGACCATGAACAACTGGATCAGCGCCCTCGCCGACCTGCAGAACCAAGGCGAACCCTGCGTGCTCGTCACCATCATCGAGGAGCTTGGCTCCACGCCGCGCAACGCCGGCTCGAAGATGGTGATCAGCGCCGCCCACACCTTCGACACCATCGGCGGCGGGCACCTGGAATACAAGGCGACGCACATCGCCCGCGACATGCTTGCCCGTGGCCAGCAGAACACCCACCTGGAGCGTTTCAGCCTCGGCGCGAGCCTGGGCCAGTGCTGCGGCGGCGTGACGGTGCTGCTGTTCGAACCCATGGGCCAGGTGCAGGTGCAGATCGCGGTGTTCGGCGCCGGCCACGTGGGGCGTGCGCTGGTGCCGTTGCTGGCGAGCCTGCCGTGCCGGGTGCGCTGGATCGACTCGCGCGAGCAGGAGTTTCCGTCACACATCCCCCAGGGCGTGCGTAAAATCGTCAGCGAAGAGCCAGTCGACGAAATCGCCGACTTGCCGGCGGGCAGTTACTGCATCGTCATGACCCACAACCACGCACTGGACCTGGAACTGACCGCCGCCCTGCTCAAGCGCAATGACTTTGCCTACTGCGGCCTGATCGGCTCCAAAACCAAACGGGTCAAGTTCGAACATCGCCTGCGCGATCGCGGCTTCGACACCGCGCACCTGCAACGCCTGCGCTGCCCGATGGGCCTCAGCGAGGTGAAGGGCAAATTGCCGGTAGAGATCGCCATTTCCATCGCCGGCGAAATCATCGCCACCTACAACGCCCATTTCGGCCAGCACACCGCCAGCGCCGAGCCCATCGCCAAACTGCTGCCGGTGTCACGCCGCAGCCAAGCCAAGAATTGAGATCAGCATGCCTTTGACCCGCAAAGCCTACCGCGCCGCCATCCTGCACAGCATCGCCGACCCCGCCGAGGTCGGCATCGACGCGTCCTATGAGTATTTCGAAGACGGCCTGCTGGTGATCGACAACGGCCGGATCAGCGCGCTTGGCCACGCCGGCGACCTACTGCCGACCCTGCCCGCCGACATCGACGTCACCCACTACCAGGATGCGCTGATCACCCCCGGCCTGATCGACACCCATATCCACCTGCCGCAGACCGGTATGGTCGGCGCCTATGGCGAGCAGTTGCTGGACTGGCTTAACACCTACACCTTCCCGTGTGAAAGCCAGTTCGCCGACAAGGCGCACGCCGAAGAAGTGGCGGATATTTTCATCAAGGAACTGCTGCGCAACGGCACCACCACCGCGCTAGTGTTCGGCAGCGTGCACCCGCAGTCGGTGAACGCGTTCTTCGAAGCCGCCGAAAAACTCGACCTGCGCATGATCGCCGGCAAGGTGATGATGGACCGCAATGCGCCGGATTATCTGACCGACACGCCGGAATCCGGCTACCAGGAAAGCAAGGCACTGATCGAGCGCTGGCACGGCAAGGGCCGCCTGCATTATGCGGTGACGCCACGTTTCGCCCCCAACAGCACGCCGGAGCAACTGGCATTGGCCGGGCAACTGCTGGGGGAGTATCCGGACCTGTATATGCAGACCCACATCAGTGAGAACAAGCAGGAAGTCGAATGGGTGAAGGCGTTGTTTCCAGAGCGCAACGGCTATCTGGACGTGTACGACCACTACAAACTGCTCGGCGAACGCTCGGTGTTTGCCCATGGCGTGCACCTGTGCGACGACGAATGCGCACGGCTGGCAGAAACCGGCTCGGCCGTGGCGTTCTGCCCAACGTCGAACCTGTTCCTCGGCAGTGGCCTGTTCAACCTGCCGATGGCCGAGAAGCACAAATTGAATGTGGGCCTGGGCACCGACGTGGGCGGCGGCACCAGCTTCTCGCTGCTGCAAACCTTGAATGAAGCCTACAAGGTCATGCAGTTGCAGGGTGCGCGGTTGAGCCCATTCAAGTCGCTGTACCTGGCCACCTTGGGCGGTGCGCGCGCGCTGCGCCTGGAAGACAAGATCGGCACCTTGCAACCGGGCACGGATGCGGACTTTCTGGTATTGGACTACAACGCCACGCCGTTGCTGAGCTATCGCTTGAAGCAGGCGAATACCATTGCCGAGACGTTGTTTGTGCTGATGACCCTGGGGGATGATCGGACGGTGTTGCAGACCTACGCGGCGGGTCAGCTGGTACATCAACGCTGATTTCAGATACACCACAAAACCAATGTGGGAGGGGCGGTGCGACGATTCGACTTGCTCCCGATAGCGGTCGGTCAGTAACAAATATGTTGTCTGACACACCGCAATCGGGAGCAAGCCCCCTCCCACATTTTTATCCCAGGTGAGTCAGGGAAGTTACAGTTTTACCGACGTACGCCCTGGCTTCTTGGTCTGCAGCAAATGCGAGAACACCGCATGCAGATCATCCGACGCGCTTTCCTCATCGAGGTTGAGCTTGCTGTCGATATGGTCCATGTGATGCATCATCAAATCCACCGCCAGTACCGCATCCCGGGCTTCGATCGCGTCGATCAGTTGGGTGTGTTCATCGTAGGAACAGTGCGAGCGGTTGCCGCTTTCGTACTGGGCGATGATCAAGGAAGTCTGGGACACCAGGCTGCGCTGGAAGCTGATCAGCGGCGCATTCTTCGCCGCTTCAGCCAGCTTCAAGTGGAATTCGCCGGAGAGACGGATGCCGGCGCCACGGTCGCCACGGGAGAAACTGTCGCGTTCGTCGTTGACCATCTGGCGCAACTGGGCCAGTTGCTCAGCGGTAGCGTGCTGCACCGCCAGCTCGGTGATCGCCCGCTCCACCAGGCGCCGCGCCATGAACACTTGGCGGGCCTCGTCGACGCTCGGGCTGGCGACGACCGCGCCACGGTTGGGCCGCAGCAGCACCACGCCTTCATGGGCCAGGCGCGACAAGGCGCGGCGAATGATGGTGCGGCTCACGCCGAAGATTTCGCCCAGTGCCTCTTCACTCAATTTGGTGCCGGGTGCCAGGCGTTGTTCGAGGATCGCCTCGAAGATATGCGCATACACGATATCGTCCTGGGTTCCGCTGCGACCGGCCTTGCCGGCTCGCGGTTGTTTCTTGAGAGGTTGCAACTGTTCGTTCATGGGCACTCGGGTTTGGAGAACGGCGGCGAATTAACGGTAATACGGCAACAGCGGGTCGCTGGCAAGTATCACCTGAAAACAGGGCACATTGTACACAACCCACTGCGCCAACACACTGTACGGCTGTTTGCGGCGTCGGCTGTATTGCAATGAGTCGTTGCGTTTGAGTTTAGGCTTGAATCCGCAACTTCTCTTGCACAAGGATCATCTTTCCATGACCGACGCCACCCAAGCGCCTTTGCGCCCGCTGGCCGACACTTCACCTTCGGCCGTCGTCGCCGGTTTCATCGCCATGATGACCGGCTACACCAGTTCGCTGGTGCTGATGTTCCAGGCCGGCCAGGCCGCCGGTTTGACCACGGCGCAGATTTCGTCGTGGATATGGGCGCTTTCCATCGGCATGGCGGTGTGCAGCATCGGCCTGTCCCTGCGCTATCGCACGCCGATCACCATTGCCTGGTCGACACCCGGCGCAGCGCTGTTGATCACCAGCCTGGGCGGGGTCACCTACGGCGAGGCCATCGGCGCCTACATCACTTGCGCGGTGCTGGTGACCCTCTGCGGGCTGACCGGCAGCTTTGAAAAGCTGGTCAAGCGCATCCCTGCCTCACTGGCGGCGGCGTTGCTGGCGGGGATTCTGTTCAAGATCGGCAGCGAAATTTTCGTCGCCGCGCAGCATCGCACCGGCCTGGTGCTGGGGATGTTTTTCACTTACCTGGTCATCAAGCGCCTGTCGCCGCGTTATGCCGTGCTGGCTGCACTGGTGATCGGCACCCTGCTGTCGGGCTTGATGGGGCTGCTGGACTTCAGCGGCTTTCACCTGGAAGTCGCGGCACCGGTGTGGACCACGCCGCACTTCTCATTGGCGGCGACCATCAGTATCGGCATCCCGCTGTTCGTGGTGGCGATGACCTCGCAAAACATGCCGGGTATCGCCGTGCTGCGCGCCGACGGCTACAGCGTGCCGGCCTCGCCATTGATCACCACCACCGGCCTCGCCTCACTGGTGTTGGCGCCCTTTGGCTCCCACGGCATCAACCTGGCGGCGATCAGCGCGGCGATCTGCACCGGGCCGCACGCCCATGAAGACCGCAACAAGCGCTACACCGCCGCCGTATGGTGCGGGGTGTTCTACGGGATTGCCGGGGTGTTCGGCGCCACCTTGGCGGCATTGTTCGCAGCGTTGCCCAAGGAACTGGTGCTGTCGATCGCGGCCCTGGCGTTGTTTGGCTCGATCATCAATGGCCTGAGCATCGCCATGAATGAGCCGAAGGAACGGGAAGCGGCGCTGATTACCTTCATGGTCACCGCGTCAGGCTTGACGTTGTTTTCCATCGGTTCGGCGTTCTGGGGGATTGTGGCGGGGGTGTTGACGTTGCTGATTCTGAACGGACGCAAGGCATAAAAAAACGGCGACCCTCAGGTCGCCGTTTTTTTCAGTATCACTTAGCCGCGTTGATCGGCTTTTCCGGATACCACACGTCCAGCAACGGGCTGACTTCAGCCTTGGTCAGCTCGGAACGGGTTTTCAGCCAGGCTTCGACAGCAGCACGCTGCTCTTCGGAGACCGAGCCGCGCTTCTGCAGGCAAACCAGACCGTAGTCATCGCCGCCGACATAGCCCAGACCGTTGGCTTCCATGGCTTCTTTGATGAATGCTTCGAGGAAAGCGTCGATAGCTTCTTCACTCAGGCCTTCTTTGAAGTCCAGGTTCAGTTCGAAACCCAGCTCTTGAAATTCATCAACGCACAGTTTTTTGCGCAGACGCTGGGAACGGTTAGTCGCCATTGGAACAATCCTCATAAGTAATAACGGGCGGCACTTTAGCAGTTTAAGGCGGCAATTGCCCGACTCTCTGGGACGGGCGGCGCTTAAGCGATAAAAAAACCCTAATTCCCCGCTATCGTTCAGCTACACGTAAGCTCCGCTTGGGGCATAATGCCGACACTTTCATGACCAATGAGGGATTTTCTTCCATACCCCTCGCCTTTTTCACCCTTCTCAGCAGTAGGGTTTTATTTCTTATGATCAAATCTTTACGTTCTGTTTTACTCGCCGGTGTTCTTCTGCCACTGGCCGTTTGCGCCACCGCCGCCCCCGTCAACAACACCCTGCCCCCCAGCGTTGCCCAGGCCCTCCAGAAGGCAAAATTGCAAAACACCGCATTGTCCCTGGTGATGCTGCCCTTGAACGGCCCCGGTACGCCGACCGTGTTCAATGCCGACGTGTCGGTGAACCCGGCCTCCACCATGAAACTGGTGACGACCTACGCGGCCCTGGAGATGCTCGGCCCCAACCATCAGTGGAAAACCGAGTTCTACACCGACGGCGTACTCAGCGGCGGCGTGTTGCGCGGCAACCTGTACCTCAAGGGCGGCGGCGATCCCAAGCTGAATATGGAAAAACTCTGGCTGTTGATGCGCGACCTGCGCGCCAATGGCGTACAGCAGGTCACCGGCGACCTGGTGCTGGACCGCAACTTCTTCCACCAGCCGCAATTGCCGGAGTTCAATGACGACGGCAACGACGAGAACAAGCCGTTCCTGGTCAAGCCCGATGCGCTGCTGGTCAACCTCAAAGCCCTGCGCTTCGTGACACGCAACGATGCCGGGCGGGTGATCGTGTCGGTCGAGCCGCCGATTGCGAGCATTCGCATCGACAACCAGGTGAAAGTCTCCAACGCCAAACAGTGCACTGGCGACGTGCGCTACAGCCCGATGACCGCCGCCGATGGCAGTATGACCGTGACCGTCAGTGGCCAGTTGGCGGACGGCTGCAGTTCGCAGACCTATCTGTCACTGCTCGACCATGCCACCTACACCGCCGGCGCCGTGCGTGCGATCTGGAAGGAATTAGGCGGCACCATCCAGGGCCGCGATATCCAGGCGCCAGTGCCCAAGGATGCCAAGGTCCTGGCCCGAGCATTCTCGCCGGACCTGGCGGAAATCATCCGCGACATCAATAAATACAGTAACAACACCATGGCCCAGCAACTGTTCCTGAGCCTGGGCGCGCAGTTTCGCAACGATGCCGATGGCGACGATGCCAAGGCCGCGCAACGCGTAGTACGTCAGTGGCTGGCGAAAAAAGGCATTACCGCGCCCCACCTGGTGATGGAGAACGGTTCCGGCCTGTCCCGCGCCGAACGGATCAGCGCCCGCGAAATGGCGGCCATGCTGCAAGCGGCCTGGAAAAGCCCCTACGCCGCCGAGTACATCAGCTCGCTGCCGATCGCCGGCACCGACGGCACCATGCGTAAACGCCTGAAGACCACCGCCATGCGCGGTGAAGCCCATGTGAAGACCGGAACCTTGAACACCGTGCGCGCCATCGCCGGGTTCAGCCGTGACAACAACGGCAACACCTGGGCGGTGGTGGCGATTCTCAACGACTCCAAGCCGTGGGGCGCGTCGTCGGTGCTGGACCAAGTGCTGCTGGACCTGTATCGCCAGCCGAAGGCGGTTGCAGCCGCACCGGTGCTCTAGACCTATTCAACGCCGCTGCCACAGAGCTCCACCCGGTCCCTGCCCGTCTGCTTGGCGGTATACACCGCCGAGTCCGCGCGCAGCAGCAACCCGTCAATGCCTTCATCGACACGCCAGCTGGCCACCCCAAAGCTGGCGGTGACGATGCCCGCCGGCGCCATCGGCGTGCTGCGCAACGACTGCCACAACTGCGTCGCCAAGTGGTAAGCCTGGGCGCCATCGGTGTGCGGGCATAGCACCACGAATTCTTCCCCACCCAACCGACAGAACACGTCGGTGCGGCGCAAGCGTTTGCTGATTCGCCTGCACAGCTCCTGCAACACACCGTCCCCGGCGCCGTGCCCGTACTGGTCATTGACCCGCTTGAAGTGGTCGACATCCAGCATGATCACCGACAGCGCCCCCGACGTGCGGGTGTGGCGCAGCAGTTCGGCTTTCATGCGGTCCTGGAAATAGCGGCGATTGTGGATGCCCGTCAGGGAGTCAGTGATGGACAGCGTGCGCAACTCTTCTTCCACGCGCTTGAGGTCGGAAATATCCGACACATAACCGTGCCACAACGTACCGCCGCCGGGTAATTCCTCCGGCGTGGCCTCGCCACGAATCCAGCGCAGGCCGCGCTGGGGCAGCTGCACGCGATACTCTTCGCGCCAATGGCTCAGTTGCAGCGCCGACAAGCGTATCGACGCGCGTACCCGCTCAAGGTCCAGGGGGTGAATGCGTTCCAGGACTTTGCCCGCATCCTGCTGCAACACACCAAGCTCGATCTCATAGATATCGCGCATGCCTTCGCTGGCGTAAATGAAGCGCCAGCTGTTGTGGGGCTCCAGGGTGAACTGGAAAATGCCGCCAGGCACATGGGCACTGAGCTTTTTCAGCAAGCGATCGCGCGCGGCCAACGCTTCGTAGGCGCGCTTCTGCTCGGTAACATCCAGGTAAATCGCCAAGTGCCCGACCCACAGGCCATGGTCATCCAGCAACACCGTGACCAGCATATTGACGGTCAACGGGCTGCCGTCCTCGCGCACCAACGTCCACTCGCGGGCATCCTGTTGACCGTCGGGACTTTCCACCAGCATCGCCTGGCTCGGCGCGATACGCTTGCCCAGCGACACACTCAAGCGCGTGGCGCGGGTCTCGAGCTCGGCGGCCAGGTGCAGACTTTCCAACGTCAGGCGGCCCACCACGTGCTCGCCCTTGAACCCCAGCATCCGCTCGGCCCCGGCATTGAACATGTTGATGACACCGCGCAAGTCCGTGGCAATGATTGCGACGTGCGTCGCTGCATTCAGCACGCTGCGCAATTGACCATGCGCGCCCCGTAGCTCCTGTTCACGCATGCGCAACTGAGCGGTACGCTGCTCCACCAGGGTCAACGCCCGCTGGCGTTGGCTGACCAACACATAAAGCAAGGCACTGAGCAGCACACTCAGCAGCACGCCCATAATCAGTATGGTGTTGGTCGAGGAATGGTTGGCCTTGTCGAATACCTCACTGGCACGCAGGCTCAGCGCGTAGACGTGGTCACCGAGGGTAAGACGTCGGGCGGCGACAAGGTCGCTGCCGCCCGGCGCATTGCTGGACGCATACAGCACACGCTGCTCAGTGTCGGAGGTGTCGACGATCTGCATCGCCAGGTTATCCCGGTTCGCCTTGGGCAATCCATCGGCCACCAGTTGGCGCATGCTGATCACCGCCATGACGTAACCGTACGGCTGGGCATCGAGCGTCTTGCTGACCGGCGCCACCAGCAGCACCCCTGCGGCATAGGCCGGTTCCACGCCCACCAATTGCATGGGCTGGGACACCGCCACCTTGCCGCTTTTTTGCGCACGCTCCAGCACAGCGCGCCGCAGGGGTTGGGCCAGCAGATCAAACCCCAACGGCGAGCCCAACAGACTTTGGGTCTGGCTGTATAACACCGGTACATATTCATCGCGCTCGGAAGCGGGCGCCAACTCACCTGCCGAATTCAGTTCACGGATGTTGAAAGGTACGCCGCGCTGGCGCGAGATGTCCTGTTCAAACCGGCTGCGCTGATCCCGAAGCACACGCGGCGCCCAGGCATAGGCACGCGCATGCAACAACAAAGGCTGGGCGAAGCCGTCAAACTCGCTGCGAGACACTTCGCCGGAATTGACGAAGAAGCGGCGCAGGCTATCCAGGCGCAGTTCCTGGTCTTCGAAGCGCTCCTGAATCCGGCTGTAGCGCTCATTGACCAGCAACTGGAAGCGCTGGCGCACCTGCTGCTGATTGAGGTCGGCAGCGGCCCACGCGATGACCAGGGTCAGCGCGCTACCGATTGCCAGCACCACCAATGCCACCAGCCAAGCCGATGCCTGTTCACTGATAAAACCAAGGATCTTCGGGCGTACGGCTTGCATTGGCATAGGCGATACTCACAACGCCAGCGTGCGGGGGTGTCACTTTGGCTGGACGTTAAGTTATAGCCATCGGTGGGGGGTTTGACCAGCGTAAATACCTGCGGTGGCGAGGGAGCTTGCTCCCTCGCCACACGCATCAGCGGGCGGTAATTTTCCAGGCGCGGTGGATCTTGGCGTTACGCGCGAAATCCGGGTCGATGGTCTTGTCGCTGATCTCCTCGACCGCATAGCGTTCGCTGAGGTTGTCTTCCAGCTGGAACTTGCGGAAGTTGTTCGAGAAGTACAGCACGCCGCCCGGCGCCAGGCGCGCCATGGCCAGATCGAGCAATTGCACGTGGTCACGCTGCACGTCGAAAATGCCTTCCATGCGCTTGGAGTTGGAGAAGGTCGGCGGGTCGATGAAAATCATGTCGAACTCATCGCGACTGGCTTCCAGCCACGCCATCACATCACCTTGTTCCAGGCGGTTCTTGTCGGAAAAGCCGTTGAGGGAGAAGTTGCGACGCGCCCAGTCCAGGTAGGTCTTGGACAAATCGACACTGGTGGTGCTGCGCGCGCCACCCTTGGCCGCGTGCACGCTGGCGGTGGCGGTGTAGCAATACAGGTTGAGGAAACGCTTGCCCGCCGCTTCCTTCTGAATGCGCAGGCGCATCGGGCGGTGGTCGAGGAACAGGCCGGTGTCCAGGTAGTCGGTGAGGTTGACCAGCAGCTTCACGCCACCTTCGCTGACCTCGGTGAACTTGCCCTGGGCGCTCTGACGCTCGTATTGCTTGGTGCCGCTCTGACGCTCGCGACGCTTGACCACCACGCGACTTTTGTCGACGTTCAGTGCCTGGGGAATTGCCGCGAGCGCGTCAAACATGCGCGCCGAGGCTTTTTCCGGGTCGATGGACTTCGGCGCGGCGTATTCCTGCACATGCACCCAATCGTGATACAGGTCGATAGCCATGGAGTACTCCGGCATATCGGCGTCGTACACGCGGTAGCAATCCACGCCTTCACGCTTGGCCCACTTGCCCAGCAGCTTGAGGTTCTTCTGCAGGCGGTTGGCGAACATTTGCCCGCCCTCGCTCAAGCGCGCCTGTTCGACCACCGGGGCCGGAGCTGGCTTGATCGGGTTGCCGTTCTTGTTGTACTGACGCTCGACCGGTTCGGTCGGAGCCTGGTCGTAAGCCGCTTGCTCACGTTCAGCCTGGCGCTGCTCCGGGGTACGACGCTCGCCGGTGACGAACTGATCCGGGTTGACCTTGATCAGCAACAATTTGCACGGCAACGCGCCGTTCCAGAACGAATACTGTTTGTGGCTGCGGATGCCCATGCGCTTGCCCAGGTCCGGCGCGCCGGTGAACACTGCGGCTTCCCAGCCCATGCAAGCCTGGCGCAGACGCTCGCCAAGGTTCTGGTAGAGGTACAACAGGCTGGCCTCGTCCCCCAAGCGCTCGCCGTACGGCGGGTTGCAGATCACCAGGCCTTTCTGGTTCTGGTCCGGGCGCGGCTCAAACGTGCCGACTTCGCCCTGGTACACCTTGATCCAGTGGCTCAGGCCGGCGCGCTCGATGTTGTTGCGGGCCGGCTGGATCAGACGCGGATCGGCTTCATAGCCACGCACCCACAGCGGGGTTTTGTTCATGCCGATAGCGGCGCGTTCGGTGGCCTCGGCGTGCAGCTTCTTCCACAACGCAGGGACGTGTCCGAGCCACGTGGTGAAGCCCCACAGTTCGCGATTGAGGTTGGGCGCCATGTCGGCGGCGATCATTGCGCCTTCGACCAGGAAGGTGCCGACGCCGCACATCGGGTCGGTCAATGCGCCGCCTTCGGCAGCGATGCGCGGCCAGCCGGCGCGGATCAGGATCGCGGCCGCCAGGTTTTCCTTCAACGGCGCGGCACCCTGCTGCAGGCGGTAGCCGCGCTGGTGCAGGCTGTGGCCGGACAGGTCCAGGGACAGGATGGCTTCGCCACGGTCCAGGCGCAGGTGGATGCGCAGGTCCGGGTTGATCTTGTCGATGGACGGACGTTCGCCAGCCGGGGTGCGCAGCTTGTCGACGATTGCATCCTTGACCTTCAGCGCGCCGAAGTGGGTGTTGTCGATGCCCGAGCCGTGACCGCTGAACTCCACCGCCAGCGTACCGTCGCTGACCATGTGGTCGGCCCATTCGATATCCAGCACGCCGTGGTAGAGGTCCTCGGCGTCCTTCATCGGGAAGCGCTTGAGCACCAGCAGCACCCGGTTGGCCAGACGCGACCACAGGCACAGGCGGTAGGCGGTTTCCATGTCGGCCATGCCGCGCACGGCCGAGGTGTGCTCGCGGGCGTCCTCAAGGCCAAGCCCGACGGCTTCCTCGATCAGCAGGCCTTCGAGGCCCTTGGGGCAGGTGAGGAAGAGTTCAAAACGGTCCGACATGGGGCATTCCAGGCTTTTCAGCAATCAATGAACGGGCGACGCATCGCCGGTTCGGTTTTCAATCAAGCACTTTTCTTGAAGAGTGCTCGCGTGGCACGAATGTGCCGCTCCACCTCGTCTGACGGGCCTTTGGGCCTTTAGTGACGGGGCAGAAGAAGAATTTGAAGCAACAAAAAGAAATATTCCGACCCTTCGTCGAATAATAACCGACTGCAACAGGTGGGCATTCTCACCAAAGGATTAAACACATTCTCTTCGCAGGGCACATCATAGCTGGCTTTGCCCTGGAAAAGGGGCGAAAAGCCATCCCAGCTTATGGCTATAGCATCGTTATCGTTACGTGCTTATGACAAAACGATCATTGAATCCATGTGGCCTATTGGTTAGAACTCAACACAGGTTGGCGCCGTAACGACGCCGACACATCGGCTCGCCACGCCGGCAGCGAGCCCACCAACGGCAGAAAAACTCTGCCCGGCCTCACACGAGGCCGAAGGATATCTAGACAGTCAACAAGTGAGGGAAACACCCTATGAGAAGACTTAAGCGTGATCCGTTGGAAAGAGCATTTTTACGCGGATATCAATATGGCGTTCATGGAAAATCCCGTGAGCTTTGCCCATTTACTCTACCGTCGGTGCGCCAAGCCTGGATCAATGGCTGGCGAGAAGGACGAGGCGACAACTGGGACGGTATGACTGGCACTGCGGGTATCCACAGACTCAACGAACTTCACGCCGTCGGCTAATCAGGGCACTTAATTCCGACACATCAACTTGAATATGTAGCGACTTAACCACGCACGTCCTATCCGGGCGGCGGGCTTCGGCCCAGGGGCTCCTTTAGGGAGCCCTTTTTATTGCCTGGCGCACAAGCGCCTTCAGCGCAGGGCGGCGATCGCGTCCACCGCTTCGCGAATCAGCGCGGGGCCTTTGTAGATGAAACCGGAGTACAGCTGCACCAGGCTTGCGCCCGCCGCAATCTTTTCAGCCGCGTGTTTGCCTTCGGTGATACCCCCCACGGCGATGATCGGCAAGCGCCCCGCCAGTTCGGCCGCCAGCACCTTGACGATATGGGTGCTTTTGTCCCGCACCGGCGCGCCGGACAGACCGCCCGCCTCGTCACCGTGAGCGAGGCCTTCGACGCCCACACGGCTGAGGGTGGTGTTGGTCGCGATCACCGCATCCATGCCAGCGTTCATCAGGGCCTGGGCCACCAGCACGGTTTCTTCATCGCTCATATCGGGAGCGATCTTGATCGCCAATGGCACCCGCTTGCCGTGGCGCACTGCCAGGTCTTCCTGGCGCTGGCGCAATGCTTCGAGCAATTGCTTGAGGGAGTCGCCGAACTGCAGGCTGCGCAAGCCCGGGGTGTTGGGCGAGCTGACGTTGACGGTGACGTAGCTGGCATGGGCGTAGACCTTGTCCAGGCAGATCAGGTAATCGTCCACCGCGCGCTCTACCGGCGTGTCGAAATTCTTGCCGATGTTGATACCGAGGATGCCCTTGTACTTCGCCGCCTGAACCCGTGACAACAAATGGTCCACACCCAGATTGTTGAAGCCCATGCGGTTGATGATCGCCTCGGCTTCCGGCAGGCGGAAGATCCGGGGCTTGGGGTTACCAGGTTGCGGCCGAGGCGTCACGGTGCCGATTTCGACGAAACCGAAACCCAACTGCGCAAACCCGTCGATTGCCGCACCGTTCTTGTCCAGGCCGGCCGCCAGCCCGACCGGATTGGGAAATTCAAGGCCCATCACCGACACCGGCACCTTCGCCGCAGCCTTGCATACCAGGCCATTGAGCCCCAGGCGGCCACCCGCACCGATCAGGTCCAGGGACAGATCGTGGGAGGTTTCCGGGGAGAGTTTGAACAACAGCTGGCGGGCCAGGGTATACATGGGCGGGCTAGACTCGGATGGCGGCGAAAGGTGGCGCGATTATAGCCGGGGACACACGCTGCATGCGAGGCGTGCCGCCCAATCGTCAATTACGATGGGCCATCAGTGCCGCATAACGCGCCCAGACTTTTTCGGCGTAGCGCATGCGCAACGCGTCACGCTCCGCCCCGGCGCCCGCTCCCACATTGTAGGAACCCACCGCCGTCCAGTTATAGCCAAAACGCCGAACGAACCCCGCAAGAATCGAGGCACCGACCTCCACCGACAAACACGGCTCGCTCAACAGCCGCTCTTCGGTAATGCCCAGCTTGAGCAGGCGAGGCAGGTGACTGCTGTTGATTTGCATCAAGCCGATATCATGCGTGCCATTAGCGTTGGCATAGTTGATCGCTTCTGCGCGGTACCCCGACTCTACCGCTGCGATGGCCTGCAGCAACTCCGGCTCGAAGTCGTAACGACGCGCCACTTCATCCCAGCAGTAGGCCAGGGCCTGGTTGCTGCCCATCAGCACGCCCAGCATCAGGCCTCTGCCCCACACTTTAAACACTGCTGATCTGCCCGCACGCCGAACACACGTGCATGACGTGCTTGGGCTCGGCGTTCCGGACCTGCACAGGGCAGGTAAAACGGTAGCCCTTGCCATACACGGTCTTGATAAACCCTTTGTCGGCCTTCAAGTGTCTACGCAAGGCGTAGATGCAACGTGTCAATGACTCATCAGCCACCTCGCCCCGGGGCCAGGCAAGCGCCAACAAGCGGTCCTTGGTCATCAACGAACCGCCGGAAACCAGCAACAGTCGGAGCACGCTCCCCTCTTTGGGCGGCAGTTGAATATCGGTTTCCCTACCCGTGAGCCGACCATCTTCATGCAAGGTCCAGTGAGCGAAAACCAGGGAATTTGTCGATTCTTCAATTCCGATGTCCATAAGGCGTCCTGCACATTCGACTGCTGACATTCAAATCCTTCTTGCTGTGACGGCGCACTCGCCCGATGCCATGACTATAAAAACCTGTCTCACGTATCACGCTAGGAAAAACCCTATTCAGTCAGTGTTTTTCAGCGTCTCGTTGTAAGACAGTTCACCACTCAACCCGAACGAGGTATCCATTCCTGATACACCTCATGCAATTCAACGCCTAACCGGTCCTCCAGCTGCACCAGCTCACCCACAGCCATCAACTGCCCGTTGACCCGCACCTCCACGCAGTGGATGACCTCAGGCGCCAAAGGCAACACTTTCCCCGGCGCAAACGCAGCCAGACGCTTACGGCTGATCAATTGCTCCTGCAGCAGTATTTCCAGGTACATGGACAAACGCCTTTTATTCAGGGGGAACGCTCGCGGCCCGGCCTTACGAACGCACGTTGCACACGCTCATATTGCGCAGCCGTCAACGGCGGCGGCCCGGCCGGAGGCTTCGATTCTTCACGGCCCACATCCACCCGCCATGACGAGATTTCATTCAGTTGCTTGGGTACATCCAATTCATCTACCAGCTTCTCGATCAGGCTCACCTGTGCCGGTTTGCCTTTGATCAAGAGGCTGTTGGTGTCCGCATAGGCGATCAGCGTCAGGTTCTTGTCCGCCAGCGGGCCCTTCTGCTCACTGGCCAGCAGGCCTTGAATGATGGAGGCCATCCCCGGCACGCTGACTTTGCTCGCGCCGCTGCCATACTGCCTGTCCTCGACGTGGGTATTGAACACCTGCACCACACCGAAGGCGTGCGTGCCCACGCGCAGTTCACTGCGTTGGCGGTCCATCAATTGCGCCAGCCGCAGCACCTGGTTGACATAGCTGGGTGGCCCGGACACGTAGAAGGTACGCACCCCGCTGTCGCGCAAGGGATAGCGCGATTCATCCAGCCCCGTTCGGCGCAGGATGCCGCGCAGTCGGTTGACCGAGATGTACCGCAACGCCACCGCAGAGGTTCTCGCTTCAGTCGCGTTGTAGACGTGCACCGATTGCCCGTCGCTGTGCCAGATCAGGCCTTCACGCCGGGCCAGCGCTTCGAGGACCTGTTGGGGCGCCTCGAAATCGAACGTCCCGCTGACACGCCTGGGCGCCGCCTCCCGACTGACCACCACAGGCAGACCCAGGGGCACCGACAATGCAGTGAAAAAACTCGCCAGGCTTTCATCGCTGGCCTGATACGGCTCGCCCCAGGCAACCCGGCTGAGCAGCAATAGCACCACCCACAGCAGCGTGCTACCGAGGCAGTGGCGGTTCGTCGGAATGGGAGATTCAGCATGCACCTTGGTTTTCCTGGGGCGGTAGAACGCGAAAGAGCGGCCATACTGAGAGGCAGGCAAGGTTCAATCATGATGGAAAGCTGATGGCAGCCCCGTGGCATGTGCCTTGCTATGCACTCTCTATCAGAGCGCGCGCCAACGACGGAGCGGGCCTACGGACAAAGGCGTCGTTTCCCTGTAATGGCTGGTATCGCCATCCGAGGAAGCGACGCTTTTTTTTGAGAGAAAAGGTAGGTGTGGATGAACGATTCGGTCGGCAACAGCCCGGTGACCCCGGCGCTGGCCTGGGTAAACGGCAGTGACGCCCCGGAAAAGAGCAGTCTCGACCTGGGGTTCATGGCCTTGACTGATTGCGCCTCGGTGGTGGTCGCCGCCACCCAGGGGTTTGCGCAGCCCTACGGCCTCACGCTGAACCTCAAGCGTCAAACGTCCTGGGCCAACTTGCGCGACAAACTGGTCAGCGGCGAGCTGGACGCCGCCCATAGCCTGTACGGGCTGATCTATGCCGTGCATCTGGGCATCGGCGGCGTTGCTCCGAGCCCGATGGCGGTGCTGATGGGGCTGAACCAGAACGGGCAGAGCATCAACCTGTCCCGTGGGCTGCAACAGCAAGGCGTGGTCACTCCTGAGGCATTGGAGCGTCACGTGCACCAAAGCCGCACAAAACTCACCTTCGCCCAGACTTTTCCCACCGGCACCCACGCCATGTGGCTGTATTACTGGCTGGCGAGCCAGGGCATCCACCCGCTGCGGGACGTGGACAGCGTGGTGGTCCCCCCGCCGCAAATGGTTGCGCACCTGCAAGCCGGTCGTATCGACGGCCTGTGCGTCGGTGAACCCTGGTGCGCCAGCGCCGTCAAGCAGAACCAGGGCTTCACCCTGGCGACCAGCCAGTCGATCTGGCCGAATCATCCGGAAAAGGTCTTGGGCTGTACCCAAGCCTTCGTCGACCAATACCCCAATACCGCCCGGGTGCTGGTGATGGCGATTCTCGAAGCCAGCCGTTTTATCGAAGCGAGCACGCAAAACCGCCGCTCCACCGCCCAACTGCTCAGCGCCCGCGAGTACCTCGACGCACCGCTGGACTGTATCGAACCGCGCCTGCTGGGCAGTTACGAAGATGGCCTGGGCAACCAGTGGCAGGACCCGTATGCGCTGCGTTTTTTCGCCGATGGCGCGGTCAACCTGCCCTACCTTTGCGACGGCATGTGGTTCATGACCCAGTTCCGCCGCTGGGGCCTGTTGCGCGAAGACCCGGATTACCTTGACGTTGCCCGCCAAGTGCAACAACTGGATGTGTACCGTCAAGCCGCCGCCGCCCTCGGCGTTCCGACAAGCACCCGGAACATGCGCAGCAGCCAGTTGATCGACGGCAAGGTCTGGGACGGCTCCGACCCCGCCGGCTATGTCCGCAGCTTCCGTCTGCACGCCATGGCGGACGACACCAGCCGCCAAGCGCTGCGCTGACAGGAGCACGACCATGCTGCGAATCCTGTTGATCAACGACACCCCGCGCAAAGTCGGTCGGCTCAAGGCCGCGTTGACCGAGGCCGGTTTTGAGGTGATCGATGAATCCGGCCTGACCATCGACTTGCCCGCGCGCGTCGAAACGGTGCGCCCCGACGTGATCCTGATCGATACCGAGTCACCCGGCCGCGATGTGATGGAGCAGGTGGTGCTGGTCAGCCGCGATCAACCCCGCCCTATCGTGATGTTTACCGACGAGCACGACCCGAATGTCATGCGCCAGGCGATCAAGTCCGGGGTCAGTGCCTACATCGTCGAAGGCATCCAGGCCCAGCGCCTGCAACCGATCCTCGATGTGGCCATGGCACGCTTCGAAAGCGACCAGGCCCTGCGCGCCCAGCTTCACGCCCGCGATCAACAGTTGGCGGAGCGCAAGCGCATCGAGCTGGCCAAAGGTCTGCTGATGAAAATGAAGGACTGCAATGAGGAAGAGGCCTACACCCTCATGCGCCGCCAGGCCATGAGCCGCCAGCAGAAACTGATCCAGGTCGCCGAACAGATTATTGCCATGAGCGAATTGCTCGGGTGATCTGGCGCGGCTCTTGCTAAAGAACCTCTACAGGTAGCCAACGGCGGTTGCCCAATCCACGACAAAGACGTCGCACACCCGGTTTGCCCTCGCGAACCCGGTGGCGGCGTTTTTTCGTTTTAGACCCAACCGTTGAGGTGCGTGATGAAATCAAGCTTCTGGAAATCCGGGCACACCCCGACCCTGTTTGCCGCGTTCCTGTATTTCGACCTGAGCTTCATGGTCTGGTACCTGCTGGGCCCGCTGGCGGTACAGATAGCCGCCGACCTGCATCTGACCACTCAACAGCGCGGCCTGGTGGTCGCCACGCCGATTCTGGCGGGCGCGGTGTTGCGCTTTCTCATGGGCATGCTGGCCGACAAGCTGTCGCCCAAAACCGCCGGGCTGATCGGCCAGGTGATTGTCATTGTCGCGTTGTTCTGCGCCTGGAAACTGGGCATTCACAGCTACGAGCAAGCCCTGCTGCTGGGCCTGTTCCTCGGCATGGCCGGAGCCTCGTTTGCCGTCGCCCTGCCGTTGGCCTCGCAGTGGTACCCGGCCGAGCACCAAGGCAAAGCCATGGGCATCGCCGGCGCCGGCAACTCCGGCACCGTGTTTGCCGCCTTGCTGGCCCCGGTACTGGCGGCGGTCTTTGGCTGGAGCAATGTGTTCGGCTTCGCGTTGATTCCGCTGATCCTGACCCTGATGGTGTTCGCCTGGCTCGCCCGCAATGCCCCGCAACGCCCGAAAGCCAAGTCGATGGCCGACTACTTCAAAGCCCTGGGTGATCGCGACAGTTGGTGGTTCATGTTTTTCTACAGCGTGACCTTTGGCGGCTTCATCGGCCTGGCCAGCGCCCTGCCCGGCTACTTCAACGACCAGTACGGCCTGAGCCCGGTGACCGCTGGCTACTACACCGCCGCCTGTGTCTTCGGTGGCAGCCTGATGCGCCCCTTGGGCGGTGCCCTGGCGGACCGTTTCGGCGGGATCAAGACCCTGCTCGGCATGTACAGCGTGGCGGTGATCTGCATCGCGGCGGTGGGTTTCAACCTGCCCAGTTCCTACGCCGCGCTGGCGCTTTTCGTCTGCACCATGCTCGGCCTTGGCGCCGGTAATGGCGCAGTGTTCCAACTGGTGCCACAGCGTTTTCGCAGTGAGATCGGCGTGATGACCGGTTTAATCGGCATGGCTGGCGGCATTGGCGGCTTTGTGCTGGCGGCCGGCATGGGTGCGATCAAGCAGAGTACCGGCAGTTACCAAGTGGCCCTTTGGCTGTTCGCCAGCCTCGGCGTGCTGGCCTGGTTTGGCCTGCACGGGGTCAAGCGTCGCTGGAGAACCACCTGGGGCTCGGCTGCCGTGACCGCCGCGCGCGTCTGATGAGCCTGCAACTGAGCGTCGCCCAGGCCAGTGCGATCGGCCCACGGGCGGAAAACCAGGACGCGCTGCGGGTGGTCACGCCCATGGCGGAACTGGCCGCGAGCAAAGGCTACCTGTGCGCGTTGGCCGACGGTGTCAGCCAATGCGCCGATGGCGGCCTGGCCGCACGCTCGACCTTGCAGGCGCTGGCCCTGGACTACTACGCCACGCCGCAGACCTGGGGCGTGGCCCAGGCGCTGGAACGTTTATTGGTCGCGCAGAATCGCTGGCTGCAAGCCAATGGCGGCGGCCAGCCGCTGCTGACCACCCTCAGCGCCCTGGTGTTTCGCGGCCAGCGTTTCACCCTGGCCCACGTCGGCGATTGCCGCGCCTATCGCTGGCTGGACGGCGAGCTGCAGCGCATCAGCGAAGACCATGTGTGGGAGCAACCGGGCATGCAGCACGTGCTCAAGCGTGCCCTCGGCCTGGACCAACATTTGGTGCTGGATTTTCTCGACGGAGAACTGCGCGCCGGCGAGTGCTTCCTGCTGCTCAGTGACGGGGTCTGGGCCACGTTGGGCGACCACAGCATCCGCGCGATTCTGCGCGAACAAAGCGACTTGGACCTGGCGGTCAACACCCTGGTGAATGCCGCGCACTTGGCGGGAAGCCAGGACAATGCCAGCGCCTTGCTGGTGCGCGTCGATGCACTCGGCGCCGCCACGCTGGGCGACGCACTGGTGCAGTTGCAGCAGTGGCCGCTGCCGCCGCTGCTCAAGGCCGGGCAACGTTTCGAAGGTTGGCAGGTGCACAGCCTGTTGGCGCAGAGCCGACAGTCATTGCTGTATCGGGTAGAGGATGATCAGCAGCGGCCCTGGTTGCTGAAAACTTTGCCGCTCAATCGCGAAGCAGACACTGACGCCGCCCAGGCCCTGCTCTCGGAAGAATGGTTTCTGCGCCGGGTCGCCGGCCGCGCGTTCCCTGAAGTGCATGCCGCCAGCGGGCGTCAGCATTTGTACTACGTGATGCGTGAATATCCGGGGCAAACCCTGGCGGAACTGTTCAAGCGCCAGGGCCCATTGCCCCTGGCTCAATGGCAGTCCATCGCCGAGCGTTTGCTGCGCGCGGTGGGCCTGCTGCATCGGCGGCAGATTTTGCACCGCGATATCAAGCCGGAAAACCTGTTGCTGGGGGATGACGGTGAACTGCGCGTGCTGGATTTCGGTCTTGCCTACTGCCCAGGGCTGTCTGAAGACCGCGCGCATGTGCTGCCCGGCACCCCGAGCTTTATCGCGCCGGAGTCGTTCAACGGCGAGCGGCCTACGGCGCAACAGGATTTGTACAGTGTTGGCGTCACGCTCTATTACCTGCTGACCGGCCACTATCCCTACGGCGAAATCGAAGCCTTCCAACGCCCGCGCTTCACTCAAACAGTCAGCGCCAGCCGCTACCGTCCCGATTTGCCCGACTGGTTGCCCGCGAGCCTCGAACGGGCCGTGGCCGCGCAACCGCAGCAACGTTATGAAACCGCCGAAGAATGGCTGCTGGTGCTGGAACAGGCCGACCGCCGTGAGCTGAGCGTGCGCGCCCGCCCCTTGCTGGAGCGTGAACCGCTCAAGGTCTGGCAAACCCTGGCGATGGCTTCGCTGCTGATCAATCTGGTGCTGCTCTACTGGCTATTGCACCACTAACGGGCAAAACCCTGCGGCATTCGCGCTAAATGCCCAATAAAACTGGGGGCATCGGCACTTGGCACAGCTGCTGCATTACCTATCCCAACAACCCACATATAGCCGCTCCTTCAACGTCGAAGGGCCGAGCTTCCCGAGAGAACGGGACCAGGACAAAGGCGTCCTCGCTAGGTAACTAGCGGGGACGCCTTTTTTTGTTTGCGCGTGATTGGTCGGAGAGCGACATGAAAAAACTCAAACTGGTGATGATCGGCAACGGCATGGCCGGGGTTCGCACCCTGGAAGAACTGCTCAAGCTCAGCAGCGACCTCTATGACATCACCGTGTTCGGCGCCGAGCCCCACACCAACTACAACCGCATCCTGCTGTCGCCGGTATTGGCCGGCGAGCAGACCTTCGAAGAGATCGTGCTCAACGACCTGGACTGGTACCTCGATAACAACGTCAAGCTGCTGCTCAACCGCAAGGTGGTGCAGATCGATCGAGTGAAGCGCCGGGTCATCGCCGAAGACGGTACCGAAGCCGAATACGATCGCCTGCTGATCGCCACCGGTTCCACCCCGTTTATCCTGCCCATTCCCGGTAACACCTTGCAGGGCGTGATCGGCTACCGCGATATTGCCGACACCCAGGCCATGATCGACACCGCCAAGACCCACAAGCACGCCGTGGTCATTGGTGGTGGGCTGCTGGGCCTTGAGGCCGCCAACGGCTTGATGCTGCGCGGCATGCAGGTGACCGTGGTGCATATCGGTGAATGGCTGCTGGAACGGCAACTGGACAAAACCAGCGGCCAACTGCTGCAAACCGAACTGGAAAGCCGTGGCCTGGTATTCCGCCTGTGCGAACAGACCCAGGCCTTGTACGATGCCGGCAACGGCCGGGTCGGCTCGGTGCAGTTCAAAAATGGCGACATCATTCCCGCCGACCTGGTGGTGATGGCCGCCGGTATCCGCCCCAACACCGAACTTGCAGAAAAGTCCGGCATCCCCTGCAACCGCGGGATTCTGGTCAACGACACGATGCAAACCTACGACCCGCGCATCTACGCCATCGGCGAATGCGCCAGCCACCGTGGGATTGCCTACGGCCTGGTGGCGCCGCTGTTCGAACAGGCCAAGGTCTGCGCCAACCATCTCGCCCAGCTGGGTTTTGCCACCTATAAAGGTTCGGTCACCTCCACCAAGCTGAAAGTCACCGGCATCGACCTGTTCTCTGCCGGAGACTTCATGGGCGGCGAAGGCACTGAAACCATCACCCTCTCCGACCCCATCGGCGGCGTGTACAAAAAACTGGTGATCAAGGACGACATCCTGGTCGGCGCCTGCCTGTACGGCGATACCGCCGACGGCGGTTGGTATTTCCGCCAGATCCGTGAGAACCACGCGATTGGCGAGATCCGCGACCATCTGATGTTTGGCGAAAATGCACTGGGCGACGTAGGCCATCAGGGCCAGGACAAAGCCATGAGCATGGCCGACAACGCCGAGGTCTGCGGCTGCAATGGCGTGTGCAAGGGCACCATCGTCAAGGCGATCCAGGAACAAGGGCTGTTCAGCGTCGATGAGGTGAAAAAGCACACCAAGGCCGCCAGCTCGTGCGGGTCTTGCGCGGGGCTGGTGGAGCAGATCCTGATCAACACCGTGGGCGGTGCCGCCGACGTCAAACCCAAGAGCGAAAAAGCCATCTGCGGTTGCAGCGACCTCAACCACGGGCAAATCCGCCAGGCCATTCGCGACCAGCACCTGCTGACCATCGCCGGCACCATGAGCTACCTGAACTGGCGCACGCCCAACGGTTGCGCCACCTGCCGCCCGGCGCTGAACTATTACCTGATCTCCACCTGGCCGGGCGAGGCCAAGGATGACCCGCAATCGCGCCTGATCAACGAACGCGCCCACGCGAATATCCAGAAAGACGGCACCTATTCCGTCGTCCCACGCATGTGGGGCGGCGTGACCAATCCGTCGGAGCTGCGCCGTATCGCCGACGTGGCCGACAAGTACAACGTGCCCATGGTCAAGGTGACCGGCGGCCAGCGCATCGACTTGCTCGGCATCAAGAAGCAGGACTTGCCCGGCGTCTGGAAAGACCTCGACATGCCGTCCGGGCATGCCTACGGCAAATCCATCCGTACCGTGAAGACCTGCGTGGGCAGCGAGTTCTGCCGCTTCGGTACGCAAAACTCCACGCAACTGGGCATCGAGCTGGAGCACGACCTGTTCAATATGTGGTCGCCGCACAAGGTAAAGCTGGCGGTGTCCGGCTGCCCTCGCAATTGCTCGGAAGCAGGCATCAAGGACGTGGGAATCATCGGCGTGGACTCAGGCTGGGAGATGTACATCGGCGGCAACGGCGGGATCAAAACCGAAGTCGCGGAGTTCTTCGTCAAGCTCAAGACCGCCGAGCAAGTGCGCGAATACAACGGCGCATTCCTGCAGTTGTACCGCGAAGAAGCCTTCTACCTGGAGCGCACCGTGCATTACCTGCAGCGGGTGGGCATGGACCATATCAAGAAAGCCGTGCTCGAAGACCCGGCCCGGCGCCAGGCCCTCAACGAGCGCCTGCAGTTTTCGCTGTCGTTCGAGCAAGACCCCTGGAAAGAACGCCTGGAACAGCCGCTGCTGAAAAAGGAATTCGACGTCATCCCGGTCAAGCAATTGGAGGTGCCAGCATGAACTGGCTGGATATCTGCGCCCTGGAAGAAATCAACGCATTGGGCTCGCGCATCATCAACGGGCCCAAGGGCGACATTGCGATTTTTCGCACTAGCGACGATGAGGTCTTCGCCCTCGATGACCGTTGTCCGCACAAAGGCGGGCCACTGTCCCAAGGTTTGATCTATGGCAAGCGCGTGGCCTGCCCGCTGCACAATTGGCAGATCGATTTGGCGTCCGGCGAAGCCCAGGCGCCGGATATCGGCTGCGCCCATCATCACCTCGCCCGCGTGGAAAACGGCCGAGTGATGCTGGCCCTGCGGGACGCAGGGTGATGGACCGCCAGGTCACCGCGTCCACCTGCTGTTATTGCGGGGTGGGCTGCGGCGTGCTGATTGAGCATGACGGCACCCGGATCCTCGGCGTGCAAGGCGATCCGGACCACCCGGCCAACTTCGGCAAGCTGTGCAGCAAGGGCGCCAGCCTGCATCTGACCGGTGACCTCGACGCCCGCGCCTTGTACCCGGAATTGCGCTTGGGCAAAGACCTGGCCCGCGCCCGTACCGACTGGGATACCGCCCTGGAACATGCGGCCACGGTATTTGCCGAGACCATCGCCGCGCACGGGCCGGACAGCGTGGCCTTCTACATCTCCGGGCAATTGCTGACCGAGGACTACTACAGCTTCAACAAACTGGCGCGTGCCCTGGTCGGCACCAACAATATCGATAGCAACTCGCGGCTGTGCATGTCCTCGGCCGTCGTTGGATACAAGCGCAGCCTGGGCGCCGATGCCCCGCCCTGCAGCTATGAAGACCTGGACACCAGCGACTGCGTGATGATCGTCGGCAGTAACATGGCCTACGCTCATCCAGTGTTGTTCCGACGTCTGGAAGAAGCCAAGGCGCGCCGCCCACAGATGAAAGTGGTGGTGATCGACCCACGGCGTACCGACACCTGCGACCTGGCTGACCTGCACCTGGCGATCCTGCCGGGGACCGACGTCGCGTTGTTCCATGGGATTTTGCATCTGCTGCTGTGGGAAGACTGGATCGACCGCGAGTTTATCCAGGCACATACCGACGGCCTGGTCGAGCTGAAACGCCTGGTGCATGACTACACGCCGCAGATGGTCACGCAATTGTGCGGGATCAGTGTCGAGCAGTTACGCCTGTGCGCGCAGTGGGTGGGCACCTCCAGTAGCTTCTTGTCGTTGTGGTGCATGGGGCTGAACCAATCTACTGCGGGCAGCGCGAAAAACAGCGCGCTGATCAACCTGCACCTGGCCACCGGTACGATTGGCCGGCCAGGCTGCGGGCCGTTTTCCCTGACCGGCCAACCCAATGCCATGGGCGGGCGCGAAACCGGCAGCTTGTCGAATTTGCTGCCTGGGCATCGCGACGCCGCCAACCCCGAACACCGCGCGGAAGTCGCCGCTTATTGGGGCGTCGATCAACTGCCCGCTAGCACCGGCCTCACGGCCATCGAACTGTTCGAGCAGGTCCACGCGGGCAAGATCAAAGCGTTGTGGATCGCCTGCACCAACCCCGCCCAATCATTGCCGGACCAGAATGCCGTGCGTGCAGCCTTGGCGACCTGTCCGTTTGTGGTGTTGCAGGAGGCGTTTCGAACCACCGAGACCGCCGCCTACGCCGACCTGCTGTTGCCCGCCGCCAGCTGGGGTGAAAAAGAAGGCACGGTGACCAACTCCGAACGGCGTATTTCCCACGTGCGACGCGCCGTCGCAGCACCGGGAGAAGCGCGGCCGGATTGGGCGATTACGGTGGATTTCGCCCGACGCCTGGAGCGTCGTCTGCGGCCAGGCCTGAGCAGCCTGTTTGCCTTCGAGCAACCTGCGCAGATTTTTGACGAGTTCAAGCTGTTGACCCGGGACCGCGATCTGGATTTGTCGGGCATCAGCCATGCCCTGCTTGACCGGCTCGGCCCGCAACAGTGGCCGTTTCCCAGGGGGGCACAGGCCGGAACGCCGCGCCTCTACGTGGATGGCATTTTCCCCACCGCTAATGGTCGTGCGCAGTTTGTCGCCGACCCTTACCGCGCCGCCAAAGAGCAGCGTGACGCACGCTTCCCCCTGACCCTGATCACCGGCCGCCTGCGCGACCAATGGCACGGCATGAGCCGTACCGGCACGGCGGCGCAGCTGTTCGGGCATGTCAGCGAAGCGCTGTCGAGCCTGCACCCGGACGAGTTGCGCCGTCACCGCTTCAAAGAAGGCGACCTGGTCAGCCTGAAAAGCCGTCGAGGCAATGTCATCGTCGCGGTCACCAGCGATGACAGCGTGCGCCCCGGCCAGGCGTTCCTGCCCATGCATTGGGGCGACCGTTTTCTCAAAGGCGGCGTCAACGTGCTGACCCAGCCGGCGTTCGACCCGTTATCGAAACAGCCGGAGCTCAAACACAGCGGTGTGCGCCTGGAAGCCGTGCAACTGCCGTGGCAGCTGTTTGCGCTGATCGAGGGCGACGTGCAGCGACATTTCGAAGCCCTGCGCCCGCTCTGTGAGGGTTTTGCCTACGTCAGCCTAAGCCTGTCCGGACGTGAGCGTCCCGCGTTGCTGGTACGTGCAGCCCATACCGAGGCGCCAGACCTGCAGTTGCTGAACCGCATCGACCAGTTGCTGGGGCTCAATGATGGCCCGGTGATGGCGTATGACGACCCGCGCCGTTCCATCGGTAAACGGGTGAAAATCGAAAAAGGCCGCATTACCGCGTTGCGCCTGGCCGGCGAAACCCTCGCCCGCCATTGGCTGCAGAGCCTCTGGCTGGAAGGCCGCGCCGACGATCAATTACGCCGCTGGCTATTGGCGCCGTTAAGCGCGCCACCGGGGGGTGCCGCAGCCAGCAGCAAGGTCCTGTGCAACTGCAGAAATGTCAGCGAAAACGCGGTGTGCGCCGGGATCGCCCGTGGCCTGGACCTGAATGGGCTCAAACAAGCACTGGGATGCGGCACGCAATGCGGCTCCTGCGTGCCGGAAATCAAACGTCTGTTGGCCGCCAGCCCGCAGCCAATCGCAATCAGTCTGTGAGGTAACACCATGAGCGCAAAAGTTTGGCTGGTAGGCGCCGGGCCCGGTGATCCGGAATTGCTCACCCTCAAAGCGGTAAGGGCCCTGCATGAAGCCGACGTGGTGTTGATCGACGATCTGGTCAACGCGGCCGTGCTGGAGCACTGCGCCGATGCGCGCGTGATCACCGTCGGCAAGCGTGGCGGCTGTCGTTCCACACCGCAGGATTTTATTCACCGCCTGATGCTGCGCTATGCGCGCCAGGGCAAATGCGTGGTGCGGCTTAAAGGCGGCGACCCGTGCATTTTCGGCCGGGGTGGCGAAGAGGCAACCTGGCTGCGCGAGCGTGGCATCGAGGTGGAGCTGGTCAATGGCATTACCTCCGGGCTGGCCGGAGCGACCAATTGCGATATCCCGTTGACGTTGCGCGGCGTAAGCCGTGGCGTGACGTTGGTCACGGCGCATACCCAGGACGACAGCAGCCTGAATTGGCGCGCACTGGCCGAGGGAGGCACGACGCTGGTGGTGTATATGGGCGTCGCCAAGCTGGAAGAGATTCGGCAACAGTTGCTGGAAGGTGGCATGGCTGCGGATATGCCAGTGGCGATGATCGAAAATGCGTCGTTGCCCGAGCAGCGCGAATGCCGTAGCGACCTCGCCGCCATGCATGAAGACGCGCAGGCGTTTGCGCTGAAGAGCCCGGCGATTCTGGTGATTGGCCGTGTTGCCAGCGCAGCCCAGATGGCTTGCGTCGCGGCAGCCGCCAGCGCCTGAGGCAAATCACAGGCGAAAAAAAGCCCGGCCTAAGCCGGGCTTTTTGTGAAGCTCGGCTAATTACTTAGCTTGAGCTTCAACCGCTGCTTCTACGCGACGGTTAACAGCGCGACCAGCTTCAGTTGCGTTGTCAGCAACTGGGCGGGATTCGCCGTAACCTACGGAAGTGATGCGGCTAGGAGCTACGCCATCTTTAACCAGGACTTGCTTAACAGCGTCAGCACGACGCTGGGACAGCTTCTGGTTGTAAGCGTCTGGACCTACGGAGTCAGTGTGACCAGCAACTTCTACGTTGGTGTCTGGGTACTGAGCCATGAAGTCGGCCAGGTTTTTGACGTCGCCGTAGCTGTTAGGCTTAACAACCGACTTGTCGAAGTCGAACTTAACGTCCAGCTCAACACGAACAACCTGAGCAACCGGAGCTTCTGGCTCTGGAACTGGCTCTGGAGCTGGTGCTGGGGTAGGAGCTGGAGCAGCTGCGCCAGCGTTACCGCCGAAGTTCACACCCAGGCCAACCAGTGCGGAGTAGTCCCACTTGCCGTTGTCCAGACCGTAGTCAGCTTCAACACCAGCACGAGCGTACAGGTTGTTGGTGAAGTAGTACTTCACGCCGGTACCGATGGTAGCGAAAGTAGTCTGATCGCGACCGCTGTGACCGTCAGCTTTTACGTTGCCACGGCTCTGGTGGCCGAAACCGCCTTCAACGTATGGACGCAGGCTGTCAACGCCAGCTTGACCGAAGTGATATTGGGCAACCAGGCTGCCGGTATCGCCTTTGATCTTCTGGCTACCAGTACCGTCGTTCGAACGGGTGTGGTTAGTCTTGTCGTAGGACAGGTTCAAGGACAGGTCGTCGGTCAAGAAGTAACCGATGCGAGCGCCAGGATTGAAGCCGTCTTCGATGTGCTTGACGCTATCGTTGTACTGCTTCTTGTAGAACAGCTCGCCTTCAACTGCGCCTTGGCCTTGTGCCAGAACGCCGAAAGAAGTAGCGGCAATAAGAGAACCAATGGCCAAGCCCAAGGTGTTTTTCAGTTTCATCCGTTAAATCCCCATCTGGTGATTGTAAAGCAGTCCCACAAACCGGGGGACAACTCGGCGACAAGTCTAACAGAACTTGCCTACACGTAAGAGATATTTGCTACGCACTAAGTTTCAGTCTCGCCCGCAAATTTCTCACGTAATTTATCAAGAGCACGTTTGTAACGCATTTTTGTAGCACTCAAGCCCATATGCATGATGTCAGCGATTTCCTGAAATTCCAATTCTGCGACGAAACGTAGCACCAGAATTTCACGGTCAATCGGGTTCACATGCACCAGCCAGCGATCAAGTCCGCCCTTTTCCTCGGGTGCCGGCGCCTTTTCTTCAGACGCCTCCTCAAGGGGGTCCAGACTCAAAGCGTCCATCAAGCGACGCTTTCGCCGTTCCTTCCGATACTGCGTGATGCACTCGTTGTAGGTGATGCTGTAGAGCCAGGTCTTGAACTTCGATTTGCCCTCGAAGTTCTTCAGGCCGTACAGCACCTTGAGCATCACTTCCTGACAGACATCATCGGCATCTCTATCGTTCCCCAAATACCTTGAACAAACGTTGAACAGAGTGCGTTGATACCTGCGCATCAATTCTTCGTACGCGCGTGTTACGTGAAACAGCTCCGTGTGCGACCGCGCGACCAACTCCTCATCAGAGAGCTCACGGGGGTCATAGCGCGTGGACAGCGTTTGGGCTTTATTCAAAACAAGTCGTGCCGGCAGTCAGGTCAATGTCCGCTGCAACCCGGTCAGCCGGGTTCGCGGCGGCGTACATTAGCAGGGTTTGCCGGTTTAGCGGCTACTGACCTGCTGCTCCAGGAGAATCCGGTTGGACAGCGACACCAGTTCTCCGTCATCGGTCAGCACGGTCGTCTTGACTGTGCCGATCTCCTCGATTTGCCCTTCAACCTCGCCCACACGCACCTGTTGCCCAACTTGATATAGCTCACGCACATAGATTCCCGCAAGAATCTGACCGGCAATTTCCCGACTTCCCAACCCCATGGCCAGCGCAACGGCCAGACCAACGGTAATCAAAACGATCACAATAACGTGGTTCAGCAGGTCAGTCTTGACCTCCAATTGGCTGATCGCGACGGAAATGCTGATGATGATCACCAGCCCCTGGGCAATTCGCCCCAGGCCTGCCGCGTAGTCCAGCCCGACGCCTTCAGCGGCTCCGCGCACCAGGCCATTGGCCAGTTGCGCGAGCAAAACGCCTACCAGCAACACCAGCGCGCCGCCGAAAACTTTCGGCAAATACAGTGCCAGCATGTCGAGCGTAGCTGAAACTCGCTCAAGTCCAAGGGACTGAGCCGCAGAAACCAGAAAAATCAGTAGAACGAACCAATAAACGATCTTGCCGATCAGCGTAGAAATCGGCACTTGCAGCCCGGCGCGGCCCAGCAGCTTGGTCAGGCCGGTGCCGGCCATCAGGCGATCCAGCCCGAGTTTGGCGAGCAATTTGGACAGCAGGGTGTCGAGCAACTTGGCCACGACAAAGCCCAGCAATACCAGGACCAGGGCACCAAACAGGTTGGGAATGAAATTCGCCACCTTGGTCCACAATGCGGTCATCGCGGTGACCAGGCTCTGGGTCCAGAGATCAAGTTCCATATTCAGTCAGCCTTATCAGCAGTGCGAGCAAGAGGTTTACTACGGGAAACCGGTGACACATGGGCCGAACCGTTGTTCAGGGCCATCATCAATGCCGGCAGCCAGCGCCCGAGCAGACCGAACAGGTCACCCGCCCCAACCTGACGGTTGGCGGTTTTCAGTACGCGACCCAGGCAAGCGTCATCATCACGGTTGGATGGCGAAGCATTGAGCATGTCACGCAAAGACTGTTCGAACGGATCGTGCATAGAGACCTCTCGCAAGTGATTTAAAAGACGAGGGTAAAATTCATCGGGTCACATCGGCCCTTTCCTACGTTCAGCTCATATTCAGCTCAAACCCAGCGCAACCGTCGAAACAACCACCATTGCCCCAGGGCCACGCAGACCATCAGCAGGCAGGCAATCATGAATCCGTAGGGGCTGCTGGAAAACGGTATCCCCCCCACATTGATGCCCAGCAGGCCGGTCAAAAAACTCATCGGCAAGAAGATGCCGGTGATGATTCCGAAACGGTACATCGTGCGGTTCATGCGCAGGCTCAAGCGCCGGTCTTCGGCCTCAAGCACAAGCCCCACGCGCTCTCTGGCCAATTCGAGCTCTTCCAGGTAACGGGTCAGGCTGTTGTGCAATTCGTTCCAGTAGTCGGCGTCGTCGTCACAAAACCACGCCAGTTTGATCCGCGTCAGCTGCGCGAAAATATCCCGTTGCGGCGCCAGAAAACGCTTGAGCCCGGCCGCTCGCCGACGGATCTGCAATACGCTGCCGTGCTCCGGGGTATACCGTTCGTCGGCATCGAGTTTTTCTTCCTCGGAATCGACGATTTCGGACAGCCCGGTGACCAGATCCTGCACTTTGTTGGTCAGGTACTGCGCCATATAAAGGATGAGTTCAGACGCAGTTCTTGGCCCCTTACCCTCGGCCAGTTGCACCAGCAGCTCATCGGTGGCGCGTAGCGGGCGCAAACGCAGGGAAATCACACGACTGGCAGCTGCGAAGATACGTACCGAAACCATGTCCTCCGGTTCCGCGCCGGGGTTGAGATTGATCCCACGCAAAAACAGCAGCAGTTCGGCATCCGGCAACGGCAGCAGCCGTGGGCGGGTGTTTTCTTCCAGCAGGAGGTCACACGCAAATTCGCTCAAACCGCTGGATTTGCGCAGCCAGGTCTGGGTTTGAGGGTGGCTGCGGTCCCAATGCAGCCACAGGCTTTCCTGAGGCTGCAGTTGCAACGCGTCAAGCTCAGTCCGGGCAATCGAACGCGCACCGCCTTTACCGTCCAGCACTAGGGCATGCACCAGCCCCCATTGCGCGTTTTCTTCCTCGAACATCCTCACCCCTTTCGGCTACTGCGTTTATTCAGGCATTTTCAGTGGGCTGGGCGAGACGATCACACCGTTGTTATCGGCATACACGTATTCGCCTGGGCGGAACGTCACGCCCGCAAAGGTCACCACCACGTTCAGGTCGCCAAGGCCGCGCTTGTCGGTTTTCATCGGATGAGAGGCCAGGGCCTGCACGCCCAGATCGGTCTGGGCAATCACATCGACGTCGCGGATGCACCCGTAGATCACCATGCCTTCCCAGCCATTTTTCGCGGCTTTTTCGGCGATCAGGTCACCCAGCAACGCACGCCGCAGCGAACCACCGCCATCGACTACCAACACCTTGCCGGTACCCGGCTGCTCGGCCTGTTCCTTGACCAGAGAGTTATCTTCGAAGCACTTGATGGTCACAATTTCGCCGCCGAAGGAATCTCGGCCACCGAAGTTGCTGAACATCGGCTCGACCACCTGTACCAGTTCCGGGTACGCGTCACACAGGTCGGGGGTCACGTAATGGTTCATCGAGAAACTCCTGTCGTCAAAAATGAGGTCGGACATCCCAGGGTGTACATCAGAAAAACGTCTTGCAACAGGCATTCTTTAAGGACGTGGCCGCGAGTGCCAGCCATGATCAGACTCACCTGCGCGTAACGCAACGGCCGTTACGCGACTGAATATGACCAGAAGCGCCTGAGGCGTCATATCTTAGCCGCAACCACACAAGAGTGAAACGCCCTCGGTAGAGCGCTTCGTCAAACGACCGCAGCCACCTCGGGCCGGGTGCCGAACACAGGTGTCAACGGGTCTTTCAACCAACGTTCCACCAACGGCCACACTTGAGCCTGTGCCGCTTTGCTGACTAGCATTTGTACATGCCCGAAATCATCGGTAAAACCCTGCCGACGCCCCAGACACAGGTATTGGCGATGTTCGCTGCCGACTTGCTCAAACAGCTTGCGACACGCCCAGTCCGGGTCTTGCCGGTCGCCCGCCGCGCTGACCGCCAACAGCGGCACGTCAACCTCTGCCAGGCCTTTCCACCAATCGCGCTCGGCGTCGCCAAAGCGGCCGAACAGGCCATTCCAACGCATCGCTTCGATTAGCACGCCGGCCGGTTCATCCTCGGGCCCGCGTTTGAATCGTGGGCTGGACACTTGGGCAAGACGCTTCAAGATAAATCGACCGCCCCATTCCACCGGTGGAATTTTCAACGGCCAATACGTGCGGCTGACCTGGCAACCAAAGATCGCCACCGAAGCCACCCACTGTGCGCCCAGGTATTGCCCGCCCAGCGCGGCAACCAACGTGGTGGCGCCGAGGGAATGCCCGATCCAGTGCGCAGCCTGCCCGCTTTGCTCGTGCACAAACGCACCAATGGCCGGCAAATCGTAACGCGCGTAATCGGCGACACGGTTGCGGGCGTAGTCGTGGTTGCGCTTGGACAGGCCATGGCCGCGCATTTCCGGGATCCATACATCAAACCCCTGGCGTGCCAAGTGAGCCCCCAGACCGATGCCCTTGGGCGAATACCAGAAGCGCCGATTGGAAAAACTGCCGTGCAAGAAAATAACCGGCGTGCCCCGGTTTTCCGGGACATCGGCCAGGCCCAGACGGGTAACCGCCAGTTCGACGGTACCGTCGGGGCTGTTACCGGGCTTGAGGCGGTACACATCTTCACTCAGGTCGCCACGACGTTCAGCGCTGATCAAGGCGACGGGAAACAGGTTGCTGCTGCTTTGCATAATCTTCTTGCACAAAAAAGGGCGGCGTCCGGTAGGAGTTCCGCCCTGTACAGATAAGAATGCCGGTCACCCTCAACGGGTGACCGGCACTTTTGACGTAGCGACGTTAAGCGGGCGCTTGGCCTTCGGCGAGGAAGAACCAGGTTTCCAGCACGGAGTCGGGGTTCAGCGAGACGCTTTCGATGCCCTGTTCCATCAGCCACTTGGCCAAGTCAGGGTGATCGGAAGGGCCCTGACCGCAGATACCGATGTACTTGCCGGCCTTGTTACACGCCTGGATGGCGTTGGCCAGCAGCTTCTTGACCGCAGGATTTCGCTCGTCGAACAGGTGAGCGATGATCCCGGAGTCGCGGTCCAGGCCCAGGGTCAGCTGGGTCAGGTCGTTGGAGCCGATGGAGAAACCGTCGAAGAACTCCAGGAACTCCTCGGCCAGAATGGCGTTGGACGGCAGCTCGCACATCATGATGACCCGCAGGCCGTTCTCGCCGCGCGTCAAACCGTTTTCAGCCAGCAGGTCGACCACCTGGCTCGCCTCGCCCAGGGTGCGCACGAACGGCACCATGATTTCGACGTTGGTCAGCCCCATTTCGTTGCGCACACGCTTGAGGGCGCGGCATTCGAGTTCGAAGCAGTCACGGAACGCTTCGCTGATATAACGCGAGGCGCCACGGAAGCCCAGCATCGGGTTTTCTTCTTCCGGCTCGTAGAGCTTGCCGCCGATCAGGTTCGCGTATTCGTTGGACTTGAAGTCCGACAGGCGCACGATGACTTTTTTCGGGTAGAACGCCGCCGCCAGGGTGCTGATGCCTTCCACCAGCTTCTCGACATAGAAGCCCACCGGGTCGTTGTAGCCGGCGATGCGCTTGTCGACGCTCTCCTTGATGTCCAGCGGCAGGCCGTCGTAGTTCAACAGGGCCTTGGGGTGCACGCCGATCATACGGTTGATGATGAACTCCAGGCGGGCCAGGCCCACACCGGCGTTCGGCAACTGCGCGAAGTCAAAGGCGCGGTCCGGGTTGCCGACGTTCATCATGATCTTGAACGGCAGGTCCGGCATGGCGTCGATGGAGTTCTGCTTGATGTCGAAGCCCAGCTCGCCTTCGAAGATGAAACCGGTGTCGCCTTCGGCGCAGGACACGGTCACACCCTGGCCATCTTTCAACAGCTGGGTGGCGTTGCCGCAACCGACGACCGCAGGAATGCCCAGCTCACGGGCGATAATCGCCGCGTGGCACGTACGCCCGCCACGGTTGGTGACGATGGCGCTGGCGCGTTTCATCACCGGTTCCCAGTCCGGGTCGGTCATATCGGAGACCAGCACGTCGCCCGGCTGGACTTTGTCCATCTCGGACACGTCCTTGATGATGCGTACCTTGCCGGCGCCGATGCGCTGGCCAATGGCGCGGCCTTCCACCAGCACGGTGCCGGTTTCTTTCAGCAGGTAGCGTTCCATGACGTTGGCCGACGTGCGGCTCTTAACGGTCTCGGGACGGGCCTGCACGATGTACAGCTTGCCGTCGTCACCGTCTTTGGCCCATTCGATGTCCATCGGGCACTTGTAGTGCTTCTCGATGATCATCGCTTGCTTGGCCAATTCGCTGACTTCAGCGTCGGAGAGGCAGAAACGCGCGCGCTCGGCCTTGTCGACGTCCACTGTTTTAACGGAACGACCGGCCTTGGCCTCGTCGCCGTAGATCATCTTGATCGCCTTGCTGCCCAGGTTGCGGCGTAGGATGGCCGGGCGGCCGGCCTCAAGGGTGTGCTTGTGCACGTAGAATTCATCCGGATTCACCGCGCCTTGTACGACGGTTTCGCCCAGGCCGTAGGCGCCGGTGATGAATACCACGTCACGGAAGCCCGATTCGGTATCGAGGGTGAACATCACGCCGGCGGTGCCGGTTTCCGAACGCACCATGCGCTGCACACCGGCAGACAAGGCCACCAGCTTGTGGTCGAAACCCTGGTGCACGCGGTAGGAAATGGCGCGGTCGTTGAACAGCGAGGCAAACACTTCCTTGGCCGCGCGGATCACGTTCTCCACGCCGCGGATGTTGAGGAAGGTCTCTTGCTGACCGGCGAACGAGGCGTCCGGCAAGTCTTCGGCGGTGGCCGAGGAGCGCACGGCGACGGCCATATCCGGGTTACCGGCGGACAAGGTGGCGAAGGCGGTGCGGATCTCTTCGTTGAGCTTCTCGGGGAACTCGGCATCCATGATCCATTGTCGGATCTGGCTGCCGGTTTTGGCCAGGGCGTTGACGTCATCGACGTCCAGGGCGTCCAGCGCGGCGTGGATCTGGGCATTGAGGCCGCTCAGCTCGAGGAAATCACGGTAAGCCTGGGCCGTGGTGGCAAAACCACCCGGCACCGAGACACCGGCGCCTGCAAGATTACTGATCATCTCGCCGAGGGATGCGTTCTTGCCCCCCACATGCTCTACATCATGGACGCCGAGCTTATCGAGGGAAACTACGTACTCTACCAAGGTGATCTCTCCACTTTCTGTGTTGGAAAAGCTCAGGACGCGGCTTGCTCAGTAGGAGCGAACGCCAGCGCTTGTGGCCTGGACCTGGAAAATAAGTGAGAATGCGGCCCACTGCGGGACGGCAAAATCGCGCCTATCATATCCAAGATTCGCCATCAGCTTAAGGCCCAGGGCTCAAATGAAACGATCTGCTTTCTTTATTTCCGATGGCACCGGCATCACGGCCGAAACACTGGGCCAGAGCCTGCTCGCGCAGTTCGAAAACATTACCTTCGCCAAATTCACACGGCCTTATATAGACAGCGTGGACAAAGCGCGGGCCATGGTACAACAAATCAATCTGGCGGCTGAAAAAGACGGCTTTCGCCCGATCATTTTCGACACCATCGTCAATCAAGACATTCGTGAGATTCTCGCAACGTCGAATGGTTTCATGATCGACATCTTCTCCACGTTCCTGGCGCCATTGGAACAGGAGCTGAGCGAACATTCCTCTTACTCCGTCGGAAAGTCCCATTCCATTGGGCATAACTCCAACTATATGGAGCGGATCGAGGCGGTGAACTTCGCCCTCGACAACGATGACGGCGCCCGCACGCACTACTACGACAAGGCCGACCTGATCCTGGTCGGCGTGTCGCGCTGCGGCAAGACACCCACCTGCCTGTACATGGCCATGCAATTCGGTATCCGCGCGGCCAACTACCCGCTGACCGAAGACGACATGGAACACCTGACGCTGCCAGCCGCGCTGCGTGCGCATTCGCACAAGCTGTTCGGGCTGACCATCGACCCGGACCGGCTGACCGCCATCCGCAACGAACGCAAACCCAACAGCCGCTATTCCAGCTACGCCCAATGCGAATTTGAAGTGCGTGAAGTGGAAAATCTGTTCCGTCGCGAGAATATTGCGCACATCAATTCCACGCATTTTTCGGTGGAAGAGATTTCAGCGAAGATTCTGGTGGAGAAAGGTGTGGAGCGGCGGTTCAAGTAGCCTTGGGGAGGTTTGCTCCTGACGGAGGTGTGTCAGTTGGCGAATTAACCGGCTGATCCAGCGCCATCGGGGGCAAGCCCCCTCCCACATTTGGCCGGTGTACATCAGGTCTACAGGTGAAACCTGCCGCCACCCTGGCCCAGCGCGGTCGCCAGCGCATCGAAGCCCTCGCGCAACAGCTGATCATCCCCCGACGTATTACAGATACTCGCCCGGATGAACTGCGGCACCGCCGTCTGCCCCACCGCAAACGCCTCGGCGGTTGCGATCAGGTAATTGTTCTGCTTGAGCTCCGCCTCGATTTCCGACGCGCGCCAAGGTTCAGGCACTTCGATCCAAAAGTGTGGGCTGTTAAGGTGAGTGCGGTAGGCCAGCCCATTCAGTAAGCCTTCGACCAACGCCTTGCGCCGGCTGATCTCGTTGATCTGCTGGCGCAGCAGGTATTCGGCCGTGCCGTTTTCGATCCACTGGGTCGCCAACTCCAGGGTCACCGGGGTGGCCATCCAGCAGGTCGAACGCAACGCCGCCGAAACCCGACTGACCAGCGCCGGTGGCGCATGCACATACCCGACTCGCAGCCCAGCCGACACCGCTTTGCTCAGGCTGCTGATCAAAATCGTCCGCTCGGGCGCAAAGGCGCTCAACGGTGGCGGGCGGTCTTCCACCAAAACGCCATGGGCCTCGTCCTCGAGAATCAGCAGATTGTGTTCGCGACAGACTTTGACCAACGCCTCCCGGCGCGCCACCGATAACACCGCCGTCGTAGGATTCTGGATGGTCGGTGTGCAGTAGAGCGCCGAAACTCGGTGATTACGACAGACTTCATCCAATGCGCCCGGCAACACACCTTCTTCATCCATTTCCAGCCCGATCAGCCGCACACCCAGCATGCGCGCGGCGGTGATCAGCCCTGGGTAAGTCAGTTGCTCGGTGACCACCGTGTCGCCGGCGCGCAGCAACGCCATCATCGCGCAGAGAAGACCGTGCTGGCCGCCATTGACGCAGATGACCTGCTCGGGAATCGGATGGAAGTCGCGCTGCACCAGCCATTGCGCACCGGCCTCACGGTAGCGCGGCAGGCCTGCATCCGGGGTGTAGGCGCTGATGTCCTGGAGGAATTTGCCGTTGGTCGACAGGGTCTGAAAGCTCTGGGCCAGGAACACCGTTTCCTGCCCGGGAATATGCATGTTGCGGCTCATATCGAAGTACTGGCGTGGCTCCTCGCTGAAATTGCGAAAGCCTTCATCACGCTGGCGCTCCATCCCACGCTTGCGCACGAATGTGCCGTCACCCACACGCGCCACTACCAACCCTAGCCGCTCCAGCTCACCGTAGGCCCGGCTGATGGTGCCGATGGTGACACCCAGATTGTCGGAAAGCACCCGATGGGGCGGCAGTTTTCTTCCCGGTTCAATCGTGCCTTCGAGGATGCCCCTTTCCATGACATCGGACAGGCGCTTGTACTTCACGCCCTGACCGTTGGACAACCCCTCACGCATAATTGACACCATGTCAATATTTGTTTTGACAGTCATCATTCGCCCTAATAGTGTGCTTTTGCGGGTTCAATCACCGGATTGAATCACTTATAACAAGTTCAATATAGAGTTCAATTCCGGCTCAGGGAAGCAATAAACGATGCCAATGTCCGCCGTTCTTGAAAACACTGCAAAAACCAAAACCCGGAAACAGTGGCTGGCCGGCCTGATCACGAGCGTCATGTTCCTGATCGTGTGCCTGAGCTGGGGCACCACCTGGCTGGGCATCAAGATCGCAGTGGAAAGCGTGCCGCCACTGACCTCAGCGGGCCTGCGCTTCCTGATCGCCTTCCCGTTGTTCCTGTGTTTTGCCATGGTGCGCCGCGAGCCAATCCTGTTTCCGCGCGAAAGCCGCTGGTTCTTCGTGTTCGTGACCCTGTCCTACTTCAGCATTCCCTATTACCTGCTCAACTACGGCGAGATGCATGTCTCGTCCGGCCTGACCGCCCTGCTGTTCAGCTGCATGCCGGTGTTCATCCTGATCTTCTCCGCGCTGTTCCTGCGTGAGCGCATCTACCTCTCCCAGGTGGTCGGCATCGGCATCGGGTTCGCCAGCCTCTACATGATCATCAAGAGCCAGGGCCTGCACCTGGACCACGCCGAGTTTTTCGGCGTATTGGCGATTCTGACCGCCGCGATCATGCACGCGTTGTGCTACGTGATTACCAAGCAAAAAGGCAGCGCCATCAGTGTCATCACCTACAACACCCTGCCCATCGGCATTGCCGGGCTGATGCTGTTCGTGGCAGGCCTGTGGTTCGAGACCCCAACCTTCGACGACATCACCCTGCGCTCCTGGAGCGCGCTGTTCTACCTCGGGCTGGTGGCGTCGGTGGGCGGCTTCATTGTGTACTTCATGCTGCTCAAGCGCCTGAGCCCGATCATCTTGTCCTTCGTGTTCATCATTTTTCCGGTATTCGCGGTGATCATCGGCGCCTGGTACGAAGGCGTGGAAATTTCCCGTGACCTGATGCTGTACTCGGCGATCCTGCTGGGCGGTTTTGCGATCACCAAGTTGCCCATTGAAAAACTGCTGGCGAAGAAAAATTGACCCTCAACCCAAGCGAGAGAAACATGGACGTCCTCCGCCCAAAAGCCCTGGAACAGATCTACGCCCACGCAAGCGCCAGCTATCCCGAGGAATGCTGTGGCTTCATCTTCGCCGATGGCAGCGTGTACCTGGGCAGCAATATCCAGAACGAGTTGCACCGCAAGAATCCGCAGATGTACCCACGCAGCGCGGCCAGCGGCTACACCTTTTCAGTCGCCGATACCTTGTTGATGAACAAGGCGTTTCGCAGCGACAACCCGGTGGTGGTGATCTACCACTCGCACCCGGATGTCGGTGCCTATTTCAGCGAGGAAGACCAGGACAAGGCGCTGTTTCTCGGCGAGCCGATCTATCCCGTCAGTTACCTGGTGGTGGATGTTCGCCAAGGCCAGGCCCTGGGGTCAAAGCTGTTTGCCTGGGATGGCAAGCATTTCGCCCTTCAACCTTTCAACGACCTGCACACGGAGTTGTCCATGAACGCTGTCTCTTTCCCCGACATTCTGGTTCGCGTGGCCAAGCTGCCGGAATCGACCCTCGAGGGCGCCGGATCGACATTGCGCGAAGTCATTGAAAACCTCTGCGACAGTCACCCACAGTTGCGCCAGCATCTGTTTCACGAGAAGAACAACCAGCTCAAGGAACACTTCCTGTTCACTGCCGAGGAAGAGCTGATCGACGCTGACGACAGCTTGCCGGCAAAGGCCCGGATCGAAGTGCTGCTCGCCACCTCAGGCGGCATCGACGTCGACACCCTGAGCAATGAAGAAGTGCAACGCTACGTCCGCCATATCACCCTGCCCGGCGTCGGCCGTGAAGGTCAGTTGAACCTGAAAAAAGCCAAGGTGCTGATCATCGGCACCGGTGGCCTGGGCTCGCCCATCAGTCTTTACCTGGCGGCGGCCGGCATCGGCACCCTGGGGCTGGTGGACTTCGACGTGGTGGAAAGCAGCAACCTGCAACGCCAGATCGTGCATGGCAACAGCACCCTGGGCATGCCCAAGGTGGAATCCGCCAAGCAACGCCTGCAAGACCTCAACCGCCACATCCAGATCAACGCGCACAACACCGCGCTCACTGCCGACAACGCCCTGGAGCTGGTGGGCGCCTATGACCTGGTGATCGACGGCACGGACAATTTCGAGACCCGCTACCTGGTCAATGACGCCTGCGTACAGTTGGGCAAACCCTTGGTGTACGGCGCCATCTACCGTTTCGACGGGCAAATCAGCGTACTCAACTATAAAGGTGGGCCTTGCTACCGCTGCCTGTTTCCCAGCGCACCGCCTGCGGAACTGGCGCCCAATTGCAACGCCGGTGGGGTGATCGGCGTGCTGCCGGGAGTGGTCGGGATGATCCAGGCGACCGAGGCGATCAAATTGCTCATCGGTATTGGTGAACCCTTGTCCGGCCGCTTGATGCGCTTCGATGCGCTGGCGATGAAATTCAGCGAGATCCGCTTCAAGCGCCGTGCCGACTGCCCGTGCTGCTCGGAACGGCGCCACAGCGAAGCCGTCGCACCGACGCTGTGCGCGGATGCGGTGCCGAGCCAACCGTCCCTCGCCGAGGAACGCTACATCAAGCCCCGCGTGCTCAAGCAAGTGATCGACAACCACCGCAGCGCCGACGTCTTGCTCGACGTGCGCGACGCCAGCGAACTGGAAGTGTGCAAATTGCCGGGGGTGGTGCACATCCCCCTGGCAGAGCTGGATGAACAGCTCGACAGCCTGAGCCGCGACAACACCCACTACCTGATCTGCTATGCCGGGACGCGTGCCGAGCAGGCCGCCAGCACCTTGTTGGCCGCAGGCTTCGCCAATACCAAGGTGCTGCAGGGCGGCATGAAACACTGGGTGCGCGACGTCGAACCCGACATGCCGCTGTACTGATCGGGGGCCGACTGATGCTGCATAACTCCATTCTCGACGTGATCGGCCATACCCCGATCGTACGTCTGGCGCAGTTTTCCGAAGACCTCGGCATCGAGGTCTACGCCAAGCTGGAATCCCTCAACCCGGGCGGCAGCCACAAAGCGCGCATCGCCCTGGGCATGATCCTCGACGCCGAACGCCGTGGCGTGCTGATGCGCGATTCCGGACAGACCATCATCGAACCCAGCGGTGGCAATACCGGCATCGGCCTGGCGATGGCGGGCAATGTGCTCGGCTATAAAGTGGTGCTGGTGATCCCGGACAACTACAGCCCCGAAAAACAGAAGCTGCTGCGCCTGTACGGCGCCCGGGTGGTGCTGTCGGACAGCCGCCTCGGTAACAATTCCCACGGCGAAAAATGCATGGAGCTGCAGTTGGAAAACCCCAACTACGTGATGCTCAACCAGCAACGCAACGGCGCCAACCCGCAAACCCACCGCGACACCACCGCGCCGGAAATCATCCGCGCCTTCGGTGAGCGGCGCGTGGACTATTTCGTCAGCGGCATCGGCACCGGTGGGCATATCACCGGTATCGGCGAAACCCTCAAGGCGGCCTGGCCGGCGATCCGCGTGATGGGCGTGGAGCCGGAGGAATGCGACCTGCTCAAGGACCAACACGCCTCGCACGCCATCCAGGGCCTGTCGATTGGGCTGATCCCGAGCATTCTCAACCTGGACGTACTGGACGGCATGCTCAAGGTGTCCCACTCGGCGTGCCTGGAAATGATCAAACGCATTATGCGCACCGACGCCATCAGCCTGGGGCTGTCATCGGCCGCCAACATGGTCGCCATCGCCCAACTCGCCCCGGAACTGCCGCCCGAAACGGTGGTGCTGACCATGGTCTACGACAATGCCGATAGCTACCTGCCCAGTTTCGAATAACCGGTTACCCAACCAACCAGAATGCGGGGGTGCCTCCATGGGAGGCTTTATCGACATGCAACAGCTGCATGATGAGTTGCTGACCCACCTCATCCAAACCCTGACGCCTGCGCAGATGAAGCAACTGGAGCCGCACCTGGCGCCGCTGATCCAGACTGCCGCCCAGGCGGTGGCCGAGGACCTGATCGCCTACGCCTATCGCGACCCGGCCTCGCGCGGGCGCGGCGAATTGATCCTGGAATCCTACGCCTCGTTCAAGGCGGTGTTGTTCTACCGGCTTGCGCACCTGGTGTGGAATTTCCCGGAGCCCGCCCCCGGCGTCTTTACCCGCATCGCCCTCAAGCTCAGCAACCAGGGCAAGATCCTCTCCGGGGCCGAGATTCACCCGGCTGCGCGCATCGGCCGGCGCTTTGTGCTGGACCATGGCTACGGCACGGTCATCGGCGAAACCTGCGAGATCGGTAACGACTGCTACATCCTGTGTGGCGTGACCCTGGGCGCGCGCGGTATCGCCAACAACCCGGACGGCAAGCGCCATCCACGCCTGGGCAACAATGTCGAGGTTGGCGCCGGGGCACGGGTGCTGGGCTATGTGCAGATCGGCGACAACGTATTTATCAGCCCCTCCTGTGTCATTACCCAGGACGTGCCGGCGGGCACCAAGGTCAAGGTGGTCAACCAGATCCAGTTGCAGAAAAACGATGAGTCGGATCACAGCAGCTACCTTGGCGCATTCGCCCTGGATGAGCGCCTGCATGTCGTCGGCGAGGTGGATGCCGGCCATAAGGTCACGGTGCTGGACGCCGACTTCCATCCGCTGCCAGGGCTGATGCTCGAACCCACGGTGAAAGAGCGTCATCACCTGCAGTTTCGCCTGCGCCGCCTCGACACCGGCGAACAACTGCCGCGCCTGCCGCTGAACCTGAAAGTCTGCGGGCCGGCGTTCGAAATCACCCTGCTCTCTCCCCCTGGCTTGAGTGCGATGGTGCGTCACCTGTTGCAAGCCAACCCACTGATCGTCGGAGGTTGAACATGTCCGTGCATACCATGGAAACCCTGGCGCTGTTCGACAGCGCGCCCTATCAAAACGCCTTCAGCGCCCGGGTGATTGCGGTCAGCGAGCACGGCGTCGCCCTGGAGCACACGCTGTTCTACCCAACCGGCGGCGGGCAACCGGGGGACACCGGCCACCTCACCCTGGCCGACGGCACCCGCGTGGCGGTCACCGGCACGGTGCGCGACCCGGTGCTGCGCTCGATCATCTGGCACCAGGTGGAACAGTGCCCCGCGCACCTGACCGCTGGCGTCCAAGTAGACGCCGGCCTGGATTGGGAGCGGCGCTACCAGCATATGAAGATGCATACCTGCCTGCACCTGCTGTGCTCGATCATCGACGCGCCGGTGACGGGATGCAGCATCAGTGCAGACAAAGGTCGCCTGGATTTCGACCTGCCGGAAATGACCCTGGATAAAGACAGCATTACCCGCGACCTTAACGCCTTGATCGAACAGGCCCACGCGGTGAAAACCTTGTCGATGCCTGCCTCTGAGTACTCGACTCTGCTGCAGATCACCCGCACCCAGGCGGTAGCACCGCCGGTGATCCAAGGCTCGGTACGCGTGATTGAAATTCCCGGCATCGACATCCAGCCGTGCGGTGGTACCCATGTGCTCAATACCGAAGAGATCGGCCGGGTGTTCTGCGAGAAAATCGAGAAGAAGAGCAAGCACAACCGTCGGGTGATTTTGCGGTTTGAGTCATAACTGAGCCTGACTCGACAGTCATAACACTGCAAAACCAATGTGGGAGGGGGCTTGCTCCCGATAGCGGTGGATCAGCCAATGAACCTGTTGACTGACACACTGCTATCGGGAGCAAGTCGAATCGTCGCACCGCCCCTCCCACATTGGGTTGTGTGGTGTTTTTCAGATCATGAACAGGTCCATGAAGCGGTTGACGGGGGTCGCTTCCAGCCGTGCCTGGTCTTTGCACAACGCAAAGATTTCGGCACTGCGCTGCGCGGTAAACCGCGTCGCCAGGTTGTTCTTGAACTTGTCTTCCAGCAGCGGGATTCCATCCTCCCGCCGACGACGATGACCAATCGGATATTCCACCGCCACCTGCTCGGTGCAGGTGCCGTCGGTGAAGAACACCTGCACCGCATTGGCGATGGAGCGCTTGTCGGCCTGCAGATATTCGCGGCTGTAACGGGGGTCTTCGACGATCACCATTTTCGCGCGCAGCTCATCGATGATCGGATGGGCGGCATGGAATTGATCCTCATAGTGCTCGGCCACCAGGTTGCCGAAGGCCAACGGCACGGCGGTCATGTATTGCAGGCAATGGTCGCGGTCCGCAGCGTTGGCCAAGGGGCCGACTTTGGAAATGATGCGAATCGCCGACTCGTGGGTGGTGATCACGATGCGCTCGATCGCATGCAGGCGGTTCTTCACCAACGGGTGCAAGGTCACCGCCGCTTCGCAGGCTGTCTGCGCATGGAATTCAGCGGGAAAGCTGATCTTGAACAGCACGTTTTCCATCACGTAGGTGCCGTAGGGCTGGGACAGGCTGAACCGGCATTGCTCTTGAGGTTTGAGGGCCAGATCCTTGTTGGTATGGCTGAACAATACGTCGTAGAACCCCCACTGTGGCGCGCTCAGCACGCCGGGGATACCCATCTCGCCGCGCAATGCGATATCCGCCAGGCGCACCCCGCGACTCGACGCATCGCCCGCCGCCCAGGATTTACGCGAACCGGCGTTCGGCGCATGGCGGTAAGTGCGCAATGCCTGCCCATCGACGAACGCATGGGATAACGCCGCGAGCAGTTGCTCACGGTCTGCGCCCATCAGCTTGGCGGTGACCGCAGTGGAGGCGACTTTCACCAGCAGCACATGGTCGAGGCCGACGCGATTGAAGGCGTTTTCCAGGGCAATCACGCCCTGGATTTCGTGGGCCATGATCATGGCTTCCAACACCGCGCGTACGGTCAGCGGTGCGTCGCCATGGGCCACACGTTTTTGCGACAGGTGATCGGCCACCGCGAGGATGCCGCCCAGGTTGTCCGAAGGATGACCCCATTCAGCCGCGAGCCAGGTGTCGTTGTAGTCGAGCCAGCGCACGATGCAGCCGATGTCCCAGGCGGCCTTGACCGGGTCCAACCGCAACGAAGTGCCCGGCACCCGTGCCCCGAACGGTACCACCGTGCCCTCGACGAGCGGCCCCAGGTGCTTGGTGCACTCAGGGAAGCGCAAGGCCAGCAGGCCGCAACCGAGGGTGTCCATCAGGCAGTTGCGGGCTGTGTCCAGTGCGGCCTCGGACTCGATCCGGTAGGTGAGGACATAGTCGGCAATATCCTGCAAGACCTGATCGTAGTCGGGGCGATTGTTCTGGTCGACGTTGGCGCTCATGGCAGTTCTCCAAAAAGGGGTTGGGGTCAGTCCTCGGCTTACGGTTATTGAAGACAGATCTTGGATGCCTGCCTTGGAATAGAGATCCCTTGTGGGAGGGGGCTTGCTCCCGATGGGGGTGGGTCAGTTGATGAATGTGTCGACTGGCACACCGCTATCGGGAGCAAGCCCCCTCCCACATAAAGCTCAGTGCCAGGTTTTAGAATGAGTCACCGGGAACGCGCACAAACCCCTCCATCAACACCCGCGCACTGCGGCTCATGATGGCTTTCTTCACCACCCATTCACCGTTCACTTGAGTCGCCTCGGCACCGACGCGCAAGGTGCCCGACGGATGCCCGAAGCGCACGGCATTACGCTCGATGCCACCTGCCGCCTGGTTGACCAGGGTGCCGGAAATCGCCGCCGCCGTGCCGATCGCCACCGCCGCCGTGCCCATCATTGCGTGGTGCAATTTGCCCATGGACAACGCCCGCACCAGCAAATCCACATCACCGGCCTTGATCGCCTTGCCACTGGACGCCACGTAATCCGCAGGCTTGGCCACAAACGCCAGCTTCGGCGTGTGCTGGCGCAGGGCTGCTTCGTCCAGGTGCTTGATCAGGCCCATGCGCAACGCGCCATAGGCACGCACGGTCTCGAACATCGCCAGGGCTTTCGGGTCGCCATTGATCGCGCCTTGCAACTCAGTGCCGGTGTAGCCTAAATCTTGAGCATTGATAAAAATCGTCGGGATGCCGGCGTTGATCAGGGTGGCCTTGAAGGTGCCGACGCCGGGCACTTCCAGCTCATCGATCAGGTTGCCGGTGGGGAACATCGAGCCACCACCGCCCTCTTCTTCCGCCGCCGGGTCGATGAATTCCAGCTGCACTTCGGCAGCCGGAAAGGTCACGCCATCCAGTTCAAAATCACCGGTTTCCTGCACAGCGCCGTCGGTGATCGGCACATGGGCGATGATGGTCTTGCCGATATTGGCTTGCCATATGCGCACCACGGCCACGCCGTTGTGGGGCACACGGCCTGGGTCGACCAGGCCGGCGCTGATCGCGAACGAACCGACCGCCGCCGAGAGGTTGCCGCAGTTGCCACTCCAATCGACAAACGGCTTGTCGATGGACACCTGGCCGAACAGGTAATCCACGTCGTGCCCGGCACGCGTGCTCTTGGCCAGGATCACGGTTTTGCTGGTGCTGGACGTGGCGCCGCCCATGCCATCGATTTGCTTGTCATAGGGGTCGGGGCTGCCGATCACCCGCAACAGCAAGGCGTCGCGGGCAGCGCCCGGTACCTGCGCCGAGGGCGGCAGGTCATTGAGGCTGAAGAAAACTCCCTTGCTGGTGCCGCCACGCATATAGGTGGCGGGGATCTTGATTTGCGCTACGTGTGCCATGGTTAACCCCTCAGGCCGTCGCCGCCGATTCCAAAAAGTCCTGGGCAAAACGTTGCAACACGCCGCCCGCCTCGTAGATCGACACTTCTTCAGCGGTGTCCAGGCGGCAGGTCACCGGCACTTCGACACGCTCGCCATTCCTGCGATTGATCACCAGGGTCAATTGCGCGCGCGGGGTGCGTTCGCCGACCACGTCATAGGTTTCGCTGCCGTCGATCTTGAGGGTGTGGCGGTCGGTGCCCGGCAAGAATTCCAGGGGCAACACGCCCATGCCGACCAGGTTGGTGCGGTGGATGCGCTCGAACCCTTCGGCAGCGATCGCCTCCACACCGGCCAGGCGCACACCCTTGGCCGCCCAATCGCGGGACGAACCCTGGCCGTAGTCGGCGCCCGCGATAATGATCAGCGGCTGCTTGCGTTCCATGTAGGTTTCGATGGCTTCCCACATGCGCGTGACCGTGCCTTCCGGTTCGATACGCGCCAGGGAGCCCTGCTTGACCTTGCCGTTTTCCTGCACCATTTCGTTGAACAGTTTCGGGTTGGCGAAAGTGGCGCGCTGCGCGGTCAGGTGGTCGCCCCTGTGGGTCGCGTAGGAGTTGAAGTCAACTTCCGGCAAGCCCATTTTCGCCAGGTACTCGCCGGCGGCGCTGTCCGGCATGATCGCATTGGAGGGCGACAGGTGGTCGGTGGTGATGTTGTCCGGCAGCACCGCGAGCGGGCGCATGCCCTTGAGCGGACGTGCGCCGGCCAGTGCCCCTTCCCAATACGGCGGGCGGCGAATATAGGTGCTTTGCGGGCGCCAGTCGTACAGCGGGGTGACTTTGGGGCCGGTGTCTTCGTGAATCGCGAACATCGGGATGTACACCGCGCGAAACTGTTCCGGCTTGACCGAGGCCTTGACCACTGCGTCGATCTCTTCGTCGCTCGGCCAGATATCCTGCAGGCGGATTTCCTTGCCGTCGGCGTCGAGCCCGAGCACGTCTTTCTCGATATCGAAACGAATGGTGCCAGCAATCGCATAGGCCACCACCAGCGGCGGCGAAGCGAGGAAGGCCTGCTTGGCGTACGGGTGAATACGCCCATCGAAGTTGCGGTTGCCCGAGAGCACGGCGGTGGCGTAGAGGTCGCGGTCGATGATTTCCTGCTGGATCACCGGGTCGAGCGCGCCGGACATGCCATTGCAGGTCGTGCAGGCAAAGGCCACTATCCCGAAACCGAGTTTTTCCAGCTCATGCCCCAGGCCGGCTTCCTCCAGGTACATGGCCACGGTTTTCGAGCCCGGCGCCAGGGACGACTTGACCCACGGCTTGCGCGTCAGCCCGAGCCGGTTGGCGTTGCGCGCCAGCAGGCCGGCGGCGATCACGTTGCGCGGGTTGCTGGTGTTGGTGCAACTGGTGATGGCGGCAATGATCACTGCGCCGTCGGGCATTTGCCCCGGTACGTCGTCCCACTGGCCGCTGATGCCTTTGGCCGCCAGGTCGCGGGTGGCGACACGGGCGTGAGGGTTGCTCGGGCCCGCCATGTTGCGCACCACGCTGGACAGGTCGAACGTTAGGCCGCGCTCGTATTGCGCGCCTTTCAGCTCGTCGGCCCACAGCCCGGTGTGGCGTGCGTACTGTTCCACCAGAGCGACCTGTTCCTCTTCGCGACCGGTGAGCTTCAGGTAGGCGATCGTCTGCTGGTCGATGTAGAACATCGCTGCGGTGGCGCCGTATTCCGGGGCCATGTTGGAGATGGTCGCGCGGTCGCCCAAGGTCAGGGCCGAAGCGCCTTCACCGAAGAACTCCAGCCATGCGCCGACGACTTTCTGTTGGCGCAGGAACTCGGTCAGCGCCAGCACCATATCGGTGGCGGTGATGCCCGGCTGCAGCTTGCCGGTCAGCTGCACCCCGACAATTTCCGGCAGGCGCATCCATGAGGCACGCCCGAGCATCACGCTTTCGGCTTCAAGGCCGCCAACACCGATGGCGATCACGCCCAGGGCATCCACATGCGGGGTGTGGCTGTCGGTGCCGACGCAGGTGTCCGGGAAGGCCACACCGTCGCGCACCTGAATCACCGGTGACATTTTCTCCAGGTTGATCTGGTGCATGATGCCGTTGCCGGGCGGGATCACGTCGACGTTCTTGAAGGCCTTCTTGGTCCACTCGATAAAGTGGAAGCGATCTTCGTTGCGGCGGTCTTCGATGGCGCGGTTCTTTTCGAACGCCTGCGGGTCGGCGCCACCGGCTTCGACGGCCAGGGAGTGGTCGACGATCAACTGGGTCGGCACCACCGGGTTGACCTGCGCCGGATCGCCGCCTTGCAGGGCGATGGCGTCGCGCAGGCCGGCGAGGTCTACCAGGGCGGTCTGGCCGAGGATGTCATGGCACACCACGCGGGCCGGAAACCATGGGAAATCGAGGTCACGCTTGCGCTCGATCAACTGGCTCAGGGAGGCATTGAGGCTGGCCGGGTCGCAACGACGCACCAGGTTTTCCGCGAGTACGCGGGAGGTATACGGCAAGGTGGCGTAGGCGCCGGGAGTGATTGCCTCGACAGCCGCGCGGGCGTCGAAGTAATCCAGGCGACTGCCGGGGAGCGGTTTGCGAAATTCAGTGTTCATCGTCAGGACTCGGTCACGGTATTACAAAAGGAGCCGACTGATCCAGGTGTGAAATGCAATCAGAATGTGGGAGGGGGCTTGCCCCCGATAGCGGTGGTTCAGTGCCGGCTGTATCAACTGACAGATTGCTATCGGGGGCAAGCCCCCTCCCACATTTGATTCGGTTACCACTTCAGGATCGTCGATCTTCAGCGACGTTCGATTGGCACGAACTTGCGCTGCTCAACGCCGGTGTACTCGGCGCTTGGACGGATGATGCGGTTATTGGCGCGTTGCTCGAACACGTGCGCCGCCCAGCCGGTGAGCCGCGAACAAACGAAGATCGGCGTGAACAGCTTGGTCGGGATGCCCATGAAGTGGTACGCCGAGGCATGGTAGAAGTCGGCGTTGGGGAACAGCTTCTTCTGCTCCCACATGGTCTTGTCGATGGCTTCGGAAACCGCAAACAGCACCGTGTCGCCCACTTCGTCAGCGAGTTTTTTCGACCAGCCCTTGATCACTTCATTACGCGGGTCGTTGTCTTTGTAGATGGCGTGGCCAAAGCCCATGATCTTGTCCTTGCGCGCCAGCATGCCGAGGGTGCCTTCGACGGCCTCTTCGGCCGAACCGAAACGCTCGATCATCTCCATCGCCGCTTCGTTGGCGCCGCCGTGCAGCGGGCCGCGCAGGGAACCAATGGCGGCGGTGACGCAGGAATACAGGTCGGACAAGGTCGACGCGCACACCCGGGCGGTGAAGGTCGAGGCGTTGAATTCGTGCTCGGCATAGAGGATCAGCGAAACGTTCATCACTTTGACGTGCAGGTCGCTCGGCTTCTTGCCATGCAGCAGGTGCAGGAAGTGCCCGCCGATGCTGGGCTCGTCGGTGACGCAGTCGATGCGCTTGCCGTCGTGGCTGAAGCGGTACCAGTAGCACATGATCGCCGGGAACGCGGCGAGCAGGCGATCGGTGACGTCACGCTGCACGCTGAAGTCTTTTTCCGGCTCGATATTGCCCAGGAACGAGCAACCGGTGCGCATCACGTCCATCGGGTGGGCGTCGGCGGGGATGCGTTCCAGCACTTCTTTCAACGCTTGCGGCAAGTCGCGCAGCTGGCTCAGCCTGGCGCTGTAGGCCGCCAGTTCGGCGCTGGTCGGCAGTTCGCCGTACAGCAACAGGTAGGCGACTTCTTCAAATTGCGCATCGGCGGCCAGTTCACGCACGTCATAGCCGCGATAGGTCAAGCCGGCGCCGGCCTGGCCGACGGTCGACAGTGCGGTCTGCCCGGCCACCTGGCCACGCAGGCCGGCACCACTCAATACTTTTGCTTCAGCCATGGTTGTTCTCCAATTTTGTCGTTATTCAAGGAGGCGCGCTTGCTACTTCTTCGCGGCAAACAGCGCGTCGAGCTTCTGCTCGAAGGTGTGGTAGTCGATACGATCGTAAAGCTCCATGCGGGTTTGCATGGTGTCGATCACGTTCTGTTGCGTACCGTCGCGGCGGATCGCGGTGTAGACGTTCTCGGCGGCCTTGTTCATGGCGCGGAAGGCCGAGAGCGGGTACAGCACGATGGAAACATCGGCAGATTTCAACTGTTCGGTGGTAAACAGCGGGGTCGCGCCGAATTCGGTGATGTTGGCCAGGATCGGCGCTTTCACCCGCGATGCGAACAGCTTGTACATATCAAGTTCAGTGATGGCTTCCGGGAACACCATGTCGGCACCGGCCTCGATGCACGCGGCGGCGCGCTCCAAGGCGGATTCCAAACCTTCCACGGCCAGGGCGTCGGTGCGGGCCATGATCACGAAGCTGTCATCGGTGCGCGCGTCCACGGCGGCCTTGATGCGGTCGACCATTTCCTGCAGAGACACGATCTCTTTGTTGGGCCGATGGCCACAGCGCTTGGCGCCGACCTGGTCTTCGATGTGGATGGCCGCCGCGCCGAACTTGATCATCGACTTGACGGTGCGCGCCACGTTGAACGCCGAGGAACCGAAACCGGTGTCCACGTCCACCAGCAGCGGCAGGTCGCATACGTCAGTAATGCGGCGTACGTCGGTCAGCACGTCATCCAGGCCGGTGATGCCCAGGTCCGGTACGCCCAGGGAGCCGGCAGCCACGCCGCCGCCTGACAGATAGATCGCCTTGAAGCCGGCGCGCTTGGCCAGCAAGGCGTGGTTGGCATTGATTGCGCCAACCACCTGCAGCGGCTGTTCACTGGCGACCGCGTCACGGAAACGCTGGCCTGGGGTGCTCTTGTTCGTGGAACTCATGACTCACCTCTATTTATTGGGGAGCGCCGTCCGGAAAGTGACGGGCGATGTTGCGTTTGGAAGCGCCGATATGCCGGCGCATCAACAGTTCGGCCAGTTCACCGTCGCGATCGGCAATCGCGTCAAGAATGCGGTGATGCTCGGCAAAGGCCTGGCGTGGACGATTGGGGGTGGCGGAAAACTGGATGCGGTACATGCGCACCAATTGGTACAGCTCGCCGCAGAGCATCTGGGTCAGGGTGCGGTTGCCGGCGCCCTGGATGATCCGGTAATGAAAATCGAAGTCGCCTTCCTGCTGGTAATAGCCGACACCGGCCTGAAACGCGGCATCCCGTTCATGGGTGTGCAATACCTGGCGCAGCTCTTCGATTTCCGCGTCGGTCATGCGCTCGGCCGCCAGCCGGCACGCCATGCCTTCCAATGACTCGCGGATTTCATAGAGCTCGACCAGCTCGGCGTGGCTCAACGACACCACGCGGGCGCCGACGTGGGGCACCCGCACCAGCAGGCGCTGGCCTTCCAGGCGGTGAATCGCCTCGCGCAGCGGGCCACGGCTGATGCCATAGGTGCGCGCCAGCTCCGGTTCGGAAATCTTGGAGCCTGGGGCGATCTCGCCCTTGACGATGGCGGCCTGGATTCGCCGGAAAACGTTTTCCGACATAGTTTGGGATTCGTCCGACAGCGCCGGCGGAGATTCCGTTTGATCCAGCATATTGTCGACACCTTTAAAAGCAATGCTGCAAAAACTAGTCAATTACCCCTGACTAGTCAAAGAATAAATCAACATTGTCGACAATCGTCTAATAACCTCCGGCGTGGATCCAAGAGCATGGCCGCCTGCCAGCGCTGGCGCCAAAAAAGCATCATGTTAGAATGCCCGCCGCATTTGCCTGACATCGCTAGATGAAATGGCGCACGAGGGAGCTTGCGCAGTAATGCCAGTCGCCTTGAATTTCGCACTGCATCGCCTCAGGAATTATGAGACTCAAGCCCTTCCCCCTACTGTTATGCCTACTGTCCCTACCGAGCCTTGGCGTTGCCGCCGAGAAAACCGTGTATGGCCTGAATGAATACGCCAAGCTGGCGGGCCTCGACCTGGAAGTTGCGGCCAAGCTCGACACAGGCGCCAAGACCGCCTCGCTGAGTGCACGCGATATCAAACGCTTCAAGCGCAACGGGGAATCCTGGGTACGCTTCTACCTGGCCATCGACGCCGCCCATTCCCACCCCATCGAACGTCCACTGGCCCGCGTCAGCAAGATCAAGCGCCGTGCCGATGATTACGACCCCGATGAGGATAAGCAGTACACCGCTCGTCCGGTGATTGCCCTGGATATCTGCATGGGCAGCGCTTTACGCAGCATCGAAGTGAACTTGACTGACCGCAGCACCTTCCAATACCCGCTGCTGATCGGCTCCGAAGCGCTCAAGCGCTTTGATGCGCTGATCGACCCCAGCCTTAAATATGCAGCAGGCAAACCTGCCTGCGCCGCCGACGCTCATACCGCCGAGTAAACCGAATGCGCTCTCTGACCCTGCACCTGAAAATCCTGATCACCATTTTGGTGGTGCTGGGTATTTCGGTCACCGCCTACCAGATCTTCGTGCTGGGCATCCCTGTCACCGAGGACGCCACCGATGACTTGTGGAACATCGACGCGAAGGTCGAGTTCGTCGCCAACCCCAAGGACCCGGTGAAGGTTTCGATGTTCGTGCCGCCGTTGAGCCGCGACTTCGTCAGCCTCAATGAGAGCTTTATTTCGAACAACTACGGGGTGAGCGTCAATCGCGCCGACGGTAACCGCAAGGTCACCTGGTCGGCGCGCCGCGCCAAGGGCAACCAGACCCTGTATTACCGCCTGGTGCTGACCAAGCGCTACAGCGGTGAGAAGGTCAAGATCAAAGGCCCGACGTTCCGCGACAGCATTGCCGTGGAAGGCCCGGAAAAAATCGCCGCCGAAGCCTTGCTCGCGCCGATTCGCCAGCACTCGGCAGACGTCGAGACCTTTATTACCGAAGCCATCAAGCGCACCAACAATCTCAACGACGACAATGTGAAACTGCTGCTGGCGGGCGACCCGTCGACGTCGCACAAGGCCAAGATCGTTGAATTGCTGCTGTCCATCGCCCATGTGCCGGTGGAAAAAGTCCACACCATCCGCCTCGTCGCCGACCAGCCGCAATCTCCGGAGCTGTGGTTGCGCAGCTTCAACGGGAACGACTGGCTGTATTTCAACCCGGAAACCGGCGAACAAGGCCTGCCCGCCGACCGCCTGCTGTGGTGGACCGGCGATGAAAACCTGATCACGGTCGATGGCGGCAAGAAAGCCATGGTGACCTTCAGCCTGAACAACAGCGAAATGAACGCGATTCGCCTGGCCAAGCTGACCGACGAAAACACCGACGCCAACTTCCTCGAATACTCGCTGTACGGCCTGCCGCTGCAAACCCAGCAGACGTTCATGATCATGGTGATGATCCCGATTGGCGTGCTGGTGATCCTGATCCTGCGCAACCTGATCGGCCTGCAGACCCTCGGCACCTTTACCCCGGTGCTGATTGCCCTGGCCTTCCGCGAGACGCAACTGGGTTTCGGGATTGTGCTGTTTACAATCATCACCGCGCTGGGGCTGTCGCTCAGGTCCTACCTTGAGCACTTGAAACTGCAGATGCTGCCGAGGCTGTCGGTGGTGCTGACCTTCGTGGTGGTGCTGATTGCCGCCATCAGCCTGTTCAGCCACAAGCTGGGCCTGGAGCGGGGCCTGTCGGTAGCGCTGTTCCCGATGGTGATCCTGACCATGACCATCGAACGCCTGTCGATCACCTGGGAAGAGCGCGGCGCCAACCATGCGCTGAAAGTGGCGATCGGCACGCTGTTCGCGGCATCCCTGGCGCACATCATCATGAGCGTGCCGGAGCTGATCTACTTCGTGTTCACCTTCCCGGCGATCCTGCTGATCCTGGTGGGCTTCATGCTGGCCATGGGCCGTTATCGCGGCTACCGCCTGACCGAACTGGTACGTTTCAAGGCATTCCTGAAGGCTGACTCCTAATGTTCGGCTTCTGGAAGACCTGGAAGGCCCTGGAAGCGCGGGGGATCATGGGCATCAACCGGCGTAACGCCGACTACGTGCTCAAGTACAACAAGCGCAGCCTGTACCCGATCGTGGATGACAAGATCATCACCAAGGAACGGGCCATGGCGGCCGGTATCCATGTGCCGCAAATGTATGGGGTGATTTCCACCGAGAAGGAAATCGACAAGCTCGACGAAATCATCGGTGGGCGCAGCGACTTCGTGATCAAGCCCGCCCAGGGCGCCGGCGGCGACGGCATCCTGGTGGTGGCGGACCGCTTTGAGGGGCGCTATCGCACGGTGTCCGGCAAGATCATCAGCCATGAAGAAATCGAGCACCAGATTTCCAGCATTCTCACCGGCCTGTACTCCCTCGGCGGCCACCGCGATCGCGCCTTGATCGAATACCGCGTGGTACCCGACCAGATCTTCAAGAGCATCAGCTACGAAGGCGTGCCAGATATCCGCATCATCGTGCTGATGGGCTACCCAGTGATGGCGATGCTGCGCTTGCCGACGCGCCAGTCCGGTGGCAAGGCCAACCTGCACCAAGGCGCGATAGGTGTGGGCGTCGACCTCGCCACCGGCCTGACCTTGCGTGGCACCTGGCTGAACAACATCATCACCAAACACCCCGATACCACCAACGCGGTGGACGGCGTACAACTGCCCAACTGGGACGGTTTCATGAAGCTCGCGGCCGGCTGCTATGAACTGTGCGGCCTGGGCTATATCGGTGTGGACATGGTGCTGGACCAGGAAAAAGGCCCGCTGATCCTGGAGCTGAATGCGCGGCCGGGGCTGAATATCCAGATTGCCAACGACTGCGGCCTGACTCTGCGCACCCATGCGGTGGAGGCGCGACTGGAAGAACTGAAAGCCGCTGGCGTGAGCGAAACGCCGGAAGAACGGGTGAAGTTCGTGCAAGAGATGTTTGGCCATATACCGCCCGTGGAAGGCTGATCCGGCCTTCGAACTGTCTATCCCCGACATCCCCTCTAGGAGCAAATCCTGCGGGGGACTACAATCCCCTCCCCTCGCGCCACTGGCTGATTCACCCCCGCATGTCGACCTGTTCCGTTTACCTGTTGCCCTATCGGGCCAACCCCGCCGAGTATTTTGCGGCGATTCGCCATGCGCCCGGTGCGGTGCTGCTCGACAGCGGCCGACCGACGGCGGAGCGTGGCCGTTATGACCTGCTCAGCGCCTGGCCTGAAGCGACCTTGGCGGTTGAGCCTGACGAAAGCGGCGGCGATTTCCTGCAACGTTTGCGCAAAAGCCTGACGCACTTGGGCGAAGCGGCATTGCCCGCTGGCTTGGAGCTGCCGTTTGCCGGAGGCTTGATCGGCTATCTGAGTTACGATTTCGGCCGACACCTGGAACAGATGCCGCACCTGGCGGTAGACGACTTGCACCTGCCGGACGCGCGCTTGGGACTGTATGCCTGGGCGCTGATCAGCGATCACGCTGCGCAGTCCAGCCAACTGGTGTTCCACCCCAGCCTTGCAGACAGCGAACGGCAACGCCTGATCAGCCTGTTCAGCGCCGCCGTCGTCGACACGTCTGCGGCGTTCAAGTTGCAAGGTCCCATGGCACCGGACCTGACGGCCGAGGCCTATCGGCAGGCCATCGTGCGTATTCAGGACTATATCCAGGCCGGCGATTGCTACCAGGTCAACTTCGCCCAGCGCTTTCGCGCGCCCTGCATCGGTGATCCATGGTCCGCCTATTGCGCGCTGCGCGAGGCCTGCCCGACGCCGTTTTCCGGGTTCCAGAGCCTGCCGGAAGGTGGCGCGGTGCTGAGCCTGTCGCCGGAACGCTTCGTCAAGGTCAGCCAGCGCCAGGTCGAAACCCGCCCGATCAAAGGCACCCGCCCTCGTGGCCCGACGCCGCATGAAGACGCTGCGCACGCCGCCGAACTCTTGGCCAGTCCCAAGGATCGCGCAGAAAACCTGATGATCGTCGACCTGCTGCGCAACGACCTCGGCCGCAGTTGCCGTATCGGCTCGGTAAAAGTACCCGAGTTGTTCAGCCTGGAAAGCTACCCCAACGTGCACCACCTGGTGAGCAGCGTCACCGGCACATTGGCAGACGATAAAGATGCCCTCGACCTCATCGCCGGCAGCTTCCCCGGCGGCTCCATCACCGGTGCGCCGAAGATCCGCGCCATGCAGATCATCGACGAACTGGAACCGACCCGCCGCGGTCTGTACTGCGGTTCGCTGATGTATCTGGACGTGCGCGGCGAAATGGACAGCTCTATCGCCATCCGCAGTTTGCTGGTCAAGGACGCACAGGTGTGCTGCTGGGGCGGCGGCGGGATCGTGGCGGACTCGCAGTGGGAGGCGGAGTATCAAGAGTCGCTGACCAAGGTACAGGTGTTGTTACACACGTTGGAAGGCCTCTAACACCCAAGCCACTCCTGCCGCTGAGGGCAGCGACTTCGGCACGAAAAAACCTGAATCAGAACGGTAATGGACCAACAGTGAGCGGCGCGATAGCGTCCGACTTCCGCCGCCCAACGGCCGTCTGTGAAGGATCACATATGCCCCTCAATCGTCAGAACTTGTTTCAGGGATTGCACGCTCATCTACTCGGCACTAATATCTCCCAATATGGGAGGAATGAGCGATGCGAATAATCGCCCTCTCAACCTTACGAAGGTTCTGGGAAAGCCACCCGGCTACTGCCGATGCAAAAACGCCCTTGGTCGAGTGGTATCGCCATATGGAAAAGACCCTTTACCTAACACCACAGGCACTCAAGGCCGAGCTCAGGACTGCAAGCATCCTCAAAAGCGGCAGGGTTGTATTCAACGTGGGCGGCAACAAGTACCGGGTGATCATGTTGATCGATTATGAGCGACAGCTTGGCTTCATCCGCTTTGTCGGCACCCACGCGCAGTACGACACAATCAATGCGGAGACCGTGTAATGAACATCAAACCTATTCACTCTCAAGAAGACCTGTCCGCTGCGCTCGCGCGCGTCGAGCAGATTTGGGGAGCGGCCATCGGCAGTGCCGAAGGTGACGAGCTGGAAATTCTCGCTGTTCTGATCGAGAAGTACGAGGCGGAACACTTTCCGATGCCGCCTTCGGACCCAGTGGAAGCGATCAAATTCCGCATGGAACAAATGGGCTTGACTGCCCGCGATCTGGAGCCCTTCATTGGGCCCAGCGGGCGAGTTTCAGAAGTGTTGAACGGCAAGCGCAAGCTGAGCCTGGCGATGATCAAACGCCTGCATGAGGGATTGTGTATCCCATATGAACGGTTACTGGCGGGCATTTAGGCGCAGCTGGGAGGGCCATGTGGGAGAGGGCTTGCTCCCGATGAAGCCATCAACCGCACCAGATAATTTACAGGCTCAACTGTCGGCTGGACGCCTTGATAAACTCCCGCTTCAAATCCTCAAATGTATGCACCGCCGGAAACTGCGGAAACTCGCGAATCACATTCTCCGGCGCATGGAACAGAATCCCTCGGTCTGCCTCACCCAGCATGGTGGTGTCGTTATAGGAATCCCCCGCCGCAATCACTCGGTAGTACAGCGTCTTGAACGCCAATACCGACTGGCGCTTGGGATCTTTCTGGCGCAGTTGGTAGCTGACCACCCGGTCGTTTTCATCGGTAATCAGGCGATGACAGAGCAGGGTCGGAAAGCCCAGCTGGCGCATCAGCGGTTGGGAGAATTCGTAGAAGGTGTCGGAGAGGATCACCACCTGGAAGCGCTCGCGCAGCCAGTTGACGAACTCGATGGCGCCGTCCAGGGGCTTGAGGGTGGCAATCACTTCCTGGATATCGGCAAGCTTGAGCCCGTGCTCATCGAGGATACGCAGGCGCTGCTGCATCAACACGTCGTAGTCGGGAATGTCACGGGTGGTGGCGCGCAGGGATTGGATACCGGTTTTTTCGGCGAAGGCGATCCAGATTTCCGGAACCAGTACCCCTTCCAGGTCGAGACAGGCAATTTCCACAGGACACTCCGTTCGTATTATTCAAGTTGAGCGAGCAAAAGGACTGCCGAACTCTAGCGACTCAAGCACGCCGCCGCAACGCAGGGTAGATTTTGATACCATCGCCCCCTATAGAGCGCTCAGCGCCACTGACCTGTAGGAACCGTCCTGATGAACCAAGCCTTCGACGTCGTTGAACTCGCCACGACCTATGCCAACAAGTCCGCTCAGGACATCCTCAAGCTGGCGTTCAGCCAGTTCGGTGACGACCTGTGGATTTCCTTCAGCGGCGCCGAGGATGTGGTGCTGGTGGACATGGCCTGGAAGCTGAACAAGAACGTCAAGGTGTTCAGCCTCGACACCGGTCGCCTGCACCCGGAAACCTACCGGTTCATCGAACAGGTGCGTGAGTTCTACAAGATCGACATCGAACTGATCTCGCCGGACCAGAGCAAGCTGGAACCCTTCGTCAAGGAGAAGGGCCTGTTCAGCTTCTATAAGGACGGTCATGGCGAGTGCTGTGGCATACGCAAGATCGAACCGCTGCGCCGCAAACTGGCAGGCGTGCGTGCCTGGGCCACCGGCCAGCGCCGCGACCAGAGCCCGGGCACCCGCAGCCAGGTGGCCGCGCTGGAAATCGATACGGCGTTTTCTACCCCTGAACGTACCCTGTACAAGTTCAACCCGCTGGCGCAAATGACCAGCGAGGAGATCTGGGGTTATATCCGCATGCTGGAGCTGCCCTATAACAGCCTGCATGAACGCGGTTTTATCAGCATCGGCTGCGAGCCTTGCACCCGTCCTGTGCTGCCGAACCAGCATGAGCGCGAAGGTCGCTGGTGGTGGGAGGAAGCCACGCAGAAGGAATGCGGGCTGCATGCGGGGAATATCATCAGCAAGACGAAGGCCTGACACAGTTAACCTGTGGGAGAGGGCTTGCTCCCGATGGCATAGTGTCAGGCACTGTATGGGGTGACTGATCCGGCACTATCGAGGGCAAGCCCCCCTCCCACATTTGTTCTGTGTTGGCGATGAAAATGTACACATAGCTGTAACCATCGGTGCCATTTATGTGTGCAATCCAGTATGAATCGCACCAAAACGTAACACTTCTTTCCTCTCTATTTTTGCCCTCCTGAGTCTGACCTCTTCCTCATAAAAATAAATAGCTGTTCAAACGGTCAATTTATATCGCTTTCAATTCAGCCAGTTATTTCAATCAGCGATAAAAACAAAATTAACCGTAGGTTTGATAGTCCCAAAACTGGCACGCATGTGGCTTAAGGTGAAATACGCTTTGTATACAATAAATACAAAACCTACATACACTTTGCCATCTGCCGTTCTGCTGCGGATGCGCTGGAGCCTGCCGGAATGCGTACAAGCCTCTCCAATGACATCGCGCTGGATCTGCCCTCCTCCGTCCTGAATACCGACGCGGCAAGCCCCGGCCCGTTGGTACTCAGCTCACGCCTGCACAACAAGGACCTCGCCCCGACCAAGATCGAAGGCCGTCGCTGGGGGCGCTACAGCATCTTTGCGCTGTGGACCAATGACGTACACAACATCGCCAATTATTCATTTGCCATCGGCTTGTATGCATTGGGCCTGGGCGGCTGGCAGATCCTGTTGTCCCTGGGGATCGGTGCGGCACTGGTGTACTTTTTCATGAACTTGTCGGGGTACATGGGCCAGAAGACCGGCGTGCCGTTTCCCGTGATCAGCCGTATCAGCTTCGGTATTCATGGAGCACAGATTCCGGCGTTGATCCGCGCCGTGATTGCGATTGCCTGGTTCGGTATTCAGACCTACCTGGCTTCGGTGGTTTTCCGTGTGTTGTTGACGGCCGTTCATCCAGGGTTTGCCGACTATGATCACAACGCGATCCTCGGCCTGTCATCGCTCGGCTGGGCTTGCTTCGTGGCGATCTGGCTGGTGCAACTGGTGATCCTGGCCTACGGCATGGAAATGGTACGTCGCTATGAGGGGTTTGCCGGGCCAGTGATTCTGCTCACCGTGGCCTCGCTGGCCGGCTGGATGTACTTCCAGGCAGGCGGCAACATTGCCTGGTCGATCCGCGAACCGCTCAGCGGCGGCGAGATGTGGCGCAATATCTTTGCCGGGGGTGCGCTGTGGTTGGCGATCTACGGCACGCTGATCCTTAACTTCTGCGACTTCGCCCGCTCCTCGCCCTGCCGCAGGACGATCCTGGTGGGTAATTTCTGGGGCCTGCCGGTGAATATCCTGGTGTTCGCCGCCATCACCGTGCTGCTGTGCGGCGGACAGTTCCAGCTCAATGGCCGGGTAATTGAAAGCCCGACTGAAATCATCGCCGCCATTCCCAATACCTTCTTTCTCGTGCTCGGCTGCCTGGCCTTCCTGATCGTTACCGTGGCGGTGAATATCATGGCCAACTTCGTCGCACCAGCGTTTGTGCTGAGCAACCTGGCGCCCAAGTACCTGAACTTCCGCCGCGCGGGCCTGATCAGCGCCACCGTGGCGGTGCTGATCCTGCCGTGGAACCTCTACAACAGCCCGCTGGTGATCGTGTATTTCCTTTCCGGGCTGGGCGCGCTGCTGGGGCCGTTGTATGGGGTGATCATGGTTGACTACTGGCTGATCCGCAAAAGCCAGGTGGATGTGCCGCAGCTGTATAGCGAAGACGCGCAGGGCGTTTATTACTACAGCCGGGGCGTGAATCTGCGCGCGGTGGCGGCGTTCGTTCCGGCAGCGGTGATCGCCATCCTGTTGGCATTGTTGCCTGGGTTTGCCAGCGTCTCGCCGTTCTCCTGGCTGTTTGGCGCCGGTATTGCAGGGTTGCTGTACCTGCTGATCGCCAAGCGCCAGCCGTTCTACGCCGATGTCAGCGGCGAAAGCATTGCAGTCGATAACGCCAGTCATTAAACAAGGAGCTTCCATGCGCATCCTCGTGGTCAACGTCAACACCACCGAATCCATCACACAAACCATTGCTCAACAGGCACGCAACGTGGCTTCGCCGGGCACCGAGATTGTCGGGCTCACGCCCTACTTCGGCGCCGAGTCGGTGGAGGGCAACTTTGAAAGCTACCTGGCCGCCATCGCGGTAATGGATCGCGTAATGGCCTACGACCAGCCATTCGATGCGGTGATCCAGGCCGGCTACGGCGAGCATGGCCGCGAAGGCCTGCAGGAATTGCTCAACGTGCCGGTGGTGGATATCACCGAGGCCGCAGCCAGCATGGCGATGTTCCTGGGCCACGCCTACTCGGTGGTGACCACCCTGGACCGCACAGTGCCGTTGATCGAAGACCGGCTGAAACTCGCCGGCCTGTACCAGCGCTGCGCCTCAGTGCGCGCCAGCGGCATGGCGGTGCTGGAGCTGGAAGCAGACCCACTGGCCGCCATGCAAGCCATCGTGCGCCAGGCGGAACTGGCCATCCTTGAGGACAAGGCAGAAGTAATCTGCCTGGGATGCGGCGGCATGGCCGGGCTGGACGAGCAGATTCGCCAGCGCACCGGGGTGCCGGTGGTGGATGGGGTGACGGCGGCGGTGACTATCGCTGAGTCGCTGGTGCGGTTGGGGTTGTCGACGTCGAAGATCAGGACCTATGCCACGCCGAGGCCGAAGAAAGTCATAGGTTGGCCCGGCAAGTTCGGCCACTGAAGATCAACTGTGGGAGGGGGCTTGCTCCCGATGCGGCGGATCAGCCAATGAATATGTTGGCTGACACACCGCAATCGGGGGCAAGCCCCCTCCCACAGTTGGAATTCTGTTTACTTTGCGACCGCACTGAATCTGCGGCTCAATTGCTGCTCGACAAACTGCTCGATCACAAAATCCACAAACGCCCGGGTCTTGCCCGGCAGTAGTTTGTGCTCGGCGTAGTAGATGGAGATATTGCCGTCGTCCACATACCAGTCCGGCAACACCCGCACCACCGCGCCGCTGTCGAGGAACGGCACAGCCATCGGCATGCTGACCAACGCAATGCCCAGCCCTTGGGCGCTGGCGCAGCAGGCGGCTTCCGAATCGCTCATGGTCATTGCGGGTTTGAGCACCAGGGGGCTGTGCTCGCGCTCGCGGTGGGTCAGTTGCCATGAGCGCACCCTGCCGGTTTGCGGTGAGCGGATCAAGATGCCATGGCAGCGCGATAAATCCTCGGGCGTACGCACCGCAGGGCGTTGCGCCAGGTAAGCCGGTGAAGCCACCAGCACCCGGTGCGCCGGCGTCAACTTGCGCGCCACCACGCCTTGAGGCAGTTCGAAGCCACCGCCAATCGCGGCGTCAAAGCCCTGGCCGATCAAGTCGACCTGGCGGTTATCGAAATGCCAATCCGGGCTGATAGCCGGGAAACGTCGCATGAACTCACCCAGCAACGGCACCACATACCGATTGCCAAATACGGTGCCCATGCTGACCTTCAGCGTACCCACCGGCCGCCCTTCGGCGCTGGCCAGGTTGGCCACGGCGTTTTGAATCGTGGTGAGGCTGCCGCTGACCTCGTCGAGGAACAGCTTGCCGGCTTCGGTCAAGGTCAGGCGGCGGGTGCTGCGCTGAAACAGCCTGACGCCCAGGCGCGCTTCCAGCTTGGCCACGCTTTTGCCGACCGCTGCCGGCGTCAGGCTCAGGTGCCGCGCAGCCTCCGCGAAGCTGCCGCCTTCGGCGCTGCGCACAAAGCATTCGATACTGCCAAAGCTTTCCATATCGCCCCACTCTAAACTTTTGGTTTACACAGACTATAGCAATCACGCTCTACCGGTACCGGCGAGGGAGGTCGATACTCGGCTCATCAACTACTTGGAGATCGACATGACCCCATCTACCCTCACTGACAAAGTCGCCTTGGTTCAAGGCGGTTCCCGCGGCATCGGCGCAGCCATCGTCAAGCGCCTCGCCGCGCAAGGCGCCGCCGTTGCCTTTACCTACATCAACTCGGCCGCCAAGGCTGAAGCCTTGCAGAACAGCGTGATCAGCGCAGGCGGCAAAGCCCTGGCGATCCAGGCCGACAGCGCCGATGCCACGGCGATTCGCAACGCAGTCAACGTCACAGTCGACACCTTCGGGCGCCTGGATATTTTGGTGAACAATGCAGGAGTGCTGACCATCGCGCCGCTGGAAGCGTTCAAGCTGGAAGACTTCGATCAGACCCTGGCAATCAACGTGCGCAGCGTCTTTATCGCCACTCAGGAGGCCGCCAAGCACATGGGCGAAGGCGGCCGGGTGATCAATATCGGCAGCACCAATGCCGAGCGCATGCCGTTTGGCGGTGGTGGTCCGTACGCGATGAGCAAGGCGGCGTTGGTCGGTTTGACCAAAGGCCTGGCGCGCGACCTGGGGCCACGAGGTATCACCATCAATAACGTGCAGCCAGGGCCGGTGGATACCGACATGAATCCGGCGAACAGTGATTTTGCCGAGAGCTTGATTGGGCTGATGGCGGTGGGTCGGTATGGGCATGTGGAGGAAATTGCCAGCTTCGTCGCGTACCTTGCCGGGCCGGAAGCCGGGTACATCACAGGCGCCAGCTTGACCATCGACGGTGGTTTCAGCGCCTGAGATTTAGCAACACGGCACAACCCATGTGGGAGGGGGCTTGCCCCCGATTGAGGTGGATCAGCTATTGATAAGTTGGCTGATACACCGCTATCGGGAGCAAGCCCCCTCCCACATTTTTCCGGGTTGAATCAAGTCATAGGCGGCAGGCCGTAGGCGGCCAGGTCGAAATCGGCAAGTTTGCGGATGATCTGGTCGGCATGCTCATATTTGCTGTCGGCCATGGCCTCATCGGGCACGGCGATGGCGGTCATGTGCGCCGCTTTCGCCGCCGTCACGCCGAACGGCGAGTCCTCGAAGACCAGGCAATCCTCGGGCGCCACACCCAGGCGGCGCGCGGCAGTGAGAAAGATGTCCGGCGCAGGCTTGGCGGCACCGACTTCCGGGTCGTCGGCGGTCACGATGGTGTCGAACAGGCCAAACCACTCGCGGTGCAAGGTGGTCTTGTGGCCGAACGAGTTGCGCGACGAACTGGTGCCCACCGCAATCGGGATGTTATGCGCCTTCAAATGCCGCACCAACGCCTCGGCACCGGGCATGCCCAGGGCTTTGGGGAAACGCTCGCTCATCAGCGGTTCACGAATCTGCAGAAACTCAGCCGGCGTGATCGGCAAGTCCAGCGCCTTGACCACATAGTCCGCCAAATCCTGGGCACCGCGGCCAATGATGTGCTGCTTGATGCTCCAGTCATAGGTGCGGCCATAGCGTTCGGCGATGATCTGCGTGACTTCGGTGTAGATGCCTTCGGTGTCCAGCAACAACCCGTCCATATCGAAAATCACAGCCTTGATCGGGACAGCGGTATGCGGTGCGTTCATCACAACAGAACCCTGGAGGAAGGACTAAAAGGATTCAGCACAATAACGGCCCTGGTTGCTTGCAGGCAACCTTCCTGAAGCCTGGATCGGGTATTCATACCAGGCAACAGTTTTATCGACCGGCGCGCGCGGCGCACGTCTAGGGTTTGTGTGTGGCAGCGATCAGCCTTTCACCAAGGCCCGAAAATACACCTTGCAAACCTTATAAAAGACTTATTAACCTCCAATGAATTCGATTCACTGGACCCGTAAATCCGTCAAACAGCTGCTTCGGTTGCATACCTATCATCAGCAACAGGTACGCGATGCGGTGTCGGCGCTTGAGCGCATGCCCGACGCAGTCAATGTCAAGAAGCTGGTTAATTACCCCCACGGCTATCGGCTTCGGGTAGGTCATTACCGCGTAGTGTTCGACTGGGACGGGGACATCCATGTGGTCAGCATTCAAGAGGTCAAGAAACGTGACGAGCGAACCTACTGCCGTACAGATCATCCACAATACCGAGGGCAAGCCAGCCTTCGTGGTGATTCCCTATGAACACTATGTGGCCCAGCAAAACGACCCGAATCTTATTCCTCATGCTGTCGTCAGTCGCTTGGTGGATGGAGCTACGCCTATACGTGCCTGGCGCGAGCACCTGAACCTCACCCAGGAAGAAGTCGCCAAGCGACTGGGCATTTCACAATCTGCATTTGCCCAGCAAGAAGCGGTAAACAAACCGCGTCGGACCACGCGGGAAAAGATTGCCAAGGCATTTGGTATAAACGCCTGTCAACTTGAGCTATGACCTCGTGCTGTACATGCACCTGATCCGACGTTATCGACAGCGTTGAGACAGCTGCACTGGTGAAGAATCAGGCTCCCTCTGCCCCCTCGTAGACGCCGCCATGTCCGAAGCTTTCGAAGTCCCCAGCCCCCACGAAAAGCACCTCGAACACACCACCGAACATGCCCACGGCCGTGGCGACACCTTCGCCAGCCGTATCGCGGTGATGACCGCGATCATGGCCACCGTTGGCGCCATGCTCAGCTACCAGGCCGGCTCCAGCGAAAGCGAGGCGGCGATGGACAAAAACAACGCCGCGATCATCAAGACCGAAGCCGCCAACCAATGGAATTACTATCAGGCCAAATCCAGCCGCCAGAACCTGGCGGAACTGGCCACACATATTCCCGGCGTGGATGCCGCCCACTACAACGACGAAATCCAGCGCTATAAAAGCCAGAAGGAAGAGGTGCGCAAACAGGCCGAGAAGCTTGAAGCCACCTCCCTGGAATGGGACCGCAAATCCGAAGAAGCGCTGCACCAGCACCATCGTTGGGCCCAGGCGATGACGGCGATTCAGATCGCGATCTCACTGGCGGCGATCACCTTGCTCACGCGCAAGGAATGGCTCAAGCGCATGGCGTATTCGGCCGGCGGTGTGGCCGTGGTGCTGGGTAGCCTGGCATGGCTGCATCTCTGACCGAGCGCGAGCAAATGTGGGAGGGGGCCTGACTGCCGCCACATAAAATGAAACCTTGGCGCGCTGATTTCAATCCGCCCTCTGAGCGATTAAAGTATCGCGCCTCGAGAATTGAATCTCGAGATTCAGCCCATGGAGTTACGCGTGAAGTACATCAGTAAAGTAGTTGCAGCAGCCGTTCTTGGTTTCACCCTGGCAGGTTGCACCGGCACCGCCATGAAAACCCAGCAATACGACGCCAGCCAATACACCGTGCTCGGCCACAGCGAAGCCAGCGCCACCGGCATCATGCTGCTGGGTATTATCCCGATCGGCCAGAACAGCCGCTTCGTCCGCGCCCAGGATGCAGCCATCAAGGCCAAAGGCGGCGACGCGATGATCAACACCCAAGTGCAGGAAAAATGGTTCTGGGCCTGGGTACTGAACGGCTACACCACCAAAATTTCCGGTGATGTGGTCAAGTTGAAAACCGCGCAATAAGTAAGTTGCCGGGCGCCGAGCCTGGCAAGCGACGTTTCATGGGCCTGACTTCAGGGGATGGCCCATGAACCTCAGTAGTATTTACGTAATCGTGGCTGTCCTATTACTTAACAGTACTGGCCTGCTAAGTTGCGTGCTTGATCAAGTTGAAAACGCGGATACACCGATAGTCTAAGGTTCACATTCTTCCGTTATCACACGCCCCCTTATGTGCCCTTCAATTGTCAGCTTCCACTCACGATGACTGGCGGGCATGCATCGAAAGCAGGGGCGATAGCCTGCCAATCGTGCGGTCTGTTCATCGATAAAAAACACACGATCCTTCACATACCCGCCTTTACTCAATGCCCGCAGTGCAGCCGGGCAGTCCAGGTGCCCGTAGATCTTGCTTCCTTTATGCCCGCCAAACTGGCCCGGCTTGGAACTGAGGGCAGGCTTGCCGTGGGAATCCATGACTTTCCAACGCCTCATTACGCACCCTCCCCCCGTCCAGTCCCTATCCGGTGCAGTTCATCCGACAACGTGTGCAGCGTGCATGCTTTTCTCGCGCTCGATCAACTTGCGCTTACGCTCCACCCCCCAACGGTAGCCAGACAAGGATCCATCACTGCGCACCACGCGATGGCATGGAATCGCCACTGCGAGTTTATTGGCCCCGCATGCGTTAGCCACTGCGCGGGTGGCACTGGGCATACCTATCCGCGCGGCGACCTGGGCGTATGTCTCGGTCGTTCCTGCAGGAATATCCCTCAGCGCCTGCCAAACCCGTTCCTGAAATACGGTGCCACGGATGTCCAACGGCAGCGCAAAACCGGTGCCCGGCGATTCGACAAAGCCGACGACAGTGGCCACCAGCGCCTCGAACTCGGCGTCGCCGCCAATCAGGTTGGCGTTGGGGAACTGGTCCTGAAAGCTCTCCACCAGCACATTAGGGTCATCGCCCAATAAAATCGCGCAAATGCCGCGCGCGCTTCTGGCCACCAGGATCGAGCCCAGCGCGCTTTCGCCCAGTGCGAATTTGATATCCACATTGGCCCCCCCTGCGCGGTACTCGGTGGGTTTCATGCCGAGGATATTTTGTGATGCCTCATAGAATCGGCTATTGGAGTTATAGCCCGCCTCATAAAGAGCGTCGGTGATGGTGCCACTGAGCGAAAGCTGGTCTCTGACGCGCGAACGCAATGAAGCGACGCTGTAGGCTTTAGGCGTGAGGCCTGTAAGTTTCTTGAAGACTCGATGGAAGTGGAAGCTGCTCATGCCCACCTGTTCGGCCAGATCACCCAGGTTGGGAACCACGTCCGATGCATCGATAAGCCGGCAGGCTTCGGCAACAGCCGCCGCATGCTTCTGGGCGACGGCCGCCGGGTTGCTGCTGTCGCGCTTGGAGGGGCGAAACCCGGCCCTTTCGGCTTCAGCTGCGGTGTCGAAAAACACGATATTTTCTGGCCGAGGAAGCTTGGTCGGACTGAAGGGTTTGCAGTAAACCCCGGTGGTCAGCACGCCGTAGACGAAATCGAGGTCTGCATCAGCCTGGCGGTTGACGAGAATATTCCAGCGCGGATCGTCCTCGGCCCTCAGCACGGGCTGGGTGGTTTGGTCTTTAACGCATTCCATGGCAATGCCCCCATCTTCGCAATTTGCACAAGCCTATCGCTATTGAACCGCGTTAAAACTCCGAGTCTTGCTTTCATATTCGAACGTCTGGCCGTTCCATCACTGCGCATCATGGAATATTACGCCAAGGGTAAACCGCTCCCCCGCTCTGACCTCGCTCACGCCGTGGCGCGTAAATACGGAGTAGAAGCCTCTCGCCCCCTTCACGGGCCTGCGGTTGACGGCAAAAATCACTGCATCGCCCTTGCGCAGCGGCACTACGTTGACCCTGGACTGCATTCGTGGCCGCTGTTCGGTAAGCACGAATTCGCCGCCGCTAAAGTCGTCATTGGGCTCAGACAGGAGGATAGCCATCTGCACGGGAAACAGAATGTCTCCATACAGGTCGCGGTGCAGGCAATTGTAGTCTCCTGCACCGTAGCGCAGCAGCAGTGGGGTGGGGCGCTCTTGCCGGGCGTCATGACACTGGCTTAGAAAGTCTTCGTGGCGTTCGGGATAGGGAGGTTCGAGGCCAAGTTTAGTGTTCCAATAGTTGGCCAGTGGGACCATCTGCGGGTAAACACAGGATCTCAATGTGGCGATAATCGACGGCAGCGGGTAGGCAAAATATTTATATTGGCCTGAACCGAAGCCGTGCCTGCTCATATTGATACACGACCTGAAAATGTCCGGCTCGCAGTAGCTATCGATAAGACGCTGGCAGACGTCTGGGTCGAGCAGGTTCTCGATGACGGTAAAGCCGCTGGCGTTTACGCGATGCAGATGCTCACTCCAGTTTTCGCAAGCGAGCCTTGTTTCCAATGCCGTGTCGACCATTGCCATTCCCTTGTGGATTGCATGATTGTCAACATACCGCAGGCAATCCATGGGAGCCTCCGGTTTGTTGCTATCAAATTAATCCAGTGAACCGGCATGGGTTTCTTGGAGGCTGCAACTATCGCGAACGACCTGACGACAAGGACACCGCTCCAAAATCCGATTGAGGGAACAAAAACCATAGAATGCAAAAAGGCCCCATTTATGGGGCCTTTAGATATCAATATGGCGGTGAAGGAGTCCGCCAAATCATAATCCACCAAAAACTCAATAAATCCTACAAGCCTTTATAATACGGCACTTATAAGCCTATCATCGTCTCAAGACGTCCACCAACATTCGTCACCTTCCTAGCCTTTGTGGGGGAACAAATGGGGGAACAAAACAGATATAGGATATTCCCATGGGAAAGCTGACCGCTAAGCAAATTGAAAATCTGACTACCCCAGGCACCTACGAGGACGGAGATGGTCTACGCCTCCTGATCAAGCCCAATGGGAAGAAGTATTGGGTACTGCGCTTTCAGCTCTCCGGAAAGCGGAGGGAGATGGGGCTAGGCACCTATCCCGCAATCGGTCTTAAGGAAGCTCGGCAAAACAGTAGTGATAAGCGCCGCTTACTGCGCGATGGTATTGACCCCTTACAGGCTCGTGACGATGAACGAGCGGCACAGGTGACCGCTGAGCTGCAACGTAAAAACAAAGCCATCACGTTCCGGGACGTGTCAGCCGATTACGTAGAGGCTCATCGTGCTGGCTGGAAAAACGTCAAACACGCTCAGCAATGGACGAACACACTGGCTACTTACGCCGCGCCCGTCATCGGCGAACTCGCCACCAACCAGATCACCACCGAGCACATCCTCGATATTCTAAAGCCCATCTGGGGCAGCAAAGCCGAAACAGCAAGCCGGGTTCGTAACAGGATCGAACTAGTCCTCGATGCCGCCAAAGCACGTGGACTGCGAGACGGTGAAAACCCAGCACGCTGGCGTGGACACCTAGACAAGCTGTTACCACCGAGCTCCAAGGCTAAACGTACCCAAAACCACCCGGCATTGCCTTACTCGGAGTTGGCTCGTTTCATACCGGCACTTGATAGTGTCGAAGGACAATCCGCCTACGCACTCAAAATGACGATCCTCACTGCCTGCCGAACCAGCGAGGTTCTTGAAGCCGACTGGAGTGAGGTTGATTTGAAAGCCAAGCTATGGACGATTCCAGCGGTGCGAATGAAAGCGGGGAAAATTCATACCGTGCCGTTATCTGATGCGCTTATCGCACTGCTCGAAGATCTCCCACGAATCAAAGGTAGCTCGTTGCTGTTTCCAGGGGCTCGTAAAGGTCGCCCCATTAGCAATATGGCCATGTTAATGACTTTGCGTCGCATGGACCAAAAGGACCTGGATGATGGTGGCAAGGGCTGGCGCAATAGCAATGACAAAGTCATTACTGCTCATGGGTTTCGCAGCACATTCAGGGACTGGGCTGCTGAATGTACACCCCATGCACGCGAAGTCTGCGAGATGGCTTTGGCTCACGTTGTCGCCAGCGGTGCTGAGGCGGCCTATTGGCGAAGTGACTTATTGGAAAAACGCCGTGTATTGATGGCTGATTGGGCCGACTTTGTGACACGCAATGTAAATGGGTCTGCCATTCTTTAGTAACCATGGCGCTGAAGCGGATGGTTCACGAAAGCCGTCAATACCCTCAATGGCCAGCACCATTCTCAACGAGCATGGTTGGGAGTGGGAGCCTGAGTTGATCGAGGTGGCGCTCGCCCACGTCGATAAAGACGAGGAACGCAGCGCCTGTAACCGAGCAGACCACATCGAGCGCAGACGTCCGATGAAGGCCTGGTGGAGCGACCACATTCAGGAAGCTGCTACCGGCAACCTTTCTGTATCAGCTATCAGGGAAAATCGAGACAAAAAAGTCGTTTCGATACGATGATTCCAGGCGACTTCCGACATAGAGCTGCGGCTGGCCAGAGGCAGCAGTCGGCCAGAAGCGGCCATTCTCCTCGAAATCGGCGGCATCTCGATCTACGCTAAACAAGGCAGTAATGCCGTCGTATCTATTAAGTCGCGATCGGCAACAATTCATTTTTTTGCGCCAGCGAACTTGATAAACGCTCTAACCATCGATGTTATTTAGTGCCTGGACTAACTAAAAATCATGCTTTTCATCAAATAGCTTGCTCATAAAGCTTTCAGGGCTAGCAAAGTAACTTTTCATAATTAGGTAGTTTTCAGTTTCTGAATATTCCTTCTCTTCCAATCCACTATTGGTAAACTCCCAAATTCTGGCGCCCGGGTAAGCAATTAAAATTGGTGAGTGAGTTGCAATTATGAACTGCGAATTTTGTTTTGCGAGTTCCGCTATACGTACCAGCAGAGATAATTGGCGTTGGGGAGATAGCGCAGATTCAGGCTCGTCTAGTAAATACAATCCGTTTCCTCCGAACCGATGTAAAATCAGATCCATAAAAGCCTCCCCATGAGACCTCGTATGAAGATCGTTCCCCCCGTATGAGTCCTTAATAGCTGGCCCGCCAGGTCCGCAATCCAACTTATTCATCTCTGTAATTACATTATAAAAACTTTCTGCGCGATAAAAATAGCCATCTCGAGGTCGCTTTGCGGTGCGTGACAAGCGCAATGCCTTGGACAGTAGGGATTTTTCATCGCTGGAAGAAAACTTGAAATTCTTACTGCCTCCCTCATGATTAAAGCCACATGAAACTGCAATAGCCTCTAAGAGGGTTGACTTACCGCTACCGTTTTCTCCAACGAAAAAATTTATCACGGGGTGAAGCTCGATTTTGCTAATTGATTGAATTGAAGGCAAATAGAAGGGGAAATTATTCTCTTCTCTATAGTTCTCTAAGATTTCAATTCTCTTAATGTAAGGCATTAACTTCCTAGCTGTAGTTATCTTATTTAATGGTTATAGTTATATGTATGATAGTTAAGGTAATTATAAATGGTCTTTCTGTGGTTTGACTCTTTTTTATAAGCACTAGATATGTCTGACATAAAAGTAAACCATTCTTGGCTCGCGCCGCAGTTGCGCCGCTGTTTCGGTCAAACTCCTAATCTCCAATTTATCGTCTATTGACTGCGTTTGCTCAACGGTCTCCGTATATTTTATTCAATTTCAGATTGTGGTTCTTATTGCAGAGTTCGGCTTTAGCGATCCAATGATTGATGCTCCAGTTTTACGCTGCGTTCGGGGAAATTATCGAGTCAGGTGGGCACCAATCCGTTCGGCTAGCATGATAGTAGTAAGATTTGTCGCCACCGATGGGATATCCGGGATGATAGAGGCATCCACAACACGCAGTGCCGCTATACCTCGCACCGCGCCCCAATTGTTGACTACGGCGGCCTTGTCACCGTCCGCGCCCATCGGCACGCTCGACGTGGGGTGCTGATAGCCGGCGACATTGTTTACGATGTTTTGTCGCAAAGCCTTGCCTTCAAGTACGCTGCTACCCGGTGTCATTTCATGGTCAACCAAGTCAGCAAACGGTGCACTGCGGCCAATCTTGCGAGACAGTTCTACAGCTTCGACCATGCGATCCAAGTCATTTTCCTGTTCAAAAAAGTTGTACCGGATGTTCGGCGCAACTCGGGGGTCACGGCTGGTCAAGCGTACGCTACCGTTGGATTTAGGTAATGTGACGGCGCATGCCAGCACTATCGCACCGCCGGTAGGGCTTGCCTTTGGGTCGATCAGGTGTGTACCGGAGATATGTAAGTCCAGATCGTCCGGTGCGGCGTGTTGCGAACGAGTCCAGGCGATGGCGCCGCCGGCTGGGGTCATAGCAATTGCGGAGGTCTTCAGCGCGTAGACGTTGAAGAAAAACGGATGTTCTTGCAACCGTTCACCTACCGGTAGATCAGCGACGGTGGCGATTCCCATCTCGCGAAGATGGCCTTGTGGGCCGATACCGGAGCGTAGCAGGATAGCGGGGCTGCCTATGGCACCGGCCGACAAGATCACTTCGCCGGCTGGAACTATCTCGCCGGCTACTAGCAATACACCTATGGCGCGTTCTCGTTCTATCAGGACGCGGTCGGCTTCAGCGTGGCCGCGGATAGTGAGGTTGGCGCGAGCCCGCACGTCTGCACTTAGGTAAGCCATGCCGGTATTGATTCGGGTGCCGTTGATGACATTCAACGGGTAGGGACCTACGCCGTGCTGGCGCGCGCCGTTGAAGTCATCCACGAGCGGCAGTCCAACTGACTCGGCAGCCGCCACGAAAGCACGCATTGAGATAGTATTCTGCGCAGCAGTGCGCTGACGCACTGGAAATGGGCCGGTACGTCCATGCCATGCATCTTCGCCAGTGGGCGTGTTTTCCATCGCTCGGTAGGCGGACAGCACTTCCGGCCAAGCCCAACCTTCGATTCCGCGTCCGGCCCAGCGCGCAAAGTCGGCAGGACGCGCACGCATCGCCACAGCAGCATTGACCGCGGAGCTACCACCGATCACTCGGCCGCGTGGGATGGCTATGTCGTGACCTATCCGAGCTGAGTCGTCACTATGGTAATGCCAGTCGTATTCGGGAGAGGCGGCAACTAGGTCGGCGTTCGTCAGCACTGCTGGATACCGATCGGGCGCAAAGTCGGGACCTGCGTCGAGCAGCAGCACACTGCGCAGCGGGTCGGCACTGAGACGTGCTGCAAGGACGGCACCGGCAGATCCACCACCGACGATCACCACGTCAAACTGCTTGCCAGTCCGAGTGGTCTCTTTAGTTTTACTGGAGCTGCGCGTTGCACCAGAGGCAAACGTAGCAGCGCCTGCCGTCATTGCAACCAGCACTGCCTGTGCTCCCAAAGCTATCGCGCCGCGTCGTGTGATTGTCAAAGTCATAGATTCCAGATCAGGTATCGTTTGTGCCGTCGAGGATGAGAGGCAAGAAACCATGGTAGGAATGCGTACCTGACCCAGCAAGACGGGGTTTCTGGAATCTGTGTCCGGTGGTATGGACGTCGAGAACTCCCCTATCTTCGGCGCCTACCCGCTCGGTAGTGCCGCCGTAGTTGCTGTATTCGGTAAAAAAATGTGCTGTATTCATGGAGAAGCCGCTGCAACGATTTGCCCAGCGTATTAAGGATGGCTTTACAGCTAGAGGATCTTGGGAAACTCCGAAGCCAAGTGATCCAAGAAAACACGTACTGACGGCAGCAATCCTTTGCGGGAAGGTACCAGTGCAGTGATCCTGGCATCGCCAGCTATCCATTCGGGCAGAACTCGATGAAGCTCACCACGCGCAACGGCCGCCCGCGCGATGTAACTCGGCAGGGCCACAATCCCAAGCCCGCTGATAGCTGCATGTTGCAGGCTGAGCATGTCTTCGCTTTGCAGCCGCGGCATGATGGGCACAGCAATTTCTTCGATCGATAGAGTGACATGGCGCAACCGCCAGTTCATGGGGGCATTAGCTCGCGCAAAGAAAATCGAGGCGTGGCTGCTTAGCTCCGCTGGCGTGGCCGGTGCGCCATGTTCGGCCAGATAGCTTGATCCGGCGAACAGAAACCAGGGAGCGACCCCGAGCATGCGCTGGACAAGATCGGAGTCCGGCAATGGAGCCTCATGCGCCCGGATGGCGACGTCGTAATTTTCGCCAACAATATCGATGGTTCGATCGGCCGCATGAGCGACCATATTGATCTTGGGATAGACACGAAGGAAGTCAGCGATCATGCCCGCCATGGCGAAATTCATGGTCGCGACTCCAGCGGTACACCGGATGGTCCCGACGGGTTCCAACAACCGCTGACGCACTGACATTTCTGCCATCTCCGCTTCTCGCAGCGCGGCCAGCGCGTGCTGGTAGAACTCTTCTCCTGCCTCGGTCATACCGAAGCGACGCGACGTTCGGCTGAGCAAACGCACACCTAATTCGCCCTCCAATTGTTGCATGCGGTGGCTAAGCGTTGACTTGGGCATACCGGTACTTGCAACTGCGGCAGTAAACCCACCGCGATCGACCACATTGACAAAAATAAACAGATCGTTCAGGTCCAGCCGATTCACGTATGGCCCAATCATAGGAAGGCAATTTTTAATCTTGAAGATTTCCAAGGGTACCGTCTAGAACTATGTGGTTATTTGGCAATGTTTCGCTGGGAATGAGCGTCCAATGAGCGGGAAGTTGAATCTGGACAAACCGGCTTGTTGGGGGGAGGCCCAATACCTAACATCCGGTGAATAGCCAAACCCCGGAGCAGAGAATGAAATCAATAAATGGCAAAGTCGTCCTCGTTACTGGTGCCTCATCGGGATTGGGGCGCGAGTTAGTGCATCAACTGCTGGAAAAAGGTGCGCTAGTCGCAGCCACCTTTCGCAAGCAAGAAGAAGTGGATTTCTATAACGGTAAACATGCTGCGCAGGGCATGGGCGTTTTGGTAGACGTGACAGACGATGTGGCGGTCAAAACGGGTGTGGCCCAGGTGCTGGATCACTTTGGCCGTATCGACATTGTCGCCAACTGTGCGGGTGCTGGCACAGTGGGTGCAGTTGAAGAAATGACGGATCGAGAAGCGCGGCGTGTATTCGATCTGAATTTCTTTGGCGGCCTGAACATCATTCGCGCTGTAACCCCTGCGATGCGCAAGCAGCGCAGCGGGCACATCATTCAATTCTCTGCAATCGGTGGCTTCATTGGCTACCCGGGCATGGGCGTGTACTCGGCCGCGAAGGGCGCTACTGACATCCTGGGGGAAGCACTGGCAGGTGAACTTGCACCCTTTAACATCGCCACGACTGTGTTGACCATCGGTGTATTCGAGACCCAATTTGCGGGTCGCTCACTGGCTTACGTCGAGCAAAAAATCGATGACTATGAAGGCACACCCGTCGGTAAGTTCCGTGTAGCTATAGGTGGTCTGCAAGGTAAGCAGCCGAATGTTCCAGGAAAAGGGGCGTTGGCGATTATCAACCTGATGGAGTCGGATCATCCACCCGTACACGCGGCCTTGGGTGCCGATGCGATGGGCGGAATGCGTGCAAAAATGGCCAAAGTCGAGCAGGAACTTGTCCAGTGGCAGGGCAACGCAACCTCTACAGAACGCAGCATCAACGGAATCTGATCATGCGAATGACCAACAAAGTTGTACTGATTACCGGCGCATCGCGCGGGCTCGGATTATCACTGGCACGTCGTTTTGCCAGAGAGGGGGCTTCCGTTGCGTTGACGTACAACACTGACGCTGCCGCAGCCGACCGAAATGTCGAGGCGCTCGTTGCTGAGGGCGCTCAAGCAATGGCCATCGGGGGAGACATCAGCGACCCGGACGCTGTCAAAGCCATATTCGCAGCAGTGCTGGCTCGATTTGGGCGCATCGATATTGTCGTGGCCAATGCTGGGCGGGAGCTTATCGACACACCGATCACGGAAATCGATAACGCGATGTTCGAGGCTGTCACCAAAACCAATGTGTTTGGCACCTTCTATACGCTTCGCGAAAGTGCGCGCCATGTTACCGATGGTGGACGCATCATCGTGATTTCGTCCACTACGACGATCGTACCGAACGCAGGCTTCACCGCGTATGCCGGAAGCAAAGCCGCCGGCCGGCTTTACGTTGAATGTCTCGCGCAGGAAATGGGCAAGCGTAACGTCACGGTGAACGGTGTGGTACCGGGGCCGCTACGTGACGCCGGTGTCATCGCTAACCTTCAGGAAAATGACTATCAGGCATTGGCACAGTTGTCGCCATTTGCGCGCTTGGGCTCTGTCTCCGATGTCGAAGGCGCCGTGCTTTTCCTGGCAAGTGACGATGCAGCTTGGATTTCCGGTCATCACCTGGTTGTCAACGGCGCCGCCAAAGTATAGGGCAGACCCGCATGACCAGGCGGTGGGGCAGTCCTCATCGTTCGGCCACCGTTCGACGTCCGTTTTTTTGTTCTTTTCAAATTGATTACCCCCTTTAAAGCCACTTAAATCAAGGTCCCATCATGTCGCCTAAAAAGATTGCCGTCATTGTCGGCAGCCTGCGCAAAGAGTCGTTGAACCGCCTATTTGCTCAAGAAGTAATCGCGCTTGCGCCACCGAGCCTTTTATTAGAAATAGTCGAGATCAATGAACTGAATCTGTTTAACCAAGACTTGGAAGAAAACGGTAAGAGTGCCCCTGAAGCCTGGACTCGTTTTCGCCAAAATATGGCGTCGAAAGATGGAGTACTGTTTTTCACTCCCGAATACAACAGGTCAGTTCCTGGTGTATTGAAGAACGCCATTGATATTGGTTCTCGCCCTTACGGCGAGTCTGTGTGGGCAGGCAAACCTGCAGCTATCGTAAGCGTATCGCCCGGTGCCAGCGGCGGCTTCGGTGCTAACCATCATTTACGTCAGTCTATGGTATTTCTGGACATGCCACTTTTGCAGCAGCCGGAAGCGTATATCGGTGGGGCGACAAGGCTACTGGGGCCAGGCGGAAATTTGAATGACGACGGAACTACTCAGTTCTTGAAAAAATTCATTGACGCCTTTGCTGCATGGGTCGAAATCAATACCGCCAAGTCAACGGGTTTAATCTAGGGCGCTAGAAACTCTCTGCTTTGGCTGATCTAAGGCGTTGTATGAGTCGTCTCAGGTTTCACGTACGGCCTTAGTGTCCGCTAATGGCCGTTTTCTGCCTGTCGCAATCGGCTGCAATCGGCCAGAAGCGGTCGCTCAGACTTGGACTGTCAAGTGAACGAAGTGAGTTGCAATTAAGCACACTATTAGGCTGCCGCAAACTCATCTAACGCATCCACCCAGCCTGCTTTTCCAGCCTTACCGGCTCGATTTGCTTTACGCGCTGGAGTGGCAGGTGTTGCGGGAGTTGCCCTGGATGCTTTTGTTGCTGGCGTAGCCGTAGAGGTGCGCCGGAGTATGTAGTTCTCGCTCACAACCTCCCCCAAAAAACGCCCATTAGCACCCCAAACACGCCCATCGTCTGTAACCCACCCTAAATACCTCGATGCTGCATTGAATAGGCGACCAGAACTATTAAAGAATCCAAAATACTCACCGTTCCACCTGTAAACCGGAGTCATATAACACCCTCATTTATCTAGCGATTAGCTATCGAGCGGGCTCAAGTTAGTCGTTGAATCGAGGCAGAGCACGATTGAAAAAATCGTTCAAACATCGTCCACCATGATTATGTGGCGTACTAGGACCCGATACTGTTAGACCTCAATTGGTTTAACGCGAAACTTATTGACGTTATCAGCCAACCTTTGAATAGACTCAATATCATTTTTTATTTCGTCCAAGTTAGCCACAGGCATCTCCTTGTTAGGGGCTTGGAAATGCGCCTCAGTGATTCGATGACCTTTCTTCCAGAGCGCAACGATGTCATCAGCGTCCTGCTTTCGTAGACCAGTGATTTTATGAAGATTCCCTACACCAACCATATCACTAAACCGCGTCACAATACCATTTAACACTACATCTTCGACAACTCGCTCAACAGTGGAGCGAATATCGCTGTATAACAGTCGAACATCTCTAACTAAATCCTCACCAGGATAAATAGGCCAAGGCTCCATTTTTTTCGCTCGATCCCCCAGCTGCTTTACCCGTTCTTTATAACCAGTTTTATCCCAAGGTAGTCCTTGTTTGACTACTCCAGCTGCTTCGCCGACCCATTCTAAGTAATGGACAAGATGGGGAATTTGCTTTTCCTCATTAAGAGTATCGATAAGTTCGCTTAGGAAAGAGATGTCATGGGTCAAGACTATAACTTGGCGGTTAGCCGCTTCCTCCACGAGACGTTTTGCCACGAGGCGTCGCCTTACATGATCTAACGAGGAAACAGGGTCATCAAATATGATCCCCCCTCGATGCTCTGATAGTTTAAGCTCAGCCAAGAATGCACCTAGTGATACAGCACGCTGCTCACCCTCACTCAGTACGTGCTCAATTTTCTTTGCCGCTGGAAGATCTAACAGCAGAGTAAACTTTACAGTCCCACGATCGACTCGTTCTTTTAGCTTCGTCTTAATGTGCCCAATGCCGAGCTTTGTAAACTCTTCATCAAGTGCTTTTCGTAACGAGTCGGTGATAATTTTCCCTGCAATTTCCTTAGACTTCGCAGACAAAACCCTAGGATTCAAATCGGCCTTACAGGTTTCGAGTTTAGCTCGATAAATTACCCTATCGTGCAGCGCTAAGATTGCTTCTGTTAGAGGCACAAGCAGCCGCCTAGCTTTAAGCTCAACCAGTTCTTCAGATAGCTTCTTTAACTTTTCTGGATCTGAAGCTCTTTTATATACTCGCCCTTTCCAAATTTTACTGGCAGCAAATTGCCTCAATTCAGCCACTGGACTTTTAGCCAGCTTTGGAACCACTTCCCATTCTAAGGATTTTGCGGCCTCAAGCATCCATACTTTGTATGCATCTAGCTGTTTCTGATACAACTCTAAATTTCCTACTAGATTCGCTGACGCACCCTCCAACTCTACAGCCAATGCTTGATTAAGCCCAAAGTCAAAACTTGAACGATCTATCTGATCTAAAATTTTTTCTAATGCAGCTTTTTTTTCAGATGCTACCTTGGTGGCATTTTCGCTAATGAAATTATTGAAGCGCTGCATTCTACCGATTACAGACTTAGCCGGTTGTTGGCAGAGTACACATGCAGCTCCCTCACCTTCGCTTGGAAAGTCATGCCCAACATAAGCAACTTCAATTGAATATTTTTTCGCAGCTAGGAACAACTCTTTCCAAATGGTCTCCCCCGTACCGGGCAACAGCTCATCCTCAGCCCTAAGCAGTAGTGCAGCCGCGTCAACTCCCGCCTTGGCATCGGCTGACTCCTTGGCGAAACGCTGCAATTTTTCCAATGCTTTTTGAGTAGTGAATTTCTCTTTTTCCTTGATTGTTTTCGCCAAACTTTTGATATGGGATGCAGAAGTTTTCAGGCTTTGAAACTTGAGTATCGGGTCTGGCTCAGCAATTGCTAGTTCCAGCTCACCAAGCCGCTCAACCTCCTCCGACGACAGTGTTCCCAATCGAGATATTTCATCTCGGTTGGTGTCCTCGCCAAATCCCTGAAAAAGCTTGCCCACAGCACTTTTTTTATCGAAGCCTGAAAGAATATCAAGTGACACTTCGACACTATTGAGTTCTTCGTTCAAGAGCGCTAGCACTTCTGGTACAACTTTACCCGCGAGAGCTTCCACAACATCTAAGCCGCGAGGTAGATAAGCCGCATCGCCTTCGAGGAGGTAGGCGTTGGCGCAAAATGAGTCAAAGACGCTGACGTAGGACAGCTCGGGAGGTGCTACTGAGCCACTGGTCCAATGGAAACTCTTTACGTCCCCATTCAGGCACGCCGTAAACGTCGCCCTAGGCTTTCCACCTGGTACTCCAGCCTTGGTCACATCGCCAAGAATATCCCCTCCCCTATCACGCGCTCGACAAGCATGCTTCAGAACTCGCGCATACCCTGACTTTCCTGCGCCATTGCCTCCATAAATCACCGTGACTCCCTTCTCCGAGAATGGGAGCGTTTGTCCCGGCATGATTCTGTTGACGTTTTGCAAATTGCTCATCGAATGAAGCGTAACGCTGAATGCGGCTTCGCCGCCTGCGGGAATATGGTCAGCGCTCAAAGGCACCGCTTTTAGCCCTCCAGGGATTTCAATGCCTTTATCATGCTTCAGTAATGCATACAGGTCCCTGAAGTCCTGCAAATCCAATTGCTGGTTTAGCAAGAGTCGACGCGCGGCGTCTCTCAGCCACAGTGATAGATCCTTCTCAGACCAGAGCAATACATCATTGAGTATCGACATTTTCACTTCCATGGACGGATAAGCAAGGAGGCAGCTAGGTAGCAAATAGATACTAGCGGAATTTAGCCTCTGCACCGTCATTTTGAAAAATTGCTATGACACCCTGAATGTAGCCTCTCATGCGTAGATATTTGAGATTCTCCGTGTCCGCTTTTGGCCGTTTTTTGCCTGTCGCCAGCGACCGCTTATGACCAAGGCAGGCATACAAATTTGCAAACGGATGCAGCGCTCGAAACAGAGCAATATCTTCCCTTCAGCACAAAGCCCACGTCTATTCGCTAAGCGAAAGGGCACTGATTTGACGTAGAAGTACGACTTCAAAAGGGCATCTGCGTTTTTACATAGCCTGGGCCGACTTCTGCTGATAACTCATCGCTACGCTGAGTCGTTTACTACCGTACCGGACGCATATTCGATTCTAAAAATTCTCAAACACACATAACAGCTTTGACATCCCACCATGGAGCTTCGAACCATGTCATTGCAATGCCCTCGCTGTAACTCACCCAAAATCGCGTCCTTCCACCAAGCCATGAAAATTGCAGCTGCCCTCGGTACGGTCGGCGGCGCAGCACGCGGCGTCAGTGCAGCACTGGCTGGCGGTCAGGCGGGTGCCACCGTCGGCGCAGTCGCCGGCCCGTTCGGCGTCACTCTCGGAGCCGTTTCTGGTGCCATCCTCGGCGGGCTTGTTGGCGGCGCTGGCGGCTGTGCATTAGGCGCTCAACTTGGCGACAAAATTGACCGCCATGTACTCGCTCACAACCTCTGCCTGATCTGCGGGCATCGGTTCAATCTGCCTGCTTAAACCGTTTCCCACTTCTCTCTTTTAGTACGTCCGGACTGTGCCGCGCGATGCGTGGCATTTATGCCGGCTTGCACCCTAAGGAATCGTAATCATGGCTCATCAAGTCGAACAAATGGCTTACGTTGGCGCAACCCCGTGGCATGGCCTCGGCCGTCAACTGACACAGAAACAGCCGATAGAAGTCTGGCAGCGTGAAGCCGGTATGGACTGGCAGATCCAGGAAAGCCCGGTTCACTTCAAGGCCGACGCTATCGGCCATATGGGCAGTATTCATTCATTCCCAGAGCAAAAGGTGCTGTACCGTTCCGACACCAAGGCACCGCTGTCGGTGGTTTCCAACCGCTATCAAATTGTCCAACCGCGTGAGGTGATGGAGTTTTACCGTGACCTGACTGAAGTGTCCGGCTATGAGCTGGAAACCGCTGGAGTGCTCAAAGGCGGTCGTAAGTTCTGGGCATTAGCAAGAACCGGGCAAAACGCCACCTTGAAGGGCAACGATCAGGTTAATGGCTACTTGTTGCTGGCGACCTCGTGTGACGGCACCCTCGCGACCACAGCCACGCCGACCACCGTTCGCGTGGTTTGCAACAACACGTTGAGCATTGCCTTGGATGGTATTCCCCATGCAATCAAGGTCCCACATAACACGCGATTCAATCCTCAGTCGGTGAAAAAGCAACTCGGTATTGCCGTCTCGCAATGGGACGAATTCATGTACCGGATGCGCGTGCTCTCCGAACGCAAAGTTCAGTGGCCTGAGGCGATGAGCTTCTTTATGGAGGTGCTATGTGAGACCCACGCCCATGATCCCATTCCCGACGTACTACCCAACAAACGAGCGCTGGAGAAGGTGCAAAACCTATACGAAGGCAAAGGTCGCGGATCGGTCATGGAGTCTGCTCGCGGCACCGCATGGGGCCTGCTAAACGCAGTAACTGAGTATGTCGATCACGAGCGTCGTGCCAGGAGTTCAGAATACCGGATGGACTCAGCTTGGTTCGGGCAGGGAGCGCAAATCAAGCAACGCGCACTCGACTCGGCTCTTCGACTAGTTGCCTAAAATTGTTTTCGACCAACATGCCTGAGCGATCACCGCTCAGGCATTTTTCCGCCTGAAGGAAAACACGATGAATTTCATACGCTTTGTCGGTCTGCTTTTCATGTTTTTCGGCATTCTGGCCAGCTGCCTGTTGGCAGTAGCGCTAGCTGTTCTAATGGCTCGCTCTTGGCCAATCTTGATTGCAGTGCTGCTGGCGGGTTTGTTATTCGAGTTGATCACGACAGAAGCCGGGGTCGAAGTATCTTTGACCCCATGCTGAAGGTAGGCCCATGGCGCATTGCTGAGCCGCTATTGAGATTCCAGCAGCTCGTCCAGGTATCGCATTAGCTGCACGCGCTCATCTGCATCCAGCTTACTAAACTTGATAAGCAGCTCAGCTTCGTCATCTTCGACCGCGTAAAAATACGCCGCAGGAACACTGAGCACCTCGCTCAGCCGCTCGACCAAATCCGGGGCAGGAACCCGCTTCCCCAACTCGTATCGGTTCATACGGGTGCTTGCAGACATCTCGTCTAAGCCGGCATCAAGTCCTAGTCGTTCTTGCGACAACCCCGCCCTAATACGCGCCTGCTTTATCCGCTTTGCCAGTACTGACATGCACACACCCAATTTCCAAAGGGGCATCGTGCATGCGCAGCTTTTTCCAAATACTACCGTTTTGGTAGTATTCGAATATCATACGAACTCAATCCAACCACCGACAAAACCGAGCGCTCAGATGAAAGTCAAAATCTCGCTGATCAATACAATGCTTTTTGCCGCTTTACAGGCAGGTGTGTCCCTGACAGCTGCCGCCGACCCGAACGTACGTGTATGCGATACGACCCCCACCCCCATGCCCATCCTTGCGATCAAGCACATCGACTGCTCTATCCCCAACTCTCCGTCTTCAGTAAATAGGGCCTACGTCGATCAAAACGGCAACAAAACTTTGCAACGTGTTGATGGAAGGCGAATCGTCAACTGCGACAGCGCAGGGACCTGCGCGCACCGTGGTGAATTCATGGGCAATGCTCCTGAAGGGATCTACGGGATCACAACCGGATGGTATCTGGGCACAGATACGGCGGGAGCGGTCGTGGCTTACAAGGAAGGTACCGGTCCTGGCTACGGTGGAAATCGTTACGAACCACAAGCAACGAAAAAACCATCGTCAAGCCCGGTAGACGTAAGCAAACTTGACGTTGTATGCATGGCAACAGCGGTTTTTAACTGTTCGATCAATGGGCAAGATATAGAAGATCAGGATTTACCTAAATATCTTCCGTTGGTGGATAAAAAGGATGTAAAGAAACAAGGTGGAAACTGCGACTCAGTACCACTTTGCTATGACAACAACATGATGCTCTTGGGCCTGAACAAAGATTTATTTTAAATCCCGTTAATATCACTAGCAACTGGAACCAATATGGACATCAGTGTTTATTCAGCCAGCGAAATATCCAATGAGGACATTTCCTCAATGATCTCAGAAAAAAAGTCTTTCAAAATAAAAGAAATCGAATCTGATTTTTTTGGTGACACGGTAGAAACCTTAGAAAAGCTAATTGAATCTCAAGGATTCACATGCCGAGTATATACCGCAGGACGCATAGCAGCCCTTGGAGTCGGTGCACTTACTATCGTTGGAGGAGTAGCAGCCGGAATTACAATTGCAGCTCACAACATTGCAACCTACAATCCAGACTACGAAATAGCTAAATTTTATCCGACAACGCTCGCCGTCACCTACAAAAAATAGAAACTCTACGAACATAAATCAAACTTACGCCTTCCTTAGCAAAACTGAGGAAGGCATAAGGCTCCAGAGTTTTATTTTTGAGTAACAGCTAATCATGACTACACTCGTGCATCTTCTAATTCACTTCAAATAACTGACAAAATACTTATCAGCCACCATTATTTCGACAATCTCGCATAACTCTTCCCTCCATAGTTATCAAAGCAAAGAGGTATCAGCCGCTTACCGTGTGATTTATGGCATCTGGGACGATTCGGCCACGATGACCTTCAACCGTAACTTCAACGCCTAAAACTGTCGCGCTTCCAGTAAGCCCGATAGCGGCACCTTCAATCTGTTATCCAGCGCCGATACGCTAAGACAGGCCGCTACATCAGCAACAGATAACTTTTTTTCGTTCACTTAATGACAACTTGTATCTCGAACTATTCGGGGCAACGCGGTTGCTCATGGCACATCCTAACGGGACTCATTTTAAGGCTTAAAGGTGTCTACGAAACTAGAAGCGATTTATTCGACGATCGCAGTCAGTTTGCGGGATAAATCCAACGCATGGCGTAAAGTTGAACTTCAAGACTTTCTACACGGAAAAATCATCTGACAACACGCCAGACATTTGCTCTTCAATTTTCAGTCCGTACCAACCGTTCTCCACTAGAGCTTGTAGTGACAATACAACTAAATTGAAGCCGAATTGCGATACTTCAAGAAGCTTCTTGAAATCCTCATTTAAGCTTTGATCCATGATTTCATTTTTCATAGGATGGTGCACTCTGTACCCGCCGTGTACAAAAGAACTTCGGCAGTCGTACATTTCACGCAAGTGCTTCTTTAACATCCTTTTGCCCTGAGCATCTAGCTTTAAGAGTGTTGAGATCCGCTCAACTAGATTAGTGAATCCTTCTCCTACCTTTGTACCATAAATGGCCTCTAATGCATGAAATGCCCAAATAACCCAAACGACATCTGCGTCTGCGCCACAGCAAATATGCAAAACTGAAAAAATTGCTTTTTCTACGCCAGACTCGGCTCTTTGCCTGACCCCCATATTGAGTTTCTTATACCAACAAACAACCGATGACAAAGGTAATATTCTAGGCGCGAAGAGCGAGTCCCCTGCCAACAAGTTTCTAAACCCTGACTCAAAACAATCTGCTGAAAGTCGTAACTCAGTAATTAGCCCTCTTCCCGAATCGATACGTATACCAAGAAAATCGCATACACCTGGGCGAGCAATGTTTAGGATAAAAAAAATATCGTACAGGAACTGCTCAACAAAATGGCTTACATACCACTGTTGCCGACCGAGCTCCTCATCACTCTCCAAAGTTACCTTCACCACAAATTCCAACTCTGGAAACAAGGCAAACTCTATTTGCTCTATGGATAACGTGTGACTTAGCTCCGCAACGTTGAGCGATTCAATATTGATTTTGTACGCCTCTACAAAAGGAAAAAAATCGCACTCAACAATAACTTTTACGTCGCCATGCATATAGTGCCAAGGCCCAATTACGCTGATGGCTTGCATCAATAATTCCATATCTCCAGACTTAATCTCCTCCCGACGCTCACCACCATCTAAACGCCCCCATCCCCTCCTGCGAACCGTCACCAATGAAACCGTCATATTACCCCCCCCTCACGCCAGTTATTATTTAGAGGATATAGCATCAGCTCCTGGGGTATCAATCGTGCGAGTGAGTGCGTAACTGCGAGGGAGCGGTTCAAGAAACGGATCAAATCCGATTTAGACGCATCGATACGCATGATGAAGTTCGGTGCCGAAGCTGGAGATATATCCTCATAGCGGTCCTACTCTGGCACGCTACAGAATCTCGACCGAGTAATCCTGGGTTTGGGAAAGGCCTTTTCCTTCTTCAGCAATGGCCAGTGGATAAAGAGTTTGGATGACTACATCACAACGAAATCTGGTGAGATTACCTCTTCACTATGTGCTCATAAACTAGTTCATAGAGCTTCTGCGCTAAGGATTCGTCGTAGGCGATTCTAAAGCCGGTGACTGCCATCCCCTGGCTGCTCCAAACACCACCGTCTGATGTATCGGTGTAGATCCACCAGATGGAATGACCTCTCACGACAGCAAACCAATTCGAATAGCCAGAAGGAAGACTTTCTTGCAATAAGGGTGTTGCCTGACTCTCCTTTGCCTCTGCCCAGGTGCGCCACCTACTGACCTTCTCACCAACCTGAGCTATGTGCTTTTGAATACTGCTGCGCGTGTGCATCAGACCATTTCCTCACGTTGTTCAAACATTCAGATTGAGGTTCTAGATACAAGATCGAGTGACCTCCAATTGACTCCACTACCGGCACCGGGCTTTCGATAAGGCTGCCATTACATTTTCGATCGCACGCTTGCTATGGTGATCGTCTGATGATGGGGTCAAAAAAAGGCCGTGGGGAAAAATCGCGCTGATCCATTCTTCAGGAATGCGTTGGAGCTTATTGAACCATTCGAATTCATCACGGAAAACCTCATAGATAACTTCATCCGTTTCAGAGACTGAATCGTCACGCAAGTGGGCACGGGGCAATTCGACTTTGGAGATGGTTCCCTCCGCCCAGGTCATTTGGCTGAAGCTACTCATTATCGAACCGCCACCACGTGGGTAATCGTAATGCGTTGATAGTGGCTTCAGTCCCCACAATAAATCGCCTGACGGCACTGGTACTGTTTCGGCAATCACTAGGTACGATCCCATGCTTGTATCGCAGATTCCGACGATGTTGCCGTTCTGTTTTTGGCGCTCCAGTTCTTGGGCTATCTTCGGATGAACTACCTTCAGGCTGGCTCGGAGGCCTTCCAGCTGCGAGTGTCGGAACGCAATGAGTTCCGACACTCGCTCGTTACGACGTGCCTCCTTTTCCTTTTTAAATTTCTCGCGAGCAATACCAGCTTGTGAACGCTGAATCGGCCTCTCGAGCAACGCGACTAGCTCCCCTCCACTGATCGTTACGTGTGGATGCAGGTCCTGGTTGTCTTTCAAATATTGCAGCAAACGCGGTAAGCAACTGGTACTGAACCATTCGCTTGCGCCATCTGCGCTTCCTCCACTTGCGACCACCTCGATTGGGTCAACGCTAGCGAGGCGGAAGGTACGGTGTAAGATTTTTTCTAAGGTATAGGCATCGGTTTCAGATGCTAGGCGAAGGCCAAGTGACTGATGAAAATCAATCAACTCCCACCGAAAACTCCGCGCTCTAGCGAGGATTTTGTTCGCTTTGCCAATCTTGAACCTAGGGTGTTTTAGGTCTCGCAGAATGTAAACGTGGGACGTCAAATGCTGATCCTCAAGACTATATTTTTCACCGTCCGCTTTTGGCCGAATAGCTGTTATTTTACAACGATTGCTCAATCCGCAGAGTGTCGAGGCCAATTGAAACAACAGGCCGACGAGCCGCAAGGATGAGGTGTCTCGGCTCGTCTAGGTTCAAGCAGCATCAAATAGCGTTACGGCATGCAACACTTTTTGTATTTTTTACCGCTTCGGCAGGAGCAAGGGTCGTTGCGTCCCACTTTCTGGCCATGGCTTTGGCGAATGAGGGACGACAACGATGATATTGGTGCTGGGGCCTGGGCATCCCTAGTCAGCTCGTTCATCTGCTCAGATTCGGTCCATGTGGAATTAAGACTCACGCCGAACTGAATGTCGCAATCTCCACCGACGGCCAAGCCGAACCACGTATCTGATCGCAGGATGTACTTACGCTTGTGGCAATGGAACTGCAGCCGGCGCAAGGCTGCCGCCGAGGGGACTACATTAGAGTGGAAGCAAATGCCGGCCCTTCCTTGCTCGGCTCCGATTGTAAAATCGTGCCCCTGCCCATCCTTTCGCGTCATGCGAGTTATGGCCTCAAGGCCCCGATGGATATTAAAAGCGGCGTCCTCATTCATGGCCAGAAGCTGAAATCCGAGTTCGAGCGTTGCTGGATTGGCCTCAGCTTCAATCTGGGAAATCACCTGCTCATACCTCGTACCAGCTAATCTGGTCAGTATGCCTTCGGGAGTGCGCTGGCCCGGATGCCCCTCCCGCCGGACAGTCATGGCGGTGTCGAGATCGATCGAATATGAGTCATCAATCATCACGTGATTGATTTCGTCATCGAGCCACATATTTCGTTTCAAGTGAAACCCCAAAGCCGTCAGCTCGTGACTGAGATTCAGCTTACCCACCGCGGCGATTCGAAGGCGGATGTAGCTAAGGAACCTAAGCGGTGACGTGAGCATCTCAGCGAGGGCGTCCAAGAGGAAGACATCCATCACGAAAGGCGCTTTAACAACCTCGGTCGTCTGATACGACAGGTATTGGCTGGATTGGAATGCCAATGCCGGGTAGTGCTCGGAAACGATGTTGAAGAGGTAAATTTCTTTCACGGGATGAGGTAGCTTTACTTCCCTGCCTTGGTCGTCCTCCAGCCGATACCCACCCTCAACAATAATGCTCGCACACTCCCATCCTTGCTCGTACGACTGCTGAATTGCCGCGGCGAAGTCTGACTTGAGTTGACCATCATTGCCTTTCCGGGCCTCAAGGGTCAGTTTTTTTGACTTCGCCTGAACAATGATCAACCGATCGCCGAAAACGACCAGCACGTCGGCCTCACCAGCAATGTCCTTGCCTTTAAACAAATTTACGTTGGTATGGACATTGCCTTCACCAAAGACTGCGGCAAGCCGCCGAGCTGCGAACTGCTCCGCAAATGCGCCGCGATTTGCCATGGCTTTCGGTCGGTACGGCTTGTCGGCCCACATCCAGAAAAATGGCGATTCGTAGAGAGCCTCGTAGATGGCGTAATGCTGGAAGAGCAACACCGTACCGCGACCGGTCAGCAGTAGCGGCGTGGCCGCGACGGCATTGAAATCGCCAATGGTCTGAAATTGCAGATTGTCACCAGTCAGCGTCAAAGCGCGGAATACGGCCTCGACAATGGCTACATCCAGTCCGCTTAAATCCGAGACAAGCTTCGCCGAATACTCAAATGCTGCGAGCAACATGTGAGGCTCAACCTCTGGCGTATTGGAGCCGGTGAAGGCGGCGCATGACCTCTCGTCCATAAGGGCGCACATGGCGTGTGCAACCACCTGTGCCTGGCCGATGGAAAAGCCCATTTTCTCAACGAGCCAGTGGTCATCTTCACCGTACTTCGCGGGAAGAAAATCACGGTACTGGAAACTGTAGGCGGACTCGGTCCCATAAAAAATCGGCTCTCGCATGGACATGCCGTCCCAGGCTGCTCCCGTGTTGCTCCCGCTCATGGCCTGATCTTTCAGGGCTGACATCATCGGTCGGGAAAGAGCTTGGTGTAGCTCCAACATGAGTGTATCGGTGCGGGCTACCAATTCGCCCAAGACCTCTACAGTGGGCACGCTCATGTCCAGATCCTGACGAACCATCAACCCGAGCAGAGTTGTGATTTCAGTCCTTAATAAGCGGTCATTGCTAAAAAGCGGAGCAATGTCATCCGGATTCAACTCGTCGTTGTACATGACTAGGTTGTCCCGATGACATATGAAAGCAATACCATGGACATAGCCTGGAGAGGCTGTCAGCTCAACAAGATCAGCAAGAACCTCAGTTTCGGATCGACCTATTAGTGTCGGCATGCGGCGTTCCTCCCAGAGATACATCAGTCAAAGATGCGCAAGTATCTTGGACTACTGTGAATCTAGCGTAGGTGCCAAGAATGAAGAGGACGGATTTATTTTCTCCACTCCAAATGTCCGCTTTTGGCCGGTGCTGTCCGTCGTAAGGGGGGCAATCGACCAAAAGAGGCTATTCGATCGTGTTACGAATCTTGGGACGATTCAACACGAATGCTCTAGGCATTACAGGCGCCCTAATGCGACTAAGACAGTTATAAGCCTAAACTTATGTCCCGCATATCCTTATTCATCAGCCGAGCCCCTGCCCTATGCCGCCGATCGCATAAGGCAGAAAACGACCCGAGCTTGCCTAAATAGCGGAAAGGCAAAGTGATGTAACAGAACTGTCGGGGAGACTTGAGGTGTAGTTGAGTCAGTCGGTACGTCATTTACCATCGGCATTACGGCGTTGGCAGAGTGGGCTGCTGATCCTTTGTGGGATGGGACAATGGTGGGGGCGGCAATGAATTGCAGCTACAGTTGCGCGGGAGTCTGCCGGAAGCCTATGTGCGCATCACGCGCGACAAGCTTTCCAGTCGTGACCAATAATTTTCGCATCGTCGTGTTCAACCGCATCGCGGATTTCGCGGCGCGTGCCGACGCTGTTTTCGCGTCGAAAAGGACGGCAAACGATGACTGAGAACATCAAGAGCACGGCAATCACCTCTGCCGGCTACATCTATCAGAACCGGCAGGGGCTGCGGGTGTTGTGCGACTGGCTGGATGCGCCGAGTCGCTACGCGAAGGTCAAGTTCGAGTGTGACGTTGAGGCGGAAGCACCAAAGGGTTTGGACGACATCGTGGTCGAGCGCTCGGACGGACTGCAAGACCTTAAGCAGGTCAAGTTCACGCCAAACCCTGATGCACATCCGCTGTCCTGGGATTGGCTGCTTGAGAAATCCGGCAAGACGGAGCGGTCCCGGTCAATGCTGAAGAAGTGGTTTGACGCGTACAGGTCGCTGGACCTAGCACGTATCGGTGATCTCTCCCTGTTGACCAACCGGCGGCCTGATGCTGAGATCGAAGCCTGCCTGGCCGGTAGCAAGATTGATTTCGCCAAGGTCCCTGACCCGAGGCGCGCGGCGCTCATCGCCGAACTCGGCGGCGAGGCGGATTGTGAGGACTTTCTCGGTCGACTACAGATCACGCACAGCGACAAGGGCTACGAGACGCTCGAGCACGAGGTTGACGCGCGGCTGCGTGCGCATGGCACGCCGGAGGGCATCGCCGTCCTCAAAAACGTCGCTCTGAACTGGGCGACGCAGAAGTACTCTCCACCGCCGTCCGGCTGGATCACGTTGCCAGACCTTCGCGCGATCCTGCAGGCGACACCGCCGGCACCTCTCCCGGAAGACTTTGCGGTCCCCAAGGGCTATGAGGTGCCCGATGCAGAATTCCACGGCGCTTTCGTCAAGGATGCTCTGCGGTCAGGCGGCAAGGCGATCGTTCTGACCGGTCCGCCTGGTCGCGGCAAGAGCACCTACCTCAGCGCGCTGTGCGACATATTCGCCGACAAAGACATTCCGACGGTCCGCCACCACTACTTCCTGTCCACGACGGAGCGCGGTCGGGATCGCTTACACAGCTACGTCGTCGAAGAGTCGATCCAATCGCAGATCGAGCGATTCCATCCCGACGTCCTCCGCCCGCCCGGTGGCCTGCGCGCGCAGTTGGACGCCACTGCGGCGCACTACAAAGCGCTCGACAAGCCCTTCGTACTGATTTTGGATGGTCTCGACCACGTCTGGCGCACCAACGGGGAGGACAAACAGCCGCTAGAGGACTTGTTTGCCCAGTTGGTGCCGTGTGCTGAGAACTTGGTACTGCTCGTGGGTACACAGCCGGTGGACGACGCACAACTTCCGGCAGACTTGTTGATCGCTGCGCCGAAGGCAAGTTGGAAGACGCTGCCCGCCATGTCCGGCGACGCCGTCCTTTCGTACTTGCGTCAGGCGGTGCACGCCGGTCGGTTGAGCACGGGGTTTGGGCCTGCGGAGCCTAATGAGAAGGACGTTCACGCAGAGCCTGAGGCGGCTGAAACGACCGAGGTTGCCGCAGCGCACGAGGCTGTTGCTGAGGAAGAGTTGCAGAGCGCCGCGGCCGCGCTCCGCGCCAGGACCAACGGTCACCCACTGCACGTCATCTACGCGACCTCTGCACTTGTGCTTGCCGGTGGCAAGGTCACGCGATGGGACGTCGAGCAACTCACCGGAGATCTGAGTCAGGGCGTGAAGTTCTACTACGGGTCGCTGTGGGAGCGGGTTTCACCCAGCCTAAAGGATGCGCTGCGACTGGTTTGCGCCTTCCCGTTCTTCTGGCCACGGACTGCATTCGGCGAGATCGCGACCGCGATGAGGCTGGCGGCACCCGAGATCGAAAAGGTGGAACATCTGCTTCATTCGTCGGCCGCCGGTTTGAAGGTCTTCCACGAGAGCCTGGCGGTGTACGTGCGGTCGACCGATGGCTACGCCGATCGCATCGCTGCACTGAGGCCGGAGGTTGCGCGCTGGCTGGAGACGTTGGCTCCCAACGCTTTGCGGGTGAACTGGCTCTGGACGGTCCAGGCGCAGCTTGGCGATCCAAGCCATCTGATCGCGGGCTTGACCCGAGACTGGGTGCTGCTGCGACTGGAAGAGGGCTATCCGCAGTCGCTGTTTGACACATTGATCACCGACGCCGTGGCTGCCGCGCTGGACCGGGCTGAGTTCGCACAAGCCTATCGCCTCCAGCACTTGAAGGCCCGCATGGTTGAGGGCAGCCAGTACCAAATGCAGGACGAGGACATGGCCCAGCTGGTTTCTTACACATGGACGCTGGCGTCGGACGATTGGGTTATCCGAGAGGCCGTTGCCTCCAGGCACGAGACGGATATCAAACTTGTGGCGGCGCTGGGGCTAGCGCTGCGAGCGCGCGGAGACCATATCGTGGCCGAGACCTGTGGCGAGGAGACGCTGCGACGCTTCCGGGGCGCGAGTCGCTTCTCGAGAGAGTACTCCACGGGCAACGGCTTGGATGCTTTCAGGTTCCTGGCGGGTGCTTTTGCGCGCCTAGGCGCGGTAGGGGTCACGCCGGAGGGGCTCAAGCAGTTCGTGACACGTGCTAACCCAGAGGGCTGGTTACCGCGCGTACGGCTGATGGCCGCGGAGGGGCAACTGGACGAGTTGATGTCGCTTGCAGCGTCGCTCGGCGATAGCCGGCGTAAGTGCGTTGTCAGCGATGCCTGCCTCCGGGCCGCGGCTCAGGTCAATGTAAGCATCGTCGAACGCGGTGACTTCAAAGCACTCGCCAGAACGCCCTTTGTAGCAGCCATCGAGGCGGCCCACGTGCATGCCGTGACGACCTTAAACGCTTCAATCCCGATCGACTGGCAGGGACTCAACTACCGTGAGCGCAAGCAGGACCTTGCGAAGCTGGTGCACCACTGGTTCTTCAGCGCTGTGCACTTGAGCATGTGCATGTCCGCGGAAGGGCAGACCGAGTTCAGCTTTGCACGCGCACCGGTATATGCCGACCGAGAGAATGTCACTGACTTCCTGAACGTGCTCTCGGGCGTCGCCGGCCAAGTGGCTCATCACTGGTGGCGGGGGGATTTCGTAGACTTTCACGCGGTCTTTGAGCTATTAGACCCGGTGGAGTTTAGGCATTTCCGACAGAGCTACGACTGGCAATCTGCAGCAGAGGATTTTCGGGCTGCCCTGCACCAGGTTGCCTGCGACGTCCGTCTGGGCAGCATTCTGTTGGGCCATGCCGTCGAGGCTAATCTCACCGAGGCGACGCTCGCTGCCGCAGAGTCGTTCAAGTGGTTCGACGCGGCGTCTTTCCGCGAGCAGTACGCCGGAGGGCTGCTGACGAAGATGTCTGATGAGGCCGCTGCGAAATTCGTGCTCTCCCAGCGCGAGCAGTTCGATGCTGAGGTGCGGCAGGAGACCAGCGTGCATCTGCAAACGCCGCTGCAGTTGTGCGGAATTTCGGTGGCCCATGGTTTGGAAACAACGGCGCGCGAACTTTGCCGACAGACCTGGGAGCTTGCGACAGGCTTCTCGCATCGTAAAGATCCGACGCTGAACAAGACCCTCGACGCGATCGGTTTCTTGGTCGAAGCTGCGCCGAAAAATGCACGTCGACTGTTAGCGCAGGTCGCCTCTCAAGTCCACTCCGTGCTGGACTACACGGACGGCAGTGGCACCCGACACGCGCTGACTGCGGCGGACGCGCTGCTGGCCAAGCTGGCTCCCGCCGCATTGGTGGCCAAGTACGAGGAGCATGTCGACGCCGGGCAGTGGTCTCAGGCTGAGAACAGCCTGAGTGTGTACGTCGAGCAGGGAGTGAAGGCCGGCTGGCCGCTTGATGCGCTAATGCGCACGGGCCTGCCCCCGGAAGTTAGGGATGTGCTGCAGCGTCTAGTCAAGGAAGGAGTCGAGGGTGCCGCCGAGCGACTGGGGTTACTCAACGCTCACGGAGGGTGGGACATCGGCGTGCTGAGTCGCGAGGAGCACGCGAACTCAAACACGGATCGAAAGCCCTTCGATGGTGACGTCTCAACCTTCGAGCCCGAGCAGCTAATGGCCTTGCTCGATCGCTTATCGGGTGGCGGCTACGACGACGAGGCGGCGCTTCTGGCTTGGTATCAGTACTGGGAAGGCCAGGGACAGGGGAAGCGGATTCTCCATGCACTGGATGACTCGCTTTTGTCCGACCGAGGTCGAGGCCGTGATCTGCTCCACCTGTCTGGCCATGCCTTTCACACCCGACGTAGGCAGAGCGGTCTGAAGGCTGCTTGGAAGTACCTCGTCAGCGCGCAGATCTACAGCGGCGCCTGGATCGGCTATATGGAGCGCGAAGAGAAGACGCTCGCGCGGCTCGACCTCGTGGCCCAGTACTACCTGAAATATTGCGATGACTTCGTAACCAAGACAGCCTATGCCATGTTCGGCGAACCGGAGCGGCCGCGATTGGCGCCGGGTGAGGCAATGGTCTATTTCTACGTGAAGCAGGGACGCATAGATGCGGCGGTTGAGTTCGCTCAGGTTATGGTCGACTGTGTGCTTGAAGACACCCGAACCCTCCCGCTAGCTAACCCGCGTTGGGGAACAGAACTGGTTGCTGCGGACGCGCGGGAGGAGTGATGGACGAGCTTCGAATTCTCATCTCTCGCCTAGGATGGCCGACGCCATCCTGCCGATGGTGGACATTGCAGGAGTTGGCAAAACTGTTGAGCGACCCTGCGACGACGACAGAGACCGAGTCAGCGCTGCTGAAGCTGCTGCATTCGCGCAAGCTCGAGGCGGAAGTCGTCGAGGCACTCTGCATCTTCTGGATGGCTGCAAGTGAGTACGGCTACGTTCCCAATCCCGATTTGCCGAACCGCACGCCGAAACCGTCACTCCTATCCAACCTGCTCCTCGAGGCTCTCGGCTTCGAGGAGCAGGCGCTAGATACCGACCTCAAAGCGGCGCCAAAGCACTTCGAGATTCCCAGTGACTTCGAAGGTGTGCAGGGGGTGGACCTGGCCAGGATGTTCCGGACCACGCTGAGCAGGCTGGAGCTTCGAACAAAACTCCCGCTTATTCGCCAGATGGCGTTCGAGTGGACTGAAAACCAGGCGGCCTATCCCGAGGCTTCCCTGCAGGGCGACTTCGGGCACTTTGCGCGGCCGCTGGGGAAAGGCTTCGTAGGCACATACTCCGCCCGGGCCGCCCTTCGTGCGATCTCCGCCTACTTGCGCACCTTGGCGGTAGCGGAACGGTTGTGGGGGCTGCCCTCTGGGGTTGTGCGCCATTACGCACTAAAGGCGCTGCCAATTCATCCTACGCTGGCTGCGCTGAGGCCTTCACGCCCGGCATGGGTGCCGGTCCGGGAGGACTTCAACGGGAGCGCGAACGCGATCGAGGGAATCATGCGAGAAGTCGTCCTTCGCGTCGCGGCCGAGCGCCCCGGCGATGAGCTGATCGCGCTCAGCACTCCCGTCGAGATGACGATGGGACGCTGCGTGGAAGTATCGCTTGTGCGATGGCTGCAGTTCGGCAACAGTGAAGTGGCTGACCAGGATCTTGCTTCACATATTGACTCCTTCTGGCGCGACATGCCAATGCTGCCAAGCGTGCCCACAGCGCCGCTCGACGAGATGACTTGGTTGGGGGCAATACCTATCGATCAGTTACTGGACGTCCCGTCTGCATCGTTGCCTTTGGCCGGACGGATGGACTATGGCCGCATGGGATACCTGCAGCTGAACCTCTATCCATCTCGACTGTTCGTGCCGACGCTCCTAAGGACTGCTCAAGCAGAGGTACGTCGAGTGGGCACCACGCTTGAGGTCCTTGTCGATGAACAGGTAGTGGCGGACTACGCTCATTGGAATACGGGCTGGGGGCCAGTGCGTCCGGGGTCGCTGAATGGAGCCTGCGGTGCGGCCTTAGTTTCTCGCGGAACGAGCTACCGCGAGTTACCGGCCGCCGAAGGGCAGGTGGTTCGATCGTTCTATCTCTGGCAAGTGCGCCTGCTTCACCGGAGCAACTCGTACAACGCGTTCGACGAGACCCTAAAGAGTGGCGTCTTCTTCCTTTAGCCAGCTGTCGTTTCTGGGTTCAGGGGAGCAACGAGTGTTATAACGAAAAGCGAAATACCGACTCGAACTGCTTCGCGGACGGCTGATTCGGCCGATTGTTGACTGTCACAAAGGGCTGATAACGACCCAAAACGATCGGTGGCTAGAAGCGGCAATTGGCTTTGGTCATGGACATATGCGAACTCGGGATCTATTAAAGCTAACGGGTACTAGCTTATACGATTTCGATGGCCGCCAATGTCTACCGCGTCTCCAATGGCAGTCAGGAGCACCGATTTACGCTAGACCTCATTACCAACTAACACCCGGGTTCAACGGAGGCACATTGGCTCGCATCGCTTCTCTTGGTTGGGGCTCCCTGATTTGGGAGCCAAAGAAATTTCCGATTCAGGGGCAGTGGATTGAGGATGGACCACTGATACCAGCTGAATTCGCCAGGCAATCGCAAGATGGTCGAATTACGCTTGTGCTAGTCGAAACCGGACGGCTGGTTCCCTCCCTGTGGGCAGTAATGGACTCAGTGGATCTCGCTTCTGCCGTTGAGGCTTTACGCAGCCGCGAAAACATTCCGGGGAAAAATGTAGAAAAGCACGTTTGCAGATGGTCTGCCGGCCAGCCATCTCCGAGGCTGATTCCAGATTTATCCGAATGGGCTAACACTCACGACGTGGCCCACGTGGTCTGGACCGGCCTACCCCCCAAATTCAACGGTGCAGAAATCACACCGTCTGCTGAGCAGGTCGTGGAGTACTTGGTAAAGCTCACCGGCGAACAGCGCGAGAAAGCCGAGCGGTATGTTCGCCTTGCTCCGCGGCAGATTGATACCCACTACCGGCGCTGCATTGAATCGTCGCTTCACTGGCATGCCTTGGGCGGCGATTCAGGCCGATCCAATCCATCATCGGAGTGAGATATTGGTGTGAGATCTCGTGATAGGCAGCTTTCGACCGAGGCTGTGTAAAAACGTTTTCGAGCGCGACGGGGATTAAAAACCGGATTGGTAATCGCGCATTTGCGTGATATCTACATCTGCTGACGTGCCGATAAATGTCAGATTTAACGTAGACGCGCGAACTTCAATTTTGGCGAAGCGTTTTTACAAACTCTGGACCCGTTGCAGCCGTTCGAGGCGTCTACGAAAGCAGGGGCGATTCAATTCACTTGTCCAGCGATACCGTTACCACAATGTTTTCGAACTCAATTAGCAATTCAGGCTGATTTTTGGTGAGGAAACGGATGACCGCCTCATTGTCCAGCAACTTAGCAAGATAGCCCTTGGCTAGCACGAGATTTAGCACGTCTTGACCGTACGATTGCTCAACCAGCTTGAACTGTCCTTGCAGATTTCCCATTTCACGCTCCATTTTAGCCATCTGCTCGGGAGTGGCACCACCAAGCTTGCGGGGTTTAGCATCGCCCATTAGTAGGTTGCTTGGTGTGGCGGCCATCAAAGCCTGAGCGTAGGGAACGGTAATATTGTTGATGGCCACCATCAGCTCCACGCATTCTACCTGTCGGGTCGGTTTGAGTTTGCGCAACACCGCACCAATTTCAGCGGAGAAGTGCTGATCTTTAAGCAACTCGGCCGCTTCAACGCATACGCCATCAAGAAGATTCATCTTTTTGATGATGTGACTGATGTCGACGCTCAACGCTTTGGCCAGCCTGGCCGGTGCCACGCCGCGCTCGACCGCACGCCGGATCATGAAGTGCTCTTGAATGGTGGAAAGGCGATTGATCCGGTTGTTATAGGTGTAGGTTTCATCGTCCGTAGCGACCAGACATGGCGCATCAGTGAAACCCAATTGCTTGAGCGCCAATAAACGGATGTGCCCATCCAGCAACGTATACCGCCCAGATTGATTGTCGACCTTGCTGACCGTCAGCGGCTCGATTAGCCCGACAGCATCAATTGACGACTGAATCTGTTTGAATTTTTTACTACCGAGGAGCCCTTCAGGAACTTTCCGCGAGGGCAGGATCAGATCCAACGAAACTGATAGTGGTTCCGGAATAAAGCCAAGGGGCAACTGGCTCATGTCGTATGGGCTCCAGCCCAGACCCGCTCGGCGACGTATTTCGGCAGCGTATCCAATCCTTCAGCACGCAGCAGGTTGGTGAAGTTTTCATCGGACAGCAACTGGCGCAAGGCCTCGATCACAAAGAGCAACCGCTGTTGCGCGAACTCAGCCTTTTTGACCATCAGTTTTTGTCGCTCGACCTCTTTCTGATAGCTGCGGATAAGGCTGGATGAGGTGAGCACACCCGCCTTACGCGGTGTGCCACGAGCAATGGATCGCCCCAGTGACCGGCGGCGCTCTATGACCCGACGTGCGTGGATTAGTTGCTTGCCACGCAACTTCCCCGATTCGTAAGCATCTTGCAGAGCAGTCTGTACTTCCGTATCACTGCCTGCTCCCGCGATAGCGAGAGCGGCATTCAGCGGAATACGCCCGCTTTCAACGGCAACCAACAGGCGCTCCTCACCACTTTTGAGTAACTGAAGAATGCCGTAGACATAGTCGACGCTAAGGCCGGTTTTCTGGGCAATGGTCTTTTTGTCATAGCCTTGCTCACGTAACTGCTCGATACCTGCCAGCAACTCAAGAGGACGGCATTGGCGGCGTGCAATATTCTCCGCCAGACTCATAAGAAAGGCGTCCTCGTCGCTGACACTCACCACCATAGCCGGAATACTGCTTTCACCCAACGTCTTGTAGGCTTTGAGCCGTCCCTCACCGCAAATCAGCAGGTAGCGCTCTGATCCGTCTGCATCGGGTCGAGGTGTCACCGTGATCGGCTTCTTAAGACCTATGTTTTTGATGTTGCCGACGATTTCGTCGAACACCCGTCCGTTTCGCTCTCGCGTATTCAGTATCTCGATGCATTCGAGCGGGATCATTTTCAGTTCGCTGGAAAGATGCTCCTTACTCATGCCGCCCTCCTGATACGTGCGCGCGCTGCCATGCCGTAGAGATAATCCAGACTGTCGAAGCGATAACTCTCAAATTCAATGCTGTTGTGATCGGCGAGGTTGAAACCCTGCTGGCCGAAGTCCAACCGTGGCAGCAGGTAATAGTCGAGCGGCGCCTGATTGGCTTCGTCCAGACGGACGGCGACCGTGATGTCTGGGGCCAGGCTAGTGTCGAAGCGAACCTTCCACCGCCTGCGTCCGCTGTCCAGCGACTGGCATCGTGACAGGACCAGCGAGATGCTGAACTCCCGATTGACCGTCATTAGGTCAGTGGCGGGATCGCGCTCGATCAACCCACCGATATCAGAAATCACATGTTCGGTCTGACTGACAATTTCCGGATGCAACCGTCGCAAAAAACGATTGATCTCGAGGAAGCGATAGTCTCGATCCGGCGTGAATCCTACGACCTGGTAGGCACTGATCAAACTACCAAAACGGTGGATATAGGCCGAGGCCGACGGCATCCCCTCCGTCTCGTCGATGATAAGGCCCGAAAGGAAGCCGCGATGCTGGTATAGGTTGCGCAGTTTCTCGATCAGTTCTTCATTGCTGAACCGATGCGCCCGGGCGCGCAGGATACCTTGGGCGGTATAGAACGCCTCCGGTGATACGATGGCCTCGAATGCACCTTCCTTCTTGATCCACATGTCCGGCTGGTTACTGACCCGGTGTTTTTTGAGCTTGAAGGAAATCCGGTTGTAGACATTATTACCGATGTATTTTTCATTGCTCAGCACCTCACGCACAGTGGCCCGTGTCCAGTGCCGATCCAGATCGGTGTGAATCCCACGGCTGTTGAGGCGGGAGGCGATTTCAGATTCGGGTAAACCTTCATCGATGAACCAGTGATAGATTTGGTTCACCACCTGTACTTCGGCTTGAGGCCCGGGCATCAAAATCACACGGTCGGTTTGCAGACTCTTGTGCTCGCCCCGCGCCAGCTCGCTTTTGATTGAACCCGCCTGATCGATCAGGACACGCCGCAGGCCGTATCCCGCACTTCCCCCCTGGCGATAGCCCAGCTCAATCAATCGGCACTGGCCCGCGAACACCTTGGCCGACAGTTCCCGGCTGTACTCACCCGCCATCGCACGCTTGACGCCTTTGACAATGGTCGAGCCTGGAGAACCGTCGTTTTCAAACTGCTCGGCACAGTAGGCAAGCTGAATGCCCGCACGGCGGCAGATGTACTCGTAATAGGCGCTTTCATCAGCATCCTGAAATCGCCCCCAGCGACTGACGTCATAGACCAGAATGATCTGGAAGTCCGCCGTCCCAGACTCTACGTCCTTGATCAACTGCTGCAAGGACTGTCGGCCATCTATGCGCAGCCCGCTTTTACCTTGGTCGGCATAGGTACGGACGATCTGCATGCCGTGCCGCTCGGCGTACTCGCGAATCTTGTCTGACTGATTTTCGGTCGAGTACTGCTGGTGCTCAGTCGACATCCTGACGTATTCGGCGGCACGTAATGCTACCGGCTGATCCGACATATCTGGTGAAGACTCATCTGATTGCATAGGACCCAACCGCTCGCCGTTATTGGTGTGCTTGCTCTCGGGTCTTCCTTTCACATCTTCGCACGGGCCTCGTCCAGAGAAAAACCAACCAAAGCGCACGTCGTTGAGATTGCTGCCACGCAGGATGATCGAGAACTCATTTGGGTTCGTAATTAACGCCTAACCAGCGGAATGACCATCACGTCCTATCTTTGCACCCGTCCTTTTTGCACGGGCAACCGATGCACAATGGCGTGATCTCGACGATCAACGCCTCGCAGCAGACCGCCTCACCGCTGGGAACTAGCTCAATCCGATAGAGCCCAGGTCGCAGCACCATCACCTGTGACACGTCCATCTTTGCAAGATCGGCTTCCTGCTGCAGATCGTGCTTGGATCGCTGGCGTGATTTGTTTCGCTTGACGTATTCGGGGTGAGCGTCCCGATAATTACGCCAATATTCCGGATGGCGATCCAGCCACGCACGCTGATTGCGGCTCTGGTTATCCCGATAATCAGGATCGCTTTGCATCTTGTCACGTTGCCAGCGCTGGCGTCGTACTCGCTGACAGGCTGGTAGCGAACAGTAGGTTTGGTTGGGTACTTGGGGACGTTTTTCAAACGACAAGCCACAGCAAGCGCAGATATTGTTGGACATCAACGTTCTCCATATGAAAACTCATATGAAGACTACAACCCAAAAATAATAGGTTCCGTTTCGACGTATGGCATTGCCTAGCGAGCACTGGGACAGCAGTAAGGTGTTTGCTGCAATTCACATAGAAACTTCCGACATCAAGTTCACAGTCGAGGGGTAGCTATCTGCCCTATCCGCAAGCATCGAGCGCCGACAGGCTTCAGCCGCAACTGCTGATCGTCCTTGACCAGGTAGCGCATCGCATAGTGGACATGACTGCGGACCTTCAGGGCACTACGAAGGATCATGCCTATACCCAGTCTGTCGTCGTCTTTGTACTTTTCCTTTTCGTGGTTACAGCTGTTGAAGTAGCCCTGCCCCCGAGTAATATCTTTCCACAGCTCACCAATTTGCTCAGCCTTGTAAACATCTCCGCGCACTTCATTGCCGTTGAAGAAGAAGGCCGCATGGAGGTGATAGCCACGATCAACGCCCTGCTCTACCACACAGATATAGCCAATGAGGTGGTCGAAAATCGGGTTACGCTCACGCTCAGCAATAAACCGGTCTAGATCGCCGAATACTTGTTCGACACGCTGCCTAGCCTGAACCTTCTGGTAGTAATACAGATTGACCCTAATGATCAGAGTCCGCGAGTAGCGATCAATCATAGCGTCGGAGTATTCACAGACCCGGTCCGCTTGCTGCCCGGCCAGATAACGACGGTCCCCTTTCTCACGGCGATACCATTGTTCACGAGTCAACTGACGGATCCGGATGACAAGAACGTTCATACTGCGATGATGGTCGAGGTAGATCGTACCCTCCTCATTCAAGCAGACAGGACCTGTAGGGCTCCGCTCCAGACCAATATCTTGACAGGCGTCCTGGAACGCTTGCAGGTGTTCGCTGTAACGGTATTTGCAGCGATCATCGAACAAGTCAATCATTTGCTGGACGCACTTGAAGTACTTGGAGAGCCTGGTCGGCTCAATCTGCTTATGACCTGAGCGTGTACCTGACAGCCGGAATGCTGGCGTGTCGTGTTGTTCGATGGCCTTAACGAGCCGCTCAATCTGGATGGCAATATCGGATTGCGAGAGAGGGGGGTGGGCATTGCTATTGGTCATGGTTGTGTACCTGGTGGTTGTTCCCATACCAGATACCGTCCATGCACTTTTTAACCGGTGAGCTATTCCTAGGAAGCCGTGATCACTGGGCCAAAGGTTGATTGCTTTCTGTTCGGTTGCTTACTGATGTCTGTTTATTGATTATCTGGAAGCTATCTATTATCTATATCTATATAACTAGATACAGCTCTGTACTTGGTGCTCATGCCCGCTCCAGATGAACCAATCGGCAAACTATTGCCAAGCCAAGCAGGAGATAGACCAAAAGGCCATATGTGGGAGTTAGCTGAGAACCGCCTGCTCACCATCCGGCATAAACGCCATGACTGGCTCGCTGCCAGTCATGGCGTTTATGCCGGTATGGCAACTCTTTCACGCAACTCATTCGGCCAGGTCGCGCGCCTCAATCCTGGCCAAAATCCAATCGTGTATCTCACCTTCAACCCAACCAACGCTGCGCTCTCCCAGCGAAACAGGCTTAGGGAAGGCTCCGTCTGCGATGTACTTATAGATGGTAGACCGACCCAGACCAGTTGAGTCGATGACGTCTTTCAGGCGAATGATCCTCATGAACGGGACTCCTCTGTTCGTTCAGAGGATTGGCAGGACGGGTAAAAAACTACGGTTAGCCTCCGTACAGTTTTTGCCAGCCCCCGGCCCCAGCACCTCAAACAGACAATTCACCTTCTGGCGGAGTCAGTAAGCCATACAAATATTGCTCTGCATTAGAAACCGTCTCCAAGCTACTAAAAACCTGCACTTTCACCTGATTACCAAGCCCAAACTCCACAACATGCAATTTTCCCGCGCACACTACGTCATCCGGAGGTAACGCCAGAACGGCTCGCGAAGGATAGAACCGATCATTGCGCGACTTATACGCAACCTCTCGCATAGGGAGAAGCACGTAATCCAATTCCTCGAAATCCATGCCATCGATCAATGCCGATTTGCCCTGAAACCAGCCACCTCTAACACCTCTCGCCACGTTTCCAGCTTGGTCACACAAATAGGTGGCAAGCCGTTGGGAGTCCTCCGCATCAGGAGCGCCAAGCAAATCGAGCTTGATCAACTGAGCCAGCTCTGCCTCACCCTCACCCTCACCCTCACCAAGCACACTCCAATGATGAGAAAGCAGGTATCCCGCATACAAATCAAGCCTTCCCCTCATGAAAGGGGCCAGCCCTTGCTCGTGGCTATCTTTAAAAAACTTACGAACTTCGCCAGTCAATTGGCTACGCAACTCCCGGCCTGACTTGAAGATGCCATCTACTACGTCAACATCGTTGTCCTCAGTCGGCACGCGATCAACCGACACCAATAAAATCGGCAAGCGCTGCCCACAATTTAACTCTAGATGGTGCAGATTGAGGTAGTAAACGCTTTTGGTCTTTTTGAAGATGACTGATCCTGTTGCACCCGGTGTGTATGCCCGGATCAAACCACTATCGAGCAAGGTCCGAATTCGGTTCTTCAAACGCTCCTGACTTAGCCCAGTTAACCGCGAGAGCTCTGCACGACCTAAATCCCGCACAACACCAAATCGATCAGCGCGGCATAACAGCACTGCAAGCAGCAAACGATTTACGACACTCAGTCGGCCCTGCTTCCGGCTTGCTCGGACATGAGCAAGGGGGGCGCCTTCGAGCGGCCCCTTTTGCTGCATGGCAACATCTGACAACTGAAGCGCCTTGCTCTCATGCTTTAAAAGGTGATGGATTACTCTGGCATGGACCACCTTAGACACGTCATTCAGACCAACCTGCTCAACGTCGCCTGGCGCCAACTCATATTGTCTTTTGGGGCGCCCTTGCCCGCTCACCAAGTCCCGACGAATCAGGACCTTAGCAGCGGTCAACGAATTCATTGCTGCGCCCATCTGGCTATCTGAAATTCCAAATCGCCCTGCTAGCTCTTTAACACCCGAGCAAATGGGCCCTGCAACCAAACCGCACTCAACCAAGCGTACCAATACATACTTTGCTTCAGGACTGATCCCTTTCGCCTTACTGAGCAGCACTGAAAGCAGCATCTCGCTCACATTAATTTCCTAATTTTGTTAAGCCACATCCATATTTTGGCACAGAAAATACACCCTGTTTTAATAAACACTGATTACTAAGTAATTATTGAGTATTACACTTAGTATCTCAGCCAAGGTACAGTGAGATAAATCTAGGTAAAAATACTATGGAGAGCACGATGGCAGGCAGTGACTGGCTCAATATGAAGGAGATAGATCAGTTGAAATGGGCTACGAAGCACCTTCGTACCAAGGGAGAGACACACGAAGGCGCGCCCATCTCAGCCACCAATTTCGATGCCTGGCTAAGTCAAGAAAGGACAAAAGACTCTGCGCTCTTACTGAGAATGAAGCTGGCCTGGACCCAGGCTCAGCGAAGAAAAGCGGACAAGAACGCAAAGAAAAAAGCCTGCAGTTTCGTGCTCTCAGAACAGGCGAAGCAAAAACTGAACAAGCTGGCGAAGCAGAACAAAAGCAGCATTACCAATTTTCTTGAGAGCCTACTCTCTGATGAGTACGAGCAGGCCACCCAACAGAAAAAGGTTGCCAAGAATGCCGCCAAGAGGGCCGCAGACAAGGAGCAGCAACTAAAAAAGAAGCTAGGTTCCCTGTACTCAGCACTCCAGGAATGCATCAAAGAACTCACTCAACGCACCGTCATGATGGGGGAAGCAAACCTATCAATCGACAGCCTCTCGGAGGAGCAAAGAAGCGTAAGCGCCGAGCTTTACACGGAAACATTAAAAAAGCTGACGGATAAAAGCCTGATGAGCCTCATCGATGAACAACTCTCTCGCAGCATGGAAAGAGCTCCGACCTAGCCGAGACCCATTCAGTGATAGCTACGCCAATGCGCACCAGCACAACAAGTGCAGCGCTTTCAGTCATTGCGACGAGACACCATGGGAAAATCTAACGGGCAACGCAATCTAGATTCACTCGACAGTGAACACTTTTCGCATGTTCATAGGGCTGAAATCATTAGAGATTAGCTCAACGAGCTGCACACAGACACCAGCGTTGATTGCTAATACGAGAAAGCGCCCCATCGAGAGTCACCTGGCGGCGAGGCTAACTTTCCAAAATCCGAATGGGGGAACAGATGGGGGAACAAAAACAGTTATGCACAAAAAAGCCCCGCTAAACGGGGCCTTCAGGTATAAATATGGCGGTGAAGGAGAGATTCGAACTCTCGATACAATTTCTTGTATACACACTTTCCAGGCGTGCTCCTTAAGCCACTCGGACACTTCACCGTATCTCGTCAAACCAGTTCAGTCTGTCGAGGCGCGCTAATGTAGTCGAAAGCCTTTCTGATGGCAAAGGTTTTTTTCAGAATTTTCATGCGGTTAGACGGGTATGCCGAACAGCATCTATGTATGGGGGTGATTGTGCCAATCTCGGGCATGGCTCGGGATGGTCTACGCTGGCTATGGTGCCCTGCCCCAGGCGCTCTGCTGTCGGGTGTGGAGCGAAAGCCTGACTGGGCAGTCAGTCACGGCGCTTTACCCGCGCGGGCGTGGTGGGTAACGTCTGCTGCATCTTCTATAACAAGTCCTACAAGGAACCGCGTCATGAGTGAGTTGATTGCCTACCACCTCGAAGACGGTATCGCGACCCTGACCCTGAGCAACGGCAAGGTGAATGCCATTTCTCCCGCCGTGGTCAGTGCGTTCAATGCGGCGCTGGACCAGGCGGAGAAGGATCGGGCGGTGGTGGTGATTACAGGCACGCCGGGGATTCTGTCGGGAGGTTATGATTTGAAGGTGATGACGGCCGGCCCTAAAGAGGCCATCGGCCTGGTCACGTCGGGCTCGACGCTGGCGCGTCGGCTGTTGGCGCATCCGTTCCCGGTGATTGTGGCGTGCCCTGGGCATGCGGTGGCCAAGGGTGCGTTCCTGCTGCTGTCGGCGGATTACCGGATCGGTGTGGAAGGCCCGTTCAGCATTGGCCTGAATGAAGTGGCGATTGGCATGACCATGCACCACGCCGGTATCGAGCTGGCGCGGGATCGTCTGCGCAAGTCGGCGTTTCATCGGTCGGTGATCAATGCCGAGATGTTTGACCCGCAAGGCGCTCTGCAAGCGGGCTTCCTCGACAAGGTGGTAGCGCCGGAAGAATTGCACGCGGCGGCACTGGAAGCGGCGCGGCAGTTGAAGAAGATCAATATGAACGCGCACAAACACACTAAGTTGAAAGTGCGCAAGGCACTGCTGGATGCGTTGGATGATGCAATCATCCAGGACCAAGGCCATAACCTGATTTAACGTCCCACACTTGCTGTACCGAAGCCCGACCTTGAGTCGGGCTTTTTCTTACAATCCATACCGAAATAACCCGGGCCGCTCTAGACAAGTGTTATCGGCGCACGTTGAAACATGCGCTTAAACATCGCCTATCTCCTACCTCTGCTGGGGCAATTGCCGAATACAGTGCACATCCGTACACTGCGCCACCTTTTGTCCCGGTGAGCCGCGTCGATGCTTTTTCTGTTACGTATGTTGTTGATGGGCCTGCACTTTATAGTCGCCGGTGTACTGGGCGTGCTATTGGGGATCTGCCGGCCGTTCAATCCGGACAATAGCCGTCTGTGCGCACGCCTTTACGCGCTGCCAGCGATGTGGATCCTGCGCCTGAACGTGATAGCCGATGTCGACTCCCTGCGTAACAAGCCCGGCACTTGCGTGGTGATCGCCAACCACCAGTCCAACTATGATCTGTTTGTGCTCGGCACCGTGGTGCCCCACCGCACGGTATGCATCGCCAAAAAGAGCCTGAAATGGGTGCCGTTGTTCGGCCAGTTGTTCTGGCTGGCCGGCAATGTGTTGATCGACCGCGGCAATGCGCACAAGGCGCGCCGGGCCATGCTCACCGTTACTCGCACCTTGCAACACGAAGACACGTCTATCTGGGTGTTTCCAGAAGGCACGCGCAACCTGGGCAAAGGTTTGTTGCCGTTCAAAAAAGGCGCGTTCCACATGGCGATCGCGGCCGGTGTGCCGATCGTGCAGGTGTGTGTCAGTAACTACGTTACGCATATGCGCCTTAACCGCTGGAACGGTGGGGATGTGCTCATACGCTCGTTGGCGCCGATTCCTACTACCGGAATGACCGCGGATGACGTTCCGGCGTTGATGCAAGCGTGTCAGGCGCAGATGGATGCGTGCATTGCGCAGATGGATCGTGAGCTGCAAAGCGCTTGAACGCCTGCGGCGTGGTCTGAGGAGCGCGCAGGGCGACGCGGGGCGTCACGGGGGCATTCCCACGCAGAGCGTGGGAACGATCACTCTACGGAACGCCATTCAGGCTAAGCTGCCCAACATTTGTCCTCTTGATAAGAAGTGATCAGCACTATGGGTAGAGTCGTTGCGGCCGCCGTCTACAGCGCCGGAAAGAAAGTCACTGATATTACCCTCGACGAAGGCGCGGCCTGGGCCGCCAAACCCGGCCACTTTGTGTGGATCGGCCTGGAAGAGCCCAGTGCTCAGGAGCTGAACAACCTGCAACGCCAGTTCAACCTGCACGAACTGGCCATCGAAGACGCCATGGAAAAGCACAGTCGCCCGAAGCTGGAAACCTTCGGCGACGCGCTGTTTATCGTCACCTATTCACCGGTGCGCGAGAACGGCAAGCTGGAGTTTATCGAAACCCATATCTTCGCCGGCAATGGCTACATCATCACCGCCCGTAATGGACACTCAGCGTCCTACGGTTTTGTACGCCAGCGCTGTGAGGCGCGTCCGTTGTTGCTGGAGCATGGCGAAGATTTCGTACTCTATGCCTTGCTGGATTTCGTCACCGAAAACTACCAGCCAGTCAGCGAGGCGATCCACGCCGAGATCGATGAACTGGAGCGCAACGTGCTGTGCAGCTCCCTGAGCGAGCGCGACATCCAGAACCTTCACGGCCTGCGCCGCGACGTGCTGCGGCTCAAGCGCTATGTGGCGCCGATGGTGGAGATCAGCCAGGAACTGCAGAAGCTGAGCTTCCCGTTTATCGACAAGAACATGCGCCCATACTTCCGTGATGTGCAGATCCACGTCACGCGGCAGATGGAAGACCTGACGACCCTGCGCGATATCGCTAGCCAGACCATTGAGATCGGCGTGTTACTGGAGGCCTCGCGCCAGAGCGTGGTGCAGCGCAAGTTCGCCGCTTGGGCGGCGATCCTCGCGTTCCCCACAGCGGTCGCGGGGATTTATGGGATGAATTTCCAGAACATGCCCGAGCTGCAATGGCACTACGGTTATTTTGCAGTGCTCGGGTTGATTGCGGTGGGATGCGTCAGCCTGTGGGCAAGCTTCAAGCGTTCGGGCTGGCTTTAGGTGTGTGCGCCACAAAGCGCATCATCCATTCCGCCACGGTCGCGCCGTGGTGGTCACGCTCCAGGCTGGCCACGCCGTTGGTATAGACCTTTTCGCCCAGGGTTGTCTGAAGAATCTCAAGCAGTTCGCGGGAATAGTCGTGAACAAATTCCGGGTGGCCCTGGAAGCACAACACCTGGTCACCAATGTGATATGCCGCGATGGGGCAAAACTCGCTCGAGGCAATGACCGTGGCATTTTCCGGCAGAGTCGTGACCTGGTCCTGGTGGCTGATCAATAGCGTCAGTTCCGGCACTTGCGGGCTCATCCAGGGTGCCTTGGCATCGAGGGTGTAGTCGTGAATGCCCATGCCCCAGCCTTGGCTGGCGCGTTCGGTCTTGCCGCCGAGCAGCAACGCAAGCAGTTGGTGGCCGAAGCAGATACCCAATAACTTGTCGCCGCGCTCGTAGCGCTGGAGCACGTAGGTCTTGAGGGTCTGGATCCACGGGTCGGTGCCGAACGAGTCGGCCTTACTGCCGGTGATCAGGTACGCGTCAAAGGCTTCGTCATCCGGCGGGTATTCACCCTGCACCACGTTGTAAACCACAAACTCGGCGGCGATCGGCTGCTTGGCAAACAGGCGCTTGAACATCTGCCCGTAACCTTGGTACTGATCGATCAGGCCTGGACGCAGGATATCGGTTTCCAGGATGCAGACGCGTAGCGACATAAAAAATACCTGACACGGCGATGGGAATATTGAACACCCCAGAGCGTGCCTTGAAACACCTGTTCAAAGCAAGCCCTCCACCGCCTGATCAGCGGAACGTTTCACCCTGTGCGGCCTTCTCCAGAAGCAGCGCTGGCGGCGCAAACCGTTCGCCATACGTGTCGGCCAGATAGCGCGCCCGGGCAATGAAGTCGTTCAGGCCGTACTGGTTGATGAACTGCAACGCGCCGCCACTCCAGGCGGCAAAGCCAATGCCGAAGATCGAACCGATATTGGCGTCGGCCGTGGACATCAACACGCCCTCCTCCACGCAACGCACGGTTTCGATGGCTTGGATAAACAGCAAGCGGTCGCGCACGTCCTGGGGCGAAATCTGTTTACCGGGCTGTTCGAACCGCGCCTTGAGTTCTGGCCACAGGTGCTTCCGGGCGCCTGCTGGATAGTCATAAAAACCGCCACCGGCGGCCTTGCCCGTGCGCTTGTATTCGTTGACCAGCAGGTCGATCACCGCCGTCGCCGGGTGGGCCTTCGGCACCTCGCCTTGGGCTTGCAGGTCCTTGGCGGTTTGTTGGCGGATATGGCTCATGAGGCTCAGGGATACTTCATCCGATACCGCCAGTGGCCCGACCGGCATACCGGCCTTGCGCGCTTCGGTCTCGATCATCGGCGCGGCCACACCTTCGCCGAGCATGGCGATGCCTTCGTTGGTGAATGTGGCGAACACCCGCGAGGTGAAGAAGCCACGGCTGTCGTTGACCACAATCGGGGTTTTCTTGATTTGCAGTACGAAATCAAAACCCCGCGCCAGGGTTTCGTCGCTGGTGTGAGCGCCCTTGATGATCTCCACCAGGGGCATCTTGTCCACAGGGCTGAAGAAATGCAGGCCGATGAATTTGCCTGGGTCCGGCACCGCAGTCGCCAAACCGCTGATGGGCAAGGTCGAGGTATTGGAAGCGATCACCGCGTCGGCCCCGACCACGCGTTGCGCGGCGGACGCTACCCTGGCCTTGAGTTCGCGGTCTTCGAACACCGCTTCGATCACCAGGTCACAGCCGGCCAAGTCGGCGTCATCCTGTGTAGGGCAAATCCGCGCCAAGGTGGCTTCGCGCTGCTCGGCGGTCAATTGCTCACGGCTGACGTTCTTGTCGAGCAACGCGGCCGAATGGGCCTTGCCCTTTTCGGCCGCCGCGAGGGTGACGTCCTTGAGCACCACGTCGATCCCTGCACAGGCGCTGGCATACGCAATGCCCGCCCCCATCATGCCGGCGCCGAGTACACCGAGCTTGCGCGTCACAAAAGGCGCAAAGCCCTGTGGTCGCGAACGGCCGGCGTTGATTTCATTGAGCTGAAACCAGAACGTGCCGATCATGTTTTTCGCCACCTGCCCGGTCACCAGCTCGGTGAAATAGCGGGTTTCGATCAAGTGCGCAGTGTCGAAATCCACTTGGGCGCCTTCCACGGCAGCGCAGAGGATTTTCTCCGGCGCCGGGAAACAGCCCTGGGTCTTGCTGCGCAGAATCGACGGTGCGATGGCGAGCATCTGCGCAACTTTCGGGTTCGACGGCGTGCCCCCAGGAATCTGATAGCCCTTGTTGTCCCACGGCTGCCGGGCCTCGGGATGGGCGAGAATCCAGGCGCGGGATTTGGCCAGCAGCTCATCGCGGTCTGCCGCCATTTCATCGATCAGACCCGCCTGCAATGCCTGCGCCGGCCGCACTTTCTTGCCTTCCAGCAGATACGGCAGGGCTTTTTCCAGGCCCAGCAGGCGCACCATGCGCACCACCCCGCCGCCGCCCGGCAACAGGCCCAGGGTGACTTCAGGCAAGCCGAGCTGCACAGAGTTGTCGTCCAGCGCGATCCGGTGATGGCAGGCCAGGCAAATCTCCCAGCCACCGCCAAGGGCCGCACCGTTGATCGCGGCCACCACCGGTTTGCCAAGAGTTTCCAGGCTGCGCAGTTGCGCCTTGAGCACGCCGACGTCGTCATAGAAGTGCTTGGCGTGGGCGGTGTCGACCTGGATCAGCTCATTGAGGTCACCACCGGCAAAAAACGTCTTCTTGGCCGAGGTAATGATCACCCCGGCCAGGTCGGCCTTTTCCGCCTCCAGGCGTGCAACGGTGGCCGCCATGGCCGCACGGTACGCGGCGTTCATGGTGTTGGCGCTTTGGCCGGGCATGTCGAGGGTCAACACCACGATCTGGTCCTGGCCTTTTTCGTAACGAATGGCGTCGGTCATGACAGTTTCCCTAAGGCTCAGAGGCGTTCGATGATAGTGGCGATGCCCATGCCACCGCCGACACATAGGGTGGCCAGGCCGTAGCGCTGCTGACGCACTTCCAGCTCATCGAGCAAGGTGCCGAGGATCGCGCAGCCGGTGGCGCCCAGCGGGTGGCCCAGAGCGATGGAGCCGCCATTGACATTGACTCGGGCGGCGTCGATGCCCATGTCCTTGATGAATTTGAGCACGACCGAAGCGAACGCCTCATTGACCTCGAACAGGTCGATGTCCTCGACGCGCAGGCCGGCCTTGGCCAACGCCTTGCGCGTGGCCGGAGCAGGACCGGTGAGCATGATGGTGGGATCGGTGCTGGTCACCGCCGTGGCAACAACCCGCGCGCGCGGCTGCAAGCCGAGCTCGCGCCCTTTGGCCTCGGAGCCAATCAACATCAAGGCAGCGCCGTCGACAATCCCGGAGCTGTTGCCGGGCGTGTGCACATGCTGGATGCGTTCCACTTGGCTGTAGACCCGCAACGCGGTGGCGTCGAAGCCCATCTGGCCGATCATTTCGAAACTCGGCTTGAGCTTGCCGAGGCCTTCGAGGGTGGAGTCGCCACGAATAAATTCGTCATGGTCCAGCAACACAATGCCGTTCTGGTCCTGCACCGCGATCAGCGACTTGTTGAAGGATCCGTCTGCTCGTGCCCTGGCGGCTTTCTGCTGGGACTGTAGGGCAAAGGTGTCCACGTCCTGGCGGGTGAAGCCTTCCAGGGTAGCGATCAGGTCGGCCCCAATGCCCTGAGGCGTGAAGTGGCTGTGCAGGTTGGTTTGCGGGTCGAGAACCCAGGCGCCCCCGTCGCTGCCCATTGGCACGCGGGACATGGACTCGACGCCGCCGACCACCACCAGGTCTTCAAAGCCGGAACGCACTTTCATCGCCCCGAGGTTGACGGCCTCCAGGCCCGAGGCGCAGAAGCGGTTGACCTGCACGCCGGCAACGCTGATATCCCAGTCCGCTACCAGCGCGGCGGTCTTGGCGATATCGGCGCCCTGGTCGCCCACCGGAGTGACGCACCCAAGCACGATGTCATCCACCTGGCGGGTGTCGAGGTCGCTGCGTTGCGCCAGCGCCCTGAGCAAACCGGCGACCAGGTTGACCGGCTTGACGCTGTACAGGGCACCGTCAACCTTGCCTTTGCCTCGGGGCGTGCGTATCGCATCAAAGATCAAAGCTTGGGTCATGATGGCCTCGAACCACAGTGGGTGTAGGCCCCTACCTTAAGCCCGATTGACACGGTTTCAATGACGGATGCGCTCATTGCTTTTGACCCCCTCGCTCGGACGAACGGTAGGCAGCTACGGGAAACTCCGGGTTAATCGTTTTAGCTGTCTAGCCTCGGGGTTGGCGCCAAGATGGCACTACGCCTCATGCCGTTTTAAGCGGATAAAGTGCTTAGCTGATATGAAATGGATCTATGCGCCGAAGAACGACGGCTCTAAGGTTGAATCTGTAAGAAGCTGCTGCCGGGTTTTGCTGGAGCGGTTGTAAGAAAAGTTTCACGCCAGGTCGCGATACTGGATTAACCGGTACGCATTTGACGTTCAGGAATAACAACAAAAGGCAGTCAGCCATGTTCAAACATTCGAAAGTACGTCAGGCGGGACTTATTCTGTTCGCCACCACACTGATTCTGATCTTGCCCAATTTAACCAAGGTTATCGGGTGACGACTCGACCTAATTATTCCGTGCGCACACAGTATCGGGATTACAGCGTTTGGCAGCACCTGCCGGGGCATTGCGTATAGCCGTCCTGTTGCAGGGGCTGTCTTTTTGCGCGCAGATTTGCGCTATCGTAATTCTCCCGTCACCTCGAAACGGCCTGCCCCTTGAAATCGATTCTCGCCTTGTTCGCGCTGTTGCTGACCCTGCCCGCTTCGGCGGCGCAACTGACCATTGAACTGGACCACGCCAGCAAGACTTGGCAGACGGCGGAGCTACTCAAGCACCCGGATGCGCGGACGGTGCAGATCGTCGATGACGTTTCCTACAAGCGCACCATGACCTACCGGGCCGTGCCCTTGGCGAGTCTCCTACCGGGCCTGAAACCTGCGAGCCATGTGCAAGCAGTGGCCCTCGACGGTTTTGCCGCCGAACTCGCCGTCGCGCCACTGTTGGAAAACACCGGCGCTCGCGCCTGGCTGGCGGTGGAAGACCCGGCCCATCCATGGCCTGCGCTGGGAGATGGCAAACCGAGCGCGGGGCCGTTCTACCTGGTGTGGACCAACCCGCAGGCCGGGCATATCAGCCCGGAACAGTGGCCGTTCCAGCTCTCCGGTATCAAGCAACTGGAGACGGTCGCTGAGCGTTTTCCGACGCTGCTGCCCGACCCGCAACTGGCGGCCAACGATCCGATCAACCAAGGCTTCGCGGTGTTCCAGAAGAACTGTCTGGCTTGCCATCGCCTCAACGGCGGCGGCGATGCCCAAGTGGGCCCTGACTTGAACATTCCCTACAGCCCCACCGAGTATTTCAGCGGTGATTTTCTCAAGCGCTACATCCGTGACCCGCAAAGCATGAGGCACTGGCCGCAGGCGAAAATGCCGGCGTTTGCTGCCGGTGTGCTACCGGACCATGAGTTGGATTTGCTGGTGGGATATTTGCAGCATATGACGGGGCGCAAACAGCAGCCTTGAGGCTCGCGCAGATCAAAAGTGGGAGGGGGCTTGCTCCCGATAGCAGTGTGTCAGTCAGCTTATCGGTAACTGACACACCGCTATCGGGAGCAAGCCCCCTCCCACATTTTGCATTGAGTACAGTCAGTCGGCCCGGCGCACGGCCATGCCGCATTGCAAAACCTCCTGAAACAACACAGCCTGCCTTCCACACTGGGTGTGGGTTGTAGTTAATATTATTGCTGCTGCACGGAAACCACCGGGGTCGGCGCGACAAACACCTTGGCATGCATCTGCTCGTGCCCACCCCCACGGCGCATGCCCCGCACCGGGCAGGCGTCCAGGTAGTCCAGGCCCACGGCGAGTTTCAGGTGCCGCTCCGGCCGGGCCAATTGGTTGGTCACGTCAAAACTGTACCAGGCGTTATCCAGCCAGGCTTCGGCCCAGGCATGGCTCGCCAGGTGCGTGCTGTCTTCGGTGTACAGATACCCTGATACGTATCGCGCCGGAATCCCCAGGCTGCGCGCACAGGCCAGGAACGCATGGGTATGGTCCTGGCACACGCCCGCGCGGCCGGCGAAGGCCTCGGCAGCGCAGGTGTCGACGTCCGTGGCGCCCGGCGTGTAGGCCATCGATTGGTTCAGCGCATGCATCAGGTCGATCAGCGCGGTGCGGTCGCGCCGCTGGTGGCAGTGCTGCTGGGCAAACCCGCGCAGGGCTTCGTCGGGCTCGGTCAGGCGCGTGCCGCGCAGGAACGGAAAGGCCGACTGGCTCTCGTGTTCAGCCTCACTCAATTCATCGATATCCACCTGGCCACGGGCGCCGATGATGATGGCGTCGTGAGGTTCGTCCAGGGTCAGCACATGCAGGATGTTGCCGAATGGGTCCACTTGCGCGCGTACGGGGCGCGGCAGATCGAGCTGCCAGCTCAATACACGCTGACGCTCGCTGTCGTGGGGCGTCAGGCGCAGATATTGGATGCTGGCCCGCACCTGGTCTTCGTAGTGGTAGGTGGTTTCGTGGCTGATGGAGAGTCTCATGCCGCCTCCAGGTAGGAGCTGTAGATGGCGTCGCCCAACTGGCGGACCAAGGGGATAAAGTCGGTCAGCCAGGCGTGCAGGCCTTCCTCGAGGATTTCATCGATGGCGGTAAAGCGCAGGCGCGCGTCCATCTCGGCAGCCAGGCGCTGGGCCGGGCGACCGTTGAGGCCCGGCAGGCTGGCGAGGATCTGGTCGATCTCTTCGCTGCAGGCCCGTAGCGAGCGCGGAACATCAGCGCGCAGCAGCAACAGTTCGGCGACTTGCCGGGCGCCCGGCGCATCCCGATAGATCTCGGTGTAGGCCTCGAACGACGACAATGCCCGCAGCAACGCACTCCATTGATAGTAGGCGTGGGCCGTGCCATCGCTGACCGTTGCAGCCTGGTCGCCGGCCATTTCGTAACGCGCGTCCAGCAGGCGCAGGGTGTTGTCGGCGCGCTCGATGAAGGTGCCCAGGCGGATAAAGCGAAACGCATCGTTACGCATAATGGTGCCGTAGGTGGCGCCGCGGAACAGGTGCGAGCGCTCCTTGACCCATTCGCAAAACCGGCTCATGCCGTAGCGGCTCAAGCCTTGTTGGGCGATATCGCGAATATCCAGCCAGGTAGCGTTGATGTTTTCCCACATGTCGGCGGTAATTCGCCCACGTACTGCATGGGCGCTGGCCCGTGCGGCGCCAAGACAGCTGTAGATGCTGGCCGGGTTGGCAGCGTCCAGGGCGAAAAAGTGCAGCAGGCGTTCGGCATGCAGTTCACCGTGGCGCTCGTGGTAGTCCTCCAGGGTGCCGGTGATCAACAGCGGCATGGCCAATTCGTGCAGGCCGTCGCCGCGCCCGTCCTGAGGCATCAGCGACAGCGAATAACTGACATCGAGCATGCGCGCGAGGTTTTCCGCGCGCTCCAGGTAGCGCGACATCCAATACAAATCCGAGGCAGTTCTACTCAACATGTGTCAATCCTCGACCACCCAGGTGTCTTTGGTGCCGCCGCCCTGGGACGAGTTGACCACCAGCGAACCTTCGCGCAGCGCCACCCGGGTCAGGCCACCGGGCACCACGCGGGTTTCCTTGCCCGACAGCACGAACGGGCGCAGGTCGATATGCCGTGGGGCGATGCCGTTTTCGACGAACGTCGGGCAGGTGGACAAACACAGGGTTGGCTGGGCGATGTAGGCGTGGGGCTTGGCCTTGATGCGTGCGCGGAAGGCTTCGATTTCCGCCGCCGTGGACGCCGGGCCCACCAGCATGCCGTAGCCGCCGGAGCCTTGGGTTTCCTTGACCACCAACTCGGGCAGGTTGGCCAATACGTGGGACAATTCATCGGGCTTACGGCATTGAAACGTCGGAACGTTCTGCAGGATCGGTTCTTCATCCAGGTAAAACCGGATCATCTCGGTAACGAATGGGTACACAGACTTGTCATCCGCCACCCCGGTGCCGATGGCATTGGCCAGCACCACGTTGCCCGAGCGGTAGGCGGCAAGCAGGCCCGGTACGCCGAGCATCGACGCCGGATTGAAAGCCAGCGGGTCGAGAAACGCGTCGTCGAGACGGCGATAAATCACGTCCACCGCTTTGGGCCCGTCGGTGGTGCGCATGAACACGCGGTCATCACGCACGAACAAGTCGGCGCCTTCCACCAACTCCACGCCCATTTCCCGGGCGAGGAAGGCATGTTCAAAGAACGCACTGTTGAAACGCCCAGGGGTCAGCACTACCACGCTGGGGTTATCCAGGGGGCTGGAACTCTTCAGGGTGTCGAGCAACAGGTTGGGGTAATGGTCAATCGGCGCGATACGCTGGGCCGCGAACAGCTCGGGGAACAAGCGCATCATCATCTTGCGGTCTTCAAGCATGTAGCTGACGCCGCTCGGCGTACGCAAGTTGTCCTCCAGCACGTAGTAAGTGCCGTCGCCATCGCGTACGAGGTCTACCCCGGAAACGTGGGAATACAGGTCACGGTGCAGGTCCAGGCCCTGCATTGCCAACTGGTATTGCTCGTTGGCCAGTACCTGTTCGGCGGGGATGATCCCGGCCTTGATGATGCGTTGTTCGTGGTAAAGGTCGGCGAGGAACATGTTCAACGCCTTGACCCGCTGGATACAGCCGCGCTCGACCATTTGCCATTCGCTCGCCGGGATGCTGCGGGGGATGGTGTCGAAGGGGATCAAGCGCTCCGTCCCTTGCTCGTCGCCATACAGCGTGAAGGTGATCCCGGCACGGTGGAACAGCAAGTCGGCCTCGCGTCGACGCTGGGCCAGCAGTTCGGCAGGGGTGTCGGCCAGCCAACGGGCGAACTCGCGATAATGGGGACGAACCTGCCCTGCCCCATCGTACATTTCATCGTAATAAGTGCGGATCATGCCGTACTCCTTGTCACCCGGACGACAGACCCTTCGCAAGGCCCGTGCCAGCGGCATAAACACTTTAAAATCAAAGGATTGGATAAACTCCGAATTCCCCTCGCACCGTCCTGGTGCGTGGAATGACCGCAGCCCCGCTACACGCCTCATCGTAATGCGGCGTTGGCCTATCAACAGCATAGTCAGCGTTGATTTCATTGCCCGCGCGCTTGTGCGGATAATCGCGTCCATCAGCTGAACAGGACATGTCCTACAGCTAAACCCTTTGCACAACCAGTAACGTGCCGGCTCGTGTGATCGGCTCCTCGATCTTCCCCTTCAGCCACCCTTTCGGGTGGCTTTTTTTTGCGTGCAGGAAAGTGCAAATTCCGAACATTTTTACCGAGCCCAAACAAAATCGGCCGACCCAAAAGGTCAGCCGATACGCTGTGTTGCTCATAAACGCTACATCGGTAACCCACGTACCTCCTGCTTGACGCCCCAGCCTTCGATAATTCCGCCCAACGGCTCCACCACTGCCTCAAAGTCCTGCTCGAAGTCTCCTATGCCGTCGTACGTTGCAGACATGATTTTGCTCAGTTCCAGGTACCAGGCACCGTCGTCGCGGGCGCTGACCTGGGCGTTCAGGGATTCTCCGCGAAATCGACCCGCAGCCCTGCGCGCCCGTTCTTCATCCGGGAAAATCGCGTAGAACTCGATGGGGTGAAAACGTGAAAAGTCAAAGCCGCCTTCTTTCATGCGGCGCAGAACGTTGGTGCTGATGTCTTCTTGATAGGCTGTGCTCATGAAACGTCCTCCTCAGACTGATGGATAGACTTTCCGTGCTTCCTGAAACCCGCGCGCTGCTGGCGCGGGCACCACGGCAATAACGACACCGCAGGAAAACAAGCATGTAGCTGACAAGACCAGACCTTAGCGATTCATTCGCTGATCTCGATTGCAGAGTAACGCGAAGCTATCACCTCTACCAGAGGTGCATGAATCGCTTACAGGGAATATTCAGGCGCAGGGTTCGACCTTGAGGTCTTTGATACCGTTTTGATCGTGCAAGCTCTTGACCGTGGGATCAGGGACACGATCGGCAAGATCGTTGAGGTCCAACTTTTCCAATACCGGCGACACACGCACGCGCACCAGCTGTGCAGCTTCTTCCAGCGTCGGCTCATGATCGCAGTCAAACTGCTCGACTACCGGCTCGCCACGGTCATTGATGAAAGAAATGTTCCACTTCGGCATCGGTGCCTCCTCGATAAAACCCATGTGTGGGTTCACATCTATCTGGACCTTGAGGCTTCACCAAACGTTCCACTCAAGGCAGGAGGCACCGGATCAGGCGCGTTTACTTCTCGGCGTGTTCCTTCAGCGCTTTGAGCGTGTTGAACGGTGCGTCCACCACGAACTTGTTGGCCAACCACGACGGCACGCTGCCGCCTGGCTCGGTGTGCACCTGGTAGGTCACTTCGGTCTCGTTGGCGCCTTTGGGCACCAGCTTCCAGAAACCTTCCACCTGGGCGACCCGGACATAGCCTTTTTCTTCAGGCTTGTACGTCGGCACCCCTTGCAACGTGCGTGTAACGCTACCGTCAGCGGCCTTGGTGGTGGTGACATGGATATACGAGTCGCGATCCGTCACAGGGAACGGTGCCTTGAACTGGGTGTAGGTCCAGGCCTCATCGTCTTTCTTGTCGACCAGTTTCTGGGATTTGCACTCATGGATCCACGCGCAAGCGCCAGCGACATCTTCCTGCAGGGCCTGGATCTTCGCCACGGGCGCCTTGATCAGAGCCACACCGCGATACGCCTTGTACTTGGAGCCGGCGACTTCGCTCAGGGACACCTTGATGCCGTCCTCATTCTTGGCGTCTTGCCAATCCTCAGCCTGGGCAGCGCCCGCAAACATCATCGTAAAACCGCACACCACAGCCATTCGTTTCAGCGAACCCATCGTTGTATTCCTTGTTGTTGAAGTTCCGATAGTAAAGCCCATCAAGCCGCCGTCATCTGCTCCCACCAACCGATCAGACGGATCGCGTCGGCCTGGTCGTTGCCGCAGACCTCGATATCTGCCTTGAAATCACTGCACACCGCTGGCCGCTCCGGTTGGCCGAACAGTTGGCATAGCTGTTCGACCGACAAGTGCAGGCAGCGTTCGCCCGCAGGTTTGCCATGGGGCATTCCCGGTAGGGGCGAACTGATGGAGGGGGCGATGCAGCAAGCGCCACAGCCTTCACGGCATTTCATGACCAACAGGTCCTCGACGACTCAATGAGATGGCCGGGCTAGAGTACGCCCTTAAACAGCCGTTTTAAAATGGTCCAACAGGGGTTTTTCGTACAAAACAGAAGTGACCGACCAGTCTACGACCGGTGGTCAGTGGCGCGGGTCACTGATGCTCGGGGGGTTATTGCTTGAATTCAAAATCCAACGCGGCACCTTCCACGTCACGTCGTTCTTCGTTGCGCAACTGCAGCTTCATCTCGTTGCTGAGCAAGCGGCCGTTGATCTGGAACGCGCTGTTGTCGGACGGTTTCTCGCTAAATAAAGGCGGCAATAACGGCACGCTCTTGGGTTTGGGCATGGTGCCGACGGGCTGCAGCAGCCTGACCATGTCCGAAGGCAGGGACAGGTCCAACTGTGCCGGTGGCAGCTTGGTCTGGGCGACTTCGTGGGCGGACTTGGACTTGCTCGCAATCGGTGCGCGCTTCTTTACCTTGGCGGTTTTTTTCTTCGCCTGCGCTGCCGGCTTTTTCGCAGCGGTCTTCTGTTCGGCGCTTGCAGCAGGCTTGGTGTCCGTCACAGGCGCGGCCGCCAGCGCAGTGCCGACGTTGCATAGACTTATCAAGCCAACCATCCAGACAGCGCGAAAAATAGAGGTCATATCGCCAACAGCATTAACGGCAGAAGGCCATATGCTCGCTTGTTGTGCGTGGCATGACAAGCACGGAGATCAATGTTGTCCCCCTTTATGCCCCTCAAAGGCCCGCCGCCGTCTCCTGGCATAACTGGCTGGCAAGCATCCCCAGGGTCATCAGCGCACGCTCTGCCTCGCGGTTCCACGGGGTGCCGCAATTGAGACGGATACAGTGGTTGAACTGTTCCGTATTACTGAAGATCAGCCCCGGCGCGATACTGATGCCCTGTTGCAGGGCACGCACATGCAGTTCCTGGGTATTGACCCGTCCGGGCAAACTGACCCACAAAATGAAGCCGCCGGTCGGACGGGTCATCTGGGTGCCTTCGGGGAAATATTGCTGCACCGCCAGCTGGAAAGCGCTGAGGTTCTTGCGGTATTCCTGGCGGATGTAACGCAGGTGCCGGTCGTAACCGCCGTTCTCCAGGTACGCCGCAACGCCCATCTGTGTGACGCTGCACGCGGAGTGGGTGCTGAACATCTGCAAACGCTGGATTTCCTGCTGGTACTTACCGGCAATCATCCAGCCGATGCGCACGCCGGGGGATAAAGTCTTGGAAAAACTCGAGCAATAGATGACCCGGTCAAGACGGTCATAGGCTTTCAAAGCCTTGGTACGGCCCAGTTCGAACATCAGCTCGCCGTAGATATCATCCTCGACAATTTGAATATCGAAATCCGAGGCCAGGCGCAGCAACTGTTTCTGCCGCTCTTCGGGCATCGTGCCGCCCAAGGGGTTGCTCAGGCGCGTGGTCAATACCAGCGCCTTGATCGACCACTGGTTGGCGGCCAATTGCAGGGCCTCCAGGCTCATGCCGGTGGCCGGGTCGCTGGGAATCTCGATGACCTTGAGGCCGAGCAGGTCGGCCAGTTGCAGCAAGCCGTAGTAGGTCGGTGACTCAGCGGCGATCAGGTCGCCGGGGCGCGTCAGCACGCGCAGCGACATTTGCAACGCGTCGACGCAGCCGTGGGTAATCACCACTTCGGACGGGTCCACCACCACGCCGGCATCGCGCATGCGAATCGCCACCTGGCGGCGCAGCGGTTCGAAACCGGGGCTGAACATGTAACTGAATGCACGCGGGCTCTGGAAGCGCGTGACCTTGGCCAACTGCTGGTGCAACGCCCGTACCGGCAGGTAATCCACGCTCGGCACCGCCGCGCCCAAGGGGAATACGCCTTCACGGCGCGACTCGACCAGCACTTGCTGGATGATGCTGCTGCGGGTGACCAACCCTGGGCGTTCAACCCGCGCGATGTCCGGCGTTGGCGCCGTGAGTGCCGGCGTCTGGTGCACGTAATAGCCCGACTGCGGCCGCGCCCGGATCAGCCCCTGGTCTTCCAGGTTGGCGTAGGCCTGCAGCACCGTGGCATGGCTCACGTTGAGCTGGGAGCTCATCTTGCGCACCGAAGGCACGCGCTCCCCCGGCTGATAAACACCACGCCGAATATCCTCAGCCAGTTGCTGGGCGATACGTTGGTAGAGCAACAGATTGGTCATGACGCAGCACTCGATTTCACGGGTATTTTATTTTTGTGTGAAACATACCGGCACAGTTTAGAAGTGTACGGGGACAGTTGCCACAATAGTCGAGCGCGGGCGGGAGTGACAGAAAAAACTGTAGGGGTCGTGAATAGAATTTTCAGGTGTATACAGAAAAAAATGTGGGAGGGGGCTTGCTCCCGATAGCGGTGGTTCAGTCAACACTCAGTGACTGACACTCTGCCATCGGGAGCAAGCCCCCTCCCACATTTTGAGTTGCGCCAGACTTCAGCGAGCGGCGCCGAGTTGGCCTTTTTCGTCGGAGAACACAATTTCCACGCGGCGGTTCTGCGCGCGGCCACGTTCGGACGCATTGGCCTCCACGGGGTATTTGTCGCCATACCCTTCAACCTGAATGCGTTTTTCGTCGATGCCCAGGTCAATCAGCACGTCTGCCACCGATTGCGCGCGGTCATGGGACAGGGTCAGGTTGTCGTGCTCGCCCCCGGTGTTGTCGGTGTAGCCCTCGATGCGCACCTTGCGCCTGGGGTTCAGTTGCAGGAACTGCACGATCTTCAACACCGTGCGGTTGGCCGAGTTCTGCAGCTCGGCTTCGCCGGTATCGAACAGTACGTCGCCCAGGGTCATCACCAGGCCACGGTCGGTCTGGGTGGTCAGGCTGGCGATTTGCTGTTCCACCCACTTGCCCTGCTGTTGCACGCTGGCCAGCTTGCTCTCACGCAAGGCCAGTTGCAGGCGTTGACGCTCCAACTCGAGTTTGGCCAGGCGCTCGGCGTTAAGCCCTTGCTCGGTATGTTCTCGGGCAATGGCACTGTAGCGTTGGCTCAGGTAGGCGTAATGCACCACGTCGGCGCCGCTGCCCCAGTAGCTGGACAGGCGATCGGCACGCGCCAGGGACTCACCGGCGCGGATCACATCCTTGGGCGCGAAACGCAATACATTGGCGTCTTCCTTGACCCGCTGAAAGTCACTGCTGGCCTGTTGCAGTGCCTGCTCGCCAGTGGGCTGGCTGGCGCAACCGCCCAACGCTACGCTGCTCAGCAGCAATACAGCGCTCAAACCACGCATCGTCGGGCTCATTGGGCTTCTCCCAGCTGCAACTGCTTGCGCAGGCGGGCGATGCGGGTGTTGACCACGTTTAATTGCTCCTGGCTCTTGCCGGTCAGCACCTTGGCCTCGGCCAGGCGCGCATCCAGCTCAGCCTGTTCGGCCCGCATACGCGCGTGTTTGTAGGACTGGTCGGCCATGTCGGCCTTGGCTCTGGCAAATTTGTCTTCGGCTTGTTTCAGCTCGGTCGATTCATCGGCATTGGCACCGACCGCTGTGGCTTGTTCCAGGGCTTGCCGGGTCAGGCGCATTTGTTCGGTCGGCGCAGGATCGGTGGCGCATCCCGCCAGAGCGACAACGGCAAGGGCCGCGAAAAGAGGTCGAAGAGTCACTGAAAATCCCTACTTTGTTGGGGTGCCGACGGGTTGTTGCAATTGCGCCTTCCAGCGCTCGAGATTGCGCTGCAACGCGGTTTCCGCCACACCGGACGCGGGCAATTCTGTCATCTTTTTGGCCAGCTGTCCGCGCAGCCACGGATCATTGCAGGCGGAATTGTGGGAAATCGCCAGGTACAGGCCAGGCTGGTCGATCGGAATGTCGCGCGCCACCAGGTCATCGCTCATGCCCAGGGTCTGGGCCATGGCCATGCCGGAATAGCGGCTGGCGAGCACATAGTCCACCTCTCCCAGCAACAGTTTCTGGAATGCCGGCGTCAGGCCAGGCAGACGCTGCAGGGTCAATTGCTGGCTGGCAACGGTTTCGAACCCCGCACTCAAGCGCGCGCGCTCCGATACGGCCCCCTTGTGGCCCTGCAAGTCGGCAGCGATGCTATAGACCAAAGACGAGTCCTTGCGCGTCCAGACCAGGTAATCGATCTGCATCAAGGCCGGGTGTATGTAGTCGAGGGTTTGCAACTCGCCGAGGTTCAACGGCGCATCGGCGAGCATATCCATGCGTCCACTGCGCACTTCATCCAGAGCCAGGGAGCGTTTGCCGCCGTAAAGCAGGTCGATTTTCAGGCCGAGGTCTGTGGCCACCTGTTGCAGCACATCGGCGGTGGCGCCGATCAGGTGGGTCGGGTCCTGCGGGTCGCGCCACAGCAACGGCGGTGCATCCGGGCTGCCGGTGATCACCAGGCGCTCGCATTTGCCCGCCGCCAGCGACAACGTCGGCAGCAGCACAAGACCCAGCAAGATCAAAGGACGCAATTGCATGGCGAGGTGCTCCCACACGTCAAAAAAAAACCCGGTCACAAGACCGGGCTCTTTATAAGTGAAGCGACTGGATTAGACCAGCTTCTCCAACTCGGGGATGGCTTCGAACAAGTCCGCCACCAGGCCGTAATCAGCTACCTGGAAGATCGGTGCTTCTTCGTCCTTGTTGATCGCAACGATCACCTTGGAGTCTTTCATACCGGCCAAATGCTGGATCGCGCCGGAGATACCGACGGCGATGTACAGCTGTGGCGCCACGATCTTGCCGGTCTGGCCGACCTGCATGTCGTTGGGTACGAAACCTGCGTCGACGGCCGCGCGCGAGGCGCCGACCGCTGCGCCCAGCTTGTCGGCCAGGGCGTACAGGTGCTTGAAGTTGTCACCGTTCTGCATGCCACGCCCGCCGGAAACGACGATCTTGGCAGCCGTCAGCTCAGGGCGATCCGACTTGGCCAGCTCTTCGCCGACAAAGCTGGAAGTGCCAGCGTCGTGGGCTGCGGCAACCGCTTCAACCGATGCCGAACCACCTTCAGCGGCAACCGGATCGAAACCGGTAGCACGTACGGTGATGACTTTGACCGCAGCGTTGGACTGTACGGTAGCGATGGCGTTACCGGCGTAGATCGGGCGCTTGAAGGTGTCGGCGCTTTCAACCGAGATGATCTCGGAGATCTGGTCAACGTCCAGTTGCGCAGCAACGCGAGGCAGGATGTTTTTGCCGTTGGACGTGGCGGCGGCCAGGATGTGGCTGTAGCCAGCGCCCAGCTCTGCAACCAGAGGGGCAACGTTTTCCGGTAGCTGATGCGCGTAGGCGGCGTTGTCTGCATTGAGCACTTTGCTCACGCCAGCGATTTTCGCGGCGGCTTCAGCCACGGGGCCAGCGCCCTGGCCTGCTACCAATACGTGGATGTCGCCACCGATTTTAACGGCTGCGGCCACGGTGTTCAGGGTGGCCGGGGCCAGCACCTTGTTATCGTGTTCGGCGATTACGAGGATAGTCATTATCAGATCACCTTCGCTTCGTTTTTAAGTTTCTCGACCAGTTCAGCCACCGACTTGACCTTGATGCCCGCGCTGCGTGCAGCCGGTGCTTCAACCTTGATGGTCTTGTTGGTAGAGGCGGTGGAAACGCCCAAAGCGTCTGGAGTCAGCACTTCAAGAGGCTTCTTCTTGGCTTTCATGATGTTTGGCAGGGACGCATAGCGCGGCTCGTTCAAACGCAGGTCGGTGGTGACGATGGCCGGCAGGTTCAGGGAAACCGTCTGCGCGCCGCCATCGATTTCACGGGTCACGGCAACCTTGTCGCCGCTCACTTCCACTTTGGAAGCGAAGGTGCCCTGGCCGTAACCGGTCAGTGCAGCCAGCATCTGGCCGGTCTGGTTGTTGTCGCTGTCGATGGCTTGCTTGCCAAGGATCACCAACTGAGGCTGTTCCTTGTCGACAACGGCCTTGAGCAACTTGGCCACGGCCAGGGAGGTCAGCTCTTCAGCGGACTCGACCAGGATGGCGCGGTCGGCGCCCAGTGCCAGGGCGGTACGCAACTGTTCCTGGGCAGTGGTCGGGCCGATGGAAACCACGACGATCTCGGTCGCCACGCCTTTCTCTTTCAGGCGTACGGCTTCTTCCACGGCGATTTCACAGAATGGGTTCATCGACATCTTGACGTTAGCCAGGTCGACGCCGGAATTGTCCGCCTTGACGCGAACTTTCACGTTGTAATCGACAACGCGTTTGACAGCTACAAGAACCTTCATGGATTCCTCGTTACTCTCCGGTGAAAAGAAAGTCGCCTAGGCAAGCCTGGCGGTTGATGCTCATCGGCACACAAGGGCACCTCCAAAAACGTCAGCGGATGACTCGGCGATGGGAAAATGATGACCGTTCGTCAGGGGTGACTGAGAAGTCATTCTTTATCGCAGTGTGTAAACTGCGCGCCAGCATACGGCGCGCGTCATCTGTGGTGCTTTTGGACGTGCTCTTGAAACCTGCACTCTGCCTACGGTAAGCGCAAAACCGACCGTATATTGACCGGAACGCCTATTCTGGTCAATACGGCAAAATGGTCAGTCATAAGCCGCGTTGCTTTGATTTACCTAGGCTGCGGGCAATTCAAACAAACGTTTGTATTGGACGCTGCCAGTGGTGTAGATATAATGCGCCACCTAGAGAGAAAGGTGGGTCTTGCCGTTGCTGCAGGGCCGTACCGAACCTCCACCCATCAGAAAAAAAGCCTGTTGAGCCTTGAGTAGGAGATAGCCTGTGGAACGCGAATACATGGAATTCGACGTGGTCATCGTCGGCGCTGGCCCGGCTGGCCTGTCCGCCGCCTGCCGACTGAAGCAGAAGGCCGCCGAAGCCGGTAAGGAAATCAGCGTCTGCGTGGTCGAGAAAGGCTCCGAAGTGGGTGCACACATCCTCTCTGGCGCGGTCTTCGAACCGCGCGCGCTGAACGAACTGTTCCCGGACTGGAAAGCTCTCGGCGCGCCGCTCAACACCCCCGTGGTGCGTGACGACATCTATGTACTGCGCAGCAGCGAGACCTCCACCAAGGTTCCGGACTTCTTTGTGCCCAAGACCATGCACAACGAAGGCAACTACATCATCTCCCTGGGCAACCTGTGCCGCTGGCTCGCCCAGCAGGCCGAGAACCTGGGCGTGGAAATCTACCCGGGCTTTGCCGCCCAGGAAGCGCTGTTCGATGAAAACGGCGTGGTGCGTGGCATCATCACCGGCGACCTCGGCGTCGACCGCGAAGGCAAGCCCAAGGAAGGCCTGTACACGCCGGGCATGGAATTGCGCGGCAAGTACACGCTGTTCGCCGAAGGCTGCCGTGGGCATATCGGCAAGCAACTGATCCAGCGTTTCAACCTGGACAGCGACGCCGACGCCCAGCATTACGGCATCGGTCTCAAGGAAATCTGGGACATCGACCCGGCCAAACATCAGCCAGGCCTGGTGGTGCACACCGCCGGTTGGCCGCTGGATATCATGGGCAACGAGAACACCGGTGGCTCGTTCCTTTATCACCTGGAAAACAACCAGGTGGTGGTCGGCCTGATCGTCGACCTGTCCTACAGCAACACCTTCCTGTCGCCGTTCGATGAATTCCAGCGCCTCAAGCATCATCCGGTGCTGGCCCAATACCTGGAAGGCGGCAAGCGTGTCAGCTACGGCGCCCGCGCTATCGCCAAAGGCGGCCTGAATTCGCTGCCGAAAATGATCTTCAAGGGCGGCGCGCTGATCGGCTGCGACCTCGGCACCCTGAACTTCGCCAAGATCAAAGGCAGCCACACCGCGATGAAATCCGGCATGCTCGCCGCCGATGCGGTAGCCGACCGCCTGTTTGCCGAATCCGAGGGCGGCGATGAGCTGACCGCGTATGTCGACAGCTTCAAAGCCAGCTGGCTGTACGAAGAACTGTTCGCCAGCCGCAATTTCGGCGCGGCGGTGCACAAATACGGCGCCATCCTCGGCGGCGGGTTCAACTGGCTCGACCAGAACATTTTCGGCGGCAAGCTCCCTTTCACGCTGCACGATACCAAGCCGGACTACGCCTGCCTCAAGCTGGCCAAAGACAGCCAGAAGATCGACTACCCCAAACCCGACGGCAAGTTGAGCTTCGACAAGCTGAGCTCGGTGTTCATCTCCGGTACCAACCACGAAGAAGAACAGCCGTGCCACCTGAAGCTCAAGGACCCGAGCATTCCGATCGGCACCAACCTGCCGCTCTACGATGAACCGGCGCAGCGCTACTGCCCGGCCGGCGTGTATGAGGTGGTGACTAAAGAAGACGGCGAGAAACGCTTCCAGATCAACGCCCAGAACTGCGTGCACTGCAAGACCTGTGACATCAAGGACCCTTCGCAGAACATCACCTGGGTGACACCGGAAGGTGCGGGTGGGCCGACTTACCCGAATATGTAAGCCAAAACGAGGCTCCCCAAGTGGGAGCCTTTTTTATGGCCAGCATCAATTGAAAATGTGGGAGGGGGCTTGCTCCCGATGGCGGTGGGTCAGTCACAATTTGGCTGACTGATGCACCGCTATCGGGAGCAAGCCCCCTCCCACATTTTGGTCACATGGAGCCAGCGAGATCTAGGCAGCGCGCTCTTCGCCGGGGTTGCGCAGGAAGTAGCGCTTGTACTCGCGACTGAACTGCGACGTGCTCTGATAACCCACGCTGTGCGCCGCCTGCGCCACACCCATGCCCTCGACCAGCAACAACTGCTGCGCCTTCAGCAGCCGCAGGCGCTTGAGATACTGCACCGGCGACAACAGCGTGCAGCGCTTGAAGTGTTCGTGAAAGGTCGATGCACTCATGTGCGCATAACCGGCCAACGTCTCGATGTTCAGCGGCTCGGCGTAATGGGCATGCAGGTGATTCAATGACGTGGCGATGCGCGAAAACTGCCCCTGCTGTTCCACCAACGCACGCAACACATCGGCCTGGGGCCCACGCAACGCCGTGAACAATAATTCGCGCACCCGCGCCGGGCCCATGATCCGGCTCTCCAGCGGATCGTGCAGGCACTGCAACAGCCGTTCGACGCACCCGCGCATGGCGTCATCGAGCACCACCGAACTCATCGATTCCAGGGTCTGCGCCGCCGGCGGCGGTCCGGCTTGCATGCCCATCGCCATGACCAGTTCGCCAAGCACCACGCGGTCAATGCCAACGGTGACGCCATACAGCGGCGCATTCGGCAGGGCAAACGTCTCGCATTCAAACGGCACCGGCATCGCCTGGATCAGGTAATGCCCGGCACCGTATTCCAGGGTGCGCGGGCCCAGATAGGCGACTTTGCTACCTTGGGCCACGATCATCAGGCTCGGCTCGTAAATCTGCGGCCCGCGCGCCACATCGCAACTGGCGCGTAAGACTTTCACGCCAGGCAGATTTGTCGGGGAGAAACCGTCGCGAGGCGTGAGCCCCTTTATCAAGGCAACCAACGCGGCATTCGCATCGAGATGGCGGGTCAACAACATGGCAAAAAACTTCGCGAAAAAGGGATGAGAGCATCATCGCAGATCTGGCGGCCAGTAGATCCAAACCAGGGGCACGCCCGGACGAATAGGCATGAGACTCGGAGCAATCACCATGGCCTCATCCGAGGGTGGCGCGGAAAATGGCCCGCCTCACTTTTCAATGCATTTGCGAGGTTTCCTCATGTACACAGCGATCGGTTACGCCGCCCAGTCGGCCACTACTCCCCTCGCCCCCATGTCGTTCGAGCGCCGCAGCCCGCGTGCCGATGACGTGGCTATCGAGATTCTCTACTGCGGCGTGTGCCACTCCGATATCCACCAGGCGCGCAACGAATGGGGCATTGCCGTTTACCCATTGATGCCCGGCCACGAGATCGTCGGCAAGGTCACCGCCGTCGGCGCCAGTGTTACCGCGCACAAGGTCGGTGATCTGGTCGGCGTGGGTTGCATGGTCGACTCATGCCGCCACTGCGAAGCCTGCCAATCGGACCTCGAGCAATACTGCCTCGAAGGCCCGACCATGACCTACGCCACCCCGGACCGCGTGGACGGCAGCAACACCATGGGCGGTTACTCCGACAGCATCGTGGTCAGCGAGCACTTCGTGGTGAAGATCCCGGCCAAGCTCGACCTGGCCAGCGCTGCGCCGATTCTCTGCGCGGGCATCACCACGTACTCGCCGCTTAAGCACTACGGCGTCAAAGCTGGCGATAAGGTCGGGATCCTAGGCATGGGCGGCCTGGGCCATATGGGCATCAAGTTCGCCAAGGCCATGGGCGCCGAAGTGACGCTGTTCACGCGTTCGGCGAGCAAAGCCGAAGAAGGCCGTCGCCAAGGCGCCGACCATGTGATCGTGTCCACCGATGCCGAGCAGATGAAAGCCGCCGCCGGGCATTTCGACTTCCTGCTCGACACCATCCCGGTGCAGCACGACCTGAACCCCTACCTGGATGTACTGCGCTTTGACGGCGTGCATATCCTGGTCGGCTTGATCGAGCCGGTGGACCCGCCCGTCAATGCCGCCAAACTGGTATTGGGCCGCAAAGTGCTGGCCGGCTCGCTGATCGGCGGCATTGCCGAAACCCAGGAAGTCCTGGATTTCTGCGCCGAGCATGGGATCACCTGCGACATCGAGATGCTCGACATCCGCCAGATCAACGAGGCTTACACGCGGATGATCGCCGGTGATGTGAAGTATCGCTTCGTCATCGACATGGCGACCCTGAAGGCCTGATCAGGCCTTCGCGCCCAGTTCCGCCGAGAGCCGAGCCGCGACCTGTTTGATCACAGGGATCAGCTCGGCCATTTTCTCCAGCGGCATGTAGGGCACGGTACTGGCGATGCTGATGCCGGCGACGATTCGCCGGCTGGCATCGCGCACCGGTGCCGCGACGCAACGGATCGACGGTTCGTTGTCTTCCAGATCGAACGCATAACCGCCCACCACGTATTCATGCATGCGCTGCTCGAACTGCGCCCAGGATTGCTCGGGGTGCTGCGGCCACTGCAGGTTCTTGCCCCCCGCCGGCAGGCTGACCTGGTACAGGCGCTGCCACTCTTCCACGCCGTCATCCAACATCAACGCTTTGCCGATGCCGGTGCGTGCCAGTGGCATGCGATGGCCCACCCGCGAGCGCATTTCCGGTCCGTTACGGCCGGGGTTCTTGTGCAGGTAGAGCACCTCGTCGTATTCGCGAATCGCCAGGTGGATGGTGTCGCCGGTGAGGGCTGACAACTCGTCGAGGTAAGGCACCGCCAGGTTGACCAAGGGCAGTTCTTCGCGGGCCTGGAAGCCCAACTCGATCAGCTTCGGCCCCAGCAGGTAACCGACTTGCGGCACCACGCGCAGGTAACGCTCCTCCACCAGGCAACTGGCCAGGCGGTGCGTGGTACTGCGGGTGGTGCCGATGCGCCGGGCGATCTCCTTGAGATCCCGCGCGCCCGCCGCCACCGCTTGCACCACGCCCAGTCCGCGCAGCAGGGTCTGGGTGCCGGTGGGGGCGGTGTCTTTGACGGGGGTGTGGGGGTTTTCCAGCATATCGGGCCTATAGGTATGAAAGCGGGGACATTATGGCAAATACCGATCTTCAATACAGTGGAGATCAAAATGTGGGAGGGGGCTTGCTCCCGATGGCGGTGCTTCAGAAGCAAATGTGCTGAATGGCACACCGCTATCGGGAGCAAGCCCCCTCCCACATTTAGTCCTCATCCGACTTTTGATCAGCGTTGCTTCATGCGGTCGATGATCACCGCCAGCAGCAGAATCGAACCCCGAATCACGTACTGGTAAAACGTGTCGATGTTTTTCAGGTTCATCGCGTTCTCGATGATCGCCAGAATCAACACCCCGGCAATCACATGGCGGATCATGCCAATACCGCCGCTCAGCGACACCCCGCCCAGCACGCACGCCGATATCACCGTCAGCTCGAAACCCTGGCCGATCATCGGCTGGCCCGAGGTCATGCGCGAGGCCAGGATCACCCCGGCCAGTGCGCCGATCAGACCGTGCACGGCAAAAATGATGATCTTGGTACGGTCAACGTTGACCCCAGCCAGCAGCGCCGCTTCCTGGTTGCCGCCAATCGCCATGGTGTTGCGCCCATAGGTGGTGTAGTTGAGCAGCCAGCCAAAGAACACAAAGCACAACACGGTAATGATGATCGGCACCGGCACGCCCATCAGTTGGCCGTTGCCGAACACAAAAAAGCGCTCGTCCATCACCCCCACCGCCTTGCCGTTGGAGAAGATGTAGGCCAGGCCGCGCACAATCTGCATGGTCGCCAGGGTGGTGATCAGCGCGTTGATCCGCAGCTTGGCGATGACGATGCCGTTGATCAGCCCTACCAGTAAACCCATGGCCAGGGCCGCCGACACGCCGAGCACTACGCTGTCGGTATCTCGAATCACGATCCCCGCCACCACCCCGGCGCAGGCAATCACCGAGCCCACCGACAAGTCGAAGTGCCCCGAGGCCAGGCAGAACAGCATGGTGCACGCGGCGATGCCCACGGTCGAAATCGCCAGGCCCAGCCCGCGCATGTTCAGCGGCGACAGGAAGTTGTCGATAAACAGCGCGCTGAGCACGAAAATGCCCAGCGCCGCCAATAGCATCACCCAGTCATCCAGGAATTTGCGCTGGTTGAAACCCGGCCAGAAGCCCTTTGCAGTTTTTACCTCAGACATACCCGTACCCTCGAATTCTTCAAGCCCGCGTACGCGGGAGTGCCAGTTGCAACAGCCGTGCTTCATCCGCCTGTTCGCGGGGTAGCTCGCCGGTGAGGGTGCCTTCGCTCATCACCAGGATGCGGTCGGAGATGCCCATGACTTCCATCAGGTCGCTGGACACCACGATCACCGCAATGCCCTGCGCCGCGAGGTTGTGAATGATCTGATAGATCTCCGACTTGGCGCCGATGTCGATACCGCGAGTGGGCTCGTCCAGCAGCAGCACTTTCATCGGCATCGACAACCAGCGGCCGAGAATGGCCTTTTGTTGGTTGCCGCCGGACAGGTACATGATCTTCTGCTCGGCGTTCGGCGTTTTCACCCTGAGCGCCTTGATCTGCGTGTCGGCGTTGCCCTTTTCCCAGTGATCGCGCAACAGCCAGCCAAATGCCGCGTGGGCGCCACGGGCACTGATGTTGATGTTCTCGGCGACACTGGCCAGCGGAATGATGCCCTCCTTTTTGCGGTCCTCAGGGCACAGCAGTACACCACCGGCGATGGCATCGCGCGGGGAGCGCAGGCGCAGGTTTTCTCCGCAGAGTTCCAGCTGCCCCGCCGTCTTGCGTTCAAGGCCGCTGAGCAGGCGCAGCAGTTCGGTACGCCCTGCGCCGACCAAGCCAAACAGGCCGAGAATCTCGCCCTTGTGCACCTGGAAACTCACCGGTTCACGCAAGCCCGGCCCGAGCAGGCCGTCGACCTTGAGCGCAACGTCGCCCTGCTGCCGTGGCCGGTAGTCGTAGATGTCCTGGATATCGCGGCCGACCATGCAGGTCACCAACTGGTCGTGGGTCAATGTGCCCATGTCGTCGAAGGTGCGCACAAAGCGGCCATCCTTGAATACCGTCACCGCGTCGCAGATGCGGAACACTTCTTCCATGCGATGCGACACGTACAGCACCACTTTACCTTCATCGCGCAGGCGCGTGATGATCGCCATCAACCGATCGATTTCGCGGGCAGACAAACTGCTGGTCGGCTCGTCGAAGGCGATCACATGGGCGCCACGGGACAGCGCCTTGGCGATTTCCACCAGTTGGCGCTGGCCCAGGGACAGGCGACCCAGCTTCTCCTGGGGGTCGATTTCATCGGCCAGGCCCTTGAGACACGCCAGCGCCTGCTGACGCAGCAAACCACCGTTGACCACACCAAAGCGCGACGGCATATGCCCGAGGAAGAGGTTTTCGGCCACGGTCATTTCCGGCACCAGGTGCAGCTCCTGGTGGATCACCGCGACGCCGCTGGCAATGCTGTCGGCGGCGCTCTTGAACGCCATGGTCTGCTCGCCAATCTGCAGCGTGCCACTGCTGGGGATATAGGCGCCGCCGAGGATCTTCAGCAGCGTCGACTTGCCCGCGCCGTTCTCGCCCATCAGCGCATGCACCGAGTGCGGCCGCGCTTCAAAGCTGATCTGCGCCAGGGCTTTCACACCGGGAAACTCCTTGCCGATGCCGTTGAAACGCAAGGCCGCGCCGGTCATTTCCAGAGGCCGATTTTGGTCAGTTCTTCCTGGAAGTTGGCGCGGGTGATCAAGGTCACTTCGTCCATGGCGGTGTATTTAGCCGGCTCCTTGCCGGTGGTGACCCACTCGTACATCGCCAACGCGGTGTTGTAGCCCTCGATATGCGGGCTGGGCAGCATCGAACCGAAGAAACCGCTGTCGGCTTTCTTCAATTCGCCGATGGCGTCGGTGCCATTGATGCCGATACCGATCACGTTGGCGGCCTTGAAGCCGGCGCTTTCGGTAGCGCGTACGCCGCCCAGCACGGTGTTGTCGTTCATGCCGCCGATGATCAGGTTTTTCGCGCCGCTGGGCAGCTTGACCAGCGCCGAGTTGGTGGCGTCCATGCTGCCTGGCACGTCGAGGGTTTTCAGCGCGGCGGTCAGGATATGGTCCTTGGGAATGCCGGCTTCTTCCAGGGATTTGATCGAGCCGTCGGTGCGTTTCTTGCCGGTGTCGAGTTCGTTGAAGGTGTTGATCACCGCATAGGTGTCCTTCCAGTCCCAACCGCGTTTTTTCGCTTCGGCGGCCATGGCGGCGCCCTGCTTCTGGCCCACTTCGAAGGCGGCCATGCCCAGGTACGGCACGTCCTCCATGAAGTTGCCCTTGGCATCGACGAAGCGGTCGTCCACGGCCATTACTTTCAAGCCGTTGATCTTGGCCTTGGCGACAATCGCCGGGCCCAGGGACACGTCCGGCGGGCAGATCACAAAGCCTTTAGCGCCGTTGGCGGCCAGGCTGTCGATGGCCGAAAGGGTTTTCTCACCGTCGGGCACGGCGATCTTGATCACAGTGAAACCGTGCTCCTTGCCGGCTTTTTCGGCGAAGGCCCATTCGGTCTGGAACCAAGGCTCTTCGGCCTGTTTGACCAGAAAACCGATCTTCACTTCCTCAGCGGATACGAACCCACTGAACGCCATCGCAAGCGCCACAGCGCCGAGTGTTTTCTTGAACATGGACCACCTCATTGTTGTTATTGGAAAACGCTTTAGTCGTGGTACATCACCGACCGCCCGCCATCGATCATCAGGCAGGTGGCATTGATAAAGGGCGCCTCGTCGGTCGCCAGAAACAGCGCGGTCATCGCCACCTCGATGGGCTGGCCGATACGCTTGGGCGGGTGCAGGTCGAACGCACGCTGACGCTCCGCAGAGGGGTCAGGGAACCCGTTCCAGTAGTCGACGTTGAGCTGGGTTTCGATATAGCCCGGTGCAATGGCATTCACGCGAATACCCTTGGGCGCGTATTCGATGCCCAGGGCGCGGGTAAGGCCGAGCAGGCCGTGCTTGGCGACAGGGTAAGGAAAGCAGCCGGGAATGATGTGGCTGGAATGGGTAGAAGCAATGTTGATGATGTTGCCGATGCCCTGCTCGATCATGTGCGGCAGCACCGAGCGGCAACCGTACCAGGCGCCGTCAAGGTCAATGGCAAAGCAGCGGCGCCAGTCTTCGTCGGTCATTTCCAGCGGGTCGCGAAACACATTGACCCCGGCGCAGTTGACCAGCACGTCCACACGGCCGAAGCGCTCGATGGCCACATTGACCAGCGCCTGCCATTGCTCCGTGGAGGTGATATCGACGGCCTGCGCGACAATCTCGGCGCCACGCTCGCGCCAATGGGCCGCGACTTTTTCGACTTTGTCCGCCTGGATATCCGCGATCACCAACCGCGCCTGCTGCGCCTGGAAGCAGGCGACGATTGCCTCGCCAATGCCTTGTGCGGCGCCGGTGATGATCACCACCTTGTGCTTGAGGCGCTCGCCGTAAGTCGGCTCGGGCACGGCGGGTAAGGACAACGGTTGTGCCTGCATCGCTTCACCTGTTTTATTTTTGGCAGTGAGTGCTGATGCAGGCGACTATAAACCCAGACCTTGAAATATCTCAATATATAAATTTACGTCCCACAATGTGAGTAAACACATTAAAAAGCCGGCCATGAATGGCCGGCTCCGGGGCGCCTGTCAGCCTTGGGCGAAATCCCTTAGCGCATCGCCTTCCATGCGATAGCGCACCCATTCTTCCTGGGGCTGCGCGCCAATGGATTTGTAAAAGGCAATCGCCGGCTCGTTCCAGTCCAGCACGCTCCATTCGAAGCGGCCACAGCCGTTGTCGCAGGCGATCTTGGCGAGGTGGCGCAGCAACTTCTTGCCCGCCCCGCCGCCGCGTTGTTCGGGGTTGATATAAAGGTCTTCCAGGTACAGACAGTTGCTGCCCAGCCAAGTGGAATAACTGAAAAAGAACACCGCAAAGCCAATCGGCAAGCCGTCGCGCAAGCAGATCAGGCCGTGGGCGGTGGCGCCCTCACTGAACAGGCTGCGCTCTATATCCACCACGCTGGCGATCACTTCGTGCCGGGCTTTTTCATACTCGGCCAGTTCCGTGATGAAGGTCAGAATCTGCGCAGCATCGCTGGGTACGGCGGGGCGAATCTCGATGGTCATGGGTGCGCCTTGGGCAAGTTCAAAGCCCACATACTAAGACGCTTTGATGACCGATTGCAGCGCATTTTCCATGTAGTGGTTACACAAAATCTTACAGGTCACGCAAGACCGTTCGTCGCCATCAAGGCACAAACCGCAATTGGGGGCTGACCAATACAGGGTAAGGACATCAATCATATGGAGACACCCTCATGAAAAATTCCAAATTGGCCGCCCTCGCTCTCACTGGCCTGTTGTCTGCAGCGTCGCTGAGCGCTATTGCCGCGACTTCGTCCACCGGCACGACGGACCCGGTCGGTTCCCCACCAAGCCCTGCCACCCAGGAATCCCAGGATTCCATGGGCACAGGCCTGGACACCAATGGCGGCGCGATCATCGACAACACCAACGGCGCCGACCCTCGCACCCAGGGTCACGATACCCAGCGCCAGGCACCTGCCGCCGTCGGTAACGGCAAAATGGGCCCTTCGGTCAACGAGCCGAAGATCAATAAAGGCGACGACTCGAATCTGCCGGGCGCACCGAAGCAACCAGCGCCTTGATGCATCCCTGGCACGATCAACACCCGATCATTTCCCAGTGAAGAGGTACACATGAACGTCGATACAAACCTTGAAAAAGAAGTCCTCACCCGGCTGCTGCATGCCCATCCGCAAGGCTTGGGCAAGGAGGTGCTGGACAACTACCGCGGCGAAAAAGAAGTCGCCAGTGTCTTGGCGCACTTGCAGGACCGCGGGCTGATCAGGGATGGGCATGTGACCACCGACGACAGCGGTGAATATTCGTTGAACCTGCCGATCAAGTTGACCGCGTCGGGTGTAGAAGAAGCGCGCAAGCTCGAAGAACCATCCGTTCAGTAGTTCATTTCTGGTCTGGCCCCGCAGCTGGGGCCAGAAGGAGTTTTAGCGATGCCTCGTGGAAGCAAAGCCAAATACACCACCGAACAGAAACGCAAGGCCGCTCATATCGAAGACAGTTATGAGCACAAGGGACTGTCCAAGGAAGAAGCCGAAGCCCGTGCCTGGGCCACCGTCAACAAGCAGTCTGGCGGCGGCGAAAAGGCTGGATCCGGCAAACGCAAAGCACCGGCGAAGAAGGCCCAGGATCGCCAGGATTCGGCGAAGCGCGCAGCAGCTAGTCGCGAGGGACAGCCTCGCAGCAGTCGCGCCTCGCTGGGGACGCAAACCAAGGAAAGCCTGATGAAAGAAGCGCGGGCCAAGGATATTCCCGGGCGTTCGACCATGCGTAAGGATGAGTTGATCGAAGCGCTGAAAAAAGCCGGTTGAATGCAGATTCAAATGTGGGAGGGGGCTTGCCCCCGATAGCGGTGTGTCAGCCAGTTCATCTATAACTGACCCACTGCTATCGGGAGCAAGCCCCCTCCCACATTTTGATGTGTGTTTATTCAGAAACTAATGCATCAACCTCGGCGATGCCAGGGGAAGTTGCCGGCCCCCAGCGCGTCACCGCCAACGCCGCTGCCGCATTCGCTCGACGGGCCGCCTCAACCGGTTTCAAGCCCTTTGCCAACCCGGCAATGAACACCCCCGCATGCGCATCCCCCGCGCCATTGCTGTCCACCGCCTGCACCTTGAAACCCGGCACATGATTGATGTTACCCACCTGCCCGACCCAGCACCCATTCGGCCCATCGCGCACCACCAACAGCGTCTCAGCCGGCAGGTGTCGTCTCAACTCGGGCAACGCGGCGTCGATATCCATGGCCCCGGTGAATGCCAGGGCTTCAGGGCCGTTGCTGGTCCAGATATCGATACGCGGCAACAACGCGCGCATCAAGGCCGAGTCCGGCGCCTTGACCAGCGGGCCCGGATCGAACACCACTATCACCTTGCGCGACAGCGCCAGCAACCAGTCGATCAGTGGCTGCGCCTTGCCTTTAAGCAGCAGGCTGTAACCACTGACATACACGTAATCGTCGGCACGCGGGACGATGCCGGCGAGGTCTTCGGCACTGAGTTCACCCTCAGCACCCAGATGGGAAATGAACGTGCGCTCCGTGGTGGCTTCGGTCAGGGCCACACACAGACCCGTGTCCTTGCCGCCGCTCGCCGGCAGTGCCATTTCGATCCCTTCGGCCTGCATCGCAGCGCGGGCCAGGTCACCAAACCGGCCGGTGCCATGCCGCCCCAGGTACACCACCGGCAGGCCATTGCGCCGCGCCGCAGCCATGACATTAAAGCCGCCACCGGCTTCGAAACGGGCAGAGCTGGCCAGCACGTCGCCACCGCTCGCCGGTAACCTATCCAGGGCCATGACCAGGTCGACGATGACCTGCCCGGTGTGCAGCAATCTAGACATTAGGGCTCTCGACTAACGCCGCACGCCGATCGGCCGCGCCGCCCAATACTGCGTACACCCCGCCGGCTACCAGGAAGGTGACGACCCAGCCGAGGCCGTTATGGCCGAGCCAGGAGTCGGACAGCGGCCCGGCAAACCAGATGTTGTCCGCAGTGGTGCCGATGGTGGTGAAGCTGAACCCCAGCACGATGGCCAACGCCCACGCGCCAAACGCGCGCCACTCCACACCGCCGCGATACCAGTAGGCGCTGCTCGGGCTCACATCCAGCAAATCCGTGGGGCTGTAGTAGTGACGGTGGATCAGGTCGACCACGAAAATCCCCACCCAGGCGGTGATCGGTACCGCCAGCAACGAGATGAAGGTAATGAACGGGCCGTAGAAGCTGTCGGCGATCAGCATGAAATAAATAGAGCCGGCAAAAATCGCCACGATATCAACGATCACCGCATGCACACGCTTGACCTTCAAGCCCAGGGTCAGGGTGGTAAGGCCGGCGGAATACACCGACAAGTTATTCGACAACAGCAGCCCGCCGAACGCGGTGATCAGGTAAGGCACCGCCATCCAGGTCGGCAGCATGTCGCGGATCGCAATGATCGGGTCCGTGGCCGACGCCAAGTCGTTGTTACCCACCGACAGCAGGCCACCAAGGGTGATTAGCAACACCAGCGGAATGCCCGCGCCGAACGCGGCGGAGGCCACCAGGCGCACCGCCTTGACGCTGCGATGCTGGTAACGCGACATGTCGGCACCGGCGTTGGCCCACCCAATACCGGTGCCGGCCGCCATGGTGCCGACGCCGATGATCATGGCGCTCAGCGGCGCCGGGGTGGCGTTGAACACCGCGCTCCAATCGATGGTGGCGCAGAGGAAGCCGCCCACCAGGATATTCAGGGCGCCGAACACGTAGGTCGCCCATTTCTGGATCACCAGCAAGGTGGCATGGCCCAGGCCGGAAACGGCCAGGGTCAGCAGCACGAAGAGGCCGATGAAGATCAGGGTCAGCAACGGCGCGCTTTTCGCTTCCACCGGGGAACCGAACAGGATCGAGCACAGCGACAGCAACACAAAGGCGGCCGTGGTGGTGTTGACCGTTTCCCAGCCCAGGCGCGACATCAGCGACACCAGGGTCGGCCCGATATTGCCGCGTACGCCGAAGATGGCGCGGGACAAGGTCAGGCTGGGCGCGCGGCCACGACGACCGGCGATGGAAATGATGCCCACCACTGCAAAAGAACCGGCAGCGCCGAGAACCGCGACGATGATCGCCTGCCAGATGGCCAGGCCACGAAACGCCACCAGTGTGGCGCCGAGCGGCAAACCGAGAATGCTGATATTGGCCGCGAACCATACCCAGAACAGCTGCAGCGGATGCCCGTTGCACTCGCTTTCCGGGACCGGTTCGATGCCGCGCCTTTCCAATTGCCCGGCGCCGTGGCCGGAAGAGGGGCTGCTCATGTGGGGGCTCCTGATGCTTTATTGTTGTGGTTGTGGCAACGCGTCAATGACTCAACGCAACGCGAGCAGGCTTTGCACCAGCGGTTGCAGGTCCAGGCCATTCACGCGTTTGACCTGCTCGACCATCGCGTGCGGCCAGCACTGCATGCCCAGACAAGCACCGAGCATGGCGCCGAGGATTGCGGCGATGGTATCGGTGTCGCCCCCCAGGCTCGCGGCCAGGCACAGCGCCTCGAAGGCGTTCATGTCTCCCGACGCCACTTGCTGCGCGAGGGCGAACGACACCACCACCGATTCCTGGGACGCGACGGAGGTGCCGATCAAGTCATAGAGCAAGTCGGCGAACAGCGCGTTGTCGCCGCTGCCGACGCTCAGGGTGCGGGCCCAACTGATGCGGGTGGCGATGCGTCCGCCGGCTATCCAGTGGCCGTGGTGTTCGGCCTGTTGTGCAACCTGTGTGCCGATGTTGAGCGCTTCCCCCAGGTCGACGCCGTTGATGCCGGCCGAAACCACCGCCGCGACCGCTGCCGCGCTGGCAATGCCCAGGCTGGTGTTATGGGTGACCTGGCAGGCCTGGATCACCGCCTGGATAAACCGCGCCGGGTCACTGACATCGGCGGCGATGCCGACCGGCGTGATGCGCATGGCCGCGCCATTGGTGGTGCCGTAGCGTCCGGATTCTTCCGGAGTGTGCCCGGCGAGAATCATGTCGATCGCACGCTTGGTGGACGGCCCGAGCAAATCCTGGGAGCCCTTGGCGCGCATGACCGCTTCCCAGTCGATCAGGCGTTGGGCGAGCACACTGGGTTCGATAATGCCGCGGCCTTCCACTAACAACTCACCCACCAGGATCGCCTGTTCGGTGTCATCGGTGATGGAACCGGCGGGCATGTTCGGCGCGATGGGCTGATCGGAGCCAGCGTCTTGCAGGGCGGTGATCGCACCGAAACGCTGCCGGACCTGTTCACGGCTCAAGGATTGAGTGGGCATGCCCAGCGCATCGCCCAGGGCCAGGCCATAGAAAGCGCCAAGCGCGCGAATGTCAGCAGTCATTTGGACGCCCCGAATTGCAGGTGCAAACGAAAGTGCAGCGGATCGAGCAAGCTTTCAACATGCTCCATGAAACGCTCACGACGGTCATAGGTTGTGCGCGAGGCCTTGAGAAATACCGTGCCGGCCGGACGTCCGAGCAACAGTGCGTCGTCATCGCTCAGGGCCTCGGCGCCGAGCCATTGGTCGCCTGCGGCGCCTACATAGCCATAGGCCGCCAGGGTGATGGTCAGGGAATTGTCGATCAGGCCGATGCGGGGCAGGCTTTCCAGGTCGCCGGTGGCAGGCATCAGCGAGCGTTCCAGCGACACCGCCGTACCGTCGGCCGTGCGTCGCAGGCGGTCGAGGGCAACGAAGTGTTCGCTGCCGAAACGGCTGGCCAACTCCGGGCGCGTCACCGCTTCGAAGCGCAACACCTCGGTGCTCACCTGCGCGCCGGTGTCCGCCAGGGCCTGGGCCCAACCGTGGCGTTGGTCGAGCCCCATGCCATCAAACGTGACGATAGAGCCAACACCGCTTTGGGTGGCGATGTAGTTGCGGCGCTTGAGCTCAGCCAGCGCTTCGCGCAGCGTGCCACGACTGACCGCAAACTCTTCGGCCAGTTGATGCTCACCGGGCAACAGGAAACCGTCGGCGATCACCCCACCCTCGATACGGCGGATGAGTTCGTCAACGACGCGTTTTTTCTTATCGAATCGAACATGTCTAATCATGTACAAATTGATACCCGAAAGCCGACCTTCCCAGCAAGCAAATTATTGCAGGACAGTCAGAAAACCGGCCTCAGGGCTCCAGGCCAATCGGGTAAAACTCCCCGCTGCTCCATACGCCAAGCCAGTTTTGACCATTGATCGGACGGCTCACGGCCAGCTCGACCAATTGGTAAAACGCGTTGCGGTGCACCAGGGCCTCGAGGTTGCTGCGCACCCGCAGGTAAGGCGCCGGCTCCTCGGTGAGCGGATCGATCACCACACGCAGCGGGTGTTCAGGGCCGGCGTCGATCTGTTCGTCGACATTGGTGGTAAACGTAAGCACCTGGCTTTCGCCCTGCCCTTGCACCTCGAGCGTGACGGCTACGAAGGGCGCGTCATCGACGCGGATGCCGACCTTCTCCACCGGCGTCACCAGGAAATAATCATCGCCATCGCGGCGGATGATGTTGGAGAACAACTTGACCATGGGTTTGCGCCCGATAGGCGTGCCCTGATAGAACCAGGTACCGTCACGGGCGATGCGCATGTCGATATGGCCGCAGAAATCCGGGTTCCACAGATGCACCGGCGCCGGCCCTTTACCTTTGGGCAGTTGCGCCAACAGGTCGTTGGCCTTGGCGGTATCGGTCATAGGGGTCTCCTCAGGCTTACTGATCACTCATGCCCAGCAAGTTCCGGGCGTACTGGGCCAGGGGCCGGGCGATCAGATCTTGTGGCGAGTTGTCGTGGAACGTCAGTAAACCGCCACGACTGCGAATACGTGCAGTATCAATCAAATACTGGGTACTGGTCTCGATCAACATGATCTGGATCACGCCGCTGTCCAGGCCAAGGCGGTCCAGCGCTTGCTGGTCGGTCCACTCATCGGCGTTGCCGATACGGTCGTCGGCTGCCGCAAAACGGCAATACAGCAAGTAGTGAGCCCCCGCCGCGCGCGCTTCGGCCATGGCCTGTTCAAGGCCTTCGGGCTGACGGGCGCGACGCACCATGGGGAAATATTCGACGAAGCCGTTGAACGCTTCTTCGGCGACCACGTTCGGTCGTGGATACGCGCTACCGGGCGGCACGAAAGCGCCCTGGGCGATAAAGATAAAGGAGTCCGGCTGCACACGGACCGAGGCGGTGCGGCGCGTATCGCTGTGATCGAGCAAGCCGGCGTCGCTCATCTGATAGCGGGTGCCTTCGGCCATATCGCTGACGGTCATGCAACCACTCAGCGCCAACGACGCCAGCAACAAAACCAGACTACGCATCCTATTCCTCCAGAAGCCGGTGACGGAAAACCGGCGAATGGGCGTGAGATGCAGGTTCTGGGCCAGGGGAGCAACTGCAAGCTTCAAGCTGCAAGCTGCAGGCTTGTAGCTTGTAGCTTGCAGCTTGCAGCTTGCAGCTTGCAGCTTGCAGCTTGCAGCTTGCAGCTTGCAGCTTGCAGCTTGCAGCTTGCAGCTTGTAGCTTATAACTTGCGCTCGACGTCAGCCGCCAATGATCTTCATCACCGTCGCGCCGCCCGAGAACGCTACTTCCTGCTTGTCGCCCAGGGCCTTCATCAACAGCCCTTGCAACGCCGGCAGTGCCTGGTGGCGCGGCTGGTCCAGCAGGTCGCCGACGTAGTGACGGTTGCTCGACGACAGGCAGCCGTGCAACCAGCCCGTGGAGGACAGACGCAAGCGCGAGCAGGTACGGCAGAACGGCACGCTTTCATTGGCGATCACGCCAAAGAAGCCCTTGCCCGGCACTTCATAGCGCACGGCCGTGGCGTCGACGGGCGCATTGGCTTGCAGGTATTCGTGGTGTTCGCCGATCAGGCTGAGCAATTGTTGCAGGCTGACGAATTGCTGCAGGAACGCGTTGGAGTCCTTCGCCAAGTGCCCCATGCGCATCAACTCGATAAAGCGCAGCTCGTAGCCCCGCTCCAGGCAGTAATCGAGCAAGGGCATCACCTGGTCCAGGTTCTGGCCACGCAGGGGCACCATATTGACCTTGATCTTGATCCCGGCCGCGCGGGCCTGGTCCATACCGTCGAGCACAGTGGCCAGGTCGCCACCACGGGCGATACTGCGGAAAGCGTCGGCGTCCAGGGTGTCGAGGGAAACGTTGATGCGCCGGATGCCCGCGTCCACCAACAGTGGCAGCTTGCGCGCCAGCAACTGGCCATTGGTAGTCAGGCTGATATCGCTGAGCCCCATCTGGCCCACGGCGCCCATGAAGGCTTCCAGCTTGGGACTTACCAGCGGCTCACCACCGGTAATGCGCAGGCGATCGATGCCGGCCGCTTCGATCAGGTAAGCCACGCCTCGCGCCATCGCCTGGGCCGAGAGTTCGTCCTGGGCAGCCACCAGCCGCTTGCCGTTGGGCACGCAGTAGGTACACGCGTAATTGCAGGCGGAGGTCAGGCTGATCCGCAAATTGCGAAACCGCCTGCCTTGACGATCAACGATCATGAACCACTCCGGCAGAGGATATTTCGGGCGTGCTAGAAGCTGACTTATAAATCAGCTTTTAGCAAGATCCTTGCCTGAGTATATTCCTAGGGTACTGCGCCTGGCAGTAAATCATTGAGCCATCAGCGTGATGAATGACTCAGGCAGCAGGCGCTTCGCCAGCTTTTTCAGGGCCCGGCAACTCAGCGCTATGTTTGCGCTTGTTGCCCATGCGCACGCCGATGTCCATCAGGAACTGAAAGAAGCCTTCCTGGTCTTCCAGCACATTGCTCCAGAACGGCGAGTGGTACAGCGCGACGGCGCCATGTACCAGGGCCCAGGCGGCGCAGTAGTGGAAGTACGGCGGCACGTCTTCGAGCTTGCCTTCACTGATACGGCCCTTGATCAGCAAGGTCAGGCGTTCAAAATTCGAGGCGCGGATCTTGTGCAGTTCCTCGACCATTTCCGGCACTTGATGGCCCTTGACGACCTTTTCTTCCAGGCGGTCAAACAGGCGGTAGCGCTGCGGGTCGCGCATGCGGAACTCGAAATAGGCTCGGGACAAGGCTTCTTTGTCCTTGTCGACATCGGCCGAATGCAGCAGCTCGTTCAAGTCGCGCTCGTAGTCGAGCATCAGGCGCAGGTAAATCTCGGCCTTGGACTTGAAGTGCTTGTAGATCGTGCCTTTGCCGATACCCACGGCATCCGCGATCATCTCGACGGTGACGCTGTCTTCGCCTTGTTCGAGGAACAATTTGAGTGCGGTGTCGAGAATTTCCTGCTCACGGCGGCGAAACTCACGGACCTTACGGGGTTCTTTATGCATGAGGAAGAGGTCTGCAAAGGTCGGAATAGGGAGGGTTTCGCGCGCCATGGATACGTGGCGATACGATTTACCCGATGCGAGGGATTATCCCGACTGAACGGTCGTTGGGCAACGCCTATGTGAACCCGTTATGCACTTTACTTTCAATACGCCAACGATTTTGGCGATATCAGTCAGAAACAATACGCACCACTCGACCCGAGCATCCTGTGCAATGAGAACTCAAGCGAAGAGCGCGTATTCCAAATCTGTTTAAAAAACGACCAATCGACACTGGACTGAATCCGATAGTGATCAATACTTCAAGTGTCGGCGTGACATCTCCCCCAAGTGACGCGTCGACCTGGGTACCGACGGACTGTGTGCCCTTGTTTTACTCCTAATGGTCTTAGCCCGGATTCACCCCCCAGAACCCGGGTTTTTTTTGCCTGGGATTTGAGCGCGATCAGCAGGCCACATGGGCCAGTGGAAACAAACGCCTGAAGTTCTCAGTGGTCTGCTCGGCGAAGCGATCGTAGGACTCACCGCGCAGCATTGCCAGATAATCCGCCACGTCACGCACGTACTCGGGCAGGTTCGGCTTGCCGCGATGGGGGATCGGCGCCAGGTACGGCGAGTCGGTTTCCACCAGCAGCCGGTCAGCAGGCACCTGGCGGGCGACATCACGCAGCGCGTCGGCATTGCGAAAGGTAACGATACCCGACAGGGAAATATAGAAGCCCAGATCCAGAGCGGCCTTGGCCATCTCCCAATCCTCGGTAAAGCAATGCAATACACCCGCCTGGGGCAGCGCGGCTTCACGCAACAGCGCCAGGGTATCGGCGCGAGCCCCACGGGTGTGGACGATCACCGGTTTGCCGGTCTGTTGCGCGGCCTGCAGGTGCAGGCGGAACGAGGCCTGCTGCAGGTCGGCGGCTTCGGGTTCGTAGTGGTAATCCAGACCGGTTTCGCCAATGGCGACGACGCGCGGGTGATTGAGCTCGCCCAACAGCCAGTCCAGGGCCGGTGCTTCGCCGGGTTTGAGATCCAGCGGGTGGATACCCACCGAACAATCCACGTCGGCGTAGCGATCGGCGAGGGCTTTGACGTCGGCGGCGTTTTCGGCACTGACGCCGATGCACAGGAAGTGCCCTACCCCGCGCTGGCGCGCAGCTTCAAGGGCGGCGTCAAGGGAGCCGCCGTGCTGAGCGAGGTCGAGTCGATCAAGGTGACAGTGGGAATCTACGAGCATGGGTCTCTACAACTTGAGTTACGGAACGTGTCTGGCCAACGATACACCCGCTGGCCACGGAAATTAACGCCGGCCGAGCAGACCGACCCACTGCACCAGCAGCGCTTCGAGCAAGAGCACGCGGTTGAGGTTGGCCTTGCCGAGCACCTTCTGGCGCTGGGCGAGGATCCAGTCCTGAATGCTCAGCACCTTGTCCTGGGCACTTTTCTGCGCCAGGTATTGCACCACCTTGCGCATGTCCGGCAGGCCCAGGCCGTTCTCGTCCTGGGTCAGCTGGTAGCGCAGGATCAGGCTGGACCAGTCGCAGAACCAGTCGAACAGCAGCAACAGGGGAATGTCCTTCCACGCAGTTTCGGCCAATTGCGTGGCGGACAGTTCCTGTTTGATCAGCTTCTTCACCCCGTCCACGACCAGTGCACGTTGCTCGCGCACGCCCTGGGCTTGCAGCTTCACCGCAGCCAAAGGGGAACCGGCGGCCAGGGTCAGCAATTCAACCCGTTCTTGCGCCGAGCAGTCCGGCAGCGCCTGCGCCAGCCATTGCAGGCTCATGGCCTCGCTCGGCAACGGGCACGCCTGCTGCACGCAACGGCTGCGGATAGTCGGCAGCAAGCGGCTGGACTGGTGGCTCACCAGCAATAGCACGGTATCGCCGGACGGTTCTTCAAGGCTTTTGAGCAAGGCGTTGGCGGCGTTGATGTTCATCGCCTCCACCGGCTCGATCAGCACCACCTTGCGCCCGCCCATCTGCGCGGTTTGCACCACGAAACTGACAAGGTCGCGTACCTGGTCGACCTTGATCGCTTTGTCCGCTTCCTCAGGTTCCAGCACATAGTTGTCGGGGTGGCTACCCGCCTTCAGCAGCAGGCAGGATTTGCATGCGCCGCAGGCCTCCAGGCTGACCGGGCGTTGGCACAACAAGCTGGCCATCAAGCGTTCGGCAAGGGCGCGCTTGCCGATGCCTGTCGGGCCGTGCAGCAAATAGGCGTGGGCGTGCTGGGCACGGCCGGCCAATTGTTGCCACAGGCCGTCCTGCCATGGATAGGCATCAGCCACGGGCGCGCTCCAGCAGGGTGGGCAACAGCGCATCGATGGCGTGCTGCACCTGCGCCAGCGGCTGAGCCGCATCGAGCAGGTGATAACGCGCAGGCTCCGCCTTGGCACGCGCGAGGAATGCAGTGCGCACAGCGTCGAAAAACCCCTGGCCTTCCAGCTCGAAACGATCCAGGCGGCCGCGTGCACTGGCGCGAGCCATCCCCACTTCCACCGGCAGGTCGAACAGCAGGGTCAGGTCTGGACGCAGATCGCCCTGCACGAAGGCTTCCAGGGCAGCGATACGTTCCGGGCACAACCCACGACCACCGCCCTGGTAGGCGTAGGTGGAGTCAGTGAAACGGTCGCAGATCACCACGGCGCCGCGTGCCAGCGCCGGTCGGATGACCTCGGCCAAATGCTGGGCACGGGCGGCGAACACCAGCAGCAGCTCGGTGTCCGGGTTCATTGGCTCATCACCCGGCGCCAGCAATACTTCACGGATGCGCTCGGCCAGCGGCGTACCGCCGGGCTCACGGGTCAACACCACTTCGATGCCCGCAGCACGCAGGCGCTCGGCCAGGTAGTCGCGGTTGGTGCTTTTGCCGGCGCCTTCCGGGCCTTCGAGGGTTATAAACAAGCCAGTCACAGGCAGTCCTTAGTCAGAGTCATTGCGGGCTTTGCGGGGCGCTGGTGTCCGGCGCAGGCTCTGCCGGTACGTCAACCGGTGGCACCGCGTCGTCCAGCGGCTTGACCGCCGGTGCCGGGCTGGAACGGTAATCGGCACGGCGCTTGAGTTGAAACTCACGCACGGCGGCATTATGCGCATCCAGGTCATCCGAGAAAATATGGCTGCCATCGCCACGGGCGACGAAATACAGGCTGCTGCCCGGCACCGGGTTCAGTGCGGCATGAATCGCCTCGCGGCCGACCATGGCGATGGGTGTCGGCGGCAGGCCGGCGATCATGTAGGTGTTGTAGGGGTTGGCTTCCTTGAGATGGGCGCGGGTCAACTTGCCGTTGTAGCGCTCACCCAGGCCGTAGATCACCGTGGGATCGGTCTGCAACATCATGCCCATCTTCAGGCGACGCACGAACACACCGGCAATTTGCCCGCGCTCTTCGGGCACACCGGTCTCCTTTTCTACAAGAGAGGCCATGATCAGCGCTTGATAAGGCTCAGTGTAAGGCGCATCAGGCGCGCGCTTGCTCCACTCCTGGGCCAGTACATCATCGAGGCGGTTGTAGGCCTTCTTCAGGAATTCGACATCGGTCATGCCGCGCACGAAACGGTAGGTGTCGGGAAAGAAGCGGCCTTCAGGGAACACGCCAGGATGGCCGAGCTTGTCCATCACTTCGCTGTCACTCAGGCCCGAGAGGCTCTGCACGATCTTGTCATGCTTAGCCAGGGCCGAGCGTACCTGGCGAAAGTTCCACCCCTCCACCAGGGTCAGGCTGTATTGCACCACTTCCCCACGCTGCCACAGGCCGATCAGGCCTTCGGCGGTCATGCCTGGGGTCATCCGGTATTCGCCGCTGTGCAGCGGCTGGCCCTCGAGGTTGAAACGCCAATAAAGACGCAGCCAGAAGGCACCGTCGAGCACGCCATCGGCTTCCAGACGATTGAAGGTGCCAGTGGGCGTCGCCCCTGTCGGCACATCGAGCAATTGCTCCTGGGTCAAATGCAACGGCTGTTTCAAGGCAGCGTTGTATTTCCAGGCGCAAAAGCCCGCCAGCAAAGCCGCCGAGCACACACCGATCAGCAGCAGTACAACCAGTTTTCGTATCACTCAAATATCCAATAGCGCGCGAACAATGCCCTGCAGTTTACGGGTGAGCGGGCCAACCGACCAGCTCATCCCAGCGCACTCGCATACCGGCCAGATGCCATAAACGCTGTTGCACACAAAGACTTCGTCGGCCTGCTGCAACTGTTCGAGGCTGATGTCGGCCACAGCCACCGGGACGCCCAGCACTTGCGCCTGGGCCAGGAGTTCGGCGCGCATCACGCCGGCAACGCCGCAACGCTTCAGATCAGCGGTTAGTAACAAGCCGTTGCGCACCAGGAACAGGTTGCTGAACACACCTTCGATGACACGACCGGACGTATCCAGCATCAAGCCTTCGGCATGCTCGGCATCCCGCCATTCGGCGCGGGCGATCACCTGCTCAAGGCGGTTGAGGTGTTTGAGCCCGGCCAGCATCGGTTGTTCGGCCAAGCGGGTGACACACGCAAACAGGCGGATGCCGTCGGTTCCATGAGTTTCGGGATAAGCGGCAGGCGGACTGCCCTGCAAGATACGGCGCGCAGCGGCCTCGGGGTCGATGCCATAACCGCGCTGGCTGTCGCCACGGGTCAGGATCAACTTGAGCACGCCATCGCCAAGGGCTGTGGCATAGGCCAGCACCTCGCTACGGACCAGCCCGTGATCTACGGCTAACCCGAGGCGCCTGCAGCCCTCATGGAGGCGCTGCAGATGGCGGTCAAGCAGCACCGGCTGCCCGGCCTTGACCGCGATGGTTTCAAACACCCCATCGCCATACGCCAGGCCGCGATCTTTCAGGGGCACGCTGTCCGCTGGCTGACCGTCGACCCAGCTGTGCATCACTCGGCGAACCGGCGGAACACCAGCGAGCCGTTGGTGCCACCAAAACCGAACGAGTTGGAGATCACCACGTCGATCGGCATCGGTTGCGCTTCGTGAGGCACGAAGTTCAGGTCGCAACCTTCGTCCGGCTCATCAAGGTTGATGGTCGGCGGAGCGACCTGGTCCTTGATGGCCATGACACTGAAGATCGCCTCGACCGCGCCCGCCGCGCCCAGCAGATGGCCGGTCATGGACTTGGTGGAGCTGACGGCCAGCTTATAGGCATGCTCGCCGAACACCGACTTGATGGCCTCGGCTTCCGCCAGGTCGCCGGTCGGCGTCGAAGTGCCATGGGCGTTGATGTACTGCACCTGGTCCGCGTTGACCTTCGCATCGCGCAAGGCGTTGGTGATGCAACGCGCGGCACCGGCACCGTCGGCCGGTGGCGAGGTCATGTGGTAGGCGTCGCCGCTCATGCCAAAGCCGATCAGCTCGGCATAGATGGTGGCACCGCGCGCCTTGGCATGCTCCAACTCTTCCAGCACCAGGGCGCCGGCACCGTCGGACAGTACGAAACCGTCGCGGCCTTTGTCCCACGGACGGCTGGCACGGGTCGGTTCGTCGTTGCGGGTCGACAGCGCACGGGACGCGCCGAAGCCGCCCATGCCCAGGCCGCAGGCGGCCATCTCGGCGCCGCCGGCGATCATCACGTCGGCTTCATCGTAGGCGATATTGCGCGCCGCCATGCCGATGCAGTGGGTGCCCGTGGTGCACGCCGTTGCGATGGCGTAATTAGGCCCCTGTGCGCCCAGGTGGATCGACAGGAAACCGGAAATCATATTGATGATCGAGCCCGGCACGAAGAACGGTGAAATTCGACGGGGGCCGGAATCGTGCAGCGTGCGGCTGGTTTCTTCGATATTGGTCAGGCCACCAATACCCGAACCCATGGCCACGCCGATGCGCTCACGGTTGGCGTCGGTGACCTCCAGGCCGGCATTACGCACCGCCTGAAAACCGGCTGCCAGGCCGTACTGAATGAACAGGTCGAGCTTGCGGGATTCCTTGATCGAGAGGTATTCCTCGACATTGAAACCCTTTACCGAGCCGCCAAAACGGGTGGAATAGGCAGAAAGGTCCGTGTGTTCGATCAGACCGATACCACTGTGGCCAGCCAGAATGCCCTGCCAACTGCTTGGCACATCCGTGCCCAGTGGCGACAACATACCCATACCGGTGACTACGACGCGTCTACGCGACACAGCACTCTCCTTTTTCTAATGACGACACTCTGCTTCGCAGCGTACTTTTCGTCACCGCTTAAAGAAAAAACCGCACGCCGTTACAGCAGTGCGGTTTTTCCCTGACAGCAAGCGACGACTACAAACTATTACGCCTGGTGGGCAGTAACGTAGTCGATAGCAGCTTGAACAGTAGTGATTTTTTCAGCTTCTTCGTCCGGGATTTCGGTCTCGAATTCCTCTTCCAGAGCCATCACCAGCTCAACGGTGTCAAGGGAATCGGCACCCAGGTCTTCTACGAAGGAAGCAGTGTTGGTCACTTCTTCTTCTTTGACGCCCAGTTGCTCGGCAACGATTTTCTTGACGCGCTCTTCGATGGTGCTCATACCTTGTTTAACTCCTAATGGACAAATTCAGGCAGCTGGCCAGTGGGTAAGTGTATAGAAAGCCATTTCAGCTTTTCAACTGAAAGCTTCACCCTGTACCCGCCCTGCCACCTGCCTATAAATTAAGTTGCAGCTTTATAACGGATTTTAGACAGCTCGTATGACATATTTTTGAAGCGATCCGTCACAATTTAACTCATGTACATCCCGCCGTTCACTGGAATTGTAGCCCCAGTCACGTATGCCGCACCGTCGGATGCCAGGAAAGTGACCACATTCGCGATCTCTTGAGCCTGGCCCAGACGGCCCAGCGGAATCTGCGTCAGCAAGGCTTCACGCTGTGCTTCCGGCAGTTCGCGGGTCATATCGGTGTCGATGAACCCTGGAGCCACCGAGTTTACCGTAATCGACCGCGAACCGACTTCACGCGCCAGTGCACGGCTGAAACCTTCCAGACCGGCCTTGGCGGAGGCGTAGTTTACTTGGCCGGCGTTGCCCATGGCACCCACTACGGAGCCAATATTGATAATTCGGCCCCAACGCGCCTTGGTCATGCCGCGCAAAACGCCCTTGGACAGGCGGAACAGACTGTTCAGGTTGGTATCGACTACGTCGTACCATTCGTCGTCTTTCATGCGCATCATCAGGTTATCGCGGGTGATACCGGCATTGTTCACCAGAATCGACGGCGCACCGAACTGAGCGGTGATCTCGGCCAGCACAGCCGCCACGGACGCATCACTGGTCACATTCAGCTCAAGGCCGGTGCCCTGCACGCCGTTTTCCTTGAGGGTCGCGGCAATACGCTCGGCGCCCGAAGCGGAAGTGGCGGTGCCGATCACAACGGCGCCCTGACGGCCCAGCTCCAGGGCGATGGCCTGGCCGATGCCACGGCTTGCGCCGGTAACCAGTGCAACTTTACCTTGCAGACTCATGCAGGCTTCTCCTAAGTACAAAATCGGGATTAAGCGTTCAGGCCAGTGCCGCGAGCGGCAGCGAAGGCTTCAGGGGTATTGAGGTTGGCAGTCGACACACCGTCGGCGCAGCGCTTGTTCAGGCCGGCCAGGACTTTGCCCGGACCGCACTCGACCAGCTCGGTGGCGCCGTTGGCGGCCAGGGTCTGCACCGATTCCACCCAGCGTACCGGCTTGTAGAGCTGCTCCAGCAGGTCGCGCTTGAGGGTGTCCAGGTCAGGGGCAACCGCCGCGCTGACGTTCTGCACCAGCGGGATCTGCGGCGCCTGCCAGTTGATGGCAGCGATAGACTCGGCAAAACGCTCGGCGGCCGGGCGCATCAGTTCGCAGTGGGACGGCACGCTGACCGGCAACGGCAGCGCACGCTTGGCGCCACGCGCCTTGCAGCCTTCGATGGCGCGTTCGACCGCCGCCTTGGCACCGGCAATGACCACTTGGCCAGGGGAGTTGAAGTTGACCGCGCTGACCACTTCGCCCTGGGCCGCTTCGGCACAGGCTTCGATCACCACGGCGTCGTCCAGGCCCAGGATAGCGGCCATGCCGCCCTGCCCGGCCGGAACGGCTTCCTGCATCAATTGGCCACGACGCTCGACCAGCTTGACCGCTTCAGCGAGGGTCAGGCTGCCCGCCGCGACCAGCGCGCTGTATTCGCCCAGGCTGTGGCCGGCAACGAACGCCGGGCGCGCGCCGCCTTCGGCCAGCCACAAGCGCCACAGGGCGATCGAAGCGGTCAGGATGGCCGGCTGGGTCTTATCGGTTTGATTGAGTTGCTCTTCCGGCCCCTGCTGGGTCAACGCCCACAGGTCGTAACCCAGTGCGTCGGAAGCTTCCTTGAAGGTGTCCAGGATCAGCGGGTATTGCGCGCCCAGCTCGGCCAACATGCCGAGGGACTGCGAACCCTGCCCTGGAAAGACGAATGCGAGGGATGTAGACATGTAACAAGCCCCTAATGATCTTGTCGTCGGAAAGAGGCGCCCCTACGGTGGGAGCGCACGAAACTGACAGATTGGATGGTCAATTGAACTGGCCGGTCACATTTAAGCACTCCCGGGCCAATTCGCCTAAGGCAACAGATCCTCGAGACGGCCGTGCAAACGTTGCGGCAGGTTTTCCTGAATCTCGATCACGGCCCGCGCAATGGCACTTTGAAAACCTTCCACACCAGCCGAACCGTGGCTTTTCACCACAATGCCCTGCAAACCCAGAAAACTCGCGCCATTGTGCCTGGCCGGGGCCAGGTCGGCCTGCAGACGGCGCATCAATGGCAGCGCCAGGGCGCCAACAGCCCGCGACACCAGATTCTGTTTGAACAGCGCTTCGATGCGCGTGGCGATCATGGTCGCCAGGCCTTCGCTGGATTTGAGCAGGATATTGCCGACGAACCCGTCGCACACCACCACATCCGCTTCGCCCCGGTACAAACCGTCACCTTCGACAAAACCGATGTAGTTCAAGCCTCGCGCGCCCTGCAGCAACGCAGCGGCGAGCTTGACCTGCTGGTTGCCCTTGATGTCTTCGGTGCCGATGTTCAGCAAGGCCACGCGTGGCCGTACCACGCCCAGCGCTTCGGCCGCCACCGAGCCCATCACGGCGAACTGGAACAGGTGCTCGGCACTGCAGTCGACGTTCGCCCCCAGGTCCAGCAACTGGCAATAACCTTTCTGCGTCGGAATCGCCGCCACCATCGCCGGCCGGTCGATGCCCGGCAGCGTCTTGAGCACATGCCGCGACAAGGCCATCAGCGCGCCCGTATTGCCGGCGCTGACACAGGCCTGCACCTTGCCGTCGCGCAACATTTCCAACGCCACGCGCATGGATGAGTCGGGCTTGCCGCGCAGGGCCGCTGCCGGCTTTTCGTCCATGGTGATGGCTTCGCTGGCCGCTGTAACCGTCAGGCGCGCGCGATCCACCGCCGGATGGCTGGCAATCAGTTCTTCAAGTAGGGAGGGTTGACCGACGAGGGTCAGGTGCAGCGAGGGCGTTGCAGACAGGCTGGCAATGCAGGCCTGAACAATGCTGCGGGGACCGAAGTCCCCGCCCATTGCGTCAATCGCGATGACTTGAGCAGACAAGTGATTACTCGTCAGCGCCCTTGTCGATCACTTTACGGCCACGGTATACGCCTTCTGGCGATACGTGGTGACGCAGGTGAATTTCACCGGTGGTTTTTTCTACAGACAGAGTGCTTGCCGTCAGGGCATCGTGCGAACGACGCATGTCACGGGCAGAGCGGGATTTTTTGTTCTGCTGAACAGCCATAATTGATTAACTCCTAAACGTTTGGGTCACGCTTTAACTGCGCCAATACACTGAACGGGTTGGACCGCGTTACCTCGTCCTCGCTCGGTTCGGGCTCGTCATCGAGACCCGCCGGCTGCTGGCATTCTTCCGGATGATGAGCAGGCACAATGGGCAAGGCGAGCAAAAGCTCCTCCTCGATCAGTGCATGCAGATCCAAAGGATCTTCGCCCAGTTCCAGCACGTCATAACCTTTCGGCAACGACTGGGTATTCGCACCCTCCTTCACCACGGCATAACTGCATTCGCTGTGGATCGGCAGGGTGACCAGCTCAAGACAACGCTGGCAAACCATCTTGACTTCGGTGTCGATAAAACTGTGGATCACCACAGACTTACGTTCATCTCGTTCAAAAACGAATTTGGCCTGGACCGCACCGACAGTGTCGGAAAGCGAGTCGCAGAGTCTCTCCAAATCGGCCAGCGGCAATTCACCTTGAAGGGAAGTGCCACGATCAGCCAATTTGCGCGGGTCAACGTGAGGTGGAATCGGGTCATTCAACATAGGCGCAGCATTATAGGGATGCACCCAGCCATGTCAAAGGAAATTCAGCCCTGTGCGTCAGCCGGTCACGCCGCTAGAATCTGCGGCTGCCTTGAGGAGACGTCCATGCTGCCTTTATTACTTGCGTCCAGCTCGGTTTATCGCCGGGAATTACTGAGCCGCCTGCACTTGCCGTTCACCTGCGGCGCACCGGATATCGATGAAAGCCATCGCCCGGATGAATCCGCTATTGAGCTGGTCAAGCGCCTGGCCGAAGAGAAAGCGCGCGCCCTCGCCGCCAGCCATCCCAGGCACCTGATCATCGGCTCGGATCAGGTGGCTGCGCTTGAAGGACGGATTATCGGCAAGCCGCACACCTTCGAAAATGCCCGCGAACAATTGCTGGCAGCCAGCGGCAAGCGTGTGAGCTTCCTCACCGGACTGGCGCTGCTCAATAGCGATACCGGGCACTGCCAGGTCGACTGCATCCCTTTCACGGTGCACATGCGCGAACTGAGCGTTGAACGCATCGAACGCTACCTGCGGATCGAGCAGCCGTATGACTGTGCGGGCAGCTTCAAGGCCGAAGGCCTGGGCGTGAGCCTGTTCCAGAGCACCGAAGGGCCGGATGCGACCAGCCTTGTGGGCCTGCCGTTGATTCGCCTGGTAGACATGCTGCTGGCCCAAGGTGTGCACATTCCCTGAGAGCAATGCAGATCCAAATGTGGGAGGGGGCTTGCCCCCGATGACGGTGTCTCAGCTATAGATAAGCTGACTGGTCCACCGCTATCGGGGGCAAGCCCCCTCCCACATTTTGATCTACAGCTGCCTTGAGCTATCAGCGCAGGGTCGGGCTCTGGAAGCCCATGTACAGGGCCAGCTTCTCAGCCACGCTGGCGCCGAGCTTCTTGGAGAAGCGGTCAAACGGCGATTCCTCAACCGTAAAATCCACCAACTCCTTCTCGCCAATCACATCTCGCGCCACTGAACTGGCACTGCCCAGGCCGTCGATCAAGCCCAGCGGCAGCGCTTGCTCACCCGACCACACGAGGCCGGAGAACAGCTCTGGATGGTCCTTGTCCTTGAGCCGATCGCCGCGCCCTTGCTTGACGCTGGCAATGAACTGACGATGGGTGGTATCGAGCACGCCCTGCCAGAACTGGGTTTCATCGGCCTTTTGCGGCTGGAACGGGTCGAGGAACGCCTTATGCTCCCCCGACGTGTAGGTGCGACGCTCCACGCCCAGCTTCTCCATGGTGCCGACAAAACCGTAGCCGGCCGCTGTCACGCCAATGGAGCCGACCAGGCTGGCCTTGTCCGCATAGATCTGGTCGGCGGCGCTGGCGATGTAATAGGCACCCGAGGCCCCCAGGTCCGAGATCACCGCATAAAGCCTGGTATCTGGATGCAGGGCGCGCAGACGGCGGATCTCGTCATACACATAACCCGACTGCACCGGGCTGCCACCGGGGCTATTGATGCGCAGGACCACGCCTTTGACCTTGGGGTCTTCGAACGCGGCGCGCAGGCTGCTGACGATATTGTCGGCGCTGGCGGGCTCCTTGTCGGCGATCACCCCGCGCACTTCGATCAAGGCGGTGTAGTGGCTGCCACGGGTGGCGCTTTTTTCCATGTCCATCAGCGGGCTGAACAACGCCAGCATGCCCAGCAAGTACACGAAGGTCAGCAGCTTGAAGAAAATCCCCCAACGCCGCGAACGACGCTGCTCCTGCACGCTGGCCAACAAGGTCTTTTCCAGCAACTTCCAGCTTTTGTCGTCGCTGCTATCGGCCTTTTCAGGCGCTTTCCACTCGTCACTCATGCCATTAACCCCAGCAAAGACTTATTGAGCCCGACCGAGCCAGGCCTGCAGTTCAGAAAAATGATCGATCGTCAGCCTGGGCTCATATTGCTGCAAGGCTTCGGCCGCCTGGGCGCCGTAGCTGACCGCCACGCTGTCCATGCCCGCATTGCGCGCCATCATCAGGTCGAAGGACGCGTCCCCCACCATCAGTGCCTTGCGCGGCGCTACCCCGCAGTGAGCCAGGATCTGCTCCAGCATCAGAGGATGGGGTTTGCTGGCGGTTTCATCCGCGGCACGGGTGATGTCGAAATAATCGTCCCAGCCATGTGCCTTGAGCACGCGGTCGAGCCCGCGCCGGGCCTTGCCGGTGGCCACGGCGAGGTAATAGCCCTGGGCACGGAACGCTTCCAGGGACTGCCTCACACCGTCGAACAGCGGGGAAGGCTCGGCCTCCAGGGCGATGTAGTGATCCGCGTAGTGCTGTCGAAACGCGATCAGTTGCGAGTCGTCGATCTGCGGGTACAGGGTGCGGATGGCCTCAGGCAAGCCCAGGCCGATGATGCCCTTGACCTCAAGGTCGCTGCACGGCTCGAAGCCGGAACGGGTCGAGGCCGTGTGCATCGACTCGACAATCCGCCCTATGGAGTTGGCCAGCGTTCCATCCCAATCGAAGATCAGCAGCTTGTAATCAAGGCGCGACACTCAAACGCTCCACGGTCTTGGCCCACATCTCATCGACTGGCGCCTGCAACTTCAACTCACCGCCATCGGGCAGCGGCACGGTCAGCATATAGGCGTGCAGGAACAGGCGCTTGCCGCCCAGGTCGCGAATTTCCCTGGAGAAATCCTCGTCACCGTATTTGGTATCACCGGCAATGCAATGGCCAGCGTGCAGGGTGTGCACGCGAATCTGGTGGGTACGCCCGGTCACCGGCTTGGCCTCGACCAGGGTGGCGAAGTCGCCGAAGCGGCGCAGCACCTTGAACAGGGTCAGGGCCTCTTTGCCCTCCTCGTCCACTTCCACCATACGTTCACCGGAGCGCAGGTTGCTTTTCTGCAACGGCGCTCGCACGCTCTTGATCGAACTGGCCCAGTTACCACGCACCAACGCCATGTAGCGTTTGTCTACTCCATCGCCACGCAGGGCGGTGTGCAGGTGGCGCAACATGCTGCGCTTCTTGGCGATCATCAACAGGCCAGAGGTGTCGCGGTCCAGTCGGTGGACCAGTTCCAGCTCCTTGGCATCCGGGCGCAGCTGACGAAAGGCTTCGATCACGCCGAACGTCAGGCCGCTGCCGCCGTGAACGGCAATGCCGCAGGGTTTGTTGATCACGATGAGTTTGTTATCTTCGAACACGATCGAGGCTTCCAGGCGCTGCAGCAGGCCCTGGGCCAGCGGCACCGGCTCGTCGCGCTCGGGCACACGCACTGGCGGCACCCGGACGATATCGCCCGCCTGCAACTTGTATTCGGGCTTGATCCGACCTTTGTTCACGCGCACCTCGCCTTTGCGCAAGATGCGGTAAATCAAGGTCTTGGGCACGCCTTTGAGCCTGGCCAGGAGAAAATTATCGATGCGTTGGCCGGCATATTCCGGCGAGACCTCGAGCAGCTGGACGCTGGGGGTCTGGGGGGCGGTAGTCGTCATGGCGGCGATGATAACAATTTTTTATGGAATTGAAGCACTTAATCATTGCTGCTATAGTCGCGAACGCCGCCAAAAGCGGCCTGGACAGAGGACTTGCGGCAAACTGCCGGCCCTGACCATCGCAATTCATCAGGACGCGAGGCCGTCCTACGGGGCGTTCGCCACCTTGGAAGGCTTGAGATTGTAACAAGCGCAGGTGACATGAGGCCTGAAGCGAGTGCGCAAAGCAGAGTGAATACTCGCCTTGCGCGCCGATATTTACGGCCAGTTCACAAAGTGCAGTCAGTCTCGGGCCAGACCATGGCGAATGCTTCGGAAACAACGCCTGTTAAGAGCTGAGTGCGAGCGCAGTCGCCCACACCTAGTCTTGTTTAGCCATGAGCGTGGACTCCCCATTGGAGAACACGGTAAATGCCAACCCGCTGCGGATTCTGCGCGCGGCAGCACCCGAATTATCAGGGATACGTGTAGGGTGGAGATGCACAACCGTCGGACCGTGTAGCACTAGGCTTATATTTAGACGCTTCATCTCGTCCACAGTCGCCGGTTGATTCCTCCTCCTGACCTTAGCTTTTGTTGAAGTGGTGCCTTTGTCACCACCGCTAACAAGCAGGACGCGTCCGTCGCGATACCCGCCCAATTGGCAGGTTTTGCTGGACACTGGAGTGGCCAACCACTCTTGACGCACCTGACACCGACCGTGAGAAGTCGTGTGTGCCGAACGCCGTTTCCGGCAGCCCGGAAACCGACGGTACAACATGAAAAGAATGCTGATTAACGCAACCCAACCCGAAGAGTTGCGTGTTGCACTGGTAGATGGCCAACGCCTCTACGACCTGGATATCGAATCCGGTGCCCGCGAGCAAAAGAAGGCCAACATCTATAAAGGCCGTATTACTCGCATCGAACCTAGCCTTGAGGCTGCCTTTGTCGATTTCGGCTCCGAGCGCCACGGCTTCCTGCCCCTCAAAGAAATCTCCCGCGAATACTTCAAGAAGGCCCCCGAAGGCCGGGTGAACATCAAGGACGTCCTGAGCGAAGGCCAGGAAGTCATCGTTCAGGTCGAGAAAGAAGAACGTGGCAACAAGGGCGCCGCCCTGACCACCTTCATCAGCCTGGCTGGCCGTTACCTGGTGCTGATGCCGAACAACCCGCGTGCCGGCGGTATTTCCCGTCGTATCGAAGGCGAAGAGCGCAACGAACTGCGTGAAGCGCTCAACGGCTTGATCGCACCGGCCGACATGGGCCTGATCGTGCGCACTGCAGGCCTGGGCCGCAGCAGCGAAGAAATGCAGTGGGACCTCGACTACCTGCTGCAGCTGTGGACCGCCATCAAAGAAGCGTCCCTGGATCGCTCCGCGCCCTTCCTGATCTACCAGGAAAGCAACGTGATCATCCGCGCCATCCGCGATTACCTGCGCCAGGACATCGGCGAAGTGCTGATCGACAGCGTTGAAGCCCAGGACGAAGCCCTGACCTTCATCCGCCAGGTGATGCCGCAGTACGCCAGCAAGATCAAGCTGTACGAAGACAGCGTTCCGCTGTTCAACCGTTTCCAGATCGAAAGCCAGATCGAGACCGCTTTCCAGCGCGTAGTCGAACTGCCTTCCGGCGGCTCCATCGTGATCGACCCGACCGAAGCCCTGGTGTCCATCGACATCAACTCGGCGCGCGCCACGAAGGGTAGCGACATCGAAGAAACCGCCCTGCAGACCAACCTGGAAGCGGCTGAAGAAATCGCCCGCCAGCTGCGCCTGCGTGACATCGGCGGCCTGATCGTGATCGACTTCATCGACATGACCCCGGCCAAGAACCAGCGCGCCGTGGAAGAGAAAGTCCGCGAATGCCTGGAAGCTGACCGTGCCCGCGTGCAGGTCGGCCGCATCTCGCGCTTCGGCCTGCTGGAAATGTCCCGTCAGCGCCTGCGCCCATCCCTGGGTGAAAGCAGCGGCATCGTTTGCCCGCGTTGCAATGGCACCGGCATCATCCGTGACGTTGAATCGCTGTCGCTCGCGATCCTGCGCCTGATCGAAGAAGAAGCCCTGAAAGACCGCACCGCCGAAGTTCGCGCACAAGTGCCGATTCCGGTTGCCGCCTTCCTGCTCAACGAAAAACGCAACTCGATCACCAAGATCGAACTGCGCACCCGCGCCCGTATCGTCATCCTGCCGAACGATCACCTCGAGACGCCGCACTTCGAAGTGCAGCGCCTGCGCGATGACAGCCCGGAAGCCCACAGCGGCCAGTCCAGCTACGAAATCGCTGCTGCCGCTGCCGAAGTGGAAGAAGTCCAGCCAGCCGCCGCGACCCGCACCCTGGTCCGCCAGGAAGCCGCCGTGAAGACCGCACCGGCCCGCGCCAACGCACCGGTTCCGGTTGAAGCCGCCGCTCCGGTTGCCGCGCCGGCCGCCCTGCCTGAGCCAAGCCTGTTCAAAGGCCTGGTGAAATCCCTGGTCAGCCTGTTCGCCACCAAGGAAGAGCCCGCCGCGCCGGTTGTGGTTGAAAAAACCGCCGCCGAACGCCCTGCGCGCAACGAAGAGCGTCGCAACGGTCGTCAGCAGAGCCGTAACCGCAACGGTCGCCGCGACGAAGAGCGCAAGCCGCGCGAAGAACGTGCTCCGCGTGAAGAACGCGCGCCACGTGAAGAGCGTGTACCTCGCGAAGCCCGTGAAGAAACCACGACCGTAGCCCGTGAAGAACGCGCACCTCGCGAAGAGCGTGCACCGCGCACTCCACGTGCCCCGCGTGAAGATCGCAAGCCGCGCGGCGAGCGTGAAGAACGTGTGCGTGAACTGCGCGAGCCTCTGGACGCGGCACCTGCCGTTGCCGCAGCCGCAGCCACCGAAGAACGCCCGGCTCGCCAGCCGCGTGAAGAACGCGCGCCACGTGAGGAACGTCAACCACGTGCTCCGCGTGAAGAGCGTCAACCGCGCGCCGAACAAGCCGCTGCCGCCAGCGAAGAAGAAGTGCTGACCGGCGAAGAGCAACTGCAGGAAGAGGGCCAGGACAACGCCGAAGGCGATCGTCCACGCCGCCGTTCCCGTGGTCAGCGTCGTCGCAGCAACCGTCGTGAGCGTCAGCGTGATGCCAACGGCAACGTGATCGAAGGTTCGGAAGAAGCCGGCGAGCACGCAGAAGCTGGCAACCACGAACCGACCGGTGACGAACTGGCTGCCGGCCTGGCCGTGACTGCCGCCGTGGCCAGCTCGGTCATCAGCGCACCAGCTGAAGCCCAGGCTCATGAGCAGGCTGAACGCGCTACCGCCGCTGTCGAAGAGACTGCTGCTTTCGAAGAGACCGCTACGGTAGAAGCGCCTGTTGCCGAGACTCCAGTGGTTGAAGCACCGGTGGTGGAAGCCGCTACCCCAATCGAAACCCCAGTGGTTCCGGAAGTGGAAGTAGCACCGGTTCGCGACGCTCAACCCGTGACCGAAGTGGTTGCCGTTGAAGTCGCCCCGGTCGTCGAGCCTGCGCCAGTGGTTGAAGCTGCAGCTGAAGAAACTGTGGTTGAAACACCGGCTGCCGAAGAAGCCGCCCCGGCCGTGCGTGAAGTTCGCGAAGAACAGACCGCCTTCCAATGGTCCGCCGAACCTGCCGCCCCGGTTGAAGCGCCTGCGCCTGCGCCGGTGGTAGAGGAAGCGCCAACTCCGGTTGCCGAAGTCGTGGTTGCCGAGCCTGCCCCAGTGGTTGAGCCGCCCCCTGTGATCGAGCCAACGGCGGTCGTAGAGCCTGCGCCAGTCGTGGAAGCCCCGGTGGTAGCCGAAGTCGCCGCTCCGGTGGTTGAAGCTGCACCGGCAAGCGCCCTGACTGAAAACGGCCGTGCACCGAACGACCCACGTGAAGTGCGTCGTCGCCGCAAGGAAGCCGAGGCTGCCGCCGCTGCTGCCGCGTCGGTAGAGCACAAGGCCCAGGAAGAAGAGCACGAGCCTAAACCCTTCGTCTGATTCCACCAGCCAATAAAAAGCCCCGCCTGAGCAATCAGGCGGGGCTTTTTTTGCAAAAAAATCGAACACACGGCTGTTCAACGGTGGGAGGGGGCTTGCTCCCGATAGCGGTGGATCAGCCAACACCTCCATGAGCTGACATACCGCTATCGGGAGCAAGCCCCCTCCCACATTCAGTCGGCGCTGAAACTCAACTGTTGCGGCACATCCACATCCCATAGCACGCCAGGATCATCCACCGGCACGCCTCGCACCTGTGCCAGTGCAAACAAAGCCTTCGCGCCACGGTCGCCGGCCAATGCCATCAATGCAGGCCCAAATACACGGCCGAAAGCGACTGGATGCCCATACTGTCCGGCATGCACCGGCACAGTGATGCTTCCCGGATCGGCCAGCACACGCTCGATCGTCGCGGAACGAATAAACGGCATATCCCCCAGTACCACTAGCCAGCCCTCTGCCGAAGCACTGGCCGTGACAGCGGCGGCAATGCTATCGCCCATACCGGCCGATTCCAGCAGCAGGACGTTACAACCATGTGCCTCTGCCAACCGAATCACCTCAAGGCGTTCCGGTGAAGTCACCACCCAACGCTCAACAAGCGTCACCGGCAGGTTCACCAATACCTGCTCGATCACAGGCCGCGTCACGCCGTCCAGGCCGACGCAATCGGCCAGCAATTTATCGCAGTCGGCGCCGGCCTCAGCGCGGAAGCGACTGCCCTGCCCCGCCGCCAGCACTATTGCCGTCATTGTCACTGGGCAGCCACCGGCAGCGGCTTTTTCTGCAGGGGCGCCACGCCGTTCTTGATCGCGACGATTTCCGCCATGAGCGACAATGCGATTTCCGCCGGCGTATGGCTGCCGATGTGCAATCCGATGGGCCCATGCAAGCGCGCAATCGCCTCCGCCGACAAGCCCAGCGCCGCCAGGTTTTCCCGACGTTTCAGCGTATTGACCCGCGAGCCCAGGGCGCCAATGTAGAACGCGCTGGAATTCAACGCCGTAAGCAACGCCATATCGTCCAGGCGCGGGTCGTGGGTGAGGCAGACAATCGCCGTGCGCTCGTCGGTCTGGATATTCAGCACCGCTTCATCGGGCATGCCCGGCACAAAGCGGCCGTGTTGTTCCTCCCAACCGTAGACAAACTCTTCGCGCGGGTCGCAGATCAGTACTTCGAAGTCGAGCAGGCGCGCCATTTCCGCAACGTAGCGCGACAGCTGCCCAGCGCCAATCAATAACAGGCGCCAGCGCGGCCCATAGATGGCGCGCAAGCACTGCTCGTCAAAGGTCACCACGTCGGTCTTGCTCGCAGGGGTGAGGGTCACTTCGCCGGTGGCCAGGTTCAGCTCCCGCGCGACAATCTGATGATCCTCGCAGCGCGCCAGCAATTGCTCAACCCAGGCCCACTCGTCCACCCGTTCTTCGGTCAGGCGCAACGTGCCGCCGCAAGGCAGGCCGAAACGCGCCGCCTCATCGCGAGTAACGCCGTAGGTCACCAACTGCACGGGCGGGCCGTCGGCGGGTAAACGGCCATCCTGCAGGCGTGCGATCAAGTCGTCCTCGATGCAGCCGCCGGACACCGAGCCGATCACCACCCCGTCGCCGCGCAAGGCCAACATCGCCCCCGGTGGGCGCGGCGCGCTGCCCCACGTCTGCACCACGCTGTACAACACCACGCGTTGCCCGGCGCGGCGCCATTGCAGCACGCTGCGCAAGACATTCAGATCCACACTGTCCATCAGGCTTTCGCCTCCTGCCAACCCTGCAATTGATAGCGTACCGGCAGGTTACGGATGCGCTGGCCGGTCGCTGCGAAGATCGCGTTGCACAACGCCGGCGCAATCGGTGGTACGCCGGGCTCGCCGACACCGCCCAACGGCACCTCGCCGGTCGGAGTCACCAGGTGCACGGCGATCTGCTTGGGCGCCAGGGACATACGCGCCACTTCGTACATATGAAAATTGTCCTGCTGGACCTTACCGTCCTTGAAGCTGATCTCGCCCAGCACCGCGTTGCCCAGGCCCATCACACACGCGCCCTCGAACTGCGAGCGGATGCGTTCCGGGTTGATCTGCGGGCCGCAGTCCACGGCGATATCGGCCTTGTGCACAATCAGCGTACCGTCGTCTTTGACTTCCACTTCGATCACCGCTGCCACATAGGTGACGAAACTGTAGTGCACCGCCAGCCCCAGCCCACGCCCCTGGGGTAGCTTGCGCCCCCAGCCGGCGGCTTTGGCGGCAGTTTCCAGTACGCCACGCAGGCGCGCGGTGTCGATCGGGTAACGCTCGGGGGATTCGCCGTAGTTCCACTCGTCGCTCAAGGTTTTCGGATCGATCTGACGGTCCGGGCCGAGCAACTTGAGCTGGTACTGCAACGGGTCCTGGCCGGCCTTGTGCGCCAGCTCATCGACAAAACTCTGGATGGCAAAACCGTGGGGAATGTTTGATACCGAACGGTACCAACCCACACGGGTATGCGCCGCCGCTTCAGGGTTTTCCAGGCGCACGTTGGGAATGGCGTAGGCCATATTGGTAAAGCCCATGCCCAGTTCGAATGCCGCTTCGTGGTTCATGCCCGGCGCGAACAGCGCGGTAATGCTCGGCGCTACCGTACGGTGCAGCCAGGCGGCAGGCAGGCCGTCCTTGTTCAGGCCGGCTTTGAGGTATTCGGCGGACACGGTATGAAAGTAGGAATTGTGGATATCGTCTTCACGGGTCCACTGTACCCGCACGGCTTTGCCCGGAAACTGTTTGGCAAGCACGGCGGCTTCGATGATGAAGTCCGGCTTGGATTTGCGCCCGAAACCACCGCCCAGCAAGGTCACGTGCACCGTGACGTTATCGAAGGGCACGCCCAGGCGCTCAGCGATACGCTCGCGAGTGACTTGCGGTGCCTGGCTCGGCGCCCAGGCTTCGCACTGGCCCTTGTCGAAACGGGCAACGGCGACCATCGGCTCCATCGGCGACTGCGCCAGGTGCGGCAGGTAGTAGGCCGCCTCCAAGGTGCTGTCGGCATCGCCCATGGCCTGGTCGAGGGTGCCGGTGTTGCGCACCACTTTGCCGGGCTGGCGGGCGGCGGCCTCCAGCTCCTTGCGGTAATCGACGGAGTTGTAGCCGGCGTTGACGCCGTCGTCCCACACGATGTTCAGCGCGTCACGGCCCTTGATCGCCGCCCAGGTATTGCTGGCCACCACGGCCACGCCACCGAGAGGCTGGAATTCGGAGGGGATCGGCCGGCTTTCGATTTCCAGCACCCTGATCACCCCCGGGACTTTCATCGCGGCACTGGCATCGAAGGATTTGACCTTGCCGCCATATACCTTCGGCCGTGCGATGGTGGCATAGAGCATGCCGTCGATATGCACGTCGGCACCGTAGACGGCGCTGCCGTTGACGATGTCGACGCCATCGATGGCCTTGACGCCTTCTTTGCCGATATAGCGAAATTCCGTCGGCTGCTTGAGCCGCAGGCTGTCGCGTGCGGGAACGGCCAGCGCACCGGCCGCGGTGGCCAACTCGCCATAGCCCAGCTCACGACCGCTAGGTTGGTGGATCACCTTGTGCAATTGCGCACGGCACTCGCTGACCGGCACCTTCCACTGCTCGGCAGCGGCCTGCTCCAGCATCGCCCGCACACTGGCGCCGCAACGCCGCATCGGCTCGTACCAATGGCGCATGCTGCGCGAGCCATCGGTGTCCTGGTTGCCATAACGCACCTCATCACCCGGCGCTTGCTGGACCTTCACCTTGGCCCAATCGGCCTCCAGCTCATCGGCCACCACCAGGCTGAGGCTGGTGCGCACGCCCTGCCCCATTTCGGAACGGTTGCAGACCACGGTCACCGTGCCGTCGGTGGCGATGCTGACGTAGACCTTGGGGTCATCGATCAGCCCATGGGGCATTGCATCGCCGCCATATGGCTTGACCGCATCAGCCGCGAAGGCGTCAGGCAGACCCCAGCTGGCAGCGATCACCAGCACACCGGTGGCCCCCGCGCCTTTGAGAAAGCCGCGACGACTGAGGTTATTCAGTACGAAATCAGCGGGTAACCGGCTCATGCCTTGGCCCCCAGGTGCGTGGCCGCCTGACGGATCGCGGTTTTGATCCGGTTGTAGGTGCCGCAGCGGCAAATGTTGCCGACCATGGCCTCTTCGATCTGTTCATCACTGGGGTTGGGGTGGGTTTTCAGCAACGCGGTGGCTGACATGATCTGCCCGCCCTGGCAATAGCCGCACTGGGCCACGGCGGTGTCGAGCCAGGCTTGCTGCACCACCTGGCCGACAGGATCGGTGTGCAGGTTGTCGATGGTGCTGATGGCCTGGCCTTTGACCGCACCAATCGGGGTGATGCAACTGCGTGCGGGCGCACCGTCGATGTGGATGGTGCAGGCGCCGCACAGGCCCATGCCGCAACCGAACTTGGTGCCGTTGTAGCCCGCCACATCGCGAATCGCCCACAACAGCGGCATATCTTCGGTGACGTCCAGTTGATGGTCTTGGCCGTTGAGTTTCAGGGTAATCATGGGCACGCCCGCCTGTTCATTGCATGGTTAGGGGCGAGCAATCTGTTGCAAGAGGTCACGCGGTTCGGTGCGCACAGATTGGCTCAGGCTGAGGAGGCTCTCTTGTGAAGACAGGTCTTCACCGGGCCTTTGGTGGAGCATCCACGTAATGTAAACCAAAACGCTCGAAAGTCAGCGGCGCAAACGCAAACGCCCCGAACGGATCGGGGCGTTTGCGGATAACCGAGCGGCGCGGGTTCACGCCATCAGTGGCTTACTTGACCACAGGTGCAGGGCCTTCGGCCACGCCCAGGTCGTCTTCCTGGCGGGTGTCGGAAATACCGGTACCGCCGGATGCCAGCTCGCTTTGCAGCTTGTCGGTGTCCAGTTCCTTGACCCACTTGGCCACAACGAGGGTGGCCACTGCGTTACCCACCAGGTTGGTCAGCGCACGGGCTTCGGACATGAAGCGGTCGATACCCAGGATCAACGCCAGGCCGGCAACTGGCAAGTGGCCGACGGCCGACAGGGTAGCAGCCAGTACGATGAAACCACTGCCCGTCACGCCCGCAGCGCCCTTGGAGGACAGCAGCAGCACCAGCAGCAGGGTGATCTGGTGAGTGATGTCCATGTGGGTGTCGGTCGCCTGGGCGATGAACACGGCGGCCATGGTCAGGTAGATCGAGGTACCGTCAAGGTTGAACGAGTAGCCGGTTGGGATCACCAGGCCGACCACGGATTTCTTCGCGCCCAGACGCTCCATCTTGATCAGCATGCGTGGCAGCGCGGATTCGGAAGACGACGTGCCCAGGACGATCAGCAGCTCTTCACGGATGTAGCGGATCAGCTTGATCACGCTGAAACCGTGGGCGCGGCAGATAGCACCGAGCACCACCAGCACGAACAGCAGGCAGGTGATGTAGAAGCAGATCATCAACTGGCCCAACTGCACCAGGGAACCCACACCGTAAGCGCCGATGGTGAATGCCATGGCGCCCAGGGCACCGATTGGCGCGAGCTTCATGATCATGTTGATGATGTTGAACATCACGTGGGCGAAGCGATCGATGAAGTCCAGCACCGGCTTGCCGTAGGCACCCAGGCGGTGCAGGGCGAAACCGAAGATCACCGAGAACATCAGCACTTGCAGAATGTCGCCGTTGGCGAAGGCGCCGACGATGGTGTTAGGGATCACATTGAGGATAAAGCCGACGATGCTCTGGTCTTTACCGGCCGTCACGTAGGCGGCGACTTTGGAAGCGTCCAGGGTTGCCACGTCGATGTGCATGCCGGCGCCCGGTTGCACGACGTTGACCACGATCAGGCCGATCAGCAACGCGATGGTGGAAACCACTTCGAAGTACAGCAACGCATAGCCGCCGGTCTTGCCGACAGATTTCATGCTTTGCATGCCAGCGATGCCGCTGACCACGGTGCAGAAAATGATCGGGGCGATGACCATTTTGATCAGCTTGATAAAGCCGTCACCCAGTGGCTTGAGGGCCACGCCGGTCTGCGGGTAGAAGTGACCAAGCAAAATACCGATAACGATTGCAACGATCACCTGGAAATACAGGGATTTGTAGATTGGCTGACGAGTCGTCATTGCAAAGTTCCTCAATCGTCCCGTGTGGCAAATATCCGCCATTGCCCACGGCACTTGAATTGCGAACCCTCCTGCACTGGAGGGATTTGTTGTTTGCGAGGTTTGTAGAAACAAGCCTGCGCTGTCATCCTTATTGCAAACGGCGCGCCACTTTGCGCTAAATACCCTGAAGGCCTTTAGGCATCAGGCCCGAAGGTTTACCGGGGCCTGCTCGGGTCACGAACCAGGTGGCGGATTTCCGCCTAGCTGCCCAATTGCGTCCTGCAATTTGGCGGATATCCGCCTTGTCGCCTCGTCGGGTGATGACTACCATCGCCACTCCCATGGACGAGGCCCTGTCATGCGTGAACGCACCATCGCCAGTCACTTCGCCCGCGCCGCCCTGGAGGGCGCGCGTCGGGGCGGTTACGACTACTCGGGCCTGTTGCAGCAGGCGGGCATCACCCCCGAACTGCTGAACGAACCCCGTGCGCGTATCGCTCCGGAGCAATTTACCCGGTTGCTGCAACTGCTCTGGCTGGCGCTGGATGACGAATACCTGGGTTTCGCCGACGGGCCAAGCAAGCGCGGCACCTTTGCCATGATGTGCCATGCGCTGATTCATTGCCGCACGCTGGAGAAGGCGCTGGAACGCGGCTTATTGTTTTATAGCCTATTCCCACACGGCCCGCGTTGGCAGTTGACACGGGAAGGCGACATGGCCCGCTTGAGCCTGGACGACTCGCAACTCTGGGACCCCGACCACTTTCTCAGCGAATGCCTGCTGGTGATCTGGCATCGCCTGGGCAGTTGGCTGATCGGACAGCGCATCCGGTTGCACCAGACCACGTTCAGCTACCCGATGCCGCCACACGCCAATGAATATGACCTGTTGTTCCCCTGCCCCCTGGTATTCGGTGCACCGAACAGCAGCCTGGTGTTCCCCGCCCGCTACTTGAGCCTGCCGCTGTTGCAGGACGAGCGCACCCTCAAGCACTTTCTCGAGCGCTCCCCCGCCGACCTGCTGTCACGCCCGGATGAAGGCGACAGCTTGAGCAGCCAGTTGCGCCGCCTGTTGAGCCGCGACCGCACGCCCTGGCCAGACCTGGAAGCCGTTGCCCAGCACTTGCATATCAGCCCACAGACCCTGCGTCGGCATTTGCGCGAAGAAGGCAGCAGTTTTCAGGCACTCAAGGATGAGCTGCGGCGGGACATCGCCATCTACCATTTGGGGCGAGCGGATTTGTCATTACAGGAGATCGCCGAACAACTGGGCTTCTCCGAGCCGTCGGCGTTTCATCGGGCGTTCAAGAAGTGGACGGGGCTGACGCCGGGGGCCTATCGGGCGCAGGAGAATTAGATGGGTGTCGTGGGAGAGGGCCTCATCGGGGGCAAGCCCCCTCCCACATTTGACTGGGTTCACACAGTTTGATTTGTGAATACATTCACACTGTGGGAGGGGGCTTGCCCCCGATAGCGCCAGCCCAATCACTACCGATCACACGGTGGGAAAATGAATCCTGAACGCCGCGCCACCCAGCGCCGAATCACCCAGGGTCAGTCGTGCGTGATAGCTTTCAATGATGTCCTTGACCACCGCCAGCCCGATCCCCTGTCCTGGATGCTGGCGATCGAGCCGCTCGCCCCGCTGCAGAATCCGCGCGCGCTGATCCGGTGGTACGCCGGGGCCGTCGTCTTCGATGCACAACTCAATGCCCTCGAGGTTTTCCACCAGGCTGATGCGCACTTCGCTCAGGCATAGGCGATAGGCGTTTTCCAGCAGGTTGCCGAGCATTTCGAGCAGGGCGCCTTTCTCGATGGGCACGTCGCACTCGTCGGGCAGCTCGAGGGAGACGGTGACGCGTTTGTCCCGGTAGACCTTGTCCAACGTGTCGCACAGGCTTTGCAGCACCGGTTCCAGACGGACCTGGTGGCGTACCAGGCCGCTCTTGCGCAGGCTGGCGCGCTGCAATTGATAGCCGATCTGCTGGCTCATGCGCTCGATTTGCGATTGTAGCACCCAGGCCTGGCTGCGTTCTTCGGGGCGCTGGGCCATGTCTTCGCTGACCCCCTGCAGTACCGCCAGCGGGGTTTTCAGGCTATGGGCCAGGTCATCCAGAGAGTCGCGATAGCGCGCACGCTGCTCGCGTTCGCTGTGCAGCAAACGGTTGAGGGAACCGGTGAGGCGCAGCAGTTCCCGGGGATGTTCTTCGCTGAGGCTTTCGCGGGTGCCGCCTTCGATCTGGTCCAGTTCCTGGCTCAGCCGCCGCAAGGCCTGCAGGCCCCAGGTCAGGCCAAGCCACAGCAACGTCAGCAGCACCAGCAACGCCGCGCCGAACCCCAGGTAGAGATTCTCGCGCAGGCCTTCGAGGGTCAATTGGTACTCGCGCACCGGTTGCAGGGCGACGATGCTGAAGGCCGCACTTTTGCCGCCCAGCAACCGGACCTCGACGTCGTAGACGAAAAATTCCTGGCCGTTGGCCTCGCGAATGCGCGCAAATTCGTTGCCGCGCCCATCGTAGCGCGGCTTGTAGTTGATGTTTTCTTCCTGGGTCGCCCGCGAACGCCACACCAGGTGGCCTTCACGGTCGTAGATATAGCCGAGCAGGCGGCTGTCGGTCAGGTTGAAGCGCTCATCGGGCAACTGCGCCGGCATCAGCAGCCGGTTATTTTCCACGCGTGCCGCAGAGATCAAGGTGGTCACATCCGACGCCAGGCGCTGCTCGATGGAATCCTGCAATGCCAGGCTGAACGCGCCTTGCATGGCGGGCAGCAAGCCCAGCATGAACAGCACCGCCAGGGTGGCGGCGGCCAGCATCAGGCGTACGCGTAGCGAGCGAATCAACGGCAGCGCTCATTGAACAGGTAGCCCAGGCCCCGCACGGTGTCGATCGGCTTGAACCCGGCCGGCCCTTCCAGCTTGCGGCGCAGGCGACCGACCAGCACTTCGATGACGTTCGGGTCGCGCTCGTCGTCATCGGGATACAGCTGCTCCATCAAGCGGTCCTTGGCCACCACTTGTTGATGATGGCGCATCAGGTACTCGAGGATCCGGTACTCATAGGCAGTCAGCGCCAGCGGCTGCTCATCCAGCGAGGCTTGCTTGCGATTGAGGTCCAGCAGCAGCGGGCCGGCAACGATAGTGGACTGGGTAAAGCCGCTGGAGCGGCGCAGCAAGGCGTTCATCCGCGCCTCCAGCTCTTCGAACTGGAACGGTTTGACCACGTAGTCGTCGGCACCGGCAGCCAGGCCTTCGACTTTGTCCTGCCAGTTGCCACGGGCGGTAAGAATGAGGATCGGAAAGGTCTTGGCCTGGGTGCGCAGTTGCCGGATCAGGTCCAGTCCGCCCATGCCGGGCAGGCCCAGGTCGATGATCGCCAGGTCGTGGTTGAATTGGCCGGTCTGGTACAGGGCTTCCTCGGCATTGGCCACAGCCTCGACGACGTGGCCGCTGTCGGTCAGGCGGGTAAACAGGTGATGACGCAACAGCGCCTCATCTTCCACCACCAGCAATTTCATAAGGCTCTCCAAGGCAATTCAACAGTCCGACCGAGGGATATCATAGCGGCCCTGCACGTCTTGCGGGCGCAGTTTAATGCCATTGTAGTGGCCCGACTCAAGCGCGTAGCCGGTGCGGTAGCCCGGTTTTGGGGCGCCGGCGCTCAGCGACTGGCCCCACGGGGCGGCCTGAATGCTCACTTCTTCGAAGCTGACACGCTGGATCAGGTTGCTGGATTTCCTGTTCTTCTCGCGGCCAAAGCCGGCAAAGCTGCTATCGCTGGCTTGCACGCCGGCGGTGGCACTGAGCATGGTCAACGCCAACATCAGCTTCTTGATCGCAGTCATGGTCGTTACCTCGTACGCGTTTAGGCTGTAACGTCAAGACTACGCAAGCGCCCCTGAACTCCCCCTGAACAGGCTCTGAACCCGGCCATAACCGCAACGGGCTATGCACTGGCGCGCCAACTCGGCAAAATGTCGCGCATGATGCCCCTACCCGCCTGTTGTACCCCACTCGATGCCGATTGGCCGCTGCCTGCTCCCTTGCCGGGCACCGTATTCTTGAGCACGCGTTTCGACCCGGCCTTATTGAACCCTGAGGATTTTCAGCGCAGCGCCGTGCCGCCACCGGCGAGCATCCAGCGCTCGGTGGTCAAGCGTCAGGCGGAATTCCTCGCCGGCCGCCTGTGCGCCCGCGAAGCGCTGCAACGACTGGATAATCTCAATTGCATCCCGGCCATCGGTGAAGACCGCGCGCCGATCTGGCCAGGTCATATCAGCGGCTCCATTACCCACAGCACCGGGCACGCCGCAGCAATTGTCGGGCATAAGGCGCAATGGCGCGGGCTGGGGATGGACCTGGAGAACCTGCTCGCGCTGGAACGGGCGGAACGCCTGGCGGGCGAAATTCTCACCGTGGATGAACTGCAGCGCATGGCGGCCCTGCCCCGTGAGCAAATTGCCTTGCTGGTGACACTCACGTTTTCGGCCAAGGAGAGTTTGTTCAAGGCACTCTACCCGATCGTGCAGAAGCGCTTCTATTTTGAGCATGCCGAGGTGGTGGAGTGGTCACTGGCGGGACAGGTGCGGCTGCGGTTGCTGACGGACCTGTCCAGTGAGTGGTGTCATGGCAAGGAGCTGGTTGGGCAGTTTGTGGTGGAGGGGGAGCAGTTGTTGAGCCTGGTGGCTGTCGGCGCTTGATAGACAGTCATCGGGGGCAAGCCCCCTCCCACAGGGGAATGCATTCCAAATGTGGGAGGGGGCTTGCCCCCGATGGCGATATCAGCGTTTCTCCTGATCCCTGGGCCAGCTCAGACTGAAACACGCGCCGCCCAGGTTGTTGCTCTTGCTGATCAACGCCCGCCCGCCATGCCAATGGATAATCCGCCGCACAATCGACAAGCCCAGGCCATGCCCGCCCGAGGCGCGGGTGCGGCTGTCGTCCAGGCGCAGGAAGGGTGTGAAGATGCGTTCCCAGGCGCTTTCCGGTACGCCGGGACCATCGTCTTCCACATCGATACGGCAACGCACCTGCCCTACCTGATAACTGATCAGCACCTGGCCCTTGGCGTGGCGCATGGCGTTACTCACCAGATTCTGCAACGCGCGATGCAGGTAGCGGGGTTCGGCATCGACCCAGGCATCCTGCCAATGCGCCGATGACAGGCAGGTACCCCGGCTGACGCTGACCTGCGGGCGCAGTGGCGACAATTCGCCGACCACCTGATCAATTAACGCGTCGAGATCGACGCGCTGGAAGTTCAACGCCGGCGCGCCCTGCTCCAGGCGCGCATAAGTGAGCATTTCATCCACCAGGCCGTCCAGGTCCTGGATATCCCCGTCCATGCCCTCCAAGTATTTGCGCCGCGCCTCGGCCGTGGTGGCATCGCCAAGCATCTCCAGGCCGAAGCGCAGGCGCGCTACCGGCGTGCGCAGCTCGTGGGACACCGCACGCACCAGTTCACGCTGAATCGCCAGCAATTGTTGCAGGTGCTCGGCCATGCCATTGAACGCGGCCGCGAGCCGCCCTACCGAATCGGCGCCACGGGCCGGTACGCGAACTTCCAGATTGCCCTTGGCGATCCGCGTGGCCGCCGCCTCCAGCCCCTTGAGCCGGCGCTCGAGCTGACGCACCAACAGGTAGACGATCAAACCGATCAGGGTCAGACCGATCAGGGCGATCAGGACCAGCCATTGCGCGGGGTACGGATTCATTTGATACAGCGGGCCGATCTCCAGCACCCACGGCGTGCCGACCATGCCGGCGAACACGCGGATCGAATCACCGCCCTTGCCCAGGGCCATCACCGTATCGCCTTCCGCCACGCGACGGCGCTGGTCGTCGTCCATATCGGCCTGGTCGAGGGCCATCAGATGCATCTCGAAACCAAAGCCCTTGGCCTGCTTGAGGTCAGCCAAACGTTGCGGCTGCTCGGCCACCGGAAACCGCACCAGTTCGTCGGCCAGCAGGTAGATCGTGGCGCGGGCCAATTGCTCGCTGATTTGCTGCACTTCGCCGGTGAGCACCAATTGCTCCGGTTCGCTGACCAGGCGCACTACGCGCGCGGCATGGGGCCCGGTCTGTTCCACCAGGACCTGACCACGTTGCAGACGCTTGCGCTGGCTCAGGTCCAGCTGTGCATCAGCGAAGGTGCGCAACTGCAGCGGGATGCCCAGCAATCGTTCCCACACCGCCAATGCACGCTGGCGCTCGAGGGCGCTCATGGGCTGCAGGTTGTCGCCCATCAGCGCAAAGGTGCCGTGGGCCAGGCGCTCGCGGTATTGGTCGCTGCGCACATCGTTGAGCAAGTGCAGCGCCAGTACGCCCAGCAGCGCGACCAGGATCAGCGCGGCGCACATGCCGCCGTAGATGCGCAGGAAGATCGAGTTCACAGGGGCATATCGGCGGCGGCTTCAGGCACGAACAGGTAGCCTTTGCTGCGGATGGTCTTGATCAGGCGCGGGTGGATCGGGTCATCGCCGATCTTCGGGCGAATACGTGAGATGCGCACATCAATCGAGCGATCCTGGCCGTCGTAGCCAACGCCACGCAGGGCAATGAAGATTTCTTCGCGCGAGAGAATGCGCCCGGCATTCGCCACCAACAACCACAGCAGGTCGAACTCGGCACTGGTCAGTTCGATACCCTTTTGGTGCAACCAGGCCTCGCGCAAGGCGTTGTCCACCACCAGCGGGCCGAATTGCAGGCGGCGCTGGTTTTCCACCACAACCGGTAACGCCGGCTCGCTGCGCCGCAGCAGGGCCTGGATGCGTGCCAGCAACAAGCGCGGGCGCACGGGTTTGCACACGTAGTCGTCGGCGCCCAGGTCCAGGCCGAGCACCTGGTCCACCTCATCGGTACGCGCCGTCAGCATCAGAATCACGCCCTCATAGCGCTCGCGCACCTTGCGGCAGATGCTCAGGCCGTCTTCGCCCGGCAGCATCAGGTCGAGGATCACCAGGTCCGGCTGTTCGGCGACGATGCGCGCTGCGGCCTGGGCGCCGTCGTTCTCCACTGACACCCGCAGGCCGTTGCTCTCCAGGTATTCGCGGGTCAGCTCGGCCAGCCGCTCGTCGTCCTCGACAATCAATATCTGCCAGGGTTCTTGCTCCACGCGGTGTCCTCATTGTTATAAGAAATGCTGATGGTCGACACGGTCGAGGCATACCCTGGTTGTCATGTATTGAGGGCATAACGAGGGTCGATTGTAGCCACGGGCTAACCCCTGAACACAAGCCTGGAAATCCATTCGGTCATGGCGTTTTTTTGTGATAGGGTTCGCGCCCTCAAAAATCCAACCGACAGTTTTTGCCTGGAAATATTCGGTGACAGGCGGCGTAATCCAGCAGTACTGCGGCCTACACGGGCGTTCCATGATTCATACACATTTTACCCACAGCGTTATCCACAGGTAGTGCGTTGCTAAGCCCCCCAAAACGCATTATCTTGTACCTCGGCACTTCCAGAGACCCTACATGTAGGGTTTTGGAAATAAGCGCCCAACCACATAAGCAGCTCGAAATTCAAGCGTTTTATTGCTAGCACAGCGTGGAACCAACCGATTATCAGTAGACCAAACCGCTCACGCGGATGGCAGCTGTTTTTCATCCAAGTCATGGAAAACGGTACGGGTGTTGCAGGAAAGCCTGGCACTCGCAATCAAATATAGAACGTGGAGACAACCCCCCATGCAAACCGACACAACTCGCGAGAACCCGCAGGGCTCCGTGCCGCAGGCCGCTGATTCGAATATGGATCTGGCCGCCACTGCACCTGGCCAATTGCGCGTGATCAAGCGTAACGGCACTGTCGTTCCTTACACCGATGACAAAATCACCGTCGCCATCACCAAAGCGTTTCTTGCAGTTGAAGGCGGCACCGCTGCCGCCTCGTCGCGCATCCATGACACGGTTGCACGCCTGACCGAACAAGTGACTGCGACCTTCAAGCGTCGCATGCCATCGGGCGGCACTATCCACATCGAAGAAATCCAGGACCAGGTCGAACTGGCCCTGATGCGTGCCGGCGAGCAGAAAGTTGCCCGTGACTACGTGATCTACCGTGATTCCCGGGCCAAGGAACGTGCCGTGCACGCGCCGGCCGCCGAATCCGTCCAGGCGCATCCTTCGATCCGCATCACCCTGGCCGATGGCAGCTTTGCGCCGCTGGACCTGGGCCGCCTCAACACCATCATTACCGAGGCCTGCGAAGGCCTGGAAGAAGTCGACGGCGACCTGATCCAGCGCGAAACCCTGAAGAACCTGTACGACGGCGTGGCCCTGACCGACGTCAACACCGCCCTGGTGATGACTGCCCGTACCCTGGTCGAGCGTGAGCCGAACTACTCGTTCGTCACCGCGCGCCTGCTGATGGACACCCTGCGCGCCGAAGGCCTGGGTTTCCTGGGCGTGGCCGACAGCGCCACCCACCACGAGATGGCTGACCTGTACGCCAAGGCGCTGCCCGCCTACATCGCCAAGGGTATCGAATTCGAATTGCTGAACCCGATCCTGGCCACCTTCGACCTGGAAAAACTCGGCAAGGCGATCAACCACGAGCGCGACCAGCAGTTCACCTACCTGGGCCTGCAAACCCTGTACGACCGTTACTTCATCCACAAGGACGGGATCCGCTTCGAACTGCCGCAAGTGTTCTTCATGCGCGTGGCCATGGGCCTGGCGATCGAAGAGAAGCACAAGGAAGACCGTGCGATCGAGTTCTACAACCTGTTGTCGTCCTTCGACTACATGTCGTCCACGCCGACCCTGTTCAACGCCGGCACCCTGCGTCCACAGCTGTCGAGCTGCTACCTGACCACCGTGCCGGATGACCTGTCGGGCATCTACCACGCGATCCACGACAACGCCATGCTGTCCAAATTCGCCGGTGGCCTGGGTAACGACTGGACGCCGGTGCGTGCACTGGGTTCGTACATCAAGGGCACCAATGGTAAATCCCAGGGCGTCGTGCCGTTCCTCAAAGTAGTGAACGATACCGCCGTAGCCGTAAACCAGGGCGGCAAGCGCAAAGGCGCTGTGTGTGCCTACCTGGAAACCTGGCACATGGACATTGAAGAGTTCATCGAGCTGCGCAAGAACACCGGTGATGATCGTCGTCGTACCCACGACATGAACACCGCCAACTGGATCCCTGACCTGTTCATGAAGCGTGTCTTCGATGACGGCAAGTGGACCCTGTTCTCGCCATCCGAAGTGCCGGACCTGCACGACCTGACCGGCAAGGCCTTCGAAGAGCGCTATGAGTACTACGAAGCCCTCACCGAGTACCCAGGCAAGGTCAAGCTGTTCAAGACCATCCAGGCCAAAGACCTGTGGCGCAAAATGCTGTCCATGCTGTTCGAAACCGGCCACCCATGGCTGACCTTCAAAGACCCGTGCAACCTGCGCAGCCCGCAGCAGCACGTCGGCGTGGTCCACAGCTCGAACCTGTGCACCGAGATCACCTTGAACACCAACAAGGACGAGATCGCCGTTTGCAACCTGGGCTCGATCAACCTGCCGAACCACATCGTCAACGGCAAGCTGGACACCGCCAAGCTGGAACGCACTGTCAACACCGCCGTACGCATGCTCGATAACGTGATCGACATCAACTACTACTCGGTGCCACAGGCGCAGAACTCCAACTTCAAGCACCGTCCGGTCGGCCTGGGCATCATGGGCTTCCAGGACGCTTTGTACCTGCAGCACATTCCTTACGGTTCCGATGCTGCCGTCGAGTTCGCCGACAAGTCCATGGAAGCGGTCAGTTACTACGCAATCCAGGCGTCCTGCGACCTGGCCGACGAGCGCGGCGCCTACGAGACGTTCCAGGGTTCGCTGTGGTCCAAGGGCATCCTGCCGCTGGATTCGCAACAGATCCTGATCGAGCAACGTGGCCAGAAGTACATCGATGTTGACCTGGAAGAATCCCTGGACTGGGCGCCAGTACGTGCCCGTGTGCAGAAAGGTATTCGTAACTCCAACATCATGGCCATCGCACCGACCGCGACCATCGCCAACATCACTGGCGTTTCGCAGTCGATCGAACCGACCTATCAGAACCTGTATGTGAAATCGAACCTGTCGGGCGAATTCACCGTGATCAACCCGTACCTGGTCCGCGACCTGAAAGCCCGCGGCCTGTGGGACTCGGTGATGATCAACGACCTGAAGTACTACGATGGTTCGGTGCAGCAGATCGAGCGCATCCCGCAGGAACTCAAAGAGCTCTACGCCACTGCGTTCGAAGTGGACACCAAGTGGATCGTTGACGCCGCCAGCCGTCGTCAGAAGTGGATCGACCAGGCGCAGTCCCTGAACCTGTACATCGCCGGCGCTTCGGGCAAGAAGCTCGACGTGACCTACCGCATGGCCTGGTACCGTGGCCTGAAAACCACGTACTACCTCCGTGCCCTGGCCGCGACCAGCACCGAGAAGTCGACCATCAACACCGGTAAGCTCAACGCTGTTTCCAGCGGCAACCATGGTGATGATTCGGTACTCGCTGCGCCTGCCGGCCCGGCACCGGTGCCGAAGGCTTGTGCGATTGACGAGCCGGATTGCGAAGCTTGCCAATAAGCTGAGCCGACCCTGGGTTTAACAGCTCAAGGTTGTAAGGCCCCCGATGCGCTTTCAGTGTATCGGGGGCTTTTTTCATTCAACAAAATATTCCCTAGAACAATATGGTCGCAATACCCGACTGGGGCACACCGCCGCGGCGCCCCCACAGTTCAATCCTGCCGTTGATCACGGCCATTGAGTGACCGCCGTACTCTACGGTTCCTACCTTGCTATTTCTCAAGTCGGCATCAGTCGCAGGCCGGTAATGACCTTTCAGACCCAAGCGGTCAAGACCCTCGCGTGAATACTCACCATCGTTAAGGCTGTTCATCGCAGCCTGAAAGCTGCGCCCGGCGGTGCCATCATTGTTTTCCATCTGCGCCCGCTTGGCACTCGCGGCGTACATAAAATTGGCATTTGTCATCATCGCCGGGTCATCGCCCTTGAAACGAGCGTGTGTCGCCGCCTGCCTCACCTCATCCTTGGTCAGTGAAAGCTTGAAGCCATCTCGCATCGTGACGTCATACCCCTTGCTCGTCTCTTTAACGTCCTTGAAGACGTCTGTAGGTTTTTGACCGAACTGCATCATGGCGGCTTTTATGGCAGAAACGGTGACACAGTTACCATCAGGTCCTTGGCTGAAACCGCTCCAGATATTGTCGGGTTTCTTCCCGGGATTACTGTTGTCGGGCTTGTAATTGAAATGCCTCGAGCCTTCGGTGATTGGCTTGTTACTCGTAGACTCGCTGGGCCCGAACCCACCCGGGTTGACTCTACGTCCACCCCCACCGCCTCCACGGCCGCCTGGCGGCGTGGGCGATGGCGCGGGTGGCGTTACATCTTCATCGGGAAACAACTCCTTCAACAGCCGCCGTAGAAATTCGAGAAACTTGTCATCGTTGTTGTCGATGAGCTTGTTAAGCATCTCCTCGAGTTTTTTATCACCCAGCTGTTCACGCAGCTTGTTCAATTTATCCCGGGCGTCTTGCACCGCTTGCGTCTTACCTGTTTGCTGCGCATCAAACATGTCGTTGAGCAGCTTCCTGACTGCGGCTACCTCGTCAGCCGGCGTGGCGGATGCCTGCCTGCGCGCGCCCCTGGGCCCAAGAACTGCGCGCCCTGCCCCTGGACCGAAACCCCCTGAACACCACATACCGCGCCCCCATGATTGGTGAACCTCTCAGGCTCTGGTCCGATCAGTGGCAAGACGGGTACGGTGCGTTCCTCGCCAAACAATTCAGCGCATAACCTTATGGGTCGGCGGATGTTTTCTTACACGCACAAAAAAGCCCCTCTTACGAGGGGCTTCTTGTGGAGCGCTAACGCATCACGTCATCTGAATGATGGTCTGCATGATGGTGCTCTGGGTGGAAATGGTCTTGGCGTTCGCCTGATAGTTGCTCTGGGCCTTGATCAGGTCCACCAGTTCGTTGGTCAGGTTGACGTTGGAGTTCTCCAGGGAGTTGGCCACGATCGAACCCAGTGTGCCGGCTTGCGGAGTGTCGTACCCAGGCTGGCCCGAAGCGAAGGTCTCTTTCCAGGTGGTGCTGCCGCCGGGTTGCAGGCCTTGTTCGTTGTTGAAGCTGGCCAGCGAAATCTGGCCGATGGCCTTGCTCTGCTGATTGCTGAAGGTGGCGAACATTACGCCGTTGCCGTCGATCTTCAGGCCGGTGATCTGGCCGGTGGCATAGCCATCGGTGACCGGAGGGTTACGGTAGGTGGCCGAATTGTATTGGGTAATGTTGGCCATGTTGACGGCAATCCCGCCCGGGTTGGCGTTCGCGCCGTTAGCCTTCCACACACCATTAGTCACTGTGCCCGGCACCCAGCCTGCAACGGTGAGCGTCTTATCGGACACACCACCGGTCACCACGCTGGTGAGTTTGCCCGCGCCATCGAAGGTCAATGTCGACGCCACAGGGGGGGTCGATGGGGTGCCCGTCGGTGCCGAACCATCAGGATTGCGACCGTCGATCAGGGTGTAGGCATTCCATTTGTTGCCGTCGGTTTTCACCAGGTACTGCACCATTGGGTGCGCGTTGCCCTGGGAGTCGTACAAAGTGGTGCTGTATTGAGTGGTGAAGGTATCGGTCTTGGTGGGGTCGAACGGCTTGGCCGTTTGGTCGATCACCGGCTCCGAGGAATTCAGGTTACTGGTGGAGTCCACCTTGGTGGACGCCTTGGGCGGCAGGTTAGTCAGGTTCAGTTGCAGGTCGGTGAGCCCGCCCTTGATGATCTTGCCGTCATCATCCGCCGCGTAACCCTGCAGGCGCGAGGTACCCGTGTTGTTGGTGATGAAGCCGTCTTTGTCGGCACGGAAGGCACCGCTGCGGGTGTACTCCAGCGAGCCGTCGCTGCCCTTCTGTACGAAGAAGCCACCGCCCTGGATCGCCATGTCCAGGATACCGCCGCTGCCGTTAACGTCACCCTGGGTGAATTGCTGGGATACCGCCGCCAGGTTGACACCATTGCCGATGCTGTTCTGGCCGGTGCCCAATTTGGACGCTGCGTAGATATCCGCGAACTCTGCACGAGACGACTTGAAACCCGTGGTCGCGACGTTGGCGATGTTGTTGCCGGTCACGTCCAGTTGTTTGTTGGCCGCATAGAGGCCGCTAAGGCCGATATTAAAAGACATGTTTCTCTCCCTCTGCCGTATTTAGCCGGCTCTATGTACCGATAGTCTGAATTTGTGACAGCTTGACGCTGCCCATGCCGCCTGCCAGGTTCAGCAGCATCTCGCCGCCGGTCTTGCTCAGCGTCACGCTGGTGACGGTTGCCGGCAGCGAAGTGGCCAGGGCAACCGCGTCGCCCTTGTCATTCTTGGTGGAGGCCGCGAAGGTGTAAGTACCGGCCGGGGCCACCTCACCCGCTTCGTTCTTGCCATCCCAGATAAAGTCCGAAGTCCCTGCGCTCTGGGCGCCCAGATCGAGGGTGCGCACCACGTTGCCGTCTTTATCGGTGATCTTGACCGAGACGTTGCCCGTCGCCGCTGTCACCGCCACCGAACCGGTCATGCTCTTGCTGGTATCGACCAGCGCCTTGTCGGTCTGGGTGATGATCGAGCGTCCGACCAGCGACGAAGCCTGCAGCGCCTGGGAAGAACTGAAGTTGCTCGAGATGTTATTCACCGAGTCATTCAGGGTGTTGATGCCTTCCAGGCTGCTGAACTGCGCCAGCTGGGCCACGAACGCACCGTTATCCTGTGGCGACAAGGGGTTCTGGTTTTTCAGCTGGGTCACCAGCAGTTGCAGGAATGCATCCTTGCCGAGGGCCTGGTCGCCGGTGGCGGCCTTGGAAACATTCGCTACATTGTTTGAAGCGTCCTTGACCTTGGAGTTGAAGAGGTCCTGGACTGCCGTATTGTTCGACGTATCAACGATGGCCATTATTTGGCGCCCCTTATCACTGACCCAGGGTCAGGACCTTCTGCATCATGGTTTTGGCGGTGTTCATCATTTCCGCGTTGGTCTGGAACGAGCGACTGGCGGAAATCATGTCGGCCATTTCCTCGACCACATTGACGTTGGGGTAATAGACGTAACCCTTTTCGTTCGCCGCCGGATGGTTGGGCTCGTAACGCGCTTCGAGGTTGCTCTGGTCTTCGACCACACCCAGCACCTGTACGCCTTGACCGGCGGCATCCTGGTTCTGGAACAACGAATCACTGCCACCGCTCTGGCCGCCTTGGAACATGGTGGCGAATACTGGATGCCGGGCGCGGTAAGTCTGGTCAATGCTTGAAGACACAGTCTCGGCGTTGGCGATGTTACTGGCGACGGTGTTCAAACGCGTGGTCTGCGCGCTCATGCCACTGCCGGCAATATTGAAAACACTGGACAGGGACATGGCTTATTCTCCACGCAGGGCTGACATCAGCCCTTTGAATTTGCTGTTGAGCAGGGTAAAGCTGGCCTGGAAATTCACCGAATTTTCGGCGTAGTTCGATTGTTCCAGCTGGGCATCGACGGTGTTCTGGTCGATCGATGGCTGCATTGGCGTGCGATACAGCAGCGACTCGTCACCACTGCTAAGGCCTTGCGCTTCGATATGACGGCTGTTGGTCATGTTCAAGGCGAAGGTGCCGTTCTTGGTCTTGTCCTGCTGCGCGGCGAGCACGGCGGAGAAGTCCAGATCCCGAGCCTTGTAGTTCGGGGTATCGGCGTTGGCAATGTTGTTGGCCAGGACTTCGGCACGCTGGGCGCGGAAGCCCAGGGCTTGTTCGTGGATACCGAGCGCTTTATCGAAGCTGATGCTCATGGCGGAAACCTTTAGGCTGACCTGCTATTCGTTAACAGGGCTATAGCAAGGTGCATGCCAATCTGCGAGGGTCCCGTATATCAAGGGCTGGCGGGGAGGTTGCCGGCGGCAATGCCAGAAAAGCGGCAAGTACTTTCCGCGTGGCGCCAGTAAAGCGGCAATACAATTTGCCGCTTCCGGTGGGATGGTGGCAAACAAATGTGGGAGGGGGCTTGCCCCCGATAGCGATGTGTCATGTCATGAATAGCTGACTGACCCACGCGATCGGGAGCAAGCCCCCTCCCACATTTTTACCGCGTAAACTGTGTTATTTGGCCTGGTAGATGATTCCCGGGCTGCACTGCACCATCTGGTAGTGATCCGGCAATCCGTTCAAGGCTTCCGAAGCGCCGAGGAACAGATACCCCCCACGCTTGAGCGTGCCATGGATGCGCAACAGGATGTCCTTCTTCACTTCGGCCGAGAAATAAATCAGCACGTTGCGGCAGAACACCATGTCGAACTTGCCCAGGCTGGCGTAGCTGTCGAGCAGGTTGAACGAGCGAAACTCCACGCGATTCTTGATCGGCGCCTTGATCGCCCAGCGCCCTGCCCCTTTCGGATCAAAGTAGCGCTGCAGACGCTCCGGAGACAAACCCCGGCCCAGGGCCAGGCTGTCGTATTCACCCGTCTTGCAGTTGGTGAGCATGGTGCCGGACAAGTCGGTCGCGACGATTTGCGCGCCGGCCTTCAACTGTCCCATGTTGGTCCGTTCGAACTCGTCGATGGACATCGAGATCGAATACGGTTCCTGTCCGGAAGAGCACGCCGCCGACCAGATACGCAGGCGCTGGCCCGGGCTGGCCTTGATGGCCGCCGGCAGCACTTTGTTCTTGAGCACCTCAAACGGGTAGGTATCGCGAAACCACAGGGTTTCGTTAGTGGTCATGGCATCGACCACCATCTCCTTGAGCCCGCTGCGCGGCTGCCCCTGGATCCGCTGGACCAACTCACCCAGGGACTTGATGCCCTGCTGTTCCATCAGTTTGTTGAGACGGCTGGATACCAGGTATTGCTTGTTTTCACCGAGCAATATGCCACAGGCTTTTTCCAGGAAGACCCGGAACTGTTCGAAATCCAAATTACCCGTAGACAATGATACCGCCTCTTAAATCGTGTGACCGCCAGGGGAAATCCCCCTAGCCGTGATCTGCTGCCTTGATCCGGTCGACTACCCGGGATGCGAGGTCATCAGGCCGGAATTTAGCCAGGAAGTCATCTGCGCCGACCTTCTTGACCATTGCCTGATTGAATACCCCCGACAACGAAGTATGCAGGATGATATGTAATTTTTGCATGCGTGGATCGTTGCGTATTTCAGCTGTAAGGGTATAGCCGTCCATTTCCGGCATTTCAATGTCGGAGATCATCATCAGAAATTCTTCTTCCGGCTTCTTGCCCTCATCGACCAACTTGCGCAGGTAATCCAAGGCTTGGCGCCCGTCATTGAGGGCCACCACATCGACGCCGATGGTTTGCAGGCAACGCGTGACCTGCTTGCGGGCGACAGAGGAGTCGTCCACGGTCAACACGCGCAGGGACACCGCCTTGTGCGCTGTCTCGGCATCCACCACACCGACCGAAATGGTCTCCGACGTGGGCGCGACTTCGGCGAGAATTTTCTCTACGTCGATGATTTCCACCAACTGGTTATCAACCCGCGTCACGGCCGTCAGGTAATGATCGCGCCCGGTGCCCTTGGGCGGCGGATGGATCTCTTCCCAGTTCATATTGACGATACGTTCCACCGAGCGCACCAGGAACCCCTGGGTCTTGGTGTTGTATTCGGTAATGATAACGAACGGGTTCTGACGGTCCTGCAAACCAGCGGAGCCGGTGGCCATTGCCAAATCAAGAATCGGAATGGTCGCGCCACGGATATTGGCTACGCCGCACACCACCGGGCTGGATTTAGGCATGATCGTCAGCTTGGGGCACTGCAACACTTCCCGCACCTTGAACACGTTAATGCCGTACAGCTGCTTGCCGTCCAGGCGAAATAGCAACAACTCCAGGCGATTCTGCCCTACCAGCTGTGTGCGCTGGTTTACTGAATCCATTACTCCTGCCATGCCCAGACTCCTAAATCCCAGAGGTACGATGCGTACCCAACACTAAACGGCACGAGCTTTGCTAAGTTTTGCTATTCGGTTGGCTTTGGATATTAAAATGACAGTTTCCCGACATCCCTGCCGCCCAAAGTACCGCAGACTGCTCTGCGCCGCGATGGCGCTGCTTGTCTGGGGCGTGGGCGTCGCGGCTCGTGCCGACAACGTCACCCTGCCTGATCTACTTATCGGCGTCACCCAGGGCTTTCTTGAATTCACTGTAGAAGATTATCTGGCAACCACCCAGACACCGGGCCGCTATGAAATTCAGGTCAACCCATTGGACCCGCGCCTGCGCCTGCCAATGTGCGACAAGGAATTGACAGCCACCCTGGAAAGTCCCGCCCAGCCCATCGGTCGGGTAACCGTTAAAGTCCGCTGTGAGAGCGCCTCCCCCTGGACGGTGTTTGTGCCGGCCCAGGTCAAATTGTTCCGCGACGTGGTCGTGGTAGCGCGCCCTTTGAAGCGCACCGGCATTATTGGCTATGACGATGTTGTGCTGCGTGAGCGGGATATCAGCCTGATCAATCAGGGTTACCTGACCTCCCTGGACCAGGCTATCGGGCAGCGACTCACCCGACCAATGGTCACCGATCAGGTGATCACGCTGGTGCATCTGGAGCAGGCGGAAGTGATTCGCAAGGGTGACCAAGTGGTGATTTCCGCCAGCAGCGGCGGGTTGAACGTAAGAATGCCGGGGGAAGCGCTCTCCAATGGTGGCATGAGCGAACAGATCCGGGTCAAGAACCTCAACTCCAACCGTGTGATCAAGGCGCGGGTGACGGCCCCCGGCCAAGTCGAGGTGGCGCTATAGATGACTGGAATCAATTGCCCGCTTTTCCTACACTGTGGGTTGGATGCCGCGCCGTACAGGTTTATTGTCACTAAAGCCTAAAGTTTGTTTGGGTATGGCCGAAAACATGGCAAGCGTCCACTACCCAGAGGTTTTTTTATCATGGTCATTGATTTCAATCGTTTGAACAGCACTCAGCCCTTACCAGGCAACACGCGCACCAACGGTACCAAGGACAGCGTAGAAGCCAAGTCTCAGCCCCTGCCCGCCAAGGCAGAGCAAGCGGGCGCGAGCCAAAGTGGGGAATCGGTACACCTGAGCAATGAGGCTCAACAGTTGCAGAAGGTCACTGACTCGCTGCGCGATCAACCGATTGTCAATAAAGCCCGTGTGGCCGAGTTGAAACAGGCAATCGCCGATGGCACTTATACGGTCGACAGCAACCGTGTAGCCAGCAAGCTGCTTAACTTCGAAGCCGAGCGCTAGGCAAAGGCCTGCGCTGGGCTTCTGGACGCTTAAAACCAAGGCCAGCCATGCACCACGACGAACATTTGCTTCAACTGATCATTGATGATCTGGCGCCGACGCAGCAATTGCTCGAGCTGCTCAAAGAGGAATCCCTGGCCCTGTATGGCCGGGATATGCCTTTGCTCGAAGAAATACTGGCGCGCAAACAGTCGCTGATTGTGCTGCTCGAACAGCACGGCAAGAAGCGCAGCGAAATCCTCACCAGCCTGGGCCTGCCCGCCGATCACGACGGCCTGGCACAGCTGGCGAGTCATTCTTCGGTCGGCGATCAATTGCTGGCGCAAAGCAAAGAACTCAATCAGTTGCTCGCCCAGTGCCAGGAAGCCAATCTGCTCAACGGCCAGTCGATCCAGCTTCAGCAAGCCACTACCGCCAACCAGTTACGCATCCTTCACGGCGGCGAGCCACCGGCCCTGTATAACGCCCAAGGTTCCACTTCACGCCTGGTCAAGCCAAGCACCCGCAGCCAAGCCTGACGCCGGTTTACAGCGCGAGCTATCCAAGCTGCGCTACATACTGGCAAAATGCCGGTTCTTGCGTGTAGTCGTATTTTGCCTGGAGATGGAACAACTGTGTTCAACGCCCTTAATGCGGAAGATGCACCGCAGCCACCGAAGGTCCTCACCACGCCTCTGGAAATCGCCAGCACTTTGCGAATGCTCCAGGAAAGCCAAGATCCATTGATCATCACTTTCCACGAACGCAGCCAACGCTTCCAAAGCTATCTGGTGGATATCGATCGGGATAAGAAAACGCTGGCACTGGACGAAATGATCCCGCGCGATGGTGAACGTTACCTGGAAAATGGCGAGCCCTTCCGCATCGAGGGTTTCCATGATGGCGTGCGGGTCGCCTGGGAAAGTAACGGCACGCTGAGCGTCAGCGAAAAAGACGGCCACCGCATTTACACTGGCGGCATGCCCGGCGAGGTGGTTTACCATCAACGTCGTAACGCATTTCGCGCTGCATTGAAGCTGGCGCAATTGGTGAACATCGAACTGGGTGGCGAGAAGCTCAAGGCACCGTTCAATGGCAAGCTGCTGGATATCTCGGCCACCGGATGCAAATTGCGCTTTGAAGGCGACATTTCCGACCGCTTGCAGCTGGGCCAAGTCTATGACCGCTTTGTCGCCGCGCTGCCGTTCGGCAACATGACCACCGCTGTCGAGCTGCGTTACCTGCATTTCGAAGACAAGATCAACACCACCTTCGCGGGTGTGCGTTTCCATAACATGAGCGGCCTGGTGCAGCGCCAGGTGGAGCGTTTTGTGTATCAACTGCAGCGCGAAGCTCGACGCTTCGACAAGGATGACGATTTTTAAGCCTTGGACGCAGCTGTAAAAAAACGGGCAGATCCTGATAGGATCTGCCCGTTTTTTCGTTCAGGGGCGTGCCCTGCTCAAATCATGGGGATGATCGTCCGGGTCAGTTGACTCCGGTGGCGTCTGCGCAGCCGGCTCGTCCACCGTGGGTTCGGGCTCTGGCTCAGGAACAGTGGCCTGCATCTGCTCCTGTACCACCTGCTCATCTACCCGTGGGTCAAGGGCGGCCACCAACGGCGAACTGGACATGCTGTCAGGCATCGCCACGTGATGCAGCGGCGCATCGTCTACCTGGTGCAGGTTAGTCACCGCCTTCGGCCGAATACGCCATACCAGGATCAACGCACACAAACTGAAGAAGGCGTACAGCATCTGGCTGCCGAACAGCTTCATCAGCACGCCCGCCAGAAGCGGCCCGATACTGGCCCCAATGCCGTAAGTCACCAGCAACATAGCGGTCAGCGACACCCTGCGATCACCTTCCACATGATCGTTGGAAAACGCCACTGCCAACGGGTAAAGACAAAACTGCACGAGTGAACATAGGAAGCCCGCCACGAACAGCATTTCCAGAGGGACCTGGGTCATGATCGCCAAGGGCAGCGCGGCTACGGCCAAGCACAAGGCAAAGCAGCGAATCAGCAGTGCGCGGTCATAGCGGTCCGACAACCAGCCCAGCGGCCACTGCACGAGCAGTCCCGCGAAAATACAGGAGCCCATGAACAAACCGACCTGTTCGGTCGTCAACCCCTGCTGGGAGGCATAGAGCGGTGCCAAGCCGTAGAACGAGCCGACGATCAGCCCTGCCCCCAGCACTGTGCTGAGCGACTGGGGCACACGCTTGATAAAGAAACGCGGCTCCATCGGCGCCGGATGCAACGGCGCCGGGTGAATGCGGCGGGTCATGGCTACCGGCACCAGGCAGAGGGCGAAGCACAGCGCCACCAGCATCAGCAGTTCAAGACCCAGGTGGGGATGCATGACCAGGATCAGCTGGCCCAGCACCAGACCGAGGTAAGAGGCGATCATGTAGCCGCTGAACACTACGCCGCGCTGCTTGGCATCGGCCTGCTCGTTGAGCCAGCTTTCGATGACCATGTACTGGCACATCATGCCCAGGCCCACGATCACCCGCAATACGATCCACGCCGGTAGCCAGTCGATCAAGCCATGACCCAGCACGGCCGCGCCGACGATACCGGCGCAGGTCGCGTAGGCGCGTATATGGCCGACACGCGCAATCAAACGGTGCCCGATCTTGCCACCCAGCACCAGGCCAAAGTAGTTGGCCGCCATCAGCGCACCGACCCACAGGCTATCGACGTTATCCGCCGCCAAACGCAAGGCCAGATAAGTACTGAGCAGGCCGGAGCCGATCAGCATCATCAGGGAGGCGAAATAGAGGGCTCGAAAAGATTTCCAGATTTGGCGCATCGGCGTTCCGAGCGGCTCCTTGCAGTGAGGGGACAGGGCTATCGGCATGATAGTCCGCAGTGGTCGGGTCCGGACAGGCGGCATGAGCCGTTTCCGGGATTATTTTGCTTACCCGTTCAGACGCTGTATGCGCGTCTGCGAGATACATGAAGTGGAGATAAATATACAACGCACCACCTGTGAACCCTGATCATAGGCAAGGTTCGACTGGTCTTTGGGTAAATGCCATAAAAGGCCCGAATAGAGCGTTCTATAGGATATAGAGCCTTCCTGGTACGTTCGCGTCGGGGTTGGAGTTATCGCGAGCAGGCTTGTGTCTGCAAGAGATGTGGGTTTCGACCGCGCAAAACAAAACCCCATCTGCTTTCGCAAATGGGGTTTCGGAATTTAATCTTGACGATGACCTACTCTCACATGGGGAAACCCCACACTACCATCGGCGATGCATCGTTTCACTACTGAGTTCGGGATGGGATCAGGTGGTTCCAATGCTCTATGGTCGTCAAGAAATTCGGGTACTGAGTCGTGGCCAGATGGCCTCGCTTCAGCAAATTGGGTATGCGATAGAAGTCGGTGTTTTGTGAGCCTCGAACTTTCGGTTCATTGCGTCTTCACACACCGCAATCTGATGCTTCTGCTTTTTTAAAGTCAGGAGTAGTCAAATTGCTTGGGTGTTATATGGTCAAGCCTCACGGGCAATTAGTATTGGTTAGCTCAACGCCTCACAGCGCTTACACACCCAACCTATCAACGTCGTAGTCTTCGACGGCCCTTCAGGGGACTCAAGGTCCCAGTGAGATCTCATCTTGAGGCTAGTTTCCCGCTTAGATGCTTTCAGCGGTTATCTATTCCGAACATAGCTACCCGGCAATGCCACTGGCGTGACAACCGGAACACCAGAGGTTCGTCCACTCCGGTCCTCTCGTACTAGGAGCAGCCCCTCTCAAATCTCAAACGTCCACGGCAGATAGGGACCGAACTGTCTCACGACGTTCTAAACCCAGCTCGCGTACCACTTTAAATGGCGAACAGCCATACCCTTGGGACCGGCTTCAGCCCCAGGATGTGATGAGCCGACATCGAGGTGCCAAACACCGCCGTCGATATGAACTCTTGGGCGGTATCAGCCTGTTATCCCCGGAGTACCTTTTATCCGTTGAGCGATGGCCCTTCCATACAGAACCACCGGATCACTAAGACCTACTTTCGTACCTGCTCGACGTGTCTGTCTCGCAGTCAAGCGCGCTTTTGCCTTTATACTCTACGACCGATTTCCGACCGGTCTGAGCGCACCTTCGTACTCCTCCGTTACTCTTTAGGAGGAGACCGCCCCAGTCAAACTACCCACCATACACTGTCCTCGATCCGGATAACGGACCTGAGTTAGAACCTCAAAGTTGCCAGGGTGGTATTTCAAGGTTGGCTCCACGCGAACTGGCGTCCACGCTTCAAAGCCTCCCACCTATCCTACACAAGCAAATTCAAAGTCCAGTGCAAAGCTATAGTAAAGGTTCACGGGGTCTTTCCGTCTAGCCGCGGATACACTGCATCTTCACAGCGATTTCAATTTCACTGAGTCTCGGGTGGAGACAGCGCCGCCATCGTTACGCCATTCGTGCAGGTCGGAACTTACCCGACAAGGAATTTCGCTACCTTAGGACCGTTATAGTTACGGCCGCCGTTTACCGGGGCTTCGATCAAGAGCTTCGCGTTAGCTAACCCCATCAATTAACCTTCCGGCACCGGGCAGGCGTCACACCCTATACGTCCACTTTCGTGTTTGCAGAGTGCTGTGTTTTTAATAAACAGTCGCAGCGGCCTGGTATCTTCGACCGGCATGAGCTTACGGAGCAAGTCCTTCACCCTCACCGGCGCACCTTCTCCCGAAGTTACGGTGCCATTTTGCCTAGTTCCTTCACCCGAGTTCTCTCAAGCGCCTTGGTATTCTCTACCCAACCACCTGTGTCGGTTTGGGGTACGGTTCCTGGTTACCTGAAGCTTAGAAGCTTTTCTTGGAAGCATGGCATCAACCACTTCGTCGTCTAAAAGACAACTCGTCATCAGCTCTCGGCCTTAGAATCCCGGATTTACCTAAGATTCCAGCCTACCACCTTAAACTTGGACAACCAACGCCAAGCTGGCCTAGCCTTCTCCGTCCCTCCATCGCAATAACCAGAAGTACAGGAATATTAACCTGTTTTCCATCGACTACGCTTTTCAGCCTCGCCTTAGGGACCGACTAACCCTGCGTCGATTAACGTTGCGCAGGAAACCTTGGTCTTTCGGCGTGGGTGTTTTTCACACCCATTGTCGTTACTCATGTCAGCATTCGCACTTCTGATACCTCCAGCAAGCTTCTCAACTCACCTTCACAGGCTTACAGAACGCTCCTCTACCGCATCACTTACGTGATACCCGTAGCTTCGGTGTATGGTTTGAGCCCCGTTACATCTTCCGCGCAGGCCGACTCGACTAGTGAGCTATTACGCTTTCTTTAAAGGGTGGCTGCTTCTAAGCCAACCTCCTAGCTGTCTAAGCCTTCCCACATCGTTTCCCACTTAACCATAACTTTGGGACCTTAGCTGACGGTCTGGGTTGTTTCCCTTTTCACGACGGACGTTAGCACCCGCCGTGTGTCTCCCATGCTCGGCACTTGTAGGTATTCGGAGTTTGCATCGGTTTGGTAAGTCGGGATGACCCCCTAGCCGAAACAGTGCTCTACCCCCTACAGTGATACATGAGGCGCTACCTAAATAGCTTTCGAGGAGAACCAGCTATCTCCGAGCTTGATTAGCCTTTCACTCCGATCCACAGGTCATCCGCTAACTTTTCAACGGTAGTCGGTTCGGTCCTCCAGTTAGTGTTACCCAACCTTCAACCTGCCCATGGATAGATCGCCCGGTTTCGGGTCTATTCCCAGCGACTAGACGCCCTATTAAGACTCGCTTTCGCTACGCCTCCCCTATTCGGTTAAGCTCGCCACTGAAAATAAGTCGCTGACCCATTATACAAAAGGTACGCAGTCACCTAACAAAGTAGGCTCCCACTGCTTGTACGCATACGGTTTCAGGATCTATTTCACTCCCCTCTCCGGGGTTCTTTTCGCCTTTCCCTCACGGTACTAGTTCACTATCGGTCAGTCAGTAGTATTTAGCCTTGGAGGATGGTCCCCCCATATTCAGACAAAGTTTCTCGTGCTCCGTCCTACTCGATTTCATGACTAAGAGATTTTCGCGTACAGGGCTATCACCCACTATGGCCGCACTTTCCAGAGCGTTCCGCTAATCTCAAAGCCACTTAAGGGCTAGTCCCCGTTCGCTCGCCACTACTAAGGGAATCTCGGTTGATTTCTTTTCCTCAGGGTACTTAGATGTTTCAGTTCCCCTGGTTCGCTCCATACACCTATGTATTCAGTGTAAGGTAACCATCTTATGATGGCTGGGTTCCCCCATTCAGACATCTCCGGATCAAAGTCTGTTTGCCGACTCCCCGAAGCTTTTCGCAGGCTACCACGTCTTTCATCGCCTCTGACTGCCAAGGCATCCACCGTATGCGCTTCTTCACTTGACCATATAACCCCAAGCAATCTGGTTATACTGTGAAGACAACATTCGCCGAAAATTCGATCATACTCAATTAAGAGCGACTCACAAATTTTACCTTAGCCTGAGCCGTTACCAGTGAAAGTAACGTTCAGTCTATCTTTCTATCACATACCCAAATTTTTAAAGAACGATCTAATCAAAGACTAGAAATCAATATTCACAGCGAAATACTCATTTCTAAACTCTAACAGCAGAAACAGTTAATGGTGGAGCCAAACGGGATCGAACCGTTGACCTCCTGCGTGCAAGGCAGGCGCTCTCCCAGCTGAGCTATGGCCCCATAACAAAATTGGTGGGTCTGGGCAGATTCGAACTGCCGACCTCACCCTTATCAGGGGTGCGCTCTAACCAACTGAGCTACAGACCCAATTTCGAGCGCAACTGATTAGCTAAGAGCTATCAGCCTGGAGCTTAAAGCTGCTTCTATCGTCTTCTTCAATGAATCAAGCAATTCGTGTGGGAGCTCATGGAGCAGCTGATGTCGTCGATTAAGGAGGTGATCCAGCCGCAGGTTCCCCTACGGCTACCTTGTTACGACTTCACCCCAGTCATGAATCACACCGTGGTAACCGTCCTCCCGAAGGTTAGACTAGCTACTTCTGGTGCAACCCACTCCCATGGTGTGACGGGCGGTGTGTACAAGGCCCGGGAACGTATTCACCGCGACATTCTGATTCGCGATTACTAGCGATTCCGACTTCACGCAGTCGAGTTGCAGACTGCGATCCGGACTACGATCGGTTTTCTGGGATTAGCTCCACCTCGCGGCTTGGCAACCCTCTGTACCGACCATTGTAGCACGTGTGTAGCCCAGGCCGTAAGGGCCATGATGACTTGACGTCATCCCCACCTTCCTCCGGTTTGTCACCGGCAGTCTCCTTAGAGTGCCCACCATAACGTGCTGGTAACTAAGGACAAGGGTTGCGCTCGTTACGGGACTTAACCCAACATCTCACGACACGAGCTGACGACAGCCATGCAGCACCTGTCTCAATGTTCCCGAAGGCACCAATCTATCTCTAGAAAGTTCATTGGATGTCAAGGCCTGGTAAGGTTCTTCGCGTTGCTTCGAATTAAACCACATGCTCCACCGCTTGTGCGGGCCCCCGTCAATTCATTTGAGTTTTAACCTTGCGGCCGTACTCCCCAGGCGGTCAACTTAATGCGTTAGCTGCGCCACTAAGAGCTCAAGGCTCCCAACGGCTAGTTGACATCGTTTACGGCGTGGACTACCAGGGTATCTAATCCTGTTTGCTCCCCACGCTTTCGCACCTCAGTGTCAGTGTTGGTCCAGGTGGTCGCCTTCGCCACTGGTGTTCCTTCCTATATCTACGCATTTCACCGCTACACAGGAAATTCCACCACCCTCTACCACACTCTAGTCAGTCAGTTTTGAATGCAGTTCCCAGGTTGAGCCCGGGGATTTCACATCCAACTTAACAAACCACCTACGCGCGCTTTACGCCCAGTAATTCCGATTAACGCTTGCACCCTCTGTATTACCGCGGCTGCTGGCACAGAGTTAGCCGGTGCTTATTCTGTCGGTAACGTCAAAACAATCACGTATTAGGTAACTGCCCTTCCTCCCAACTTAAAGTGCTTTACAATCCGAAGACCTTCTTCACACACGCGGCATGGCTGGATCAGGCTTTCGCCCATTGTCCAATATTCCCCACTGCTGCCTCCCGTAGGAGTCTGGACCGTGTCTCAGTTCCAGTGTGACTGATCATCCTCTCAGACCAGTTACGGATCGTCGCCTTGGTGAGCCATTACCTCACCAACTAGCTAATCCGACCTAGGCTCATCTGATAGCGCAAGGCCCGAAGGTCCCCTGCTTTCTCCCGTAGGACGTATGCGGTATTAGCGTCCGTTTCCGAACGTTATCCCCCACTACCAGGCAGATTCCTAGGCATTACTCACCCGTCCGCCGCTCTCAAGAGAAGCAAGCTTCTCTCTACCGCTCGACTTGCATGTGTTAGGCCTGCCGCCAGCGTTCAATCTGAGCCATGATCAAACTCTTCAGTTCAAACATCTTTGGGTTTTTAAGAAACCCTAAACTTGGCTCAGCAATCGTTGGTTACATCTTTGATTTCTCGCGGAGTAACTTGTGATGCTGATAATCTTGTTGACTATCAGTCTGACTCCACAAGCACCCACACGAATTGCTTGATTCAGTTGTTAAAGAGCGGTTGGTTAAGAGCTATTCGTCTCAACCGAGGCGCGCATTCTACAGCAGCCTCATTTGCTGTCAAGTGGTTATTTTCAGAAGTTTTCGAAGATTTCTTCAACAACTTCAACCACTTGCGCTTGCGATCTCTCGTAAGCGGGAGGCGAATTCTACAGTTTTAAGCAGCAGCGTCAAGCAGTTAAATCAAAAACCTGGGAATTCTTTTCCATCCCTCCGCCCTTCTATATAGAGCAAACAAAAGCTCGACCCAGGGACCATCGCGATTCGATTGCCCACCGAACAGCAACTGAATACCGCCGCACTTCTCACGGCTACAGTCAGGAAGCTAAGGAAGCGATGGTTTTGATATGACGAACGCAACAAGACAACAACTGAGGGATGGTGTCCCAGGGCCGGTTCGAACGGCCAACCTTCCCCTTAGGAGGGGGATGCTCTATCCAATTGAGCTACTGGGACAAATCGCAATCAACAAGCCAAAGGCTCAACGACGGACGGCGTGCATGTTAACGGGCAAGGTAGTTTTTGTCATGTCATCCCTTGGCTTTTTGATCGTAAGCCAACGCTTGCAAGCATGCGGTAGCGCAGCCCAATACAATCCGGGCGACCTATGCTGTCGTGCAAAATGCACTCTCCCAAAGTGCCATCATTGCAAATTGCACTACACGACACGCCATAAAACAAGATAACTAATTGATTATATTGAATAAATCAGTTGGCACGCGACCTGCAACACTTCTCCCACAACCCCATTTGGCCAAGGCATACGGAGAAGAAGACCATGAACAGCGCCCTACTACTCGCCCTCAACACAATGGCACTGGCTGCGCTGGTAACTTTTCATTTCTTCCCAGCCAAATTGCAAGACCCAGCTCAAATCACCCAGGCCGTACCGCACCACCTGCAGCAAAGACCACAGCTGGCGGTGATGACAGCCGACCCTCAATCCCCTATTCGTTTGACCCAAGGCACCCAAGCCACCCCAACATCCGAACACTGGGTTTTCTGAGAGCGCTACTCATGTCCAAACCTGCATGGCTTTTTCTGTGCCTGACGCTCGCGACCGCCCTACTGGGCTTTAGTAATGCTATGCAAGACACTCGCACCCTGACGTTCATCGCCAGTGCTGTTTTTGGATGCCTCTTGGTCCTGACGCTCGCCCTCGGGCGGCGGATAAAATTCGACCCCATACTGCGTTAACCCCCCTCCAGCCGACCTTATGTCGCTTTGCGCTAGCAAATCAGCAAACTGCCACTACCCTTACAGATGAGGGCAAAAGGCCATGTTGCTTAAGGCGTGCGCTCTTCAACCCGATTTCGGATAAGGCTTGCGTGAAGATCAGGAATACCCGATCCAACGCGAAAACTTTTCCAACCAGTCCGCAAAAATGCAAATCAGTGCTGGCATAAAGCCTTTAGGCGGTTCAATATTTGTCACAGAATTGACGCCAAGGAAATGTCAAATCTGAGGCATGATGCGGCCTCTTTGCAATTCGGGTTGAACTTTGGTCGTGAGCCTTGTCTTAACACTCATCTTGCGGCCAATTCCAAAAACCGCTCCCCTGAACTAACCGGTTAAATATATGCGCCCATTGAAACAGGCAATTTATTCCAGCCGTACGGCTGACAAGTTCGTCGTACGTCTGCCAGACGGAATGCGGGAACGCATTGCCGAGGTGGCTCGCAATCATCATCGCAGCATGAACTCCGAAATCATCGCTCGCCTGGAACAGAGCCTTATTCAGGAAGGTGCCTTGGGTGAAGAGTTGAGCATGCGCCTGGACAGCCCAGAGCTGTCACTGCACGAACGCGAACTGCTGCAGCGTTTTCGTCAGCTTTCCCACCGCCAGCAAAATGCTCTCGTCTCGCTGATCGCGCACGACGTAGAGGCGGCCGCAGAAGCCAATTGATTTGCAGCTGAAAGCCGAAGCCAGCCATGTGCTGGCTTTTTTTTGCGTGGGATTTGAGCAAGAAAGCAATGCGAGGGCAGATTTGCCCCCGCAGGAAAGGTCAGAGCAGGAAGATCGTAGCCAAGCCCAGGAAGATGAAAAAGCCACCACTGTCAGTCATTGCCGTGATCATCACGCTCGCCCCCATGGCAGGATCGCGCCCCAGACGCGCCAGGGTCATAGGGATCAAAACCCCCATCAAGGCAGCCAAAAGCAAATTGAGGGTCATGGCAGCGGTCATCACCACACCCAGCGACCAACTGCCATATAGCAAGTAAGCCACCACGCCGATTACGCCTCCCCACACCAGGCCGTTGATGAGGCCCACAGCCAGCTCCTTGCGCAGCAGGCGCGAAGAGTTGGCGGTACTGACCTGATCCAGCGCCATGGCGCGTACGATCATGGTGATGGTCTGATTACCGGAGTTACCGCCGATGCCGGCCACAATCGGCATCAACGCCGCCAGGGCCACCAACTTTTCGATGGAGCCTTCAAACAGCCCGATCACGCGGGACGCGATAAATGCAGTAATCAGGTTGACGGCCAGCCAAGCCCAACGGTTGTGCAGCGAACGCCAGACTGACGCAAAAATATCTTCCTCTTCACGCAAGCCCGCCATGTTGAGGACTTCGGTTTCACTCTCTTCGCGAATAAGGTCAACGATTTCGTCAATCGTCAGACGGCCGATCAACTTGCCGTTCTTGTCCACCACCGGGGCAGAGATCAAGTCGTAACGCTCAAAAGCTTGGGCTGCGTCGTAGGCATCTTCATCCGGATGAAAGCTCACGGTATCGCTGGCCATCAGGTCAGCAACTCTCTTCTCCGGATCATTTACCAGCAGGCGCTTGATGGGCAATACGCCCTTGAGAATGCCTTCGTAGTCGACCACAAACAGCTTGTCGGTATGCCCCGGCAGCTCTTTGAGACGGCGCAGGTAGCGCAGTACCACTTCCAGGCTGACGTCTTCGCGGATGGTGACCATCTCGAAGTCCATCAATGCGCCGACCTGGTCTTCATCATAAGACAGTGCGGAACGCACACGCTCACGCTGCTGAGTATCCAACGCCTCCATCAGCTCATGAACAACATCGCGCGGCAATTCAGGCGCCAGGTCGGCCAGCTCGTCCGCATCCATCTCCTTGGCCGCAGCCAGGAGCTCATGATCGTCCATGTCGGCGATCAGGGTTTCACGGACCGAATCGGATACTTCGAGGAGAATGTCGCCGTCGCGATCAGCCTTGACCAACTGCCAGAGCGTCAGGCGATCATCCAGCGGCAAGGCTTCGAGAATATAAGCAACGTCGGCGGAGTGCAGGTCATCGAGTTTGCGTTGCAGCTCGACGAGATTTTGCCGGTGAACCAGGTTTTCGACGCGGTCGTGGTGCGGTCCTTCCTGGCGGTGCGTGAGGTCTTCGACCACGCGCTGGCGCTGCAGCAGCTCGATAACTTGAGCCAGGCGATCCTGCAGGCTTTCTTGTGTTTTCTTTACTTCTACTTCGGTCATAGGCGAACTCCACTCCCAGCAGCGGAGCGCGCCGGAAGAATCAATCAGTCAATTCATGATTGGTAAAGCGGGATACTGAGTAACTACTGGGTAAGTCCATGGAGGCATTCCACAAGCCCCGGCGGGGCTGACCGGCGCATGATACACCGCTCGGCCGCTTTTAACGTCAAAAAAAACTGGAAAGAACAAGCGCTTGCAAGCCAAAGCTGAGTGTTGGCTACATCTATGAACTGCGACGACGCAGCGGGAAGGGAAAACACAAGGGAAACAGAAAAAGACGTACGCCAGGATAAAACCTACACAAACCCCAGACGGCAAAAAGCCCGCACTAGGCGGGCTTTTTGTTTGTATGGTGCACTCGACAGGATTCGAACCTGTGACCGCTCGGTTCGTAGCCGAGTACTCTATCCAGCTGAGCTACGAGTGCAGAGTGTGTTTTTTATACCAGATCACAACTGGTTGAAACCAAGCCATCTGCATCGCTGCAACTGACTCTTAAATGGTGCACTCGACAGGATTCGAACCTGTGACCGCTCGGTTCGTAGCCGAGTACTCTATCCAGCTGAGCTACGAGTGCATTTGTTGCCGCGCATTATAGGCCGTTCAATCTCTATGTAAAGCTATTTTTTCGATCAATTTCAACAACTTACCGAAAAAACCAGATTGCAACGAACTAAGCAAATAATGGCGGAGAACGGGGGATTCGAACCCCCGACACCCTTTTGAGGTGTACTCCCTTAGCAGGGGAGCGCCTTCGGCCACTCGGCCAGCTCTCCGCAACACGGGGCGTATATTAACCACGTTCCTCCCCGTTTGCAAACATAAAAAACGATAAAAATTAAAGGCTTGGTTCTTCGTCCTTCTCTTTCTTGATCCGCAGGTAGATTTCCTCGCGATGGACCGCTACCTCTTTCGGAGCGTTAACCCCGATACGCACTTGATTGCCTTTGACGCCGAGCACGGTCACGGTGATTTCGCCATCACCGATAATCAGGCTTTCTGCGCAACGACGAGTCAGAATCAACATACCTTTCACCTCACGCAATTCATTTCAGGAACAACAGTCTGCAAAAAAAAGGCATTCGACCTACAACCAAAAGGCCGTAGCCCTACCGCCTAAGTATTGTCGAGCCCACGCAAAAGAACATGCGCCCTACAAAAAAATGAAAGGCGCGGTAAGCCGCGCCTTCCTGGCATCGCATCACTCGCCCTGTCGGGCCGGAGCGTCCAGCTCAAAAGCGGTATGCAGCGCGCGCACGGCCAGTTCCAGGTACTTTTCTTCAATCACTACCGAGACTTTGATTTCCGACGTGGAGATCATCTGGATGTTGATGCTTTCCTTGGCCAGCGCCTCGAACATGCGGCTGGCAACACCGGCATGGGAGCGCATGCCCACACCCACGATCGACACCTTGGCAATTTTGGTATCGCCGATCACTTCACGGGCGCCGATCTCGCTTGCAGTGTTCTGCAGGATACGCTCGGCCGCATCGTACTCGTTGCGGTGCACGGTGAAGGTGAAATCGGTGGTGTTATCGTGCGAAACGTTCTGCACGATCATGTCGACTTCGATATTCGCGCCGCTGATAGGACCGAGGATCTTGAAGGCCACACCCGGAGTGTCTGGCACGCCACGGATCGTCAGCTTGGCTTCATCGCGGTTGAAAGCGATGCCGGAAATGATCGGCTGTTCCATGGATTCCTCTTCATCAATAGTAATGAGGGTGCCCGGACCCTCTTTGAAGCTGTGCAATACGCGCAGCGGAACGTTGTACTTGCCGGCGAATTCCACCGCACGAATCTGCAGCACCTTGGAACCGAGGCTGGCCATTTCCAGCATCTCCTCAAAGGTGATCTTGTCCAGGCGCTGGGCCACGGACACGACGCGCGGGTCGGTGGTGTAGACGCCATCCACATCAGTATAGATCTGGCATTCGTCAGCCTTGAGAGCCGCTGCCAGCGCCACGCCCGTGGTGTCCGAACCGCCACGCCCAAGCGTGGTGATATTGCCCTGCTCGTCAACACCCTGGAAACCCGCTACCACGACCACGCGCCCAGCTTTCAGATCAGCACGAATCTTCTGATCGTCGATCTGCAGGATGCGCGCCTTGGTATGTGCGCTGTCGGTAAGAATGCGCACCTGACTGCCAGTGTAGGACACCGCTGGCACACCACGCTTGTTCAGAGCCATGGCCAGCAGCGCAATGGTTACCTGCTCACCGGTGGACACAATCACATCCAGCTCACGCGGGAGCGGTTGTTGATCACCGCTGATGGCCTTGGCCAGGTCGATCAGGCGATTGGTCTCGCCGCTCATGGCCGACAACACCACCACCAGGTCGTCGCCAGCATCACGGAACTTCTTAACCTTGTCGGCCACCTGCTCGATTCTTTCGACAGAACCGACCGAGGTGCCTCCGAATTTCTGTACGATCAAAGCCATTTCTAAGCCGCCTCAGCCCGTAAAGGGGCGCCCAATAAACGAATCTTCCAGCAACCGAGCGAGCCCACGACTAGACCATGGGCTCATTAACAGCGCCTTAAATACCTGCCTCGACAAACGGCACGGTCAAGGCCAGCGCCGCGTCCAGGGCGCCGGCATCTACACCACCGCCTTGCGCCATGTCCGGACGACCACCGCCCTTGCCGCCCACTGCCGCAGCGGCTTGCTTCATCAAATCACCGGCTTTGAGTTGGCCAGTCAGGTCCTTGGTTACACCGGCAACCAGCACGACCTTATCCTCATGGACACTGCCGAGCAGGATCACTGCGCGGCCGAGCTTGTTCTTCAACTGATCGACCAACGCCAGTAACGCCTTGCCGTCCTGCCCGTCCAGGCGCGCCGCCAGGACTTTTACGTCCTTGACGTCAACCGCCGAGGCCGACAGATCGTCGCCCGCAGCACTGGCCGCCTTGGCTTGCAACTGCTCCAGCTGTTTCTCCAGCGCACGGTTGCGCTCAAGCACGGCGGACAGCTTGTCGATCAGATTGTCGCGGCTACCCTTGACCAGGCCGGCCGCTTCCTTGAGTTGTTCTTCGGCTGCATTGAGGTACGCCAGCGCCGCGGCACCGGTGACTGCCTCGATACGACGCACACCGGAGGCCACACCGCCTTCGCTGATGATTTTCAACAGGCCGATGTCACCGGTGCGGTTGGCGTGGATACCGCCACACAGCTCCACCGAGAAACTGCCGCCCATGCTCAGTACGCGTACTTCATCGCCATACTTCTCGCCAAACAGCGCCATGGCGCCCTTGTTCCTGGCGGTTTCGATATCCGTTTCCTCGGTTTCAACCGGGGTGTTCTTACGGATTTCGGCGTTGACGATATCTTCCAGCGCCTTGATCTGATCAGGCTTGATCGCTTCGAAGTGGCTGAAGTCGAAACGCAGGCGCTGGCTGTCGACCAACGAGCCCTTCTGCTGCACATGCTCGCCCAGCACCTGACGCAATGCAGCGTGCAGCAAGTGAGTGGCCGAGTGGTTCAACGCGGTCGCATGCCGTACATCGGCATCGACCTGAGTCTCGACTGGCGCGCCGACGACCAGGTTGCCCAGCACCAACACACCATGGTGCAGGAACGCGCCACCGGTCTTGGTGGTGTCGCGCACGTCGAAACGACCGGACGTCGAACTGAGGAAACCACAGTCACCGATTTGCCCGCCCGACTCCGCGTAGAACGGCGTCTGGTCCAGGACCACCACCGCTTCATCGCCCTCGTTCAGCACATCGACTGACTTGCCGTCTTTATAAATGGCAACGATTTTGGCCGCGCCGGCGGTAGCCTTGTAGCCGATGAACTCGGTAGGCACATCAACCTTGACCAGGGTGTTGTAGTCCAGGCCAAACGAGCTGGCGGAACGCGCACGCACACGCTGGGCTTCCATCTCACGCTCGAAACCGGCCTCATCGACGGTCAGCTCACGCTCACGGGCGATGTCGGCGGTCAGGTCCATCGGGAAACCATAGGTGTCGTAGAGCTTGAACACCACATCGCCCGGCACCACGGTGCCTTTGAGTTCAGCCAGGTCCTGCTCGAGAATTTTCAGGCCGTGCTCCAGGGTCTTGGAGAACTGCTCTTCCTCAGCCTTGAGCACCCGCTCGATGTTGGCTTGTTGCTGCTTCAATTCCGGGAAGGCATCGCCCATCTCGGCTACCAGCGCAGCCACGATCTTGTAGAAGAAGCTGCCGGTAGCGCCCAGTTTGTTACCGTGACGGCAGGCGCGACGGATAATGCGGCGCAGCACATAGCCACGGCCTTCGTTGGACGGCAGCACCCCATCGGCAATCAGGAAACCGCAGGAGCGGATGTGGTCCGATACGACCTTGAGCGAAGACTGGCCTTCATTGGCGCAGCCAATGGCCGCAGCCGATGCACTCAACAGGTTGGTGAACAGGTCGATTTCATAGTTGGAATGAACGTGCTGCATGACCGCACTGATCCGTTCCAGCCCCATGCCGGTGTCCACCGACGGTGCCGGCAACGGATGCAACACGCCATCAGCGGTGCGGTTGAACTGCATGAACACGTTGTTCCAGATTTCGATGTAGCGGTCGCCGTCTTCATCCGGCGAACCCGGTGGGCCACCCCAGATGTCGGCACCGTGATCGTAGAAAATCTCGGTGCAGGGGCCGCAAGGGCCGGTGTCGCCCATGGTCCAGAAGTTATCGGAGGCATACGGCGCACCTTTGTTGTCGCCGATGCGGATCATGCGCTCGGCGGGCACGCCGATTTGCTGGGTCCAGATGTCATACGCTTCGTCATCCGTGGCATAGACGGTTACCCAGAGCTTTTCCTTGGGCAGCTTCAGCACGCCGGTCAGGAAGGTCCAGGCGAAGGTGATCGCGTCTTTCTTGAAATAATCGCCGAAGCTGAAGTTACCCAGCATTTCGAAGAAGGTATGGTGGCGCGCGGTGTAACCCACGTTTTCCAGGTCACTGTTCTTGCCGCCGGCGCGTACGCACTTCTGACTGCTGGTGGCGCGGGTGTAGGCGCGTTTTTCCTGGCCCAGGAAACAGTCCTTGAACTGGTTCATCCCCGCGTTAGTGAACAGCAGGGTGGGGTCATTGCCTGGGATCAAGGAGCTTGAGGCTACACGGGTGTGGCCTTGCTCTTCGAAGAAGCGAAGGAAGGCTTCACGGATTTCTGCGCTTTTCATTAGGTTCTTCCACGGAGGCTGCGGCCAAAGGCCAGTGCGCAACATCATCAGACGAAGCGACGGCAAAGGGCCGCATTATATCGGCCCTTTGCCGGTGGTACAGCGTGTTTATGTGATAGAAGCAGTCAATTAGACGGCCTGCACTGTCATTTCTGCGAAAATGCGACGAATGTCTGCACGACTTGCTCAATCTGCGCCCGGCTGACGTCCAGGTGCGTCACCATGCGCAGGCGCGGAGCGGCGCTCAACTTGATCCCGCGCTCGGCGGCAAACGCCTTTAACGCCTGGGCCCGGTCACCGATCTGCACATAGACCATGTTGGTTTGTACCGGCTCCACGCTGTAACCGGCCTTTTGTAACTCATCCCCCAGCCATTGCGCGTTAGCGTGATCTTCAGCCAGGCGCTGCACCTGATGATCCAGGGCATACAGGCCTGCCGCCGCCAGTGAGCCGGCCTGGCGCATGCCGCCGCCGACCATCTTGCGCAGACGCCGCGCCTTGGCGATCAATGCCGTGGAACCGCACAGTACCGAGCCGACCGGCGCGCCGAGCCCCTTGGACAGGCACACCGACACCGAGTCGAAATGCCCGGCAATTTCACGCGCGTCCACGCCCAGCTTGACCGCTGCGTTGTAGAGCCGCGCGCCATCCAGATGCAACGCCAGGCCATGTTCACGGGTAAACGCCCGCGCCTTTGTCAGGTATGCCAATGGCAGCACCTTGCCTTGCATGGTGTTTTCCAGCGCCAGCAAGCGCGTGCGGGCGAAGTGGAAATCATCGGGTTTGATCGCCGCCAGCACCTGGTCGAGGTCCAGGGACCCGTCTGGCTGCACCTCCAGCGGCTGCGGCTGGATCGAACCCAGCACGGCCGCCCCGCCCCCTTCGTATTTGTAGGTGTGGGCTTGTTGCCCGACGATGTATTCCTCACCGCGCTCACAGTGAGCCATCAACGCCAGCAGGTTACTCATGGTGCCAGTAGGCACGAACAAAGCGGCCGGAAAGCCCAGGCGCCTGGCCAACTCAGCCTCCAGTCGGTTGACGCTGGGGTCTTCGCCGTAGACGTCATCACCGCTGACGGCGCTGGCCATCGCATCGAGCATACCGGGGGTAGGTTGGGTCACGGTGTCGCTGCGCAGGTCGATCACGGTCATGAAGGGGGCCTCTAACGGAATGGATAAGTCCTTTTGTGAGTGATTACTGCGGGCAAAGCCACGCAATATCAAGTCCCACCGCATTCAATCGCATACCCACCAAACAAACCGATATAGCTTATCGATACGGCAACCGTGCAGTTTTTGAAAAAGCATGTTAAAAACTCTCCGCCGCCAGGGTTCTGGCGGCAACGTTCTCAGGGCGGGGTGCAATTCCCCACCGGCGGTAATTGCGCGCAATGTGCATAGCCCGCGAGCGCTTGGCGCCTCGAACTGCTCAGGCAGGACGGCGACAAGGTCAGCAGACCCGGTGTGATCCCGGGGCCGACGGTCATAGTCCGGATGAAGAGAGAACGGGATTGGCACCTAAGGGCCGCACGTTGAATTCATGCCTGCATGAAAACAGCGGTGCGTACCCTTAAATCCCATTCGATTCATAACGCCCTGTTTTTTTCTTAAACAGGAGTCAGAACATGCAACCCACCGCAATCGACAGCAAAAGCAAAAACCACCACGGCGAGCGCGTCGCATTTATCCAGGCCTGCTGGCACAAGGATATTGTCGATCAGTCGCGCAAAGGTTTCCTCGCCGAAATGATCGCCCAGGGCTACCAGGAATCGGATATCGACTTCTTCGAAGTCGGCGGCGCCTTTGAAATGCCCCTGCACGCCAAGCTGCTGGCCAAGACCGGACGTTACGCCGGTATCGTCGCCGCCGCGCTGGTGGTGGATGGCGGCATCTACCGTCACGAATTCGTCGCCCAATCGGTGGTCAGCGGCCTGATGCAGGTGCAGCTCGAAACCGAAGTGCCAGTATTTTCGGTATCGCTGACCCCACACCACTTCCACGGCGGCAGCGAACACACCACGTTCTTCTACGAGCACTTCGTGCACAAGGGCCAGGAAGCTGCGCGTACGTGTGCCGACACGCTGCACAAGGTCCGTGCGATCCGCCGCAGCGAGCCACGCGCTGTAGCGGTGTAAGCCACCCTGAAAAACCAATGTGGGAGGGGGCTTGCTCCCGATTACAGTGTGTCAGTCAGCTCATCTGTAACTGATACACCGCTATCGGGAGCAAGCCCCCTCCCACATTTGCATAGGGTCAGGCCTTGAAAACTACACTAGGTCGGCGTCCGTGGTCGGCACGATCAATATCCCCGCGCGCAAACCATTCTTCACCTTCGGGTTGGGGAAGATGATGCGTGCGCCCTCTTCCTCGATCACCCAGCGGGTCTTGGCTACGTCTTCGGCCAGCAGGTAGCCTTTTTCCAACTCCGAAAAGTTTTCCACATCCGCCGGCAGGTGCAGCAGGAAGGCGTCACTGTGCTTGATCACTTCACGCGCAACGGCGAACAGCTGCATACCGTCGAGGCTGTCCGTAGCAGGCTCGGTGCCCTCGATGATCTGCTTGAGGCGCAGCTCCAGGCGGGAAACATCCACGCCCTCGTTATGCCCGAACGGCCGCGCCTTGCCCAATTCCAGGGTGAAGGCTTCGGCGTCCAGTTGCTCGTAGGTAAACGCAGTGAAGGTGATCGAGGTTTTGTTTTGGAGCAGCACGGCCTGCATGCCGGCAGCGCAAAGGCGGGCCAGTTCGTGGCGTGAATGCTGGCGCCCTTCCTTCCATGGGTACAACGCAAACTGCTCGATCTTCGAGCCACGAATCGCGGTGTGCAGGTCGTAATGCAGGCGCGAACGGCCAGGCTGGCTGAAAAAGCTGCGGGCCAGCTGTTCCAGTTCGGCGGCGCGCATGGCTTCGGGGCCGATGTTGCTTTCATGCCGGCCGTTGAACAGCCGGTTGACGTCCAGTTCAAGGTAACGCTCGCCGCGACGCATGGCCTCGGGGTTGCCGAACAGGAACAGAATACGGGTGCGGGGTTTGATTTCCCCACGGGCGATGCCATGCAACAGACGGTCGAGCAACTCGATCGGCGCGGTTTCGTTGCCATGGATGCCGGACGACAACAGCAGGTCGCTGCCATTGTCCCGTGCTTCAGGAGGACGCACTTCAAGCGCGCCCTCACTGAGCCAGCGCATCTGCACGCCGTCGACAGTCAGTTGAATTTTTTGCGCCGGTTCACGACCGGCGAGGGTCAGTTCAAGCAGTTTGCCGAGGGCGAGCATAAGCAGCTTCCTTAGTGGTTGCAGCCAGGGCCATGGACGTGATCGTCGTCGCCTTCAACCTCGGCCGGTTCCATTTCCAGTTGCAGGCTCATCAGGTTGGTCGCCAATGGGCGCATCAGCAGGTTGGCGTACTCGGCATCACCCTCCTCCACATCCACGCCAATCAGCAGTTGGCCACGGCCGTCGTGCTGGATCCAGATCTCCTTGCCCTGCCAGACCACGGCAACGCGGGTGCAGGAGGTTTCCAGCTGGGTGCCGTCGGTGTCTTCAAGGATCAGCTTAAGGGTGTCGGTCATAAATAAAATATCTCAGCCGTAGGGCGTTAATGGGTCTGGAAAGGATAAACCGAGCCCAGTTTAAGGATTTGCGTCAGTTCATCCAGTGCCGTCCGGCACTCAAGCAGCAGTTGCGGGTCAGCCAGGTCGGTTTCGCGCAGGCTGTCGCGGTAGTGCTTGTTGACCCACTGGGTCAGGGTGTCGTACAGCGGCGCGGTCATGATAACGCCTGGATTCACCGCCGCCAGTTCGGTTTCGTTCAGCGCCACACGCAAACGCAGGCATGCCGGGCCGCCGCCGTTCTGCATGCTTTGCTTGAGGTCGAATACGTTCACTTCGCGGATCAAGCCGCCAGAGGCCGTGAGCTGTTGCAGGTACTGCCAGACGCGCTCGTTGGCGCGGCATTCTTCCGGCACGATCAGCAGCATCGAGCCGTCAGGACGGGTCAGCAACTGGCTGTTGAACAGGTAGGAGCGCACCGCGTCCTCCACACTGACCTGGGCACGCGGCACGCAGACCGACTGGAAGTTTGCGCCCAACTTGCCCAGTTTGCCCTGCAACTCAGCGAGCATCTGTTCGGTATGGAGGAACGCGTCCTCGTGGTAGAACAGCACTTCGCCGTTACCTACCGCGATCACGTCGTTGTGGAACACACCGGCATCAATCACCGCCGGGTTTTGCTGGGCGTAGACCACGCCTTCATCCTTCAGGCCGTGCAAACGCGCAACCGCCTGGGACGCCTCGAGCGTCTGGCGTGCCGGGTATTTCTGCGGCGCCGGGTAACGAGCGTCGAACGCACTGCGGCCGAAGACAAAAAACTCTACGCCCGCCTCGCCATAGTCACGGCAAAAACGCGTGTGGTTCGCCGCGCCTTCATCACCGAACTGCGCCACTGCCGGTAACGCGGCGTGGTGCGCGAAGTGCTGCTGATCGGCAAACATCGCCCCCAGCACGCGGCTGGTGGTCGGGTGTTCGATGCTGCGGTGGTATTTGCAGTTGAGGTTGGCCGCGGTGAAGTGCACGCGGCCGTCCGCCGTATCGGCGCTGGGGCTGACCGTGGCCGCGTTGGCCACCCACATGCTCGACGCCGAGCAGCTCGCCACCAGCAATGGCATGGCCTGCTTGGCCGCCTGCTGAATGACCTGCGCGTCGGTGCCGCTGAAACCGAGGCTGCGCAAGGCGGCCACGTCCGGGCGTTCCTGGGGGGCAAGCACGCCTTGCACAAAGCCCATGTCCATCAGCGCTTTCATTTTCTGCAGCCCCTGCAACGCCGCTTCCTTGGGGTTGGAGTGTTGCTGGCTGTTGCTCTGGGACGCGACGTTGCCGAAGGACAAACCACCGTAGTTATGGGTCGGCCCCACTAGACCGTCAAAATTGACTTCATAGGATTTCATCGGCGAGGCTCCACGAACATCTGTTTTTATAAGCAATCTTCAACACATCACAGATTCAGTGTGGGAGGGGGCTTGCTCCCAATAGCTGTCTGTCTGTTGATAAATCAGGTGACTGGTCCACCGCTATCGGGGGCAAGCCCCCTCCCACATTTAGACCAGTGTTATGCCCGGGGTCAGAGTGGCTGGAACCACCAGGCTCGGGGTTTCCAGCGACGCCACCGGATACGCGCAATAATCCGCCGCGTAATACGCACTGGCGCGGTGGTTGCCCGAAGCCCCTACCCCGCCGAACGGTGCGGTGCTGGCGGCGCCGGTCAGCTGTTTGTTCCAGTTGACGATGCCGGCACGGCTTTCCAGCCAGAACTGCTGGTAACGCTCCTCGGAATCCGAGAGCAAACCAGCGGCCAGGCCGTACTGGGTGTTATTGGCCTCAGTGATTGCCGCAGCAAAATCTGCGTAGCGAATCACCTGCAACAGCGGGCCGAACAGTTCTTCGTCTTCGCGCTCGGCCACCGCCGTCACGTCGATGATGCCTGGGGTCAACAAGGCGGCCTGATCTCGCGGCCGGGTCATTTCCAGCAGTGCCACGGCGCCATTGGCCAACATCAGCTCCTGGGCTTCCATCAAGGCTTTGGCGGCCGCCAGGGAAATCACCGAGCCCATGAACGGCGCGGGTTGCTGGTCGAACGCGCCCACTTCAATGGCCGCGCTGACCGCCACCAGACGCGCCAGCAACGCATCACCCCAGGCGCCTTGTGGCACCAGCAAGCGACGGGCGCAGGTGCAGCGTTGGCCGGCGGAGATAAACGCCGACTGGATGATGGTGTACACCGCCGCATCCATGTCGGCCACTTCGTCCACTACCAGCGGGTTGTTGCCGCCCATCTCCAGGGCCAGGATCTTGTCCGGACGCCCGGAAAACTGCTGGTGCAGATGGTTGCCGGTGCGGCTGGAACCGGTGAAGAACAACCCGTCGATGCCTGTGTTGGCCGCTAACGCGATGCCGGTTTCCCGCGCACCTTGCAGCAGGTTCAACACGCCCGCTGGTAAACCCGCTTCGACCCAGCACTGCACGGTCAACTCGGCCACTTTCGGCGTGAGCTCGCTCGGCTTGAACAGTACGGTGTTGCCCGCCAGCAGCGCCGGGACGATATGCCCGTTCGGCAAGTGGCCAGGAAAGTTGTAAGGGCCGAACACCGCCACCACGCCGTGGGGCTTGTGACGCAGCACAGCGGTGGCGTCGCCCAGGGGGCCGCTCTTCTCGCCGGTACGCTCGCGATAACTTTGCACGGAGATCGCGATCTTGTTGGCCATGCTGGTGACTTCGGTGGCCGATTCCCACAGCGGCTTACCAGTTTCCTCACCGATGCAGCGGGCGATTTCATCGGCGCGGCTTTTCAGGGTACTGGCGAAGGTTTCGAGCACACTGATGCGCTCTTCCAACGAGCGCCGCGCCCAGCCTGGAAATGCCTGGCGTGCGGCCTGCACGGCGGACTCGACCTGCTCGGCCGTCGCACCGTTGCCGCTCCACAGCACCTGCTGGGTCACCGGGTTACGCGATTCAAACAGTTCACCCTGGCCGGCCAGCCAGCTACCTGCGATATACAACGAATTCATTATTTCGACTCCCGGGCTGCGGACAACGGTACGGCACGCACTTGATCACCGACCACAAGCTGCAGACGCTTGGCGGTCAGCGGATCGACCACCAACGTGCCCGCCGCCAAGCGAGCCGGGGCAGCAGTGATGCGGCAGTCTTCGCGTTTGCGGTTATGGATCAGGAACGGCGTGGCGTCGTCCCCCGGCGTGCCGATGGCCAGCACCAGCGCCTGGCTGTCGCGCACCGCACGAATCTTGCTGGTTTCACACTCAACCGCCGGGCCGGCATCGAAGATATCCACATAGCCCTGGTAGCTGAAGCCTTCGCTCTTGAGCATGCTCAGCGCCGGCTCGGTATCCGGATGGACCTTGCCGATCACGTTGCGCGCGTCTTCGGAAAGAAAGCAGCTGTACAGCGGAAACTTGGGCATCAGCTCAGCGATAAACGCTTTGTTGCCGACACCGGTGAGGTAGTCGGCCTGGCTGAATTCCATTTTGAAGAAGTGCCGGCCCAGGCTTTCCCAGAACGGCGAGCGCCCCGCGTCGTTGGACACGCCGCGCATCTCGGCGATGATCTTGTTGCCGAACAGTTGCGGGAATTCGGCAATGAACAGCATGCGCGCCTTGGCCAGCATGCGGCCGTTGAGGCCGTTGCGGTAATCGGCGTGCAGGAACAACGAACACAGCTCGGAGTTGCCGGTGAGGTCGTTGGCCAGGAACAGCGTCGGAATTTCGCGGTAGATGTTCAGTTCCTGGGAGGCGCTGACCGTCAGGCCGACCCGGAAGTTGTACCACGGCTCGCGCAGGCCGACGGCGCCGGCGATGGCCGAGATGCCCACCACGCGGCCTTCGTCGTTCTCCAGCACGAACAGGTAGTCGGCATCGCCGCGCCCGGCTTCGCCGCGAAAGGTTTTCTCGGCCCAGCCCACGCGGTGGGTCAGGCGCTCTTCGTTGGCCGGCAAGGTGGTGAGGCCGGTGCCGGTGCTGCGCGCCAGATCAATCAGGGCCGGTAAATCGCTGCTGCGTACGGGACGAACGATCATGCTATCTCCTCGAACGGGCCGCTTTGCAGCCACCCGCGAAACTCTGTTTTATACCGGCTCTCAAACTGCAACAAGACGCACGCTCGCGCCTTCGCCAACGCCCAGGGCTTCGGCGGCTGCCAGATCCAGGGTCACCGGTTTGCCGGGCGCGTAGTCCAGCTCCAGCATCACCGCACGGTAATCCTGCAACTGCGCGTTGCTGACCAGGTACTGGCGGCCGACACCCTTGAGCATCTCGCCGATCTTCACCGGCACCACGCGGCTCTGGGCGATCGAGCGGATGCCCGAAACCCGCGCGTGCAGCGTAGGGCCGCCGTCGAAGATGTCGATGTAATGGTCGGTTTCGAAGCCCTCGCGCATGAGGATATCGAAGGTGATCTGCGCACGCGGGTGCACCTGGCCCATGGCTTCCTGGGCTTCGTCCGGCAACAGCGGCACGTAGATCGGGTAATGCGGCATCAGCTCGGCGAGGAACGTACGGCTTTTCAGCCCGCACAGGCGCTCGGCGGCAGCGTAATTGAGGTCGAAGAAGTTGCGACCGATGGCGTCCCAGAACGGCGAATCACCGTTCTCGTCGCTGTAGCCGACAATCTCGGTCACCACTGAATCGGCAAAGCGCTCGGGATGGCTGGCGACGAACAACAGGCGGCCACGGGAGTTGAGCTCCGACCACGGCGAACCGACCAGCTCAGGCACCACGTAGAAACTGGTGAGCAGGCTGTTACCGGTGAGGTCGTGGCACTGGGACAACACGTGGATCTTGTTGTGGATCTTCAGCTCGCGGGAGGCGTGCACGAAGGTTTCATTACGGAAACTGTAGAAGGGCTCCGAGTAGCCGGCCGACGCGACGATGGCTGAGCAGCCCGCGAGCTTGCCCGTCTCGGTGTCTTCGAGCACGAAGAAATAGCTTTCTTCACCGTTGAAACTCACCTCGGCCGCGAAGGACGCTTCGCTGGCCGCGATCTTGTCGCTCAGGCGTTCCACATCATCCGGCAAGGAGGTGACACCAATCGGGCTGTCCGCAGCCAGACGCTGTACCTCGCCCAGATCAGCCATTTGCGCGGGGCGCATCACCAGCATGGTGTCACTCCTTAACTCGAAAAAATCATAGGGAAAAAATACCGCAAGGCCAGGCACACCATAGTTCCCAATGTGGGAGGGGGCTTGCCCCCGATGGGGGTGGGTCAGCTACAGATAACCTGGCTGATACACCGCAATCGGGGGCAAGCCCCCTCCCACATTTGACCCGGGTCCAGCCGGCAGAGGGTGTAGTTATCAGGCTTGGGTCAGCATTTTTACGGCACGTTCGAAGCGATCCAGACCTTCGTTGATGTCCGCCTCTTCCACCACCAGGCTCGGCGCGAAACGCACCACGTCCGGGCCGGCTTGCAGGATCATCAGGTTTTCTTTCTCGGCGGCGTTGAACACGTCCTTGGCCTTGCCCTTGAACGCATCGCTCAACACGCAACCGATCAGCAGGCCCATGCCACGCACTTGGGTGAAGATGCCGTACTGCTCGCCGATCTGCTCCAGGCGCGCCTTGAACAGGTCGTGCTTGGCATTCACGCCGGCCAGCACCTCGGGAGTGTTGATCACGTCGATCACCGCTTCAGCCACCGCGCACGCCAGCGGGTTGCCGCCGTAGGTGGTGCCGTGGGTGCCGACCACCAGGTGCTTGGCCAGGTCTTCACGGGTGAGCATCGCGGCAATCGGAAAACCGCCGCCCAGGCTCTTGGCGCTGGTGAGGATGTCTGGCACCACGCCGTAGTGTTGGTAGGCGAACAGGTGGCCGCTGCGGCCCATGCCGGTTTGCACTTCGTCGAACACCAGCAGCGCGTTATTGGCGTCGCACAATTCGCGAGCACCTTGCAGATAAGCCAGCTCGGCCGGCAGTACGCCGCCTTCGCCCTGGATCGGCTCCAGCACCACGGCGCAGGTCTTGTCCGACACGGCGGCTTTCAAAGCCTCCAGGTCGTTATAAGGAACGTGGGTGATGCCGGTGATTTTAGGCCCGAAACCATCGGAGTACTTGGACTGACCACCGACGTTGACGGTGAACAAGGTACGGCCGTGGAAGCTGTTCAGCGCGGCGATGATCTCGTACTTCTCGCTGCCGAAACGGTCGAACGCCACGCGACGGGCCAGCTTGAAGGCGGCCTCGTTGGCTTCGGCGCCGGAGTTGCAGAAGAACACACGCTCGGCAAACGTGGCGTCGATCAGCTTGTGCGCCAGGCGCAGCGCCGGCTCATTGGTGAACACGTTGGAGACATGCCACAGCTTGTTGGCCTGTTCGGTCAGTGCGCCGACCAGCGCCGGGTGGGCGTGGCCCAATACGTTGACCGCGATACCGCCGGCAAAGTCGATCAGCTCGCGACCCGCCTGGTCCCACACGCGGGAACCTGCGCCACGCACGGGAATGAACGCGGCAGGTGCGTAGTTAGGCACCATGACCTGGTCGAAATCGGCACGTTGCACCGGGGCTTGCTCAACGGACATCGGAGTCTCCTGAAGAGGAACGCCTGCCTGGAACTGGCGGGCGATGCAGGGATTGTAAGGACAGTTTTCAGTGCGGCCTTGCCGCCAAGCGACAACTTCTTATAGCGCCAACCCGCGTTTTACGCGGGTTTACGCCAATGCGACAAATAGCGTCGCAATGGCGCAGTTTAAACCGTGCGCCCGCTCCATGGGCAGGTGATCTTCGCAAATTGGCCGAAGCACACCGCGCCAACTATCTACCGCCGTTAATCGAGCCTCGACTGGTCTGCTGGAAACAAACCAACACCGTCAAGGATCGATCCCATGCCGCACCGCGCCACCCCCGACGCCCACCTCGCCATCCTCATGCAGGCCGTTCCCCCGTGGCTGGGCGACGCCTCGCCAGCCCGGCGCACCGCCCTGGGCGAGCATTCGCCGAACTTTCCCGACTGGTACACGCACGCCAGCGCGGCCCAGCACAAAGAACTCAAGCGCCTCAACGGTGAGACCTGGACCCATCAGAATCGCCTGGACAAAGCCCTGGCCGGGCTCAAAAGCGCGGAAACCTTTGGCGCCGAGTTGCTGCAAACGGCGCTCAAGCGCCAATACGGTCTTGACTTGGATGTGCGCAGCACCTGGCTGCAGCTTTACGTGCCCTTGACCGTCGCCGGGTTTCGCGTGAAAGCCGGGGCTTCGCGCACCTGGAGCGTGTCCCTGCTCAACGCCGCCCTGCACAACTTCGAACCGGATGAGGCGAAACCCAATGCCTATGAACGCAATTCCGGCTTCAGCACCCAGCCCAATGCCGTGGGGCAGTTCCAGACACTGCCGGCGATTGCCGAAAAAATCAGCACCGCGCAATTCGCCACGCTGTGCCGCGACCTCGATATCGGTGGCCGCTACCAGCGCTACCTCGAAGATTACCTGGGGATGACCAACCCAGTGGCCAAGGCCGTCCTGCAAACCCGCGTGGAACAGACCCAGGCCAGCGCGCTCAAGCTGTCGTTGTACATGGCGCTCCTCAAGAGTGATATCACGCAAGCCGGGTATGACGCGGTCCATGGCCTGATCGATCGCGGCAATAACCTCTCGACCCTGGTCGCCCATGAACTGGTGATCATGTCCAGCCGCCTGACCGGCATCGTGCTGTTTGCGCAGAATCTGGAGGCAAGCCGTGAAGCCGTACCGGTGATCGCCTATATCCCCGATGACCCGCAACATCCGATCAAGCAATACGCCAGCGCCCAGGCCTTTATTCAGGCGCTCACCACGCGGCTGCGCTCCACGGATTTCCAGCACTTCTTCAGCCGTTTCGTCAGCCACGCCGACCTGGGACGTTTTTTCGCCGACCTCACCGGCCGCTTGAGCGAAGTGACCTGGCATCCGCATACACCGGGCGACCCCTTGCCCAGCTGGCGCAAAACCGACGTCGAACGGCCCGATCTGCAATGTCGCGGCATCGCCATCCAGCAGCCCCTGTTCCAGCACCTGCACCAGATGAAGTTGAGCAAGCTGCTCGACGACGCAGGCAGCCAAGCCGTGTCCACCGCAAGCGTCAACCGCAAGGCCCGCTGGGAGCGCTGGGACCTGGTGAAGAAAATCGCCTCGGTGGTCCTGCAAGTGGCAGCCTTGATTGCCACCCCCTTTGTCCTGCCCCTGGGCCTGCTGACGCTCGGCTATACCGCCTATCAACTGTTGGACGAAGCCTTTGAAGGGGTTATCGACTGGGCTGAAGGCCTGACGCGCGAAGCCTTCGGGCACACGCTGGCGTTCGTCGAGCAACTGGTGCAATTGGGGTTGTTTGCCAAGGGAATCCCCATCGCCCAAGACCTCCTGCGCAAAGCATTGCCCGCCGCCAGCCAGCGTTTTATCGACGGCCTTATACCGGTGACGACGCCCGACGCAAACCAGCGCCTGTGGAAGCCGGACCTGGCGCCCTATCGCCATACATTGACGCTGCCCAAGACGGTGCGCCCCGACCCGCAAGGCCTGTACCGCTACAACGCCAAGTGCGTATTGCCCCTGGGCGAGCACCTTTATAACGTCGGGCAGGACCCCGCCAGCCAGCGTTATTTCCTGCTCCATCCCACACGGCCGTCCGCCTACCAGCCCCGGGCCATGACCAACGGCCAGGGTGCATGGCTCACCGAAGTCGAACACCCCCTGAGCTGGGACAGCGCCACCTTGATGCGCCGCCTCGGCTACCCGGCCGAGGGCCTGAGCCCCGCTCGGCTGCAACAGGCACGCAGCGCCAGCGGCACCCACGACAACGCCTTGCGCAAGATGCACCTGGGCCAGCAAACACCACCGCCCCTGCTGGCCGATACGCTCAAGCGCTTCCAGATCGACCAGGCCCTGCAAGACTTCATCGCCCAGATGAACAGCGACGATCCGACGGTTTTCAGCCAGGCGGATACCCAGACCCAGCTGCAGGTCTTGACCTATCACGAGCTGTGGCCAGCCTCCAGGACCTTGCGTTTTCTGGACGACAGCGGCAATACCCAATGGGAATTTGCCGGCCAACCCGGCGCCAGCGTGGTGCAGGTCCACGAAGCCCAACTGGAAAAGGGCGATTTATTGCACATTCTGCTGGAAAGCCTGACCGAACCTGAACGCAAGTTACTGCTGGAAGAACCCGCCGACCAACCAGCACCTCACACCCACCTGCGCGTTGCGGCCTTGCGCAAAAAAATCGCGCGCCAGGCCTACGACAAACGCTTCTCCCTGTTCGACTCGCACTACCGCACGGCAGAACGCGTCCATAGCCCGTCACTGCAAAAGATCATCGATGCCGCGCCAGAACCCGGCCTCCCCACCGCTGTAGCCGAGGAGCTGCTGGCCAATGCCAGCGGGGAGGAGTGGCGGGCCATCGACCAGGGCAAGGTACCGGCACAGATTGTCGCGCAGGCCGCCGCGGCCCAGTTGGATGTGCGCACCACCCGCGCCTATGAAGGCTTGTACCTGGACGCCGTCGACAACCCGGACACACACCTGCTCACCCTGTTGTCGCTGGAACGCCTGCCCGGATGGTTGGGCAACCTACGCCTGGAAGTGCGCCAATACCGGGTCGACGGCCCACTGCTGGAGGCCGTCGGGGCCGAGGATGCGCCCCTCAAACGAACCATCATCCATACAGAAACAGGCCGCTACACCCCTGTCGATGAAAAAGGCCCGGTATTTGGCGACGGCGATTTCTACACCGCCATTCTCCAGGCCATCCCGGACAACCAGCGCGACGCCCTGAATATCCACATCGCTCAAGGCGAACGCCTGCGCCAGGCCGTAGGTGAACATGTAATAGGGCGCGACCGCTTGCGCGCATTGCTGGGTAAGGACACTTACCGCAAGCCCACCTATGACCCCAAGGTCATGCGCTTGCGCGGCGGTATGGAAGGCTATCGCGCAGGGCCATCAGCTGCGCCGGAACCGACCCTGGAACAGCGCGCTCACCATCTACTTCCCAGCCTCAACCGGGAGCAGATCAGCGAACTGATACAAACCCTGGAAGGTCGGCCAGATGGCGCCCTGTCAAGCCTGATCACGCTGCAAGCCGAATACAACAAACTGGACACCGACCTGGCCGTCTGGGAGCACACCACGTCGCCCTTCCACCCCGTAACAGAGATACTGCTCACGCCCCAGGAGTATCAATACGCCCGGCGCAATCGCGCGCTATGGGCTCAGGAGATCAGGCGCGGCTGGCGTCAGGAAACCGATATCGATCCGTATCATGAGCAGCTCGCCCTCAATGGCCATACATTGCAATTGACGATGCCCATCTACGGCGAGCTGCCCTTGCTCACCGCGCGCTTCGAGCACATCACTCTGTTGGAAATGAGGGGCGAAGGCACCGCATTGGAGATCAACGATTTTGTGCAGTTGTTCCCTCGGTTGCGCCACCTGAACGTCAGCCGTTTTTCCCTGGGGCGCCTTGCCCCGAGCATTCCGCAACTGCGCCACCTCAACGCACTGATATTAATTGTCTGCAACATCACGCTGACCGAAGAAAGCCAGGCAGCCCTGGGCGGTATGACCCGGTTGGTGGCCCTGGACCTGTACAACAACCCCCTGGGCCTCACCCCCAGCGTCGCCAACATGCCCCAGTTGCAAGACCTGGACCTGAGCCGTACCGGCATCAGCGAGCTCCCAGCGGGCATACTCAATCGGCCCGAGCTGGAGCTGGCGGTGCTTTCCAATAACCAGATCCACGAGCTGCCGGCAGCGCTGTTTGATTTGCCGGTTGCCACCAGCCGCAAATTCGACCTCTCCAGCAACCCGCTATCGCGAATGACCCTGCAACGGGTCAAGGCCTACCACCAAAGGACCGGCGGCCGCTGGGAGATTGACGCCCCCCGCGCAGACATCGAGCAGGCCAGACGCCTGTTACCCACCCTGAGCGACGATGACATCAACCAGCTCATCTTCGAGCTGCCGGGGGACCTGGATGCTGGCCGCGCCGCGCTGGCGCAACTGGAAGTCGACTATCTCAGGATTCGCCAAGACCTGCTGCCGTGGGCTGAAGACCCGCAAGCCTCCGCCCGGGAGCGCACTTATCGCTCACTCTTCGTGGACATGCTTGAGGCGGCCTGGCGCCGGGAAACTGAACTGGATGAACATGCCCATGGGAACCACCCGTGCTACAACCTCAGGCTGCCATACCCCATCAACGGCGATATCCCCACCCTGCGCACGCCGCTCACCCACATCTCATCACTGGCAATGACCGGCAATGGCGCCACCGTGCAACTGGGGAACTTCCTGCGCAGTTTCCCTCGGCTGGAGCGGCTGTCCATCGAACGCTACGCCCTGGGTCATCTGCCCAAGTCCCTGCCCCAACTGGCGCAGTTAACCCATCTGCGCCTGGACCGCTGCGGCCTTACACTCAACCCCGTCAGCGCCCAGGTGCTGTCCGGCATGACCCAACTCAAACACCTGGATCTGGCGAACAATCGGCTGAGCTGGCTGCCGGACTTTAATCGCCTGACAAACCTGGGCAGCCTGTCGCTCAGCAACACCGGCCTGCGGGAGATCCCGTTGGCGCTGCTCTCCCGCACCGTCGTGCGGACACGGGTGGATCTGAGCCTCAATGCCGTCGAGCACATCCCCGCACAAGGCTTCGGGCTGCCCGCCACCCTCAGCGCCGCCTTTGACCTATCCGGTAACCCACTGTCCCGACAAACACTGGAACGTCTGAAAGCCTACTGCCAAGTCACCGCCGAACACTGGAATGTCCAGGCACCTCAACCACAGCTGCAGCAGTTACAGGCGCTGTATCCGACGCTCGACACGCGCGAAGCCAGCCGTCTGTACTTCCAACTGCCCGGCGACCTGAACGCCGCCGCCCCCGAAATCGCGCGCCTGGGCGACGAATATCAGCAGATGCAAACCCGGTTGCAGGCCTGGGCCCTGGACGTTCCGCAAAGGGATCCTTTGCTCGATACTCCGCTGGACGAAGACACCCGAGCGCAAGAGCAGATCCGTCGCCTGCACTTCAAAGACCTGCTCGAACGCTGTTGGCGCCGCGAGGGCGAACTGGATGACTCCAACGGCGTTACCCGCCGCCGCTACAAGCTGGTGTTTCACGGGCAATTATTGGGGGATCTGCCGGCGCTGACCGCGCGCTTCAACCATGTCAGCCTGCTGGAGATCATCGGCGACGGTACCAATCAACAGGTCGATGGCTTGCTCAGGTGCTTTCCCAACCTGATCAGCCTGACCCTGGAGCGCCACACACTAAGAGACATCCCCGCCACAGTGTTCCAACTCGGGCGCCTGCGCGACCTCAAGCTGGCAGAAAACCATATTCGCATGACGCCCGAGAGCAAGGAGCAGCTCTCACGCCTGGTCCACCTGGAGTACCTGGACATGAGTGACAACCCGCTGAGCCTGACACCTGATGTTCGCAACCTAGGACGACTGACGTCGGTCTACCTGCATCGCTGCGGGCTGACACTGGTGCCTGAAGGGCTCTTCAGCCTCGACCGCCTGCGCGTCGTGGACCTGAGTGATAACGAAATCGTGGAATTACCCAGCGATCTGCTGGAAATGCCCCTGCCGCTCGATGACGATTCCGACTTGAGCGGCAACCCGTTGTCCGAGCAAAGCATCACGCTGCTGCGCAACTACTATCGCCAGACCGGTTACGAATTGGGCGTAGACGAAGCGATGTTCGACGAGTTCGGCGTGGCGCTGCAGGTTCCAGGTACACCGGTACCGATGGAGGAATAAACCGCGCGTCTCAGCCGCGCTCGGACGGCACGGACGAGAGTTCGAACGGGCTGCTGCTGCGCCGCTGGTTGCGGTCTTCACGCGGGGTGGCGCCAAAGAAGTTGCGGTAGGCGCTGGAGAAGTGCGGCCCCGAGGAGAAGCCGCAGGACAGGCCGATCTGGATGATCGACTTGCTGGTTTGCATGAGCATCTGGCGGGCTTTGTTCAGGCGCAGTTCCAGGTAGTACTGGCTGGGGACGCGATTGAGGTACTGCTTGAAGATCCGCTCCAGTTGTCGTCGCGACACGCACACGTGCTGGGCGATTTCATCGGTGGTCAGCGGTTCTTCGATGTTGGCTTCCATCAGCAACACCGCCTGGGTCAGCTTTGGATGGCTGGAGCCCAGGCGGTTTTGCAGCGGGATGCGCTGGCGCTCGCCGCCTTCGCGGATGCGCTCCACCACCAGTTCTTCGGAGACCGCACCGGCCAGTTCGGCGCCGTGGTCACGGGCCAGCACCGCCAGCATCAGGTCGAGTACCGACATGCCACCGCAGGCGGTCAGGCGATCACGGTCCCAGTCGAACAGATGGCTGGTGGCGATGACCTTGGGGAAACGCTCGGCAAAATCATCCTGCCAACGCCAGTGCACGGCGGCGCGGTAGCCGTCGAGCAGGCCGAGCTGGGCCAACGGGTACACACCGGCCGACAAACCGCCGATCACACAACCGGCGCGCACCAGCTGCTTGAGCGCCGAACTGAGCTGGGAAGCAATGACGGTCGGCGGCTCGTCGGCCAGCAGGAACAGTTTCTGGAAGCCTTCCAGCTTGCCGGCCCACGGTTCGCCCGGCAGTTGCCAGGCGCCTTCGGTGGCCGGCTCTGCGAGCAAAAACGACAGCTCGTAGACCACGTCCGGATGCACCCGCTGAGCAACGCGCAAGGCCTCCTCAGCCAGCGCAAGCGTGAGTGCTTTTGTGCTGGGCCAAATCAGGAAACCAATTTTGTGGGCGGTCATGGAAGGCTATCCGAAGCGAGTAACGGTAATGAAGACAAAGGCCAATGCTAGCCCGTAAACCAACACAAATCTCAAAAACCATGAAGATCCCATGTGGGAGGGGGCTTGCTCCCGATAGCGGCGGATCAGTCAGCAAATGTGTATCTGATGTACCGCTATCGGGAGCAAGCCCCCTCCCACAGGGTGCAGCGTCTCCAGTGAAGTGGGTTATTTCAAGCTGCCGGAGAGGAACTGCTGAAGGCGCACAGACTGCGGATTCACCAGCACTTCACGCGGGTTGCCGCGCTCTTCGACGATACCTTTGTGCAAAAACACCAGCTGGTTGGACACCTCACGGGCAAAGCCCATTTCGTGGGTTACCACCACCATGGTGCGGCCTTCCTGGGCCAGGTCCTGCATCACCTTAAGCACTTCGCCGACCAGCTCCGGGTCGAGGGCCGAGGTGGGTTCGTCGAACAGCATCACCTCCGGCTCCATCGCCAGGGCACGGGCGATCGCCACGCGCTGCTGCTCGCCGCCGGACATGTGGCCGGGGAACGCATCCTTGCGATGGCCCACGCCAACCTTGGCCAGATAGTGCTCGGCCTTTTCACGGGCGTCTTTTTTCGACATGCCCAGCACGTGCACCGGCGCTTCCATCACGTTTTCCAGCGCGGTCATGTGCGACCACAAGTTGAAATGCTGGAACACCATGGACAGGCGCGAACGCATGCGTTGCAGTTGTTTAGGGTCGGCGGCTTTCATGGCGCCGTCTTTGTTCGCGACCAGTTTCAGCTCTTCGTTATTGAGCAGAATCTTGCCGGCGTGAGGTTGCTCCAGCAGGTTGATGCAGCGCAAAAAGGTACTTTTGCCCGAACCACTGGAGCCGATGATGCTGATCACATCACCGGCAGCGGCGGCCAGGGACACGCCTTTGAGCACTTCATGACTGCCATAGCGTTTATGCAGGTCTTGGACTTCAAGTTTGTACATGCGGTCGGTTCTCACAAAAACAGGTGGTCAGTCGTTGAGCAAGCGCCCGTGACGCAGCGCTTCGCGCCCCGCCACCTTGGCCAGCCAGAAACCCGCTTGGGCATAACGCAGCCGTTCAACGGCGAACAACACCCCGGACGTGCCCGCGCAGACGATGCTGACGCGGTCGGTCAGAGGATCAATCACTTCAAAAATCGGTTCGCCGGTTTCAACCCAGTCACCGGCTTCACGCAGGTAACTGATCACGCCGGCGTGGGGTGCGAACAGCAACTCGGTGCCCTCGAAGGGCATGCCTTCACACGCCTCGTGCTGCGGCGAGGGCCACTCGCCCTTGATCAAGCCTTGTTCGGCGAGGAACGCCAGGATGCCCTCGGCATGAAAGATCGCCTCGTCGCGGCCGGTGTCGGCCTGGCCGCCCAACTCCAGGGTTGTCGCCAGACAGGCCAGCGGGATCTGCGCCTCGGGGAACGCCCGGGACAAGCGCAGCCACGGCAGCGAACACGCCTCGTCAAACGAACTGCCACCGGAATCTTCCGCCAGCAGGCCGACTTTTACATTCAAATGCGCCGACAGCGAACGCCACTGTGGCCAGTGCTGGGGCAGCGCGTACATGTGCAGCGCGGCTTCGGCGTCGCAGTGCAGGTCGAGGACGATGTCGGCGGTGCAGGCATGGCTCAGCAGAATGCGCTGCATGCCTTGCAACTGACTGCTCGGCGGCGCCAAGGCGCTGAGCACGTCGCTCATGGCCTGACGGATCAGGCGCACATTGGCGTGGGGGTCATCGCCCAGCTTGCCGTGCAGACGCTCGGCGACGGGCGCGCTCAACTCGACGAAATCGCGGTTGAAATTCTTGCCGCTGCCGACCTCGAAACGCCCCTGGTGGCTGCCCTGCAGCAATTGGCCCAGGCCCATCGGGTTGGCAACGGGCACCAACTCGATCACGCCATTGAGCGCCCCTTGGCGTTCCAGGTCGGTAAGGCGTTTTTTCAACTCCCAGGCGGCGCGCATGCCGGGTAACTCATCGGCGTGCAGGCTGGCCTGGATATAGGCCTTGCGCTCGCCACTGCCGAAACGGAACACGCTCAGCTGGCGCTCGCAACCCAGGTGGCCCCAGGGCAGCAGGTGATCGATACGTTCCATATCAATGCTTCCGTGGAGCCAGGTAGCTCAGCCAGCGGCGCTCGGCCAACTTGAACAGGCGCACCAGGATGAACGTCAGGCACAGGTAGAACGCGCCGGCGGTGATATAGGCTTCAAACGGCAGGTAGTACTGGGCATTCACCGTGCGCGCGGCGCCGGTGATGTCGATCAAGGTGACGATGGAGGCCAGGCTGGTGGTCTGCAGCATCATGATCACTTCGTTGCTGTACTGCGGCAGCGCGCGGCGCAGGGCCGACGGCAACAGGATGCGACGGTACAGCTTGTAGCGCGACATGCCCATGGCCTTGGCCGCTTCGATCTCGCCATTGGGCGTGGCCTTGAGGCTGCCGGCGATGATCTCGGCGGTGTAGGCGCTGGTGTTGATCGCGAACGCCAGGCACGCGCAAAACGTGGCGCTGGACAGCAACGGCCACAGGAAGCTTTCCCGCACGGCCTCGAACTGGGCCAGGCCGTAGTAGATCAGGAACAGTTGCACCAGCATTGGTGTGCCGCGGATCACATAGGTGTAGAGCCATGCCACGCCGTTGACGATCGGCTGCTTGGACACGCGCATCAAGCCCAGGGGCAAGGCGGCGAGCAAACCGAAGAACAGCGAAATGGCGAGCAGTTTCAGGGTAGTCAGCAAGCCGCCAAGGTACAGCGGCATGGCCTCCCAGATGACGTTGTAGTCGAAGATCATAGATCAGCCGCCCTTACGCCTACCGAGTAGCGCTTCTCAAGATAGCGCAGGGCCAGCAACGACACGCTGGTGATCACCAGGTACATCGCCGCCACTGCGAGGAAGAAGGTAAAAGGCTCGCGGGTGGCGTCGGCCGCCTGCTTGGCCTTGAACATCATGTCTTGCAGGCCCACCACTGAAATCAGCGCGGTGGCCTTGGTGAGTACCAGCCAGTTATTGGTGAAACCGGGGATCGCCAGCCGGATCATCTGCGGCACCATCACCCGGAAAAACACCTGGAAGCTGCTCATGCCATACGCCAGGCCGGCCTCGGCCTGCCCCTTGGGAATGGCCATGAAGGCGCCGCGGAAGGTTTCCGACAGGTACGCGCCAAAGATGAAACCCAAGGTGCCGATACCGGCGGCCAGGGGGTTCAGGTCAATATAGTCGTCAAAGCCGAGCATCGGCGCGACGCGGTTAAGCAAGTCCTGGCCACCGTAGAAAATCAGCAGGATCAGCACCAGGTCGGGGATCCCGCGGATCACCGTGGAATACAGGTCGCCCAGCCACGCCAGCCAGCGCACCGGCGACAGGCGCAACGCGACCCCGATCAGACCCAGAACAATGGCCAGGGCCATGGACGACAAGGCGAGCTGAAGCGTCAACCATGCGCCATCGAGGATGACGGCCCCGTAGCCTTTCAACATGATTCAGGTCCTCGAAAAGGGGGATGAAAAAATGGCGCAAACTTCAGAGTGTTCTGTTGCTTGCGCCATTCGGACAGACAGCTGCGACTATTTACTTGGCATCAGCGCCGTAAATATCGAAGTCGAAGTACTTGTCCTGGATCTTCTTGTATTCGCCATTGGCACGGATCGCGGCGATAGCGGCGTTGATGCGCTCCAGGTTTTCCTTGTCGCCTTTGCGAACCGCGATGCCTACGCCGTCGCCGAAGTATTTGACGTCGGTGAACGCGGGACCTGTGAACGCGTAGCCCTTGCCGGCGTCGGTTTTCAGGAAACCATCCTGCAGCAGGGTGGCGTCGGCCACGGTGCCGTCGAGGCGACCGGCTTGCACGTCCAGGTAGATTTCGTTCTGGGTGCCGTAGGGAACGATGGTGGCGCCCTTCGGTGCCAGGACTTCCTTGGCGAAACGGTCATGGATCGAACCACGCTGCACGCCGATCTTCTTGCCTTTCAATTCATCCAGGCTGTCGCTGACGGCAGTGCCTTCCTTCATCACCAGGCGAGCTGGGGTCAGGTAGTAGCGGGTGGTGAAGTCCACGGATTTCTTGCGGTCTTCAGTAATGGACATGGATGACAGGATCGCGTCGATCTTGCGCACTTTCAGCGCCGGGATCAGACCGTCGAATTCCTGCTCGACCCACGTGCACTTCACGTCCATCTGCTTGCACAGGGCGTTGCCGATGTCGTAGTCAAAACCGACGATGCTGCCATCCGGCGCCTTCGAGGCAAACGGAGGGTAAGCGGCTTCGATACCAATTTTCAGCGGTTTGCCTTCAGCGAAAGCCTGCATGGACAGCACGGACAGCGCCAGGGCGCCCAACAGCACGAGTTTCTTCATCTTGGGACTCCATCGGTATAGGGCAAAACAGCAGTATGAGCCATGGCCCACGATGCGGCGAAGGTGAAACCGAAAGCGGTGCAGCGTCCTGCGCCAGTGCGTGCCAGCGACGACGAGCGAGTGATCGGCATTCTAACGACAGGCTGGAAGCCGATATTTCCTCAATGCGACAACAATTTACAGAAGCACCGAGAAAGCGGTTCCTACTCATTGACAGCCTCTGAATTTTATGCAGAGACAAAAGATATTAAACCAGCTGATGCTGCAAATTGCGGGCCTATTATTCGCAAACCCTTCTAGCACGGCAAGGGTGGCGTTTAATCTTATTTCAAAGGGTGTCTGAAATGCGCTTTTCAGCGGGACAAGCGTAGCGCTTTGCCTCAGGTTTGGGTGATGGGTTACACATTCCGGGTTATCGGTAACATTCAGAAACGTCCTACGTAATAAACCGATATTTATTGGGCTGGCGAGGAACCAAATGTGGGAGGGGGCTTGCCCCCGATGGCGGTGAGTCAGCTACAGATAAGCTGACTGACACACTGTTATCGGGGGCAAGCCCCCTCCCACATGGGATTTTCAGTGGTTTTGAGAGATCACAAAAAAGCCCCACCCGGCCTGCGCCGAATGGGGCTCTTTCCCACCAACCCCGCCTTACGCGACGTTCATGGTCTTGTGCGTCTCGATCAAATGCGCCACCACCCCTGGGTCGGCCAGGGTGGAGATATCCCCCAACCCGTCATACTCCGCCGTGGCAATCTTGCGCAGAATCCGCCGCATGATTTTCCCCGAACGCGTCTTCGGCAAGCCTGGCGCCCACTGAATCACGTCCGGTGAGGCAATCGGGCCGATTTCCTTGCGCACCCAGTTTTTCAGCTCCAGGCGCAGTTGTTCGGTCGGCTCTTCGCCACCGATCAAAGTGACATAGACATAAATGCCCTGCCCCTTGATGTCATGCGGCACGCCGACCACCGCCGCTTCCGCGACTTTTGGGTGTGCCACCATGGCGCTTTCGATCTCGGCCGTGCCCATGCGGTGGCCGGACACGTTCAACACGTCGTCCACACGCCCGGTGATCCAGTAGTAGCCGTCCTCGTCGCGCCGCGCACCGTCGCCGGTGAAATACATGCCACGGAAGGTCTTGAAGTAGGTATCGACGAAACGGTCATGGTCGCCAAACAGCGTACGCGCCTGGCCCGGCCACGAATCGAGGATCACCAGGTTGCCTTCGGCAGCGCCTTCGATCAGGTTGCCGAGGTTATCCACCAGCGCCGGCACCACACCGAAGAACGGCCGCGCCGCCGAACCCGGCTTGAGCGCATGGGCGCCCGGCAGCGGGCTCATCATGTTGCCGCCGGTTTCGGTCTGCCACCAAGTGTCGACAATCGGGCAACGGGATTGGCCGACATTCTTGTAGTACCAGTCCCAGGCTTCCGGGTTGATCGGCTCGCCTACCGAGCCCAACAGGCGCAGGCTGCTGCCATCGGCGCCTTCAACGGCGGCGGTGCCCGATGCCATCATGGCGCGGATCGCGGTGGGCGCGGTGTAGAGGACATTGACCTTGTGCTTGTCGACGATCTTCGCCACCCGGGTGATGTCCGGATAGTTCGGCACACCTTCAAACAGCAAGGTGGTCGCGCCATTCGCCAGCGGGCCGTAGACAATATAGGTGTGGCCGGTGACCCAGCCGACGTCGGCGGTGCACCAGTAGATTTCGCCGGGGCGGTAGTCGAACACGCGCTCATGGGTCAGGGCTGCATACAGCAGGTAACCGCCGGTGGTGTGTTGCACACCCTTCGGCTTGCCGGTGGAGCCGGAGGTATAGAGGATGAACAGCGCTTCTTCGGCGCCCATCTCTTTGGGCGCACACACGGTGCCCGCCACTTTCATCAGGTCTTCGTACCAGATGTCGCGATGCTGGTTCCACTTGATCGTGCCATTGGTGCGCTTGCACACGATGACCTTCTGGATGCTGCTGGTTTCCGGGTTGGTCAGCGCGTCATCGACGTTGGCCTTCAGCGGAATCTTCTTACCGGCGCGGATGCCTTCGTCGGCAGTAATCACCACCTTCGACTTACAATCGATGATGCGACCGGCCAGGGCTTCCGGCGAGAAACCGCCGAACACCACGGAATGAATCGCACCGATGCGGGTGCAGGCGAGCATGGCGACCACAGCTTCGGGGATCATCGGCATATAGATAGTCACCACGTCACCGCGATGCACATCCTGGCCGCGCAGGGCGTTGGCGAATTTGCAAACTTGTTCATGCAGCTCGCGGTACGTGATGTTGCGGCTCTCGGCAGGGTCATCGCCCTCCCAGATGATCGCGATCTGGTCGCCACGCTCGACGAGGTGACGGTCCAGGCAGTTGTAGGAAACGTTCAGGGTGCCATCGGCGAACCACTTGATGTCGACATGGTGATCGTCGAACGACGTCTGCTTCACCGTGGTGAAAGGCTTGATCCAGTCAAGACGCTTGGCTTGCTCGCGCCAGAAACCATCGGGATTGACCACCGATTGCTGGTACATCGCCTTGTAGGTCGCCTCGTCGGTCAGCGTGTTGGCTGCTACTTCGGGGCGAACGGGGTACAGGGAAGCCGCACTCATCTTTCTTACCTCGGTGACATAGTTGTTGTTGTATGGCCCCTGTTGTAGCCGGGGTGGGCCTATAGAACCATTCGACGATGGTAGTAACAAGACCCTACAAATTACCCAGCTATGCCCAGCTGCCGCTCTGGCCCGCGCCCCGTGGCGCTTCGCGGGTTTCTGAAAAAACCTTCATCGGGGGATTGTTACAAAAACTGCCAAAAGTGTTTATCAAAACCACGGGTATATGAATATAAGCCGCAGGCCTAGAATCAACCCCGTCAACACGACACCGAGATTAACACCGCAACAGCCCCCACGAAGGCAACGTTAATCCGAACTTCCCAACTCTCAAGTTACACACGCGGCCTCACAAGGGCCCCGTGACCCCTTTCGCCCTGAAGAAGGTAAATAGAGAAATGAAAGCGTTATTAGTTTTAGCCCTCAGCAGCCTGTGCGCCACCGCCGCCCTGGCCGACGAGGCCCCGACCGAGCTGGCTGGCCAGAACGCCCCGATTGTTGAGGACTATACCTACAGCACCCACTTGGACGTCGCTAAAGTAGTCTCCATGAGCAACATCCCGGAAGTATGCGAAGTTGTACCGGCGAAGATGGAATATGAAGATTCGCAAGGTCAACGTCATATTCTTAATTATCATGTAATGGGTAGCGGCTGCTCTAACGGCTGATTATTGGTTAGTGGATTCTTGTTCGCCGCAAGAAATCGTTCTTGCGGCAAAGAGCCGGTCCTTAATCCACCGCCCTCCCCTCCACAAAAAAACATCCCACCGCCCGTCAAAAACTTCCTACCCCGCCAACCCCCTGCAAACCCTCGCCCTGGCCCAAATAGCAGCCTTTTTGTCCGCTCACCGGGACAATCCGCCACAACACAAACCCGAATTTTTCCCTATAATGCGCGGGTAAATCGGGCCTGCAATATCCCTTTACACAGGGATGAAGAGCCAGACCTGAGGCCTCCGCTGGAGCAAGCCCCCGCCGCTCCGCACCTCAAGCCTCATGCAGAACCCGTAACCCAATTGCGTTTAATGCCTGCGCTAGCTGCTGCAACAAACGATTCCTTAAGATCCACCGCGGCCCGAGGGCCGTGTGAACACCCAACCATCCGGTTTCACACGGGCACCTTTGAGCCCTCACGCAGGAGACGACACGTCATGCTGAGCTGGGACGAATTCGACAAAGAAGAAGAAGAAGGCGAAGTAGCCACCAAAGGCGCCAACGCCGGCCACGCCACCGAAGCCAACATGGACCGCCTCGACGGTGCTGGCGCTGCTGCCGCCATCGAAGCCCGCGCCGTCACCGCCAATGACTCCGCCGCCATCGTGCGCGCCAAGGCCGCCCTGGACAAACTCGACGTCGCCGAAGGCCTCGCCGAGCTCGAAGGCGCCTCCGCCCGCGTCGCCGTTGACGAAAAACGCATGATCAACTGCCGCGCCGACCTCAACCAACTCGTGCCCTTCAAGTACGACTGGGCCTGGCAGAAATACCTCGACGGCTGCGCCAACCACTGGATGCCGCAAGAGGTCAACATGACCGCCGACATCGCCCTGTGGAAAGACCCCGAAGGCCTGACCGACGACGAACGCCGCATCGTCATGCGCAACCTCGGCTTCTTCTCCACTGCCGACTCCCTGGTTGCGAACAACCTGGTGCTGGCCGTGTACCGCCTGATCACCAACCCGGAGTGCCGCCAGTACATCCTGCGCCAGGCCTTCGAAGAAGCGATCCACACCCACGCCTACCAGTACTGCATCGAATCCCTGGCCATGGATGAAGGCGAGATCTTCAACATGTACCACGAGATTCCATCGGTCGCCAAGAAAGCGGCCTGGGGCCTGAAGTACACCCGTTCGATCTCCGATCCGAAGTTCGAAACCGGCACCGTCGACACCGACAAGGAACTGCTGCGCAACCTGGTCGCCTACTATTGCGTGCTGGAAGGCATCTTCTTCTATTGCGGCTTCACCCAGATCCTCTCCATGGGCCGCCGCAACAAAATGACCGGCGTGGCCGAGCAGTTCCAGTACATCCTGCGCGATGAGTCGATGCACCTTAACTTCGGTATCGATGTGATCAACCAGATCAAAATCGAAAACCCGCATTTGTGGGATGCCGAGATGAAGGAAGAAGCGACCCAGATGATCCTGCAAGGGACCCAGCTGGAGATCGAATATGCGCGCGACACCATGCCACGCGGCGTTCTCGGCATGAATGCAGCGATGATGGAGGACTATCTGAAGTTCATCGCGAATCGTCGGTTGTCGCAGATTGGGTTGAAGGAAGAGTACCCAGGCACGACCAACCCGTTCCCGTGGATGAGCGAGATTATGGACTTGAAGAAAGAGAAGAATTTCTTTGAGACCCGTGTGATCGAGTATCAGACCGGCGGCGCGCTGAGCTGGGATTGATTCCTGAGCCAAGCAACCTCATTAAGCCCTGACTTGTTCAGGGCTTTTTTATGCGCGGTGAACGGCCATTTCTTGAAGTACATCGCATTTCCCGCCTCGCCCAAAAGGGTTCGGATCGCATCACCAATGCTGTAGCCTTGTGCCCCAATTGCCATCAGCGTTGTCACCGGTCGAGTGACCGGGAGGCGTACACCGAAGGGCTTTACGCCAAGATCGGAAGATTGGCACGGGAGTAGACTCCTGCTGTCACACCTGATGCACATTCAAAAAAATACTAGATAGGACCGAGGCCAACCCGTGAACCCAGACATGCTCGAAGCCGGCCCCGTTGACGCCAAAGTACTTTCCGTCTTTGACTTCGACGGCACCCTCACCCACCACGACAGTTTCGTGCCCTTCCTCAAGTTTGCCTTCGGCACTGGCGCGTTTTATGGCCGGATGGTCAAGCTGGCGGTGCCGGGGCTGCGTTTTTTGGTGCGGCAGATCAGCCGAGATGAGTTGAAGGCGCAGTTGATTCGCACCTTTATGACCGGGGTGGAGAAGGCGTGGGTGCAGCGCAAGGCCGAGGAGTATTGCCAGCGCAATTGGGCGCGGTTGATGCGCCCGGCGGGTGTGTTGTCGGTGGAGCAGGAGTTGGGCTCGGGGGCGGTGGTGACGCTGTGTTCGGCGTCGCCGGCGCTGGTGTTGCAGCCGTTTGCCGATCGGCTGGGGATCCGCTTGATCGGGACTGAGCTTGAGGTGGTCGACGGGGTGTTGACCGGTAAGCTCACCGGGAATAATTGCCGCTGTGAAAATAAGGTGCTGCGGCTTGAGGCGGTGTATGGGGATTTGGGCGAGTATCGGCTGCGGGCCTGGGGCGATACGCGCGGAGATCGGGAGTTGCTGGCGGCGGCGCAGGATGCGCATTTTCGGCATTTTCATGCGAAGAAGAAAAGGCGGGCCCGGTTGCAGCGGTGATGCGGGCACAGGGGTGGCTGGGAGACTGAGGTGATCCCATCGGAGCCTCGCTAAAGCTCGACACCTCCCACATTTGATTGTCATCGGTCCGGTGATTTGCGGGTACCTGCTGATCAATGCCGCGCTGGCGAGCATGGTGTATGCCCTGGCGGCATTGACCGCAGCCGGGGGAACACTGTGCTTCCTGAGTGGACGATGGGTTGCAGGTTCTTGCTGATATTTGCGCAGGTTCTCGCTATTAATAGCCAAACCTCTCACGGACCCGAGCCCCATGAAATTCGACACGGCCTACAGCCTGAGTCTCGATGACAAACTGTCAATCTATGACGTACGAGACCTGAATTTCGACGAAACCGCCGATTTCGATTCCGACAAGGAGCGCTTTCTCTGCCCCAACGATGTGTGCCGTGCGGCGTTTGATGAGGGCAATACGCTGAGCACCTTCAACGCAAAAAACCTCAACTACCAGCGCACGCCCCATTTCAAGAACAAGACCAGCACCCTGCATATCGACGGTTGCCGCTACGCCAGCACGCATAAGAACGCGACCGGTGAAAATGATGACGAGCGCGAGGAAAATTTCCCTTCGGAGTTTGTGCTCACACCACGTCAATACGCACGTAGGAGCCCGCTGACAGGCGCCGAGAACGTCGCCCTGCAAGACCCAACGAAAGCCCCTGCAAATCAAGTCGCCACATCCCACGCCAACAACGACACCACCCCGGATAAAACCAGCGTATTCGCCCACCCGGTGGAATGCTACGTGTCGAATATCGACGACAAGGACAAGCTCAAATCAATGCCGTTGAAAATCGGCGAGCACACGGCGACGTACTGGACGTTTTTCAAGAAAATCGAATACCTGCAAGACAACCAGGGCCTGATCTATTGGGGCAAGATCAAAGCCATCAAGGACTACACCAACAGTGTTCGCATCGATTTCGAAAAGAAGGTATGGCTCGACAAGAAGCCCTACTCAGTCAATGTCTACCTGAGCAAGAAACTGCTCGATAGCTACCGCAAGCGCACGGCATTCCTGGCGCAGATCAAGGCTGCGGCGGGCAGCGAACGACCGTTGTATTGCTTTTTCTATGGCGTGACGCCGCAGCTCAAGCAGGTACCGAGCCAGAAGAACCCCGAACAGACGTTCGGGGTATTCAGCGCGAATATTGAAAACCTGGATCATTTGATCATCCGGGAGGCGCCGGGGATGGAGTAAACGCACACTGAAAAACACCACCCATTGCCCTGAGTTGATGAGCGGTACAAACAACTGTATAAAAACACAGTATAGTTGTGCCTCCCCTGTCGAACCTGGAGAAATCCCCATGTCCTCTCTGGCAATGAGCTCTTACGTAGAACAGCAGATCGTCCTTCATCAATTCACCGCCAAACACTGCGCCCAGGCGCGCATCATGTTGGGCTGGAGCCGAGAAGAGCTGGCGCGCGAGGCTGGCGTGGCGGTGCAAGCCATTCAACAATTGGAAAGCCACGGCGACGTGGATGATGACACTCGATTGGCCCTGGCATTTTGCCTGGAAGCGCAAGGGCTGGTGTTTTTCCCGGGGTTCGCACCGGGGTGGGGGATGAGTAAACGCCGGTTCGACAGCGCGTCGGCCGAACCGGCGGCGCCAGGCCTCCTCTCTCGGTTGCTGGGCTCACCCGCTGCATCAAATGAGTCACCCACTCCCCAACCGAATGGTGCGTAGAGTCCAGCCTGATCAGCGGCAACGCGATGGATTAACCCGCTTTCATGCTGCTTTCAAGCAGAAGCTGAATCATATTCAGACGTTGCCTGCAGGCTCCTCAACCGCGTTATCTGTCATTACGGGTGCTGGCGTAAAGGGCGCGCCAGGGCGGAATGCCGGCTGTTTAATCGCCTGTGTGCCTTGCTCATAAACATAGGCAGCCGACAGCACTGTGGCTTCGTTGTTAGCCGACCCGTAAAGGTAAAGCGCCGTGGGCATCCCTTCATCATCCATCCCGGACGGAATGGACATTCCCGGGTAACCCGCCGCAGCGCTGAAAAAATAGTTGTTTGAGAGGAAGTTCGACACCATCGCATCGAGCCTGTGTTTGTTCATCGGATCATCGATGGTTTTCTGGAAAACCGGAATGACGGCCGCCCACAGCTCATCGCGCTGGTCCTGAGTGCTCACCAGGCCATTGATAAGCTCCAGCAGGTTCTGGTCGGGCTCACCGGGCTGCTGGTGACGCTTATTGAAAGCAATCAGCTCCGAAAGCGATTTGACAGGCAAACCCTCGCGCCCGGCGAGATACTCTTCCAGTTGGTGCTTGACGTCTGAAAATAATGCCTCGTTGTAATCGGCGTAGGTTTGCTCAGCGACGCCATCCTCCAGCGTTCCCACGGGCACCAGGATCGCACCTTGAGACTTCAACACTTCAAGCGCATCCGCGTAATGCTTACGGTCCGCCCGCTTCGCGGGGTCTTTGGCCTCCTCTACGGACAATTCAGGCACAGGCGTGTAGCCAATTCGCTTGCCTTTCAAGGCATCGGAGCGCAGTCCCTCGGTGTAAAGCGTGGTCTCGGTCATGGCGTTGAGCGCTTCTGCCGCATCGCAGACATTGCGCGTGAACGTGCCAATCGAATCCATGCGTGAACTGGTCATGACACCCTCGGAACTCAGCAAGCCCACGGAGGTTTTCAAGCCAAAAACGCCGTTGTAGGCCGCGGGAGTAATGATCGATCCGCTGGTTTCCACCCCTAACGCCAGCGGCACATGCCCCTGGGCTACCGCCACGGCGGAACCTGAGCTCGATCCTGCTACCATCCCGCCCAGGCGATGCGGGTTCAGCGTCTGGCCCCCTCGGGAACTCCAGCCATCCACCGGTAATTCAGAGCGGAAGTTCGACAGCTCGCTCATGTTGGTTTTACCTACAACCACCACGCCGGCCTTCAGCAAGTTGTCCACGACCTTGGCATTTTGAGTGGCGGCCTTGCCCACCAGAGCCTTGGAACCGGCGCTTGTCTGCATCCGGTCCTTGGTTTCGAATACATCCTTGAGCGCGATCGGAACGCCGTGCAAATACCCGCGCACCTGGCCTTTTTCACGTTCAAGGTCCAGCGCCCTGGCTTGCTGGAGCGCATCCGGGTTGGTTTCTATGAACGCGTTACCGCCCTGCAGCCCATGATCAATATTGGCAATTTGTCGGAACGTGTCTTTCACCAGCGATTCTGAGGTGACCCCGCCGCGGCTGGCCATTTCCACAGACATTTGACATGCGCCCTTGAAGCCCTGCGGCGGATTTGAAAGCGCTTGCAACAGGCCTGTCGCCCACCCACCTGCCGAAACTGGTCCGATCATGGAAATACCCCTAATTGACTGAAAGAGAGCTATCGGCCGATAACCCAACACGAGTCTAAGAGGCTGTTCCGGCGTCGCTATCCAGGCGAATCCTGCTGCCCGGTATGATCATTCCGTACCCGGTGTAGGCGCGACAGTTGATAGAAGCTGGCGGTAAGTTCGCAGCAGGACCTGCACGCGATCAGCCGCCCAGCGGGCCCCGTAAAACCAGAGTTGGGTACCATCCTCCAGTGCCTGACAGGCGCTGGGGTATCCACTTCTGCGCGCTGCATGAAACGCCGCACTCTGATCGTCTGACACCAGGCCATCCAAACGATGACTGGCCACGAGCGCATCGATGGCCGTACCGGATTCGAGCGGGTCGTCCGTACGCTGCGCGTCCACTGCGACTAATTGCACACCCGCTTGGCCGAGGATAACGAAGGCACGGTGCAAGGTTGCACGCTGGTCCGTGGGTTCAACATGCCCACCGCGTACGTAGCGGATGGCATAGCCGATGCGCCACCCCGCCAGCACAGGAGAGGCAGTAAAAGCGCTGTTGTTTTGCACCAGGGGCACTTCAACCATCACGGGCCCAGTGGGGTCGACACCACTGAGGGCGACCAGTGATAACTCGGGGTCTCGCGTGGGCTTGATCATTGGAGGCAAGGCGTTATAGCCGGGTATGAGTACCGTCCCCTCAGCGCGTCCTGCACCGAAAACGATAGCACCGGGGCTGGCGTTATCGGTTCGCGCCTGGGTGACGGTTGAAGAACCAGGATCGGCATGCTCGCCTGATACGGCGAGCGACGATGCTGAGAGGCACGGCATGCCCAATCGCCAGAGTTTCTTGCAGTCCTCGTTCATTGCAACGCCCCTCGAAATTAACTTTCCGACGGATCATCGCACTCTCTTCTGACGTTTGTCGCAGAGTCGAAACACCCTGAAAAACACCTTTTTCACAGGCTCTTTAACTAACCCGCAGCCTGTTCTTTCACATCCTGAGTCTCTACCTCCAACCACCACGCATGCCCTCGTTCGGGCTGGTTGAGCCGGAACGCTTGCCCCATCGCCGGCGTAGTAATCGACACATTGCGCTCCCAGGCCAGCGCCATGATGCGGTCGAACGGCTCGTGCCAGGCATGAAACGCCAAGTCGAAGGTGCCGTTGTGAATCGGTAGCAACCAGCGGCCCCTGAGGTCGATATGCGCCTGTAACGTTTGCTCCGGCTGCATATGCACATGAGGCCAGTCGACGTTATAGGCGCCGGTTTCCATCAGGGTCAGGTCAAACGGTCCGTATTGCTCGCCGATCCGCTTGAAGCCGTCGAAATAACCCGTGTCGCCGCTGAAAAAGATCCGCCGCGCGTCATCGATCATCACCCAGGAACACCACAGGGTCTGGTTGCCGTCAAACAGGCCACGCCCGGAAAAATGCTGCGCCGGCGTGGCAACAAAACGAATGCCATCAACCTCGGTGCCCTGCCACCAATCCAGTTGCCGCACCTTGGCGGCGTCCACCCCCCATTTGACCAAGGTGTCTCCCACGCCTAAGGGCGCAAGAAAGTACCGCGTCTTGTCGGCCAATTGGATCACAGCTGTGCGGTCGAGATGATCGTAGTGATTGTGGGAAAGGATCACCGCTTCCAACGGCGGCAACTCTTCCAGGCTGATCGGGGGTTGGTGGAAGCGCTTGGGGCCGGCCCAACTGAACGGTGAGGCGCGCTCGGCGAACACGGGGTCGGTGATCCAGAATTTACCGCGCATTTTCAACAACACGGTTGAATGGCCCAGGCGGAACACGCTGTGATCAGGGGCTGCCGCCAAGTGTTCGCGGGTCAGGGGTTGTACCGGGATGTTGCCCACCGGCCTTGTGGTGCGCGGCTTGTTAAACAACATGTTCCAAAAAATACGCAAGGTCTTGCCAAAGCCACCGTGGGGCACCAGCGCGTCGTTGGTGAAATGCCCCTGGTCGCGCTCGGCAGGCCTGAGCGCAGTGGGTGTCGGGTCAACACGTGTTGAAATCGTAGCCATTACAGAGTGACTCCTGCGTCCGCTCATAATTACACTGCACAGTGTAGTTTCTACATTGCAACAAAACTCGAAGCAAGTAAACTGCCGAGTGTAATTTCATTTTTGAGCCGAACCTCCTCCATGACTGCCTCCCAACGCCTCACCGACCGTAAACGCGAAGCCATCGTGGCAGCGGCCATCGCCGAATTTCGCGAGCATGGCTTCGAGGTCACCAGCATGGACAGGATCGCCGCCACGGCCGGCGTTTCCAAGCGCACGGTCTACAACCATTTTCCCAGTAAAGAAGAGCTGTTCGCCGAAATACTGCACCAATTGTGGGCCAGCAGCGCCGCGCAACTGGATGTGGCGTACAGCCGCGACCAACCACTACGCAATCAACTGCGTGGGTTGCTGGAAGCGAAAATGAAGATGATGGCGGATGCCAACTTCCTCGACCTGGCACGCGTGGCCATCGCGGCCACCATTCATTCGCCGGAACGGGCCCAAGACATGGTCAACCGCTTGAGCGAGCGCGAAGAAGGCTTTACCCAATGGGTTCGTGCCGCCCAGGAAGACGGCCGCCTGAGTTGCAAAGACCCAGCGTTCGCAGCTCACCAGATACAAAGCCTGCTCAAAGCCTTTGCGTTCTGGCCGCAGATCACCCTTGGCCAGCCTACCCTCGACGCAACGTCCCAGGCTCATGTGATCGAATCGGCGATTGATCTGTTCCTTGCAGGCTATGAGGTCAGTCCGCCGCAGTAGCACAATGCCGCCATTGGTCGCCTCGCCAGAAATGTGCCGCCCCGAAGGCGAACTTCCTGGCAGGCCGATCACTCTGAACCCGTTGTTCCACCCCCCTCTGTCAGCACAAGGAGCTGACAATGAGCAAGTCAACCGTGAGGCCCAGGTGCCCTACGGGGTCAGGCGCATTTACATGGATCCCTCATACGCATGCCTGCTCGAGCTTCCGATCATGCTATTCAACGCTTACAAAAAAACCATCACCGCCTTGCAACACACCACTGCGCAACAGGCCAGCCTGCTGGACGCGATCGAGCGCTCGATGGCGGTTATCGAATTCGATGTGCAGGGCACCGTGCTGCGCGCCAATGACAATTTCTTCAAGACCCTGGGCTACCGCGCCGACCAGATCCTGGGCCAGCCCCACCGGATGTTCTGTACACCGGCGTTCGCGCGCAGCGCCGACTACAACCAGCTGTGGACACATCTGCGCAACGGCCAATTCCAGTCCGGCACCTTTGAACGGGTAGGCGCCAACGGCGCATCGGTGTGGCTGGAAGCCAGCTACAACCCGGTACGCGATGAAGCCGGTCGCGTGGTCAAAGTGGTGAAGTACGCCATGGACGTCACCCCCCGCCTGCAAGCCGAAAGTGAAGCCAATGCCAAGCTGCAAGCCATCGACCGCGCCATGGCGATGATCGAATTCAACCTCGATGGCACCATCATCACCGCCAATGCCAACTTCCTGCAGCGCATGGGTTACAGCCTGGCGCAGATCCAGGGCAAGCATCACCGCCTGTTCTGCACCCCGGCGCTGGCCAGCAGCTCAGCCTATAGCGAGTTCTGGAAGCGCCTGAACCAGGGTGAACTGTTCAGCGGCCAGTTCGAGCGGGTGGACAAGCACGGCAATACGCTGTGGCTGGAGGCCAACTACAACCCGGTGTACGACGCCAGCGGGCGCCTGTGCAAAGTGGTGAAGTTCGCTTCGGACGTTACGGCCCGTGTGCAACAGCATGCGGCCGACGCGCAAAGCGCTGCGCAGGCTTATCACCTGTCGCTGAACACCCAGGACATGGCCGAAAAAGGCGCCGAGGTGATTCAGAAAACCGCCACCGGCATGCGCGACATCGCCGTTGATATCGACGCTTCTTCGCAACTGATCGCCAAGCTGGGCGAGCGGTCGCAACAGATCACCACCATCGTCAACACCATTCGCGGCATCGCCGACCAGACCAACCTGCTGGCCCTCAACGCCGCAATTGAAGCGGCCCGCGCGGGCGAGCAAGGCCGCGGCTTTGCCGTGGTGGCCGATGAAGTACGCCAATTGGCGGCGCGTACCAGCGGCTCCACGGCGGAAATCTCCGGCATGATCGCCATGATCCAGGACGAAACCCGCCAGGCCATCGACAGCATGGACGCCACCCGCGACCGTGCGGCCCAAGGCGTGGAACTGGCCAACCAGGCCGGTACGGTGATCCTGCAGATCCGTGAAGGCACCAGCGAGGCGGTACAGGCGGTGAGCGCGTTTGCCAACGAGCGGGGCAACCGCTGACGGCTTCTTCATGTGCGGGCCGAGGGCTGGGTCTATAGTGCGTGATGCCTCACGCCACTGACTCGAGCCCGCCATGACCTCAGAAAAACCCGACCCAACCCCTGTCGACCCCTTGCGCTTCCACCGACATCACGCCCACCTGGCACCGACCTTTGGCAACGATACCTTTGCCCTCAAGGCCGAAGCCTTTGCGCGGTTCTTTGGCACACCGACCTTCCTCGGCGCGCAAACCGCCATTGTGGTGCTGTGGGTGGTGCTGAACGCTACCGGCATTACCCACTTCGATGTATACCCATTCATCCTGCTCAACCTGGCCTTCAGCCTGCAATCCGCTTACGCCGCGCCGTTGATCCTGCTGGCCCAGACGCGCCAGGCTGCGCGCGACAAAGCCCAGTCCGACGCCGACGCACAACACCGCGAAGCCCTGGCCACCGCCAATACCGCACGCCAGGCCCAGGCCGCACAAACCACCAAACAGTTGCTGGAGCTACTGGAACAAAACACGCGGCTGACGGAAATGACTAAACAGCTGACCGAACGTATCGAAACCCTGACGTGCGAAATACATGAGCAATTTGTGCGCAAAACCTAATTGCGCAACCCGCTTACATGTCGCCCCAGCTCATCAAACAGGGTCACCACTGAACGCAACGCCCGGCAGTCGGGGCGCGTCAACAGCCATAGCGCCGTGTCATGCCCTGCCAATGCGCAGCCCAGTGGTTGCAGGCCATCGCCTATCAGAAAATCCGGCAGCGCCGCCACCCCCAGCCCGGCGCGCACCAACTCGGCCACCGACTGCATGCTGTTGCAATGATAACCGGGACGCACGCCCGGCAGATGCTCACGGCGCCAGGCCACTGTGGGATGGTCGGGTAAAAAGTCGTCCGGCGCGATCCAGGCCAGGTCAGCCAGCTCCTGGCCTGCATGCCGACGCGCATAGTCGGCGCTGGCGCACACCTGATACGTCACCGTCCCCAGGCAACGTCCGACAAGATGCTCCGGCGGCTTGCTGGTCAGACGCAGCGCGATATCGGCATCGCGGCGGCTGAGGTTGGCGAAATCATTGGAGGTGCTCAGTTCCAGGATCAACGCCGGATAATTCGCCATGAACTTGGCCAGGGCCGGCAGCAGCAGACCTTGCAGCACAGCGTCGGTGCAGGTCAGGCGCACCGTGCCGCTGATCACTTCCCCGCCCTGCTCCACACCGATGCGCGCGGCCTCTAGGGCAAGTTCTGCGCGCTCGGCCTGTTGCGCCAAGTGGGTGGCCAATCCGGTGGGCAGATAACCGGCACGGTTTTTTTCAAACAACGTCTGGCCAAGGGCAGCTTCCAGGCGCCGCACCGCCCGGAACACTGTGGACACATCCACCCGCAGCAGCCCGGCAGCCCGCGCCAGGGTGCCGCCGCGAACCAGGGCGAGGACCAGCGACAGGTCGTTATAGTCGACTTGATAGTGCACGGCTGCATTGAGCATGTGGGCAAATGCCAATATTGATTGCGTGAGCGCCAATCTATAGTGCCCCTCAGGACACCACAAGCCATGGGATCACACGATGAAAGACGCCCCGCTGCACCTCGCTCTGATCGGCGATTACAACCCTGACGTGATTGCGCACCAGGCCATTCCCGTGGCGCTGCAACAAGCAGCCCAAGCCTTGAAGCTGAGCGTCAAGGTGCAATGGCTCGACACCGACACCATCACCGCCACGGCCTCGCTGCACGGGTTCGACGGTTTCTGGTGCGTGCCCGCCAGCCCGTATCGCGACACCGAAGGCGCACTGCGAGCCATCCGGTTCGCCCGCGAACAGCGACGGCCTTTCCTCGGCACTTGCGGTGGTTTTCAGCACGCGGTGCTGGAATATGCCCGCAACGTGCTGGGCTGGGCGGATGCCGAACACGGCGAGTTGGTACCGGGCGCTAAACGTGCCGTCATCACGCCGTTGAGTTGTGCGCTGGTGGAGGCCGACGACACCGTGCGCCTGGAGCCCTACACCCGTATCGCGCAAGCCTATGGCAGCCTGGATATCCACGAAGGTTATCGGTGCCGCTACGGCATCAACCCCGAGTTCGCTCATGCACTGCTTGAAGGAGAGATGATTGCCAGCGGTCACGACGCTGCAAACGACCTTCGAGCGGTGGAGCTGCTGAACCACCCGTTTTTCGTCGCCACCCTGTTCCAACCCGAACGCGCCGCCCTCAAAGGCATCACGCCGCCGCTGGCGATTGCCCTGCTCACGGCGTGCCAGGAGGCCTCGGCATGATCGCCAGAACGCCGGCGCCGCCCTACTACGCGGTAATCTTCAGCTCACTGCGCACCGATGGCGACCAGGGCTACGGTCAGGCCGCCACGCGCATGCTGGAACTGGCGCGTGAACAGCCGGGATTTCTGGGCGTGGAATCGGCGCGGGAAGAGGGCCTGGGGATCACCGTGTCTTATTGGAGCAGCGAAGCGGCGATCCTGGCCTGGAAACAGCAGGCCGAACATCAGCAGGTGCGCGAGCAAGGGCGCTCCCTCTGGTACACAGCGTTTCATACCCGCGTGTGCAAGGTGGAGCGGGCCTATAGCTTCCACACTGAATGATCGTGCGTCTGCAAAATGCATAGGTATCTACACAAGTGTGTAGCAGCGGCCTACGCTAACCACGATGCGAAGCGAGCCGCTCTTGATCTTGCTCTTGATCTTAAGCGCCCCGTTAAACCACGCTGGCCGCAATTCGATAGTGATTTGGGGGGTAAACCGGCAGGGATGCCGGTTTAGCCGCCCCGCGCCATGGATGGCGCGTGGCGGCGGCCCCCCAAATCACTGTCGGATTACGGGCACACCGAGCCTAGGCGAGGTGCCGAGTGGTGGGGCAAGAGCCCTTTGGTTACTTTGGGGCTCTTTTCCAAAGTGACCCGCCGTCAGGGCGGAACCCTAAGCCGCCGTTACCGCAGCAACGGATATGTACTCGCCCTGATCCAACATCCTGGTCGGCCCTGAGGCCGCCATCGGGAGCAAGCCCCCTCCCACATTTGGAACGCGGGGCATCAGTTAAAGAGACTTCGGCTCCGAGCCGCCACTGGTTCGGGGCCGAACCAAATTTGTGTAGATACCTACGCTGCAAATGGCCTGCGCTTAACTGACCAAACTACGCACCGCACTGATCTGCGGGATCTCAACCCGGCGCATATACACCCGCAGCGGTTCGCTGATGTTGATGCGATCGTCAATGTTCTGTGCGAGCAGCAACTGAATGCGCGCTCGGGACAGGATCATGCTGTGGTCGGCAGCCGATTCCCAGACGAACTCGGCTGTGGGAATGATGCCGTCATCGGCCACGTCCATGCCGAAGGCATCTTCGCTGAAACGCACGATGTACTGGCCCGTCTTGCGGTTCAGACCGACAAAACCGTGGAGTTGGTCGGCGGCCTGGCAGATAAGTTCGGAAGTGATGCGCATGGTAAACCTCACTGAAAAGTCCTACTGGGACTGGAAAGATGGTTTACACGCGTGGCAGAAAATACCGTCCTCTAACGGGACAGCTTCGGCTAAGAGTACTGCAATGCATCACAAAAAAACCGACGAAATTGGCCCGCGCACACGTTAATGTCGGTTTGGTGATAGCGCCTTTCGCAATCAATTGTTAAAAAGGACACCTTCTCAAAGTTACCTCCACGAAAGGACTTCGCATATGCCTGTCACGTTAACCAACGGCCCGGTACCCGCCACTCTAGGGAGTGCCCTGCTGCTGGCGCTGATGCTCGGCCTTGGCCCTGCACAGGCTGCCGACCCCATCAGCCCGGCTGAATTGGCGACAAACGAAGGCATTCCCTACCCTGCCGTGATCGCCCACCGTGGCGCCTCCTATGACGCCCCCGAGTCCACCGCCGCCGCTTACAAGGTCGCGCGCGACCTGGGCGCCGACTACCTGGAGCTGGACCTGCAGCGCAGCAAGGACGGCGTATTGTTCGCCCTGCACGACAACAACCTGCAACGCACCACCGACGTGGCGACCAAGTTCCCCGAGCGCAAAGACGCGCCGGCCAACGAGTTCACCTGGAAAGAACTGCAAACCCTCGACGCCGGCAGCTGGTTCAACGCCGCCTACCCGGACCGCGCACGCCCTGGTTTCGTCGGCCTGAAAATCCAGAGCCTGGATGACATCATCAAAATTGCCGAAGGCAACCCGCAACACAAACCCGGCTTGTACATCGAGACCAAGGAGCCCAAGCAATTTCCGGGCATCGAGGCCGACCTGAAAAACAAGCTGCTGGACAAGGGCTGGTTGAGTTCCGCCGGCTCCAAGCTGGGCAAGAGCAACACCGGTGTCGGCCAAGGCAAGGGCCGCGTGGTGCTGCAAACTTTCGAGGTGGCCAGCCTGAAAGAACTGCAGAAAGAAATGCCCAACACGCCGAAGATCCTGCTGTTGTGGGTCGGTGAAGGCAGCATCGAACCGAAGTCCAAAGTGCCCTTCGCCGAATCCGGCGAGCCGACCAAAGCCGCCTATTACGCTAAGCAGGAACCAAAGGACGCGGCCGAGTTCGAAAAATGGGTCGACCAGGCCAAGAGCCTGGGCGCCATCGGCACTGGCCCTTCGGCGGAGCTGACCGACCACGGCGACCAGAGCTACACCGACCTGGTCAAGCCTGAAATGAACCAGCTGACCCACGACAAGGGCCTGCTGGTGCATGTGTACACCGTGGATGAACCGGTTGATTTCGACAAGGTGATGAAGGCCGGCGTCGATGGCATCTTTACCAACCGCGCTGCCGAACTGCTGAAGTTTTACAAGCGCTGGCCGTCGTCCAGCGTGCAGGACCTGCTGAACGACCATAAGTACTGAGGCGTTTGTGGCAGTCAGCCATTAAGCATGAGTTAAGTTGCGCCGGTTAATCTGGCGCCACTTAAACAGTTCAACCAGAAGGACACACACCATGAAAACCTTGACCACTCTGTTCGCCGCCACTGCCCTCACCCTGACTGCCGGTTTGGCACAGGCTGATGTTCGTCCGGATCACATTGAAGGCCTGCTCAAGTCCGGTGCCGTGATGAAGTTCGATCAACTGAACGCTGCGGCCGTCGCCAAACACGCTGGCGCAACGATCAACGACACCGAGTTGGACCACAATAACAGCGGCGTATTGGTCTACGAAGTGGACCTGACCGACACCACTGGCAAGAAATGGGAAGTGAAGCTCGACGCCAAAACAGGCGCCGTGCTGGAAGACAAGCTAGACACCTGAGTTCAAACTCAAAAACGCGCCACCTCCGGGTGGCGCGTTTTTTTATGGGCGCTCGCCAGACCGTCACATAACCGTCATCGCGCCTTGCAATGATTCGCGCATGCGAACCTGTGAAACGTCCTACAGGCGCTTTGTCTGCGAGCCTCCATGAACCACAGCATCGATCACGCCCATCAGGATCCCGATCTGTTTGGCCTGCTTTACGGTTTCCGCTTTCTGCCCGGCGAAAAGGGCGAGCAGATTGACTCGGCCACCGCGCTTGCGTACCTGCAACAACCCGGCGATCCGCAAGCCTTTCTCTGGCTGCACCTGAACCTGGCCCACGCCGCCTGTGAGCGCTGGATGCAAGCCCACCTGGAATTGCCCGAAGAGTTCTTCGAAGCATTGCACGAAGGCTCGCGCTCCACGCGCATCGAGCACGTCGATTCCGCCCTGTTGGCGGTGGTCAACGACGTGGTATTCAACTTCAGCAGCATGGTGTCGTCGGATATTTCCACGTTGTGGGTGTGTGCGCGCAGTCGCCTGCTGATCAGTGCGCGCCTGCAACCGCTGCACTCGGTGGATAAATTGCGCTCGTCGGTGAAAGCCGGTGAACGCTTCCGCTCGCCGCTGGAGTTGCTGGTGCATTTGCTGCGCGACCAGGGCGAAGTACTGACGCAAATCGTGCGCAAGACCAGCCTCAGCGTCGACCAGATCGAAGACCAGTTGCTGTCCTCGCGCCTGTCCACCAACCGCGCCGAACTCGGTGCCGCGCGCCGCGTACTGGTGCGTTTGCAACGCCTGCTGGCGCTGGAGCCGGGCTCGCTGTTGCGCCTGCTCAACCGGCCGCCGCAATGGCTGCAAAAGGAAGACGTGAAGGAGTTGCGCAAATCCACCGAAGAGTTCGCGCTGATCATCAACGACCTGACGGCCCTGGGCGAGCGCATCAAATTGTTGCAGGAAGAGATCGCCGCCAACCTCAACGAACAGAGCAACCGCACCCTGTTCACCCTCACGGTGGTGACGGTGCTGGCGCTGCCGATCAATATCATCGCCGGTTTTTTTGGCATGAATGTGGGTGGCGTACCGCTGTCCACCGACCCGGAGGGCTTCTGGATCCTGGTCGCGCTGGTGGCGACCTTTACCTTGATTGCCGGGCGCTGGGCATTCAGGAAGCGCAAGGATTACTGAATTGAAATGCAATGAAGATCGTTCCCACGCTCCCGCGTGGGAATTCAGCCCGTGACGCTCTGCGTCGCCGTGCGCAGTATTGGCGGGACGCGCAGCGTCCCAGGAAGCATTCCCACGCAGAGCGTGGGAACGATCATCGCACGGTGCCTAACAGACCAGCGGCACCCGCATATCCCTTAAACACTGACCTGCCGCAGCATCTCTGTAACATTCTGCAATGATCATGGGCGACATCCTCATCACACTGGATGCTCCGGCATGGCCACCCCTTCCCTGACTGCCTCCCCCCACGCCTCACCCACCGCCTCCACACCCCGCCTGGACACCAAGCCCGGCCTGGTGACGGTGATCATGTTCTTCGCCGTACTCGCCATGGGCCTGTTGTTCACCGCCTATAGCCTGATGCATGACATGCACGAACTGGGCACGGTGGTCACCACCTGGACGCCGTTCCTGCTGCTCGGCGTGGCGCTGTTGATCGCCCTGGGCTTCGAATTCGTCAACGGCTTTCACGACACCGCCAACGCGGTGGCGACGGTGATCTACACCAACTCGCTGCCGCCGCATTTCGCGGTGGTGTGGTCGGGCTTTTTCAACTTTCTCGGCGTGCTGCTTTCCAGCGGTGCGGTGGCGTTCGGCATCATCGCCCTGCTGCCGGTCGAGCTGATCCTGCAGGTGGGTTCATCGGCCGGCTTCGCCATGATCTTTGCCCTGCTGATCGCCGCGATCCTGTGGAACCTCGGCACCTGGTGGCTGGGTTTACCGGCGTCGTCGTCCCACACCCTAATCGGTTCGATCATTGGCGTGGGCGTGGCGAATGCCTTGATGCATGGCCGCGATGGCACCAGCGGTGTCGACTGGAGCCAGGCCACCAAAATCGGCTACGCCTTGCTGTTGTCCCCGCTGATCGGCTTCGCGTTTGCCGCCTTGCTGTTGCTGGCCCTGCGCGCCTTCGTGAAAAACCGCTCGCTGTATAAAGCGCCCCAAGGCGATACCCCGCCGCCCTGGTGGATTCGCGGCATGCTGATCGTCACCTGCACCGGTGTGTCGTTCGCCCACGGCTCCAACGATGGGCAAAAAGGCATGGGCCTGATCATGCTGATCCTGGTGGGCACCCTGCCGATGGCCTACGCGCTGAACCGCACCATGCCCGCCGATCAGTCGCTGCAATTCGCGGCGGTCGCCGAGGTAACCCAGGCTGCATTGGTGAAGGCGGTGCCGCAGCCGGCACCCGCCGACTCCCGCGCAACCTTGTCGACCTATGTGCGCACCAAGGAAGCCACCCCGGAATTGGTGCCCGCCCTCGCCGCCATCACCGGCCACATCGGTGCCGAGGTCAAAGGCTATGGCTCCCTGGCCGCCGTACCGGCTGAAGCGGTGGGCAACGTGCGTAACGACATGTACCTGACCAGCGAAACCATTCGCTTGATGGACAAGGGCAAGGTCGGCGGTTTCGACGCCGACACCCAAGACAAGCTGCAGCTGTTCAAGCAACAGATCGACAGCGCCACGCGGTTTATCCCGCTGTGGGTCAAGATCGCAGTGGCCATCGCCCTGGGGCTTGGCACCATGGTTGGCTGGAAGCGCATCGTGGTGACGGTGGGCGAGAAGATCGGCAAGACCCATCTGACCTACGCCCAAGGCGCCTCGGCCGAAACCGTGGCGATGCTGACCATCGGCGCGGCGGACATGTTCGGTCTGCCGGTGTCGACCACCCACGTACTGTCATCGGGTGTGGCGGGAACCATGGTGGCCAACGGCGGCGGCTTGCAGATGCGCACCATCCGCAATTTGCTGATGGCCTGGGTGCTGACGTTGCCGGCGGCGATTGTGTTGTCGGGCAGCCTTTACTGGCTGTTCACGCAACTGTTCTGAGCCACGTTCGCCTCTAGAGATGCGCGTGCAGCGTGGCCGCCAGCCACTCCATGAACACCCGCACGCGCAAGGGCAAATGCCGCTGGCCGGCGTAGAGCAACGACACGTCCAGCGGCGGCGCAGGGTAATCCGGCAGCACCGCCACCAGCTCGCCGCTGCTCAACAATTCGCAGATGCCCAGGCGTGGCACTTGAATGATGCCAAAGCCCCCCAGGCACGCCGCCTGGTACGCATCGGTGCTGTTGACGGTCACGCGCCCGGCCATCGGCAGCCGCTGCACCTTGCCGCCTTGCACGTATTCGAACCCCGCCGAGCGTGCGCCCAGCGGCCTTACGTAATGCACCAGTTGATGGTGCTCAAGGTCCGCCAGGGTTTCGGGCCTGCCGTAGCGCTGCACATACGCCGCGCTCACGCAGTTGACCATGGGCAGGCTGCACACCCGCCGCGCCACCACGCTTTGATCGGGCTGGGCGCCCACGCGCACGACACAGTCGAAGCCTTCGGCGATCAGGTCCACCTGGCGGTCCGAGCTGCTGATCTGCATGTCGATCAGCGGATGCCGCTCCATGAACGGGGGCAAGTTGGGCACGATCAAGGTGCGCGCCATCGCGTTGGGCATGTCCACCCGGATGCTGCCGGCCAATTGTGTTTCGTCCTGTCGGAACAGCCCTTCCAGTTCCTCCATATGCGCCAGCAAATCCTTGCTGCGCTCATACAACACCCGACCGTCCTGGGTGGCCTGCACCCTGCGCGTGGTGCGTTGCAACAGGCGCGCACCGAGCAGTTCTTCTAGAGTCCGCACCTGCTCGGAGACGGTGGAGCGCGGCAGGCCAAGGCTCTCGCCAGCCTGGGTGAAACTCGACAGTTCGGTGACACGCACGAACGTGCGCAGCAGCTCCAGTTTATTCATGGGATTGTTCGCCTTGCCCGACCAGTGATTCCGATATAACCATGTTTATCACGTTGCCGGCGTACAAATACACTCAGTCCCACCATCACTTCAGAGGACTGCAGCATGACCCCACGTAAAATCGCACTGATCACCGGCGCCAGCCGCGGCTTGGGCAAAAGTGCTGCACTGCACCTTGCCGCACAGGGCGTCGATATCATCGGTACCTACCACAGCAAGGCCGACGAGGCCCAGGCGTTAGTGGCGCAGATCGAACAACTGGGCGGCCGCGCCGCCATGTTGCAACTGGACGTGAGCCAGAGCGCGACGTTCGCAGGGTTCGTCGCTGAAGTTACCGGCGCGCTCAAGGATGCTTTCGCACAGAACCACTTTGATTTTCTGATCAACAACGCCGGTATCGGCCTGCATGCAAGCTTTGCCGAAACCACCGAAGCCCAGTTCGACCAACTGGTGGCGATTCATTTCAAGGGCCCGTTTTTTCTGACACAGAAGCTGTTGCCGTTGATTCGCGACGGTGGGCGCATTCTCAATGTGTCCAGCGGCCTGGCGCGTTTCAGCCTGCCGGGCTACGCCGCCTACGCGGCCATGAAAGGCGCAATGGAGGTGCTGACCCGTTACCAGGCCAAGGAACTGGGCGCGCGTGGCATCAGCGTGAATATCCTCGCCCCTGGTGCGATTGAAACCGACTTCGGCGGTGGTGCGGTGCGCGACAACGCTGACATCAATGCCATGGTCGCCAACAACACCGCCTTGGGCCGCGCCGGTTTACCCGATGACATTGGCGGCGCCATCTCGCTGCTGCTGGCCGATGGCAGTCAATGGATTACCGGCCAGCGCATTGAGGCTTCCGGCGGCATGTTCCTGTAGGCGCCTGGCGCTCACAGGGAAATCGGGGTCTTGCTGGCAACCCTTTCGCGTACCACGTCATAGCCCCAGTGATAGACGTAGGTGTACGGCAGGAAGAACAGCAGCACCCCGATGTCGAGGATGAAGGCTTCCAACAGGCTGATCTTCATCAAGGCGGCAATCAATGGCACCGCCAGCAGGATCAAGCCACCTTCGAACAGCAGCGCGTGCAGCACCCGCGTCCAGCCGCCGCTGGGCAGCTGCAGGCGCACTTTAAGGCGGTCGAAGAAGCTGTTGAAAATGACGTTCCAGCTCAGCGCCAGCAAGCTGATGCCCAGGGTCACCGCGCCCATTTCCAGGGCCGGTCGGCCGGTCACCCAGACCAGCAAGGGCGTACAGATCAACAACGCCAAACCTTCAAAACCCAAGGCTTGCAAAACGCGTTCAGTCATCGACTTGGTAGGGTTCATGACCCGGCTCCGTGAAGGACGATGGTTGCCATGATTACCCCTTGAGTCGATACTTCATAACTAATAACCATCGATCAAGGCGATACTCATGGCGTCCCATGAAGTGCTCCAGGCATTTGTCCAGGCGGCAACCCAAGGCTCGTTTTCCGGGGCGGCGCGTAAGCTGGGCAAGAGTCAGTCCACCATCAGCGCGGCGGTGGCCAGCCTGGAGATTGACTTGGACGTGGTGCTGTTCGATCGCAGCAGCCGCAAACCGACGCTGACGCCGGCCGGCCAGGTGTTGCTGCAGCGTGCGGAGCAGGTGCTGGAGGCCAGCAGCCGGCTGGAGTTGGCGGCGAGCCAACTGGCCCAGGGGCTGGAGCCGAAGCTGAGTATCGCCATGTCCGATACCTACCAGTCCGACCACTTCGAGGTTGCCCTCAGCGCCTTTGAACAACGCTACCCGGACCTTGAGTTGGAATGCCTGATCGCTGAATGCGAAGACTTGATCGCCTTGGTGCAAAGTGGCCGCACACACATCGCGTTTATCGAACAGCAGGAGGTTTACCCGCCGGACCTGACGTTTGCCCCCGTTGAAGAACGTACCGAAATCGCGCTGTTCGTCTCGCGTAAACACCCGTTGGCAAGCCTGGCCAAGGTTCACCCGCAGACGCTGCAGCTGCACCGGGAGTTGCGCTTGGCGAGCATCATCAATCCCAATGAAAACCGCAGCCCCCAGCGCGTATGGTCGGCCCCCAGTTACCTGATGTTGATGGAGATGGCGCAACTGGGCTTCGGCTGGGCTCCGATCCCGCGCTGGCTGGTGGAGCGTTTTGGCGGTGGGCAATTGGTCGAACTCAAGGTGCGCAGCTGGCCCCGCTCGGTGGCGGTGGATGCGGTGTGGTCGCGACAAAACCCACCGGGGCCGGCGGGCAGTTGGTTGCTGGGCAAGATGCTTGAGTGAGTCACTGTTGATGGGCTTGGAGTTCGGCCAGGCGTTGTTCGAGGAAACGCGCTGTCGAGGCGCTCGGGCGACTCGGCCAGGAACGCGCTGCAGGCAAATCGACAGTCCGCACAAAAATAATGTCGCCTACGGCAAAAACGCTAGAATCCGCCCTCTTTGTAGGATTTCGGATATGCCGCACATGGAAACCCGCCTCGTCCCCTATCAGGCGCTGAGTGCTGTACAAAAACAGCAGCTCGACGGACTGGAAGTCAATCCAGAACAACTGGCGTATTCCGGTGATATCTATTGCGCGCTGAACAGCCTGCTGGTCAATCCCAACCCCGACGCTATCAAAGGCTTCGCCCTGCTCGCCGACGAGCGGCCGGTAGCCTTCCTGCTCCTCAAACGCCCACCTTGCCTGCCCCACTGGGCCGACGAACACAGTGCGACGCTGCATGCGTTGCAGGTCGATCGGCATCAGCAGGGTCGTGGGTTTGGCAAGGCCTGTTTGCAGGCGCTGCCGGAGGTGGCGCTACAGGCGTGGCCGCAGATCAAGGCACTGGAATTGTCGGTGGATGCGGACAATGAAGCGGCGATGGGGTTGTATCTGGCAGCCGGTTGGGTGGATAGCGGTGAGGCTTACAGGGGAAAGATTGGGTATGAGCGCAGGTTGAGATGGGTGTTTAGTACGGCTGGTGTTGACAGCGCTAAAATGTAACGTATACATAACTTAACAACAGCAAAGTAATGTATACGCGACATGGACACTTCTGTAATTACTCAACGACTCGGCGTCCAGCTGCGCACCATGCGCTTGAATCGCGGATATAAGCAGGTGGATCTGGCGAAGTTGGCCGGAATTACCCGGCAAAAACTGATCGAAATCGAAAAAGGCAGCCTCTCGGTCTCGATGAATGCCTATGCTCGGGTGGTCGCCGCCTTGGGCAGCGAATTCAAATTGGTGCCTGTGACCTTGCCGACCCTGGAGGAACTGGAGGACTTGTTCAATGAATAGCTCCACGCTACGCGTTCATACGCCTCAAGGGGGCAGCGGCAGCGTGCTGGTCGGTGCTCAAGACTATTTGTTCCGGTATAGCGATAACGCAAAAGCCGACAGCGCAATCAGCCTGTCGATGCCCGTCCGCGCGGAAGAATACCGTCGCCGGGACCTGCACCCTATCTTTCAGATGAATTTGCCCGAAGGCTACGTGCTGGAGCAACTGCGCAATCGCCTCGCCAAAACGGTGAAGGTCGACCCGATGTTGCTCTTGGCGCTCTCGGGAAGCAGCGCGCCAATCGGTCGGGTTTTCGTATCTTCTGAACAGGTGAACGAGCTGATCCATCGCAACAGCCCCCACACAACCGGAGAAAACCTCGACGAAATTCTTGCGTGGGACGGCGCGGAAGATCTGTTCGTCGAGCTGGTGGATCGCTACATCCTGCGAGCAGGTATTTCCGGTGTGCAACCCAAAGTATTGGTGCCGGAAAAACCACAAACGCCCGAACAGAAATTCACCTCGAAAACCGACGATCTGATTATTAAAAGCGGGCGCGACGAGTTTCCGGGGTTGGCCATCAATGAATACCTGTGCATGTCCATTGCCCGAGACGCGGGCCTGCCCGTACCGCCGTTTTATCTGTCCCGCAACCATAAGCTGTTCATCATGCGGCGCTTCGATCGGGACGCACAGCTCAACCCACTGGGCTTCGAAGACATGACCGCGCTGATGGGCCTGTCCGCCGAGCAAAAGTACACCAAGAGTTACGCCGCCATAGCCAAGGCTGTACGCGTGTTCTGCGCCCCGGCGCATCAACGCAGTTCGCTGGACCAATTGTTCGATAGCGTAGCGCTGAGTTGCATCGTGGGTAATGGCGATGCCCATCTGAAGAATTTCGGCGTGCTCTATAGCAATCCGGTGAAATCAGATATGCGGTTGGCACCGGCCTACGACATCGTGAACACCACCGCTTACATCCCGGAAGACTCACTGGCATTGGACCTGGGCGGAAATAAATCGTTATTCGCCTCGCGCCTGGGCATCCTCGAATTTGCCAGGACCTGCGAAGTCGAACATCCCGAGGAGCGTATCCAGGCGCTGTTGCAGACCCTTGAAATGGTGCTCAAGCGCGAAGATGACTACTGCCGGTTGGCGCCTGAGGTGGCGAGCGCCATACGTCAATCCGCTCAAGGTTATCAAAATAGCTTCGGGGGCTGAGTCGCCCCCGGTTCTGGCTCTCAGGCTTTCTGTCCAACCGGCAGCCAGATTTCCACCGTCCCGGTGCCCTTTTTCCCGTCAAAGTCCGCACTGTAGCGCTCGAAATCCGCGCCCATCACCTTGTAGCCCGAATGCGGCAGCCATTCGAACATGATGCGCTCGTACGTCTGTTCCAGCGCCCGCACAGGCCCGTAATGCGTGAACACGGCGTAATTGAGCGGCGCAATTTCGATGAACTGGAAATTGCTCGGCACATCGCCCTTGGTCGGGACTTCAACACCGGCCATGTAGTCGAATTCGCCGTGCTTGGGGTTATGGCAAACACCATACGTCACGCCGCCGACGCGCTTTTTGATGTCCTTGATGCACGTGTCGAACAACTCCCACAGATTGGGGATATCGCCCACGGTAGCCTTCGAATAGCGCCCCTGAACGCCGGCGATCACCATGGCCTTGCCGGCTTCCATGCGTGGCTCCAGCGGTTGTTTTGTCTGCTGATCCATACGAACAGTCTCCTTCTTATGAGGGAACAAACCCGCATCGAGTATAGGGGCATATCCGCGTCGCGCTCCATGTGGAAATTTTTCCTACGCATCTGGACAACTGGCCATCATCGACCGTATTGTCTGCCCGCAGGCCACCGCAGTGGCCGACGTCGCTCGGACGGTTCCGGGCGCTTACGTACCTCGAGGCAACAATGGCAGACCAAGGTTCGCCGCGCCGCTTTGCGCGCATAGATCGACTCCCCCCCTACGTGTTCAATATCACTGCCGAGCTGAAGATGGCTGCGCGTCGGCGCGGCGAAGACATCATCGACTTGAGCATGGGTAACCCCGACGGCGCCACGCCCCCGCACATCGTGGAGAAAATGGTCACCGTCGCCCAGCGTGAAGACACCCACGGCTACTCGACGTCCAAAGGCATTCCGCGCCTGCGCCGGGCGATTTCGCGTTGGTACAAAGATCGTTATGAGGTGGACATCGACCCCGAGTCGGAAGCCATCGTCACCATCGGCTCCAAAGAAGGCCTGGCGCACTTGATGCTGGCCACCCTGGACCAGGGCGATACCGTGCTGGTGCCCAACCCCAGCTACCCGATTCACATCTACGGCGCCGTGATTGCCGGCGCCCAAGTACGCTCGGTGCCGCTGGTGCCCGGCGTGGACTTCTTCGCTGAGCTTGAGCGGGCGATTCGCGGCTCGATCCCCAAGCCGAAAATGATGATCCTCGGCTTCCCGTCCAACCCCACCGCGCAGTGCGTGGAGCTGGATTTCTTCGAGCGCGTGATCGCCCTGGCCAAGCAATACGACGTGCTGGTGGTGCATGACCTGGCCTACGCCGACATCGTCTACGACGGCTGGAAAGCCCCGTCGATCATGCAAGTGCCCGGCGCCAAGGACATCGCGGTGGAGTTTTTCACCCTGTCCAAGAGCTACAACATGGCCGGCTGGCGTATCGGCTTCATGGTGGGCAACCCGGAACTGGTCAACGCCCTGGCGCGGATCAAGAGCTACCACGACTACGGCACCTTCACCCCGCTGCAAGTCGCCGCGATTGCGGCGCTGGAAGGCGATCAGCAGTGTGTGAAAGACATTGCCGAGCAGTATCGTCAGCGCCGTAACGTGCTGGTAAAGGGTCTGCATGAGCTGGGCTGGATGGTGGAAAATCCGAAGGCGTCGATGTATGTCTGGGCCAAGATTCCCGAGCAGTATGCCGCCATGGGCTCGCTGGAGTTTGCCAAGAAACTGCTGCTGGAGGCGAAGGTGTGTGTATCGCCGGGGATTGGCTTTGGTGAGTATGGTGACGATCACGTGCGCTTCGCGCTGATCGAGAACCAGGACCGGATTCGCCAGGCGGTGCGGGGGATTCGCGGGATGTTCCGGGCGGACGGGCTGGTAGCAAAACCCGGCGTCTGACTCGGTCAAAAAGTGGGAGGGGGCTTGCCCCCGATGACGGTGAATCAGTCACCACATGCAGTGGCTGACACCCTGCTATCGGGGGCAAGCCCCCTCCCACATTTGATTGGGTTCCCATATCTGCTGTGGTGGTGTGGCTTACACCAGCAACGACAGCAGCATGACGAAGATCAGCGCCCGACTCGGTCAAAATTGTGGGAGGGGGCTTGCCCCCGATGGCAGTGAATCAGTCACCACATGCAGTGACTGACACCCTGCTATCGGGGGCAAGCCCCCTCCCACATTGGATTGGGTTCCCATATCTGCTGTGGTGGTGTGGCTTACACCAGCAACGACAGCAACATGACGAAGATCAGCGCTCGACTCGGTCAAAATTGTGGGAGGGGGCTTGCCTCCGATGGCGGTGGATCAGTCACCACATGCAGTGGCTGACACCCTGCTATCGGGGGCAAGCCCCCTCCCACATTGGATTGGGTTTCCAGCTTTTGTTGCGGGGTGTGGCTTACACCAGCAACGACAGCAACATGACGAAGATCAGCGCCCGACTCGGTCAAAATTGTGGGAGGGGGCTTGCTCCCGATGGCGGTGAATCAGTCACCACATGCAGTGACTGACACCCTGCTATCGGGGGCAAGCCCCCTCCCACATTGGATTGGGTTCCCATATCTGCTGTGGTGGTGTGGCTTACACCAGCAACGACAGCAACATGACGAAGATCAGCGCCCGACTCGGTCAAAAAGTGGGAGGGGGCTTGCCCCCGATGGCGGTGAATCAGTCACCACATGCAGTGACTGACACCCTGCTATCGGGGGCAAGCCCCCTCCCACATTGGTTGAGTGGTGTGGCTTACACCACCAACGACAGCAGCATGATGAAGATCAGTGCCACCACCGACAGAATGGTCTCCATCGCCGTCCAGGTCTTGAATGTCTCGGCCACGGTCATGTTGAAGTACTGCTTCACCAACCAGAACCCCGCGTCGTTAACGTGCGACAGGATCAACGAGCCCGCCCCCGTCGCCAGCACCAGCAGCTCGCGGTTAACCCCTGGGATCATGCCCACCACCGGCACCACGATGCCCGCGCCGGTAATGGTCGCCACGGTGGCCGAACCGGTTGCCACACGAATCACCGCCGCCACCAGCCACGCCAGCAGGATCGGGTTGATCTGCGCATTCACCGCCATGTGGCCGATCACGTCGCCCACGCCGCTGGTCACCAGCATCTGCTTGAAACCGCCACCGGCACCGATGATCAGGATGATCGCGGCGGTCGGCGCAAGGCTGGCGTCGAGCAGTTTGAGGATCTGCTTGGAATGGATGCCCTGGCGATGGCCGAAGGTGTACAGCGACAGCAGCAACGCCAGCAACAGCGCGGTGATCGGGTGACCGATCATGTCCATCCAGTTGCGCACTACGTTGCCTTCGGCAAACGCGATGTCGGCGAAGGTCTTGAGCAGCATCAAAAACACCGGCAGCAGCACGGTGACCAGGGTGATGCCGAAGCTTGGCAGCGATTTGTTATCGGTCTCGCGGGCCAGTTGATCCACCAGTTCCTGGGACGGGTTGCCCGGAATGTACTTGGCGATGAACGTACCGAAGATCGGGCCGGCGATAATGGCGGTGGGCAGTGCGACGATCAGGCCATACAGGATGGTCTTGCCGATATCCGCGCCAAACACGCCGATGGCCAGCAGCGGGCCCGGGTGCGGCGGCACCAGGCCGTGCACTGCCGAGAGGCCGGCGAGCAGCGGAATACCGATCTTGATCAGCGACACACCGGTGCGGCGCGCAACGATAAACACCAGCGGGATCAGCAGCACAAAGCCGATCTCGAAGAACAGCGGGATGCCCACCAGGAACGCGGCGAACATCATGGCCCACTGGACCTTGTCCTTGCCGAAGGCGCGGATCAACGTCTGGGCGATCTGATCGGCGCCGCCGGATTCGGCCATCATCTTGCCGAGCATGGTACCCAGCGCGAGGATGATGCCGACAAAGCCGAGCACCCCGCCGAAACCGTCCTGGAACGCCTTGATGATCTTGTCCACGGGCATGCCCGAGGTCAGGCCGAGGAAACCGGCCGCGATGATCAGTGCAATGAACGGGTGCACCTTGAACTTGGTGATCAGAACGATCAACCCGATGATAGTGACTACTGCGTCTAGCAGCAGGTATGACTCGTGGGACATGCCAAACATGGGGGGTCTCTCCTGTTTGTTGTTGTTATTAAAGCGGGTGTTGAACTTCCTGCCGGGGATAGCGCTATCTTTCCGGCAAAAAATTAGTGATTAGGTTCAAAGCCGTGCTTGAGCCACCAGGCGTTGGTCTGCTCGGCCAGCTCCTCGACGCTGTCTTCGCTGGCGTTGAGGGCCAGGGTCAGCGGCTCGCCCTTGGGCGATTCAAGAGTGGCGAACTGGCTGTCGATCAGGCTGGCCGGCATGAAATGGCCCGGGCGATGGGACACGCGGTCGGCGGCCACTTCACGGGTCAGCTCCAGGAACACAAAGCCCAGGCCCGGCGCGGCTTCGCGCAGGTGATCGCGGTATTTCCTTTTCAGCGCAGAACAGGTCAGCACCGGATGCTCCCCGGCCTTGAGCGAACGGCGCAGTTCATCGCAGAGGATGTCGAGCCAGCCGGCGCGGTCGTCGTCGTTGAGGGGGTGGCCGGCGCTCATCTTTTCGATGTTCGCGGCGGGGTGAAAGCTGTCGCCTTCAATGGCGGTGGCGCCGTTCAGACGGCACAGGGCCTCGCTAACGCTGGTTTTGCCACAGCCGGCAACACCCATGATGACCAGGGCAGTAACAGGTTGACTCATAAACACCTCAGGACGCAGATAGCGCTACCTTTGCACGCTGTAAGGCTAGTGCAAAAACAGGCTTTTCCCGCGCCGTCTTGTCTTTTTTTATGGAGTGACGCGTGCATCCGCTCCAATCATTTGAACGGGATCAGGCAACCCAACGTTCAAGCATTTGCAGCCGTTTGGAGACAGCGCTACCTTAGTGCCTCGATTTTTGTTTGGCAAGCCGCCTGATGACCTCCAAGAACGATAAAAATACCCGTACCACCGGTCGCCCCACATTGAATGAAGTTGCCCGTCTGGCCGGCGTCAGCCCGATCACCGCCTCCCGCGCCCTGCGCGGTATCAGCACCGTCGCCGCCGAACTGGTGGAAAAAGTCCAGCAAGCCGCCGCCGAACTCAACTACGTGGTCAACCCCGCTGCCCGTGCGCTGGCGTCGGCCCAGAGCCATTCGGTAGTGGTGCTGGTGCCGTCCTTGTCCAACCTGCTGTTTATCGAAACATTGGAAGCCATTCACCAGGTGCTGCGGCCCAAGGGTTTTGAAGTACTGATCGGTAACTTCCACTATTCGCGTGACGAAGAAGAAAACCTGCTGCGCAACTACATGGCCTACCAGCCTCGAGGTCTGCTGCTGACCGGCTTCGACCGCACCGAAAGCGCGCGACGGATGGTCGAGGCCAGCAACGTGCCCTGCGTATATATGATGGACCTGGACCCGAATGCCGGCGTGAACTGCGTAGGCTTCTCGCAGTTGGCCGCCGGGGAAACGGCAGCGGCGCATCTGCTCTCCCGTGGGTACAAACGCTTGGCTTACATCGGCGCGCAACTGGATCAACGCACGTTGCTGCGTGGCGAAGGTTTCCGCCGAGCACTGCAAAACGCCGGCCTGTACGACCCGGCGCTGGAATTGCTGACCCCGCGCCCTTCGTCGGTCGGCCTGGGTGGCGAACTGTTTTTACAGCTGCTGGCGGCTCATCCCGATGTGGATGCGATCTTCTTCGGCAACGACGACCTGGCCCAAGGTGCACTGTTGGAAGCCATGCGCCATGGCATCAACGTGCCGCAACGCGTCGCGGTGCTGGGTTTTAACGACCTGCCCGCATCCTCCTTCATGGTGCCGCGCCTGAGCAGCATCAGCACGCCCCGCGAAGCCATCGGCCGGCGTGCGGCGGAGCACTTGCTGATGATCATGGCGGGTAACAAGATCGCCAAGCCGGTGGTGGATATGGGGTTTGAGTTGCAGGTGCGGGAGAGTACGTGAAGGCTCGCGCTTAGTCGGACGGAGGGAGCCTGTAGCCGCCGCCCTCTGCGCCTTCGTGCAACGCTGCCTGGATACGCTCGTATAGCGCGTTGGCCTCCCGCGAACCGATGGATCGCGAGCAATCGCGTAACACGATACGAAGCAGGATGTTCTCTTGCCCAGGCAACAACCCCAGGCGAGCGATTGCTTGCGCTGGCAACTCATCTCGAGACCAGCGCCCCTTGATCTGCATTTCTTCCACCCACGCTGCGTCCTCACCTGCGGCGAGCAGCATCTTCTCAGTGATAACTTCTTCGCTTTGCCCCGGCGTCACCGCAAGAGAAATGTCTCGGGTAATCGAAGGCAATCGAGAAATCGGCTGCCACGGCTTCAAGTCGAACATTTGCGCCCTGACGCGGGGATGGGTATCACGCAGGAGTCGAATATCCGGAATGCCCTTGCGCAGCATGGTCAAACGATCCAGGCCCATCCCCAAAGCCAAGCCGCCGTGGTGGTGCGGATCGATATTCAAGCGTTCAAGTAACGACCGGGCGATGCACCCGCACTCCAACACCTCGATCGGTTCTCCATCAAGGATCAAGTTCACCTCGATACCACCTTCGGTGTAATGGTGGGGGCTGTCCGAGAACACCCATTCCATGGCGGGCACCGCAATGTCCAGGATGTCTCCCACCAGGCGCAGTAGCTGGTCCCGCTCAGCAAGCTGCGGCTCGCCCAATACCCACAGGTCCATTTGATGCGGTTCCGCGCAATGCCAGCGATCACGGCTATCACGTCGAAATGTCATGCCGGGCGCCGCCAACAGCCTCATCTGCCCAGGCTGGCGGTTTTCACTGGCCCGCTGTAACGCTGCCGGAATCAAACTGGTGGTTTGAGTACGCAGCAGGCTGATGTCATCAACCCACCGGGTGTGGGCACTGCCCAGGGTAATTTCGCGGGTGTCGTAGCCGAGCAGGCCGTAGTTATCGTGGGCCGAAACCACACGCGGCCCTTCCAGCCACTGAGGGTCAGGCCAATGACGTGAGGTCAGGCCTTGGAGAATTTGATCAAGCAATAGTCGCACTGCGTGCGGCTCGAGGTTGAGGTCGGTTAGATCCTCTAATGTCAGGGCTCGTTTCAGTTCGGCGGCACTTATAACTTTTCTGCTTGGATACATATCTGCATCTCCTGCACCGTAAAAGCCAGAAGTACAAAAACTACGCCTTGAAACTTTACGAGCGCAACAGCCAGACACGAGAAACTATATTTTCAGATGCTACGTACAGACGTTACTTACAGACTTCGTAAAAAATCATAAAGACCTCTGACTTAAAATAAATACATATAAAAACCATCATTCAATACTTTCAATCTGCCCCCTTTGGAGAGCTAATGTTTTCACCCCGCCCAACGGGGTGCTTACAAACAGAACCGGATCAATAAGATAGGAGGCAAAATGAAAACCTTAGATCAATCGAACGAACAACAGCTCAATCGAAAAACGCCTGATTCAGAAGCGTTTACCTGGCCACCGCTGTCGTGGCCTTAATTGAAGCACTGAAGCGCCAAGGCTTAGGCTTTGGCGCCTTCGCAAGTAGGAGCCCACCCTATGATAGCGCCCAAAACCACAGTGCTGGACAAGGGAAACCTTGTGATCACTTCCGACTCACCCCAGTTTCTTGAGTACTGTAGTCTTCAGCACTTTACGACAAAAAATATTATGCAAGCTCAGTCACTGGATCAAAATAGCCTGGTGTTTTCGTTTAGTGACTGCGCTGCAAAAAAGACATTTGACCTAGCTAGGCTCACCGATAAAAAACGCTGTGTATTTTTCCCTATACATGTTTTTGAAAACACAATCAACAATGCACTATATAGCTTAGAGTGCTTTCTAAAAAGCGACATTACACAAGCGCTCAAGGAGCAGCAAAAAGCCTTAGAACTGATTAACTGTAAGTCCCCCCTTGCCCTGACAGGACCTTCAACCCAATCGACTGTAAACGTTTTATCCAGCGCGGTGCCCTATGCAATGCTTGACGGAGATTTAAAGGATAACTTCGTTCACTCAGCCGCCGAGTTTTTCGAAGTCCACCTTGCTCATATGCAGCCCCAAACGGCTTGCCCTTTCACTGTCAATGGAGAGTTCCGAGTGAGTGGAATTCTAACCGTTCTGAGAAAAGCGCAAAGCGCGCCTCCTGACATCACAAACTCACTCACTACACTGATTGGTGAAGTTGCTTCAAAACAGGCCAGCCTGAAGGTCGAAGGCAATAAGGTCAGGTCATTCACGGTAGACAACCGAGATTATGCCGACCTGATTAAACGCGCGGCGGGAAAAAGAGGAGCACACCTCACCGAGTTCGCCATAGGCGTAAATCAGGCGATTACACCCATTATAGATTTCAGCATTAACTCTCAGATGAACGAGGGCGTCAGTGGCGTTCATGTGGCTATTGGCGATGGTACTAATGGCTATCACATTGATTTTCTATGCCCGGATGTCGTTGTTCTTAAGGCGGTCACATGATCTGTGCCAAGCAGGGCGTAGGAACGATCACGCGCACGTAGGATGCCTGTAGGAAGCGGCTGACATCACGCCAAGTGCCTTGCTCCATTACCTACGGTTACGTCAGAATCCGCCGGCTTGTGTGACGGGGTGGCGGTCTTTAAGGTTTGCCGGTCGCTGAATTCCTCGGTGATCGGGTTTAGTAGCCCATTTTTGGACCTCCTAAACCAGGAGCATTGCAATGTTCAAAGAAATCGACACGCCGCCAAACACCCTCTTCACCGTCTTCCCCGATATTTCTACCGAAACCCTGCTGATCAACAGCTACGAAACCGTGTGCTCCGTCAGCACCTTGCTGCTTGACCTGTCCAATGACCTCACGGCAAGCAACGCGACGTAGCCCTGGCCATCCACCAATTGAGCGAGCTGAGCGTCTTGCTGGTGGGCAAGGCCATGGACCAGCACACACCGTTGGCTTAACTGTGAAGGGGGGCAAATTTTTCTCTCTGTACGCTCTTCGAAAAAGCGACCCGAACGCCTCCCCCTACCTGTCAACCTTGACAGTAGGCAAGTGTTTGACGATGTCCTATAAGTGAGTTGTTGGCTGCATTGTGCTCCACAAACCGCTACTAAAAAGGACTTCGTCATGCACACATTAAAAACACAGAAAAGGTCACTTTCCCAAGGCGTAGTGAGTTGCAACGTCTCACTTATAGCTGCTCCATTCACGTCAGATAGCGTAGATTTTTTCGACTCAACCGCGACCCACTATGGCGTCACGGCATTTGATAGAAAAGCAGGTGAGCGCATGTTTTTTATCTCGCTGAAAAAAACCATTGCGCCAGGCACTTATGAGTTTAAACCCGAGTCAGACGTGTACGGTTATTACTACCACGAACATGAACGTTTTGGATGGATTTACTATCCCGAGAAAGGGGAATTTTTACTGAAGAGCGTTGATTTTGAAAAGCTTGAGATAGACGCAACGTTCGCATTCACGTCAACGACGACACCCGACCAACAACCCGTGACGTTCGAGAACGGCGTCTTCACACTGACCGGACCGGGTGCCTGAGATAATGTTGTTTAATTCCTTCGGTTTCATGCGACAAGGGCGGGCAGTGAGTAAGAGCACTGCTATTCATGACTACATTGACTGCACGATATCTGAATTATAAATGCAACAAATGGCCCATCCCCGCTGAACCTCTTCCCATGTTAAGGCGACATTGCCGTAAACGGGCAATTGCTCGCCTTTTCTCGCTGACGGCACTACCTCGCTATCGTCACCAAACGTCTGTTAAATTGCCTCTGCCATTCACGAGCGCAGGGAAGCACCATGGGACATTCACTGAAAATCTTGGGCCGCGCCTCCTCCATTAACGTACGAAAAGTACTGTGGACCTGCCAGGAACTGGGTATCGACTACGTGCGTGAAGACTGGGGCATCGGCTTCAAGCCCACCCAATCCCCCGAATTTCTCGCCTTGAACCCCAATGCCCAGGTGCCGGTGCTGATCGACGACCATGGCGTGCTGTGGGAGTCCAACACCATCTGCCGCTACCTGGTCGGCCTCTATCAACGCACTGACCTGCTGCCCGTCGAGCCCGCGCCACGGGCCCGCGTCGAACAATGGATCGACTGGCAAGCGGTCGAACTCAACCGTGCCTGGGGCGATGCGTTCACCGCGCTGGTGCGTAACAATCCCGACGGCCTGGACGCAACACAGATTGCCGCCGCAGTGCAACGCTGGAACAGCGTGATGGGCATTCTGGAACAACAGTTGGCCAAGACTGGCGCTTACGTAGCGGGCGATGAATTCACCCTCGCCGATATCCTGATCGGCCTCTCGGTACACCGCTGGCAGGTGACGCCCATGGAGCGTCCGCCCTACCCCGCCATCGCGGCGTATTATCAACGACTCGGCGGGCAGCATGCAGGCTTCAAGACCTTCGCGCTCGACGGCCATAATTAAACAAGGACACACCATGAACGGACTCAACGTATTACTGACCGGCGCCTGCGGCAAAATCGGCAGGACCTTTTTCGAGGCGTCGAAAGACCGCTACCGCTTCACCCTGACCGACCGTGTCGAGCCGGATTTCGCGCTCGGCGAACACCGCTTCGTGCACGCTGACCTGAGCGACAAATCCGTCCTCGCCAGCCTGCTCGAAAACATCGAGGTGGTTGTACACCTCTCGGGTATCCCGGACCCCGATGCGTCGTTCGAGGAGCTGCTGCCCAATAATATCCTCGCCACCACCTACCTGTTCGAGGCCGCCGTGGCCGCTGGCGTGCAGCGCCTGGTATATGCCAGCAGCGCGCAAGCTGTCGAAGGTTATCCGGTAGACCGTGAGATCACCCCCGACATGCAAGTGATGCCCGCCAACCTGTATGGCGTGACCAAATGCTACGGTGAAGCGCTGTGTGGCTATTACGCGGCCAAAACCCCACTCTCGACCATCGCCGTGCGCATTGGCGCGTTTGAGTTTCCCCAGCACGCCGACCTGAACAACGCCCGCGACCTCAGCGCGTGGCTCAGCCCGCGCGATGCGGTGCAACTGCTGCAGTGCGCGGTGGACACCCGCGATGTGAAACATTTGGTCGCCCATGGCATTTCCAATAACCGCTTCAAGCGCCTGGACCTGAGCGAAACCACACGAGTGTTGGGTTACCAACCGGTGGATGATGCGTTCCAGGTCTTTGAAATCCCCATCACTTACTGAGTGTTCTGACCCATGCCTGCACGCGCCACCACTGACGGCATCGACCCGACCCGCGCCGCCCACATCAGCGCACGTATCGACCGCCTGCCCGCCGTCGCCAGCATCTGGCGCCTGGTGGCATTGCTGTCGATCGGCGGTTTTTTCGAGCTGTATGACCTGTTCCAGACGGCTTATATCAGCCCAGGCCTGATCAGCGACGGGGTTTTCCACACGGGCAGCGAGGGTGTGTTTGGCTTTTCCGACCAGGCCGCGTTCGCCTCGGCCACCTTCCTCGGCCTGTTCCTCGGCGCCAGCCTGCTGAGCCCCATCGCCGATCGTTTCGGGCGCCGGGCGATCTTCACCTTTGCGCTGATCTGGTACACCGTCGCCACGGTGCTGATGGGCATCCAGACGTCCGCCCTGGGCATTATCTGCATGCGCTTTCTGGTGGGCATCGGACTGGGTATTGAACTGGTGACGATCGACGCCTATCTGTCGGAACTGGTGCCCAAGCGCATGCGCAGTTCGGCGTTTGCCTTTGCGTTTTTCATCCAGTTCCTGTCGGTGCCGGCGGTGGCGCTGATGTCATGGTGGCTGGTGCCCCAGGCGCCGTTCGGGATCTCCGGTTGGCGCTGGGTGGTGCTCAGCAGTGCAGTCTTTGCGTTGTTTATCTGGCAACTGCGCAAGCGCCTGCCGGAATCACCGCGCTGGCTGGCGCAGAAAGGTCGTTTCGAGGAAGCCGGCACGATCATGGACACCCTTGAAGCGCGCTGCCTGAAGGATCACGGCAAGCCTCTGGATGCGCCGGAACCCGAGGCTGTCAGCGTGCAGGGCAGCGGCCGTTTCGCCGATATCTGGCAACCGCCCTACCGCCGTCGCGCCTTGATGCTCATCGTCTTCCATGTGTTCCAGGCCATCGGTTTCTTCGGCTTTGGCAACTGGTTGCCCGCCTTGCTGTCGGGCCAGGGCGTCAGCGTAACCCACAGTCTGCTCTACGCGTTTATCATCACGCTCGCCTATCCGCTGGGCCCGCTGCTGTTCGTGAAGGTCGCCAACCGTTTTGAGAACAAGTGGCAGATTGTCGGCTCGGCCTTGGGCGCGGTGATCTTCGGCAGCCTGTTCGCCGTGCAAACCACGGCGGTGGGGCTGATCTTCTGTGGGGTGATGATCACCTTCTGCAACGCCTGGCTGAGCTTCAGCTATCACTCGTATCAGAGCGAATTGTTCCCCACCAATATCCGTGCGCGGGCGGTAGGGCTCTGCTACTCGTTCAGCCGCTTGTCCACGGTGTTCAGCAGCCTGCTGATCGGTTTTATCCTCGAACACCTGGGCACACCGGGCGTGCTGGCGTTTATCGCGAGCAGCATGTTGATTGTGATGATCACCATCAGTTGGTTCGGGCCGCGAACGCGTAACCTGGCATTGGAGAATATCGCCCACTGACGGCAAGGGTTGGCCGTCGACGGGACAGTGTTTGCCGCGACGGCGGCTTGCCCCCCAATAAAAACGGGCACGTCGTGCCCGGCATGCTAATTGCTCCAGCTGTCACACCGAACATTCCCCCAGGTGACCGATCATGCTGGTTAACAACGACACCCAAGCCGCGTCGACCGTCCAACAGCTCAAGCGCTCCGACATGGATCCGGCCAACGCCGCTGCCAGCGCGCTGTACAGCGGCGCCCTGCAAACGGCGCAGCAAAGCGTGATGGTGCCGGCCGCCCAGAAGGACCTGGACAAGGCGAGCGATCGCATCGACGAGGCCTTCGCCAAGACCCGCGTGCAGTTGCAAGCCACAGCGACGACCTCCGGGGCGCGGGCTGAACTCAGCGAATACATGAGCAAAACCCCGGCCGAGCGTATCCGCGAGCAGTTGCTCAAGGAACAAGGGATGACAGAAGAGCAAGTGCAGGCCCTGCCGCAGGAAAAACAAGACGCCATTGCCAGGCAAGTGGCTGAGCGTTTAAAGGAGCAGCAACAGCAGCAGGTAGCGGCGAAGGCGGCTGCTCCACAGGCCCAGGCAGTGAAAGACACCCTGGCAGCAATCTAAGCCAAGCCAACCAAGGCGAACTCGCGGCGTATCGGCTTATGGACCTTTGAAGACAACCTGCTGCACATCGACCTTTTTCGGGATCAAGCCATTGGCGAAAAACAAATCGGCGGTGCGTTGCTGATTGGCGATGTCGACCGCCTGCAGCGGCCGGATCGGCTCGGGCGAGCGGTGCTCGAAGTAGCGTTTGACCACCGCCGGTTGCAGGCCCAGGGTCTTGGCCATCAGCGCGATGCTGACTTCGGGTTGGTCCAGGGACAGACGCTGCGCCTTGCCGAGGGTTTGCAGGATGGTGGCAATGGCCTGGGGATTTTGTCGGGCAAACGCGCTGCTGGTCACGAAGAAGCTGCCGGCCGGATTGAGGCCCTCGCCGGTGCCCAACACGCGGGCGGCACCGTCGACCACGGCGGCCGAGTAGTAAGGGTCCCACACCACCCAGGCGTCCACCTTGCCTTGCTCGAACGCGGCGCGCCCGTCGGAGGGCGACAGGTACACCACGTTCACATCTTTCCACTGCAAGCCGGCGCGCAGCAGGCTTTTGAGGAACAGGTTGTGCGCACTGGAACCCTTGAGCAGCGCCACGCGCTTGCCCTTGAGCTCAGCCACGCTCTGAATGGGGCTGGCTTGAGGCACCAGCACGGCTTCGGTTTTGCCCTCATTGGGCTCGACGGCGATGTACTGTAATTCAATCCCGGCGGCCTGGGCAAAAATGGGTGGGATGTCGCCGATATTGCCGATGTCCAGGCTGCCAGCGTTCAGCGCCTCGATCAGCGGCGGGCCACCGAGAAATTCGGTCCACTGCACCTGGGTGCCGGGCAGCGCGGCTTCGAACAGCTTGTGTTCACGGGCGAGGACCATGCTCACCGAGCTTTTCTGATAGCCAATGCGCAGCGTGGCTGGATCGGCGGCCAGTGCCTTGGCGGCGACCAGCGAAAGAACGGCGACAGCAATAATTTTCAGCATAAGAGCGCTTCCTTGACCTTGACGGCGGGTGCGGTTGGGCACGGTGTGTCGGGTGCTTCGAAGCAGCGATCCTAGCAAGCCCTCTTATTCATTAATAATATTAAAAAGTCATCTATTTATAACTTTATATACGGACTCGCAGGCCGATGTTTGCGCCCTGCCGGCAAAGGCTACAATGCCCGCCTCGCCCTTTCATTGGTTTGAACATGCACATCGAACGCTTGGCAGCGCCGCTATGGCCGCTGCTGAACAAGTTTTACCGCAGCCACAACTCGTCGATGAAGGCGCTCAAGGACGGGCAGTTGTGGGTGGCGAGGGACACGCAGATCGTTGCCGGGTTGTGCCTGACCCCCGTGGTCGGTGGGCAATGGCTGACCGGCGTGTTCGTTGACCCGGCTTATCGCGGCCAGGGGGTGGCGGCGCGGTTGATCCACCTGGCAGTGGCTGAAGTGGACGGCACAGTGTGGTTGCTGTGCCACCCAGACCTTGAAACGCTGTACCAGCGCATGGGGTTTTCCCAGCACACCGTGTTGCCGCAGTCGCTCAGTGAACGGCTGGTGCGCTACAAGCGCAACAAGCCGATGATTGCGATGGGCCTTCGATAACCTGGATGGCTTGCGCCGATAGCGGTGGGTAGGAGCGAGCTTGCTCGCGAAAAACTCACAGGCACCGCGTTCATTCAGCAAGCACGCGTTATCGTTGACATCTTTCGCGAGCAAGCTCGCTCCTACAGGGAGCAAGCCCCCTCCCACATTTGGACCTGTTGCAGTCTGCTGCTCATTCGTCGGCGGTTGGGTCCATTTCCGGGAACATCACTTCGATAAACCCGAACTTGCTGAAGTCGGTAATCCGCGACGGGTACAACCGGCCGATCAGGTGATCGCACTCATGCTGCACCACCCGTGCATGGAAGCCGTCGGCGAAGCGTACGATCGGCTCGCCCTTGGGGTCGAAGCCTTCGTAGCGGATCTGCTGATAGCGGTCCACAGCGCCGCGCAGGCCGGGGACGGACAGGCAGCCCTCATACCCCTCTTCCAGCACCGGGCTGAGCGGTGTGATCAACGGGTTGATCAGGATCGTCTGCGGCACCGGCGGCGCCTCCGGGTAGCGTTCGCTGGCCTCGAAACCAAAGATCACCAATTGCAGGTCCACACCGATCTGCGGCGCAGCCAGGCCGACGCCGCCCACGTGTTCCATGGTCTGGAACATGTCGTCGATCAGTTGCCACAGCTCGGGGCTGTCGAACATTTCCGGCGGCACTGGCGGGGCGATGCGCAGCAGACGTTCATCGCCCATTTTCAGGATTTCACGGATCATTGATCAGGCTCAACGGTGAGAGGCTTGGAATGGTCCCGGCCCAGGCCTGAGACATGTTGTTTTTCACCGGCATGGCCCGGTTCGTCGATTTCTTTTTCGCCGGGGTCCTTGCCTTCGGCGGACATGTGTTCGATCACGGCGTTCATCTCCGCGCCAAGCAACAGCACGGCGGCGGAAATATAGAAGTACAAAAGCAACACGATGATCGCGCCGATGCTGCCGTACATGGCGTTGTAGTCGGCGAAGGTTTTAACGTAGTAGCCAAAGCCGAGGGAAGCGACGATCCACACCACCACCGCCAATACGGAACCGGGGGTGATAAAGCGAAACTCCTGTTCGACGTCCGGCATCACGTAATACATGAGGGCCACGGCAAACATCAGCAGGATCACGATCAGCGGCCAGCGCAGGATGGTCCACAGCGTGACGACAAATTCCTGCATACCGATCTGCCCCGCCAGCCATTCCATCACCTGCGGGCCGAGCACCATCAGCGCGGCGGCGGCGAGCAGCATGCCGGCGATGCCGATGGTGTAGAAAATCGACAGCGGGAAACGCTTCCAGATCGGCCGCCCCTCCACCACGTCATAGGCCGCGTTCATCGCGCTCATCATCAGGCGTACGCCAGCGGAAGCGGTCCACAGGGCGATCACGATACCCACCGAGAGCAGCCCGCCCTTGGATTGCTGCAACTGGTCGATCACCGGGTTGACCTGCTCCAGTGCCTGGGGCGGCAATACCAGCTCCGACTGCAGGCGCAGCCAGGTGAAGAAGTCCGGCAGATGCAGAAAACCGATCAGGGCAATCAGGAACAACAGGAAAGGAAACAACGAGAACAGCATCTGGTAGGCCAGAGCCGAGGCGTAGGTGGGCATCTCGTCGTCGACGAATTCCGTAACGGTGCGCACCAGCACCTTGTGCAGCTTGAGACCATCGAGTACCGGAAAAATCATAGCGTCTCCTTTCGCCGCAAAGAGGGTGGGGTCGCGGGCGACTCAGGGGCCGTTTTCTACATCAAAGTAGCCCATTTGGCGACTTTGAAACAATTTCTAAACTTTAGTTGCAGCCTTGGATACAAAAACGGCCATCCGTAGATGGCCGTCGGGCTGCTGGGATGAGCCAGCCGGACCGTCTTACTCGGTCGCTTTTTTCACTGCGTCCTTGGTCTTGCCCACTGCCTGCTGAGCTTCACCTTTCTTTTCCTGGATCACGCCTTCAGCACGCATTTTGTCGTTGTCCGTCGCCTTGCCGACACCTTGCTTGACGTTGCCGACGGCTTCATTAGCTACGCCTTTTACCTTATCGGAAGTGCTGCCCATGGTATTACTCCTGATAACTATCAAATGGTTTTAGGTCACTACGTAGCGGTTGACTCGAAGCCAAGCGACAGAGTTTCAATTATTTTTCAGCGAGCATTTCATCGAAAGGGGCAGGTTTGCCTTTATGTTTTGCGGCCAACCCACGAGAATGCCCGGCAGATTCAGGCTCGAACGCTGAATAACAGATCCCGTAGGAAGGTTATGAAACTCAATAAAGCACAGGCCATCGCCCGCAGAAACCAGGAACTGGGCGGTGCCGTACTCGGCGTCAACAACTGCCATTTCACCGACCTGGACCCCAAACGCAATATCTGGTGGTTCGACTTGCCAGTGGCGCGGATTGGCCTGGGCCAGTACGAGTGGATCCATCTGTTGATGCACAACGCCGAGACTGACCAACTGCTGCACCTGAAAGTGCCAACGGTGTTCCTGCGTGAGAACCTCGAAGGGCTGGTGGTGCGCAATGCCGGCAAGCGCAAGCCGGAAATCACCTTGGAACTGAGCGCCGACAAGGACTCGTTCCTCAAGGATGTGCGCCCTGCCGGTGCAGGAATCAGCTTTGCGCAGTTCGCCCTGTAATAACGCAGTCATAAATGTGGGAGGGGGCTTGCTCCCGATAGCTAAGTGTCAGTCACATTATCTGTGACTGGCCCACCGCTATCGGGAGCAAGCCCCCTCCCACATTTGAAGTGCGTTACTTTTTGAGACCGAGCTTCTTCAGTTCTTCATCGCGCAATTCACGCCGCAGAATCTTGCCCACATTGGTGGTCGGCAGCGCATCGCGAAATTCAACGGCCTTGGGCACCTTGTAGCCGGTGACGTTGGCGCGCATGTGTTCCATCACCTGTTCCTTGGTCAGGGTGGCGCCTGGCTTGACCACGATGAACAGCTTGATGTGCTCCCCGGACTTTTCATCCGGCACGCCGATGGCTGCGCACTGCAACACGCCCGGCAGGCCTGCCAGCACGTCTTCCAGTTCGTTGGGATACACGTTGAAACCCGAGACCAGGATCATGTCTTTCTTGCGATCGACAATACGCATGTAGCCGTCGGGCTGGATGATCGCGATGTCGCCGGTCTTCAGCCAGCCTTCGCTGTCGAGCATTTCGTCGGTTGCGTCCTGGCGCTGCCAGTAGCCCTTCATGACCTGGGGGCCCTTCACGCACAGCTCGCCGGTTTCGCCCAGCGGCAGCTCGGTGCCGTCGTCGGCGATCACTTTACACACGGTGGAGGGCACCGGGATGCCAATGGTACCGATCTGGATATGCTGGATCGGGTTGACCGTGGCCACCGGGCTGGTCTCGGTCATGCCGTAGCCTTCGCAGATGCCACAACCGGTCACGGCCTTCCAACGCTCGGCCGCCGCCAACTGCAGCGCCATGCCGCCCGACAGGGTGACCTTCAGCGCGGAGAAATCCAGCTTGCGGAAACCTTCGTTATTACACAACGCCACGAACAGGGTATTGAGGCCGACAAAGCCGCTGAACTTCCACTTCGAGAGTTCCTTGACCATCGCCGGCAGGTCGCGCGGGTTGCTGATCAGGATATTGTGGTTGCCGATCAGCATCATCGCCATGCAATGAAAGGTAAACGCATAGATATGGTACAGCGGCAGCGGCGTGATCAGGATCTCGCACCCTTCATTGAGGTTGGAGCCCATCAGCGCCTTGCATTGCAGCATGTTGGCGACCAGGTTGCGATGGGTGAGCATTGCGCCCTTGGCCACGCCGGTGGTGCCGCCGGTGTATTGCAGCACCGCCACATCGCCGCTGGCCGGGTTGGCATCGCTGACCGCCTGGCCCTGCCCCTTGGCCAGCACGTCATTGAACTTGATCGCTTGCGGCAAATGATAGGCCGGGACCATTTTTTTCACGTACTTGATCACGCTGTTGATCAACAGGCGCTTGAACGGCGACAGCAGGTCGGCCACTTCGGTCACGATCACGTGTTTGACCGCAGTCTTGGGCACGACTTTTTCAGCCAGGTGCGCCATGTTGGCCAGGCAAACCAGGGCCTTGGCCCCGGAATCATTGAATTGGTGTTCCATTTCCCGCGCGGTGTACAGCGGGTTGGTGTTGACTACGATCAGCCCGGCACGGATGGCGCCGAATACGGCGACCGGGTATTGCAGGACATTGGGCAGTTGCACGGCGATTCGGTCGCCAGGCTTCAAGTCGGTGTGCTGTTGCAGGTAGGCAGCGAATGCGCCGGACAATTCGTACAGTTCACCGTAGGTGATGGTCTTGCCCAGGTTGCTGAAAGCCGGTTTGTTGGCGAAGCGCTGGCAGGACTGCTTCAGTACCGCCTGAATATTCGGATACTCGTCTGGATTGATTTGTGCAGCAATCCCGGCGGGGTACTTATCCTTCCAAAAGTCTTCGTTCATGGAAGCCCACTCCTCAGCGACGCGAATTCATCATCGCATTTGATGCGATTATTATTGGTGTATGTTTTTTTAAGGTGAATCTGGCGCTTCAAGCAGGCCTAGACGTCACAAAGCGCGCCGAGAGTAGCAGCTTTGCCAAGGGCCGACTAGAGCCAAAAGAGGGCCCTACGGTCACTAACACGACTGTCCTACAATAATTGGTCACACTTTTAATGCAGGCAAAATAACCCACTGAAAGGCTCTGGAATGGGGCTTAGCGGGCAATACAAAACAATGTGGGAGGGGGCTTGCTCCCGATAACGGAGTGTCAGTCACTGCATCTGTGCCTGAAACACCGCAATCGGGAGCAAGCCCCCTCCCACATTTTGTAGCTATTCGGTTCAGGCGATGTCGCGCAGCTCCCGTCGCAGGATTTTCCCCACCGGCGTCATCGGCAGCGAATCCCTGAGCACAATATGCTTGGGCACTTTGTACCCGGTGAAGTTGGTCTTGCAGTAGGCCTTCAGTTCCTCAAGGCTCACACCTTCGGCACGCGCGACCACAAACAGCTTCACCGCTTCCCCCGTGCGCTCATCCGGCACGCCGATCACCGCGCAGTTGGCCACGGCCGGGTGGGCCATCACCACGTCTTCGATCTCATTGGGATAAACGTTGAAACCCGAGACGATGATCAGGTCTTTCTTGCGGTCGACGATGCGTATAAAGCCGTCGGTATCGATCACAGCGATATCGCCGGTCTTCAGCCACCCCTCGGCATCCAGCGCCTCGGCCGTGGCCGCCGGTTGCTGCCAATAGCCCTTCATCACCTGCGGGCCCTTGATGCACAGTTCGCCGCGTTCGCCCAACGGCAATTCAGCGCCCTCGTCATCGATTACCTTCATGGCCGTGGCCGGCACCGGAATGCCTACCGTGCCCAGTCGCGATTGATTGCCATAGGGGTTGGTGCTGGCCACCGGTGAAGTTTCGGTCAGGCCGTAGCCCTCGCCGATTGCACACCCGGTGATCTGCTGCCAACGCTCGGCGGTGGCCTTGATCAGCGCCGTGCCGCCGGAATTGGTCAACTTGAGATGGGAAAAATCCAGGCTCTTGAAGTCCGGATGCTCCATCAGCGCCACAAACAGCGTGTTGAGCCCCAGCAGCCCGGTGAAGCGCCACTTTTTCAGTTCCTTGATAAACCCGCCGATGTCGCGCGGGTTGGTGATCAGCACGTTGTGGTTGCCGGACACCATCATGCACATGCAATTCGCGGTGAACGCATAGATGTGGTACAGCGGTAGCGGCGCAATCATCACCTCCTGCCCTTCCTTGATCAGCGGATGGCCGTCGTCCCCCAGTTGCGACATGCACGCCCGCGCCTGCTGCATATTCGCTACCAGATTGCCGTGGGTGAGCATCGCGCCCTTGGCCTGGCCGGTGGTGCCACCGGTGTATTGCAGCACGGCGATATCCTCTAGGCTCACCGGATGTCGCGTCACGCCCAGGCCCGCGCCCATGTGCAAGGCGCGCTTGAACGACACCGCACGCGGCAGGTGGTAGGCCGGGACCATCTTCTTGACTTTGTCGACCAGGGTGTTGACCAGCCAGCCTTTGGCGGCGGGCATGAAATCGCCCATTTTGGCTTCGATCAGGAAGTCGATCTCGGTGTCGGTACACACCTCCTGCACCCGCGAACCGAACAGGTTGAGGTAGACCAGCGCACGCACGCCGGCGTCCTTGAACTGGTGGCGCATTTCACGCGGGGTGTACAACGGGTTGGTATTGACCACAATAAGCCCGGCGCGCAGTGCGCCAAAAACCGCAATCGGGTAATGCAACACGTTGGGCATCTGGACTGCGATGCGCTCGCCGGGCTTGAGGTCGGTGTGCTGCTGCAGGTAACCGGCGAACGCCGCACTCTGGCGCTCAAGCTCGGCGTAGGTCAGGGTAATGCCCATGTTGCTGAACGCCGGACGGTCGGCAAAGGTCTTGCAGGAACGCTCGAAGACTTCGATCACTGATTGATAGGCAGTGAGGTCGATGGTGTTAGGCACACCCGCCGCGCGTTTGTCATTCCAAAAATCAGGTTGCATTATTCTTGTCCTCTTTACCTGAGTGTGTCCGGCCGCTTTTCTATGCAGCTACAAAGAGCGGAGCTTTGAGGACGTTAGCAGTAATGACCAAACAGGCAATACACTGAACTGTGTCATTGATTGTATGAATCTTGTCGCTGAGGCGTAGGCAGATACCTCGCGCCCCACTAGATGAGCTATACACTGCAACGACCCTGCGCAAAGGAACCGCCATGAACCACAGCACTTTCTGGCTGACCGCGAACGACCAAACTCGCCTGTACGTCAATCACTGGATGCCCGACGAACCCCCCAGGGCTGTGGTGATGCTGTCCCATGGCATGGCCGAGCACAGTGGCCGCTATGGGCGCCTGGCGCAGGCGTTGTGCGACGCTGGCTATGGTGTGTATGCGCTGGACCAACGTGGCCATGGCCGTACCGCCGACGAAGGCACCTTGGGGCTGTACGCCGAAGAGGATGGCTGGAACAAAGTGGTGGGCGACCTGGCCAGCCTTAACCAGCACATCGGCCAGCAGCAACCGGGGCTGCCGATTATTTTGCTCGGCCACAGCATGGGCAGCTATATCGCCCAGGCCTATCTGCTGCATCACAGCGCCAGCCTGCATGGGGCGATACTCAGCGGTTCGAATTTCCAGCCGGTGGCGTTGTATCGCGCGGCACGGGCGATTGCCCGTATCGAACGCGCGCGCCAGGGTTTGCGCGGGCGCAGTGCATTGATTGACTTTCTATCGTTCGGCTCCTTCAACAAAGCGTTCAAACCCAATCGCACCGCCTTCGACTGGCTCAGCCGCGACCCAGTTGAAGTCGACCACTACATCCATGACCCGCTTTGCGGTTTCCGCTGCACCAACCAGCTGTGGGTCGACCTGCTCGGCGGCTTGCAGCAAATCAGCAAAGCGTCCAATCTCGCGCAGATCGATCCGGGCCTGCCAATTCTGATAATCGGCGGCGAATGTGATCCGGTGAGTGAAGGCAAGCGTCTCAAAAGTCTGGCCCATGCCCTGCGCGACGCGGGCTGCCAGCACCTGCAATTGACGCTCTACCCGCAGGCACGTCATGAAGTGTTCAACGAAACCAACCGCGACGACGTCACCGCGGATGTGCTGACGTGGCTCGAACACGCCCTGACAGTGCGCAGGCCCACCCGCTGCGAATAATTTTTCGTTTAAAATCAGCCAATTAAATTATCGATTAGCCACAGGATGCACGTTTAGATGACCCAGGTAACCAACACCCCCTACGAGGCCCTTGAAGTCGGCCAGACCGCCAGCTTCAGCAAGACTGTCGAAGAACGCGATATCCAGTTGTTCGCCGCCATGTCTGGCGATCACAACCCAGTGCACCTGGATGCCGAGTATGCCAAGGCGACGATGTTCAAGGAGCGTATTGCCCATGGCATGTTCAGCGGTGCGCTGATCAGCGCGGCGGTAGCCTGTGAACTGCCTGGCCCGGGCACGATTTATATCGGCCAGCAGATGAGCTTTCAAAAGCCGGTCAAGATCGGCGACACCCTCACCGTGCGCCTGGAAATCCTGGAGAAGCTGCCCAAGTTCCGTGTACGCATTGCCACGCGAGTGTTCAACCAGCGCGATGAGTTGGTAGTGGATGGCGAAGCGGAGATTCTTGCCCCGCGCAAACAGCAAGTAGTGACCTTGACCGAATTGCCGCCAATCAGCATTGGCTGAAAATGACGCAATATAAATGTGGGAGGGGGCTTGCCCCCGATGGCGGTGATTCAGTCAATAAACCTATCGACTGATCCACCGCTATCGGGAGCAAGCCCCCCCCACACTTTTTACAGCATGTACAACCCAGGGTTTACGACTGAGCGCGAGCCTGATTACGCAGGGCTTTAACCTGGTCGTGGTTGCGCTGCACACCGTGGTACTGACGTTCAACCAGATCACGAATACCCAGCAGGTTGTGCTTGTTGATCTTCTCGATCGCTTCCTTGTAAGCCTTCAATGCGTGGTCTTCACCGCGCTCGGCTTCGTTCAGCACGGACTCTTCGTCCTTACCGGTCACCATCGATTTCACGTCAACCCAACCGCGATGCAGCGCACCGGCCATGCTGCCGGAATCTTCCGGGTCGCCACCCAGGGCACGCACGGCAGTTTTCAGCTCGGCGGCAGCAGTGGCGCAATCGGCGGAACGCTTGACGAACAGGGCTTTGAGTTCAGGGTGCTTGATATCGTCAGCGCACTCCTTGAAACCCTTTTGACCGTCGATGCTGGTTTCGATCAGGTCGTTCAGTACGGAGATGGATTCTTTATTGATGTCAGTCATTTTTCAATTCCTTATGTGGGTTGAGAAAGTTGTCTTAATGATTGCAGCGCTCGTGCCAGGTTTTGAAAAATTACTTATTTGTTATATTTCAATGACTTACGAATTATTGAACCATCTGTATCGACGTTATTTGCATGATCTGTCATTTGGCCTTCATGCAGAATGCCTGTATTTTCCCCGCTATTGAATCAAACGCTGAAGCCCATGAACCCCGAAAAACTCGAATTGCTGATCACCCGCGAAATGCCCTTCGGCAAATACAAAGGGCGGATCATCGCCGACTTGCCAGGCCCGTACCTGAACTGGTTCGCCCGTGAAGGTTTTCCCCACGGGGAACTGGGCGGCTTACTGGCACTGATGCAGGAAATCGACCACAACGGTTTGGCCGAATTGCTTGAACCGCTGCGCGTTAAACACGGTAAACCCGCCCCTCGCCATTAATTAAGAGCCTCGCCATGCCAAGGAATGCAAACAACGAACGTCACTGGCAGGCCATCGCCCAGCGCTATGAGCTGGAGCCGGGCCCGATCAATCTGGAAAACGGCTACTTCGGGCGCATGAGCCGTGCAGTCCAGGCCCAGTACCTGGAACACGTTGCCTTCATCAATCGCAGCAACTCGGTATACGTGCGTCAGCGTTTCGAGCAAGGGGAAAATCTCGAGATTCGTCGCCAACTGGCCGCTTTGATCGATGCGGACCCCGACTCGGTGGCCTTCACCCGCAACGCCACCGAAGCCTTGCAGTCGCTGATCCGCAACTACAACCGCCTGCAACCCGGCGACCAGGTGCTGATCAGTGACCTGGAGTACGACACGGTCAAAGGCGCGATGCGCTGGCTGGCCGGCGTGCGCGGTGTCCAAGTGATCGAGATTTCCCACGCTCACCCGGCCAGTTTCGACAGCCTGATGCAGACTTATCGCGATACTTTCAATCAGTACCCGCGCTTGAAGCTGATGGCGCTGACCCATGTCACGCACCGCACCGGCCTGGTGATGCCGGTGGCGGCGATTGCCAAGGCTGCGCGTGAACAGGATGTTGATGTAATCCTCGACGGCGCCCACGCTCTGGGCCAGATCGATTTCAACCTGGCCGAGTTGGGCATTCAGTTCGCCGGCTTCAACTTGCACAAATGGATCGGCGCCCCGCTGACCCTGGGCTTTCTCTACATCGCCCCCGAGCGCCTGGCGGATATCGACCCGGACATGGGTGAATTCCACTACCCCGCCACGGATGTACGCGCGCGTACGTCCTACAGCACGCCGAACTTTCCGGCACTGATGAGCCTGCCATTGGTGTTTGAAGAGCATCGGCAACTGGGCGGCGCGGCGGCCAAGGGCGCACGGGTCAATTACCTGCGCAATCTGTGGGTGAACCAGGTGCGGACTGTGCCGGGAATTGAGGTGCTGACGCCGGATGATCCGAGGCTGTATTGCGGGATTACCGCGTTCAAGTTCATTGGGCGCGATCAGCAGGTGATGGTCGACAGGTTGCTCAAGGAGTATGACTTGTTCACCACGACACGCTCAGGCGCGGCGTTTGGCACCTGTATTCGAGTGACGCCGGGGTTGGTGACTACGGCTACGGACATCAATGTGTTGGTGCAGGCGATTACCCAGCTCAACACAGATTAAACTGTGGGAGGGGGCTTGCTCCCGATGGCGGTGTATCAGTCAGCACATGTATTGACTGAACCACTGCTATCGGGAGCAAGCCCCCTCCCACATTGGTTTTGTGGCGTTCTCCAGGTTTTCTACAGGCAAAAAAAAGCGGTACACCGACCAAGTGCACCGCAAAAATGCCGTTAAGCACAGCAACAACGATTCGATGAATCAGATCAATCCAGCAGCGCCAGCGCCTCGGCGGTGACTTCCTGGATACGCGCCCAGTCGCCGTTCTTGACCCACTCAGGATCAAGCATCCAGCTACCGCCCACGCACATCACGTTTTTCAACGCCATGTAGCTTTTGATGTTGGCCGGGCCGACGCCGCCGGTCGGGCAGAATTTCACTTCGCCGAACGGGCCACCCAGGGCCTTGATCGCCGCCACGCCGCCGCTGACTTCCGCTGGGAACAGCTTGAAGCGGCGATAGCCCAGGCCATAGCCTTCCATGATGCCGGAGGCATTGCTGATGCCAGGCAGCAGCGGGATCGGGCTGTGCACCGAGGCTTCCAGCAGGTCGCGGGTGATGCCGGGGGTGACGATGAACTGCGAGCCGGCCACTTCTGCCGCTTCGAGCATATGACGGTCCAGCACAGTGCCGGCACCGGTGCACAGCTCTGGGCGCTGCTCGCGCAATACCTGGATGGCCTTGAGGCCGAACTCGGAACGCAGGGTCACTTCCAGGGCGGTCAGGCCACCGGCAGCCAGGGCATCGGCCAGGGGCAGGATGTCCTGCTCGCGGGCGATGGTAATCACCGGCAGGATCCGCGCCTTGGCGCAGAGGCTGTCGATCAGGGCAACTTTATCCGCCATGGACACGGTCGGTTGAGGGCTTTTCATAGCGGCTGATCCTTGGCTCATGGGCACCAGTAAATCTCTAAAGTAGGTTGCAAAAACGCGCGAATCGGCATGGCGGCGACATCGTCACCGGCCAGCGCGGCGCTCAAGGTAGTCAACTTCGAACTGCCGGAAATCGACAGCACGGTGTAGTGGGCCGTGGCCAGCAATGCACGACTCATGGTCAGGCGCTGGTGCGGCACGGTCGGCGCCAGCATTGGCCAGCAACGGCGGGTGCCGTCGGCCTGCAACGCCTGGGCGAGGTTCGGGCTGTTGGGAAACAGCGAGGCGGTGTGGCCGTCATCGCCCATGCCCAGCACCAGCACATCGATCGCCGGCAGTTCGGCCAGCAGGCGATCAGCCTGCTCGGCCGCCTCTTCAAGGTTGGCGGCAGCGCTGTACAGGCTCAAAAACTTCGCCTTGGCCGCCGGGCCTTGCAACAGGTGCTGCTTTAACAAGCCGGCATTGCTGTCGGCGTGCTCCACCGGCACCCAACGCTCGTCGGCCAGGGTGACCGTGACCTTGGACCAGTCCAGGGCTTGCCTGGCCAGGTTCTGGAAGAACGCCACCGGGCTGCGGCCACCGGACACCACCAGAGTGGCCGCGCCACGGGCGCTGATGGCCACGCGCAATTGTTCGGCCACGTCATTGGCCAGGCCGTCCGCCAACAGCACGGGCGTACGATACTCATGGGCAGTGACGCCCTGAGGCAGTTTCAATTCAGATATCGCCATACCACGACCTCCCATCCCGCGTGATCAGTGCAATCGAGCTCATCGGCCCCCAGGACCCCGCCGCGTACGGCTTGGGCGCATCACCGGATTTTTTCCACCCGGCGATCAACTGGTCACACCACTTCCACGCGGCTTCAATTTCATCTTTGCGAACAAACAGGTTCTGATTGCCGCGCATCACTTCCAGCAACAACCGCTCGTAGGCATCGGGAATCCGTGCGCTGCGATAAGTGTCGGAAAAATTCAGTTGCAGCGGCCCGCTGCGCAGTTGCATGCCCTTGTCCAGGCCCTGCTCCTTGGTCATCACGCGCAAGGAAATACCTTCGTCCGGCTGCAGGCGGATGATCAACTTGTTGCTGATCTGCAAGCGCTGCTCGGGGGCGAAGATATAGTGGGACGGTTCCTTGAAGTGGATGACGATCTGCGACAGCTTTTGCGGCATGCGCTTGCCGGTACGCAGGTAGAACGGCACCCCGGCCCAACGCCAGTTGCGAATATCGGCCCGCAGGGCGACGAAGGTCTCGGTGTCGCTCTGGGTGTTGGAATTCTCTTCTTCCAGGTACCCCGGCACGGCTTTACCGGCGCTGTAGCCGGCAATGTACTGGCCGCGCACTACCTGGGTAGTCAGGCCTTCCGGGCTGATCGGCGCCAGGGCCTTGAGCACCTTGACCTTCTCGTCGCGGATGCTGTCGGCGGACAGATCGGCCGGCGGGTCCATGGCGATCAGGCACAGCAGCTGCAGCAGGTGGTTCTGGATCATGTCGCGCAGTTGGCCTGCCTTGTCGAAGTAGCCCCAACGGCCCTCGATGCCAACCTGCTCGGCCACGGTGATTTCCACGTGGGAAATGTAGTTCTGGTTCCATTGGGTTTCGAACAGGCTGTTGGCGAAACGCAAGGCGATCAGGTTCTGGACGGTTTCTTTGCCCAGGTAGTGGTCGATACGGTAGGTGCGGTTTTCCGGGAAAAACTGCGCGACGGCGTCGTTGACCTTGCGCGAGGATTCCAGGTCCGAACCAATCGGCTTTTCCAGCACGACGCGGGTATTTTCCGCCAAGCCGACCTTGGACAGGTTTTCGCAGATCGCGCCATACACGGCGGCCGGGGTGGCGAAGTAGGCGATCAGGCGCTGTTCGCTACCGACCTTTTCGGCAAGGGCGACGTAGTCGTCGGCCTTCATGAAGTCGACATGCACATACGCCAGGCGCGCCAGGAAACGCTGGGCCACGGCTTCGTCCAGCTCCTTGCCGACGTATTTGCGCAGTTCGGTTTCGATATGGGCCAGGTGCTGCTGCTCGGAACCGGCTTCGCGGGCCAGGGCCAGGATGCGCGTGTCATCGTGCAGCAGGCCGGCGCCATCGAGTTGATAGAGGGCAGGAAATAACTTGCGCAGCGCCAGATCACCCAAGGCGCCAAACAGGGCAAAGGTGCAGGGTTCTACGGTTATCAAAGGCATGATGTTTGTTCTTTTATCAAGTTAAGCTACAAATACCTTTTTTCAAGGCATCACTCAAGGAAAAATGTAGTAATAACCACAACATTTTCCGCAAATACGCATTGCGAGTGGTGGTGTTCGGCTACCCTCAGTAGGATAGGCCACCGCGAAAAGCCACTCATTGACTGGTTACCGCCTTTTTATTTGCATCGTCGCCCGAAGGAAAGACTGAATGGACCGCGTGCGAAATCTTCTGGAACAGATCCGGAACCGCCTCGAAGAATTGAACAAGGCCGAGAAAAAAGTCGCCGAGGTCATCCTGCTCAACCCGCAGCAGGCCACCCGCTTCTCGATCGCTGCCCTCGCCCAAGCCGCTTCGGTCAGTGAACCGACGGTCAACCGCTTCTGCCGTTCGTTCGGCGTCAGTGGTTACCCTGAACTTAAATTGCAGTTGGCGCAAAGCCTGGCCAGTGGCGCGGCGTATGTCAGCCGCGCAGTGGAAGCCGATGATAACCCGGAGGCCTACACCCAGAAGATCTTCGGCAGCGCCATCGCGTCCCTGGACAGTGCCTGCCAGGCCCTCGACCCGGCCCTGATCAGCAAGGCCGTGGATCTGTTGATCCAGGCGCGGCAGATCCACTTCTTCGGCCTGGGCGCCTCGGCCCCGGTGGCCATGGACGCGCTGCACAAGTTCTTCCGTTTCAACCTGGCGGTGACCGCCCACGCCGACGTGCTGATGCAACGCATGATCGCCTCAGTGGCGCATACCGGTGAGTTGTTCGTGATCATTTCCTACACCGGGCGTACCCGTGAGCTGGTGGAAGTGGCGCGTATCGCGCGGGAAAACGGCGCGTCGGTGCTGGGCGTAACGGCCGAGAACTCACCACTGGCCAAGGCCAGCACGGTGAGCCTGAACATTCCGCTGCCGGAAGACACCGATATCTACATGCCGATGACCTCGCGGATCATTCAGCTGACGGTGCTGGATGTGCTGGCGACCGGGATGACATTACGCCGCGGAGTGGATTTCCAGCCGCATTTGCGCAAGATCAAAGAGAGCTTGAATGACAGCCGGTATCCGGTGGGGGATGAGTTCAACTGAGCCTGATCGTTCCCACGCTCCGCGTGGGAATGCCTCTTGTGACGCTCCGCGTCACGGCATCAAAAGCAGACGCGGAGCGTCAAGGGCTGCTTTCCCACGCGCAGCGTGGGAACGATCACAGCAGCACCACTAAATCCCAGCCCGAGCCTGCAGACTCAAATGCGCCCTCTCCCCCGGCGCCAGGCTCGCCCCGGCCATCGCCGACTCCACGCACACAAACCCCGACGCCTCGTTGAAGCTCACACCCAGCAACGGCCGGCTGCCGGGATGCCACACCACGGTGTCGGCGCTGTCGCCGGTGTCGATACACAGTTCCCGCTGCCACGCATGATCCTTGAGGTGCAACTCACCCTCATGCTGGAACACCCGCTGGCAGCCGCCATCCACCCGCAGCTCGCCTTCCTGCTGGCAAGCCTGGCGGTTGAGCTGGTCATAACCTTGCGCGCCGTCGAGCCCAGACAGCGCTACCTCGTCAACGTGACCGATACGCCAGTAGGCGTGCAAAGCGTGGCTCAACTGGCACGGCAGCTCATCCTGATGCTCGGTGCTCAGGCGCAATTCCAGGGTTTCACCCAAATGCGCGTGCAGGTCCACCTGCCAGTCACACAACTGCAGCTGCCAGTGCAGGCGCACGCCGTCGTCTTCGGTGCTGCTGTCGAGCAGTTTCCAATCGATCAAGCGCGCCCAACCGTGGGAAGGCCACGCGTTTTCGCTGGGGTGGCGGCCATACCACGGCCAGCACACCGGCACGCCACCCCGGATGGCACCGACTTGGGGCCACTTGGCGGCGCACCACAGCCAGGGTTTCTGGCCGGTGGGCTGAAAGTGCAGCAATTGCGCGCCCTGGCGACTGAACACCGCCTGGCACAGCGGATGGTCGATCACCAACACGTCACGCATCTGGAAGCGCTCCCAGGCGAACACCGGACGCTCGCGCAAGGATTTGAAAAAACGTTGCAGCGGTTGCTCATGCATGTGCACAGGTTCCGAATATCACAGTGCCACCCAAAAAAAAGCGGATAGCCATGGCTACCCGCAAAATGCGCACAGAGAGAAGGAGCTTATCGCAACAGCGTTAGAACGTAGACTGGATTTTCAGGCCCGCTACCAACGCGTTGTCGACTTTGTCCACGCCACCCGGCTGGACAACGTATTGCAGGTTCGGACGCACGGTCAGCCAGTTGGTGACGTGGAAACCGTAGTTGAGTTCGACGTTGTACTCAGTCTCACGAATGGGCGTGTAGAACGGATTGTCATAGTCGCTCACACCATTGGCGGCGTTGAGCAGTTGAGAGTTCTTCTTCACGTCATCGTTGACATGCAGGCGAGCGACGCCAATGCCGACGTCATCTTTTGGACGCGCGTCGAAGGGGCCTTTGTACACCAGCATCAACGACTGGTAGTTGTCGACCAGGTTGGTTTCCTTGTCGTGGAAGGTCGCGTTGGCGGCGATGTTCAGGCCACGGGTAGCGTCGCCGTTATGCGTGGTGAGTTGCTGTTGCGCAACGAACCAGTAGCCTTTCTTGCTGCTGTGGGTACGGTAGGCGGCGCCAGTGGTGGCGGCATCGTTGCCGTTGACGTCTTCGCGTACGTCAGACGCATCGGCAGCGCTTTTGTAGTAACCCACACGGTATTCGCCCGGCAGGTTGTTGACCTTCGGCGACCAGACCAACTCCACCGGAATCACGGTGCCTTTGGTACCGCTGCCGCTGAGTTTGAAGCCGTTACCGTGCTCAAGTTGCGACGGGTTCTGGTTGTAGGCACCAATCTGCGCATACAGCTCAGGCGTGATGTTGTACTTCACGCGGATAGCGGCCTGGGCGACCGGCCAGTTGTACCAGGTGTTTACGTAGTTACCGACCTGGGAGCCGCAGAACGACAGGTTCTGGAAGTCGCACGGGAAGGTGTTGAAGTCTTCGCCTTCACCGAAGTAGCCGAGTTTCACGTCCAGTTTGTTGTCGAACATCTGGTGCTGAACCCAGAACTGGGTCAGACGCACCATGTGGCCACGGCCATACACTTCCTGAGACGAACTCAAGGTGCCGGCGCGCGGATCGCCAATACGGTCATTGGAGATGTTCTGGCCATTACGGTTGGTGAACTGGATCTTGGCCTGGGTGTTATCCCAGCCCCACAGTTTTTGCAGGTCCAGCGCCACGCCCAGACCGAACTGGTCGGAGTAACGGCCGGTCTTGTCGTCGTTGTAGCCACCGTGGGCGTTGTAGCCCATCTCACCTACGTAGTCGGCCTTGATGTCGATACCCTGCTCGATCAGCTTGGTACGCTCGCCGCCCCAATCGCCGGTCATCCACTTGGAATCGGCGCTGAACGCATCGGCCGCCATCGCATTGGCGGACAATACAAGGGCTGCTGCTGCTGACAGTTGGCAGAACAGCCGGGTGTTGTTGTGTTGCTTTTTCATCCCTACATCCTCGTCTTTATTGTTATTAAACTGTTTTTATCTAACGCGGGTTACATTTTTTAATTAAAACAACCAGTTATCTCGATTAACGACCTTTGAACTGGGTCACATTGCCGGCATGCCCCTGTGCCGGCAATGCAGCAACGGTGCCCAATCGCTCACCGGTCGCGGCATCGAACAGCAATACCTTGGCCGGGTCGAACTGCAGGGTCAGGGTCTCGCCGACCTGCGGTGCCACGTCCGGCGCCAGACGGCAGCAGACCTTGGTGTCATTGAGCTGCACGAACACCAGGGTGTCCGGGCCGGTGGGCTCGGTTACCTGGACTTCGGCACGAATGCTCGAAGCACCATTGCCCTCGCCCGCCGCCAGCACGATCTGCTCCGGGCGCAGGCCCAGGATCACATCGCGGTCTTCCAACCCAGCGTCATTCATACTCAGCGGCAGCTCGCAACGGGCCTGGCCGCTGTCGAGCGGCGCCACCAGGCGACCGTCCTTGCGTTGTAGACGTAAAGGTACGAAGTTCATGGGAGGTGAACCGATAAAGCTTGCCACAAACAAGTTGGCCGGGTCGTTGTAAATTTCTTTCGGCGTACCAAATTGTTGGATGATGCCGTCCTTCATCACCGCCACTTTGTCGCCCAGGGTCATTGCTTCGATCTGGTCGTGGGTCACGTAGACGGTGGTGGTCTTCAGGCGCTGGTGCATCAGCTTCATTTCGGTGCGCATCTCGACGCGCAGCTTGGCGTCAAGGTTCGACAACGGTTCGTCGAACAGGTAGATCTTCGGCCGACGCGCCAAGGCCCGGCCCATCGCCACGCGCTGTTGCTGGCCACCGGACAGCTGGCCCGGCTTGCGGTTGAGCAAGTGTTCGATCTGCAGCAGCTTGGCTACGCGCGCGACTTCGGCGTCGATGTCGGCCTGGGGCATCTTGCGGATCTTCAGGCCGAACTCGATGTTCTCGCGCACGCTCATGGTCGGGTACAGCGCGTAGGACTGGAACACCATGGCGATGTCACGGTCCTTGGGGCTCATGCCGCTCACGTCCTGATCACCGATCATGATCGCGCCGCCGGAGATGGTCTCAAGGCCGGCGATGCAGTTCATCAACGTGGACTTACCGCACCCCGACGGGCCGACCAGGATCAGGAACTCACCTTCCTTGATCGACAGTTCGATGTTCTTCAAGGTGTCGGGCAGGCCGGCGCCATAGGTCTTGTTTACATTGCGAAGTTCAAGCGTAGCCATGATTACCCCTTGACCGCGCCGGCCGTCAGGCCGCGCACGAAATACTTGCCTGCGATCACATAGACCAGCAGGGTCGGCAGCCCGGCGATCATCGCCGCCGCCATATCCACGTTATATTCCTTGGCCCCGGTGCTGGTGTTGACCAGGTTGTTCAGCGCTACCGTGATGGGCTGCGAGTCGCCGCTGGAGAACACCACACCGAACAGGAAATCGTTCCAGATCTGGGTGAACTGCCAGATCAGGCAGACCATGATGATCGGCGTCGACATCGGCAGAATGATCTGACGGAAGATGGTGAAGAAACCGGCACCGTCCAGGCGGGCCGCCTTGATCAACGCATCCGGAATGCTCACGTAGTAGTTACGGAAGAACAGCGTGGTGAACGCCAGGCCGTAGACCACATGCACGAACACCAGGCCGGTGGTGGTGCTGGCCAGGCCCATCTTGCCGAGGGTGAACGACGCCGGCAGCAGCACGGTCTGGAACGGCAGGAAGCAGCCGAACAGCAACAGGCCGAAGAACAGCTGCGAACCGCGAAAGCGCCAGAACGACAGCACGTAGCCGTTCAACGCACCGATGGCCGTGGAGATCAGCACAGCGGGCACGGTGATCTTGATCGAGTTCCAGAAGTAGCCATCCACGGTGGCCCAGGCCTTGACCCAGCCAATGCCGCTGACCACGGTTGGCCAGCTCAGCAGGTTGCCGGTGCTGATGTCTTCAGGCGTCTTGAAACTGGTGAGCAGCATCACCACCAGCGGCACCAGGTACAGCAGCACCGCAAGGATCAGCACCGCGTAGATCGCGATGCGACTCAGGCTGATGGCAGGTTTAGCGGCGAGACTAGTCATTACGCTTGGTCCTCAGCTCGGAATACAGGTACGGCACGATGATCGCGAGGATCGCACCGAGCATCAGGATTGCACTGGCCGAGCCCATGCCCATCTGGCCGCGACTGAAGGTGAACGAGTACATGAACATGGCCGGCAGGTCGGAGGAATAGCCCGGGCCGCCAGCGGTCATCGCCGCGACCAGGTCGAAGCTCTTGATCGCAATGTGCGCCAGGATCATCACCGCACTGAAGAACACCGGACGCAGGCTTGGCAGCACCACGCTCCAGTAGATGCGCGGCAAGCTTGCGCCGTCGATCTGCGCGGCGCGGATGATCGACTGATCGACGCCCCGCAGGCCCGCCAGGAACATCGCCATAATAAAGCCCGAGGCTTGCCACACGGCGGCGATCACCAGGCAGTAGACCACGCGGTCGGGGTCGATCAGCCAGTCGAGACGGAAGCCTTCCCAACCCCAATCGCGCAATAATTTGTCCAGGCCCATGCCCGGGTTGAGCAGCCATTTCCAGGCTGTACCGGTGACGATCATCGAGAGCGCCATCGGGTACAGGTAAATGGTGCGAATGAAACCTTCACGACGGATTTTCTGGTCGAGGAAAATCGCCAGCAGCACGCCGATCACCAGGGTGATACCGATGAACATCCCGCCGAACACGGCAAGGTTTTTGCTCGCGACCCACCAACGATCGTTGTCGAACAGCCGCTCGTATTGCGCCAGGCCAGCCCACTTGTAGCTGGGCAGGAAGGTGGAGGTGGTGAACGACAGCACGAACGTCCACAGGATGTAGCCATAAAAGCCCACCAGCACGATGAACATGCTCGGCGCCAGCACCAGTTTAGGGAGCCAGCGCTGCAGTGCATCGAACGGCGAGGCCTTGCTGAACACAGCAACAGAACTCATGGGAAAATCCAATACAAGGAAAAGGACTGACAGGTGAAACCATGGCGCTCCCCTGTAGGAGCGAGCTTGCTCGCGAAAGTCTTCAACGATGACGCGGGCATCAGGGATGAACGCGGTGACCTTGAGTTTTTCGCGAGCAAGCTCGCTCCTACAGAAAAGCGCTTTTAGAGCGTGTTACTTCGCAGACTTGATCGCAGCGCCCAATTTCTTGGCGGTGTCGGCCGGGTCGGCTTTCGGATCGTTGATGTAGTTGGTGACCACGTCAAAGAACGCACCTTGTACCGCCAGGGTGGTGGCCATGTTGTGCGCCATACTTGGCTGCAGGCCACCGGTCTTGGCATCGGTCAGGAAGTCCTTGGCCGCCGTCTGGGCGCAGGAGTCGAAACCGTACGAATCCATTTTGTTCAGCATGTCGTTGCGCACAGGGATCGAACCCTTGTTGATGCTGAACACTTTCTGGAAGTTTTCACCCAGCACGACTTTGGCGATGTCCTGCTGGCCAGCGGCAGTGCCTTCGTCTTTCTGCTTGAACACCGCCAGGGAGTCGATGTTGTAGGTGAAGGCTTTGTCGGTGCCCGGGAAGGCTACGCACTCGTAGTCCTTGCCGGCGACTTTCTTGGCGGCGGTCCATTCGGACTTGGCCCAGTCACCCATGATCTGCATGCCGGCCTTGCCGTTGATGACTTTACCGGCTTCGAGGTTCCAATCCTGGCCTTTGCCGTCAACGTCCATATAGGTCGCGACTTTCTTCAGCTCGGTCAGCGACTTGACCATTTCCGGGCCAGTCAGTGCGCCGTTATCCAGGTCGACCAGGGCTTTCTTGTAGCCATCGGCACCCATCACCGAGAGCACCACCGCCTCGAACACGGTGCTGTCCTGCCAAGGCTGGCCGCCGTGAGCGAGCGCAATGAAGCCCGCCGCTTTCAGCTTGTCGCCGGCGGCATAGAATTCTTCGAGGGTGGTGGGGTTCTTGGTGATGCCGGCTTTCTTGAAGACTTCCGGGTTGATCCACAGCCAGTTCACGCGGTGGATGTTGACCGGTACGGCGACGTAGTCACCGTCGTACTTCACGGTATCGGAGACTTTCTTGTCGAGCAGGGAGTCCCATTTTTCTTCTTTGGCGACGTCTTTGAGCACGTCGGTGTCGAGCAGGCCAGTGGACGCCCATTCCTGGATGTCCGGGCCTTTGATCTGGGCAACGCCAGGTGGGTTGCCGGCGACCGCACGGCTTTTCAGCACGGTCATTGCAGTGGCACCGCCGCCACCTGCAACAGCGCCGTCTTTCCAGGTGAAGCCGTCTTTCTCGACTTGGGCCTTCAAGACATCGACAGCCGCTTTTTCACCGCCCGAGGTCCACCAATGCACCACTTCAACCGTCCCTTTCGAGTCGGCGGCAAATGCACTGAGGGGAAACAACGAGGCAACGGAAATAGCTACGGCGAGGCGATTAATCGCGTTCATCTGAATACCTTTTCTTGTTGTTATGCATGCAAGTCTAGAGCTTGCGCTGCACGGAGTTTAAACAGGGATTTTCCGGGCGCAGGTAACAAAGGGACGTACAAATGTCACCACTTGGTGACATAGCGTCCGCTGCCCAATGCACTGGCCAGGCTGGGTGCCAAAGGTAGCGCCGGCAACACGACGGCTTGCCAGGCATGGTACAGGTCCGGTTTGCCCGCCCAGATTTTGCTGCTGGGCTGGTTGTGCGGGCTGAGTTCGTGGTGCCAACTGCCATGGAGCCGGTCGATGAAATGGGTTTCGCAAAACTCCCAAAACCGCCGGTACCAGATTTCATAATGCAACTCACCGGTACGCTTGAGCAGCGCCTGGGCCGCAGCGCTGGCTTCGGCATGGGTCCAGTGCAGGCGTTCGCGAACGACCGGGAGGTTGTTCCAATCCAGGGTGTAGACAATGCCCGGCGCACCATCCACCGCCCAGGCATAGTCGCAGGCGCTGGCAAACAGCCCTTGGGCATCTTTCACCAACCAGTCCGGCGTGGGCAGCCCGGCTTGCAGGCGCGCGGCCTCCAGGTGCAGTACCAGCCGCGCCCATTCGAAGCCATGGCCGGGGGTGATGCCGTAGGGACGGAAACCGTCGGCGGGGTTGTCTTCATTGTAAGCGGGCAAAGGCTTCCACTGGGCGTCGAAGTGCTCGATCACCATAAAGTGGCTACCGGCGGCGTGGGTGTGGATAACGCGCTCGACGATACGCAACGCGCGGTCCAGCCAGCGCGTGTCACCGGTGACATCGGCCAGGGCGAGAAACGCTTCGGTGGCGTGCATGTTGCTGTTGGCGCCGCGATAGGCTTCAACGCCGCTCCAATCGCGGGCGAAAGATTCGAGCATCACGCCCTCCTCTTCGCTCCAGAAGAACTGGTCGATGATATGGACCGCATCGTTCAACAGGGTGTGTGCACCGGGGGCACCGGCCACTACCGCAGAGCTGGCGGCCAGGGCGACGAAGGCATGCAGGTAAGCGGCCTTGCGGGTATTGCCATCGATGGCATCGGGCGCGGCGAACCAGCCACCGTGTTCGCTATCGTGCAACGGGCCACTGAGGGCCGCGACGCCGTGGGCTACCAGCTCGGCGTAACCGGGCAGCCCCATGGCGTGGGCCATGGCGAAGCTGTGGGTCATACGGGCAGTGTTCATGGTTTCGGCATGGGCATCGGCCGGCAGCTGGCCTCGCTCGTCGAGGTTGCCAAAGCCGTGCGGCAGGCGCGAAGCCTTGGCAAATGACAGCAGACGCTGACCTTCTGCCGCGAGCCAGGCGTGATGGGCAGGTGCGTTCAGCCAACTGCTGGCAGGCAGTGGTTGCATGGTCATGGGGGGCCCTTATTGTTTTTTGTGGGGTGACCGGAGTCTAAACAAGGGCGCGGGAGTGGCAAGTAACGAAGGGGACAAGAAATGTCACCGGGCGGTGACAAAAGTGCGAGCGACATCAATTTACCTGACTAATACAGGTTTAAATGTGGGAGGGGGCTTGCCCCCGATAGCGGTGAGTCAGTCAATATTTCGGTGACTGATACACCGCTATCGGGGGCAAGCCCCCTCCCACAGTTTGGCCTCATTCACAGTCCACAGAACGAGTCATTGACCCAGTGGCGTCGTCGCCGCTGGCGCATTGAGACGTTGATTCAGGTTCTGCACCTGGCTTTGCAAGGTCGTGATATTGCGCGTGGTCTGGATGCGGAACACGTCGAACTCTTTATTGGTCGGTGCATCCGCAGTGGCGGGCTGGTTTTCCTGCGCGCTCTTGAGTACCAGCACGTCCTGCTCAAGACGGGCGATGGCCGCCGTCGGATTGCCTTGCTTCTTCAAGGCCGCCACGTCGTTAGCCAGGTCCTTGGTCTCACCCTGTGTCGCCTTGAGGCTGGCGACCGCATCGGTCAGGGCCTGCACCTGGCCCTGCAATTTGGCATTCGCATTCGCAAGCTCAGTGGTGCTGGCGCTCATCTGTGCCAGGCGCTGGTCCAGCGCGGTGGCTTGGCCGGCCACGCCCACTTGTTGCTTGCCCTGCTCGAGCAACTGGGCTTCCAGCTGTTTGATCTGCAATTTCAGGGCTTCGCTGCCGTTGTTCACATTGGCTTCGCTGGCCACGACCTTGCCGGAAATATCCTGCAGGCGCCCCGCCGCTTCTTCGCTGATACGCGCAAAGCTTTCCTGGGTGGCGACCAGTTGCTGGCCCATCAGGGAAATCTGCTGGAAGCTCCACCAGGCAAGGCCGGCAAAGGCGATCAGCAATGCGCCGACCAACGCCCACAACGGGCCGGTGTTGGCCCGTTTAACCTTGACCACAGGCGTCGTCCGCGAGCGCACCGAGGTGGCGGCAGTCGGCACGAAATCATCATCGTCCCCGGGATCAGCCCGCAGGCTGGGAACGTTGTCGAAGTCGTCTTTAGCATCGTTACGCATGAATCTACCCTGAATCAATGAGATGGCCGGCTGGAAAGCCGAGCGGCGCGAGTATAAACCCTGCGCCCGGCGCATGGGTCGACACGCAACCGGCAATACGGTTCCCGATGTGTTGCTGGTTGTGAGCTTAAGCGTGGCCAGGGGCCTGGGCCTTCCACCAGGTACAGAACTCGTCGAGGGCGCTCCACAGGCTGACCTTGGGCTCATAGTCGAGATAATGCCGCGCCCGGCTGATGTCGAGGGTGAAATTTTTGTTCATGACCTGCATGCCCAGGCGTGACAACGACGGCTCCGGCCGCCCCGGCCACATTGCGCAGAACGCCTCATTCAAAGCCGCCATGCTGTAGGACAAACCATAGGAGCGATAGCGGGTGACCTGCGGCAGGTCCATTTGTCGCATCACGTAGTTGACCACGTCCCACACCGGCACCGGCGTGCCATTGCTGATGTTGTAGGCCTTGCCCAACGCCGAACCAGGCGCCAGCAAACTGCTGAGCAGCGCCTCGTTAAGGTTGTGCACGCTGGTGAAATCGACCTTGTTGAGGCCGTCACCGACGATGGCCAGGCGGTTCTTGCGCTGCATTTTCAACAGGCGCGGGAACAGGCTCATGTCACCGGCACCGGTGACGAAACGCGGGCGCAGGGCCAGCACTTCCAGACCGAATTCCTGGGCCCCGAAGACCTTCTGCTCCGCCAGGTATTTGGTCGCCGCATAAGGATGCTTGAAGCGCTTGGGCACTTGCTCTTCGGTCAGCCCCAAGTGGTCGCGCCCATCGAAATAGATGGAGGGCGAGGACAGATGCACCAACCGCCCGACCCGCTGCTTGAGGCACGCTTCGACGACGTTCTCGGTGACCAGCACATTGCCCTGATGGAAATCCTGATACTTGCCCCACAGCCCGACGGCACCGGCGCAATGCACCACGGCCTCGACATCACGGCACAGCGCGCGCACCAGGTCGGCATCGTTAAGATCACCCTGGATAAACTCGGCCCCGCGCCGCACCAGATGTTCCACACCCTCGGCACGTCGCCCGTTGACCCGCACGTCCAAGCCCTGCTCCAGGGCGAAACGCGCAAAGCGCCCGCCGATGAAGCCGCTTGCGCCGGTGACCAGAATCTTCATGGTGTCTCCTACGGATACAGCTGCAAGCCTCAAGCTGTCAGCTGTAAGTTAAATACGGTCCGCAAGCTCTTCTCTTGCCGCTTGCAGCTTGACGCTCGTCACTGCTGATAGGGCACCAACCATTGCCCACAGACCTGTGCCAGATGCTCGGTCAACAGGCCCAACAGTTGCCCGCCGCTGCGCCAATGATGCCAGTACAGCGGCACGTCGATGGGCTTATCTGGCAGCAATTCGACCAACAGGCCGTTTTGCAGTTGGTCGCGTACCTGCAGTTCGGGTACCAGGCCCCAGCCCAGGCCGGCTTCCGTCAGGCGGATAAAGCCTTCGGACGACGGGCATAAATGGTGCTCGAAACCACCGTTCACCCCGAGCGAAGCCAGGTAACGGTGTTGCAGGAAATCATCCGGCCCGAACACCAGGGCCGGGGTACTGGCCAGTTGGTCGGCCTGCACGCCAGCGGGGAAGTGCCGCGCGATAAACGCGGGGCTGGCCAATGCGCGATAACGCATGGCTCCAAGCACAAGGCTGCGGGCGCCGGCCACCGGGCGCTCGCTGGCGCAGATGCAGGCCGCCACTTCACCGGCGCGCATGCGTTTGAGGCCGACAGTCTGGTCCTCTACCACCAGGTCCAGCAGCAAGTGCTGTTCGGCGCAGAAATCACTCACCGCCAGCGCCCACCAGGTGGCGAGGCTGTCGGCATTCAGCGCGATGCGCAAGCGCTCGGGCATGCCTTCTTCGTCCAACGCAGGCACCTGGCTTTGCAGGTCGCGCTCCAGCAGCCGCACCTGTTGCACATGGTTGAGCAAGCGCCGGCCGATATCGGTGGGGGTCGGCGGCGTTGCCCGTACCAGTACCGGTTGGCCGACGCGCGCTTCCAGCAGCTTGATCCGCTGGGACACGGCCGACTGCGACAGCCCCAGCACCTGCGCGCCGCGCTCGAAGCCCGCCTGTTCCACTACGGCCGCCAACGCGGAAAGCAATTTATAGTCGAACATCAGTTTCTCTAATGAGCGATCAGTAATATTGATTTTTCTTATACAGCCTGCACCCAGAGAATAGCCAGCATCGCTTCTCTTTATAAGGAACCTTCCATGGTTGGCGAAACTTCCCTGGCAACCCTGTTGCGCAGCATGAGCCCTCAGCTCAATGACGGTGACTACGTATTCTGCACCCTGCCCGATCACCGCATTCCGGCCAGTTGCGAGGTGATCGGCAGCTTTCGCGAGCCAGAAGGCCTGACGTTGATCCTGGAGCGCCGGCACGCCGAGCAGGCTGGCCTGGCCTTCGACTATGTGGCGGCATGGATCACCTTGAATGTGCATTCAGCCCTCGAAGCGGTGGGCCTGACCGCTGCGTTCGCCAGCGCGCTGGGAAAAGCCGGTATCAGTTGCAACGTGATCGCCGGTTATTACCACGACCACCTGTTTGTCGGTCGCGCGGATGCCGAGCGCGCCCTGCATGTGTTGCACCAGTTGGCGGCGGACGCGGAGTAAACCCTATGTGGCAAAGCTATCTGAATGGGCTGTTGGTGTCCCTCGGTCTGATCATGGCGATCGGCAGCCAAAACGCCTTTGTCTTGGCGCAAAGCCTGCGCCGTGAACATCACCTGCCGGTGGCCGCGTTGTGCGTGGTGTGTGATGCCTTGCTGGTGGCAGCCGGCGTATTCGGCCTGGCGACGGTGCTGGCGCAAAGCCCGCTGCTGCTGGGCATTGCCCGTTGGGGCGGCGCGGCGTTCCTGCTGTGGTACGGCACCCTGGCATTGCGTCGAGCGTTTTCGAAACAGAGCCTGGAGCAAGGCGCACACCTCAAGGTGCGCTCATTGCGCGCGGTGTTGCTCAGCGCCCTGGCGGTGACCCTGCTCAACCCCCACGTGTACCTGGACACCGTGCTGTTGATCGGCTCACTGGGCGCGCAGCAAACCGAACCGGGCGCGTATGTAGCGGGCGCCGCCAGCGCTTCGTTGCTGTGGTTCGCAACACTGGCCCTCGGCGCGGCGTGGTTGGCCCCCTGGCTGGCGCGCCCGGCCACCTGGCGCCTGCTGGACCTGCTGGTGGCCGTGATGATGTTCAGCGTGGCCTACCAATTAATCAGTGCGCCATGAACTTATTCCAAAAGGCTCTGGAACCTCTATCCCACACAGTTGTTGCGTGGTTTTGCCGCACCCCCGGTGCTATGATCCCGAACTTGCGCCGCAAAGAGTACAGACTCGCCGGCGCTTGTTTGGCCGCCCGTGATCGGCCTTGCGCTCACCGCAACTGACCTGATTAGGAGAATCATCATGGCTTTCGAATTGCCGCCGCTGCCCTACGCACACGATGCCCTGCAGCCGCACATCTCCAAGGAAACCCTGGAGTATCACCACGACAAGCACCACAACACCTATGTCGTGAACCTGAACAACCTGGTGCCAGGCACCGAGTTCGAAGGCAAGACCCTGGAAGAAATCGTCAAGTCTTCCTCGGGCGGTATCTTCAACAACGCCGCTCAGGTCTGGAACCACACGTTCTACTGGAACTGCCTGGCGCCAAACGCCGGCGGCCAACCTACCGGTGCACTGGCTGAAGCCATCAACGCTGCATTCGGTTCGTTCGACAAGTTCAAAGAAGAGTTCAGCAAGACGTCCATCGGCACCTTCGGTTCCGGTTGGGGCTGGCTGGTGAAGAAGGCTGACGGTTCCCTGGCCCTGGCCAGCACCATCGGCGCAGGCAACCCGCTGACCAACGGCGACACCCCGCTGCTGACCTGCGATGTCTGGGAACACGCCTACTACATCGACTACCGCAACGTGCGTCCGAAGTATGTAGAAGCGTTCTGGAACCTGGTCAACTGGAAGTTCGTGGCCGAGCAGTTCGAAGGCAAGACCTTCACTGCCTAAGCAACGCTTGCAGTAGAAAGAGCCCGGCGATTGCCGGGCTTTTTCATGGGCGCTGGAAAGTAGCGAGTTGGTTGGAATCGTGGAACTCGCCGAAGGGAATTTGCCACGCACTGAGTGAGAGGAATAACCCTCTCGCGCTCTTCTGGAGAAAAAAGATGGAAGAAATCGGAAAAGCAGGCGGGCAGATGGCGATGCAACTCATCAGCGGCCTGATGAAAGGTCTTGCCGGTGGTGCAGGTGGCGGCGGCGATGAAGGTGGCGCGAAAGCACCAGAGCGCCCCGGTGAGGACAACATGCCACCGCCACCGCCGAAGATTGATTTTTCAGTCAGTTAATCAATGCGTTTGAAATGCCAAGCTACCGTTGGCATGCAGCGCGTTAGTCAAACAGTCAGACGGCGGAACGAATCCGCCGTTTTTCTGGTTTTTTCCTTCCTGTCAGGTGTGAAGTCGCCTTGCGCGCCAATGTTCCTTTGACTGCCATCGCCCGATTGCCAATACTCATGGCATATTGAAGGCCACCCGCATGAGACAAGGAATGCCCCTTTGAAGCTGGAACTCAAAAACAGCTTGTCGGTGAAGTTGCTACGGGTTGTCTTGCTCTCGGCATTGATCGTGGGCGTAGCGCTGAGCGTGGCGCAGATCGTGTTCGATGCCTACAAGACGCGCCAGGCCGTGGCCGGTGATGCCCAACGTATTCTCGACATGTTTCGCGACCCCTCGACCCAGGCCGTGTATAGCCTGGACCGCGAAATGGGCATGCAGGTGATCGAAGGATTGTTCCAGGATGACGCCGTGCGCATCGCGTCCATCGGTCATCCCAACGAAACCATGCTCGCGGAAAAAAGCCGCGCCTTGCAGCACTCTTCCAGCCGCTGGTTGACCGACCTGATTCTCGGGCAGGAGCGCACTTTCACCACCGCACTGGTCGGCAAGGGCCCCTACAGCGAGTATTACGGCGACCTGAGCATTACCCTCGACACCGCCACCTACGGCGAAGGCTTTATTGTCAGCTCAGTGATCATCTTTATTTCCGGCGTGCTGCGCGCCCTGGCCATGGGCCTGGTGCTGTACCTGGTGTATCACTGGCTGCTGACCAAACCGCTGTCGCGGATTATCGAACACCTGACGTCGATCAACCCGGACCGGCCCAGCGAGCACAAGATCCCGCAGCTCAAGGGGCATGAACGTAATGAGCTGGGCCTGTGGATAAACACCGCCAACCAGTTGCTTGAATCCATCGAACGCAACACCCACCTGCGCCACGCGGCCGAGTCCAGCCTGTTGCGCATGGCCCAGTATGACTTTCTCACCGGCCTGCCGAACCGCCAGAAGTTGCAGGAGCAACTGGACAGGATCCTGACCGATGCCGGCCGTCGCCAGCGCCGGGTGGCGGTGCTGTGCGTAGGATTGGATGACTTCAAGAGCGTCAACGAACAATTCACCTACCAGAACGGCGACAAACTGCTGCTGGCGCTGGCCGATCGTTTGCGCGCCCATAGCGGTCGCCTCGGCGCGCTCGCGCGCCTGGGGGGCGACCAGTTCGCCTTGGTGCAAGCCGATATCGACCAGCCCTACGAAGCCGCCGAGCTGGCGCAAAGCATCCTGGACGACCTGGAAGCGGAATTCGCCCTCGACCAGGACCAGATTCGTTTGCGCGCCACCATCGGCATCACCTTGTTCCCGGAAGACGGCGACAGCACGGAGAAATTGCTGCAAAAGGCCGAACAGACCATGACCCTGGCCAAAAGCCGCTCGCGCAACCGTTATCAGTTTTATATCGCCAGCGTCGACAGCGAAATGCGTCGGCGCCGTGAGCTGGAAAAAGACCTGCGCGATGCCTTGAGCCGCGACCAGTTCCACTTGGTGTACCAACCGCAGATCAGCTATCGCGACCTGCGCGTGGTTGGTGTAGAGGCGTTGATTCGCTGGCAGCACCCGGAACACGGCCTGGTTCCGCCGGACCTGTTCATCCCGCTGGCGGAACAGAATGGCACCATCATTCCCATCGGCGAATGGGTGCTTGACCAGGCGTGCCGCCAACTGCGCGAATGGCATGATCAGGGTTTCACCGAGCTGCGCATGGCGGTCAACCTGTCCACCGTGCAGTTGCACCACACCGAGTTGCCGCGGGTGGTCAACAACCTGATGCAGATTTACCGCCTGCCGCCGCGCAGCCTGGAGCTGGAAGTCACCGAAACGGGCCTGATGGAAGACATCAGCACCGCCGCCCAACACCTGTTGAGCCTGCGTCGTTCGGGGGCGCTGATCGCCATCGATGACTTCGGCACCGGTTATTCATCCCTCAGTTACCTCAAAAGCCTGCCGCTGGACAAGATCAAGATCGACAAGAGCTTCGTCCAGGACCTGCTGGACGTAGACGACGATGCGACCATCGTGCGGGCGATTATCCAACTGGGCAAAAGCCTGGGCATGCAGGTGATTGCCGAAGGCGTGGAGACCGCCGAACAGGAGGCCTACATCATTTCCGAGGGCTGCCATGAAGGCCAGGGTTACTACTACAGCAAACCGCTGCCGGCCCGGGAGTTGGCGGCTTACTTGAAACAATCGGAACGCAATAACGCGGCGATTCTTTGAGCGGGCCGAACGATTCCAAATATTTCACGCGTATAAGCCTTTACACAAAATGCAAATCTTTCGCATTATGTCGCAGCTTTTGCGCCCGCGCGCGCGCCCTATCAACAACCGAAGCAGGATGTTCGCCATGATTCGTATGCCCCTGGCCACCGCCAGTCTGCTGGCTATCGCCATTTCTCTCGCCGGTTGCGGCGAAGGTAAAGACAAGGCCGCCGCGCCTCAGGCGCCTGCCGCTGCCAGCACTACCGCCCCAGCGCCCGCCGCGCCTGCGGGCCAGGTCGACGAGGCTGCCGCCAAGGCCGTGGTCGCGCATTACGCAGACATGGTGTTTGCGGTGTACAGCGACGCCGAGTCCACCGCGAAAACCCTGCAGACCGCCATCGACACCTTCCTGGCCAACCCGAACGACGACACGCTCAAAGCGGCCCGTACCGCCTGGATCGCTGCGCGCGTACCTTACCTGCAGAGTGAAGTGTTCCGCTTCGGCAACACCATCATCGACGACTGGGAAGGCCAGGTGAACGCCTGGCCCCTGGACGAGGGGCTGATCGACTATGTCGACAAATCCTACGAACACGCACTGGGCAATCCAGGCGCCAACGCCAACATCATCGCCAACACCGAGGTACAGGTCGGCGAAGACAAGGTCGACGTCAAGGAGATCACCCCGGAAAAACTCGCGAGCCTCAATGAGCTGGGCGGTTCCGAAGCCAACGTCGCCACCGGCTATCACGCCATCGAATTCCTGCTCTGGGGCCAGGACCTCAACGGTACCGGTCCAGGCGCCGGGAACCGCCCGGCCTCGGATTACATGACCGGTGACGGTGCCACCGGCGGCCACAACGAGCGTCGTCGTACCTACCTGCGCGCCGTAACCCAGCTGCTGGTCAGCGACCTGCAGGAAATGGTCGGCAACTGGAAGCCCAACGTCGAAGACAACTACCGCGCCACCCTGGAGTCGGAACCGGCTACCGACGGCCTGCGCAAAATGTTGTTCGGCATGGGCAGCCTGTCCCTCGGCGAGCTGGCTGGCGAACGCATGAAGGTGTCCCTGGAGGCCAACTCGCCGGAAGACGAGCAGGACTGCTTCAGCGACAACACGCATAACTCGCACTTCTATGACGCCAAGGGCATCCGCAACGTCTACCTGGGCGAGTACACCCGCGTCGACGGCAACAAGCTGACCGGCCCGAGCCTGTCGTCCCTGGTTGCCAAAGCCGACCCGGCGGCCGATGCAGCCCTCAAGGCTGACCTGGCGGCGACCGAAGCGAAGATCCAGGTGATGGTTGACCACGCCGCCAAGGGCGAGCACTACGACCAGTTGATCGCAGCCGGTAACGATGCGGGTAACCAGATCGTGCGTGACGCAATCGCTGCACTGGTCAAGCAGACCGGTTCAATCGAAGCCGCTGCGGGCAAACTGGGCATCAGCGACCTGAACCCGGACAGCGCTGATCACGAGTTCTGATCGAAGCGCAGTTGAATGAGGCGACCTTTGGGTCGCCTTTTTTATTCAATCTGTCCAGCACAGTGAATCCATGTGGGAGGGGGCTTGCTCCCGATAGCGGTGTGTCAGTGACAAATGTATTTGCTGACCCGGCGCCATCGGGAGCAAGCCCCCTCCCACAGTTGATCCCCGTTGTTTCCAAGTCCGCCGGTTTACATGCCCTGCACCGCAGGTAGAATGGCGCCACCCCCACACCTGAGCGAACTTCATGGCGTTGCCGACCCTGCGCATCATCGGTTTCATCATCGGCATCTTCCTGATCACGCTTGCGATCGCCATGGTCGTGCCCATGGCCACCCTGGTGATCTTCGAACGCACCGGCGACCTGCCCTCTTTCCTGTGGGCCAGCATGATCACCTTCATCGCCGGCCTGGCCCTGGTCATTCCCGGTCGCCCCGAGCATGTGCACCTGCGCCCACGGGACATGTACCTGCTGACGGTGACAAGCTGGGTGGTGGTGTGCGTGTTCGCGGCGCTGCCGTTTTTGCTGACCCAGCACATCAGCTACACCGACTCGTTTTTTGAAAGCATGTCCGGCATCACGGCCACCGGGTCCACGGTATTGAGTGGGCTGGACAGCATGTCGCCGGGCATCCTGATGTGGCGCTCGCTGTTGCACTGGCTCGGCGGTATCGGCTTTATCGGCATGGCGGTGGCGATCCTGCCACTGCTGCGCATCGGCGGCATGCGCCTGTTCCAGACCGAATCTTCGGACCGTTCGGAAAAGGTCATGCCACGCTCCCATATGGTGGCGCGGCTGATCGTTGCGGCGTATGTGGGCATCACCATCCTCGGCAGCCTGGCGTTCTGGTGGGCCGGGATGGGGTTGTTCGATGCGATCAACCACGCCATGTCGGCGATTTCCACTGGTGGGTTTTCCACCTCCGATGAATCCCTGGCGCACTGGAAGCAACCGGCGGTGCACTGGGTGGCGGTAGTGGTGATGATCCTCGGCAGCTTGCCGTTCACCCTGTATGTGGCGACATTGCGCGGCAACCGCCAGGCGCTGATCAAAGACCAGCAGGTGCAGGGTTTGCTCGGCCTGCTGCTGGTGACCTGGCTGGTGCTCGGCACCTGGTATTGGTGGACCACCAACCTGCACTGGCTGGACGCCCTGCGCCATGTGGCGTTGAACGTCACCTCGGTGGTAACCACCACCGGTTTCGCGCTGGGGGACTACAGCCTTTGGGGCAATTTCTCACTGATGCTGTTCTTCTATCTGGGCTTTATCGGCGGCTGTTCGGGCTCCACTGCCGGAGGGATCAAGATCTTCCGCTTCCAGGTTGCCTATATCCTGCTCAAGGCCAACCTTAACCAGCTGATTCACCCACGCGCGGTGATCAAACAGAAGTACAACGGCCATCGTCTCGATGAAGAAATCGTACGCTCGATCCTGACCTTTTCGTTTTTCTTCGCCATCACCATCTGCGCCATCGCGCTGGCCCTGTCACTGCTGGGGCTGGACTGGATGACCGCGTTGACCGGCGCGGCCAGCACTGTATCCGGCGTCGGCCCCGGCCTGGGTGAAACCATCGGCCCGGCCGGCAACTTCGCCAGCCTGCCGGATGCGGCCAAGTGGATTCTGTCGCTGGGCATGCTGCTGGGGCGGCTGGAAATTATTACGGTGTTTGTGCTTTGTATTCCGGCGTTCTGGCGTCACTGACGCTCGACGCTTGCAGCAACCGCGCCCGGTATTCGCCGGGCGTGGCGTCGAACCAGCGGCGAAACGCGCGAAAGAAGTTGCTCGGGTCGGCGAACCCCAATAGGTAGGCAATTTCCAGCAAGGTCATGCTCGGCTGCGCCAGGTATTGCTCGGCCAGCTCGCGGCGGGTGTCATCGAGCAGGGTCTGGAAGCTGGTGCCCTCCTCCTGCAAACGCCGCTGCAAGGTACGCTGGGACAGGTGCAACGTCTGCGCCACCACTTCGCGCTTGGGTTCGCCCTGGGGCAGCAGGCGGCACAGCACTTGCCGTGCCTTGTGAGTCACGCGGCTTTCGGAAAAGCGCGCCAGGTATTCTCCGGCAAAACGATCATGCAGCAGCGCCATGGCCTCGTTGGCCGTGGGCAGCGGAGCATCCATGTCAGCCTGTTCGAAAATCAGCGCGTCATAGGGCGCATTGAATTCCAGCGGCGCATGGAACACCTGTTTATAGGGCGCCAGGTCGACCGGCTGAGCGCCTTGCAACAGTACTTTACGCGGTTGCAGGGTTCGCCCGGTGAGCCAGCCGCACAGCGCCAACGCGCTGGCCAGCGAGGCTTCGGCGCTTTGCCGGGTGGGCGGCAGATGGTCGCCGTGCACTGTCAGAATCAGCGCATACCCCTCGGGTAACAAGCGGAAGCTCAAGTCGGCGCTTTCGGCGATGATGCGCTGGTAACGCACCAGGCGCCCGAAGCCTTCGGCCAGGGTGTTGCTGGACATCAAGGCATAACCGGCCACATGAAACGATGCCGGGCGCACCACTTTCCCCATGTTCAGGCCAATTGCCGGGTTGCCCGACACCTCCACCGCGCGCTGCCACAAACGGGTCATGGCGTCTTGCGCAAACCGTGCGTCGGGATCACTGAGGGCGGCGTAGTCCAGCCCCAGTTGTTGGAACAGGGCCCGGCAATCCAGGCCGTCCATTTCCAAGGCCTTGACTATCCCCATCGCCCAGCTTGCAGAAGTTGTTCGTTCGCTCATGGCGTCTTCTTGAATAAAGCGGGCCTGAATGGCAGGCCAGGAAGGCAAGGATACTAAAGTGGCATCTATTGTCACTGGCTGTAACCATTGATCACTCTAGACTCCAATAAGCTCCCCGCCGAACATCTGTTGGGCGGCATAACAATCAAAGGGCCGGCCACAGTGGAAAATCTCAAGCGATTCAACAGCTTCGCCGAGTTTTACCCGTATTACCTGGCAGAGCATGGCAACAGCACCTGCCGGCGCCTGCACTTTATCGGCACCACCCTCGTGATCGGCATTCTGGCGTATGCCCTGGGTCGCGGCTCGCCGGGCCTGCTGCTGGCCGTGCCGATTGCCGGCTACAGCTTTGCCTGGATCGGCCACTTCTTTTTTGAAAAAAACCGCCCGGCGACCTTTCAGCACCCGTTTTACAGCCTGCTGGGTGATTTTGTGATGTACCGCGACATGATCCTAGGCAAGGTGCCGTTCTAGTTTTCGTGGATATAAAAGTCTATTTGTCATTTACGGTGCTGTATCCTGCCAAGGCTTTTTGAGAGCGCGCAATCACCCGCGATTTAAAACAGACCTTGCGAGGAGCGACGACGATGCACGAGATACCTAATCTCCCCTTCCCAAGCCTGCACCCAACAGAGCAGCCAACACCGCAGCAGGCCAGCCCAAAGCAGCCTGAAGCCAAACAAGCCAAACCAGTCGACAGCAAACGCCAGGACTGACGCCGTACCAGACCGTGTGGAAAGCGCCACTTCAAGCGTTTTCCACACTGCCTGAACTCTGGGATACCCGCCATGACCGACACCCTTCCCGATTCCCCGGACACCGCCGTCCTCGACGCTGCCTTGCAAATGATCGAGGTGTGGAACCGCCTCAGCGCGGACAAACAAGCCACGTTGCTCAAGCGCTTCGGTACCCAGGAAAACGCCTTGGCCGCCCTAGTCACCACCCAATTGCTGGCCCCTGCGCAACCCTGAGGTCTTCCCGGTCTGAGGTTTTTGCGCTTTAGCGCCCTACGCGAGCCCAACCACCGGTATCATTAGCAGCCTATCTTTACCTGCTGCGACAGTGGACCTCTCCCATGCCAGATACCCAGCGCCCCATGGCGGTCACGCTGCAAGTCGTTTCCATCGTGCTGTTCACCTTTATCGGTTACCTGAACATCGGCATCCCCCTGGCCGTTTTGCCGGGCTATGTGCATAGCGAACTGGGCTATGGCGCGGTGATTGCCGGCCTGGTGATCAGCGTGCAGTACCTGGCCACCCTGCTGAGCCGCCCGTATGCGGGCAAAATCATCGACAACCTGGGCAGCAAGCGCGCGGTGCTGATCGGCCTTGCGGGGTGTGGCTTGAGCGGTGTGTTCATGCTGCTCGCGGCATGGTTTTCAAGCCTGCCGGCCTTGAGCCTCGCCAGCCTGCTGATCGGCCGCCTGGTGTTGGGCAGTGCTGAAAGCCTGGTGGGCTCGGGCGCCATCGGGTGGGGCATCGGCCGGGTCGGCGCGGCGAACACCGCCAAGGTCATCTCCTGGAATGGCATCGCCAGTTATGGCGCCTTGGCGGTCGGTGCGCCGTTGGGCGTATTACTGGTAAGAAATTTCGGACTGTGGAGCATGGGCGTCAGCATCCTCCTGCTGGCGGCAATCGGCCTATTGCTGGCCTGGAACAAGGTTGCCGCGCCCATCGTGACCGGCGTGCGCCTGCCGTTCATGAACGTGCTGGGCCGCGTATTGCCGCACGGCTGCGCGCTGGCGTTGGGTTCTATCGGCTTTGGCACCATCGCAACCTTTATCACTTTGTATTACACCACCCAGCATTGGGATAACGCGGTGTGGGCCTTGAGCTTGTTTGGCGCCAGCTTTATCGGTGCGCGCCTGCTGTTCGGCAACCTGATCAACCGTATCGGCGGGTTTCGCGTGGCGATTGCCTGCCTGTCGGTGGAGATCCTTGGGCTGTTGTTGCTGTGGCTGGCGCCGGACGCCAACCTGGCCCTGGCGGGCGCGGCGTTGAGCGGGTTTGGCTTTTCCCTGGTATTTCCGGCGCTGGGGGTGGAAGCGGTCAACCTGGTGCCCGCCTCAAGTCGCGGTTCGGCGGTGGGGGCTTATTCGTTGTTCATCGACTTATCGCTGGGTATCACCGGGCCATTGGCCGGGGCTGTGGCGGCAGGCTTCGGCTTCGCGTCGATCTTCCTGTTCGCCGCCCTCGCCGCCCTGGGTGGCTTGCTGCTGAGTGTGTACCTGTACCGCCAGGCGCCCAAGGCCCGCGAAGCACGCGAGGCCTAGAAGTCGACCTTGCCGCGCCCGGCCTTGATGCTGCCACGCTTGGTCTTGGATTCGAGGCGACGCTTTTTCGAGCCCAGGGTCGGCTTGGTCGGGCGGCGTTTCTTCTCGACCTTGGTGGCGCTGAGGATCAACTCCACCAGGCGCTCCAGCGCATCGGCGCGGTTCTGTTCCTGGGTGCGATATTGCTGGGCCTTGAGCACCAGCACGCCATCACTGGTGATACGGCTGTCGCGTAATGCCAACAGCCGCTCCTTGTAGAATTCCGGCAGCGACGATGCGGGAATATCAAAACGCAGGTGCACCGCGCTGGAAACCTTGTTGACGTTCTGCCCCCCGGCGCCCTGGGCGCGAATGGCGGTCAGCTCGATTTCGGCGTCGGGCAAGTGCACGTTGTTGGAAATTACCAGCATTGGAACAGGTCCGTGATTCAGGCCGACCAGCATACGCGAACACGCCCCTTCACGGCATCGGCATCACCTATACATCGCCATACAGACGCGGGTTACTGACGGTTGGTGAACGCCGTCTCCAACTGCGCCTGTGCCAGCTGTGTCGACCTGATCATGGCGCCACGGTCTGTAGGTTTTTCATTGTTGAGCGTCATTTCAACCCCAGATACCACTTCCGGGTAGGAATGAGAAAAGATCATCGAAGGCTCAACATGCTTGGGCGGCAAACCGTGTAGATCATGACGCATCTCGTCGTAGAACCCTTGAGCGGTATCCGCGATTTTGTTGCGCATCAGATTAAACATCAGTCCGGTCAAGCCTTCGCGCCCCTGGGTTTCAGTCATCCCCTGCGGCCACATTGACTGGCCCTGCGAACGGGCAGCGTAACGAAGGGTAGAGGCGACATCTGATGCGCTACCCGACGTCCCCAACATGACCGAGGCGCCCAAGGCGTCCCGCACTTGCGTGCCCAAGTCGTTGCGCAAATCGGTGCCATGAAGATCATCGAAGTGATTGGTCTTTTTACCGTCTACCAATCGATTGGCAGAAACACGTCCCTGGGAGGCGTTTGCGTCGATATTCGCAAGCAGCGGGTCATGTTTTTTCAGCGACTCGCCAAGTATCTTGATGCCGAACGTTACCTCCGCACCCTCGCGCGCTTGCTCATGGGTCAGCGGTCCCTGCTCTGCGTTGACCAGCATCGCATGCAGGCTTTTCATCCTCATCAGCGTCCCCGGATGATCCTTGCCAGCCAGAAAAATGTTATCGGGATCATTGTCCGGCGCGAGCAGCTCTTTATGTAATTGCTCGCGAAAAGCAGGATTGGTCGTCGACTCGGCCCACAACCCGCGAATCAGATGCACCATGTGAGAAGACAACCGCGTTGCTGGCGAGTCTTCACGCAGCAGGTCCTTTTCAACGCCCAAATCAACGGCCATTTCGGCCTCTATATTTTTGAAGAAATTCTTCGCACGGCGCTCGAGATTTTCTTTGCTTTCATAGTTTACGTTCTGCAGCGTATCGTTGATAAAAGCGCTGACCAGCGAATGCTTGTCTGCCGGTGTGTAATTTTCTCCAGCGACAGAAACACCCGTATGGGGTTTCGAAACCACTTTCTTAGCGGTATCAGCCGCTTGTTCATACGCAGAGACGGCTATGAATGGGTGGGCGGGAACAGCGGATAATTCCGGCATTTGATACTCCAGAAGATTAAAGATCGTAAAGGCTCCACGACTCTATTGGTCACCTACCCGCACCAGGTTCCTCAGCCTGCCCCCCGCGCTGTAACAAACATCAACATCACTTGGCCTTGGCGGCCGCCATAAAAAACCCGGCGATGCGCCGGGTTCTTTTATTCAAGGGTTGCCGCCCTACTCCAGTACGGTCTGTGATGTGCCCAAGGCGGCCAGTGCCTTACGCTTGTTTTTCAACCAATAGCACAGAGCCATAAACGCTACCCACACCGGAATCGCATACACCGACACCTGGATACCCGGAATCATCAGCATGATCACCAGGATAAACACCACGAACGCCAGGCAGATGCAGTTGCCATATGGGTACCACAGCGCCTTGAACAGCGGCACCTGGCCGGTGCGGTCCATGTGCTGACGGAATTTGAAGTGGGAGAAGCTGATCATCGCCCAGTTGATCACCAACGTGGCCACTACCAGCGACATCAGCAACTCCAGCGCGTGTTGCGGGATGAAGTAGTTCATCAACACCGCTACCAGCGTAACGGCCGCCGACGCCAGGATCGAACGCACCGGCACCCCACGCTTGTCGATCTTGGCCAGCGCTTTCGGCGCGTCACCCTGCTCGGCCATGCCCAACAGCATGCGGCTGTTGCAGTAGGTGCCGCTGTTGTAAACCGACAGCGCCGCCGTCAATACCACGAAGTTGAGAATATGCGCGGCGGTGTTGCTGCCCAGCATCGAGAACACTTGCACGAAAGGGCTGCCGCTGTAGGCATCGCCCGATGCATTAAGGGTGGCCAGCAGGCTGTCCCACGGCGTCAGCGACAACAGCACCACCAACGCGCCGATGTAGAAAATCAGGATGCGGTAGATCACCTGATTGATCGCCTTGGGGATCACGGTGCGTGGCTGGTCCGCTTCGGCGGCGGTAAACCCGAGCATTTCCAGGCCACCGAAGGAAAACATGATGATCGCCATGGCCATCACTAATCCGCCCACGCCATGGGGGAAGAAGCCGCCGTGGTCCCACAGGTTGCTCACCGAAGCTTGCGGACCACCGCTGCCACTGACCAGCAGGTAGCTGCCCAGGGCAATCATGCCGACGATGGCCACTACCTTGATGATCGCGAACCAGAACTCGGCTTCACCGAAGACTTTGACGTTGGCCAGGTTGATCAGGTTGATCAGCACGAAGAACGCCGCCGCCGAGACCCAGGTCGGAATCTCCGGCCACCAGTAGTGCACGTATTTGCCGACTGCGGTCAGCTCCGACATCCCCACCAGGATGTACAGGATCCAGCAGTTCCAGCCCGACAGGAAACCGGCGAAACCGCCCCAATACTTGTGGGCAAAATGGCTGAAGGAACCGGCGACCGGCTCTTCGACGATCATTTCGCCGAGCTGGCGCATGATCATGAAGGCGATAAAGCCGCAGATGGCATAGCCCAGGATCATCGATGGGCCGGCGGACTTGAGTACCCCGGCCGAGCCGAGGAACAGGCCGGTGCCGATGGCGCCACCGAGGGCGATCAACTGGATATGCCGATTTTTCAGGCCGCGTTTCAGCTCGCCTGAAGAGGAATGGGGTCCACTCATGAAAAAGGTCTCACGCAAGGTTTGAAGAGGTTGAATGCAGGTTGCTGCCTTGAATTACCGACTCAAGCAGCGCCGCTCAAACCCCAGCGCAGGCACCAGGAGTACAGCGTCTTTCTAGCGGTCATGCGTCACCTGTTTGTTTTTATCTGTGACGAAATCGAACCCGTCTGGCTCGTGGCCGGACGGAGTGATCAGGGCGGATACACCCTGGGTCTTGGCCTTTGCGTGGATACGCAAGAGGGGGTCACAGTAAAACGCGGCGCATTGTACACCGCTCGACAGCTTCGGCACGCACCAGGAACGTGCACCCGACAATCTGTCAGGTATTCCTTACAGGGGATTTCCAACCAAAGCGGGCAGGCCGCCAACGTAAACTTAACGTTACGCAGCGGAAAATTGGCTTTACGGGCAGGCTCAAATGACGGTTTACGGAAAATTGTCAGTCAGACTCATCTGAAGAATCGGTTCAGCCAATCCGCTGTTTTACCTGGATAAAAAATAACGTCAAAAAAACCGAAGAAAAAATCCAAATGAAACCGTGTCAATAAATATTTTGCATTTTGAAACACTCTCTCCTAGGTTCTCTTCACTTGCCTGCGAGCCGCTGGCAAGCCGTTCTCAAACAACGTCCTCTAGGAGATACACCATGCAAGCACTGGAAAAAGACCTGGAAACTGAACTGCAACTCGACGATTGGTTTGAAGCGCCGACCCATGAGGCCGCCGTTGAAATGATGCAAGCTGATGCCGTTGTGCCATTTGGCACCGCGATGTGGCCTTTCTAACACCCGGCAGGCATCCGGCAGGTGTCGTGCACGGCACCTGCCCCCTTACCCAAGGCACAGAAGGACACTCGTCATGGACAAGGCCCGCGCTGTCGAACATTTTCTCTATTACCTCGCTCACCATCCGGCTCTTCAGGGCCTGAGCCGCCCTACCGTGCTGCTGGGCCATACCGAACGCTACGATGCCATCGCCCAGGCAATCACCCAAGGCAGCGCCGCCCGTTTCAATTTCCAGGTGCAGCGCCTGGACCTGAGCGCCAGCGAATCCCTGGCCCAGGCCATCGAAGCCTGCGACCTGTACCTGTTTCTCTACGATTCCTCGACCCTGCCCAACCCGCGTGCCGAAGGCCCGGACTTCATCCGCGCGTTGCACGGCGTCATGGCCGAACATTGGAAAAAGTCGCTGCTGTTCAAGGATTACGGCGACTATTTCTACGACACTTTCAGCGTCGAACCGCAGCGCATCGCCGACCTCAACGCCACGTTGATCCGGCGCATGTCCGAGGCCAGCGTGCTGAGCTTCACCGACAAGCACGGCTCACGCCTTGAAGCACCTATGAGCAGCATCAAGAAGTGGACCAATATCAACGGCGTCGGCAACCACGACCTGGCCCCTGGCGAGATCGCCACCCACAGCGAAGCCATCAACGGGCAAGTGCGGTTTGTCGGCACCTTTCTCAGCACCATCCCCTTTGCGCGCAAATACGGCGTGCTGGAGTCCCCCCTGGAACTGTGGATCGAGAACTCCACCATCTGCAGCGTGGCCAGCGAGGTGCCGGGGCTGGCGGATGACTTCAACAAGTACCTCAACGCCAACCCGTCCAACCGCCGTGTGGAGGAATTGGGGATTGGCACCAATGAAGGCGTGAAGGATTTGTATGCGCGCAACGCAGGCTTTGAAGAGCGCCATTGCGGCTTGCACCTGGGGTTGGGTGGCGGACAGAAAGGCAGCCATCACCTGGATTTGATCTTTGCCAGCGGCGTGTTGGCGCTGGATGACAAGCCGGTGTTTGATGGAACGTTTGCCTTTTGAGCAAAGGACTCGAAAACACTGGAGACCCAAATGTGGGAGGGGGCTTGCTCCCGATTGCGGTGGTTCAGCCGATGCTTATGCAAGCTGATACACCGCTATCGGGAGCAAGCCCCCTCCCACAATTGAGCGCATTTCAAATTTAAATCAAAAAAAACGCCAACCCGAAGGTTGGCGTTTTTTTGTGCAGCGCTTAAGACATCACTGCGGCTTCTTGCGACCAAACCCAGGACGCTGGCCGGAACCGGCCGGCGCGCCACGGCGCTTGCCCGATGGCTCGTCCGCCACCAGTTTCGGCCCAGGGCGCTTGTTAGCCGCGGGCTTGGCTGGACGCTTGGTGCTGGCGTTGTCGGCGGGACGCTCCGCTTCACCACGGTTGCTGCGACCACCGGTCGGCGCTGGGCGCGGCGTGCGCGGAGCACGCTCACCTTCCTGACGCGATGGCGCGGTTGGACGACGCTCACCTTCGATCTGCGGCTCACGCGAGATGCGACCACCAGTGGCCGGAGCGTTCAACGCCGGGCGCACGGTGCGCGCAACACGTTCGGTACGGGCCACCGGGCGCGACGACTTACGCTGCATACGCTCAAGCTTGTCTTTGCTCTTGGCGTTCATCTGCGGCATGGCCACCGGCGTCAGGCCAACTTCGGCACTGAGAATGTCGACTTCGTACTGGCTCATTTCGCGCCAGCGGCCCATCGGCAGGTCGGAGTTCAGGAACACCGGGCCGAAACGCACGCGCTTGAGGCGGCTGACCACCAGGCCCTGGGATTCCCAGAGGCGACGCACTTCGCGGTTACGGCCTTCCATCACCACGCAGTGGTACCAGTGGTTGAACCCTTCGCCACCTGGCGCCTGCTTGATGTCGGTGAACTTGGCCGGGCCGTCTTCCAGCACCACGCCGGCCTTGAGGCGTTCGATCATCTCGTCATCGACTTCACCCCGCACACGCACGGCGTATTCACGGTCCATCTCGTAGGACGGGTGCATCAGGCGGTTGGCCAACTCACCGTCGGTGGTGAACATCAGCAGGCCCGTGGTGTTGATGTCGAGGCGACCGATGTTGATCCAGCGGCCCTCTTTGGGCTTGGGCATCTTGTCGAACACGGTCGGACGGCCTTCCGGGTCGTCACGGGTGCAGATCTCGCCATCGGGCTTGTTGTACATGATCACACGGCGTACCGATTCGGCCGCCTCTTCACGCTTGATGACTTTGCCATCGATGGTGATTGCATCGTGCAGGTCGACGCGCTGGCCAAGGGTGGCCTCGACGCCGTTGACCTTGATGCGCTTCTGGGTGATCCAGGCTTCGACGTCGCGGCGCGAGCCCACGCCGATACGCGCCAGCACCTTTTGCAGTTTTTCGCCTGCTGGGCCGATTTCCTGGCTGTCGTTCTGGTCTTTGTCGTTCATCTTAAGCACCTCCCGGTGGGTCGATTCAGGCGTGGCCTGAAGAGTGTTGAAAGCGGGGCTTTGGCCGAATAGCTCGGCAAAGGGTCGCGAATCATACGCGCATGCTGCGCGTTGCGCATCAGAGACTAGCCGATCCAGGCACAATCATTTGCTTTTCCGCCGGCCGGTGGCACCCAGGGCCAGCAGGCGCAGCTCGGCTTCGGCCAGCACCGTGCGCTTGTCGACTTTGTCGAGTTTCTTCCAGGCACGGATTTCGCGCTTGCTGCGGCCACAGCCGACGCAGATGTCGTCGTTGAACTTGCAGATGCTGATGCAGGGGTCTTTGGTGGAAGTCATCGCTAAGGCTCTCGTTCCCACGCTTCGCGTGGTAATGCATCCCGTGACGCTCCGCGTCACAGCGGACGCGGAGCGTCCAAGGCGACATTCCCACGCGGAGCGCGGGAACGATCATTGCGTCAGTCTTCGAATTGGCGGCGTTCGTTTTCGATGGCCTCGGCCAGCGCCCGGGCTTCGTCTTCCTCATCGCTCAACGGCGGCTGTTCGAGGGCGGCGACGGCGGCCAGCAGTTTTTCCCGGGCATCGGCAACACCGAGGATGTCTGCTTCGACGTCAGGCTCGGGCTCAACATTCACCTGAATCTCAGGCTCTACGGCGCCATCGCGCAGCACATCATCAAAATCGGTCTTGATGCCCTGCTCCATGTCGTCCAGTTCCAACAGCAACGTATGGAAACTGGTTTCGTCTTTCGGCTCTTCCGGCTCGGCGCTGGCGTCGGCCAGTTCCTGCAAGCTGGCCGGTACCGGCGCGTCGTCGAAGTCGAGCACCGGTTCGGCTTCCATCTCGCGCAGTTCGGCCAAGGGCGGCAGGTCGTCGAGGTTTTTCAGGTTGAAGTGGTCGAGGAACACCTTGGTGGTGGCGAACATCGCCGGTTTGCCCGGCACGTCACGGTAGCCGACGATGCGGATCCACTCGCGCTCCAGCAACGTCTTGACGATATGGCTGTTGACCGCCACGCCCCGCACATCTTCGATCTCGCCCCGAGTGATCGGCTGGCGATAGGCGATCAACGCCATGGTCTCCAGCATCGCCCGTGAATAACGCTGCGGGCGTTCTTCCCACAAGCGCCCCACCCAAGGGGAAAATTTCTCGCGGATCTGCAGGCGATAACCCGACGCCACTTCACGCAATTCAAAGGCGCGACCGTCACAGGATTTGCGCAGGATCTCCAGCGCCTTCTTGAACACCGGCGGTTCGGGACGTTCGGCCTCTTCAAAGAGTTCGAACAGGCGCTCCAAAGATTGCGGCTTGCCCGAGGCCAGGAGAAAAGCTTCCAGCAAGGGTGCCAGTTCGCGGGGTTCAGTCAGATTCATCGATTCAGCTCGTTATTCGGCTCGCGCCCGCACATGGATAGCCGCAAACGGCTCATTCTGGACCAGCTCGACCAAGGACTCCTTGACCAGCTCCAGGATCGCCATGAAAGTCACCACCACGCCCAGGCGCCCTTCCTCTGCGGTGAACAGCTCGACAAACGGCACAAACCCGCCGCCCTTGAGACGCTCCAGCACATCGCTCATGCGCTCGCGGGTGGACAGGGCTTCGCGGCTGACCTGGTGGCTTTCGAACATATCGCCACGGCGCAGCACCTCGGCCATGGACATCAGCAACTCTTCCAGGCTCACGTCGGGCAACAGTTTGCGCGCTCGGGCTTCCGGGGCATCCAGCTTGGGCACCACCACATCGCGGCCTACCCGGCTCAAACCGTCGATCCCTTCGGCGGCCGCCTTGAAGCGCTCGTATTCCTGCAGGCGGCGGATCAGTTCGGCGCGCGGGTCATCTTCTTCGGCCTCGACCGTCTCCGCGCGCGGCAGCAGCATGCGCGACTTGATCTCGGCGAGCATGGCAGCCATCACCAGGTATTCGGCGGCCAGCTCCAGGCGCACCGACTGCATCAATTCGACATAGCCCATGTACTGCCGGGTGATTTCCGCCACGGGAATATCGAGGATGTTGATGTTCTGTTTGCGGATCAGGTACAGCAGCAGGTCCAGCGGGCCTTCGAAGGCTTCAAGGAAGACTTCCAGGGCGTCCGGCGGGATGTACAGGTCCAGGGGCATTTCCAGGACTGCCTGGCCATAGACCATCGCGAAGGGCAGTTCCTGCTGGGCCCCCGCCTGGGAATCGACGGTTTCCACGACCGACATTCAGGCCTCGACCATGAACGGCGTCGGGTCGCCGCACCCTACACGCACCACTTGCGGCTCGCCATCGGCCAGGTTGATCACGGTGGAGGCCTTGTTGCCGCCGTAGCCACCGTCGATGATCAAGTCGACATGTTTCTCCAACAGGCGGCGCATTTCGTAAGGGTCATACAGCGGCTCGGTTTCGCCGGGCAGGATCAGCGACACGCTCATCAGCGGCTCGCCCAGTTCGGCCAGCAGCGCCAGGGCGATCGGGTGCTCCGGCACGCGCAGGCCGATGGTGCGTTTTTTCGGGTGCAGTAACAGGCGCGGCACTTCGCGGGTGGCGTTGAGAATGAAGGTGTACGGCCCAGGCGTATGGGCCTTGAGCAAGCGGAAGGTGCCGGTGTCGACCTTGGCGAACAGCCCAAGCTGGGACAAGTCGCTGCAGATCAGCGCAAAGTTGTGCTTGTCATCCAGTTGGCGCAGGCGTCTTACGCGCTCGACCGCGCCCTTGTCGCCGATCTGGCAACCGATGGCGTAGGACGAATCAGTTGGATAGATCACCACGCCGCCGGCGCGAATGATTTCCACGGCCTGTTTGATCAGGCGCGCCTGGGGGTTTTCCGGATGAATCTGGAAGAATTGACTCACGAGCTCTACCTGTTCAGACGGTGGCAATAATGGGGTCATGCTTGAATCGCCCCCACAACAGCGGCAGGTCTTGCGGAACCTGGCGATACTCGCCGATCTCGGACCAGCCGCCTGGGCCATGAAAATCACTGCCGGCACTGACCAGCAGACCAAATTCGCGGGCAAGGATCGCCAGGCTGCCGACCTGATCGGCGGGTTGATGCCCGTTGACCACTTCGATCGCGTGGCCGCCCGCTCCAATATAGTCACTGATCAGCTTGCGGCGCTTGCTGCGGGTGAAATCGTAATGCCAGGGATGCGCCAGGCTGACCCAGGCCCCGGCGGCCCGCAGGGTCTGCACGGTGTCCTCCAGGGTCGGCCAATGTTGCTTCACATCGCCCAACTTGCCCGCGCCCAACCATTTACGGAAGGCTTCGGCGCGGTCCTTGACGAAACCTGCCTGCACCATCCAGTCGGCGAAGTGCGGACGGGCCGGTGCATTACCGCTGTCGCCCAACGCCTGCTGGATAGCCCGAGCGCCGTCGAGGGCGCCCGGCATGCCTTTGAGGCTGAGCTTGCGGCTTATTTCTTCGGACCGCAGCCAGCGGCCATCGTGCAATCGGGCGATGGCCGCCACCAGGGCCGGGGCGTTTTGCTCGAAACCGTAGCCGAGCACATGAATGGTGGCGCCGCCCCAGGTACAGGACAATTCCACGCCGTTGACCAGCTGCATGCCCAAGGCCTGGGCCGCCGTGCGGGCCTCATCGAGGCCTTCGAGGGTGTCGTGGTCGGTCAACGCGAGGACTCGCACGCCTTTTTCAAACGCACGCGCAACCAGTACCGCGGGCGCCAAGGCGCCGTCGGAGGCCGTGCTGTGGCAGTGCAAATCAACATTCACGGGAGTGTGTAACCTCAAGTCAGCTGGCGCTATCGCAACCAAGGATGTTTGTTATTATGCCGCCACATCCAGCTTCTGGCTCTTACTGTGAAACAATTCATCGACTTCATCCCGCTGTTGCTGTTTTTCATCGTTACCAAACTCGACCCCAGGGTCATCGACATCGCCGGTCACGAGCTCTCGTTCGGCGGCATCTACAGCGCCACCGCCGTGCTGATCATCAGCTCCATCGTGGTGTACGGCGCCATCTTCATCTCCCAGCGCAAGCTGGAAAAAAGCCAATGGCTGACCCTCATCGCCTGCCTGGTGTTCGGCGGCCTGACCCTGGCCTTCCACAGCGAAACCTTCCTCAAATGGAAAGCCCCGGTGGTCAACTGGCTGTTCGCCCTGGTGTTCATCGGCAGCCACTTCATTGGTGATCGCCTGCTGATCAAGCGGATCATGGGCCACGCGCTGACCCTGCCGGACCCGATCTGGGTGCGCCTGAACGTGGCCTGGATCGTGTTTTTCATCTTCTGCGGTGCCGCCAACCTGTTCGTGGCCTTCACCTTTCAGGAATACTGGGTCGACTTCAAGGTGTTCGGCAGTCTGGCCATGACCCTGCTGTTCCTGGTCGGCCAAGGTATCTACCTGTCGCGTCACCTGCATGACTCTGCCGCCACCACGCCGAAAACCGAGGACTGACATGCTCTACGCCATCATTGCCACCGATGTTGCCAACTCGCTGGAAAAACGCCTGAGCGTGCGCCCGGCCCACGTCGAGCGCCTCAAGCAGCTGCAAACCGAAGGCCGCATCGTACTGGCCGGCCCGCACCCGGCCACCGACAGTAACGAGCCGGGCGAAGCGGGTTTCACTGGCAGCCTGATCGTTGCCGAGTTCGCCTCCCTGGCCGATGCCCAGGCGTGGGCCAAGGCTGATCCTTATGTGGCGGCGGGCGTCTACGCCGATGTCGTGATCAAGCCGTTCAAGCAAGTCCTGCCGTGACCCCGGTGGCGCCGAACCCAAACGGTTCGGCGCCAACCCGCTGGCTCATCATTCCCGGTAACCTGCCGACAACGTTCTGAATATCCGTGTGGAATCAGGAGTTCCGATGCGCTTACGTCAGTTGTGTCTGTTGGCAGTGTTTACGATCGGGGCGACGGCCCACGCTGAAGAGACCTCGAGCAGCGGCAGCTCCACGCCGCTGTCCTTGAGTGCCGGCAGCCAGATCACCGAATTGCAGCAACGCTTGAAAGAAAGCGAAGGGCTACGCGAAGCGCTGAGCAAGCAACTGCAAAGCACGCAGGCTACCCGCGAAAGCGCGCAACTGAGTCGTTTGCGCCAGGAGAACCAACGCCTGGCCCAGCAACTCAAAGAGACACAAGGCGGTGCCTTGACCCGATGGCTGACCGAGCAGCAGCAATGGTTTGTCACCGGCGCGGGCGTCGCCCTGATCGCCTTGCTGTGCGGCATCTTTGCCAGCGGTGGGCACCGTCGTCGTCGACAATGGCTAAATTGAGTGAGTCATGAGCGAGCTGTTACTGATAGATGATGACCAGGAGCTCTGTGAGCTGCTGACCAGTTGGCTGAGCCAGGAAGGTTTCCAGGTACGCGCCTGCCACGACGGCTCCAGTGCCCGCAGGGCCTTGGCCGAAACTGCCCCGGCGGCGGTGGTGCTCGACGTGATGCTGCCCGATGGCAGCGGCCTGGAGTTGCTCAAGCAATTGCGCAACGACCACCCGGAATTGCCGGTGCTGATGCTCTCGGCCCGGGGCGAACCCCTGGACCGCATCCTCGGCCTGGAGCTGGGCGCCGACGATTACCTGGCCAAGCCTTGCGATCCGCGCGAACTCACCGCTCGCTTGCGTGCCGTGCTGCGCCGCAGTCATCCGGCAGCCGTGTCGACCCAACTGGAACTGGGAGACTTGTGCTTCAGCCCGGTGCGCGGCGTGGTCAGCATCGACGCACAGGAATTTACCCTGACCGTCTCCGAAAGCCGCCTGCTCGAAGCCTTGCTGCGCCAGCCCGGCGAACCGCTGGATAAACAGGAGCTGGCGCAAATCGCCCTCGGCCGCAAGTTGACCCTGTACGATCGCAGCCTGGACATGCACGTCAGCAACCTGCGCAAGAAAATCGGCCCACACCCGGACGGCCGGCCGCGGATCGTGGCGCTGCGCAGCCGTGGTTACTACTACGCGCCTTGAGCGATCGTTCCCATGCTCCGCGTGGGAATGCCGCCTGGACGCTCCGCGTCCCGCCTTGCGCTTGGGTGACGCGCAGCGTCACGGGATGCATTCCCACGCAGAGCGTGGGAACGATCAGGGCCGCCGCCTCACCCTTACCAAACCTTTACCCTCCCCTGACCGCCGCTGACCTTGTCCTGGGTAATCTACTCACATCCGGACTCACCGGAATAGAGACAGGAGAATCCCCATGCGCAAGACCCTTATCGCTTTGATGTTCGCCGCTGCACTGCCTACCGTCGCAATGGCCGCCATGCCGGAAGGTCCAGGCCCGATGGGCGGCCCGGAAGGCCATATGATGGGTGGCCCAGGCCACGGTGAACATGGCCCGCGTGGTAAAGGTGGCCCGTTCGCCCAGTTGGATTTGAGCAAGGAACAACGCGAGCAGATTCGCAAGCTGATGGGTGACCAGTGGCACGCTCGCAAAGACCTGACCCAAAAGTACCTGGCCAAACTGCCAGCCGCTGACCAGAAAGCCATGCAGGACGAGATCGCCGCCGGCAAGCAGAAAACCCAGGCCGACATCCGCGCCGTGCTCAAACCCGACCAGCAGAAAAAGTTCGACGAGATCGTCAAGCAGCAAGAGCAGCGTCGTGCCGAATGGAAAGAATTCCAGGCCTGGAAAGCGCAACAACCGCAAAAAGCGCAATAATGCCCTCGCGTTAATGCTCCCAGCCCAGTGGCCCCGCCACTGGGCTTTTCCTATTTGAGGGTTTCCCGTGCGTTCATTGTTCTGGCGCATCCTGGCGAGTTTCTGGCTGGCCATCGCCCTGGTTGCCGGATTGTCGATCCTGCTTGGGCATATGCTGAACCAGGACGCCTGGATTCTCAGCCGTCACCCCGGCCTCAACAACCTGGCGCAAGAGTGGACGCAACTCTACGAAGCCCAAGGCGAAGACGCTGCCCAGGAGTTGCTGCAGCAACGCAAGCGCCAGTATCACATTGACGTGCAAGTGCTGAACGAAGGCGGCGAGCCGGTGGTACGCGGCACGTTCCCACGCCGCGCCGCCGCCTTCGAAGCCCGGCAGAATGACAGCCAGGACGGCCATCTGCCCTGGCGGCGCCTGACCGCCGAGTACACCAGCGAAAAAACCGGCGACACCTACCTGCTGATTTACCGCATCCCGCACCCGGAACTCGACGCCTGGCACCGCAGCAGCCTGTTGTGGCCGTTCAGCGCCCTGGCCATTGCCTTGGTGGTGCTGACCCTGTTCAGCCTGTTGGTGACTTTGTCCATCACCCGTCCGCTGAGCCGACTGCGCGGCGCGGTGCATGACCTGGGCCAAGCCACGTACCAGCAGAACAGCCTGGCGCAATTGGCCAACCGCCGCGATGAATTCGGCGTGCTGGCCACCGATTTCAACCGCATGGGCGCACGCCTGCAAAGCCTGATCGCCAGCCAGCGCCAACTGCTGCGCGACGTCTCCCACGAACTGCGTTCGCCCCTGGCCCGCTTGCGTATCGCCCTGGCCCTGGCCGAGCGCGCCAGCCCCGAAGAACGGGAAAAACTGTGGCCGCGCCTGACCCGCGAGTGTGACCGCCTGGAAGCCCTGATCAGCGAGATCCTGGTACTGGCCCGGGTGGATGCCGACAACGCCAGCGCCGAAGAGGTCGACCTCAACCTGTTGCTCCAGACGCTGCAAAAGGACGCCCAGCTCAGCGCGCCCGAGCAAGCCGTGCAACTGAGCACTGAACCCGATCTGCGCCTCAAAGGCTGGCCGACCATGATCGAACGCGCCGTGGATAACCTGCTGCGCAATGCCCAGCGTTTCAACCCGGCCGGCCAGCCCATCGAGCTGCAGGCACAGCAGCGCGGCGAGCGCATTTTGATCAGTGTGCGCGACCATGGCCCCGGCGTTGAAGCCGAGCACCTGAGTCAACTGGGCGAGCCGTTCTACCGCGCCCCGGGCCAGACAGCGCAAGGTCACGGCCTGGGCCTGGCGATCGCCCGTCGCGCCGCCGAACGCCATGGCGGCAACCTGATCCTGGCCAATCATGCCGACGGCGGCTTTGTCGCCAGTATCGAACTGCCGTTGGTGCCGGGGGTTGTCACACCGGCCTGACGATCTTCTATAGTGGCCCTTCTCTCACGGAGGGCCTTAGATGACTGACCTGCTGACACCCATCCGAGCGGCACTCGATCTACCGCACACCCCGCTGCCTCTGAACGAGCCCGGCGCCCTGCCCTCGGCCTTCGCCGTGACTGACCTGGCCGCCGCCAGCATCGGCGCCGCCGGCCAGGCCGTCGCCGAGCTTATCCGGCAACAGACCGCACGCTTGCCCAGCGTCAGCGTGGACCGCCGCCTCGCCTCATTCTGGTTTGCCTCATCGATTCGCCCGCTGGGTTGGCAGGTGCCCCCGCTGTGGGACCCGATAGCCGGTGACTACGCCAGCACCGACGGCTGGATTCGCTTGCACACCAATGCGCCCCATCACCGCGCAGCGGCCGAACGGGTGCTGGGCAAGGTTACTGAGCGTGCGCAAATGGCGCGTCACGTCGCCAAATGGAACGCCGCCGAACTGGAACAGGCGATTGTCGACGCGGGCGGTTGCGCGGCGCAGATGCGTTCGTGGCACGCCTGGCAAAGTCACCCTCAAGGCTTGGCAGTGAATGCCGAGCCACTGGTACAGCGTCAGGCCTGCGAAACCAGTCGTGACACACCTTGGCTCGGCACAGCGGCCCGCCCACTGGCCGGCATCAAGGTACTGGACTTGACCCGCGTATTGGCCGGCCCCGTTGCCAGTCGTTTTCTCGCGGGTTTGGGTGCGGATGTATTGCGCATCGACTCGCCGACCTGGGACGAGCCAGGCGTGGTGCCGGAAATGACCCTGGGCAAGCGCTGCGCGCGGCTGGATCTGAAAAGCGCCGAAGGCCGACAGGTCTTCGAAGCGTTGCTCAAGGACGCCGATATAGTGTTCCACGGTTACCGCGCCGATGCGTTAGAGCAGTTGGGCTATTCGGCCGACACCCTGCAACGCATCGCGCCGGGCCTTATCGACGTCAGCCTCAACGCCTATGGCTGGAGTGGCCCGTGGCGTAACCGCCGCGGCTTCGACAGCCTGGTGCAGATGAGCAGCGGCATTGCCGATGCGGGCATGGCCTGGAAGCACGCGGATAAACCGCTGCCGTTGCCGGTGCAGGCGCTGGATCACGCCACCGGGTACCTGATGGCCGCCAGTGCGATCCGGGCCTTGACCGAGCGCCTGGCCTGCGGCCGGGGTGAGTCGGCGCGCTTGTCATTGGCACGCACGGCGAAACTGCTGGTGGAGGCAGGGCAAGTGCCGGAGCAACCGCCGCTGCGGGCCGAAGATACGCGTGATCAAGGCCTGGTGGTTGAGCAGACTGCCTGGGGCCAGGCGCATCGCTTGTTGGCGCCGCTGAGCATCAGCGGCGCGCCACTGCAGTGGGATTTGCCCGCCGGAGAGCTGGGGGCGCATCGGCCTCAGTGGTGACTTGAAGCCGCCATCGGGGGCAAGCCCCCTCCCACATTTGAACTGTGAATGCATTCAAAGTGTGGGAGGGGGCTTGCCCCCGATTAGGCCCTCACAACGACAACACCCCGCTATACAGCCCATAGGCCGCCAAGCCGGCCCCTGCAACCACGCAGCCGAAAATGCCTTTTTCCACAACGGTGAACAACGGCTGGCCCTGTTCGCGCTTGGCCTGGGCGAACAGGATCACCCCGGGCGCATACAACAGCGCCGACAGCAGCAGGTATTTCAGGCCGCCTGCATACAGCAGCCATACGGCGTAAACCAGGGCAATCAGGCCCACCAGCAAGTCCTTCAGGCGTCGACGCGGGGCGCCTTCGTAGGTTTCGCCACGCCCGCTCAACAGCACCGCATAGGCCGCCGACCACAGGTAGGGCACCAGAATCATCGACGAGGCGAGGTAAATCAGGGTGGTGTAGGTGCTGGCGGAAAACAGCGTGATCACCAGGAACGCCTGGATCATCAGGTTGGTCAGCCACAGGGCGTTGACTGGCACCTGGTTGGCGTTTTCCTTCTTCAGGAATGCCGGCATGGTCTTGTCCTGGGCGGTGGCGTAGAGGATTTCCGCACACAGCAACGCCCAGGACAACAGCGCGCCCAGCAGCGACACCGCCAGGCCGAGGCTGATCAATATCGCCCCCCAGCGCCCGACGATATGCTCCAGCACCCCGGCCAGGGAGGGGTTTTGCAATTGCGCCAGTTCCGGCTGGCTCATGATCCCCAGAGACAGCACATTCACCAGCACCAGCAGCGCGAGTACGCCGAGAAAACCGATCACGGTGGCCCGGCCCACGTCCGCGCGCTTCTCGGCCCGCGCCGAGTAAACGCTGGCACCTTCGATGCCGATAAACACAAACACCGTGACCAGCATCATGTGGCGCACCTGGTCCGTCACACTGCCCATTTGCGGGTTGCCCAGGCCCCAGATATCGCGGCTGAAGATATCCGCCTTGAACGCCACGGCGGCAATCACGATAAACATCAGCAGCGGCACGATCTTCGCCACGGTGGTCACCAGGTTGATGAACGCCGCTTCCTTGATCCCGCGCATCACCAGAAAATGCACAGCCCACAGCAACAGCGACGCACAGCCGATGGCCAGCGGCGTGTTGCCCTCGCCAAACGCCGGAAAAAAGTAGCCAAGGGTGCTGAACAGCAGCACGAAGTAACCCACATTGCCCATCCACGCACTGATCCAGTAACCCCAGGCGGAGGAAAACCCCATGTAATCGCCAAACCCGGCCTTGGCGTAGGCATACACGCCGGAGTCCAGTTCCGGCTTGCGGTTGGCCAGGGTCTGGAACACGAAGGCCAAGGTCAGCATGCCAACCGCCGTGATTCCCCAGCCGATCAGCACCGCGCCCGCACCAGCGCGTGCGGCCATGTTTTGGGGCAGGGAAAAAATCCCACCGCCAATCATCGAACCCACCACCAGGGCGATCAGGGCACTGAGCCGAAGTTTCTGTGCGGGGTGGGACATGACGATTCCTCGAATTAAATTTTTCAGCTGACAGCTGCGCATTCAACTAATTCAGTTTAATGAACATAGCCTTCATAACATAAGGGCATGTAATAACAGGAAGTTTAGGCGTATTTAGAATTTAAATAAGTGCAGCATAAACCACTCGTCAAACCTTACTCAAAAAGTTTGCACATTGGTAAATACCAACTAGCGTCATACATCCATGCACCACCAAATGATTAATCAGGAGGGAGGAAGCGCTCTACAAAGCGCCTCTTCGGGCTTCTCATCGCCCGCGAACCTTCACCTCCAAGTCATTAATTCATAATGAAATGTGCCGATGATGTGATCTAAGTCAGCTATTTGATCAGCCCACGGAATTATTCTGTGATCTCTCTCTCCTGCATTGGAGTCACACAATGTCTGATTCACCCGGAAAACTTAGGCTTGGCGCGTTGGTGGCGCTGGTCGTGGGCTCGATGATTGGCGGCGGGATCTTCTCACTGCCGCAAAACATGGCCGCCAGTGCCGATGTGGGCGCGGTGTTGATTGGCTGGGTGATTACCGCCGTCGGCATGCTGACCCTCGCGTTCGTGTTCCAGACCCTCGCCAACCGCAAGCCGGACCTCGACGGCGGTGTCTACGCCTACGCCAAGGCCGGTTTCGGCGACTACATGGGTTTCTCGTCGGCCTGGGGTTACTGGATCAGTGCCTGGCTGGGCAACGTCGGTTATTTCGTGCTGCTGTTCAGCACCCTCGGCTATTTTTTCCCGATCTTTGGCGAAGGCAACACCCCGGCCGCTGTGATTGGCGCCTCGGTGTTGCTGTGGGCCGTGCATTTTCTGGTGCTACGCGGAATCAAGGAGGCGGCGTTCATCAACCTGGTGACCACCGTCGCCAAAGTAGTGCCACTGGTGCTGTTCGTCTTGATCGCGCTGTTCGCGTTCAAGCTGGACATCTTCACCGCTGACATCTGGGGCGTGAAAAATCCGGACCTGGGCAGCGTGATGAACCAGGTGCGCAACATGATGCTGGTCACCGTGTGGGTGTTCATCGGCATCGAAGGCGCGAGCATCTTTTCGTCCCGGGCGGAGAAACGCTCCGATGTGGGCAAGGCCACGGTGATTGGCTTTATCACCGTGCTGTTGTTCCTGATGCTGGTGAACGTGCTGTCCCTGGGGATCATGACCCAGCCGGAACTGGCCAAGCTGCAGAACCCGTCGATGGCCGCCGTGCTGGAGCATGTGGTGGGTCACTGGGGCGCGGTGCTGATCAGCGTCGGCTTGATCATTTCGCTGCTGGGGGCACTGCTGTCGTGGGTGTTGCTGTGCGCGGAGATCATGTTCGCCGCCGCCAAGGACCACACCATGCCGGCTTTCCTGCGCAAGGAAAACGCCAACCACGTGCCGGTCAACGCCCTGTGGCTGACCAACGCAATGGTGCAAGTGTTCCTGGTGATCACGCTGTTTTCCGCCAGCACCTACCTGTCGCTGATCTACCTCGCCACCTCGATGATTCTGGTGCCGTACCTATGGTCGGCGGCGTATGCGCTGTTGCTGGCGGTGCGCGGCGAGACTTACGAAAACGCCCTCAAAGAACGCAAGAAAGACCTGTTCATCGGCGCCGTCGCCCTGATCTACGCGATCTGGCTGCTCTACGCCGGCGGCACTAAATACCTGCTGCTGTCCGCCCTGCTCTACGCCCCCGGCGCGATCCTGTTCGCCAAGGCCAAGCGTGAACTGGGCAAACCGATATTCACCAACGTCGAGAAGCTGATTTTCGCCGCAGTGATCGTTGGCGCCCTGGTGGCTGCCTATGGCCTCTACGACGGCTTCCTGACGCTGTAATTGCATGTCCACTGGAGGATCTGAAATGACCACGGAAAAAGTGAAGTACGGCGTTCATTCCGAAGCCGGCAAACTGCGCAAAGTCATGGTGTGCTCCCCAGGCTTGGCCCACCAGCGGCTGACCCCCAACAACTGCGACGAGCTGCTGTTCGATGATGTGCTGTGGGTCGCCCAGGCCAAGCGCGACCATTTCGACTTCGTGACCAAGATGCGCGAGCGGGACATTGATGTGCTGGAAATGCACAACCTGCTGACCGACATCGTCGCTATCCCCGAAGCGCTGGACTGGATTCTGCAGCGCAAGATCACCGCCAATACCGTCGGCCTGGGCCTGGTTGACGAAGTCGGTTCCTGGCTGCGCAGCCTGGAGCCGCGCAAGATCACCGAGTTCCTGATCGGCGGCGTCTCGGCCGATGACTTGCCGAGCAGCTTCGGCGGCCGGACCATCGAGATGTTCCGCGACTTCCTCGGCCACGCCAGTTTCATCCTGCCGCCGCTGCCCAATACCCAGTTCACCCGCGACACTACCTGCTGGATCTACGGCGGCGTGACGCTCAACCCGATGTACTGGCCGGCGCGACGCCAGGAAACCCTGCTGGCCAGCGCCATCTACAAATTCCACCCCGAGTTCACCAACGCCGACTTCCAGATCTGGTACGGCGACCCCGACCAGGACCATGGCGCCGCCACACTGGAAGGCGGCGACGTGATGCCGATTGGCAACGGCGTGGTTTTGATTGGCATGGGCGAGCGCTCGTCGCACCAGGCCATCGGCCAACTGGCGCGCAACCTGTTCAAGAACAATGCCGTGGAACGCGTGATCGTGGCCGGCCTGCCCAAGTCCCGCGCGGCAATGCACCTGGACACGGTGTTCAGTTTCTGCGACCGCGATCTGGTCACCATCTTCCCCGAAGTGGTCAACCAGATCGTGCCCTTCACCCTGCGCCCGGACGACAGCAAACCCCACGGTATCGATATCCAACGGGAGACTACCAATTTCCTCGACACCGTTGCCGCAGCGCTCAACCTCAAGGCGCTGCGCGTGGTCGAGACCGGCGGCAACAGCTTCGCCGCCGAACGCGAACAATGGGATGACGGCAACAACGTGGTGGCCGTGGAACCGGGCGTGGTGATCGGCTACGACCGCAACACCTACACCAATACCTTGCTGCGCAAGGCCGGGGTGGAAGTCATCACCATCAGCGCCGGTGAACTCGGTCGGGGCCGTGGCGGCGGCCACTGCATGACCTGCCCGATCATCCGCGACCCTATCGACTATTAAGGAGACTCCATCATGGCTTTCAATATGCGCAACCGCAGCCTGCTATCGCTGATGCACCACACCACCCGCGAACTGCATTACCTGCTGGACCTGTCCCGCGACCTCAAGCGCGCCAAATACACCGGCACCGAGCGTCCGCACCTCAAAGGCAAGAACATCGCGCTGATCTTCGAAAAGACCTCGACCCGCACCCGCTGCGCGTTCGAAGTGGCGGCCCACGACCAGGGCGCGCACGTCACCTACATCGACCCGGTGTCGTCGCAGATCGGCCACAAGGAAAGCATGAAGGACACCGCCCGCGTGCTTGGGCGCATGTTCGACGCCATTGAGTACCGGGGCTTTGAACAGGAAATCGTCGAAGAGCTGGCCAAGTTCGCCGGCGTGCCGGTGTTCAACGGCCTCACCGCCGAATTCCACCCGACGCAAATGATCGCCGACACCCTGACCATGCGCGAACACAGCGACAAGCCGCTGCATGACATCAGCTACGCCTACCTGGGCGATGCCCGCTATAACATGGGCAACTCGCTGCTGATGATCGGCGCCAAGCTGGGCATGGACGTACGCATCGGCGCGCCGAAAGCCCTGTGGCCCCATGACGACTTCATCAAACAGTGCCAGGCGTTCGCGCAAGAAAGCGGCGCACGCATCACCATCACCGAAGACCCGGCCGAGGCGGTCAAGGGCGTGGATTTCATTCACACCGATATCTGGGTGTCGATGGGCGAGCCAGTGGAAGCGTGGGACGAGCGTATCGAGCAACTGCTGCCGTACCAGGTCAACAGCAAGATGATGAAAGCCTCGGGCAACCCGCGCGTGAAGTTCATGCACTGCCTGCCGGCGTTTCATAACAGCGAAACCAAGGTCGGCAAAGACATCGCCGCGCGCTATCCGCACCTGGCCGGTGGCGTGGAAGTCACCGAGGAAGTCTTTGAGTCGCCGGCCAACATTGCCTTCGAGCAGGCGGAGAACCGCATGCATACCATCAAGGCGATCCTAGTGTCGGCGTTGGCGGATATCTAACTGATCGTTCCCACGCTCTGCGTGGGAATGCCTCACTGGACGCTCTGCGTCCGCTTTTGTGGCGCAGAGCGCCACTGGCTGCATTCCCACGCAGAGCGTGGGAACGATCATTTCAGAAGGATTTGCATTATGCGCATCGTCGTAGCCTTGGGCGGCAACGCCCTCCTGCGCCGTGGTGAACCCATGACCGCAGACAACCAACGCGCCAATATCCGCATCGCCACCGAACAGATTGCCAAGATCCACCCCGGCAACGAGCTGGTGATCGCCCACGGCAACGGCCCGCAGGTCGGCCTGCTGTCGTTGCAGGCCGCGGCCTACACCAGCGTTTCGCCGTACCCGCTGGACGTACTCGGGGCCGAGACCGAAGGCATGATCGGCTACATCATCGAACAGGAACTGGGCAACCTGCTGGATTTCGAAGTGCCCTTCGCCACCCTGCTCACACAAGTGGAAGTCGACGTCAACGACCCAGCGTTCCAGAACCCGACCAAGCCAATCGGCCCGGTGTACGCCAAGGCCGAAGCGGAAAAACTTGCTGCCGAAAAAGGCTGGGCCATCGCCCCCGACGGCGACAAATACCGTCGCGTGGTTGCCAGCCCGCGCCCGAAACGCATCTTCGAAATCCGCCCGATCAAATGGCTGTTGGAGAAGAAAGCCATTGTGATCTGCGCTGGCGGCGGCGGTATCCCCACGATGTATGGCGAAGACGGCAAGCTCAAAGGCATTGAAGCGGTGATCGATAAAGACCTCTGCTCATCGCTGCTGGCCGCGCAACTGGACGCCGATTTGCTGGTGATCGCCACCGACGTCAACGCGGCATTCATTGACTTCGGCAAGCCCACCCAGAAGGCCATCGGCCAGGCTCACCCCGACGCCATGGAACAACTCGGCTTCGCCGCCGGTTCCATGGGCCCCAAGGTGCAAGCGGCCTGCGAGTTCGCCCGCCAGACTGGCAAAACCGCGGTGATCGGTTCACTCTCGGACATCGAAGCCATCGTCCAGGGCAGCGCCGGCACACGCATCAGCACGGCAACCGCTGGCATCAGCTATCTGTGAAGTAGAGGAGATTTGCCTATGGCTACCTTTGAACCGGGACACTTGCACGTCGAGCGTCACGCGCTGAACAAAGACGACTACAGCTACAACCTGTGCATCGACTATGAAGTCAGCCAGGACCCCAAGGAAGGCAAGGGCATGTTGTTCAAACTGCACGGTTCGGTGCAGGGCAAGGACCTCAAGGAGGAGTTTTTCCTGCCCAAGGACCAGGCCTTCGACTTTGCGCGGCATGCGATGAATATCGCGCAGAAATACGGCATGCCGAAAACGGCCGTGTTGAATGGCTCGATGCACAAGCAGTACGACTTGATGTTCGAAGATGTGCGGCACCAGCTGGATGTGAAATCGGGCGACCCGATCAAGCCTGAGCACCTGGCATAGCCAGGGTGTATTGACACAACACTGTTCAAAAATGTGGGAGGGGGCTTGCTCCCGATAGCGGTGGATCAGCTGATAAATCTTTGGCTGACACACCGCTATCGGGGGCAAGCCCCCTCCCACATTTTTGATCTCCATCACCTGTCAGGCATACTTGCCGTCTCTCGCACGCCAGAACCCAACACCATTCCATGCGTATCCACGTCAGCTTCATCGATCGCGTCGGCATCACCCAGGAAGTCCTGGCCTTGCTCGGTGGGCGCAATCTCAACCTGGATGCGGTGGAAATGGTGCCGCCCAACGTCTATATCGACGCGCCGACCTTGAGCGCCGAGGTGCTCGAGGAACTGCGCGATGCGTTGTTCAGCGTGCAGGGCGTGCAGGCGGTGACCGTGGTCGACATCCTCCCCGGCCAACGCCGCCACCTGCAACTCGACGCGCTGTTGGCGGCCATGACCGACCCGGTACTGGCCCTGGACAGCGCGGGCAAGATCCTGCTGGCCAACCCGGCGCTGATCGCTCTTTACGGGCGCGAACCGGCCGGGGAAAGCATCGCCGAGCTGTTCAACGATCCAGGGCTACTCAACACCTTGCTGGAGCACGGCTTCCGCCTGCCGCTACGCGAGATCAGCGTGAACGGCCAGACCCTGCTGCTGGACGCCACACCGATCACCGATGCCGGCGCCCTGCTCACCCTCTACCCGCCCAACCGCATCGGCGAGCAATTGTCGGCGCTGCACCACGACCATGCCGAAGGATTCGACGCGCTGTTGGGCGAATCCCCGGCGATCCGCACCTTGAAGGCGCGTGCGCAGCGCGTGGCCGCGCTGGATGCGCCGCTGTTGATCCAGGGTGAAACGGGCACCGGCAAAGAGTTGGTGGCACGCGCCTGTCATGCGATCAGCGCACGTCACAGCGCACCCTTTCTGGCCTTGAACTGCGCCGCACTGCCGGAAAATCTCGCCGAAAGTGAATTGTTCGGCTACGCCCCCGGTGCCTTTACCGGCGCACAACGGGGTGGCAAGCCGGGGCTGATGGAGCTGGCCAACCAAGGCACGGTGTTCCTCGACGAGATCGGCGAAATGTCGCCGTACCTGCAGGCCAAGTTGCTGCGCTTTTTAAACGACGGCAGCTTTCGCCGGGTGGGCGGCGACCGCGAAGTGAAGGTTAATGTGCGCATTCTCAGCGCCACCCACCGCAACCTGGAAAAAATGGTCAGCGAAGGCACCTTTCGCGAAGACCTGTTCTACCGTCTCAACGTGCTCAACGTTGAAGTGCCGCCGTTGCGCGAGCGCGGCCAGGACATCCTGCTGCTGGCCCGCTACTTCATGCAGCAGGCCTGCGCGCAGATCCAGCGACCGGTGTGTCGCCTGGCGCCCGGCACCTATCCGGCGCTGCTGGGCAACCGTTGGCCGGGCAATGTGCGCCAGCTGCAGAACGTGATCTTCCGCGCCGCCGCCATTTGCGAAAGCAGCCTGGTGGACATCGGCGACCTGGACATCGCCGGCACCTCGGTGGCCCGCCAGAGCGACGGTGAAATCGACAGCCTCGAACAGGCCGTCGAGGATTTCGAACGCAGCCTGCTGGAGAAACTCTACGTCAGCTATCCCTCCACGCGGCAGTTGGCCAGCCGCTTGCAGACCTCCCATACCGCCATCGCCCATCGCTTGCGCAAGTACGGCATTCCCGGCAAACCCTGAACCCACCCTTCACCAGAATGAGCGCCGTCCGCGGTGCTTGACTGAACCTTTAGCGCTGAAAAACAGTTGCTCGGCCATGGGTGCGCTGATGCGCGAATAGTAGATCGCGATGACATCCCGGTCGGTCTTGTCAGCGAGGCTGCGGAAACTCATGAAGCGCTGCTCCGGCCGCTTCAAATGGCCGGCGTTGTAAGCGCTGTCGGGTGTGGTGAGCGTCGTGTAATGAAAGTGTGCATACGCCAGGACCTTGCCCTGCTTGTCCTTGACCACATACTCCTGCAAAAAATCATCGACGCGCTTGAGTGCGATACGCCCCTCGATGCGTAGTATCAGCACCTGATCCTGGGCATGGAGCCAGGCAATCCCGTCCTCATCGGGAGGCAAACGCTTGAGCATGTCGATACGCAACAGTCGCCCCTGTTCCAGGTAACGGCGGGAGACCTGCTCCAATTCATCGAGCAGGGCCTGCGATACGGCATCGGGCGCTTCAGGCAGCGCCTTGCGAATCTTCTCGGCAACGGCCCTGATCGCTTCGGACTGCCGCGTCAACCGGGCCTGGACGTTGTCCGCCACGTTGGAGGCAAGCGCTTCGGCACGGGCCTGCTGCTGCACAATGGGTTCTCTGTCCAGCAGCCGACGGGCATCGCGCTTGAGGTTTTCCAGGGAGCGTATCGGGCGTGGCACCACGGCGACCGCCTCGGGAATCGCTTCGAACTCCGCCGAACCCACCCGCTGATGCAAGCTGACGACCACCGTCTGGTCGACAGGGCTGATGAGATCCACGATGTCTTCGCTCGCCTGCGGCGTGCGCGCACGAACCCGCCCCAACTGATAGCGTCTCTTTGAGTCACGTACCAGCCGTTGACCTGCACCGGGCGTGCGCACGGTGGTGGGTTGGGGGTTACGCTCTTGCTCGCGGAGCAGTTTGGCCAACGCTATTCTCGATTCCTGTTCCAGGCTGAGGATCGCCTCTTCCACCGGCACCTCGATGTCCCCATGAATCAAGTCCGGCGCGGCTGCACGGTATTCATCCAGTATCGCCCGCGATCCGGCGTACTCATGCAGAATGGCCTGGATCCCATCGATGCGCTGCTGCACGCTCAGCACGCCGGCTTCGTCAATAGTCTTCTGGGATTGGGCCGATTGAATCGCCTCGTCAATCGCCACCTTGACCCGACTGACATCGTCGCGCTCTTCAGGCAGGGGCTGCCGGCGCCATATCAGCTGTTTCAGCGTCTGTAGCTGCAAGGTCCTCCAGTCCAGTGGCAAGCCATGGGAAGAAGGCGCCAGTTCGCCGATGTACGATTTATATCCAGGAATGCTCAGCAACCGCTCGTAAAAGACGCGCTCCCAAAAGCTCAAGTTGACCATCTTGTCCTGGAATTCGCCGATCTTTCGCGCTTCCTCGGTCAGCGCACCGTAAGCTGCCTGGACGGCGGCCACGTCCTCGTGTTCCAACTGCGCCGTCAATTGATCCAGACTCACTTTGGAAAACTGCTCTTGCATGCGATTGAACTTCAATACGTACATTCGCCGGCGCATGGTTTTAAGCATGTCCTCCAATTGCAAACTGTGCTCTCTTTCAAAACCATCCACGGGCCTATTGGCGTTTTTTTGCACCAGCACATTAAGTTTTTTTAGTTGCACCTCCTCTTTTTTCTCCAGTTCCTTCAAAAAGCGCGCCCTGGCGTTTTGCCGCAGTGAGTCGGTGAATAGACCTTCAGCACTTAAATGCGCCTTTTCGCACAGGTTTTCGGCGGCAATGACCACGCGTTCAGCGTTCGTCAACTCGGCGCTCACTTCGTTGTACGCCTGCTGCAGCGCGAGGTTTTTCTGTTCGATTTGCGCACGCTGCCCGATGGCGGTGTTCTTGAGTTGACCACCGATCAAGCGCAGGCCCAGGTCGACTTTCCAGGCACCGCGCGCATTCTTCCTGAGCCAGGGGCCAAGGCGCTGGGAGTTCCTGAGGTCAAATAGACGCCAGCCCGCCTCAACAGCCCTCACGCCATACAGCTTGCCGTCTATCAGCGTGTAGTTTTCAACGCTGGCGACGGCACTGTCACTCAGCACCTGAACCCCACCGCGCACAGGGCTGTCGGCCGAGACAATCGTGGGCCGCTCAGGCCAACGTTCTCCACGCTGGGGTGACCATTGGAACGTCTCCAACTGCGCCTGCTGCTGCGGGGTAAGCCTGAACCGTGAGTTGGCCCAGGAATAATCCATGGCGGTTATATCGGCGAGTGAACGCTGCCAGGCAAACGTCGACGCCGACTGGCGAACGTGGTTGGGCGGGATCACCTCCGGAGCCGACACCACGCCTGTCGTAACGGTTTTGATCGCGCGCAGGCGTAAACGCTGATCCAGCGTGACCACGGGGCTCAGCAGCAGGCCGGCCACACTGCCCATCAATTCGGCGAGGGCATTGGCCGTGTCTTCACGACTGGCCTGGGCCGGTAAAGCCAGGACCGTCCGAAAGGTCCTGAAGGTTTGGAACAGCCAGCCCGCGACCGCCACGGGCCCTCTGATCATGGGCAACAACGCATTGAACAATTGCCAGAGATCATTCTTGAACAAGGTCCAGCGCAATGCCTGGTTCGACGCAGACTGCTTCACCGCGAGCTGCCACAGGCTTTGGGCGTTGTCATCGAAGACGGCCGCCAGAAAATCGCCCTGCACCGGCTCATCGCTGAGCAGCGCCGGGCTTGAGCTGGGCTGCACGTCGTATTCATCGCCTTGAAGAAAACGCTGAACGTGAGGACGCAAAAAGCCGCCATTGCCAAACACGGCCCGGCTGTCCTCCGGCAGACGCTGCAGCACCACGCTTTGCAGGTCGCTGCCCATTCGCGCGATCTCGTCGAGCAACGCCTGGCGGCTGGGGAATTGTTGCAACACGGCCTCGGTTTGATCCGGCCGATAAAGAATATGGGGCAATTGGCTGTTGTCACGCGGGCCGATGACAAACAGGTTATCCGCTCGATGGGCAAGCCCCCCGGCATGGATCAGAAATGCCAGAGGCCGGGCCGCTATCACTTCACCGTCGATCACACGCTTTTGCGGATCGTCCTGCAGCACCGCTCGCACCACCAAGGCGCCGGCCCGAGTAAAGCCATAGCGCCGGCGCAGGCTGTTTTCAAGGGCGCGCATCGGCAGTTGGATCGCCATCTGATCAACGAACAATCGACGCCGCCGTGCGGACTCCGCCGGGTCGGCTATCAGCGCATGTTCAAGCAGTGCGGGGTAGTGCTTGCCCACATCCACGCGTTCGATCAGTTGCTTGAGGTACGCCGGCGTGATCCATCCGGGCACCTGACCCGGCGAGGTCTGATTGCTGATCTGCACGCGGGCATAGGCCGTGGCGAAGGGGTTTTCCAGCGACCATTGGGTCAAGGTCCTGGAGGTGCGTTGCGTCCAGCCGACGGTTGCGCCCTGGGTGTGTTCGAAGGTTAGAAGGTAATCGTCCGGGTTGATAAGCGCTTGCGTGGGGTGGTCCAGGCGCATTTGCCGTTGCAGGGCTTTGTGTGCATACACATCGATAGGGTCAAGGCCATCCAGGAATGACGCACCACCGGTGACTCGCTGCGAGCGCTCCAGGCGTTCGAGCCACTGACCATACACCAGGCGATCGGCCCTGTTGGCCTGTTGCAGCCAGACAGGCAGCTGCTCTTCGTGAGGTTGCTGGAGGTAATCCGGGTCGAACCAGGCCAAGGGCGACGTGAGGGTGATGAACAGGTTTTCATAGCTGCCAATGTCGGGAAGTGCTGACCAGTCGAGCCGATACAGGGTGCGAAGCTGACGCTCGAGCAAGGTCTGGGCCAAAGCCTCGAACACATCGCACATCGGCTCACGAAGCACCCAGTTGACGGGCACTCCGGGCAGGTAGTGGTTCATGTAGCGAGGTAACAGGTTACCCAACGCGTCCGGGGTATCGAGCTTCAGCAGGTTCATCGCCGGGACGTAGACCAGAGTGATTTGCTGGCCCTGGACCTGCCGCTGCAGGACCAACAGCGGCAGCCATTCGCCACCGTGACCATCCTGGGCGGCATAGACTTGATAGATGCGCAGCACATGAGGTTTGTCCAGCGCCTCTCGGTCCGCTTGGTACGCCCAAAGTTCCTGGTAATCATTGCCCAGCCCCAGCAGCCATCCCGCTTGCTCCGGTGTCAACGGCGGATTCTGCCGCGCCGTGAGCAGGCATGCTCTTAATTGCTCACGGACTGCATACCAGCGACTTCTGGCCACACCGGGCACGTCAGCATTCCAGTACTCCACCAACCGCTCGCAAAACCCCGCGAGCACGCCGAGTGCCAGGGTGTTGAGCATCAATTCAATGTCATCCACGCTGATGGCTTCGGTCACCGGTTGGAAAACCTCCGCTCCCGACCGGATCAACAATTGATGATGCCCTGGCGTGTAGTTCAACGCTTCGCCACTCATGCAGCGTTTAATCAACGCATCGCTCAAGGCGATGAGTTGCGTGTAGTGACCGCCCGGCTGTGTCACGCCGATCCAGCTATTGCTCGCCTGGAGGCGGGAACCGGCAAACCATTCGCTTATCCACGCCTGGATCATCGATTGGGCCACCTCGGTCAGGCTCAGGCGGTGGGCAAACACTTTGGCCAAGTAATCGCGGGACTTCCGGGCCTGGGTGAGTTCCGGGGAATTTGCAGTTGAAGCACACATGGGACGCATCCTGATAACGGGATGGCGCACGTTAAAGCGCGGTGGGGCATCCGTTACGGTAGATAGATCGCGCAGGCAGACGCTAAAAGCGACGCCTATCCGTACTGAAAGCGCTACAGCGTAACGATTTCGCTACAACCCTGTTTTTTGCGCGCCATGCAAGGCTTTGATCCACATAGGCTTTTTTTCGCAGGTCTGGCTGTAGCGAAATCGCTACAGCCGAAACACATCACCCTATAGCCAAACTTAGTAACCAGCTGATTTATAACGAATTGATGGAATTGGCCGCAATATTGCTAAGCAACTCCTCATTATTCCAATCCCGTCCACCAGACGAATCTGGCCCTGAGGAGTTTCCATGAGCGAGTTGCGTTTCACTGAAGATCACGAATGGCTGCGCGCCGAAGCCGATGGCAGCGTCACCGTGGGTATCACCGCTTTCGCGCAGAACGCGCTGGGTGATGTGGTTTTCGTGCAACTGCCGGAGTTGCAGGCCTACGACAAGGGCGCTGAAGCCTCCACCGTGGAGTCGGTCAAGGCCGCCAGCGGCGTGTACATGCCGTTGGACGGTGAAGTGCTGGAAGTGAACGACAAACTCGATGGCAGCCCGGAGCTGGTCAACGAAGACCCGATGGGCGAAGGTTGGTTCTTCCGCTTTAAACCGGCTGATGCCGAGGCGGTCGCTAAACTGCTGGATCAGGATGCGTACGACCGCCTGATCAAAGCCAACGCCGAAGCCTGAGGAGCGCGCCATGACGATCAACTTGAGCACCGCCAACGAATTCATCGCCCGTCACATCGGCCCGCGCCAGGAAGATGAGCAGCAGATGCTCGCGAGCCTGGGCTTCGATTCCCTGGAAGCCCTGAGCGCCAGCGTGATCCCGGAAAGCATCAAGGGCACCAGCGTGCTCGGCCTGGAAGACGGCCTGAGCGAAGCCGAGGCCCTGGCCAAGATCAAGGCCATCGCCAACCAGAACCAACTGTTCAAAACCTACATCGGCCAGGGCTACTACAACTGCCATACGCCGTCGCCGATCCTGCGCAACCTGCTGGAAAACCCGGCCTGGTACACCGCCTACACACCGTACCAGCCAGAGATTTCCCAAGGCCGCCTGGAAGCGCTGCTGAATTTCCAGACCCTGATCAGCGACCTCACCGGCCTGCAGATCGCCAACGCCTCCCTGCTCGACGAAGCCACCGCCGCCGCCGAAGCCATGACCTTCTGCAAGCGCCTGAGCAAGAACAAGGGCAGCAACGCCTTCTTCGCCTCGATCCATAGCCACCCGCAAACCCTCGACGTACTGCGCACCCGTGCCGAGCCATTGGGCATCGACGTGGTAGTGGGCGATGAGCGCGAACTGAGCGACGTCAGCCCGTTCTTCGGCGCCCTGCTGCAGTACCCGGCCAGCAACGGCGATGTGTTCGATTATCGCGAGCTGACCGAACGCTTTCACGCGGCCAACGCCCTGGTCGCGGTGGCCGCCGACCTGCTGGCCCTGACCCTGCTGACCCCGCCGGGCGAGTTCGGCGCCGACGTGGCCATCGGCAGCGCGCAACGCTTCGGCGTGCCATTGGGCTTTGGCGGCCCGCATGCGGCGTACTTCTCCACCAAGGACGCGTTCAAGCGCGACATGCCGGGCCGTCTGGTCGGTGTCTCGGTAGACCGCTTCGGCAAGCCGGCCCTGCGCCTGGCCATGCAGACCCGCGAGCAACACATCCGTCGCGAGAAAGCCACCAGCAACATCTGCACCGCCCAAGTGCTGCTGGCCAACATCGCCAGCATGTACGCCGTGTACCACGGCCCCAAGGGCCTGACCCAGATCGCCCAGCGCATTCACCAGCTGACCGCGATCCTGGCCAAGGGCCTGACCGCCCTGGGCTTGAAGGTCGAGCAGCAACACTTCTTCGACACGCTCACCCTCAACACCGGCGCCAACACTGCCGTCCTGCACGACAAGGCCCGTGCCCAGCGCATCAACCTGCGCGTGGTGGATACCGAGCGTGTCGGCCTGTCGGTCGACGAAACCACGACCCAGGCGGATATCCAAGCCTTGTGGGCGATCTTCGCCGATGGCAAGGCGCTGCCTGCCTTCGCCGCCACTGAAAGCACCTTGCCAAGCGCCTTGCTGCGCCAGTCGCCGATCCTCAGCCACCCGGTGTTCAACCGCTACCATTCGGAAACCGAGCTGATGCGCTACCTGCGCAAGCTGGCCGACAAGGACCTGGCGCTGGACCGCACCATGATCCCACTGGGCTCGTGCACCATGAAGCTCAACGCCGCCAGCGAAATGATCCCGGTGACCTGGGCCGAATTCGGCGCCCTGCACCCGTTCGCCCCGGCCGAACAAAGCGCCGGCTACCTGCAACTGACCTCGGACCTGGAAGCCATGCTCTGCGCGGCCACCGGCTACGACGCGATTTCCCTGCAGCCGAACGCCGGCTCCCAGGGTGAATACGCCGGCCTGCTGGCCATCCGCGCCTATCACCAGAGCCGTGGCGAAGCGCGTCGCGACATCTGCCTGATCCCCTCGTCGGCCCACGGCACCAACCCGGCGACCGCCAACATGGCCGGCATGCGCGTCGTAGTCACCGCCTGCGACGCACGGGGCAACGTGGACATCGACGACCTGCGCGCCAAGGCCATCGAACACCGCGAGCACCTCGCCGCGCTAATGATCACCTACCCGTCCACCCACGGCGTGTTCGAGGAAGGCATCCGTGACATCTGCGCGATCATCCACGACAACGGCGGCCAGGTGTATATCGACGGCGCCAACATGAACGCGATGGTCGGCCTCTGCGCGCCGGGCAAGTTCGGCGGCGATGTGTCCCACCTGAACCTGCACAAAACCTTCTGCATCCCCCACGGCGGTGGCGGCCCGGGCGTTGGCCCGATTGGCGTCAAGTCGCATCTCACGCCGTTCCTGCCTGGCCACGCGGCCATGGAACGCAAGGAAGGCGCCGTGTGCGCAGCGCCTTTCGGCAGTGCAAGCATCCTGCCGATCACCTGGATGTACATCAGCATGATGGGCGGTGCCGGCCTCAAGCGCGCCTCGCAGTTGGCGATCCTGAATGCCAACTACATTTCCCGTCGCCTGGAAGAGCACTATCCCGTGCTGTACACCGGCAGCAATGGCCTGGTGGCGCATGAATGCATCCTCGACCTGCGCCCATTGAAAGACAGCAGCGGCATCAGCGTGGATGACGTGGCCAAGCGCCTGATCGACTTCGGCTTCCATGCGCCGACCATGTCGTTCCCGGTGGCCGGCACCTTGATGATCGAGCCGACCGAAAGTGAATCCAAGGAAGAACTGGACCGCTTCTGCGATGCCATGATCGCCATTCGCGAAGAAATCCGCGCAGTGGAAAACGGCACCCTGGACAAGGACGACAACCCGCTCAAGAACGCTCCGCACACTGCGGCGGAACTGGTGGGCGAGTGGAGCCACCCGTACAGCCGCGAGCAGGCGGTGTACCCGGTTGCGTCGCTGATCGAAGGCAAATACTGGCCGCCGGTGGGCCGGGTCGACAATGTGTTTGGCGATCGCAACCTCGTTTGCGCATGTCCATCGATTGAAAGCTACGCGTAACTTCGGGGGTGTACTCGCTTAAAAGGTGGGAGGGGGCTTGCTCCCGATGACGGAGTGTCAGTCAACAGATAGGTTGAATGTACAACCGCCATCGGGAGCAAGCCCCCTCCCACACTGACCGAGTACACCCGATACATAATAAGAAACCGGAGAACAACTCATGTCTTTAAGCGTGTTCGACCTGTTCAAGATTGGCATCGGCCCTTCCAGTTCCCACACCGTCGGCCCGATGCGCGCCGCCGCTCGTTTCGTCGAAGGGCTCAAGCGTGACAACCTGCTCAGCGCCACCCACAGCATCAAGGTAGAACTCTATGGCTCGCTCGGCGCCACTGGCAAAGGCCACGGCAGCGACAAAGCCGTGTTGCTCGGCCTGGAAGGCGAACACCCGGACACCGTGAATACCGAAACCGTGGCCGCACGCCTGGCGCAGATGCGCGGTGACGGGCGCCTCAACCTGCTCGGCGAACACAGCATTGCATTCAACGAGAAAGCCCACCTGGCGATGATTCGCAAACCCCTCGCCTACCATCCCAACGGCATGATTTTTCGCGCCTTCGATGCCGCCGGCATCCAGGTGCGCAGCCGCGAGTATTACTCGGTCGGCGGTGGTTTCGTGGTGGATGAAGACGCGGCCGGCGCCGACCGGATTGTCGAGGACGCCACCCCACTGACCTTTGCGTTCAAGCACGCCAAGGACTTGCTCGGCCATTGCGCCACCTACGGGCTGTCCATCAGCCAGGTGATGCTGACCAACGAAAGCGCCTGGCGTCCGGAAGCGCAAACCCGTGCCGGCCTGTTGAAGATCTGGCAGGTCATGCAGGATTGCGTGGACGCCGGCTGTCGCAATGAAGGCATCCTGCCCGGTGGGCTGAAGGTCAAGCGCCGAGCCGCCGCGCTGCACCGGCAATTGTGCAATAACCCCGAGTCGGCCCTGCGCGACCCGTTGTCGGTGCTCGACTGGGTCAACCTCTATGCGCTGGCGGTCAACGAAGAAAACGCCAACGGCGGGCGCGTCGTTACCGCGCCCACCAACGGTGCGGCCGGGATCATCCCCGCCGTGCTGCATTACTACATGCGCTTTATCCCCGGCGCGAACGAAGACGGCGTGGTGCGCTTTCTGCTCACCGCCGCCGCTATCGGCATTCTGTACAAGGAAAACGCCTCGATCTCCGGCGCCGAAGTCGGTTGCCAGGGCGAGGTCGGCGTGGCCTGTTCCATGGCCGCCGGCGCACTCTGCGAAGTGCTGGGCGGCAGCGTGTCACAGGTGGAAAACGCCGCCGAGATCGGCATGGAACACAACCTCGGCCTGACCTGCGACCCGATTGGCGGGCTGGTTCAGGTGCCCTGCATCGAGCGCAATGCCATGGGCTCGGTCAAGGCGATCAACGCCGTGCGCATGGCCTTGCGCGGCGATGGGCAACACTTTGTGTCCCTCGACAAAGTGATCCGCACCATGCGCCAGACCGGCGCCGATATGAAGAGTAAATACAAGGAAACCGCCCGTGGCGGTTTGGCGGTCAACATTATCGAGTGCTGACGCCTGACCGCGCCGGCACGTTTTTCAGGAGCTGAACATGTCCACCGAAACCCTGTTGAAAACCCCATTGCACGCCCTGCACATCGAGCTGGGCGCGCGCATGGTGCCCTTCGCCGGCTACGACATGCCGGTGCAGTACCCGTTGGGCGTAATGAAGGAACACTTGCACACCCGTGAACAGGCCGGGTTGTTCGATGTGTCGCACATGGGCCAGATCCGCCTGACCGGCGCCAACGCCGCCAAGGCCCTGGAAACCCTGGTGCCGGTCGACATCATCGACCTGCCGGTGGGCATGCAGCGCTACGCGATGTTCACCAATGACCAGGGCGGCATTCTCGACGACCTGATGGTGGCAAACCTTGGCAACGACGAACTGTTCCTGGTGGTCAACGCTGCCTGCAAGGATCAGGACCTGGCACACCTGCGCGCGCACATCGGCGACCAATGCAGCATCGAACCGTTGTTCGAAGAGCGCGCACTGCTGGCCCTGCAAGGCCCGGCGGCGGTGAAGGTGCTGGCGCGCCTGGCACCGCAAGTCACCAAGATGACATTCATGCAGTTCGCCTCCCTGCGGCTGCTGGGCGTGGACTGCTACGTCAGCCGTTCGGGCTACACCGGGGAAGACGGTTTTGAAATCTCCGTGCCGGCTGAAAACGCCGAAAGCCTGGCCCGCAGCCTGCTGGCCGAGGCCGAAGTACAGGCGATCGGCCTGGGCGCTCGTGACTCCCTGCGCCTGGAAGCGGGCTTGTGCCTGTACGGCCATGACATGAACACCGACACCACCCCGATTGAAGCCAGCCTGTTGTGGGCCGTCTCCAAGGCCCGCCGTGCCGATGGCGCGCGTGCCGGCGGCTTCCCGGGTGCAGACCGAATCTTCACCCAGCAGCAAACGGGCGTGACCCGCAAACGCGTAGGCTTGTTGCCCCAGGAACGCATCCCGGTGCGTGAAGGGGCGCAAATCGTTGATGAACAGGGCACGGTGATCGGCAGCGTGTGCAGCGGAGGCTTTGGCCCAAGCTTGGGCGGCCCGCTGGCGATGGGGTACCTGGACAGCGCATTTGTCACACTGGATACCGAAGTCTCTGCGTTGGTGCGTGGGAAAAAGGTGCCATTGCGTGTAAGTAAAATGCCATTCGTGCCGCAGCGTTACTTCCGCGGCTGAATGTCTGTTTCAATAAGTAACGCGCTTGCGTGCCGCGCACTAAACTGTAACGCAAGCGCCATATAACAGTGCACGCGTGATAGTAATTGTTAGGGTTTTTTCCCTATAACAAGTGATTGAATCTATCGAATAAGACAGCTGCGCAACTTCAACAAAACTGTCATCAGCCCGAGCAATCTCGGGCTGTTTGGCAGGGCTTGTTTTTTTCATATTAGTTGGCGTAGAGTTTCTCCACTGTGTTTGCATGGGTCGCTTGGAACCTGGACCTGGGCAGTAGCTGAAGTAGTAGTGCTACAACCCGTTCGACGTCTCTTACTTTCCTGCAACCCAGCCCAGTACTCTTTCATGTGAAAGGGGCTGTCATTAATTTTTAGCGTCAAAGGAAAGAAGAAAATGTCTGATCGTCAGAGCGGTACCGTCAAGTGGTTTAACGACGAAAAAGGGTTTGGTTTTATCACACCAGAAAGCGGTCCGGATCTGTTCGTGCATTTCCGCGCTATCCAGGGCAACGGCTTCAAGAGCCTGAAAGAAGGCCAGAAGGTCACCTTCAAGGCCGTGCAAGGCCAGAAAGGCATGCAAGCTGACGAAGTACAAGCAGAAGGCTGATCCTTCCTGCGACAAAAAGCCCCTGATATGACATCAGGGGCTTTTTTATGGGCGTCATTGCGTAAACTGCAGTTTTCCCCAGAGAGCCCTGCCATGCCCAAAGCCCTGTTGAGCCCCCAAGGCGAGTTTCCCGCAGTTGGCCTGGGCCGTCGCCTGGCAGCGATGTTCTATGATTTTCTTTTATGCACCGCGCTGCTGATCGTCACCGCGTTTATCTACAAGCTGGTATGGATCGCCTTCGTCGGCGAAGCGAAGATGCGCAGCCTTACCGAATCCGGCGCCCTGGACGGTGACCCGCTGCTATCGACCCTCCTGTTGTTTGTGTTGTTCGGTTTCTTCGCCAAATTCTGGACCCATTCGGGGCAGACCCTGGGCATGCAGGTGTGGGGCGTGCGCGTGCAGAACGCCGATGGCTCGCGCATCAGTCTGTGGCAGGCGCTGTTGCGCTTTGTGGTGTCGATCGCCTCGTGGCTGTGCGTAGGGCTGGGATTTATCTGGTCGCTATTCGATAAGCGCAAGCGCAGCTGGCATGACATCTATTCGGACACGCGGCTGGTGCGGATTCCGAAGCAAAAGAAATAGTCGCACAATAGTGGAGACCGAAATGTGGGAGGGGGCTTGCTCCCGATAGTCATAGGTATCTACACAACTTTGGCGCTGCCCTGAACCTGCGGCGGCCCAGGAGCCGAAGCCTCTCTAACTGATGCCCCGCGTTCAAAATGTGGGAGGGGGCTTGCCCCCGATGGCGGCCTGACAGCCGACCAGGATGCTGGATCAGGGCGAGTACATATCCGTTGCTGCGGTAACGGCGGCTTAGGGTTCCGTCCTGACGGCGGGTCACTTTGGAAAAGAGCCCCAAAGTAACCAAAGGGCTCTTGCCCCACCACTCGGCACCTCGCCCCGGCTCGGTGTGCCCGTAATCCGACATTGATTTGGGGGGCCGCCGCCACGCGCCATCCATGGCGCGGGGCGGCTAAACCGGCATCCCTGCCGGTTTACCCCCCAAATCACTGTCGAATTCCGGCCAGCGTGGTTTAACGGGGCGCCTAGATCAAAAGCAAGATCAAGAGCGACTCGCTTCGCATCGTGGTTACCGTAGGCTGCTACAAAGTTGTGTAGATACCTATGCCCCGATAGCAGTGGTTCAGTCAAAATATAGAGTGACTGTCACACCGCTATCGGGAGCAAGCCCCCTCCCACATTTTTACCAAGTCAGCCCGAGGTCAGGCGTTGCCGGCCAGTTTGAGGCGCGCTGCCTGGGTGAAGTCCAGCATGCGTTTGAGCGGGCGTACCGCCTGCGGGATCACTGACGGCTCGACGAATATCTCATTACTGCCCTCGCGCAGACATTGCAGCGTGCGTTCCAAGGTGTTCATCGCCATCCACGGACAGTGCGCGCAACTGCGGCACGCGGCGCCGTTACCGGCGGTAGGCGCTTCGACGAAGACCTTGTCCGGGCACAGCTGCTGCATCTTGTAGAAGATGCCACGGTCAGTGGCGACGATGAACGTCTTGTTCGGCAACCGTTGTGCCGCGGCAATCAGCTGGCTGGTGGAACCGACGGCGTCCGCCAATTCGATGACCGCTGTCGGCGACTCCGGGTGCACCAGGATCGCGGCATCCGGATACAGCGCCTTCATGTCTTCCAGCTGCTTGGACTTGAACTCTTCGTGCACGATGCACGCACCGTCCCACAGCAGCATGTCGGCACCGGTCTGGCGCTGGATGTAGGTGCCCAGGTGTTTGTCCGGGCCCCAGATAATCGTCTCGCCGTTATCCATCAGGCTTTCGACGATCTCCAGCGCGCAACTGGAGGTCACCACCCAATCGGCGCGGGCTTTGACCGCCGCCGAGGTGTTGGCGTAGACCACCACCGTGCGCTCGGGGTGTTGATCGCAGAAGGCGGAAAACTCATCCACCGGACACCCAAGGTCCAGGGAGCAGGTGGCTTCCAGGGTCGGCATCAGGATACGTTTTTCAGGGGTGAGAATTTTCGCGGTTTCGCCCATGAAACGCACCCCCGCCACCAGCACGGTCTTGGCCGGGTGAGCAGCGCCGAAGCGCGCCATTTCCAGGGAGTCGGAAACGCAGCCACCGGTTTGTTCGGCCAAGGCCTGAATCACCGGGTCACAGTAGAAGTGGGCGACCAGCACCGCGTCCTGCGCTTTAAGCTCGGCGGCGATGGCGGCCCGCAGGCTCGCCTCTTCATCGGCGCTGAGGGCCTTGGGCTGCTTGGCGTCGAGGTGGGCTTGAACCAGTAGGCGTTCGGAAATGTGCGTCATGTTCGCAAGACCTGCAGGCGCAGTAGCGCGAAAGTCGAGTGTACCACCGGCTCAGGAGCCCTTCGGGCGCCGCCGGACGAAGTGTGTAGTCATCAAGCACGGGTAAAGCTGAAGCTGCGCAAGGCTACAGAATATCGAATGGATTCAAAAGCCTAATCTGGTCTTGCACGGGGCATTTTGCGGGGGGATGACGGCGGGATTGGTGCCCCGCGAATACACAGGTATTCGCGGGGTGGTACAAGTGGTCAGGCAAACAGCTTTTGGACATTGCTCATCGCATCATCGGCGAACCCTTGCAGGAACGCCTCGAACGCCGGCACGTCCTCCGGGCCACCGGTGTAGGGCTCACCGATGATGGTCCAGGTCGCCAGGCTTTGGTTCGCGCCTTGCGGCTCCACTTGCATGACGGCCCACAGGTTGCCGATGTTCAGTGAGGTGTAAATCAGCGACCAGGTCATGGTCATGCCGTCGTTGTCATGACTGTTGAGTTGCTCGATCACCACGTTGCCGTCCTTGAACAGCTTCTTGCGTACCGAGCGCACGCCCTCCCCGGTCATTTCAATGTGGGACAGCGCCGGAATGAATTTTGCGAAACCGGAAAAGTCACCGACGATATTCCACACGCTGCGCGCGTCGCCATTGACGCTGACGCTGGCGACCACAGGGTTGCCCACGGGGTTGCGCACCAGGGTATCGGGTTCAAAATGTTGCATGAGACAGCTCCTTGTTTGTGCTTTAGATGAAATCGATTTGCTTGAGGTAGTCGCAGCCTTTTTGCAGCAGCGCACTGTTCTTGGCCGGGTAGTCTTCACCCATGCTACGGATGCCTGAGAGCGCATTGCGGTATTCGATCATCGAGATATCGCCGATGTCTTCCTCAAACCCATTGAGGTAAAAGCCGACTACACCGAATAACGCGTTGTCACTGTCGATCGCCGACAGGCGCTGCTGCCATTGTGTCACCGGGACCATCTGGAAATCGTGACCAGCGGCGCGAAACGCCTCCAGGTAGTGCGCCCAGCTCAGGGGCAACGGGTTGTGCAAGTTGAAGACCGCCTTGGAGCGGTTGTGCCGGCTGGCATGAAACGCAATGAACCGAGCGAGAAAGTCCACTGGCATCAGGTCGAAGTTCAGCGCCAGCTCAGGCACTTCCTTAAGCTGCAATGAGCCTTTGAGCATCAGCATCAACCGGTTCTGATGGGGCTGGCACACACCGGTCCGCGTATTGAAGGCAATGTTGCCGGGACGATAGAGGTTGACCCACACTCCCGACTCACTGGCGTTCCACAAGATGCGCTCAGCCACCCACTTGGAAAGGTTGTAGCCATTGCGAATGTAGATCGGCGGCGTGAACGCCGGCGGTTCTTCCAACACGCGCCCCTGCGCATCCACCGTGCTGGAAGCCGACAAGGTGGAAATGAAATTGAACACCTTCTTGCTGCGCCCTTCACACAGCTGCAGGCATTCCAGCACGGGGGTGACGTTGTCCTTGACCAGCGACTCATAGTCGAGCACATGGTTGACGTTGGCCGCGTTATAGATCAACACGCCGTATTCACGGTCCAGCCACTCATAATCAGCCTGCGACAGCCCCAGTCGAGGCTGGCTGATATCCGCCGCCAGCACCCTTACGCGGCTCAAGTCCAGGTGCTCCAGACGGTTCTGAATCAAGGCCTGCTCGAAACGCTGCTGGGCGCTCATTCCTGCTGATTCGCGCACCAGGCACGCCACTTCGGTGCTGCCCAGCTCCAGCAGCGCTTCGACGATATGCACCCCCAGAAACCCATTGGAACCGGTGACGATGACCTTGTGCAGGTTGCCCAGGCGGCTGATCGGCAACACGTCCAGCTCGGGTCGCAGCATCGCGTCACGCAAGGCCTGAGGGCTGACCGTGGCCGTGGCCTCCACGTCCTGGTCGATGAGCTTGGCGAGGTTGATCAGGGTCGGCTGTTCGATAAAACGGTTGATCGAAACGCCCTTGCCGAACTTCTCGCGAATGCCCATGAGCATTTGCGACAACAGGATCGAGTGGCCGCCGAGGTTGAAGAAGCTGTCATCCACCGAGATGTCGGCACCGGGCATGTCGAGCAGTGTGGCCCACAACCCGAGCAACGTTTCCTGGGTAAGGTTCTGCGGCGCTTGGCGTGGCCCCTGGGTTTTGTAATTGACGGGAAGATTCTTCAAGGCCTTGCGGTCGATTTTGCCGTTGGCCGTGGCCGGCAGGCGGTCCAGCAGGCAGTAGGCGCTGGGGCGCATGTAATCGGGCAAGTGCTTGAGTGCATAAGCCTGCAACTGTTCGCTGGCCGCGTGTCCGTCACCGCCGTGGGGTTGGGAGAAAAACGCCAGGATGCGCCGCTGCTGATCGATCACCACCGCCAATTGGCGAAACAACTGGCTCGATTGCAGCAAGTGTTCGATTTCTTCCGGTTCGACGCGAAAACCGCGAATCTTCACCTGATTATCCAGGCGTCCGATGATCTGGATGCCGTCTGACGTCCAGCGCGCCAGGTCGCCGGTGCGGTACAAACGCAACAGCTGACCATCGGGCAATTCGTGCAGGCGGTAACGCTCGGCAGTCATTTGCACGGCGTCCAGATAACCCAGGCCCACCCCTGGCCCGTCGATGTGGATCTCGCCGCTGCCACTTTGCCCTACCGGCTGCCCCTGCTCATCGAGCAGGTAAACCGCGGTATTGGCGATCGGCACGCCAAGGTTGCGATTGTTGTCGCCGGGCAGAAAAGTGCGGCATGTGGCAAGCACGGTCGTCTCGGTGGGCCCGTAGATGTTATGCAATTGGCACTGCCCCGCCAGTTGCTCGATGACATGGGGCTCGCACACATCGCCGCCCGTCACCAGATGCTGCATGCCGTACAGCGATTCGAGCGCAAGGATGCTGAGCAAGGCCGGTGGCAGGAAGGCATGCGTCACGTGCTCCTGCTGAATCAATTCGGCCAGCGCCACAGGATCACGGCGCTGATCCTCGGTGGGTACGATCAACTCCGCGCCCTGGATCAGCGTGGGGAAAATGTCCAGCAACGAGGCATCGAAATTGATCGTGGAAAACTGCAAGGCGCGGCTGTGGCGATCCAGTTCCACATAACGGGCATACCATGCGCAAAAGTGGCTCAGGTTGTCGACCGTCAGTAATACGCCCTTGGGTTGCCCGGTGGTGCCTGAGGTGTAGATCGCCACACAAGGCGCCGCCCCTGCCAGCGGCACGCGCAGCAGGCTTTGATGCGGAGCCAGGGCCACGCGGCTGTAACCTTTGGCGCCATGGTGGAAGAAATCCAGGTGGCTGATGTCCAGGATCGCCAGGCCCGGGAGCGGGTTGCCAGCGTCGGTGTCCTGGATCAGCAAGCTGGCTTTGGCATGCTTGAGGATCGCCCCGCGGCGCTCTTCGGGATGGTTCGGGTCCAGCGGCAGGTACACGGCCCCACAGCCAATCACTGCGAGAATCGCGGCATACAGCGCCGTTCCTTTGGGCAAGGAGATGCCGATCACGGTCAACTCCCCGGCCCGGGATTGAAGCAAAGGCTGCAGGCGCTCCTGGATGGCCACGCTGTAGGCGTGCAGTTGCGCATATGACATGCCTTGCCCATCGACTTTCAAGGCAGTGCGCTCGGCATTGGCCAGCAGACTGTCCGCCAGGCGCTGTACGAAGGGTTGCCGGGCGTCCTGCAGCACCCCGATGTCGGCAGTGGCATTGTGGCGGTGCTGCCAGGCCAATTGATCAAGCCGGGTCAGGCTCAGCAGGCGGTCGAGCGCCTTCACTGGTTCGCGCGGCGCCTCGAGGTAGTCGGCACTGCGCGAGTAGCGGCCAATGTGCATGCTGGTCAGTTCCACCATTTGCACGATGGCTTCCTGCGCCTGGTCCGCACCATTGCCGGCCGTATCGGCGCCAACTTCACGGCGCCCCAGCGTCATCCAATCGCCCTCCCCCGCACGCCACAGGCATTCGAGGTGCAACGGCGCGGACACATCGCCGGCATCGTCAGACTGCATCCGTAACGATAGACGGTGACACGCCGGATAGTGAGGGACCCCTGTCGTGCTGGCATCATCGATCAGCAAGTCCGGCGACGGTAACCGGCAGTGCTCATTAGCATTATCAGTGGGCAGCAGATGCGTCGTATGGCCCATCTGCTCCAGCTCTTGCGTAAGGCGGGCGAGCGCATGGCTGCGCCCGCACAGAACGATATCAAGGTGTCTCATGGCTGTTCTCCTCTAGCGCAGATAATCGGCGAGCGCTTCCTGCATGCAGGGAGCGTCGAGCATGGCGCTGTGTTTGAAGAATCGGACGATGTTGCCCACCAGCGGATGCGTCGGGGTGATCGGAAAACTCATGCCTTCGACCTCCTCACGCAACGCCGCCTTGACCGTAGGGCTCACCGGCAACTGCTCGATCAAGGCGAAATCGAACCCCTGCTGGATGTCGTTGGTCAGGTACTCGGCGAGGAACACCGGCATGATCGCGGCCAGCGCGCGCTTGTCCTCCTCGATCGCTGTGCTCCAGTAAATGCGCGTCAACTTGGCCCAGAAGCCGGAGTGCCGCCCCTCGTCCGCCAGATGGTCTGCCATCAGCCCCTTGACCGATGCCTTGACCGAATCGTCCCGGGCAAATGCCGCGACATCATTGGTCAGGGTATTTTCGGCAACCGCAACGCAGATCAGCTCAACCGCTGCTTTGAGGTGCTCGGGCGCCATTGCCAGGGCCTTGGGAATCGACCGGCTGAGTTCGATTTCCGCAGGCAAGGTGATGGGCTCGATCCCGGTCAGTTCGATGGTTTGTTGCATGTAGTCCATCGCCACCAATGCGTGGTAGTCCTCATCGACTACCACCGTCATCGCGTCATACCGACACGCAAACGGAAAGCGGATGGCGAAGTTATCTTTCGCAATGCTTCTGGCCGTTCTGTCGACAATTTCCGTTTCGAAAATCACTACATCGTTAATGAACTTGTACAAGCTTTGAACGAGTACGAAGTGCTGCAAGTGAGCACACTCGCGAATAAACGTTGCCCCCATTACCAGCGGTTGGCGACTGATCGGGAATATTAACTTTTCATCATCTTCCAAACGACGCCTCGGTCGCGTGCGAATCGTCGCCCGCTCCTCCCACGCCTCGGAAAATGATTGATATTCTTCAGCTCTCATGAAGCGTTCCCTTTGTTCATGATGATCAGTAGTAGTGCACTTCAAACAACAAACAGCCGTCTTCGGAATGGAACGGCCCGTGCTCGGTGTGCGCCGCCCTGAAGAAGTAACCGCCATCCCGATAGGTTTTCTCGGGGCGATCTTTACTGGCTGACTCCGTCTGGTCGCCTTCAATCAAATACACTTCTTCGTGATAATCGTGCGTGTAAATCTCCCGGGTACCACCGCCCGGATGAAAGCGCACCAATCGCGTGCGAATACCGGTTTTATTGATAGGGTCCAAGGTGTCCTTGAATACCGTCAGGGTAATACCGCGCTCAGATGTCACCTCGACCCATTGGGCCTGGTCAGCTTCGATGACTGCTACGTTCATGCCACGCACTCACTGACATTTTCACGCATGGCGACACGCAAGTTGTCCCACAAGGCCAGACGACTTTGCACGGCGGCGATGGCCGACTCATACACTTCTTCCTGGCGTTGCGCATCACCGTTGACCAGGCGTGCGAGCAGGCTTTCCGCCGCCGGGCCGTGATCTTCGGAGTCAACTTCAATATGGCGTTGCAGGTAGTAGCGGAACGTCGGGGCATCGTCGGCAGTGATGTCCCAGTCATCGAGAATGCGCTGGAACATCTCTGGAATCACGCTCTCGCGGCCATGCAGGAACGCGGCGGCGACACTGTGCGTCGACGCATTGATTGCGGTTTCGATGGTATCGGTCACGAACGCGGAAGCCGCCAGGCCTGCTCCACAACGGTCCAACGCGGTCTGCAGATCGACGCCTTCACGCATCAGCTTGACGAAGAATTCGATCTTGTCGGTGCTGGCGCCAACTTCACGCATGGCATGCAGGTAGAGTTCGAAATGACTGTAGTGACCGCCCTGCAGGTTCTGGTCGGACTCTTCGCCGAGGATGATTTCGTTGATCAGGTGAGCTGCCGCCGGGTCCAGTGGTGGGAGCCAAGGCAGGCGAGTACACGTCAGGTCCTGTTGCAGGCGCTTGGCCAGGGACATGAAATCCCACACGGCAAAGACATGGGTTTCCATAAAGGCGCGCAGGACAGGCAATGAATTGATTTCAGCAAAAATCCGATGATTGCCCAGTTCCGTTTTCTTTGCGTTCAATAGCGACTTTTTATCTTCCATGGTGCTTTCCTTATCAGGCTTAGTTGCGTTCAGGCCACGCGACATATACCGACCTGCCTTTTTTCAGGCATGAGCAGGCTTATCTCGCCATTACCGGCCAGCACGGTATATATGTTAATTAAGTTACACGGTGAATCTTCGGCAGACCGAGCGGTCACCCGCCGAAGCAAGACGAAACTTAGAGGAAGTTCATAACGATCGGCAAGTGTTTTCTGGAAAAATAATACTAAATATTTCCAAACTACAAAACACACAACAACAGAAGCCCGAGCAAAGTTTTAAATATCAACTTTGTCGGGCGATAGTTTACCTACTCGCTTTTCGCGAGCATTAGCAAACTGCATGTCATTGCTAAGTTAGCAATCCACTAAACCGTCAACAGGCCTGTCGCCTTTTTTCCATTCAAGTTCCCTCTTGTTTGCTGAGAAGCGCCGCGCATCATTTGCCGGCCAAGTGCATTCAATTCTTTGCTTGCTGACGTAATGCCAATGCCGCCACACCACACAGGACCAAGGCGATACAGGACACGTAGAACGCATCGCTGTAGGCCATCAGGTAGGCCTCGCGGCGCACGGTACGCATCAAGCCCTCAAGGACTTGCTGCTGGGCGGGCAGCAGTTGGTTGAAGACGAAGGCTTCGCTGTCTGCCATGCCGGCGCGCAGGCGCTCCTGGAATGACGGGGAAAACAAGGTGATCGACTCGCCGACTCGCTCTGAATGAAAGCGCTCGCGCATGGCGACAATCTGCGTCAACCCGGCAGTGCCCACGGCGCCGCCCAGGTTGCGCAGCATGGAAAACAGGGCAGAGGCAGAACCGGCTTCATCCTTGGCCAACCCGGACACGGCCAGCACCGAAAGCGCCACCATGATCAACGGTTGCCCGATGCCCCGTACCACAGTGGACGGGATGATCACGTTGGCGGCGCTGTCCATGTCCAGATGCGCGCCGAGATAGCAGCCCAGGGCCATGATGAAAAAGCCGCTGGCAACCATCAGTTTTGGGTTGAGCCACTTCATCAGGCGCGGCATGAACGGCGCCAGCACCAGTTGCACCATGCCGTAGGCAATCAGGCTGATCCCGATTTCCCGGGCGTTGTAGCCCTGCAGTTGGGACAGGTAATTGGGCACCAGAAAGACCAGGCCGAACGTGGCCCCGCCAAAAATGAACATCGCTGCGCTCGCCACGCCGAAGTTGTAGCTCTTGAGCAGGCGCAGGTTGATGAATGAGCGGCTGCCGTAGAGCTGTGACAGCACGAAATACACCAGGGCGACGCCGGCGGTGAGCGACATCCATACGATGAAATCGGAGCCGAACCAGTCCTTGCGTCCGCCTTCTTCAAGCACGATCTGCAACCCGCCGAGGCCGACAATCATGGCCAGGATGCCGCCCCAGTCGCCGCGCTTGAGCAGGCTCAATTGCATGGGTTTGGCATCGATGGACCATGCCACCGCCAGCAGCAGGAGAATGCCGGGGGCCAGTTGCAGGTAAAAAATCCAGCGCCAGGAATACGCATCGGTCAGCCAGCCGCCGATGGACGGCCCGGCGGCCTGGGCCACGCTGTTGGACAGGGCGAACAGGGCCATGCCCATGGCGATCTTGCTGGGCGGCAGTTCCGTGATGATCAGTTGGAACGACAACGGGATCAGCACCGCGCCGGCGGCGCCCTGGATCACCCGAATGATGATCATCACTTCCAGGTTGGGTGCCCAGGAGCAGGCAATGGAAGCCACTAGAAATACAAACGAGCCCACCAGCATCACCCGGCGCAGGGAGAACACCTGCACCAGCCAGGCGGTCAGCGGGATCATGACGATTTCCGCAACCAGATACGCCGTGGAAATCCACGAGCCTTCTTCAAAGGTCGCCCCCAGCGAGCCTTCGATTTCCGGCAGCGCGGCGCTGGTCACGTGCACGTTCATGCCGGCCATGAAACAGCCGAACAGCCCGCCGATCACGGCCACCCAGGCGCGAAAGGAGACGGTTTTCTCGCCAATCTCAGTCATGCGCGGCGCCCTGGGCAGTAGGACGGGTATCCACCGTCGTGATCACCGACATGCCCGGCAGGATGGGGCCGCCGTCATCGTGCTGATCGATCACGATCTTCACCGGAAAACGCTGCACGATCTTGGTGAAGTTGCCGGTGGCGTTGTCCGACGGCAGCAGCGCAAATACCGCACCCGAACCGGGCGAAAAACTCACCACATGGCCCTTGAGCTTGCGCCCTGAATAGCTGTCGACGCTGATATCCACCGTTTGCCCGGCGCGCATGTCACGCAATTGGGTTTCCTTGTAGTTGGCCACCACGTAGGCCTGCTGCAAGGGCACCACGGCCAGCAGCGGCAGGCCCGGCGCGACATATTGGCGGGCGCGCACCTTGCGCTGCCCCACTACCCCGTCAATCGGCGAGCGGATCAAGGTGTCTTCGAGCGCATGGGTCGCCAGTTTCAACTGGGCCTCGGCCTGGTCGCGCCGGGCTATCTGTTGCTGCAGCGAGGCATCGGCCAATTGGCGGCGGGTAGTGGCGACATTCAGCCGGGTTTCCTGCTGGCGCTGCATCGCCCGGGCAATGTCCACCGCGGCGCTGGCCTGGGTGTAACTGGCCGCGGCGCTTTCCAGGCGCTGGGCGCTGGCGGCATGCTCGCGGACCAGGCCTTCATAGCGATGTTGATCCAGACTGGCGCGGCGCAACTCCGCCCCCACGCTGCGGGTATGCGCCTCGGCCTGGGCGACACCGGCCTTTTGCTGTGCGATCAGGCTGTCGGTAACGTGCAGGTTGGCCTGCTCGGCGGCAATCGAGGCTTGTGCTTGCGCCAACTCCGCACGGGCTTGGGCCAAGCGCGCCTGGTAGTCACGGTCCTCGATGCGCACCAGCACATCCCCGGCCTTGACGGGCTGGTCATCCTCCACCAACACCTGGGCTACGTACCCGGACACCCTTGGGCTGATGGGAATCCAGTCGGCACGCACGTAGGCGTCGTCAGTCTGTTCCAGGTAACGCCCGACGGTCATCCAATACACGCCGAACGCCACCGCTGCGATCAACAACGCAGCACCACCGAGCAGGATCAGATTGCGTTTGCGGCGTTGCTTGCGGGCGTGCATGAGCTGCTCGAGCACATGCTCCTGCTCATCCTGCACAGCGGTTTTTTCATCAACAGCGATATTCATGGCTGGGTACCGGAAAAATGGGCGGAAGCGTGGGTAAGTGCAGCGGCCGGAGCCTGGGCGGAAGCGGATTGCCAACCGCCCCCCAGGGCGCGAAACAGGCTGATCTGGCGCTGCAGCAATTGGCCATCGGCATCGGCGCGCGTGGCTTGCAGGCGGATCAGCTCACGCTCGCTGTCGAGCACATCGAGAAAGTCGATGGAGCCGGCGTTGTAGTTGAACTGCGCCAGCTTGTAGGCATGCCGACTGCTATCGAGTGCCTGACTCAAGGCGGCGTGGCGCTGGCGCTCGCCGTCGTACAGCGCCAGGGCCTGGCGTACGTCCTTGAGCGCCCTGAGCACGCTGTTTTCGAATTGCGCGACTTCCACCTGCTCGAGCGCGCGCGCCTGGTTGACCCGCGCACGGTTGGCACGCCAGTTGGGGAACTGCCAGGTAATCAGCGGACCGATGCCAAACATCACCGCGCTGCTGTCCCCCAGTTCATGGGACTTGCTGGCCGAGGAAGACACGGAGGCGCCAAAAGTAACCTTCGGATACAGGTCGGCCTGGACGATATCCACTTGCAAGGTGGCGGCTCGCAAAGCGCGCTCGGCCTGACGGATATCAGGGCGGCGTGCCAGTAATTGCCAGCCATCGCCCACCGGCAGCGCGGCACTGAGTTGCGGTACCACTTCGCACGTCGCCGCGCCTGAACCCTGCTCCAGGTCAGCCACGCCGGTCAGCATCGCCAGCTCGTACAACGCCGACTCGCGGCGCGCCTCCAGCATCGGCAACAGGGCCAGGGTTTCGCCCTGCAGGGCCTGCATGCGGCTGTATTCAAGGTCTGTCACTACGCCGGCCTGACGCTGGCGATCGGTCAGCGCCAAGCTGCGCCCGACCACTTCCAGTGAATGGCGCTGCACTTTGGCGCGCGCGCCCAGGGCGCAGGCATTCACGTAGGCGCGGGTGGTTTGCGCGGCGACGGTGATGCGCAGCAAGTCTTCGGCGTCCTGAGCCGCCGCCGCTTGCACCTGCGCCCGCTCAATGCTGCGCTGGACCTGGCCCCACACATCCACTTGGTAAGCCAATTCGAAACCCGGGTTGAAGGCCCACTGCGACGGTGCGTGGCTGTCGGTGGCCTTGGCCAGGGTCTGATCGTCGGCAGTCTTGCCGTAGACGGCGCCCAGTGACGCCTGGGTGGACGGCCAACGCTCGGCGTCGGCCTGCATGATGCCGGCCAGCATCGACTGCACATGGGCCTGCGCCGCCGCCAGGTCGCGGTTATGTTCCAGCGCTTGCTGCACCAGCGCGTCGAGCTTGGGATCGTTGTACAACTGCCACCAACGGTCGGGCAAGACCTGGGCCGACACACCCTGCGGCAGGCGGCTCAAGGCATCGATGCGCGAAGGGTGCGGTTGCGCCGGCACATGGGTGACCCAGGAAGAACATCCTGCCAACCAGACGACAGCCACGCCCAGGAGCGAAAGACGGCAGTGCCGCGTGGAAAATGAAGGCGAACCCATCGCAGAAATCCAGAGTGCTGAGTAGAGACGCAGGTTAAGAGAGCACCGTGCTGCGCATCTCCCGAGTTCCAGACAACCATCGTTTCGATTGGGACAACTTGGCTGCGCAGCCGGATCCAGAGCGCCCGCCGTCCAGGCGCACGTACGCATGGCCCTGCGCAAAGGCGGGCCATGTCCAGTAGGTGGGGGTAGCGCGGGGTCGATCAGACCAAACGGCAGTTGCTGGGTGTATAGCCCATGGTGCGTTTGAACATTGCCGTGAAAGCGCTGGGGCTTTGGTAGCCATGCTCAAGCGCCACTTCAAGAATGGACACGCCGCAGGCCAGGCGCTGCATGCTCAGCAGCAGGCGTGTGCGCTTGCGCCACTCGCCATAACTCATGCCCAACTCTTTCTGGAACAACCGAGCCAGGGTGCGCGAACTCATATTGAGTTGCACCGCCCAGCTCTCCAGTTTCGATTCCTGGGAAGGGTTGTCGATAAAGTCGGCACACAGCGACTTGAGCCGCGGCTCGTCTGGAATCGGCACATGCGCCAATACTTTCTGTGCCCTGTCGAGTTCAGAGAAGATCAGGTCGACAATCTGCCTGTGACGCACCACCGCCGGCTCGCTGTCAGGTGTTTCGGCGGCGGCGATGATCAACTCACGCAGCAGCGGCGACACACGGATGACGTGGCATTCCTCCGTCAAGGCGCGGTGGGCGCCGGGGCTGATCAGCAACGTGCGCATGCGCACCTCGCCCGTCATGCGGATCTGGTGCTCCTGCCCGGAGGGGACCCACAGCGCGTGCCCGGAAGGTACCACCCAAGTGGTGCCGACGACCGATACCAGCATGACGCCGTTGATGGCGTAGACCAACTGGCCTTCGTCGTGTCGATGCGAGGCAACGATATCGCCGTGACCATAGTTACCGGTAAGCGCCGCCAATGCGGTATGCGCATTCATCTCAGGAAGGCACCGCAGCACTCGCCACGCTGAGCAGGCCCAGACGCGATGCGCGATTGACGGCACTCGTCACCGCCTTGAGGGACGCCAGCAAGATGCTGCCATCGCGGGCGGCACCGAACAGCAACTGGTTGTTCACGCGGATCTCCACATAAGCCAGTGCTTCAGCCTGGGCACCGTCACGGGTGGCATGTTCGTGGTAATCGGCGATATCGAAGTGGATGCCACGTTGCGCGAATGCGTCGACCAGCGCCGCCAGCGGGCCGTTACCTTCACCGCTCAGTTCAAGGGGGCTCGCGCCGCCGATCAGCGTGCCTTCCAGGTAAGTCACGTTGCCCTCGCTGACCAGTTTGGGCTGCAACAAAGTGTAAGGCTGGCCTTGGTCGAGGTAGTGCCGGGTAAAGCAGGCCAGGATCATCTCGCCACTGACTTCCTGACCGGAGGCATCGGCTTCCTGCTGCACCAGACTGCTGAATTCCATCTGCAAACGGCGTGGCATCACGATGCCATGTTGTTCCAGCAGATACGCCACGCCACCTTTGCCCGACTGGCTGTTGACGCGAATCACCGCTTCATAGCTGCGTCCCATGTCGGCGGGATCGATCGGCAAGTACGGCACTTCCCACAGCCCATTGGGATTGGCCTGGCGGGCCGCGAAGCCTTTTTTGATCGCATCCTGGTGCGAGCCCGAAAACGCCGTGAACACCAGCTCCCCGGCGTAGGGATGGCGCGGGTGCGTGGGCAGTTGGTTGCAGAACTCGACTTCACGCTGCACGTGGATGATGTCCGAGAAATCCAGTTGCGGGTCGATACCGCTGGTGTAGAGGTTCATTGCCAGCGTCAGGATATCCACATTGCCGGTTCGCTCACCGTTGCCGAACAACGTGCCCTCGACCCGCTCGGCTCCGGCCAGGCAAGCCTGTTCGGCGGTAGCGACCCCGGTACCGCGATCATTATGCGGGTGGACACTGATGACTACGCTGTCACGCCGGCTGAAATGGCGGCAGAACCACTCGATCTGATCGGCGAAGACATTGGCCGTGGAGACCTCCACAGTGGTGGGCAGATTCAGGATCATTTTGTTCGACGGGGTCGGGCCGAAAGCATCGGTCACCGCTTCGCAGACCTCCAACGCAAAGTCCAGTTCGGTGAAGCAGAAGGTTTCAGGGGAATACTGGAACGTCCACTGCGTATCTGGATTGTTGTCCATGTGGCGCTTGATCTCACGCGTTGCCTGGGTGGCAATGTCGATGCAGCCGGCCCGGTCCACGCCGAACACCACCTCCCGGAACACTGGCGCGGTGGCGTTGTACACATGCACGATCGCGCGCGGAGCGCCTTTCAAGGCTTCAAACGTACGCTCGATCAAATGGCTGCGCGCCTGCGTCATCACTTGGATAGTCACATCGTCGGGAATCGCACCACTGTCGATCAATTCACGCACGTAATCGAAATCGGTCTGGGAAGCGGCAGGAAAGCCTACCTCGATCTCCTTGAACCCCACCTTGACCAGCAGCTCGAAGAAACGGCGCTTGCGCTCGGCATTCATGGGTTCGATCAATGCCTGGTTGCCGTCACGCATGTCGACACTGCACCAGGTTGGCGCTGCAGCCTGCACGACACTTGGCCATTGGCGTTCCGGGAGGTCCACGGTAGTGAAATGGCGGTATTTGCTGGAAGGGTCCTTGAGCATCATGTCGCTTCTCCTTTTTAGAACTGATCGGCGGTAGCGTAGACAGCCTTGCTGAACGCATCCGACATTGGATCCAATACTAAACACAGAGAGCTTGACATGAATTGCGTATTTGGCGCGACAACATGAAAGAAATTACATAAAAAATCATAAATTGAAAAAATAGTGGTGATTTCTTTCAATATACGAATTTATAGGGCAATAAACCCTTTAAGAGCAGGGTTTAGACGATGATCGAAATTGAGCGCGACGGGGCGCGGAAAAGAGCAAAAAGGCTACTGAGGAGGATAGGTGATGGCGGTTGAGCCGTTCGCTGAGAGGTAGCGACTATGTACGTGGCGCATAGAGCGCATGTTCAGCATATTTCAGGCAAAAAAAAACCCGGAAATCCTCACTTGCGTGGGCCTTCCGGATTTTCTAAACCGCCAAAAATGGTGGGTCGTGTGGGATTCGAACCTACGACCAATTGGTTAAAAGCCAACTGCTCTACCAACTGAGCTAACGACCCGCTGTGTGGTGGCGCGTATAATACTGATTTCTAAGGATTATTCAACACCTTATTTGAAAATAATTCAAAATTATACGCAGGGGCCATAATTCGGCCGGTTGAACGTCTCGCATCACCGCCTGATCAGGCGTATCAACGCCCCGGCTCGTCGTTCCACAGGTATTTGTGCAACTGCAGCTGCAGGCGCACTGGTAGGTTGTCCGCAACGATCCAGTCCGCCAATTCACGGGCGTTCAGGTCGTGATGGCTTGGGGAGAACAGCACCTCGCCTGCACGACGCTCGAGGCCATACTGGATCAGCTTGGACGTCGCCCAGTCATAATCGCCTCGAGAACAGATGACGAACTTGACCTGATCGTTGGCCGTCAGCAAGTCGATGTTCTCGTAGCGGTTGCGGTGAGCTTCTTTGGAATCGGGGGTCTTGAGGTCCACCACTCGGCTCACACGCGGGTCTACCGCGGAGATGTCCAAGGCGCCGCTGGTTTCCAGCGAAACCTCGTATCCGCCGTCACACAGCTGCTTGAGCAAGGGGATGGCATTGGGTTGCGCCAATGGCTCGCCGCCTGTCACACAGACGTAGCGCGGTCGGTAGCTGGCAACCTGCTGCAGGATGTCGTCCAGGGTGCGCACAGTGCCGCCGCTGAAGGCATAAGCACTGTCACAGTATTGGCAACGCAAGGGGCAGCCGGTGAGCCGTACAAATACGGTAGGCAGCCCTGCGGTGCGCGTTTCACCCTGTAACGAGTAAAAAACTTCGGTAATACGTAATGTGTCTTGCATAGTCGCCACGGGCGTAACAGCTAAACAGGCTGTCCGCCTCCGTCAGGCACTTCAGGGGATTGCGCCAACGCGTCAATCCCAGGAAGCGTGTGTCATAAAAGGGCGTGGATTCTAACGAAAAAACCCGCGCCAGGCGCGGGTTTCTTCTAAACGGAGTGCATTGCTTACAAGCGTTGCAAATCCCGTTGGGCCAACTGCGCAGCGGAAGTACCCGGATACTGGGCGACGACCTGCTGCAAAATGCCTTTGACCTTGTCGGCATGGCCTAGGCGGCGTTCCACGTCAGCGAGTTTGTACAGCGAGTCCGGCACCTTGGCGTGCTTGGGGTACAGCTGGCTGACCTTGGCAAACGCTTGGCCTGCCCCCTGCAAATCACCCTTTGCCAGGTTGACCTCACCCAACCAGTACTGGGCATTGCCCGCGTATTGGCTGTTGGGGTACTTGCGCAGGAATGCGGTAAACGCCTGGCTGGCCTTATCGAAGTCCTTGGCCTTGATCAGGTCGAAGGCTGCATCGTAATACAGTTTTTCCTTCGCCGGATCACCCGGTTCACTGCTGGCAGCCGGGGCCTGGCTGGCTGCCGCGGCTCCCGCTGCTGCGCCACCGGCGGCAGCACTGGGCGTGCCACCGGCAGAAGAATTATCAGGAGTAGCGGCAGGTGCAACACCGGCTCCAATACGTCGATCAAGATCCTGGTAACGCTCCAGGCCTTCTTGCTTAAGCTGGTTCACTTGATTCTGCAGAACTTCAATGGCGCCTTGTTGCTGGGCCAATTGATCCTGCATGCGTTGCAGCTGGTTGAACAGTTCGCCCTGTGCCGAAGGCGCGGCCGTAGCCGCCCCCCCAGCATAGGCGCCGTTCGTGCCATAACCCGCTGGCGGATAACTGCTGCCGCTATTGTTATAGCCAGAGTTGCTATCCGTTACAGGAACCGCAGCCCACACCGCAAGCGGTGCGAGGCTGAAAGCCAATACAGTTAGAGCACGACGGCACGTTCGCATGACGAATTACTTACGCAGTTCGACGCGACGGTTCTGAGCCCACGACTGTTCGTCGTTGCCAGTTGCAACTGGACGCTCTTTACCGTAGGAAACCAGTTCCAGTTGGCCTGGAGCAACACCTTGCAGTACCAGGTAGCGCTGAACGGCTTTCGCACGACGCTCGCCCAGTGCCATGTTGTACTCACGAGTACCACGGGCGTCAGTGTTACCTTCCAGAACAACGCGAGCGCCGTTAGCTTTCAGGTCCTTGGCGTGAACGTCCAGAGCGCGCATGGCTTCTGGCTTCAGGTCCGAACTGTCGTATTCGAAGTAGAAAGTGGTGATCGCGCGCAGAGCAGCTTCTTCGCTCAGGGAGCCGTCGACTGCACCAGTGTTAGCGCCGTAACCAGCGTTTGGATCAACAGCTGCGCCTTCACCGGCATTGTCGCCGCCTTTAGAGGAGCAACCAACGGCTACGGACAGAGCCAGAGCCAGAGCAGCAAACTTACCAAACTTCAGCATTTCCATCGTGAAACTCCTAATGAACCCCAGTGTGTTAAGTACTTCTTTTTGTAGCGCCGCGTCAGTTCAGGTAAGGGGACCAGGATGGTTCTCTGACTTCGCCTTGTGCGGTAGGAAGCGGGAGCCTTACGCGTCCATTAATGGACACGAGCATCAAGACTCCCCGGCCCTGCTGGCGGGTGGCGTAGATTACCATGGTGCCGTTGGGCGCAACAGTGGCTGACTCATCAAGGTTGGTATCTGTAAGGATTTTTACGGTTCCGCGCTGCAAATCCTGGGCCGCAACCCGGAAATTAGTGAAACCATCCTGACGGTGAATCATTACTAACGTCTTTTCATCGGCCGAAAGCTTGGGGTTGGCGTTGTAGTTACCGATAAAGGTCACGCGTTCCGCGCCACCACCACCCACGCTGGCTTTGTAGATTTGAGGCTTGCCGCCACGGTCGGAGGTGAAGTAGATGGTCGAGCCATCCTTACCCCAGAACGGTTCGGTATTGATGCCCGGGCCACTGGTCACGCGAGTGATTTGGCGCGAAGCCATGTTCATCACGTAGATGTCCGGGTTACCGTCCTTGGACAGCACAAATGCCAGGCGCGAACCATCCGGCGACCAGGCTGGTGCACCGTTGAGGCCTTCGAAGTTGGTGATCTGCTCACGACGGCCGGTATCGATGTGCTGGACGAAGATACGCGGACGCTTCTGTTCGAACGACACATAGGCAATACGCTTGCCGTCCGGCGCAAAACGCGGCGACAGGATTGGCTCGCGCGATTGCAGCAGGGTCACGGCGCGTGCGCCGTCATAGTCGGAGCGCTGCAGGGTGTAACGCGTGTTGTCTACGGAGAAACGCTCAGCGGTGACGTACAGCATGCGTGTGGAGAACGCACCCTTGATACCGGTGAGCTTTTCAAACGACTGGTCCGAAATATAGTGGGCCATGTCACGCAGTTGCTCGGCGGTGCCCGAAACGTTGCCGGTCAGGACCTGCTGTTCGGTGGCCACGTTGAACAACGTGTACTGGATCTGCAAGCGACCACCGGCCGGTGTGATGCTGCCGACCATCAGGTACTGCGCGCCCACGGCCTTCCAGTCGCGGAAGATGACTTCGCTGGCCTGGGTCGGCTGGCTGATCATGTTGCCTTTCGGAATCGGCGCGTAATAGCCGGAGTTGCGCAGGTCGTCGCTGACGATCTGGGCCATGTCGTCCGGCAGCACGCTGCCGCCCTGCCAGCCGAACGGCACTACCGCGATCGGGGTAGCCCGATCGCTGCCGCTGGTAACCAGGATGTTCTTTTCATCCGCCGCCGCTATCCCTGCCATGCAGCAAATAACGACAAGCATTCCTCGAAGAAGGTTTCTCACAAGGCTAGATCCTCAGGTGTGAATGTCATCTTGAATGAACGATAGGGAGCGAAGTCGCTTGGTTTCATTCCCTGCATCTCGGTCAACCGGCCAATATTCTTGACTGCGGCAACCGCCGAACTGTCGAACGAACCGTCACCACTGGACTTGGCCACGCTGACCGAAGTCACCGTACCGTCCGGCAACATGCCGATCTGCAGCACTACTGTCATGCCTTTACGTGCCGAAGGTGGACGTGTCCAGCCTTCCGCTGCCCGCGCCCGGATCAGGTCGTCGAAACTGCCCGCGACTTCATCGCCACGCTCATCGGCCAAGGCTTGCTGACGCTGCGGCGTGTCGGAAAGCAAATCTGCCAGGGCCTGGGCCTTTTTCTCTTCGGCGGATTTACGGGCTGCTTCCTGGGCCTTTTTCTTGGAGGCGTCGGCGGCAGCTTTCTTCTTCGCTTCGTCGGCGACTTTCTTTTTCGCCTCGTCTGCTTCAGCTTTTTTCTTGGCGTCTTCGGCGGCTTTCTTCTTCGCGTCTTCGACGATCTTTTTCTTGGCTTCTTCGGCGGCCTTTTTCTTGGCCTCTTCCTCGGCAGCTTTCTTGGCTTCTTCTTCGGACTTCTTCTTGGCTATATCAGCCAATTGTTTCTCTTCGGCCTTTTTGGCTTCGGCAGCTTTCTCGGACTTCTTGGCTTCATCAGCCTTTTTCGCCTCGTCAGCTTTCTTCGCTTCGTCAGCCTTTTTCGATTCCTCGGCCTTTTGAGCCGCCTCTTCTTTCTTTTGTTCCGCAGCCGCCTTCACCGCTTCCTGCTCGACCTTCTTCTGTTCCATCTGCTCGACTTCGGTCTGGCGCGCAGCCGACTTCTGGGCCTCACCCGCAATCTTCTGATTGGTCTGGGTGGTGGCCTGACTTTTCGATTTCAGCTGATACAGGGTCGCCTGCACGATCGGCTTGGCTGGCGGCAGGTCCGGGGTCATGGCAAAGCTGACGAACAGCATGCCGAACACCAGGATGTGCAGGGCAATTGCCCACACGCCAGGCCAGAAGTAGCTTTCCGAGGCGGACGGCTCTCGCTGTTGCTGCATCAGGGCGCCTCGGTAATCAAGCCAACGTTACCGACGCCGGCCTTCTGCAGCCCGCCCATGGCGCCCATGACGGAGCCATAGTCGACCGACTTGTCACCGCGAATGAACACCTGGGTGTGCTTGCCGCCTTCGTTGCCGGAGCGAATGATCTTGGTCACGGCGTCAGTCATTGCCGGCAAGGTCAGGGCCTTGTCCTGCTGCTTCTGCGTGTCGACTTCGCTGCCAAGGTTCCAGTAGTAGGTCTTGTCAGCCTTGATCGAAATGGTCAGGACCTGAGTGTTGTTGTCTTGCGGCAGGGCTTCACTGGAAACCTTGGGCAGATCAACCTTCACGCCCTGGTTGAGCATCGGCGCGGTCACCATGAAGATCACCAGCAGCACCAGCATCACGTCGATGTAGGGCACTACGTTCATCTCGGCGACCGGCTTGCGCTTTTTGCGAGCTCGAGCGATTAAAGCCATTGGGAATTACCTGCTTATTCTTCGCTGGTGTGCACTTTACGGTGCAGGATCGCCTGGAATTCATCGGCGAAGGTGTAGTAACGGCTGATCAACGTTTCGCTGGTAGCGGCAAAACGGTTGTAGGCAATTACTGCGGGGATAGCGGCGAACAGGCCGATCGCGGTGGCGATCAGGGCTTCGGCGATGCCCGGGGCCACGGTGGCCAGGGTCGCTTGCTGGGCCTGGGCCAGGCCACGGAAGGAGTTCATGATGCCCCATACGGTACCGAACAGGCCGATGTACGGGCTGACGGAGCCCACAGTCGCCAGGAACGGCAGGCTCTGCTCCAGTTTCTCTTCTTCACGGGAGATGGCGACGCGCATGGCCCGGGCCACACCTTCCATTACCGCTTCCGGGTCAACGCCCGGTTGCTGGCGCAGGCGCGAGAACTCCTTGAAGCCGGCGCGGAAGATTTGCTCGACGCCCGAATCCGGGTCCGGATTGCTGCCAGCCTGGCGATACAGCTTGGACAGGTCGATACCCGACCAGAAGCGCTCTTCAAAGCTCTCCAGGGCACGTCGACCGGCACGCAGCAAGTTGCTGCGCTGAAAAATCATGACCCAAGAGGTAACCGATGCGGCTACCAGGGTCAGCATGACCAGTTGCACCACGACACTGGCATTGCTGACCAGGCTCCACATGGAGGAATGGTCGACGACGGTAGGTTCCACGCTAAATCTCCTGCTTTGATTGTTTACCCGCGCCGCTCACGGCGGCAAAGGCCGCACGTAGAGTTTCGGGAATGGCCCGAGGTTTCAAACTGTTGGTGCGTACACACGCCACCAGGAACTGCCCCTCACAGAGCAGCGTTGCATCCGTAGCCCGCCTGACCTGCTGTTTGAATCGCAGGCTGGCACGGTTCAATTCGATGACTTCAGCGCTGACCAGCAGTTCATCGTCCAGTCGCGCCGGTGCGTGGTAACGCGCCTCGCTGGAATGCACGACGAATAACAGGTCCTCTCCTGCCAGCAAGGATTGGGCAAAGCCCAGCTCCCGTAGCCGCTCGGTTCGAGCCCGCTCCATGAATTTCAGGTAATTGACGTAATAAACGATGCCGCCGGCATCAGTGTCCTCGTAATAAACGCGACAGCGATGTGCGAACGACTGATCCCCGTTTTGCGCGCGCATACTCTAGTGCTTACTCCTCAGGTTGCCAATCCGGCTGGACAACTGTTTTTTCAATACCTGAACACATTTGCATTGCCTGAATGACGACGCCAGACACTGGGACAGCACAAACTTCAGATAAATCACCCCACATGACAAATACCCTGCAGGAGCGAGCTTGCTCGCGAAAAACCTGAGCACGCCGCGTATAACCAGACATACCGCGTTATCGTTGACGTTTTTCGCGAGCAAGCTCGCTCCTACAGTTTTTTAATCGTCCACTGCATCGAGGAATTCGTCTACCACAGGCATCTCTCCCAATCGTGACGGAATATTTAGCCCGAAGTGCAGGTAGGCGTGGCGCGTCACCACCCTGCCCCGTGGCGTGCGCATGATGTAGCCCTGCTGGATCAGGTAGGGTTCCAGCACATCCTCAATGGTGTGCCGCTCTTCACTGATGGCGGCGGCCAGGCTGTCCACGCCCACCGGGCCACCGTCGAATTTCTCGATCATGGTCAGCAGCAGGCGCCGGTCCTGATGATCGAAGCCATGTTCATCCACATCCAGCAGGTTCAACGCCAGGTCCGCGACCGCCTTGGTGATATGCCCCTTGGCCCGCACCTCGGCAAAATCGCGTACGCGGCGCAGCAAACGATTGGCGATCCGTGGTGTACCGCGCGCGCGTCGGGCGATTTCGAACGCGCCTTCAGGGTCCAGCGGCAAGCCGAGGATACTCGCCGAACGGCTGACGATCGTCGCAAGGTCGGCGGTGCTATAGAACTCAAGACGTTGAACGATACCGAAACGGTCTCGCAGCGGGTTGGTCAGCATGCCGGCACGGGTGGTCGCGCCGACCAGGGTGAACGGTGGCAGGTCGAGTTTGATCGAACGGGCCGCCGGGCCTTCGCCGATCATGATGTCGAGCTGGAAGTCCTCCATCGCCGGGTACAGTACTTCCTCGACGATGGGCGACAGCCGGTGGATCTCGTCGATAAACAGCACGTCGTGAGGCTCGAGATTGGTCAGCAGCGCGGCGAGGTCGCCGGGGCGCTCCAGCACCGGGCCGGACGTGGACTTGATCGACACGCCCATTTCCTGGGCGATGATATTGGCCAGGGTGGTTTTACCCAGGCCCGGCGGGCCGAAGATCAGGGTGTGATCCAGCGACTCGCTGCGCCCGCGCGCGGCCTGGATGAACAGTTCCATCTGCTCGCGCACGGTGGGCTGGCCGATGTAGTCGGCCAGGCTCAAGGGGCGGATGGCGCGGTCCTGGACTTCTTCACGGTCGCGCGGGCCGGTGGCCGCGATCAGACGATCAGCTTCAATCACTTAAATCATTCCCTTCAGGGCTCGGCGGATCATGTCTTCGCTGCTCAGGTTCTTGTCCTTGATGGCCGACACCGCTTTGCTGGCCTCCTGCGGCTTGTAGCCCAGGGAGATCAACGCACTGACAGCATCGCTTTCGGCACTGGCAACCTGAGTCGCCGGCATATCCGGTTGATTGGGCACCAGGGCGAACATGCTCGGCACCACTTCCCAGGCCTTGAAACGGTCCTTGAGCTCCACCAGCAGGCGCTCGGCGGTTTTCTTGCCGACACCGGGCACCTTGGTCAGCGCCGAGGTGTCCTGGGCCGAAACGGCGCGCACCAGCTCATCCACTTCCAGGCTCGACATCAACGCCAGGGCCAGCTTGGGCCCTACGCCGTTGAGGCGAATCAGTTCGCGAAAGAAGTCACGGTCGCGCTTGCCAATGAAACCATAGAGCAGTTGCGCGTCCTCTCGCACGACTAAATGCGTGTGCAAAGTTATCGGCTCGCCGACCGACGGCAGGCGATACAGGGTAGTCATGGGCACTTCAAGCTCATACCCCAATCCATTCACATCCAGAATCAGGTGCGGCGGCTGTTTCTCAGCCAGGGTGCCGCGCAAGCGTCCAATCACGGTTCAGATCCTTAAAGCTTGGGGTCAGAACAGGCCTGACCGGAAATAACGATTGCGCTGATGCTATCAGAGACGCAGGCGTCCGCCACGACTGCGTGCCGCGCCCAGACCATGGGGCAGCAGGCTGGAGCGGGTGTGGGCGTGGCAAATGGCAATGGCCAGGGCGTCGGAGGCGTCGATCTGGGGTTTTGAGGTGAGCTTGAGCATGTGCATGACCATCATCTGCACCTGTTCTTTATTCGCCCCACCCGTACCGACGACGGCCTGCTTGACCTGGGTCGCGGTGTATTCGGCGATTTCCATGCCCTCCTCGGCTCCCGCCACAATGGCCGCGCCACGGGCCTGGCCGAGCTTCAACGCCGAGTCGGCATTCTTGGCCATGAAGACTTTTTCGATGCCCATGGTCACCGGGCCGTAGGTCTGGATGACTTCACGCACGCCGCGATAGACGATCTGCAGGCGCTCGGCCAACTCCCCCGCGCCGGTGCGAATACAGCCCGAGGCCACATAAACGCAGCCACGCGGAGTGTGTTGCACCACGCCAAAACCGGTAATGCGCGAACCGGGGTCGATACCTAGGATTAAAGTCATAACGCCTGCAGGTTGGATAAACACATTTTGTGATACGCCGAAGTTCAAATGTGGGAGGGGGCTTGCCCCCGATGGCAGTGGATCAGTCAGAATTTTTTTGGCTGACCCGCCGCTATCGGGGGCAAGCCCCCTCCCACATTTGGATCTATGTAGTTCTTCAGCTTAGCTGTTCGGCCACGGATTCCGGAATGTCGGCGTTCGAATACACGTTTTGCACGTCGTCCAGGTCTTCGAGCATATCCAGCAGCTTCAACACTTTTTGCGCACCGTCCAGGTCCAGTTCGGCGCTGGTGGTCGGCAGCATCACGATTTCCGCGTCGGTACCTTTGAAACCAGCCGCCTCCAAGGCATTGCGCACCGCGTAGAAGCTGGCGAACGAGGTGAACACGTCGATGGAGCCGTCTTCGTTTGTGACCACATCGTCGGCATCCGCCTCCATCGCGGCTTCCATCAGCGCGTCTTCATCCGTGCCGGCCGCAAAGGTAATCTGCCCCTTGCGCTCGAACAGGTAGGCCACCGAACCGTCGGTACCCAGGTTGCCGCCGCACTTGCTGAACGCGTGGCGCACCGCAGCTGCGGTACGGTTGCGGTTATCGGTCATGCATTCGACCATCACCGCCACGCCGCCTGGCCCATAGCCTTCGTAGGTCAACTCGACCATGTCGTCGGTGTCGGCGGCGCCGGCGCCACGGGCCACGGCGCGGTCGATGATGTCACGGCTCATGTTGGCGCCGAGCGCCTTGTCCAGCGCCAGACGCAGACGCGGGTTGGAGCCCGGGTCACCGCCACCCTGGCGGGCGGCGACGGTCAGCTCGCGGATCCACTTGGTGAAGATCTTGCCTTTCTTGGCATCCTGACGCTCTTTGCGGTGCTTGATGTTCGCCCACTTGGAATGGCCAGCCATAACACAACTCCGAAATTCTATAGAAACCGTATCAATCCCGCCGGGCAGGATTTCCCTCTTTTAAACGCAAAGGCGCATCCGAAGATGCGCCTTTTTGACTGCGTACCACCTTATCGCGCTTTCACGCAGCAGCCTTACTCAGCCTTCGGCGTCTCGCGCAGACGGATGTGCAATTCGCGCAATGCCTTGGCATCCACGACGCCCGGCGCCTGGGTCATGACGTCCGCAGCACTCTGGGTTTTCGGGAACGCAATCACTTCACGGATCGACTGGGCGCCGGTCATCAGCATCACCAGACGGTCCAGGCCGAAGGCCAGGCCACCGTGCGGCGGCGCACCGTACTTGAGCGCGTCGAGCAGAAAGCCGAACTTCTCTTCCTGTTCCGCTTCGTTGATGCCCAGCAGACGGAACACTGCTTGCTGCATCTCTTTGCGGTGAATACGGATCGAACCGCCACCCAACTCAGTGCCGTTGAGCACCATGTCGTAGGCACGGGACAACGCGCCGGCCGGGTTGGCTTCCAGCTCGGCCGGGGAGCACTTCGGCGCGGTGAACGGGTGGTGCAAGGCGCTGAAGCTGCCGTCGTCGTTCTCTTCGAACATCGGGAAGTCGACAACCCACATCGGGGCCCACTCGCAGGTCAGCAGGTTCAGGTCGTGACCCAGCTTGATACGCAGTGCGCCCAGGGCTTCGCTGACGATCTTGGCTTTGTCGGCACCGAAGAACACGATATCGCCATCGACCGCACCGACGCGATCGAGGATCGTGTTCAGGTTGGCTTCGGGGATGTTCTTCACGATCGGCGACTGCAGGCCGTCAACGCCATTGGCGCGCTCGTTGACCTTGATGTACGCCAGGCCCTTGGCACCGTAGATGCCGACGAACTTGGTGTAGTCGTCGATCTGCTTGCGCGGCATGCTCGCGCCGCCAGGCACGCGCAGGGCGGCGATGCGGCATTTCGGGTCGTTGGCCGGGCCGCTGAACACCTTGAAGTCAACGTCCTTGAGCTGGTCGGCCACGTCGACCAGTTCCAGCGGGTTACGCAGGTCTGGCTTGTCGGAACCGTAGCGACGCATGGCCTCTTCGAAGGTCATGTGCGGGAATTCGCCGAACTCCAGGTCCAGCACTTCCTTGAACAGGTTGCGGATCATTTGTTCGGTGAGGCCCATGATCTCTTTTTCATCGAGGAAGCTGGTCTCGATGTCGATCTGGGTGAATTCCGGCTGGCGGTCGGCGCGCAGGTCTTCGTCACGGAAGCACTTGGCGATCTGGTAGTAACGGTCGAAGCCGGCCACCATCAGCAGTTGCTTGAACAGCTGCGGCGATTGCGGCAAGGCGAAGAAGCTACCCGGGTGGGTACGGCTCGGCACCAGGTAGTCGCGTGCGCCTTCCGGCGTGGCACGGGTGAGAATCGGCGTTTCCACGTCGAGGAAGCCGTTCTCGTCGAGGAAGCGGCGGATGCTGGTGGTCATGCGCGAACGCAGACGCAGCTTCTCGGCCATTTCCGGACGACGCAGGTCCAGGAAGCGATAGCGCAGGCGAGTTTCCTCGCCAACGTCGGAATATTCGTTCAGTGGGAACGGCGGGGTTTCCGACTCGTTCAGCACTTCCAGCTCGTAGCCCAGCACTTCAATGCCGCCGGACGCCATGTTCTTGTTCACGGCACCGGCCGGGCGCAGGCGCACCTTGCCAGTGATCTTCACGACGTATTCGCTGCGCACGCGGTCGGCGGCGGCGAAGCTCTCGGCGCGATCCGGGTCGAACACTACCTGGGCCAGACCATCACGATCACGGATATCGAGGAAGATCACCCCGCCGTGGTCGCGGCGACGGTGAACCCATCCGCAAAGGGTGATTTCCTGACCTTCCAGGGTCTCGTTCAGTTGGCCGCAATAGTGGCTGCGCATCATGGTCGTGGTTTCACTTCTCGTAATTCGAAATTCGGTGGCAGGCGTGCCTCGTCACCGTACATTAAAGCAGGGGACGGATAATGCAGGAGCCTGCGCGTAGAGTTCAACTCAGTCTGCTTTGTCGCCGCCCGCCAGGTTCTTCTTGGCGCCGGTCTTGAAATCGGTCTCGTACCAGCCGCTGCCGCTCAGGCGGAAGCCCGGCATGGACAACATCTTTTTCAACTCAGGTGCCTGGCAGGCTGGGCAATCGACCAGCGGCGCGGCGCTGATCTTCTGAATGGCTTCCAACTGATGACCACAGGAAGCACATTGATAGTCGTACATGGGCATGGAGTTGTCTCGGCGATCAGATCGTTACTGCGCTACGCCCTGCCGATGTGCATAAAGCCCGGCATGCGCAGCAAAGCGCGGGATTATATCTGGTAAATCGAGGCAGCGCAGCCGGCTTTCTGCCCGAGGCGCGGCCCGCCGGAAGGAAGGGCCGCGCCCTGCAGCCTCCGATCAGACGGGGCCAGAGGCGCTAAGGCGGTCTTTCAACAGGTGAACGACACACACCACCCGCACCAGCCCGCTGAAGTTCTTCACACCGCCATAGCGCAAATGCACTTCCCGATCGACATAGGACAACAACGCACTGACCGAGCAGGTGTTGATCCTGGCCATTTCCGTCAGGATATTCCAGTAGATCTGCTCCAGCCGCAGGCAGGTGGAAAACCCGTTGAGCCGCACCGACCGCGATAATGGCTTGGCGAGCCCCATGTCGAACCCTTTCGCGAAGGGATCGACCTTTATCTTGTGAAAACCACCGGTTTCCACGCCCTTACCACATGACATACACCTGACACTCCCTTGCCAAAACAGCAGTCCATGGGTCTTTCCCATTGGACGGTCAGCCTATAAAACCGCAGGAAGCGACGAGCAGCCAGAAGACGCGGGCGCCGGGCGTCGTAGGACAACGCCAGCAAGCGCAGAGAAACCAGTGAGCGGCGCCCCGAAGACGCCGCACGGGTTCGACGGTTATTGGTTTTCGAGCAGCGAACGCAGCATCCACGCGGTTTTTTCGTGGACTTGCATCCGTTGCGTCAACAAGTCCGCCGTCGGCTCATCGCTGACCTTGTCGAGCAACGGGAAAATGCCACGCGCGGTACGGGTGACAGCCTCCTGGCCCGCCACCAGCTGCTTGATCATCTCTTCGGCGCTCGGCACACCCTCTTCTTCCTTGATCGAAGACAGGCGGGCGTAGATCGAATAGGCACCCGGTGCCGGGAAGCCCAGGGCACGGATACGCTCGGCAATGGAATCCACCGCCAGCGCCAGCTCGTTGTACTGCTCTTCGAACATCAAGTGCAGCGTACGAAACATGGGGCCCGTGACGTTCCAGTGGAAGTTGTGGGTCTTCAGGTACAGCACATAGGTATCGGACAGCAGCCGTGAAAGTCCGTCGACGATGGATTTACGATCTTCTTCACTGATACCAATATCGATTGCCATGTTTTTCCCCTTCAATTGACGAGCATTCATTGATCAGGTGCAGGATCACTCTAGCAAGAGTGCTGGCCGCGTGCAGCCCAACGCACCCAGGCAATGTGCGGCAAATTGCCCCGCACCGCTTGCGAGGGCAGCGGCGGAAGAGCCGGTCATCCTGTAAGAAAAACGCTCGAAAGGCCGCTCAAATTACCTGCACCTGTCTAGGACAAGCCTTAGACGCAAAAATGCCACCTCGATTGCAACACCCCGAAATGCTTGATTTGAGTAGGCACAGCCTTTGCTGTTAAATAGGCGGCGTGTGGCTGCCGTTCATTTCTGCGGCACGTCACATAGGCTGCTACCCGCGCACGTGCCCAACGCCTCCCATTGTTCAGAAGCGAACCGTGCCAGTCAGCTCTTCCTTGTGATCCGTCTTAACGTGAGTTAATCAAAATGTTGAAAATCGTCCACCTGCTAACGGGCGTTGCAGCTTTGCTGCTGTCCTTTATCCCGAGCCTGCAGCCTGAAAGCCTGCCCTACCTGCAACAACACGACGCTCTATACCTGGCCTTGTTCGGCCTTCTCAACCTGACCCTGGCACCGGTAATCCCCTACTGGAACAAAGGCACGCGTCATCAACTGCAAAACCTGGTCAGCGCGCTGCTGGTACTGACCGTCGTTGTTCAAACCCTTACCCTGCTGGCACCCATGCCTGAAGTGGGCGGCCACCCGGCCATCCTGCTCAGCCTGGTGATCGCTGTGGTCGCCATCGTTCTTCACCTGGCCATCAGCTTCTATCGTTCGTCCCCAGCGGCCGCGTCGCAAAACTACGACATGACCAACCGGGATACCGGGACCGTCAAGTGGTTCAACACCTCCAAAGGCTTCGGCTTTATTTCGCGCGACTCGGGTGACGATATCTTCGTCCACTTCAGAGCTATCCGCGGTGAAGGCCACCGCGTCCTGGTCGAAGGCCAGCGCGTGGAGTTCTCGGTGATGAACCGCGACAAAGGCCTGCAAGCTGAAGATGTCATCGCTGCCCTGCCGCGTCGCTGATTCCAGCCTGCGCTGCAAAAAAAACCGCGATCCGGCGTAGGCTGGATCGCGGTTTTTTTATTGCACGCTCATTTAATAGTGCGGCGGCGGGGCTTCTTCTTCCGAGGTTTCGAACTGGCCGCCCATCTCTTCCTGACGCTTGAGCAAGGCGATCATCTGCAATTGCAGGCGCTCCACCGCTTGCTGCTGGGCGACCAGAATGTCATTGAGGGTTTCGATGGTGTCGTCCTGGAACGCCAGGCGGCTTTCCAGGTCGGTGACGCGATCTTGCAGGTCCATGGTTCAGTCCTGGGTAAAAATGAAGTCGGCAGGCAGTAGTTCACGCAATTGGCTGCGAATCGCCGCCACCTGCTCTGCGCTGTATGGACGGGCCGGATGCTTGCCCCACACCGGTGCCGGCCATGCCACGTCATCGCGCTTGCGCACGATGACATGCACATGCAGCTGGCTGACCACGTTACCCAGCGCGCCGATGTTCATCTTATCGGCGGCCAGGCCTTCGTTCAGCAACTGTGCGAGTGCAGTCGTTTCCTGCCACAGTGTCTGTTGCTCGGCGACATCCAGTTGAAACACTTCGCTGATACCGTCAATGCGCGGTACCAGGATGAACCAGGGATAATTCGAATCATTGGACAGCAGCAGGCGACAGAGCGGGAAGTCCCCAATGGCCAATGTGTCTTGTTGCAGGCGTTGATCTAAAGCGAACACGTGGGCACTCCGTTCGGCAGGTCAATTACAGGCGCCCAGCATACCGCCGAATGCGCGAGGCTTCACGGCGAATGCGCGAGCAGCCTGAGGCAAGCCAATTCCATGGATGCACTCTTTCGAGGCAGTCGGACGTGTGAACCACGCTAACTCGGGCTTCAACGGGATGCACCAAAATGACCCACTTGTGCCTCAAAGGGAGTCGGCCGCTACCCACTTATGAGGGTCAATCGGTAACGTTTTGCCAAGGCGCAGGTTTTGCGCGCCACCGCACGACGGTAACACCTGAATGTCGCGCCTGAACCAAACTGCCCGAGAGGCCCGTGTTTATGCGGTTTTTACACTGCCGTAACGTTTTTCACGAAAAAATGACATTCGGTTGGCGCTTTGTGCACGCTTGTTGCATTCACCTCGCTATCGTCGGCAACGACACCTGGGTGGATGCCAGGGTTTCGCGATAAGAAACAATAGCGTTTCAATGGGTACCAAGGACGATTTCAAACTTTGAAGGCGTTTGAAAAGAACATTGAAGTTGTCAGCCTAATTACCATCGGGCTGTGATTTGCGACACGGAGCTAGCAATTTACGACAGCCTCGTAAAGAAGCTGAAAGGATAGTTGGGCAAGTATCGTCAATAGCGCCGGTGTGAGATAACTTTGCGCCGACACACATAAAGAAAGAGCCGCCCAGATAAAAATACAGGTGGGACGGCAGTACTCTTCTAAACCAAAGGAGCAAATCACGATGCGCGTGATGAAGTGGAGCATGATCGCCCTGGCTGTTTCAGCAGGCACCTCGCAGTTCGCAATGGCGTCCGCCCAGGACGATTCCAAGGGCTTTGTTGAAGACAGCACTTTCAGCATCAACACTCGCGCTTTGTACTTCAGCCGCGACTTCCGCAACAACCCGTCGGGCCCGGGCTCCAAGAGCCGTGCGGAAGAAAGCGGCCTGGGCTTCAACGCCTTGTACGAGTCGGGCTTCACCCAAGGCACCATCGGTGTCGGCGTTGACGTGATCGGCCTGATGGGCCTCAAGCTCGACAGCGGCAAGGGCCGTGCCGGCACCGGTCTGTTCCCTACCGGTTCCGACGGTCGTTCGCAAGACGAGTACTCAAAAGGCGGCGGCGCGGTTAAGTTCCGCATTTCCAATACTGTGCTGAAAGTCGGTGACCAATACACCACAGCGCCTGTATTCGCCTCCGATGACAGCCGTTTGCTCCCAGAACTGCCACAAGGTATCTCGATCACCAGCAACGAGATTAAGGGCCTGAAGCTCGAAGGCGGTCACTTCACTTCCAGCGTCGCGCAGAACCAGACCTACCATGACAGCCTGGGCCTGACGAAGACCGACTTCGTCGGCGGCGTCTATGCCTTCACCCCGGAAGTCACCGGCAGCCTGTACTACGCGAAAACCGAAGACTACTTCCGCAAGTACTACAGCAACCTGAACTGGACCCATGCCCTGAGCGATGACCAGTCCTTCGCGCTGGACTTCAACATCTACGACACCAAGAGCGAAGGCGCCGGCCTGCAGCGCGCAGAGAAAGATGGCGTGACCAAGCTCGACAACCGCGCATTCAGCTTGCAGGGCGCGTACACCGTCGGCGCTCACACCTTCACCCTGGCTGCCCAAAAGGTTACCGGTGACGGCGACTACGGCTACGGCGTAGATGGCGGCGGCACTGTGTTCCTGGCCAACTCCATCGCCCGTTCCGACTTCAACGCCGAAGGCGAGAAGTCGTACCAGGCGCGCTACGACATCAACATGGCGACCTTCGGCGTTCCTGGCCTGAGCTTCATGACCCGTTACGTGACCGGTAGTGGCGCCAACACGGGCACCACCAGCAACGGTAAAGAGTGGGAACGCGACATCGAAGCCAAGTACGTGGTTCAGAGCGGCCCGGCTAAAAACCTCAGCCTGCGTCTGCGTCAAGCGACTTATCGTTCCGGTGATGGCGTTTACTACGGTTCGCCTTCGATCGACGAACTGCGTCTGATCGCGAACTACCCGCTGAACATCTTGTAATCACGCAAGTAATTACAACGATGACTTAAGGTTTCGACCTTGAATAAAAAGCCGCTCCCCTGTTTGCAAGGGAGCGGCTTTTTTATTTCAGTTACATTTCAAAAACAATATAACTAGCAAGCTAAGTAACTATATACAACTGTCGCATTTAACCTGACCTTTCGGCCAACTTAAACGCGACACTGTTTCATGGCTTCGCCGGAGCTTCCTGCATCACGCGAATAACCCGCTGCGGGAACGGAATATCAATCCCCGCCCCTTTCAAACGGTCGCGCGCCAGTTCATTGAGCATGAATACCACATCCCAATAATCCGCCGTATTGGTCCAGCAACGCAGGGACACGGTGATGGAGCTGTCGCCCAGGGTCGATACCACTGCGACAGGCGCCGGGTCGGCCAGCACGCGCGGGTCCTTGGCCAGTTCCAGCAACACTTCACGGGCTTTCTGCAGGTCAGCCTCGTAGTCCACGCCCACATCAAACACCACCTTGCGCGTCGGTTGGCGGTTGGTGTTGGTGATGATGCCGTTGGACAGGATGCCGTTCGGTACAATCACCGTCTTGTTGTCGCCGGTACGCAGCACCGTGTGGAAAATCTGGATACTGTCGACGGTACCCGAGGTGCCCTGGGCTTCGATCCAGTCACCGATGCGAAACGGACGGAACAACAGGATCAGCACACCGCCGGCGAAATTGGCCAGGCTGCCTTGCAAGGCCAGGCCGATCGCCAGGGTAGCGGCACCAATGGCTGCGACGAACGAGGTGGTTGCCACGCCGATCATCGAGGCCACGCTGACGATCAACATGACTTTCAGCGCAATGTTCGCAAGGCTGGTGATGAAGTGCTGCAGCGCCAGGTCGGCGTTACGCACGGCCAGCAAGCGCCCCACTCGGTGGGTAAAGACGTTGATCAGCCACCAACCAATGGCCAGGGTGATAACGGCCAGCAGTACCCGGCTGCCGTATTCCATGATCATCGGGATCCAGGACTGCGAGGTCTTGATCAAGTGATCCACTTCAGCGTTCAAATCCATCTATCTTCTCCTGTTATGCGGATATGCGGCTTCATTGACTGCCTGAAAACGCAAATGAGCCCCGTAGGGCTCAATTGTAGGCATTGTTGCTGCGGCGTGGGACGTCGAAAACGGCCACAGGTTCCGCGAGCTGCCATCAGTCGCGGAAGTTGTTGAACTGCAGCGGCATGTCGAAGGTCTTGGCGCGCAGGGCCGCAATGGCCTCTTGCAGGTCATCACGCTTCTTGCCGGTAACACGCACCTGTTCACCCTGGATGGCCGCCTGGACTTTCAGCTTGGCATCCTTGATGTGCGCGACGATCTTCTTCGCCAGTTCCTTGTCGATGCCTTCCTTGAGCACGGCTTCCTGCTTCATCAGTTTGCCGGAAGCGTAGGCGTCCTTGACTTCAAGGCACTGCACGTCGATCTTGCGCTTGACCAGGGCCAGCTTGAGGATCTCGATCATCGCTTCCAGCTGGAAATCGGCTTCAGCGGTCAGGTTGACGGTCAGTTCCTTTTCCTTGAATTCGAAGCTGCCCTTGCCTTTCAAGTCATAGCGACGGTCCAGTTCCTTGACGGCGTTCTCGACGGCGTTGGTGACTTCGTGTTTGTCCAGTTCGGATACCACGTCGAACGAAGGCATGTCATTTCTCCAATATAAGGGGCGGGCTCAGTAGAGATGGAGCGCGCCCGAGCTAAAATGCCGGGGCATTATAGCGGTTCTTTCGCCGCGTTCACCGCTGGCGACCTTACGGAGCACACACTGATGTCGACCACCTGGCATATTCTCGGCGCCGGTAGCCTGGGCACCCTCTGGGCCACGCGGCTGGCGCGCGCGGGCGTGCCGGTGCGGCTGATCCTGCGCGATCAGGCGCGCCTGACCAGCTATGCGTCGAGCAACGGCCTGACCCTGGTTGAGCAAGGCGTTGCGCACACCTACCCGGTAATCGGCGAAACACCCGACAGCCCGGAGCCGATCCAGCGCCTGTTAGTGGCGTGCAAAGCCTACGATGCCCAAAGTGCCGTCGCACAGTTACAGCATCGCCTGGCGCCGAACGCGGAACTGATCCTGCTGCAAAACGGCCTCGGCAGCCAGGATGCGGTAGCCGCCCAGTTGCCACAGGCGCGTTGCATCTTTGCCTCCAGCACCGAAGGCGCGTTTCGCGAGGACGAATGGCGTGTGGTGTTTGCCGGCCATGGCTACACCTGGCTGGGGGATGCGGCTCATCCTACCGCGCCGCTGTGGCTGGAGGACTTGCAGGCCGCCGCCATCCCCCATGAATGGAGCATCGATATCCTCACGCGCCTGTGGCGCAAGCTGGCCCTCAATTGCGCGATCAATCCGTTGACCGTGCTCTACCAGTGCCGCAACGGCGGCCTGCAGGCCCACCAATGTGAAGTAGCCACCCTGTGCGCGGAATTGAGCGAATTGCTGGAATGCTGCGGCCAGCCTGCGGCCGCGCAAGATTTGCACAGTGAAGTGCAACGGGTGATTCAGGCCACTGCGGCCAACTATTCCTCCATGTACCAGGATGTGGCCAACGCACGGCGTACCGAAATCAGCTACCTGCTGGGCTACGCCTGCCAGGCGGCCGCCCGCCATCAACGGGTACTGCCGCATCTGCAACTGCTGCAAGCGCGCTTGGTCGAGCAGTTGGTTGCACGCGGATTGCCCAGCGACTGAGGCACGCGCTACCCTGCCGTATGTCTATTGCCTGCGAAAAACCTGATGCCACTGCGCCAGCGTCTTGAAAACCTACCGGTAGGGCAGAAACTGCTGGCCGCCCTGCTGGTACTGCTGACCACCGTGTTGCTGGTGGCCAACCTGACCTTTATCAGCGCCGCCTACTGGATCTCCCAGGAAAGCATGGCGCCCCAGGCCTTGCAGGCCATCGGTCGGCTGGTGTCCAACCCGGCACTCGCCGCTGAAGCCCTGCAGTCCCCGGCCAAGGCCAACGCGCTGCTCAATGAGCTGACCAGCTATTCACCGCTGCGCGCCGCCGCCTTGTACGACGGCGAAGGCAATCGCCTGGCGCAGATGCAACACGGCGACCGCCTGCACCTGCCCGACAACTACCGGCATATCGAGGCCTGGCGCCTCACCGAGTTTCGCAGCAACCAAGTCATCACCCTGCCCCGCACCGACCAGCCTTCGGGGCATTTGCTGCTGGTGGCCAGCAGCGAGCTCCCGGTGGCGTTCTATACCGGCACCCTCACCGCAAGCCTGGGCATCCTGATTTTCAGTGTGTTGCTGTGGCTGGTCATCGCCCGGCAGATCAAACGCCTGATCACGCGGCCGATCCATGAACTCGAAGAACTGTCGCGCCAGGTGACTCGCGAAGAGAACTACGCCCTGCGCGCAGGCCCCGGCAACCACGATGAAATCGGCAGCCTGGCGGAAGCGTTCAACACCATGCTGTCGCGCATCGAAGCCCGTGAGCAGCAGCTCAAACGCGCGCGGGATGATTCCCAGGCCGCCTACGACCAGGCTCAGGGCCTGGCCGAAGAAACCCGCCATACCAACCGCAAGCTGGAACTGGAAGTGCAGGTGCGCAGCAAGATCGAGAAAAAGCTCACCGGTTTTCAGAACTACCTCAACAGCATTATCGACTCGATGCCTTCGGCGCTGATCGCCCTGGATGAACAGCTCTACGTCACCCAGTGGAACCAGGAAGCCACCGCGCTCTCGGGCACGCGCCTGGATGAAGCCCTCAACCAGCCGATCTTCCTCGCATTCCAACCTCTCAAGCCGTACCTGCCGCAAATCAAGGCCACGGTGGAACAGCACACGGTGGAGCGGATCGAGCGGGTCACCTGGGTCAAGGACGACGAGCCAAAGCATTACGCCCTGACGTTCTACCCCTTGATGGGCGGTGCCGGGCGCGGCGTGGTGATCCGTATCGATGACATCACCCAGCGCCTGTCCCTGGAAGAAATGATGGTGCAATCGGAAAAAATGCTCTCGGTCGGCGGCCTGGCTGCCGGCATGGCCCACGAAATCAACAACCCGCTGGGGGCGATCCTGCACAACGTGCAGAACATCCGGCGCCGCCTGTCACCCGAGCTGCCCAAGAACCTGGAACACGCCGAACAGGCGGGCATCGAGCTGGCGCTGGTCAATCAATACCTGCAAGCGCGCGAAGTCCCGCAGTTGCTGGATGGGATTCAACAGGCCGGCGCGCGTGCAGCGAAAATCGTCACACACATGCTCAGCTTCAGCCGGCGTAGCAACCGGCAAATGGCCCCCTGCGACTTGCCAGCCCTGATCGACCAGGCCGTGGAGATCGCCGGTAACGATTTCGACCTGGCCATCGGTTTCGATTTCAAGGGCCAGGCGATCATCCGCCAGTTCGACCCGCAACTGGGGCCGGTACCCGGCACGGCCAACGAACTGGAGCAGGTGCTGCTCAACCTGCTGAAAAATGCCGCCCAGGCGATTCACCTGCGTGAAGACGGCAGCGAACCGGGGCGCATCATCCTGCGCACCCGCCTCAACCCGCCCTGGGCCGAGATCCAGGTGGAAGACAACGGCATCGGCATGAGCGAAAACGTGCGCAAACGCACCTTCGAGCCGTTCTTCACCACCAAAGAGATCGGCCAGGGCACCGGGCTTGGGCTGTCGGTGTCGTATTTCATCATCACCAATAACCACAAGGGCCAGATGGAAGTGCACTCCACCCTGGGCCAAGGCACCTGTTTCACCTTGCGCCTGCCCCTGGCCGGCAGCCAATTGTCCCCCGCAGAACTCACCCAACTGGAGCAATGACCATGGGCTTTCGCCTGTCGAAGATCTACACCCGCACCGGTGACCAGGGCGAAACCGGCCTCGGCGACGGTCGCCGCGTGCCCAAGGATCACCCACGGGTGGAGGCCATTGGCGAGGTGGATACGCTGAACAGCCAGTTGGGGTTGTTATTGGCCAACCTGGAGGAGCAGAGCGGCAAGCACCCCGAACTGGACGATGTGGTGGAAGTGCTCACACCCTGCCAGCATCGCTTGTTCGATCTGGGCGGCGAGCTGGCCATGCCGGTGTACAAGGCGTTGAATGCAGCGGAAGTGGATCGGCTGGAAGCGGCGATCGACCGCTGGAATGAAGAGGTGGGGCCACTGGAAAATTTCATCCTGCCCGGCGGCTCAGCGCTGATCGCCCAGGCCCATGTGTGCCGCAGCCTGGCGCGCAGTGCCGAACGCCGCTGTCAGCAGCTGAATGCTCTGGAACCGTTGGAGGGGGTTGGGTTGGCGTATATCAATCGATTGTCGGATTTGCTGTTTGTAGCGGCCAGGGTGATTGCCAGGCGCCAGGGGGTTGCCGAGGTGTTGTGGCAGGCGGCCGCCAAGCCCCATTGATCGTTTTCAGGTGCCTATTGATCGTTCCCACGCTCTGCGTGGGAATGCCGCCCGAGACGCTCCGCGTCCGCCTTTAAAGTCATGACGCAGAGCGTCACAGCATGCGTTACCACGCGGAGCGTGGGAACGATCATGCTTCAAGCTTGCGGCCAAAATGCCCGAATCCCCGCAACACCTTGCGCTCCAGCCGCCCAAGCCTGCTCCCGCTGCGCAGGCCCTACCCCGCCCAACAGAAACACCGGCTTGCTGAACCCACGGATCAGCTCGGCCGCCTGTTCCCAACCCAACGGCTGAGCCTCGGGATGAGTCTCGGTCGGCTGAACCGGCGACAGCGTGACGAAGTCCACATCCATCAACTGCGCCAGCGCCAGTTCTTCAGCGTTGTGACACGAGGCCGCCAACCAACGGTCCTTCGGCAGCGGTCGGCCCTTGCTCGCGTATTTACGCAATTGCGCCGAGGTCATGTGCCAGCCTGCCGCTGGAAAATCCCCCAGCCATTCGAACGGCCCCTTGAGCATCAACTGCGCCTTGCCCGCACACAGCCCCACGGCGTCCACGGCGAGGTCGCGGTATTTAGGGTCGTAACCGTTGGGCGCGCGCAGTTGAACCAGTTTGATGCCACCGGCGATGGCTGTTTGAAGGCCACGCAGCAAGGGCGCGGTTTCCAGTTCACCGGGCGTGATCAGGTAGTCGGCCGGCAGACGGGCTGCCGCGACAATCGGCGCGTTAGCCGCTGGAAACTCATAGTTGACCAGATCCCGCGGGGTCACCCACTCCAGGGGCTGCCCTTCGACCCCATGGGGCTCGCCGGTAAACGCCGAGACCTCCCAGACATCCAGCAACACCTGCTTGTCCGGGTAGTCATGCTGCACCTGGATCAACGGCCGCGCCGTGGTGACCTGGATGCCCAGCTCTTCCTGCAACTCGCGGGACAAGGCCGTGACGACTGACTCATCAGCCTCCACCTTGCCGCCGGGAAATTCCCAGAGGCCACCTTGATGCTGGGTATCGGCGCGGCGTGCCAGCAGGATCCTGCCGTCGACACCGCGGATCACCGCTGCTGCTACATGCACTCGTTTCACCGCCACTGTTTCCTCTCGTTATAGCCCTTGTAGGAGCGAGCTTGCTCGCGAAGAACGTCAACGATAGCGCGTACATCCTGGATAAACGCGGTGGCATTGAGTTTTTCGCGAGCAAGCTCGCTCCTACATTCAGGTGCGATATTCCGCGTTGATCTTCACGTATTCGTGGGACAGGTCCGTGGTCCAGATGGTTTCGCTGCAGTCGCCGCGCCCCAACTCGATGCGGATGGTGATTTCTTCCTGCTGCATCACCGCCGAGCCCTGGGCTTCGGTGTAGGTGTCGGCACGGGCGCCACGGCTGGCAATGCACACGTCGCCGAGGAACACGTCGATCTTGCTCACATCCAGGTCAGGCACGCCGGCACGACCGACGGCTGCGAGGATACGGCCCCAGTTCGGGTCGGAAGCGAACAAGGCGGTCTTGATCAGCGGCGAGTGCGCCACGGTGTAACCCACGTCCAGGCACTCCTGGTGGTTGCCGCCGCCGTTGACTTCAACGGTGACAAACTTGGTAGCGCCCTCACCGTCACGCACGATGGCCTGGGCCACATCCATGCACACTTCGAATACCGCCTGCTTCAATGCGGCGAACAGCGGGCCTTCGGTGGAGGTGATTTCCGGCAGGTTGGCTTGGCCGGTGGCGATCAGCATGCAGCAATCGTTGGTGGAAGTGTCACCGTCGATGGTGATGCGGTTGAACGACTTGTTGGCGCCGTCCAGCATCAGGCGTTGCAATACATCACGGGAGACTTTGGCGTCGGTGGCGATATAGCCGAGCATGGTGGCCATGTTCGGACGGATCATGCCTGCGCCCTTGCTGATACCGGTCACGGTGACCGTCACGCCATCGTGCACGAACTGCCGGCTCGCGCCTTTGGGCAAGGTGTCGGTGGTCATGATGCCGGTAGCCGCAGCCGCCCAGTTATCCACAGACAGGTCATCCAGCGCGGCTTGCAGGGCGCCTTCGATTTTCTCCACCGGCAGCGGCTCACCGATCACGCCGGTGGAATACGGCAGCACCTGGCTTGCGTCCACGCCGGTCAACTGGGCCAGCTTGGCGCACGTGCGCGCAGCAGCCACCAGGCCAGGCTCGCCGGTACCGGCGTTGGCATTACCGGTGTTGGTCAGCAGGTAACGAATCGACCCGGCCACACGTTGCTTGGCCAGGATCACCGGCGCAGCGCAAAAGGCGTTGAGGGTGAATACACCGGCGACGGTCGAGCCTTCGGCACAGCGCATCACTACCACATCCTTGCGCCCCGGGCGCTTGATGCCGGCCGAAGCGATACCGAGTTCAAAACCGGCGACCGGGTGCAATGTGGGCAAAGGACCAAGACCAACAGCCATGTATGCGCTCCTTGAAATAGATGATGTGTGTGCCGTCGCTATCGACGGTGGGAATTAATGGCAAAACGCCGCGACGGCTGTTGCCGGTCGCGGCGTGGGGTGTTGCAGCGTCAGGCGAAAATCTTATTCGATCTGGCCGTGGCAGTGTTTGAATTTCTTACCCGAACCGCAATAGCACAGCTCATTGCGGCCCAGCTTCTGATCATTGCGCACCGGGGTCTGAGCCAGGGCCACATCGACCTCTTCGCCCAACACCTCAGGTGCTTCCAGGCCCGGCGCTTCGTCGTGCTGGAACTGCATGCGCGCAGCCAGTGCCTCGGCTTCCTGGCGCAGGCGCGCTTCTTCCTCGATCGGGTCTTCGCGACGCACCTGAACGTGGGACAGCACGCGGATCGAATCGCGCTTGATCGAATCCAGCAGCTCGGAGAACAACGTGAACGACTCGCGCTTGTACTCCTGCTTCGGGTTTTTCTGGGCGTAGCCACGCAAATGGATACCGTGGCGCAGATGGTCCATGGTCGACAGGTGGTCTTTCCACAGGTCGTCCAGCACGCGCAGCACGATTTGCTTCTCGAAGGTGCGCAGGGCTTCGGCACTCGCCTGCTCTTCTTTCTCGTTGTACGCGGCCAGCAATTCGGCCATCAGTTTTTCGCGCAGGGTTTCTTCGTACAGGTGATCGTCTTCGTCCAGCCACTGCTGAACCGGCAAGTCGACGCCAAAATCGCTCTTCAACGCGGCTTCCAGACCGGCCACATCCCACTGCTCAGGCAGCGACTGTGGCGGGATATGCGCGCTGACGGTGGCGTTGAGCACGTCCTGACGGAAGTCAGCGATGGTCTCGCCAATGTTGTCGGCGGCCAGCAACGTGTTACGCATGTGATAAATCACTTTACGCTGTTCGTTGTTGACGTCATCGAACTCGAGCAGTTGTTTACGAATGTCGAAGTTACGCCCTTCTACCTTGCGCTGGGCCTTCTCGATGGCGTTGGTCACCATGCGGTGCTCGATCGCTTCACCGGACTGCATGCCCAGGGCCTTCATGAAGTTCTTCACCCGATCCGAGGCGAAGATACGCATCAGGCTGTCTTCCAGGGACAGGTAGAAACGGCTGGAGCCCGCATCACCCTGGCGACCGGCACGACCGCGCAACTGGTTGTCGATACGGCGCGATTCGTGACGCTCGGACGCGATCACCTGCAAACCGCCGGATTCCAGCACGGCCTGGTGGCGTTTCTGCCAGTCGGCCTTGATCTGGGCGATCTGCTCAGGGGTCGGGTTGTCGAGCGAGGCCACTTCCACTTCCCAGTTACCGCCCAACAGGATGTCGGTACCACGACCGGCCATGTTGGTGGCGATGGTCAGCGCGCCGGGGCGACCGGCCTGGGCGATGATCTCGGCTTCTTTTTCGTGGAACTTGGCGTTGAGCACCTTGTGCTCGATGCCTTCCTTGTTGAGCAGGTTGGACACGTGCTCGGACGTCTCGATGGTCGCGGTACCCACCAGGATCGGACGGCCCTTGGCCAGGCCGTCCTTGATGTCATTGATGATCGCCGCGTATTTCTCTTCGGCGGTCAGGAACACCAGGTCGTTATAGTCTTTACGCGCCAGTGGCTTGTTCGGCGGGATGACCACCACCGACAGGCCATAGATCTGATGGAATTCGAACGCTTCGGTGTCGGCCGTACCGGTCATGCCGGACAGTTTGTTGTACAGACGGAAGTAGTTCTGGAACGTGGTGGACGCCAACGTCTGGCTTTCGGCCTGGATGTTGAGCATTTCCTTGGCTTCGATGGCCTGGTGCAGGCCTTCGGACAAGCGACGACCGGGCATGGTACGGCCGGTGTGTTCGTCAACCAGGACGACCTGGCCGTCCTGGACGATGTATTCGACGTTGCGATGGAACAGCTTGTGGGCGCGCAGGCCGGCATATACGTGGGTCAGCAGGCCCAGGTTATGCGCCGAGTACAGGCTTTCGCCTTCGGCCAGCTCACCGATCTGGGTCAGCATTTCTTCAACGAACTGGTGGCCGGCCTCGTTGAGTTCGACCTGGCGGGTCTTCTCGTCGATGGTGAAGTGGCCGTCTTTGGTCACCACGCCTTCGACTTCCTCGATGTGCTGCTCAAGGCGCGGGATCAACTTGTTGATCTCGGTATACAGGCGCGAGCTGTCTTCGGCCTGGCCGGAGATGATCAGCGGGGTACGGGCTTCGTCGATGAGGATGGAGTCGACTTCGTCGATCACGGCAAAGTTGAGTTCGCGCTGGAATTTTTCATCCATGCTGAACGCCATGTTGTCGCGCAGGTAGTCGAAACCGAATTCGTTGTTGGTACCGTAGGTAATGTCGCAAGCGTAGGCGGCGCGCTTCTCTTCCGGCGGCTGGAACGGCGTCACTACGCCGACGGTCAGGCCGAGGAATTCATACAGCGGGCGCATCCAGTTGGCGTCCCGGCGAGCCAGGTAGTCGTTCACCGTCACAACGTGCACGCCCTTGCCGGACAGTGCGTTGAGGTAAACACCCAGGGTTGCCACCAGGGTCTTGCCTTCACCGGTACGCATTTCGGCAATCATGCCTTCATGCAAGGTCATGCCGCCGATCAACTGGACGTCGAAGTGGCGCATGCCCATGACGCGCTTACCGGCTTCACGGGCGACCGCAAAGGCTTCGGGGAGCAGCTTGTCGAGGGTTTCACCTTTGGCTATGCGGGCCTTGAACTCTTCGGTCTTGGCGCGCAATTGCTCATCCGACAGGGCAACCATCTGCTCTTCGAAGGCATTGACCAGCTGCACCGTCTTGAGCATGCGTTTGACTTCGCGCTCATTCTTGCTTCCAAAAAGTTTCTTTAACAAAGGCGCAAACATATCGGCAGGTTCTTCCACACATAGGGATGGAGGGCGCACCGTGAGTGGCCCGAGCAGCCCTCACGGCCGCATGCGAACGCGCATTCTACCCGGAATCGTGGGTGAGGAAAGTGGCGTTGTTCCCCGATGCGGGCACGGCGCTGTGAGAGGGCTTGTTTAAAATAAGGGCTTTTGCCGGAACTTCAACCCATCAAAGGCAGAAGTTACTTATTGATTTCATGAGAAAAGCCCTGCCCTTGCAGGGTCTCGGGGCTCACCGGCGCTTTCTGCTAAGATGACGGCTCTGTTACTTAAGGTGTCTAGACATGGCATTTCGCCCTCTTACAGCCCGCGCTCCCGGCGTGTTGCTTCGCGAAGCCAAGCCGCTCAAAGCCATCTTTGGCCACGCGCAACGCCTGGCGCATTTGCAACGCCTGCTCGAAAGTCAGCTGCAACCGGCCGCACGCGAACATTGTCATGTAGCGTCCTGGCGTGAAGGCAACTTGCTATTAATTGTCACTGACGGGCATTGGGCCACCCGCTTGCGTTATCAGCAAAAACGCTTGCAGCGCCAATTGATGGTGTTTGATGAGTTTGCCGGCCTGACGCGCATCCAGTTCAAAGTGCAGCCGCCTGCCGTGCTGCGAAGCCCGGCCGGACATACGCTGGACCTGTCGGAACAGGCAGCCGAAACCCTCCAGGCCACGGCCGAAGGGATCAGCGATCCGGGTTTGCGCGCGGCACTGGAGCGGCTGGCCGCCCATGCCAGGCCCAAACCCTGAGCCTTACTTGCGCTTGCTGCCACCCAGCAGCGAGCCCAACAAGCCGCGCACCAACTGCCGCCCCATCTGATTGGCGGCTTGCTGCATGGCGGATTTCAGCGCCTTGCCCGCCGTGGTACCCAGGAATGCACCGGCTTTGTCGGTGAAGCTGGGTTCTTCGGTCGCCGGCTTGGCCTCCTCGGTCGGCCCCAAGTCTTTACGCGCCATCAGCACTTCATAGGCTGACTCGCGGTCAATCGGCTTGTCATAGCGGCCCTGCAGCGGCGAACTGGCGATCAACGCCGCACGCTCGGCCTCGGTGAGCGGCCCGATCCGCGACTGCGGCGGTGCAACCAATACGCGCTGGACTACCTCCGGCGTGCCTTTTTCCTGCAAGGTACCCACCAACGCCTCACCGGTGCCCAACTCGGTCAGCACCGCCAAGGCATCGAATGCCGGGTTGGGCCGGAAACCGTCCGCCACCGCCCGCAGGGATTTTTGCTCTTTGGTGGTGAATGCGCGCAGGCCATGCTGGATACGCAGCCCCAGCTGCGCCAGCACCGTGTCAGGCAAATCCCCCGGAGATTGAGTGACGAAGTACACCCCCACCCCTTTGGAGCGAATCAACCGCACCACCTGCTCCAGACGGTCCTGCAACGCCTTGGGTGTATCGGCGAACAACAAGTGCGCCTCGTCGAAAAACAGCGCCAACAGCGGCTTTTCGGCATCACCGCGCTCCGGCAACTGCTCGAACAGTTCCGCCAACAGCCACAGCAGGAACGTGGCATAGACCTTCGGCGCGTCATGCACCAGGCGGCTGGCGTCCAGCAGGTGGATACGGCCACGCCCATCGCTGGCGGGCTGCAAAATATCCTCAAGCTGCAGGGCCGGCTCGCCAAACAGGGCTTCGGCACCCTGCTGCTCCAGCACTGCCAGGCGTCGCAACAACGCCTGGCTGGAACCGGTGGTCATCAACGCCGCATCGTCGCCCAACAGTTCAGGGTGATAACGCAGGTGGTTGAGCAGTGCCTTGAGGTCTTTCAGGTCCAGCAGCAACAAGCCTTCACGGTCGGCCACCTTGAAAGTCGCGTACAGCGCCGACTGCTGGCTGTCGGTGAGTTCCAGCAGGCTGCCGAGCAACAACGGGCCCATTTCGCTGATAGTGGTGCGCAATGGATGACCGGACTGCCCGTGGATATCCCACAACGTAACCGGATAAGCCTTGGGCGTGTAATTCAGGAAGGGCATCCCGGCAATGCGTTCGGCGACTTTGCCCTGGGGATTGGCCGCTGCGCCCAGGCCGCACAGGTCACCCTTGATGTCGGCGGCGAATACTGCCACGCCGGCATCACTGAAGGCTTCCGCCAGGCGCTGCAAAGTGACGGTCTTGCCGGTGCCCGTGGCGCCGGCGATCAACCCATGCCGGTTGGCCAGGCGCATGGGCTGGGCGATGGGCTGGCCGTCTGGGCCGGCACCGATAAGCAGTTGTGTGGAGTCAGGCATTTCGTCACCTTTGGTTAATCTTTAATGCAGCCAGGTCGATACAGACACTGTGAAACCCACAAAATCTAAAAACAGGACAGATATTTCCCACAGAGCCCCCCTGGCGCTAGCACTCGAAGTATCACACCTTTTTTTGACGCTGCCATTTTTGCGCATCCCCTAAAGACGCGCCTCGGATATCAAGACCTTAGCGGACCCTACAAGCCATGAATAAAAACCTGCGCTTCAGCCATAAAATTTTGCTTGCAGCCTCCCTTATCGTCATCGCCGCCTTTGCGTTATTTACCCTCTATAACGACTACCTCCAACGCAACGCGATCCGTGACGACCTCGATAACTACCTGCATGAAATGGGCGACGTCACCGCCGGCAGTATTCAGACCTGGCTCACCGGGCGCATCGCCCTGGTAGAAAATGCCGCGCAGAATATTGCCCTCAACCCCGAACCTTCGGTGGTTGCCAGCCTGCTGGAACAGAAAGCGCTGACATCGTCGTTCATGGCAACCTACGTCGGCGACAGCCAGGGCACCTTCACCATCCGCCCTGACAGCAAGATGCCCGACGGTTTCGACCCGCGCGTTCGCCCCTGGTACAAAGGCGCCCAGACCAGCAACGGCTCGACCTTGACCGAACCCTATATCGACGCGGCAACGGGGCAACTGATTATTTCCATCGCCACCCCGAGTGCCAAGGCCGGCCAGAGCATCGGCGTGGTGGGCGGTGACCTGAGCCTGCAAACCCTGGTGGACAACATTGGCGCGCTGGATTTCGGCGGCATGGGCTACGCATTTCTGGTCAGTGCCGACGGCAAAGTGCTGGTGCACCCGGACAAGGCCCTGGTGATGAAGACCCTGGCTGACGTGTACCCGAAAGACACACCGAAGATCAGCGCTGCGTTCAGCGAAGTGCAGGCCAATGGCAAGACCAATATCGTCACCTTCACCCCGATCAAGGGCCTGCCATCGGTGAACTGGTACCTGGGTATTTCGGTGGATAAAGCCAAGTCGTTCGCCATGCTCAGTGAATTCCGCACCTCGGCGGTCATCGCTACCATCATCGCCGTGGTGATCATCATCGCCTTGCTGGGCATGTTGATCCGTGTGTTGCTGCAACCGCTGCACGTGATGACCCGGGCCATGCAAGACATCGCCGACGGCGAAGGCGACCTGACCCGACGCCTGACCATCCAGAATAACGACGAGTTCGGCACCCTGGGTACTGCGTTCAACCGTTTCGTGGAGCGCATTCATACCTCGATCCGCGAGGTGTCGTCGGCTACCGAGCAAGTCAATGAAGTGGCACTGCGGGTGGTCAGCGCGTCCAACTCGTCGATGGTCAATTCAGACGAACAGGCCAACCGCACCAACAGCGTCGCAGCTGCCATCAACCAATTGGGCGCTGCCGCCCAGGAAATCGCCCGCAACGCGGCGCAAGCCTCCAATCAGGCCAGTGATGCGCGGCATTTGGCCGAAGACGGCCAGCAGGTGGTCGAGCGCAATATCAAGGCAATGACCCAGCTGTCGACCATGATCAGCGCCTCCAGCACCAATATCGAGGCGCTGAACAGCAAGACGGTGAATATCGGCCAGATTCTTGAAGTGATCACCAGTATTTCCCAGCAAACCAACTTGCTCGCGCTCAACGCTGCCATCGAAGCCGCGCGTGCCGGTGAGGCCGGCCGCGGCTTCGCGGTGGTGGCCGATGAGGTGCGCAACCTGGCGCATCGCACCCAGGAATCGGCGCAACAGGTGCAGAAGATGATCGAGGAGTTGCAAGTCGGCGCCCGAGACTCGGTGAGCACCATGAGTGAAAGCCAGCGCCACAGCCAGGACAGCCTGGAGATCGCCAACCTGGCCGGCGAGCGCTTGAACAGCGTGACTCAGCGCATTGGCGAGATCGACGGCATGAACCAGTCCGTGGCCACCGCCACCGAGGAGCAGACCTCGGTGGTGGAGTCGATCAATATGGACATTACCGAAATCAACACCCTCAACCAGGAAGGCGTGGAAAACCTGCAATCGACTCTGCGCGCCTGCTCGGACCTCGAACGGCAAGCCGCACGCTTGAAGCAAATGGTGGGCAGCTTCCGCATCTGAGGCGAATGTGGGAGGGGGCTTGCGCCCTCCCACAGCCAATCTCGATCGAACATCTATCCCTTGCTCAGGTCCACGTAAAGGAGAGCAATGGATCGGAGGGATGTTCATCGTGCATATCGCTGACATAACCATGTTCTACGCCCCGGCCAGCGGTGGCGTACGCACTTATCTGGACGCCAAGCACCGGCGCCTGGCGCTCAAGCCCGGGATTCGCCACAGCCTGTTGGTGCCTGGCGCCCATTTGAGCGAGCGGGACGGGATTTTCGAGGTGCCGGCGCCACCGCTGCCCTTCGGCAAGGGTTACCGCTTCCCCCTGCGCTTGGCTCCTTGGCGAAATGTCCTGCACGATTTACAGCCGGATCTGATCGAAGTCGGCGATCCATACCTGACCGCCTGGGCCGCCCTCGACGCACGGCGCCAGCTGGATGTGCCGGTCATCGGTTTTTACCACTCCGATCTACCGCTGCTGGTGCGTAACCGCATGGGCGCCTGGTTTACCCCCAACGTCGAAGCCTATGTCAGCAAACTCTATGGGAATTTTGACCGAGTACTGGCCCCCAGCCAGGTGATGGCCGACAAACTCACCGGGCTTGGGGTGAAAAACGTCTTCGTACAACCCCTGGGCGTCGACCTGCAAACCTTTACCCCCGCCGTGCGCGACCCCGGCCTGCGCGCCGAACTGGGGATTGCTGAAGACACCCGGCTACTGATTTTCGCCGGGCGTGGTTCCAAGGAGAAAAACCTGCCGGTGCTGCTCAATTGCATGAAACGCCTGGGCGAGGGTTACCACTTGTTGCTGGTGGGCTCCGGCATGCCGGCCAGCGTGCCGGACAACGTCACCGTGGTCGATGGCTTCGTACCGGCCAATCATGTTGCCCGCTTGATGGCCAGCGCCGACGCGTTGCTGCACGGCGGCGACCAGGAAACCTTCGGCCTGGTGATTCTGGAAGCCATGGCCTGTGGCATCCCGGTGATCGCCGTTGCGGCGGGCGCTTTCACTGAGATCGTCGACGAGCGCTGTGGCCTGCTCTGCGCGCCCAACAACCCCAAAGCGATGGCCGATGCGGTACGCGAACTGTTCGGCGCCGACAGCCGTCGCCTCGGGGAGCAGGCTCGGCGTCATGTCGAACAGCAGTATGCGTGGGATGCAGTAGTGGACAGCCTGCTGGGGCATTACCACGCCGTGCTGGGCACGCACAAACCGATGCTCGCCCATGGCTGAACGTTCGGTCATGCTGGTGCTGCACGATGTGGCGCCGAACACCTGGGCCGATTACCGGCCTTTTGTCGAGGCCGTCGATGCCATCGGCAATGTGCCTATCACCTGGCTGGTGGTGCCGGACTTCCATCACCATAACGCCCTGGGCGCCCACGGTGATTTCCGGCGCCTGCTCGATAACCGCGTGGCAAAGGGCGATGAGCTCACCTTGCACGGTTACTACCACTGCGACGAACAACCCCGGCCGCGCACGCCAAAAGAATGGTTCATGCGACGCATCTATACCCATGAGGGCGAGTTCTACCAGTTGTCCGAGGCCGAGGCGTTGCAGCGCCTGAGTGACGGCATTGAGGTATTCCAGCGCAATGATTGGCCGCTGCAAGGGTTTGTCGCACCCGCCTGGTTGATGAGCGAAGGCACCCGGCTGGCGCTGCGCCAGTTACCGCTCGGCTATACCAGCGACCCGCAGCATTTGTATCGGCTGCCTGACTTCACGCGCATTCATGCCCCGGGCCTGGTGTGGAGCGCGCGCAGTGCGTGGCGCCGGGGCCTGTCCAAAGTGCTCAGCGACCGCCGCGAACAGCGCTGGCAGACGGCCCCGGTGATTCGGCTCGGCTTGCACCCCGTGGACATGCGCCACGAGTTTTCCCGCCATTACTGGCTACAAACCCTGCAGCGCCTGCTCGACGACGGACGCACGCCACGGACCAAGGCCGCCTGGCTGTCGACGCTGCCATGCGCCGACTGATCTGGCTGGTGCTGGCGCTGATAGTCGCGCTGGTGATTCCCGTGTGGCTGGGGGGCGGCGAAACCGTTGCGCGCCTGCGGCAGTTCCCCCTGCCCCAGTTACTGGCGATGTTTGCCATGATCATCGGCTGCTGGTTGATCAACAGCCTGCGCCTGCGCTTGTTGCTTGGCGAACAGCGCGGCCGGTTGGGATGGCGTAAAAGCCTGGGCGTGGTGATATCGACCGAGTTCGCGATGTGCGCGACGCCTGGGGGCAGCGGCGGGCCGCTGACGTTGATGGGCCTGCTGGCACGCAATGGCATACGACCCGCCCACGGCAGCGCGGTGTTCGCCATGGACCAACTGAGCGACTTGCTGTTTTTTCTCTGCGCACTGGTGGGCATCGTGCTGTATGCGCTGTTCCACAGCCTCAGCCCGCGCCTGGAATGGCTGCTGGGGCTGAGTGCCGTGTCGATGGTGGGTGGCGTCGTTGTTGGCCTGCTGGTGGTGCGCTTTCATCGTCGGCTGATTCGCCTGGCCGGGTTGGCACTCAAGGCCTTGCACGTGCGTGCCAGCACCCGTCGGCGCTGGGCCCGCCGGCTGCTGCGCTTCCTCGCGGCATTCAGCCAAACCCTGAAATTGCCCTGGCACACGCTGCTCGGGGTGTTTGCGCTGACCAGCCTGCATTGGCTATTACGCTATAGCGTGTTGTACCTGGCGCTGCGCGGCCTGGGGGGTGATGTGCAGTGGGCCTGGAGTTTCCTGATCCAGATGCTGTCGTTGACCGCAGGGCAATTCAGCCTGTTGCCAGGCGGGGCCGGGGCGGCGGAGTTGACGTCGGCGGCATTACTGGCGCCCATGGTGGGCAAATCCACGGCGGCGGCGGCGATTCTGATCTGGCGGGCGGTGACCTACTACTTCTATCTGCTGGCCGGTGCGCCAGTGTTTTTGCTGATGGTGGGCAAACCGCTGCTCAAACGTCTTTTTCAGGGACCTCGGGCGGCTTCTCAGGCGCCTGTAACTGCTCCCACAACTGGGCAGCGCCAGGAAAGTCAGTACCATCATCGGCACCCAGCGCGTCCGGGTCGTAGCGACTCAGACACCCCTCGCCCAGGGTAGCCGGTGGCCTGGAAGTCGCCTTATCGAGTGGGTCGGTCATGGTCGCGTCCTGAAATAAAAAGGGCCCGGAGAGTTTTACTCCCGGGGCCCCGCTTATTCAATCAACACGCGTCGATCAGAACACCACGGTCTTGTTGCCGTGCACCAACACGCGATCTTCCAAGTGATAACGCAAGCCGCGCGCCAGCACCATCTTCTCGACGTCACGCCCGAAACGCACCATGTCTTCGATGCTGTCGCTGTGGCTGACGCGAACCACGTCCTGCTCGATGATCGGACCGGCGTCCAGTTCCTCGGTGACGTAGTGGCAGGTCGCTCCGATCAGCTTCACGCCGCGCAGGGACGCCTGGTGATAAGGCTTGGCCCCCACGAACGAAGGCAGGAAACTGTGGTGAATGTTGATCACCTTGCCGGCGTATTCGCGGCACAGTTCCGGCGGCAGGATCTGCATGTAGCGCGCCAGCACCACCACATCGGCGTCGTGCTGCTTGACCAGGCGCGACACCTCGGCGAACGCCGGTTCCTTGTCCTGCGGGTTGACCGGCACGTGGTAATACGGGATGCCGTGCCATTCGACCATGCTGCGCAGGTCATCATGGTTGGAGATCACACAGGCGATCTCGCAATCGAGCTCATCGCTGTGCCAACGGTGCAGAAGGTCCGCCAGGCAGTGGGATTCACGGCTGGCCATCAGGACGACACGTTTTTTCTGCTCCGTGTCGGTGATGTGCCAAGTCATCGAAAACTCTTCGGCGATCGGCGCAAACGCCTCACGAAAGGCTTCCAGACCAAAAGGCAGTGTATCGGCACGAATTTCGTGACGCATGAAGAACCAACCGCTGAGATCATCCGAGTGATGGCTCGCCTCGGTGATCCAACCGTTATGAGAAGCCAGAAAGTTACTGACCTTGGCAACGATGCCAACCCGGTCCGGGCAAGCAATCACCAGCCGAAAAGTGCGCATTAGGGGGAAACTCCAGAACTTCGCAAAGGCCGCCATTCTAGCGATTGCGCAGAAAAACTGCAGTACTCCTTGCGGCTTATTCTGAGCCCCGGCCGTGGCAACAGCCCTTAATAGCGTAAGGTTTTACCACCGCTATATGTACGTGCACGGCTAAGCTCAGCACTTAGCCGCATTAAGCTGATTATTCTCAGCCACTCACCTGATAATTAACTCGACCGCAGCGCATTGCCACAAACATTCAATGTAATTCACATAAATAGCTGCTTAAATGTTTACTTGGTGAAATTGCCTGACTATTATTGGGCCACTCACCCTGTCAATCAGCGTTCTACATAAGGTAGTCCACATGTCCCTGATCAACGAATACCGCGCCACCGAAGAAGCTATCAAAGAGCTGCAAGCCCGTTTGAAGAACCTGTCGCAAGACGACAAGCTGAAAACCGAGCTGGAATTCGAAGGCAAACTGCGCACCCTGATGGGCGAATACTCAAAATCCCTGCGTGACATCATCGCACTGCTGGATCCGGAATCGAAAGTTAAAGCACCTCGCGGCGCTGTGAAAACTACCGGCACCAAACGTGCTCGCAAGGTCAAGCAATACAAAAATCCGCACAACGGTGAAGTGATTGAAACCAAAGGTGGCAACCACAAGACGCTGAAAGAGTGGAAAGCCAAGTGGGGCGGTGACGTGGTTGAAGGTTGGGCGACCCTGCTGGGCTAAGCCTGGTCGGCGTCACACCCGATACGCGATACATTAAAAACGCCAGCTTGCTGGCGTTTTTTATTGTCTGGATGTTTTGCAGTTATGCAGCTACAGACTCAGGCGAGCCGCTAAAGAGTCGGCATAGTCTTGCCATTCACCCAGTACCTGGCACTGAAACGCTGTCGCATTGTTTTGCAACTCCTGGCGCGCCGCCTTAAATGCCGACAGGGTATTGGGTGCGCCCCACACCGGGTCTGACAAACGTTGCTGACAGAAAAGTCTCCAGCGCTGTTGTTCCTCATTGTTCAAGGTTTCAGGAAAGTTACGCGCGCGGTAGCGAAATAATAATTCCGGCAACCGATGATCATCGAAAGGCCATTGCTGACGCCCTAGTTGCAGCGGCTCTGCCAGGCGAACTTGTTCACATAAGCGTCGGTCACGGTCGCCGATAAAACCCTCGTAGAGCTGCTGCTCCGGATCGGCATTCGGCGCAAATTCCTCCTCGGCGTAAACGCTCGCCAACTTGTCACGCCAAACTTCCTGTGCGTCAGTTAGTCGCAGCGCCCGCGCCTGATAAACGTCCATATCCAATTGCAGGCGCTCGCGATCTTGCGCGCGCAGCACCTTCAAGGGCGCGACGACCGGGCAGCGGTTGATGTGCAGCAACTTCAGGGGTACCGGCAGCTCGCCTTCCGCCAGTTCATCACGCCGCGTATAGAGGCGCTTGCGCAACGTGTCGGCATCCAGTTCGAGCAGGCCCTGCGGGTCGAGCCCCAGGTCACAGACAATCAATGCATTGCGATTGCGCGGATGCCAAGCCAGAGGCAACACCACACCGAGGTAATGGCGCTCGGCGCTGAAGCGTCCGGAAATGTGCACCAGCGGCTGCAACAATCGCACCTGGTCCATCACCCGTTGCTTGCTGCGCAGCTGGAACAGCCATTCATACAGCCTGGGTTGTTTCTCCCGGACCAATCGCGCCAGGGCAATAGTTGCACGCACATCAGACAATGCATCGTGGGCCTGGCCGTGGTCGATGCCATTGGCTTGGGTCAAGCGCTCAAGCTTGAGCGTCACGCGCCCGTCCTGCTCGGGCCACACAATCCCTTCCGGGCGCAGGGCATAGGCGGTACGCATCACATCGATCAGATCCCAGCGGCTGTTGCCGCCTTGCCATTCGCGCGCGTAAGGGTCGAAAAAGTTGCGGTACAGGCTGTAGCGCGTCATTTCATCGTCAAATCGCAGGGTGTTATAACCCGCGCCGCACGTACCGGGAGCAGACAGTTCGGCATGCACCCGCGTCATGAAATCCGCTTCGGCAAGGCCCTTCTGCGCCAGGACCTGCGGCGTGATACCGGTGATCGCACACGCCGCCGGGTGAGGCAGGATATCGTCGCCGGGCTGGCAATAAAGATTGATCGGCGGACCGACCTCGTTGAGCTCGAGGTCGGTACGAATGCCGGCCACCTGCAGCGGGCGGTCGCTGCGTGGGTTGATCCCGGTGGTTTCGTAGTCGTACCAGAAAATGGAGGTCACGGGCTGTTCCTGTGCTGAAGACCGGCAAAGTCTAGGCGCTGCGAGGTGTCAGGGGCCAGCGATACCTTACTGGACAAACATCCAGCAAAAGCTTGAAGGGTTGCTTCCAGCCTCGACACTGCTAGCATCCGTCTCTCTCAGTCGCTTCGCACTGCCAAGGATCGCAATGCCAACAGCTCCTCTGGATACCTGCTACCAGATCGAGACCCCCGAGGGTATCGACCTGCCCTTGCGCCCTGCCGGCCTACTGCCAAGGGCCGTGGCCTTTGCCTTCGACCTGCTCGTGCGCGGCGTGATCATGGGCGTTCTGCTGGTGCCCCTGGCGCTGCTTGGCAACCTCGGGCTCGGCTTGGGCTCCCTGCTGCTGTTCCTGGTCAGCTGGTGGTACATGGTGCTGTTCGAAGTGCTCAATCAGGGCTGCTCTCCCGGCAAGCAGGTCATGGGCCTGCGGGTGGTACAGGACGACGGCACCCCCATTGGCTGGTCGGCGTCGCTGATCCGCAACCTGCTGCGCTTTGTCGACATGCTGCCCTTCGGCTACTTCTTCGGCGCCATCAGTTGCCTGCAACATCCACACTTCAAGCGGCTCGGCGACCTGGCAGCGGGTACGCTGGTGGTCTACCGCGATCAGGCGTCGGCCCGCCCGCGCATCCCTCAGGCAGCCGCCCTGCGCCTGCCCTTCGCACTGGAGCTGAGCGAACAGCGGGCCATACTCGGTTTCGCCGAACGCCAGGCTGAATTGTCTGCCGAGCGGGTCCATGAACTGGCTGCCATCCTCGCCGCGCCCTTGCAGGTGTCTCCGGCTCGCGCCGTGGAGCAACTCAACGGTGTGGCCCACGGTTTGTTGGGGCCGACATGAAGCAGAGCCTTTTTGAAAGCCGCCACCAGCAGCAATGGCAAACCTTCGCCGAACTGCTCAAACAGGTAGAGCAAGGCAAAGCCTGCGAGGCAACCGACTTCCCTTATCAATACCGCCGCCTCTGCCAACATCTGGCCCTGGCCCAGGCACGCGGCTATAGCAGCTACCTGGTAGACCACCTGCAACAACTGGCGCTGCGCGGTCACCAACAACTGTATCGCCATCGCAGTCAAACGACAGCCAACGTACTGGCGTTCATCCTCGCCGGTTTCCCGCGCCTGGTGCGCGAACAATGGCGCTTCGTACTGATTTCCAGTTTGCTGTTCTTCGGTAGCCTGCTCGGCATAGCGTTATTGGTGTACCTGTTCCCCAACCTGATCTACAGCATCGTCAGCCCGCAACAAGTGGCCGAGATGCAAAGCATGTACGACCCTGCCGCCAGCCGTCTGGGGCGTGCGGCCGAACGGGCCTCCAGCGAAGATTGGATGATGTTTGGCTATTACGTGATGCACAACATCGGCATCGCCTTCCAGACCTTCGCCGCCGGCTTGCTGTTCGGCCTGGGCAGCGTGTTCTTCCTGGTATTCAACGGCTTGATCATCGGCGCGGTCAGCGGGTACCTCAGTGAAATTGGCTACGGCCAGACGTTCTGGTCATTCGTGATCGGTCATGGCGCCTTCGAACTCAGCGCCATCGCACTGGCCGGTGCAGCGGGCCTGCAACTGGGTTGGTCGCTGATCGCGCCTGGGCCCCTGGCACGTAGCGAATCCCTGCGCCTGGCGGCCCGCAAAAGCGTGCAGATGCTGTGCGGGGTCATGTTATTGCTGCTGATCGCAGCATTCATCGAAGCCTACTGGTCATCCACCACGAGCATTGCGCCCTGGATCAAATACCTCGTGGGCAGCGCACTTTGGCTGTTCGTGGCCGCCTACCTGATCTTCGCCGGCAGGACTCGCCATGCGCCTGACTGACTCCAGCGTGGTCATCCGCCCCCGCACCTCCTGGGAAGCCATGGACCTCGGCGTACTGATGGCCCGGGAACATCGTGTATTGCTGATGAGCAGCTGGGCGCTGGTCAGCCTGCCGGTGTTCGTGCTGCTCAGTGCGCTGCTGTGGCAGTACCCGTCCTACGCCATCTTCTTGTTCTGGTGGCTGAAGCCGGCCTTCGAGCGCTTGCCGCTGTACATTCTTTCCAAAACGCTGTTTGGTGAGACGCCCAGTCTGAAACAGTCCGTTCGCCAGTGGCCGCGCCTGCTCAAGGGGCAACTGCTCGCCAGCCTCACCTGGCGCCGACTGAGCCTGAGCCGCAGCTTCGTGATGCCCGTGAGCCAGCTTGAAGGCCTGGAGGGTCAAGTGCGCCAACAGCGCCTGGGTGTCCTGCAACAGCGCAACGCGGGTGGCGCGCGCTGGCTGACCATCATCGGGGTGCATCTGGAAATCGGCCTGTGGTTCGGTTGCATGGCGCTGTTCTATCTATTCATCCCGGAGCAGGTCGAACTGGATTGGGACTGGCAGCGGCTGGCATTGGCGACCGGCCCGCAGGGGCTATGGCTGGAGCACCTGAGTAATGCCTTCTATGCGCTGATCCTGGTGTTCTGGGAACCCATCTACGTCGCCTGCGGTTTCAGCCTGTATCTCAACCGTCGCACCGTCCTGGAGGCTTGGGACCTGGAGCTGGTGTTTCGCCGATTGCGCCAACGCCTGAGCAGTGTCGCACCGCTGTTGCTGCTGGTCGTCGGGCTGACGCTGGCGCAACTGAGCCCAACGGCGATGGCGGATGAACCGACTGATCCAAAGCCGCTCAGTACCCAGGCGGCCAGCCAATCGATCAAGGCATTACTGGAAAAACCGCCGTTCAAGAATCCGCAAACCGTTACCCGCTATCGTTTTGGCGAAGAAAAACCCGCCACTGACCACAAAGCCCAGGGCGGCGACGGTAAGCTACCTGGCTGGCTCCAGCACTTGCTCGACAACCTCAACAGCAACACCTTCAAGCACGTGGCCCAAGGTCTGGAGATACTGCTATGGGGCTTGCTGATCGGCGGGTTGGCCTGGGTGGTGTGGCGCTACCGTGAATGGCTGCGCACGTTTGTCAGCCGCAGGCGGCGACCTCGCCCCAACGCCGCAAAACCTGCGCCTGCCCAGTTGTTCGGGTTGGATCTGGGGGTCGAGACGTTGCCCGACGACATCGCCAGCACCGCCGAACAACTGTGGCCCACCCAACCGAGGGAAGCCCTTGGCCTGCTGTATCGCGGCCTGCTCAGCCGGCTGCTGCATGAGTTCAACCTGCCGCTCAAAAGTGCCGACACCGAGGGCCAGGTACTGGAGCGCGTCCATCAGTTGCAGCAACCGCAGTTGCTGGCATTCAGTCACGAATTGACCCGGCACTGGCAAAACCTCGCCTATGGCCACCGGCTGCCTCCCGGCGCCGCCCAGCAAAAGCTCTGCAGCGACTGGCGCGCACTCTTCAGTAGCGGGGCCAGCCAATGAAGCGACCCTTACTGTGGATGGCCCTGCTGCTGGCTTGCCTGTTGGGAGTGGGCGGTCTGTATGCCTGGCACAAGGCAATTCCCTATGAGGAGGTTGTGGATCACGGCCCGGCGCCGGACGCGCTGGCTAATCCTTACCTCGCGGCCGAGCATTTCCTGGGCCAGCAAGGTTTGACGGTAGCGCATGCCAACGGCCTTGAGCGGCTTGCCGACCTGCCCGCCCCAGGCCATAGCCTGCTGTTGCTGGGAGAACGCGGCAACATGACCCCACGCCAGGTCGAACAGTTGCTGGCCTGGGCCAAAGCAGGGGGCCACCTGCTACTGGTGGCCGAGGCGTTATGGGATGAAGAAACCGGCAAAAGCGGCGACCTGCTGCTTGATCGTCTCGAGCTTCGCCAGGCCTTGAGTGATGACTTCGACGAGCCGGCGCCACCGCGCAAAAAGCGCGCGCCAGACCTCACCAAACTGTATGTCGACAATGAAACCAAACCTGCGTATTTCAGTTTCGACACCGACTTCAACCTTACCGACCCCAGGCACCTTGCGCAGTTTTCAGCCAACAGCGCCAAGTCCAGCCACCTGATGCAACTGGACCTGGGGCTGGGCCGCGTCACGGTGATCACCGACAGCGACCTGTGGAAAACCCCGAGCATCGGCAAACACGACAACGCCTGGCTGCTGTGGTACTTGAACCAGGGTACCGACGTCACTTTGCTGTTCAGCAGCGACGTGGACAACCTGCTTACCCTGCTGATCCGTTACTTCCCCCAGGCCCTCGTCGCGCTTGTTGCACTGGTTGCCCTGGCACTCTGGCAGGCCGGCATGCGCCAAGGCCCGATCCGGGCGCCCGCGCCCAAGGCGCGTCGACAGCTGCAGGAGCATTTGCGCGCCAGCGCCGACTTCCTGCTACGCCGCAACGGCCAGGGCGCATTGCTGCAGGCCTTGCAGCACGACCTCCTGCGCACAGCCCGGCGACGCCACCCCGGCTTTGAACACCTCGACACGGCGGAACAATGCCAGGTGCTGGCACTTCTGACGCGACAACCTTCCCCTATCATCAGCCAGGCACTCGGCGCACCTGCGCTGAAACGGCTGTCCAGCGCCGACTTCAGCCGACAGGTGGCGTGCCTGCAAACCCTCAGGAATGCCCTATGAGCGATTCTCCACTGGCCACTGCCCTGACCGCAGAAAAAACCTTTGAATACGCCAGCCAACAGGCCCAGGCCCTGCGCGTTGAATTGCGCAAGGCAGTCATTGGCCAGGACGCGGTGATCGATGACGTACTCACCGCATTGATTGCCGGTGGCCATGTGTTACTCGAGGGCGTACCCGGCCTTGGCAAAACGTTGCTGGTGCGTGCGTTGGCCCGTTGTTTTGGCGGTGATTTCGCACGCATCCAGTTCACCCCGGACCTGATGCCCAGCGATGTCACCGGCCACGCGGTGTACGACCTGCAGACCGAACAGTTCAAGCTGCGCAAGGGGCCGTTATTCACTCACCTGCTGCTCGCCGACGAAATCAACCGCGCCCCGGCCAAAACCCAGGCGGCACTGCTCGAAGCCATGCAGGAGCGCCAGGTCACGCTGGAGGGCGAGGCATTGCCCATCGGCGAGCCGTTCATGGTGCTGGCCACCCAGAACCCCATCGAGCAGGAAGGCACCTACCCATTGCCCGAAGCCGAGCTGGACCGCTTCATGCTCAAGGTGCGCATGGACTATCCCGAGGCGCAACAGGAAGTGGATATGGTGCGCGAAGTGACCCGCTCGTCCAGGGCCGACATGCTCGATGTGCAGCCTTTGCGCACCGTGCTGCAAGCCGAAGACGTGGTGCAGATGCAGCAGATTGCCAGCGGCATGCCTCTGGATGAACAGGTCCTCGACTATGCCGTGCGCCTGGCGCGGGCGACGCGCAGTTGGCCAGGCTTGACCATCGGTGCCGGTCCACGAGCGTCTATCGCCCTGGTTCGCGGCGCCCGTGCGCGGGCGCTGTTGCGCGGCGGCGAATTCGTGATCCCGGATGACGTCAAGAGTTGCGCCCTGGCGGTACTGCGTCACCGAGTACGTCTTTCGCCGGAGCTGGATATCGATGGTTTGGAGGTGGACCAGGTGATCAAGCAGTTGCTCGACCAGATCGCGGCCCCCAGGCAGTAACGCCGGCATGAAACCGACCCGTCTGCTCCTGACCTGGCTGGGTGTTCTGCTGGCCCTCGATATCCTGCTGGGCGCGTCGGCGGCGTTGCAGTTCAAGGTGCCCGATACCTTGCACGCAATCGCCTGGGGCCTGCTGTTGGCCCTGCTGTTGCTGGCGATACTGGATGCCATGCGCTTGCGCCGCCGCCCTTCGGCCCGTATACAGCGGATGTTGCCCGGTAGCCTGGCGCTGGGGCGCTGGGGAGAAGTGCGCCTGTCACTGGAACACGATTATCCACAGCCGCTGACCGTGCTGGTGTTCGATCACGTGCCCGAAGGACTGGTAGTGGATAACCTGCCGCAATCCATCTCACTGCGCCCCGGTGAGCGCGGCGAGTTGGGCTATCGCGTGCGCCCCCTGCGACGTGGGCATTTCAGTTTCAGCCGCTGCGAAATCCACTTGCCCAGCCCCTTGGGGCTGTGGTCGGCGCGGCGCTGGATCGAAGCCTCGGATGCCACCCGCGTGTACCCGGATTTCGCGCGTTTATCCGGTGCCCGGTTGCAGGGTGTGGATAACTGGCTGAGCCAACTGGGTGTACGTCAGCACCAGCGGCGCGGACCAGGCCTGGAATTTCATCAATTACGCGAATTTCGCGACGGTGACAGCCTGCGTCAGATCGACTGGAAAGCCACGGCACGCCAGCGCACGCCGATTGCCCGCGAGTATGAAGATGAGCGCGACCAGCAGATTGTATTCATGCTCGATTGCGGCCGACGCATGCGCAGCCAGGACGACGAGTTGTCCCACTTCGACCACGCGCTGGACGCCTGCCTGTTGCTGAGTTATGTCGCCTTGCGCCAAGGCGATGCAGTCGGGCTCTGTACCTTTGCCAGCGACCAGCCGCGTTACCTGGCGCCGGTCAAGGGCAGCGGCCAATTGAACGTCTTGCTCAATACAGTCTATGACCTGGAAAGCACACGCCAGACCGCTGACTATGAGGCCGCCGCCAGCCAATTGCTGGCTCGGCAAAAGCGCCGCGCCTTGGTGATCGTGGTGACCAACCTGCGCGATGAAGACGATGAAGCACTGATGAGTGCCATCAAGCGGATCGGTCGACACCATCGGGTACTGGTCGCCAGTCTGCGAGAGGAAGTACTCGACCAACTGCGCCAGGCCCCGGTACAAACCCTACCCGAAGCACTGGCTTACAGCGGCGCGGTTGACTACCTCAACATGCGCAACCAGCTGCATGATCGCTTGGGCGCTCATGGGTTGTCGGTGTTGGATAGCCTGCCATCGGAGTTGGGCGCCGCGTTGGTGACACGTTACCTGCACTGGAAAAAAGCCGGGGTGTTCTGACGGCAAGCGCACGGCCACGGTAGGCACAGGTCCCCATGGCCGACTGCACATGATAGTCAAACGGGTGCCTGTAAAGGATCGAAACTGAAGTAATGCAACAAGGCGCTGATCAGCTGCGCGTATTCTTCGCACGCCTGACGCACGCGGAACCCCGAGTCGTAATGCTGCGGGTTGACATCTTCACGGCTCCACAAACAGGTCGCGGTGAGGTCAATAGCCTGGAACTCGCCGTCCGGCCCTGGAATCTTCAGGCGCAGCTCAAAATCTGCGCCGATCATCATTGGTAGCTGGCTGATCAGCATCAGCCCTTCTTCAGAAACGTCGCCCAGATAGCCGATTGGCTTGTCCGTAAGCCGATTGAACACCTGCAGGAAATAAGGTAGCTGATGCCGTTCGATCCGTCGTTCGATAAACATGGTGAGGTCGCCATCCAATAAAGCCAGTGATTCGGAACAAGCCCATCGCTCGCTCTCCCTGGATATCGGTGTGACAAGAAATCGTTGCCACGAGACAGCTGCCGAATCCGGGCATTACATTCTTTTGAACAGAAAGTTGTACAAACATCTATTCAAAGAATAACCCAAGACTGGAAAGAGGCCAGTTATGAAGCGACGAATACCATCATAAAGACGCCGGCCGTGGTTGCGCTGCGGTCACGCCAGAGAAATGCCCCAGCTGGCGCAGGGTATCGAGCCGGGCTTGGGCTCGGTAAGCGTACTCGCTTGATGGGTATTGGCTGATGATGAATTGGTAGGTTTGCGCAGCATCGACGAACAGTTTCTGGCGCTCCAGGCACTGCCCGCGCAACATCGAAACCTCGGGCTGCACATAGCGGCGGGTGCGGCTTTCACGGTCTACCTGGGACAATTCCAGGGTAACCCGTGCGCAGTCACCCACCCCATAGGCGCGGTAAGCGTTGTTCAAATGATGGTCCATCGACCAGCGGGTGCAGCCGACAACACTGACGGCCAGGGCAGCAACGAGCAAAATTCGCATGGGGGTTCTCCTGTCTTGTGCAGTGTATCGACCTATCGTCCAAAATCTTCAAGGGCGTTCACCTTTCCACCGCAGCAAAAACAAGCCGATCGTCGATAAGTAGTGCAAACGAACAATGACTACAACGAAAGAGCATAGTAGCCTTCCCCAGCGCTTGAACTCAGGAGTCTGTGCATGTCCGTCCGTCGTACCAAAATCGTCGCCACCCTTGGCCCGGCCAGCAACTCGCCGGAAGTCCTCGAACAGCTGATTCTGGCTGGTTTGGACGTTGCCCGTCTGAACTTCTCCCACGGCACCCCGGACGAGCACAAGGCTCGCGCCAAGCTGGTGCGGGACCTGGCTGCCAAACACGGCCGCTTCGTGGCGTTGCTGGGTGACCTGCAAGGCCCGAAGATCCGTATCGCCAAATTCGCCAACAAGCGGATCGAGCTGAAGATCGGTGACAAATTCACCTTCTCCACCAGCCATCCGTTGACCGAAGGCACCCAGGACGTCGTAGGCATCGACTATCCGGATCTGGTCAAGGACTGCGGCGTCGGCGACGAACTGCTGCTGGACGACGGTCGCGTGGTGATGCGCGTCGACACCGCTACCCCGACCGAACTGCATTGCACCGTGATCATCGGCGGCCCGCTGTCCGACCACAAAGGCATCAACCGTCGCGGCGGTGGCCTGACGGCACCGGCCCTGACTGAAAAAGACAAGGCCGACATCAAGCTCGCCGCCGAAATGGAAGTGGACTACCTCGCCGTGTCCTTCCCGCGCGACGCCGCCGACATGGAATACGCACGTAAACTGCGCGACGAAGCCGGTGGTACCGCCTGGCTGGTGGCCAAGATCGAACGTGCCGAAGCCGTGGCTGATGACGAAACCCTGGATGGCCTGATCAAGGCTTCCGACGCCGTCATGGTTGCCCGTGGCGACCTGGGCGTGGAAATCGGCGATGCCGAGCTGATCGGTATCCAGAAGAAGATCATCCTGCACGCACGCCGCCACAACAAAGCGGTGATCGTTGCGACCCAGATGATGGAGTCGATGATCCAGAACCCGATGCCGACCCGCGCCGAAGTGTCCGACGTGGCCAACGCCGTGCTCGACTACACCGACGCCGTGATGCTTTCGGCCGAAAGTGCCGCTGGCCCGTACCCGCTGGAGGCCGTCCAGGCCATGGCGCGTATCTGCGTCGGTGCTGAAAAGCACCCCACCAGCAAGACCTCCAGCCACCGCATCGGCAAGGTCTTCGAAAGCTGCGACCAGAGCATCGCGTTGGCCGCCATGTACACCGCCAACCACTTCCCGGGCGTTAAAGCGATCATCGCCTTGACTGAAAGTGGTTATACGCCGCTGATCATGTCGCGCATCCGCTCGTCGGTGCCGATCTACGCGTTCACCCCCCACCGCGAAGCCCAGGCCCGTGCGGCGCTGTTCCGTGGCGTGTACACCATTCCGTTCGATCCGGCCTCGCTGGCCCCGAACGAAGTCAGCCAGAAAGCTATCGACGAGCTGGTCAAACGCGGCGTCGTAGAGAAAGGTGACTGGGTCATCCTGACCAAGGGCGACAGCTATCACACCACCGGCGGCACCAATGGCATGAAGATCCTGCACGTGGGCGACCCGCAGTTCTGAGTGACACGCTGAAAAAACAAAAGCCCTGCCATGAGAATGGCGGGGCTTTTTTGCATTCTTAGCAACGGCTATGTAATCGCCCAGATCCAACATCCTAGTCGGCTGTCAGGCCGCCATCGGGGGCAAGCCCCCTCCCACCTTTTAATTCGGTTTTGTCGGCTATCACTGTGCAAGCAGCCATTGCGCCCACGGCAGGCCTGCGGCGCTCGGCGCCAACACCATTTCATGAGCAAGGGAGATCCCCTGTGGGAGGGGGCTTGCCCCCGATGGCGCAGGGTCAGTCACCCGCTGTATCAACTGACCCAACGCTATCGGGAGCAAGCCCCCTCCCACACTTGACCGTGCCCCCTTCAAACAATTTGGTCGACTGTGGCCTGCAATGGCGTCAGTCAAGGCGAATCTCGCGGCGGTAGGATTCAGCGCTCAACCACGGGGCAGGAACACATCGGCCAGCAGTTGATTGCGCGGCAGTCCCGCCAGAAACAAGCGCTTGGAAAGGGCTTCGACGCTGTCAGGATGACCGCATATTAAGGCCAGCGTTTGCCGCGAAATAAGCCGCAGCTGCCCCAATGCCTGGGCCAACTCATCTGCGGTCCACAACTCCACCGTAAGGTTCTGATGCTGCGCGGCCAGCGCCGTCAGGGGTTCGGCCAGGTAGTGAGCCTGGGCATCATGAGCCAGGTGAATGACGCGGATGGCACCTTGGTGATCCTGGCGCAACGCTTCACGCAACACCCCCCACAACGGACCCAGCCCAGTGCCGGAGGCCAGCAGCCACAGCGGCCGGGCTTGCCAGTCGGGATCATACTGCAGCGCCCCACCCCGCAACTCACCCAGGTTTAAAGCATCACCGATCTTGAAGTGGCGAGCGGCATCGCTGAATGCCCCGGGTTGACGGCAATCGATATGAAACTCCAGGTACGGGTCCTGCTGGGGCAAGCTCGCCAGGGAATACGGACGTGCCACCTGCCCTGCCCACAACACCAGATGCTGCCCGGCGCGGTATCGCAGGCCACGCTCGGGTTGAAGGCGCAGGCGCAGCACCGTCGGACTCAGCCAATCCGCACCCACCACCTGCGCCGCCATGCCGTCGCGCAGCGGGTCAAAGGCTTCGACCCGCAGATCGCCGCTGACCCGACACTGACACGCCAGGCGCCAGCCGTCCTGGCGTTGCGCCGGGCTCAACGCCTGAGGTTGCTTGTCTTCAACCTCGCCCTGGCAGCGCACCAGGCAGGCATGGCAACTTCCGGCGCGGCAACTGAAGGGCACGGCCACCCCCGCCTGGTTCAAGGCGTCCAGCAGGTTGCTGCCGGTAGTCACCGGCCAATGGCGTTCGCCGACGTACAGTTCAGGCATACAAGGACTCAATCACAAGGGGCGCGCACAGGGAATCATGCCTGCGACAGTTTGACCATAGTCGGGTGTATCAGCCACCGTGCCGGGTTATACTGCCGCGCTTTTTTAGCGTCGCGCCTGCACCAGTGGCGTGCCTTGGAAAGGTGGTTTCAGCCGACCGATGCACCCTCACTGAAGCCACCTTATTGAATGTTCCCTTATAGAGGAGCGCGACTCATGACCGTGATCAAGCAAGACGACCTGATTCAGAGCGTTGCCGACGCCCTGCAATTCATTTCCTACTACCACCCCGTTGATTTCATCCAGGCGATGCACGAGGCCTATCTGCGCGAAGAATCGCCGGCCGCCCGTGACTCCATCGCCCAGATCCTGATCAACTCGCGCATGTGTGCCACCGGCCATCGGCCAATCTGCCAGGACACCGGTATCGTGACCGTGTTCGTGCGCGTGGGCATGGATGTACGTTGGGATGGCGCCACCATGGGCCTGGACGACATGATCAACGAAGGCGTGCGTCGCGCCTACAACCTGCCGGAAAACGTCCTGCGCGCTTCCATCCTTGCCGACCCGGCAGGCGCGCGCAAGAACACCAAGGACAACACCCCGGCGGTGATCCACTACTCCATCGTCCCGGGTAACACCGTGGAAGTGGACGTGGCCGCCAAGGGCGGTGGTTCCGAGAACAAGTCGAAAATGGCCATGCTCAACCCGTCCGACTCGATCGTCGACTGGGTGCTCAAGACCGTGCCGACCATGGGCGCCGGCTGGTGCCCACCGGGCATGCTCGGCATCGGCATCGGCGGCACCGCCGAGAAAGCCGCGGTGATGGCCAAGGAAGTGTTGATGGAATCCATCGACATCCACGAGCTGAAGAAGCGCGGCCCGCAGAACCGCATCGAAGAGATGCGCCTGGAGCTGTTCGAAAAGGTCAACCAACTGGGCATCGGCGCCCAGGGCCTGGGTGGCCTGACCACCGTGCTCGACGTGAAGATCATGGACTACCCGACCCACGCCGCGTCCCTGCCGGTGTGCATGATCCCCAACTGCGCCGCCACCCGCCACGCGCACTTCGTGCTCGACGGTTCGGGCCCGGCGTCGCTGGAAGCGCCACCGCTGGACGCCTACCCGGAAATCGTCTGGGAAGCCGGCCCATCGGCCCGTCGCGTCAACCTCGATACCCTGACGCCCGAAGAAGTGCAAAGCTGGAAACCGGGCGAAACCGTGTTGCTCAACGGCAAGATGCTCACGGGTCGCGACGCGGCGCACAAGCGCATGGTCGAGATGCTGAACAAGGGCGAAGCCCTGCCGGTGGACCTCAAGGGCCGTTTCATCTACTACGTCGGCCCGGTTGATCCGGTGCGCGAAGAAGTGGTTGGCCCGGCGGGCCCGACCACCGCAACGCGGATGGACAAGTTCACCCGTCAGATCCTCGAGCAAACCGGCCTGCTGGGCATGATCGGCAAATCCGAGCGCGGCCCGACCGCCATCGAAGCGATCAAGGACCACAAGGCCGTGTACCTGATGGCCGTGGGCGGCGCCGCTTACTTGGTGGCGCAGGCCATCAAGAAATCGCGCGTCGTCGCTTTCGCCGAACTGGGCATGGAAGCGATCTACGAGTTCGACGTGAAGGACATGCCGGTCACCGTTGCGGTGGACAGCAAGGGCGAATCCGTACACATCACCGGTCCTGCGATCTGGCAGAAGAAGATCAGTGAAAGCCTGGCGGTGGAAGTCCAATAAGTAAAGGTGGGAGGTCCCACTAAGTCTTCGACGTAGCGCTGTCGCGCATCAAACTGGTTCATCGTAAGGTTGAAGAACGCGTGCGGGGCAAAGGCCGTAGCCAACACTGGTGTGACAGCACCCGAGTGGGAGAGTGGCCTGCACGGTATCGGCGTGGAGTCATTGTCGGCACAGCAAAGCTGTGACCACGTATAAGAGAGTGAATCCGCTCGCCACCGTGTACCCCGCCCGCGTCGTTCAATCCTGCGAGGAATTGTCATGACGCGCAAGAACCAAAAGCGTTTTGAGGTTATCCATCCGGACTGCGCTGCCGTTGATGTGGGCGGCAGTGAGCATTTGGCCGCTGTTGATCCGACCAAATGCGATGATCCGGTTAAGCGGTTTTCAACCTTCACCGATGATTTGCATGCCATGGCCGATTGGTTTGAATCCATGGGCGTCAAGGTGGTGGCGATGGAGGCGACTGGAGTTTATTGGATCCCGCTCTTTGAAATACTCGATAGACGAGGGTTTGAAGTCTATCTCGTGAATTCCCGTGCGACCCGGCAAATAACCGGTCGCAAGTCCGACGTACTGGATTGTCAGTGGATCCTTCAGCTCATGACGCACGGGCTGCTGCGAGGCGCTTTTCGGCCCTCGGACGATGTGTGTTCATTGCGCTCACTGGTCCGTCAGCGTGGCAATAAGGTCCGCGACCAAGCCAAGGCCCTCAACCGGATGCAAAAGGCTTTGGTCCAGATGAACATCCAACTGGCTCAAGTCATCAGCAACATTGCCGGGGTGACAGGCATGAGTATTTTGCGGGCAATCGTTGATGGAGAACGTGACCCCGAAGTACTTGCCATGCTCAGAGACAAGCGCGTCAAAGCCGACCAGGCCACTGTCGCCCGAAGTTTGCGGGGTAACTGGCGAGCTGAGCATTTGCATGCACTGAGTCAGGAACTGGCGGCTTACGACTTCCTTGAAAAACAGATTGGTGAATGCGACCAAGCCATCGCCTTTGCACTTGAACGGTTGCCTGTTCTTCAAGACGAGGTCGTGCTCCCAGCTAAAACGCTGCGCAACCCACACCGCTCCACTGAGCAGCAATTGACCCTGCATCGAGCGCTGAATAAGGTGATGGGGGTAGATTTAACCGCAATTCCTACTATCGGCATCGATACGGCGTTGGTTTTGGCTAGCGAATTGGGATCGGACTTGTCACGGTTTCCGACCTCACAGCACTTCTGTTCCTGGCTGGGCCTCGCGCCGCCAACGCGAATTTCGGGAGGAAAACCCTTGCCCGGGAAATCTCTAAAAGTGATTAACCGAGCTGCACAGGCTTTAAAGCAAGCCGCTTCTATCGCACGCAATGATAAAAGCTTTATCGGAGCAAGCCATCGGGCGCGCCTAACCCGAATGGATACTTGCTGCGCAATCAAGGCGACAGCGCATCAACTGGCCCGGCTGATTTACGCGATGCTGACTAAAGGTCAACCGTACGTTGAAAAAGGAATCGAGGAGTTTGAAGAAAAAAGCCGTGACCGGCAGATGCGCGCCTTGGAGCGCAAGGCGCGTAAGTTAGGAATGCAGCTGGTTAAAGCGGCTTGAAATTAAGAGCAAAAACAATGAGTTATTTTTTGTTTGATAAGAGGGGGCCTTGCTCCCTCCCACACAAGTTTCGGGCAGCCCATGCTATGGTGCTCGCCCCCACTGCGCCTGTTCATCCTCGTATGATCGCAATCCCTCGCCCCCTGCGCCTGACCTTCTATTCCCTGCTGATCGTCGCCGGTGCGCTGCTGGCGGCAGCTGTGGCCACGCGCCATGCCGAACGCCAGGCCTTGGTGGACGACGCCGCCCGTGCCAATCAACAGCTGGCGCTGTATGCCAACTCGCTGCACACCCTGATCGAACGCTACCGTGCCCTGCCCGCCGTGCTGGCGCTGGACTCGGAGATGATCAACGCTTTGAAAGGCCCGCTGGACGCCACCACCCAGGACCTGCTCAACCGCAAGCTGGAACGCATCAACGGCGCCGCCCAGTCTTCCACCCTCGAATTGATGGACCGCACCGGCCTGGCCGTGGCCGCCAGCAACTGGAACCTGCCCAGCAGCTATGTGGGGCACAACTACGCGTTTCGGCCGTATTTCAGCCAGACCCTGAGCCAGGGCACCGGGCGCTTTTACGCGGTGGGGGTGACCACCGGCATACCGGGTTACTTTCTTTCCAGCGCAGTGGTCGACGAACACGAGCAGTTTCTCGGCGCCATGGTGGTCAAGCTCGAATTCCCCGAGCTTGAGCGTGAATGGGCCCAGGGCAACGACCTGCTGCTGGTCAGCGACGCGCGCGGGATCGTGTTCATCGCCAACCAGCCGGGCTGGCGTTACCGCAACCTGCGGGCGCTGTCGGCCAGCGACCTGGCTGAACTGAAGGCCACCCGTCAATACGACAAGAAACACCTGCAGCCGCTGGAGACCAACACCTTGCAGCGCTTCGGCGACAACAGCCACCTGATGCGCGTCAACGGCCCCGACGGCAACGCCAACTACATCTGGGAATCGCTGCCGCTCAAAGCCGAAGGCTGGACCCTGCACCTGCTGCGCAAACCCCAGTTCCCGTTTGAAGACCAACGCAACGCCGGCCTGGCCGCCGCCGGGTCCTGGCTGGCATTGGTGTTCCTCGTGCTGTTTTTGAGCCAACGCTGGCGCCTGGCGCGTCTGCGTCAACGCAGCCGTGAAGAGCTCGAGCAATTGGTCGAGGAACGCACCCGGGCCCTGCGCACCGCCCAGGATGGCCTGGTGCAGTCGGCGAAGCTGGCGGCACTGGGGCAGATGTCCGCTGCCCTCGCCCATGAAATCAACCAACCGCTGACCGCCCAGCGCATGCAATTGGCGACCCTGCGGCTGTTGCTCGACCACGGCCGCGTGGACGATGCCTACAAGGCACTCACACCGCTGGATGACATGCTCACCCGCATGGCCGCGCTGACGGGCCATCTCAAGACCTTCGCGCGTAAAAGCCCCAGCGGCCTGCGCGAACGCCTGGACCTGGCCACCGTGGTCGATCAATCCCTGCACCTGCTCGACGCACGCTTGCGCGATGAAGCCATCGGCGTGGTGCTGGACCTGACCCGCCCGGCCTGGGTACGCGGCGACGCGATCCGCCTTGAACAAGTGCTGATCAACCTGCTGCGCAACGCTCTGGATGCCATGGCCGACAAGCCGCGCAAACGCCTGGAAATCCGCCTGCACGCCGACCAGCAGCTCTGGCAGTTGAGCGTCAGCGACAGCGGCGGCGGGATTGCCGAAGAACACTTGAACAATGTCTTCGACCCCTTCTTCACCACCAAGCCGGTGGGTGACGGGCTCGGCTTGGGGCTGGCCGTGTCCTACGCTATCGTGCATGAACTGGGCGGACGCCTGATCGCCGGCAACCGGGGCGACGGCGCGATATTTACCCTGACCTTGCCTGTCGCGCTGGAGACGCCCGACCTATGTTGAACGCGGTGATTGTGGTGGATGACGAAGCCAGCATTCGTACGGCCGTCGAACAATGGTTGAGCCTGTCCGGGTTTGCGGTGCAGTTGTTCAGCCGTGCCGAGGAATGCCTGGCGCAGTTGCCCAGGGACTTCCCCGGCGTGATCCTGAGCGACGTGCGCATGCCCGGCCTCAGCGGCCTGGAGCTGCTGGCCGAAGTGCAGCGGCGCGATGCCGACTTGCCGGTCATCCTGCTCACCGGCCATGGCGACGTGCCGATGGCCGTCGAAGCCATGCGCGACGGCGCCTACGACTTCCTGGAAAAACCCTTCAGCCCGGATGCGTTGCTCAATAGCCTGCGCCGCGCGTTGGATAAACGCGGGCTGATCCTGGAAAACCGCCGCCTGCATCGCCAAGCCGATCATCGCGCCCAGCTGGAATCCAGTCTGCTCGGGGTATCCAAGAGCCTGCAAACCCTGCGACGCCAGGTGCTGGACCTGGCGACGCTGCCGGTCAACGTGTTGATCCGCGGCGAGACCGGCAGCGGCAAAGAGCTGGTTGCGCGCTGCCTGCATGATTTCGGCCCGCGGGCGAAAAAGCCGTTTGTCGCGCTCAACTGCGCCGCGATCCCCGAGCAGCTGTTCGAAGCCGAGCTGTTCGGCCATGAAAGCGGCGCGTTCACCGGCGCCCAGGGCAAGCGGATCGGCAAGTTGGAATACGCCCATGGCGGCACGCTGTTCCTCGATGAAATCGAAAGCATGCCCTTGGCCCAGCAGGTAAAACTGCTGCGCGTGTTGCAAGAGCAGAAGCTGGAGCGCCTGGGTTCCAATCAGAGCATTCATGTGGATTTACGCATCATCGCGGCCACCAAGCCGGACTTGTTGGAAGAGGCCCGCGCCGGGCGCTTTCGCGAAGACCTAGCGTATCGTCTCAACGTCGCGCAACTGCGCCTGCCGCCGTTGCGCGAGCGGCGCGAAGACATCCCGCTGCTGTATGAGCATTTTGCCCAGGACGCTGCCCAGCGCCTGGGACGCAGCGCCGAGCCGCTAAGCGGTCCGGCGCTGGGACGCCTGCTCAGTCATGACTGGCCAGGCAACGTGCGCGAGCTCGCTAACGCTGCCGAACGCCAAGTGCTGGGGCTTGGCGAGCCGGAACCGGAGGGCATCGAGGCCGGGCAATCCTTGGCGGCGCAGCAGGAAGCCTTCGAGGCGCATTGCCTGAAAGCTGCCCTGACCCGGCATAAAGGCGATATCAAGGCGGTGCTGGCCGAACTGCAACTGCCGCGCCGGACCCTCAATGAAAAGATGCAGCGGCATGGGTTGGCAAGGGAGATATTTCTCTAGCGGTCTTCAGATCGCCATCGGGGGCAAGCCCCCTCCCACAGTGGTCCGCGTTTATTCAGGAACAATGAGGTCAAAATGTGGGAGGGGGCTTGCCCCCGATGACGCCAGCAGCCATAAGCGGATTTCCGCTCATCAGTCCAAAACCATCAGCGACATTCCGCTCAAAAAAATTCTGCAACCCTTCTAAACCGGGCCTTCAACCACCTGGCACAGCTCCTGCTACAGCCCGAACCAGGCTGCGCACGCGCCGCTCCATAAAAACAACTAGATGAAGGATCCTTCAATGGATAACACCAACACCCTGCCTCTGGGGTCGGCGGCCGCGCCGGCAAAAGAACGCACAACCTCCAGCCGGATCAGATCGATCTTCAGCGGCTCCGTCGGCAACATGGTCGAGTGGTACGACTGGTACGTCTACGCCGCTTTCTCGTTGTACTTCGCCAAAGCCTTCTTCCCCAAAGGCGACACCACCGCCCAATTGCTCAATACCGCCGCGATCTTCGCCGTGGGCTTTTTGATGCGCCCGATCGGCGGCTGGTTGATGGGCCTGTACGCCGACAAGGTCGGGCGCAAGAAAGCCCTGATGGCCTCGGTCTACCTGATGTGCTTCGGCTCGCTGTTAATTGCCCTGAGCCCAGGCTATGAAATCATCGGTATCGGTGCGCCCATCCTGCTGGTGTTTGCCCGCCTGCTGCAGGGGCTGTCGGTCGGTGGCGAATACGGCACCTCCGCCACTTACCTCAGCGAAATGGCGACCAAGGAGCGTCGTGGTTTCTATTCCAGCTTCCAGTACGTCACCCTGATCTCGGGCCAGCTCATCGCCCTGGCGGTGCTGATCGTGCTGCAGCAAGTGCTGACCACCGAGCAACTGTATGCCTGGGGCTGGCGCATTCCGTTCGCCATCGGCGCGCTGTGCGCAGTGGTTGCGCTGTACCTGCGGCGCGGCATGGAAGAAACCGAGTCGTTCACCAAGAAGGAAAAAGCCAAGGAAAGCGCGATGCGCACCTTGATGCGCCACCCCAAGGAACTGCTCACCGTGGTCGGCCTGACCATGGGCGGCACCCTGGCGTTCTACACCTACACCACCTACATGCAGAAATACCTGGTGAACACCGTCGGCATGAGCATCTCCGACTCCACCACCATCTCGGCGGCGACGCTGTTCCTGTTCATGTGCCTGCAGCCCTTGGTCGGCGGCCTGTCGGACAAGATTGGCCGTCGGCCGATCCTGATCGCCTTCGGCATCCTCGGTACCCTGTTCACGGTGCCGATCCTCACCACCCTGCACACCATCCAGAGCTGGTGGGGCGCGTTCTTCCTGATCATGGCGGCGCTGATCATCGTCAGCGGCTATACCTCGATCAACGCAGTGGTGAAAGCCGAGCTGTTCCCAACTGAAATCCGCGCCCTGGGCGTAGGCCTGCCCTATGCCCTGACCGTGTCGATCTTCGGCGGCACCGCTGAATACATCGCGCTGTGGTTCAAGAGCATCGGCATGGAAACCGGCTATTACTGGTACGTGACCGCGTGTATCGCGGTGTCGTTGGTGGTCTACGTGACCATGAAAGACACACGCAAACACTCGCGCATCACCACCGACTAAAAAATGTGGGAGGGGGCTTGCTCCCGATAGCGGTGTGTCAGTCAGCTAGTGTGTAGCTGATACACCGTCATCGGGGGCAAGCCCCCTCCCACATTAGTTTGTGTTGTTTGTTCAATCAGGAAAGCTCTGCGACCTCGCGTTGCCCATAGCGCCGCTGCGCATACGACGCGCCGGCAATCATCACCACCAGCACCGCTGCCAACACCGCCGACGAACCAATGGTGCCAAAATCCAACCCGCCCTTTTCATGGGGTTTGGTCAGGAAGTCGCCCAGCGTCGCGCCAAACGGCCGGGTCAGCACGAACGCCACCCAGAACAACAGCACCGACGAGATCCGGGTGAAGTACTTCAGCGCCACCACCACAGCGATGGTCGAGCCGATCAACAGCGCACCGCCGGCAAAGCCGAGCCCCGAATCGTCCGCCAGGAAATCGCCCAATGCCGTGCCCAAGGTGTTGGAGAACAGGATCGCCATCCAGTAAAACAACTCGCCCCGGAAGGTCTGCACCTTGTTCACGTTCAGTGAATCACCGCTGAGGTGCCACATCGCGAAGATGATCATCAAGATCACGATCAGGATCATCGACCCTGTGGCGTATCCCAGGCCGAGGGTGCGGTCCATGAAGTCCGACATCGTGGTGCCGGCTGTGCTGGTGGACAGGATCACGATCCAGTAGAGCACCGGGTTGTAGGTTTTCGACCAGAGTTGCGTCACCAGGGTGACCAGGAACACGCTGATCAGGATCATCGAGCTGATGGCGTACCCGACATTCAGCGTCATCGACAGCAAATCCCCGGCGGTTTCGCCCAGGGTGGTTGCGCAGATTTTCATGACCCAGAACGCCAGGGTGATCTGAGGAAGTTTATTCATAGGTGGGAAGGCTCCGAAGCTCAGTCATTCAATGGCCGACTTATAGGGGTGTCGACCTGGCGCGCAGACTGAACGGGGAGCTGTGAAAAATAGGTGGGCGAGGAATGAAAATTCCATATTGTCGATGGAAATTGGCCGTCATGGATTGCACTATGGCTGCCTCCCAGATCCCGCAGCAGGAACCCCGGCCCATGTCCGACGATATCCATTTCTACGAACCCGCCAACGGCCACGGCCTGCCCCATGACCCGTTCAATGCCATCGTCGGCCCACGCCCGATCGGCTGGATCTCATCCCACGACCGCGAGGGCCGCCTTAACCTGGCGCCCTACAGTTTCTTCAATGCGTTCAACTACATTCCGCCGATCATTGGATTTTCCAGCGTGGGGCGCAAAGACAGCCTGAACAATATCGAGCAGACCGGCGAGTTTGTGTGGAACCTAGCGACCCGCCCACTGGCCGAGCAGATGAACCAGAGTTGCGCAGCCGTTTCGCCAGAGGTGAATGAATTCGAGTTGTCCGGCCTGACGCCGGTGGCGTCGAAAGTCGTCGGCGTACCGCGAGTGGGCGAGAGCCCGGTGTCGTTCGAATGCAAGGTGACGCAGATTATCCAGCTGCAACGCGCCGACCAGCAGCTGGTACCCAGCTGGCTGGTGCTGGGCGAAGTGGTCGCGGTGCACATCGCCAAATGGCTGCTCAAGGACGGGATCTACGACACCGCCGCCGCCGAGCCGATTTTACGCGGTGGCGGCCCGGCGGATTATTTCCAGCTGGGGCCGGAGGCGCTGTTCAAGATGTACCGCCCAGGCGCCAAAAAGCCTGACTGAAACACAGTCAACCTGTGGGAGGGGGCTTGCTCCCGATTGCGGTGTGTCAGTCAACTAATGTGTAGCTGATACACCGCTATCGGGAGCAAGCCCCCTCCCACATTTGGATCGTCGGTGGCCTTTAGTTGGAGGCAGTTGCCCAGGCAAGTTGACCCTCTGCATCCACGTCGACCAGGCATTCAAGCCGCGCCGCCGCCGCTTCATCGGCGTCGGAAGCCGTCTTGAACGTCTGCCCATCGAGAATCTTGTGAAAGCGCGGTGCACCCATGCCATCCAGTGCCTTGACGGCGATGGCGGCACTGTAGCCGCCCTCTCCCGGTACTACGGCGGAAACGGCTTCGTGGTGGGCAAATTGTTTACGTGCCATGTTTGAACGTCCTGGCCAATGAAAAGTCGGCCATTCTAACGCTCTAGCCGGCCAGTTGCAGGTACTCGCCGTAGGCTTTGACGGCGGATGCATCGGTGAAGGTCTGGAAGTCCATGCTGCGCACGACCATGTCGTTCAGCAACTCGGTGAAGATCATCAGGGCCGGAGAATTGAAGTAGGCGCTCATCGCCTGCTCGCTGCTCCAGAAGCCCGAAATCAGCCATACATCGGGATCGGTCTGGGAATGCTGCACGGTAAATTGCAGGCAACCCTGAGCCTGTCGGCCCGGTTCGATCAAGCTGCTCAAGCGTGCACCGAGTTCGGTGCTGCACCCGGTACGGGCACGGACAAAGGCCATATGGCTCGCGGGAATGGGGGTGGACATGTTCGACTCTCCCGTTGAGAAGTGATGCTCGGCAAGCACTGTGAGGGCGTGTTGCCACAGGATCAAAGATAGCGGCGCCGGTGTGGGCACGGTTAGTCAATTCCTGCCGGCTTATTGCACAATCCTGCGAGAAGCGTAGGCATGACGTTCCAGCGCTGGATTTATTCCAGGCCCGAACGGCATGTTTCAGGGAGATGACAGCCGCCTTGCTTGCCTGATTCACGATAAGCCGCAGGATCAGGCAAGGATTGTGCAGAATCGACGTAACACTTTTTGAATACCCACCACTAAGCTGAGCACCATTCAACCAGTGTGTAGAGGACGCCCCATGTCGTCGCCCGACCTCAAGCCCATGCCCCTCGATGCCGAGATGGAAAAGCAGCGTGCCGAACTGGCCAGCATTGTGCACCGCCATACCTGGGAAGATGGCTCCTACGGCACGGCGATCACTTCGCTGTACCTGAACCGCCACAACACGCCGCGTGACTTCATGCCGGTGCTGGTGGAGCCGGCACTGTGCATCCTCGCCAGTGGCAGCAAGGAAGTGCGCCTGGCCGACGAAATCTTTGCCTACGACCCGCTCAATTATTTGGTGTTCTCGGTCGCCATGCCGGTGGCCGGGCGAATTATCGACGCCACCCCCGAAGACCCCAACCTGTCGGTGCGCATCAATATCGACCCGGCCCAGCTCACCGCACTGATCGCCGAAGCCGGCCCGATGGGTGTGCCGTCGCGTCCAACTTCCCGAGGCATGTACGTCGACCGCATCGACCATCAGTTGCTTGATGCAGTGCTACGCCTGACCCGCCTGCTGGATACGCCCAAAGATATCGCGATGCTTGCCCCGCTGATCAACCGCGAAATTCTCTACCGCTTGTTGCGCGGGCCCCAAGGCTATCGCCTGTATGAAATTGCCGTGGCCAACAGCCAGAGCCACCGGGTGAGCCAGGCGATCAAGTGGTTGAACGGCAACTACGAACAGCCGCTGCGCATCGATGACCTGGCCAGGGAAGTGAACCTGAGCGTCTCGACCCTGCACCACCGCTTCAAGGCGATCACCGCCATGAGCCCGCTGCAATACCAGAAACAACTGCGCTTGCAGGAAGCTCGGCGGCTGATGATTGCCGAAGGGTTGGAGGCCTCGGCTGCGGGGTATCGGGTGGGGTATGAAAGCCCGTCGCAGTTCAGCCGGGAGTACAGCCGGTTGTTTGGCGCGCCGCCGTTAAGAGACTTGGCCAGACTGCGTCAAAGCATCTGACCTGACACAGACAAAATGTGGGAGGGGGCTTGCTCCCGATAGCGGTGGGTCAGTCAGCTGATGTGTAGCTGATAGACCGCCATCGGGAGCAAGCCCCCTCCCACATTTGGTCCTGCGTGTATTCAGTCTAATCCGCGCGGTAGCTGGAGGGTCACCCGCAACCCACCCTCGCGCAAATTCTGCAAACTCACCTCACCGCCATGGCTATGGGCGATATTGCGTGCAATCCCCAACCCCAGCCCATAGCCCTGCTGCTGCCCGGCCAGGCGAAAGTGCGGTTCGAACACCTGCTCCAACCGCTGTTCCGGCACGCCGGGGCCTTCGTCGTCCACATGCAGGATGAACTCGGCGCCATCGTCCTCGATGTGCAAATGCGCGTTCTGCCCGTATTTCAGCGCATTGTCGATCAGGTTGCCGATGCAGCGCTTGAGCGCCAGCGGCTTGCCCGGATAGGTGGTCAGGGCCTGCCCATGCTGGGTCACCCGCCCATTGCCGTTGGGCGCGAGGTAAGGCTCCACCAGGCATTCGAGCACGTGGTTGAGGTCCACCGGCTGGATGTTCTCGTGGATATCGGTGTCTTTCACGCATTGCAACGCGCCTTTGACCAGCAATTCCAACTCATCCAGGTCGCGGCCGAATTTGGCTTGCAGGTTCTCGTCTTCGAGCAATTCCACGCGCAGGCGCAGGCGTGTGATGGGTGTGCGCAAGTCATGGGAAATCGCGCTGAACAGCTGGCTGCGCTCAGTCAGGTAACGGCTGATGCGCTCACGCATGGCATTGAACGCACGGCCGACTTCCACCACTTCACTGCCGCCGCCTTCGGCCACCGGCTCTACATCCGCTCCCAGGGACATGTCCCGCGCCGCCCGCGCCAGGCGCTTGAGCGGGCGGCTCTGCCAATGCACCAGCAAGCCGATGAACAGCAGCAGGAAACCGCTGGTCAACACGATAAACCACACCTGCTGGGCTGGCAGGCCTTGTTCTTCAAGGCTGGTGTAGGGTTCGGGCAGCAGCGAGGCGATGTATAACCACTCACCGGGAGCGAGCTGGATCTGGGTGACGAGCACCGGCGGGTTGACCGGCTCCAGGGTCAACGCGTAGTGAGCCCAGGAGCGCGGCAGTTCGTCGAGCTTGAGCCCGGCGTTGAAAATGCGCAGGTCTTCGGCGCTGACGAACTCCACCGAAATATGCACATCGGCGCCGAGGGTCTGGCGCAGCACGTCGTCCACGGCCACCAGCACCGCCTGCTTGCGCGGGGTTTCGGGCAAGACCTGCATATCCAGCGGGCGATCATTGAGGGTCACCACAAAACGCGTGCCGCCCATGCTGCGCAACTGGTCGAGCACCAGCGGGCGATAGGCCACCGGTAATGAACGAAAATAACTCACGCTGGCGGTCATCGAATGCGCCAGGCTACGGGCAGCCGTCACCAGGCCTTCGAGCTGGGTAGCGCGCAGTTGCGACACCCAGATTACGCTGGATAACGCCTGGGCAAACAGCACCGCCAACAGGGTCAGCAGTAACATCCGCCCCAGCAGCGAACGCGGTACCGGGATCCGCCGGCGTAGTTCACGCAGGCGTTCAGTGGGCATTGCCGGCAACCACGCTGGCTGCCAGTTGATAGCCGCTGCCGCGCACGGTGCGGATCAGCCGGGGTGGTTTTTCGGTATCGCGCAGGCGCTGGCGCAGGCGGCTGACAGCCATGTCGACAATGCGGTCCAGCGGCATCAGGTCGCGGCCCCGGGTAGCGTTGCCGATGGTGTCGCGGTCGAGGATCTGTTGCGGATGGTCGAGAAACAACTTGAGCAAGGCAAAGTCGGCGCCGGAGAGGATCACCTCTTCGCCGTCCACATGAAACAGGCGATGGCTGATCATATCCAGGCGCCATTCATCGAACACCAACACCTCGCCGCCACTGCTGCGCTCCTGGCCGAACTGGCAGCGTCGCAGCAGCGCCTTGATCCGCGCCTGCAGCTCGCGGGGGCTGAACGGCTTGCCGATATAGTCATCGGCGCCCAGTTCCAGGCCGATCACGCGGTCGGCTTCGTCGGAACTGGCGGTGAGCATGATGATCGGCACCTGCGCCTGGCGCGGATGCTGGCGGATCCAGCGGCAGAGGCTGAAACCGTCTTCATCGGGCAACATCACATCCAGGATGACCAAGTCGCACGGCGCCTCGTTCATCGCCTGGCGGAACCCCGCGCCATCGGCCACGCCACGGACCTGGAAGCCGGCGCGACTGAGGTAGGTTTGCAGCAATTCGCGGATTTCCTGGTCGTCGTCGACGAGGAGAATCGATTTACTGATTACGCTCACGGGGTCCTCCTTGTTGTTATGAGGTGCTCTTGATGGCCTCATCGGGGGCAAGCCCCCTCCCACACCTTGAATTGTGAACGCCTTCAAATGTGGGAGGGGGCTTGCCCCCGATGAGGCCGTCACAGCCTAAGCAAATGCCTGCTCAAGCGCCACACCCGCGCCGGTCAACCCGGAATACGGCGCGGTCACCAGCCACACCGGGATGCCCTTGAAGTAGTCACTCATGCAGCCTTTGTCGGCAAAGCTCCTGGCAAAACCGCTGCGGATAAAAAAGTCGGCAAACCTCGGTATCACCCCGCCCACGATATACACACCGCCACGCCCGCCCGTGGTCAGCACATTGTTGCCGGCCACTCGGCCCAGCCAGATGCAGAACTGGTCGAGCACTTCCAGCGCCACCGGATCGCCCGCCAACCCCGCCGCCGTGATGGCCTCGGGCGTGTGCAGTACCGGTGTGTGCCCGTCCACCGCACAGATCGCCCGGTACAGGCGCGGCAAACCGCCCCCGCTCAACGCGGTTTCAGCGCTGACATGGCCGATCTCGCTGTAGATGTGTTGCCACAACTGGGTTTCACGCGGGCTGCTCAGGGGCAGGTCGACATGGCCGCCCTCCCCCGGCAACGCCGCCCAACGGCCTGCGCCGAGGTCCAGCAAGGTACCGACCCCCAGCCCGGTGCCCGGGCCGATCACCACGGCCGGGCGCAACGGCTCCGGAGTACCCTCGCACACCACGCGAAATTCATCGGGCTGCAGGCGAGTCATGCCCAGGGCCATGGCCGAGAAATCGTTGACCAGCAGCAATTCGTCCACCTGCAACGCCTGGCAGAAAGCCGTCTTGCTCAGGCGCCAGTGATTGTTGGTGAACTTGAATTCATCGCCGCTCACCGGGCCGGCCACCGACAGGCACACCGCACCAATGTCACCCAGCACCAGGCCTACCTCCTTGAGATAGACCTTGATGGCCTCCTCAGGGCTTGCGTGATCCACCGTGGCCTGCACGCGGATCGAATGCAGTGCCTGATCCCGCCACAACGCAAAACGGGCGTTGGTACCCCCGATGTCACCGACCAGCGCTAACTTCACTTAAGCGTCTCCAAGGCACAGGTAAAGGCGCTGGCGCCTTGCTCTGCGGAGCTTGCGGCCAAGCGCATGAATGCAAACAACTCGCGACCGGCGCCCACGTTATTGCCCAGCAGGCCCGTGGCCGGCGTGCGCGCGGCAAATTCTTCGGCGTCCACCTTAAGCTCCAGGGTGCCGGTAACGCCATCGACGCGAATGATATCGCCATCCTGGACCCGCGCCAGCGGCCCGCCGCTCTGGGCTTCGGGATTGACGTGGATCGCGGCGGGAATCTTACCCGAGGCGCCGGACATACGCCCGTCTGTCACCAGGGCGACTTTGAACCCACGGTCCTGCAACACGCCAAGGAACGGCGTCATCTTGTGCAATTCGGGCATGCCGTTGGAGCGCGGGCCCTGGAAGCGCATCACCGCGACAAAGTCTTTTTCCAGCTGGCCCGCCTTGAAGGCGTCAGCCAGGTCCTGTTGGTCCTGGAACACCACCGCCGGCGCTTCGACCACTTGGTGCTCGGGCGCTACTGCCGAAACTTTCATCACGCCACGGCCGAGGTTGCCTTCCATCACCCGCAGGCCGCCTTCGGGCGAAAACGCACGGGCCACGGGGCGCAGGATGGTTTCATCGAGGCTTTCGATGGGGCCTTCGCGCCAGATCAGTTCGCCGTCGACCAGGAACGGTTCCTGGGTGTAACGGCTCAAGCCCTTGCCCGCCACGGTGTTGACGTCTTCGTGCAGCAGGCCGGCTTCGAGCAGTTCGCGGATCAGGAACGACATGCCGCCCGCCGCCTGGAAGTGGTTGATGTCAGCCTTGCCGTTCGGGTACACGTGCGACAGGGTCGGCACCACTTCGGAGAGGTCGGCCATGTCCTGCCAGGTCAGGATAATGCCCGCCGACATGGCGATGGCCGGCATGTGCAGGGTGTGGTTGGTGGACCCGCCCGTGGCGTTGAGGGCGACGATGGAATTGACGAGTGACTTCTCGTCGACGATCTCGCCGATCGGCGTGAAGTTGCCGTTGGCCTTGGTCAGGCGTGTGACCTGGTGTGCGGCCTCGCGGGTGAGTGCATCGCGCAGCGGTGTATACGGATTGACGAACGAGGCGCCCGGCAGGTGCAGGCCCATCACTTCCATCAACAGCTGGTTGGTATTGGCGGTGCCGTAGAAGGTGCAGGTGCCGGGGCTGTGGTAGGACTTCATTTCCGATTCCAGCAGCTCTTCGCGGGTGGCCTTGCCTTCGGCGTAGCGCTGGCGCACATCAGCTTTCTGCTTGTTGGAGATGCCCGACGGCATCGGCCCGCCGGGCACGAAGATCATCGGCAGGTGGCCGTAGCGCAGCGCGCCCATCATCAGGCCGGGGACGATCTTGTCGCAGATGCCCAGCATCAACGCGGCGTCGAACATGTTATGGGACAGCGCGACCGCCGTGGACATGGCGATCACTTCACGGCTGAGCAGGCTCAGCTCCATACCCGGCTCGCCTTGGGTCACGCCATCGCACATGGCGGGCGTGCCGCCGGCGAACTGGCCGACCGAGCCGACTTCGCGCAGGGCTTTCTTGATTTGTTCAGGGAAGTGTTCGTACGGCTGATGCGCCGAGAGCATGTCGTTATATGAAGAAACAATTGCCACGTTGGCGGCATTCATCATGCGCAGACTGTTTTTGTCTTCGGTGCCGCAACCGGCCACGCCGTGGGCGAAGTTGGCGCACTGCAGCTTGCCGCGCATCGGACCGTCGCTGGCTGCGCCGCGAATGAGCGCAAGGTAAGCCTCGCGTGTGGCGCGGCTGCGGGCGATAAGCCGTTCGGTGACCTCAAGGACGCGGGGATGCATGTATAGAACTCCAGGCTAACGGATGTGGCGACCTGAGTGTCTATGCTGATCAAACGCCCGCAGCGCATGGATGGCAGGCAGTCGTTTGGATCATCGGACCAGTTGATTCAGGTCACTCGTTGTAGATTGAACAAAATATTGCCACTAAAAAGGCTTGTTTTCTATTTTTATGCGAATAATCTTGTAATTCTTACAACAAATCGACGATAGGCACTTTCCAATGACTCTACGTATCGCAATCAACGGTTTTGGCCGTATCGGCCGTAATGTTCTGCGCGCACTGTATACCCAAGGCTATCGCCAGGATTTGCAGATCGTCGCCATCAATGATCTGGGCGACAGCTCGATCAATGCCCACCTGCTCAAATATGACACCGTGCATGGCACATTCGAAGCAGAGGTAGCCCACGATCAGGAAAGCCTGACCGTCAATGGCGACCGGATCGCCGTGAGTGCCATTCGCAACCCGGCCGACCTGCCGTGGGCCGCGCACAAGATCGACGTGGTGTTCGAATGCACCGGCCTGTTCACCGATCGTGACAAGGCCGCCGCCCATATTAGCGCCGGTGCGCGCAAGGTGATCATCTCTGCCCCGGCCAAGGGCGCGGATGCGACCGTGGTCTATGGCGTTAACCATGACATTTTGCGTCAATCGCACCAGATCATTTCCAACGCGTCGTGCACCACCAACTGCCTGGCGCCGGTGGCCCAAGTGCTGCACCGCGAACTGGGCATCGAAAGCGGCCTGATGACCACGATTCACGCCTACACCAACGACCAGAACCTCACCGACGTCTACCACACCGACCCGTACCGCGCACGTTCGGCCACCCAGAACATGATCCCGAGCAAGACCGGCGCCGCTGAAGCCGTCGGCCTGGTATTGCCGGAACTGGCGGGCAAGCTGACCGGCATGGCCGTGCGCGTGCCGGTGATCAACGTGTCGCTGGTGGACCTTACGGTGCAGTTGAAAAAAGAAGCCACGGCCGATGAAGTCAACGCGCTGTTGAAGCACGCCAGCCAGCATTCGAAAATCCTCGGCTACAACACCCTGCCGCTGGTTTCCAGTGACTTCAACCATAACCCGCTGTCTTCGATCTTCGATGCCAATCACACCAAGGTGAGCGGCAAGTTGCTTAAAGTGCTGGCTTGGTATGACAACGAGTGGGGCTTCTCGAACCGGATGCTGGATAACTGCCTGGCGCTGTGCAACGCCGAGTAACACGACCTGCTCATTCCCACGCGCTGCGTGGGAATGCAGCGCCGGACGCTCTGCGTCGCGCTCCGGAGGTTGTGACGCGGAGCGTCACAGGATGAATTCCCACGCAAAGCGTGGGAACGATCAAGCCACTTGCCATTTGAGTTGATGATAAGCATTATCATTAACTGCAAATCGGTCTGGTATCACTGTGAGCCAATCTCGCTTCAACCACGTCTTTCTCACCCAACGGGTGATTCTGCTGCGCACGCTGCAACGCATGGTGAATAACCACAGCACCGCCGAGGACCTGTTGCAGGAAACCTACCTGCGCGTGACCCGGGCCCTGAGTGAGCGGTCGATCGACCACCTTGAACCCTTCGTCTACCAGACCGCGCGCAACCTGGCGCTGGATCATTTGCGTGCGCGCAGGATCCAGGCCCGCACCCTGCAGGAAGATGTCCCGCTGGATATCCTGCAAAGCGTTGCCGCCCCGATCAGCACACCCGAAGACGCGACCCAGGCCGAGCAATTGCTCGAGCACCTGAGCGTCAGCCTGGGCCAGTTGAGCGCTCGCCAGCAGCGGATCTTCATCCTCAGCCGCCTGCACGGTTGCAGCTACCAAGAGATCGCCGATCAGCTGCAGGTGTCCTTGAGCACCGTACAAAAGGAACTGAAGTTGATCATGGCCATCTGTGTAGGTGTGGCCGAACGGCTGGATCAGCCTTAAGCTTCACGCCGACAGAAGTGTCGATCCAGGCTGTAGGAAAAATGAACAGAACGTGGCGAAGACCCGAGGAACACCGTGACCGACCCGACTAAACTGCGCCCCCATGCGCTGGCTCATGAGGTGCTGCAAGACACGGCCATGGACCAAGCCCTCGATTGGCTGATCGCCTTGCAGTGCCCGCAACCCGGCCAACAAGCTGCGTTCCAAGCCTGGCTGGCCGAGGACCCCGCGCACGCCCACGCCTTCAGCAAAGCCCAGGCCGCCTGGGGTGGCGCGCCCGTACACAGCGCCGCCGTGGCCCTGGCCGCGCCACGCACGCCGAGCGCCTGGCGCCGGATCAAACCGCATTGGAAACCCCTGGCCACCGCCGCCGTGCTGCTGCTCGGCCTGTTCAGCTTCAGCAACCTGCCGGTACGCCTGCAGGCCGACCACCTCACCGTGGTCGGTGAACGCCAGCGCCTGCAACTGGACGAGGGCGCCAACGTATTGCTGAACACCAATTCGGCGTTTTCCAGCCGCATCAAGGACCACCAGCGCATCGCCCGCCTCTACCAGGGCGAAGCGTTTTTCGACATCGCCCCCAGCCGTGGCCTGCCGCTGGAAATTGACGCCGGCCCGGTGCGCGCCAGCGTGCGCGACACCGCGTTCGCCGTGCGCTATCTCGACGGCGAAGCCCAGGTGCAAGTGCAGCGCGGCGATGTCGACCTGAGCAACACCGTCGACGACGCCCGGGTGCGCCTGAGTGCCGGTGAAAGCATCCGCATCGGCCCCAAGGGCTTCGGCCAGCCGGCCAAGCTGGACGCCGGCAAGGACCTGGCCTGGGTCCAAGGCCGACTGGTGTTCGAAAACTGCCCGATGGGCGAAGTGCTGGCGGAGCTGCGTCGCTATTATCCGGGCTGGATCGTCAACACCAACGAAAGGCTCGCCAGTGTCGCCGTCACCGGTAACTATCGCCTCGACCAACCGCTGGACGTGGTGCGCTCCCTGGCCCACATCACCTCGGCCAAGCTGTCGGAATACCCGGCGCTGGTGATCTTGAACTAAATGAGAATTATTTTTACTCGATGCTGAACGGCGATACGTCTCGTTATAGCCAATGCAACTGATTCCTATTTGGTTCGGTTCGCAACTATAAGATTCGTATCTCCGGAGCGCTCTCGATGTCCTCTCGTTTCAACCGCCGGTCTTGTTCGCCCGTCCTTTCTCTGCTGACCGCCGCCATACTGATGGCCGGCGTGCCGGCAATGGCCGCCACTGCCGCCGAACCCGCACCGCGCAGCCAAGGCACCTACACTTTCAGCATCGAACAGCAGCCCTTGGTGTCGGCGCTGAACGCGTTCACCGGCGTGACCGGCTGGCAAGTCGGCCTGCCGGCTGAGTTGGGCCAGGGTGTGTCGTCCCCTGGCGTGCGCGGAGCGTTGTCGCCGGAGAAAGCGCTGGAGCGGCTGTTGGTGGGGACCAACCTGAGCTATCGCAAGCTGGGCAACAACAACATCGTCCTGGAGAAACGTGCCGCCGGCGGCGCCCTCAACCTGCAGCAGGTAACCATCAGTGCCACCCGTACCGAGCAGGATGTGAACAGCGTACCGAGCATGGTCAGCGTGCACGACCGCCAGGAACTGGACCGCCAGAACGTCAACACCACCCGTGAGCTGGTGCGCTACGAACCGGGCGTGTCGGTGGGCGGCGCCGGTACGCGCTCGGGCAATGCCGGCTATAACATTCGCGGTATCGACGGCGACCGCATTCTTACCCAGGTCGACGGCGTGGAAGTGCCCGACAACTTCTTCAATGGCCCCTACGCCAAGACCCGGCGCAACTACGTCGACCCGGAAATCGTCAAGCGCGTGGAGATCCTGCGCGGGCCCGCCTCGGCCCTGTACGGCAGCAGCGCCATTGGCGGCGCGGTGAGCTATTTCACCCTCGACCCGGATGACATCATCCAGCCCGGCCAGGACGTCGGCGCCCGCCTGAAGACCGGCTACAGCTCCGCCGACGAAAGCTGGCTGACCTCCGCCACCGTCGCCGGCCGTGTGCAGGACGTCGACGGTTTGCTGCACCTGAGCCAGCGCAACGGTCACGAAACCGAAGCCTATGACGGCAACAATGCCACCGGCCTGGCCCGCACCGGCGCCAACCCGGAGGACGCACGCACCACCAACGTGCTGGCCAAACTGGGTTGGAATTATGGCGACGATAACCGCCTGGGCCTGACGTACGAGAAGTACAAGGATGATCGCGACGTCAACCTGAAGAATGCGGTGGGCGGCCCGTTCATCGGTGGCCGTGGTTTCAACCTGTACCGTGACCGTCGCGGCAACGACACCATTACCCGTGAACGTTTCGGCCTGGAAAACAGCTTCGCCCTCGACTCGCCGATGGCCGACCGCATCAAGACCAGCCTCAACTACCAGATCGCCAAGACCGACCAGACCACCGCTGAAATCTATCAGCCGGGCCGTCGCGTATTGCGCACCCGCGACACCCTGTACGAAGAAAAGCAGTGGGTCTTCGACGCGCAACTGGACAAGGCCTTCAGCCTGGGCGACACCGAGCACCATGTGACCTACGGCACCACCCTCAAGCAGCAGAAAGTCACTGGTTCGCGCGAAGGCAGCGCCACCTGCCTGGCGGTCGGCAGCGGCTGCACCGCCATCGGCGCGCCCAGCCCGTCGGCCAGCGACAGCGTGAAGAAATCCAGCGACTTCCCCGACCCGACCATCAACACCTATTCGCTGTTCGCCCAGGACCAGATCAGCTGGAATAAATGGACCTTCCTGCCCGCCGTACGCTACGACTACACCCGGCTCAAGCCCAAGCTGACCGAGGAATTCCTCAGCACCGTAAACCCCACCGGTGAATATGCAGTCGATGGCAAGGACAAAACCTGGCACCGCGTCACGCCCAAGTTCGGCCTGACCTACGCCCTGACCGATCAATACACCTGGTTCGGCCAATACGCCGAAGGTTTCCGCACACCGTCCGCCAAGGCGCTGTACGGCCGCTTCGAAAACCTCAACCTGGGCTACACCGTGGAGCCCAACCCCGACCTCAAGCCGGAAACCAGCAAGGGTATCGAAACCGGGCTTCGCGGCAAGTTCGACGAGGGCTCGTTTGAAATCGCGGTGTTCTATAACAAATACCGCGACTTCATCGACGAAGACAACGCGGTGGTCGGTGGCACCGTCGAGCAGTTCCAGGCGGTGAATATCAAACGCGCCACCATCAAGGGCGCCGAAGCTAAGGGCCGCCTGAACCTGGACGCCTTCGGTGCGCCGCAGGGCCTGTACACCCAGGGAGCGGTGTCCTACGCCCATGGCCGCAACGACGACAACGGCCAGCCGCTCAACAGCGTCAACCCGCTCAAGGGCGTCTTCGGCCTGGGCTACGATCAGGACAGCTACGGCGGCCTGCTGAGCTGGACCCTGGTGAAGAAACAGAATCGCGTCGACAGCAGCACCTTCCACGCCCCGGACGGCGATACCAGCGGCCCGTTCAAGACGCCGGGGTTCGGCATTCTCGACCTGAGCGCCTACTACAAAGTCACCCACGACGTGACCATCAACGGCGGCGTCTACAACCTCACCGACAAGAAGTACTGGAACTGGGATGACGTACGCAGCTACGACAGCGTCGGCGAAGCCGCGGTGACCGGCCCGGCCAACCTCGATCGCCTGACCCAGCCGGGTCGCAACTTCGCGATCAATGTGATCTGGGACATCTGACGCCACCCGCTGCATCTCGCCGCGATGTTCGAGCGGAGAGATGCGGAATTTTTACTGTGCCGCGTCTTCCTGTTCGTCTAGTTGATAACCGCTCTCTTCAGAGCCAGAAAGGCGCTCCCCCTCTCAAGGACTTTTTCATGACCGCTTCTCCTACCGCAGAACGTCCAAGCCTGCGCTCCCAGCGCCTGAACCAGATCACCCACGCGCCACACACCAGGCTCGACGCGTTGGTGAAGGCCCACGCGCCGTTTGCAACCCAGGCCAACTTTGCCCGCTTCGTGGTGGCGCAATACCTGTTCCAATCGGAGTTGGTGGCGCTGTACAACGATGCCGAACTGAACCGGATCATCCCCAACCTGGCCGAACGCTGCCGCGCAGACGCCGCCAGACTCGACCTGGGCGACCTCGACACCGACGTGCCGGCCCCGGTTGCCGGGGCCGTGAACAACCCGAGTGTGGCCCAAGCCCTGGGCTGGCTGTTCGTCTCCGAAGGCTCCAAACTGGGCGCTGCCTTCCTGATCAAACGTGCCGTGGGCCTGGGCCTGAGCGAAACCTTCGGCGCCCGTCACCTGGGCGAGCCGGCGGGCGGCCGTGTCGAAGGCTGGAAAAGCTTCACTCGCACCCTCGATGCAATGCTATTGAGCGCCGAGGAAGAAGCCGCCATGGATAAAGGCGCAATCGATGCGTTTGTACGCTTCACCGTCTTGCTGGAACAGGCGTACGCTAGCGCCCCTGAACTGGCCTGATTGCGACTTGATCCTGAATTGAAATGCAATCAACTGTGGGAGGGGGCTTGCTCCCGATGGCGGCGTATCAGTCGACGCATTCAGTGACTGACACGCCCTCATCGGGAGCAAGCCCCCTCCCACACTTTGACCCTATTTCAAGCTGATTTCTTGTGACCTCCTGATTGCACACACCATGACCGGCAAAACCCAATCCACCTCGAAAATCGCGCAGATCCTCTACGGCCTGCTGGCCTACGTCAGCCTGGGGATCGGCTTGGTGGCGATTGTCATACCGGGTTTGCCCACCACCGAATTCATCCTGCTTGCCGCCTGGGCCGCGACCAAAAGCTCGCCACGCCTCAGCGCCTGGCTGGAAAACCACCGCCTGTTCGGGCCGATCCTGTTCAACTGGCGCAATGGCAAGATCATCGCGCGCCGGGCCAAAGTCAGCGCCACCGTCAGCATGTTGCTGTGCGCCGCCCTGATGCTGGTAATGCTTGATCATGGCTGGCCGATCTACCTGGCAATCGCCGGCATGAGCCTGGGCAACCTGTGGATCTGGTCGCGCCCCGAACGGCTTGCACGGCCCGTATAACGTGTGTGTAGGGGTTTTCCTACCGCTCATCGCCTGTCACTCATGAATTGATTTGTTACGCCGATGTTTCAGACATGGCGCCGAATGGACTTGGCTCTGCGCATCTCAACAAGTCCATTCGTGAGTGAACCTATGTTCGACACCCTCTCTATCCGCTTGAAAATCGTGCTGCTGTCCGGCCTCTGCCTGTTAGGGGTGATCGCACTGGTGGTCGGCATCAACATCTACAACACCAACCAGAACGATCAATTGGTCAGTGACTCAAGCTCACGAATGCTGACTGCCAGCGTAGAACAGCTGCTGCAAGCCAAGGCGGCCGAACAGGCCGTGCAGTTGCAGAAAACCTTCAACGAAAACCTGCTAGTGGTCACCGCTCTCGCCGATCAAGTCAAAGACCTGCGCACCCTGGGGGCCAAGCGCTCGCTGGACGCGGGTGCCTTGCGCGAAGACATCAACCAGAGCGTAAAAACCGCTTTTGAGCGTAACACCAAGGTGCTGGGCATCTGGCTGTCGTTCGAACCCAACGGACTGGATGGCAAGGACAGCGAGTTCGTCGACGACAAAGCACGCGTCTCCAACGAAAAAGGCCGCTTCTCCAGCTACTGGAGCCGGGCCGGCGGCGCCAGCCTGAACACGATCATGGTTGAAGATGACCTGACGAAAACCAGCCTCAACCTCAGCGGCACGCCCTACAACATTTGGTACACCTGCCCACGGGACACTCGCACTACGTGCCTGTTGGACCCCTACGAAGACACGGTGGCCGGCAAACCCGTGCTGATGACCACCATCTCCCTGCCCTTGATCGTGGATGGCAAGGTTATCGGCGTCGTCGGTGTCGATATCGCCCTCAACGCCCTGCAAGCGGTCACCGACGCGGCGCAGAAAGACCTGTTCAACGGCGCGGCGCACTTGGAGGTGCTGTCCAGCACCGGCCTGATCGCGGCCTACAGCGGTGAACCGGCCAGAGTGGGCAAGAACCTGATCGACACGCTTGGCGCCGAAGGCAAGGAGATCGTACAGTTGCTCGCCAGCGACCGCCCCATGATCCGCGAGCAGGACGAGACCATTCGCGCCGTGTACCCCGTCAAGCCGATACCCGACGCCAAATCCTGGGGCGTGGTGATCAAACTGCCCAAAGCGGTGATGCTGGCCGATAACGTGAAGCTGCAAGGTGTGCTTGATGACGCACAAGCCACAGGCACCCTCAAGGCCTTGCTGGTAGCGGCTGCGGCCGGCCTGGTAGGCCTGCTGCTGATCTGGCTGACGGCCACTGGCGTGACCCGCCCGATCAACAGCGTGGCGGCCATGCTCAAAGACATCGCCAGCGGCGACGGCGACCTCACCCAGCGCCTGGCCTACAGCAAAAAAGACGAACTGGGCGAGCTGGTGAACTGGTTCAACCGCTTCCTCGACAAGCTGCAACCAACTATCGCGCAGATCAAGCAAAGCATCACCGAAGCGCGCGGCACTGCCGATCAGTCCTCGGCCATTGCGCGCCAGACCAGCGAAGGCATGCAGGTGCAATTTCGCGAAATCGACCAGGTGGCCACCGCGTCCAATGAGATGAGCGCCACCGCCCATGACGTCGCCAACAGCGCCTCCAATGCCGCCAGCGCGGCACGCGGCGCGGATCAGTCGGCACGCGAAGGCATGTCGATCATCGAACAAAGCACCCGCGATATCACCACGCTTGCCGAAGAAGTCAGCAAGGCCGTCGGCGAAGTCGAGGCGTTGGCCGTCAACAGCGAACAGATCGGTTCAGTCCTGGAAGTGATCCGCAGCATTGCCGAACAGACCAACCTGCTGGCGTTGAACGCGGCGATCGAAGCGGCGCGCGCCGGGGAAAGCGGACGTGGTTTTGCGGTGGTGGCCGATGAGGTGCGTAACCTGGCCAAGCGCACCCAGGATTCGGTCGAGGAAATTCGCGTGGTGATCGAACGTATCCAGAGCGGCACCCGTGGCGTGGTGGCGACCATGCATTCGAGCCAGCATCAGGCCCAAAGCAATGCCGGGCAGATCCATCAGGCCGTGCAGGCCCTGGGCAAAATCAGCGACGCGGTGACGGTGATCAGCGACATGAACCTGCAAATCGCCAGCGCCGCCGAACAGCAGAGCGCGGTGGCTGAAGAGGTCAATCGCAACGTCTCCGCGATCCGAACCGTCACCGAAACCCTCACCGGCCAAGCCACCGAATCGGCAGCCATCAGCAGCCAGCTCAATGCTTTGGCCAGCCAGCAAATGAAGTTGATGGATCAGTTCAAGGTTTAAGAAACAACACACATCAATGTGGGAGGGGGCTTGCCCACGATGACAGAGTGTCAGTCAAATTGTTTGTAACTGACACCCCGCCATCGGGGGCAAGCCCCCTCCCACATTTGGACCGAGTACCGCTTGGGGCATCCGGTCAGCCAGCAAATGAGGTTGATGGATCAGCCTGATATCCAGACAACACCACAGACCCACTGTGGGAGGGGGCTTGCTCCCGATGACGGAGTGTCAGCCAACTTATCTGTCACTGACACAACGCCATCGGGAGCAAGCCCCCTCCTACATTGGGATCACTTTTGTCTTAGAGACCGGTCCAGCCTTGGACGAACGGTGTCAGATCTTCCTTCGGCGCGGTGCGCGGCGGGTTCTGGGGGGTACCCAGGTAGAGAAAGCCAATCACTTCCTCGCCGGGTACCAGCCCCAGGCCCTTGGCGACGTGGGCCGAGTAGGACAACTCACCCGTGCGCCACACGGCACCAATCCCCTGGGCATACGCCGCCAGCAGAATGCCGTGAGCCGCGCAGGCAGCGGCCAGCAATTGTTCGGATTTGGGCACCTTGAAGTGCTCCTGCAAACGCGCAATCACCACCACTACCAGCGGCGCGCGCAACGGGCCGTTCTGGGCTTTGTCGATGGCGGCTTGCGGGGCGTCGGCATCCTGCAAGCGCGCAGCTTCGGCGAGCAGCGTGCCCATCCGCTCACGGGCCGTGCCTTCCACGGTGAGGAAGCGCCACGGGCGCAGTTGGCCGTGGTCGGGCGCACGCATGGCGGCGGCGAACAGCACGTCGCGCTGCTCCTGGGTCGGTGCCGGTTCCAGCAGGCGCGGCACGGAAACACGGTTGAGCAAAGCGTCGAGAGCCTGCATTGGCCACCTCCAGAAAAAAATGTGCGCTCATTCTAGCGGAATGAATCGGGATGCCACCAAACGATAATTGCTCTTATTCAAACTGCCCCGCCCTGTTAGACTTTGCCCCCACATTTTTCGCCTTCGTTCAGGAAACTCGATGTTCCGTTCGCTACTTCACCTGTGCGCAGCGTTGATGGCCCTGGGCCTGACCGCCTGCGACGACGCCCCGCAGTTTACCCAGGCCGAACCGGGTGAAGCGCGCGCTGGCGGTGCCACCACGGTGAACAAGCGCGACCAGAACGCGTTTTCCCTGCCCTCGGCCAACCTGGCGCCCACCCGCCGCCTGGACTTCAGCGTCGGCAACAGTTTCTTTCGCAGCCCCTGGGTGATCGCGCCTTCGACCACCACCGCGCGTGACGGCCTGGGTCCGCTGTTCAATACCAACGCCTGCCAGAACTGCCATATCAAGGACGGCCGGGGCCACCCGCCGCTGGCCGATGCGCCCAATGCCGTGTCGATGCTGGTCCGCTTATCTATCCCGGATGCCGCACCTTACGCCAAGCTCATCGAACAACTCGGCGTGGTGCCCGAGCCGGTCTATGGTGGGCAACTGCAGGACATGGCCGTGCCCGGCGTAGCGCCGGAAGGCAAGGTGCGGGTCGATTACACACCGGTCAACGTCCAGTTCAAGGACGGTACGGTGGTCGAGTTGCGCAAGCCCGACCTGCAGATCACCCAGCTCGCCTACGGCCCGATGCACCCCGACACGCGTTTCTCTGCGCGCATCGCCCCGCCAATGATCGGCCTGGGGCTGCTCGAAGCCATCAGCGACGCCGATATCCTGCGCAACACCGATCCGAAAACCGCTGACCGTGAGGCCATCATCGGCCGGGCGAATCAGGTGTGGGATGACGCCGCGCAAAAAACCGTGCTGGGGCGATTTGGCTGGAAAGCCGGGCAACCCAACCTCAATCAACAAAATGTTCACGCGTTTTCTGGTGATATGGGCCTCACCACCTCCCTGAGACCCTTCGATGACTGCACCGACGCCCAAGTCGCCTGCAAACAGGCACCCAACGGCAACGGCCCCGAAGGCGAGCCGGAAGTCAGCGACAACATCCTGCGCCTGGTGCTGTTCTATACGCGTAACCTCGCCGTGCCGGTGCGCCGCGACGTCGATGCGCCGCAGGTGCTGGCCGGTAAAAACCTGTTCTTCCAGGCCGGCTGCCAGGGCTGTCATAAGCCGACGTTCACCACGGCCGCCAACGCCGCCGAACCTGAGCTGGCCAACCAAGTGATCCGCCCCTACAGCGACTTGCTGCTGCACGACATGGGCGAAGGGCTTGCCGACAACCGTACCGAATTCAAGGCCGGTGGCCGCGACTGGCGTACCCCGCCGTTGTGGGGCATCGGCCTGACGCATACCGTGAGTGGTCACACCCAGTTCCTGCATGACGGCCGCGCCCGCAACCTGCTCGAAGCCGTGCTCTGGCATGGCGGGCAAGCGCAAGCGGCGCAGCAGCATGTGTTGTCGTTCAACGCCGAGCAGCGCGCCGCGTTGCTGGCATTTCTGAATTCTCTATAAGCTTTGCCCCAATTACAGAAGGGAGCTCGACATGTTCCGTCCCAAGTTGTTGTTCACCAGCCTGGCCGCCCTTGCCCTCGGCGCCTGCTCGCCCCAGGACCCGCAAGCGGTGACCTCGGCGGCCATCGCCAAGCAAGTCATCCTGCCCACGTATAGCCGCTGGGTTGAAGCCGACCGCCAACTGGCCGTCAGCGCCCTCGCCTACTGCCAGGGCAAGGAAAGCCTGGACACCGCCCGCGCCGACTTCCTCCACGCGCAAAAAGCCTGGGCCGAGTTGCAACCGCTGCTGATCGGTCCGCTGGCTGAAGGCAACCGCGCCTGGCAGGTGCAGTTCTGGCCGGACAAGAAAAACCTGGTGGGGCGCCAGGTCGAACAGCTGGTCGCCAGCCAGCCACAGATCGACGGCGCCGCCCTCGCCAAATCCAGTGTGGTGGTGCAAGGCCTGTCCGCCTACGAATACATCCTCTACGACGCCAAGCCTGACGTCGCCGACGAAGCCCAGAAAGCCCGTTATTGCCCGCTGCTGATGGCCATCGGCGAGCGTCAGAAAGCCCTGGCCGAAGAGATCCTGGCCAGCTGGAACAGCACCGACGGCATGCTGGCGCAGATGAGCAAGTTTCCGAACCAGCGCTACGCCGATTCCCACGAAGCCATTGCCGACCTGCTGCGCGTGCAAGTGACCGCCCTGGATACCCTGAAGAAAAAACTCGGCACGCCGATGGGCCGCCAGACCAAGGGCATCCCGCAACCGTTCCAGGCCGATGCCTGGCGCAGCCAGTCGTCCCTGCAGAGCCTGGAAGCCAGCCTCGCGGCAGCCCAGACCGTGTGGGTGGGCGTCGACAACAAAGGCCTGCGCGGCCTGTTGCCGGCCGATCAGAAAGCCCTGGCCGACAAGATCGACGCTGCGTATGCCGCGTCACTGAAACTGTTCGCCAGCAACCAGCGCTCCCTCAACGAACTGTTGAACGATGACGCCGGGCGCCAGCAGCTCAACGATCTCTATGACAGCCTCAACGTGGTCCATCGCCTGCATGAAGGCGAGTTGGCCAAGGCGCTGGGCATCCAATTGGGCTTCAACGCCAACGACGGTGACTGATGATGCTCAGGCGACAGGCTTTGGCGGTTGGCAGCGTGCTGCTCAGTGCACTGACGTTGGGCGGCTGGACGCTGTTCAAGCAAAAAGACAAGGGCCCCCTGCTGCTGTCGGCGCGCGATGACGCCGACGGCAAGCACTATGCCGTCGGTTATCGCCTGGACGGCACGCAGGTGTTCGCCACCGAGGTCGGCCAGCGCTGCCACGACATCGTCAACCACCCGACGCTGCCGATCGCGCTGTTCGTCGCCCGTCGCCCGGGCACTGAGAGTTACCTGGTCGATCTGCGTGATGGCACGCTCCTGCAGACCATCACCTCGAACCCCAATCGCCACTTCTATGGGCACGCGGTGATCCACAAGAGCGGTGACTGGCTGTACGCCACCGAGAACGACACGTCCGATCCCGGCCGTGGCTTGCTCGGCGTGTATCGGTTCGAAGGCGAGCGGTTGGTGCACAGCGCAGAAATCTCCACCCATGGCATCGGCCCGCACCAGGTCTCTTGGATGCCCGATGGCGAAACCCTGGTGGTGGCCAACGGCGGCATTCGTACCGAAGCCGAAAGCCGTGTGGAGATGAACCTCAATGCCATGGAGCCGAGCCTGGTGCTGATGCACCGCGACGGCCGCCTGATCAGCAAGGAAACCCTGGGCCAGCAGATGAACAGCGTGCGCCATATGGGAATCGCCAGCGATGGCACCATCCTCACAGGGCAGCAGTTCATGGGGCCGTCCCAGGAGCGGTCCGAGCTGCTCGCGATCAAGCGTCCGGGCCAGCCATTCGTGGCCTTTGCGGTGGCCGATGCGCAGTTGCAGGCGATGGGGCACTACACCGCCAGCGTCGCGGTGCACAGTGAGCTGCGGCTGGTGGCGTTGACGGCGCCGCGTGGCAACCGCTTCTTTATCTGGGGCATGGACAGCGGCGAGTTGCGCCTGGATGGGCCATTGCCCGACTGTGCCGGTGTGGGTGCGGTAGCGGACGGCTTCGTTGTCACGTCAGGCCAGGGGCGTTGCCGCTTCTATGATTGCCGCCAGAAACAGTTACTGGCCAAACCGTTGGAATTGCCGGCGGGGTTTTGGGATAACCACCTGCACCTGATCTGATTCACGCTCACCCAGGCAAAAAAAGGGCCTCGCATCGCAAGGCCCTTTCCGGGGGGTTCAATCGCTTCAACTTTGCGGCCTCATCGCTTGAGACATCCCGAACATGAATAACAGCAATTCATGATCGGGCTTGGCCGCCACACTGACCTTGGCGACACGTGGCTGCAGGCATAGCCCACCGCCTTGCGCCGCACTGAGTACCTGTGTGCGAGGCTGTTCCCACGCAGCCAGGGCGAGGGCTGCAATGCCCAACGCCCCGACCAGGAACACACCTCGTGCTATTTCTAGCTTCATCTGGTTAAACCCTTGATAGCGCTGCCAAACGCCGTCTCATAAAAGTAGCTGAGTTTTTTCCAGTCGGTATCGTTCCACGACGAATGGCGGCGCAATTGCAGCATGTCATGGGAGGCGGCCCGATAAGCGGTCAGACGCTGGCGACATTTTTCAAAGTCCAGCAACGCCACTTCCACGGTCACCGCATCGCCCTCGCCGGTGACCCGTACGAAGATGTGCTTGATATACAGGCAACCATGCTGCCAGCGCCCTTTGTGCATGCGCGCCAGGGTCCCGGCCAGCTCCTTGAGCAGGCGTTCATGCACCTCCTCACCGTATTGCTCACGGCCACCGGCGGCGTACCAGTTTTCGATCTCGTCGAAACCGTCCAGCGAAGCGGTCACCAGCATGGCTTTCCATTGATGCTCAGGGTCGCGTCGCGCCTCGCAAAACACCATCTCCGGCACCCGTACATCGAGCAAGCGCAGGCCCCTGAGGGCATCACGTTCACGCAACACGGTCGGACGTCCAAACGGATGCAGCCAACTGCGGTAGATGTGGCCGGTCTGGCGCTTGCAGTAGAGCAAACGGCCATTGGAACTGACCACCCGCTGTACGCCACTTTCACCGCCACGCCGACGATTGGGCTCTTCTACCCATTCGCCCTGCTGGCGCCAGAAAAAATCAAATCGTTCTTCGGGAGCTACATGACTGCCGACTACGCACTCAACTGCCATCCTGTTACCTCTTACGCAATACATAGACTCGCCACATGGCGTAGAGCGGCATGAAGTCCAGGGATTCCTGAACCCGGAAACCGGCCTGCTCGAATTCTGCCTCGACAGTAGCAGCCGGTAACACAAACCGGTTTTGGTAACCTTCCTGCTCACCTTTCTTACGACGACGCACTTCGGCGCGCTTACGCTTCCACGCCTTGAAATTGCCATCCACCCACAGCGAGATAATCACGCTGTCACGGGTAACACGTTGAAACTCCCGCAGTATTGTCATCCTGTGCGCTGGGTCACCGATGTGGTGCATCAGGCGCATGCAGAAAATACTGTCGACCGAATTATCTGGCAAATCGATATCAAAGGCAGATGTCTGCAAAGGACGTACCCGTTTCACCACTTCCGGGGGTTGGGCCACCGTGGCGACCTTCAACATCGACGCCGAATTGTCGGCCCCGATGATCACGCGGTTGGGTTTCTCGGCCAGCAACGGCCAAAACCGACCGGCACCACACGGCAAGTCCAATACCAGGCTTGGCTCACCGGCCATGGCCAGCGCAGCGCGCGCCAGCTGCTCGTCGCGTTTGTGGGACCACCGGCGGGCCAGATTGTCCTGATGCTTGAGCAAATAGCGGTGAGCGTGGTTATCGTCGTACTTTTCAGAAAACTCTAACTTGATCGGCGAAGGCATCTTACATCTCCAATTACTGATGCCTACAACCCTAAGCAGCGAACTGTGATCAACAAGTCAACTCGTTGTGAAAAACTTGTCCTGTCCAATTGCATACATTTCAAGACTTTACAGAAACATTCAGTAGCATCGGGCCATCTTCGCTGAAAAACCGGCGTCGTGCAGCAGCAAATTGTCAGACTGAGCGGTCAGGTTTTGACTTGATCCAATTCGACATGAAAACGGCAACCATTGGGCTCCATGGTGCTCAGGGTCACGCTCCAGCCTTGGTTCTCACAGATGCGCTGCACCAGCGACAAGCCCAACCCTAGCCCCTCGCCGCGCTTCTCGCTGCCCCGCACAAACGGCTCGAACATCGCCTCACGCTTGTCTTCAGGAATGCCCACACCGGTATCCTCCACCACAAAACCGCTGGGCTCCAGGGTGAGGCGGATAAACCCTTGCTCGGTGTAATGCAGTGCATTGCGCAACAGATTGCCCATCACCGCATGCAGGAAGGTCGTGTTGTAGCGTGTGTCCAGCGGATTGCCTGGGCAGTAGATCAGTTCAAGGCCCTTTTGCTCGATGGGCCCGCGCCAGATCCCGATCAGGTCCTCAGCCACCTGTGTCAGGTTGACCTGGGCCGACATGGCGGCATCGTCATGCTGGGCACGGGCCAGCATCAGGAAGGTCTGCACCAGCTCGCGCATTTCTTCACAGGCCCGGGCGATTCGCTGGACCTGGTTACGCCCCCGTTGATCGATTGCCGGGTTTTCCAGCAGCAGCTCGCAGGAACTGGCCAGCACCATCAAGGGTGTGCGCAACTCATGGCTCACATCGCTGGTAAACAATTGCTCGCGAGACAGCGCCTGGCGCAAGCGACCCAGGGTGGCATCGAACGCCACCGCCAACTCGCCCACTTCGTCGGCGGCATAATCCGGCGCCAGAGGCGGGGCAAGCCCGAGCAACTGGTCGCGATGGCGCACCTGACGCGCCAGCCGTACCACCGGCGCCATCACCTTGCGCGCCAGCACCCAGCCGAGGAACACCGCCAGCGCCAGGCTGAGCACGAAGCCCACCAGCACCACGGCAAACAGGACGCGCTCGCGCTCTTCGAAATCGCTTTGGTCCTGCAGCAGCACATAACGTCGGCCATCGATCACTTCGACCATGGCGTGGTACGACAGCGACTCGCGAAACACTTCATGAAAGCCTGGGTCCAGATGCCGCAGGTCCTTGGGCAGCTCGAAATCGCCGGGGCCGCCGCTGAAATAAAACAACTGGTCAGGCTCCGGCCGGTGTCGCCAGTCTTCCATGCTGTCCATCAACAGCAGCCGTTGCAGATCGCCGCCCAGGCCCGCCGAAATCAACTTCTCTTCCACCAGGTGCACCGTCGCGACGATGCCCATGGCGAAAGCCCCCGCCACCAACGCGCTCATCAAGGCAAAGGCGATGATGATCCGCTGGGCAAGGCTTTGCTTAAACTCCATCACGTCCCTCGGCGAGGCGATAACCCACACCGTGCACCGTTTGCAGCAGCGGCTTGGCGAAAGGTTTGTCGATCACTTGGCGCAATTGGTGGACGTGGCTGCGCAGGCTGTCGCTGTCCGGGCAATCATCGCCCCACAAGGCTTCTTCGAGGATTTCCCGACGCAATACGTGCGGGCTTTTCTGCATCAACACTGCCAGCAGCTTCAGGCCGACCGGGTTGAGCTTGAGCATGCGCCCTTCGCGCGTGACCTCCAGGGTGTCGAGGTCGTAATGCAGGTCGCCCACTTGCAACACACGCCGCCCGCCACCCTGGGCCCGGCGCAGAACCGCTTCGATGCGGGCGGCCAGTTCGGACAAGGCGAACGGCTTGAGCAGGTAGTCATCGGCCCCGGACTTGAAGCCCTGCAGCCGGTCATCCAACTGGTCGCGGGCGGTGAGCATGATCACTGGCGTGTCGCGGCGTGCATCTTCACGCAGGCGTTTGCACAGGGTGTAGCCATCGATGCCGGGCAGCATGATGTCGAGCACGATCAAGTCGTAATGCTCGGTGGCGGCCAGGTGCAGGCCCGACAAACCGTCCTGCGCACAGTCCACTGTGTAGCCTTTGAGCCCCAGGTAATCGGCCAAGTTGGCCAGAATATCGCGGTTGTCTTCAACCAATAAAATTCGCATGGGCAGTGTCTCCGTACGCGGTAACGGCCGTGTTGGCTCGCGCAGCTTAAGGCCAAGTGCGGCTCAGGGATAGAGCGGCGAGCCCCGTCGATAAAGGTTTTCAACTGATTGGGCAGCCAAACGAGTTTTTCACTATAGCTTCACAAACTGACTACAGTGTCAGCGCGAAGATCGCCGCCATTGATAAAAGGAAATTTGACATGGGGCTCCCCAAAACTGCGCCTGTGCGCTATCTGCTGTTGATAACCGGCGCCTGGCTGGTTGTTTTCCTGTTGACCCGCAGCGTGCTGCTCATCACTCACCTGGATGAAGTCGGCGGTAACCTGCTGCCGGTGTTCGGCGTGGGCTTGCTCTACGACCTCGGCTTCCTGGCCTACGCGGCGTTACCGCTGGGGCTGTACCTGTTGCTGTGCCCGCCGGCGCTGTGGCGCCGCCGCGGTCATCGCTGGTTCCTGCAAGCGCTGCTCACGGTGAGCCTGTTCGCGATGCTGTTCACGTCGGTGGCCGAATGGCTGTTCTGGGATGAATTCGGCGTGCGCTTCAACTTTATCGCCGTTGATTACCTGGTGTACTCCGATGAGGTGTTGAACAACCTGCTGGAGTCCTACCCGATCGGCAAGCTGCTCAGCCTTTTGGCGATGCTCGCGCTGATCCTCAGCGTGGCCCTGCGCAAGCCCTTCAACGCCGCGATGGCCGCGCCCCTGCCGGCGCTGCGTGGCCGGTTGGTGAATGCAGTGGCCTTGCTGGTGGTCGCCGGCCTCAGCCTGCAATTGATCAGCCAGGACAGCCCGCGCACCCAAGGTGGCAACGCCTACAAAAACGAACTGGCCAGCAATGGCCCTTATCAGTTCTTTGCCGCGTTCCGTAACAACGAACTGGATTACACGCAGTTCTACAAAAGCCTGCCAACCGATGTGATCGCCAAGCAATTGCGCGCCGAACTCAGCGAACCTAACGCCCGTTTCATCGACCAGGACCCCCTGGATATCCGCCGCGCCATCACCAACCCCGGAACCCTGCGCAAGCCCAATATCGTGCTGGTCACCATCGAGAGCTTCAGCGCCAAATACATGGGCAGCAACGGCGACGAGCGCCACCTCACGCCCAACCTCGATGCGCTGCGCCAACAGAGCCTGTACTTCAATAACTTCTATGCCACCGGTACGCGTACCGACCGTGGCCTGGAAGCCATCACCCTGGCGGTTCCTCCTACGCCTGGGCGCTCTATCGTCAAGCGCATCGGCCGCGAAAGCGGTTTCGCCAGCCTGGGGCAGCAGCTTTCCGCCATTGGCTACGACAGCGTGTTCGTCTACGGCGGGCGCGGTTACTTCGACAATATGAATGCGTTTTTCAGCGGCAATGGCTATCGCGTCGTCGACCAGAGCAGCGTGCCCGAAGCGCAAATCTCGTTTAAAAACGCCTGGGGCATGGCCGACGAGGACCTGTACAAACAAACCCTGAATCTGGCCGATGCCGACTACGCCAAGCAGCAGCCGTTTTTGCTGCAGTTGATGACCACCTCCAACCACCGTCCCTACACCTACCCGGACGGGCGTATCGATATCAAATCCGGCAAGGGCCGTGACGGCGCGGTGAAATACACCGACTACGCCATCGGCCAGTTCCTCGACGCGGCGCGCCAGAAGCCCTGGTTCGATAACACGATCTTCGTGTTCGTCGCCGACCACACCGCCGGCAGTGCAGGCAAGGAAGACTTGCCCATCACCAACTACCAGATCCCCCTGTTCATCTATGCACCGAAGCTGATCGACGCCCGGGAAACCGCGCAACTGGCCAGCCAGATCGACCTGGCGCCGACGCTGCTGGGCTTGATCAACCTGAGCTACGAATCGACATTCTTTGGCCGCAACCTGTTGCAAGATAACCCGCTGCCACCGCGCGTGGTGGTCGGCAACTACCAGCACCTTGGCCTTTTTGACGGCACGAACCTGGCGATTCTCAGCCCGCGCAAAGGCCTGCGTCGTCATGACCAGGCGCTGGGGGACAGCCAGGAACTGCGCGCCGGCAGCGACGACCCGTTGATCCAGCGGGCGATCACCTATTACCAAGCCGCCAGCTACGACTACAAGCAACAACTGCTGAGTTGGAGAGCCCCCAAGGAAGAGGCCCCAGCCCTGAGCACACGCTAATCAAAACGTCCCGTGCGAGTGAGTACGGGACGTTTTTTACCAAGGTTCGTCATGAAGCCCCCCGCCTCCCTACCCGTTTCTAAACCGCTTAATTTTTGGCTGTGTCTGTGCCTCCCCGTCGGCGCCGCATTGGTCTTGCTGCTTCTGCAGCTGACCTCGCTGGACATGGACCTGGCCAAACGCTTCTACGATGCCGAGCAAGGCGGCTTCATCGGCCGCTATAGCTTCTTTCTCGAAGACATCCTGCATGATCGCGCCAAGCAACTGGTGATCCTGTTTTCGGTACTGGCGATTCTCGGGCTGGTGGGCAGTTTCATCCTGCAGCGACTCAAGCCCTACCGCCGCGAACTGGTCTGCCTGGTGCTGTCCCTGGCAATGGCGACGGCTTTCGTGGCGCCGTTGAAGACCATTACCGCAGTGCAATGCCCCTGGAGCCTCAAGGAATTCGGTGGCCAGGAAATTTACAGCGAACTGCTTAGCCCTCGCCCGCCGACCGATAAACCCGGTCGCTGCTGGCCCGGCGGACATGCGGCAACCGGGTTTGCCTTGTTCGCTTGGTTTTTTGCCCTGCGGGATCGGCGGCCACGCATGGCGCGCAACGCGTTTATCTTCGCGGTGGGCTTGGGCAGCGTGTTTTCAGTGAGCCGCATGCTGCAAGGGGCGCACTTTTTTTCCCACAACATCTGGACGGCGATATTTTGCTGGCTGATCTGCCTGGGCATGTATTGCCTACTGTTGTACCGGCCATCGAAGCCCGCCACGTCCCGTTGACGGCTTGCGCAACATCCATAAAAAACCCCGCCTGCATCACTGCAGGCGGGGTTTTTCAGTAGCCGGGTAAGGCTGGCTTACATCATGCCGCCCATACCACCCATGCCGCCCATGTCTGGCATACCGCCGCCGCCAGCGCCTTCAGCCTTAGGCTTGTCGGCGATTGCAGCTTCGGTGGTCAGGATCAGGCCGCCGATGGAGGCTGCCGCTTGCAGCGCGGAACGCGTCACCTTGGTTGGGTCCAGGATGCCCATTTCGATCATGTCGCCGTAGACGCCAGTCGCAGCGTTGTAACCGTAGTTACCTTTGCCGTTCTTGACTTCGTTGACCACAACGCTTGGCTCGTCGCCGGAGTTGGCAGCGATCTGGCGCAGCGGTGCTTCAACGGCACGACGCAGTACAGCGATACCAACGTTCTGGTCAGCGTTGTCGCCGGTCAGGTTGGTCAGGGCTTCCAGAGCACGGATCAGCGCAACGCCACCGCCAGGTACCACGCCTTCTTCAACGGCTGCACGGGTTGCGTGCAGGGCGTCTTCAACGCGGGCCTTCTTCTCTTTCATTTCGACTTCGGAACCGGCGCCAACCTTGATCACTGCAACGCCGCCGGACAGCTTGGCCAGACGCTCTTGCAGTTTTTCACGGTCGTAGTCCGAGGAAGTCTCGGCTACTTGAGCGCGGATCTGAGCGATACGCGACTCGATGTCACCTTCAACGCCAGCACCGTCAACGATGATGGTGTTTTCCTTGGAGATGGTTACACGCTTGGCGCTACCCAGGTTTTCCAGGGTGGCGCTTTCCAGGCTCAGGCCGATCTCTTCGGAGATAACGGTACCGCCGGTCAATACGGCGATGTCCTGCAGCATGGCCTTGCGACGGTCGCCGAAGCCTGGAGCCTTGACGGCTGCAACCTTGACGATGCCACGCATGTTGTTCACAACCAGAGTCGCCAGGGCTTCGCCTTCAACGTCTTCGGAAACGATCAGCAATGGGCGGCCGGCTTTGGCAACGGCTTCCAGCACTGGCAGCATTTCGCGGATGTTGGAGATCTTTTTGTCGACCAGCAGGATCAGCGGGCTGTCCAGCTCAGCAACCATGGTGTCTGGCTTGTTGACGAAGTACGGGGACAGGTAGCCACGGTCGAACTGCATGCCTTCTACAACCGACAGTTCGTTTTCCAGGCCCGAGCCTTCTTCAACGGTGATCACGCCTTCTTTGCCGACTTTTTCCATGGCTTCGGCAATGATGTCGCCGATGGAGCTGTCGGAGTTGGCGGAGATGGTACCTACCTGAGCGATAGCCTTGGTGTCAGCGCATGGCTTGGACAGGTTTTTCAGCTCGGCAACGATGGCGATGGTCGCCTTGTCGATACCGCGCTTGAGGTCCATTGGGTTCATGCCGGCAGCGACGGCCTTGTAGCCTTCGTTGACGATGGCCTGAGCCAGTACGGTCGCGGTGGTGGTGCCGTCACCGGCGTCATCGTTGGCACGGGAGGCAACGTCTTTGACCAGCTGCGCGCCCATGTTTTCGAAACGGTCTTCCAGTTCGATTTCTTTGGCGACGGAAACGCCGTCCTTGGTGATGGTCGGAGCGCCGAAGCTCTTCTCGATGATCACGTTACGGCCTTTCGGGCCCAGGGTCGCTTTTACTGCGTCAGCCAGGACGTTGACACCGGTGAGCATTTTTTTGCGGGCGGAGTCGCCGAATTTAACTTCTTTAGCAGCCATGATCGATATTCCTTAAATACTTTGGAGTAAACGGAAAATGAGCGGGGAAATCAGTCTTCCAGTACGGCGAGAATTTCGTTCTCAGCCATTACCAGCAGGTCTTCGCCGTCGATTTTCACAGTGTTGCTGCCGGAGTAAGGGCCGAAAACAACCTTGTCACCCACTTTCACGGCCAGCGCACGTACTTCACCGTTTTCCAGAGCCTTGCCTGGACCCGCAGCAAGAATCACACCGTGGTTGGCTTTTTCAGCAGCCGAACCTGGCAGGACGATCCCGCCGGCGGTTTTCTTTTCTTCTTCACTGCGACGGATGACGACGCGGTCATGCAGAGGACGAAGCTTCATTGTCGATCTCTCCTAATTGTGTTTTTCATCGGCCGGTATCAATTCCGGCGGGTTAAATTCCGGCGGTGCCGGTCGCGGCTCGCTGGGCGAACCGCGGAAGTCTGTCTAGTGTCACCACCAGAAACCTTGCGGTGACCGTTACATAAGGGCGCCCAGGCTTATTACAAGGGCCAGCGCCGGAAATTTTTTTGGATTGACTCAAGGATGAATGCAACACGGCACCCGAAGGTGCCGTGCCGGTGAAGCGGTTATTTGTTGTCGCGGTGTTCGAATTCGCCTTCGATCACATCGCCTTCACGCCCCAAGGGCTGGCGCGGGGCCGGGCCGCCACGGGGTTGCAGGTCGTCGGCAAAAGCACGCTGGCGCAGGGCCGCTTCTTCGGCACGCTGGCGCATCTTGCCGGCCAGCAATTTGCGCGTGACCGGCAGCAGCATGACCAGGCCCACCACGTCGCTGATGAAACCCGGCAGGATCAACAGGCCACCGGCCAGGGCCATCATCAGGCCTTCGAGCATGGTCTGGGCGGGCAGCTCACCGCGGTTCAGGCTTTCACGGGCACGCAGTGCCGTCGCCAGCCCGGCGACGCGCAGCACCAGCACGCCGAGCATCGAGCCGAGAATGATCAGCAGCAGAGCCGGGAAAAATCCAATCGCACCGCTGACTTGGACGAATACGAACAGCTCCAGCACCGGGAACAAGAGAAAAAGCAACAAAAAAGGGCGCATCAAATGGTTCCTCAACGCAAGAATGCCTTGCTAGTTCACCTTAGATGACGTCGCCTTTTCGTGAATTCAAGCACTAACGTCTGATTTTTTCGGCCAGGATTCGGCGTGAGCCAATGAAACCAAGGCTTCGCGTACTTGTGTCGGCGTGTTGCAAGGTTCGCCAAACGGCAGCCAGTGCAGCGACTGGCCGACACGCAGGTGCATGCCTTCGCTGTCGATGCCGGCCAGTTGCGCAGGCTCGGTCGTCGGTAAACCAGCAAGGTTGACGTAATGGGCGATGGCCTTGGCGTGATCGCTGTTCATGTGTTCGATCATGCTGCGTTCGGCGTTGCCCGCGAACGGATTGGCCAAGGTCAGGTGGTCGACCCAGTGGATCGCGCCGAACCCGCCGATATACCGGTGGCGCACCGGCTGGAGCACCCAGAAATCGAAATCGTGGGCCTTGTGGTAGTTGGCCGAGTCCGGGAAGTAGCGGTAGTAGCGCTCGGCAGCGGCGTCGATGGCGGCTTCGTCTTCCAGCTTCCGGGCTTGCGCCAGGTAGGTCAGGCGTCCGACGGCCTGCACATCGGCCGCTTCGCGCTCACCCACCAGCAACGAACACTTGGGGTCGTTCTGCAGGTTGTGGGTGTGCTGGGCGATGCGGCTGATCAGGATCAGCGGGTGGCCCTGCTCGTCGAGGCAGTACGGCACGACCGAACCGAAGGGAAAACCGGGCATGGCTTTGGATTGTGTGGCCAAGGCCCCACGGTATTCCTTGAGCAACAGCTCTCGGGCGTTCCTGGCAACGTGCGCGCTCAATGTATGACTCCTGGGTTGTTTCGCCGCCCATGGCATATGGGAATGGATCTCAACACAAGGTAATCAATATCCGCGCAGGTTGCCAGGGTGCTCGATGCCGCGTTACCAGGCCACGCCAAACCCTGCGGTGTAGCGGGTCTTGCTCAGGCTGCTGTCGGAATCGCCGCTGATGACGTCGCGCTCGGCCTTGAGATTGAGCGAGGCCCATTCGGTGACCTTGTAGCGCAGGCCCATCTCGGCATCCAGGGAATACTCGGCCGGACCGTCGATCGGCTTGCCCAGCTCGCCGTTGGTGAAGAATTCCACGGTCTTGCCTACCAGGTAGCGGTTGTAGTTCCACTTCATGGCCAGGGAATAGAAGTTGTCCTTGCCGCCATCGGCGTATTCGTAATCGGTGCGGTTGATCAGCGAGCCGAGGGAGAACGCGCCCAGTTCATCGTCCCAGAACTGATAGCCCGGGCCGGTACCGACGGTGCGTTGGCGCGCCAGGTCTTCAACCTTGTCGCGCTTGTAGGTCAGGCGGCCTTGCCAGAACCAGTGCTCGGTGATGAAGCGGTCCAGATCGTATTCCAGCGCCCAGTTGTCGGTGGTGGTGACGTCGTCCTGGAATTCGCGGTTGTATTCGCCCTTGCCGGTGTGGCGCCACTGGCCGTGACGGGCCGAGGTCTTGAAGTCGACGTCGTAGTCGTTGGTGTCTTTGTCGGCACGCTTGTAGTCCAGCGCCAGGTCGATGTTGCCCTTCCACACCAGGTCTTCGATCACAGGCTTGGGCTTGAGGATTTGCTGGATACTGGCCAAGTCCACGGTCTTGGGCGCTTCGCCGTTGGCCAGCACGACTTTGCCATCCTCCGCCGGCTTGAGGGACTTGGCCTTTTCACCGGCATAGGCGTCCTGCTTGACCAGCAACTCCTGGTCGCTCTCCAGGGTTTTCACCTGCTTCCAATCCACCGGGATGGCGCCCCCGTAGCTGGTTTGGATCAGCAACTTGCCGCCGTCGAAGACTTTGATCTTGCCGGTCAGGCGGTCACCGTTCTTCAACCAGACGGTATCGGCGAGCAAGGGCGTGGAAGCACTGAGAACAGCGAGGCACAGCAGGGTTCTGGACAACATAAGCAGATACGGGGCTCGGGGTTGGCGAAAGGAAGACGCTATCGTGTGAGATAGCCTGAACTGACTCAACTATTTATATTGAGTTCAATACGCGACACCAAGTTTACAGACGTTTCTTACAAAAACACCGACGTTCTCAACGGATAGACCCACAGTGAATGAACCTGCCGACACCCCGCAAAGCCCCGCCGACATGCGCCGCACCGCGCTGTACCTGACCTTGGCGCAAGTGCCCGCAGGTTGCGTCGTAAGCTACGGCGAGTTGGCGCACCTGGCCGGGTTGGGGCGCGCCGCACGCTGGGTCGGGCGTACCCTGAGCCAGCTTCCCGCAGACACCCGACTGCCCTGGCATCGGGTGCTGGGTGCCGGTGGTCGGATAAGTCTGCCGGTGGGCAGCGCCTCAGGTGACGAGCAACGTGCGCGTTTACGCAGCGAAGGTGTCAGCATCCTGAACAATCGCGTTGATATTCAGCGCCATGGCTGGCGCCCGGTAGAGCACAGCGGTTAGAGTGCGCGCTTTGTTTCCGCAAATCTGAGGCAGACTCCAGCCCATGCCCCGTAAAACCTGGCGCGCCGCGCTCGCCGCCTATGCCAGCCCCTCGACGTTAGTGCTGTTGTTGCTCGGTTTCGCTGCCGGCATGCCTTATATGTTGGTGTTCTCGACGCTTTCCGTGTGGCTGCGTGAAGCGGGTGTGGCCCGCGAGACCATCGGTTATGCAAGCCTGATCGGGCTGGCCTACGCCTTCAAATGGGTCTGGTCGCCGCTGCTCGACCAATGGCGGCTGCCATTGCTCGGTAAACTCGGGCGCCGGCGTTCCTGGCTGGTGCTCTCCCAGTCGCTGGTGATCCTCGGATTGATCGGCATGGGCTTTTGTGACCCACAAAAACACTTGTCCTGGCTGATTGCCATTGCCGTCGTCGTGGCCTTCGCCTCGGCCACCCAGGACATCGCCGTCGACGCCTACCGCCTGGAAATCGCCGACGACAGCCGCCAGGCCGCCCTGGCCGCCAGCTATATGTCCGGTTATCGCATCGCTGCCCTGCTGGCCACGGCCGGCGCGCTGTTCTTTGCCGAAGGCTTCGGCTCCACCGGTTTCAACTATAAGCACTCGGCCTGGACCGGCACCTATGTGCTGTTCGGCGTGTTGATGGTTCCGGCCCTGCTCACCACTCTGTTGATGCGCGAACCCAACGTGCCGCTGCGCACCCAGTTGCAGGCCGGGCGCTATAGCTTCGTGCATCAGTTGGCGTCAGTGTTCGTGCTGATTGTGCTGCTGGTGTCGGTGCCTGCCATGTTTACCCAGCTGTACAACACGGATTTCGCCAGCGTGCTGTTCCAGGGCGTGAGCCTGTGGGAACTGCTAATGGAAGACCGTGCCTTCCTGCGCGCTATCCTCTATATCCTGCTCACCGCCCTGTGCCTCTCGGCCATGGGCCGCCGTGGCCTGGCGCCGGTGCTGACGCCGGTTAACGACTTTATCCTGCGCTACCGCTGGCAGGCGTTGCTGCTGCTCGGGTTGATCGCCACCTATCGCATGTCCGACACCGTCATGGGCGTAATGGCCAACGTTTTCTATATCGACCAGGGTTTTACCAAGGACCAGATTGCCGGGGTCAGCAAGATCTTCGGCCTGATCATGACCCTGCTCGGCGCCGGCATGGGCGGCCTGTTGATCGTGCGGTTCGGGATTCTGCCGATCCTGTTCATCGGTGGCGTGGCCTCGGCCGGCACCAATCTGTTGTTCGTCATGCTCGCCGACATGGGCCCCGACCTGCAGATGCTGATCGTCACTATTTCCCTGGATAACTTCAGCTCCGGCCTGGCCACCTCTGCCTTTGTCGCCTACCTGTCGAGCCTGACCAACCTCAAGTTCTCCGCCACCCAATACGCGCTGCTCAGCTCGATCATGCTGTTGCTGCCGCGCCTGATCGGCGGGTACTCGGGGGTGATGGTGGAGAAGTTCGGCTATCACAGCTTCTTTATGATCACCTGCCTGCTGGGGGTGCCGACGCTGTTCCTGATTGCCCTGCACTGGTTCCAGGAGAATCGGCGGATTCGGTTGAATCCCCCGCAAGAAGACTGACACTGTGGGAGGGGGCTTGCCCCCGATAGCGGTGGGTCAGTGACACATAAGCGCCTGACACCCTGCTATCGGGGGCAAGCCCCCTCCCACATTTGGATCTTCCACAGTCAGTCAGATCCCCCGCAATGTCACGCCTGTACTCCAGCAGCAAGCGCCCGTACAATCCCAAGTCATTTCAAGTCCAAGCAACCGACAACGGCCTACCATGCGTACCAGTCAATATTTGCTCGCCACACAGAAAGAAACGCCTTCCGACGCGGTTGTGATCAGCCATCAGCTGATGCTGCGCGCCGGCATGATCCGCAAACTGGCCTCCGGCCTGTACACCTGGCTGCCCATGGGCTTGAAGGTGATGCGCAAGGTCGAAGCCATCGTTCGTGAAGAAATGAACGCTGCCGGCTCTCTGGAAGTGTTGATGCCGAGCACCCAACCGGCTGAACTGTGGCAGGAATCCGGACGTTGGGAAGAGTACGGCCCCGAGCTGCTGCGCTTCAAGGACCGTCATGGCCGCGATTTCTGCGCCGGCCCGACCCATGAAGAAGTCATCACCGACCTGATGCGCAACGAGTTGAGCAGCTATAAACAGCTGCCTCTGAACCTGTATCAGATCCAGACCAAATTCCGTGATGAAATCCGCCCACGCTTCGGCTTGATGCGCGGCCGTGAATTCATCATGAAGGACGCCTATTCGTTCCATGCCGACCAGGCGTCCCTGCAGGCGACCTACGACCGCATGCACCAGGCCTACTGCAACATCTTCACGCGCCTGGGCCTGAAATTCCGCCCGGTTGAAGCGGACAACGGCTCCATCGGCGGCGCCGGCTCCCACGAATTCCACGTGCTGGCCGAATCCGGCGAAGACGACATCGCGTTCAGCAACGGTTCCGACTACGCGGCAAACATCGAGAAAGCCGAAGCCATCCCACGGGAAACCTCGCGCCCAGCGCCAGCCGAAGAACTGCGCCTGGTCGATACTCCGGACACCAAGACCATCGCGGCCCTGGTGGAAAAATTCAATCTGCCGATTGAAAAGACCATCAAGACCCTGATCGTGCGCGCCGAAGAAGAAGGCAAGCTGATCGCCCTGGTGATCCGTGGTGACCACGAACTCAACGAAATCAAGGCGGCCCAGCAACCTGGCGTGGCCAGCCCGCTGGTCATGGCCACCGATGCCGAACTACGCGACGCCATTGGCGCCGGCGCCGGTTCCCTCGGCCCGCTGAACCTGCCTCTGCCGATCATCATCGACCGTTCGGTCGAGCTGATGAGCGACTTCGGGATCGGTGCGAACATCGACGACAAGCACTACTTCGGCGTGAACTGGGAGCGTGACCTGCCGGTTCCGACCGTGGCCGACCTGCGCAACGTCGTGGCCGGCGACCCAAGCCCGGATGGCAAGGGCACCCTGGAGATCAAGCGCGGCATCGAAGTTGGGCACATCTTCCAGCTGGGCAACAAGTACAGCAAGGCGATGAAGTGCGAAGTGCTGGGCGAGAACGGCAAGCCGATCACCCTGGACATGGGCTGCTACGGCATTGGTGTGTCCCGCGTGGTCGCCGCTGCCATCGAGCAGAACAACGACGAGAAAGGCATCATCTGGAGCGACGCCCTGGCTCCATTCCAGGTTGCGCTGGTGCCGTTGCGCTATGAAACCGAGCAAGTGCGCGAAGCCACCGACAAACTGTATGCCGAACTGACGGCCGCCGGTTTTGAAGTGCTGCTCGATGACCGGGACAAGAAAACCAGCCCGGGCATCAAGTTCGCCGACATGGAACTGATTGGCATCCCCCACCGGATCGTGGTCAGTGACCGCGGCCTGGCCGATGGCAATCTGGAATACAAGAGCCGGACCGAAGCCGAGGCCCAACCGTTGCCGGTGGCTGACGTGCTGTCTTTCCTTCAGGCGCGTATTCGTCGCTGAAAACCAGATCAAGAGAAGTCATGTTCAAGCGAAACACCAGAGCCCTGGGGGGCGCCGCCTTGTGCGGCGCCCTGCTGGTCAGCGGCTGCGCCAACCAGATGTCGCAACGCAGTGAGCACGAGGAGCGGGTCGAGCGTAAGTTACTCGACCACAGCCTGCAGATCGATGTAGGTGAGCCCAAAGTGCTGGAGCTGCCGCAACGTCGGGTTCGGATTCACGAGCAAAAGACCTTTGAAGTTACCGAATTCGAAGTCACTCGGCGTTACGACCGCTACACGCCCTATCAGCCCTGGCGCAAACTCTACGAGATGCCCCTGGGTGCCGTGGCGCTGGTGGCTGGCGCGGGGGCCAATGTGGTGAACATCTTCGCCCTCGGCAACCTGCCCGCCAGCATGACCCGCGATTGGCTGAGCTACGGCGTGGACGGCATTAACCCGTTCATGAACGTGCAATCCCACGGCCGTGCCCAGCAGAACCTCGCGGGCATCGATGAAGTCCAGCGTGACAAGCGCCTGGAGTATTCGAGCCTGCCCTGGAGCGAACGCCCGGTACAGGTTACCGCCGGCAAGCAGACCCATGAACTGACCACCGACCGAGACGGCGTCCTGCGCCTGAACCTGCTGGACAGTCCGTTTGCCGAGCAGGACCTGAACCGCATCACCACTTTGAAGATCAGCGTGGAAGACGGCCAGGACGACGTGCACACGGATTCGACCCTGGCGATCAGCAGCACCCTGCGCGGAAAATTGCTGGAAGCCCATGGCCTGATCTACGACGATTTGGAAGACGACGAAGTCAACCAGTGGGTACACCGGGTCAAGCGCCTCTCGGAGCTGGGCCTGGAAGAAGAAGCCAGCGAACTGGAGCAAAGCCTGATTGAACTGACACGCAATGACCCGGAGTTGCAGCAGGAGTTTTTGCAGGCGCTGGCCAAGGATGCCGGGCGGTTAGTCGCAGACCCTGGCGCACGCTGAGCCCAGGTTTTTTTGTAGGAGCGAGCTTGCTCGCGAAAAACTCACAGGCACCGCGTTCTTCCAGGAAACACGCGTTATCGTTGACGTTTTTCGCGAGCAAGCTCGCTCCTACAGGGGGCACCCGGTTTTTTTACCAGGAAAACTCGAGCTGTTCGTTACCGCTGCTCAAATCCAGCAAGCGCACGCCAATCCCCAACAACCGCACCGGCTTCCCACCACGGTTGAACGCCTGGGTCATCAGCTGTTGATAACTCTCCAGGTCCCGCCCTGCCCCGGCCTGCTCCAGAGTGGTCTGGGTAAAGTCATGAAACTTGACCTTCACGAACGGCTTGCCCGCCCGGTAGCTGCTGTCGATACGCGCCATGCGCCCGGCCAGGGTGTCCATGAGCTCGGGCAGCTTTGCCAGGCAGCTTGAAAGATCCGGCAAGTCCACATCGTAGGTATTTTCCACGCTGATCGATTGCCGCCGGCTGTCGTTCTGCACCACGCGGTCATCGATCCCACGGGCGAGGCTCCAGAGGCGCTCACCAAAACTGCCGAATTCGCGCACCAGCGCCAGCTTGTTCCACTCCCGCAATTGCAGGCAATCTTCAATGCCCAGGCGCGCCAGCTTGTCGGCAGTGACCTTGCCAACCCCATGCAACTTACTCACCCGCAACTGGGAGACGAAATCTTCGACCTGGTCCGGGGTAATCACAAACAGGCCGTTGGGTTTTTTCCAGTCGCTGGCGATCTTGGCCAGGAACTTGTTGGGCGCCACGCCCGCAGACACGGTGATGTGCAATTGATTGGAGACACGCCGGCGAATGTCCTGGGCGATGCGCGTGGCACTGCCGCCAAAGTGCGGGCTGTCGGACACGTCGAGGTAGGCTTCATCCAGCGACAACGGCTCGATCAAGTCGGTGTAGTCGCGAAAGATCGTCTGGATTTCCTTCGATGCTTCTTTATAGGCATCCATCCGCGGCTTGACGATCGTCAGGTCCGGGCACAACTTCAACGCGTGACGGGATGACATCGCCGAGCGCACCCCATACGCCCGCGCTTCATAATTGCACGTAGCGATCACCCCCCGCCGGTCTGCCGAGCCGCCGACAGCCAAGGGTTTTTGCGCCAGGCTCGGGTCGTCGCGCATCTCGATGGCGGCGTAGAAGCAATCACAGTCGACGTGGATGATTTTGCGCTGCGTCATATAAACGGGGTGTGAACCAACGGGTGGCCAGTATCGCATTCACCCCTGTATATAGCACCAGTAGTTTGAATCTTCTGTCTGAGCGGTACGAAATATCGCAGATGAATTTGTTTTCTCAATCGAATTCGGCCCTCCAATAGAGCTGAAAGCCTCGGCCCGACTGGCTCCGCGCCCCTACCACGTTCGCCTTGGAGAGCTAACCGATTGAACCACAAGCGCTTTTCTTCTATTTTCGGGTTGACACACTCGCGATCCTCTGTAGAATGCCGACACACAGACGCGGGATGGAGCAGTCTGGTAGCTCGTCGGGCTCATAACCCGAAGGTCGTCGGTTCAAATCCGGCTCCCGCAACCAAACATCAAAAAAGGCTACTCGAAAGAGTGGCCTTTTTTGTGCGCGCCTGTTTTACCTCCCTCCCCTGTAGGAGCGAGCTTGCTCGCGAAAAACTTCAACACACCGCTGGCTACCTGAAGCGCTGCGTTATCGTTGACGCCTTTCGCGAGCAAGCTCGCTCCTACAATGAAAGTGGCAAGGCCTTGATTTTGAATAAATCAGCGTTAATTTGAGCCATCGACTCATTAACGGTTGACACCTCGTCGCTGGACTGTAGAATGCCGCCCACAGACGCGGGATGGAGCAGTCTGGTAGCTCGTCGGGCTCATAACCCGAAGGTCGTCGGTTCAAATCCGGCTCCCGCAACCAAACATCAAAAAAGGCTACTCGAAAGAGTGGCCTTTTTTGTATCCGGTGAAAAAGTTCTTCTGAAACAATGGTATGGCATCTTTCATGAAACCGTAGACGGTTTGTAGAGTCCATCCCATTGCACGCTATGCTCGATACTCAAGCGCTACCTTCTACGACCAATGGCCGCAGTCGCCGCACTTGGTGATCCGCGTTAATATTTGTAATTATTTTGTCCATAGGGATTGGTAACTTGGCTGGATACCTCCATCCTGTCGCGCACAATCCACGAGGTGATTGATGCGCGCCAACTCGTCTGAACCACACGACACTGTCACAGCGGAACAACCGATCGCTCCCACTCGTTTGCGTTGGCTGGATCTGTTGAGCAAATACCGTCAGCCCATCGGCCTGGCCGTTACGTTGCTGCTGTTTGCAATTGCCCTGATCGCCTGCCGACACCTGTTGTTGGAACTCGACCTCTACGCGCTCCACGACTCGATCCTGGAGGTGCCTAAACCGGCCTTGCTCGGCGCGTTCGCGGCAGCGGTGGCCGGCTTCATCATTCTGTTGGGCTATGAATTTTCCGGCGCACGTTACGCCGGCGTGAAACTGCCGGCCAAGACCCTGGCCCTGGGCGGCTTCACTGCCTTTGCCATCGGCAACGCCATTGGCCTGTCGATGCTCTCGGGCGGCTCGGTGCGCTACCGTTTATATGCACGCCACGGCATTGGTGCGTCGGAAGTCGCCCACATGACCGTGTTCGCCAGCCTGGCGCTGGGCTGCGCGCTGCCGCCACTGGCCGCGTTGGCCACGCTGAGCAACCTGCCGGCGGCATCGACCTACCTGCATTTACCGCAGAGCCTGCTGGGCGGTGTCGCCGGTGCGGTGCTGCTGTTGTCGGCCATGCTGTGCATCGGTATCTATCGCCGTCGCCTGCCGGAACAACCCTACCCGGATAACCTGCTGGTCAAGGCCGGGCGCCGCACCCTGCGCCTGCCTGGCCGTCGCCTGACGTTCCTGCAATTGGTCATCACCGCGCTGGACGTCGCCGCCGCAGCCGCTGTCCTTTATATGCTGCTGCCCGAAGCACCGCCCTTCGGCCCGTTCCTGTTGGTGTACCTGCTGGCCCTGGCCGCCGGCGTGCTCAGCCATGTACCGGGAGGCGTAGGGGTTTTCGAAGCGATCCTGCTGGCGGCCTTCGCCGACACACTCGGCGCTGCGCCACTGGCTGCGGCCCTGCTCTTATACCGGATGATCTACGTGGTGTTGCCGCTGTTGATCGCCTGTATCTTCCTGCTGATCAACGAGGCCCAGCGCCTGTTCCAGACTCAGCAGAGCCTGCGCGTCGCATCCGGCCTTGCGGCACCGGTGCTGGCCGTACTGGTTTTTTTGTCCGGCGTGGTCCTGCTGTTTTCCGGCGCCACGCCGGAGATCGATTCACGCCTGGAAAACATCGGCTTCCTGATTCCCCACCGCCTGATTGACGCGTCGCACTTCGGTGCCAGCCTGATCGGCGTGCTGTGCCTATTGCTGGCCCAAGGCCTGCGTCGACGTTTGTCAGCCGCCTGGATGCTGACCATGGTGCTGCTGCTGGTCGGCGCCCTGCTCTCACTGCTCAAGGGCTTCGACTGGGAAGAAGCCAGCCTGATGACCATGACCGCCGTGCTGCTGGCGATCTTCCGGCGCTCGTTCTACCGCGCCAGCCGCTTGACCGAACTGCCCTTCTCGCCGCTGTACCTGGTGGCCAGCGTCTGCGTGTTGGGCGCGTCGATCTGGCTGTTGCTGTTTGCCTATCAAGATGTGCCTTACAGCCATCAACTCTGGTGGCAGTTCACCCTCGATGCCAACGCCCCGCGTGGCTTGCGTTCCTTGCTGGGTGCCGCCGTATTGCTGGTGATCGTGTCGCTGACCTGGCTGCTGCGTACCGCGCGCCCAGTGATCCACCTGCCGACCCCGGATGAACTGGAGCGCGCCAGCAAAATCTTGATGGCCTCCTCCCAACCCGACGGCGGCCTGGCGCTGACCGGCGACAAGGCGTTGCTGTTCCACCCCAACGATGAAGCCTTCCTGATGTACGCCCGTCGCGGGCGCAGCCTGGTGGCGCTGTATGATCCAATCGGCCCGACTCAACCGCGCGCCGAGATGATCTGGCAGTTCCGCGACCTGTGCGACATTCACCACGCACGGCCGGTGTTCTATCAGGTACGCGCCGAGAACCTGCCGTACTACATGGATATCGGCCTCACTGCGATCAAGCTGGGCGAAGAAGCCCGCGTCGACCTGAAACGCTTTGACCTGGAAGCCAAGGGCAAAGAGATGAAGGATTTGCGCTACACCTGGAACCGTGGCACCCGGGACGGCCTGTCCCTGGAGATCTGCGAGCCGGGCACGGCGCCGATGGATGAATTAAAAGTTATCTCGGACGCCTGGCTAACCGGTAAGAATGTGCGTGAAAAAGGTTTCTCCCTGGGCCGCTTCAGCGACGACTACCTCAAGCACTTTCGGATCGCGATCATTCGCTTCGAAGGGCGCCCGGTGGCCTTCGCCAACCTGCTCGAGACGTACAACCATGACCTGGCCAGTCTCGACCTGATGCGCGCCCACCCGGACGCGCCGAAGCTGACCATGGAGTTCATGATGGTCGGCCTGATTCAACATTATAAGAACCACGGCTACGCCCGCTTCAGCCTCGGCATGGTGCCGTTGTCGGGCCTGCAACCACGGCGTGGCGCGCCACTGACCCAACGCTTGGGCTCGATGGTGTTCCGCCGTGGCGAGCAACTGTATAACTTCCAAGGTTTGCGCCGCTTCAAAGACAAGTTCCAGCCTGACTGGGAACCCCGTTACATGGCCGTGCCCGCAGGACTTGATCCGCTGGTGGCACTGGCCGATACCGCCGCCCTGATCGCGGGCGGCTTGACTGGATTGGTGAAACGCTGATGATTCGACGCTCCTGGCGGTATGTATTGGCCTTTGTTGTGCTGCTCGCGCTGATCCTGGGCGGCGGCTATTGGTACTGGAACCGCCCTGCCCCACAGCCAACCCTGGAGCAGTTGCCCCAGGCCGACGGTTCGACGATGACCCGCGTGACCCCGGCGAGCACCGCCAAAGCCCGCGTGGCGGTGGCCGTGATGGCCGACGAAACCCTCACCGACAGCCAGCTGATCGCCCTGAGCCAGGGCGGCTCGGCGCAGATCGTGCAAGTGGTGCTGCCTAAAGATGACTGCGCCCTGCAGGAGAAGGCGCTGCAAAGCGCCCTGGGCCAACTCAAAGGCCCGGCGACCCTGGTCAGCGGCATCGGCCCTGGCGCGGCGCTCGCCTGGCGCTGGCTGGCCACACAGACCGACGACAAGGCCAACGCCATCTCCGTCGGCTTCGCCCTGAAACAGGAAGGCTGCAACGACCCGCTGCCGAAAACCGCCGCCCATGGCAACTGGCTGGTGGCATGGAACGACAACCCTGACGATGAAAGCGCCAGTTTCGTACGCGACACACCGCGTGCCACTACCAGCATCAGCGACTACGACATTCATTACCCGCAAGTGCTGAACAACGAGCTGCGCAAGCAACTGGTAGGTTCGGACAACGGCGGCCTGGCGATTCCGGTGGTGGAAGTGCCGGCAGGCCAGGCCAAGGACACCGTAACCCTGTTCCTCTCCGGTGACGGCGGCTGGCGTGACCTAGACCGCGACGTGGCCGGCGAGATGGCGAAGATCGGCTACCCGGTGGTCGGCATCGACACCCTGCGCTACTACTGGCAGCACAAGACCCCGGAACAAAGCGCCAAGGACCTTACCGAGCTGATGCAGCACTACCGGCAGAAATGGGGCACCAAGCGCTTCGTGCTGACCGGTTATTCGTTTGGCGCCGACGTCCTGCCGGCCATCTATAACCGCATGCCGGCAAACGAACAGCAACGGGTCGACGCAATCATCTTGCTGGCCTTCGCCCGCACCGGCAGCTTTGAGATTGAAGTGGAAGGCTGGCTGGGCAACGCCGGCAAAGAAGCCGCGACCGGCCCGGAAATGGCCAAGCTGCCAGCAGACAAGGTGGTGTGCATCTACGGCGCCGAGGAAGTCGACGAGAGCGGCTGCACCGACAAGACCGCCGTCGGCGAAGCCATCAAGCTGCCCGGCGGGCATCACTTCGATGAAAACTATCCGGCGCTGGCCAAGCGGCTGGTGGATATCATCGTCAAGCATCAGGCCAAAGCCGAGTAATTCCAGGCTGTACACGCAACCAAATGTGGGAGGGGGCTTGCTCCCGATAGCTGACTGTCAGCCAATGATGCTGTGACTGATCCACCGCTATCGGGAGCAAGCCCCCTCCCACATTTATATCCCGGTGTCAGTTGGATCTAACGCGGTTCGATATGCGCAATCATCAACTGCACCGTTTCATTCCCGCGATACTCGTTCACATCCAGCTTGTAGGCCAACTCCACCCAACGCACCGTCGGGTTCGGCCAGACTTCACGGTCGACTCCAAACGCAATGCCATCGAGCTTCACCGAGCCGCATTCGCTCTTGAGCACCACCTTCAAGTGCCGCTCGCCGACCACTCGCTGCTCCACCAACTGGAACACGCCGTGAAACAATGGCTCGGGAAAGTGCTGCCCCCACGGGCCGGCATGGCGCAGTGCGCGGGCCAACTCCAGGTGAAACTCTTCCACCGCCAGGGTGCCGTCGGAGAGCAGCCGACCGGTGAGGTCTTCTTCGCGCAGTTGCCGACGCACCTCGGCATCGAAGGCTTGCGCAAATAACGGGAAATTCGCTTCGGGCAGGGTCAGGCCAGCCGCCATCGCATGACCGCCATATTTGGCAATCAGGTTGGGATGCTGGCTGGCAACCACCGCCAGCGCGTCACGGATATGAAAGCCCTGTACGGAACGCCCGGAGCCCTTGAGCAGGCCATCACCGGCATCGGCAAAGGCGATGGTGGGACGGAAATAGCGCTCTTTCATGCGCGACGCCAGGATCCCGATCACCCCTTGGTGCCACTCCGGGTCGAACAGGCACAAGCCGTACGGCATCGATTCGACCGGCAAATCCTTGAGCTGGGCCAGGGCTTCGCGCTGCATGCCTTGCTCGATGGATTTGCGATCCTGGTTCATGCCGTCCAGTTGAGCGGCCATTTCCCGTGCGGCGGCAATGTCCGTGGTGAGCAGGCATTCGATGCCCAGGCTCATGTCATCCAGGCGCCCGGCCGCATTCAGGCGCGGGCCAAGGATAAAACCGAGGTCAGTGGAGGTGATACGGGCATGGTCGCGCTTGGCCACTTCAAGGATTGCCTTGATCCCAGGCCGCGCTCGACCGGCACGAATACGTTCCAGGCCCTGATGGACGAGGATGCGGTTGTTGGCGTCCAGCGGCACCACGTCGGCAACGCTGCCAAGGGCCACCAGGTCGAGCAACTCACCAATGTTCGGCTGCGGGCTGTTGTCGTACCAGCCCAGGCTGCGCAAGCGCGCACGCAGGGCCATCAACACGTAGAAGATCACGCCGACACCGGCCAGCGCCTTGCTGGGGAAGGTACAGTCCGGCTGGTTCGGATTGACGATCGCGTCCGCCGCCGGCAGTTCATCGCCCGGCAAGTGGTGATCCGTCACCAGCACCTTCAACCCCGCCGCCTTCGCCGCCGCCACGCCCTCGACGCTGGAGATGCCGTTATCCACGGTGATCAGCAACTGCGGCTCGCGCTGCAGCGCCACCGCCACGATCTCCGGCGTCAGGCCGTAGCCATATTCGAAGCGGTTGGGCACCAGGTAATCGACGTGGGCCGCACCGAGCAAACGCAGGCCCAGTGTGCCGACGGTGCTGGCGGTGGCGCCGTCGGCGTCGAAGTCACCGACGATCAGGATGCGCTGGCGCTGCTCCAGCGCCGTGACCAGCAGGTCGACAGCGGCATCGATGCCCTTGAGCTGCTGATAGGGAATCAACCGCGCCAGACTCTTGTCCAGCTCGGCTTCCGATTGCACCCCGCGCGCGGCGTAGAGACGGGTCAGCAGCGGTGGCAATTCACCGAGGAAAGGCAGGACGGCGGGCAAGGGACGGGGTTCGATACGCATACGGTGGGGATAACTTCTCTACTGATACAAGGGTTAAACGACAATTCAAGCTTCAACAAAGATCAAATGTGGGAGGGGGCTTGCTCCCGATAGCTAAGTGTCAGTCAATGATGGTGTGACTGATCCACCGCTATCGGGAGCAAGCCCCCTCCCACATGTTCAATCACGTCCGCCAACCAGCCATTCCAGCTGCACTTCGTGCTGGCCACGGTCATCGGTGACGAAGATCGTGCCTTCGCTGATCATCACATCCCACTTGATCACGCGAGGCATGTCCTTGGCCAGAACCTCGAGGATTTCCTGGGGCACGGCAGCGATGTGCACGTTTTTCAGGTTTTTCGCCACCGGCACGACCTTGCCTTCCCACACGCGCAGGCTGCCATACGCCAGCAGGCTGGTACGTTCGGTACGGCGCGAGCACCAGGTCAGGCGGTCGGCATCCGGCTGGCCGACTTCGATCCAGTGCAATACCCGGTCATCCAGGCTCTTTTCCCACAGGGCCGGCTCGTCGACGTCCGACAAGCCACGGCCGAACGCCAATTGCTCGTTGTACCAGAGGGCGTAGGCCAGCAGGCGCACGGTCATGCGCTCTTCGGTTTCCGAAGGGTGACGGGCGATGGTTTGCTTGACGCTCTCGTACACCGAACGGTCAAGGTCGGTGAGATTGAGTTCGAATTTGTAGGTCGTGGACGGCTGGGCCATGAACGGGCTTCTAGGACAAGGAAAGGCGACCAGTCTAACCGATGGCGAGGGCATTCAACGAATACTGCGCGACAGCATGACCCGTTTGCGTTCGCAGGGCGCGCTGTGCCAAATCCCAGGCAAAAAGAAACCCCGAGGAGTGGGGAGACAACTCGGGGTTAAACGTGATCTACAAAGACCAGTACAACAAGCCACAAACACCGGAGCACAATGTTTGCTCTTGCTGTTACAAACTCTGACCGGCCGTGTTGTAGGAAGTTTCGAAGGATAAATAATTCTTCATGCGCAGACCGGGTTTCGTGTCATGGCGGCATTTCGCAAGGCTGCGATGACCGAGGGCTCGAGTCGACCTTCAGCGATTTTCAAATCGCGCAGCAGACAATCCACCACATCCACCAGCGCGCGCTTGTCGGTCAGCTGTGCGCGGTTGACTTCGCGCTCGACCATGATGGCGCCACCGGGGTTCTTCACGGTCACCAGGCATTCGCCCTGCACACCAGAGGTGGTCAGCGTAACCAGATAAGGGCTCAGTGCTTCTTCGAGCAACAGGCTGATACTTTCCATCTCGATCACCACTCAATAGTTCGGGAACAATCGTTTCAACGGGTGCTGCATCTCTCCTAAGTGACCGGTCGTAACGTAGGAAAGTTCGCTTTTTCGTCTTTCAAGGGCTGTGCGGGGATGACGTATCCAGCATGCGCTTGCAACATGACAGGTAAAAAACGGCAGCACATAACTGCTTACGCAATGGGTTGCGGTTTTGGGGTACGCCGAGCGCGCAGGCCAGGAGTGAATCCTATACTCGGTGAGCGCTGATCACCCTGCCGTGCGGGCAGAGTGCATGTCATGAGTCCCTTACCACAAAGGATGAAGAGGATGCTGGAACACAATGAACAACAAGCTTCGATCGAGAAAATTCACGCGGACATATCACGCATCTATGCCGAACAACGCAAGTTCAATGCTGAAGTCCACAAGATAACCCGTGAGATCTTCTGGTACCCCGTGGGCATCGCAATAGGCTTCTTTACGGCTGTTGGCACGGTAATGGCGCTGGCCCACAAGCTACTCACGTAGACGATATGACTGGCGGGCCCGCCAGAAACAAAAAACGCCGCTGATCCTGGGAAGGGAACGCGGCGTTTTTGTCTATGCGGTGCGCCTTACAGCGGCTTACCCCGATTGCCATGCTGGCTGACAAACGCCTGCACCGCCTTCAGGTCGTTATCCAACACCGTGTAACGCTCTTCGCGCTCAAACAGATCAGTCAGGTGCTTGGGCAGCTCCAAGGCCTTGCCGACACCGGCCTGCTCCACCGCTTCCGGGAATTTGACCGGGTGCGCGGTGCCCAGGATCACCATCGGGATATCCAGGCTGCGACGGCACTCGCGGGCGGCTTTCACTCCGATGGCGGTGTGCGGGTCGAGCAGCTCGCCGGTCTGGGCATAGACTTCAGCGATGGTTTCGCACGTCTGCGCGTCGTCCACTGCCAAGGAGTCGAACAGCTTGCGGGTTTCGGTCCAGCGCTCTTGCTCGACGCTGAAACCGCCACCTTGCTTGAAGCTGTTCATCAGCTCGGCCAGCGCCGCGCCATTGCGACCGTGCATGTCGAACAGCAGGCGTTCGAAGTTCGACGAGACCATGATGTCCATCGACGGCGACAGCGTGGCGTGCAGGGTTTCCTTGACGTACTGGTTGCCGCTCATGAAGCGGTGCAGGATGTCGTTGCGGTTGGTCGCAACAATCAATTGATTGATCGGCAGGCCCATGTTGCGTGCCAGGTAGCCGGCGAAGATGTCGCCGAAGTTGCCGGTCGGCACCGAGAACGACACCGAACGCGCCGGGCCGCCCAGCTGCAGGGACGCGTGGAAGTAGTAGACGATCTGGGCCATGATCCGCGCCCAGTTGATCGAATTCACCGCCACCAGGCGTGTACCTTTGAGGAAGCTCTGGTCGGCGAAGCTGTTCTTGACCATTTCCTGGCAGTCATCGAAGTTGCCGTCGATGGCGATGTTGTGGATGTTCTCACCAAACAGGGTGGTCATCTGGCGACGCTGCACCTCCGACACGCGCTTGTGCGGGTGCAGGATGAAGATGTCGACGTTTTCGCAGTGCTTGCAGCCTTCGATGGCCGCCGAGCCGGTGTCACCCGAGGTGGCGCCGATGATCACCACGCGCTCGCCGCGTTTCTCCAGCACGTAGTCCAGCAGGCGACCGAGCAATTGCAGGGCGAAGTCCTTGAACGCCAGGGTGGGGCCGTGGAACAGCTCAAGCACCCACTCGTTGCCGTTCAGCTGGCGCAGGGGCGCGATGGCGCTGTGGGAAAATACGCCGTAGGTTTCTTCCAGGATCTTTTTGAAGTCCGCATCCGGAATGCTGCCGGTGACGAACGGGCGCATTACACGGAACGCCAGTTCGTGGTACGGCAGGCCGGCCCAGGAAGCGATTTCTTCCTGGGTGAAGCGCGGCAGGTTTTCCGGCACGTACAGGCCGCCGTCGGTGGCAAGGCCTGCCAGCAGAACGTCTTCGAAATTCAGGGCCGGTGCCTGGCCGCGGGTGCTGATGTAACGCATAGGAGGCAAACCTTCGGTTTGGGCTTCAAGCTTCAAGCTGCAAGCTGCAAGTCAAGAGCGAATAGGCTCTTACTTGCAGCTTGCAGCTAATAGCTTGCAGCTGAATTAATTCAAATGTTCGACGCGGATACGGACGACCGGCCCAACCACGCCTTGGAGAGCTTCGAGGGCTCGGATGGCATCGTTGATATGCTGTTCGAGCACGCGGTGGGTCAGCAGGATCATCGGCACCTGGCCGTTCTGCTCCTCGACTTCCTTCTGCATGATCGATTCGATGTTGATTCCGCGCTCCGACAGGATGCTGGCCACCTGGGCCAACACGCCCGGATGATCCTGGGCCTGGATGCGCAGGTAGTAGGCACTTTCGCAGGCTTCGATCGGCAGGATCGGGTGGGCCGACAGCGAGTCCGGCTGGAAGGCCAGGTGCGGCACGCGGTTTTCCGGGTCGCTGGTCATGGCGCGAACCACGTCCACCAGGTCGGCGATCACCGATGAAGCGGTCGGCTCCATGCCGGCGCCGGCGCCGTAGAACAGGGTGGAGCCGGCGGCGTCACCGTTGACCATCACCGCGTTCATCACGCCATTGACGTTGGCGATCAGGCGGTCGGCCGGGATCAGCGTCGGGTGCACACGCAATTCGATACCGGCCGGGGTGCTGCGCGCCACACCGAGGTGCTTGATGCGGTAGCCCAGGGCTTCGGCGTAGTTCACGTCGGCGGTGGTCAGCTTGGTGATGCCTTCGGTGTAGGCTTTGTCAAACTGCAGCGGGATACCAAAGGCGATGGACGCCAGGATGGTCAGCTTGTGGGCCGCATCGATGCCTTCCACGTCAAAGGTCGGGTCGGCTTCGGCGTAACCCAGGGCCTGGGCTTCGGCCAACACGTCTTCGAAGGTACGGCCCTTCTCGCGCATTTCGGTGAGGATGAAGTTACCGGTGCCGTTGATGATGCCGGCCACCCAGTTGATGCGGTTGGCAGACAGGCCTTCACGGATCGCCTTGATCACCGGGATGCCACCGGCCACCGCTGCTTCGAACGCCACGATCACGCCCTTTTCACGCGCCCTGGCGAAGATCTCGTTGCCATGCACGGCGATCAGCGCCTTATTGGCGGTGACCACGTGCTTGCCGTTGTCGATGGCCATGAGCACCAGCTCGCGGGCCACGGTGTAGCCGCCCACCAGTTCGATGACGATATCGATTTCAGGGTTGGTGGCCACGGCGAACACATCGTGGGTAATCGCAATACCGGTCGTTTCGAACTGAGGCTTTGGCGAACGCGTGGCAATCTGAGCCACTTCAATCTCGCGCCCTGCACGGCGGGAAATTTCTTCAGCGTTACGCTGAAGTACGTTGAAGGTGCCGCCACCGACGGTCCCTAACCCACAGATGCCTACTTTGACCGGTTTCACTGAAGAACTCCCCATGAAACGGCCGACTCAAGGTCGGCCGTGGAACACAGCCGCACAACTGCGGCTCTCAATTAATGGCCCGCCGACGGTTCGGCGGGCCATGCTCGTCAAAGGCTCGACGATAAATGCTTACTTGGCACCCAGTGCCAGTTTGGCAACTTGTGGTGCCGGCTGGTAGCCCGGAATCACCTGGCCGTCGGCCAAAACGATGGCCGGCGTGCCGTTCACGCCGATGGACTGGCCCAGGGCGAACTGCTTGGAAACCGGGTTGGCGCATTTGGCCGCCTTGATTTCCTTGCCGTCGACCATCTTGTCCATGGCCGCCTTCTTGTCGGCCGAGCACCAGACCGCTTGCAACTGCTCATCACCCGGCGAGCCCAGGCCCTGGCGCGGGAACGCGACGTAGCGCACTTCCACCCCCAGCTTGTTCAGCGCAGGCACTTCGGCGTGCAGCTTGTGGCAGTACGGGCAGGTGGTGTCGGTGAACACGGTGATGTGGGTCTTGGTTTCACCGATGGCCGGGTACACCACGGTTTCAGCCACCGGAATACCGTTGATCAGCTTGGACACGCCAAGGCGCTCGGCTTTCTCGGTCAGGTTGACCGGCTTGCCGTCCTTGAGCTGGAACAGGTAGCCCTGAACGATGTACTGGCCGTCGGCACTGGCGTACAGCACGCGGCTGCCCTTGAGCTTGACTTCATACAGGCCGGCCATCGGGCTGGCGCTGATGCTTTCGATGGGGGTGTCGAGCTGCAGGTTGACCAGACTCTTGCGAATGGCCTGCTCGGCCGCATCATCGGCGACAGCAAAGGTGGAAACCAACGCAATGGCTGCGGCGGCAATAATCTGGGTCAAGCGCATGGGAACTCCTGAAGGCAGATGCAGGGACGGTGCAGGTACGCCGATTGGAAAATGGGGGTGTGACCGTCGCCTTTGCGAACCGACAAAGCCTACCACAGTTGGGCCGCAGGGCAGCCCGTGGCAGGGTAAATTGGGATTTTTCAGCCGCGCGGATGGTGCTTGGCGTGCATATCCTGCAAGCGCGCCCGCGCGACATGGGTGTAAATCTGCGTGGTGGACAGGTCACTGTGCCCGAGCAGCATCTGCACGACACGCAAATCCGCGCCATGGTTGAGCAAGTGCGTGGCGAATGCATGGCGCAGAGTGTGCGGCGACAGCGTCTTGCCGATCCCGGCAACCTTGGCCTGATGCTTGATGCGGTGCCAGAAGGTCTGGCGGGTCATCTGCTCGCCGCGCAGGCTGGGAAACAGCACATCACTGGGGCGGCCGCCGAGCAATTCGTTGCGCGCATCGCGCATGTAACGCTCGACCCACACAATCGCTTCCTCACCCATCGGCACCAGGCGCTCCTTGCTGCCCTTGCCCATCACCCGCAACACACCCTGGCGCAAATTGACCTGCTCCAGGGTCAGGCTGATCAACTCGGTCACCCGCAGTCCGCAGGCGTAAAGCACTTCCAGCATGGCGCGATCGCGCTGGCCGATGGCTTCACTGAGATCGGGAGCGGCCAACAGCGCTTCTACGTCAGCTTCCGACAAAGACTTGGGAAGAGGCCTGCCCAATTGCGGCATATCGACCTGTAGCGTTGGATCGGTTGCGATGAGCTTTTCGCGCAACAAATAGCGATAAAAGCCACGCACACCGGAGAGAAATCTCGCAGTCGAACGGGGCTTGTAATGCTGTTCGAGGCGCCAGGCCAGGTGGTCGAGGATCAACTCACGCCCGGCATTGGCCAGCTCCAGGTTTTTCTCCTGCAACCAACCGTTGAACAGGGCCAGGTCACTGCGGTAAGCCTGGCGGGTGTTGTCCGACAGGCCTTTCTCCAGCCAGAGCGCATCAAGAAAGCGATCAATCAAAGGGTGGTCAATGGCGGGCATGGGAACTCAAGCAAGGGACTGGTCGGACAGATCCTATCGCAGACCTTGAATCGCGGGCACAAAAAAGCAGCCCGTAGGCTGCTTCTTTCTGCATCGGGAAGCTGGACTTAAGCCAGTTTTTCCTTGATGCGAGCTGCTTTACCGGACAGGTCACGCAGGTAGTACAGCTTGGCTTTGCGTACGTCACCGCGACGTTTCACAGCCATGCTGTCGATTTGCGGGCTGTAGGTCTGGAAAGTACGCTCTACGCCAACACCGTTGGAGATTTTACGAACAGTGAAAGCACTGTTCACACCACGGTTACGCTTGGCGATTACCACGCCTTCGAACGCTTGCAGACGCGAACGGTCGCCTTCCTTCACTTTCACCTGAACGACAATGGTGTCGCCCGGGGCAAAGGTAGGGATCTCTTTGGTCATCTGCTCTGCTTCGAGTGCAAGGATGATTTTGTTAGTCATGCTGTGCTCCTAAGGTAAGTCAATGGACCTACCATCGATACGTTGTTAACTATCGTCCCGCGCGAGGATGTATTCCTCGAGCAGCTTCTTCTCTTCTCCAGAAAGCGAGCGGCTTTCCAGAAGATCGGCGCGTCGTTCATAGGTCCGACCAAGGGACTGCTGTAAACGCCAACGCCGGATGTGTGCGTGATTGCCACTTAGCAATACGTCGGGAACACGCTGATCCGCATACACCTCCGGACGGGTGTAGTGCGGGCAATCCAGCAAACCATCCGTGAAGGAATCCTCCTCCGCAGAGTCCGCATGCCCTAAAGCTCCAGGCAGCAGTCGTGTAACCGCATCTATCAGGACCATCGCCGGCAGCTCACCGCCAGACAGGACATAGTCCCCAATCGACCACTCTTCATCGACATGAGCTTCAATAAACCGCTCGTCAATGCCTTCATAGCGGCCGGCAATCAGGATCAGTGCTTCCTCATTTGCCAGTTCGCGTACCGCAGCCTGTTTCAGCTGACGGCCTTGAGGGGACAGGTAAATTACCTTCGCCTTCTCCCCGGCGGCGGCCTTGGCCTCAACCAACGCGTCTTCCAGGGGCTTGATCTTCATCACCATGCCCGGGCCACCGCCAAATGGGCGATCGTCCACAGTGTGATGCCGATCCGTCGTGTAGTCTCGCGGGTTCCAACAGGTAAGCTGCAACAGCCCCTGCTTCACCGCCCGACTGGTGATGCCGTACTCGCTGATGGCGGAAAACATCTCGGGAAACAAACTGATCACTTCAATGCGCAAATTAGCCACGCTTAGAAGTCCGCGTCCCATTCCACCTTCATCTCGCCCGCTGCCAGGTCGACGGCCAACACGCACTGCCCGGTATAGGGCAACAGGCGTTCGCGATCATCCAGGCTGCCAGCGCAAGGCTTGACCACCATTACATCATTGGCGCCGGTTTCCAGAAGATGATCGATTTTCCCCAGCAATTGCCCGAGTTGATCAATAACCTTCAGACCTTCCAGCTGGTACCAGTAGTACTCGCCGTCGGTCAATTCAGGGAACAGGTTGCGCGGCACGCAGATCTCATAACCGGCCAGAAGACGAGCTTCTTCACGATCATCAAGACCCTTGAGCTTTGCGACCAGGAACTTGTCGTTCCCGCGTCCACTGACCAGCTCGACCTGTTTCACACTACCTTCGCGCTTGAGCGTCCAGGTTTTGTACTGCAACAGGTTTTCAGTCGGATCAGTAAAGGAATACACCTTCACTTCGCCGCGAACGCCATGAACAGAGTAAATCTTGCCGATAACGATCAAATCATCAGCAACAGCTGGCGTCGCGTTCATATTGCTCAGGCTGCGGCCTTAGCCGAGTCCTTCAACAACTTTGCAACGCGCTCGGATGGCTGTGCACCCACGCTCAGCCAGTAGGCTACGCGCTCTTGGTTCACGGACAGACGAACTTCTTGACCACGAGCAACAGGGTTGAAGAAACCAACCTGTTCCTTGTGCGAACCGTCGCGCGGGTTGCGGCTGTCGGTTACGGTCAAGTGGTAAAACGGGCGCTTTTTGGAGCCGCCAAGGGCAAGACGGATTGTTAGCATGTGAACATCGTTCCTGTAGTCGGTGCTGCAAATCTAAATGCACAGCGGGCATAGGTGCCCGAAAGGCCGCATATTCTAAGGAATATCCGGACTTTTGCAAATGTCTTTTTCTGGCGCCTATCAGCGTGCCATTCAGATCTGCTATAGAGCCGTCGGTTAAAACGGCAAGTCAGCGCCCGCCAACGGCGGGTTTGCTGGAGATCCCACATCCCTGTGGGTCGGAGCGCAAGCGAAGGCTTGCGCTCGAATACTTTACATTTTCGGCATACCGCCGCCGGGCAACATACCGCCCATGCCGCGCATCATCTTGGCCATACCGCCCTTGGCGGAAAACTTCTTCATCATCTTCTGCATCTGCTTGTGCTGCTTGATCAAGCGACCGATGTCCTGCACCTGGGTGCCGGAACCCATGGCGATCCGACGCTTGCGCGAACCGCTGATCAGCTCAGGGTCGCGGCGCTCGGCCGGGGTCATGGAGTTGATGATGGCTTCCATCTGCTTGAACTGCTTCTCTGCCGCGCCCTGGGCGTTGCCCATTTGCGCCAGGTTCACGCCGCCGATGTTCGGCAGCTTGTCCATCAGGCCGCCGAGGCCGCCCATGTTCTTCATTTGCTGCAGCTGGTCGCGGAAGTCTTCGAGATCGAAGCCCTTGCCCTTCTTCAGCTTTTTGGCCAGTTTGTCGGCCTTGTCTTTATCGAGCGTGGCTTCGGCCTGCTCGATCAGGCTGAGCACGTCGCCCATGCCGAGGATACGCGAGGCGATACGCTCCGGGTGGAACGGTTCGAGCGCTTCGCTCTTCTCGCCCATACCGATGAACTTGATCGGCTTGCCGGTAATGGCGCGTACCGACAGCGCGGCACCGCCACGGGCGTCGCCGTCGACCTTGGTCAGGATCACGCCGGTCAGCGGCAGTGCGTCACCGAAGGCCTTGGCGGTGTTGGCGGCATCCTGGCCGGTCATGGCGTCGACCACGAACAGCGTCTCGACCGGGTTGATCGCGGCATGCAGCGCCTTGATCTCGCCCATCATCTCTTCATCGATGTGCAGGCGACCGGCGGTATCGACGATGACCACGTCGATGAATTTCAGCTTGGCTTCTTTAATAGCCGCAGTGGCGATATCAACCGGCTTCTGGCTCAGGTCCGACGGGAAGAAGGTCACGCCCACTTCGCCCGCGAGCATTTCCAGCTGCTTGATCGCGGCCGGACGGTAGACGTCGGCCGATACCACCATCACCGACTTCTTCTTGCGCTCTTTAAGGAAGCGCGCCAGCTTGCCGGCGGTGGTGGTCTTACCCGCGCCTTGCAGGCCGGCCATCAGCACGACGGCCGGTGGCACGGCGCTGAGGTTCAAATCTTCGTTGGCCGCGCCCATCAGGCTTTCGAGTTCGGCCTGGACGATCTTCACGAACGCCTGGCCCGGGGTCAGGCTGCGCGACACTTCAGTGCCGACCGCACGCTCCTTGACCGAGTTGACGAAGTCCTTCACCACCGGCAAGGCCACGTCGGCCTCCAGCAACGCCATGCGCACTTCACGCAGGGTGTCTTTAATATTGTCCTCGGTCAGCTTGGCCTTGCCGGTTACGTGGCGCAGCGTCTGCGAGAGACGGTCAGTCAAGTTTTCAAACATGCGCGATCCTTTCAGGCCCTATTCATCGAAATGCATTGGTAGACCGAGGTAATGGCGGCCCAGGCTGTGGTAAATCGCTATTAAAAACAGCGCTCGGCGAGCCTGCGGCGTGGGCAGGTCGCGGATTATAGCGAAGACTGCGTCCATGCACACCCGCTGTCTGGCCCGGGAGTCTTTCGTGCAGCGCAGGTGTGTGCCAAACTCAGCGCCTTTCGGGCTTGCCTATCAGGATTTATGCTCCCCTTGTCACCCAGTTTGCTACCCAGCCTCGCCGCCGCCATCGTGTATGCCGCTGCGACTCTCTATCAGGGCTCTCGTCTGGCCCAAGGCACCAAAGCGGACAAACGTCTGCTGGTCGGCCTTGGCGTGCTGGCCCTGCTGGCCCATGCGGCCAGTCTGTTTACCCACCTGCTGACCCCGGTCGGCCTGGGCCTGGATTTTTTCAGCGCCGCCAGCCTGATCGCCGCCGCCGTGATCGCACTGACGCTGCTGGCGTGCTACCGGATTCCGGTCGAAAACCTGCTCGTTCTTTTATTCCCGCTGGGCATGCTCACGGTGCTGCTGGCGCAGTTCGCGCCCACCGGCACCGTCCAGGTGATCGATGAAGAGCCGGGCATCCTCGCGCATATCCTGTTGTCGATCCTGGCCTACGGCATGTTCACCATCGCGGTGTTCCAGTCGCTGCTGGTGCTGTTGCAGGACCACCAGCTCAAGCACAAGCACCCGTCCGGGCTGATCAAGAACTTCCCGCCGCTGCAAACCATGGAAAGCCTGCTGTTCGGGTTTCTGTGGGCCGGCTGGACCTTGTTGTCGCTGTCGCTGATTTCCGGCTGGCTGTTCGTCGAAAACCTGTTCGCCCAGCATCTGGTGCACAAAACCTTGCTGGCCTGCCTGGCCTGGGTGGTGTTCAGCGTATTGCTGTGGGGCCGCAACCGCCTCGGCTGGCGCGGACACAAGGCCATCCGCTGGACCCTGGCCGGTTTCTGCCTGCTGATGCTGGCCTATTTCGGCAGCAAGCTGGTTCGCGAATACATCCTGCATATCTGACGGGCGGCGATCATGGACAACTTGCCCCTTGGGCCGATGCTCGCCGTAATTGCCCTGCTGATTTTATGGGCGGCACTGTTTACCGCCATCGAAGCCGCGCAACAACACCTGCTGGCCCTGCGCCCCGGCACACGCCAGGGCGACAAGGCCGCCGCGCGCCTGAGCTTCCCGCGCCACAGCCTGATCCTGTGCAACAGCCTGTGTCGTGCAGCCGTCGTGATTCTCTGCACGCTGCTGGCGATCTATGCCTGGGCCCAGAACGGGCCGTGGCTCGGCTGGTTGATCTCGTGCGCGTTGCTGCTGATCCTCGCCGACTACCTGCCCCGCGCCCTGGCTACCCGTTATCCACAGGCCATACTGGGCTTCGGTAACGCCCTGCTGGGCGTGCCGCTGAAAATCCTCTATCCCGCTGCCTGGCTGCTCAATGGCATCAGCCTGCTGTTGCTGCGCCCGTTCGCGCGCAAGCCGGGCATAGTGAAAAAGAGCGACGAACCTTCGTCCGACCACGACGACGAGCCGCAGCACGACGCCGACCAAGAGCGCATGCCCAGCATGCCGGGCATCCATGCCCTGGACAACATCACCGTTAACGACATCCTGGTGCCACGCAGCGAAGTGGACGGAATCAACCTGGATGACCCGATCGAAGACATCATCGAGCAACTGCGCACCTCCCAGCGCACGCGGCTGCCGGTGTTCCACAGCGATATCAACCAGGTCGAAGCGGTGCTCAACACCCGGCAGGTCCAGCATCTGCTGCCCGATGCCAGCCTGACCAAGGCAGCGCTGCTCGCCGCCTGTCACGAACCCTACTTCGTGCCGGAGAGCACGCCTCTGCAGCTGCAACTGCTGAATTTCCATAAGCAGCAGCGGCGCCTGGGCATGGTGGTGGACGAGTACGGCGAAGTGCTGGGCATCGTGACCCTGGAAGATATCCTCGAAGAAATCGTCGGCGAATTCGAAAGCGACCAGGCTGTGGATAACCCCCATGTCGAAGCCCAACCCGATGGCCGCTACATCATCGACGGCGCTGCCTCGATCCGCGAACTGAACAAAAGCCTGGGTTGGCACCTGCCCAGCGACGGCCCCAAGACCCTTAACGGCCTGGTGACCGAAGCGCTGGAGACCATTCCGGACTGCGCGGTGTGCCTGAAAATAGGCCGCTACCGCCTGGAAATCCTCGAAACCGAGGATAACCGGGTGAGCAAGGTGCTGATCTGGCATACCAGCCACGTGCCCGTCGCCGCATAACCTCCTGACACACAAGAACTCAATGTGGGAGGGGGCTTGCCCCCGATGGCGGTGTATCAGTCTGCTCATCTATAACTGATCTACCGCAATCGGGGGCAAGCCCCCTCCCACATTTTGATTTGCGGCGCTCCAGCTACTTGTTGTATTTCCAAACCCCTTCCTATAATCCCTGCGGCTTACCCAAGCCCCCGCCCGACCGCGTGCTACCCGCACTCAGCGCGTCCGGGCAGCGCTTTACCCTGTCCGAGCGGTGTTTGCTCCCATCCCGAGCCACCCCGCGTACAACCCTGATCCATGGGTGTTCGACCAATAATAATCCGCGTCCAAACGCGCAATGACCAATCCGGGATACTGCCATGAGCACCACGTATAACGAGGCCGCAACCGCCGCCCCGACCAACTCGACGGCCCGCGTGGCCACCGCGAGCATCGTCGGCACCGCCATTGAGTTCTACGACTTCTATATCTACGCCACGGCTGCGGCACTGGTCATCGGCCCGGTGTTCTTCCCGCAGACGTCCGGCACCGCGCAGATGCTCGCGTCGTTCCTGACATTCGGTATCGCGTTCATAGCGCGCCCACTGGGTTCGGCGCTGTTCGGTCACTTTGGCGACCGTATCGGCCGCAAGTCGACGTTGGTGGCCTCCCTGCTGCTGATGGGCGTGTGCACCACCCTGATCGGCTTGCTGCCGGGCTACGACAGCATTGGCGCCTGGGCACCGATTCTGTTGTGTGTATTGCGCTTCGGCCAAGGCCTGGGGCTGGGTGGCGAATGGGGCGGTGCGGCATTGCTGGCCACCGAGAACGCCCCCAAGGGCAAGCGCGCCTGGTTCGGCATGTTCCCGCAACTGGGCCCGTCGATCGGGTTTCTGGCGGCCAACGGCTTGTTCCTGATCCTGGCCATGAGCCTCAACGACGAGCAGTTCCGCAGCTGGGGCTGGCGCATTCCGTTCATCCTCAGCGCAGCGCTGGTGATGGTGGGCCTGTACGCGCGGCTCAAGCTGCACGAGACGCCGGTGTTCGCCAATGCCGTGGCCAAGGAAAAACCGGTGAAAGTGCCGCTGGTGGAACTGTTCAGCCAGCATTGGCTGCCGGTGCTGCTGGGCGCTGCGTCGATGGTGGTGTGCTATGCGCTGTTCTATATCACCACGGCGTTTTCCCTGAGCTACGGGGTGTCGACCCTCGGCTACAGCCGTGAAACCTTCCTCGGCCTGTTGTGCTTCGCAGTGCTGTTCATGGGCCTGGCGACGCCGCTGGCAGCGCTGGCCAGCGACCGCTATGGGCGCAAGCCGGTGCTGATTGTCGGCGCGGTCCTGGCAATCCTGTCGGGCTTTACCATGGAGCCGCTGCTGACCCACGGCTCAACCTGGGCCGTGGCGCTGTTCCTGGCGCTGGAGCTGTTCCTGATGGGCGTGACTTTCGCGCCGATGGGCGCGCTGCTGCCGGAACTGTTCCCGACCCGGGTGCGTTATACCGGCGCGTCGGCGGCGTATAACCTGGGTGGGATCGTGGGGGCGTCGGCCGCACCGTTCTTCGCGACCAAGCTGGTGGCGATGGGCGGGCTGAGTTATGTCGGTGGGTATGTGTCGGCGGCAGCGTTGCTCAGTCTGATTGCGGTGCTGTGCCTGAAAGAGACGCGGGATAATGATTTGAATCGCGTCGCCTGATGATCGTTCCCACGCTCTGCGTGGGAATGCAGCCCAGGACGCTCTGCGTCCCAAAGCATGACGCAGAGCGTCACAAGAGGCATTCCCACGCGGAGCGTGGGAATGATCAAGCTGAGGTTACAGCTCTACAACTACAGCCTTGGAAGCCCGGGTCGCCTTGGCTCGAGCCGCTTCAATCGACTCATCCCGCGCCAACGCCACGCCCATGCGGCGCTGACCATTGACCTCAGGCTTGCCGAACAGACGCAACGCCGTATCCGGCTCGCTCAAGGCCGCGCCCAGGTTGGCGAACGCCGTCTGCGTCGACTGCCCTTCCACCAGGATCACCGCCGACGCCGAAGGCCCGAACTGACGGATCAACGGGATCGGCAGGCCCAGGATGGCGCGAGCGTGCAGCGCAAATTGCGACAGGTCCTGAGAAATCAGGGTCACAAGGCCGGTGTCATGTGGGCGCGGCGACACTTCGCTGAACCACACCTGATCACCCTTGATGAACAGCTCAACGCCAAACAAACCACGGCCACCCAGGGCTTCGGTCACCGCTTTGGCAACCCGCTCGGATTCAGCCAGGGCAATCGGGCTCATGGCTTGGGGCTGCCAGGATTCCTGGTAGTCGCCCTTCTCTTGCCGGTGGCCGACGGGCGCACAGAAAGTGGTGCCACCGATGTGGCGCACGGTCAGCAGGGTGATTTCGTAGTCGAAGTCGATAAAGCCTTCGATGATCACTCGGCCCTTGCCGGCCCGCCCGCCTTCCTGGGCGTAATCCCAGGCTTTCTGTACATCGTCCGCGCTGCGCAGCAGGCTCTGGCCCTTGCCCGAGGAACTCATCACCGGCTTGACCACGCAGGGAAAGCCCAGGTCTTGCACGGCCTTGCTGTAGTCCTCGAAGGTGTCGGCGAAGTGGTATGGCGAGGTCGGCAGGTCCAGCTCTTCGGCGGCCAGGCGACGGATGCCTTCGCGGTTCATGGTCAGCGATGTGGCACGCGCGGTCGGGATCACGGTGAAGCCTTCAGCTTCCAGCTCGACCAGGGTAGCGGTGGCGATGGCTTCGATTTCCGGCACGATAAAGTGCGGCTTCTCCGCCTCGATCACGGCGCGCAATGCGGCGCCATCGAGCATGTTGATCACATGGCTACGGTGCGCAACCTGCATGGCCGGCGCATTGGCGTAGCGATCCACGGCAATCACTTCAACGCCTAGGCGTTGCAGTTCGATTACCACTTCCTTGCCCAGCTCACCGCAGCCACACAGCAAAACGCGGGTCGCGGTTGGCGACAATGGAGTTCCGATTCGGGTCATCTCAGGTCCTCAGGGGAGCGGATCAGGGGGAGAAAGGCCGGCATTTTACATGAACTGCACACATTGGCCTCAGTTAGCGACGGCGCGCCGGCGGATGCGCCAGGCCATGATCAGCCACACCACGGTGACACCGGCGAATTTCGACACCAGCGCCGTGCCCGCCACGGCCGGCGTCAGCGCACCGATCAAGCCGAAGAAGATAAACGTATCGAGGGGAATGCTCAGCGCCGAACTTATCCACAGGCGGTCGTGCAGCGGGCGCCGGGTGATGCTGAACACCAGCCAGTCGATGCACTCGGACACCGCAAAAGCCGTGGCGCTGGCCAGGGCGATGGATGGGGCGGAGGTGATATACGACAGCACCAGCGCCGCCAGCATGGCGATGATCGCGCCGTGGCCGAAGCGGGTTTGCACCATGTCACGCAGGATAAACACCAGGCCGCCCCAGGCGGACCAGATGACGTCCAGGTGCGGCGCGGTGGAAAAGGCGAAGTTGATCAGCACGACGCTGCTGATGTAGGCGACCAGGAAGAGCATGGGGGATGGACCTGTGGATAAGATTTGGAAATGTGTTGTTTGGGAGGGCCTCATCGGGGGCAAGCCCCCTCCCACATTTTGATCTGTGAATACATTCAAGTGTGGGAGGGGACTTGCCCCCGATAGCAATCGATCAGCCGCCCGAGCGCTTGGGCGTCATCCACACCACACCACTCGCCACCGCCCGCTCATGGCACAACCCCAGCACCGCCCGGCGTTCGGCATTGTCCATGCGGCTCCACCGCGTAATCTCATCCACGTTGCGCTGGCAACCGATGCAAATATCGTCATCGTCCAGCGCACAAATGCTCACACAGGGCGAGGCAACAGGCCTTTCAACTGCACTCATTATTCCTGCTCGACCAGGTCACGCGCATACCGCTGCGCGTTATGCACATAGTGCGCGGCACTGGCTTCAAGCATGCGCTTCTGCGCCTCGGTCAGCTCACGCACCACCTTGCCCGGCGAGCCCATCACCAGCGAGCCATCGGGAATTTCCTTGCCTTCGCCGATCAATGAATTGGCGCCGATGATGCAGTGTTTGCCGATCTTCGCGCCGTTGAGGATCACCGCGTTGATGCCGATCAGGCTGTAGTCGCCTACCGTGCAGCCGTGCAGCATGGCGTTATGGCCGATGGTCACGCCGGTGCCGAGGGTCAGTGGGTAGCCCATGTCGGTGTGCATCACGCTGCCGTCCTGCACGTTGCTGTTCTTGCCGATCAGGATCAGTTCGTTGTCGCCACGCAATACCGCGTTGAACCACACGCTGGCGCCCTCCTCCAGCTTGACCTTGCCCACCAGCGTGGCATTGGGCGCCACCCAGCTCTGTGGATGGGGCTCGACGCAGGCATCGCCCAGGCGGTATTTCATGGTTTTCCCTCACGGCTTTGCCATTCAAACGACGGCTTAGATATTGATGAAGCTCTTGGGTGGCTGGTGCAGGCTGATCTTGGCATCGTCATAGAGCAGGTTGATCAGCTCGACGATCATGATTGCCGTCAGGCCCCAGATTTTGTATTCGCCGAACCGATAGCTCGGCACATACCAACTGCGGCCTTGGTAATCGATGCGGTGGGTGTGCTCGCGCGGGTCCTGGCGGAAAAAATCCAGGGGCACGCTGAAGACCGCTGCGATCTCGGCGTCGTTGGCCAGGTATTCGACGTAGTCGGGGATGACGCCCACGTACGGCGTTACGCGGATGCCGTGCAGGGAGATCAACGGGCTCAACGGTCCGATGACTTCGACCAGCCCCGGCGGCAGGCCGATTTCTTCTTCGGCTTCGCGCAGGGCGGTAAAAATCAGGTCCGGGTCTTCGGGATCGCGGCGCCCGCCGGGAAAGGCCACTTCGCCACCGTGGGTCGACAGGCCGCTGGCGCGCAGGGTCAGGATCAGCTCGGGTTCGTCACTGCGGGTAATCGGTACCAGCACCGCGGCCTCGGGGAAACGCCCGTCAGTCTCCAGGGTGTGGGGAGTGTGATTGCTTACCCGGCGAAGTAGCTCGTCCAGCATGAGTCATCTCGGTCTGTTGGCTACCTTGCATCATGCACCAAAGCGGGCGGGCGCCCAACCCCAAAACCAGCGGCATGTCGCTAAACGACAACTTGCAGCGCTCTGCCTGCCAAGCCAAGATAGGCCCACTCTCCAGGAACCCCAGCATGAACTTCTGCAGCCAGTGCGGTAAACCGGTTATCCAACGCATCCCTGAAGGCGACGCACGCCTGCGCTATGTCTGCGATCACTGCGCGACCATTCATTACCAGAACCCCAATATCGTTGCCGGTACCCTGCCGGTATGGGGCGACAAAGTGCTGCTGTGCCGCCGCGCCATCGAGCCGCGCCTGGGTTACTGGACCCTGCCCGCAGGCTTTATGGAAAACGGCGAAACCGTGGCCCAGGCGGCCATGCGCGAGACGCTGGAAGAAGCCTGCGCCCGCGTGCGCAACCTGAGCCTCTATACGCTGATCGACGTGCCGCACATCAGCCAGGTGCATATTTTCTATCGCGCCGAGCTGGTCGACCTGGACTTCGCCGCAGGCCAGGAAAGCCTGGAAGTGAAGCTGTTCGCTGAAGCCGATATCCCTTGGTCCGAGCTGGCTTTCCGCACGGTCGGGCGTACCTTAGAATGCTTCTTCGCTGACCGTCGGCAACAGCTGTTCCCGGTGCGCAGCGAGTCGGTGCCACCCCTGTCCAAGCCCGCCCAATAACAAGCCGGCCACTCATCGCCAAAGGGAAACCGTTTCAATGCGTTGGTTGCTTGCTCTTCTCTGCCTGTCGTTCGCTACCCTGTCCTCGGCCTCCACGGTGGAAACACCCGGCGGCAAACCCGTCGAAAAAGTCCTGGTGCTCAAATCCGCTCACCAGTTGCAGCTGATCAACGACGGCAAGCCCCTCAAGACCTATCGCATTTCCCTGGGTAAAAACCCCAAGGGCCACAAGCTGTTCGAGGGCGATCGCCGCACGCCCGAAGGCCTCTACTGGATCGACTGGCGCAAGACCAGCGAGCGCTTCAACCTGGCCATGCACATCTCCTACCCCAACATCAGCGACGCCGCCCGCGCCCGCCGCGAAGGGGTCAAACCGGGCAGCATGATCATGATCCACGGCACCCCGGACACCGAGGATTACCCGGAACAGTGGTTCCACACCCTGGACTGGACCGACGGCTGCATCGGCATGCGCAATGTGGATATGCGTGAGGTCTGGAGCCTGGTCAAGGACGGCACCCTGATCGAGATTCGGCCCTGATCTGCGACCACTCGTAAAATAATTCGAAAATATTTCCTGCCCCGAGCAGCACCTGCCGGTGAATACCAATTCACCGTGCGGGCTGCGCCGTTGCGCGCGGCATAAAGACCTTTCTAATACCACTTGATACCAGGCACCGTTGCGGTGCCTTAATCCATTGAATGCACCGTTATGGCTGCATTGACATGGTATTTAAGTGGTATTAATTTCCGACCCATACCGGGCGACAACACTCCAATAACCGCATCGGAAACCTGACAGATGAATCCCATTCTGGCCTTGCGCCCTGACGACAAACAATCCACGCCGCTGTACCTGCAATTGGCGCGCAAGCTCGAAGCGGCGATCCATGCCGGCCAGTGGACCTCCGAGCAAGCCCTGCCGTCGGAACGCGCGCTCAGCGAGCAGTTGAGCATTTCTCGGGTCACCGCCCGCAAAGCGCTGGAAGTGCTGTTTGAGCAGGGCCTGATCCGCCGCAGCCAGGGCTCCGGCACCTTTATCACGCCACGCCTGGAACAGCCGCTGTCGCGCCTGTCGGGGTTCAGCGAGATGCTGCGCCTCAAGGGCTTTGTGCCCGGCTCCCAATGGCTTGAACGCGACATCACCCCGCCGACCCATGAAGAACTGATCCGCCTGTGCCTGTCGACCAATGACAAAGTGGCGCGCCTCAAGCGCCTGCGCAAAGCCGACGACACAGTCATGGCCATTGAAATGACCGCTGTCCCCGCTTCGGTGCTGCCACAGCCGCAGGCCTTGGGCAGCTCGCTGTACGAATACTTCGACAGTATCGGCAAGCCCATCGTCCGTGCCCTGCAGCATGTACAGGCGATCAACGCATCGGATGAATTCGCCAAGCTGGTGGGCATCGCCCCCGGCACCGCCATGCTGCTGATGACCCGGGTCGGCTACACGCTGGATAACACCCCCATAGAAATCACCGACACCTATTGCCGCAACGACTACTACGACTTTGTCGCAGAGCTGCGTAGGTAAGACTTGCCGCCGCGTCGCGGCTTTAGAGAACTGCCCATGTCCGAAGACAACATCCTTACGCCCAGCGGCTGGATCCGCGGCCGCCTGGTGCACGAGCACGGCAAGGTCGTCGCCATCGAAGGCACGCCTTGCAATCCGGCCGACAACGACCTGCCCTATCTGCTGCCCGGCTTTATCGACCTGCATGTGCACGGCGGCGGCGGCAAAGACATCATGGAAGGCGTCGAGGCCTTCGAGACCATCACCCGCACCCATGTGCGATTTGGTACCACCTCGCTGCTGGCCACGACCATGACCGCGCCGGTCGACGAAATCTCCCGCGTGCTCGGCCAGCTCGGCACCTTCTGCGCGCAGCGTCCTACCGGCAGCGCTCGCGTGCTCGGGGTACACCTGGAAGGCCCCTACATCAATCCGGGAAAACTTGGCGCCCAACCCAACTTCGCCCACACCGCCTTGATGGCCGAAGTCGAAGCCTACCTGCGCCTGGCGCCGATCCGGGTGATCACCATTGCGCCGGAAATCGCCGGCCACGACAGCCTGATCCGCGCCCTCAGCCAACGCGGCGTGCGCATGCAGATCGGCCACACCCTGGGCAGTTATGAAGAAGGCGTCGCCGCCCTCGCCGCCGGCGCCACCAGCTTTACCCATTTGTACAACGCCATGAGCCCGCTGCATCACCGCGAGCCGGGCATCGTCGGCGCCGCACTGGCCCACGCCACCTACGCCGAGTTGATTCCCGACCTGCTGCACGTACACCCCGGCGCCATGCGCGTGGCGCTGCGCTCGATCCCCTGCCTGTATTGCGTCACCGACTCCACCGCCGCCGCCGGCATGCCCGATGGCGAATACAAGCTGGGCAGCCACACCGTGACCAAGTGCCTGGGCGGCGTGCGCCTGGCGGACGGCACCCTGGCCGGCTCCACCCTGACCATGGACCAGGCGCTGCGCAACCTGGTGAAGATCGGCCTGCCAATCAGCGAAGCCTCACAACGCCTGTCGCAATTTCCTGCGGACTACCTGGGCCTGGAAGAACGCGGTCGCCTGCAACCGGGCAGCTTTGCCGACTGCGTGCGCCTGGACCGCTCCCTGACACTCACCGACGTAATGGTCGAAGGAGAAGCCATTGACTTCAAAAATGCTTGAAGAGGCGCTGGCCTCCTGTGACGCCGTCGCGGCGCAACTGCAACGCCTGGAGCCGATACTCGAAGACGTCGCCGGTCGCCTGCGCCGCCAGCCGCCGCAAGTGGCGATGACCGTTGCGCGGGGCAGCTCGGACCATGCCGCCAGTTACTTCGCCTACTTGGCCATGCAGCACGTGGGGATTCCGGTGGCGTCGCTGCCGATGTCGGTGGTGACCTTGCTGCAGGCGCCATTGAAGGTCAGCGGCCAGGTGGCGTTTGGTTTCTCGCAATCGGGGCAAAGCCCGGACCTGGTCAACAGCCTGCGCCTGCTGCGCAAACGTGGGGCCTTGAGCATCTCGATGGTCAACGCCGAAGACTCGCCGCTGCAAGCCGCCTGTGAGTTCCATGTGCCGCTGTGTGCCGGGCCGGAACTCAGCGTGGCCGCCACCAAGAGCTTTATCGCCACGCTCAGCGCCAGCGCGATGCTGGTCGGCCACTGGAACCAGGAAGCCGACCTGCTGCAAGCCTGCAAGGCGCTGCCCGACGGCCTGCGTGACGCGGCCAAACAGGATTGGCGCGCGGCCATCGAGGCGCTCAAAGGCAGCCAGCGCTTGATGGTGATCGGCCGTGGCGCCGGTTTTGCCGTCGCCCAGGAAGCCGCGCTCAAGCTCAAGGAAACCTCGGCGATCCAGGCCGAAGCCTTCAGCAGCGCCGAAGTGCGCCACGGGCCTATGGCCTTGATCGACGCAGACTACCCCTTGCTGGTGTTCGCCCCACGCGGCGCCGAGCAGGCCGGCCTGCTGACCCTGGCCGCCGATATGCGCCAGCGCGGCGCCCGTGTGTTGCTGGCGGCGCCGGACGATGTCGCCGAACGCGACCTGACCCTGAGCCGCGCCGAACACCCGAGCCTGGACCCGATCCTGGCCATCCAGAGTTTCTACGTGATGGCGGCAGGCCTGGCCCAGGCCCGGGGCATGAACCCCGACCAGCCCCGTCACCTGAGCAAAGTCACTCGCACTCACTAAGTCGATTGCCGTGTTTTCCTGATGAGTACCGTGCCCATGTCCAACAACAATAACCGACTGACCCTTAGCGCCCCCTTGAGTGGGCCGGTGCTAGCCCTGGGCAGCGTCCCCGACGAAGTGTTCGCCAGCGGCGCCATGGGCGACGGTATTGCCATCGACCCATTGAACGATTGCCTGCACGCGCCGTGTGATGGGGTGATTATCCACGTCGCCCGCACCGGACATGCGCTGACCCTGCGCGCCGACAACGGTGCCGAAGTGCTGATGCATGTCGGCATCGACACCGTGGAACTCAATGGCGAAGGTTTTGCCTTGCTGGTGAAGGAAGGCGCGCGGGTGAGCCAGGGCCAGGCGCTGGTGCAATTTGATCTGGACCGCATTGCGCGCCAGTGCAAGAGCCTGGTGAGCTTGATCATCCTGACCAACAGCGACCGCTTCGAACTGACGCCCTGCCCGCTCAGCACGGTCAAGGTCGGGGAGCCGTTGATGCAGGTGACGCTGCGCTCGGGCGCCCCCGTTCAAGCGGCTGTGGATAACTCCAGCGCCGAAGCCAGCGCCAGCGTACGCATCACCCATCGCGGCGGTTTGCATGCGCGCCCCGCGGCGCTGATCCGCAAGACCGCCCAGGGTTTCAGCAGCCAGGCGCACCTGCACTTCGCTGACAAGTCGGCGTCGTGCGACAGCCTGATTGGCTTGATGGGATTGGGCATTGGCGAAGGTGACGAAGTACGCGTGACCTGCCGTGGCAACGATGCCGATGCGGCGCTGCAAGGGTTGATCGCGGCGTTGTCCGTGGCGATCCGCGAAGATCACCACGCTCCTGCAGTGGCGGCCGTACCACGTCGCGCCAGTGTGGAAGCCGATGTGTTGCAAGGCGTGTGCGCAGCCCCCGGCCTGGTGTGCGGCCCGCTGTTTCGTCTGACCGGCATCGAGCTGCCGGAAGACACCGGTAACCATGCGGCCGACGAACAAAAGCAGCGTCTCGATACGGCACTGGAGCAGGTGCGCGGCGAAATCCGCAGCACCCTGGACCACGCCCGCCAACGCAAGAACATCGACGAAGAAGAGATCTTCGCCGCGCACCTCGCGCTGCTGGAAGACCCGGCATTGCTGCAAGCCGCTGCCGACGCCATTGCCCAGGGCAGCGCCGCCACCCATGCCTGGCGCGATGCGATCCAGGCCCAGTGCGCGGTATTGCTGGCACTGGGCAAGCCCTTGTTTGCCGAACGCGCCAACGACCTGCGCGACCTGCAACAACGCGTATTGCGTGCGCTGCTGGGTGAAGCCTGGCACTTCGAATTGCCCGCCGGAGCGATTGTCAGCGCCCATGAACTCACCCCCTCGGACCTGCTGCAACTGAGCGAACAGCACGCCGTGGGGATCTGCATGGCCGAGGGCGGCGCCACGTCCCACGTCGCGATTCTGGCGCGGGGCAAAGGCTTGCCTTGCGTGGTGGCGCTGGGTGCTGAGCTGCTTGAGGTGCCTCAGGGCCAGCGCGTGGTGCTGGACGCCGCCAATGGCCGCCTGGAACTGGCGCCCAGCGATGCTCGCCATGCTGAAGTCCACCAGATTCGTGACGCGCAGAAAGTCCGCCGCCAGCAGCAACAGGCTCAGGCCCGATTGCCGGCGCGCACCCTCGATGGCGTGAGCATTGAAATCGCCGCCAACGTCGCCTCCAGCGCCGAAGCCCAACTGGCGTTTGCAAACGGCGCCGATGGCGTCGGCCTGCTGCGCACCGAATTCCTCTTCGTCGACCGCCGCACCGCGCCGGATGAACAGGAGCAGCGCCAGGCCTATCAAGCCGTGCTGGATGCCATGGGCGACAAGTCGGTGATCATCCGCACCATCGACGTGGGCGGCGACAAGCAACTCGATTACCTGCCGCTGCCTGTCGAAGCCAACCCGGTGCTGGGCCTGCGCGGCATTCGCCTGGCCCAGGTACGCCCGGAACTGCTCGACCTGCAACTGCGCGCGCTGCTGCAAGTCAGCCCGCTGCAGCGCTGCCGCATCCTGCTGCCGATGGTCAGCGAAGTGGATGAGCTGCTGCAGATCCGCCAGCGCCTGGATCAATTGTGCGAAGAGCTGGCACTGACCCAGCGTCCCGAACTGGGCGTGATGATCGAAGTGCCCGCCGCCGCACTGATGGCTGAGCAATTGGCCGAGCATGCGGACTTCTTGTCCATCGGCACCAATGACCTGTCCCAGTACACCCTGGCCATGGACCGCGACCACGCGGGCCTCGCCGCCCGCGTTGATGCGCTGCACCCGGCCTTGCTGCGGCTGATCGCCCAGACCTGCGCCGGTGCGGCGAAACATGGGCGCTGGGTCGGCGTATGCGGCGCCCTCGCCTCTGACCCATTGGCCACGCCGGTGCTGATCGGCCTGGGCGTCAGCGAGCTGTCGGTGAGCCCACCGCAGATCGGCGAAATCAAGGACCGCGTCCGCCACCTGGACGCGGCGCAATGCCGGCAATTGAGCCAAGGATTGCTCGACCTGAGCAGCGCCAAAGCCGTTCGCCACGCCTGTCAACACCACTGGCCGCTGAGCTGAAAACAACAAGAATAGGGAGACACGCCATGTATCAACATTTCATCGAAGGCCTGCAACGCCTGGGCCGCGCACTGATGCTGCCGATTGCGATCCTGCCGATCGCCGGTCTCTTGCTGCGGCTGGGCGACACCGACTTGCTCAATATCGCGGTGATGCACGACGCCGGGCAGGCCATCTTCGCCAACCTGGCATTGATCTTCGCCATCGGCATCGCCGTCGGCTTTGCCCGCGACAATAACGGCACGGCCGGCCTGGCAGGGGCGATTGGCTATCTGGTGATGATCTCCACGCTCAAGGTGATGGACACCTCCATCAACATGGGCATGCTCGCCGGTATCGCCAGTGGCCTGATGGCCGGTGGGCTGTATAACCGCTTCAAGGACATCAAGCTGCCGGAGTACCTGGCGTTCTTCGGCGGGCGGCGATTCGTGCCGATTGTCACAGGCTTTTCGGCGGTGGGACTGGGCGTGATTTTTGGCCTGATCTGGCCGCCGATCCAGCACGGCATCAACAGCTTCGGCGTGTTGCTGATGGAAAGCGGCAGCCTCGGCGCGTTCGTGTTTGGCGTGTTCAACCGCCTGTTGATCGTCACCGGCCTGCACCACATCCTCAACAACATGGCGTGGTTCGTGTTCGGCAGCTTTACCGACCCGGTGACGGGCGCGGTGGTGACGGGCGATCTGACTCGATATTTTGCCGGCGATCCGAAGGGCGGCCAGTTCATGACCGGCATGTTCCCGGTGATGCTGTTCGGCTTGCCCGCCGCGTGCCTGGCGATGTACCGCAACGCCCTGCCGGAGCGCCGCAAGGTGATGGGCGGGATCTTCCTGTCGATGGCGCTGACCTCGTTTTTGACCGGGGTGACCGAGCCGATTGAATTTGCCTTTATGTTCCTGGCGCCGTTCCTGTATCTGATCCACGCCGTGCTCACTGGCCTGTCGATGGCCATCACCAATATGCTGAACATCCACCTGGGCTTCACCTTCTCCGGTGGGTTTATCGACATGGTGCTCGGCTGGGGTAAATCCACCAACGGCTGGCTGGTGGTGCCGGTGGGGCTGGCGTATGCGGCGATCTACTACACGGTGTTCAGTTACTGCATCCGCCGCTTCAACCTGAAGACACCGGGCCGGGAAGATATCCAGGTGGCACCGGCTGAAACGATGAGCGATAACCAACGCGCCACGGCTTACATCCGCGCATTGGGAGGTGCGGACAACCTGCTCAGCGTCGGCGCCTGCACCACGCGGCTGCGCCTGGACATGCTCGACCGCAACAAGGCGATGGATGCCGAACTCAAAGCGCTGGGCGCCATGGCCGTGGTGCGGCCGGGCAATGGTGGGAGTTTGCAGGTAGTGGTCGGCCCGATGGCGGATAGCATTGCCGATGAGATTCGGTTGGCGATGCCGTCTTTTGTTGCCAGTGCGTCGGTGACGGTTGCGCCTGTGGATAAGCCGGTGTCGGTGGATGTGCAGGAAGCCGAAAAGTGGCTGAGCGCCTTGGGTGGCCGAGAGAATGTGCGGCAGTTGGAAACCGTGGCAATGACGCGATTGCGGGTGGAGTTGGGGGATGATTCGGTGTTGTCAGAGGCTGATCTCACTGCACTGGGTTGCCAGGGCGTCAGTCGGCTGGACAGCGGCGTTTGGCACCTGTTGATTGGTGACAAGGCGCCGGGATTGGGTGATGCGTTGGAGCGGTTGGTCGGTGCTCGGCAGATCGGCGCGGGCGCTTAACGCTTCATCGCCTGATCCCGCTACTTATTTACGGCCTGCTCCCAACCACGGTTCTCCATGCTGAGGGTTCTTACCCTCGGCATGGAGCCCGTACCCGTGAGCACTTCCACTCCCCCCCCGTCCTTTGATGAAATCAAAGGCTCGCTCAACCTGATCGGCCATCACCTGCTCAAGGTCGATACACCGTTGCTGCCGGACCAGAAAGCATCCACCGAGTTGGCTTATCTGGAGCGCTTGAATGTTCAGTTGAAACAGCACCGCGAACAGTACCTGCGCAAAGGCCGTGCGCTTTACCAGGCACTGACCCGCAGCAACCTGGCCAGCCCTGAAGGGCAGACGCTGCTGAGCGTTCTCAAGACCACACTGAACACCCGGTTGCAGGCGCTTGATCTTCGTGAGCAAATCGATGGCAAGAGCCAAAAATCCTTCATGACATATGAAGCGGGTTACACGGCCCTGACCCACGAGGCCGCCCTGGGAGAGATGGACCGCCTGCTGCACCCGCAAGAGCGAGCAATGCTCGATCGCCTCCCATTGGGCCCGACGCAACGTCCCGGCCAGTACGCACTGACCATGGAGTACCAGGACCAAACCGTCGAACTGGCCGGGGCCTTTGTCCTCACCGAAAAATCCAGCCCCGTGGTGAGCGAAATGACGGCCAACGCGGCAGTGGGCAGGGTGCTGTTGTTCACACCGTCACGCGGCATCGAAACCTTCGACTCATTGACCGACTTGAATACCCGGTTGCGATCACGCCTGGATAACGCCGGTGAACGCCATGAAGTTTTGAGCCTGCTTGCGGTGCGTTACCACGCCATCACCCCAGAGGCGATCTGGCCACTGACCCTGGCCCCCATCGACGACGCGCCGCTGTTCGAACATACCTACAACGCCCTGATCACCAAACGAGGCGAGGACATCGACCGGGCCTTGAGCCTGGTCAACAATCCTCACAACGACGCGGGCCTGCTGATGGACGCGCTGGACCGTGCCATTACCGATGCCCTGCCCGACCTTACTGCTCGCTTTGAATGGCGTGCCCAGGTGCTTTTGGACAGATGGCTGCGCCACAGCGCGCCGGACTGGTACCGCAGCGCCAACGAGGCGCGCCGGACGACGTTGGCCGACCATTTGCGCCGCTATAACGAAGCGCGACAGCACCTGCTGGACTTGCTGGGGCCGGTCACCACGCCCCACGCCCTGGCTCGTTACCAATGGCTGGAACGCTTGAGCGACGACCTGGAAATCCACGACCTCGACCCGCAGCGGATAGAGGTCAACACTCGCCGTGTGCTCGACCCCATCGGCGAATATGAGCACGACCGAAGCCTGGTCGAATTGGCCCTGCGCGGCCCGCATACCGGCGATGAGAACGTCGACTCCGACTTCCTGAAAAAGACCACGCTGACCTACAACGGCGCAGCGCTGGAGCAGGAGTACAACCACCTGACGCCCGCCTGGCTGCTGGAACAGTTGGGTACGCTGCAACCACGTATCGACTTTGGCGACCTGCAAAAACAGATGCATTCCAAGCCTGAAGTCAGCCGAGCCATCGAAGCGATGCTTGATCTCAGAATCAACGCATTGGCCTATGCGGCGCTGTTGCAAGGTCACCTCAGCGAGAACGACTACAGCCTGATCCAAAGCCTGCGCCAAGGCACCGGTACCGGCCTGAGCGCCTCGACCGTGTCACTGCATGAAGCCCAGTTGCAGGACCTTTGGGTGCTGCGTCAGCGCAACGCCGAGGATGTGGTCATACGTGTGCTGCTATGCACGCCAGAAGGTGCGCGTGAGCAACAATTCCAGGCATTCAACAGTGATGCGGCCTGCCAGAGCCATGTCCTCGGCTGGGCTCTGGACAACGGCATCAAAACGCCACCCGGCACCCTGACCGATTACCTGATCAACCGCGTTGCCCTGCGTTTTCGCAACACGATGACGCAGGTACTCAGAGGCTTGAGCTTCAAGCCTCAGGACCTTGAGCACGAGGAAGTCACCTTCAGTCCGAGTCGCAGTCACGCCGATTGCCTCAAGGACATGGCGGCCCATGTACTGGCCACCCGTGTCGATGACTACGAGTTCAGTACGCCAGGCTGGTACCGCTCCGCGCCTTCCGACACTCGTCGTAAACTGCTGAAACTGGCGGAGGACGCCGAAGGTGGGCTGCGTACCTATAACGACTTTCCGCTGTCCGAAGCGAGCGTCCCAACCTTTACCGACTATTTGCATGAACAGGCCAAGATACGTCTGAACACACTGCTCGGTCACCCTCGCGACGCGGTCGACCCTGACACTGTGTGGGCCTACTCGCCGCCTTCGTTGAAAGGTACGTCCACACCCGCGCCTATCTCCTACACCCAGCTCTACCGCGATGGGTATGCGGATGGCATCGGCTTCCTCGACGAGAAATTTTCTCGCTCCGCACGCTTCAAAGGTCCGGACAAGGTAGACCTCAGCCTGCTGACGGCGGAAAATGTCGCGCGTTCGGTCACGGGTGTCTGGATCGGTCAACGCTATACCAACGAGATCAAGGCCAGGCTATTGAACGCTGGCAGCCCGGACTATGACCTGCGGCGCAATGCCACGCTGGTCCTGGCCCAAACGCAAATGCAGAACGCAGCCCTTGAATGTCAATTGCAGGGCCATATCGCCAGCGTCGACTTGCCCTGGCTGGAACGCAGCATCGCAACGATGGGCAGTACATCGGCGCAAACCCGTCTCGACTATGCCATTCACCGCCTGATGATCGACGGCGATTGGGTGATAGGCACCTACCTGTTCAGCCATGGCGACAATCCCACGCTGCTCTATACCCCCAATGCACCGGACGGTATCCGCTGGCGCGAAGCCAAGTTGTTCAACTACCTGCTGATAAAAACGCCGGGGATGATCCAGTACCTCATCGCGCGCGTCCCCACCCAATCCAGGATCAGGGTCCAGGCCTTTCTGGAAAAGGCCAAGGAGCAACTGCCCGAGCATCTGGACAGAACCACTGTCAGCCCCGCACGGTATGACTCGACTCACGCACAGGCGCCGCTGCTCGATCTACGCAAAGACCTGTACAACATGAAGCTGCAACGCATCATCGACGATGTGGCAGCCACCACCGTCAACCGCACACACATGATCACCGACATCTTATGGACCTGCGTGGAATGGGTTACGGCCATCGCCACCGCGCCATTCCCCATCCTGAGCCTGAGTGCCGGCCTGTTGCTGGCGTTCAAGGATGGCATGCTGGCACTGCACGCTTATCATCAAGGTGATAATGCTAAAGCGCTGGAACATTTCATGGGTTATCTACTCAACAGTGCCGGCGCGGTATTCACCGACCTGCGACCGGCACTGGATTCAGTGAAACGCCTGAGCCAGCCTCCCAAACGCCTTGCAAACACACCGTCGTTAAAACTGATCAGCCCGCTCGAACCCACCCCGCTCGCTCCTGCCGGTATGCAGTCCGCCTGGTTTAACGGAGAACTGCTCTGGGCCCCCAAGACTCCTGATCCGATTGGTCGCTACTTGCTGTATCGCCTGGACCCGGCCACCGGCAAACTGGTGTCGACCACTCGCCTGGCCGCACCCGATGCCCAAGGCGTATGGAAACGCACCGGCGTGACAGGTGGTGCACCGAAGTATGAAAAAGTCGCGGAGTCTCCCGACAGGCTGAAAAACTATGAGATACCGGCCAAGTACCAGGGCAAGATGCAGGCGGTTGTGAACCCCAACTCGAAGGAGATGCTCACGGCTGCCGATGATTGGTTGGATGATCCAGGGCTCATGCGGGACCTCGCCGCCATGGACCTGAAAAAAGCCCATACGGTTTACCAACAGCAAGTGAACCACTTGACCAACGATGCACAGGATTTCTTCAACGCTCTTGCGCTCGGAGCTCCTCGCGTGTAGGTTCCAGCCGTCGAAGTGACGACTGATGTGTCCGCGCTGACCGACAGCGCCCTGTTCACTGCCAACCCCAATCTGGTCATTGGCGCCGTCCCGGGTTCCATCGCCAGCAAACAGCTGTTGATCGAAAACATGGACGCCCTGATTAAAAAAGGCTTCAGACGCTTGTATGTGGAGTACCTGCCCAACGATGTCTTCCGCGAAAAACTGAAAAAGCTCAACCGTGGTGGCTCTTGGAGGAATATCAAACAGCACTTGAAAGCCATCGACAAAGCCTTGGGCTTCGCCGAAGACGCCAGGTTCTCTTACGTGGGCCTGGTTCACGAGGCGCAGAAAAAAGGCTTGAAGGTACGGGCGCTGGACGCATCAACCTCCTACCAGCTGGACGATATGCTGAGCCTGGGGGATACCCCGCCCACCACACCGCGAGACAGCGCCCTGAGAAACTTCTACTCGCACAAAGTCCTGGAAGCCGATATCGAGGACCTGCCGGACGAGCGCTGGATTGCCTTGGTCGATCCTGCGCGCATGACCACCTTCAATCAGAAGCCAGGGCTCGCCGACCTGCACAAGGCGGTAGCTATGCGGGTTGAAGATGTGGGCCTCGACCAGCCCGTGGGCATCTGGGTCGACAGTCCGGGAAACATCGCCGGTGATGCCCTCGCCAAAGGCGATTACCGCCTGACTATGCAAACTCCCTACAAGGCTGTCGAGCAGCCAGGCCCATCCGCTGCGGCGGCACTCCCCGCCGTTGGGCATTACAGCGAATACGATATCGCCCCCTCCCTGCGTGACAGCATCCGCACCCAGTCGCAACAGCCCTATGGCCTGGATACACACTATGTGCCAGGCCCAAGCCAGCGCGAGGCGTTCTTTGCCTTCAAGAGCATCCGGGAACGCCTGCACAAGGATGCCAAACAGTTTCTGAGCAGCCATGAACTACCGGCCCGCCCGGATCTTTCCGCGCTGGGTACGAAAACACAGGCCGAGCCTTTCCTTGAAACGCTCAACAAGAGCACGCTGCCCGGACTGATCATTGGTGAAGCCCACGAGGCACAGTCCAGCAAGGCGTTCCTTATAAAACACATGAAAAAACTCAAGGCACTGGAGGTCAAAACTCTCTACGTTGAGCACCTGCTCACCGACCTGCACCAGGCAGACCTGGATACGTTCTTTCGAACAGCGCACATGCCGCGCAACCTGCAAAGCTATCTAAGATCTCAGGACGTCGGTCACATGCCGCTCTACAGCGGGCCCAATACCTATTCACAGGTCATCCAGGCCGCCAATAAATACGGCATTCGGGTGCGTGCGCTCGACTGCAGCGCCAGCTACCACGTAAAAGGCGCGGGTTCCGACGCCCGCAACGAGATGTTCAATTACTTTGCCTCACGCGTCATCAACGCTGACCAGGCGGCAAATGGTCCGCACAAATGGGTGGCGTTCATCGGCAGCGGCCACACCAACACCTTCCAGCAAGTGCCTGGCCTAGCCCAACTGCAAGGTGCTGTAAGCCTGCATATCCGCGATGTCGCGCCCAGCCTGTCAAGCAACATCCGCCCCGGCCGTTGGGAGACAAACCTGGAAACCCGCTGGACGGCGTTACGCAGTGACTTTACGTTGAACGTCGGCGTGCCCGGCAAGCATGAACCGGCCGCCTTCGTGCCGCTGGACAGAACACGGCTGAAAGCTACCGGGCACTTTCTGGTCGAGCACCCGTCGATGGCAGAAACCAACCTGCTGCACAAATCCAGAAGCGGCGAAATCGTCTCGACCCCAATCCAGGTGGACGATCAGGGGATGTTCTACATTGATCGCTGGGACATGGCGCAGCAGCGCTTTGTCTACCAGACAGCCTTGATCGATGCCATTCGTGACCAGGTGAAACTGATCCCTGCGCCGTACTGAGTTGAAAGCCCTGGGCGCCATGGCGGTGAATGTGCAGGAGGCCGAGAAATGGCTGAATGCGCTGGGTGGCCGAGCGAATGTGCGCCAGCTGGAAGCGGTGGCGTCAGCGCCAGGGTTTAGAGAGGTAGTGGCTGTTTTGGCCTCATCGGGGGCAAGCTCCCTCCCACATATGACCGCATTGCCAAGTCTGGCACCGATCAAAATGTGGGAGGGGGCTTGCTCCCGATGAGGCCCTCGCAGCCAACAAAAAACCCGCCGGCCAAACGGGCCCAGCGGGTTTCTTGTTGATGCAGCCAACAGATTAAAAATTCGCCAACTGCCACACTTCATACGCCGGCGTTTCGTACGGGTGACTCAGTTTGAGCGCAGCCACAACAGCCACGATCCACTCATCCGCCACCACCAGCTCAACCTTCCATTCTTCCACTACTTCAACTTGGCCCACCTGCCCGATAAACGGCTGGCTGCCGTCCAACGCGCGAAATTGGCCCTGCCCCAGCACTTGCCAGGCGCAGTTGTCGTAGTCGCCGATGCGCCCGCCGCCGGCTGCGAAGACGGCGGTTTTCACCGTCTCCAGGTGGCTGTCAGGTACGAAGAAGGCGAGCTTGTACATGGCCTTAGTTCACCCAAACGCGGGCGTTGCGGAACATGCGCATCCACGCACCGTCTTCATCCCACTCTTCCGGGCGCCACGAGTTCTGCACTGCGCGGAATACGCGCTCCGGGTGCGGCATCATGATGGTCACGCGGCCGTCGCGGCTGGTGAGGCCGGTGATGCCGCGCGGCGAGCCGTTCGGGTTGGCCGGGTAGTTCTCGGTGACCTTGCCGTGGTTGTCGACGAAACGCAGGGCCACGGTGCCGGACAGGTCGGCTTCGAGCAGGGCTTCTTCGCTGGCGAACTCTGCATGGCCTTCACCGTGGGCGATGGCGATCGGCATGCGCGAACCGGCCATGCCTTGCAGGAAGATCGAGTTGGACTCCTGCACCTGCACCATGGCGACACGGGCTTCGAACTGCTCGGAACGGTTACGCACAAAGTGCGGCCAGAACTCGCTGCCCGGGATCAGTTCGCTGAGGTTGGACATCATCTGGCAACCGTTGCACACACCCAGGGTGAAGCTGTCGTTGCGCTCGAAGAAGCCCTGGAACGCATCGCGGGCGCGGCTGTTGAACAGGGCAGACTTGGCCCAGCCCTCACCGGCACCCAACACGTCGCCGTAGGAGAAACCGCCGCAGGCAACCAGGCCTTTGAACTCATTGAGGTCAACGCGACCGGCGAGGATGTCGCTCATGTGCACGTCGATCGCATTGAAGCCGGCACGGTCGAACGCCGCCGCCATTTCCACCTGGCCGTTGACGCCCTGCTCACGCAGTACGGCAACCTGTGGGCGAATGCCTTTCTTGATGTAGGGCGCAGCGATGTCCTGGTTGACGTCGAAGCTGAGCATGGTGCTCAGGCCCGGGTTGTCTTCTTCCAGGATCACGTCGAATTCCTGCTCGGCGCAGTCGGCGTTGTCGCGCAGGCGCTGGATCTGGTAGCTGGTCTCGGACCACTGGCGTTGCAGCAGGCGGCGCTGGCCGGTAAAGACCGTGTCACCGTTGAACGAGATATTCACTTCTCCGTTGTTGATCGGCTGACCGATCACCGCCACGCACTCAGCCAGGCCAGCGGCGCTGAACTGTGCCAGCACGTCTGGAGTCGCGTCCTGACGCACCTGAATCACCGCACCCAACTCTTCGTTGAACAGGATGCCGTTGATTTCGGCAGCGTCCTCGGCAACGCTGTCGAGCACGATGTTCAGGCCGCAGTGACCGGCAAAGGCCATCTCGACCACGCTGGTCAGCAAGCCGCCGTCGGAACGGTCGTGGTAAGCCAGCAGGTGGCCGTCGGCATTGAGGCCCTGGATCACGGCGAAGAAGGCTTTCAGGTCTTCAGCGTCGTCGACGTCCGGCGCGTGCTTGCCGAGCTTGCCGTGGGTCTGCGCCAGGATCGAGGCGCCCATGCGGTTCTGGCCACGGCCCAGGTCGATCAGGATCAGGTCGGTGGTGCCCTTGTCCATGCGCAGTTGCGGGGTCAGGGTCTGGCGAATATCGGTGACCGGTGCGAACCCGGTAACGATCAGCGACAGCGGCGAGGTGACGCTCTTGTCGGTGCCGTCTTCATTCCAGCGGGTGGCCATGGACATGGAGTCCTTGCCCACCGGAATGGTGATCCCCAACTCAGGGCACAGCTCCATGCCGACAGCCTTGACGGTGTCGTACAGGCGCGCGTCTTCGCCGGGGTGGCCGGCTGCGGACATCCAGTTGGCCGACAGCTTGATGTCGGACAGCTTGCCGATGCGCGAGGCCGCGATGTTGGTGAGGGTTTCGCCAATGGCCATGCGGCCCGACGCCGGCGCGTCCAGCAAGGCCAGCGGCGTACGCTCGCCCATAGCCATGGCTTCACCGGTGTAGACGTCGAAGCTGGTGGCGGTGACGGCAACGTCGGCCACCGGTACCTGCCACGGGCCGACCATTTGGTCACGGGCCACCAGGCCGGTGATGGTGCGGTCGCCGATGGTGATCAGGAAGCTTTTGCTCGCCACGGCCGGGTGGTGCAGCACGCGTTCGATGCTGTCGGCCAGTTCCAGGGTGCTTGGGTCGAAATCATCGCCCAGCTCGGCTTCACGTACCGCCGAACGGTGCATGCGCGGGGCTTTGCCCAACAGCACTTCCAGCGGCATGTCCACCGGGCTGTTGCCGAAGTGGCTGTCGGTCACCGTCAGCTGCGGCTCGGCAGTGGCCTCGCCGACCACGGCAAACGGGCAGCGCTCGCGCTCGCAGATGGCCTGGAAGCGCGCAAAGTCTTCAGGGCCGACCGCCAGCACGTAACGTTCCTGGGATTCGTTGCTCCAGATTTCGTGCGGGGCCATGCCCGGCTCGTCGTTTGGAATGTTGCGCAGTTCGAAACGGCCACCGCGGTCGCCATCATTGACCAGTTCCGGGAACGCGTTGGACAAGCCACCGGCACCGACGTCGTGGATGAAGCTGATCGGGTTCTTGTCACCCAATTGCCAGCAACGGTCGATGACTTCCTGGCAGCGACGCTCCATCTCCGGGTTTTCGCGCTGTACCGAGGCGAAGTCGAGGTCGGCCGAACTGGTGCCGGTGGCCATGGAGGAAGCCGCGCCGCCGCCCAGGCCGATCAACATCGCCGGGCCGCCGAGGACGATCAGCTTGGAGCCGACCAGGATCTCGCCTTTCTGAACGTGTTCTTCACGGATGTTGCCCATGCCGCCGGCCAACATGATCGGCTTGTGGTAACCGCGCACTTCATCGCCACGCGGAGTGGTGATGGATTGTTCGAAGGTACGGAAATAACCGGTCAATGCCGGGCGCCCGAATTCGTTGTTGAACGCGGCGCCGCCGAGCGGGCCTTCGATCATGATGTCCAGCGCGGTGACGATGCGCTCGGGTTTGCCGTACGGCACTTCCCACGGCTGTTCGAAGCCCGGAATCTGCAGGTTGGACACGGTGAAACCGGTGAGGCCCGCCTTGGGCTTGGCGCCACGGCCGGTCGCGCCTTCATCACGGATTTCGCCGCCGGAACCGGTGGCTGCGCCGGGGAACGGGGCAATCGCAGTCGGGTGGTTGTGGGTCTCGACCTTCATCAGGATGTGCACCGGTTCCTGCACCGCGCCGTACTGGCGGGTTTCAGGGTCCGGGAAGAAGCGGCCGGCGACGGAGCCGACGATCACCGAGGCGTTGTCCTTATAAGCCGACAGAACCCCTTCGCTGTGCATCACGTAGGTGTTCTTGATCATGCCGAACAGGCTTTTTTCCTGGCTTTCGCCGTCGATGTCCCAACTGGCGTTGAAGATCTTGTGACGGCAATGCTCGGAGTTGGCCTGCGCAAACATCATCAGCTCGATGTCGTGCGGGTTGCGCTTCAAGCCGATGAAAGCGTTGACCAGGTAGTCGATCTCGTCTTCGGCCAGGGCCAGGCCCAATTCGGTGTTGGCCTTCTCGAGGGCGGCGCGGCCACCGCCCAGTACGTCAATTGCGGTCAGCGGCTTGGGTTCGGCGTGGCTGAACAGCCCGGCAGCCTGTTCCAGCTGGCTGACGATGATCTGAGTCATGCGGTCGTGCAGGCTGCTGGCGATCAGCTCGGCCTCGGCGTCGCTGAACTGGCCGGCAACGTAGAACGCGATACCACGCTCCAGGCGCTGGATGCTCGAAAGGCCGCAGTTACGGGCGATGTCGCTGGCCTTGCTCGACCAGGGCGAGATGGTGCCGAACCGTGGCAGAACCAGGAACAAGCGGCCGGTCGGCTCTTGAACGGGAACGCTGGGGCCGTACTTCAGAAGGCGTGCGAGCACTTGCTGTTCGTCGGCGGTCAAGACGCCGGCTACGTCGGCGAAGTGAGCAAATTCAGCATACAAGCCTGTAACAGCTGGAACCTTCTGGCTCAGTTGCTTGAGGAGTTTGCTGTGGCGAAAGGCAGAAAGGGCAGGAGCGCCGCGCAGGATCAACATCTTCGGGACAGCCTCGGGAAGGGGTGTGCTTTGAGGCCGTGCATTCTAGCGTAAACCTTCGCCAACGGCACCCGAAACGCTACCGTTGGCCGCTGCCGGACGTCAGTTGGCACGGTTTGCATGGGGCCCTGGGATGTTCCCCGGCACCGGGCGCAGATATTTTAACCGTCACAATCGGGCGCCAAGCCACGTTTCTGCGGGCTGCAGCACAGTTTTGGCGGCGCTAGCAGACAAGTCTACCGCTGTCGAGATATGGCGCCGTGGGCCGTTTGCGTATACTGCGCAGATGTTCTCCCCAACTGTTTTGCGCCCGCGATGCGCCAAATGGCTCATCGCCACCGGACTCTTCCTGATGCTCAGCGCCTGTGTTGATAAACCCAGCACGCTCGAGCGAATCAAGGAGGATGGCGTATTGCGGGTGGTTACCCGGAACAGCCCGGCGACGTATTTCCAGGACCGCAACGGTGAAACCGGTTTCGAATACGAGCTGGTAAAGCGCTTCGCCGATGACCTGGGCGTTACGCTTAAAATCGAAACCGCTGACAATCTGGATGACCTGTTCGGTCAGTTGGGCAAACCCAACGGCCCGGTGCTGGCCGCCGCCGGCCTGGTCAGCAGCGAACAGCGCCAGCAGCAGGTGCGCTTCTCTCACCCGTACCTCGAAGTTACGCCGCAGATCATCTACCGCAACGGCCAATCGCGGCCCACCAATGCGGCGGACCTGGTCGGCAAGAAGATCATGGTGCTCAAGGGCAGCACCCACGCAGAGCAGTTGGCGGCGCTGAAAAAGCAGAATCCTGCCATCGAATACGAGGAGTCCGACGCCGTTGAGGTGGTCGATCTGCTGCGCATGGTCGACGAAGGGCAAATCGACCTGACCCTGGTGGACTCCAACGAAGTCGCCATGAACCAGGTGTACTTCCCCAACGTGCGCGTGGCGTTCGACCTGGGCAACGCCAGCAACCAAAGCTGGGCGGTGGCCGCCGGTGAAGACAACAGCCTGCTCAACGAAATCAATAGTTACCTGGACAAGGTCGAGAAGAACGGCACCCTCCAGCGTCTGAAAGATCGCTATTACGGGCACGTCGATGTACTCGGCTACGTCGGCGCCTATACCTTCGCTCAGCATCTGCAGCAGCGCCTGCCCAAGTACGAGAAGCACTTTCGCGCCTACGCCAAGGAAGAAAAGGTCGACTGGCGACTATTGGCGGCCATCGGCTATCAGGAATCGCTGTGGCAACCGGCAGTCACCTCCAAGACCGGCGTGCGCGGCTTGATGATGCTGACCCAGAACACCGCCCAGGCGATGGGCGTGTCGAACCGCCTGGATGCCAGGCAAAGCATCATGGGCGGCGCCAAGTACCTGGCCAAGATCAAGGACGAGCTGGACGACAAGATCGCCGAGCCCGACCGCACCTGGTTTGCCCTCGCCGCCTACAACGTCGGCACCGGCCACCTGGACGACGCGCGGCTGCTGGCGAAAAAGGAAGGCCTGAACCCGAACAAGTGGCTGGACGTGAAGAAAATGCTGCCGCGCCTGTCGCAGAAGCAGTGGTACAGCAAGACGCGCTACGGTTATGCCAGGGGCGGCGAGCCGGTGCATTTTGTGGCGAACATCCGGCGCTACTACGACATTCTGACCTGGGTGACCCAGCCGCAGTTGGAGGGGAATCAGGTGGTCGAAGGCAATTTGCATGTGCCGGGTGTGGATAAGACCAAGCCGCCGGAAGATAACCCGCAGTTGTAAACACGATTATCCAAACACCGCTCCCACATTTTTAGTCCGCGTACACCCGTCTAGTTATTTCCACCAGTATTCGACCTGCACACCAACATTCAGTCGAAAAACTCCACGGCGCGGTAACTTTTGCTGCTCTTACCCAGGAAGGTATTGCCGGTGTAAACCAGGCCAGCGCCGGGGCCTTCGCCGTACTGCAAGGCAAACACCTACGCTCAGCGCACCATCGAAGCCCTGCCCCGCGGCAAGAACGACCAGGCACACCTCGACCTCGAGGGCCAAAGCCATGTGATCGTGGTGAACAACCAGACGTTTTTGCAGGATGGGCGGCAGTACGAGTACACCGAGTCGCGGCATACGCTGGATAAGTTTACTTTTCGGATATTGCGCGGGACTGAGTATAGGTCGGGAAGATCATTGCACTGCGATGCTTTTTGCCAGCCCTGCCGTCCATGCAGCAGTCATCTTCTCTCCTACCGCCGCGAACTCTGGATGAGTGCTCCCTGGTAGCTTCCGTCGTACTTCTTCGCGGTTCCCCATCCCGATAAAACGCACATGTCCTCGAAACCGAGGTAGGCGCTTTCACTGATGTCGAACCGTTTCACCACAAGGAGCTTACCGTGCTCGCTGAGCTGGAATTCAGGCACCTCCAGGCCGCAATGGAATGCAGCCCGCATGCAGAAAAATTCGTTGGCTGCCAACTGAGGAAAGTCAGACTCGTTGAACGCCTTCACCAAATGCGTCGCGCCCCGATGGGTGAGACGTTCAATACCGGGGGCCATGTCGTCAACGTCGCGTACCAACACTTTGGGTTGAACACCCGACACCCCCGAGTAGGCTGCGTAGGTTTTCAGAAGATCATCAAACAGGTCTTTCGCCCCGTCATAAACCAATAGCTCGGACAGTTTGACCCCAGGCAGTGGCTCACCACCCGCATCATGGGCAACACTGATGCGACCTAACTGGTGTGGGCCCACGATACCCAGCAAAGCGAAGTCGTCAAAGCCGCGCACTGACTTGCTGAAACGCCGCACAAGCTCATCCTTGAGATGCCCCTCGGGAATGTGCATCTCGAACAAAGGATGGATCCCATACTCCCAGTTGTAACTCTCCAGGCGCACCGGCATCGTCAGGGATACGGCATTCTCTTCGCTGACAGTGTCGTTATACGAGAAAATCGTATCGCGCCGGTTCTCTGCACCCCGCCCGAGCGTTCCAGCAGGCACACCGCCTACGCCGATATATAGCCGTTCACTTTGACTCGTCATGGATGTTTCCCGATTTCAGCTCATCAAGGGTCATGCGCCGACGCTTGGGGATGGCGGTCAACTCATATCCCAAGCCTTCAAGAATGGCTGCAACCTTGCGAATCCCGATTTCCGGGATGGTATTGTTCTCAATCCCCGAGATGGTGGCGCGACTCATGCCATGCCGCTGCGCAAGCTGGCTTTGTGAAAGGCCAGCCGCCTTGCGGAGGTTTTTGATCAGTATTCCTAGATCGCCCATACCAAAATGCATCCAATACAATGCAAAAATAAATAATACTGCCTAAATGCACGCTATACGATGCATTTAATCTTGAACAGTCCTTTTATACACTTATGGCTCTTAGTTGAGTGTTTACACAACAGAAAAACAAACCTCCCGCCAAGCAGACTGTGCAAAAACGTAGCCTGTGAAGCAGCTTGTTACCGTTGAGATATGCCGCTACTTGGCAAACAAATACAACCTTCCGTAGGATGCGTTCGTGGCTATGGAACACCTTCCTTCTAACCTCCGATGACCTAGGGGTTTCGCTCTCCACACTGCGCCTGCTTCTTGCAGGCGTTTTTACATCAGCTGTAAAACCGTACTGCAACTCGTCCACGACGGCGGCCAAGGGAGAAAAACAAGCATGAATCAGGGTCTTTTCCTGCGTCGCCGTAGCAAAGTTCACGTCCCGATGGGAACTGGCGGTGCCACGCGCGCTCAGGTCGCGTCGGCTGTCCGGGAAGTCGCGGCATTCCGATGCGTACTATCAGAACCTCTGATTGAGCAAATCGGCATGTTGTCAGCGACAGAGCTCAAGCACTGGTTGCGCGAAATTGTCGGAGTCCTGCGGCGGCAAACTGGCGCTCATGTACACCACAAGCCATTTTATCCTGACTTTCCAGAGCAGGTTCTGACGGCCTCAGAGGCGGAGTTGTACCTTAACGCCGTCATCCACTACCTCACGCTTTGGCGTTTACCGCCGTCTGAACACTCTCGACCTGCGATGCTTGAGGGCAACTTCATATCCCGCGTGATCGAACCGGGAAGCATCTCTGAGTTCGAGTCACTGCTCGAACCACTCGTGTCATCGCGCACCTCCCTCTCCGAGGAGGACGCTGCCGATGTCGCCTGGTTTATCCGAACGTACAAAAACGATGTGTTCCGCCTGCTGCCTGAAGCCATTCCGTTCCGGGAGATCCGTGCACAGGTTGGCGGCGCACTTATCCTGCAGGTAGCCGGCGATGCAAGGGTGGACGCATTCCTTGAGAAAAACGTCGAAACGGCGACTGACGTGCTACGACTCGCGGTCGCTCTGAGTGGTGGAGACGTGTCACTGGCGACAGCTTCGACGCGTTTCACAGCGATGAAGCGCTCGATACGCCGTCTGCTTTTGCGCCTACTCGACCAAATACCCAACGCTGTAGAAGACGTGATGCGCCATGCTGAGCACTGGAAACGCCTGGCTGAAGTACTGCATCCGGGCGACTACGCGGATAAACACCCACGAGCGCTAGCCGCCATCACGGCAGCACGCCGCAACGAAGCGCCAGCCTCATTTGGATCACGTGTCGAAACATTGCTTGCCTTGCGTCACATTTCCACGCTTACGCCCCTACTACAGAGTCGTCCTGGTGAGTTCGCACGAAGGCTGGACGCGACCCTGCGGCGCGCGACGGACCCAGAATCGGTTCTCGACGCGTTCGAGTCGGTTGCGACACAAGTGTCCTCACCTGTGCTGCTGCAGTTACTGGCCCAGGTACGTGCGCCGCGCCCCCTCCCCCTGCGAGCCTTCACGCCCAAAGGTGCATTTGCCAAAGTTTATGGCATCAAGGATCAACGCGAACCTCTCGCTCCCGCCGTATTGGATCGTGCAGCCAGAATCTGCGAGGGCGCACTCATAACGCGTTTTGCGTCGCTACCGCCACTAGGCCGCTGTTTCATCGATCCAGCATTACGCGAATACAGAGTGCCGCTGGCACAGCGTGCCTCATCGAAATCGCTACGTACGCTGGTGCGGGGCAGTCGATTGCCTATGCCTGACACACGTTTCATTCGCCTGTTCCTATGGTGGAAGAACGGTCGTGGACGCACAGACATCGACTTGTCTGCCGCCTTTTTCGACGCCAACTTCGCGTTCAAACAAACGGTCGCGTACTACAACCTGAAGGATTTCGGCGGCTACCACAGCGGCGATATAGTCGATGCGCCCAAAGGGGCTTCGGAGTTCATCGACCTCGACCTCGATGTCCTCGTCGAAAAGGGTATTCGCTATGTAGTCACGTCTATCAACTCATACACCGAGCAACCGTACTGCGATCTTCCAGAATGCTTCGCCGGCTGGATGGCCCGTGTCGACGTGGCATCGGGTGAAATATTCGAACCACGCTCCGTGTTCGACCGTATCGATATCGCATCCAACACAGGGATCTGTCTGCCATTCGTAATGGACTTGCAGGAACGACGCATGATTTGGGCCGATCTGGGACTCACTGCATCTGCGCGGTGGAACAACGTCCAGAACAATCTCAGTGGGGTATCGTTGATGCTGCGAGCTTTGGTACATACACCAAGGCCGGATTTGGAGACCCTGTTCGATTTACATGTTCGAGCACGAGGGGAACGAGTGGCTTCACCGCAGCAGGCACAGGCGGTATTTGCGCCTGATCAAGGGATAACACCGTTCGATACGGATTTGATTCGATCACAGTTTCTCTAATACCTACGCCAGGCTGTGCCGTGGCGCCCAGCGCACTCAGCACATCTGCCGACAGCCCACCCGGCAGTTTCAGCAATGCTTCCAGAATCTGCCAGACCCAAAAAGCCAAAAGCCCGCAATTACGCGGGCTCCAGGGCATTTCTTGCTAGATCGTGCCGGACAATGCCGGACGTCCAATCATTCCCACTCAATCGTCGCCGGCGGCTTGCTCGACACGTCGTATGTCACGCGCGAGATGCCTTCGATTTCATTGATGATACGGCCGCTGACGGTTTCCAGCAGTTCGTACGGCAGGTGTGCCCAACGGGCGGTCATGAAGTCGATGGTTTCCACCGCACGCAGGGCCACGACCCATGCGTAACGACGGCCATCGCCTACAACGCCTACGGATTTGACCGGTTGGAACACCACGAACGCCTGGCTGACCTTGTGGTACCAGTCGGCCTTGCGCAGTTCTTCGATGAAAATGTGGTCGGCGCGACGCAGCAGGTCGGCGTATTCCTTCTTCACTTCACCCAGGATGCGCACGCCCAGGCCCGGGCCTGGGAATGGGTGGCGGTAGACCATGTCGTACGGCAGGCCGAGTTCCAGGCCCAGACGGCGGACTTCGTCCTTGAACAGTTCGCGCAGCGGTTCTACCAGCTTGAGGTTCATTTCCTCAGGCAGGCCACCGACGTTGTGGTGGGACTTGATCACGTGGGCCTTGCCGCTCTTGGCGCCGGCCGACTCGATGACGTCGGGGTAGATGGTGCCTTGGGCGAGGTACTTGATGTTGTCCAGGTGTTTGGCCTGGGCATCGAAGACGTCGATGAAGGTGCGGCCGATGATCTTGCGCTTCTTCTCCGGGTCGGACTCGCCGGCCAGGTTGTTGAGGAACTGCTCCTCGGCGTTGGCGCGGATCACCTTGACGCCCATGTTCTCGGCGAACATGGCCATCACTTGCTCGCCTTCGTGCAAGCGCAGCAGGCCGTTGTCGACGAACACGCAGGTCAGTTGGTCGCCGATGGCTTTGTGCAGCAGTGCAGCAACCACGGAGGAGTCAACACCGCCGGACAGGCCGAGCAGCACGTTGTCGGTACCGACCTGGGCACGCACCTGGGCGATGGCGTCTTCAGCGATTTTCGACGGCGTCCACAGGGCTTCACACTCACAGATGTCGAGGATGAAGCGCGACAGGATGCGCCCGCCTTGTTTGGTGTGGGTCACTTCAGGGTGGAACTGCACGCCGTAGTAGCGACGCTCATCGCTGAACATGCCGGCGATCGGGCAGCTCGGAGTGCTGGCCAGGATGTGGAAGTCTTCCGGCATCTTGGTGACCTTGTCACCGTGGCTCATCCACACGTCGAGGCCGAACAGGCCGTCGGCGTCGATGTGGTCTTCGATACCGTCCAACAGGCGGCTCTTGCCGACCACGTCAACCCGCGCATAACCGAATTCACGCAGCTCGGAGCCTTCAACCTTGCCGCCCAGTTGTTCGGCCATGGTCTGCATGCCGTAGCAAATGCCGAAGACCGGTACGCCCAGGTCGAACACCGCCTGCGGGCAGCGCGGGCTGTTGGCTTCGTGCACGGACTCGGGGCCACCGGCGAGGATGACGCCTTTGGGTGCGAATTCGCGGATCGCTTCGTCATCCATGTCGAACGGGTGCAGTTCGCAGTACACGCCGATTTCACGCACGCGGCGGGCGATCAGTTGGGTGTACTGGGAACCGAAGTCGAGGATCAGGATGCGGTGGGCGTGAATGTCGAGGGCCATGAAGTCAGTCTCGTCTAATGAATCAGAAACAACTCGGGGCTGAAAGAACAGCCCCGGTTACTTAACGTTTTGCTGGAAGGCTCAACCTACGCGGTAGTTTGGCGCTTCCTTGGTGATCTGCACGTCGTGGACATGGGATTCAGCCATGCCGGCGCCGGTGATCCGCACGAACTCTGGCTTGGTGCGCATTTCTTCGATGTCGGCGCTGCCGGTGTAGCCCATCGAGGAACGCAGGCCGCCCATCAGTTGATGGATGATCGCGCTCAGGGTGCCTTTGTACGGCACACGGCCTTCGATACCTTCCGGGACGAGCTTCTCGGCGCCTGCCGAGGAATCCTGGAAGTAGCGATCGGACGAACCTTGCGCCTGGGACATGGCGCCCAGCGAACCCATGCCACGGTAAGCCTTGTACGACCGGCCCTGGAACAGTTCGATCTCGCCCGGCGCTTCTTCGGTACCGGCGAACATCGAGCCCATCATCACGCAGGAAGCACCGGCAACGATGGCCTTGGACAGGTCACCGGAGAAACGGATGCCGCCGTCGGCGATCAACGGCACGCCGGTGCCTTCAAGGGCCGCGGCGACGTTGGCGATGGCGCTGATTTGCGGCACGCCGACACCAGCGACGATACGCGTGGTGCAGATCGAGCCAGGGCCGATACCGACCTTGACCGCGTCAGCACCCGCTTCGGCCAGCGCCTTGGCGGCAGCGCCAGTGGCGATGTTGCCGCCGATCACCTGCACGTCAGGGAAGTTCTGCTTGACCCAGCGCACACGATCGATCACGCCCTTGGAGTGACCGTGAGCCGTGTCGACCACCACCACGTCAACACCGGCGGCGACCAGGGCCGACACGCGGTCGCCGGTGTCTTTACCGGTACCAACGGCAGCGCCAACGCGCAGACGACCTTGGTCATCCTTGCTGGCCAGCGGGTAAGCCTTGGCTTTTTCGATGTCGTTGACGGTCATCATGCCCTTGAGGGCGAATTTGTCGTCGACGATCAGCACGCGCTCGATGCGGTGCTTGTGCAGCAGTTCACGCACGTCGTTCTTGTCGGCGCCTTCCTTGACCGTGACCAGACGCTCTTTAGGCGTCATCACTTCGCGGACGGTGACTTCAAGACGGTTCTCGAAACGCACGTCACGGGACGTAACGATGCCGACCAGGTCGCCATCGTGCAGTACCGGAACGCCGGAGATGTTGTGCAGGCGGGTCAGTTCGAACAGATCGCGTACGGTGGCGTCAGCTTCGATGGTGATGGGATCTTTCACCACACCGGCTTCGTAACGCTTGACCTTGCGCACTTCGGCAGCTTGCTGCTCGATAGTCATGTTCTTGTGGATGATGCCGATGCCGCCTTCCTGAGCCATGGCGATGGCCAGACGGGCTTCGGTGACGGTGTCCATGGCAGCGGAAACCAGGGGAATATTCAGCTCGATGCCACGGGTTAGGCGGGTCTTGAGACTGACTTCGTTAGGAAGCACCTCGGAATAACCGGGCACTAGGAGAATGTCGTCGAATGTCAGAGCTTCTTGGCTGATACGCAGCATCGCGGGGGCTCCCGAGCGGGAAAATGGAAGCGCGCCATTATACTCAGACACCCCTCAGGTCTCAACGTAAAACTCTGACATATTTGGGAATAGTGATAGATGGAGAAATCTGGCTTCGCCTGATCGTTCCCGCGCTCTGCGTGGGAATGCCGCCTTGGACGCTCTGCGTCCCACCGTTGAGGTGACGCGGAGCGTCACAGGATGCATTTCCACGCGGAGCGTGGGAACGATCATCGGGGGCAAACCTACAGCTCGACCTTGACCCAAGCGATCTTCTGGTCCAGCCAATCGGCAAATTCGTCGATAAAGCTTTGCTTGAACCCCGCCTCTGCCCAATTGTTGAAGATAAAGCCCAGGTTGGAAAACCCGCATTCCTGCAGGAACAGGAAGCCGTTGATGTCGTCTTCGTGCCCACACAGCGGGCAGGTAAAGTTGTCGGTGTGGCCGGGCATCCAGTCTTCCAGGCTGTCGAACAGGGCTTCACCTACTTCCTTGCGACACTCCGGGCAGCCGGCTTCTTCAAGAAAACCCTTGGCCGGCGTATAGATGCAGCGTTTGTAGATGATTTCCAGACCATTGACCGGTTCGTTGAACGGCAGCGCCTGCGGGTGCAGCACCACCGCGCGGGCGCCATCGGCGAGAGCGTAGGCCATGCGATTGCCGGTACGGCCGCAGGTGGTCAGTTCTCCCTTGATGATGTTCTTGCGCACCAGCCAGCGCACGATTGCCCGCGCGCGGGGCTCGTGGACGGGCAAGGTGGAGATTTTCGGGACAAGGATGCTTTGGGAGTTCATGGGAGTCCTGCGGTGTGGCTGCTGACGCTATCGGGGGCAAGCCCCCTCCCACATTTGAATTGGGAACACAGCTAACTGTGGGAGGGGCCCCCGATGGCGTCCTGAAGGCTGGCAGCTTAATCCCTGATCCACCCAGGTCAAGTACTCAAATACCGCCCAATCAACGCAATCCCACTGGCCAGCACCAACCACGTCACCAACCGCACAAACGCCTCACGGGACATGCGCATCGTCAACCGGCGCCCGCACCACAGCCCCAGGGCCATCGCCGGCAACAGACACACCGCCAACATCAGCAAGGGCAAATCGGCATACACGCCGGCGATCAGGAACAGGCTCAGGCGCACCACCGTGCTGCAACTGATCAACGCGCTTTGCGTGGCCCGCGCCGCGTCCTTGGGCAAACGGCTGTTCAGGTAGATCGCATATAAAAAGCCGCCGCTGCCGAACAACGCCCCGAACAAGCCGCCGACCGTGCCCATGGGAATCGACCAGCCCGTCGCCAACTGCGTGGGCCGCGCCTTCACCGCCAGGCTGTAGACCGCGTACGCGCTGATAAACAGGCCCATCAACAACAGCAGCAAGTCCGAATGCAGGTTGAGCAAAAACACCACGCCCAGTGTGCAACCCATCGCCATGCACGGCAGCAATCGCACCAGTTCCGACGTGTTCACGTCTCGCCGCGATTGCAGCAGGTTGCCAAACGCCGCGACAAAATCCAGCAGCACCAGCAGTGGGATGATTTTCGACAACGGCATGAACAGAATCAGCACAGGCCCTGCCACCAGCGCCGTACCAAATCCGGCGATACCGAAAACGATATAGGCCACGACGATACCGAGGCCGATCACCAGCCACTCAACCGCGCCGAACGACCACTGGCCCATCAGCTCAACCACATTCATGGGCAATTCCTTGAAAGAGAATGCCGACACTTTAGTCATCCGTGAGCATTGCGTCAGTACGAAGGGGTGCGCTGGTGGAGCAATTCTGCCAAACCTTGCGCGAATGCCTATAAACTGCGGTCCATGATTAAAGATCCTTTTGCCCGACTGGGCCTGGACCGCGAAGTCCTGACTGTCAGCCAGCTCAACGGCCGCGCGCGGGTGTTGCTGGAAGACGTGTTCACCAATATCTGGGTTGAAGGCGAAATCTCCAACCTCGCCCGCCCGGCCTCCGGCCATGTGTATTTCACCCTCAAGGACAGCGGCGCCCAGGTACGTTGCGCGCTGTTTCGAAACAACGCGGCGCGGGTGCGCCAGGCGCTGAAGGATGGCCTGGCGGTGAAGGTGCGTGGCAAGGTCTCGTTGTTCGAGGGGCGTGGCGACTACCAGTTGATCCTTGACACCGTGGAGCCGGCGGGCGACGGCGCGCTGCGCCTGGCCTTCGATGCCTTGAAGGAAAAGCTCAGCGCCGAAGGCCTGTTCAGTGCCGAGCGCAAGGTGCCATTGCCGGCGCACCCTCGGCGCATCGGCATTATCAGTTCGCCGACCGGCGCGGTGATTCGCGACATCATCAGCGTATTCCGCCGACGCGCGCCGATCATTGAACTGACGTTGATTCCGACCGCCGTACAGGGCCGCGAGGCGATCGCGCAGATTGTGCGTGCGCTGAAACTCGCCGACGCCCGCGGCTTCGACGCGCTGATCCTGGCCCGTGGCGGCGGCTCGCTGGAAGACCTCTGGTGCTTCAACGAAGAAGCCGTGGCCCGCGCGATAGACGCCTGCGTCACGCCCATCGTGAGTGCCGTCGGGCATGAAACCGATGTGTCGATCAGCGATTTCGTGGCAGACGTGCGCGCGCCTACCCCGTCTGCCGCCGCTGAACTGCTGGCCCCGGACGCCAGCCACCTGGTGCGCCAAGTGGAGAACCTGCATCGCCGCCTGGTGATGTTGATGCGCAACCGTCTGAGCCACAGCCGCCTGCGCCTGGAAGGCATGGCCCGCCGCCTGCGTCACCCGGGCGAACGTCTGCGCCAGCAGGCCCAGCGCCTGGACGACCTGGACATGCGCCTGCGCCGCGCCTTCGAGCGCAGCCTCAATACCCGTCGCGAACGCTTGATCCGCCTGGAAACTCGCCTCGCCGGACAGCACCCTGGCCGCCAGTTGGCCCTGCTGCGCCAGCGTCTGGACAGCCTCGCCGAACGCCTGCCCCGGGCCATGCGCGAGGGCCTCAAGGCGCGGCGCCTGCAGCTGCAAAGCCAGGTGCAGACACTGCAGGTGGTCAGCCCGCTGGCGACCCTCGGCCGTGGCTACAGCATCCTGCTCGACGAGCGCGGCCAGGCGATCCGCAACGCCGCGCAAACCCACACCGGCCAGCGCCTGACCGCGCGTCTCGGTGAGGGCCAACTGCAAGTGCGGGTGGAAGACAACCACCTGACACCCGTCACCCTTTCGTTACTGGATTGACCGATGCCACGTTTCCTCGGCCTGTTGATGCTCGTTTGCCTGACCTTCAATGCCCACGCCGACAGCTACATCACGCGCCTGTTGAACAAGCCGGTGCCCGGTGGCGTAGCGGTGGTGGACCTGGGGCCTGCGGCAACCGCGCCCAAGGCCACCTACCTGAACAGACCGGTGCTGGTGGTAAAAGAGCAAAACAATTGGCTGGCGATTGTAGGGATCCCACTGACGGTCAAGCCCGGCACCGAACGCATCGTCTACGGCGGGCAGCAACTGCCGTTCGTGGTGGGATTCAAGAAATACCCCGAGCAACGCATCACCTTGAAAAACAAAAGCCAGGTCAACCCTCAACCGGCGCAACTCAAACGAATCGAGGCCGAACTGGCCGTGCAGCTCAAGGCCTATCGCAGTTTCAGCCCGACTACGCCGAGCAACCTGCTGCTGGACAAGCCGGTCAACGGGCCGCTGTCGAGCAAGTTCGGGGTAAGACGTTTCTTTAATGGCGAGGAGCGCAATCCGCATTCGGGTCTGGATTTTGCCGTTGGCGCAGGTACGCCGATCAAGACCCCGGCGGCTGGCAAGGTGATCCTGACCGGCAACTACTTCTTCAACGGCAACACCGTGTTCGTCGACCATGGGCAGGGCTTTATCAGCATGTTCTGCCACATGTCGAATATCGATGTGAAAGTCGGCGACCAACTGACGCGTGGCGCGGTGGTGGGAAAGGTCGGCTCGACCGGTCGGGCAACCGGGCCGCATATGCATTGGAACGTCAGCCTTAACGACGCACGAGTCGACCCGGCGATCTTCATCGGCGCTTTCCAGCCCTGAATGGGCCAATTGCGCAGTCAATAAAGGCTGCGCAATTAAAGTCAGTCAACGCCGAGTTTTCAGCCATAAAATCTCTATTCCTACGCGAATAGCAGAACTTATCTCAATTTTTCGCGACTGCTTGCCATCTTTCACCCCGACGGTTAGGGTTGGGCTTATGAAAACCTCTCACACCCTCATTCAGCTTCGTCAGCACCGCAGCCTGTGCCTGGTCAGCGCACGACTGCCAAGCTGAATCGATCTGCCTCGTCTTAAGCTTTATCCCCAATAACAGTTCTACGGCAGGCCGCCTTTTCTCGGCCCCTACAACAAAGGATTTCCCGATGAGCATGCTCAAAGACCCGTCTTCGAAATACCGTGCGTTTCCGATCATCGATATCCCGGACCGCACCTGGCCGTCCAAAACCATCACCACTGCGCCGATCTGGTGCAGCTCGGACTTGCGTGATGGCAACCAGTCGCTGATCGAACCGATGGATGCCGCGAAAAAGCTGCGCTTCTGGAAGACCCTGGTCGCCGTCGGCGTGAAGGAAATCGAAGCGTCCTTCCCGGCCGCGTCGCAAACCGATTTCGATTTCGTACGCACCCTGATCGAAGACAACCACATCCCCGAGGACACCACCATCCAGGTGCTGACCCAGGGCCGTGAAGACTTGATCGCACGAACCTTCGAATCCCTGCGCGGGGCTAAGAAAGCCATCGTGCACTTGTACAACGCCACTTCGCCGTCGTTCCGCCGCATCGTGTTCAACCAGGACAAGGACGGCGTCAAGGCCATTGCAGTCAACGCCGCCAAACTGTTCGTCAAATACGCCGCGCAGCAGCCGCAAACCCAGTGGACCTTCGAATACTCGCCGGAGACCTTCAGCGCCACTGAGCTGGAGTTTGCCAAGGAAGTCTGTGACGCGGTGATCGAGGTGTGGAACCCGACGCCCGAGCACAAGATGATCCTCAACCTGCCGGCCACTGTTGAGTGCGCTACGCCGAACATCTATGCCGACCAGATCGAGTGGTTCGGTCGCCATATCAACCGCCGTGACAGCGTGATCATCAGCCTGCACACCCACAACGACCGTGGCACCGGCGTCGCCGCCACCGAGCTGGGCCTGATGGCCGGCGCCGATCGTGTCGAAGGCTGCCTGTTCGGCAACGGCGAGCGTACCGGTAACGTCGACCTGGTCACCGTGGCGCTGAACATGTACACCCAGGGCCTCGACCCGCAGCTGGATTTCTCCGATATCGACGGCGTGCGCAAAGTCGTCGAGGAGTGCAACCAGATCCAGGTGCACCCACGTCACCCCTACGTTGGCGACCTGGTGCACACCGCGTTCTCCGGCTCGCACCAGGATGCGATCCGCAAGGGCTTCTCCCAGCAGAAAGACGATGCGCTGTGGGAAGTGCCATACTTGCCGATCGACCCGGCAGACATCGGCCGCAGCTACGAGGCGGTGATCCGTGTGAACAGCCAGTCGGGCAAGGGCGGTATTGCCTACCTGCTGGAGCAGGAATACGACATCAGCCTGCCACGCCGCATGCAAATAGAATTCAGCCAGGTGGTGCAGGCTGAAACCGACCGCGTCGGCCTTGAAATGACCGCACCGCAGATCTACGCCTTGCTGCAACGCGAATACTTGCAGGCCAACACCCCGTACGCGCTGGTCAGCCATCGCCTGCAGGAAGAAAACGGCAACAGCTATGTCGAAGTGGAAGTCTCCGGCAAGGGCCAAGGCGAAACCAACCTGCACTGGAAAGGCAAAGGCAACGGCGCGCTGGAAGCGCTGGTGGCGGGCTTGCCGATTGGTGTGGAGATCATGGACTACAACGAGCACGCGATTGGGGCGGGTACCAACGCCAAAGCGGCGGCGTACATCGAACTGCGCGTAAATGGCGAGCGTCCGGTGCATGGCGTGGGGATTGATGAAAACATCACCACCGCGAGCTTCAAGGCGCTGTTCAGTGCGCTGAACCGCTCGCTGAGCCAGCAGGAAGCGAAAGCGGCGTAAGCACCAGCCCTGATCATTCCCACGCTCCGCGTGGGAATGCAGCCCTGGACGCTCTGCGTCTGCCCTTAAAGTCGTGACGCGGAGCGTCACAGGAGGCGTTCCCACGCAGAGCGTGGGGACGATCTAGCCCCCGATGGCGGTCCGTCAGACAAATTGAAAGCTATCGGCATCCAGGTTCGCCGGAAAGCGCGTGCGATACGCCGCCAACTCAGCCGCATCCAGCTTCACCTGAAACACCCCATCCGCCTCCCCCGCACTCAGCAACGTCTCGCCCTGGAAGTCCAGCACCTGGCTATCGCCGGTGTAGGCAAAACCCTTGCCGTCGGTACCCACCCGATTTACCGCAGCCACATAGCACAGGTTTTCAATAGCCCTCGCCGGCAACAGTCGATTCCAATGCTGACGCCGCGCCCCCGGCCAATTGGCGGTGTAAAGCAACAAGTCGGTGTCCTGGGCATCGCGACTCCACACCGGGAAGCGCAGGTCGTAGCAAATCAACGGCCGAATACGCCAGCCCTTCAACTCGAACTGCACCTGACGTTCGCCGGGGGTGTAGTGATCGTGCTCGCCGGCCATGCGGAACAGGTGGCGCTTGTCGTAATGCAGCACCTCACCGTCAGGCCGCGCCCAGAGCAGGCGGTTACGGTGGCTGCCGTCCGCCGCCTGAATGATCACACTGCCCGTGATCACGGCGCTGTATTTCGCGGCCTGGGCCTGAAGCCAACGGTGCGTCGGGCCGTTTTCCGGTTCGGCCAGGGAAGCCGATTCCATGGAGAAACCGGTGGTGAACATTTCCGGCAATACAATCAGGTCGACGCCGCTGGCCTGCTCCAGCAACAGCTCGAAATGCTCAAGATTGGCCTGGCGGTCGTGCCACGCCAGGGTGGTTTGGATCAGGGCAATGTTCAGGTCTGGCAAGGCGCTCAAATCACGCATAGTTTTTCCGCCGCCTGTTGCAGCGTTTCCTCGCGTTTGGCAAAGCACAGGCGCACCAGGCGCTGGCCTTGGGGTGGGTTGCGGTAGAACACAGAGATAGGAATCGACGCCACGCCGTGTTCGCGGGTCATCCATTCGGACATGGCGACATCATCCAGGTCCGGGCGAATCCGGGAATAATCCACCAGTTGAAAGTAAGTCCCTGCCGATGGGCTGAAGCTGAACCGCGACGGCGCCAGCAACCGGCAGAACAGGTCGCGCTTGGCTTGGTAGAACGCCGGCAGCGCAGCCACGTGCTCCGGGTGCTCGGCCATAAAGTCGGCTAGGGCGTACTGCAACGGCGTCACGCCACAGAAACTGACGTATTGATGCACCTTGCGCAGTTCGGCAGTGAGGGCCGGCGGTGCAACCACATAGCCGGTTTTCCAGCCCGTGACGTGATAGGTCTTGCCGAACGAGCTGACCACGAACGCACGCGGGTACAGCTCCTCGTGGGCGAGCACGCTGACGTGGGGCACGTCGTCGAACACCAGGTGTTCATACACTTCATCGCTGAGCAGATAGATATCGCGTCCGCGAATCAGCTCGGCCAGTTGGTCCAGTTCCTCACGGCTGACCAGCGCGCCGCTGGGATTGTGCGGGGTATTGAGCACAATCATGCGCGTGCGCGGCGACAGCGCGGCCTTGATGCGCTCCAAGTCCAGGCTGAAATCCTGCAGGCCCAGCTGCACATGCACGCAGCGCCCGCCGGCCAGCTCTACCGAGGGCGCGTAGCTGTCGTAGCAAGGGTCGAAGATGATCACTTCGTCACCGTTGCGAATAACCGCCTGGATAGCGCAGAAAATGCCTTGGGTGGCGCCCGGCGTAATGGTTACTTCACGGTCGGCATCGACGCTGACACCGTAGCTGCGGGCAATCTTCGCCACCACCTGCTGGCGCAGCGCGGGCAAACCGCTCATCGGTGCGTATTGGTTATGGCCGTTGGCGACGTGCCGACCCACGGCGTCGAGCAAGTCTTGAGGGCCATTGAAGTCAGGAAAACCCTGGGACAGGTTGATTGCGCCGGTTTCGGCCGCCAACTGCGACATGCTGGTGAAAATGGTCGTGCCGACATTCGGCAGCTTGCTGGTGATCATGGGAGCGCCCCTCGGGTGAGCTGCAAGTTTTAAGCTTCAAGCTACAAGCTGGTCAACCGTCGCGCACAAAAAAGGGCTCGAACGGAGCCCTTTCTTGCAGCTTGTAGCTTACAACTTGGCGCTGCCGCTATTTCTTATCACGGCGCTTTTTATCGGCTTTCTTGTGATGCGTCATCATCCGACGCTTCTTGTTGACCTGGCGGTCGGTAAGGCTGTTCTTGTTGCCTTCGTATGGGTTCTCGCCGCCCTTGAACTCGATACGGATCGGCGTACCGACCAGTTTCAAGACACGGCGGTAGGTGTTTTCCAGGTAACGCACATAGGACTTGGGCACCTTCTCGATCTGGTTACCGTGGATCACGATAATCGGCGGGTTGGCACCACCCAAGTGGGCGTAACGCAGTTTGATGCGGCGGTTGTTGACCATCGGCGGCGCGTGCTCGCCCACCGCGTCTTCCAGGATCTGGGTGAGACGGTTGGTCGGCCAGCGGGTGACCGCGGACTTGAACGAGTTCTGTACGGACGCGTAGAGGTTGCCCACGCCAGTGCCGTGCAGTGCCGAGATGAAGTGGATATCGGCGAACTCAACGAAGAACAGGCGACGCTGCAGCTCGATCTTGACGAAATCGCGCTCGCTCGGCGTCATGCCGTCCCACTTGTTGATCGCGATCACCAGCGCACGACCGGCTTCCAGGGCGAAGCCCAGCAGGTTCAGGTCGTGGTCCACTACGCCTTCGCGGGCGTCCATCACGAAGATCACCACGTTGGCGTCTTTGATCGCCTGCAGGGTTTTGACCACGGAGAATTTTTCAACTTCTTCGTGGATCTTGCCGCGCTTGCGCACACCGGCGGTGTCGATCAGCGTGTACTTCTCGTCGTTACGCTCGAACGGGATGTAGATGCTGTCGCGGGTGGTGCCGGGTTCGTCATAGACGATTACCCGGTCTTCACCGAGCATACGGTTGACCAGGGTAGACTTGCCGACGTTAGGGCGGCCGATGATGGCGATCTTGATACCGTCTTTTTCGCTCGGGCCAGGAATGCGCTTGGCTTCCTCGCCTTCGGCGACGATCTCCTCCTCACCCTCCTCTTCCTCATCGTCATCCTTGGGAAAGGTGCTGAGGGCAATTTCCAGCATCTGCGTGATGCCGCGACCGTGGGCACCGGCAACCGGGATCGCATCGCCCAGGCCCATCGGGCTGAATTCGGCACGGGCCGCCTCAGGATCGATGTTATCGATCTTGTTCGCGACCAGGTAGGAACGCTTGTTGCGCTTGCGCAGGTGCTCGCCAATCATCTGGTCGGCAGCGGTGTAGCCCGCACGGGCGTCCACCAGGAACAACACGACATCGGCTTCTTCAATGGCCAGCAGCGACTGCTCGGCCATTTTTTCGTCCATGCCATGTTCGTCACCGGAGATACCACCGGTGTCGACAATAATGTAGGAGCGCCCTTGCCACTTTGCCTCACCGTATTGGCGATCACGGGTAAGACCGGACAAGTCGCCGACGATGGCGTCGCGAGTCCTGGTCAGGCGGTTGAACAAGGTGGACTTGCCGACGTTAGGTCGGCCCACCAGGGCAATTACGGGAACCATGCGGCTCTCCACTTCGTTATTTCAGAAAATACAAAAGCCGCTGCAGGGCAGCGGCTGGTGCTCGACTGTAGGAGCGAACTTGCTCGCGAAAAACGCAAAGGCTCCGCGTTTGTTCAGACAGCACGCGTCATCGTTGACGATTTTCGCGAGCAAGCTCGCTCCTACAGGTGAAGCTGCCAGAGGGCTAAGCCCCCAAGCATAGTTCTTACTTGATGGTCAGGGCTTCCAGCTTGCCGCTGTTGCCATACACATAAAGCATGTTACCCACCACCAGCGGACGCGCACGCAAGCCGTCGCTGTCGATACGCTCGCGACCTACAAAGCGACCGTCCACCTGGCTCAGCAGGTGCAGGTAGCCTTCGAAGTCACCGACCGCTACGTAGCTGGAAAAGACTTCCGGGGCCGACAGTTGACGGCGAGCCAGGGAGTCGTTGCTCCACAGTGCCGTGGTGGAACGCTCGTCGACACTTTCAACGGTGCCGGACGCCAGGCTCACATAGACGCTGCCGAACCCTTGGGCGACACCGGCGTAGCTGGAAGCATCACGCTGCCAGTTGACCCGGCCGCTCTGCAGGTCCAGTGCCGCGACACGGCCCTGATAAGTGGCAACGTAGAGGGTCTCGCCGGACAGCAACAGGCCGCCGTCGATGTCCACCACGCGATCCAGCTCGGAGCGACCTTGCGGGATAGCTACGCGGGTTTCCCAGGCAGGCACGCCGTTCTGGGTATTCAGGGCGACCACTTTACCGGTCGACAGGCCCGCAACGGCCAGATTGTTGGTCACAATCGGACCGCTGGTACCGCGCAAGGTCAACACGGCCGGGGTGCTGTCGTACAACCAGCGCTGGTTGCCGGTAGTCGCATCCAGACCGATCACACGGTCATCCTGGGTTTGCACCACGACGACATCGCCGTTGGTGGCAGGCGGTGCGAGGACTTCACTGGTCACGCGAGCGCGCCATTTCTCTTCACCGGTGCTGGAATCCAGGGCCACGACCTCACCCTTGAGCGTGCCGAGCATGACCATGCCGTAGCCCACGCCTACGGCGCCGGAAACAGGCAACTCAAGGTCTTTCTTCCACTTCACGTCACCGGTCATGCGGTCCAGGGAGGTCACGATGCCAGTGACGTCAGCGGCCACAATGTTGTCACCGTCAATTGCCGGTACCAGCATGTTGTAGGTTTCACCCTGACCGTCACCGATGGAGCGGCTCCACTGCTTTTGCAGGACCACTTCTTCCTTGAAGCTGGTCAGCTCCGCAGGCGGCAGTTCTTTTTTACTGTTGCTGCTGCAACCCGCGGCCAGAACGGCCAGAGCCAGCAATGCTGCATGTTTCCAACGGATCACGTCACGCATCCCCTTTGGCCAAGTCGTCCAGCTTGATTTGTAAGCCACCGACCGCCGCTTCATCAGACAGCGCCGCCTTGGCTTTTTGGTACGCAGCATTGGCTTCGTCGGTACGGCCCAATTGGACCAACAGGTCGCCCTTGAGCTCTTCGCGAGTGGCTACAAATGCCTTGTCAGCATCGCCGTCGAGCAGTTTGAGTGCTTCGTCAGCCTTGTTCTGTGCCGCCAACACCTGTGCCAGGCGCTGACGTGCGATTTCACCCAGGGTCGGGTTGGTCGGTTTGTCGGCGATGGCCTTGAGCTCAGTGGCTGCATCATCGAGCTTGCCGGTGTCGACCGCGACTTTCGCGACGAACAGGCTGCCGTACTGCGCGTAGGCAGTACCGCCAAATTCGTTCTTCAGCTTGCCGGCCAGGTCTGCCACTTGGGCAGGGTCGGGCTTGCCGTCCGGCGTCAGGGTAGTTTCCAGCAACTGCTGATAAACGATCGAGGCGCCCTGGGACTGGTTGGCCTGATACTTGGTCCAGGCCTGCCAGCCGAACACCACCACTAAAGCCAGCAGACCGCCAGTAACCAGGGGCTTGCCGTTACGCTGCCACCAGTCCTTGAACTCGGCCAGTTGCTCATCATCAGTACTCGACACCCCAATACTCCTTAATCGCTAAATTCGGCTGTTCGACAGCTTCAACCCTGCACGACGCAGGTGGCCAGGTGCGCAGCGAGCGCATCAAAGGCAATGTTCTGTTGTTCGCCCTGACCACGCAGGGGTTTGAAACCTATCACTTGCTGGGCCAATTCGTCATCGCCGAGGATCAGCGCATACAACGCGCCGCTCTTGTCGGCTTTCTTGAACTGGCTCTTGAAGCTACCCGCACCGGCATTGATCTGCAGACGCAGGTTCGGCAGCTGGTCGCGCACTTTTTCGCTCAGGGCCAACGCAGCCAGTTCGGCGGCCTCGCCAAAAGCACAAAGATACACGTCCACCTGACGGGAAATCTCTTCGGGCACTTGCTCCAGGGTCTCCAGCAGCAGGATCAGCCGCTCGATGCCCATAGCGAAACCCACGCCTGCGGTCGGCTTGCCGCCCATTTGCTCGACCAGGCCGTCGTAACGACCACCGGCACACACGGTGCCTTGGGCGCCGAGTTTGTCGGTGACCCATTCGAACACGGTCTTGCTGTAGTAATCGAGGCCGCGCACCAGCTTCGGGTTGATCACATACGGGATACCCGCCGCATCCAGGCGAGCCTTGAGGCCCTCGAAGTGCGTGCGGGATTCTTCGTCCAGGTAATCGGCCATTTTCGGCGCATCGACCAGCACGGCCTGGGTGTCGGCGTTCTTGGTATCAAGCACGCGCAACGGGTTGGTCTTCAGGCGGCGCTGGCTGTCTTCGTCCAATTTATCCAGGTGGGCAGACAGGTACTCCACCAGGGCGACCCGGTAGCGGCCACGGGACTCACTGGTGCCCAGGCTGTTGAGTTCGAGCTTGACCGCGTCGCGGATGCCCAACTGGCCCCACAGGCGCCAGGTCAGCACGATCAGTTCGGCGTCAATGTCCGGACCGTCCAGGTTGAAGACTTCACAACCGATCTGGTGGAACTGGCGATAACGGCCTTTCTGCGGACGCTCGTGGCGGAACATCGGGCCGATGTACCACAGTTTCTGGGTCTGGCCGCCACCAGTGATGCCATGCTCCAGCACAGCGCGAACGCACGCGGCGGTGCCTTCCGGACGCAGGGTCAGGGAGTCGCCGTTACGGTCTTCAAAGGTGTACATCTCTTTTTCGACGATGTCGGTCACTTCACCGATGGAGCGCTTGAACAGCTCGGTGAATTCAACGATCGGCATACGAATCTGCTTGTAACCGTAGTTATCCAGCAGGCGCGCGACCGTGCTCTCGAAATAGCGCCACAGTGGCGTCTGCTCCGGCAGGATGTCGTTCATGCCACGAATGGCTTGCAGAGACTTGCTCACATCAAATCCTTAAATTCGTTCAATCAGCCGCGAGCGATCAGCGCTGCATCAGCGGCGACCTTTTCGGCCGCTTTCTGGCGGATCAGCTTTTCCAGCTCATCCACCAGATTGTCATTCGTCAATTTCTGCGACGGCTTGCCGTCGATATAAATCAGGTTCGGGGTACCGCCGGTCAAGCCCACATGTGCCTCTTTGGCTTCGCCCGGTCCGTTGACCACGCAACCGATCACCGCCACATCCAGCGGCACCAGCAGGTCTTCGAGACGCAACTCCAGGTCGTTCATGGTTTTCACCACGTCGAAGTTCTGCCGCGAGCAGCTCGGACAGGCAATGAAGTTGATGCCACGGGAACGCAAACGCAGGGATTTGAGAATGTCGTAACCGACCTTCACTTCCTCTACGGGGTCTGCCGCCAGAGAGATGCGGATAGTATCGCCAATCCCTTCGGCGAGCAGCATACCGAGACCCACCGCAGATTTCACTGTGCCTGAGCGTAAACCGCCCGCTTCAGTAATGCCCAGGTGCAGCGGCTGTACGATTTCCTTGGCCAGCAGGCGGTAGGCTTCTACGGCCATGAACACGTCGGAAGCCTTTACGCTGACCTTGAAGTCCTGGAAATTCAGGCGTTCGAGGTGTTCAACGTGGCGCAGGGCCGACTCGACCAGCGCCGCAGGGGTCGGCTCGCCGTATTTCTTTTGCAGGTCTTTTTCCAGCGACCCGGCGTTAACGCCGATGCGGATGGGAATGCCGCGATCACGGGCCGCATCGACCACAGCGCGCACACGGTCTTCACGACCGATGTTGCCCGGGTTGATGCGCAGGCAGTCCACGCCCAGTTCGGCTACGCGCAACGCAATCCTGTAGTCGAAGTGAATGTCGGCAACCAGTGGCACCTTGACCAATTGCTTGATACGGCCGAACGCTTCAGCAGCGTCCATGTCCGGTACGGAAACCCGCACGATGTCCACGCCAGCCGCTTCCAGACGATTGATCTGGGCGACGGTGGCGGCCACGTCATTGGTGTCGCTGTTGGTCATGCTCTGCACCGCGATGGGGGCATCGCCGCCCACCGGCACCGAGCCGACCCAGATCTTGCGCGATACGCGACGTTTGATTGGAGATTCGCCGTGCATGACTATTGTCCCAACTTGAGGCGAGCTGTCTCGCCACTGGTGAACGGCGCCACGTCCACAGGCTGGCCGTTGTAGGCCACTTGCGCGCCACGGGCGAAGCCCAGACGCAGCGTCAGAGGAGGCTTGCCGCCCTGGTCAAGCGTATCTCCCTTACGCTTGAGACCGCTGAACAGCACTTTGCCGTTGCCATCGGTGACTTGCGTCCAGCAGTCGGCAACGAAGGTGATCTGTACGCGCCCGTCACCGGCGATCAATGCGGGCGTGGTGGGCGGCGAAATGGCGGGCGCAGCCGGTGCGGCCGGCGCTGGCGCCTGTGCCGGAGCGGCTGCTGCAGGGGCCTGGGTAACCGGCGCTGCTGGAGCCGGAGCGGGTACGGCCGCAGTCGCAGCAGGTGCGCTGCCGGCGTCTGGAGCCGGCTGTTCGACGGGGGCAGGCGCTTGCGGCGCAGCTTGTGATTCGGCAACCGCCTGGTCTTCCGGCTCATCCAGCGGATGAATCTGGGTGGTGCCGTCGGCGCTTTCGACTTCGACGTGTTCCAGGGCGTTGCTGGTCAGGTCTTTATTGCGCTGGGAGGCCTGGTCTTGCCACCAGACGAAACCACCGCCGATCACCGCAACCAACAGCAACAGGCTGACGATGCGCAAAATCGTGTGGGAAACCCGAGTGGGCTCTTCGATACGCCCAAGGCCATGGACGTTACTGCCCTGGGAGTCGGTGCCGGTGTACTGGTCGAACGCCTGGACCAACGCGGTCTGGTCGATGCCCAGCAATTTGGCATAGGCGCGGATATAGCCGCGGGCAAACGTGTGCCCAGGCAGTTTGTCGAACGCGCCAGCCTCGAGGTTGGCCAGGGAGGTGCTGGTCAAATTGAGCTTGAGGGCCACTTCCGCCAGCGACCAACCATTGCTTTCGCGGGCCTGACGCAAGGTCTCGCCTGGGTTGACGCGATTAGCTGCTACAACTTCCGGGTGCGCGGCTTTCATCATTGCTCCGACAGGTATTGCTGATATTCCGGCGTACCGGGATAGAGTCGTTCGAGTTGCTGGCCAAAACGTGCGGCCGTGTCGCGTTCTTCATGAACCGTCGCCAGGCGCACACCGAGCAACAGACTACGTGCATTGTGCCCGCTGAGCCGGCTGAAACGCTCGTAATAGTCGCGTGCCGGCACATAATGCCTGTCTTCGTAAGACAACTCAGCCATTTCAAGCAAAGCGCGTGGCTGGCGAGCGTTCAGGAGCAGGGCTTTTTCCAGTTGCTGGCGCGCAAGCTCGCGCTGGCCGAGGTGTACCGACGTCACCCCAAGGTTCTCGAAGACGCGCGAACGCTCAGGATAAAGGGTATCGGTACTGGCCTGCCGGAAATAAACGGCGGCCTGCTCATAACGCTTCTGCTCGAACAGGAAGCTGCCGTAGTTGTTCAGCAACCGGGCGTCGCCAGGACGGGAAGCCAGCGCCTTGGTGAAATACTGATCTGCCAACTCGGGCTCGGCCTGCGCCTTGAACACCAGCGCCAGCGCGGCATTGGCATCAGCATCATCGGCCTCCAGCTCGAGGGCCTTTTTCAAGGGCACCTTGGCCTGCTCGTTCATGCCTTGTTGCACATAGCCCAAGCCCAGTTGCACATAGGCCGCTCGCGCCGCGTCACGACCCTTGCCGGTTTGCAAAGGGCTGTCATGGCCCGATGAAACACAACCGGTCGCAAGACCGGTAACAAGCAACAGCAGCGCAAGGCGCAAGGGCATAGAGGTCCTCTCTCAGTTTCGATTTGCAGCGCTTTGCGGTGCATCGTCGGCGGCGCTCAACTCACGCACGGCGATGTAACGCTCACTGCGACGGGTGCGATCCAGCACCTGCCCTACCAATTGGCCACAGGCGGCGTCGATGTCTTCACCGCGGGTGGTGCGGACGGTGACGTTGTAGCCGGCCTGGTGCAGTTGATCCTGGAAACGGCGGATGGCGTTGTTGCTCGGCCGCTCGTAGCCAGAATGGGGAAACGGGTTGAACGGAATCAGGTTGATCTTGCACGGGGTGTTCTTGAGCAGCTCGATCATCTCAACCGCGTGCTCGACCTTGTCGTTGATGTCCTTGAGCATGGTGTACTCAATGGTCAGCACACGCTTCTCGCCCAAAGTCGCCATGTAGCGCTGGCAAGATTCGAGCAGCATCTTAAGCGGATACTTCTTGTTGATCGGCACCAATTGGTTACGCAATGCGTCATTCGGTGCGTGCAGCGACAACGCCAGGGAAACGTCGATGTGCTTGGCCAGCTCATCGATCATCGGTACCACGCCGGAGGTCGACAGGGTCACACGGCGCTTGGAGATGCCGTAGCCCAGGTCGTCCATCATCAGGTGCATGGCCGCAATCACGTTGTCGAAGTTCAGCAGCGGCTCACCCATGCCCATCATCACCACGTTGGTGATGGCACGGTCGACGGTCGCCGGGACGCTGCCAAAGGATTTGTTGGCAATCCACACCTGGCCGATGACTTCGGCGGCGGTGAGGTTGCTATTGAAGCCTTGCTTGCCGGTGGAGCAGAAACTGCAGTCCAGGGCACAGCCTGCCTGGGACGAAACGCATAAGGTGCCGCGCTTGCCCTGGGGAATGTACACGGTCTCGACGCAGCTGCCGGACGCCACGCGCACCACCCACTTACGGGTGCCATCGGTGGAGATGTCTTCGCTGACTACTTCAGGACCACGCACCTCAGCAATAGCCTTTAGCTTATCGCGCAAGGCCTTGCTGACGTTCGTCATGGCGTCGAAATCGTCGACGCCAAAGTGGTGAATCCACTTCATTACCTGACCGGCACGGAAACGCTTCTCCCCGATTGAGTCGAAGAATTTCTCCATTTCCGGCTGAGTCAGACCCAGCAGGTTGGTTTTAACAGTCGATGTTGTCATGGATTCACCCTCACTCTTTAAGCCGATGCTTAGCGAGCGGTTACTTCGGTAGCTGCGAAGAAGTACGAGATTTCGCGAGCAGCAGCGGCTTCGGAGTCCGAACCGTGTACAGCGTTAGCGTCGATGGATTCAGCGAAGTCAGCACGGATGGTGCCGGCAGCAGCTTCTTTAGGGTTGGTAGCGCCCATCAGCTCACGGTTCAGAGCGATAGCGTTTTCGCCTTCCAGAACCTGAACAACAACAGGACCGGAGATCATGAAGGCAACCAGGTCGCCGAAAAAGCCACGAGCGCTGTGCTCAGCGTAGAAGCCTTCAGCTTCAGCCTTGGACAGTTGCTTGAGTTTCGAAGCTACAACCTTCAGGCCGGCTTTTTCGAAACGAGTGGTGATCTCGCCGATGACGTTTTTTGCAACAGCGTCAGGCTTGATGATGGAGAAAGTACGTTGAACAGCCATGGTGTAACTCCAGAAACGATAATTTACGAAAAATTAAACCCGCGAATTATACGCGGGTTATTGGGTATTGCCTAACTGCGTAAAAAGGCGGCTCAGTCGTCTGCTTCTTCGATCCACAGACGTTGAATCGCCTCCAGAACCTTTTCGCCACCCCGGTCCGGGATGTCATCGAATTCCGGCAGCGCCATCACGAGGTTGCGCAGCTTGACGAAGTTCACTGTCAGAGGATTGACCTCAGGATGAGCTTCAGCAAGTTGTATAGCGATTTCTTGTACATCAACCCATTTCAGGCTCATGACATTTCCTTGAATCAATGCGGCGCTTCGGCCGCATGGTTGAGCGAATATTTCGGGATTTCGACCGTAATGTCTTCAGTGCCGACCTTGGCCTGACAGCTTAGGCGAGAAGTCGCTTCCAGGCCCCAGGCGCGGTCAAGAAAGTCTTCTTCCAGCTCATCGGCCTCTTCCAGGCTATTGAAGCCTTCACGGATGATGCAGTGGCAGGTGGTGCAGGCACACACACCGCCGCAGGCGCTCTCGATCTCGATGTGGTTGTCGTGGGCGACTTCAAGGATGGACTTGCCGGTCTCAGCCTCCACGACCATACCGTCCGGGCAATGCTCGGCGTGTGGCAGAAAAATGATCTGCGGCATCAGTTAATCCTCAAGTTCATTCAGGTTGCGGCCCGCCAGGGCGGCTTTTACCGACTGGTCCATACGACGGGCGGCAAAGGCATCGGTCACTTGCGACAGACGCTTGGTCTGCTGCTCGATGGCGTAACCATCGGTGCCTTTCATGAGTTCGGCCAGCTCCTGCATCTGCAGGTCGATGACCATGCGCTCCTCGCTATCCAACAGGCGCTCGCCGTCAGCCTCAAGGGCGCCCTGCACCGCTTCGAGCAGGCGCTGGGCGTCGACTTGCTGCTCACGCAACACACGGGCGACCTTGTCGTCGCTGGCATATTGGAACGAGTCCTTGAGCATCTTGGCGATTTCGCCGTCAGTCAGCCCGTAGGACGGCTTGACCTGGATGCTGGCTTCAACGCCTGAGGCCAACTCGCGCGCAGCCACGCTGAGCAGGCCGTCGGCGTCCACTTGGTAAGTCACGCGAATCTTCGCCGCGCCCGCCACCATGGCCGGGATACCGCGCAATTCAAAGCGCGCCAGGGAGCGGCAGTCGCTGATCAGCTCGCGCTCGCCTTGCAGCACATGGATCATCATGGCCGTCTGGCCATCTTTGTAGGTGGTGAAGTCCTGGGCGCGGGCGACGGGAATGGTGGTGTTGCGTGGAATCACCTTTTCCATCAGGCCGCCCATGGTTTCCAGGCCCAGGGACAACGGAATCACATCAAGCAGCAGCAATTCGCCACCATCGCGCTTGTTGCCGGCCAGGGTATCGGCCTGGATCGCAGCACCAATTGCGACGACTTGGTCCGGGTCGATTTCAGTCAACGGCTGGCGGCCAAAGGCTTGGGCGACGGCTTCACGCACACGCGGAACACGGGTGGAGCCGCCCACCATGACCACGGCACCGACGTCTTCCAGTTCGATACCGGAGTCTCGCACCGCGCGGCGGCAGGCTTTCAGACTGCGGGCGACCATGGGCTCGATCAACGCATCGAAGGCTTCGCGCGTCAGTTGGGCCGACCAGGTGCCGTAGGAAACTTCAACAGTTGCAGCATCCGTCAGCGCTTCCTTGGCGGCGCAGGCGGTTTGCAGCAGGCTGCGCTGTGCACCTGGGTCCAGGTCGGCAGACAAGCCCGCACTGCTGATAATCCAGCTCGCGATGGCGTGATCAAAGTCGTCACCGCCGAGGGCGCTGTCGCCGCCGGTGGCCAGCACTTCAAAGACGCCGCCGGTCAGGCGCAGGATTGAAATATCAAAGGTGCCGCCGCCCAGGTCGTAAATCGCGACCAGGCCTTCAGCATGCTGATCCAGGCCGTAAGCCACAGCAGCCGCAGTCGGCTCGTTGAGTAGGCGCAGCACGTTCAGACCGGCGAGTTTCGCCGCGTCCTTGGTGGCTTGGCGCTGCGCGTCATCGAAATACGCCGGAACGGTGATCACCGCACCGACCAGTTCGCCGCCCAAGGTGGTTTCCGCACGTTGGCGCAGCACCTTGAGGATATCGGCTGACACTTCCACCGGGCTTTTCGGGCCTTGGACGGTGTCGATGAACGGCATATGGGATTCGCCGCCGACAAAGCGGTACGGCAGCTGGTCGCCCAATTGCTTGACGTCGGACAACCCACGGCCCATCAAGCGCTTGACCGACAGCACGGTGTTCAAGGGGTCGGTAGACGCTGCCAGCTTGGCCGACTCGCCCACTTCGATGCGGTCGGCGTGATAACGCACGGCGGATGGCAGGATCACCTGGCCATCGGCATCGGGCAGTGGCTCGGACAGGCCGCTGCGCAAGGCAGCGACCAGGGAATTGGTGGTGCCCAGGTCAATCCCGACCGCCAGGCGACGCTGGTGCGGTTGAGGGCTTTGGCCGGGTTCGGCGATTTGCAGTAGAGCCATGGTAATCAGGTCTTATCTGTCTATCAGGCGTGCATCACGGGCAGCACTGGGTTAATCGTCGAGGCGCTCTTCTAGCTGGCGCACTTCGTAGGTGAGCTTGTCGAGAAACTGCATGCGCCGCATCAGGCGCTCGGCCTGCTCGCGTTGCGCCGCATCATCCCAACAGGCTGCAAAGCTTTCGTTGAGCTCATCCTGGGCGGTTTTCAGACGCCGCTTGAAGACCACGACGCCAGCCACATCGGCTTCGTCCTGCAACTCTTCAAGTTCTTCGCGCCACTGCATCTGTTGCATCAGGAAGTCCGGGTCATGCACGGTGACTTCCATCGGCAACTCACCGCCCTTCATCGCAAGCAAATAACGCGCGCGCTTGGGGGGGCTTTTCAGCGTCTGATAGGCTTCGTTGAGGCTGGCCGATTGCTCCAGCGCCAGGCGTTGCTCACGCTCGGAAGCGTCAGCGAAACGGTCCGGATGCACGCCACGCGCCAATTCTCGATAGCGCGTGGCAAGCTGCTCGAGGTCCAGCCGAAAGCTCGGTTGCAACTCGAATAAAGCGAAATGACAAGGAGTACCCACAAGAAGCCTCAGATGTTGAAGCTTTCGCCGCAGCCACATTCACCGCGTACGTTGGGGTTGTTGAACTTGAAGCCTTCGTTCAACCCTTCCTTGACGAAATCGAGCTCGGTGCCGTCCAGGTAGGTCAGGCTCTTTGGGTCGATGATCACTTTCTCGCCGTGACTTTCGAACACCTGATCCTCTTCAACCACCTCGTCGACAAACTCCAGCACGTAGGCAAGGCCGGAACAGCCCGTGGTGCGAACACCCAGACGAATCCCCTCACCTTTACCGCGCCCATTCAGGGAGCGGCGAATGTGCTGCGCAGCCGCTTCTGTCATGCTGATAGCCATCGTTGACTCCTTACTCGTCGCCAAATACTTAGATCAAGCCTTTCTTCTGCTTGTAGTCGCGAACGGCCGCCTTGATGGCGTCTTCGGCGAGTACCGAGCAGTGAATTTTCACCGGTGGCAGGGCCAGTTCTTCGGCCAGCTGGGTGTTGCTGATGGTGACAGCCTCATCCAGGGTCTTGCCTTTCATCCATTCGGTCGCCAGGGAGCTGGAGGCGATGGCCGAACCGCAGCCGTAGGTCTTGAACTTGGCGTCTTCGATAACGCCAGCGTCGTTGACCTTGATCTGCAGGCGCATCACATCGCCGCACGCCGGAGCGCCAACCATGCCAGTGCCGACATCAGGATCTTCCGCGTTCATCTTGCCGACGTTGCGCGGGTTTTCGTAGTGGTCGATGACCTTTTCGCTGTAAGCCATGGTACTGAATCCTCACTCATCAGGGCCGCTCTGGAACCCTGTAGACACGCCTGCGTTTTCCGCCACGTTCCTACAGAGCTTGGGTGGCGGCTTCTATATTTAGTGTGCCGCCCACTCGATCTTGGAAATGTCGACACCGTCTTTGTACATGTCCCACAGCGGCGACAGAACGCGCAGCTTGTTGACGGCTTCGCAGACTTTCTGCGCGGCATAGTCGACTTGCTCTTCAGTGGTGAAGCGGCCGAAGGTAAAGCGGATCGAGCTGTGTGCCAGTTCGTCGTTGCGGCCCAGGGCGCGCAATACATACGAAGGCTCAAGGGACGCCGAGGTGCAGGCCGAACCGGACGATACCGCCAGATCCTTGAGCGCCATGATCAGCGACTCGCCTTCGACGTAGTTGAAGCTCAAATTCAAGTTATGCGGTACGCGGGCAGTCATGCTGCCGTTGATGTACAGCTCTTCAAGGTTCTCGACCTGCTTGTAGAAGCGATCGCTCAGGGCCTTGATGCGCACGTTTTCGGCCGCCATGTCTTCCTTGGCGACGCGGAAGGCTTCGCCCATGCCAACGATCTGGTGGGTCGCCAGGGTGCCGGAACGCATGCCGCGCTCGTGACCACCGCCATGCATGGTCGCTTCGATACGCACCCGTGGCTTACGGCTCACGTACAGCGCGCCGATGCCTTTAGGGCCGTAGGTTTTGTGGGCCGAGAACGACATCAGGTCGACTTTCAGCTTGGACAGGTCGATGTCGACCTTGCCGGTGGACTGAGCGGCGTCGACGTGCAGCAGAATGCCCTTGGAGCGGGTCAGTTCGCCAATCGCTTCGATGTCGTTGATGGTGCCGATTTCGTTGTTCACGTGAATCACCGAAACCAGGATGGTGTCTTCACGCAGCGCGGCTTCGATCATGGCCGGGGTGACGATACCGTCGGTGGTCGGCTCGAGGTAGGTGACCTCAAAACCTTCACGCTCCAGTTGGCGCATGGTGTCGAGGACAGCCTTGTGCTCAATCTTGGTGGTGATCAGGTGCTTGCCCTTGGTCGCATAGAAATGCGCCGCGCCCTTGATTGCCAGGTTGTCGGACTCGGTGGCACCGGAGGTCCAGACGATTTCGCGCGGGTCTGCGCCAACCAGGTCGGCGACCTGGCGACGAGCGCTCTCGACCGCTTCCTCGGCTTTCCAGCCGAATACGTGGGAACGGGAGGCCGGGTTGCCGAAGTTTCCGTCAACCAGCAGGCATTCGCTCATTTTTTGCGCGACACGCGGATCAACCGGGGTGGTCGCTGAGTAATCAAGGTAAATCGGCAATTTCATGGACTTTCTCCTAAATCAGGCTGGCTGGCGTGCCGTTAGCTCTGCGGCTGTCACTCGACGGCGGACGCTTCGATCTTGTCCAGACGCGGCGCCTTGGTGTTGCAACGGCGCTGGTCCTGACGCTGGGCTACTTCTTGCACCTCACGGCGAGTCACAAGATCAGCCAAGCTGATACCACTCAAAAACTCATGGATCTGCAGGCTCAAGTCACACCACAAGTGGTGTGTGAGGCAAGTGTCGCCGGCGTGGCAGTCACCCAGGCCCTGGCATTTGGTGGCATCGACGGATTCGTTGACCGCGTCGATCACCTGGGCCACCTGAATGCCCTGCATGTCGCGGGACAACTGATAGCCACCACCTGGCCCCCGCACGCTGGAAACCAAGTTGCTACGGCGCAATTTGGCGAACAGCTGCTCGAGGTAGGACAGGGAAATGCCTTGGCGCTCGGAGATATCGGCCAGGGACACCGGCCCAGTTTGCGCGTGCAAAGCCAGGTCGAGCATGGCAGTCACCGCGTATCGGCCTTTTGTAGTCAGTCTCATGGACAAGTACCAAGGTGTTTCAGAATGGGAGCAAGTATGCGATTCCCGAGTATTTAAGTCAACTATAAGACCTAGTACTTTAGTCAGGATTACCCGTAAAAAGGGCGCGCGAATCATAGCAGGATGGGGTGGGGAGGAACAGCGGGAACAGGGTTTGGCAGAAATTCCCAGACCAATGAGGATCAAATGTGGGAGGGGGCTTGCTCCCGATAGCGGTGGATTAGCCAAAACTCTGGTGGCTGACACTCTGCTATCGGGAGCAAGCCCCCTCCCACAGGGTTATTGCGGCGGGTCTTAGACCTCAGCTGGCCTTGGTAGCGGTTTCGCTCTTGATCTCGGCGAAGTCTTCTTCGCGCAGCTCAGGCAGGTCTTTTGCGCAGTAGCTGCTGCCCAATTCCTTCAGCGCGCCGCACATCCCGTCCAGCTTGCCATCCACCGCTTGCAGGTGGTCAAGCAACTGGCCGATGGCACGCGCCACCGGGTCGGGCATGTCTTCGCTCACGCCGTAGGCATCGAAGCCGATTTTTTCGGCCATGGCCTTACGCTTGGCCTCCTGCTCGTCGCCCACTTCCGGCTTGACGATGATCCGTCCAGGAATGCCCACCACCGTGGCACCGGGCGGCACTGCCTTGGTCACCACCGCATTGGAGCCCACCTTGGCACCGGCACCGACGGTGAACGGGCCGAGCACCTTGGCGCCCGCCCCCACCACCACACCGTCGCCCAGCGTGGGGTGGCGCTTGCCTTTATTCCAGGTGGTTCCGCCCAGGGTGACACCCTGATAGAGGGTCACGTCATCGCCAATTTCAGCCGTCTCGCCAATCACGATGCCCATGCCATGGTCGATAAAGAAACGACGACCGACCTTGGCGCCCGGATGAATCTCGATCCCGGTCAACCAGCGCCCGAAGTTCGACACCAATCGCGCCAGCCATTTCCAGCCCATGCCCCACAAGGCGCCGGACAGGCGATGAATCCAGATCGCGTGCATGCCCGGGTAGCAGGTCAGCACTTCAAAGGCGTTGCGCGCCGCCGGGTCACGGTGGAAAACACTCTGGATATCTTCTCGCAAACGCTCGAACATTTTTAATCCTTCCGCTTAAGGAGCTCGCCACGGGCCGCTTTCTGGGTTTCCGTGAGGATGCCACGCAATATATTCATTTCCGCCCGGCTGACCGAGCTACGCCCGTAAAGGCGACGCAGGCGCGCCATCAAGTGCCGTGGTTTTTCAGGATCGAGGAACTCGATGGCCACCAGGGTTTGCTCCAGGTGCTCATAGAAGCGTTCCAGCTCGTCCATGGTGGCGAGCTCGCCACTTTTGGTCGATGCAACCTCGTCCTTTTCCTTCTTGCTTGGCTGACCGGCAGCCGCCAGCCAGGCCATGCGCACCTCATAAGTCAGCACCTGCACCGCCGCGCCGAGGTTCAGCGAACTGAACTCAGGGTCTGATGGAATGTGCACGTGGTAATGACATCGCTGCAGCTCTTCATTGGTCAGACCGGAGTCTTCACGACCAAATACCAACGCGATTTCTGCACCGCCCGCCGCCTCTTCCACCACTTTGGTGCCGCACTCACGCGGGTCCAGCAGCGGCCAGGGAATGCGACGGTCACGGGCGCTGGTGCCGAGCACCAGGTTGCAGCCGACCAGGGCATCTTCCAGGGTGGCGACAACCTGGGCGTTTTCCAGGATGTCATTGGCACCGGATGCGCGGGCATCGGCCTCGTGGTGCGGAAACACACGTGGCTCGACCAGCACCAGGCGCGTCAGCCCCATGTTTTTCATGGCTCGCGCCACCCCGCCGATGTTGCCGGGATGACTGGTATTGACCAGGACGACACGAATGTTTTGCAGCAAGGGAGGCGCTCTCGGACACGGGAAAGGGGAGCAAATCTTACAGAACCGCCCAAGGTTATGCCATGAAAGCTAACGTCGTCCTTCACCTGCAGAAAGTTTCTGCTAGAATGCCCGGCTTTCTTTAACAACCTTAGGTGACACATCCATGCAGCCCATGCTGAATATCGCGCTGCGCGCCGCCCGCAGCGCCAGTGAATTGATCTTCCGCTCTATCGAGCGCCTGGATACCATCAAGGTCGACGAAAAAGACGCCAAGGATTATGTATCCGAGGTGGATCGCGCCGCCGAACAGAAAATCATCGACGCCCTGCGCAAGGCCTACCCTACCCACGGCATCCTCGGCGAAGAAACCGGCCTGCACAAAGGCAGCGGCGAAGGCGAAGACTACCTGTGGATCATCGACCCACTGGATGGCACCACCAACTTCCTGCGCGGCATCCCGCACTTTGCCGTGAGCATCGCGTGCAAATACCGTGGCCGCCTGGAACACGCTGTTGTGCTGGACCCGGTCCGCCAGGAAGAATTCACCGCCAGCCGTGGCCGTGGCGCCCAGTTGAATGGCCGTCGCCTGCGCGTGAGCGGGCGCACCAGCCTGGATGGCGCCTTGCTGGGTACTGGCTTCCCGTTCCGTGACGATCAAATGGACAACCTGGAAAACTACCTGGGCATGTTCCGCGCCCTGGTTGGCCAGACCGCAGGCATCCGTCGCGCTGGCGCAGCGAGCCTGGACCTGGCTTACGTTGCCGCTGGTCGTTTTGATGCATTCTGGGAGTCTGGCCTGTCGGAGTGGGACATGGCGGCGGGCGCCCTGTTGATCCAGGAAGCGGGCGGTTTGGTGAGCGACTTCACCGGCGGTCATGACTTCCTTGAGAAAGGCCATGTGGTTGCCGGTAACACCAAATGCTTCAAGGCAGTGCTGACGGCGATCCAGCCGCACCTGCCGGCTTCGCTGAAGCGCTAAGCGAGCGAGCACAAAAAAGCACCCCACGGGGTGCTTTTTTTATGCCTGGGATTTGAGCCAGGTCCATCTATCAGCAGCAATACAGATCAAATGTGGGAGGGGGCTTGCCCCCGATTGCAGTGTGTCAGCAAATGATTAGCTGACTGACCCACCACTATCGGGGGCAAGCCCCCTCCCACATTTTTGAATTGCACAGGTTTTTGAACCTGCGCCAGACTCAGATTACTGCTGATTCTGACCGAGGATCAGACGCCCTTCCTTGTCCACTGGAATCTGACCACCCGGATCACGCTCCATACGCACCGTACCTTCCTTGCCATCCAGGTTGTAACGCACGTCGTAGCCAACCACCTTGTCACTGATGTCATTCACGGTGTTACAACGCGTCTGGGTCGTCGTGTAGGTATCGCGGTTCTGCATGCCTTCCTGAACCTTGTTACCGGCATAACCACCACCGACCGCACCCGCTACGGTAGCGAGCTTCTTGCCGTTACCGCCGCCGATCTGGTTACCCAACAGGCCACCGGCAAGGGCGCCGACCACGGTACCGGCGATTTGATGCTGATCCTGCACCGGACGCTGCCGGGTCACTGTGACGTCCTTGCAGACCTCACGCGGGGTTTTAATCTGGGTTTTTACCGGCTGCACCGCCAGCACTTGCGCATACTCAGGGCCGCTTTTTACCAGGCTGTAGGTGGCAACAGCACCCCCGGCAGTCACACCGACAGCACCCAATACCGCACCAACCAGCAACGACTTGTTCACGTTGAACCTCCTGACCATCACAAACGGATCGAAAGATCCGCGCTATACCCAGCCTTGGAGCCAAAAAAAAGGCGCGAGTTCAATCTCGCGCCTTTCTTGTAACCGCTGATCAACAAACGCCCATCAAGGACGGTCGTCGACCTCCTTGCCAGTGCTGGCCGGAGGGATCAGGTCTTCGCTGTTCAGGTTCAGCCAGATCAGCACCACGTTGGCGATGTAGATCGACGAGTAGGTACCGGCCAAAACACCAATGAACAGTGCCAGGGAGAAGCCCCACAGGTTGTCGCCACCGAAGATCATCAGTGCTGCGATCGCCAGCAAGGTGGAGATCGACGTGGCCATGGTCCGCAGCAGCGTCTGGGTGGTGGAGATGTTGATGTTCTCGATCAACGTTGCCTTGCGCAGTACGCGAAAGTTCTCACGAACCCGGTCGAATACCACGATGGTGTCGTTGAGCGAGTAACCAATGATCGCCAGCACCGCCGCCAGCACCGTCAGGTCGAAGGTGATCTGGAAGTAGGCCAGGATACCCACGGTCACGATCACGTCGTGGATCAGCGACACAATGGCGCCGACACCGAACTTCCACTGAAAGCGGAACGCCAGGTAGATCATGATGCCGACCAGCGCCATCAGCATGCCGAGGCCGCCCTGGTCGCGCAGTTCTTCACCCACTTGCGGGCCGACGAACTCGACGCGCTTGACCGACGCCGGGTTGTCGCCACCGACCTTCTGCAAGGCCTCGGCTACCTGGTGACCCAGTTGCGGGTCTTCGCCAGGCATGCGCACCAGCAGGTCGGTAGTAGCGCCGAAGCTCTGCACCACCGCCTCGTGATAGCCGGCCTTGACCAGCTCGTTGCGCACCAGGGTGACGTCGGCCGGCTTCTCGTAGGTCAGCTCGATGAGCGTACCGCCGGTGAAGTCCAGACCATAGTTGAGGCCCTTATGGAACCAGCTGAACAGCGCCAGAACGGTAAGGAGCACGGTGACGCCGAACGCAATGTTGCGAACGCCCATGAAGTTGATTGTACGTAACATGGCAGCCCCTTAAATCCACAACTTCTTGAAGTCACGTCCGCCAAAGATCAGGTTGACCATTGCGCGGGTCACCATGATGGCCGTGAACATCGAGGTAAAGATACCGAGGGACATGGTCACCGCAAAACCTTTGACCGGGCCGGTGCCCATGGCAAAGAGAATCCCGCCGACCAGCAAAGTGGTCAGGTTGGAGTCGAGAATCGCGGTGAATGCCCGGCCGAAGCCTTCGTTGATTGCACGCTGTACGGTCATGCCCGCCGCGATCTCTTCACGGATCCGCGAGAAGATCAGCACGTTGGCGTCGACCGCCATCCCCATGGTCAGCACGATACCGGCGATACCCGGCAGGGTCAGCGTAGCGCCCAGCAGCGACATCAGCGCCAGCAGCATCACCATGTTGCCCGCCAGGGCCACGGTGGCGATGATGCCGAAAAAGCGATAGATGGCGATGATGAACAAGGACACGAACAGCATGCCCCACAGCGCCGCATCGACACCCTTGGTGATGTTATCGGCACCCAGGCTCGGGCCGATGGTGCGCTCTTCAGCGAAGTACATCGGCGCGGCCAGGCCACCGGCACGCAGCAGCAGCGCCAGTTCGGAGGACTCGCCCTGGCCGTTCAGGCCAGTGATGCGGAATTGCGCACCCAGCGGCGACTGGATGGTCGCCAGGCTGATGATCTTCTTCTCTTCCTTGAAGGTCTGCACCGGCACGTCTTTCTCGACGCCGTTGACCATCTGCTTGGTGTAGGTGGTGATCGGGCGCTGCTCGATGAAGATCACCGCCATGCTGCGACCGACGTTGCTGCGCGTGGCGCGGCTCATCAGTTCGCCGCCGTGACCATCCAGGCGGATGTTCACTTCAGGGGTGCCGTGCTGTGAGTCGAAACCAGCCTTGGCGTCAGTGACCTGGTCACCGGTGATGATCAAGCCACGCTCGATCAGCGCTGGAGGACGGTTGCCTTCACGGAACTCAAACTCTTCGGAAGTCGCACGGGAAGCACCCGGCTCAGCCGCGAGGCGGAACTCCAGGTTGGCAGTTTTACCCAGAATACGCTTGGCTTCTGCGGTGTCCTGCACGCCCGGCAATTCAACCACGATGCGGTTGGCGCCCTGGCGCTGCACGATCGGCTCGGCCACACCCAGCTCGTTGACGCGGTTACGCACCGTGGTCAAGTTCTGCTTGATGGAGTATTCGCGGATTTCCGCGATCTTGGCCGGGCTCATCGCCAGACGCAGCACAGCCTGACCATTCAAGTCGGCTGGCACGATGTCGAAATCGTTGAAGTTCTTGCGGATCAGCGCACGGGCCTGTTCGCGGGATGCTTCGTCAGCAAAGCCCAACTGAATGGCGCCATTGAGCTGCGGCAGGCTGCGATAACGCAGCTTCTCTTTGCGCAGCAGGCTCTTCACGTCGCCTTCATAGACTTTCAGGCGTGCGTCGAGGGCTTTGTCCATGTCAACTTCCAGCAGGAAGTGCACACCGCCGGACAAGTCCAGACCCAGCTTCATCGGGTGCGCGCCAATGCTGCGCAACCATTGTGGCGTGGTCTGTGCCAGGTTGAGTGCGACAACATAGTCATCACCCATGGCCTTGCGCACGACGTCCTTGGCCGGCAATTGGTCTTCTTGCTTGGTCAGGCGCAACAAGCCGCCCTTCGCACCAGCCGCCAATGTTGCCGCTTTAACCTGGATGCCCGCGTCGTTGAGCGCTTTGCTCGCGCGTTCCAGATCAGCCTGGTTGACCTGCAGCGAAGTGCTGGCGCCAGAGATCTGGATCGCCGGGTCATCAGGATAGAGATTGGGAGCGGAATAAATAAAACCGACCGCCAGCACCGCCAGGATCAGTACGTATTTCCACAGAGGGTATTTGTTCAGCATCACGCCGCCCGCTTATAACGCGGGGCGCCTTGCGCGCCCCGTCGATTGGTAAAGGTTGTTACTTAGATCGCTTTGAGCGTGCCTTTAGGCAGCGTGGCGGCGATGGCGCCCTTCTGGAACTTCATTTCCACGGTGTCGGATACTTCCAGTACCACGAAAGCATCGGAAACCTTGGTGATCTTGCCGGCGATACCGCCAGTGGTCACGACTTCGTCGCCTTTCTGCAGGCTGCCCAGCAGGTTTTTCTGCTCTTTGGCGCGCTTGGCCTGTGGACGCCAGATCATCAGGTAGAAGATGACCAGGAAGCCGACCAGGAAAATCCACTCGAAACCACCGCCCATCGGGCCGGCAGCGGCAGGCGCAGCGACGTCAGCCATGGCGTTAGAGATAAAAAAGCTCATTTAGCACTCCAGTTGCAAATAGTGAATCTTAGGGTCGGGAAACTCAGTCCAAGGGCGGCACAGGGAGCCCGCGCCTGGCATAGAAGGCATCGACGAAGGCGGCCAATGTACCCTGTTGAATAGCCTCGCGCAAACCAGCCATCAGGACTTGGTAATGACGCAAATTGTGGATGGTATTCAACATGCTACCCAGCATTTCCCCGCACTTGTCCAGATGGTGCAGATAAGCACGGGAGAAGTTCTGGCAGGTGTAGCAGTCACAGGTGGGATCCAGCGGCGAATCATCATGGCGATGGAACGCGTTACGGATCTTCAGCACGCCTGTATCGATGAACAGATGCCCATTGCGGGCATTACGGGTTGGCATCACGCAATCGAACATGTCCACACCGCGGCGCACACCCTCTACGAGATCTTCCGGTTTGCCAACGCCCATAAGGTAACGAGGTTTGTCAGACGGCATCAGGCCCGGCAGGTAATCCAGCACCTTGATCATTTCGTGCTTGGGCTCGCCCACCGACAAACCGCCGATGGCCAGGCCGTCAAAGCCGATCTTGTCGAGTCCTTCCAGCGAGCGCTTGCGCAGGCTTTCGTGCATGCCGCCCTGGACGATACCGAACAACGCCGCGGTGTTATCGCCATGGGCATTCTTCGAACGCTGGGCCCAACGCAACGACAGCTCCATGGAAATACGCGCGACGTCTTCGTCAGCCGGGTACGGCGTGCACTCGTCGAAAATCATCACGATGTCCGAACCCAGGTCGCGCTGCACCTGCATCGATTCTTCCGGGCCCATGAACACCTTGGAACCGTCTACCGGCGAGGCGAAGGTCACGCCCTCCTCCTTGATCTTGCGCATGGCGCCCAGGCTGAACACCTGGAAACCACCGGAGTCGGTAAGGATCGGGCCCTGCCACTTCATGAAGTCATGCAGGTCGCCATGCTTCTTGATCACTTCCGTGCCCGGGCGCAGCCACAGGTGAAAGGTGTTGCCGAGGATGATCTCGGCGCCGGTGGCGACGATGTCACGCGGCAGCATGCCCTTGACGGTGCCATAGGTGCCGACCGGCATGAACGCCGGGGTCTCCACGGTGCCGCGCGGGAAAGTCAGGCGACCACGACGAGCTTTACCGTCGGTGGCCAATAATTCAAACGACATACGACTCATAAGTTGTCCTCAGGGCCGCGCGGCGCCGGGTTGCGGGTGATAAACATCGCATCACCGTAGCTGAAAAAGCGGTACTCGTTGGCGATGGCCGCTTGATAAGCAGCCATGGTTTCCGGGTAACCGGCAAATGCCGACACCAGCATCAACAGCGTGGATTCCGGCAAATGGAAGTTGGTCACCAGGCAATCGACCACATGGAACGGCCGGCCTGGATAAATGAAGATATCGGTGTCGCCGCTGAACGGCTTGAGCACGCCATCACGCGCCGCGCTCTCCAGCGAGCGCACGCTAGTGGTGCCCACCGCCACCACACGGCCACCGCGCGCCTTGCACGCATTGACCGCATCCACAACGTCCTGGCTGACTTCCAGCCATTCGCTATGCATGTGGTGGTCTTCGATGTTCTCCACACGCACCGGCTGAAACGTCCCGGCCCCCACGTGCAGGGTCACATAGGCGCTTTCAACGCCCTTGGCGGCGATGGCATCCAGCAGCGGCTGGTCGAAATGCAACCCGGCCGTCGGCGCCGCCACCGCACCGAGGCGCTGGGAGTACACCGTCTGATAGCGCTCGCGGTCCGAGTCTTCGTCGGGGCGGTCTATATAAGGAGGCAACGGCATATGGCCGACGCGTTCCAGCAGCGGCAACACCTCTTCGGCAAACCGCAGCTCAAACAGCGCATCATGGCGCGCAACCATCTCGGCCTCGCCACCGCCATCGATCAAGATACTCGACCCCGGTTTCGGCGACTTGCTGGAGCGCACATGGGCCAGCACGCGATGGCTGTCCAGCACCCGCTCCACCAGAATTTCCAGCTTGCCGCCGGAGGCTTTCTGGCCAAACAGCCGCGCCGGAATCACCCGGGTATTGTTGAACACCATCAAATCGCCCGGGCGCAAATGCTCAAGCAAATCAGTGAATTGACGGTGTGCGAGGGCACCGCTAGGCCCGTCCAGGGTCAGCAGTCGACTGGCGCGACGCTCGGCCAACGGGTGGCGAGCGATCAGCGAATCAGGGAGCTCAAAAGTAAAGTCAGCAACGCGCATGATGGGGTTCGTCTAGCAGGGCCGGGAAGTCTAGCGGAAATAGTCACAATTGACCATGAAACGTGATTGACCAACGGTAATCTCATCTCTATACTTCGCCGCCATTGAGCCCTGATGGCGGAATTGGTAGACGCGGCGGATTCAAAATCCGTTTTCGAAAGGAGTGGGAGTTCGAGTCTCCCTCGGGGCACCATCTTAAAAAAAGACCTTGAAATTCAAGGTCTTTTTTTTCGTCTGTAGAAAAGTGGGTGGTCGGCTGATTCATCGCTCACCGCCCACTCCGAGCCTGAAACACAGTCCAAATGTGGGAGCTGGCTTGCCTGCGATTGCGTCAGCCCCAACACCCTCAAACCACCTGCCTACGCCCCAACCGAATCCCCCTCCTCCGTCACCCCATTCGGCAACATACCATTCGCCAAATCATCCACCACCGCCTTAGCCATCTCACCCAAATAATGCGCGGCCCAGGCAAAACGATCCGCGCCTGTATCCATCGCCGCATCCAATGCCAGCATTTTTGAACAGTGCAGAAGCTCGGAGGCATGCTCCAAGGCATCGCGGATGGGCACGCCGGAATTGACGCGGAATAGACGGTGGAGGTTGGGCTGTTTGCCACAGGTGGAAAAGGTGATGACGCCGAGAGTTTTGTTGAGGGGTGGGTTGATCATTGGGCACCTCCGATCTGAGCGAAGGTGTCGATTGCGGTACTGCGAGGGTACGACCTATCAGAAACGCTCATTGCTTAAGCTCCTAGTGTAGTGAGCTGCCACGTTCGTTTCTCATGCGAATGGGTGGCAGCTATGCGCGGGTTGAGAAACCGGGACAATAGGAACCCGGCAGACCCGAAGATCTCCCACGCATAGCCGCCATTACACAGACATGCGGGCACAAAAAAGCGCCAACAGTCTAATGGATGGTGGCGTCTATGCGCCTATTGTTTCTCGGATTCTCAAGTCCGGTCGCTGGGTTGGAAGCGACGGAGGAAAGGTAGCGCAGGAGTGGTTGGGGCTGGAAGTCGGGATCTGTGGCGAGAAATTTCGATGGGCCAGCAAATTATGATCTGACTCCGATTACCCGACGGAAAGTGCGTTCGCCAGATCCGTGACTTCGAGGCTCCTCAAGTCAATGGGGAGTTGAAGAACTCCCTGCTGAGCTATTCCGCCACAGTTACGTTTGGGATTTATTTCTGCTTATCGCGGATGAGGGCGACGCTTCTCGTTTCCGCGGCTACCTCAGGCTATGCAGTGCCCGCATGGGCACTGTTTGTTACATGCTTATCCGACTCGCTAGTGGCAAAACGCTAGTTTCCTTTGCAATGGTCTGGCGGTAGAGGTATAAACAGGTTGCTGGACGTACCGTCCAGGTGCTCTTTAAACATGGTGAATATTCTCTGGGCTTGCAGTTGGTGGTTGGGAAACTAACCGGCTTTGGTGTTCTTCAAAGCTACCTCTCCGCAACGACTCAGTCCCTTAGGTCGTCCTATGTGTGTCCTGTGCTTGGGCCGCGCGTCATCGAGGTGTTCTGCGTTAGCGTTGGCTCTATGCGCTGACTAATCGCTCCTCGTTAACGTAAAGCTGTCGGTTTACGCAATTGACATATGTTGACGGATGAATTCTACGGTGACGGATTTGGCGGCGGCGACGGCTTATCGATATTGATAAATCAATATCAATAAGCAGAACTGTGGTTTGTAGTGGTGTCTTGGAAGTTCCATTCGGCCCGGAATGCTTTGGCGGCGGCAATTTCGCCGGCGAAGGAGCTACAACCATGCGTAAGATGAAACCAGTCCGTTCTCGGACTATTCTGAAAAAGCACAATATCCAAGACACCCGCGTTACAGTTGATAGTGAACGTCCTCATAGCAACGAAGGAAAAGGCAGTCGGTTGAAAGGAATCCGCCAAGCGGTGGAAGGACTTCTGATTCGCCAAGCACTTTTGGAAATTTGGGAACGTAAGCTGGAGTACTGGGATGGAGCCTGCGAAGCTGTAGGCAAAGTCCTTGAGGCTGTGTCCTCATGACGCAACAAATCACATCATTCGAATTCTGAAAGGCCGATCTGAGTATCGGCCTTTCTTCGTTTTAGGGATCGGAATATGGATGCTCCAACGTACCCTCTCAAGCCTATCCACAGCATCCAGGCGCTAGCTTTGGCGTTGGGTGAGAGCGAACGTCTGCTAGAGCGCCTTGCAGCTCGCGCTGATCGGATGTACCGCCACGTTCCTCAAGAGAAAAAAGGGAAGAAACGGGATACCTATGATGCACATGAGCCCCTAAAACGGGTACAGCGAAAGCTCGTGGATCGAATTCTCTCAAGAGCAATCTTCCCTAGGTACTTGCACGGCGGCATAAGAGATATCAAGACCCCCAGAAGTATTCTTAGTAATGCCGCACCCCATGCAGGCGCGAAATACGTCATTCTTCAGGATATTAAAAACTTTTACCCCTCCATATCGGTGGATCAGGTCGAGGCCCTGTTTCGCGGGCTGTTTGGGTTTGGTGTACCCGTATCCGCTCTGCTGTCATCCATATGCACTCGCGAGGGAAGCACTCCTCAAGGGGCGAGCACGAGTGGCTACATCGCGAATCTGATATTTTGGGATGTTGAGCCGAAAATAGTTAGGAGCCTCCTCGACGATGGCTTCCAATACTCTCGATTCGCTGACGACATAACCATCTCATCTGGTCGGAAGCCATCGTCGGACGAGCTTTCGTTTATTGTTTCGACTGTCACAGGCATGCTGGCCTCTAAAGGGTGCCATCAGAAGCGGGCTAAGCTTCATATGCGGGTTCGAGGGCAGGGAATCAAGGAAGATGACCAAACCTTTAAACCGCTCACCGTAACCGGATTAAGCGTCTATAACAGCGCTCCCGGGTTGACCAAGTTGGAGCGTAAGCGCATACGGTCAGCAGTCAGGGAATTGGAGATCGCGAGCGAGTCAGTACGTGATTGGAACGTTCTTGAACCAATGTACCATCGAGCGATGGGGCGGGTAGGGCGTCTGCTCGCTTGCCGCCATCCAGATGGCGAAGCGTTGAAAGCTCGGCTTAATACATTGAAGCACTCACACCAAAAACCTTTACTGGAACGATATCAGCAAGTATGAACGCAACCATTTTTAGGGAAGTTACACGGCGCTAGTGTGCCCATGGTTGCTGCTCCGCCTGAGCAAGCGAACGAGCTGTTACGCTGGGGCTTCAGCATTCAGAATGCTACATATTTATTGCAGGCCCCTGGGTAACACTCCCTCCTGACTCCCACACCAAAGGCAATGACGCATGATCGTTCCCACGCTCTGCGTGGGAATGCCACCCCGGACGCTCCGCGTCCTGCTTTCAGCGCAAAATCCGGCACTTGCGCAATGGTGACGCGGAGCGTCACGGGATGCATTCCCACGCGGAGCGAGGGAACGATCACACTGTCCCCTTTTCGGGCTATTCAGTAGTCACATCCGCTCGATCCACCAAATCGGGTCTCCCGCAGGCAAACATGCCGCCAGCTATTGAGCAACAGTGGGGCATAGCTGCAAGACGCACCGGTTTTATTGATCGCGACTTGCACCGACTCCATGTCACCGCGGCTGACAGGGACGGATATTTCGCAGCAGTCTTGAGTTTTTGAACAGGCCGAAATGGTCGTGTCATTTCGCTCGCGCCCATTCACCGAGACGACCAACGCTGTGTTGTCACAGTGGCCGGTCAAACCTTCTCCCGTGACAATAAAAGAGGTGGTTGGCGGGTTACCAGTCCCTCCCCCAAACCCTAGCGGAATAAGGAACAGAGAATGAGCGTAGCTTTCCCCGGCACTTACCGTTGAGATCGTGACGGGTGGGTTACAGGACTGATTGACCCACGCCACGTGGGACACCGGTTTCCAATCGCGGTCATCAGTGACGTTCCAATGTTTGCCACTGCGGTAGTCATAGCAACCGTTCAGGCCTGCGACGGCGGTGAGTACCAGAAGAATTGCCGCCCGTGTTGTTTTCATGGTTGACCCGCTTTTCCATTAAGGTTTTGATTGCCTGCACTCAGTTAAACCGGACATTAAAAGAGGACGGGGTTTCCAGAAAAAATGATCCGTTCCCTTTTCGGGTTTCCGATTGGGGTCCACCGGTCTTTCGACGAAGTAACATAGGAAATCATGGCATTCACAGCTACCTGCGTTGTGTCCCTGTTTTTTTGGACTGTTGTTTCAGCAATCACAGGAACTAAAGAGCCTTGGGACCTGGTTAGTTATTGGACGATCATCTATCCCGCCGCGCTTGCTCTGTCAGCGATTCTTGGAGCCGTGTTAAAAAGCGCCCAGTGGTACGCAGGCGCCGTCGTAATGCTTGCTCAAATCCCCGTGGTGCTGGTTATTTCTGGTGCTTCCCCGTTGCTGGGCGTCGGTATCCTGTATGCGGCTGTTCTCTCAATTCCGGCGATAACGTTATCTTGGCTCGCCGGCAAAGTGCGGCAGGCTTACATCACGCCATAAAGCCCTGGTGGTTCTTTCTTAAAAATTAGACGGCTGGAAAATAGTCGCTGAAGCTATGAACCCAGCGCCCTCATTCAGGCTTGGCGTCAGGCACCCACAATGTGCACGATGTTGCGGCCTGGGCGATCAGCCAATCATGATCACGTTTGGCGAGGGGCCGTGGCATCCCGGCAGAGACCCGAAGTGCCATTCTGTGGGCACCCGTGACTTCGCTTTCACTCGGGGTCGCCTCCCCCAGTTTTGTATTGTTCTTGAGCCCGCCAATGGCACCATGCAGTGCGAGCGCCTGTTTGTAGGTGTCGGCACTCTCTTCAACGATAGATACCGCGATAAAGGCGGCATTTGAGCAGCGATCCATCTTTTCCCACTGCTTCAGCTGCGCTTCTGTGCCGAGGGCGGCCGCTGATGACAACAAGACCATAAAGCCAATTAAACAACGCATTGTTTGCCTCCCTTCAAATAATTGACCGCTGTAATACCTCATCAAAAGCTGGCGAGCAATATGGGCAACACTTACACCACGTATCCCATAAGCCTCTAACAACTGCCAAACGCTTCACAACAAGGGGTCTTTTTTTTCACGCGCAGAACAGTGATCATCGCCCTCCCCTAAAGCCCCAGGAACAGAGACCATGGAATTGACGCTGGAAGCGGTTGCGCTCTTTGCACTGAAGCTGGTGCACGAGACAGACGGCGGCAGTCCGGTTTTGCGGGATGATCCGGTGATGCAAGCGTATGACCGCGAGGTGTTTGGGTTGTTGGTGCGCCAGGGGGATGTAGAGACGATTCAGCTCAAAATCGATGAGTGCATCAGGCAGGCGCTGACTGCACTGGGTGGAACCGATACGGTAATGGGGCGCGAACTGCAACGACTGGCAACCGCCGTACACAATACGGACCAGCTCGACGCACTGGTCGCACCGCTAACCACCCTCAAGGACTACCTGAAAGACATCCAGTGAATCGGTGATCAGCATTCCGGCGAGATACACCATCAACACCGCCACGCCAGCATCCAGCCAGCGCCACACCACCGGCGTCCGAAACAACCTCGTCAAGCGCTGACAGCCAAGCGCCAACACTACAAACCACAGTAGCGACGCGGTCATCGCCCCCGTCGCAAAGAGTGCTTGCTGGCCTGCCGGTTTAGCGGCACCGATCGAGCCGATCAGCACGACGGTATCGAGCCACGCGTAGGGGTTGGCAAAACCCAGCACCATCGCCGCACGCAACAGCCCTCGTTGCGAATGGCCGACTTGGGTATCCGGCATGGACTGGTCACGCAGGCAAGCCAGCAGGCGCTGTCCACCGAACCACAGCAAATAGGCCGCACCGGAAAGTAGCAAGAGCGCTACCAGATTGGGACGGCTGTCCAATAGCGAACCCAAACCTGTGATGCCTACGGCGATCAACAGCATATCGGAGACGACGCAGACGGCGACCACTCCCCAGATGGGACCACGGCTGACACCTTGGCGGATGACCAAGGTGTCTTTCGGGCCTGGGGCTGCGAACAGACCGATGCCCAGGAGCAGGCCTTCGAGGTAGAGCGCGTTGAAGTAAGGAAACATGGAATGTTCGACTCCCGACGGGAAAAGCTCGTCAGTGGCTGTTCCGGCAGATGTAAAGGAATGCAACACACACTAGGTTCGCAAGCATGTGAGAAACCGCGACACTGGATATAGCCAACCAAAAATAGGGACCTATCCATGTCCTTCACAACGTCGCCAGCTGGGAGTAAGTGTGCCTTGCTCATTACGCGTAGTGGCGAGCAGGTTGTTCTTTTTGGTGAACAAGGTGAGCAGCCTCACCGAGGACTGGGGGATCACAACCGAATATGAGTATCAAGACACGCGACACCCTCCGAGCCCTGGTCGTACGGCGCAGCCGGGAACTGGGTAAGTCCATGACAACCCTGGCCAAGGAGGCCGGCATTTCCCGGACCTACCTATATGGGCTGGCAGGCGGCGCCTCACAAGATCCGTCGGTACGCACATTGATCAAACTGGCCAAAGTGCTGCAGGTTTCCCCGCTGCTGCTGTTCCGTTACTTCGCCGATTTGGCGGGCGCTCCGGTTGACTCCAACTCAATGGCGACCACCAACCGGGCTGTAGGCCTGCGTGATTCAAGCGACATCGCCGTCTTCAACGCAGACGTCACCACGCCCGACCAGACCGTCGTGCTGCCTGGCGAAATTTTTCAGAAAACATGGGAGATCCAGAACCTCGGCACACGCCCGTGGCTGGGTCGAAAACTGGTACGCGTTGACGGTGAATATGTCATAGCCCGACGCACCGCCATGGGCGCGCCATTGGAAGTCGTGATGGACACGTACCTGCGCAGCCTTAACAACGAAACCCTCATCGCAGAAACACTGCCTGGGCAACCGATGCATATCACTGTGGAATTCGCCGCGTCCAAGGAAACCTGCGCAGTCACTTTCATCTGGCGGATCGAGGATGAACACGGGCAACCGTGCTACGCGCCTGAGTTCATTTTGCATGTGATCGTAAACGTGATGGCGCGCGGAACTACGATTATCAATTTATGCGCGTCACAACAAGCATTTGACTTTTTAAACATCTCTAAGCAAAGCAACAAAAAGTTTAAAAGACCTTAAACCCATGAAACATACTCACATCAAAAATATCTTTTTTGCACATCTGCGAAGTTATTCAGAGTGCAGGCAGTTTCCGCTCAACAGTTTTTATTATTGAAGTATTGGTATCGGCTAATCGCGTCATCTGCTGGAGGGTTTGATCCAGGTGCTGTACAGAATCAACATAAAGATGACAGACAAAACTGTCATCACCCGTGATTTTGTAACAGAGGACACACTCCTCAAGGTTCTTGATCAACTCCTCAATCTCTTGAAACTTTCCCGGCAATGGTTTTACCCGAACCAGTGCCTGTAGCGCATATCCTAAAGCCTGCGCATCCAGTTCGACACTGAACCCGGAAATGACCCCCGCGACCTCCAGACGTTTGAGACGCTCGCTGCAGCCGGGAGCAGACAGACCCACTTGACGACTGAGCGCTCGGATGGAGGTCCTAGAGTTTTCGTAGAGAGCCAAAATAAGGGCGCGATCAATGGGGTCCAATTTTTGAGCGCTTTTTGTAAGCTTTTTCATACGATGGGCCTTACGAAAATTAAAGAAATCACATGAAAACCTTACATACCATGGATTCATAAAAAAATAATAGATTTTTTGTAAATTGGCTCCTATTGTTTTTTCAAACGGTCACCCGCAGTACCGCCAGGCAGCAAGGCATACATTGCCTATATTTCAGTTTAAACCTTTAGAGGAATTGAAATGAATCATGCACTCGATGCTACTACTCTGCAAAAACACCACGACGACAATTTCCCTGAAGAGCGGATATTCTTACTGCGCAATGAGTTTGCCCGAAATGGATTTATAAAATTGCGGGATATCGTAGACGACACCTTGCGTCAGCGCATCACCAATGAAGTCCATGGACTTATCGACCGTCAGATTGAAAGGAGGGACTTACACCTGGCGACTACCGATAATACACCGCGATACATGAGTGTCGTTCGCAGCGAGTTTATATCGGAAAACAGCGCAATTATAAGCACTCTATCCAAAAGTGAAGTATTACTCAACACACTGTCCTTGATTGCAGATACCAATATTGTCGCTTCAGTCTCCAAGGATGAAGAATACCTGATCACCAGACAGGAGCGTAAAGGTGACACTCATGGCTGGCATTGGGGCGATTACAGTTTTGCACTGATCTGGATTATCGAGACGCCACCCATTTCCAAAGGCGGGATGCTTCAGTGCGTTCCTCACACCACGTGGGATAAATCCAATCCCAGGATTCACGAAATCCTGTGCAATAATCCGATTGCCACTTATGGCTTTACAACTGGCGATATTTATTTTCTGCGTACTGACACGACCCTCCATCGCACTATTCCACTCAATGAAGATGCCATTCGAATCATTCTTAACATGACATGGGCAGATGAAAAATACCTCGACAGAAACCTGCACGGTAATGATCGGTGGTGGGAGAACCAACATGCTGAGGCTGCTAAAAGCCTGACTTGAAACATAGCCTTCTGATTATCCATAAGCCCCACAGGATTAAGATATGCACGATGCCCAATGCCTTCAGAACGCCAGCGTGTTATTAAAACAAGCTCAGTCACACTCCGCCATGGCCGACCTGGTAAGAGCCGCCGTTACACGAAATGAGCAGTGGCGTGGGCAACAGTGCATCAACCTTGTGGCAGCTGAGTCACCGACCAGCCCGTCCGTGCGCGCACTCCTTTCCAGTGAAGTGGGAACACGCGCATCGGGCGGGCATATCGGCCGGGACAATCGTTTTTTTTCAGGGATGAAGAATATCGATGAACTGGAATCGTTGTGTGTGGAACTCCTGAAGATGACATTTGATGCCAAGTACGCCGACCATAGACTGATGGGTGGGATGGCAGCGGTACTTGCTGCTTACACTGCACTGACTCGACCCGAAGACAACGTCATGACGGTGCCAGTGATAAGGGGTGGAGATACTAGCAACAGGACAAATGGTCCTCCGGGCGTCAGAGGGCTGAAAGTCTGGGACATTCCGTTTATCCACAAAACCGGCGAGATCGACCTTAATCGGTTTAGTGAGATTGCCCATGATCTGAAACCAGCTGTAATCGGACTAGGAATGACGCTCACGCTGTTTGCGCTTCCTATCAAGGACATAAAAGGTATCGTTTCGCCCTGGGGTGGGAAAGTGTATTTCGACGCTGCCCATCAACTCGGCCTGATCAGTTCTGGTCTATTTCAAAATCCCCTCGAAGAAGGAGCGGACTTGATGACTGGATCTTCCGGAAAAACATTCAGTGGCCCACAAGGAGGGATTATTGCCTGGAACGATCCCGAATTGACAGCGCCCATCAACACGGCGATTTTCCCTACTCTGACTGGCAGCCACCAAATCAATCGCGTGGCCGCGCTCGCCGTGGCGGCAACCGAATTGCTGGAGTACGGGACCGTCTACATGGCGCAGGTGGTTCGCAACGCCCAAGCACTTGCAAGCTCTCTTGATAAGCTAGGGGTAACGGCGTTTTATCGGGAGCAAGGCTATACCCAAACTCATCAGATTGTTATTGATTCAAAACCTTTTGATTGCGGTCGCGATGCTGTCCAACGCCTAGAGGCAGCCAATATCATTGCCAATGAAATGCCCCTACCCTGGGATATCGACCCTTACAAAGAAACAGGTATTCGATTAGGCACCGTTGAAGTGACTCGCCTGGGAATGAAAGAGATAGAAATGGAGTGGATCGCCGAGAAGATTGCAAAGATTTTACTACACCGGGAAGACCCGATGGCGGTGGCAAATAGTGTAATCGATTTCATGAAGAATTATAGAACGGTGTACTACTGTCACGAACATGGATTACCCCACTAGCCGCTGTTATTCGCGTACTCAGGAAACGTAAATGCCCGAAACTCTATTTTCTATTTATCAGGCGACGCTGACATTCGCCATTGCCGCCATCGCGCTTCTCGCCAGTCCCGGTCCGGCCACCCTGGCCCTGGCTGCGAGTGGCGCCGCCTATGGCATGAAGCGCTCTATTCAATTTTTCGTGGGTATTACCGTGGGATTGGTCATCGCCATGGCAGTAGTCTCCACGGGGCTGTATGTCTTTGTGCACAGTTTTCCCTTATTGGGCGTTGGTCTCGCTGGAGTATCCATTCTTTACATTCTTTATCTGGCTTATACCATTGCTGCGGCCCCCCCGATTAACGATGAGCAAACAGCGGTAAGTCCAGGGCTGGGTGCGGGTTTTGTGCTGGGTGTAGCAAACATTAAAGCGTACGCTGCCTTTGCTGCGTTACTAGGCAGTTTTACGTTAGGTGTTACGCCAACATGGGAGCTGTTTACCAAGGCGTCTATCTGTCTATTGGTTTGCGTGATATTCGATTTTTTCTGGCTTTTTGCGGGGAGCAAGCTCCGTAAATTATTCATTCACCCCACTTGGAGCCGAATACTTAACGTCAGCTTCGCGGTGCTAATGGTCGCGACGGTAGCGTGGTCATTTATGCTGACGGATTAACTCTATAGATAAACCAGAAAAATACAGTATGATCGTTTTCTAAGGAGGATTTCCGCATGCTAGCTACCCTTTCCGCCCTTTTACTACTATTAATAATACCCGGCCCCACTAACACGCTATTGTTCCGTGCAGGGGTGCTGTATGGGTTCAGCGTGTCGCAGCGCCTTGCCTTTATCGAATCTCTTGCTTATCTGATTCAGGTATCGCTGTGGGGATTCACATTACTCTACCTATCGGCATACTCTCCTTTGACCGTGAAAATCGTCCAATTTAGCGCAGCATGCTATCTCCTTTATATTTCTTATAAGCTGTGGCAACGCGAAAACAGCATAACCAACACAGCCAAGGATCGGTTCTCCGGGCCTTATTTTTTCCTGCTGACATTGATGAATCCTAAAGGCCTTCTGACCGTTTCATTTATTGCTCCAATTCATACCTTCACTGAGTTGGAGAGCTACGTAGAATTCATGGCGGCTCTCTTGTTGGTGACTATTTCAGTGGGATCTGCCTGGATATTTTTTGGTGCTCGATTTAAAGGCTTCCATCAAACGCGGTTTACCACTCTGAAGATCAACCGGGTCACGTCTGTCACCCTCTTTTGTTTTGCCTCAACGCTTATTGGTCGCCTGGCCGGTTCGGTTTTGAACTAAGATTTTTTCCGTTTCTCGTACGCTGCTTCTACCATTCAAAGCCACCTACCCCACCGTCAAAACGTATACTTGAAACTCGTCATAAAGTTACGCGGCGCCCCATAGCCTACCGCCGCCCTTCCACTGCCATCCGCACCGCCAACCCCATCAACACCGACCCCATCAGCAAGCGCTGCACCACCTGCCACCCCGGCCGGGTGACGAAAAACACTGCGATAGACCCCGCCAGCGTGGCAATCACCGCATTCACGCTCACGCTGATGAGAATCTGCGTGAAACCCAGCACCAGGGATTGCATCAGCACGCTGCCGTGGCCGTTCGGGTCGATGAACTGCGGCAGCAACGACAGGTACATCACCGCCACCTTGGGGTTCAGCAGGTTGGTCACCAGGCCCATGGTGAATAGTTTGCGCGGGCTGTCCTGGGGCAGGCGCTGCACCTGGAACGGCGAGCGGGCACCCGGTTTGATCGCCTGCCAGGCCAGATAAGCCAGGTACAGCGCCCCGCCAAAGCGCAGGGCGTCGTACGCAAAGGGCACCGCCATGACCAGCGCGGTAATACCCAAGGCCGCGCACAGCATATAAACCAAAAAACCCAACGCAACGCCGCCCAGGGAAATAAAACCGGCGGTGCGCCCCTGGCAAATCGAGCGCGAAATGAGATAAATCATGTTCGGGCCGGGCGTCAGCACCATGCCGAGTGATATCAGCGCATAGGCAAGCCAGCTGGACAGTTCAGGCATGGTCGGGCTCCCGAAATATGTGGTCAACGTTGCAGGGTTGGACGCCATGGTAGGGCGTTCAAAATGTGCGCGTCAGATACAGATTCGTGATCAAAACGTCATACACCGACCACACCGTTCACCAGAGGCAGGCACATGATCGACTTCAATAACAAAGGCTTCTTCAAGCTCAAGCAAAACAACGAGTACGCCGAACGCGTGGCGTCATTGCTGCTGGATGGCGAAGAGGTAGTGGACGCGTACAAGGCCATGCGCGACGGCGTGGTGTTCACCACCAAGCGCATCATCGCGGTGAACGTGCAGGGGATTACCGGCAGCAAGAAGGACTTCACGTCGCTGCCCTATAAGAATATCGTGGCGTATTCGGTGGAAACGTCGGGGACGTTTGATCTGGATTCGGAGTTGGAGATTTACTTTTCGTCGCTGGGGAAGGTGAAGTTCGAGTTCACCGGCAAGACGTCGATTGTGGAAATTTCACGGTTGATTTCCAAACATCTGCTGGGCTAAACCACTGGCGCGATTCAACCCATGTACACCGCTCAACCTGTAAGAGCTGGCTTGCCTGCGAAGGCCATGGGTATCTACACAACTTTGGCGTAGCTTGAACCTGTGGCGAGGGAGCTTGCTCCCGTGACGGCTCGGGAGCCAAAGACTATTCTTCTGGTGCCCGAGACCTAAGTGTGGGAGGGGGCTTGCCCCCGATGGCGATAAGTCATTAGCAGATGCATTTACTGAGACTCCCTCGTCGGGGCATAGGTATCTACCCACGATGCGAAGCGAGCCGCTCTTGATCTTAGGCGCCCCGTTAAACCACGCTGGCCGGAATTCAACAGTGTTTTTTTTTGGGGGGGCAAACCGGCAGTGATTTGGGGGAGCGCCGTCAGGGCGCAATCCTAAGCCGCCGTTACCGCAGCAACGGATATGTTTTCGCCCTGATCCAGCATTCAGGTCGGCTGTCAGGCCGCCATCGGGAGCAAGCCCCCTCCCACATTTAGCTCGCGGGGCATCAGTTAGGTAGTCGTCGGCTGCAGAACCGTCACAGGTTCAGAGCCGTGCCAATTTGTGTAGATACCTATGCTGCGAGGCGCCAGCCCAAACGCCGCCAGACTCCCCACTTACGCCTCAGCAGTTCGCGCCAGGAATGGCTTCACTCAACTGACTTTTCCCACGTAGGCCATCGAACAAAGCCAATATCAGCGGCAGATTCTCCCCCGTAGGCTCACTTCCTCGCACAAGGAAGTGAGCCGGTCATGTCAGAACGTTTTTATCCACCGACTGAAGAACAGCTACGCAGGCAACGAATCCTGACCCCGCAACCGTCACGCGTGCCCTATTCGCCAGCGATTATTCCATTCGAGCCATCTCCTGCCCCGGCCCCCACGCCAGCCAAACCTCCCGGCTGCGTCTTCATCAAGCCCTGCCAATTGCCTGACGGCGTCACCCGTTACGCTGACTCCACCGGTTATGTCCCGCTGGAGTTGGTCAAGGAGTACGCGCATTTAAGCCTGTTGGGCGGGCGCGAGGTGGACGGGCGAGGCGCGGTGGCCTTGCGCAGGATCGGCGGGAGCACATTGCCCGCAGGCGTAGGGCAGTTGGCGTTGCGTTCGGCGGCTTGGGAGTCGGCGGTGACTGCCGCCGGCGCTGTCGCTGGTGGGCTGTTGACGGGGTTGGTGGCGCTTGCTTGGCCTTCTGAACTGGGTGATAGCGCGCTCTACAGCGAAGAACAGCTGCGCTCGATGGCGCGGTCGCAGATGCGTTTGCATATCGAGCAACGCGAGGACGGTACGCTCAAGGGGTATGGGTTTTACACCGGCAACCATCCGAACTGGCAGATGATCGATGTGGTGCAGTTCCAAAGCCGAGACGATCAGTTTGTGGCGGATTTGGGCGAGGGCGTTGAGCTGATCTGGACGCCTGCGGTTGATCCGGGGGACACGCTGGGTATTCCTGCATTGGAAGCTGCGCCGCAAGCGCCAGTGATCTGGATTTACCCGCCGACGGAGAAGGCGGCGCAGATTTTGGTGAACCCAGTTTATCCGCCGGAGTATCGGGATTTTATTCTGGTGTTTCCGGCGGAGTCGGGGGTTCGGCCGTTGTATGTGGTGGTTAATGAGCCAAGGAAGGGGCTAAGAAGCCCAGATCATGATTACTTCCCTGCGCCCGAAACCGCAGACATAACAGGCTTCCCTGGTTTAATTCCCCAAAAGCCTGTGACACGAAGAAAAGGCGGAGCGGGCTTACGTGAACGATGGATAGACGCAAAAGGAAGGAAAATACTTGAATGGGATTCCAAGAAAGGCGAGCTGGAAGTCTATCGAAACAGTGATTTAGAACACCTCGGTGCCTTTGACCCCTATACCGCCGAACGCCGAGGACCGGCTGACCCAAAACGCCGAATTTACCGATAAAGAGGAACATGGAAAATGGTGATGAAAATCAGACTGCGGTGGTACGAAAAACACAGTAATAACTTGAAGGCGGATGAGTATTCAGCGGATATCGAGGACTCAGACAGCATTCTCAAAGCGTTGGGTTTAGGCGAGGAAACCGCGATATATGCCGATGTATTCAATGTGCTGCCTAACTGGATAACGATTATTCAGCCATATTTCCAGCACATGATCGAACCCGACCACCTCGACTACCAGATTTCCTTCCGTTACCAAGGCGCGTGGCCACCGCCTCCAAATCAACCTAAGACGGGGTCTTGATGCAATGAGACCTCCACTGCAAAAGCCTCTGCTCTATCGCTCAGTCAACACCCGAACCCATGGCGTGCGCCATGGGAGTTGCTGTGCTTACAGATATGAACGACACAGCAAAAGCGAAAAGCGAGCGCTATCAACCCGTGGCTCAATGCACAGCCATCAAAGACACGGGTTCGATTACAGCCCCCTATTCCGGTTCCTCATGTCCAAAGTCGGCCACCCCTGGAGCAAGGTTTTCAGCGAAGCCAACACCCGCCTGGATCGTCCGGAGCCGGTGTTCTGGATGGTTGCGCTGCATGAAAGTGACAAGCAGGAATACGTGAGTACGGGCGAGAATAGCTACTACAGCGGCTTGTGGGTGGACGAGGCTGGCCTGTTGCAAAAGGTCAACCCACAGCTGACGCCCGAGCACATGAAACCCTTCTGCGACTGCTGCACCCAAACGTTCAACGGCGTGGTGTTCGCACAGGCTTCACCGCGCGAACGGTAGGCAGTCGGCACGACAGCTTCCAAAGGTGTTCCGCCTTGCCTCAGCGATCACTTGGACTGAAACGTCTCCAAATACGCCAATATATTCTCAATCTTCTCCTGATCACTGATCCCCCAAAAAATCATCCGCGTGCCGCTCACCACTTTCTTCGGCGCTTCGATGTAGGCGGCAAGTTTGTCGCGGGTCCAGACCACGCCTGAGTTTTTCATCGCGTCGGAATACTGGTAATCCGTAGTAGTGCCCGCTGGCCGGCCGATGATGCCGTTGAGCTGCGGTCCGAACCCGCCGCGTGCGCCTTCGCCCACACTGTGGCAGCCACCGCAAGTCTTGGTGAAGAGCTTGCCGCCCGCCTCGGCATCGCCGGCAGCAAAGGCCCCGTGTGTGTTGAAGATCAGGGCAAGGGTCAACCAGGCGTACTTCATCAGAGGGCTCCGCATCGAGTGTTGCCGACAATTATGCCCGTTTAAATGGCCGTTTCCCCAGCCGCTTTACGATAACCGTGCGGGCCTGTGCTATGAACTGGCGCCCCCCAGCCACGTTCCTGCAGACCACCAAACGACCACCCATCGTTTAAAAAACATCCAATCGAACCTATATGCCCCGCCTCCACTCCACCCTACTGAACCCTGATGGTGGAGTAAGGATCATGGCTCAGCCATCGATTTTAGTATTGGAAGACGACGAGATCATTCGGGCGTTGATGGTGGATGTGCTGGAGGACTTCGGCGCATTGGTAAAGTCGTTCCCTTCGGCGGATGAAGGGATGATTTATCTGGAGCGGGGCGATGACCCCGTGGACCTGATTGTCAGTGATATTCAGATGCCCGGCTTGCTCAATGGTTATGACTTGAGCCGAGTGGTGGCGCATCGTTGGCCTGACGTTCAGGTGGTGCTGACGTCCGGCAACACCACGATAGCGTCGCAACTGGGTGGCTCTGTGCGGTTTTTGCCCAAACCCTGGAGTACCGACCACTTGCTTGAGTGCGTGCAAAAAGCATTGACCCAGCAAGGTTCGTCTGTGCATTAATAGCGCGGCGATATCATTCAACCCGAACTTCGTGCCAAGGCCTGTGGTCGTTTTACCTACAAGGAGTGACTTTTCTGATCTGATGGTCAGCCTTTTCGCTTGTTGCGTAAGCTGACGACAATGAATTGTGTAGAATCGTCGCCCATTTTCATGCGTCATTCATGGCCGAGAGGCCCACAGTTCGAGCTCATTAATGCACTCAGAAGCCCATGACGTTGGTGCGCCATCCTTGTTGGAAACGTTGCGCACAGGCACCGGGCTGTTGCATGTCGCGCTGGAAAAGCGCCTGCCGTTTTTTTCCGAGCGCCTGGATACAGACTGGTACCGGCGCTTGCTCCAGGCCTACTACGGTTTCTATCAGCCGATGGAAGCGGCGCTGTATGACGGCCGCCTGATTCCCCATGGATATGACGCCGCATTGCGTACGAAAACGCCGACGCTGTTCAGTGATCTCCGCGCCCTCGGCCTGAATGAGCACACCATCAGCACCCTGCCCCGTTGCACCCGACTCCCGCCCCTGGACACCCCCGCTGCCTGCCTTGGCGCCTTGTATGTGCTGGAAGGCGCGACCCTCGGTGGGCAAGTGTTGCGCCGCGAAATAGCCCTGCGCCTGGGGATCGATGCCGACAACGGCGGTGCGTTTCTCGATATTTATGGCGCCGAGACCGGCCGACGCTGGAAAGAGTTTCTCGACTACCTGGGTCGCCTGCCGCTGGACACAACAGCCAGGGCTCGCGCAGTAATGGCCGCCCGCTCCACATTCAGCGGCTTTGAGCAATGGCTCGACAGCCAGGAGGTACTGCTATGAAACCTGAAGATTTTGAAGAGCTGCTTGCCAACTGCGCCGACGAGCCCATTCGCTTTCCCGGAGCGATCCAGCCTCACGGTGTGCTGCTGACATTGTCGGAACCCGGCCTGGATATCATCCAGGTCAGCACCAACGTCGCCAGCTTGTTCGGCCATGCGCCCAAAGCGCTGCTCGGCCAGCCGCTGCACAGCTTGATCGGCGCAGAGCACGCCCAGGCGGTGCAGGTCATGGCACAAACCGACACGTTCTTCGACATGCCACCGTTGCACGTCACGCTCAATGGCGCAGCGTTCGAAGGCTTGCTGCACCGCCACCAGAATGTGCTGGTGCTGGAGTTCGAACCGCGGCTCAAGGATTTCCGCCCACGCGCGCTGAACGGTCGCACCAGTAACCTGGGCAAGATGTTGCAACGCTTGCAGGCGGCGAAAACCCTGCAAGCGCTGTACGAAATCAGCGTGAATGAAATCCAGGCCATGACCGGTTATGACCGCGTGCTCATTTACCGCTTCGAAGACGAAGGCCACGGCCAGGTAATTGCCGAAGCGTCAGCGCCGTCCATGGAGCTGTTCAACGGGTTGTTTTTCCCTGCCTCCGACATCCCGGAACAGGCCCGCGAGCTGTATCGCACCAACTGGCTGCGCATCATCCCCAACGCGGCCTACGAGCCAGTGCCGTTGCTGCCCAAGCTGCGCCCAGACACCGGCGAGCCGCTGGATTTGAGCTTCGCCACCCTGCGCAGCGTGTCGCCGATTCACTGCCAATACATGAAGAATATGGGCGTACTGTCGTCCATGAGCATCTCGTTGATGAAGGGCGACACGCTATGGGGCCTGATCAGCTGCGGCAACCGCGAGCCGCTGCTGGTGCCGAATGAGTTGCGCACCGCCTGCCAGACCATCGGCCAAGTGCTGTCGTTGCAGATCAGCGCCATGGAGACCCTGGAACTGAGCCGTCAACGCGAGGAAAAAGTTCAGGCGCTGGCACTTCTCGATCAAGCGCTGAAGGCCTCCCAGGACAGTGTGTTCGACGGCCTTGCCCAACAAAGTCAGTTGCTGATGGAGCTGACAGAGGCAGGCGGCGTGGCGATCATCGAGGGCAAGCAATTGCATTGCTACGGCCACTGCCCGGAACCGGCGCAGATCCGCGCACTGCACAAGTGGCTGCAAGAGCGCGACGAACCGGTATTCGCCAGCCACAACCTGGCCTCGGTATACCCGCCGGCTGTCGAGTTCCAGCAGTTGGCCAGCGGCGTCCTGGCCATGCATCTGCCCAAGCCTGTGGACAACGGTGTGCTGTGGTTCCGCCCGGAGGTGAAGGAAAACATCAACTGGAGCGGTGACCCGCAAAAGCCGCTGGACCTGGAAAACTCCCACGCGGGCCTGCACCTTCGCCCACGCACCTCGTTTGAAGTGTGGAAAGTGGTCATGGCGGGCATTTCCACCAAGTGGAGCCATGGCGACCTGTTCGCCGCCAACGACCTGCGCCGCTCGGCCCTGGAAAACGACCTGGCACGCCAAGTAAAGCGTGAGCAGCAGGCCGTGCGGGCGCGTGATGACCTGGTGGCCGTGGTATCTCACGACCTGCGTAACCCGATGACCGTCATCTCCATGCTCTGCGGCATGATGCGAAAAGCGTTCAGCTCCGAGGGCCCACACACCTCGCGACGCATCTCCTCGGCTATCGACACCATGCAACAGGCGGCCGGGCGCATGAACACACTGCTGGAGGATCTGCTCGACACCTCGAAAATCGAGGCCGGACGCTATGTCGTCAAACCTGTGGCGCTGGAGGTAAGCCATATGTTCGATGAGGCTTATTCGCTGCTCGCACCGTTGGCGCTGGAAAAAGGCATCGACCTGTCGTTCAACGCCGAGCCCGGCCTGCTGATCAATGCCGACCCGGAGCGCCTTTTCCAGGTGTTGTCGAACCTGATCGGCAACGCCATCAAGTTCACCCCGCGCCTGGGCAATATCGGCGTCAGCGCCATGAGCAACGGTGCAGAAATCGTGTTCTCGGTGCGCGACTCCGGTGAAGGCATTGCACCGGAGCAGTTGCCTCACGTGTTCGAGCGCTACTGGACAAATACCGAAAACAACCCCACCGGCAGCGGTTTGGGGCTGTACATCACCCAAGGCATCGTCCAGGCCCATGGCGGCGAAATTGTTGCCGAAAGTGAGGTGGGCCAGGGCAGTGAGTTCCGGTTTACGCTGCCCAGGGTGATTGAAGCATCGCCTACCTGACGCGTTGTCTGGTGAATGTCATACCGGCAATATCACCACGGCTTCCAACCCACCCCCCTGGCGCTCGGCCAGGGTCAGGGTACCGCCATGTTCCAACACGATTGCTCGTGCGGTAGAGAGCCCAAGCCCTACGCCGCCGGTGCTTTTGTTGCGTGACCCCTCCAGGCGATAGAACGGCAGGAATACTTCCTCCCGATGCGCTGCGGGAATGCCCGGGCCACGGTCCAGCACGCGAATCACCACCGTATCCTGCTTGTGCTGCAACTCGATTTCCGGCGCCGCACCGTAGTGGATCGCATTGTCCATCAGGTTGGTCATCACGCGTTTGAGGCCCAGGGGCCGGCCGAAATACACCAGACGTGGCGGCCCGTTAAACGTGAAGTCGATGGCCTGGTCGCGATAATCGTCGATCAGGGTCTGCAGCAACTCCGCCAGGTCCAGTTGTGTGGCCTGTTCCAGGCGCGCGTCATCGCGGAAAAATTCCAGGGCGGTGTTGATCATGGCCTGCATTTCGTCCACGTCGCGAAACAGTCGCTGTTGCTGGTCGCTATCCTCGATGAACTCACCGCGCAGGCGCAGGCGGGTCAGCGGCGCGCGCAGGTCGTGGGAGATGGCGGCAAGCATTTGGGTACGGTCCTGGATGAAGTGGCGCAACTGCGCCTGCATGCTGTTGAAGGCAAGAATCGCCTGGCGGATTTCGTGAGGCCCCACCGGCTCGATCGGCGGCGCGCGAAAGTCGCTGCCAAAACGCCGCGCACCTCGGGCGAAGTGTTGCAGCGGGTGGGCCAGGCGTCGGGTCGCGACCAGGGTGACCAAGGCGGTGGAGACCAGCACCAGCAGCGCCACAATCAGGCTGCGCACACCATCGTCCAGGCCCCAGCTGCGTGTACCGGTGCTGAACATCAGCCAGGATCGGTCGGTCAGTTGCATCAACAGTACGTACTGGCCGTTGCCGTCGGGCCAGTCGGCAGGTTCATAGGCTTCCATGGGGCGCGTCGGGCCTTCAAGCAGGTGCTTGAATACCTGCTCGCCCGTGTTGAAATCCGGGTCAGCCAGCACCGGCAGATTAAACGCCGCCCGCTGCGCCGCCCACGTCACCCTGAAGGACCCATCCCCTATCACCTGGGCAAGTCGCGCTCGCTGCGCCGGTTCGGACGCCTCGATCACGCGCACCACCACCGCCACTTTTTCCAGCAGGCCGGTTTCAGCCAACGGCGGCCTGGCCCATACCCCCGCCAGTTGCACGAACAAGGCATAGAATCCCAGCGCGGTGATCATTGCGACCAGCACGGTCAGCGCGATCCAGCGCGCCACCGTGTCGCGCGGACGCTGGATCATGAACGGGTCACGCTGGCGGTGAATTGATAGCCGCCATTGCGCACGGTGCGGATCATCGCCGGGCGCTTGGTATCGAATTCCAGCTTGCGACGCAGGCGGCTCACCTGCACGTCGATGCTGCGGTCGAAGGCATCATGGCTATGGCCGCGCGCCAGGTTCAACAACTGTTCACGGGTGAGCACGCGTTGCGGGTGTTCGAGAAACACCAGCAGCAGGTCGAACTCGCCGGACGACAGCGGAATCATCACCTGGTCGGGCGAGCGCAACTCGCGGCGCGTGAGGTCCAGTTGCCAGCCGGCAAAACGGATCAACGGGCGCGCGGCCTCCCCCATCGGTGGCCGGCTTTCACCCGCCCGGCGCAATACCGCACGCACCCTGGCGAGCAGTTCGCGGGCATCGAAGGGTTTGCTCAGGTAATCGTCGGCGCCCATTTCCAGGCCCACCACGCGGTCGCTGAGTTCACCCATGGCCGTGAGCATGATCACCGGCGTAGCGTATTGCTGGCGCAAGCGCTGGCACAGCAGCAGGCCGTTGTCGCCGGGGAGCATCAGGTCGAGGATAATCAGGTCGGCGGGCTGGCGCTCCATGGCCGCCCACAGCTCAGCGCCACTGGCCGCGGTCTCTACCGAATAGCCATGGCGCAGGAAAAATTTCTTCAGCAGGGCGAGGACTTCAAGGTCATCGTCGACGATTAACAGGTTGCTCACCGGCAGGCTTCACTGGACTGGGTCAAGGCGCCATCTAAAACTATTCGACGCGCTCCGTCATATATTTCAATCGTGCAATAAAGCGTCAGCAACGCAATAAAGCAGACATCTTTGCGCAAGGCGGCAATGCCAGCATCGGCCTCCCTTTTGCGGAGACTGTGCCCATGCACGCGTTGACCAACCCACGGCACCTGGCCCGCCACGCCGTGCTGTTACTGACTGTGTCTTACCTGGCGGGCTGTGCGAGCCCTCCACCCGTGACACCCACCACCCGCTGCGCGCAGGTGAACAATCCGGTGTATGACCCTGCCGAACCGGTCAACCGCGGGGTATTTGCGTTCAACCGTGCTGTGGATAACTACGCCCTGGCGCCTGTGGCGCGCGGTTACCGTTACCTGCCGGAATTTTTCCAGGCGGGTGTGCATAACTTCGCGAGCAACTTCAGTGAGCCGCAGGTATTTATCAACGACCTGCTGCAAGGCAACCCGCGGCGCTCGGTCAACACCCTGGGGCGCTTCGCCGTGAACACCACGGTGGGCGTGGTGGGGCTGTTCGATGTGTCGGATCGCCTGGGCATCCCACGCCATACAGCCGACTTCGGCCAGACATTCGGCGTATGGGGCGTGGGCAATGGCCCCATTGTCGAACTGCCACTGCTGGGCACCCACAACAGCCGGGATGCGGCGGGCAAAGTCTTGAGCTTCCTGGTTTCGCCATTGGGCGACAGCGATACGGTGCAGACCCTGGGCACCATCAGCCTGGTCGGCGGTACTGTCGACACCCGCGCATCGCTGTTGCCGCTCACCGACAGCCTGCAAAAACTCCCGGACTACTACAGCGCGTTGCGTAATGTGGTGGCGGAACATCGCGCGGCCTTTGTGCGGGAGGGCGAGGAAGGCGCGACATCTGCGGGAATGGACAACTGCGCTAACCGCCCTGCGGATGACTTCTGAAGACGCTCTTCAGCCACAGTCATATCTTGCAGCAGTGCGTTTATAGCAGCCTCGCTTCTGCCGCGATTAAGGTTGGCCTACTTCGCTCCGATGGGCGAAGTCATCCTCTCCTGATAGAAGGAAACATCCATGGTCAGCGGAATCAACCCCTCACTGGGCAGCTTTCAATACCCACCTCTGCAACAGGATGATGCAGAGCCCCAGCGTAGGAAACGCAGCACCGACACCACACACATGCAGCTCAATGCCGCCGAGCCTGAAGGCATGGCGAACAATGACCGAAGCAAAAACAGAGGGGGCGGGCTCGACAGCCTGGGTCGAGGCAACCTCCTTTAACTAGCCGTGTACGAAGGGCAGTGCACGGCCCTTCGTACGTCCCTCCTTAACAAAACCATCACATTCACTCGCTTAAACTCGCCGGTTCAATCCAGCCTGGGGCCACTGCCTGCATGCCGCACTCCGACACACTGCCCGCCGTATTAGCCGGCCCACTGCTGCGACGTCTCGAAGCTCGGCGCCTGGTGTTGTGGCTGGTAGGAAGTCGAGCACTGGCACTGACGCTGAAGCTGCACCTGCCGGCGCAAACACTGGAAATCGCCCTGGACCAGTGCCAGGTGGTACCCGTGGGGCGCCAGGCGTTTATTCATTTGATCGATGTGGCGCTGGACGAAGCGCTGCCTTTGGACGTGGCGATCAGCTACGACCTGCTGTTTGACGACACCGGCATCGCCGACTGGGCACCGCACCTGCTGTACGCGAATGCTCAATACCCCAGTTTCGTGTTGCATAGCCGTATCCATCAGTTGGTGCACGGCTCATGCCGCAAACCCCATCACAGTGCCGACGAAGGATTGCTGTGCGTCGACCGTCTGCTGGCCGAGGCCAAAACCCCGGCCGAACGTCCGGCCCTGTTGATGATGAGCGGCGATCAGGTCTATGCCGACGATGTCGCCGGGCCGATGCTGCGGGCGATTCATGGGTTGATAGCACGGCTGGGCCTGTTCGATGAATACCTCGAAGGCGCTGTGGTCGATGACAGTGCCAGCCTCTATGGGCATCCGGCCAGTTATTATCACCGTGCCGATTTACTGCCGGCCTTGGACAGCAACGAGACCTTGCGCGAGCGCTTCTTTGGCGGCGTGAAAAAGCCGATTTTCACCAGCAGCACCGCCGACAACCACCTGGTGACCTTTGCCGAAGTCATCGCGATGTACCTGCTGGTGTGGTCGCCCACGCCCTGGGCGCTGACCACGCTTCAGGGCCCACCACTGAGCCTGGAACGACAGCAGCGCTACGCCCGCGAAAAGATCCAGATCGAGCGATTCCGCGACAGCCTGCCCGGTGCCGCGCGGGTATTTGCCCACCTGTCGACCTTGATGATCTTTGACGACCATGACATCACCGACGACTGGAACCTCAGCGCCCAATGGGAAGAAACCGCCTACGGCCACCCCTTCTCCAAACGCATCATCGGCAACGCCCTGCTGGCCTACCTGTTATGCCAGGGCTGGGGCAACCAGCCGGATGCGTTTGTCGAACTGGTGAGCCAGACCCAAGCGTTGATCACCCAGGTCCAGGCCAACCACCTGGACGCAGCCGCGCAGGACGAATTACTCGAGGCGCTGCGTAAATTCCAACACTGGCACTACGTACTGCCTACCACCCCCGCGTTGGTGGTGCTCGACACCCGCACCCGACGCTGGCGCAGCGAGTTCACCCTCAAGCAACCTTCCGGCCTGCTGGATTGGGAAGCCCTGAGCGAATTGCAGCAGGAGCTGCTCGACCACCCTTCGGCCATCATCGTCTCGCCTGCACCGGTTTTCGGCGTGAAGCTGATCGAGACCGTGCAAAAGGTATTCAGCTGGTGCGGTTACCCGCTGCTGGTAGACGCTGAAAACTGGATGGCCCATCGCGGCGCCGCCCAGGTGATTCTCAACATCTTCCGCCATTCCCGCACACCGGGTAACTACGTGATTCTGTCGGGCGACGTGCATTATTCGTTCGTCTACGAAGTGTTGATCCGCCACCGAAACGGTGGCCCCAGGATCTGGCAAATCACCAGCAGCGGCATCAAGAACGAATTCCCACCACGCCTGCTCGAATGGTTCGACCGTCTCAACCGCTGGCTCTACTCCCCACGCTCGCCGCTGAACTGGTTTACCCGGCGCCGCACCATGCAGGTGGTACCGCACATTCCGGAACATGCCGAAGCCGGCGAGCGGCTATGGAATTCAGCCGGGATCGGCCAAGTGTTTTTCAATGGGCAGGGCCAGCCCGAGGCGATTTACCAGCACAACGCGGATGGCAAACCTCGGACGGAAATGATTGCGCCACGCCCCTGAAACAGTCCGCCTGCCCTATTCAAAGCCCGCCAACCACGCTGTACAGTAGCGTCAGCCACGGAGTATCGGCGTCAACGACAGCTGGCCTTGAAAGCCCGCTCATGCAGGAAGCGTGTAATGGACGATACAGCCGACACCGAACCGCTGCGTAATGACCTTGCCGATATCAGCACCGACATGTTGCATGCCATCATGGAACTGGTCAGCGACGGGATATGGGATTGGAATGCCAATACCGGGTTCGTCTACCGCAATCCCGGCTGGTACGAAATGCTTGGCTATCCGCGTCACTCCCTGGAAAACAGCGTATTCACCTGGGAAAGCGTGATCCATCCCGAGGATTATCCCCATGTGATGGCCGGATTTGATGACTATGTCTGCCAACGCGCGCCCCAGTACCGAGCCGAATACCGCTGTCGAAAACACGACGGCACGTTCCTCTGGATCGAGGACCGTGGCTACATCATTGCGCGCAATCCCGACGCTTCGGTAGCGCGCATGGTGGGCGCACACCGCGATATACATGCACGCAAATGCTCGATTGAACGTCTTCAAAAGCGTAACCGCTCCCTTGAGACCTTGGTGCTCGAGCGCACCCTTGAATTGTCGCGCGTCAATCAGCAGTTGCAATTGCAACTGGTCGAAAACCGCTCCCTGGCCGAACGGGATGCCCTGACGCGCATTGCCAACCGTTATCGCCTGGAAAAAGTGATGCTCCAGGAATGCGACCGCTCCGAGCGCTTTCGCTTGCCATTGGCGCTGGTGGCTATGGATATCGATGACTTCAAGCCGATCAATGACCGATATGGCCATGGCGTAGGCGACCAGACGCTGGTCCAGGTAGTGGAAGGCCTGGAAACCTGCGTACGTGCCGGTGATGTGCTGGCCCGCTGGGGCGGCGATGAATTTATGCTGGTCTTGCCCAACAGCACTCTGCAGACGGCGAAGGAACAGGCCGAACGTGTGCGCCACACAATCCAGAACCTATTCGCCGCCGCTGATCCCAAGATAACCCTGAGCCTGGGCGTGGTGGAACGGCGGGTGGGGGAGTCACCGGCAGCCCTGATGGCGCGCGCCGATCAGGCGTTATATCGATCCAAGGCGGCGGGGAAGAATGGAGTCTCGGAATGAATGATCCCGACTTTTAATAATGACCCGGCGACTTTATTTCGTTTGCGGCAGAGGCGCTCACGCAGCTTAGATAAACCGAGCCCATTACTGCCGAGTCAACGATTCATGAGCCGCGAAACGATCAGCCAATCGATTTCCATCGTCCACCCCATCAACCTCAGCCATGGAAAAAACGCTGAGGTCTGGGACACCGCAGGTAAGCGCTATATCGATTTTATCGGTGGCATCGGCGTACTCAACCTCGGCCATTGTCACCCCACCGTGGTGGACGCGATTCGTGAGCAGGCGACCAGACTCACCCACTACGCGTTCAACGCCGCGCCGCACATGCCCTACATCGATTTGATGGAGCGCCTGACCGCGTTTATTCCGGTGAGCTATCCAGTCAGCGGCATGCTCACCAACAGCGGCGCTGAGGCCGCGGAAAATGCCTTGAAGATTGTGCGCGGCGCCACTGGCCGCACGGCGGTGATTGCTTTTGACGGAGCGTTTCATGGGCGCACCCTGGCCACCCTCAACCTCAATGGCAAGGTCGCGCCGTACAAGCAAAAAGTCGGCGTACTGCCCGGCCCGGTGTATCACCTGCCCTACCCCAGTGCCGACAACGGCGTCACCTGTGCCGAAGCGCTGAAGGCCATGGACCGTCTGTTCAGTGTGGAAATCGACGTCAACGATGTAGCCTGTTTCATCATTGAACCGGTACAAGGCGAAGGCGGTTTCCTCGCCCTGGATACCGAATTCGCCCAGGCCCTGCGCCGTTTTTGTGACGAGAACAACATCCTGTTGATCGCCGACGAAATCCAGTCCGGTTTCGGTCGCACCGGGCAGCGATTCGCCTTCTCGCGCCTGGGCATTGAACCTGACCTGATCCTGCTCGGCAAAAGCATCGCCGGCGGTGTGCCGCTGGGGGCGGTGGTGGGACGCAAGGCATTGATGGACAACCTGCCCAAGGGCGGTCTGGGGGGTACCTATTCCGGCAATCCCATCGCCTGCGCCGCCGCGTTGGCAACCCTCGATGTGATGACCGATGAACACCTGCAGGTATGGGGCTCCCGGCAGGAGGAGGCGATCGTGCGACGTTACCAAGCGTGGCGCGCACAGCACCTGTCGCCGTATCTGGGCCGCCTCACCGGTGTCGGCGCGATGCGCGGCATTGAACTGGCGCATGCCGACGGCACGCCCGCCGCCAAGCAACTGACCCAATTGCTGAGCCTGGCGCGGGCTGCCGGCCTGCTGCTGATGCCCAGCGGCAAGTCACGGCATATCATCCGCTTGCTGGCACCGCTGACCATCGAGCCGGCCGTGCTGGAGGAAGGCCTGGATAAGCTTGAAGCGTGCCTCAAGCAGCTGGACTGATTGCATACGTTCGCTGAGCCGTCTGACGCAGGCGCCTTGACCTGACTCCCCGGCCCCCTGAAAATGCCCGACGCTTTTTTGTCTCTCCGTTTACTGAAGTAGTGAAATTTCAATGTCCGATGCGTACACCGCTGAATCCGCCGAAGCCTCCGTCGTCGTCTCGCACGCCAAAGCCGAGTATGAAAACGCCATCAATCTTTCACAGCATGTGCCAGCGGCCAAGATCATCAGCGAAATGGTGCTGGACGCGTTTCACACTTCCAAGGAAAGCGACCAGATCCGCGAGTTGCGCGTGGCCATTCGTCAGGCCCATGACGCCTTCGACGATGACAAAGCCTACGACCTCATGGGCCAGCTCAAGCAATTGAAGGACGCCGAAGCCGCCGACAACGCTGCCCTGGAAGACCTGAGCAGCAAGTTCTCCATCAGCCGCCTGCTGTCCAGCTTCAAGGACGACCCCGAATTCCAGGAGCTGGTCTACGGCCTGGCCCTCAAGGTGCTGAACCAGTCGCACCAGGCCATCAGCAACCCGAGCGCCGGCAAGGGCAAGGCTGCACGCGCCAAGAAGGACGCCGAGGTATTTGTGATCAGCAAGGATGGCATCAGCGTCACCCTGCCGCTGCGCACGCCGCGTTCCAAGCTCAATGTGGACCGCGAAGCGCTGGAGTTCCTGGGCCTTACCTTTGTAGGTGAAGGCAACGAGGCGGAGCTGGAAAGTGACACCTTCGTTGATAACAGCGGCGTGGAGCAGCCGGTCACGCGCAAGAGCATTGTGACCGCACTGCAACAGCAAAGCGCTTTTGACGGTTACTCCATCGCCGCCCAGTAAGCGCCGAAGCTATAGGCTGCGCAGGATGACCAGCGCCTGCTCGACTTGGGCGAGGGTGATATGCCGGCCCACCGAGGCACGCACGAAGTGGCTGACGCCCAGGTCCTTGAGCAGCAACGGGGTATGGGCGGCAGTGCCGGCCCAGAGGTTGAGCCCCTGCGCACGGGCCTGGTCGACAAATGCCTTGGCCGGCACGTTGTGTGGCACGAACGAGACAATCCCGGTCTGTTCGAACTGGTCACACATCAGCGTTAACTGCGGCAGGCGCCGCAACGCCTGCGCCAGCATCGCATAGGGCTCCGTGCTCTGCCCGCCGCCTACTTGCAGGTATTCCTGCACCGCCGTGTGCAAACCCACCAGGGCCGAAAGGCTCTTTTCAGCGATCTCCAGCACCCGAGCGCCGGACGCATCCACCTGGTTGACCTGGCCATCGGTGCTGGCGGCGTGCAGGTCTGCAAAATTCAGCTGCAATTGGCCCAGCAGGCGTGGCGACACATAAGCAATCCCGCTCCCACGGGGCCCGCAGAGAAACTTGCGCCCCGCGCCTGTCAATAAATCACAGTGCATATCCCGCACATCCAGCGGCAACTGCCCCAGCGATTGGCACGCATCCACCACATACAGTGCGTTCGAACCCTTGAGCAGCGCACCCAGCGCTTCCACCGGATTGATCACCCCGCAGCACGACGGCAGGTGCGACACGCTGACAAGAAACACATCGTCGTCCAGATGACGCCGCACCCAATCCAGGTCCAGCGGGCTGGTGGCCGTGGTTGGGATCACTTCAACGCGAATCTCACGCGAGAGCTTGAGGTAGTTGAAAAAGATCAGGTTCGCGGCGTATTCCGAGTTCGACACCCACACCCGCTTACCTCGGGGAAATTGCAGCTTGCCGAGAATGCTGGTCCAGGCCTCGGTGGCGCTGCTGAAAAAGCCAATCTGCGCAGGCTCTGCATTCAACAGCTTGGCCACCAGGCGGTACAGGTCGACGTTGAGCAACGCCTCGTAGGCCAGCTCGGTTTCATAGCTGCCCATTTGCGCTTCAGTGGCGGTAAAACCCTGGATCGCATTCAGCGTGGCCGGTGACATCAGGCCCGCACCGGCGGTGTTCAAATGAATCCTGTTCATTTCATGCTTCCTTGTTCCACAAGACAGCCGAGCCTTTCATCACGCCTACCGCCACCGCGAACAGCAGCAATATTGTGCCCGCCAGCAGCCACGGCGAAGGCAGCGAGGGCTGTGACACCAGCATGAACGCCAGCGAAGGCGTGATCATCACGCCGATGTTCACCCCCGCAGAGTAATAGCCGAGGTTGCGGTCCACTGTGTGACGGCTGGAGATACTGCTGACGTAATGGGTGATGCCGGGAAAGACGATCATCTCGCCCAGGCTCCAGAGCACCGTAGCCACCAGCAACAGCGCGCCGATATGGCTGAAGCCCATCAGGAAGAACCCCACGCCAGCGACGAGAAACCCGGCCACCAGCGACCGGCTGCTCGACAGGTGCGACATACGTTGGTTGATCGGCACTTCGAACAGAATCACCAGCAGTGCGTTGATGAAAAAGATGATCCCGACGTAGTACGCCGGCAACTCGGTGTAATTGATGATGTAGGCCGACAGAAACGTCGGCGGCAGCGCATAGGCCACGTGCACCGGTAATGCCGCCAGCAGAATCACCAGCAAGCGCGAGCGCTCGTGCACTGCGCTCTCCGGCAAGCCGTTGCCCTTGCTGACGATGGCAGCCCCTTGGACCACCGGCACCGCACGCCCGAACCGCAGGCAGGCAACGAAGGCCACCAGGGACAACGCCGCGTTGAGGTAGAACACCGCGTCGGCGTTGCTCAAGAAAATCAGGCTGCCCAACAGCGGCCCGATCGCCATGCCGATGTTGATCGCCAAACGGTTGCAAGAGAACGCCACTTTGCGCGATTCACTGCTGCTGTGGGTGACCGTTTCGGAGAACGTCGCCGGCGTGAATGCCTCGTAGCAGGCCCCCCACAGAAACGACAGCACAAACAGCAGCGCCGTGTTATCCACCGACGGAATGATCAGCAGCAGCAGCGCGTTAAGCAGCAACGAGCCGAGGATCACCCGATTGGCGGAAAACCGCTTGATCACCCCGCCGATGATCAAGTCCACAAACAGTGCACCCGCGCCATAAACGCCCACCAGCAACCCTGCGGTTGCCGCCGACACGGCGTGCTGATGAATCAGATACGCCGCATAGAAAGGGAACGCCATGGTGCCCATGCGGAACACCAGGGTGATCAGGAACAGCAACTGCAAGCGAGCATTGAGCCCGCGCAACGCGCGATAAGTGCCTATCATCAGCGAATCACATAGACGTTGTCTTTGTACTGGCGGATCTGCTCGTAATCCTGGTCGATAGTGCCCTGGCTATCCGACACCAGAAACACCCGCAGCGGGCTGCTGAGCAGGTCCACGGTCTTTTTCATCAGCTTGCCGGCCTTGTATTTGACGCTCAGCTTGTGCACCGACGGCAACGCCTCGATCCGGTGAATGGCCGATTCATTGAAGCCGGTGACCTCGCCTTGCAGCGTGGTGTCGGTGTTGATGACACAAGCCTCCTTGAGCTTGTGGTAGCGCTTGCCGGCGTAGTTGGCCTTGAACGCCTCACCGTCGCAGTACGCCAGGTAGGTGAGCTGCGCCTGGTTGCCGCCCAGGCTGATGTCATGGAACCTTGGTTCCATGTTGCCGTTCAGGCGAGCACCGACTTCCACCAGCGCGGGGCCGGCTTCGGTGAGGATCACTTCCGAATGGGCCGGGCCGTTATCGATACCCAGCGCCTTGAGCGCCTTCACGATGTAGTCCACCAGCACGTTGGCCTCGGCGCTGTCCGGGGCAATCAGCACGTCGCGGTCGTAGATGTTCTTGCCGCCGCTGATTTCACGCTTCACATAGCGCCAGATCCCGCACACGTAAGTCTGCCCATCCCGGCTGACGGTATCGACGATGTACTCCGGGCCCTTGAGGTAGGACTGGCAGAGAATTTCCGTGTTGGGCAGGCCGAAGATATCCGGGTTGGACACCACCTCTTCACAGGCGCGCTTGACGTCCTCGAGGTTGTGGCAGATCGAAACCCCGTCGGTGGATGCCGAACTCAGCGGTTTGATTACGCAGGGAAACACCTGACCGGCCTCGACCCAGGCCAGCAGCTCGGCGGGGTCCGAGGATTTGATCTGGCGTGCGGTCAACAGGCCTGCGGCGGCGACTTTGTTGATCATTTCAAACTTGTCGCGGCGAGCGCGTGAGCCTGCACTGCCGTTGGAGGTGGACAGTTGCAACTGTTCACTCAAGTAATCGGCGAATGGCACGCCAGGCTCCTGGCCGGCAATGACGGCGACTACGTTGAACTCACGCAAGCGTCGCACTATATCCTCGGCGTTGTCGTTGAGTGCCAGGTTGTGCTCGAACTCAGACAGGTTCGGCCCGAGCATGCTTGGCATCAGCTCGGGAGTACTCTGTACATGGATCAGGCTGAAACCGGCATCCCGGAAATACTGCGGCAGGAAATTACCGCTCGAGTAGACATCCACCAATGCGACGTACTGCTTCATAAGAATGTCCTTTTCAGTAATGAGTGGCGGTTTCAGAGGCCCGTGGCGAAGCCACGTCATCCAGCGCCAGGAAAATGTTCTGCGGGAACTCAGCCACACGGTGCAACAGGTGCAAGTACCAGTTGGTGCCGTAAACCGCCGACACCCGGGCCTTGACCTGGCCCTGGTCTTTTACCGCCTTGATCAGCTCAGGGCGCACGCCGTGGAGCATCTCCAGCTCACCTCGGTCAGCGATTTGGCTGGTGAGGATTTCTTCAATCAGCAGCGGGTCCTGGGTGGCGAAAGCAAACTGCCCGCGGCCACCATTGATCCGGTCCAGCAGCCCCAGGTAACGCTCGTTGAGCGCCTCGCCACGGGGCAAAGCAATGGCGGCAGGCTCAGCATAGACGCCTTTGACCAGGCGCACTTTGCAGCCGGTTTCCAGCACCGCTCCCAGGTCATCCGGGGTTCGGTTCAACTGCGCCTGAAGGGTGATGCCCACGTTGGGAAAACGCCCGCTCAGGTGCAGGAAGATCTCGAGGATCGAATCCGTCCATTGGGAGCGCTCCATGCTGATGATCACGCCGACATCCTTATCGGCTGCATGGGCCAGGATCTTCGAGCAGTTCTCGACTGCCAGCTCGCGGGAAATGATGGTACCGACGTTCGACAAATCGAACCCCAACTGAGGAGGTTCACCGAGCTTGGGATGCTGGGCGATCAAGTCGATCAGCTGCAGGTATTCATCGGTTGCCGTGGTCACCTCGGCCAGCGTCGTCGCTTCCTCGCCGACGAACTCGACACCGGTGCGATAGCCTTTGGCCAACAGGGCCCCAAGCTTGTCGAGCATCTCCAGGCGATCTTCGGAAATGATGTAGCGAAGCGCCGCAGGTCGCAGGAAATCACGCAGCGTCTCGCTCTCCAGGAACAAGTCACGGTAGGTCTTGTTCGCCGCCAGTTTCTTCAGGGCCAGGGTTGCCAGCAGGCTGTTATCTGTCGTGTTCATGGCATTAAACCCCGTAGGACTGGTTGAGCATGCGACGTGCGAAACTCGAATCGTCGGTGTGGTTGGCGATCTTGTGGGCGCGGAATTTGGCCGCGTAACTGAGCAGGGTTTCCTTGTGGCGGCTATGTCGGTCACGGGTAAAAATCCCCGCCCACAGGTTGTCCCAGCGTGCGTACTCGGGGTGCGACATCAGCAGTTTATGGGCCTTGCGCATGTTCCAGTGGGGAATCGACGGGTGCAGGTGGTGCACAAGGTGGTAGTTATCGTCGTGGCGGCCGAAAAAGAAGTTTTCCAGCGCGTTGCCTTTACGGTTACGGGTCAGCAGCAGCTTTTCGCTTTCAACGGCGGGCAACGGATAGTGCTCGGCCAGCTCGATGATCCAGCCCACAGCCACGGCGGCCGTGAACAGCGGCACGAACCAGAACAGCACCAGTTCAACCGCAAGGCCAAACCAGGCAACCACTGCAAAAATCACTGCCCAGTAGGCCCACATCAGCACGCGTTCCTTGCGGATGCGTGCGTCCTGGCCCTGGAGCCGGTCCTTGACGATGTACTTGATGTATTGAAGGGTGCGGTAACCCGATAACGCCATCACCACGTTCTTCAGGAAGAACTCGCGCTCGCTTTGCTGGAGGTCGTACAGGCCGCACTTGAGATGGAAATTGTAGTCCGGGTCTTTTTCCGGGTGCCCCAGGTGCACATGGTGGTTTTTGACGTGCGAGGTGCTGTAGGACTGGTAAAGATGGAAGATCAGGTACCCCGAGAGAAAGGTACCGGCAAACCAGTTGATCGCCCGGTTTTTCGCCAACAGTTTGTGACTTGACTCGTGCAACACGTTCGCCAGGGCACGTTGAGTGGTGCCGATGAGAAACAGCGAAACGGGATAAAACCAATAGCTGACGCCCACGGACAGATAAATGGCAAAGGCGATGATTGAATAATCCTTACCCAGTGCGATGGCCCAATGGTAGTTATCTTTCTTGCACAGGTGCTTGAGCATCCCGAAGGTTTCACGGGAAATACCCCCGGCGTAATCGCCAGCAGGTTCTTTGTTTTTATCGACCAGCATAATCACTCCATAATTAAGCGGCACGCTGCAACACGCCTATCGCCTAGAGCGACGATGATTTTTTGGGATGTTGCGGCTCTTGTTTTTTTTGCCTGAGCTAAACTCATTGGCTGCAAAAAAACTAAAGCACCGCTTGAAAGTGAACAAGCTGCCCTTTTAGACAGGTAGCGCCAAATCACACGCGCACGCGCACGCCCGCCGGTAATAAATCATCGGCGGGCGTGGCAATGGAAAAAGAAGTACCGGCGAATCAGGCCTGTTCGCGGATATAGCCCAGCTGCAAGGCTTTGCGAATGGCGGACTTGCCGTTGGGCACATTCAGCTTGCTGAAGATATTCTTCATATGGAACTTGACCGTACGCGGGCTCATTGAGACCAGAAGCGCTATTTCGTTATAGGTCTTGCCCTGACTGGTCCAGGACAACACCTGCGTTTCCCGAGGTGTCAGCACGGTTTCCGGTACAACCGGCGGGAGCACGGTGGTGCCTTCCAACGCCTCGTCGTAAACCGAGACCAGCAGCATCTGCAGTTCACTTTTGTTGGCCAGCACTCGCTCGCGAAACTGTTGATGTTCGCCAAAGCTGCACAGGTTGAGGATGGAATAAAAGCCCCGATTACCATGCACGATAAAACTGGCGCCCTCGCCGACGGGGGCACAGGGCCCAGGCACCGGGACCGCGTCTGCAGCGGGCGCAAGGATGTTTTCATCGCTCCAGAAAAACGGCTTTATGCGGCGTTTGGACAAGGACAGCAATTGACCGCGTTGGTAAAAGTCATCTGCAGCGTCACCACGGTCCAGCGCGTCGGGGTAGTTAGTGATGATTTCCGCTTCATCCAGCGTCGGCCCACACTGATAGACCTCGAAATGCCCGAGGCCGCGTCGGCTCAGCTCAACATCGAGCAATTGGCGCACATCGGCGGGCTGCATGAGCGTATTGTTATTGGCTTGACCATCGCTTCGCATGACTATCGTCCCTGATGAGTGACAACGGGTGAGGTTAGCGACCTGACCGGAGTGCTTCAATCCGTAAGCTTCCGATCAAAATCGACCTACACCGTAGGAAAATTCCTCTATATCAGGGAAAGAATGAAACATGCCTACCAACCTTGTCCAGTGCTTCCAGCGCTGAGCCGACCGCGAGCAGGCGCAGCAGTGTCTGGTCAGGCTATCTGTGTCGCAAACACTTCGCGAAACCGCTGCATTTGCTGCTTATTGCCTACCGTCACCCGCACCCACTGCGGCCAATCCTTCCAGACGCGCCCTACCAGCACATTCTGTGCAGCCAGGCGCGCAACCACCTGCTCTGCCGGCTGCTTCACGTCGATCATGAAGCAATTGCTCTGGGAAGCCGTGCAGCTATAGCCCCGGCCCTTCAGCCAAGCGATGGTCTCCTCACGCACATCGGCATTGAGCGCCTTGCGCTGGCCCAGTAGCTTGACGTCTTCCAGGCTGGCATGGGCACCCAGCAGGCTGGCACCGGCCGGGACATTGTCGCCGCCAAACACCGCGAGGCGCTCCAGCAGCGAGGGATGGCCGATCGCCAAACCGAGGCGCGCACCGGCCATGCCGTAAATTTTCGAGAAGGTGCGCAGTACCAGCAGATCGTCATGGTCCTTGATCCAACTCACGCAACTGGGGGCGTCGCAGAAGTCGATATAGGCTTCGTCCACCACCAGCACGCTGCCTTTGGGTTTGTTCTCCAGCGCCTGGCGGATAGCCTCGGTCGGCGTCAGGGTGCCGGTCGGGTTATTGGGGTTGCACAGGTACAGCATGCCGGCCTGGGGATCAGCCGCGAGCATCGCCGGTACATCATGGGCATGCTGGGCATCGAGGCTGACTTCGTGTACCGGCGCCTTGTTTGATTCGGCCGCCTGGCGCGGAACTTCATAGGACGGCGCGGCCATCACCAGGCCACGGGTTGGGTGGGTGAATGCCAATACGGCATAGCGCAACGCGGCCATGGAGCCGGCAAACACCGCCACGTTGTCTTCGCTGATGCCTTGCTGTTGGGCAAACAGCGCAGCCAGCGCGTACATGTGCGGGTAGGGATAACGCCCGGCCGCCGCAATACCACGCGCCATCGCCTCAAGCGCCGCTTTCGACGGCCCATAAGGGCTTTCGTTGTAGTTGAGCAATACATCGTCAGAGGCCGCCGGCGCAGGGCTTGCGACTGCCCAATCGAGATGCCCGAGCACAGGCAAGGCCGCGCCCAGGGCGAGAAGGGATCGACGACTGACGCTGACCATGGTGACTACTCCTTGTAGGCGGACGGGGGATTCGTACGGGTCATACAAAGAGTATGACGAGGAAAATGTCGCCCGATTTAGCACCACCGGATTAGCCGCCGTTACCGCAGCAACGGATATGTACTCGCTCTGATTCAGCATCCTGGTCGGCTGTCAGGCCGCCATCGGGAGCAAGCCCCCTCCCACATTTGGAACGCGGGGTGTCAGTTAGCGAGGCTTCGACTCCTGAGCCGCCACAGGTTCAGGGCCCTACCGCGAAACTTATGTGGGAGGGGCGGTGCGACGATTCGACTTGCTCCCGATGGCGGTGTGTCAGTTACACAGGCATTCACTGACACTGCCTCATCGGGGCTTGCCCCCTCCCACATTTTGATCGTCCTCTATCAGGTAGACCTCACCTGGCTCTGGATCGAGTTATTTCAGCTGCAACTTGTGCTTCAGGCTCTGCATCACATCCGCCTTGTTTTGCAGATATTCATTCAGGCCCCGGGCGCGCAGGTTGCACGCGTCACACTCGCCACAGCCGGTGCCAATGACGCCGTTGTAGCAGGTCAGCGTCTGCTCGCGCACCAGCTCCAGTTGCCCGTGGTAATCGGCCAGGGCCCAGGTCTCGGCCTTGTTCAGCCACATCAACGGGGTGTCGAGACGCACGTCGTATTCCATGCCCAGCTTGAGGGCCTGGTTCAGTGCCTTGACGAACTCGTCACGGCAATCCGGATATCCCGAGAAGTCGGTTTCGCACACGCCAGTGATGACGGTCTCAGCCTTCACTTGATAGGCGTAGATCGCGGCCAGGGTCAGGAACAGGATATTGCGGCCCGGCACGAAGGTGCTCGGCAGGCTTTCGCCTGAGCTGTTCACGGTCGGCACCGGAATGTTGTCACGGGTGAGGCTGCTGATCGCCAGCTCATTGAGCAGCGACACGTCCATCACTTTGTGCACGGTGGCGCCCAATTGCTTGGCCAACTTCTGGGCCACTTCGATTTCCGCCACATGGCGCTGACCATAATCGAAGGTGATGCAGTGCACTTCGTCATACAGCTTCAGCGCCTGGATCAGGCAGGTGGTCGAATCCTGCCCGCCACTGAACACCATCACGGCTTTTTTACTCATTGCTTTGCTTCCTGCCTTCGAAGAATGGGGAATAGTTTAAAGGCCACTCAATAAAAAACCCCGCGCTCTTTCGAAGGCGGGGCTTTTCACTGCCAGACCACTTAGGGCGCGTACGTCAGCAACAGCTCTTTCGGCACTTGGAAATCCAGGGACATCATCACGCTGAGCGCGGTGATGGTGAAGATCGAGAACACGAACAGCTTGCGCGCCCAGACGGTGTCATCCACCGCCTTGTAGCCGGTCCAGGCCATGTACAACCAGTACATGCCCATGGCCGCGGCGACGGCGAGGTAGCTCATGCCGGCGTAGCCACTGAAGGTCAACATCAGGGTCGCCACGAGGAAGGCCAGGATGTAGAGCAGAATGTGTTTCTTGGCCACCTGGATGCCACGCTTGACCGGCAGAACCGGAATCGACGCAGCCAGGTAGTCATTGAAGCGGAAAATCGCGATGGCGTAGGAATGCGGCATCTGCCACAGGCTGAACATCACCAGCAGCACCAGCGCGGCCATGTCGAAGCTATTGGTTACAGCCACATAACCAATCACCGGCGGCATCGCCCCCGACAGACTGCCCACGAGCGTGCCGTGTACCGACTTGCGCTTGAGGTAGAGGCTGTAGAGGCCAACGTAGATGACAAAACCGATCACGGCAAACAGCGCCGCCAGCGGGTTGGCCACCTTGTACAACAACACCACGCCCGCAACACCCAGGACGGTCGCGAAAATCAGTGCCAGCTTCAGGGAGATAAGGCCCTGGACCAGCACGCGATTCTTGGTGCGTTCCATCTTGACGTCGATGTCACGGTCGATGCAGTTGTTGAACACGCATCCGGAAGCTACCACCAGGGACGTGCCGATCATTGCAGCCAGGAAGATGGCCAGATCGACATGTCCCTTGGAGGCCAGGAAGAAACCGCCCGCCACAGAAAGCACGTTACCGAAAATGATCCCCGGTTTGGTGATTTGGATAAAGTGCTTAAGCGACATCGGGTTTTACCTCACTTCGCCATCATGTAGGTGTGGATGCTGAACATGATCCACAGCGACAGACCAACCAGCAGAACGATCACCAGGCCTGCGAACACGAACGCAATCACGTTCTCGCGCTGCTCTTTGGAACGGTCCAGGTGCAGGAAGTACACCAGGTGAACCAGGACCTGAATCACCGCGAACGCCAACACGATCATCAAGGTGATCGACTTCGGCAGGGTTGGGTACATCACCAGGCCGAACGGGATCAGGGTCAGGATGACCGACAGGATAAAGCCGATGGCGTAAGACTTTACGCTGCCGTGGCTTGAATCGTGGCTGTCATGGGAGTGTGCATTAGCCATTACAGAGTCCCCATCAAGTAAACGACGGTGAATACGCAGATCCAGACCACGTCCAGGAAGTGCCAGAACAGGCTCAGGCAGCTCAGGCGGGTCTTGTTGGTGTTGGTCAGGCCGTGTTTATTGACCTGATACATCATCACCGCCATCCACAGCAGGCCGGCGGATACGTGCAGACCGTGGGTACCGACCAGCGTGAAGAACGCCGACAGGAAACCGGAACGGTGCGGGCCGTAGCCTTCGGAGATCAGCAGGTGGAACTCGTTGATCTCCATGCCAATGAAGCCCAGGCCGAACAGGAAGGTCAGTGCCAACCAGCTCAGCACGCCTTTCTTGTTGCCCTTGTAGAAGGCCAACATGGCGAAGCCGTAGGTGATCGAACTGAACAAGAGCAAGGCGGTTTCGCCGAGCACGTAAGGCAGTTCGAAGATGTCGTGGCCCGACGGGCCACCCGCTACGTTGTTTACCAGTACCGCGTACACCGCGAAGATCGATGCAAACAAGATGCAGTCGGTCATCAGGTAGAGCCAGAAACCGAAGACGGTTATTGGCCCCGAATCGTGGTGATGGTCATCGTGCCCATGGTCATCGACATGGGCGTGTCCAGCATTGGTCACTAAGTTCGACATGGTTTAAGCCTGTTCCAACGAGGTTTCTACACGGTTGGCCGGGATCTTCTTCTCGGCTACCAGGCGAGCGTGCTGCTCGGCTTCGATGCGTTCGATCGTTTCGACCGGCACCATGTAGCCTTGATCATCACGGGCAGCGTGAATGATGAAGTAACCGATAGTGCCCACCAGGCTCGCGATTGCCAGCCACCAGATGTGCCAGATCATCGCGAAACCGAACACGGTCAACAGCGCACCCATCACCACGCCAGTGGCGGTGTTGTTTGGCATGTGGATCGGTTCGTAGTGCTTGGGTTGCTGGTACGCAGTACCGTCTTCCTTGGCTTCGGTGAACGCATCGATGGTGTTCGCGGTAGGAATCACGGCGAAGTTGTAGAACGGCGGTGGCGACGAGGTCGACCATTCCAGGGTGTGGCCATTCCACGGGTCGCCCGATTCGCACAGGTTCTGCTTGCGATCACGCACGCTGACATACAGCTGGATCAGCTGGCAGGCGATGCCCACAGCGATCATCACCGCACCGAACATGGCGACGTACAGGTACGGCACCCACTCAGGGTTGGTGGTAGCGTTCAGACGACGGGTCATGCCCATGAAGCCCAGTGCATAGAGCGGCATGAACGCGACGAAGAAGCCCGAGATCCAGAACCAGAATGCAGCCTTGCCCCAACCTTCGTGCAGCTTGAAGCCGAACGCTTTCGGGAAGTAGAAGCTGAAACCAGCGATGTAGCCGAATACCGCACCACCGATGATCACGTTGTGGAAGTGAGCGATCACGAACAGGCTGTTGTGCAGCACGAAGTCAGCACCCGGGATGGCCAGGAGTACGCCGGTCATGCCGCCGATGGCGAAGGTGACCATGAAGCCCAGGGTCCACAGGACCTGGCTGGTCATGCGCAGACGACCGTGGTAGATGGTGAACAGCCAGTTGAATAGCTTCACCCCCGTCGGGATGGAAATCAGCATCGTCGCCAGGCCGAAGAAGGCGTTGACGCTGGCCCCCGAACCCATGGTGAAGAAGTGGTGCAGCCACACCATGAAGCCCAGTACCGAAATCGCGCCCGATGCATAAACCATCGAGTGGTGACCGAACAGGCGCTTGCCGGTAAAGGTCGAGATCACTTCGGAGAAGATACCGAACGCTGGCAGGATCAGGATGTACACCTCAGGGTGCCCCCATGCCCAGAACAGGTTCACGTACATCATTGGATTGCCACCAAGTTCATTGGTGAAAATGTGGAAATCCAGGTAACGGTCAAGCGACAGCAGCGCCATGGTAGCGGCCAGGATCGGGAACGAAGCCACGATCAGCACGTTTGCCCAGGTGCAGGTCCAGGTGAAGATCGGCATGTCCATAAGTTTCATGCCAGGGGCGCGCATTTTCAGCACGGTGGCCAGGAAGTTGACCCCCGTCAATGTCGTCCCGAGTCCTGATAACTGTAGCGCCCAGATGTAGTAGTCCACACCCACGCCCGGACTGTATTGCAGGCCCGACAATGGCGGATACGCAACCCAACCGGTCTTGGCGAATTCGCCGACGCCCAGGGACACGTTGATCAGCACAACGCCGGATACCAGCAGCCAGAAGCTCAGGGAGTTCAGGAACGGGTAGGCAACGTCACGCGCACCGATCTGCAGCGGCAAGGCCAGGTTCATCAAGCCGGTGAAGAATGGCATCGCCATGAAGATGATCATGATCACACCGTGGGCGGTGAAGATCTGGTCATAGTGTTCAGGTGGCAGGTAGCCAGGCGAACCCTCGGTGGCCATGGCCAACTGGGTACGCATCATGATGGCGTCGGCAAAACCACGCAGCAGCATGACCATGGCAACGATGACGTACATGACGCCGATTTTCTTGTGGTCAACCGAGGTCAGCCACTCGGTCCACAGGTAGGTCCACTTCTTGAAGTAGGTGATACCCGCAAACAGTGCCAGACCACCCAGCGCGATCATGGCGATGGTAATCATCACAATCGGCTCGTGGAAAGGGACCGCATCCCAACTTAATTTACCAAACATCGTTTACTCCTCTGCCCCAGCAGTTGAATGCGCGCCTGTGTCAGAACCTTCAACCACGGCCACTTCTTTCTTCTCGTGCTTGACCGGCTTGCCTGGCTTCATACCTTCGTACTTGTCGACGATTTTCTGAAACAGGTTCGGCTCAAACGCGGAGTACAGGGCGACAGGGTTGTTCTGGCTTGGTTTGGTCAGGGCGTCGTATCCAGCTTGATCAAGCTGTTTAGGTGCGGCCTTGACTTCGGCTACCCAGGCGTCAAATTCTTCCTGGCTCGTCGAGATCGCTTTGAATTTCATGCCGGTGAAGCCAGCGCCGCTGTAGTTGGCAGAGATGCCTTCCATTTCAGCTTTCTGGTTGGCGATCAGGTGCAGCTTGGTCTGCATGCCTGCCATCGCGTAGATCTGGCCGCCCAGGGCTGGGATGAAGAACGAGTTCATCACGGCGTCGGAGGTGATCTTGAAGTTAAGCGGAGTGTGCTCCGGGAACCGGATCTGGTTCACAGTGGCGATACCCAGGTCCGGGTAGATGAACAGCCACTTCCAGTCCAGCGCGACCACTTCGATGTTGATCGGCTTGACGTCGGATTCCAGCGGACGGTACGGGTCCAGTGCATGGGTGGACTTGTAGGTCACGTAACCCAGGGCAATGATGATGAGGATCGGGACCAGCCACACCGCGATTTCGATCTTGGTGGAGTGCGACCACTTCGGCGCGTAGGTAGCGCTGGTGTTGGACGCGCGGTATTTCCAGGCGAAGGCGAAGGTCATGATGATCACAGGGATCACGACCAGCAGCATCAGCAGGGTGGCGGTGATGATCAGGTTTCGTTCATCCAGACCGACCTGTCCTTTTGGGTCGAGCAAGGTCCACTTGCAGCCTCCCAGCATTAACATCATGCCAAGCAGCGGCAAAAAGCCTAGTAATCGGGGGTACCTGTTTTTACTCATCTCACGACCTCTAAAGCAGCTTGCGCAATGCAGTTGGGTTTTGATCGCCAACACTTCACCCTGCCAAGGGTTGGCATTTCTCTTCGATTGAATAAGAGCCTGCCCGTTACGTCATAGCTGTACGTCGCACGGACCTGCGGTGAGTTCTTATTCGATTTCGTGGCTAAAGGCCTTGTTACAGACCAATTCCATTTGGTGCGGAAAGTTGAAAGGCTGCCGGAACCTGGGATCGCACAGAGCCTTCCATCTGCTCCTCGACCGCTCCAATGCTCAAATATTGAACAGCACCGGACATTCAGTGCGGGCGATTGTAGTTAGCTAGCGATGTATAAACCATGTCTGATAAAGAAATAATTTTTATCGATTACAGCAATAATACTTCACCATTCCTGCAAGGGTTCGCGATGTTATCGCGTTCAATTCTCAACAAAAACCACAAAAATTGCGCTGTTATTGGGCAGATTGCCACTCCCCTTACGCTGTGTAAGGGCATGGCAAACGTGGCAAAGTCCCCATAAAACAAGGCATTTGCAGAGCGCTCATGGGCTCAAACCTCACGCGCCCGGCGGTGTCTTTCAAACCACGAATTGACAGCACGTTTTGTGCCCCGGATGCAAATTCAGCGGCCGGTTCGGCCATTCAGAAATGCCCTGCGACAGCCTCCGTGTGACAACATGTCGCACGCTGCGCGCACTATTCGTTGCCGCTCGTCACGGCTCTTTCACAAATCCCTACACACAAAAACGCCCCGGCCTTCACTCAAGAAGACCGGGGCGTTTTAGTGAACGGGTTCAGGCTTTGGGGTGACGATTACGATAGATGCACAGGGGCACCAGGATTGCCGTCAGCACGAACGCGACCAACGCCCATTGCGCCAGGGACAGGCCGAGGATCGGCGGATAGGGCGTGCTGCAGAAGCCATCGACCTGAAAGCCCAGGGGAAACACTTTGGCCAGGGGCAGGTCATCGACGATCGGCTGCAGCACATCGATGCCGCAGCTGACCTGAGGGAAGAACTGGGTGTACACATGATGACCGGCAGCGGCCACACCGCCCAGGGCGCTGAGGACCACCAGCCCTTCAAAGAACGTGACCGCACCCTTGCTGCGCATGGCAGCGCCGAGGAAGGCGAAGATCGCGATCAACAGCAAGGCATAGCGTTGCAGGATGCACAGCGGGCACGGCGCTTCGCCCAGCACCACTTGCATGTACAGCGCTCCGCCGATCAGCGCCAGGCAGATGATGCCCAGCAACACCAGAAAGCGCCGCTCCCTGCCCAAACGCAATTCGTCACTCATCTCTGGTTTCCTTTGTCTGTTTGCCCAATGGCAACAAGTTTACACACAGGCACCCGTTAAAACAGAGAGGGGTTAACAACGGATTAATCAGGAAAAATGAAGAACCCAATGTGGGAGGGGGCTTGCTCCCGATAGCGGTGGATCAGTCAGCTTGTCTGTCACTGACATACCGCTATCGGGAGCAAGCCCCCTCCCACACTGGTTCACTGTTGCTGTGAAGAACTTACTCCAGCGACGCAGCCGGGCCGAAAAATTCGTAGCGGCTTTGCTTCTCGGGTACGCCCAGGGCCTTGAGGTGGCGCTTGATCACTGCCATGAACCCCTTGGGCCCCAGGAAGTACGCATCGATGTCGCGCGCCTCGGGCAGCCACGCCGCCAGTTGTTCCTGGCTCAGCAGGCCGACCTTGTCCGCCGCCGGGCTTACGCCGTCATCCTCGGCATAGCAGTAGAAGCGCTTGAGCTGCGGGTGCCTCGCCGCTAGCGCGTCTACCCAGTCCCGGAACGCATGCACCGCACCGTTGCGCGCGCAGTGGATAAAGTGCACCGGGCGCTCGGTAGCCAGGGCCGCTTCGAGCATCGCCAAGGTCGGGGTAATGCCTACCCCGCCGCTGATCAGCACCAGCGGCTTGTCGCCGGCGGCCAAGGTGAACTCGCCCGAGGGCGGGAACAGGTCAAGGGTCGCGCCGACGTGCAACTGGTCATGCAGGTAGTTGGACACTCGCCCACCGGCTTCGCGCTTGACGCTGATGCGGTACAGGCCGTCATTGCTCAGGGCCGACAGGGAATAGTTGCGCCGTACTTCCTCGCCGTCGAGCACCAGCTTCATGCCGATGTATTGGCCGGGCGCAGCGCTGAGGATCGGGCCGTTGTCCACCGGGGCGAAGTAGAACGAGGTGATCTCGTTGCTCTCCTCCACGCGCTTGACCAACCGGAACGGCCGCGCACCGCGCCAGCCACCGGGCGCCTGGGCTTTCTCGTCGTAGATAGCCGCTTCGGCACCGATCAGGATATCCGCCAACTGCCCATACGCCGCGCCCCAGGCGCTCATCACCTCAGGGGTGGCAATCTCGCTGCCGAGCACTTCGCAGATCGCCCGCAGCAAGCAGGCCCCCACAATCGGGTAGTGTTCCGGCAGGATCTGCAAGGCCACGTGCTTGTTGATGATTTTAGCCACCAGGTCGCCCAACTGGTCCAACTGGTCGATATGCCGCGCGTACATCAGCACGCCATTGGCCAAGGCGCGCGGCTGGTCGCCGGTGGCCTGGTGGGCCTGGTTGAACAGTGGGCGAACTTCGGGGTATTCGGACAGCATCATGCGGTAAAAATGGGTGATCAACGCTTCGCCACCGCTTTCCAGCAAGGGCACGGTGGATTTGACGATGGCACGGTCTTGGGCACTCAGCATGGCAGACTCCTCAGTCTTTTCACTCATTGCCTTCAGGTACTCAGTAATCATGCCAACTAGTAATTCCTTGTTTTTCAATAAGTTAAATTCAGACTGGTCAAAATGACTTCCTACAGCCTATAGTCATAAGGACTACAAGGAGTCATTATGACTGCACACTCGTTGCTCACCACCCTGCTGCCCCTGGTGGCCGACCTGTCACGGGACCTGCCCGAAGGCGAGCGTTATCGACGCCTGCTGCACGCCATGCGCGCCCTGCTGCCGTGTGATGCCGCCGCCTTGCTGCGCCTGCAGGGCGAGTGGTTGGTGCCGCTGGCCGTGGATGGCTTGAGTGCCGATACGTTGGGCCGACGCTTCAAGATCAGCGAGCACCCGCGTTTTGCGCTGCTGCTGAGCAGCCCCGGCCCTACCCGCTTTGACAGCGACAGCGAATTGCCCGACCCCTACGACGGCCTGGTGGAGGGCCTGCACGGGCAGCTGGAAGTGCACGACTGCATGGGCTGCCCGTTATTTATCGACGACCAGCCGTGGGGCCTGCTGACCCTGGACGCCCTCGACACCGAGCGCTTCGAACGGGTCGAACTCGACGCCCTGCAAGCCTTCGCCAGCCTCGCCGCTGCCACGGTCAACGTCGCCGAGCGAATTGAGCGCCTGGCGTTGCGCGCCGAAGACGAACACCAGCGCGCCGAGATCTACCGCCAGGCCAGCGGCCAGCAGCACAAGGAAATGATCGGCCAGAGCAAGGCGCACAAGCGCCTGGTCGAAGAGGTCAACTTGGTGGGCGGCAGTGACCTGACCGTGCTGATAACCGGTGAAACCGGGGTCGGCAAGGAGTTGGTCGCCCAGGCGATCCACGCCGCGTCGTCGCGTGCCGACAAACCGCTAATCAGCCTCAACTGCGCCGCGCTGCCCGAAACCCTGGTGGAAAGCGAGCTGTTCGGCCATGTGCGCGGCGCCTTCACCGGCGCACTGAATGACCGGCGGGGCAAATTCGAACTGGCCAATGGCGGCACGCTGTTTCTGGATGAAGTGGGCGAGCTGTCGCTGAGCGTGCAGGCCAAGCTGCTGCGGGTGCTGCAAAGCGGCCAGTTGCAGCGCCTGGGTTCGGACAAAGAGCATCAGGTGGATGTGCGCCTGATTGCCGCCACCAACCGCGACCTGGCTGAAGAAGTGCGCCATGGCCGCTACCGCGCCGACTTCTACCACCGCTTGAGCGTCTACCCGCTGCAAGTGCCTGCGCTGCGTGAACGCGGGCGCGATGTGTTGCTGCTGGCCGGTTTTTTTCTGGAACACAACCGCTCACGCATGGGCCTGGGCAGCCTGCGCCTGACCAGCGATGCCCAGGCGGCGCTGCTGGCCTACGACTGGCCGGGCAATGTGCGCGAGCTGGAACATTTGATCGGACGCAGTGCGCTCAAAGCCCTGGGGCATTGCCGCGAACGTCCGAAGATTCTCAGCCTGAGCGCGGCGAATCTGGACCTGCCTGATGCCAGTGCAGCGGCCATCGAAGCACCGGCCGCTGTCGCCCGCGACGTCACCGGCGACCTGCGCCAGGCCACCGAGCATTACCAGCGCCAGATCATCAACGCCTGCCTGGAACGCCATCAACACAACTGGGCCGGCGCCGCCCGAGAACTGGGCCTGGACCGCGCCAACCTTGGCCGCATGGCCAAGCGCCTTGGCATAAAATAGCCAATGTGGGAGGGGGCTTGCCCCCGATGGCAGTGTGTCAGCCAGCACATTTACATCTGACCCACCGCTATCGGGGGCAAGCCCCCTCCCACATTTAGACTGTCTTCACTTTGAAGACCGGGCTCACACCCTTCGGCTTGCGAAACACCAACACATTACCCAGCATCACCAGCACCAACCCCGCCAGGGCCGGTGCCGTCCACTGATAACCCTCGGCAAAGGCAGATACGTTCAGCGCCACCACCGGAAACAACACAGTGCAATACGCCGCCCGCTCCGGCCCCATGCGGCCGACCAGTGTCAGGTAGGCGGTAAAGCCAATCACCGAGCCTGGAATCACCAGATACCACAAGGCGCCAATGTAGCGCGTGCTCCAGTCCATCTCGAACGGAATACCGCGCACTGCGCAATACGCTGCCAGCATCGCCGCACCATAGGCCATGCCCCAGGCGTTGGTGGTCAAGGGCCGCAGCCCGGCTTTCTGTTGCAGGCTTGAGAGCATATTGCCCGCCGAAAAACACAGCGTGCCCAGCAAGGCCAGGCCCAGGCCGAGCAGGGTCTGTGGGCTGGCGGCGTGCCCTGCCAATTCGGGCCAGAACAAACAGCCCAGGCCGAGCAAGCCAAGGCCGCCGCCCATCAATACATTGCGCGCGACCCGCTGGCCGAAAAACACCCGGGCATTCAGCGCGTTCCACAAGGTCGCCGTGGAAAACACCACCGCCACCAGGCCGCTGGGAATCCATTGGCTGGCGGTCAGAAAACACATGAAGTTGACGCAGAACAGGCACAGGCCCTGGGCCAGGCAAATCAGGTGCCCGCGCCGGTTCATCACCTGCAGCCGGCGGCTGAGCAGCAACAGCACGAACAGCACCAGGGCCGCCAAGGCAAAGCGGTAAACGATCGACACGGGAATCGCCACCACGCCCAACTGCCATTTGAGCGCGATCCAGGTCGTGCCCCAGATCAGCACAGTGAGTACATACAGGAAAAGGTTCATAGCGGGCTCCGGTGAGTGAGCCACAGTGTCGCGTTTTCCTTGTGCGACGCTCTTGCACATTCTTGCGCTTTTTCAGGGCGCGGGGATCACAGCGCCATGACGGCGGAGTAGGATGCAAAACGTCGGAGAACACACCATGCCAGAGCTGCAATCGCTGCACGTCTTTCAAGCCCTTAACCGCTCGCCCAACGCACGCCTGGAAGCCTGCGCCGAGCTCGGTGACGGACTGTCTGCGGCGTTGTGGAGCAACCACCACGATGCCCAGGATTACCAGGCGCCCAGCCATCACACCTTGTCGTGCTACATCGGCGGCGGCACCGGCACTTTTCGCCGTGACCAACCGGGCACCAAGGGCGGCCCCGACAAACTGTGCATCCTGCCGGCCGAGCACCAATCGGCCTGGGTGATCAATGGCCAGATTCGCCTGGCCCATGTCTATTTCAGCCCCGAACAATTCGCCCTCGGCTGCGTCACCCTGCTCGACCGCGAGCCCCGTGAGCTGCAGCTGCGCGAAAGCACCTTCCTCGAGGACGCCAGCCTGGCCGCACGCTTTCACCAGTTGATCGCCCTCAACTGGCAGGAGCCCGGTGAGCGCCTGCTGACCAGCAGCCTGGCCCATGAAATGCTCAGTCATACCCTGCTCAGCCAGGTCGGCGCCCGCGAAGGCCTGCGCGTCAAAGGTGGGCTGGCCGCGCACCAGCGACGGCGCTTGGTGGAGTACATCGACCATCACCTGCAGGACGCCATCAGCCTTGGCCAACTGGCCGGCCTGTGCGCGCTGTCGGAATACCATTTCGCGCGCATGTTCCGGCAAAGCTTCGGCTGGCCGCCCCACCAATACCTGCTGGCGCGGCGGCTGGCCCGTGCGCGGGCGCTGTTGCGCAACAGCGCCCTGGCCGTGGGTGAGATTGCCTGGCGGTGCGGGTTCTCCAGCGCCAGTCATTTCAACCAGCGCTTCCGCCAAGCCATGGGGGCGGCGCCTGGGGACTATCGCCAGGCGTTTCGCACCTAGCCCATCAAGCCCAGCGTCTTGGCCTTGGCCACTGCCTGGGTGCGCCGCTCTACCCCGAGTTTGCTGTGGATACGCCGCGCATGGGTCTTGACCGTGTGCAGGGAGATATACAGGCGCTCGGCAATTTCCAGATTGGAGTTGCCCAGGGCGATCAACTGCAGCACTTCCAGTTCGCGCAGGCTCAGCGGGTTCTGCGTGGCGCCGACTGGCGCGGCCTGCGGTTCCAGCCCCAACTCACTGAGCAACCCCGGCGCACGTAAACGCAACTCGCGCACCGCCTGCTGCACCTGGCAACGCGCCGCCAGTTCCAGGCCGGCTTGCAGGGCCACGCGCGCGCGCGCCGGCTCGCCCAGCCGCCAGGCCACCTCCCCCAGCACCAGCTGCAGTTCGGTTTCCAGGCAGAGCATGCCGCGTTGGCGGGTGCTGTCGAGCAAAGCGCCAAGCCGCTCGAGCGGGTCTTCGGCGCAGCCCAGCCTGACCTCGGCCAGCACCAACAGGTACTCAAGACGCGGGATCAATTCCAGCGTGGCCGGCGGCGCCTGCTTGGCGCAGGGCCCATGAAAGTGACGCAACACGCGGCGCATCGCTTGCACCGTCAACTCCGCGCGCCCTTGCTGCAACCAGAAATGCGCGCTGACCAACAACAGGACCGCGCGGTACACCAGGTCGGGGACATGGCGCTGCTGCATCAGCCGCTCGGCATCGCGCAACTGGATAAACGCCTGGGCGTAATCACCGCGATTCGCCGCCAGCAGCGCCAGCCCGAGAAACCCGTAGAGCACCCGCTTGTCCTGGCTGTGCAGGCAGATGTTCAAACCGGCCTCGAAACACTCGCTTGCCAATGCGTCCTGACCTTGGCGCAAGGCGAGATGCCCACGTCGCAGGGCGATACGCCCCATCAGCGGCCCAGCCTGCAAGCGCTGCTCGACCAGCATCGCCTGCAGGCTTTCCAACAGGCTTTGCGCCCGGTAAGGCGCGCCGCGTTGTTCCAGCAATTGGGCGTGATCCAACTCGAGCAAGGCCTCCAGCACCAGCGAGCCGTGGGCGCGGGCCAGGCACAGCGCTTCGCGATTCAGCGCTTGGGCCACGTCCAGCTCACCGCGCAGCATGGCTTGCTGGGTCAGGCCCGACAGGCACATCAAGCGCGATGTCCAGGCGCTCTCGGGCAAGGCTTGCAGGGCCTCGAGGAAATGCTCGCGGGAACCCTCGGCATCGCCGCTCAGGTGCAATAACCAGCCAACTTGCGCCTGCCAGCGCGCCACCAGATGACGCTGCGCCGCCGCCGTCGGTCGCGGCGCGAATCGAGCCAACTGGTCGATGCACACCGCCGCCTGCTCGAACCGCCCGGCAAACAGCAGTGCCGCCGTGACCAGACCCACCAGCGGTGCCGAGCCGAGCATCAGTTCATCGCCATGCTGCTCATGCAGGCGCAACAGCAGCACCGCATTTTGCCCGCGGAACAAGTCTTCGAAACTGAAATGCTGCAACAGGCTCACTGCGCCCTCATATTCCTGCGCCAGCAGCGCCTGCTCAAAGGCCGCCTGCCAGTCCTGCTCGGCGCTGAACCACTGGCACGCGCGCCGGTGCCAGGCGCGCTTGGCCGGCCAGGGTTCTTCGCGCAGCAAACGCGCCAGGGGCGCAAAAATGTGCAGCCAATCGGTGGTGCCTTCCCAGGGTTGGATAAACGCACCGAGCGCTTGAAGCTCGCGCAGGTACTGAGCGCCGTCACCCGAGCCGAACAGGTGTTCACACAGGCCGGTATTGAAGCGCGGCAGGTTGGCCAGCACCCGCCAGGCTTCGGCCAATTCCGCTGGCAAGCTGCTGAACACTTCGTGTTGCAGATAATCGAGCAGGGTTTTATCGGGATGGCCGTCACCGAGCAGCGCAATACGCACCCCGGCGCACCATCCGGCGCTGAATTGCATGATGTTGTCGACGCTCTGCCCTGGGCCGAGCAACGCCTGGATTTCCGTCGCGCTGAACGAAAGTTCCGTACTGCCGCACTCCAGCAATTCGTCATCGAGCAACAGGCGCGGCCAATTGCACGCCGGCCGCCGCCGCGCGCCCAGCCACCAGGTCAGCGCCGGGCTGCTGGCGGTGAGCAACCGGTCCAGCAAGGCGTCCAGTGCAGGCGCGGGCAGCCGGCAAAAATCGTCGAGGAACAGCCACGCCGAGTGTTGCCAACGCCCCAGGTCCAGCAATAACGTCGCTTCATCGGTGTAAGACAGCCCAAGGCTGTGGGCCAGGCGCCGGGAGAAATCCACCGGGCATGCAACTACGCCATTGAGCGCCAACCAGTGAACCTGGCACCCAGGCGGCGCCTGCAACGCGCACTCGGCAAGCAGCGCGCTCTTGCCACTGCCGCCCGGCGCGCACAGCAGCTTCACCCGCGCCGGTGCCGCGAGCAAAGGCGCGGCCAGGCGCGGGCGCAGCAGATGGTGAGCGGACAGCCGGGGCATGAATCCAGGACGGTCCAGGCAGCGTGTCATGGCGGTCATTGCTGCATCCTGCTTTTTTATTGTGATGCAACCCTAGTCCTGTGGCGGGCGGTTGTTGAAGAAGTATTCAGCGGGGTGATTGAAAGACATGCGCAAAACCCAATGTGGGAGGGGGCCCCCGAATGATCATTCCCACGCTCTGCGTGGGAATGCCTCCTGGGACGCTCCGCGTCCCGCCAACCGTCGCGCACAGGTGACGCAGAGCGTCACGGGCTGCATTCCCACGCGGGAGCGTGGGAATGATCTTTACATCCGAAATCAGCGCACGCCTTCGGACCTGAGCGCCGCGGGGGTGTAATCCGCTGCCTTGGCCGCGAAGCCGAAGACGAAGCTGCTCTTCTCCTCGTTCTTCATACCCAGCGCGAGATAACGCCCGGCGATCAGGTCGTACAGGGTTTCCACGGTGTAGGCCGGTACCTGGTGGTCGTAATAGAACTGCGCATGGCCTTCGGCGACGCGCCACAGTTGGCCGCGACCGTCGTAGTGGTCCACCAGGGCGACTTGCCAGCTGTCTTCGTCAATGTACATGTGGCGCTTGGCGTAGATGTGGCGCTCGCTCGGCTTGACGGTGCCGACCACTTCCCAGACGCGATGCAGCTCATAGCGGGTCAGGTCCTGGTTGATATGCCCGGCCTTGATGATGTCGTCGTATTTGAGGGTCGGCGAATCGAGTTTGTAGCTGTTGTAAGGGATGTACAGTTCCTTCTTGCCCACCAGTTTCCAGTCATAGCGGTCGGGCGCGCCGGAGAACATGTCGAAGTTGTCGGTGGTGCGCAGGCCGTCGGAGGCGGTGCCCGGCCCGTCATACGAGACCTGCGGCGCCCGTCGCACCCGGCGCTGGCCGGCGTTGTAAATCCAGGCCAGGCGTGGCTCCTTCACCTGGTCGAGGGTTTCGTGCACCAGCAGCACGTTGCCGGCCAGCCGCGCCGGCGCCGTGACCGATTGCTTGAAATAGCTCAGCACGTTGGCCGCCTTGGCCTGGTCGATATCGGGGATGGCCTGCGGCACCGCCACTTCCTCTTCGAAGCGGATCGGCGTGTAGCTGCCGTTGGTCTGTGGCGTGGCCTGGGTGATGATGCGGCGCAGGTTGCCGCCGTGGTAACGGGTGATGTGATTCCACAACACCTCCACACCGTTTTTGGGAATCGGGAACGCGTAGTAACGGTTACCTGTGAAGTTCTCCAAGCCGTTGCCGTCGTTGATCGCCTTGACGTTCAGTGCGCTGCGCTTGATCGACTCGTAGATATCCGCCGGCAGGTTGACCGTACGGTGGCTCGGGTACACCGGGATCTTGTAGGTCTCGGGGTAGCGCTTGAACATCGCCACCTGGCCGTCGGAGAGTTTGTCCTTGTACTTGTCGACGGTGGCGGCGGTGATCACGAACAGCGGTTTTTCACTGGCGAACGGATCGGCGAGAAAGCCCTTGCTGTCCACCGCGCCGGCGTTTTTCGGAATGCCGCCGGTCCAGGCCGGGATCGAGCCATCGGCGTTGCCGGCTTTTTCGGCGCCGACCGGGGTCAGGCTGGTGCCGAGCTTGGCGGCTTCTTCCGGCGATACCGCGGCCATCACGTGGGCGGCCAGCAGACTCAGGGCCAACGCTGCAATTGTCTTACGCATAGTTCTTGTCCTTCTTTAAGCCAAGTCAGAAGTTCACGCCGAAGCTGAGGGCGAGGAAGTCACGGTCGGTCAGGGTGTTGTAGTCGCCGCCAAAGAAGTCGGTGTAGCTGAGGCTGGCGGTGTAGGTGCTGCGGTAATCCGCATCCACACCGACGCTGATCGCCTTGGCGCCTTTGTTGAACAAGCCGTTGGGGCCGTAGCCGGCCACGTCATGGGACCAGGACAGGTTGGGCTTGAGGTTCACCCCGGCAATCGCGTTGTTGTAGTCAAGGATCGCCCGCGCGCGGTAGCCCCAGGAGGTGGAGGTGACGAACCCGTCGGTGTCACCCTGGAAACCATAGGCGCCGTACACCGAGTCACGGCCGTAACGCAGTCTGGTTTTGTCTTCCAGGCCAGCGACGTGCACGACGGCCGCTTCGCCCACCAGCGTCAGGCGCTCGGCGCCCAGCACCTGGTCGAAGAACTGGGTCATGGTGCTCTGGATCTGGGTGATTTCCTTGCGACGGTAGCCTTTGTTGTCGGCCCCAAACGAACTGCGGATCGGCGACGCGGTGTTGCCGGCAATCGGGTTGACCAGCGCCAGGGTCAGGTCGGTGGTGTTGAGTTGCACGGGCGCATTTGGCCGATAGCTGATTTCGCCGGTCCACGCCGTACCGGTGGGCAAGGTGGTGGAGAAGCTGGCACCGAACAGACGGATATCTTCCGGGTAATCCAGGTAGTACTGGCCACGCCCGAGCATGGTGCTCTGGGCCAGGGCCCCACCAAAGCCCGGCGGAGCGGCGGCACCAATGGCGCCGATGGTTGCCAGGTTGGTATTGGCGGTAATCGTGCCCACGGTCGGGGTGCGGCTGTGGTAGTTCATGAAGTACAGACCGTATTCGGTGTCGTCACCCAGCCAGCGCAACGCGGCGCCGAACTGGCCGGAGTCACGCGCATCACGGTCCGCGGCGCGCTGCACCACCACACCCTCGCGGGTGACCACAAAGCCTTGGCCGCGTGCCGCTGCAATCGGTTGCAGCGGTGCAATCCCCGGGCTGCCCACTGTGTAGTTACCGGTGCAGCCATCCGCCGCTACGTCACCGCCGAAGAAGGTGCCGCAGTTGTCCAGCACGGTCTGGTCCCATTCCAGTTGGTAGAAACCTTCTACGGTGAGCTGATTGGTCAGGCTCTGGGAGGCGAACAGCATGTTCACCGGGATCAAGCCTTCCTTGATCTCGGCCCCCGGACGACGGAACGCCGACACGTCGATCGGGTTGATGCTGTTGATGGAGTTACCGATGAAGGTACTTTCGCCCCAACTGACCACTTGCTTGCCGGCGCGCACGGTGCCGGGCAGGTCGCCCAGGGAATAGTTGTGGTAGACGAAGGCATCGAGAATCTGCGCACCGCTGGATTTGGCGCCTTCCTTGCGGTTGTGGTCGCTGATCTGCTTGAACTCGCGGTCTTCGTCCTTGAGCTCGAAGTCGTACCAGTACTTGCCGCGCACGAACACACCGGTGTCGCCGTATTTCAGTTCAAGATCATGCAGGCCCTTGAAGATTTTCGAGAAGGTCTCGCCCTTCTTGAAGTTCAAGCGCCCGTCATCCCCGGTAGACGCCTGGCCCGTGCCGCCGTTGACGGTGCCGACCAGGCTTTTGTCGGCGTCCCGCGTGCCCCAACTCGCACCGACCGATAGCGAGGAATCGAATTGCCCTTCGATCTCGCCGATGTTGAACGAAACAGCGTGGGCCTGGGCACAGCAACCCAGAGCAACCGCAGCGGCCAGCGCCTGTGGCGTGAAGATGGCGCGCATTGTTGTTTTTGTCATGCGTCTTCCCCGGTGAGTGACAGAAGGCCCCACCCTACTGCCGCCCAGGAGGAGCGATAAGCGCACCAAGGAGGTATTCGTGTTGTCGCCCGAAAGGATGACGGGCCGCGCGGGCCATGGGTGCGGCGCGCGTCATGGATTGGATGGATGGTGGCCTATCAGAAGCATCGATGGCATGCGCTCAATTATTGTCGTTTTGGTAACAGTCCTTGTCCTGAACTGCTATTACTCATTCTGTTACAACCGACTATGCTTATTTCGCTTTCAGGGCAAACAGCCCGCTCCGAGGCTCTGGAGAAAAGCTTGAATTCAACGGATTACCAAGACATTCAATCTGTTACCAGTGTTCACTGACGTTGATTTATCGCTCCTTGATCCAACGTCTTACTTCGGCCGCTGCCTGTGCAGCGGCCTTTTTTATGCCTGGAATAAAAACGGGGCGCCATTGACGCCCCGTGGGATTGACTATTTTTACGGCAACGATCAGAGGCTGAACTTCTGCAAGTTGGCCATCATCTCCTTCAATGCCTCGATCGTGTCTTTGGGGTGCGCCGCGCCTTCGAAGTCGCAGATCTGCTGCCAGTGCGCCGCCACGTCATCCGGCGAAAAGCCCGCTTCGGGGTCAAAGCCTACGCCCAGGCTGCGCTCCCAGCGGGTCTTGCCGATCCAGCCGCCGCCCACTTCGAACAAACCTGAGGTTTCCTGGCAGGCTTCGCTGCCCAGGTACACCACCAACGGGCTGACCAGTTCCGGCTTGAGACGCTCGAACACCTGCGGCGGGATCAGCCCTTCGGTCATGCGTGTGGCGCCGGTGGGCGCAATCGCGTTGACCAGGATGTTGTTCTTGCGCCCTTCCAGCGCCAGGGTTCGGGTCAAGCCATACAGGCCAAGCTTGGCCATGCCGTAGTTGGACTGGCCAAAGTTGCCGTAGATGCCCGAGGTGGACGCGGTGAAGATCACCCGGCCATAGCCCTGCTCGCGCAGATGCGGCCAGGCGGCGCGGGTGACTTTGTAGGCGCCTTCGACATGCACCCGGTAAACCAGGTCCCAGTCGCTGTCGTCCATCTTGTGGAAGGTCTTGTCGCGCAGGATACCGGCGTTGTTCACCACCACATCGATACGGCCGAAGGCATCCAGTGCGTTCTGTACGATTTTATCGCCGTCGGTGACGGAATCATGGTTGGCGTGCGCAACGCCACCCGCTGCGCGGATTTCGGCCACCACCCGATCGGCCGCCGAGGCATTGGCGCCTTCGCCCTGGGTCGAGCCACCGAGGTCATTGACCAGCACCTTGGCCCCGTGCCGGGCGAACAGCAGCGCGTGGGCGCGGCCCAATCCGCCGCCGGCGCCGGTGACGATCACGACCTTATCCTGCAACTGCACTGACTGACTCATACCGAACTCCTTGGGCGACAATGGCAATGGGCAGAGTGTCCGGCACCGGGCCTTGGGTCACAATAAATACGGCCGCCGCTGAATGGTGCTCGATAAGGCAGCGGGATGATGCCGCCCTGGGGCGCAAGGCTCAGGAATAGGCCGCACGCGCTGACCGCAGGCCAATACGCTCGCGAAACGCCTGGTAATGCCTGAGCACCTGGACCGGCGCCTCGAGTTGTGGGTAATGGCCGATATCGGCCAGCAAGATCGCATCGGCATTCGGCACCAGCTGTTGATAGCGCTCCACCATATGCGCGCCGGAAATGGGGTCGACCTCACCGTCGATGACCCGCAACGGCACGTCGCCGCGCTGCATTGCCGCCACCCAGCGGTCACGCAGGCGACGGCGCTGGGGAATGTAGTTGATCAGCTTGTGCAGGATGCGCGGGCCGTCGTTGTGTTCAATCAAACTCCAGAAATCATCCAGGGCGCTTTCGCTCGGTAGCGTCCGGGGACCAAAAATCTGGTTAAAACTGTTGGCCAGGCTACTTCGTCCAGAGGCTCGTCCGATCATCCAGCCCAGGGGGCTGAGCAATAACTTCTGCACCAAGGTTGCGCGATGGGTTTCGGGGAACAGCCCACCGTTGAGAAACGCACAACTGGCCATCTGGAACCGCCCTTCGTAATGCCGGGCCAGGAGTTCCTGGGCAACACTGTCGCCATAGTCATGGGCCAATATGTGCACCGGCTCTGCCACCCCCAGGTGTTCAAGCAACGCCTGTTGCAGGTCGGCTTGCTCCAGCAGGCAGTACTCGTGATCAAGCGGTTTGGCCGATTCGCCGAAGCCGAGCATGTCGCAGGCGATCACCAGATTGCGCTGGGCCAGGGGTTGCCACAGGTAATGCCAATCCCAACTGGCCGTGGGAAAGCCATGGATCAACAGCAGCGGCTCGCCCTGCCCGGCCACCCAATAACGAATGGAGCGGCCGCGAAAGACGAAATCCTGGCCGCGTTTGCGCCAGGCGCTGAGCGGTATTTCGGCAAGTGGCATCAGCTTTTATACCCGGGGTCCTGGTTATCCAATGTGCGCAGCAGCGCCGGCCAGGCCAGCGCACCGCCCATACCTTGGGCGCTTTTTGTGACAGCGGCCACCATCGCCTTGGCACCGGCCAGAATCTGCGGCTCGATGGTAATCAACTCGGCAGCGCCGTTCTGCGCCAGTACCTGGATGTCACAGGCGCGCTGGAACGTGAACATCATCAGAAAGGTGTCGGCGATGGTCGCGCCGCACGTCAGCAGGCCATGGTTGTGCAGCATCAGGAAGTTGTGTTCGCCCAGGTCCGCCTGCAAGCGCGCCTTTTCATCGTGATTCAGTGCGACGCCTTCATAGGCGTGATAGGCCAGGCTCGACAGCACAAACAGCGACTGCTGGCTGATCGGCAGCACGCCCTGCTTTTGCGCAGACACGGCGACACCGGCGGCAGTATGGGTGTGCAGCACACAGGTCACGTCGTGGCGCACTTCGTGGATGGCGCTGTGGATGGTGTAGCCCGCGGGGTTGATCTCGTAAGGGCTGTCCATGCGCTTGTTGCCGGCCTGGTCCACCTTGACCAGGCTTGAGGCGGTGATTTCGTGGAACATCAGCCCATAGGGGTTGATCAGGAAATCATCGGTGCCCGGCACCTTGGCGGAAATATGCGTGAAGATCAGATCATCCCAACCGTGCATCGCCACCAGGCGATAGCAGGCCGCCAGGTCGACACGGGCTTGCCATTCGGCCGCGCTGACCTGATCTTTGACATTCTGTGACGATAGAACGGTGGCTAGGCTCACAATAATGACCTCCTTGGCGCATTTATTATTATTTTTTAAGTGATGAGCCAGTCTAGTCAGACGCCCTGGCTTGCGGAGTTGCCTTCGCAGCCAGCTTGATGACTGAGCGAGTCAGCCTGGAGAATAGTACAAACGGTGTCAGAGAAGCGCCGCCAATAAAAACACGCGGACAGCGCCTCATGGGGTCGGTCAGCGCTGCAGTGCAGTAATCAACTCGGCCAGCCACGGTTCGGCGTCGGTCTCCGGGGTCACGCTTTCGCTGGCGTCCAGGCGCAGCATCGGCAGCACTTCGTGCAGGCCCAACTCACTGAACACTTCGCGCATTTGCTCGCCGCCGCCGCAGAAGGTATCGCCGTAGCTGGCGTCGCCCAGGCCAATGACCGCACCGGGCAGGCCGCGCCAGGCGGCGGGCAACTGGTCGCGAATGCTTGAGTACAGCGGTTGCAGATTGTCGGGCAGCTCGCCCATGCCGGTGGTCGATGTGACCGCCAGGAACGCCTCGGGCGCAAAGGCCTGCACGTCGGCCAGCGTGGCACGCGGGTTGTGCCAGGCTTCAAAACCCGCTGCTTTGAGGATTTTTTCGGCGTGGCGAGCGACTTCTTCAGCTGTGCCGTAGACCGAGCCGGAAAGGATGGCGACTTTCATCAATCTGATCCTGTAATTGAGCGAAAGCGTAGGATATTAGCAGCTGGCGCAGATTTCTCAGCGCGCGCCGTGCAACATTCAAGACGTGTCATAAACTTCAGACCTCAACAACAAGCCATGGACCGCTCAATGATCAACGCCAAGCTGATGCAAATGGTCATCAACGCCTCCAACGACGGGATTGTCGTCGCCGAACGAGAAGGCGAAGACAAGCCACTGATCTACGTCAACCCGGCCTTCGAACGCCTGACCGGCTACACTCTGGACGACATCCTTTATCAGGATTGCCGTTTCCTGCAGGCGGGCGACCGTGACCAGCCAGGCCTGATGGCGATTCGCGAGGCGCTCGACAGCGGTGGCGCGTGCCGGGAAATCCTGCGCAACTACCGTAAGGACGGCACGCATTTCTGGAACGAGTTATCACTGTCAACGGTGTACAACGCGGCCGACCAGCAGACGTATTTCGTCGGCGTGCAAAAAGACGTCACCGTCCAGGTAAAAGCGCAGCAACGCGTCGCCCAGCTGGAAGCCCAGGTAGCCGAGCTTAAAGCTGAGCTGGCGGCGCTCAAGGTGACGAGTGGAATTAACAAGCTGTAAAAATGGCGCTCTTTAGAGCGATAATGGCCTTTTAACGCCCAACTTTGAGCTATATCCATGCACCGCGATGCTCTTTTGACGCAGGACGAACTGGCGTTTATCCAGGACATGCAGCACAACCCGCAGCTCAACCTGCGGGATGCATGGTCGAGCCTGACGGTGAATGGCGGTGCGCAGATTCGCGATTTGCTCACGCGGTTGGCCGCTCACGACCAAGTCACCATCCAGGCGCAGTTCGATAACCAGCAACTGACCTTTCCCCTGCACCTGGTGGAAGATGAGTTTCATGCGGTGCATCTTCGCCTGGGCGTGCCGAGTATCTTTGAAGACGGGCCGATGATCCGCCCGTGGCGCCTGGCCCTTGAAACACCGGTGGCCCTGGAGAACATCAAGGGCTACGCCAGTGCGCTGTGGGTGCACGAAGTGTCATTCAAGGGTGTGCTGGTGGAAGGGCGTGGCCGAGCCAAACCGCCGAAAACCTTTTCTTTGTGGTTCAGTCCGTCCGGTTACGAACGCATTGCGTTGCGTGGCACGCTGGAACGGGAAACCGCACGGGGCCTGTTTGCCTACCGTCTGAATCAGAGTGACGCAGGTGAAATCGAGCGCCTGCGCCAATTCATCCTGCACCAGCATCGTCTGGTGCATCCCCATGTACATGCCTGAGATCAGGTATCCAGACCGCCACTGAGAAACTGCTGCAAACGGCGCTGCATCTGGCGCCCTTCGCTGCCGAGGCAGCCGATGGACGTGCCGGCCAGATCGGCCTGCAACAGGTCCGATGCAGCGCCTGCGAGAAACAGCGGGCAGTCCAGGGTCAACGCCAAGCGGCTCAGCCGTGCAGCCAAGTCATGCTTATGCAAGTGATTGGAGAACATGACCAGCGCCTGGGGGCGGATCTTTTCACAGACCAGGGTCAACTCATCGACCGGCTGGTCCAAGCCCAGCACCTTCACGGGCGAATCCTCCCGGCTCATCAACAGCGCCGCCACCAGTAGCTCCAGTTTGCGGCACTCGCCCGGCAGGGCGCTCAGCAATACCTGGGGGGCGGGCGATGCGCTTGCCACCTGCAGGCGCAGCAACGTCTGCATGCACAGAAAAGAATCGAAAAACAGCCATTCACTGGCCTGGCCGAAACGGCCCTGGTAGCGCAGCAAGTCGCGCCACAACGGCATCAGAATGTCCTGAAACGCAATACTCAGGGGATAGGTCGAGAACACCTGGCCGTACACGCTCTCCAACTGACGATCGTCGAACGCACTGATGGCATGCATCAGCCGGGCTCGCCACTGCGGCCATTCGCTGTCTTCGGCCGCGTCGCGCTCGGCACGAATTGCTTCGATCTGTTGATCGTCACGCGCCAGAATCTTGCCAACCTTGCTCACCGCTACGCCGCGTTCAGTCCAATCAAGAATACGCTTGACCGTCTCAATATCGGCCGTGGAGTAGAGACGGTGCCCGCTTTCGGTGCGCATGGGCTGGATCAGCCCGTAGCGCCGCTCCCACGCTCGCAGGGTGACCGGGTTTACGCCTGTCAATCTCGAGACTTCCCGAATCGGAAAAAGCTGATCTGAATCTGTCGAAATCAGACGCGAAATGCTATCAATCGGAGCGGTAATCAAGGGCATTGGTGACCAAATGTGGCAATGCTGGCTGAAGGGTATTTAACGCTTATCGACCTGTCTTTTTCAAGGCCGTACTTATCGGACCAACGTCTCTGGTGTATTTCGGCAAAAGAGGAATAATCCTTGCCTGTTTTTTAAGAGAGCGGCCTCACCCGGCCGCCTCTTTGTGCGCCACCTACCCGGTTCAGCGCACCCGTACATTTGGAGATATACCATGTCTACCTCACCCGTCACCTTGATGGTCGCGCGCCGCGTGGCCAAAGGACGCTATGAAGAGCTGATGGCCTGGCTGCGCGAAGGCGAACAACTGGCCACCGACTTCCCCGGTTACCTGGGTTCCGGCGTGCTGGCCCCGCCGCCCAATGACGATGAATTCCAGATCATCTTCCGCTTCGCCGACGAAAAAACCCTGCATGCCTGGGAGTTTTCCGCTTCGCGCAGTGCCTGGCTGAGCCGTGGCAGCGAACTGTTTGCCGACCCTTCCGAGCACCGCGTGAGCGGCATCGATGGCTGGTTTGGCGCCGTGGGAGCCCGCCCACCCCGCTGGAAACAGGCGGTGGCGATCTGGCTGGCGTTTTTCCCGGTGTCGCTGCTGTTCAATTTTGGCCTGGCACCCTTGCTCGGCGAACTGGACCTGTTCAGCCGGGTGCTGGTCAGCACCTTGGCGCTCACACCGCTGATGGTGTACTTCTTTATTCCGTTGTCGACGCACCTGCTGGCGAACTGGCTGCATCCCACGCCACCACGCAAGGCCAGCGAAGCCGCTGCCTGAGTACAGGGGAGACGGGTCGCTGGTATAGTTTCCACCTGCCAGCGACTAGAGCCTCCCATGACTGCAACCAACGCCCCGATCCTGATCACCGGTGCCGGCCAGCGCGTCGGCCTGTATTGCGCCGAACGCCTGTTGGACGCAGGGCAATCGGTCATCTTCAGCTACCGCAGCGAACGCCCAGGGGTGCAGCTGCTGCGCGAACGCGGTGCGGTCGGCCTGTTTGCCGATTTTTCCAGCGAAGCGGGGATTGTGGCGTTCATCACTGAGTTGAAGGCCCACACCGACTCGCTGCGCGCGATCATCCACAACGCCTCGGCCTGGATTGCGGAAACGCCTGACGACGAAAGCCACGCCTTTACCGACATGTTCAGCGTGCACATGCTTGCGCCGTACCTGATCAACCGGCATTGTTCACCTCTGCTGCAACGTTCGACACCGGCCGATATCGTGCATATCAGCGATGACGTGGTACGCAAGGGCAGCCGCCAGCACATCGCGTATTGCGCCACCAAGGCCGGGCTCGACAGCCTTACCTTGTCGTTCGCCGCAGAGTTCGCGCCGCTGATCAAGGTCAACGGCATCGCGCCGGCCATGGTGATGTTCAATGAAGGCGACGACGCGGCCTACCGTGCCAAGGTCCTGGCCAAGTCGGCACTGGGCATCGAGCCCGGGCCTGAGGTGATCTACCAGAGCGTGCGTTACCTGCTGGACAACCCCTATGTCACCGGGACCACCCTGACCGTCAACGGCGGGCGGCATATCAAGTAAGCCGTTTTGAGGATGTTGTATGACCTTGTCCCTGCCCCACCATTACCGCGAAATCCTCAAAGGCCTGGGCGAAGACCCGGAACGCGAAGGTTTGCTCGACACCCCCAAGCGCGCCGCCAAGGCGATGCAATACTTGTGTCATGGCTACGAGCAGAACCTGGAAGAAATCGTCAATGGCGCGCTCTTCGCCTCCGACAACGACGAGATGGTGATCCTCCAGGACATCGAGCTGTACTCGCTGTGTGAACACCACCTGCTGCCCTTTATCGGCAAGGCCCATGTGGCCTACATTCCGACCGGAAAGGTGCTGGGCCTGTCGAAACTGGCGCGCATCGTCGACATGTATGCCAGGCGCCTGCAGATCCAGGAAAACCTCACGCGGCAAATTGCCGACGCCATCCAGGACGTGACCCAGGCCGCCGGCGTGGCGGTGGTGATCGAAGCCAGGCACATGTGCATGATGATGCGCGGCGTGGAAAAACAGAATTCAACCATGAACACCTCGGTGATGCTCGGCGCGTTCCGCGAGTCGAACACCACGCGCATGGAGTTCCTGCAACTGATTGGACGGAGCAAGTAGCAATGCCACAACTTCAACCAGGCATGGCGCGCATCCGGGTCAAGGACCTGTGCCTGCGCACCTTTATTGGCATCAACGAGGACGAAATCCTCAACAAGCAGGATGTGCTGATCAACCTGACCATCCTGTATGCCGCCCAGGAAGCCGTGCGCGATAATGACATCGACCACGCGCTGAACTACCGCACCATCACCAAGGCCATCATTGCCCACGTCGAAGGCAACCGCTTTGCCTTGCTCGAACGCCTGACCCAGGAGCTGCTCGACCTGGTGATGAGCAACGAGTCGGTGCTGTACGCCGAAGTCGAAGTCGACAAACCCCATGCGCTGCGCTTTGCCGAGTCGGTTTCGATTACGTTAGCTGCAAGCCGTTAGCTGCAAGCTTCAAGCTAAAAGCCACACGCATTCCAACTTGCAGCTTGAAGCTTACCCGCTTGAAGCTATCTCGGAGAGATTCCATGAACGACCAACAACGCCTCGAACTCGAAGCCGCCGCCTTTCGCCGGCTGGTGTCACACCTGGACAGCCGCAAGGATGTACAGAACATCGACCTGATGAACCTGGCCGGCTTCTGCCGTAACTGCCTGTCCAAGTGGTACAAGGCCGAGGCCGACGAGCGCCAGATCGAGCTGAGCCTCGATGACGCCCGTGAAGTGGTGTACGGCATGCCGTACGCCGAGTGGAAAGCCCAATACCAGAAAGAAGCCAGCGCCGACCAACATGCGGCGTTTGCCAAAGGAAAAGCCCATGACTGACCTGAACACCCTGCGCGCCAGCCTTAACAGCGGCGAACACGCGTTTGCCGACACCCTGGCCTTTGTTGCCGCAGGTTACGACTACCAGCCACAAGCCTTCACCAACGGCGAGGTGGAAAATGCCGCCGGCCAGAACGAAGGTTCGTGCAAGACACTTGGATTGGCGTTGCTGGAAGGGTTGAGCGATCAGGAAGCACTGCTGGCGTTTGGCGAGCATTACCGTTCAGTGGTGGCTACGCCTGACGGCAGTGACCATGGGAACATCCGCGCATTGATTGCCAATGGCCTGGCCGGTGTGAAGTTCACCACCGAGCCGCTGATCCGCAAATCCTGAGTCATACACAAATCAAAATGTGGGAGGGGGCTTGCCCCCGATAGCAGTGGTTCAGTAGCAAATGTGCTGACTGAAACACTGCTATCGGGAGCAAGCCCCCTCCCACATTTGTTTTGCAGTGCTGCTTAGAACGAGGCGTCTTTCAGACCGTCAAGGTAACGCTCGGCGTCCAGGGCCGCCATGCAACCGGCGCCGGCCGAGGTGATAGCTTGGCGGTAGACGTGGTCAGCCACGTCGCCGGCCGCAAAGATGCCGTCGATGTTGGTGGCGGTGGCATTGCCTTCACGGCCGCCCTGCACCACCAGGTAACCGTCTTTGGCTTCCAGCACACCTTCGAACAACGAGGTGTTCGGGGTGTGGCCGATGGCGATGAATACGCCGTCGACTTTCAGCTCGTCGAAGCTGCCGTCATTGTTCTTCAGGCGCGCACCGGTCACGCCCATGTTGTCACCCAGGACTTCGTCCAGCGTGGCGTTGAGCTTGAGGATGATCTTGCCTTCAGCGACGCGGGCGTGCAGCTTGTCGATCAGGATCTTCTCGGCGCGGAAGGTTTCGCGGCGGTGCACCAGGGTCACGGTGCTGGCGATATTGGCCAGGTACAGCGCCTCTTCCACGGCGGTGTTGCCACCACCGACCACAGCCACTGGCTTGTTGCGATAGAAGAAGCCGTCGCAGGTCGCGCAGGCGGAAACACCCTTGCCCATGAACGCTTCTTCCGACGGCAGGCCCAGGTAACGGGCGCTGGCGCCGGTGGCGATGATCAACGCGTCACAGGTGTACACGCCGCTGTCGCCCGTCAGGCTGTAGGGCTTCTTGGAGAAGTCGACCTTGTTGATGTGGTCGAACACGATCTCGGTTTCAAAGCGCTCGGCGTGTTCTTTCATACGCTCCATCAGCACCGGGCCGGTCAGGCCGTGGACGTCGCCCGGCCAGTTGTCGACTTCGGTGGTGGTGGTCAGCTGACCGCCCGCCTGCATGCCGGTGATCAGCAGCGGCTTGAGGTTGGCCCGGGCAGCGTAGACCGCAGCGCTGTAACCGGCAGGGCCGGAACCGAGAATAATCACTCGCGAATGACGGGTATCAGACATGACTCACTCCTATCGACCGCCCGGACAACAAGACGGCTGGAATAAAAAAGGACCGCGAAGCACTTGGGGAAGGCTTGAACTCGCAGATCCTGAAAATAATGGGTGCAGCGTATAGAGGGGGGCAAGATTAAGGAAATACGGAATAACAATCCAGCTCATAGGTGGTCTCTATGCAGTCGACCGGTTTGATCGACCTTCTTGTCCACTCAGGTGTAACCGCTGATGTCGCCACTTTCACCGCCACGGCAAAGCCGGTAAGGTCGGCGCGTTCGCCCTTCTGCTCGGAGTCTTCCATGCCTGCCCCCGCTCTTTCCGGCCCGCAATACCTGCGCGAAGGCCTCAAACTGGTGTTGAGCCCCGGCCTGCGCCTGTTCGTACTGCTGCCGCTGGCGATCAACCTGGTGCTGTTCGTCGGCCTGATCTACTTTGCAGGCCACCAATTCAGCCTGTGGGTCGACCACCTGATGCCCACGCTGCCCGGCTGGCTGAGCTTTTTGAATTACCTGCTGTGGCCGCTGTTCGTGGTGCTGGTGGTGTTGATGGTGTTTTTCACCTTTACCATGCTCGCTAATATCATCGCGGCGCCGTTCAATGGTTTTCTCGCGGAGAAAGTCGAGATCGTAGTGCGTGGCACCGACGACTTCCCGCCGTTCAGCTGGGGCGAGCTGATAGCGATGATCCCGCGCACCCTGGCCCGGGAAATGCGCAAGCTGGGCTACTTTCTGCCACGGGCCATCGGCCTGTTCATCCTGTCGTTCATTCCCGTGGTCAACCTGATCGCCGCGCCATTGTGGCTGCTGTTCGGCGTGTGGATGATGGCGATCCAATACATCGACTACCCGGCCGACAACCACAAGCTGGGCTGGAACGAAATGCTCGCCTGGCTGCGCCAGAAGCGCTGGCAGAGCATGAGTTTTGGCGGGATCGTCTACCTGGTGCTGCTGGTGCCAGTAGTCAACTTGCTGATGATGCCGGCAGCAGTCGCCGGCGCCACGTTGTTCTGGGTGCGCGAGCAAGGTGCCGAAGCGATGGCCGGGCAACAGGTGGCTCGGTCATAAATCCATCATCCCAGTGACACAATGAAGACATGGCCCGCAGCGACACTGTGGGTCATGACGACAGCTTCGCTCCACATCACCCTGATCACCGAAACCTTCCCGCCGGAAATCAACGGGGTGGCCAATACCCTTGGCCGCCTGTGCGACGGTTTGCGCGCGCGCGGCCATCAAATCGAACTGGTGCGCCCCCGCCAAGGCGTCGACCAGAGCCGGCCGAGTGACGATGAGTTGCTGCTGTGCCGCGGCTGGCCGTTACCGGGGTATCCAGGGCTGCAGTGGGGCCAATCGTCGATGCACAAACTTCTGCGCCGCTGGACCCGCCAGCGTCCGGATGTGTTGTACATCGCCACCGAGGGCCCGTTGGGCTTGTCGGCGTTACGCGCGGCGCGGCGCTTGGGCATCAGCGTGGTCAGCGGCTTTCACACCAACTTTCAACAGTATTCGAACCAGTACGGCTTGAGCGTGTTGAGTCGCCTGGTCACCCATTACCTGCGCTGGTTTCATAACCGGTCGACGTTGACGCTGGTTCCCAGCGCGAGTCAGCGCCTGGAGCTGGAGCGCCGGCACTTCGAGCGTCTTGGGATGCTGTCGCGGGGGGTCGATAGCCAACTGTTCCACCCGGCCAAACGCGATGATGCTTTACGCGCAAGCTGGGGGTTGGAGAACGACGACATTGTGGTGCTGCACGTAGGACGCCTCGCCCAAGAGAAAAACCTCGGGCTGCTCAAACGCTGTTTCGACACGTTGCAGACCACCTATCCATCGCGGCGGCTCAAGTTGGTCATTGTCGGCGATGGCCCGCAGCGCAGCCTGTTGCAGCGCGATTTGCCCGACGCGGTGTTCTGCGGCGCCCAGCGCGGTGAAGCACTGGCGCGGCATTACGCTTCGGGCGATCTGTTCCTGTTTCCCAGCCTGACCGAAACATTCGGCAATGTGGTGCTGGAAGCCATGGCGTCCGGGCTGGGTGTGGTGGCCTACGACCAGGCAGCCGCGACCCAGCATATTCGCCACGGTTACAACGGTGTGCTGGCGATGCCGGGGGATGAGAACGCGTTTTGCGATGCGGCCGTGTGGCTGCTGGAAGAGCGCGAGACGCTGCGCCGAGCGCGGCTCAATGCCCGGCAACACGCCAGTCGCCAAGGGTGGCCGGCGATCATCGAGCAATTCGAGCGTCAGTTGCGCGATGTATGCAAGGACGGGCCTCCGGTGCCCGCCCTGGCGTCGCTTACACCAGGCTCGTCAACGCCTCACGACTGAACGGCAGAATGTCGGCCTCACGACCTTCGCGCACCTTCACGGCCCAATCCGGATCCACCAGCAGCGCACGGCCCACGGCGACCAGATCGAACTCGTCGTTATTCAAGCGCTCCAGCAGGTTCTCCAGGCTGGCCGGCTGCGCGACCTTATCGGTGTTGACCATGAACTGCAGGAACTCACCATCCAGGCCGACACTGCCCACGGTGATCGTCGGTTTCCCCGTCAGCTGGCGGGTCCAGCCGGCCAGATTGAGGTCGGAATCTTCGAATTCCGGCTCCCAGAACCGGCGCGTGGAACAGTGGAAAATATCCACGCCAGCGTCGGACAACGGCTTGAGGAATTCGCCCAACGCCTCGGGGGTTTGCACCAGGCGCGCGGTGTAGTCCTGCTGCTTCCACTGGGAAAAACGCAGGATGATCGGAAAGTCCGGGCCGACCGCAGCACGGGTGGCCTGGATCAATTCGATAGCGAAACGTGAACGGTTGGCCAGGCTGCCGCCGTACTCATCGGTACGCTGGTTGCTGCCTTCCCAGAAGAACTGATCGACCAGATAGCCGTGGGCGCCATGGATTTCCACACCGTCCATGCCGATGCGTTGAGCATCTTTGGCCGCCTGGGCAAACGCCTCGATCACGTCCTTGATGTCCTGGGTGGTCATGCCATGGACGACTACCTTGCCATCCTTGAGTTTTTCCATCGGGCCGTAGGCTGGCACGCTGCCGTCAGGTTCGGTACCGATACGGCGCACGGCGCCCACATGCCACAACTGCGGAACAATCTTGCCGCCTTCGGCGTGGACCGCATCGACCACTTTCTTCCAGCCGGCCAACGCCGCTTCGCCGTAAAAGTGCGGAACGTTGGGGTAACCGTTGGAGGCTTGATGGCCGACCACGGTGCCTTCGGTGATGATCAACCCAACGCCGGCGGCGGCGCGACGGCGGTAGTACTCGATCACTTGGGCATTGGGCACGCCACCCGGAGAGAATGAGCGGGTCATTGGCGCCATGACCACGCGGGTCGACAGTTGCAGTGCACCGAGCTGGAAGGGTTTGAACAAGGCTTGGACGGGCATGGAGCACTCCACATAAGACAGATTTATGATGTGGATAATATGGACGCCCCGGCTTGCTGGATAGCACTATTGATCTGGGTGATTAAGGCGATTAAAGCCACCGAATACCAGTAGGAGCGAGCTTGCTCGCGAAAGACCCGAGGACGCCGCGCATATCCAGAGCACACGCGTTATCGTTGGCGATTTTCGCGAGCAAGCTCGCTCCTACAGGGGCAGGGTTAGCTCAGGGCTTTTTCGATGGCCTGGACGATCGATGGATCTTCCGGTGGCGTACGTGGCGAAAAACGCGCCAGCACGCGGCCATCTTTGCCGAGCAGGAATTTCTCGAAGTTCCAGGTGATATCCCCAGGAAATTCAGCGCCCTCGCCCGCCAGCAGGCGGTAGAGCTGGTGACGCTCTGGCCCGTTCACCTCGAGTTTGCTGCCCAAGGGAAAGGTCACTCCATAGTTGAGGCTGCAGAATTGCTGGATCTCTTCCTCGGTGCCCGGTTCCTGGCCCGCAAACTGGTTGCACGGCAGGCCGAGCACGGTGAAACCCTGGTCCTTGTACTGCTGATAGAGGTTTTCCAACGCCGCATATTGCGGGGTCAGGCCGCATTTGGAGGCCACGTTGACCACCAGCACAACTCGCCCCTTGTAAGGCGCCAGCGGCAGCTCTTGCCCATCCAACGCTTTGAGTTTCAGGTCGTGGAAAGCACTCATGACGAACTCCAGATATCCTATTTTTCTACGCCTCGCGACGCCTTGAGCTTACAACCCGCAAGCCCGCAATTATAGACGCCCGTAACAAAACCCGCCTGCAGGTTACTGAGCGGTCGGCCACGGCAGGATCGGGATCGCCGTCACCGCGTTCTGCGGGCTGCCTTCGATCAGGCGGTCGCTGTAGACCAAGTACACCAACGTGTTGCGCTTCTTGTCGAGGAAACGCACCACCTGCATGGTCTTGAACACCAGCGAGGTGCGCTCCTTGAACACTTCGTCACCGTCCTTGAGCTCACCCTTGAAGTGGATCGGGCCGACCTGGCGGCAGGCAATCGAGGCTTCGGCGCGGTCTTCGGCCAGGCCCAGGCCGCCTTTGACGCCACCGGTCTTGGCACGGGACAGGTAGCAGGTCACACCATCGACCTTGGGGTCGTCAAACGCTTCGACCACAATCCGGTCGTTGGGGCCGACAAACTTGAACACCGTCGACACCTGGGCAATCTCTTCGGCCGAGGCCAGCAGTGGCATGGCGAGCAACAGGCCAAGCAATCCCTTCATTACGCGCATCGGGTATTCCTTCGTTTAAACCAGAATGAGGTTATCGCGGTGCACCAGTTCCGGTTCCGCCATGTAGCCCAAGAGTCCGACAATCGCTTCAGACGATTGTCCAATAATCTTCTGCGCCTCAAGGGCGCTGTAGTTGGCCAGGCCGCGGGCGATCTCACGACCATCCGGCGCCACGCACACCACCATCTCGCCGCGGCGGAAGCTGCCTTGCACCAACTTGACGCCCACCGGCAGCAGGCTCTTGTTGCCTTGGGACAACGCCGACACCGCCCCCGCGTCCAGCACCAGGGTGCCACGGGTTTGCAGGTGCCCGGCCAGCCACTGCTTGCGCGCCGCCAGCATGCCGCGCTCGGGCGACAGCAGCGTACCGATACGCTCCCCGGCCTTGAGGCGGTCGAGCACGCGCTCCAGGCGCCCGCCGACGATGATGGTGTGGGCACCGGAGCGCGCGGCCAGGCGGGCGGCGCGCAGCTTGGTCTGCATGCCGCCACGGCCCAAGGCGCCGCCGACACTGCCGGCCACGGCGTCCAGCGCCGGGTCATCAGCGCGCGCTTCATGGATAAGCTGGGCATCAGGGTTGTTGCGCGGGTCGGCGTCGAACATGCCGTCGCGATCGGTGAGGATCACCAGCAGGTCGGCTTCCACCAGGTTGGCTACCAGGGCAGCCAGGGTGTCGTTGTCGCCGAAGCGGATTTCGTCGGTGACCACGGTGTCGTTCTCGTTGATCACCGGGATGACCTTGAGCTCCACCAGTGCACGCAAGGTGCTGCGGGCATTGAGGTAGCGCTTGCGGTCGGACAGGTCGTCGTGGGTCAGCAGGATCTGCGCCGTGTGGCGGCCGTGCTCGGCAAAGCTCGATTCCCAGGCTTGCACCAGGCCCATCTGGCCGATGGCGGCGGCGGCTTGCAGTTCGTGCATCGCGCTGGGTCGCGCGGTCCAGCCGAGGCGGCTCATCCCGGCGGCAACCGCCCCGGACGAGACCAGCACCAACTCCACACCGGCCTCATGCAAGGCCACCATCTGCTCGACCCAGACGCTCATGGCTGCGCGATCGAGTCCCTTGCCATCGGCCGTCAGCAACGCGCTGCCGATCTTTACGACCCAGCGCTGCGCACCTGTCACTTTGCTCCGCATCATCTTCAACCTTAGAGTGAGGGCCGCGCGACCCAGCGCCGCCCATAACGTTATACCCGGATACCAAAACGCCGCTCCAAAGGAGCGGCGTTCAAGTTTATCGCAACGAATCAGTCGCGCACGTAAATGATTTCCGGACCGTCTTCATCATCCACGTCTTCCTCGTCCCAATCATCGTCGCCGATGTCATGCACCGACTTCACGCCGCTGCGGCGCAGGGCACGCTGGTCGTCCAGCGCTTGCAACTGGGCACGGGCTTCGTCTTCGATCTGCTGGTCGAGCTCGGCCAGTTCTGCCTTGAATACCGGGTCGGCCGCCAGGCGGTCGGCGCGGTCTTCCAGATAACGCATGATGTCGCGGCAAAGGCGCTCGGTGCCTTCTTTGGCGATGGCCGAGATCACGTAGACCGGACCTTCCCACTCCAGGCGGTCGACGATTTCCTTGACGCGCTCTTCGTGCTCTTCTTCAAGGATCTGGTCGCACTTGTTCAGCACCAGCCAACGATCACGCTCGGCCAGGGCCGGGCTGAACTTGGTCAGTTCGCTGACGATCACTTCGGCGGCATCGGCAGCATTGGTTTCGTCCAGCGGCGCCATGTCGACGAGGTGCAGCAGCAAACGGGTGCGCGACAAGTGCTTGAGGAAGCGAATCCCCAGGCCTGCACCATCGGAAGCGCCTTCGATCAGGCCAGGAATGTCGGCGACCACGAAGCTTTTCCAACGGTCGACGCTGACCACCCCCAGGTTTGGCACCAGGGTGGTGAACGGGTAATCGGCGACTTTCGGCTTGGCGGCCGACACCGAGCGGATGAAGGTACTTTTGCCGGCGTTCGGCAGGCCCAGCAGGCCTACGTCGGCGAGTACTTTCATTTCCAGCTTGAGGTCGCGCTGCTCGCCCGGTTTGCCCGGCGTGGTCTGGCGCGGTGCACGGTTGGTACTGGACTTGAACCGGGTGTTACCCAGCCCGTGCCAGCCGCCCTGCACAACCATCAACTTCTGGCCGGCCTTGGTCAGGTCGCCGATCACTTCCTGGGTGGCCGAGTCGATGATCGTGGTGCCGACCGGTACACGCAGTACCAGGTCTTCACCTTTTTTGCCGGTGCAGTCGGTGCTGCCGCCGTTGGAGCCACGCTCGGCATCGAAGTGCCGGGTGTAACGGTAGTCGACCAGGGTGTTGAGGTTTTCGTCGGCCATCATGTAGATGGAACCGCCGTCGCCGCCGTCACCGCCGTTTGGGCCACCGTTTTCAATGAACTTTTCGCGACGGAAACTCATGCAACCGTTACCGCCGTCGCCTGCTTTTACTCGGATGGAAACTTCATCAACGAACTTCATAACAAAACGCCTCTCGCCGCACGGACGAGCTTAAGAAACCAAGACATAAGACTCTTGCAAAAATGAGCGCAGCGACCTCAAGCAACGACTGCAAAACCTGCTGCCCTCGCCATTACAAACAGCTTTGCAAGAGACTCACTCCACAAACGAAAAAGCCCCGTCGCAAGACAGGGCTTTTCCAGCGATCTCGCAATTAAGCTGCGACAACGCTCACGTAACGGCGGTTGAACGCGCCCTTTACTTCGAACTTGATCACGCCTTCGATTTTAGCGAAGAGGGTGTGATCTTTACCCATGCCAACACCGTAACCGGCGTGGAATTGGGTGCCGCGCTGACGCACGATGATGTTGCCCGGAATGATTTTCTGGCCGCCATACATCTTCACGCCAAGGCGTTTGGCTTCTGAGTCGCGACCGTTACGGGTACTACCACCAGCTTTTTTGTGTGCCATGAGTCAATTCTCCTAGTGAGGAATTAGGCTGAAATTAAGCCTGAATACCGGTGATTTTGATCTCGGTGTACCACTGGCGGTGGCCCATACGCTTCATGTGGTGCTTACGACGACGGAACTTGATGATGCGGACTTTATCATGACGACCTTGGGAGATCACTTCAGCCACAACGGTAGCGCCAGCAACAACTGGAGCGCCGATGTTCACGTCATCGCCATTGGCGACCAACAGAACGCGATCAAAAGTCACGGATTCGCCAGTAGCGATTTCCAGTTTTTCGATCTTCAGGTATTCACCTGGGGCGACCTTGTATTGCTTGCCACCAGTAACAATTACTGCGTACGACATGGTATTTCTCCGATAATCCTGCTCACCCAGCGCTTTATAAGAAGAGGTATTGGCTGGCATGGCTGCATGGGATGGACGTCCCGAATGCAATTGCGTAAGGCAGGTGCTGCCCAGGAAGTTCAGGGTGCGCGATTGTACGCAAGCAATAGACGCGTTGCAAGAGGCCGTCCATCGCGCCTTGACACCCAGGGGCATGGGTCCTAGCATGCCGCGCAACCCTTCTGGAGCGACTGTCGCTGATGCAACCCCAAGCTTTCTACCGCGCGGTCGCGGACGATTTTAGCGCCGTCGACGGCATCATCAAGCAGCAGCTGACGTCTAAAGTGCCGCTGGTCGCCAAAATTGGCGACTACATTACGTCGGCGGGCGGTAAGCGCCTGCGTCCTTTATTAGTGTTGCTGTGCGGCAAGGCCCTGGGCCGCGAAGGCGATGACCTGCGCCTGCTGGCGGCCACCATCGAATTCCTGCACACCGCCACCCTGCTGCACGACGACGTGGTCGACATGTCCGGTATGCGCCGTGGTCGCGAGACCGCCAACGCCATGTGGGGCAACGCCCCGAGCGTGCTGGTGGGCGACTTCCTGTACTCGCGCTCGTTCGAAATGATGGTCGAACTGGGCTCGATGCCAGTGATGAAAATTCTTTCACAGGCCACGCGCATCATCGCCGAAGGCGAAGTGTTGCAACTGTCGAAGGTACGCGACGCCAGCACCACCGAAGAAACCTACATGGAAGTGATTCGCGGCAAGACCGCGATGCTCTTCGAAGCCTCCACCCACAGCGCCGCCGCGCTGTGTGGCGCGACCGCCGAACAGGCCGAAGCGTTGCGTACCTTTGGCGATCACCTGGGCGTAGCGTTCCAACTGGTGGACGACCTGCTCGACTACCGTGGCGACGCCGAGACCCTGGGCAAGAACGTCGGTGACGACCTGGCCGAAGGCAAACCGACCCTGCCGCTGATCTACACCATGCGCGAAGGCACGCCGGAACAGGCCGCCCTGGTGCGCAAGGCGATCCAGAAAGGCGGGATCGAAGACCTGGAAGCCATCCGTGCCGCCGTCGAAGCGTCCGGCTCGCTGGAGTACACCGCGCAACTGGCGCGTGACTACGTAGCCCGTGCGATCCAGTGCCTGCAAGCCCTGCCCGCCAGCGAATACCGGGATGCATTGGTTGAGCTGAGCGAATTTGCGGTCGCGCGTACGCACTAAGTCATACCTGCAAACGCAGACAATGTGGGAGGGGGCTTGCCCCCGATAGCGGAGTGTCAGCCAATGGATAAGTTGGCTGTTGCACCGCCATCGGGAGCAAGCCCCCTCCCACATTTGGATTTCATACAACCTGCGAGACCACAATCCCCTATATAATGTGCGACTTTTAGCCATCCTGACTCTCAAGGAGCTTTAGTGAGCACGTTGCCACCCTGCCCGAAATGCAATTCCGAATACACCTACGAAGACGGCGCCCAGCTGATCTGCCCGGAATGCGCCCATGAGTGGTCCGCCAATGGCGAGGCCGAAGCAGCCGGCGATGAAACCGTCAAGAAGGACTCTGTGGGCAATGTCCTGCAGGACGGCGACACCATCACCGTGATCAAGGACCTCAAGGTCAAGGGTACTTCTCTGGTGGTGAAAGTCGGCACCAAGGTCAAGAACATCCGCCTGTGCGACGGCGACCACGATATCGATTGCAAGATTGACGGCATCGGCCCGATGAAACTCAAGTCCGAGTTCGTGCGTAAAGTCTGATCTTGCTGCAACCATCCCACGCCCGCCGTGGGATGGCGTTTCGCCCTCTTGCTTGACCCGCCTCAATCTCCACACAGAAAAAAGCGCAAACCGCCAATAGGCACTTGCTATTCTACGAATAAGAATTATTCTCATTGAAACCCATCAAGGAGAACGACCATGACTTATTTGATAGACGCCTGGCTGGACCGCCCACACCCCTACCTGCGGATCCTGCATCGGGAAACCGGCGAAGTCTGTGCTGTGCTGGAAGAAGAAGCGCTGAATGAGCTGCAGGACCAGGGCGACCTGGACGTGAATGGCCTGAGCTCCAGTGAGCCTGGGGTGCTGAAGGAAGTGGTGAGGAATCTGTTTTTGTTCTGCTATGCCCGAGCGTTGCGCCCGGCGACGGAGCTCAATGGCAAGTTCCACCCATGAACCACCCTGCAAAACGCTGTAGGAGCGAGCTTGCTCGCGAAGACCGCATAAACAACGCGCTCATCCAGAATGCCCGCGTCATCGTTGACGTTTTTCGCGAGCAAGCTCGCTCCTACAGGTGATCAACAGCAGGTCTTACAGAACGTCGAGCAGCTCGACGTCGAACACCAGAACGCTGTGCGGCGGGATGCTGCCAACGCCTTGAGCGCCGTAAGCCAATTCGCTCGGCACGTACAGGCGCCATTTGCTGCCGGCATTCATCAACTGCAGGGCTTCGGTCCAGCCGGCAATCACGCCGCCTACCGGGAATTCTGCCGGCTGGCCACGCTCGTAGGAGCTGTCGAATACAGTGCCGTCGATCAGGGTGCCGTGGTAGTGAGTGCGCACCTGGTCTTCACGGGTCGGCTTAGCGCCATCACCGGCAGTCAGCACTTCAAATTGCAGGCCCGAAGCCAGGGTGGTAATGCCGTCACGCTTGGCGTTTTCAGCCAGGAATGCCAGGCCGGCGCCTGCAGCGGCTTCAGCTTTGGCCGCGGCTTCAGCTTGCATGATTTCGCGGATCACCTTGAAGCTGGCCGCCATTTGCTCTTGGTCAACACGGCTTGGCTTGCCGCCGAACGCGTCGGTCAGGCCGGCCAGGATTGCATCGAGGTTGACGCCTGGTGGCGGGTTGTCGCGCAGTTGGTCACCCAACTGACGGCCGATACCGTAGCTGACGCGGGTTTCGTCGGTGGACAGATTAACTTCGGACATGAAGAGGCTCCGCTGTAGGACAACACGGTTTCCCGTGCCATCCAAAACTAAAAGGGCCCGCAGACTAGCACACAAGACCGGCCCATGATCAGCCCCCTCTCCGGCTCCCAGAGCGCCGGGGCGTAGCTCTGGCATCCGATCATTGTCCCCGTCCTGGCATGGATCGAGCGCCCTTTCGACGGCCAGCGAGAAAAGTATTTCAGAATTGCCCTTTGCCGCCGATACAGCCCTACACATCTTGGCTGGCTCAAACAACAACACCCCGTCCAGCAGACAGACATCACTCTCAAGGAGCTTTCGATGAACAGCTGGTTCGGTAACATCAGCGTCAACCTCAAACTCGGCCTGGGCTTTGGCCTGGTACTGGTCCTCACCTCGATCCTGGCACTCACCGGCTGGACCAGCCTGGGCGGCTTGATCGACCGCAGCAACTGGATGAGCGACATCACCCAGCTCAATGCCTCGCTAACCAAGCTGCGCATCGTGCGCCTGCAATACATGCTGGCCAACGGTGACGAAGCCGTGGCGCAGAACGTACAGACCAGCCTCGACGCCTTCGCCGCCCAGCAACAAAAACTGCTGGACAGCTTCAAGAGCCCGGAAAACCTCAAGCTGCTCAATGAACAGAAAGCCGTCATCACGGCTTATCAGCAGTCCTTGAACAAAATGCGCGAGGCCTACCGCAACGGCAACGCTGCGCGCCAGGTCATGGGCGACAAAGCCGACATCGCCAACGCACAAATCAACGCCCTGGACACCAGCGTGCAGCAGATGCCCGACAGTCCGGAGCGTTTCGCACAGTTCCAGGCCGTGACCAATGCCAAGGAAGAGTTCCTGCTGGCGCGCTACGAAGTGCGTGGCTACACCAACAACGTCAACGCAGAAAACGAAGCCCGCGCCGCTGCACAAATCGACAAAGCCATCGCGAGTTTGAAAAGCCTCAACGCCGTCTTCGGCACCAGCCAGCAAACCGCGCTGGCTTCGCTGGACACCGCACTCGGTGCCTATCGCAGCGCCGTGCAGAGCTACAAGGCCGCCAACACCAACATCGTCACCGCCCGTGCCGAGATGACCACCCAAGGCACCGATATCGTCACGATCAGCGACAAGCTGTACGACATCCAGCTGGAACGTCGTGACGCCGAAAGCGCCCAGGCCCGTAGCCTGCAATTGATCAGCACCTTGCTGGCCCTGCTGGTGGGCATCATCGCGGCGCTGGTGATCACTCGCCAGATCACCCGTCCGCTGCAAGACACCCTGGCGGTGGTCGAACGCATCGCTTCCGGCGACCTGAGCCACAACATCCAGGTGACTCGTCGTGACGAACTGGGCGTGCTGCAACAAGGCATCCAGCGCATGGGCACCACCTTGCGTGAACTCATCAGCGGGATTCGTGATGGCGTGACCCAGATCGCCAGCGCCGCCGAAGAGTTGTCGGCCGTGACCGAGCAGACCAGCGCTGGCGTCAACAGCCAGAAGATCGAGACCGACCAGGTCGCCACGGCGATGCATGAAATGACCGCCACCGTGCAGGAAGTGGCACGCAACGCCGAACAGGCCTCCCTGGCCGCCGCCGATGCCGACGGTCAAGCGCGCGCGGGCGACAAAGTAGTGGCCGAGGCGATCGCCCAGATCGAACGCCTGGCGGCTGAAGTGGCGCGCTCCACCGACGCCATGGCCCATCTGCAACAAGAGAGCAACAAGATCGGCAGCGTGATGGATGTGATCAAGGCCGTGGCCGAACAGACCAACCTGCTGGCCCTCAACGCAGCGATTGAAGCAGCGCGCGCCGGTGAAGCCGGTCGTGGGTTCGCCGTGGTCGCCGACGAAGTACGTGGCCTGGCCCAGCGCACGCAAAAATCCACCGAGGAAATCGAAGGCCTGGTGGCCGGCTTGCAGAACGGCACCCAACAAGTGGCCAACGTGATGAACAACAGCCGCAGCCTCACCGACAGCAGCGTCGAGCTGACGCGCAAGGCTGGCGTGTCGCTGGAAAACATCACCCGTACCGTGTCGAATATCCAGTCGATGAACCAGCAGATCGCCGCCGCCGCCGAAGAGCAGAGCGCCGTGGCCGAAGAGATCAGCCGCAGCATTGTGAACGTACGCGATGTGTCGGAGCAGACCGCTACGGCGAGCGACGAGACGGCCAAGTCGAGCGTGGAATTGGCGCGTTTGGGCAGCCAGTTGCAGCAGATGGTCAGTCATTTCCGGGTGTAAGGAAGCTCATCACAGATGCAGCCCCGGTCATTGACCGGGGTTGTAATTACTCTCCACCCTCCTCGACAAATACCAGCCGATTCCCAAACGGGTCCTTGATACTCATCTCCCGCGAGCCCCAAGGTGTTTCCTCCACGCCAGGCTTGGCATAACGGTAGCCCTTGGCCTGCAATTGCTGCTGGTACGCGTCTATCCCCTGCGCCTGGATCCGCACCGCTGCGCCCGGCGACGCATCGCCATGATGCTCGGACAAATGCAGCACGCACTCGGCCAGCGACACCTGCAGGTACAACGGAAAATCTGCCTCGAAACGATGCTGCCAATCGACCTTGAACCCGAGGAAGTCGACATAGAATTCCAGCGCCTTGGCCTCGTCGAAAATCCGCAGGATGGGGGTGACTTTTCCTAAGTGCATCGCGATGGCTCCCTGTTTGAAAGCACCCACTATAGAGGCGAAAAACCCCGGCGCAAATCCCCGTTGCGCGCCAGGAATCGACCCGAGCGCTGCCCCGTCGCCTGCCCTTCGCTGTAGCTCAACACACCGTTGACCCACACGCCATCAATGCCCTCGGCTGCCCGCTGTGGTTCTTTGAAGTCCGCTACATCCCGCACGCGTAACGGGTCGAACAACACCAGGTCAGCCCAGTGCCCTTCACGAATTTCGCCTCGCTCGGCCAGGCCAAAACGCGCCGCCGACAGCCCGGTCATCTTATGCACCGCTGTGTGCAACGGGAACAACCCGACATCCCGGCTGAAATGCCCCAGCACCCGTGGAAACGCACCCCACAAACGCGGATGGGGAAACGGGTCTTCAGGCAACCCATCCGAGCCGACCATCGACAAGGGGTGCGCCAAAATGCGCCGCACATCCGCCTCATCCATCCCGTAGTACACCGCCCCCGCCGGTTGCAGGCGGCGGGCTGCGTCCATTAAAGGAACATCCCACTCGGCGGCAATGTCCTGCAGGTCACGCCCGCCCATTTCAGGATGCGGTGTAGACCAGGTGATGGTGATACGGAACGCATCGGTGACTTGCTTGAGGTCCAGAGTCGAAGAGCTGGCCGCATAGGGATAACAATCACACCCTACCGGATGGGTTTTCGCCGCCGCTTCAAGTGCCGCCAGCAGTTGCGGGCTACGTCCCCAGTTTCCCGCACCAGCACACTTGAGGTGGGAAATAATCACCGGGGCCCTGGCGTGCCGGCCGATCAGGAACGCTTCGTCCATTGCCTCCAGTACCGGCTCGAATTCACTGCGCAAGTGAGTGGTGTACACCGCGCCATAAGCCGTCAGTTCTTCGCTCAGTTGCAGCACCTCGTCGGTGTCTGCATTGAAGGCGCTGGCGTAGGCAAGGCCAGTGGATAAACCCAGGGCTCCGGCCTCCAGACTCGCCTGCAACTGCATGCGCATGCCTGTGATTTCAGGGGCCGTGGCCGTGCGGTGCAGGTCGTCCATATGATTGCTGCGCAATGCCGTGTGGCCGATCAGGGCGGCGACGTTGACCGCTGGGTGGGCTAGTTCCACCGCCGCGCGATAATCGACAAAGCGCGGGTAGGCAAAAGCCTCGGCATTGCCCAGCAGGTTCATCGGGTCGGGCGGATTGCCGCGCAGGCTGACCGGTGAGGCGCTGATGCCGCAGTTACCGACAATCACCGTGGTCACGCCCTGGCTGAGTTTGGGCAGCATCTGCGGATGGCGGATAACCACCGTGTCATCGTGGGTGTGCACGTCGATAAACCCCGGCGCCAATACGCGGCCTGTCGCGTCGATTTCATACTCGGCCATCGCTGTGGACAAGTCGCCGATCGCCTCGATGCGCCCATCACGTACGCCCACGTCAGCGACATAACCTGCACTGTTGCTGCCATCAATGATCTGCGCCTGGCGAATCAGCGTGTCGTACTTCATATCAGTCTCCGAGCGGCAGGCTGTCGGGGCCGCCGCGATAGTCATCCAGGGCCAGCTTGATCCGGCGCAGGCGCTCCTGGTTGGCGTCAGGCATGGCCAGCGCCAGCTCGGTGGCAAGCAGGTCGATAGCCAGCAGCATTCCATAGCGTGCGGCGGTGGGCTTGTAGATAAAACTGGTTTCAGCCGGTTGCAGCGGCAACAGCACATCCGCCAATTCGGCCAGTGGGGAATCGGCCAGGGTGAGGGCGACAACGCGTGCGTCGTAGTTGCGCGCCAGCGTCACCACATCCAACAGCTCAGGCGTAAGGCCGGTCAGCGAGCACACAATCAGCGCGTGTTCCGGCCCCAGGGTCGCGGCGGTCACGCGCATCATCACCGGGTCATGGCAGGCTGCAATCGGATAGCCCAGGCGTACCAGGCGCACCTGTAACTCATCGCTGCACAGGCTCGATGGGCCGCCCATGCCGAACGCGTGGATCATCCGCGCCTTGCCCAACAGGCTCACCGCATCGACAAAGCTGTCTTGATTGAACCCCGACAGGTGCTGGCGTAGCGTGGCTTCGATATCCCCGAGAATCTGCCGATGAAACGCCGACTGTTCCGGCAACCCCGCCGGGTCGAGAAAGCGGCTGCCCACGCCGCTGGCCTGGGCCAGTTGCAGGCGCAGGTCACGCAAGTCGCGGCAACCGACACTGCGGGCAAAGCGCGACAGGGTCGCCGTACTGACCTCGGCCCGTTGCGACAACGCTTCCAGGCTGGCCGACGCGGCAAAGCCCACGTCATCGAGCAGCAGCTTGGCGATACGCCCTTCGCCGGCGCTGAAGGACGCCTGGCGGGCGCGGATCTGGTAGAGGATGTCCATGGGGCTCCGAGTGACAGGATGCGGCTTATAAAACCAGAGACAGGCCGTAGGTGAGAGCGAAGGCAACCACCGAAATCAACGTCTCCAGCACGGTCCAGGTCTTGAAGGTCTGGATCACCGTCATATTGAAGTATTCCTTGATCAGCCAGAAGCCGCCGTCGTTGACGTGGGAAAAGATCACCGAACCCGCACCGGTCGCCAGTACCAGCAATTCCGGGTGTGGATAACCCAGGCCCAGGGCGACCGGCGCGACCACGCCGGAGGCCGTGGTCATCGCCACCGTGGCCGAGCCCGTGGCGATCCGCATCAGCGCGGCGAACAACCAGCCCATCACCAGCGGCGAGAGCTGGAACGCATTGGCCAGGCCAAGGATTTCGTGGGTGACACCGGCGTCCACCAGGATGCGATTCAAGCCACCGCCCGCGCCCACCAGCAGGGTGATGCTCGCCGTCGGCGCCAGGCATTCATTGGTGAATTTGAGGATCGACTCACGGTTGAAGCCCTGGGCCAGCCCCAGGGTCCAGAAACTCACCAGGGTCGCCACGAGCAGCGCGATCACCGAGTTGCCGATGAATAAAAGGAACTGGTTGAAGCCGGTGCCCGGCGTGGAAATCACATTGGCCCAGCCGCCAATCATCATCAGCACCACCGGCAACAGGATGGTGCCCATGGTCAGCGCGAAGCTCGGCAGACGGGTACGCGGTTCGCGCTCGATGAACTGGCGTTCCAGCGGGTTTTCCGCCGGCAGGTGAATGTGCGGCACGATGAACTTGGCATACACCGGGCCGGCGATGATCGCCGTAGGAACACCGACCAGGATCGCATACAGCACGGTCTGCCCAACCGAGGCGTTATACGCCAGCACCGCCATCATCGCCGCCGGGTGCGGCGGCACCAGCGCATGCACCACCGACAGGCCGGCGACCATCGGCAGGCCGACCATCAGGATCGACACGCCCACGCGCCGCGCCACGGTAAAGGCGATCGGCACCAGCAACACAAAGCCCACCTCGAAAAACAGCGGCAGACCCACCAGAAACGCGATGCAGACCATGGCCCAGTGGGCATTGCGTTCGCCGAAACGGTTGATCAACGTGCGCGCCACCTGCTCGGCGCCACCGGACTCGGCCATCATCTTGCCGAGCATGGTGCCCAGTGCCACCACCAAAGCGATATGCCCCAGGGTCTTGCCGACCCCCGCTTCGTACGAGCCCATGATGGTGTCCGCCGGCATCCCGGCCATCAGCGCCAGGCCAATGGACACCAGCGTGATAACGATAAACGGGTTGAGTCGGTAACGTGCAATCAGCACGATCAAAGCAATGATGGCGATGGCAGCGTATGCCAATAGCCCGAAGCCCGGTGATGCGGCCATGCGGTACTCCTCGGAAAGGGTCACGTCGAATAGGTTGTGAAACTCATAAATCATTACCGAGGAGGATTTTCAAATTATATGAAAGTAATTTTCGCCCAGGGATAAGCGCTGTCGCGGTGGGATATGCCCGACACTGTCGTATGAAAATTCGAGGAGTGTTCTTACATGAGGATCAGAAAAGGCTGGAAACTCAACCCACGCGGTTGAGTCATAGAATGCACATCCACTGCTGCCAGGAACCGAACATGATGCGTTTCACACTTGCCGCCCTGCTGATTACCCTGTGCGGCAGCGCCGCCGCCGCTGATAACCCGGCGCTGAAAAAATGCATGGACGGCGCCAACACCACCGCCGAGATGGTCGGCTGCAACGTCAAGGAAGCCAAGGTGCAGGATGCCCGGCTGAACAAGGCTTACAAGACCGCGCTGGCCGCTCAGGAAGGCAACCGCAAGGACCAGTTGCAGGACCTGCAGCGCCTGTGGATCAAATACCGTGACGCCAATTGCGCCTTCGCCGGCAGTGCCACCGGCGGCACCATCGACCAGGTCAACGGCTCCGGCTGCGTACTGGACATGACCCAGACCCGCGCCCAGGAACTGGAAGACCTGGTCGGGCCGTAACCCTAGTCGTGATGAACCTTCGCCCGCTTGAGCAGCTTCTTGCAGCGCTCCGACAAATGCAGCACGCGCACCTGCTTGCCCGCCTTGCGGTAGCGCTCGCGCAAGGTCATCAGCGCGGCAATCGCTGAATAATCGACGAAGCTCAGGTGCCGGCAATCGAGCGTCACCTGGGCCGGGTCGTTGGCCGGGTCGAATTGGTTCAGGAACGGCGTGGTCGAGGCAAAGAACAACGTGCCGTGCAGACGGTAAAGTTTGCTGCCGTCGGCTTCCAGGTGTTCATCGGCATACAGCTCGCGGGCCTGTTGCCAGGCGAAGTTCAGCGCCGCGATCACGATGCCGCACAGCACTGCGGTCGCCAGGTCAGTGAACACGGTGATGACCGTCACCGCCATGATCACCAGCACGTCATTGAGCGGCACCTTGTTGATCACCCGCAACGACGCCCAGGCAAAGGTCTGCTGTGACACCACGAACATCACCCCCACCAGCGCCGCCAGCGGAATCCGCTCGATCAGCGGCGACAGAAACAGAATGAACAGCAGGATCATCACCCCGGCAAACACCCCGGAGAAACGTCCACGCCCGCCGGAACTGAGGTTGATCACGGTTTGCCCGATCATCGCGCAACCGCCCATGCCGCCGAACAGGCCCGAGACCATATTCGCCGCGCCCAGGGCCACGCTTTCGCGGTCGGGGTAGCCACGGGTTTCGGTGATCTCGTCGGTGAGGTTGAGGGTCAGCAGGGTTTCCAGCAGACCGACCATGGCCATCAGGAACGCATACGGCGCGATGATGCCGAGGGTTTCGAAGGTCAAGGGAATCTGCGGTAGGGCGAAGGTCGGCAGGCCGCCCGCGATGTGCGCCATATCGCCCAGGGTGCGGGTGGGCAGGCCTAGCAGGTACACCGCCAGGCCCACGCCGAGGATCGCCACCAGGGCCGGTGGCACGGCGCGGGTCAGGCGTGGCAGCAGGTAGACGATGGCCATGGTCACCACGACCAGCCCGGCCATCACGTACAACGGCGTACCGCTGAGCCAGGTTTCACCGTTCTTGAAGTGCTCCAACTGCGCCAGCGCAATGATAATCGCCAGGCCGTTGACGAACCCCAGCATCACCGGGTGCGGCACCATGCGCACCAATTTGCCCAGGCGCAACAGGCCGAAAGCGACCATGATCAGCCCGCCCAGCAGCACCGTCGCCAGCAAATATTCCACGCCGTGTTGCACCACCAGCGCCACGATCACCACCGCCATCGAACCGGCTGCCCCCGACACCATACCGGGGCGACCACCGAACAATGCGGTGAGGGTGCAAATGATGAAAGCGCCGTAAAGCCCCATCAACGGATTGAGATGGGCCACCAAGGCAAAGGCGATGCATTCGGGCAGCAAGGCAAATGACGTGGTGAGGCCGGCCAGGGCATCGGCTCGCAGACGGGTGAGCTTCATGGAATACCAGGGAGTTGCGGGGGATAAGGCGAGGAATGGTACGGAATTGAGCGGCGCGGAGCTAGCCTTCGGGACCGAGGCGCGGCCAATCGGGGGCAAGCCCCCTCCCACATTTGACCGAGTACAGCCGGTGCGACGCGGTCTAGTGTGGGAGGGGGCTTGCCCCCGATAGCCTCACCTCGATATCAAGCGAAGATCACACCATCTCGTGGCGAATCCACTCCACCACCGACGTACGCTTCGGCGCCCAGCCCAGCAGCTCACGGGCATGCTTGCCGCGCACCCGGCTGTTGGAGCCCAGGCCGTAGTTGGCCATTTCATAACCCCACTCGGCCTCAGCCTCGGCCAGCGGCCAATCCTGCGGTTCGCCCAGTTCAAGCGCTTGCGCGATGGCCGTGGTCATGTCGATAAACGAGGCTTCGCCGCTTTCGACGAAGTAGAAAGTGCCCGGCACATTCTTCGTCAATGCCAGCAGGTACAGCGCAACCACGTCTTCGATATGCACGTTGGACCAGATGTTCTGCCCTGGTCCCACGTGGCGCACGACTCCACTCTTGCGGGCCTGCTTGAGCAAGCGTGGCAATTGCACGCTGTCACGCTTCACGCCCAGGCTGTGACCATAGATCAGGGTGTTACAGATCACCGCCGAATTCACACCTTCCTGGGCAGCGGCCAGGATCAGGTTATCGATCGCCACGCGAGCGGCCTTGTCGACGGTCGGCTCCGGCAGGTTGCCCTCAACGTAAATGACCTCACTGGCCTTGCCGCCCGACGCATCGCCAACGATGCTCGAACCGCTGGTGTGCAGGAATACCTTGTTGGAACCTTTCAAGGCAGCCAGCAGGGTTTCGACGGCCGCATGGTGGTCGCTGCTGGCGGCATTGATCACCGCATCGGCGTGCTGCGCCTGCTCGGTCAATACAGCGGCGTCATCCAGGGTGCCGATCACTGGAGTGATGCCCAGTGCCGTCATTTGCGCGGCTTGCTCGGCGCTGCGCACCAGGCCGGTGACGGCGTGGCCGGCCTTGACCAGGCCGGTGGCGATGGAGCCGCCGATAAAACCGGCTGCGCCGGTAACGAATACATTCATGGAGAGTGCTCCTGACTGGGTAAGTGATGACCCAAGTATCAAGCACGCCCTGGCGTCGAATAACCCCGTACAGGCCAATTCACTCTTGCGCGCCAGTCACGAATCACACCGCATAACGTGCCAGCTTGGCCTGGATAAAATCCAGGAAACACTGGATACGCAACGCCAGTTGCGAATTGCGGTAATACACCGCATGGATCGGCTGGCGATAGCCGCTGTTGAATGCTTCCAGCAGCGGTACCAGGCGCCCGGCCTCGATGTCTTCGTGGGTCATGAAGTTGGACAGGCAACAAATGCCCTGCCCCTGCAAAGCCAGATGGCGCACGGTTTCACCGCTGGACGCGGCAATGCCCGGCTGGATCAGCCAGCTATCGCCCTCGCCATGGCGCAGCGGCCAATGGTTGAGAGTGTCGGTCTGGGTGAAGCCCAGCAAGGTATGCTCGGCCAAGTCGGCGACGGTGCTCGGTGTGCCATGTTGCTTGAGATAGTCGGCGCTGGCCAGGATGTGCAGCGGCGTGCTGCCCAGCGCGCGGGCATGCAGGGTCGAGTCGGCCAGGGCGCCGATACGAATGGCGATGTCGGTGCTTTGCTCCAGCAGGTCGATGATCACGTCGTCGCTGTTGAGCTCCAACTGGATGTCTGGGTACAGGTCACGAAACTCGCCGACGTACGGCAGGATCCCGTGCAGCATGAACGGCACCGCCGCATTGATGCGCAGCCGCCCGGCCGGTTTTTTCTGGCGTGACGACAGGCGTTCTTCCAGCGCCTGCATCTGCGCCAGGATCACCTTGGCCTGCTCGAAGAAATACCGGCCCTCCTCGGTCAGGTCCATGCGCCGCGTGGTGCGGTTGATCAGGGTGGTGTCGAGCTTGGCTTCCAGGCGCGACAAGGTGCGGCTGACCGCCGACGGCGTCTGCCCGACCTGCTCGGCGGCGGCGGAAATCGAGCCGCATTCAATCACGCTGACAAATATCTGCAGTTCATCTGATCGGGCTTTCACGGGCGGTCCTGGTTATCGGCTCGGGCTCATTATTGACCACTCAGCAACAAATGGCCTCCCAACAGCGCCATGCCGGTGAAAAAAACCCGCTTGAACCACAGCGCACTGATGCGCTGGCGCAACGCCTGGCCCAGCCACATTCCCAGCAATGCCGGCACCAGCGCCAACAACGATGCACCGACTTCGCCGCCGCCGAGTGCACCGCGCCAGGCCAGCCCGGCGGCCAACGCCAGGGTCGACACGCTGAACGACAGCCCCAGCGCCTGCACCAACTGATCACGGCTCAAGCCTAGAGCTTGCAGATAAGGCACTGCGGGAATCACGAACACACCGGTGACCGAGGTGATGAGGCCCGTGATTACCCCACACAGCGGGCCCAGCCAGCGCTCGGTTCGCGGCCCGACCTGGAAAGTGGGCAGGCATAATCCACTCACCGCATACAGCAACAACGCCCCGCCCAATGCGCGCACCACCCACGGCCCGGCGTCCATGCCCAGCCACAGCGTGCCCAGGCCGGCACCGAAAAAAATCAGCGACAGCATCGGCCACAGGCGCTTGAGCAAAGTGCCCAAGTGACCGCCCAGCGCCAGTTGCCAGAGGTTGGTGACCGTCGAGGGAATGATCAGTAACGCCGCAGCCTGTGCCGGCAACATAGCCAGGCCGAGCATGCCCATGGCCACGGTGGGCAGGCCCAGGCCGATCACGCCCTTCACCGTGCCGGCCAGCAGGAAAGTGCCGATCACCAGCATGGACAGTGCCGGGCCGAGGGTTTGGTAGAAAGCCAGTAAAGTCGTCATAAGCAGAATTGTGCGGTTTTGATGAACCGTTGGAAATTCGCCATATACTGAGGCAGCCTCTTGTTTTGTGTGAGGCAGAGGAAATCTTGAGCCATGCACTTTGACCTGATCGACCTGCGCCTCTACCTGCACATACTGGACGCCGGCAACATCACCGCCGGCGCCGCCCGCAGCCATTTATCCCTGGCCGCCGCCAGCGCGCGCATTCGGGCGATGGAGGCTTCACTGGGCGTCGAATGCCTGGAGCGCGGCCGCCGTGGCGTCACCCCGACACCCGCCGGCAAAGCCCTGGGCCGCCACGCCCGCCTGCTGCTGCAACAGGCCGAGCATCTGCAACAAGACCTGGCTGAATACGCCAACGGCGTCAAAGGCCAGGTGCGCCTGCTGTGCAATACCACGGCCCTGAGCGAATACCTGCCGGAGCGATTGGCGGACTTTCTGTGCGAGCACCCCAACCTCGATATCGACCTGCAGGAGCTGCCCAGCCTGCGGATCACCCAAGCCCTGCGCCAAGGCACGGCCGACCTGGGGATCATCTCCGATGCGGTGGACAGCTCCGGGCTGCAGACCCTGCCCTTTCACGACGATCCGCTGGTGCTGATCATGCCCGTGGAGCATTCGCTGGCAGCCGACACGGTGAGTTTCATCGACAGCCTGCAACACGACTACGTCGGCCTCGCCGCCAGCAGTGCGTTGGCGGTGTATCTGGAGGAACAGGCGCTGCATGCGGGGTTTCGCCTGCAAACGCGGATCCGCGCCGAGGGTTTCGATGGGGTGATTCGCATGGTCGCCCGGGGCGCGGGCCTGGGCATCGTGCCCAAGGCCGCCCTGGACCGCTGGCCGGCGGACGTTCGCATCAAGGCCCAGCCGCTCAAGGAGGACTGGGCCTGTCGCCACTTGCTGCTCTGCGCACGCTCGTTCGACCACCTGCCGGGTTATGCCAGGGCCTTGTTCGATGCCTTGGCCCTGCCCTTGCGGAACAACCCGTAGTACACCGCGCTCAGGATCAGCAGGAACGGCACGCCAAACACCAGGGTCATCTTGAATGCCTCGGTAAAATACGTGGTGATCATCACCGCGCCCATCAGCACCAGGCCCAACAGTGTGCTGTAGGGAAACAGGCGCAGCTCGAAAGACAATTTCGCCCCACCGTGGCGTTTGCGGTAGCGGCGGAAAAACAGGTGCGTGAGGAAGATCATGAACCAGGTGAAGATCGCGCCGAACATCGAGATCGCCATCATCAGCGTGAACGAGCTTTCCGGGTACACCAGGTTGAGCAAGGTCGCCAGCGCGATACCGGAGCTGGACAGCAGCAAGGCATTGAGCGGGATGCCGCTCTTGCTCAACGCGCCCATGGACTTGGGCGCAAAGCCTGCGCGGGACAGGCTGAACATCATGCGCGTGGTGATGTAGAGCTGGCTGTTCATCGCCGACAACGCCGCGATCAGGATCACGAAATTCATCACCCCGGTGGCACCGGGAATGCCGATGGTCTGCATCACCGTGACGAACGGGCTCTGGGCTTGGCCGGCCTGGTTCCACGGCACGATGGCGAGCATCAGCGCCAGGGTCAGCAGGTAGAACACCACCAGGCGCACGATGGTCGCGCGAAAGGCTTTCTTCACCGCCCGCTCCGGGTCGGCCGCTTCGCCGGCCGCCACCGCGATCATCTCCACGCTCAAGTAGCTGAAGATCGACACGATGACCGCCACCCACATGCCGCTCACCCCATGGGGGAAAAACCCGTCATGGGCCGTGTAGTTCTGCACGCCGTAATCCGGATTGCCGGAGCCGAACACCACGTACAGGGCCAGGATGATGAAGCCGACAATGGCGCTGATCTTGATGGTGGAGAACCAGTATTCGAAGGTGCCGAACGTCTTCACGCTGATCGCATTGAGCAGGATCAGCACGCTGGAAAACGACACGATCCACACCCACTCCGGCACGTTGGCGAACCAGTACTTCATGTACATCGCCACCGCCGTGACCTCGGCCCCCACCGCCAACACAATTGCCGCCCAGTAGGCATACCGCACCAGGAACCCGGCCAGGGGGCTGATGTAGAACTCGGCGTAGGCGCCAAAGGAGCCGGAGGTGGAATGGGCCACCGTCATCTCCGCCAGGCACCCCATCAAGATCAAGGTAATCAACGCCCCAATGGCGTAACTCAACAACACGCTGGGCCCGGCATAGCCGATGGCGTAGGCGCTGCCCATGAACAGCCCGGTCCCGATAGCGCCGCCGATGGCGATCATGCTCATCTGGCCGGAAGTGAGCTGGCGCCTCAGGCCCAGTTCGCGGTGGGTAATGTCTGCAAAGCCGTTGCTTTCTGGCCTGGTCACGTGGCGTGCCCCTTTATTATTGTGATTGCTGCTGTTGCCACAGATCCCCTGTGGGAGGGGGCTTGCTCCCGATAGCGGTGTGTCAGTCACTGATATGCCTACTGACACACTGCTATCGGGAGCAAGCCCCCTCCCACATTGGTTTTGTGGTGCTCTTAAGTAACGCTGTTACGCACCTTGAATTGCGGCTGGTCCCAGGTGGTGTTGTCGAGAATGTCAGCGAGGATTTCCACGGCGTCCCACACGTCGGTAAAGCGTGTGTACAGCGGGGTAAAACCGAAGCGCATGATGCGCGGCTCGCGGTAGTCGCCGATCACGCCACGGGCGATCAGGGCCTGGATCACGGCATAGCCTTGCGGGTGTTCGAAGCTGACATGGCTGCCGCGCCGGGCATGTTCACGGGGTGTGATCAGCACCAGGCGATGGGCCGCACAGCGGGTTTCGACCAGGGCAATAAACAGGTCGGTCAGGGCCAGGGATTTGCTGCGCAGGCTGCTCATATCGGTGCGCTCGAAAATCTCCAGGCCGCACTCGACCATGGCCAGCGAGGTAATCGGCTGGGTACCGCACAGGTAGCGGGCGATGCCGGCGCTCGGCGCATAGTTGGATTCCATCGCGAACTGGCGGGTATGCCCGAACCAGCCCGACAGCGGCTGGCGCACCAGGTCCACCAACGCCGGGTTGACCCACACGAACGCCTGGGAGCCGGGGCCACCATTGAGGTATTTGTAGGTGCAGCCAATCGCATAATCGGCGCCGGCCGCGTGCAGGTCGATGGGCACCGCGCCCGCCGAATGGGCCAGGTCCCAGATGCTCAGCGCGCCGCATTCATGGCTCAAGGCAGTGAGCGCACGCATGTCGTACATGTAACCGGTCTTGTAGTTGACGTGGGTAAGCATCACCACCGCCACGTCCTCATCGATGGCCTGGGGCAGTTCGTCAGGGCTGTTGACCAGGCGCAACGAGTAACCCTGCTGCAGCAACTCGGCGAGACCCTCGGCGATGTACAGGTCGGTGGGAAAGTTGCTCGCTTCGCTGACGATCACCTTGCGCGCCGGCTGGCGCTGGCGCTGCACGGTCAGCGCGGCGCTGAGGACTTTGAACAGGTTGATGGAGGTGGTATCGGTGATCACCACTTCGCCCTCTCGCGCACCGATCAGCGGCGCCAAGCGATTGCCCAGGCGCTGGGACAAGTCCGCCCAGCCCGCGCTGTTCCAGCTGCGAATCAAGCCATCGCCCCACTCCTGCGCGATCACCTGTTGCGCCCGCGCCAACGCCGCCACCGGGCGCGCGCCCAGGGAGTTGCCGTCGAGGTAGATCACGCCCTCGGGCAAGGCAAACTCGCGGCGCAATGGCGCCAGCACGTCCTGGGCATCGAGGGCTTGGCAATGGCTTCGGGTGTTCATGGGTGGTCCTGGTTTTTATCGGGAATATGCAGCAAATAATGAACGAACTTTTAGAGAATTTTCGTGCAAAGTGGTGGGCGAAGGGCTATTTAAGCTGTAGGAAATTCGAATTTAACCTGCAAACACGCGGATTTATGCCAACCATGATTCTTGACGCCACCGACCTGCGCCTCCTGCATTTCCTGCAACAGGATGGCCGTATCAGCAACCAGGAACTGGCGGAAAAAGTCGCACTGTCGCCCTCCGCCTGCCTGCGCCGTTTGCGCCTGCTGGAGAGCGAAGGCGTGATCAGCGGCTACCGCGCGGTACTCAATGCCGAGCAGTTGGGCATTGAGCTTGAGGCCATCGTGCACCTGTCGTTGCGCCAGGATGTGGAAGACTGGCATGAGACGTTCATCCAGAAAGTGCAGGGCTGGCCGGAGGTGGCCAGTGCCTATGTGATCACTGGCGCCAGCAACTATGTGCTGCGGGTACAGGCGCGCAACCTCAAGCATTTTTCGGACTTTATCGTGAACCACCTGAACCGCACGGCGGGGGTGATGGATATCCGTTCGGAGATTGTGTTGCAGAAGATCAAGGATCGGGATGAGGTGCTGGATCTGGTTATTCGCAAATAGCACCTGCAACAAAGTTCAAATGTGGGAGGGAGCAAGCCCCCTCCCATATTTTTTTGACCGCGTTCAGTCTTCGAGGGCTCGGACTCGCTGCATGCGCTGTTGCTCCATCGGCGCAGTGGCGGGCTGCAATTCAAAGTCAAAATCAATCTGCGCAAACCGACCCTCCACGCCAAACTCCCGCGCCAGTTGCGGGTCGTCACTGAAGCGAATTTCGGCGATCAATTCATCGCGCGTGGCGTAGGCAAAGTCATCATGCAGGTACGGGTCATCCGACAGGTTGATCTGGGTGGTCAGGTGCCGATGACCCGGCGCCGAGATGAAGAAGTGAATGTGCGCCGGACGCTGCCCGTGACGGCCCAATTGGTCGAGGAGCTGCTGGGTCGGCCCGGTCGGCGGGCAGCCGTAGCCGGACGGCACGATGCTGCGAAAACGGTAGTTGCCCTGGGCGTCGGTCTCTATGCGTCGGCGCAGGTTGAACTCCGATTGCGTCGGGTCGAACCACGAATACGTGCCGCCGGTATTGGCCTGCCACACATCGACAATTGCCCCCGCCAACGGCTTGCCGTCGGTGTCGCGCACCTGCCCGCGCATGAACAGCGGTACGGCATCGTCCGTGCCATCATCCAGGCGCGCTTCGTATTTGGACAACGGCGCACCGGCCACGTACAGCGGGCCTTCGATGGTGCGTGGCGTGCCACCGGATTTGCCGGCTTCGATGTCGGCGGCGTCCATCAACAGGTCCAAGTAATGCTCCAGGCCCAGCCCGGCGGCGAGCAAGCCGGCTTCCTGGTGTTTGCCCAGTTCGTTGAGGTAATTGACCGCCTTCCAGAACTCTTGCGGGGTCACTTCCAGGTCTTCGATGATGTTCACGGTGTCGCGCAGGATCCGGTAGATCAGCGCCTTGGTGCGCGGGTTGCCGCCATCATTGAGATTGCCGCTGGCTTGTTCGAGAAACTGCTGGGCGTGGGCCGTCTGGGACAGTCGGATGGACATGGTGCAATCCTCATCTTGTAATTATCGGGTGCAAAAAAGGCTCAGCGGTCGTCGTCATGGATCGACGACGGGTGCCGACACAGCGCATTCACTTCTATAGCCATATAGGGAAACAACGGCAGTTGCATCAGCGTGTCATGCAGGTCTTGCACGCTCTCCACATCGAACACGCTGTAGTTGGCGTAGTGCCCGGCGATGCGCCACAGGTGGCGCCATTTGCCCTCTTGTTGCAGGTGCTGGGCCAGGGCTTTTTCTTCGGCCTTGAGGTTGGCGGCGCGCTCGGGGGGCATGTCGAGCGGCAGGTTCACGGTCATTTTTACGTGGAACAACATGGCAGGCGCCTCTTAGTGTTTATCCCGACGGAAGAACGCCAGGCGCTCTTCATCGATCGCCAGGCCCAGGCCCGGCACGGTGGAGACATGCAGCTCGAAGTCGCGATACAGCAGCGGCTCGGTGAGGATGTCTTCGGTGAGCAGCAACGGGCCGAACAGTTCGGTGCCCCACGCCAGCTTGTTCAGCGTGAGGAACGCGTGTGCCGAGGCCAGCGTGCCGATGCCGCCTTCGAGCATGGTGCCGCCGTAGAGGCCGATGCCCGCCGCTTCGGCAATCGCCGCCGTGCGCAATACCGCACGCGGGCCGCCGTTCTTGGCGATCTTGAGGGCGAACACCGAGGCCGCGCCTTCGCGGGCCAGGTTGAAGGCATCCTCGACGCATTCAATGGATTCATCGGCCATGATCGGCGCCGGGCTCGACAGGTTCAGCCGCGCCATGCCGCCTCGGTTGTTGCGCGAGATCGGCTGTTCGATCAGGTCGATACCGCTGTCTCCCAGCACCTGGCAGGCGCGCAGGGCCACGGCCTCGTCCCAGGCCTGGTTGACATCGACGCGCACACTGGCGCGCTCACCCAGCGCGCGCTTGATCGCGAGTACGTGGGCCAGGTCACGCTCGATTGCACCGGCACCGATCTTCAATTTGAAGACGCGATGGCGGCGCAGGTCGAGCATCTTCTCGGCCTCGGCAATGTCCTGGGCGGTGTTGCCGCTGGCCAGGGTCCAGGCCACCGGCAAGGCATCGCGCACGCGCCCGCCGAGCAGTGCGCTGACCGGCAGGTTCAGGCGCTTGCCGAGGGCATCGAGCAACGCGCTTTCGATCCCCGACTTGGCGAAGGTGTTGCCGCGAATGCTGCGCTCCAGGCGCAACATGGCGGCGTTGATATTGCTCGCGTCCTGGCCGATCAGCAGCGGCGCGACGTGCTGGTCGATGTTGACCTTGATGCTTTCGGGGCTCTCGTTGCCATAGCTCAGGCCGCCGATGGTGGTGGACTCACCGATACCCTCGATGCCATCGGCGCAACGCAGGCGGATGATCACCAAAGTCTGGTTTTGCATGGTGTGCATCGCCAGCGTGTGCGGGCGAATGGTGGGCAGATCGACGATGATCGTTTCGATCGACTCGATGGGGCAAATCGGCATGGCAATACCCGTTGGGTTCTTTATAGGTTTGCGCCGATTCTGTGCTGCGTGGTTGAAGGGTTCCAATATAGAATTGGTCTGGTTCAATACCTTTAAGGTATTAAAGGAGCCAACATGGAACTGCGTCACCTGCGCTATTTCCAGATGCTGGGGCAGACCCTCAACTTCACCCGTGCCGCCGAACGCCTGCACATCGCCCAGCCGCCGTTGAGTCGGCAGATCCAGCAATTGGAAGACGAATTGGGCGTGGTGCTGCTCGAGCGCGGTCGACCGCTGCGGCTGACCGAGGCCGGGCGGTTTTTCTATGAGCACGCCAATGTGCTGCTCGAGCAATTGGGCACGGTGTGCGACAACACCCGGCGCATCGGCCTGGGCGAGAAGACCTGGCTGGGTATCGGTTTTGCGCCGTCGACCTTGTACGGCGTGCTGCCGGAACTGATTCGGCGGCTGCGCACCCATGAGTCGCTGGCGTTGGAATTGGGCTTGTCGGAGATGACCACCGTGCAGCAGGTCGAAGCCCTCAAGGCCGGGCGCATCGATGTGGGCTTCGGGCGGATCCGCATCGACGACCCGGCCATCGTCCAGCGTGTACTGGTGCAAGACCGACTGGTGGCGGTGTTGCCCAGTGGTCACCCATTGCTCGGCGCGCCCGCGAGCCTTGCGCAATTGGCCGCCGAACCCTTTGTGCTGTACCCCGGCAACCCGCGACCCAGCTACGCCGACCACGTGATCGCGCTGTTCGACGCCCATGGCCTGAGCCTTAACGTCGCGCAGTGGACCAACGAGCTGCAAACCGCTATCGGCCTGGTGGGCGCCGGCATGGGTGTGACGCTGGTACCGGCGTCGGTGCAGGTGCTGCACCGGGCGGATATCGGCTACACGCCGATTGTGGAAGCGACCGCGACCTCGCCGATCATTCTCAGCCGACGGGTGAATGATCAATCGCCGGGGCTCAGTCATTGCCTGCAACTGGTTGAAGAGCTGCTCTGAATTATCCCAGACGCTGCAATTCAAATGTGGGAGGGGGCTTGCCCCCGATGGCGGAGTGTCAGTCAGTACATCTGTCACTGATACACCGCAATCGGGGGCAAGCCCCCTCCCACCTTTGATCCGCATGGTTTTTTAGAGACTGCGCAGGCGCTTGCGTTGCAGGGTTTGGCTAGGGGCCTCATCGAACAGTTTGCGGTACTCCGCCGAGAACCGTCCCAAGTGGGTAAAGCCCCAGCCCAGGGCGATTTCGGAGATGGTACGCGTGGCACCCTGCTCGAGGATTTCCTGACGCACCGCCACCAGCCGGTGCTTCTTCAAATACGCCATGGGCGACAGCGCGAAGTATTTGCGAAACGCATCGAACAGCTTGAAGCGCGACACGCCGGCCACTGCCTCCAGGTCTTCCAGGTGCACCGCCTCTCGCGCATTGTCGTGCAGGTACTGGCGCGCCCGGATCAGGTAGTGCGGCAACTTCACGCCCAATACGTCGCGCAGTTCTTCGGAGTAGTTGTTCGGCTGGGCCAGGATCAAGCCCTTGATCAGCGAGCTTTCCAGGTCCCGGGTAAACGCCGCTTGCTCGTACAACTCGCTACGGTGCTCAAACTCGGCAATGAAGTAGCGCGCCATGCGCCACCACGAGGCCGGGGCGCCGTCCACCGCGTCCATCACCGGTTCGAAGCGCAGCGGCGCCTCGATCGGCCGTTGCAGCAAACCTTCCAGCGACTCGCTCATGGCCGCGCGCGTGATCACCACCTGCAACTTGCGGCAGTCACCGGAAATCGCCAGCACCTGATGCTCGTTGGGCGCAATGATCACCCCCTGGTCGCGGTTGGAGCTCAGGCGCTCACCGTTCTTGCTCAGCTCCTGTTCGCCGATCAACGGCAGGCTCAGGCTGTAGCTGCTGAAGTGCTCGGCGTCTTCGATGTCGATGGTCACGTCGGTGCCGTATTCGATCACGCCCAGGGTGGTGGCGCGGGACTTGAACACATTGGCGCTGTGGTGAAAACGCAGGCGTTCCGGCGTGGCCGTCGCCAAACGATGGGGCCCGCAGATGCCGCACATCCAGCTGCAGGCACCCTCCAGGTCGAAGCGTTGAATACGGATATCGCGTGTCTGGCTATTCATCAGGTGCACCCACGGCGGTCAGGCGTTTGCGCGCTCTGGCGGCGCGTCGTCAGGGGTCGACAGCAAGTTCCACGCCACGCCAGCGCGATGCTCACTGGGTGGATAGCAAAGGTCGACTAAGTGGATAACGCCCGGCTGTTTTCGGCCCTTACCCGCAATGACAGTAGCGCATCACGTCACCGCTGCGCACCGGGTTGGGTATTTGCCGCCCAACTTTGCGGCCCATCTTCCCCGATTAAGCGGATAGCCCGCACCCTGCACCGCTGCCTCTAATGAACCACCGATTAGCCCCGATCAAAAAGGTGCCTCCCATGAGTGGTGCAAGAAACGTCGAGCAGTGGAAAACCTTTATCGAAAGTTGCCTGGACTTTCGCCCGGCCGATGAAGTGTTCCGCATCGCCCGCGACATGTTCACCGAGCCCGAACTGTTCGACCTGGAAATGGAACTGATCTTCGAGAAGAACTGGATCTACGCCTGCCACGAAAGCGAACTGGCCAATAACCACGATTTCGTGACAATGCGCGCCGGGCGCCAGCCGATGATCATCACCCGCGACGGCGAAGGCCGGCTTAACGCGCTGATCAATGCCTGCCAGCATCGCGGCACCACCCTCACCCGCGTAGGCAAAGGCAACCAGTCCACGTTCACCTGCCCGTTCCATGCCTGGTGCTACAAAAGCGATGGCCGCTTGGTGAAGGTCAAGGCGCCGGGGGAATACCCGGAAGGTTTCGACAAAGCCACCCGCGGCCTGAAAAAGGCGCGCATCGACAGCTACAAGGGCTTTGTGTTTATCAGCCTCGACGTGAACGGCACTGACAGCCTGGAAGACTTCCTCGGCGATGCCAAAGTGTTCTTCGACATGATGGTGGCGCAGTCTGCCACGGGTGAGTTGGAGGTGCTGCCGGGCAAGTCCGCCTACACCTACGACGGCAACTGGAAGCTGCAGAATGAAAACGGCCTGGACGGGTATCACGTCAGCACCGTGCACTACAACTACGTGGCCACGGTGCAGCATCGCCAGCAGGTGAACAGCGAAAACGGCGCCAGTGCCGGCACCACCCTGGACTACAGCAAGCTCGGCGCCGGCGACGCCAATACCGATGACGGCTGGTTCGCCTTCAACAACGGCCACAGCCTGTTGTTCAGCGACATGCCCAACCCCAGCGTGCGCTCCGGCTACGCCACCATCATGCCGCGCCTGGTGGCCGAACACGGCCAGCAGAAAGCCGAATGGATGATGCACCGCCTGCGCAACCTGAATATCTACCCGAGCCTGTTCTTTCTCGACCAGATCAGCTCCCAACTGCGCATCATCCGCCCGCTGGCATGGAACAAGACCGAGATTATCAGCCAGTGCCTGGGGGTGAAGCACGAGTCCGACGCCGACCGCGAAAACCGCATTCGCCAGTTCGAGGACTTTTTCAATGTCTCGGGCATGGGCACGCCGGATGACCTGGTGGAGTTTCGCGAGGCCCAGCGCGGTTTCCAGGGCCGCCTGGAGCGCTGGAGCGATATTTCGCGCGGCAGCCATCGCTGGCAGACCGGGCCAACACCCAACAGCGAAGCCATCGGTATCCAGCCGGCCATGACCGGCACCGAATTCACCCACGAAGGCCTGTACGTCAACCAGCACCGCAACTGGCAGCAATTCCTGCTCAACGGTCTGGACCAGCAAGCACTGAAACTGCGGGAGGTGAAGTGATGAATGCGCAGTTGCAGTACCAGATCGAGCAATTCTTCTACCGCAAATCCGCACTGTGTGACGCCCAGGACTGGGATGCCTATGTGCAGCTGTTCGACCCACAGAGCGAATTCCACCTGCCGCAATGGGACTCCGAACATGTCTACACCCAGGACCCCAAGCGCGAGATGTCGTTGATCTATTACGCCAACCGCTCAGGGCTGGAGGACCGGGTATTCCGCCTGCGAACCGGCAAGGCAGCCTCGGCCACGCCGATGCCGCGCACCTTGCACCTGATCAACAACGTGCGCATTGCCGAGTTGGCGGGCGGCGAGCTGGACGTGAAGTTGAATTGGCACACGCTGTTCTACCGGCTGGCGACTTCGGAGCAGTTCTACGGGCAGGCCACTTACCGCCTCAAGCCACACGGCGACAGCTGGCTGATCACCCGCAAGCATGCGTTATTGCTGAACGACACCATCAACTCGGTGCTGGATTTCTATCACCTTTGAAGCACACCCCACCTGTGGCGAGGGAGCTTGCTCCCGCTGGGCTGCGCAGCGGCCCCAAAAAGCTTGGGAGCGCTGCGCACTCCAGCGGGAGCAAGCTCCCTCGCCACAGATCATGTGCTAGCCATACACGCGTGGAGTTTCGCGAATGAATCACAAAGTGGCCTTCAGTTTCGCCGACGGCAAGACCTTGTTCTTCCCGGTGGGCGCCCATGAACTCCTGCTGGACGCGGCCTTGCGCAACGGCATCAAGATCCCGCTGGACTGCCGCGAAGGCGTGTGCGGCACCTGTCAGGGCCGCTGCGAATCCGGCGAATACACCCAGGACTATGTCGACGAGGAAGCACTGTCGAGCCTCGACCTGCAACAGCGCAAAATGCTCAGCTGCCAGACGCGGGTGCAGTCCGACGCCACCTTCTACTTCGATTTTGATTCGAGCCTGTGCAACGCGCTGGGGCCGGTGCACGTGCGCGGCACGGTAAGCGAGGTGCAGTTGGTGTCGGCCGGTACGGCAATTCTGCGCCTGCAAGTGGACGCTGCGCTGGATTTTCTGCCGGGCCAATATGCGCGGCTGGCGGTGCCCGGTACCGACAGCTGGCGCTCCTATTCCTTCGCCAACCTACCGGGCGATCAAGTGCAGTTCCTGGTGCGCCTGTTGCCCGATGGGGTGATGAGCAACTACGTGCGCGAACGGTGCCAGGTGGGCGATGAGGTGTTGATGGAAGCGCCGCTGGGGGCGTTCTACCTGCGGCACGTCACTCAACCGCTGGTGCTGGTAGCTGGCGGCACCGGGTTGTCGGCGTTGCTGGGCATGCTCGATGAGCTGGTGGCCCGCGGCTGCGATCAACCGGTGCACCTTTACTATGGCGTGCGCACTGAGCAGGACCTGTGCGAAGCCGCGCGCATCAATGGCTATGCGTCGAAGATCGCGAATTTTCGCTACACCGAAGTGCTCAGCGACGCCTCAGCGCAGTGGACCGGCAAGCGCGGCTACCTCACCGAACATTTCGACCTGGCCGAATTACGGGACAGATCGGCGGATATGTATGTGTGTGGCCCGCCGCCAATGGTCGAATCGATCCAACAATGGCTGGCGGATCAGGCACTTGATGGCGTTCAGCTGTATTACGAAAAGTTTACGCAGAGTAATATCTGACCCTCAGCACTTCTGAGGGGCTGATGCGGCCTGCGCTCACCCTTAAGAAAAACAAGTAGAAGGGAACGTTAATGGCGGATGACATGGTTAACCCGGTGGGCCTCAAGCGCGGCCTGAAAAACCGGCACATTCAACTGATCGCCTTGGGAGGGGCGATCGGTACGGGGTTGTTCCTCGGCTCGGCCGGGGTGCTCAAGTCGGCGGGGCCGTCGATGATCCTGGGTTACGCGATTGCCGGTTTTATCGCCTTCCTGATCATGCGCCAGCTCGGCGAGATGATCGTCGAAGAGCCGGTGGCCGGTTCCTTCAGCCACTTTGCGCATAAATACTGGGGCGGCTACGCGGGCTTTCTGGCGGGCTGGAACTACTGGGTGCTCTACGTGCTGGTGGGCATGGCCGAACTGACGGCCGTGGGCAAGTACATCCAGTTCTGGTGGCCGGAAATCCCGACCTGGGTCAGCGCGCTGGTGTTCTTCGTCGCGGTGAACCTGATCAACACCCTGAACGTGAAGTTCTTCGGCGAAGCCGAGTTCTGGTTCGCGATCATCAAGGTGGTGGCGATTGTCGGCATGATCGTGCTCGGCTGCTACCTGCTGTTCAGCGGAACCGGCGGCCCGCAGGCGTCGGTCAGCAACCTGTGGAGCCACGGCGGGTTCTTCCCGAACGGCGGCATGGGGTTGTTGATGTCCATGGCGTTCATCATGTTCTCGTTCGGTGGCCTGGAGCTGGTGGGCATCACCGCCGCCGAGGCCAGCGAGCCACGCAAGGTGATCCCGAAGGCGATCAACCAGGTGGTGTATCGGATCCTGATTTTCTACGTCGGCGCCCTCACCGTGTTGCTGTCGCTGTACCCGTGGGACCAACTGCTGCAAACCCTCGGCGCCTCGGGCGATGCCTACAGCGGCAGCCCGTTCGTGCAGATCTTCTCGCTGATCGGCAACGACACCGCGGCGCACATCCTCAACTTCGTGGTGCTGACCGCGGCGCTGTCGGTGTACAACAGCGGCGTGTACTGCAACAGCCGCATGCTGTTCGGCCTGGCCGAGCAAGGCGACGCGCCCAAGGCGCTGATGAAGCTCAACAAGCAAGGCGTGCCGTTGCGCGCGCTGGCAATTTCGGCGGCGGTGACCCTGCTGTGCGTGGTGGTCAACTACGTCGCGCCGCAAAGTGCCCTGGAACTGCTGTTCGCGCTGGTGGTTGCCTCGCTGATGATCAACTGGGCGCTGATCAGCATCACCCACATCAAGTTCCGCAAGGCCATGGGCGAGCAAGGCGTGACGCCGTCGTTCAAGACCTTCTGGTTCCCGTTCAGCAATTACCTGTGCCTGGCGTTCATGCTGATGATCATCAGCGTGATGCTGGCCATTCCGGGGATACGTGAGTCGGTGTATGCGATGCCGGTGTGGGTAGCGATTATTTACGTTGCGTACCGCTTGCGTCTCCGAAACACGAAACTCGTAACAGCGCAGTAACCCATGTGGGAGGGGGCTTGCCCCCGATGGCGGTGTGTCAGTCATTGATATGTTTACTGACCCACCGCTATCGGGGGCAAGCCCCCTCCCACATTGGATTGCATTGCATATGAAGATTTTTGTTTAGAGCGTAGAGCGCACTCGCCACAACTCGGGAAACAGCACCGTATCGAGCATCTTGCGCAAATACCCCACACCTTCGGTGCCACCAGTGCCCGGCTGAAAGCCGATAATCCGTTCCACCGTGGTCACGTGCCGGAAGCGCCACTGGCGGAACGAATCCTCCAGGTCGATAAACTTCTCGGCCAATTGATACAAATCCCAGTACCGACTCGGGTCGCGGTACACCTCACGCCACGCGGCTTCCACGGAGTCATCGTGCACGGTAGCGGCCGTCGGGTCGCGTTCGGCGCGCTTGGGGTCAATCGCCAGGCCCGCCTTGAGCATCAGGTTGATCGCCTCGTCATACAGCGACGGCGTGGCGATCGCCACCTGCAATTGCAGCAACAACTCCGGACGATGGGCATGGGGCCGCAACAGCGCCGGGCTTTTGTTGCCGAGGATGAATTCGATCTCACGGTACTGGAACGACTGGAACCCCGACGACTGCCCGAGGAACGGGCGGATCGCCTTGTATTCCGACGGAGTCATAGTCGCCAGCACCGCCCAGGCGTGCACCAGTTGGTCGAAGATCCGCGAGACCCGCGCCAGCATCTTGAATGCCGGTGGCAACTCGCCCAGGCGCACGTGTTCGCGGGCCGCCTTGAGTTCGTGCAGCATCAGCTTCATCCACAGCTCCGAGGTCTGGTGCTGGATGATGAACAGCATTTCGTTGTGATCCGGCGACAGCGGGTGTTGGGCGCTGAGGACTTTGCCCAGGTCCAGGTAGTCGCCGTAGCTCATGGACTCGGAAAAATTCAGCTCAGCGTTGTGCCAATCCTGCGGGGGTTGGTCGCCGGCAGGCTTATATTCTGGCGAAAAGGGACATTGGCTCATCGCGTGGGCTCCAAAAGCGGGCGCAGGATTGCGCGGACCGGGCTGGCATCCAGGTGGGCAAAGCGCAGCGGCAGCGCGATCAGTTCATAGTCGCCTTCCGGCACGTCATCGAGCACGATGCCTTCAAGGATCGCCATGCCATGGCGCGCCACGGCGTTGTGCGAATCCATGGTCTTGGACTGTTGCGGGTCCAGGGACGGGGTGTCGATACCGATCAGGCGCACGCCAAGGCTGGCGAGCAGCTCGATGGTTTGCGGGGCGATGGCGGTGAAGTTCGAATCCCATTGCGTCAGTGGCGCTTGTGGATAAGTGCGCAGCAGGACCCGTTCCGGCAGGTTATCCACACGCCCTTGCAGTTGATGGGGCTGCACCAGAGCGCCACTGCCCAGGCAGTGCAATACCCGGCACGGGCCCATGTACACATCCAGCGACACCTCGCCAATCGGCGCGCCGTCGGCGCTGTAATGCAGCGGCGCGTCCACATGGGCGCCGGTGTGCGGCGAGAAGGTCACGCGCCCCACATTCACCGGGCACTCCGGACCGAACTGCCACACGCGCTCTTCCTGGAACGGCGTATCGCCCGGCCAGGTCGGGGTCGCCGCGCTCAAGGGCGGGCTGATATCCCACCACGTTTTTATTGGGTTCATTTCAAGGCTCTCGGCTGTCACTAGGGTGAATGATACGAGGGCCAGCTGTGAATTTTCTTGCGAATTCTGGCGCAAAGCGGGAAATCTTTCGCACTTACTGCGAAGAAACGGTCAATTCAGGCTCGGAAATTCGCAAGATGACCTATGTGGGAGGGGGCTTGCTCCCGATAGCGGTGGTTCAGGTAATAAACCACTGACTGACACACCGCTATCGGGAGCAAGCCCCCTCCCACAGTTGGCTGCAGTGTGCCTGCTGGATCGCCTTGTGCTGCGGTTCTGGGCATCCCGATGTCGAGTTCAGACCACTGGCAAACAGCTCGGCGCTATAGGGTTCAACTTCTGTTTCCTTGCCTCGGAGTCATCATGCCCCAGCCGATCACTGTTCTGCGCGACACCCATCCCCTGCCGGTCCTGGATGCCTGCAAATGGGAAAAACTCGAAGGCGACCCGCACACCGTCAACCTCAACGCCTACACCAGTGAAGACGGCAGCAAGATCATGGGCACCTGGATCTGCACGCCGGGCAAGTGGTATGTGGAATACGTGAAGTGGGAGTACTGCCATTTCCAGGAAGGCTACTGCGTGATCACGCCTGAAGGCATGGCGCCGATTCATCTGCGGGCTGGGGATATCTTTGTGGTGGAGCCGGGAATGAAGGGCACGTGGGAGGTGGTCGAGACAGTGCGTAAGTACTTTGTGTTTGCTTGAGCCACGAAAACTGGGTTCATAACGAAAAAACCGCCCTTAAAGGCGGTTTTCTTTTGTGCGAATCAGCGAACTTGACCAGCTAAGGGACCTGCTGGCTCCATGTCCCTGCCGTGCTGAATAGCTACGCTGAAAAATCTTTTTTGATTGGCAGATGCCGACTCACCAAGTTTTTTATTAGCCTCGGCACAAAATATCTCGACCAACTGTGCTCTTGCTTTGCGGGTAGCTGTTTTCATAAGTTCAAGCCTCCGTAAGCCTTGTAGATGCGCCTCATACTAGGTGGCCTCCACTGAAATCACAAGGCGCCGCTGTTCATCATAATTGAAGCCGAGTCGCTCATAAGTGGGCACGGCATCAGGTCGCGGCTCTTGAATTTCGATGCGAGAGCACCCGATGGCACGTGCGTATGCATCGATAGCGCCCAAGGCAAGTGCGGCTATCAAGCCTTTCAAGGGATGTTTACTATCCGAGCAGCCCTCGAGGAGCACGATCTTAATCGTGACTTTACTGTCACGAGGCGTCGCATAACAAAGGCCGCATAGTTGTTCATCATGCCAAATCGACAAATCAAAACCTTTGGCATCCAGCGTCTTCCAGGCAGCAACATCCTCCCATGGAAATTGCGCGTCACCTCCCCAGCGATGACACGCCTCAAGGGCACGGTTATCAATCACGTCGAAACGGACTTTTGTTGCGTCTAGCCATTGGTAGTCCAAGGCAGTCCACTGATCGACGAATGACGCCAGCGCCTTCTTTCTCGATTGAGATTGGAAGATCAGGTACTTGAGGGAACGCAAGTATCGACGTGCCATAACGATTAAAGTCTTACCCGTGCTGTGGAAACATCAGAAAGCCGCGCTTGCAGCGAATGGGCGCAAACGGTAGCAAGGACGGGGGTAGCCTTGGGCCAATGATGAATTCAAGATTTTTCAGCCGATTCGCCACGCACAACGGAGCCACTCCATGACGGCTGACTTCGATAGACGGCGATGAATTCATGCAAGGAAAGGCATCAATCCTGATGCTTACGTGGTGGGATGCTGGCAGGAAAACCAGAAGGCTCGCTGAGCCGAAAAAACCGGGAGCCCACGCATAGCAGGCCCCCGGAGAACGCTCTATTGCGGTTTGCGATAGCTGTTGATAATCGCCGAGAAGTCCTTGCCCCCTTCCCCACGCTGGCTCATCGATTGGTACAACTGCTGGGCCACGGCTCCCAGGATCACGGGTTGCTTGGCCTGCCGCGCTGCTTCAGTGGCCAGGCCCAGGTCCTTGAGCATCAGGTCGGCGCCAAAACCGCCGGTATAGCCGCGCGACGACGGCGCCGTTTCAATCACGCCCGGCCACGGGTTGTAGGTGTCCGAACTCCAGCAGCGCCCGGTGGAGCTGTTGATGATGCCGGCCAGCACCTGGGTATCGATGCCGAGCGCGTCGCCCAGAGCCATGGCTTCACTGACACCGATCATGCTGATGCCCAGCAGCAGGTTGTTGCAGATCTTGGCGATTTGCCCGGTGCCGACTTCGCCGCAGTGCACGATGTTGCGGCCCATTTGCGCCAGCACCGGTTGCAGGGTGGCGAACAGGTCGGGGGTGGCGCCGACCATGAAGGTCAACGTGCCGGCTTGCGCCCCGCCGGTGCCGCCGGAGACCGGGGCGTCGGCCATCACCACACCTTGCCTGGCGGCGGCAGCAGCCACATCGCGGGCGGTTTGCGGGTCGATGGTGCTGCAGTCCACTGCGGGAATGCCTTCGCCGATACCGGCGAGCACACCGTCTTCATTCAGCCACACGCTGCGTACATGCGCGGCGGCCGGCAGCATGGTGATCACCAGTTCAGCGCCCTGGGCCGCGTCACGCGGTGAGTCGCTGATGCGGCCGCCCAATTCGGCCAGCTCCTTGAGCACGGTCTGGTTCAGGTCGAACAGGTTCAGCGCGTGCCCGGCCTTGATCAGGTTGCGGGCCATGGGTGCGCCCATGTTGCCCAGGCCGATAAATGCAATCTTCATGGTCGTCTCCCGGAGTCAGCGCAGGTTGATGGTGGTGTTGACGCCGTCGTTGACCGTGTCGTCGTCGAACCAGCGGCTGGTGACGGTTTTGGTCTGGGTGTAGAACTGCACCACTTGCTTGCCGTACGGGCCGAGGTCACCGAGCTTGGAACCGCGGGAGCCGGTGAAGCTGAAGAACGGTACCGGCACCGGAATCGGAATATTGATGCCCACTTGGCCCACATCGATTTCGCTCTGGAACTTGCGCGCCGCAGCCCCGCTCTGGGTAAACAAGCCGGTGCCATTGCCGAACGGGTTGGCGTTGACCAGCGCAATGGCCTCATCGAGGGTATCGACCTCCAGCACCACCAGAACCGGGCCGAAGATTTCCTCGGTGTAGACGCGCATGTCGGTGGTCACGCCCGAGAACAGCGTCGGGCCGACAAAATTGCCGTGCTCGAAACCCGGCACCGTGATGTCACGGCCGTCCAGCTCCAGCTTCGCGCCTTGTTTCACACCGCTTTCGATCAGTTCCAGGATGCGCGCCTTGGCCCGCTTGGAAATCACCGGGCCGACATCGGTGCCCGCTTCGCTGCCCGCGTTGACCTTGAGTTTCTGCGCCAGCGCCTTGAGATCCGGCAACCATTGCCTGGCCGCACCCACCAGCACCACCACCGAGGTGGCCATGCAACGCTGGCCCGCAGCGCCGAAACCAGCACCGACCAGGGCATTGAGGGTGTGCTCGCGATTGGCATCCGGCAGCACCACCGCGTGGTTCTTGGCGCCCATCATCGACTGCACACGCTTGCCGTGTTTACCGGCCAGGTCGTAGACATGCGTGCCCACGGCGGTGGAGCCAACGAACGAAACCGCCTTGATATCCTTGTGGGTGCACAGCGCATCCACCACGTCCTTGCCGCCGTGCACTACGTTGAGCACGCCGGCCGGCACACCGGCTTCCAACGCCAGCTCCACCAGCAGCATGGTCGACAGTGGGTCCTGCTCGGAAGGCTTGAGTACAAAGGTGTTGCCGCAGGCGATGGCCATCGGGAACATCCATAGCGGAATCATCGCTGGGAAGTTGAACGGCGTGATGCCGGCGCAGACGCCGATGGGCTGGCGCAGGGTGTAGGTGTCGACGCCACCGGCGACGTTCTCGGCGAATTCACCCATTTGCAGGGTGCCGATGGAACAGGCGTGTTCCACCACTTCAAGCCCACGGAAAATATCGCCCTCGGCGTCGTCAATGGTCTTGCCCTGCTCGGCGCTGAGCACCACGGCGATGCGCTTGGAGTGTTCGCGGATCAAGGCTTGCAGCTTGAGCATGATGCGCATGCGCGCGCCGATCGGGGTCAGCTTCCAGGTCTGGAAGGCGCGATGAGCGGCGTCGATGGCGGCGTTGACCTCATCGGCGGTGGCGAACGGGACTTTGGCCAGCACCTGCTGGGTAGCCGGGTTGACGATGTCTTGCCATTCGGTGGTCTTGGACTCGACCCACTCGCCGTTGATCAGCAACTTGACCTGTTGGACGGAAATATCGGCAGATGCGTTCATGAGGGTCTCCGGAATCTTGTTGTTATGCAGAGAGTGAATCGCCTTGAAGAAGGAGGCGTTCGGACTGTTTTTGGAGTATAGATGTGCAAATCTCTAATAAGAACGCACATAAAAGCCGGTCCAATATGCAAAAAAACATCACATCATTGGGCTCCCTGAACTGGGATGACCTGAAGTTTTTCCTCGAAGTGGCCCGCACCCGCAAGGCCAGCGTGGCCGCCAAGCGCCTGGCGGTGGACTACACCACCGTGTCGCGGCGCATCAGTTCATTGGAAGTGTCACTCGGCACCCTGCTGTTCGAAAAATCCCGGACCAACGGTTTTGTGCTCACCGCCGAAGGCCAGCGCTTGCTGGGCTACGCCGAATCCATCGAAAGCACCTTGCACATGGCTTGCGAACAAGTCTCCGGCTCTGGCGTGGCGCTGTCCGGGCATGTGCGCATGGGCTGCACCGAAGGCTTCGGCAGTTTTTTCATCACCCCGCAACTGAGTCATTTCGTCGATACCTACCCGGCGATCTCGGTCGACATCCTCCCCCTGCCGCACTTCATCAGCCTGTCCAAGCGCGAAGCCGACATCGTCATCGCTCTGGAACGCCCGGAACACGGGCCCTATGTGTGCTGCAAACTGTGCGACTACACACTGCAGTTGTACGCAACCCAGGACTACCTCGACCAACACCCGCCGATCCAACGCCCGGCGGATCTGGCCGAGCATCCGTTTATCAGCTATGTGGATGATTTGGCGTTCAGCTCGGAGCTGCTGTACCTGGCAAATGTAGTGCCCGGCGCCAGCGCCAGTTTGCGCAGCACCAGTGTGATCGCCCAGTACGTGGCGGCGCAGCAGGGGCGGTCGATGGCGATATTGCCGTGCTTTCTGGCGGCGCAGGACCCACGGTTGCTGCCGGTGCTGGGGGAGCAGATCGCGATTACGCGGCAGTTCTGGATGTATTGCCGGGAAGATTTGCGCAAGTTGAAGCGGATTACGTTGTTGTGGGACTACATCCGCGAGGTGACGGAGCAGAATCGGGGGTTGTTGATGGGGGAAACGCGGGAGATGCGGTTTGCTGATTGATAGCACCGCACCAGCGCAAATGTGGGAGGGGGCTTGCTCCCGATGGCGGCGTGTCAGTCACCCGATGTATTGGCTGACACACTGCTATCGGGAGCAAGCCCCCTCCCACATTGGGAAAGCATTTCAGATTGAAAAAAGGGAAATGCTTTAGTCCGCGATGACTACGATCGACACGCGACGATTCTCGGTGCGCCCCGCCGTGGTTGTATTTGCCGCCACCGGCTCGCTGCTGCCCAGGCCGCGCAGTTGGATGTTTTGTTCTTTCATGCCCACCCGGGTCAGCACCTCGCCCACGCTTTTGGCGCGGCGCAGGGACAAGGTCTGGTTGTAGATCTCTTTGCCCGACGCGTCGGTGTGGCCGTCGACGCGTACGCGTTCGATGCCTGCGCCCACCAGGGCTTTGCCGATGCGCTCGACGATGTCGGTGCTGGGCTTGTTGAGGCTTTCGACGTCGCTGCCAAACAGCACCTTGCCAGACAGGCCGAAGGCCCAGCCTTCGTCAGTCAGCTCGAAACCCTGCTGTTTGAGCACGGTGACTTGCGCCGGGGTCAGGCCTTTGGCCGGTGGGGTCTGGCAGCCGCCGAGGGCCAGGCAGGCGACGAGCAAGGTGATGAATAGAACGCGTAGGTTAGAAAACAAGGGATCAGCTCCTGTGTTGGACATTGACGACGGAATGCTCCGACTCCGCCGTTTGCCGGCTGCCCGAGGACAGCCGTTTGGCCTGGTACATCGCCGCGTCGGCGGCATTGAGCAGGGTGCCGGGCGTGGCGCCATGCTCGGGATAAATGGCGATGCCGATACTGAGGGAGGTCACCACCTGAGTGTTGCCGGGCAGTGGGATCGGCGCGTCCATGCTGGCAATGATCTTGTCGGCGATGCGCTGTGCATCTTCGGCTTTGTGCAGCGGCGCGAGCAGCACGGCGAACTCATCGCCGCCCAGCCGGGCCACCAAGTCGTCTTCGCGCAGTTGTGCACGCACGCGCTCGGCGACGGCCATCAGCACCGCATCGCCGGCGGCGTGGCCGAAGTTATCGTTGATGTCTTTGAAACGATCGCTGTCGAGAAACAGCACCGCCACCCGCTCATTGGTCTTGGCGGCGCTGCGCAAGGCACGAATCAACCGGCCTTCGAAGAACGCACGGTTGGGCAGGCCGGTGAGGCTGTCGTGGCTGGCCTGGTGGGCAAGGGTTTCGTTTTCGCTTTGCAGGTGGTTCTGCCAGGCTTCCATCTCGCCAAGCAGGGCGTTGAAGTCGCTGCCCAGACTGTCGAGTTCAGCGATCTGCGCCGGCGGCACGCGGCGGTCGAAGTCACGTTCGCTGCGCGCAGCGTGGGCCACGGCGGCGAGGCTTTGCAGCGGCCCGGTGATACCGTTCAACAGGCGCCGCGCCAGGTGCAACGCGACCCAGGCGCTGAGCGCGGTGCAGATCACAATGCCCGCCAGGCCGCTGAGCAGGAAGCGCAGCAGGCTGCCGCCATGCCCGGTCAGGTGGATGCTGCCGACCGTTTGCCCTTGATGGAGGATCGGTTGGCTGATGGGCTGTTCGAGCAAGGCATGCGCCAGCTCAAGCTCAACCCGTGACAACATGCCAGTGTTCGGCCGGACCCACTGCGCCAGTAGCTTGCCATTTGCATCGAAGACTTCGGCCTGGGCCACTTCTTCGGCCTGGGCAATCAGGCTGAGGGCTTCGGTGGCTGCGGCACTGTCGTCGAACACCACCGCCGCTTCCACGGTGTAATTGATCGAGCGGGCGATCAAGTGCAGGTTATGTTCGGCGTACACGCGTAGCGCCAGCACGCCGAGCAGGGTCAGGGACACACTGGCCAGGGTCACCGCCACCAACGCCAGAATCAGGTGCCCCCGGCCGATGACCGAACCCAGGGTCGGCCGCGCCTTAGCAGGCTTCATGGCGCCGGCGCTCGACGGCGCGACAGTTGCAGCACGCTGGGATGAATGCGTACGCCGCTGCGGGCGACGGAGTCCAGGTTCACCTCGAACGACACTTGCACATCGCTCACCCGCAGGCAGAACAGGCTACCCACGGTGCATTGGTCACCGCCTTCGCTGATGCTGAGCACCGGGTGGCCTATCAATGAGGTAAACAATGCGCTGCGTTCGTCAGCGCTGAGTTTGCCGATGTAAACGGCGTCGCAGGCACTGACAATATCGGGATGGCTCGCCAGCAGGCGGCGCACCGTCACCGGACGGCCGGTCGCCTGGGTGGTGCCTTTGATCAGGTCGTCGGTGTATTGGGTAGGCCCGACGATGCACAAGCGCAGTTGCGCAGGCTCCACCGGCCAGCGGGCGTAACTGAGGATGCCGAGCACGACCTGGGTCACCGCCTGGGCGCGCTGTTCAGCCAGGCTGGATGTTTGAGCCCATGCCTGCGGGGCGAGCAGGCATAGCACCGCCACCCGCAACAGGCGTCTCCAGCTCAAACTACGCTCGGTGAGCGAGACAGCCACGTTCATGCAGCAATTCTCTCAAGAAATTTCAAGGTAATGCCGCAACGATAGCACAGCGGCGGAAAATCCCACGACGCACGGGCTTTCGCGGGGCTGACTATTTTTTCAGAAAAATCAGTCATCTGAATCAGAAATCTTACATGACCACTCAGTCAGCTTCTGCGGGCGTGGCGTCCAACTCCAGCATCAGCCCGCTCAAGCGTTTGACCCTGCGCCGTACGGCTTCCTCAAAGACTCCGGCACGGGGTTCGATCAGGCTGAACCAGCGCTTGGCACGCGTGATACCGGTGTAGATGAGTTCTTTGGTCAGCACCGGGTTCAGCGCGTCCGGCAGGATCAGCGCGGTGTGAGTGAACTCTGACCCCTGGGATTTGTGCACGGTCATGGCATACACGGTTTCCACGTCGTTGAGCCGGCTGGGCAGCACGAAGCGCACGCCCCCCTGGCCGTCATTGCGCGGGAAAGCCACGCGCAGCACCTGGGGCCCGCCGTCGCTTTCGGGCAATTTCAAGGCGATGCCGATATCACCGTTCATCAGGCCCAGGCCGTAGTCGTTACGAGTCATCAACACCGGACGGCCTTCATACCACTGCTCGTCGCCTTCGATCAGCCGCACCTTGCGCAAGGCGGCGGTGATGCGCAGGTTCAAGCCTTCGACGCCCCACGGGCCTTTGCGCACCGCGCAGAGCAGCTGGAACGCGTCGAAGGCTTGCAGCAGTTGTTGCGCCCAGTGGGTCCAGGCGTGGTCGTCACGCGGGGTGTCCAGTGCAGGCCGCGCCGAGTGCAGCAGGTTCAGGTAATAGCGATAGCCCTGGGCGCCGGCGCCCTGCCCGTCCAGTACCAGGCGCTCAAGGGCATGATCATGCTCGCCCTTGAGGCTGAGGCAGAACAGGTCGTCATGACTGCGCGCGGCCAGCAGCTTGCGCGCTTGCTCAGCGTTCTGCTGGTTCACCCAGCGCGCCAGTTGGCCGATGCCGCTGCCCTCGCCGAAACGCCGCGAGTAGCGCAGCATCACCACCTGCTGGGCCAGGGGATGAGTTCCGTCGAGGTCCTCCTGCAAACCGCTGTCGGCGAGATTTTCAGCGCTGACCGCTTGCAGCCATTGGCGCGTGGCCGGGCTGTACCAACCGGCCTCGGCGTCGCGGCACAAATCGCCGAGCACCGCGCCCGCCTCTACCGAAGCGAGCTGGTCCTTGTCACCCAGCAGCACCAGGCGAGCATGGGGTGGCAAGGCGTCGAGCAGGTTGGCCATCATTTCCAGGTCGATCATCGACGCTTCGTCCACCACCAGCACATCCAGCGGCAATGGGTTGCCGACGTGATGACGAAAATGCCGAGTACCCGGGCGACTGCCCAGCAAGCGGTGAACCGTGGTGACCTGGGTCGGGATTTTTTCACGCACAGTGTCGGGCACTTTCAGCGACAGCACTTGCTGGCTGATGGACTCGGTGAGACGGGCAGCGGCTTTACCGGTGGGCGCGGCCAGGCGGATACGCAAGGGATTGCCGCTTTCCACGGCCGGCGCCTGCAACAGCGCGAGCAGGCGCACCACGGTGGTGGTCTTGCCGGTGCCGGGGCCGCCCGTGACGATGCTGAACGCGCCACGGGTGGCCAGGGCACAGGCCAGTTTTTGCCAGTCGATCACGCCATCGGGCGCCGGTTGATCGAACAAACCATTGAGCCGCTGCGGCAAATCGGTGGCGACGCTTTCGTGGCTGGCCAGCCGCAGGCGCAAGGCGCTGTCGATGCGCCGTTCATACGCCCAATAGCGGCGCAGATAGAGGCGCTTTCCGGACAGCACCAACGGACGGCTTCGGGCCGACTCACTGCCATCGACGGCCAGCGCGACCAAGGGGCTGGCAGCCAGGGCATGACACCAGGGGGCGCCGTCCAAACCTTCGAGCAATTGCGACGGCAACAGCATCGCGCCGGTTTGCAGGTCGCCTTCAGGCGGCAGCGACAAGGCAAAGTCCGGCGCCTTGAGGGTTTCGAACAGGTCGAGGCACACATGGCCGTGACCCAATTGGTGGCTGGTCAACGCCGCCGCCAGCAACACCAAGGGATCGGCTTGTGGGTCAAGCTCATGCAGGAAGCCGACGAAGGCTTTGTCCAGGGCCCGTAGCCAACCACGCTCGACCCAACGCTCGAGCAATTGCACCAGGTCGGCGGCGCGGCTGAGGGGTGTCAGCTCTTGCGGCAGTAACGGCGACAGGCTCATAGCAGCACTCCTTGTTCCCAGGCGGGCTCGGCTTTGGGCGGGATCGGCTTGCCTTGGAACAACAGGTCCAGCCCTTCGATCAGTTCTCGCGGTGGCCGGGTGAAATACGCGCCCTGGCTCACCGATTGCGTACCGCGCAGGAACAGGTACAGGGCGCCGCCGATGTGGCGTTCGTAGTCGTAATCGGGCAGGCGCGCCTTGAGTTGGCGATGCAGGGCCAGCAGGTAAAGTACGTATTGCAGGTCGTACCGATGCTCGAGGATCGACTGTTCCATGGCTTCCAGGGTGTAGGCCGAATCGTCAGGGCCGAGCCAGTTGGATTTGTAGTCAGCCACGTAATAGCGACCGTCGTGCTCGAAGGTCAGGTCGATAAAGCCCTTGAACATACCGTTGAGCAACACCGGTTCGGCCGCCACGCGGGAGACGCCGTGGTGGGTGTACTGGCACACCAGCTTGTCGAGGGCGAGCACGTCGACTTTATGGCTGGCGAACCAGAACTCCATTTCGATCTGGTACTGCTGCAGGGCGCTGAGGCTGACGCGGGCGTCGTACACAGGCAGCGGCGTTTGCAACACGTGGCCAAGCCAGGCGCTGAGGGTGATGATCCAGCCTTCCCAATGGCGGCGGTTACAGCGGGCGCCGACGGCCTTTTCGATGGCCTCGGGGCTCAGGTTGAAGCCTTCTTCACCGGCCCATTCCAACAAGCCGTGAAGGAAGGTGCCTGGATTGGGACCGCGTGGGAAACGATGAATATCGCCGCCGGACGCCGCCACTTCCCGTGGTGCATCGGGATCAAGGCGTTCGTCATCGAAGAGTTTCTGGGCCTGTGGGCTTTCAGGCGCTTCGAGATTGGCGGCGCTCATGCTATCGCCAATGCGCAAGGCGCTGTAGGAGGCAATCCACCAGTTTTCTGCGGCCTTGCGTTTAGGCAGCAGCGGGGCCAGCAAGGTGGCGTCGTTGCGCGGTGGATGAAACACAGTGTCTTGCGCTTGCGGCACATGGGCATAGCTGATGGTCGGGCAGCCTTCCTGCAGCGCCATCAACCAGCGCGCCAGGTCGGCGGACGCCCCCAGCGGTGCACCGGCGCCGAGCAAATAGCCCAGCGCCGAAAGGTGCAGCACGGAGCTGCTGCTGTTGCCGCGCTTGAGGTCGGCGATACCCAGCCAGCAGGCGTGTTTGGCGCGGGTCAGGGCGACATACAGCAAGCGCAGGTCTTCGGCCAGGCGCTCATCGTCGGCCTGGGCGATCAACTCTGCGGTGGGCCGCAGGCTGACGTGGGATTTGCCCTGCTCGTCGTGGTAATGCAGCGGCAACCGCGTGCCGTCCACCGGCTTGGCCGAACAGATGAAGGGCAGGAACACCAGGTCGTATTCCAGGCCCTTGGATTTGTGGATCGTCACCACCTTGACCAGTTGCTCATCGCTTTCAAGGCGCAGGATCTGCTCTTCACCGGCCTGACCCGACAGCGCCAGGTGCTCGGCAAGATGGCGAATCAACGCTTGCTCGCCGTCCAGTTCCGACGCCGCCTGTTGCAGCAGTTCGCTGAGGTGCAACAGGTTGGTCAGCACTCGCTCGCCATCGCTGCGGGCGATCAGGGTTTGCGGCAGCTTGAAGTCATGCAGCAGGCGGCGCAGCATCGGCAGCACGCCTTGGGTGCGCCAGATCGTGCGGTAGCCACGGAACTGCATCACGCGGCTTTCCCACGCCAGTTCGTCCTGGTTCAGACGCTCCAGCTCCGCCAATGACAAGTTCAAGGTGACACAGGCCAGGGCCGCGCGCAGCGGGCGTTCGACGTCCGGTTCGGCGCAGGCCTTGAGCCAGGCCAGCAGGTCGTGGGCTTCCTGGGCGGCGAAGACCGAGTCTTTATCCGACAGGTACACGCTGCGCACGCCCCGCGCCGCCAACTCGGCGCGCACGGCCTGGGCTTCCTTGCCGTCTCGTACGAGGATGGCGATATCTGACGGCAGCACGCCGTTGAAGGTGTTGTCTTTGAAAAAACCCGCGCTGCCTTGCTGCCCGCCATTGAGCAACGCGACGATGTGCGTGGCGCAGGCGGCGGCCAGTTGCTGGCGATACAGCACATTGGAAATCGGCTGGTCGGTGGGCAGGTGCCAAAGGTTCATCGCCGGCAGCGTTTGGCCGTCGACCTGCAGCTGTTCCTTGCGGCCCTGGGACAGCACCGGGTGAAACGGCACCGGGTTATGGCCGTCGGGCTCACGAAACAGGAAGGCGCCCCGGCCGGTTTCTGCACGCTGGAACACATGGTTCACCGCCTCGACCATCGCATGGCCGGAGCGGAAGTTGGTGCCCAGGGTGTGGTGGCGCCCGGTGGTGGACTGCCGGGCGCGCAGGTAGGTGTAGATATCCGCGCCGCGGAAGGCGTAGATCGCCTGTTTGGGGTCGCCGATCAGGAACAGGCCGCTGTCCAGGTGGTTTTCTTCGATGCGGTAAATGCTGTCGAAGATGCTGTATTGCACGGGGTCGGTGTCTTGGAATTCATCGATCAAGGCCACCGGGAATTGCTCGCGGATCACACTGGCGAGGCGCTCGCCACCGTCGGCCTGGAGCGCGGCGTTGAGGCGGATCAGCATGTCGTCGAAGCCCATTTCGGCGCGGCGCCGCTTCTCTTCTTCGAAGCGCTTGCCCACCCAGGCGGCGGCGTGTTGCAACACAGCGGCGTCCGGGGTGGGCAGTGCGTCAAGGGCGGCTTTAAGGCCGGCCATGGCGTCGATGCCGGGATGCCGTGGCGGCTCGCCTTTCCAGGCTTCGGCCATGCCGTCGGGGGTCAGCCGGATAAAGCCGGTGCCGATATCCAGTTGTTCCAGGGTTTCGTCGGCGGCCCAGGCGCTGATTTTTTCGAACCAGGGCTCGAAGTAACGCGCCTGCATTTTGCGCCCATCGACCGCCTTGGCAGCAACGGCTTGCAGGCACAGCTCGCGCAGCTCGGCGGCCCATTGCAGCCAAGGCGCCTTGATGCGGGTCAACGCCTCGCGGCGCTCCTGCAGGCAGGCGGTGATCATGTCGGCCGGCTCGCGGCTGTCCTCGGCGGGCCGCTCACTGCCGAACAGCGCACGCACCCGTGGCATCAACGCGGCCGGGCCACCCCAGTTGTTGCGCACCCAGTTGAGTGCGTCGTCGTGCATCGGGTAGCAGAACAAGCGCCAGTAGTCGCGCAGCACTTCACCGAGCAGGTCGCTGTGATCGGTCTCCAGGGTCTGGGTAAACAGGCTGCCGCTGTCGAAGGCGTGCTCGCGCAGCATACGCTGGCACCAACTGTGGATCGTCGAGACGGCCGCTTCGTCCATCCATTGCGCAGCGATGTCCAAGCGATTGGCGCAGGCGGGCCACTGCTCCTCGGGGTATTGATTACGCAGGTCGGCGATCAAGGCGTCAGGCGGCTCGATTTCGCCACGGAAGAACCGCGCCGCTTCGGCCAGGCGGATACGGATACGTTCACGCAACTCCTTGGTGGCGGCGTCGGTGAAGGTCACCACCAGAATCTGCGGCGGCAGCAGTTCGCGGCCGAAGCCGGACGCCTCACCACCGTTGCCGAGGACCAGGCGCAGGTACAGGGCCGAAATCGTGAAAGTTTTGCCGGTGCCGGCGCTGGCTTCGATCAGTTGGCTGCCTTTGAGCGGGAAGGCCAGGGCCAAGGGCTTGTTACTCATGCGCCGGCCTCCGCGCTGGACAGTGAACGCCAGGGGGCGCTGATCAGGGGGCGATACAGGGTTTCGCACCAACCTTCGAATTCTTCGCTGGCGACCAGCGTGGCGTAGTCGGGGAACTGACGAGTGAGCGCGGGCGTTTCACGGCGCTCACCGTCGGTGGTGATGCCGTCGCCCTCGTAGGCTTTGCTGGCAGCAGCGTGGGCCTTGGCGGGGTCGGTCTGGCCGAGCCAGGCAAAGGCGGTTTTTACCGCGACGGGCAGCGGTTTGCTCATGCCGGTGTGCCAGGCGAGCAGCAGGTCGGCGAGGATATGCTGCGCGGTGGCGGTGTCCAGTGGGGCCAGCAGCAAGGTGTCGTCACTGGCCACCAGCCCGGTGCTCAACGGCACGCCACACGCACAGGCGACCACGTGATTGACCCAGGGGCGAATCAGCCGGTGCCACTTGCGCGTCTTGATCGAACCGATGCTGTTGGGAATGGTGGTCACGCTTAACAATCCGCCATCACTGCGTCGATGCAGGCCGCTGATCCAGCCTTCAAGCTGAATGCCTTGGTACTCGAAACTGATCGGTTCCGCGCCGGCGTGCGGGGTTGGCCAAAGCGCCAGGAGGTGTTGGTAGCGCTGCAACAGATCCGGCAACGGCTCGATCAGCTCATTGCGCAGGCATTCGCCGAAACCGACCATAGGCAGCAGGCCACTGCCTTGCAGGCGTAAAGCTTGGGCGTTGAGGGCCTGATCAAGCTGGTCGGGCCGGGCCAGTGCGGCGCTCAGCAGACTGTCGCTGAGGCTGTAGCGTTGCAGCGCGTCGAGGACGAAGGGCTCTTCGTCGGCCAGTGGTACTTCGGCAGCTTCGAAGAACACTTTCAGGCGTTGGCTGAAGAAATGCTTTACCGGATTGCGCAGGAAATCCTGCAACTGGCCGAGGCTCAGGGGCTCTTCCTGATGGTGCGGTGCCAGCGCGTGGTCGTGGGCCATTGCGGCCGGCGCTTCGTGCAGCAACTGCCATTCGCGGGCGTAACTGAACAACGGGTCGCCTTCATGGAAGTAGCGGGCGCTGAACGGTTGGAGCGGGTGTTCCTGGGTCATCGCTTCGATCAGGGGTTCTTGGCTATCGGCGTTATGCCAGCCGCTGGCGAGATGGTCGCGCAGTTGGCCGATCAGCACCGAGGCCGGGCGCTCACTGTTGTCGCGGATACTGCGGCCGACCCAGCTGATATAGAGCTGGTCGCGCGCGGAAAGCAGGGCTTCGAGCAGCAGGTAGCGGTCGTCCTCGCGGCGGGAACGATCGCCGGGCCGGTAGTCGCTGCCCATCAGGTCAAAGTCCAGCGGGGGCTGGGCACGCGGGTAGTCGCCGTCGTTCATGCCGAGCAGGCACACCAGCTTGAACGGGATTGCGCGCATGGGCATCAGGGTACAAAAATTGACCGCACCCGCGAGGAAGCGCTGGGACAGGCGGCCTTGGTCAAGCCCGGCTAACCACGCCTCGCGAACTACAGTGAGCGGTAACTCGTCCTGCAGGCCAACAGACTCGCAGGTTTCCAGCCAGGTTTCTCTTAACTGTTCGAGTTGACCCAACAGGTAGTCATCGTGCTCGCTGCTGGGCATGAAAAACTGCTGCATCAAGCGTTGCAGACGCTCGCCCCATTCGTGGGGAGGGGCTGGTTGTGACAGCGCTTGATGGGCGTCGTTTAATGCGTCGAGCAAGGCGACCAGTGGGCCGATCAGCGCCGCATCGAGCCCACCGATCTCGTCGTAGGGCTCGATGCCATCGCACGCGACACCGGTGCCGACGGCGTAACCCAGCAGCATCCGCCGCAGGCCGAATCGCCAACTGTTCTGCTCCAGCGCCTCGGGCAGCCCCAGGCCGGCACGCTGCTCGGCATTGAGACCCCAGCGAATACCCGCGCCTTCAATCCAGCGGTGCAGCGTCGGCAGGTCGCGTTCATTGATGGCGAAACGTTCGCGCAGGGCGGGAACATCCAACAGGTCGAGAATCTCGCTGACGGGGAAGCGGCTGTCGGGGAGCTTGAGCAGGTGCTCGACGGCAATCAGCAGCGGGTCACGACCGCGTTGGCCTTGGTCTGTCAGGGTGAACGGAATGAAGCGTGGGTCGTTTCTTTCCAGTTGGCCGAAAACCGCGCGAATGTGCGGCGCATAGCTGTCGACATCGGGGACCATGACGATGATGTCCCGAGGGCGCAAGGTGGGATCGGCGCTGAAGCGTTGAAGCAATTGGTCGTGGAGAATTTCCACTTCGCGTTGGGCGCTGTGGGCAATGTGAAAGCGAATGGATGAGTCGCGCTTCAGGTCGACTGCAGGCCAGCATTCACGGGTTTCGTCGAGTGGGCGCAGTTCAAGGATATCGTCCTGAAGCTGGTTGAGCAGCGTGGTAGGCTGGCTGTCGCTGAACAGGTCGATACGCCCATCACGGAAGGCGGCGCGGTAGCTGTTGGGGTCGTCGTAACTGTCCAACAGGCTGATGTAGTCACGGCCCTGCTTGCCCCAGGCGGCGAGCAGCGGATGGGCATGTTGGTGCAGGGTTTGTGGGTCGATGGTGACTGGCATGCCCGCTTTGCGCGCTTGGCGCTTGTATTCGTTACGCAGCAGGTCCTTGTCGGCCACGATGTCTGACCAATGATGGCGGCAAGGGTTGTGCACGCATAGCAGCACTTGGCTGAAACGGGCCAGGCCCGCCAGGGCTTCAAGCGCTTGGGCGGGCAGTGATGAAATGCCGAAGACGATCACGCGGGAAGGCAGGCCAGGCGGCGCTTGCTCGAGCGTGTTGATGCGCTCGATAAAACGCTGATGAACGCCGGCACGACTCTCGGCCATGCCCTGCGCGCCTACGTCGAGCAGCAACGCGCGCCATAACTCGGCCTGCCAACAGTTCGCAGTGTTAAGGGGTTTGGATTCGCCGCGTCCATTGCGTAACTGATGGCGCCCTGCGGCCCAGTCTTCCAGCCAATCGGCACGATACACCTGGTATTGGTCGAAGAGGTCGGCCAGGCGCTCGGCGAGCTGGTAGCGCTTGCGTAGGTCGGTGTCGTGGGTCAGGAAGCGTTGCAGCGGCTCGAAATGGGGTTGGTCGATAAGCTGCGGGAGCAGGCGCATGAGTCGCCACGTCAGCGGTGCCTTATCAAGCAAAGACTTAGGGGGGATTTCGTCACGACCCAGGACCATGCGATAGAGCTGCCACATGAAGCTGCCGGGCAGTTGCACATCGATTGCCGCTGCAATGCCACAGCCGCCCATATCGTCCTCTTGCGGATCTTCGGCCAAGGCGAGCTTGAGCCATTGGGCGATGCCATTGCTTTGGACCAGAGCGATTTCGTTTTCCAAAGGCGCCAGGGGATAACGGCGCATCCAGCTGACTACCAGGCTGCGCAACTCGTCCAGGCGGTTACCGTGAACCACCATGAATCCAGCGCTGAGGGACGTCGCACCCGGCATAACGGTTTCCTTGGGAAAGCAAGAATCGAGGCGTGGACTTTAGCACTGAAGGCCACTGCAATGAGCGTGTTGGCACTTTTCGACCGCCCAAAACAAAACCCCATCTGCTTTCGCAAATGGGGTTTCGGAATTTAATCTTGACGATGACCTACTCTCACATGGGGAAACCCCACACTACCATCGGCGATGCATCGTTTCACTACTGAGTTCGGGATGGGATCAGGTGGTTCCAATGCTCTATGGTCGTCAAGAAATTCGGGTACTGAGTCGTGGCCAGATGGCCTCGCTTCAGCAAATTGGGTATGTAATAGAAATTGGTGTTTTGTGAGTATCGAACTTTCGGTTCATTGCGTCTTCACACACCGCAATCTGATGCTTCTGCTTTTTTAAAGTCAGGAGTAGTCAAATTGCTTGGGTGTTATATGGTCAAGCCTCACGGGCAATTAGTATTGGTTAGCTCAACGCCTCACAGCGCTTACACACCCAACCTATCAACGTCGTAGTCTTCGACGGCCCTTCAGGGGACTCAAGGTCCCAGTGAGATCTCATCTTGAGGCTAGTTTCCCGCTTAGATGCTTTCAGCGGTTATCTATTCCGAACATAGCTACCCGGCAATGCCACTGGCGTGACAACCGGAACACCAGAGGTTCGTCCACTCCGGTCCTCTCGTACTAGGAGCAGCCCCTCTCAAATCTCAAACGTCCACGGCAGATAGGGACCGAACTGTCTCACGACGTTCTAAACCCAGCTCGCGTACCACTTTAAATGGCGAACAGCCATACCCTTGGGACCGGCTTCAGCCCCAGGATGTGATGAGCCGACATCGAGGTGCCAAACACCGCCGTCGATATGAACTCTTGGGCGGTATCAGCCTGTTATCCCCGGAGTACCTTTTATCCGTTGAGCGATGGCCCTTCCATACAGAACCACCGGATCACTAAGACCTACTTTCGTACCTGCTCGACGTGTCTGTCTCGCAGTCAAGCGCGCTTTTGCCTTTATACTCTACGACCGATTTCCGACCGGTCTGAGCGCACCTTCGTACTCCTCCGTTACTCTTTAGGAGGAGACCGCCCCAGTCAAACTACCCACCATACACTGTCCTCGATCCGGATAACGGACCTGAGTTAGAACCTCAAAGTTGCCAGGGTGGTATTTCAAGGTTGGCTCCACGCGAACTGGCGTCCACGCTTCAAAGCCTCCCACCTATCCTACACAAGCAAATTCAAAGTCCAGTGCAAAGCTATAGTAAAGGTTCACGGGGTCTTTCCGTCTAGCCGCGGATACACTGCATCTTCACAGCGATTTCAATTTCACTGAGTCTCGGGTGGAGACAGCGCCGCCATCGTTACGCCATTCGTGCAGGTCGGAACTTACCCGACAAGGAATTTCGCTACCTTAGGACCGTTATAGTTACGGCCGCCGTTTACCGGGGCTTCGATCAAGAGCTTCGCGTTAGCTAACCCCATCAATTAACCTTCCGGCACCGGGCAGGCGTCACACCCTATACGTCCACTTTCGTGTTTGCAGAGTGCTGTGTTTTTAATAAACAGTCGCAGCGGCCTGGTATCTTCGACCGGCATGAGCTTACGGAGCAAGTCCTTCACCCTCACCGGCGCACCTTCTCCCGAAGTTACGGTGCCATTTTGCCTAGTTCCTTCACCCGAGTTCTCTCAAGCGCCTTGGTATTCTCTACCCAACCACCTGTGTCGGTTTGGGGTACGGTTCCTGGTTACCTGAAGCTTAGAAGCTTTTCTTGGAAGCATGGCATCAACCACTTCGTCGTCTAAAAGACAACTCGTCATCAGCTCTCGGCCTTAGAATCCCGGATTTACCTAAGATTCCAGCCTACCACCTTAAACTTGGACAACCAACGCCAAGCTGGCCTAGCCTTCTCCGTCCCTCCATCGCAATAACCAGAAGTACAGGAATATTAACCTGTTTTCCATCGACTACGCTTTTCAGCCTCGCCTTAGGGACCGACTAACCCTGCGTCGATTAACGTTGCGCAGGAAACCTTGGTCTTTCGGCGTGGGTGTTTTTCACACCCATTGTCGTTACTCATGTCAGCATTCGCACTTCTGATACCTCCAGCAAGCTTCTCAACTCACCTTCACAGGCTTACAGAACGCTCCTCTACCGCATCACTTACGTGATACCCGTAGCTTCGGTGTATGGTTTGAGCCCCGTTACATCTTCCGCGCAGGCCGACTCGACTAGTGAGCTATTACGCTTTCTTTAAAGGGTGGCTGCTTCTAAGCCAACCTCCTAGCTGTCTAAGCCTTCCCACATCGTTTCCCACTTAACCATAACTTTGGGACCTTAGCTGACGGTCTGGGTTGTTTCCCTTTTCACGACGGACGTTAGCACCCGCCGTGTGTCTCCCATGCTCGGCACTTGTAGGTATTCGGAGTTTGCATCGGTTTGGTAAGTCGGGATGACCCCCTAGCCGAAACAGTGCTCTACCCCCTACAGTGATACATGAGGCGCTACCTAAATAGCTTTCGAGGAGAACCAGCTATCTCCGAGCTTGATTAGCCTTTCACTCCGATCCACAGGTCATCCGCTAACTTTTCAACGGTAGTCGGTTCGGTCCTCCAGTTAGTGTTACCCAACCTTCAACCTGCCCATGGATAGATCGCCCGGTTTCGGGTCTATTCCCAGCGACTAGACGCCCTATTAAGACTCGCTTTCGCTACGCCTCCCCTATTCGGTTAAGCTCGCCACTGAAAATAAGTCGCTGACCCATTATACAAAAGGTACGCAGTCACCTAACAAAGTAGGCTCCCACTGCTTGTACGCATACGGTTTCAGGATCTATTTCACTCCCCTCTCCGGGGTTCTTTTCGCCTTTCCCTCACGGTACTAGTTCACTATCGGTCAGTCAGTAGTATTTAGCCTTGGAGGATGGTCCCCCCATATTCAGACAAAGTTTCTCGTGCTCCGTCCTACTCGATTTCATGACTAAGAGATTTTCGCGTACAGGGCTATCACCCACTATGGCCGCACTTTCCAGAGCGTTCCGCTAATCTCAAAGCCACTTAAGGGCTAGTCCCCGTTCGCTCGCCACTACTAAGGGAATCTCGGTTGATTTCTTTTCCTCAGGGTACTTAGATGTTTCAGTTCCCCTGGTTCGCTCCATACACCTATGTATTCAGTGTAAGGTAACCATCTTATGATGGCTGGGTTCCCCCATTCAGACATCTCCGGATCAAAGTCTGTTTGCCGACTCCCCGAAGCTTTTCGCAGGCTACCACGTCTTTCATCGCCTCTGACTGCCAAGGCATCCACCGTATGCGCTTCTTCACTTGACCATATAACCCCAAGCAATCTGGTTATACTGTGAAGACAACATTCGCCGAAAATTCGATCATACTCAATTAAGAGCGACTCACAAATTTTACCTTAGCCTGAGCCGTTACCAGTGAAAGTAACGGTCAGTCTATCTTTCTATCACATACCCAAATTTTTAAAGAACGATCTAATCAAAGACTAGAAATCAATATTCACAGCGGAATACTCATTTCTAAACTCTAACAGCAGAAACAGTTAATGGTGGAGCCAAACGGGATCGAACCGTTGACCTCCTGCGTGCAAGGCAGGCGCTCTCCCAGCTGAGCTATGGCCCCATAACAAAATTGGTGGGTCTGGGCAGATTCGAACTGCCGACCTCACCCTTATCAGGGGTGCGCTCTAACCAACTGAGCTACAGACCCAATTTCGAGCGCAACTGATTAGCTAAGAGCTATCAGCTTGGAGCTTAAAGCTGCTTCTATCGTCTTCTTCAATGAATCAAGCAATTCGTGTGGGAACTTATGGAGCAGCTGATGTCGTCGATTAAGGAGGTGATCCAGCCGCAGGTTCCCCTACGGCTACCTTGTTACGACTTCACCCCAGTCATGAATCACACCGTGGTAACCGTCCTCCCGAAGGTTAGACTAGCTACTTCTGGTGCAACCCACTCCCATGGTGTGACGGGCGGTGTGTACAAGGCCCGGGAACGTATTCACCGCGACATTCTGATTCGCGATTACTAGCGATTCCGACTTCACGCAGTCGAGTTGCAGACTGCGATCCGGACTACGATCGGTTTTCTGGGATTAGCTCCACCTCGCGGCTTGGCAACCCTCTGTACCGACCATTGTAGCACGTGTGTAGCCCAGGCCGTAAGGGCCATGATGACTTGACGTCATCCCCACCTTCCTCCGGTTTGTCACCGGCAGTCTCCTTAGAGTGCCCACCATGACGTGCTGGTAACTAAGGACAAGGGTTGCGCTCGTTACGGGACTTAACCCAACATCTCACGACACGAGCTGACGACAGCCATGCAGCACCTGTCTCAATGTTCCCGAAGGCACCAATCCATCTCTGGAAAGTTCATTGGATGTCAAGGCCTGGTAAGGTTCTTCGCGTTGCTTCGAATTAAACCACATGCTCCACCGCTTGTGCGGGCCCCCGTCAATTCATTTGAGTTTTAACCTTGCGGCCGTACTCCCCAGGCGGTCAACTTAATGCGTTAGCTGCGCCACTAAGAGCTCAAGGCTCCCAACGGCTAGTTGACATCGTTTACGGCGTGGACTACCAGGGTATCTAATCCTGTTTGCTCCCCACGCTTTCGCACCTCAGTGTCAGTGTTGGTCCAGGTGGTCGCCTTCGCCACTGGTGTTCCTTCCTATATCTACGCATTTCACCGCTACACAGGAAATTCCACCACCCTCTACCACACTCTAGTCAGTCAGTTTTGAATGCAGTTCCCAGGTTGAGCCCGGGGATTTCACATCCAACTTAACAAACCACCTACGCGCGCTTTACGCCCAGTAATTCCGATTAACGCTTGCACCCTCTGTATTACCGCGGCTGCTGGCACAGAGTTAGCCGGTGCTTATTCTGTCGGTAACGTCAAAACAATCACGTATTAGGTAACTGCCCTTCCTCCCAACTTAAAGTGCTTTACAATCCGAAGACCTTCTTCACACACGCGGCATGGCTGGATCAGGCTTTCGCCCATTGTCCAATATTCCCCACTGCTGCCTCCCGTAGGAGTCTGGACCGTGTCTCAGTTCCAGTGTGACTGATCATCCTCTCAGACCAGTTACGGATCGTCGCCTTGGTGAGCCATTACCTCACCAACTAGCTAATCCGACCTAGGCTCATCTGATAGCGCAAGGCCCGAAGGTCCCCTGCTTTCTCCCGTAGGACGTATGCGGTATTAGCGTCCGTTTCCGAACGTTATCCCCCACTACCAGGCAGATTCCTAGGCATTACTCACCCGTCCGCCGCTCTCAAGAGAAGCAAGCTTCTCTCTACCGCTCGACTTGCATGTGTTAGGCCTGCCGCCAGCGTTCAATCTGAGCCATGATCAAACTCTTCAGTTCAAACATCTTTGGGTTTTTAAGAAACCCTAAACTTGGCTCAGCAATCGTTGGTTACATCTTTGATTTCTCGCGGAGTAACTTGTGATGCTGATAATCTTGTTGACTATCAGTCTGACTCCACAAGCACCCACACGAATTGCTTGATTCAGTTGTTAAAGAGCGGTTGGTTAAGAGCTATTCGTCTCAACCGAGGCGCGCATTCTACAGCAGCCTCATTTGCTGTCAAGTGGTTATTTTCAGAAGTTTTCGAAGATTTCTTCAACAACTTCAACCACTTGCGCTTGCGATCTCTCGTAAGCGGGAGGCGAATTCTACAGCGTTACACGCTGCTGTCAACACCTCTTTTTCAACTTCTTTTTGGCTTCGATGGACTGAAGCAACTTGCTGCCGAAAACTACTTAACTCATTGTTTACCAAGAAGTTTTCCGTTTCGACTGCGCCGGAAGTGGGGCGAATTATAGGCGCACAGAATCTGCCGTCAAGGGTTAATTACGCTTTTGTTGCTGGCGATGCTTTTTTAGTAATAAGACGCGGGATCCGACGCATCACTGGCGGTAAGCGCAGCAACAGAAGCAGTGCACCTATGGAAGCATAGATAGCCCACTCCTTAAGATCAGCCCGCACTATCCACAGCATGTGCAGCAAACCGAGCCCTAGAATCACGTACACCAGGCGATGCAATTTCTTCCAGCGACTGCCCAGCCGGCGCTGACTGTAACGATTGGAGGTCACAGCCAAAACCAATAGAGACAAAAACCCCAAGGCGCCAACAATTATGTACGGACGCTTACGCAACTCCACGCCCAGCTGCGACCAGTCAAGCCCGAGGACAAATCCGCAATAAGCCGCCAGGTGCAGCACCACATAGGCAAAGCACCACAAACCCAGCTGCCGGCGCACGGCGATCCACCCCGCCCAACCGCTGAGCTTCTGCAGCGGTGTCATCGCCAGCGTGATCAGCAACAGGATCAAGGTGCCCAGACCCAGGCGATCCACCAGCACCTTGCCCGGGTCGGGCCCCAGGGCAAAACTCCAGGCTTCATAGAGCCAGAACAACGGCCAGACAGCGGCGGCTATAAAGACGCCGATGCGCCAGATCGGATAGCGCATCAGTAATTCTTCTTCAGGTCGAGGCCCGTATAGAGAGCAGCGACCTCATCCGCGTAGCCATTGAACATCTGCGTCTCACGCACGTTCGGGCTGAAAAGGCCGCTCGGTAGACGACGCTCCCGTGCCTGAGTCCAGCGCGGATGGTCAACCGTAGGGTTCACATTCGCATAAAACCCATACTCATCGGCTGCAATACTCTGCCAGGTCGTTTTAGGTTGCTCGCTGACAAGACTGATCCGCACAATCGACTTCACACTCTTGAAGCCATACTTCCAAGGCACGACCAAACGCAGGGGCGCCCCGTTCTGGTTAGGCAACTCCCGCCCGTACATGCCCACGGCAAGGATCGCCAATGGATTCATCGCCTCGTCCAGACGCAGCCCTTCTATATAAGGCCAGTCGATCAAGCCGAAACTGGAGCGCTGCCCCGGCATGCTCTTTGGATCCTGTAGGGTTTCGAAGCGGATGAATTTCGCCTTTGAAGTAGGCTCAACCTGCTTGAGCAAGGCGGAAACAGGAAAGCCGACCCACGGAATCACCATCGACCACGCTTCGACGCAACGCAGCCGGTAGACGCGCTCTTCCAATTCGTAAGGTTTCATGAAGTCTTCCAAGGCGTAGCGACCCGGCTTCGCAACTTCACCATCAATCACAACACTCCAGGGCTCAGTCTTGAGCGAACCCGCATTTGCCGCCGGATCGCCCTTGTCTGTGCCGAACTCGTAGAAGTTGTTGTAGTGGGTTGCATCCTTGAACGGCGTGATGGCCTCGCCCTTGACCGTCACAGCCTGCCACTTGGTGCCTGGAAGCTTTTGCGTAAACCAGTCAGGCGCCCTGCCCGGCTCGACATCGGCATAACGTGCCGCCTCTTCGGCACTGGCCCAACGTGGCAAGCTGCTCGCGGCAATACCGGCAAGCGCACCACCGAGCAAGCTGCGGCGAGAGAGGTAGAACGATTCAGGCGTGACATCCGATTCGTGGCAATCGGACGCTTTGGGGATCTTGATTAACATGGCAACTCCGCAGCATTGGAGGACAGGTGCACCAATAGACTGCGGAGTATGGGGGAAATTACATTAAGACAATGTTTTGTCCCGGCGAAGATGCAGCAGGTACTGCACCGGCCCGGAAGCGGCGTAGACCAGAAAAGCTAACAATAGAATTCTCGGCGGGTCGCTGAACACCACCGCAAACACCAGCACCACCACTAGAATCGCCACGAAAGGCACACGCCCCTTGAGGTCGAACTCCTTGAAGCTGTTGTACTTGATGTTGCTGACCATCAGCATGCCGGCTGCCGCGACCATCAAGGCGACCAGGAACGACATCTTCGAACCCTGGATGCCGTAGTCACTGAACGCCCAGACGATACCCGCCACCACACCCGCCGCCGCTGGGCTGGCCAGGCCAATGAAGTACCGCTTGTCGGCAGTACCGACCTGAGTGTTGAAGCGCGCCAGACGCAACGCCGCGCCCGCCACATAGATAAAGGCCACCATCCAGCCGACCTTACCCATGTCACCCAGCGCCCAGGCAAACGCCAGCAACGCCGGGGCGACACCAAAGGCAACCATGTCCGACAACGAGTCGTACTCGGCACCGAAGGCGCTTTGAGTATTGGTCATGCGCGCGACACGACCATCCAGGCCATCAAGCACCATGGCGACGAAGATGGCGATGGCAGCAAAACCGAAGTACTTGCTGGCACTTACGGCATCACCCGCCGCCAATGCGCTCTGGGCACTCATCGAGTTGATGATGGAATAGAAGCCGGCAAACAGGTTCGCCGTGGTGAACAGGTTGGGCAGCAGATAGATGCCACGATGCCGGACCTTGCGGCCTTCCGCGTCATGCCCTTCTTCGACATGTTCATCGATCGGCAGCAGGCTTTCGGCGTCAGAAGCCTGGCTTGGCTCTTCGGGACGTTCGCTCATGGACTTTACCTTGCAACGGTGTGAAAAAATTCGACAGATACTTGCGGCGAGTGTTCGCCCGCAAACGATGCAGCTTTATACCAGAACCTGCTTACCCAAACGAAAAAACGCGGCCGAAGCCGCGTTTTCCCTTGATACGTGCGACTTAGTTCTTGGCTTTGTCGACGATCTTGTTGGCACCGATCCACGGCATCATGGAACGCAGTTGCTCGCCGATGATTTCGATACCATGGGCGGCGTTGTTACGACGCTTGGCGGTCATCGAAGGGTAGCCGGTAGCGCCTTCGCTGATGAACATCTTGGCGTATTCGCCGTCCTGAATACGTTTCAGGGCGTTGCGCATCGCCTGACGGGACTCGGCGTTGATCACTTCCGGGCCGGTCACGTACTCGCCGTATTCGGCGTTGTTGGAGATCGAGTAGTTCATGTTGGCGATACCGCCTTCGTACATGAGGTCAACGATCAGCTTCAGTTCGTGCAGGCATTCGAAGTAGGCCATTTCCGGCGCGTAGCCAGCTTCAACCAGGGTTTCGAAACCGGCTTTCACCAGTTCAACGGTACCACCGCACAGTACGGCTTGTTCGCCGAACAGGTCGGTTTCAGTCTCGTCCTTGAAGGTGGTTTCGATGATGCCGGTACGACCACCGCCGACACCGGCAGCGTAGGACAGTGCAACGTTCTTGGCGTTGCCCGAAGCGTCCTGGTAGATCGCGATCAGGTCAGGGATACCGCCACCCTTGACGAACTCGGAACGTACGGTGTGGCCCGGAGCCTTCGGCGCGATCATGATCACGTCGAGGTCAGCGCGCGGCACAACCTGGTTGTAGTGGATCGCGAAACCGTGGGAGAAGGCCAGGGTGGCGCCCTTCTTGATGTTCGGCTCGATTTCGTTCTTGTACAGCGCGGATTGGAATTCGTCCGGGGTCAGGATCATGACCAGGTCGGCAGCCGCCACAGCGGAAGCCACGTCAGTCACTTTCAGGCCATGGGCTTCAGCCTTGGCAACGGTCGCCGAGCCTTTGCGCAGGCCAACGGTGACGTCAACGCCGGAATCTTTCAGGTTGCACGCTTGAGCGTGGCCCTGGGAGCCGTAACCGATGATGGCGACTTTCTTGCCCTGGATGATCGACAGGTCACAATCTTTATCGTAATAAACTTTCATGAGGTTCCTCTATATATCCAGGCCGTAAGGCCATTCGCTAATTGGGTTAGATGCTGAGTACTTTGTCGCCACGGGCAATCCCGGTGACACCACTGCGTACGGTTTCCAGAATCGAGGCCGTCCCGATCGACTGGATGAAGCTGTCCAGCTTGTCGCTCGTACCGGTCAGTTGAACGGTATAAACGCTGGCGCTCACATCGACGATCTGCCCGCGATAAATATCTGTAGTGCGCTTGATCTCGGCACGCTGGGCACCTGTGGCCTTGACCTTGACCAGCATCAGCTCACGCTCGATGTGGGCACTTTCCGACAGGTCGACCAGCTTGACCACTTCGATCAGCTTGTTGAGGTTCTTGGTGATCTGCTCGATCACCTCATCGTGGCCCACGGTGGTCAACGTCAGGCGCGACAAGGTCGGGTCTTCAGTCGGGGCCACGGTCAGGCTTTCGATGTTGTAGTTGCGTTGCGAAAACAGGCCGACAACACGAGACAGAGCGCCGGGTTCGTTCTCCAGAAGCAGGGAGATAATGTGCCGCATGATTAAGTACGCTCCGTCTTGTTCAGCCACATGTCGCGCATCGAGCCGTCTTTGATCTGCATCGGGTAGACGTGCTCGCTGGTATCCACCTGAATATCGATGAACACCAGGCGGTCCTTCATGGCGAACGCCTCTTCCATCTTCGGCTTCAGATCTTTCAGATCGGTGATGCGCATGCCGACGTGGCCATAGGCTTCAACCAATTTGACGAAATCCGGCAACGATTCCATGTAGGAATGGGAGTGACGACTACCGTAGCTCATGTCCTGCCACTGGCGAACCATGCCCAGCACGCCATTGTTCAGGCAGACGATCTTCACCGGAAGGCCGTACTGCAGGCACGTTGACAGTTCCTGGATGTTCATCTGGATGCTGCCTTCACCGGTGACACAGGCAACGTCGGCATCCGGAAAGCTCAGCTTCACGCCCATGGCCGCCGGAAAACCAAAGCCCATCGTGCCCAGGCCACCGGAGTTGATCCAGCGGTTAGGCTTGTCGAATTTGTAGTACTGCGCGGCGAACATCTGGTGCTGGCCCACGTCGGAGGTCACAAAGGCGTCGCCCTTGGTCACTTCGCAGAGGGTTTCGATCACGGTTTGTGGCTTGATGATGCTGCCGTCGCCCTTGTCGTACGGGAACAGGCCGCGGTCACCGCGCCATTCGTCGATCTGCTTCCACCAGCTCGCAACGGATTCCTTGTTCGGCGTTTCGCCGATGTCCTTGAGCGCGGCGACCATTTCGGTCAGCACGCTTTCCACCGGGCCCACGATTGGCACGTCGGCCTTGATGGTCTTGGAAATGGACGCCGGGTCGATGTCGATATGGATGATCTTGGCATTCGGGCAGAACTTGCTCGCGCCGTTGATCACGCGGTCATCGAACCGTGCGCCGACCGCCAGAATCACATCGGCGTGGTGCATGGCGAGGTTGGCGGTATAGCTGCCGTGCATACCGAGCATGCCGACGAATTGACGGTCCGAACCCGGGAATGCGCCAAGACCCATCAAGGTATTGGTGACCGGCAGGTTGAGCAGCTTGGCCAATTCTGTGAGCGGTGCGGAGCCGCCCCCCAGAATCACGCCGCCGCCGGAGTACAGCACCGGGCGCTTGGCCGCGAGAAGCATTTCCGCCGCCTTGCGGATTTGTCCCGAGTGCCCACGCACGGCCGGGCTGTAGGAGCGCAGCTTGGCTTTCTTCGGGAAAATGTATTCGAATTTCTCGGCCGGGTTGGTCATGTCCTTGGGAATATCCACCACGACAGGTCCCGGACGACCGGATTGTGCGAGGTAGAACGCCTTTTTCATGATTTCCGGAATTTCCGACGCGTGCTTGATCATGAAGCTGTGTTTCACGATCGGGCGTGAGATACCGATCATGTCGGTTTCCTGGAACGCGTCGGTACCGACCATGGTGCTGGCGACCTGGCCGGAAATGATCACCATGGGAATGGAGTCCATATAAGCAGTCGCGATGCCAGTGATGGCATTGGTTGCGCCTGGGCCGGACGTTACCAGTACCACGCCGGCTTTACCGGTGGCACGGGCATAACCGTCAGCCATATGGGTTGCGGCCTGTTCGTGGCGAACCAGGATGTGGGTAACAGCCGGTTCCTTGAACAGTGCGTCGTAGACATGCAGCAGAGCACCACCTGGGTACCCGTAGATATAGTCGACGCCTTCGTCACGCAAAAAGCGGACGAGCATCTCACCGCCAGATAAAAGCTCCACGTTGTTCACCTCTAAAACGCCAGAATACCGTCCGTTAAAAACCGACGGGTCTTAATAGGTTTACTTCTCAACAGAGCATGAGCGACGGTGGTCGCCGACTACGTCAGCACTGACTGAGCAAGTATTGGGATCGTCCCAAGTGTTGCGGGCTTTTCCCACCCAGCGCGAGGTAACGCGTTGCGGGTGTTACAGGTCGGCGCGGGTGTGCGCCTCATGATCTGCCGAGCGGGACTGCTTCTGGCAGTCCCGATACAGCGGACTTTGGATTCTTCTGTTTCAGGCCCTTCAAGTCAAGCAATAATTGCGCTTTTTTCCGACTAAGCGCATGAGAACGTAGAAGAAAGGCCTGTGAGGAGGGATAAAACTCGCCTGAATGTCGTCAAGCGGTAGAAATATGCGCAAGACTGCCGGAAAAACCGACAGTCAGGCAATTAACCAGCGTCAGCGATCAGTTGGTCGAACTTTTTCAGCGCATTACGCAAGCCAAGGCTCTCTCGCGGACGGTCGGCATAGACCATCTCGGCCATTTCCAGAATTCCAGAAGCGTTGGGCAGAGGCAGGTCCTGTTCGAGGATCTGCTTCATGCGTACCAGGAATATCCATTGCAGCCATTGGTGAAAATCCAATGTGTCGACCGAAAAAGGCTCGACGCTGCTGAGCGCTTCGGCGCTGGGGGGCACTTCATCCCACCAGCCCTGCACGCGCAATTCTCGCTCGATCAATAACAACTGCTCGGCAATCGCCGGGAACCGCCCATCCATCAGAGGCTGACCTTGGCTTTTGCCCGAGCCTGGGCAGCGCCGGCAGCGTCGCCTTGGGCGGCACGCGCGTCACCGATCAACCCCCACAGGCTGGCTTGCAGGTCGGGGCGACCGTTGGCCAGGGTCAAACCACGGCGAGCGAACTGCTCGGCTTGCGGCGCATCACCCTGGGCCAGGCGTACCTGGGCCAGGCGATACAACACTTGTGGTTCGCGAGGAGCAACGCGTTGAGCACGCTCGAGGCTCGACGAAGCGCCGTTGAGATCACCACCGGCCTGCTGTTGCTGGGCGGTGGTAAGCAGCGCCAGTACCGGGCCATCCAGTTGTTCGTCAGCCGACAGGCCGCCGGCACTGGACGACGAAGGAATACCGCTCGGCGTCGATGGCATGGTGTAAGTGCCCTGGTTGACCGGCGCCGTCTGGATCGGCGTGGAATCGATCGGCGCCGAAGTGCCTGGGCCTGGTGTCCAGGGTTCGGCGCTGATCGGGGCTGCGGTTGCAGCGCCACTGCCAGGCACCATCACCACCACGCCCGAATCCTGTGGCATTGCCTGAGGCCTGGCCTGTGCCGGACGGTTGGTCACGGTTTGACGAAACCCGCCATTGGCCGAAATCCGGTCGTTATTGGAGACGTTCGTACTCGAATCCACCACCGGAATCGAGCCGCGTTGCACGCTGGAGCAACCGCCGAGCAAAGCCAGAACGGTAATCGCTGGAATCCACAACTTGTTCACTTGAAACCCTCTTTGCTTAATTCATCCAGCCCTTGACCCAATCCATCACCGAGTCCGCGTCAGCAGGGGCGCTGCCCCCGCATGCGGCACCGGGTGGTGGCTCGCTGCCGCGAATATACGGCATCTGCACCGCTCCCGGGCAGTTGGCATCCGAACCTTGGCCGGTGTGCGGATCAATCCAGGCCTGCACGATATTGTCCGGCTGCGGCATGTTGAGTGGTAACGGGTCTGCCTTGCGCATGAAGCTGGTCCAGACCTGCAGCGCACCGGTCGCTCCGGTGAATGGCGTCTTGCCATTGTCGTCACGGCCCAGCCACACCACGGCCAATACGTCCTGCCCAAAACCTGCGAACCAACTGTCGCGCGAATCGTTACTGGTGCCGGTCTTGCCCGCCAGCGTCAGGTTCGACGGCAGCACGCTGTAGACCGAGCGCCCGGTACCTTCACGCATCACGCGCTGCATGGCGTTCTGGATCAAATAGATGGAGCCCGCGTCGAAACGTTGCTGGATCTGGAACGGGTAGCGCTTGAGCGGTTCGCCCTCGGCGGTCAGCACGCTGCGAATACCGCGCATCGGCGTATTGAAGCCACCGTTGGCCAAGGTTTGGTACATGGTGGCCACTTCCATCGGGCTCATGGCCGCCGCACCCAGCAACATCGAGGGGAACGCCGGGAACTCGCGTTCGATACCCAGTCGCGCCAGGGTTTTCAGCACATTCGGCACACCGACTTCCAGCCCCAGGCGCGATGTCGAGATGTTGTAGGAATGCGCCAGCCCCTGATACAGAAACACGGTGCCGTGGGAGCGGCGGTCGAAGTTCTTTGGCGTCCACACCTGGCCATCGGCCCCTTTGATCGACAGCGGGTCATCCGACAGCCAACTGGTCAGTGTGTACTTGCTCGGTTTTTCCAGGGCGGTCAGGTATACCGCCGGCTTGACCAGCGAGCCGATCGGGCGCACGGCATCCAGCGCGCGGTTGAACCCGGCGAAGCTGGCCTGACGGCTACCGATCATGGCCTGGACTTCACCGGTTTCCGGGTTGGTCACCACCATCGCGGCTTCTACTTCATCGGAGCCTTTACGGCCTGTCAGGCGCTTGAAGGTGTCATTGACCGACGCTTCGGCTTTCATCTGCAGGATGGGGTCGAAGCTAGTGAAGATTCGCAGGCCTTCCTCGGTCAAGTCTTCGTCGCGATAGTCTTCGCGCAGTTGGCGTTTGACCAGGTCGATAAAGCCAGGGAATGAGCTATCTGCCAGCTTGCCGCGGGTGGTGACACCCAGCGGCATTTTCTTCGCGGCCGCGACCTGCTCGGCCGTGGCGACGCCCTGCTGTTCCAATACATCAAGCACCAGGTTGCGGCGTTCGAGCGCACGCTCAGGGTTGCGACGCGGGTTGTAATAGGACGGCCCCTTGACCATCCCCACCAGCAACGCAACCTGGTGCAGTTTCAATTCCGACAACGGCTGCCCGAAGAAGAACTGGCTGGCCAGGCCGAAGCCGTGCACCGCGCGCTGACCATCCTGGCCGACGAAGACCTCGTTGAGGTACGCCTCGAGGATTTCCTGCTTGCTGTAATGCAACTCCAGCAGCATCGCCATCATGGCTTCGGTGAGCTTGCGGGTGAGGCTGCGCTCATTGGTCAGGTAGAAATTCTTCACCAATTGCTGGGTGAGCGTGCTGCCGCCCTGGGTCATCTTGCCGCCGGAAGTATTGACCCACACCGCGCGGGCAATCGATTTGGGCGAGACGCCCCAGTGGCTGTAGAAGTCGCGGTCTTCTACTGCAACCAGGGTTTCCAACAGGTACGGAGGCGCCTGATCGAGCTTGATCAGGATCCGGTCTTCAAGATTCTTCGGGTAGATACCGCCGATCATCAGCGGCTCGAGGCGTACCACCGGCAGCTTGGCGCCGTTGAGCGACGACAACTCAGCCACGTAATCGCCGGAAAAACGCACGCGTACCGGCTGGGCTTTTTCCAGGCCTTCGTAGAACTGGAAGCCGCGGGTGTTCAGGTCGACGGTATTGCCGCTGACGGCCGCCGCGCCTGGGCCGTTGCTCACGGGTTCGCGGCGATAGCCCAGCGCATCGAGTTCGGTGAGGAAGTCCTCCTTGCTCAACTTCTGGCCGGCGAACAATTCCAGCGGGCGTGCGTACACCTTGGCCGGGATGGTCCAGCGCTTGCCGGAGAATTTCTCCTGGACCACGGCGTCGAGATACACCGCCACGCCGGCGAGCGCCACAAGGCCAACCAGGCCTAGCTTGAGCGCCCAGCCCAGCCACGGGCGCAGGCTGCGCGAAGGAGGTTTTTTACGGGAACGGGGAGATCGGGTTCGAGTCATGGCGGCGGATTATACGCACTTTATTGATGATCAACATGAGCCGGACAGCGGTTTGCACGACCGCCCGTAGCGGCCATAATGCTTGCCATGATTTCTCCCAGACTTTGAAGGATCGCCCGTGAGCCAGTCCCTGATTGCCGCCCTGCAAAACCCGGCGTTGTACCCGCATCCGGTGGAAGCGTTTCAAGTCATTGAAACCCATATTTCCTGGGTGATCCTGACCGGTCCCTATGCTTATAAACTGAAGAAACCGATGAACTTCGGCTTCCTCGATTTCACCGACCTGGAAAAACGCGGTCACTTCTGCAACGAAGAGCTGCGCCTCAACCAGCGCCTGACCGAAGATTTGTATCTTGAAGTTTTGCCAATTACCGGCACGGCCGACGCACCGCAATTGGCGGGCGACGGCCCGGTGATCGAGTACGCGCTGAAAATGCGTCAGTTCCCGCAAAGCCAGATGCTGAGCACCTTACAAGCCAACGGTGAACTCACCAGCGCGCACATAGACGAAATGGCCAGGCAGATTGCGCATTTTCACCTCAACGCGCCCAAGGTCCCGCAGGAGCACCCGGCCGGTACTCCGGAAGAAGTGATGGCACCGGTCCGCCAGAACTTCGAACAGATCCGCCCTTTCCTGAGTGACAAGGCCGACCTCATTCAATTGGAAGCCCTGCAAGCCTGGGCGCAAAGCAGCTTCGAACGCCTCAAGCCATTGCTGGAGCAGCGCAAGCTCAACGGTTTCACCCGCGAATGCCATGGTGATATCCACCTGGGTAATGCCACGCTGATCGACGGCCATGTAGTGATCTTCGACTGCATCGAATTCAACGAGCCGTTCCGCTTTACCGACGTGTACGCCGACACCGCGTTCCTGGCGATGGACCTGGAAGACCGTGGCCTCAAATGCCTGGCACGCCGATTTATCAGCCAGTACCTGGAACTGACCGGCGATTACCAGGGCCTGGAGCTGCTGAATTTCTACAAGGCTTATCGCGCACTGGTGCGGGCGAAAGTCGCCCTGTTCAGCATGCCGAGCGAAGCCGACCCGGTGCAACGCGCCACCACCCTGCGCCAGTACCGTAATTATGCCAATCTGGCGGAAAGCTACAGCACGATTCCGTCGCGCTTCCTGGCCATCACCCACGGGGTTTCGGCTGTGGGCAAAAGCCATGTGGCCATGCGCCTGGTCGAGGCCTTAGGCGCTGTTCGCGTGCGTTCGGATGTGGAGCGCAAGCGCCTGTTTGGCGAGCAGCAGGTTGAAAACACCCCGCAAGCCGGCATCTACAGCGATGACGCCAGTGCTGCGACGTACACGCGCCTGAATGAAATAGCCGACACCGTGCTCCGCGCCGGTTTCCCGGTGGTGCTGGATGCCACCTTCCTCAAACGCGCACAACGTGACGCGGCGGCCCGGGTTGCCGAAGCCACCGGCGCCCCGTTCCTGATTCTGGATTGCAACGCGCCCCAGGCCGTCATCGCCAGTTGGCTGGCACAACGTCAGGCAGATAAAAACGATCCGTCCGACGCAACGTTGCTGGTTATTGAAGAACAAAACGCCAGTCGTGACCCGCTGACCGCTCAAGAGCTGCTGTTGAGTAAACGCGTCGAGACCAATGAAAGCGGGACGCTCGATGCATTGGTCGGGCATATTCGTCAACGCTTGCCCGGCCTGTAAGAAATATTTCTTGGTCGTGTCGTCTACGTTGGCGCACGACCCTGCAATAGTGGCACTATAATGGCGCCATAATTCCAACAGGAGTCGCCGTCATGAGTCAGCCCAAGCTTCTTGATACCCCGCTCTACGCGCTCCTGCATAAGGACGACATTCGGGGCTTCAACCAAGAGCGCCCCGAAGGCGGCGTTATCGACATGCGCGGCGGCGACTTCCGAGGGTTGGACCTGCGCGAACTGAACGCTGCGGGGATCGACTTTACCGACGCCTATTTCCGCTCCGCCGACCTGCGCGGGCTGGATTTACGCGAATGCTCATTGGAAGGTGCCAGCCTGGCCCATGCGCAGATTTCCGGTACTTACTTCTCACCCGACCTGACGGCAGACGAGATTCTGATGTCGGTGAATTTCGGTACCCGCCTGCGTTACCGCACCAAATAACCTCAAAACTCCGGCTCCCGGCTGCGCTTCAGCTTGCCGGGCGTTTTCCCGTGCCTGACACGTAGGGTCATTCTTATAAGCTTTTCAGCCGTTCTCGAGCAAAGAATCACGCTTTTCCTACTGAGCGCTACACTCATTTTCAGGCTTGCCTGGTCACGATACCCACCGCACCATTCGGCCGTCGCAAGGAGGCTTGATGAACGATGAGCTGCAACACCTGAAGAATCTTGGCAAGACGTCGGCGCAGTGGCTGCATGCGGCGGGCATCCACAGCGCGTCCGACCTGCGCCGCCTGGGCGCGGTCGATGCTTACCGAGCCGTGCGAACTCGCGGGTTCCGGGCATCAAAAGTGTTGCTGTATGCGATTGAAGGCGCGTTGATGGACGTGCATTGGAACGACATTCCCACGGAGCGCAAGGAAGCGTTGAACCGTCAGTTGGAGGCGCTCTCAACGCGCCAGAAGATGTAGATCCACCAATCAATCCAGTATTTTCAGGATTTTTGAGAAAAGTAAGGGAATGTTGTTGACTCTCAAATGAGAATCGTTATGATTATCACAACTGGTCGCGAGATCAGCCGATAACTGAAAGACCATTGGTTCGGACTCTCAGATTATCTCCTCATCAGGCTAATCACGGTTATTTGACCCGGCTCTTGCCGGGTCTTTTTTTGCCTGCAAAACGCCGGTTCAACGCGCGATGATCAACGGATGACCACGCTCCGGATGCAACTGCACCAACACATCCAGACCAAATACCGCCTTGAGCGGCTCGGGGCGCAGCACCTGTGCGGGCGTGTCCAGGGCACGCGGGCATCCGTTCTCCAGCAACAGAATTCGATCACAGTAACGCGCGGCCAGGTTCAGGTCATGCAGGATCACCAATACCGCTGCGCCACGATCGGCAAAGCGCCGGATCGCCTGCAAGGTCGTGTGCTGATGCAACGGATCGAGCATCGATGTCGGCTCATCCAACAATAGCGTCTGGCCCGCTTCCCCCGGCCATAATTGCGCCAACACACGGGCCAGGTGTACCCGTTGACGCTCCCCGCCCGACAAGGCCAGGTAACTGCGACCACTCAAGTGCCCTACATCCGCCGCCTGCAGTGCCGCGCTGATGATTTCATCATCGCGTACTCGCCCGGTCTGATGCGGCAAACGCCCCAGTCCTACAACCTCTTCGACACGGAACGCGAAGTCCAGGGTCGAGCTCTGGGGCAGTACCGCCAGGCGCTGGGCTCGTTGCGCGCCGCTCCATTGCTTTAACTCTTGCTGATCCAGCCAAACCTTGCCCTGATCAGGGGTCAACTCGCCGCACAGCGCGCTGAGCAAGGTACTTTTGCCTGCACCATTGGGGCCCAATACGCCGAGCACTTCGCCCGGCAGCAGCTCCAGGGTGACATCTGCCAATACGGTTTTACGCCCGCGACGGATCTGCAACGCTTCCACCCGTAGCATCAGGCGCGCCCTCGCAGCAATAAATAGAGAAAAAATGGCGCGCCAATAAACGCAGTGACGATACCGATCGGCAGTTCCGCCGGCGCCATCGCCAAACGCGCCACCAAATCCGCCAACAGCAACAAACTCGCGCCCGCCAGCACCGAAGCCGGCAATAACACCCGATGGTCCGGTCCGGCCAGCAACCGCACCAAGTGCGGCACCACCAACCCTACAAAGCCGATCATGCCCGCCGCTGCCACCGCCGCACCAACGCCCAGCGCCGTACAGAACACCAGCTCACGCTTGAGCTTTTCCACATCAATGCCCAGGTGGCTGGCTTCGGACTCACCCAGCAACAGCGCATTCAAGGCCTTCGCCCGGCGCGGCAACCACAGCGCCACGCCCGCGCTCACCAGCAGCAACGGCCATAAACGTGAATAGCTGGCACCATTGAGGCTGCCCAGGTTCCAGAATGTCAGGGTACGCAAGGTGGCGTCGTCCGCCAGGTAGGTAAACAGACCTACAGCAGAACCGGCCAGTGCAGTCAGCGCGATGCCGGCGAGCAACATTGTTGCAACGTTGGTCTGGCCATTGCGTCGGCCCAGTCGATACACCAGCGCCGTGACGCCCAGGCCGCCCAGAAACGCGCAAATCGACAAAAGATACGGCCCGAGCGCCTCCGGCAGCCCGCCAAACAACGAGCCGCCGACAATGGCCACCGCAGCCCCCAACGCCGCGCCACTGGACACGCCCACCAAGCCAGGATCGGCCAACGGGTTGCGAAACAAACCCTGCATCGCCACGCCCGACAAGGCGAGCACACCGCCCACGGCCAGGCCCAGTAACGTGCGCGGCAAGCGAATCTGCCCCAGGATCAACTCTGCCTGTTCGAGCCCCTGGGCCTCAATCGGCACTCCGATCATTCGCAACGCAGCCCTGAGCGTGTCGAACAACGGCAGGCTGACCGGTCCCAGGGCCAATGAAAGCCAGATCGCCAGCAGACATAACAGCGCAAGCCCGATAAACAGCGTTTTCGGTTTAACCAACCGGGTCATGGGGCGGGTTCAGCCTGGGACGGGTAAAAGCCTGCGGACAACTGCGCCAGGCTCTGCGGCAGGCGTGGCCCAAGCCCGCCCACCAGCAGCGTCGGGTCCAACTCAAGTACCCGGCCGTTCCTGGCCGCTGGCGTGGAAGCGAGGATGGGGTTTTCCTTGAACAACGCGACCCGGGCCGCTTCACCACTGAGCGCCCGATCAGCAACTACCAGCACTTCCGGGCTCAACCCGGCCAGCGACTCCGCCGAGAACGGTTTGTAACCACTGTGAGTCGCCAGATTACGGCCGCCGGCCTGCTCCAGCATCCAGTCAGCGGCGGTGTCTTTACCGGCGATCAACGGCTTGCCGCCGGCATGCCCGAGCAACAGCAACACACCGGGCGCTTTCTGCGTCAACCGGGCCTTGGTCACCCAGGCTTTCTGCTGATCCAGCGCCTGCTCATATCCGGCAAACAATTCGTTGGCCTTGGCCTCGCTGCCCAGCAGCTTGCCCAGGTGCGCCAGGTTGGCTTTCAGGCTGGGTAAATCCGGTTGTGCCGAGAACATCTCTACCTGTACGCCCGCGTTGCGGATCTGCGCCAGCACCGGTGGTGGCCCCATCTCTTCGGTCCCCACCAGCACCTGCGGGCGCAGGCTGAGAATGCCCTCGGCCGACAATTGGCGCTGATAACCGATACTGGGCAATGCCTTGAGCGACGCTGGATGCTGGCTGGTGGTGTCCACGCCGACCAGCTTCGGCTCGCCCCCCAATGCCGTCACCCATTCCGATAACGCGCCGCCGGCGCTGACCCAGCGTTGCGGCAGGTCCAAGGCTTGGGCCGCGTGGCTGACCAGCAGTCCGGCAACTAGCGCAATAACGCTGGCACTCAGGCGCATAACAGGGTTTCCTTCCAAGGCAGGGCCGCTCAAGCACTCATTGATGTGACAGATAAACCCTGCCCGGCATCGTAGTGAGCACCCGATCAGCTGACGGGCGAAGCGGGCATTTGATAATTGTTTGCATTTGAACGTCAAGGCACTTAAGGATTGAAATGAAGTTTCTCTGCCCCTCCGAGGCCTTGGCGCCCGACAGCAGCCTCGGTTTTGATATCGACGGTTGCAAACTGTTGGCCGTGCGGCGCGCTGGCGTTGCCTACTTTTATGTCAATCGCTGCCCCCATCGCGGCATTCCACTGGAATGGCAACCGGACAGTTTTCTCGACTCAAGCGCCAGCCTGATTCAATGCGCCACCCATGGCGCGCTGTTCCTGATCGAAAGCGGCGAATGCATTGCCGGCCCGTGCGCAGGCCAAAGCCTCACCGCCCTGCCCGGCCGCGAAGACGCACAAGGCCTGTGGGTGCAACTCTAGTTGCCCAGCAGCACCTTCAACGGCCGTTCGATACAGATTTCTTCAGGCGTGACCCGCACGCCGTACGCCAGCACCTCCACACCCGCTGCCTTGGCCTCACGCAACGCGGCGGCATAACCCGCGTCAATCTCCACGGCTGGGCGCACCGCATCGATCCCCGACAAATTAACGCAGTACAACTGCACCGCCCGCACGCCTTCGCGCGCCAGGTGGGCCAACTCCCGCAAGTGCTTGGCACCGCGCTGAGTCACCGCATCGGGGAACGCCGCCACAGAGGTGCCATCAAAGCCCAAGGTGACACTTTTGACTTCGACAAACGCCGGACCGTGCGGGTAGTCCAGGCGAAAATCGATCCGGCTTCGTTCCTGACCGTAAGGCACTTCGCGTTTCAACGCGGTAAAGCCGTTGAGTTCAGTGATCAGCCCGGCGCGCAGTGCCTCTTCGACCAACTGATTGGCGCGTGCGGTGTTGACGCAGGCCAGCCGGCCCTGGGGCGTTTCGGCGATTTCCCAGGTGCCTGGCAATTTGCGCTTGGGGTCGGCAGAACGGCTGAACCAGACCTGGCCGCCTTCGACCATGCAGTTGAGCATCGAACCGGTATTCGGACAGTGAATGGTGAGCAACTCGCCGGTAACGGTTTCGATATCGGTGAGAAAACGCTTGTAGCGGCGGATCAGCCGCCCTTCTTCGAGGGGAGGATGAAAACGCATCAGCCTTGCCAACTCCGCAGGCCACGGGCAATTCGCTCCACCGCCTCTTGTAGCCGGTCGAGGTTTTGCGTGTAGGCAAAACGCACATGATGACCCGCCTGATAACGGCCGAAATCCAGCCCGGGGGTAAAGGCCACATGTTCGGTTTCCAGGAAATGGCGGCAGAACGCGAAGGCATCTCCACCAAACGCGCTGATATCGGCATACAGATAGAACGCGCCTTCGGGCTCTACGGCGATACCAAACCCCAACTCACGCAGGGCCGGCAGCAGGAAGTCGCGGCGCCGGCCAAACTCGGCCCGGCGCTCCTCCAGAATGTTCAGGGTTTGCGGGGTGAAACAGGCTAGGGCCGCGTGCTGGGCCATGCTCGGCGCGCTGATGTAGAGGTTCTGCGCCAACTTTTCCAACTCACCGACCGCTGCAGGTGGCGCCACCAGCCAGCCCAGGCGCCAGCCGGTCATGCCGAAATACTTGGAAAAACTATTCAGGACGAAGGCATCGTCGTCGACTTCCAGCACGCTCGCGGCGTCAGTGCCGTAGGTGAGGCCGTGATAGATCTCATCCACCACCAGATGGCCGTCGCGCGCCTTGATGGCGTTGGACAGGTCGGCCAACTCGTCCCGCGTCAGAAGCGTCCCGGTCGGGTTGGCCGGGGAGGCAACCAGCGCGCCGACGCTGTCCTGGTTCCAGTGTTGCGCCACCAGGTCGGCGGTCAATTGGTAGCGCACTTGCGGGCCGACCGGCACCAACTGCGCCGCGCCCTCGATCAAGCGCAGGAAATGCCGGTTGCAGGGGTAGCCTGGATCCGCCAGCAGCCAGTGCTTGCCCGGATCCACCAGCAGGCTGGTGGCCAATAACAACGCACCGGAGCCGCCGGGCGTGATCAGAATGCGCTGCGGATCGATGCTCAACCCGTAGCGCTGCTGATAGAAACCGCTGATCGCCTCGCGCAATTCGGGCAGCCCACGGGCGGCGGTGTAACGGGTTTTGCCATTGGCCAAGGCGGCCTGGCCTGCCTGGATAATCGGTTCGGCGGTGGTGAAATCCGGCTCGCCGATTTCCAGATGGATCACGTCGTGGCCGGCTGACTGCAGCTCATTGGCGCGCGCCAGCAATGCCATGACATGAAAAGGTTCGATGGCGCGACTGCGCGCACTGTAGGGCTGAGCCATTAGCCTTCCTAGACGGTGAGGACAAAATCAGGATTCTACCGAACCCTCGCGATAAAACATGTTCTATTGCCTGCCCGGCCGACTTCACGGCCAGGCAAGCGCCGGCAAAACGACTAAAATCAACATTCGAGACGGGACATACCCAGCCACGACGGGCCGCTGCAGTTTGCAACCCCCGACGCGACAGGCTCGACAACCGGGAGTGGCGCACCCCGAATCTATCTGGTAAGTTCGCCCGCTTGCAGCCGCAGGGCCGGCAGGTGTCGGTGACGTTGCAATCCTGCGCAATGGATTAGAAGAGTGAGAGGCGGTCTATTCATGTCCACCCAAGCAAAGCAACAGCAGACTCAAGGCCTCGGCGGCTTCGAACCCTATGTGGAAAAAAAGGGCGAGGAGTACATGGGCGAGCCCATGCGCGAGCACTTCACCAAAATCCTGAACAAGTGGAAACAGGATTTGATGCAGGAAGTCGACCGCACGGTTGACCATATGAAGGACGAAGCAGCCAACTTCCCTGACCCGGCCGACCGTGCCAGCCAGGAAGAGGAGTTCGCCCTCGAACTGCGCGCCCGTGATCGCGAGCGCAAGCTGATCAAGAAGATCGACAAGACCCTGCAACTGATCAAAGACGAAGAATACGGCTGGTGCGAATCCTGCGGCGTTGAGATCGGTATTCGTCGCCTGGAAGCCCGCCCGACCGCGGACCTCTGTGTAGACTGCAAGACCTTGGCCGAAATCAAGGAAAAACAGGTCGGCAAGTAATGCTTGTCGAGCTGAACGAATGGGGCGTGCGAACGCCCCATTTTTGTTGCTGGCGTTTACCGATTTTCCAGTAGTATCCGGCCCATGACTGCCTCTACCTATATCGGGCGCTTCGCCCCCACGCCCAGCGGCCATCTGCACTTCGGCTCCCTGGTCGCCGCCCTCGCCTCCTACCTCGATGCCCGCGCCAATCAAGGCCGCTGGCTGATGCGCATGGAAGACCTCGACCCACCTCGTGAAGAACCCGGCGCCCAGACGGCAATCCTGCATGCCCTGGAAAGCTACGGCTTTGAGTGGGATGGCGAACTGGTCCGCCAGAGCGAGCGGCACGACGCCTACGCCAAGGTGCTGAACGACTTGTTCAACCACGGCCTGGCCTACGCCTGCACCTGCTCGCGCAAACAGCTGGAACCCTACAACGGAATTTACCCCGGGCTTTGCCGCAATGCCGGCCACGACCAGCAAGATGCGGCTATCCGTCTGCGCGTGCCCGAGCTTGAATACCATTTTACCGACCGCGTACAAGGCGAGTTCCGACAGCACCTGGGGCGCGATGCAGGCGACTTCATCATCCGCCGCCGCGACGGCCTGTACGCCTATCAATTGGCCGTCGTCCTGGATGACGCTTGGCAAGGCGTTACCGACATCGTGCGCGGCGCCGACCTGCTCGATTCCACGCCACGCCAGCTTTACCTCCAGGAGTTACTCGGACTAAGGCAGCCGCGTTATCTGCATGTGCCGCTGATCGTCCAGCCCGACGGTCACAAACTGGGCAAGTCGTACCGTTCGCCACCGCTGACCGCAGACCAGGCCACGCCATTGCTACTCAGAGCGCTGCGCGCCCTCGGTCAGCCGGCCGGTGACGAGCTGCTTTACGCCAGCCCCAGGGAACTGCTGGATTGGGGCATTCGGCAGTGGGATGCCACACGGATCCCGCGCACACTCACCCTCGCCGAAGCGCAATTGAACTGAAGGCGCTTGCAGCTTGCCAGCCATCCGTTACCATCGCCGCAATTCTTCAATCAGAGGCCAACATGTACATCTATCGATTGGTCCTGCTGCTGGTCGTCGGGATCTACCTGTTTTCCCCCGCCATCATGGACTGGTGGATCGATGCCACGGGCGCCTGGTACCGTCCTTATCTGCTCTGGCTGATCCTGATCGTCGTGACCTTCATCCTGCAGAGCCAAAAAGATGCCGATGAGCTTTAGCCTCACCCAGATGCTGCTGATCAGCGCCGCCTACCTGGCGGCATTGTTCGGCGTCGCCTGGATCAGTGAGCGTGGAATGATTCCGCGGGCGATCATTCGCCATCCCTTGACCTACACCTTGTCCCTGGGCGTATACGCCAGCGCCTGGGCGTTCTACGGTACGGTGGGCCTGGCCTATCAATACGGCTACGGTTTCCTCTCCAGCTACCTGGGGGTGTCCGGTGCGTTCCTGCTGGCGCCGGTGCTGCTGTACCCGATTTTGAAAATCACCCGCACCTATCAGTTGTCCTCCCTGGCGGACCTGTTTGCCTTTCGTTTTCGCAGCACCTGGGCCGGCGCACTCACCACGATTTTCATGTTGATCGGCGTGCTGCCGTTGCTCGCCCTGCAGATCCAGGCAGTGGCCGACTCGATCAGCATCCTCACCCGCGAGCCGGTGCAACATCGCGTTGCCCTGGCCTTCTGCGCCTTGATCAGCCTGTTCACCATTTTCTTTGGCTCACGCCATATCGCCACCCGCGAAAAACACCAGGGCCTGGTGTTTGCGATTGCCTTTGAGTCGGTGATCAAGCTGGTCGCCATCGGCGGTGTCGGCCTTTATGCGCTCTACGGCGTGTTCGACGGCCCGCAACAGCTGGAATTGTGGCTGCTGCAAAACCAGACCGCCCTCGCCGCCTTGCACACGCCCCTGCAGGAAGGCCCCTGGCGCACGCTGCTGCTGGTGTTCTTCGCCTCGGCCATCGTGATGCCGCACATGTACCACATGACCTTCACCGAAAACCTCAACCCACGCTCATTGGTCAGCGCCAGCTGGGGTTTGCCACTGTTCCTGCTGTTGATGAGCCTGGCGGTGCCGCTGATTCTGTGGGCCGGCCTGAAACTGGGGGCCACCACCAACCCTGAGTATTTCACCCTCGGCATCGGCATTGCCGCCAACAGCCCGGCCCTGGCGCTGTTGGCGTATGTCGGCGGTTTGTCGGCGGCCAGTGGCTTGATCATTGTCACCACGCTGGCACTCTCCGGGATGGCACTCAACCACCTGGTGCTGCCGCTGTACCAGCCACCAGCCGAAGGCAACATCTACCGCTGGTTGAAATGGACGCGCCGCGCGCTGATCGTCGCGATCATCATGGCCGGCTATGCCTTTTACCTGCTGCTGGGCGCCGGGCAAGACCTGGCCAACCTCGGCATCGTGGCGTTTGTCGCCACCTTGCAGTTCCTGCCGGGCGTGCTCTCGGTGCTGTACTGGCCGACCGCCAATCGCCGTGGCTTTATCGCCGGGTTGCTGGCGGGCATCCTGGTGTGGCTGGTGACCATGCTGCTACCGCTGGTCGGCAACCTGCAGGGTTTCTACATACCGTTGCTGAACATGATTTACGTGCTGGATGACACCAGCTGGCACATGGCCGCAATCGCTTCGCTGGCCGCCAACGTCCTGATGTTCACCCTGATCTCGCTGTTCACCAACGCCAGCCCCGAAGAAACCAGCGCCGCCGAAGCCTGCGCGGTGGACAACGTGCGTCGCCCGCAACGCCGCGAGCTGCATGCGGCCTCGCCCCAGGAATTCGCCACGCAACTGGCCAAGCCGCTCGGCGCCAAGGCCGCGCAAAAGGAAGTCGAACAGGCCTTGCGCGATCTGTACCTGCCGTTCGACGAGCGCCGTCCCTATGCGCTGCGGCGCTTGCGCGACCGTATCGAAGCCAACTTGTCCGGGCTGATGGGCCCCAGCGTGTCCCAGGACATGGTGGAAACTTTTCTGCCTTACAAGGCGGGTGGCGAAAACTATGTGACCGAAGACATCCATTTCATCGAAAGCCGGCTGGAGGACTATCACTCACGCCTCACCGGCCTCGCCGCCGAGCTTGATGCCCTGCGCCGTTACCACCGCCAGACCCTGCAGGAACTGCCGATGGGCGTGTGTTCCCTGGCCAAGGACCAGGAAATCCTGATGTGGAACAAGGCTATGGAAGAGCTTACCGGCATTGCCGCGCAACGCGTGGTCGGCTCTCGCCTCAATACCCTCGGCGACCCCTGGAAAGAATTGTTGCAAGGTTTTATCAACCTGCCCGACGAGCATTTGCACAAGCAGCACCTGGCCCTCGACGGCCAGACCCGTTGGCTCAACCTGCACAAGGCCGCCATTGACGAGCCCCTGGCCCCAGGCAACAGCGGCCTGGTGTTGCTGGTGGAAGACCTCACCGACACCCAGATGCTCGAAGACAAGCTGGTGCACTCCGAGCGCCTGGCCAGTATTGGTCGCCTGGCCGCCGGTGTGGCGCATGAGATCGGCAACCCGATCACCGGCATCGCCTGCCTGGCGCAGAACCTGCGGGAAGAGCGCGAGGAAGACGGTGAAATCACCGAGATCAGCGGGCAGATCCTCGAGCAGACCAAGCGCGTGTCGCGCATCGTGCAGTCGCTGATGAGCTTCGCCCACTCCGGCGCCCATCAGAATCAGGACGAAGCGGTGTGTCTGGCCAAAGTGGCGCAGGACGCCATTGGGCTGCTGGCCTTGAACCGGCGCAATTTCGAAGTACAGTTCTTTAACCTGTGCGATCCGGACCACTGGGTCGATGGCGACTCACAACGCCTGGCCCAGGTCCTGATCAACTTGCTGTCCAACGCCCGCGATGCGTCCCCGCCGCACAGTGCGGTACGCGTCAAGAGCGAGGCTTTCGAGCACACGGTCGACCTGATCGTGGAAGATGAAGGCAGCGGCATTCCACAGAACATCATGGACCGATTGTTCGAACCCTTCTTCACCACCAAGGACCCAGGTGAAGGTACCGGTCTGGGCCTTGCACTGGTCTATTCCATCGTTGAAGAGCATTATGGACAAATCACCATCGACAGCCCGGCTGACACCGAAAGCCAACGCGGCACCCGTATCCGGGTGACCTTGCCGCGTCATGTCGAAGCGACGTCCGCTGTGAACTGAGACCGTCGAGAGAATTGAATCAATGCCGCACATTTTGATCGTCGAAGACGAAACCATTATCCGCTCTGCCTTGCGTCGCCTGCTTGAACGTAATCAGTACCAGGTCAGCGAAGCCGGCTCGGTGCAGGAAGCCCAGGAGCGGTTCAGCATTCCCACGTTCGACCTGATCGTCAGCGACCTGCGCTTGCCGGGCGCTCCGGGTACCGAATTGATCAAGCTGGGCCAGGGCACTCCGGTGCTGATCATGACCAGCTACGCCAGCCTGCGCTCGGCGGTGGACTCGATGAAGATGGGCGCGGTGGACTACATCGCCAAGCCTTTCGACCATGACGAGATGCTGCAGGCTGTGGCGCGCATCCTGCGTGACCGCCAGTCGGCCAGCAGCGCGCCAGCCGAACCGCGTCCGGCAGGAAAAGCAGCCGACAAACCGGGCGTCGATAACAGTAACGGCGAGATCGGCATCATTGGCTCCTGCCCGCCGATGCAGGACCTTTACAGCAAGATCCGCAAAGTGGCGCCGACCGACTCCAATGTATTGATCCAGGGTGAGTCGGGCACCGGCAAGGAACTGGTGGCCCGCGCGCTGCATAACCTGTCCAGGCGCGCCAAGGCCCCGATGATCTCGGTGAACTGCGCGGCGATCCCCGAATCCCTGATCGAGTCGGAATTGTTTGGCCACGAAAAAGGCGCGTTCACCGGTGCCAGCGCCGGGCGTGCGGGCCTGGTCGAAGCCGCCGACGGCGGCACGCTGTTCCTCGACGAAATCGGCGAGTTGCCCCTGGAGGCCCAGGCGCGCTTGTTGCGAGTGCTGCAGGAAGGCGAGATTCGCCGGGTCGGTTCGGTGCAATCGCAAAAGGTCGATGTACGCCTGATCGCAGCGACGCACCGTGACCTCAAGAGCCTGGCCAAGATCGGCCAGTTCCGTGAAGACCTGTATTATCGCCTGCATGTGATTGCGCTCAAGCTGCCGCCACTGCGCGAGCGTGGCGCCGATGTCAACGAGATCGCCAGCGCGTTCCTGCTGCGCCAGAGCGCGCGCATCAACCGTACCGATCTGAAGTTTGCGCCGGACGCAGAGCAGGCGATCCGGCATTACGCATGGCCGGGCAACGTGCGTGAACTGGAGAACGCCGTCGAGCGCGCGGTCATCCTGTCGGAAAGCCCGGAAATATCCGCCGAGCTGCTGGGCATCGATATCGAGCTCAGCGATCTGGACGACGACGACTTCATCGGCCTGGCGCCACAACAGGGCGCAGGTAGCGCGACCAGCCATGAGCCGACGGAAGATTTGTCCCTGGAAGACTACTTCCAGCATTTCGTCCTCGAGCACCAGGACCACATGACCGAGACCGAACTGGCCCGCAAGCTGGGCGTAAGCCGCAAGTGCCTGTGGGAACGTCGCCAACGCCTGGGCATTCCACGGCGCAAGACCGGGGTTCCCAGCGAGAGCTGAGGTAACACCTGCTAATGTGAAAAAACTGTTACCGCAGATATTTCACGTAACAAAAACCGGGGCTTACGGTAACGAAGCCCCGGTTTTTTTCGCCCGCCAAACCCCGCAAATCACCTCAAACCCCTGCGTTTGCTGGGCGGCGCAAAAGTTGGCACGCACCCTGCTATATGCTTAGTACAAAAACAATAACAAGCTTTGTACAAGACAATAAAAATAAGACGAATCGACTCACGCATAACAAAAACAACACGGCGGAGGCGCAGCTAACTGATTCTTTTGGAGAGGCGTTGCATTTGGGGCTTGCCCCGCAACCAGGCCGAGAACAACAAAAACTGCCCTAAGGCAGAGCCTGAACTGGTTGGATCGTAGATCAGCAACACAGCGACCAAAGCAATCCGTTTGCTCTTGGCTCCCGATTGGGAGTGCCATGAAGGTGAAGCTTCCTGGCGAGGGCGATCAACAAAAACAAGAAGCCCGACACCATAATAAAAATAGAGTACGCAACTACTTCTGGGGGAGCTTCGGCTCCCCTTGTAGTTTCCGACAGTTAGCCCCTGGATTTGCCTTTTAAACGCTTATGGCGCAACGCCTGCAGCTTGTTCCTACACCATCCCCTGACTAAATGCTAGAATCCCGGCCCATCATGCGGTCATTCTTCGTTATGGCCGAACATTCCTTCAAACAGTGCATCCCATGCTGAAGAAGTTGTTCCAGTCATTCCGTTCTCCCTTGCGTCGTACGCAACACATTCGCAGCACGCCTGAAGTGCTTAACAGCAATCAGCATTCATTGCAGCGCGCTCAATTCAGCCGTTATGCGGTGAACATCGTCGAACGTTTGCAGAACGCCGGTTACCAGGCCTACCTGGTAGGCGGCTGCGTACGTGACATGCTGCTCAATATCACGCCGAAAGATTTCGACGTCGCCACCAGCGCCACGCCTGAACAGGTGCGTGCCGAATTCCGCAATGCGCGGATCATCGGGCGCCGCTTCAAGCTGGTGCATATCCACTTCGGTCGCGAAATCATCGAGGTCGCGACGTTCCGCGCCGGCCACCCGCAAAACGATGAAGAGGAAGACACCAATCAGTCTTCTCGCAACGAGAGCGGGCGCATCCTGCGCGACAACGTCTACGGCACGCTGGAAGAAGACGCGCAACGCCGCGACTTCACCATCAATGCCCTGTATTACGATCCGGTGAGCGAGCGGATCCTCGATTACGCCAATGGCGTACACGATATCCGCAACAACCTGATCCGCCTGATCGGCGACCCGACGCAGCGCTACCAGGAAGACCCGGTGCGCATGCTGCGCGCCGTGCGGTTCGCCGCCAAGCTCAACTTCGGTATCGAGAAACACACGGCCGCACCGATTCGCGAACTGGCACCGATGCTGCGGGAAATCCCGTCGGCACGCCTGTTTGAAGAAGTGCTCAAGCTGTTCCTTTCGGGCTACGCCGCCGACACCTTTGAAATGCTCGTCGACCTGCAGTTGTTCGATCCACTGTTCCCGGCCAGCGCCGAGGCATTGGAACACAACCCGACGTACACCCACACGCTGATCAGCGAAGCGTTGATCAACACTGACTTGCGCATCAAGCAGAACAAGCCGGTGACCCCGGCGTTCCTGTTTGCCGCGCTGTTGTGGCCGGCCCTGCCCAAACGCGTACTGCGCTTGCAGGACCGTGGCATGCCGCCGATTCCCGCCATGCAGGAAGCCGCCCACGAGCTGATCACCGAACAGTGCCAGCGCATCGCCATTCCGAAACGCTTCACCTTGCCGATCCGCGAAATCTGGGACATGCAGGAGCGTCTGCCGCGCCGCAGCGGCAAACGCGCCGACCTGTTGCTGGACAACCCGCGCTTTCGCGCCGGCTACGACTTCCTGTTGCTGCGCGAAAGCGCCGGCGAGCAGACCGACGGCCTGGGTGAATGGTGGACCGACTATCAGGATGCCAATGACAGCCAACGCCGCGAGATGATTCGTGAGCTCGGCAGCAAAGGCGATAGCCTAGGCGAAGGGCCGAAAAAGCGCCGCCGCAGCTCCAGCAAGCGCAAACGCAGCGCCGCCGATGCCTCGGGCGCAACAGGCGAATAATCGTGGAACGTATCTACATCGGCATGGGCAGCAACCTGGCTGCCCCGCAGCAGCAACTGCGCAACGCTATCGAAGCCCTGGCGCACTTGCCCGACACGGCCCTCGTCGATGTATCCGCTTTCTATCAAAGCGACTCCCTGCTGCCAGGCCAACCGCGCTACACCAACGCGGTGGCGGCCGTGGACAGCAACCTCACGCCGCTGGACCTGCTCGACGCGCTGCACACCATCGAAAACGACCAGGGCCGCGAGCGCACCGAGCGCTGGGGGCCACGCACGCTGGACCTGGATATCCTGTTATTCGGTAATCGCCTGATTGATGAGCCGCGCCTCAAGGTGCCGCATTACCAGATGCACCTGCGGGCGTTCGTGCTTTATCCCTTGGCTGAGCTGGTGCCTGCCGACTTTCAGTTGCCCGAGGGCCAAACGCTGGGTGAACTGCTGACAGCCTGCCCATTCGTCGGCCTGGAACGCTTGCCTCTGTAGGAGCGAGCTTGCTCGCGAAAATCGTCAACGATCACGCGCTCAGCCTGATTGAACGCGGTGCCCTTGGATTCTTCGCGAGCAAGCTCGCTCCTACAATCGCGTCCGTAACAGGGGTAACACCGCCATCGTAACAAGGCGGTAACACATCCAATTGACTTCCCGTGTCCTCCTCACGACTATAGGCGTCCCGCCGCCGCCAACCCGGCGCTGAAGGGCGCAATCCAGGCCATATAAGCACTGCTATCAAGACGGTGCGCCTGTATAAACGAAGACTCACGCGCGTTACTCGCTGTTTCCAAGCGCCTGAACGAGGACCCTTTTCATGCCAGACATTACCCTGACCACCTTGCAGAGCCTCAAGCTCAAGGGTGAAAAAATCACCATGCTGACCTGCTACGACGCGACCTTCGCCCACGCCTGTTGCCAGGCCGGGGTCGAGGTGTTGCTGGTAGGCGACTCCCTGGGCATGGTTCTGCAAGGGCATGACAGCACGCTCCCCGTCACCACCGATGAACTTGCGTACCACACCGCCAGCGTCAAGCGTGGCAATGACGGTGCGTTCATCATCGCCGACCTGCCATTCATGGGGTATGCCACGCTCGAACAGACCTTCCAGAACGCCGGCAAACTGATGCAGGCGGGTGCGCACATGATCAAGGTCGAAGGTGCCGTATGGCTCGCCGAGTCGATCCGGCTGCTGGCTGAGCGCGGCGTACCGGTCTGCGCGCACATGGGCCTGACGCCCCAGTCGGTCAACCTCCTGGGCGGCTACAAGGTCCAGGGCCGCAATGAAGCCCAGGCACGCCAGATGCGCGCCGATGCCATCGCCCTGGAACAAGCCGGCGTCGCGATGATTCTGCTGGAGTGCGTGCCCAGTGAACTGGCCGCCGAAATCACCCAGGCCGTCAAAGTACCGGTGATCGGCATCGGGGCTGGCTCCGCCACCGATGGCCAGGTGCTGGTGCTGCACGACATGCTCGGCCTGTCGATCAGCGGCCACGTGCCCAAGTTCGTGAAAAACTTCATGGCCGGCCAGCCCAGCATTCACGCCGCACTGAGCGCTTATGTCAGCGAAGTCAAGGCCGTGACCTTCCCTGGCGCCGAACACGGATTCTCTGCATGAACACCGTTAAAACCCTGCGCGAACTGCGCGCCGCCGTGACCCACGCGCGCAACGCCGGCAAGCGCATCGGCTTCGTGCCGACCATGGGCAACCTGCACAGTGGCCACGCGACCCTGGTGAGCAAAGCTGCGCAGCAATCGGATTTCGTGGTGACGAGCATTTTCGTCAACCCGCTGCAATTCGGCGCCGGCGAAGACCTCGACAAATACCCGCGCACCCTCGCCGCCGATCAGGAACGGCTGCTGCAAGCCGGTTGCAACCTGCTGTTCGCGCCAACGGTGGAGGAAATGTACCCCGGCGGCATGACCGGCCAGACCCGCGTCAGCGTGCCGCTGCTGTCCGAAGGACTGTGTGGGGCCAGCCGTCCAGGGCATTTCGAAGGTGTCGCCACAGTGGTCAGCAAGCTGTTCAATATGGTCCAGCCGGACATGGCCGTATTTGGCCAGAAGGACTATCAGCAACTGGCGGTGATCCGTGCCATGGTGCATGACCTGAACATGCCGATCCAGATCATCGGAGAGCCGACCGTCCGCGCAGCCGATGGCCTGGCGCTGTCATCGCGCAATGGCTACCTCACCGAAGAGCAACGCGCGATTGCACCGGTGCTGTACCGCAGCCTCAGCCAGATTGCCGCCGCCATCAAAAGCGGTGAGCGTGATTTTGCCAGGCTGCGCGCCGAGCACATCCAGCAGATCGAAGCCGCAGGTTTGCGCATGGACTACCTGGAAGTGCGCCAAGGCGTGCACCTGCGGCCGGCCACGCCTGAGGATCGGGACATTGTGATTCTGGTTGCGGCCTATCTGGGCGCGACTCGCCTGATCGACAACCTGCATCTGACCCTCGACTGACCCCTGCCAACAGCCCGCCGATTGCCCTGATCGCTGTGCCGGTATAAAAAAGTACCGGCTACAGCGCAGACAAAGCCAAGACATATCGACACGCTAGGTTTAATGTAATCGCCCTGCGCGTATGGTTAGCGCTGTCCGGAACCCGTGGCCAGTTAAAAGACTGGATGTTCCGGATTTTGAAGTGTCCTAAAAGGCAGTCCCTGTAATAAAAAGGAAACCCGCAGCGATGGCGTACTACCGCACCCCTCATGACGTTACCGCGCTGCCCGCCTGGCAAGCGCTCAATCAACATCGCCAAGCCATGCAGGATTTCAGCATGCGCGAGGCCTTCAATGCCGACCCCCAGCGTTTTTCAGAATTCACCCTGAGCAGCTGCGGGCTTTTCCTCGATTACTCGAAAAACCTGATCACCGGCGAAACCCGCGACCTGCTGGTGGGCCTGGCCAACGAAGTCGGCCTTAAAGACGCGATCAACTCGCTGTATGCCGGCGAGCCGGTCAACTCCTCCGAAGGCCGCCCAGCATTGCACACCGCCCTGCGCCGTCCGGTAGGCGACAAGTTGTCGGTCAACGGCGTGAACATCATGCCGGACGTGCACAAAGTGCTGAACCAGATCACTGACCTGGTTGGCCGCATCCACGACGGCCTGTGGCGTGGCTACACCGAGAAGCCGATCACCGACGTGGTGAACATCGGCATCGGTGGTTCGTTCCTCGGCCCGGAGCTGGTCTCCGAAGCGCTGCTGTCCTACGCCCACAAAGGCGTGCGCTGTCATTACCTGGCGAACATCGACGGCAGCGAGTTTCACGAGCTGACCATGAAGCTGCGCGCCGAGACCACGCTGTTTATCGTCTCGTCCAAGTCCTTCAACACCCTCGAAACCCTGAAGAATGCCCAGGCCGCCCGCGCCTGGTACTTGGCGCAGGGCGGCTCGGAAGCCGAGCTGTACCGCCACTTCATCGCCGTGTCGAGCAACAACGCAGCGGCCGTGGCGTTCGGTATCCGCGAAGAAAACATCTTCCCGATGTGGGACTGGGTCGGCGGTCGTTACTCGCTGTGGTCCGCGATCGGCTTGCCCATTGCCTTGGCGATCGGCATGTCCAACTTCAAGGAACTGCTGTCCGGTGCCTACACCATGGACCAGCATTTCCAGAACGCGCCGTTCGAAGACAACATGCCGGTGTTGCTGGGCTTGCTGGGCGTGTGGTACGGCAATTTCTGGGGTTCGCAGAGCCATGCGATCCTGCCGTACGACCACTACCTGCGTAACATCACCAAGCATTTGCAGCAGTTGGACATGGAATCCAATGGCAAGAGCGTGCGCCAGGACGGCACGCCGGTCGCCACCGATACTGGCCCGGTCATCTGGGGCGGCGTGGGCTGCAACGGGCAACACGCTTATCACCAGTTGCTGCACCAAGGCACCCAACTGATCCCGGCTGACTTCATCGTGCCGATCGTGAGTTTCAACCCGGTCTCCGACCACCATCAGTGGCTCTACGCCAACTGCCTGTCCCAGAGCCAGGCATTGATGCTTGGCAAGACCCGCGCCGAAGCCGAAGCCGAGCTGCGCGAAAAAGGCATCCCCGAAGCTGAAGTGCAGAAACTGGCGCCGCACAAGGTGATCCCGGGCAACCGCCCGAGCAACACCATCGTGGTTGAACGCATCAGCCCCCGTCGCCTCGGCGCGCTGGTTGCCATGTACGAGCACAAGGTGTTCGTCCAGAGCGTGATCTGGGGCATCAACGCCTTCGACCAATGGGGTGTCGAGTTGGGTAAAGAGCTGGGCAAAGGCGTCTACAACCGCCTGACCGGCGCCGAAGAAACCTCGGCCGAGGATGCTTCGACCCAGGGCCTGATCAACTACTTCCGCGGCCGTCACCGCGGCTGATCCGGCGACTGCAAGGCCAATGTCCGTTTGGACATTGGCCTTGAACCCTCTCACCTCAGGGTGCATCTTTATGACTTGTCGCAAAACAAGAATAAGGAGCGCTCATGTTCGATATCAGCCAATTCCCCCGCGCCGATGCCGTCCGCCGGGCTGCGCAACTCAGTCAAGAGGACTATCAGCGCCTCTATCGCCAATCCATCGAACAGCCGGACACCTTCTGGGCCGACCAGGCCAAGGCCTTTCTCGATTGGATAACTCCGTGGCACACCGTCCATAGCGCCGACATCAACACCGGTGCTGCGCAATGGTTTGCCGGCGGCCAACTGAACGTCAGCTACAACTGCATCGACCGTCACTTGCCCCAGCGTGCCGATCAGCCGGCCTTCATCTGGGAAGGCGATGATCCGACAAAATCTTGCACCATTACTTACCGCCAACTTCATCAAAACGTCAGCCGCCTGGCCAACGTGCTGAAGAGCCGTGGCATAAGCAAAGGCGACCGGGTGTGCATTTATATGCCAATGATCCCGGAAGCGGCCTACGCCATGCTGGCCTGCACACGCATTGGCGCGGTGCACTCGGTGGTGTTTGGCGGGTTTTCACCGGACGCCCTGCGCGACCGCATACTGGATGCCGACTGTCGCACGGTGATCACCGCCGATGAAGGCGTACGCGGCGGCAAGCCGGTCGCGCTGAAACACAACGTGGATAAAGCACTGGCCAGTTGCCCGAACGTCAGCACCGTCCTGGTGGTCCAGCGCACCGGCGCAAGCGTGAACTGGAACGAAGGCCGCGACCTCAAGTATCAACAGGCCGTGGAGGCCGCGAGCGACGATTGCCCGCCCGAGCCGATGGATGCCGAGGCCCCGCTGTTCATCCTTTATACCTCCGGCAGCACAGGCAAACCCAAGGGCGTCTTGCACAGCACCGGCGGCTATCTGCTGCACGTGGCGATGACCTTCAAGTACGTACTGGACTACCGCGAGGGCGAAGTGTTCTGGTGCACCGCCGACGTGGGCTGGGTTACCGGCCACAGCTACATCGTCTATGGCCCCCTGGCCAATGGCGCTACGTCGTTGATGTTCGAAGGTGTGCCAAGCTACCCGGACAGCTCGCGCTTCTGGCAGGTCATCGACAAACACCAGGTGAATATTTTCTACACCGCGCCGACCGCATTGCGCGCCCTGATGCGTGAAGGCCACGGCCCGCTGCAAAGCACTTCCCGCGCCAGCTTGCGCCTGCTGGGCAGCGTCGGTGAGCCGATCAACCCGGAAGCCTGGGACTGGTACTTCAACGCCGTCGGCGAACAGCGCTGCCCGATTGTCGATACCTGGTGGCAGACCGAAACCGGCGGCATCATGCTCAGCCCGCTGGCCAGCGCCCAGCTTATCAAGCCAGGTTGTGCCACCCAGCCGATGTTCGGCGTGCAACCGGTGCTGCTGGATGAACAAGGCAAGGAAATCAGCGGTGCCGGCAGTGGCGTGCTCGCGATCAAAGCCAGCTGGCCGGGGCAGATTCGCAGCGTCTATGGCGATCCGCAGCGCATGCTCGACACCTACTTCAAACCCTACCCCGGTTACTACTTCACCGGCGACGGCGCGCGGCGCGATGATCAGGGCGATTACTGGATCACCGGGCGAATCGACGATGTTATCAACGTATCAGGCCATCGCATCGGGACCGCCGAAGTCGAAAGCGCCCTGGTGCTGCATGACCTGGTCGCCGAGGCCGCGGTGGTCGGCTACCCCCACGACGTCAAAGGCCAGGGCATTTATGCGTTCGTCACCCCAATGAATGGCGTCGAACCCAGCGACGCGCTGAAAAAGCACCTGCTGGAGTTGGTCAGCAAGGAAATCGGCAGCTTCGCCAAGCCGGAACTGATCCAATGGGCGCCCGCCCTGCCAAAAACCCGCTCCGGCAAGATCATGCGCAGGATTTTGCGCAAGATTGCCTGCAACGAGCTGGACAGCCTGGGCGATACCTCGACGCTGGCCGACCCTAGCGTGGTGGATGGCCTGATCAACGCACGCCTGAACCGATAGCAACGCTTGAACGGATAGCAACACCTGAACCGATAGCCTCGAAATAACCCCCGGCCTGTTCAGGCCGGGGCTGTTAAACTGCGCGCCCCCTTTGTACTCACTTACCCGCAAGCAAGGCGCGCTCCATGACTCCCTTGAACCAGGCGCTGCGCGCCGCTCTCGATCATCGCCAAGACCTGATCAGTGAACTGCATGCCCAAGGTACCGATTGCTACCGCTTGTTCCATGGCAGCCAGGAAGGCGCCGGCGGCCTGACAATCGACCGCTACGGTCCGCAATTGTTGGTGCAAAGCTTCCACCAATCCCTGCAGAGCGCTGAGCTGTTGGACCTGCACCAACTGATCAACCACTACATGGGCCTGGAGTTGCTGCTGGTATACAACGACCGCTCCCGGGGCAATTCGCGCATCGACCGTGAAGACGCGGTATACCGCGCCGAACCTGCCGCACTGGAAGACCTGATCGGACACGAATGGGGGCTGAACTACCGTGTGCGTGGACGGCATGCCGGGCAGGACCCGCTGCTGTTTCTCGACCTGCGCAACACTCGCGGCTGGGTCAAGGACCACAGCGCCGGTAAAAGCGTGCTCAACCTGTTCGCCTACACCTGCGGCGTCGGCTTGAGCGCCGCTGCCGGTGGCGCACGCGAGGTCTGCAACCTGGACTTTGCCGAGGGCAACCTGGCCGTAGGGCGCGAGAACGGCCTGCTTAACCCGCATGTGCCGACGATGGAATTCGTGCAGTCCGATTATTTCCCGGCCATTCGCCAACTGGCCGGCCTTGCGATCACCCAGCGCCGTGGCCAGAAACTGCCGAGCTATCCGCGCCTGGAACAGCGCCAGTATGACCTGGTGCTACTCGATCCCCCCGCCTGGGCCAAAAGCGCGTTCGGCACCGTCGACCTGTTGCGCGACTACCAAAGCCTGCTCAAGCCGGCATTGTTAGCCACCGCCGATAATGGTGTGCTCATTTGCTGCAACAACCTGGCGAAAGTGAGCATGGAGGACTGGCGCGAACAGGTGCTGCGTTGCGCGGAAAAAGCCGGACGCCCTGTACGCGATTGGCAGGCCATGGCGCCGGGAGCCGACTTTCCGTCGAAAGATCAGCAACCTCCGCTGAAGACCCTGATCCTGCAATTGTAGGAAGTTTCCCAAGCCCTGCGGTTCTTCGGAACCGAAATCCCGTGCCATACTCCAAGGCACTCTCGTTCGACATAGATGGCGTCACCCATGCCCAAAGGATTGATCCGCGCCCTAGGCGCCTTGTTGACCGCCCTTGCGTTGTACAGCTTGCTGGGCTTCCTGATTCTGCCCGGCATTGCCCTTCGCATTGCCAACCAACAGTTGGCCGATTACGCGACGGTACCGGCGCGTATCGAGCGTATCGAGCTCAACCCGTTCAGCCTGGAGCTGACGCTATGGGGCCTGAAAGTTGGTGAACCGGGCAAGGAACAGCTGGGTTTCGAGCGCCTCTACGCCAACCTGCAGATCGACAGCCTCTGGACCCGCGCCCTGCACCTGGCCGATGTGCAACTCGATCAGCCCAAGACCGAACTGCTCTTCGACAAGTCCGGTCAACTGAACCTGGCGCAGTTGTTCAAGTTGCCGCCGAGCGAACCAACCCCCGCCGACCCCGATGCCAAGCCTTTCCCGCTGCGTATCGACAGCATCAAGCTGGCCCGCGGTTATGTGCACTTCCAGGATCTGCGACCCAGCGAACCCATCGAATTTCTCTACGACACACTCGACTTCGAGCTGAAAAACCTCAGCACCTTGCCGGAAGATAACGCCGACATGACCCTGGTGGCCGCCGGCCCCGAGGGTGGGCAGATCGACTGGAAAGGCAACTTCAGCCTGGTACCGATCACCTCCGAAGGCTCGCTGAAAGTCACCGACGGCAAGATGAAAGCCTGGTGGCCGTACGTGCGCGATGCGTTGCCGCTGGTGCTCGAGGACGGTGTGCTCAATTTCAGCACCGACTATAAATTCAGCCTGGCCAAAGAGACCGAACTGAACCTGACCAACACCGCCGCCAGCATCGCGCCCTTTGCGATCAAGGCGCCGGATGGCCGACCCTTGGCACGCCTGGAACGCCTGGACGTCAGCGAGACCACGGTGGACCTGGCCAAACAGAAGGTGGTGATCGGCAAGATCCGCAGCAACAAGCTGGAAACCTGGGCTGCCCGCGAAGCCGATGGGCAACTGGATTGGCAAAAGCTGTTCGCCAGCCAACCCGCAAAACCGGCCAAACCCCCGGAGCCCGCCTCCGCGCCAGCCACGGCCGATGCGCCTGAAGCGCCACCGGCGGCGCCGAACAAACCCTGGCAAGTGCTGCTCAAGGATGTGCAACTGCGCAATTACCAGGTGCACTTGGCTGACCGTCAGGCCAACCCTGCGGTAGCACTGGAGCTGGGCCCGTTGAACGTCGACGTGCAGAACTTCGACAGCCTCAACCAGAGCCCTTTTACCTTGAAGGTCGACACCGGCTTGGGCAAGCAGGGCAAGATTCAGGCAACCGGCGAGGTCAACCTGAACCCGGTCAGCGCCAAGCTGAAGGTGAACACCCAAGACATCGACCTGCGCGTCGCCCAAGCCTACATCAGCCCGTTCATCCGCCTGGAGCTGCGCAGCGGCATGCTCGGCAGCAACCTGGACGTGAACCTGAAAAGCACCGAGCCGCTGGCCCTCCAGGTCACCGGCCGGGCGCAGATAGATCAGCTGCACACCCTCGACACCCTCAAGTCCCGCGACTTCCTCAAATGGCAGCGGCTGGTGCTGGAAGGCGTCAACTACCAGCATGGCGACAGCCTGACGATCGACAAGGTCAACCTGCTGCAGCCCTATGCGCGCTTCATGATCAACGATGACCGCACCACCAACATTGACGACCTGCTGATTCCACAGCCGGCCGACAGCAGTACCAAGCCAGCGGCCAAGTCGGCATCAAGCAAAGACAAGCCACTGGGCATCCGCATCGGCCAGATTGCGATCAACGACGGCTCGGCCAATTTCGCCGACTTCAGCCTCACGCCCAACTTCGCCACCGCGATTCAACAACTCAACGGCCAGATCGGCACCATTGACAGTCGCCAGGCCAAGCCGGCCAGCGTCGACATCAAGGGCAAGGTAGACCGTTATGCGCCAGTGACCATCAAGGGCAGCGTGAACCCGTTTGACCCGATGGCGGCGCTGGACATCGCAACCAGCTTCAAACGCGTCGAGTTGACTACCCTGACGCCGTACTCGGGCAAATTCGCGGGCTTTCGAATCCGCAAAGGTCGCCTGAACCTGGACTTGCATTACATGATCACCAAAGGCCAGTTGAAGGCCGAGAACAAGGTGGTGGTCGAGCAGCTGCAACTGGGTGAGAAGGTCGACAGCGCCGATGCCGTGGACTTGCCGATTCGCCTGGCAATTGCCCTGCTCAAGGACAGCGACGGCAAGATCTCCATCGAACTGCCAGTCACCGGTGACTTGAACAACCCACAATTCAGCGTGATGCCGATTGTGTGGCAAACCCTGCGTAACCTCGTGGTGCGCGCAGCGACGGCACCCTTCAAGTTCATTGGCGGGCTGGTTACCGGCGGGGGCTCGGAAGACCTGGGTAATGTGTCGTTCGCCGCTGGCTCCAGTGAATTGAATAAAGACGCCGAAGGCGCCCTCAACACGCTGGCCAAGGCACTCAAGGAACGCCCTGCCCTGCGCCTGGAAATCGAAGGGACCGCAGCGGCCAGCAGTGACGGCCCGTTGCTGGCCGCACAACGGCTGGAGCGTGAGTACCAGTACAACTACTACAAAATCCTGCAGCGTCGCGGCGATAAAGTCCCGGCCCAGGCGTCATTGCTTGTGGTGCCGGAGAAGGAAAAGCCGCCTTTGCTGGAAGGCATTTACCGTACCCGCCTGAAACAGCAACCGCCGGCCGAATGGAAAGACCTGGGTAACGATGAGCGCACAGCCAGGCTCAAGGACGGCGTGATCAAGTTCTGGAGTGGCAGTGACGTGCTGCTGCGCCAACTGGGCCAGGACCGCGCCAGTACCATCAAGGACTATCTGGTGGATAAGGCGCAGCTGGAAGACGACCGCGTGTACTTCATTGATGCGCAGTTGGGGCAGGCCGAGAAGGATGGCCGGGTCGTTACGCCGATGCACCTGGATGCTGAGTAACCCTAAGCTCACCTAAAACAAGATGTGGGAGGGGGCTTGCTCCCGATTGCGGTGTAACAGTCGACATATCATTGACTGACCTACCGCTATCGGGAGCAAGCCCCCTCCCACATTTTTTAATCCTCGTCTGGCCGGCAAATTATTGCGCACCAAATAGAACAGGCCCCGACACAGAGTGCCGGGGCCTGTAATGACCACATCCGTGTGGTCGGTCGCATGAACTCCAGAGGTGCATGGGGTGGATATCTGACTCACCCTACGCCGCCGCCATCCAGTTCAGACGAAACCTGCAGCGTTACTCTGCTTTCAGGCCATCGGCCGATACAGCTTTAACGCCTTTGATTTTCTTGGTGATCGCAACAGCCGTTTCTTTCTGCGCGGCGGTCACTGCGGTAGGGGAAGACAGGGACACAACGCCTTTGTTGGTTTCAACCTTGATGTCGGTGCCAGGAATACCTTTCTCGGTAACCAGGTCAGCTTTCACTTTGGTGGTGATCCAAGTGTCGCTGGTGGCGCCTTTGGCGTCAGCCGCTGCACCTTTGGTTTTGTCGATGCCGTCAGCCTTGGTAGCGCCGCCAGCCAGCAGGCCATCAGCAGAAACAGCGGTCACACCTTTGATTTTCTTGGTGATCGCTACGGCAGTCGCTTTCTGCGAGTCAGAGATAGCTACGTCGGAGGACAGGGAAACCACGCCTTTGTTGGTTTCAACCTTGATGTCCGAACCTGGGATGCCTTTCTCAGTCAGCAGGTCAGCTTTGACTTTAGTGGTGATCCAAGTGTCCGAGGTAGACTCTTTGGCTTTGGTCACTTCACCTGCCGCCAAGGTCATCGGGGCTTGGGAAGTCTGAGCAAAGGCTACGTTAGCACCCATGGCCAGAGTCAGAGCGGTAGCAGTAGCGAGAGCGAACTTCTTCATACGAGTAACTCCTGTTTTATTAAAAGACTGCAGTACATAAATCTTGGTGCTGCAGCGCTACTAGGGTTAGTGCAGGCAGTGTGCCAAGTCGCCACACAGCTAAAACTCTTTATAAAACAACAAGTTAAAAAAACATCTGATTTTCGTAATCGTGCAACTTGCATGAAGGTCATCGTGCCTGCATGCAAGTTGCGGCTTTTGGGAGGGGCTAAACAGCTGATTCCGCTTCACTTTCTCGCACGCATAAAAAAAGGACTCCGTAGAGTCCTTTCTTTCAGCGTGAAGCTTGCGGGTAATTAAACGCCCGAAGCCTTGGCTGCTGCTACGTCCTTGATGGACAGTTTGATACGGCCGCGGTTGTCCACGTCCAGTACCAACACTTCCACTTCCTGGCCTTCTTTCAGAATGTCGGTCACTTTCTCAACGCGAGCGTCGCTCAGCATGGAGATGTGCACCAGACCGTCTTTGCCTGGCAGGATGTTGACGAAGGCACCGAAGTCGACGATGCGCTCAACCTTACCGACGTAGATCTTGCCGATTTCGGCTTCAGCGGTGATGCCCAGGACGCGCTGACGGGCAGCTTCAGCCGCTTCCTTGGTTTCGCCGAAGATCTTGATCGAACCGTCGTCTTCGATATCGATCGAGGCCTTGGTCTCTTCACAGATCGCACGGATCGTCGCGCCGCCTTTACCGATGACATCACGGATTTTGTCGGTGTCGATTTTCATCGCGATCATGGTCGGAGCATTTTCCGACAGCTCGGTACGCGACTGACCAATGATCTGGTTCATCTGGCCGAGGATGTTCAGGCGCGCTTCCAGGGCTTGGCCCAGGGCGATTTCCATGATCTCTTCGGTGATGCCCTTGATCTTGATGTCCATCTGCAGCGCGGTCACGCCTTTGGCGGTACCCGCTACCTTGAAGTCCATGTCGCCCAGGTGGTCTTCGTCGCCCAGGATGTCGGTCAGGATGGCGAACTTCTCGCCTTCTTTAACCAGGCCCATGGCGATACCGGCAACCGGCGCCTTCATCGGCACACCGGCGTCCATCAATGCCAGCGAAGCACCGCAAACGGAAGCCATGGAACTGGAACCGTTGGACTCGGTGATTTCCGATACAACACGAATGGTGTACGGGAACACGTCAGCAGCCGGCAGCATGGCCTGGACCGAACGACGGGCCAGACGGCCGTGACCGATTTCGCGACGGCCAGCACCACCCATGCGACCACACTCGCCCACCGAGAACGGAGGGAAGTTGTAGTGCAGCATGAACGGGTCTTTTTTCTCGCCTTCCAGGGTGTCCAGCAGCTGTGCGTCACGGGCGGTGCCCAGCGTCGCGACTACCAGGGCCTGGGTTTCACCACGGGTGAACAGCGCCGAACCGTGAGTCTTCGGCAAAACGCCGACTTCAATGTTCAACGGGCGTACGGTGCGGGTGTCGCGACCGTCGATACGCGGTTTGCCGTTCACGATGTTTTCGCGAACGGTGCGGTATTCGATTTCGCCGAAGGCTGCTTTGACTTCGCTGGCGGAAGGCTGGCCTTCTTCACCGGACAGCTTGGCCACGACCTGGTCCTTCAACTCGCCCAGGCGAGCGTAACGGTCGGCCTTGACGGTGATGGTGTAGGCATCGGAGATGGCAGCGCCGAACTCTGCGCGGATAGCGCCCAGCAGTGCGGTGGCTTCAGGCTGTGGAGCCCAGGCCCAGGTTGGCTTGGCAGCTTCGGCAGCCAGTTCTTTAACGGCGTTGATCACAACCTGGAACTCGTCGTGAGCAAACAGTACGGCGCCCAGCATCTGGTCTTCGGTCAGCTCTTTGGCTTCCGATTCAACCATCAATACCGCTTCCGAGGTACCGGCAACGACCATGTCCAGGCTCGAGGCTTTCTGTTGCTCGTAAGTCGGGTTCAGCAGGTAGCCGGTGCTTTCGTGGAACGCAACGCGAGCGGCGCCGATCGGGCCATCGAAAGGAATGCCGGAGATGGCCAGTGCAGCCGAAGTACCGATCATCGCAGCGATGTCCGGATCGGTTTTCTTGCTGGTGGAAACGACGGTGCAGACAACCTGCACTTCGTTCATGAAGCCTTCTGGGAACAGCGGACGGATCGGACGGTCGATCAGTCGGGAAGTCAGGGTTTCTTTCTCGGAAGGACGGCCTTCGCGCTTGAAGAAACCGCCAGGGATCTTACCGGCAGCGTAAGTCTTTTCCTGGTAATGAACGGACAGAGGGAAAAAGCCTTTGCTCGGGTCAGCGGTCTTGGCGCCAACCACGGTCACCAGTACGGTAACGTCGTCGTCAACGGTAACCAGCACTGCGCCGGAGGCTTGACGGGCGATACGGCCTGTCTCGAGGGTAACGGTCGACTGACCGAACTGGAATTTTTTGATAACCGGGTTCACGGTGTCCTACCTTCTTTGTGGCTCTTGGGGAACTTGTTTTCTTGCGAAATTCTTGGGCAATGTCGGGAATCGGCCCAACCCTTGTCCAGGGTAAAACGTGTATCCAGATAAAACTTGAGGCTGGGAGCCTGCCATGGGCCAGCGGGAATCCCACTGACACACGGCAGACAACCAACCTCTAGCGCAATCGCTGATTAGCGACGCAGACCCAGGCGACCGATCAGAGCCTGATAACGACCCAGATCCTTGCCTTTCAGGTAGTCCAGCAGCTTACGGCGCTGGTTTACCATGCGGATCAGACCACGACGGGAGTGGTGATCTTTACCGTTGGCCTTGAAGTGACCTTGCAGTTTGTTGATGTTGTGGGTCAGCAGTGCAACTTGCACTTCTGGCGAACCAGTGTCACCAACAGCTTGCTGATAGTCAGCTACGATTTGTGCTTTTTCTTGAACGTCGAGAGCCATGAGGCAGTCCTTTTTTTCAGGAAACCATCCAAAGGATGATCTCAATAGGCCGAGGGCATACCCTCGTATCTATAAATGAGAAGTGACCATGCCTATTAACAGCCACCCTCGTTCGGTCATTCTGACCGAATCAGTCGACGCGGCGCGATGCGCCCGTCTTCGCTCACTTCACCGATACCGATAAAGCGACCGTTATGATCCTGTACTCGCACCATGCCGAACTTCGGGGCATCCGGGGCGCGTACCGGCTGGCCGTTGAGCCAGTAGAACGCGCTGTGCTCCGAGAAGTGCAGCAATGGCCAATCCAGCAAACCGCTGTCCGAGGGCATCAGGAAGCGATCTACCGCTTCGTTGCCGCCTTCGGCGTGTACCGCTTCGAGCTCTTCCAGCGTGACCGTCTGGGCCAGGCTGAAAGGGCCGGCCTGTGTACGTCGCAGTTCGGCAACGTATGCGCCACAGCCCAGTTGCTCACCAATATCTTCCACCAGAGTACGGATATAGGTGCCTTTGCTGCAGTCCACGGCCAATCGGGCGGTGTCACCTTCACAGGCGAGCAATTCCAGCCGGGCAATAGTAACAGAACGCGGTTCGCGCTCCACCACTTCGCCCGCACGCGCCAGCTTGTAAAGAGGTTGCCCGTCACGCTTGAGAGCCGAGTACATAGGCGGTATCTGGCTGATTTGCCCACGGAAAGCGGGTAAGGCGGCTTCAATATCGGCACGACCAACGGTCACATCGCGAACCTGCAACACATCACCTTCGGCGTCGGCCGTGGTGGTGGTCTTGCCCAGTTGCATCAGGGTTTCATAACCCTTGTCGGAATCGAGCAGGTATTGCGAGAACTTGGTCGCCTCGCCAAAGCACAACGGCAACACGCCGGTGGCCAGCGGGTCGAGGCTACCGGTGTGCCCGGCCTTTTCGGCATTGAGCAGCCAGCGAACCTTCTGCAACGCGGCATTGGAGGTAAAGCCAATGGGCTTGTCGAGCAGAATGATGCCACTGACGTTACGGCGGATACGTTTGACCTGAGCCACCGCTTACTCCTTGGCGTCTTCAGGTGTGGACGGGTGCTGGCTGTCTTCAGCCACGGCGCGCTCGATCAGTGCCGACAAATGTGCGCCACGTACGACGCTTTCGTCGTAGTGGAAGTGCAACTGTGGAACGCTGCGCAATTTCATTTCACGGGCCAACTGCATGCGCAGGAAACCTGCGGCCGAGTTGAGCACCTTGATGCTTTGCGCGATTTCTTCGCTGTTGTCCTGGCCCATCACGGTAATGAAGATTTTGGCGTGACCCACGTCACGGCTCACTTCAACGGCGGTGATGGTGACCAGGCCAACGCGCGGGTCTTTGACTTCGCGACGGATCAGTTGAGCCAGCTCACGCTGCATCTGATCGCCGATACGTTGGGTACGGCTGTATTCTTTTGCCATGTCTTGTTACCTGTTGCTGCCACACGGTGAAACCCGTGGGGTCTGAAAGCGGCAAACGCCCGGCCTGACAAAAGCCAGACCGGGCGTTGCGTTTAGAGTCCGTACGCTGCGCGGGGCATTTGCATGCCCACACGCGGCGTGGCTCCGGAAGTGCGCGAGTTAGAGGCTGCGAGCAACCTGGACCTTCTCGTAGACTTCGATCTTGTCGCCAGGCTTGACGTCGTTGTAGCTCTTGACGCCGATACCACACTCCATGCCGGCACGTACTTCGGAAGCGTCATCCTTGAAGCGGCGCAGGGATTCCAGCTCGCCTTCGAAGATAACGATGTCTTCACGCAGTACACGGATTGGACGGTTACGGTGCACAACACCTTCAATAACCATGCAACCGGCGATCGCGCCGAATTTCGGCGAGCGGAACACGTCACGCACCTCGGCAACACCCAGGATATTCTCCCGAACGTCGCTGCCAAGCATGCCGGTAAGGGCTTTCTTGACGTCTTCGATGATGTCGTAGATGACGTTGTAGTAACGCATGTCCAAGCCTTCCTGCTCGACGATCTTGCGAGCGCCAGCATCGGCACGCACGTTGAAGCCGAACAGTACAGCGTTGGAAGCCAGTGCCAGGTTGGCGTCGGATTCGGTGATACCACCAACACCGCCACCGACAACGCGCACTTGCACTTCGTCGTTACCCAGGCCGTTCAAGGCGCCGTTCAACGCTTCGAGGGAACCGCGTACGTCAGATTTGAGGACGATGTTAAGCGTCTTCTTCTCTGCCTGGCCCATGTTCTCGAAGATGTTTTCCAGCTTGCCGGCGTGAGCACGAGCCAGTTTGACTTCGCGGAACTTGCCTTGACGGAACAGAGCCACTTCACGGGCTTTCTTCTCGTCGGCAACCACGCTCATCTCGTCGCCAGCGTCCGGGGTACCGTCCAGGCCGAGGATCTCGACAGGGATGGAAGGACCGGCTTCCTTGATTGGCTTGCCGTTCTCGTCGAGCATGGCACGCACGCGGCCATAGTTCGAACCGACCAACACCATGTCGCCTTGGCGCAGGGTACCGTCTTGAACCAAGACGGTTGCAACCGGGCCGCGACCTTTGTCGAGACGCGATTCAACCACAACACCACGGCCTGGAGCCGATGGAGTTGCTTTCAGTTCGAGTACTTCAGCCTGCAGCAGGACTGCTTCGAGCAGTTCGTCCACGCCAGTACCGACTTTGGCCGAGACCGAAACGAACGGCGTATCACCGCCCCACTCTTCGGACGTCACGCCGTGAACCGACAGTTCGCTACGGATGCGATCGAGATCGGCGCCCGGCTTGTCGATCTTGTTCACTGCAACAACCAGTGGAACGCCAGCGGCCTTGGCATGCTGGACAGCTTCAATGGTCTGCGGCATCACGCCGTCGTCCGCTGCAACGACCAGGATCACGATGTCAGTCGCCTTGGCACCACGGGCACGCATTGCGGTAAACGCGGCGTGACCTGGGGTGTCGAGGAAGGTGACCATGCCGCGCTCGGTTTCAACGTGGTACGCACCGATGTGCTGGGTGATACCACCGGCTTCGCCAGCAGCTACCTTGGCACGACGGATGTAGTCGAGCAGGGATGTCTTACCGTGGTCAACGTGGCCCATTACGGTCACGACTGGCGCGCGGGAGAACGTCTCGCCTTCAAACTTCAGGGACTCGGCCAGGGAATCTTCCAGGGCGGTGTCGCTGACCAGGGTCACTTTGTGGCCCAGTTCTTCGGCTACCAGCTGAGCAGTTTCCTGATCAAGCACCTGGTTGATGGTCGCTGGAGTACCCAGTTTGAACATGAACTTGATGATTTCAGCAGCCTTGACCGACATCTGATTGGCGAGATCGCCAACGGTGATGGTCTCGCCGATCTGCACATCACGCACGACAGGGCCGGTTGGGCTCTGGAAACCGTGGGCGTTGCGTTTTTTCAGCTTGGCCTTGCCGCGACCACCGCGACGGAAGCTATCGCTCTCTTCGTCGGTAGTACGTGGGGCAACGCGTGGAGCAGGCGCTTTCTCTTTGACCGAGGCACGATGTGGAGCGTTTTTACGCTCGCCATCGCCACCACCACCGCGACGATTGTTATCGTCGGCACGTGGTTTGTCCGGACGACGAGGTTCGTCGCGCTTGCGGGCGTCTGCTGCAGGAGCAGGTGCGGCAGCCACCGGAGCGGCCTCACGCACAGCTTCAACAGGCGCGGCAACCGCGTCAGTGTTAGCAGGTTGCGCAGCAGTAGGCTGGCGACGCGCTTCTTCTTCGGCGCGACGCTTGGCTTCTTCTTCAGCCTTCTGACGAGCAGCATTTTCTACTGCGCGACGCTCTTCAAGTTCGCGTTTGCGCTCGGCTTCGATTTCTTCCGGGCTGCGCTGTACGAAGACTTTCTTCTTGCGTACTTCAACGCTGATGCTCTTGCTACCCGCTACACGCAGGGTGCTGGTGGTTTTGCGCTGCAATGTAATCTTGCGCGGTTCTTCCACTTTCGCCTTGTGGCTGCTCTTCAAGTGAGTCAGCAAAGACTGCTTCTCACTATCGCTCACACCTTCATCGGCGGCGGTGTGCGGCAGACCTGCCTCACGCATCTGCTGCAACAGGCGCTCTACCGGTGTTTTGACCTCATCGGCCAGTTGTTTCACCGTGACTTGCGTCATGCACTTCTCTCCTCAGGCCGCGCCTAATTACTCGAACCAATGGGCTCGGGCGGCCATGATCAACTTGCCGGCACGATCTTCGTCAATGCCGTCGATGTCGAGCAGATCGTCAATAGACTGCTCGGCCAGGTCTTCGCGGGTAATTACGCCGCGCACCGCCAGTTCCATCGCCAAATCCTTGTCCATACCCTCAAGCGAGAGCAGGTCTTCGGCCGGATGGGCGTCTGCCAGCTTTTCCTCAGTAGCGATGGCTTTAGTCAACAAACGATCCTTGGCCCGAGCGCGAAGCTCGTTGACGGTGTCTTCGTCAAAGCCGTCGATGTTGAGCATTTCTTCCAACGGTACGTAGGCAATCTCTTCCAGGCTGGTGAAGCCTTCATCTACCAGCACCTGAGCCAGGTCTTCATCGACTTCCAACTCTTCGATAAAGTTGCGCAGGATGTCGCCGGTTTCAGCTTGCTGCTTAGCCTGGATGTCCGATTCGGTCATCACGTTCAGGGTCCAACCGGTCAGTTGGCTGGCCAGACGCACGTTCTGACCACCACGACCAATGGCCTGAGCCAGATTGTCTGCGCCAACGGCGATGTCCATTGCATGGGCATCTTCGTCAACGATAATTGCCGCCACTTCAGCTGGCGACATGGCGTTGATCACGAACTGCGCCGGGTTATCGTCCCACAGGACGATGTCCACACGCTCACCGCCCAACTCACCCGACACTGCCTGGACGCGCGAACCGCGCATACCAATGCAAGCGCCCTGCGGGTCGATACGTTTGTCCTTGGAGCGGACCGCGATCTTGGCGCGCGAACCCGGGTCGCGGGACGCAGCCATGACTTCGATCAGGCCTTCGGCAATTTCCGGCACTTCGATACGGAACAGCTCGATCAGCATTTCCGGCGCGGTACGCGACAGGATCAACTGAGGGCCGCGGTTCTCGGTGCGGATTTCCTTGAGCAGCGCACGCAAGCGCACGCCGACACGGAAGGTTTCGCGAGAGATGATGTCTTCACGGGCCAGCAACGCTTCAGCGTTGTTGCCCAGGTCGACGATCACGTTGTCGCGGGTGACTTTTTTCACGGTGCCGGAGATGATTTCACCCAGGCGCTCGCGATAGGCGTCGACGACTTGAGCACGCTCGGCTTCGCGAACCTTCTGCACGATGACCTGCTTGGCGGTCTGTGCAGCGATACGGCCGAACTCGATCGATTCGATCTTCTCTTCGACGACATCACCGACGTTGGCGCCAGGGTGCGTTTGCGCAACCTTGCTCGGCCAGGTTTCAATCGCCGGATCATCAAGATCGGCTTCTTCGACGACCGTCCAGCGACGGAAAGTCTCATAGGCACCGGTGTGGCGGTTGATTTCCACACGCAGATCAACTTCATCTTCAAAACGCTTTTTGGTAGCAGTGGCCAGGGCCAACTCCAGCGCTTCAAAAATCACGTTTGCCGGTACGCCCTTTTCATTGGATACCGACTCAACAACCAGCAGTACTTCTTTGCTCATCGTACGCCTCGCCTTTCGCAAGCCATTGGATCCGCGGGATCCGCGTCTCAGCCAAAACTGGGAATAATGTTGGCCTTGTCGATCATATCGATCGGCAACAGGAACTCATGGTCTTCTACCTGCACCACGACATCCTGCTCTTCTACACCGCGCAGAAGGCCCTGAAAGTTGCGTCGCCCTTCGAAGGGGGAGCGCAGCTTGATCTTCACTTGTTCACCGGCAAATTTTGCAAACTGCTCAATAGTGAACAGTGGGCGTTCCATGCCTGGCGAGGAAACTTCAAGGGTGTATTCAACGGCGATTGGATCTTCAACATCCAGGACACCGCTGATCTGACGGCTGACAATGGCACAATCGTCCACCAGCACGCCGCCCTCTTTATCGATATAAACGCGCAACATTGAGTGGCGACCTTGAGCCGAAAACTCAATACCCCAGCATTCATAGCCTAGGGCCACGACCACCGGGGCCAGCAAGGCCTGCAACTCTTCTAGCTTGCTCGACACCTGAACCCCCTCGTGCATGTATGTGCATGCTGTGCAAAATAAAAAAATGGGCGAAACGCCCATCCTTGAAACGCCGTCGAACAGCGGCGTTGAAAGTGTCCAGCTAACAAAAAGCCCCTTAAAAGGGGCTCCGCTAAAACTGGTTGCGGGGGCCGGATTTGAACCGACGACCTTCGGGTTATGAGCCCGACGAGCTACCAGACTGCTCCACCCCGCGACAAAGCTGGGGCGGAAGTATACGACCGATCCCTTACAGGGTCAATGTAACCTTCCACCTACAAGAAAGCCCGCAACAGCGGGCTCTCCTGATAATTGGTACCGAGAAGGGGACTCGAACCCCTACACCCTATGGGCACAACCACCTCAAGGTTGCGTGTCTACCAATTCCACCACCTCGGCAATACAGCGTTTACAACCTTCTTACTTCTGCTCTTGAGCTGGAGGCACGTCAGTCGCTGGAGTAGCCGACTTTTGCTCTTGAAGCACCGGGACATCATCAGAAGCCGGTTTTGCTTTTGGTACTTCCAACACCGCTGGGTTTGGCAAACCTACTTGAGTCAGCACATGAGCTTTCTCTTTAGCAAAGTAACCTAACCCTAAGCTGGTTATGAAGAAACCGGCGGCAAGTATAGCAGTAAACTTACTAAGAAAGGTAGAGGAACCTTGGCTTCCGAATACAGTATTTGAAGCACCTGCACCGAAAGACGCACCAGCATCCGCACCTTTGCCCTGTTGCAACAAAACCAGGGCAACTACGCCCAGGGCAGCCAACAGATGAAAAACGACTACGACTGTTTCCAGCATTTTTTCAGTTTCCCGCGGCGCGACAGATCGCACCGAACTCATCTGCATTCAGGGAAGCTCCACCAATGAGCCCCCCATCGATATCCGGCATGCCGAACAGTTCGACCGCATTGGCCGCCTTCACGCTGCCGCCGTATAGAAGACGCACACCTTGTGCGACTTCAGAATTCTCTGCCGCCAACTGCGCGCGGATGGCTGCGTGCACATCCTGCGCCTGTTGCGGTGTAGCAGTCAGCCCGGTGCCAATGGCCCAGACCGGCTCGTAAGCAATGACCGCTTTTGCAAACGCACCGACACCCAGCTCTTCGATGATGCTGCCCAGCTGACGCGAGACAACTTCAAGTGTCTTGCCCGACTCACGCTGCTCAAGGGTTTCCCCAATGCACAACACTGGAATCAAGCCACAAGCCTGTGCTGCTGCGAACTTGCGGTTGAGGGTCCCATCACGCTCGCCCATCATCTGACGACGCTCGGAGTGCCCGACAAGCACATAGGAACAACCCGCATCAACCAGCTGACTCGGCGAAATCTCACCGGTCAACGCACCTTGCATGGGCTCCACCGCAGAATTCTGCGCGCCGACCTGAATCGACTTACCCTTCAAGCCATCAACCACTTGGTTGATATGCAAGCAAGGCGGGAACACCGCGACATCAACACCGCCAGGCAAGGCCAAGTGACGAAGGCCATTGATCAGCTCAGCGACACTGGCGCGGGTACCGTGCATCTTCCAGTTACCAGCTACCATAGTGCGACGCATGCTGTACCCCGTCGGTCAAAGTGGGCGCAGATGTTACCCAACCACATCACCACTGGCAAGCCGAATTCAGGCGCAAACTTCAGTTACCAGTTTTGCCAGGTCTTCGGCATGGCCGCGAACCTGTGTTTCGTCCTCGCCCTCGACCATCACCCGCACCAGAGGCTCTGTGCCGGACTTGCGCAATAACACACGCCCACGCCCAGCCATCGCCTGGGTCACGCGCTCGCACGCTTCTTTGACAGAAGGGTGCTCGATCGGGTTTGCGCCACCGGCGAAACGTACGTTGAGCAGTACCTGCGGACACTTGCGCAGCGCCTGTCGCGCTTGGGCCAGGCTTTCCTGACGGCGACGCAAGGCCAGAAGCACTTGCAGCGCAGCGATAATAGCGTCGCCCGTCGTGGTGTGCTGGAAGCACACCACGTGACCCGAATTCTCGCCGCCCACCAGCCAGTTGCGCTCCAGCAGCTCGGCGATCACATAACGATCACCGACATTGGCCCGAATGAACGGAATGCCCAGCTCCGCCAATGCCAACTCAAGCCCGAGATTACTCATCAGGGTGCCAACGACACCGCCCTGCAGCTTGTTTCGCTCATGCAAGTCTCGGGCAATGATGAACAGCAGATCATCGCCATCCACGATCATGCCGGTGTGATCCACCATCAGCACGCGGTCGCCATCGCCATCGAATGCAATGCCCAGGTCCGCATGCTCAGCCAGAACGGCCGCCTGCAACTGCTCCATGTGCGTGGAGCCGCAGTTGTCGTTGATGTTCAACCCGTTAGGCTGGGCCGACAGCACGGTGACCTGCGCACCGAGTTCCTTGAATACGCTCGGCGCCACTTTGTAGGTCGCGCCATGGGCGCAATCGACGACAATCTTAAGCCCGGCAAAACTGGTGCTGCTCGGAACGCTGCTCTTACAGAACTCGATGTAGCGGCCGGAGGCATCATTGATGCGCGACACTTTGCCCAGCTTGCTGGACTCCACCACCGTCATCGGAGCATCCAGCAGCTCTTCGATCATCAGCTCGATCTCGTCCGGCAGTTTAGTGCCCTGCCCCGAGAAAAACTTGATGCCATTGTCATCATGGGGGTTGTGCGAAGCACTGATCACGATACCGGCTTCAGCGTGAAAGGTACGCGTCAGGTAGGCGATCGCCGGCGTCGGCATAGGGCCCAGCAGCATTACATCGGCGCCGGCAGCGGACAACCCGGCCTCCAGCGCGGATTCAAACATGTAGCCCGAAATACGCGTGTCCTTGCCAACCAGGATGCGGCACGCGCCCATGCTGCGGAACGCCATACCTGCCGCCCAACCCAGCTTGAGCATGAAATCCGGTGTAATCGGGTATTCACCGACCCGACCACGGATACCGTCGGTGCCAAAATATTTTTTAGTCATGAGTGCTCCATCATTCTTATTCGGCTGATTCTACAGCGGCGATCATGCGCACCACGTCCACCGTCTCGGCAACGTCATGCACACGCAAAATACGAGCGCCCTTGGTCACGGCAAGCGCAGCCAGCGCGAGGCCGCCAAACAAGCGCTCACCCACCGGGCGATTCAAGGCCTGCCCTATCATGCTCTTGCGCGAAACGCCGACCAACAGGGGCCGACCGAGGGCATGCAGGGCTTCCATATGTTTGAACAGGCTTAAATTATGTTGCAGGGTCTTGGCGAAGCCAAACCCCGGATCAAGGATGATCTTTTCAGGACCAATGCCCACGCGGGCACATTGAGCGACCCTGTCGGCAAGAAAACCACTGACTTCGCCCACCAGATCCTCGTAGTGCGGATTATCCTGCATATTGCCGGGCTCGCCCAGCATATGCATCAGACACACAGGCAGTCCAGTCGCCGCAGCGGCGTCGAGAGCACCGTCACGCCGCAACGCACGCACATCATTGATGAGCCCCGCCCCCAGGCGCGCAGTCTCACGCATCACTGCCGGCGTTGATGTATCCACGGAGATGATCACATCCAGCTCACGGGCGATGCGCTCGACAATCGGCGCCACCCGTTCCAGTTCCTCCACAGGAGAAACAGCGCGAGCCCCAGGCCGAGTCGACTCGCCGCCGACATCGATCAACGTTGCACCGGCAGCCACCATCGCCTCGGCATGACGCAGCGCGGCATCCTGCTGGCTGAAGCGGCCACCATCGGAAAACGAGTCTGGAGTGACGTTAAGAATGCCCATGACATGTGTATGGGCCAAATCAAGAACCCGGTTGCCGCAAGGCAACCGGGTGGAGGACGACGCGAAAATCATTTCAAACCTTAGTGGTCAGCTGCAGGGCCGCCGATCGGGGCTTCAGGACGCTCATTCTGCACCACTGGCGGAGTGCCCGAGGTACCCGAACCACCTTCCCAATCGCGCGGCTCCCGAGGTGTACGACCGGCCATGATGTCGTCGATCTGATCGGCATCAATGGTCTCGTACTTCATCAGCGCATCTGCCATCGCGTCCAGCTTGTCGCGATTGTCGGTGAGGATCTGCCTGGCCGTGCCGTAGCACTGGTCAATGATGCTGCGCACCTCGGAGTCGATCAGCTTGGCTGTCTCACCCGAGAAACTGGCGCTTTGACCGCCACCGCCACGTCCCAGGAATACCTCGCCTTCTTCCTCGGCATACATCAATGGACCGAGTTTTTCCGACAAGCCCCACTTGGTCACCATGTTCCGTGCGATCTGGCTGGCACGCATGATGTCGTTGGAAGCGCCGGTAGTCACCCCGTCGAAGCCCAGGGTCATTTCTTCCGCAATTCGACCGCCGTACAGCGAGCAGATCTGGCTGATCAGGGCGCGCTTGGAGAGGCTGTAACGATCCTCTTCCGGCAGGAACATCGTCACACCCAACGCACGACCGCGTGGAATGATCGACACCTTGTAGACCGGGTCATGCTCAGGCACAACGCGGCCAACAATGGCGTGACCTGCCTCGTGATAGGCGGTGTTCTGTTTTTCTTTCTCGGACATGACCATGGATTTGCGCTCAGCGCCCATCATGATCTTGTCCTTGGCCAACTCGAACTCTTTCATTTCAACGATGCGCTTGCCGGTGCGGGCCGCGAACAACGAAGCCTCGTTCACCAGGTTGGCAAGGTCGGCACCGGAGAAGCCTGGCGTACCACGGGCAATCACGCCCGGAGCCACGTCGTCGCCCATCGGCACTTTGCGCATGTGGACTTTAAGGATCTGCTCGCGACCACGGATATCCGGCAAGCCCACGACCACCTGACGGTCGAAACGGCCTGGACGCAGCAGCGCAGGGTCCAATACGTCCGGACGGTTGGTTGCGGCGATGACGATAATGCCGTCATTCATCTCGAAACCATCCATCTCCACCAGCAACTGGTTGAGGGTCTGCTCACGTTCGTCATGACCGCCGCCCATGCCGGCGCCACGGTGGCGACCAACAGCGTCGATTTCGTCAATGAAGATGATGCATGGCGCGTGCTTTTTGGCCTGTTCGAACATATCGCGAACACGGCTGGCACCGACGCCGACGAACATCTCGACAAAGTCAGAACCGGAAATGGTGAAGAACGGCACCTTGGCTTCGCCGGCAATCGCCTTGGCCAGCAAGGTTTTACCGGTACCCGGCGGGCCGACCATCAGCACGCCGCGAGGAATACGCCCGCCCAGGCGCTGGAACTTGCCCGGATCGCGCAGGAACTCGACCAGTTCGCCCACTTCTTCCTTGGCTTCGTCGCAACCGGCGACATCCGCCAGGGTCGTTTTAACCTGGTCTTCCGAGAGCAGGCGTGCCTTGCTCTTGCCGAAGCTCATCGGCCCGCCCTTGCCTCCCGCACCACCTTGCATCTGGCGCATGAAGAACATGAACACGGCGATAATCACCAGGATCGGGAAGCTGGCTACCAGGAGCTGGGTCCAGATGCTCTGCTGCTCAGGCTGCTTGCCTTCCACGACGACCTTGTTGTCTACCAAGTCGCCGATCAGACCGTTGTCCTGAATGGCCGGACGAATGGTCTTGAAGCTGTCGCCATCGACACGCTTGCCGGTAATCACATAGCCATCAACCGCTACGCGCTCGACCTTTCCATCCTTAACTTGCTGGATGAAGTCGGAATAGTTGAGGGTCTGCGGCTCGTTAGGGCTGGAGAAGTTGTTCATCACTGTCACCAGGACAGCCGCGATGATCAACCACAGGATCAGATTCTTTGCCATATCGTTCAATTAACTACCCTCTGAAGCAAGCTCCGCTACTGGCGCGCGCTTCGCATGATATTCACCGGCCTAACTTACTACATTACCTACACCACTGGCAGGCGCCGTCTGTAACCCTTTGTGAAACTTTAACTACACAATATTCGTAAAGCTTCGTGACGAAAGCGACATAAAAAAACCTATCGCCCTCCTCGAATTCCTCAAAAACGCTCTTCGCTCGCCGCGCCTTCCACACCGCGAAAGCCGCGGCAGAGCAGGTATTGCTCACGGGACCTGTCCCGGGAAGAGTCAGGTTTACGCGTTTGAACCTTGTCAAACAGCTTGCGGATGTTCTTGTGGTACTCGTCAAACCCTTCGCCCTGGAAGACCTTGACCAGAAAATCACCACCCGGACGCAACACCCGTCCAGCCAGATCCAGTGCCAATTCGCACAGGAACATGGCGCGCGGCATATCAACAGCCGGTAATCCACTCATATTGGGGGCCATGTCGGAAATCACAAGGTCTACCTGCGAATTTCCGACGGCCTCGAGGATCTGCGCGAGCACGGCGTCCTGAGTGAAGTCCCCATGAACAAAGGTCACATCCGGGATGCTGTCCATTTCCAGGATGTCGGAAGCGATCAAGCGGCCCTGCCCACCAATCAGACGACTGGTCACCTGGGACCAGCCACCGGGAGCAGCCCCCAAGTCGATAACGCTCATGCCAGGCCGGATCAGTTTGTCCTTGTCCTGGATCTCCAGCAGCTTGTAACTGGCCCGGGAACGGTAGCCGTCCTTCTGCGCCTTTTTGACGTAAGGATCGTTGAAATGTTCTTGTAGCCACTTAAGGCTGGTTTTGGAACGGGCCACGGGCCACCTCGAAAATAAAACGGGTCGTGATTAACTGGGCGGTCCCGGACTCGCTCGGGTAAACTGGCCGCCGCTTTTTACAAGATCAGACGCAGGGGTCAGATTATGCCGCTCACTCAAGAGCAGAAGAAACAGTACAAATCCATTGGCCACCATTTGAAACCAGTTCTGATTGTGGCAGACAACGGTTTGACTGAAGGTGTGTTAGCCGAGTTCGAACGCGCACTCAATGATCATGAACTGATCAAGATCAAGGTCAACATCCTTGATCGCGAAGCGCGCCTGGCCGCCATTGCAGAACTGTGCAAGGTTGGCAAAGCGGACCTGGTTCAGGTTATCGGCAAGATGGCGCTGCTGCATCGCAAGAACTTCAACGTCAACAAGCAATTGTCGAACGTTCATCGCTTCAAATGATGACAAGGGTCAAGGGCGTGCTTCGCGCGCCCCGCCACTCCATCCCGGCGCAGGCTGTATCGCCAGCACCAAGCCAGAAAACCCTAGCACAAGATAGCTGAACAACTGCCAGCGCAACGCTTGCGGCAGCCACACATGCACAATGCAATACATTGCGCACGCATACAGTGCCATCAACAGCAGTTGGCCGCGAATATCCCGCCACAAACTCCCCAAGCCTTCAGCCTTGACCAGCACCAACGCCTGGAGCGTCACGCATGCTGCGGCAAAACTCACCAGCAACGTAGTCAGCAAGCCGTCGATCTCATCGATCAGCAAGGGTGCCAGGCCTATTAAACCCAGCGCCGGCAACACGCCAATATGCAACAACCATAGGCCACCCACCCAAAGCATCTGGGAAAGTTGCCACAGCATGGCGCCCGCACGAAGCGGGCGCCGTCCTTCAGATGTGACGAACTTCGACAATCTCGTACTCGATCACGCCGCTCGGCGTTTTTACGGCAACCACGTCGCCTTCTTCCTTGGCGATCAGGGCGCGGGCCAGCGGCGAACCAACAGAGATCTTGCCGAGTTTGAAGTCAGCCTCGTCTTCGCCCACGATTTGGTAGACAACGCGCTCATCCGTCTCGACGTTGGCGATTTCCACCGTGGTGCCGAAAATCACCTTGCCGGTGTGCGGGATGGTCGTGACGTCGATGATCACCGCATTCTGCATGCGGCCTTCGATGTCACGGATCCGCGCCTCGACCATACCCTGCTGCTCGCGAGCAGCGTGATATTCGGCGTTTTCCTTCAAGTCACCCAGTTCGCGGGCCGTACCGATGTCCTGGCTCAGCTTTGGACGTACGACCTTGGTCAGGTGGGCGTGCTCCTCTTCCAGGGCCTTGGCGCCCTGGACGGTCATTGGATATTTGATCATGCCTTCAATCCTGCGTGTAGATCCTGCAAGCGACGCACGGTCTTTTCCGGACCGAACTTGAGCGCTTCGCAGATGGCTTCGCCTGCAGCAATGGTGGTGGTGCAGTAGATCTTGTGCTGCAAGGCATTACGGCGAATGGAGTAGGAGTCGGCGATCGACTGGCGACCTTCGGTGGTGTTGATGATCAGCGTGACTTCGTCATTCTTGATCATGTCGACCACGTGCGGACGGCCTTCGGTCACCTTGTTCACGCGGCGCACTTTCAGGCCGGCAGCCTCGATCAGCTTGGCGGTCCCGGCGGTAGCCACGACTTCAAAGCCCAAGTTGATCAGATCACGGGCTACACCCGCAACCAGTGGCTTGTCGTCATCACGCACGCTGATGAACGCAGTACCGCCGGTCGGCAGCACTTCGCTGGCGCCCATCTGAGCCTTGGCGAACGCTTCGCCGAAGGTGTCACCCACGCCCATCACTTCACCGGTGGACTTCATCTCTGGGCCGAGGATCGGGTCCACGCCAGGGAACTTGGCGAATGGGAACACCGCCTCTTTCACGCTGTAGAAGTTCGGAATGATTTCCTTGGTGAAGCCGATTTCCTTCAATGTCTTACCGGCCATTACGCGGGCAGCGATCATAGCCAGGGAAACACCGATACACTTGGAAACGAACGGCACGGTACGCGAAGCGCGCGGGTTGACTTCGATGACGTAGATGTCTTCGCCTTGCAGCGCCAACTGTACGTTCATCAGGCCGACCACACCCAGTTCCAGGGCCATTTTCTTGACCTGTTCGCGCATCTCGTCCTGGATATGCGCAGGCAACGAGTAAGGCGGCAGCGAGCAGGCGGAGTCACCGGAATGAACGCCAGCCTGTTCAATGTGCTGCATGATCGCGCCGATCACCACATCAGTGCCGTCACAAACCGCATCTACGTCCATTTCGATGGCGCAGTTGAGGAAGTGGTCGAGCAGCACAGGGCTGTCGTTGGACACTTTCACCGCGTCACGCAGGTAGCGCTTGAGTTCGTCTTCTTCGTAGACGATCTCCATGGCACGGCCGCCCAGTACGTAGGACGGACGCACCACCAGCGGGTAGCCGATCTTGCTGGCTGCGCGGATGGCTTCGTCTTCGCTGCGCACGGTGGCGTTCGGCGGCTGGCGCAGGTTCAGGCGCTCGACCATTTGCTGGAAGCGCTCGCGGTCTTCAGCTCGGTCGATGGCGTCCGGGCTGGTACCGATGATCGGCACGCCAGCCGCTTCCAGGGCACGCGCCAGTTTCAACGGGGTTTGCCCGCCGTACTGGACGATTACGCCTTTTGGCTTCTCGACGCGGCAGATTTCCAATACGTCTTCCAGTGTTACCGGCTCGAAATACAGGCGGTCGGAAGTGTCGTAGTCAGTGGAAACAGTTTCCGGGTTGCAGTTGACCATGATGGTCTCGTACCCGTCTTCGCGCAGTGCAAGGGCGGCGTGTACGCAGCAATAGTCGAACTCGATGCCCTGGCCGATACGGTTCGGACCACCACCGAGGATGATGATCTTGTCGCGGTCCGACGGCGCGGCTTCGCACTCTTCCTCATAGGTGGAGTACATGTACGCCGTGTCGGTGGCGAACTCGGCTGCGCAGGTGTCAACGCGCTTGTAGACCGGGAAGATATCCAGCTTGTGGCGATGGGTACGCAGGTTCTTCTCGGTCACACCCAGCAGCTTGGCCAGGCGTTGGTCGGAGAAGCCTTTGCGCTTGAGGCGGAACATCAGGTCGCGGTCGATCGACGAAAGACCGAGGGTCTTGACCTTCTCTTCTTCCTTGATCAGGTCTTCGATCTGCACCAGGAACCACGGGTCGATCATGTTCATGCCGAAGATATCTTCGACGCTCAGGCCGGCGCGGAAAGCGTCAGCCACGTACCAGATACGCTCGGCGCCCGGCACGGTCAGCTCGCGCTTGAGGATGCTCATGCTTTCCGGGTTGCTCAGGTCGAGCTTTTCGTCCAGGCCGCAAACACCGACTTCCAGGCCGCGCAGGGCTTTCTGCAGGGATTCCTGGAACGTGCGGCCGATTGCCATGACTTCACCGACAGACTTCATCTGGGTGGTCAGGCGCGCATCAGCCTTGGGGAATTTTTCGAAGGCAAAGCGCGGCAGCTTGGTCACAACGTAGTCGATAGACGGCTCGAAAGAGGCCGGCATGGCGCCGCCCGTGATTTCGTTTTGCAGCTCGTCCAGGGTGTAACCGATCGCCAGCTTGGCAGCGATACGCGCAATCGGGAAACCGGTCGCTTTCGAGGCCAGCGCCGACGAGCGCGATACACGCGGGTTCATCTCGATCACGACCATGCGGCCTGTGTCCGGGCAGATGCCGAACTGAACGTTGGAACCACCGGTTTCAACGCCGATCTCACGCAATACCGCCAACGAGGCGTTACGCATGATCTGGTATTCCTTGTCCGTCAAGGTCTGCGCTGGAGCCACGGTGATCGAGTCACCGGTATGCACGCCCATCGGGTCGAAGTTTTCGATGGAGCAGACGATGATGCAGTTGTCCTTCTTATCGCGGACAACCTCCATCTCGTATTCTTTCCAGCCGATCAGGGATTCGTCGATCAGCAGCTCTTTGGTCGGCGACAGGTCCAGGCCACGAGCGCAGATTTCTTCGAACTCTTCACGGTTGTAGGCAATGCCGCCACCGGTGCCGCCCATGGTGAAGGACGGACGGATAATGCACGGAAAGCCGAGCTTTTCGAGAACAGCGTTGGCCTCTTCCATGCTGTGGGCGATACCGGAGCGCGGGCAATCAAGGCCGATGGACTTCATCGCCTTGTCGAAACGCGAACGGTCTTCAGCCTTGTCGATGGTGTCGGCGTTGGCACCGATCATCTCTACGCCGAACTTTTCCAGGACGCCTTCGCGCTCCAGGTCCAGGGCGCAGTTCAGTGCAGTCTGGCCGCCCATGGTCGGCAACAGCGCGTCCGGACGCTCTTTCTCGATGATCTTGGCCACGGTCTGCCATTTGATCGGTTCGATGTAGGTGGCGTCGGCCATGGCCGGGTCGGTCATGATGGTGGCCGGGTTGGAGTTCACCAGGATGACGCGGTAGCCCTCCTCGCGCAGGGCTTTACAGGCCTGGGCGCCGGAGTAGTCGAATTCGCAGGCCTGGCCGATCACGATCGGGCCAGCGCCGAGAATCAGGATGCTTTTTATGTCTGTACGTTTTGGCATGGGTTTGTCACTCAAATCCGCAGGTCAGTCGGCAAGCCGTCTTGAACAATCCTTGAAGAGCCTGCGGGGGCCACCGAAGTCAGGGGCCGCCCGCACGCCGCTCAGTCAGCGTCGCTTGGCCATCTCATTGATGAAACGGTCGAACAGCGGCGCTACGTCGTTCGGGCCCGGGCTGGCTTCAGGGTGGCCCTGGAAGCTGAACGCGCTCTTGTCGGTGCGCTCGATGCCTTGCAGGGAGCCGTCGAACAGCGACTTGTGAATGGCGCGCACGTTAGCCGGCAAGGTCGCTTCATCCACCGCAAAACCGTGGTTCTGGCTGGTGATCATTACAACGCCAGTATCCAGGTCTTGCACCGGGTGGTTGGCGCCGTGGTGGCCGTGCCCCATTTTCAGGGTCTTGGCGCCGGAAGCCAGGGCCAGCAACTGGTGGCCCAGGCAGATGCCGAATACCGGGATCTCGGTTTCCAGCACTTCCTTGATCGCCTGGATGGCGTAGTCGCATGGCTCGGGGTCGCCTGGGCCGTTGGACAGGAACACACCGTCCGGCTGCAGGGCGAGCACTTCACTGGCCGGGGTTTGTGCAGGCACCACGGTTACGCGGCAGCCCCGTGCAACCAGCATGCGCAGGATGTTGTATTTGACGCCGTAGTCGTAGGCAACCACATGGTATGGAAGCTCGGCCGCGTCGATGGTCGCGTGACTGTCGGTCTTCAGGTCCCAAACAGTGGAGCGCCATTCGTACTGCTCTTTGACGCTGACGACTTTCGCCAGGTCCATGCCCTTCAGGCCAGGGAACCCTTGCGCCGCGGCAATCGCCGCCTCTTCGGAAATATTGTCACCGACCATGATGCAGCCATTCTGCGAGCCTTTTTCACGCAGGATGCGCGTGAGGCGGCGCGTATCGATACCGGCGATCGCCACCACGTTGTTGGCTTTCAGGTAATCGGACAGCGACATCGTGTTACGCCAGTTGCTCGCCACCAGAGGCAGGTCACGAATCACCAGACCTGCCGACCAGACACGATCAGACTCGACGTCTTCCGGTGTAGTACCGGTGTTGCCGATGTGCGGATAGGTCAGGGTGACGATCTGTTGGGCGTAGGAAGGATCGGTAAGGATTTCCTGATAGCCGGTCATGGCAGTGTTAAACACCACCTCTCCAACGGTTTGACCGTCGGCTCCAATGGCTTCGCCGCGAAAAATGCTGCCATCAGCAAGGGCGAGTATGGCTGGCTTAGTCAAGAAGACCTCCCGTAAATAAAGCCTGAAAGGGCGATCGCAGGTTGTAAAAAAGCGGAGTGACGTATGGACACGTCACCCCGCTTCTTCACCGAATAATTCTGCGCGCTTTTAGTGGACACACTAAAGCTGTAGCTTACAGAAAAAGGCTTTTTGGGTCCACCGCTAATGAGCCTTAAAGGCAGGAGAATGCGACAGGGCGTCGCCTAGCGGGTAAAAACGGGGCCTAAGCATAAGCTTGAGGCCCTGTTTAAGCTACTGATTAGTGCAGGTCGAGCACGTCGCGCATGTCGTACAGCCCAGGCTCGCGCCCCTCCAGCCAAAGCGCAGCACGTACCGCACCCTTGGCGAACGTCATGCGGCTGGACGCCTTGTGCGTGATCTCAAGGCGCTCGCCCTCAGTGGCGAACAGCACAGTGTGATCACCCACCACATCACCACCGCGCACTGTCGCAAACCCAATGGTGTCGCGCGCGCGGGCACCGGTGTGCCCCTCGCGGCCATACACCGCCACTTTCGACAGGTCACGCCCCAATGCATCGGCGATAGCCTCGCCCATGCGCAAAGCAGTCCCGGACGGGGCATCGATCTTGTGACGATGATGGGTTTCGATAATCTCGATATCCGCCTCATCACCCAATACGCGAGCGGCCATGTCCAGCAACTTGAGGGAAAGGTTCACCCCCACGCTGAAGTTCGCAGCGAAGACCACAGGGATATCCTTGCCCGCCTCTACCAGCAATTGCTTCTGCTCAGCCGTCAAACCGGTGGTACCGATGACCATCGCCTTGCCTGCCTTACGACAGAACGCCAAGTTTTTCAGCATCACCTCCGGCAGCGTGAAATCGATCAATACGTCGAACTCGTCAGCCACCTGCTCCAGGTTGCCGGACAACGAAACGCCGATACGGCCCAGCGAGGCCAACTCACCGGCATCCGCACCGATCAACGTGCTGCCCGGGCGAACGATCGCCGCGGTCAGCCCGGACGCCGGCGAGCGCTGCTGCACCGCTTCGACCAGCGTCTTGCCCATGCGCCCGGCAGCGCCCATTACGGCTATACGTCGCATACTCAATTCCTTACAGATCGCCGAAGAAGCGCTTCACGCCATCGAAAAAGCCCGTGGTTTTTGGCGAGTGGGAGTCATCACCCGCTAACGAACTGCGGAACTCTTCAAGCAGCTCGCGCTGACGGCGATTCAAATTGACGGGCGTTTCTACCGCCACACGACACATCAAGTCGCCCGCCCCACCACCGCGCACTGGCGCAACGCCTTTGCCACGGATGCGGAACTGCTTGCCGGTCTGCGTGCCCTCAGGGATCTTGAGCTTGACCCGCCCATCGAGGGTCGGAATTTCCAGCTCGCCACCCAGGGCCGCATCCACAAAGCTGATCGGCACTTCACAGAACAGATGCTTGCCATCGCGCTGGAAGATCGAGTGCTCGCGCACATTGATGACCACGTACAGGTCGCCCGTGGGCCCACCCTGGGCACCCGCCTCCCCCTCGCCCGACAGACGAATGCGGTCGCCGGTATCCACGCCCGCCGGCACCTTCACCGACAGCGTCTTGTACTCTTCGACACGGCCTTCGCCATGGCAGGAGTCGCACGGATCGGAGATGATCTTGCCCTGGCCATGGCAGCGCGGGCAGGTTTGCTGCACCGAGAAGAAGCCCTGCTGCATACGCACCTGACCGATGCCACCGCATGTCGGGCAGGTGATGGGCGAAGAGCCTTTCTTTGCACCCGAACCGTCGCACGGCTTGCAGTTGACCAGCGTCGGTACACGGATATTGACGCTGGTGCCGCGCACGGCCTCTTCCAGGTTCAGCTCCAAGGTGTAGCGCAAGTCGCTGCCACGCTGGGCACCGCCACGCTGGCCGCCACGGCCACCGCCGAAGAAATCACTGAACACATCGCCGAAAATATCGGAGAAGTTCTGCCCACCAAAACCGGCACCGCCGCCGCCCATGCTTGGGTCGACACCGGCATGCCCATACTGGTCGTAGGCTGCACGCTTGTTCGGATCAGACAGACATTCGTAGGCCTCATTGGCCTCTTTGAACATTTCTTCGGATTCTTTGCTATCCGGATTACGGTCCGGGTGGTGCTTCATTGCCAGGCGGCGGTAAGCCTTTTTCAGGTCCGCGTCGGCGCAGCCACGCTCCACACCCAATACTTCGTAATAGTCACGCTTTGCCATAAGTCTTTGCACTCTTAAGGACGTTCAGCCAGACCCTCCTGAGCCTCGCCAAACTCGTTGAGCCCCAATGCAGGCCCGGACCCAACTCACGTCAATTCAACGATCCTGGTCATTACTACTCTTTAGCCGGCCACCCGACTAAAAACGCGGCATTTACTGCTCGGAAAGCAGGAGCATTCCCGATCACACCGCCAGCATCCGAACGCTGTCGCATACTGTAAAAATTTGCATACCCCAGACACGCCAACGCGGGAGCAAGCTCCCGCGCGGCGACATCCTACCAGTCACCGCTTGTGAGCGGTCAACCGGGCGACCAAGTTACTTCTGGTCTTTGACTTCTTCGAACTCGGCATCGACCACATCGTCGTGCTTGGCTTCAGGCTCTGCTTGTTGTGCAGCACCCTCGGCCGACTGGCCTTGCTCGGCGTACATTTTCTGAGCCACTGGCGCGGACACCTTCGACAGCTCCTCAACCTTGGCTTCGATAGCGGCCTTGTCGTCGCCTTTGATAGCGGCTTCCAGGGCAACCACGGCAGCTTCGATTGCAGCTTTCTCTTCAGCGGTCACTTTGTCGCCAGCGTCAGCGACCATTTTGCGCGTCGAGTGAACCAGCGCATCACCCTGGTTACGGGCGCCAGCCAGCTCAGCAAACTTGGCATCCGCATCGGCGTTGGCTTCAGCATCACGAATCATCTGTTGAATTTCTTCATCAGACAGACCGGAGTTGGCCTTGATGGTGATCTTCTGCTCTTTGCCGGTAGCCTTGTCTTTCGCACCAACGTGCAGAATACCGTTGGCGTCGATGTCGAAGGTTACTTCGATCTGCGGCACACCACGTGGAGCTGGTGGAATCTCGGCCAGGTCGAATTTACCCAGGGATTTGTTCTGCGCAGCTTGCTTACGCTCGCCTTGCAGCACGTGAATGGTCACGGCGCCCTGGTTGTCATCGGCAGTCGAGAACACCTGGGATTTCTTGGTAGGAATCGTGGTGTTTTTCTCGATCAGCGCAGTCATCACGCCACCCATGGTTTCGATACCCAGGGTCAGCGGGCTGACGTCCAGCAGCAGCACGTCTTTCACGTCACCGGCCAATACCGCGCCCTGGATGGCAGCACCCATGGCAACCGCTTCGTCCGGGTTCACGTCTTTACGTGCTTCTTTACCGAAGAACTCGGTGACTTTCTGCTGTACCAGCGGCATACGCGTCTGGCCACCGACCAGGATCACGTCGTTGATGGAACCAACGTCGATACCGGCGTCTTTCAGCGCAATGCGGCAAGGTTCGATGGTGCGCTGAACCAAGTCTTCAACCAGCGCTTCCAACTTGGCGCGAGAGATCTTCACGTTCAAGTGTTTAGGGCCGGTAGCGTCTGCGGTGATGTACGGCAGGTTCACGTCGGTGGACATGCTCGACGACAGTTCGATCTTGGCTTTCTCAGCAGCTTCTTTCAGGCGCTGCATCGCCAGCGGGTCACCCTTGAGGTTCATACCGCTTTCTTTCTTGAATTCGTCAACGAGGTAGTCGATCAGACGGATGTCGAAGTCTTCACCACCCAGGAAGGTGTCGCCGTTGGTGGCCAACACTTCGAACTGGTGCTCGCCGTCAACTTCAGCGATTTCGATGACCGAAACGTCGAACGTACCGCCACCCAGGTCATAAACGATCACAGTGTGGTCGCCTTTGGCCTTGTCCATACCGTAAGCCAGGGCAGCTGCGGTAGGTTCGTTGATGATACGTTTTACGTCCAGGCCCGCGATGCGGCCGGCGTCTTTGGTCGCCTGGCGCTGGCTGTCGTTGAAGTAGGCCGGAACGGTGATCACCGCTTCGGTCACGGTTTCACCCAGGTAGTCTTCGGCAGTCTTCTTCATCTTTTTCAAGACTTCAGCCGAGATCTGCGGCGCAGACATCTTGTTGCCATTTACTTCAACCCAGGCGTCACCGTTGTCAGCCTTGGCGATTTTGTAAGGCACCATCTTGATATCTTTCTGTACGACTTCTTCGTCGAATTTACGACCGATCAGACGTTTTACCGCGTACAGAGTGTTGTGCGGGTTGGTAACAGCCTGACGCTTGGCCGACTGACCGACCAGGATCTCGCCGTCGTTGGCGTAAGCGATGATCGACGGCGTGGTACGCGCGCCTTCAGCGTTTTCGATAACCTTGGCTTTGCCGTTTTCCATGACCGAGACGCACGAGTTGGTGGTCCCCAGGTCGATACCGATAATTTTGCCCATGATTCACTCTCCCGAAACTTGAATTTGGATGCCGCAGCAGTTGTGGCTAACTGCGGTAGCACTTAAACGCTTGACTTATAAATGGGGGCCTTGCGGCGGATTTCAAGCCTGCTCATCAATAGAAGGCGAAACGGGTGCAGGCGCCTTGCTCACCACGACCATCGCCGGGCGCAACAAGCGGCCATTGAGCAAGTAACCCTTCTGGAACACTTTCAATACGCTGTTAGGCTCGAGGTCATGACTTTCCTGCATCGCCATTGCCTGGTGGTGCTCCGCGTTGAACGGCTCACCGCCTTGCGGATCGATGGCTTCCAGCTGATAACGCTTCAGGGTGTCCTGGAACATTTTCAGGGTCAGTTCGATCCCTTCGCGCATAGGGCGAATGTTTTCGTCGTCCGGGTTGGACAATTCAAGGCCACGCTCCAGGCTGTCAATAATCGGCAGCAGGTCGTTGGCGAATTTTTCCAACGCGAATTTGTGAGCCTTTTCTACGTCCTGCTCGGCACGACGGCGGACGTTCTGCAGATCGGCGGCAACACGCAACGACTGATCCTGCGCTGCGGCCAGCTGCTCTTCGAGCACTTGCACACGAGCTCCCAGTTCATCACCGGCAGCCGAATTGGCGTCTGGCGTTTGCGTATCCTGCGTCTGTTCGTCAGCCATAGATTTCTCCTTTCAAAATCATGCGCGAACTCAACTCGCGCTTCTGTTCCGGTATATGGGGCCACAATTTTCAGGTTCAAGGGCGCAGGCGTTACCAAAAGTCTTTCGCATGACTTGGATCATTTCCTGCCTCTACATTCCTAATCGCGCTAAAAAATCACATCGATCAAGGAAATCGAGCTAAGCGTCAGGATTGTCAGCCCAGAACAAAACACTGTATAAATAACCAGACCTAAAGCCTGGGAGCGACCTTCATGCTCGTGCACCTGTCCGTACATAACTACGCCATCGTTGAACATCTGGATCTCGAACTGGATCGCGGCATGAGTGTAATCACAGGCGAGACCGGCGCCGGCAAGTCGATCATGCTCGACGCCCTGGGCCTGACACTCGGCGACCGCGCCGACAGCGGCGTGGTGCGCCCCGGCGCCGACAAGGCCGATATTCTGGCCACCTTCGACCTGGTGGACATTCCCGAAGCCGAGGCCTGGCTGGCCGAGCGCGACCTCAATAATGAAGGGCCGTGCATTCTGCGCCGGGTGATCACCGCCGAAGGACGCTCACGCGGTTACATCAATGGTACGCCCTGCCCTCTTGGCGACCTCAAAGCCCTGGGCGAATTGCTGATCGATATTCACAGCCAGCATGAGCACCAATCCCTGCTTAAAACCGACACCCATCGCCGCTTGCTCGACGAGTACGCCGGCGCCACCGAACTTGCCCGTCAGGTTCACCTGGCCGCTCAACGCTGGCGGCAGACGCGCCAGGAACTGGAACGCCTTTCCAATTCCGGCGACGAGCAACGCGCTCGCCACCAACTGCTCAGCTATCAACTCGAAGAGCTGGAAAGCCTGGGCCTGGGCGAGACCGAACTGGAGCAGCTTGAGCAGGAACACAAGAACCTGACCAACGCCGAAACACTGCTGGGTATCTGTCGCCAGGTGATCGAGCAATGCAGCGAAAGCGATTCCGGCAATGTGCTTAACGCACTGACGGCGAGCCTCAATCGGCTGTCCAGCGTGAATAACGCATCCAGCTCACTGAGTGAAGCCACCACATTGTTGACCAGTGCGCAGATCCAGGTGGAGGAAGCGGTCGGCGAGCTGAATCGCTTTCTGGATCATTTCGATGCCGACCCGGCGCGCCTGCAGGAAATAGAAGAGCGCCTGGACACCATCTACACCCTGGCGCGCAAGCATCGAATCCAGCCAACCGAAGTGGCGGCGATGCAGCAAAAACTGCTGGATGAAATCGAAACCCTGAACGCGAACGACGAGTCCATTGAACGCCTCGGCGAAGAACTCGCCTCCTTCGCTCGCCATTACCAGGAAAAGGCTCGCGAGCTGAGCGACCTTCGCCAGCAGGCCGCCACCCGCCTGGCCGGTGCCGTGGAACAGGAAATCCAGCGCCTGGGCATGCCCGGTGGCCGTTTCACCATCCAGTTGAACGCCAACACCAGCAATGAGCTGCAACCCCATGGCCTGGAACAGGTGGAGTTGCTGGTCAGCGCCAACCCGGGGCAACCGCTCAAAGCCCTGGCAAAGGTCGCCTCCGGCGGCGAGCTTTCACGGATCAGCCTGGCCATCCAGGTCATCACCGCGCAAACCTCGCGCGTACCGACACTGGTGTTCGATGAAGTGGACGTAGGCATTGGCGGGCCGACTGCAGAGATTGTTGGCCAGTTGTTGCGACGCCTGGGGGATCGAGGCCAGGTGCTTACGGTGACCCACTTACCGCAAGTGGCAGCCCAAGGGCATCAGCATTTGTTCGTGCATAAGGTGCGAGGCAGCGACGCGACGCGCACGGCCGTGTCCAAACTGAACAAGTCGGAGCGCGTGGAAGAAGTGGCGCGGATGCTTGGCGGTATTGATTTGACCAAGGAGTCTCTGGCTCATGCGAAGAAAATGGTCGTCGCCGCGAAGGCTTGAGGCGAGCATTTTGCTTCTTATATAAAGCACGAAGGCGACCCTAGGGTCGCCTTCAATCGTTTCGCAGAGCAACTCTGCGTCGATTTTTACTTTTTCTTACGGATGTACAGCACCAGATTATGGTCGACCAAATCGAAGCCATGCTCCTCAGCGATCTTATGCTGCAGCGCTTCGATCTCAGGGCTGGTGAACTCGATTACCTCATTGGTATCCAGGTCAACCATATGGTCGTGATGCCCGCCGTCGGCCAACTCAAACACTGCATGACCGCCGTCGAAATTATGACGAACCACCAGCCCTGCGGCTTCAAACTGGGTCAGGACACGGTAAACCGTGGCCAGGCCGACGTCTTCATTAGACTCCATCAGCGCCTTGTAAACGTCCTCGGCACTCATGTGGCGCTGCTCAGCAGAATCGAGCATTTGTAGAATCTTGACTCGGGGCAGAGTCACTTTGAGACCGGCTTTGCGTAGTTCGCTATTTTCAACCATGGTTAGCTTTCTCGCGGATGCTGCTTCGCAGCTTCTCTTAATACGGGTATGATCGGCGTTTACGTTGTCCCAGCCAAGATAGTGGAAGTCGCCCACCGATGCAAAACACCAAGCTCTTGCTAACCAGTTTCACCTTTGTGGGACTGCTCGCACTCGCCGGTTGTTCATTCCCCGGGGTTTACAAAATCGACATCCAGCAGGGCAATGTCGTCACGCAGGACATGATAGACCAGTTACGCCCGGGAATGACCCGACGGCAAGTACGGTTTATCATGGGCAATCCCCTGCTGACCGACACTTTCCATGCCGATCGCTGGGATTATCTCTACAGCCTCCAGCCTGGCGGCGGTGAGCGCCAGCAGGAGCGTGTCAGTGTCATCTTCAATGGCAATGACCAGCTTGTCAGCCTGTCCGGTGACTTCATGCCCGGCGTAAGCCGCGATGAAGCGCTGATGGGCAAGGACAGCGGTACCAGCGTGACCGCCCCTGCACAGGAAGCCGAGAAGCCGAAATCCGAGGTGCCGGCCAAGCCAGGCTCCTTGCTGGACCAGATCCAGAAAGACGTCGATGGCGTGGAAACCGTGCCAGTCCCGACGCCACAGCCTCTGGACACCAGCCCGCAGTAACAAGGCGACACTCAACAAAAAGCCCGGCATGCCGGGCTTTTTGTTGCTTGCTGATTTATGAGCTTTGCTGCCTGGCCTTCGCCGCTTTGGCCGCACGCTGCCTGCGCACTTCCTTGGGATCTGCCAGCAACGGCCGGTAGATCTCAATTCGATCACCTGGCTGCACCACACGCGTATCAGCGTCGGCAACCACCTTACCGAAGATTCCCAACGGGCATTCAGCCAGTTCCAACTGCGGGAATTGCTCAGCAATCCTCGACACGTGCACCGCCGCCCTCAGGCTTGTGCCCTCCGGCACCGCCACCGCCAGTAACACTTGGCGCTCAATGGCGGCATGCACCACTTCAATGTCAATCATGCAGCTGCTTGGCTCGCTGGCAGAATGCATCCACCAGCGTATTCGCCGCTTGGTTGAATAAAGGTCCCAACGTCGCCCGGACAATAGGCCCGGCGTAATCGAACGACAGATCCAGGCTGATCTTGCAGGCCTTGTCCGTCAGCGCCTTGAATACCCATACCCCATGCAACTGAGTGAACGGCCCCTCCTGCAGATTCATCTCAATGGATTTTCCAGGTACCAGCACATTGCGCGTAACAAAATGCTGACTAAGCCCACCCTTGGCTACGCCGACGCTGGCCACCATGTACTCATCACCGCCCTCCAAAACCTCGGCAGTCGAGCACCACGGCAGGAATTCCGGGTAACGCGCCACGTCGTTGACCAGGTCATAGAGCGCCTGCGCGGGATAGGGCAACAGGGCCGAACGTTGAATATGCGTCGTCATGTGAGCGTTATTTCCACAGCTGAGCGGGCAAACATCGCGAAAGAACAGCCAGATCCGCGAGAGAAAAAAACCAAAGAACTGCCGGCATTGTCCGGGATTCATCGAACACGCTCAAGCACGCAGGTTGACCGTAGCCGACTCGCTCGCAACTCCCTATAATGCCGCCCCTATGGCTAAACAAAAGAAACACCCCACAGGGACCATCGCGCAAAATAAAAAAGCGCGACACGATTACTTCATCGAACATCGGTTCGAGGCTGGTCTGGTCCTGGCCGGCTGGGAAGTAAAGAGTCTGCGTGCCAGCAAGCTGCAGCTGGTCGACAGCTATGTGCTGCTCAAGGATGGCGAGGCATGGCTGCTTGGCAGTCATATAACCCCGCTGACCACCGCGAGCACCCACGTGATTGCCGACCCGGTGCGCACGCGCAAGCTGCTGCTCAACGCCCGCGAGCTGGAAAAACTCGCTGCGGCAGTGCAACAGAAAGGCTACGCCTGCATCTGCTTGTCCTGGTACTGGAGCAAGCACCTGGTCAAGTGCGAGATTGCGCTGGGCAAGGGCAAGAAGGAATACGACAAACGCGATACCGAACGCGAGCGCGACTCCAATCGCGAATTGCATCGCGCGGTGCGCAACAAGGGCAAGGAAGAATAACCTTGTGACCCTGTAGCTTCGGGCAACTCGCCCGAAGCTACATGCCTTTACGTCGCTCCGCCCGGGCTACGCGCTGAACTTCCTGACGCACCTCCTCCAGCACTTCCTGCACATACAGCAGGTGACGTGTTGAAATTTCGCGCGCCTGCTCGGCCCGCCCTTCGATAATTGCCAAATACAGATCGCGGTGCTGACTGATCAGCATGTCGCGGGTTTCGGTGCGTTGCTGATACATGCCGCCAATGTTGGTCACCACGTTACGCTTGAGCAGATCGAACAGCCCACGAATGGTATGCAGCAACACAGCGTTATGGCTCGCTTCCGCAATGGCCAGATGAAACCGCGCATCTGCGGCGCCCTCCTCCACTCGACTCACCTCATCGGCCCGCGCATAACAATCCTGCAACGCTTCGAAAGCCGCCGTCAGCCGCTCACGATCAACTTCCGTTGCTCGTAATGCCGCGTAATACGCGCAAGAAGCTTCCAGTGTCTGGCGAAACTCCAACAGGTCCCGTTGAGCTTCAGGGTTGTTTTCCAACAGATTCAACAGAGGATCGCTAAAGGTCGACCCCAAGGATTCCACGACATAGTTGCCACCGCCCTGACGGCTGACCAGCAACCCTTTGGCCGCCAGCTTCTGGATCGCTTCTCGCAGCGATGGCCGTGACACGCCAAATTGCTCAGCCAAAGCACGTTCGGCCGGCAAGCGCTCGCCCGACTTCAACGTGCCCTCAAGGATCATGCCCTCGAGCTGCGCGACGATATCGTCAGACAAACGGCGCTGACGCACCTGATCAAACCCCATAACCCACTCTCCACCATCCCGACCACTCGCCGGGGCTTCTATTCTGGCCTATCGCCGCGCTCGCGGCACCTATCAGAACGCCTTCGATTCACCCCATCAGAACAACCACGCCCGGCTGTACGACCAAAGTTTCGCGGGCGGCAAATTGACACACCCCCAACAAGCCTCTTAATCTAGCCCACAGCGGTTGTAAATTGGTATTACCAATTACCCAAGCCATACAAACAACAACAATCAGGGGCCACCCCATATGCAAACCTGGCAACAGCTCTACAGCCCTCTCGGCAGTCTCGGTGTATCCGCACTGGCCGCCGTTATTCCCATCATATTTTTCTTCCTGGCCCTGGCCGTGTTCCGTCTCAAGGGGCACGTGGCCGGCAGCATCACCCTCGTGCTGTCGATCCTGGTCGCCATCTTCGCCTTCCAGATGCCGGTAGACATGGCCCTGGCCGCCGCCGGCTACGGCTTTGCCTATGGTTTGTGGCCGATTGCGTGGATCATCGTAGCCGCAGTATTTCTCTACAAGTTGACGGTCAAGAGCGGTCAGTTCGAAGTGATCCGTAGCTCGGTCCTGTCGATTACCGACGATCAACGTTTGCAGGTACTGCTGATCGGCTTCTGCTTCGGCGCGTTCCTCGAAGGTGCGGCCGGTTTCGGTGCGCCCGTGGCAATCACTGCCGCGCTGCTGGTCGGTCTGGGTTTCAACCCGCTCTACGCCGCCGGCCTGTGCCTGATTGCCAACACCGCCCCAGTCGCTTTTGGCGCGCTGGGCATCCCGATCATCGTTGCAGGGCAAGTCACCGGCATCGACGCGTTCAAGATCGGTGCCATGACCGGCCGCCAACTGCCGCTGCTCTCGTTGTTCGTGCCCTTCTGGCTGGTGTTCATGATGGACGGCCTGCGCGGCGTTCGCGAAACCTGGCCCGCAGCCCTGGTGGCGGGCCTGAGCTTCGCCGTCACCCAATATTTCACATCCAACTTCATCGGCCCGGAACTGCCGGACATCACCTCGGCATTGGCCAGCCTGATCGCCCTGACCCTATTCCTGAAAGTCTGGCAGCCCAAGCGCAGCGCCGGCGCGCAGATCGCCGGTGCCACCTCGAGCACGGCGATTACCGCCAGCGCTGGCGGCTTCGGTTTGCCGCGCAACACGGTTGTTTCGCCGTACAGCCTGGGGCAGATTTTCAAGGCATGGTCGCCGTTCCTGATCCTCACCGTGCTGGTCACCATCTGGACACTCAAACCCTTCAAAGCGATGTTCGCCGCAGGTGGCTCGATGTACAGCTGGGTCTTCAACGTTGCGATCCCGCACCTGGACCAACTGGTGATCAAGGTCGCACCGATTGTAACGAACCCCACCGCCATCCCGGCCGTATTCAAGCTGGACCCGATCTCAGCTACCGGTACCGCGATTTTCTTTTCTGCGCTGATCTCGATGGCAGTCCTGAAAATAGACTTCAAAACTGGTCTTACCACTTTAAAAGAAACCTTCTACGAGCTGCGCTGGCCAATCCTGTCTATCGGCATGGTGCTGGCCTTCGCCTTTGTCACCAACTACTCGGGCATGTCCTCCACCATGGCCTTGGTCCTGGCCGGCACCGGCGCAGCCTTCCCCTTCTTCTCGCCTTTCCTCGGCTGGCTTGGGGTTTTTCTGACAGGCTCGGACACCTCGTCCAACGCACTGTTCAGCTCGTTGCAAGCCACCACCGCGCACCAGATCGGCGTTAACGACACTTTACTGGTAGCGGCCAATACCAGTGGTGGCGTGACCGGTAAAATGATTTCGCCGCAATCGATCGCCGTGGCCTGTGCGGCGACCGGCCTGGTGGGCAAGGAATCCGACCTGTTCCGCTTCACCCTCAAGCACAGCCTGTTTTTTGCCACCCTCGTCGGGTTGATCACCTTGGCGCAGGCATATTGGTTCACCGGTATGCTGGTGCACTGAGACCTGCACGCAATAGGGTAAAAACCGACGCCGGACAACGGTTCCGGCGTCAGCTATTTCTGGAGGACCGATGAGCCTGCCTGCAGCATTCCTGAGCGACGTCGCACAGCTGATTCCGAAGGATCGGCGTTTCGACGATCCACTTTCCACCCTCGCCTTCGGCACCGATGCCAGCTTTTACCGATTGATCCCACAGTTGGTGATTCGGGTTGAGTCGGAAGACGAAGTCGTTACGCTGCTGCAACTGGCCCAGCGCGACCGCGTCCCCGTGACCTTCCGCGCGGCGGGCACCAGCTTGTCCGGCCAGGCCATCAGCGACTCGGTGCTGATCGTGCTGGGGGAGCAGTGGAATGACCGCGAAATACGCGGACATGGCACGCAGATCCGCCTGCAACCGGGCGTAATCGGCGCCCAGGCCAATGCCTGGCTTGCGCCCTTCGGGCGCAAGATCGGGCCGGACCCGGCGTCGATCAATGCCTGCAAAATTGGCGGCATCGTCGCTAACAACGCCAGTGGCATGTGCTGCGGTACGGCACAAAATACCTACCACACCCTGGCCGGTATGCGTCTGGTGTTGGCCGACGGCAGCCGCCTGGACACCGAAGACTCTGCCAGCGTCCAAGCCTTCCGCCAGACCCACGGCACGCTGCTCGAACGCCTGGCAACACTGGGCCGCGAAACGCGGGCAAATGCCGAACTTTGCGCAAAGATTCGCCACAAATACCGTCTGAAAAATACCACTGGCCTGTCGCTCAATGCCCTGGTGGATTTCGATGACCCGTTGGACATCCTCAGCCATCTGCTGGTGGGCTCCGAGGGCACGCTGGGGTTTATCAGCGCGGTGACCTACGACACGGTGATCGATCACCCGAACAAAGCCTCGGCGCTGATCGTGTTCCCGGATGTCGAGACCTGCTGCAACGCGGTAACCGTGCTGAAAACCCAACCGGTCTCGGCGGTTGAACTGCTGGACCGGCGCAGCCTGCGCTCGGTACAGGACAAACCGGGTATGCCTGCGTTCGTACAGCATCTGTCGGACAATGCCTGCGCGCTGTTGATCGAATCCCGCGCCGCCTCCCCTTCATTACTGCATGAACACATGGCGCTGATCATGGCCTCCCTCGCCTCGTTTCCGGTGGAGAAGCAGGTCGACTTCACCGAGGACCCGCTGGAAAACGCCCGGCTCTGGGCGATCCGCAAAGACACTTTTCCCGCCGTGGGCGCCGTGCGCAAAACCGGTACGACCGTCATCATAGAAGACGTCACCTTCCCGGTCGAACAACTGGCGATTGGCGTTAACCGTTTGATCGAACTGTTCGACAAGCATCACTACGACGAGGCCATCCTTTTCGGACACGCGCTGGAAGGCAATCTGCATTTCGTCTTCACTCAAGGCTTCAACAGCGCGGAAGAAATCGCACGCTATCAGGCGTTCATGGACGACGTTGCACAGCTGGTGGCGGTTGAATTCGGCGGCTCGCTGAAAGCCGAACACGGCACCGGTCGCAACATGGCGCCGTTTGTCGAGCTGGAATGGGGCAGCGATGCCTATCAACTGATGTGGCAGCTCAAGCGCCTGCTCGACCCCAACGGCATCCTTAACCCGGATGTGGTGCTCAGCGATGACCCGCAGATTCATCTCAAGCACCTCAAGCCCCTGCCCGCAGCCGACGAGCTTGTGGATAAGTGCATCGAATGCGGCTTCTGCGAGCCGGTGTGCCCGTCCAAAGGCCTGACCTTGAGCCCGCGCCAGCGCATTGTGATCTGGCGCGATATCCAGGCCAAACAACGCGCCGGCGTCGACACCACCGAATTGGAAGCCGCCTACCACTACCAAGGCATCGACACCTGCGCCGCCACCGGGCTCTGCGCCCAACGCTGCCCTGTAGGCATCAATACCGGCGACCTGGTGAAAAAGCTGCGCAGCCGCGACGCCGACCGTACGAAAACCGCCGAATGGCTCGCCACCCATTTCGCCACCGCACTGCAAGGCGCGCGCTTTACCCTGCACGTCGCCAACGGCGCACGCATGCTGCTGGGAGCGCCGCGCCTGGCGAAGTTATCGGCCACCGTCACCCGGCTGTCCAAGGGACAGGTTCCACAATGGACCAACGCCATGCCGCAACCGGAAAAAGCCATTCGCTTCAGCCCGGCCGTTACCGACGAGCGACCACGGGTGGTGTACCTGGCGGCGTGCGTCTCACGCGCCATGGGCCCGGCGGCGGGGGATAAAGAGCAAATGTCGCTGTACGACAAAACCCGTGGCCTGCTGGAAAAAGCCGGTTACCAAGTGGTCTTTCCCGACCATCAGGACAACCTGTGCTGCGGCCAACCCTTCGCCTCCAAGGGTTATGCCGAACAGGCCGAACACAAGCGCCAGGAACTGATCGGCGCCCTGCTCCACGCCAGCCGTGGCGGCCTCGACCCGATCTATTGCGACACCAGCCCGTGCACCCTGCGCCTGATGCAAGACCTGGGCGAGACACGCCTGGACCTCTACGACCCGGTACGCTTTATCCGCACCCACCTGATGGACCGCCTCGACTTCACGCCGCAGGAGGCGCCGATTGCCGTCCACGTGACCTGCAGCACCCAGCACCTGGGTGAAAGCCAGGCGCTGATCGACCTCGCCCGACGCTGCGCCAAAACCGTCGTCATCCCCGAAGGCATCCACTGCTGCGGTTTTGCCGGCGACAAAGGCTTTACCACGCCAGAACTCAACGCCCACGCACTGCGCACCCTCAAGGACGCGGTGCAACAGTGCAGCGAAGGCATCTCCACCAGCCGCACCTGCGAGATCGGCCTGAGCCAGCACGGCGGCATTGATTATCACGGTTTGGTGTACCTCGTAGACCGCGTGACCCAGGCCCGCGCCCATTAGGCCTGCAAAAAAACCGAACCCCTACGCGCCGGCGTAGTCATCTGCATAGGCCTCGACAAACGAGGCTCATCCGTGATGTCGCTGGCAGGCCCCCAACGCCAGCAGCGTCGAGCCCCAATTGTGCAAGGAGATACCCTATGAAGCGTTCCGCTCTTGCTGGCTTGTTCATTACCGCTGCGATGCTGGCATCCCCTGTTTTTGCGGCCGGTGAGCCTGACCTGTGCAAAATCAACCTGGACAAAATCAACAACGGTAAAGCGCTGCTCGCCACCGACACCAGTGGCAAAAGCGGCGAGATAGACACTGCGGTCTCCCAAGCCAAAGCGGCGCACGCTGCTGGTGATGACAAGAAGTGCATCGAAATCACCTCCAAGGCCCTGCAAGACCTGCAGAACGGCGACAAAGGCGGTCAGTAAGCGATAGGGCCGACCTTCGGGTTGGCCTTTCGTGAAGGTTTGGCGTACACTACACAAGCTTGTCATTCACTAGAAACAACGAGTTACAAGCACGGGGCCGTTTAGGATTCGACGCCGGTCGCGAAACTTTAGGTGCATGCCGAGTTGGTAACAGAACTCGTAAATCCACTGTTGCAACTTCTTATAGTTGCCAATGACGAAAACTACGGCCAGGAATTCGCTCTCGCTGCGTAAGCAGCCTTAGCCCTGAGCTTCTGGTACCTTCGGGTCCAGCAATCACCAGGGGATGTCTGTAAACCCAAAGTGATTGTCATATAGAACAGAATCGCCGTGCAGTACGTTGTGGACGAAGCGGCTAAAACTTACACAACTCGCCCAAAGCACCCTGCCCTTCGGGTCGCTGAGGGTTAACTTAATAGAAACGGCTACGCATGTAGTACCGACAGCGGAGTACTGGCGGACGGGGGTTCAAATCCCCCCGGCTCCACCATTTGATCAACTAAAGACGTCCATGGACGTCTTTTTTTGTGCCTTAAATCCAGTAAATACTAGGGTTTCAGCGCTTATGGGAGCTTTGGAGAGTTTCTGAATTCCAGCCGCTTTGGTATCCCAGGTGGTATCCCGGACTGCCAAATGCTATTTTCAGGATACCAAAACGGTGCTGGAGGTAGCCCTATGCCTACTAACGCAACCCGCCTCTCCGATCGCCAGCTCAAGGCAGTCAAGGCAACCGGTAAAGATTTCGTCCTCAGCGACGGTGATGGCTTACAGCTTCGAGTACGTGCGAGCGGCTCAATGATGTGGAATTTTAATTACCGCGAGCCCCTGACCAGAAGCCGTATCAATATGGCGCTTGGTCCATACCCCGACCTTTCGCTAGCCAACGCCCGAAAGAAAGCCGCAGAGGCGCGTGAGCTGCTCGCTTTAGGCACTGATCCCAAAACCCAGCGTGATGAGGTAAGGCAAGCCAAACTTGCTGAGACTGAACACACTTTCGAGAAGGTGGCCACCGCCTGGTTCGAGCTAAAGAAAGACTCCGTAACCAAAGCCTACGCCGAAGACATTTGGAGATCGCTGACACTCCATGTTTTCCCAAGCATGAAAACCACGCCGCTCTCTCAAATCACTGCTCCGATGGTTATTAAAATCCTTCGCCCAATCGAGGCCAAAGGGAGCCTCGAAACTGTGAAACGATTGAGTCAGCGACTCAACGAGATCATGACCTATGGGGTCAACTCCGGGCTGATATTTGCGAACCCCCTCAATGGCATTCGGGCGGTGTTCAAGAAACCCAAGAAAGAGAACATGGCTGCGCTACCACCTGAGGAGCTTCCCGAGCTCATGATGGAAATCGCGAATGCCAGCATCAAACGCACGACCCGCTGCCTGATCGAATGGCAGTTGCACACGATGACCCGCCCTGCCGAAGCAGCCACCACACGATGGGCAGATATCGACTTCGACAAACGCATTTGGACCATTCCGCCAGAGCGCATGAAAAAGCGTCGGCCGCACACAATCCCTCTTACCGATCAGGCACTTTCGTTACTGGAGACACTCAAGCAACTCAGCGGTAACAGAGAGTACGTGTTCCCCTCAGATAGAAACCCCCGCACCCATGCCAATAGCCAGACCGCCAACATGGCGTTGAAGCGCATGGGCTTTCAGGACCGTCTAGTCAGCCACGGCTTGCGCTCGATGGCGAGCACCATCCTGAATGAGCATGGCTGGGATCCGGAGCTGATCGAGGTCGCACTGGCGCATGTCGACAAGGACGAAGTTCGTAGCGCCTACAACCGGACGGATTACATCGAACGCCGGCGTCCGATGATGGCTTGGTGGAGTGAACATATCCAGAAGGCGGCCACCGGCAGCCTGTCGGCATCGGCCATCAATCAAACCAGAGATCGCAACGTCGTACCGATTCGCTGAACATCCAAAAGGTACGCGCCACCGACTACGATCCGTGTCGTGTAGTAGGGCGAAAGGAGTGACGACAATCGCTAGATCTCTGGTATGCCTGCGCCTCTTCAGCCAAGCCCCTGAGTATGGGAAGGCTCCGCATTCCCATACTCAGGGGCTCACGCTTAAAGGTCTATCAGGCAACCACGACTTTTGCCTTTCTGCGGCGGATCAACCCTGCTGTTAAGTCGTAGTAGTAGACGGTAGCTGGAGCTGAGCATCGCAGGTAGTGCTCCAGAAACCATCTCACGTGCTTTTCTCTCCAGGACCAGGGAGTCGCGCAACCCCAGCGCTCACGAATCACCTCGTGCATCCTCTCTGCTTGCCTGATGTGCCGCTGCCGCGTGGCATGTGCACCTTTGAGCACGGGGCGCAGAAACAACGCTATGTCGAACTCGGACGTCATCGCCGACCTCCGATGTAGGCACTCACCACATCGATGCGGTTATGTCCCAATTCGTGGCTGATCTGCTGTCGTGCACGCAGATCAAGCTCTCGATCTTCTCGATGAACACGACCGCCATTGACGGGTGTATTCAAGCCAGTCAGTTGCTCATAACGCTCACAGGCGTAAGCCGCCCGCAACTCATGAAAGCCTCTCAATCCATGCTCATGCAAGATGCCCCGTGCCGGTCGCACAACTGACTGTATAAACTCTTTGTAGCTCTCGTTGGGGGCCAACAGGTTCCGACTGCGACTGGGTGAAGCCTCCCAGGCCCTATCCAAGGTGCCACGGATTTGATCGGTGACCGCGATCCAACGCGGCGCTGATGAGCCTGACCGACCACCTTTGGTTCCATCCTGGATGTTGATCTTGCCCAGTTGCCGAGCCTCACGTTGCAGTCGGGGCAGATCCGCCAGGATCGCCTCACGCAAGCGCATACCAGTATCCCGGGCCAGATGCACAATTGCGGCAACACGCTGCTGACCTCGCTCTGACAGTGCCCGTGCGATCAACTCGACCTGCACACGGTCTTGGCCTTGCGGGGGCTCACTACGCACGCTTGAGCGCTGCAAGCCCAGCGCCTTGCTCGGACTGGGGATTTTGACGTACTGATCACCGCGCAGCGCGGCCATCGTTCGGTTGACGCTGGACAGGCGGTTCTGCGCGGTGGCGATGCCGACGTTGCCCTGATCAACCTGCTCCCGCATGTGAGTGGCGTACCGCATGAGGATCTCGCGGCCGATCTGTCGCGCGTCATTGAGCCTCGGGCCTTCCTCGGAACGACACCAACGCACAAAGGCCTGCCAGCGATCGCTATGGGCTTTGACGGTAGCAAAATGGCCGTCGCCAAATAGATCTTTCAAGGCTTGCGGTCCGGCATAGCTGAGCTGGCGACCGAAGCCGAAATTGCGCCCAAATCGCTTACCAACCCGAGCCATTTTTCTTTTCCTGATCGACTGCAGCGAGATCATGCAAAAGGGCTCGCCAGTGCGCGTTCACGATGGGGATCTGAGCCCAATCGGTCGGGCGAAAACACAGCGTGTTGTCGGCGACGTAAAGATGTGCGCCCTCCTCTTTCAACCACTGAATGATGGCGGTCGTCGAGGTGATAGTTTTACGGACGGTGGCGACATCGGCGACAGCGGCGACAACCCTTGCTCTGCCTGGCTTTGAGTGTGGCGACAACGTGGCGACAGTAGCGGCGACAAATCGCGCTTTCGGCTCCTTTTGGCGCTGAGCGAGATGGTTGCGTAGCGCTTCATCAAGATTAAACATGGCGCACCTCGAAGGTGTGGCCGTCGGTGATCAACCACTGATGATCAAGCAACTCGACTAAAAGCTTGGTGGCATGGCGACTGCTCTTACGAGCAAAGCGGGGCCCGTTGCGGTTCAGGTCTCGAATACTAAAGCGCTTCCAATCTTTGACCTGCAGCCAGCGCAACAGCCGGTCCGCCTCCTCCTTAACTCGACACACTGGCTCCTGCTCAGTCAGACGCTGGATCTCGGTGAGGTAGTAACCGACTAAGGCCGAGGCCCGTTGGATATGGTCGACCTCCACGACGCTGCTCTCCTCCACAACTGCAAGAATGCCGGCGACGCGCAGCAGGTTATCGGCGGCCTTCGATCCGCTAGGCCGTACGCTGGCCAGCTCGCCAAACTCACCCAGTTGGGCTTCGATGGCATCATGCAGATCAATCCAGCGACGACGAGCCAGTGGACTGAGGCTCAGCGGTGATAGACGCAAGGCACCGCCAGCGGAAAGTGACCAAGGCTGATAAAACAGAGCCGAAAGGCGGTGATGATAGCGCTTGAGGGCGGCATCTTTGGACAAGTCGACAGCCTGGTAGCTACGTTGCCCGGCTACACTGGTGGGCCAGGTCATCAGGCAGCGGCCGAGAATGCCTTGCCCTTGCAGCAACGGGTCACTGAGTAACTGCATGGCTAAATATGGTTGCAGCATCAGATGCAGGCTCAAGCGCCGGTCGTAGGCTCGCAAGCTTTCACCAACCATGGAGCGCGCGCGATCTATCGGGCTACCGTCCCAGAGTGACGACAAGGTTGTGACCGCCTTCAAACGGTTATCCCGACTCATGGTGCTGCTGCCGAGGAATTGTCCGCCCTCGTCACAGAACAGGCCCATGCTCGGCAAGTCATGACAGAGCCCCTTGATCAGGGCCTCGATAGTCGGGTCTGTGGTTATCAGCCTAGGGGCTGAAGGCTCTGCTTCGAGCGGCACCCCGTTCGTGGACTCAGGATCGGCAGGGTTGATACGCTGCGCCTGCCGTTGTGCGGCACGGTGCTGTGCAAGCTGTTCGCGGTAACGCTGCCACTGCTCACGCTCCCATTGCCGTGCTGGCAATAATGCACATCGATCTGCTGCCGTTTTGCGATCGCCGGACGCGGCCACCGTGATCAGGTACAGCGACAGCGGATAATTTCTTCCGTCGAGCTGTAAGCCCGCATGACCTTGAGTGGCCAGTGCCGAGGCAGCCAACACCGATTGCGCGGCCAGTGCCTGAGGCACGCCGATGACCTCGGCCATGCGCTCCACCGCAGGCCCAAGAATCCCACCCAGTGCCTGCACCGGATAAAGCTGGGCCACAGGATTCGACTCAATCAGCGGACGTGGTAGTTCAAGCTTCGGATCTAACTGCTGCATGGCCCCTCTCCTCGTTCATTGCTGGTTGTCCTCACGTATTCCCGCCACGGCTGTTGAGTGTTATCAGGGATCAAGGCCCCTGCGGCCTGTGAGGTGTTCACTGACGCGGAACGCACGGCTCCTTACGACCGGGAGCGAGGGCATGAACCCAAAGACCTGACCTCCTTCGCGCATCCGAAGATACGGGCGGGTGGAGGCTGTGCCGACTGACGAGTTCGGCGCCTAGAGATCCTGGGTGGGAGAAGGCAACGACATGGACACCTGAGGCATGCCTGACTATCAGTCAGGTGCAGCCCTTCCATAGGCTGCGGCAACCGGCGCCTGTGTCGTTACGGATGGCGACGAATCGGATTTGTCAGATCGATTGTCACGAGGAGAGTTGCAGCAATGCCCTGTACGACGCGGCTTGCAGCAGTGTTACGAACGCCCGTCTCTTTCCAGGAGAAAGAGACGGGCACGGCCTGGCGCAGTGAAGTGTGCCGAAAGGTGAAGTTGCTGCAGCGCAGCGAGGAAGGTCCATCGTCTGCCGCAGCAGACAGATAAGTCGAGTAGGCATCCATCACTCCTGGGGAGTGACCGTGCGAGCCGCCGGACGCTAATCGCACTTCGGGAGAACCACCACACAAATGGCGTAGCCTTGAAGGCTCTGGCTACCTGGGCTGGTGCTGTCAACGACAGCGGTCCATGCGCCAATTTTTATACCCACTCGAAAAGGCGGTCAAGCCTCATGGCCAAAGCGTACAAAAAGTGGCGACAGTCGCCACTTTTGTCGCCAGCCTCTAGGCCCCGTTCTGCGGGGATTGTCGCCAGTGTCGCCGGTGTCGCCACGTCCTAGCCATACCCTAAAACAAGATTGGCTCTGACACTCTTCGAATGCGCTTCGCGCGATAGAGATCGTGGGGAATTACTGACGGGATACGACGGCGAGAAGCTAATCAAATTTGAAAAAGAACTGGAGAGCAAGTCGGCTTCGAAAAAAGCGAGTGAACCCTCCGATCGGCGCGATCAAAGATCGCTGGATCGGAGGGTTTGGCGGGAAAAGCAAAATCTCAAAGTCAATTACAGAATCAGGCATCAAAGCTGGTTGTTCGAGGGGGTGACCGCCTCAGGCCGCATGATCAGCGTCTGCTGCAACCGCAGCAAAAAACCGGCTTCAAACGCTTCCTGTGGATCACCTGGGTGATGACGCTTTCGGTTCTGCGCCAGTGCCCACCATAGCGGTAGTGATGAACCGTCAAGCCACGTCTGCGCACAACGAACGCCGTCCTCAATCATTGAGCTAAACTCATTGCTCCAGGGTGTTCGAATACCCGGACAGCCTTCAGCGGACGGGACAGCGTAGTACTCACCGATATGTTGATGGATGCGTTGAGCCGGAATACCAGTCAGATACCGGAACGCTTTGTCGAACAACACGGCGGCATCATCCAGCAGCTCTACCGCCAGCTCTACCTCCTGCGGAAAATGCAGCAAAATACTCTGTGCCCCATTAAGCCGAAGCGTAGCAGCCTGTCGCAGTTTAATGGCAGCATCTTCAGGGGTGAGCGATGCAGTATCAATGGTGTTGGGTTTGGGAAGGTTGGCAAGAAGCGAGAGATCAAACATCACGGAGTCCTCCGAGATAGTTTGCGGTACCAAAAAAACGGCCGGGGTGGCGCACGAGCTTAAAAGGGGGACAGGGCATTTTCCTTATCTCCTCGGACAGTTAAGGAGCCGTCCACCCAACCGTTCTGACACGAAATGGGTGGCGGACCGTACGGGGGTCAGAAACCGGCGTCCGAGGGAACCGGCCAGGCCGAAGCCTGCCCCGCACGGACCGCCATAGAAAAGCAGCAGCTAAGCCTCTGTAAGCACTTAATCACTAGCTATGGCGCTATGCGCCTCGAACAATGCAGGTTCTGACACCCGGTCACGGGATTGACCGCGACGGAGCAAAGCGTAAATGTGAAGCCGCAACAACACAAGAGTGCAATGGCAATCAACTCCATATGCAAATGAAAGGCGCCAGTAAAACGCTAACGCTCGCAGGTGCCTGGTGGCTCTATCGCCTACGTATGACCGAGTGACTACAAACTCCGACCGCACTGCTAGAATCGGCACATATGGCCACCCTCTAGAGAAATAGTATGAATACAAAGTTGACGGAAGAAGAAATGCGCCTGGCGCTATTCGGTGAAATTGAGTCTCCTAAACCGGCAATTAACTCACACACGCAAGGCACCGCTCCGGATGTCGTATTCGTACAACCTGTAAAGGAAGCGAAGAAAAGGAAAGTCTCAAGAGCCTTCACGCCAAGACTGAAAGTCACGCTTCGGGTGGGAAACGAGTTTGAAGGCCAAATGAAAGAGATGGTACATGAGGTTGATACGTTGAGCTCGCTCATCGCGGAGCAAGAAGCTGTTAGAACCGCCAGGAAAAAATTTAGATTTGTGGAAGTGATATTGGTTGAGTCGATGTAGGCTAGATTTTTAGCCTTGCATTACCGCGCCCCTTGGATTGGACTCCGTAAAGGCAGAAAAAAATAAACCATTTCTGGAACCCACTAAACACTACATAGTGATACTTTTATCTAAGCACCAATGGAGACCGGGGCCAGCAACCGCTCAATCCAAAAGCGCTACTTGACGCTGCTCAACGCGCCAAAGACCGCTACAATCTCAGAAATGTTTTCATTGCGAGATAATGCCATGGACGATGACAGCCAGAGCACTCTTGACCCTTTGCTTGAAAATATCCGGTGGCCATCCGATTTTATTGGGCAGCAACTTTTCATCCAAGGGGAAGACTGGCAATACAACGCTATGCTGAACTGGTCTCACTTCCGAGCTGATCTCTACGCCTTCGCATATAAAGACGCTGCTGATGGCTTGATGGAAGCCATGGCAAATCGAAAAGTGCCACTTGATAGCGGAATCTATCCGCTGCTGTTCTTGTACCGACATGCTCTGGAGCTACAGCTTAAGCTGATGCTGACGACAGCTCGTAACTTAGCAGGCCTAGAGGCTAGAAACTATGAAAAACATTCATTGATGCCAATGTGGTCGGAGTTACGCAAACTGCTTAAAGAGCTCGGCCCGAATCAACCGGAAACCGAAGTCAGTGCGGTTCACGGCTTTATTCGCCAATTAAACGACGTCGATCCGGATTCAATGGCGTTTCGCTACGCAACGACCAGATATGGTAAAGAGCACCTGTCCGACATTACGCACATCAACATCCGGCACTTACGGGATGTGCTCGATAGCATCTTCCTTTGGCTCAACGGCGCGTATGACTGGCTCGGGGAGATGGAGTCCAATCAGCCAGACTACTGAAGGATTGCTACCCAGAACCAGCGTTGACTCGGTTTCGTCAGCAACCCATCATTTGTTTAGTAGGCAGGATCTGAGAGCTAGCCCCCCCGGGGAGTGGGAGCATTGGCCAAAACGGTCAGTTGAATAAGGCCGATTCCAGCCAGTAGCTGTCGTCCAGGCCTAAAGCAGCTACCGTCCAGAATCGGGCCTCAGCCAAAGCACTAGTTTCGGTCAGTACCCGTCACTCAAGGCGCCTACGAAACGTGCGGAAATTCAGATAACATCAGCGCACACAAAAATTCATTCTGCGTATCATTCAGGACAGGACGTCATGTTAAGCATTTCCAACGGACTTAAAACCTTCAGACCAGGCAGAGCCAGACCGGCGCACGACGACTATTGTGCTCACATGATATTTAGCAATCTTCGCCAATTCACGCCACTTTATAGTTAACACTGTACATCCTTCTAGCCAAACACAAAGCTGTCATCCGTGACATTTTAGGAGAAGAAATGAACGTCACACCAAGAGATGAAAAAATAAAAAGCGTTTTTGATGACATTATCTCAGATAACATCGATTTGAGACCTGACTTCCAGAGAGGAGAGGTATGGGACTCAAACAAAAAAAAATTATTGATAGACTCAATCTTCCGCGGATGGCAGGTTCCTCCAATTCACTTGGTACGTATAGATGCGCATAAAGCAGAAGTTCTTGACGGCCAACAACGACTAACAGCCATTCGAGACTTCATGCAAAATAAGTTTGCAATGGATGGTGCAATTGAACCCTTAGATGACGATATTGTTGAGTTAGGAGGGTTAAAATATTCTGCTTTACCTGAAGATAAAAAACTAGAATTCCAGCGGTACCTGCTAAAAATATATGAAATCACCCATTACAACCATGGTGAACCCGGCGAGTTATTTCATCGTCTCAACCAATCAGTAAAACTAACGTCAGCTGAACAACGCAATGCTTTTTTCGGCAGCATAAGAGATCAGGTTTCATCGTTGGTTTCCTACATGGCAAAACAGGGGATCGACAAAACAGTTCTTGGATTTTCCAACTCTCGCATGGCGTATAACGATCTACTGACAAGGGTTTGTTTTATTTTAGAGAATTCAGGCCTAAGAACTCCAATCAGCGACCGCTCACTAACCGCGAGATTTAGAAACAAGGAAGGGTTTTCTCCAGAAATCACAAACGCAGTCAAAGGCGCAATTGACTTCCTTGTCCAAGTCAAAGAAAACTTAATATCAAGCGAAGATGATATAAATTTGACAAAGGCCTCGTCATTTAACTGGCTGTATCTTTTAGCTAGCGAATTGATTGACGGAGGCGATTTACACGATGAGCAGTTCTTCAGAGGCTTTATCTATTTAGAGCTCGCAAAAAATAAAGTAAAAAACAACTTACAAATTGACAAGAGCATTGCGGATTATTTTGGCTTTGACCGAGGCTCTCTGCGTGAGCTTTTACTTCTATATATCGAGCGATCATCATCACGCGTAACATCCACAAGTTCCATCCTAATTCGCGATATGGTTATAAATATCAGCCTAGCCTTATCAGGCTATAAAAATTGTTCTCTATACCGAGCGGAGGACGAAACAATCGCAGCTATTATAGAATCAATAAGAGATGGCAGCGATGAAATAAAAACGCTAATCGAGGATGCTGCAGTAAAATGGAGGATGGAGTAATGAGATTAGCAGCTATCAGTGATGCTTGGCGCAATGTATTGAAAATTGATAAATACCCGTGCCGCCTTTTGGACATTAAAGCTCGTGGTATCTCTGGATTCAAAAGCGAAGTCGACCTAAACTTCAAATCTGCAATCACCGCTATATGCGGAAAAAATGGTGTTGGAAAAACCACTTTAATAAAATTCTTATATTCCGCATTCAAAGATGGTGACGTTACCGGGGCCCATAGCAAATTCTCTGATTCTGATTTTGAGGCAACCATTGTTAAAAACAGCAAGGTTTGCTCCCCAGAGGACACCATCCTTGGTGGTTTCAGCGCCTATTACTTGGAACCCTCACGGGAGTGTACCAGGATCATAGAGTATTTAAGGAGCACTGATAATGTGGAAGAGCTTCTAGAGGGAGTTGACGACAATCGCTCTTTCAATGAACCTAAATTCAAGTCCATGATTGAAAATCTGGTCGGAAAAAGTTATCAAACACTAGTTTTCTATGAGGTGCCTGATGCAATGCCACACGAGTATGGATTCCCTTTTCCTTACTTTAAGGTAGTGCTCCCTAACGGTTCAAGCTATACAAATACCGACATGGGGATGGGCGAACTAGCTTGCTTATACGTCGCATGGTTTATTTATCACTATATAGAACCAAAAAGCCTGCTATTCATAGAAGAGCCTGAGAACTTTATTTCGGCGTACAGCCAGCTACGCTTAATGGATATGATTGCAGACCAATCGTTCGCTCAGAAGCTATGGGTCATTTTATCAACTCACTCAGAGCACATCCTGTCCAAAGTGGGTATAGATAACATCAGAATTTTGTCACAATATTGTATGGAAAACCGTTCGGCCATCTCTAATCCCAAGCATGTAAAGAAATATCTTTCAGCATTGGGGCTATCCAGCAACACTCTAGGCATTTACATTGTAGAAGACGAATTAGCAAGATTTTTCCTTGAGTACATACTGGACAAAATGGATCCAGATATGCTCACAGACTTCTCTGTAATTCAGATGCGTTGTGATTCTAATATTGAAAAAATTGTGAAGCATTACGAACCTACGCCGAGCCCGCCATTTGAAATCATCGCAGTTCTAGATGCAGATCAATCAGCAGAAATAAAGCCGCTATCCGGAAAACATATTTACACAACTGCACTGCCATCAGCACAAAAACTCACACCAGAACTTGAGATTTGGACAGTTTTAGATTCCCATATAGATGATATCGCGCAATGGCTAGATATTGGCGCTGATCGTTTGAGAGATGCAATTGAAGACGCTCGCCATGGAGATCATCACGATCGTTACGCAAAAATAGCGCAGGCGTGCAGAAAAAACAAAAGGGATCTTGTCGATGCAGTACTAAGAAAGTGGTATCAGTTCCCGGAGAACCAAGCCCTTGTAATGAAGTTCTACTTGGCGATAAAACTTCGAAAAGAAAACTGTGCGGTGCAACGAGTAGCCGAGTCTCTTGAAATGGAAATTATTGCACCTAGCTTTACGACGCACTTGGAAAAAGATCAATGCAATGTGAATTGCGCAGAGCACTCAAAACCTTATTTCGAGGCCAGGATTGGCTTTGATGGTGCACATTTTTTTGCGTAACTTAAAGGATTGACACATGCACCAGCCCTATATAGGTGGAGTTCGAATTCTCTACAGCCTCGATGCGCCCCTAAAGCTTTTTGCAATTACCCTTTCACCTGCGTACGGGGTATCACGCCTTGCGGGATTAACCGGTTACCGCTTTAGCGGGTAATTGATCGGTCTCACGCGCCTGCTGTGTCAGCAGGCGCTTGGGGACCGCCCCCAAATAAACATACGGGTGATGACAATTCCGCCGCATCGACTAAATCAAACTCGTAAGCGGTCCCACCCGTTTTCCATTGCACAGTGATCCGTGAAAGATTCAGTTTCACGTCCGAGAGACTGCAGGCGATCTCAGCTCAATTGTGCCAATGAGTGCGGCCGTGTGATAAAGGTATCGCAACTACGCCAACCCAGCGTTTCCAGCTGTAATCAAGTGCTTTACTAGTGGCTTAGCTTTTGTCCACCAGATCGCGCTGAGCGACAATCTACGCGTGCGGCCTACCCATTACCGGCGGGCTTTTCACTGCAGTACGTGGGGCCCAACTTCGAAGCCAAGTAGCGCGTTTAGCGCTCGAAGTGACCTCATAGAGGCGTAGGTCGAAATCACCAAAAATGCCATTATGTATTCTGGAAGGTGCATATGAACTGCAAGTCCAGCTACGTAATACGTCCGCAAATAGCCATATTAGCAGAGTCATAAAAAATGAAAAAACAGCAAATCCGTATGCAGATACCAAACACGCCGGAAAATCGTGCGCATTTAGAGTTCATACGGCAATGGAGCCAAATGATCCCGACCCTTTTTTTCTTGGATCTCTGCACAATCAGTCACATCAAAAAATCGCTCGAACGCGACTCTGATGGAGCTCCGCCTGAGCCTAAGTCATTGGCCTGGCTGAGGAAGAATGATCTGCCGCACAACGGTTTTTCGTACCTACCCGCTCTCATGGAAAAAGCTAGTGATGCTCAGAGCAATTTCGATGTTGAAGGATTAACGCAGGAGGCTATCCGCGATTTGACAGCCTTGAAAGGCTTTTTCAAACAAGCCCGGGTTCTAGAAGATATTGACCTCGCCTCCAAGTATATATCGACTCTCAAAGGCATACACCCGGAGATCTTAGGTCCTAGCTATCACGATTTTTTGAGCTTCGTTAATGGGCTACGGATTTTCAATGCTATCGCGCCGGCCAAAAGGTACAAGGCGGCCCAAAATATTTGCGAGAAGGCTGCGAGCCTCAGCATTCACAAGGGGCACCCGTTGATTTTGGCGTCTCTTGCGTGCATTTACGGCTGTGTAGCCGCGAAAAAAGTGCTCAAGTTCAAGGACGACCCTGCTGATTTTAGCCCTAGCAACGCGCTGGGTGATGTGCAAGTTATTCAAAGGGTTGGGCAACTCACACAACTGATAGAACAAAATGAACGAGAATTTGCTAGAACTCAATTCGTGACCGATGACAGGCACCTGCAGGACTTCTACAAGTTCTTTTTTGTCAATGAGGTAGTCTCGGAGGAAGGGAATGACTCAACGTCCATAAAATACGAAATGACGATCCAGGCAAATATGCTATTTCCAGATCTTTTCGATGAGGATGGCTTCGCTAAAGGTGAAGCCGAAAATGAAGAGATCCTGAAAATATACGCCCTCGTGGGTTTCCCTAATGAGGCAAGCGCCACCTAATTGTTTAGGTGATCTGTTCAGTAGGTTTCATTTTTAACCATCTGCCGAATTCACCGACCCGATCCCAGCTTCTCGACTTGAAAATACGTCGGAATCATCACCTTCAGTGCTGGAGTTCGGCAGGCGTTTCGGCGAGTCCATACGCTGGATTGGTACAATGAGCCGCTTACCAAGACTTAAAAGCCCTTTTGGTATTGCGTGTACGTTAAAATTATGCAAAATAACGTACTTCATTGGAAAAAGCATGCAGGCTCATGAGTATCTACGTTCATTCTTTTCCCTGCGTTAGAGGAATACAGGCCGGGAGGCCATGCTACATAGCAATGTGCCCTATGCGTCTTGTACCCAAAATATTCATTTTCAATGAAGAAAATGTGCCTGCGGACCTGCGCGCCCAGCGCACCCTGAACCTTGCAAGGGTTCCTGAGATTTCAGCGTATTTGCTTGACAATCGCGACGATTACACCCTATCCGCAATCACGGCTTCTGTGGATGGCGTTGTCCATTTCAATCCCGCTTTCGATACAGGCCTTGAGCAAAGCATTGGCACACTGACCATACCGATGGAGGCTCAGATACTAATCAATGACGGTCAGCACCGACGCGCAGCCATTGAGCAAGCCATTCGCGAGAATCCAGAACTTGGCTACGACAACATTCCCGTGCTTTTCTTCATTGATGAGGGCCTGAATCGTAGTCAGCAAATGTTTGCCGATCTCAACAAGCACGCTGTGCGGCCGAGTAACTCCATCAGCACGCTTTACGATCATAGAGACCAAATTTCTGATCTAGCTAGGTATCTCGCCAAAAATGTAGAAGTTTTTTCCAGGATGACGGAGCTAGAGAAATCTAGCCTATCACCTCGCAGCTCTAAGCTATTCACCCTCAGCGCCATAAAAAACGCCTCCCGCGTCTTATTGAAAAAAGGGAAAGGCGATTTCATTGCGCAGAATGAGCGGGAGCTCGCTAATACGTTCTGGGAAGAGGTTTCCTTGCAGATGCCCGATTGGATCAGAGCAAAAAACAAAGAGCTGTCAACGTCCGAATTACGGGACAATTACATTCATGCCCACGGCGTCATGCTGCAAGCAATGGGACTTGTCGGAGCTGAGCTGATTATCCGCAAGGAATCCGAATGGAAATCAACCCTCAGCCAGCTCCGTCATATCGACTGGTCAAGGGCCAACCCTGAATGGGAAGGCCGCGCGATGGTTCACGGTCGGATCTCCAAAGCCACAACGAACGTGGCGCTCACAGCAAGTCTTATCAAGAAAAAACTTGGCGTACCGCTGTCCACGGTTGAACGAGAGTTAGAAAACAGGTTTCCTCAAAAATGAGTAATGATCAATTTCTCTATCCATCGCACGATGACTTCGTCCAAGAAGCGATCATTTCTGGTAGGCCGTTAGCAGACGCTGTCCGTGAGCTTCAAAGCATTTATAAGGCCGATAATCGCCCCTGGGTAGTCGGTTTCAGTGGCGGCAAGGACTCTACCGTCATCCTTTCGCTCACATACTATGCCCTGAAGATGTTGCCCCCAGAGGAGCGCCATAAGCACGTATATGTCGTCTCCTCCGACACACGAGTAGAAACTCCTGTAGTAGTCGACATGATCCGCCAAGTGCTTGATTCAGTGAACGCTCAAGCAGTTGAAGATCAGATTCCGATGACAGCCCATTCTGTCACCCCTAAAGTTGGAGAAACCTTCTGGGCCAACCTCCTAGGTAAGGGCTACCCAGCGCCGACCAAGGCGTTTCGCTGGTGCACAGAGCGGATGAAAATCGATCCAGTTAGCGAGTTTATCAAGGACAAGGTAGCCCGGTTCGGTGAAGTCGTGGTGGTGCTCGGCTCGAGACGTGAGGAAAGCAACACGCGTGCGCAGGTGATCACACGCCACAAAATCGATGGATCTGCTTTGGGTCGGCATAGCACCCTGCCAAATGCCTATACCTATATGCCCATTGAGCTATGGCACGCTGACGATGTCTGGGAATATCTCATGAGTGCCGCCAGGCCTTGGGGGGGTCCAATCGAGTGTTGTTTGAGCTGTACAAAGACTCCAACGCTGGCGAGTGCCCACTGGTAATCGACACCAATACACCATCCTGTGGCAACTCACGCTTCGGCTGCTGGACGTGCACCGTGGTGACTCATGACAAAGCGATCGAGGGTCTCGTAAACAGCGGCGAGGATTGGATGCTGCCGCTACTGCAGTTCCGCAACCAGCTGCATGCCAGCTCACTCCCCGAAAACAAAACTGAATACCGTAACTACAAACGTCGTACCGGGAAAGTGACCTTCGCGAGAGGGGCTATAGACGACGACACGAATGCTGCAACCAAACACGTGCCTGGCCCGTATTGGATGAAATATCGCAAAGAGTGGCTGAAGCTGCTTCTGGAAATTGAGAAAGGTATCCGTGAGACGGATCGTGATATCGAACTGATCGGCCGTGATGAGCTGCAAGTGATTCGCCAGCAATGGCTAAAAGACCCGAATGAGCCGGACTGGATTGATTCACTCCCTAAAATTTACGCCGAGGTCTATCCGGCGGATACGGTTGAGTGGATCAAGAATGACGCTGGCGCCTTCACTGAGCCCGATGCGGCCATCCTCAACGCATTGGAGCAGGAGCACGGAGTGCCGGCGGTCCTGATCATGAAGCTGATCGATACCGAATTATCATTCTCAGGCCTCTCACGTCGGAAAGGAATTCTGGAGGAGCTGCAAAAAATCCTGGAGCAAGACTGGGGGGGACTGGATGAAGCGCTGGAACGTCGCGCCGTACCTACAGTTAACGATACGTATAAGACCGCTTTCGAATCTCTGAAAGCCGAACTAGATGGCTTGTTGCAATGATTATAGATTCCCTTTCAGTACTAGATTTCCGAGTTTTTAGCGGAGCCCACGATTTTGATCTGGTTCCTAAGATCAAAAGAGGCAAAAACGCACCTATAGTTTTGTTCGGCGGTTTAAATGGCGGCGGCAAGACAACCATTCTTAGCGCGCTAAAACTTGCCTTGTATGGCAAAGGCGTACTTGGCTCTGGCGCAACAGTTGTCGAATATCACCAATATCTTCGTGACTGCATCCATAGAGCACACAACAGCATTGCCAAACCTACACGGGCGGCTGTCGAACTTACCTTCCGCTATGCGCAGTATGGAATCATCTCGAGCTATCAATTGACACGGGATTGGTTTGTTGATCATGCCGGCAAGATCAAAGAAGGCCTTATAATTTCTAGAGACGGCCAACACCTGACCGAGCTTTCATATGATCAGGCCCAAGCTTTTCTTAACGAGTTGATCCCGATTGGCGTATCTGAGCTGTTCTTCTTTGACGGCGAAAAAATCGCAAGCCTCGCTGAAGAAACATCCGGGGACGCGCTGCGAGAGTCGATCAACAAACTTTTAGGCTTGGACCTCATCGATAGGCTGCATTCTGACCTATCCGTGATCATCAGAGGCCGCTCAGTAAAAAAAGCATCTGAAGATCGCAAGCAAAAAATAGCTGAAGCAGAACGAACTTACGAGGATCTAAAGAGGCAGCTCTCTGATACACGCGAAAAACTTGTCCATATGCGTGTCAATACCGTAGAAGCTAACAAAAACCTGGCCAATATTGAGGCAAGTATTAATGCGCGCGGCGGTGCCTGGAGCGCTACAAGAGAGGAGGAAACGGCTAGTCTTGACTCACTGGTTATTGAGAAAAAGGCCATAGAGCATACTTTGCATGAGATGCTGAGTGGCTTACTGCCGTTTGCAATTACCCGGAAATTGAACGAAAAACTCCTCGATCAACTGGACTCTGAGCAGCGTGCCGAAAAAGCTCAGGTTCTTTCTGAATATCTGGAGCGTCAGAAAAATAATTTCCTGACAGAACTCGAATCGACGCTAAAAATCGGCAAGGAGCAACGACCTGCCCTTCAAGATATTTTCCTTAGGACATTCGGTTCAGAGCTCAGTAATAGCGATCGAAGCCTATCGCCGGTACATGAACTCTCGGACACCCAGCGATCCAGCATCACTCACCGCCTGATGAATGATGTGGGAGCGCTCCAACAACGAGCTACTGGTCTAGTGGCAAAGCTTCAGGACACTGATACCGGAATCGAATCGGCTAAAGAAAATATTGCCAGAGCTCCAGAAGAAAAAGTGCTGATGCCACTGTTTAACGAACAAGGGCAACTACAAGGGCGCTTGTCAGTTCTAGAAGAACAAAAATCTTTGATAGTTGAAGAAGCAAAGATGCTTCTCAATCAATTGTCCACTGCAGCACGTCAGTTAGATGAGCTATATACAGAAATTGCAGAGTCCCAAGAAGCAGAGCGTCTAACCGGTCTTGCGCAAAATGCAAGAGAAGTTTTAAGAGAGTTCTCTGCACGTGCTCGCATTGAAAAGCTCAAGGAGCTTGAGTCGCAATTTTTCACATCATTTAACGGTCTCGCTCGCAAAGCAGATCGGAATCTATGCATACAAATTGATCCGAGCTCCTTCGAGGTCGTTCTTATTGATGATGAAGGTGTGACGTTACGTAAGGATGAACTCTCAGCAGGTGAAAAGCAGATTTTCGCAATCTCTATCCTAGAGGCGTTAGCACGAACGTCGGGACGAAGCCTGCCAGTAGTAATCGACACGCCGCTTGGTCGACTCGATTCTGTTCATCGTAAAAAACTCGTAGAGAACTACTTCCCTAAAACTAGCCATCAAGTAATTATTCTCTCGACGGATACAGAAATTGATTACGCTTTTTATGAAGGGCTTCAGGGAAGTATTTCCCACTCTTATCACCTGGTATACAACCCAGAAACTCGATCCACTCAAGCCGAGGAAGGGTATTTCTGGCGATGGGTTAATAACGCATGAATAAATTTCCGCATAAATTTAAGATATCCAGTTCATCGACCGCAAAACTAAAATATCTGAAGTCCAAGACTGGTCTAACGCCTAACATTTTAAGCAGGTACGCAATCGCCCTTGCACTGGCCGATGAAAATGGCCTAGGCAATGCAAGCGTATCGGATTTAGAAGGACAGGAGTTTAATGCTCCGACCCTATTTGGTGAGCACTTGGATATTTACGAAGCGCTGCTCAGACAATTTACACATCAAAGCAATTTGGACTGGGATCCAGTCAGGCATGCGGCCTCTCTGATCGAGGTAGGCCTGCACAAAATGGGGCATGTGCGTTCTATTAAAGATGTAGCTTTACTAATCGGAAAAGTCTGAATCGGGTCTAGCGAGCGAGATAAAATCATTGCCTAACATCTAAAAGTCGACTTGATCTAACTTTTTAACAAAGGAACTCTTAGGTTTAATTTTGTGCGAGCAATCACAAACCTAAGAGTCTTAGCCTATCGAATCTCATAAATGCTACTCCTACGTTGAATTCGGTTTCGATTTTAATGCGTGCGCCTCCCAAGTCCCCAACCTATTAAATTCATCCTGCTACAGGCTATAACGCAACTCCCATACTGGAGTATAAAACGGGTGGGAATGACAAAATCAGCGACGCCGTTACACTTATTACAGCTCCGCATCCATATAACAACCAAGCACACAAAAAATAACTCACTCACAACGACTCAAATATTGACGCCTCAATTAAACACCAACTCCAACTGCATAAGATCCTCCAGCACTTCCACCCATCCATTATATTGTACATGGGTATACGCAAGCTCTAAATCTACGTCCTCCCCCTCCCAACTAACTGTAGGCACCAAATCCCGATGGCATATCATAATCAAAATCTGAATTGAGTACAAAACTAACCGACTACAAAGTTCTACAATTTCATTATCGACATGAGTCTCATCCTCCTGCTTAGTAACAGGCAGCCCAAACGAACCATGAGCCAACCTATTACGTAATTTATAAGCCATATAAATTCCCTGCCCCGCCAGAGACACATGCTCACCAAAATGGCCAACTCCTATATATTTGCCATAATGAGACTCATGAAATATCAAGGATTTAAGCTTATCCAGACAAGCAATATAAGATGAAAACCCAATATTAAAAGTTGCGTTATGCTTTAGAAAATAACAAGCGTTATTGATTTTTCCCGACGGATTAGCAATCAGCCTCCGAGGTATCGCCACATCGATAATAGATTCGACCGCTGACCAGATAAAATTAAATCTACACAGAGACGTTACGAGCCTACTTTCTAAGATCTCTTGGTGCTGGGAGAAATCATCCGCTGATTCACAATAGCCTAGAGTAATATCAAATCTTTCACGACTATAATTAACACTATCTACTCCCGAAGCAATCCCTAACATTGAGATGCCCACCAACCACTCTTCATCGTAATCAGATTCCATTCCGTGGACAAACAACTGGACTATGGCCGCACAATGAGCATCTATAGATTTCAAACTAAAACCATTCACGGCTCACCGTCCCTATCAAAACCAAACACCAGTAGTTTCAATTAGAAAAATAAAATCCGAAGTACATCCATACGGCAGTAGATTATAGCCTATAAAAATATAGACACTTTCGAATTACCACAAATTAAAACCAATGCTTATTCTCCGAAAACCAAAAACTCAGATTTCCTATATGATTACGCTACCAACTCTTCAGACACACAAACGCGCCCTCATTAATTCACAGTTTCAAGCGATATTTACTATTAAAAATCATATCAACCTCAAAACATATAACTCAACTTCTTAGCCATCGGATTTCGATCTTATCGGCAAGCTCTAGCTAAGAATCGATTACTGTGGGCGCAATATTGATTCGCCTAATGACTTAATAACGCTCAAATCAAACAACGTGATCGAGGCAAGCGCGCTAAATACATTAGTATTTCAATCCTATAGCATCCTTAATTGATCGCGCAATTATCGAGCGCCCAGAACCTGACGCATTTTTAAACTGTACGTCTGAAAAATCAATATTTCCTGCGGGCGTCAGGACTTTTATGAAATAATTGACACTGATATCCTTATTCTCCAAAGCACCTACAACCGTCAACCGAAGGAGATCCAGTAGAGCTTGTACCCCGATTGTTCTGGTAATAAACGATTCGTCTGTAGCCACACCCCAAAATACAGCATCGCAGGCGGCCAAGTAATTACTTACAATCTTATATATTAGAGCATCATTTCCTTGCAAATAAAGATCGCGCAATGGCGACTTATCCCTACGAAACTCTACCAGCTTTTCTCTAGAACTTTTTTTCCCTGTTAGCATGAAATTAGCGTCACGCTTAGGATTAGATGAAATAAGTCTAAGGATGCCCTCAACTATAACGGCCGTTGACACACGCCAAGAGCGACCTGAAGATAGCGCTAATAGATGTGCATCTTTTTTAGGAGCTATTAACACTCTGCCTTGTACAGGCGAACCGGCCTCGGTACTTAGTTTTCTGGTCAAAAAAACTGCAAGTTTTTCCGGGGTCCAAAACTCTGGAGTCTCATCATCAATATTATAGCCAAACTGCTCATAAGTCAGACTCTTATCGACCGGCTTTTGCGTTGAGTTGATTATAGCGAACAGCTGCGCTTGAAAAGGCAGCGGCAAATCTATGAACACTGCACACACTAAATCCATTTCGAGCCGCTCTGGGCTTGCATTTACGAATCCAAATAGACGGTGCTGGCCATCGATTATTGAGGCAGTTTTAGCCTCAGAAGGAATAGTGAGCTCATAGCCCCCATTTGCCCCTTCTGAAACAGACCATTCTAGTTGCTCGCTTCCAAACTCATCTTGCCCTTCATTATCCAATTCAAAATCTGATCGACTATTAGCTGCTAATATTATCGCATTGGGGAAGGCGGCATCAGACCGATTTATATAGTCCGTAATTGAGTCCAGTCGTTTTTCTTGTCTCTCTCGCTGGGTACCTTCTAGGTGGTAAGTTCCTGTCTCGCTAGAATAGACCGCTCGTAACCGTTCGCTTTCAGCAACTTGAAGTACTATCTTAGCGGGGAGCGATATAACATAAAAGACCCCAAGAGGTTGAAGGACCTGCAGTGCAGGCACCGTCAACGGATACGTAATTGCCTTATTCATTTTCATACCTTAAATCCATCTAAAGTGCCTGAGAGTGGAGTGCTCACATCTGCGGGCCCAGATGCAGCTGTAGGATCCGGCTCTAGGAAATCAGGATTCTTTGCGTTGGCTATCCACCAGCACCATAACGCAAGAGCTGAAAGGATGATTTCAACAACCAAACCAAATGGAGTGTACAACTGCAGAAATCCAATTGAACCGCATGCAACAACAAAAATCAGACAGAGCAATACACCTAACGCACGGAGCATTTTCGGATAATCCCCCATAATAAACTGCAGCATTGATGCACAGCCTAACGAGGGATAAAATACATTTATCGCAAAGCAGATAGTTTTAAAACTGGCTTCATCCGATAGAAGCACGTTAACTCGCACTATCTCCACCCATATTCCAAGGCCGCCAAAAAACAAAACACCGACAAAAAAGAACATCACGAAAGAAGGGTGCCCCCAGGGATCTTTTGACCGTGATGCAAGAGCAGCTCTAAATTGGTACCAATAATTGGTTTCATTCTCATCCATCGTCCGATCCATTCATCTATTTGGAACACTTAATCCATCGATCAGGTATGAATCGCACTGGATCGCTTACCGAAACTCCGAGACTATTTCTTCAAAGATGTTTGGTTTTTCCGCAGTAGTGCTTTAAGGCAGGGCATGTGATTCTCCTTGAAATTCGGCCTTCCGAGCGACTGATAGTAGCAACATACCATCACCTAAGGCTATATCACTCAGAGCCACTGAGCACTCCCGGCTTCAGCCTACTTGCAAGAACAAAAAAAACGTCAAGTTCCGGCTAGGAGGTCGAAAATGATGAGGGAACGCTTGGTTCGAAATAGCGAGAATGTGGCTCAAGGCCGAGATCCCGGTTGCTTGCAGGTGTTTCGGAGGCGTAAGAGGAAGCGAAGCAAATATGGCGCAGCGGATCAAACGACCTTCCGCTCGGAGCTACACAAGGGGGATTACTACCCGACTGAGGTCTAGCGCCCAACTGATCAGGAGCGGGGGCCTCCTCTATAGGGACGCGAATCGACTGCGTAGCCGGCGGCTAAAGAAGCGCTTACCACACATAAATATTCGCGGCATTTCCGGCAATGACCATTCTTGCCCGCACGATACTCTACTGGAACCTCTGAACAATCCTGGGCGAAGCAATTTTCAACTGAACGGTATTCCAACTGGTATTCCAGCCGAAAATAAAAATCGCGTTTAACGTCTGAAATCAAAAAGTTACCGCTGTCATTCAACTTACCCCGGCTCCACCACTTCAACGAAAAAAGACGTCCCTGGACGTCTTTTTTTGTGCCTGAAAATCAGTGAAATCAAGGGTTAGCGCTACGGGGCTCCTCAAAGGTTTTTTGAGTTCCAGCCGTTTGGGTATTCCAAATGGTATTCCAAGCTCTCCGGTGCAATTTTTGGAATACCAAAACGGTGTCAGAGGTAGCTCTCATGCCTCCTCCAGCCCTCCGCCTCTCTGATCGCCAGCTCAAGGCAGTCAAGGCAAAAGGCAAGGACTACGTCCTCAGCGAACAGGATGCCGGATTCAGCGAGGAGGATCTGGCGGCGATCTGGAGCAGGAATCTGTTGCCGGCGACGCAGGTCGGGACGGGTTGAAGAAGCGTGGCAGTATTGGCATTCTGCCTGGCAATGCACGGACCTGACGGGCTGTCGGGTCATACATCCTGCTCCATTACTTGCTTGGTACCTGCCCATGGACAACGCTGGAACCGCTTTGCTGCCCTTTGTTGGAGAGGATTCGCTGGAGACTCTCAAGAAATCCGTCTTGATGGTCGACAAGGTAGCCCTAGTATTCCTGACGAGCATTCCTCGTGCCAAACGCGCGCGATTTCCCTTGTCAGTTGCCTACTACAATGAAGATCAGATTAGCCGCGTCTCCACCGATCTCACCTTGCTGTTCGACCATGGTCTGCTGGATGCTCCAACGGAAGATCCGAGATCGTCAGGATTCGAGATGGAAGATTTTGACCGCAACCTGCCGGTATGGGTCATTAGGACAGCACAGAGCACGCGCTACTTCCAGCCAGGGAAAGGTTCATTCGAAGAAACTCTGTCAGAGATGATTCGTCCCGAATTGCTTATAGACGCGACGCCTGAATTGGGAATCTCAGGAATCCGCAACTCGTTGTATAACATCCCCATCATTCTTGACAGCAGGTCCCTGCAACAACAGCAATCCAAGGCCGCGTGCCAGGACAACCAGAATCTCGTTCTAGATCTGATGCTTGCCAACGTTCCCCAACCAAGCCTCGAAACACCATGGGAAGCGATACTGGATTGGCGAAATGATGAGGAAGCGAAGATCAAATTCAGGCGTCTGAAAAACTGGATGAACAAGACCTCCGAACGCAAGGACCTGAACCCCGATCACCTGCGGGATGAGATTCGGTACCTTCTGGATGAATACCAGCAATACATGAAGATCCAGAAAGCGAAATTCTCGACCAGCACCCTGAGAACCATCGTCACTGGCGCTGCGGAGGTACTCGAGTCGTTGACCAAACTCAAGTTCAAAGCCCTCGCCGAGATGCCATTCAAAATCAGCGAGGCTCACCTGGCCGTAAGTGAAGCGGAGTTGAAAGCGCCCGGCAGAGACTTGGCTTACATCGTTGACGCCCACGACAATTTTAAGTGATTCCAGCCAGCCGGAAACCTTCAACCATTCCCCCGAATCTCCCCAGCAAACACCCGAAAGATACCTTTGAAGTACTGTTGAAACGGCCATGGGGCCGGGTTGATGAACAAGCAGGAAGTGCTGCAACGACAATACGGGCTGGGCGACATGGCGCGCTGGTGGCTCGATCAGGATACCGCCACCGACCAGTGCCTTGCTAAGGAAGATATCAAGCCACTCTGTAAGGGATGCTGTGAATGGCCCAGCGTCCGCTCTTGGCCGATTGTGGTGAAGAAGTCGACGTGGCTTGGCTAGCCATACATTGAGTTGTGAAAACGCCGCTTTTGCACGCTGCTATGTCCAATCTGACCTGAGTTTTTCTGCGCAACAACACATGAATTTCAATCTCAGGCGCGTACTTTTCTGCCGTGGAAATTGAAGCCGACTTTTTCAACAGAATCGGCCGACAGCTGTTTTTCATGAAGGGCTGCCATGGGTCGATGGCGGTGAGGCTCGAACCTCTGTTTTCGACCCAATCCCACCTTTCCACTGAAGGCTGCTGCCGACGCATGCCTGCAGGTAACAATGTGTAGTGAACGGACGATGCGGAAACATTCGTTGTACTTAAAGCTGCAGGACCGAAAAACTGTCGCTCAGCAGTCTATACCGTTATCGTCTCCAACCTAGTCCAGAGGCCAAACCAAAGCGCTCACCTGACAACGCTGCGAAGCCTGAAAACCACTGCCACTGTCCGCACAACTTTAGGTAGCGTCATCCAGAATGAATACAGCAGACAAGATGCACGCAAAGGCGCTGCAGGGCGCCCTTCTAGCCCTTGATCCTGCAGGCCCTGATGGGTTTGAAGGTTTTCTCGGCGTCATCCTGGGGGAGATCACAGGTCAATCCTTCCGTCTCGCAAAGTCAGGTACACAGCGAGGGCGAGATGGTGACTCCGCGTTCGATGGCGGTGCTACCTATTTCGAGGGCAAACGCTACAAAGACGGCCTCTCGAAAAACGATATTACGATAAAGCTATTTGACGTTGCGAACGACGACGCTAGCTTGGTGGATCTCTGGATACTCGGAGCCACCTGTGAGGTTGCATCCCAAACCGTCGATGATGGGCGGGCATTTGCCGCCAAACACGGATTTGGTATCGCGGTACTTGACTGGTCTAACAACGACTTTGGATCGCTGCTTGTCGCCACTGTAGCGGCTGGGGAAAAATCCAAAACATTCATTGCACAAGGTCTTACAGGGCGGCCTGGAGCGGCCCTCGTTACGCCCGCCGCCAACGCAATAGACCACTTTGCAAATCATGGGAATTTTCCCTTCAGGGCCAGTGCGCTCAGAAACGCGCTCGCCGAAGATGTTGGGTTGGGTAATGCCAAGACGCTCAACCAAGAGTGGCTGGGGCGGTTGTTTACAAACAAGCAGCAGGCACGCATTGAGTTCGGTCAGCCCCTCTCCCCACTTGACCCATCAGGCCCCAGGGCGCTCGATCGGCCAGAGCGTGCGTATCTTACAAACGCATTCTCCGGAGTGCCAGACAGTGAAATTTATGCAATTGTCGGCGAGGAAGGTGTCGGCAAATCGTGGCTTACGGCTCAGAGCTGGAGCCTGTCCGCCCCCAAATCACTTCTCATCATGTGCCCCGCAGACGAGCTGATCGACGACGCAGGAAACTTCGATGACTTCCTACTGCACAAACTGATCCATCAAACGGGCGTGAATGCCACGCCGCAGGCGATCAAGCGATGGCAGCGCCGTTTCAAGGCTTGGCGCGCAAGCATCCCAGCAAGCTCTGTCCGTGTAACGCTCATAGCGGATGGTCTCAACCAACCGCTCAAGTCCAACTGGGCGCGCTGGCTCGATCGCGCTGCGCAACGTTTGAAGGAGCTAGGTGGCTGTCTGGTGGTCACCACCCGTACGCAGCATTGGGCGCATGTCAAAAGCACGCTGTCCTCCAGCGTTAGAACAGTCCCACTCGCCGAATGGTCCATTGGGGACGTCAAGAAGATACTGGGCAGTCGCGGCATCGATTTCTCCAACACCAGGATCGAGATCCTCGAATCTGTTCGCAACCCCAGACTCCTCGGAATCGCAATTGAGCTGATAGAGGCCAAGACCATCGAGCTTCTGGAAGAGCTTAATGCCGGGCGGCTCCTCTTTGAGCATATGCGCAGGATGCAACAGCACGGAGCGGCTCTCATCTCGGCGCCCGCCTTCGCCGACCTTTTGAAGAACCTCGCAGCGGAGGTGTTGACTAGAGCGAATGCGCACGTTGCTGACGACCTCAGGCTGTTCGATGCAGCCCAAGAAACGCAACTCGAGGCTGTGGCATCGAGCCGGTTCTTCTCATCGGTGAAAGGGAGCGCTTCCAAGTATGAAATAAAGCTCGAGGGACTCAATCTGGCGCTCGCGCTATACCTCGTCGAGCAACTCGAGCGGGAATTGCGTAACCAACGTGACCCACGGGAAAAACTGGCAACAATACTGGAACCGATCAGCGCACTGGATGAGACCGCCGAGGTTGTCTTGCTCGCCACGCAGATCGCTTGCCTTGATGAAGAAACCAGCCCCAGGGTACGTTCCGCGCTAATCGAAAAATTCGTCTCGCTGCAAAATCTTCCTAACAGACAGGTCGACGCCTTTTCCATCCTTGCAAAATCGGCTCATCTCGCCTTCCTTCAAGCCGCTGAAAACGTGTATCTGTCACAAGAGCACATCGCCAGCAAGGAATGGCTGCGTGACGCGCTTCTTAAGCGGCGCAACGAGCCACATATTTGGCAGAGCATTCTCGAATCGACGAAGCGATGGCTATCCTTCTATTCGCTCGCGCCCGAGCGTCGAATGTACAGGCCCCCAAGTCATGACTCTGACTGGAAGGTTGACGAAGAGCGAGCCAAGGTCTTGGTCGAAATTGAGGACCGTAAGGCAGCACTGACCGAGGCCGAGCGATCATTCATGACGACGAATCTCATTGCCGCTCCGCACCCTAGGTTCGATGGCATAAGCCGCTTTGCTTTCTATCTTCTGGCAAGCATGCCGCTGGCACAGGTCGCACCCTACTTCGTCCGTTGGCGGTTCTCTCACGCACTCAATCAATCAATCTCGGCGCCCTACGAAGCATTCGAGCAAGTTCTTCGCTACAACCGCACTGACTGGCAGGAGACTCGAGCAGCGCTCTTGAAGGAGCTGGAAACACTGCCGGAGGAACGGTCGTCCCGTGTGGGGAGGTGGACTCGCATGGGTATCTTGCACGGGACCGGAGATATCGGCGACGCGCAAGAAAGTGCACGTATACATGTTGAACTCATATGCGACCAAGAAGGATCTGAAGGCTGGTCATTAATAGAAACCTATTGCACCGTCGATCCGTGCGATCCGGGTACCGCCGAGCCCGAAAACGTTCTAGCGACAGCCCAAAACTACCGGAAAATTGATCCCGGATATCTCGCCCAGAACCGTCAGATGGGCAAGCAGGACCATTTATTTCGCGGCGCCCGCGCCGGCGTCGCGCGCTTCGTACCCGATGATGCGATACACACGCACCGTGCGCTTGCGGACGATGTACTAAGTCGGGATGCAGATGCGCGGCGCCTAGGCGTTTTGGAACTCATCCGGCACAGCGCGGCCCTTACAAAAGATCTTGCCCTACGTTTCCTTTCGGCCGGTGAACCTTGCATCACGTCTTGTGAAGACGACGAAGACGATAGCGACGAACGCCTCACAGCACAATTTTCAAAGCTCATCGCATTCCCGCATCTCACAGCCGACGAGCAGTTCGACGCGATCGCAACCACGCGATGCGATAACATTCTGCTGGAACTGCTCTATTGCGTACGAAAAGCCGCACCGAAAAAGGTGGAGCAGGTATTGGAACGCGTTCTTCGGGGTGGCGATGAGCATGCCCAGACTGCTGTTATTGCCGCAATCCACTTTTCGAAATCGCCGCTGACACCACGCGCTGCTGCTATAGCCAAAGGCTTCGTCCGATCTCCATTCAAGAGTCTTCGGCACCAAACGCTCGCCCTCGCGGCATCAAACGGCGATAAATTATTACTGCAGGAAGTGGTAGATAGTGGGTGGTGCGCGGAAAAGCCGGCTAACCGCGACAGCAGCTTCGAGGACTGGTACGGGTCGGCAGCAATATTGGAAGCGTTGCAAGCGGGCTTGATTGAGATGGCGCCCGCGCTTGATCGAATGAGCCTTTGCCACTACGGATTTGCCGCCGAAACGCTACCTGCCGGACAAGGCAATGCGATTGCCTCGCGCATCGAAGTCGCGCTTGTGAAGGCGTTGAGATATGCAGGGAATGTCGAGTTGCCGGATATCTCTACTGAGACGCCGAAAAAATCCGACCCTACTCCGACCCTGGCTTCACTAACAGAGCGGGTCCCTCCGGAGAACGACTTCTCATCCCAAATGAGCCGGCTCTCAGAAACACATGAACAGTTTGACGAACGTCAACGCCGCATGAATGAGGCCTATAAACGCTTTGTCGGTGAGCTCACGGCCTTAGAAGCAGACCTGATACTTTCCGACCTCACGTTCGAAGGCATCAAAGCCATCATTGGATCGGATGCTGATCGCGGTAAGCGCTGGCTGGATATGTTGATCGCCACCCCCGATCGCAATCTCCGCCATCTCCATCATGTCGCACTGCAGGTCGCGATTGCGCTCAGCGACAGCAACATTTCGTCAGTACCTGACTTCGTCACTCGCGTGCTTGCATTGGACCCGACCATACGCCGCGTCACCGGGCCTGCAAAAATCTCTGTAGCGGTCGTTAGTCTCTGGAGCAACGCAATTAGCCCGGCGATGGTCGACATCTGCAAACGGCGCCTTCAAACACCGCGAACCGACAGTGACATCGCGAGCGAGGTCATGGCGGCTCATCTCGGTGGCAAAGTGGCATTACTGCAGACATACATCGATGAACTTCTCGCAGTCGGCCGGCCGTACGAAACAGCGCTCGCCCTGATGATCGTCGGCTTTTGCGACGAAAGCGTCCATGCTGAAGCTGTCCTTTCCCGCTTCGACGGTACCATTGGTTTCATCGGTACAGTCCACGCTGCCGCGCGCGATGCATATTCAAGGAATATTTGGGCGAAGACCTGGTACGCAGAGATGCTGAGTGCTCAACGGCCAAAGGACTTCTGGCGAGCGTCCGTTCTGTTTTTGAAGATCATCGACGGTCGTTTTGACATCTGGTCCGAAGCTCCTGGAGCACCGTCAGCCGCCTTCATGGCCTTTATGCCGACGTTAAATCAGGAAATAAGCAATAGGGCAGCCAAGATCCAAAAAGCGCGCGAGAAAAAGCTGTTTGGTGAAAAAGCTCCTTCGTCGCTCATGTTGAGTGCCGAATAGCTTGAGCCGTTGACCATGGGGCACGGCTCAACTCAAGCCACGCCCCATGGTCAAGGTGTTGAGCGTTTGTGCTTAAGCTGCCACTCATTCCGCACATCGGCCTATGCCTCGAACGGCTTTGGGTGAGAAGTGCGCTGGCGCACGGTGATCTCTGCCCTTAATACGGGGATTCTGAACGTGTATTCGCTGGCCGCTTCGGCCTAGGCTGTGTGAAAACGTTTTATAGCGAGTATGACAGTCACAATCGGCACAAAAATCGCGTTCCTACGTAAGTTCAGATCTGCTGACTATCCGAACACCGACAGAATTTGCGTAGCAAGGCAGACTTAAAACCGGGGTAGGCGTTTTTACACAGCCTAGACCCAAAGCCGACATTGAGCCTCGGGGAATTAGGGGACAATGGAGGCGCACGCATAGTATCGTTTGGCCATGCGCGGTGCGTACCGAAGGAGTGCCTAATGGTCCTAGGCGAGTTTGGATCGTTATATGCAGGGAGCCCGCGTCATCGGGCGCGTATGGCGATGTTTGTTGAAAGATTAACGCTAACCTATTTCCGCAGTTTTGGGGCCGAAACAAACATTGATCTGAGGCACACATGCTTTTAAGCACTATCGCCCTCTACATTGGCGCCCCCATAGAAGAAGAATCTGAGCGAGTAGTGCTTCGATCTCTCCTGGCAATACTGGAGGAGCGCGCCGTTCCTGCAACGGTGTTTGCAAACCTGCACATAGGTAGTCGCCAACTCGACTTTGTTATAGGTACCGATCAGCTCACCTTAGTGATTGAGGCGAAAGGGGCCTCATACCCACTGCGCGGAAGTTACAATGGTGACTGGGCTGCATTGACGCGGACTGGGCGGTGGAAGCCCTATCGAAACGCCTATCTTCAGGTTCTTCAGGCTAAGAACGTATTACGTGATGCCATGCGAGCACATGATGCCTCGTTGTCTGGGTACCCTAATGCTTGCGTGATGTTCACCCCTTCACTGCCTACCGGCTCTGATCTTCCTACAAGCAATCGCAAAGTAAGCCTCAATGATCTTGGCGAGCTCTCAGCGCTGATCAACCAGTGCTCCACGCTCCGGTGGAGTCCTGACCGCTGGCATCATTTTGCTGAAGCACATGGCCTTCAGCGGATTACCAATGCAGAGCGCGCGTCCGACACGCGTTTGCTCGACGCAGAACAATCCCTGCTTCGTTATACGAGCGCGTTTGCGGCCACTTATGGGCCTATAGCCGCACGATACGTGTCGGACATCTACGATCAGGACGGACAGGCCTACGAGCTCGGTGACATTGAGGCCGCGCTCTTGCGCGAGCGGTCGGACCTATTGATTCGCGGTCCTTCAGGTTGTGGAAAGACATTGCTGTCCCTCTACCTTGCTAACCGCGTCGTTGCTAGAGGTATTGTCCCTATAGTAGTTGATTGCAAATCCTTCGACGGCCAGTTGGCTACATCGCTAGACCGCGAAGCAGCACTACTCGACCTACGATCCGCTGCAGCTCTGTTTGCTGCTGCTCGGCAGATGTCCCGACCGATTGCAGTGTTTGTCGATGGCTACAACGAGTGTCAGGAGGCTAGTAGGGTTCAACTCACGAGGGCTCTTCGCGCTGCATCAGTCAGATACAACACGCTGATTGTGATCACATCACAGATCGATATTGAGCGACCCGACCTGCTGCAGCTTCGACATGTCAGCGTCGGGCGGCCTGGGAATGAGCTGAAGGCGAAAATTGCAAGTATCGCCCTGTCCTCAGATACATCCCTAATTCCCCTCCTTGAGGCGACCACCACTGGTATCGAGGCGGACCTCGTTGGCCAGATTGGGCGCGAGATTCCGCAATCTTCAAGTAGGTTCGCGCTCTTCGACTATTTCGTGCGACGTAAGCTAGGTGACTCAGCCACCGATGGCATACACCTGCTTTGCGCAATAGCGAAACGACTGGTGGATCGCATGACATTCAGCTTGTCGATCAGAGAGGTGGATCGACTCTTAGCAGAACTCGACTTACCGGCCTCGACGCTGCGGCAGGCTCATAGCTCAGGCGTTCTAAACCTGCGGGGTGATCGTGTAAGCCTATGCCACGAGATGTACCGCAACGTTTTCGCTACGGAGGCTCTAGTTCGCCAGACAGGCCTCGATGATGGCGCGATTCTAGCCGCCCTTACAGTGCCGAAATACGGTGCCTTACGTACATTTATCATTGGTGCTATTGAAGACGAGTCGCTGCTAGCGACGATCCTCAGCAGGGTATCTGACAGCAAGTTATTGGAAGCATGTTTAATTGGTGAATGTGGCAGTGCGGCGCGCCTTCTCATTACAGATGCGATAGCTGCTCTCCCGGCGCGACTCACCGAGGAGGCAACGAGGCTGAGGTTTGATATAACTGCGAACCATTTGTGGAAGGTGGCGATCAACCCTGGCAGCCTCACAGCTTGGTCAGATCGCGACTTTGCGCTTCTTTCAGTGCTTACGGCCGGGATGGCAGAAGGACGCTGGATCAAGGAGGTACTCGGCGCGGTGAAGATGATGGATGTCACTCTCGCCGCAGAGTTCCGGAGGTTGCATCCGGAAGCAGCGGAGAAACAGATCAACATTCGCAGTGGCCTGTTCGCGGTCACGTACGTGTTCGGCTCAGCGAATGTGGGCCTCACCCGTATAGCCTCGGCCCTCCATAGTGGCTTTCTCAACTCACGCAGAACTAGCGCTTCAACTTTGGCCGCATCACTGGAACTTGCATGGCGCGACGTCGAGTCACCCGGGCAGCTTTACTTTACTTTAGCGTTATCACGCCAGGCATATGAGGTTCGGAATACCTTCGCCCAGTATGTGTTGCCGTATCTTCAGCAAGAGATTTGGAAATTTCTTACCTATCATGTTCACCTTGACCTTCTCGATTATGCACATGCCCTTCGTGAAGTCCCGGACCATATCCGACAAGGGTACGTCGATGCACTCCAAGATCTCCTGCCTGATCTGCATCCATGGTTAGCCCAGACAGCCATTGAGGCACTCAGCGGGCTGGACGCCTTGCAAGAAGAGGAAGATCAGCACGTAGAGAGTGTTCGTCTACAAGTATGCGAAATTCTGTCTTCGGAGTCCGCAGAGGCTCCCGGCGCAGCGTGGGGGGTCTACAACGCTCAATTCGACCATCCCTTCAGCAGCGCCTACATACAAGTACTTGAGGAATTGCCAGCCCAAGAACAGCTATCATTCCTGCGTCTCGCATGCGAAGGAGCTGAAGGTGACGATTTCTTTCTTAGCTCCCTTATTGATGAGCTTGCACGGCAGGAAGATCGCCTTGCTATCCCTTACATCATGCGCTGGACTCAGCTACCATCGCAGCATTCGAAGCTACCTCAACAAGCTATTGAAACGTTCGTCGCTGCTTTCGTGGCGCTTGGCGCTCTTAAGAATGACCTACCCGCCGAAGCCCTTCGATTCGGAGGGGAGCCTCGTGAGGATGCGCTTCTCGCATGTGGCGTTCTTTACCATTGGCTTCAGCGGCGGGACGCTAGCTCTGTGCTGGAGGAAAATCAGGCGGCATCAGCACTCGAAGTACTCCAGTCAAGCCCTGACGTAGCAGTAGGGGTTCTCTACACCATCTCCAGGTCTATTTCCGTTTGCGGGGGGCGCTCGGTTGAATTGGTTCGTGCATTCCCCGATCAAACTCTAGAGATATGTCGTGCGGCGCTCCAAAGTCCTAGCATCCAGTCTGGCTACTTCGATGGAGCATTCTTTACGAATCACTACGAGACACTAAACTTTGCCATCAATGTCATAGGTAGGTATGGCTCTGTAGGTGACCTAGCACGACTCCGGTTGTTAATTGACGATTCGCAATCCGCTCTTACTGCCTTGAGCGCGATAAAATCAATCGAAGAGCGCAGAGAGTAAGGGGCTTATCGACGCAGGCATTCAGTCAGACAACGCTTAATGCCCTTATTGTTGCGCCCGCGGGATACCTTGGCTCCACAGAAATGTTCAGCGTCCGTGCCTGACCGACTGCGGCCCTGACAGGCCGCTCAGGGTTCACTGCCAATCATGGTTACGAAGCGTGCTGGTCAGATCGAATGCAAACGGGTGTTAAAGTTGAGTGCAGTATTCCAATTGGTATTCCAACCAAAAACTAAAATAGTTATTAATTTTATATCCCTATAAATCACTTAACCAATTTAGATTACCCCGGCCCAACAATTCAAAGCATCGACAAAACCCGCCTTGTGCGGATTTTGTCGTTGCTGAGGTTTTAAAACGCCCGACTGACGGGCCTTCGGAATTTTCCCGCAAGAAGTAGCGCCATCGATGAACTCCCCCTTCACCCCCCACCCCGCTAATCTCCTCCAGTCGCTGCAAAATCAGCGACCGGGTTTAGCAGCTCGGTTAATATCAAGGCCTGCAGGGCCATTCTCCATTCACGCGATGCTTTCAGCATCCGCTGGATTGCGTTATGGCGGCTGTGCGTGGGGCACTTTCGGGTGCGCTGGGTTCCTTGATTCCTGGTCTGCTAACCCGCGTACAGTCGCCACCCTTTTCGTTTAGCAGCGATGTCTGGCGACTCCATCAATCAAGGAGTTTCAGTCATGAAAAAGATCACCCCCAATCCCCCAACAACCCTCTTCACCCTCGCCCCAGACATCCCCGCCGAAACCCTCCTTATCCAAGCCAGTGAAACCCTCGCCTCGCTGAACGCCATGACCACCGATCTGGCCTTTGAACTGGAAGGCTCGCACCGCCAAAAGCTGCTGGGGGCTCAGCAACTGATCGTGCTCGGTGAGTTGCTGCTGGAGCGGATGCTCGACACTCAGGTATTCACTATGCAACCACCTGGCGCAAATCCATAAAATATCGCTGTCAGTTGAACGACCAACCCGTACCTATGGCGAGCAAGCTCCCTCGCCACAGGTACGCTATTGAACCCCACCACTTCGCCGCCTTCCGTGCCCCGTCAACTAACCGCCCATAGACCCCATCGATCAACCAGTCGCTAAGAGTGATTAGACGCCCGCAAAAAACATCGTTAGCCTCGCCTGAATCACCCGCCTATATAAGCGCCAGGGTATATACCCAACGTCGCCGCCGAGGTTTTTAGTGACCGATCAAATCCTGATGGATAGTTTTTCGCGCCGGGTCGACTACCTCAGGATGTCGGTGACTGACCGTTGCGATTTCCGTTGTGTGTATTGCATGGCCGAAGACATGGAGTTTCTGCCGCGCCAGCAGATTCTGTCGCTGGAGGAGTTGTACCAATTGGCGCAGAGTTTTGTCGCGCTGGGCACGCGCAAGATTCGTCTGACCGGCGGTGAGCCCTTGATTCGTCAGGGCGTGGTGGACCTGTGCAAGCGCATTGCCGCGCTCCCCGGTCTGCGCGAGTTGTGCATGACCACCAACGGTTCGCAACTGGGCAAGCTCGCTGCTCCGTTGTTCGATGCCGGGCTCAAGCGCTTGAACATCAGCCTCGACAGCCTGGACCCCAAGCGCTTTCGTGAACTGACGCGCACCGGTGACTTGGCCAAGGTCGTCGAGGGTATCGATGCAGCGAATGCCGCGGGTTTTCAGCGCACCAAGCTCAATTGCGTGGTGATGAAAGGTCGCAACGATCACGAGATCAACGACCTCGTGGCCTTCGCCATCGATCGCGGCCTGGATATTTCGTTTATCGAAGAAATGCCATTGGGCGTGATCAGCGAGCACAGTCGTGCCGAGGCGTTTTATTCCAGTGCGCAGGTACGCGCGCGTATTGCCGAACGCTACACGCTGATCGACTCCGCAGAATCCACCCAGGGGCCGTCGCGCTATTGGCGCCTGGCCGAAGCGCCGCATATTCGCCTGGGCTTTATTTCACCCCACAGCCACAACTTTTGCGGCACCTGCAACCGTGTGCGGTTGACGGTCGAAGGCCGGCTGTTGCTGTGCCTGGGCAACGAGCATTCGGTCGACCTCAAGGCGGTGCTGCGGCGCTATCCAGGCGAACCGCAACGTTTGGAGCGTGCGATTGTGGAGTCGATGAAACTCAAGCCCTATCGGCACAATTTCACCCTCGACGATGAGGTGCAGGTGGTGCGCTTCATGAACATGACGGGCGGCTGACCGACCCGGTTTCAACCCATTGCACTAGGCTATTCCATGATCGTCAGAGCCAAACCCAACCTGATCGGTGTATTGACGTCGCTCAAGGGCTCCGTGGCCCGGCGCATCGCACTGCGCAGCCTGCTGGTGACACTGCTGGCCTCGGTGATTGTGCTGGTGGAAACCCTTCATCCAGCCTACTTCTCCCAGGTCAACGCCACGCCGTTCACGCTGTTGGGCTTGTCACTTTCGATCTTCATGAGTTTTCGCAACAACGCGTGCTATGACCGCTGGTACGAAGGGCGCAAAGCGCTCGGCGCCATGCTGATGGATGTGCGCGCCATGATCCGGGAAACCCAGGTGATTCAGGACGCTCGCCAGCGTAGCGAGATCCTGCGTAACCTGTGCGGGTTCGCCCATGCCTTGAACGCCAGGTTGCGCCATGAGGACGAGCCCAGCGCGGCAGCCCCCTGGCTCGATACGCCGCCGCTGGCCAACACGCCGAATATCCCGGAAAGCATTATCGGCCGCGTGACCCAGCAGTGTTCGGCCTTGGTCGAGTCAGGGCGCCTCAGCGAGTGGCGCTATCAGCTGATGGCCGGGCACTTGAGCAGCCTGACCCGCACGCAAACCATTTGCGAGCGCATCAAAAGCACCCCGCTGCCCTTCCCCTACACGCTCCTGTTGCACCGCACCAGCTACATGTTCTGCATCTTGCTGCCCTTCGCCATGGCCGAACCCTTGGGTTGGCTGACGCCAGTATTCACCGCCATCGTGAGCTACACGTTTTTTGGCCTGGACGCGATTGGCGACGAGTTGGAAGACCCCTTCGGCTACGACGAAAACGACCTGCCGACCAATGCCATCGTGCGCACCATCGAACGCGAAGTGCTGCACGCCAACGGCGCGACAGAACTGCCGCCTGTCCTTGAACCCGTCGACTGTGTACTCAATTGAAGCCGTACACACAACGCATCCGACGTTACGCTCATGTCTTTCTCCGGCAGGCCGGCATCAATCGATTGCCATGAGGCTAAAGCGCCTAAACAATGGCTGCCTAATTGTTACGGCTGACTGGCAGGTGCCTGATGGACATAAAGCAACTCAAATTCCTGATCGCGCTGGAGCAGACCCGTCACTTCGGCCAGGCGGCTGCGCGCTGCCATATCACCCAGCCGACGCTGTCGATGCGCCTGCGCAATCTGGAGGATGAACTGGGGTTGGAGTTGGTCACTCGAGGCCAGCGCTTCGAAGGGTTCACCGAGGCCGGTGAGCGTGTGCTGGCCTGGGCCAGAACCCTGCTCGCCGCCCATGACGGGTTGTTCGCCGAAGCGGCGGCGTGTCGCGGCCAGTTGGTGGGTAACTTGCGCCTGGGCCTGGTGCCGCTCAGCGGTTTCAACCCGATCAGCTACATCCAGGGCCTGTCCCACACCTTCCCGGAACTCAAGTTCAGCCTGACCTCCATGAGTTCGGACAAGATCATCGAAGCGCTGGGCACCAATCAGCTGGACCTGGGGGTGTGTTACCTGGACCACGTAAACTCCAGCTACCTGGATTTTTTCGAACTGGGCGAAACCCGCGTCGGCCTGCTGTACGACACGCGCCACTTCCACTTCGAAGGCACCGAAATGAGCTGGGAAGACGCCGCCCAATTGCCCCTGGGAATGATCAGCACGGGCATGCACTATCGAAAGTCCATTGACCTGAGCTTCCGCAGCCGCGGCCTCGCCCCCCAGCCCATGCTCGAAAGCGATTCAACCTATCAGCTGTTCCAGGCAATCCACGAAGGCTTTTGCTGCGCAATCATGCCGCTGGACAGCGCCCTGGAAAGCCCGATCGAAAACCTCGCGTTTATCAACCTGCCGGACGCCAGCGTGCTCGCGCCACTGGGCATGGTGATGCGCAAGACCGAACCGCGCTCGGCGATCGCTGAGAAGTGTTTTGCCCACGCCAAGCAGTTGTTTGCCGCCAAGACGCAAGCTTAACCCGACCTCAAAAAAACCCCACACTCGTTCACGAATCGTTAAGAAACCCATCCCTATACTGGCGGGCAGCCACGGTCGCTCTCCCGAGCGGTCTCCTGCCCGGTAGCCACCCCATGACGCGTCCCGTTCCCCTGCTGCTCCTGCTCGCTGCGCTGTTGTTCTTCTTCGCCCTGGGCAACCATGAACTGCAAGGCTCCACCGAAGCCCGTGTTTCCGGGATCGCCATGGCCATGCACCTGGACAATGACTGGGTGGTGCCGCGTCTGTTTCGTGAGCCTTTCCTGGAAAAACCGCCGCTGAGCCTGTGGCTGGATGCCGGGGCGATTCGCGTGTTTGGCGCGAGCACCGGGGCCGTGCGCCTGGCGTCGGCCTTTGCTGGATTGTTCAGCGTGATGCTGCTCTACGGCATGCTGCGCCGGTTCGGGCGGCCAACCACGCTGGCGTTCAGTGCCGCGTTGATCCTGGCGACCATGGCCAGTTATTGGGGCAATGTGCGCGGGGTGGGTGAGGATTCGTTGCTCAGCCTGGGCGTGACCGCTGCGTTGCTCGGGTTCTACCAGGCGATGCGCCCCGGGCCCGAGCGTCAGGGTTCCACCGCCTGGGCATGGGCGTTGTTTACGGCGGGGATGGTCATCGCGACGTTGAGCAAGGGCGTGCTGGGCCTGGCGATGCCGGGCATTGTGATGTTCGTCTACCTGGCCTGCACCAGCCTGATGGATAAACGCCTGCGCCTTGGCGACTGGCTCAAGCCCGCGTTGTTCACGCTGCTGGCCTTGGTGCCGTTGCTGATCTGGCTGGGGTTTCTGTTTCAGCGCGGCGGCATGCAGGCCGTCGGTGAGGTGCTGTGGACCAACAGCGTCGGGCGCTTCAGCGGCTCGTTTGTCGAAGCCGGGCATTACGAGCCGTTCTACTATTACCTCGCCAAACTGCCCGAGGCCTTCCTGCCGTGGAACATCCTGGTGTACCTGGGCCTGTGGCACTTTCGTAAAAGCCTGGTGCGCAACCGCTACCGCCTGTTTTTCAGCGTATGGCTGGTGGCGCAGTTCACCCTGCTGACACTGGCCTCGAGCAAACGCACGGTCTATCTGATGGCACTGACCCCGGCCGCCGCCGTACTGGCCGCAGAATATGCGCGGGTGCTGCTGGAGTGGGTGAGAGAGCACAAACCGGCGCTGTACCGCTATCACCGGCGCATTATCTTCGGTGTGTTCACCCTAGCCATCGCCTGCTACCTCAGCGCAGCCTTCTGGTTCGCGCCCAAAGCCGATGTGCGTCAGTCATTCGTGCCCGTGATCAGTCAGGTCCAGGCACTGCAAGACGAAGGTAGGGAGGTGGCGCTGTTCCAACCCAATGAGCGGATCGCCGGCGCCAGCGTGTTCTATCTGCAGGCCTATTTGCCGATTCTGCAGACCGAGCCCCAATTGCGTGCATTTCTCGGCGCCAAACCCGGCAACATTGCGCTGCTGGACCACACGGACCGACTGAATGAGAAAGTGACAGTGATCAAGGAAATGGCGATCAATCGCCAGCCTTACTACTTCGTCGAGCAGTAAGGCGAGCGCGCGCCATCAGTGCTTGGTCAGCTTGTCCAGGTAACCCATGGCAAACGCCGAGACCACGAAGGTCATATGGATGATCACGTACCACATCAGGTGTTGCGGATCGACGTTCTTGGCGTCCATGAAGATGCGCAGCAGGTGGATGGAGGAAATCGCCACGATGGACGCCGCCACTTTCATCTTCAGCGACGAAGAGTCCATGGTGCCCAGCCAGTTGAGCTTTTCCTTGTTTTCATCGATATCCAGCTGCGAGACGAAGTTCTCATAGCCGGAAATCATCACCATCACCAGCAGGCCACCGACCAGGGCCATGTCGATCAACGACAGCAACAGCAGGATCACCTCCGACTCCAGCAAGGTGAAAATATTGGGGATCACATGAATGATTTCCTGGAAAAACTTGATCGCCAGGATCAGCAACCCCAGGGATAAACCCAGATAGATCGGCGCCAGCAGCCAGCGCGCGGCATACATCGTGTTTTCGATAAAGCGTTCCATTGAATCTCACACAGCTTGGCTAAAAATGGAGCCGAGTATACCAGTCGCTACCGGGCACCTGTCACCGCGAGAAAACTGACTTGAAGTGGCATCTGTAAGGGCTTTTTTCTGCTAGTGTCGAGACCCTCAACTCGGCTCGATGCTGTCGGACAGGAAGACTCTGATGATGGATGTGCGATCCCCTTTGGCCACTCTCGGCCTGTGCGCGGCGTTGCTGATGACCAGCGGCTGCTCCCCCAAAGAAGAGCAGAAGCAGGCCACCCTCGAAGAGAAAACCAGCCAGTTCGAACAGTCCCTGGACAACATCCAGGACCCCAAGCTGCGCGACGCCATCGCCGACCTCGGCGGCTCGCTGCTGTTGCTCGAACGTGCACGCCTCAAGCTCGCCGCCAAGCCCATCGAAGCCGAATACGGCGAAGACACGCTGGCCCTGCTCAAGCATTACCCCACACCTCAGGCCTTGGTGGACACCTATATCAACGGCCTGTTCGTACTGCGCAGAGCCTCCCATTCCGACTACTTGACGGATCTGCAGCCGGTCTTCCCATTCACCTTCAACGCCCCTGACCAGTTCCCCTTTCCCCATGGCCTGGAATGGCAGTCGGTGACCTTGAGCAACAACAAAGTCATTCCCTTCCAGCCCGAATGGTCGGAAACCGACCCCGGCATCCAGCTCAGCCCGAGCAGCTCCAACCTGACCAACCCCGACGACCTGACGGTGACCTACCCGTTCATCGAGGGCATCGAGACGGAAAACAAGAGCCAGCCGCAGCCTGTCAGCCTCAAAGGTGCGATTGAGGTTGCTGCGCCAGGCAAGGTGCTGACCTTCGACCTGTCGAAAAAAGACCTCGGCCACCCGCGCACCGAGGGCAACATCACCCTCAACCTGGTGTCGCTGGACAAGAATTACGCCGAGCTTGAACTGACCAACAGCGCGCCCCTGGCCGCAGAACTGGGCGACGACTCGCCCAACCCGCTGCTGGTACAGGCCCGGGACGGTACCGGCCAATTTCTCACGCGCTCAGGCTCGATCAACGAAAATGCCGCGCAAGTGGCGTTCTATGAGAAGCAACTGGCCGAGATGCAAAAACAAACGACCTGGTCCGAAGCGTTCGAAAAACACCTCACAGACGCGCAAAAAGCCTTCGAACACACACAGAAGAGCCACTACGCCAAGGTGTACTTCAACGGATTGATCGACACCCTGCAGGTCAATGTACTGGATTTTTCCAAGACCACGGTGACCCGCAAGGAGCTGGACCTGCCCGTGATGCGCTTCGACAAAAACAGCCTGCAACACTCCGTGCAACCCTTGCCGATGCCGGTCACGGTGTATGACGACGCTGCGGCCAGCTGGCTCAAAGACGCCTCGCTGACGGAAGAACAATTGAAAGGCAGCGTCACCATCAGCCAGTCCACCGACGACGCCAGTGCCGCGAAAATCGTGTTCGACCACCCTTTCACCTTCAATGACGACCTGGTCGGCGCCGAGCGCAACAACAGCGACGCGCCGATCACGTTTTTCACGGCCGACGATAAAGGCGAGCGCGGCGAACCCATCGAGTTGCCCACCGAGGCCTTCGAGATGAATGCGGCCAGCGGCACGCTGACCTACGACCTCAACCTGTTCCCGGAAACCCCGGCGTTTGTGGTCGGCTCGGTGCCCTTGTTCCTCGCCACCATCGAGAAGGCCTCGATTGACACCAGCGAACTGCCCAAAGGCTTGGTGCTCAAGGACAACGCGTTGATCGTCGACCAGCGCGTGTTTCCCGCCGACAGCTGGCGCTTCTACGCCAAGGACGGCAGCGGCAACTACCTCAAGGAAATTCTCGGCGTGAGCCACCGCGCCGAGGAATACGGCACGGCGCTGTTTGACGTGCATTATTTCTACGGCCAGCCGACCACCCTGGAAAGCTACCAGCGCACCGACCTCGACACCGTGCAATATGGTTTCGAGGTCAAGCTGGACAAACCGGAAAGCAAATAGCCCGATTACAGGGCCAGTTGCTCCTGGCCGCCGTTGAGTTGGCGCAGATGGGCCTGCAGGTGCAGGCACCAGATCTGCGGCTCGTCCAACTGCTCGTAGCCATGCAGGGTCAGGCTGTCGACGATGGAGCCCAACATGGTTTCTGCCACGAATGGCCCATGAAACGGGCCTTGGGACTTGACCGTGGAAGGCTGTTCGCCCGACATGCCGGCGGCGAACAATAATGTCCACAACCCGTTTTCCCCGGCGAGGGGGCGAATGGAGCATTCGATACGGGTTTCCAGCCCCAGGCACTGGCGGGTAAGGCAAAGGTTGCGCGGCATGGCGGCGACCCTCGGTAGATCGGCGTTCAGCCCCAGCGCAAAGGCGAGACTGTTTCTATCCTGCGACTCCTGTGGATATCCCTAATCCTCAGAATAGAAGAAAAACGCCACGAACCAAGGTGGTAGGGACCAACGGCATCGGGTTGCGGATGGTCGTCAATTTAATGGCATCCACAAAACTAAATGTGGGAGGGGGCTTGCCCCCGATAGCGGTGTGTCAGTCACCAGATGCAGTGGCTGACACTCAGCAATCGGGGGCAAGCCCCCTCCCACATTTTTGCTCCAGGTGGCCTTAAGAAATCAGCTGGGCTTGGCCTCAGCCAGCGCCTGCTGCGCCAGCTCCTTTTCCGCCTCCTTGAGGTCTTCCTCGCTGATCATCTCCGCAATCGCGCGCAAACGCTCCACCACACGGGCATTGACCGTGCCTTCCGGGAACTGCCCCTCGGCGTCCGGCTCACCGGCATCCTCACCCACCAGCAGGCTCAACGCTTCGTCCGCCTGGCGTACCGCATAGATATGGAACTGCCCGTCGCGCACGGCCTGCAAGACTTTCTCGTCGAGCATCAGCGTGGCCACGTTGGCCTTGGGAATGATCGCGCCCTGTTCACCGGTCAAACCGCGCGCTTCGCACAGGCGAAAGAAGCCTTCGATCTTCTCGTTTACCCCACCCACGGCCTGCACTTCACCAAACTGGTTGATCGAGCCGGTGATGGCAAAGCACTGCTTGAGCGGCGTTTTCGACAAGGCTGAGATCAGGGTGCAGGCTTCGCCCAGGGACGCGCTGTCGCCGTCCACGTAACCGTAGGACTGTTCCAGCGCAATGCTCGCCGAGATCGCCAGCGGGAATTCCTGCGCATAACGGCTGCCCAGGTAACCGGTGAGGATCATCACGCCCTTGGAGTGAATCGGCTGGCCGAGGTTGACCTCACGTTCGATGTCGACGATACCGCTGCCGCCGGGGTACACCGTGGCGGAAATACGCGCCGGTACCCCAAACGCCGAATCACCGACTTCCAGCACCGTCAGCCCGTTGCACTTGCCCACGGCGGCGCCGGCGGTGTCGATCAGGATCACCCCGGCGAGCATGTCGTCGAGAATCCGCGCCGACACGCGCCCGGTGCGCGTGGCCTTGGCCTTGAGCGCGCGCTCGATATGCCCGGCATCGGTCATTTCGTCGCCTGCCAGGTGGCGAATGAAGTCCGCCTCGCTGACCAATTGGAACAAATCGCCGATACGCGCCGACAAACGGCCCTGGTGCTCCGCCAGGCGTGCGCTGTAGGTCGCCAGCCGCGCTACCGCATCCGACGTCAGCGGCGCCATGCCTTCTTCCGAGGTGCGGGTTTTGAGCAACTGGGCGAACTGCTCCAGGCTTTCGTCGACCATCGGGATGTCTTCGTCGAAGTCCACCAGCACCCGGAACATTTCCTGGAAGTCCGGATCGGCATCCTGCAACGCGTAGTACAGCTGGCGCGAGCCGATGATGATCACCTTGACCTGCAACGGGATCATTTGCGGGTTGAGCGTGACGGTGGCCAGGCGCCCGAGTTCGCCAAGCGGCGACTCCATCTTCAATTTGCGCGATTGCAAGGAACGCTTGAGCGCATCCCACACAAACGGCTCGCTGAGCATTTTTTCCGCTTCCAGGATCAGGAAACCACCATTGGCACGGTGCAGCGCGCCTGGGCGCAGCTGACGATAGGTGGTGTAAAGCGCACCCTGGTCGGTGCTGTATTCGATACGGCCGAACAGGTTGTCGTAGGTCGGGTGCGGCTCGAAGACCACCGGCGCGCCGCCGTTGACCGGATGGCCCACCACCAGGCTCGGGCAGTAATGCTCTTCCAGCAGCTTGCGGGCCTGGGCGTCGGTCTTGGCGTCGTCGACCAATTGCTCGACCACGGTTTTCAGCAGATACACCTGCATGGCCTGCAGATAACCGCAGACGGCGGCGTTTTCCGCGTACTTTTCCGACAACGGTGCGAGCAAAGGCTGCAGGGCTAGGGTGATGGTTTCTTCGTTGAACTGGCGCAGTTGGTTGTTCGACTCACGCTTCCATTGCGGCAGGCTCGCCAACTCTTCGTTGAGGCGCTCTTCCAGCTCGGAAATATCCGTGTGGAAACGCTCGCGGTCGATTTCCGGCAGCTGCGAGAACTCGGCCTCGTCCAGAGCCTTGCCATCGAGCATCGGGGTAAACGCGATGTTGGAGCTGTCGCGGTACAGCGCCACGTCTTTTTCCAGGGCCAGGCGTTCGATCACGTCCAGGGCCTTGTCGTAACGCTGGTTGAATGCCCGGTCGATGGCGCTTTTGCGCTGTTGATACGTTGGGTGTTCGAAGACGGCCGGGAAGGTCGCCACCAGGTTGTCGACCAACCCGTTGATATCGGCGATGAACGCCGCCGCAGCGCCGCCTGGCAATTCCAGGGCACGCGGTTCGCGCGGCTCATCGAAATTATTCACGTACACCCAGTCCGACGGGGTTTGCAGGCGCTTGCCTTCGGCCCTCAGGTAACGTTTGACGAATGAAAAGCGACCGGTACCGGGTTCGCCCATGACAAACACGTTGTAACCGGGACGTGGCATTGCCACGCCGAACTGCAATGCTTCAACTGCACGTTCCTGGCCAAGCACACCGCGAAAGGGCTCCAGATCATTGGTGGTCGAGAAGCTGAACTGTTCAGCGGAGAAAGGGCGAGTCAGCGCTTCGGGCGCTAGACGCAAGCTGGCAGCAACAGGATCAGGCATCGGGCTTCCTTACATCAGGCGGGGCAGATGGGCGCATTCTGGCTCTCGGTTGCGCGCTCTGGCAAGGCGCGCTTTTGGGAAAGCATAGACAGCCCGCACGGTGTACAAAAAAATCGTTCGAGACTGAATGTTTTATAAAAAATCACGGAACCCCAGGAACGTGCCTAAACTCCAAACTGCGCGGGTTGGACTAATAACTGGCCCCTAGGGTGCTGCGAAGCGCCTGAACCCTTGTCCATTGGTTTGCACACAAAGAGAACAAAGCTATGAAACGGATCCTTCTTGGTACTCTCTTCACCGTCGTCTCCCTCAATGCAATGGCAGAAGCACCAGGTGGCCCGAACTGCGGTTGGGGCAACATGTTGTTCGAAGGCCAGCGCGGTACTCCGGCCCACTTCCTGGCCTCCACCACCAACGGCACTTCAGGTAACGCCACCTTCGGCATGACCTCGGGCACCAACGGTTGCAGCACCAACAGTTCCCTGACCTACGGCGGCAAGTCCTGGATTGCCATGAATGGCATGATGAACGAGCTGTCCGAAGACATGGCCAAGGGTAACGGCGAAGCGCTGACTACCTACGCCGTGGTACTGGGCGTGGCGCCGGAAGATCGCGAGCACTTCGCGGCCGTGACCCACGAGCACTTCCAGCAGATCTTCAGCAAGGCTGACGTGACCGCTGACGACGTGCACAACAACACCATTGCCGTACTGAAAAGTGATGCCCGTCTGGCGAAATACGCTACCCAGGCTTAAGCTCGACCCACCCGCGCCTTTCGAGGCGCGGGTTTTGTTTTTTCGACCTGCCCCCCTTGGGTCTTTTTTTCAGTCCGACTTAAGTAGCCCCCATGCTCAAACGCCTCGCTTGCCTGGCTTTCTTCGCCTGCGCCCCGCTGCATGCGGCACCGCACCTCGACGATCAACGTTTGCAGCAACTGGCCAATGACCCGTTCTGGCTATCCCTGGGCCATTACGAAGCTGGCAAGATCAGCGGCTGGCGCAGCTATGTCAGCGACAAGAAGTTCTTCCTTGCCGCTGACGGTGCGCACCATCCGGATGCCGAACTCAAGGCTACCGTGGATGCGTTGTATGCACCGGCCAGCCTGGGTGAAAAGCACGTTCAATGCGTTTACCCCGCACGCACCCGCTGGCTCAAGGACCAGTTGCAACTGACCGACCTGCCGGCCGTGGACTGCAAGGAATTCAAACAATGGTTCACGGACGTCGCGCCCCACAGCGCGGTGATGATTTTCCCGGCGGCGTACCTCAACAGCCCGTCGTCGATGTTCGGCCACACCCTGCTGCGCATCGACCAGGCGGACGTGCAAAGTAACAACACCGCCCTGCTCAGCTACGCGATCAACTTCGGCGCCTATATCGAAGGCTCGGACAACAGCATTCTGTATGCCTGGAAAGGCCTGATGGGCGGCTATCCCGGCCTGTTCGCGCTGGTGCCCTACCAGGAAAAACTCTCCGAATACCGCAGCCTGGAAAACCGTGACCTGTGGGAATACCGCCTGAACCTCACCGAAGTCGAGACCAAGCGCATGGTCGAGCATGTGTGGGAACTCAAGCAGATCCAGTTCGACTACTTTTTCTTCGATGAAAACTGCTCCTATCGCTTGCTGGAACTGCTGCAAGTAGCGCGCCCCGGCCTTCGCCTGACCGAGCAGTTCCCGCTGACGGCGATCCCCACCGACACCGTCAAAGCGGTCAAGGAGGCGGGCCTGGTGGAAAAGATCGACTATCGCCCCTCCCGTGAACGCGAACTGCTGGAACGTGCCAAACCGCTGGACGGCGATGAGCAACAGTGGGCGCTCACCATCAGCGATGACCAGCAGCAATTGCAGGCGCCGGCCTTCAAAGCCCTGCCCCGCGAGCGCCAGGCGCTGATCATCGATGCCGCCTATCGCCTCGGCCGCTACCGCGCCAACGGCCTGGAGCGCGACACTGCACGCTCTCAGCGCAGCTTCGAACTGCTGCGTGCGATCAACCAGAACCCTGCGCCCGACCTGAAGATCACCCCACCCGGCCTGCCCGAGAACGGCCACGAATCGCGCACCTGGCAGGCCGGCATCGGCACCCGTGGCGACAAAGCCTTCGGCGAATACGGCCTGCGCATGGCCTATCACGACCTCAACGACAACGCCGAAGGCTTTCCCTTGGGCGCACAAATCGAAATCCTGCAGATGAAACTGCGACAGTACGAAGGCAATCACTGGCAATTGCAGCAACTGGACCTGGCCACCATCCGCTCCCTGACCCCACGCAACGCCCTGCTGCAACCCTGGTCATGGCAAGTCACCGGCGGCCTGGAGCGCGTACCGGGTAAACACGACGACGAAACCCTGGTCGCCCACGTCAACGGCGGCGCGGGCGGCACCTGGCAGTTGAGCGACGACATGCTCGGCTTCGCCCTCGGCACGGTGCGCGTGGAACACAACAATGACTTCAGCGAAGCCATCTCCCCCGCTGCCGGCTTCAACACCGGCCTATTGTGGAAGAACCCGCTGGGCAACCTGAGCCTGGAAGCCAAGGGCGATTTCTTCACCAATGGCGAAGTGCGGCGCAGCATCAGCCTCAACCAGCAATGGGAACTGTCACGCAACCTGGGCCTGCGCCTGAGCGCCCAGCGCGAGTACAGCCACTTGTCGACACCGGTGAATGAAGTGATGCTCGAAGTGAAGTGGTACCACTACTGATTCATACCCCCTCCCACACTTATTTGTGCATGAACAAAATTTGCCGGAGAAGATCGTTCCCACGCTCCCGCGTGGGAATGCAGCCCGTGACGCTCCGCGTCACCTGTGCGCAGTAATCCAAACGTGCAGCGGTTGGCGGGACGCGGAGCGACCCAGGAGGCATTCCCACGCAGAGCGTGGGAACGATCATTTTGCACAACCCACATCCCGCCGACTCCCCTTTCACACACATCTGACAAATCCCTGACTAGACTTCCCCCTATCAGCCGTAAATCGGCCAGGGAGTACGCCATGTGGCGGTCTGCGCTAATGCTGTCTGTGGTGGTGTGGTTGTCGGGCTGCCAGACAACCCATCAGGATTTGCTGGCCAAGGGTTATCCCCCGGCCTTTGCCGATGGCTTCGACGACGGTTGCAGCAGCGGTCGCCAGGCCGCTGGGGTGATTACCGGGGAGTTTCGCAAGAACGTGCCCCGCTATCTGAAAGACCGGCAGTACGCCGAAGGCTGGGAAGACGGTTTCCGCCAGTGCAAGGCCATGCGCGAGAACGAGGAGCTGCGGGACTACCAGGACAACCGCAGGGACGACCGCGAGCACGAATGGCAGCAGGAGAAGGATCGCGATGCGGCCAAGGCTTATCGCTCGCAATAGCGCGCCGCGTTAGAAGCGAACGCGGAGCGTCCTGGGCGCCATTCCCGCGCAGAGCGTGGGAACGATCGAGCGGCGAACATGGCCCAAGCTCCATTGAGGGAGAACATCATGAGCCGAGCTTTTGTAAATGAAGACAATGCCGCCGCCCAGGCTGATCAGCCGGTGGAGCGCCAGGTCAGTGCCCAACCCAATCGCTTGACCGCGCAGGGATTGGAGCAGTTGCAGGCCAAAGTTGCGCAGTTGCAGCAGGAATACAGCACCGAATCCGCCAAGGGCGAAAAGGCGGATAAGCAACGCCAGGCCGACCTTGAGCGGGATTTGCGCTACTTCAACCAGCGGGTACAGAGCGCCCAGATTGTGGCGCCGGCCACTTCTACCGATAAAGTACAGATCGGCAGCTGGGTGACCTTCGCCAATGAGCAGGACGAGCAGCAGCGCATCCAGCTGGTCGGCGAAGATCAGGCCGATGCCAACGCAGGCTTGATCAACTGGGGTTCGCCCCTCGGGCGCGCGTTGCTCGGCGCCCAGGTGGGAGACGAGGTGCTGTGGCAGCGCCCCGTTGGCGATCAGTTGATCGAAGTGTTGCGTATCGAACCCGGGGTCTAGACGATGCCCTGGGCCAGCATCGCTTCGGCAACTTTGACGAAGCCTGCGATGTTTGCGCCTTTCACATAATTGACCCGGCCATTTTCTTCGCCGTAATGCACGCAGGCATGGTGGATCGACTGCATGATGCTGTGCAGTTTGCTGTCCACCTCGCCGGCGGTCCACAGCAGGCGCATGGCATTCTGCGACATCTCCAGGCCACTAACGGCCACGCCGCCGGCATTCGACGCCTTGCCCGGCGCAAACAGAATGCCTGCCTCGATAAAGATATCCACCGCTTCAAGGGTAGTCGGCATGTTGGCGCCTTCGGCGACGCAGATGCAGCCGTTGCGCAGCAGCGTGCGGGCAGCGTCGGCGTCGAGCTCGTTCTGGGTGGCGCAGGGCAGCGCGATATCGCAGGCCAACTCCCACGGCGTTTTGCCTGGGCGAAATTCCAGGCCGAAACGCTCGGCCAGTTCGCTGATGCGGCCGCGTTGCACGTTTTTCAGCGCCAGCAGGGCTGACCATTGCTCTTCGGTCAACCCGCTCTCGGCGTACAGCGTGCCTTCGGAGTCCGACAGGGAAATCACCTTGCCTCCCAGGTCCATCACTTTGCGCGCCGCGTATTGCGCCACATTGCCCGAACCGGAGATGGCCACGCGCTTGCCTTCGACCCGTTGGCCGTCGCGCTTGAGCATTTCTTCAGCGAAGTACACACAGCCAAAACCCGTGGCTTCCGGGCGGATCAGGCTGCCGCCGTAGGTCATGCCCTTGCCGGTCAACACCGAGGTGAACTGGTTGCTCAGGCGCTTGTACTGGCCGAACAGGAAACCGATTTCACGGGCGCCCACGCCGATATCACCGGCCGGTACGTCCACGTCGGCGCCGATATGGCGGTACAGCTCGCTCATGAACGCCTGGCAGAAACGCATGACTTCGGCGTCGCTCTTGCCCTTGGGGTCGAAGTCCGAGCCGCCTTTGCCACCGCCCATGGGCAGCGAGGTAAGAGAGTTCTTGAAGGTTTGCTCGAAGGCGAGGAATTTCAGTACGCCCAGGTTCACCGAAGGATGAAAGCGCAAACCGCCTTTGTAAGGGCCAATGGCACTGTTCATCTGGATACGGAAACCGCGATTGACCTGGACCTTGCCCTGATCGTCCACCCACGAAACCCGAAAGCTAATCGCACGTTCCGGCTCGCAGATGCGCTCCAGAATTCCCGAGGTCAGGTAATGGGGGTTGGTTTCAAGAAACGGCCACAGACTGCGCAGGACTTCTTCTACGGCCTGATGGAATTCCGGTTGGTCGGGGTCGCGTTTCTTGAGGCGGGCAAGGAAGGATTCGACGGATTCGTGCATGAAAAGTCTCGGCAAAATGATTGTTGTTAAACAGAGATTGAGCCGGACTGTAGCAATTCATTTCGCACCGTGACAGGGCAAAATGTCGCTTTTATGAATTTAAATGGTGCATTTCTATAAATAACTGGCGTATTTCGCCCTGAAACAGGGATTTCAACCCGAAACATGCACCAATGAGTGAAAGGTTGGACGACAGCCCCGCGCATCGCATTAACGCGTCCCGGGCACCAGATCGAGTATCTCGTTGATGCCCAGACAGCGCGGCTCCAACTCCAACGTCCTGCCATGGGCGAGTATGCCCAAAGCGGTATCGCGCATGGCCAGGTAGGCACTGCGCAACATATGGTTGGCATAAATCACCGCGTTGAAACCTGCCTGCTCCAGCACCTCGAATTTCAGGTGAACATAACTGGTCGGCACGCAAATCAGCGGAACCTTGGGCCGTTGCAGACGAAACTGCCTGGCGAACTCAAGGATTTCCAGGCCATCCTGCCTGCGACTGTGGATCATGATGCCATCCGCCCCCGCCTCCACATACGCCAGGCACCGCGCCATCGCTTCCTCCATGCCGCGATCCAGGATCAGGCTTTCACACCGCGCAATCAGCATCAGCCCTGAGCCAGTGCGACTGGCGCAGCCGGCCTGGAGCTTGGCGCAAAATACCTCGATGGACTCCTGCGCCTGGTCGACCTCGGTGCCGAACAATGAGTTTTTCTTCAAGCCGCACTTGTCTTCGATCACCACCGCCGAGACGCCCGCGCGCTCCAGCATCTTGATATGAATCGCGAGATGCTCGGCCTTGCCGCCGGTATCGGCATCGAATATCAGCGGCAGCGAACACACATCAAATATTTCGCGGATCCCGGGCAAGCGGTTGCTGGGCGAAAGAATCTCGATATCGGGTAACCCCCGCTGGGTCGAGTCGGTCAGCGAACTCGACCAGATGGCGTCATACCCCACCGTATGCCCTGGGCTGATTTCCAGCCGGGCGCGCTGCGCGAGCAATGCCGATATCGGGCTATGGGCTTCGAGTACGCGCAGGCAACGATTGCTATCCAGTAGCGCCGACAGAGGGCGTCGGCGCGCGTCGGTATCCATCATAGGTTCAGGCTCCATGTCAGCGGCACAACGGGAGTTATCGGACAGCTCAATCCCAGGCGGGCTGTTCACATTTGAGTACCGATGCCATTTTCTGCAGATATTCACAGGCCCTGGCCACGTACTCCCTGGATAGCTGCGCGATACGGCTGTAATCCACGGCCTGCCCGGTGCCGCTGGCGTAAAGCCGTAACGCCTCTGCCGCGTGCCTGAAATGGCGCGCTTCCACGCTGCCGCAGTGCACGCTGAGAAAGCTCGCCACGCGGCTGGCCTCACCGGCGCTGTACCCGCGCACATCGCGCAACCATTGTTTCCATAACGGCGTCATCAGGTTGTACTCGCCGGTGTTGAACAACTCCGTCATGGCCATCATTTCCAGCGCTTCGATGAGCTGCGGCGCCAACGGGCGTTTTTCCCCGACCCAACCGGAAAACTCCTTGGTGATCGGGTCCAGGAATTTGTCCTGCAGGCGCCATTCATCCGAGCCGCAGATCGCCGAAGCCATGCGGTAATACAGCTTGGAGTGGTGCGGATGCCCGTGCATTTCGCCCAGTCCGATGTCCTCGACGATGATCTCCCCACAGTGGGCCGCCGCTTCGAGCATCTTCAGCCGAGCGTCATCGGCCAGGGATGCCGACTCCTGAAGGATGCGCACGATGATGCTCGAGACGGCATGGGCGGCGCCGTCCGGGCTGCGCCAGCCACAGAAGAACGTACACAGCGACGACTCGCTCCAGTTACTGGAGGTCATGTCGACATAAGTCTCGCAGTACCTGTCCAGCTCGGCGGGCTGGCTGCTGAAACCGCTGAGCAGGGCCTGGGCCAGATGTCGGTCCTCGACATCCACCAGTGCCTGGTTCACGTACCCGATAAATTGGCGGCTCAGATTTTCCACGGCTCATATCCTTTTGGGTGGGGTTAATGCGCAACGACTTCTGACATGAAGCGGGCAAAGCGCGTGAGGCCTTCAATCAACGCTTCATGCTCAACGGCGTAGGAAATGCGGATGCTGTTGCGGTCGCCACAGCCGGAGCCGGGCACCACCGCGATATGGGCCTCGGTCAATAACAGATCGGCCAAGTGGTCGACGTCACGGATAACGGTGCCCAGGTAGCGGCCACCCAATTTGCGCGACACATCGATAAACAGATAGAACGCGCCCTCCGGCGGGGCGCAGGTGATGTCATCCACATGCCCCAGGCAAGTGCAGGCTGCGAGCAACTGCTGGTCGAGGAAGGCATTGATCTGCTGGGTAAAGTGCGGCGCGTCAGCCATCAGGCTGCCGAGCGCGGCGTATTGGGACAGGCTGCTGGGGTTGGACGTCGTGTGCCCTTGCAGGTTGTGCATGGCGGCGATGACTGGGGCGGGTGCGCACGCATACCCTACCCGCCAGCCAGTGACCGCGTGGCTCTTGGAAAACGAATCGACCAGCACCGTCTGGTGCTTGAGCGGCGCAAACAGCGACACGATGTTGTGATGTTCATGGGGCGTGCGCACCAGCTTGCGGTAGCACTCGTCGAACACCACCCAGAGCCGGTGTTCGAACGCGAGCCGGGCAATCCCCAACAGTTGTTCACGCTGATAAACCGTGCCCGTCGGATTGTTCGGGGTGTTGATCACAATCATGCGGGTGCGTGGGGTCAGGGCGTTTTCCACCGCCGCGCAGGTGAGGCGGTAGTCATCCGCAGCCGTATCGACATAGACCGGAACGCCACCGGCGAGCTGGATCTGGGTGGGGAAGGTTTCCCAGTACGGCACCGCAACGATGACTTCATCCCCCGGATCGAGCAGCACCATCGCGGCGTTATACAGCGCCTGCTTGGCTCCGGCGGTCACCGCCACTTCATCGGCGGCGTAATTCACCTCGCAGCGCTGAGTGACCTGCTGCGCCAGCGCCTGGCGCAGTTGGGGCAGGCCGATGGGCGGCGTATAGCGGTTGCGGGCATTGGCCAGCGCATCGCTCACCGCGGCTTTCATGGCCGGGCAGGCATCGAAGGACAATTCACCAGCGGCAAAATTGATCACGTTGACGCCGGCTTCTTTCAAGGCATTGGCTTTGCTGCGCATGCTGGACGTGCCCGGTGCGCGCAGACGTTGCGCACGCCGGGACAACGGCAATGACACGGCAGACGGTTCACTGTTGTTCATTGTTATACCTGCCAGAACACGCTGAAAAATTCGTTCGCCCTACCGGGCCTGAGCCTCCAGCCCTCGTTGAACCCGCCAGGACAGCGGCAGGGTGAGCAACAAGGTGGCGGCCAGCAGCAAAACGGCCAGGGGCACGCCGGTGGCATCCCCCAGGCTGCCGAACAGCACCGGCGCCAATGCGCCGCCGCCGATGGTGCCGGTGTAGAACACTGCAAAAGCCTGGTCGCGCCTGCCCGGCCCCGCCAGGTCCGGCACCGCGCCGTAGAGCACCGACGACGTGCCATTGAGCACCAGCCCCAGCAACGGCAACATCACCATCAAACCGGCGTAGGGCAGGTATACAGCCATGACGATCAGCAGCGCCGTGGTGAACTCCGTGACCCACACCGTCTTCATCATGCCGATACGCGCCCCCAGGTAACCGCACAACAGTTTGCCGAAGGCGCCTCCCACGAACAGCATCGTCAGCGCCAGACCGATCCCCGCAGGCCCGGCCCCCTTGGCCTTGAGCAAAAACGGCAGGAACGTGAGAAATCCCATGCGCACCGCGCTGTCCAGCGTGCCGGTCACGATCAGCGCACGCAGCCCGCTCACGGAGCCGGTGCCGCCGCCCGCACGGGTGGCTTTGGGCGGCGCCGCCAAACCCTCGGTGCGCGCCGGAATCAGCCACCACAACAAGCCTGCCGCCAGCAGCCCGAGTACACCCAGCAGGGTGACACTGGCGCGCCAACTGATGACCGCCAGCAACAGGCCGATCAACCCGGGGATCAGGGTTTTGCCGATATCTCCACTGAAGTTGTACTGCGACAGCGCTTGCTTGACGCCCCCGCCCGCCTCCCCGCCCGCCTCGTAGGCATCGGTGATCAACGACGAGGCCAGCGGGTGCTGCGTACTTGCGCCCAGCCCGCCCAGCAGCAGCGCCACCAGCAACACCGCCAGCCCACCGGCCTGGCCCGCCAGCAGATAGGCCAAGCCCGCCAGCGCAGTGCCGCCCACCAGCAAGCGCTGGCGCCCCCAGCGTGCCGCAGCGCGACTGACCAGTAACTGGAAGCCGGCCATCATGCCCGCATAGGCGCCGCGCAACAGGCCGACCTGGGCGTAGCTGAGGCCGAACTGCGCCTGCCAGATTGGCAACAGCACATAGATCACATCGGTCAGGCCGTCGTGCACGGCATGCGCGCCACAACCGGCCACCAGGGAGCGGCGGCGCACAGTTGCCTGGGCAGGCGGTGACAACGACGGGACTGCGGTTTGCTTCAGGGTGTTCATCCGGGTCAGTGGCTCTCAGGCAAAACGCCGGGTCAACCCAGCAATTGCGCGCAATCGTTCATCACGCTGGCTTTACGCTGCAGGTATTCGGCAAAAATACCGCGCGCCGTGGCGGGGTCCGCTTCAATCTGCAGGGCGGCGGTGAACTCGTTCACCGCCGCCACCGCATGGGCGAAATGGTCGCTCTCAGTGCCGCCGGTGTGCACGGTGACCCAGGCCACCGTCGCACGCGATCTTTCCGGCGGCACGCCCATGTCGCGCACGAACCACTGCGAGTACAACGGATGGATGAACTCCACTTCGCCGTGGGTGTACACCTCGTGGATCAGCGTGGTCAGCAGCCCCTGCAGCAGGTCGCGATCACGCAGGCGACGGCTGTCGGTCCAATCCTTGAACGCCTGCGCCGAGGGCAGGCAGTTGTCCTTCAACATCCACTGGTCATCGCCGCACAGCGCGGTCGCCATGGTGTAGAAAAGGTCCGCGTGCACGGTGTTGCCCAACGCGCCCAAGTCTTCATCGGTAATGCGCTGCAGGCTGCCGCAGGCACGGTACAGCTGCGCCGCAGCGGTGGAGCCGGCGTCGGAACGCGCCAGCAAGGTAATCCGGTTGGCCAGGCCGGACACACTGGCCGCCGAATTATTGGTCTTGGACCAGCTGGCGAAGAACTTGCGCAGCACCGCCGGCGAATGCCGACGCGAGGTGAGTCGCGCAAAAGCCTCTTCGATATCCATCAGCGCCTCTTCCTGAGCCCAAAAGGCTTCGAACAGGGCATGCCGCAAGGTACTGGCCGGCATGTCATTCAATACCGGTTCGACGATCTTCAGCAACTGGCTGCGCTTGATCACGGTGTCAGTCATATTCACCTCTCATAGTCCATTATTGGATGAAACATCAGGCCGGTTTGCCGCGTTGGCCGGCGATCAGCGCCTGGGTGTCTACCGGTTTCCAGCCCAGCAGGGCGATTGCCAGCGACAACAGTTGAAAGCCTGCGATCAGTGCCACGCAGCCCGGCCAGCCCCACTGCTCCCAGAGCAGCGCCGGGGCCACTGCACCGGCGCTGCCGCCCAGGTAATAGCCGGTCAGGTACAGGCCCACGGCACCGGACTTGTCCTGCCCGGCCGTGGTGGCGATGTACGCATTGGCACAGGCCTGGGCCAGGAATACGCCGGTCGAGCTCAGGGCCAGGCCCAGCACGATCAACCACAGGGACGGCAACAAGGTCAGAGCCGAACCGCAGAGGCCGAGCGCCACGGCGCCGCTCAGTAGCTGCGATTGCGGTCGCGATTTGCTCAAGCGCCCCGCAATGGGAATGACCACCAGCGCCAGCAGGAACACCGCATACAGTGTCCCCAAGGCTGCGGCGCCCAGGTTGAACGGTGCCTGGCTGAGATACAGCCCGGCATAGGTAAAGGTCGCGACTTGTGAGAACAGCACGCAGAAACCGACGCCATAGGCCGCCATCAAGGGTTTGCGCAGCAGCCAGCGTACCCCGCGCGCGCCCACGCCCCCGACGCCGGGACGCGCCACTGGATTGGCCGGCAGCAGCAACAGGATCAGCAGGCCGACCGCCAGGCTGATCACCGCCAGCAGCTCGAAGGCTTCCCGCCAACCGACATACTGGGTCATGACCCCCGAGACAAAGCGCCCGGCAAACCCGCCGAGTACCGTACCCGCGACGTAGAGGCTGGTGATCTCGGTGACGCTCGCTGCGCGCCAGCGGTCGCCGATATAGGCCACGCTGGTGGCGAATACCACCGGGATCAACATACCCTCGATAAACCGCCACACCAGCAGCTCGGCAAAACTGTCCACATAGGCCGTCAGCAGCGCCGGCAGCGCCAACAGCAACGCGGCCACGACAATCACGTTGCGTTGCTCGAAACGCCCGGTCAGGCGCCCGACAAAAGGCGCAGCCAAAGCCACTGCCAGGGTGGTCACCGTAATGCTCCACCCGGCCTGCCGGGCGCTCACCTGGAAGCTTTCGGCAAACACAGGCAGGATGCTCTGGGTCGCGTAGAGATTGAGAAACGCCGCACAGCCACACAGAAACACGGCAAAGCGGGCGTGATGCAGGCGCGGGTTCATGGGACCTCTCGTCTTATTGTCGAGGATCTTTATAGAATGCGCAGCGTGGCGAATACCAATACCGAATTCGGACCGATCAATACCCAGGAAACAGAATGCTTGATCTACGCAAGTTACGTTACTTCCTGACGGTCGCCGAAGAGCTGCACTTCGGTCGCGCGGCCCAGCGCCTGCACCTTGCCCAGCCGCCCCTGACCCGGCAGATCTCGGCCCTGGAAACCGAGCTCGGCTTTCGCCTGTTTGACCGCACCAGCCGCACGGTCACGCTGACCGCCCAGGGCCGGCACTTTCTACCCTATGCTCGCGCGGCGCTGGAGCACGCCCGGCTTGCGCAGGACATTGCCGCCAAGCTGGCCGCCGGCTCGACCGGCCAACTGGTCGTGGGGTATGCCAGCTCGATCGCGCTGTCGGAGCTGTTCAGCCAAACCCTGCAAGCCTTCGCCCAGCGTTTTCCCGAGGTGCAACTGACCCTGGTGGAAAGCGCTTCCGGCAGCCTGCACGCGCATGTGCTGGACGGCCGCATCGACATCGGCATGAGCCGCCTGCTGCCGGAGCCCGGGCAAGCCGACGTCGAGGTGTTGTCGTTGGGGCAAGAACCCCTGGTGGCGGCGCTTTGCAGCGACAACCCATTGGCTGGCCAGGCCGAAGTCACCCTCGCCCAGCTCAGCGAGTTCCCGTTGATTCTGTTCCCCAGCGATTACGGTTCAGGTCTCAACGGTTCCATCGAGCACCTGTATCAACGCCACGGCCTGGCGCTGCGTCCGGGCCCTGCGGGGCGCCAGATCACCTCGATCATCGCCCTGGTGGCGGCAGGCCAGGGTGTCTCGCTGGTGCCCCAGTGCACCCGCACCCTGGCCAGGCAAGGCGTGGTCTACCGACCGTTGGCAGACCCCGAAGCCTGGGTGCACCTGCTGATCCTCACTCGCTCACAGTCACGCTCGCTGTTGGTCGAGGCGTTCATGGGGGTGGTCGGTGAATTGCTGCAAGGCCGGCCGGCGCTGGCGCCGCCGGCATAATCCGGGCAAAAAAATACCCCTGCGCGAGGGGTATTTTTCTACAGGCTGCTCCGTACAGGCGCTGCCGAGGCGGCGCCTGTTGCCGAATCAGGCCAGTTTCTTGTGGCGTACCCGGTGCGGCTGGGCCGCCGCGTCGCCCAAACGCTTCTTGCGGTCGGCTTCATACTCGGTGTAGTTGCCTTCGAAGAACACCGCTTGCGAATCATCCTCGTACGCCAGGATGTGGGTCGCGACACGGTCAAGGAACCACCGATCGTGAGAGATCACAATGGCGGCGCCCGGGAAGTCCAGCAGAGCTTCTTCCAGGGAGCGCAGGGTTTCAACGTCGAGGTCGTTGGACGGTTCGTCGAGCAGCAAGACGTTGCCGCCTTCTTTCAAGGTCAGGGCCAGGTGCAAGCGGCCACGCTCACCACCGGACAGGTCCTTGACGAACTTCTGCTGGTCGCCGCCCTTGAAGTTGAAGCGGCCGACATAGGTGCGCGACGGGATTTCGTAGTTGCCGATACGGATCTGGTCGGAACCGTCGGAAATCTGCTGGAACACCGTCTTGCTGCCGTCGAGGTCGTCGCGGCTCTGGTCCACACAGGCCAGTTGCACGGTTTCGCCGATCTCGATGCTGCCGGAGTCCGGGGTTTCCTTGCCCATCAGCATGCGGAACAGCGTGGATTTACCCGCACCGTTACCACCGATAACGCCGACGATTGCGCCTTTTGGCATGGAGAACGACAGGTTGTCGATCAACACACGGTCGCCGTAGCCTTTGCTCACGTTCTTGAATTCGATGACCTTGTCACCCAGGCGCGGGCCGGCCGGGATGTAGATCTCGTTGGTTTCGCTGCGCTTCTGGAATTCCTGCGACTGCATTTCTTCAAAGCGCTGCAGACGGGCCTTGGATTTGGACTGGCGAGCCTTGGCGCCTTTGCGCACCCACTCCAGTTCTTCCTTCATGGCTTTTTCATGGGCCGATTGCTGCTTGGATTCGGCGGCCAGACGATCAGACTTGGCTTCCAGCCAACCGGAGTAGTTACCCTCGTAAGGGATACCGGCGCCACGGTCGAGCTCGAGGATCCAGCCGGCGACGTTGTCCAGGAAGTAGCGGTCGTGCGTGATCGCAACCACGGTGCCTGGGAAGTCGTGAAGGAAATGTTCCAGCCAGGCGACGGAATCGGCGTCCAAGTGGTTGGTCGGTTCGTCGAGCAGCAACATGTCGGGAGCCGACAGCAGCAGGCGGCACAGGGCCACACGGCGTTTTTCACCGCCGGAGAGGAATTCGACCTTGGCGTCCCACGCCGGCAGGCGCAACGCGTCGGCGGCGACTTCCAGCTGGCGCTCCAGGTTGTGACCGTCGCTGGCCTGCAGGATCGCCTCGAGCTTGGCCTGTTCCGCGGCCAGCTTGTCGAAGTCGGCATCTTCCTCGGCGTAAGCGGCGTAGACTTCGTCCAGGCGGGCCTGGGCGTTCTTGATCACGGCGACCGCTTCCTCGACCACTTCACGTACGGTCTTGGTCGGGTCCAGGATCGGCTCCTGGGGCAGGTAACCGATGTTCAGTTCGGGCATCGGGCGGGCTTCGCCTTCGAACTCGGTGTCGACGCCAGCCATGATTTTCAGCAGCGTGGATTTACCCGAACCGTTGAGGCCGAGCACGCCGATCTTGGCGCCCGGGAAAAAGGACAGTGAAATGTTTTTCAGGATTTCCCGCTTCGGCGGAACAACTTTTCCCAGCCGATGCATGGTGAAGACGTATTGAGCCATGGTGAACCTAGCGTCAGTGACGGATGAATTAAGCGGACGAAGCCCGTGCCAGGCCATGCGCCGCGCGGGCCGTTGACTATCATCAATGCCGGCGAGCGGAAAAAGCCTGAATGTCTGGGGCTGGAACGCCCCCGCGTAACCGGCAAAGCTACCTGAATGCGCTGGGGCAGTCCAGCCAGGCGGGACTGGCACTTTGCCACAACTCAAGGCATGCTAGCCGCCCTCCGGGCGTCCGGCTTATAGTGCACGTCGCGCGCCAGTCCAGCCAAACCGCAGGATTACAGCTTGTCCAAAGTCACGTCGCCTACTCCCTTGCGCGCCGCTCATATAGCGCCGGGAGCGCCCCTGCATGGCACCCTCAAAGGCGCATTGGCGACGCTTGTGCTGATGTTGCTCGCGTTATTGTTCTGGCAACTGCTCGACCAATTGCAGCAAAACCAGAAAAACCAGCAGCAATACACCATCGACTACAGCGCCGACCTGGCCGAGCAGATCAGCCAGAACATGGCCTTGAGCGCACAGATTGCCCTGAATCTGCTGCCGATCGTCGAGCCGCCGCGCAACGCCGAACAACACCAGGCCCTGATCCTCACGTTGCAGCGCTCATTGCCCGAACTGCGCAGCGTCGCCCTGCTCGCCCCCAGCGGAGCCCTGATCAGCGACACCGCCAACGACAGCCAGGACAGCGCCCTGCTCCAGGAACTGGTCAAGCGCAGCCACGCCCAATCCTATTACCTGAGCAACGACAACGACGGCAACGTGATTTATCTGTTGCTGCACCAGCCCAGCGGCGGCTCGAAGATGTACTGGGCGCTGCGCCTGGCGCCCACCTACCTGGCCAACCTGACTCGCCAGGATGCCAAGGGCCAGCGCCCGATGTGGGCGATCGAGAACCGCCTGAACCAGCGCGTGGTCAGCCGTGACAACGGTATGCCGGCTCCGTGGGCCGGTGCGTTGACCCCGGACGAATTGAATAAAAGCGTGCTGGTCACGCCGTTGAGCAAGAGCGACTGGCAACTGCGCGGGCTGTTCGACCGCAGCGCGGTGCTCGAACAACTGCTGCCGGCGTTTATCGGCAAATGCCTGCTGGGGCTGGCGTTTTCGCTGGTCCCGGTAATCGTGCTGCTGAACATGCGCCGCCGTCAGCGCCAGGTGCACGAAGGCCGGCGGCGTTATCAGGATATTTTCGAAGGCACCGGCGTGGCCCTGTGCGTACTCGACCTTTCGGGGTTGAAGGCGTTCTGCGACAAGACCCAGGTGCAGGGCCGCGAGCAATTGCACGCCTGGCTGCGGGCCAACCCCGCTGAGCGGCGCAAACTGCTCAAAGAGCTGCGCGTCACCGAGGTCAACCAGATGGCGGTGCGCCTGTTGAACGTGGCTTCCTGCGAGCAGGCCTGGGAGCGCCTGATTGACGATTGCCCGAGCAATGCCACGTCTATCGGCCACCAGGTGCTCGAAGCCGTACTGACCCGGCAAAAACAGCTGGAGCTGGAAATCCAGCTCAACGATGTGGCGGGCAATGACCAGTACCTGTGGCTCGTGATGCGTTTGCCGGAACAGCAGGATGACGTCAAGGCGGTGATCCTCAGCATCAGCGATATCACCAGTCGCAAGCTGATCGAGCTGTCGCTGGTCGAGCGCGAGAGTTTCTGGTCGGATGTGGTACGCACCGTGCCCGACCACCTGTATGTGCAGGACGTTATCAGCCAGCGCATGATTTTCAGCAACCATCACTTGGGCCATACCCTCGGCTACGACAAGGCCGAACTGCACGAGATGGGCGAGTACTTCTGGGAAATCCTCTTGCATCCCGAAGACGCCGAGCATTACCACGACTTGCGTCAACAGCAACGCCAGGCGGCCTACACCACCCAACTGCACTGCCAACTGCGCTTTCGTCACCGCAATAACCAGTGGCGACGCTTCGACATCCGCGAACAGGCCCTGGCCAGGGACACGTCGGCGGTGGTCACACGGATCATCGGCGTGGCCAAGGACATCACCGACCAGATCGAGGCCAGCGAATCCCTGCGCGACAGCGAACAGCGCTACCGCATGCTGGCCGAAAGCATCAGTGACGTGATCTGTTCCACCGACAGCCAGTTGGCCCTCAACTACGTCAGCCCCTCGGTCAATGCGGTACTGGGGTATGACGTGGACTGGGTGTTCAAGAATGGCTGGCAGTCGATCATCGCCAACCCGCAACAGCTCAGCGGTATTTATGGGCTGATGGAACAGGTCAGTCGCGCGGTGGGCAACCCCGAAGCGCTGAACAGCCTGCGCGACGAGGTGCAGACCCAACTGTTCCTGTTCGACTGCCTGCGCGCCGATGGGCGTAAAGTGCCCATCGAGCTGCGCGTGGTGCTGGTGTGGGACGAACATGGCGCGTTTGAAGGCATCCTCGGCGTGGGCCGCGATATCAGCCAGCAACGCCGCGCCGAAAAAGACCTGCGCATGGCGGCCACAGTGTTCGAACACTCAACCTCAGCCATCCTGATCACCGACCCGGCCGGCTATATCGTGCAGGCCAACGAGGCCTTCAGCCGGGTCAGCGGTTACGCCGTGAGCGATGTACTCGACCAGCTGCCGAACATGCTCACCGTCGACGAACAGCAAGAAGCCCACCTGCGCTACGTGCTCAAGCAACTGCACCAGCACAGTACCTGGGAAGGCGAAGTGTGGCTCAAGCGCCGCAATGGCGAGCACTACCCGGCCTGGGTCGGCATCACGGCGGTGTTCGACGATGAAGGCGACCTGGCCAGCTACGTGTGTTTCTTCAGTGATATCAGCGAGCGCAAGGCCAGTGAACAGCGCATCCACCGCCTGGCCTATTACGACGCCCTGACCCACCTGCCCAACCGCACCTTGTTCCAGGACCGCCTGCACACCGCGTTGCAGTCGGCAGAGCGGCAAAAGTCGTGGGTGGTGTTGATGTTCCTCGACCTCGACCGTTTCAAGCCGATCAACGACTCCCTGGGCCACGCCGCCGGCGACCGTATGCTCAAGGAAATGGCCACGCGCCTGCTTGGTTGCGTGGCCGAAGACGACACCGTGGCGCGTATGGGCGGCGACGAGTTCACCTTGCTGTTGCAACCCCGCGTCAGCCGTGAACTGGCGCTGAACCGCGCGATTACGGTGGCCGAGCAGATTCTGGCCAGCCTGGTGAAGCCGTTCGTGCTGGAGGGTCGCGAGTTCTTTGTGACCGCCAGTATTGGCATCGCCCTCAGCCCCCAAGACGGCAACGAGCTGAGCCAGTTGATGAAAAACGCCGATACGGCGATGTATCACGCCAAGGAGCGCGGCAAGAACAACTTCCAGTTCTACCAGGCCGACATGAACGCCAGCGCCCTGGAGCGCCTGGAGCTGGAAAGCGACCTGCGCCACGCCCTGGAACAGAACGAATTCGTGCTCTATTACCAACCGCAGTTCAGCGGCGACGGCAAACGCCTGACCGGCGCCGAAGCCCTGCTGCGCTGGCGCCACCCGCGCCGAGGCCTGGTGCCGCCGGGGGATTTCATCCCGGTGCTGGAGGAGTTGGGGCTGGTGGTGGACGTGGGCGACTGGGTAATCAGCGAAGCCTGTCGCCAGCTCAAGACCTGGCACCAGAACAAAGTGCGGGTGCCGAAAGTCTCGGTCAACATCTCGGCGCGGCAGTTCTCCGACGGGCAACTGGGCACGCGCATCGCCACCATCCTCAAGGACACCGGCCTGGCGCCGGCGTGCCTGGAGCTGGAGCTGACCGAAAGTATCCTGATGCGAGAAGTCAACGAAGCCCTGCAGATCCTCGCCAGCCTGAAAAACCTGGGGCTGAGCATTGCAGTCGATGACTTCGGTACCGGTTATTCGTCGCTCAACTACCTCAAGCAATTCCCTATCGACGTGTTGAAGATCGACCGCACGTTCGTCGATGGCCTGCCCTCCGGCGAGCAGGACGCGCAGATCGCACGCGCTATCATCGCCATGGCCCACAGCCTCAACCTGGCGGTCATCGCCGAGGGCGTGGAGACCCACGAGCAGTTGGACTTCCTGCGCGAGCATGGCTGCGATGAGGTGCAGGGTTACCTGTTCGGGCGGCCGATGCCGGCGAGCCGGTTCGAGGCGCAGTTCAGCAATGATGCGCTGTTCATGTTCGACTGAGATTTTGTGTGGGGCTGATGGCCTCATCGGGGGCAAGCCCCCTCCCACCTTTTGACTTGCGAATACCTTCAAATGTGGGAGGGGGCTTGCCCCCGATGAGGCCGGCACAATCACCGCCTACCCCAGATGAGCCCCGCTTGTCCGCGACATGATGTCCTTTCATATGCCATCTAAAACCCATTGGGTTAGAATGCCCTCCTTTTCTGCCCCGATCCTTGAGGACCGCCATGTTCAGCCGTGATTTGACTATTGCCAAGTACGACGCCGATCTCTTCGCCGCCATGGAGCAAGAAGCCGTGCGCCAGGAAGAGCACATTGAGCTGATCGCTTCGGAAAACTACACCAGCCCTGCGGTGATGGAGGCTCAAGGTTCGGTCCTGACCAACAAGTACGCCGAAGGCTACCCAGGCAAGCGCTACTACGGTGGTTGCGAGTACGTCGACGTGGTTGAGCAGTTGGCCATTGACCGTGCAAAAGAGCTGTTCGGCGCCGATTACGCCAACGTCCAGCCGCACGCGGGTTCCCAAGCCAACAGCGCGGTGTACCTGGCCCTGCTGCAAGGTGGCGACACCATCTTGGGCATGAGCCTGGCCCACGGCGGTCATCTGACCCACGGCGCCAGCGTTTCTTCCTCGGGCAAGCTGTACAACGCCGTTCAATACGGCATCGATGCCAACGGCCTGATCGACTACGACGAAGTCGAGCGCCTGGCGGTCGAGCACAAGCCAAAAATGATCGTGGCCGGTTTCTCTGCCTATTCGCAGATCCTGGATTTCCCACGTTTCCGTGAAATCGCGGACAAGGTCGGCGCCTACCTGTTCGTCGACATGGCCCACGTGGCCGGTCTGGTCGCGGCTGGCGTCTACCCGAACCCGGTGCCTTACGCTGACGTGGTCACCACCACGACCCACAAGACCCTGCGCGGTCCACGTGGCGGCCTGATCCTGGCGCGCGCCAACGCCGAGATCGAGAAGAAGCTGAACTCTGCGGTATTCCCGGGCGCCCAGGGTGGCCCGCTGGAGCACGTGATCGCCGCCAAGGCGATCTGCTTCAAGGAAGCGCTGCAGCCTGAGTTCAAGACCTACCAGCAACAAGTGGTCAAGAACGCCAAGGCCATGGCCGGCGTGTTCATCGAACGCGGTTATGACGTGGTGTCCGGCGGGACTGAAAACCATCTGTTCCTGCTGTCGCTGATCAAGCAGGACATTTCCGGTAAAGATGCTGACGCTGCCCTGGGCAAAGCCTTCATCACCGTGAACAAGAACTCCGTGCCGAACGACCCACGCTCGCCATTCGTCACCTCCGGCCTGCGCTTCGGCACCCCGGCTGTGACCACGCGCGGCTTCAAGGAAGCAGAGTGCAAGGAACTGGCCGGCTGGATCTGCGACATCCTGGCGGACCTGAACAACGACACCGTGATCGACGCGGTACGTGAGAAGGTCAAGGCTATCTGCAAGAAGCTGCCGGTGTACGGCGCTTGATAGCAGTGGTTTGAACAAGAAGCCCGGCTCTTAAGCCGGGCTTTTTTTATGGCTGTTTGAATGTGAAATGCGATCAAATGTGGGAGGGGGCTTGCTCCCGATAGCGGTGGGTCAGTAATAGATAAGTGCCTGACACACTGCCATCGGGAGCAAGCCCCCTCCCACATTTTTTGATCGCATTTCAGGTCAGGGTTGGTGGACCCTGGCAAAGCCTTCGCGAATCTTATCCTCCGGCAACTCATCGGCAATAAACACAATCACGCTCTCCCGTGCCTCGCCTTCGGCCCATTCGGTGTCCCAGTCGAACCCATAGAGCTTCAGCACGCCCTGAAACACCATGCGCCGCTCTTCCCCGGCAATGTTCAGCACGCCCTTGTAACGCAGCAATTGCTTGCCGTGGTCTTCCAGCAATTCGTTCATGAACTCACTGAGGCGGTCGATATCCAGCGGCTGGTCGGTGCGCAGCACCAGGCTGGAGATGCGGTCGATGGACGGCGCTGCGCTGACGGGGCGCAGGCTCATGCCGGCGTTGAGGTTGAAGCCTCGCACATCGAGCAGTTCGGCCAGGTCGATGGCGCCATGGTCCACCACCCGGATCGGTGCGCGGCGGTTGATGCGGGTCAGGCGTTCGCTGAGGGCGTCGAAGGTGGCATCGTCTACCAGGTCGCGCTTGCTCACCAGCAGGCGGTCGGCAAAGCCGATCTGTGCCTGGGCGATGGTCTGGGCCAGGTGTTGCTCGGCGTGGGCGGCGTCCACCAACGTAATGATGCCGTCGAGGATGTAGCGGTCGCGCAGTTCCTCGTCGATGAAGAACGTCTGCGCCACGGGCGCAGGGTCTGCCAGGCCGGTGCACTCGATCACCAGGCGGTCAAAGGCGATCTCGCCGCTGTCCAGGCGCTCAAGCAGCAGGTAGAGGGCTTTGGTCAGGTCGGTGTGGATGGTGCAGCACACGCAGCCGTTGGACAGGGTCATGACTTGCACCGGCTCGGCGCCCAGCAGTTGGGTGTCGATGCCGGCGTCACTGAATTCGTTTTCGATCACGGCGATCTTCAAGCCGTGTTCGGCCTTGAGCAGATGGCGCAGCAAGGTGGTCTTGCCAGCGCCGAGAAAGCCGCTGAGAACGGTGACGGGAATGGGAGAGGACAAAAGAAATTCTCCTTGAAGAAACACAGAAACAAATGTGGGAGGGGGCTTGCTCCCGATAGCAGTGTGTCAGGCACTTATGTGGCACTGATACACCGCTATCGGGAGCAAGCCCCCTCCCACAAGGGGTGCTACTTTAATTCAGCAGCACTTGGGCCCACCCTTGCCGCCGTAACGGGCTTCCTGGCGTTCCCGGAAGAACGCCTTGTAGTCCATCATCGGCTTGTCCGGGTGTTTGGTTTGCATATGCTCGACGTAAGTGTCGTAGTCGGGCATGCCGACCATCAGGCGCGCGGCCTGACCGAGGTATTTACCGAGGCGACTGATGTCATTGAACATGGGTGCAATCCTCGTTTATGCGTCCGGTACAGCCTGGAACGGGGCTTCTTTATCCGTACGCTCTTTGTTGCCCCAGGCGGCAATGCCGACCTTGAGCGCATAGAACAGGATGCTGAACACCACGAACAGGAACAGCGCCGTCAGCGTGGCGTTGGTATAGGCGTTATAGATCACATGCTGCATCTGATCGATGCTCTTGGCCGGGGCCAGGATCTGGCCATTGGCCAGGGCATCACTGTATTTCTTGGCCAGCGACAGGAAGCCGATCGCCGGGTTGGCGTCGAACAACTTGATGAAGCCCGCCGTGGTGGTGCAGATCAGCAGCCAGACCGCCGGCAGCAAGGTCACCCAAATGTAGCGCTGGCGCTTCATTTTGATCAGCACAACCGTGGCCAGCATCAGCGCGATACCCGCCAGCATCTGGTTGGAGATACCGAACAACGGCCACAAGGTGTTGATGCCACCCAGTGGATCGATCACGCCCTGGTACAGCAGGTAACCCCACATTGCCACACAACCGGCGGTGGCGATCAGGTTGGCGGTCCAGGATTCGGTGCGTTTGAGCGATGGCACGAAGGAGCCGAGCAGGTCCTGCAGCATGAAGCGACCGGCACGGGTACCGGCGTCAACCGCCGTCAGGATGAACAGCGCTTCGAACAGGATCGCAAAGTGGTACCAGAACGCCATGGTGTTTTCACCCGGCAGCACGCTGTGCAGGATCTGCGCGATACCGACCGCCAGGGTCGGCGCACCGCCGGCACGCGCCAGAATGGTGGTTTCACCGATGTCGTGGGCCACGGCCGACAGCGCCTCGGGGGTGATTGCAAAGCCCCAGCTGCTGACGGTCTGCGCCACGGTCACGACGTCGCTGCCGACGATCGCCGCCGGACTGTTCATGGCGAAGTACACGCCAGGCTCGATCACCGACGCGGCAACCATCGCCATGATGGCCACGAATGACTCCATCAGCATGCCGCCGTAACCGATGTAACGGGCGTGGCCTTCATTGGCCAGTAGCTTGGGCGTGGTGCCCGAGGAGATCAGCGCATGGAAGCCGGAGACCGCGCCACAGGCGATCGTGATGAACAGGAACGGGAACAGGCCACCCTTCCACACAGGGCCCGTGCCGTCGATGAACTGGGTGAGCGCCGGCATTTTCAGGTCAGGCATGGTGACCAGGATGCCAATCGCCAGGGCGATGATGGTGCCGATCTTCAGGAAGGTCGACAGGTAGTCACGCGGTGCCAGGATCAGCCACACCGGCAACACTGCCGCGACGAAACCATAGCCGATCAGCATCCAGGTGATCTGGATCCCGGTGAAGGTGAAGGCCTTGGCCCAGACCGGGTCAGCGGCAATCTGCCCGCCCAGCCAGATCGAACCGAGCAGCAACAGCACGCCGATGATCGAGATTTCACCGATGCGCCCCGGGCGGATGTAGCGCATGTAGATGCCCATGAACATCGCGATCGGGATGGTCGCCATCACCGTGAAGATGCCCCACGGGCTCTCGGCCAGGGCCTTGACCACGATCAGCGCCAGCACCGCGAGGATGATGATCATGATCAGGAAGCAGCCAAACAGCGCGATGGTCCCCGGCACGCGGCCCATTTCTTCGCGGACCATGTCGCCCAGGGAACGGCCGTTACGCCGGGTGGACAGGAACAGGATCATGAAATCCTGCACCGCACCGGCCAGCACCACGCCGGCGATCAGCCACAGGGTGCCGGGCAGGTAACCCATTTGCGCCGCCAATACCGGGCCGACCAGAGGGCCTGCGCCGGCAATCGCCGCAAAGTGGTGACCGAAAAGGATGTGTTTGTTGGTCGGCACGTAGTCCAGACCGTCGTTGTTGATCACTGCGGGGGTGGCCCGCCGTGGGTCCAGTTGCATCACGTTATTGGCGATGAACAGACTGTAGTAACGGTACGCAACCAGGTAGATGGCCACTGCAGCGACCACAATCCACAAGGCGTTGATCGCCTCGCCGCGGCGCAAGGCCACTACGCCAAGGGCGCACGCTCCTACGATTGCCAGCACCAGCCAGGGTAGATGGCGTAGCAGGCTATTATTATTTTTCATTTTTATATTCCAGCCAGGGTGGACAGAAAGGACAGCCAGCCCGAGTTTAGCGCTGTTGGCCTTAAAGGCCACCCCCCTACGTTGGTCTAGAGCCTTGCCGGCGCAAAAAAAGCAGAAATAACTGCCGAATGATGGCGTAGGGCTACAATTTGCCTATTCGGCATTGCTGGAAAGCTAGAAGCCAACACAGATCAAAATGTGGGAGGGGGCTTGCTCCCGATGGCGGTGTATCAGTGACCTATAAGTGCCTGACACACCGCTATCGGGGGCAAGCCCCCTCCCACATTGGTTTTGTGGTGTGGGCGCTACTCAAACAAGGCATCCAAGGCTTGCTCCAGGCGCGTGACCCCAATCACCTGCAACCCCGGCGGCATTTCCTTTGGCGCATTGCCCTTGGGCACGATCGCGCGTTTGAAGCCGTGCTTGGCCGCTTCCTTCAAGCGCTCCTGGCCACTGGGCACCGGGCGCACTTCGCCCGACAGGCCCACTTCACCAAACACCAGCAAATCATGGGGCAAGGGCCGGTTACGCAGGCTGGACATCACCGCCGCCATCAGCGCCAGATCAGACGCGGTCTCCAACACCTTGACCCCGCCGACCACGTTAAGGAACACGTCCTGGTCGTGGGTCGGAATACCCCCATGGCGGTGCAACACTGCCAGCAGCATCGCCAGGCGGTTTTGATCCAGCCCAAGGGTGACCCGGCGCGGGTTGGCCAGATGGCTGTCATCCACCAGCGCCTGGACCTCCACCAGCATCGGCCGGGTGCCTTCCCAGGTCGCCATCACCACGCTGCCGGGGACTTCTTCCTGGGCGCGGGTAAGAAAAATCGCCGATGGATTGGAGACTTCTTTCAGCCCCCGGTCAGTCATGGCGAACACACCCAACTCGTTCACCGCGCCGAAGCGGTTTTTCACCGCCCGCAGCAACCTAAGGCGGCCATCGGATTCACCTTCGAAATACAGCACGGTATCCACCATGTGTTCCAGCACGCGCGGCCCGGCCAGCGCGCCTTCCTTGGTCACGTGGCCCACCAGGAAGATCGCCGTACCGCTCTGCTTGGCGTAGCGCACCAACAGCGCCGCACTTTCACGCACTTGGGAGACGCCGCCAGGGGCAGATTGCAGTTGCTCGGTAAAAATCGTCTGGATCGAGTCGATCACCATGACCTTTGGCTTCTCGATCCGCGCCGTGGCGATGATGGTTTCGATGCAGGTTTCGGTCATGACCCGCAGTTGGTCCTGGGGCAAGCCCAGGCGACGAGCGCGCATCGCCACTTGTTGCTGGGACTCTTCGCCGGTGACGTACAGCGCCGGCATGCGGCTGGCGATGCTGCACAGCGTTTGCAGCAGGATCGTGGATTTACCGATGCCTGGGTCGCCGCCGATCAACACGACGGAGCCGTCCACCAGGCCACCGCCCAATACCCGGTCCAGCTCACCGGAGGCCGTGGAGAAGCGCGGCACCTCTTCGACGCTGACTTCGGCCAAGGTCTTGATCTGCGCTTGTTGCCCGGTCCAGCCGGTGCGCCCGGCAGGGGCCGCAGCGCCGCCGCTTTCAATCATGGTTTCAGTCAGGGTGTTCCACGCACCGCACTCGCCGCACTGGCCCGCCCACTTGGGAAAGGTCGCGCCGCACTCCGTGCAGCCGTACATGCGCTTGGCCTTAGCCATTCGAGAACCTCCAACCGAAAAACCGCGATGATAGCTCAGCGCGGCGCCGGGGTCCGGATTTCGCCGTTGACCAAGCGTGAAGCCGTGTTACCGATGGGGTCTTCGGCGTTGAGATCGGCGCCTTTGGCCTTCAATTCGCCCAGCAATTCGACCCGCTTGAACAGCCCGGCGTACATGGCGGCGGTCTGCCCCGCGCCATTGCGTTGGTCGGGGTTACAGTCGGTCGCCAGCAAGCGCTGGGCGATGCTCAGCTCGCCTTTGAAGATGGCTCCCATGAGCGCAGTGTTGCCGCGTTTGTCCTGCACGCACGCGTCGGCACCGGCGGCGAGCAAACGCTCCACGTAGGCACCTTCGCCGTGATAGGCGGCCAGGATCAGGGCAGTGTAGCCCTTGTCGTCCTGAGTATTCAGGGCGTAGCCCGATTCAATGAAAGTGTTGAGCATGTCGAGATCGCCACGACGGGCGGCGTCGAAATAGTAGTCCTGAAGCTGCGCCTTGAGCGCACCAGGGTCATTGGAGGGGGGTTGTTCGGCCAGCACACTGAACGAACAGCAGGCCAGAAGTGCCCATATGAACGTACGCATGATCAAAATCCTTGAAAAATATCCCCTTGTAGGAGCGAGCTTGCTCGCGAAAAACGTCAACGATAACGCGTGCATCCTGGATAAATGCGTTGCCTTTGAGTTCTTCGCGAGCAAGCTCGCTCCTACAGGAGGGCGCGGTTAGTCGCTCAGTTTTTCAGCCAGTGCTTTCACACGAGCCAGGTCGCCCTTGGCCACCTTGGCCACGCCGGTGCCGTATTCCGGATCGGCCTTGTAGAGGAACGAGAGGATGATGTGCTTGCTCTCATCGTCCGTGGTCGCCAGCGAGCCGCCGAAGTTGTCGATCAGGTCCTGACGCTCTTTCTTGCTGTAGGAGCGATACAAGTCACCGGCCTGCTTGAAGTTCTGCTCACGCTGGATCTTCGCCTGCTGGGTGCTGCCCGACAGCGGCGATTGGCTGTAGCGCGCAGATTGCGGCTCATCCCGTGGCAGCAGGCGGCTTGGCTGGTAGTTCACGCCGGTGGTGGTCTTGCCGAAATTCAGCGCGCCGTCCTGGTTACCGTTGTTGACGGTCACCCGTGGCGCGTTGATCGGCAGTTGCAGCGCGTTGGCGCCCAGGCGGTACATTTGCGTATCGGCGTAGGAGAACACCCGACCTTGCAACAGGCGGTCTTCCGACGGTTCGATACCCGGCACCAGGTTGGCCGGGGCCATCGCGACTTGTTCGGTCTCCTGGAACACATTGGCCGGGTTGCGGTTGAGCACCATTTGCCCGACTTTGCGCTCCGGCACATTCGGCCAGATCTTGGTGGCGTCCAGCGGGTCGAAATCGAACTTGGCCAAGTCTTCAGGTTTCAACACCTGCACATACAAGTCCCACTTGGGGAAGTCGCCCTTGTTGATGTGGGTGACCAGGTCATTGGTCATGTGGCTGTAGTCACGCCCTTGCACTTCGGTGACTTGCTTGGGATCAAGATTCTTGATGCCTTGCAGGCTCTTCCAGTGGAACTTGACATAGTGCACTTCGCCCTTGGCGTTGATCAACTTGTAGGCATGTACGCCATTGCCGTCCATTTCCCGATAACTGGCCGGCGTGCCGGAGTCCGAGTACAGCTCGGTCAGTGTACGAGTGGATTCTGGAACATGGGAGAAGAAGTCGAAACGACGCGAGTCGTCGTCCAGGTTAGTACGCGGGTCCGGTTTGAACGCGTGGACCATGTCCGGGAACTTGATGGCATCGCGAATGAAGAAGGTCGGGAAGTTATTGCCGACCAAGTCCCAGTTGCCTTCGGCGGTGTAGAACTTGGTCGCGAAGCCCCGTGGGTCGCGCAGGGTCTCGGGGGAATGGTTACCGTGGACCACGGCCGAGAAGCGCACGAATACCGGCGTGGCTTCACCGGCGGCGAACACCTTGGCCTTGGTCAGGTCGCTGAGGTTGTCGGTGACGGTGAACGTGCCATGGGCGCCCGTACCACGAGCGTGAACCACGCGCTCGGGGATGCGTTCGCGGTCGAAGCGCTGCAGCTTCTGAATCAGTTGGACATCCTGCAGCAGCACAGGGCCATTGGCGCCGGCGGTCTGCGAATTCTGGTTATCCCCAACGTTGGCGCCGTTATCGCGGGTCAGGTTGGCGGCTTGTACGGAGAGGGTCAGCAGGCTGGCGGTCACCAACGCCAGCGCATGGCGCGCGGACACGGGCCTGCGGTTGATTGAAATGTTCATCAAGGTTTCCTCTGGTTTTTTTAGTGCACATTCAGTTGTGCTTGCCAGAGGCTAGTGACCTGCGGGTCAGAAGATAAATAGAAAAACACCACAGGGCCGATTGAGAAAAAAATATGGTAACCCGCTGAAATACGGCGTATTTCGCGCGCGATTGGTGGCACTTTGCAAACTAATTGCGATTTAATGTGTCGATAAAAACCAACAGTGTTAACGGTTGTGTCGCGCTAGCCCGCTACGACTGACTTACACTGACCTCCACCCTTCTCATCTGTAACAAGGAATAACTTATGGGCGTGATCAGTGAGTTCAAGGCCTTTGCGGTCAAAGGTAATGTGGTCGACATGGCCGTCGGTATCATCATCGGCGCCGCGTTCGGCAAAATTGTTTCCTCATTTGTAGGGGACGTGGTGATGCCGCCGCTCGGCCTGTTGATCGGTGGCGTGGACTTCGGCGACCTGGCAATCACGCTTAAAGCCGCGCAAGGCGATGTACCCGCCGTGGTGCTGGCGTACGGCAAGTTCATCCAGAGCGTGGTCGACTTTTTGATCGTCGCTTTCGCCATCTTCATGGGTGTAAAGGCCATCAACCGCCTCAAGCGCGAAGAGGCCGTAGCCCCGAGCTTGCCGCCGACGCCGACAAAGGAAGAGGTGCTGCTGGGCGAGATCCGCGATCTGCTCAAGGCACAGAATGACAAACCGCTCTGAGCTGCGGCTCAACGTAAAAGGCGCCTCGTGAGGCGCCTTTTTTTTTACCAATAGTTTTCCACCGCCACCTGGCCCGGGCGTCGGCTCAGGCTCAGTTGCATGTCGCGCTGTTTGAGCAACTGGCGAGTGTCGTCGACCATCTGCGGATTGCCGCAAATCAGCACGCGGGAATGCTCCGGGGTCAGCGCGACGCCGGCTGCGCTCTCCAGTTCGCCGTTCTCGATCAACGTGGTGATGCGCCCATTCAACGCGCCCGGATGCCGTTCACGGGTGACGATAGGGATGTAGGTGAGCTTGTGGGCATAGTCGGCCAGGTATTCACGCTCGCCCAGTTCAGTGATCAGCGATTGGTACGCCAGCTCCTTGGCCTCTCGGGCGCTGTACACCAGGACGATACGCTCGAATTTCTCCCATACCTCGAAATCCTGCAGGATCGACAGGAACGGCGCCACACCGGTACCGGTGCCCAACAGCCACAGATCACGCCCGTCTACAAAGCGGTTCAAGGTCAGGAAACCGGTGGCCTGGCGCTCCACCAGCAAGGTATCGCCCACCTTAAGACGGCTTAACTCACTGGTGAACTCGCCCCCCGGAACAACAATGGAAAAGAAATCGAGGTGTTCGTCAAACGGCGAAGACACGATGGAGTAAGCGCGCCATACGGTACTGCCATCCGCCCTAGTGACGCCCAGGCGCACGAACTGGCCGGCGGTAAACCGAAAACCGGCGTCGCGCGTGGTACGCAGGGTGAAGAGACTGGGGGTCAGCGATTGCACGTCGAGCAAGGTCTGGCGGGTAAATTTTTCAGCACTGGCCGTCATGGGAGGCTCCGTTTTGCACAGAGCCTTAGTGTCCCTCAAAGCAGGCCGCGCAAACACCGTTGATTTGTACTGGCATTACCGCCATCCCAACGGCGACGCTGTTTCAGCGTTATGACAAAAGTGGCAAATCAGCGCCGCGCTGCATCGAACTAAATATTTCGCTATTAACGCACTTGCAGTACACCACAAGTTGAAGTCGAGCCTGCAAGAGATGTCATTTTGACAGCATTTACAAGCTCTTGAAAAAACAAGCCCTCCCCCACTAACACCTACAAAAGCTGACTCCTTGTTCAGCTTTGAAGGCGTAAAACAAGCCAACAAATGAAAACATTTTAAGGCTCAAGTGTAGGAGTTCTCCTACACTTGGTTTCGAGCAGCATTGGGATCTGGGCGTACCCAAGGCACATGGAAACCTATGGAGAGTTACCGATGGTCAGATGGCGAAATACACGGCTGCCCAAGCTGGAAGACGAGAATGAAATCACCAGCGTGTTTGAAATGGTCGTCAACCACACCTACGAAATGGGATTCCGATATTGCTCATTTACGATGAGTCCCCAAGCCCAAAGCAATCAAACAACGCCCGTTCACCTTAGTAATCATCCAATTGAATGGAGGAGTCTTTACCAACAAGCGCACTTCTTCGATATAGATCCCGTTGTAGCCCATTGTAAAAATAGTGTGCTGCCCGTTGTCTGGGACAAGAAGACTTTTAGGAACGCCCCTCATTTGTGGGAATTGGCCCGATCGTTTGGCGTTCACTTAGGCTGGACCCAAGCGGTCCATGACTTCCGGGGTGTGTTCAGCATGCTGACCCTGGCGCGTGACAAAGACGAGGTCAGCCCTGAAGAGCTTTACGAAAAAGCCGGGCAAGTGTTGTGGCTCTGCCATGCGATGCATGCGGTCGTGGCAAAAAAATACGCCGACAAAACCCATGTCAACGCGCCCAGTAAGTTAACGGCACGCGAAACGGAAGTGCTCAAGTGGTCCGCCATGGGCAAGACCGCTTCCGAGATCGCCGCGATTCTCTGCCTGTCCGAGCGTACGATAGGCTTTCATATCAGCAGTTCCTTCAAGAAGTTGGGGGTTCACAATAAGATCCAGGCCGTGCTCAGCGCCTCTAAAGCAGGACTGTTTTAGCCCTGACAAGAAACACCGCATGTCATCGCAGTCAAAAAAAAGTAACATTTACGGCCAATTCTGAGTGTTGATGCTGCCCTTTCAGAGGTTGCTTCGCTGTTCACTTAGACGGTTCCGTCGATTACCCAGAGCCTCCCCCGCCATGCCCCTGCTTGACAGCCCTTTCGCCCAACTCGATTTGATTCGTCAGCCCGAGCAATCCAATGACCCGCTGCAAGCCTTCGATGCCGCCGATGAGTACCTGCTCAGCCATCTCGCCAGCCAGCAACCCAACGCGGCAACCCGTGTGCTGGTGCTCAATGACAGCTTCGGTGCGCTCGCGGCCAGCCTTGAAGGCCAGGTGCAGGTGACCTCCAGCGGGGACTCGTTCCTCGCCGCCCAGGGCCTGGAGAAAAACCTGGTGCGCAACGGCAAAGCGTTTGATGCGGTGACGTTCGTGCCGGCCAGCCAGGTGCCGGTCGGGCCTTTCGATCGGGTGCTGCTCCGGGTGCCAAAAACCCTGGCGCTGCTGGAAGAACAGTTGATTCGGCTGCACGGGCAGTTGGCGCCGGGCGCCGAAGTGATCGCCGGGGCCATGCTCAAACACTTGCCACGCGCCGCTGGCGAGCTGCTGGAACGTTATATCGGGCCGATGCACGCCACGCTGGCGGTAAAAAAGGCCCGGCTGCTGATCGCCAGCGTTGCCGATCGACCGGCGCCAGTATCGCCCTACCCTACCCGCTACACGCTGGATACACCGGCCATCGAATTGCTCAACCATGCCAATGTGTTCTGCCGCGAAGGCCTGGACATCGGCACGCGCGCCTTCCTGCCCCACTTGCCGAACAACCTGGGCAGCGCCCGCGTCGCGGACCTGGGCTGCGGCAACGGCGTATTGGCGATTGCCAGCGCGCTGCACAACCCCGACGCGCAGTACACCCTGGTGGATGAGTCGTTCATGGCGGTGCAGTCAGCCACCGAGAATTGGCAGGCCGCCCTGGGGGCACGTGACGTGATCGTGCGTGCTGGCGACGGCCTGGCCGGCCAGCAAGCGCAGTCGTTGGACGTGGTGCTGTGCAACCCGCCGTTCCACCAGCAGCAGGTGGTGGGCGATTTCCTCGCCTGGCGCATGTTCCAGCAGGCACGGGAAGCCCTTGTGGTAGGCGGCGCGTTGTATATCGTGGGCAACCGTCACCTGGGTTATCACAGCAAGCTGGCGCGCCTGTTCCGTGGCGTCGAACACGTGGCGGCCACGCCCAAGTTCGTCATTCTCAAGGCGCGCAAATAAAAAAAGCCCTGCCTTCTATAGAAGAACAGGGCTGAAAGAGCCGGACCGCAAGGCCCGGATCGGGATGTCAGTGTGTGGTAAGGCCCGCCGCACTCATGAACATGCGCATCAGGCTGGCGACGATAAACAGGGCTAGCACACTGCCGGTCCAGATCATCGCCAACCACCCAAGGCGCCGCCACAGCGGCTGTTTCTCGGCCTGTTCGATGTCGTGCAACGAAGGTTTGCCCGCCATGTCGCGACCCTCCTAGTGATAACCGTCTTCGTGGGTGACCTTGCCGCGGAACACGTAGTAGCTCCAGAAGGTGTAGCCCAGGATGAACGGGATGATGAACAAGGTGCCTACCAGCATGAAGCCCTGGCTCTGCGGCGGTGCGGCGGCGTCCCAGATCGATACCGACGGTGGGATGATGTTCGGCCACAGGCTGATCCCCAGGCCGCTATAACCCAGGAAAATCAATACCAGCGTCAGCAGGAACGGCGTGTAGTGCGCATTGCGTGCCACGGCGCGGATCAGCCCGTACATGGTCACCAGTACCAGCACCGGCACCGGCAGGAACCAGAACAGGTTCGGCAGGGTGAACCAGCGCGAAGCGATTTCCGGGTGGGTCAGCGGTGTCCAGATACTCACGATACCGATCACGGCCAGCACCACGAAGGCCAGCGGCCGCGCCAGGTTGTGCATCTGTTCCTGCAACTTGCCTTCGGTCTTCATGATCAGCCAGGTGCAGCCGAGCAGCGCATACGCCACGATCAATGCCACGCCACAGAACATCGTAAACGGCGTGAGCCAGTCCAGCGAGCCTCCGGCGAACTGGCGGTTGACCACCGGAATCCCATCGATAAACGCCCCCAGCGCCACGCCTTGGAAGAACGTGGCCGTCAGCGAACCGCCGATAAACGCCTTGTCCCACAGGTGACGCTTGTGGTCCTTGGCCTTGAAGCGGAACTCAAAGGCCACGCCACGAAAAATCAGCCCGATCAGCATCAGGATCAGCGGCAGGTACAACGCCGACAACACCACGGAATAGGCCAGCGGGAACGCACCAAACAGTCCCGCGCCACCCAATACCAGCCAGGTCTCATTGCCATCCCACACCGGTGCCACGGTGTTCATCATGACGTCGCGGTCAGTCTTGCCCGGTACGAACGGAAACAGGATGCCGATCCCCAGGTCGAAACCGTCCATGACCACGTACATCATGATCCCGAAAATGATAATCACAGCCCAGATCAGCGGCAGATCAATGCCCATCTCAATTCCCCTTGTGCTGGATGTCGTCGTGGTCGTTGTCGGTGCCATCATCGGCAGCGGACAGCGGACGGGCCGGTGTGCGTTTCTGGCCAGGACCACCATGGGTCGGCTCAGTGACTTCGTGAATCACAGGCCCTTTGCGCACCAGACGCATCATGTAACCCAGGCCCGCACCGAACAGCGCGAAGTACACCACCACAAACAGCACCAGGGTGATGGTCATCTGCGCCAGGCTATGCCCGGAGGACGCATCCGCCGTGCGCATCAGCCCGTAGACCACCCACGGCTGGCGACCGATTTCGGTGGTGAACCAGCCAGCGAGAATCGCGATCAGGCCGGAGGGGCCCATCCACAAGGCCAGGTACAGGAACGGCTTGGACGTATACATCTTGTCGCCCCGGCGCAGCCACAGGCTGAACAAGCCGGTGAAGATCATCAGCAAGCCCAGGCCGACCATGACCCGGAACGACCAGAACACCACGGTCGAATTAGGACGGTCTTCAGGCGGGAATTCCTTGAGCGCCGGCACCTGTTTATCCAACGAGTGGGTCAGGATCAGGCTGCCCAGGTAGGGAATTTCCACCGCGTACTTGGTTTTTTCAGCCTTCATGTCCGGCCAGCCGAACAGGATCAGCGGTGTGGGTTCATTGCCGATGTTTTCCCAGTGGCCTTCAATCGCGGCAATTTTTGCCGGCTGGTGCTTCAAGGTGTTGAGGCCGTGGAAGTCGCCGATCACCGCCTGGATGGGCGCGACGATCAAGGCCATCCACATCGCCATCGAGAGCATCTTGCGGATCGCCGGATTGTCCTTGCCGCGCAGCAGGTGCCAGGCCGCCGACGAGCCGACGAAGAACGCCGTGGCCACGAAGGCCGCAGTAGCCATGTGCGCCAGGCGGTAGGGGAACGATGGGTTGAAGACCACGGCGAACCAATCGGTGGGGATCACTCGGCCATCAACGATTTCAAAGCCTTGGGGCGTCTGCATCCAGCTATTGGATGAGAGGATCCAGAAGGTCGAGATCAGCGTACCGATAGCCACCATCACGGTGGAGAAGAAGTGCAGGTTGCGCCCTACCTTGTTCCAGCCGAACAGCATCACGCCAAGGAAACCCGCCTCGAGGAAGAAGGCGGTGAGCACTTCGTACGTCAGCAGCGGCCCGGTGACGGCGCCGGCGAAGTCGGAGAAGCGGCTCCAGTTGGTGCCGAACTGATACGCCATGACCAGGCCCGAGACCACGCCCATGCCGAAGTTGACGGCAAAGATCTTCGACCAGAAATGGTAGAGGTCGCGGTAAGTGTCGTTACGGGTCTTGAGCCACAAACCCTCCAGCACCGCAAGGTAACTGGCCAGGCCGATGGTGATCGCCGGGAACAGGATGTGAAACGAGATGGTGAACGCAAATTGAATTCGGGCGAGATCTAGCGCCTCCAAACCGAACATAAGTCTTCCTCTGTCAGGTAATACCGGCTGCGGGCTCGGAGCCTGCACCCACTGCCCCCACGGATATGGAGTGTGACGAATTTCAATTCGTTTCTTTTTTTACCCGTCACGTAGGGAATCTGGCCTTTCGGCCGCCAGAACAATCCCGGTGCGGGTGTTGATCTGGATCAAGCATCGTTGAAAGAGTAGTCCCATTTGCGCTGCCCGGTTGTGTGGTCTTTTGCCGCGTGACAGCTTGCCTCACCAGGGTTATTGCAACTATTTGTTACAACACAATGCTAATCTCGCCATTCCTTTCGGTCTCGACCTGTACTCCCAATGCCTAGTGAACCTGCGTTGCTGTTACGTCACCACCGCCCCTTCATCGCGTTCTGGCTGGCGCGGATCTTTACCGCCAGCGGCTTCCAGATGCTGACCGTGGCCATCGGCTGGAACCTCTACCAACTGACTGGCAATGTGCTGGACCTGGGGCTGGTCGGCCTGGTGGAGTTCGTGCCGCGCGTGCTGTTCATGCTGCACACCGGGCATGTGGCCGATCGCTATGAGCGACGCAAAGTCGCTGCCATCTGCCAGACCGTACAGGCGCTGATTGCCCTGTCCCTGGCCATCGGCGGCCTGACCGGCAACGTGACCCGCGAGATGATCTTCATCCTCGCTTTCCTGCTGGGCGCCGCGCGTTCATTCGAAATGCCCACCACCCAGGCATTGCTGCCGAGTATCGTGCCCAGCGCGCTATTCCCCCGGGCCGTGGCCTCGTCGCAATCGGCCCAGCAATTGGCGACGATCGTCGCCCCGGCCCTCGGTGGTTTGCTCTATGCGTTCGGCAGCGTTTGGGTGTACGGCCCGACGGTAGTGCTGTACCTGATCGCCTGCGGCTTGACCCTGAACCTGCCTGCGCGCCAGACGCCGCTGAACAAAGGCAAGGCCACCCTGGATTCGCTGCTGGCAGGGATTCGCTTTATCCGCAGCCGGCCGGACATCCTCGGCGCCATTTCCCTGGACCTGTTTGCCGTGCTGCTGGGCGGCGCCACCGCGTTGTTGCCGGTGTTCGCCAAGGACATCCTGCTGACCGGCCCCTGGGGCCTGGGCCTGTTGCGCTCGGCACCAGCGGTGGGGGCGCTGTTGATGTCGTTGTGGCTGGCGCGTTTCTCGGTGGACCGCAAGGTCGGCCGCGTGATGTTCACCGCAGTCGGGGTGTTCGGCGTGGCAACCATCGCGTTCGGGCTGTCGACCTCGTTCTGGTTTTCCCTGGGGGTGCTGGTGGTGCTGGGCGCGGCGGATATGATCAGCATGGTGATCCGGGCGTCGTTCGTGCAGTTGGAAACGCCGGATGAGATGCGCGGCCGGGTCAGCGCAGTCAACGGCCTGTTTATCGGTGCTTCCAATCAATTGGGTGAGTTCGAATCAGGGATCACCGCCCATTGGTTCGGCACCGTGCCCGCCGTCGTCATGGGCGGGATTGGTACGCTGGTGGTGACCGGGGTGTGGATCAAGCTGTTCCCGACCCTGGCGAATCGGGACCGGATGCATGTGCCGGTGGAAGAGCCCGGGCTGAAGCCCACCGCATAACCTGAGCCTTGAACAGGATAAATGTGGGAGGGGGCTTGCCCCCGATAGCGGTAGATCAGTCACATCATCCTCGACTGATACTCCGTCATCGGGAGCAAGCCCCCTCCCACATGAGTTACGCGGTGTGTTTTAGAGCACTTTGTCCAGGGTGATCGGAAACTCCCGAACCCGCTTGCCAGTGGCGTGATAGATGGCATTCGCCACCGCCGCCGCCACCCCGACAATGCCGATTTCGCCCACGCCCTTGGACCCGAGCGCATTGACGATTTCGTCGTGCTCTTGGACAAACACCACGTCAATCTCACCGATATCGGCATTCACCGGGATGTGGTACTCGGCCAGGCTGTGGTTCATGTAGCGACCCAGCTGATGGTCGACCTGGGTCTCTTCGTGCAGCGCCATGCCGATGCCCCACACCACCCCGCCGAGGATCTGGCTGCGCGCCATTTTCGGGTTGACCACGCGCCCGGCCGCAATCGCGCTGACCACGCGGCTGACCTTGATGGTGCCCAAGTCTTCATCTACCCGCACTTCGACAAACACCGCCGAATGGGTGGCCGTGGCATAGCCCTCGCGCTTCTTGTCGGGCTCGCTGTCGACCTGCACCTCAAGCGCGTCCTCGCCGCTGTCCTTGACCAGTTGGGCCAACGACACACTCACATCGCCGGTGTGCAGTTGGCCGTCTTCAAAGCGCACGGACTCGGCATCCTTGAACACCGGGTAAGTCTGCCGGGCAACGGCCAGCAGTTTGGCGGTCAAGGCCTCGCAGGCTTGCTGCACGGCGGTGCCGACGGACGACACGGTAAACGAACCGCCTTGCAGCGGCGCGGTAGGCAGTGAGGAATCACCGAGCAAAAACACCACGTCCTCCACCGCCACACCGCTGGCCTGCGCCGCGATCTGGGTCATCACGGTGTAGGTGCCCGTGCCGATATCGGTGGTGGCGCTGCTGACGGTGAGTTTGCCGCTCGTATCGAGGCGCGCCTTGGCGCTGGCTTTCATCTGCATGGCTTCCCACACACCACCGGCCATGCCCCAGCCGATCAACTGGCGGCCGTCGCGCATGCTGCGTGGTTCGGGGTTGCGCTGGCTCCAACCAAAACGCTCGGCACCTTCGCTGTAACACTCGCGCAGGGCTTTGCTCGACCAGGGCTTGTCTTCGTTCTGGTTACGTTCGGCGTAATTGATCAGGCGCAGTTGCACCGGGTCGATGGCCAGGGCGCAGGCCAGTTCGTCCATGGCGCATTCCAGGCCGATCACGCCCAGGGCGGCGCCGGGAGCGCGCATGTCCAGTGGGGTGAAGACGTCCAGCGGCACCAGTTTGTAGGTCAATTGCACGTTATCGCAGTGGTAGAGCATGCCGCTCCATTCCACCACGTGTTCGCTGAAATCCTCGAAGCGCGAAGTCTGGCCAATCGCGGTATGCCCCAGGGCCAGCAAGCGCCCGTTGGCGGCGGCGCCCATCTGCAAGCGCTGCAAGGTGCGCGGGCGGTAGCCGAAGGTGAACATCTGTTGGCGGGTCAGGGTCACGCGCACCGAGCGCTTGAGCGCCAGCGATGCCATCACCGCCAGCGGCAATTGGTACTGTGGGCGCAGGCCCGACCCAAACGCGCCACCGACGAACGCGGCGAAGATGCGTACCTGGCTCTTATCCAGGCCAAAGACTTTTTGCACATACGCCTGGCAGTTCTGCGGGCCCTGGGTTTTATCGTGGATATGCAGGGTGCCGTCGGGCTGGTACAGCACGGTGCTGGCGTGGGGTTCCATCGGGTTATGGTGTTCGATGGGCGTGCTGTAGTGCAGATCGAGGCTGATGGCGGCACCGGCCCATTCGGCCTGGAAGTTGCCACGCGGCCCGGGCGGCGTCTGAGGTGAAGGGTGAGCCGATTGCTGCTGGGCGATCAGGTCGGTTTCGAAACCTTCCGCCGCGTACTCGATGTCGACCAGCGAGCCGGCATGCCGCGCCAACTCCAGGTTATCGGCGATCACCAGGGCCAGGGGCTGGCCGCTGTAGAGCACGCGGTCGTTATACAGCGGGCGAAATGGCGAGCCGTCGGCAGCATCCGCATCGGCGAAGGCATCGTCGTAGCTGGCGATTTTGGGGCGATTGAGGTGATGAATGACCTCCACCACACCCGGCAGTGCCAAAGCCCTGGAGGCATCGATGCGCAGGACACGGCCTTTGGCGATGGTGCTCGACACCACGCTGCCATGCAGCAGGCCGTCCTCGGGAAATTCACCGGCATAACGCGCTTTGCCGGTGACCTTGAGCAGACCGTCGACACGGTCCAGGGGTTTGCCGATGGCGCTCATGGCTGTTCTCCTGCGACCGCAGCGTCGCTCAGTGCACGAATGATTGCGCGGCGCGTCAGCTTGATCTTGAAGCCGTTGTGTTGCAGCGGCTCGGCATCCTGCAGCAGGGCATCGGCAGCGTTACTGAAGGTTTCGCGGCTGACGCTGCGACCTATCAGCGACGCCTCTACCGCGCGGTCGCGCCAGGGTTTGTGGGCCACACCGCCAAGGGCCAGGCGGGCGTCGATGATCTCGTCGCCGTTCAATTCCAACGCGGCGGCAACCGACACCAGCGCGAACGCGTAGGACGCACGGTCGCGAATTTTCAGGTAGTGGCTGTGGCGGGCCAGGTTATCGGCAGGCAATTCAATGGCGGTGATCAGTTCGTCGTCGGCCAATTGGTTGTCGCGTTGCGGTGCATCGCCGGGCAGGCGGTGGAAGTCGGCGAACTCGATGACCCGCGCCCCGCCGCGCCCTTCGACATGCACCCGCGCCTCCAGCGCCGCCAGGGCCACGCACATGTCCGAAGGGTGGGTGGCGACGCACTGCTCGCTGGCGCCGAGGATCGCATGGATGCGGTTCAAGCCGGTGCGCGCCGGGCAGCCGCTGCCGGGCTCACGCTTGTTGCACGGCACCGTGGCGTCATAGAAATAGTAGCAACGGGTGCGTTGCAGCAGGTTGCCACCGGTACTGGCCATGTTGCGCAGTTGCGGCGAGGCCCCGGCAAGAATGGCCTGGGACAGTAATGGGTAACGCTCCTCGATGAGCGGGTGCCAGGCCAGGTCGGCATTACTGACCAGCGCGCCGATACGAAGGCCGCCGTCGGCGGTTTCTTCGATGGCATTGAGCGGCAGTCCGGTGATATCGATCAGGTGTTCGGGGCGGCTGATGTTCTCTTTCATCAGGTCCAGCAGGTTGGTGCCCCCGGCAATAAAGCGCGATGCCGCGCTGCTCAGGTGCACCGCCTCGTGCACGTCGGCCGGTTTGCTGTAATGGAAGGGGTTCATTGCTCACCTCCCCGGTTGCTGCACGCCGGCAGCGCCTCTTCGATGGCCGCGCGGATATTACTGTAGGCACCGCAGCGGCACAGATTGCCGCTCATCAATTCCTGCACCTGGGCACTGTCGTGGGCGCGGCCTTCGTTGGCCAGGCCGACCGCCGAGCAAATCTGGCCGGGGGTGCAGTAGCCGCATTGGAAGGCATCGTGCTTGATGAAGGTTTGCTGCATCGGGTGCAGTTGGTCGCCGTCGGCCAAGCCTTCGATGGTGGTCAGCTCGGCGCCGTCGCACATCACGGCCAGGGTCAGGCAGGCGTTTACGCGCTTGCCGTCACGCAAGACGGTGCACGCGCCGCACTGGCCATGGTCGCAGCCCTTTTTGCTGCCGACCAGGTCCAATTGTTCGCGCAGCAGGTCCAGCAAGGTGGTCCAGGGCAACACACTCAATTGGCGATCCTGGCCATTCAAGGTCAAGCGTATCGGGTGGGCGACGAACGGCTGGGCCGCCGCGCCATTGGGGGTCGCGCTCATAAACACCTCACGGGTTGATGTACATCCGCGGCGTTCAGGGAAATCGCCGTCTCAGGGGTACGACTTCCCAGGGTTTTGAGCGTTCAAGCCAATTGATCAGCGGATATTGAGCTGGGCTTTCAGGGTGTTTTGCGGAGGATTGATCGAGGTATTGGTGAACTCGAACCAACCCTGGGCTTGCACGTTGAGGTCAAACACATAGATGTAGCCCATCAGTGTGCCCACGCCGTTACAGGCCTCACTGATGTTGCCCACCTGGCACACCGCCGTGCGCTGCCCGTTCAACTCGGCGCCATTGAAGCGGCCCATCGGGCTGTTGCCCAGGCCGACCTCCATCACCGAAACCTTCGTGGGCCCACGATGCTCGCACATCTGGGTGGTCTGTACACGGTCCGGGATGGCCTCGCTGCACTTCGCCGATTCGACCTTGAACACCCGCACCTCGCTCAAGGCCGGTGCAGCCGCGCCCCACACCGGTGCCGCGCCGAGCCACAGGCCCAGACAAGGGATCAGAGCTAGACTCCACGCGTTGGCTTTTTTCATGCTGTCGATGACCTGCTGTTGAACGTCGGCGCAGTATGCCTCAAGGCCATGCGCCACACAGCCTCGGCTGCTGGTATGATGCGCCGCTTTTTCCGATCCTCTCTGAAGCCACAAGCGCTTGGCGCAGTTTGTGCTTTGACTTAGAGGTCAACAAATCACGACGCAAGATAGCGTCACAGGGAGCCGGCATGCTGGAAAAGCTGTTTCAACTCAAAGCCCACAACACCAACGTGCGCACCGAGATTCTCGCGGGTATCACGACATTCCTGGCCATGGCCTACATCCTGTTCGTGAACCCGAGCATCCTCGGCGAAACCGGCATGGACAAAGGCGCGGTGTTTGTCGCGACCTGCCTGGCGGCGGCCATCGGTTCGACCGTGATGGGCCTGATCGCCAACTACCCGATCGCCCTCGCCCCGGGCATGGGCCTCAATGCTTTCTTTACCTACACCGTGGTCCTGCACATGGGCCACACCTGGCAGGTGGCATTGGGCGCGGTGTTCATTTCGGCGGTGCTGTTCTTCCTGCTGTCGATCTTCCGTATCCGTGAGTGGATCATCAACAGCATTCCCCTGCCCCTGCGCTCGGCGATTGCCGCCGGTATCGGCCTGTTCCTGGCGCTGATCGCCTTGCACAACGCCGGTATCGTGGTCGCCAATCCGGCCACGCTGGTGGGCCTGGGCGACCTGAAACAACCGGCGCCGATCCTGGCCACCCTCGGTTTTGTGCTGATCGTGGCGCTGGAAGCCCTGGCCGTGCGTGGTGCGGTGCTGATCGGCATCCTGGCGGTGACCATCGTGTCCATTGTGATGGGCTTCACCCCGTTCGGCGGCGTGACCTCGATGCCACCGTCCCTGGCCCCGACCTTCCTGCAACTGGACATCAAGGGCGCGCTGGACATCGGCCTGGTCAGCGTGATCTTCGCGTTCCTGTTCGTCGACCTGTTCGACAACTCCGGCACCCTGATCGGCGTCGCCAAGCGCGCCGGCCTGATGGGCAAGGACGGCCACATGCCGAAAATGGGCCGTGCGCTGATCGCCGACAGTACGGCGGCCATGGCCGGCTCGCTGCTGGGTACTTCGACCACCACCAGCTACATCGAATCTGCCGCTGGCGTGAGCGCCGGTGGCCGTACCGGCTTGACCGCCATCGTGGTCGCGATTCTGTTCCTGCTGGCGCTGTTCTTCTCACCGCTGGCAGCCAGCGTACCGGCCTTCGCCACCGCGCCGGCGCTGCTATTCGTGGCCGTCTTGATGACGTCCGGCCTGGCCGAAATCGACTGGGATGACATTACTGTGGCCGCGCCGGTGGTAATCACCGCCCTGGCGATGCCCTTCACTTACTCCATCGCCAACGGCATCGCCTTCGGTTTCATCGCCTGGACCGCCATCAAGCTGCTTTCGGGCCGCTACCGTGAGCTGAACCCGGCCCTGGTGATTCTGTCGATTCTGTTCGTGATCAAGCTGGGCTGGTTCAACGCATGACTTTCGACGCCGCACACTACACCGCTCAACTGCAAGACAAGGTCACGCGCCTGCGTGACCTGCTGGCACCGTTCGACGCCCCCGAGCCGCAGGTTTTCGACTCGTCGCTGCAGCACTTCCGCCTGCGCGCGGAGTTCCGCCTGTGGCGCGAAGGCGGCGAGCGCCACTACGCGATGTTCGCCCAGGACGACAAGCGCACGCCGATCCTGATCGAAGCGTTTCCCATCGCCAGCCAGCGCATCAACCAGTTGATGCCGCAGCTCAAGGCCGCCTGGCAAGCCAGTGCCGCCCTGAGCCACAAACTGTTCCAGGTGGAGTTCCTCACCACCCTGGCCGGCGACGCGATGATCACCCTGTGCTATCACCGCCCGCTGGATGAACACTGGCACACCGCAGCGAACAAGCTGGCGGCTGAGCTGAACGTGAGCATCATTGGCCGTTCCAAGGGCAAGCGCGATGTGATCGGCCGCGACTACGTGGTGGAAAAACTCGAGGTCGGTGGCCGCACCTTCAGCTACCGCCAACCCGAAGGCGCCTTCACCCAGCCCAACGGCACGGTGAACCAGAAGATGCTCAACTGGGCGTACGACGCCCTGGGTGATCGCCCGGACGACTTGCTGGAGCTGTACTGCGGCAACGGCAACTTCACCCTGCCGCTGGCGACCCGCGTGCGTAAGGTGCTGGCCACTGAAATCAGCAAGACCTCAGTGAATGCGGCGTTGAGCAACCTCGATGAAAATGCCGTGGATAACGTCACCCTGGTGCGCCTCTCCGCCGAAGAACTCACCGCGGCCCTGAATGAAGTGCGCCCGTTCCGCCGTCTGCACGGCATCGACCTGAAAAGCTACGCATTCGGCAGCGTCTTCGTCGACCCGCCCCGCGCCGGCATGGACCCGGACACCTGCGAACTGACCCGGCGCTTCGACAACATCCTGTATATCTCCTGCAACCCCGAAACACTGGCAGCGAACATCGCGCAGTTGCACGACACGCACCGCATTACCCAATGCGCAATGTTTGACCAGTTTCCGTGGACGCATCATATGGAATCGGGGGTGTTGCTGACCCGTCGATAACGCTGTCAGGCATCATCAGCTCCCACACTGAAATTCATGTGTCCGTCGAGTCGCCGGGTTCCAACACTTCCTTGCGCGGCCGGCCGCCCTTCTTGCCATTGGCCCGGGCGGCGGCCGATTTGGCGGCGCTGCGTTTGCGACCGTTTCGGGAGGCTACCAGGCTCGTGGCGAGGTCCATCAGAGGCTGGCTTGTGGCGATAAGGCCAGTGATCGAAACGTCCAGGTCCTGGGCCTCGCAGCAAAGCGCCTTGCCGCCGAAACCCACCTCCAATTGCTGGAAATCCTGCTGCGAAAACTTCTCGAACTCCGGCAGACCGGCCACCGGCAACATGACACGGCTGCCATCGCTGAAGCCAATGGAGATGCAGTCGTCTTGATAGCGCACGTTGCTGGCGTTGGCATACAGACGTTTCAGCTTGCGCCCACGGGCGATTGCCTTGTCGACGTCAGCATCGCTGAGAGGCACGTAGGGTTTGACTTTGGCTTTTACGATTTTCTTCATAATTCAATCTCCACAGACCCTGGTGCCCTGACCAGGCTCAAAATTGTTTTTTGCCCCACGACATCGTGCCGCGCACGTGCGATCACATAAACACCCCGCCGAATGATCAACCCCGGCAACAACTCACTGGTTTCCCAATCCCAAGAATGGTTCTCCAGGCAAACTGTTTGAAGGTTTTCCCACCAGATCCTGCGTGCCCGTGCCAAGTAGTGCCGCTGCATTATTGCCTCGCGTAATTCCTCCAAGACCGCCTTGGGTGGTCGGCAGCGTTCAGGGTTTACATCCCACAGCTCCACGTCCCCATCCAGAAAACTGAAACGAAAGCGCGCATCCCACGCCCTTCCCCTGACATGCACATGAGGCGGGCAATGCTCATCCCTGAGAAATACCGAGATTACATATCCCTTGTAAGCACCTACTCTCATCGTAACCCATCCGTTAGGTTATTTTCCGCCCGGTAACAATTTTCACGTGTCACCCGGCAACCGGCTTCATGCTCACGAAGCTGCTTCAAAGATTAGTAACGACGAACACACCGGCGAACGCCGGGTTGTAACCACTCATGCCGACAGCTGGGGAGACTCCGGCCACGCCCGTAAATCGTGTTTACACTGCAATCCGTCGTAACACTTCATCAACAGCAGCTCCTGCTGATTAACGGTTCGATAATCGAACAGGTCCGGCGACTTCATTTGACCAAACTAACCATTCAGTACATTTTATCTCCACAACCAATAAAAACTGTGGAGACCCCTCTATGCCGCCTATCGTGCTGGTGCTCAACGGCCCCAATCTCAACCTGCTCGGTACTCGCGAGCCTGCCACCTATGGCCACGAAACCCTGGCCGACATCGCCGCCCTCTGTGGGCGCAGCGCGGAAAAGCTCGGGCTGACCATCGAGTTTCGCCAGACCAACCACGAGGGCGAACTGCTCGACTGGATCCACGCCGCCCGCGCACGTTGCGCCGGGATCGTGATCAACCCGGCGGCCTGGACTCATACCTCGGTGGCGATTCGCGATGCGCTGGTGGCCAGCGAAGTGCCGGTGATCGAGGTGCATTTATCCAACGTGCATGCCCGTGAGGCGTTTCGTCATCACTCCTTTGTCTCGCCCATCGCCAAGGCGGTGCTGGCCGGGTTTGGCAGCCATGGCTACCACTTGGCCCTGGAACATTTCAGCCACTCGTTGAAAGGATGCGCCTGATGAAACCACGCGTTCTCGCCGGCCTGATCGGCGCCGGCATCCAGGCCTCCCGCACGCCCGCCCTGCATGAGCAGGAAGGTGACGCCCAGGGCCTGCGCTACCTGTATCGCCTGATCGACCTGCAAGCGCTACGCCTGGACAGCCACGCCCTGCCCGAGCTGCTACGTGCCGCCGAGCAGATGCATTTCACCGGCTTGAACATTACCTACCCGTGCAAGCAGGCGATCCTGCCGTTGCTCGATGAATTGTCCGACGAGGCAAAGGGCATTGGCGCGGTCAACACCGTGGTATTCAAAGACGGCAAGCGCATCGGCCATAACACCGATTGCCTGGGGTTCGCCGAGGGTTTCCGCCGCAACTTGAATGACGTGCCACGCCAACGCGTAGTGCAGATGGGCGCCGGCGGTGCGGGCGCGGCAGTGGCGCATGCGCTGCTGGCCGAGGGCGTTGAACAGCTGAGCATTTTTGACCTGGACAGCCTCCGCGCCCGCGAACTTGTGGATAACCTCGCCCGGCGTTTTGGCACCGGTCGTGCCCAGGTCGGCAGCGACTTGATCAATGCCATGGCGGAGGCGGACGGCCTGGTCAACACCACACCGATGGGCATGGCCAAGCTGCCCGGCACACCGGTGCCCCCCGCGTTATTACATGCAGGGCTGTGGGTGGCGGAAATCGTGTATTTCCCATTGGAAACCGAGTTGCTGCGCGACGCACGCGCCTTGGGTTGCCGCACGTTGGATGGCGGCAATATGGCGGTGTTTCAGGCGGTGAAGGCGTTTGAGCTATTCAGTGGCGAGGCGGCGGATGCTGGCAGGATGTTGGCGCACTTCCAGAGCATGGAAAGCTGACTGAAAAACACAGTTCAAATGTGGGAGGGGGCTTGCCCCCGATAGCGGTGTATCAGCCGGAACATGCTCAGCTGACAGACCGCTATCGGGAGCAAGCCCCTCCCACATTGACCGCGTACAGCCAGTTCTCAAGCTTGCAGGTAGCGCAATACCGACTCGCAGATCATCTCCCGGTGCCGCTGCTTGATCGCCTCATCCGACAGTTCAATCTGAAAGATCTCACTGAAGGTATGCCGGTTGGATACACGGTAAAAACTGAACGAGTTGATCAACAGATGCACATCCAGCGGCTCCAACCCTTCGCGAAACAGCCCCATTTCAGCGCCGCGACGCAGGGTCTCACCGAGCCCCTCAAGAATTTTGCTGTTCATGTCCTTGATCGTACTGGTGCGCTTTACGTACTCGGCGTTGTGGATATTTTCGATGCTGACAATGCGCACGAAATCCACGTTCTGGTCATGGTGGTCGAAGGTGAACTCCACCAGCCGGCGGATCGCTTCGCGCGGCTCCAGGGCCGTTAGGTTCATGCGGGTTTCGGTGTTGCGAATATCGCCGTAGAGCTTCTCCAGCACCTCGACGTAGAGCTGCTCCTTGCTGCCGAAGTAGTAATAGATCATGCGCTTGGAAGTGTGGATGCGCTCGGCGATGGCGTCCACGCGGGCGCCGGACAGGCCCTGCTGAACGAACTCGACAATGGCTTCCTGGAGAATATTCTCGCGGGTCTTTTCCGGATTGTTCTTGCGACTCTTGCGCGGTGCATCTGACACGGCAGAGAGGTCGGGAGTCAGGGTCATGGTGCGCTCACGGCGTTTTTATGCAGGCCCGATTATGGGCCGAGGCGCTCCCCGAAGGAAGCACCTCCCCACCGTTATAAACGCGCCTGACGCACCGCACCGCTGCGTGACTTGGCCATCGCTGCCAAACGCACCGCCACGTTGGCCGCGCCATAACCGGCATAGCCGTTCTTGCGCTGGATGATCTCGAAGAAAAACCGCCCCTCGAAGGCTTCGGTGTAGACATGAAACAGCTCACCGCCCTGGGCGTCGCGGTCGTACAGCACGTTGTAGTACGCCAGCTCGCTGAGGAACTCATCGTCGAAATCAAAGCGTGCGGCCAAATCGTCGTAGTAGTTGAGCGGGATATCCAACAGCGGCACCCCGGCCTCCTTGGCCCGGCGCACCTCGGCGAAAATATCCGCGCAATCGAAGGCAATGTGGTGCACGCCCGAGCCGCGATAGCTCGAAAGCGCGTGGGAAATGGCGGTATTGCGGTTCTCGGAAATATTCAGCGGCAGGCGAATCGAACTGCAGCGGCTGCGCAGTGCGCGGCTTTTGACCAGGCCGTAAGGGTCGGGCAGCACCACTTCGTCATCGGCTTCAAAATCCAGCAAGCTTTTGTAGAACAGCACCCAGCTGTCGAGGCTGTCGGCCGGCAGGGCCATGGCCATATGGTCGATGCGCAGCAAGCCGCCGCTGGCGGTGACGGGTTGCAGGTTGAAATCGGTGTCGTATAGCCCGCCTTCGCTTTGGTCCACCAGGTAAATCAAGCTGCCATCCGGCGCGCGCACGGCCGCCAACTCCAGTTCATTGGGCCCGACCAGGCCGCGATAGGGCTGGCCCTTGTAAGCCACCGCCCGCTCCAGCGCCTTGGCGCTGTCCTTGACCCGAATCGCCGTGGCACACAACGACGGCCCATGGGCCTCGAAAAAGTTGTGGGCAAAGGAATAAGGTTCGCAATTGAGGATCAGGTTGATATCGCCCTGGCGCAACAGGCTCACGTTCTTGGAGCGATGCTGGCCGGCCTTGGCGAAGCCCAGGCGTTCCAACCAATGGGTCAGCTTGGCGCCGAGGCTTTCATCCACCGCAAATTCGAGGAATTCGATGCCGTCGTACTCGCTGGCCGCCGGGGTCTCGAACAGGATATCCACGGGCGCGGCGGGTTGTTCCGCCGCCAGGCGCTGGCGGGTTTTCTCTTCCAGGTACAGCAACGAGCGCAAACCATCCGCCGCATTGGCCCGAGTCGGTGCGGCGCGAAAGCCGTCGTTGAAAATCTCCAGGGACAACGGCCCGGTGTAGCCACTCTGGATGATCGGAGCGAGAAACCCAGCCAGGTCGAACTCACCCTGGCCGGGGAAGCAGCGAAAATGCCGGCTCCACTCCAGCACATCCATGGCCAGGATCGGCGCGTCGGCCATTTGCACGAAGAAGATTTTGTCGCCGGGGATCTCGGCGATGCCACTCGGGTCGCCCTTGAGCGATAAGGTGTGGAAGCTGTCGAGCAGCACGCCCAGGCTGGGATGGTCCACCTGACGCACCAGGTTCCACACCTGCTGCCAGGTGTTCACATGTTTGCCCCAGGCCAGCGCTTCATAGCCGATTCGCAAGCCACGGCGGCCCGCGTGTTCGGCCAGCAGGCTGAGGTCGTCCAGCAGGATGCGTTCATCGCCCACGCAATCGGCCGAGGCATTACTGCACACCAGCACCAAGTCGGTGCCCAGCTCCTGCATCAGATCGAATTTGCGCTCGGCGCGCTCGAGGTTGCGCGCCAGACGATCACGGCGGCAGCCCTCGAAGTCTCGAAACGGCTGGAACAAGGTAATGGCGATGCCCAAGTCGGCGCACATCTGCCGGACTTCACGCGGGCTGCCGTCGTAGTACAGCAGGTCGTTTTCAAAGATCTCAACGCCATCAAACCCGGCGGCGGCAATGGCTTCGAGCTTTTCCGGCAGGGTGCCGCTCAACGACACGGTAGCGATGGAACGTTGCATGGGTCACTCCCGGCAATTGTTGTTTATGGCAAATTATTCGCCCACAGCCTACACGCGGCAATTAAAATGTACGAACCGGTTAGTTTTTGGTGCGATTATCGAACACTATGCCCCTTTGATGAATTGACGACTTTTTAACCACTGCGCACCATCGACCTTGCACCAAGACCCAGATCACACCATAAAAATTTCAAAAACGGGTACGACCTCATGCCTCTGCAAAATTCCGCCCTGGCCGCGCGCCCCGGCACCCCGCACGCCGGCATCGGCGACAAGATCCGCGGCGCCCTGGCCGTGGGTAAAACCCGCTGGGGCATGCTGGCCCTGGTGTTCTTCGCCACCACCCTCAACTACATCGACCGCGCCGCCCTGGGCGTGATGCAACCGATTCTGGCCAAGGAAATGAGCTGGACGGCGATGGACTACGCCAATATCAACTTCTGGTTCCAGGTCGGCTACGCCATCGGCTTTGTGCTGCAGGGCCGCTTGATCGACCGGGTAGGCGTCAAGCGCGTGTTTTTCTGCGCGGTGCTGTTGTGGAGCCTGGCCACCGGCGCACACGGCCTGGCTACCTCAGCCGTCGGCTTCATGGTCTGCCGGTTTATCCTCGGGTTGACCGAGGCCGCCAACTACCCGGCGTGCGTGAAAACCACGCGACTGTGGTTTCCGGCCGGCGAGCGCGCGGTGGCGACGGGCATTTTCAACGCCGGCACCAACGTCGGCGCGATGATGACGCCCATGCTGCTGCCGTTGATCCTGCACGTGTGGGGCTGGCAGGCGGCGTTCCTGTGCATGTCGGCGCTCGGGGGTATCTGGCTGGTGTTGTGGGGCTTGAAGTACTACAACCCGGAAGAGCATCCCACCGTTAAACAATCCGAATTGGACTATGTGCAACAGGAAGTCGAGCCGGAACAACCCCGCGTACCGTTCAGCCGCATCCTGCGCATGCGCGGCACCTGGGCCTTCGCGCTGGCATACTCGCTGACCGCGCCGGTGTTCTGGTTCTACCTGTACTGGCTGCCGCCATTCCTGAACCAGCAATACAACCTGGGCATCAACGTGACGCAGATGGGCATTCCGCTGATCATCATCTACCTCACCGCCGACTTCGGCAGCGTGGGCGGCGGCATTCTGTCCTCGTTCCTGATCGGTCGCGGGATGAACTCGATCAAGGCACGGCTGCTGTCGATGTTCTTGTTCGCCTGCTGCATCGTCGGCGTGATCATGGCGGCCGGCTCCAGCCAATTGTGGGTCGCGGTGTTCGCCATCTCCCTGGCCATCGGCGCGCACCAGGCCTGGACCGCCAACATCTGGAGCCTGGTGATGGACTACACGCCCAAGCACATGATGAGCACGGTGTTCGGCTTCGGCGGCATGTGCGCGGCCATCGGCGGCATGTTCATGACCCAGATCGTCGGCCATATCCTGACCGTGACCAACAACAACTACACGCTGTTGTTCACCCTGATTCCGGCGATGTATTTCATCGCACTCGTGTGGATGTACTTCATGGCGCCGCGCAAGATTCCTACGGTAGAGGTGTAATCAACGCCGCCGCTGCTGCCAGGCAGCGGCCAAGCCGCTCATGCAGATCACCCCGATACCGACCACCGTGGTCATGTCGGGGGTATGGCTGAACACCAGCCAACCCAACAACCCCGCAAACACGATCTGGCAATAGCCGAACGGCGCCAGCAAGGCCGGCGCCGCGAAGCGGAACGCCTGGGTGAGCATCAAGTGCGCGGTCATCCCACAGGTGCCCAGCGCCAGCATCATCACCCCATGCCACAGGGTCGGCACCTGCCAGAAGAACGGCACCATCGCACTCATCACCAGGGTGTTGCACAGGCCGGCGAAGAAGTTGCTGGTGGTGGGGCTGTCGTATTGGCTGAGGATGCGCGTGAGCAGTTGGTAGAAGCAGAAGAACAGCGCCGAGCACAGTGGCAGCAGCACCGCCGGGGTGAACAGCTCACCGCCCGGATGGATGATGATCACCACGCCGACAAACCCGCAGATCACCGCCAGCCATTGGCCACGCGTGACGTGCTCGCCGAGCAGGGGCACCGAGAGCGCCGTCACCAGGATCGGCGCAAGGAAATTCACCGCCGTGGCTTCCGCCAACGGGATGTAATGCAGCGCTGTGGTGAAGAACAGGCTGGTGCCCAACAAGCACAACGCCCGCACCACCTGCATCCCCGGCCGTTTGCTGCGCAGCACGCGCAGGCCCGATTGCGGCAGGAAGATCCCGGCCATCAGCAAGGTGTGCACCATGTACCGCGCCCACACCACCATCACGATCGGGTAGAACCCGGCCAGGTATTTGGACAGGGCATCGTGGCTGGAGAACAGGAACGTCGCCAGCACAATCAGCAGGATGCCTTTGAAGGGATGGTTGACGCCGGAAAGCGGGGTACTGACAGTCATTGAATTCTCTTGTGTGGCGAGCTGAATACGGTGGCACTCAACCGAGGTAATCTAGCAGCCGGGCATGCGTCTGCCCCAAGAGCATAACCAAACACCGGGCGAACAGCGCACTAAATCAGTGGATTTGAGTCCAACCCTGCACGCGCGCCCCGGCGTTGCACACTTTTTAATCAAGGCCCTGCCGCTATGAAAAAAATCCTGTTTGCCCTGTCTGCCCTCGCCTTGCTCTCTGCCTGCGATAAAACGCCGAAAGAAGCCCCCAAGCCCGCCCCCGCGTCCGTGCAGGCGACCCTGGTACCGGAAACGCCACCCACCGATAAATGGGTCGGCAAGTGGATCGGCGTCGAAGGCTTGAATCTGAGCATCGCCAAGGACGACAGCATCGGCCGCGGTCATTACATCCTGACCATGCAATATGGCCTGGATGCCGATGCGTCCGGCACGTTCAAGGGCCAGGCAACCGACGAAGGCATCGCCTTCACCCGCCCGGACGGCCCGCAGGTGCTGCGCGCCGGGGATGGCGCAGCCACTGGCTTGAAATGGCTGGCCGATAAAAAAGACTGCCTGATTGTCGCCAGCGGCGAAGGCTATTGCCGCTGATTACGACCATACTCCATCCATATTTTTGCCGGACCGTTAACAAGAGGATTGCCCCATGCTATGGAAAAAAGGCCGACGCAGCGACAACGTGGTCGATGCCCGCGATGACAGCGGCGGCGGCGGTGGCGGGATGCGCTTCGGTGGCGGCAAGGGCCTGAGCCTGACCGCTATCGTGCTGATTGTCGGCATCGGCTGGCTCACCGGCCAGGACCCGATGCAGATCCTCGGCCAATTGACCGGCCAGATGGAGCAGGCGCCGTCGGTCAGCACGCAATCGCGTCAGGCTCCGCCGGCCAACGACGAGCAGGCCGACTTCGTGCGCGCGGTGCTGGGCGACACCGAAGACACCTGGGGCCAGGTGTTCCAGGAGAACGGCCTGGCTTACAAGAACCCGAAACTGATCCTGTTCCGTGGCCGGGTGAACTCCGCCTGCGGTGGCGCCACCTCGGCCAGCGGCCCGTTCTACTGCCCGGCTGACCAGCAGGTGTACCTGGACCTGGATTTTTTCCGTGAAATGTCGCAACGCTTCCAGGCCGCCGGCGATTTCGCCCAGGCGTATGTAATCGCCCACGAAGTCGGGCACCACGTACAAACCCTGCTTGGCATCTCGTCCAAAATCCAGGCCGCGCGCCAGCAGGGCCGGCCGATGCAGGGCGACGGCGGCCTACTGGTCCGCCAGGAGCTGCAGGCTGACTGCTTTGCCGGCGTCTGGGCCAACCGCGCGCAAAAACGCCTGAACTGGCTGGAACCCGGCGATATCGAAGAAGCACTGAATGCCGCCAACGCCATCGGCGATGACCGCCTGCAGCAACAGGGCCAAGGGCGCGTGGTGCCGGACTCGTTTACCCACGGCACGTCGGCTCAGCGCGTGCGCTGGTTCAAGACCGGCTTCGCTCAGGGCCAGATCTCCCAATGCGACACCTTTACGGCCAAGAGTCTTTAAATGCATAAACGCGTGGGCTGGCTGCTGGCGTGGTTGATGTCCTGTTCAGCGTTGGCTGCCGAACACGGCGTCAACCTGGTCAGCCCTGAGCGTTTTCATGTGGATGCGGGCGAGCTCAGCCTGGGCCTGAGCCAGGATTGGCGCCAACCGCTGCCGGAGGTCACGCGGGCGCTGATTATCGTGCATGGCCGCCTGCGCAATGCGCAGACCTATCTGAAAAGCGGTATCGATGCCGCCGCCCATGCTGGCGTTGGGGCACATGTGCTGGTGATCGCGCCGCAGTTTCTCAACCAGTCGGACATTAAACGTCACCACCTGGATGACCAGGTGCTGCGCTGGAAGGGCAATGACTGGATGGCCGGCGCGCCGTCCATCGGTCCGGGCCAGGTCAGCTCTTTTGGCGCTCTCGACCAGATCATCAAACACTTGGGCAACCGCACACTGTTCCCGCACCTGAAAGAAATCGTTGTCGCCGGGCATTCAGGTGGCGGCCAGGTGGTGCAGCGCTTCGCTGTCACCGGCCACGCTCACCCGATGCTGCAGACCGAAGGCATCCGCCTGCGTTATGTGGTGGCCAACCCATCGTCTTACGCCTACTTCAGCCCACAACGCCCGGTGAAGTTCGAAACGGCCGGTTGCCCTGGTTTCAACGACTGGAAGTACGGCATGCAAGGCCTGCCGGACTACGCCAAGGGCCATGGCGCCGAGCAACTGGAACAGGCCTATGTGTCACGCGATGTCACTTACCTGTTGGGCCAACAAGACACCGACCCCAACCACCCGGCGCTGGATAAAAGCTGCGAAGCCGAAACTCAGGGCGCCTACCGGCTGATTCGTGGGCACAACTATTTTGACGCCCTCAAGCAGCGGCATCCGCAGTTGAGCCACAGGCTGGTAGAAGTACCGGGAGTGGGGCATGACGGGGATAAAATGTTTACCTCGCCCGAGGGCCAGAAAGTCCTGTTCGCGCAATAACTGACGAAGCCGGATAAAAATGTGGGAGGGGGCTTGCTCCCGATTGCGGTGCAACAGCCAGCAATTCTTTAACTGACAGACCGCTATCGGGAGCAAGCCCCCTCCCACAGTTGATCTTCATTGCCTGGGCTAGATCATCCGGCGCAGTGCCGCGCAGTCTGTGGCATGCCAATCCGCCAACTCCGGCCAGGGGTTCTCCGGCAGGTTCACCAGCACGGTCCTGGTCCCCGCCGCCCGGCCGCAATCCAGGTCAAAACGATAATCCCCCACCATCACCATCTCGCCGGGTGCCACGTCCCAAGCCGCCGCCAGCCTCAACAAGCCGCCCGGATCCGGCTTGGGCGGTGCGTCCTCACGCCCCAGCACGTCCTCGGCGGCAAAACAGTCCGCCAGGCCAATCGCTGCCAGGGTGACATGCGCCAGTTCCTGCGCGTTGCGCGTCAAAATGCCCAGGCGATAACCGCGTCCGGCCAGCTCGCGCACCAGTTCCACCGCGCCCTCGGCCGCAACCGAACCCAGCGCCAGTTCGCGCTCGTGCTCCAGCAACCAGGCATGCTTGGCCGCCGCAATATCCGCCGGCAACCCGGCCAGATGCGTGAGAATGTCGTCCTCAGGCGCAATTTCCAGCGCCACGCGGATGGCCGCAAAATCATGCACGGCCACCGTGAGGGTGCCGTCCATGTCAAACACCCAATGCCGGACGTCGGCCAGGCTCATGCCCAGTCCTTGCGATGGCGAATCAAGCCTTCCTGGGTCACCGACGCCACCAGTTGCCCGGCGCGGTTGTACACGCTGCCCCGGGAAAAGCCCCTGGAATTGCCAGCCCATGGGCTGTCCATGGCATACAGCAACCAGTCATCGGCGCGCAGATCAGCGTGGAACCACAGCGCGTGGTCGAGGCTGGCGACCTGCATGTCTTTGTGCCACACGGTCTTGCCATGGGGCAGCAGCGAGGTGGTCAACAGGCCGAAGTCCGAGGCGTAGGCCAGCAGGTATTTATGCAACGCCGGCGCATCGGCCAGGGCGCCGTCGGCACGAAACCACACGTACTTGACCGGGTCGGACGGCTGCGGGTTGAACGGGTCTTTTTCGGTCACCGGGCGCACTTCGATGGGCTTGGGGCACAGCAGCTTGTCGCGCATATGCTCGGGGATCAGGTGCGCGCGCTGCTGGGTCAGCTCCAGCTCCGACGGCAGGTTCTCCGGGCCGACCACCACGGGCATGGTGGTCTGGTGTTCGAAACCTGCTTCGTCGTACTGGAACGAGGTGGTGCAGGTGAAAATCGGGTGGCCCTTCTGGATCGCCGTGACGCGGCGCGTGCTGAAACTGCCGCCGTCACGCACGCGGTCCACCGAATACACCACCGGCAACGCGGCGTCGCCTGGACGCAGGAAATAACCGTGCAGCGAATGTACGTGGCGCGCTTCTTCGACGGTCTGGCTGGCCGCCGACAGCGACTGGCCGAGCACCTGGCCACCGAACAGTTGGCGAAAACCCAGGTCCTGGCTGCGGCCGCGAAAGAGGTTTTCCTCGATCGGCTCCAGGGTCAGCAAGTCCACCAGATCTTCCAATACTTGGCTCATAGAGCAACTCCAAAACTCGATAGGGCATTCCGGGCTGCTTATCCGTGCAGCGTGTCCAACCATTGGGCGCGGGTGATGCGGTATAAAACATGCGGACGCAGCAGGTCATCGGCTGCGACCTTGGGGTGTTCGAAATCTGCCTGCGGATCGTAATGCATACCGATGGCCTGCATGACTTTTTGTGATGGCAGATTGGCCTCGGTGGTGAAGGCGACGACCTCATCCAGGCTCAAGCGATCGAAACCACAGCGAAATGCGGTCCAGGCCGCCTCGCTGGCGTAACCCAGGCCCCAGTGCTCGCGAGCCAGACGCCAGCCGATTTCCACCGCCGGGGTGAAATTCGCTTCAAAACTGACGTTCTGCAGCCCGGTGAGGCCGATGAATTCACCGGTATCCTTGCGCTGCAAGGCCCAAAAGCCAAAACCATATTCGGCGAAGTGGCCGCGGATCCGGCCAATCAGTGCAGCGCTTTCCAGGTGGCTCAATTTAGCCGGGAAATAACGCATCACCTGCGGGTCGGCGCACATCTGCGCAAAGGCCTGCAGGTCGCTGTCACGCCATTGGCGCATGATCAGACGTGCGCTTTCCAATTCCAGTATCGGCTCCATGGGTCCCCTCCCTTGCCATGTGCGTGAGTGTACAGCGCTGGTAAGATCCGACGCAGATTCCAGTCAGAAAATCCCATGCCCTTGCCATTGATCTACCACGATGACTACAGCCCCGAGTTCCCGGCGGACCACCGCTTTCCCATGGACAAGTTTCGCCTGTTGCGCGATCACCTGGTGGACAGCGGCCTGACCGAGGACAGCCATTTGCTGCGCCCGCAGTTGTGCCCGGCAGAGATTCTGGGCCTGGCCCATGAACCTGGGTATATCGAACGCTATATGAGCGGCGAGTTGTCTCGCGAGGACCAACGGCGCCTCGGCCTGCCGTGGAGCGAAGCCCTGGCGCGCCGCACCGTGCGTGCGGTGGGTGGCTCGATCCTCGCGGCGGAGCAGGCGCTGGAGCACGGCCTGGCCTGCCACCTGGCCGGGGGCACCCATCACGCCCACTACGATTACCCGGCGGGCTTTTGCATCTTCAATGACCTGGCAGTGATCAGCCATTACCTGCTGGCCAGCGGCCGGGTCAACCGTGTGCTGATCTTCGACTGCGACGTACACCAGGGCGACGGCACCGCGTGCATCCTGCATGACACGCCGGACGCCATCACTGTATCGCTGCACTGCGAAAAAAACTTTCCGGCGCGCAAGGCGCAGAGCGACTGGGACATTCCGTTACCGATGGGCATGGGCGATGCCGACTACCTCAAGGTGGTGGATGACGCGCTCAACTACCTGCTGCCGCTCTACCAGCCGGACCTGGTGCTGTACGACGCGGGCGTGGACGTACACAAGGACGACGCACTCGGCTACCTCAAGCTGACCGATGCCGGCGTCGCCGCTCGCGATGAAAGCGTGATGCGTCACTGCCTGGGCCGCGACATTCCGCTGATGGGCGTGATCGGTGGCGGCTACAGCAAGGACCGCCCTGCCCTGGCCCGCCGCCACGGCATCCTGCACCACAGCGCGCAGCGCGTGTGGACGTCATCAGGTTGTCATTGAACTGTGGACGTTACCCACAATGCCTGTGGAACCAGCTGTGGATAACTTGAGCGTAACGGTCTGAAAGCGGTTAGCCGTATGGCTTGTAGGAAAGTGTACGTTTTTTGATCAGGCAGCTGCGCCTTCGTCGGGTAGAATGCTCGGCCTATTCACAGCACCGTAGCCCTGCCCATGCCTCAGACCTCTCCCCACACTGTCTCTATCATCGGCGGCGGCCCTGCCGGGCTGATGGCCGCAGAAGTCCTGAGCCGGGCGGGCGTGCGCGTGGAGCTGTACGACGGCATGCCTTCAGTGGGGCGCAAGTTCCTGCTGGCCGGCGTGGGCGGCATGAATATCACCCACTCCGAGGCCTACCCGGCGTTCCTCTCACGCTATGCCGAACGCGCGCCGCACATGGCGCCGTTGTTGCGCAGCTTTGGTGCCGATGCGTTATGCGAGTGGATCCATGGCCTGGGCATCGAAACCTTTATCGGCACCTCCGGCCGCGTATTTCCTACGGACATGAAAGCCGCGCCGCTGCTGCGGGCCTGGCTCAAGCGCCTGCGTGAACAAGGAGTGGTTATCCACACCCGGCATCGTTGGCTGGGGTGGAATACCGAAGGTGATTTACTTATCCACAGCCCGGAGGGCGAGAAAACCGTGCGCAGCGCTGCGGTGCTCCTGGCCTTAGGCGGCGGCAGCTGGTCGCGCCTGGGCTCCGATGGCGCCTGGCTCAATTTATTCGAAGAGCGTGGCGTGCCCTATGTGCGCCTGCAGCCGAGCAACTGCGGTTTCGAAGTGTCGGCGTGGAGCGATTTGATGGTCAGCAAATTCGCCGGGGCGCCGTTGAAAAACGTCGCCATTGGGCTGGGCGACGATAAACCTCGCCTGGGCGAATGCGTAGTGACGACCACCGGTATCGAAGGCAGCCTGATCTATGCGCTGTCGGCGCCGATTCGGGAAACGATCAACCGCGACGGCGCCGCCACCGTGCATATCGATCTGCTGCCGAGCAAGCCGTTGCACAAGGTGCAGGCGGCACTGGCCAAGCCGCGCGGGTCGCGGTCGATGAGCAAGCATTTGCACAGTCAACTGGGCCTGGATGGGGTCAAGGCGGCGCTGCTGCGCGAGCTGGCTCCTGCTGAGCACTTCAATGACCCGGCGCAGTTGGCGGTGGATATCAAGGCGTTGCCGTTGAAACTGGTCAGGACGCGGCCACTGGATGAAGCCATCAGCACGGCCGGCGGTGTGCCGTTCGAAGCGCTGGATGAGCGGCTGATGCTCAAGCAAATGCCGGGCGTGTTTTGTGCCGGGGAGATGCTGGATTGGGAGGCGCCGACCGGGGGGTATTTGCTGACGGGGTGTTTTGCCAGCGGCCGGGCGGCTGGGCTTGGACTGTTGGAGTGGCTTAACCGCTGAGAGGGGTGGTGGATTCGAAGCCGCCATCGGGGGCAAGCCCCCTCCCACATTTTGATTTGTGAATACAGTCAAGTGTGGGAGGGGGCTTGCTCCCGATGAGGCCATCAGCCACACCGCAAAATCACTTCTTCTTACGCGGCCCCGTGTTAAAAACCGGCACCTTGCGCACCGGCTTGATCGAAGGCTCCGCCGGCGCCACGTCGCCGCTTTCCACCCACTTGCCCAAATTGCGCTTACCACCGCCACCCGACGTCTTGGGCTTCTTCGGCTTTTTCGGCTTCTTCACCACCTGCCCGCTGGCATCGGTATCCGGCACGCGGTGTTCCGGTTCGAAGTCCGGTTCCATGTTGCGGGTCAGGGTCTGGCGGGTCAGCATCTCAATCGCCGAGAGCATGTTCACTTCATCGGCGCACACCAGCGAAATCGCCTCACCGGTGTTGCCCGCGCGACCGGTGCGGCCGATGCGGTGGATGTAGTCTTCCGCGACGATCGGCAGGTCGAAATTGACCACCAGCGGCAAGTCTTCGATGTCCAGGCCACGGGCCGCCACGTCGGTGGCGACCAGGATCTGCACGTCGCTGGCCTTGAAGCGGTCCAGCGCACGCTGGCGGGTGGCCTGGGGTTTGTCGCCATGGATGCCGTCGGCGTTGATGCCCAGCCCCTGCAACTTATCCACCAGCGCATCCACGCCGTTGCGGGTTTTGGCAAACACCAGCACCTGCTTCCAGCGGCCCTTGCGCATCAGGTGCACGAACAGCTCTGCCTTGCGCTTTTTATCCACCGGCACCACCCACTGTTTCACCGTGTTGGCGGCGACGTTACGCGGGCTAACTTCGATGCTCAGCGGGTCATTGAGCATCTGCCCGGCCAGCAGGCGGATGTCGTCGGAGAAAGTGGCGGAGAACAGCAGGGTCTGGCGCTTTTTCGGCAGCATGCGGTAGATGTTGGCAAGCTCTTCGGAGAAGCCCAGGTCGAGCATGCGGTCGGCTTCATCCAGCACCAGGGTTTGCAGCTGATTGAGTTTCAGCGCGTTCTGGCGGAACAGGTCGATCAGTCGACCGGGCGTGGCAACCAGAATGTCCACGCCCTTGCGCAGCTTCATCATCTGCGGGTTGATGCTCACGCCGCCATACACTGCGTAAGTGGTCAATGGCAGGTGTTGGGCGTACTCGGCAACGCTGGCATGAACCTGCTCGGCCAGTTCGCGGGTGGGGCACAGGATCAGCGCACGCGCCGAATTGGCGGCGACCTTCGGCCCTTCCATCGTCAGCAGCTGCAGCAGCGGCAAGGCAAAGCCTGCGGTCTTGCCGGTGCCGGTCTGGGCCGCGGCCATCAGGTCACGACCGGCCAGCACCGCCGGAATGGCTTGCGCCTGCACCGGCGTCGGGGTCTGGTAGCCAAGCGTCTCAAGGGCGCGCAGCAAGGGTTCGATCAGGCCAAGGGAGGCGAAAGTCATGTGTTTACCGTAGGAAAAATTCAGCGCATGGGCGTAATGCGCGGCAGTTTACCTTATTTCCGCCTTCGGCTTGCGCCACTGGGGCAGGCTGATCAGCAGCACGGCGCTAATGATCACCAACATCGCCAGGGCTTCTTCCAGGCCGATGGACTCGCCGACGAACACAATCCCCAGCAACACCGCCACGGCGGGGTTCACATACGCATAGCTGGTCGCCGCCGCCGGACGCACATGCTTGAGCAGGTACATGTAGGCATTGAAGGCGATGATCGAGCCGAACACCGTCAAATAGGCCAGGGCCAGCCAGCCTTCCAGCGGTGGCATTGCCTGCAAACGTTCACCCGACAACGCGCTGACGATCAGCAACGCCACGCCAGCCACCAGCATTTCCGCAGCGCTCGCCATCGCGCCCTGTGGCAGCGGCAAGTGGCGGCTCCACACCGAACCGAACGCCCAGGAAGCCGCCGCCATCAACAGCAACACCGCGCCCATCGGGCTTGATTGCAGGGTGCTGCCCATATTCAGCATGGCGATGCCGATAATCCCCAGAATCACCCCGGCCCATTCCAGCCGCGTATTACGCGCGCCCCAGAAAAAACCGAACAACAGGGTAAACAACGGCACCGTCGCCACCGCCAACGCGGCCACGCCGGACGACACGCCCATATGTTCCGCTACGCTGACGCCGCCATTGCCCACGGTGAGCAGCAAAATGCCGATCATCCCGGCAGCCTTCCACTGCGCCCACGTCGGCGCGGGTGCGCCACGCCACCTGAGGTAGCCATACATCAACGCGCCCGCCGTGCAAAACCGAATCCCCGCCAGTAACAACGGCGGCCAGTACTCCACGCCGATGCGAATCACCAGGTAAGTGGAACCCCAGATCACATACAACGCAAAAAAGGCGGCGATCAACGGTAAGGGAAAGCGACGTGTGCCAGGCATTGGGCGGCTCTATGGCAGGAAATGGGAGGCTTATTCTAGAAAGGCAAGTGGATAAATATAAGTTACAAAACCTGTTTAAAGAGCCCATACACTTTTCAAAGCATGGTTATGGAGGCTATAAACCGTGCTTTCGAAAGCCACGCGTAACCGGCGACCCGTGCGTGATCATGCAAGCAGCAGTGGGCACCATGCCGCAGTTGAAGACCTGATTAATCGGGTGGCGAAGTTCGGGTTCAGCAAGACTTCGATTATTTTGTCCAGCGCCATAGAGCGGCGTGTGCCGCTGAGGCAATTGGAAGGGAATGGCAAACATGGCGGTTAAACAGCTGCAATTTCAGCAGGTCATTAGTCTCAGCCATCCAATCAACCCGCGCATCCCGCTGTGGCCTGGCGACCCGCCAGTGGCGTTCGCGGACGTTGCTTCATTGGAGCGGGACGGCTATTACCTGCGCCGCTTCAGCATGGGCGAACACAGCGCCACTCATATGAATGCGCCGAAGAGCTTTTATACCGATGGAATGGGGATTGAGGGTTACTCGGCAGAAGCGCTGGTGCGGCCAGCGGTGGTGATCGATGTGCGCAGTAAAGCCATGGCCGATCCGGATTACCAAGTCAGCCCGCAGGATATCCACGCTTGGGAACACCAACACGGCCCTATCGATACGGGTTCGGTGGTGCTGGTGTACACCGGGTGGCAACACCTCTGGAACGATCCGACCGCCTTTTTCGGCCACGACGCGCAAGGCTCGCACTTTCCTGGGATTGGCGAGGCAGCCATTGGCTTTTTGCTGGAGCACCGCCAGATTGCCGGCGTGGGCATTGATACCCATGGCGTGGATTATGGGCAAAGCAGCACGTTTGCAATCAATCACGCGGTACTGGCCGAAAACGGGATTGTGTTGGAGTGCCTGACCCAGCTCGACCGACTTCCGGCTACTGGGGCAACTCTGGTTATCGGGGTATTGGCGCTTGAAGATGGCTCGGGGTCACCGGCCTCGGTGATGGCCTTTATTCCCTGACATCATCGCTGCCTACACCGACCGCCCACAGGTGACCGCGTGTAGGCCGGGCAACGCCGACGACCGTGGGAGGGGGTTGCTTCCGATGGCGTCAGTGGCTGCGCTTGGCTATAGACGGGAGAATGGGCAATCCAGAAAAGTCTGACGAGACAGCCGGACTATGCCTACTGACCATTCAGAAAGCAGAGAAAGCCCCCAGAAAAAAGCCGACGTTTCTATGGCCAGCAAGACCGATCCCTTTCATTTGCGGGACGTTTCCGAGAGAATCCCACGGCCTTGTTTCCGTCGGATTCGGTAGCTAGTCTCGCCCTGTCATCGAATGTTCGGTGACCGGACGTGCAAGTCCAATGGCAAGCAAGATCATAAATAAACCTACAGCCGATATGCCTGTTATGGCGGCTGTGCGTGGGAGGCCTTCGGGCCTGCTGGGTTTGGATCCTTGCCCCGGTCTTGCACACCTACGCACAGTTGCCACCCTATTCGCGTGCAAGCGAACGGTGTCGACTTCTTCCAGCAAGGAGTTTCACCATGGTCAAAGTCACCCCCGATCCACCCAGGTCCAAAGCCGACTTCCTCAGCGAAGACGCCCTGCTCCACCGTCGCGCCATCGACTACTACCTCAAAGCGTCCGCCCCGGATGCGCCCACTTTTATCCTGAATGACAACCTGAGCTTCGAAGATGCCCTGGCCCATGCGGCGGATCTGTTGCATTGCGCGGTGGAGACGGCACATGCCTCGGGAGAGGTGATGAAGGCGCCGCAGCGGGCGGTGATGCATTTGGTGGAGATGGCGAAGGGGGTGGTGGACCAGGCGTTGGAGTGCACGCAGGCTCGATAGGCGACGCATCACCAAATGTGGGAGGGGGCTTGCCCCCGATGGCAGTGGGTCAGCTACACATAAGCTGGCTGACCCACCGCTATCGGGGGCAAGCCCCCTCCCACATTTGGAGCTTCAGTGTTCTTGAAACCGCGCCCAGGCTCAGAACCCGCGATGCTTCTTCAAATGCTCATTGATCTTCGCCGCCGGCACTTTCTGCAAGGTGCACAGCAAGTCATGTGACAGCTCACGCAGGCCATGGGTCTGGCGCAGTTCCTGGGCCAGGTGCGCGGTGAGGTTGGCGGCCATTTCCGCATCCGCCAGCGCCCGGTGAGCCTTGCCGGTGTGGGGCAGTTGGGCGTAGATGTTGAGGGTGCCGAGCTTGTGATTTGGCGCCGAAGGCATCAACCGACGAGCCAGCAATAAAGAACAGGCGAATTTCTGCAGGCGGGTGCGGCGGATCAGGCTCAGTTCAAAGTCCCAGAACTTCTGGTCGAACGCGGCGTTGTGCGCCATCAATGGCGTGGTGCCGACGAACTCGTTGACCTCGTTCATCACCCGCTCGGCCGGCGGGGCGCTGCGCAGCATGGCGTTGCTGATGCCGGTGAGTTGTTCGATAAAGCCCGGCACGCGTACGCCGGCATTCATCAGGCTCTGGTAGCGGTCGACGATTTGCCCGCGCTCAAGGATGACCACGCCAATTTCCGTGGCCCGGCAGTGGCTGCTCGGGGTGATGCCGGTGGTTTCAAAGTCGATGACCGCTATACGTTCCAAACCTGTTCCAACTCCGTCTGACAATTGAGTGAGCCACTGCGCTTATTTAAGCAGCAACGCGCCTTCGATCGGCACGTAGCGGCTGGCGGCGCGTATCAGTGAGTTGGCCGTCAGCCCCGGCACGCCGTAGGCCACGGCCTGCACGCCATGCTTGTGGATGATGCGGTCGAGCAGCATGTCGAAATCGCCATCGCCGGAGGCCAGCACCACTTCGTCGACGTTCGCGGCGGCGTCCATGATGTCGATGGTGATGCCGACGTCCCAGTCGCCCTTGGCCGAGCCGTCACTGCGCTGGATGTAAGGCTTGAGCTTCACGGTAAAACCGAGGTTGCGCAGGATCTGCTGGAACTGCTGCTGTTTGCTGTCGCCACGGTCGATGGCGTAGGCGTACGCCTCCACGATCTGCCCATGGGCACTGATATCCGCCCACAGCGCGGCGTAGTTGAAATGGCAGCCATAGGCCTGGCGAACGGTGTAATAGAGGTTTTGCACATCGGCGAACACTGCAATTTTCTTCACCGCACTTCCTCAATGACCGCCAGGCGCCAGCGCCCGGAAAGGGTGCCAGTATGCCAGCCAAGGGAAGCTTTCCGGGAAAAAATCAGACCGGAGCGCCGTAGCGCCCCGGCCGGGCGTGTCAGACGAAGGAATCGTCATCGCCAAAAGCGGAGGAATCGTCGGAATAATCGCTGTCGGCGAAGCTGTCCGCGTTGTTGCTGCCCCAGCTGTCATTGCCTGCGAATTTCTGATCATCGTTGCCCCAACCACCCTGGTCACTGGCAGGCGCCGGTTGCTCGATGATCTCTTCCACCACCTGCGGCTGCTGGTTGTGGTGGAACAGGCTGCTGATGCCTTCGGCGAGCAACACACCACCGGCCACGCCGGCGGCGGTTTTCATCGCGCCACCGAGGAACCCGCTGCCCGCAGGCGCGGCGGCGGCCGGTGATTGCGGCTGTTGATAATTCTGTTGCGGTGCCGGCTGGTTGAAGCCTGGCCGCGCCGGTTCACGCCAACCGCCGCCCGCGTTGCTCGGCGCAGGCTGCGCATCCCGCGACCCGCCGCCAAAGATGCTCGAGAGAAACCCGCCACCACTCGCCGGGGCCGCTGGCGCGGACTTGGCGCGCTGCAGCTCTTCCTGCAATTGCTGGATCTGCTGGGCCTGCTGCTTGTTTTGCGCATCGAGGCTCTGCAGCGCGTGTTCCTGCACCAGCAGCGACTGGGTCATGTAGTAGCCGGCGGCCGGTTGACGAGTCATGTGTTCCTTGATCCGCGCTTCGGCCTGGGCGTCGCGGGGGGCTGAGTCCGTTTCGGCTTGCTGCAACCGTGAAAACAGTCCGTCGATCAGGGTTTGTTCTTCGCTGTTCATGGCGACCTCGTTAGATTGCCGGTAAAAATCAGGGTCCCGCCTGGCGTCAGGCAAGGTACGCCCTAGTTATGGGGCTGTTACCAATTGTTTCAATGGTCTTTACGCAAGGTTTACGTTTGCTTGCCCAGGCCCGCTATCGGTTAAAGTGTACCTCTGCTTTTTCGGCCTGTGATGACTCTGATGAATCCGCTAGACGTACTGCGCGACTCCTTCCGCTTCACCCAACGCAACCTGGGCGCCATCGTCCAGCTGTGCCTGCCGCTGGTAATCCTCGAAGCCCTGCTGCAACAAGTACTCGACCACACGCTGGGCCCGGATGCCTTCAGCGGTTACAGCGTGGTGGTGGGACTGCTGGTGTACCCGCTGTACACCGGCGCGCTGATCCTGTTTCTCGACGCGCGCACCCGTGGCGAGTCGCCACGCACCAAGGACGTGTGGGCCATGGCATTGGCGATGTGGCCGCGCTTCGCCCTGCTGACCGCCATGAGCACGCTGCTGATTCTGCTCGGGCTGTCGCTGTATTTCCTGCCGGGCCTGTGGCTGATGGTGGTGCTGGCGTTTGCCGAGTACCTGCTGGTTTTGCGCGGCATGTCGGCGCTTGAAGCGATGAAGGAAAGCCTGCGCCTGACCCGTGGGCACTTCTGGCGAATCCTGGTGTGCCTCTTGTGCGTGATGACCCCGCTGTGGCTGCTCAAGGGCGCGAGCGTGGCGGCCTATCCCGAACCCGCGCCATTGCTGGGGCTGTTGATGGACAGCGCCCACAGTTTCCTGCAGCTGTTCACCAGTGTGGTGCTGTTCCGTTTATTCATGTTGATCGGTGGCGACGCCGACGTGCGGTGATATGCTCCGTGCCCATCCTGAAACGCACATAAGCCGAGCCGATGACCCGTTTATTGCGCATCACCCTGTTGAGCCTGCTGTTGATTGCGGGCTTGCTGACGGCCCTGGTCTACAGCCTGACCTGGCGCCCCGTCGCCAAGGAAACCCTGCCCGTCAGCTGCGTCGCGCCGCGTGCGCCGACCCTGCTGCCGGGGCAGGCACTCAAAGTGATGACCTGGAATGTGCAATACCTGGCCGGCAAGAACTACGTGTTCTGGTACGACACCGCCGACGGCAGCGGCCCGGACGAGCGCCCCACGGTTGAAGACATGGCCTTCAGCCTTGACGAAGTGGCGCGGGTGATCCGCGACGAACAGCCCGACATCCTGCTGTTGCAGGAACTCGACGAAGGCGCAAAGCCCTCCCATTATCAGGACCAGCTGGCCCTGTTGCAGGAGCGCCTGGTCGACCTTTACCCCTGCAGCGCCCAGGCCTTCGACTGGAAAGCTGACTTTGTGCCCAACTTGCGTATCTTCGGCAGCGTCGGCCGCAAATTGGCGACCCTGAGCCGCTACCAGATCGAACACGCCGAGCGCCTGCAATTGCCGACCCCGCAGGCCAATTTCATCAGCCGCCAATTCCAGCCCAAGCCTGCCCTGTTGTTGACTTACCTGCCGCTGAGCGACGGCGGCCAACTGGCGGTGCTCAATACGCGCCTGGACGGCGGCATGCCTGGACGCAGCGCCGTGCGGGAGCAAGTGCAGGCCACCGTGAAGTTGTTGGATAAACTGGAAGGTCGTGGCACGCCCTGGGTGATTGGCGGGGATTTCAATGCGCTGCCGCTGGGCCAGTTCCTGCGCCTGGATGCGCAAAAACGCGGCCGATATTCGCCGGACAGTGAGCTGCATCTGCTGTGGGACAAATACCCGATGATCCCGAGCAACAGTGAATCCAGCGGGATCGACCGAGAGAAATGGCTGACGCACTTCCCCAACGATCCAAGCCTCGAAGGGCCGGACCGTACGCTGGATTACCTGTTCTACAGCGCGCGGATCAAGCGGGTGGCGGCCAAGGTAAGGCAGGGAGACACGTTGCGTATTTCCAACCATTTGCCGGTGATTGGCCGGTTCCTGCTGCCTGCCGCGCAATAACCCCCAGCTTTTCAACACCTAGACATGCAGCGGCTTAAGCCACTCAAGGCTGGCAACAGTGGTGCCGGATGGGCGGTATTCACAGCCGATCCACCCTGGGTAGCCACGCTGCTCCAGCGCCGCGAACAAGGCGGCAAAGTCCATGTTCCCGGTGCCCGGCTCATGACGCCCCGGGTTGTCGGCGATTTGTACATGGACGGTCCTGTCGTAAAACTGCGCCAGCACCCCGGCTGCGTCGCCGGTCAACAGCTGAGCATGGTAAAGATCCAGAATCAGTCCGACACTCGTAAAGGTTTCCAGCACCTGTTGGGCCTTGCTGAAGTCGGACATGTAATAGCCTGGCATCGCCTGCGGGCTGATCACTTCAATCAGCGTTCGCAAACCCTGATCTTCGAGGTACTTGACCGCGTATTCCAAGTTCCTTGCATAGGCAGGCGCGCTCTCATCCTGGGCCGTGGTCACGCCAGACATGATGTGCACATCCGGGCAGTTCAGCGCCTTCGCATAGCGGGCCGCCTCGCGCAGCCCATCGCGAAATTCCTGCTCCTTGCCCTGCAAGGCAGCGATGCCTTTGGTAACACCAGCCGGTGCTGCGAACTGAATCAACGGCAGGTTGTATTGGGCCAGGTGGTCGGCGAGCAGGCTCGCGTCGAATTCATAGGGCGATGGGAACTCCACCGCCCTGAAGCCGGCAGCGGCAGCGGCTTCGATGCGTTGCAGAAAAGGCAATTCGTTAAATTGAAAACCGAGGTGAGCATTGAATTTGAGCATGGGTAAATATCCATCCTGGGAATAAACAAATCATCAGCCTGGAGCCTCCTTCGCGGCTCCAGCGCCAAGCTATCGAAAGTGGTCAGTGCAAATACTCATGCTCTTCGTATGGTATTTTCCCACTCCAGTGCGGTGGGGGCATCTGCCCCGACGGGAACGGACTGAAGCTAACCATTCGGAATAAAACCTGTGATCAAGAAAGACCTCGCCCTGCAGTTGGCCCCACGCGTCATCGACATGGTTCGCGCCCGTTCGATGAAAGCCGGTGAGCCCTTGCGCGAGCAGACATTTGCGCAAGCGCTCGGGGTATCGCGCTCGCCTATCCGGCGGGTGTTTGCCTTGCTCGCCGAATGGGACCTTGCCATTCAGGAGCCTAATCGTGGCTACTTCCTCAAACAAGGTGCCGGGCAGATTCAGGAAGCCGCAGTCCCTTGCGCCAGCGATCCTTTCGAGGACTTTTACCTGCGTGTGGTCGACGACATCCTGAGCGGGGAAATACCTGCGCACTTTTTCGAAGCGCAGTTGTTGCGGCGTTACGAGGTGCCCCGGGGGCAGTTGCTCAAGGTGCTGAACAGGCTGGCCAGCGAAGCCATGGTGGAGCGTAAGCCGGGCCAAGGGTGGGGCCTCAAGGACTTCGTGCATAACACGCAGGCGCACATTCAAAGCTACCGTTTCCGAATGGCCATCGAACCGGCGGCGCTGCTTGAGCCCGGTTACCAGATCAATCACGCCGCGTTTGCCCAGGCCAGGCAACAGCAACAAGCCCTGATCGACGGTGAGATCCAGACGTTGTCTCGCGCGCAATTGTTCCAGGTGGGCGCCCAGTTTCACGAAATGATCGTGCAATGTTCCGGCAATGTGTTTTTCATCGACGCCATACGCCACCAGAATCAGCTCAGGCGCTTTATGGGCTACAAGGCCAACATCGATCGCACACGTCTGAAGGCGCAATGCCAGGAACACATCCATTTGCTCGACCTCATCGAGTCTGATCGGCGTGAAGAAGCCGCACAGTTTCTCTGGCGCCACCTGGATCAAGTCGGCCGACTCAAGACTGATCAGCGCGTCATGCCAGAAGATAGCCAAATCTAGAGCACTTCACTGACTGCCCATCAGTGCCGTTGCTTCGCCATCACCCCGTCCAATAACGGGCCAAGCAGCCTAACACAATTGCTTCCTCTCAAAACAAAATACAAAAAAATCACCAAACAGTTAATTTTTTCACCTTATATTGTATTTCATTACAACAATAGGCAATCATGCGCGCCGCTCGGACACGGATCCGTATCGAATCGCACAGGGATGGTACGTTTCTGAAAGAGCATGGATATTACGTCATCAAGCCTCAAGACCACTCTCTGGAAGCCTTTAGGGAGACCGCCGGCAAGTTCGGGCTGATTCAGTTTCATACCAAGTCCGATAAACATGGTGTGGTGGGCGGTGGAGAGCCAATCAACAAGGACTGGCAACGTTTCAAGGATGATTATCACGGCGAACTGTCGAGCGATTTTTTCCCGCATACCGATGGGACATTCTGGTAATGGATAACCTGCGGGTCCTGCATGCCCGGCATAAATTCATCGATGGCAACCAGCAGAGAAAAACAAGAAGGCTGTGGATCGCTGATGACGCAAGCACCACATTCAAAAATATCCTGGATCAGTCCCCAGTGCGCAGGGCCATGCAGCCCTTTGAGAACTACAATATTGCCCAGTCTGAAACCGCCGAACATTCTTTTATCGAGTACACCTGCGGCATCCACGCCCTATCGAGCAAGTCGCTGCTAAACGCGCGCAAGGAATTTGATAGCGCGTCTGAAGAGCTTTAAGTCCTTCAAGACACCCCATGCTGTGATTCCACGCTTTCAGGTAAACACCCCAGTCATCAAAAAGACTGGGGAGTTACTTACACTCAAGGCTTTCTAGGTTTGATCCGCGCCGTCGCTTCGGCCACCAGCGGATCATCCGGCCAATAATGTTTGGGGTATCGCCCTTTCAAATCCTTCTTTACCTCGGCATAAGTACTGCGCCAGAAGTTCGCCAGGTCCTGCGTCACTTGCACCGGCCGCCGCGCGGGCGACAACAGGTGCAACTTCACCACCTGGCGCCCGCCGGCAATCCGTGGCGTATCCGCCAGCCCGAACAGCTCCTGCAGGCGCACCGCCAGGATCGGCGGGTGTTCGCTGTAGTCCAGGCGTACTGATGAGCCAGACGGCACTTTCACATGCTGCGGCGCCAGTTCGTCGAGGCGCTGGGGCAGTGGCCAGGGCAGCAGGTTGTGCAGGTAGCTGGAAATATCCAGGTTGGCGAAATGGCTCAAGCGCGAGACTTTTCCCAGGTAGGGCATCAGCCAGTGTTCCAGGCCCGCGAGCAAAGCGCTGTCGCTGACGTCGGGCCATTCGCTGGTTTTGCCGGCATCGAGCTGGCGCAGCAGCAGGACGCGTGCCTGCCATTGGCGCAGCTCCGGTGTCCAGGGCAACAGCTCCAGGCCCTTGCGCCGGACCAGATCAACCAGGGCCTGGCTGCGTGTGGCCTCGTCGAGGCCGGTGAGCGCTTCACGACTGAGGACCAGCTCACCGACCTTGCGCTGGCGTTCGGCGCGCAACACGCCTTCGCGCTCGTCCCAGTCGAGCTGGTCGACGTTGCGCACTTGCTCGGCCAGCACCGTGTCGAACAGCGCCGGGTCGAAGGCCGCCGCCAGGTAGATGCGCTCTTCACGCTGGCCCTGGCGACTGCCCAGGTCGTCGATCACCAGCCAGGCGTGTTTCATCAAACTGTCAGCTTCGGCAAACAGTGCGGCGCGCCCATTGGCCAAACGGTATTCGGCGCCACCGGGGCGACGCTGTTGGGCGACGCGGTCCGGGTAAGCCAACGCCAGCAAGGCGCCAAGCCAACGCGGATGATCGGGATCGGCCACCGGTTGGGTGGCCTTGCCTCTTAAATAGCCGCGATATTGGCGGGCCAACTGCTTGGCCCGTTGCACACCACCCTGGGTACCACGGGCGCGCTCTTCGCCGGACAACAGCGCCAGGCGGCTGTGCAAGTCGGCACCGGCGCCGCGCAGGATATCGCGCTCACCCAACAACGCCGCGACATCGCAAGCCATCGCGGCGAGGCCCAGGTCCTGTCCGCGCAGCAGCAAGTGGGCAATACGCGGGTGGGCCGGCAATTCGGCCATCTTCTGGCCATGGGCGGTGAGTGTGTCGTCATTCAAGGCGCCGAGGCGCACGAGTAAATCCTGGGCCTGGGCGTAGGCGGCGGTCGGTGGCCGATCCAGCCACACCAACTGCGCGGGCGTGACGCCCCAGCGCGCCAGTTGCAAGGCCAGGCCGGCGAGGTCGGCGGCGAGAATTTCCGCGCTGCCATAGGCGGCCAGCCCTTCATGCTGGTCCTCGGACCACAGGCGATAACACACCCCCGGTTCCAACCGCCCTGCCCGGCCGGCACGCTGGGTGGCGCTGGCGCGGGAGATGCGCTGGGTGTCGAGGCGCGTCATGCCGCTGCCGGGGTCGAAGCGCGGCACCCGCGCCAGCCCGGCGTCGATGACCACGCGCACGCCGTTGATGGTCAGGCTGGTCTCGGCGATGTTGGTGGCCAGTACCACTTTGCGTTGACCGGCGGGCGCGGGGTCGATGGCGGCGCGTTGGGCATTGAGGTCGAGCTCGCCGTGCAGCGGGCACAGCAAAACGCTGGGGTGATCCCCCAAGGCGTCGGCCAGTTGTTGATGCACCCGGCGAATCTCCGCCTGCCCCGGCAGAAACACCAGCACGCTGCCGGTCTCGTCATGCAGGGCTTCGAGGATTGTCTGCACCACCCGCGGCTCGATAAATTCCCCCGCCTGATACGGCCGCCCCCAGCGCATCTGCACCGGGAACATGCGCCCTTCGCTGCGCAGGATCGGCGCATTATCCAGCAGCTCGGCCAGGCGCTCGCCTTCAAGGGTGGCGGACATCAGCAGGATTTTCAGCGGTTGGTCGTCGCGAAACAGCTCGCGGCCGTTGAGGCTCAGTGCCAGCGCCAGGTCGGCGTCGAGGCTGCGCTCGTGGAATTCGTCAAAGATCAGCAGGCCCACGCCGTCCAGCGCCGGGTCGTCCTGCAGGCGCCGGGTGAGGATGCCTTCGGTGACCACTTCTATGCGGGTAGTGGGGCCGACCTTGCTGTCGAGGCGAATGCGATAGCCGACCGTTTCACCGACCTTCTCGCCCAACTCGCTGGCCAGGCGCTCGGCAGCGGCCCGCGCGGCGAGGCGCCGGGGTTCGAGCATCAGGATGGTTTGCCCGGCAAGCCACGGCTCGTTCAACAAGGCCAGGGGCACGCGGGTGGTTTTACCGGCGCCGGGGGGCGCTTCCAGCACGGCTTCATGGCGAATCGCCAAGGCGTCACGCAGGGCGGGTAAAACGTCATCAATCGGCAACGAATTCATACTGGCTCCAAAGCAGAGCGGCGAGTATAACGGCGAACTGCCGGATGCTTGCGCGGGTCTGAATAACATCGTTCCCATACTGAGATCGTTCCCACGCTCTGCGTGGGAATACCGCCCGGAACGCTCCGCGTTCCAATACCTGCGCAAGTTGACGCAAAGCGTCACGGCATGCATTCCCACGCAGAGCGTGGGAACGATCAGGCAGTGCGATATAGTCATTTATCAATTGTGTTCAGGAGACTTTTTCATGCGTATCGCTTCCCGTGTCATTGGCGGCGTCTTGGCCGTCACCCTGCTGAGCCAACTCACCGCCTGCGGTTCGATTTTCTACCCGGATCGCCGTGGCCAGATCGACGGCAAGATCGACCCGGCGATTGCCGTGCTCGATGCGGTCGGCTTGCTGTTTTATGTGATCCCCGGCCTGATCGCGTTCGGCGTCGACTTCGCCACGGGGGCGATCTACTTCGAACCGGGCAAGACCGCCCAGGTCGCGCCGGAAAAACTGCAAGAAGCCATCGGCGCCGACGGCACGATCGACAACGCCAAGCTGCAAGGCATCATCCAGAAGGAAACCGGGCGCACCCTGCCGCTGGATGACCCACGCCTGATCCAATTCAAGGGCAGCGTGCAACAACTGGCGTCCCTGGGCCTGCAGCCTGCGGCATAAGGACAGCGCCATGACCAGCAGTCCCGAACACGCCAGGCTCCTGCGCCTGGCCACCCGCGCCTCGGTGGGCGTGGCCAGTGCGTTGATCATCACCAAGGCCATCGCCTGGTGGTTCAGTGGCTCGGTGGCCATGCTCGCCGGGTTGACCGACTCGCTGCTCGACGGCGTGACCTCGCTGCTCAATCTGCTGGCGGTGCACTATGCCCTGCGCCCCGCCGATGACGATCACCGTTACGGTCACGGCAAGGCGGAGTCGCTGTCGGGCATGGCCCAGGCGCTGTTTATCGGCGGCAGCGCAGCGTTGATCGCCTTCCAGGCCTACCAACGCTTGCAACACCCGGAGCCTGTAGGCGCGCCCTGGCTGAGCATCGGCGTAATCGTGTTTTCACTGGCGCTGACCGTGGCGTTGTTGATGCTGCAACACCGGGTGATCCGCGAAACCGGCTCCAACGCGGTGCGCGCCGATTCGCTGCATTACCGCTCCGACCTGATGCTCAACGGCAGCATCCTGGTGGCGCTGGTGCTCGCCGGTTTTGGCTTCCATCAGGTGGACGCCTGGTTCGGCCTGGGTATCGCCGCCTACATATTGTGGAGCGCCATCCAGATCGCCCGGGAAAGCTTTGCCGTATTGATGGACGAAGAACTACCGGCGGATATCAGCCAGCATATGCTCGACCTGGCCCGCAGCGTACCGGGCGTGCTGGGCGCCCATGACTTGCGCACGCGGGTTTCCGGCAACCACTGGTTCGTGCAGTTGCACCTGGAGTTGCCAGGTGAATTGACGCTGTCGGTGGCCCACGGCATCAGCGACCAAGCCGCCGATGCCATTCATCAGGCCTACCCGAAGGCCGAGGTGCTGGTGCACGCCGACCCGCAGGAAGTGGTCACCGGCGCCAGCGCTTAATACTGGACCTGATAGCCGCGACTGCTCAGGCAGTTGCCCTGGGCCTGGCGGTAGGTTTGCACCACCGCCGGGTCGGGGGCGTAGGTGGCGGTCTGCGGGTCAAAGCCGCTTTGCTGCGCGGCCCAGCGATAACAATCGTAACCGTCCTGCTGCACCTGAGCCGGGGATTGCCCGTTGGCCGGGTAGGCCACTACGTTATAGCCATTGCCTTGCGGCGCAGGCTGAGGCGCCGGCACCTGCGCCGGCGGTTCCACCACCACGTATTGCTGGGTGTTCTGTTCGTAGGAGTAGTAGGCGCCAGCCGCCAGGAACAATAGCGAACCGCCCACCCAAACTTCACGCGCGTAGTCCGGCAAATACTGCACCCGGATGCCATACGGTGGCCTCACCACCACATAGCGCGGGCCTTGCGGGCGATACCAGTAGCCGCCGGAATAGAAATAGTCTTGGCCACGGTAGGGCACGCGGTAATTGCGATCGGGGAACCGGTCGACGATATAGCCTGGACGATATTGCGGGCCCGCCCCCCAACCGTTGCCGTGCCCATCGGGACGCCCCGGCCAGCGGTTGTCGCCGGGACGGCCATGGTCACCAGGCCGCGAACCTGGACCGCCCGCTTCCCAATGCCGGTTGTCGTCGTTCCGCCGTGGGATATCACGGTAGTAGCCCTGGCGCGGTTCCTGGGTCTGGCGCACGGTATCGGGCCGCCCCTGGATCGGCAGGTTGTTCGACGGCTGTGGCTGCGGTTGCGGCCGCCCCTGTTCATTCGCCTGCGGGCGCCCCTGCCATTGACCGCCGCCATTCTGGCCGCCGCGATCAATGTGCGGATTCTGCGGGCGTGGCGGGTTATTCTCCGGGCGCCCGCCCCCTTCCGGCCCGCGCTCATGCTGACCGCCGCCGCCCTGTGGGCGCTGCCCCTGGCCCGGAGAGTTATCGCGTTCGTCGGCCACCGCCTGGGCGCCGACGCTGACCACCAGCAAACCAACACCTGCCATACGCCAGATGCGCTTCATGCTTTTCCTCACTGCGGGTTAGGGCTCGATCATGAGACTGGAAAAGCCTCGCCCGGTTCTGAGACAGGTTATCAGTCACAAGAACTATTTTCTTGAACGCAAAAGAAAAGGGGTGACCCGTCGGCCACCCCTTGAGAATTTCGTCCTGGCTCAACGCTTTTGACGTTGGCTCACCTCACGCCGTCTTGTGGACAGTGTGCAGCCTGGAGGCCGGCTCAACCCTGCTCGGGTGGCGGCCGCAGCGGGCCTGATTGGGCCCGCTGTGAATGGACTGTTGTCCAGGCGGTGATTCTGTTGATAAAGATACAGGCCCGGGCCCGACGGATGATTGCGAAGATTGCGTCAATAAACAGTGCTTGCGCAATTTTTAACCCTTCATGGATAATTCACCGCAATAGTTACGACAAAGGCCAACCCAATGAGCAAGCTTGACCGATACGACCTGAGTATTTTGGCGGAATTGCAGCGTGACGCACGGATCTCCAACCAGGAGTTGGCCGAGCGCATCGGCCTGTCGCCTTCGCCCTGCTCGCGCCGGGTCAAGCAATTGGAAGACGACGGCTACATCGCCCGTCAGGTCGCGTTGCTCGACCGCAAGATGCTCGGCCTGAGCCTGACCGCCTACGTGTTGATCGGCATGGACCGGCATACCCCGGAACGTTTCGAAAATTTCGAAGCGGCCATCCGCACCTTGCCCCAGGTGCTGGAATGCAGCCTGGTGACCGGGATGGACGCCGACTATCAATTGAAAGTGGTGGTGCCGGATATGGATCACTATCAGAAACTGCTGCTGGGGCATCTGACCCGGATTGAAGGCGTGACCAGTGTGCGCTCGAGCTTTGTGCTCAACCAAGTCTTGAATAGCACCGAACTGCCCCTGACACACCTGCGCACCTGAGAACACTGAAGTTCAAATGTGGGAGGGGGCTTGCCCCCGATGGCGGTGGATCAGTTGATAATGTACCGACTGACACTCAGCTATCGGGGGCAAGCCCCCTCCCACATTTGGATTGCACTTCGATCCAGGTCAATGTTGTGCCTGTGACGCTGCCGTATACTTCCCGCCTGCCTTAGTAGGAAGCCCCATGAACAACATCGACCCCGCCCTGTTCGAAGAATGGATGATGACCGGCCTGGTCACGATCCTGATTATCTTCATGGGCTTTATCGTCTGGGACCTGGCGAAAAAATCCAAGGCCGGGCGGTTTGGCTCGTTCATTCTGTTTTTCGTGCTGGGCCTGGGCGTGGCCGCGTTCATCATCAAGAGCGTGGTGATCGGCCTGATCGAGTCCGGCGCGTTATAAACGCGGCGGTACTGCCTTCCACTGGCCCTGATCGAGGCCTTCGATAGACCAGTCGCCAATGCGCACGCGCACCAGGCGCAACGTCGGCAAGCCCACCGCAGCGGTCATGCGCCGTACCTGGCGGTTACGCCCTTCACGAATCACCAGCTCCAGCCAATGGGTGGGCACGCTTTTGCGAAAGCGCACGGGCGGGTTGCGTGGCCATAAATCAGGCTCCTCCAACCGGCGGGCCTCAGCGGGCAGGGTCATGCCATCGTTAAGCTCTACGCCGTCGCGCAGACATTGCAGCTGTGCTTCGGTGGGTTCGCCTTCGACCTGCACCCAGTAGGTTTTCGCCAGCTTGTGCCTGGGGTCGGCAATGCGCGCTTGTAGCTGGCCATCGTTGGTCAGCAGCAACAGGCCTTCGCTGTCACGGTCCAGGCGGCCTGCCGGGTAGATACCGGGAATGTCGATGTAGTCCTTGAGGGTCGCGCGCCCGCCTTCGTCACTGAACTGGGTCAGCACATCGAACGGCTTGTTGAACAGGATCAGCTTCGGCTCGGCCGGCGGTGCCTTGGCGACACGGCGCGGGCCCGCATGCGGGGGTTTCACACCAGGGCGGCGCGAATCGGGACGGGTAGGACGGGACATGGCGAAGGAGCATCTAACGGTCAGGACCGACAATGCTAGTGGCCTGACCGCTAAATGACCATCCCCACCGCTTAGCGGAACGGCGGCTCGTCGAAGCTGCGCAGTTTGCGCGAGTGCAGCGCGTTGAGTTCGGTACGCAGCAGGTCGACCGCTTCGATACCGATCTTCAAGTGCTGGCTGACGGCCCGCTCATAGAACGCGTTGGCCGAACCCGGCAACTTGATCTCACTGTGCAGCGGTTTGTCCGACACACACAACAACGTGCCGTACGGCACGCGCAGCCGGTAACCCTGGGCGGCGATGGTGCCGCTTTCCATGTCCACCGCCACGGCGCGGGACAGGTTGATCAGCGGCCGCTCCTGGGCCCAGCGCAGCTCCCAGTTGCGGTCGTCGTAGGTCAACACGGTGCCGGTGCGCAGGCGTTTTTTCAGCTCTTCGCCTTTTTCGCCGGTGACGTTCGCCGCCGCTTGCTGAAGCGCCAGCTGCACCTCGGCCAGGGCCGGGATCGGAATGTTCGGCGGTACCACGCGGTCGAGAATCCCGTCGCGACGCATATAGGCGTGGGCCAGTACGTAGTCGCCGATGGTCTGGGATTGGCGCAGGCCGCCGCAGTGCCCGATCATCAGCCAGCAATGCGGGCGCAGCACCGCCAGGTGGTCGGTGATGTTCTTGGCGTTGGACGGGCCCACGCCGATATTCACCAGGGTCACGCCGTGGCCGTCAGTGGCCTGCAAGTGATAGGCCGGCATCTGATAGCGGTGCCAGACCACGCCTGCGGCAATCGCCGACGCTTCGCCGTGGTCCATGCTCTTGTCGATCACCACGTTGCCCGGCAGCACCATGCGGATAAAACGCGGGTCGCTGCGCAGTTGCTCCAGGCCATGCACGATGAACTGGTCAACGTAGCGATGGTAGTTGGTCAGCAGAATCCACGGCTGCACATGGCGCCAGTCGCTGCCGGTGTAGTGCACCAGGCGGCGCAGGGAAAAGTCCACACGGGCCGCGTCGAACAGGGCCAGGGGCAGCGGGTCGGTGTTTTCCCAGTCATAGAGGCCGTCGGCGATGCCATCGGTAGCGGCCGACAAGTCGGTGCTGGGAAACACGCGGGCCAGGGTCGCGGCGGTCACGCCGGAACCGGCCAGCTCGTCGCCCTGCTCCACCACGTACGGGTACGGAATGTTCTGCTGGCTGACGCCCACTTCCACCGTCACGGTGAAGTCGTGCATCAGCGGCACCAGTTGCTCCAGCAGGTACTTACGGAAGGCCGCCGGATGGGTGACGGTTACGCTGTAGGTACCTGGCAACTGCACCTTGGCATACGCCCGGGTGGTCTGTGGGACTTCGCCGTGGCAGTGGTAAGTCAGGCGCAGTTCCGGATAGCGAAACAGCGCACGTTGTGCGGCGTCGGGTTCGACGCGGTCCTTGAGGTACTGCTTGAGGGCTTGATTGAGCGCGCCAGTCGCACGCTCATGCAGGGCCGCCAGCCGATCCACGGCCTCTTCAGCGGTTTGAACGACAACAAAAGCTTCGGTCACGGTAAGCATCCTGTGTTCTGGACTTGCAGGCCTTTATCTTGCCTGTATCCCTGCCTCACTGAAACACCAGAGTTGGAATGCCCTTTAAAATGTGGGAGGGGGCTTGCTCCCGATAGCGGTGTGACAGTCACTGGATTCTTGGCTGACATACCGCTATCGGGAGCAAGCCCCCTCCCACACTTGACCGCGTTTATTCAAGGAGATAGCGGGGTTGAACGGGCGACAAGGGCCTGCACATCCACCCCGCGCGGCAAGGCACCGTAGACCCGCCCCGATGACTCACCCAACCGACTGGCCACAAACCCATCGCTGACCGCCGCATTCCCGGCCTCCAGCAACAGCTTGGCCTGCAGCGCCAGGGCAATATCCTCGGTAAGTTGACGTGCGCGGTATTGGATATCCTGGGTGTCCATGAACGCTGACTTCAACCCCTCGATATGCCGCGCCAGCCGGGGGTCGCCATGCCCATCGCCCAGTTCGACAAACAACGCCTCCAGCACACCCGGTTCCTTGGACAATGCCCGCAGCACATCCAGGCATTGCACGTTGCCGGAACCTTCCCACGTCGAATTCACCGGCGCCTCACGGTACAGACGCGGCAGGATGCTGTCCTCGACATACCCGGCGCCGCCCATGCATTCGGCGGCTTCATTGATCATGGCCGGTGCGCGTTTGCAGATCCAATACTTGCCCACCGCCGTCACCAGCCGGGCGAATTTGGCTTCCTGTTCATTCCCCAGATGATCCAGCGCCCGCCCCATGCGCAGGCTCAAGGCCAAGGCCGCTTCGCTTTCCAGAGCCAGGTCGGCGAGCACGTTCTGCATCAACGGTTGTTCGCTCAATACGCGGCCGCCGACCGAACGGTGGGCGCAGTGGTGGCTTGCCTGGGTCAAGGCCTGGCGCATCAGCGCGCTGGAACCGACCATGCAATCGAAGCGGGTCATGGCGACCATCTCAATGATGGTCGGCACGCCGCGCCCCTCTTCACCGATCATCCAGGCCAGGGCGCCACGGAACTCCACTTCGCTGGAAGCGTTGGAGCAGTTGCCGAGTTTGTTCTTCAACCGCTGGATGTAGAACTCGTTGCGCGTGTCATCCGGGCGATGCCGGGGCAGCAGGAAACAGGTCAGGCCCTTGTCAGTCTGAGCCAGGGTGAGGAAGGCGTCGCACATGGGCGCGGAGCAGAACCATTTGTGGCCGACCAATTCGTAGGCCTGCCCCGGCCCACCCGCGCCCACCGCGTAGGCGCGGGTGGTGTTGGCGCGCACGTCAGTGCCGCCCTGTTTTTCGGTCATGGCCATGCCGATTGTGGCACCGGCCTTGTGGGCGATGCCGACGTTGCGCGGGTCGTATTGGGTACTGAGGATCTTCGGCAGCCAGAGTTCCGCCAGCTCCGGTTGCAAGCGCAGGGCCGGGACGCAGGCGAACGTCATGGTCAGCGGGCAACCGGTGCCCGCTTCGGCCTGGCTATGCAGGTAAGTCATCGCCGCGCGCGCCACGTGGGCGCCGGATTGCGGATGGGCCCACGGCAGCGACGGCAGGCCGTGCTCGACGGCGGTGCGCATCAGTTCGTGGTAGGCGGGGTGAAACTCCACCAAGTCAATTCGATGACCATACCGGTCATGGCTGCTGAACACCGGCTTGTGCTGGTTGGCCAGGAAGCCGGCCTCCATCAACGGCCCGCCGGCCAGGGCACCATAGGCATCGATGCGCGACTCGGCCCAGCCGGCGCCAAAGCGACGCGCCCACTCTTGCAGGGGCAGGTCGATGCGGTACAGGTTGGTACCGTCCAAAGACGGTGGCTGGTTGGTGACGTCGTGGGTTTCGGCAAACCGGTGCAGGTTCATGACGGGCCTCTTGGAAAAAGGCCACGTGACATTGAGGCCTTGATTTCAGTTAAGCACCGACCCAGGCCTTAAAAAAGTGGCATACGCGCCGAATGTTCGGCGCTTTCGCCCTCTGGTGGACACAGCACGAGCCGCTCCAGCGTCGCCTGCAAAGCCTCGAAACGTACTGGCTTGGCCAAGTGATCGTTCATGCCGATGCCATGGCAGCGCTCACGGTCCGCGACATTGAGCGCGCTGCTCAGGCCGATCACCGGTAACTCACCGCCGCCCGGCAAGGCACGAATCTGACAGCACAATGAGAAGCCGCCCTCAGGCACATCCAGCACCACCGCGTCGAACCTGTGCTCCTGCAACGCCGCCAATGCCGCCGGGCCGCCATCCACGGCCTTGACCCGATAACCCAGCTTGAGCAGCATGCCGCGCACCGCCAATTGCGCCACGCTGTTGTCATCCACCAACAATACCGTGCAATCCTGCGGCGCGCGTTGTGCAGGCCGCAACTGTGCGGCGGGCTTGGGCTCGGGCGGCACCGGCTTGACGTCCATTTCCAGCTGGAAGCGACTGCCCTTGCGCGGCTCCGAATGATGGGTGAGGCGACCGCCCATCAGCTCGATCAACTGCCGGCAAATTGCCAGGCCAATGCCCAGGCCGCCGTATTCGCGGGTCATCGAGCCATCGAGCTGGAAGAAGCGCTGGTACAGCGTGGCCTCGTCGAGAAAGGCGAAGCCGATACCGGTATCGGTCACGATAAAGCTCAGGCGCAATCCGCCATCCGCCTGGGGGACGCCCACCACGCGTAAGCGCACCGCGCCGTCGTGGGTGAATTTGAATGCGTTGTCCAGCAGGCAATCCAGGCACTGGATCAGTTTGTCGGCGTCGCCGATCACGCGGTCCGGCACGGCATCGGCGACGTCAATGGAAAACGCCAGGCCCTTGGCCTGGGCGCTGGCCGCGAACTGTTGCCGCACGGTTTCCAGCACGCCGCGCAGACCGAACACCTGCGGGCGGGCAGCCAGGCGGCCGGCCTGCAACTCGGTCAGGGTGAGAATGCCGTTGACCATGCGCATCATGTCCCGCGCCGAACCGGCGGCGGTTTGCTGGTACTGCGCCAGGTCATCGTCCAGGGACACGGTTTGCATCAGTTCAAGGGAGCCGATCACGCCGTTCATCGGCGTGCGTAATTCATGGGTCAAAGTAGCAAGGAATTCATCCTTGAGCCGATTGCTGCGGGCCAATTGCTGGTTGAGCACTTCGAGTTTTTGGCTGGCGTCGAACAGGATCTGCGCCTGCTGCTCGCGCATGCCGTTGATGCGGTCGGCCAGGGCCAGGGACAGCAGCGCAACTTCGATGGCCGAGCCGATCTGGCTGGCATACATCGTGAGGAATACGTTGGGCAAGTAGCCCAGCACCATCAGCGTGTTGACTACCCCGCCGAGTAAAAACGCCGACCAGGCAATGATGAAATAGCGCGCCATGCGCTGGCCGCAATACCAGGCCTTGATTGCAGCAATGAAGATGGTCACGGTAAACACCAGGGCCAGGCCGGTGGCCAGGCGCAGGGCCACCGCGTAACTGGTCAACAGCGCCAGCGCCATAACCAACCCGCCACAGGCCGCCAGCGCCAGCAAGATACGGTCGAGCCAGCGGCTGTGTTGCGCGGTGTGCAGGAAGCTGCGCGCGAACAGGCTACCGAACAAGGCCGCCGAGCCGATCAGAAACGGCACCGCCGCGTTCGCCCACCACGGGTTGTTCGGCCAGAAGTACTCCACGGCCACGCCATTGACCGACAACTGGTACAGGCCGAACGAGGCAATGTAGAGGATGTAATACAGGTAGCTGGTGTCGCGCACGCTCAAATAAATGAACAGGTTGTAGACCAGCATACCCAGCAACACGCCGTAGATAGCGCCCAGCACATACAGGCGCAGCGGCTGTTCTTCCATATAGGCCGTGCCTGCCCAGAGGGTCAACGGCGCCTGGATCGAGCCTTGGCTCTGCAGGCGCAGGTAGATCGTCTGCTGCTGGCCGGGCAGGAAATTGAGCTTGAACAGGTAGTTGGCCTGGCGCACTTCACGGCTGGAAAACGGTAACGCGCTGCCGGTGCGAGTGGTGAGCCGATAGCTGCCGGTGCCGTCGTTCTGGTAAAGCTCGAGGCGATTGAGTGGCGGGTAAGCCAGCTCCACAAACCATGTCCGCGGGGAGCGGGGGTCAACGGCGGTGTAATGCAGGTTGACCTTTAACCAGAACACCGAGTGCGAATAACCGGCATTGAGGGTGGGTGTGTCATGGGGTTTGAATTGAGCGGCGTAGGCAGGGGAACTGACGTCGGCGATGGTGAGGGTGCCGGTCGGGTCTTCGAGCACTTGCATGACCCGGCCCAGTGGCAGGCTTCGGGTGCTCTGATTGAACTCGGCGGCGCCGGCCAGCAGCGGCAGCCCGCACAATAATAAAATCAGCAAATAGCGCATAGAGCCCCAGCGTGGCCTGTCCGGTTATGGCAAAAAGCTCCCCCGTTCCTTTTGAGAAGACGTACACCGGCAATACAGTAAGTTGTTTGGATCCACTTTAGCATAGGCGGTAAAGGCCATTGGACACCATGGTAACTATTTTTCAGATGGCCCTGGGACGAGGCTTTAAGCGTATTTGCAGAGGATGTTCAGCCACCCCGAAAGCGTCACCCCAGGGCAACATTCCCTCATCGCCGGACGGCCACGCAAAAAGCGTTTGGTGGTAAGCTCGCGCACCATGAATATCTACAGCTCTCGCCCCGTTGTTCTCTGCCTCTCCGGCCATGATCCCAGTGGTGGCGCCGGCTTGCAGGCCGATATCGAAGCCCTGCTTGCCCAGGGCTGCCACGCCGCTGCGGCCGTCACCGCGCTGACCGTGCAAAACACCGTCAATGTCAGTGACTTTCGCGTGCTCGACCGCGAGTGGGTGCTGGCCCAGGCCAACGCGGTGCTCAGCGATTCCGAAGTCGCCGCGGTCAAGCTGGGCATGCTCGGTTCCACTGCGATGGTCGACACCGTGGTCGAATTACTGCAGGCGCACCCGCACCTGCCGGTGGTGTGCGACCCGGTACTGCGCGCCGGTGGCGGTGGCAGCCTGGGCAAGGATGAAGTCGGTTATGCGATGCGCGAGCGGCTGCTGCCCCTGGCGCTGATCGCCACGCCCAACCTGCCCGAAGCCCGCATCCTGGCCGAATTGCCTGACGGCAGCGCCGACGAATGCGCCGAGAAGCTGTTGCCCTACATCAAGCATCTGCTGATCACCGGCGGCCACGGCGACGAGCACGAAGTGCACAATCGCCTGTACAGCCGCGATGGCAGCCGCCATACCTACACGTGCCAGCGTTTACCCGGCAGTTATCACGGCTCGGGGTGCACGCTGGCCAGTGCGCTGACGGGGCGGCTCGCCCAGGGCGAAGGCCTGGCCAGCGCCGTACAGTCGGCGCTCAACTACACCTGGCGCACCCTGCGCGATGCCGACCGACTCGGCCAGGGCCAGTTCGTACCGCGTCGTTTACCACTGGATTTCTGCTCGTAGTTCACCTTTCATCATCACTTACCGCTCGTCACAGCAAGGGGCTTGCCCGATGAAACTACGTGGCCTTTACGCCATTACCGACAGCCAACTGTTGGCCGGCAAATTCCTCGCCTACGTCGAAGCGGCGTTGGACGGCGGCGTGACATTGCTGCAGTACCGCGACAAAAGCAGCGACGAAGCGCGCCGCCTGCGTGAAGCCGAGAAACTGCGGGAACTGTGCTCGCGCTACAAGACCCACCTGATCATCAACGATGACGCCGAACTGGCCGCGCGCCTGGGCGTGGGTGTGCACCTGGGCCAGACCGATGGCCCGCTGACCCCGGCGCGAGCGCTGCTCGGCTCCAAGGCGATCATCGGCGCAACGTGCCACAGCCAGATCGAGCTGGCCGAACAGGCCGCCCGGGAGGGCGCCAGTTATGTCGCCTTTGGCCGCTTCTTCAATTCCACCACCAAGCCCGGCGCACCGGCCGCCAGCCTTGAAATGCTGGCCGAGGCGCGCCAACGCCTGCACCTGCCGATCTGCGTGATCGGCGGCGTCACCCTGGAAAACGCCGAGCCGCTGGTGGCCCACGGCGCCGACTTGCTCGCCGTGGTGCACGGCCTGTTCGGCGCCGACAGCACCCAGGAAGTCACGCGCCGCGCCCGTGCGTTCAACGATATTCTTAAATCTTCAGTGTAGAGAGCCCGATCATGTCCCGTTCCGAAACCCTGTTTGCCAATGCCCAGAAACACATCCCCGGCGGTGTGAACTCCCCCGTGCGTGCGTTCAAGAGCGTGGGCGGCACGCCGTTGTTCTTCAAGCATGCCGAAGGCGCCTATGTCACCGACGAAGATGACAAGCGCTACGTCGACTACGTCGGCTCTTGGGGCCCGATGATCCTCGGTCACAGCCACCCGGACGTGCTGGACGCCGTACGCCAGCAGTTGCAGCATGGTTTGTCCTACGGTGCCCCAACCGCGATGGAAACCGAGATGGCCGACCTGGTCTGCTCGATCGTGCCGTCGATGGAAATGGTGCGCATGGTCAGCTCCGGCACCGAGGCCACCATGAGCGCAATCCGTCTGGCCCGTGGTTTCACCGGTCGCGACAGCATCATCAAATTCGAAGGTTGCTACCACGGCCATTCCGACAGCCTGCTGGTAAAAGCCGGTTCCGGCGCGCTGACCCAGGGCGTACCGAGTTCGGCCGGCGTACCGGCGGCGTTCGCCAAACACACCCTGACCCTACCGTTCAACGACATCGCCGCGGTCGAGCAGATGCTCGGTGAAGTCGGCCAGGACGTGGCGTGCATCATCGTCGAGCCGGTCGCCGGCAACATGAACTGCGTACCACCGGCCCCAGGCTTCCTCGAAGGCCTGCGCGAGCAGTGCGACAAACACGGCGTGGTGCTGATTTTTGACGAAGTGATGACCGGCTTCCGTGTCGCCCTCGGTGGCGCCCAGGCGCATTACGGCGTAACGCCAGACCTGAGTACCTTCGGCAAGATCATCGGTGGCGGCATGCCAGTGGGCTGCTTCGGCGGCAAGCGCGAGATCATGCAGCACATCGCCCCACTGGGCCCGGTCTACCAGGCCGGCACGCTGTCCGGTAATCCGCTGGCGATGGCCGCCGGCCTGACCACCCTTCGCCTGATCAGCCGCCCAGGCTTCCACGCCGAGCTGACCGACTACACCACCCGCCTGCTGGACGGCCTGCAAGTGCGGGCCGACGCTGCCGGCATCCCGTTTGTCACCACCCAGGCCGGCGGCATGTTTGGCCTGTACTTCAGCGGCGCCGACGACATCGTCACCTTCGATGACGTGATGGGCAGCGACGCGGACTTGTTCAAGCGCTTCTTCCACCTGATGCTCGAAGGCGGTGTGTACCTGGCGCCCAGTGCGTTTGAAGCCGGCTTCACCTCGATCGCCCACGGCGACGCCGAGCTGAAGCTGACCCTGGACGCTGCCGAGCGCGCCTTTGCGGCCCTGAAATAAGTGACGGCATCCTCTGACGTTGCCCGTGCCAACGTCAGATTTGCTACTTTGCTTACAGCCATTTCTCGCTTTTTTCGAGAATTGCCCTGCAATCCGGCAGATAACTTGCCCAAGCAGCAGAAAAACGAGTAAAGACTTTGTAAGCAGAGGCCTGCTTATTTCATAATGCGCGCTTATTGGACCCCGCGAGGGTCCGCGCGCCCCGTCAGAGGTAAGTCGATTCCCATGAAACGCACCGGCCGCACCCTGGTTCTGGGCTGCCTGTTGCTCCTTCAGCCGCTGCTGGCGCATGCACAAGCAGGCGGCAACTCGTTGTTAATCCCAGCGATGGGTCGTTGCACCCTCAATACCCAGCCCGACACCCAGGCCGAAGCCCTGAGCGCGTGCCAGAAACAGGCTGATGAAGGGGATGCGCAAGCGCAATACGAGTTGGGCGAGTACTACCACGACAGCAAGAACCCGGCCGTCGACCTCAACAAAGCGTTGAGCTATTTCGAGAAGGCTTCGCTGCAGGGCCACGCCCAGGCGCAATTCCAGCTGGGCAACATGTTTTTCCGTGGCGAAGGTGTACCGGCCAATAACGTCCAGGCCTACATCGTGCTGAAAATGGCGGCGGTCAACGGTGCTGAAGACGCGCTGGACACCGCCGACGAAGTGGCCGAGCACATGCAGCGTGATGAACTGGAAGTAGCGACCCAGGTGCTGGGGCAGATTTTCCGCAACTACCTGCAGGAATTGCAGAGCGCCGATGGGCGTTCGCCCTTTTCACCCCTTCCCTGATTCAGCGTTGCCTTACTTCTCAGGCATTGGCATCGGAAACGGCATCACATTGCTGGTGCCCCGCGCCTCGCTGATCTTCGGCGTGCCCAGGCGCTCGACTTCGTCGATGCGCACAATCGAATGCATCGGCACAAAACTGCGCACCACGCCTTCGAACTGGGCCTTGAGCTTTTCCTCGCCTGGATCGACGACCAGCTGCGTGCGCTCGCCAAAGACGAACTCTTCCACTTCCAGGAAGCCCCACAGATCACTTTGATAGATCTGCTTGGCGTACATTTCGAACACCTGGCCCTGGTTAAGGAAAATCACCTTGTAGATTGGAGCTTCACGTTTGGTCATGGGGGGCGGGTAGCACATCGGCGGATATAAATGAGGGCGCGAACTATAGCATGGCACCCGATGCACAGTGCTAGGAACCAATGGACATGCCGCCTATAATGCGCGGTTCTTTACCACCAGTTGACGATTCCCATGGCCAAGAAGCTTTACATCGAAACCCACGGTTGCCAGATGAACGAGTACGACAGCTCGCGCATGGTCGATCTGCTGGGTGAACATCAGGCCCTGGAAGTCACGGCTCGCGCCGAAGATGCTGACGTGATCCTGCTCAATACCTGCTCGATCCGCGAACGGGCCCAAGACCGCGTCTACTCGCAGCTGGGCCGCTGGCGCGAATTAAAACTGGCCAACCCGGACATGGTGATCGCCGTTGGCGGTTGCGTGGCCAGTCAGGAAGGCGCGGCCATTCGTGACCGCGCGCCCTATGTCGACGTGGTCTTCGGCCCGCAGACCCTGCACCGCCTGCCGGAAATGATCGATGCCGCACGCGCCACCAAGCTGCCGCAAGTGGACGTGTCGTTCCCCGAAATCGAAAAATTCGACCATCTGCCCGAGCCGCGCATCGACGGGCCAAGCGCCTATGTATCGGTGATGGAAGGCTGCAGCAAGTACTGCACCTTCTGTGTAGTGCCCTACACCCGTGGCGAAGAAGTCAGCCGGCCGTTTGACGACGTGCTGGCGGAAATCATCCACCTGGCCGAAAACGGCGTGCGTGAAGTGACTCTGCTGGGGCAGAACGTCAACGGCTACCGCGGCCAGACCCACGATGGGCGCCTGGCTGACCTGGCGGAGCTGATTCGCGTAGTCGCCGCCGTCGATGGCATCGAGCGCATCCGCTACACCACCTCGCACCCGCTGGAGTTCTCCGACAGCCTGATCCAGGCCCACGCCGACGTGCCGGAGCTGGTCAAACACCTGCATTTGCCGGTGCAATCGGGCTCAGACCGCATCCTGTCGGCAATGAAGCGCAACCACACGGTCCTGGAGTACAAGTCCAAGCTGCGCAAACTGCGCGCCGCCGTGCCGGGCATCTGCATCAGTTCGGACTTTATCGTCGGCTTCCCTGGCGAGACCGAGAAGGACTTCCAGCAGACCATGAAGCTGATCGAGGACGTGGGTTTCGACTTCTCCTACTCGTTCGTCTACAGCCAACGCCCCGGCACCCCAGCGGCCGACCTGCTGGACGAAACCCCGGAAGCGTTGAAAAAGGAGCGCTTGAATGCGCTGCAACATCGGCTGAATCAGCAGGGTTTCGAGATCAGCCGACAAATGGTCGGTTCGATCCAGCGCATCCTGGTAACCGATTACTCGAAGAAAGACCCCGGCGAATTGCAGGGCCGCACCGAGAACAATCGCATCGTCAACTTCCGCTGCGACAACCCGACCCTGATCGGCCAGTTTGCCGATGTGCACATTGATGCGGCGCAACCGCACTCGTTGCGCGGCTCGTTGATCCAGTAATTCCCCGATCAACACATACCCAATGTGGGAGGGGGCTTGCTCCCGATGGCGGAGTGTCAGCCACCGCATATACTGGCTGATACACCGCTATCGGGGGCAAGCCCCCTCCCACACTGGAATTACGCCGGATAAGTGCTTTCGCACACCGGCGCGTGGCGTTATTCTCTCTTTCACCTCAACAGCCAAAGGGCGGCTAAAAGCGACCTTGAACGCACCTACAGTAGAACCCCATCGTTTTCTCCTCGAGCCGTTTGAGGCTCGCCGTTTCGCCAACCTGTGCGGACAGTTCGACGAGCACCTGCGGCTGATCGAACAACGCCTGAGCATCGAAATCCGCAACCGCGGCAATCAATTCGAGCTCATTGGTGAACCTCAACACACCACGTCTGCGGAAAACCTGCTGCGCCGTCTCTACCGCGAAACCAAGGGCAGTGAGCTGTCGCCGGAAACGGTGCACCTGTACCTGCAGGAATCCGCCGTGGAAGACCTGGCCAACAACCCGGTGGCCGAAGCCAGCGTGGCCCTGCGTACCAAAAAAGGCATGATTCGCCCACGCGGCTTGAATCAGCAGAAGTACGTCAAGGAAATCCTCGGCAACGATATCAACTTCGGCATCGGCCCGGCCGGTACCGGCAAGACCTACCTGGCCGTGGCCTGTGCGGTGGATGCCCTGGAGCGCGAACAGGTTCGCCGCATCCTGCTGGTGCGCCCGGCCGTCGAGGCGGGCGAAAAGCTCGGCTTCCTGCCCGGCGACCTGGCCCAGAAGATCGACCCGTACCTGCGCCCGCTCTACGACGCGCTCTACGAAATGCTTGGCTTTGAATACGTGGCCAAGCTGATCGAACGCCAGGTGATCGAAATCGCGCCACTGGCCTACATGCGCGGTCGCACCTTGAACAACAGCTTCATCATTCTCGACGAAAGCCAGAACACCACGGTCGAGCAGATGAAGATGTTCCTCACCCGTATCGGTTTCGGCTCCACGGCCGTGATCACCGGTGATATCACCCAGGTCGACCTGCCCAAGGGCACCAAGTCGGGCCTGGGCCAGGTGATCGAAGTGCTCAAGGATGTGCCTGGTATCAGCTTTACGCATTTCATGCCCAAGGACGTGGTGCGCCACCCGCTGGTGCAGCGCATTGTCGAGGCCTACGAGCGCTTCGAACACCGCGACGACGGCCTGTCCAAGGACGTGCGCCGCGATGCTTGAGCTTGACCTGCAACTGGCCACCGAAGCGGCCGCGCCCAGCGAAGCACAGTTCCGTCAGTGGTGTGAGCTGGCCCTGCGCCAGCGCACCGCCGATTCGGAGCTGACCATCCGTCTGGTGGACGAGCCCGAAGGCCGTGAGCTGAATCACACCTGGCGCCAGAAAGACTACGCGACCAACGTGCTGTCTTTCCCCGCCGACGTGCCCGACGAGTTTCTGGATATCCCGCTGCTGGGCGACCTGGTGATTTGTGTCGCGGTGGTCGAGCGCGAGGCGCGGGAGCAAGAAAAGGAACTTGAGGCCCACTGGGCCCATCTAGTCATCCACGGCTGCCTGCATCTCTTGGGTTACGACCATATAGACGATGACGAAGCCCTGGAAATGGAAGCACTGGAACGAACGTTGCTTGCAGAACTGGGTCATCGCGACCCGTATGCCGACGACGAAAACCAATCGACACTCAACTGAAACAATCAAGGATTTAGAGTAATCGCTATGAGCGAAGACCGATCGAGCAACGGGCAAAAGTCATGGCTGGGTAAACTGACCCAGGCTTTTGCCCACGAGCCGAAAAACCGCCAGGAGCTGCTGGAGCTGCTGCGCGAGGCCCATCAGAACAAGTTGCTGGACAGCGAAGCGCTGGCCATCGTCGAAGGCGCCATCCAGGTGGCTGACCTGCAAGTACGCGACATCATGGTGCCGCGCTCGCAGATGATCAGCATCAGGGCGACCCAGACCCCGCGCGAATTCCTCCCAGCCGTGATCGACTCGGCGCACTCGCGCTACCCGGTGATCGGTGAAAGCCATGACGACGTCATGGGCGTCCTGCTGGCCAAGGACCTGTTGCCGCTGATCCTCAAGGAGAACGGCGACAACTTCAACATCAAGGACCTGCTGCGCCCGGCTACCTTCGTGCCTGAGTCCAAGCGCCTGAACGTGCTGCTGCGCGAATTTCGCGCCAACCACAATCACATGGCGATCGTGATCGACGAATACGGTGGCGTGGCGGGCCTGGTGACCATCGAGGACGTGCTGGAGCAGATCGTCGGCGACATCGAAGACGAGCACGACGTTGAAGAAGACAGCTACATCAAGCCACTGCCCAGCGGTGACTTCCTGATCAAGGCATTGACGCCCATCGAGAACTTCAACGAGTTCTTCGACAGCGAATTCTCCGACGACGAGTTCGACACCGTCGGCGGCCTGGTGATGAGTGCGTTCGGGCACCTGCCCAAGCGTAACGAAACCACCGAGATCGGCGCCTATCGCTTCCGCATCCTGAATGCCGACAGCCGCCGCATCCACTTGATCCGTTTGACTCCTATTGCCCGTTAAGGATTGAAATGCGCCGTCTGATCGCACCCGGCTGGCCCGGTAATCTGCTGGCCGTGGTGGCCGGCGCCATCACCACCCTGGCGCTGGCGCCGTTCGATATCTGGCCGCTGGCGCTGGTGGCGGTCGGTGTCTTCTATATCGGCCTGCGCGAGCTGACACCCCGCCAGGCCCTGGGGCGCGGCTGGTGTTTCGGGTTCGGCCTGTTTGGCGCCGGCACCAGTTGGATCTACTACAGCATCCACCACTTCGGCGGCGCTTCGGTGCTGCTGGCGGGTTTCCTGATGCTGCTGTTCACCGCCGCCATCGCCTGGTTCTTCGCCCTGCCCGCCTGGCTGTGGGCGCGCTGGCTGCGCCGCAATGAAGCGCCCCTGGCCGATGCGCTGACCTTCGCGGCGTTGTGGGTGGGCCAGGAGGCCTTTCGTGGCTGGTTCCTCACCGGTTTTCCGTGGTTGTACTCCGGCTACAGTCAACTCGACGGCCCGCTGACCGGCCTGGCGCCCTTGGGCGGGATGTGGCTGATTTCGTTCGCCCTGGCGCTCACGGCCGCCGTGCTGTGCAACCTGCCGCGCCTGTTGGCGAGCAAGCGCAACAGCTTCATCGCCGCCGGCCTGGTGCTGCTCGTTGCGCCATGGGCCATCGGCCTGGCGCTCAAGCACCATGCCTGGACCTCGCCCTCCGGCCCGCCTTTGAGCGTGGCCGCCATCCAGGGCAACGTCGAACAAAGCATGAAGTGGGACCCCGAGCAGCTCAATGCGCAGCTGGCGCTGTACCGCGATATGAGTTTGAGCTCCAGGCGCGTCGACCTGCTGGTATGGCCGGAAACCGCCGTTCCGGTGCTCAAGGAGTCGGTCGAAGGCTATCTGGGCATGATGGGCAAGTTCGCCGCCGAGCGTAATACCGCGCTTATCACCGGGGTACCGATTCGCCAGGAAGTACGCCATGAGAAGCGCTACTTCAATGGCATCACCGTGGTCGGCGAAGGTGATGGCACCTACCTCAAGCAAAAGCTGGTGCCCTTTGGTGAATACGTGCCGTTGCAGGATATGTTGCGCGGGTTGATCGCCTTCTTCGACCTGCCCATGTCGGACTTCGCCCGCGGCCCCGCGGACCAGGCGATGCTTCAGGCCAAGGGTTATCAGATCGCACCGTTCATTTGCTATGAAGTGGTGTACCCGGAGTTCGCCGCCGGCCTGTCGGCCCAGAGCGACCTGTTGCTGACCATCAGCAATGACACCTGGTTCGGCCGCTCCATCGGCCCGCTGCAGCACCTGCAGATGGCGCAGATGCGCGCGCTGGAAGCCGGCCGCTGGATGATCCGCGCCACCAACAACGGCGTGACCGGCCTGATCAACCCGTTTGGGCAGATCACCGCACAGATCCCGCAATTCGAGCGCGGCATTCTCTATGGCGACGTGGTGCCGATGCACAACCTCACGCCTTACCTGCAATGGCGGTCGTGGCCGTTGATCATTGTGTGCGTGCTGTTGTTCGGCTGGGCGCTGCTGGCGGGTCGAATGGCCAAAACGCTCTGACAGACACCATAAAACCAATGTGGGAGGGGGCTTGCTCCCGATAGCAGTGTGTCAGTCAGTACATTTGATACTGATACACCGCAATCGGGAGCAAGCCCCCTCCCACACTTGGCCAGCGGTGCTACTTGTAGAACAACCGGTACCCCACCTGCCCCACCGCCTCATTGATCAACTGCCCGCTCTGCCATACCGCCTTGACCTCCGGCATCCAGCCGCCCAGTGGACGCGCGTTGTCCACGCCCAGAAAACCCACTGGCGCGGGCACCACGGTAAAGCCGGCCTTTTCAAAACTCCACACCGAACGCGGCATGTGCCAGGCTTGGGTCACTACCACCACGCGCTTGATGCCTTGAGGCAACAGGATCTCGGCGCTCATCTGGGCGTTTTCCCAGGTGGTGCGGCTACGCTCTTCTTTCCAGCGCACCGTCACGCCGAAGTCATCCTGCATTGACACCGCCATCAACTGCGCCTCGCTGGGCGGCGTGCCGTAATGCAGGCCACCGGTGGTCAGCAGCGGCAACCCGGACGCCTTGGCCAGTCGCGCCGCATAACGCTCACGCTCCAGGCCGATGCCGGTGGGTTGGTCGGTGCCCCAGGCAATATCACCGCGCTCGCGCCCGGAACCCAGCACCACAATCGCATCGGCGCGCTGGGCCAGACTTGCCCAGTCTTCGCGGGCCAAAGGCGGCGCTGTCTCCAAGGCGTGCGCGCCCCACTGCACCATTACCGGCAGGCTGATCAGCCACATCCCGCCCAATCCCAAGGCAAAGCAACACCCCGCCAAGCGCGGTCGACTGCGGCGAAACCACCAGGCAAGCGCCAGCAACAGCAAGAAAATACCGGGCGGCAGCAACAATTGTTTGATGAAATAACGAAAAGGCATCGGGCATCTCCAAAGATGCCCGAAGCCTAGATGCAACGGGGTTCGGCAACAATCCTTACCATCACATTTTGCAAAGTGGCGGATAACGCGGGTTACTTACACCGTACGGATCGGAAACGTTCCGGGCCGCGGCCGGCCGGCAGATCCTTCAGCCAGATCACCTTGGCCGAACGGGAAGGCGTCTGGACTGGCGGGGAGGCCTGCCCATCAGAGGCGCGTTGGTGGTGCAACGCCAGATAGTTCTCGATCAGTTCAAGCTCTGCCTGGCTCAAGCCTTGCAACTCCAGCTCCAGAGGCCGTTCACCACGCAATCGGCCTGCGGTTCTTGCGGCATCCAATGCCCGACCCAAACGGTCGATCAATCCTTCATATAATTGCGGTTTAGTTAAAGTTCGCTGCGATTCAGCCATCCCCTCACCTCATTGAAGAAATACATGCTCCCCAATAAACAGCGTAGCCCCCGTGGCTGCGCCTGCCCGATGCCGCGACAGACGGCCCTGCCTGCGCAATCAGGGTTTCCCTCGATAGAGTGGGGTCATGTATGCTACGGCGCTTCCTGTAACTCCACTTCCCGCAGGGTTTGGGCACGGACGCGCCGCTTTCTGGTGTCGAACAACCCGGACACTGCACCGAAGAGGAATAGGCCACCCTTATTCAGTTCAAAAGTAGCCATGCACGAACAATATCAGCCCCGTGAAATAGAAAATGCCGCACAAACCTTCTGGGACGAGCAAAAGTCCTTTGAAGTCAGCGAACAGCCAGGCAAGGAGACTTTCTATTGCCTATCGATGTTCCCTTACCCCAGCGGCAAGCTACACATGGGGCACGTGCGTAACTACACCATCGGCGACGTGATTTCCCGCTACCAGCGCATGCTCGGCAAGAACGTCCTGCAACCCATGGGTTGGGACGCCTTCGGCATGCCGGCGGAAAACGCCGCGATGAAAAACAACGTAGCTCCCGCCAAGTGGACCTACGAAAACATCGCCTACATGAAGACCCAGCTGCGCAGCCTGGGCCTGGCGGTAGACTGGTCTCGCGAAGTGACCACCTGCAAGCCGGACTACTATCGCTGGGAACAATGGCTGTTCACGCGCCTGTTCGAAAAAGGCGTGATCTACAAAAAGAGCGGCACCGTGAACTGGGACCCGGTCGACCAGACCGTGCTGGCCAACGAACAGGTGATCGACGGCCGCGGCTGGCGCTCCGGCGCGCTGATCGAAAAGCGCGAAATCCCGATGTACTACTTCAAGATCACCGCCTATGCGGATGAACTCTTGTCGAGCCTCGACGACTTGCCGGGCTGGCCCGAACAGGTCAAGACCATGCAGCGCAACTGGATCGGCAAATCCAAGGGCATGGAAGTGCAGTTCCCGTACAACGTCGACTCGATCGGCGAAGCGGGCGCACTCAAGGTGTTCACCACCCGCCCCGACACCCTGATGGGCGCGACCTACGTCGCCGTGGCCGCCGAACACCCGCTGGCCACCCAGGCCGCACAGAACAACCCTGAGCTGCAGGCGTTCATCGCCGAATGCAAAGGTGGCAGCGTGGCTGAAGCCGATGTCGCCACCCAGGAGAAAAAAGGCCTGCCGACCGGCCTGTTCGTCGAGCACCCGCTGACTGGCGAGAAGCTGCCGGTCTGGGTCGCCAACTACGTGTTGATGCACTATGGCGACGGCGCGGTCATGGCGGTGCCGGCTCACGACGAGCGCGATTTCGAATTCGCCACCAAATACAGCCTGCCGATCAAGTCCGTGGTGCGCACCAGCGCGGGCGACACCAACCCGGCCCCGTGGCAAGACGCCTACGGCGAGCACGGCACCCTGATCAATTCCGGCGAATTTGACGGCCTGGACTTCCAGGGCGCGTTCGACGCGATCGAAGTCGCGCTGATCAAGAAAAACCTCGGCGCCTCGCGCACCCAGTTCCGCCTGCGCGACTGGGGCATCAGCCGCCAGCGCTACTGGGGCTGCCCGATCCCGATCATCCACTGCGAAAGCTGCGGTGACGTGCCGGTCCCGGAAGACCAGTTGCCGGTGGTACTGCCCGAAGACGTCGTCCCGGACGGCGCCGGTTCGCCTCTGGCACGCATGCCGCAGTTCTACGAATGCAGCTGCCCGAAATGCGGCGCGCCGGCCAAGCGCGAAACCGACACCATGGACACCTTCGTCGAGTCCTCGTGGTATTACGCCCGTTACGCCTCGCCGCACTATGAAGGTGGCCTGGTCGAGAAATCCGCAGCCGACCATTGGTTGCCGGTGGACCAGTACATCGGCGGGATCGAACACGCCATCCTGCACCTGCTGTACGCGCGCTTCTTCCACAAGCTGATGCGTGACGAAGGCCTGGTCAGCTCCGACGAGCCGTTCAAGAACCTGCTGACCCAGGGCATGGTGATCGCCGAGACCTACTATCGCCGCGAAGCCAATGGCGCCTACACCTGGTTCAACCCGGCGGACGTCGAACTCGAACGTGACAGCAAAGCCAAGGTCATCAGCGCCAAGCTCAAGTCCGACGGCCTGCCGGTGGAAATCGGCGGCACCGAGAAGATGGCCAAGTCGAAGAACAACGGCGTCGACCCACAATCGATGATCGATCAGTTCGGCGCCGACACCTGCCGCCTGTTCATGATGTTCGCCTCGCCGCCCGACATGAGCGCCGAATGGTCCGATTCCGGCGTCGAAGGCTCACACCGCTTCCTCAAGCGCGTCTGGCGCCTGGCCCATGCCCACGTCAGCCAGGGCTTGCCGGGCAAGCTGGACGTCGCCGCCCTGAACGATGAGCAGAAGGCCATTCGCCGCAGCACCCACCTGGCTATCCGCCAGGCCAGCCAGGACGTAGGGCAGAACCACAAGTTCAACACCGCCATCGCCCAGGTGATGACGCTGATGAACGTGCTGGAAAAAGCCCCGCAGGCCACGGAACAGGATCGCGCATTGATCCACGAGGGCCTGGAAACGGTTACCCTGCTGCTGGCGCCGATCACCCCGCACATCAGCCACGATTTGTGGAACCGCCTGGGCCACAGCGGTGCCGTTATCGACGCCCGCTGGCCGGTGCAGGATGACAGCGCGCTGGTACAGGACACGCTGCAACTGGTGATTCAGGTCAACGGCAAACTGCGCGGCCAGATCGACATGCCGGCCAGCGCCAGTCGTGAAGAAGTCGAAGCGGCTGCACGCTGCAACGAGAACGTGCTGCGCTTTACCGAAGGCCTGACGATCCGCAAAGTGATCGTAGTGCCCGGAAAACTGGTCAATATCGTCGCCAGCTAAATCGGATCGGGCGCAGGGCTTGAGCCCTGCGCCGAACTAAACCTTCAGGGCCTCGATACGGCCCGCCTGGTTTCAAGGGGAGCAACAAACATGATCAAACGCAATCTGCTGGTAATGGGCCTGGCCGTTCTGTTGAGCGCGTGCGGCTTCCAGCTGCGCGGCACCGGCACCAACGAATTGTCGCTCAAGGAACTCGACGTCAGCGCACGCAATGCCTACGGCGAGACCGTGACTCAGCTGCGCCAGGCCCTGGAAAACAGCGGTGTGCGCGTCTATACCGGCGCCACCTACAAACTGGACCTGGTCGATGAGCGCGAAACCCAGCGCAACATCAGCTACGCCAGTGCGGGCCGCGCGTCGGATGTCGAGTTGACCACCACCGTCAACTTCGAAGTACAAGGCCGCGATCACTTGCCGCTGATGGGTGACAAGATCCAGGTGCAGAAAGTCGTGAGCCACGACGGCAACAACCTGGTGGGTTCAGACTCCGAGACCCTTCAGGTGCGCAAGGAAATGCGTCGTGAGCTGGTCCAGCGCATGATGACTCGCCTGCAACTGCTGACCCCGGAAAAACTCGCGGAGCTGCAGCAAATCGCCGACAACAAGGCCAAGGCTGACGCCGATGCCCTGAAAGCCGCGCAAGAGTATGAAGACAACACGCCGAAACAGTCGCCTGTTGAAGTCCCTGTCGAGTAAGCCAAACGGGGCGCTCCTGGCGCCCCGTTCGCCCTGCCTATGAAACTCGCCCCCGCCCAACTCGCCAAGCACCTGCAAGGTGGCCTCGCGCCTGTCTATATTGTCAGCGGCGATGACCCGTTGCTGTGCCAGGAAGCGGCCGACGCCATTCGCACGGCGGCGCGCCAGCAAGGTTTCGATGAACGCCAGGTGTTCAGCGCCGACGCCAGTTTCGACTGGGGCACGCTGCTGCAGGCAGGCGCGAGCATGTCGCTGTTTGCCGAAAAACGCCTGCTGGAACTGCGCCTGCCCTCGGGCAAGCCGGGCGATAAAGGCGCGGCGGCGTTGATGGAATATTGCGCGCGCCCTGCTGAAGACACGGTGTTGCTGGTCAGCCTGCCCAAGCTCGACGGCAGTGCGCAGAAAACCAAATGGGGCAAGGCGCTGGTCGAAGGTCCACAGACCCAGTTCATCCAGATCTGGCCGGTGGACAGCAGCCAGCTGCCGCAATGGATCCGCCAACGCCTGTCACAGTCCGGCCTGTCGGCCACGCAAGACGCCGTCGAGCTGATCGCCGCCAGGGTCGAGGGCAATCTGCTGGCTGCCGCCCAGGAGATCGAAAAGCTCAAGCTGATGGCGGAAGATGGGCAGATTACCGTCGAAACCGTGCAAGGCGCGGTGGCTGACAGTGCGCGGTTCGATGTCTTCGGGCTGGTGGACGCGATCCTCAACGGTGAGCCGGCCCACGCCCTGCGCATGCTCGAAGGGCTGCGCGGCGAGGGTGTGGAACCGCCGGTGATTCTCTGGGCCCTGGCCCGCGAACTGCGGGTACTGGCTAACATCGCTTTGCAATACAGCCAGGGCACACCCCTGGACAAATGCTTCAGCCAAGCCCGACCGCCAGTGTGGGACAAGCGCAAACCACTGATGAGCAAGGCCCTGCAACGGCACTCGGCGCAACGCTGGGCGCAACTGTTGCTGGAAGCGCAGCGCATCGATGCACAGATCAAAGGCCAGGCGGCCGGTTCGCCGTGGATGAGCCTGAGTCGTTTGTCACTGTTGATGGCCGGCCAGCGCCTGGCGTTGCCTGCCGAATAGCTCACCCAAGAACACCACAGACCCAATGTGGGAGGGGGCTTGCTCCCGATAGCGGTGTAACAGTCAAAAAATCCAGTGACTGACACTCCGTCATCGGGAGCAAGCCCCCTCCCACATTTTGATTGTGTTTACAATTCTCAGGCTTTACAGCGCCGCAATATAGGCAGATTATTTTCGCCGCTCCACCCACCCGAACGAGAGAAAGACCATGAGCAAAAAGCCATCCAAGCATGGCCCGAACAAGGCCAAATCCATCATCGCCCAGCCACTGTTCCGCAGCCGTCAGGAACGCGCCGGCAAGGGCAAAGGCAGCTACCGCCGCGAAGCCTTCCAGTCTAATAGCTGGGAGGCTTCTTACTTTCTGGCTGCCTGAAGGCAAGCGCCCCTCTGGCATGATAAGGTCTGCACTGGATTTGTAACCCCCTGGACCTGTGCATGCCCTCTAGTCTTTCCCGTCGTTGGCACCTTCGCCAATTGATCGCTGCCTCCAGCCTCATTCTGCTTGTCGCCTGCGCGGAAAAACCCACCGCCGCGGATGCTCAACCCCTGCCCACGCTCAAGACTGTACCGGCCGTCGCGCCTGCCGTCGTTGCGCCGTTGGCGGTAGACAACCTGAACATCCAACCGACCCAGACCTTCGCCGAATGGCAGGCCGGTTTCCGTGCGCAGGCCCTGCAAGCCGGAATCACCGCCGACGTCTTCGATAATGCCTTCGCCGGCGTCAGCCCGGACATGGCGGTGATTCGCGCCGACCGCAGCCAGCCGGAGTTTTCCCGGCCGGTGTGGGAATACCTCGACGGCGCGCTGTCGCCGCTGCGCGTGCGTAATGGCCAGGCCTTGCTGGTCAAGTACGCCGATATCCTGCAGCGCATCGAAGAGCGGTATGGCGTCGATCGCCAGGCCCTCGTCTCGGTGTGGGGCATGGAAAGCAACTTCGGCCAGTTCCAGGGCAATAACTCGGTGATCCGCTCGCTCGCAACCCTGGCTTATGAGGGCCGTCGCCCGGCGTTCGCACAGGCGCAACTGCTGGCGGCGCTGCAGATCATCCAGCACGGCGATATTGCGGCCGACCAGATGAAAGGTTCCTGGGCCGGCGCAATGGGCCAGACCCAATTCATTCCCACCACCTACAACACCCATGCCGTGGATTTCGACGGCGACGGTCGCCGCGATATCTGGAACAGCCCGAGTGACGCCCTCGCCTCCACCGCCCATTACCTGCAAAGCTCCGGTTGGCAGAAAGGCCAGCCGTGGGGCGTTGAGGTGCAGCCATTGCCCTCGGGCTTCGACTATTCCCTGGCCGATGGTGGCGCCCGCAAGACCGTCGCCGAATGGCTGAAACTGGGCATCCAACTGCCGCCTGGCGTGAGCCTGCCAGCCAACGTCGACCAACTGTCCGCCGCCCTGCTGTTGCCGGCCGGCTACCGTGGCCCAGCGTTCCTGGTTTTGGATAACTTCCGTGCAATCCTGAAGTACAACAACTCGTCATCCTATGCGCTGGCCGTTGGCCTGCTGTCGGAGCGATTTGGTGGCGGTGGTGTGATTCGCGGGAGTTGGCCGAAGGATGAGCTGCCGCTGAGCCGCTCGCAACGTATCGACCTGCAGACGGTGCTCAGCGCCAAGGGCTACGACGCGGGCAATGCCGACGGGATCATAGGCGCTAACACGCGCAAGGCGATTCGAGCGGCACAGCAAGCGTTGGGCTGGCCGGCGGATGGGTATCCGACGGTGAAGCTGCTGGAGGCGCTGCAGGGCCGATAGATTGGCTTATGGCGACTACTGCTATCGGGGGCTTGCCCCCGATGGCGGTTTAGAAACCGACGATTATTTACAGACTACATCCTGCTCCAACACCACCCGCTGCTCCCCCGCATCCAGGCGCACCAACGCCCCCATCGGCAACGTCAGGTTCGGATCGCAATGCCCACTGCGCCAGCCGGACAGCACCGGAATGCACAGCGGTTCGAAGGTCTGTTTCAACAGCCTTTCAAGCCCTACCTGCTCCACACCGGCCACGTCCCCTACCAACACACCTGCAATCTGGTCGAGCTTGCCCGCCAGGCGCAGGTGCGTCAGCAGACGGTCGATGCGATAGAGCGGCTCGTTGACGTCCTCGATAAACAGAATGATGCCTTCAGCGTCAATGTCGTAAGCGGTACCCATCACCGCCGCGATCATCGAGAGGTTGCCGCCCAGCAAGCGTCCGCAGGCGATGCCAGGTTCGAGGGTGGTCAAGGGGTAGGCCGCCGGGTGCGTCAACAAGCTGCCGGCGCCGAGCTGACCACGCAGCAGGCTGAACAGCGATGACTCGGTGGGGGGTTGCTTGCCACCGAGCAAGTCGGCATTGAGCATTGGCCCGTGGAAGGTGACAAAGCCCGCGTAGCGGTTGATCGCCAGGTGCAAGGCGGTGATATCGCTGTAGCCCACGAACGGCTTGGGGTTGGCACCCAGCAGGTCGAAGTCCAGTGCGTCGAGCAGACGTGGCGTGCCGTAGCCGCCGCGCAGGCAGAAAATCGCGTCGATTTCGGGGTCGGCGAAGGCAGCATGCAGGTCGTTGAGGCGCACTTGATCACTGCCGGCCAGGTAGCCGTCGCGTTCATACACACCCGGGAAGATGCGCAGTTCGTAGCCACGGGCGCGCATCCATTGCCCGGCTTTTTCAACGTCCAGCGCAGCGGGGCCGGCGGGGGCGATCAGGCCGATGGTGCCTTCGGGGCGCAGCGCGGGTACGGCGGCGGTCATGCACAATTCTCCCTATAGATGACGCTTAACGAAATGTGGGAGGGGGCTTGCCCCCGATGGCGGTGTGACAGTCAATACAGGATCGACTGATAGACCGCAATCGGGGGCAAGCCCCCTCCCACATTGGACCTGCGGCGTTACATAGCTCGGTGTTACGACACCAGGCTCGCCTTGACCAGCTTGGCCTGCTCGTCGGCGTGGTACGAAGAGCGCACCAATGGGCCGGAGGCTACGTTCTTGAAGCCCATCTTGTACCCTTCCTCGGCGAACCAGGCGAAGGTATCCGGGTGCACGAAACGCTGCACCGGCAAGTGGCTACGGGACGGTTGCAGGTACTGGCCCAGGGTCAGCATATCGATGTCGTGCTCGCGCATGCGCTTCATGACTTCGATAACTTCTTCGTCGGTTTCGCCCAGGCCCAGCATCAAGCCGGATTTGGTCGGAATGTGCGGCATCATCTGCTTGAACTTCTGCAGCAGGGTCAGCGACCACTGGTAATCCGAACCCGGACGCGCGGCCTTGTACAGGCGCGGAACGGTTTCCAGGTTGTGGTTGAATACATCCGGCGGCTCGGCGGCGGTGATTTGCAGCGCCACATCCATGCGGCCACGGTAGTCGGGCACCAGGGTTTCAAGCATGACGTTTGGCGACAGTTTGCGGATTTCGCGGATGCAATCGGCAAAGTGCTGGGCACCGCCGTCGCGCAAGTCGTCACGGTCGACTGAAGTGATCACCACATATTTGAGTTTCAGGTCGGCGATGGCGATAGCCAGGCTTTCCGGCTCGTTGACGTCCAGGGGCTTCGGACGGCCGTGGCCGACGTCGCAGAACGGGCAACGACGGGTGCAGATGTCACCCATGATCATGAAGGTGGCGGTGCCGCCGGAGAAGCATTCGCCCAGATTCGGGCAGGAGGCCTCTTCGCACACGCTGTGCAACTTGTGTTTGCGCAGCAGCGCCTTGATACGGTCGACTTCCGGCGAGACCGGGATGCGCACGCGAATCCAGTCAGGCTTTTTCGGCAGTTCGGTGGTAGGGATGATCTTGACCGGGATGCGTGCAACCTTCTCGGCGCCGCGCAGCTTGACGCCGGCTTCCACCTTGGCACGCGGGGCCGGGGCTGGACGCTCGGTAACGTCCAGCGTCGGGATCATGGTTTGCACAACATCAGTAGTCATATCAATCGATTCCGCCCGTCAGGGTCGTCTGCTCAGCATAGTCGAGGTGTTTGACGAGCTGCGCGCGCAGCCGGGCACTTACCTCGGCAAATTCTATGGGTGTTGCATGGTCGCTCAACTGGGTCATCGCAAGCCCCGCGTAGCCGCAGGGGTTGATGCGCCGGAACGGGGCCAGGTCCATGTCCACATTCAGGGCCAGGCCATGAAAAGAACACCCGTGACGAATGCGCAATCCCAGGGAAGCGATTTTCGCGCCATCCACATACACACCCGGTGCATCAGGCTTGGCCGCAGCGGTCACGCCGTAACTGGCCAACAGCTCGATCAGGCAAGCTTCCATGCGGCTTACCAGGTCACGCACGCCAAACCCCAGCTTGCGCACATCCAGCAACAGATAAGCGACCAGTTGGCCAGGCCCATGGTAAGTCACTTGACCCCCTCGGTCGACCTGCACCACCGGAATATCCCCCGGAAGCAGCAGGTGCTCAGCCTTGCCGGCCTGCCCCTGGGTGAACACCGGTGGGTGTTCGACCAGCCAGATTTCATCCGCTGCCGAGTTGCCGCGCTCATTGGTAAAGCGCTGCATGGCGTGCCAGACCGGCTCGTAGGCCATCCGGCCGAGCTCGCGAAAGCCCAGGACCTGTGGCATCACAACACCATGTGCACGAAGCCGGTGGCCCGCAGTTCGCTGTTGATGTCGTAGAGCTGGTCTTGACCGATTGCAACGATGTGCAATTGGATCGTGGTGTATTTGCCTGTGGAGCTGGATCGCTCGTCCACACGCTGATCATTGATCGTCGCGTGCTTGCGCACTATCTCGAGGATCAAGTCTTTGCGGCCTACACCGGTATCGCTGATTATCTTGATGGGGTAGTCCACCACCGGGAATTCGATCTTTGGCGCCTTTACTTCGGTATCGGTCATGGCGTAACGGCCTCGTAAGCGGTAAGCCGTGGCGACGGCAAAGCCCCGCGTCGGATCAACGCGGGGCTTTGCAGGTGCACACAATCAGTTGAACAAGCCGTAGAAGAATAGACGGATGCTATCCCACACGCGGCGGAAGATACCACCTTCGTCGACGGCGTCCAGTGCGATCAGGTCGGCGCTGTGCACCACCTTGTCGTCCAGTTTGACTTCGACTTTACCGATCACGTCGCCCTTGGCGATTGGGGCAACCAATTGCGGGTTCATGGTCATGCTGGCAGCGAGCTTTTTCAGCTGGCCTTTAGGCATGGTCAGGGTCAGGTCATCAGCCAGGCCGGCCTTGACTTGGGAGGTTGCGCCCTTCCATACCGGCGCGGTCGCCAGCTCCGTACCCTTCTGGTAGAAGGTCTGGGTTTCGAAGAAGCGGAAGCCGTAGGTCAGCAGCTTTTGCGTCTCGGCCGCACGGGCCTGCTCGCTGTTGGTGCCGAATACCACGGCGATCAGGCGCTGGCCATCACGTACAGCGGACGACACCATGCAGTAGCCGGCTTCGTCGGTGTGGCCGGTTTTCAGGCCATCGACGGTCTTGTCGCGCCACAGCAACAGGTTGCGGTTAGGCTGCTTGATGTTGTTCCAGAAGAACTCTTTCTGGGAGTAGATGGCGTAGTGCACCGGGTCGACGCGGATGATCGCGCGGGCCAGGATCGCCATGTCGTGAGCCGACGAATAATGCTCAGGATTCGGCAGGCCGGTCGGGTTCATGAAGTGGCTATTGGTCATGCCCAGGTCGCCGGCCGTCTTGTTCATCATGTCGGCGAACGCGTCTTCGCTGCCGGCGATGTGCTCGGCCAAGGCGACGCTGGCGTCGTTACCGGACTGGATGATGATGCCGTGCAACAGGTCGCTGACGGTGACTTGCGAGCCGACCTTGATGAACATCCGCGAACCACCGGTACGCCAGGCGTTTTCGCTGACGGTCACCGGGTCGTTTTCGCCGATCTGGCCGCGACGGATTTCCAGGGTCGCGATGTAGGCGGTCATCAGCTTGGTCAGGCTGGCTGGAGGCAGGCGCACGTCACCGCCGTTTTCGACCAGCACGTTGCCACTGGCGGCATCCATGAGGACCCAGGCCTTGGCGGCCAGTTGCGGGGAAGCCGGCACCATCTCAACCGCCCAGGCGGCCGGAGTGATGATCAGCGAGATAAGCAGGCACGTACGTTTGGCTAAGGTGGTGATGTTCATCCGTCTCTCGAAATTGCTTATGGAAACTTGCCCTCGCGGGCAAAACTATTCAGACAGCCCGCTTCCAGACTGTCACGTGTTCGGTTGCCCGCTCACCCCTTGCCCCTGGGTTTTATTGTTTAACGAGCCAACAACCAGGGCCCAGGCATGCGCCTGAACCTGCAGTCCTTTATTGCCTTATTCTGCGGTCACTACGCTGGGTTGCCCCAGGTTCGCCAGGCGTACGCTGTTCTGCACTTGCGCCACCTCGCTCGGCGAGCCGATCGGCCCCATGCGCACACGGTGCAGGGTTTGCTGGTTACGCACGATGGAGCTGATGAACACTGGCGCGCTGACCATGCCGCTGAGCTTGGACCTTAACAGTTCTGCCGCATCCGGGTTGGCGAAAGCGCCCACCTGCAAGTACTGCCCGCCCACGGTGGAGGCACCCGGCGCGGCACGGGGCACGACGACAGTATCCGGCGCATGCTGCGCGGGCGGCGGCGTCCATTGTTCGATCTTGCCGGTCGACGCCGTCACCTGGGGTTGCGCGGTTTGCGGTTCGTTGAGCATCAACGGCGCCGGCTTGCCACGCTGGGCCCAGTACTGCGCCGGGTCGATGCCTTCGACCTTGACCCGTGCGGTACCGATTTCGGCGTAACCGAGTTTCTTCGCGGCGGCGTAGGACAAGTCAATGATCCGGTCCGAATAGAACGGCCCACGGTCATTGACCCGCAGGATCACCGTGCGGTTGTTGTCCAGGTTGGTCACGCGCACGTAGCTGGGCAGCGGCAGGGTCTTGTGCGCCGCGCTCATGCCGTACAGGTCATACACTTCGCCGTTGGCGGTGTTCTGGCCATGGAATTTGGTGCCGTACCAGGACGCCGTGCCTGACTGCACGTAGGTCTTGGAGTCCTGCAGCGGGAAGTAATTCTTGCCCAGCACGGTATACGGGTTGGCCTTGTAGGGGCCGGAGTGCAAGGTGGGCGTGGCATCGGGGATCTTCGACACATCCACATCCCACCACGGCGCGCCATCTTTGTGCGCACGGTTGATGTCCAGGCCCGGCTGGGCGCGAACCACAGCGCCACCGGCCTTCTTGGCCGGCGCTCGGTTCGGCGTCGTGGAGCAACTGGCGATCAGCAGGGACAACGCGGCGAACGCCACCAGCTTGAGCGGTTTTTTGAACGGCGATACCCGCATTACTTGTTGCCCCGTGCTTGAACCAGCTCGTCTGACAGCTGATGCACGGCCATGGCGTACATCACACTGCGGTTATAACGCGTGATTGCGTAGAAATTCTTCAGGCCCATCCAGTATTCCGGGCCATTTTCACCTTCAAGGCGGAACGCCGTCACCGGCATGTCATCGCGTGGCGCATTCTGACTCGACCAGCCCAGCGCTCGCAACTCCCCGACGGTCTTCACCGGGTCGATACCCTGGGTCAGGCCTTCGTCGGCACGCTCGCCCGTCACATCGGCGCGAACGACCACCGGTTCACCGCCGACCCAGCCGTGACGCTTGAAATAGCTGGCCACGCTACCGATGGCATCGTCGGGGTTGCTCCAGATATTGATATGCCCGTCGCCGTCAAAGTCCACCGCGTAGGCGCGAAAGCTGCTCGGCATGAACTGCGGCAAGCCCATCGCCCCGGCGTACGAGCCCTTGAGAGTCATCGGGTCGACCTGTTCTTCGCGGGCCAGCAGCAGGAATTCGCGCAGCTCCTTGCGGAAGAACTCCGCGCGGGGCGGGTAATCGAAGCCCAGGGTCGACAACGCGTCGATCACCCGGTAACTGCCGGTATTGCGCCCGTAGAAGGTTTCAATGCCGATGATCGCGACGATGACCTGGGCCGGCACGCCGTATTCCTGCTCAGCGCGGGCCAGTACCGCCTCATGCTGGCGCCAGAAGTCCACGCCCCGCGCCACACGGGCGTCGGTGAGGAACATCGGGCGATATTCCTTCCACTGCTTCACGCGTTCGGCGGGGCGCGAGATGGCGTCGAGGATCGCCTGCTTTTTCTGGGCTTCGCGAAACACGCCCATCAGTTGTTCACCGGCGAAACCGTAGTCGCGGGTCATCTCACCGACAAATTCGGCGACCTGAGGTGAGCCATCGTAGTCACCGGCCTGCACCTCCTGCGTTGCGCCCAGCAGCCCAATCAGGCCCATCCAGGACGCATGCCGAGTTGCCCAGCCGCGCATTACTTGCATTGACATCTTCACCTTATTCAAACCTGTGCGATCCATTTGCGATGCGTATGAATCGACATCAAAACCCCAAACGCTGACAGCAATGTCACCAGCGAAGTTCCGCCGTAGCTAATGAATGGCAACGGCACACCTACCACCGGCAGCAGGCCACTGACCATACCGATGTTGACGAAAACATAAACAAAAAAAGTCATGGTCAGGCTGCCGGCCAGCAACTTGCCGAACAGCGTCTGCGCCTGCGCGGTAATCACCAGCCCGCGACCGATCAACAGCAAATAGATCAGCAGCAGCGCGCAAATGCCGACCAGGCCGAACTCTTCGCCCATCACCGCAATAATGAAATCGGTGTGGCTTTCAGGCAAAAAGTCCAGGTGCGATTGGGTACCCAGCAACCAACCCTTGCCGAACACGCCGCCGGAACCGATCGCTGCCTTGGACTGGATGATGTTCCAGCCGGTACCCAGCGGATCGCTCTCCGGGTCGAGGAACGTCAGGATCCGTTGCTTCTGGTAGTCGTGCATAAAGAAGAACCACATGGCCACGGCCACGGGCACGGCGGCGGCCAGCACGCTGAGAATCCAGCGCCAGCGCAAGCCACCCATGAACAGCACGAACGCGCCGCCCGCCAGGATCAGCAACGAGGTGCCGAGATCCGGCTGGCGCACGATCAGAATGAACGGCACGCCGATCAGCACCAGGCTGATCCCCACATGCTTGAGCTGTGGCGGCAACGCGCGCTTGGACAGGTACCAAGCAATGGTGGCCGGCATGAGGATCTTCATGAATTCCGACGGCTGGAAGCGAATCACCCCAGGGATGTTGATCCAGCGGGTAGCGCCCATGGCGTTGTGGCCCATCACGTCCACCACCACCAGCAGCAAAACCCCGGCGACATAACCGAGCGGCACCCAGCGCGCCATGAAGCGCGGTTCGAGTTGGGCGATCACCACCATCGACAACAGGCCCAGGCCGAACGAAGACGCTTGCTTGATCAGCAGGTCCCAGTTCTTGCCGCTGGCCGAATACAGCACGAACAGGCTGCCCGCAGCCAAGATCAGCAGCAGCACCAGCAGCGGGCCATCGATGTGCATGCGTTGCAGCAACGTCGCACGGCGACGCATCACATCCTCACTGGAGAGGATGCGGTCAAAATTACTCTTCACGGGCCGTAACCTCGGGGCTTGAAGGGGGGCCGCCATATTCGGGCTTGAGCTTGCCGTCGGCGGTCAGCAGCCAGGCGTCCATCACTTGACGCACCACCGGGGCCGCGACGCCGGAGCCGGACTCGCCGTTCTCCACCATCACCGCCACTACGATTTTCGGGTCATCGGCGGGGGCAAAACCGACAAACAAGGCGTGGTCGCGGTGGCGTTCCTGAACCTTGGAGCGGTCGTACTTTTCACCCTGCTTGATCGCGACCACCTGGGCGGTACCACTCTTGCCGGCGATACGGTACTGCGCACCGATCGCCGCCTTGCGTGCGGTGCCACGGGCGCCGTGCATGACCTGCTGCATACCGTGATTGACCTTGTTCCAGTCGGACGGGTCGCGCAGCACGATGTCGGGGATCGGGTTCTCATCCAGCGGTTTCTCGCCCTCGATGGTCCGGGCCAGGTGCGGACGGTTCCAGATGCCCTTGTTCGCCACCAGCGCCGTCGCCTGGGCCAGTTGCAGCGGGGTGGCCTGCATATAACCCTGGCCAATGCCGAGGATCAGGGTTTCGCCGGGGAACCACGCCTGGCGGCGCGTCGCCCGCTTCCACTCCCGCGACGGCATCAGGCCTGGGGATTCTTCGAACATGTCCAGGGAGACTTTCTGACCGAGGCCGAACTTGCCCATGTAGGTCGACAAGCGATCGATACCCAACTTGTGGGCCAGGTCATAAAAATAGGTGTCGTTGGAGCGCATGATCGCGGTATCCAGGTCGACATAGCCGTCACCGGTGCGGTTCCAGTTACGGTATTTGTGATCGTAGTTGGGCAGCATGTAGTAGCCGGGGTCATAGACCCGACTCGACGCCGTGACCACGCCCGAATCCAGGCCGGCAATCGCCACGGCCGGCTTGATGGTCGAACCCGGCGGGTAGAGGCCGCGCAACACGCGGTTGAACAGCGGCCGGTCGATGGAATCGCGCAGCTCGGCGTAGGCCCTGAAGCTGATGCCGGTCACGAACAGGTTGGGGTCGAAACTCGGCTGGCTGACCATGGCCAGCACTTCGCCAGTCTTCGGGTCCAGCGCCACCACCGCACCACGACGACCGCCCAGCGCCATTTCGGCGGCTTCCTGCAGCTTGATGTCCAGGCTCAGCACGATGTCTTTGCCCGGCAACGGATCAGTGCGCTTGAGCACGCGCAACACGCGGCCGCGGGCGTTGGTCTCGACCTCTTCGTAACCCACCTGGCCGTGCAGCTCGGGCTCGTAGAAACGCTCGATGCCGGTTTTGCCAATGTGATGGGTGCCGCTGTAATTGACCGGATCGAGGGTTTTCAGCTCTTTCTCGTTGATGCGCCCCATATAGCCGACCGAGTGCGCAAAGTGCGGCCCCTGGGGGTAATGCCGCACCAACTGCGCCACCACCTCCACGCCCGGCAAGCGGAACTGGTTCACCGCGATCCGTGCGATCTGCTCTTCGTTCAGCTCGAACAGAATCGGCACTGGCTCGAAAGGCCGGCGCCCCTGCTTCATGCGCTTCTCGAAGATGACTCGGTCTTCCGGCGTCAACTGCAGCACTTCGACGATCACATCGAGCACCTGTTGCCAGTCGCCGGAACGCTCGCGGGTCATGCTCAGGCTGAAGCTGGGCCGGTTATCCGCCACCACCACGCCATTGCGGTCGAAAATCAGCCCACGGGTCGGCGGGATCGGCTGCACATGCACCCGATTGTTTTCCGACAAGGTGGAGTGATATTCGTACTGGATGACCTGCAGGTAATACAGGCGCGCGATCAGCACCCCGATCAGCGCCACCACCATGATCGCGCCAAATACCACGCGCGCACGTACCAGACGTGCGTCTTTCTCGTGGTCCTTGATGCGGATCGGCTGGGTCATCGGGAATGGCGCAGATTATTTGTGATAAGGATGCCCGGACAGAACTGTCCAGGCGCGATACAGCTGTTCACCGATCAGAATCCTTACCAACGGGTGCGGCAGCGTGAGCGCCGACAGCGACCAGCGCTGATCGGCCCGCGCACAGACTTCCGGCGCCAGCCCTTCGGGGCCGCCGACCATGAAGTTGACGGTGCGCGAATCCAGGCGCCAGCGGTCCAGTTCCACCGCCAACTGCTCGGTGCTCCAGGGCTTGCCGTGCACTTCGAGCGTAACGATGCGCTCGTTGGGCCCGACCTTGGCCAACATGGCTTCGCCTTCCTGACGGATAAAGCGCGCCACGTCGGCATTCTTGCCCCGGGTGTTGAGCGGTATTTCCACCAGCTCCAGCGACAGCTCGGCAGGCAGACGCTTGGCGTACTCGTGCCAGCCCTCTTCCACCCACTTGGGCATGCGTGAACCGACAGCGATCAGACGCAGGCGCACAGCCGTTCCTTATTCCTGGTCTTTGTTGAGCTTGTCGAAGTGCGCGTGGCCCACTTCCGGGCTGTGGTGCTTGCCATCGGCGGCACGGCTCTGCTCGGCGCCTTTCCACAGACGCTCCAGGTCATAGAACTGGCGGGCGTTGGAGGTCATCATGTGAACGATCACGTCGTCCATGTCCAGCAGTACCCAGTCGCTGTCGCCCTTGCCTTCTTCACCCAGTGGCTTCACGCCCTGGGCTTTGACCGCTTCGCGAACCTTGTCCAGCATCGCGCCGATCTGGCGGTTGGAGGTACCGGTGGCGATGATCATGAAGTCGGTGATGCTCTGCTTGTCGCGCACGTCGAGCACCTGGATGTCCTGGGCTTTCACGTCTTCCAGGGCAGCCACGGCAACTTTTACCAGCTCTTCGCCAGCCAGTTCCGGGCCAACGTGGGCTTCTACCGGCAGCGGCGCGCTCTTAAAGGTACCTTTGCGCTTAACTTTGCTTACGTCTTTGTTCGTCATATAAAACTCGTTTTGCTCGTATGTTCGGGCGCTCGCTGCACGACGGTGCGTAGCGACAAGCGCGCCTTTTCAGTTCGACGCACGGTAAAGTCCGTGCGCATCGATGTAGGCCAGGACCGCGTCAGGCACCAGGAAACGTACCGACTTACCGCTGGCCAGCAGTTGACGGATCTGGGTGGCGGACACCGCAAGCGGGGTCTGCCAGACGAATGCAATATTCCCGTTCGGCCCGGTCAGGGCCAAGGGGTCACTTACCGACCGCGCAGCCAGCAGGTTGCGCAAGGCATCCGGCGGTTCGCTGTCGGCATCCGGGCGTTGCAGAACCAGGATGTGGCAATGCTGGAGGAGTTCCTCCCAGCGATGCCAAGAGGGCAGGCCGCAAAATGCGTCCCAGCCCAAAAGCAGAAACAACTGGTCATCGGCGGCCAACTCGGCGCGCATCAGTTCCAGGGTGTCGACAGTGTAGGACGGTTTATCGCGCTTGAGCTCGCGATCGTCCACCACCAACGGCGATATACCCTCCACGGCAACGCGCACCATTTCCAGGCGCTGCTGCGCTGACACCTGCGGCGTATCGCGATGGGGCGGCCGGAAATTGGGCATCAGGCGCAATTCATCCAGCGCCAGGGCATCCGCGACTTCCAGGGCACTGCGTAAATGGCCGATGTGCACGGGGTCGAAAGTACCGCCGAGCAGCCCGATGCGTTTAGCCATCAAGTGCGCACGTGACCGTCGCCGAACACCACGTACTTCTCGCTGGTCAGGCCTTCCAGGCCAACCGGGCCACGGGCATGGAGCTTATCGGTGGAGATGCCGATTTCCGCCCCCAGGCCGTACTCGAAGCCATCGGCAAAGCGCGTCGAGGCGTTGACCATCACCGAAGCGGAGTCCACTTCATTGAGGAAACGCCGGGCATCGCTGAAATGCTCGGAGACGATGGCATCGGTGTGCTTGGAGCCGTATTTATTGATGTGCTCAATGGCCTGATCCAGGTCGTCGACCATGCGGATCGACAGGATCGGCGCCGTGTACTCGGTGTACCAGTCCTGCTCGGTCGCCTCGATCACATCCGCGCCCAGCAACGCGCGGGTACGCTCGCAACCACGCAGTTCCACGCCCTTGTCGCGATAAATGGCGGCCAGCGGCGGCAGCACGCGCTCGGCGATGCCGGCGTGCACCAACAGGGTTTCCATGGTGTTGCACGGCGCGTAGCGGTGGGTCTTGGCGTTGTCGGCGATGCGGATCGCCTTGTCGAGGTCGGCGGCGATGTCGATGTAGACGTGGCACACGCCGTCCAGGTGCTTGATCACCGGCACCTTGGCGTCGCGGCTGACGCGCTCGATCAGGCTCTTGCCACCGCGCGGCACGATCACGTCGACAAATTCCGGCATGGTGATCAACGCGCCGACCGCCGCGCGGTCAGTGGTTTCCACTACTTGCACCACCTCGGCGGGCAACTCGGCCACGGCCAGGCCCTGCTGAATGCAGGCAGCGATGGCACGGTTGGAGTTGATGGCCTCGGAACCGCCGCGCAGGATGGTGGCATTGCCCGACTTGAGGCACAGGCTCGCGGCGTCGATGGTCACGTTCGGGCGTGACTCATAGATGATGCCGATCACGCCCAGGGGCACGCGCATCTTGCCGACCTGGATGCCGGATGGCAGGTAACGCATATCGCGGATTTCACCGATGGGGTCAGGCAGCTTGGCCACCTGACGCAAGCCTTCGATCATGTCGTCGATACGCGCCGGGGTCAGCGCCAGGCGATCCAGCAGGGCCGGCTCCAGGCCATTGGCGCGGCCGTTGGCCAAGTCCTGTTCGTTGGCGGCGGCGAGCGCTGGGCGCGAAGCATCCAGCGCGTCGGCGGCGGCCAACAACGCGCGATTCTTCTGCGCAGTGCTCGCACGGGCGATCAACCGCGAGGCCTGACGGGCAGCGCGACCCAGGCGGGTCATGTAGTCAAGAACGGACTCAGTCATGGGTCAGGTAGTCTTGGCAAAGAGGAAAGCGGCAGATTATAGCTGTGACGCCGCCCGACTGACAGCGGTGAGGGGCGGATGGTCGAAATGAACTGTAAAAACCTGGGGTTCAGCAGTAATTAAGGTGGGAGTTGTTATGATTCCGTCACATTTAGCCGTAATTACCTTGAACGTTATGCTCACAATGACGCCCGAACTCCCTGCCAGCGCCCTTCCCGACAGCTTCTTCGACCGCGACGCACAGTTGCTCGCGCAAGAACTGCTCGGAAAAGTCATCCGTCATCGTGTCGGCGGAATTTGGCTTTCAGCCCGAATTATTGAAACCGAAGCCTATTACGTGGCCGAAAAAGGCAGCCACGCCTCACTCGGCTACACAGAAAAGCGTAAGGCTTTGTTTCTGGATGGCGGGCATATCTATATGTATTACGCCCGTGGCGGTGATTCGCTGAATTTCAGCGCCCATGGCCCGGGCAATGCCGTACTGATCAAATCGGCGTATCCCTGGGTCGATGAAATTTCCGGCCCGGCGAGCCTGGCGCAAATGCTGTTGAACAACCCGAACCCCGACGGCAGCCCGCGCGCCGCGCAGAAACTCTGTGCAGGCCAGACGCTGCTGTGCAAGGCGCTGGGCCTGAAGGTGCCGATGTGGGATGCCAAGCGCTTCGATCAGGAACTGTTGTATGTGGAAGACGTAGGCCAGGTACCCACGCAAATCATCCAGACCACACGACTGGGCATCCCCAGCGGGCGCGATGAGCATTTGATGTACCGTTTCGTCGATGCTGGCTATGCGCCTTATTGCACACGGAACCCGCTGCGGCGGGGACAGGTCGAAGGCCGCGATTATTTTTTGATTTGATGCTCCATGTGGGAGGGGGCTTGCTCCCGATAGCGGTGTGTCAGTCAGACCATCTGATACTGACCCACCGTCATCGGGAGCAAGCCCCCTCCCACAGTTGATCATCAGCGTTTCAGATTACGTATGGAGTGGAGTGTATGGGCCATTGGCTCGATAGCATTACCGGCTGGCTGACCCTGAACCCACAATGGCTGGCGGCGGCGGTGTTTATCGTTGCGTGCGTGGAATGCCTGGCTATCGCCGGACTGATCGTGCCAGGTACGGTGCTGCTGTTCGCGATTGCCGCGCTGGCCGGCAGCGGCGCGCTGTCGTTGAGCGAAACCCTGCTGCTGGGATTCCTCGGCGGCTTATTGGGCGATGGGGTTTCCTACTACCTGGGCCGGCATTTCCACCAGAACATCCGGCGCCTGCCCGGCCTTCGTCAGCATCCCGAGTGGATGAATGGCGCCGAAACCTACTTCCATAAGTACGGCATCGCCAGCCTGCTGGTCGGACGCTTCATCGGCCCGCTGCGCCCCATGCTGCCGATGGTGGCCGGCATGTGCGACATGCCGTTCCCGCGCTTTGCGGCCGTGAGCGTTATCGCGGCAGCGGGTTGGTCGGTGGCTTATCTGCTGCCGGGATGGGCCGCTGGCGCTGCGTTCCGCCTGCCACTGCCGGAAGGTTTCTGGCCGGAAGCGGCCATTGTCGCGGCCTGCCTGGCGGTGCTGCTGGGGTTGAGTTTGAACAGCAGCCTGCGCGGTCATCGTCGCGCTACCCTGTGGATTGGTTGCGCCAGCCTGACCTTGCTGGTCGCGCTGTTCATCGGCTACCCGCACCTCAACCATTTCGACCAGGGCCTGAGTGCCCTTGTGCAGGAACATCGCAGCCCGTGGCTTGACGAAGTGATGGTGCGCATCACCCAGCTGGGCGAGTTCAAGAAAATGTTCGTGGCCAGCGCGGTGTTCACCGGCCTGCTGTTACTGGCGCGACAGTGGCGTCATGCCCTATTCGTTGGCGCCACACTGGCGGGAGCCGCCGTGATCAACACCGGCACCAAGCTCTTCTTTGCCCGTGGCCGCCCGGAAATCCTCACCGAACCGCTCACCAGCTTCAGCATGCCCAGCGGCCATGCCTCCGGCGCGTTTGCGTTCTTCCTGGCCCTGGCGGTACTGGCCGGGCGCGGCCAACCCACGCGGTTACGACTTACCTGGCTGCTACTGGGCTGCATACCCGCCGCGTTCATTGCCTTGTCGCGGGTGTACCTGGGTGCTCACTGGCCCACGGACATCCTGGCCGGCACGCTGCTGGCGATGACCGTCTGCGCGTTCAGCCTCAGCCTCAGTCAGTACCGCAGCCCCTTGCCCGCGATGACGCAAAAAGCCTGGTGGCTGGTGTTGCCCGCCTTGGTGGCCGTGCTCGGTTTTATCGCCCTTACCGGCACCTCGCACGCGTTGCTCAGGTACGCCTATTGAGCGTCGGCCGGGATTTCAGGTGAACAACTCACCTTGCAACTCATCCAGCAGCATCTGGATCGCATCCAGCCGCTGCTGCGGATCGTCGAGTTGCAACAGGTCGAGCTTGTCGGCCTCGGTGAACGGCAGCAGATACGCCAGCTGATTAGCCAGGGCCTGCTGGCCCTCGGCACGAGCGTCCATATCCAGCGAAGCGACCATCGGGTGCTCCGCCAATGCCTGCAGCAGCGCCAGCAGGTCGGCATCTTCTTCTTCCAGCGGCTGGTCCGGCAGCTCTTCGAGCCACTGCACCTCGGCCACCAGCAACTGGTCCTTGTGCACCTGGGCGTCACGTACGCGGAAACGCCGTCCGCCTTCGACACGAATGCCCAGCAGGCCGTTGTCCTGTTGCTTGAAGTCGCGAATCAGCGCCTCACAGCCAATCAGCGCATAGCCGTCCGGGGCCAGGCCGACTTCCTTGCCGTCAAGGATGCACACCACGCCGAAGCTTTCGCCCTTTTTCATGCAGCGGCTGATCATGTCCAGGTAGCGCGCCTCGAACAGTTGCAAATCGAGGGTGCAGCCAGGGAACAGCACAGTGTTGAGCGGGAACAGCGCCAGACTCATAAAGGTTTCCTTAAACCCGGTTCAAACGATCACCGACACGGCCAGCGGCAGGAACACCGCCGTGGCCACGCCCATCAGACTCATCGCCAGCGCCGCGAAGGCGCCGCATTCTTCACTTTCCTGCAGGGCCACCGAGGTGCCGACGGCGTGGGCCGTCATACCCAGGGCCATGCCGCGTGCTTCGGGGCTGTGCACGCCCAGGCGCGACAGGAGCGACGGGCCGATCATGGCGCCGACCACCCCGGTGATCAACACGAACACCGCAGCCAATGCCGCCACGCCACCGATCTGCTCGGCCACCAGCATGGCAATCGGCGACGTCACCGACTTGGGCGCCATGGTCATCAGCACCCTGTGTTCAGCGCCGAACCACCAGCCCAACACCACGCACAGGCCGGTGGCCAACACCCCACCTATCACCAGCGTAGTAAAAATCGGCCAGAACAATTGGCGAATCCGGCGCAGGTTCAGATACAGCGGCACCGCCAGGGCTACCGTCGCCGGGCCCAGCAGAATGCCCATGATCTCGGTGCTTTCGCGGTATTCGACGTAGCTCAGGCCGCAAGTGAGCAACACACCAATCACCAGCAACATGGAGACCAGCACCGGCTGCAGGAAAATCCAGCGGGTTTTCTCGAAAGCCGCCAGTACCAGTTGATAAGCACCCAGGGTGATGCCGATCCCGAACAGCGGGTGATGAATGACGGCCGTCCAGGCGCCCTGCCAGTCGAACATCATTGGCCCTTCTCCTTGCGCTTGAGCATCTGTTGCATCAGCACGCCGACGACCGCCATGGCGATGATCAGCGACAGCACCAGCGCGCCGACAATGGCCCAGAAGTCTGCAACGATGTCCTTGGCATACACCATCACGCCCACGGCCGGCGGCACCAGCAGCAACGGCAGATACCGCAGCAGGCTGCCGGCCGCCAGGCTCAGCGGCTCGCTGACTTCGCCGCGCCAGATCAGAAAGCCGAGCATCAGCAGCAGGCCGATGATCGGCCCCGGCAATACCGGCAACAGCAGATGATTGATCGCTGTGCCGATCAGTTGAAACAACACCAGCCAGGTCAGGCCACGTAACAGCATCCGCTTTCTCCCCCTTAAAGCTCGCGCGCATTATAAGCACGCCCGCCCTATGCTCCGGCATTCGCCAAAAGCATGTCGTTGACCGGGCCGATTGCCCATGATGATCTACATTGGTTCTCTGTATCCCATACAAAAACCCTCATCAGCGGGGGATAAAAACGATGAAACCAGGAGAGATGCAATGCCCCAGGTACCCGTAGCGCAGCTCAAAGAGTATGTCGGCAAGGAACTCGGACGTTCCGAGTGGCTCACCATCGACCAGGCGCGCATCAACCTGTTCGCGGAGGCCACCGGCGATCATCAATTCATCCACGTCGACCCGGTCAAGGCGGCGCACACCCCGTTCGGCAGCACCATCGCCCATGGGTTCCTGTCGCTGTCGCTGATGCCCAAGCTGATGGAAGACATCCTGATCATGCCCGAAGGCCTGAAAATGGCGGTCAATTACGGCCTCGACAGCGTGCGCTTTATCCAGCCGGTAAAGGTCGACTCCAAGGTGCGCCTGAACGTCACGCTCACCGATGTCCACGAGAAAAAACCCGGCCAATGGCTGTTCAAGGCCACCGCCACCCTGGAAATCGAAGGCCAGGAGAAACCTGCCTACATCGCCGAGTCGCTGTCACTCTGCTTCGTGTAGGACGCCGCCTGTGGTGAGGCAACAAACCTTGCCACAGTGTATGTAAATTTATGTATGAACCTCGCGGCTGCGGCATACTCGGCGCTCAATTATCCGGATCCCGCTATGCGCCCACTCGCCCCCCTTGCCCTTGCCCTGTTGCTCACCGCGTGCGGAGACGGCGAATCGCTGTTGCCGCCCGACGCGCGCCTGCCCGATGGCGGCCGCTATCGTGGTGATGTGGTCAACGGCTTGCTGCAAGGCCAGGGCCGTGTCGACTACCCCAATGGCAGTTGGTACGCCGGCGAGTTCGATAAGGGCCAATGGCATGGCCAGGGCGAATGGCATGGCAGCAACGGCGAAGTCTACCAAGGCCAATTCAAGCAGGGCCTGTTTGACGGCCAGGGCCGCCTGACCACAGCGGGCAGCAGCTACGTCGGCGGCTTCAAGAACGGTCGACGCAACGGCGAAGGCACCCTCAAAGAGGGGCAGATGACCTACCGCGGCGAATTCAAGGACGACCAGTACTCCGGCCTTGGGCGCCTGGAGCTGGCCGACGGCAGCCAATACCAGGGCCAATTCGCCCACGGCAAGCCCAATGGCGAAGGCCAGCGCAACGACGACAGCGGCAATCAGTTCAGCGGCCACTTCGTCGATGGTCAGCTGGAAGGCAACGGCACGTTCAACAGCGCGGATGGCGATATCTACGTCGGCCAGTTCAAACAGAACCAACTCAACGGCAAGGGCCGCTATGAAAATGCCGACGGCGACGTGTGGATCGGCCAGTTCAAGGAAGGCGCGCTCAGCGGCAAGGGCGAATTGATCGGCGTCGATGGCAGCCACTACGTTGGCCAGTTCATCGATTGGCGCTTCAGCGGCGAAGGTCGCCTGAACCTTACCGATGGCAGCTTCTATATCGGCGGCTTCGACAGCGACAGCTACCAGGGCCGCGGCACGCTGGTGCTCACCGATGGCACGGTTCAGGCCGGCACCTGGGTCAACGGCATGCGCGTGCGCGATGCCGAGGGCAAGCTGCTGCCCGACCCGCTGGAAATCGGCGTATTGGCCCAGGGTCGCTTGCTGGCTGACGCCCTCGCCGCCGTGCCCGCGTCTACGCCTGCCGTCGAGCTGTATACCCTGGCACTGGCCGGTGACGGCAAGCAAAGCGTATTCCTGCGCGAAGCCGATTACGTCAGCAATATGCTCGCCACCCGCTTCGGTGCACATGGGCAGATTCGCCTGGTCAACCACCGCGACCATATCGCCGACCGCCCCATGGCCACCCGCGAAAATCTGCGCCGTGCCGTGCAAACCCTGGCCGAACGCAGCGGGCCGGAAGACCTGGTGTTCATCTATATGACCAGCCACGGCACTCATGAACACGAATTGGTGCTGGACCAGCCGCGCATGGAGCTGGCCGACCTGCCGGCCGACGAGCTGGCCGCTGTGCTCGCGCCGCTGAAAAACCGTGACAAGATCATCGTGATTTCCGCCTGTTACTCCGGCGGATTCATCCCGGCATTGAAGGATGAACGCACGCTGATCATGACCGCCTCGCGCGCGGATCGCGTGTCGTTCGGTTGTTCAGAAGAAGCAGACTTCACCTACTTTGGTGATGCCCTTTTCGCACAAGCTTTCAGCCAAACGGACGATTTGCAACAGGCGTTCAAACTGGCACAACTGCACGTGGCCGAACGCGAACAGGCGGACAATTTCGAAGCCTCCGAACCGCAGATCTGGGCCCCCAAGGGCGTGATCGCCCATTGGCAATTATTACGCAAACAGCAGGCACGAAAGGCGCTCGAAAGCGTCTCAATGAATAGCAAGGAAGCCAAAGGCAACTAAGCTGTAACGTGTAACAAGGGGGAAACACCATGTACCTGACACCGCAGCATATCCTGCTGGCCGGCGCCTCTGGCCTCACCGGCGAACACTTGCTGGACCGCCTGCTCAACGAACCTACCGTGACCCGCGTACTGGCACCCAGCCGCAAACCACTGGCTGAACACCCGCGCCTGGAAAACCCGGTGGGCGACCCGGCAGTGGTCCTGCCACACCTGAGCGGCCAAGTGGATATCGCTTTCTGCTGCCTGGGCACTACGATCAAGAAAGCAGGTTCGGAAGCGGCGTTCCGTGCGGTCGACCTGGATCTGGTGGTGACCTTCGCCAAGCGCGCGCGGGAAATGGGCGCGCGGCACCTGATCGTGATCAGTGCGATTGGCGCCGATCCGAAATCCTCGGTGTTCTACAACCGGGTCAAAGGGGAAATGGAGCAGGCGTTGAGAGCACAGGATTGGCCGCAACTGACGATCGTGCGGCCATCGTTGCTGTTGGGCGATAGACTGGAGCCGCGCCTGGCCGAACAGCTGGCAGGGCCGCTGTCACGCCTGATTCCGGGCAAGTACCACGGCATTGAAGTCTGCGAACTGGCCCGCGCCATGTGGCGCCTGGCGCTGGAAGAGCAGGACGGGGTGCGCGTGGTGGAGTCGGATGAGCTGCGCAAGCTTGGTAAATGAATGTGAAACCACATGATCGTTCCTATGCTCTGCGTGGGAATGCCTCACCGCGACGCTCCGCGTCCGGCCAACCGCTGTACGTTTCAGCTACTGCGCATGTGTGACGCGGAGCGTCACGGGCGGCATTCCCACGCGGGAGCGTGGGGACGATCAATCAGTCACTGATGAGTTGGCTGGCTACCGCCATCGGGAGCAAGCCCCCTCCCACATTTGGTTTTGTGGTGTTGTTGAGGTTTGCGTTATAGGCCACCGGTGGCGTTGAAGCCGACACCCAGCACGGTCAATAACGACAATGGCAACAGCAGCGTGTCGAGCAACGCGCTGGCTGGCAGGTCGACCTGCGGATAGGTTGGCGCCTCGGCGCCGAACCGGTCCTTGGCACAACAGCCTCCATTGATCGCATACAGGTCCAACCGCGTGCCGGCATACACCACCGGCGCGCCAGGTTGCGCGGCATCCAGCGTGCGAGCGGTGGCGCAGCCCGCCAATAGCAGCGCCAGCACGACCAGCAGCGCCTTATTCATCGCCGCTCAAGTGATGCTCGCCCCAGCGTGGCAGCATGTCTTGCGGGATATTAAGCAAGTTGAGAATGCGCGCCACCACAAAATCCACCAGGTCGTCGATGGTCTGCGGCTGATGATAGAAGCCGGGCGATGCGGGCAATATGGTCACGCCCATGTTCGACAACTTGAGCATGTGCTCCAGATGGATGCTCGAATAGGGCGCTTCACGCGGCACCAGGATCAACTGCCGGCGTTCCTTCAAGGTCACGTCCGCCGCGCGCTCGATCAAATTATTACAGGCGCCCGTGGCAATCGCCGACAGCGTGCCGGTGGAACAGGGCACCACCACCATCGCCGCCGGCGCACCGGAGCCGGAAGCGACCGGCGACATCCAGTCCTCTTTGCCATAGACCTTGATCTGCCCCGCCGCCGCGCCGGTGTATTCGGTGAGGAAGGCCTGCATCATCTGCACCTTGGCCGGTAATGCGACATCGGTTTCAGTCGCCATCACCAACTGCGCCGCCTTGGAGATCAGAAAATGCACCTCACGGTCTTCACGCACCAGGCAATCAAGCAAACGCAGGCCATAAGGCGCACCGGAGGCGCCGGTCATCGCCAGGGTGACGCGTTCCGGGCCGCTCACTTGAGCGCCTCGGCCAGCTTGCCGTGCAGGCCGCCGAAGCCGCCGTTGCTCATGATCACCACATGGGTGCCTGGCTTGGCCAGGTGCTTGACGTGCTCGATGATGCCCTCCAACGAGTCACAGACGGTCGAAGGCACACTGCACCGCGCGGCGATCGCCGGCAAGTCCCAGCCCAGGTTGGCCGGTGCATACCAGACCGCCTGGTCGGCGTCATTGACGCTTTCCGGCAGGCCATCACGGTGTGCCCCCAGCTTCATGGAGTTGGAGCGCGGCTCGACGACAGCAATAATCTGCGCATCACCGACGCGTTTGCGCAGGCCGTCCAACGTCGTAGCAATCGCCGTGGGGTGGTGGGCAAAGTCATCGTAGATGGTAATCCCATTCACATCGGCGACCTTTTCCATGCGCCGCTTCACGCTCTTGAATGCACTCAATGCCGCGATACCCATGGAAGGCACCACCCCCACATGCCGCGCAGCCGCCAGGGTGACCAAGGCGTTGGCGACGTTATGCTGGCCGGTCATGTCCCACTCGACGGTGCCTTGGGCCGCGCCTTCGAACAGCACTTCAAACCTGGAACCGTCATCACTGAGCAATCTGACCTGCCACTGCCCGCCCGCGCCGGTGGTTTGCACCGGAGTCCAGCAGCCCATCTCGATCACGCGCTGCAACGCCGGTTCGGTGGTCGGGTGAATCACCAGCCCTTCACTTGGAATGGTACGCACCAGGTGGTGGAACTGCCGCTCGATGGCCGGCAGATCCGGGAAGATGTCGGCATGATCGAATTCAAGGTTGTTCAGGATCGCCGTGCGCGGACGGTAGTGGACGAACTTGGAGCGCTTGTCGAAGAACGCACTGTCGTACTCGTCGGCCTCGATCACGAAGAACGGCGTCTCCCCCAGGCGCGCCGACACCGAGAAGTTCTGCGGCACACCGCCAATCAGGAAACCCGGGCTCATGCCCGCATGCTCCAGCACCCAGGCCAACATACTGCTGGTGGTGGTTTTGCCATGGGTGCCGGCAACCGCAAGCACCCAGCGCCCTTGCAGCACATGGTCGGCCAGCCACTGGGGGCCGGAGACATACGGCAAGCCTTTATTAAGGACATACTCGACCGCAGGGTTACCGCGGGACATGGCGTTGCCGATCACCACCAGATCGGGGACCGGGTCAAACTGCGCCGGGTCGTAGCCTTGAGTCAGCTCAATGCCCTGAGCTTGTAGCTGGGTGCTCATGGGCGGATAAACATTGGCATCGGAGCCAGTAACGTGATGGCCCAGCTCTTTGGCAAGTACCGCCATCGAGCCCATGAACGTGCCGCAGATACCCAGAATATGAATGTGCATAGTTGACCTCGTAAATCATCGAGGCAGGTTAGCGCAGGGAGTAGGAAATGGCACTCTTTAGGTCACTCGGCCAAGTGCGCTGGCAGTGGGCAGGCCTGTGAAGCAACCCATGGACTTCATGGTGAACTGCATTTTTCACGGCTAAACGACCAAACTGCGTGAAATTTCATACTTTCGCAACTTTCGGTAAAGCGTATTACGGCTCACCCCTAACTGCTGCGCCGTATGGCTCATGTGCCAGCGTTGCTGCTCCAGCGTTGCCAGCAAAGCCGCCCGCTCGGCGTCGTCCAGGGGCGAACGTGCAGGGCTCGGTTCACTCGATTGCGCGCGAGCCTGGCGGATGATTGCAGGTAAATCCTCAAGCCCGATCAGGCTTGTGTCGCACAGCGCGACCAGCGTGCGCAACACCGTACGCAGCTGTCGGATATTGCCCGGCCACGCGTACGCCAACAGAACTTCACGCGCTGCAGGCGTCAGGCCAACAGCCTGCTTACCCGCCTCCTGCGCCAGCAGGAAGTCCAGCAGTTGCGACTTGTCACTGCGCTCACGCAACGCCGGAAGGGCGACTTCCAGGCCGTTCAAGCGGTAATACAAATCCTCGCGAAAGCTGCCGTCCTGCACGCGCTCAAGCAAATTTCGGTGGGTGGCGCTGATAATTCGCACGTTCACCGCCTGGGGCTCACCGCCGATGGGCACCACCAGGCGGTCCTCCAGCACTCTTAACAAACGGGTTTGCAGCGCCACAGGCATATCGCCGATTTCATCCAGAAACAACGTACCGCCATCGGCTTGTTGCAGCTTGCCGCGCATGCCTTCCTTCAGCGCTCCGGTGAAACTGCCACCGCGATAGCCAAACAGCTCACTTTCGATCAGGTTTTCCGGGATGGCCGCACAGTTGAGCGCGACAAAGGCTTTATCGGAACGCTGGCTGGCCTGGTGCACCGCCTTGGCGAACGCTTCTTTCCCGCATCCGGTTTCACCGTTGATAAGCAGTGGCACATCGCGCTCGAACACCCGCAGCGCCTTGCGCATTTCGTCTTGCAGCGCCGGGTCGCCCAGGCAAATCCCCGATGGCCGTGGCGATGCTGGTCGGGTAACCGGCGTGGGCACACGGCGCGGCTGGCCTCTCAATGCCGCAAACAGGCTGCGCCCCTCACGGGTACGCAATGGCCAACTGGCGGTCGCACTGGCGCTGGCGCGGCTCAGCAGTTGGTCCAGCGAACAATCGAAAAATGCCTCCACCGGCTGCCCCAGCAAACCGCTACGCGTGCATGCGAGCAGGTTGAGCGCGCTCTGGTTGGCCGCGCAAATGCGCCCCTCACCGTCGAACGCCAGCAGCCCTTCACTGAACAGGCCCACGGACTCGGCTTGCAGGTGAAAACGCAGTAGCCAATGGTGCTCGAAGTGGCGCAGGAAATAGCAACTCTCGATCATCTTCGCCGAGAGATTGACCAGCGCCATGGTGTGGAATTGGCTCTGGCGCGACACTGCTTCCCGAGCCGACGACACGTCCAGCACCGCCAGCAGTTCACCGTGAGGATCGAACACCGGGCTCGCCGAGCAGGTCAGCCCCGTGTGACGGCCGCGAAAGTGTTCGTCGCGATGAATCGTCACGGACTGGCGCTCAACCAGGCACGTCCCGATGCCATTGGTGCCTTCGCGAGCCTCACTCCAATCGGCGCCCAGCCATAACCCGGCGTGCTCGAAAATCTTGCGCTCGGACGGCGCGGTGACGCAGTTGAGGATCACGCCGCGCGCGTCAGTGAGCAGCACCGCGTGGCCAGCGCCGGAGAGCTGTTGATGCAGGCTGTCCATCTCGTTGCCGGCGATGTGCAGCACCTGCTGCAGGCGTTCGCGACTTTCCAGCAGGCGACCCTGTTCGAGCACAGTAGGGGCGATGGTTTGCGCGGGATCGAGGTGGTAGTCCTCCAGGCAGCGCAGCCAGGAGCGGGCAATGGACGGATCGCTGCCGGGGCCTTGGGAGCGTTCATGCCCTCGTGTGACGGTCAAGACTTGCTGGGCATGGCGACTGAACTGATCGTTGTGCATGTTCTTATTATTCTCCCTGCGTGAGAACGCCCAGCATCCTCCAGGCACCCAGCCATTGCAATCCCGTCCCGACCCGCCGGTCACAGGCTGTATCGTTATGGCACACACTGTCACCCCGCCTGTACCGACGGGGTGACAGCAACGCCCGGTAAAAATAATAACCCTTTGATTTCCCTGGCCTGCAACGCAGTGGCCCAACCCTTGCTCTACGCTTTACTACGCGCTTGCCGCGCTGTACTCCAATAAACATAAAAGCAGGAGATGCCCACCATGCGTTATGCACACCCCGGTACTGAAGGCGCCATCGTTTCGTTCAAGGCCAAGTACGGCAACTACATCGGTGGAGAATTCGTTGCCCCGGTCGATGGCAATTACTTCACCAATACGTCGCCGGTCAACGGCAAGCCCATCGCCGAATTCCCGCGCTCTACTGCCAAAGACATCGACAAAGCCCTGGACGCCGCCCACGCCGCCGCTGACGCCTGGGGCAAGACCTCGGCCCAGGACCGCTCGCTGGTCTTGCTGAAAATCGCCGACCGCATCGAACAGAACCTCGAACTGCTGGCCGTCACCGAAACCTGGGACAACGGCAAGGCCGTGCGCGAAACCCTCAACGCCGACATCCCGCTGGCCGCCGACCATTTCCGCTACTTCGCCGGCTGCATACGCGCCCAGGAAGGCAGCAGCGCCGAAATCAACGAACTCACCGCCGCCTATCATTTCCATGAGCCGCTGGGCGTGGTCGGCCAGATCATTCCGTGGAACTTCCCCCTGCTGATGGCCGCCTGGAAGCTCGCCCCGGCCCTGGCCGCCGGTAACTGCGTGGTGCTCAAGCCTGCCGAGCAGACGCCGCTGGGCATCAACGTGCTGATGGAGCTGATCGGCGACCTGCTGCCGCCCGGCGTACTCAACGTCGTGCACGGTTTCGGCAAAGAAGCCGGCGAAGCCCTGGCCACCAGCAAGCGCATCGCCAAGATCGCCTTCACCGGCTCCACCCCGGTGGGTTCGCACATCATGCATGCGGCGGCCGAGAACATCATTCCGTCCACCGTCGAACTGGGTGGCAAGTCGCCGAACATCTTCTTCGCCGACATCATGAAAGCCGAACCGCAATTCATCGAAAAGGCCGCCGAAGGCCTGGTGCTGGCGTTCTTCAACCAAGGCGAAGTGTGCACCTGCCCATCGCGCGCGCTGGTAGAAGAGTCGATCTATGAAGACTTCATGGAAGTGGTGATGAAAAAGGTCGAGTCGATCAAGCGCGGCGATCCGCTGGACACCGACACTATGGTCGGCGCCCAAGCGTCGGAGCAGCAGTTCGACAAGATTCTGTCCTACCTGGAAATCGCCAAGGGCGAAGGGGCGCAACTGCTCACCGGCGGCAAGGTGGAGAAGCTCAGCGGCGACCTGGCCACCGGCTATTACATCCAGCCGACCCTGCTCAAGGGCACCAACGAAATGCGCGTGTTCCAGGAGGAAATCTTCGGCCCAGTGGTAAGCATCACCACCTTCAAGGACGAAGCCGAAGCCCTGGCCATTGCCAACGACACCGAGTTCGGCCTGGGCGCCGGCCTGTGGACCCGCGACATCAACCGCGCCTACCGCATGGGCCGTGCGATCAAGGCCGGCCGCGTGTGGACCAACTGCTACCACCTGTACCCGGCGCACGCCGCGTTTGGCGGTTACAAGAAATCCGGTGTGGGGCGTGAGACGCACAAGATGATGTTGGACCATTACCAGCAGACCAAGAACTTGCTGGTGAGCTACGACATTAATCCGTTGGGTTTCTTCTAACCCACAACACCCTCCCACACTTGCAATGCAATCAAAGGTGGGAGGGGGCTTGCTCCCGATAGCGGTGGATCAGCTAACAACCAACTGACTGACACACCGCCATCGGGGGCAAGCCCCCTCCCACACTTAGAACTTCACAAGTACTTGCGATGCGCATTCGGCACACAGAGGCCGAGTTAAAACAATAAGAATGGAAGGTACTTCCCATGCCCAGCGAACCCACAAGTTCTTCCGTCGACTTAGAAAAAGTCGGCACCGATTACTTTCAACAACGCGAACTCAAAAAAGGCGCCGCCGGCTGGGTGCTGCTGGTCGGCCTCGGTGTCGCCTACGTCATCTCCGGCGACTACGCCGGCTGGAACTTTGGCCTGGCCCAGGGCGGTTGGGGCGGCATGTTTCTCGCCACACTGCTGATGGCCACCATGTACCTGTGCATGTGCTTTTCACTGGCCGAACTGTCTTCCATGATTCCCACCGCAGGCGGCGGCTACGGCTTTGCCCGCAGCGCGTTTGGCCCTTGGGGCGGGTTTCTCACGGGCACGGCGATCCTGATCGAATACGCCATCGCGCCCGCCGCCATCGCGGTGTTTATCGGCGCGTATTGCGAGTCGCTGTTCGGCATTGGCGGCTGGATGATCTACCTGGCGTTCTACATCATCTTTATCGGCATCCACATTTTTGGGGTGGGTGAAGCGCTGAAGCTGATGTTCGTGATCACCGCCATCGCGGCCATCGCCCTGGGCGTGTTTCTGGTAGCGATGGTGCCGCACTTCAATGTCGCCAACCTGCTGGATATCCCGGTGACCGAAGCCAAGGGTGCCAGCCCTTTCCTGCCGTTCGGCTACGTCGGCGTGTGGGCGGCAATCCCCTATGCGATCTGGTTTTTCCTCGCGGTAGAAGGCGTGCCCCTGGCCGCTGAAGAAACCAAGAACCCCAAACGCGACCTGCCACGCGGCTTGATCGGCGCGATTGTGGTGCTGACCAGTTTTGCCCTGTTGATCCTGGTGATCGCACCGGGCGGCGCGGGCACTTACGCCTTGATCAAATCCGGCAACCCACTGGTGGAAGCGTTGGCATTGTCCTACGGCGGTTCGACCTGGATGGGCAGCTTCGTCAACCTGGTGGGCCTGGCCGGCTTGATCGCCAGCTTTTTTTCGATCATCTACGCCTATTCGCGGCAGATCTTTGCCCTGTCCCGCGCTGGCTACCTGCCGCGCAAGCTGTCCGAGACCAACAAGAGCAAGGCGCCGGTGTTGGCGCTGGTGATCCCCGGCATTATCGGTTTTGGCCTGTCGTTGACCGGCCAGGGCGACCTGCTGATTCTGGTGGCCGTGTTCGGCGCCACCCTCTCCTATGTGCTGATGATGGCCGCCCACATCACCCTGCGCATCCGTCGCCCCAAAATGGATCGCCCCTACCGCACGCCGGGCGGCATCTTCACCTCGGGCGTGGCGTTGGTACTGGCCTGCGTGGCCGTGGTGGCGGGCTTTCTGGTGGATCCGCGCGTGGTCATTGGCGCCGCGATCATCTATGGAGTATTAATTGCTTACTTTGCTTTCTACAGCCGGCATCACTTGGTAGCGGGCACGCCGGAAGAAGAATTCGCGGCGATCCAGGCCGCAGAGGCCGCCTTGCACTAACTGCCGTAAACCTCGACGCGGGCGCCTTGCCCGCGTCGTCAAGGAGACACTGTATGGCAAGCTTTTCCCACGCGGTGGGTGCACAGACCTACCGCTTCGACAGCCTCAAGGACCTGATGGCCAAGGCCAGCCCGGCGCGTTCCGGCGACTTCCTGGCGGGCGTGGCGGCGCACAATGATGGCGAACGGGTCGCGGCCCAAATGGCGCTGGCGAACACCCCGCTCAAGCACTTCCTGGAAGAAGTGTTGATCCCCTACGAAAACGACGAAGTCACCCGGCTGATCATCGACACCCACGACAAACTGGCCTTCGCCACGGTCAGCCACCTGACCATCGGCGGCCTGCGCGACTGGCTGCTCAGCGACGCGGCCGATGAACAATCCCTACGCGCACTGGCGCCGGGGCTGACACCGGAAATGGCCGCCGCCGTGTCCAAGATCATGCGCGTGCAGGACCTGGTACTGGTGGCACAGAAGATCCGCGTGGTCACCCAATTTCGCGGCACCATGGGCCTGCGCGGGCGCCTGTCCACACGCCTGCAACCCAACCATCCCACCGACGAACCGGCCGGCATCGCCGCCAGCATTCTCGACGGCCTGCTCTACGGCAACGGCGACGCGATGATCGGCATCAACCCGGCCACCGACAGCATCGCCTCGATCTGCGCCATGTTGGAGATGCTCGACGCAATCATCCAGCGCTACGACATCCCCACCCAGGCATGCGTGCTGACCCACGTCACCACCTCCATCGAAGCGATCAACCGTGGCGTGCCGCTGGACCTGGTGTTCCAGTCGATCGCCGGCACCGAAGCGGCCAACGCCAGCTTCGGCATCAGCTTGAGCCTGCTGCAGGAAGGCTATGACGCGGGCTTGAGCCTCAACCGCGGCACCCTGGGGCAGAACCTGATGTATTTCGAAACCGGCCAGGGAAGTGCCTTGTCGGCCAACGCGCACTTCGGCGTCGACCAGCAAACCTGTGAAACCCGCGCCTATGCCGTGGCCCGGCACTTCAAACCGTTTCTGGTGAACACCGTGGTCGGCTTTATCGGCCCCGAATACCTGTACAACGGCAAACAGATCATCCGCGCCGGGCTCGAAGACCACTTCTGCGGCAAGCTGCTCGGCGTGCCGATGGGTTGCGACATCTGCTACACCAACCACGCCGAAGCCGACCAGGACGACATGGACACCCTGCTGACCCTGCTCGGCGTGGCCGGGATCAATTTCATCATGGGCATCCCCGGCTCCGACGACATCATGCTCAATTACCAGACCACCTCGTTCCACGATGCGCTGTACGCCCGCCAGACCCTGGGGTTGAAACCGGCGCCGGAGTTCGAGCAATGGGTGGCGAAAATGGGCATCTTTACGCAAGCCGACGGCAAGGTACGCTTCGGTAACAGCCTGCCACCGGCGTTCCGCCACGCGTTGGCGCAACTGGGATGAAGGAGCCGCCTGTGCAACTCGACCTGCCTGACAATCCATGGCTGCAATTGCGCCGCCTGACCCCGGCGCGCATTGCCCTGGGCCGCACCGGCACCAGCATTCCCACCAACGCGCAGCTGGATTTCCAGTTAGCCCACGCCCAGGCGCGGGATGCGGTGCATCTGCCCTTCGACCATGAAGCGCTGAGCCGCCAATTCGCCGAACGCGGCCGCGACAGCCTGTTGCTGCACAGCGCCGCCACCGACCGGCATATCTACCTGCAACGGCCGGATCTGGGACGCCGCCTCAGCGATGAATCGGCGCAGACCTTGCGCGATTACGCGTCGGCGCATCCCGATGGCGTGGACCTGGCGATCGTGGTCGCCGATGGGCTGTCGGCGCTGGCCGTGCATAAACACACCGCGCCTTTTCTTACACGCCTGGAAGAACAGACCCACGCCGAAGGTTGGTCCCTGTCACCGGTGATCCTGGTGGAACAGGGCCGCGTCGCCGTGGCCGATGAGATCGGGCAGCTACTCGGCGCCAAAATGACGGTGATCCTGATCGGCGAACGGCCGGGGCTGAGTTCGCCGGACAGCCTGGGCCTGTATTTCACCTACAACCCCAAGGTCGGCCTCACCGACGCCTATCGCAACTGCATCTCCAATGTGCGCCTGGAAGGCCTGAGTTACGGCATGGCGGCCCATCGCCTGCTGTACCTGATGCGCGAGGCCTGTCGCCGGCAACTGTCCGGGGTCCATCTCAAGGATGAAGCGCAACTGCAGACGATCGAATCAGATGACCCGGACCTGATGAAAGGCAATTTCCTGCTCAGCCCACCTGTGGATTGATCGCGACACGATTGCGCTTTTTCGCGGCATTAGGCAGCATCGAGCCACCACCGCGCGCGTGGTCATACCCATTTGGATGTTGAGGCCTGGCATGCGGATTACTCAAGCGACCCTGGAACACCTGGACCTGCTGACCCCGTTGTTCGTCAAATACCGCGAATTCTATGGTGCCCTGCCGTTCCCGGACTCGTCGCGGGCCTTTCTGGAAAAGCGCCTGCGCCGTAAAGAATCGGTGATCTACCTGGCGCTCGCCGATGATGATGACAAACGACTGCTGGGGTTCTGCCAGCTGTATCCGAGCTTTTCCTCGCTGTCGTTAAAACGCGTGTGGATCCTCAACGACATCTACGTGGCCGAAGACGCGCGTCGACAATTGGTCGCCGACAACCTGATGCGCACGGCGAAGAAGATGGCCAAGGAAACCCACGCGGTGCGGTTGCGGGTGTCGACCAGCAGCGACAATGACGTGGCGCAGAAGACCTATGAGTCGATAGGGTTTCGCGAAGACACCGAGTTCAAAAACTACGTGCTGTCGATCAACGAAGAATAGCCCGCAAATACCACAGATCCCTTGTGGGAGGGGGCTTGCTCCCGATAGCGGTGGGTCAGCCAATATCCATATCACTGACCCACCGCAATCGGGAGCAAGCCCCCTCCCACATTTTTAAACCGGGTCCCACTGCTTCACACTTTCACGACACTCCCCGCTACAAAAGCCACACGCTTTTCACCATTCAATCCGTATAATGCCGACCTTTCAGGGTTGTAAGAATCTCGACATACACGTGTAGCCTTATTTCCCGTCGTCCCCGCACTGGCCTGCTGAGCCGGGCCATTCACACAGGTGCCATCCATGGATTTCAACCCGCTTGACCTTATCCTGCATCTCGACGTTTACCTCGACATGCTGGTAACCAACTACGGTCCGTGGATCTACGCCATTCTGTTCCTGGTGATTTTTTGCGAGACCGGCCTGGTGGTCATGCCGTTCCTGCCGGGTGATTCGTTGCTGTTCATTGCCGGCGCCGTCGCCGCAGGTGGCGGCATGGACCCGGTGCTGCTGGCCGGCCTGCTGATGCTGGCAGCCATCCTCGGCGACAGCACCAACTATGTAATAGGACGAACCGTGGGCGAGCGCTTGTTCAGCAACCCGAACTCGAAAATCTTCCGCCGTGACTACCTGCAGAAAACCCACGACTTTTACGACAAGCACGGCGGCAAGACCGTGACCCTGGCGCGCTTCCTGCCGATCCTGCGCACCTTCGCGCCGTTCGTCGCCGGCATTGCCAGGATGCCCTACCCGCGCTTCTTCGGTTTCAGCGTGCTGGGCACCATTCTCTGGGTCGGTGGCCTGGTGACCCTGGGTTACTTCTTCGGCAACGTGCCGTTTATCAAGAAGAACCTGTCGTTGCTGGTAGTGTTCATCATCCTGCTGTCCCTGGTGCCGATGATCATCGGCGTGGTGCGCAGCCGCTTTGGTCGCACCTCCTCCGAAGCCAATCCGCACTGATCGCCCATGTGGTCCCTCAGCGCCTGGCGTCGCCGGCGCCTGCTGGCCAAGCACCCGATTGCCGATGACACCTGGCAACGGGTGCGTCACCACCTGACCTTCCTCGACGGCATCACCGCCGAGCAAGACCAGTGGCTGCGCGAAGCCTGTGTGCTGTTCCTCGCCGAAAAACACCTCACCGCCCTGCCCGGCGTCGAACTGCATCAGGAACAGCGCTTGCTGCTCGCGGCCCAGGCGCAACTGCCGCTGATGAACCTGGGTGACCTCGACTGGTATCAGGGCTTCCATGAAATCGTGCTGTACCCTGACGACTTTCTCAGCCCGCAACGCCATCGCGATGCCAGCGGCGTGGAACATGAGTGGGACGGCGAGCACAGCGGCGAAGCCTGGCAACAAGGCCCGGTGATCCTCGCCTGGCCCGGCGTACTGGCCAGCGGCCAATGGGCAGGCTACAACCTGGTCATCCATGAGCTGGCGCACAAACTGGACATGCTCAACGGCGACGCCAACGGCCTGCCCCCGCTGCACAACGACATGCGCGTGCAGGAATGGGCCAGCGTGATGCAAAGCGCCTTCGACGACCTCAATCGCCAACTCGACGCCAACCCGGACGCTGACACCGAGATCGATCCGTACGCAGCGGAAAACCCGGCGGAATTTTTTGCCGTCACCAGCGAGTATTTTTTCAGCGCCCCGGATTTACTGGTCAGCCATTACCCACAGGTGTACGCCCAACTCAGCCGCTTTTACCGCCAGGACCCGCTGGCCCGCCTGACCCAACTGCAAGCCCACGACCCGCGCTACCAGCCACAGGGCGAATGACCGTACGACGCTTGGCGCATGGCATCGGCGTCAGAATATGCCTATAATCGCCGCCACTTTTAGGCCAATCCGGCCATGTCATATGGCCAACTACGGGGGCAACGCCCAATGAGCTACAGCAAGATTCCGGCTGGCAAAGACCTGCCGAACGACATCTATGTCGCCATCGAAATTCCGGCCAACCACGCGCCGATCAAATACGAAATCGACAAAGACAGCGACTGCCTGTTCGTTGACCGTTTCATGGCCACCCCGATGTTCTACCCGGCCAACTACGGTTTCATCCCCAACACCCTGGCTGACGACGGTGACCCCCTCGACGTGCTGGTCGTGACCCCTTACCCGGTCACCCCAGGCTCGGTCATCCGCGCACGCCCGGTCGGCATCCTGAACATGACCGACGACGGCGGCGGCGATGCCAAAGTTATCGCAGTGCCACACGACAAGCTGTCCCAGCTGTACGTCGACGTGAAGGAATACACCGACCTGCCGCCACTGCTGCTGGAACAGATCAAGCACTTCTTCGAGAACTACAAAGACCTCGAAAAAGGCAAATGGGTGAAGATCGACGGTTGGGGCAACGCAGACGCTGCCCGCGCCGAGATCATGAAGTCGGTAGCCGCCTACAAAGGCTGATACTTGCGCCTCATTGCCACGGCAATTAAAAAGCCCCGATTATTCGGGGCTTTTTTATGAACATTAAACGCCGAGTTCAACTCTTAACTTTCGGTGTTTAACTAACACTAATAAATGAAGAATCAAGCTACAACTAAGGAAAAACCTACACACGCAACTCAACGCATAGTTTATTTGAATAGTTTTCCTGGCCGGTAAACTCTGCGTTTATGAATACATCAGGTGATCGTTTAAAAGCGCTATTACGGGAAGTTCATCTTTCCGCCTCCGACTTCGCCAAGAATCGCGGCGTCACGCCTCAGCACGTGAACAACTGGTTCAAACGCGGCGTCCCCATGGGCCGACTCAACGAGTTCGCAGAACTGCTGTGCGTTTCCAGTCGCTGGTTAAGCGATGGCCGCGGCCCCAAACACCCACCGGTCAACTACCTGTTGGACGGCCCCACCGCAAGGATTGCACCGACCCGCGAAGACATCGGCAAATACCTCACAGGCCCTGCCTGCCGCCCGGATAATACCGACGTGGAGATCCCCCTCCACCCCACATTCACCTCAACCGAACGCATCCGCGTCACCCAGCACACCCTCGAAACCCTCAACGTAAATCCCGACCGCGCGGTAGGCGCCTACATGGTCGACAACAGCATGATCGACATCATCCAACAAGGCGCCACCCTCGCCATCGATAAAGGCCGCACTCAAATCATCGACGGCGAAATCTACGCCGTCGAACACGACGGCATGCTGCGCATCAAATACCTCTACAACCGACCTGGCGGTGGCCTGCGCATGCGCAGCCACAACGCCAGCGAACACCCGGACGAATACCTCACCTACGACGAACGCTTCGAGCAGAACTTCCAGATAGTCGGCTGGGTATTCTGGTGGTCCACCCTCAACAACCGCCGCCCACCAGTACCGCTGGACGAACACCTGCTGGGCTGGGAAGGCTCTGAATCGGAACCGGAGGTGGGCAACTGAGGTGAATGTGGGTATCATGCGCCGCACATTTGGCAGGGGGTGGTTTCAGGCTATTGCCCTGCCAGGCGATGCGGAGGAGTTCCCGCGGATGCCCCTACTATTCAGCCCGACGCAACGTGGGCTGAGCGATTTGAAGGCTGGTGAGGTTTGTCAAAAACAAGCTGAAACAGTCCCCGAGAAGCCGGCCACAAGCCGGCTTTTTAATGCCCGTCTATCTCAGATCAATTGTCCAACAGCTGCTAGACAATTGAATGGTCAAAAGAGGCCGCTTAGCGACTTGCTGGCCTTGCACGTCATGAGGCCTGCAAACATTCCACAGCCCGATCGGCCACCATCTTGGCCATCTCCACCAAATGCATCACCGCCCTCTGCGGCGCAGCCACTGGTTCGCCGAGCACCTGCGACGTAGCCACCGCACAATGCAACAGCTCAGCCACCTGAGCCCAGGCATCCTCGAAACTCAGTTCTTCGCTGACCGTAAACGGACTGGTCACAGCTGATGACGGCGAATCCGAACAAACGTTATCCATAGCAAAACTCCAATCGATAAGTTGGAGCTGCCATTTCCCGCGACTAAACAAAAGGCGGCAGCTGTACGCAGGTTAGTCGACCGGTCGATTGGGAACCCGGCGCACCCGGAGGTGCCCTGCGCACAGCCACCATAAGATGCAGGCGAAGAGGTGCCTGACTCATGAGTTGCTTATGCGCCAATCGAATCCGAGCGACTAAACCCGATCACTGAATGTGCAGTGACAATCCGCAGCCTAGTCACCCATTTCCGCTGGCGCAATGCGGTTGGGATTCTCTCGGAAACGTCCTGCGAATGAAAGGGATAGGACCTGCTGGCCCTTCAAAGTCAAATCCCCCATCGCTCTTCGCATTGATTTATGCAACAGGTGCTGCACAAGCCAGAAAAAACCATCGTCCTTTTTAAGTTGACAGTAAGACTCCTCCCACCCGATTTATCCGTCACGATCCACCCATTAATCTGTGCCCATGTTGAACACAACGCCCAACCAACCTAAACAAAAAAAGGATTCAACCATGAGCACTCCAACCTACAACCGCCTGAACAAAGACGACGCCATCGTGCTGCTGGTCGACCACCAGACCGGCCTGATCTCCCTGGTGCAGGACTTCTCCCCCAACGAGTTCAAGAACAACGTGCTGGCCCTGGCCGACCTGGCCAAGTTCTTCAACCTGCCGACCATTCTCACCACCAGTTTCGAGCAAGGCCCCAACGGCCCGCTGGTGCCGGAGTTGAAGGAAATGTTCCCGGACGCGCCGTATATCGCTCGCCCAGGCCAGATCAACGCCTGGGACAACGAAGACTTCGTCAAGGCGATCAAGGCCACCGGGCGCAAGCAGATCATCATCGCTGGCGTGGTGACGGATGTGTGCGTGGCATTCCCGACCTTGTCGGCGCTGGCGGAAGGGTTTGAGGTGTTCGTGGTAACGGATGCGTCGGGCACGTTCAATACCACGGTGCAGCAGGCGGCATGGAGCCGGATGACCCAGGCCGGTGCGCAGTTGATGAACTGGTTCTCCGTGGCGTGTGAGTTGCACCGCGACTGGCGCAACGATATTGAAGGGCTGGGGAATTTGTTGTCCCAGCGGATTCCTAACTATCGCAATTTGATGAATGGGTATGCGGCGCTGACAGCTCAGCAGAAATAAGTCAGCCCAGTGTGACGATAAGCCTGCCCTGAAAAGGCAGGCTTTCGGTGTTTGAACCGGCTTACCCCGCCAGCTCTCTCTCTATCTGCTCAATGCTGGGCAAACTGGTCTGCAGTTCTGCCGACAAAGACTCTACCCACTGATATTCCGCCACACCGATAGGCCGGTTGTTATCGCGCAGAGCATATTCAGCCACCACCTCATTTTTACCCTTGCACAGCAACAGGCCAATGGTCGGGCCATCCTGTGGGTGCTTCAGTTCGGCATCTACAGCCGCGAGATAGAAGCTCAACTTGCCCAGATGCTCGGGCTTGAATTTACCCGCCTTGAGTTCGATCACTACGTAGCAGCGCAGTTTCAAGTGGTAAAACAACAGGTCAACGAAGAACTCATCACCGCCAACATTCAGCAGTACTTGCCGGCCAACGTAGGCAAAGCCTGCGCCCAACTCCAATAAAAATTCAGTGACATGCTTGATCAAGGCGTTTTCGATATCGCGCTCTTGCGCATCCAATCCCAGACTGAGAAAGTCAAAACGATAAGGGTCCTTGAGAGATTCTCGGGCTAGATCGGATTGTGCCTTGGGGAGATGGTTTTCGAAGTTACTGACGGCCCTGCCACTGCGCTCCAGCAGGCGGTTTTCGATGTGCAATACCAACGCGTTGCGCGACCAATTATGCTTGATCGTTTGGGAGACGTACCAACGTCGCGTTTCAGGGCCGGGAAGTTTGTCCAATAGGGCGATTTGATGGTACCAAGGCAATTGTGCAAGCACCTCTTGCACAAATTCCGAATCCGGCCACGCCTCTGCAAAAGCGCGCATATACTTGAGATTGCGGGGCGAGAAACCCTTAATATCGGGAAACGCTGCACGCAGATCCTGCGCGAGGCGATCAATCACTTTGCTCCCCCAGCCTTGATCGCTCTGACGGCCCAAAATTTCGCGTCCAATCTGCCAGTAGAGCAGCACCAATTCACGATTGACCGCGATTGACGCGCGCTGCTGTGCGTTATGGATGCGGCCCTTGAGGTCTGTCAGCCAATCGGTGTAGCCCTCGGGTGGCGCGGACAACCCAATAGAGGTTTCGCTCATGCCTGGTTCACTCTTGTGTTTTCGGCAGGCTAGTCAGGCAGCTGTGCCGTCACAAGAGCTCATGAATACTCCAGGAAGGCTCCTGCGGCCTTTGCGGAACGGTCCTGCTGGCACTCTTCGCTACTGATTCAAAAACAACGATGGCGCCGGTCCCTGACTCTCCCCGATAGGCCCCCCCTACCCTGAAACCACTTGCGGACAATGAGATATATGTTTCGCGCTTCGGGCAAGCTGAAACGCGGTGAGCCGAATAACGCCGCTAATCGGCTCACCGCCTGCACGCTCCCACTCATTTGCCCCAAATCCCCATGTCTGCTAGTGTCGCGCCGGTTTACCGTCTACCGGAATTGCCGCCATGGCCCTCAAAAAAGTTGCACTCGATTTCGAACAATCCCTCGCCGACCTGCAAACCCTGGTCGAGCGTCTGGAGAACGGCGAGTTGTCGCTGGAAGACTCGTTGACGGCGTTTGAGCAAGGCATCGGCCTGACCCGTGACTGCCAGAGCGCGTTGGCGCAGGCTGAGCAGAAAGTGCAGGTATTGCTTGAGCGTGATGGGGAGTTGGCCGAAGAACCTTTCGATGCGGAACAACCCGAATGATCGATGCGTATCAGGCCAGTAGCCAAGCCCGGGTGAATGCGGCGCTGGAGCCCTTGTTTGTTGCGCCAAGCCCGGAAATGAAGCGCCTTTACGACGCCATGCGCTACAGCGTGATGAATGGCGGCAAGCGCGTGCGCCCGTTGCTGGCGTATGCGGCGTGTGAAGCGCTGGGTGCGCCGGCCGAGGACGCGAATGGCGCGGCCTGCGCGGTAGAACTGATTCACGCCTACTCCCTGGTACACGACGATCTGCCGGCGATGGATGATGACGATCTGCGTCGCGGCCAGCCGACCACCCATAAAGCCTTCGATGAAGCCTATGCGATCCTGGCCGGTGATGGCCTGCAGAGCCTGGCGTTCAGCGCGTTGCTCGACCCGCGTTTGAGCCGCGTGAATGCCGAGATCCGCCTGCGCATGGTCACCGCCCTGGCCCTGGCGGCAGGCCCGGCCGGTATGGTCGGCGGGCAGGCGATCGACATGGGTTCGGTCAGCCTCAAGCTGGATCAAACAGCCCTGGAACACATGCATCGCCACAAGACCGGCGCGTTGATCGAGGCTGCGGTGCAGCTCGGTGCCCTGGCCAGTGGCCGGGCCGAAGCCGCGCAATTGGCGGCGCTGCACACCTATTCACGAGCTGTTGGCTTGGCGTTTCAGGTGCAGGACGACATTCTCGACGTGGAAAGTGACACCGCAACCCTCGGCAAACGCCAAGGCGCGGATATCGCCCGGGACAAGCCCACCTATCCTGCGCTGCTCGGGCTTGCGGCCGCCAAGGCGTATGCCGTGGAACTGCGCGACCAGGCCTTGGACGCCCTGCGACCTTTCGACGCGGCGGCTGAGCCGTTGCGTGACCTGGCGCGGTATATCGTCGAACGCCGCCACTGATAACCGTGGCGATCAGCGCCGCATATCGGCCAAGTTGGCGCCCCTGCGTGGGCAGTTTGCAACGCTTGAGGTAAACTGCCGCCTCTTCTATACCTATAACGATTCGCCTGATGCCCACGACGTTCCAAGAGATTCCCCGCAAGCGCCCGTCCACGCCCCTGCTCGACCGCGCTGCCACGCCGGACGGCCTGCGTCGACTGGGTGAAGCCGAGCTGGAAACCCTGGCCGATGAACTGCGCCTGGAATTGCTCTACACGGTCGGCCAGACCGGTGGGCATTTCGGCGCCGGGCTGGGCGTGATCGAGCTGACCATCGCCTTGCACTACGTATTCGACACCCCGGACGACCGGCTGGTGTGGGACGTGGGCCATCAGGCGTATCCGCATAAAATCCTCACCGGCCGGCGCGAGCGTATGGCCAGCCTGCGCCAGAAGGACGGTATCGCCGCCTTCCCGCGTCGTTCCGAGAGCGAGTACGACACCTTTGGCGTCGGCCACTCCAGCACCTCGATCAGTGCAGCGCTGGGCATGGCGATTGCCGCTCGCCTGCAGAACAGCGATCGCAAGGCGATTGCGGTGATCGGTGATGGCGCGCTGACAGCGGGCATGGCCTTCGAAGCGTTGAACCATGCGCCGGAAGTGGACGCCAACATGCTGGTGATTCTCAACGACAACGACATGTCGATTTCGCGAAACGTCGGCGGCCTGTCCAATTACCTGGCGAAAATCCTCTCCAGCCGTACCTACGCCAGCATGCGCGAAGGCAGCAAGAAAGTGCTGTCGCGCCTGCCCGGCGCGTGGGAAATTGCCCGTCGCACGGAAGAATATGCCAAGGGCATGCTGGTGCCCGGCACGCTGTTCGAAGAATTGGGCTGGAACTACATCGGCCCTATCGACGGCCATGACCTGCCGACCCTGATCGCCACGCTGCGCAATATGCGTGACCTCAAGGGCCCGCAGTTCCTGCATATCGTCACCAAAAAAGGTAAAGGCTTCGCGCCGGCGGAAGTCGACCCGATTGGTTACCACGCGATTACCAAGCTGGAACCACTGGACGCTCCCGCCGCTGCGCCGAAAAAGGCCAGCGGGCCGAAGTATTCCGGTGTCTTTGGCGAATGGCTGTGCGACATGGCCGCCGCCGACCCGCGCCTGGTGGGGATCACCCCGGCGATGAAGGAAGGCTCCGACCTGGTGGCGTTCAGCGAGCGTTTCCCGTTGCGTTACTTCGATGTGGCGATTGCCGAGCAGCACGCAGTGACCTTCGCCGCCGGCATGGCCTGCGAAGGCGCCAAGCCGGTGGTAGCGATTTACTCCACCTTTCTGCAACGCGGTTATGACCAGTTGGTGCATGACGTGGCGGTGCAGAATCTCGACGTCTTGTTCGCCATCGACCGCGCCGGCCTGGTGGGCGAAGACGGGCCGACCCACGCTGGCAGCTTCGATCTGTCCTACCTGCGCTGCATCCCCGGCATGCTGGTGATGACGCCGAGCGACGAGAACGAACTGCGCAAGATGCTCAGCACCGGCCACCTGTACAACGGTCCGGCGGCCGTGCGCTATCCGCGCGGGAATGGCCCGAATGCGCTCATCGAGAAAGACCTGGAGCCTATCGAGATCGGCAAGGGCATCGTGCGCCGCCAGGGCAGCAAGACGGCCTTCCTGGTGTTCGGGGTGCAACTGGCCGAAGCCCTGAAAGTCGCCGAGAAGATCGACGCCACCGTGGTCGACATGCGGTTCGTCAAACCGCTGGATGAAGCGTTGGTGCGCGAGATTGCCGATAGCCATGAGTTGCTGGTGACGGTCGAAGAAAACGCCATCATGGGCGGTGCCGGCGCGGCGGTCAGCGAGTTCCTGGCGCGGGCGAATATCCTCAAGTCGGTGCTGCACCTGGGCCTGCCGGATATGTATGTCGAACACGCCAAACCGGCGCAGATGCTGGCTGAATGCGGGTTGGATGAAGCCGGTATCGAAGCCTCGGTGCGCGAGCGCTTGGCGCTCCTGAATCAGTAACCGGATCCAAATGTGGGAGGGGGCTTGCTCCCGATAGCGGTGTATCAGTTGTAGCTATTTTGACTGAAGCACTGCAATCGGGGGCAGGCCTCCTCCCACATTTTTTGATGTGTGCAACCTTCAAACGCTATGGACGGCCCATGAAACGCCTGTACCTTGCATTGCTGCTTCTGCCAGCCTCGCACCTGCTCGCCGATACCCGGGTCCAGGCCCTGAAGCTCTCCGACGTGGTCATCAGCGCTAACCGCCAGGTGCAGGCGCGCAATGACAGCAGCGCCGCCAACACCGTCTTCACCCGCGCCGATATCGACCGCCTGCAACCTTCCAGCCTGACCGATCTGCTCAGCCGCGTGCCCGGCGTGCAAGTTGCGCCCACCGGCGGCCGTGGCAGCTTGCCGGGCATTTACATTCGCGGCACGAAGTCTGCGCAAAGCCTGGTGCTGGTGGATGGCCAGCGCATTGCCAACACCACGTCCGGTGACAGCGGCCTGCAATACCTGAACGTCGACCAGATTGAGCGCGTGGAAGTGCTGCGCGGTTCACGTTCGGTGATCTACGGCAGCGATGCGATCGGCGGGGTGATCCAGGTGTTTACCCGGCGCAACGCCGCGCAAGGCCTGCAACCGCGCCTGAAGCTCGGCGTTGGCAGCAACCAGACGTGGCAGCGCAGCCTTGGCCTGTCGGGCGGCGATGAGCAGACGCGCTTCAACCTGGGCGCAAGCCTGGATGAAACCGCCGGCATCAATTCAACCCATCAGTCGTTTCCCAGCGATGGCGACCATGATGCCTACCGCAACCGGTCCCTGAGCCTGAACCTCAGCCATTCGTTCAGCGACGAGCTGGAGGTGGGTTTCAACCTATTGGATAACCGTGGCAAGTCAGAGTACGACAACAGCTTCGGGCGCTATGACTTCGCCACCGGGCAAAGCCTCGGCCAGAAACCCTACACCGACTACACCGTCAGCAGTGCCAGCGGCTACGTCGACGCCACCCTCAGCGAAGGCTGGCAGTCGCGCCTGGAACTGGGCCACAGCGAAAACCGCGACACCAAGCGCGATACCCTCAGCGACGATTTCAGCGTGTTCGATACCTACCGCGACTCGGTCAACTGGCAGAACGACCTGACGCTGGACGACCGCAACAGCTTGATCGTCGGTGGCGACTGGTACGAAGACCGCTTCCACGGCTCCACCACCTTTACCGAAGACAGCCGCTGGAACCGCGCCGCCTTTGTGCAGCACCGTTTCCAGGGTGAGTGGTTTTCCACCGAACTGGGCCTGCGCCGCGACCAGAACCAGCAGTTCGGCGGCCAGAACAGCTGGAGTGGCACGCTGACGGTGCCGATCAATCCGGACAACGATGTGTTGCTCAGCTACAGCGAAGGCTTCCGTGCGCCCACCTTCAACGACCTGTATTACCCCGACACGCAATACAGCAATCCCAACCTGCAACCTGAGCGCTCAAAGAGTTACGAGCTGCAATGGCGCAGTCAGTTAACAGACAGCACCCGCCTCGAGGCCTCGCTGTACCGCACCGACCTGAGCGATGCGATCATCCTCGACGGCGGCAAGCCGCAGAACGTGGCGTCGGCGCGGATCAATGGTTTTGAGGCGGCGCTCAAGCAGGAGCTGTTTGGCTGGCAGGGCAACCTGGGCGTCTCGCTGATCGACCCGCGTGATCGCGACAGTGGCCATACTTTGGCTCGTCGTGCACGGCGCACGGTGAACCTGGATCTGGACCGGCAGTTCGATAAGTTCGGCGTAGGTGCAAGCTGGCAGGCGATCAGCAGCAGCTACGATGACGAAGCCAACCGTAATCGCTTGGGCGGGTACGCCTTGCTGGGCCTGCGCAGCAGTTGGGCGTTGAGCCACGCGGTGTCGCTGTCGTTGAAGGTCGACAACCTGTTGGACAAGGCCTATTCCCGTGCGCGCTACAGCTATAACGATCCGGCGTTCCTGAACAATCAGGATTACCGGGAAGAAGGCCGGGTCTGGATGTTCGGCGTAACGTGGACGCCGCAGATGTGAGGCGCCACAAAATGTGGGAGGGGGCTTGCCCCCGATAGCGGCCTCACAGGTTCGGCGCAATCACCTGACACAACCGCGCCAGCGCTTCCAGCATCTGCCCGCTGGGCCGTTCCAGGCCCTTGTCCGGCACCAAGCGCACGCGTGCCATCATCGTTGGCCACACCTTCCAAGCCTCCAGTTGCGCCTGGTCGCCCACCAGGATCAGCTCTGGATCACGCTGCAACACTGATTCGATACTGACCTGCGGCGCCGGCAGCGTGAGGTCGTCGAACACGTTACGCGCCCCGCACACCGTCAACGCATCACTGATGATCTGCCCACCGCCCACGGTGTACAGCGGCTGGTTCCATACCTGGTAAAACACCCGCACCGGCTCGGCGCGCTGATAGCGCTGGCGCAGGTCGGCGAGGCGTTGGCGCAGTTTGTCGGCAAGTACTCGGCCGGCCTCCCCGCGCCCCAATTGCTCGGCAATGGCTTGGACCTGAGCGGTCAGTTGTTCAAGGCTATGGGGCTCGGCGATGTACACCGGCAGGTTCAGGCGCTGCAACTGCTCGCGCTGGGCCGCGCCGATGCTGCCGGGCCAGAGCAGGATCAGATCGGGCTTGAGGCTGAGCAGGCGTTCCATGTCCAACTGGCCGTAGCGGCCGACCGATGGCACGTTTGCCAATTCCGTCGGACGATCGCCGCCATCGAGCACGCCGACCAATAAATCAGCGGCCCCCAACTCGACCACGATTTCGGAAAGCGACGGCGCCAGGCTCACCACCCGCTCGACCGCCACCACCTGGGCGCTCAATACCAGCAGCAACGCCAGCCCGTAGCGCTTCATCCCAACTGACGCGGTATGCGATAGAGGTAAAACAGCACCATCGTCGACAGCGCCAGCAAGAACAGCGGCACCGCTTCCAGGCCGACGAATACCGCCAGCGCACCGATCCAGGCTGGCAATGCCGCCACCAGCAAGGCCGTGCGTCGACGCGCCGCAAGGGCGATCCAGGCGGCGGGTTCTTCCGGGGTGTCGAGGGCTTTGGAGGTGGCGATCAGCGCGTGTTTATAGGCGTGAAAATAACGCAGGCTGAGAAACATCGAGGCCACGCCGGCGATAAACAACGGCATGGCCAGTACGGGCAGCAGGGACTCGGCGCGGCCGAACACCAGGTTGATCACAAACAATGGCAGCAATGCCAGGGCCAGGTACTGCCACCAGTTGAAGGACAATCGCCGTTTCACCTGGCCGCGGGTCACGCGCGGTCGACCTCGCCTTGATGCTCATTGCCCATCATGTGGTCGAGCTTGCTGGCTTTGGTGGCCAAGTAGAGTTTGTTGTGCGGGTTGTGCCCGGTGTGCAGCGGGACGCGCTCGGCCACGGTGATACCCATTTCGGTCAAGGCTTTGACCTTGCGCGGGTTGTTGGTCATCAGGCGCAGGGATTTCACGCCCAGGTGCTCGAGCATCGGCAGGCAGATGGCGTAGTCACGCTGGTCGGCGGCAAAGCCCAGGCGCTCGTTGGCTTCCACGGTGTCGGCGCCGCCATCTTGCAATTCATAGGCGCGGATCTTGTTCAGCAGGCCGATGCCACGGCCCTCCTGTCGCAAGTACAGCAGAACGCCACGGCCTTCACGGGCGATGGCCTGCATCGCGGCTTCCAATTGCGAACCGCAGTCACAGCGCTGGCTGAACAGCGCGTCGCCGGTCAGGCATTCGGAATGCACGCGGCCCAGCACCGGCGCACCATCAGCGATATCGCCCAGGCTGAGCACAACGTGCTCGCGCCCGGTGGCTTCTTCGAGAAAGCCATGCATGGTGAACGTGGCAAAGGGGGTAGGCAGCTTGGAAGCGGCGACGAAAACGACGGGCACCGTGTGCTCCTGATTTCAGATTTCACAGAGGCGGGCATTGTAACAGCCTGTTCCTACAGACGCTTAAGCTGAATGATCGCTGATAAAGATCAATAGGTTCGATTGGCCTTCGGCTTGGTTCTATGCAGGTCAGAACGGATACGGCTGTTTCCAGCGTTCGAAAATCGGCTTCAACTCGCCGTTTTTCACCAGGGCGGTCATGCGCCGGTCGTAGACTTTCATCAATGCCCGCCCGCGTTCGTTATCGGCAAAGGCTATATAGAGCGGCAGTTCCATGATGTGGGTGAGGGTGAACCGGGACGGGTCGTCGGCCTGACTGAGCACGTACTTGGCCTCGGTGAGGGCCTCAATGTAGAAGTCTGCATGGCCGTATTGCAGCATCGCTAAAATGCCGCTGCGGCGCTGAATCTGGTTGAAGCGGCGCACATTCGGCAAATATTTCTCGTATTTATAGCCACGCACCCAGGCCAGGCGGTAATCACCGAGCGTCGCCAGGTTGGGCGTGGGCAACGTGGCCAGCCCGAGGGCATAGATAGGGTCGGAATCGAAAGGCCAGTGCGGGTACAGCACCTGGTCAGCTTCGTCGCGATAGACACCGACGCAGCCATCCACCTCGCCACGCTGGGCCAGGCCAATCGAACGGGTATAGGGCGCGCTGTGGATTTGCAGGGTGACGCCTGCCGGTTCAAACACCCGGCGCAACACGTCCCAGGCCAGGCCGCTGCCATCCTTGCCGGTATAGTCGTTCCACTCCTCGCTAGCCAGCATGATCTTGCCAGGCACCGGGACTTCATCCGCCTGGAGCACAGCGGTAAAGGCGCACAGCATGACCAGCAACCAGCGGCGCACACTCATAGTGACGGCTTCCTACGTGGAGATATTCATATGAAGGGTAGCCCAGAGCGTCGGCTACGGCAGCTCGCGGAAATGCTGATAGCCGTGCACTGCCGGGGTAATGTCCTGGCCGTGGCTGTCGAGCAGCGTCACGCCCTGCCCCGCTTCGGCCCGTCCGATCACATGGATCGGCCAGCCATTGGCCCGCAACGGTGCCAGTTCGGCCTGGGGTAGCGTGAACACCAGCACATAGTCGTCGCCCCCACTCAACGCGGCCACACGGGCCTCGTCGTTGCCGACAAACGCCAGCAATGCCGCCGACAACGGCACCGCATCGCGCTCGATCAACAGGCTGACAGCTGATGCCCTGGCGATATGCCCGCAATCGGCCAATAACCCGTCGGAGATATCCATGGCCGAGGTTGCTTTACCGCGCAGGGCCAGGCCCAACGCCAGTTGCGGCTGCGGCGACCAATAGTGGGCGAGCAGCGGTTCGGCGATGGCGGCTGCCGCGCTGCGCTGACCCAATACCAGCGGCAAGGCCCCGGCCGCATTGCCCAACTCCCCACCGACGCACAGCAGATCCCCCGGCCGCGCACCGCTACGCGTCAAGGCAAGCCCGGCCGGCACGCGGCCAAACACGGTCAAGGTCAGGCTCAGCGGCCCGCGCGTGGTATCGCCGCCCACCAGGCCCACGTCGCAGCGTTGCGCCATGGCGTTCAAACCCTGGGCATAGCGTTGCAACCAGTCGGCATCGACGGTCGGCGTGGTCAGGGCAAGGGTAAACGCGAGGGGGTGGGCGCCCATGGCGGCCAAATCGCTCACCGCCACAGCCAGCGAGCGCTGGCCGAGCAGGAACGGGTCACACGGGTCGGCAAAGTGCACGCCGGCCACCAAGGTGTCTGTAGAGACTGCCAGCTGCTCCCCGGCAGGGAGCGCGAGCAAGGCGCAGTCGTCGCCGATCCCCAGGGCAATGCCTTCGCCGCCTTGCGCACAGGGCGCGGCGGCGAAGTAGTTGCGGATCAGCTCGAACTCGCCCACGGGACTCAAGCGCAAATCAGCGCTTGTGTTCCTTCACTTCGGCTTCACGCAGGCGCGGAGCCAGCTTGTCGAGCACGCCGTTGACAAACTTGTGGCCGTCGGTCGAACCGTAGACTTTCGCCAGTTCGATGCCTTCGTTGATCACCACGCGGTACGGTACGTCGACGCGCTTGAGCAGTTCCCAGGTGGACAGGCGCAATACGGCCAGTTCAACCGGGTCCAGCTCTTCGAGGGTCAGGTCCAGGCATGGCGACAACGCGGCGTCGATCTCGGTCAGGTTGGCCGGAACACCGTGCAGGATGTCGTGGAAGTAGCTCTGGTCGGCGAAGGTGAAATCGTTGTCGACGCGAAATTGCGCTTCGATTTCGTTCAGCGACGTACCGGCCATGTGGCGCTGGTACAGGGCTTGGGTCGCGAGCTGGCGGGCGGCGCGACGCTTTTCGCTTTTCGACGGTTTGCCGGCGTCGGCTGGACGCTCGTCGCGAGGGTTGAAACGATCGCTCTCGTCGGAAATCACTTGGCCTCCAACTGCGACAGCAGGCTGACCATTTCCAGGGCGGACAGGGCAGCTTCAGCGCCTTTGTTACCGGCCTTGGTGCCGGAACGCTCGATGGCTTGCTCGATGGAATCCACGGTCAGCACGCCGAATGCGACCGGCACGCCGAACTCCATGGACACCTGGGCCAAGCCCTTGGTGCATTCGCCCGCCACGTATTCGAAGTGCGGGGTACCGCCACGAATGACCGCGCCCAGGGCGATGATCGCCGCGTATTCACCCTGCTGGGCAACCTTTTGCGCAACCAGTGGAATTTCGAAGGCGCCAGGGGCACGGATAATGGTGATGTCGCTCTCGCTCACACCGTGGCGAACCAGGGCGTCAACGGCACCGCTTACCAGGCTTTCAACCACGAAGCTGTTGAAGCGGCCAACCACCAGGGCATAGCGGCCTTGGGGGGCGATGAAGGTACCTTCGATGGTCTTCAGGGTCATTCGACAAATCTCTTAAAGAGCCGGGACGCGAAAAGTGCGTCCCTCAGTGATGATTTAACCGCGAACAAGGGGCAAAAATCGCCAGCCTTTATTCGAAGGGCACGTATTCTACAACTTCCAGATCGAAACCGGATATCGCATTAAATTTCATCGGTGCGCTCATCAGGCGCATTTTGCGCACACCGAGGTCGCGCAGAATCTGCGAACCGGCACCGACAATGCTGTAGGTGGTCGGTTTTTTCACCGGCGCGTGCTCCGCCGTTTCGCGGATATGTGCCAGCAACACGTCGCCATCCAGCGGGTGACCAAGCAACAGCACCACGCCACTGCCCGCCTCGGAAACCGCGGCCATGGCGGCGCGCAGGCTCCAGCGGCCGGGCTGCTTGACCATCAGCAAGTCGCGCAGCGGGTCCATGTTGTGCACGCGCACCAGGGTAGGCTCGTCGGCGCAGATATTGCCCAGGGTCAGGGCCATGTGCACGTCGCCTTCCACTGAATCACGGTAGGTCACCAAATTGAATTGGCCCAGTTCGCTGTCCAGCGGCTGCTCGGCAATCCGCTGAACGGTACGTTCGTGAATCATGCGGTAGTGGATCAGGTCGGCAATGGTGCCGATCTTGAGGTTGTGTTCGGCGGCAAACGCTTCGAGTTCGCTGCGACGGGCCATGGTGCCGTCGTCGTTCATCACTTCACAGATGACGCCGCTCGGCTCGAACCCGGCCATGCGCGCCAGGTCGCAGGCCGCTTCGGTATGGCCGGCGCGGGCCAGGGTACCGCCCGGTTGGGCCATCAGCGGGAAGATGTGGCCCGGGCTGACGATGTCTTCGGCCTTGGCATCCTTGGCGGCGGCGGCCTGCACGGTGCGGGCGCGGTCAGCGGCGGAGATGCCGGTGGTGACGCCGGTGGTGGCTTCAATCGATACGGTGAACTTGGTGCCGAAACCCGAGCCATTGCGCGGCGCCATCAATGGCAGCTTTAGCAGTTCACAGCGTTCGCGGCTCATGGGCATGCAGATCAACCCACGGGCGTGCTTGGCCATGAAGTTGATGTGCTCTGGCTTGCAGGCCTCGGCGGCCATGATGATGTCGCCTTCGTTCTCGCGATCTTCGTCATCCATCAGGATGACCATCTTGCCTTGGCGGATGTCTTCAACCAGTTCTTCGATGCTATTGAGCGCCACGCGGCACCCCCTTGGTCAGGATTTCAGGTAGCCGTTAGCGGCCAGAAAACTTTCGGTGATGTTACCCGATGCAGGCTCTGCGGCCTTTTCGCCGAGCAACAGGCGCTCCAGGTAACGGGCAAGCAAGTCCACTTCCAGGTTCACCCGGCGACCTGGCTGGTAGGCGGCCATGATGGTTTCGCTGAGGGTGTGGGGAATGATGGTCAGTTCGAATTCGGCGCCATTGACGGCGTTCACGGTCAGGCTGGTGCCGTCGACGGTGATCGAGCCTTTGTGGGCGATGTACTTGGCCAGCTCCTTTGGCGCGCGGATACGAAATTCCACGGCGCGCGCGTTTTCGCTGCGCGCCACGACTTCGCCGACGCCATCGACATGGCCGCTGACCAGGTGGCCGCCCAGGCGTGTGGTCGGCGTCAGGGCTTTTTCCAGGTTGACCGGGCTGCCGGCCGCAAGATCGCTCATCGCGGTGCAGTCCAGGGTCTCGCGGCTGACATCGGCGGCAAAGCCATTGCCCGGCAGATCGACGACGGTCAGGCACACACCGCTGACGGCGATGCTGTCGCCCAGCTTGACGTCGCCCAGATCGAGCTTGCCGGTTTCAACCAGCAGGCGGATGTCGCCGCCCTTGGGGGTCATGGCGCGGATGCTGCCGATGGCTTCGATAATGCCGGTGAACATGTCGTGCTCCTGAAAACGGGGGGCTGACGCTTGCGCGCAGGCCGGGAATTATACGCTCGCTGCCGGCAGCGGGACGGCGGTGATTCGCCAGTCGTCGCCAACCGCGCGCATGTCAGTGATCTTGAGGTGGGGGGCGTCGACGAGTTTCTCAAGCGGCCAGTCCAGCAAGGGCCGGGCAGCGGAGCCGAGGAACTTGCCGGCGACGAAAATCACGTATTCGTCGACCAGGCCCTGCTGGGCAAACGCGCCCGCCAGGCTAGGGCCCGCTTCCACCAGCACGTCGTTGACGCCACGGGCGGCCAGTGCCACCAACGCTGAACGCAGGTCGACCTGGCCCTCCACGCCTGGCACCACCAGGCACTCGGGGCCACGGGGAAACTGGTTTTCCGCGGTCACGCATGTGATGACCAACGCCGGGCCCGCCTTGAAGAAAGGTGCATTGAGCGGCACGCGCAGGCGACCGTCGATCAATACGCGCAGCGGCGGACGCGACATGGCCAGGGCGGTGGTGTGGGCATCCAGGCCCAGCTCGGCGGCGCGCACGGTCAGGCGCGCGCCGTCGGCCAGCACCGTATCGGCACCGGTCAGCACCACACTCGCTTCGGCGCGCAGGCGCTGGACGGCGGCGCGGGCGGCGGGGCCGGTGATCCATTGGCTTTCGCCGCTGGCCATTGCGGTGCGCCCGTCCAGGCTCATCGCCAGTTTGACCCGCACAAACGGCAGGCCCTGTTCCATGCGCTTGAGAAAGCCAGGGTTCAGCGCGCGCGCTTCAGATTCCAGCACGCCGCTGCGAATCTCGATCCCGGCCTGGGCCAAGCGCTGCATGCCGCGCCCCGCCACTTCCGGGTTGGGGTCCTGCATGCCGGCCACTACCCGCGCCACACCGGCGCTCACCAGCGCATCGGCGCAGGGCGGCGTGCGGCCGTGGTGGCTGCACGGCTCGAGGGTCACGTACACCGTAGCGCCACGCGCCTTGTCACCGGCGGCGCGCAAGGCATTAGGTTCGGCGTGGGGCTCGCCGGTACGCTCATGCCAGCCTTCGCCGACAATCTGCCCATCGCGCACGATCACGCAGCCCACCCGTGGGTTGGGATGGGTGGTGTACAGGCCCTTGCGCGCCAATTCGAGGGCGCGGGCCATGTAATGGGCGTCGAGCACAGCCTGTTCAGCGGTCATTGTTTGGAAGGCTCACGGGCCAGGCGGTCGATTTCTTCGCGGAACTCATTGAGGTCCTGGAAGCGTCGGTACACCGAGGCGAAACGGATATAGGCGACTTCATCGAGCTTTTGCAGCTCGCCCATCACCAGCTCGCCCACCACCAGGCTCTTGACCTCGCGCTCGCCGGTCGCGCGCAACTTGTGCTTGATATGCGCCAGCGCCGCTTCCAGCCGCTCGACACTCACCGGGCGTTTTTCCAGGGCGCGCTGCATACCGGCGCGCAGTTTTTCTTCGTCAAAAGGCTGGCGGCTGCCGTCGGACTTGATCAGACGTGGCAATACCAGTTCGGCGGTTTCGAAGGTGGTGAAACGCTCACCGCAGGCCAGGCATTCGCGCCGGCGACGCACTTGGTCGCCCTCGGCGACCAGACGCGAGTCGATGACCTTGGTGTCGTTGGCACCGCAGAAGGGACAGTGCATGGTTGGCAGGCAACAAAAAATGGGAGGGCCATGGTAGCGCATCCCCGTAGCAAGACAAGCCATAGCCTTTACGGTATATAGGCAGGCTTATATGTTTCATATTTTTAAGCCACGGATTTTGTCCTTTCTGGAGCCGTACATGCAGTTACGACCACTTGTTTTGATCACCCTGTTCAGTTTTCTGGTCGCCTGCAGCAGCGAAGCCCCCAAGCCTGCCGCGCCGCAGCCAACCCCTGCACAAGAGAAAAAAGTCCCCGGTATAGAAGACCTCGGCCCCCTGCCCGCCTACCAGCGTGAAATCAGCGGCAACCTGACCAACGTGCCGGCCGGCGCCGAAGTCGAAATGGCGCTGCTGGTGATCGACGACCGCTCGCGTCCGCAACAACTGCTTGCCAGCAGCGTGTTGACCGGCAACGGCAAGCCCCTGGCCTTTCGCCTGCGCTTCAACCCCGAAGCGTTCCCGGCCGGTGCGCGGGTGGAATTGCGCGCTCGCGCCAGCCAGTCTGGCCAGTTAATCCTGCACCTGCCCGCCGTGCGCATCACCCAGGCGATTACCCAGACCACCGGCCCCCTGCAGCTCGTCAAGGCACCATGACGCCACCGCTGCACCTGCAACGCGCCCTGAGCGAGTTGATCGGCGACGCACAGCTGGTGCCCTGCACGCTGCCGGGCACCGAACTGTCGTTGTGGCTGCTCGACGCCGACAACATGGACCGCGCCTTCAGCCAGGAAGAAACCCGACGCATCCTGCACGAGCCGCCCTACTGGAGCTTTTGCTGGGCCAGCGGGCTGGCGCTGGCGCGCTATCTGGCGGCGCATCCCGAGTGGGTCGCGGGCAAGCGCGTGCTGGATTTCGGCGCCGGTTCCGGCGTGGCCGCGATTGCGGCGGTCAAAGCCGGTGCATTGGAGGTGGTGGCCTGCGACCTCGATCCGCTGGCGCTGGCCGCTTGCCGGGCGAATGCCGAACTCAACGGGGTGAAACTGAGTTATTCGGCGGACTTCTTCACCGAAGCCGATCGCTTCGACCTGATCCTGGTGGCCGACGTGCTTTACGACCGCGCCAACCTGCCGCTGCTGGACCAGTTCCTGACCCGTGGCCGCGAAGCCCTGGTGGCGGATTCGCGGGTGCGCGATTTCCAGCACGCGCGTTATCAGCGCCTGGAAGTACTGGACGCATTGACCCTGCCGGACCTGGCCGAGCCTTGGGAGTTTCGCAAGGTGAGCCTGTACCATTCGCGGCGCACTTGAGGCCTTCGCGGGCAAGCCCCCTCCCACATTTGACCGCGCTCGCTTTCAGCCAACCGCGCCAGCCCTTATAGTTGCCCCCATTCCCGCTTTATTCGAGACGCCTCATGAGTGAGCCCACGCCGTACATCTTCGACGTCACCACCGCCAACTTCGACCAGGCGGTGATTCAGAACTCTTTTGAAAAACCTGTGTTGGTGGATTTCTGGGCCGAGTGGTGCGCGCCGTGCAAGGCGCTGATGCCGATGCTGGCGCAGATTGCCGAGAGTTATCGCGGTGAATTGCTGTTGGCCAAGGTCGATTGCGAGGCCGAGCAGGACATCGTGGCGCGTTTTGGGATTCAAAGCCTGCCGACCGTGGTGCTGTTCAAGGACGGCCAGCCGGTGGATGGGTTTGCCGGGGCGCAGCCGGAGTCGGCGGTGCGGGCGATGCTCGAGCCCCATGTGCAGATGCCGCCACCGGCTGCGGCGGATCCGCTGGAGCAGGCACAAGCATTGTTCGCCGAAGGCCGCATCAGCGATGCCGAAGCCGTGCTGGTGGCGCTGCTGGGCGAAGACAACACCAACGCCGCCGCGCTGATCCTGTACGCGCGCTGCCTGGCCGAGCGCGGCGAACTGGATGAAGCACAAACCGTGCTGGACGCCGTAAAAGGCGATGACCACAAAGCTGCCCTTGCCGGGGCCAAGGCGCAAATCACCTTCCTGCGCCAGGCGGCCGACCTGCCGGACGCCGCTGACCTGAAAAGCCGCCTGGCGCAGAACCCGCAGGATGACGAAGCGGCCTATCAGTTGAGCATTCACCAACTGGCGCGCCAGCAATACGACGCCGCGCTGGAAGGCCTGCTCAAGCTGTTTATCCGCAATCGCAGCTACAGCGAAGGCCTGCCGCACAAGACCTTGCTGCAGGTGTTCGAGCTGCTGGGCAACGATCACCCGCTGGTCACGGCGTACCGCCGCAAATTGTTCGCTGCGTTGTATTAATCGCCAATCCAGCTGTACAGCGGCGTATCCCCGCCGCTGGTCACCTTCACCTTGGCGCTATGGCGCAGGCGCACCAGCAGGCGTTTGCCCGCGGCGGCATCGCCGGCCAACCCTTCCAGTTGATCGAGCAGCTCCAGGCCGCTGAGCTGCCCGGCGTTGCGCAACAGATCCTGGGCGTTCTGCCATAGATCCTCACTTTGCCTGAGCGGTACCGCAGTCGACTCGGTAGGCACCGGGGCGGCCTGCAGTTGCGCGCCCAACCGCGCCCAATCGCCGTCGTCCAGCTCCAGGGTCAAGTCCACCGGCAGGTCGCCAACGGTTCCACGAATTCGCAACATCGTCCTTACTCCTGCATTTTTTCTGACGGGCATGCTCCCATGCAGCTTGCGCAACGCCAAGCGGGCGGTCAAACTCTCGGCACCAGTGTTATAAGATCACATAACAAAACTTTCATCTTTGGAGTCCTGTCATGCGCCGTCTGCTGCTTGCTTTGCCGTTTGCCCTGCTGCCACTGGCGGTCGCTCATGCTCATGAAGATCACGACCATGAGCACGCCAGCCTCGGTGCCCATGAACATGGCGTGGGCCGTCTCAATGCGGTGCTCGACGGCCAGTCCCTGGAGCTTGAACTGGACAGCCCGGCCATGAACCTGGTGGGTTTCGAACACGTCGCGACCAGTGCCGCCGACAAGGCCAAAGTCGCCGCTGCGCGCAAACAGCTGGAAAGCCCGCTGGTGTTGTTCAAGCTGCCCAAGGCCGCCGGTTGCGTCGTCAGCTCCCAGGAACTCAACAGCCCGCTGTTCGGCGATAAACCGGAAGCCGATCACGATGACGACGATGGCGATGACAATGACCACGCCACCGACGGCAAAGGCGTCGCCGCCCACGAACACCATCACGACCACAGCGAAATCCACGCCCATTACCAGTTCACCTGCGCCACGCCAGAGGCACTGAGCAACCTGGACCTGAGCCAAGTGTTCAAGACCTTTCCCGCCACCCAGAAGATTCAGGTACAACTGATCGGCCCGAGCGGCCAGCAAGGTATTGACGCGACCGCCACTGCAGCCACCCTGAAGTTCTGAGTTCACATGACCCATGCATTGATCCAACTGTCCGACCTGGGCTTCAACTGGCCCGGCCACCCGCAGTTGCTGGACATCCCCGCGTTCCGCCTGGAGCCGGGGGAAACCCTGTTCCTAAAGGGCCCCAGCGGCAGTGGCAAAACCACCTTGCTCGGACTGCTCGGCGGTGTGCAGACGCCCAGCCGGGGCAGTATCCGCCTGCTCGGCCAGGAGCTGACCGAACTTTCGGCCGGCGCCCGTGACCGTTTCCGGGTGGACCACACCGGCTATATCTTCCAGCAGTTCAACCTGCTGCCGTTTTTGTCGGTGCGCGAGAACGTTGAGCTGCCGTGCCACTTCTCCAAACTGCGTGCACAGCGAGCGATCCAGCGCCACGGCAGTGTCGACCAGGCCGCGGCGACCTTGCTGGCACACCTGGGCTTGAAAGACCCGGACCTGCTCGAGCGCCGCGCCGACTCGCTGTCCATCGGCCAGCAACAACGGGTGGCCGCCGCCCGTGCGCTGATCGGCCAACCGGAACTGGTGATCGCCGACGAACCCACCTCGGCCCTCGACTACGACGCGCGCGAGGCATTCATTCAGTTGCTGTTCGCCGAATGCCGCGACGCCGGGGCCAGCCTGTTGTTTGTCAGCCACGATCAAAGCCTGGCGCCGCTGTTCGACCGCAACCTGTCGCTGGCCGAACTCAATCGCGCCGCCGCGCCCGCAGAGGTTTGAGATGTATCTGTTTCGTCTAGCCATGGCCAGCCTGGCTAACCGCCGCTTTACCGCGATCCTCACCGCCTTCGCCATCGCGCTTTCCGTCTGCTTGTTGCTCGCGGTGGAACGCGTGCGCGTGGAGGCGCGCAACAGCTTCGCCAGCACCATCAGCGGCACCGACCTGATCGTCGGTGCGCGCTCGGGCTCGGTGAACCTGCTGCTGTACTCGGTGTTCCGCATCGGCAACGCCACCAATAACATCCGCTGGGACAGCTATGAGCACTTCGCCGCCAACCCGCAGGTGAAGTGGGCGATCCCGATTTCCCTCGGCGATTCCCATCGCGGTTACCGGGTGATGGGCACCAACGCGTCGTACTTCGAGCATTACCAGTACGGGCGCAAACAGAACCTCGAGCTGGCCAGTGGCCGCGCCTTTGCCACCGACCCGTTCGAGGTGGTGCTCGGTGCCGAAGTCGCCGATGCACTGCACTACAAACTTGGCGACAAGCTGGTGCTGGCCCATGGCGTGGCGGTGGTCAGCCTGGTCAAGCACGATGACAAGCCCTTCACCGTGGTCGGCATCCTCAAGCGCACCGGCACGCCGGTGGACCGCACGCTGCATATCAGCCTCGGTGGCATGGAGGCGATCCACATCGACTGGCACAACGGCGTGCCGGCCCAGGGCAAAGGCCGTATCAGCGCCGATCAGGCGCGCAATATGGACCTCACCCCGCAAGCCATCACCGCCTTCATGCTCGGCTTGAACAACAAGATTTCCACCTTCGCCCTGCAACGGGAAATCAATGAATTCCGTGGCGAGCCGATGCTGGCGATTCTGCCGGGCGTGGCGCTGCAAGAGCTGTGGAGCATGATGGGCACGGCCGAAAAAGCCCTGTTCGTGATTTCGCTGTTCGTGGTGCTGACCGGTTTGATCGGCATGCTCACGGCGATCCTCACCAGCCTCAACGAACGCCGCCGCGAAATGGCGATCCTGCGCTCGGTGGGCGCGCGGCCGTGGCATATCGCAACGCTGCTGATCTTCGAGGCTTTCGCTCTGGCCCTGGCCGGCGTGGTGGCAGGTTTGGGTTTGTTGTACCTGTGCATTGCCGCATCGCGGGGTTATTTGCAGGCCAATTACGGCCTGGACCTGCCGATGGCGTGGCCGAGCGAATATGAATGGACGTTGCTCGCCGGTATCCTGGCGGCGGCGTTACTGATGGGCAGCGTGCCCGCATGGCGTGCCTATCGCCAGTCGTTGGCCGATGGACTGTCGATTAGGCTGTAGAACAGCCGCTGCAAGCTTTTAGCCTCAAGCTGCAAGCGAATCGGCTTTTACTTGAAGCTTGCAGCTAGTAGCTACCCACTGAGGAGTCTTCATGCGTCGTGCCCTGTTTGCCCTGTTATTGCTGGTGGCCGTGCCTGCCTGGGCCGAGGAGCAGCCCAGGGATTTGTCGTGGCAGGAAATGATCCCACCGGATGCGCCACCGGAAGTGCCCAATATGAAACCGCTGCATGACCTGTCGAACATGGCCGATGCCTTGTCCGTCGAGGCCGCGCCGGCTGCCAGGCAGGACCTGCCCAACGCGCCGGTGGTGCAGAGCCTGGACGGCCAGCATATTCGCCTGCCGGGTTACATCGTGCCGCTGGAGGTGAGCGAAGAAGGCCGCACCACCGAGTTCCTGCTGGTGCCGTATTTCGGCGCGTGCATCCATGTGCCGCCGCCGCCGTCGAACCAGATCGTGCATGTGAAAAGCGAAGTCGGCGTGAAACTCGATGAGCTGTACCAGCCGTACTGGATCGAAGGTGCGATGCAGGTCAAGCCGTCGTCCAGTGAGTTGGCCGACGCCGGTTACCAGATGGATGCCGAGAAGATTTATATGTACGAACTGGAGGAATAACCCCTCCCTGCAAACACACCGCAGATCAAAATGTGGGAGGGGGCTTGCTCCCGATAGCAGAGTGCCAGTCAACAGTGTTATTGGCTGACCCACCGCCATCGGGAGCAAGCCCCCTCCCACAGTTTTTACCGCGTGGTTGCCCTTTCATTGAGCTGAGTCAACAGATCGAGCGGAACGATCTTTACCATTGGACGTACAACTTTTAACGTCCTTTTGGAGCTCCCATGAACAAGTCCCTGCTCGGCGCGTCCCTGTTCGCGCTCGCCCTCGTCGCCCCTGTCGCTCACGCTCACCAAGCGGGCGACATCCTGATTCGCGCCGGTGCAATCACCGTGAATCCGAAGGCCGACAGCAGCAGCGTCAAGGTTGACCAGGGCCCATTGGCGGGTACCAACCTGGGCGGCAAGGCGACCATGAGCAGCGACACCCAACTGGGCTTGAACTTCGCCTACATGCTCACCGATCACGTCGGTATCGAACTGCTGGCCGCCACGCCGTTCGAGCATGACGTAAAAATCAAGAACACCGCCCTCGGCGCCGCCAACGGCAAGCTCGGCACGCTGAAACACCTGCCGCCGACCTTGAGCGTCGTGTACTACCCGCTGGACCACCAGTCGGCGTTCCAACCGTATGTGGGCGCCGGTATCAACTACACCTGGATCTACGACGAGCACGTCGGCAGCCGTGCCGAACAGGCCGGGTTCAGCAACTTCAAGGCCGAGAATTCCTGGGGCTGGGCCGCGCAGATCGGCGCCGACTACATGATCAACGACAAATGGATGATCAACGCGCAGGCGCGCTATATCGATATCAGCACCAAGGCGACGGTGGATAACAATGCGTTGGGCCAGGGCACCCGGGCCAAGGTCAACGTGGACGTCGACCCGATGGTTTACATGGTAGGTATCGGCTACAAGTTCTAAGCAACACGCATAACCAAAATGTGGGAGGGGGCTTGCCCCCTCCCACATTGGGTTTTGGGTTGTGTCAGGTGTGGCGGTAGAAGCGGTCGAGCAGCGCCGGCAAGCCCGCCCGCCACGCCCGTGGCTTGATGCCAAAAGTGTGCAGGATTTTCTTGCAGGCCAGCACCGCGTGTTGCGGTTCTTCTGCCGCATCCGGCCGCGCCGCGTGGGCTTGGGCGGTCGGCGACTCGATGGCCAGTGGGTGGAAGTTGCGCGCTTCGGTGAGGATCGCCTGGCCCAGCGCCAGCGGTGTGGTCGCCTCGTGGCCGGCATAATGGTAGGTGCCCCACAGCGGCGCCGCGCAATCGAGTTGCTTGAGCACGGAAATGATCACCCGCGCCGCATCGTCCACCGGCGTCGGGTTGCCGCGACGGTCGTCCGCCATCAGTAATTCATCCGGCTGTTCGGCCCGGGCCAGGAAGCGCCCGAGGGTACCGTCGACGCTGTCATCGAGCAGCCAGCCAAAGCGCAGCAGCACATGTTGCGGGCAGGTGGCGCGTACGCTCTGCTCGATACGCCACAACGCCTGGCCGCGCAGGCCCAGGGGCACCGGCTCGTCTTTTTCGCTGTAGGCGGTGGCGCGGGAACCGTCGAACACGCGGTAGCTGGACGGTTGCAGCAGGGTAATGCTGTGGTGCTGGCACAGTTCGGCGAGGCGTTCGATGGCGAATTCCTGGGAGGCCAGGCGGGTTTCGCTGACCGCTTCGGCCTGGAACCAGTCGAAATAGTAGGCGAGGTTGATCAACGCATCGGGACGGGTGTCGTCGAGCAACTGGGTGAGGCTTGCGGCATCCCAGCCGTCTTGGGGCGGTTTGGGGGCGAGGAAACCAATGTCTTCCTCTGCACCGAGGCGAATCAGCGCCTGCCCGAGGGCATTCCCGCCGCCCAGTAACATAAGGCGCATTCGCATAGATTGAGCAGGCCCGGTCTGTTTGGAACGATGGTTGTGTCGGCAGGCGCGTGAGCCTTGCCGTAGGTTTATTCCAGAATCGTTGCATTTTGCGGGTTTGTAGCGCAACCGTCACGGACAAAGTAGGTGTTTGCAACTTGTTGGAGCAGGTGGCATCAATCACTACATGAACTTTCCCGAATCAACGGACAAGGCACTGGACGGCTTCCACCCCGCCGTCAGTACCTGGTTCCGCAGTACCTTCCCCTCGGTGACGGGCGCGCAGGCCCAGGCGTGGCCGCTGATCCGACAGCGCCGCTCGACGCTGATCGCCGCGCCGACCGGTTCGGGCAAGACCCTGACCGCCTTTCTCGCGGTGCTGGACGACCTGGTCCACCAGGGTCTGGCCAATGGCGGCCAATTGCCCGATGAAACCCTGGTGGTCTACGTTTCGCCCCTCAAGGCACTCTCCAACGATATTCAGATCAATCTGCAAAACCCACTGGCAGGCATCACCGAGCACCTCGAGAAACAAGGCCTGCCGCCGTTGGTGATCCGCACCGCAGTGCGCACCGGCGACACCCCGCAAAAAGACCGCGCCCAGATGCGCAAGCGCGCGCCGCATATCCTGGTCACCACCCCGGAATCGCTCTACGTGCTGCTCGGTTCGGACTCGGGCAGGCAGATGCTCGCCAGCACGCGCACGGTGATCGTTGATGAAATCCATGCGATTGCCGCCGGCAAGCGGGGCAGTCACCTGGCGCTGAGCCTGGAGCGCCTGCAAGCGTTGTGCGCCGAGCCGCTGACGCGCATCGGCCTGTCGGCCACGCAAAAGCCCATCGAAGCGGTCTCGCGGTTTTTGGTCGGCACCGGGCGCGAATGCGCCATCGTCGACATCGGCCACGCCCGCCCGCGCGACCTGGATATCGAAGTGCCACCGGTGCCGCTCTCGGCAGTGATGGCTAATGATGTGTGGGAACTGGTCTATAACCGCCTCGCCGAACTGGCCCGTGAACACCGCACCACCCTGATATTCGTCAACACGCGACGCCTGGCCGAACGCCTGGCGCGGCACCTGAGCGAGCGCCTGGGCAAAACGGCCGTGGCCGCCCACCATGGCAGCCTGGCCAAGGAAATGCGCCTGGACGCCGAGCAACGTCTCAAGGCCGGTGAGCTGCAAGTGCTGATCGCCACCGCGTCCCTGGAACTGGGGATTGATATCGGCGATGTGGACCTGGTCTGCCAGATCGGCTCGCCCGGCTCCATCAACGGTTTTCTGCAACGGGTCGGTCGCTCCGGGCATCAGGTCGGCGGCACGCCCAAGGGCCGCCTGTTTGCCACTACCCGCGACGACCTGATCGAATGCGCCGCCCTCCTCGATTGCGTACGCCTTGGCGAACTCGACACCTTGCACATTCCTGTGGCGCCGTTGGACGTGCTGGCCCAGCAGATCATCGCCGAGGTCAGTGCCCGCGAATGGTCGGAGGCGGCCCTGCTGAGGCTTATTCGCCGCGCCGCGCCGTATGCCGAGCTGGATGAGCACCACTACCAGGCGCTGTTGCACATGCTTGCCGATGGCTACAACGGGCGCCAGGGTATCCGCAGCGCCTATCTGCACCGTGACGCCGTGACCCATACCCTGCGCGGCCGCCGTGGTGCCCGGCTCACGGCGGTGACCAGCGGCGGCACCATTCCCGACAACGCCGACTACAGCGTGCTGCTGGAGCCCCAGAGCCTGAACATCGGCAGCGTCAACGAAGACTTCGCGGTGGAAAGCATCGCTGGCGATATCTTCCAGCTGGGCAATACGTCGTACCGCATCCTGCGGGTAGAAGCCGGCAAGGTGCGGGTCGAGGACGCCCATGGCCAGCCACCGACCATTCCGTTCTGGCTGGGTGAAGCGCCAGGGCGCAGCAATGAGTTGTCGGCGGCGGTGGCCCGTTTGCAGGGACAGCTGGATCAGCTGCTCAGCGCCAGCCCCGGCGACCTGCTCCCGGCGCAGGCCTGGCTCACTGATACGCTGGGTTTGAACCGCGCCAGCGCCGAACAAATACTGGATTACCTGGCCCGCGCACGCCTGGCCCTCAGCGCGTTGCCGTCCCAGGACACGTTGATCATGGAGCGGTTTTTCGACGAGTCCGGCGGCACCCAGTTGATCATCCACACGCCCTTTGGCAGCCGCATCAACCGCGCCTGGGGCCTGGCCCTGCGCAAGCGTTTCTGCCGCACCTTCAACTTCGAGCTGCAAGCGGCGGCCAGCGAAAATGCGATTGTGCTGTCGCTGTCCACCAGTCACAGCTTCGCCCTCGATGAAGTGTGGCGTTACCTCAACAGCAACAGCGCTGAACACCTGCTGATCCAGGCGGTGCTGGATGCGCCGCTGTTCGGCGTGCGCTGGCGCTGGAACGCCGGCGTGGCGCTGGCGTTGCCGCGCTATACCGGCGGGCGCAAGGTGGCGCCGCAGATCCAGCGCATGAAAAGCGAAGACCTGATCGCCAGTGTGTTTCCCGACCAGATTGCCTGCCTGGAAAACCTCGCCGGCGAACGCGAAGTGCCCGACCATCCGCTGGTGGAACAAACCCTCGACGACTGCCTGCACGAAGCCATGGACAGCGATGGCTGGCTGGCCCTGCTGCGGCGCATGGAAGCGGGCGACATTCGCATGGTCAGCCGCGACCTGCCCGCGCCCTCGCCGATGGCCGCCGAGATTCTCAGCGCGCGCCCCTACACCTTTCTCGATGACGCGCCCTTGGAAGAGCGTCGAACCCAGGCCGTGCTCAACCGCCGCTGGAGCGACCCGCAAAGTACCGACGACCTCGGCGCACTGGATGCCGAGGCCATCGCCGGCGTACGCGAAGAGGCCTGGCCGGCGCCCCAGGGGCCGGATGAAATGCACGAAGCGCTGATGAGCCTGGCCTGCATTGCAAGCCAGGAGGTCACGCCGCAATGGGCCGAGTGGTTGCACACCTTGACCGAGGCCGGACGCGCTTACCCGCTGCCCAACGGCCTGTGGGTGGCCGTGGAACGCTTGAGCTGTTTGCAGGCGATTTACCCGCACACACTGGCGCTGCTGCCCGGTTTCGATGAACCGTGGACATTCGATGAGGCTTTGGTGGAAGTGCTGCGCGCCCGCCTGGGCGGTTTCGGCCCGTTGACGCTGCCCGAGATTGCCGCGCCGCTGGCGTTGCCCGCCGCCACCGTGGCCCAGGCATTGGCGCGGCTGGAGCAGGAAGGCTATGTGCTGCGCGGGCACTTCAGCCCCGGCGCCGTTGAGGAGCAATGGTGCGAACGGCACCTGCTGGCGCGTATTCATCGCTACACGGTCAAGCGCCTGCGCCGGGAAATCGAACCGGTGGCGCTGCAGGATTTCATGCGTTTTCTGTTCGACTGGCAGCACCTGTCCGACCACGCGCGTGGCCAAGGCAGCGCGGTGTTGCCGCAAATCGTCGGCCAGTTCGAAGGCTATGCCGCCGCCACCTCGGCGTGGGACAGCGACCTGCTCAGCGCGCGGATCAAGGACTACTCGTCAACCTGGCTCGACGACTTGTGCCGCAGCGGTAAACTGGTGTGGACGCGCCTGAGCCACAAGGCCGGCGCCATGGCCTTGCGCAGCACGCCGATCGTGCTGTTGCCGCGCAGCCAGGTGCCGCTGTGGAGCGGGCTGACCGAACAGACGGACAGCACGACGTTGTCGCCCAAGGCGCAAAAAGTCCATTTGGCCCTGCGCGAACAGGGCGCATTGTTTTTCGATGAGCTGGCGCACGAAGCCCATCTGCTGCGCAGCGAGCTGGAAACCGCGTTGCAGGAGTTGGTCGGCGCAGGCTTGGTCAATGCCGACAGCTTCGCCGGGCTGCGCGCCCTGACCACACCCGCCAGCAAACGCCAGGCACGCAGCAGCCGGCGTGGGCGCGGCGCCTTTATCGGCGGCATGGACGACGCCGGGCGCTGGGCCCTGATTCGCCGCGCGCCGAGCGACGCCGGTGCGCATTCGGCCGAGACGCTGGAGCATGTGGCAATGACCCTGCTGCGCCGCTATGGCGTGGTGTTCTGGCGCTTGCTGGAGCGCGAGGCGGACTGGCTGCCGAGCTGGCGCGAATTGCTGCGCACTTTCCATCGGCTGGAGGCCCGGGGCGAAATTCGCGGCGGGCGGTTTGTCAGCGGGTTGGCGGGTGAGCAGTTTGCATTGCCGGAGGCTATCCCGTTGCTGCGCGAAGTAAGGCGGCGCCCTCACGACGGTAGCTTGATTGCCGTGTGCGGGGCGGATCCGTTGAATCTGGTGGGTACGCTGTTACCAGGCAATAAGGTGCCGGCGGTGAGTGGCAATCGGATTGTGTATCGGGATGGGGTGCCGGCGGCGGTGATGGTGGGCGGTAAGCAGCAGATTTTGTCGGAGGTGGATCAGCAGGCGGTGCAGGAGAAGTTGATCAGGCATTGAGTTTGAGGGCCTCATCGGGGGCAAGCCCCCTCCCACATTTTGATCTGTGAACCCAATCAAGTGTGGGAGGGGGCTTGCCCCCGATGGCGTCAGCTCAGCCACACCATCACTGTGAGCGAGGCTGCTCGGTCAACATCACCGCCTCCGGCTCATCCACCTGGGCAGTGCGCTTGGGCAACAACACCTGCTGTGGATAAGTTTGCGCGAAATGCACCTCATCGCAGTTATCCACAAGCTTTTTCAGACGCTGGTTAAACGCACGGCTCACCGCATATTGCCCACCTGACACGGTACGGAACTGCGCTGTCAGCACCACGCCGTTAAGGTCCATCTTGTCGACCCCAAACACCTCCAGCGGCCCTTGCAGGTTGTACTTGAGGAACACATCGTCGCGGATCGACTGCCCGGCCTCGCGGATCAGCTCCACGGCTTTGTCCACGTCGGTGTCGTAGGTGAACTGCACCGAGAAGAACGCATAAGCGAACTGCCGCGACTGGTTGGTGACGGCCTTGATCTGCCCGAACGGCACCGAGTGCACGAAGCCCTTGCCGTCGCGCAGGCGCAGGGTGCGGATGGTCAGGCCCTCGACGGTGCCGGCATGGCCGGAGTCGAGCACCACCCAGTCGCCGATCGACAGGGTGTCTTCGATGATAATGAACAGGCCGGTGATCACGTCCTGCACCAATTGCTGCGAACCGAAACCGATGGCCAGGCCGACCACACCGGCACCCGCCAGCAGCGGCGCGACGTTGATGCCCAGGTTGGCCATGGTGGTGATCGCACAAATCACCACGAGAATAATCTTCACCGCGTTACGCAGCAGCGGCAGGATGGTTTTCACGCGGGTGCTGGGCTGGCGGCTGGAGCGCTTGTTCACCGGGGGTTTGAGCGCTTCCTGAATCGCGGTATCGAGCACCACCCAGAACAGCCAGGTCATCAGCAGGATCAGGCCGATGCTGCTGAGGGAATCGCTGATCGCTCGGCCCACCGAGTTGCGCTGGGCAAACTCGAACAACGACACGCCCCAGATCCGCCCGAGGATTTCGATAAAGGCGATGGCCATGACGATGCGCAATATCGCGTGCAACAGGCTGAGAAAGCGCTCCTTGTAGGCGCTGCTGCGCTGGATCGCCACTTGGCTGCGCGACTTGAACAAGTGTTGCAGCACGGTGCTGAGGAATACAGTGCCGATCAGCAGGATCGTGGTGAACAAGGCACAGCGCAGAGCTTTTTGGTTGTCGTCGCCGGCACCGATCAGGTTGATCGCCGACACCAGCACCATCAGCAGAATCGGCCAATACCAAAGCCCGGAAAATACTCGCAATGACTGTTGCAACGCCGGGTGCTTGAGGCGCTGGGCCAGCGGCCGATTACGAATCAGATGCGCCACCGGACGCCGCAGGCGCACCACCAGCACGCCGAAGATCAGCGTGGCGAACAGGCCGGTAAACACTGCGATGCTGCTGGTGATATTGCCGCCGAACTGGCGGGCGATCTGCGGGCTGGTCAGTGCATCGCTGAGGGCCGCGAGAAAGCCGATCAGAAACAGCGGTTTGGGGCAGTAGTCGCGAATGATCTGCACCGCCGGGCGCTTGTGGCCGAGGTTGAACATGACAATGACGCACAGCAGCATTGAGGTGGAAAAGATGCCGCTACTGGTGGCATAGGCAAAACACAGCGCCAGCGCCCGGCCCACGGAGTTGACTAGAAAGTGGCTGACAGACAGCGTCAACGGCAGGCAGATAACCGCCGGGATGGTGTAAGGCACCACGTACCCCAGCACCGCCAGCAGGCGCGCCCGGCGCTGGAAAAACACCCGCTGGCTCAAGCGCCGGACGATCAGGCGCCCCAGCAGAGTCAACAGCGCAAAGGCGCCGATCCACACCGCCGAAAGCAACAGGAAATCCCCGGCCACGCTCCACGGCGAGCGCGCGGCCGTCTGGTTGACCAGCCGCCCTACTTCGTTGGCGGCGCGGTCGGCGCGCAGGCGCCATTCGTCGATGAAATTCTGGTTGAGGTCCAGCTTCTGCTGCACATCATCGATGCTGGAGCTGATGGCCCCCAGCAGGCCGCCTTCCACCAGCAATTCCGGCTTGGCCGGGGCTTCGGGCTCAGGCGCGGTGGCCGCGGCATACAGTGCGCCATTGCCGCAGAACAGCAGCGCGCCGAGCAGTAATGCAGTCTTGAAATTCAGCAAAACACCGGGCTCCTTCAGAGGGTCTGTTAGGAACTGACGGGTTTGAGCCGTGATCGTTCCCCTGATTCAGCCACCTGTTTCCTACCTTCGGACGCTCGACCGTTTGTAGGAATGTGGAAACTTTCGGTCAAAATTCACAGTCATCCCAACACGCAGGGCAATCGACCCTACCTCAATGGGAGTAAGCATGGCGGCGATTCATATCGGCATTTCCGGCTGGCGCTACACGCCCTGGCGGGGCGATTTCTACCCCGAAGGCTTGACCCAGAAACGCGAGTTGCAGTTTGCGTCACGCGCCGTCAACGGCATCGAAATCAACGGTTCGTTCTATGCGCTGCAAACGCCCAAGCGCTACGCGGAGTGGTATGCCGACACGCCTGAAGGCTTCCTGTTCAGCGTCAAGGCCCCACGCTATATCACGCACATCCTGCGCCTGCGGGATGTGCACAAGCCCATGGCGAATTTCTTCGCCTCCGGGGTGCTGGAGTTGAAAGAAAAGCTTGGGCCGATCCTTTGGCAGTTCCCGCCCAGCTTCAAGTTCGACCCGCCCCTGTTCGAAGTCTTCCTCGCCGAACTGCCCACCGACACCCAGCAGGCGGCCGCCCTCGCCCATCAGCATGAGCCGCGCCTGAATGGCAAGACGAGCATGAAGGCCTACGGCAAGCGGCCCATGCGCCATGCCGTGGAAATTCGTCACGCAAGCTTTGCGGTGCCTGAATTCGTGCAGCTGTTGGATAAGTACGGCGTGGCCCTGGTGGTGGCGGACACCGCCGGCAAGTGGCCGTATGCCGAAGACGTTACCGCCAACTTCATGTACCTGCGCTTGCATGGCGACAAACAGTTGTACGCCAGCGGCTATACCGACGAAGCCCTCAAGCGCTGGGGCGACCGCATCGAGCGCTGGCGTCACGGCAAACAGCCTGCGGATGCGCATCTGATCGACCCGAAACACAAGCCACGCGCCCGCAAACAGCGCGACGTATTCTGCTTTTTCGACAACGACATCAAGGTGCGCGCACCGTACGATGCCCGCCAATTGCTGCAGCGCTTCGGGCTGGATACCAACCTGCTGACGGAGCCCGGACGACTGCCCGAGCCGGGGGTGCTGGCATGACCCAGCCTGAGTTGATCCCCACCACGCCCACCACTGCCATCACGCGCTTTACCGTGCTGACGGTCAATATTCACAAGGGCTTCACCGCCTTGAATCGACGCTTCATCCTGCCCGAACTGCGCGAAGCGGTGCGCAGTGTCGGCGCCGACATAGTGTTCCTTCAGGAGATCCACGGCACCCACGAGCGCCATCCCCAGCGCTACAGCGACTGGCCGAAAATGCCGCAGTACGAGTTCCTCGCCGACAGCATCTGGCCGCAGTTCGCCTACGGGCGCAACGCGGTCTACCCCCACGGCGACCACGGCAACGCGTTGCTGTCGAAATTCCAGATCGTCCGTCACGACAACCTCGACATCTCCCAAAGCGGCCACGAAAACCGTGGCCTGCTGCATTGCGTCCTGCGCCTGCCGGGCACCGGGCAGCAGGTGCATGCGATCTGCATCCACCTGGGCTTGCGTGAGGTGCATCGCCAGCAGCAATTGCGCTTGCTGGAGCAGCGCATCAGCGAGATTCCGGCTGACGCGCCGCTGGTGGTCGCCGGCGATTTCAACGACTGGCGCCAGCGCGCCGACCTCAGCCAGAGCGGCCTCAAGGAGGTCTTCGCCGAAACCCTGGGCAAACCTGCGCGCACGTTTCCGGCGCGCCTGCCGCTGTTGCCGCTGGACCGCATTTACGTGCGCAATCTGACTGTGCATAACCCCCGCGTGCTGACCACGCGCCCCTGGTCGCACCTCTCGGACCATGTGCCGCTGTCGGTGGAGATTGAGCTATGAACGTTGCTGTAGAACATATCGCCACCGATCAACCGCCGGATGACGCCAAGGCGCGTGACCTCGATTACGGCTGGCAGAGTGGCAATCAAATCGAACTGCTGGAGAATGGCGAGGCCTACTTCCCCAAGGTGTTCGAGGCCATGCGCGCGGCACAGCGCGAGATTCTGCTGGAGACGTTTATCCTCTTCGAAGACAAGGTCGGCTTTGAGCTCAAAGACATCTTGATCGAGGCGGCGCAGCGCGGGGTAAAGGTGGTTGCCAGCCTTGATGGCTTTGGTTGCGGCGAATTGAGTGTTTCGTTTTTGCGCGAGCTGGCCGAGGCCGGGGTGGCGGTGCAGATGTTCGATCCGGCCTCGAAAACGCTGGGCATTCGCACCAACTGGTTTCGCCGCCTGCACCGCAAAATCGTGGTGGTGGATGCCGCTGTGGCTTTCATCGGCGGCATCAACTTTTCCGCCGACCACCTGGGCGACTTCGGCCCTGAAGCCAAGCAGGATTATGCGGTGCAGATCGTCGGCCCGGCGGTGGCCGACCTGCACCACTTCGCCCTGGCGCAAAGTGGTCGTCAGGTGCGCACCCGGCGTGGCTGGCGGCGGCGCCCGCAACGCCCTGCGCCGTGGTCCACGTCTGAGGAAGACGGCCTGGTGCGCTTGATTTATCGCGACAACGTGCAGCATCGCGATGACATCGAAGAAGCCTATATCCACGCCTTGAGCAAAGCCCGTACACGCGCCGTGATCGCCAACGCGTATTTCTTCCCCGGCTACCGCCTGCTGCGCGAAATCCGCAACGCCGCGCGCCGTGGCGTGCACGTCCAACTGATCATGCAGGGCCAGCCGGATGTGCTGCTCGCCAAGCTCGCGGCGCGCATGCTCTATGACTACCTGCTCAAGGATGGCGTGGTGATTCATGAATACTGCCAGCGCCCGCTGCACGGCAAGGTCGCCTTGGTGGACGATGACTGGAGCACCGTGGGCTCAAGCAACCTGGACCCGTTGAGCCTGGCACTGAATTTGGAAGCCAATGTGCTGATTCGGGATCGGGCCTTCAATCAGCAGTTGTACGAGAGCCTGGAAGCACTCGCCAGAAACCACTGCCAGACCATGCCGGAGAAACGTAAACCCCGCCTGTGGTTGTGGCGCCTGACCGTGGGTTTCCTGGTGTTTCATGTGATGCGCCACTTCCCGGTCCTGACCGGCTGGCTGCCAGCGCACAAGCCGCGTTTAAAACCCATCGAGAGTCCGGCCCATGACGTCTGAAAAAAAAGGCTCACGGTTCCAGCGCTGGAAGAAACCCCTGACCATTGCGTTCTTCCTGCTGCTGATCGTGCTGTTCACCCTGCTTGCCCGGCGCATCGACTGGAGCGAAGTGCTGCAGACCCTGAGCGAATTCAAAGTGCGCACCTTGCTGATCGCCAGCGCGCTGACAGTGTGCAGCTTTATCGTCTACGCCTGCTTTGACCTGATCGGCCGCACCTACATTCGCCAGCCGTTGCGCTGGAAGCAGATCCTGCCGGTGGGGATCATCAGCTACGCGTTCAACCTCAACCTGAGTGCATGGGTGGGCGGCATCGCGATGCGTTATCGCCTGTACTCGCGCCTGGGGGTGAGCACCAGCAACATCGCCAAGATCCTGGGGCTGAGCCTGGCGACCAACTGGTTCGGCTATATGGCGATCTCGGGGGTGATTTTCAGCAGCGGCCTGGTCACCATGCCGCCGGGCTGGAAGGTCAGCACCACGGCACTGCAAGGCATCGGCGCGCTGCTGGTACTGGCCAGCCTGGGCTACCTGGCCGCCTGCCGGTTTTCGAAAAAACGCGCATGGACGATTCGCGGCATGGAAATCAACCTGCCGTCGCTGCGCATGGCGTGTTTGCAATTGATGCTGGGCGCGTTGAACTGGGCGCTGATGGCGGCGGTGATTTTCACACTGCTGCCGTCGAAACTGGATTATCCGCTGGTGCTGGGGGTGCTGCTGATCAGCGCGATTGCCGGGGTGCTTACGCATATTCCGGCGGGGCTTGGCGTGCTCGAAGCGGTTTTTATCGGCCTGCTGCAGCATGAAGCGTCACGCGGGAGTTTGCTGGCCGGGTTGATTGCTTATCGGGCGATCTATTTTATTTGCCCGCTGCTGATCGCACTGGTGATGTATTTGGGTGTGGAAGCTAAGGCCAAGGCGTTGCGGGTCAAGAAGACGGCCTGATACGAAGTTGAAACAGACTGATCGTCCCCACGCTCCGCGTGGGCATGCAGCCCGGGACGCTCTGCGTCACCCGTGCGCATTAGCTTGGCTTGACGCGGAGCGTCCCGGGAGGCATCCCCACGCAGAGCATGGGAACGATCTAGGTCACTGGCTTATTGCGACTGAATGATGCTCAACCGTTCGCCCACCACCATCTCGGTGATCCAGTCCACCAGGATCGAGGTGTAGGCCTGTTGTGACACTGGGTCGCTCAATGAATGGTCGGCGCCGTCGATGATGCGGTGGGTCAGGGAATGGGTCTGCTGGCACGCCGCGCGGTAACTCATGATGGTGGCGTGGGGCACGTGGTCGTCGGTTTCCGATTCGACAATCAGTACATCGCCGGTAAATTGCGCGCAGGCGTGCAAGGCGCGATTGGTTTCGGCACGCACCAGGGTGCTGCGGTAGTCCATCAGGTCGGCTTTGTCCAGGTCACGCTTGGGCTTGAGCCATTCCTGGTCGCGGTACAGCGCTGGCACACGCAACGCCAGCCAGCGCACCGGGCGCAATGAGGTGAGGATGGCGGCCAGGTAGCCGCCGTAGCTGGTGCCCACCACGGCCACCGCCGAAGTGTCGATCGCCGGGTGGGACAGCAGGCGGTCATAGGCGGCCAGCAGGTCGCGCAGGTTATCTTCACGGGTCACGCGGGACAGCGGGATCCCGGTGCCGGCGTGGCCGCGCAGGTCGAAGGTCAGACACACGCAACCGAGCCCCGCGATGCCTTTGGCCCGTTCCAGGTCGCGCTCCTGGCTCCCGCCCCAGCCATGCACGAACAAAACGCCCGGCACTTTGGATTTGGGGCTCAGGAAGGTCCCACTCATCTGTTCGTCGTCTATATCGATCGCAATGCTCTCGCTTCTAGCCGTCATAAGCCTCAACCGTCACGTATTTGAGTAGAAAGTCGCTGTTTTCAGCCGGGCCTCGGTACACCTCGATGGCATCCGCCGGCAGCGCCTGGTCCACGTAGGTTTCCACCGAGGCCACACGGATGGCCGTAAGGCTCGGGTTGTTGATAAAGCTCTGCAGCGCCGCGACTTCCGCGCTGCTGGCCCCGCCCATGCGCCAGGATTGCTCGAGCACGCCACTGCGGCGCTGGCCGTCGCTGTCCAGGCCCTGGGCGATGTCGTAGTTGCGCCGCGAGGCATAGAAGCCTGGGTAGGCTTCGTCGGCAGCTCTGTCGAAGACCTGCGCTTGCCTGACGGCTTCACGCACATCGTCGGGCAGGTCCAGCGTGAGTAAATCATCATAGCCACCGGGCACCACCAGCAGTTGGGAGCCGCCATAAACGTCCTCGCCCTGCCCGTCCCGGGTCAGGTATTGCTCGCCGCAGTAGCTCAGCACCTGATCGCCAATAAAGCTCTGGCCTACACTGTGAGTGACCACGTCGTGCAGGTCTTGTTCCAGCACCACGCCGTCGTCGAATATCCCCGCCGCTTCGGGACGCGCTAATAGGGCGTCGAATTCGTCGAGGCTGCGAATGACTTGCTGGCCGCGCCCAGCGCAGGCGTTCACCGGTTTAAAGCGAATCGGCCCGCTGTAGAGCAAGCGCGTGGCGGCGGGCCGTGCATCCTCCATAGCGAAGACACTCAAGCCATCGAGCACCACGTCGCGCACCCGTTCACTGAACAACGGTGACCAGCCCTCCGGCGCCTTGGCTTCAGGGCTCAACAGTCCATGACTGATGGCTTTGGTGCAGATGAACCCGTGATCGACATAACCGCCCCACAGGTCTTGCGGGCCTTTGATATTGAGTGCGCGGGCCTGGGCCGCCCCCACCAGAGTTTGTGTGGGAAGCAGGTACAGGTCGCGGCCAGCGTGCTGCTGTGGATCGTAGCTGCCGCCGAACTTGAGCCCCAGTATCTGCGCCAACCAGCGCGCCAGGGCGCGATTGGTATCGACTTCATGCTGGGGTGCGCCAGCGCGTGTCGAGTGAGCGACTACCCATTTTTCCGGTGAAATTGGGGTCATGCATCCCCCTTGGCATTCGGCCATGTGTGTAGGGGAAGCGTAGCAGGGATCAGGCCAATATCTGGCTGAGGACGATCATTTGAAAATCAATCAGTTGGAGCAAACGCAATAGCAGTTAGCCTGCGTCATTCTGCACGACGCTGCTGCGGGTACGCGGCGTTCTGCACGATTCACATAAATCGCACCCGATATCCGGCGACGGCGCCAGCTAAGATACTGGGCCTATCAACCCATCACGAGGCAATCCACATGGCCAAGCAAGCACTCATCCTGATCGATATCCAGAACGACTACTTCCCCCAAGGCAAGTGGCCGCTTGATGGTGTGGAGGCCGCCGCAGACAACGCTGCGCGAGTGCTGCAGGCCTTTCGTCAGGCCGGGGATACCGTGATTCACGTTCGTCACGAGTTCGAAGGCGATGACGCGCCGTTCTTCACGCCGGGCTCAGAAGGTGCTCATCTGCATGCCAAAGTGCTGAACCAGGGCAATGAGCCGGTGGTGCTCAAGCATTTTGTGAATGCTTTTCGCCAGACCAACCTGCGCGAGTTACTGGAACAGCGCAGCATCACCGACGTGGTTGTGGTCGGCAGCATGAGCCATATGTGCATTGATGCGGTGGCGCGGGCAGCAGCGGACTTGGGCTACAAGGTCACGGTGATCCACGATGCGTGCGCGACCCGCGACCAGGAATTCAATGGGCAGGTGATTCCCGCCGCCCAGGTGCATGGCGCATACATGGCGTCGCTGGCCTTCGGGTATGCGGGCGTGGTGTCGACAAATGACTATCTGAAGGCCCAAGCGGCGGTGGCTTGACCGCCGCTGAGTAACCTTAGCGCGTGGCGATGATGAACAGGCGCGGGAATGGCAGCAACACGGTGCCGTCGCTCAGGGCTGGGTAAGCCTGGCTAATCTGCGCCTGGTACTCCTGCAGGAACGCGGCTTGTTCGCCATCGTTCAGGGGGGCCAGGAAGGGTCGCAGCGCTGAAGCCTTGAACCACTCCACCACGGCCGCGTGGTCTGCCAGCGGGTGTTGGTAGGTGGTGCGCCATACATCGACGGTAGTGCAGTACCGACTCAGCAGCTCGTAGTAATAGCTCGCCGAATGCCGCTGGTTATGCTTGACCGCGCCGATCTTTGCAGCCCATGGCCCCTGCGTCGCGACTTCGCGGGCGAGCCGGTGGGCAGGCTCGTCGAGGTTGTCCGGCGTCTGTATCGCCAGCGTGCCGCCGGGGGTCAGTTGGTGCACCAAGTGCGGGTACAGCGTGGCGTGGTCCGGCAACCATTGCAGGGACGCGTTGGCGAGAATCACGTCGAACTGCTGCGCCGGACTCCAGGCGCCGATATCCGCCAATTCGAAGCTGAGCGTCGGCAAGCGTTTGCGCGCGTCGATCAACATGTCGTCGGAGCTGTCCATGCCGGTGATGTGCGCATGGGGAAAGCGCTCGGCCAGCACCTGGGTAGAATTGCCGGGGCCACAGCCCAAATCGACGGCTGTGCCCACGTCGGTATTGGGAATCGCCGCCACCAGGTCGCGGACGGGGCGCGTGCGTTGCTGCTCGAACATCGTGTATTGCTTGGCGGACCAGGTCATCACAGTTCTCCTTCGTTGGCGGTTAAGCATGCCCCATAAAAAACCCCCGATGCCAGGGGCTATCGGGGGTTTTGGGGGTTCTGGCTCTCAGACCTCAGAACGGGATATCGTCATCAAAGCTGTCGAAATCCGGAGCTGGCTGCGGCGCAGCCTGTTGTGGTGCTGGACGCGACTCACGCTGAGGCTGCTGGCTTGGCTGCGGACGCGATTGCTGTGGACGCGGTGCCGAGTTGGACATGCCGCCCTGGCCCTGCTGGTCGCCCTGTGGACGGCCGCCCAGCAGTTGCATGGTGCCTTGCATGTCGACCACGATTTCGGTGGTGTAACGCTTGATGCCGTCTTTTTCCCACTCGCGAGTCTGCAGTTTGCCTTCGATGTATACCTGCGAACCTTTGCGCAGGTACTCACCGGCGATCTCGGCAACCTTGCCGAACATCGACACGCGGTGCCATTCGGTTTTCTCGACCTTCTGGCCAGTTTGCTTGTCGGTCCACTGTTCGCTGGTCGCCAGACTCAGGTTGGTCACGGCGTTACCGTTCGGCAGGTAGCGAACTTCGGGATCCTGGCCGCATGTACCGACCAATATGACTTTGTTAACCCCACGGGCCATAACGTTCTCCTAGGCTGGGCGCGCTGTCGGCACTGGGTTGACCAGTTGCTCGAGCGTCGCGCGATCCAATAATTCGGTGTCCAATTTGATGTAAATCGCAGCTTCTTCCGCGATCACTACTGCATCCGTTACTCCAACGACGGCCTTGAGGCGCTCGGCCAGGCCAGCTTCGCGCATCGCTTCAGGCGATAACGGCAGGCGCAGGCTCGTCACATACGGAGGTTCGCGCATGGTAACAGCAAAGGCCAGCCAAAGTGCAGCCAGCCCGGCGCATCCGAGGAACACAACCGACAAACCGCCATGCTGGAACATCCACCCGCCCATGATCCCACCCAGCGCCGAACCGAGGAACTGGCTGGTGGAATACACGCCCATCGCCGTGCCCTTACCGCCGGCCGGTGAAACCTTGCTGATCAGCGAAGGCAATGACGCCTCCAGCAGGTTGAACGCGGTGAAGAAAACCACCGTACCGATCACCAGCGCCCGCAGGCTGTCGCCGAACTGCCAGAAGAATAGTTCAGTGAGCATCAATGTCGCGACGGCGCCGAGTAAAACTCGTTTCATTTTGCGTTTCTTCTCGCCGTAGATGATGAACGGGATCATGGCGAAGAACGAAACCAACAGCGCGGTCAGGTAGACCCACCAGTGCTGCTCCTTGGGCAACCCGGCTTTTTGCACAAGGGCCAGGGGCAAGGCGACGAAGCTGCACATCAGCATTGCGTGCAACACAAAGATACCTAAATCCAGGCGCAGCAGGTCCGGATGCTTGAGGGTCGGCAACAGCGCCTGGCGCGCGACCCCGGATTCACGGTGCTGCAGCGTGCCGGTGGAGCGCGGCACCATAAAGGCCACGATCACGATACCGAACAACGCCATGCCGCCGGTGGCGAGAAACAACCCATGCAGGCCGAAGGCGCGCGTCAGCAGCGGGCCGACCACCATTGCCACGGCAAACGACAAACCGATGGTCATGCCGATCATGGCCATGGCCTTGGTGCGATGCTGTTCGCGGGTCAGGTCCGACAGCAGCGCCATTACCGCGGCGGAAATCGCCCCGGCGCCCTGCAGGATACGTCCGGCGATCACGCCCCAGATCGAATCGGACCGCGCCGCAAGCACACTGCCGAGGGCAAACACGATCAGCCCCAGGTAAATCACCGGGCGCCGGCCGATACGGTCGGAAATGATGCCGAACGGAATTTGGAAGATCGCCTGGGTCAGGCCATAGGCGCCGATTGCCAGGCCAATCAATGCGGGGGTCGCGCCGGCGAGATCCATCCCATAGGTCGCCAGCACCGGCAACACCATGAACATGCCCAGCATACGGAAGGCGAACACCAGGGCCAGACCGCTTGCCGCTCGGGTCTCGCCGCTACTCATGCGTTCGCTATGGGGATCGTGCATGGAAAAACCTCGTGTGAACCGGCGGCGATTCTACCAGTCCCATCGATTGAGGGGGTATATGCGGCGCTTTGCCGCGCAGCTTTCATGTAAGGCTGCAAGCGGCCTTTTGACAGTGTATATTCATCCAGTCTTTAGCCGTATACTCCGGCATTATTTACGCCCGCCGTGCGAGGCCATCTTGGACAAGATCCTGATTCGTGGGGCTAGAACCCACAACCTGAAGAACATCGACCTGACCCTGCCCCGGGACAAATTGATCGTTATCACCGGCCTGTCCGGCTCGGGCAAATCGTCCCTGGCGTTCGACACGCTGTACGCCGAAGGCCAGCGGCGCTATGTGGAATCGCTGTCGGCCTATGCCCGGCAGTTCCTGTCAATGATGGAAAAGCCCGACGTCGACACCATCGAAGGGTTGTCGCCGGCCATTTCCATCGAGCAGAAGTCGACGTCCCATAACCCGCGCTCCACCGTGGGCACCATTACCGAAATCTACGATTACCTGCGTCTGCTGTATGCACGGGTGGGTATTCCCCGCTGCCCGGACCACGATATTCCGCTGGAAGCCCAGACCGTCAGCCAGATGGTCGACCTGGTCCTGACCCAGCCGGAAGGTGCCAAGCTGATGCTGCTGGCGCCCGTCATCCGCGAGCGCAAGGGTGAGCACCTGTCGGTCTTTGAAGAGCTGCGGGCGCAAGGTTTCGTGCGCGCCCGCATCAACGGCAAGCTCTATGAGCTGGATGAAGCGCCGAAGCTCGACAAGCAGAAGAAGCACTCCATTGACGTGGTAGTCGACCGCTTCAAGGTACGTGCCGATCTGCAGCAGCGCCTGGCGGAGTCGTTCGAGACCGCGCTGAAGCTGGCAGACGGTATTGCCCTGGTGGCACCGATGGACGACGAGCCGGGCGAAGAGGTCATCTTCTCTGCGCGCTTTGCCTGCCCGATCTGCGGCCACGCCATCAGCGAGCTGGAACCCAAGCTGTTTTCCTTCAACAACCCGGCCGGCGCCTGTCCGACCTGCGATGGCCTGGGCGTTAAGCAGTTCTTCGACATCAAGCGCCTGGTCAATGGCGAACTGACCTTGGCCGAGGGGGCAATACGCGGCTGGGACAGGCGCAACGTCTATTACTTCCAGATGCTGGGGTCGTTGGCGTCCCACTATAAGTTCAGCCTGGAGGTGCCGTTCAACCAATTGCCGGCTGACCAGCAGAAGGTCATCCTCAATGGCAGTGGTTCGCAGAATGTCGACTTCAAATACCTGAACGACCGGGGCGATATCGTCAAACGTTCGCACCCGTTCGAAGGCATCGTGCCAAACCTGGAACGTCGCTATCGCGAGACCGAGTCGGCGAGCGTACGTGAAGAACTGGCGAAATTCCTCAGCACCCAGCCTTGCCCTGATTGCCGCGGCACTCGCCTGCGCCGTGAAGCGCGGCATGTGTGGGTTGGCGAGAAGACATTGCCGGCGGTGACCAACCTGCCAATCGGCGATGCCTGTGAATACTTTGGCGTGCTCAAGCTGACCGGCCGCCGTGGGGAGATTGCCGACAAGATCCTCAAGGAAATTCGCGAGCGTCTGCAGTTCCTGGTCAACGTTGGCCTGGACTATCTGTCGCTGGATCGCAGTGCCGATACCTTATCGGGGGGCGAGGCGCAGCGGATTCGCCTGGCCAGCCAGATCGGCGCGGGGCTGGTGGGCGTGTTGTACATCCTCGACGAGCCGTCGATTGGCTTGCACCAACGTGACAATGATCGCCTGCTGGGTACGCTGAAACACCTGCGGGATATCGGCAACACGGTGATTGTGGTCGAGCACGATGAGGACGCTATTCGCCTGGCGGATTACGTCGTCGATATCGGCCCGGGGGCTGGTGTGCATGGTGGGCATATTGTCGCCGAAGGCACGCCTGCCGAGGTGATGGCTCACCCGGACTCCCTGACAGGTAAATACCTGTCTGGCCGGGTCAAAATTCAAGTGCCGGCCAAACGTACCCCACGCAACAAGAAGATGGCCTTGCACCTCAAGGGTGCCCGTGGCAACAACTTGCGCAATGTGGACCTGGAAATTCCACTGGGCCTGTTGACCTGTGTGACCGGTGTTTCCGGTTCGGGCAAGTCGACGCTGATCAACAATACGCTGTTCCCATTGAGTGCTACTGCCCTGAACGGCGCTACCACCCTGGAAGCAGCGGCCCACGACAGCATCAAGGGCCTGGAGCATCTGGACAAAGTGGTCGATATCGACCAGAGCCCGATTGGCCGTACGCCGCGCTCCAACCCAGCGACGTATACCGGGCTGTTCACGCCGATTCGCGAGCTGTTTGCCGGCGTTCCGGAATCCCGCTCGCGGGGTTATGGGCCAGGCCGTTTCTCGTTCAACGTCAAGGGCGGTCGCTGTGAAGCCTGCCAAGGCGACGGCTTGATCAAGGTAGAGATGCACTTTCTGCCGGATATCTACGTGCCGTGCGACGTGTGCAAGAGCAAACGCTATAACCGCGAAACCCTGGAAATCAAATACAAGGGCAAGAACATCCACGAAACCCTGGAGATGACCATCGAGGAAGCTCGGGTGTTCTTCGATGCGGTTCCGGCGCTGGCGCGCAAGCTGCAGACGTTGATGGATGTTGGCCTGTCTTATATCAAGCTGGGGCAGTCTGCGACCACGCTATCGGGTGGTGAAGCGCAGCGGGTGAAGTTGTCGCGTGAGTTGTCCAAACGAGATACGGGCAAAACCCTGTATATCCTTGATGAACCCACCACGGGCCTGCACTTTGCCGATATTCAGCAACTGCTGGACGTGCTGCACCGCTTGCGTGATCACGGCAATACCGTGGTAGTGATCGAGCACAACCTGGACGTGATCAAGACGGCCGACTGGCTGGTAGACCTTGGACCGGAAGGCGGTTCCAAGGGCGGTCAGATCATTGCGGTCGGTACACCGGAACAAGTCGCCGAAATGTCACAGTCCCATACTGGCTACTACCTGAAGCCGTTGTTGGAGCGTGACCGGGCCTGATTTATCGGGCCCAATAAAAAGCCCCTGTCACCTCATCGGTGGCAGGGGCTTTTTTGCAGCCGGAATCAGAACTGCGATTGCAGGTAATTTTCCAGGCCGATCAGCTTGATCAGACCCAACTGCTTTTCCAGCCAGTAGGTGTGATCTTCTTCGGTGTCATTCAACTGCACTCGCAGGATTTCACGAGTGACATAGTCGTTGTGCTGCTCGCAGAGCTCGATGCCCTTGCAGAGCGCGGCCCTGACCTTGTATTCCAGGCGAAGGTCAGCAGCGAGCATATCCGGCACCGTGGTGCCCACGTCCAAGTCGTCGGGGCGCATACGCGGCGTACCTTCGAGCATGAGGATACGGCGCATCAGTGCGTCAGCGTGCTGCGCCTCTTCTTCCATCTCGTGATTGATACGTTCGTAGAGCTCGGTAAAGCCCCAGTCTTCGTACATGCGCGAATGGATGAAATATTGGTCACGAGCTGCCAGTTCGCCCGTCAGCAACGTGTTGAGGTAATCGATTACGTCGGGGTGACCTTGCATCGCCCTACATCTCCCTGCTTGAAAGCCTGTAGTTTGAACCATGATGACTTGAAGGTCACGGGATCAACGGCAGAAAAGCGAAGATTTCCGGAGAAAAGTAGCTGAAATAACGCAAAAACCGCCCAAATGAGGGCGGTTCTGCTTATCGTTTAGAGTCAGTTAAGCGATACACCCAGTGCCTTTGCGATTGCTTCTCCATAAGCGGGGTCCGCCTTATAGAAATGCTGCAGCTGGCGCTGGACCACATCGCTGGAAACGCCGCCCATCGCACCGGCGATGTTGCTGGTAAGCAGCGCTTTCTGCTCGTCGCTCATCAAGCGGAACAGCGCGCCGGCGTGGCTGTAGTAATCGGTATCTTCGCGATGATCGTAACGATCTGCTGCGCCGCTCAAGGCCAGTGCAGGCTCCGCGTAGTGTGGCGCCTGCTTTGGCGCATCGGCGTAGCTGTTTGGCTCGTAGTTGGGCGTTGCGCCACCGTTGCTGCCAAAGGCCATCGAGCCGTCACGCTGATAGCTATTGACGGGGTTACGTGGGGCGTTCACCGGCAGCTGCTGGTGATTGGTGCCAACGCGGTACCGATGAGCATCTGCATAGGCAAAGACGCGACCTTGCAGCATACGGTCTGGCGACAGGCCAACGCCCGGAACCATGTTGCTTGGGCCGAACGCGGCTTGTTCCACTTCAGCGAAATAGTTCTGCGGGTTGCGGTTGAGTTCCAGCTCACCCACCTCGATCAGGGGGAACTCCTTCTGCGACCAGGTCTTGGTTACATCGAACGGGTTCTCGTAATGAGCATTGGCCTGGGCCTCGGTCATGACCTGGATGCAGACGCGCCATTTCGGGAAGTCACCGCGCTCGATTGCGCCGAACAGATCGCGCTGGGCGTAGTCTGGATCGGTACCCGCCAGGCGCGCAGCTTCAGCCGGTGCCAGGTTCTTGATGCCTTGCTTGGTCTTGTAGTGCCACTTCACCCAGTGGCGCTCGCCCTTGGCGTTAATAAGGCTGTAGGTGTGACTGCCGAAGCCGTGCATGTGGCGGTAGCCGTCCGGGATGCCACGATCCGAGAACAGGATGGTGACCTGGTGCAATGCCTCTGGGGAGTGCGACCAGAAATCCCACATCATCTGCGCGCTTTTCAGGTTGCTTTGCGGCAAGCGCTTTTGGGTATGGATGAAATCGGGGAATTTCAGCGGGTCGCGGATGAAGAACACCGGCGTGTTGTTGCCAACGATGTCCCAGTTGCCTTCCTCGGTGTAAAACTTCAAGGCGAAACCGCGTGGGTCGCGTTCAGTGTCAGCCGAACCGCGCTCGCCACCCACAGTGGAGAACCGCAGGAAGGTCGGCGTTTGCTTACCTACTGACTCGAACAGCTTGGCGCTGGTGTATTGAGTAATGTCTTGGGTAACGGTGAACGTACCGTAGGCGCCCGAACCTTTGGCGTGTACACGGCGCTCCGGAATATTTTCACGGTTGAAGTGAGCGAGCTTCTCGATCAGGTGAAAGTCGTCGAGCAGCAGTGGGCCACGGGGGCCGGCGGAACGGGAATTCTGATTATCCGCAACGGGAGCACCGCTGGCGGTGGTAAGGATTTTATTCTGGCTCATGCGCAATCTTCCTCAGGTCGGACTTGAAACTGCCGGCTAATCGGCTTGGAAGGAGTATTGATCAACAGCATGACACCCACAAATTTATTAAATTGCGGACTTCAATAGAAAATTACTACCAGCCAAGGCAGCACACATGGTGCCCGCTGCTCCACTGAGAAACTTGTACCTAGCGCGCTTTTGTTACGCGCACAAAAAACCGGGCGCTAGGCCCGGTTCTTCGTTACAGACTGACGTCTTACTCGGCGCTTACAGCTTCGCCGGCGGTAGCACGATCAACCAACTCGACGTACGCCATAGGCGCGTTGTCGCCAGTGCGGAAACCGCACTTGAGGATGCGCAGGTAGCCACCCTCACGGGTAGCGTAACGCTTGCCCAGGTCGTTGAAGAGCTTACCAACGATAGCTTTCGAACGAGTACGGTCGAAAGCCAGACGGCGGTTAGCCAGGCTGTCTGTCTTGGCCAAAGTGATCAGCGGCTCAGCAACGCGACGCAGTTCTTTAGCTTTCGGCAGTGTAGTTTTGATCAGCTCGTGCTCGAACAGCGACACCGCCATGTTTTGGAACATGGCCTTGCGGTGCGAGCTGGTACGGCTCAGGTGACGACCACTTTTACGATGACGCATGGTTCATTCCTTACCAAACTCACGTTCGGTGATTACGACGATCAGGCAGTCGCCTTGTCGTCCTTCTTAAGACTTGCAGGCGGCCAGTTGTCGAGGCGCATGCCGAGGGACAGACCGCGGGAGGCCAGAACGTCCTTGATTTCAGTCAAGGATTTCTTGCCCAGGTTCGGAGTCTTCAACAGTTCTACTTCGGTACGCTGAATCAGATCACCGATGTAGTAAATGTTTTCCGCCTTAAGGCAGTTAGCCGAACGTACAGTCAGTTCCAGATCGTCAACCGGGCGAAGCAGGATCGGATCGATCTCGTCTTCCTGCTCGATTACCACTGGTTCGCTGTCACCTTTGAGGTCGACGAACGCAGCCAACTGCTGTTGCAGAATGGTTGCAGCGCGGCGGATAGCCTCTTCAGGATCCAGGGTACCGTTGGTTTCCAGATCAATAACCAGCTTGTCCAGGTTAGTACGCTGCTCGACACGGGCGTTTTCCACCACGTATGCGATACGGCGAACCGGGCTGAACGAAGAGTCAAGCTGCAAGCGACCAATGCTGCGGCTTTCGTCTTCATCGCTCTGACGCGAGTCGGCCGGTTCATAACCACGACCACGAGCTACGGTGAGCTTCATGTTCAGGGCGCCGTTAGACGCCAGGTTAGCGATTACGTGATCGGGGTTAACGATCTCGACATCATGATCCAGCTGAATATCGGCAGCGGTAACCACCCCCGAACCCTTCTTCGACAAGGTCAGCGTAACTTCGTCACGGCCGTGCAGCTTGATAGCCAGACCTTTAAGGTTCAACAGGATTTCAATTACGTCTTCCTGTACACCTTCGATGGCGCTGTACTCGTGGAGCACACCGTCAATCTCGGCCTCGACTACTGCACAGCCGGGCATTGAGGACAACAGGATGCGGCGCAGCGCGTTGCCCAGGGTGTGGCCAAAACCACGCTCGAGAGGCTCGAGAGTAATTTTAGCGCGGGTTGGACTGACAACCTGCACATCAATGTGGCGGGGTGTCAGGAACTCATTTACCGAAATCTGCATGGATGCACCTATTTTCTAGCCCTTACTTGGAGTAGAGCTCGACAATCAGGCTTTCGTTGATGTCGGCGGACAGATCACTGCGAGCAGGAACGTTCTTGAAAACGCCCGACTTCTTCTCAGTGTCTACTTCTACCCATTCTACGCGGCCACGTTGGGCACACAGATCGAGAGCTTGGACAATGCGAAGTTGGTTTTTTGCTTTCTCGCGAACTGCGACCACGTCACCAGCACGAACCTGGTAGGACGGAACGTTTACGGTCTGACCGTTAACGCTGATCGACTTGTGCGATACCAGCTGACGGGATTCGGCACGAGTCGAACCAAAGCCCATACGGTATACAACGTTGTCCAGACGGCATTCGAGCAGTTGCAGCAGGTTTTCACCGGTTGCACCTTTTTTGCCAGCAGCTTCTTTGTAGTAGCCGCTGAACTGACGCTCGAGAACGCCGTAAATACGACGGACCTTCTGCTTTTCACGCAGTTGGGTGCCGTAATCGGACTGGCGACCGCGGCGTTGGCCGTGGATACCAGGTGCTGCTTCAATGTTGCACTTCGATTCGATCGCGCGCACGCCGCTCTTCAAGAAGAGATCGGTGCCTTCGCGACGAGCGAGTTTGCATTTTGGACCAATGTAACGAGCCATTCTTTACAATCTCCTGGATTACACGCGGCGCTTCTTCGGCGGACGGCACCCGTTGTGCGGGATTGGCGTCACGTCGGTGATGCTGGCGATCTTATAGCCACAGCCGTTCAAAGCACGGACAGCAGACTCACGACCTGGACCTGGACCTTTGACGTTAACGTCGAGGTTTTTCAGGCCGTATTCCAGCGCAGCTTGGCCAGCACGTTCAGCAGCTACTTGAGCAGCGAACGGGGTGGACTTGCGGGAACCGCGGAAACCCGAACCACCGGAGGTAGCCCAAGAAAGCGCGTTACCTTGACGGTCGGTGATGGTCACGATTGTGTTGTTAAAAGATGCATGGATGTGGGCGATGCCATCAACCACTGTCTTTTTAACTTTTTTACGAGGACGAGCAGCAGGTTTTGCCATGATAATTTTCCTGTCGATTCGCGTGGGCGATTACTTGCGGATCGGCTTACGCGGACCTTTACGGGTACGCGCGTTAGTCTTGGTACGCTGACCGCGTACTGGAAGACCACGACGATGACGCAGACCACGGTAGCAACCGAGGTCCATCAAACGCTTGATTTTCATGTTGATTTCGCGACGCAGGTCACCTTCAGTGGTGAACTTCGCCACTTCGCCACGCAACAGCTCAATCTGCTCGTCGCTCAGATCTTTGATCTTTGCGGCTGGGTTTACCCCAGTATCTGCGCAAATTTTCTGCGCAGTAGTGCGACCAACACCATAGATGTAGGTCAGCGAGATAACAGTGTGCTTGTTATCTGGAATGTTAACGCCTGCAATACGGGCCATTCAGTGGGACTCCAATTGACAGCTACCTACGCCCCGGAAGCCAAGAAATAGGGCGCGAGATAATATCGCTGTAATAACAAATAATCAACCCGGCAGCGCACTAGCTGCCGGGCTTCAAGCGGATCACACTCAGCCTTGGCGCTGTTTGTGACGCGGTTCCGCGCTGCAAATTACTCGAACAACACCTTCGCGGCGAATAATCTTGCAGTTACGGCACAGCTTTTTCACCGATGCACGAACTTTCATCACCAACTCCTCGAACCTTATGGGGTACTCAGCGCAACATGCCGCTGCCGTAGCCCTTCAGGTTGGCTTTCTTCATCAGGGATTCGTACTGGTGCGAAACGAGGTGCGATTGTACTTGGGACATGAAGTCCATCACAACCACGACCACGATCAGCAACGAGGTCCCGCCAAGGTAGAACGGAACGTTTGCTGCAACCACCAGGAACTGGGGAAGCAGGCACACGGCCGTCATATATAGAGCACCGAACAGGGTCAAACGAGTCAGAACGCCATCAATGTAGCGCGCAGACTGCTCACCTGGACGAATACCCGGAATAAAGGCACCGGACTTCTTCAGGTTTTCCGCTACGTCTTTCGGATTGAACATCAACGCCGTATAGAAGAAGCAGAAGAAAATAATCCCTGCACTAAACAGCAGAATATTCAACGGCTGACCAGGAGCGATCGACTGAGAGAGGTCCTGCAGCCAGCCCATATTTTCGGACTGACCAAACCAGGTACCCAACGAAGCCGGAAACAGCAAGATGCTGCTCGCGAAAATTGCCGGAATAACGCCGGCCATATTCACCTTCAACGGCAAGTGGCTAGTCTGCGCAGCAAAGACCTTACGGCCCTGCTGACGCTTGGCGTAGTGAACAGCAATACGACGCTGGCCACGCTCAATGAACACCACAAAACCGATAATCGCTACTGCCAGCAAACCGATGGCAACCAAGGCGAAGATATTGATATCACCCTGACGCGCAGACTCGAAAGACTGCCCGATTGCTCTCGGAAGACCGGCGACGATACCTGCGAAAATCAACATCGAGATACCGTTGCCAACACCACGCTCAGTAATCTGCTCACCCAGCCACATCATGAACATCGCACCAGCCACAAAAGTGGATACCGCGACGAAATGGAAGCCAAAGTCACCAGTGAACGCAACGCCCTGCCCAGCCAGGCCAACGGACATGCCGATAGCTTGAACCAGAGCGAGGACGACAGTGCCGTAGCGGGTGTACTGGCTAATCTTGCGACGGCCAGCTTCACCTTCCTTCTTCAACTGCTCCAACTGCGGGCTGACGGCGGTCATCAGTTGCATGATGATCGATGCCGAAATGTACGGCATGATCCCCAGTGCAAAGATGCTCATCCGTTCCAGCGCGCCGCCGGAAAACATGTTGAACAAGCTAAGAATGGTCCCCTCATTCTGTCGAAACAGGTCTGCGAGTCGGTCCGGGTTGATACCTGGAACCGGGATGTGTGCGCCTATTCGGTAGACGATAATCGCCAGGAACAGAAAACGCAGACGAGCCCAAAGTTCAGACATACCGCCTTTGCCGAGCGCTGAGAGAGCACCTTGCTTAGCCATTTATTCCTCGAACTTGCCGCCAGCTGCTTCGATAGCCGAACGCGCACCTTTGGTGGCGCCGATTCCCTTGCCGATAGTGACAGCGCGAGTCACTTCACCGGACAGCATGATTTTCACACGCTGTACGTTGACGTTGATCACGTTGGCATCTTTCAGGGTCTGCACAGTAACGATGTCGCCTTCCACTTTAGCCAGCTCGGACAAACGCACTTCTGCGCGATCCATGGCTTTCAGGGATACGAAACCGAACTTGGGCAGGCGACGATGCAGCGGCTGTTGACCACCTTCAAAGCCTGGAGCAATGGTGCCACCGGAGCGGGAGGTTTGACCTTTGTGGCCACGGCCACCAGTCTTACCCAAACCGCTACCGATACCACGGCCCGGACGATGCTTTTCGCGACGGGAACCCGGCGCTGGACTCAGATCATTGAGTTTCATCGATTAACCCTCTACACGCAGCATGTAGTAAGCCTTGTTGATCATCCCGCGATTCTCGGGAGTATCCTGGACTTCTACAGTGTGACCGATGCGACGCAGACCCAGACCTTTAACGCACAATTTGTGGTTAGGGATGCGGCCGGTCATGCTTTTGATCAGCGTTACTTTAACGGTAGCCATGATCAGAAGATCTCCTTGACAGTCAAGCCGCGCTTGGCAGCAATGGACTCAGGAGATTGCATAGCTTTCAAACCCTTGAAAGTGGCGTGAACCACGTTTACCGGGTTAGTCGAGCCGTAGCACTTGGCCAGAACGTTCTGAACGCCAGCAACTTCGAGGACAGCACGCATAGCGCCGCCAGCGATGATACCGGTACCTTCAGAAGCAGGCTGCATGTACACCTTCGAAGCGCCATGGGCAGACTTCATTGCGTACTGCAGAGTGGTGCCGTTCAGATCAACTTGGATCATGTTGCGACGAGCAGCTTCCATTGCCTTCTGGATCGCGGCAGGCACTTCACGTGACTTGCCACGGCCGAAGCCAACACGCCCTTTACCATCACCAACCACGGTCAACGCGGTGAAAGTGAAGATACGGCCGCCTTTAACGGTTTTGGCTACGCGGTTAACTTGAACCAGCTTCTCAATGTAGCCTTCGTCGCGCTTTTGGTCGTTATTTGACATAACTTAGAACTCCAGCCCAGCTTCACGAGCAGCATCAGCCAGCGCTTTAACGCGGCCGTGGTACTTGAAGCCAGAGCGGTCGAAAGCCACTTGCGAGACGCCCACGGCCTTAGCACGTGTAGCGACCAGCTGGCCAACCTTTGTGGCCGCGTCGATGTTGCCGGTGGCACCATCACGCAGTTCTTTATCCAAAGTCGAGGCGCTTGCCAGGACTTTGTTGCCGTCGGCCGAGATGACCTGGGCGTAGATATGCTGCGACGAGCGGTACACGCAGAGACGCACGACTTCGAGTTCGTGCATTTTCAGGCGTGCTTTGCGAGCGCGACGCAGTCGAGTAACTTTTTTGTCGGTCATTTGCTATGCCCTACTTCTTCTTGGCTTCTTTACGACGGACGACTTCGTCCGCGTAGCGCACACCTTTGCCTTTGTACGGCTCTGGTGGACGGAAGTCGCGGATCTCAGCGGCCACCTGACCTACCAGCTGCTTATCGATGCCCTTGATCAGGATATCGGTTTGGCTAGGGGTCTCAGCGGTGATGCCTTCCGGCAGTTCGTAATCCACTGGGTGCGAGAAGCCAAGGGCAAGGTTCAGAACCGTGCCTTTTGCTTGCGCTTTGTAACCAACACCGACCAGCTGGAGCTTACGCTCGAAGCCTTGGCTTACGCCTTGGACCATATTGTTTACCAACGCACGCGTGGTACCGGCCATTGCGCGAGTTTGTTGATCGCCATTGCGAGCAGCGAAACGCAGCTCACCAGCTTCTTCAACGATCTCAACGGACGAATGGATGTTCAGTTCAAGAGTGCCCTTGGCACCCTTCACCGAAAGCTGTTGGCCTGCGAATTTGACTTCGACACCGGCTGGCAGCTTAACGGGGTTCTTAGCGACGCGAGACATGCTTATCCCCCCTTAGAACACAGTGCAAAGAACTTCGCCGCCGACACCGGCAGCGCGCGCAGCACGATCCGTCATCACACCTTTGTTGGTGGAGACGATAGACACGCCCAGACCGCCACGAACTTTCGGCAGATCTTCAGCGGACTTGTACTGACGCAGGCCTGGACGGCTAACGCGCTTCACTTCCTCGATGACCGAACGGCCTTCGAAGTACTTCAGCTCGATGGACAGCAACGGCTTGATTTCGCTGCTGATCTGATAACCCGCAATGTAGCCTTCGTCTTTCAGGACTTTGGCAACAGCTACCTTCAACTTGGAAGATGGCATGCTTACGACGGACTTTTCAGCCATCTGGGCATTACGGATACGAGTTAGCATGTCCGCTAACGGGTCCTGCATACTCATGGGCTAGACGCTCCTAATACACAAAAAATTAGCCTTGCGGCTACATATGTCGCCGAGAATCTCCGAGCGTAAAAAACACGGGCTCAGGCGAGCCGCGTATTTTAGACACAGTCCGGAAATGAAACAAGCCCCAAAAGGGGCTTGTTCCAGATTCAAGGTCACCGGCGGTCAGTATCTTGCGATACCAACCACCTTGACGCTGAAAGTACTTACCAGCTGGCTTTAACCAGACCTGGTACGTCACCACGCATTGCCGCTTCACGCAGTTTGTTACGGCCGAGGCCGAACTTGCGGTAAACGCCGTGTGGACGACCGGTCAGGCGGCAGCGGTTACGCATGCGCGAGGCGCTTGCGTCACGTGGCTGCTTCTGCAGAGCAACTGTAGCTTCCCAACGCGCTTCTGGACTTGCGTTCAGATCAACGATGATTGCTTTCAGTGCTGCACGCTTCTTGGCGTACTTGGCAACCGTGAGCTGACGTTTCAGCTCGCGGTTTTTCATGCTCATCTTGGCCATGGTCCTACTCCAATCAGTTGCGGAACGGGAATTTGAAAGCACGCAACAGGGCGCGACCTTCATCATCGTTCTTGGCAGTGGTGGTCAGGGTGATGTCCAGACCGCGGAGAGCATCGATCTTGTCGTAGTCGATTTCCGGGAAGATGATCTGCTCTTTCACGCCCATGCTGTAGTTACCACGACCATCGAAGGACTTGGCATTCAGGCCGCGGAAGTCGCGAACCCGAGGCAGGGAGATCGACAGCAGACGATCCAGGAATTCGTACATACGCTCACGGCGCAGAGTCACTTTGACGCCGATCGGCCAGCCTTCGCGGACTTTAAAGCCAGCGATGGATTTCCGAGCGTAAGTCACAACGACTTTTTGACCGGTGATCTTTTCCAGGTCAGCAACAGCGTGCTCGATGACTTTTTTGTCACCGACCGCTTCGCCCAAACCCATGTTCAGGGTGATTTTGGTAACGCGTGGAACTTCCATCACGTTCGAAAGCTTAAGTTCTTCCTTAAGTTTCGGTGCGATTTCTTTCCAGTAAATCTCTTTTAGTCGTGCCATGGTCTTCTACCTAGCAGTGTTCAAGCATCAACCGCTTTTTGGGTCGACTTGAAGACACGAATTTTCTTGCCATCTTCTACTTTGAAACCAACGCGGTCAGCCTTGTTGGTTTCGCCGTTGAAAATGGCGACGTTAGAAGCGTCCAGCGGAGCTTCTTTTTCGACGATACCGCCCTGCACGCCCGACATCGGGTTAGGCTTGGTATGACGCTTGACCAGGTTCAGACCGCCGATAACCAGACGGTTATTAGCGAGAACCTTAAGCACCTTACCGCGCTTACCTTTGTCTTTGCCGGCGATCACGATGATCTCGTCGTCACGACGAATCTTTTGCATGTCGGATCTCCTTACAGCACTTCTGGGGCGAGCGAGACGATCTTCATGAACTTCTCAGTACGAAGTTCACGGGTCACTGGCCCAAAGATACGGGTGCCGATAGGCTCTTGCTTGTTGTTCAGAAGAACAGCAGCGTTGCCATCAAAGCGGATAATGGAGCCATCAGCACGACGTACGCCGTGACGAGTGCGGACTACAACAGCAGTCATCACTTGGCCTTTTTTCACTTTACCGCGAGGAATTGCTTCCTTGACGGTAACCTTGATGATGTCACCGATACCAGCGTAACGACGATGGGAGCCACCCAGCACCTTGATGCACATAACGCGGCGAGCGCCGCTGTTATCGGCCACATCGAGCATGGATTGAGTCTGAATCATATAATTTCTCCGACCCCTAGTCCTTAGACTTCCACAGCGCGTTCGAGAACATCAACCAATGCCCAAGACTTGGTCTTGGCCAGCGGACGAGTTTCACGAATAGTGACTTTGTCGCCGATGTGGCACTGATTGGTTTCGTCGTGCGCGTGCAGCTTAGTCGAACGCTTAACATATTTACCGTAGATCGGGTGCTTAACGCGACGCTCGATCAAAACGGTGATGGTTTTGTCCATCTTGTCGCTGACAACACGGCCAGTCAGCGTACGGACAGTCTTTTCGGCTTCAGCCATGATCACTTACCTGCCTGCTGGTTGAGCACAGTCTTCACGCGAGCGATGTCGCGCTTAACTTGCGAGAGCAGATGAGACTGCCCCAACTGGCCAGTTGCTTTCTGCATACGCAGATTGAACTGGTCGCGCAGCAGGCCGAGCAGTTGCTCGTTCAGCTGCTGTGCGGATTTTTCACGAAGTTCATTCGCTTTCATCACATCACCGTCCGTTTAACAAAGGCGGTGGCGAGCGGCAGCTTTGCAGCAGCCAGGGCAAAAGCCTCACGCGCCAGCTCTTCAGTTACACCCTCGATTTCATACAGGACTTTGCCTGGCTGAATCTGGGCTACCCAGTATTCCACGTTACCCTTACCTTTACCCATCCGAACCTCGAGAGGTTTTTTGGAGATCGGCTTGTCCGGGAATACACGGATCCAGATCTTGCCGCCACGTTTTACGTGACGGGTCAGAGCACGACGCGCTGACTCGATCTGACGAGCGGTGAGACGACCACGAGCTACAGACTTCAGCGCGAACTCGCCGAAGCTGACTTTGCTACCGCGCTGAGCCAGACCACGGTTGTGGCCTGTCATCTGCTTGCGGAACTTCGTACGCTTTGGTTGCAACATTTGGCGTACCCCTTACTTAGCAGCTTTTTTACGAGGCGCTGGTGCTTGTGGTTTCAGTTCTTCTTGGCGACCACCAATTACTTCGCCTTTGAAGATCCAAACCTTTACACCGATCACACCGTAAGTGGTGTGAGCTTCGTAGTTGGCATAGTCGATGTCGGCACGCAGGGTGTGCAATGGCACACGACCTTCGCGATACCATTCAGTACGTGCGATTTCAGCACCGCCGAGACGACCGCTCACTTGGATTTTGATGCCTTTGGCACCAATGCGCATGGCGTTCTGTACAGCGCGCTTCATAGCGCGACGGAACATGACACGACGCTCCAGCTGCTGAGCTACGCTCTGCGCAACCAGCATACCGTCGAGCTCCGGCTTGCGGATCTCTTCGATATTGATGTGCACAGGCACACCCATTTGCTTGGTCAGGTCCTGACGCAGTTTCTCAACATCTTCACCTTTCTTCCCGATAACGATACCTGGACGAGCGGTGTGGATGGTGATACGTGCGGTTTGCGCCGGGCGATGGATATCGATACGGCTTACGGACGCGCTTTTTAGTTTGTCTTGGAGATACTCACGCACCTTCAGATCAGCGAACAAATAGTCCGCATAAGTCCGGCCGTCTGCATACCAGACGGAGGTGTGTTCCTTGACGATTCCCAGGCGAATGCCAATGGGATGTACTTTCTGACCCATCTCTTCGACTCCGTTACTTGTCAGCAACCTTGACAGTGATATGGCAAGACCGCTTGACGATGCGATCAGCACGGCCTTTGGCACGTGGCATGATGCGCTTCAGCGAACGCCCTTCGTTGACGAAAACGGTGCTGACCTTCAGGTCATCAACGTCTGCGCCTTCGTTATGCTCGGCGTTGGCTACGGCCGACTCCAGCACTTTCTTCATGATCTCGGCGGCTTTCTTACTGCTGAAAGCCAACAGGTTGAGCGCTTCGCCCACCTTCTTCCCGCGGATCTGGTCGGCGACCAAGCGGGCTTTCTGGGCGGAGATTCGAGCGCCCGACAACTTAGCGGCTACTTCCATTTCCTAACCCCTTAACGCTTGGCTTTCTTGTCTGCCACGTGCCCACGATAAGTGCGGGTACCGGCAAACTCGCCCAGTTTGTGGCCGACCATGTCTTCGTTAACGAGAACTGGGACGTGTTGACGACCGTTGTGTACTGCGATGGTCAAACCGACCATTTGTGGCAGGATCATCGAACGACGCGACCAGGTTTTAACTGGTTTGCGATCGTTCTTTTCCGCCGCCACTTCGATCTTCTTCAGTAGGTGAAGATCAATAAAAGGACCTTTTTTCAGAGAACGTGGCACTGTCGTATCCCTCTATTTACTTGCGACGACGGACGATCATTTTGTCGGTACGCTTATTACCACGAGTCTTCGCGCCCTTAGTCGGGAAGCCCCATGGCGATACCGGATGACGACCACCAGAGGTACGACCTTCACCACCACCGTGTGGGTGGTCAACCGGGTTCATGGCAACACCACGAACGGTTGGGCGAACGCCACGCCAGCGTTTGGCACCAGCTTTACCCAGCGAACGCAGGCTGTGCTCGGAGTTCGAGACTTCGCCCAGGGTCGCACGGCATTCAGCCAGTACTTTACGCATCTCACCAGAACGCAGACGCAGGGTCACGTAGACACCTTCACGAGCGATCAGCTGAGCCGAAGCACCAGCAGAACGAGCGATTTGCGCGCCTTTACCTGGCTTCAATTCGATGCCGTGTACGGTGCTACCAACTGGAATGTTGCGCAGTTGCAGAGCGTTGCCCGGCTTGATCGGTGCCAAGGCACCTGCGATCAGCTGGTCACCAGCACTCACGCCTTTAGGGGCGATGATGTAGCGACGCTCGCCATCTGCGTACAGCAGCAGAGCGATGTGAGCAGTACGGTTTGGATCGTATTCAATACGCTCGACAGTGGCGGAGATGCCATCTTTGTCGTTGCGACGGAAATCGACCAGACGATAATGCTGCTTATGGCCACCACCGATGTGACGAGTGGTAATACGACCATTGTTGTTACGACCACCAGTCTTCGATTTCTTCTCGAGCAGCGGTGCGTGAGGAGCGCCTTTATGCAGCTCCTGGTTGACCACCTTGACCACAAAACGGCGGCCAGGGGAAGTCGGTTTGCATTTAACGATTGCCATGATGCACCCCTTCCTTACTCAGCACTGCTGCTGAAATCGAGATCTTGGCCTGGCTGAAGGGAGATAACCGCCTTCTTCCAGTCATTACGCTTGCCCAGACCGCGAGCAGTGCGCTTGCTCTTACCCAGAACATTCAGGGTAGTAACACGCTCTACTTTCACGCTGAACAGGCTTTCGACGGCCTTCTTGATTTCCAGCTTGGTTGCGTCAGTTGCAACCTTGAAAACGAACTGGCCTTTCTTGTCAGCCAGAACCGTAGCCTTTTCGGAAACGTGCGGGCCAAGCAGAACTTTAAATACGCGTTCCTGGTTCATCCCAGCAGCTCCTCGAATTTCTTCACGGCCGACACGGTGATCAACACCTTGTCGTATGCGATCAGACTAACTGGATCGGAACCTTGCACGTCACGTACATCAACGTGAGGCAGGTTGCGAGCAGCCAGGTACAAGTTCTGATCAACAGCTTCAGACACGATCAAAACATCGGTCAGGCTCATGTTGGTCAGTTTGCCCAGCAGTTCTTTGGTTTTTGGACTTTCAACAGCGAAGTCCTGAACCACGACCAGACGATCAGTACGCACGAGTTCAGCAAGGATGGAGCGCAGTGCTGCGCGGTACATCTTCTTGTTGAGCTTCTGAGAGTGATCCTGTGGACGAGCTGCGAAAGTGGTACCACCGCCACGCCAGATTGGGCTACGGATAGTACCGGCACGAGCACGGCCAGTGCCTTTCTGACGCCAAGGGCGCTTACCGCCACCACGTACGTCGGAACGGGTCTTTTGCTGCTTGCTACCTTGGCGGCCGCCGGCCATGTAGGCCACGACTGCTTGGTGAACCAGCGTCTCGTTGAATTCGCCGCCAAATGTCAGTTCGGAAACTTCGATCGCTTGAGCGTCATTTACATTTAATTGCATGTCAGCTTCCCCTTAACCGCGAGCCTTGGCCGCTGGACGTACAACCAGGTTGCCGCCAGTAGCGCCAGGAACAGCACCCTTGACCAACAACAGATTGCGTTCAGCGTCGACGCGCACTACTTCGAGGGACTGCACGGTCACGCGCTCAGCGCCCATATGACCGGACATTTTTTTGCCCTTGAATACACGACCAGGAGTCTGGCACTGGCCAATAGAGCCCGGGACGCGGTGGGAAACGGAGTTACCGTGAGTGTTGTCTTGACCACGGAAATTCCAACGCTTGATCGTACCCTGGAAGCCTTTACCTTTGGACTGACCGGTTACATCAACCAGTTGACCAGCGGCGAAGATTTCAGCGTTGATCAGATCGCCAGCCTTGTAGTCGCCGTCTTCAAGACGGAACTCCATGACGGTGCGACCAGCTGCAACGTTTGCTTTAGCGAAGTGACCTGCTTGAGCAGCAGTCACGCGCGAAGCACGACGCTCGCCGACAGTGACTTGCACTGCACGATAGCCATCGGTTTCTTCAGTTTTGAACTGGGTGACGCGATTCGGCTCGATCTCAATGACCGTGACCGGAATGGAGACACCTTCTTCGGTGAAAATACGGGTCATACCGCATTTACGACCGACTACACCAATAGTCATGTTGTAAACCTCATGAGTGTACGGGGCTTTCACCCGCTATGGCCGCCCATTTCAGAGCGTTACACGACTAAGACCCAAGTCTTAGCCGAGGCTGATCTGTACTTCCACACCGGCCGCCAGATCAAGCTTCATAAGTGCGTCAACGGTTTTATCCGTTGGCTGGACGATGTCCAGTACACGCTTATGAGTGCGGATCTCGTACTGGTCACGCGCGTCTTTGTTGACGTGCGGGGAGACCAGAACGGTGAACCGCTCTTTACGGGTAGGCAGTGGAATTGGACCACGCACTTGTGCACCAGTACGTTTCGCGGTTTCCACGATTTCCTGGGTGGATTGGTCGATCAGGCGATGGTCAAAAGCCTTCAACCTGATACGGATTTGCTGATTTTGCATTGGATTTCAGACTCCGGCTGCTATTCCCAGCGAGCGCAATACGCCCGTTAAAAGGAGGCGCAATTCTATAGACGGCCCTGATAGGTGTCAACCCAATAAAAAAGGCCCCCGCTGAGCGGGGGCCTTTTCAAAACATCAGAACTATCTCAGAAGAGATAATTACTCGATGATTTTAGCTACAACGCCAGCACCAACGGTACGGCCGCCTTCACGGATTGCGAAACGCAGACCGTCTTCCATAGCGATGGTTTTGATCAGGGTGACAACCATTTTGATGTTGTCGCCTGGCATTACCATTTCTACGCCTTCCGGCAGTTCGCAGTTACCAGTCACGTCAGTAGTACGGAAGTAGAACTGTGGACGGTAGCCTTTGAAGAACGGAGTGTGACGGCCGCCTTCTTCTTTGCTCAGCACGTACACTTCAGCTTCGAACTTGGTGTGCGGCTTAACCGAACCTGGCTTGACCAGAACCTGGCCACGCTCAACGTCGTCACGCTTGGTACCACGCAGCAGAACGCCGCAGTTCTCGCCAGCACGACCTTCGTCGAGCAGTTTACGGAACATTTCAACACCGGTGCAGGTGGTGACGGTAGTGTCACGCAGACCAACGATTTCCAGTGGATCTTGAACCTTGACGATACCGCGCTCGATACGACCAGTTACAACAGTACCGCGACCGGAGATCGAGAATACGTCTTCGATTGGCATCAGGAACGGCTTGTCGATAACACGGACTGGATCTGGGATGTAGCTGTCCAGAGTCTCAACCAGCTTACGAACGGACGTGGTGCCCATTTCGTTGTCGTCTTTGCCTTCCAGAGCCATACGAGCAGAACCGATGATGATCGGAGTGTCGTCACCTGGGAAGTCGTAAGTGCTCAGCAGGTCGCGCACTTCCATCTCAACCAGTTCCAGCAGCTCAGCGTCGTCTACCAGGTCAGCCTTGTTCAGGTAAACCACGATGTACGGAACGCCAACCTGACGGGACAGCAGGATGTGCTCACGGGTTTGTGGCATCGGACCATCAGCGGCCGAGCAAACCAGGATTGCGCCGTCCATCTGGGCAGCACCGGTGATCATGTTCTTCACATAGTCAGCGTGACCTGGGCAGTCAACGTGAGCGTAGTGACGGATCAGCGAGTTGTATTCAACGTGCGCGGTGTTGATGGTGATACCACGAGCTTTTTCTTCTGGTGCGCTGTCGATTTTATCGAAATCAACGATTGCGGAACCGAATACTTCGGAGCAAACGCGAGTCAGAGCAGCAGTCAGAGTGGTTTTACCGTGGTCAACGTGACCGATAGTGCCAACGTTGACGTGCGGTAGGGAACGATCAAATTTTTCTTTAGCCACGACAATTAACTCCTTGCCTAAAGGACTGAATCAGCCTTGTTTTTTGGATACAGTTTCAGCGATGTGCGCCGGAGCTGTGTTGTATTTTTTGAATTCCATAGAGTAGCTTGCGCGACCCTGAGACATGGAGCGAACGTCGGTCGCATAACCGAACATCTCACCCAACGGAACCTCGGCGCGAATCACTTTGCCGGAAACCGTGTCTTCCATACCCAAGATCATGCCGCGACGACGGTTAAGGTCGCCCATGACATCACCCATATAGTCTTCAGGTGTAACAACTTCTACCGCCATGATTGGCTCAAGCAACTCACCACCGCCCTTCTGGGCCAGTTGCTTGGTTGCCATGGAGGCAGCCACCTTAAACGCCATCTCGTTGGAGTCGACGTCGTGGTAAGAACCGTCAAAAACGGTTGCTTTCAGGCCGATCAGCGGATAGCCGGCAACAACACCGTTCTTCATCTGCTCTTCGATACCCTTCTGGATAGCAGGGATGTATTCCTTAGGAACAACACCACCTACTACTTCGTTCACGAATTGCAGACCTTCCTGACCTTCGTCAGCAGGAGCAAAACGGATCCAGCAGTGACCGAACTGACCACGACCGCCGGACTGACGAACGAACTTGCCTTCGATTTCACAGCTCTTCGTGATGCGCTCACGATAGGAAACCTGAGGCTTACCGATGTTGGCTTCGACGTTGAACTCACGGCGCATCCGGTCAACCAGGATGTCCAGGTGAAGCTCGCCCATGCCCGAGATGATCGTTTGACCAGTCTCTTCATCAGTCTTGACGCGGAAAGATGGATCTTCCTGAGCAAGCTTGCCCAGAGCGATACCCATTTTTTCCTGGTCATCCTTGGTCTTAGGCTCAACAGCAACCGAAATAACCGGCTCCGGGAAGTCCATGCGAACCAGGATGATTGGCTTGTCAGCGTTGCACAAGGTTTCACCGGTGGTGACGTCCTTCATGCCGATCAAGGCCGCGATGTCACCAGCGCGTACTTCCTTGATCTCTTCGCGGGCGTTTGCGTGCATTTGCACCATACGACCCACGCGCTCTTTCTTGCCTTTAACCGAGTTGATTACGCCGTCGCCGGAGTTCAACACGCCCGAGTAAACGCGGACGAAGGTCAAGGTACCCACGAATGGGTCAGTGGCAATTTTAAATGCCAGAGCGGAAAACGGTTCTGCGTCGTCTGCATGACGCTCCAGCTCGATAGTCTCGTCATCCGGGTCGGTACCCTTGATGGCAGGAATATCAACCGGTGCCGGCAGGTAGTCGATCACAGCATCGAGAACCAGGGGAACGCCCTTGTTCTTGAACGAGGAGCCACAAACAGCCAAGACGATCTCACCAGCGATAGTACGCTGACGCAGAGCAGCCTTGATTTCCACGTTGGTGAGCTCTTCACCTTCGAGGTACTTGTTCATCAGCTCTTCGTTGGCTTCGGCCGCAGCTTCAACCATGTTGTTGCGCCATTCGTCAGCCAGTTCCTGCAGTTCAGCAGGGATAGGCTTGCGAACAGGAACCATACCTTTGTCGGCATCGTTCCAGTAGACAGCTTCCATGGTCAGCAGATCGATCTGGCCCTGGAAATTATCTTCGGAACCGATAGCCAACTGGATCGGCACCGGAGTGTGACCCAGACGCTGCTTGATCTGACCGATCACGCGCAGGAAGTTGGCACCAGCACGGTCCATCTTGTTTACGTAAACAAGACGTGGAACGCCGTATTTGTTGGCCTGACGCCATACGGTTTCCGACTGTGGCTCAACACCCGAGGTACCACAGAACACAACGACAGCGCCGTCGAGTACGCGCAGGGAACGTTCAACTTCAATGGTGAAGTCTACGTGACCCGGGGTATCGATTACGTTGAAGCGGTGCTCGTCTTTGTACTGCTTCTCGGAACCTTTCCAGAAGGCGGTAATAGCAGCAGAAGTAATGGTAATACCACGCTCCTGCTCCTGAACCATCCAGTCTGTGGTCGCGGCGCCGTCATGCACCTCGCCCATCTTGTGACTTTTGCCGGTGTAAAACAGTACGCGCTCGGTGGTGGTGGTTTTACCAGCATCCACGTGAGCGACGATACCGATATTACGGTAGCGGCTAATCGGAGTAGTACGAGCCATAAAGCCCTCGCAAAATTAGTGAAGCTAAAATTAGAAGCGGTAGTGCGAGAAAGCTTTGTTAGCTTCAGCCATACGGTGCACGTCTTCACGCTTCTTAACAGCAGCACCTTTACCTTCAGCAGCGTCCAACAGTTCGCCGGCCAAACGCAGGGCCATAGACTTCTCGCCGCGCTTACGGGCGAAGTCTACCAACCAGCGCATTGCCAGAGCGTTACGACGGGACGGACGAACTTCAACCGGAACCTGGTAAGTAGCACCGCCTACACGGCGCGACTTCACTTCGACCAGCGGAGCGATGGCGTCGAGAGCTTTCTCGAAGATTTCCAGGGGGTCGCTGTTCTTGCGTTCTTTAACCTTTTCCAGCGCGCCATAAACGATACGCTCGGCAACGGCTTTCTTGCCGCTTTCCATTACGTGGTTCATGAACTTGGCCAGAATTTGGCTTCCGTATTTTGGATCGTCAAGCACTTCGCGCTTGGCTGCTACGCGTCTTCTTGGCATGGATAAGCCCTCAAACGGTCTTCAGGTTCGCTCGGAATCGGTGCCCTTTCGGGACGCCTCCGACCTTACTCTTATCGACTCAGAAAATAAGATGATTCAGGTTTACAAAAAGCCGTTACTACTTAGGCTTCTTGGTACCGTACTTCGAACGACCCTGGTTACGACCTTTAACGCCGGAAGTATCCAAGGAGCCGCGTACGGTGTGATAACGAACACCTGGCAAGTCTTTTACACGACCGCCGCGGATCAGTACCACGCTGTGCTCTTGCAGGTTGTGGCCTTCACCGCCGATGTACGAGGAAACCTCGAAACCGTTGGTCAGGCGCACACGGCATACTTTACGCAGTGCCGAGTTAGGTTTTTTCGGCGTGGTGGTATACACACGGGTGCATACGCCACGACGTTGCGGGCAGTTCTGCAGCGCAGGCACGTCGGATTTCTCGACGATACGCTTACGCGGCTGACGTACCAGCTGGTTGATAGTTGCCATCTACTAGCTCCACTGTTGTCTTGCGACGCTATTGTCTTGCAAGAAAAGCAAAATGGCAGGAACGAATTCCCGCCAAATTTAGGGGTACAAGAGTCTAAAGAGGATCTTGCCCCCAGTCAAGGCAAGGCCCCGACCTCCCCGCCCGTCGAACCGGGGCAAAAATGCCTCGATCCGACGAATGGGGCTGCCAGGGCCCGGACTTATTTATCGCAGAACTCAGTTACCGCTTGAGTTCAGCGCTTCGGTCAGTGCAGCTTCCACTTCACTGGCGCTTACGCGCAACGGCTTGTCAGCGTCACGGCGACGTTTACGCTCGCTGTGATAGGCCAAACCGGTACCGGCCGGGATCAGACGACCCACGACCACGTTTTCTTTCAGGCCGCGCAGGTAATCGCGCTTGCCGGTTACCGCTGCTTCGGTCAGTACGCGAGTGGTCTCCTGGAAGGAGGCCGCCGAGATGAACGACTCAGTGGACAACGACGCCTTGGTGATACCCAGCAGCACGCGAGTGAACTTGGAAACGAATTTCTCGTCGCCAGCCAGACGCTCGTTCTCTACGAGTACGTGAGTCAATTCCATCTGGTCGCCCTTGATGAAACTGGAATCGCCGGATTCAGCGATTTCAACTTTACGCAACATCTGACGCAGGATGGTCTCGATGTGCTTATCGTTGATCTTCACGCCTTGCAGACGATAAACGTCCTGGATCTCGTTAACGATGTACTTGGCCAGCGCACTCACACCCAGCAGACGCAGGATATCGTGTGGGTCGCTCGGGCCGTCGGAGATAACTTCGCCGCGGTTTACCTGTTCGCCTTCGAAGACGTTCAGGTGACGCCACTTCGGAATCAGCTCTTCGTACGGATCGCTACCGTCGTTCGGGGTAATGACCAGACGACGCTTGCCCTTGGTCTCTTTACCGAACGCGATGGTGCCGCTGACTTCAGCCAGAATCGACGCTTCTTTCGGACGACGAGCTTCGAACAAGTCGGCAACACGCGGCAGACCACCGGTGATGTCTCGAGTCTTCGAAGTTTCTTGCGGGATACGCGCGATAACATCACCGATCGCGATCTTCGCACCATCCGCTACACCGACCAGGGCGTTGGCTGGCAGGAAGTACTGAGCGATTACGTCAGTGCCTGGCAGCAACAAGTCCTTGCCGTTGTCATCGACCATCTTCACGGCAGGACGGATGTCTTTACCGGCAGCTGGACGATCTTTCGCGTCGAGTACTTCAATGTTGGTCATACCGGTCAATTCGTCAGTCTGACGCTTGATCGTGATGCCTTCTTCCATGCCCACGTAGGTCACGGTACCTTTCATTTCGGTAACGATTGGGTGAGTGTGCGGATCCCACTTGGCCACGATTGCGCCAGCGTCGACCTTGTCACCTTCTTTAACCGAAATCACAGCACCGTACGGCAGCTTGTAACGCTCACGCTCACGACCGTAGTCATCAGCGATCGCCAGCTCACCGGAACGGGACACAGCAACCAGGTGGCCATCCACTCGCTCAACGTGTTTCAGGTTGTGCAGACGGACAGTACCGCCATTCTTCACCTGAACGCTGTCGGCTGCGGAGGTCCGGCTTGCCGCACCACCGATGTGGAACGTACGCATGGTCAGCTGGGTACCCGGCTCACCGATAGACTGGGCAGCGATAACGCCGACCGCTTCACCGATGTTCACCTGGTGACCACGAGCCAAGTCACGGCCGTAGCACTTGGCGCAGATGCCATAGCGGGTTTCACAGCTGATCGGCGAACGAACGATCACTTCGTCGATGCTGTTGAGTTCGATGAACTCGACCCACTTCTCGTCTACCAGAGTGCCGGCAGGAACGATAACTTCCTCGGTACCCGGCTTGAAGACGTCACGGGCAATAACACGACCCAATACGCGCTCACCCAGTGGCTCTACAACGTCACCGCCTTCAATGTGCGGAGTCATCACCAGGCCATGCTCGGTGCCGCAATCGATCTCGGTTACAACCAGATCCTGGGCAACGTCTACCAGACGACGTGTCAGGTAACCGGAGTTAGCGGTTTTCAACGCGGTATCCGCCAGACCTTTACGAGCACCGTGAGTAGAGATGAAGTACTGGAGTACGCTCAACCCTTCACGGAAGTTCGCTGTAATCGGCGTTTCGATGATGGAACCGTCCGGTTTGGCCATCAGGCCACGCATACCGGCGAGCTGACGGATCTGCGCAGCAGAACCCCGTGCGCCCGAGTCGGCCATCATGTACATCGAGTTGAAGGATTCCTGGTCAACTTCGTCGCCGTGACGGTCGATGACTTTCTCTTTCGAGAGGTTGGCCATCATCGCCTTGGAAACTTCGTCGTTGGCCTTGGACCAAAGGTCGATCACCTTGTTGTACTTCTCGCCCTGGGTTACCAGGCCGGAGGCGTACTGGCTCTCGATCTCTTTCACTTCATCGGTTGCAGCCGCGATGATGCGAGCTTTTTCATCTGGGATAACAAAGTCGTTAACACCGATGGAAACGCCGGAAATGGTCGAATAAGCAAAACCGGTGTACATCAACTGGTCAGCGAAGATCACGGTCTCTTTCAAACCAACCACGCGGTAGCACTGGTTGATCAGCCTGGAGATCGCCTTTTTCTTCATTGGCAGGTTGACGACGTCGTACGACAAACCTTTTGGTACAACCTGATACAACAGCGCACGGCCGACAGTCGTGTCGACGATACGAACATTGCTCACGCTGCCGCCGTCACGGTCGTTGACGGTTTCGTGAATCCGCACTTTGACCTTGGCGTGCAGTGCGGCTTCGCCGGCACGGAACACACGGTCAACTTCCTGCAGGTCAGCGAACACACGACCTTCACCCTTGGCGTTGATCGCTTCGCGGGTCATGTAGTACAGACCCAATACAACGTCCTGCGACGGAACGATGATTGGCTCACCGTTGGCTGGCGACAGGATGTTGTTGGTCGACATCATCAACGCACGCGCTTCCAACTGGGCTTCCAGTGTCAGCGGAACGTGCACGGCCATTTGGTCGCCGTCGAAGTCGGCGTTGTACGCAGCACAGACCAGAGGGTGCAGCTGGATAGCCTTGCCTTCGATCAGTACCGGTTCAAACGCCTGGATACCCAGACGGTGAAGGGTCGGTGCACGGTTGAGGAGAACCGGGTGTTCGCGAATCACTTCAGCGAGAACGTCCCAAACCTCTGGCAGCTCGCGCTCGACCATTTTCTTGGCCGCTTTGATGGTGGTCGCGAGACCGCGCATTTCCAGCTTGCCGAAGATGAACGGCTTGAACAGCTCGAGCGCCATCTTCTTAGGCAGACCGCACTGGTGCAGACGCAGGGTCGGGCCTACGGTAATTACCGAACGACCGGAGTAGTCAACACGCTTACCGAGCAAGTTCTGACGGAAACGACCTTGCTTACCCTTGATCATGTCAGCCAGGGATTTCAGAGGACGCTTGTTGGAACCCGTGATAGCGCGGCCACGACGACCGTTGTCGAGCAAGGCGTCGACCGCTTCTTGCAACATACGCTTTTCGTTGCGCACGATGATGTCCGGAGCGGACAGATCAAGCAGGCGCTTCAAGCGGTTGTTACGGTTGATCACGCGGCGGTACAGGTCGTTGAGGTCGGACGTCGCGAAACGACCACCGTCCAACGGTACCAGCGGACGCAGATCTGGCGGCAGAACCGGCAGAACGGTCAGCACCATCCACTCTGGCAAGTTGCCGGAACCCTGGAAGGCTTCCATCAACTTCAGACGCTTGGACAGTTTCTTGATCTTGGTTTCGGAGTTGGTTTGCGGAATTTCTTCGCGCAGACGGCCAATCTCGTGTTCCAGGTCGATAGCGTGCAGCAGTTCGCGGACAGCTTCGGCACCCATGCGGGCATCGAAATCATCACCGAACTCTTCCAGCGCTTCGAAGTACTGCTCGTCGTTCAGCAGCTGACCTTTTTCAAGGGTGGTCATGCCTGGGTCGATAACGACATAGCTCTCGAAGTAGAGAACGCGTTCGATATCACGCAGGGTCATGTCCATCAGCAAGCCGATACGGGACGGCAGCGATTTCAGGAACCAGATGTGGGCAACCGGCGAAGCCAGTTCGATGTGCGCCATGCGCTCACGACGAACCTTGGCCAGCGCAACTTCAACGCCGCACTTCTCGCAGATCACACCACGGTGCTTCAAGCGCTTGTACTTACCGCACAGGCACTCGTAATCCTTTACCGGGCCAAAGATCTTGGCGCAGAACAGGCCGTCACGCTCAGGTTTGAACGTACGGTAGTTGATGGTTTCCGGCTTTTTAACTTCACCGAACGACCACGAACGGATCATCTCAGGCGATGCCAGTCCAATACGGATGGCGTCGAACTCTTCGACTTGACCCTGGTTTTTCAGCAAATTCAGTAGGTCTTTCAAGGCCTTTCCTCCTGGCGGAGCAGAGAGCGGGCATCACTGCCCCGCTCTCGATTCGCGTCACGTGTTATTCGGTTTCCAGATCGATATCGATGCCGAGGGAACGAATTTCTTTGATCAACACGTTGAAAGACTCGGGCATGCCCGGCTCCATACGGTGATCGCCGTCCACGATGTTTTTGTACATCTTGGTACGACCGTTCACATCGTCCGACTTCACTGTGAGCATTTCTTGCAGAGTGTATGCAGCACCGTATGCTTCCAGTGCCCAGACCTCCATCTCCCCGAAACGCTGACCACCGAACTGAGCCTTACCACCCAGCGGCTGCTGGGTAACCAGGCTGTACGAACCGGTAGAACGAGCGTGCATCTTGTCGTCTACCAAGTGGTTCAGCTTCAGCATGTACATGTAGCCAACAGTAACCGGGCGCTCGAACTTGTTGCCGGTACGGCCGTCGAACAGCTGCATCTGGCCGCTTTCCGGCAGGTCTGCCAGTTTCAGCATGGCCTTGATTTCGCTTTCCTTGGCACCGTCGAACACCGGGGTAGCCATTGGAACGCCGCCGCGCAGGTTCTTCGCCAGATCCAGGATTTCCTGATCGGTGAAGGTGTCCAGCTCTTCGTTGCGACCGCCGATCTCGTTGTAGATCTCGTGCAGGAACTTGCGCAGGTCTGCGACCTTGCGCTGCTCTTCGATCATACGGTTGATCTTCTCGCCCAGACCTTTGGCCGCGAGGCCCAGGTGGGTTTCGAGGATCTGACCAACGTTCATACGCGAAGGTACGCCCAATGGGTTGAGGACAACGTCGACCGGGGTGCCATTGGCATCGTGCGGCATGTCTTCAACCGGCATGATCACGGAGACCACACCCTTGTTACCGTGACGACCGGCCATCTTGTCGCCCGGCTGGATGCGACGACGGATTGCCAGGTAAACCTTGACGATTTTCAGCACGCCTGGAGCAAGGTCATCGCCCTGCTGCAGTTTGCGCTTCTTGTCTTCGAACTTGTCGTCCAGCAGACGGCGGCGATCAACGATATAGGCCTGGGCCTTCTCGAGCTGCTCGTTCAGAGCATCTTCAGCCATGCGCAGTTTGAACCACTGGCCGTGCTCAAGACCGTCGAGGATTTCGTCGGTGATGTCCTGACCTTTCTTCAGACCTGCGCCGCCTTCAGCCTTGTGGCCTACCAGAGCGGAGCGCAGACGTTCGAAGGTCGCGCCTTCAACGATACGGAACTCTTCGTTGAGGTCCTTGCGGATCTCGTCGAGTTGAGTCTTCTCAATGGACAGTGCACGAGCATCACGCTCAACGCCGTCACGGGTGAAGACCTGTACGTCGATGACAGTACCCTTGGTACCGGTAGGTACACGCAGGGAAGTGTCTTTAACGTCGCTGGCTTTTTCACCGAAGATGGCACGCAACAGCTTCTCTTCCGGAGTCAGCTGGGTCTCGCCTTTCGGAGTGACCTTACCGACCAGGATGTCGCCAGCGCCAACTTCAGCACCTACATAAACGATACCGGCTTCGTCCAGCTTGTTCAGTGCAGCTTCACCCACGTTCGGGATGTCTGCAGTGATTTCCTCTGGCCCAAGCTTGGTGTCACGCGCCACACAGGTCAATTCCTGGATGTGGATCGTGGTAAAGCGATCTTCTTGAACAACTCGTTCCGACAGGCAGATGGAGTCTTCGAAGTTGTAACCGTTCCAGGCCATGAACGCGATGCGCATGTTCTGACCCAGTGCCAGCTCACCCATGTCGGTGGACGGGCCATCGGCCATGATGTCGCTACGCTGAACGCGGTCACCCTTACGCACCAGCGGACGCTGGTTAATGCAGGTGTTCTGGTTCGAACGGGTGTATTTGGTCAGGTTGTAGATGTCGACGCCGGCTTCACCGGTTTCAACTTCGTCATCTGCAACACGAACCACGATACGGCTGGCATCAACGGAGTCGATCACGCCGCCACGACGAGCCACGACGCAAACGCCGGAGTCACGGGCTACGTTACGCTCCATGCCGGTACCTACCAGCGGCTTGTCGGCGCGCAGGGTCGGTACAGCTTGACGCTGCATGTTGGAACCCATCAACGCACGGTTGGCGTCATCGTGCTCCAGGAACGGGATCAGCGACGCTGCAACCGAAACTACCTGCTTGGGCGATACGTCCATCAAGGTGACGTCTTCCGGCGCCTTGACGGTGAACTCGTTCAAGTGACGAACGGCTACCAGCTCGTCGATCAGGACTTTCTTGTCGTTCATCGTGGCCGAAGCCTGAGCGATCACGTGATCAGCTTCTTCGATGGCGGACAGGAACACGATCTCGTCAGTGACCAGACCCTCTTTCACCACACGGTACGGGCTCTCAAGGAAGCCGTACTGGTTGGTGCGCGCATAAGCGGCCAGGGAGTTGATCAGACCGATGTTCGGACCTTCCGGCGTTTCGATCGGGCATACACGACCGTAATGCGTCGGGTGTACGTCACGGACTTCAAAGCCAGCGCGCTCACGAGTCAGACCGCCCGGGCCCAGTGCAGAGACACGGCGCTTGTGGGTGATCTCGGAGAGCGGGTTGTTCTGGTCCATGAACTGCGAGAGCTGGCTGGAGCCGAAGAACTCTTTCACCGCTGCAGCCACTGGCTTGGCGTTGATCAGGTCTTGCGGCATCAGACCTTCGCTTTCAGCCATCGACAGACGCTCTTTGACCGCACGCTCAACACGTACCAGGCCAACGCGGAACTGGTTCTCGGCCATTTCGCCTACGCAGCGAACACGACGGTTACCCAGGTGGTCGATGTCATCGACAATGCCTTTGCCGTTACGGATGTCGACCAGGGTCTTCAGTACCGCGACGATGTCTTCCTTGCACAGAACGCCCGAACCTTCGATTTCGGTACGACCGATACGACGGTTGAACTTCATCCGGCCGACCGCAGACAGGTCATAGCGCTCAGGGCTGAAGAACAGGTTGTTGAACAGGGTCTCGGCAGCGTCTTTGGTTGGCGGCTCACCAGGACGCATCATGCGATAGATCTCGACCAGCGCTTCCAATTGGTTGCTGGTGGAGTCGATCTTCAGCGTGTCGGAGATGAACGGACCGCAGTCGATGTCGTTGGTGTACAGGGTCTCGATGCGAACGACCTGGGCCTTGGCAATTTTGGCCAGGATCTCGGTGTTCAGCTCGGTGTTGCACTCAGCCAGGATTTCGCCTGTAGCCGGGTGAACGATGACCTTGGCGGTAGTGCGGCCCAGGACGTAGTCCAGCGGCACTTCCAACTCTTTGAGGCCGGCTTTTTCGATCTGGTTGATGTGGCGCGCGGTAATACGACGGCCAGCTTCAACAATGACCTTGCCTTTTTCATCCTGGATGTCCAGGACGGCAATTTCACCACGCAGACGCGAAGCGATCAGCTCCAGCTTGAGGGTTTCATCCTTCAGGCTGAATACGTTGGTGGTGTAGAAGGCGTCCAGCACTTGCTCAGTGGTATAGCCGAGCGCGCGCAGCAGTACCGAGGCCGGCAGCTTGCGACGACGGTCGATACGCACGAACACGCAGTCTTTCGGGTCGAACTCGAAGTCCAACCACGAACCGCGGTACGGAATGATCCGCGCGGAGTACAGGAGCTTACCGGAGCTGTGCGTCTTGCCGCGGTCGTGGTCGAAGAACACGCCCGGGGAACGGTGCAGCTGGGAAACGATTACGCGCTCGGTACCGTTGATAACGAAGGTACCGTTTTCAGTCATCAGTGGGATTTCGCCCATGTAGACTTCTTGCTCTTTGATGTCCTTGATCGCTTTGTTCGACGATTCTTTGTCGAAAATGATCAGACGGACTTTTACCCGCAAAGGTACGGCGTACGTAACACCGCGCAACACGCATTCTTTGACATCAAATGCCGGTTCGCCCAGGCGATAACCGACGTACTCCAGCGCAGCATTGCCGGAGTAGCTGATGATCGGGAAAACGGATTTGAAGGCCGCATGCAGGCCCACGTCGCGGAACTGATCTTTGGTCGCTCCCGCCTGCAAGAATTCACGATACGAATCCAGCTGGATAGCCAGAAGGTACGGGACATCCATGACGTCCGGCAACTTGCTAAAGTCCTTGCGGATACGTTTTTTCTCAGTATATGAGTAAGCCATCAGCGTTCCCCAGCTTGGTCACCTGCTTGTTTGGCCCTCCCGACGGGAGCAGCCAGAAAATCTTGCAAACCCCATGGTTTGCACCACCGCATCGGGTGGCTACAGCGCGTTAATGGCGGCGACCGAGTCGTCAGCCAAGAACGGAAAAAGGCCGGTGGCAAGAGCCACCAGCCATCAGCCTTCAGCTTAAAGCGTGGGCTGGAGACGCAAGGTCGATGCTTACTTCAGCTCGACTTTAGCGCCTGCTTCTTCCAGAGTAGCTTTGGCTTTGTCAGCAGCGTCTTTCGACACAGCTTCCAGAACCTGGGCAGGAGCGCCGTCAACTACAGCCTTGGCTTCTTTCAGGCCCAGACCGGTCAGTTCACGTACTGCCTTGATCACGTTTACTTTCTTCTCGCCAGCTTCCAGCAGCATGACGTTGAATTCGGTTTGCTCTTCAGCAGCGACAGCAGCAACAGCTGGGCCAGCGGAAGCAGCGGCAGCGGAAACGCCGAATTTTTCTTCGAAAGCTTTGATCAGCTCAACAACCTGCAGAACCGACATTTCAGCTACGGCGTTGAGGATATCGTCTTGGGAGATAGACATTGCTGTATTTCCTGAATTGGGGGACGGCCTACGCGGCCATCGAAATAAACAAAAATACGCGAGAGACGTTGCTCAGCCTTAGGCTGCGGCAGCTTCTTTTTGCTCGCGAACTGCAGCCAGAGTACGAGCCAGCTTGCTGGTAGCGCCTTGAATCACGCTCATCAGCTGCGAAATGGCTTCGTCGCGGGTCGGCAGTGTTGCCAGTACGTCGATTTGGTTAGCTGCGAGGAACTTGCCCTCGAACGCAGCTGCCTTGATCTCGAACTTGTCCTGACTCTTGGCGAATTCCTTGAACAAACGGGCAGCAGCGCCTGGATGATCTTTGGAGAACGCGATCAGAGTCGGGCCGGTGAACACGTCGTTGAGCACACTGTATTCAGTGTCAGCAACGGCGCGCTTGAGCAAGGTGTTACGTACAACACGTACGTACACGCCAGCTTCACGAGCCTCTTTACGGAGTCCGGTCATAGCGCCTACTGTCACACCACGGGCATCAGCCACGACAGCGGACAGAGCAGCTTTGGCAGCCTCGTTGACTTCAGCGACGATGGCCTTCTTGTCTTCGAGATTAATTGCCACGGGTTTAACTCCTGCTTGTTACCGTTTCATCCGGCCTAGGCCTGATGTCGTTTTGGTGTCTGATTCGGTAAGGAACCGGGAGCACCATCTGCGTAGGCTTGTTGGTTTAAGACTTGCGTCGCCTACGGTCTTGGATAGCCCCCGCCAGGCAGGGACCCCAATCTTTCAATTGGCGCAATCACTTGCGCCAACCTGTGTCTTATACGTCCAGCGAGCCTTGGTCGATGACCAGACCTGGGCCCATAGTGGTGCTCAGGGTAACGCGCTTGACGTAGATACCTTTCGAGGAAGCAGGCTTGATACGCTTCAGATCAGCGATCAGAGCTTCAACGTTTTCCTTCAGCTTGACGGCATCGAAGCCGACCTTGCCAACGGAGGTGTGAATGATGCCGTTTTTGTCGGTGCGATAACGAACCTGACCAGCCTTGGCGTTTTTAACCGCGGTAGCTACGTCTGGCGTTACGGTGCCGACTTTAGGGTTAGGCATCAGGCCACGTGGACCCAGGATCTGACCCAACTGACCTACAACGCGCATTGCATCCGGGGAGGCAATAACGACGTCATAGTTCAGGTCGCCGCCTTTCATTTCGGCAGCCAGGTCGTCCATGCCAACGCGATCGGCGCCAGCGGCCAAAGCAGCTTCAGCGGCCGGACCTTGGGTGAAGACAGCAACACGTACGGTCTTGCCAGTACCGTGTGGCAGCACAGTAGCGCTACGAACGACCTGGTCGGATTTACGTGGGTCAACGCCCAGATTCACAGCAACGTCAACGGACTCGCTGAACTTGACAGTCGACAGCTCGGTCAGCAGAGCAGCAGCGTCTACAAAATTGTAGGCCTTGCCCGCTTCGATTTTGCCGGCGATAGCCTTTTGGCGCTTGGTCAGCTTAGCCATTACACACCCTCCACGTTAAGGCCCATGCTACGAGCAGAACCGGCGATGGTACGCACGGCTGCATCCATATCAGCTGCAGTCAGATCCGCGTTTTTGGTTTTCGCGATTTCTTCCAGCTGAGCACGAGTTACGGTGCCAACCTTAACGGTGTTCGGACGAGCGGAACCGCTAGTCAGACCGGCAGCTTTCTTCAGAAGAACCGAAGCCGGAGTCGACTTGGTTTCGAAAGTGAAGCTACGGTCGCTGTATACAGTGATGATCACTGGAGTCGGCAGACCTGGCTCAAGACCCTGAGTACGGGCGTTGAAAGCCTTGCAGAACTCCATGATGTTCACGCCGTGCTGACCCAGAGCTGGACCGACGGGCGGGCTAGGGTTGGCCTGAGCGGCCTTCACTTGCAGCTTGATGTAAGCGGTAATCTTCTTGGCCATGAGGCACTCCAATTACGGGTTCGAACGCCTCGAAAGGCTCCCCGGTTACTTGCGCGTTTATCCCAGTGACGACAAAACCCCACAGCCTAGGCTGCGGGGTTGGGATGCTTGCTCAGCTAGACCTTCTCGACCTGACTGAACTCCAACTCTACCGGAGTAGAGCGACCGAAAATGAGCACTGCCACTTGGATCCGGCTCTTTTCGTAGTTAACTTCTTCGACAGTGCCGTTGAAATCAGCGAACGGACCGTCTGTAACACGAACAACCTCACCTGGCTCGAACAACGTCTTCGGCTTAGGTTTGTCGCTACCGTCAGCAACACGACGCAGAATTGCTTCCGCTTCTTTGTCAGTGATCGGCGCAGGCTTATCAGCGGTACCGCCAATGAAACCCATGACACGAGGAGTGTCCTTGACCAAGTGCCAAGTACCTTCGTTCATGTCCATCTGTACCAGCACGTAGCCAGGGAAGAACTTACGTTCACTCTTGCGCTTCTGACCATTCCGCATTTCAACCACTTCTTCAGTGGGAACCAGAATTTCGCCGAAGCCATCTTCCATGCCTGCCAGCTTTACGCGCTCCAGCAAAGAGCGCATAACATGCTTCTCGTAACCCGAGTAAGCATGCACAACGTACCAACGCTTAGCCACGGGACACCCTTAGCCAACAATCAAGGAAACAAGCCAGCCGAGCAGGGAATCAAGCCCCCACAACAGCAACGCCATAACCAGAACGACAGCCACGACAATCAATGTGGTCTGTGTGGTTTCTTGGCGAGTCGGCCAAACGACTTTACGAATTTCGGTGCGAGCTTCCTTTACCAGGACCGCGAAAGACTTGCCTTTAACGGTCTGCAGACCTACAAAGGCAGCTACAGCAGCAAGGGCAAGCAAAGCGAGAACGCGGTACAGGATCGGCGAAGCAGAATAGTACTGATTGCCAACAACGCCTACGACCACCAAGGCGACTACGGCGAGCCACTTGAACAGATCGAAACGAGAGCTTTGAGCTTCAGCCTTAGGAGTCATCTATGAAGATCCTGTGAAAAGAAAGCCAGACACACCACGTGAATCTGGCAGGTCAGGAGGGAATCGAACCCCCAACCTACGGTTTTGGAGACCGTCGCTCTGCCAATTGAGCTACTGACCTAAAACAAAATCAGGCCGACCATTATGCAGGCCCGAAAAAGACTTTACAACAACCAACCCCAACAGACTTGAAATCAACTGACAACCAACGCCAGAAACAACATGATACAAGCCGAGGCAGCCGTTAAAACAAAGGCAGATATTTTCATATCTGCCTTGTTATATGGAGCTCTTGAGCGGATTTGAACCGCTGACCTCACCCTTACCAAGGGTGTGCTCTACCAACTGAGCTACAAGAGCAAAACACCGTGCACAACCTGCAAACTTGGAGCGGGTAGCGGGAATCGAACCCGCATCATCAGCTTGGAAGGCTGAGGTTCTACCACTAAACTATACCCGCGGAGCTTGCAGCTCACGCTAAAATGGTGGAGGGGGAAGGATTCGAACCTTCGAAGTCGTAGACGTCAGATTTACAGTCTGATCCCTTTGGCCGCTCGGGAACCCCTCCTAAGCGAGCCGGCATTTTACATCACGCCGACCTTCTGTCAAGCATTTTCTCATTTAAATTATGAGGTTAGCTGCATTGACGTCGCTTCCCACCAAAGCCTCTGAAGGTCTTCACTGCGAAGCGGGCGCCATTCTATGCAAACTATTCGAGAGTTGCAATGCCTTCGCACAGCATTATTTTGTGTTTTAACTCATTGAATTCCTTAGCAAGGTTTTCAAAGGGCAGATCATCCGCCAAGCGCCTGCTTTCAGGGGCCACTCGAAGCCAGTAACCGCTGGCCTCAGGCATGTTCAGCAATTGAACCTTGACCTTTATATCCAGGCTGGTGAGGCGCTGCTCGACAGCTTGCGCCTGACGCTGATCGGTAAATCCTCCGATGTACAGGCAGGAATTTTGCGTGTCGGGCGTTTTTGCACGATCTCTTCGAGCCATCGTTTCGGAAGATTCACTCAGCAATCGTATGTCCTGCTGGGAGCCACGATAAAGGCTCAGGGGGGTGACGTCCTTGGCGCGCAATGGCGCCTCTTGCTGATGCCATATGTAATAAAAGACGTTGAGGATCAGTAGAAGCAGGAACAGCCAACGCATAAACACCTCATAACAACGGACATGCCATTGCCAGACCAATAAATACCAGATCAGGAACAAGCCGCGCCTGCGGCACAGCGTCGAACACCAGGTCAGCATCTCCACCCGTCAGGAACACCGTGAAGTCGTCTCCCCAATAACCTCTGGCAAGCTCGATCTGTGTCAACACAAACCCCCTTAGCATCAGTGTACAGCCACGCTCGACGGCCTCGGCGGTTGTACGTCCAGGCGATAGACGTTCCAGAGCACGCTCAGCAGCAGCGTCGTCGTAGCGTATCTTGCGCGTATGCGTGCGCAGCTGGTCGCGCATAAGAGGCAGACCAGGGCAAATGAAACCTCCCAAGTGTTCGCCATGTGCATCGATAAAATCGGCAGTCGCCGCAGTGCCAAAATCCAGCACCAGGCAAGCGCCTGACGCCAACTTGTACCCACCAAGGATCGCCAGCCAGCGATCAAGACCAAGCCGCTCGAAATCGTCATAGCCATTGCGAACGCCCGCCATCTGCGCAGCTGATGTCGCGCACGAAACAGTGATGCCAAAAGCCTCGACCAATGTCTCGACCAGCTTGTTTGTTTCCTCCAGCGCACGAACGCTCACCAGCCGGCAACGGGTGAGCGACATGTCCGGCACCGCATTCAGACTTTCAATCAATGCGAGATTCGAACCGACAACGCCCTCCGCCACGGCGGCGACCCTGTCGACACTCAGCACTCGCCATTTGATAAAGCTATTCCCACAGTCGAGCTCAAGAATCATCACGCAACCTCAGGCTTAGCTCACCACCGCTGTAAGTTTTCTCAACACCGTCAACGCTCAAGCGCAACGCACCTTGACGGTCAACACCGAGTACCACTCCATCAATACGACTCACACCGGCGATAAGCGATACCGCCCGCCCTTGCCATGCATGATTGCTCTCCCATTCCTCCTGGAGAGCTGAAAAGCCAGACTCCCTGTGCCGATCCAGGTAGCGCTGGAGCTGCAAGCTGACTTGGGCCACCAAGGCATTACGATCAGCAGCAGAACCCGTCTCAAGCTGTACCGACGTCCATTGCTGGTCAACCTCGGCCTTCTGCATATTCACGTTGATGCCGATGCCGACAACCACGTGACAGATGTCTGCCGGATCCCCCACTAACTCCAGCAATATTCCAGCAATCTTCTTCTGCCCGACCAATACGTCGTTTGGCCATTTCAAGGCTGCGCCCTGCACACCCGACTCACGCAAAGCCTGGATGACCGCCAAACCCACCACAAGACTCAAGCCCTCCAATTGCCCGAGGCCATCCTCAATACGCAGCACGAGACTGTAATAGATATTTTGGGCGAATGGACTGACCCACTTTCGGCCACGCCTGCCTCGGCCAGCTGTTTGCTGCTCAGCCAATACCAGAACCGGCGCGGCTTGCGCAGCACCCACCAAGCGCAACGCCTCAGCATTGGTGGAATCAATCGAGTCATGAACGTGGATAGGCCACGGCGCCGACGGCACACTTCGCGCAATCTCTTCTGCATTCAAAAACACCAGCGGCGCTGCTAGCTGGTATCCCTTACCACGCACCTTATGAATAGGTAGATTCAATTCAGCCTCAAGAAGCTGAAGCTGCTTCCACACGGCACTGCGGCTAACGCCCAGGGCGGCACCCAGCGCCTCCCCGGAATGGAATCGGCCATCTTTCAGAAGTTCTAACAGCGTAAGCATGCAGGTATCGCCTCACAATGAGGCACGCATAATAGCCATGCGAAGAGGCATTGCATAGAAAGGCCGCACATCCCCAGCCGGAGATATATACCCCTGGCACTTTTCGACCGTCCAAAACAAAACCCCTGTTTGCGTACGCAAACAGGGGTTCTGGAATTTAATCTTGACGATGACCTACTCTCACATGGGGAAACCCCACACTACCATCGGCGATGCATCGTTTCACTACTGAGTTCGGGATGGGATCAGGTGGTTCCAATGCTCTATGGTCGTCAAGAAATTCGGGTACTGAGTCGTGGCCAGATGGCCTCGCTTCAGCAAATTGGGTATGGGATAGAAGTCGGTGTTTTGTGAGCCTCGAACTTTCGGTTCATTGCGTCTTCACACACCGCAATCTGGTTGCTCTGGATTAAAGAGCCGACGCAAATTGCTTGGGTGTTATATGGTCAAGCCTCACGGGCAATTAGTATTGGTTAGCTCAACGCCTCACAGCGCTTACACACCCAACCTATCAACGTCGTAGTCTTCGACGGCCCTTCAGGGGACTCAAGGTCCCAGTGAGATCTCATCTTGAGGCTAGTTTCCCGCTTAGATGCTTTCAGCGGTTATCTATTCCGAACATAGCTACCCGGCAATGCCACTGGCGTGACAACCGGAACACCAGAGGTTCGTCCACTCCGGTCCTCTCGTACTAGGAGCAGCCCCTCTCAAATCTCAAACGTCCACGGCAGATAGGGACCGAACTGTCTCACGACGTTCTAAACCCAGCTCGCGTACCACTTTAAATGGCGAACAGCCATACCCTTGGGACCGGCTTCAGCCCCAGGATGTGATGAGCCGACATCGAGGTGCCAAACACCGCCGTCGATATGAACTCTTGGGCGGTATCAGCCTGTTATCCCCGGAGTACCTTTTATCCGTTGAGCGATGGCCCTTCCATACAGAACCACCGGATCACTAAGACCTACTTTCGTACCTGCTCGACGTGTCTGTCTCGCAGTCAAGCGCGCTTTTGCCTTTATACTCTACGACCGATTTCCGACCGGTCTGAGCGCACCTTCGTACTCCTCCGTTACTCTTTAGGAGGAGACCGCCCCAGTCAAACTACCCACCATACACTGTCCTCGATCCGGATAACGGACCTGAGTTAGAACCTCAAAGTTGCCAGGGTGGTATTTCAAGGTTGGCTCCACGCAGACTGGCGTCCACGCTTCAAAGCCTCCCACCTATCCTACACAAGCAAATTCAAAGTCCAGTGCAAAGCTATAGTAAAGGTTCACGGGGTCTTTCCGTCTAGCCGCGGATACACTGCATCTTCACAGCGATTTCAATTTCACTGAGTCTCGGGTGGAGACAGCGCCGCCATCGTTACGCCATTCGTGCAGGTCGGAACTTACCCGACAAGGAATTTCGCTACCTTAGGACCGTTATAGTTACGGCCGCCGTTTACCGGGGCTTCGATCAAGAGCTTCGCGTTAGCTAACCCCATCAATTAACCTTCCGGCACCGGGCAGGCGTCACACCCTATACGTCCACTTTCGTGTTTGCAGAGTGCTGTGTTTTTAATAAACAGTCGCAGCGGCCTGGTATCTTCGACCGGCATGAGCTTACGGAGCAAGTCCTTCACCCTCACCGGCGCACCTTCTCCCGAAGTTACGGTGCCATTTTGCCTAGTTCCTTCACCCGAGTTCTCTCAAGCGCCTTGGTATTCTCTACCCAACCACCTGTGTCGGTTTGGGGTACGGTTCCTGGTTACCTGAAGCTTAGAAGCTTTTCTTGGAAGCATGGCATCAACCACTTCGTCGTCTAAAAGACGACTCGTCATCAGCTCTCGGCCTTAGAATCCCGGATTTACCTAAGATTCCAGCCTACCACCTTAAACTTGGACAACCAACGCCAAGCTGGCCTAGCCTTCTCCGTCCCTCCATCGCAATAACCAGAAGTACAGGAATATTAACCTGTTTTCCATCGACTACGCTTTTCAGCCTCGCCTTAGGGACCGACTAACCCTGCGTCGATTAACGTTGCGCAGGAAACCTTGGTCTTTCGGCGTGGGTGTTTTTCACACCCATTGTCGTTACTCATGTCAGCATTCGCACTTCTGATACCTCCAGCAAGCTTCTCAACTCACCTTCACAGGCTTACAGAACGCTCCTCTACCGCATCACTTACGTGATACCCGTAGCTTCGGTGTATGGTTTGAGCCCCGTTACATCTTCCGCGCAGGCCGACTCGACTAGTGAGCTATTACGCTTTCTTTAAAGGGTGGCTGCTTCTAAGCCAACCTCCTAGCTGTCTAAGCCTTCCCACATCGTTTCCCACTTAACCATAACTTTGGGACCTTAGCTGACGGTCTGGGTTGTTTCCCTTTTCACGACGGACGTTAGCACCCGCCGTGTGTCTCCCATGCTCGGCACTTGTAGGTATTCGGAGTTTGCATCGGTTTGGTAAGTCGGGATGACCCCCTAGCCGAAACAGTGCTCTACCCCCTACAGTGATACATGAGGCGCTACCTAAATAGCTTTCGAGGAGAACCAGCTATCTCCGAGCTTGATTAGCCTTTCACTCCGATCCACAGGTCATCCGCTAACTTTTCAACGGTAGTCGGTTCGGTCCTCCAGTTAGTGTTACCCAACCTTCAACCTGCCCATGGATAGATCGCCCGGTTTCGGGTCTATTCCCAGCGACTAGACGCCCTATTAAGACTCGCTTTCGCTACGCCTCCCCTATTCGGTTAAGCTCGCCACTGAAAATAAGTCGCTGACCCATTATACAAAAGGTACGCAGTCACCTAACAAAGTAGGCTCCCACTGCTTGTACGCATACGGTTTCAGGATCTATTTCACTCCCCTCTCCGGGGTTCTTTTCGCCTTTCCCTCACGGTACTAGTTCACTATCGGTCAGTCAGTAGTATTTAGCCTTGGAGGATGGTCCCCCCATATTCAGACAAAGTTTCTCGTGCTCCGTCCTACTCGATTTCATGACTAAGAGATTTTCGCGTACAGGGCTATCACCCACTATGGCCGCACTTTCCAGAGCGTTCCGCTAATCTCAAAGCCACTTAAGGGCTAGTCCCCGTTCGCTCGCCACTACTAAGGGAATCTCGGTTGATTTCTTTTCCTCAGGGTACTTAGATGTTTCAGTTCCCCTGGTTCGCTCCATACACCTATGTATTCAGTGTAAGGTAACCATCTTATGATGGCTGGGTTCCCCCATTCAGACATCTCCGGATCAAAGTCTGTTTGCCGACTCCCCGAAGCTTTTCGCAGGCTACCACGTCTTTCATCGCCTCTGACTGCCAAGGCATCCACCGTATGCGCTTCTTCACTTGACCATATAACCCCAAGCAATCTGGTTATACTGTGAAGACAACATTCGCCGAAAATTCGATCATACTCAATTAAGAGCGACTCACAAATTTTACCTTAGCCTGAGCCGTTACCAGTGAAAGTAACGGTCAGTCTATCTTTCTATCACATACCCAAATTTTTAAAGAACGATCTAATCAAAGACTAGAAATCAATATTCACAGCGGAATACTCATTTCTAAACTCTAACAGCAGAAACAGTTAATGGTGGAGCCAAACGGGATCGAACCGTTGACCTCCTGCGTGCAAGGCAGGCGCTCTCCCAGCTGAGCTATGGCCCCATAACAAAATTGGTGGGTCTGGGCAGATTCGAACTGCCGACCTCACCCTTATCAGGGGTGCGCTCTAACCAACTGAGCTACAGACCCAATTTCGAGCGCAACTGATTAGCTAAGAGCTATCAGCTTGGAGCTTAAAGCTGCTTCTATCGTCTTCTTCAATGAATCAAGCAATTCGTGTGGGAACTTATGGAGCAGCTGATGTCGTCGATTAAGGAGGTGATCCAGCCGCAGGTTCCCCTACGGCTACCTTGTTACGACTTCACCCCAGTCATGAATCACACCGTGGTAACCGTCCTCCCGAAGGTTAGACTAGCTACTTCTGGTGCAACCCACTCCCATGGTGTGACGGGCGGTGTGTACAAGGCCCGGGAACGTATTCACCGCGACATTCTGATTCGCGATTACTAGCGATTCCGACTTCACGCAGTCGAGTTGCAGACTGCGATCCGGACTACGATCGGTTTTCTGGGATTAGCTCCACCTCGCGGCTTGGCAACCCTCTGTACCGACCATTGTAGCACGTGTGTAGCCCAGGCCGTAAGGGCCATGATGACTTGACGTCATCCCCACCTTCCTCCGGTTTGTCACCGGCAGTCTCCTTAGAGTGCCCACCATGACGTGCTGGTAACTAAGGACAAGGGTTGCGCTCGTTACGGGACTTAACCCAACATCTCACGACACGAGCTGACGACAGCCATGCAGCACCTGTCTCAATGTTCCCGAAGGCACCAATCCATCTCTGGAAAGTTCATTGGATGTCAAGGCCTGGTAAGGTTCTTCGCGTTGCTTCGAATTAAACCACATGCTCCACCGCTTGTGCGGGCCCCCGTCAATTCATTTGAGTTTTAACCTTGCGGCCGTACTCCCCAGGCGGTCAACTTAATGCGTTAGCTGCGCCACTAAGAGCTCAAGGCTCCCAACGGCTAGTTGACATCGTTTACGGCGTGGACTACCAGGGTATCTAATCCTGTTTGCTCCCCACGCTTTCGCACCTCAGTGTCAGTGTTGGTCCAGGTGGTCGCCTTCGCCACTGGTGTTCCTTCCTATATCTACGCATTTCACCGCTACACAGGAAATTCCACCACCCTCTACCACACTCTAGTCAGTCAGTTTTGAATGCAGTTCCCAGGTTGAGCCCGGGGATTTCACATCCAACTTAACAAACCACCTACGCGCGCTTTACGCCCAGTAATTCCGATTAACGCTTGCACCCTCTGTATTACCGCGGCTGCTGGCACAGAGTTAGCCGGTGCTTATTCTGTCGGTAACGTCAAAACAATCACGTATTAGGTAACTGCCCTTCCTCCCAACTTAAAGTGCTTTACAATCCGAAGACCTTCTTCACACACGCGGCATGGCTGGATCAGGCTTTCGCCCATTGTCCAATATTCCCCACTGCTGCCTCCCGTAGGAGTCTGGACCGTGTCTCAGTTCCAGTGTGACTGATCATCCTCTCAGACCAGTTACGGATCGTCGCCTTGGTGAGCCATTACCTCACCAACTAGCTAATCCGACCTAGGCTCATCTGATAGCGCAAGGCCCGAAGGTCCCCTGCTTTCTCCCGTAGGACGTATGCGGTATTAGCGTCCGTTTCCGAACGTTATCCCCCACTACCAGGCAGATTCCTAGGCATTACTCACCCGTCCGCCGCTCTCAAGAGAAGCAAGCTTCTCTCTACCGCTCGACTTGCATGTGTTAGGCCTGCCGCCAGCGTTCAATCTGAGCCATGATCAAACTCTTCAGTTCAAACATCTTTGGGTTTTTAAGAAACCCTAAACTTGGCTCAGCAATCGTTGGTTACATCTTTGATTTCTCGCGGAGTAACTTGTGATGCTGATAATCTTGTTGACTATCAGTCTGACTCCACAAGCACCCACACGAATTGCTTGATTCAGTTGTTAAAGAGCGGTTGGTTAAGAGCTATTCGTCTCAACCGAGGCGCGCATTCTACAGCAGCCTCATTTGCTGTCAAGTGGTTATTTTCAGAAGTTTTCGAAGATTTCTTCAACAACTTCAACCACTTGCGCTTGCGATCTCTCGTAAGCGGGAGGCGAATTCTACAGCGTTACACGCTGCTGTCAACACCTCTTTTTCAACTTCCTTTCGGCTTCGATGAACTGAAGCAACCTGCCGCCGAAACCTACTTAACTCATTGTTTACCAAGGAGTTTCCGTTTCGACTGCGCCGGAAGTGGGGCGAATTATAGAGAGATATAATTCGCCGTCAAGCCCTTATTAACGACTTATTCGGATTTGAGCGTAATGCGCGCAAATGCCTTCTTCCCCGCCTGGCAAACGTGAGTCGCGCCCAGCTCGTATATAAAGGTGCGATCAACTACCTCACCATCGATACGCACACCACCCGAGCCGAGAAGATCACGGGCAACCGCTGAGTTCTTCACCAGGCCAGCCTTATTAAGGACAGCTGCGATCGGCATTGCCTCGGTCGCCGTCAACTCGATCTCCGGCAGGTCGTCTGGCAACTCGCCATCCTTCATACGATTACCCGCCGCACGGTGAGCGTTGGCCGCAGCCTCTTCACCATGAAAGCGCGCCACGATTTCTTCGGCCAGCTTGATCTTCACATCACGCGGATTGGCGCCTGCTTCCACATCGGCACGCAACGCATTGATCTCATCCATCGAGCGAAAGCTCAGCAATTCGAAGTAACGCCACATCAACGAATCCGGAATGGAAACCAGCTTGCCGTACATCACGCCCGGCGCTTCCTGGATGCCAACATAGTTACCCAACGACTTGGACATCTTCTTGACGCCGTCCAACCCCTCCAGCAACGGCATGGTCAAGATGCACTGAGCTTCCTGCCCATAGGCACGCTGAAGCTCACGCCCCATCAACAGGTTGAACTTTTGATCCGTGCCACCCAGCTCGACATCCGCACGCAAAGCCACCGAGTCATACCCCTGGACCAACGGGTAAAGAAACTCATGAATAGCAATCGGCTGATTGGTGGAGTAGCGCTTGTCGAAGTCATCCCGCTCGAGCATGCGCGCAACAGTGTATTGCGACGTCAGGCGAATGAAATCCGCCGGCCCCATCTGGTCCATCCAGGTGGAATTGAATGCCACCTCGGTTTTGGCCGGATCAAGGATTTTGAATACCTGGGTCTTGTAGGTCTCAGCGTTGTCGAGCACCTGCTCGCGCGTCAGCGGCGGACGCGTCGCACTCTTGCCGCTCGGGTCGCCGATCATCCCGGTGAAGTCGCCGATAAGGAAGATGACTTGATGACCCAGCTCCTGGAACTGACGCAGCTTATTAATAAGCACGGTATGGCCAAGGTGCAGATCCGGCGCGGTTGGGTCAAAGCCGGCCTTAATACGCAGGGGCTGGCCGCGCTTGAGCTTTTCGACCAGCTCAGCTTCGACCAACAGTTCTTCCGCACCACGTTTTATCAGCGCTAGCTGCTCTTCAACCGACTTCATAACAGACCCGCAAGGCTCAGATTCAAAAGGGAACCAACCATACAAGATCAGGGCCTAATTACAAGTTTTGCCCTGCGCACGGACACCATTACGCAAGCCCAGCGTTCGCGAGCTTGCGCCACAGATGATTTGGTTATATTTTATACAGTTATTTCATCTTCATCATGTCATTCATCTTTTCCATTTCATCTTCAAAGTCAAAATACCTATGACCACTGAACCGTCTAAAGCGCCGCCGCTTTACCCGAAGACCCACCTGCTTGCCGCAAGTGGTATCGCCGCCCTTCTCAGCCTGGCACTCCTGGTATTCCCTTCCAGTGACGTAGAAGCCAAACGAACATCCCTAAGCCTCGACCTGGAAAGCCCTGTTGAGCAACTGACACAAGATCAAGACGCTTCCGACGCCCAACAAGCCACAAATCCCCCTGCTGAGTCGCCGTTCGCGCAGATTGAAAACACGCCCGAAGAGACTCAGGAAGCCGTCCAGGAAAAGCCCGCAGCAATTGCAGTCAAGAGTCCTCAGCACCGCGAAGTGATCGTGAGTAAAGGCGACACACTCTCAACGCTGTTCGAAAAGGTCGGATTGCCTGCCGCGACCGTCAATGACGTGCTGGCCACCGATAAGCAAGCCAAGCAATTCACCCAGCTCAAACATGGCCAGAAGCTTGAGTTCGAACTGACGCCCGATGGCCAGTTGAACAACCTGCACACCAATATCAATGACCTGGAAAGCATCAGCCTGAGCAAGGGCGCAAAGGGCTTTGCCTTCAATCGCATTACCACCAAACCGGTCATGCGTTCTGCCTACGTACACGGCGTGATCAATAGCTCGCTGTCGCAATCCGCCGCCCGTGCGGGCCTGTCCCACAGCATGACCATGGACATGGCCAGTGTATTTGGCTACGACATCGACTTTGCCCAGGACATCCGCCAGGGTGACGAATTCGATGTGATCTACGAGCAGAAAGTCGCCAACGGCAAAGTGGTCGGCACCGGCAATATCCTCTCTGCGCGCTTCACCAACCGCGGCAAAACCTACACCGCAGTGCGTTACACCAACAAACAGGGCAATACCAGTTACTACACTGCGGATGGCAACAGCATGCGCAAGGCGTTCATCCGTACACCGGTGGACTTCGCTCGTATTAGCTCGCGTTTCTCCATGGGTCGCAAGCATCCAATTCTGAACAAAATCCGCGCCCACAAAGGTGTCGACTATGCCGCTCCCCGTGGCACGCCAATCAAAGCAGCTGGCGACGGTAAGGTTCTGTTGGCCGGACGTCGCGGTGGTTACGGCAACACAGTGATCATCCAGCACGGCAACACCTACCGTACGCTATACGGCCACATGCAAGGGTTCGCCAAAGGCGTCAAAACCGGTGGCAACGTGAAGCAGGGGCAAGTGATCGGTTACATCGGCACGACTGGCCTGTCCACCGGGCCGCACTTGCATTATGAATTCCAGGTCAACGGGGTACACGTAGATCCATTGGGCCAGAAACTGCCAATGGCCGACCCGATCGCCAAGGCAGAACGCGCGCGCTTCATGCAACAAAGCCAGCCGCTGATGGCCCGCATGGATCAGGAGCGTTCCACCCTGCTGGCTTCGGCGAAGCGTTAAGGCATGCCGCGCTATATCGGTGTGATGTCCGGGACCAGCCTCGATGGCCTGGATATCGCCCTTATCGAACAGGATTCGGCGATCAGTCTGATCACCACCCATTACATCCCCATGCCTGCCCCCCTGCGCGCCGAGCTGCTCAGCCTGTGCGCCAGCGGCCCGGACGAGATCGCCCGTTCGGCAGTCGCCCAGCAAGCCTGGGTAACACTTGCCGCTCACGGCATCCACACTGTGCTAGACCAGCAAAACCTCAAGCCCCAGGACATCCGTGCGATTGGCAGCCATGGGCAGACCATCCGCCATGAACCTGCCCGGGGGTTTACCGTACAGATTGGCAACCCCGCGTTGCTCACCGAGCTGACCGGCATCACAGTGGTCAGTGACTTTCGCAGCCGCGACGTAGCCGCAGGCGGTCAGGGCGCCCCCTTGGTACCTGCCTTCCACGAGGCGCTGTTCGGTGAAAGTACCGGCAAGCGTGCGGTGTTGAATGTCGGCGGTTTCAGCAACCTGAGCCTGATAGAAACCGGCAGGCCGGTATCGGGCTTCGACTGCGGCCCGGGTAATGTCTTGCTGGACGCGTGGATTCATCATCAACGTGGCGAGCACTTTGATCGTGACGGGCAATGGGCAGCCAGCGGCAAGGTTCAGCTGCAGTTACTCAACACGCTGCTCAGCGACCCTTTTTTCGCGACCAAAGGCCCGAAAAGTACCGGCCGGGAAGTTTTCAATCTGCGTTGGCTGCAGCAACATCTCGACGGGCTGCCAGCGTTTCTTCCCGAGGACGTGCAAGCCACATTGCTGGAGCTGACCAGCCTGACCATCGTCGAATCTCTGCAAAGCGCCCAACCTCAGACAGAAACCCTGTTGATATGCGGCGGCGGCGCTCACAACGGGACGCTGATGGATCGATTGGCCGCGCTGCTACCGTCCACACAGGTCAGTAGCACCGCGTTCTATGGTGTAGACCCCGACTGGGTGGAAGCCATGGCCTTCGCCTGGCTGGCCCACTGCTGCCTGGAAGGCATCGCCGCGAACCGCCCTAGCGTCACAGGTGCTCGCGGGCTGCGCGTGCTGGGCGCGATCTACCCGGCCTGATCTCCAGGCAGCAAAACGCCGCTTGGCCGATCAAAGCCAAGCGGCGTTTTTTATGCGTGCAGATCAGGCTTCGATCAGATCGAGAACGAAGACCCACAACCACAGGTCGTCGTAGCGTTAGGGTTCTTGATCACGAAACGCGACCCCTCGAGCCCTTCCTGGTAATCCACTTCAGCACCCGCCAGGTACTGGAAGCTCATCGGATCAACGACCAGGCTCACGCCCTCGCGCTCAACGATGGTGTCGTCATCGGCCACATCTTCATCGAAGGTAAAACCGTACTGAAACCCTGAACAACCGCCGCCCGTAACGAATACGCGCAGCTTCAAGCGATCATTACCCTCTTCATCGACCAGGCTCTTCACCTTGTGCGCAGCACCGTGGGTGAATTGCAAAGCCGTGGGGGTGAAGGATTCAACGCTCATGCTGATAATCTCCCGGCGTAGCGCCGCCATATGCGTGATGGCCGGTATTATCCGCTTCTCCTAGAAAAGCGGTCAACTATTATGGGAGCAGCGACAAGCTTCAAGCCGTTGAGGTCCAAGCTTGCCGCTGACAACTTGAAGCTTGCGGCTGCCTTTAAGGCAACATGCCCGCATGGGACAAGCCCAACTTCTCATCCAGACCAAACAGGATGTTCATGTTCTGCACCGCCTGGCCCGATGCGCCCTTGACCAGGTTATCGATCACCGACAATACCACCACCAGGTCGCCATCCTGCGGACGATGCACCGCAATCCGGCACACGTTGGCGCCCCGCACGCTACGGGTTTCCGGATGGCTGCCCGTCGGCATCACATCGACGAACGGTTCGTTGGCATAACGCTTCTCGAACAATGCCTGCAGGTCTACCGAGCGATCGACAACGGTCGCGTACAACGTGGAGTGGATCCCACGGATCATCGGCGTCAGGTGCGGTACGAAGGTCAGGCCCACATCCTTACCCGCAGCACGGCGCAACCCCTGGCGGATTTCAGGCAGGTGACGATGCCCTTTTACCGCATAGGCCTTCATGCTTTCCGACGTCTCGGAGTACAGCGAGCCTACTGCGGCCCCACGACCGGCTCCGCTGACGCCCGACTTGCAGTCCGCGATCAGACGCGAAGCATCCGCCAAGCCGGCTTCCAGCAGCGGCAGGAAACCCAGCTGGGTCGCAGTCGGGTAGCAACCCGGCACCGCGATCAGGCGGGCCTGCTTGATCTGTTCACGATTGACTTCCGGCAAGCCGTACACCGCCTCCTCCAGTAACTCTGGCGCGCCGTGGGGCTGGCCGTACCACTTGGCCCACTCATCGGCATCTTGCAGGCGGAAGTCCGCCGACAGATCGATAACCTTGGTGCCCGCCGCCAATAGCTCGCCAGCCAACGCGTGCGCAACCCCGTGAGGCGTGGCGAAGAACACCACATCGCAGGCGCCCAACGTCTTGATGTCCGGCACACTGAAGGCCAGGCCGTCATAGTGGCCTCGCAGATTGGGGTACATATCGGCCACGGCCAGGCCAGCCTCGGAGCGTGAAGTGATAACCACCACCTCAGCCTGCGGATGCTGAGCCAACAGACGCAGCAATTCGACACCGGTGTAACCCGTGCCGCCGACGATACCGACCTTGACCATAAACCTGCCCTCAACGAACCCACTGGAAAGCCGTCGATAATAGGGGCCGTATCGCCCTGCGACAACCGCCAACGTGACGTACGGGCGCATGAGCTACTACTATCTTCGCTACCGTGAACCTGGGAATTACTGAAAATGCTCTATCTATGGGTCAAAGCCTTCCATATCGTCAGCATCGTCTGCTGGTTTGCCGGGTTGTTCTACCTGCCACGCCTGTTTGTCTACCACGCCCAAAGCGAAGACACCGTCAGCAAGGAGCGCTTCAGCGTCATGGAACGCAAGCTGTACCGGGGCATCATGGGCCCGGCGATGGTTGCCACGCTGGTCTTCGGCATCTGGTTGCTGGTGCTCAACCCCGGTATTTTCCAATCGGGCGCGTGGATCCACGCCAAACTCACCCTGGTCGTCCTGCTGATCGGCTACCACCACATGTGCGGCGCGCAGGTAAAACGCTTTGCCCGTGGCGAAAACACCCGCAGCCATGTCTTTTATCGCTGGTTCAATGAAGTGCCCGTTCTGATATTGCTGGCGGTCGTAATTCTGGTCGTGGTCAAACCGTTTTAACGTCAATTACCCGGGGAACCTCCAATGTCGCTGCCCGCCCTGCTTGAACAACGTTTGCGCCTGCCTGTGGTGGCTGCGCCGATGTTCCTGATTTCCAACCCGCAACTGGTGCTGGCCTGCTGCCGCAACGGGGTCGTCGGCAGTTTCCCGGCGCTCAATCAACGCGAAAGCAGCGGTTTCAAGGCCTGGCTGGAGGAAATCGAAGCCGGCCTGGCGCTGTTGGATAACCCGGCACCCTATGCCGTCAACCTGATCGTGCACAACAGTAACCCACGACTGGCGGCCGACCTGGCGATCTGCGTCGAGCACAAAGTGCCCATCGTTATCACCAGCCTCGGTGCGGTGAAGGAACTGGTCGATGCCGTGCACAGCTACGGCGGCCTGGTGTTTCATGACGTAACTACTCGTCGCCATGCCGAAAAAGCCGCTGAAGCGGGCGTCGACGGCCTGATCGCGGTCGCCGCCGGCGCGGGTGGTCACGCCGGCACCTGGAGCCCGTTTGCGCTGATTGCCGAGATACGCCAGTTCTTCGACAAAACCCTGTTGCTGGCCGGCTGTCTCAACCACGGTCGGGAGATTCTCGCCGCCCAAGTGCTTGGCGCGGACCTGGCGTATTTCGGCACGCGCTTTATCGGCACCACCGAAAGCCATGCCCCGGATGCGTATAAAGAGATGCTGCTCACAGCGCGCGCCGCCGACATCGTGCACACTCCGGCTGTTTCCGGCGTGCCTGCAAGCTTTATGCGCCAGAGCCTGGAAAACGCCGGTTTTGATCTCGCTGCCCTTCAGGGCAAAGGTGAGGTCAACCTCGGCTCCAAGCTCAAACCGTTGAGCGATGAGGCCAAAGCATGGAAGACTGTATGGTCTGCCGGCCAAGGCGTCGGTGAGATCAATGATTTGCCGAGCGTGGATGAACTCGTCGCGCGACTGGATGCGCAATACCGCCAGGCACGCGAAAACGCGGCACAATTACGCTGGCCACGTTGAACCAAATACCAGGCCTGCCAATTGGGCAGCCTGCATACCCTCCCCTGATCAAGTGACAAGGATGCCCGCATGAGCGACAGCCGTTTCAAGATTGTGTTCGACGGAGCCTTGCGCCCGGGTGTCGAAAGCACCACCGCCAAACTGAACCTCGCCGAGCTGTTCAAGAGCGATGTCGAAGCGATCGAAAAGCTTTTCACCGGCCGCCCGGTCGCGCTCAAGCGCGATCTGTCCCGCGCCGATGCCGACACCTACCTCACCGCCTTGCAAAACGCCGGCGTCGAAGCACGTATCGAAGCCGAACAACCCGTGGCTTTCAGCCTTGCCGAAACCCACGAGACAGGCGCATCGGCCTCGGACTTCTCGCACGCCGCCGCATCGCCTTACGCACCGCCACGCGCTGCGGTCGGTGATAACTTGCCGGAGTACGCCACGCTCAAGGTCTTCACTATCCACGGGCGTATCGGTCGCCTGCGCTATCTCGCCTGGACGCTGGCACTGACCGTCGCGATGCTTGTGGCTGCAGGCATCATCAGCACCGTGGGTTTCGCGGTGGCCACTGCCTCGCCAACGATCGCGATCATTCTCGGTTCGCTGCTGGGCTTTGCACTGTTCGTTGCGCTCGTCGTGGTAAGCGTGCAAATCGGCGTGCAGCGCCTGCACGACCTGGGCTGGTCTGGCTGGCTGTATTTGCTGAACCTGGTTCCGCTGGTGAACAGCGTTTTCCCTCTGCTGCTGCTGGTACTGCCGGGTAACACTGGCGCCAACCAGTACGGTGCGCCCCCACCGCGCAACTCCACAGCGGTTAAAATCCTGGCTTCGTTGTGGCTGGCGTTTATCCCGTTGATGCTCATCGTCGTGGTCACCCTGGGCATGAACGGCTATCTGGATCAACTCGAAGCCAACATGGGCAGCAGCTATGAAAGCAGCTCCCTGAGCACCGATGAAGATGCCGACCAAAGCGTCATCGGTGATGAAGACGCCGCGCAAAGTGCTGACGACGCGGCCGAACCTGTAGACTCTCCAGAACAGTGAAGAAACGCCCGCCGCCTGTGATGCCTCTGTCACAGGCCGGCGGCGTTGCGATGGAGAAAGGCATGACCCGTTACGCTCTGATCACCGGTGCCTCCAGCGGTATCGGCCTGGCTTTGGCCGAAGCCCTGGCCCGACGTGGCCGCAGCTTGATTCTGGTGGCCCGCCAGCGTGATCAGCTGGAAAGCATTGCGATCGAATTGACTCAGCGTTTCGGCGTCGAGGTGCTATTTCGCGCCTGTGACCTTGGCGAGCCGCTGCGGTTGTCGGGTTTTTTGCTGGAACTCGAAGAAGGTGAGCGGCAGATCGACCTGCTGGTCAACTGCGCCGGTATCGGCACCAGCGGGCCGTTCCTGGCCCAGGACTGGATGACCGAGCAGGACCTGATCGAAGTCAACATCCTCGCCCTGACCCGCATGTGCCATGCGTTGGGCAATGCCATGGCGCTGCACGGCGGCGGGCAGATTCTCAACGTGGCTTCGGTCGCCGCCTTCCAGCCAGGCCCGTGGATGAGCAGCTACTACGCGAGCAAAGCCTTTGTGCTGCACTTCTCCGAAGGCTTGCGCGAGGAACTGAAGACCTGTGGCATCAACGTCTCGGTGCTGTGCCCCGGCCCCACGCGCACCGCCTTCTTCGGTACCGCGCAAATGGACACCGCAAAGCTCGACCGCAGCCAACAGTTGATGAGCCCCGAAGAAGTCGCGCTCTACACCGTGCGTGCGCTGGAGAAGAACAAGGCCATCATCATCCCCGGACGGCGCAACCGCTGGCTGGCATTCAGCCCACGCCTGAGCCCGCGCTGGCTGACCCGCAAAATTGCCGGCGGCATCAACAAGGCCTATTGCCCGCGTTGACCGCTTAAGTACACTCACCTTCACTTTCACCCTGGAGAAACAGCTGTGGATACTCTGTTCACCAAGATCATCAACCGGGAAATACCCGCGAACATCATCTATGAAGATGACCAAGTCCTCGCTTTCCACGACATCGCCCCACAGGCGCCGGTCCATTTTCTGGTCATCCCGAAAAAGCCCATTCGCACCCTCAATGACCTGACCGAAGACGACAAAGCCCTGGCCGGCCATATCCTGTTCACCGCCCAGCGCCTGGCGGTGGAACTAGGCTGCGAAAAAGGCTTCCGCGTGGTGATGAACTGCAACGAAGACGGCGGGCAGACCGTTTACCACATTCATATGCATGTGCTGGGTCAGCGCCAGATGAACTGGCCGCCGGGCTGAGTGCGCAGGGGCAAATTGACTCAGCGCAAACGCGCCGTCCTCTCTTGCGGTAAACTGGCCGCCGAGATTCTTCCCGGAGGTCAGCATGACTACCCAACGTCACTACTCGCCGATTGACCGTCTGTTGCTGCAAGCCGACACGGCCATGCGTACGCTGCTGCCGTTCAGCGGCCAACCGTACCGCCCGTCACCCGCCATCGTGCAGCCGGACGCACAGATGAGCGAGACCGAAACCCGCCATGTGGCCGGGCTGATGCGCATCAACCACACCGGTGAAGTCTGTGCCCAGGCGTTGTACCAGGGCCAGGCCCTGACCGCCAAGTTACCGCAGGTACGTGCAGCGATGGAGCACGCGGCCGAGGAAGAGATCGACCACCTGGCGTGGTGCGAACAACGCATTCGCCAGCTGGGCAGTCATCCCAGTGTGCTGAACCCGCTGTTCTATGGTTTGTCGTTCGGTATCGGCGCCGCTGCCGGCCTGATCAGTGACAAGGTCAGCCTCGGTTTTGTCGCAGCCACCGAACGTCAGGTCTGCAAGCACCTGGACGAACACCTTGAACAACTGCCGGCCGAGGACGAAAAGTCCCGGGCCATTCTTGAGCAGATGCGCATCGATGAAGAGCACCACGCTGAAAGCGCACTGGATGCCGGCGGCTTCCGCTTTCCTGCGCCGGTGAGATTCGGCATGAGCATGCTGGCCAAGGTCATGACCAAGAGCACCTACAGAATCTGAAGCATGAAGATCATTCCCACGCTCCGCGTGGGAATGCCACCCAGGACGCCCCGCGTCCCGCTTTCAGCGCAAAATCCGGCACCTGCGCAAGGGTGACGCGGAGCGTCACGAGATGCATTCCCACGCAGAGCGTGGGAACGATCAATCAGCCGAGCTCGATGATTTCGTAATCATGGGTAATGACCACACCGGCCGCGCCCAGCATGATCGACGCCGAGCAGTACTTCTCTGCCGACAGCTCGATGGCACGCTTGACCTGCGCTTCCTTCAGCGCGCGCCCCTTTACCACAAAATGCATATGGATCTTGGTAAACACCTTGGGATCTTCGGTTGCGCGTTCGGCTTCCAGAAAGGCTTCGCAGCTTTCCACGGCCTGACGGGATTTTTTCAGGATACTGACCACGTCGAAATTGCTGCAACCGCCGACACCCAGCAGCAACATTTCCATCGGGCGTACACCCAGGTTGCGGCCACCGGCTTCCGGCGGGCCGTCCATGACCACCACATGGCCACTGCCCGATTCACCGAGGAACATGGCTTCGCCCGCCCATTGGATGCGTGCCTTCATCGCCCAGACTCCACTGCTAAAAAAGGGTCGCCAGCTTAGCACAGGGCCTCGCAGCGGCAGCGCCCTGCAGGAAAACGATCAATAACAGCGTTTGCCGGTGAAATACGCTAATCGAGTCAGAATGTGTCTGGTAAGCTGGCGCCAAATCAATGGCGCATTGCCATCGTTTGTACAGCGTGTATCAATGCCGGTCGCGCTGATAAAAACAAATCCAACCACATCGTGCAGTTTTTCGGGATACAACCATGGTTGCTCTTACTCCCACACCCAAGATCAAGAACCTCGACAAGCTGCTGATGCATTGCCAGCGCCGGCGTCATCCGGCCAAGCACAACATCATCTGCGCGGGCGAGCGCTCCGAAACACTGTTCTTCATTATCAAGGGCTCGGTCACCATCCTGATCGAGGACGAAGACGGTCGCGAAATGATCATCGCCTACCTCAACACCGGGGATTTTTTCGGCGAGCTGGGGCTGTTCGAGCAGGCTGGCAAGGAGCAACAGCGCAGCGCTTGGGTGCGCACCAAGGTGGAGTGCGAAGTGGCTGAGATCAGCTATACGAAATTTCGCGAACTGGCCCAACATGATCCCGACATTCTGTATGCCCTGAGTGGGCAGATCGCCCAACGTCTGCGCGATACCACGCGCAAGGTCGGCGACCTGGCGTTCTTCGACGTGACCGGGCGTGTCGCTCGCTGCCTGCTGGAGCTGTGCAAGCAGCCCGACGCCATGACCCACCCCGACGGGATGCAGATCAAGGTCACGCGCCAGGAAATCGGGCGCATCGTGGGCTGTTCGCGGGAAATGGTGGGGCGTGTGCTCAAGGATCTGGAAGAGCGCAACCTGGTGCACGTCAAAGGCAAGACGATGGTGGTGTTCGGAACCCGTTAGCCTGGCAGCAAGCCTGCCAACATCTGACGGTACAAGGTGTCGAGCCGGCTGATTGCGTCCGGCACGGGAAACACTTCGTGCAGCGCGATATGGCTCTCGGCACGCACCCGCTGTTCCAGGCCACAGGCTTGATTGAAACGATTGACCGCCGCAACCAACTCATCGCGATCGTTATCCAGCAATAAAGCACCGTGTACCAACCCCACTGGGCGACCACCGCTCTGCCGCCAACGTTGGGCCGTGCCGACCATTTTCCGGCCGTTGAGATTGACGTTGTAACGACCGTCGCAGAACGCGCCATCGATTTCGCCAATAGACGCCTCGCCGCCCAATTCAAGCAACACATCGCAGATCGGCTGGCACAGGCGCTGGTAGCCGGTTTCGATGCGCCCTTGATCCCCCTCACTGCGCGGCGGCGCATAGACCAAGGCGATATTGACCGTGGCGGCCGACTGCGGCACCGGCTCACCGCCGGTTTCGCGCAACAGCACCGGCCAACCGGCCTCTGCCGAGACTCGGCTGGCCGCTTCAAAAGCCGGCAATCGGCTCAAACGTCGCGGCATGACCAAGGCTTGATCGTTGGGTTGCCAGAACAACAGCCCGTATTCCCGCTCACCCGCGCAGACGGCGGCCAGCAAGTCCTGCTCGGCGGCAAGGCCTGCTTGCACAGTCATCGAAACCAGCTTAGTCATCTACATTGACCTACCTGAATAAGCACAAGACCAATGTGGGAGGGGCCTTGCTCCCGATGGCGGTGTATCAGTCGTGAATCAGTCAACCGAACCACCGCTATCGGGAGCAAGCCCCCTCCCACACTTTTACTGCGTTTCACATCTCGACTGCGCTGGGATCAATCCAGTGTGGAACCGCTGACCGCCCCACCCCGCTCCGGGAAGAACAGACGCTGCAGTTCCGCCCCTGGGTTCTCGGCGCGCATGAACGTCTCGCCGACCAGGAACGAATACACCTCGCTGATCTCCATCAGCTCCACATCGGCGCGGTTGACGATGCCGCTCTCGGTGATCACCAAGCGGTCACGCGGAATACGCGGCAGCAGGTCGAGGGTGGTTTCCAGGCTGACATCGAAGGTGTGCAGGTTACGGTTGTTGACCCCCACCAGCGGTGTGTCGAGGGTCTTCAGCGCACGCTCCAACTCGTCGCCGTCGTGCACCTCGACCAATACATCCAGGCCTACGCTCTTGGCTACCGCTGCCAGCTCGGCCATCTTCACGTCATCCAGTGCGGAAACGATCAGCAGCACACAGTCAGCGCCCAAGGCACGGGCTTCGACGATCTGGTAAGGATCAACCATGAAGTCCTTGCGGATCACCGGCAACGTGCACGCGGCGCGCGCCTGCTGCAGGAACAGGTCGGAGCCTTGGAAGAAATCGACATCGGTCAGTACGGACAGGCACGTCGCCCCGCCCTTTTCATAGCTGACGGCGATTTCCTGTGGCACGAAGTGTTCGCGGATCACGCCTTTGCTCGGTGAGGCCTTCTTGATCTCGGCGATCACCGCCGGCTGCTTCTTCTTGGCCTGTTCGAGCAAGGCCTTGGCAAACCCTCGTGGCGCATCAGCAGCTTTTGCCAGGGCTTCCAGCTCGGCCAGGCTCACACGGGCACGGCGCTCGGCGACTTCTTCAGCCTTGCGCGCCAGGATTTTTTCCAGAACGGTCGGAACACTCATGCTTCATTCTCCATCTTGAATACGGCGGTGAATGCTCCGAGTTCTTCAAGTTTCTCGCGAGCCAGACCGGTGTGCAGCGCATCGTGGGCCAAGGCGACACCTTCCTTAAGACTATAGGCATGGTCGGCTGCGTAAAGTGCCGCGCCAGCATTGAGCACAATCATTTCCGCGGCTTTTTGACCGTTTTCGGTCTTGCGTCGCCCCAAGGCATCACGAATCAATTCCAGCGACGCCGCTGGGCTTTCCACCGCCAGGCCATGCAGGCTCTGGCTCTTCATGCCCAGGTCCTCAGGCTCGACCCAATATTCTGTAACTTGGTCGTTCTTCAACTCCGCCACGAAGGTTGGCGCCGCCAGGCTGAATTCGTCCAGGCCATCTTTGGAATGCACCACCAGCACATGCTTGCTGCCCAGGCGCTGCAGCACTTCGGCCAGTGGCCGGCACAACGCCTGGCTGAATACACCGACGACTTGATGCTTCACACCGGCCGGATTCGTAAGCGGGCCGAGCATATTGAACAGGGTACGCAGGCCGAGGTCCTTGCGCGGGCCGGCCGCGTGTTTCATCGCGCCGTGGTGGGATTGGGCGAACATGAAGCCAATGCCGACGCTGTCGATACAGCGTGCCACCTGTACCGGCGTCAGGTTCAGGTAGATGCCGGCCGCTTCCAGCAGGTCCGCGCTGCCACTTTTGCCGGACACCGCGCGGTTGCCGTGCTTGGCCACGGTGCAACCCGCTGCCGCGACCACGAACGAGGACGCCGTCGATACGTTGAAGATGTTCGCACCGTCGCCGCCGGTGCCGACCACATCGACCACGCCGTCGAGGGTCTTGAGTTCGACCTTGTCCGCCAGCTCGCGCATAACCGATACGGCACCGACGATTTCGTCGATGCTTTCGCTCTTCATGCGCATGGCCATCATAAACGCGCCGATCTGTGCGTCGGAGCATTGGCCGGTCATGATCTCGCGCATCACATCGCTCATTTCAGCGGTGCTCAGGTCCAGGTGACCGACGATACGGCCCAGGGCAGTCTTGATATCCATGGAAAGTCCTTAGCGCGTGCCGCCGCTCTGCTTGAGAAAATTGGCGAACAGCTCGTAGCCCTGCTCGGTCAGGATCGATTCAGGGTGAAACTGCACCCCTTCGATATTCAGTGTCTTGTGGCGCAGGCCCATGATCTCGTCGACCGAGCCGTCCTCCAGCTGGGTCCAGGCCGTCAGTTCCAGGCACTCGGGCAGGGTGTCGCGCTTGACCACCAACGAGTGATAACGGGTCACGGTCACGGGCAGGTTCAAGCCGTGGAACACGCCCAGATCCTTGTGGAATACCGGGCTGGTCTTGCCGTGCATCACCTGGCGCGCGCGCACCACATCGCCGCCAAACGCCTGGCCAATGGACTGATGGCCCAGGCACACGCCGAGAATTGGCAGCTTGCCGGCAAAATACTGAATGGCTTCCAGGGAGATGCCCGCTTCGTTCGGTGTGCACGGGCCAGGCGAAACTACGATGCGTTCCGGATTCAGTGCCGCGATCTCGGCGACGGTCAGTTCGTCGTTGCGCACGACCTTGACCTCGGCACCCAGCTCGCCCAGGTACTGCACAACGTTGTAGGTAAAGGAATCGTAGTTATCAATCATCAGCAACATGTGGGTTCAAACCTCTTGAATTCACTGATTTCAAATGACCGCCTTCCAAGCGTGTGGCCCGCTGCCAGACGCACGTTCCGGTTGCCGGGGTGAACGGCAAGGGGCGTCAGACAAAGGGTAAAAGAAGGCAAATCGGTACAGATCCGGCCAGGCCGGCAGGGAAAAATGTCAGGCGCGCCAACGCCAACGGGCGTGTGCCTTGACTACTCGCATCAAGAGTTTGCTGATGATCAACACGGGGAGGGTCTCATTCATACGTTCAGGCACAGTAACGTAGCCTCGCCAGCGGTGCAATATAGAGCAGCAAATACGGGCTTATGCTCGCTGGGATGCGCGTAGGAAAATTCGGTTTTGCGCTATAGAAAACGCTCAATACTTTGCTAGTGTTTCGATTCCGACATAAAAACAACTCAATGGAATTTTCCATGCCCAGAGCTCCGTTCTTCGCCCCCCTGGCTGCCGGCCTGCTTTCCCTGGCTTGCGCGCAGGCCTATGCGGCACCGTCACCCTACTCAACCATGGTGGTGTTCGGCGACAGCCTGGCCGATGCCGGTCAGTTCCCCGACGGCAGTGCCGGATCGACGTTGCGCTTTACCAACCGCACCGGGCCGACGTTCCAAGGGGATTACGGTCTCGTTTCTTCGACCTTGCTCGGCGCAAAGCTGGGTGTAGCGCCAAGCGACCTGAATGCCTCCACCTCACCGGTGCGTGCGGTCCAGGGTTTGCCGGACGGCAACAACTGGGCAGTCGGCGGCTACCGTACCGACAATATCCTCGACTCGATTACCTCGGTCTCCAACGCTGCGATCCCACCCGGCAATGCCGGGGGCGGCACGGTGCTGCGCAGTCGACAGGGTTACCTGCCGGCAAACGGCGGGCTGGCCGATCCGAATGCGCTGTACTTTCTGTCCGGAGGCGGCAATGACTTCCTCCAGGGTCGCGTACTCAGCCCCGCTCAAGCGGTCGCCGCCGGCGGGCGCCTGGCGGACAGTGCCCAGGCCCTGCAACAAGCCGGCGCGCGTTACATCATGGTATGGATGCTGCCCGACATCGGCTTGACGCCGGCCGTCAACGGCACCCCGCAGCAGGCAGCAACGTCAGCCCTGAGCGCTGTTTTCAACCAATCCCTGGTACAGCGCCTGTCGCAGATCGATGCACAGGTCATCCCGCTGAACATTCCATTGTTATTGAACGAAGCCTTCGCCGATCCGGCCCGCTTCGGCCTCGCCACCGGGCAAAACTTGACCGGTACCTGTTTCAGTGGAAACAGTTGCACCGCCAACCCGGTCTACGGCATCGGCGGCACCAATCCGGACCCGACCAAGCTGATCTACAACGACTCGGTCCACCCCACGGTGGCGGGGCAACAGCTGATCGCCGACTACGCCTATTCCCTGCTCGCGGCGCCTTGGGAGCTGACCTTGCTGCCGGAAATGGCCCAAGGCACATTGCGCGCCCATCAAGATGAGTTGCGCAACCAATGGCAGGCAGACACCGGCCACTGGCAAGCCGTGGGCCAATGGCGAGCGATCGTGGCGGGAGGGGGTCAGCATCTGGATTTCGATGACCAGAGCAGCTCGGCCAGCGGCGATGGCAGTGGCTATAACCTCAACATCGGTGGCAGCTACCGACTCAACGAGGCCTGGCGCGTGGGCGTCGCCGCAGGCCTGTACCGCCAGACACTGGAAGCCGGCGCCAGCGATTCGGATTACAAGCTCAACAGCTACATGGGCACGGCGTTCGCCCAGTATCAGCAGAATCACTGGTGGGCCGACGCCGCCTTGACCGGCGGCAAGCTGGACTTCGACAGCCTCAAGCGCAAGTTCGCCCTGGGCGTCAGCGAGGGGTCGGAAAAGGGTGACACCGATGGCTGGCTGTGGGCCTTGAGCGGTCGCGTGGGTTATGACATCGCCGCGCCAGGCAGTGACTGGCACCTGTCGCCCTTTATCAGCGCCGATTACGCGCGGGTCGAAGTGAACGGCTACTCGGAAAAAGACAGCCGCTCCACCGCCCTGACCTTCGATGACCAGCAGCGCGACTCCAAGCGCCTGGGCGTCGGGCTGCAGGGCAGCTATCGCATTAACCCGCACACCCAGGTGTTTGGCGAAGTGGCCCACGAGCACGAGTTCGAAAATGACACCCAGAGGGTGAATATCTCGCTCAACAGCGTGCAGGGGATCGACTTCAAGCTGGACGGGTATACGCCGCGCAGCAATTCGGATCGCTTGAGCCTGGGGGTCAGCCACAAACTGACGCAGGAACTGGCGTTACGGGCGGCGTATAACGTGAGGAAGGATGACAATTTGACCCAGCAAGGGGTCAGTGTCGGGGTGAGTCTGGATTTCTAACGAGACCTTACAACCAACACAAAATCCATGTGGGAGGGGGCTTGCTCCCGATAGCAGAGTCTCAGTCACTGCATCTGTAACTGATACACCGCCATCGGGAGCAAGCCCCCTCCCACATTTTTGATCGGCGCCAGCCGCTAGTCCTGCGGCGTTTGCTCAGCCAACGCCACCGCACGGAACATCGCCCGGCGCTTGTTCAGGGTTTCTTCCCATTCAAGGGCCGGCACCGAGTCAGCGACGATGCCGCCACCGGCCTGCACATGCAGTTCGCCGTCCTTGATCACCGCCGTACGGATCGCAATCGCCGTGTCCATGTTGCCGTTCCAGGCGAAATACCCCACGGCGCCGCCGTAGACGCCTCGCTTGACCGGCTCCAGTTCGTCGATGATTTCCATGGCGCGAATCTTTGGTGCGCCCGACAAGGTACCGGCCGGCAGAATCGCACGCAGTGCGTCCATCGCAGTCAGGCCGGCCTTCAGCTCACCGGTGACGTTGGACACGATATGCATCACATTGGAATACCGTTCGATGACCATCTTCTCGGTCAACTTCACCGAGCCGATTTCCGAGACCCGCCCGGTGTCATTACGTCCCAGGTCGATCAGCATCAGGTGCTCGGCGATTTCCTTGTCGTCGCTCAACAGGTCCTCTTCCAGCGCCAGATCCGCTTCTTCGGTGGCGCCACGCGGGCGCGTACCGGCGATCGGGCGCACGGTGATCAGGTTGTCTTCGACGCGCACCAGCACTTCCGGCGAGCTGCCCACCACGTGGAAGTCACCGAAATTGAAGAAGTACATATACGGCGTCGGGTTGAAACAGCGCAGCGCTCGGTACAGGTCGATCGGCGCGGCCTTGAAGTCGATGGACATCCGCTGCGAAGGCACCACCTGCATGCAGTCACCGGCGAGGATGTATTCCTTGATGGTATCGACTGCCCGCTCGTAGTCCGCCTGGGTAAAACTGGAGCGAAATACCGGGTCGGCGGCGGGCGGACGGCTGAGGTCCAGGCCACGGCGCGGGGTGATCGGCTGGCGCAGTTTTTCCAGCAGCGCTTCGAGGCTGGCCTGGCCTTGCTCGAAGGCATCCGCCTGGGCAGGGTCGGCCAGCACAATCGCGTGCATCTTGCCGGCAAGGTTGTCGAACACCACCACCGCGTCGGAGACCATCAGCAAGATGTCCGGCACGCCCAGCGGGTCCGGGTTCGGGCATTTACCCAAGCGCTGCTCCACGTAGCGCACGCAGTCGTAACCGAAATACCCCACCAAACCGCCGTTGAAACGCGGCAGGCCGGGAATGGTCGGCACGTTGTAGCGCGCCTTGAAGGCTTCAACGAAGGCCAGCGGGTCTTCTACGTCATGGCTTTCGATCTCGAGGCCATCATGGGTGATGCTCACATGATGGTCATGCACGCGCAGTACCGTGCGGCACGGCAGGCCGATGATCGAATAACGGCCCCACTTCTCGCCGCCCTGTACCGATTCCAGCAGATAAGAGTTCGGCTCGTCGGCCAGTTTCAGGTAGATCGACAGCGGCGTGTCGAAGTCGGCCAGGGTTTCACAGGCCATGGGGATACGGTTATAGCCGGCAGCGGCCAAACGCAGGAATTCTTCGCGGATCATCAGGTGCCTCGTGGTGTGAGGGTCAATCGGTCAGGTAGGCAAACGGGCCGCAGCGCGGCGGGGATCAGTCAGGCGCGCCAACGCCAACGGGCCAGGGCCTTGATGACTTTCATCCAGAGTTTGCGAGTGACCACCACGATGGCATTTCCAGTAGGGGACGGGTCGATGTCGGGCAACGTTATCTCAGCGCCCGCGCCCAAGCAACCGGGGATTAACAGGCGCAGGTCATCGATGACCAGCGCTGGCGATTCTTCTGCAATCGGCCGGCCATGGTTGTAGCCGTAACTCAAGGCCACGCACTGCACCCCCGCCGCTTTTGCCGCCAAGACATCACTGCGCGAGTCGCCGACGAACAACGATTGGGACGCCGGAATATTCGCCATTTTCATCACGAAAAACAGCGCCGCCGGGTCAGGCTTTTTCTGCGGCAGGGTATCGCCGCCGATGATCCAGCGAAAATACCGGCCGATCTTCATCTGGTCCAACAGCGGAGCGACGAAGCGCTCCGGCTTGTTGGTGATCAGGGCCATTTCCACGCCCTGCTTGCTCAGCCACTTGAGGGTGTCACGCACGCCGGGATACACCACCGTCCGTTCATGGCTGCTTTCGTAGGCGGCATTGAAGAGTTCCAGGGCATGTTCGGCTTCAACCTCATCCACACCGGTGGCGTCGATATGGCCTGCCAGTGCCCGTCGCACCAACATCGGCGCACCGTTGCCCACCCATTCACGCACCGCCTCGATCCCCACAGGCTTGCGCCCCAGCTTGAGCAGCATCTGGTCCACCGCCGCCGCCAGGTCGGGCACCGAGTCGATCAAGGTACCGTCCAGGTCGAACATCACCAGCCGTGGCAATTTGCCGGGGAACAGCTGCTCAAAGCCGCTCATGGACGCGCCAGCGCCAGTTCGGCATGCATCTTGGCGATCACTTCCTGGTAATCCGGCGCATTGAAGATCGCCGAGCCGGCCACAAAGGTGTCGGCGCCCGCCGCCGCGATCTCACGGATATTGTTCACATTGACCCCGCCGTCGATCTCCAGGCGTATGTCCCGGCCCGACGCATCGATCAGCGCCCGCGCCTCGCGCAGTTTGTTCAGGGTGCCGGGGATGAACTTCTGCCCGCCAAAGCCTGGGTTGACGCTCATCAGCAGGACCATGTCGACCTTGTCCATCACGTACTCCAGCACACTCAGCGGCGTGGCCGGGTTGAACACCAGGCCGGCCTTGCAACCGCCTTCGCGGATCAATTGCAGGGTGCGGTCGACGTGCAGCGTGGCTTCCGGGTGGAAGGTGATGTAGGTCGCGCCGGCGTCGATGAAGTCACCGACGATGCGGTCCACCGGGCTGACCATCAGGTGCGCGTCGATCGGCGCGGTAATCCCGTATTTGCGCAGCGCAGCGCACACCATCGGGCCGATGGTCAGGTTGGGCACGTAATGGTTGTCCATGACGTCGAAGTGCACGAAGTCGGCGCCGGCGGCCAACACCTTGTCCACTTCTTCGCCCAGGCGGGCGAAGTCGGCGGAGAGAATCGATGGAGCAATGACGAAGGGCTGCATGACGCACCTTTTTTGAGCTAAATCACGATGGCGCGCATTGTATACCTCATGCTTTGCCCTGCGCACCGTGACCTAACTCAACGGCTAGTACGCAGCCCGGTAGATTTTCTCGATATCGGCGGCACTGAGCTGGCGCGGATTGTTGCGCATCAGGCGTTCGATACCTGCAGCTTCAGTGGCCATCGCCGGGATAGCCTCCTCCGGCACGCCGAAACTGCGCAGGCCCGACGGAATCTCGACGGCGGCGCACAGTCGCGTCATCGCCTCGACGGCCTGGTCGGCGGCATCATTCACACTCAGCCCGCTGACATTTACCCCCATGGCCTGGGCGATGTCGCGCATCCGCTCGACACAGGCCAGCTTGTTCCAGTGCATCACATAGGGCAGCAACAGTGCGTTGCTCACGCCGTGGGCGATGTTGAACCGGCCGCCCAACGGATACGCCAGCGCATGCACCGCGCCGACGCCCGCGTTGCCAAAGGCCATGCCGGCCATCAGGCTGGCGGTGGCCATATCGTCACGGGCCTGCAGGTTGGCCGGGTTGGCATAAACCTTGGGCAAGGCGCCGGCAATCAGCTTGATCGCGCCGATCGCCAGGGCATCGGTGATCGGCGAGGCGTTCAGCGACAGGTAGGATTCAATGGCATGCACCAGTGCGTCGACGCCACTGGCGGCCGTGACGCTGCGTGGGCAGGTCAGGGTCATTTGCGGGCTGATCAGCGCGACATCCGGCAGCAGGTAGTCGCTGACGATGCCTTTTTTCAGCTGGGCGACCTTGTCGGAAAGAATCGCCACATTGGTCACCTCGGAGCCGGTGCCGGCGGTAGTGGGAATCGCGATCAGCGGCGGGCCCTTGCGCGGCACCTGGTCGACGCCGAACAAATCCGCCAGGGCGCCGTGGTAACCGGCGTACGCGGCCACGCTCTTGGCGATGTCGATGGCACTGCCGCCGCCCACGCCGATCAACCCGTCGTGCCCGCCATCGCGGTAGGCCTGCATGCAGTCTTCGACAATGGCGACTTCCGGGTCGGGCAGCACGCGGTCGAAAATTTCATAAGTCCGCCCGCCCAGATGCTCAAGTGCCAGCGCGACGGTGCCGGACTTGACCAGCGCGGCATCGGTGACAATCAGCGGGTTATCCACATCCAGGCGCGTCAACTCGGCGCCGAGTTGCTCAATGGCGCCAGCGCCGGTCAGCAGTTTGTGGGCGATCTTGAATGAGGAAGTACTCATGTGCGCGGCCTCTTGTCGGTGATGGGCTGGCACAAGAATAGCTGGGGATTTTGGGTTGCCTAGCATTCACCGACTGAATGGTAATTTCCTGAATGAACGCAAACTAATGTGGGAGGGGGCTTGCTCCCGATAGCGGTGAGCCAGTTGATAAATAAATCAACTGACAGAATGCCATCGGGAGCAAGCCCCCTCCCACATTTTGATCTCCAACAGGCTTTAGACCTGGGCGGTGCGCAGCTTCTCGCTACGGCCACGCAGCCATTCCAGGGTCAGCAACAGCACCACCGAGAAACCGATCAGCAGGGTCGCCGCGGCGGCAATGGTGGGGCTGAGGTTTTCACGGATGCCGCTGAACATCTGCCTGGGCAATGTGGCTTGCTCCGGCCCGGCAAGGAACAGCGTCACCACCACCTCATCGAACGAGGTGGCGAAGGCAAACAACGCGCCGGAAATCACCCCCGGCGCGATCAGCGGCAAGGTCACCCGGCGAAACGCGGTCAATGGTGATGCGCCCAGACTGGCCGCCGCCCGCACCAGATTGTGGTTGAAACCCTGCAAGGTCGCCGACACGGTGATGATCACAAACGGCACGCCCAGTACCGCATGTACCACGATCAGCGAGAAGAAGCTGTTGCCCAGGCCCAGCGGGGCAAAGAACAGGTAACTGGCCACGCCAATAATCACCACCGGCACCACCATCGGCGAAATCACCAGGGCCATCACCAAGGCTTTGCCAGGGAAATTGCCACGGGTCAGGCCAATCGCCGCCAGCGTGCCGAACACCATCGCCAGCACCGTGGCTGCCGGGGCGACGATGATGCTGTTCTTCAGGGCGCGCATCCATTCGGCCGACGCGAAGAAGTCCTGGTACCACTGCAGCGAGAAGCCCTGCAACGGGTACACCAGGAAACTGCCGCTGTTGAACGACAGCGGGATGATCACCAGCACCGGCAGGATCAGGAACAGCAGGATCAGGCCACACAGAATCCGCAGGCTGTAGAACCACAGCCGCTCCACCGGTGACATATAAGGGCTCAGCATCGCAAGGTCTCCTCAGCTCAGGCGCAGGCGACTGGCGCCCACCAGCCGGTTGTAGATCAGGTACAGCAACACCGTCGCCAGCAGCAGCAAGCCGCCCAACGCCGTGGCCATGCCCCAGTTGATGCTGGTGTTGGTGTAGAAGGCCACGAAGTAGCTGACCATCTGGTCGTTCGGGCTGCCCAGCAACGCCGGGGTGATGTAGTAACCAATCGCCAGGATGAACACCAACAGGCAACCGGCGCCGACACCGGCGTAGGTTTGCGGGAAGTACACGCGCCAGAAGCTGGCGAACGGGTGGCAGCCCAGGGAAATCGCCGCACGCATATAAGTCGGTGAGATACCTTTCATCACGCTGTAGATCGGCAGAATCATGAACGGCAGCAGGATATGCACCATGGAGATGTACACGCCGGTACGGTTGAAGACCAATTCCAGCGGCGCATCGATCAGCCCCAGGCCCATCAGGGCGCTGTTGATCAGGCCGCCGGATTGCAGCAGTACGATCCACGCCGCCACCCGCACCAGGATCGAAGTCCAGAATGGCAGCAGTACCAGGATCATCAGCAGGTTGCTTTTGCGCGCCGGCAGGTTGGCCAGCAGGTAAGCCAGGGGATAGGCCAGCAGCAGGCAGATGACCGTGATCACCAGGCCCATCCAGAACGTTCGGGCGAAGATATCCAGGTAGATGGCCTGGTCGGGGGTGGCCGGAGCGATTTCGCCCAAGTCGTCGATACGGTGATCGACGGCCGCCAGCAGGTAGTAAGGCGTCAGGCTGCTGGTATTGCGCCGGATCGCCTGCCAGTACGCCGGGTCGCCCCAACGTTCGTCGAGGGTTTCCAGCGCGGCTTTATAAGAGGCCGGCGCTTCGGTAAACGGCAGCGCCCGCGCGGTTTTGGTGAGCAGGCTGCGATAGCCGGCCAGTTCCATGTTCAAGCGTTTGGACAGATCGCCAAGGGTCTGGTTTTTGCGCGCTTGGGCCAAGTCTTCACTGAGCGCCTGGTACACCGGCTCGCCGGGCAAGCCACGGCCATCCCAAGCCGTGACCGCCACCACCGTACGCGGCAAGCCGCCCACCACTTCCGGGTTGCCGACGCTCTTGTAGAGCAACGCAACGATGGGCACCAGGAACACCAGCAGCAAAAACAGCACTAATGGCGCAATCAAGGCCTGGGCTTTCCAGCGATTGAGCCGCTCGGCACGGGCCAGGCGCTGCTTGAGGGTGGGAATGGCGAGGGCCATGGCTGAACTCCGGATCTTGAAGATAAATGCAGATCCCTTGTGGGAGGGGGCTTGCCCTAATGCCAGTGTAGGAGCGAGCTTGCTCGCGAAAAACGCCCAGGCAACGCGTTCATTCTGAATAAACGCGGGGCCCTGAGTTCTTCGCGAGCAAGGGCTAGCCGCCCGCCTCGCTCCTACAAAAAGCCTCAAGGCTTGCCCCCTCCCACATGGGTTACTTGGCTGCCCAGGAATTGAAGCGCTGCTCGAGCTGCTCGCCGTTATCGGCCCAGAAGCTCACATCGATCTGCACCTGGTTGGCGATGTTTTCCGGGGTGGTCGGCATGTCCTTGAGCACGCCCTTGGCCAGCAACGGGACGGCCTGGGTGTTGGCCGGGCCGTAGGCAATGTTTTCGGAGTAGGTCTTCTGCTGCTGCGGCTGCACCGAGAAGGCGATGAATTTCTTCGCCGCTTCGGCGCGGTCCTTGGCCAGGCCCTTTGGAATGGCCCAGGCGTCGAAGTCATAGATGCCGCCGTTCCACACCACTTTCAGATTGCTTTCTTTCTGCACGGCGGCGATGCGGCCGTTATAGGCCGAGCTCATCACCACGTCGCCCGAAGCGAGGTACTGCGGCGGTTGCGCACCGGCCTCCCACCATTGGATCGAGGCTTTGAGTTCGTCGAGTTTCTTGAACGCACGGTCCTGGCCATCTTTGCCGGCCAGCACTTTGTAGACGTCCTTAGGCGCGACGCCGTCGGCCATCAAGGCGAATTCCAGGGTGTACTTGGCGCCTTTGCGCAGGCCACGCTTGCCCGGGAATTTCTTGGTGTCCCAGAAATCCGCCCAGCCGGCGGGTGCGGACGCCAGTTTGTCGGCGTTGTAGGCCAGCACCGTCGACCACACGAAGAAGCCTACGCCGCAAGGCTGGATCGCGCCTTTGACGTAGTCTGCCGTGTTGCCGAACAGTTTCGGGTCCAGGGGCTCGAACATGTCTTCGTCGCAACCACGGGAAAGCTCAGGCGACTCCACTTCCACCAGGTCCCAGGACACGCTCTTGGTGTCGACCATGGCTTTGACCTTGGCCATCTCACCGTTGTATTCACCGGCGATGATCTTGCCGTTGCCCGCGCTTTCCCACGGTGCATAGAAGGCCTTGACCTGGGCCGCCTTGTTGGCGCCGCCAAACGATACGACGGTCAGGTCCGGGCCTGCCATGGCCTGTGTCGCGCCCATCAGGCCGATAGCCAGGACGGAAAACTTAAGGGATCTCAACATTGTTGTGCTCTCCACGTGCAGGGTTGGTGAAGCCAGGGGGCGATCAGTTCGCCTCTAGAAGTGGGTCGAGTGCGCGAACGTGCTCGACTTGCCAGCCAATCGGTACTACGTCGCCGACCGCCAGGGCCGGGTCCAGCTCGGCGATCGGTTGTTTCACGAAAAAATCGGTCTTGCCGCAGACTTCCAGGCGCAAACGCACGTGGTCGCCCAGGTAGATGAACTCCGCCACCCGCCCGGAAAAACGGTTGATGCAGCTGTCACTTGCGCCATTGAGGCTGACACGCTCCGGGCGCACCGACAGGGTCACCGGGCCGCCGATCTGGCCGACGTTCACCGCCAGCGCCTCCACCTTCTCGCCGCGCGCCAGTTCCACCACGCAGCGCTCGCCGGTGTGGCTGTACAGACGGCCATTGAGGCGGTTGTTTTCGCCGATGAAGTTGGCCACAAAGGTGTTTTTCGGTTCTTCGTAGAGGGTGCGCGGCGCGGCGATCTGCTGGATTTCGCCCTGGTGGAACACCGCCACGCGGTCGGACATGGTCAAGGCTTCGCCCTGGTCGTGGGTCACATACACCACGGTGACGCCAAGGCGCTGGTGCAGGTGCTTGATTTCCATCTGCATGTGTTCGCGCAGTTGCTTGTCGAGGGCGCCGAGGGGTTCGTCCATCAGCACCAGTTGCGGCTCGAACACCAATGCGCGGGCCAGAGCCACCCGCTGTTGCTGGCCCCCGGACAGTTGCGCCGGGTAGCGCTGGGCAAAGGCGTCGAGCTGCACCATGCTCAACACGCGCTTGACCCGCTCGCTGATGTCGGTCTTGCTCAAGCCACGTACGGACAGGGGAAACGCCAGGTTCTCGGCCACGGTCATGTGCGGAAACAAGGCGTAGTTCTGGAACACCATGCCGATATCGCGCTTGTGCGGCGGCACGTTATTGATCGAGCGGCCAGCCAGCTGGATTTCGCCAGCGGTGGGCGTTTCAAAACCGGCCAGCATCATCAGGCTGGTGGTCTTGCCCGAACCGGACGGCCCGAGCAAGGTGAGGAACTCGCCCTTGCGAATCTCCAGGTTGAGGTCTTTGACGATCAGGTTTTCGCCATCGTAGCTTTTCTGCACGCCACGAAAGCTGACCAGCACATCATTTGAATCCACCTCGCTCATACCCGCACCTTTGTGTTTTGGACTGCTGTGACACAAGCGTAGTCCAGGCGCGAGGCCCCGGAAATCGGGGGCCAGGAGAGAATCGCATCAGCCGGATGGAAGGTTCGGGGTAGGGATCGCCCTACACACATGGCGGGCATGGGACAGTGCAGCGACAAGCCTTCGCTGGGCGGCGCTTGCGCGGTGTCGTTAATGGATACGCCGCTACAGCAGCTTGTGTTCCATGGCGTATTTCACCAGCTCGGCCAGGGAGCTGATATGGAGCTTTTGCATCAAGCGCGCCTTGTGGGTGCTGATGGTTTTGCTGCTCAGGGCCAGTTGCACGGCGATGTCATTCACGTTGGCGCCCTGGGCCAGGCGTTCGAACACCGAAAACTCGCGCTCCGACAACAGCGAATGCAAGGGGCGTGAGTCCGTCAGGCCGACTTCGAAGACCATGCGGTCGGCCAGGTCCGGGTCGATATAACGCCCGCCCGCCGCGACCTTGCGAATCGCCATCAGCAACAGCGCCGGGTCGCTGTCCTTGGTGGCATAACCGGCCGCGCCAACCTTGAGAGCACGGGCGGCCATTTGCGCTTCATCGTGCATGGACAGCACCAGGATTGCCGGCGGGTTATTCAGCGCACGAATGCGCGCGATGGCTTCCAGGCCATTCACACCGGGCATGGAGATATCCAGCAACACCACCTCGCAGGGCACATGACGCAGCGTCTCCAGCAACTGCTCGCCATTGCTCGCTTCGCCCACAACCAGCAGGTCTTTGGCCAGGCCGATCAATTGCTTGATGCCTTCACGAACAATGGTGTGGTCTTCGGCTACCAGTACGCGGATCACGGGAATTTCCTTTTTAGTGTCATGCATTCAACGGCACCGTGACACTCAGGGTGGTGCCCTCCCCCAACTCACTGACCAGGGACAACTGCCCGCCCATGATCAGCACCCGCTCGCGCATGCCGACCAGGCCGAACGATACCGGCCGCCCTTGAGCCTGCACGAAGCCGATACCGTCATCGCTGATGGTCAGCCGCAGGTCCGGGCCGTCCACCTCCAGCGTGAGTTCTACAGTATGCGCCTGGGCATGGCGCATCACATTGGTCAGGGCCTCCTGCAGAATGCGAAACAGGCCGATGGCCTTGGCATCGCTCAGCACCGGCACGTTTTCCGGGACTTTGACCAGACAGGGAATCTGCGTGCGCGCTTCGAAACGTCGCGCCTGCCATTCGATGGCCGAAGCAATGCCGGCATCGAGAATCGGCGGGCGCAGCGCGGTTGCCACATCCCGCACCAGTTGGAAGAGCTGGGCGATCAGGCGTTTCATACTGTTCAAACGCTCGTTGAGGCCCGGGTCGAGCTGCGCATAGGCCAACTCACACATTGAGGTTTCCAGCTTGAGCACGGTGAGCATCTGCCCGAGTTCGTCGTGAACCTCGCGGGCGATACGCGCCTTTTCTTCTTCGCGCACCGTTTCCAGGTGAGCTGACAATTCGCGCAACTGCGCCTCGCTTTGCAGCAAGGCGGCCACATAGCGGCGGCGCTCGGTGACGTCCGTCAGGTACACCACCAGGTACTCGCCGTCGGCAAAGCGCAGAAAGCTCAAGGACACATCGGCGGGCAGGATGCTGCCGTCAGCGCGCAGGCAATCGGTGGCGAAGGTCTGGGCACCGTCCTCGCTGGCACGTGCGCGTTTCCACAGGTTGAGCCAGCGGTCCATGCTCAAGGCCGGGTCAAGATCGATCAGCGGCCGCTCGATCAACGCGCCAGGGCCATAGCCGAGCATGCTTTCGGCGGCGCGGTTGGCATACCGCACATGGCTGTCCCAATTGACCCACAGGATGCCGACCGTACTTTGATCGATGGAAAACTGCGTCAGCCGCAAGGCTTCGGCACCGGCGGCACGCGCTGCGCTTTCCTCCCGAGCCGCCAGCAGGGCGTGCTCCAGGCTGCGCTGCTGGCGGCGCTGCCAGAGCACTGCCGCGAGGCTGGCGAGCAGCAACAGGCCCAGCAACACGCTGAGGTTTTTCCACAAGCCCATTGATTCGGAAAAACGCGGGTACTGGGGTTGCAGCCAGCGGTTATGCAACTGGTCGAGGTCGCGGGCGGGTATCGCCCGCAAGGCACTTTGCATGATGCCCGCCAGTTCCGGCCACTCATGCCGCGTGGCCACCCGCAGCAACTGCGGCAGGCCGATATCGCCGACCACCGCCAGCCCGGCAAACTCCGCCTCGCCGGCCAACCGGCTCAGTTGCGCCTCATCCACCACCGCATAGCGCGCCTGCTGGCTCACCAGTAACTGCAGGGCCTGGCGTTCCACGGGCACGCCTTGCAGGTTGAGGTTGGGATACGTACTGCGCAGGTAGTCGGCCACCGCGCTGGGCATGCGCACAGCGATGCGCGAGTGTGTGTCGAGTTTTTCCAGCTCCACCGCGCCGCCGCCTTCGCGAATGCCGACGATATGCTGAGGCACCCGCATATACGGGTCGCTGAACAACCACAGGCGCAAGCCGGCCGGGGTTTGCTGCAGGCCGGGAGCGATATCCACCTCGCCGTCACGCACGGCGGCTTCCAACTGCTCCTGATCAGGAAAGTTTCGCCAGGTCAGCTCGATACCCAGCGCCTTGGCCAGCCACTGCATCAACTCGACATTGGCTCCGGACAAGCGCTGCAGGCGTCGGTCGTATTGTGCGTAGGGCGCCTGCAGTACCAAGCCCACCCGCAATTGCGGGTGCAGCGCCAGCCACTCACGCTGCTGCGCATTCAGTTGCGCCTGAGGGGCGACGGGTGCCGGCGCGGCGTTCGCCATCAAGGCAACCCACAGACAGCCGATAACCAGCAGGAAGCGAAAACCCATGATCCACGTCTCACATCACTGACAAATACTGATCAACCCATTAGGCTGCTGGAATCATTTCTGGCCGGGATTTAACGATGCCACCTCGAAACCGTTCGGCACTGCCAGCATTGTGCCTGTCGCTGCTATTTACCAGCGCCTTTTCTGTCCAGGCCGCCGACGCGCCAGCGCCCGCCGCCGAAACACCCGTCGAGCGCCAGCCTTTGCTCGAGCGCAGCCAGGCAGAAGCCAGCGCGCTCGAACGCCAGGTCGCGCAACAGGAACAACAACAATTGCAGGCCGGCAGCGATACGTTCCTGGCCCTGTGGAAGCCCGCCAACAGCGCCGAACCCCAGGGCGTGGTGATTATCGTGCCAGGCGCCGGCGAAAATGCTGACTGGCCGCAAGCAATCGGCCCGCTGCGGCGTAAATTGCCGGACGCTGCCTGGGGCACCCTCAGCCTGTCGTTGCCGGACGTCAATCTGGACACCCTGCCGCCACGCGTCATCGAGCCGCCCAAAGCGGCGGTCGATACCAGCAGCAAAGACGGCAGCACGGTCGCCAAGCCGGTCGAACAGGCCGCCAGCGCAGAAGCCGAAGGCACTGACCCGGCGGTGGTACCGGGCGCGGATGAACAGGACAAGACCGATGCCAAACGCATCTTCGACCGCATCGACGCCGCCGTCGCGTTCGCCCAGACCCAGGGCGCCCGCAGTGTGGTATTGCTCGGTCATGGCACCGGCGCATGGTGGGCCGCGCGTTATCTGAGCGAGAAACAGCCTGCCCAGGTACAGAAACTGGTGATGGTGGCCGGAAAGACACCCGCCGCGCGTCAACCGGACCTGCAGCAAATGGCGCCGGCGTTGAAAGTACCTACGGCGGATGTGTTCTATCAAGACGGCGCCCAGGACGGCAAAAACGCATTGGCACGTGCCCAGGCGGCCAAACGCGGCAAAAATGAGGGCTACAAGCAGGTGCAGCTCAAGGCGTTGCCCGGCAACAGCGCCGCCGAGCAGGAACAACTGTACCGGCGCGTTCGCGGCTGGTTGAGCCCGCAGGCCAGCAAAGACTGAACACAGTGTCCGCCATTGCCAAAAAACAATGTGGGAGGGGGCTTGCTCCCGATAGCAGTGTGTCAGTCTCAGTAATTCAAACTGACCCACCGCTATCGGGAGCAAGCCCCCTCCCACATTAGGGCAATCGCCTCAGCGAAAGTCCCGCCGCTCGCGAATCAACGCATAGGCGTTATGCAGCTCACGGGTTCGCTCGGTCGCCTCGCGCACCTGCGCGGGGCTGGCGCCACTGCCGGCGATCTTGTCCGGGTGGTGGCGGCTGAGCAGGCGGCGATAGGCCCGCTTGATCACCGAAGGCTCGGCGGTGGCCGTCACCCCCAGAAGCCGCAACGCGTCCTGATAAGCCCCGCTACGATTGACCAATGGCTTGCGCGCCGGCGTGTAATCGGAGGCCAAGGCCCGGACCTGTTGCGGCGTCCAGCCCAGCCATTTACCCCACAGCTCGATCAGGTCGCGCTCGGCATCATCCGCCCGGCCGTCCGCCCAGGCCATGCGCCAGCAGGCCCGTAAAACACCCTCGGCGGCATGGGGTTGCGCCTTGAGCACGCGCAGATAACTGCGCACTCGGTCACCGCCGGACTTGCCACGATTAAACGCCAGGATGGCTCGGCGCTGGGCCGACTCGGTCATCTCCAGTGCGCGCATTTCCTGGCGCGCCTGCTGGATATGCCCGTCCACGATCCGGCCGTTACTTTTGGCCAGGCGCCCCAACAGCACGAACAACAACTCGTCGTTGCGCAACGCGGGGCGCCCGCCAAGGCGTTCGCGCAACTGCGCCCAGCTGTGCAACTGCAGGCGCCGGTCCAGCGCCTGTCCCAGCAATGCACCCAACAAAGCCCCCGGAATACTGGCAATCGCAAAGCCAGCCCCGGCGCCGATCAGCGTCCCTGGCCACAACATCCTACGGCCTCGCTGTCAGCAAGGTTTCGACCTGCGCCAGACGCTCAAGCGTTCCGACATCAACCCAGCGTCCCTTCATGTGTTCACCCGTTACCAGACCTTTGTCCATCGCCGCCCGCAACAGCGGCGCCAGCTTGAAGGCACCCGCACTGCAGCCCGCGAACAACTGGGGGTCGAGCACGGAAATGCCACTGAAGGTCAGGTTATCGGCACCGGGCGCCGCATCATGAAGCAACCCGTCGTTCAAGTGGAAGTCGCCACCGGAGGGGTGATGCGCCGGGTTGTCGACCATCACCAGATGGGCCAGGCCCTGGAGCGGTCGCTTCAACTGGCTGAAGTCGTAGTCGGTCCAGATATCACCGTTGACCACCAGAAACGGCGCATCCCCCAGCAACGGCAACGCCTTGAAAATCCCGCCGCCGGTTTCCAGCGGCTCGCCTTCGGCTGAATAGCGGATGCGCAGGCCGAACTGGGCACCGTCGCCCAGGTAGCTTTCGATCTGTTCGCCGAGCCAGGCATGGTTGATCACGATCTCGGTGAAGCCGGCCTTGGCCAGCGCTTCAAGGTGATACTCGATCAGCCGCTTGCCGCCCGCCTGCACCAGCGGCTTGGGCGTATGCAGCGTCAGCGGGCGCATGCGCTCACCCTTGCCGGCCGCCAGGATCATCGCTTTCATACGCAGGCCTCGGCCGGTTGGCGCAGGCTGGCGAGCAGCTCGCCCAGGTCATTCAACTCCGGTCGGTCGGCGAGCACCGCTTCTATATAGGCAAAGAAGCGCGGCACATCCGCCAGGTAGCGTGGTTTGCCATCACGGTGGCAAATCCGCGAAAAGATACCGATGACCTTGAGGTGACGCTGCACGCCCATCAGGTCGCTGGCGCGCAGGAAGTCTTCAAACTCGGCCTGCACGGGGATCCCCAACTGCCCGGCGCGCTCCCAATAGCCACGCTGCCACTCCCGCACGCGAGCCTGGGGCCAACTGAGGAAGGCGTCCTTGAACAGGCAGGTAATGTCGTAGGTTACCGGGCCGTAGACCGCGTCCTGGAAATCCAGCACGCCGGGGCTGGGCTCGCTGATCATCAGGTTGCGCGGCATATAGTCGCGGTGCACCAGCACTTTGGGCTGCGCCAGGGCGCTGTCGATCAGCTGTTCGCTGGCGCGCTGCCAGAGGGCTTGCTGCTGGGTATCCAGCTCGATACCCAAGTGACGGCGTATGTACCATTCAGGAAACAATTCGAGCTCGCGGCGCAGCAACGCCACGTCATAGCTGGGCAACGGCGCGTCCATGGGCAACTGCTGGAACGCCAGCAACGCGTCGATGGCGTCGGCAAACAATTGATCGGCGTTTTGTTCGTCAATCACGTCCAGGTAGGTGTTTCGGCCCAGGTCATTGAGCAAAAGAAAGCCACGCGGCAAATCTTCCGCATAAATTTTTGGCACATTAATTCCCGATTTCGCGAGCAAATGCGCGATATCGACGAAAGGTTTGCAGTTTTCCTGGGGCGGTGGCGCATCCATCACGACGAATGTATGCGCCCCACCCTCCCAGCGGAAGTAACGCCTGAAACTCGCGTCGCTGCTGGCCGCAGTCAATGTGGCCGGGGGTACGGCGCCCCAGTCCTGGGCGTTGAAGAGGATCGGCAACTGCTCATCCAGCCAGACTTCCAGCTGTTGTAAACGTAGATCGTGCTCGGGCATTACAAGGGTCTCCGACGGCGCTAGCCGTCAAGCGGGGCATGCTTTATTATCACGCATCTTTTTCAGACCATCGAGAGGCGTGCGGCCCAAACCGCGGGCAGATGGCACGCAGGAAGCCCGGACTAATAAGATGGCATTGAAATCCCCCGCGTTTCGTAGAAAATTTCCGTTGCTGGTAACCGGCAGTCTGCTGGCCTTGCAACCCTTCGCCACCTCATTCGTGGTCGCCGCGGAACAGTATGACTGCTCAGTCTCTGCTTCGGGTGCCTGGGATTGCGCGCCGAAAACCGCCGCCGCCCCATTGCCACCGCGCCCGGTGCATGACGGCTCTGCCGTCAGCTCGGCCAACAGCACGCCGCAAGGCGAGGCTGGCGGCAGCGTCGACGCCGAGCCCAAGACCATGCTGGTCACCGAAGCCAAGGGCCGTGGGCTGCGTTCGCGCAGCAAAGACTACAGCCACCTGGACTGGGTGCCTCGCGAGAAGCTGACCGCAGCGCAGCTGGCCGAGACCGGCCCTTACTGCGGCGGTGCCTACATCGAGCCGACTCGTCCTGGCATGAACGACAAGACGGACAAGAGCGATGCGCCGACCTTCATCGGTGCCAAGGCCTCTCGTTACGAGCAGGAACAGCAGGTCGCGACACTGGCCGGTGACGTCGTCATGCGCCAGGGCAGCATGCAGCTGGAGTCCCAGGAAGCCAGCCTGTATCAGGCCGAGAACCGTGGCGAGCTGAACGGCAACGTGCGCCTGCGCGACAACGGCGCCCTGATCGTGGGCGACCATGCCCAGGTCCAGCTCGATACCGGCGCGGCCCAGATCGACAACGCCGAATACGTGATGCACAAGTCGCGTATCCGCGGTAACGCGCTCTACGCCAAGCGTGCCGAGAACGCGATCATCCGTCTCAAGGACGGTACGTACACCACCTGCGAGCCGGACAGCAACGCCTGGCAGCTCAAGGGCAACAACATCACGTTGAACCCGGCCACCGGTTTCGGTACAGCCACCAACGCGACGTTGCGGGTCAAGAACATCCCGATCCTGTACACCCCTTACATCTATTTCCCGATTGACGACCGTCGTCAGTCCGGCTTCCTGCCGCCGAGCTTCAGCACCGGCAGTGAAACTGGCTTTACGCTGGTGACGCCGTACTACTTCAACCTGGCACCGAACTACGACGCCACGTTGTACCCGCAATACATGACCAAGCGCGGCATGTTGATGGAAGGCGAATTCCGCTACCTCACCAAGTCCAGCGAAGGGCAGTTTGGTGGGGCGTACCTCAACGACGACAACGACGAGCGGAAGAACCAGAGCGATTACGAAAAAACCCGCTATATGCTCAATTGGCAGCATAAGGGTGGGTTGGATTCGCGTCTGACGTCTCAGGTGGATTACACCCGGATCAGTGACCCATACTACTTCCAGGATTTGAAGTCGTTCGAGGAAGGGGTTGAGAGCCAGGATTATCTGAATCAGCAGGGCTCCCTGACGTACCGGGGCGATTCATATCAGGCCCGTTTGAACGTCCAGGCCTATCAGCTCGCGACGATTTCTCAGATCACGCCGTATGACCGGTTACCGCAGCTCACGTTGAATGGCCAACTGCCATTCCACCCGGGCGGATTGAACTTCAGTTATGAAACTGAAGCTGTACGCTTTGATCGTGACTTGGAAAATGGCACCTTTACTGACGAGAACGGCGCCGTGTCGCCTCGTCTGGACACCAACGTCAGAGGCCTGACCCGTGCAAACGGCACACGCCTTAACGTTGCACCAGCCGTCGAATACCCGATGAACTGGGCTTACGGTTTTATTACACCGAAGCTCAAATACGTTTACACCAAATACGATCTTGACCTTGATACGCTTGGCAAAAACTCGCTGGGTCCGGGAGATGAGTTCAAAAGCTCCCAAGACCGCGCCATACCTATCGCCAGTGTAGACAGCGGCCTGTACTTCGACCGTAAAACCAATTTGTTCGGTAAAGATTTCAATCAGACCCTGGAACCACGGGCCTATTACCTTTACGTACCGAACAAGGACCAGAGCGACATTCCGGTCTTTGATACCAGTGAATACTCGTTCAGCTACTCTTCGCTGTTCCGCGATAACCGCTTCAGCGGCTCCGACCGGATCGGTGACGAGAACAAGCTGTCTCTGGGCGTGACGAGCCGCTGGATCGAAGATAACGGTTTCGAGCGCCAACGCGTTTCGGTAGGTCAGGCCGTGTACTTCAAGGATCGTGAGGTTCAACTGCCAGGCGTATTGGCCGCTGATCGTGATGACGCCCGTACGGACGTATCGCCTATCGCTTTGGAATATGAATTCCGCTTCAACCGCGATTGGCGTGCCAGTGCTGACTACAATTGGGACCCCGAAAGCCATTCCCCACGGTCCGGCAGCGCGATGTTCCACTACCAGCCGGAAAACAACCCGAACAAGGTGATCAACGTCGGTTATCGTTATCGCAACGACCAGATCGTATATAACCAGTTGACCAACAAATGGCAGTTCGGCGGCGACTACGGTCAGCCAGGCGATCCGAACTACGTGAAGGATTATTACAAAATCCAACAACACGACTTCTCGATGATGTGGCCGATCATTCCGCAGTGGAACCTGATCACCCGCTGGCAGTATGACTACGCCCGCAACCGTACCCTTGAAGCCTTTGGTGGTTTCGAGTACGACAACTGCTGCTGGAAACTGCGCGTCATCAACCGCTACTGGGTTTCCAACGACGAATACAGCCAGATCGCCCCTCTCAACGAAAAGGGTGACCACGGGCTCTTCTTCCAGATTGTCCTCAAAGGACTCGGCGGCCTGACCGGCGCCAAGGTAGAGAGCTTCCTCGACAAAGGCATTGAAGGTTATCGTGAACGTGAAGACAAAGCTTTCTGAGTGTTTGCGCCCGCTCGTGCTGGGCGCGCTGTTCCTGGGTGCAGCCTCGGCGCATGCCGCGGTGCAACAGCTGGATAAGGTCGCAGCCATCGTCGATAACGACGTGATCATGCAGAGCCAACTGGACCAACGGGTCAAGGAAGTTCAGCAAACCATCGCCAAGCGTGGCGGTGGTGTGCCGCCGACCAGCGTCCTGGAACCCCAGGTGCTGGAACGCCTGATCGTGGAAAACCTGCAACTGCAGATCGGCGAGCGCTCCGGTATCCGGATTTCTGATGAAGAGCTGAACCAGGCTGTCGGCACCATCGCTCAACGTAACAACATGAGCATCGATCAGTTCCGCGCGGCCCTGGCCCACGATGGCCTGTCCTATGAGGACGCGCGTGACCAGATCAAGCGTGAAATGATCATTAGCCGTGTACGCCAGCGTCGCGTCGCGGAGCGGGTTCAGGTGTCGGAGCAGGAAGTGAAGAACTTCCTGGCCTCGGACCTGGGCAAGATGCAGCTCTCCGAAGAGCTGCACCTGGCCAATATCCTCATCCCAACACCCGACAGCGCCAACGCCGAGCAGCTCAATGCAGCTGCAGCCAAAACCCAGGCTATCTATGATCGCCTCAAGGCCGGCGCTGATTTCGCCCAAATGGCGATTGCCCAGTCCGGCAGCGACAACGCGCTCGACGGTGGTGACATGGGCTGGCGTAAAGCCGCTCAACTACCACCGCCGTTCGACCGCGAGCTGAGTGCGATGAACGTGGGTGACATTACCCAACCGGCACGTACCCCAGGCGGTTTCATCATCCTCAAGCTGCTGGCCAAGCGCGGCGGCGAGACCTCGCTGAAAGACGAAGTACACGTTCGTCACATTCTGGTCAAACCAAGCGAAATCCGTACCGAGGCACAAACCAAGGAACTGGCCCAGAAGATCTATGACCGCATCGAAAGCGGTGAAGACTTCGCCACCCTGGCCAAGAGCTTTTCGGAAGACCCGGGTTCTGCCCTCAACGGCGGCGACCTGAACTGGATCGACCCGAAAGCCCTGGTGCCCGAGTTCCAGCAGGTGATGGCCGATACTCCGCAAGGCGTACTGTCCAAGCCATTCAAGACCCAATACGGCTGGCATGTGCTGGAAGTCCTTGGCCGTCGCGCCACCGACAACACCAACCAGGCCCGCGAACAGCAAGCCCTGACCGTACTGCGTAACCGCAAGTACGACGAAGAGCTGCAAACCTGGTTGCGTCAGATCCGTGACGAAGCCTACGTAGAAAACAAGCTGCCAGGCGCCGAGCAAACAGGCACCGACCAGGCAACCCAGTGAAACCCCAGCGTTTCGCGGTAACACCCGGCGAGCCGGCCGGCATTGGTCCAGACCTGTGCCTGCTGCTCGCCTCGCAACCCCAGCCATATCCCCTGATTGCCATTACCAGCCGCGACCTGCTCCTTGAGCGGGCCGCGCAGCTGGGTGTGGCTGTCAACCTGCTGAGCGTCGCACCGGGCAACTGGCCCGACCTGCCGGCGCCGGCGGGCAGCCTGTATGTGTGGGACACGCCCCTGCAAGCCAAGGTCATCGCCGGGCAACTGGACAAGGCCAATGCGGCCTTCGTGCTGGAAACCCTGACCCGCGCCGGCCAAGGCTGCATCGACGGCGACTTCGCCGGCATGATCACCGCGCCCGTCCATAAAGGCGTGATCAACGAATCCGGTATCGCCTTTTCCGGCCATACCGAATTCCTGGCCGAACTCACACACACCGAACAAGTCGTGATGATGCTGGCCACCCGTGGCCTTCGCGTCGCGTTGGTCACCACGCACCTGCCGCTGCGCGACATCGCCGACGCCATCACCGCCGAGCGCATAGAACGCGTCACACGCATCCTGCACGCCGACCTGCAACACAAGTTCGGCATTGCCCAACCGCGTATCCTGGTCTGCGGGCTCAACCCCCACGCCGGTGAAGGCGGGCATTTGGGCCGTGAAGAAATCGACATCATTGAACCGACATTAGAGCGTCTGCGCCAAGAAGGCATGGACCTGCGTGGCCCATTGCCTGCCGACACTCTGTTTACCCCCAAATATCTGGAGCACTGCGACGCAGTGCTGGCGATGTACCATGACCAGGGGCTGCCCGTGCTGAAATACAAAGGCTTCGGCGCCGCAGTCAACGTGACACTGGGCCTGCCGATCATCCGCACCTCCGTCGACCATGGCACTGCCCTGGACCTGGCAGGCAGCGGCAAGATCGATACCGGCAGCCTGCACGTAGCCCTGGAAACCGCCTATCAGATGGCCGAGACCCGTATATGACTGAGCATTACCAACACCGGGCGCGCAAGCGCTTCGGGCAAAACTTCCTGCACGACGCTGGCGTAATCGACCGCATCCTGCGCTCCATTCACGCCAAGCCTGAAGACCGCCTGCTGGAGATCGGCCCAGGCCAGGGCGCATTGACCCAGGGCCTGCTGGCCAGTGGCGGCCAATTGGACGTGGTTGAGCTGGACAAGGACCTGATCCCGATTCTCAACCAGCAGTTTGCCGACAAGCCCAACTTCAATCTGCATCAGGGCGATGCGCTGAAGTTCGACTTCAATACGCTCAACGCTGCGCCCAGCAGCCTGCGTGTGGTCGGTAACCTGCCGTACAACATCTCCACCCCGCTGATTTTCCACCTGCTGAACAACGCCGGAATCATCCGCGACATGCACTTCATGCTGCAAAAAGAAGTGGTGGAGCGCCTGGCCGCCGGGCCGGGCGGGGGTGATTGGGGCCGGCTGTCGATCATGGTCCAGTACCATTGCCGCGTCGAACATCTGTTCAACGTCGGCCCGGGCGCATTCAACCCGCCGCCGAAGGTCGACTCGGCCATCGTGCGCCTGGTGCCGCATGCCGTGCTGCCGCACCCGGCCAAGGACCACAAACTGCTGGAGCGCGTCGTGCGCGAAGCGTTCAACCAACGCCGCAAGACCCTGCGCAATACGCTCAAGGCGCTGTTGAGCAACGCCGAAATCGAAGCGGCCGGCGTCGACGGCAGCCTGCGTCCAGAGCAACTGGACCTGGCCGCGTTCGTACGCCTGGCCGACCAGCTTGCCATCCAGCCTGCGCCGACAGTGGAATAAGGCATCAGGCAAAAAATGTGGGAGGTCCCACTAAGTCTTCGACGTAGCGCTGTCGCGCATCAAACTGGTTCATCGTAAGGTTGAAGAACGCGTGCGGGGCAAAGGCCGTAGCCAACACTGGTGTGACAGCACCCGAGTGGGAGAGTGGCCTGCACGGTATCGGCGTGGAGTCATTGTCGGCACAGCAAAGCTGTGACCACGTATAAGAGAGTGAATCCGCTCGCCACCGTGTACCCCGCCCGCGTCGTTCAATCCTGCGAGGAATTGTCATGACGCGCAAGAACCAAAAGCGTTTTGAGGTTATCCATCCGGACTGCGCTGCGGTTGATGTGGGCGGCAGTGAGCATTTAGCCGCTGTTGATCCGACCAAATGCGATGATCCGGTTAAGCGGTTTTCAACCTTCACCGATGATTTGCATGCCATGGCCGATTGGTTTGAATCCATGGGCGTCAAGGTGGTGGCGATGGAGGCGACCGGAGTTTATTGGATCCCGCTCTTTGAAATACTCGATAGACGGGGGTTTGAAGTCTATCTCGTGAATTCCCGTGCGACTCGGCAAATAACCGGCCGCAAGTCCGACGTACTGGATTGTCAGTGGATCCTTCAGCTCATGACGCACGGTCTGCTGCGAGGCGCTTTTCGGCCCTCGGACGATGTGTGTTCACTGCGCTCACTGGTCCGTCAGCGTGGCAATAAGGTCCGCGACCAAGCCAAGGCCCTCAACCGGATGCAAAAGGCTTTGGTCCAGATGAACATCCAACTGGCTCAAGTCATCAGCAACATTGCCGGGGTGACAGGCATGAGTATTTTGCGGGCAATCGTTGATGGAGAACGTGACCCCGAAGTACTTGCCATGCTCAGAGACAAGCGCGTCAAAGCCGACCAGGCCACTGTCGCCCGAAGTTTGCGGGGTAACTGGCGAGCTGAGCATTTGCATGCACTGAGTCAGGAACTGGCGGCTTACGACTTCCTTGAAAAACAGATTGGTGAATGCGACCAAGCCATCGCCTTTGCACTTGAACGGTTGCCTGTTCTTCAAGACGAGGTCGTGCTCCCAGCTAAAACGCTGCGCAACCCACACCGCTCCACTGAGCAGCAATTGACCCTGCATCGAGCGCTGAATAAGGTGATGGGGGTAGATTTAACCGCAATTCCTACTATCGGCATCGATACGGCGTTGGTTTTGGCTAGCGAATTGGGATCGGACTTGTCACGGTTTCCGACCTCACAGCACTTCTGTTCCTGGCTGGGCCTCGCGCCGCCAACGCGAATTTCGGGAGGAAAACCCTTGCCCGGGAAATCTCTAAAAGTGATTAACCGAGCTGCACAGGCTTTAAAGCAAGCCGCTTCTATCGCACGCAATGATAAAAGCTTTATCGGAGCAAGCCATCGGGCGCGCCTAACCCGAATGGATACTTGCTGCGCAATCAAGGCGACAGCGCATCAACTGGCCCGGCTGATTTACGCGATGCTGACTAAAGGTCAACCGTACGTTGAAAAAGGAATCGAGGAGTTTGAAGAAAAAAGCCGCGACCGGCAGATGCGCGCCTTGGAGCGCAAGGCGCGTAAGTTAGGAATGCAGCTGGTTAAAGCGGCTTGAAATTAAGAGCAAAAACAATGAGTTATTTTTTGTTTGATAAGAGGGGGCTTGCCCCCGATGGCGGCGCGTCAGTCAATGACTGTTTAACTGACCCACCGCTATCGGGGGCAAGCCCCCTCCCACCTTTGAACTGCGCGCCCCCGACACCATCTCTGGCCTAGTGCCCACCTATTGGCCTAGACTGGCCCGCATCTGCTGTCCTGCGCATCTGCTTTTAAGGCCTCTTGCATGTCCGATCCTCGCTACCAGATCGACGTCAGCGTCGTTACCCGCTTCCTGGCGGACCAATCGCAACCTGAACACAACCGCTTTGCCTTTGCCTACACCATCACGGTGAAAAACAACGGGCTGGTGCCGGCCAAGCTGCTGTCGCGCCATTGGGTGATCACCGACGGTGATGGTCAGGTCGAAGAAGTACGCGGCGCGGGTGTTGTCGGCCAGCAACCGTTGATCGACATCGGCGCCAGCCATACCTATAGCAGCGGCACGGTGATGACCTCCAAAGTCGGCACCATGCAAGGCACCTATCAAATGAAAGCGACCGACGGCAAGCTGTTCGACGCGATCATCAAGCCGTTCCGCCTCGCCGTACCCGGAGCCCTGCACTGATGGCAACGTATGCGGTCGGTGACCTGCAAGGCTGCCTGGAGCCCCTCAAGTGCCTGCTCGAACGCGTCACGTTCGACCCGGCAACCGATCGCCTGTGGCTGGTCGGCGATCTGGTCAACCGTGGTCCGCAGTCCCTGGAAACCTTGCGCTACCTCTATAACCTGCGTGATTCGCTAGTCTGCGTGCTGGGCAACCATGACCTGCACCTGCTCGCGGCCGGCCACAACATCGAGCGCCTGAAAAAAGGCGACACGCTGCGGGAAATCCTCGAAGCGCCGGACCGGGCCGAGTTGCTGGAATGGGTGCGCCGACAAAAGCTCATGCATTACGACGAGGCCCGCAACATCGCCATGGTCCATGCTGGCATCCCACCGCAATGGACGTTGAAAAAAGCCCTCAAGTGCGCAGCCGAAGTCGAAAGCGCCCTGGCCGATGACAACCTCTATACCGCCTACCTCGACGGCATGTATGGCAACGAGCCGATGAAGTGGGACAGCGACCTCAGCGGCGTTGCGCGCCTGAGGGTGATCACCAACTACTTCACGCGCATGCGCTTCTGCACGGCCGAGGGCCGACTGGACCTCAAGAGCAAGGAAGGCGCCGATACCGCGCTGCCTGGCTATAAACCCTGGTTTGCGCACAAGGAACGCAAAACCCGTGACACGAAAATCATCTTCGGTCACTGGGCCGCCCTTGAAGGCAAATGCGAAGAACCCGGCGTATTCGCCCTCGACACCGGCTGCGTGTGGGGTGGTGCCATGACCTTGATGAACATCGACACCGGCGAGCGCATCAGTTGCCAGTGTGAATCCCCCGTATCCAATACACAGACGGCCGCCGCCAAGCCCTAGGAGCCCGCCATGACAGAATTCAAACGTATTCCCCCGAACAAGCCCAAGCCCTGCGCGAACAAGGCGCTGTGGTCGTCGATATCCGTGACCAGCCTACGTATGCCGCTGCGCACATTGCCGGCGCCCAGCATCTGGACAACGTCAACATCGCCGACTTCATCCGCGCCGCCGACCTCGACGCGCCGCTGATCGTTGCGTGCTACCACGGCAACTCCAGCCAGAGCGCAGCGGCCTATCTGGTCAGCCAGGGTTTCTCCGACGTCTACAGCCTGGACGGCGGCTTTGAGCTGTGGCGTGCGACCTATCCTGCGGAAATATCTTCAGGCGATTCGCAATAATTTTTTTCACACCCCGCTACCCCGCGTGACGCTTGGGCTTGCGCCGTTTCTGACGAACGGCGCGGCCAAACTAATTACGCATCGCGCCTTGACCTCCCCGATTCCGAACTATCCTTAGGCACAGGCCATCCAAATCAGGGGAGAGCCGGTACACCGGCGTGCGGGTCATCGGTAGCGTTTCAGGGTGTTCTGGGGGGAAAACAGCTATTGGCGAACGTCAATGACTGCCAGCATCGACTGATTGATCCGGCGTCGGCTCCACGTATCGAGCGAGGTGACGACGTCATGAGTATCTTTAGCCACTTCCAACAACGTTTCGCGTCCACACAGGAGGAGGAACTCACGCTTCAAGAGTACCTCGAACTGTGCAAACAGGACCGCAGTACCTATGCGTCTGCCGCCGAACGCCTGCTGCTGGCAATCGGCGAGCCGCAGCTGGTGGAAACCGCCAACAACTCGCGGCTGTCGCGAATATTCTCCAACAAGGTGATCCGCCGCTATCCGGCCTTTGAAGACTTCCACGGCATGGAAGAATGCATCGACCAGATCGTCTCCTACTTCCGGCATGCTGCTCAGGGCCTGGAGGAGAAGAAACAGATCCTCTACCTGCTCGGCCCCGTCGGCGGTGGCAAGTCGTCCCTTGCCGAAAAACTCAAGCAACTGATCGAAAAGGTGCCCTTCTACGCGATCAAGGGCTCGCCGGTGTTCGAGTCGCCCCTGGGCCTGTTCAACGCCACCGAAGATGGCGCGATCCTCGAAGAAGACTTCGGCATCCCTCGGCGCTACCTCAATACCATCATGTCGCCCTGGGCCACCAAGCGCCTGTCCGAGTTCGGCGGCGATATCAGCCAGTTCCGCGTGGTCAAGCTCTACCCGTCGATCCTCAACCAGATCGGCGTCGCCAAGACTGAACCGGGCGACGAGAACAACCAGGACATCTCCGCACTGGTGGGTAAGGTCGATATCCGCAAACTGGAAGAATACCCACAGAACGATGCCGACGCCTACAGCTACTCGGGCGCGCTGTGCCGGGCCAACCAGGGCCTGATGGAATTCGTGGAGATGTTCAAGGCGCCGATCAAGGTGCTGCACCCACTGCTCACGGCCACCCAGGAAGGTAACTACAACAGTACCGAGGGCCTGGGCGCGATTCCGTTTACCGGGATCCTGCTGGCTCACTCCAACGAATCGGAGTGGCACACCTTCCGCAACAACAAGAACAACGAAGCCTTCATCGACCGTATCTACATCGTCAAGGTGCCTTACTGCCTGCGGGTCAGCGATGAAATCAAGATCTACGACAAACTGCTGTTCAACAGCTCCCTGGCCAAGGCGCATTGCGCACCCGACACCCTGAAGATGCTCGCCCAGTTCACCGTGCTGTCGCGCCTCAAGGAGCCGGAGAACTCGAATATCTACTCGAAAATGCGCGTGTACGATGGGGAAAACCTCAAGGACACCGATCCCAAGGCCAAATCGATCCAGGAATACCGCGACACGGCGGGCGTCGATGAAGGCATGAACGGCCTGTCGACGCGCTTCGCGTTCAAGATCCTCTCCAAGGTCTTCAACTTCGACCCTCACGAGATCGCCGCCAACCCGGTGCATTTGTTGTATGTGCTGGAGCAGCAGATCGAACAGGAACAATTCCAGGCCGAAACCCGCGAGCGCTATCTGCGCTTCCTCAAGGAATACCTGGCGCCGCGCTACATCGAATTCATCGGCAAGGAAATCCAGACCGCCTACCTGGAGTCCTACAGCGAGTACGGCCAGAACATTTTCGACCGCTACGTGCTGTACGCCGACTTCTGGATTCAGGACCAGGAATACCGCGACCCGGAAACTGGCGAAATCCTCAACCGCGTGGCACTCAACGAGGAGCTGGAGAAAATCGAGAAACCCGCCGGCATCAGCAATCCGAAGGATTTCCGCAACGAAATCGTCAACTTCGTGCTGCGCGCCCGCGCCAACAACAACGGCAAGAACCCAACCTGGCTCAGCTACGAGAAGCTGCGGGTGGTGATCGAGAAGAAAATGTTCTCCAATACCGAGGACCTGCTGCCGGTTATCAGCTTCAACGCCAAGGCGAGCAAGGAGGACCAGCAGAAACACAACGACTTCGTCACACGGATGGTCGAGCGCGGCTACACCGACAAACAGGTACGGCTGCTCTCCGAGTGGTATCTGCGGGTGCGCAAATCGCAATGACGTAGCTGCAAGCTTTTAGCTACAAGCTGCAAGTAAAAGCCGATCCGCTTTTACTTGTCGCTTGCGGCTTACGACTTGAAGCTCCCCGGAGGGGCCCCCATGAGCTATGTGATCGACCGACGCCTCAATGGCAAGAACAAGAGCACGGTAAACCGCCAGCGTTTCCTGCGGCGTTACCGTGACCATATCAAAAAGGCTGTTGAAGAGGCCGTCAGCCGCCGCTCCATCACCGACATGGAACATGGCGAACAAATCAGTATTCCCGGACGGGACATCGACGAACCCGTGCTGCACCACGGCCGGGGCGGTAAGCAAACCGTGGTGCATCCGGGCAACAAGGAGTTCACCACGGGTGACCACATCCAGCGCCCGCAGGGTGGCGGTGGGGGCAAGGGCGCGGGCAAGGCCGGTAACTCCGGCGAGGGCATGGACGAATTCGTGTTCCAGATCACCCAGGAAGAATTTCTTGAATTCATGTTCGAGGACTTGGAGTTGCCCAACTTGGTCAAACGCAACCTGACCGGCACCGACACGTTCAAAACCGTGCGTGCGGGTATCAGCAACGAAGGCAACCCGTCCCGTATCAACATCATCCGCACGCTGCGCTCAGCCCACGCCCGGCGTATCGCCCTGTCGGGCAGCAGCCGTGCAAAATTGAAGCAGGCCAAGGAAGAGCTGGAGCGCCTGAGGCGCGAAGAACCGGACAACTTCGGCGATATCCAGGAAATAGAGGCAGAAATCGAGAAACTCAGCGCGCGCATTCATCGCGTGCCGTTTCTCGATACCTTTGACTTGAAATACAACCTGCTGGTCAAGCAGCCCAACCCGAGTTCCAAGGCCGTCATGTTCTGCCTGATGGACGTGTCCGGTTCCATGACCCAGGCCACCAAGGACATTGCCAAGCGCTTCTTTATCTTGCTGTACCTGTTCCTGAAGCGGAACTACGACAAGATCGAGGTGGTGTTCATTCGCCATCACACCAGCGCCCGGGAAGTGGACGAAGAAGAATTCTTCTATTCCCGCGAAACCGGCGGCACCATCGTCTCCAGCGCGCTGAAGCTGATGCAGGAAATCATGGCCGAGCGCTACCCGGTCAATGAGTGGAATATCTACGCGGCCCAGGCGTCCGACGGGGACAACTGGAACGATGACTCGCCGATCTGCCGCGACATCCTGATCAACCAGATCATGCCTTTCGTGCAGTACTACACCTACGTCGAAATTACCCCCCGTGAGCACCAGGCGCTATGGTTCGAATACGAGCGCATCGGCGAAGCCTTTGCCGATACGTTCGCCCAACAGCAACTGGTCTCGGCCGGCGATATCTATCCGGTCTTCCGTGAACTCTTCCAGCGCAGGTTAGTGACATGACCGCCAAAAAAGAGCATAAGCGCCAACCCATTTCCACAGGGTCCGAATGGACCTTTGAACTGATCCAGGCCTATGACCGGGAAATCAGCCGCATCGCGGCGGGTTATGCCCTGGACACTTACCCCAATCAGATCGAAGTGATCACCGCCGAACAGATGATGGACGCCTACGCCTCCGTCGGTATGCCGCTGGGTTATCACCATTGGTCCTACGGCAAACACTTTCTCAGCACCGAAAAGTCCTATACCCGCGGCCAGATGGGCCTGGCCTACGAGATCGTGATCAACTCCGACCCGTGCATCGCTTACCTGATGGAAGAAAACACCATCTGCATGCAGGCGTTGGTGGTGGCCCACGCATGCTACGGGCATAACAGCTTTTTCAAGGGCAACTACCTGTTCCGCACCTGGACCGATGCCAGTTCGATCATCGATTACCTGGTGTTCGCCAAGCAGTACATCATGCAATGCGAAGAGCGCCACGGCATCGACGCGGTGGAAGACCTGCTCGACTCCTGCCACGCGTTGATGAACTACGGCGTTGACCGTTACAAACGGCCCTATCCGATTTCGGCCGAAGAAGAACGCCTGCGTCAGAAGGAACGTGAGGAACACTTGCAGAAACAGATCAACGATCTGTGGCGCACCATTCCAAAGCGCGCCGGCAAGAACAGCGACAAGGACAATGCACGCTTCCCCGCCGAACCTCAGGAAAACATCCTGTATTTTCTGGAAAAACATGCGCCGCTGCTGGAGCCATGGCAACGCGAAATCGTGCGCATCGTGCGCAAGATTGCCCAGTACTTTTATCCACAGCGCCAGACCCAGGTGATGAACGAGGGCTGGGCGACGTTCTGGCACTACACGCTGATGAACGACCTGTACGACGAAGGCCTGGTCACCGACGGGTTCATGATGGAATTCCTCACCTCCCACACCAGCGTGGTGTTCCAGCCCGGCTTCGATAGCCCGTACTACAACGGCATCAATCCCTATGCGCTGGGCTTTGCGATGTATCGGGACATCCGGCGCATGTGCGAACACCCCACCGAGGAGGACCGCCGCTGGTTCCCGGAAATCGCCGGTAGCGACTGGCTCTCCACCATCAAGTTCGCCATGAGCAGTTTCAAGGACGAGAGCTTCATCCTGCAGTACCTGTCTCCCCAGGTGATTCGCGACCTCAAGCTGTTCAGCATCATGGATGACGATCTCAAGGACGACCTGGTAGTGCCCGCTATTCATGACGAACCCGGCTACCGGACTATCCGCGAGACCCTGGCGGCGCAATACAACCTGGGCAACCGCGAGCCCAACGTTCAGATCTACAGCATCGATGTGCGGGGTGACCGCTCGCTGACCTTGCGTCACCAGCAGCACGACCGCAAACCCTTGGGCGAATCCACAGAGGAGGTGCTCAAGCACTTGCACCGGCTGTGGGGCTTCGATATCCACCTGGAAACCCTGCAGGGCGACCAGGTGGTGAAAACCCACCACGTTCCCCCGCGCAGTGATCATAACGACACCGACTACGGCCGCCTGGACCTGGCCGTCGTGCATCTCTGAAACGGCAAAGCCTCCATTGGCCCGGCACAGACGGTATCCTGTGCCGCTAATGGAGGCTTTTTCATGAAAATCTACAAAGTCGGCGGTGCGGTGCGTGATCGCCTGCTGGGCATCGAGGTCACCGATATCGATCGCGTCGTCGTTGGCGCCACCATCGAAGAGATGCAGGCCAAAGGCTTCAAGCCGGTCGGCGCTGACTTCCCCGTGTTCCTGGACCCGAAAAACGGCGATGAATACGCCCTCGCCCGCACCGAGCGCAAAAGTGGCAGGGGCTACGGCGGCTTCGTGTTTCACGCCAGCCCCGACGTCACGCTGGAAGAAGACCTGGTTCGTCGCGACCTGACCATCAATGCCATGGCCGAAGATGATGAGGGCAATCTGACCGACCCCTATCACGGCCAACACGACCTGGAAGCACGTGTTTTACGTCACGTTTCGCCCGCGTTCGCCGAAGATCCCCTGCGAGTGCTGCGGGTTGCGCGGTTTGCCGCTCGCTATGCGCACCTCGGATTCAGCGTGGCTCCCGAAACCCTGGCACTGATGCGTCAGCTCAGCGAATCCGGCGAACTGGAAGCGTTGACGCCGGAGCGTAGCTGGAAGGAAATTTCCCGGGCATTGATGGAAGACCAGCCCCAGGTGTTTATTCAAGTGCTGCGCGACTGCCATGCGCTGAAAACCCTGATGCCGGAAGTGGATGCGCTGTTCGGCGTACCGCAGCCCGAAGCCCATCATCCCGAGATCGACACCGGCGTGCACACCCTGAGCGTGCTGGAACAGGCTGCAGTGCACAAACAACCGTTGACCGTACGCTGGGCCTGCCTGCTGCACGACCTGGGCAAAGGGCTGACATCTGTGGATAAGTTGCCGCAGCACATTGCCCACGAACACCGGGGCTTGAAGCTGATCAAGACGGTTAATGAACGCTTCAAAGTGCCAAAGGATTGCCAGGAACTCGCGCTGCTGGTGGGCCAATATCACACCCACGGGCATCGCGCCCTGGAGCTGAAGGCGTCGACGCTATTGGAGTTGCTGCAAAGTTTTGACGTCTACCGTCGACCGCAACGCTTCGAGGAATTCGTGGTCGCCTGCGAGATGGATGCGCGGGGCCGCAAGGGTCTTGAACAGCGCAGTTATCCACAGGCGGATTATTTGCGGGGGGCGGCAAAGGCTGCGCGCGAGGTGGCGGTGGCGCCACTGCTGGAAAAAGGCTTCAAAGGTCCGGAGCTGGGTGAGGCGCTCAAGCGTGAACGGCTCAACGCACTAAAAGCCTACAAAGAACAACATAAGCCTCTGTAGGAGCGAGCTTGCTCGCGAAGGACATCAACGATAACGCAGCGCCCTCTGGTTTTTCGCGAGCAAGCTCGGCTCCTACAGAAGCACATCTGCCGTGAGTGGCCGGCCCTGCCACTCAAACGCCACAGGCGCGAGCACCTGATCGATCTGCGCATCACGCCACAGCGCCGCCATGGTCTTGCCCGCCTCAGGATGCACACGATCCGGCGCCATCATCGAGAGCGGCCACAACACGAAAGCGTTTTTCAGGATTTCTGCCCGTGGCAGGATCAAACCGTCGAAATTACCCACCAGATCGCCATACAGCAGCACGTCGATATCCAGGGGCAACCCTTTACGATCTGGCGCATAGCGGCCGTTGTCGGCCTCGATGGATTTCAACCGACGGTCCAGCTCCATCAATGACAGGTCGGTCCAGGCCGACACCACCAGATTGAAGAACGGCCCGCTCTTGATACCCACCGGCTGGCTTTCGAACACCGCCGAACAGCGCATGTCCGTCAAAAAGCTCGCCAGCGCATCGAGTCCCGCACGTAAATTGAGCTCGCGCTCGATATTACTGCCTAGGCCAAGGTAAACCTGAGTCAGCGACATCCGCGCTCGATCTCCACGCCCACGCCTTTGGCCGCTGGGACGGCACCTGGCTTGGTCAATTTGAGGTGCAGCCAGGGAATCTGGAATTCACTCATCAACACTTCGGCCAGGCGTTCGGCGAAGGTTTCCACCAGTTGGTACTGGGACTGCTCGGCAAAGGCCTGGATACGCGCGGACACGCTGGCATAGTCCAACGCCAGGGTCAGGTCGTCACCGGCAGCGGCCGGACGGTTATCCCAGGCAAAGCTCAGATCCAGGCGCAGGCATTGACGGATTCCGCGCTCCCAGTCGTAGGCTCCGATCACGGTGTCGACTTCCAGGCCTTCGATAAACACTCTGTCCAAGCACTCTTCTCCGCAGCACGACAAGGGCGCGATGCCCCGTTAGAATCAGGGCGTCCTCGCCCGGAATAGTTAGCATGTTTTGGTCACTGGCGATTCTCGCCTACCTGCTCGGCTCGCTGTCCTTTGCCATTTTGCTCAGCCGCCTGACGGGAAATCCCGATCCGCGAATGAGTGGCTCAGGCAATGCCGGCGCCACCAATATGTTGCGCCTGGCCGGCAAGAAACTCGCCGTGCTGACGCTGCTGGGCGACATCTGCAAGGGCCTGCTGCCCGTACTGCTCGCCAGCCTCGTCGGCCTTTCCCTGCAACAGCAGGCCTGGGTGGGCGTATGCGCCGTCCTAGGCCATCTGTTCCCCCTGTACTTTCGTTTTCGCGGCGGCAAAGGCGTCGCCACGGCGGCCGGCATGCTGCTGGGGATCTACCCGCCGGCAGCCTTGCTGGCGGTGCTCGCCTGGCTGCTGACGTTCTACCTGACCCGCACCAGCTCGCTGGCTGCGCTGATCGCCACACCGCTCACCCTGCCATTACTGGCCTGGCAAGCACCGGCGGCGCTGCTGCCGATGAGCGTGCTGACACTGCTGATCGTCTGGCGCCACCGCGGCAATCTACGCGACCTGTTTGCCGGGCGCGAACGGCATTTCTAACGGGCGTCCAGGCTAACCCTTACAACGGCGACAACTGCTCCATCGGCCAACGTGCCTGCACGCTGATCGCCAGGCTCTCATGCTGCCCGGCCTGCAGGCGTTGGCAGCCGGCGTAGGCGATCATCGCGCCATTGTCGGTGCAGAACTCAGGGCGCGCATAGAACACGTCGCCGTTCATCTCACCGAGCATTTTCTCCAACGCGCTGCGCAAAGCCTTGTTGGCACTGACGCCGCCAGCAATCACCAGGCGCTTCATGCCTGCCTGCTTCAGGGCGCGCTTGCACTTGATGGTCAAAGTCTCCACCACGGCCTGCTGGAACGCCAGCGCGATGTCGCAACGGGCTTGCTCGCCGTCGTCTCCGGCGCTGACGCTCTGCTGCCAGGTATTCAACGCCGAGGTTTTCAAGCCGCTGAAGCTGAACATCAGCCCCGGGCGATCGCACATCGGCCGTGGGAACGTGTAACGACCGGCCACGCCTTTTTCGGCAAGACGGGCGATTTCCGGACCACCGGGGTAATTGAGCCCCATCATCTTCGCGGTCTTGTCGAATGCTTCGCCTGCGGCGTCGTCCAGCGACTCGCCCAACAACGTGTATTGGCCGATGCCGTCGACCTGAACCAGCTGCGTATGCCCCCCCGAAACCAACAAAGCGACGAACGGGAACGCTGGCGGTGTTTTTTCCAGCATCGGTGCCAGCAAATGCCCTTCCATGTGGTGCACACCGAGGGCCGGAATCCCCCAGGCAAACGCCAGCGCCTGGGCACAGGAAGCCCCAACCAGCAGGGCCCCGACCAATCCCGGGCCTGCGGTATAGGCAATCGCGTCGATCTCGGTCGGCACGCAGCCGGCCTCATCCAACACCTGGCGAATCAACGGCAGCATGCGTTTGACGTGATCACGGCTGGCAAGCTCCGGCACCACGCCGCCATAGGCGCGGTGCAGGTCGATCTGACTGAACAGCGCATCGGCCAAAAGCCCGCGTTCACTGTCGTAAAGTGCGACACCGGTTTCGTCGCAGGAGGTTTCAAGTCCCAGTACTAGCATGGGTTTGCGCCTTGTAGAGGCTGAATTCGAAGGCGCGCATAATAGTCGCCACTCCCCCTCCCGACTAGCGGTTTTCGATCAGAGGCTTTGCATTCCTGCCAATGAGGGGTTAACATCCGCAACCCTTAAAAACCGACGACCTCAGCCGCGAATTGTTTGCGACGAGAACGTTGATCCCGGTAATGAAAGAAGGTAGCTCTGGATGCCAGCCGTCAAAGTAAAAGAGAACGAACCCTTCGACGTAGCTCTGCGTCGTTTCAAGCGCTCCTGCGAAAAAGCCGGTGTTCTGGCTGAAGTTCGTAGCCGCGAATTTTATGAGAAGCCAACTTCTGAGCGTAAGCGTAAAGCAGCAGCCGCTGTTAAGCGTCACGCCAAGAAAGTTCAGCGCGAACAGCGCCGCGCCGTTCGTCTGTACTAATACACAGACGTTCGTAGCAAGCTTCTGCCAAGCCCGGCCCTCAGCCGGGCTGTTGGCATTTGCGGATATCGCTTGATGCTTCATCGTCGACGCCGCACACGCGACCGAGACACCGCTTCACACGTCAGGACTGGCTCTTTTGCCAGCGGTGCACGTCTCTTCTGACGAGCCTAACAAGGCTACTGACGAGCACACCTATTCTTCAAGCAGGCGATCAACTGTGTCGACTGTGCCCATTGATGAGCTTCCGAGACCGCTCACAGGTCAAGACCGGACTCACGGGCAACTTTTATTCGTCGGACACTGATAGAGACTAACGTCAGCGAATGTTCGGCAGATACACTCCCTGACACCCCATGCAGACGATAATGCTCGAGCGCCCAACGTGCGCTTGAACATTTCACGGGTCCTCATTTACACGCAGTGATGACGAGAACGCCATGGCCGGGCTGATTCCCCAGAGCTTTATTGACGACCTTCTGAACCGCACCGACATCGTCGATGTTGTCAGCTCACGCGTGCAACTGAAAAAAGCCGGCAAGAACTACACCGCCTGCTGCCCGTTCCATAAAGAAAAAACCCCGTCGTTCAGTGTCAGCCCGGACAAGCAGTTCTATTACTGCTTCGGTTGCGGCGCCGGCGGCAACGCCCTCGGCTTCCTGATGGACCACGACAACCTGGATTTCCCCCAGGCCGTCGAGGACCTGGCGAAAGCCGCCGGCATGGAAATCCCCCGCGAAGAAAGTGGCCGTGCGCACAAACCGCGACAACCCACCGACTCGCCGCTGTATCCGCTGCTGACCGCCGCCGCCGATTTCTACCGGCAAGCACTTAAAAGCCATCCGCAGCGCAAAGCCGCTGTCGATTACCTCAAGGGCCGGGGCCTCACGGGGGAAATCGCCCGGGACTTCGGGCTCGGTTTTGCCCCGCCCGGCTGGGACAACCTGTACAAGCACCTGAGCAGCGATACGCTCCAGCAAAAAGCTATGATTGACGCCGGCCTACTGATTGAAAACGCCGAGACCGGCAAACGCTATGACCGCTTCCGTGACCGCGTGATGTTTCCGATCCGCGACAGTCGCGGCCGCATCATCGCGTTCGGTGGCCGAGTGCTGGGGGACGACAAGCCCAAGTACCTGAACTCCCCGGAAACCCCGGTGTTCCATAAAGGCCAGGAACTCTACGGCCTGTTCGAAGCGCGCAAGAACAACCGCAACCTCGACGAGATCATCGTGGTTGAAGGCTATATGGACGTCATCGCCCTGGCCCAGCAGGGCCTGCGCAATGCGGTGGCGACCCTCGGCACCGCCACCAGCGAAGAACACATGAAGCGCCTGTTCCGCGTCGTGCCCAGCGTGCTGTTCTGTTTCGACGGTGACCAGGCCGGCCGCAACGCCGCCTGGCGCGCACTCGAGGCCACGCTGTCGAGCCTGCAGGACGGGCGCCGTGCACGCTTTTTGTTCCTGCCCGAAGGCGAAGACCCGGACACCCTGGTGCGCTCCGAAGGCACCGACGCGTTCCGGGCGCGTATCAATCAACATGCGCAACCGCTTGCGGATTATTTTTTCCAGCAATTGACCGAAGAAGCCGACCCGCGCTCGCTTGAAGGCAAGGCCCATATGGCTACCCTCGCAGCGCCGTTGATCGACAAGGTTCCAGGCGCCAACTTGCGCACCTTGATGCGCAAGCGCCTGCTGGAAATCACCGGATTGAGCGGCGAAGCCGTGAGCCAGCTGGTGCACAGCGCTCCTCAGCATGCGCCGCCCGCCTACGACCCAGGCATGGATTACGACGCCATGCCGGACTATGCCGACTTCCACCAACCGCAGGAGGCGTTTACGCCCCAGCAGGAGTGGACGCCGAAGAAGCCCGGGGCCGGCGGCAAGAAGTGGGACAAAAAGCCCTGGAGCAAGAATGGCAAGCGCGGCGATCGCGATGAGGCCTATGCCCCGCGCACGCCGGTTGCCGTAGAAGCGCCAACGCTGATTGCGTTGCGCACGCTTATCCACCACCCGCAATTGGCGGGCAAGGTTGAAAGCGCCGATCATTTCGCCAACGAAAGCAACACCTACGCTCAGGTGCTTATCGCCCTGATCGAGGCCGTGCAGAAAAATCCTAAGCTAAACTCAATTCAGCTGATGGCTCGCTGGCATGGCACGGAACAGGGCCGCCTATTGAAGGCACTCGCGGAAAAGGAGTGGCTAATTGACGGCGATAACCTTGAACAACAGTTTTTAGACACCATTAACAGGTTATCCGCGGGTCAACATACACAGACCCTCGATGAGCTCATCAAGAGAGCAAGACAGCCGGGATTGTCGGCTGAAGAGCAAATTCAGATAGCAAAACAGATGCGCGACCTCTTAAAACAGAACGTTTGCACATCAAACCCGACCTCAGCTGGCGTGTGAGGTCATAGCTCGGGTATAATCCTCGGCTTGTTTTTTGCCCGCCAAGACCTTCAGTGGATAGGGTGTTATGTCCGGAAAAGCGCAACAGCAGTCTCGTATCAAAGAGTTGATCACCCTTGGTCGTGAGCAGAAGTATCTGACTTACGCAGAGGTCAACGACCACCTGCCTGAGGATATTTCAGATCCAGAGCAGGTGGAAGACATCATCCGCATGATTAATGACATGGGGATCCCCGTACACGAGAGTGCTCCGGATGCGGACGCCCTTATGTTGGCCGACGCCGATACCGACGAGGCAGCCGCTGAAGAAGCCGCTGCCGCGTTGGCCGCGGTGGAGACCGACATCGGTCGCACGACTGACCCTGTGCGCATGTATATGCGTGAAATGGGTACCGTCGAGCTGCTGACACGCGAAGGCGAAATCGAAATCGCCAAGCGTATCGAAGAGGGCATCCGTGAAGTGATGGGCGCAATCGCGCACTTCCCTGGCACGGTTGACCACATTCTCTCCGAGTACACTCGCGTCACCACCGAAGGCGGCCGCCTGTCTGACGTCCTCAGCGGTTATATCGACCCGGACGACGGCATTGCGCCGCCTGCCGCCGAAATACCGCCGCCTGTCGATCCGAAGGCGCCGAAAGCGGACGACGACGCCGACGAAGACGAGGCTGAAGCCAGCACCGACGACGAAGAAGAAGTCGAAAGCGGTCCAGACCCAGTCATCGCTGCCCAGCGTTTCGGTGCGGTTTCCGATCAAATGGAAATCACCCGCAAGGCCCTGAAGAAGCATGGTCGTGCCAACAAGCAGGCAATTGCCGAGCTGCTGGCCCTGGCTGAGCTGTTCATGCCGATCAAGCTGGTACCGAAGCAATTCGAAGGCTTGGTTGAACGCGTTCGTAGCGCCCTTGAGCGTCTGCGTGCACAAGAGCGTGCGATCATGCAGCTCTGTGTCCGTGATGCGCGCATGCCGCGTACCGACTTCCTGCGCCAGTTCCCGGGCCACGAAGTTGACGAAAGCTGGAGCGACGCCCTGGCCAAAGGCAAGGCGAAATACGCCGAAGCCATTGGTCGCCTGCAGCCGGACATCCTCCGTTGTCAGCAGAAACTGAGCGCACTGGAGGCTGAAACCGGCCTGACGATTGCCGAGATCAAGGACATCAACCGTCGCATGTCGATCGGTGAGGCCAAGGCCCGCCGCGCGAAGAAAGAGATGGTTGAAGCCAACTTGCGTCTGGTGATCTCCATCGCCAAGAAGTACACCAACCGTGGCCTGCAATTCCTCGACCTGATCCAGGAAGGCAACATCGGCTTGATGAAAGCGGTGGACAAGTTCGAATACCGTCGCGGCTACAAGTTCTCGACTTATGCCACCTGGTGGATCCGTCAGGCGATCACTCGCTCGATCGCCGACCAGGCCCGCACCATCCGTATTCCGGTGCACATGATCGAGACCATCAACAAGCTCAACCGTATTTCCCGGCAGATGTTGCAGGAAATGGGTCGCGAACCGACCCCGGAAGAGCTGGGCGAACGCATGGAAATGCCTGAGGATAAAATCCGCAAGGTATTGAAGATCGCTAAAGAGCCGATCTCTATGGAAACCCCGATCGGTGATGACGAAGACTCCCATCTGGGTGACTTCATCGAAGACTCGACCATGCAGTCGCCAATCGATGTCGCCACTGTTGAGAGCCTTAAGGAAGCGACTCGCGACGTACTCTCCGGCCTCACTGCCCGTGAAGCCAAGGTACTGCGCATGCGTTTCGGCATCGACATGAATACCGACCACACCCTTGAGGAAGTCGGTAAGCAGTTTGACGTGACCCGTGAGCGGATCCGTCAGATCGAAGCCAAGGCGCTGCGCAAGTTGCGCCACCCGACGCGAAGCGAGCATCTGCGCTCCTTCCTCGACGAGTGATACCAGAACCCCCGGCCCAGGCCGGGGGTTTTGCTTTCTAACAATTACTTCCACAGATAACTGCCCCGCAACCCCCCTCCCCCGCAATGCCCGTCTACACTCGAGAAATTCCCCGTGCCATAACGAGACCGTTATGCCCAGATTGCCGACCGTGATACTGCTGTCGCTGCTGACCTGGACCGCAACGGCTGGCGCGTTGACTCTCACGGATGATGAGCGTAGCTGGCTGACGGACCATCAGGAGCTGCGCCTTGGGGTGGATACGTCCTGGCCCCCCTTTGAATACCGCGATGAAGAGAGCCGCTACCAGGGTTTGTCCGCCGATTATGTGCGCCTGATCCAGGATCGCCTGGGCATCCGGGTCAAGCTGATCGAGCCAGCAAACTGGACCGCTGTGCTTGAGCAGGCACGCAACAGTCAGCTCGACCTGCTACCTGGCGTCATGTCTACCCCGGAACGCCAGAGTTTCCTGGCCTTCACGCGCCCCTATCTCGACTTTCCCATCGTGATACTGGCCCATGAAGGCGGCGCCAAGCCGCGCAATCTCAACGATTTGTACGGACTGAAAATCGCCGTGGTGGAAAACTATGCGCCTCATGAATTACTACGCACCCACCACCCGGACCTCAATCTCGTCGCGATGCCGAACGCCAGCTCTATGCTGCAGGCCCTGGCCACCGATGAAGTCGATGCGGTCGTCAGCGACCTGGCTTCCAGCGTGTGGAGCCTGCGCCAACTGAAACTCGATGGTTTGTACGTGAGCGGCGAAACGCCCTACCGCTATCAGCTGGCAATGGGCGTTCCGCAGGATGAGAAAATACTGGTGGGCATTCTGGACAAGGTCCTCGCCGATCTCAGCCCAGCCGAAACCGATGCGATCCAGCAGCGTTGGGTCGGCAGCTTCAGCGATCACCGCACGCTATGGGCGGATTTGCTGATGTACGGTCTGCCTGCGGTATTGCTGCTGAGCACCGTGCTGGCCGTTGTGATTCGAATCAATCGTCGGCTCAGCTCGGAAATTTCCCGCCGGGTCGCCCTTGAGCAAGAACTGCGCAGCAGTGAGTACCACTATCGCGGCCTGGTGGAGAGCCTGTCCGCTATCGCCTGGGAAGCCAACATCAGCGATTTCACCTACAGCTACGTGTCGCCCCATGCTGAAGAATTGCTCGGCTACCCCCGCGCCCATTGGCTGATCCCCGGTTTCTGGCGCAACATCATTCATCCTGCCGACCTGACCCGCGCCGAAACGTATTGCTACCGTGAAACCCGCGCTAACCGTGATCACAGCATCGACTATCGCGTTATCACCGCCGATGGCCGCTGCCTGTGGGTACGCGACATTGTCAGCCTGATCGAATACGGCCATGAACCGGTGCTGCGCGGCTTGATGATCGACATCAGCGAAGCCAAGCGTACGGAAGAGGCACTGCAGCTGTCCGAGCAGAAGTTTGCCTCAGTGTTCCAGCAATGCCCGGACATCCTGGTGATCGCCCGCCTGTCCGACGGATGCCTGCTTGAAGTCAACAAGGCCTTTGAAGACCAGATCGGCCTGAGCGCCCAGGAGGTGGTGGGCAAAACCGCCACCGAGCTGAATATCTGGGGTGTTGAAGGCGTCGGTCCGGATTTGCTGCAACGCGTGCAGACCACCAGCATCCGCAACCTGGAGATGATTTTCTGGCGCAGCAATGGCCAGGCGTTTACTGGGCTTATTTCGACCGAGCCGTTCCAACTCGATACCACCGAGGCCCTGGTGGTCGTGGTGCGAGATATCACCCAGCTCAAGGAAACCCAACAGCAGCTGCAAACTTCCGAGGAGAAGTTTGCCAAGGCGTTTCATGCCTCCCCCGATGGCTTGTTGCTGAGCCGGCAAAGCGATGGGCTGCTGATCGAAGTGAACGAAGGCTTCAGCCACCTGACCGGCTACACCAGCGCCACGTCGCTCGACCAGTCGGCCCTGGACCTTGGCATCTGGGTCGACCTCAATGAGCGCAAGCACATGCTCGAGTTGATGCAGCGCGACGGCTTTGTCCGCGACTTCATCTGCCATATCCGCCGCGTTGACGGCCAGATTCGCCTCTGCGAACTGTCCAGCCGCCCGCTGCCCATCGGTGACGAAAACTGCATGCTGACCATCGCCCGCGACATCACCGAACGCCAGCTGATGCAGGAAAAACTGCAACAAGCCGCCACGGTGTTCGAAAGCACCGCCGAAGGCGTATTGATCACCGACACCCGGCAGAACATCAGTGCAGTAAACCGCGCCTTCAGCGAAATCACTGGCTACAGCGAGGCCGAAGCGCTGGGCCATACCCCGCGCCTGCTCGCCTCCGGCATGCACGACAGCGCTTTCTATGCCGCAATGTGGCACCAACTGACGACCCAGGGTCATTGGCAGGGCGAAATTTCCAACCGGCGCAAGAACGGTGAGCTGTACCCGAGCTGGCTGACCATCAGCGCCGTGCGCAATCGCGAGCAGGTGGTCACGCATTTTGTCGCCGTATTTGCCGACATCTCCAGCCTCAAGCTCGCCCAGGCGCGCCTCGACTATCAGGCCCATCACGACCCGTTGACCGGCCTGCCCAACCGCACGCTGTTTGAAAGCCGACTGCAGGCCGCCCTCAACGGCCAGCAGGAAAGCGGCAATCAAGGCGCGGTGTTGTTTCTTGACCTGGACCGCTTCAAACACATCAACGACAGCCTGGGCCACCCGGTCGGCGACCTGCTGCTCAAAGACATCGCCGTACGCCTCAAGGACCAGCTGCGCGATATCGACACCGTCGCCCGCCTGGGCGGCGATGAATTCATCATCCTGCTGCCCGGCCTGCACCAGGCCAGCGATGCGCAATATCTGGCGAACAAACTGCTCGATTGCTTCACACCGCCCTTCCAGGCCGGCGAGCACGAGTTCTTTATCAGCGCGAGTATCGGCACAAGTTTGTACCCGCAGGACGGCACCGATGTCGCCACCCTGGTCAAAAATGCCGACGCCGCGATGTACCGCTCCAAAGCCAAGGGCCGCAACCGCGTTGAAAGCTACACCCGCGACCTGACGGCTCAGGCCAACGAACGTGTGGCACTGGAGCATGAACTGCGCCGCGCGATCGAACGTGAAGAGATGAGCCTGTATTACCAACCCAAACGCAGCCTGCTCACCCAGCAACTGATCGGCGCCGAAGCCTTGATACGCTGGCATCACCCGACCTTTGGCGACGTACCGCCGGAACACTTCATCGCCCTGGCCGAAGAGAACGGCACGATTCTGCAAATTGGCGACTGGGTACTGGAACAGGCCTGCCGACAGATGCACGCCTGGCAAGGCGCTTTCGATGATTTCGGGCCGCTGTCCGTCAACCTCGCCGGCGCGCAATTGCGTCACCCAAACCTGCTGTCACGCATCGAACAACTACTGCGCGATTACCGCCTGGAACCCGGCTGCCTGCAACTGGAGATCACCGAAAACTTCATCATGAGCCAGGCCGAAGAAGCGCTTGACGTGCTGCACCAACTCAAAGGCCTGGGCGTGCAGCTGGCAATCGATGATTTCGGTACCGGCTATTCCTCCCTCAGCTACCTCAAGCGCCTGCCGCTGGACTTCCTCAAGATTGACCAATCCTTCGTCCGCGGCCTGCCCGACGACCCTCACGACGCCGCCATCGTCCGCGCCATCATCGCCCTCGGCCACAGCATGCAATTCACCATCATCGCCGAAGGCGTGGAGAACCCCGCCCAGCAAGCCTTCCTCGCCGCAGAAGGCTGTGAACAGATGCAAGGCTACATCGTCAGCCTGCCACTGCCACCGGAGCAATTTGCCGCAACCTTCCTTCATACACGGATGAGGGATTTTACGGATGGCACAGCGGGGAAACCGTCGTTATAATCCGCGTCCAGTTACAAGGGCCTATAGCTCAGTTGGTCAGAGCAGAGGACTCATAATCCTTTGGTCCACGGTTCAAGTCCGTGTGGGCCCACCACTTTGAAAGCCGCGCATTGCGCGGCTTTTGTGTGTCTGGCGGAACCCTCACCAATACAGTCCTACGGTCCACAATAGCCTTCGGACCTTGCGCCGCATTGATGCACGACATCAGCCCATCGATTTTCGAAAGCCGGCTTTTAGCCGCGTCGTAGGCATCAAGAGCAACCGCTTTGTCTTGAGATGGTTTGACCGCCCGCGCTTCACTCGCCCGTTGCGCGTCGCGGGAGTTGATGAAGTTGCAGCTATCAAATGTCTTGTTGGCGGCATAGACCTGTTTACCGCGACCACTCAGGCCGGCATAGCCACCGTCCCTCACCGAGTCGTAGACCTGTTGCCAGTCTTGCGGCAGGTAATCACGCAGAGCCGGGTTGTCCATGATGCTGCCTATTCCACGCGATCCGGTGATCGACTGGTACTGCTGCTTCATCTGGTCAATCTGCGACGTCATCTGCTCGACTTGCTGCGCCCAGCGCGCAGTGTTGGCCGTGAACTCGGCCATGGTCATCGGCGAGTCACTTGCCTGGGTGGTTACTGTTACAGGTATTTGCGCGAAGGCTGCTGAAGGCATTGCAATGCCTACAGCCAAGAACCAAGAGGGTAAGGGACTTTTCATATTCGCCACTCCAAAGGTTGGGGGCGAACGCAGGATCGTACTGTTCCGATCTGTCGGTCTGTTTAGGAACCGCGCCCGGCACGCTGAGCGTTCTTGGGGCGACTAGGCGGCCATTCTGTTCTTGGCGGTCAGGCCCTTCTTCTCAGGCCGGCACCCGGTACGCGCGAGGCGTTCTTGGGGCGGTGCAACGTTCGTTAAAAGACCAAAACTATTCATTCTGGCGTGCGGCACTTTCCCATTTTGGCTAGGGGATGTCGATCATGCAGAACGTTTAGCCAGCGATTTGCTCGCGTTTTAGCGAACGCGCTTTCCGGAGAAAAATTTAGTCATGACGAAGAAATACAAAGGTATGAGGACTAGTGCAGGATAGGCTAACCGCCGGTAAACTACCCCGGTAGTTTCTGATCGCCCTGCCGGGGCTTTATTCATTGAGGTGCTAGCCACATATGGAGAAAGCGAAGATGCCGAAGTCGGCTCAGTACCTGGACGTTTACTTGGGGGCGCTCAAAGAGCCATGGGCTGATTACTGCAAGGCTCTCGGTAAGAAGCCCGGCGCGGCAATCAAAGAGGCTATCGAGCAGCAGCTGGCGAAGGCGGCCGCAAATCCGCAGCCGAAGATTTACCATCAGATCTACGAAGCACCTGCCGCCGAGCCTAAGCAACGATTTGAAGTCCTACTGACGGCTTCTGAAAAAGCGGCAATAAAAGAACGGGCGCAGATGGAAAGATGTTCAATGCGCCGGTGGATTGTCGATGCCATCCGAGCTGGACTGACTCATGAGCCGCAATTTGGAATGAATGAGATCGACGCACTGGGTGAGTCGAACTATCAGCTTTTGGCCCTTGGCCGCAATCTGAACCAGATCTCTCGTCGCCTGAACGAAGGTGCATACGAGCCGGTAACTGTCGAGCGGATCGAAGCGCTAACCCGCATCGTTGATAACCATACAGATGTCGTCAACAGAGCTATAAGGGCAAGCCTAGAGCGATGGAAGGTCGAGTGATAATTTCCCCGATGGAGTACTGCTTACCACACACAAACCCATCAAGTCAGTCCACGTATGCCTCGCAATGATAGAGCGCTCATGCTGCACCGATAATCAGTTCAATATCCAATGGATGGCGATATGAAATCACGTGGTTTTTTCAGCTTCATTAAAGACACCCCTGCCTACAAAGACTCTGAAAAAAACTGGTACGTCGAACTAGCCGACTATACGGTCTTTTGGTTCGATCTCGTGATCAATTCGCCCCCAGGAATCGACTTTCAAAAAGTAGCCGCTGCATACCTGAAGGACTACCGCGACGTAGTAAAAGAGAGCAATGACAAACGTTTTGTGTATTTCATAGCCGCCAGGCAAAAAGTGCGATTCAGCACTAGAAAGCCCCCGAAATACAGTCTAACAAAGAGAGAGATAATAATTTATCTAGAAATAGGCAAGAAGCGAAAAGTTAGAAAACTGCGCTTCCTGGCATCGCCATCTCTTAGCGGCAGACGACTGCCCATTATCGTTGACAATGGACGATTCATTTCAATTTGGGGCAGCGATCAGAGTAAGCCTGTAGGAGTATCGGTGCACGAGTTCTTAATGGGGGAGAATATCAATATTGGAATCGATACTGAGATATTATACGTTGGCTCCACCGATGATCCCGCAACCCGCCCGTTGAAGCGAGACCATCGAGGTTACAGTGATTCGCTATATGACACGCCCACCGATGAAAGAGACATTTTTGTCTATTACAACCTATTTAAAGCGACTTCAGTTACACAGTCAAACCCATATCTAATTAGCTTCGCAGTTAGCAACTCTGCAATAGATGAAGTACAAAAGATGGAGGAAGGCATACTGCTAGAGCATGGACTCATCCATTATTTCGGAACTAAAAGTCAGGAAAAAAGCAAAATTTTGGAGTACGGAAGACTAAGAGATGGGTTAAGAAGACTTTCTGCCAATTACAAAATTGAGTCTGTTACTTACTATATCCAGGCGGCGACGCCTACTGAATACTGGCACATCTATTCCAGGCAAGTGCCAGTGAACCATCGACACAACTTCTCTCTTAGCCTCGCAGGCGAAGAAGCGTTATTGGGAGAGCCAGTGGAGCTCTGAAGCCGTCTAGTCAACACTGAAGATATCTCTCAAATTGCTTAGTGCTGACAGAAAGACCATCAGCATTAACCCGCTTGAGCACCCGGAAAGTTGCCTATCGCCCACTGACCTAACTCGATGCCGTCGAGTTCGCTGATCAGAATTCTGCGCCGCCCCCAGCCCCCCTGTTGTTGATCTTGAGCTTCGCGGTCTCTAGGAATGCGCCACATGTCTGCCCCGGACGTGTGCCCCCAGTTCTTTTCGTTGACCCTAGATAAACGAAGCCCTCTCCCTTTTCGGTTCGACCACTGCTGGTCGATCCTCAAGCCAATCCGGAACCGAAGCGCACTTCTAAAATGGTAAACAAAAACCAAAAAAATCTAGAAAATTTACCAATTATGGTAAGCTCAGACCGAGAAATGGTAAATTTTACGGCATCTCATCTATAGGTCAGAGCCGTGCGCTTCCGGAGCACACATGGACAGCAAAGCAATTCTAAGCCTCATAGACCTGGCGCTAGGCGGAGATCCGCGCACTCTACGCATGCATCTTCACAAAATGGCGGTCAAAACCGGCCACCGGGATCCAGAGCTATCTGAAAAAATCCTGTCACGACTATCGACCAACGGCCTTAGATCAGCTCAGCCAGCGAAACCTATCCCAGTGGATTCAGACAGCCGACTAAATTTAGTCAGGGTCGAAAATCCGGTCGTCATGGATGACGCCCCCATTTACTCCGAAGAAATCCTGGCACTGCTAGACCAGGTCGTTCTTGAGCGAAAGTCGGCATCAAAGCTATTAGCCGAAGGTTTGTCTCCTGCTAAATCACTATTATTCCAAGGGCCACCTGGAGTCGGTAAAACGATGACGGCACGGTGGCTTGCATCAAGACTAGGCCTCCCGTTTTTAACGCTAGACCTAGCAACTGTCATGAGCAGCTTTCTAGGCAAAACCGGAAATAATATCAAGGCAGTGATTGATCATGCGTCTTCATTTCCCTGCGTGTTGCTTCTTGACGAGTTTGATGCGGTAGCTAAGCGGCGAGATGACGACAGGGAGCTAGGAGAACTTAAACGGTTGGTAACTGTACTGTTACAGGTCATTGATGAATGGCCTGAATCGTCAGTATTAATAGCTGCAACAAATCACGGCGACCTCTTGGACCCTGCCATCTGGCGTCGGTTTGATCTGGAAATATCATTTGATCTTCCAAGCGAACAAATGCGAAAAGCTTATATCATTAGCTACTGGCCAGAACTAACTAAACACGCGGATAATCTCGCACATTTTTTTGGTGAAATCTCCTACAGTGATATTGATCGAAGCCTAAGGAAAGCCAAGAAGAAAAGCATATTAAATGAGTGCAATTTTATCACCTGTATCACTGGAGCCATCGAGAACAAACCAGGTAATAAAGTTGAGTTAAAAAAGAAAGATGTCATTAGATTAGCAGCAGAAGGAATGTCTCAGAGAGCCATATCTATCGCACTGGAAATAAGCAGACCAACCGTAAAAAAAATTATGGACCAACACGTCGAATGTAAGGAAACCTAATGAACAATTTTATAGTCGGATATGGCGAAACGCTTACAACAAAGGTAGATATCGGTGGTGGTGGTGGCGACAAAAAACACCCATACTCAATATCCGAGGCAATGAAGCGCATTGGCTCTCAGCTTGAAGAGATAATATCTAAAATAGAAAACAAACCAGATACAGAGTGCGCTGGCGGCAAGGTAGTCATAAAATTTATTCAGCACCCTTCCTATCTAGCAAAGTCTTATTATCCAAGGAAACTGTTCTCTGCCTACGGAATGGAAGATATTGGGTCCCGGGCGGTAACCGTAAAACCTGAGCAATGGGGTGTCAAAAAGCACCCGGAAGCTGGATTGGCTAGCTGTGTGTTTGTATCTGGTGAAAAAAGTCAATACAGGAAACTACTAACTGATCTAACATCAAACTCTTTAACAAGAGCATCCGAAGACGTTCTAAGAACTCTTGAACGTATCGAATATTTTGATGCAGCCGAAAAGATAAAAAGCATTGACACGTCTGGCGACAGTTTGAATCTTGAAGTGGTTATACACGCATCCGCTGACGACGAGTATGTTGTTCGCGCTTTCGACGACTATGCTTCTCTCAACGGCGGAGCAGTAAGACGAGAAAAAGCCAAAGTCGTAGGTGGATTGACATTTTTGCCTGTAAGCATTCCACATGGCAAGGAACAAATTCTGGCAAAATTTGCTCAACTCAGAGTACTCAGAAGCATTCCAAAGTTGAGGATGAATAAACCGGAAACACTACGCAGCCCTGTGAGCAACCCGGTAACTCTTCCTAACTGGAATCCAGACATCTTGAATCGTGACTTCAAGGTTTGCATTTTCGATGGAGGCTTAGGAGACGGAAATCATATATTTAACTGGGTGACCGAGATCGTACCAGCAGGAATGGAAGGTTCACATCCAGAGTATCTTGCTCACGGTAGCGAAGTTTGCTCTGCATACTTATTCGGACCAGCGTTGGGTTCGGACTGTACGCTCGGATCTCCGTACACTACAGTCGACATAGTCAGAGTTATTTCCCAGGGTGACGACGACCCTGACCTATTTGATGTACTCACTCGCATTGAAGACACCCTGAAGCTCAAAACTTATAAATATGTAAACCTGAGCCTCGGACCTAATATTGCGATTGACGATGACGAAGTTCACGTGTGGACATCCGTTATCGATGCGCTTCTTCAGGACGGTGACTGCCTCGCAGTCGTCGCAGTAGGGAACGACGGTGACCTACCAGGCGATTATGGTCGTGTACAACCACCTAGTGATATGGTCAACAGTCTTTCAGTTGGGGCAAGTGATGGGGAGCTCCAAGGGTGGGCAAGAGCGCCTTATAGCTGCGTGGGGCCAGGCCGCAGTCCTGGAGTGGTAAAACCTGATGGCGTGATGTTCGGTGGCGCGCCTCACAACCTGTTCAGAGTCTACTCACCAAGGATCCATTCTTTCGTAGACACTATGGGCACAAGCTATGCTGCTCCATACGCATTACGTGTGGCTGCCGGCATTGACGCCATCACAGACTTCAATTTATCCACAAACACAGTTAAAGCTCTGATGGTGCATTCTGCGAAACCGGATGAGCATGATCTGAAAAATGTAGGTTGGGGTAGATTCCCTACCTCACCTGAATCGGTAATTACATGCCTTGATGATGAGGCGACTATCGTGTTCCAAGGCGAGCTTGAGAACTCAAAGCATCTCCGAATCCCAGTACCTCTTCCGGCATCAACTGATTCAACATGGGTACATTTAAGTGCTACATTCTGTATAAGTGCCATCGTGGATCCTGAACATCCATTGCGCTACACCAGATCCGGTCTTGAAATTTCTTTTCGGGCGAATGAAGATCGGTTTACGTTGGACGGAGCTAATGCTGACACCAAGCCATTTTTTTCGCTAGGAAAACTATACCCGAGTGAGTATGAGTTGAGAGAGGATGCACACAAATGGGAAACCACTCTTTCTAGACATCAACGTTTTAAACGATCTACACTTCAATCCCCAGTTTTTGATGTTAAATATCACGCCCGCGAGCAAGGCGGAACAATTAGCGAAGATCTACCTGCCATTCGCTATACATTGATACTTACAATACGCGCAGAAGGTGACAACAGTATCTACAACAAGATACTGCAAGAAAACCAAACGTTACAGGCTATAAATGTAAGAACCAGAATTGAGATTAAACCCTAGATTGATTGAGTTCTATAAACAATGAGCAACCCAACAGGGTTGCTCATTGCCCACCTAGCTTAGCGAAGACTAGTTGTTTGCAACTCATAATCGATCGCTTCTTGGCTCGTGCCCCGGGCCACTTTTTTATGACGACTCAACGCCATGGACGTTTGCTCTGAATTGGACTAGCCTCGGCATACAGGCAATGTCGAATAGCCATCACGGAGAAAAATTATGCCAAGGCAGGCGATTCAAGCTCACTCCACCGCTCGTGGTATCCCTTACCTACTCCATTTCACACGAGCATCGAACCTTCCTACAATCCTTCAACATGGGCTATACCCGATAGGAAGGACCCATGAGGTCGGCTTAGCTCCCCAGATCAACGATCAACTGCGCCGTGACGGTCACAAAGATAGCAACTCGGTTTCAATCGGATTTCCAAACAGCCAGATGCTGTACAAGTACAGAATGGCCGAGCCCCTCGTCGACTGGGTCATTCTGGTCCTGCACCCCAGCATTTTATGGGTAAAAGATTGCGCATTCTGCAAGCACAATGCTGCTGATGGCCGAATCAGTTGCTGCCCGCTCCCCGAACTGATGACTCCTGAATCGCTCTTGGGTATGTTCGAGGAAATCGACGGATGCTTGCCGCGGGTTGAGCAACGGTTGAAAATATCAGACCCTACAGACGTTCAAGCGGAGGTTTTGGTTTTCGATGTAATCGAGCCGCAGTACATCGTCGGAGTTATTTACGAGAAAGCCCTTGTCCGTGATGCCCATGCACATTTGCTAGGCGATCGAAAGCCGTATGTGCATTCGAACAACAAAGGCATGTTCGCAAACCGTAAATATGCTCGCACATGGGGCTGAGAAAAAATTAGGATTTTTATGGCATCTAGACCGATTTTTATCCCGAACAGCACAGGACCTACGCTAGTAGACACTAGGCATGTCGAATTCAAATGGTTTCCAGGATTATCAGCATCTCAAAAACAGAAATCTGTTGAGTCGCTGCACCAAGCTGCAAAGGAACAGATCTCCTCACTCACCGACGTCCTTGAGGTGTCCAGCAAATCGAAGCTCGACCTTGGAATCGCTCTAAGTGCTTTCAACCTCACCATTACCACGCTCAAAAACAATCTGACATTTAGTGTTGAATGTGCATTTCAAGGCAGCAAGGTTTTTGAGCATGGCGGACCTTATCGCGATATTTTTTCCCTAACCTCCCGGGAAGCCAAGAAAGATGAGAGGATAAAATCGTCGGGAAGGCTCACAGCGTTTCAGTTTTTCGGCACTGAATGGCCACTCGAGCCAAGAACCGCATTCTATGATTGGCTATACATCAACGCGCTCAAAAAGCATCCATTGATCGCAACTCAGCTAACGTTATATTCAGCGTTTACAGATATTGAGTTTAATCCTGAGCGCTCAATAAATTGCCAGGCGTACTCTGTAGCGCTGTTCATAGCGCTTGAGCAGCGCGGCCTACTTGAACAGGCCGCCAGTTCGAAAGATGCATTTCTGGAGATCGTAGAAAGCGCAAAGGTCAGCAATACGCATCGCGACGACACCATTCAAGGCGATTTGCTGAGTTAGGCTGTAAAGGCCCGGTTCGACCCCACCGTCATAGAAAAAGAGAGCGTCACCGCCTGCGAGTTTGCCTTGGAGTCGATCCTTGCTTACAAATGTGTACAAGCTGCAAAAACAGTACCTTTGCGGTACAGTGCCCAGCTTGAACAACCTTCTCAAGACTACGCTCAACGCCAAGTAATACGGGGCCTCCAGCTATGCCAAGCTACGTTCAGTTTCGGACGGTTTCTCGAGGCATATCAGCTCGCCCAGCAACTCACAATCCCTTGGTCGTAGGTTCGAGTCCTACTGGGCCCACCAATTTCAAAAGCCGCGCATTGCGCGGCTTTCGCATGTCTGGCGCCGCAGTTCTGTAAGCCCGACCAAGCCTGTAACATGCACACCCACTGCCCCCCGCACTGGAGCTTCACCCTTGCCCGCCTTAGACGAAATCGACCGTCAACTGATCGCCGCCTTGCAGCTCAACGCCCGCGAAAGCGTGGCCATGCTTGCCCGGCAGTTGGGGATCGCGCGTACCACGGTGACTTCGCGCCTGGCGCGTCTTGAGAAGACCCAGGTGATTACCGGTTATGGCGTGCGCCTGGGTCAGCGCGTGGCGGATGGCGGGTTGCAGGCGTATGTGGGCATTACCGTGCAACCACGTTCAGGCAAGGAAGTGCTGCGCCGGCTGAGCGCGATGGCTCAGGTGCAGCAGTTGTGCGCAGTGAGCGGCGAATTTGATTATGTGGCGTGGCTGCGCACAGAGTCGCCGGAGCAGCTTGATCAATTGCTGGATCAGATCGGCAGTGTGGAGGGTGTGGAAAAAACTACCACCTCCATCATCCTCAGTAACAAATTGGACCGTGGACAACCTATCTGACCAGCCACTTCGCCATATTGACTAAAACCAGTGCAATCCGACGACACATTGCGTCTTATTAACGAGCGCAACGCTCCCTAAACTGGCTGCCATCTTTTCCTATACTCAACGGGCCCTGTCCCGCCGAGTCGTCAGTAAGGTCAGCCATGAGCATTCCGTCCAGCACCATCAGCAAGACCAACCGACACCCCGCCAATGGTAAAAAGCCCATCACCATCTTCGGCCCGGATTTTCCGTTTGCCTTTGATGACTGGATCGAACACCCCGCCGGCCTGGGCAGTATTCCTGCCGCCAACCATGGTGCTGAAGTGGCGATTGTCGGCGCGGGGATCGCGGGCCTGGTGGCCGCTTACGAACTGATGAAGCTGGGCCTCAAGCCGGTGGTATACGAAGCCTCGAAAATGGGCGGTCGCCTGCGTTCCCAAGCGTTTGAAGGCGCCGAAGGCATTATCGCCGAGCTGGGTGGGATGCGCTTTCCGGTGTCGTCCACCGCCTTCTATCACTATGTGGACAAGCTGGGCCTGGAAACCAAACCCTTTCCCAACCCGCTGACGCCGGCGTCTGGCAGTACCGTCATCGATCTGGAAGGCCAGACGCACTACGCGCAAAAACTCTCCGACCTGCCGGTGCTGTTCCAGGAAGTCGCCGACGCCTGGGCCGACGCGCTGGAAGCCGGTTCGCAGTTCGGCGATATCCAACAGGCGATCCGTGACCGCGACGTGCCGCGCCTCAAAGCGTTGTGGAATAAGCTGGTGCCGCTGTGGGACGACCGCACCTTCTATGACTTCGTCGCCACCTCAAAAGCCTTTGCCAAGCTGTCGTTTCATCATCGCGAAGTATTTGGTCAGGTCGGTTTCGGCACCGGCGGCTGGGACTCGGATTTCCCCAACTCGATGCTGGAAATCTTCCGCGTGGTGATGACCAACTGCGACGACCATCAACATCTGGTCGTTGGCGGCGTGGCCCAAGTGCCCATGGGCATCTGGCGTCACGTACCGGAGCAATGCGCCCACTGGCCTGCCGGCACCAGTCTCAGCTCATTGCATCGAGGCGCACCACGGGCCGGCGTGAAGCGCATTGCTCACGCCGCCGACGGACGTTTCGCCGTTACCGATATCTACGGTGACACCCGCGAATACGCCGCCGTATTGACCACCTGCCAAAGCTGGCTGCTGACCACCCAGATCGAATGCGACGAAACCCTGTTCTCGCAAAAAATGTGGATGGCCCTGGACCGCACGCGCTACATGCAGTCATCGAAAACTTTTGTCATGGTCGACCGCCCGTTCTGGAAAGACAAAGACCCGGAAACCGGCCGCGACCTGATGAGCATGACCCTCACCGACCGCCTGACGCGCGGCACTTATCTTTTCGACAACGGCGACGACAGGCCTGGGGTGATCTGCCTGTCCTATTCGTGGATGAGCGACGCGCTGAAAATGCTGCCCCAGCCCATCGATAAGCGGGTCAAACTGGCACTCGACGCGCTGACGAAGATCTACCCGAAAGTCGACATCAAGGCGCGCATCATCGGCGACCCGATCACCGTGTCCTGGGAAGCCGACCCGCATTTCCTCGGGGCCTTCAAAGGTGCATTGCCCGGCCACTATCGGTATAACCAGCGCATGTATGCGCACTTCATGCAGAAGGACATGCCCGCCGAACAACGTGGGATTTTTATCGCCGGCGACGACGTTTCCTGGACCCCAGCCTGGGTGGAGGGCGCGGTACAAACCTCGCTGAACGCGGTGTGGGGCATCATGACCCACTTCGGCGGCAGCACCCATCCGGAAAACCCAGGGCCCGGCGATGTGTTTGACGAGATAGGGCCAATCGCCCTGCCCGAATAAGGAGCCTGACATGCGTGTCGCCCTGTACCAATGCCCGCCACTGCCGCTGGACGTGGCCGGTAATCTCAAGCGCCTGCAGCAACTGGCGCATGAAGCGTCGGGTGCCGATGTGCTGGTGCTGCCGGAAATGTTCCTGACGGGCTACAACATAGGCGCCGAAGCCACAGGCGCCTTGGCCGAGGCCCGGGATGGCGAGTCGGCACACACCATTGCTGAAATCGCGCAAAGTGCCGGGCTGGCGATTCTGTATGGTTACCCGGAGCGGGCCGAAGACGGCCAGATCTACAACGCCGTGCAGTTGATCGACGCCCACGGCAAACGCCTGTGCAACTACCGCAAGACTCACCTGTTTGGCGACCTCGATCACGCGATGTTCAGCGCGGGTGAGGATGACTTCCCGCTGGTGGAAGTGAACGGCTGGAAGCTGGGTTTCCTGATTTGCTACGACCTGGAGTTTCCGGAAAACACCCGGCGCCTGGCCCTGGCCGGTGCCGAACTGATCCTGGTACCGACTGCCAATATGGTGCCGTTCGACTTTGTTGCCGACGTCACCGTGCGGGCGCGGGCGTTCGAGAACCAATGTTTCGTGGCCTATGCCAATTACTGCGGGCACGAAGACGATATTCACTATTGCGGCCAAAGCAGCATTGCCGGGCCCGATGGCCAACGCATCGCCCAGGCGGGCCTGGATGAAGCGTTGATTGTCGGCACGCTGGACCGGCAATCGATCCTCGACGCCCGCGCCGCCAATCATTACCTGCACGACCGTCGCCCCGAGCTTTACGGCGCGCTGCACAAGCCCTGATCCACCGGGTTTGCTAGCATAGGCGCTTCCCCCGCTTCGGAAGTGCCCATGCCTGCGTCGGTTCACGCTCAACCCCTGCACCTCACTCTGGCTAATGGCCTGCGGATTCGCCTGCGCCATGCACCGCGCTTGAAGCGCTGCGCGGTTGTTTTGCGGGTGGCTGCCGGCAGCCATGACGCGCCATTGGCATGGCCGGGGCTGGCGCATTTCCTTGAGCATTTGTTGTTTTTGGCAACCGAGCGCTTTCCGGCAGACGAAGGGTTGATGGCCTACGTGCAGCGCCATGGCGGGCAAGTGAATGCCAGCACCCGCGAGCGCACTACCGAATTCTTTTTCGAGCTGCCGGTTCCGACCTTCGCCGATGGGCTCGTGCGGTTAGCCAACATGCTGACGCACCCTCGTCTGGCCCTCGACGACCAACTACGCGAGCGCGAAGTGCTGCACGCCGAGTTCGTTGCCTGGTCGCAAGATGCCAAGGCGCAGCAACAGGTGGCCTTGCTGGAGGGCTTGGCCGCTGATCACCCGTTGCGCGGCTTCCATGCGGGCAATCGCGACAGCCTGCCAGTGGAATGTGAGGCTTTTCAGCAGGCGTTGCGCGAACTTCATCAGCGCTTCTATCAAAGCGGGCAGATGACGTTGAGCCTTGCCGGCCCACAATCGCAGCAAGACCTGGAAGCGCTGGCGCAGCAATTCAGTGCGCAGTTGAACGGCGGCCCGTTACATCCCCAGGCCGCGCCGCCAGCGTTGATGGCCGGGCAAGCCAGGGGCTATCAACATGTTGCCGATCATCATCTGCATCAGGTCATCACCTGTGACGCACCGCGCGAAGCGCTGGCGTTTCTCTGTACCTGGCTCAACAGCCCGGCGCCGGGTGGCTTGCTCGCTGAACTCAAAGCGCGACGCCTGGCGACTGCCTTGCACGCCTCGGTGCTGTACCACTTTGCCGGACAGGCTGTGCTGGATATCGACATCCAAGGCGATGCGACTACACAGATCGAGGCGCTGCTGCACGACTGGCTGAGTTTTTTCGCACACAGCGACTGGACGCCCCTACGCGAAGAGTTCGTCTTGCTGACTGCTCGCCAACAACAAGTCCAAAGCGCCCTGGGGCTGGCACGCAACGACCTCGAAGACGTATCGGACCAAAGTCTCGCAGCGCTCAAGGCCATGCTCGACGCACTGCATCTGCCGCCCGCCAGGCATGAATGGCAGCTTGCGCCGGCTAACCCGTTTCTTCGTCCCGCTGCTCAAGAAGAACGTGCCGGCTTGATTCGCGGCCAGACCAGCGCCCACCGGGGCTTGCGCACATTCGCCCAGGACCGCTCGCGGGGCCGACGGGAAACATCGGCGCTGACATTCAGCCAGGCATTGGCCAATGACACCGGTGAAGGCGCCCTGTACCTGCGCTGGCGATTTGAGGGCGCCGTGCCTGCTGGCCTGGACAGTCTGTTACAACCGCTGCGCGACAGTGCCGGTCAAGCGGGCGTCGAGTTGGCTTTCGAAACCATCGCCAATGACTGGCAGGTAAAAATGCTCGGTTTCCACGAGCCCATGCCAGCCGTGCTTGAAGCAATGACGCGCTGCTTGAGCACTGCCGCTGAACACTTGGCGCCTCCACCCCCGGCACCGATGATTGCCATCCGCGAATTGCTCAAGGCATTGCCCGCCTGCTGTGCCGGCGTTCAGCCGACGCCCCAAGCGACGCCAGCCTCGTGGGCCACCGCCCACTGGCAAGGGCTGGGCTCAGGGTTGCCGGCAGCCTGTGAAGCGGCGATCAAGACCGCAGCGGCCCGCTTGCCTGGGCAGCCTGCGCCTTTGCAATACGAACCTCAATCGCTCAAAGGTCAGCGTCGCTGGCACGAGGTCAACACCGCGTCCAGCGAAGCGGCGATGCTGCTGTTTTGCCCGACACCCACTCACGCCCTGTCCGATGAAGCCGCCTGGCGCTTGCTCGGTCATCTGCTTCAGGGGCCGTTCTACCAGCGCCTGCGGGTCGAGCTACAAATCGGCTACGCCGTTTTCAGTGGCATCCGACAGGTCAATGGGCAGACCGGCTTGCTGTTCGGCGTGCAGTCCCCCAGCGCATCCCTCGGTGAGATCGTTGAACAGGTGCAGACGTTCCTGGCACAACTGCCGTCGTTGATCGAGCGCAACGCAGACATGGGCAACGAGGCCTTGGCGCAGCAATTCACTGCCCAATCCCTGCCGATGGCCCAAGCCGCTGTTTTGCTGTGGCATGCGCAGTTGGCGGGCCACTCATCGGGTTATCTGGAACAATTACAAGAATTGATACAAAGCTGCTCGCGGGACGATATGCGGCGCGCCGTGCAACAACTGAACGACGCCACAGGCGGCTGGCGCTGCATTGCTAATGGCCCGTGCATCGGGGGGCGCTGGCAGCCAGCTGCGTGATCATTGCCAACCGTGCAACAGGCTTTTTCTTTCGGGACAGCGCTAACTTGAAAAGAATTGCGTAATATTCCCACGCAATATCTGAACATCTCCCATGGGAGGTGGACTATATGTACTACTTGGTAGTGAACATCCCGTCCCTTGATAGGAGTATGAATATGACCTGGTCCAAACCTGCTTACACTGATTTGCGCATCGGTTTCGAAGTCACCATGTACTTCGCCAGCCGTTAATCCGCTGGGTAATACAACGCCTCGGTTCGCCCGGGGCGTTTTTGTTTTGAGCTGTGCTTGATGGAGCGATCATGTTTGTCCAGATTCTAGGTTCCGCCGCCGGCGGCGGCTTCCCGCAGTGGAACTGCAACTGCGTGAATTGCGCAGGTTTTCGTGATGGTAGCCTGCGGGCCCAGGCGCGGACCCAGTCGTCCATCGCGATTTCCGATGATGGTGTGAATTGGGTACTGTGCAACGCATCACCGGATATCCGCGCACAACTGCAAGGGTTTGCGCCGATGCAACCGGGCCGCGCCCTGCGTGACACCGGCATCAGCGCGATCATCCTGATGGACAGTCAGATCGACCACACCACCGGCCTGCTGAGCCTGCGCGAGGGTTGCCCGCACCAGGTGTGGTGCACCGACATGGTCCATGAAGACCTGAGCACCGGTTTCCCGCTGTTCACCATGCTTACTCACTGGAACGGCGGCCTGGCCTGGAACCGTATTGAGCTGGACGCCAGCTTCACTATCCCGGCCTGCCCCAACCTGCGCTTCACGCCACTGCCGCTGCGCAGCGCCGCCCCGCCGTATTCGCCGCACCGCTTCGACCCGCACCCAGGCGACAACATCGGCCTGATCGTCGAAGACCTGCGCACTGGTGGCAAACTGTTCTACGCCCCAGGCCTGGGCAAGGTCGACGCGCCGCTGCTGGACATCATGGCCGGCAGCGACTGCCTGCTGGTGGACGGCACGATGTGGGACGACGACGAAATGCAGCGCCGTGGCGTCGGCACCCGCACCGGCCGCGAAATGGGCCACCTGGCGCAAAATGGCCCTGGCGGCATGCTCGAAGTGCTGGAACAGTTGCCCGAGCAGCGCAAAGTGCTTATCCACATCAACAACACCAACCCGATCCTCGATGAAGATTCCCCCGAGCGAGCCGAGCTGGTGCGGCGTAATGTCGAAGTAGCCTACGACGGCATGAGCATCGAGTTGTAGGAGACTCATATGACTGATACACCGATGACCCCTGAAGCATTCGAACACGCCCTGCGCGCCAAAGGCGCCTTCTATCACATCCACCACCCGTATCACGTGGCGATGTACGAAGGCCGCGCCACCCGCGAGCAGATCCAGGGCTGGGTCGCCAACCGCTTCTACTATCAGGTGAACATTCCCCTCAAGGACGCGGCGATCCTGGCCAACTGCCCGGACCGTGAAATCCGTCGCGAATGGATCCAGCGCCTGCTCGACCACGATGGCGCGCCCGGAGAAGACGGCGGCATCGAAGCCTGGCTGCGCCTGGGCCAAGCCGTCGGTCTCGACCCGGACCAACTGCGCTCCCAGGAACTGGTATTGCCCGGCGTACGCTTTGCGGTAGACGCCTACGTCAACTTCGCCCGCCGCGCCAGTTGGCAAGAAGCCGCCAGCAGCTCCTTGACCGAACTGTTCGCGCCGCAGATCCACCAGTCGCGCCTCGACAGTTGGCCGCAGCATTACCCGTGGATCGACCCGGCCGGCTACGAATACTTCCGCACCCGCCTGGGCCAGGCCCGTCGCGACGTGGAACACGGGTTGGCGATCACCCTGCAGCACTACACCACCCGTGAAGGCCAGGAGCGCATGCTGGAAATTCTCCAGTTCAAACTGGACATCCTGTGGAGCATGCTTGACGCCATGAGCATGGCCTACGAACTGAACCGCCCGCCATACCACAGCGTGACCGAGCAGCGGGTGTGGCATAAAGGGATCATCCTATGAGCTTTGATCGCAGCAAAAAACCGACCTGGCGCCCGGGTTACCGCTTCCAGTATGAGCCCGCGCAGAAAGGCCATGTGCTGCTTTACCCGGAAGGCATGATCAAGCTCAACGACAGCGCCGCGCTGATTGGTGGCTTGATTGACGGTGAGCGCGACGTGGCGGCCATCATCGCCGAGCTGGACCGGCAATTTCCCGGCGTGCCGGAACTCGGTGATGACATCGAGCAATTCATGGAGGTCGCCCGTGCCGAGCACTGGATCACCCTTGCCTGAAAAACCCGCCATCGGCCTGCCGCTGTGGCTGCTCGCCGAGCTGACTTACCGCTGCCCGCTGCAGTGCCCGTACTGCTCCAACCCGCTGGATTTTGCCGAGCAGGGCAAGGAGCTGAGCACCGAGCAATGGATCAAGGTCTTTCGCGAAGCCCGCGAAATGGGCGCCGCCCAGCTCGGGTTTTCCGGCGGTGAACCGCTGGTGCGGCAGGACCTCGCCGAACTGATCTTCGAAGCGCGCAAGCTGGGGTTCTATACCAACCTGATCACCTCAGGCATTGGCCTGACCGAACAGAAGATCAGTGATTTCAAAAAGGCCGGCCTGGACCATATCCAGATCAGCTTCCAGGCCAGCGACGAACAGGTCAACAACCTGCTGGCCGGCTCGAAAAAAGCCTTCGCGCAAAAGCTCGAAATGGCTCGGGCGGTGAAAGCCCACGGTTACCCGATGGTGCTGAACTTCGTCACCCATCGGCATAACATCGACAAGATCGACCGCATTATCGAGCTGTGCATTGCCCTTGAGGCGGATTTTGTCGAGCTTGCCACCTGCCAGTTCTACGGCTGGGCGCAGCTCAATCGTGTGGGGTTATTGCCGACCAGGGAACAACTGGTACGCGCCGAACGCATCACCAACGAATACCGCGCCAAGCTCGAAGCCGAAGGCCACCCGTGCAAGCTGATTTTCGTGACGCCGGATTACTATGAAGAACGCCCGAAAGCCTGCATGAATGGCTGGGGCAGTATTTTTCTGACAGTGACACCGGACGGTACCGCCCTGCCCTGTCATGGTGCCCGACAAATGCCGGTGCAGTTTCCCAATGTGCGCGACCACAGCATGCAACACATCTGGTACGACTCGTTCGGCTTCAACCGTTTTCGCGGCTACGACTGGATGCCCGAGCCGTGCCGTTCATGCGATGAGAAGGAAAAGGACTTCGGCGGCTGCCGTTGCCAGGCCTTCATGCTCACGGGGGATGCGAGCAACGCCGACCCGGTGTGCAGCAAGTCCGAGCAGCACGGCATCATCCTTCAAGCGCGGGAAGAAGCCGAACACGCCACCCAGACCATCGAGCAACTGGCGTTTCGCAATGAGCGCAATTCGCGCCTCATCGCCAAAGGCTGAGGGTCTCAGCGCTTGGCGATGATGTACACCGCGTGAATGATGCCGGGGAAGTAACCGCACAGGGTCAGCAGAATGTTCAGCCAGAACGCGCCGCCGAAGCCTACTTGCAGGAACACACCCAGTGGCGGCAGCAGAATGGCGATGATGATACGAATGATGTCCATGGGTCAGCTCCAGAAAATCGGCTCGTGTGAGCCGTGTAGCTAATCGACCTTGGCGCTTCGTGAGGGTTCAGTGGGTTCTGGCGTTGGGCCATCTCACGCCAGAATCTGCAGGCCATGCTTTTGAACGATGCTCAACAACTTGAGCGCCATGCCGCTGGGTTGTTTTTCGCCGGATTCCCACTGCTTTACTGTCGAGGCGCTGGTGTTCAGGTAGCGAGCGAACACCGGTTGGCTAACGTGGCTGCTTTCACGCAAGTGTTTGATCTGCTCGGCTAGCATTTGTGCAGGAACCGATGCCAAACACGATTCGTCGAACTCACGAAGCGTGGTTTTGCCAATGGCACCAATTGTAAAAAGCGCTTCGGCAGATTGGTGAATGGACTCAAGCGCCTCACTTTTATATTTTCTGGTCATGATATATCTCCACAAACTCTGTTAGATCCGGCAATTGCTGAATCTGAGCATCGTTTAAATTTTCATAGATCTTCGCCAGCGACCGAAACCCATCCAGTTCACTCTGACTGATATTGCTCTGACTCTGCTTGGCGAACAGGAATTGGTACATCCAGTAAGAAGAGGAGCACTGAGTGCCCCCATCGACAATCCTTGCCGAAGCCCGCTAAAAAGCCACTATTTCCAATGACGCACAAGCAACCTTTCCAGTCTAAAAATTACGCACGCAAAAAAACGCCCCCAGCCAAAAGAATCAGGCTGGAGGCGCCGCGTATCCCGCGAGACGGTTCAGGAAGTCGAGGTCAGACAGCGATGCCCTTGCGGCATTGCAGTTGGGCGGTACGTACCCGAGAGAAGGCGCGGGCAAGGCGCAGAAGCATTTCGTCGATGTGGTTTCTGCTGACATTCAGGGCGGGGGTAAAGCGCAGACAATCAGGCTGCGTAGCGGTGAGGATCAGACCTTCGTGCAGCGCGGCCTTTACCACCGCAGCCGCAGAATCGTCCGACAGCGTGAGGCCCCATAGCAGACCGTTGCCGCGCAATTGTCCGTGTTCATAACGGTGGGCCAGGCGCGCGAGGCCTTCTGCCAGGTAGTGGCCGGATTCGCGTACCTGTTCGAAAAAGCCGCTGGCCAACACGGCATCGAGTACCGCACTACCCGCTGACGCCATCAGCGCATTGCCGTGATGCGTGCCGTCCAGCTCGCCCGCTTCGAAACAACAGGCTGTGCCGCGCGCCAGCAACGCCGCCAGGGGCACGCCACCGCCCAGGCCTTTGCCGAGGGTAATGATGTCGGCGCGTACGCCGTATTGCTGTTCGGCGAGCAGGCTGGCGCAGCGGCCGATGCCGGTTTGCACTTCGTCAAGAATCAGCAGGATGCCCAGCTCGCGGCACAGACGTTCGACGCCTTTGAGGTAGTGTTCGGTGGCGGGAATGACACCCGCGGCGCTCTGGATTGGCTCCAGCATGATGGCGACGGTGTGCGCATCGACGGCGGCGTGCAGCGCCGGCAGATCGTTGAACGGCACATGGCTGAAGCCCGGCAGTTGCGGTTCGAAACGGTTTTCGCAGGCACCTGCCGAAGCCGACAAGGCCGCGAAACTGCGGCCATGGCAGCCGTTGCCTGCCGTGATGATGTGGTAAGCGCCGCCGCGATGCAGTTGGCCCCATTTGCGCGCCAGCTTGATGGCGGCTTCAGAGGCTTCCGCACCGCTGTTGAGCAGGTACGCCTGATCGCTGCCGGTGTGATGGCACAGGCGATCAACCAGGTCGAGCTGAGCCCGGTTGTGCAGGCCCATCCCAGGGTTGATCACGCTTTGCATCTGCTCGGCAATCGCGTCGCGCACGACTTGTGGACTGTGACCGAGGCTATTGGCGCCGCTGCCTTGGCTGAAATCCAAGTAGGCACGGCCGTCGCTGTCCGACAGCCAGGCGCCTTGACCCTGGACGAACACCTCGGCGGGGCGGGTGGCAGACGGCATCAGACAATGGCTGGAAAAATCACGATGCGGATCATGAAGCACCAGGTCGTCAAGGCTAGGCGCGGCGCGCCGGAACAGGTTCACAGTTCACCTCTGACAGCAAGCGGACCTTGGTCGGTACCGGATGCAAGCTCGGTGCTGAGGTGTGTTGCCTTTCCTATGTAAACGCCATTACCAAAAACGTTATTCATTGCTCGATCCGGCCCTGCAAGCCCTGCGAATAGGCGCTAGACTAGGCGTCTCAAGGGCCCACGGCCATTTCGATTTTTCAGCTTTTTCGATAAGCAAAACTTATGGATTTCAAGCAACTGCGTTATTTCGTCGCGGTTTACGAAGAAGGTCATGTAGGCCGTGCCGCCGAGCGTCTGTCGATCTCCCAGCCGGCCTTGTCGCAGCAGGTTCGCCAACTGGAACAGAACCTGGACGTGAGCCTGTTCGAGCGCAGCAGCAAACGCCTGCTCCCTACGCTGGCAGCACACACGTTATACAACCATGCCTTGCCCCTGATCGACGGCATGCAGCAAGCCGTGGAGGCGTTGCGCAACTTCAAAGGCCAGGCGATGCGCACCTTGGCCATCGGCGTGCTGCAAACCGTGCACACCAGCCTAGTGCCGCAGATGCTCGAGCGAGTGCGCAAGGCCCAACCTCACCTGGTGGTGCAGATCTACGAATTGACCGGGCTGGAAATCGAACGCCGGCTGCTCAACGGCTCGCTGGACATCGGTATCAGCTACCTGCCAACGCGTCAGCCGGGCCTGCATGGCGTGTTGTTGTATGAAGATGAATTGAAGGTGGTCATCCCTGAGCAGCATCCCTTGCGGGAATTCAAGAAGGTCTCGCTGAAACAGGCAGCCGAGTTGCCCATGTTGCTATTGGGCGAGGAATTTCAGGTGCGCCAGATCTGGCAGGCCCAGTTGGCCAACCTGGGCCGGCGCCCGCAGGTGCAGGCGGAGCTCAATACCATGGTGGGGATTCTCGACAGCTTGCCCCACACCCAGTTGGCCACTGTGCTACCGGGGCGCTCACAGGACGAACACAACAGCCAGTCGTTGCTGTGGAAACCATTGAGCGAACCCAGGGTACCGTTGAAAGTCGGATTGGTGTGCCGTGACGTGCAGCGCCAGCAAGCGACGGTGGCATTGCTGCTCACGTTGCTGGAAGACGTGATGAATGCCCCGCAGGCAGGCGCCTGACTTTTTCGCGGGCAAAAGAAAACCCCGCCGAAGCGGGGCTTTGCAGACTGTTTCCCTGACATCCATTTCACTCCGCCATCCTGGCAGAATCCTACGTGTCCGTGTTGTTGCTTTGCGCTTCCTGCGCGACGTCCATGTGAAGTAGATTATCCGTGGATCCAATATGGCGATAGAGGACGATTAGCAGCACGTCATGTAAGAGAATGCTTACAAGCGCGCCTCGCCCCCTAGAACAGCGCTTCATCCATCAGGAACAGCGATTCGCTACCGGCTTTTACCGACGCACTCAACGAGTGAATGCGTGGCAACAGGCGCGCAAAGTAGAAGCGCGCAGTGCCCAGCTTGCTGGCATAGAAATCTTCTTCGGCCTCTTTGCCCAACGCGGCCTTGGCCATGCGCGCCCACATATAGGCGTACGCCATGTAACCGAACGCATGCAGGTATTCCACCGAGGCTGCGCCGATTTCATTCGGGTTGGTCTTGGCACGGTCCAGCACCCAGGCGGTCAGTTCATCCAGGTTATCCACCGCCGCGCCGAGCGGACGGGTGAACTCGCCCAATGCCTCGCCCGCAGTGGCGATGAACTGGCGGATCTCATCGGCGAACAAGGTGTAGAACGCGCCACCGCTGCCGACAATCTTGCGCCCCATCAAATCCAGCGCCTGGATACCATTGGTGCCTTCGTAGATCTGGGTGATGCGCACATCACGCACCAACTGCTCCTGGCCCCACTCGCGAATGTAGCCGTGGCCACCAAATACTTGCTGGCCGAGCACGGTGGTTTCCAGGCCCAGGTCCGTGAGGAATGCCTTGGCGACCGGCGTCAGCAACGCCACCAAGTTGTCGGCGCGCTCGCGGGCGGCGGCGTCTTCGCTGAACTTGGCGATGTCCAATTGCGTTGCGACGTAGGTGGAGAACGCACGGCCGCCTTCGTTCGCCGCCTTCATGGTCAGCAGCATGCGGCGCACGTCCGGGTGCACGATGATCGGGTCGGCGGGTTTTTCCTTGGCTTGTGCGCCCAATGGAGAGCGGCTCTGCAGCCGGTCGCGGGCATATTCAATTGCGTTCTGGTAGGAGCGTTCCCCGGAAGCCAGGCCCTGAATGCCCACCCCCAGGCGCTCGTAGTTCATCATGGTGAACATCGCCGCCAAGCCACGGTTAGGCTCACCCACCAGGTAACCCACCGCTTCGTCGAAGTTCATCACGCACGTCGCGGAGGCCTGGATGCCCATCTTGTGTTCGATCGAACCGCAGTTCACCGGGTTGCGTGCGCCGAGGCTGCCGTCGGCGTTCACCATGAACTTCGGTACCAGGAACAACGAGATACCTTTGGGGCCCGCCGGTGCATCCGGCAGTTTGGCCAGCACCAGGTGGATGATGTTTTCGGTCAGGTCGTGTTCGCCGCCGGTAATGAAAATCTTGGTGCCGCTGACTTTGTAGGAACCGTCCGCTTGCGGCTCGGCCTTGGTGCGAATCATGCCCAGGTCAGTGCCGGCATGGGCTTCGGTCAGGCACATGGAACCGGCCCACTCGCCGGAATACATCTTCGGCAGATAGGTGGCCTTGAGTTCCTCGCTGGCGTGGGTATTGATCGACACGCAAGCGCCCGAGGTCAACATCGGGTACAGGCCGAAAGCCAGGCTGGACGAGTTGATCATCTCTTCGACCTGTGCCGACACCGCCTTGGGCATGCCCATGCCGCCGTACACCGGGTCGCCACCCACACCAACCCAGCCGCCTTCGGCGTAAGTCGCGTAGGCCTGGGGGAAACCGTCCGGCGTAGTGACCGCACCGTCCGTCCAATGGCAACCTTGCTCATCGCCGCCACGGCTTAACGGCGCGATGGATTTGGCGGTGACCTTGCCGGCTTCTTCGAGGATCGCTTCAACGGTTTCGGCGTCAACCGTGTCTGCCAGGGCAGGCAATTGGGCCCACGTCGTGGCGACTTCAAAAACTTCGTTGAGGACGAAGCGCATATCACGCAACGGCGCTTTGTAATCAGCCATGGCAAACCTCGTGAGAAGGTGAAAAGTGATTCGATAGGATCGGTTTTACAGACTCCGAGTGTACCCGAACAACTTTTCAGACACATAGGGTCCGTTCGTGACCAATAAGTATTTATAAGTCACAACGACCCGTTCGGCCTATAGGGAAAACGCGCGCGCCGGTAAGCTCATCAGGCAGTCGCTGCCCGCCTCCACCGCAGCCCGGTGCATGGCGGTGCGTGGCAACAGGCGCTTGAAGTAAAAGTCGCAGGTCGCCAGTTTGCCCTGGGCAAACTCTGGCTCGTGGTGTGCCTGCGCCGCGATCGCCATGCGCAACCACAGGTAGGCAAGGATTATGTAGCCGCTGTACATCAGGTAATCCATGGCCGCCGCGCCCACTTCGTCGGGATTTTTCATCGCCGCCGTGCCGACCTTCAGGGTCAGCTCACCCCATTGCTGGTTCAACTGGTTGAGCTGCTCTACAGCGGCCTTGAGTTGTGCGTGCTCGGCATTGGCGACGCAGAACTTATGCACAATTCTGGTAAAGCCGCGCAGCAACTTGCCCTGGCTGCCCAGCACCTTGCGCCCCAGCAGGTCGAGGGCCTGGATACCGTTGGTGCCTTCATAGATCGGCGCAATCCGGGCATCCCGGACCAATTGCTCCATGCCCCACTCGCGAATGTAGCCATGGCCGCCGAATACCTGCATACCGTGGTTGGTCACCTCCAGCCCGGTTTCGGTCATAAAGGCTTTGCAGATCGGCGTGAGGAAGGCCAACAGGTCCTCGGCCTCTTGGCGCTGGCCGGCGTCGTCACTCAGGTGCGCCGTGTCGAGCAACTGGGCGGTGAAGTAGGTCAGCGCGCGATTACCTTCGTTGAAGGCTTTCATGGTCAGCAGCATGCGGCGTACGTCGGCATGCACGATGATCGGGTCGGCGGCTTTCTCCGGGGCCTTGGCGCCAGTCAACGAGCGCATTTGCAGGCGGTCGTTGGCGTATTTGATCGCGCCCTGGAAGCTCGCCTCGCCATTGCACAAGCCCTGCATCCCAGTGCCCAGGCGCGCGTGGTTCATCATGGTGAACATGCAGTTGAGGCCTTTGTTCGCCTCACCAATCAGGAAGCCCTTGGCGCCGTCGAAGTTCAGCACGCAGGTGGCCGAGGCCTTGATGCCCATCTTGTGCTCGATGGCGCCGCAGTGCACCGCGTTGCGTTCACCGGAGTCGGCATGGAACTTGGGCACGATAAACAACGAGATGCCTTTGGTGCCCGCCGGTGCATCCGGCAGTTTGGCCAGCACCAGATGGATGATGTTGGCACTCATGTCGTGCTCGCCGGCCGAGATGAAGATCTTGCTGCCCGTGACCGCATAACTGCCGTCGGCCGCAGGTACGGCGCGGGTCTTGATCAAGCCCAGGTCGGTGCCGCAGTGGGCTTCGGTCAGGCACATGGTGCCGGTCCATTCGCCAGCGGTGAGCTTGTGCAGGTAAGTGGCTTTCTGTTCGTCGGTGCCGTGGGCGTGGATCGCTGACATTGCACCGTGGGTCAGGCCTGGGTACATGCCCCAGGAGGTGTTGCTGGAGCCAATCATCTCGCTCAGCACCAGCCCCAGTGACTGCGGCAAGCCTTGGCCGCCGCAGGCCGGGTCTGCCGCCAGGCCATGCCAGCCGCCTTCCACGTACTGGGCGAAGGCTTCCTTGAAGCCCTTGGGCGTGGTCACCACACCCTGATCAAAATGACAGCCCTCTTCATCGCCGCTGCGATTGAGCGGCGCGAGTACGTTCTCGCAGAACTTCGCGCCCTCTTCGAGAATTGCATTGACCATGTCGGGGCTGGCGTCCGTCGCGCCCAGGGCCGCGTAATGGCCGTGGAAGTCGAACACGTTGTCGATCAGAAAGCGCATGTCGCGCAGGGGAGCTTTGTATTCAGGCATGGCAATGTCTCCGGCGGCAGATAGTTCAACCTACTGCCGGCCAACGCCCCGGACAATCACTGTAGCGCTGCTGAATACAGCACCATTACTCAACCGGCAGCACGCTCCATACGCACCGCACCGCGACGGTTCTGCCCGGCCGCAATCACACAATTGCGCCCAGCGCCCTTGGCGGCATACAGCGCCTGGTCGGCGCACTTGAGCACTTCTTCAGCGCTGCGCTGCTCGGCCTGACGCTCGGCCACGCCGATGCTGACGGTCACCGACACACTCGAGGCGCCGCTGCCGGCTCGACGCTGGCGGCCTTGATGGTCATCAGGCGGGCGGTCCGGGTTGCGCAACTTGATCGCATAGTTGGCGATGATCTCGCGAATTTCCTCCAAGTGGGGCAGGCATTCATCCAGGCTCTTACCGGCGAACACCACGGCAAACTCTTCCCCGCCGTAACGATAAGCACGCCCACCACCGTTGACCTTGGACAGCTTGCTCGCCACCAGGCGCAACACCTGGTCACCCACGTCATGGCCATGGGTGTCGTTGAAACGCTTGAAGTGGTCGACGTCGCCCATCGCCAGCACGTAGTTGCGCCCCAGCCGCTGCATGCGCTCGTTAAGGGCGCGGCGCCCCGGCAAGCCGGTCAGCTCATCGCGAAACGCCATTTGATACGCCTCGTGCGCCACACCGGCAGCGATCATCAGCATGACCTGGCTGCACATGATGTTGAGGGTAAACGGCAGGATGAAGGTTTGCGGCAGCATCCAGAACATCCCCAGCAACCCCACCAGTTGCGCGGCGTGCAGCGGGCGCGGCTGATACCAGTACTGGGCGGCCAGGGTGAGAAAGCCGATCAGAAACATCGGGTATGACAGCTGGATCAGGCTCATCCAGGCGCCATGCAGCACCGGCCAGCGAATTTCAGCCAACCAGTCCAGCACGCCCTGGGGATAACTTTGCTCCAGCGCCAGCGCCACGCTGCCGACGGCAAGCAACACCGCGCAACGTGCGACGAAGTCGCGGAACAGGTGGGTCTTTTCCTGCCACAGCGCATACACGCTGAACAACAAGGGCAGCAGCAGGCAGCACAGGTGAAACACCACGGCGGCGTCTTCGCGCACGCGGCCATTATCGCGGTAGAAATCGGTCTGGGTGTCGAGCAGGAAATAAGCGACATACACCGTGATCATCAGGAACAGCTCACGCTGGCGCCGATACACCGCGCAGTACGCACCGCCGAGCAACAGCACCAAGGTTGGCAGCACGTTGAACAGCGAGGTGAAGAAGACGTTGAGGTCTTTGAGATACGCAGCCGAGAGCCCGGCCAGCAACAGCAGCAACGAGGGCAGGAAATGGCTGAACCGTACAGCAGACACGCGTGACAAGGGTAAAACTCCGACCCGCAAAAAATGATGGCATAGTGCCTCTGCGCGACCAGTTAACCACAACTCGTCCGGCATGTATCACATTGCCATCACTGTAACGGCACGGTCCGGTAATCCCTTAATGCCAGGGTGCAATTTTTATAGTCGACAGTGACCGAATGTGGGAGGGGGCTTGCTCCCGATAGCGGTGTATCAGTCAACCCCTTTGTAGCTGACCCACCGCTATCGGGAGCAAGCCCCCTCCCACAGGGGATCGCATTAACACTCTCAGGCTCGTGGCATTACAACTGGCGAAAAAAAACCGCCGCCCCTTAGGGCGGCGGTTTTGGAAGATCCCGGTGCAGCTTAGTAAGCCAGGCCGAAGTCTTCTTCTTTCATGTCCATCAGGTTGCTGGCGCCCGACAGCATGGTTGCCACGTGGGTGCGGGTACGCGGCAGGATGCGCTGGAAGTAGAAGCGCGCGGTCTGCAGCTTGGCGGTGTAGAACGCCTCTTCGGTGGTGCCAGCAGCCAGTTTTTCAGCGGCCAGGCGGGCCATGTCGGCCCAGAAGTAAGCCAGGCACGCGTAACCGGAGTACATCAGGTAGTCCACCGAGGCGGCACCGACTTCTTCACGGTCTTTCATCGCGGCCATGCCGACCTTCATGGTCAACTCGCCCCACTCTTTGTTCAGCGCCGCCAGCGGTGTAACGAACTCTTTGACCGCGTCATTGCCTTCGTTGGCCTGGCAGAACTTGTGGACGATCTTGGTGAAGCCCTTCAGCGCTTCGCCTTGGGTCATCAGCACTTTACGACCGAGCAGGTCCAGCGCCTGAATGCCGGTGGTGCCTTCGTACAGCATCGAAATACGGCTGTCGCGAACGTTCTGCTCCATGCCCCACTCAGCGATGAACCCGTGGCCGCCGTAGATCTGCACGCCGTGGTTGGCGGACTCGAAACCGACTTCGGTCATGAACGCCTTGGCGATCGGGGTCATGAAGGCCAGCAGGCCATCAGCCTGTTTCTTGGCTTCGTCATCGGTGCCGTACTTGACGATGTCCACTTGCTTGGCGGTGAAGTACACCATCGCACGGTTGCCTTCGGCGAAGGCTTTCATGGTCAGCAGCATGCGGCGTACGTCGGGGTGCACGATGATCGGGTCGGCGGCTTTTTCCGGCGCTTTCGGGCCGGTCAGGGAGCGCATCTGCAAGCGATCACGCGCATATTTGAGGCCGCCCTGAAAGCCGATTTCGGCGTGGGCCAGGCCTTGCAGCGCAGTCCCCAGACGCGCGGTGTTCATAAAGGTGAACATGCAGTTCAGGCCTTTGTTCGCCGGGCCGATCAGGTAACCGGTAGCCGCGTCGAAGTTCATCACGCAGGTGGCGTTGCCGTGGATACCCATCTTGTGCTCCAGGGAGCCACAGGTCACCGCGTTGCGCTCGCCCACCGAACCATCGGCGTTGGGCAGGAACTTGGGCACGATGAACAACGAGATACCTTTGGTGCCAGCCGGTGCATCCGGCAGGCGCGCCAGGACGATGTGGACGATGTTGTCGGCCATGTCGTGTTCACCGGCCGAGATGAAGATCTTGGTGCCGGAGACTTTGTAGGAACCGTCAGCCTGGGGTTCGGCCTTGGTGCGCAGCATGCCCAGATCGGTGCCGCAGTGCGGCTCGGTCAGGCACATGGTGCCGGTCCACTCGCCCGAGACCAGTTTGGTCAGGTAGGCGTCTTGCTGCTCGGGCGTGCCGTGCTCGGAAATGGTGTTCATCGCGCCATGGGACAGGCCTGGGTACATGCCCCACGACCAGTTGGCTTCGCCGACCATTTCACTCACCGCCAGGCCCAGGGACTCCGGCAGACCTTGGCCGCCGTGCGCTACATCGTGAGCCAGGCTCGGCCAGCCGCCTTCGACGAACTGTTTGTAGGCTTCTTTGAAACCTGCTGGGGTTTTAACGCCTGACTCGCTCCAGGTACACCCTTCGATGTCACCCACGCGGTTCAACGGTGCCAGCACTTGCTCACAGAACTTGGCGCCTTCTTCCAGAATGGCGTCGACCATGTCCGGCGTAGCGTCCTGGCAAGCCGGCAGGCTCTGATAGTGCGCTTCATAGCCGAGCAGTTCGTCACGCACGAAGCGAATATCACGCAAGGGGGCCTTGTAGTCAGGCATAGCGATAAACCTCTGCTGATGTATCTGGGATGAACAACCGCGTGGATGTGTGATGGCGGTCAAACAGGTGTTTGAAACATACGTTTACGACCTGGGGTTGTCAAGCGTCGGCCCGATGCCGTTTGTCTTGATGCGGGTCAATGGCAGGCACGGCGAAGCCTGTGGCGGGTTGCCACAGCTCAAGAAGTGTAGGAGTTCGGCGGGAGGGCACGGAACACATGTGGGAGGGGGCTTGCTCCCGATGGCGGTGCATCAGTCAAATAGCTATCGACTGATAGACCTCTATCGGGAGCAAGCCCCCTCCCACATTGTGAAGTGCATTCAGCGTGAATCAGGCGTAGGTATCGATCAACGTACCGAGCATTTCGTCCGAAGCCTTGGCAACTTTTGCCCCCAGCTCCACTTGAAACTTGCCCTGGGCCATTTCGACCATATTGCTCGCCGAATTGGATGCCTGGGCACGATCGTTGGCTTGCAGACGGTCGCTCTGCGCGGCCGATGGCTGGGTGGTCGCGGCGCTGGCAATGTTGCCGGCGGCCTGGTCGACACGGCTCTGCCCGGCCTGAATAGTGCTCAGGCCCGAATAAAACGCGCTGCTTCCAGAGATTTCCATGGCGCAAGCCTGCCTTTAGAGAATCGTGATGGCCAATTGAACCAGACATCCTGGCAAAAGGCCCGCTAAAAACACTAATGGCATATTGCCTTAGCGATAGCCAAAATCAGTCAAGCAGGTCCATTTCCAGGTAGGCGGCCACCGCGCCTGCCCCGGCGTGCTTGAGTTTGGGTACTCGCCCCAGGCAAGGCGCCGGCAAACGCTCGGCCAAGGTGGCGAGGTTCTCTTCCAGACGAGAGGTCTTCGGATCGATGATATTGGCCACCCAACCGGCCAGCGACAGACCATCTCGTGCGATCGCTTCGGCCGTGAGCAACGCGTGGCTGATACACCCCAGCCGCACCCCCACCACCAGAATCACCGGCAGCTTGAGCGCAATGGCCAGGTCCGACAGATTGGCCTGGTCGGCCAGGGGCACACGCCAACCGCCCGCGCCTTCGATCAACGTGAAGTCCGCTTGGTGCGCCAGGATCCGTTGCATCGGCTTGAGCAGCGACTGCACCGTGAGCGCGACACCTGCCTCACGGGCGGCCAGATGCGGTGCAATCGCCGGTTCGAACGCCACCGGGTTGACCTCGGCATACGTCAAGGGCAACGAACATTCGGCGAGCAGCGCCAGGGCATCGGCATTGCGCAACCCCTTGGGCGTTACCTGGCAGCCCGAGGCCACGGGCTTTCCCGCCGCCGTGCTTTTGCCGGCTTGCCGCGCGGCATGCAGCAGGCCGGCAGCGATGGTGGTCTTGCCCACATCGGTGTCGGTACCGGTGATGAAATAAGCGGCGCTCATAGCGGTTTCTCCAGTACGGCGTACACCACCTGATAGGTGGCGGGCAGGCCGTGGGCCTGACGGAACTGCTCGTAAGCCTGGATCAATGCCGCGATTCGCGCACGGCCGGTCAACCCTCCCGGGCGCCCTGGGTTGAGGTTATGCGCGCCCAAGGCTTTCAATTCGTGGGTCAGGCTGCGTACGTCCGGGTAATGCAGTACATGGGCCCGCCGCTCCAGGCTCGCCACCCGAAAACCACTGGCGGCGCACAGCTGTTGATACGCCTCGAAGGTGCGGAAGCGGTTGACGTGAACCAGGCCATCCGCCGCGCGCCAGCTTTCGCGCAGCTCATCCAGCGTGCCCACGCACAGGCTGGCGAAGGCCAGCACGCCGCCCGGTTGCAGCACGCGAAACGCTTCACTGAGGACCGCATCGAAATTCGCACACCACTGCACCGCCAGGCTGGAGAAGATCAGCTCGAAGCTGTCGGCCTTCAGCGGCAGGCGTTCCGCATCCCCCGCGACGAAGTGCTGCGCGCCGCCCAAAGGCAGCGCATGGTTGAGCATGCCCTCGGCAATATCCAGCGCCGTGCCTTGGCCGGCCGGCAGGCGCTCAGCCAGTGCACGGCTGAAATAGCCCGTGCCGCAGCCCAGGTCGAGCCAGCGCTGGGGCGCGCGGCCCATCGGCAGCCGAGCGAGCAGTGCGTGCCCGACCGCCCGCTGCAACTCGGCCACGCTGTCGTAACTGGCGGCGGCTCGAGAGAACGACGCGGCCACCTGACGCTTGTCCGGCAAGGCGCCCGGCAGAGGAGGATGGGATAGATCAGTCATCAACGCACTCATGCAAAAAAGCCTGGATGGCCCCCGCCACACCGTGGGGGTCCTCCAGAAGAAAAGCGTGACCGGCCTGTTCAATCAGGCCGATTTCCACATCGGGCAGCAGCGCCAGCAAATCACTGGCGGCTTCGGCCGGCACCAGCCCGTCCTGACCGGCAAACAGGTGCAGCTGTGGCCCGCGAAAGGCCTGCAAGGCGGCGCGGGTGTCCAGTTGGGCGAGCAACTCCAGGCCGGGCATCAATACGCTGGGCGCAGTGTTCGGTGCCCCGCTGACCAGCAGCCGCGACAGCCCGCGTGGGTCGGCGGCGCCTTTGGCGCACAACAGGCCAAAGCGCTTGAGGGTGACCTGGGAATCCGCGTGGCAGCCGGCGAGGAACGCGTCGAATGTTTCAGCGGGCATGGCATGCGGCCAATCAGCGTGGGCGACAAAACACGGATTGCTCGCCAGGGTGAGCAAACCGCAGCAACGCTCGCCGCGTCGCGCCGCCAGCTCTGAGGCGAGCATGCCGCCGAGGGACCAGCCGCCGAGCCAGACATTGTCCGGCAGCGTGGCATCCAGTTCGTCGAGCCATTCGGCCAGTTCGCTGCCGTCCAGTGCCGGCAAGGGCTCGACCTGCACCTGCAGGTGTTCATTCAAGCCCTGCAACGCCGCAGCCAGCGGCTCCAGCGGCGACACCCCCAGGCCCCAGCCGGGCAGCAATACCAGTCGGTCACGCATGCTCGGGCTCCGTGGCGTTCAACAATCGGAAACATGCTTCCAACGCGTTTAACAATAGCTGCACCTGCGCCGCGCTGTGGGCCGCCGTCAATGTCACGCGCAAACGAGCACTGCCGGCGGGCACAGTGGGCGGGCGAATCGCGGTCACCATCAACCCGCGCTCGCGCAGCATGTGCGACAGGCGCAGGGCACGCGCGCTGTCGCCAATCAGGATCGGTTGGATCGGGGTAAAACTGTCCATCAGCGCCAGGCCGATCTGTTCGGCGCCCTGGCGAAACTGGCGGATCAACGCGTTGAGGTGCTCGCGTCGCCAGTGTTCGCTGCGCAGCAGCTCCAGGCTTTTCAGGGTGGCGCAGGCCAATGCCGGTGGCTGGCTCGTGGTGTAGATGTATGGACGGGCGAATTGGATCAGGCTTTCGATCAGTTCTTCACTGCCCGCCACAAAGGCCCCGGCGGTGCCGAACGCTTTGCCCAGGGTGCCGACCAGCACCGGCACGTCCTCCTGACTCAGGCCGAAATGTTCGACGATGCCCGCGCCATTGGCCCCCAGCGGGCCAAAGCCGTGGGCGTCATCCACCATCAACCAGGCACCTTTGGCCTTGGCTTCACGGGCCAGCGCCGGCAGATCGGCCAGGTCGCCATCCATGCTGAATACGCCATCGGTCACCACCAGCGTGTTACCGCAGGCTTTCTCCAGGCGCTTGGCCAGGCTGGCGGCATCGTTATGCAGGTAGCGGTTGAAACGCGCCCCCGACAACAAGCCGGCATCCAGCAACGACGCATGGTTGAGACGGTCTTCCAGCACCGTATCGCCCGGCCCCACCAACGCCGTGACCGCACCGAGGTTGGCCATGTAGCCGGTGGTAAACAGCAACGCACGCGGGCGCCCGGTCAGGTCGGCCAGTGCTTCTTCCAGCGCATGGTGCGGCGTGGCGTGGCCCACCACCAAGTGCGACGCACCACCGCCCACGCCCCAGCGGGACGCACCGGCGCGCCAGGCCTCGATCACCTGCGGATGGTTGGCCAGGCCCAGGTAGTCGTTATTGCAGAAGGCGAGCAGCGGCTTGCCGTCCACCACCACTTCCGGGCCCTGAGGGCTCTGCAGCAAGGGGCGTTGACGGTAAAGGTGTTCGGCACGGCGGGCAGCGAGGCGCGCGGCGAGATCGAAAGACATGCAGGGTCAACTCGGTCAAAACTGTGGGAGGGGGCTTGCTCCCGATGGCGGTATCTCAGTCAACATAAGTGCTGACTGACCCATCGCCATCGGGAGCAAGCCCCCTCCCACATTGGGATTTGGTTTCAGTCAAACAGCGGCGTTGTAGAACTGTTCGCTGCTCTTCTGCTCCACCAACGCCTGCTCAATGGCCGCCTGATGCACTTCATCGGCGTGCTCCTCGCGGGCTTCCGGCAGGATCCCGAGGCGCGAGAACAATTGCATGTCCTTGTCCGCCTGCGGGTTGGCGGTGGTCAGCAGCTTGTCGCCGTAGAAAATCGAGTTGGCGCCAGCAAAGAACGCCAGCGCCTGCATCTGCTCGTTCATCGCCTCACGCCCAGCCGACAGGCGCACATGGGATTGCGGCATCAGGATGCGCGCCACCGCCAGCATGCGGATGAAGTCGAACGGGTCGATGTCGTCGGCATTTTCCAGCGGCGTACCGGCCACCTTGACCAGCATGTTGATCGGCACCGACTCCGGATGCTCCGGCAGGTTGGCCAGGTGGATCAGCAGGTTGGCACGGTCATCCAGGGACTCGCCCATGCCAAGGATGCCGCCCGAGCAGATTTTCATCCCCGACTCACGCACGTAGGCCAGGGTTTGCAGACGCTCGCCGTAGGTGCGCGTGGTGATGATCGACCCGTAGAATTCCGGCGAGGTGTCCAGGTTGTGGTTGTAGTAATCAAGGCCAGCCTGGGCCAGCGCGGCGGTCTGGTCCTGATCGAGACGGCCGAGGGTCATGCAGGTTTCCAGGCCCATGGCCTTCACGCCTTTGACCATCTCCAGCACGTAGGGCATGTCTTTGGCCGAAGGATGCTTCCATGCGGCGCCCATGCAGAAACGCGTCGAACCGATGGCCTTGGCGCGCGCGGCCTCTTCGAGGACCTTTTGCACTTCCATCAGTTTTTCTTTTTCCAGGCCGGTGTTGTAGTGACCCGACTGCGGACAATATTTGCAATCTTCCGGGCACGCGCCAGTTTTGATCGACAGCAGGGTGGATACCTGCACGCGGTTGGCGTCGAAATGCGCGCGGTGCACGGTCTGCGCCTGGAACAGCAGGTCATTGAACGGCTGCACGAACAGTGCTTTGACTTCGGCCAAAGACCAATCGTGACGCAGGGTGGCAGAGGTGCTGGCGCTCATGGGTGATTCCTTGATTATGCTTAGGCTAACGCTGCGGGCAGGGCAATACCCACAGGTACGACACGGATGCTCGGCATATTTAAGGAAGATTCATGCGCTGTCAACCAACCCACAAACACCAGGTTTACATCTGGTTAAAAAGCGTACAAACCTGTTTAATCTGCGATGAACGGGCTGATAGCGTCGATTGTGTGTGCAATGCCTGCGAAACCGAGCTGCCATGGTTGATGGAGCAGTGCGACGTGTGCGCCCTGCCCTTGCCGATGGACGGGTTGATTTGCGGCCAATGCCAGAAACACCCACCCGCGTATAAACAGGTGATCGCGCCCTGGACCTACAGTTTTCCGGTGGACAGCCTGATCAGCCGGTTCAAGCATCAGGCACGCTGGCCCTTGGGGCACTTGCTGGGACGCCTGCTCGGGCGATTCCTGCACCACCGGTTCGAGAATACCGAACTCAGCCGCCCCGATTGCCTGCTGCCGGTGCCGATGCCACCCAAACGTCTGCGCCAGCGGGGTTATAACCAGGCCGCAATGCTGGCGCGCTGGCTCAGCAGCGACCTGAACATCCCCTACGATGAACACCTGCTGTTACGTCCCCATGAAACCGTTGCGCAACAAGACCTCGACGCCAAGACGCGCAAGCGCAACCTGCGCGATGCCTTCGCCCTGGCACCCGGCGCCTGGGTGCAGGGACGTCACCTGGCGCTGGTCGACGATGTACTGACCACCGGCGCCACCGCCCATAGCCTGGCGCGGTTATTGATGCAGGCCGGTGCGCGCCAGGTCGATGTGTATTGCCTGGCCCGCACGCCAAAACCCGGCGCGTGACTTGACTCCCGTGCCGCTGGGCGGCAACGTCCGCTCATTCCAGCCAAGCGTGTCCACATGCCTCTGACCTCCCCGCTCAGCCAGCACATCATCCGCCGCCCTCAGCGCATTGCCCTGCTGGGGCATATCGCCGAGCAGGGCTCCATCACCCGCGCCGCCAAAAGTGCGGGGTTGAGCTACAAAGCCGCCTGGGACGCCATCGATGAACTGAACAATCTGGCGCAAAAACCTCTGGTGGAGCGCAGCGTCGGCGGCAAAGGCGGTGGCGGCGCCAGGCTGACCGCCGAAGGTGAGCGCGTGCTGCGCCTCTATCAGCGCCTGCAAGTGCTGCAAGCTGAAGTGCTCGCCACGGACGAAGCGGCCCGCGACTTCAACCTGCTGGGGCGCCTGATGCTGCGCACCAGTGCGCGCAATCAACTGCACGGCCAGGTCAGCGCCATTGAGCGCCAGGGCCGTAATGACCGAGTCCGCCTGCGATTGGCTGGCGGCCTGCAGCTGGACGCACAGATCACCCACGACAGCACGCAACGGCTGGAGCTTGAGGCTGGCGTGGAAGTGGTTGCCCTGATCAAGGCCGGATGGTTGGAATTGTTGGCCATCGGGCAAGCCGCAACACCTGGACACAATTGCCTGAGCGGTATGATCGAGACGATTCTGGACGCCGAAGACGGCCCCAGCGAAGTGCGCATCGGCCTGCCCAACGGTCAGGTGCTGTGTGCCCTGGCGCAGCCCGCCGCACTTACCGCGCTCAATGCAGCGCAAGGCCAGCCGATCCAAGTGCAGTTCGCCCCCGGCAATGTATTGCTCGGCACCCCGGTGTAGCCGGCACGCGCCATCAAACTGCAACAATTTCGTCACGCGCGCTCCTTAAGGTGTCTGCAAAAACCGTAGGGAGCCTGACATGAACTTATTAGAAGAAAACCAAGCCACCGACCTTGAACAGATGGTCGGCCTCACCCGTCGCCGCTTCATCGGCGCCGGCGCCCTGTGCGGCGCTGCGATGTTCCTGGGCGGCAACCTGCTCAGCCGCAGCGCACTGGCCGTGAACGCCGCTTCTGCCAGCCCGTTGCTGGGGTTTGCCAGCATCGGCGCGGCTACCAGCGACGGCATCACCCTGCCGCCCGGCTACAGCGCCTCGGTGCTGATCAGTTGGGGCCAGCCCTTGAGCAAGCGTGCGCCAGCCTTCGACCCCAGCGGCAACGGCACCGCCGAGGCCCAGGAACAACAGTTCGGCGACAACAACGACGGCATGAGCCTGTTTCCCTTCCCCGGTGACGACCGCCGCGCACTGATGGCGATCAACAACGAATACACCAACTACCGCTACCTCTATGCCCATGGCGGCGCGCCGCAATCGGCCGAAGACGTGCGCAAGGCGTTGGCCAGCGAAGGCGTTTCGGTGATCGAAATACAGCGCAAGGGCGATACCTGGCAGTTCGTCCAGGATTCACGCTACAACCGGCGCATCCACGGCAACACGCCGATCCGCCTGAGCGGGCCCGCCGCCGGCCACGACTGGTTGAAAACCCGCGCCGACAAAACCGGCAAGAAAGCCCTCGGCACCTTCCAAAACTGCGCCAACGGCAAGACGCCGTGGGGCACTTACCTGACCTGCGAAGAGAACTTCACCGACTGCTTCGGCAGCAGCGACCCACAGCAAAGCTTCGACGCCGGGCAAAAACGCTATGGCGTGGTCGCCGCCAGCAAAGACATCCACTGGCACACCCACGACCCGCGCTTCGACATGGCCAAGAACCCCAACGAACTCAACCGCCATGGTTGGGTAGTCGAAATCGACCCGTTCGACCCGCACTCCACACCCGTCAAGCGCACCGCCCTGGGCCGCTTCAAGCATGAAAATGCCGCGCTGGCAGAAACCCGCGATGGCCGCGCCGTGGTGTACATGGGCGATGACGAGCGCGGCGAGTTCATCTACAAGTTTGTCAGCCGCGATCGGATCGACCACAACAACCCGAAAGCCAACAAGGATCTGCTCGATCACGGCACTTTGTACGTGGCGATCTTCGACGCGGGCGATGGCGACGCCGACCATCCCAAGGGCAAAGGCCAATGGGTCGAACTCACCCACGGCAAAAACGGCATCGATGCCAGCAGCGGCTTTGCCAGCCAGGCCGAAGTGCTGATTCATGCGCGCCTGGCTGCCAGCGTGGTGAAAGCCACGCGCATGGACCGCCCGGAATGGATCGTGGTCAGCCCCACCGACGGCCAGGTCTATTGCACACTCACCAACAACGCCAAGCGCGGCGAAGACGGCCAGCCGGTGGGCGGGCCCAACCCGCGCGAAAAGAATGTGTATGGCCAGATCCTGCGTTGGAAAGCCGACGCCGATAACCACGGTGCCACGCACTTTACCTGGGACCTGTTCGTGGTCGCCGGCAACCCCGGCGTGCACGCGGGCTCGGCGAAGGGCGGCTCGTCCAACATCAACCCGCAAAATATGTTCAACAGCCCGGACGGCCTGGGTTTCGACAAGGCCGGCCGCCTGTGGATCCTCACCGACGGCGACTACAGCAACGCGGGCGACTTCGCCGGCATGGGCAATAACCAGATGCTCTGCGCAGACCCAACTACTGGAGAAATCCGCCGGTTCATGGTCGGGCCGGTGGCGTGTGAAGTGACCGGGATCAGCTTTTCGCCGGATCAGAAAACCCTGTTCGTGGGCATTCAGCATCCGGGTGAAACCGGGGGCTCGACCTGGCCGGAGCACCTGCCGAATGGCAAGCCGCGCTCGTCGGTGGTGGCGATTCGGCGGGATGATGGCGGGGTTGTCGGCGCCTGACAAACCGCTATCGGGGGCAAGCCCCCTCCCACATTTTGAACTGCGGATACATTCAAGTGTGGGAGGGGGCTTGCCCCCGATAGCGATAGCACAGCCCCCACCTATCTCAAGCCCGGTGCGTTACCATACCCGGCCGGACGCGGCGCCCTGCTGCGCGCAGGAGTTCGCATGGCCCACCCGTTTGAAACACTCACTCCCGACCTGGTGCTCGACGCCGTCGAAAGCATCGGCTTTCTCAGCGACGCCCGTGTATTGGCGCTCAACAGCTACGAAAACCGCGTGTATCAGGTGGGCATCGAAGACTCCGAACCGCTGATCGCCAAGTTCTACAGGCCCCAACGCTGGACCAACGAAGCGATCCTGGAAGAACACCGTTTCACCTTCGAGCTGGCTGACTGCGAAGTACCGGTGGTCGCCCCACTGATCCACAACGGCGAAAGCCTGTTCGAGCACCAGGGTTTCCGCTTCACTCTGTTTCCACGCCGTGGCGGCCGGGCGCCGGAGCCGGGTAACCTCGATCAGCTCTATCGCCTCGGGCAATTGCTCGGGCGTTTGCATGCCGTGGGTTCCACCCGCCCGTTCGAACACCGCGAAGCGCTCGGCGTGAAGAACTTCGGTCACGACTCCCTGACCACGTTGCTCGAAGGCAACTTCATTCCCAAGAGCCTGTTGCCGGCCTACGAGTCCGTGGCCCGCGACCTGCTCAAGCGCGTGGAAGAGGTCTACAAGGCCACCCCGCACAAGAACATCCGCATGCACGGCGACTGCCACCCCGGCAACATGATGTGCCGCGACGAGATGTTCCACATCGTCGACCTGGATGACTGCCGCATGGGCCCGGCGGTGCAGGACCTGTGGATGATGCTCGCGGGTGACCGCCAGGAATGCCTGGGCCAACTGTCGGAATTGATGGACGGCTACCAGGAATTTCACGACTTCGACCCACGGGAACTGGCTCTGATCGAACCCTTGCGCGCCCTGCGCCTGATGCACTACAGCGCCTGGCTGGCGCGACGCTGGGAAGACCCGGCATTTCCCCACAGCTTCCCGTGGTTTGGCAGCGAGCGCTATTGGGGCGACCAGGTGCTGGCGTTGCGTGAGCAGTTGTCGGCGCTCAATGAAGAACCCCTCAAACTCTTCTGACCGCTGATCGTTCCCACGCTCGCTGATCGTTCCCACGCTCCGCGTGGGAATGCATCGGGTGACGCTCTGCGTCACACATTCAAGAGCAGACGCAGAGCGTCCAAATCGGCATTCCCACGCGGAGCGTGGGAACGATCGAAAAACCCAATTACAATCGCGCTTTGTTAGCTGCCTAAGCAAGGATTCTGCAATGCACGCCGCCAACCCTCGCAAGGGGTACATCCTGGGCCTGAGTGCCTATGTCATCTGGGGTCTGTTCCCGCTCTATTTCAAAGCCATTGCCAGTGTGCCCGCCGCCGAGATCATCGTGCATCGCGTGCTGTGGTCGGCGCTGTTCGGCGGTTTGCTGTTGATGGTGTGGAAACACCCAGGCTGGTTTCGCGAGCTGCGCGACAACCCCAAACGCCTGGCGATCCTCGCCCTCAGTGGCTCACTGATCGCCGCCAACTGGCTGACCTACGTGTGGTCGGTGAACACGGGGCGCATGCTTGAAGCGAGCCTGGGTTACTACATCAACCCGCTGGTGAATGTGCTGCTCGGCATGCTCCTGCTCGGCGAACGCCTGCGTCGTCTGCAATGGGTGGCCGTGGGTTTGGCGGCGGTCGGTGTGGCGCAACAGGTGTGGCAGGTCGGCAGCTTGCCGTGGGTGTCATTGGTGTTGGCGCTGACGTTTGGCTTCTATGGCCTGATCCGCAAGCAGGCGCCGGTCAAAGCGCTGCCGGGGCTGGTGGTGGAAACCTGGATGCTGGTACCGATTGCCATCGCGTGGTTGCTGTTCAACCCGACGGCGCACAGTGCACAACTGGCTTTCTGGAGCACCTCCGAAGCCTGGTGGCTGGTGGCGGCCGGGCCAGTCACGCTGGTCCCGCTGGTGTGTTTCAACGCCGCCGCACGGCATTTGCCCTACACCGCACTGGGCTTTCTACAGTACGTCGCGCCCACGCTGGTGCTGTTGGAAGCCGTGCTGCTGTTCGGCGAACATCTGGCGCCCAGTACGTTGATCGCCTTCGCCTTCATCTGGGCCGGCCTGGTTATCTACAGCCTGGACGCCTGGCTGACCGTGCGCAAACGCTGATCAAATAACGTACAAACCCTTGCAAGCCACGGCCTTCGTGGCTTGCAGCGATTCACCCCAAGGTTATCCACAACCTGATCCCCGCCATTTGTGCACAAGCCGTTGAAACTGTTCGTTTTTTGCTCAGGCGGCAAAGAGGCCCGGTCGGCGTGGCTTGGCGACGGGTCTCTACAGGTTATCCACAGGCCCATGCAAGATTTCCATGCATAACCTTGTGCATGATTATTCGTCGGCGCGCAGTTCCACCATCAGATCATCCGCCAGGGTTTCCAGGGAGGCCTGCAACGTATCCAGGGATAACGTCGACGGCACCTGCAGCAAGGCCTCGGCGTTGAACAGCGGATCGCCGCTCATCGGCGCCGGGCGCACGTCGGTGCTCAAGCGCTCCAGGTTGACGCCCTGTTGACTCAACAGCGCAGTGATCTCACGCACGATGCCCGAGCGGTCATTGCCCACCAGGGTCATCACAATCGGTTTTGAAGCCGACGCCTGCCCGGAACTGCCCTCACCCACCAGCACGCGAATGCCGTGTGTGGATAAATCCTCCAGCGCCCCCACCAATGCCTGACGACTCTCTGCGGGAACGCTGACACGCAGAATCCCGGCAAACTGCCCGGCCATATGGGCCATGCGGCTTTCCAGCCAGTTGCCACCGTGGGCGGCAATGTTTTGCGCGATGCGCTCAACCAGGCCGGGTTTGTCGGCGGCGATAATTGTGAGTACAAGATGGTCCATGGCGAAGCCCTCTGGAATTCAATCTACAAGGTGGACCCGGGAGCCCTCGAAAACAAATCGTGTACCATTTTTATATTTATCTGGAACAATCCAATAGTTTTTTGAGAACATCCGATTCTCCGCTGTGACCGTACGACCAAAGTGGGTCGCTAAACGACGTATTTAGTCTAATTTTCACAACCGCAAGTCATCATGTAGTATGCCCAACCGTGCACTACATAATGAAAATCTGAAAAAGCGCATAAGCTCCGCAGAGTGAGGCAAGCAATGACTGAACACGTTCAAGTCGGTGGCCTGCAGGTCGCCAAAGTCCTGTTCGACTTCGTGAACAACGAAGCCATTCCCGGTACCGGCATCACTGCCGACCAGTTCTGGGCCGGCGCCGACAAGGTCATCCACGACCTGGCCCAGAAGAACAAAGCCCTACTCGCCAAACGCGACGATTTCCAGGCGCGGATCGATACCTGGCACCAGACCCATGCCGGCCAACCCCACGACCCGGTGGCCTACAAAGCCTTCCTGCAAGACATCGGATATCTGCTGCCAGAAGCCGCAGACTTCCAGGCCTCGACCCAAAACGTCGACGATGAAATCGCGCGCATGGCCGGCCCTCAGCTGGTGGTGCCGGTGATGAACGCCCGCTTCGCCCTCAACGCCTCGAATGCGCGCTGGGGTTCGCTGTATGACGCGCTGTATGGCACCGACGCCATCAGCGAAGCCAACGGCGCGGAAAAGGGCAAGGGCTATAACAAAGTGCGCGGCGACAAGGTCATTGCCTTCGCCCGTGCGTTCCTCGACGAAGCCGCGCCGCTCAGTGCGGGCAGCCACTTTGATTCCACCGGCTACAAGATCGTCGACGGCAAGCTGATCGTCAGCCTCAAGGGCGGCAGCAACAGCGGCCTGCGTGACGACGCGCAGTTGATCGGTTTCCAGGGCCCCGCGGCCGAGCCGATTGCGATTCTGCTCAAGCACAACGGCCTGCACTTCGAGATCCAGATCGACGCCAGCACCCCGGTCGGCCAGACCGACGCCGCCGGCGTCAAAGACGTGCTGATGGAAGCCGCACTCACCACCATCATGGACTGCGAAGACTCCGTCGCCGCCGTGGATGCCGACGACAAAGTGGTGATCTACCGCAACTGGCTCGGCCTGATGAAGGGCGACCTGGCCGAAGAAGTGGCCAAGGGCGGCAAGACCTTCACCCGCACCATGAACCCCGACCGCGTCTACACCGGCGTGGATGGCAGCGACGTGACCCTGCATGGCCGTTCGCTGCTGTTCGTGCGCAACGTTGGCCACTTGATGACCATCGACGCGATCCTCGATAAAGACGGCAACGAAGTGCCCGAAGGCATCCTCGACGGCCTGCTCACCAGCCTGGCGGCGATCCACAGCCTCAACGGCAACAGTACGCGCAAGAACAGCCGCACCGGCTCGGTGTACATCGTCAAACCGAAGATGCACGGCCCCGAAGAAGCGGCGTTCACCAATGAGTTGTTCGGCCGTATCGAAGACGTGCTGAACCTGCCGCGCAATACCCTCAAAGTCGGGATCATGGACGAGGAGCGGCGTACCACCGTCAACCTCAAGGCCTGCATCAAGGCGGCCAGCGAGCGTGTGGTATTTATCAACACCGGCTTCCTCGACCGCACCGGCGATGAAATCCACACCTCCATGGAAGCCGGCGCGATGGTGCGCAAGGCCGCCATGAAAGCGGAAAAATGGATCGGCGCCTACGAGAACTGGAACGTCGATATCGGCTTGAGCACGGGCCTGCAAGGGCATGCGCAAATCGGTAAAGGCATGTGGGCGATGCCCGACCTGATGGCCGCGATGCTCGAACAGAAAATCGCGCACCCACTGGCCGGCGCCAACACCGCCTGGGTGCCCTCGCCCACCGCGGCTGCGCTGCATGCGCTGCACTATCACAAGGTTGACGTGTTCGCGCGCCAGGCCGAACTGGCCAAGCGCGAGCGCGCATCCGTGGACGATATCCTGACTATTCCCCTGGCCAGCAACACCGATTGGTCTGACGAAGAAATCCGCAACGAACTGGACAACAATGCCCAGGGCATCCTGGGTTATGTCGTCCGTTGGATCGACCAGGGCGTCGGCTGTTCGAAAGTGCCGGACATCAACGATGTCGGCCTGATGGAAGATCGCGCTACCCTGCGTATCTCCAGCCAGCACATCGCCAACTGGTTGCGCCACGGCATCGTCGACGAAGCCCAGGTGATGGAAAGCCTCAAGCGCATGGCGCCGGTGGTGGACCGTCAGAATGCCGGGGATGCGTTGTACCGCCCGCTGGCGCCGGATTTCGACAGCAACATCGCGTTCCAGGCAGCGGTGGAGTTGGTGATTGAAGGGACCAAGCAACCGAACGGGTATACCGAGCCGGTGCTGCATCGTCGGCGTCGGGAGTTCAAGGCTAAAAATGGCCTGTAAATGAAGAAGCCCTGATCGGAAGATCGGGGCTTTTTTTCGGGTGTTGGGGTGATTGAACTGGCCTAATCGGGAGCAAGCCCCCTCCCACATTTTGAATTGTGAATACTTTCAGAAGGTGGGAGGGGGCTTGCTCCCGATGGGGCCATCACCTTCATCACAAAACTCAGGAAACCATCCCCAACTCCTGCTTCACCAACTTCGCCAACTCCGCGCTATCAATCGGCTTGAGCAAAAAAGCCACCACTCCCAACTCCATGGCATCGATCACATCCCGCGCTTCGGCGTCCCCCGACATGATGATGATCGGCAACTCCGCACGAGTCGACTCGCGCACTTTTCGGATCAGTTCCAAACCGTTGCTCGGCGCCATGCGCAGGTCGGTGATCAGTAAACCGATGGAGCTGGTGGATTTCAACAAATCCCACGCCGCCTCACCATTGTCAGCCGTCATGCAGCGAATGCCATTCAGCCCGAGGATTTCCGCCAGCAATTCACGCGCATCCTTGTCGTCGTCCACGATCAATACACGTTGGGGCGGTAAATCGGGCTCCAGCATCACGGCGCTCAGCGCCTCGCGCTCGGCATCACTCAAAATATCGTGGTCGGACATACAGTTCTCAGCAATTCTCATCAATCTCGCAGCACACTCGTCAGACATCTGCGGGAGGGCGAACAATGTGCACTTCGTCGGAAAGTTTGCCTAGTGGGTGTTCTACGGGCTTTGGACGATAGTCATGTAAGGTTTTTCCTTAGTTTTGCGTGGGTTTCACCAACCTAGACTTACGTCCAATGGGCACCCGCCGTGCGGCAGTCGACCATGCAGCACGATAACGACAAAAAAACTGCGGTCACTGTTATGAGTAAAGCTGATGCTTTCACGCAGGCGGGTAAAACCGCCGTGTTGCAGAACATCCATGGCACTTTGCAATTCCTGCAACGCTTTCCTCCATTCAATCAGATGGAGCAGGCACACCTGGCGTTTCTGGTGGAACAGTGCCAACTGCGCTTCTATGGCCCCGGCGACAGCATCCTCAAACCGTCGGGCGGGCCGGTCGAGCATTTTTATATCGTCAAGCAGGGCCGCGTGGTCGGCGAGCGCCCGGACTCGGCAGATACCACGTTCGAAATCACCACCGGCGAGTGCTTCCCCCTCGCCGCCTTGCTCGGCGAACGCGCCACCCGCACCGAGCACAAAGCCTGCGAAGACACCTTCTGCCTGCAACTGAACAAGATGGCGTTCATCAAGCTGTTCGCCCTGTCCAGCCCGTTTCGGGATTTCGCCTTGCGCGGTGTCAGCAGCCTGCTTGATCAGGTCAACCAGCAGGTGCAGCAAAAAGCCGTGGAAACCCTCGGCACCCAATATTCCCTGAACACGCGCCTGGGTGAACTGGCCATGCGCCATCCCGTCACCTGCAGCCCGGACACCGCGCTGCGCGAAGCGGTGAGGCTGATGCACGAACAGCAGGTCGGCAGCATTGTGATTGTCGATGAGCACAAGGCGCCGCTGGGCATCTTCACCTTGCGTGACCTGCGTCAGGTGGTGGCCGACGGTACCGGTGATTTCAGTCAAGGTATCGCCGGCCATATGACTCAGGCGCCGTTTTTCTTGTCCCCGGACCACAGCGCATTCGACGCGGCGATCGCCATGACCGAGCGGCATATCGCCCATGTATGCCTGGTGCAGGACCGGCGCCTATGTGGCGTGGTATCGGAGCGCGATCTGTTTTCCCTGCAGCGCGTCGACCTGGTGCACCTGGCGCGGACCATCCGCAACGCGTCCCGGGTGGAACAGCTGGTGGCGATCCGCGGCGAAATCGGCCAACTGGTCGAGCGCATGCTGGCCCACGGCGCTTCGTCGACCCAGATTACTCACATCATTACCTTGCTGAACGATCACACCGTGTGCCGGGTCATCGAGCTGACCCTGGCGGAAAGAGGCGACCCCGGCGTGCCCTTCAGTTGGTTGTGCTTTGGCAGCGAAGGCCGCCGCGAACAGACGCTGTACACCGACCAGGACAACGGCATCTTGTTCGAGGCCAAAGACGCCGTGGAGGCCGCCGACATTCGCGAGCGCCTGCTGCCCCTGGCGCAACAGATCAACCAGAGCCTGGCGCTGTGCGGCTTCAGCCTGTGCAAGGGCAATATCATGGCCGGCAACCCGGAGCTGTGCCTATCACGGGCCGAGTGGGCGCGGCGGTTTGGCGCCTTCATCCGCGAAGCGACGCCGGAAAATCTGCTGGGGTCGAGCATCTATTTCGATTTGCGGGTGGTGTGGGGCGACGAGCAGGGCTGCGAGCAACTGCGCCAGGGCATTCTGGACCAGGTGGCGGACAACCGACTGTTCCAGCGCATGCTGGCCGAGAATGCCTTACGCCAACGCCCACCCGTGGGGCGCTTTCGCGAGTTCGTGCTGACGCGCAAAAGCGGTGAAAAGGCCACCCTTGATCTCAAGGTGCAAGGCCTCACGCCGTTTGTGGACGGTGCGCGCCTGCTGGCCCTGGCCCACGGCGTGCATGCCAACAACACCCTGGAGCGGCTGCGCCAGTTGGTCGCCAAAGGCGTGATCGAGCCACTGGACGGCGCCGCGTATGAAGAGGCCTATCACTTCATCCAACAAACCCGCATGCAACAGCACCAGGTGCAGACGCGGGAAAACCAACCGTATTCCAACCGCGTCGATCCGGACAGCCTCAACCACCTGGACCGCCGCATCCTGCGGGAATCCCTGCGTCAGGCCCAGCGCCTGCAAAGCAGCCTGACCTTGCGCTATCAACTGTGAGCCTGTTCAGTTGGCTGCGCGCGAAAAAACCCAGGCTCGACGCGGCGCAGCAGCAACGCCTGGCCGAGTTGCGCGGGCCCTCGCCGCTGGGCCATGGCACATTGCGCAGCCAGCGCTGGGTGGTGGTCGACCTGGAAACCAGCGGCCTGAACCTCAACCGTGACCAGGTGCTGTCCATCGGCGCCGTGGTGATCGAGGACGGTGCGGTGGATTTCTCGCAGATGTTCGAACGCACCCTGCAACGCACCGCCACCAAACTCAGCCCCAGCGTGTTGATCCACGGCCTCGGCCCCAGCGCCATCGCGGCCGGCAGCGACCCGGTGGACGCGCTGCTGGACTTCATGGCGTTCGTTGGCGACAGCCCGCTGCTGGCCTTCCATGCGCCGTTCGATCAACACATGCTGGGCCGGGCGCTGATGGACAGCCTGAGTTATCGCCTGACCCACCCGTTTCTCGATGTGGCCGATATCGCCCCGCTGTTATGCCCTGAAGCGAACATCCGTGAGGCGGGGCTGGATGACTGGATCAGCCATTTCAAATTGCAGGTGGGCGAGCGCCATCACGCCAGCGCTGACGCACTGGCGACGGCGGAGCTGATGCTGATTCTGTTCAGCCGTGCGCGCCAGCAACACATCGACACGCCCCAGGCGCTGCAAGAGCGTTTGTCCCAGTGGAAGCGGCGTAAACAAGCTCCGTCTTTCTAGGGGACGCGGAGCGTCCGGGGCGGCATTCCCACGCCGTCGTTCTAGGGGACGCGGAGCGTCCGGAGCGGCATTCCCACGCAGAGCGTGGGAACGATCTCCCGACAGACGCCAATTGCGCCCATCCCACGCCTCTGACACAATCGCGAATAATTCTCGTTAGTTTAAACTTTTATTCGGTGATGCCTTGTCGTCGGTCCAGCCCCCACACAGTGAGCTTGTTGGCGCATTGTATCGCGACCATCGTGGCTGGCTGCTGGCCTGGCTGCGGCGCAACGTAGCCTGCCCGAGCCGCGCCGAAGACCTCAGCCAGGACACCTTCATGCGCCTGCTGGGCCGAGATGAGCTGCGCGCACCCCGCGAGCCACGCGCCTTTCTGGTGGCAATTGCCAAGGGCTTGCTGTTCGATTATTTCCGCCGCGCCGCCCTGGAACAGGCCTACCTCACCGAATTGATGCTGATCCCGGAAAGCGAACACCCTTCGCCCGAAGAACAGCACCTGATCCTTGAAGACCTCAAGGCCATCGACCGCCTGCTCGGCACACTGTCGAGCAAAGCCCGCGCCGCGTTCCTCTATAACCGCCTCGACGGCATGGCCCATGCAGAAATCGCCCAGCGCCTGGGTGTGTCGGTGCCGCGTGTGCGCCAGTACCTGGCCCAGGGCATTCGCCAGTGCTACATCGCGCTGTATGGCGAGCCGACGTGACGCTGATCAGCTCCAAGCCAGTATCGGCCCGCGTGCTGGACGCCGCGATTGCCTGGCAACTGTCCCTCGACGCAGGCGATGGCAGCGAGGTGGAACAGGAAGAATTCGCCAAATGGCTGGCCAGCGATGAAGAACACGCCCGCGCCTGGCGCCAGCTGGGCATGCTCGACCAGCGGTTCAGCGTAGCCTGCGGGCCCGCGCGGGCCGCGTTGTTGCAGTCGCGCGAAAGCGTTCGCCAGCGCATGCGCAAGCTGGGCCGTGGCCTGGCGAGTATTGCGCTGGTAGTGGGGCTGGCGTTGTTTGCCGGTGAGCGGTATGTGCCGATCCACTATTGGCTGGCCGATCAACGCACCGCCACCGGCGAACAGCGCACGCTCACGCTGGCGGACGGCAGCCGGATCACGCTCAATACCCACAGCGCAATTGACGTGCATTTCGACGCTAAACGCCGTTTGATTGTGTTGCAGGAAGGCGAAATTTTCGTCGAAACCGGCCACAACGATGCGCGTCCGTTCTCTGTCCAGACCCGCGACGGCAACCTGCGGGCGTTGGGGACGCGGTTTATCGTCAGGCGCGAAGATCACGCCACGCGCCTGAGCGTGCTGCAATCGGCCGTGGCCGCCCAGCCTCAGGCACTGCATCAGGAGCAGGTGTTCAAGCAAGGCCAGCAAGTGCTGATGCGCAGCGATGGCCTCGGCCCTTTGCTTGCCGTCCCGCCGGCCACCGACGCCTGGACCCGCGGCATGCTGGTCGTCGACAACGCCCGCCTGGGCGATGTGGTGGCGGAACTCGGCCGGTATCGCACCGGCCATCTGGGCGTGGATGACAACGTGGCCGACCTGCGCATCACCGGCAGCTTCCCACTGCATGACACCGCCCTGGCGCTCAATGCGCTATTGCCCACACTGCCGGTGCGGATCGAGCAGCACACGCCGTGGTGGGTGACTGTCAAGGGTAAACCTTAGGGTTTGAAGTGCCTGGGCGGGCGCCATCGGGGGCAAGCCCCCTCCCACACTTTGATTTGTGAATACATTCAAAATGTGGGAGGGGGCTTGCCCCCGATGAGGCCCTGAAGAACACCACAAAAAAATATTTCAACCCCGCCCTATCACTTTCCAATTCTCGTCCGGCACCTAGGCAATTGAGAAATATTTCCATTCAGGAGCCGCCCATGTCCCGCACGCTAGACACTTTATTGCGCCCCAGCCTGTTAGCCTTGGCGATTGCCCTCGGCGCCCCGCTGCTCAGCGCCCCGCTGATCGCCGCCGAACAGGCCACCAGCGTGCGCGCCTACAACCTGCCGGCCGCACCACTGGCCGCCACCCTGAACCAGATCGCCAGCCAGGCCGGCCTCGCCCTCACCCTCAACCCGGCGCTCGCCGCCGGCAAGACCTCGGCCCCGGTCAAGGGCCAGTTCGACGCGCAGGGTGCGTTGCGTGAAGCGTTGCGGGGCACGGGGTTGCAGTTGGAGCAGAGCAGCGCCGGGACGTTTACGTTGGTAGCGATTGCAGATGGTGTCGTGGCGTTGCCGGAGACGAGCATTATTGGTCAGGGCAGTTATGAGAGCGCGTGGGGGCCGGTGGACGGCTATGTTGCCACTCGCACTGCAGCGGGCACCAAGACCGACACGCCCATCGCAGAATTGCCCCGTTCGGTCACGGTAATCACTCGCCAACAAATGGAGGACCGCTCTGTTCTCAACCTTAACGATGCCCTGCGCTACACCGCAGGCGTGCAGAGCAGCGGCTATGGCTCGGATTCACGCAGCGATTGGTTGCTGGTGAGGGGTTTCGTTCCCACTCAATTCCTCGACGGCCTACCACTCCCAAAAGGCAACTACGCCACGCCCAAAATAGACACCTGGAACCTTGAGCGAATTGCCGTCCTGCGTGGCCCCGCATCGTCGGTTTACGGGCAAACACCGCCAGGGGGATTGTTGGATATGGTCAGCCGACGTCCCCAGGCCGACGCCTCGAACGAAATTGAAGTACAAGCCGGCAGCAATAATCACAAGCAGATCAACTTCGATAGCACCGGCAAAATCGACGACGAAGGCCAGTTTCTCTATCGTATCAGCGGCGTCGTGCGCGACAGCAATACTGCGGTGGACCACATCCCCGACAAGCGCTACAACGTTGCCCCCAGCCTTACTTGGAATATCAATGACGATACCAAGCTGACCCTGCTCACCCAGTTCACCCGCGACGATACCGGTATTACCGGACAGTTTCTGCCGCTTCAGGGCACCAAACTAAGCTCGCCCGCCGGGAAGATTTCCCACCATAAGAACCTGGGTGATCCGGATTGGGAATTTTATGATCGCACCTACTACGCACTCGGCTATGCCTTCGAAACACGCTTAAACGACACGTGGCAGTTTCACCAGAACCTGCGCTATACCAAGAATGACTTGTCGTTCCAAGGCATAACCGCCGGTGGCGCGTTCTTCCCAAATGGACCTGAAGTCGCGGTCGACGCCGATGGCAACGTGAGTCGCTCTGCAGGCAAGGTCGATGAGAACATCGGCCAGTTTGCCGTAGATAACAATTTTCAGGCTGACTTCAAGACCGGTTCGATCAGTCATACGCTGCTACTGGGGCTCGATCACCAGCGCTCGGACAGTGACGCACGCTGGCTGTGGGGCTCGGCAGGTGTCCCCACCATCAACTTCAACCGCCCGGTATATGGACAGGACTTCTCCAAGGTCCAGTACTTCAGCATGTACGACTACACGCAGAAGACGCACCAGACCGGTTTCTACGTCCAGGACCAAATGGCGCTGGACAACTGGCGGCTGACCCTGGGTGGACGCGAAGACTGGGTGCACACCGGCACCACGTTCCATAATCAGAACGACGCCACCAATACTCAGCGCGACAAGCACTTCAGCGGCAATGCTGCACTGAGCTACGTCTTCGAAAACGGTATCACTCCGTACCTGTCCTACGCCGAATCATTCCAGGCAGGGTCAGGCACCCAAGTGGGCAGTACCGGGGCGTTCAAACCCACCGAAGGCAAGCAGTACGAGGCCGGCCTCAAGTATCAGCCGCCAGGCACCCAAGCCCTGTTTACCGCTGCAGTGTTCGACCTGACACAGCAAAACACCTCCGTTACCGAAGGCAGTATCACTCGTCAGGTGGGTGAAGTACGGGTCCGTGGTTTTGAATTGGAAGCCAGCGCTGACGTCACAGAAAGTCTCAAGCTGGTAGGTTCCTATACCTACAACGACAGCGAAATTATCGAGGGTGCAGCCGCTGAAAAGGGCAATCGACTGAACCAATTGCCTCGCAACCAAGCCACGGGATGGGCTGATTACACTTGGCGCAGCGGCATGCTGGATGGCTTCGGGGTTGGCGCGGGCGTGCGCTACGTCAGCGACACCTATGGCAACGCCGCCAACACCGAACTGGGCCATGTAGGCTCCTACACCGTCTACGACGCCTCGGTGCACTACGACCTTGGCCGTTTGAACAGCACCATGAAGGGGGTGACCGTAGCCGTCGACGCCAAAAACATCTTTAACAAGGACTACCTGTCTACTTGCGACGGTTTTTACTGCTACTACGGTGACCAGCGTAATGTGGTTGCCAGCGTGAACTACAAATTTTAAGACGGTGAACAACCGCTGATAAAGGGCCGCCCAAGTTGCGGCCCTTTTGCCTTTGGAGCCGTGATGAAAAGCAAAACCATCCGCCGCTGGTCCTTCATCCACACCTGGACCAGCCTGATCTGCACCGTATTCCTGCTGCTGCTCGCCCTAACTGGCCTGCCGCTGGTGTTTCACCACGAGATCGACCATCTGCTGGGCAACGAGCCGCAGCTCAAGCAGATGCCCGTCGGGACGCCGCAACTCAACCTGGAGCAACTGGTGGCCAAGGCCCAGGCTCATCGACCCGGCGAGGCCATGCAGTACCTGGCGTGGGACGAGGACGACCAGAACGGTGTGATCGCGATCATGGCTGCAACAGCCGGCACCGAACCGAATTCGTCCCACACCTTCATGCTGGATGCGCGTACCGGCGAAGCGGTGGAAATGCCCTCCGCCAACGGCGGGCTCACCCTGTTCCTGCTGCGCCTGCATGTGGACATGTTCGCCGGGCTGCCAGGCAAGCTGTTGCTGGCGTTCATGGGGGTTCTGTTCGTGCTGGCGATCGTCTCGGGCACGGTGCTGTACCTGCCGTTCATGCGCCGCTTGAAGTTCGCCACCGTGCGCCAAAACAAGTCAACTCGCCTGCGCTGGCTCGACCTGCACAACCTGATCGGCGTAGTCACCCTGACGTGGGCACTGGTGGTGGGCGTGACCGGTGTGATCAGCGCCTGCGCCGACCTGATCATCGCCGCCTGGCGCGAGGACGCCCTCAGCACCATGATCGAACCCTATAAAAACGCCCCGCCACTGACTCAGCGCGCACCGGCCACTGAGCTGCTGAGCATTGCCGCCAACGCCGCGCCGGGAATGGAGCCAGACTTCATCGCCTTCCCCGGCACGCGCTTTTCCAGCGAACATCACTACGCCGTGTTCATGAAGGGCAGCACCCACCTCACTTCCCATCTGCTCACCCCGGTATTGATCGACGCCCGCACCCTGGCCGTGACCGCCATCGCCGCACGGCCCTGGTACATGGACGCCATGGGCATGTCCCAGCCGCTGCACTTCGGTGACTACGGCGGCATGCCGATGAAAATCCTCTGGGCGGTGCTGGATGTGCTGACCATCATCGTGCTGGTCAGCGGGATTTACTTATGGATCGTGCGGCGCAAGGCGGGTAAGGCATGAAGCCCCGGCAGTCGAGTTTCTGGAAAGTGTTTGGCATTCCGCTGGGGATTGGCCTGCTCAGCGCCGCCGGGTTGTTTGCGGCGTTGCTGGGGGACGGGGGGTGGGATGCGTTGAGTTGGGTCGGATTGGGCGTTCCCGCTGGCATTGGTGCATGGGCGTTGTTCAAGCGGCGCGGCTGAGGGTGCTATCGGGGGCAAGCCCCCTCCCACACTTGACTGTGTGAACCCGATCCAATGTGGGAGGGGGCTTGCCCCCGATGAGGCCTTCAAAACCACCAAAAATCCCCCTCGCCAGCCACGGCACAAGCCTCTAGGCTAGCCACATCCCATTTCGAGGAATGCCCATGTCCGCCCCCAGCATGACCTTGTTCCACAACCCCGCGTCGCCGTTCGTGCGCAAAGTGCGCGTGCTGCTGATCGAGACCGGCCAGCAGGACCGTGTGGCCCTGCATGCCTGTATGCCCACCCCCGTCAACCCGGATGCGCACGTGGTGCAAGGCAACCCGGTCGGCAAGATCCCGGCCCTGCGCCTGGCCGACGATTCGGTACTGCATGACAGCCGGGTGATCCTCGATTACTTCGACCACCAGCACGTCGGCAACCCGCTGATCCCCCGCGACGGTTCGGCCCGCTGGCGCCGCCTGACCCTGGCCTCGATGGCCGACGGGATCATGGATGCCGCCGTGCTGGTGCGCTACGAGACTGCGATGCGCCCGGTGGAAAAACACTGGGACCAGTGGCTGGACGAACAGCGCAACAAGATGCGTCGCGCACTGGCCGAGCTGGAAGCCGAGGCGATTGCCGAACTGGCCAGCCATTTCGACATCGCCGCGATCAGCGTGGCCTGCGCCTTGGGCTACCTCGACTTCCGCCATCCCGACCTGCAATGGCGCATGGATAACCCAAGGCTTGCCGCCTGGTACGCTGAGGTCAGCCAGCGGCCTTCGCTGCAGCAGACCCAACCGCCCGCGTGATGTTCACACAGACCCAATGTGGGAGGGGGCTTGATCTGGCCTAATGAAATTGGACACATCAATAGGGCGCTATGATGGCGCCCAAATCTAAGGTGTGCAGATGATGCGAAAGTCCTATTCCAGCGAGTTCAAGCTCAACGCCGCAAGCATGGCGCTTGATCAGAACATGCCTGTTCCCGAAATTTGCGCCAGTTTGGATATAGGCCCTACGGCTTTGCGCCGCTGGGTCGAGCAGGTGCGCAAAGAGCGCGCCGGAGCAACAATGGTGGGCACAAAGGCGATTACTGCCGACCAGAAGAAAATTCAGGAACTTCAAACCCTGCTCAGGCAGAAAGATCGGGATATCGAAATCCTAAAAAAGGCCAGTGTTCTCCTGCTTTTGGACTCCAAAGATCATTTCCTCTGATCAGCGAGCTAGGCGAACAGTACGGCATTACAGATTGCTGCCGCGTTTTTGAAGTCAACCGCAGCAGCTACTACGCCTGGCGTCAGCGCCAGGGGAAAATCAACCTGGAGCGCGAAGCGCTCAAGGTTGTTCTAGTTAAGTACCACAAGGCCTCAAGAGGATCGGCTGGAGCGAGAACCCTCTCTGAAGACCTGCGAGGCGCAGGCCATCAGGTGGGGCGTTACATGGCTCGCAGCTTGATGAAGGAAGCCGGGATTGCAAGCCGCCAACGCAGGCCCCATAAATACAAGTCATCAGGCGCGGAGTCTTTAGTGGCTGAGCATGAGCTGGAGCGCGAGTTTTACGTAGCTGACATCAACAAGGTCTGGTGCGCGGACATCACCTATATCCAGCTCGGTAAGCGCTGGCTTTACTTCTCGGTAGTTTTGGATCTGTTTGCCCGCCGAGTGGTGGGATGGTCGTATTCACTGGTCGCCGATGCGACGCTGGCAAGTGAGTCACTGCGCATGGCTGTTGAATTGAGAGGGCGGCCTAAAGGTGTGCTGTTTCATTCCGATCAGGGCTGCCAGTACACCAGCCATAAATTCAGGGCCGAACTGCAGGCACATGAGCTGAAGCAGAGCATGAGTCGAAAAGGCCAGTGCTGGGATAACGCCCCGATGGAGCGTTTTTTTGGCAGTTTGAAGTCCGAGTGGGTGCCCGAGAAAGGTTACAGCTCGGAGTGCGAAGCTCGGGCAGATATCAACCGATATGTGGCGCGCTACAACAGCGTAAGGCGCCACAGTTACAACGGTTACCACTCACCGATAGCGGCGGAAAAGCTAGCGGCGTGAAAACCGAAAAGAATGTCCAAAATTACTAGACCAGAACAGCTTGCCCCCGATTGCGGTGTGTCATTGAGCACATCTGTTTCTGAACCACCGCTATCGGGGGCAAGCCCCCTCCCACATTGGAAAGCGGTGTGATTGAGGAAGTCGATCATCCTGGCCTTCATTTGCTGATCTTCGCGCAATCCGATCATTGCACCGCCTCCACCTTGCGCTTGCCCACGCCATACCAATCCAGCCTGCGCGTCAGCACCATCACCGTGCCCAGCAGGCTGAACAGCAACAACGAGCCCATCAGCAACGCGTAATCCTCGGCACTCAGCAGCCCGTACAACAACCCATACAACGCCGCCAAGCCCACCGAAAAGCCCAGGCCATGGACCACGCTGCGCAGCACATGGCACACGTAGAAGCCGATCAACAGCACGCAGGCGCTGGCCGATATCAGGTACGCCAGGGCAAACCCCAGATGCTCGGACAGCGACAACAGCAGCAGGTAGAAGAACGCCAATGCAAAGCCCACCAAGGCGTACTGGATGGGGTGCACCGCCAGGTTCTTGAGCACTTCGAACAGGAAGAAGCCGGCAAAGGTCAGGGCGATGAACAGCAGCGCGTATTTGATCGCGCGCTCGCTCTTGAGGTACTGGTCCACCGGGTCGATGAAGTTCACGCCGAAGCTGCGGTTATTGAAGTCATCACAGCCCTGGCGGTCCAGGCAAGTTTGCAGGGCCTGCTCGAGGTTGGTTGCGAAGAACGAGGTTTGCCAGTGGGCGGTAAAGCCCTTGTCGGTGACTTCCCGCTGCGCCGGCAGGAAGTTGCCGATAAAGCTTGGGTGCGGCCAGTTGGAGGCAAGTGATACCTGGCTGGTCTTGCCCACGGGCACCACCTGCAGTTGTTCGGTGCCCTGCAGGCGCAGGTCAAAGGCGAAGTCCACGGCGGCGGGTTGGCTGCTGTCCTGGTCGGGCAGCAGCACATGCACGCCCTCCCCCAGCCAGTCCACCAGGGAGCCCGGCGCAAATTCCAGGCGCTGATCGCCCAGCTCCAGCGTCAGCGCATTTTCGATGCCGCGAATATCGCTGATGCCCATCGCCAGAAACGCCGGTTCAAAACGGTAATCAGCGAAGTTTTCCGTGATGCCCAGTTGTGCTGGCAGTTGGAAACGCCCACTGATGCGGTTGTCGGCATGAAACAACCGCGCCTGGTAGATGCCCCGTGCGCGCAGCTCGGTCTGCACCTGGCCGTCGAGTTCAAAGCGCTCCGGCAGGAAATACAGACGGCCGCGCTCCTCGCGGGTTTCTTCGTAGCGTTTGTTGAGTTTTTCATTGAGTTTCCATTCGCGCACCGTCTTGCGATAAGGCACCACCATTACCGGGCCGGTGAGGCGCTGCGCGAAGCTGGAACTGCGGGCGATGTCCATCAATACGCCGTCGCGCAGTTGCTGGCGGTCGCTGATAATGCCGTTGATCATCAGCAACGGAATCAGCAACAGCAGGATCAGCAGCGCAATCGCGCCAAGTTTGAAAAGCAGGCTGCGGTTCATGGGACTCTCCCTGTTTTGATAAGGAGAGTCTGGGCAGCCTGTGTGGGGGATTTATGTGGGCAGTGTGGAGATTGTGTGGAGATGCAGCACCACCTCCACGCCACCCGGTACGTTGCCGATCTGCAGCGTACCGCCGTGCAGCTTCATCACTTCTTCGACAAAGTTAAGGCCCAGGCCGGTGCTTTTGCGCCCGCTGGCCGGACGCGGCAGGGAATAGAAACGCTCGCTCAGGCGCGGCAAGGCGTAATCCGGAATCGGCGCGGCCTGGTTGAACAGGCTCACCCGAACGTCGTTGTGCCGCACCTGCGCACTGAACCGCAGTTCGCCGCCGGGCGGGGTGAAGTCCAGGGCGTTGTCCAGCAGGTTGCCCAGGGCCTGGCGCAGCAGGAAGGGTTCGCCAAACACCCGCACATCGGCGCCGATACTTTGCTCGACCTGCAGGCCGGCGCTTTCGATCCGCGCACATTGCGCCTTGAGTACATCATCGACCAGGCCCGCCAGCGCGATACTCGATTGTTCTTCCAACCCCTGGCGTTGCTCCACCTGCGCCAGGTTCAACAACCGCTCGATCAACTGTTGCAGGCGCGCGCTTTCACTGTCGATATTGCCGACAAAACGCTGCTGCTGTTCGCGGGTCATGTCGCCCTGCAGCAACTCCGCCGCGCCGCGAATGGCCGCCAGCGGGCTTTTCAGTTCGTGGGTCAGGGTGTGCACGTAATGTTCGACATAGGCTTTGCCCTCCAGCTGCGTGCGCATGTGTTCGACAGCGGTGGACAGCTGCTTGAGCTCGCCGCCACGGTAATGCGGCAACTCGGCCCGACGCCCTTCGCTGACGGCCTCGGCATAGGCGGTCAAGCGTTTCAGGGCGACGCTCAGCCACCAAGACAACAGTGCGCCCAGCAGCAGGCCCAGAGTCACCAGCCCGGCGCCGTACCACAGCAGGCGCCGCTCGGTGCGGTCGACGTAGGGCTGTAACGAGCTATTGGGCTTGGCCACGGTCACCACGCCGATAATCCGGCCGTCGTCACGAATCGGCGCGCCCACGTGCATCACCGACGAGGTTGGGTCATCCGCTTCGCTGCGGGTTGAGCGCGCGCCGTACTCACCGCGCAGGGTCAGGTACACGTCGTTCCACCTGGAATAGTCCTGACCCACCGCCTCGCCCGTGGAGTCGAGTAATACCGTGCCCTTGGCGTCGGTGACATAGATGCGGTGGTTGACCTGGTTCTTCGGCAGGCCCCAGATGACCGCGCCCGGCTGACGATTGCCATACGCCTTGAGCACCTGCGGCCAGTGGCTCTGGCCGAGGGTGCCGTTCTTCACATCGGTGCGTAGGATTTCGGCGAGCAGGTTGGCGGTGTCCACCAGGGTTTCTTCGGTGGACTGGCGTACGCCGGGGCGGATTTCCTTCATCACTGTGTTGAGCACAAAGTAACCGGTCAGGCCGATAAACAGCGCGTACACCAGGAAAATCCGCAGCCCCAGGCGCATCAGCTATGGCTCGGGCTGTAGCTGTAACCCAGGCCGCGATGCGTCTGGATCGGCTCGGCATCGGCGGCCACGCTGCGCAACTTGCCGCGCAGGCTTTTGATATGGCTGTCGATGTTGCGCTCGTAACCAGCGTCGGCGGGTACGCCTACCGCGTCCAACAGTTGCTCGCGGCTGAACACACGCTCGGGTTGCTCCAGCAGGCTTTGCAGCAGGCGGAATTCGTGACGCGTCAGGCTCAGCGGCTGGCTGCGATAGTGGATCTGCATGCGTTCCAGGTCGACCTGGAACACCGCAGGCGCCGCATTCGGGCCGACCCGCTTGAGAATCGCCCGCACCCTGGCCGCCACTTCACGCGGGCTGAAGGGCTTGACCACGTAATCGTCGGCGCCGATTTCCAGCCCCACCACCCGGTCGATCTCGCCATCGCGCGCGCTGAGGAACATCACCGGCACTTCGCTGAACCTACGCAGTTGCTTGCAGGTTTCAAAACCGCTGATGTCGGGCAGGCCGATGTCGAGGATGATCAGGTCGGCCGGGGTTTGGCGCTGATGCTCCAGCGCCGCCTGGCCCAGGCTCAGCCAGGTGGTGCTAAAGCCCTCGCCTTGCAGGGCGAAGATCAGCGTGTCGGCAATCGCCGCTTCGTCTTCGACAATCAGGATATGCGGCATGTGGGTCCGTCAGCAGTCCGGTTTTTCGGCAGTGTAACGACGGGCCGGGTTTACTGCTGCACCGAATTCACGCAAGGCCTTGGCGCCGATCAGCAGCGGGTAATTGAAGCTGCTGCGGTCGGTGAGGTTGACCTCGACGGTACGCTTGACGTCACCCAGGCACATCTCCAGGTCGATCACCGGGCGCTTGGCCACACTGGCTTCGTCCTTGTCGTCATCTTCGTCGGCGCGGCTCTTGATCTTGCTGATGCGCGAGACCTTGTGCTCGTAGACTTTGTTGTCGGCGTCCTTGCCGCCGAGGCGGAAGCGCACCCAGTCATCGCCATCACGGGTGAAGGTTTCGATATCGCGGGCCGACAGCGAGGCGGTCAACGCGCCGGTGTCCATCTTGGCCTTGAAGGTCTGGCCGATTTCCGGCAGTTGAATGTATTCGTAGCGACCGTAGAGGGTCGGTTCGGCGGCCATCACGGGCAAGGTGGTGATAACGGGAAAAACTAGGGCGAACGCGCCAAGGAGCAATTTCACGGCATGATTTCCTCGAAAGAAGTGGACGGATTCTAGACCGCACGCACGGCACTTAGTTGGATCACCGAGCATAACCGGCACGTTGTGAAACATTCGTACAGCCATTTGCGATTTGGCCTCTAGACTCACCTTGCTTATCATTGCCCGCCCACAGAATTTCAAGAGTTGCTTATGCGCCGCCTGCTCACCGGCTGTTTGGTCACACTGCTGCTGTTACTCAACACGCTGATTTTGATCGGCCCCTTGCTGGTGTTTGCCCTGCTCAAGCTGGTGGCACCGGGCCGCTCGCGTGACTATGCGTCATCGGCGGTGATGTGGATCGCCGAGACCTGGGCCGAGATCGACAAGCTGATCTTCGCGGTGTGCATTCCCACCCAGTGGGATATTCGCGGCGGTGAGGACCTGCGGGGCGACACCTCTTACCTGGTCATCAGCAACCACCAGTCCTGGGTGGATATTCCAGCGCTGATCCAGGCATTGAACCGGCGCACACCGTTCTTCAAATTCTTCCTGAAAAAAGAGCTGATCTGGGTGCCCTTCCTTGGCCTGGCCTGGTGGGCGCTGGATTATCCGTTCATGAAGCGCTACACCAAAGCGTACCTGGCCAAGCATCCGGAGTTGGCCGGGCAGGACCTGAAGATCACCAAAGAGGCCTGCGAGCTGTTCAAGCGCCAGCCGGTGACGGTGGTCAACTACCTGGAAGGCACGCGGTTCAGCGAGGCTAAACGCAAGCAGCAGGACTCGCCGTTTAACCGACTGCTCAAACCGAAGGCGGGCGGCGTGGCCTTTGTGTTGGCGGCGCTGGGCGAGCAGTTGGATGCCGTCCTCGACGTGACCGTGGTCTATCCACAGCCAAAGATTCCAGGGTTCTGGGATTTGATCAGCGGCGCAGTGCCGAAGGTGATCGTGGATATCCGCACCCGTGAATTGGACGCGGCGCTGTGGCAGGGGGACTACGAGAACGATCCGGCGTTTCGCCTGACCGTCCAGAACTGGGTCAACCAGCTCTGGCGGGAGAAGGATGCGCGCATCGAGCAGCTGCGCGCGCAGCAGTCTTAGCTGCCGGTGCCCCAGGCCTGGGCCAGCTTGCCCAGCACCGAGCTATCGGCGCCCTGCCCGCCCAGGTATTGCAGGATCACCGGGGCAAACTGACCGATCATGCCGCTGTCCATGCCCAGGGCGCTGAACGCGGTGTTCAAGTCATTGGTGTTTTTCACGTTGCCCAGCAGGCCGTCCAGGCCGCTGGTCTTGCTGCCGCCGGCCTGGCCGAGCATCCCGCTCAAGGCACCCAGGCTGCCCAGGGCGTTGTTACCCGACAGTTTATCGAGGCCCGGCACGCTATCGCCCAGCTGCGAAAAGTCATTGCTGCTCAGCTTGTTCTTCGCCAGGCCCAGCATCGCGCCCGTGCCGCCGACGGCTTGCTCCGGGGTGATATTGAGTTGAGAGGTCAAGGCTGTCAGCAGGTCGGCCGTCTCCGATGTTGGAGCAGCGGCGGCGGCTTTGTTGTTGCCACCCTGCATGCCGGAAATGGCGTTGGCCGCATCGCCAAGGCTGAAGCCTGCGGCAAACACCGGGCTGGCGGCCACGGTCAACAGGCAGGAAAGGGCAAAACCGCGTGAAATCTTCATCAAGACAACCTCAGGAGATAGGTGCAAAAGCAGGCGTTGGACTGGGTATCCCGTCGGTTGTTCCGGAACCCATCGGGGATAAGCGGGTCTAGGAACTGACTACAAAATTTGTCAGGAAGAGACTTATGACTGCGATCCAACCCCAAGTGATTGAGCACAAGCCTGCCTTCTGGAGCCGCCCGCGTCTGTTCATCGGCGCCTGTGCCGTAGTGGCTGCCGGCATCGGCGGCGCGCTCTACACCCAGGACAGCGTCAAATCCGCGGCGACGTTGGTGACAACGACCCAGCAGCCGGCCGCGCAAATCATGGCGCACAAGGATTATCTGGAAGTACAGCCGATTGCCGCCACGGCGCCTGCGCCCGACCAGAGCCTGGAGCTGTGGGCCATCCCCAAAGACGGCACGCCTGTGTCTCTGGGACTTTTGCCGGAAGATGGCAAAGGCATCATTGGTTTGAATCCACGCCAACAGGAAAGCATCAGCAAGCCGGTGGAACTGATGGTGAGTTCGGAGACCAAGGGTGGCTCGCTGAGCAAGCAGCCAACCGGCCCGACCGTCTACCAGGGGGCACTGGCCATACGCTAATCCCTAAAACACCCTAAATCCCTTGTGGGAGGGGGCTTGCTCCCGATAGCGGCAGGTCAGTCACACAGGCACTGACTGAACCACCACCATCGGGGGCAAGCCCCCTCCCACATTTGGTTTTCAGTGGCTGGGACATCTGCCCAAGGCTTTACGCCGCGCTGAACAGCTTATGCGGGTCAATCACAAACTTCTTCGGCACACCCGCATCGAACTCGCCATAGCCACGTGGCGCGTCATCCAGGCTGATCACCTGCACGCCGACGATTTCGGCGATGTTGATACGGTCCCACATGATCGCCTGCATCAGCTGGCGGTTGTACTTCATCACCGGCGTTTGCCCGGTGTGGAAGCTGTGGGATTTGGCCCAACCCAGACCAAAACGAATGCTCAGGCTGCCCATTTTAGCGGCGGCATCGACAGCGCCTGGGTCTTCGGTGACGTACAGGCCAGGGATACCGATCTTGCCCGCCACGCGTACCACGCCCATCAGTGAGTTGAGCACCGTGGCCGGGGCTTCGGCCTTGACGCCGTCGTGGCCGTGGCCGCGTGCTTCAAAGCCGACGGCATCGACGGCGCAGTCCACTTCCGGCTCGCCGAGCAGCGCGGCAATCTGTTCGTGCAACGGCGTGTCGGTGGACAGGTCGGCGATTTCAAAGCCCTGGGCCTTGGCGTGGGCCAGGCGGATCGGGTTGACGTCGCCGATGATCACGACCGCAGCGCCCAACAGACGTGCTGATGCGGCAGCGGCGAGGCCCACGGGGCCAGCACCGGCGATGTAGACCGTGCTGCCTGGACCAACGCCTGCCGTGACCGCGCCGTGATAGCCGGTCGGCAGAATGTCGGAGAGGCACGTCAGGTCACGGATTTTCTCCATCGCCTTGTCGCGGTCCGGCAGTTTCAACAGGTTGAAGTCGGCGTAAGGCACCAGCGCGTATTCAGCCTGGCCACCGGTCCAGTCGCCCATGTCGACATAACCGTAGGCACCGCCCGGGCGCGCCGGGTTGACACTCAAGCACACGCCAGTGTGCATTTCCTTGCAGGAGCGGCAACGACCGCACGCTACGTTGAAGGGCACCGACACCAGGTCACCGATCTTCAGGTTCTCGACATCGCTGCCCTTCTCGATCACTTCGCCGGTGATTTCATGCCCCAGCACCAGGCCGGTCTGGGCGGTGGTGCGGCCACGCACCATGTGTTGGTCGGAGCCGCAGATGTTGGTAGAGACCACGCGCAGGATGACGCCGTGCTCGATCTTCCTGCCACGGGGGTCCTGCATTTTGGGATAGTCGATTTTCTGTACTTCGACCTTGCCGTTGCCGAGATACACGACACCACGATTACCAGACATGCTTTCACCTCGCTGTTGTTTTTATGGAACTGCGTTGCCCTGTTAGGTGGGCAGCGCGTTTAAGTGCTCGGGTTACAGATGCTGTTTTTGCGTTGTTTGTGAGGGCCTCATCGGGGGCAAGTCGAATCGTCGCACCGCCCCTCCCACATTGGAATGCGTTCCCCTGTGGGAGGGGGCTTGCCCCCGATGGCGCCGGTCAGAGCACCACCGTCCGATTGGCGTTCAGAAACACCCGCCGCTCGATGTGATACCCCACCGCCCGCGCCAACGTGAGCCCTTCGATATCGCGTCCCTTGGCAATCAAATCCTCGGGATAGTGGCTGTGATCCACCACCTCCACGCCTTGGGCGATGATCGGGCCTTCATCCAGATCGTTGTTGATGTAATGCGCCGTGGCGCCGACCAGTTTCACGCCCTTGTTGTACGCCTGGTGATAGGGCTTGGCGCCCTTGAAGCCCGGCAGCAACGAGTGGTGGATGTTGATCGCCTTGCCATCCAGCTTGCGGCACAGTTCCGGCGACAGCACCTGCATGTAGCGCGCAAGAATCACCAATTCGGCGCCGGTGTCTTCCACCACTTGCCACACCTGGCGCTCCTGGGACGGCTTGTCGTTGGGGTCCAGCGGGAAATGGAAGTAGGGAATCTGGTGCCAGTCGGCCAAGGGTTTCAGATCGGGGTGGTTGGACACCACCGCGACCACGTCCATCGACAATTGGCCGATGCGCTGGCGGTACAGCAAGTCATTCAGGCAGTGATCGGCCTTGGAGACCATGATCACCACTTTGGGCCGGTAGTTGGGCGCCGTCAGCTCGAAGATCATGCCAAAGGCTTCGCCGCGCGTGGCCAGGCCGTCGCGAAAGGCTTGCTCGTCAAAACCGTCCGGCTGGCGAAATTCCACGCGGATGAAAAACCGGCCCGAGAGGCGGTCATCGAACGAGTGGTGCTCGGTGACGTAGCAGCCCTGCTCGAACAGGTAGCGGGTGACCGCGTCCACCGTGCCGAGCACGCTGGGGCAGTCGGCGGTTAAAATCCATGTATCGGGTGCGCGGCTCATTACGGTTGACTCCTTGATCGTTCCCACGCTCTGCGTGGGCATGCCGCCATGGACGCTCTGCGTCCGCTCTTGGGACGCGGAGCGTCCCGGGATGCGTTCCCACGCGGAGCGTGGGAACGATCAGGCTTGAACGCTCAGGCCAAACTCGGCGCAGGCGTCCTGCAACCACAACCACCAGTAGTCCGAGAAGCTGCGACGGATCAGCAGTTCCCAGGTGTCTTCTGCGGTATGACGGATCACCAGTTGCGACTTGGCGAACACCGTGCCCACCGCCTTGCCCACCGGGAAGTTGTTGGGGTGCACGTCGTAGCTGGTGGACTTCATCAGCACATCGCGCACGTTCGGACCACTGAGTTCAAGAATTTGCTGGCCGCCGCTGACGTTGACGATCTGAATATGCAGGTCGCCCAACGCCGCGCGCAGGTTTTGTTCGGCAGCGAACTCTTCGCCGCCTGGCACGATCAACAGCCACTCGTCCGGGCCGAGCCATTGCAGGCTGGTTTCACCGTTGACGATGACCTGCAGGGCGCCAGGCAGTTCGATGCCCAGGGCCTTGTGCACGCCGCTGGCGAATGCGGCATCGTGGCCGTCGCCGCGGAGGGTCAGGTGGCCCAGAAGCTTCTTTTCACGCACGGTCACGCCGGCATTCTTGCGGCCCTTGCCGACCAGGGTGGCGAGGTCGGCATGGTGCAGCGAGGACTCGGCCTTGGCGCCGGTGGTGGGGCGTTGTTGGTATACGTTGGCTGCTGTCATAAAGCACCTGTCTGAATTCTGTATTGATCGTTCCCACGCTCTGCGTGGGAATGCCGCCATGGACGCTCTGCGTCCGCTCAAGGGACGCGGAGCGTCCCGGGGATGCATTCCCACGCCGAGCGTGGGAACGATCAGGTATCAGATGTTCTGCCGCTCACCTTTCGGATCAAAGAACACCGAAGACACGATCTCCGCCTCGATCACGCTGCCATCGGCCTGGGGCGAAAACACCCGTTCGCCGATGCGCTTCAAGCCGCCCTTCACCACGCCCATGGCAAACGAATAGCCCAGGGAGTTGTGCGCATAGCTTGAGGTGACGTGGCCGACCATCTTCATCGGGATCGTCTGCTTCGGATCGAACACCAACTGTGCGCCTTCCGGCAGCCATACCGTCGGGTCAATCGGTTTGAGCCCGACAAGCTGCTTGCGCTCTTCACGCACGCAGTCTTCGCGGTTCATTCCGCGCCAGCCGATCCAAGAGAACGGTTTGGTACGGCCTACGCACCAGCCCATGTTCAGGTCGTCCGGGGTCATCGAGCCGTCGGTGTCCTGGCCGACGATGATGAAGCCCTTCTCGGCGCGCAGTACGTGCATGGTTTCGGTGCCGTACGGCGTCAGGTTGTACTTTTTGCCGGCCTCGACGATCTGTTCCAGCACGCCCATGGCGTAGTCGGCCTGCACGTTGACTTCATACGACAGCTCGCCGGTAAACGAGATACGGAACACCCGCGCCGGTACGCCGCCCACCAGGCCTTCTTTCCAGGTCATGAACGGGAAGCCGTCCTTGTCCAGGTCGATGTCGGTGACTTCACTCAGCAGTTTGCGGCTGTTGGGGCCAGACAGGGTCATGGTCGCCCAATGGTCGGTGACCGAGGTGAAGTACACCTTGAGGTCCGGCCATTCGGTCTGTTGATAGATTTCCAGCCACTGCAGAACACGCGCGGCGCCGCCGGTGGTGGTGGTCATCAGAAAGTGATTGTCGGCCAGACAGGCGGTGACGCCGTCGTCGAAGACCATGCCATCTTCCTTGCACATCAGGCCGTAGCGCGCCTTGCCCACGTCGAGCTTGGTCCAGGCGTTGCTGTAGATACGGTTGAGGAACTCACGGGCATCCGGGCCCTGGATATCGATCTTGCCGAGGGTGGACGCATCCAGCAGGCCGACGCTGTCGCGCACGGCCAGGCATTCGCGTTTGACCGCAGCGTGCAGGTCTTCGCCGTTGCGCGGGAAATACCACGGGCGTTTCCACTGGCCGACGTCTTCAAATTCGGCGCCGTTCTTCACGTGCCAGGCTTGCAGCGCGGTGTAGCGCACCGGTTCGAAGATGTGCCCACAGTGACGGCCCGCTATCGCCCCGAATGTCACGGGTGTGTAATTGGGACGGAACATGGTGGTGCCCATCTGCGGGATGGTCACGTTCAGCGAGCGGGCGGCAATGGCCAGGCCGTTGACGTTACCCAGCTTGCCCTGGTCGGTACCGAAGCCCAGCGCGGTGTAGCGCTTGACGTGCTCGACCGATTCGAAACCTTCGCGGGTAGCCAGTTCGATGGCGGCGGCGGTCACGTCGTTCTGCAGGTCGACGAATTGCTTCGGCGCCCGTGCGGTAACTTTTTCGTGCGGCACCTGGAACAGCGCCAGGGTCGGCTCTTCCAGACGGCTCAAGGCTTTCGGCAACACGCCTTCAACCGGGGCGAATCCGGCTTCGCTGGCCGCACGTACGCCGCCTTCGAACCCATCGGCCAGGGAATCGCCCAGGCCGTAGACGCCGTTGATACCGCCGACGCACACGCGTTTCTGCGGCGCTTCGCCCGGCACGAAACCGAGGATGTCTTCACGCCAGGTCGGCTTGCCGCCCAGGTGCGAGGCCAGGTGGACCACCGGGCTGTAGCCGCCGGAGCTGGCCACCAGGTCGCAGTCCAGCCACTCGCCGGGGCTGGTGACTTTGTGTGCTTTCACATCGATCGCAGCCACTCGGGCAGCGCTCACGCGCTTGGTGCCACGCGCTTCGACCACGGCGCTGCCGGTGAGGATACGAATGCCTTTGGCGCGGGCTTCTTCAACCAGCGCGCCGCGTGGATTGTGGCGTACATCGGCCACCGCGACCACTTGCAGGCCCGCATCGAGCCAGTCCAGTGCAACGCGGTAAGCGTGGTCGTTGTTGGTCGACAGCACCAGCTTTTTGCCCGGTGCCACGCCGTAGCGGCGCACGTAAGTAGAGACGGCTCCGGCGAGCATGTTGCCCGGCACGTCGTTGTTGCCGTACACCAGCGGACGCTCACACGCACCGGTGGCCAGCACCACACGCTTGGCACGCACGCGGTGGATACGCTGGCGCACCACGCCAATCGGCGCACGGTCGCCAAGGTGGTCGGTGAGGCGCTCGTGAATGGTCAGGAAGTTATGGTCGTGGTAGCCGTTGACGGTGGCGCGGGGCAGCAGCACCACGTCCGGCAGGGCTTTGAGCTCAGCGATCACGCTGGCGACCCATTCGGTCGCCGGCTTGCCGTCAAGGCTTTCACGCGAATCCAGCAGCGAACCACCGAACTCTTCCTGTTCATCGGCAATGATCACCCGCGCACCGCTGCGCGCAGCCGCCAGTGCAGCGGCGAGGCCGGCCGGGCCGGCACCGACCACCAGCACATCGCAGTGACGGTTGAAGTTGTCGTAGGTGTCCGGATCGTTCTCGGTCGGCGAACGGCCAAGGCCGGCCGCCTTACGGATGTACTTCTCGTAGGTCATCCAGAACGACTGCGGGTACATAAAGGTTTTGTAATAGAAACCCGGCGGCATCAGCTTGCCGCCGACCTTGCCGAGGATGCCCATCATGTCGTTGTTGACACTCGGCCAGCCGTTGGTGCTGGTGGCAACCAGGCCTTGGTACAGCGCTTGTTGCGTGGCGCGCACGTTGGGAATCTGGGTGGCTTCGGTGGCGCCGATCTGCAGCACCGCGTTCGGCTCTTCGGCGCCGGCGGCGAAGATGCCGCGAGGGCGCGAGTACTTGAAGCTGCGGCCGATGATGTCGACGCCGTTGGCGAGCAGTGCAGCGGCCAGGGTATCGCCTTCAAAGCCCTTGTAGCTCTGCCCGTTGAAGGTAAAGGTCAGGACTTTGTTACGGTCGATCCGGCCACCGTTGGACAGGCGATTGATCTGGCTCATACCTTCTCTCCAGCGGCCTTGGCGGTGAATTGCGGCTTCTCGCCGATCTTGTAGGTTTCAAGAATTTCGTAAGTCAGGGTGTCGCGCGTTGCGTTGAAGTACTGACGGCAACCGGCGGCGTGAATCCACAGTTCGTGGTGCAGGCCACGGGGGTTGTCGCGAAAGAACATGTAGTCGCCCCACTGCGCATCGGTGCAGGCATTCGGGTCCAGCGGGCGCGGGATGTGCGCTTGGCCGGACGCGTGGAATTCCTCTTCGGAGCGCAGTTCGCCACAGTGAGGACAGAAGATATGCAACATAGGAAATTTCTCCTGTTAGTGGGCGACGGCCGCAGCGCCGTGTTCGTCGATCAGCGCACCGTTGTGGAAACGGTCGATGGAGAATGGCGCGGCCAACGGATGCATTTCACCCTTGGCCAGGCTCGCGGCAAACACGTTGCCTGAGCCCGGCGTAGCCTTGAAGCCACCGGTACCCCACCCGCAGTTGAAGAACATGTTCGGCACCGGGGTCTTGGAGATGATCGGGCAGGCGTCCGGCGTGGTGTCGACGATGCCGCCCCACTGGCGGTTCATGCGCACCCGGGACAATACCGGGAACATCTCGACGATGGCCTGGATGGTGTGTTCGATCACCGGGTACGAACCACGCTGGCCGTAGCCGTTGTAGCCGTCGATACCGGCGCCGATCACCAGGTCGCCCTTGTCGGACTGGCTGATGTAGCCGTGCACGGCGTTGGACATGATCACGCTGTCGATAATCGGCTTGATCGGCTCCGACACCAACGCTTGCAGCGGGTGGGACTCGATCGGCAAACGGAACCCGGCGAGTGACGCCATGTGCCCGGAGTTACCCGCCGTGACCACACCGACGCGCTTGGCGCCGATAAAGCCCTTGTTGGTTTCCACGCCGATGCACACGCCGTTTTCCTTGCGAAAGCCGATCACCTCGGTCTGCTGGATCAAGTCCACACCGAGAGCGTCAGCGGCGCGGGCAAAACCCCAGGCCACGGCATCGTGGCGGGCCACGCCGCCGCGCCGTTGCACGGTGGCGCCGAGGACCGGGTAACGGGTGTTTTTCGAGCAGTCGAGGTACGGGATCTCGTCCGCTACCTGTTTGGCGTTGAGCAGTTCGCCGTCTACGCCGTTGAGGCGGTTGGCGCTGACGCGACGCTCGGAATCGCGGATGTCCTGCAGGGTGTGGCACAGGTTGTACACACCGCGCTGGGAGAACATCACGTTGTAGTTCAGGTCCTGGGACAAACCTTCCCAGAGTTTCATCGCGTGTTCATACAGGTGCGCCGACTCATCCCAAAGGTAGTTGGAACGCACGATGGTGGTGTTGCGCGCCGTGTTGCCGCCGCCCAGCCAGCCTTTCTCGACCACGGCCACGTTGGTGATGCCGTGCTCTTTGGCCAGGTAGTAAGCGGTCGCCAGACCATGCCCGCCGCCGCCGACGATGACCACGTCGTAGACCTTCTTGGGGGTCGGCGTGCGCCACATCTTCTGCCAGTTTTCGTGATGGCTGAGGGAGTGCTTGAAGAGGCCGAAGCCTGAGTAGCGTTGCATAGTCATTACTCCAAAACCGCGCTCAGCGATAAACCGGGAAATCAGCGCACAGGGCAGACACGTGCTTGGCCACGTTGGCCTCGACATCGGCGTCGCCGAGGTTGTCGAGGATGTCGCAGATCCAGCCGGCCAGTTCGATGCACTGCGGCACTTTGAAGCCACGGGTGGTGACCGCCGGGGTACCGATGCGCAGGCCCGAGGTCACGAACGGCGACTGCGGGTCATTCGGCACAGCGTTCTTGTTGACGGTGATGTGGGCGCGGCCGAGGGCGGCGTCCGCGTCTTTGCCGGTGAGGCCCTGACGGATCAGGCTGACCAGGAACAAATGGTTGTCGGTGCCACCAGAGACCACATCGTAGCCGCGCTTGATGAACACTTCGGCCATGGCCTGGGCGTTGTCGATCACTTGTTGCTGATACGCCTTGAAGCCTGGCTCTGCTGCTTCCTTGAAGCACACCGCCTTGCCGGCGATCACATGCATCAGCGGGCCGCCCTGGGCGCCGGGGAAGACAGCCGCGTTGAGTTTCTTTTCGATGGCTTCGTTGGCCTTGGCCAGGATCAGGCCACCGCGTGGACCGCGCAGGGTCTTGTGAGTAGTGGTGGTGACCACGTCCGCGTACGGCAGCGGGTTCGGGTACAGACCGGCGGCCACCAGGCCGGCGACGTGGGCCATGTCGACGAACAGCAGCGCGCCCACCTTGTCGGCGATCGCACGGAAGCGTGGGAAATCCAGGGTCTTGGAGTAGGCAGAGAAACCGGCCACGACCATTTTCGGCTTGTGCTCCACGGCCAGGCGCTCGACTTCGTCGTAGTCGATCAGGCCGGTGTCGGTGTTGATGCCGTACTGCACCGCGTTGTACAGCTTGCCCGAGGACGACACCTTGGCGCCGTGGGTCAGGTGACCGCCATGGGCCAGGCTCATGCCGAGAATGGTGTCGCCGGCATTGATCAGCGCCAGGTACACCGCACTGTTGGCGGAGGAGCCGGAATGCGGCTGCACGTTGGCGTAATCGGCGCCGAACAGCTGCTTGGCGCGCTCGATGGCCAGGGCCTCGACCTTGTCCACATGCTCGCAGCCGCCGTAGTAGCGCTTGCCCGGGTAGCCTTCGGCGTATTTGTTGGTGAGGCCGCTGCCTTGAGCTTCCATCACGCGCTTGCTGGTGTAGTTCTCCGACGCGATCAGCTCGATATGATCTTCCTGACGCTGCTCCTCGGCATTCATCGCCGCCAGCAGTGCGTCGTCATATCCCTGGATCTGGTCTTGTTTGCTGAACATCGCGTCTCTCCCAGCCTTTCGTATTGTTGAGGCCCGTGCAGGGCCCTTTGATGCGATGGTAGGGCTGGCGCGTGCAGGTCAAATGCCTGCGCACGCCACGCAAAGGTGCGTTTACGACATTAGATGAGCGACACGAAACAAATGTGGGAGGGGGCTTGCCCCCGATAGCGGTGGATCAGCTTGCAGATGCAGCGGCTGACACACCGCAATCGGGGGCAGCCCCCTCCCACAAGGGTTAAGCGATGATCTGGCGGATGAGTAGCAGCAGGAGGAAATGCGCGGGGTACAGAGCGTACGCCCAGCGACGCATGGCGGGCGGGGAGGCGCTTTTGGCATGTCGCAACAAGACCAATCCGGCCAATGGCGCGATCAGGCACGCGGCCAACCCGGTCAGCGCAACGATCGAGCCGCTGTTGAGCAAAATCTGCCATTGGTTGGCGGCCACGCAAACCAAGCCCGGCAATACACTGAAATACCATGGCCGACTGAATACCAGCAGCATCGCCAGTGGCAGCAATACACCAAAAAACCCGAACATCAGTTGCGTGGAAAATACAGCGCCTATTGCGAGCGCCAGCAGCGCCAATCCCCGATCAACCAGGGCTTTGTGCTGCCATCCCCTGGCAACCAGCACGCCCAGTGCCAGGGTCGGCAGCACATTCAACGTATCGGCATCTTCGATGAACAGCCGGTAGGGCACTTCGCTGATCACACTGAACAACAGCAGCCAGCCCAGGTAGCGCCACTGGCCGCTCATCGGCGCCTTGCGCGCGCGATGCAGGTTCGCCGCGATCGCCAGGCAAAACCACGGGAACGCCAGGCGCCCCGGCACGTACAGCCCATCCAGGCTCAACCCCACATAGCGCAGGTGGTCCAGCACCATGCTCAGCAGTGCCAGCCACTTGAGCAGATCCAAAGCGCCATCGCGGATACGTCCGACAGGAATCGTTTCAGTACCGTGCATAATTCCCCAACGACTTTGCATTTACAGTGCGTGCGCCCCCCTCCCAATCTTGGTTAAAGTGCGCACCAACATCGACCACAGGAATGGGCCATGACCGACAAGAGCCAACAATTCGCCAGCGACAACTATTCCGGCATCTGCCCGGAAGCCTGGGCCGCCATGGAACAAGCCAACCAGGGCCATCAACGCGCCTACGGTGATGATGAGTGGACCCACCGCGCCGCCGACGGTTTCCGCAATCTGTTCGAAACCGACTGCGAAGTGTTCTTCGCCTTCAACGGTACCGCCGCCAACTCCCTGGCGCTGTCTTCGCTGTGCCAGAGCTACCATAGCGTGATTTGCTCGGAAACCGCCCACGTCGAGACCGACGAATGCGGCGCGCCGGAGTTTTTCTCCAACGGCTCCAAGTTGCTCACCGCGCGTACCGAAAACGGCAAGCTGACCCCGGAATCGATCCGCGAAATCGCCCTCAAGCGCCAGGACATCCACTACCCGAAACCGCGCGTCGTCACGCTGACCCAGGCCACCGAGGTCGGCAGCGTCTACACCCCGGAGGAAATCCGCGCCATCAGCGCTACCTGCAAGGAACTGGGCCTGAACCTGCACATGGACGGCGCACGCTTCTCCAACGCCTGCGCCTTCCTCGGCTGCTCACCGGCCGACCTGACCTGGAAGGCCGGTGTAGACGTGCTGTGCTTTGGCGGCACCAAGAACGGCATGGCGGTGGGTGAAGCCATCCTGTTCTTCAACCACAAGCTGGCCGAAGACTTCGACTACCGCTGCAAACAGGCCGGCCAACTGGCGTCGAAGATGCGCTTTTTGTCGGCACCGTGGGTGGGCCTGCTGGAAAACCACGCCTGGCTCAAGCATGCGCGCCACGCCAACCACTGCGCGCAACTGCTCAGCAGCCTGGTGGCGGATATTCCTGGCGTTGAGCTGATGTTCCCGGTGCAAGCCAACGGCGTGTTCCTGCAACTCTCGGAACCGGCCATCGCCGCGCTGACCGCCAAGGGCTGGCGTTTCTACACCTTTATCGGCAAAGGCGGCGCGCGCTTCATGTGTGCGTGGGATACCGAGGAAGAGCGTGTAAGAGAATTGGCGGCCGATATCAGGGAAGTGATGAACGCTTGAAGTAGAAATCAGCCCAGCCCGTGCTGGCCGATTGCCGAGTCTGTTTTTTGATATTTCTGACAGCAGCGCAATGTGATTTCGTTGTCTAGCCTCTTGGAACCCGAAAGGAAACGCAGCGATACCTGCCACCTTTCGGGTCTATTACCCGTCGAATGATCGGCCGGAAATACCTATCCAATGGAGAGCTTAATCATGGAATATCAAAACAACATCAATACCCTGCAAAGCAACGGCACCGATAGCACCACCGTCATCGACTGGGACGAGTTCAGGAAACACGCCAAAGTCGGCGACACCATCCGCGAGCCATCCAGAACGCTCAGGATCTATGACAAAGTCTACGAAATGACCGCCTCAGGCCAACACTTCGTCATCCACATCTACGCCCAGTAACCCCCAGATCGTTCCCACGCTCTGCGTGGGAATGCCTCCTCCCCTGGACGCTCCGCGTCCCACCCCAACTCAAGGATGAGCACGTGGGTAGAAGCCGCTACGTCATCACCGAGCCCGAAAAGCCGCACTTTCTAACCTGTACGGTCATGGAGTGGCTGCCACTCTTCACCCGCAGTTACTTGGTGGACCATCTTTTAGATTGCTGGCGATATCAACAAAGTAACCATGCGTTAAACCTGTTTGGCTACGTCGTGCTGGAAAACCACCTGCACTTCGTTGCCCAAGCGCCCGACTTGGGAAAATGCGTCAGCCAATTCAAATCCTTCACTGCCCGCACCATCATCGACGACCTGCAAAGCAAAGGTGCGGAGCGCGTGTTACAGCGCCTGCGTTTCAGCAAACGTGCGCACAAGGCAGATCGTGTTTATCAACTCTGGCAGGAAGGCTCCCATGCAGAACTGGTCTACAGCGAGGCCGTCATGCGTCAGAAGCTTGATTACATCCATCACAACCCCGTGAAACGAGGCTATGTGGACCGCGCAGAACACTGGCGGTACTCCAGCGCTCGCAACTATGCAGGGATGGAAGGGCTGATCGACATACAGCCTTGGCTCTGATAAGCGGGACGCGGAGCGTCCCATGAGGCGTTACCACGCGGAGCGTGGGAACGATCAGCGCTAGTCAAGATCGTTCCCACGCTCCGCGTGGGAATGCCTCCCGTGGACGCCGCGTCACCAGCGCTCGGGTCAGAACTCGATGCGCACATCGCCCTTCGGCACACTGCAGCATGACAGGATGTAACCCTCGGCTTCGTCCTCTTCGGTAATCCCGCCGTTGTGCTCCATCTCCACCTCGCCGCCCAGCTTCATCACCTTGCATGTGCCGCAGATGCCCATGCCGCATGCTTTCGGGATCAACAGGCCAAGCTTGGCCGCCGCCGCATGCACGGTTTCGCCCGGCGCCACGCGAATGCTCTTGCCGGACGCAATGAATTCCACCTGATGCAGGTCCGCCAAGTCGACTTCAGGGGCATCAGCGGCCTGTTCGGCCTGCTCCACCGCGTCGGCCCGCGCTTCCGGCGGCGTCGCGCCGAAGGATTCTTCGTGATAGCGCGTCATGTCGAAACCGGCGGCTTCCAGCAGGCGTTTTACCGCGCTCATATACGGCGTAGGGCCGCAGCAGAACACTTCGCGCTCGAGGAAGTCCGGCACCATCAGTTCGAGCATCTTGTGGTTCAGATAGCCGCGGTACCCGGCCCAGGGTTCTCCAAGTCCATGCTTCTCGCAGATCAGGTGCAGGCTGAAGTTATCGATCCGCGACGCCATGTGTTCCAGTTCGCGGTGGTAGATGATGTCTTTCGGCGAGCGGGCGCTGTGGACGAAGACCATGTCGACATTGGCGTTGGTGTCGTAAAACCAGCGCGCCATGGACATCACCGGGGTGATACCGACGCCGCCGCTCAGGTACAACACTTTCGGATTGGTGTAGTCGATCGCGTTGAACAGCCCCACCGGCCCGTGCACCGCCAGCTCCTGGCCTTCATGCAGCGTGTCGTGCAGCCAGTTGGAAACTTTGCCGCCCGGTACGCGCTTGATGGTCACCGAAAAACTGTAGGGCACCGAGGGCGAACTGGAAATGGTGTAGGAGCGCATGATCGGCTGGCCTTCGATTTCCAGCTCCAGGGTGACGAACTGCCCGGGCTTGAAAAAGAACAGGATCGGTTGATCGGCCATGAAGCAGAAGGTGCGCACGTCCCAGGTTTCCTGGATGACTTTGACGCAACGGACGATGTGCCGACCATTGGCCCAGGTCTGGGTGGTTACCGGATTCAGGAAGCTGTTGGACATACTGTTCTCCACCGCCGAGGCTCGGCCTTATGGTGGCGATTCTGCGTAACGCGAGAATCCGCCATTTACCTATCTGCGACATTCACATACTTACCGCGACCAGCCCCCAACGACAGGGGGTTGCGCGTCGGGATCAGATTGGGCCATGTCGCCCATGGATAAGGTTCGACGCAACGCCGGGCCCACACTCGCTCCCAACGAAAGACACTTTCTTTACGCCTTGCACAGCACCAACCGTAGCCACTATTCGCCGGCCACACAGAATGGCCATGAGGACATACACGATGGACGTCACCGCAACCTTAAGCTTGGGCGATCCGCTGGAACCCGCACGCAAGGCCACCGCGCAGATGCTGCAAGAGCGCGAGCGCACCTTTTCGCTGCCACAGCCGTTTTACTCTGATGAGCGACTGTTCGATATCGACATGCAGGAGATCTTCCAGAAAGAGTGGTTGATTGCCGGCATGACCTGCGAAATCCCCACCAAGGGCAATTACCTGACCCTGCAAGTGGGCAAGAACCCAATCATCGTGATCCGTGGCGCCGACGGTGTGGTGCACGCCTTCCACAACGTATGCCGCCACCGTGGCTCGCGCTTGTGCACCAGCGAGAAGGGCAAGGTCGCCAAGCTCGTTTGCCACTACCACCAGTGGACCTACGAGCTGGACGGTCGCCTGTTGTTCGCCGGCACCGAGATGGGCGCTGACTTCGACATGAAGCAGTACGGCCTCAAACCGGTGAACGTGAAGACCGCCGGCGGCTACATTTTCATCAGCCTGGCCGAAAACCCACCGGCCATCGATGACTTCCTGTCGACCCTGAACCATTACATGGAACCGTACGACATGGAGAACACCAAGGTGGCGATCCAGACCACCTTGTTTGAAAAAGCCAACTGGAAGCTGGTGCTGGAAAACAACCGCGAGTGCTACCACTGCAACGCGTCGCACCCGGAACTGCTGAAAACCTTGCTGGAATGGGACGACGTCACCGACCCGCGCGCCGACCAGGCGTTCAAGGACCACGTGGCTGCTTCCGCCGCCGCCTGGGATGCCGAGAAAATCCCTTATGCTCACGCCAGTTTTGGCCTGCGCAACCGTATCGTGCGCATGCCACTGCTCAAGGGCACCGTGTCGATGACCCTGGACGGCAAACAGGGCTGCGCAAAACTGATGGGCCGGATCAAGAACCCCGACCTGGGCTCGATGCGTATCCTGCACCTGCCCCACTCGTGGAACCACTGCATGGGCGATCACATCATCGTGTTCACCGTGTGGCCGATCAGTGCCCAGGAAACCATGGTCACCACCAAGTGGATCGTGCACAAGGACGCGGTGGAAGGCGTTGATTATGACGTGGAGCGCATGCGCCAAGTGTGGGACGCCACCAACGACCAGGACCGTCGCCTGGCCGAAGAGAACCAGCGCGGGATCAACTCCACCGCTTACCAGCCAGGCCCGTACTCCAAGACCTATGAGTTCGGCGTGGTTAACTTTGTCGATTGGTACAGCGAACGCATGCTGAACAACCTCGGTGCCGCGCCCGCGCCCTACCTCAAAGGCGTGGCCGCCCACGAATAACTGACACGCCTTGGATCAAAATGTGGGAGGGGGCTTGCTCCCGATAGCGGAGTATCAGCCAATGCATGTGCAAGCTGATCCATCCCTATCGGGAGCAAGCCCCCTCCCACACTTGTACCAGGTGCTGAACAATATTTGATCAACTCTCGCGCGGACCGCTAAAAGCCTGCCCTCCAGCCATTGCCCAACAACTTATCCACAAAGCCACTCACAGCAATTGTGGGCAACTGCGTTTTCCTTTGAAAATAAATCAAGAAAATCCGTGACTTATTCAAAGCCCAGGGTTTCACCTCCCATTGATCATTTTTTGATCTAAAGCCTGTAAGCCACGGTACTCAAGGGCTACAGAGGAACGCGAACACCTTATCCACAGAAGCACCAACAGACTTTGGGGGCAACTTTGCTCACGCTGTGGAAAACCGCGTCAAACCTGCATATATCGGGGGGTTCAGCACTTTCAGGGCTGTAAAAACAACCTTTGATCAGATTTTGAGCAGATTGAGGATAGCCTTTGTTTATAAGGCCTGTAACCGACAGCGAACATCTTATCCACAGGCGGATCAACAGCCATTGTGGGTAAACCTCAGATCCAAATGTGGGAGGGGGCTTGATCTGGCCTAATGAAATTGGACACATCAATAGGGCGCTATGATGGCGCCCAAATCTAAGGTGTGCAGATGATGCGAAAGTCCTATTCCAGCGAGTTCAAGCTCAACGCCGCAAGCATGGCGCTTGATCAGAACATGCCTGTTCCCGAAATTTGCGCCAGTTTGGATATAGGCCCTACGGCTTTGCGCCGCTGGGTCGAGCAGGTGCGCAAAGAGCGCGCCGGAGCAACAATGGTGGGCACAAAGGCGATTACTGCCGACCAGAAGAAAATTCAGGAACTTCAAACCCTGCTCAGGCAGAAAGATCGGGATATCGAAATCCTAAAAAAGGCCAGTGTTCTCCTGCTTTTGGACTCCAAAGATCATTTCCTCTGATCAGCGAGCTAGGCGAACAGTACGGCATTACAGATTGCTGCCGCGTTTTTGAAGTCAACCGCAGCAGCTACTACGCCTGGCGTCAGCGCCAGGGGAAAATCAACCTGGAGCGCGAAGCGCTCAAGGTTGTTCTAGTTAAGTACCACAAGGCCTCAAGAGGATCGGCTGGAGCGAGAACCCTCTCTGAAGACCTGCGAGGCGCAGGCCATCAGGTGGGGCGTTACATGGCTCGCAGCTTGATGAAGGAAGCCGGGATTGCAAGCCGCCAACGCAGGCCCCATAAATACAAGTCATCAGGCGCGGAGTCTTTAGTGGCTGAGCATGAGCTGGAGCGCGAGTTTTACGTAGCTGACATCAACAAGGTCTGGTGCGCGGACATCACCTATATCCAGCTCGGTAAGCGCTGGCTTTACTTCTCGGTAGTTTTGGATCTGTTTGCCCGCCGAGTGGTGGGATGGTCGTATTCACTGGTCGCCGATGCGACGCTGGCAAGTGAGTCACTGCGCATGGCTGTTGAATTGAGAGGGCGGCCTAAAGGTGTGCTGTTTCATTCCGATCAGGGCTGCCAGTACACCAGCCATAAATTCAGGGCCGAACTGCAGGCACATGAGCTGAAGCAGAGCATGAGTCGAAAAGGCCAGTGCTGGGATAACGCCCCGATGGAGCGTTTTTTTGGCAGTTTGAAGTCCGAGTGGGTGCCCGAGAAAGGTTACAGCTCGGAGTGCGAAGCTCGGGCAGATATCAACCGATATGTGGCGCGCTACAACAGCGTAAGGCGCCACAGTTACAACGGTTACCACTCACCGATAGCGGCGGAAAAGCTAGCGGCGTGAAAACCGAAAAGAATGTCCAAAATTACTAGACCAGAACAGCTTGCTCCCGATAGCGGTGGGTCAGTTACAGCTATATCAACTGATACTCCGCCATCGGGAGCAAGCCCCCTCCCACAGGGGTTCAGCGTACGACGCCTTCTTCTATCAACAGCTTGAGAATGGCTTCAGCGCCCGCCTCCGGGCTCACGCCCTTGAGCACCTGCCCACCACCACCACTGGCTTTGGCCGTTGCTGCCTTCATACGGTCGGCGCCGCTCTTGGCCTTGATCACCTTGAGGCGCTTGGGCCGCGGCTTGGCCGGCTGCAGCAGCGCGTCTGTGAATAACTCGTCCTGCTCGATCTCGACTTCGTGGGCGGCAAGCTCGCCACGTTGCGCCGGCCCATAGGCGCTTTGCCGAGGCTTGGGCGCGGCGTTATCCACAGTGGCGAGAAAAGGCAGGCGTACCTTCAAGCGCCGCCGCTGGCCACGGGGCAAGGCTTGCAGCATGTGGGCTACGCCGCTTTCGATGGACTCCACCTGGGCCAGGCCGACAATCAGCGGCCAACCCAATTGTTCGGCCAGCAGGAACGGCAGCATGCCCGACCCCTCGCCGGTTTCCGCCTGGCTGCCGGTGAGCACCACCTGGGCACCGGCGTCGCGTAGATAGTCACTCAACACCGGCAACGCATCGGCGCCCGCCGGCTGTTCCAGTACATGCAGTTGCGGCAGGCCCATGCCCAGGTAGCTGCGCAAGGTCGGCTCGCTGATGTCACCGGCGTGCAGTACCTGCAACTTATCCCCAGCCATCTGCAGCCCCAGCTCGACCGCACGCGCATCTTGTTCGGCACGGCGCGGGCGCCCGGAAGTGGGGTGGGCGCCGACGGATACCAGGCTGATTACATTGGTTGTCATGGTCATATCCCTAGGCTGCATCGCGCTTGGCGCCGTTGCGGTGGGCCTCGACCGCAGCGATCAAGGCTTGCAGAATCGCGGCGCTTTCGCCGATCACCGACAGGTCGGCACGCTTGATCATGTCGCAACCCGGGTCGAGGTTGATCGCCACCACCTTGTCGCAGGCACCGATGCCTTGCAGGTGCTGGATCGCCCCGGAGATGCCTACGGCCACGTACACCCGAGCCGTGACCCAAGTGCCGCTGGCGCCGACCTGGCGATCACGCGCCATATAGCCATCGTCCACCGCCACCCGCGACGCGCCCTCGGTGGCGCCCAAAGCGGCGGCGGTCTGGTGGAACAGCGCCCAGTCCTTCACGCCGTTGCCGCCAGAAAAAATGAATTCCGCTTCAGCCATGGGAATCGCCGCCGGGTCTACCGCCACGGCGCCGAGGTCTTCGATACGTGGCAGGCTGCGCGCGAGGGTTGTGGATAACTCCACGGGCAAGACTTCATGGCGCGTCTCGCTGACCGGATCAGCACATTCAGCGGCCGCGAGGATCAGGCGCGGCAATGGCCGGGCCAGATCTTCCTGGCCCGCACCGGCGCGGCCGATGCACGCCTGGCCTTTGATCTGCCACACCCGCGTGGCCGGGCGCTCCTTGAGGCTGGCGGCAAAGCGCCGCCCCAGCTCGCCGCCGCCGCTGCGGCTGTCCGGCAGCAACCAATGACGCGGGTTGAACTGGTTATCCACAGCCCGCAGGCCCTGGACGCGCTGCTCCGGTGAATAACCGTCGAACTCGTGACCGTCCAGCACCAGCAGGCGGTCTACACCCGCTGTAGCAAACGCGCTTTCCTTATGTTCACCAAACACCACCGCCAGTACCGCGCCGTCACTGCCGGCAAGTTGCCGGGCCAGGCCAAGCAAATCGCGGTCGTGGCTGCTCAGGCGGCCGCCGACCATGTCCGGCACCACATTGATGTAGAACGCCGGCGTCGGCACCTGGTGCAGCGGCAACAGCACCTCGACCGCCGCCGTACGCTTGGCCGCACCGCCCTGCTGGGCGCCACTGCGGTCGATACGCTTGATCCCGTTGGGGCCGATAAAACCAATACCATGCACGTTCTTGCGGATCACACCGTTGGGCCCCATCCAGCTCTGTTGCACGGGCTGCATCGCCGCGTGCAAAGGATGAAGACGGTTACGGGCGATCCATTCGGCACGGGGATCGCGGCGGATAATGTCGCTCATCAATGCACCTCCGCAGGTTCACGCTTGTTGGGCGCCTTGGCCGGTGCCGCATCTTCAAGCAAGGCGTCGGCCACCAATTCGGCAATGTCTTTGATCAACGGGCGCGGTTCGACCACGCCTTCAAGCATCGCCGTGCACTGCGGGCAACCCACAGCTACCAGTTCGGCGCCGGTCTCGCGGATGTCGTCCATGCGCATGTCCGGGATGCGTTGCTTGCCGGGGATGTCGGTGATCGGCGCGCCGCCACCGCCGCCGCAGCAGCGTGAACGAAAGCCCGAGCGTTGCATCTCCTTGACCTCGATGCCCAGCGCCCGCAGCACCTGGCGCGGCGCTTCGTACTCGCCGTTGTAGCGGCCCAGGTAGCAGGGGTCGTGATAGGTCACGCTGTTGCCTTTGTGCTGACCCAGGTTCAGCGCGCCCTCGCCGATCAGCTCGGCCATGAAGGTGCTGTGGTGCTGTACGAGGTAGTTGCCGTTGAAGGCGCCGTATTCGTTTTTCAGCACATGAAAACTGTGCGGATCGCAGGTGACGATGCGCTTGAAGCTGTACTTGGCCAGGGTCTGAATATTGCGCGAAGCCAGCAACTGAAAGGTCGCTTCATCGCCCAGGCGCCGTGCCACGTCGCCGCTGTCGCGCTCTTCCAGGCCAAGCACGGCGAAGTCGACCCTGGCCGCCTTGAGCACTTTGACGAACGCGCGCAGGGTGCGTTGGTTGCGCATGTCGAAGGCACCGTCGCCGACCCAGAACAGCACCTCGCAGCTGCCTTTTTCGCTGAGCAGCGGCAGGTTCAAATCCGCCGCCCAGTTCAGCCGGCCGCCGGGTGCGAAGCCGCCGGGGTTGTCGGTGGCGATCAGGTTTTCCAGGACTTCGGCGCCTTTGTTCGGCGTTGCGCCCTTTTCCAGGGTGAGGTAGCGGCGCATGTCGACGATGGCGTCCACGTGCTCGATCATCATCGGGCACTCTTCCACGCAGGCGCGGCAGGTGGTGCATGACCACAGGGTTTCGGCGTCCACCAGGCCGTTGACGATCGGCTGGTGCGGGTTGCCGCCGTGCTCGCCTACCGGTTTGCCTGGATAGGGGCTGCCGGCGAACTTGGCATCGGTGCCACCGGCCAGGCCGACCACCATGTCCTGGATCAGCTTTTTCGGGTTCAGCGGCTGGCCGGCGGCGAACGCCGGGCAAGCGGCTTCGCACTTGCCGCACTGCACGCAGGCGTCGAAACCGAGCAGTTGGTTCCAGGTGAAGTCCTTGGGTTTTTCCACGCCCAACGGCGCGGTTTTGTCGCTCAGGTCCAGCGGTTTCAAACCGGTGGAACGCCCGCCCCCAAAGCGCTCGGCGCGGCGGTGCCAGGCCAGGTGCAAGGCACCGGCGAAGGCGTGCTTCATCGGGCCGCCCCAGGTCATGCCGAAGAACATTTCAGACACGCCCCACAGCACGCCCACGCTCAACAACGCGGCCAGCAGCCAGCCGCCGAAGTCAGCGGGCAAGATGCCGGCCACCGGCAGCGTCACCAGGAAAAAGCTGACCGAGAACGCCATCAGGCTTTTCGGCAAGCGCATCCACGGGCCCTTCGACAGGCGCGCGGGCGGGTTGCGGCGGCGCAGGTACATGAAGATGGCGCCGACAAACATCAGCACCGAAGCCAGCAACAAGGCGTAGCCGAGGATACGGTTGTGCAGGCCGAAACCGTGCACCAGGATCGCCAGCAGCGCCGACAGCACAAAGCCCAGCGCAGTAGCGACGTGGGTATTGGCGATGTATTTGTCGCGGGCGACCACATGGTGCAGGTCGACCATGTAGCGCTTGGGCATGGCCAACAGGCCGCCGAGCAGGTCGACCTTGGAGGCGCGGCCACGGCGCCACATGTTCACCCGGCGCAGGGCGCCGAGGACGGCAAGGCCTAGGGCGGCAAACAAAAGAATAGGCAGCAAGGTGTTCAACATGGTGAAGCTCCCACAGACCACACAGGTCTACTGTGAAACTGGCCTTGAAATGTGGGAGGGGGCTTGCTCCCGATGGCGGAGTGTCAGTCGATATAGCTGTAGCTGACCCACCGCTATCGGGAGCAAGCCCCCTCCCACATTTGGACCGAGTCCACTTTGGTTCGGTGTCGGCTTAGAAATCCTTGCACAAGCGCAGGGCGTCATAGATCGCGGCATGGGTATTGCGCTGGGCCACACAGTCACCGATGCGGAACAACAAGTACCCTTCACCCGCTTCGCTCAGGCACGGCTGCGGCTTGATCGCGAACAGGGCTTCGACGTCTATCTGGCCCTTGTTGCGCGAACCTTCCTTGAGCCCGTAATAAATCGCCTCGTCCGGGCGCACGCCGTTCTCCACCACCACCTGGTCAACCACCCGCTCTTCCTTGGCCCCGGTGTATTCGTTCTCCAGCACCGCCACCAGCTTGTCGCCTTCGCGGTAGACCTTTTCCAGCATCATGTCGCCGGTCATGATCACTTCCTTGGGGTACATGCTGCGGTAGTAAGTCGGGAACGACGTACCGCCGATGGCCACGCCCGGCTTGATATCGTCAGTGACGATCTCGACCTGGCAGCCTTTGTCCGCAAGGAAATCCGCCACCGACATGCCGGTGAATTCGCAGATGGTGTCGTACACCAGCACGTTCTTGCCCGGTGCGACTTTGCCGTCGAGCACGTCCCAACTGCTCACCACCAGGCCTTCGGCAGCGCCCCAGTGTTCGTTCTGTTCAATGAACGGATGCCCACCGACGGCCAGCACCACCACGTCCGGGCGCAGGTCGAGGATAGTTTCGGCATCAGCCGCCACACCCAGGCGCAGGTCGACTTTCAAGCGTGCCAGCTCCAACTGGAACCAGCGGGTGATACCGGCGATCTGGTCACGCTGTGGCGCTTTCGATGCGGTGGTGATTTGCCCGCCGATAAATTCTTTCTTCTCCAGCAGGGTTACGTCGTGGCCACGTTCGGCGGCGACGCGCGCCGCTTCCATCCCCGCAGGGCCAGCACCGACCACCACGACTTTGCGTTTGGGCCCGGTGGACTTCTCAATAATGTGCGGCACGCCCATGTATTCACGGGAGGTCGCGGCGTTCTGGATGCACAGCACATCCAGGCCCTGGTACTGGCGATCGATGCAATAGTTGGCGCCGACGCACTGTTTGATCTGGTCGATCTGGCCCATCTTGATCTTGGCGATCAGGTGCGGGTCGGCAATATGGGCGCGGGTCATGCCGACCATGTCCACGTAGCCGCCTTCCAGAATGCGCGTGGCCTGGTTCGGGTCCTTGATGTTCTGCGCGTGCAGCACCGGGACTTTCACCACTTCCTTGATACCGGCCGCCAGGTGCAGGAACGGCTCCGGCGGGTAACTCATGTTCGGGATCACGTTGGCCAGGGTGTTGTGCGTATCGCACCCCGAGCCCACCACGCCAATGAAGTCGAGCATGCCGGTGTCGTCGTAATACTTGGCGATCTGCTTCATGTCCTCGTGGGACAGGCCGTCCGGGTGGAACTCGTCGCCGCACAGGCGCATGCCCACACAGAAATCGTCACCGACTTCGGCGCGCACGGCCTTCAACACTTCCAGGCCGAACTTCATGCGGCCTTCGAAGGTACCGCCCCATTCGTCGGTGCGCTTGTTGACCCGCGGACTCCAAAACTGGTCGATCATGTGCTGGTGCACGGCGGACAGTTCCACCCCGTCCAGGCCACCGGCCTTGGCGCGCTTGGCGGCGCTGGCATAGTTGCCGATCACGCGCCAGATCTCTTCCGGCTCGATGGTCTTGCAGGTGGCACGGTGCACCGGCTCACGCACGCCGGACGGCGACATCAGGGTCGGCCAGTTGAAGCCGTCCCAACGCGAGCGACGGCCCATGTGGGTAATCTGGATCATGATCTTGGCGCCATGCTTGTGCATGGCGTCGGCCAGGTTCTGGAAGTGCGGGATGATGCGGTCAGTGGACAGGTTCACCGAACTCCACCATTCCTGGGGACTGTCGATGGCCACCACCGAGGAGCCGCCGCAGATCGCCAGGCCGATACCGCCCTTGGCCTTCTCTTCGTAGTACTTCACATAGCGGTCGGTGGTCATGCCGCCGTCGGTGGCATACACCTCGGCGTGGGCGGTACTGAGCACGCGGTTGCGGATGGTCAGTTTGCCGATCTGAATCGGTTGGAACATTGCTTCGAAAGCCATGGCACGGTCCTCGGCTTACAACGGCTTGACGGTGAACAGGCCATCATCGTGGCCCTCTTCGGAGCCTCCGTAGACTTGTTCGGCCACAGTGCGAATAGTGCTGCCACGCGCTTGAAGGATCTGGTCCATCGCGCCGGCAAACCAGCCGGTGAACATGTAGTCGACTTTGCGCCCGACCTTGCCGTACACGTAGACGAAGGCCGAATGTTCCAGCTTGACGCTGGCGGTGCCTTTATCCAGGTCGATGTCCTGGATCTTGAACAGGCCCCAGCCGCGTTGCGACAGGCGCTTCATGTAGTGCTCGAACACCGCGACGCCTTCCAGGCCGTGGCACTCGGCTTCTTTTTCACACCAGTGCCAGGCGGACTTGTAGCCGGCCTTGTAGAGGATCTCGGCGTAGGCGTCGGCACCCAGCACTTCTTCGATGCCCATGTGGTTGTTGACGAAGAAATGGCGCGGCACGTACAGCATCGGCAGGGCGTCGGAGGTCCAGACACCGGTTTCGCTGTCGACTTCGATTGGCAATTGCGGGGCGATCTTGGCCATGGAAACTTAACTCCAGAAAAATTCGTAGTGGTGTTGCCGGTGGGTGTCTGGCTTATTCGCCCCAGACGTCTTTCAAGACATTGACCCAGTTCTCGCCCATGATCTTGCGCACCACGCGTTCAGGATGGCCGCGCTTGAGCAGGGTCTCGGTGAGGTTGGGAAACTCGCCCACGGTGCGGATGCCCAGCGGGTTGATGATCTTGCCAAAGCTGGTCAGGCGGCGGGCGTAGCCTTTGTCATGGGTCAGCATTTCAAAGAAATCCTGGCCATGGCCCTGGGTGAAGTCGGTGCCGATGCCGATGGCGTCTTCGCCGACGATGTTCATGGTGTATTCGATGGCTTCGGCGTAATCGTCGATGGTCGAATCGATACCCTTGGCCAGGAACGGCGCGAACATGGTCACGCCGACAAACCCGCCGTGGTCGGCGATGAACTTGAGTTCTTCATCGGATTTGTTGCGCGGGTGCTCCTTGAGGCCCGAGGGCAGGCAGTGGGAATAGCACACCGGTTTTTTCGATTCGAGGATGACTTCTTCGCTGGTCTTGGAACCGACGTGGGACAGGTCGCACATGATGCCGACGCGGTTCATCTCGCCGACAATCTCACGCCCGAAACCCGACAGGCCACCGTCGCGCTCGTAGCAGCCGGTGCCCACCAGGTTCTGGGTGTTGTAGCACATCTGCACCACACCGACGCCGAGCTGTTTGAAGATCTCGACATAGCCGAGCTGGTCTTCAAACGCGTGGGCATTCTGGAAGCCGAAGATGATGCCGGTCTTGCCCTGCTCCTTGGCGCGACGGATATCGGCGGTGGTTTTCACCGGGATCACCAGGTCGCTGTTTTCGCGGATCAGGGTCTGGCTGGCGACGATGTTATTGATCGTGGCCTGGAAGCCTTCCCACACCGACACCGTGCAGTTGGCGGCCGTCAGGCCACCTTTGCGCATGTCTTCGAACAGGTCGCGGTTCCACTTGGCAATAATCAGACCGTCGATAACGATGCTGTCGGCGTGCAACTCGGCTGGGCTCATCAGGCGTCCCCTTATTGGCGATTCATGCGCCGAATCGTCTGCCGGCGCTTTGGGGCCAGCATATGCCCAGGGGCCGACGGAGCCGGGTGCAAAAACGACAGGGGAATTGCCGAAAGCGTCAATCCGCGACAAAGCCTGTGTAGACATGCCTGACTGGCGACTGTTCTTTGTCTTACGCTTGAGCCAGAATTCCGCATCACCTGATATGAGACGGCGCAATGAAATCGATTTTCCTGGCTTTGGCACTCATCGCAACCGGCGTCCACGCCGCCGAAGACACCGACAGCACGCCGTGCGACGGCATCGAGAACGACCAGCAAACCCTGGAATGCGCCACCTACAACAAAACTACCGCCGAGCAATTGTTGAAAGACAACTATCAGGGCCTGCTGGAACGCATGGGGTCCACCTACGGCAGCGACAAGACCAAGCTCGCCGACATTACCGCTCGTCTGAAGGATGCCCAGCAGAAGTGGGAAAAACTGCGCGATGCCGATTGCGCGGTGGACACCTTCCCGGCGGCGACCGGGACCAAGGCGTATGCGATTGCGCTGAATGATTGCCTGGCGCGGATGAGTGACGAGCGGTCGGAGTTTTTGGAGTCGATTGGGCAGGAATAAGCCCACCTTTTCAACGCTACTACCTGACTATTTTTAAATGGACTTTGCATGAAACTTACGCCGTCAGAATGGCTGGAAAAAATAGACTTCCTAATAAATAAAGCAGTAACCTCCGACCTCGACAGAGGGTGGGACGAAGACATCATCACCTACAAAATACTGAACAGTTTTACCAAGAAGTTGAAAAAAGTAACGATCACATCTCCCGCCCCTCAAAACGTCGCATGGGACCTTTACAAATTTGCCGGAAAGAATTTTGAAACCAAGTATGGAGATATTGCCATACTTGTAAAATTCACTTTTCCAAACGGCAACGAAAAAGAGGGAGTTGCTTTTCTTGAAGCCAAGCGTTTCTATACGCAATACAGTCGCTTCAAAGCGCTTGACTTTGAACAGCTGCAACTTCAACTTGACAATACCCATGCCCACCGAACATTGCTGTATGTTGGCAGCGCCAGTTCGCGACACGCCACTAACTTGGAACTACAGTACTGCAGCACTTTCCAGCAGGACGCACTCAGCGAAGGTCACGCATTGACAGTGCCCTCAGAGACCACTGTTTCTCTTGAGGATAAAAAGCTAACGCTCCTGGATCATTCGCTGCCTCTATCTTATATCTTGACAACGCGCTACCTGAAAGGAATGGAGCTCGATTACGACCCCGATACGGTTCGTCGTACGAAAGGCTTTATGAACGATAAAAGCGGCGTGAAGTTTCTACTGGTGACGCACATCACCTACGACCTGACGCTTGAGCCGGAACCTGGAAAAATAAAAATCGGTCGTCAGTACAAACTCGTCAGCCTGGTTCCAGACGACCCCATGCCAGCGAATTAAATAAACATCATAACGTCACTTTCCGCCTGACATCCCTGAGTACTCATATGACTATCTGCGGCATCGAAATCAAAGGCAGCGAAGCCATCATCGCCGTCGCCTCCCTGGATGGCCTGGCGCTGACCCACGTCGCTCTGGCCACCAAGAAAATCGCCCTTGAAGATGACGACGAAGCCGCCAACGTCAAAGCCTTCGCCGTCCAGGTGAAAGCGTTCGTGCAGGCAAACGCCATCACCCGTATCGCGATCAAGAAACGCAGCAAGAAAGGCGAATTCGCCGGTGGCCCGACGACGTTCAAGATTGAAGGGGTGTTTCAGTTGCTGGACGGGGTGGAGGTGACGCTTTTGTCACCGCAAACCATCAATGCGCAGAACAAGAAGCGCAACTTTGATCTGCCTGCCACGCTGAACAAGTATCAGCATGAAGCTTACAAGGCGGCGTGTTCGGCCCTGCTGAAGAAATAAGCCACACCAAAATCTACTGTGGGAGGGGGCTTGCCCCCGATGGCGGTGTGTCAGTCACTTATGTGCTGCTGACCCACCGCTATCGGGGGCAAGCCCCCTCCCACATTTGATCCGCGGTGCCGGCCGCTTTTATACCTAATTATAGAAACAACTATAAATTATAGTCGCGCCTATAATTGACTAAAAAACGATCAAACCACCTCCCGTCGCCGATCCTCCCTCGGACATTTCGCAAACCTCGCCCGATAGCTGCGGGTGAAATACGACGGCGACTCGAACCCGCAAGCAATACTCACTTCCAGCACGCTCATATCGCTCTGGCGCAGCAGTTGCCGGGCTTTTTCCAGGCGCAGGCGCAGGTAGAAGTTGCTGGGTGTGTCGTTCAGATGCAGGCGGAACAAGCGCTCCAGTTGGCGCCGGGTGACCTTGATCGCGTCGGCCAGCGCCAGGGTGCTCAGCGGTGGCTCGGTGTGTTGCTCCATCTCGCCGATCACGTGCACCAGCTTCTTGTTGTTGATGCCGTAGCGCGTGGCGATCTGCATGCGCTGGTGGTCTTTGCGCGGGCGGATGCGGCCCAGCACGAACTGTTCGGACACCTGGATCGCCAGGTCCGGGCCGTGGGCCTGGGCGATCAGGTCGAGCATCAGGTCGATGGACGCGGTGCCGCCGGCGCAGGTGATGCGACGGCGGTCGATCTCGAACAGTTCCTGAGTGACGCTCAGGTGCGGATACGATTCCTTGAACGCATCGATGGCTTCCCAGTGCAAGGTCAGGCGGTGGCCGTCGAGCAGGCCCGCTTCGGCCAGCACACAGGCGCCGGTGTCGATGGCGCCGAGGGTCACGCCGTCGTGGTCGAGACGGCGCAGCCAGTGTTCCAGCGCGGGCGTGGCGAACTGCAGCGGTTCGAAGCCGGCCACCACCAGCAGCGTTGCGCCTTTCTTCAGCGGTTCCAGTGCGGCGTCGGCATTGACCGACATGCCGTTGCTCGCCAATACCGCACCGCCATCGGCGCTCAAGACATGCCAGCGGTACAGCTCGCCACGGAAGCGATTCGCCACCCGCAGCGGCTCCAGCGCGGAAATAAAGCCAATGGCCGAGAACCCCGGCATCAGTAAAAAGTAGAAATCCTGGGACATGGTGGCGCTCTCGTCGGACCGGCAGCGTGGCACTGTGATACTCCCGTTCCTGGGCGGATTCAAGGGGCAGGTCGCTGCAGTGCAAAAGTGGGTCGCCGCCGTGCGTTTTGTCACCAGCCAAGCTGCGTAACGTGGCACCACGGCGCACAAAGACGCCGGCCCCACAATAACGACCTGCCGAGGGCTCCACCATGAACCGACTGATCAGCCGCAGCGTGCTTGCACTCAGCGTCAGCGCTATTTTGAGCACCCCCGTCATGGCAGCGGATGCCGCTTCCTGCCAGAACGTGCGCCTGGGCGTGGTGAACTGGACCGACGTGATCGCCACCAGCGCCATGACCCAAGTGCTGCTCGACGGGCTCGGCTACAAGACCAAACAGACCAGCGCCTCCCAGCAGATCATCTTTGCCGGCATCCGCGACCAGCGCCTGGATCTGTTCCTGGGCTACTGGAACCCGCTGATGACCCAGACCATCACGCCGTTCGTCGACGCCAAGCAAGTCAAAGTGCTCGACAAGCCGAGCCTGGAAGACGCGCGCGCTACCCTCGCCGTGCCGACTTACCTGGCGGACAAGGGCCTGAAAACCTTTGCCGACATCGCCCGCTTCGAAAAAGAGTTGGGCGGCAAGATCTACGGCATCGAGCCGGGTTCGGGCGCCAATACCCAGATCAAGGCCATGATCGCCAAGAACCAGTTCGGCCTGGGCAAGTTCCAACTGGTCGAATCCAGCGAAGCGGCCATGCTCTCTGCGGTCGACCGTGCGGTACGGCGCAAGGAACCCGTGGTGTTCTTCGGCTGGGCGCCGCACCCGATGAACGTCAACGTCGCCATGACTTACCTCACCGGCAGCGAAGACGCCCTGGGGCCCAATGAAGGCAGGGCGACCGTGTGGACCGTCACCGCGCCGACCTATGCCGAGCAGTGCCCCAACGTCCACAAGTTGTTGACCAACCTGACCTTCACCGCCGCCGATGAGAGCCGGATGATGCAGCCCTTGCTGGATCACAAGGACCCCATTGAGTCGGCCAAGCAGTGGCTCAAGGATCACCCGCAAGACCAGGCGCGCTGGCTGGAAGGTGTGACCACCTTCGATGGCAAGCCGGCGGCGGCCAACCTCCAACTGACCGTTAAATAACCTGTTCAAGACACCGCTTCGCAGCCCCGACCGACTGCGAACGGCACCCCCACGCCTGTAAGGAACCGCCTCATGAACCACGACGTCATCATCACCTGCGCACTCACCGGTGCTGGCGACACGACCGCCAGAAGCCCGCACGTGCCGGTCACCCCCAAACAAATCGCGGCCGCCGCCGTGGAAGCCGCCAAGGCCGGCGCGACCGTGGTGCACTGCCATGTGCGTGACCCGCACACCGGCAAGTTCAGCCGCGACGTGGCGCTGTACCGCGAAGTGATGGAGCGCATCCGCGAGGCCGACATCGACATCATCGTCAACCTCACTGCCGGTATGGGCGGCGACCTGGAGATCGGCAGTGGCGAGCACCCCATGGAGTTTGGTCCCAACACCGACCTGGTCGGCCCACTGACGCGCCTGGCCCATGTCGAGGAATTGCTGCCGGAAATCTGCACCCTCGATTGCGGCACCCTGAACTTCGGCGATGGCGACACCATTTACGTGTCCACTCCGGCGCAATTGCGCGCCGGCGCCAAGCGTATCCAGGCGTTGGGCGTTAAAGCCGAGCTGGAGATTTTCGACACCGGCCACCTGTGGTTCGCCAAGCAGATGATCAAGGAGGGCCTGCTCGACAACCCGCTGTTTCAACTGTGCCTGGGCATCCCGTGGGGCGCGCCGGCCGACACCACCACCATGAAAGCCATGGTCGACAACTTGCCCGCCGACGCCGTGTGGGCCGGCTTCGGCATCGGCCGCATGCAGATGCCGATGGCGGCGCAGGCGGTGCTGCTGGGCGGCAACGTGCGAGTCGGCCTGGAAGACAACTTGTGGCTGGACAAAGGCGTGCTTGCCACCAATGGGCAGTTGGTGGAGCGCGCCGGTGAAATCCTCAGCCGCCTCGGGGCGCGGGTCATGACCCCGGCGGAAGGTCGCATCAAGATGGGCCTGGCCAAACGCGGCTAGTCCCTGCCAAAACCAAATCAAAAATGTGGGAGGGGGCTTGCTCCCGATAGCGGTGGCTCAGCCTAAAGATGCATGACTGAAACACCGTCATCAGGAGCAAGCCCCCTCCCACAAGGGATCACCGAACGCTTTAGGAATGTGCCAATGAGCTTTATCACCGAAATCAAAACCTTCGCCGCCCTCGGCAGCGGTGTTATCGGCAGCGGCTGGGTGTCCCGCGCCCTCGCCCACGGCCTGGACGTCGTGGCCTGGGACCCGGCACCCGGCGCCGAAGCGGCCCTGCGCAAACGTGTCGCCAACGCCTGGGCCGCCCTGGAGCAACAAGGCCTGGCGCCGGGAGCATCCCAGTCGCGCCTGCGCTTTGTTGCCACCATTGAGGAATGCGTAAGGGACGCCGACTTCATCCAGGAAAGCGCCCCGGAACGCCTGGAGCTGAAACTGGATTTGCACAGCAAGATCAGCGCCGCAGCCAAGCCAAATGCGCTGATCGGCTCGAGTACTTCCGGCCTGTTGCCGAGTGAGTTCTACGAGCGCGCCACCCACCCGGAGCGTTGCGTGGTTGGCCACCCGTTCAACCCGGTTTACCTGCTGCCGTTGGTGGAAGTGGTCGGCGGCAAGCACACCGCGCCGGAGGCGATCCAGGCCGCGATCAAGGTCTATGAATCCCTCGGCATGCGCCCACTGCACGTGCGCAAGGAAGTGCCGGGGTTTATTGCTGACCGCCTGCTGGAAGCGCTGTGGCGCGAGGCGCTGCACCTGGTCAACGATGGCGTGGCGACCACGGGCGAAATCGACGACGCGATTCGCTTTGGCGCCGGGCTGCGCTGGTCGTTCATGGGCACCTTCCTCACCTACACCCTGGCCGGTGGCGATGCGGGCATGCGCCACTTCATGGCGCAGTTCGGCCCGGCATTGCAGTTGCCGTGGACCTATTTGCCGGCGCCGGAACTCACCGACAAGTTGATCGACGATGTGGTCGATGGCACCCGCGACCAGTTAGGCAAACACAGCATTGCGGCGCTGGAGCGCTATCGTGATGATTGCCTGCTGGCGGTATTGGAGGCAGTCAAAGTGACTAAAGCCAAACACGGCATGAGCTTTGCCGAATAACTCACATTCTTGACCGAGTCTGGATCCATGCCCGCATTGAAGACCTACACCACTCAAATCCTGCCTGAATGGGTCGACTACAACGGCCACCTGCGCGATGCGTTCTACCTGCTGATCTTCAGCTACGCTACCGACGCACTGATGGACATGCTGGGCCTGGACAGTGACAACCGCGAAGCCAGCGGCCACTCGCTGTTCACCCTCGAGTTGCATCTGAACTACCTGCACGAAGTGAAGCTGGGAGCCGAAGTGGAGGTGCGCACCCAGCTGATCGCCCACGACGCCAAGCGCCTGCATCTCTATCACAGCCTGCACCCGGTGGGGGATGACAAGGAACTGGCCGGCAACGAACAGATGCTGCTGCATGTCGACCTGGCGGGGCCGCATGCCACGCCGTTCACCGAGGCCGCGCTGGAACGTCTGGCTGCCATCAGCGCCGCACAGGCCGAGCTGCCAATGCCCGCCCTGCTTGGCCGTGTCATTGGTTTGCCGGCAAAAAAAGCCCCGAGCCAGCCGTGACTGGATCGGGGCAGAGTGCCTTGTGTGAGCCGTGCATCCGGAGGGTGACCAAACCATCAAGCTGCGTGCCTGGGACCAGTGTGCCGGTAAGTGCACCTGGCGCATGGCCCGAAAACGACACCCTCATAGCCATCTGAGGCATTCACGCATTCTGCCCTTGCCGACCGCCTGGGCGGCTACCAGAATCGAGGTCGAACCCCGCTCCCCTCACCAGGATAAACGTCATGATGCATGCGGATTTGATTGACCAGGATGACCTGTTGGGCCAACTGCGCTCGTTGGGTTTCGAAGTGTCCAGCGGTGCCACTGCCGAGCAGGCTTGCGAGTGCGCGGTACGCGGTTTGAGCGAGGCACGGGCCAAGGCGCTCAAGGGCATGGTTGAGCGGATGTACAGCGGCAGCGCGACGATTCTGCCGGCGGTGCGTCAGGCGATCGATAAGCAGTTGTTGCCGGCCTTGATGCAGTTCAGGCAGAGCTCCGGCGCCTGACAGAGTGCTATCGGGGGGCAAGCCCCCTCCCACCTTTGACTGTGTTCACAAATCAAATGTGGGAGGGGGCTTGCCCCCGATGCAGTCAACCCGGTCTAGAGCCTTACACTGGCGAAAGTCGACTCATTCCTGGCCTGGCTCAACGCCGACATCGGCCCCGACAACGGTGACAACACCAGCGCCTGCGGAATCGGCAGCATCGCCACCTGCTGGGTGGTGTTGGAGCCTACACGCTCATCGCGCGGCGGAATGCCGAAGTATTCGCGGTAGCACTTGGAGAAATGCGGGGTGGACACAAACCCGCACACCGACGCCACTTCGATGATCGACATCGGCGTTTGCTTGAGCAACTGCCGCGCACGGATCAGGCGCAACTTGAGGTAGTAGCGCGACGGCGAACAGTGCAGGTATTTCTGGAACAACCGCTCCAGCTGGCGACGCGACACGGCGACATAGACCGCCAGTTCGTCCAGGTCGATGGGCTCTTCCAGGTTGGCTTCCATCAGCGCCACGATTTCCTGCAGCTTCGGCTGGTTGGTGCCGAGCATGTGCTTGAGCGGCACACGCTGGTGATCCTGTTCGTTGCGGATGCGTTCGTACACGAACATCTCGGAGATGGCGGCCGACAGCTCACGGCCGTGGTCGCGGCTGATCAGGTGCAGCATCATGTCCAACGGCGCGGTGCCGCCGGAGCTGGTGAAGCGGTTGCGATCGAGGGTGAACAGGCGTGTGCTCATGGCCACGCGGGGAAACGCTTCCTGCATCGACGCCAGGCATTCCCAATGCACGCTGCAATCGAAACCGTCGAGCAGGCCCGCACAGGCCAGGGCCCAACTGCCGGTGCAGACCGCACCGAGACGACGGGATTGACGCGCCTGGCTTTGCAGCCACGACACGTGTTCGCGGGTGACGGTGCGCTGGATGCCCACGCCACCGCACACGATCACCGTGTCCAGGGCTGGAGCCTTGTGCATGGCGGCATCGGGGGTGATCTGCAGGCCGTCACTGGCCCATACTTGGTTGCCGTCGACACTCAGGGTTGTCCAGCGATACAACTCGCGGCCGGACAGCTGGTTGGCCATGCGCAGAGGTTCCACGGCCGACGCCAGGGAAATCAGCGTGAAATTGTCCAGCAGCAAAAAGCCGATGGATTGAGGCGCACGGTTCTGGGGTTGAGCCCCGGAGTTGAACGACGTCATCGCAGTATCTCCTCACACAAAGCGGGTGATGGCCTCAGGCGAGGCTCTTGTTATTGCGCTCATCTCCTGAGAGGGAGAGAGGCTTTGAATTGATAGAGCAAATGCCATGCCTGAAATTGAATAGCCATTCAACAAATCCTGAAAACGACCTGTTGATGCGTCTATATAAGCCCGCCGATTAAACGCGAGATATGACGCACGAGGCCGGGGCCCAGAGGGCCGTGAGCAGATCGGTAGCACTTGTGGGAAGGCGCTTTGCGGGCGTAGGAGAAGTCTGTCACCCAACGCACGGGAGACGGGTGGTCGAGGGAGAAATCGTTCGCGAGCTACTTATCTATTTGCGACGCGCTAAAAGGTGGCGCTTTGGGCTCGGGTGTTCACTTTATGAGCAGTACTGGTTGCACTGGCGCTATCGGGGGCAATCCCCCTCCCAGCGTTGAAATGTATTCACAGGTCAAAATGTGGGAGGGGGCACCCCCTTCCCACATTGGTCTTGCCTGTTACTCGTGATATTGCGCCGACAGCTCGTGCACCGCGCGCAGGAACGCGCCGGCATGCTCCGGGTTCACTTCCGGGGTGATGCCATGACCCAGGTTGAACACGTGCCCGGTGCCTTTGCCGTAGCTGGCGAGGATGCGCCCGACTTCGGTGCGGATCGCTTCCGGCTTGGCGTACAGCACGGTCGGGTCCATGTTGCCTTGCAGCGCGACCTGGTTACCAACGCGGCGGCGGGCTTCGCCAATGTCGCAGGTCCAGTCCAGGCCCAGGGCATCGGCACCGGCGTCGGCGATGCTTTCCAGCCACAGGCCACCACCCTTGGTGAACAGGATGACCGGCACCTTGCGGCCTTCGTGTTCGCGGATCAGGCCGCTGACGATCTTGCGCATGTAGGCCAGGGAGAATTCCTGGTACGCCGCCGCCGACAGGTTGCCGCCCCAGGTATCGAAAATCTGCACCGCTTGCGCGCCGGCCATGATCTGGCCATTGAGGTACGACGTGACCGACTGCGCCAGCTTGTCCAGCAACAGGTGCATGGCGTGCGGGTTGTCGTAGAGCATGGCCTTGGTCTTGCGGAAGTCTTTCGACGAGCCGCCTTCGACCATATAAGTGGCCAGGGTCCATGGGCTGCCGGAGAAACCAATCAGTGGCACGCGGCCGTTGAGCTCGCGGCGGATGGTGCTGACGGCATCCATCACGTAGCCGAGGTCTTTGTGCGGATCAGGGATCGGCAAGGCTTCGATATCAGCCAGGGTACTGACGACTTTCCTGAAACGCGGGCCTTCGCCGGTCTCGAAGTACAGGCCTTGGCCCATGGCGTCCGGGATGGTGAGAATATCGGAGAAGAGGATGGCCGCATCCAGCTGCGGGTAGCGGTCCAGCGGCTGCATCGTGACTTCGCAGGCGAACGTAGGGTTCATGCACAGGCTCATGAAGTCGCCGGCATTGGCGCGACTGGCGCGGTATTCCGGCAGGTAGCGACCGGCTTGACGCATCATCCACACGGGCGTGACGTCTACGGGCTGCTTGAGCAGGGCACGAAGGAAACGGTCGTTCTTGAGGGCAGTCATGTCGGCATCCGCAAAAAAAGTGAGGGCATTTTCTCAGAGCGCGACGCAAAAGGCACGGAATGCGCCGTGCCTTTTGTCTATCGGGTCAATTTGTCGCGGACATGGAAACGCTGCAAAACCAATGTGGGAGGGGGCTTGCTCCCGATTGCGGTGGTTCAGTTATAGATACTGAAACTGACACACCGCTATCGGGAGCAAGCCCCCTCCCACATTTTGATCCCATTTCAAGCGGGGATCGGGGTCAGACTTGCAGGTAGTCCAGGATCCCTTCTGCGGCGTTACGGCCTTCGAAGATCGCGGTTACCACCAGGTCCGAGCCGCGCACCATATCGCCGCCGGCGAAAATTTTCGGGTTGCTGGTCTGGTGCTTGTACTGGCCTTGCTCCGGGGCCACAACACGGCCCTGGCTGTCGGTCTGGATCTCGAACTGCTCGAACCACGGCGCCGGGCTTGGGCGGAAACCGAAGGCGATGACCACGGCGTCGGCCGGGATGATCTCTTCGGAACCCGGGATCGGCTCAGGGCTGCGACGGCCACGGGCGTCCGGTTCACCGAGACGGGTCTCGACCACCTTCACGCCTTCGACGCGGTCTTCACCAACAATCGCGATCGGTTGGCGGTTGTAGAGGAATTTCACGCCTTCTTCCTTGGCGTTCTTCACCTCTTTGCGCGAACCGGGCATGTTGGCTTCGTCACGGCGATACGCACAGGTCACCGACTTGGCGCCCTGGCGGATCGAGGTGCGATTGCAGTCCATCGCGGTGTCGCCACCGCCAAGCACCACGACCTTCTTGCCTTTCATGTCGACGAAGTCTTCCGGCGACTTTTCAAAGCCCAGGTTGCGGTTGACGTTGGCGATCAGGAAGTCGAGCGCGTCGTACACGCCCGGCAGGTCTTCACCGGCAAAGCCGCCCTTCATGTAGGTGTAGGTGCCCATGCCCATGAATACCGCATCGTATTCGGCGAGCAGTTGCTCCATGGTGATGTCTTTGCCGATCTCGGTGTTCAGGCGGAACTCGATGCCCATGCCGGTGAACACTTCGCGACGGTTGCTCAGTACGGTCTTTTCCAGCTTGAACTCGGGGATGCCGAAGGTCAGCAGGCCGCCGATTTCCGGGTTCTTGTCGAACACCACCGGGGTCACGCCGCCACGCACCAGCACGTCGGCACAGCCCAGGCCCGCAGGGCCCGCGCCGATGATCGCGACGCGCTTGCCGGTCGGCTTGACCTTGGACATGTCCGGGCGCCAGCCCATGGCGAACGCGGTATCGGTGATGTACTTCTCCACCGAACCGATGGTCACCGCGCCAAAACCGTCGTTGAGGGTGCACGCGCCCTCGCACAGACGGTCCTGCGGGCACACCCGGCCGCAGACTTCCGGCAGGGTGTTGGTCTGGTGCGACAGCTCGGCGGCGGCGAGGATGTTGCCCTCGGCCACCAACTTGAGCCAGTTGGGAATGAAGTTGTGCACCGGGCACTTCCATTCGCAATACGGGTTACCGCACCCCAGGCAGCGGTGGGCCTGGTCGGCCGAGTGCTGGGGTTTGAAGGGTTCGTAGATCTCCACGAACTCTTTCTTGCGTTGACGCAACAGTTTCTTCTTCGGATCTTTGCGCCCGACATCGATGAACTGGAAGTCGTTATTCAGACGTTCAGCCATGTTAAAACCTCATCAAACTGTTCAGGCGCATATCACTGCGGGTTGGCACGGATGCTGGAAAGCAACGATTTCAGGTTGGCAGCCTTGGGCTTGACCAGCCAGAAACGACGCAGGTAGTCATCGAGGTTTTCGGCGAGGTTACGCCCCCATTCACTGCCGGTTTCCTCGACGTACTCGTCCAGCACGTGCTGCAAGTGGTTTCGGTATGACTCCATGGCTTCGCCGCTGATCCGCTGGATCTCGACCAACTCGTGGTTGACCTTGTCGACGAAGGTGTTGTCCTGGTCGAGCACGTAGGCGAAACCGCCGGTCATGCCCGAACCGAAGTTGTAACCGGTCTTGCCCAGTACCGCGACAAAGCCTCCCGTCATGTACTCGCAGCAGTGATCGCCGGTGCCTTCCACCACGGTGTGGGCACCGGAGTTACGCACGGCGAAACGCTCACCAGCGGTACCGGCGGCGAACAGCTTGCCACCGGTGGCGCCGTACAAGCAGGTGTTGCCGATGATGGCGCTGTCCTGCGACTTGTAGACGCTGCCGAGTGGCGGAACGATCACCAGCTTGCCGCCGGTCATGCCCTTGCCCACGTAGTCGTTGGCGTCGCCTTCCAGGTACATATGCAGGCCACCGGCGTTCCACACGCCGAAGCTCTGGCCCGCAGTGCCCTTGAAACGGAAGGTGATCGGCGCTTTCGCCATGCCCTGGTTGCCGTGCTTGCGTGCGATTTCGCCGGAAACACGAGCGCCGATGGAGCGGTCGCAGTTGCAGATATCCAGCGCGAATTCGCCACCGCTGGCATCGTTGATCGACGAACCGGCCAGGTCGACCATTTTCTCGGCCAACAGGCCCTTGTCGAACGGTGGGTTGCGGTCTACCTGGCAGAATTGTGGCTTGTCTGCCGGGATGTGATCGCTGCCCAACAGCGGCGTCAGGTCCAGGTGCTGTTGCTTGGCGGTCTGGCCTTCGAGGATATCCAGCAGATCGGTACGACCGATCAGCTCTTCCAGCGAGCGTACGCCCAGCTTGGCCAGCCACTCACGGGTCTCTTCGGCGACGTAGGTGAAGAAGTTCACCACCATGTCGACGGTGCCGATGTAGTGATCCTTGCGCAGCTTTTCGTTCTGAGTGGCGACGCCGGTAGCGCAGTTGTTCAGATGGCAGATGCGCAGGTATTTGCAGCCCAGGGCGATCATTGGCGCGGTGCCGAAGCCGAAGCTCTCGGCGCCGAGGATTGCGGCCTTGATCACGTCGAGGCCGGTTTTCAGGCCACCGTCGGTCTGTACCCGAACTTTGCCGCGCAGGTCGTTGCCGCGCAGGGTCTGGTGGGTTTCGGCAAGGCCCAGTTCCCATGGCGCACCGGCGTATTTGATCGAGGTCAGCGGCGATGCGCCGGTACCGCCGTCGTAGCCGGAGATGGTGATCAGGTCGGCATAGGCCTTGGCCACGCCGGCGGCGATGGTGCCCACGCCAGCCTCTGCTACCAGCTTCACCGAGACCAACGCCTGCGGATTGACTTGTTTGAGGTCGAAAATCAGCTGCGACAAATCTTCAATCGAATAGATGTCGTGATGCGGCGGCGGCGAAATCAGGGTCACGCCGGGTACCGCATAGCGCAACTTGGCGATCAGGCCGTTGACCTTGCCGCCAGGCAGTTGGCCGCCTTCACCGGGCTTGGCGCCCTGCGCGACTTTGATCTGCAGCACTTCGGCGTTGACCAGGTATTCCGGGGTCACCCCGAAACGGCCGGTGGCAACCTGCTTGATTTTCGAGCTCTTGATAGTGCCGTAACGCGCCGGGTCTTCACCGCCTTCGCCGGAGTTGGAACGCGCACCCAGGCGGTTCATGGCTTCGGCCAGGGCTTCGTGAGCCTCGGGCGACAAGGCGCCCAGGGAAATACCGGCGGAGTCGAAGCGCTTGAGGATCGATTCCAGCGGTTCGATTTCGCTGATGGCCAGCGGCGTGTCCAGGGTCTTGACCTTGAACAAGTCGCGGATCATCGACACCGGGCGGTTATCCACCAGGCTCGTGTACAGCTTGAACTTGGCGTAGTCGCCCTGCTGCACGGCGGCTTGAAGGGTGCTGACCACGTCCGGGTTGTAGGCATGGTATTCGCCACCGTGCACAAACTTGAGCAGGCCGCCTTGCTGGATTGGCTTGCGCGCGCTCCAGGCTTCGGCCGCCAGGGCTTTCTGCTCGGCTTCGATGTCGACGAAACGCGCACCCTTGATGCGGCTCGGCACACCACGGAAGCTCAGCTCGCAGACTTCTTCGGACAGGCCGATGGCCTCGAACAGTTGCGCGCCACGGTAGGAGGTGACGGTGGAGATGCCCATCTTCGACAGGATCTTCAGCAAGCCTTTGGTGATGCCCTTACGGTAGTTCTTGAACACTTCGTAGAGGTCGCCCAGCACCTCACCGGTACGAATCAGATCGCCGAGCACTTCGTACGCAAGGAACGGATACACAGCCGAGGCACCGAAACCGATCAACACGGCGAAGTGATGCGGGTCACGGGCGGTGGCGGTTTCCACGAGGATGTTGGAGTCGCAACGCAGGCCCTTTTCAGTCAGGCGGTGGTGCACCGCGCCCGTTGCCAGGGCGGCATGGATCGGCAGCTTGCCTGGGCCGATATGACGGTCGGTCAGCACGATCTGGGTACGACCGGCGCGCACGGCTTCTTCGGCCTGGTCGGCGACGTTGCGCACAGCGGCTTCAAGGCCCAGGCTCTCGTCGTAGTTCAGGTCAATGATCTGGCGGTCGAAGCCCGGACGCTCCAGGGTCATCAAGGAGCGCCACTTGGCCGGGGAAACGACCGGCGAGCTGAGGATCACGCGCGACGCGTGCTCCGGCGATTCCTGGAAAATGTTGCGCTCGGCACCCAGACACACTTCCAGAGACATCACGATCGCTTCGCGCAGCGGATCGATCGGTGGGTTGGTCACCTGGGCGAATTGCTGGCGGAAGTAGTCGTACGGCGTGCGCACACGCTGGGACAGCACGGCCATCGGCGTGTCATCGCCCATGGAGCCGACCGCCTCGTAGCCTTGCTCGCCGAGCGGACGCAGCACCTGGTCGCGCTCTTCGAACGTGACCTGGTACATCTTCATGTATTGCTTGAGCTGGTCGACGTCGTAGAAAGCCGAACCGTGGTCGTTGTCTTCCATGGTCGCCTGGATGCGCAGGGCGTTCTTGCGCAGCCATTGCTTGTACGGGTGACGGGACTTCAAACGGTTGTCGATGGCGTCGGTATCGAGGATCTGCCCGGTTTCGGTGTCCACGGCGAGGATCTGGCCAGGGCCTACGCGGCCTTTGGCGATCACATCTTCAGGCTTGTAGTCCCACACGCCGATTTCCGACGCCAGGGTGATAAAGCCGTTGGTGGTGGTGACCCAACGCGCCGGGCGCAGGCCGTTGCGGTCGAGCAGGCACACCGCATAGCGACCATCGGTCATGACCACGCCGGCCGGGCCGTCCCACGGTTCCATGTGCATCGAGTTGTACTCATAGAACGCCCGCAGGTCGGGGTCCATGGTCTCGACGTTCTGCCACGCTGGCGGAATGATCATGCGCACGCCACGGAACAGGTCGATGCCGCCGGTGACCATCAGCTCGAGCATGTTGTCCATGCTGGAGGAGTCGGAACCGACGCGATTGACCAGCGGGCCGAGCTCTTCCAGGTCCATCAAATCATTGGCGAACTTGGTGCGACGGGCCACGGCCCAGTTGCGGTTGCCGGTAATAGTGTTGATCTCGCCGTTGTGGGCGAGGAAGCGGAATGGCTGGGCCAGCGGCCATTTCGGCAGGGTGTTGGTGGAGAAGCGCTGGTGAAACACGCAGATTGCGGTTTGCAGGCGCTCATCGCTCAGGTCCGGATAAAAGGCGGTGAGGTCCGCCGGCATCATCAGGCCTTTATAAATGATGGTCTTGTGGGAAAAGCTGCAGATGTAGTGGTCGGTATCGGCGGCGTTGGCCACCGACGAACGACGACGGGACGTGAACAGCTTGATCGCCATGTCCTGGTCGCTCAGGCCGTCGCCTGCGATGAACACTTGTTCGATCTGCGGCAGGCGCTCCAGGGCCAGGCGGCCGAGTACGCTGGTGTCGATCGGCACTTTGCGCCAGCCGACGAGCTGCAGGCCGGCAGCAACGATCTCGCGGTTCATGTTCTCGCGAGCAGCTTCGGCTTTAACCGGGTCCTGGTTGAAAAACACCATGCCCACGGCGTACTGCTTGGGCAGCTCGACGGCGAAGTGCTCTTTGGCGACCGCGCGCAGGAACTGGTCGGGCTTTTGAATCAGCAAGCCGCAACCGTCACCGGTCTTGCCGTCGGCGTTGATCCCACCGCGGTGGGTCATGCAGGTCAGGGCCTCGATGGCCGTTTGCAAAAGGGTATGACTGGGCTCGCCCTGCATGTGGGCTATCAGGCCGAAACCGCAGTTATCCTTGAATTCATCGGGTTGGTACAGACCTGCTTTCATAGACACTTTCTCACCAGGCTGCCTCTTATATCGAGGCAAATTTCTTTTCAATTCAACCGGTTACCTTCCACGCCGGACGTGCGCCGGCTTAGCGGGGGCAAAAGGGAGGTCATTGTACACACCGCCACAGACGCTCACAAATTTAGCGACGAAATGTCGCAAATCTATGTCGCATTTATGAAAGGTTTAAAGCGATATGCTGTGCTAGTCAAAACTTTTTTAATTCTGACCGCTACGACTCAAAAGCTACCGTGACGCAGACACCACAAAGCGCGCGGCCTTCAGGGCTGCACGCTGTTGTAGTTTTTTGAGGTGCCGGGAGGGCGGCCTGGGTAAGGCCGCCGGATCTTCAGCGAGTTGTTGCCAGTTCTTGTTGAACGCTGGCAACAGTGCGAGGCCAAGGTTTACCAGCCTGAACCTTCGCTGGCAAGGCCTTGATGGCGGAATCGGCTGCGGCGCGGCTTGGGAAGCTGCCGTAGGTGATCACATACAGCGGCTTGCCGTTGAGCACTTTCTTGAAATAACGGTACTGGCCGCCCTGCTCTTTGACGAACGCCTGGGCGTTGGCCTCGGAGCTGGTGCCGAGTATCTGCACCACGAAGTTGCCGGTGGGCTGGCTGCTGTACCAGCTGCTGCCGGCAGCGCCGGCCTTGGCAACGGTGGCCGCCGGTTTTTCCGCAGGCTTGGCCGCTGGAGCAGGCGTTGGCGCGGGCTTGGTCACCGGCGCAGGCGCAGGCTTGGCTGTGGCAACCGTCGGCGCGGGGGTCGGCTTGGCAGCTGGCGCAACCGGTGCAACGGGAGTCGCTGGCGTACCGGCAGGCACGCCCGCAGGTGGCGCGGTGGTGGTCACGGTTGGCGGTGTCGCGCTGGAGCCTTCCACCGGCACGCCGTCGTCGCCTTCGGAGATACCACCGGCTTCTTCGGCCAGTGGGCCGCGCATCACAGGTTGGCCGACCATCGGCAGGTTGGTCGGTTGGCCGGAATTGGCGAATTCGACGTTCGGCGTGGGCTTGCCCAGTGGCAACTGCGCCTGTTCGGTTGGCGCGCCAGCGGTTGCCGGTGCCTTGCTGCGGCCTGGGATCAACCAGGCGGCGGCAACAGCGACCACGACAACGGCAGAAATAGCCAATACGTGCTTCTTAGGCATAGTGAACCCCATCTTTGGACGCTTGACCGCAGAGCGGCTGGCAATCATGGCTTCGATCATTGCATCGCGGGCAACCTGATTGATGTTGCCAGGCCAGCCATCGGAGCTTTCGTGAATATCAGAGATCTGCGCAGCGGAGAAAAGTTCGATACCCGCCCCCGCGCCCTCGAGGCGTTGAGCCAGGTATTCGCGGGTCTCTTCTTCTTCGTACGGCTGCAATTCGATGACGTGGAACAGCTCTTGGTCACCGCTGATCTGCTCCAGATCGGCGATCAGTGACGACTCGCCAAACAAGAACACATGGGGACGCCCTTCCGGGGTACCCGCCGCCAGCGCCAACAGGGCTTCCAGGGCAGATTCGTCGAGCTGCTCGGCGTCATCCACCAACAGATAGACTTCCTGGCCGGTCAGGCCCAGTTGCACCACCTGTTTGAGAATCGCGTTCGGCTCAGGGTTGGCCACGTCCAACGCCTGCGCCACCTGGCGCAACACGCCGGCCGCGTCACCGGCACCACGGGCCGAGACGACGACGCTCTGCACCGATTGCTTGTTGGTGCTGGCAACCAGCGCCTGGCGCAGCAAGGTCTTGCCGCTACCCAACGGCCCCGTCACCACCAGCAGCAACTGGCTGTAGCGCGCGAGATGGTGCAATTGCCCCAGTACCGGCTTGCGCTGGGCAGGGAAGAATTTGAAACCAGGCACCCGAGGCGCGAAAGGGTCGTGGCTCAGGTGGTAGTGGCCGAGGAACGCCTCGTCGGCATGCAAACTAGTCATCGGGATCTTATTAACCTTTAAGCTGGGCCAGGGCGCGGTAATCCGCTCCCAGCGTGGCCTGTAAAATCTCTTTCGGATAATCGTCGGTCACCACCGCTTCGCCCATGTGGCGCAACAGCACCAGTCGCAGTCGACCGTCGATCACTTTCTTGTCTATCGCCATGTGTTCCAGGAAATCCGCCTCGCTCATTTCAGACGGCGGAATCACCGGCAAACCGGCGCGCTGGAACAGACAGATACCGCGATCACGCTCCTGGACGCTGATCCAGCCCAGGCGCTGCGACATTTCCAATGCCATCACGGTGCCAGCCGCTACGGCTTCCCCATGCAGCCACACACCATAGCCCATGTGGGTTTCGATCGCATGGCCGAAGGTGTGGCCCAGGTTCAGGGTAGCCCGCACACCGGACTCCCGTTCGTCGGCATTCACCACCAACGCCTTGGCCGCACAGGAGCGGGAAATCGCTTCGGTGAGTGCCACCTGGTCGAGGGCGCGCAAGGCGTCCATGTGTTCTTCCAGCCAGGTCAGGAAGGGCTCGTCGCAGATCAGCCCGTACTTGATGACTTCCGCCAAGCCCGCCGACAGCTCGCGCGGGGGCAGGGTGTTGAGGGTTGCGGTGTCAATCAGCACGGCCTGCGGCTGATAGAACGCGCCGACCATGTTCTTGCCCAGCGGGTGGTTGATACCGGTCTTGCCGCCCACCGACGAATCGACCTGGGACAGCAGCGTGGTCGGCACCTGGATAAAGTCCACGCCACGCTGGTAGCAGGCGGCCGCGAAGCCGGCCATGTCGCCGATCACACCGCCGCCCAGAGCGACCACGGTGGTACGGCGGTCATGCCGTGCGCTCAGCAGGCCATCGAAAATCAGTTGCAGGGTTTCCCAGTTCTTGTGGGCTTCGCCGTCGGGCAGGATCACCGAGATCACCGAGTACGCCGCCAGGCTGCGGCTCAGACGCTCAAGATACAGCGGCGCCACCGTTTCGTTGGAGATGATCGCCACTTGCCGACCGGCAATATGCGGTGCGAGCAGCTCGGGCTGGTCCAGCAGACCTTCGCCAATATGGATCGGGTAGCTGCGCTCGCCTAGATCGACCTTAAGTGTCTGCATGTGTCCCCGCGTTGAAGATATTTTGACGACCGGTAACGCCTGGATCAGACGCTGCCTGATGGCTCTACGCCACACCCCGCGAGGTCATGGCGCGCCGCCGAGAATAGCGCATTTGCGGCCAGGCTTTAACGGGGTGGTAGCCGTTGCAGGCGCTCAAGAATGTCGAGTACCACCATTCGCGGCGGCCGTTCATCGGTTTCCACCACCAGATCGGCGATTTCCCGATACAGCGGATCACGCAGCGCCAGCAGGTCTCGCAAGGTTTTTTCCGGGTTGGCCGTGCGCAGCAACGGGCGATTGCGATCACGGGCGGTGCGGCCCACCTGCTGCTCCACCGAGGCATGCAGGTACACCACGCGACCACCGGCGTGCAGGGCGCGGCGATTTTCATCGCGCATCACCGCGCCACCGCCGGTGGCCAATACCACGCCATCGCAGCCGCACAGCTCGGCAATCATTGCCTGCTCGCGGTCGCGAAAGCCCAGCTCGCCTTCCTTATCGAAGATCCATGGGATATTGGCACCCGTGCGCAATTCAATTTCCTTATCGGAATCTTTGAATGGCAGGCGCAGCTCTTTGGCCAGCAAACGGCCGATGGTGCTTTTTCCAGCCCCCATCGGCCCTACAAGAATCAAATTTCGCACAGAATCAACGACTCACAGCAATCGCCTGGTTATTCATGATACGCGGAGTCAGGAATACCAGCAGCTCGGATTTTTTCTCCGCCCGCACATCGCGCCGGAAAAGGCGGCCAAGATACGGCACATCGCCTAAAAATGGCACTTTATCTACCACTTTGCTTTGGGTATTGGAGAAAACCCCGCCGATGACAATGGTCTCGCCATCCTTGACCAGGACCTTGGCATTGACCTCGTTTTTCTTGATCGGTGGAACGTCGTTGAGTTTGTTCAGATAGTCGGGCTCGTCCTTGGTGACTTTGACCACCATGATCACATGATCGTCGGGGGTGATTTGCGGCGTGACCTCCAATGACAGCGAGGCTTCCTTGAACGACACCGAGGTTGCGCCCTGGGACGTGGATTCCTGGTAGGGGATCTCGGTGCCCTTGAGGATGCGTGCGGTTTCCTTGTCCGAGGTGACCACCTTGGGCTGTGAGACGATTTCGCCGTTGCCGGACTTTTCCATGGCGGTCAGCTCAAGGTCCAGCAGCAGGTTGTCGGTGATAAAGGCCAGTCCCAGGCCCGAGGTGGCGGTCAGCGAACCCAGGTCGACGAAGGGTGAGCTGGGTGGGTTCTCTGGTAGCTGCGCGCCGTCCGCCTGGGGCTTGGGGATACCGCCGGCGCTCCAATTGCCGCGATTGAGCCGCCCACCCCAGCGTGCGCCCAAGCCTTTGTCGTAATCGACATTGGCCTCGACGATGCGCGCCTCGATCATCACCTGGCGCACCGGCACATCCAACTGCGCCACGATCCGCCGCAGTTCTTCCAGCCGCTCTCCAGTCTGGTAGGCGATGATATTGTTGGTGCGGTCGTCGACCGCCACCGAGCCGCGCTCGTCGGTCGCGCCTTCAAAGCCGGTCACTGACTGGAACAGCTTGGCCAGGTCCGCTGCCTTGGCATAATTGACCTGCAGCAACTCCCGGCGTAACGGTGCCAGCTCAGCCATCTGCTTGCGCGCCTCCAACGTCAGCAGTTCGCGAGCGGCCAATTCGTCAGCCGGCGCCACCAGCAATACGCCGGCCTTCACCCGTTTGTCCAACCCCTTGGCTTGCAGCACCAGGTCCAGCGCCTGGTCCCAAGGCACCTCCTTGAGCCGCAGAGTGATCGAACCTTGCACCTCGTCACCGGCCACCAGGTTGAGGCCTGCGACATCGGCGATTTGCTGCAGCGCTGCGCGCAAATCGATGTTCTGGAAATTGAGATTCAGCTTGTCGCCCGTGTGGCCGACCGAAGCAGCACTTTCGGGCGGCGGCAATTGGATCAGGTCGAGGCGATTGGGTACAGCAGCAGCCGTCGGCGCCGTGAACGCTATCCATAGCGCCACACCGAAGCACGAGAAAATCCTTTTCATGGTTTGATTCCGTTATGAGTTGACGTTCATTACCAGGGTTCGCGGGCGCTCCAGCCAGAGGCCCTGTTCATCGGGAAAGCGCTCGATCAGCTCGACATGACTGTCCTGGATGGACATGACCTGGCCATGATCGGGCCCGAGGTAGTCACCGACCGCCAGCCGATGCACTGTCGGTCCGGCACGCAATAGCGCGAAGGTCTGTCCACCGCCCGACAGCGTACCGACCATGGCGAACTGCTCGATTGCGATGCCCTCCAGCAGCCCGCGAGGCCGAGTGAGATCCGGAGCAAGGGCCGCTCGCCCAGGCGTGTGCTCCGCTTGCAAGGCGGGCCGTTGAAACGGGTCGCGCAGGGATGATGAGTCATAAACAAAGCGCGGAGCCGGGACGACCGCCTGGGACGCGCTGCCGCCTGGGGACGCACTTCGATAGGCCTTGGCCAACAGGTCAAGACGCAACAATGCCCCTTCAGGCCGCACCGCCACGTCATGCACCGTGACGATGCGCTGCAACCCGCCCAGGGCGCTGACGAACGCCGCCAAGTCGTGATAGGCCCCCGTAGCGGCAATCTTCAAGGGCTGCTCGACATGGAACGGCAGCGACGCCTCATCCAGCACCTCGACGCCCTCGATCCAGACGCCTTTGGCAACCGCCAGCCGGGCGATGTCCTCCAGCAAGCCCGGTACGGAGGACTCACCGGACAACTGCCCTTGAAGGCCCGCGACAGTCTCTTCCATCGCCCTGACTTGTTCGGTGTACGCCTCAAGCTCGGCGGCCAAGCCGGTTTTTTCTTCAAGCTGCGCTTGCAGCGCCTGCTCCCGAGCCTCGAGGCCGTGCAGTCGCTCCCGCGAAGCCCCCAGGTAAACCCCCTCTCCAAGCAACAGCACCAAGCCGGCCAGCGCACAGCCAAGCAGGGCCTTTCCAGGCCAGGGCCATTTTGCAGCGTTGTAGGAGAGTGCGGAAAAGTCGAGCCTGGGCAGGCTCATGGTTGCGCCTCGATGGTTTCCCCCTGACGCACCATCAACTGAAACTCGTGATCGCCGCGCTCGCCCTCTGCCCGCACCCGCTCGAGCCGCGCGGAGTGGCCTCCCTGTGACGCCTCCAACCGACGCATCAACTGGGCGATATCCTGATTGCTGTCGGCACTGCCACGGATGCTGATCGTATCGCCACTCGCGACCACTTCATGCAGATGAACGCCATCGGGCATCGCGCGCGCCAACTGATCGAACAGCCGAGCACCGGAAGATCGCGCATCGTGCAGGTCCTGCACGACCTTCATGCGCTGTGCCAATTGCTGGCTTCGCTCCTGCAGGTCGTCGATGGTCTTGATGCGTGAGTCCTGCACGGCGACATCCCCGTTCAGGCGCACATTGCGGGTAACCTGCCGGTCGATCGCCTGGTCGATCACCTGGTCAGCCAGCCACACCGCCGCGAGCGCCAGGCAGGCAAATACCAGCAACAGTGCCAGGAAATATTTGCGGCGCCGCTCCGCCAGCAACCGGCGCCAGGGCAAAAGATTGATTCGTGTCATCCAGCGAAACTCCTCAGGGCTAACCCGCAAGCCACTCCCATCCCCTGGGCATCGACGGCCCATTGTGCGCCATCGACTCGATGACCCGGCGTGAAGCTGGCAAAATCCTGACGGCAAGCGCGCTCCAATGCAAACGCTTCGACATCCACTACCTGTGTCACCAGCCCGGCCAGGGCCAGCGCCGCCTCGCGGGCCTCGACCTGCTCACGCAGGCACGCCACCAGCAACACCTCGACCCGCCCCGCTTCCTGGGGCGATGGCCCGCGCACCTGAAAATCGATGGCGACCTCGTCCAGAGGATAAGGAATGTACTGGTCGGCCTCCATCTGTATCTGCCAGGCCATCTCTTCGTCGCCCAGGTCCGTGTCCATTTCGATCACCCGCGTAATGACCGAAGGGCCCGCCACCGCGACGGCCGCGTGCCTGGTGCCACTGTGCAAGCGGGATAAAGCCTGGTGCAGCGCCCGCCCTACGCCGTCGAGGTCAAGCAATGTGCCATCGACCACCGCATGTGCCGGCAATACCTGCGTGACATACCCCTGAATGCTGAAACCTTGCGCCGAACGGCCCAGCTCGACCAGCTTGATACCCTGGTCATTGATGTCAACGCCGAGGACGACGTCGAGTTTTCGCCTGAAAAATCCCTTTCCCATAAAACTCCCTAAAGCTTTGCCTGTCTTACCGCCTGATTGCCGCCGGGCAGCGTGCATTCGGTCGACTTGTTTGAGCCGCGCGAATGACGCCCGAAGGCGAAAATGCTTTAATGCCCAGCGTTTTTTCCCGCTTTTTATCTGCTGCCCGGGTCGATCCATCGTTTGCCATGCATGCCCCGACGCGTAACTCTTTCATTTCTCTGGAAATCCAAAAGCCTTGATTCGTCTGCTGAAGTTTTTCGGGTACTCCATTGTCGCGATCGTCTGCGGGCTGCTGCTCGTACTCAGCGGGGCCTACCTCTACCTTAGTCCGGGTTTGCCGTCCGTAGAGGCTCTCAGAAGTATCCAGTTGCAGATTCCTTTGCGGGTCTACAGCAGCGATGAAAAACTGATCGCGGAGTTCGGCGAAATGCGCCGCACCCCGATCCGTTTCGCCGACATTCCACCCAATTTCATCAGCGCGTTGCTGTCGGCTGAAGACGATAATTTCGCCAACCACTACGGCGTCGACCCCAGTAGCCTGGTACGCGCAGCCACGCAGTTGGTAAAAAGCGGACACATTCAATCGGGCGGCAGCACCATCACCATGCAGGTGGCGAAGAACTTCTTCCTCACCAGCGAGCGCAGTTTTTCGCGCAAGGCCACCGAGATCCTGCTGGCGCTGCAGATTGAACGTCAGCTGACCAAGGATGAAATTCTCGAGCTGTACGTCAACAAGATTTACCTGGGCAACCGCGCCTACGGCATCGAGGCGGCTTCCCAGGTGTACTACGGCAAGTCGATTCGTGATGCCAGCCTGGCTCAGATGGCGATGATTGCCGGCCTGCCCAAGGCGCCGTCGCGCTTCAACCCCTTGGCCAACCCGGCGCGCAGCAAGGAGCGTCGCGACTGGATCCTGGGGCGCATGTACAAGCTGGGCAAGATCGACCAGGCCGCCTACGAAAGCGCGGTGGCCGAACCGTTGAACGCCAGCTATCACGTGCCGACGCCGGAAGTGAATGCGCCGTATATCGCCGAAATGGCGCGTGCCGAGATGGTCGGCCGGTATGGCAGCGAGGCCTACACCGAAGGTTTCCGTGTTACTACCACCGTTCCAAGCAACTTGCAGGAAATTGCCAACCATTCGCTGCACGAAGGCCTGATCACCTATGACCAGCGCCATGGCTATCGCGGCCCTGAATCGCGCTTGCCGGGCAAGACCCTGAGCGCCTGGACCACCGAGCTGGGCAAACAGCGCTCCATCAGTGGCCTGGAGCCAGCCATCGTCACCCAGGTGAAGAAAGACGGCGTGCAAGTGCTGACCCGCACCGGCGAAGCGCATGTGGCGTGGGACAGCATGAAATGGGCGCGCCCGTTCCTGAATACCAACAGCATGGGCCCGATGCCCAAGCAGCCGTCCGACGTGGCGCAGGTGGGTGATTTGATCCGCGTGCAGCGCCAGGCGGATGACAGCCTGAAATTCAGCCAGGTCCCGGTCGCCCAAGGCGCCCTGGTGTCCCTCGACCCGCAAAACGGTGCGATCCGCTCCCTGGTCGGCGGCTTCGCCTTCGAGCAGAGCAACTACAACCGCGCCACCCAGGCCAAGCGCCAGCCGGGCTCGAGCTTCAAGCCATTCGTCTACAGTGCCGCGCTGGATAACGGCTATACCGCCGCCAGCCTGGTCAACGACGCACCGATCGTGTTTGTCGATGAGTACCCGGACAAAGTCTGGCGCCCGAAGAACGACACCAACACCTTCCTCGGCCCGATCCGCATTCGCGAGGCGTTGTACAAGTCGCGCAACCTGGTGTCGATCCGCCTGCTGCAGGCGATGGGCGTGGGCAAGACCATCGATTACATGACCCGCTTTGGCTTCGCCAAGTCTGATCTGCCGCCGAACCTGTCCCTGGCCCTGGGTACCGCCACTCTCACGCCGATGGAAATCGCCACCGGCTGGAGCACCTTTGCCAACGGCGGTTACAAAATCTCGCCATACCTGATCGACAAGATCGAAAGCCGCAATGGCGACACCCTGTTCACTGCCAACCCGCCACGGGTGCCCGGCGATGTGGTCAACGGTGTGGCGGCGACCGATGGTCTTGCCGCACCTAGCAACGGCGGCATCACCATCGAGCCGACCCCAGGCACGACGCCTGCCGCAAATCCCCCCGCGCCGGCCGAGCCGCAAGCACCGGCAGTGGCTGAACGCATCGTGGACGGCCGCACCACCTATATCCTCAACAGCATCCTGCAAGACGTGATCAAGAAGGGTACCGGCCGGCGCGCATTGGCCCTCGGCCGCGCGGACATCGCTGGCAAGACCGGTACCACCAATGAATCCAAGGATGCCTGGTTCTCCGGCTACAACGGCGACTATGTGACCACCGTATGGACCGGTTACGACCAGCCGGAAAGCCTGGGCCGTCGCGAATTCGGCGGTACAGTCGCGCTGCCGATCTGGATGAGTTACATGGGCGCGGCACTGAAGGACAAGCCGCTGCACACCCAGCCGGAACCGGAAGGCATCCTCAGCCTGCGCATCGACCCGGTAAGCGGCCGCGCAGCCTCGCCGAGCACGCCGAACGCGTACTTCGAACTGTTCAAGAGCGAAGACACACCGCCGTCGGTCAACGAGCTGGGCAACGGGGTTGCACCGGGCAGCCCGCTGCCGGCGGATGAAGGTGCGCCGATCGATCTATTCTGATGACGCGCACGGCTTTGTGGTCAAGCACATGTGACGCGGAGCGTCACGGGGTGCATTCCCACGCGGAGCGTGGGAATGATCAGCCACAAAAAAGCCCCGACTCGCGAGAGCCGGGGCTTTTTTGTGGGTGCGCTACAACGGATTAGCCGTTGAACACATCATCCACGCTTTTGAGCGGGTAGTTCTTCGGATACGGCAGGGTTGCCACACCAGTCTCGATTGCAGCCTTGGCCACGGCATCGGAGATCAGGGTGATCAGGCGCTTATCCATCGGTTTGGGAATGATGTACTCACGCCCGAATTCCAGCTTGGCGCCACCGTAGGCGTCGCATACATCCTGCGGCACCGGCAGCTTGGCCAGTTCACGCAGGGCGTTGGCGGCCGCTACTTTCATCTCTTCGTTGATGCGCTTGGCGCGAACGTCCAGGGCGCCACGGAAGATGAACGGGAAGCCCAACACGTTATTGACCTGGTTCGGGTAGTCCGAACGGCCGGTGGCCATGATCACGTCGCTGCGGGTGGCGTGCGCCAGTTCCGGGGAGATTTCCGGGTCAGGGTTGGAGCAGGCGAACACGATCGGGTTCGGCGCCATCGACTTCAGGCCTTCGGCGCTCAGCAGGTTCGGGCCGGACAGGCCGACGAACACGTCGGCACCGTCGAGGGCATCCGCCAGGGTGCGCTTGGAGGATGGGTGGGCGAACATTGCCTTGTACTGGTTCAGGTCGGTACGCTCGGACTGGATAACGCCCTTGCTGTCGACCATGTAGATGTTTTCCAGCTTGGCGCCCATGCTGATGATCAGCTTCATGCAGGAAATGGCCGCAGCACCGGCGCCCAGGCAGACGATTTTCGCCTCGCTCAGGGTTTTGCCGGCGATTTCCAGGGCGTTGATCATGCCGGCCGCAGTAACGATCGCGGTGCCGTGCTGGTCATCGTGGAATACCGGGATGTCGCACTGTTCGATCAGGGCCTTTTCGATCTCGAAGCACTCAGGTGCCTTGATGTCTTCCAGGTTGATGCCACCGAAGGTGATGGAGATGCGCTTGACGGTGTCGATGAAGGCCTGCGGGCTTTCGGAGTCGACCTCGATGTCGAAAACGTCGATGCCGGCAAAGCGCTTGAACAGCACGCCCTTACCTTCCATGACCGGCTTGGAAGCCAGTGGGCCGAGGTTACCCAGGCCCAGGATCGCGGTGCCATCAGAAATCACTGCAACCAGGTTGCCCTTGCCGGTGTACTTGTACGCCAGCTCGGGGTCGCGGGCGATTTCACGTACGGGCTCGGCAACGCCAGGGCTGTAGGCCAGCGACAGGTCGCGGGCGGTGGCAGTGGCTTTGGTGAGCTCTACACTCAGCTTTCCTGGACGAGGATTGGCATGATATTCGAGAGCGGCAGTTTTCAAATCAGACATATCGGCATTCCGCTTTTACTGTTGGTCGACGGACCGCCGAGGATACGCGTGTCGTAAAGCCCCTACAAGACTGGTCGGTCACAGGTGTCAAGGCCCTGCAACAGCGTACTTTAGTCTAAAGCCACGGGATACAAGGGCTTGACTGTTCACAATCGACTGAAAAAATGTCTACAATTTTTTATCATTGCACCAATTTGAGCATGCCGGGATCGGTAATCGGCAGCAGCCAACGTGCCTGGCCGCTTTTGCGCCCACCACGCCGAGAGCGATCCTGCACCCAGCCACGCGCCTCGATTGTCTTGCCTTGCAGACCATCGAGCATGGCAGTGTCGAATTGATGGGCCAGATCGGGCGCAACGCGTAATACCAGTGAACCCTGCAATTCGATCCAGGTTCCGGCGCGATTGCGTTCGATCTTGCTGACACGGCCGCTGACCAGGGCGAAGCCGGACTGCTTGAGCCGGGCCACTCCTTGCACCGGCGATTGCCGCCACAGGCCCAGCCCTGCCTGGCGCGCCGTGTGCTCAGCCGCCTGCTGACAGGCAACGAGGTCGACGTTGGGCGCGACACCCACCTGAAAACCCAGGCCCTCGGCCAGTAATTGGGCTTCCAGGTTCTTGCCGTCGGCGCTGTAAAGGTGCGCCAGGGTGCGCCCATAGCGATCCTTGGCCTCGCGACCCGGCACCAGCCCGACGCGTCCTCCACTGGCCCTCACCAAGGCTTGCAAGCGCTGGCGCGCGGCGATGGCAAAGGGCTCGTCAGCGCGGCCCTTCTTGCCGGTTTCCGGGGCGTTGAGGCCGATCAGCCGCACGCTGCGGCCATCCTTGAGGCGCACGGTGTCGCCGTCCACCACGCGCTGTACTTCTACACGCGCCACGGAGGCCGGCGCCGGGCAAAACACCTGGGCCTGGGCCGCGCCGAACCAAATCCCAGGCACAAAAAAGGCGCCCACAAGGGACGCCTTTTTCAACAGCTGGCAAAAGCCCATAAGGCCTTTGAGCCTTACTCTGCTGGAGTAGCAGCAGCAGGCTTCTTGCCGAAAGCACCAAAGCGATCTGCGAAGCGCTGTACACGGCCGCCGGTGTCCAGAGTTTTCTGCTTACCGGTGTAGAACGGGTGGCACTCGTTGCATACGTCAGTACCCAGTGGCTTGCACAGGTTCGAACGAGTCTCGAACTTGTTGCCGCAGCTGCAGGTGACTTCGATGGTTTCGTACGCTGGATGGATATCGGCTTTCATGGCACTTCCTCGGGCTAGCGTGCCGCCACTCGACACTATTGTCGAATACCGCACGTAATTAGGCCGCGAATTCTAACAGACCTTTTCAATCGCGCAAGCGGCGGTGACGGCCGAGTACGCCCTTTCATCAGAAAATCCCGGCGCCTGCGCAAGTCTCTCCTTCCTGCAGCAGAGACGGGACACCTCCACCGTCGGTCTGCTAGGCTCCCGCCCCTGCGCCACCGCCTGCCTTTATAGATGAGACTTCTCGCGTGCCCGACGCCATTTTGCGCCTAGCCCTGCCCTCGCCCCTGCGCCGCCTGTTCGATTATCGGGCCCCGGCCGGTGTGCCACGTGCGCAGCTGGAGCCAGGCATGCGCGTGCGCGTGCCGTTCGGGCGCCGGGAAATGATCGGCATCCTGGTGGAAGTCACCGACCACAGCGAAGTGCCCGCCGAAAAACTCAAGCCGGCCATCGCCATCCTCGACACCACCCCGCCGCTGCCGCCCGCGCTGTTCAAGTTGTGCCTGTGGACCGCACAGTATTACCAGCACAGCCTGGGCGATACCTTGAGCTGGGCGCTGCCGGTGCTGCTGCGCCAGGGCGAACTGGCCGAAGCGCGCCAGGAGCGGTTCTGGTCGATGACGCCCGGCGCCCGCCTGGATGACCCGCGTATCGCCCGCGCCCCGCGCCAGCGTGAAGCCCTGGCCACCCTGGCCCAGCACCCGCATGGCGTCGCCCATCAGCTCTTGAGCAAGCTGATGCTGAGCAAAGACAGCCTCGACCTGTTGCTCGCCAAAGGCCTGGTGCAGGTGGAAATCCGCAAGCATGCCCCCGACCCGCGCCACGAACACTGGCTGGCGCAACCGGAGCTGCCGTTGAACCCCGAACAGCGCGCCGCCTATGAAGCGATCCGCGCCGGGTTCGACAGCTTCCACGCGTTCCTGCTGGCCGGCGTTACCGGCAGCGGCAAGACCGAAGTCTATTTGCAGTTGATCCGCGAAACCCTGCAAGCGGGTAAACAGGCGCTGGTGCTGATCCCCGAGATCAACCTCGGCCCGCAGACCCTGGCGCGTTTCGAACAGCGTTTCAACGCCCGCATCGCGCTGGTGCACTCGGCGGTCAACGACCGTGAGCGTCTGGAGTCGTGGCTGGCGGCGCGGGACGGCGAAGCCGACATCATCATCGGCACCCGCTCGGCGCTGTTTACCCCGATGAAAAATCCGGGGCTGATCATCATCGACGAAGAACACGACGGCTCCTATAAACAGCAGGAAGGCCTGCGTTACCACGCCCGCGACCTGGCGCTGGTACGCGCACGCCAGGAAGACATCCCGATTGTGCTCGGCTCGGCCACGCCTTCCCTGGAAAGCCTGCATAACGCCTACACCGGCCGGTATGGCCTGCTACGCCTGAATGAGCGCGCAGGTGGCGCCAAACAGCCGCGTTTCCTGCGCCTGGATGTAAAAAGCCGTCCGCTGGACAGCGGTATTTCCGGCCCGATGCAGCAAGCCATCGGCCAGACTCTCGCCGCCGGCCAGCAAGTGTTGGTGTTCCTCAATCGCCGTGGCTTTGCGCCGACGCTGTTGTGCCATGACTGTGGCTGGATGTCCGAATGCGAACGCTGCGATGCGCGCATGACCGTGCACCAGCGCTACGGCGAATTGCGCTGCCATCACTGCGGCCATGTCGAGCCGGTGCCGCGCCACTGCCCGCAATGCGGCAAGGTCGACCTGCGCCCGGTCGGCGCGGGCACCGAGCGCGCCGAAGAGCGCCTGGGCATTCTGTTCCCGGATTACCCGGTACTGCGGGTGGACCGCGACAGCACCTCGCGCAAAGACGCGATGAACCAATTGTTCGCCACCATCCAGAAAGGCCAGCCGTGCATTCTGGTTGGCACGCAAATGCTCGCCAAAGGGCATCACTTCCCACGGGTGACCCTGGTGTCGATCCTGGATGCCGACGGTGGTTTATTCTCCGGCGACTTCCGCGCCAGCGAGCGCATGGCGCAGTTGATCGTGCAGGTCGCCGGCCGCGCCGGGCGCGCCGAAGAGCCGGGCCGGGTGATTATCCAGACACACCTGGCCGACCACCCACTGCTGATTCAACTGACCGAGCAAGGTTACTTTGCCTTCGCCGAGCAGGCATTGAGCGAACGCCGCGCCGCCGGGCTGCCGCCGTTTTCGCACCTGGCACTGCTGCGCGCCGAGGCGCATAAACCGGGCCAGGCCGAAGCCTTTCTCGACGAGGCCTGCAGCGCCGCCGAACGTTTGCTCGCCGAACTGGGTCTGAGCGGCATCGAACTGCTCGGCCCGGTGCCCGCACCGATGGAGCGCCGCGCCGGGCGCTATCGCGCGCAGTTACTCTTGCAGGCAACGTCCCGCGCACCGCTGCATCGGCTATTAAGTAGCTGGTTGCTTGCCCTGGAGCAAATGCCCAGCGGCCGGCAAGTGCGATGGTCGCTGGATGTAGACCCGGTAGATTTGTATTAAGCCGTTCCCTGTAGGAGCGAGCTTGCTCGCGAAAAACGTTAACGATAACGCGGTATCCTGATTTCACGCGGCGCCCTCGGGTTTTTCGCGAGCAAGCTCGCTCCTACAGGGAGGCACAACGCCCTTAAACAGCTCCACAGGTCTGGAACGGTTGGCAAGCCCGCCCTCGCCACGGATAATGCCCAGTTTTTCCACCTGCGCATCGCGCGCCGCCGCTTGCGGTCGAAAGAGAACACCATGAAAGACACCATTCGCCAGCTGATCCAGCAAGCCCTCACCCAACTCGTCAACGAAGGTGTGTTGCCTGAAGGCCTGTCGCCGGCGATCCAAGTGGAGAACACTCGCGACAAGACCCACGGCGACTTCGCCAGCAACATCGCGATGATGCTGTCCAAGCCCGCGGGCATGAAACCCCGCGACCTGGCGGAAAAAATCATCGCGGCGCTGCCGGCCGACGCCAGTGTCACCAAGGCCGAAATCGCCGGCCCAGGCTTTATCAACTTCTTCCAGAACACCCAGGCCCTGGCGTCGCGCCTGGATGCCGCCCTGGCCGATGCCAGCATCGGCGCACGCAAAGCCGGCGACAGCCAGCGCGTGGTCATCGACCTGTCGGCACCGAACCTGGCCAAGGAAATGCACGTTGGCCACCTGCGCTCGACCATCATTGGCGACGGCGTGGCGCGGGTACTGGAATTTCTCGGCGACACCGTGATCCGCCAGAATCACGTGGGCGACTGGGGCACCCAGTTCGGCATGCTGATGGCGTACCTGCAGGAAAACCCGATCACCAGCAACGAACTGGCCGACCTGGAAAACTTCTACCGCGCCGCCAAGAAGCGCTTCGACGAATCCGCCGAGTTCGCCGACCGCGCGCGCAGCCTGGTGGTCAAGCTGCAAGCGGGCGACAAGGAATGCCTGGAACTGTGGGGTCGTTTCCGCGATATCTCGCTGTCCCACTGCCAGGAAATCTACGAACTGCTCAACGTCAAGCTGACCATGGCCGACGTGATGGGCGAAAGCGCCTACAACGATGACCTGATCAACGTGGTCAACGACCTCAAGGCCGCAGGCCTGCTGGTCGAGAGCAACGGCGCGCAGTGCGTGTTCCTTGAAGAATTCAAGACCGCCGAGGGCGAACCGCTGCCGGTGATCATCGTCAAGGCCGATGGTGGCTATCTCTACGCCACCACCGACCTGGCCGCCGTGCGCTACCGCAGCGGCGTGCTCAAGGCCGACCGCGCGCTGTATTTCGTCGACCAGCGCCAGGCCCTGCATTTCCAGCAGGTGTTCGAAGTGGCGCGCCGCGCCGGCTTCGTCACTCACCCGATGCACATGGAACACATGGGCTTCGGCACTATGAACGGCGCCGATGGCCGCCCGTTCAAGACCCGTGACGGCGGCACCGTGAAGCTGATCGACCTGCTGACCGAAGCCCAGGAACGCGCCTACAGCCTGGTGAAGGAAAAGAACCCTGAGCTGGCCGAGGCCGACCTGCGCAACATCGCCCGCGTGGTAGGCATTGGCGCGGTGAAATACGCCGACCTGTCCAAGCATCGCACCAGCGACTACAGCTTCAACTTCGACCTGATGCTCAACTTCGAAGGCAATACCGCACCGTACCTGCTGTACGCCTACACCCGCGTGGCCGGTGTATTCCGCAAACTGGGCAAGGACTTCAGCGAAGTCGAAGGCCAGATCGTGCTGGACGCACCCCAGGAGCAGGAACTGGCCGCCAAGCTCGCGCAGTTCGGCGAAGTGCTCAACAGCGTCGGCGAGAAAGGCACGCCGCATATCCTCTGCACCTACCTGTACGAAGTGGCCGGCCTGTTCTCCAGCTTCTACGAGAATTGCCCGATCCTCAGCGCCGACGATGAAGCCCAGAAGCACAGTCGCCTGCGCCTCGCCGCATTGGCTGGACGGACCCTCAAGCAAGGCCTGGAGCTGCTGGGCCTGGAAACTCTGGAGCGCATGTAAGTTGGCCGCCAAGAAAAAACCTGCACCCAAGCGCGGCGCCAGCCGCTATCAGGCCCCGGCCAAGCAGCCGATTCCGGGTTGGCTGTGGATGGCCATCGGCCTCACGGTCGGCGCATTCGTGGTATTTCTGATGAAGCTGGAGCCCGGCCAGGGCGATGACGTCAAGCGCGTCAAACAGGAGCAGCAGAAAGCCACGAAGATCGCCGAGGCCAACAAGACCGCACCAAGCCCCACGGCGCCGGTGAAGCCCAAGTACGATTTCTACACACTGCTGCCGGAATCGGAAGTGATCGTGCCGCCCGACGCCGTGCCGGAGAAAACCCTGCCGACGCCGCAAGTGCCGACCACGCCGGTGACGCCTGCGGAAGCGGCGAAAATCGACACGGCGCGCGCCCAGGCGGCATTGGCAGGTATCACCCCGCCGCCGGCACCTCCAGTGGCAGAGACCAAGGCCGCACCGGTGACCAAGTTCTTCCTGCAAGCGGGCTCGTTCCCGAAACAGGCGGATGCCGATCGTGTGCGGGCGCAGATCATTCTGCTGGGTCAGGCGGTGACGGTGGAATCCGGCACGGTGAAGGACGCGACCTGGTATCGCGTGCTGGTAGGCCCGTTCAGCAACCGCGAGCAGTTGACCGTGGCGCAGAAACAATTGGCCGGCGCAGGGTTTAGCAACCTGCTGTTACAACAGCGCCAGAGCCGCTGATCATCCCTCATGATCGTTCCCACGCTCCGCGTGGGAATGCAGCCGTGACGCTCCGCGTCACAAGAGAAGACGCAGAGCGTCAATTGCGGCATTACCACGCAGAGCGTGGGAACGATCAGTCCACCACTCATCCCTGCGACCGTCCTACGGTTGAAATCCCCTCCGCCACCCCCATATCAGTTTCCATCAGGGCATTTTCGCCCCGCTGCGTGGAGACTCTCCCCTTGACCACCATCGTTTCAGTACGTCGCCACGGCAAAGTCGTCATGGGCGGCGACGGCCAGGTTTCCCTGGGTAATACCGTGATGAAAGGCAACGCCAAGAAAGTGCGTCGCCTGTACCACGGCCAGGTGCTCGCCGGGTTCGCAGGCGCGACCGCCGACGCCTTCACCCTGTTCGAGCGTTTCGAAGGCCAGCTTGAAAAGCACCAGGGCCACTTGGTGCGCGCCGCCGTCGAACTCGCCAAGGAGTGGCGCACCGACCGCTCCCTCAGCCGTCTTGAAGCTATGCTGGCGGTCGCCAACAAAGACGCGTCCTTGATCATCACCGGCAACGGCGATGTGGTTGAACCTGAACACGGCCTGATCGCCATGGGTTCGGGCGGCGGCTATGCACAGGCCGCGGCCAGCGCGCTGTTGAAGAAAACCGATCTGTCGGCGCGTGAAATCGTCGAGACCGCGCTGGGTATCGCCGGTGATATCTGCGTGTTCACCAACCACAACCAGACCATTGAGGAGCAGGACCTCGCCGAGTAAGCCGTAGGCTTATTCCCGCTTGAGGCCGCCAAACACTATGTCCATGACTCCCCGCGAAATCGTCCATGAACTCAATCGCCATATCATCGGCCAGGACGATGCCAAGCGCGCCGTTGCCATTGCGCTGCGTAACCGCTGGCGCCGGATGCAACTGCCCGAAGAGTTGCGCGTTGAAGTAACGCCAAAGAACATCCTGATGATCGGCCCGACCGGTGTTGGTAAAACCGAGATCGCCCGGCGTCTGGCCAAGTTGGCCAATGCACCGTTCATCAAGGTCGAAGCCACCAAGTTCACCGAAGTGGGCTATGTGGGCCGCGACGTCGAATCGATCATTCGCGACCTGGCCGACGCCGCCTTGAAAATGCTGCGCGAGCAGGAAGTGACCAAGGTCAGCCACCGCGCCGAAGACGCCGCCGAAGAACGCATCCTCGATGCCTTGCTGCCACCGGCACGCATGGGCTTCAACGAAGATGCCGTGCCGTCGTCAGACTCCAACACCCGTCAGCTGTTTCGCAAGCGCCTGCGTGAAGGCCAGTTGGACGACAAGGAAATCGAGATTGAAGTGGCCGAGGTGTCCGGCGTCGATATTTCCGCGCCACCGGGCATGGAAGAAATGACCAGCCAGTTGCAGAACCTGTTCGCCAATATGGGCAAGGGCAAGAAGAAAAGCCGCAAGCTCAAGGTGAAGGAAGCGCTGAAACTGGTGCGCGACGAAGAAGCCGGGCGCCTGGTGAATGAGGAAGAACTCAAGGCGAAGGCCCTGGAAGCGGTCGAGCAACACGGCATTGTGTTTATCGATGAGATCGACAAAGTCGCCAAACGCGGCAACTCCGGTGGTGTCGATGTGTCTCGCGAAGGCGTACAGCGCGACCTGCTGCCGCTGATCGAGGGCTGCACGGTGAACACCAAGCTGGGCATGGTCAAGACCGACCACATCCTGTTTATCGCTTCCGGTGCGTTCCACCTGAGCAAGCCAAGCGACCTGGTGCCGGAGCTGCAAGGTCGCCTGCCGATCCGCGTGGAACTCAAGGCGCTCACTCCGGGCGACTTCGAGCGCATCCTCAGCGAGCCGCATGCGTCGTTGACCGAGCAGTATCGTGAGCTGCTGAAAACCGAGGGCCTGGGCATCGAATTCCAGGCGGACGGTATCAAGCGCCTGGCGGAGATTGCCTGGCAGGTCAACGAGAAGACCGAGAATATCGGTGCGCGGCGTCTGCACACGCTGCTTGAGCGCCTGCTTGAAGAAGTGTCGTTCAGCGCCGGGGACATGGCAGGCTTGCAGAATGGCGTGGCGATCAAGATCGATGCGGATTACGTCAACAGCCACCTGGGTGAATTGGCGCAGAACGAAGACTTGTCGCGGTATATCCTGTAAGCCTCACACAGAACTGCTTTGCTTAAAATGTGGGAGGGGGCTTGCCCCCGATTGCAGTGGGTCAGCTACAGATAAGCTGACTGATCCACCGCTATCGGGAGCAAGCCCCCTCCCACATTGTTAAGCCGGTTTATTCAGGATTATCTCCAATGTCGAAATTTCCTACTGCTGTAAACCTGCACAAAACCTCCAACACCCTCGGCCTCACCTACGGCCCCGACGAGGTTTACCAACTGCCCGCCGAATTCCTGCGCGTGCACTCACCCTCCGCCGAGGTCCAGGGCCACGGCAAACCCATCCTGCAATTCGGCAAGCTCAACGTTAAGTTGATCAAGCTGGAACCGGCCGGCCAGTACGCACTGAAATTGACCTTCGACGACGGCCATGACAGCGGGCTGTTCACCTGGGACTACCTGTATCAACTGGCCGTGCGTCAGGACGCGCTGTGGGCGGATTACCTGGCCGAACTGAAAGCTGCCGGAAAAACCCGCGACCCGAGTCAGTCGGTCGTGCGCCTGATGCTCTAGCCCAGGCTTCTTGCTCTTTAGAGGGCATTTTCTAATTTCATCTGCTTGAATGCCCTGTCTGGTGGCCAACGATTGGCCCGCTTGCGAAAAAAATTAAACTCGGGTAACCAATGGAACTGGCAAGTTCCCTGCATTTGACGATGCGGTATCAACGGTCACCCGAGTCGCAGTACCAGGCTGGTGTCGTGTATCGAAATGGGTGCGCAGCAATCGCCGGTACTCGTCTTTCGGACAATGGAGCGTCGTAGATGAGTAACAAGAATAACGATGACTTGAAACGCCAGGCCTCTGAAAACACCCTGGGGTTGAACCCGATCATCGCGTTACGCAAAAAGGATCTATTGGCCTCGGCGAAGATGGTGCTGACCCAAGCCATCAAGCAACCGTTACACAGCGTCAAACACGTCGCCCATTTTGGGGTGGAGCTCAAGAACGTGATGTTCGGCAAATCGGCGCTGGTGCCGGAAAGCGACGACCGCCGCTTCCACGACCCGGCCTGGAGCCAGAACCCGCTCTACAAGCGCTACCTGCAGACTTACCTGGCGTGGCGCAAGGAACTGCACGACTGGATCGGCGATAGCAATCTGTCGGAACAGGACATCAGCCGTGGCCACTTCGTGATCAACCTGATGACCGAAGCCATGGCCCCCACCAACAGCGCAGCCAACCCGGCGGCGGTCAAACGCTTCTTTGAAACCGGTGGCAAAAGCCTGCTCGACGGCCTGTCCCACCTGGCAAAGGACATGGTGCACAACGGCGGCATGCCGAGCCAGGTCAACATGGGCGCCTTCGAAGTGGGCAAGACCCTGGGCATCACCGACGGCGCCGTGGTGTTTCGCAATGATGTGCTGGAGCTGATCCAGTACAAGCCGATCACCGAGCAGGTGCACGAGCGCCCGCTGCTGGTGGTGCCGCCGCAGATCAACAAATTCTATGTATTCGACCTGAGCCCGGAGAAGAGCCTGGCGCGTTTCTGCCTGCGCAATGGGCAGCAGACCTTTATCGTCAGTTGGCGCAACCCCACCAAGGCCCAGCGCGAGTGGGGCCTGTCGACTTACATCGAGGCGCTCAAGGAAGCAGTGGATGTGATCAGGGCGATTACCGGCAGCAAGGACGTGAACATGCTGGGCGCCTGCTCCGGCGGCATCACCTGCACCGCGCTACTGGGCCACTACGCGGCGCTGGGCGAGAAGAAGGTCAACGCCCTGACCCTGCTGGTGAGTGTGCTGGACACCACGCTGGACACCCAGGTGGCGCTGTTCGTCGATGAACAGACGCTGGAAGCGGCGAAGCGCCATTCCTATCAGGCCGGCGTGCTCGAAGGCCGCGACATGGCCAAGGTATTCGCGTGGATGCGGCCCAACGACTTGATCTGGAATTACTGGGTCAACAACTACCTGCTCGGCAACGAGCCGCCGGTGTTCGACATTCTGTTCTGGAACAATGACACCACGCGCCTGCCGGCCGCGTTCCATGGCGACCTGATCGAGCTGTTCAAGAACAACCCGCTGGTGCGCGCCAACGCGCTGGAAGTGTGCGGTACGCCCATCGACCTCAAGCAAGTCACGGCCGATATCTATTCACTGGCCGGCACCAACGACCACATCACACCCTGGCAGTCCTGCTACAAGTCGGCGCAATTGTTTGGCGGCAAGGTGGAGTTCGTGCTGTCGAGCAGCGGGCATATCCAGAGCATCCTCAACCCGCCGGGCAACCCCAAGTCCCGCTACCAGACCAGCGAGGGGCTGGCGGGCACTGCGCTGGAGTGGCAGGAAAACGCGACCAAGCATACGGATTCGTGGTGGCTGCACTGGCAGGTGTGGCAGGCGGAGCGGGCGGGTAAGTTGAAAAAAGCGCCTACGACATTAGGCAGTAAGACCTATGCTGCCGCCGAAGCGGCGCCAGGCACCTATGTACATGAGCGGTAGATTGGAATGAGATCCAAATGTGGGAGGGGGCTTGCTCCCGATAGAGATGGATCAGTGTCAGGTGTGCTGACTGACACACCGCCATCGGGAGCAAGCCCCCTCCCACATTTTGACCCCATTTCTCCTGTAATACTTCACAGGGCTTGAGCATGCCGCAACCGTTCATCTTCCGCACTATCGACCTGGATGGCCAAGCCATCCGCACGGCGGTACGACCGGGCAAGCCGCACTTGACGCCGCTGCTGATCTTCAACGGCATCGGCGCCAACTTGGAGTTGGTGTTTCCGTTCGTGCAGGCCCTGGACCCGGACCTGGAGGTGATCGCCTTCGACGTGCCGGGCGTGGGCGGTTCCTCCACGCCCAACCGGCCCTATCGCTTCCCCGGCTTGGCCAAGCTGACGGCGCGCATGCTCGATTACCTGGACTATGGCCAGGTGAACGCGGTGGGCGTGTCGTGGGGCGGAGCGCTGGCGCAGCAGTTTGCCTATGACTACCCGGAACGGTGCAAAAAACTGATCTTGGCGGCCACGGCGGCGGGTGCGGTGATGGTGCCGGGCAAGCCGAAAGTGTTGTGGCTGATGGCCAGCCCCAGGCGTTATATCCAGCCGTCCCACGTGGTGCGTATTGCGCCGATGATTTATGGCGGCTCGTTTCGCCGCGACGCCAAGCTGGCCGCCGAACATGCCAGCAAAGTGCGCTCGGCCGGTAAGCTGGGCTACTACTGGCAACTGTTCGCGGGGCTGGGCTGGACCAGCATTCACTGGTTGCACAAGATACGTCAGCCCACCCTGGTATTGGCCGGGGACGACGACCCGCTGATCCCGCTGATCAACATGCGCCTGCTCGCCTGGCGCATCCCCAATGCACAGCTGCACATCATCGATGACGGCCATTTATTCCTGATCACCCGGGCGGAAGCCGTGGCGCCGATCATCATGAAGTTTCTCGAGGAAGAGCGCCTGCGCGCCGTGATACATCCGCGCCCGGCGGTGTGAAGGATCGCACCACCGCGCAACTTGCCAGGAACCGACTATGGTTCTGAATTGGCGTGCCTCTTGATGGCTTGACGAAGGAGTGTTGGCTCATGCGAGAAAGACCCGTGACGAACCCGGCGCCCACCCCTGCTGCGTTCATCAACGCGCAAAACGCGATCACTGGGCTGCGCGGCCAGGATCTGCTGTCGACCCTGCGCACCGTCGCGGCACATGGCATGCGCAACCCGATGCACACCGCACGCCACGCCCTGGCCCTGGGCAGCCAACTGGGCCGCGTGTTGCTGGGTGAAACGGTGCATGAACCCAACCCCAACGACAACCGCTTCAGCGACCCCACCTGGAAGCTCAACCCCCTGTACCGGCGCAGCTTGCAGGCCTACTTGAGCTGGCAAAAACAGACGCGCAACTGGATTGATGACAGCGCCCTCAGCGCGGATGACCGCATTCGCGCGCAGTTCGCCTTCACCCTGCTCAACGATGCCGTCTCCCCGTCCAACACCTTGCTCAACCCTCTGGCGATCAAGGAACTGCTCAATTCCGGCGGCAACAGTGTGGTGCGCGGCGTGAGTCACTTGTTCGAAGACCTGCTGCACAACAACGGCCTGCCGCGCCAGGTCAGCAAGCATGCCTTCGAAGTGGGCAAGACTGTCGCCACCACCCCGGGTTCAGTGGTGTTTCGCAACGAACTGCTGGAGCTGATCCAGTACAAGCCCATGAGCGAAAAACAATACGCCAAGCCCTTGCTGGTGGTGCCGCCGCAAATCAACAAGTACTACATCTTCGACCTCAGCCCGGCCAACAGCTTCGTGCAATACGCCCTGAAAAACGGCCTGCAGACCTTCATGGTCAGTTGGCGTAACCCGGATGTGCGCCATCGCGAATGGGGCCTGTCCACCTACGTTGCTGCGCTGGAGGAAGCGCTCAACGTCTGCCGCGCGATCACCGGCGCGCGCGAGGTCAACCTGATGGGCGCCTGCGCGGGTGGCCTGACCATTGCGGCTCTGCAAGGCCACCTGCAAGCCAAGCGCCAGCTGCGGCGCGTCGCCAGCGCCAGTTATCTGGTGAGTTTGCTGGACAGTCAGATCGACAGCCCGGCCGTGTTGTTCGCCGATGAGCAAACCCTTGAAGCCGCCAAGCGTCGCTCCTACCAGAAAGGCGTGCTGGACGGCCGCGACATGGCCAAGGTGTTCGCCTGGATGCGCCCCAATGACCTGATCTGGAACTACTGGGTCAACAACTACTTGCTGGGCAAAGAACCGCCGGCCTTCGACATCCTGTACTGGAACAACGACAACACGCGCCTGCCCGCCGCGTTGCATGGCGACCTGCTGGATTTCTTCAAGCACAACCCGCTGAGCCATCCCGGGGGCCTGGAGGTGTGCGGAACCCCCGTCGACCTGCGCAAGGTCACGGTAGACAGCTTCAGCGTGGCCGGCATCAACGATCACATCACGCCATGGGACGCCGTGTATCGCTCCACCCAACTGCTGGGCGGTGAGCGGCGTTTCGTGCTGTCCAACAGCGGACATATCCAGAGCATCCTTAACCCGCCCGGCAACCCCAAGGCCAATTACGTCGAGAACCCCAAGCTGAGCAGCGACCCGCGCGCCTGGTACTACGACGCCCATCACGTCGAAGGCAGTTGGTGGCCGCAGTGGTTGGCGTGGGTCCAGCAACGTTCGGGCGTGCAACGCGAAACCCTCACTGCCCTGGGCAACCAGAATTACCCACCGATGGAAGCGGCGCCAGGCACCTACGTGCGCGTGCGCTGAGCTCAACGATCCCACTTAAGAAGGCTGGATGAAGACCCGCGACCGTATCCTTGAATGTGCCCTGCTGCTGTTCAATCGCAAGGGCGAGCCGAACGTGTCGACCATGGAAGTGGCCAATGAAATGGGGATCAGCCCCGGCAATCTCTATTACCACTTCCACGGCAAAGAGCCTTTGGTGCTTGGGTTGTTCGAGCGCTTTCAGGCTGAGCTGGCGCCCTTGCTCGATCCGCCCGCCGACGCGCAACTGGAGCCCGAGGATTACTGGCTGTTCCTGCACCTGATCGTGGAGCGCATGGCCCACTACCGGTTCCTGTTCCAGGACCTGTCGAACCTGGCCGGGCGTTTGCCGAAACTGGCGAAAGGCATTCGTAGCCTGCTCACGGCGCTCAAGCGCACCCTGGCTTCTTTACTGGCACGGTTGAAGGCGGCGGGGCAATTGGTCAGCGATACACAAGCGCTCGGCCAATTGGTGGAACAGATCACCATGACGCTGCTGTTTTCCCTGGACTACCAACGGATTCTCGACCGCAAGGGTGAAGTGCAGGTGGTGATTTACCAGGTGATGATGCTGGTAGCGCCGCACTTGCTCGCGCCGGCACGGCAGGCGGCCGAGAGATTTGCGCTCAAATACCTGGATAACACCGACTGAACAGATCGTTCCCACGCGAGAGCGTGGGATGATCGTTCCCACGCTCCGCGTGGGAATGCCTCTTGGGACGCTCCGCGTCCGCCAACCGCGCGCACAGGTGACGCAGAGCGTCACGGCCGCATTCCCACGCGGGAGCGTGGGAATGATCTTTAAAATGCAGCGCCATAAAAAATGCCCGACCTCTGCAGGCCGGGCATTTTTTGTGTCCTGGAAAAACTCAGGACTGACTGGATGGCGTCGGCGTCGACGTAGCAGTCGGGGCCACAGCAGCTGGGGTCGGTGCGGACACTGAGTTGGCTGTGGAAGCGGTTGCCGCAGCAGGCTTGGCTGCCGCTGGTTTTTTCGCTACCGCTGGCTTCTTAGCAACGGGTTTTGCCGCAGGCTTGGCAGCGGCAGATTTGGCTGCGGGTTTTGCAGTTGCAGGCTTAGCGGCGGGTTTCGCGACGGCCTTGGCTGCGGGTTTAGCGGCAGCTTTGGCGGCTACGGGTTTTGCGGCAGACTTGGCGGCCGGCTTGGCAGCGGCAGTTTTCGCCGGAGGCTTGGCGGCCGATTTTGCAGCCGCTTTGGCTGGAGCCTTCACCGCAGGTTTGGCGGCAGCTTTAACCAAGGGCTTGGCCGCGGCTTTCGCAGCGGGTTTGGCCGCAGCGGTTTTAGCGGCAGGCTTGGCCACAGGGTTTGCAGCAGCTGCCTTCACGGGAGTCGCTTTCGCGCCAGTGAGTTTTTCGATTTGCTTGGTCAGGGTGTCGACCTTGCTGTGCAGCGTTTTCAGTTCAGCCTTGCTCGGCACGCCCAGTCGCGAAATAGCACTGTTGAGACGCTTGTCGAAGGTTTCTTCCAACTTGCTCCAAGTGTCGGAAATGCTCGACTTGGCAGAACCTGCGCTGGCCTTGGCCGCATCAACTTTTTTACCAACGGTGCTCTTGGTCAACTTCTCGGCCTTCTCACCGTCCTTGACCAGCGTCTCGAAGTATTTGCCACCGTCACTGCTAACCTTCGAGTACACGCCTAAACCAGCAAGCCAGATCTTTCGGGAATATTTTTCAACTTCCCCGACCCACGAGCTGCTTTCTTTCTGAGTAGTTTTTTTAACAGCCATCCCGATGTCTCCTTAGTGTTTACGCGCGACACGTTCGAGCAATGCCGTCAGCTCTTCGAGCTTAGCAGAGAGTGTCTCCACGTCATGTTTAGACGCAATGCCGATTCGATTCAAGGCACTTGCAACACGTGTGTCAAAAGCTTTTTCAACTTTATCCAGTTGCACTTCAACCCGGCGGCTGATGCTGGAGACGTTACTCGTTACTTGGTCAATCTGACTGTTGGCGGCATCAAGTTGTTCAACCACAACTTTTTTGCTTTTACTTTCAATATGTTGACCGCTCTTAACGAGCTCTTTGAAGTATTCGCCACCCTCGCTGCCGACCTTGGCGTAGGCACCAAGACCCGCCAGCCAGATCTTGCGGGCATAGCCTTTGACCTCACTCAGGACAGTGGTCTGACTGTCGATTTTTTTCTTCAAAATAACTTTGGCCATGGTGCACCTCACGCAAAATTGGGTGGAGGAACCGCCCGCAGGAGTTGAGGGCTTGGGCACAAAGTAAGGTGAAAAATTAGAATCGGCACCCTAAGCGTCATCACATCAGGCCAATGCCTTATCCACGGCTTTTTCGATTTCGGATTTGAGGGTACCGCTCATGGCCGACATCAACAGCCCCAGTTCCACCTCGATACGCAATGAATCATCGGCGACCAGAACGGTGCCTTTAACGCCTGACCGCTTGAGGTTCAAGGTATCGCCAGACCATGACGACTCCAGGCCATATTTATCCTTGAGTTTCTGCGCCAGCAGGTCGGCCTTCGCCCGGGCGCCTTCTTTACCCAGGGTATGCTCACGCTCAACGGTTATACGGGCCATTGCAATGACTCCTCTCTATAAGTGCCTGGAAACCTTCGATGCGGCAAAAGGTCTCGATAAGCACCTATCTTACCTTCAGCCTTGCCAAGACAAAGCAGGCCCTGGGGATTATCATGTCCCGCATTCTCTTTTGGTGACAGCGATATGACTGATCAGCGCAAAGGCAGCGATGCCGAACCCACCACTCACTTCGGCTTCAAGAACGTCCCGGAAAGCCAGAAAGCGGAAAAAGTCGCTGAGGTGTTCCACTCCGTAGCCGCCAAGTACGACTTGATGAACGACGTGCTCTCCGGCGGCATGCACCGCCTGTGGAAGCGGTTCACCATCGAACTGTCGGGCGTACGCACCGGCAATCGCGTGCTGGACATCGCCGGCGGTACGGGTGACCTGGCGGCCAAGTTTTCCAAGCTCGTGGGGCCGACCGGCCAGGTGGTATTGGCCGATATCAACGGCTCGATGCTCAAGGTTGGGCGTGACCGCCTGCTCGACAAGGGCGTGGCCGGCAATATCGAATTCGTCCAGGCCGACGCCGAAAAGCTGCCATTCCCCGACAACCACTTCGACTGCGTGACCATCGCCTTCGGCCTGCGCAACGTCACCCACAAGGAAGACGCGATCCGCTCGATGCTGCGCGTACTCAAGCCGGGTGGCCGCCTGTTGGTGCTGGAGTTCTCCAAGCCGACCAACGCGCTGATGTCCAAGGTGTACGACACCTACTCGTTCGCCTTCATGCCGTTGATGGGCAAGCTGATCACCAATGACGCCGAGAGCTACCGCTACCTGGCCGAATCGATCCGCATGCACCCCGACCAGGAAACCCTGAAGTCGATGATGGTGGAGGCAGGTTTCGACCGCGTGACCTACCACAACATGACCTCGGGCATCGTCGCCCTGCACCGCGGCATCAAGCCCTGATGTTGCTCGCAGGCCTTCTGGCAAGCGTCGAACACGGCCTTAACCGTGTTTTGCGCCTGGACAGCACCGCACTGGCGCGGCTTGCGCACCTGACCGGCAAAGTCATCGCCGTCGATTGCCGCAGCCCCGCCTTGCAGCTGTTTATCCTGCCCAGCGATGAAGGCCTGCTGCTCGCAACGCAATGGGCCGCCGAGGCCGACTGCACCCTGCGTGCGCCTGCCTCCAGCCTGTTGCACCTGGCGCTGAGCCGCAACAAGACCGCTATCCTGCACAGCCCCGAAGTGGCGCTGGAAGGCGACAGCGCGGTGCTGATGGACCTGGCCGCCGTGCTGCAAGACCTGGAGCTGGACTGGGAATACGAACTGTCACGCTGGATCGGCCCCGTCGCCACCCAGTTGGTCAGCGGTCACCTGCGCAGCCGTTCGCGCTGGTACCAGCAAGGGTTCGCCAGCCTCAACCAGAACCTCACCGAATACCTGAGCGAAGAATCGCGCACCCTGGTCGGGCAACGGGAAGCGCAAGCGCGCTTTCGTGAGCTCGACAAGGCCAAAATCGACCTGGAACGCCTCGAGGCCCGCTTCGAGCGCCTGAGCCGTTCCCTTGATCCAAGCGATAACGCATGAAGCTGCTCGCCGTCCGCCGTTTGTTTCGTATCCAGCGCGTCGTAATCCGCTACCGCCTCGATGACCTGCTGTTCGCCCTGCCCCTGCCATGGTTCCTGCTGGCGGTGCGCTATGTGCTGCCGTGGCGCTGGTTGCCGCGTAAAAAGCTGGAGCTGAGCCGAGGCGCATGCCTGCGCCTGGCATTGCAGGACCTGGGGCCGATCTTCATCAAGTTCGGGCAGATCCTATCGACGCGCCGCGACCTGCTGCCCGAAGACATCGCCGATGAACTGATGCTGCTGCAAGACCGCGTGCCGCCGTTCGATTCGCAGGTGTCGATGAAGCTGATCGAAGAGCAGCTGGGCAAGAAGATCACCGAGGTGTTCAGCCGCTTCGATGTCGAGCCGCTGGCATCAGCCTCGGTCGCGCAGGTGCATGCCGCGCAGCTCAAGAGCGGCGAAGAAGTCGTGGTGAAGGTGATCCGCCCGGGCCTCAAGCCGATCATCGGCCAGGACCTGGCGTGGCTGTTCATTCTCGCCCGCGCCGCCGAACGTTTTTCCGCCGATGCGCGCCTGCTGCATCCGGTGGATGTGGTGGCCGATTACGAAAAAACCATCTACGACGAGCTCGACCTGCTGCGCGAGGCCGCCAACGCCAGCCAGCTGCGCCGCAATTTCGAAGGCTCGCAACTGCTGTATGTGCCGCAAGTGTATTGGGACTGGTGCCGCCCCAAAGTGCTGGTGATGGAGCGCATCTACGGTGTGCAGGTCACCGACCTCGCAACCCTGGCCGACCAGCGTACCGACATGAAGATGCTGGCCGAACGCGGCGTGGAGATTTTCTTCACCCAGGTGTTCCGCGACAGTTTCTTCCACGCCGACATGCACCCCGGCAATATCTTCGTCAGCACCGTCAACCCGTGGAGCCCGCAATACATTGCGATCGACTGCGGCATCGTCGGCAGTCTCACGCCGGAAGACCAGGACTACCTGGCGCGCAACCTGTTCGCCTTTTTCAAGCGTGACTACCGCCGCGTGGCGCAGTTGCACATCGACTCGGGCTGGGTGCCGGCGGAAACCAAGCTCAACGAATTCGAAGCGGCGATCCGCACCGTGTGCGAGCCAATCTTTGAAAAACCGTTAAAAGATATTTCGTTCGGTCAGGTGCTGATGCGTCTGTTCCAGACCGCGCGGCGCTTCAATATGGAAGTGCAGCCGCAGTTGGTGCTGCTGCAGAAAACCTTGCTCAACATCGAAGGGCTGGGCCGTCAGCTGTACCCGGACCTCGACCTGTGGAACACCGCGCAGCCGTTCCTGGAACGCTGGATGCGTGAGCGGATGAGCCCGAAAACCATGCTGGGCAACCTGCACAGCCAGATGGAACAGCTGCCGCACCTGGCCAACATGACCCGCGATTTGCTGGAGCGCATGTCCCAGCCGCACGCCAAGGATCCCGAGCCGCCATGGCGCAAGCGCAAGGACGACTGGTTCCTGCGCCTGCTCGGTGCCGCGCATCTGGTGGGTGGGGTCATGCTGGCGATTGGTGGCCCGTTGAATCAACTGGGCCAGTGGCCGGCCGGCATCATGGTGGCCGTGGGCGTTTATCTGATCGTGCGTCGATAACCCATCCGGTTATACACTGTCGCAAATTGCCGGAGCCGAACATGAAAGACTGGCTGGACGAGATCAAGTGGGACAGTGACGGCCTGGTGCCGGCCATTGCCCAGGACTACAAGACCGGGCGCGTGCTGATGATGGCCTGGATGAACCGCGAGGCCCTGAGCCTCACCGCCGCTGAGCAGCGCGCCATCTACTGGTCACGTTCGCGTGGCAAACTGTGGCGCAAGGGCGAAGAGTCCGGGCATGTGCAAACACTGCATGAGTTGCGCCTGGACTGCGATGCCGACGTGGTGATCCTCAAGGTCGAACAGGTCGGCGGCATCGCCTGCCACACCGGCCGTCACAGTTGCTTCTATCGCGTGTTCGAAAACGGCGAATGGAAGGTGGTGGAACCGGTACTCAAAGACCCGCACGCCATCTATTCGGCAGGACATTGAACATGAGCGATACCCTGAACCGTGTGGCCCAGGTGCTGGAAGAGCGCAAAGGCGCGGATGCCGACAGCTCCTACGTCGCCAGCCTGTATCACAAGGGTCTGAACAAGATCCTGGAAAAGCTCGGCGAAGAATCCGTCGAGACGATTATTGCCGCCAAGGATGCGCAGATCAGCGGCGATTGCAGCGATGTCATCTATGAGACCGCCGACTTGTGGTTCCATAGCCTGGTCATGCTCGCCCAACTGGGGCAGCATCCACAGGCCGTGCTGGATGAACTGGACCGTCGCTTCGGCCTGTCCGGGCACGCTGAAAAGGCCTCGCGCCCGTCCGCCTGAATAACTTTTATCGAGGATTTGCAGCATGGGTATTTTCGACTGGAAACACTGGATCGTCATTCTGGTGGTAGTGGTCTTGGTGTTCGGCACCAAGAAACTGAAAAACCTCGGCACCGACGTGGGTGAGTCGATCAAGGGCTTTCGCAAGGCCATGAACGATGACGAAAAACCTGCCGACCCGGTGGTGAATCCGGTTCCGCCAGCCCAACCGGTGCACCCTCAGGCCGCCCAGCCGATCACCGAGCGTCGTACCTTCGACGTGCAGGCTGAAAAAGTCGAAGAGCCGACCCGCAAAGACTCGTGAGCACTGACTAATGTTTGGTATCAGCTTCTCTGAACTGCTGCTCGTCGGCCTCGTCGCCCTGCTGGTATTGGGGCCGGAACGCCTGCCCGGTGCAGCACGCACAGCCGGCCTGTGGATCGGGCGCCTGAAACGTAGTTTCAACGCGATCAAACAGGAAGTTGAACGGGAAATCGGGGCCGACGAGATCCGTCGACAGCTGCACAACGAACACATCCTGTCGTTGGAGCAGGAAACGCGCAAGATTCTGTCGCCGGTGCAGGAACCCGCCAAACCTGCGGAACCTGTGGTTGAAAACAGCATCGCGCCAGCAGCCGCAACCACCCCGACAGAGCCTGCGCCGACGCCCGTTGCGTCGCCCGCGCCCCATGACCCTACATTGCCGCCGCGAGCCCCATGAGCGCTGATAAACCGGAAAACGACCAGCACATGCCGCTGGTCTCGCACCTCACCGAGCTGCGTACCCGCCTGCTGCGTTGCGTAGCGGCCATCTTCATCATTTTTGCCGGGCTGTTCGCCTTTACCCAGCAGATCTATACCTTCGTCTCCACGCCACTGCGCCAGTATTTGCCGGCGGGCGCGACGATGATCGCCACCGACGTGTCGTCGCCGTTCCTGACGCCGTTGAAGCTGACCATGATGGTCTCGCTGTTCCTGGCGATCCCAGTGATCCTGCATCAGATCTGGGGCTTCATCGCGCCGGGGCTGTACAAGCATGAGAAACGCATCGCCGTGCCGTTGCTGGTGTCGAGCATCCTGCTGTTCTACACCGGCATGGCGTTCGCCTACTTCCTGGTGTTTCCGCTGATCTTCAAATTCTTCGCCGCCGCCACCCCGGCCGGCGTGGAGATGATGACCGACATCACCAGCTACCTCGACTTCGTGATGACGCTGTTCTTCGCCTTTGGCGTGGCCTTCGAAATCCCGGTGGCGGTGGTGTTGCTGGTGTGGATCGGCGTGGTCAATGTGAAGTACCTGAAGAAGATCCGCCCGTACGTGATCATCGGCTGCTTCGTGGTCGGCATGATCCTTACCCCGCCAGACATCTTCTCCCAGACCCTGCTGGCCGTGCCGATGTGGATGCTGTTCGAGATCGGCATCCTGTTCAGCGGCTTGATCAGCAAGCGTGGCGAACACCCGGATGATCAGGCCGCCGACGACGACCAGCCGCCAGCGACCCAGCCGTGAACCTGCTGCTACTCGAAGAGGCCGATTTTATTGCGGCCGACCGGGTGATCCTGCGTGATCGGCGCCTGGTGCATATGCAGCAAGTGCATCGCGCCGAGGTGGGTGACAACCTGCGAGTGGGGCGTATTGGCGGGGCGATGGGCAATGCGCAGTTGCTGCGCCTGCAAGACAGCGAGGCCGAGCTGCAGGTCAGCTTCGACCAACCGCCGCCGAGCAAACTGCCGCTGACCCTGCTGCTGGCGCTGCCACGCCCGAAGATGCTGCGCCGGGTGCTGCAAACCGTTGCGGCCATGGGCGTGCCCAAGGTGGTGCTGGTCAACAGTTACCGGGTGGAAAAAAGCTTTTGGCAAACGCCGTTCCTTGAGCCGCAGGCGGTCCGCGAGCAACTGATCCTGGGCCTGGAACAGGCGCGGGACACGGTACTGCCCGAGATCATTATCGAGAAACGCTTCAAGCCGTTCGTTGAAGATCGCCTGCCGGCCATGGCTGAGGGCACGCTTGGCCTGATCGGCCACCCCGGCGACTACCCGCCCTGCCCACGAGGCCTGGAGGAACCGGTGACCTTGGCGATTGGGCCGGAAGGCGGCTGGATTCCCTATGAAGTCGAGCTGCTGACCAAGGCCGGCCTGCAACCGGTGCAACTTGGCGCACGTATCCTGCGGGTGGAAACCGCCGTGACCGCCCTGCTTGCCCGGTTGTTCTAACCCAATAACCTATGCACAGCGCAGTCAAGCCAGCGCCCACAAGGTATGTGCGTTAACCGTCAGATCGAGACAAAGAAGAAACTCGCGATCAACGCCATCCCCACGGCCCACACCAGCGAACGCAACAGCGCCCAGTCCGCCAGGTAGCAAATGATGTACAGCAGGCGGCTGGTGATGAACAGCACCGCCAGCACGTTGATCGTCACCAGCTCGGCGGTGCCGGCCAAGTGTGCGATGATCACCGCCGCCGCAAAGGCCGGGGTGACTTCAAAGCTGTTGAGTTGCGCATTGTGGGCACGCTTGGCAACGCCTTCGACCGTGTCCAGGAACGCGCGCGGGTCGTGGTTATGCCGCGGCCCGAACTTGCCGCCGCTGAACTTGGCCACACCGGTACACAGGTACGGCAGAAAGATTGCGATCAACACACACCAGAAAGCCACTGTCATCAGTCATTCCCTTTTTTGGTTTTATCAAGGCAGTCAGAGCGTCATCACTCACAGGCCGATCGGCGCCGACGTTCAAGCTATGAGCCATGATCGGCCGAAAGGTTCTTTCCTGTAAGGGCACCTGTTTATACTAAACAACTTCCCGACGCACGCTGTGCACCTACATTTCCCCGTCCCAAGGACCCCGGATGCTTGAACTTGTCGCCGCCTTCATTTGCCTCACCACCCTGCTCACCTATGTGAACTTTCGTTTTATCGGCCTGCCGCCGACCATCGGTGTAATGGTCACTGCGCTGCTGTTTTCGCTGATCCTGCAAGGCCTCAGTTTCATCGGCTACCCCGGCCTGGAAGAGCGCATCCAGCAACTGATCGGCCAGATCGACTTCGGCGATTTGCTGATGAACTGGATGCTGTCGTTCCTGCTGTTCGCCGGCGCGTTGCACGTCAACCTGAGCGACCTGCGCAGCTACCGCTGGCCCATCGGCCTGTTGGCGACCTTTGGCGTATTGATCGCTACCCTGGTGATCGGCAGCCTGGCGTACTACATCTTCGCCCTGTTCGGCTGGCACGTGAGTTTCCTGTATTGCCTGCTGTTCGGCGCGCTGATCTCGCCGACCGACCCGATTGCGGTACTGGGCGTGCTGCGTACCGCCAACGCCTCGAAACCGCTGAAAACCACGATCGTCGGCGAATCGTTGTTCAACGACGGCACCGCAGTGGTGGTGTTCACCGTCCTGCTGGGCATCGCGCAGCTCGGTGAAACACCGACCGTCGGCGCCACGGCCATGCTGTTCGCCCATGAGGCACTTGGCGGTGTGGTGTTCGGTGGGCTGATCGGTTACCTCGTGTACCTGATGATCAAGAGCATCGAGCAGCACCAGATTGAAGTCATGCTGACCCTGGCGCTGGTGATCGGCGGCTCGGCGATGGCCACTGAACTGCACGTCTCGGCACCGATTGCGATGGTGGTGGCAGGGCTGATCATCGGCAACCTGGGCCGCAAGCTGGCGATGAACGACATGACCCGGCGCTATCTGGATGGTTTCTGGGAGTTGCTCGACGACATGCTCAACGCCCTGCTGTTTGCATTGATCGGCATGGAACTGCTGCTGTTGCCGTTCAACTGGCTGCACGTATTGGCGGCCAGTTTGCTCGCTGTGGCGATCCTGCTGTCACGCCTGCTGACCGTGGCGCCGGCGATCCTGCTGCTGCGCCGCTGGCGTACGGTACCGCGCGGCACCATCCGCATCCTGACCTGGGGCGGTTTGCGCGGTGGCGTCTCGGTAGCACTGGCCCTGGCATTGCCGCTGGGCCCGGAACGCGACTTGTTGCTGAGCATCACCTATATCGTGGTGCTGTCGTCGATCTTGTTGCAAGGCTTGACCATTGGCCGGGTCGTAAAGCGCGTAGCCGAGTCGCAGTGAGCCCCTGAGCATTTACATTTCTACACCACAAGTTTGCCTACGGGCGCTCTGCACAGATGTTCAAGCAGGTGCCGCATCGCCAGTGGGCGGCGCGGCATCGAGCTGTGCATGACAACCAGATCCCGCGAATAGCGCGACGCGTCGTCGACCGACAAGACACATAGGCCACGGCTCGACATCCCCGACCACTGCGGTACCAGTGATACACCCATGCCTTGGGCGACCAGCATGACGATGGTTTCCAAGGCATCCAGCTCACACAATACCTGCGGAGCAAAGGACTGTTCATCCAGAAAACGCTGGGCAATCTGCCCACCCCACGAACGGGCGTCATAGCGAATGAATGGCCGCTCGCGCAGCAATGCTTCGAAGGTCTGCGCGTCACACTCAGCGGGAGCAATCAGAATCAGGGGTTCGGCCCGCAGCAAGGTGGTCGCTAACGCCTTGGGCGGCTCAAACGGCGGTCTGACAAGAATCGCCGCGTCCAACTCGCGGGCAAGCAATCTCTCATAGAGGCTTCTGGAGTCACCCGGTGTGATCTTCAGCTTCAGCTCCGGTGCTGAAAGTGCCAGTCGCTCGATCGTTCTTGGCAAGACGCCGGTCAATGCCGTTGAAATAGCGCCGATCTTGATCTCTCCCGATAAGCCATCCTGACTCAGGTCCTCCTGCAACTCGCGCGCCTGCTCGATGACTGCCTGAATTTTTGGTAACAGCAGCAGGCACTGGTCCGACGGCCACGCGGCATGCGCCGTGCGCATAAGCAGCGTGCACCCCAGCGTCCGCTCAAGCGCCTTGACCCGTTGGCTGATCGCCGCTGCGGTACGGTTTTCGCGTCGCGCCGCCGCAGCAATGGAGCCGGTTTCAATGACCGCGACCAGGCTTCTCAGGAATCGAATATCCATAAATTTTCCTTTCGCTCAGACCAACGCGAACCCGTTTTACCCGGATGCGCGGCCTGTTTAATTTGAGGATCCCCCTACAGAGATTCCGCTCATGAACAGACCCTTCCACGCTGCATACCATGTTTATGACTTAAACAAGGCGCGCATTTTTTATCGAGATGTTTTGGGCTGCGCAGAAGGCCGCAGCAGCGAGACCTGGATCGACTTCGACTTTTTCGGCAACCAGCTTTCACTGCACCTGGGCACGCCCTTCCCCACGACGCGTACCGGCCTGGTGGGGGACCATCATGTGCTGATGCCGCACCTCGGTGTGGTGTTACCGCTGGAGGAGTGGCTGGCACTGGCCGAGCGTCTCACTCAAATGAGCACGCCCTTCGAGATCCCGCCGGTGGTTCGTTTCGCCGGCGAGCCGGGCGAACAGCGCACGATGTTTTTTCTCGACCCCAGCGGCAATCCCATCGAAGTGAAAGGCTTCAAGGATTTCGCTGGACTGTTCGCTCAATAAACCCCTGACAACTACAACAATAAGGGTCACCTGCATGAACACCAAAAAACCAACCAGCCTCGTCACCCGGATTATGATCGGCCTGGCAGCCGGAATAATCGTCGGTATCCTTCTTAACCAGTTTCCCGAACATAAGTCCTGGTTCATTGACAACCTGCTGCAACCGGCAGGCGACCTGTTTATCAAGCTGATGAAGATGATCGTCGTGCCTCTGGTCTTCGCTTGCATGACGGTCGGCATTGCCGGCATGGGAAATCCCGCCGCCTTGGGACGTGTCGGCGTGAAGACCCTCGTTTATTTCTTCACGATCACCAGTATTGCAATCGTCTTCGGCCTGATTGTGGGTAATGTCGTCGCGCCCGGCTCGGGCGCAGAATTCGGCAGCACTTTGCCAACACCCGTAACAGGGCTGGCTGCCAACAGCACAACGCAGAACCTGGGCCAGACGCTATTGGCGATCGTGCCGGATAACATCGTGTTGGCCATGTCGCAGGGCAAGCTACTGTCGGTGCTGTTTTTCGCCATCCTGTTCGGCTGCGCCTTGTCTATGTTGCCTGAGCAGCGCAAGGCTCCGCTGATCAGTGTGATGCAGGGCATCTCAGACACCATGTTCAAAGTCACCCATCTGGTAATGCACTACTCGCCGATAGGCATTTTCGGGCTGATAGCGGTCACCGTCGCCAGCTTTGGCCTCAGTGCCCTGCTGCCGTTGGCCAAGCTGATCGGCACGACTTATGTCGCAGTGCTGTTATTTGCCCTGTGCATATTGGGTGCAGTCGCTCGATTGGTGGGTGTCGGTTTTTTCCATTTGGTGCGAGAAATACGCAGTGAATTGCTGCTGGCCTATAGCAGTGCCGCCTCAGCGACGGTGATGCCTCAATTGATCGAGAAGATGGAGCGCTACGGCGCGCCACGCCCTATTACCAGCATGGTTATCCCGTTGGGCTACTCGTTCAACCTGGATGGCGCATCGCTGTTCGCTGCACTGGGCACGTTGTTCATCGCCCAAGCGTATGGCATCGACTTGAGCCTGGCCGATCAGGGGATGCTGATATTGATCATGGTGTTGACGTCGAAGGGCGCAGCGGGCGTGCCAGGCTTCATGTTTATCATCCTTACCGCGACGTTGACTGCAGCGGGGCTCCCCGTAGAGGGCGTGGCGATCATTGCAGGCGTTTATCGCCTGATGGATATGCCAGTCACGGCATTGAATGTGCTGGGCAACGCGTTGGCGCCGCTGGTAATTGCTCGGTGGGAAGGCCAATTGAAGGCACCTGACAGCACGCCTGCGGCCAATCTCGCCGACGTACCGGTCCAAGGCCTGAAGGTTCCCGGAACGCCCCGCAAAGCTCGCATTTGAGCCTTGTGCGGGGCTGCATCATTGCTTTTCCTTGCTTTGAGGACGCTGCTCCGCTGCGCCGACGTGAGTCCCGGAAAGCACCTTGCCTTCGCTACGAATCTGCGCATGGCTGATCAGCGCAAAGATGAAGCTGCCACCGATGATATTGCCGGCCAGGGTCGGGCCGGCAAATATCAGCCAGAAGTCATGCCAGGACAGTTCGCCGGCAAACACCAGGTAGGACACTTCCGCCGAACCCACTACGATGTGGGTAAAGTCCCCCAGCGCCATGAGGTAGGTGATCACAATAATGATGAACATCTTGGCGCTTTCCATCGACGGGATCATCCACACCATGGTGGCGATCATCCAGCCGGAGACGATGCCCTTGGCGAACATCTGGCCGCTGTCATTCTCCATGACCTTGCGCCCGATTTCGAGGAAGGCCAGGTCGGTCTTTGCATCGAAGATCGGCAGGTGCAACATCACATAAGCCACCAGCAAGGTCCCGCACAGGTTGCCCACCAGCACCACCGTCCAGAGCCGCAACAGGCGCCCGGCATTGGCCAGAGTCGGTTTGCTCATCACCGGCAATACGGCAGTGAGGGTGTTTTCGGTAAACAGTTGCTGGCGCGCGAGGATCACCGCCAGGAACCCCGCGCAATAACCAAAGCTGGCGATGACCTTGAACGCTTCGCCGTCCGGCAAGCGCGAGTTGAGCAATCCCATGGCCATCAGCGACAGCCCCATGGTCAACCCGGCAGCCAGGGCAGACCACCACAACGCCGCGACGTTGCGCTCCAGCTCCTGGTCGCCCTGAGTACGGATGATTTCATGCAGCACCGCCGCGCGGGGCGGCTGGTTCTTGTCTACGTCCTGCTGCTCTTCGTGGGACAGGTTGGGGGTTTTGCCTGCTTCGTCGGTGGCCATGATGTTCCGGTGTCCAAGGGGGGCGTGTAGCTACGACACGCCGCCACCGTGGCTGTTCAGTGACCAGGCAACTAAAGCGCAATCCTCCAGGCCTTGACCCAACTCCATCGGACTCTTGAAGACAGTATTTACACCGCCACGCTGTTACTCGGAAAGACCGTCGCCCTCGAACTGATCCTTCACGTATTTGATTTCGGTGCGGCCGTGAGGCGCTGGCAGGCCGTCTTCACCGAGGTTGACGAAGACCATTTTCTCTACGGTCAGGATGCTCTTGCGGGTGATTTTGTTACGCACTTCACAGGTCAGGGTGATGGAGGTGCGGCCGAACTCGGTTGCGGTGATGCCCAGTTCGATGATGTCACCCTGGCGCGAGGCGCTGACGAAGTTGATTTCGGAGATGTACTTGGTCACCACGCGCTGGTTACCCAATTGCACGATCGCGTAGATCGCCGCTTCTTCGTCGATCCAGCGCAGCAGGCTGCCGCCGAACAGGGTGCCGTTGGGGTTGAGGTCTTCGGGTTTTACCCATTTGCGGGTGTGGAAGTTCATGGGGGGCGGACTCCGAGGTGTTTGAGCGATAAATTTCTCCCCCCAGCTTCAAGTTTTAAGCGACAAGCTGCAAGTTAAAAGCCGATTCGCTTTTACTTGCCGCTTGTAGCTTGTCACTTGCCACTAGCCAACCAAAGAAAGCTATAATCGCCCCCGATTTCGAACGGCTACTCCCGTTCTCCCGCCACCTGTCCGAGGGGCGCTGCAGCAGGCTTGGCCTGTCAGGCTCGGATGGGGCGTTGTCTGGCCTGGCTCACCTGGCTTGATACTAAACGCACAACGGCGCCCATTCGCACACTACGAATGGAGGCTCTTCATGAGCGCTGTAATTACGCCTGCAGAATTCAACGACTACAAAGTCGCCGACATGTCCCTCGCCGCCTGGGGCCGTCGCGAAACCTTTATCGCCGAATCCGAAATGCCAGCCCTGATGGGCCTGCGTCGCAAATACGCCGCTGAGCAGCCGCTCAAGGGTGCGAAGATTCTCGGCTGCATCCACATGACCATCCAGACTGCCGTGCTGATCGAAACCCTGGTTGCCCTGGGTGCCGAAGTGCGTTGGTCGTCCTGCAATATTTTCTCGACTCAAGACCAGGCCGCTGCCGCTATCGCCGCCGCCGGTATTCCGGTGTTCGCCTGGAAAGGCGAAACCGAGGCCGAGTACGAGTGGTGCCTGGAGCAAACCATCCTCAAGGACGGCGCGCCTTGGGATGCCAACATGATCCTCGACGACGGCGGCGACCTGACCGAGCTGCTGCACAAGAAATACCCGCAGATGCTCGACCGCGTCCACGGCGTGACCGAAGAAACCACCACCGGCGTACACCGCCTGTTGGACATGCTGGCCAAGGGCGAGCTGAAAATCCCGGCCATCAACGTCAACGACTCGGTGACCAAGAGCAAGAACGACAACAAATACGGCTGCCGTCATAGCCTCAACGACGCCATCAAGCGCGGCACCGACCACCTGCTGTCGGGCAAGCAAGCCCTGGTGATCGGCTACGGTGACGTGGGCAAGGGTTCGTCCCAGTCCCTGCGCCAGGAAGGCATGATCGTCAAGGTCTCCGAAGTTGACCCGATCTGCGCCATGCAAGCCTGCATGGACGGTTTCGAAGTGGTTTCGCCGTTCATCGACGGCATCAACGACGGCACCGAAGCGAGCATCGACAAGGCGCTGCTGGGCAAGATCGACCTGATCGTGACCACCACCGGTAACGTGAATGTCTGCGACGCGAACATGCTCAAGGCGCTGAAGAAACGCGCAGTGGTCTGCAACATCGGCCACTTCGATAACGAGATCGACACCGCTTTCATGCGCAAGAACTGGGCATGGGAAGAAGTAAAGCCACAGGTGCACAAGGTTCACCGTACCGGCTCGGGCGATTTCGACCCGCAGAACGACGATTACCTGATCCTGCTGGCCGAAGGCCGTCTGGTGAACCTGGGTAACGCGACCGGCCACCCAAGCCGCATCATGGACGGCTCGTTCGCCAACCAGGTACTGGCGCAGATCTTCCTGTTCCAACAGAAATACGCCGACCTGTCGCCTGCCCAGAAAGCCGAGCGCCTGACCGTGGAAGTACTGCCGAAGAAACTCGACGAAGAAGTGGCCCTGGAAATGGTCCGCGGCTTCGGCGGCGTGGTGACCCAACTGACCAAGACCCAGGCCGACTACATCGGCGTGACCGTTGAAGGTCCGTTCAAGCCGCACGCTTATCGGTACTAAGCAGCTGCAAGCTTTCAGCTACAAGCGCCAAGGAAAAGCGTTTGTGCTGAGGGTTTGCTACTTCATTGCTCTTTAAGCAGCCGCGAGCTGTGAGCTTCATGCTGCAAGAACAGGCGCACCGCCCTCTTGCAGCTTGAAGCTTGCAACTCGCAGCTGGAGACCTCCCCATGTCCCAAGACCGTCGCTACAGCTTCGAGTTCTTCCCGACCAAGACCGATGCTGGGCATGAAAAACTGATGACCACTGCCAAGCAGTTGGCCAGCTACCAGCCCGACTTCTTTTCCTGCACCTACGGCGCCGGCGGTTCGACCCGTGATCGCACGATCAACACCGTGCTGCAGCTCGAAAGTGAAGTCAAAGTTCCTGCCGCTCCGCACTTGTCGTGCGTGGGCGATAGCAAAGCCGACCTGCGCGGCCTGCTGACCCAATACAAAGCCGCCGGCATCAAGCGCATCGTCGCCCTGCGTGGCGACCTGCCCTCCGGCATGGGCATGGCCAGCGGTGAGCTGCGCTACGCCAATGACCTGGTGAGCTTCATCCGCGAAGAAAGCGGCGATCACTTTCACATCGAAGTGGCCGCTTATCCGGAGATGCACCCCCAGGCGCGCAATTTCGAAGACGATCTCAAGAACTTCGTACGCAAGGCCAACGCCGGCGCCAATAGCGCGATCACCCAGTACTTCTTCAACGCCGACAGCTACTTCTACTTCGTCGAGCGTGTACGCGCCATGGGTGTGAACATCCCGATCGTGCCGGGCATCATGCCAATCACCAACTACAGCAAGCTGGCGCGCTTCTCCGACGCCTGCGGTGCCGAAATCCCGCGCTGGGTGCGCAAGCAACTGGAAGCCTATGGCGACGACGTCAAAAGCATCCAGGCGTTCGGCGAGCAGGTCATCACCGAGATGTGTGAGCAATTGTTGCAAGGTGGTGCGCCAGGGTTGCACTTCTATACCCTGAACCAGGCTGAACCCAGCCTTGCCATCTGGAACAACCTCAAGCTGCCACGCTAAGGCTTGCCCGGTTGTGCCAAGGCCCTCGTTCAAACGAGGGCCTTTGTGCTTCACATACACACGGAACCCCGCAGTCCATGAATACAGTGTCTTCCTCTTCCCGTCCGCAGCTGGTCTACCTCGTCTTCGGCGCCGAAACCTACCACCAGGAAGCGGTATTCAGCATCGCCAGCGCATTGGCTTTCCTGCAGGACACCCCTGATGCAGCCGTGGACATCCAGGTCTTCAGCGACAACCCCGAACCCTATCGCCTGCTGCCGGTGCGTGTACGCCCGCTGGACGAGGCGACCCGCAAGCGCTGGAGTGAACCCCACGGTTATCACTTTCGCACCAAGCACGTTGTGCTGCGCCAGGTGTTGCAAGAGTCGCCGGTAGCGTTGCTGATCGACACCGACACGTTTTTCCACCGTTCCCCCCTGACGCTGTTCGAGCGTGTGCAGCCGGGCACCTTGCTGTGTAACGCCTTCTACACCAAGTACGGCGATAACCACGAAAGCATCCTCTACACCGCCCTGCGCCAGCGCCTGTTGGAGATGGGCGTGGCCGACGATGACATGATGACCCTCAACTCCGGCGTGATGGGCCTGACCCAGAAGGACGCGCACATCCTCGACCGTTCGATCGAGTTGATGGACGAACTGTTTCCCCATGCCCAGGGTGCCTACACACTGGAAGAGTTCTGCCTGTCCATCGCCGCCTACCGCACCGTCAACGTGCGCGAGTGCCCGGACCTGATCCACCATTACTGGAGCCGCAAGCAGCTGTTCCGGGCCAAGGTCAAGGCCTGGATCGCCAAGCACGCCGCCGCGCCCACCAGTGCACTGGCCCTGGCCGACACGCGTCAGGTGTCCGCCCACTTGCCGCGCCCGCCGCGTTTGCAGCGCACGCTGTACAAACTGATTACCCTGTTGCTGCCCAAGCACCAGCAGCAGTTCATCCGTGAAATCCTCTACGGTTGCTATGAACACGAAAACGAATTCGACCAGGCCTGCGGCCCCGTTTGGTGGGACAAGGCCCGACAGAACCAGGAAGAGCGCCAGCAACGCCCGATTGACGCGCACCAGCTCGAACGCTGGTTCGCCAACCCGGTGGTGCGCCTGATCCTCGGCGAGCGGCGTGCCGCGATCCACGCTCACCTGATGGACGCGCCAGTAAACTGAGACCCGGCGCCAACGCGCGTGCCAGAGCTTCTCTTTATCTCGGTAGCGTCGTAACCTCAGGGAATGCCCGTCATTTTCAAGTTGTTGATCGCTACGCTTTTCACTTGCCTGAGCCTGGCCGCTTATGGCGAGAAACTGCGCATTGTCACCGAACCATGGGCGCCCTACGTCTACGACGACAACGGCAGCATGCGTGGCCTGGACTACGAAACCACGGTGATCGTGTTCCAGCGCCTCGGCGTGGATGTGCAATGGCAGTTCCTGCCCTGGAAACGTTGCCTGGCGATGCTTGACCAAGGCCACGCCGACGGCGCGCTGGATATTTTCCACAGCCACGAGCGCGACGCCTTGCTGCTCTACCCCAGCGAACCCTTGTCGACGGTCGAATTCGTGCTGTTCTACGCCAATGAGCGTCCGCACCCCGCCGAAACCCTCGAAGACCTGCGCGGCCTGAGCGTGGGCATCTCTCCCGGTTACCTGTATGGCGACGCCTTCGGCGCGTCCGACAGCTTTGCCCGTGAACCCGCTCCCAGCCATGAGGCCAACTTCGGCAAGCTGATGCTGGGACGCATCGATATGGTGGTCACTGACCGTCGCGTGGGGCAGCACGTGATCAAGCAATTGGGCCTGGAAGACAAGGTCAGCCAGGCGCCGCTGGTGGTCAGCCGCCAGCAGCAGTTTCTTGCCGTACGCCGTGGCGCGGGCATGGATTTGCTGGTCCAGCGCTTTGCCGCTGAGCTCAGGCGCTTCAAGCAAGAGCCGGCCTACGCCGCCTTGAGCGCCAAATATGGCGGTATCCAGGCGCAAACGGCGCCCATCAGCGCGTCCGAATACACCGTTGAGCAGCAGGAAAGCAGCGCGCAGTGATTGCTCTGTTATACTCCGGCCTTTCCGCCAGGCTTACGCCCGGCCGCTGAGGTCTTGAAAAAGGCACCCAACCCCGCTACAGCGCAGCTTTGCAGCCCGCGCGAGCCGGTGGAGTGCCCGCCAGACGCAGCAGGACCGGACGGGATTACGCTCCCCTAAGCGCCATTCACGCCCGGCAAGATTATCCCTCTGGGCCAAGCCCTAACTAAAACAGGATTACTCATGTCCTTTGCTTCCCTCGGTCTCTCCGAGGCTTTAGTCCGCGCCATCGAGGCAGCGGGCTATACCGAGCCTACTCCGGTGCAACAGCGGGCCATTCCCGCCGTGTTGCAAGGTCGCGACCTGATGGTTGCGGCGCAGACAGGTACCGGTAAAACCGGTGGTTTCGCCCTCCCGATTCTGGAGCGGTTGTTCCCCAACGGTCACCCGGACAAATCCCAGCGTCACGGCCCGCGCCAACCGCGCGTACTGGTCCTGACCCCTACCCGCGAACTCGCCGCCCAGGTGCACGACAGCTTCAAGCTGTATGCCCGCGACCTGAAGTTCGTCAGCGCCTGCATTTTCGGCGGCGTCGGCATGAACCCCCAGGTTCAGGCCATGTCCCGTGGTGTTGACGTGCTGGTGGCCTGCCCGGGTCGCTTGCTCGACCTGTGCGGCCAAGGCAGCGTCGACTTGTCCCACGTGGAAATCCTCGTGCTGGACGAAGCCGACCGCATGCTCGACATGGGCTTTGTCCATGACGTGAAGAAGGTCCTCGCCCGCCTGCCGGCCAAACGTCAGAACCTGCTGTTCTCGGCAACGTTCTCCCAGGACATCACCGCCCTGGCCGGCAAGCTGTTGCACAACCCGGAACGCATCGAAGTCACGCCGCCCAACACCACGGTCGAGCGTATCGAGCAACGCGTGTTCCGCCTGGCCGCCAGCCACAAGCGTTCGCTGCTCGCGCACCTGATTACCCACGGTGCCTGGGAACAGGTGCTGGTATTTACCCGCACCAAGCACGGCGCCAACCGCCTGGCCGAGTACCTGGACAAGCACGGCCTCACCGCCGTCGCCATCCACGGTAACAAGAGCCAGAACGCGCGCACCAAAGCCCTGGCCGACTTCAAGGCCGGCAGTGTGCGCATCCTGGTCGCCACCGATATCGCCGCGCGCGGCCTGGATATCGACCAGTTGCCCCATGTGGTCAACTTCGAGCTGCCGAACGTCGACGAAGACTACGTGCACCGTATCGGCCGTACCGGCCGTGCCGGTCGTTCGGGCGAGGCCATTTCCCTGGTCGCACCGGACGAAGAAAAGCTGCTGAAAAGCATCGAGCGCATGACCAAGCAGAAAATCGCCGACGGCGACCTGATGGGCTTCGATTCCAGTGCCGTGGAGGCCGAAAAGCCTGAAGCGCGCGAGCGTCCTGACGTGCGCAACCCCCGCAACCCACGCGGTCCGAAGGGCGATGGCCCTAACGGCGGCGGTGGCGGTGGTGGCCGTCGCGACAAGGGCAAGGACAAGGGCAAGGAAAAAACTGCGACCAGCAGCCGTGGCGAACGCCCGGCCCGCGAGCAGAAGCCCCGTGAAGGCACCCCGGCCCGCGAACAGCGCCAGCCGAGCCAGCCTCCACGCGCCGCATCCGACCGTGCCCCGGACGAATTCCTCGACGACGATGTGGATAACTTCGGTAACCGCGTTGACTACGTGCCACAAGCCAAGCCGGCGCAAGGCCGTGGCCGTCGCCCAGGTGCCCCGGCACAAGGCGCAGGCGCAGCCGCTCCACGGGGTGGCCAGCCACAGGGCGCGCGCCAGAACGGCCCGCGCAACAGCAGCGGCGGCACCACCGGCACACCACCGGCCAAACGCAGCGGCCCGCGCAACGGCGCACCGCGTGACGGCCAGGCCCGTCGCGAAGACTCGCGCAGCAACAACCGCCGCCCGGCCCGTGACGACCAGCCGCTGTCCGAGCCTGCGGTGCAAAACCCGCGCGGTGGCCCGGCACCGAAGATCATCCACAAGGAGTCGAAAGCGGATCGCTTCCCGACACCCGAGCAGTTGGATCAACTGCCTGGCCGTCCTCGTGGTGAAAAACCAGCGCTGCTGACCCGCAACCGCTGAGTTCCAAGGCGCCATAAAAAATGCCCCGCATCTTGGATGCGGGGCATTTTTTTTGACTCGACCAGATCAAATGTGGGAGGGGGCTTGCTCCCGATAGCAATGGATCAGCCAGCACTGCTGGGGCTGACCCACCGCTATCGGGAGCAAGCCCCCTCCCACAAAGGTCCGCATTGTCAGGCGGACATTACTTCTGCTTCACACCTTCCAGCGAAATATCCAGGTCGACGGTCTGCGAAGTCGGGCCTGGGCCTTTCACGCCGAAGTCGTTCAGGTCGATCGTGGTCTTGGCGTTGAAGCCTGCACGCTCGCCGCCCCATGGGTCCTTGCCTTCACCGTTGAAGGTGGCCTTGAAGGTCACAGGCTTGGTCACACCGTGGAAAGTCAGGTCGCCGGTCACGTCAGCGGTTTTGTCGCCGGTGGGTTTAACCGCGGTGGACACAAACTTGGCGTCGGCAAACTTGGCCACGTCGAGGAAGTCTTTGCTGGCGATGTGCTTGTCACGCTCAGCGTGGTTGGACCACAGGCTGGCGGTTTTCACGTCGACTGCGATTTTGCTGGCTTCCGGCTTGGCGGCATCCCAGCTGAAAGTACCATCCCAGTCCTTGAAGGTACCGTGGATGGAGCTGTAGCCCAGGTGGCTGATTTTCCAGTCGATGAAGGCGTGCTGGCCTTCCTTGTCGATCTTGTAGTCAGCAGCCATCACCTGACCTGCGGACAGCAGGGCGGTACCGATAGCCAGAGCGGCGAGAGTCTTTTTCAACATGCTTTCTATTCCTTGTGAGTCGAGGTTGAACATCAGGCTTTGCGCCCCAGCATTCGCTTAAGGGTCACATCACGATCGATAAAGTGGTGTTTCAGCGCAGCCACGCCATGCAAGCCGGCGAAGACCACCAACACCCAGGCGAGATACAGATGCACCACGCCAGCGGTGTCTGCCTGGTCCGGTAGTCCGGAAACCACGGCAGGAATCTCAAACAGGCCAAACACCGGGATACCGACACCGTCTGCGGTGGAAATCAGGTAACCGGCAATCATCACGGCAAACAGCCCCACATACAGGAACGCGTGACCAAACGCGGCGCCGATGCGGGTCAGCCGGCTGTAGCTGGCCAGCGGCGCGGGCGGCGGGCTGACCAGGCGCCAGACGATACGTACCAGCATGATGGCGAACAGCGTGATGCCAATGCTCTTGTGCAGGTCCGGCGCGTCTTTGCGCCAGGCACTGTAGTAATCGAGACCGACCATCCACAGGCCCAGGGCGAACAATCCAAATACCACCAAGGCCACGCCCCAGTGCAAAACCATGCTGACCCAGCCATAGCGGGCCGATGAATTGCGTAACTGCATGAACTTAATCCCGTAAGAACTGTGCCCAAGACTAGCGCTTTACCTATCGAATTAAAGCGAAAAATTTCGCTTTGAAATATCGAGAAATGCGATCTGAAGGCTATGCATCATAAATTAACAAGGGATTAAGACTATTCCCAAGAAACGTGACAGACCGTCCTGCATTTACCGCGAATTTCCCCACAATGGCTTGTGACCCACGCCACCATTGCATAGGCTTGCGCGATTGTTTCGCCCGCGCAGGTTGCGGGACCGCTTCGAGGAGATCACCGATGGGCTTGAACAACCAGTGGATGCAACGCGACCTCGCGGTGCTGTGGCATCCCTGCACCCAGATGAAAGACCACCAGCAACTGCCACTGGTCCCGATCAAGCGCGGTGAAGGCGTATGGCTGGAAGACTTCGAAGGCAAACGTTACCTCGATGCCGTCAGCTCTTGGTGGGTCAACGTGTTCGGCCACGCCAACCCGCGCATCAACCAGCGCATCAAGGATCAGGTCGACCAGTTGGAACACGTGATCCTCGCCGGCTTCAGCCATCAGCCGGTGATCGAGCTGTCCGAGCGCCTGGTGGCGATGACCCCAGATGGCCTGACGCGCTGCTTCTACGCCGATAACGGCTCGTCGTGTATCGAAGTCGCGCTGAAAATGAGCTTTCACTACTGGCTCAACCGTGGCCTGCCGAACAAGAAGCGCTTCGTCACCCTTACCAACAGCTACCACGGTGAAACCATCGCGGCGATGTCGGTGGGCGACGTGCCGCTGTTTACCGAAACCTACAAGGCATTGTTGCTCGACACCCTCAAAGTGCCGAGCCCGGACTGCTACCTGCGCCCCGAGGGCGTGAGCTGGGAAGAGCACTCGCGCACGATGTTCCAGGCCATGGAACAGACCCTGGCCGAGCACCACGACAGCGTCGCCGCCGTGATCGTCGAACCGCTGATCCAGGGCGCCGGTGGCATGCGCATGTATCACCCGGTGTACCTCAAGCTGCTGCGCGAAGCCTGTGACCGTTATGGCGTGCACCTGATCCACGACGAAATCGCCGTGGGCTTTGGCCGCACCGGCAGCATGTTCGCCTGTGAACAGGCCGGCATCCGCCCGGACTTCCTGTGCCTGTCCAAGGCCCTGACCGGCGGTTACCTGCCGCTGGCCGCCGTGGTCACCACCGACGACGTATACGACGCCTTTTACGACGACTACCCGACCCTGCGCGCCTTCCTGCACTCCCACAGCTACACCGGCAACCCGCTGGCCTGCGCGGCGGCCCTGGCCACCTTGGATATTTTCGAAGAAGACAACGTCATCGAAAACAACAAGGCCTTGGCCCAACGCATGGCCACGGCCACGGCGCATCTGGTCGACCATCCGCATGTATCTGAAGTGCGCCAGACCGGCATGGTCCTGGCCATCGAGATGGTGCAGGACAAAGCTACCAAGACCGCCTACCCCTGGCAGGAACGCCGTGGCCTGAAGGTGTTCGAGCACGCCCTGGAACGCGGCGCGCTGTTGCGACCGTTGGGCAGCGTGGTGTACTTCCTGCCGCCGTATGTGATTACCCCGGAGCAGATCGATTTCCTTGCCGAGGTTGCGAGTGAAGGCATCGATATCGCCACCAACAGCAAGGTCAGCGTTGCCGTGCCGAAGGACTTCCACCCAGGCTTCCGCGACCCAGGTTAACCATGATCGTTCCCACGCTCCGCGTGGGAATGCAGCCCTGGACGCTCCGCGTCCGCTCTGCACACCCTTTTCCAGAGAACACATATGAGACTGTCCCGCTTTTTCACCGACACCCCGCTGAGCCTCGGCGATCACGAGTTGCCCGAAGCCCAGGCGCATTACATCAGCCGCGTGCTGCGCATGAGCGAGGGCGACGCCGTGCAACTGTTCGACGGCTCCGGCCAGGAGTTTCTCGGCAGCTTGCTGGAAGTCGGTAAAAAACGCGTCAGCGTGCAACTGACGGAAAGCTTCAAAGGCCAGGCCGAATCGCCGCTGCATATCCACCTCGGCCAAGGCCTGTCCAGGGGCGAGCGCATGGACTGGGCGATCCAGAAAGCCACCGAACTGGGCGTCAACGCCATCACCCCGATTTTCAGCGAGCGCTGCGAAGTGCGCCTCAAGGACGAACGTGCTGACAAGCGCCTGCTGCACTGGCGCCAGGTGGCGATCAGCGCGTGCGAGCAATGCGGGCGCTCGACGGTGCCGGTGATTCACCCGCCGCTGTTACTGGCGGACTGGCTCAAGCAAGCCGAGGCAGACTTGAAGCTGGTACTGCACCCGGTGGCCGAGCCGATGGTCAGCCACGCCAAGCCTGCGAGCCTGGCCTTCCTGATCGGGCCTGAAGGCGGACTGACCGACAACGAAGTCGACACCGCCCAAGGCGCCGGCTTCCACGCCGCCCGCCTCGGCCCTCGGGTGTTGCGCACCGAGACTGCACCGGTGGTCGCCTTGGCCGTCGCCCAACAACTCTGGGGCGACTTCTAACTACCCCTTTGCAAACCCAGTCAACACTGTGGGAGGGGCAAGCCCCCTCCCACATTTGGTTGGGTTGCTACCGCCTACTCCACTGGGTCGTTGGTAGGGTTGGCAATGATCGCCTTCAACTCACGGGTCATCGGGAACTCCAGGTTCAGGCCCTTGGGCGGAATCGGCTGTTCAAACCAGCGCTGGTAAATCCCGTTGATCTCCCCCGAGCGGTACAGGTCGCCCAGCGTCTCATTGACCACCGCAAGCAACTGCGGATCATCCTTGCGCACCATGCAGCTGTAGATCTCCCGCGACTGCTCCTCGCCCACCACCACCCAGTTGTGCGGGTCCCTGGCCTTGGCACGTTCACCGTAGAGCAACGCATCATCCATGTAGAACGCTGCCGCACGGCCGGTCTCGAGCATCTTGAACGCCTCGCCGTGGTCCTTGGCGCTGATGACAAACATATTGGCCTTGTGTTCGGCGTTGTAGCTTTTGAGGAATCGTTCGTTGGTGGTACCGGCGGTGGTGACCACGTTCTTGCCGTTAAGGTCGGCAAAGCCCTTGATGCCGCTGTCCTTCGCCGTCAGCAATTGCCCCTTCACGTAAATAAACCCGTAGGAAAACGCCACCTGCTTCTGCCGGTCGGCCGTCACCCCGGTAGAGCCGCATTCCAGGTCGACGGTACCGTTCTGCACCAGCGCAATTCGGGTCTGTGAGGTCACCAGGGTGTACTTGACGTTGAGGTTGGCCACCCCGGTTTTCTGCTGGATACGCTCGACGATCTTGCTTGCCAGGTCCACTGAATAGCCCATGGGTTTGCCACTGCTATCCCCTACATAGGAAAACGGCACCGACGCATCGCGGTATCCCAGGGTGATGGACCTGGTGTTGGCGATCTTGCCCAGGGTGCCCTCCAGCGGCGCTTGGGCCCCATGGGCCTGTGCGCCGAACAAAAGGCCCAGGGTACAGCCGGTCAACAGGATCTTTTTCATTGTTATTCTCCGTTGGTTTTCGGGTGGTCGAGTGTCAAGCGGCGCGGGGCGTCAGGCCCTGCATATCGATGGAAGGGCTGCGCTGACCGATCAACTCGGCCAGCAGTTGGCCGCTGCCGCACGCCAGCGTGAAGCCAAGGGCGCCGTGGCCGAGATTCAGCCACAGGTTGCGGTAGCGGCTTGCGCCAATCAGCGGCACCCCGGTGGGCGTGGCCGGGCGCATACCGGCCCATTCAACCGCGTGGGCGTAGTCGCCGGCATTGGGAAATGTCTCAAGGGCCTGGCGTTTCATCAAAGCCAGCCGCTTGGGATCAAGACCCGCGTCGAAGCCGACAATGTCCACCATGGCCGCGACCCGCAGTTGCTCACCGATGCGCGCGTAGACGATCTTGCGATCGTAGTCGGTGATGCTCACATTCGGCGCCCGGTGCTGCGCGCCAATCGGCACGCTCAGGCTGTAGCCCTTGAGCGGATACAGCGGCAGCGACAACCCCGGCAAGCCCAGTTCAGCGCTGCGATGCCCTGCCGCCAGCACCAGTTGCTCGACCGGCATCACCTCATCACCCAATTGAAGGGCGTGCACCACTGCGTCGGTGTGGCGAATCCCGGTGACCCTGCGCCCCAACAAAAACGTGCAACGCCCCGATGCTTCAAGCCGCGCCGCCAATTGCTGGCAAAAGGCATGACAATCCGCTACTTCCTCGTTGGGCGTGTAGATCCCGCCGACAAAACCATCACCGGCCAACGCCGGCTCCAGGCGCGTGCAATCGCTAGCGGACAACACCTGCTGTTGCAGGGCATTGGTGACTTTACTGCGGGCATGTTCAAAGGTATTGGCGTTGCGAAACGTCACCAGCTTGCCATTGCGTCGCCAATCGAAGTCGCCCAGGCGATCTTCCTCGCGCCATTGCTGCAAGGTGTTCTGGCTCAGGGATGCCAGGCGCAGCAAGTGAGCGGCATTGCGCTTGTTCACCGAACTACGACAGGCGCCGATAAAGGCGGCCATCCAGCGCCATTGCTGGGGATCGAGACGCGGGCGCAGCTTCAACGGCGAGTCACCGCGCAGTAACCAGCCAATCGCTTGCAGCGGCACCCCGGCGTCGGCCAGCGGCGCAACATAGCGGTAGGACAACTGCCCGCCATTGGCGTAACTGGTTTCACTGCCCAGGCTGTCACGCGCTTCGATCAGCGTCACTCTATGGCCGGCACGCACCAACGCAAAAGCGCTCGCCAGGCCGATAACCCCACCACCGATGATGCAAACCTGCCTGGCCATCCCCGCCTCCCGCCGTTAATTGACAGCACTCAGCGTAGAGCCAGGTGACAGGCCACCGACAATGAATAAAGATGGCGCACCTATAAACAAAGGTTATGGGACTCGCCATGCGCTTGCGTCATATCGAAATCTTCCAGGCCATCCGCCAGACTGGTTCTATCAGTGCCGCCGCGCAGTTGTTGCACGTCTCGCAACCGGCTGTGACCAAAGTGTTGCAGCATGCCGAACTGCAACTTGGCTTTGCGCTGTTCCTGCGGGTACGCGGCAAATTGCAGCCCACGCCTGAAGCCCTGGCCCTGGAAAGCGAAGTCGAAAAAGTCAGCGCAAGCCTGCAAGGCGTGCGGCGTCTGGCCAAGAGCTTGCGTCGCGAACCGGGGCAAAGCATCCGCATCGGTGCGATCCCGGCGTTGGCGCTGTCGCTGCTGCCGCCGTCAATCCTGGAATGGAAGCGTGATTACCCGGACATCGCCTGTGAGCTGTCCAGCGACCATAGCGGCGAGCTGGTGCAGAAGCTGTTGATGCGCGAGATCGACCTGGCGTTGACGCTCACGTTCTCCGGCCATCCGGGGCTCACCACCCAGGTGCTGGCCAACGGCGTGCTGGTGGCGCTGGCGTCAAAAGGCTACTGGTCGGACGCTGAACGGCACAAGCCCTTGCCGTTGGCCGAACTGGCCGGCGCGCCCTTGATCGGCTTGTCCAGCGCTGACCCGCTGGCAGCGAAGCTGGGCAGCTACCTGGAAAATGTAGAGCCCGCGCCTCGGGTGACGATCGCGGTGCAAACCTATTCCCTGGCCCGCGCGATGGTCGAATCCGGCGCCGGCCTCACCGTGATCGATCCGTTCACCGCGCTGGGTGCCTCAACGGCCACTACCCACATTCGCACGCTCACCCCGCCGCTGCCGATTACCCTCTATGCATTGACCCGCGCCAACGAGCCCCCGCCGCATATGCTGGCCAGGCTGCTGGAGATTTTCGGCAGTCGCGCCTGTGAGCTGCTGGAACGTCTCTAAACACACCTCCCACATTCAGAGCACGTAATGCATGATCGCCACAAAATGCAGCAGGCTGCCGCCGATCACAAACAAGTGCCAGATGCCATGGGAATGGCGCAGGCGATCCTCCAAAGCAAAAAAGATAATGCCAACGGTGTACAACACCCCACCCGCCGCCAGCCAGGTAAACCCTGCCGTGCCCAACGCCGCGAGCAGCGGCTTGACCGCCACCAGCACGATCCAGCCCATCACCGCATAGATCACGATCGACAGGATGCGCTTCTCCGAGCGGGGCTTGATCTCCTGCAAGATGCCGATCACCGCCAGCCCCCACACAATCCCGAACAGCGTCCAGCCCCAAGGCCCGCGTAGCGTCACCAGGCAAAACGGGGTGTAGCTGCCGGCGATCAACAGGTAGATCGAAAAGTGATCGACCTTCTGCATGATCTCTTTTCGTCGCCCGCGCACGCTGTGGTACACGGTGGACGCGCTGTACAGCACCATCAAGGTAAAGCCATAAATCGCCACACTGACGATTTTCCAGGGGCTGCCGTCCAGGCTCGCCACCACCAACATCCACACGACGCCAATACACGCCGCGACTGCACCGAGCAAATGGCTCCAGGCGTTGAATCGTTCCCCGTGGTACATCTGCAACCGACCTCCCGTGACCAATAAGGGTTGGCTGGCAAGCCTCCAGCCTTCGCCATAAGAGTGCAAGCGCCTTATGACGTTCCGAGGACGCCGAGCACATTTGCGGGCACAATCGAGGGCATTCGAACAAGAGCCACGGCCATGCTGATCGACGAAGAATTCACCCTCAAAAAGCTGGAAATCTTCCTGGCATTCATGCGCACCGGCAACCTGGCCCGCGCCGCCGCCGAGCTGCAAACCAGCAACGTCAGCGTGCACCGCGCCATTCATTCGCTGGAAAACGCCCTGCGCTGCCCGTTGTTCAAGCACGAAGGGCGCAATCTCACGCCACTGGAAAGCGCCTATGTACTCGAAGAGCGCGCGCAGAAACTGGTGGCTGATGTGGTCGACAGCGTACGCCTGACCCGCGAAGCCGCCGGCTTTTCCGCCGAACGATTCAAGCTGGGTTCGCTGTATTCATTGACGGTCAAGACCGTGCCGCAACTGATCATGGGCCTGAAAATCAGGCGCAGCGAACTGAATATCGACCTGATCCTTGGCTCCAATTTCGACCTGCTCTACAAGCTCAAGAACATGGAAGTGGACGCGATCCTCATCGCCCTCGACGACCATGCGAACGACCCGGACTGCGCGCAGATTGCGCTGTTCAGCGACGATATCTTCCTCGCCACTCCGGCCGACTCGCCCTTCGACCGAGAACAGCAGATCGACCTGGCCGACGTGCGCGACGCAACCTTCATCACCCTCACCCAAGGCTTTGCCACGCACCAGGACGGCAACCGCGTGTTCAAGCAGGCCGGGTTCGAGCCGAAAGTGGCGATGCAGGTCAACGACATCTTCACGCTGCTGAGCATGGTCAGCTCGGGCGTGGGTTATGCGCTGCTGCCGGGCCGGATTGCAGCGGTGTATGAGAACCGCGTGAAGCTGATACCGCTGCAGCCCAGGTATCGGCTGCAGCAGCATATCGGCGTGGTGTTCTTGAAGGCCAAGGAGCGCGACCCGAACTTGCTGGCGCTGTTGGCGGAGTGTCGGATGTATGCCAATCGCCAGGGGTCAGCTTGAGCTGATCGTTCCCACGCTCCGCGTGGGACACGCCTCCTGGGACGCTCCGCGTCCCGACTTCAAGAGCGGACGCGGAGCGTCCAGGGCTGCATTCCCACACGGAGCGTGGGAACGATCACTCAGCCCACCAACCCCCGCACGATGAAATACAGCAGCGAAGGCCCGAGCAAACACCCAAGCCCGGTATGAAACGTCGCCGTCAGCGCGCCATACGGCACCAACCGCCGATCCGTCGCCGCCAGCCCCGCCGTCACCCCGCTCACGGTGCCGGCCAAGCCACCAAACACCATCGCCGAACGCGGGTTGTCCAGGCCCATCCAGCGCGCCGCCACTGGTGTGCCGACCATCACCAGAATCGCCTTGATCAACCCGGTGGCAATCGACAGCGCCATCACATCCGAGGTCGCGCCAATCGCCGCGCCGGTCACCGGGCCGACGATGTAGGTCACTGCGCCCGCGCCAATGGTGGTCATGCTGATCGCATCGCGATAACCGAACGCCCAGGCCATGCTCGCGCCGACGATGAACGGCAGGATCGTGCCCAGCAGCAGCGCAATCACACCGATCATGCCGGCTTTGCGCGCCTCGGTGGCCTGCACTTCAAATGCAGTGGCAACAATGGCGAAATCGCGCAACATCGCACCGCCCATCAGGCCGATACCAGAGAACAGGGCCAGGTCCGCCAGGCCTTTCTGCCCACCCGTTAGCGTGCCGCCGACCCAGGCCAGCACCAGGCCGATGACGATGGCAATCGCCGAGCCGTGGATGCGCCCGAACGTAAGGCGCTTGGACAGCACCACGGAAATCCACATCACCACGCCCACAAAGGCAAACGCGGTGATCAGGCCGTTATGCTCCAAGCCTTTCTCTATGAGGTCCCACATTTCAGCGACCTCCCGCAGGAACGATCAGCGGTTCTTCGGCGGGCAGAGGCTCGCCCCTGTGCGTGCGGCTGATCAAGGCGATGGTGCAACCACAGACCACCACCGAACCAATCGCCGCCAGCACCGCGACCGGGCCGCCGTGCAGGGCGGTCACGACGTTTTGTTGCGCCGCCATCGCCACCACCACGGGAATGTACATGGCGCCCCAGAAGCCCACGCCCATCTCGCACTCCTTGGTCATCCCGCCGCGCTTTTGCATCCACAACCGTGCGCAGATCAGCAGGATCATGGCGATGCCCACGCCGCCCACGTTGGATTTGACACCCAGTAAAACGCCGAGCATGTCGCCCATGATCACGCCTGCAAGCGTGCAGATCGCCAGCAATGCCACACCGTAGATAATCATCGTTGTTGTCCTCAAAGTGCTCGATCGAAATTGTTGTTGTTGTGCTTCGAAAGCCTTGGGTAGTGCTTTATCGGTGGCGGCGCTCCTCCTCTTCCAGCAAGGCCTGCAAGGTGTCCAGGCGCGCGCCTTCGCAGGCGATCACCGTGCCTTGTTCGAACACGCGGCGTGACAGGCCGGTGAGCACGGCGCCGGGGGGCAGTTCGATTTGCAGGCGCACACCGCGCTCATAGGCGCTTTGCACGGTGCCGCGCCAGTCGACGACGCGGCACATGTTGAAGGCCAGGTCGTCGCAAAGGTGTTCGGGGTTGTGGATCGGCCGCGCGCGGGTGCTGCTCAGGTAGGTGATGCGCGGCGTCTTGAGCGGAATGAAGGCCTGGGCGAGGACCTTGGCGGGCGCGTCCAGCAACGCACAGTGGGACGGTACGCTGACAGCCAGGCGCCGGGCGATGCCGTTGCCTTTGATGCGCGCCGCCACCTGTTTCATCGCCTCGTCGCTGCCGGCGATGACCGTCTGGTTATCGGCGTTGATATTGGCCAGGTACACGGGGGTTTGCGCGCTGTGGATCTCGGCCAGCAACGTTTCAACGGTGGATAAATCAGGGCCTATCAGCGCGGTCATGCCATAGCCCTGTGGATAAGCCTGCTGCATCAACTCACCGCGCAGGCTGACCAGCCTGACGGCGTCGGCGAAATCCAGCGCGCCGGCGATGACAGCGGCGGGATAGGCGCCGATGGACAGGCCCGCGACGTAATCCGGGGTGCGCTCCAACAGACGGGCGTGGGCAATGCCGGCGATCAACAGGCACAGTTGCACGGCGCGGGTACTTGCCAGGGCTTGCTCCGAATCGAGCAGGCGTACGTCTTCGCCCAGCACATCGCTGGCTTCTTCCAGCACCGCTTCGGGCAGCGACTGGAGCATGCCCGGCCGTTGGGCACCCTGCCCCGGAAACACCAGCAGGCTGCTCATGCCACGGCCTGCCACGGGTCGAGCACCAGGTGTGCACCGCTGGCGGTTTTCAGCAGCACGCGGGGTGATCCGCTGGCCCATTCGCGCAAGGCGACGGCGCCGAACGGGGTTTGCAGTTGCAGGTCGACGGCGCACTCTGCCCTATCAAGCATCGCCAGGAGGTCTTCAGCATCACGTCGGGCCAAAGGTGCGGCTGTGCGCAGAAGCAAATCCAGGTCACTCTGGGCATGCAGCGCTTCAATCCCGCTGGCCAACTCGAAACCCGCGCTGCCCGTGACGCCCCATCTCTCCTGCGCCAACACCGGCCGCAGTTGGTCGAGCGCGCGCAACGCCGGTAAATCCCTCGGCGAAATCACCCCACGCAACGCTTCCGGGATCACCCGCCGCTGCACCGCCGCCAGCGGCATCCACCCGGCAAAACGGTGCTCGCGCAAACGCCCGCGCACGCCGACCGCCACATAACCCGGTTCGGCGATGGCACGGCGCACCACCACCGGGTGGCCGGCACCGAGCGTCTCCCGCACCCAGGCCGGTGCGTCGGCGGGCACATGCGCCGGGGTCATGCCCCAGAGCAAGTCGTGGGCGTTCACCATTGTTCCCGCAACAGTTGGCGAACGTGGCTGGAGGCTGCGCGATTGGTCGCGCCGAGGCGCACGCTCAAATCGGTGCTGCCGACATCCTTGATCGCATTCATCAGGCAATCGCCGACTCGCGCCACATCGTCCGCCGTGGGCTGTTCAATCTGGCTGACCGACAAGGTCTCCCAGAGCAAGCCGAGGCTGGCATAGCTGTCGATGTCGTAGGCCATGGGCGGCACGCTGGCGGCCAGGGCTTCCAGCTCTTCGACGCTGCGCAGCGTCACCCGCGCCGCCGAAGCCTTGCCCATGGCGTGCACCATCACGCCGGGGTCACGCAGGGCGATCAGGCGGTTGGCCTGGTAACCGTGGGCCAGGAACGCACCGGACATGGCCTTGCCCACCAGCAATGCGATCACCGGATGCCCGGCGAGACGGGCACGAGCGTAGCTGTCGGCCGCAGCGGCCAGGGCCTGATGGATGCCGAGCGCTTCTTCGCGACGGCCATAGGCTTGGCTAGGCACATCGACGATGGCGATGATGGGACGCTTGTCGCCCCTCGCGACGGCCTCATCGACGGCCTTGGCCAGGCCCCAGCCTTCGAGCAGGCCGACTTCGCCATTGCGCGCCCGGGGGAAGCGGTTTTGCGCGTCCGTGACCACGGCGACAAAGCGCACTTTTTGCTCACCCAAGACCGCGTCGGCAACCCTCAGCGACGCCGGCAAACCTGCTACAGGCGCAGCGCCGGCGCTCAATGCGTTGAACCACTGCAAGCCTCTCATGAGCGTTCTCCTTGATACAGCTCGCGCACCGTCGCCGGGTCGATTTGCGGTACGGCGTCCAATTCGGCCAAGCGTGTGAGGTAATAATCAGCCTGGCGACTGCGTTGTAGCGCGGGCAAGCCTTGCTGCAACAACGCACTGACCGTCTGCTGGATCTGCGCCACATCGTCGGCCACGTAACGGTCGGCCAGGCCGCTGTTGAAACGCTGTTCGCCGCCCGTAAGGCTCCAGATAAAGGGCCGATCGCGCGAGTCGTATTCTTCCAAGCCGGCTTCCTGTTCGATCACTTGCGGACCATTGAGGCCCAAGCGCGCTTCACGGGTGAGGACGAGGTAGCTGCACAGCCCGGCCGCGATGGACATGCCACCGAAACAACCCACGCTGCCCGCCACCACGCCGATCACCGGCTGGTACTGGCGCAGGTCGACAATCGCCGCGTGTATGTCGGCAATCGCAGCCAGCCCCAGGTTCGCTTCCTGCAGCCGCACACCACCGGTTTCCAGCAGTAGCACGGCGCGGGTCGGGACGCCGGTGCGGTTATCTTCAGCCGCCAGTTCCAGGGCGCCGGCGATTTTCGCGCCGCCCACTTCGCCGAGGCTGCCGCCCTGGAAGTTGCCTTCAATGGCTGCAATCACCACAGGCAAGCCGCCGATGCTGCCCTTGGCGATCACCACGCCGTCATCGGCCTGGGGCACCACACCTTGGCGGCTGAGCCAGGGCGACATGACGCGCTGGAAGGGGTCGATCAGTTCGCGAAAGGTGCCGGCATCCAACAAGGCCTTGGCCCGCTGCCGCGCACCCAGTTCGACAAAGCTGTGTTTGGCGAGCAAGTCAGTCATGGCCGATCTCCTCGAAGCCTTGCTCCAGGCGCAAGCGCACCACGCCGGGGGTGGCGCCGAAATCGTGGATATCAATGTTCAGGGCCGGTGGTGTCTGCTCCTGGAAGATGCGTTCGAACAGGTGCTGCCAGCGTTGTTCGGCGCCATTCACCGAGGTCTGTACCTGGATGGTCAACGTGCCGGCGGTGCCCGGTTCCAGCAGCACCTCAAGGTCGCCGGAGCCGACGCACCCCACCAGCGCGCGGCCTTTTGCTGGCTGCCCGGCGGGGAATTCAAAGGTTAAGGTTTCCATCACAACGCTCCGTCGAGGCGGTCGATAAACAGGCAGGCGGCCAACAGGTCGGCGGCGCCACCGGGGGAGGCATTCAGGGCCAGCAGTTGTTGGTCCAGCGCGTGCAGTTGGCGGCGACCGGCGAGGCTGGCGCTGCCGCCGGCTTCGAGCACGGCCTGGGCGCCGCGCTGCATGGCCTGCAGGCCTTCCGGGCCGGCGCGGTAGAGCACGCAGGTGTCGGCCAGGTCGGTCATGATCGCGAGCAAGGCGTCGAGGCGCGCGTTCTGTTCACCGGCGTGTTGCTGGCGGCTTTTGTGCAATTGCGGCAGGCCGCGTTGCAGCACTGACGGGAAGCCCAGTTGCGCTTCTTCACGGGCGCCGCGTGCGCCGTAGCGCTGGGCGACCAGCGCGCCGTGGCTCAGGGGTTGCGGGGCGTAGCGGTCGTTGAGCAGGGCCAGCCTGGCGGCGGTCAGCGGTATGGCGCGGGGTTGCAGCGCTGCCGCCGCAGTCAGCAGGCCGAGGGCCCAGATCGCGCCGCGATGGGTATTCACGCCGCCCGTGGTAGCAAGCATTGCCTGTTCACCCTCGCGACCGATACGACCCAGAGCTTCACGCAGGGGCAACCCGATTTCACCGATCTCGAGGGCGGCTTCGGCCATTTCCTTGAACATCGGCCACAGCGACAGCGCCGACGCGTGCATCAGCCCCAGGTGCAAATCAAGGTGCGCACCGTTGCCGCGACGGTCCACCAGGGCCGGTTTGGGCGACAGGTCGGCTTCATCGATCAGCGCATCGACGGCCATATCCGCCAGGCGATCGGCCAGGCTCACTTCATGCAGTTTGAGCGCGCGCATTTACCAGCTCCTGAATTTGGCGGGCGGGTTGTACAAGCCACCGGACCACTCCACCAGGTCGGCCACGCTCTTGGCGGCCAGCAGTTCACGGGTGGCGTCGGTGCGGCGGATACCCAAGTCTTCGGGCAAGGCAATCAAGCCTTCGCGGCGCATGCGGGCGGTGTCCTTGGGGTTATGGCGCAGGCCGATGGCGGTCACCCCGGCGACGGCGGCGATCATCGCCTGGCGCTCCTCCAGGGAGCGGGCCTTGTAGAGGTAGGCGATGCCTTCTTCGGTGAGCAGATGGGTGACGTCGTCGCCGTAGATCATGATCGGCGCCAAGGGCATGCCGCTTTTGCGTGCCACTTCCACCGCGTCGAGGGTCTCGACGAAGGTGGGTTTGCCGCCTTCCTGGAAAGTCTCGACCATTTGCACCACGAGTTTTTTGCCGCGCTCGAGCAGTACGACCGGCGCATCGTCGTGGCGCATATCCAGCCAGGCCGGCGTGCCATGGCGGCGGCCGCGTGGGTCGTGGCCCATGTTCGGCGCGCCGCCAAAACCAGCGAGGCGGCCACGGGTCACGGTGCTGGAATGGCCATCGCCGTCGACTTGCAGGGTGGCGCCGATAAACAGGTCCACCGCATATTGGCCAGCCAATTGGCAGAACATGCGGTTGGAGCGCATCGAACCGTCGCGGCCGGTGAAGAACACATCCGGGCGGGCGGCGATGTAGTTTTCCATGCCCAGTTCGGTGCCGAAGCAATGCACGCTTTCAACCCAGCCGCTTTCGATGGCGGGGATCAGCGTGGGGTGCGGGTTGAGGGTCCAGTTGCGGCAGATCTTACCTTTGAGGCCGAGGGATTCGCCGTAGGTGGGCAGGATCAATTCAATGGCGGCGGTGTTGAAACCGATGCCATGGTTGAGCGACTGCACATTGTGTTTTTCGTAGATGCCACGGATCGCCATCATCGCCATCAACACATGCACCGGCTTGATGTGGCGCGGGTCGCGAGTGAACAGCGGCTCGATGTAGAACGGCTTGTCGGCCACCACCACAAAATCGACCCAGCTTGCCGGGATGTCGACGCGGGGCAAATCAGTAACGTCGTCCACCAACTGGTTGACCTGCACGATAACGATGCCATCGCTGAACGCGGCCGGTTCGATCAGCGCCGGCGTGTCTTCGGTACTGGCGCCGGTGTAGATGTTGCCGGCGCGGTCGGCCATGAAACCGGCGGAGAGCACCACGTTGGGGATCAGGTCCACCACCAGCCGTGCGTAGAGTTCGATGTAGGTATGGATCGCGCCGATTTCCAACAGGCCGTCTTCGAGCAATTGGCTGATGCGCAGGGATTGGGTGCCGGCAAAGGAAAAGTCGAGCTTGCGCGCGATGCCCTTTTCAAACAGATCCAAGTGCTCGGAGCGCCCGACGCTGGGCATGATCATGTGCAAATCGTGGAGCTTGGCCGGGTCAGCCTTGGCGAGGGAGCGCGAGAGGAAATCCGCCTGTTTCTGGTTGTTGCCCTCCAGCACCACGCGGTCGCCGGGGAGGATCAATGCCTCAAGCGCCTCGACGATCCGGTCACTGGGCAACACTGCCCCGTCTGCAAACGGCTTAACCAGCCCGAGCCGCCGCTGCTTCTCGTCGCGCCGCCGCGTCCAGCGCGAGTCGGGGTTTATTGTGGTTGTCATGGTCGCTCCACGGGGTTTGCTGTCGTGGGCTGTACCTTAGGAGTGATTCAGGGGGGCATCAATCAAGCTCAGCAGCAAACCGTTACGCCTGGAGTAATGGAGCATCAGCAAATGCTGAACCAAGCCAAGTGAAGATCAAAAAGGTGGGAGGGGGCAAGCCCCCTCCCACATTTGCTCGCCGGTGTCTGTTAGATAGCGGTCCCAAAAAGGGAACGATCAGTCCCTTTTTAGGACCGTCTCAAGTTTCCAGCGAAGGGCTGACTTGCTCCAATGCTCTATCAACCAACAACTGCCCCAACTCAGCCATTTGCTGGATCCCGAGCATGATTGCGCGCTGGGAAGTGTCCAGGTCGAAGGCCAGATTGCAGGTGAGTGCATTGAGAGAGGACAGAGTTTCGCTGGCGTTGACCAGCAGGGTTTCGGTGTTTTGGTGAGGGGTTACGGTGAAGAGGCTTGCGGGTGGATTGGGTGTAAGTTTGACCATGATTTACAGCTCCGATATGTGATGGAGACTGCCCTTTTCCGCTTGCACGCGAATAAGGTGGCAGCTGTGCGCAGGTGTGCAAGACCGGGCATATCGGACCCCGGCAGACCCCGAAGGATCTCCCGCGCACAGCCGCCATAACAAGTACAGCAGGCATGAAAAACGCCCGCTGAATGGCTATGGGCGTTGGTGCGCCGACATGTAACCGGACTTGCACGTCCGTGTCACCGTTTTTTGCGATGACGGGACGAAGACTAGGCGCGCGGGCCTCTCATCACAAGTTCATGCGCGGCCCAAAATCTTGCAGGAAAAGTCCGAGAGCCAGCCCATCACAACACCATCATCACCTTGACCTTCCCCAGGCCTTCCAGTGCATAACTGTGGTACTCATACACTTCTCCCTGAATAACCAGCTGCAGGGCCCCCCCTTCATTATTGACTTGGACATCCGGCTCTTTTGTTTTGAGAAAAGGGGGTGCAGGCACTAATGCGCTGAGGATTTCCTGATCACTTCCCAAATCCTTATGCACGTAGTACCTGTAGGAAAACCCCACCGTCGCACCACCTTGGCTATCTCGCGCACCATAGATCGACATACCGTTGCCCAGGGAATGCTTCAACACCACTTCATCCAAGTCCGGTGTTCCGGGCGACAGGATCCAACTGCCGCCGATATAGATCAGGCAGACCACAAGCAGGCAATTACGCAGAACAGGCATGAGGCGCTCAGTGGCCTTGCGAAATGGCATATTCAATACCTCTTCTTATCCAATATTGGTCCCGTGGGTCATCACCAAAAGGCTCACCGCCCCACCATGATCCAAAATCCGGACGGGTCGTTTTGGCGACGGTTTGAGCGACACCGGCGGCTCGCAGCAACACATTTTCGGGAATGCCCAGCACCGTGCCCGTAGCACCGTAATTGAAGTTACCAAAAGCTTCGTACTGACGCCCCCGCTTCTTGTAGTTCCATGGGCCGGCTGCACGAACCTGGGAATAAAACCACGAATAGGCGAATGCCGAACCGGGCTTGAGATGAATGCGCTTGCATTTGGATATCGCCATGTTTTCAAGCATTGAAACACCAGGCGGCATTAATGGTACGGCCATTTGCAGGTCCTTGCTGGCAGTGAGGAGCGTAGAACTTAGCCACCCCGCTCAGGCCTGAAAACCCAATAAATACAAATGCAGAACTCGCCGACAACAACCACATCTCATTCCTACAAGATGTTCAGGTTGTTGCTCGGAACTTGTCTCTCTAGCCTTTCTTCATCCAACCCCACCACGGGCGATCCTTCGTTTGAGGTCTGGAGACGAGCATGAACAATGTTGGAGAGGGCTTGCACCCGATAGCGGTGTGTCAGCTGACAGATTCATTGGCTGATACACCGCTATCGGGAGCAAGCCCCCTCCCACATTTGTCCAGTGGTGTCTATTAGATAGCGGTCCCAAAAAGGGAACGCTAAATCCCGTTTGAAAGGCGATCTGATCGACTACTGGTCCGTCAGCATAAGTGGTAACTGGCGCATCATTTTTCGGATGTTCGACGACCAGGTCGAACTGGTGGATTATCTTGACTACCACTGAGTAGAGGTACCGATATGGGTATGCACAACCCACCTCACCCAGGTGAAATATTGCTTGAAGATGTGATTCCGGCCCTGGGCATTACCATCACCGAAATAGCACGGCGGCTTGGCTTCGCCCGCGAAACCTTTTCAAGGATCCTGCATGGTCATGCGCCTGTCAGCCCCGACCTTGCCGTGAGGTTGGAGCGCGCTGGCGTAAGCAGCGCTCGGCTATGGCTGTCGATGCAAAGCGCCTACGACTTGTGGCAGGCCGAGCATCGTGAGCAGCCAGTGATCGAGCGGTTTGCGCGGATTGACTGAGGTCTGCAGACGAGCACAATCAGTGTGGGAGGGGGCTTGCTCCCGATAGCGGTGGTTCAGTGACAGTTGCTGAGACTGGCACACCGCCATCGGGGGCAAGCCCCCTCCCACATTGGATCTGCGTAGGGCTCAGGCCAGTCCGGACTCGGCCAGCAACGCTTCCAGCCCCATCAAGTCCGGCACCTTCGCCACATGTTCGCCCACCTGTACCGCCGCCAGCTCCAGCGGGCACAGCGGGACGTCCACGTAGCTCAGTTCACTGTCGAGCTTGTACGAGCGCGGGATTCCCTGGATTACCAGCGCAATGAACTTCAAGGTCGGCCGTCCACCCAGTGCATTCAACACGACGATGCGTGAACGCTCGCCGGTCATGCTGGCTTCGCCGCACACGGCTTCGAAGCTGATCAAGGGGATTTGCCGATCGCGCCAGGTCACCTGGCGCAGGTACCACGGCGGTGCATCGCTGGCCGGTTCGCCGCGCTGGAAGTCGATCAGTTCGGCTACCGCAACGTTGGGCACTATCAGGTGACGGTCAGCCAACGGTAGCAACAGCCCGGTGAGTTGGCTTGCGCGATGGTCAAGCATGGGACTTGCTCCAATACGCGATGCTTTCCAGCAGCACCGACTCCTGGTACGGCTTGCCGAGGTAGTCGTTGACGCCGATGGCCATGGCGCGGTCGCGGTGTTTCTGGCCGGTGCGCGAGGTGATCATGATGATCGGCAGGCGCATCAGGCGTGGATCGTTGCGCACCTGGATCGCCACTTCAAAGCCGTCCATGCGCGGCATTTCGATGTCGAGCAGCATCAGGTCCGGGGTGTGTTCCTCGAGCACGGCGAGGGCGTCGAGGCCGTCCTTGGCGGTCAGCACGTTCATGCCATTGCGCTCCAGCAGGCGGCTGGTGACTTTGCGCACGGTGACCGAGTCGTCCACCACCAGCACCAGCAGCGGGCGCTTTTTCAGCGGGTCGTTGAGGATCAGCGGCGCATCCACCGACTGCGCCGGCAACGCCGGTTGTCGTGCGCGGATATGCGCCAGCAGGTCGATGATCAACACCACACGGCCATCGCCCAGGATCGTCGCCCCGGACAAGCCCTGAACACCCGCAAACTGCGGTCCCAGGCCCTTGACCACAATCTCGCGGGTCCCGGCCATGGCATCCACATGCACCGCCACGTGCCGTTCATTGCACTGCACCAGCAACACCGGCACCGGCTGGTACTGGCCGAGCAGTTTGGGGCGGCTGACGGTGTGCAGCAGGTCGCCGAGGTAAAACAGTTCGTAGACTTGGCCGGCATAGGCATAGCGCGGCGGATCTTGCTGGTAGTGCCCCGCTAGTTCATGGGGCGGCACGCGCACCAGGCCGTCGATGGTATTGAGCGGGATCGCATACTGATCGTCCGCGCACTGCACCATCAGCGCACGGTTGACCGACACGGTAAACGGCAGGCGAATCCGGAAATGCACACCCACGCCGGGGATCGAGTCGATCACCATCGAACCGCCGAGCTGGCGCACTTCTTCGTGCACCACGTCCATGCCCACACCGCGTCCGGAAATCTGGGTGATTTTTTCTGCAGTGGAAAACCCCGGTTGCAGGATGAACTGCAGCACGTCGCGGTCGCTGATCTCTTGATTGGGGTCGAGCAGGCCGCGCTTGATCGCCTTGCGGCGCACGGCTTCGAGGGGCACCCCGGCGCCGTCGTCGCGCATGTCGAAGACGATGTCGCCGCCTTCGTGGGTCAGGTCCAGGGTGATGCGCCCCTTCTCCGGCTTGCCCGCCTGAAGGCGCACTTCGCGGGACTCCAGGCCATGGTCGACGGCGTTGCGCAGCATGTGTTCCAGCGGCGCCGCCATGCGCTCCAGGACGTTGCGGTCCATTTCGCCCTCGGCATTGCCGACCACGAATTCGACGTCCTTGCCCAGTTCACCCGCCACTTGGCGCACGATGCGCTTGAGGCGCGGCAGCATACGCTCGAACGGCACCATGCGCGTGCGCATCAGGCCTTCCTGCAGCTGGGTGTTGATACGCGCCTGTTGCTGCAGCAGGTCATGGGCGTCTTGATTGCGGCGCTCAAGGGTTTCTTTGAGGTCGAGTAAATCGGAGGCCGATTCGGACAACGCGCGGGACAATTGCTGCAATTGCGAATGGCGATCCATTTCCAGCGGGTCGAATTCTTCGTAGCCCAGGCGCTCGGCCTCGGCCTGCTGGCGACTGAAAAGCCGGCTCTGGGTTTCGGTGTCGAGGCGGCGCAGTTGGTCGCGCATGCGCTCGATGGTGGTTTCCACTTCCGTGAGCGCAGTGCGTGCGTCGTTGACTTGTTGCTCGATACGGCCGCGGAAGATCGATGTTTCGCCGGCCAGGTTGACCAGGTCGTCGAGCAGTTCGGCAGATATCTTCACCATGTCGGCGGCCGGGTCGACCGCCGCTTCCGCCTTACCCACCGGTAATGCCACCGGCACTACCGGCTCATCGCTGGGGTGCACCAGGCTTTTGATGCGCTCGATCAGCTTGTCCACCGAGCCCACCGGCAAGCCGTCCGCCACCGCATCGATCATCTGCGCCAGCCGGTCGTGGCAACCTTGCAGCAGCGCGAACAGCTCGGGCGACGGCGCGAGCAGCCCTGCGGACAGCCCCTCGTAGAGAAACTCCAACTCGTGGGCCAGGTCGCCAATCGGGCCGATCTCGACCATGCGCGCGCCACCCTTGAGGGTGTGCAGGTCTCGCAGCAGGGTTTCCACTTCCTGGCGGTTGCCGGGTTCGGCCTGCCAGCGCAGCAACGCACTGCCGGAGCTGTCGAGAATATCGGCAGCTTCCTCGAGGAAAATATCCAGCAGCTCGGGGTCGGCACCCGAGGCTTCCGGTGACGCAACCGGGGCCGCCGAAAGGCTGCTGTGGCGCAGTTCGCGCAACCTCGCGACCAGCTCGGCGCTGTCGCTCAGGGGCTGGTGCTGATGCAGTTCCTCCAACTGCAAGGCCAGGCGTTCGTGGCTGGCCATCAGCAGCTGGGACAGCTCGGTGGAATAGCTGTAGCGGCGGTCTACCAGCCCCTCGTAGACACATTCCAGCTCCTGGGCCAGGTCGCCCACTGGGCCGATTTCGGCCATGCGTGCGCCACCCTTGAGGGTGTGCAGGTCCCGCTGCAACGAGGACAACGGCGCCAGGCCATCGGGCTCCAGCAACCAGCGTTTGAGCGATTGCCCGGCGCTGTCGAGGATATCCACCGCCTCTTCAAGGAAGATGTCGACGATCTCATCGTCCATCGCCGTGTGCCGGCTCAGCTCCTCGGTCGCAGCACCCAGCTCGGCGACACTCAGGCCACGGCTGCCGTCACGTTTGATCAGGCCGGTGGCAGAGGGATCGAGGGCGTCATCCAGCAACGCGCGCAGGGCCTGTACCCGTATCGGCGCCGGGCTGATTTCCTGCCCGGCCGCCAGTTGGTCGAGCATATTGATCAGCGCTTCATGGGCCTGCTCGGCCTCTTGGAAGAACCGCTCGCTGACCGCCAGGCTGCTTTCTTCCACCGCGCCATACAGGTCGAGCAAGGCTTCGCACAATTGATCGATAGGGTGCAGATCGGCGATGTGCGCGCCCTCGCCCAGGGTGGTCAGTTCGTCCAGCAGCGCAGTCAGCTCCTGGCGCTCGCCGGGGTGTTGCTGCCAGCGGCGCAGCAGGCTTTCGGCGTCGAGCAGGATGTCCATGCCCTGGGCCAGGAAGTTGCTGATCAGTTGCGGGTCGCACTTGACGCGCAGGCCGGTGCCGGGGGCGTTGAGCAGGTTTTCGAGCTGTTGGTCCAACAGACCTTGGGTGCGCGTGATCAAGTCTGCGGCGCCCTTGATCGGCGCCAGGGGATCGCCGTTCAGATCACGCAATCCCTTTTGCAACAGGCCCTCGGCTTCCAGCAACAACTCGATTTCGTCCAGGTCCAGCGGCACACGGTGCGCCTTGTATTCGCGGGTCAGGTGGTCGAGCGGACGTACCAGTTCGGCAATCGGCAACACGCCGGCCATGTAGGCGCTGCCCTTGAGGGTATGCAGGGCGCGTTGCAATTCATCACTGACCTGCAGCGGCAGGTGTTCGGCGGCCTGTTGCAGGAACTGGTCGAGGCTGTCCAGATGGCTCTGGGCTTCATTGCGGAAGATCTCCAGCAACATCGGATCGTGGGGCTCGGCAACCGGTACCTGGGCGCCGCTGGCCAACCCGTGGGCGCGGGCAGCGAGGGCGTCGACCTCATCGCGCTGGCGCTGGTCGTCGGTGGCGAAGTCGGCGATCAACTCCGGCAGCAGCGCCACCGCGTCATCCAGCACCTGCTGCACTTCAGGGCCCATGGCGACGTTGCGCTCAAGCACGCGGTTCAGCAGGTTTTCCACGGCCCAGGCCAGTTCCGCCATCACCAGGGCGCGGACCATACGGCCGCTGCCTTTCAGGGTGTGGAAGGCACGGCGCATTTCGCCCTGGGCGGTTTTTTCCGTGCTGTCGGGCAGGTAACGGTGCAGCACTTCGAGGACTTCATCGGCTTCCTCGAGGAAGACTTCGCGCAACTCATCGTCAATCGGCGCTTCATCGGGTGGGGGCGGCTGCAAGCTCCCCGGGCGCTGCAGGGCCGGAGGGTTGAGGCGCGAGGTGGGACTGGCCAGCGCATCGAATTGGGACTGGCTTGGCGCGCTGTCGCCGGACAGGGCACCGTCGGGCGCAGCCAGTGCCTGGCGCCAGGGTTTTTCCACCGGCAGGTAGCCCAGCGCGCTCAGGCCCTGGGTGGCCAGTTCCAGCACTTTTTCCCCAGCGGCGTCGGGGTCCTGGAGCATGCGTTCCAGGTAGTACTCCAGGCTGCTGATCACCTCGGCGAAATGCGCCAACGGCGCTTGGCCGGGCGCGGCATCGTTGACCATCAATTGCTCATCGACGTAATTGGTACAGCCGCGCATCAAGCTTGCCGCGCGAGGCAGTGGAATCATCGCCAGGGCGCCGCGCACCTGGCTCAGCAGCTCCGGCAGGGATTCCAGGCGTTGGCGGTCCCAATCGGCCTCGATGCAATCGATCACCAATTCTTTGGCCTGGCGCAGGCACTGGCAGGATTCGCGGATCACCAATTGGTGGATCTGGGTCAGGTCGGTGGTCGGCAGGCGGCTCTCTTCGCGGCTCTCCGGCTCCACCGTGCCGACCATCCCGGCCAATGTGGCTTCGACGTAGAGCAACGCCCCGGCAACGTCCATCAGTACAGCGTCACTGGGTTCGCGCTGGCCCTGCACCAGGCTCAAGACCACGGCGAGCTGGTCGATGATCACTTTGCGCGGCTGGCCGAAACCGAGGACCGCCAGGGTATCGGCGATCTGCCGCAGCGGCGCCAGCAGCGGGTCAAGGTCCTGGGTGTGCTGGCGGTCGCTGCGCACGAACAGATCGAGGCGTTCCTTGACCCGCACCAGCTCTTCGCACAATGCGCCGAGCACCGAGCCCATGGCGTTGCGGTCCGGCCCGGCCAGGCGCGCCCGCTCGGCATCGACCACGGCACTGTCGGGCAGGGCCTCGTCCAGGCCGTAGCGCTCCTTCAGGCTCTGCATGCGCGGCGTCGGCCGGGTGACTTTGGCGACGTAGAACAGCAGGCTCTTGAGCAGCTCATCCGGCGCCGGCTGGTTGATCCCGACAATGCCCTGGGCTAGCAGGCGCTTGAGTTGCTTACCGCTGGCCTTGAGCAGGCTGCGCAGTGCCGGGCTGTTGGCGATCACCCCGGTGAGCATGCCTTCGACCAGCGCCGAGGTGACTTGCCACAACGGCAACAGCGGCGCGCCCTGGCACAAAGCTTCGAGGCGCGCGAACACCCGCGCCATGTCTTCCAGGTTGCTCGGGCCGTGGTCCTCGCGCAGCAACCCGGCCAGGGCTTGTTGCAGCAGTGCGTGCCATTGGCGCAGTTGTTCGTGAATGTCCGGCGCTGTGCGCTGAGCCAGCGCCTCATCGGGCAGCGGCGCGATCGTCAGCAACTGCGGGCTGAACAGGCTGGTCTCCGACAGCAGGCCTTCACCGCGGGCGCTGCGCAAATCGTTGAGCAGCGGCAGCACCACCAGCGGCAGGTCGCGACGGGCGCTGTGCACGCGGTCCAGGTACAGCGGCAATTGGCCGAGGGCCTGTTGCAGCAGGCGGATGCTTTCGTCGCGCTGGCTGACCTGCCCGGCCTGCAGCGCGAGTGCCAGGGCTTCGATCTCTTCAGCCAGCAGGGCCGCGCCGTAGAACTCGACCATTTGCAGCGCGCCGTGCACCTGGTGGATACCGGCCAGGCACGCATCAATGCCGTCGCCGGTTTCAACATAAGCGTCCAGCGCCGAACGAGCCTGTTTCAGGGTTTCGGCAATGTCGCCCTTGACCCATTCGAGGGCCACGTAGTCGTGCCGATCAACCATAACTGCTCCGCTTAGAATTCATGAGTTGCTGGTATCTCACAAACGATGGAGATCCAATGTGGGAGGGGGCTTGCCCCGATGGCGGTGTGTCAGGCGACCAACTTTTGACTGTTAGACCGCAATCGGGGGCAAGCCCCCTCCCACATTTTGACCGCATTTCAATCATCGACCTCTTTGGGTGGCGGGAGCGTGAAACCCGACACCGAGCGCCGCAACTGACTGGCCATCTTCGCCAGGTTGCCAATGCTTTCGGCCGTCGCCGTGGAACCGGACGACGTCTGCGTGGTGATCTGCTGAATCACATTCATGGTCAGGGAAATCTGCCCCGCCGACGAGGTCTGCTGCTGCGCCGCGTTCGAGATGCTCTGGATCAAGGCCGCCAGGGTTTTCGAGACCCCTTCGATCTCTTCCAGGGCCACCCCGGCGTCCTGGGCCAGCCGCGCGCCGCGCACCACTTCGGTGGTGGTCTGTTCCATGGAAATCACGGCTTCATTGGTGTCGGCCTGGATCGCCCGCACCAGGGTTTCGATCTGCCGGGTGGCGGCCGATGAGCGTTCGGCCAGCCGTTGCACTTCATCGGCCACCACCGCAAAACCGCGCCCGGCATCCCCGGCCATGCTCGCCTGGATCGCGGCGTTCAGGGCGAGAATGTTGGTCTGGTCGGCGATGTCGTCGATCAGGCTGACGATGTCGCCGATCTCCTGGGACGATTCCCCCAGGCGCTTGATGCGCTTGGCGGTGTCCTGGATCTGTTCGCGGATGTTGTCCATGCCGTGGATGGTGTTGTGCACCACCTCGTTGCCCTTGTTGGCGATCTCTACCGAACGCTCCGCCACCGCTGAGGACTCGGCGGCGTTGGCTGACACCTGGTCGATGGATTGGGCCATCTGGTTGATCGCGGTGGAGGCTTCGGCGATCTGCTGGGCCTGATGCTCCGAGGCCTGGGCCAGGTGCATGGCGGTGGCCTGGGTCTCCTGCACCGCGCCGGCGACTTGCCCGGCGGTGAGGTTGATGGTCGCCACCAGGTCGCGCAGCTGATCCACCGAATAGTTGATCGAATCGGCAATGGTGCCGGTGAAGTCTTCGGTGACCGAGGCCGTGACAGTCAGGTCGCCGTCAGCCAAGTCTTCGATTTCGTCCAGCAGACGCATGATCGCGTTCTGATTACGCTCATTTTTCTCGGCGGTTTCATGCAGTTGGCGGTTGGTCTCGCGCACCATCACCAGGCCGATCAGGATGATCGAGGCCAGCGCCAAAAGCCCCAGCACATAGCCGCCGAGGGTATCCAGACTGCGCCCGCCAGCGAGGTTTTCAAAACCGGTGGCCAGGTGCGAGGCTTCATCGAGCAGGGTTTGCGACAGGTTGAAAATATTGCTCGCCGAAGCGCGTACCTGAAACAGCTGTGGCGAGGTTTCGAGAATTTCATCGACGGAACCCGAGACGAATTCGAACAGTTCGGCAATTTCCCCCAACCGGGCGCGGGCATCAGGGTCTTCGACCTGGGTGATGCGCAGGCCGGGGTTGCCGTTGAGCATGCCATTGAGCACCACGCCAAAACGGTTGGCGTCGCGACCGAAGGCATCGGCGGCCTGCACCGCGGTTTCGTCGCCGGCGAGCACGGTGTTGACCGCGCCCAGGATGCGCTCCGCCAGCAATGACTGGCGCTGGGCCAGCGCTACCTGGCTCGCGGGGGCGCCGCGCTGGAGCAATATGTCGACGACTTTTTCCGACTCTATCTGCAACTGCGGCACGGTCTCGGCGAGGGTGGCGGCCACCTGGTGCAATGACAGCACGGTCTGTTCGCTGGCGAGAATGGCATCGGTGTTTTTCAGCAGGGCTTCCCAGTCGGTCTGCACCGCACGCATTTCAGCGCGTACGGCGCTGGGTGCGGCTGGCAGGCCCGTTTGCGGGTCGCCTTTTTTCAGATAGCCCCAGCGCTGGGCAAAATCGTTGCGCGCCTCGCCCAATAGTTTGAACGCGGCTGCCTTGCCGGCGGCGGCTTCGGTGGCGTTCTTGGCGATGCGCTGGGACAGCACCCGCAGTTCGCCAGCGTGGCCGATGTACTGTTTGTCGTAGGTGGACTGCGTGTTGAGGTACGCGAAGTTGGCGAACAACAGCATGATGAACACGATCAGGGCGATAAACAGCACGATGATCTGCGAGCGGCTGCGCGAGGCGGCCTGGGGCTTGGGCGTGGTCACGGTGCTCATGCGGCAACATCCATGAAGCCTGGAGCCTGGGCCAGGGCGAAGGGGCTGAAGACCTGCCACTGCGGGTCGCCATCGAATTGGCCCTGGATAAACGGCGCGCCAGCGGCGGTACTCGCCTGCCAGGCGTCCAGTGCGAAATGCTGCATGCCCACCACCTCGTCCACCAGCAACCCGACAAACAGATCGTTGAATTCCACCACCAGCACCCGCCGTTGCTTGCGCGCCTTGGACAGTGCCTGGCCGAGGAACCCGCCCAGGTCCATCACCGGCAGCAAGCGCCCGCGCAGGTTGGCCACGCCCTTGACCCAGGGCTTGACGCCAGGCATCAGGGTGCAGCGCGGCTCATGCAACACCTCGGCGACTTCGCCCATGGGCGCCACAAACCATTGCTGCCCCAGGCGAAAGCCAATCCCGCTCCAGCGTTGCAGGCGGGTTTCCTGGGACGGCAGGTCGGCGGCCAGCAGGCGGCAGCGGCGGTCGATGTCCAGCAGCAGCTCAAAGGCGGTTTGCGACTCGGTCATGATGGCGTGCCGTCAACCGGCCAGCACCTTGTTCAGCGTGGCGATCAGGGTTTCTTCATCGACCGGCTTGGTCAGGTAGTCCTTGGCGCCCTGGCGAGTGCCCCACACCTTGTCGGTTTCCTGGTCTTTAGTGGTGATGATGATTACCGGGATGTGCTCGGTTTCTTTGTCTTTGGTCAGTTGGCGCGTGGCCTGGAACCCATTGAGGCCCGGCATCACGATGTCCATCAATACCGCGTCAGGTTTTTCCTGGCGGGCAAGCGCCACACCATCGCCGCCATTGGCGGCCTTGAGAACCTCGTGACCGTGCTTTTCCAGCATGCCGGTCAGTTTGTACATTTCGGTCGGCGAATCGTCGACGATCAGAACACGTGCCATGGTTTTCCCCACTACATTGGTCGGCGCCGGCCCCTTTGAGGCGGCGTCAGTGTGCTTGTTCTACTGCGGCGAAGGCAGGCACATAGGCCTTGATCGCACCCAGCAGTTCTTCCTTGCTGAAAGGCTTGGTCAAAAACTGATCGACACCCACGATACGCCCCTTGGCCTTGTCGAACAGGCCGTCCTTGGAGGACAGCATGATCACCGGGATCGACTTGAACGCCGGGTTATTCTTCACCAGCGCGCAGGTCTGGTAGCCATCCAGGCGCGGCATCATGATGTCGACAAAGATAATGTGCGGGTGATGGTCCACGATTCGGGCCAGGGCATCGAAACCGTCGATGGCCGTGATGACCTCGCACCCCATGTTCTTCAACAGCGTCTCGGCGGTGCGGCGGATCGTTTTCGAATCGTCGATCACCATCACTCTCAAGGCGTTGGAATGCTGTTCCATAGTTGCTCTACCATCGCCACAGCGAATCGGTTTTCGGTGTGTACTGCCTGATCTCTCACAGAATGAGCGCCACAAGCCTTGGAATTCAAGGGCTGCTGCGCCGTGGCAGTCTTTTTAGCACAGTCTCCGGGCGCAATCTATCGAGGCGCCCGCCTGGTGGTTTTTCCTTGACCCACAACAGCCGCAGCGCCACTCTGACGCCACTTTTATGCGCCCTAATTTGCTAGAGGAAATCCCCCATGAGCGTTCGCGTCGGCATTGTCATGGACCCTATCGCCAGCATTTCCTATAAAAAGGACAGCTCGCTGGCCATGCTCCTGGCCGCCCAGGCCCGCGGCTGGACCCTGTTCTATATGGAACAGCGCGACCTTTACCAGGGCGACGGCGAGGCCCGTGCGCGGATGCGCCCGTTGCAGGTATTCGCCAACCCCGAGAAGTGGTTCGAACTGCAGGATGAAATCGACAGCCCCCTGAGCGACCTGGACGTGATCCTGATGCGCAAGGACCCGCCGTTCGACATGGAATTCGTTTATTCCACCTACCTGCTGGAGCAGGCCGAACGCGCCGGCGTGTTGATCGTCAACAAGCCGCAAAGCCTGCGCGACTGCAATGAAAAACTGTTCGCCACGCTGTTCCCGCAGTGCACGCCGCCGACCGTGGTCAGCCGCCGCGCCGACGTGCTGCGTGAGTTCGCCGCCAAGCACGGTGATGTGATCCTCAAGCCGCTGGACGGCATGGGCGGCACCTCGATCTTCCGTCACCGCGCGGGCGACCCGAACCTCTCGGTGATCCTGGAAACCCTGACCGCGCTGGGCACCCAGCAGATCATGGGCCAGGCCTACCTGCCAGCGATCAAGGATGGCGACAAACGCATCCTGATGATCGACGGCGAGCCGGTGGATTATTGCCTGGCGCGCATCCCGGCGGCCGGCGAGACCCGTGGCAACCTGGCGGCCGGTGGCCGTGGTGAAGCGCGGCCGTTGTCGGACAAGGACCGCTGGATCGCCGCTCAAGTCGGCCCGACCCTTCGCGAAAAAGGTCTGCTGTTCGTAGGACTTGACGTAATTGGCGAAAACCTCACCGAGATCAACGTCACCAGCCCGACCTGTATTCGCGAGATTGATAACGCATTTGGCACCAACATCGGCGAAATGCTGATGGCCGCGATAGATGCGAAGCTGCAAGGGGCAAGCTCCAAGCGGCAAGGTTAAAGCCGGACTACGTCAAAGCTTGCAGCTTGTAACTTGTCGCTTGAAGCTAAAAACCAACATTGCGCTATCATGCCGAACCCAGATACACGCGATGTTGGTTTTTATGCCTCTGCCGTCCGAACTGCCCCCCGAACTCTCCCACAGCGGCGTGCGCCCGGCTGATCGGCTCGGATTTACCCTGTTCCTGGCAGCGCTGATTCACCTCGCACTGATCCTCGGCCTGGGTTTCACCATGGTCGAACCCAAGCAGATCACCAAAACCCTGGAAATCACGCTGGCCACCTTCAAGAGCGATAAAAAGCCCGAGAAGGCCGATTTTCTCGCCCAGGAGAACCAGCAAGGCAGCGGCACGCTCGACAAGAAAGCCGTGCCCAAGACCACCGAAGTGGCGCCGTTCCAGGACAACAAGGTCAACAAAGTCACCCCACCGCCGGCTCCCAAGCCTGAAGTCAAACAGGCCACGCCCAAGGCTGCCGTGACCACGGTTGCGCCCAAACCGCAAAAAGCCCCGACCCAGCGAGAAAAGACCAAGACCGAGCCCAAACCCGAGCCCGTCAAGCCTGCGCCAACGTTCGATAGCTCGACGCTGTCCGACGAGATTTCCAGCCTCGAAGCCGAACTGGCCCACGAACAGCAGCTCTACGCCAAGCGCCCGCGCATCTACCGCCTGAACGCCGCCTCGACCATGCGCGACAAAGGCGCCTGGTATAAGGACGAATGGCGCAAGAAAGTCGAGCGCATCGGCAACCTCAACTATCCGGAGGAGGCGCGCCGCCAGCAGATCTACGGCAATTTGCGCTTGCTGGTGTCGATTAACCGCGATGGTTCGCTGTATGAAGTGCAGGTACTGGAGTCGTCCGGCCAGCCCTTGCTGGACCAGGCCGCCCAGCGCATCGTGCGCCTGGCCGCGCCCTTCGCGCCTTTTACGGGCGACTTGAACGATGTGGACCGCCTGGAAATCATCCGCACCTGGAAATTCGCCAAGGGTGACCGCCTTTCCAGCAACTAATCGCCGGATCATTCCCACGCTCCGCGTGGGAATGCTGCCCCGGACGCTCCGCGTCCTGTTTTAAAGCCGCGACGCTGAGCGTCACCGGATACGTTCCCACGCAGAGCGTGGGAACGATCAGTAACTCCCAGCTTGTCAGTTCGCCCCTCCAACGCCACACTAGTGGACATGAAAAATGTCAGCCCGACCTACCTCAAGCATCACTTCCTGATCGCCATGCCCCATATGGCCGACCCGAACTTTGCGCAGACCTTGACCTACATCGTCGAGCACACGGCCAATGGTGCCATGGGGCTGGTGGTGAACCGCCCGCAGGAGCTGAACCTGGCCGATATCCTCGAGCAGCTGCGCCCGGAAATCGATCCGCCAGCCAGCTGCCAAGGCGTGCCGATCTACATCGGCGGGCCGGTGCAGACTGATCGTGGCTTCGTGTTGCACCCAAGCGGGCCGAAGTTCCAGGCCACGGTAGACCTTGAGGGCGTCTCGCTGTCCACGTCCCAGGATGTGTTGTTCGCGATTGCCGACGGCGTCGGCCCCGAGCAAAGTGTGATCACTCTGGGATACGCCGGTTGGGAAGCCGGGCAGTTGGAGGCCGAACTGGCCAGCAATGCCTGGCTGACCTGCCCGTTCGACGCCGACATCCTCTTCAATACCGCCAGCGAACTGCGCCTGGAAGCCGCCGCCGCCAAGCTGCGGGTCAACCTCAGCCTGTTGACCAGCCAGGCGGGGCACGCCTGATGGCTTTGCGTCTGATCCTGGGGTTCGACTACGGCACCAAACAGATCGGCGTAGCGGTGGGCCAGGTGATCACCGGCCAGGCCCGCGAGCTGTGCACATTGAAGGCCCAGAACGGCGTGCCGGACTGGAACCAGGTCGAAGCGCTGATCAAGGAATGGAAGCCCGATGCCGTCGTGGTCGGCCTGCCCCTGAACATGGACGGCACGCCCAGCGAGATGTGCCTGCGCGCCGAAAAGTTCGCGCGCCGCCTCAATGGCCGCTACAACCTGCCCTTCTATACCCACGACGAGCGCCTGACCACCTTTGAAGCCAAGGGCGAGCGCCGTGACCGTGGCGGGCAGAAGGGCAGTTACCGCGACAACCCCGTGGATGCCATCGCCGCCGCCCTGTTGCTGCAGGGTTGGCTGGATGAAAACACCGCTTTATTTGAATCCTGACTGACGCGGCTTGCTGCTTTGCCGCTTTTGTAGGAGCGAGCTTGCTCGCGAAGAACTCACAGGCACCGCGTACATCCAGGCTTCACGCGTTATCGTTGACGTTTCTCGCGAGCAAGCTCGCTCCTACACACTTAATGAGGAGCCACCATGAGCCTGCCCAATCCCGCCGAACTGATCAGCCAGATGGCGATACGCCTCAAGGCGCACCTGGAACACCGTGCCATCGGCGAACCGCGCTTTATCGGCATCCGCACCGGTGGTGTGTGGGTGGCCCAGGCGTTGCTGGAAGAGCTGGGCAGCGACTCGCCCCTGGGCACGCTGGATGTGTCCTTCTACCGTGACGATTTCAGCCAGAACGGCCTGCATCCGCAAGTGCGCCCCTCACAGCTGCCGTTCGAGATCGAAGGCCAGCACCTAGTGCTGATCGACGACGTATTGATGAGCGGGCGTACCATACGCGCAGCCATGAATGAGCTGTTCGACTACGGCCGCCCGGCCAGTATCACCCTGGTGTGCCTGCTGGACCTGGAGGCTGGGGAATTGCCGATCAGCCCGGATGTGGTCGGTGCGACGCTGTCTTTGCAAGCCCACCAGCGGGTAAAATTGTCCGGTCCAACGCCGCTCGAACTCGAACTGCAAGACCTTGCCCTTTAACCCGCCTTGTAAAAGAGTCCCCGCGATGACGCCTCTAGATGCCAAGCGCCCGCTGCAGCTCAATGCTCAGGGTCAGTTGCAACATTTCTTGTCCCTCGATGGTTTGCCCCGCGAACTGCTCACCGAAATCCTCGACACCGCTGACTCGTTCCTCGAAGTCGGTGGCCGGGCGGTGAAAAAAGTCCCGCTGCTGCGCGGCAAGACCATCTGCAACGTGTTCTTCGAGAACTCCACGCGCACCCGTACCACCTTTGAGCTGGCCGCCCAGCGGCTGTCGGCCGACGTGATCACGCTGAACGTATCCACCTCGTCGGCCAGCAAAGGCGAAACCCTGCTCGACACCTTGCGCAACCTGGAGGCCATGGCCGCAGACATGTTCGTGGTACGCCATGGCGATTCCGGCGCGGCGCATTTCATCGCTGAACATGTCTGCCCGAATGTGGCGATCATCAATGGCGGCGATGGCCGCCACGCCCACCCGACCCAGGGCATGCTCGACATGCTTACCATCCGTCGGCACAAAGGCAGCTTTGAAAACCTCTCGGTGGCCATCGTCGGCGACATCCTGCACTCGCGGGTCGCGCGCTCGAACATGCTGGCCCTGAAGACCCTCGGCTGCCCGGACATTCGCGTGATCGCGCCAAAAACCTTGCTGCCTGTTGGGGTCGAACAGTACGGCGTGAAGGTCTACACCGACATGGCCGAAGGCCTCAAGGATGTCGACGTGGTGATCATGTTGCGCCTGCAACGCGAACGCATGGCCGGTGGCCTGCTGCCGAGCGAGGGCGAGTTCTACCGCCTGTTCGGCCTGACCACCGCACGCCTGGCCGGTGCCAAGCCGGATGCCATCGTGATGCACCCCGGCCCGATCAACCGAGGGGTGGAAATCGAGTCGGCGGTGGCGGACGGCCCGCAGTCGGTGATTCTCAACCAGGTGACCTACGGCATCGCCATCCGCATGGCCGTGCTGTCCATGGCCATGAGCGGGCAAACCGCGCAACGTCAATTCGAGCAGGAGAACGCCCAGTGAAGCTCAGCATCCTCGGCGCCCGCGTCATCGATCCGGCCAGTGGCCTGGATCGCGTTACCGACCTTCATCTGGACGCCGGCAAGATCGTCGCCATTGGCGCAGCGCCGGCAGGCTTTCTTGCCGTCGAGAGCATCGACGCCAAAGGCCTGGTGGCCGCGCCAGGGCTGGTGGACCTTAACGTCGCCCTGCGCGAGCCGGGCTACAGCCGCAAAGGCAACATCACCAGCGAAACCCGTGCGGCCGCCGCCGGTGGCGTGACCAGCCTGTGCTGCCCGCCGAACACCAAGCCGATCCTCGATACCTCGGCGGTCACCGAGTTGATCCTCGACCGTGCTCGTGAAGCGGGTAATTGCAAAGTGTTCCCTGTCGGCGCCTTGAGCAAAGGCCTGGAAGGCGAACAACTGGCTGAGCTGATCGCCTTGCGCGACGCCGGTTGTGTGGCGTTCAGCAACGGCCTGGAAAGCTTTCGCAGCAGCCGTACCTTGTGCCGTGCCCTGGAATACGCGGCCACCTTCGACCTGACGGTGATCTTTCATTCCCAGGACCGCGACCTGGCCGAAGGCGGCCTGGCCCATGAAGGCGCGGTGGCCAGCTTCCTCGGCTTGCCGGGCATCCCGGAAACCGCAGAAACCGTGGCCCTGGCCCGTGATTTGTTGCTGGTGGAACAAAGCGGCGTACGCGCGCACTTCAGCCAACTGACCAGCACCCGCGGCGTCGCCCTGATCGCCCAGGCCCAGGCCCGCGGCTTGCCGGTGACGGCAGACGTGGCGCTGTATCAGTTGATACTGACCGACGAAGCGCTGATCGACTTCTCCAGCCTCTATCACGTGCAGCCGCCGCTGCGCACCCTGGCCGACCGTGAAGGTTTGCGCGCGGCAGTAAAGTCGGGCGTGGTCTCGGCGATTTCCAGCCACCACCAGCCCCACGAGCGCGATGCCAAGCTGGCGCCGTTTGGCACCACCGAGCCGGGTATCAGCAGCGTCGAGCTGCTGCTGCCGCTGGCGATGACCTTAGTGGAGGATGGCTTGCTGGACCTGCCTACGCTGCTGGCACGTCTGAGCACCGGCCCGGCCCAGGCCTTGCGCTTGCCGGCGGGCCAGCTGGCGGTGGGGTCGGCGGCGGACCTGGTGCTATTTGACCCGGCCAGCTCCACGGTTGCCGGGGAGCACTGGCTGTCCAAGGGGGAAAATTGCCCGTTCATTGGTCACAGCCTGCCGGCGACGGTGCGGTACACCCTGATGGATGGGCGGATCAGCTACCAGGCTTGAAGCCGATCTGAAGCGAACACAAAAAATGTGGGAGGGGGCTTGCCCCGGTACAAACCGGGGACATCGTTTACATTTCTAACCGGGGACATGGTTTACAGGTTAATACGCATGATCAGGAGGTAACTGATCATGCCCTGGAACCAAGAGTCTCCGATGAATCAACGAATCAGACTGGTCGCTGACTGGCTTTCTGGTAATTACACCAAAAGCCAGCTGGCGCGCCGCTTTAACGTAAGTCGGCCTACCGTCGACAAATGGATCGGCCGGCACAATGGCGATTTAAAGTCGTTAGCCGAACTGTCCCGACGCCCTCACAACAGCCCCAATAAAATCGACGATGAAATCCTGGCCCGTGTGGTGGCGATGAAGGAGGCGCACGATAAATGGGGTCCGAAGAAGCTTCTCGAGCTATTGCGACTTGAAGATCCCTCCATCGCCTGGCCTTCCCCAAGTACAGCAGGCCAATGGCTTGATCGACTTGGGCTCGTCCAAAAGCGGCGCTTCAAGCGCAGACACGGTACTTCCCCTGTAGTAATGCGCGAGGCCAACGAACCTAACCAGACGTGGTGCGCCGACTACAAAGGGCAATTCAAAATGCATAACGCGCAGATGTGCTTCCCTTTGACCATCACAGACCACGCTTCCCGGATGATTTTGGCGTGCAGGGCTCATTCAAAGATCAAGACTGAACCTGTTAAACAAGCCTTTGAGAGACTGTTTCAGGAGTACGGCATGCCCGAAGTTATTCGGTCGGACAACGGTGTTCCGTTTGCCTCTCCTGGCCTGGCAAGAATATCCACGCTGGCAGTTTGGTGGATACGTCTGGGCATCTATCCGGAGCGCACCATGCCAGGAAGACCGGCCCAAAATGGTCGCCATGAGCGGATGCACCGTAGCTTGAAACTGGAGCTGCCCTTAGGAGAAAACTTAATCGAGCAGCAGCTTTTGCTGGAGCATTTCAGGCATGAGTTCAATTACGTGCGCCCTCATGAAGCGCTCGGTATGAAGCGTCCAGGGGACGTGTATGTGCCGTCTACCCGGATTTACCCAGGATGCTTGCCGGATGTGGAGTATCCGTCCGAAATGAAGGTTCGAAGCGTCAGACAGGACGGGTCGATCAAGTGGAACGGCAAGTTGGTATTTATCAGCGAGGCGCTGTCAGGGGAGCAGATAGGGCTTAAAGAGGCTGAGGATGATGTTTGGGATTTGTACTTGTGTGATTATCCCCTGGGAAGGCTTGGGCGAGGTATGACCCGCGTCCAAGCCTCAAATGTGTAAACGATGTCCCCGGTTTCAGATGTAAACGATGTCTACGGTTCTACACCCCGATTGCGGTGGGTCAGTCAGCTTATCTGTAGCTGACCCACTGCTATCGGGGGCAAGCCCCCTCCCACATTGATTTTCTATTAGGCCTAAACGATCAGCGCCCGTTGTTACGCTCGGCATTGCGGATCGAAATCTGGCTGTTCAATGTCCAGAAGTCGTACAGCACCCCCACCAGGAACAAACCGCCGGTCAGCAGGTAGATCAGGCCGGTGATCCATTTGCCCTGGTACATCCGGTGCACACCGAACACGCCCAGGAATGCCAACAGAATCCAGGCCACGTTGTACTCGATGGGCCCGGCGGTAAAACGCAGGTCAGCTTCACGGTCCATGGCCGGGATCAGGAACAGGTCGATCAGCCAGCCAATGCCGAGCAGGCCGAAGGTGAAAAACCAGATCGTGCCGGTGACCGGCTTGCCGTAATAGAAGCGATGCGCTCCGGTAAAACCGAAAATCCATAGCAGGTAACCGATCACCTTGCTGTGGGTGTCTTGCTGCGAAGCAACCTGTTGATAGGTGTTCATGAACTACCTCTTTTCACTCAATAGATAAATTTGTTCATTTTTTTTGTGACTTTTTTACGGGCGCCCGACGTACGGCAAATGGTATCTTCCTGCCCTCAAAGCCTTATGCCGCCTGACTTGTGTCGGACAATTGCGACGAATCGTCGCGTTTTTGCTGAATTTGACCTCAAGGTTCAGTCGACAAACGGCCTGAGAACGACACCAAAACCTGTTATAAAGTTGCGCGCAAACCCATAAGAGCCACGCCTAATGCGACCATTTTTCAAGACATGGCTAACCATTTGCCTATTAATGCCACTGGCCGCCCACGCCACCAATCGTGAGCAACGTCTTCCAAACGTTAACGGTTTTACCCCTAAAGTTCATAGCACGCCCAGCACCGCCAAATCGGTAAAGCCGACTGTCAGCCGCCCGACTCAACTGAGCAAGGCCCACGGTAAAACGCTTTCCACCCAGCTGGCCGTGAATACCAAGCAAAGCAGCGATGTTCTCAGCCGTGCCGTCAACGTGCTCGGTACTCCTTATCGTTGGGGCGGCAGCAGCCCAAGTAAAGGGTTCGACTGCAGCGGCCTGGTGAAATATGCGTTCAACGATGTCAAGGCCGTGGATTTGCCGCGCACGTCCAACGCCATGGCCGCCGGCCACGGGTTGAAAGTCGATCGCAAAGACCTGAAGCCGGGCGATTTGTTGTTCTTCAAGCTCAAGAGCCGCCAGGTCAACCATGTTGCCATCTATCTGGGCAACGACCGCTTCATCCACGCGCCACGTCGTGGCAAGTCGGTGAGCATCGACACGCTGAAAAAGCCGTTCTGGGACAAGAACTACGTGATCGCCAAGCGGGTGCTGCCCAAAGAGCAGAACAACACCCTGCGGATCGTGCAGCGCTGATTCCAGGCTGAAATGCAGTCAATGTGGGAGGGGGCTTGCTCCCGATAGCAGAGTGTCATTCAACAGATTTGTTGGCTGATCTACCGCTATCGGGAGCAAGCCCCCTCCCACATTTGGTTTCATTGTTTGCTGAAACTCATATGTCTGCTGGCACCCTCGCCTTTTCTCGCGCGTCGTCCCGACTGATCACGCCCTGCGCGACCAACGCCTTCAAGCTCATATCCAGCGTCTTCATCCCCACTGCCCCGCCGGTCTGGATGGCCGAGACCATCTGCGCCACCTTGTCTTCGCGGATCAGATTACGAATGGCCGGCGTGCCCAGCATGATCTCGTGAGCCGCTACCCGTCCGCCGCCGACCTTCTTCACCAGCACCTGGGACACCACCGCCTGCAGCGACTCCGACAGCATTGAGCGGACCATGGCCTTTTCTGCGGCCGGGAACACGTCCACCAGCCGGTCTACCGTCTTTGCCGCCGAGGTGGTGTGCAAGGTGCCAAATACCAGATGGCCGGTCTCAGCGGCCGTCAGCGCCAGGCGGATGGTTTCCAGGTCACGTAGCTCGCCCACCAGGATCACATCCGGGTCTTCGCGTAGCGCCGAGCGCAGGGCCACCGAAAAGCTGTGGGTATCGCGATGCACCTGGCGCTGGTTGATCAACGCCATTTTCGGCCTGTGGATAAATTCGATGGGGTCTTCCAGCGTGAGGATGTGCTGGCGCCGATGCCGATTCAGGTAGTCGATCATCGCCGCCAACGTGGTGGACTTGCCCGACCCGGTGGGCCCGGTCACCAGCACCAGGCCACGGGGTAACAGCGCGATACGCTGGAACACCTCGCCCAAGCCAAGGCTTTCCAGGCTCTGGATGTCGGTGGGGATGGTGCGAAACACCGCGCCAACGCCACGCGCCTGCTGGAACACATTCGCGCGAAAGCGCGCCACGCCAGGCAGCTCGAACGCAAAATCCGTTTCAAGAGATGTTTCGAAATCCTTTTGTTGGTATTGGTTGAGCAAAGGGCTCAGTAAATCCGCCACTTGCGTGCCGGCCAGTATCGGACTGTCCAGCGGCCAGACCTCGCCATCGATGCGCAACATCGGCGCCAGGCCGGCCGACAAATGCAGGTCGGAGGCGCCTCGGCGCACGCTGGCCGTCAGTAATTCAGTGATATCCATAGGGCTTTCCATTTCCAGTAGAATGCCGCGGACTCCATATCCACGGGCGCAACTTGAATGTCGACGATAGCAGACAACATCGGCCTGGTTAGCCAGCGCATCCGCGCCGCCGCCGACGCCGTGCAGCGTGACGCAAGCAGCATCCACCTGCTGGCCGTGAGCAAGACCAAACCGGCGCAAGCCGTGCGCGAAGCCTTTGCCGCCGGGATGCATGACTTTGGTGAAAACTATCTGCAGGAAGCCCTGGGCAAACAGGCCGAATTAACCGACTTGCCCTTGAGTTGGCACTTCATCGGCCCCATTCAATCGAACAAGACTCGCGCGATCGCCGAGAACTTCGCTTGGGTGCATTCCGTGGACCGCCTGAAAATCGCACAACGTCTGTCCGAACAACGCCCTGCCGACCTGCCGGCGCTGAATATCTGCATCCAGGTCAACGTCAGTGGCGAAGCCAGCAAGTCCGGCTGTACGCCCGCCGACCTGCCGGTCCTGGCCAATGCCATCAGCGCCCTGCCGCGCCTGAAGCTGCGGGGCCTGATGGCGATCCCCGAGCCGACTGACGATCGCGCGGCGCAGGATGCGGCGTTCGCTACGGTGCGCGAGCTGCAAGCCAGCCTGAACCTGCCACTCGACACACTTTCCATGGGCATGAGCCACGACCTCGAGTCGGCCATCGCTCAAGGCGCCACCTGGGTGCGGATCGGTACCGCGCTGTTTGGCGCCCGCGACTACGGCCAGCCGTGAAATGGCTGACGTTCATCTAGCTAAGGACCTGTCATGAAAGACATGCGTATTGCCTTTATCGGCGCCGGTAACATGGCAGCCAGCCTGATCGGCGGCCTGCGGGCCAAGGGCCTGGACGCTGCGCAGATTCGCGCCAGCGATCCAGGCGCCGAAACCCGCGCCCGCGTCAGCGCCGAACACGGCATTGAAACCTTTGCCGACAACGCCGAAGCCATCCAGGGCGTCGACGTCATTGTGCTGGCGGTCAAGCCCCAGACCATGAAGGCCGTGTGCGAAAGCCTGCGCCCAAGCCTGCAGGCGCATCAGCTGGTGGTGTCCATCGCCGCCGGCATCACCTGCGCCAGCATGAACACCTGGCTCGGTGCCCAACCGATCGTACGTTGCATGCCGAATACGCCGTCCTTGTTGCGCCAGGGCGTGAGCGGCTTGTACGCCACCGCCGACGTCAGCGCCGCACAGCGTGACCAGGCCCAGCAACTGTTATCCGCCGTGGGCATTGCCCTGTGGCTGGAGCAGGAGCAGCAACTGGACGCAGTCACCGCCGTTTCCGGCAGCGGCCCGGCGTACTTCTTCCTGTTGATCGAAGCCATGACCGCCGCCGGCGTGAAACTGGGCCTGCCTGCCGACGTTGCCGAGCAACTGGCCGAGCAAACCGCCCTGGGCGCCGCGAAGATGGCGGTGACCAGCGATGTGGATGCGGCCGAGCTGCGCCGTCGCGTAACCTCTCCGGGCGGCACCACGCACGCCGCTATCGAATCATTCCAGGCCGGTGGCTTTGAAGCCCTGGTGGAAAAAGCACTGGGTGCTGCGGCACATCGTTCCGCCGAAATGGCTGAGCAACTGGGCAAATAGTCGTCACTTACCAAGGTAAACAAACATGCTCGGAATCAATGACGCTGCCATCTTCATCATCCAGACCCTGGGCAGCCTGTACCTGCTGATCGTGCTGATGCGCTTTATCCTGCAACTGGTGCGGGCGAACTTCTACAACCCGTTGTGCCAGTTCGTGGTCAAGGCCACCCAACCACTGCTCAAGCCGCTGCGCCGGGTGATACCGAGCCTGTTCGGGCTGGACATGTCGTCGCTGGTACTGGCACTGCTGCTGCAGATCCTGCTGTTCGTGGTGATTCTGATGCTCAACGGCTACCAGGCCTTCACGGTGCTGCTGTTGCCATGGGCGCTGATCGGCATTTTCTCGCTGTTTTTGAAGATCATCTTCTGGTCGATGATCATCAGCGTGATCCTCTCGTGGGTTGCCCCCGGCAGCCGCAGCCCAGGCGCCGAGTTGGTCTACCAGATCACCGAACCGGTGCTGGCGCCGTTCCGCCGCCTGATCCCCAACCTGGGCGGTCTGGATATTTCGCCGATCTTCGCGTTTATCGCGATCCAGCTGATCCAGAGCTGGGTGATTCCACGGCTGGCGTTTTATGCGTTCATGCCCAAAGAGCTGTTCGGCCTGATCTGACAATACGCTGGAAAGTGTGGGAGGGGGCTTGCCCCGATGGCAGTAGATCAGTCAAATAGATGTCGACTGACACACCGTCATCGGGAGCAAGCCCCCTCCCACATTTTGTATCTGTGTACCGGCGCAGGCCTTTGCTTGCCGCTGGGTCCAGTGGTCTTTAGACTTACGCCTCATTTAAACGAGAGCAGGGTCGATGCCAACTGCCTTCCCCCCCGATTCCGTTGGACTGGTCGTGCCCCAAATGGCGCACTTCAGCGAACCCTTGGCCCTGGCCTGCGGCCGTTCGCTGCCCGCCTACGACCTGATCTACGAAACCTACGGCCAACTCAACGCCACGGCGAGCAACGCCGTGCTGATCTGCCACGCCTTGTCCGGCCACCATCACGCTGCGGGCTTCCACAGCGTCGACGAGCGCAAGCCCGGTTGGTGGGACAGCTGCATCGGCCCCGGCAAGCCCATCGACACCAACAAGTTCTTCGTGGTCAGCCTGAACAACCTCGGCGGCTGCAACGGTTCCACCGGCCCCAGCAGCCTCAACCCGGAGACCGGCAAGCCCTTCGGCGCCGACTTCCCGGTACTCACCGTGGAAGACTGGGTGCACAGCCAGGCGCGCCTCGCCGACCTGCTGGGCATCGGCCAATGGGCGGCCGTGATCGGTGGCAGCCTGGGCGGCATGCAAGCCCTGCAATGGACCATCACCTACCCGGATCGCGTGCGCCACTGCCTCGCGATCGCCTCGGCGCCCAAGTTGTCGGCGCAGAACATTGCCTTCAACGAAGTGGCGCGCCAGGCCATCCTCACTGACCCGGAGTTCCACGGTGGTTCGTTCCAGGAAGCGGGGGTGATCCCCAAGCGTGGCCTGATGCTGGCGCGGATGGTCGGGCACATCACCTACCTGTCCGATGATTCCATGGGCGAGAAATTCGGCCGTGGCCTCAAGAGCGAGAAGCTCAACTACGACTTCCACAGCGTCGAGTTCCAGGTGGAAAGCTACCTGCGTTATCAGGGCGAGGAGTTCTCCGGGCGTTTCGACGCCAACACCTACCTGCTGATGACCAAGGCGCTGGACTACTTCGACCCGGCCGCGAACTTCAATGACGACCTGGCGAAAACCTTCGAGCAGGCCACGGCCAAGTTCTGCGTAATGTCGTTCACCACCGACTGGCGCTTCTCGCCGGCGCGCTCACGCGAGCTGGTGGACGCCCTGATGGCTGCGCGCAAAGACGTCTGCTACCTGGAGATCGATGCACCGCAAGGCCACGACGCCTTCCTGATTCCGATCCCGCGTTACTTGCAGGCGTTCAGCAACTACATGAACCGCATTACGCTTATATGAATTGCTTACGCTTTGGGAGAACGCCATGAGAGCCGACCTGGAAATCATCCAAGACTGGATCCCCGCCGGCAGCCGCGTGCTCGACCTGGGCTGCGGTGATGGCGAGCTGCTGAGCTGGCTGCGCGACAACAAGCAAGTCACCGGCTACGGCCTGGAAAACGACCCGGACAACATCGCCCAGTGCGTGGCCAAGGGCATCAACGTGATCGAGCAGGACCTGGACAAGGGCCTGGGCAACTTTGCCAGCGACAGCTTCGACATCGTGGTGATGACCCAGGCCCTGCAAGCAGTGCACTACCCGGACCGTATCCTCGACGAAATGCTGCGCGTCGGCCGCCAGTGCATCATCACCTTCCCCAACTTCGGGCACTGGCGCTGCCGCTGGTACCTGGCCACCAAGGGCCGCATGCCGGTATCGGACTTCCTGCCGTACACCTGGTACAACACGCCGAACATCCACTTTTGCACCTTCGAAGACTTCGAAGCCCTGTGTGGCGAGCGTGAGGCCAAGGTGATCAACCGCCTTGCCGTCGATCAACAACATCGCCACGGCTGGGCGAGTAAGCTATGGCCCAACCTGTTGGGCGAAATCGGTATCTACCGGGTCAGCAGCCCTGGCCTGACCGACCACAAGATTGCCGTCTAATCATTATCAAGAGGGACGCTCATGAGTCGTTTGGCTGTTTTTCTCCTGACCGCCTGCCTGGGCGCCAGCGCCATGGCTGCGCACGCTATCGACGCTAACCGCAAGAAAGACTTTGGCGATATTACCGTTCACTACAACACCTTCACCTCCAGCTTCCTGCCACCCGAGACCGCCCAGAACGTCGGCATCGTGCGCAGCAAGGAAAAGGGCTTGATCAATGTGACCGTGATCAAGGGCGTCACACCGGTCGCAGCCCAGGTAACCGGTACCATCAAAGACCTGGGCGGCAAGAGCGAAATCCTGACCTTCAAGCAAATCGAAGAGAAAGGCGGCATCAGCTACCTCGCGCCCTACTCGGTGACGCAGCGGGAATACAAGACGTTCACCATCAACGTTGAAACCGGTGGCAAGGCCCATGGTTTCCAATTCAACCAAGAACTGTTCCCGGCCGAATGATGAACCTTACCCAACTCGTACTGGCCAGCCACAACGCCGGCAAACTCAAGGAACTGCAGGCCATGCTCGGTGAGTCCGTGCAACTGCGCTCCATTGGCGAGTTCAGCCAGGTAGAGCCGGAAGAAACCGGCTTGTCGTTCGTTGAAAACGCCATCCTCAAGGCACGTAACGCTGCACGGATCTCCGGCCTACCGGCTTTGGCGGATGATTCTGGCCTGGCGGTAGATTTCCTCGGCGGCGCGCCGGGCATCTATTCGGCACGCTACGCCGATGGCAAGGGCGACGCGGCCAACAACGCCAAGCTGCTCGACGTCCTCAAGGACGTGCCCGATGCCGAACGTGGCGCGCAGTTCGTCTGCGTGCTGGCGCTGGTGCGGCACGCCGATGACCCGCTGCCGATCCTGTGCGAAGGCTTGTGGCAGGGTCGCATTCTGCACGCGGCCAGCGGTGAGCATGGCTTTGGCTATGACCCGCTGTTCTGGGTACCGGAGCGCAACGTCTCCAGCGCCGAACTGAGCCCGGCCGACAAGAACCAGATCAGCCACCGCGCCCGCGCCATGGCGTTGCTGCGCCAGCGTTTGGGCCTGAAATGACCCAGAACACCTCTGCGCAGCCGCTGATCCACGGTGGCACGCAAACACCCCGGGCGGCTCTGCCGGTGCTGCCGCCCCTGGCGCTGTACATTCACATTCCGTGGTGCGTACGCAAATGTCCGTATTGCGACTTCAACTCCCATACCGCAAGCAACGTGCTGCCGGAAGAAGAGTACGTGGACGCCCTGCTGGCGGACCTGGACCAGGACCTGCACGCCGTTTACGGCCGAGCGCTGAGTTCGATCTTTTTCGGCGGAGGCACCCCCAGCCTGTTCAGCGCCGCAACCTTGGGGCGCCTGCTTGAAGGCGTGCAAGCACGCATCCCGTTTGCCGACGATATCGAGATCACCCTGGAAGCCAATCCGGGCACCTTTGAGCAAGAGAAGTTCGTCGCTTATCGCAAGCTGGGGATCAATCGCCTGTCCATCGGCATCCAGAGCTTCCAGCAGGAAAAACTCGAGGCGCTGGGTCGCATTCATAATGGTGACGAAGCCGTACGTGCAGCGGATATGGCGCGCCAGGCCGGGTTCGATAACTTCAACCTGGACCTGATGCACGGTTTGCCCGATCAGTCCCTGGACGACGCCCTGGCCGATCTGCGCCAAGCCATCGCATTGAAGCCGACGCACTTGTCCTGGTACCAGTTGACCCTGGAACCCAACACGGTGTTCTGGAACCAGCCCCCTGCGCTGCCGGAAGACGACACCCTGTGGGACATCCAGGAAGCCGGCCAGGCGCTGCTCGCCGAGCACGGTTACACACAATATGAAGTGTCGGCCTATGCCCAACTCGGTCGACCGGCGCGGCATAACCTCAATTACTGGAGCTTTGGCGACTTCATCGGTATCGGTGCCGGTGCCCATGGCAAGCTCAGCCATCCGGACGGGCGCATCGTGCGCACCTGGAAAACCCGCGCACCGAAGGACTACCTCAACCCGGCCAAAAGCTTCCAGGCGGGGGCCAAAGAACTGACCAATGAAGAGCTGCCGTTCGAGTTCCTGATGAACGCCCTGCGTCTCACCGAAGGCGTAGACGCCAGGCTTTACGCCGAGCGCACCGGCCTTGACCTGGCGAGCCTCGCCGAAGGCCGCCGCGAGGCAGAACAAAGTGGCTTAATGCAGGTCGAACCGTCACGCCTGGCGGCGACCGACCGCGGGCAACTCTTTCTCAATGACCTGTTGCAGACGTTTTTGAGCTGACGCTTTTTAAGGAAATCGAATGGATTTGGTACTCGACCTGCTCGCCACCGTATCCCGCTGGAGCCGTAGCAACCTGTCGGAAATCTCCCTGGCCTTGGTCGGTTGTTTGCTGGTGCTGTTCGGCGCTGACATCAAGGGCTGGATCGAAGCCCGCCTGGGCAGCATCGCCGGCGCGTTGCGCGTCCCCCTGATGGCGTTGGTGTGCATGATCGGCAGCGGCGCGGCGCTGATCTACGCCACGCCGTGGATCGTGCGGGGGCTGAGCCAGTTCAATAACTACAGCCTCGCGCCGGTGCTGGTGGTGGTGCTGGTGTTGATTGGCGTCGTCGCCGACCGCCGCTGATTCCAGACCCAACACAGATACCAATGTGGGAGGGGGCTTGCCCCCGATTGCGGTGGATCAGTCACCAAATCTTTGGCTGATACACCGCTATCGGGGGCAAGCCCCCTCCCACATTTTTACTGCATTTCAAATTCGGAAGCGGGTCTCAGGCCAGCTTCTCGAACTTCAAATCCCACACGCCATGCCCCAACTTCTCGCCACGGCGTTCGAACTTGGTGATCGGGCGCTCCGCAGGGCGCGGTACGCATTTGCCGTCTTCGGCCAGGTTGCGGTAGCCGGGGGCGATGTTCATCACGTCCAGCATGTATTCGGCATAGGGCTCCCAGTCGGTGGCCATGTGCAGGATGCCCCCCACTTTCAGCTTGCTGCGCACCAGTTCCGCGAAGGAAGCCTGGACGATGCGACGCTTGTGGTGACGGGCTTTGTGCCATGGGTCGGGGAAGAACAGCATCAGCCGGTCGAGGCTGTTGTCGGCAATGCAGCGGTTGAGCACTTCAATCGCGTCGCAGTCGTAGACCCGCAGATTGGTCAGGCCCTGGGTCAGCACGCCGTTCAACAGCGCGCCGACACCTGGGCGGTGCACTTCTACACCGATGAAATCCTGGTCCGGCGCGGCCGCCGCCATTTCCAGCAGGGAATGGCCCATGCCGAAGCCGATTTCCAGGGAACGCGGGGCCGAGCGCCCGAACACCTGGTCGAAGTCCACCGGCGCATCGGCCAGGGGCAACACGAACAGCGACGTGCCTTGGTTGAGGCCTTTTTGCTGGCCTTCGGTCATGCGCCCGGCGCGCATCACGAAGCTCTTGATGCGGCGGTGCTTGGACTCGTCGCCTGCTTCCACGGGGTTCGGCGTTTCGTTTGATTCAGTCATCAATAGCTCTTACTTGATCAGGCCATCCAGCGGCGAAGAGGCGCTGGCATAGAGTTTTTTCGGCATACGCCCGGCGAGGTAGGCCAGGCGGCCCGCGACAATTGCGTGTTGCATGGCTTCGGCCATCATGATCGGTTGCTGGGCATGGGCAATGGCCGAGTTCATCAGCACCGCGTCGCAGCCCAGCTCCATGGCGATGGTAGCGTCGGAGGCAGTGCCCACGCCCGCATCCACCAGCACCGGGATCCTGGCTTCTTCAAGGATGATCTGCAGGTTGTAAGGGTTGCAGATCCCCAGGCCGGAGCCGATCAGGCCAGCCAGCGGCATCACCGCGATGCAGCCGATTTCCGCCAGCTGGCGGGCGATGATCGGGTCATCGCTGGTGTAGACCATCACGTCAAAGCCTTCCTTGACCAGGGTTTCGGCGGCCTTGAGGGTTTCGATCACGTTGGGGAACAGGGTTTTCTGGTCGGCCAGCACTTCCAACTTCACCAGGTTGTGGCCGTCGAGCAACTCACGGGCCAGGCGGCAGGTGCGCACGGCTTCGATGGCGTCAAAGCAGCCAGCGGTGTTCGGCAGGAAGGTGTAGCGGTCCGGCGACAGCACGTCGAGCAGGTTCGGCTCGCCCTCGATCTGGCCGAGGTTGGTGCGACGTACGGCGAAGGTAACGATTTCGGCGCCCGAGGCTTCGATGGCCAGACGGGTTTCTTCCATGTCGCGGTACTTGCCGGTGCCGACCAGCAGACGGGACTGGTAGGTACGACCGGCCAGGACGAAAGGCTTGTCGCTACGAACGATGCTCATGGGAAATCCTCGTAATGGGGTGAGGTTCTGCAGAATGCGTTACGGCCGGGGCGACTAACCGCCGCCGATGGCGTGCACCACTTCGACACGGTCACCTTCGCTGAGCGCGGTGCCTTCGTGCTGGCTGCGCGGGACGATATCCAGGTTGAGCTCCACTGCGACACGACGCCCGGTGAGGTCCAGGCGGGTCAGCAGGGCCGCGACGGTTTCACCGTCGGGCAGTTCAAGGGGTTCGCCGTTCAACTGAATGCGCATGCCACGGGCCGCCATCGTTTTTAGGGGCCGGCATTCTAACGCGATTGGGCGCTGAAGGTCAGCTTCAAGCGTCAAGCGGTCAGTTGCAGGCGCCAGGCGAGCAAGCCGAGGAAAAACCAGCCGAGCAGGAACGCCAGCCCGCCGAACGGCGTGATGATCCCGAGTTTGCTGATGCCGGTCAGGGTCAACAGATACAGGCTGCCGGAGAACAGCACGATGCCGACCACAAATGAAATGCCCGCCCAGGTGACCAGTCGACCAGGAATATGCGCGGCCAGCAGCGCCACGCCAAACAACGCCAGGGTATGCACCAGTTGATACATCACGCCGGTGTGAAAGATCGCCAGGTAGTCGGCGCTCAGGCGGTTTTTCAGGGCATGGGCGGCGAACGCGCCGAGGGCGACACCGGTAAAGCCAAAAAAGGCAGCCAGCATCAGAAAGCTACGCAGCATGAGGAACTCCAGTCAGACTCATCGGGCAGGGTCTGTATAATGGCCCGCTCAACGGGTTCGGCCAAGCCATCTCTATGCTGCGTGTCCTCTTCAATCGCTTTCTCAACGTCGTGAAATGGTTCGCCATCGGCAGTGTGCTGCTGGTGCTGCTGTTTCGCGTCGTACCGCCGCCGTTCACTGCGCTGATGGTGGAGCGCAAGGTCGAATCCTGGATCGACGGCGAACCTATTGACCTGCAGCGCAGCTGGGTGGCGTGGGACGAGATTTCCGACGACCTCAAAGTGGCGGTGATGGCCAGTGAAGACCAGCGTTTCCCGCAACACTGGGGCTTCGACTTTGGCGCGATTCAGGCGGCGATCGTGCATAACGAGCGCGGCGGTACCATTCGCGGCGCCAGCACCTTGAGCCAGCAGGTGTCGAAGAACCTGTTCCTGTGGACCGGCCGCAGTTATCTGCGCAAGGGCCTGGAAGCCTGGTTTACCGGGTTAATCGAGGTGCTGTGGCCCAAGCAGCGCATCCTTGAGGTGTACCTCAACAGCGTGGAGTGGGACGAGGGTGTGTTCGGTGCGCAAGCAGCGGCGCGGCATCATTTCGGGGTGAGCGCCAAAGGGCTGTCGCGTCAGCAGGCCAGCTACCTGGCGGCGGTGTTGCCGAACCCACGGGTGTGGAGTGCCAGCCATCCAACCGCCTATGTGGCGCGGCGCGCGGCGTGGATTCGCCAGCAAATGAGTCAGTTGGGTGGCGAGGACTATTTGGTCGAGTTGAACAACTCCCGCAAGGCTCCCTGGTCCGACTGACACAACACAGAAACAAATGTGGGAGGGGGCTTGCTCCCGATAGCGGTGGATCAGTCACTCATATGTCGACTGACACTCTGCTATCGGGGGCAAGCCCCCTCCCACATTTTTAACCCAGCATTGCCAGCTGGATCAGGCGGCGATCGACAGCTTCAGCTTGTTCATCGCGCTTTTCTCAAGCTGACGAATCCGCTCGGCCGACACGTTGTACTTCTGCGCCAGGTCGTGCAGCGTGGCTTTTTCTTCCGCCAGCCAGCGCTGGTAGAGAATGTCACGGCTGCGGTCGTCCAGCACTTCCAGCGCTTCGTGCAGGTTGTGATTGGAGTTGTCGCTCCAGTCGGCGTCTTCCAGTTGACGCGCCGGGTCGTACCGGTGGTCTTCCAGGTAATTGGCCGGCGATTGGAAGGCGCTGTCGTCGTCTGCTTCGGCAGCCGGGTCGAAGGCCATATCATGGCCGGTCAGGCGACTTTCCATCTCGCGCACTTCACGGGGCTCCACGCCGAGGCTTTCGGCCACGCGGTGGACTTCCTCGTTGTTCAGCCACGCCAGGCGTTTCTTCTGGCTGCGCAGGTTGAAGAACAGCTTGCGCTGGGCCTTGGTGGTCGCGACTTTCACGATGCGCCAGTTGCGCAGGATGAATTCGTGGATTTCCGCCTTGATCCAGTGCACGGCGAACGACACCAGGCGCACACCCATTTCCGGGTTGAAACGCTTCACCGCCTTCATCAGGCCAACGTTGCCTTCCTGAATCAGGTCAGCCTGTGCCAGCCCGTAGCCGCTATAGCTACGGGCGATATGTACGACAAAACGCAGGTGGGCGAGCACCATCTGCCGAGCCGCCCCCAAATCCTGCTCATAGTAGAGACTCTCGGCCAGTTCACGCTCCTGCTCGGGCGTCAGCAAGGGAATGCTGTTTACCGTGTGCACATAGGCTTCCAGGTTCGCACCCGGGACCAAGGCATAAGCAGGTTGCAAAGAAGTGGTCATACGAAAAAACCTCCGACTCACATAACTCGTGCAGTTCAGCACTGCGAAAATTGACCGGGGAACCGTAGGACAAGTTCCCTAAACTGCTGACAAGGTCAATACAAACGAAACTACATTACCCTGACATTAACTACTTCGGTGCCAGCTCACGTAAGTGCCGTGCCACCGCAATCCACGCACCGATATACCCCAACAATACCGCGCCAAGCAAGAGACTCAAACCATCGGCTACCGGCACCCCTGCCAGGGCAAAATCGCTGCCGTACAAGCCGGCAAGCCCGATAACCGCATCGTTCAGCCAGTTCAGGCCAAAAGCCAGCACGCCCCAGGACAAAATCCCGGCACCAAAGCCATAAAGCGCACCCATGTACAGAAAAGGACGACGCACATAGCTGTCCGTGCCGCCGACCAGTTTAATCACTTCTATCTCGGTGCGGCGGTTTTCAATATGAAGACGAATGGTATTACCTATCACCAAAAGTAATGCAGACACCAACAGCACCGTCAAACCGAACACGAAGCGGTCGCCCAGCTTGAGGATCGCGGCCAGCCGCTCTACCCAGACTAGATCAAGTTGCGCCTGTTGCACCTTGGGCATCTCTGCGAGTTTTTGTCGCAGGGCTTCCAGGGCCGGCTTGTCCACTTCATTGGGCGTCACCAGCACCACGCCTGGCAGCGGGTTCTGCGGCAGCTCTTTAAGCGCCTCGCCCAGGCCGGATTGTTGCTGGAACTCTTCCAGCGCCTGATCGCGGCTGATGTATTCGGCATCCGCCACCCCTGGCAGGTTCTTGATCTCGTCGCGCAGGCCCTCGCCGTCCTTGGTGCTGGCGTCGAGGTTCAGGTACAGGGAAATCTGCGCCGCGCGCTGCCACGAACCGCCCAGGCGCTCCACATTATTGAGCAGCAACGACAAGCCCATTGGCAGGCTCAGGGCCACGGCCATCACCAGGCAGGTGAAAAAGCTGCCGATCGGCTGCTTGCCCAGGCGGCGCAGGCTGTCGAGCAGGCTGGCACGATGGCTTTCGATCCAGGCACGCAACAGGGTGCCAAAGTCCGGGCCGTCGTCTTCGTCGTGTTTTTTCTTTTTCGGTTGCGGGTCGGCCGGTTTCGGCGCCACGCGTTCGGATACCTTAGGGCTGCGTGTTGCACTCATACGCCGGCCTCCCCGTCGCCGATCAAACGACCGCGTTGCAGGGTCAGCATGCGATGGCGCATGCGCGCAATCAGCGCCAGGTCGTGGCTGGCGATCAACACGCTGGTGCCCAGCCGGTTGATGTCTTCGAACACCCCCATGATCTCGGCCGCCAGGCGCGGGTCGAGGTTACCGGTGGGTTCATCCGCCAGCAGCAAGGCCGGGCGGTGAACGATGGCGCGTGCGATACCGACGCGCTGTTGCTGGCCGGTGGACAGGTCGCCGGGGTAGAGGTCGGTCTTGTCCGACAAGGCCACGCGCTCCAGGGCTGAATCGACCCGCTTGACGATCTCGGCCTTGGACAGCCCGAGAATCTGCAGGGGCAAGGCAATGTTGTTGAACACCGTGCGGTCGAACAGCAACTGGTGGTTTTGAAACACCACGCCAATCTGACGGCGCAGGAACGGGATCTGCGCATTGCTGATGGTGGCCAGGTCCTGTCCCGCCAGCAGCAGCTTGCCGGTGGTTGGGCGCTCCATGGCCAGCAGCAGGCGCAACAAGGTGCTCTTACCGGCGCCGGAATGCCCGGTCACGAACAAAAACTCGCCCCGCCGTACTCGAAAGCTCAGCTCATGCAAGCCCACATGCCCGTTGGCGTAGCGTTTACCGACCTGTTCGAATCGAATCATGAACGCTCCCGCTCGGCAAACAGTGCCTGTACAAAGGGTTCGGCTTCAAAGGTGCGCAGGTCGTCGATGCCTTCACCGACGCCGATATAACGAATCGGCAACCCGAACTGCTTGGCCAGGGCGAAAATCACACCGCCCTTGGCCGTGCCGTCGAGCTTAGTCAATGCCAGGCCGGTCAGTTGCACCGTCTGGTTGAATTGTTTGGCCTGACTGATGGCGTTCTGCCCGGTACCGGCGTCCAGCACCAGCAGTACCTCATGCGGGGCGTCGGCGTCGAGCTTGCCGATCACGCGGCGGACCTTCTTCAGCTCTTCCATCAAATTGTCTTTGGTGTGCAGGCGGCCGGCGGTGTCGGCGATCAACACATCGATGTTCCGGGCCTTGGCTGCCTGCACGGCATCGAAAATCACCGACGCGGAGTCGGCACCGGTGTGCTGGGCGATCACCGGGATCTTGTTGCGCTCGCCCCACACCTGCAGTTGCTCAACGGCAGCGGCACGGAAGGTGTCGCCGGCGGCGAGCATGACTTTCTTGCCTTCGGACTGCAGTTTTTTCGCCAGCTTGCCAATGGTGGTGGTCTTGCCGGCGCCGTTGACGCCTACCACCAGGATCACGAACGGCTTCTTCGGGGTGATCACCAGCGGCGCTTCAACGGGTTTAAGCATGGCGGCCAGCTCGGCCTGCAAGGATTTGTACAACGCGTCGGCGTCGGTCAGCTGCTTGCGGGCGACCTTCTGGGTCAGGCTCTGGATGATCACGGCGGTGGCTTCGACGCCTACGTCTGCGGTGAGCAGGCGGGTTTCGATGTCTTCCAGCAGCTCGTCATCAATGGTCTTCTTGCCGAGGAACAGGCTGGCCATGCCCTCGCCGATACTGGCGCTGGTTTTGCTCAGACCTTGCTTGAGCCGGGTGAAAAAGCCGGTTTTGCTGGTTTCAGCGGCCGGCTCTTCGATGATGGCAGGCGCAGGGGCCTCAACGGCGGGTGGCGTCTGGACGACTGTCGCTACGGGTTCAACCACCGTAGGAATAGGCGGCGCTACGTGCTCAACCTGCACATCTTCAACCAGCGCCACCGGCTCTTCAGCCACCGGCAGTGGCGGCCACGGCTTGTGCTCTGGCTCTGGCTCTGGCTCTGGCTCTGGCTCGACCGCAGGCTGCAGCACCGGCTCGGCCATCGGCAACACCGTCGGCGCCGGTGTTTCGGCTACCGGGTCGGCTTCTACTATAGGCTCAGGGATAGGTTCAGGTTGAACCTGTGGCTGTTCGACGACGGTTTCCTGCGGCTTTTTGCGCAGCCATCCGAACAGGCCTTTCTTCTCGCCAGCCGCAGCTGGGGTCTTCTTGTCGTCGTTGGAACCAAACATGGAGACGGCTATCTCAAGGTAGCGACGCGCCAGCAGGCGCTTCGGTAAATAAAATTCGATGCGTAACAGACTGTTTTTTAGCCAGCTCGTTCATGCGCAACATTTTGAAGGCCAAAATAGAGCCTCAACAAGACAGCCGCAGTGGCCGCCCCTAAGTCGGATCGGTATCCTAGCACCTCCTCGCCCGCCGACGCTAAGACCAAGCGGGCAGTCCAACAGGTTAAAAAACGAATGAATGCTCTAGCCCGCCGCGCCGCAGGCCTGCTGCTCAGCACAGTTTGTCTGCCCCTTTCAGCTTTGGCTGCCGACCCACAACCCACCCACGAATTCACCCTCGACAACGGCCTCAAGGTGGTCGTGCGCGAAGATCATCGCGCGCCGGTGGTGGTTTCCCAGGTCTGGTACAAGGTCGGCTCGAGCTACGAAACCCCGGGCCAGACCGGTTTGTCCCATGCCCTGGAACATATGATGTTCAAGGGCAGCGCCAAGGTCGGCCCCGGCGAAGCCTCGCTGATCCTGCGCGACCTGGGCGCTGAAGAAAACGCCTTCACCAGTGACGACTACACCGCTTATTACCAGGTGCTGGCCCGCGACCGCCTGGGCGTGGCCTTCGAACTGGAAGCCGACCGTATGGCCAGCCTGCGCCTGCCGGCCGATGAGTTCAGCCGCGAAATCGAGGTCATCAAGGAAGAGCGCCGCCTGCGCACCGACGACAACCCGATGTCCAAGGCCTATGAACGCTTCAAGGCCATGGCCTTCCCGGCCAGCGGCTATCACACGCCCACCATCGGCTGGATGGCTGACCTTGAGCGCATGAAGGTCGAGGAACTGCGCCACTGGTACCAGGCCTGGTACGTGCCGAACAACGCGACCCTGGTAGTGGTCGGCGACGTCACGCCGGACGAGGTGAAAAACCTGGCCCAGCGCTACTTCGGCCCGATCCCCAAGCGTGACGTCCCGCCAGCCAAGGTCCCGATGGAGCTGGCCGAGCCCGGCGAGCGCCTGCTGACCCTGCACGTGCAAACCCAGCTGCCCAGCGTGTTCCTCGGTTTCAACGTGCCGAGCCTGGCCACTGCCGAGGACAAGCGCTCGGTACAAACGCTGCGCCTGATCTCGGCCCTGCTCGACGGCGGTTACAGCGCGCGTATCTCCGAGCAGCTGGAGCGGGGTGAAGAACTCGTCTCCGCCGCGTCCACCGATTATGACGCCTTCACTCGCGGCGACACGCTGTTCATGCTGACCGCCACGCCCAACCAGCAGAAGAAAAAGACCGTCGCCCAAGCCGAAGCCGGCCTGTGGCGCCTGTTGGAAGAGCTAAAAGCCAAGCCGCCAACCGTCGAAGAGCTGGAACGCATCCGCGCCCAGGTGATTGCGGGCGTGGTCTACCAGCGCGACTCCATCACCGCCCAGGCCACGGCGATCGGCTCGCTGGAGACCGTAGGCCTGTCCTGGAAGCTGATGGACACTGAGCTTGCCGACCTGCAAAGCGTCACCCCGGAAGATATCCAAAAAGCTGCACGCACCTATTTCACCCGCGAACGTCTGAGCGTCGCCCATGTTTTGCCTGAGGAGACCGCTCATGAGTGACCGCAAGAGCAACCGCCTGATTCTGCCCGGCCTGATCGCCGTCACCTTGATCGCGGCCGGTGCTGTGTACCTGTTGCGCCCGAGCGAGTCGGTCGCCAGCCAGGCCCTGGACAAGGCCCAAACGGCCAACACACTGCAATCGCTGGCTGAACTGGACGGCAAGGCGCCGACCAACCGCAAGCTAGACGTGCAAACCTGGAACACCGCCGAAGGCGCCAAGGTGCTGTTCGTCGAAGCCCATGAACTGCCGATGTTCGACGTGCGCATCCTGTTCGCCGCCGGCAGCAGCCAGGACGGCGATGTGCCGGGCCTGGCCCTGATGACCAATGCCATGCTCAACGAAGGCGTGCCGGGCAAGGACGTCAGCCAGATCGCCAGCGGCTTTGAAGGCCTGGGGGCCGACTTTGGCAATGGCGCCTATCGCGATATGGCCCTGGTATCCCTGCGCAGCTTGAGCGACAGCGACAAACGCGATGCCGCACTCGCGCTGTTTGATGACGTGATCGGCAAGCCGACCTTCCCGGCCGACTCACTGGCACGCATCAAGAATCAGATCCTGGCCGGCTTCGAATACCAGAAACAGAATCCCGCCAAGCTGGCGAGCATCGAGCTGTTCAAGCGCCTGTACGGCGACCATCCGTATGCCCACCCAAGCGAAGGCACGCCTGAAAGCGTGCCGGCGATTACCGTGCAACAGCTGCAGGCATTCCACGCCAAGGCTTATGCGGCAGGCAATGCCGTGATCGCGGTGGTGGGCGACCTGACCCGCGCCGAAGCCGAAGCCATGACCGCCAAGGTCTCTGCCGCGTTGCCCAAGGGCCCGGCCCTGGCGAAGATTGCCCAGCCAACCGAGCCAAAGGCCGGCCTGAGCCGCATCGAGTTTCCCTCCAAGCAGACCCACCTGCTGTTTGCCCAGTTGGGCATCGATCGCGCCGACCCGGACTACGCTGCACTGTCCCTGGGCAACCAGATTCTGGGCGGCGGCGGTTTCGGCACGCGGTTGATGAGCGAAGTGCGTGAAAAACGCGGCCTTACCTACGGCGTGTACTCCGGCTTCTCGCCGATGCAGGTGCGCGGCCCGTTCATGATCAACCTGCAAACCCGCGCCGAAATGAGCGGCGGCACGTTGCGCCTGGTCGAAGACGTCGTGGCCGACTACCTCAAGACCGGCCCCACCCAGAAAGAGCTGGATGACGCCAAGCGCGAACTGGCCGGCAGCTTCCCGCTGTCCACCGCGAGCAACGCCGATATCGTCGGGCAGCTCGGCGCCATGGGTTTCTATAACCTGCCGCTGAGCTATCTGGAGGATTTCATGAAACAATCCCAGGCCCTGACCGTGGAGCAGGTCAAGGCTGCAATGAACAAACACTTGAGCGCCGACAAGATGGTCATCGTGACCGCCGGCCCGACGATTGCGCAAAAGCCACTACCGCCCCCCACTGATAAACCTGCCGAGCAGCCGCTCGGGGTTCCGGAGCATTAATGGCCAGTTCATCTCGCCCGAAAAAACCTGTCCACAACGTACATAACGGTGTGGGCCAACTGCGCATCATTGGCGGTGAATGGGGCAGCCGCAAGCTGAGCTTCCCCGATGTCGTGGGCCTGCGCCCGACGCCAGATCGCGTGCGCGAAACCTTGTTCAACTGGCTTGCGCCCTACATCGGCGGCGCCAAGGTGCTCGACCCGTTTGCGGGCAGTGGCGCGCTGTTCCTGGAGGCGCTGTCCCGTGGCGCCTCCCAGGCCCAGGCGCTGGATGCTAGCAATGTGGCGGTGTCCAGCCTCAAAGAACACTTGGGCACGTTGCGCTGCACCAACGGCCAGGTTCAGACCGCCGACGCCTTACGCTACCTGGAAACCCAGGCGGCCAGCGAATACGACGTGGTGTTCCTCGACCCACCGTTCAACCAGAACCTGCTGCCGACCGTGTGCGCATTGCTGGAAGAACGCCAATGGTTGGCGCCGGATGCGTGGGTCTACACTGAAAGCGAGACAGCGCCGTCGACGCTCGGCCTGCCGGGGAGCTGGCGCTTGCACCGTGAGCAGAAGTCCGGGCGGGTTTATTACGCGTTGTGGCACCGCACCCTGTAGGAGCGAGCTTGTCAGGCAGCGAGTATTTCATGACGGCATCTGTGGACCGCTTCACCCCCGCCTTCGGCCTCGGCAACCCCCATCTGCAAACGCTGTGGGGGCCGCTATGGCGTCCCACCACGCATATCGAGCGTCAGCGCGAACGCCTGTGGCTGGAAGACGGCGACTTTCTGGACCTCGACTGGCACGGCCCACATGACGTGCACGCGCCTCTGGTGCTGGTGCTGCACGGGCTGACCGGTTCGTCCAATTCGCCCTACGTGGCCGGCCTGCAAAAGGCGCTCGCCGCCCAAGGCTGGGCCAGCGCAGCCTTGAACTGGCGCGGTTGCTCAGGCGAGCCGAATTTGTTGGCCCGCAGCTACCATTCCGGTGCCAGCGAAGATCTGGCGGCAGCGATCGCCCATCTGCGTGCCAAGCGGCCGTTGGCGCCGTTATATGCGGTGGGTTATTCCTTGGGCGGCAATGTATTGCTCAAGCACCTGGGGGAAACCGGCGACGCCTCCGGGCTGCAAGGCGCGGCGGCGGTATCGGTGCCGTTTCGCCTGGATCAATGCGCGGACCGTATCGGGATTGGCTTTTCGCGGGTGTATCAGAAGCACTTTATGCGCGAGATGCTGGCTTATATCCGCGTCAAGCAACGCCAGTTTTTGCAGGACGGCCGACAAGACGGGCTCAACACCCTGGAGGCGTTGGGTCCGTTGGAGAAAATGCGCACGTTCTGGGATTTCGATGGCCGGGTCACCGCGCCGCTGCACGGTTTCCTCAGCGCCGAGGATTACTACCGCCGCGCCTCGAGTCGCTATTACCTGGGCGCTATCCGCACGCCGACGTTGATTATCCAGGCGGCGGATGACCCGTTTGTGTTTGCCCACAGTTTGCCCGAAGCCAGTGAGCTATCAGACTGTACCGAGTTCGAGCTGACGGCCAAGGGCGGGCATGTGGGGTTTGTAGAGGGTTCGCTGAAACGCCCCGGCTACTACCTGGAACGCCGCATCCCCCAATGGCTACTGGCACAACACGGATAAAAATGTGGGAGGGGGCTTGCCCCCGATAGCAGTGGGTCAGCTAGAGATCAGCTAGCTGATACCCCCCTATCGGGGCATAGGTATCTACACAACTTTGGCGTGGCCTGACCCTGTGACGGCTCGGGAGCCGAAGCCTCTCTAACTGACGCCCCGCGACCTAAATGTGGGAGGGGGCTTGCCCCCGATGGCGGCCTGACAGCCGACCAAGCTGTTGGATCAGAGTGAGTACATATCCTTTGCTGCGGTAACGGCGGCTTAGGGTTCCGCCCTGACGGCGGGTCACTTTGGAAAAGAGCCCCAAAGTAACCAAAGGGCTCTTGCCCCACCACTCGGCACCTCGCCCCGGCTCGGTGTGCCCGTAATCCGACAGTGATGTGGGGGGCCGCCGCCACGCGCCATCCATGGCGCGGGGCGGCTAAACCGGCATCCCTGCCGGTTTACCCCCCAAATCACTGTCGAATTCCGGCCAGCGTGGTTTAACGGGGCGCTTAGATCAAAAGCAAGAGCAAGAGCAAGAGCGGCTCGCTTCGCATCGTGGTTACTGTTGGCTGCTGCACAGTTGTGTAGATACCTATGGCTATCGGGGGCAAGCCCCCTCCCACATTTTGATTGGGTTCGCAGGCCGATTGCTCAGTCGCCTGTGGCCACTTCCCGCTTGGGGTCCGTAATCCACTCACTCCAAGATCCCGCATACAACTTGCCCAACGGATACCCCGCCAAGCCCAACGCAAACAGGTTATGACACGCTGTCACACCCGAACCGCAATACGCCACCAGCTCATCCGGCGACCGGCCCTGCAACTGCGCAGCAAAACGCTGTTTGAGCTGCTCAGCCGGCAAAAAGCGCCCATCACTGCCCAGGTTTTCATTGAAGGCCGCGCATTGAGCGCCTGGAATATGCCCGGCGATCGGGTCGATTGGCTCCACATCGCCACGAAAACGCGCCTGGGCGCGAGCATCGATCAACGTCATGCCCGGTTCGCCCAGGCGTTTCTGCAACTGTTCGGCATCGAGCACCAATCGATTATCCGGCGTACCGGCAAACGTGCCTCGTTCAACCACCGGCGCATCCAGGCTCAATGGGAAGCCCGCCGCGTGCCACGCCTTGAGGCCGCCATCCAGGATAAACACACCCTCGCGCTTGCCGAGCCAGGCCAGCAACCACCATGCCCGAGCCGCAAAGGCCCCTGGGCCGTCGTCATACAGCACCACGTCGGTATCAGCGCTGATGCCCCATGCCTGCAATTGCTGAATGAAGGCGTGCGCCGCGGGCAGCGGGTGACGGCCGGTCACGCCCTTGATCACCGGGCCGCTGAGATGGCGCTCCAGGTCGGCATATTGCGCCCCTTCGATGTGCCCTTCGGCATAGCTGCACAGGCCGTAATCCGGGTCTTCCAGGGCAAAACGGCAATCGAGGATCACCAGCCCGGCCGACGTTTGGCGCTCGGCTAATGCCTGGGGGCTGATCAGTTGGGCAAGCGGCATGACTGACTCCTGTGCATACAAAGGGGAAAGGTCTTACTTCACTTCTTCCAATGCCTGGTTCAATGGCACGTAAAACTCTTTGAACAACGCATCCACCGCCGTTTTTGCCTGAGGCGTGACAAACCCAGCCTCCAGCACCAGCACCTGATAGACCCCACGTTTTATCGCTTCGGCGCTCAAATGGGTGGAATTTTCATTGGTGGTGCACAGGAAACGCACCCACGAGGTCAGGATGATCCAGGCATTGAGGGTCAGGGCCTCGGTTTGCACCGGGTCCATCGTGAGGATGCCGGCGTCGACAAAGCCCTGGTAGATCGCCCCGCCCTGGATCAGGCAGCGCTGGGAGAAGCGTCGGTAGCCAGTGGCCAGCTCGGGGTCGCTTTCCAATAAATGTTCGAGGTCGCGGTGCAGGAAGCGGTAGCGCCACATGCCGGCCAGTACCGCCTGCAGGTAAAAGCGCTTGTCTTCCACCACCATCGCCCGCCCCTGGGGCGGGCGTAGGAAACTGTCCACCAACGCTTCGTATTCGCGAAACAGCACGGCGATAATCGCCTGCTTGTTGGGGAAGTGGTAGTACAGGTTGCCCGGGGAAATTTCCATATGGGCAGCGATATGGTTGGTGCTGACACTGCGCTCGCCCTGCTGGTTAAAAAGCTCCAGGCTGGTTTGCACAATTCGCTCGCTGGTCTTTACTCGTGGTGCCATAGGGCTCAGCTTCCAAACACGGGATTGGGCATCTTACGGCCTATCCGGGTCAGGATAAATCTGGTTGTTACTGCAATGTTATTTGACAATTTAGAGTAATGACTCTAAAAATCCAGGCAGACCTATAACAACCGGGACCGCGCCATGTCTGCCAACGTTGCCTACCTGCAGCAATCCCAGGCGCTGGATCAACTCCAGATCCTGTTCGACGCTCAACGTCGCGCCTATGCCGCCAACCCGATGCCGCCGGCCGCGCAACGCCAGCAATGGCTCAAGGCCCTGCGCGATGTGCTCAGCGATGAACGCCAGGCGCTGATCAATGCGATCAGCCAGGACTTCAGCCATCGCAGCGCGGACGAAACCCTGTTCGCCGAACTGATGCCCAGCCTGCACGGCATTCACTACGCGAGTAAACACCTCAAAGGCTGGATGAAACCTTCTCGACGTGCTGTAGGCATTGCCTTTCAGCCCGCGTCGGCCAAAGTCATTTACCAACCGCTGGGTGTGGTCGGCGTCATCGTGCCGTGGAACTACCCGCTGTACCTGGCCATCGGTCCGCTGGTCGGGGCCTTGGCCGCCGGTAACCGGGTAATGCTCAAGCTCAGCGAATCCACGCCGGCAACCGGCGAACTGCTCAAGGCATTGCTGGCAAAAATCTTCCCCGAGGACCTGGTGTGCGTGGTGCTCGGCGAAGCTGACGTCGGCGTGGCGTTTTCCAGGTTGCGTTTCGATCATTTGCTGTTCACCGGCGCCACCAGCATCGGCCGGCATGTGATGCGGGCCGCCGCCGAACACCTCACACCGGTCACCCTGGAGTTGGGCGGCAAATCGCCGGCCATTGTTTCCGCCGACGTACCGCTCAAGGACGCCGCCGAACGTATCGCCTTCGGCAAGGCCTTGAACGCCGGGCAAACCTGCGTGGCGCCCGACTATGTGCTGGTGCCGGAGGAACGTGTGGACAGTTTTGTCGAGGCTTACGCCAACGCGATTCGCGGGTTTTATCCGACCCTGGCCGACAACCCGGACTACACCGCCATCATCAACGAGCGACAACTGGCCAGGCTCAATGCCTACGCCAAGGATGCCACCGACAAGGGCGCCACCCTGATTCCTCTTTACGACCAGGGCCAGGCACGCCGTATGGCCCATAGCCTGTTGCTGAATGTGAGCGACGATATGACGGTCATGCAGGACGAGATCTTTGGTCCGCTATTACCGATCGTGCCCTATCGCGGCATCGACCAGGCCTTTGCCTACATCAACCAACGCCCTCGCCCGCTGGCCCTGTATTACTTCGGCTACAACAAACGCGAACAGGACCGTGTGCTCCACGAGACCCACTCGGGCGGCGTGTGCCTGAACGATACCCTGCTGCACGTGGCCCAGGACGACATGCCATTCGGCGGCGTCGGCCCCTCTGGCATGGGCCACTACCACGGCCACGAAGGTTTCCTGACGTTCAGCAAGGCCAAGGGCGTGCTGGTCAAACAGCGTTTGAACGCGGCGAAGCTGATCTACCCGCCCTACGGGAAAACCATCCAGAAGTTGATCCAGAAGCTGTTTATCCGCTGATAACCTCACCTGCGGGACAAAAAAAACAATGAACCCCAGCCTGACTGAAACACCTGCGCTGTCGCGGCGCGGCGTCTTGAAAATCGGCCTGTGCGCCAGCGCGTTCCTGGCCACCGCCGGGCTGGGGGCGAGCCTCAGCGGCTGCTCAAGCAGCACGCCGGCCAGCGGCTTTGCGCTGTTGCGGACCAGTGACCTGCCATTTTTGCGCGCGGTCATCCCGGTACTGCTGGAAGGCGCAGCCAGCGCCCAGGCCATCAGCGCCGGAATTGAAGACACCCTGAAAAAGCTCGACTACAGCCTGCAGTATCTGTCACCGCAGATGTTCAAGCTCACCCAGCAGCTGTTCGATGTGCTCGGCATGGGCATTACCCGAGGCCCGCTGACGGGTATCTGGGGCAGCTGGGAAAATGCCAGCGCGGAGCAGCTGCGCAACTTCCTGCAGCGCTGGGAAAACAGCTACCTGAACCTGCTGCGCATGGGCCAGGGCTCGCTGCTCAAGCTGGTGACCATGGCCTGGTACTTCCGGCCCGAGTCCTGGGCCCATTGCGGCTATCCCGGGCCGCCGAAAATCTGATTTGCATCCCCGACAATAAAAACCAGAGACGAACCTGATGCCCGTACCCGATCTATTCCGCGACGGCATGGCCCGCGGCTGGAAAACCCACAACGGCGCCGCCCTCGACAGCGACCTGACCCTGGAAGCCGACGTAGCCATCATCGGCAGCGGCGCCGGTGGCGGCACCACCGCCGAAATCCTCAGCGCCGCGGGCTACAAGGTGCTGTTGATCGAAGAAGGCCCACTCAAGACCAGCACTGATTTCAAGCTGCTGGAAGACGAAGCCTATGCCAGCCTGTACCAGGAAGGGATCGGCCGCATGAGCAAGGACGGTGCGATTACCATCCTGCAGGGCCGGGCGGTGGGCGGCACGACGTTGATCAACTGGACCTCCAGCTTCCGCACACCGGATGCCACCCTCGCCCATTGGGCCAGCGACTACGCGGTGAAGGGCCATAGCAGCGCCGAGATGGCGCCATGGTTCGAGACCATGGAGCAGCGCCTGGGCATCGCGCCATGGGCCCTGCCGCCCAATGCCAACAACGACGTGATCCGCAAAGGCTGCGAAAAGCTCGGCTACAGCTGGCACGTGATCCCGCGCAATGTGCGCGGTTGCTTCAACCTGGGTTATTGCGGCATGGGCTGCCCGGTCAACGCCAAGCAATCGATGCTGGTGACCACCATCCCCGCCACGCTGGAGAAAGGCGGCGAGCTGCTCTACCTGGCTCGCGCCGAGCGCCTCAAATACAGCGGCGACATGATCAGCAGCCTGGAATGCGTGGCCATGGATGAGCGCTGCGTGGCGCCTACCGGCCGCAAGATCACTGTTAAGGCCAAACACTACGTACTCGCGGGCGGCGGCATCAACAGCCCGGCATTGCTGATGCGCTCCGGCGCGCCCGACCCGCATTCACGCCTGGGCAAACGCACCTTCCTGCACCTGGTGAATTTCTCCGCCGGGTTGTTCGACGAGGTGATCAACCCGTTCTACGGGGCGCCGCAGTCGATCTATTCCGACCACTTCCAGTGGCAGGACGGCACCACCGGTAAAATGTCCTACAAACTAGAAGCTCCGCCCCTGCATCCAGGACTGGCCACCACCCTGTTCGGCGGCTACGGCGCGCAGAATGCCTTGGACATGAGCCAATTGCCCCACACCCACGCCATGCTCGCGCTATTGCGAGACGGCTTTCACCCCGACAGCCCTGGCGGCGCAGTGGAATTACGCGGTGACGGTACGCCGGTGCTCGACTATCAGGTCTCGCCCTACGCCTGGGACGGCCTGCGCCGGGCCTTCCACAGCATGGCCGAGATTCAGTTCGCGGCCGGCGCCAAATCGGTCAAGCCCCTGCATCACGACGCCCGGTACGTGAATAACCTGGCAGACGCACGTAGTTTGATCGACGGTTTGAGCCTCGAGCTGCATCGCACCACCCTGGGCAGCGCCCATGTGATGGGCGGTTGCGCCATGGGCGAAGACCCGACAAACGCAGTGGCCGATAGCCTCGGTCGCCATCACCAACTGCGCAACTTGTCGATTCACGACGGCTCTCTGTTCCCCACCAGCATTGGGGCAAATCCCCAATTGTCGGTGTATGGATTGACTGCCCAACTGGCGTCGGCTTTGGCCGAACGTCTGAAAACAGCGTGAAAAATCGCAGGATTCACCGCATCTATCTACATAAGTCGACTTGGCCGACCGGGATGGCTGCGATACCATCCGGTTCCCCAACGGACTCCGCCAGGACGACGCGATGAACCGAGTGTTGTACCCAGGTACCTTCGACCCGATTACCAAAGGCCATGGCGATCTGGTCGAACGCGCCTCTCGCCTGTTCGACCATGTGATCATCGCGGTTGCCGCCAGCCCCAAGAAAAACCCGTTGTTCCCGCTGGAACAACGCGTGGAGCTGGCCCGTGAGGTCACCAAGCACCTGCCTAACGTAGAAGTGGTGGGCTTTGCGACGCTGCTGGCGCATTTTGCCAAGGAGCAGAACGCCAATGTGTTCCTGCGTGGCCTGCGCGCGGTGTCGGATTTCGAATATGAATTCCAGCTGGCCAACATGAACCGCCAACTGGCGCCGGACGTGGAAAGCCTGTTTCTGACGCCGTCGGAACGTTACTCGTTCATTTCCTCGACGTTGGTGCGCGAAATCGCTGCTTTGGGCGGAGATATCACCAAGTTCGTGCATCCAGCCGTTGCGGACGCGCTGACGCTACGCTTCAAGAAGTAAGACCGCTCAACCGGCGCCCGCTCGCGCTGCGGGCGCCAATGCGGCACAATTGCGCGCATTAGTTTTCAGATGCCTTGGCTGACGGCCCTGGCAGGAGTTTTCATGTCCCTGATCATCACCGACGATTGCATCAATTGCGACGTCTGCGAACCCGAGTGCCCGAACGCTGCAATTTCCCAGGGCGAAGAGATCTACGTGATCGACCCCAACCTGTGCACCCAGTGCGTCGGCCACTACGACGAGCCCCAATGCCAGCAGGTGTGCCCGGTGGATTGTATTCCATTGGATGAAGCCCATCCGGAGACGGAAGAGCAGTTGATGGAGAAGTACCGGAAGATTACCGGTAAGGCTTGAGGCTATTCAGCGTCTGTAAGGGCCTCATCGGGGGCAAGTCGAATCGTCGCACCGCCCCTCCCACATTTGAAATGTGTTCACATGTGGGAGGGGGCTTGCCCCCGATGGCGATATCAGCCATCACACAGCACTCAGCTCTGACACTTGGGGCAAAACACACTCGCCCGCTGCCCCAGCACCACATTGCGCAACTCGGTCCCGCAGACCTTGCACGCCGCGCCGCCCCGGCCATAAACGAACAGTTCCTGCTGGAAATACCCCGGCTGCCCATCGCCGCCGATAAAGTCGCGCAACGTGGTACCGCCGCGCTCGATGGCTGCCGCCAGCACGCGCTTGATCTCGATCGCCAGCTTCAGATAACGCCCCCGCGATATACCGCCCGCCGCGCGACGCGGATCGATTCCCGCCGCAAACAGCGCTTCCGTCGCATAGATATTGCCCACGCCCACCACCACCGCGTTATCCATGATGAACGGCTTCACCGCCATCGACCGTCCACGGGACAGCTGGAACAAACGCTCGCCATCAAACAGCGCGGTCAACGGCTCCGGCCCCAGGCGGATCAGCAGCTCGTGGTTGTGCGGGTCCTGGCTCCAGAGCATCGCGCCAAAGCGCCGGGGGTCGGTGTAGCGCAGGGCCAGGCCGGATTCCAGCTCGATATCCACATGTTCATGCTTGGCCGCAGGCATGCCGACTTCAACCAGGCGCAGGTTGCCCGACATGCCCAGGTGGCTGATCAAGGTGCCCACTTCGGCATTGATCAACAGGTACTTGGCGCGCCGCTCCACCAGCACGATGCGCTGCCCGGACAGGCGCACATCGAGGTCTTCCGGGATCGGCCAGCGCAGACGGCGCTCACGCACCACCACCCGGCTGACGCGCTGGCCCTCCAAGTGAGGGGCAATCCCGCGCCGGGTGGTTTCGACTTCTGGTAACTCAGGCATGTGTACCTCGGGAAGAAAGGCTCAGTGCGCGCCCAGCTCGCGGATCGACAACTTCAGGCTTTCGAAGTCGTAGTCCGACAGGCCCACGTAATCCAGCACCAGGTGGCCGATCGCCTCCCATTCACGGTCGACGGTCTGGTTGCCCAGCACGCGATAGGACGAACAAATGTGCTCGGCCATTTTCAGGATCGCCAGCAGGTTTTTAAGCACGGGTGCGCGCGATGACTCATCGCTGAAAATCGCCAGGGCGTTGTGGTGATTGGCGATGGCGTCGGTCACATGCTCCGGCAGGCGCCAGGATTTGGCGGTGTAGTAGCCCACCACGGCATGGTTGGTGTTGAACGCGTTGTTTTCGGTGTCGACCACACGGCAATCCGGGCCGGCATTGGCGTAGGCCTGTTCCAATACCGTCATGTAATTGGGGAACCGCTTGAGCATCAGCGGTACGCCGCAATCGTGGAACAGGCCCAGGGCATAGGCTTCGTCGACCGCTTGAGCGCCGGTGCGCTTGGCCAGGGTCAGGCAGGTCATAGCCACGTCCTGAGCCGTGTCCCAGAAGCGGTTGAGCGTGACGATGGTGTCATCGCTCATCTCGCCTTTGATCGACAACGCATTGATCAGGTTGATCACCGAGCGGCTGCCCAGCAGGTTCACCGCGCGCTGGATCGAGGCGATCTTGTTGCTCAGGCCGTAATACGGCGAGTTGACGATTTTCAGCAACGCGCCGGACAGGCCCGGGTCCTGGGCGATCAACCGGGCGATCACTTCCAGGTCCGGATCGGGCATGTACTGTTCCATCTGCAAATCCACCATGATTTGCGGCTGGGGCGGCACGCTGATGCCTTGCAGCACCTGCTGAATCTGTTCGGCGGAAAGCTCTTGGGACATAAGTACACACTCTGGGCTAGGCGGGGATTCTAACCCTTATGCAGACATGGCCGACACCCAAATGCCAGATTGAAACCGGACTTAATGTGGGAGGGGGCTTGCTCCCGATAGCAGTGGATCAGTCAGCTCATCTGTTTCTGACATACCGCTATCGGGAGCAAGCCCCCTCCCACATGTCCGGCGGCGCGCTCAGTAACTACACAACACGGTATACTCCCGCTCTTTTTTCCGGAGCGACGTCATGTCCCTGCCAAGCCTGCGTCTCAAAGCCAACGCCGATCGTCGTTTGCGCAACGGCCACCTGTGGGTCTACAGCAACGAAATCGACGTGGCCGCCACCCCACTCCACGGCTTCCAGGCAGGTGACCAGGCTATCCTGGAAGCGGCCGGCGGCAAGACCCTCGGCATCGTAGCCATGAGCCCGAACAACCTGATCTGCGCCCGCCTGCTGTCGCGCGACATCAAGTTGCCGCTGGACAAGTCGCTGCTGGTGCACCGCATCAACGTCGCCCTGTCGCTGCGTGATCGCCTGTTCGACAAGCCGTTCTATCGCTTGGTCTACGGTGATTCCGACCTGCTGCCAGGTTTGGTGGTCGACCGTTTCGGCGACATCCTCGTCGTGCAGATCGCCTCGGCGACCATGGAAGCCCATAAAGAAGACGTGATCGCCGCGCTGACCCAAGTGCTCAAGCCGAGCGGCATCTTGTTCAAGAACGACTCCGCCGCGCGCGACGCCGAAGGCCTCAACCGCTACGTCGAAACCGTGTTCGGCCTGGTGCCGGAGTGGGTAGCGCTGGAAGAAAACGGCGTGAAATTCGAAGCCCCGGTGATCCAGGGCCAGAAAACCGGCTGGTTCTACGACCACCGCATGAACCGCGCACGCCTGGCGCCGTATGCCAAGGGCAAGCGCGTACTCGACCTGTACAGCTACATCGGCGGCTGGGGCGTGCAAGCTGCCGCTTTCGGCGCCAGTGAAGTGTTCTGCGTCGACGCCTCCGCCTTCGCCCTCGATGGCGTCGAGCGCAATGCCGCGCTGAACGGCGTCGCCGAGAAAATGACCTGCATCGAAGGCGACGTGTTCGAAGCGCTCAAGGAACTCAAAGCCAGCGAAGAACGCTTCGACGTGATCGTCGCCGACCCGCCGGCCTTCATCAAACGCAAGAAAGACATGAAAAACGGCGAAGGCGCCTACCGCCGCCTGAACGAGCAAGCCATGCGCCTGCTCAGCAAGGACGGCATCCTGGTCAGCGCCTCGTGCTCCATGCACCTGCCCGAAGACGACCTGCAAAACATCCTGCTGACCGGCGCCCGCCACCTGGACCGCAATATCCAGATGCTCGAACGCGGCGGCCAGGGCCCGGACCACCCGGTGCACCCGGCGATTGTCGAGACGCGCTATATCAAGAGCATTACGTGCCGGTTGTTGCCGAACAGCTAACACCGGAACCTCCCTGTAGGAGCGAGCTTGCTCGCGAAAAACTCATACACGACGCGGGCTACCTGATAGCGCTGCGTTATCGTTGACGTTCTTCGCGAGCAAGCTCGCTCCTACAAGTGAAGGTGCGTCATATCCAGATGGCATCCCATAGCGGGTATTGACCAATGTGCTCGACCAAACCTGCACGCAAAGGATTTGCGACGATATAACGGGCCATTGCCTTCAAATCCTCCTCACGACGCAATGCCCGATCGAAATAGCCTTTTTGCCAAAGCGTCCCGTAAGAGCACCTCGCACTGTTGATCGCGCGGGCACTTCGCGACTTGGTGATTCGCATCAGTCTTGGCAAGTCGCCATTGTGCAATTCCACCAGCCAGTGGAAGTGGTCAGGCATGACCACCCAGGCGAGCGAAGTCGCCTCACCCTCTTCCTGAGCTTTCCTGAATTCGCTGACGAGCAGGCGACCAATGCGCCAGTCCTGAAAAATTGATTGTCGTTGGTAGGTAACAGCCGTGATCAGGTACACGCGGCCCGATTCTGAATAGCGCCCAGTGCGCAGCCGATGAGCATTTTGCTGGGTGGACATTCCTTCGTCCTCTTCTGTGATTGGAAGAGAAACGGTAGGAGCCGAAGCGTCGACTAGCCTGTAAACAATAGTTCTGAATATGTCTTGCCCCTGTAGGAGCGAGGCGGGCGGCTAGCCCTTGCTCGCGAAAAACCAACAGGCGACGCGCGCTGCCTGATAGCGCTGCGTTATCGTTGACGTTTTTTGCGAGCAAGCTCGCTCCTACAGGAAGACGGTGTAGAATCGGCCCTATTCATCGCCAGTCATCCCCCGGCGGGTTTATGAGCTCGAGGCCCCAGCACGCGGCGATCCCGCGACGCGAGTGGCAACTTCCGGACACACGGCCATTTTCTGAGTGTTCCAGACGTCTATAGAAGCTCACTCCCTTTAGTACTTGATTAGCCGCCCGGAGTGCTCCATGCCAGATTATCGCTCGAAAACATCCACCCACGGCCGCAACATGGCCGGCGCGCGCGCACTGTGGCGTGCCACGGGGATGAAAGATGACGACTTCAAGAAGCCGATCATCGCGATTGCCAACTCGTTCACCCAGTTCGTCCCTGGCCACGTCCACCTCAAGGACCTGGGCCAATTGGTCGCCCGCGAGATCGAACGCGCCGGCGGCGTGGCAAAGGAATTCAACACCATCGCCGTGGACGACGGCATCGCCATGGGCCATGACGGCATGCTGTACTCGCTGCCGAGCCGCGAGATCATCGCCGACTCCGTGGAGTACATGGTCAACGCCCACTGCGCCGACGCCATCGTGTGCATTTCCAACTGCGACAAGATCACCCCCGGCATGCTGATGGCCGCCCTGCGCCTGAACATCCCGGTGATCTTCGTCTCCGGCGGCCCGATGGAAGCCGGCAAGACCAAGCTTGCCTCCCACGGCCTCGACCTGGTCGACGCCATGGTCATCGCCGCCGATTCCAGCGCTTCTGACGAGAAGGTCGCGGAATACGAGCGCAGCGCCTGCCCGACCTGCGGTTCATGCTCCGGCATGTTCACCGCCAACTCGATGAACTGCCTGGTGGAAGCCCTGGGCCTGGCCTTGCCGGGCAACGGTTCGACGCTGGCCACCCACAGCGACCGCGAGCAACTGTTCCTGCAGGCTGGCCGCACGATTGTCGAGCTGTGCAAGCGCTACTACACCGAGAACGATGAGTCGGTATTGCCGCGCAATATCGCCAACTTCAAGGCGTTCGAAAACGCCATGACCCTGGACATCGCCATGGGCGGTTCCACCAACACCATCCTGCACTTGCTGGCTGCCGCCCAGGAAGCCGAGATCGATTTCGACCTGCGCGACATCGACCGTCTGTCCCGTCACGTGCCGCAACTGTGCAAGGTCGCGCCGAACATCCAGAAGTACCACATGGAAGACGTGCACCGCGCCGGTGGGATCTTCTCGATCCTGGGCTCCCTGGCCCGTGGCGGCCTGCTGCACACCGACCTGCCGACCGTGCACAGCACGTCCCTGGCCGAAGGCATCGCCAAGTGGGACATCACCCAAACTGACGACGAAGCCGTGCACACCTTCTTCAAGGCAGGCCCTGCAGGCATTCCGACCCAGACCGCGTTCAGCCAGTCGACCCGCTGGGACACCCTGGACGACGACCGTGAAAACGGCTGCATCCGCAGTGTCGAGCACGCCTACTCGCAAGAAGGCGGCCTGGCCGTGCTGTACGGCAACATTGCCCTGGACGGTTGCGTGGTGAAGACCGCCGGTGTGGATGAATCAATCCACGTGTTCGAAGGCCGCGCCAAGATCTACGAAAGCCAGGACAGCTCGGTGCGCGGCATCCTGGCTGACGAAGTCAAAGAAGGCGACATCGTAATCATCCGCTACGAAGGCCCCAAAGGCGGCCCGGGTATGCAGGAAATGCTTTACCCAACTTCGTACCTCAAGTCCAAAGGCCTGGGCAAAGCCTGCGCCCTGCTCACCGATGGCCGCTTCTCCGGCGGCACCTCGGGCCTGTCCATCGGGCACGCTTCGCCGGAAGCCGCTGCCGGCGGCGCGATCGGCCTGGTGCAGGATGGTGACAAAGTGCTGATCGACATTCCGAACCGTTCGATCAACCTGTTGATCAGCGATGAAGAACTCGCCGCACGCCGGGTTGAGCAGGACAAGAAAGGCTGGAAGCCGGTGGAGAAGCGTCCGCGCAAAGTCACTACCGCGTTGAAGGCATACGCGCTGTTGGCAACCAGTGCCGATAAAGGCGCTGTGCGTAACAAGGCGATGCTCGACGGGCTGTAAGCCTCGCCCATGAAAATGCCCCGTACTTGGCGGGGCATTTTTTTGCCTGGAGATAAACCCCAAGACCGATGAAGATCAAATGTGGGAGGGGGCTTGCTCCCGATAGCAGAGTGTCAGGCAATATATGAGCTGCCTGACCCACCGCTATCGGGAGCAAGCCCCCTCCCACATTTTCTTTGACCGCGCTCAGCCTGTTACTGAATATCCTCCGGCTTGACGATCACCCAGTTCTTGTCCGCCGTCACCGGCAACCCTTCCTTGGCCTGCGCCGCCGCATGCTTGGCCATCATGCCGTTGAGCTGGGTCATGTATTTGTCTTTGCGGTTGATCCACAAATGGATGCCACCCTTGGCCACGTCTACATCGTGGAACAGCATGTAACCGTCGCTGGTCGGGGTGTCGCCGCCGACGATAACCGGTTTTTTCCACTCGTCGATGTACGTGAGGATCGCCGCATGTTTGCCGGCCATCCAGGTCGCCGGGGTCCACAGGTACGGCGTCAGTTCCAGGCCGAGGTTGGCCTTCTCGTCGTACTTGCCGGCAGCGATCTGTTTGCGCGCGGTGGTCAGTTCGCCCGTTGTGCGGTCCTTGAGCAGAGTGGTCACGCCGATGACATTTTCGGGTTTGACGTTGTAGCCATACTTCGGATCGGCGGCGACCATGCGCACCAGTTCCTCCGAGGCAGCAGTCATCACATACACGTCGATGCCGTTTTCCATCAGCTTGTTGTACAGCTCGGCCTGGCCGGTGAAGACTTTCGGTGGCTGCACTTCGGATTTCTTCACTGCGTCGCCTTCAAAATAGGTGACGGGCACAGGCTTGCCGGAGGCCATCAGCTCGTCGACCTGAACCTTGAGTTCCTTGAGGGTGAAGCCGGAAAACACCTGGGCCACCCACGGGTAGCACACCATGTCGTCCACTTCGCAGAGGCGATAATAGTAGCTGAACAGGCTTTCCTTGTGGTCGGCGGTGTCTTTGAACGGCATCAGCTTGAGCGAAGGGTCGAGGCTGTCGCGGGTGATCAGGCCCTTGTTCTCCATGTACGGCAGCAAGGATTCTTCAAGGTCGTAGCGGTAGCTGGTGTTGTCCATGTCGAACACCGCGAAATTGCCCTTGTTGGCATTGGCAGCGATCATCTCGTTCAATTGTTTGGCGGCAGGCGCCGGCCAGTGTTTCAACTCGGTGGCGGCCAGCGCCTGGCTGGCGAGCCCAAGGCAGAGAGCGGCGGCAAGCAATTTCGGCGCGAGCTTCATAAGCGTTCCTTCCTGAGTGAAAGACATCGACGCTAACAAATCTGTGTGACAGTCCTCGCGTTGAGCACGACGGCCTGCGTCCTGATTCCGCCAAGGGCATACGCGGCAGCGTCAAACGCTTATTCCAAAAACGACAGTGACCATTCCATATCGGTATTAAATCAATATATTTCAAGCTGTTAGGCTCTCCGGTTCGCAATCGCAGGCTCACGCGATTGGCTGCCTTCTCAACGGAGCTTCAATGAATCTTCCCCTGATTCTCAACTTACTGGTGTTCGTGGCCCTGTTGCTGGGCCTGGCACAAACCGGCCGTACCCACTGGAGCCTTGCCAAGAAGGTGCTGTTCGCCCTGGTGCTTGGCGTGGTATTCGGTGTGGTGTTGCACGCCATCTATGGCGCCGGCCACCCGGTGCTCAAGGCTTCCATCGGCTGGTTCGACCTGGTCGGCAACGGCTATGTGCAACTGCTGCAAATGATCGTGATTCCGCTGGTGTTCGCCTCGATCCTCAGTGCCGTGGCGCGTCTGCACAATGCTTCGTCCCTGGGCAAGATCAGCTTCCTGACCATCGGCACCCTGCTGTTCACCACCGCGATTGCCGCGCTGATCGGTATCGGCCTGACCAACCTGTTCGGCCTGACTGCCGAAGGCCTGGTCGCCGGCACCCAGGAAATGGCGCGCCTGCAAGTGATCCAGAACGATTACGCGGGCAAGGTCGCCGACCTGAACATCCCGCAATTGCTGCTGTCGTTCGTGCCGGCCAACCCGTTCGCCGACCTGGCCCGGGCCAAGCCGACGTCGATCATCAGCGTGGTGATTTTCGCCGCGTTCCTGGGGGTTGCTGCGCTGCAACTGCTCAAGGATGACGTGGAAAAAGGCCAGAAAGTGCTCAACGCCATCGACACCCTGCAAGCCTGGGTGATGCGCCTGGTGCGCCTGGTCATGAAGCTGACCCCGTACGGCGTACTGGCGCTGATGACCAAGGTGGTCGCCAGCTCCAACCTGCAGGACATCATCAAGCTCGGCAGCTTTGTCGTGGTGTCGTACTTGGCCCTGGGCCTGATGTTCGTGGTGCACGGCCTGTTGTTGTCGCTGGCCGGCGTCAACCCGCTGCGCTTCTTCCGCAAAGTGTGGCCGGTGCTGACGTTTGCCTTCACCAGCCGCTCCAGCGCGGCCTCGATCCCCTTGAGCATCGAAGCGCAGACCCGTCGCCTGGGCATCCCGCAGTCAATCGCCGGTTTCGCCGCTTCGTTTGGCGCGACCATCGGCCAGAACGGCTGTGCAGGGCTTTATCCTGCGATGCTGGCGGTGATGGTGGCGCCGACTGTCGGCATCAACCCGCTGGACCCGCTTTGGATCGCGACATTGGTGGCGATTGTGACCTTGAGCTCGGCCGGCGTTGCCGGGGTTGGCGGTGGTGCGACCTTCGCCGCGCTGATCGTGCTGCCGGCCATGGGCTTGCCGGTGTCACTGGTAGCGCTGCTGATTTCCGTGGAGCCGCTGATCGACATGGGCCGCACGGCGTTGAACGTGAATGGCTCGATGACGGCGGGGGCGATTACCAGCCAGCTTATGGGGCAGACGGATAAAGCGTTGCTCGATGCCGATGAGCATGCTGAGTTGGCGCAGGCCTGATAGGACGCTATCGGGGGCAAGCCCCCTCCCACACTTTGATTTGTGAATACATTCAAATGTGGGAGGGGGCTTGCCCCCGATGCTTTTAGGCCTTTTCCCACACTTCGAAGTTGTAAGCCGGTTTATCACCCTCTGCCGGGTTCTCCAGATTCGACACCAACTTCCACTGGCTCTGATCAAACTCCGGAAACCACGCATCCCCTTCCGGGCTCAACGCCACCCGCGTCAAGTACAGGCGATCGGCATGTTCCAGCCCCTGCGCATACAGTTGCGCACCGCCGATCAGCATCAGCTCATCCACGCCCTGCTCCAGTGCCCACGCCTCGGCGCGTTCAACCGCAGCTTCCAGTGACGCAAATACTTGCGCACCTTCAAGCACCAGATCGGTCTGACGGCTGACCACGATGTTCAGGCGCCCCGGCAACGGTCGGCCCAGGGAATCCCAGGTCTTGCGCCCCATGATGATCGGCTTGCCGAGGGTGGTGGCCTTGAAATATTTGAAATCCCCCGGCAAATGCCAGGGCATGCTGTTGTCGACGCCGATCACGCGGTTTTCACCGAGGGCTGCGATCAGGCTTAGAGGGAGAGTTTTTTTCATGGCGACGAGAATACCAGAGCTGCGAGTCAGCGGTTATGCTCCAACCTCACGAACACAACAGGATGGCGCGTGACTGCACTGAACCCGCTGCACACACTCTGGCTGACCGAAACCGTGCGCCTGCGCGAAGAACACGCCGGCCCCCTGGAAGACCTCGAAGCCAACCGCCTGGCCCGCTCGGCCGGTGGCGACCTGCCAACGCGTATCGCGCAACGTGCGCTGCACCTGGCCGAACGCGACGGCCTGACCGGCGCGCTCAGTCGCTGGCTGCAAGGCGCGCGCCTGGCCGTGATACTGCTGGCGATAGTCGCGATTATCAGCGGCGCCGGCCTGGCGTTTGCCGCGCTGGGCAACGGCGTTACCCCGGTGAATGTGTTCTGGGCCCTGGGCAGCCTGCTCGGCCTGAACCTGATCCTGCTGCTCAGTTGGGCCCTGGGCCTGGTGTTTGCCGGCGAACACAGCGCCAGCCTCGGTCGCCTGTGGCTGTGGCTCAGCGAAAAACTTGCGCGCGACGCCAAGGCCGCGCAGCTGGCACCGGCACTGCTACTGTTGCTGCAGCGCCATAAACTCAACCGTTGGGCGGTTGGTGTGCTGGTCAACAGCCTGTGGTTGCTGGCGTTGCTCAGCGCCCTGCTGGTTTTACTGATGCTGCTCGCCACCCGGCGTTACGGCTTCGTGTGGGAAACCACCATCCTGGGAGCGGATACCTTCATCGCCGTCACTCAGGCCCTTGGCACACTGCCCGCCCTGCTCGGCTTCAACGTACCGACGGTCGAGATGATCCGCGCCAGCGGCGACTCCGCACTGAATATCGAAAGCGCCCGCCAGGCCTGGGCCGCCTGGTTGGTGGGGGTGTTGCTGGTCTACGGGGTGCTGCCCCGGCTGGTACTGGCGCTGCTGTGCCTGTGGCGCTGGAAACGTGGGCGCGCGGCCTTGGGCCTGGACCTCACCCAGCCCGGCTATGCCCAACTGCGCGAGCGCCTGATGCCGAGCAGCGAGCGGCTGGGGGTCAACGATGCGGCGCCGGAACACCTGCACCAGGTGGCGGGCGGCGTCAGTGAGCTGCACAGCGACGGCGCGCTGCTGGTTGCCATCGAACTGGACGAGCAGCGCCCCTGGCCGCCCAAACTGCCCGGCACGGTCAAGAACGCCGGCATTCTCGACAGCCGTGAATCGCGCAACAGACTGCTGGAGCAGCTCACACGCTTCCCGCCCGCGCGCCTGGCCATCGCCTGCGACCCGCGTCGCTCGCCCGACCGTGGCAGCCTGGCGCTGATCGCCGAACTGGCGCGCAGTGCCGCGGCCACACGGGTGTGGCTGCTGCAAGCGCCGCCCGGCCAGGCGCTGGATGCCGAGCGCCTGGGCGACTGGCACAGCGCGCTGCAACAGCTTGAGCTGCCCTTCGCCGACTGCGCACCGTTGAACTGGCTGGAGAGCGGTCATGACTAAACCCCTGAAGCTCGCCGTAGTCGGCCATACCAACGTGGGCAAGACCTCACTGCTGCGCACCCTGACCCGCGATGTCGGCTTTGGCGAAGTCTCCCATCGCCCCAGCACCACGCGGCATGTCGAAGGTGCGCGCTTGTCGGTGGATGGCGAAGCCTTGCTGGAGCTGTACGACACACCCGGCCTGGAAGACGCCATCGCCCTGCTCGACTACCTCGAACGCCTCGACCGCCCCGGTGAACGCCTGGATGGCCCGGCCCGCCTGACGCGGTTCCTGGAAGGCAGCGAAGCGCGCCAACGCTTCGAACAGGAAGCCAAGGTGCTGCGCCAACTGCTGGCCTCGGATGGCGGCCTGTACGTGATCGACGCCCGCGAACCGGTACTGGCCAAGTACCGCGACGAGTTGCAGGTGCTGGCCAGCTGCGGCAAACCCTTGCTGCCGGTGCTCAATTTCGTCAGCAGCAGCGAGCACCGCGAACCCCAGTGGCGCGAAGCCCTGGCTCGCCTTGGCCTGCATGCGCTGGTGCGCTTTGACAGCGTGGCGCCGCCGGAAGACGGCGAACAGCGGTTGTATGAAAGCCTGGCCCTGCTGCTGGAAAACGCACGGCCGCAGTTGGAACGGCTGATCCTCGACCAGCAAGCCCAACGCCAGGCGCGCCAGCAAAGCGCCGCACGCTTGATCGCCGAATTGTTGATCGACTGTGCAGCGTGCCGGCGCAGCGTAATGACCGCAGATGAGCCGCACGCGATCAGCGAACTGCGCAAGGCCGTGCGCCAACGCGAACAAAAGTGTGTGGATTCCCTGCTCAAGCTGTTCGGCTTCCGCCCGCAGGACGCCGCCGCCAGCGACCTGCCGCTGCTGGACGGACGCTGGGGCGACGACCTGTTCAACCCCGAAACCCTCAAACAGCTTGGGGTGCGCGTAGGTGGCGGGATCGCCGCAGGCGCGGCAGCCGGCGCGGGCGTGGACCTGTTGGTCGGCGGCTTGACCCTCGGCGCCGCCGCCATCGCCGGTGCGATTGCCGGTGGCGCGCTGCAGACCGCACGCAGTTATGGCGGCCGCCTGCTCGGCAAAATCAAAGGCCAACGCGAGCTGACCGTCGATGACAGCGTGCTGCGCCTGCTTGCCCTGCGCCAACGCCAGTTGCTCAAGGCCCTGAACCTGCGCGGCCATGCGGCGATGCACGGCATCAAGGTCGATACGCCCCAGGATAAAACCTGGCGCGAAGGCAAGCTGCCAGACGCCTTGAACAAAGCGCGCGCCTATCCGCAATGGTCATCGCTCAACCCCCACTCCAGGTTGAGCCAGGCCGAGCGTCAGGAGCAAATCGAGGCGCTGGCTCAGCGGTTGGACGAAGCCTGATCCGCCATTAGCGCGCCGGCCCCCACAGTGCCGTGATATTTCGCTCGGCCATGGCCGGCCCCACACTCATGCCCACACCGGTATGCATCAGCGCAATGCTGATGCCGGCAGCCGCCTGCACAAACGAAAACGGCGCGGGCCCACGCGAGCCATATACGCCCTGCCAACGCTCCAGCACCTGGAGTGTGCAGCCCAGGGTCTGCTCGGCCAGCTCGATCAGCCAGTCATCGACCTGCTCGGCGTTGAACGGCGAGGCATCGCTGCCGTAATCATGGGAATCGCCGATAATCAGGTCGCCATGGGGCGTAGGGCTGATCAGCAGGTGAATGCCGTGCTCATGCAGGTGCGGTGCTTCGCGCAGGATCTGCGCCTGCACCGGCGCCGCTTGCGGCAAGTCGGCGAACGCGCCGTAATGCACGCAACTGAGGCCGGTCAACACGGCGTGTTGCAGGTTCAGCTCAAGCGTCGGCCGTGCATGTAGCATTTGCAGGCGGCACACCTGTGGATTGAGCGCAGCGATCGATTCGACCAGCAGGGTCTGGTAGTCGTGCCCGGAACAGACAATGATCTGCTCGCCGCGAAAACGCCCCGCCGTGCTGTGCAACTGGCCTGGCTCGACGTCGCGCACCAGGGTCGAAAAGTGAAATTCCACATTCAGTTCCTGGGCCAGGTAGTTGATCAGCGCCGGGATCGCTTCGCGCGAATACAGTTGCTGATCGTCCGCGCCATGCAGCGCGGCGCGGTGATGGCGGAACTGGCCGCCGTACAGGTCGTTCAACGCCGCGCCTTGCAGCAACGCCACGTTGTAGCCGTGCTCGCGGGCACGCCCGGCGCAGAAGGCTTCGAGCAGGTGCTCTTCGGCTTCGGTACGGGCGAACAGGTAGGAGCCATTGCGCTTGAGCTGAAAGCCGGCGACCTGCGCCCAGTGTGCCCAGATATCGCGGCTTTGCCGCGCCAGGTCGAGCATCGGCCCCGGCGGTTGGCCGGTGACCAGCGCCTGGCCGAAGTTGCGTACAGACGCACCCAGCGGGGTAGCGCTGCGTTCGAAAACCTTGACCTTGAGCCCGCGCCTGGCAGCGGCGTATGCATGGGAGAGGCCGAGAATGCCGGCGCCGACAATTAACAGATCACTACTCATACTGTCCTCTCGTTCCCGCGCTCCGCGTGGGAATTCATCCAGTGACGCTCCGCGTCACGACCTTCAAGAGCGGACGCGGAGCGTCCGGAGCGGCGTTACCACGCGGAGCGTGGGAACGATCGGTACCCTTACTGCCCCGCCACCTTCTCCGACTTGCCGTCATAGCGCTTGCGCCATTGCGCCAGGATGCTGTCGCGGTTCTTCGAGGCCCAGGCAAAGTCGTTCTTGATCAACCGCTGCTCGTAATCGGCGGGCAATTCGGTCTGTGGCTTGGCAATCCCTGGCTGGGCCAGTACCGCGAAGTTGTCCTTGTACAGCTCCATCGCCGCCGGGCTGGCGGAGAAGTCCGCGAGTTTCCTGGCCGCATCGGCGTGGGCCGTGCCCTTGAGCACCGCCGTCGCCTCGATTTCCCAGCCCAGGCCTTCCTTCGGCAGGATGATGTCCAGCGGCGCCCCCTGGCGCTTGAGCTGTACGGCCGGGTATTCAAACGAAATACCAATCGGAAACTCCCCGGACGCCGCCAGCTTGCACGGCTTGGAGCCGGAGTGAACGTACTGGCCGATGTTCTGGTGCAGCTCGTCCATGTACTGCCAGCCCTGCTGCTCACCAAAGGTTTGCAACCAGGCGCTCACGTCCAGAAAGCCGGTACCGGAGGACGCCGGGTTGGGCATCACGATCTTGCCCTTGTACTCAGGCTTGGTCAGGTCCTGCCAACTCACCGGTTTGCTCAGGCCCTGTTTTTCGGCTTCGACGGTGTTGAAGCAAATGGTCGCCGCCCACACATCCATGCCGACCCAGGCCGGTGGGTTGGCGGCGTCGCGGTAGTTTTTGCCGATCTTGTCCAGGTCCTTCGGCGCGTAACGATCGAGCATGCCTTGTTGATCGAGGATCGCCAGGCTGGAGGCGGCCAGGCCCCACACCACGTCGGCCTGCGGGCGGTCCTTTTCAGCCAACAGCTTGGCGGTGATGATGCCGGTGGAGTCGCGCACCCACTTGATCTGGATGTCCGGGTTGGCCTGCTCGAAGGCCTTTTTGTAGGTCTTCAACTGCTCGGCTTCGAGGGCCGTGTACACGGTCAACTCGGTGTTGGCGAAGGCATTCAGGCTGAATGCAGTGAGTACGGCAGCGACCAGCGCCAGTGACTTGAACATCGAATACCTCCTTTGAAGGATCATTGCCCGGGCGCGGTCTGGCGCCAGGCTTGGGAGCGGCGCAAGGCGCCACGTGAGGCCCACGCCAGCAGCAGCGAGACGCTGCCTGAGGTGAACAGGATCAGGGTGGACATGGCTGCCGCGCCGCCCACATTGCCGGCGTCGTCCATGTTCAAGACGGCGACGGCGGCGAGGATGGTGTCGGGGCTGTAGAGAAAGATCGCAGCGGAGACGGTGGTCATCGCCGACACGAACAGGTAACGCAGAATATCCAGCAGCGCCGGCAGGCAGATCGGTACCGTCACTTTCAAGTAATGGCGGTAGAGCGGCGCCTTGAGGGACAACGCGGCGGCTTCGAATTCCACGTCCAGTTGGCGCAGCGCAGTGGTGGCGGTCATTTGCGCAGTGGTCAGATAGTGAGCAATGGTGCACACCACCAGCAGTGCCATGCTGCCGTAGAACACATGCAGCGGGTTGCCGCCAAGGTTGAAAAAGAACACGTAGCCCAGGCCCAGCACCAGGCCCGGTACGGCCATCGGCACAAAGCTGAGCAGGCGCAGGGCCAGGTTCAGGCTCGGTTGACCCTTGGTTTTTTCCATCAGGTAGGCGCCGGTGAAGATCAGCACACTGCCGATCAACGCCGTGCACAGCGCCATGGTCAGGCTGTTGCGATAGGCCAGCCAGCCGCCGCCGGCAGTGTCTTCGAACTGGTAGTGGTTCAAGGACAGCGACAGGTTGTAGGGCCAGAACTTGACCAGCGAGGAATACACTGCCATGCCGAACACCAGCAGCAGCGCCGCGCAGATCAGCAGCACGATAGCCAGGTAGCAGCCATCCCTGGAACGCGATGGCAGTGGTTGAAAGACCTGGGCACGGACGCTCATGGCGTCGCCGTGACGGCGCCGCAGCCACGCATCCACACCAAAGCTGAACAGCGCCGGCAACAGCAGCACCATGCCGATCAACGCGCCGCGGCCGAACTGCTGCTGGCCGACCACCGCCTTGTAGGCTTCCAGCGCCAGCACCTGGTAGTCCCCGCCCACCACCACGGGCACGCCGAAGTCAGTGATGGTCAGGGTGAACACCAGGCAGAACGCCGCAAACACCGCCTGGCGCGTGGCCGGCCAGGTAATGCTGCGAAACGCTCGGGCGGGGCTGGCGCCCATGCTTGAGGCCGCGTCGAACAAGCGCGCATCCGCCAGCGACAAGGCCGACAGCAGAATCATCAGGGCGTGTGGGAAGGTGTAAATCACCTCACCCAGCACAATGCCCCAGAAGCCGTAGATATTGTCCGAGAGCAACCCGCGCAACAGACCCTGGTTGCCGAACAGATACACCAGTGCAATGCCCGGCAACATCGATGGCGCCATCAAGGGCAGCAGCGACACGCCGCGCCAGATCACCTTGCCGGGGATCAAGGTGCGCTGCAGCGCGTAGGCAAACAGATAGGCCAGCGGTACGACGACGGCCGCGACGCTCAGGGAAACTTTCAAGCTATTGCCGAGCAACCAGTGGAAGTTGGCACTGGTCAGCAGCTCGCGTGCAGCGATCAACCCGCCGCCCTGCCCGGCTTCGCTGCTGAAGCCACGCCAGAAAATCGCCAGCAGCGGCAGCAGAACCGCCACGACCAACAGGCCCAGCCACACTAATTTGCCGCCGACCACAAACAGGCGGTCGCCCGTTTCAGCCCGGGAAACCGTGCGCGGCAGTGTCATCGCCGTATCCATGGCCATCTCAGGCAAACACCTGCAAGCTGCGCGGCGGCAGGGCCACCAGAATGTCCTGGGCCCCCAGGCGCGGCATGGCTTCCGGCGCCAGCTCGGCCAGCAGTGGGTGGCCCGGCAACTGCTCCAGCTCAAAACTCATGCGGCAGCGATTACCCAGGAAGGTGATCTCGCGGACTTTGGCCGGGAACAGGTTTTCCTCATGCACCGGCGGGTTCACGCTGATCGCTTCCGGGCGGCAGAACAGCCGGCCGGATTTGGCGATGCCGGCGTCATCGGCCAGTCGCACATTCATCCCGCCGACCTGGGCATGGCTGGCGCTGTTGCGGCTGAACGGCAGCCAGTTGCCCTGGCCGACGAACTCCGCCACGAACGGCGTGGCCGGGCGGTCATAGATTTCCTGCGGCGTGGCGTACTGCTCGACCTTGCCGTTGTGCATGACCGCGATGCGGTCGGCCATCAACATGGCCTCGTCCTGGTTGTGGGTGACCATCAGCGTGGTGATGCCCAGGCGGCGCTGAAGTTGGCGCAGCTCGGTACACAGATGCTCGCGCACCCGCGCGTCGAGGGCCGACATGGGTTCATCCAACAGCAATAACGAAGGCGCCGGCGCCAGGGCCCGCGCCAGCGCGACACGTTGCTGCTGGCCCCCGGACAACTGGCCGGGGAATTTCTTTTCGCTGCCGAGCAGGCCGACCAATTCGAGCATTTGCCCGACACGCTTGCGCACCTCATCACGGCCGCAGCCGGCGAGGCCGTAGCCGATGTTCGCTTCAACGGTCAGGTTGGGAAACAGCGCGTAGGACTGGAACAAAATGCCGTAGTCCCGCGCCTGGGGCGGCAGCCGGGAAACATCGCGGTCACCCAGGTAAAGCTCGCCGCTGTCCTGGCGCTCAAGCCCGGCGATGCAGCGCAGCAACGTGGTTTTGCCGCAGCCGGACGGGCCCAGCAGGCACACCAGCTCGCCAGCGGCAACGTCCAGGGACACGTTGTCCAACGCGGTAAAGGCGCCGAAGCGTTTCTGGATACCGCGCACCTTCATCGGCGCGCCGGGTTGGGTCAGGGCTGTGTTCATGGTGGCACCTCATCGAACGGATGAAGGCCATGCTAGGGAGGGAATGCGTAGCTGGTGTGGCAGAAAGGCAAAAGGAGGTGATAGTGGTATTGGTGGATTTGTGTAGGATTCTTAGAAATGTGGTGCCGGGTCCCGATCGTTCCTACGCTCCCGCGTAGGAATGCAGCCCGTGACGCTCTGCGTCACCTGTGGGCGGCAGTGACGGGACGCGGAGCGTCCCAGGAGGCATTCCCACGCGGAGCGTGGGAACGATCAGCTCGCTCCTACAAGGGTGACATTTCCTGGGCCAGGCCAAGGAAAGCTGCGGGCAACCGGGCACCTTTACGCTCCTTGAGGCAGTACAGATACTCGGGAATCTGCGGCGCCTTCTCGAGGGTCAGCACCTTCAGCTGTGGATCATGCGGCACTTCGTGGCGTGCGATGATGCTGATGCCGATATTGCGCAGCACTGCCTCGCGAATCGACTCACGGCTGCCAATCTCCAGCAACGGCCCGTACCCCACGCCCGCGTTCTTCAGCATCTCTTCCGTCAGCCTGCGGGTGGTAGAACCCGCTTCACGCATCAGCAAGGTATGCCCGATGAGCGCGCTCAACGGTACGTGATCAAGCTTGGCCAACGGGTGATTGCGGTGTACCGCCAACACCAGCGGGTCCGTGCCCAGCACGCGGCGCACCAGACGCGGGTCTTCCACTAACTGCGACGAGGCGGCGACGTCGACGCGGTAGTCGTCCAGCGCTTCGAGCACCTGCTGGGAATTGCCGATTTCCACCGACACCTCTACGTGCGGCAGGCGTTCGCGAAAGGCTTTGACCAGGTCCAGAATGTAGTACGGCGCGGTGGCGGCAATCCGTAAGGCGCCCTGGACCTGGCCGTTGTTGCGCAGGAAAAACTCGATGTCCGCTTCCTGCTGCAACAGCGCCTTGACCATCGGCAACAGCCGCGCGCCTTCATCGCTGACGGTCAGGCGGCGGCCGCCACGGTAGAACAGTTCAACGCCGTAGTGGCTTTCCAGGTTGCGGATCTGGGTAGTGACCGTGGGCTGGCTCAGGCCGAGCTTTTTCGCTGCCTGGGTAATGCTGCCCAGGCGGGCGACCATGAAAAACGCCTTCAGCTCAGCACTCAGCACACCACCCTCTCATCGTCTATTTGCGCAACAGGCGCAGGCCATTGAACACCACCAGCAGGCTGACCCCCATGTCGGCAAACACCGCCATCCACATCGTCGCCATGCCCAGGAAGGTGACCGCCAGGAAGATGGCCTTGATCACCAGCGCCAGGACGATGTTCTGCTTGAGGATACTCGACGTTTGCCTGGAGAGCCGAATGAATGCCGGGATCTTGCGCAGATCATCGTCCATCAGCGCGACATCGGCGGTCTCGATGGCGGTGTCGGTGCCTGCGGCGGCCATGGCAAAGCCGATTTCGGCGCGTGCCAGGGCCGGCGCGTCGTTGATACCGTCGCCGACCATACCGACGCGGTGGCCTTGGCCGTAGAGCGTTTCAATGGCGTGCAGCTTATCGGTGGGCAGCAGGTCGCCCTGGGCCTGGTCGATACCGACCTGGGCAGCAATCGCCTGGGCGGTGTGAGTGTTATCGCCGGTGAGCATCAGGGTCTTGACGCCCAGTTCGTGCAGTTGCCGGATGGCTTCGCGGCTGCTGTCCTTGACCGTGTCGGCTACGGCGAACAGGGCCAGCGGGCCTGACTTGTCGAGCAGCAGCACCACGGACTTGCCTTGTTTTTCCAGGGCGAAGAGTTTCTCTTCCAGGGCCGGCGAGCACAGCCCGAGGTCTTCCACTAGACGGTGGTTGCCCAGGTGGTAGGTTTCGCCGTTTATGTCTCCGCGCACGCCACGACCGGGCAATGCCGCGAAGTTATCCACAACGTAGGACGCCAGGTTTTTATCCACCGCCGCGTTGGCGATCGCCAGGGAGACCGGGTGGTCGGAACGGCCGGCCAAACTCGCGGCCAGCGCCGGCGCGCTGTCCTGCACCGTGGCGAACAGCGGCAAGTAGTCGGTTTGCACTGGCTTGCCGTGGGTGATGGTGCCGGTCTTGTCCAGGGCGAGGTAGTTGAGCTTGTAACCGCCCTCCAGGTACACGCCGCCCTTGATCAGGATGCCTTTGCGCGCCGCCGCCGCGAGGCCGCTGACAATGGTCACCGGGGTGGAAATCACCAAGGCGCACGGGCAGGCGACCACCAGCAACACCAGGGCGCGGTAGATCCAGTCGAACCAGACGCCCGCCATGAACAGCGGCGGTATGACCGCCACGCCCAGGGCAAACAGGAACACCGCGGGTGTATAGACCTTGGAGAAGCGGTCGACAAAACGCTGGGTCGGTGCCCGCGAGCCCTGGGCCTGCTCCACCGCGTGAATGATCCGCGCCAACGTGGAATTGTTGGCCGCTGCGGTCACCTTGTATTCCAGGGAACCGGCCTGGTTGATCGTACCGGCGAAGACTTTATCGCCCAGGTTTTTTTCGATCGGCAGGCTTTCACCGGTGATCGGCGCCTGGTCGACCGTGGATTGACCGGCAGTCACCTCACCGTCCAGGCCAATGCGTTCGCCAGGCTTTACCCGCACGATGGCGCCTAAATCAATACTTTTGACCTCTTGCTCCAGCCATGAACCGTCCGCCTGGCGCACCGTGGCCTGCTCCGGGGTCATCTGCATCAAGCCGCTGATGGCATTGCGCGCACGGTCCAGGGACTTGGCCTCGATCAACTCGGCCACGGTAAACAGGAACATCACCATCGCCGCTTCCGGCCATTGGCCGATCAGCACGGCGCCGGTCACGGCGATACTCATCAGCGCGTTGATGTTCAGGTTCAGGTTTTTCAGGGCAATCCAGCCCTTTTTGTAGGTGGTGAGGCCACCGCTGAGAATCGACACCAGCGCCACCAGGGCGATCACCCAGGTCGGCGCCACGCCCGTGAAATGCAGGACTTCCGCGCCCAATGCCCCCACGCCCGAGACTGCCAGCGGCCACCAGTGCTTCTTGGCGGGCGGCGCGGCGGCGGGGGTGCCTTCTTCGATAGGGTCGGCCTGCATGCCGATGGATTTGATGGCATCGATGATCGGCGCAGTGCTCGGCAAGTCATGGGTGACGCCGAGGATGCGGTTGATCAGGTTGAATTCCAGCTGCTGCACCCCGGCGAGCTTGCCCAGTTTGTTCTGGATCAGCGTTTGTTCGGTGGGGCAGTCCATCGCTTCGATGCGAAAGGTGCTCAGGCGCGAGCCGGCGGTGGGAGCGTCGCTCAGCTGTACTTTTGCAGGCGCCGGGGTGCCGGAGCAGCACCCGCCGCCGTGGTCGTGCGCGGGCTTGAGCGTTTGCTCGCCGTGATCATGCTCGTGATCGTGCTTATGCGGGGTGTGGAGGGAATCGCTCATGCTGTCGCGTCCGTAGATGTGCCTGTTGCCAAGTAAAGACCCTGTAGCCACTATAGGGTCAAGCACCCATTTGGAGATTGCTGCGATGAAGATCGGCGAACTGGCCAAACTGACCGACTGCCCGGTGGAAACCATCCGTTATTACGAGAAGGAAAGCCTGCTGCCACCCCCGGCGCGCACTGACGGCAACTACCGGGTGTACACCCAGGCGCACACCGAGCGGCTGATCTTTATCCGCAACTGCCGCAGCCTCGACATGACCCTGGAAGAAATCCGCAGCCTGCTCAACCTGCGTGACAGCCCACAGGACCAATGCGAAAGCGTGAATGCGCTGATCGACGAACATATCCACCATGTAAAAGCGCGGATCGATGGGCTGCTGGCGTTGCAGGAACAATTGCTGGACCTGCGCCAGCGCTGTGGCGGCGGGGCGCAGTGCGGGATCTTGCAGCGCTTGGAGGTCAGCGGGAGCGTGCAGGCCAGCGAGGCCGAGCCGTCGCATGTGGGCAGAAGCCACGGGCATTAGACTTAAGTGAACGCGGACCAAATGTGGGAGGGGGCTTGCCCCCGATTACGGTGTGTCAGCCATAGAAATGCTGGCTGATCCACCGCTATCGGGGGCAAGCCCCCTCCCACATTTAGATCAGGACAGACTTCAGATCGCCACGTCAGCCTTGATGCTTGGGTCGGCGTCGTAGCCGACGATTTCAAAGTCTTCGAACTTGTAGTCGTAGATCGACGCCGGTTTACGCTTGATCACCAGTTCCGGCAGCTTCTTGGGCGTGCGCGCCAGCTGGGTCTGGATCTGCTCCATGTGGTTGCTGTACGCATGGGTGTCGCCGGTGGTGACGATGATCTCGTGGGGGATCAGGTCGCACTGCTGGGCCAGCATGTGGGTCAGCAACGCCAGGGCGGCAGTGTTATAGGGCAGGCCGAGGAATACATCGGAGCTGCGGATGTATAACTGCATCGACAGATGGCCATCATGCACAAAGGCCTGGTACAGCAGGTGGCACGGTGGCAAGGCCTGCTTGCCGTTGCGCGCGTTTTCCTGGGGGCTCTTGGTTTCATCCGGCAGGTATTCGACGTTCCAGCCGTGGAACAGGATGCGGCGGCTGTTGGGGTTGGTCTTCAACGTCTCGACCATGTAGTCGATCTGGTTGATCTTGCCGCCGTCCTTGGTCGGCCAGGCGGTCCACTGCTCGCCGTACACCGGGCCCAGGTCGCCGTCTTCGGTGGCCCATTCATCCCAGATACGCACGCCGTTTTCGTTGAGCCACTTGATGTTGGTGTTGCCGCTCAACATCCAGATCAGTTCGTTGGCGATGCTTTTGAAATGCAGCTTCTTGGTGGTCAGCAGCGGGAAGCCATCGGCCAGGTTATGCCGATACTGACGGGCGAACACGGCCTTGGTGCCGGTGCCGGTACGATCGCCCTTGGTCAGGCCATTGGTCACGACGTCGTGCAGGAGTTCGAGGTATTGCTTCATGTGGGTACCCGTATCGTTGAAGCCGAGGCGCGCACGCCTCGGCGTTCGAATTTAAAGCGCGGTGCTCTTGATGCCTTGTGGGCGGTTGTAAGCCCACCACAGCAGGCCCAGGCCGACCAGGATCATCGGGATGCTGAGCACCTGCCCCATGGTCAACCAGCCCCACGCCAGGTAGCCCAACTGCGCATCCGGTACGCGCACGAACTCGACGATGAAGCGGAAGATCCCGTAGAACAGCGCGAACATCCCCGACACGGCCATGGTTGGGCGTGGCTTGCGCGAGAAGATGTACAGGATGAGGAACAATGCCACACCTTCCAGGGCGAACTGGTACAGCTGCGACGGATGGCGCGGCAGTTGCGCCGGGTCGCTGAACGGCGGGAAAACCATGGCCCACGGCACATCGGTCGGCTTGCCCCACAGCTCAGCGTTGATGAAGTTACCGATACGCCCAGCGCCCAGGCCAATCGGCACCAGCGGCGCGACGAAGTCCATCAGCTGGAAAAACGACTTGCCGTTGCGCCGGCCAAACCACCAGGCGGCGATCATCACGCCGATAAACCCGCCGTGGAACGCCATGCCGCCCTTCCACACCTCAAAGATCAGCGTCGGGTTGGCGATGTAGGCCGACAGATCGTAGAACAGCACATACCCGAGTCGCCCACCGACAATGACCCCCATCGACAACCAGAACACCATGTCGGAGAGTTTCTCCTTGGTCCAGGTCGGGTCGAAACGGTTCAGGCGCCGGGACGCCAGCAGCCAGGCACCGCCGATGCCGATCAGGTACATCAACCCATACCAATGGATTTTCAGCGGACCGATGGCCAGGGCCACCGGGTCGATCTGCGGGTAAGGCAGCATTGCGACTCCTCGTTAAAACATTTAGTCATGACGCACCGGACCATGCCGATGCGCGATTAAGCCTGCGTTACAGCTGCGAGATCAAATTAAGAAGTTCACATACACACCAAACAGCCCGGCATGTTAACGGATGGAAGGTGCGCGGCCCAACTTCGTTACGATGGAACGCCCGCGGTTCTGTGGGTAGAGTGAGGAAAAAACACACAAGGGATCGCCCGATGTGCCTGATTGTTTTTGCCTGGCGGCCGGGCCATGCCCAGCCGCTGATCGTCGCGGCCAACCGTGATGAATTCTACGCCCGGCCCAGCCTGCCGCTGGCTCAATGGCCGGATGCACCACAGGTCTTTGCCGGCCGCGATCAGGAAGCGGGCGGCACTTGGCTGGGGGTCAACGCCGAGGGGCGCTTCGCCGCGCTCACCAATATCCGCGACCCGCACCAGCCGCCGTCACGCAAGTCCCGGGGTGAGCTGGTGGCGCGCTTTCTCAGTGGTTCGCTGCCGATTGACGATTATTTGGCGGAAGTTAACGGTCGTTCGATTGAATACGCCGGGTTTAATCTATTAGTGGGCACGCGGGATGAGCTTTGGCACTACAACGCCAATAAGACCGAGCCGATGCGTTTGGAGGCGGGCGTGTACGGTTTATCCAATGCCGGCTTGGATACGCCCTGGCCGAAGCTGCTCAAGGCCAAGGCGGCACTCGTTGAAATCCTCGACGATCCACAGCCGGACGCGTTGCTGGGGATCTTGAGTGACCCGCAGACCGCACCGTTTGCTGAACTGCCGGATACCGGCGTCGGCTTGGCGACGGAGAGTTTGCTGTCGAGTGTGTTTATCGCCAGCCCGAGTTACGGGACGCGGGCAAGCACAGCGTTGATCGTGAATGCCGACGGGACGCGGCGGATGGTGGAGCGCAGTTTCGGGCCGCAGGGTGGGCGGTTGGGCGAGGTCGAGCTCAATCTCTAACCCCACCGAAAATCAAATGTGGGAGGGGGGCTTGCTCCCGATTGCGGTGTGTCAGCTAAACATGTGCTGACAGTTACACCGCTATCGGGAGCAAGCCCCCTCCCACATTTTGATTGGCGCCAGGATTTAGAGGGTTTTCGCCGAGGCCGGATTGATCATCCGCGTCAGCCCCAAATTCTTCAGCGCCAATTGCAGCGAGCTGTGGATAACTTGCGGGTTGTCGATGGTCATCAGTTCGGCCAGCAAATCCTTGGCCATGCTCAATTCAACCTGGCGCAGCATCCATTTCACTTTGGGCAAGTTGGTGGCGTTCATCGACAGGCTGTCAAAGCCCATCGCCATCAACAGCACCGCCGCCGCCGGGTCGCCGGCCATTTCACCGCAGATACTCACCGGCTTGCCTTCGGCATGGGCGTCGCGCACCACATGCTGCAGCGCTTGTAGCACGGCCGGGTGCAGGTAGTCGTACAGGTCGGCTACCCGCGGGTTGTTGCGGTCCACAGCGAGCAGGTATTGGGTCAGGTCGTTAGAGCCTACCGACAGGAAGTCCACCTGCCGTGCCAGCTCCTTGGCCTGGTACACCGCCGCCGGGATTTCGATCATCACGCCAATTGGCGGCATCGGCACGTCGGCGCCTTCGTCGCGCACTTCGCCCCAGGCACGGTGGATCAGGTGCAAGGCTTCTTCCAGCTCGTGGGTGCCGGAGATCATCGGCAGCAGGATGCGCAAGTTATTCAGGCCTTCGCTGGCCTTGAGCATGGCGCGGGTCTGCACCAGGAAAATTTCAGGGTGGTCGAGGGTGACGCGAATCCCGCGCCAGCCGAGGAAGGGGTTGTCTTCCTTGATCGGGAAATACGACAGTGACTTGTCGCCGCCGATATCCAGGCTGCGCATGGTCACCGGCAACGGGTGGAAGGCCTGCAGTTGCTCGCGATAAATCGCCAGCTGCTCCTTCTCACTCGGGAAACGCTGGTTGATCATGAACGGTACTTCGGTGCGGTACAGCCCCACCCCTTCAGCGCCGCGCTGTTGCGCCCGCGCCACATCGGCCAGCAGGCCGGTGTTCACCAGCAGCGGCACGCGGTGGCCGTCGAGGGTCACGCACGGCAACTCGCGCAACGAGTCGAGGCCCAGCGCCAGTTGTTTCTCTTCCTCGACCACTTCGGCGTATTGCTTGCGCAGCAATTCGCTGGGGTTGGTAAAGACTTCGCCGCGATGACCATCGACGATCATGTCGATGCCATCCACCTTGGAATACGGCAGGTCCACCAAGCCCATCACCGTCGGAATGCCCATGGCGCGAGCCAGGATCGCAACGTGGGAGTTACCCGAGCCCAATACCGAGACCAGGCCGACCAACTTGCCCTCAGGCACTTCGCCGAGCATGGTGGCGGTCAGTTCTTCGCTGATCAGGATGGTGTTGTCGGGGTAGACCAGATTGGTGGTGCGGTCTTCCTGCAGGTAGGCCAGCAGACGGCGACCGAGGTCACGCACATCCGAGGCGCGCTCGCGCAGGTAAGCGTCGTCCATCAATTCGAAACGGTTGACGTGATCGGTAACCACTTGGCGCAGCGCGCCCTGGGCCCACTGGCCGGTCTTGATCACGGTCTTGACTTCATTACCCAGGGACGCGTCGTCGAGCATCATCTGGTACACGTCGAACAGCGCACGCTCTTCCGGGCGCAACTGGGTGGCCAGCTTGGTCGACAGGTTGCGCATGTCGGCGCGTACGCCTTCCAGGGCGGTCTTGAACAGTTTGATTTCAGCGTCGATGTCGTGAACGGTCTTGTCCGGTACCACATCGAGGTCGGCCGGTGGCAGCATGACCACCGCCGTACCGACGGCGGCACCCGGCGAACCCGGCACGCCGACGAACTTGGCTTCCTGGATGCCCTTGCCCTGGCGACCCAGGCCGCGAATCGAGCCCGTGGCTTCGGCGTGGGCGATAACCCCGGCCAGCTGCGCGCTCATGGTCACCAGGAAGGCTTCTTCACCTTCGTCGAACTGGCGGCGTTCTTTCTGTTGGATGACCAGCACGCCGACGACGCGGCGGTGGTGAATGATCGGCGCGCCGAGAAACGAGGCGTAGCGCTCTTCGCCGGTTTCGGCAAAGTAGCGATAACGCGGGTGATCGGCCGCGTTTTCAAGGTTCAGGGGTTCTTCACGCGTCCCCACCAGGCCCACCAGACCTTCATTGGGTGCCATGCTGACTTTGCCGATGGAGCGCTTGTTCAAGCCCTCGGTGGCCATCAGCACAAAACGGTTGGTCTCGGGGTCCAGCAGGTAAACCGAGCAGACCTGGCTGCCCATGGCTTCCTTGACGCGCAACACAATAATCCCCAACGCCGCCTTGAGATCCTTGGCGGAGTTAACTTCCTGGACGATCTTGCGCAGCGTATTGAGCATGGCTCGGGGTCGAACTCCGTCGTCAGTCGCGCGCTAAAAGGCGCGGGGCAAGCTCTTTGAGAGCGCGACGATAAACCTCGCGCTTGAATGTCACCACCTGGCCCAGCGGATACCAATAACTGACCCAGCGCCAGCCATCGAACTCCGGTTTACCGGTCAAATCCATCCGCACCCGCTGCTCATTGGAGATCAGGCGCAGGAGAAACCATTTCTGCTTCTGGCCGATACACAGCGGTTGGCTGTGGGTACGCACCAGGCGTTGCGGCAAACGATAGCGCAACCAGCCCCGGGTGCAGGCCAGAATCTGCACATCTTCGCGCTCAAGGCCGACTTCTTCGTTCAACTCACGGTACAAGGCGTCTTCAGGGGTTTCGTCGGGGTTGATCCCACCTTGAGGAAACTGCCAGGCATCTTGGTTGATTCGGCGAGCCCATAGCACCTGTCCGGCATCATTCGTAAGAATAATCCCGACATTAGGACGGAAACCATCGGGGTCGATCACGGCAACAACCTCGCAAACGCATGTCGCCGCATTGTTCCACAAAGGTTCATCCAGCGGCAACGAGGCTTCTTACCTTATGTGCACTCTTGTGAAAAGACCGTATTCTGGACGCCTTTTTACAGACTTTTCAGCGAGTAACCGCAATGCGCCTGGCTTTATTCGACTTGGACAACACGCTCCTGGGCGGTGACAGCGATCACGCCTGGGGTGATTACCTGTGTGAACGCAGGATTCTCGACCCGGTAGCTTACAAGGCGCGTAACGACGCGTTCTATCAGGACTACCTGGCCGGCAAGCTGGACAACGCCGCTTACCTGAACTTCTGCCTGGAAATCCTCGGCCGCACCGAGATGGCTCAGTTGGACGAATGGCACAACGACTATATGCGCGACTGCATCGAACCGATCATGCTGCCCAAGGCAGTGGAACTGCTGGCCAAGCACCGCGCCGCTGGCGACATGCTGGTGATCATCACCGCCACCAACCGTTTCGTCACCGCGCCGATTGCCGCACGGCTGGGGGTTGAAACCCTGATCGCCACCGAGTGCGAGATGGAAAATGGCCGCTACACCGGGCGCAGCACCGATGTGCCGTGCTTTCGTGAAGGCAAGGTGACGCGCTTGAACCGTTGGCTGGAAGAGACCGGGTATAGCCTGGAAGACAGCTACTTCTATAGCGACTCGATGAATGATTTGCCGCTGCTGGAGCAGGTGACTCATCCGGTGGCGGTGGATCCGGACCCGAATTTGCGGGCCGAGGCTGAAAAGCGGGGCTGGCCGGTGATTACGCTGCGCGGCTGATAAAGCTATCGGGGGCAAGCCCCCTCCCACAGGGGAACGCATTCCAATGTGGGAGGGGGCTTGCCCCCGATGCAGGCGACACGGGCCCAAGCCTTACATAGGCTTGGCCACCATCAGGTAGAAAATCGCCATGAACGCCAGGAATGCAGGCCAACCCAGGCCAAACCACCAGCGCATATAGGTTGCGGCCTTGAGTGGCATCGTCGTACCTTCGCGCAACGCCTGTTCCGCCATCTGGTGCACACGAATCTGCAACCACACCACTGGCAGCCAGCAGATCCCCGCCAACACATACAAACCGAACGTCCACTGCAACCAACTCTGCTGCAACGACCAACCCGCCAGATGCATCAAGCCGATCCCACTCAATGGCTGGAACACTGCCGTGGTCGCGGTAAACGCCCAGTCGGCAAAGACCAGGTGCTTGAATGTTACGGCGATCACTTCCACTTTGCCGCTGCGCCAGGCGCGCAACGCGTAGTAGGCCGAGCCCGCGCCCAGCCCGAATAGGATGGTGGACGAAAGGATATGCAGGGTTTTGAGCAGCAGGTAAGCACTCATCGGCGACACTCATTCACAGTAGGTTCAGTCCAAAAAAGCCATAACGTAGCCACCATCAGCACCAAGTTCTTGGCGACGGCGGCGTAGGGGTCGAACCAGTAGTGGGGCAAAACGAAGCTGATGACTACGGTGTATCCGACCATCAACAACAGTTGCAATAGCAGGGTGTGGCGCCGCCAGCGCCTGATCAGCAGCCCGGTGCCCAACAGACCATCGCACAGCGACCCGCCGATCACCGCCAGCATCGCCCAAACACCGTGCACGCCTGCCTGCGCCATGATGCGCAAGCCCCACTCGTACCCCGGCCCCAGGCACACCGCTGCGGTGCCCAGCCAGATCAGCACCAGCACCGCCAGCATCAAGGGACGGACCGTAAGCTGGCTGCTCACGGCCGCTGTCGGCCAGCCCTGCAAACGCGACGACAGCGGTGCCGCCGAATAACCGCAGACCGAAGCCAGCACCTCGGGGTCGGCCACGTTGTCCTGTTGCGCCAGAGTAATGCTTTGTCTGTTCAGCGCACGCCAACCCAGGCGGTCGCCCACCCGACCGCTCAACCCTAGCAGCGGCGCCTGGACGTATCGGCCCGGCGCCCAGCCTTGTACGGCGCGCAAGTGATCAATGACCTGGCTCAGCCGCATCGGTTCAGGCCCTACCAATGGCAACACCATCGCTTCAACTGGCCACCGACGCAGCAATGCCAGTACGGCCCCGACGACGTCAACGATATGCACCGGTTGCAGATGGGCCTTGAGGTCCAGCAACGGGATCAGCGGCCACGGCGAAAGCGCGGCGAGCCAGGCACTGCTGGCGCCGCCCTCACCCACTACCAATGAGGGTCGCAATACCACCGCTTCAATCCCGAGGCCAAGCAGATAGTCGTCAGCCGCGCCTTTGCTGGCGAGAAACGGCACATCGGATTGCGCTGAAGCGCCCAGGGCGGAAACCTGCAGCACTCGCACGCCGCGCTGCGCCGCCAGATCGAACAACGCGCAAGTGCCCCGGTCCTGCACCCGGCTCAGCTCGGCCGCATCCACGCTCAGCAGACCGGCTGCATTGATCAGTAAATCAACGGATTCGGGAAAGTCGAAACCTTCGGGGTCGACGGCCAGCAGGTTCAGATCCAGCGGGCGCCACTCCACGCCCGGCCAATTCTGGCTTCGAGGCTCGCGACAAGTAGCGACCACTTGATGCCCCGCCTGCTGCAGAGCCAGCAACAGGTGGCGCCCGACAAACCCGGTGGCGCCTACCAGAAGAATGTTCATGAAGCTCCTTTCAAACCGGTTTGGCACCCATCAGCCCGGCAATCGCCACAAACCCCACCAGGCTGACCACCGCCAGCACCAAGGTGAAATTCAGGCTACCGCCCTCGCCTTTACGCAGCCGATTGAGCCGTGCCACCAGCCAGAACCAGGCCAGCGCCGCCACGGTATACAGAATGCTGGAACCCAGGATCCAGGTTTGCCCCAGCGGCCAGCCGACCAGGTGCACCATCCACCAGCCGGTGAACGGCATGCTCACCAGGCAAATGCCCATCAGCAGCCAGACGAACGCCCACGGGCGTTGCACGACCACCGCCGGGCCGGCGCTGCGCTTGCGCCAGGCCAGTACTGCCAGGCCCAGGCCGCTGAGCAGCAGCAATACGGTGGCGGCGATGTGAATAACCTTGAGGGTGGTCAGCGTTTCCATAGTCTCGATTCCTTGAAGGCCGCTCAGTCAGCGTAGTCGCTCAACCGAGGAACAACTGGTAGGCCGGGTTTTCGCTTTCATCCCAATACGGGTAGCCGATCTCGGCGAGGGCGGCCGGGACCAGGTGGCGCTCGTCCGCCGGCACTTGCAGGCCGGCGACCACCCGGCCGTCAGCCGCGCCGTGGTTGCGGTAGTGGAACATCGAAATATTCCAGCGCCCGCCCAGTTTGTTAAGAAAGTTGAACAACGCCCCCGGCCGTTCCGGAAATTCAAAACGAAACACCAGCTCGTCACTGACCTTGGCCGCATGCCCGCCGACCATATGGCGGATGTGCAACTTGGCCAATTCGTTTTCGGTGAGGTCCAGCACCGGGAAACCCTGGTCGGTGAGGCTGGCGATCAATGCGCTGCGCGGGTCGTTTTCCGGGTGGGTCTGCACGCCGACGAAGATGTGCGCCTCGCTGCCGGTGTGATAGCGGTAGTTGAATTCGGTGATCTGGCGCTTGCCCACTGCCTCGCAGAATGCCTTGAAGCTGCCCGGTTTCTCGGGAATGGTCACGGCGATAATGGCTTCGCGGCCTTCACCCAGTTCGGCGCGTTCGGCCACATGGCGCAGGCGGTCAAAGTTGACGTTGGCGCCGGAGTCGATGGCGACAAAGGTCTGACCGCTGACGCCACGGGTCTCGACATACTTCTTGATCCCGGCCACGCCCAATGCGCCTGCCGGCTCGGTGATCGAGCGCGTGTCGTCGTAGATATCCTTGATTGCCGCACAGATTTCATCGGTGCTGACGGTGATCACTTCATCCACATAGTCTTTGCAGATGTCGAAGGTGTGCTGGCCGATCTGCGCCACCGCCACGCCGTCGGCGAAGAGGCCGACGGTCGGCAGCACCACGCGCTCACCCGCCGCCATCGCCGCTTGCAGGCAGTTGGAGTCGTCCGGCTCGACGCCGATGATCTTGATGTCCGGGCGCAGGTATTTCACATACGCCGCAATGCCGGCGATCAGCCCGCCGCCGCCCACCGGCACGAAGATCGCGTCCAACGGCCCTGGATGCTGGCGCAGGATCTCCATCGCCACGGTGCCCTGCCCGGCAATGGTGTGCGGATCATCGTAGGGGTGAATGTAGACGTAGCCTTTTTCATCGACCAGCTTCAGTGAGTAGGCCAGGGCTTCCGGGAAAGAATCACCGTGCAGCACCACCTTGCCGCCACGCGAGCGCACGCCTTCGACCTTGATTTCCGGGGTGGTCTTGGGCATCACGATCGTCGCCTTGACCCCCAGCACCTTGGCCGCCAGGGCCAGGCCCTGGGCATGGTTGCCCGCCGAGGCGGTGACCACGCCGCGTGCGCGCTCCTCTGCGCTGAGCTGGCACAGCTTGTTGTAGGCGCCGCGAATCTTGAACGAGAACACCGGCTGCAAGTCTTCGCGCTTGAGCCAAATCTGGTTGCCCAGCCGCTCGGAAAGCTGGCGGGCAGTCTGCAGGGGTGTTTCTACGGCAACGTCGTAAACGCGCGAGGTGAGGATCTTTTTGACGTAGTGTTCAAGCATCGGCAGGCATCTACTTCAGGGGTTGGGCAGGGCCAGGGAGTCTAACCCGGCTTTTGGCCGGGAGACCACACGAATCCCAAGGTTTGTTGGGGTATACTCGCCGCCCTCGATCACTCCCCCGCCCGTTCCGGAGCCCGCATGACCCAGGATCAACTCAAACAGGCAGTGGCCCAGGCCGCTGTCGATTTAATCCTTCCCAAACTCGACGACAAGAGCATCGTCGGTGTCGGCACCGGCTCCACTGCCAACTGCTTTATCGATGCGCTGGCCCAGCATAAAGGTGCGTTCGATGGCGCAGTGGCCAGCTCCGAAGCGACCGCCGCGCGCCTCAAAGGCCATGGCATTCCGGTGTACGAGCTCAACACCGTGAGCGACCTGGAGTTCTACATCGACGGCGCGGACGAAAGCGACGAGCACCTGAACCTGATCAAAGGCGGCGGCGCAGCCCTGACCCGCGAGAAGATCGTCGCGGCCGTGGCCAAGACCTTCATCTGCATTGCCGACGCCAGCAAGCTGGTGCCGGTGCTCGGTGCATTCCCGCTGCCGGTGGAAGTCATCCCGATGGCCCGCAGCCACGTGGCCCGCGAGCTGGTGAAACTGGGCGGCGACCCGGTGTACCGTGAAGGCGTGTTGACCGATAACGGCAACATCATCCTCGATGTGTTCAACATGCAGATCACTAATCCGGTGGAGCTGGAGACGCAGATCAACGCCATCGTTGGCGTGGTGACCAACGGCCTGTTCGCCGCACGCCCGGCGGATGTGCTGCTGTTGGGTACCCCGGAAGGCGTGAAAACCCTCAAAGCTTAATAACACCGCAGTTCCAATGTGGGAGGGGGCTTGCTCCCGATGGCAGTGTGTCAGTCAGAATATCTGGTACTGATACACCGCCATCGGGAGCAAGCCCCCTCCCACATTTGATAGCGATCCGGTCTGGATTTCTGTAACACAAACGCTACTTTTCGCAGCACTCCTCTCCAAAACCGTGCGCTCTGTCACGCCCCGTCTGGTATCCAATCCGTTACAAATTACAACCAAGCGACCCACGCGTTTAACAATGCGCCAATTCGCCGCCGCCCATGGAATGAGGCGCGCATTGTGCAAAGCGTCTGCGCTTGAACCTCTCATCACCTCAAGGAAGACCCTGTGATAAAGCCCCTAGCCCTCGCTCTCAGCGTCGCCGGCACCCTGCTGTCGACGCATCTTCAGGCCTATGATTACGGCCAGCACGCCACCACCACCCTGGAAAAACTGATCAACGACTACCCCGGGCGTTATCGCGACACGGCCAATTTCGCCGGGGCGGCCGATTGGATGCAGAGCCAGATGGGCACGGCCTACAGCATCAGTCGCCAGGACTTCACCTGGAACAACGGCAGCCGCGCCTCGCAAAACGTGGTGGCCTACGCCGCCGGCACTAAACCGCAGTACGTGGTGATCGGCGCGCACTTCGACACCTACTTCGGTCGCCCCACCCTGCAAGGCCTGGACGACAACGGCTCCGGCGCCAGCGTGCTCACCGAGGTGGCGAAGAACCTGGGCGGGCTGCAACTGGAAAATGGCTTGCAGGTGGTGGGCTTCGGCGCGGAAGAAGAAGGCCTGCGAGGGTCCAAGGCCTTCGTTGAGTCCCTGAGCGCAAGCCAACGCGCCAACATGCTCGCGATGATCAACCTCGACAGCCTGACCACCGGCGACATGATGTATGCCCACGCCGGCCAGAACAGCGCGGCCAACCCCAGCCTGGCGGCGTTGCGCGAACACACCTTCCAGATCGCCAAGGAACTGAATATCCCCCTGTTCACCAACCCCGGCCTGGACCCGCAATACCCCAAGGGCACCGGCTGCTGCAGCGATGGCGAACCGTTCGAACCGCTGAATATTCCGATCCTGTATATCGAGGCGACCAATTGGGAGCTGGGCGACCTGGATGGCTACACCCAGACCTACAATCCGAAAATCCCCGGCGGCTCGACCTGGCACGACCCGAACGAAGACAATAAAGCCGTGCTCACCGATGCCTTCGGCCAGGCGCGCATCGATCAGCGCCTGCGCGATTATTCGCGCCTGCTCAGCCGCCTGGTGCTGGAACTGACCAATGCCGACTTGATGGCCTCGACTGCCTCGGGCGGCGCCGTCGCACGCAATATGCAGGACAACCTGCAGCGCCAGCACCAGGCCAGCGTGCGTTTGCATGATCGCCGCTGGCTGACCTTGCAGTCGGCCAGTCGTGAAGTGGGCAGCTTCGATGGCGAAATCGGCGTGGACGGTCAATACAACCCGGACAGCGGTTTCGACCGCGCACCCAACCCAGAGGCCCGGCAGTTGGGCGTGCATGCGCTGGGCGACTACCAGCTGAGCTCAGCCCTGAACATCGGTGCCAGCCTGAGCTACCGCAACGGCCGCGACACGCTGGAGCACCGCGGCAAACTCGATAGCGACACCTGGCAGGCCGCCGTCTACGCCCTGCTCAACGACGGCGGGCCGAGCTGGCTGGCCGGTGATCTGAGCGCCGGCCACACGCGCTTCGATTCCAAACGCAACCTGCTGATCCAGGCCAGCGGCGGGCCGGTGCTGCTCAACCAGCACCTGACCGGCAAGACCGACGCGCTGTCCCTCGGCGCACGGGTGCTGGGCGGCTATGACTTCGATTTTGGTGCCCTTCAGAGCGGACCCTTTGCCGGGCTCGATTACAGCCACTACCGCATCGATCAGTTCGACGAGAAGCAGAACCTGCGCACCGCGCTGGACTACGAAGAGCAGTCGTTCGATTCCCTGGAAGCCAGCCTGGGGTGGCGCGTGCGCGGTGCTGTCGCTCTGCCTTACGGCTTGAGCCTGATGCCTTACGGCAACATCGCGTGGGTCAAGGAATTGGCCGATGGGCGTCTCGACGACCTGCAACTGACCGCCCGCGCCGATGGCCAGGCCCGCACCGCCAAACTGGGGTCAGTCGATAAACGTTTTGGCCGTGCGCAACTCGGCAGCCAATTGGCAATCACCCCGCAATTGGGGATGTACGCCGAAGTGAACAGTCGACTCGGCCATGCCGAGGGCAGCCAGACCGGCTACTCGCTGGGTGTGCAGTGGATGTTCTGATCAGGGCTTCTTGAACACGTAGAACAGGTTCGGCTCACTGACGAGGTACAGCGTGCCCTCGTCATCCATGGCGATCCCTTCGGCCTGCGGCACACGTTTTTTCAGGCCATGGCGCCCGTTGAGCAGTGACAGACTGCTTAACGGGCGACCATCGATATCCAGTTCCAGCACCAGGAACGACTCATCGGAAAGCGCCAGTAAATGGCCGCTGCGCTCGTCGTATTGCAGGCTCGACAGGTCGCGCACGAATAACCCGGCATCACGCTTGGGGTTGTTGATCACATGCACCGAGTAGGTTTTTTCCGCTTTGAAATGGGGAAAGCCGTGGACCTCATAGATCACCATCGGGTCGCGTTCCTTGGCGACAAACAGGCGCTTGCCCACCGAGTCATAGGCCAGGCCTTCGAAACCCTTGTTGCTGCCAATGTGCACGCCCAGGGTCATCTGCTCCGCATCGGCGGCATCGAGAAATTGTGTGTCATCGTCCACATGCACTTTGATCAGGCGCTGTTGGCGCTCGTCACTGATCACGTAAATATTGTCGCTGATGAACTCCACCGCCTCGGCATCGCCAAACCCCACCAGGGGAATACGCCGCAGAATCTTGCCTTGCAGGGACAGCTCGACCAGCTCGGCGTTTTTATTGGTGACGGTAAACAGGCTTTTGCGCACCGGGTCGTAGGTGAGGGCCGACACATCGTCGTCGAGCCCTTCGATCACCTGGCCTTCCAGGGAGACGCGGTAATCGGCCAGGCCGATGCCGCGTTCATCCGCTGGCTGGTGCCACACCTGCCAGTTGAACCAGGCACGCTCGAACAGACGGAATTGCTGCGCAACGATCGCGGCAGCGACCAGCGCAATCAACAGCAGGATTAAAAGAGCAGGTTTGGGGCGGGCAAATCGACGCATCGTGGCGGGCTCAGAGAAAAACTGGCGAATAGATATCAAGATCGCCTGAATTTAAACTTAAACGCAACGGGCTGTCTGGTGAATGCCGCTTTTTAGGACGTGTCCGACGTAAGACGTAGGTTATTTCTGTTTTTCAAACCGATAGAACAAGTTTGGCTCGCTGACGATATACAGCGTACCGCTCTCGTCCATGGTCACCCCTTCGGCACGCGGGATGGTGTCCTTGAGGCCGTTGAAGCCGCCCAACAGGGTCATGAAGCTGACTTGCTCGCCGGTTTCATCCAGCTCCAGCAGCAGATGGGAGTCGGCGGACAGCACCAGCAAGTGCCCGGTACGCGGGTCGATGGCCAGGGCAGACAGGTTACGCACATCCAGCTCGGTACTCGCCCGTTTCTGCTTGTCGCCTGTGAGGGTCTGGCTGCCGTCGCTCTTCCAGGTAAACAGTGCCGGTGGGCGCTCTTCGCCCAGCACCAACTGCTGGTTGCGCGGGTCCCAGGTGATTGCTTCAAAGGCTTTGTTCTGGTCCTTGGACGGGCCCAGGTCATAACTGGGGAAATCGGCCTTGTTCAACGCCGTGGTGCCGGCGTCTACCTTGACGATGGTCAGGCTGTGCTCGCGCTCATCGACCACGGCCATCAAGCCATTCTCCATCACCGTCAGGCCTTCCGGATTGTTCCAGCCGTTGAGGGGCATCTTGCGCAGCACGTCGCCTTGCAGGCTCAGCTCCACCAGGAACGGGTTCTTACCCATCACGGAGAACAGGGTTTTGGTGCTTGGGTTGTAGGACAGGTCCGAGGCCTCGTCCTTCTCCATCCCGAGCAGCAACTTGGCGTCGATGACCGCGTGATAGTCCGGCAGCCACACGCTTTCCCGGCGTTCAGCCGGGCTTTCAAAACCCTCCAGCACCCACAACACACCGCGATCATCCCAGTGCATCGCCCAGGCGATGCCATACAGGATCGCACCGGCCAGAAACACCCAGGAATACCAGCGCATGGTCAAGCGAGAGCGAAGCGTAGGTTTGGAAGTGGGCAGAGGCACGGCCATTGAGGGCTTTTTCCGGAAGTCAGCTATAGGGAATAGAGCGAGAAGCTGGAATTATGCGGATGGCGTGTGAAAAAAATGCAAAACCCGATAGTCGGGAACACACACAAAACCAATGTGGGAGGGGGCTTGCCCCCGATAGCGGAGTGTCAGGCACAGGTTAGCTGGCTGACACACTGCAATCGGGGGCAAGCCCCCTCCCACATTTTTTCAGCGAACGACGCTCTCGAAGCGGTTGACGCCCGACAACTCCAGCACCAGCTTATCGCCGACATTCAGCGGCCCTACGCCAGCCGGGGTGCCGGTCAGGATTACATCACCCGCCTGCAGCGAGAAGCAGCCGGCCATGTGCTGGATCATCGGCACGATCGGGTTGAGCATCTGCGCGCTGTTGCCGTTCTGGCGGACTTCGCCGTTGATGGTCAGGCGAATGCCGATATCAGTCACGTCCGCGAACGTGCTGCCGACCACAAAAGGCGCAATCACCGCCGCGCCGTCGAACGACTTGGCGATCTCCCACGGCAGGCCCTTGGCCTTCAGCTCGGCCTGTTTGTCGCGCAGGGTCAGGTCCAGGGCCGGGGCGAAGCCGGAGATGGCGTCCAGCACTTCTTCGCGGCTTGGGTTGTTCGACAACGGCTTGCCGATCAACACGGCAATTTCCGCTTCGTAATGCACCGAACCGCGCTCGGTAGGAATAGTGAAACCGCCTTCCAGCGGCACTACGCAACTGCCCGGCTTGATGAACAGCAACGGCTCGGTCGGCACCGGGTTGTCCAGCTCCTTGGCGTGTTCGGCGTAGTTACGTCCGATACATACCACTTTGCCTACCGGAAAGTGGATGTTGGTGCCGTCGATATACTTGTGCTGGTAGCTCATGGAACGACTCCTTAAAAAGCGTCCTTAAACAACGAAGATCTTGCCTGGGTTCATGATCCCGTTCGGGTCGAACACCGCTTTCACGGCCTTCATGTATTCGATTTCAACCGGTGAGCGGCTGTAAGTCAGGTAATCGCGCTTGGTCATGCCCACGCCGTGTTCGGCGGAGATCGAGCCGTTGTATTTGGCGACGGTCTCGAACACCCATTTGTTCACGGTGGCGCACTTGGCGAAGAACTCGTCCTTGCTCAGGGTTTCCGGCTTGAGGATGTTCAGGTGCAGGTTACCGTCGCCAATGTGGCCGAACCAGACGATTTCGAAATCCGGGTAGTGCTCGCCGACGATAGCGTCAATTTCTTTCAAGAAGGCCGGCACTTTGGAAACGGTGACCGAAATATCGTTTTTGTACGGCGTCCAGTGGGAAATCGTCTCGGAGATGTATTCGCGCAGCTTCCACAAATTATGCAGCTGGGTCTCGCTCTGGCTCATCACGCCATCCAGCACCCAGCCTTGCTCGACGCAATGTTCAAAGGTCTCGAGGGCGTGATTGGCGACTTCCTCGGTGGTGGCTTCGAATTCCAGCAGCGCGTAGAACGGGCAATCGGTTTCGAACGGCGCTGGCACGTCGCCACGCCCGAGGACTTTGGCCAGGGCCTTGTCGGAGAAAAATTCGAAAGCGGTCAGGTCCAGCTTGCTCTGGAAGGCGTGCAGCACCGGCATGATCGAGTCGAAGTCGGTGGTACCGAGCACCATGGCGGTCAGGTTTTTCGGCGCACGGTCCAGGCGCATGGTGGCTTCCACCACGAAGCCCAGGGTCCCTTCGGCGCCGATGAACAGCTGGCGCATGTCGTAGCCGGTGGCGTTCTTGATCAAGTCACGGTTCAGTTCCAGCACATCGCCTTTGCCAGTGACGACTTTCATCCCGGCCACCCAGTTACGGGTCATGCCGTAGCGAATCACCTTGATCCCGCCGGCATTGGTGCCGATATTGCCGCCAATCTGGCTGGAACCGGACGATGCGAAATCCACCGGGTAGTACAACCCATGTTCTTCGGCAACGTTCTGCAATTGCTTGGTGACCACACCCGGCTGGCACACCGCGGTGCGGTCGGTAAGGTTCACGTCGAGAATCTGGTTCATATAGTCGAATGACACCACCACTTCGCCATTGGCCGCCACCGCCGCCGCCGACAGGCCAGTACGGCCACCAGATGGCACCAGCGCCATCTTGTGGGTATTGGCCCAACGGACGATGGCCTGCACCTGCTCGGTGGTCTTGGGAAAGACGATGGCGCACGGCGCGGGCGCGAAGTGTTTGGTCCAATCCTTGCCGTAAGCCTCCAGGGAGTCGGCGTCGGTCAGCACTTTGCCGGGCTCAACCAGGGTCTTCAGCTCATCAATCAGGGCAGGATGGGTCATCGACAGAACTCTCGAACAATTCATGGTCATCCTGAGAACGCTTCACGTCGCAGGAATAGGTGTTTAGCGGGGCGCGTATGCTAGCATACCGCCCCCGCAGGACAGAGCCCAAGGGCGTTTCTGCGGTGACGGCTTTCCTGCCGTCCGGGTCAGCTTAAGCGATCCGATTCCCTGCCATTTTTCTCCGGGATACAGGTTTACGCAGATGAGCAAGACTTCTCTCGATAAGAGCAAGATCAAGTTCCTTCTTCTGGAAGGCGTCCACCCATCGGCTGTCGACGTTCTGAAAGCCGCCGGGTACACCAGCATTGAGTACATCACCAGTTCTCTGCCGGAAGCCCAGCTCAAGGAAAAGATCGCCGACGCGCACTTTATCGGCATTCGCTCCCGCACTCAGTTGACCGAAGAAATCTTCGACCACGCCAAGAAACTCGTGGCGGTCGGCTGCTTCTGCATCGGCACCAACCAGGTCGACCTCAACGCAGCGCGCGAACGCGGCATCGCGGTGTTCAACGCACCGTACTCCAACACCCGTTCCGTAGCGGAGCTGGTGCTGGCCGAGGCCATCCTGCTGTTGCGCGGTATCCCCGAGAAGAACGCTTCCTGCCACCGTGGCGGCTGGATCAAGAGCGCGGCCAACTCCTTCGAAATCCGCGGCAAGAAGCTGGGTATCGTCGGCTACGGTTCGATCGGCACTCAGTTGTCGGTATTGGCTGAAGGCTTAGGCATGCAGGTGTTCTTCTACGACACCCTGACCAAGCTGCCATTGGGCAACGCCACCCAGGTCTCGAGCCTGACCGAGCTGCTGGGCATGTCCGACATCGTCACCCTGCACGTTCCGGAAACTGCCGAGACCCAGTGGATGATCGGCGAGAAGGAAATCCGCGCCATCAAGAAAGGCGGGATCCTGATCAACGCCGCGCGCGGCACAGTGGTCGAGCTGGACGCCCTGGCCGAGGCGATCAAGGACAAGCACCTGATCGGCGCCGCCATCGACGTGTTCCCGGTAGAGCCACGCTCCAACGACGACATTTTCGAAAGCCCGTTGCGCGGCCTGGACAACGTGATCCTGACCCCGCACATCGGCGGCTCTACCGCTGAAGCCCAAGCCAACATCGGCCTGGAAGTCTCGGAAAAACTGGTCAAGTACAGCGACAACGGCACCTCGGTATCGTCCGTGAACTTCCCGGAAGTGGCCCTGCCGGCTCACCCTGGCAAGCACCGTCTGCTGCACATCCACCAGAACATTCCGGGTGTGATGATGGAGATCAACAAGGTCTTTGCGGAAAACGGCATCAACATCTCCGGTCAGTTCCTGCAGACCAACGAGAAGGTCGGCTACGTGGTGATCGACGTCGACGCCGAGTACTCGGACCTGGCGCAAGAGAAGCTGCAGCACATCAACGGCACTATTCGCAGCCGGGTGTTGTTTTAAGAGCAGTTGTAAGCGGCAAGTTGCAAGCGGCAAGCTAAAAGCTCTTGCTTGCAGCTTGTAACTTGTAACTTGAAGCTTGCAGCCATAAAAAAACGGGAGCCCCGCAAGGGACTCCCGTTTTTTTATTTCACGTTAACCGTGATGACTTTCGAGGCAACCGTCGGGTTGAACTGCATGTGCAGTTTGTCGCCGGCCACCAGTTGCAAGGTGTGCTTGCCGGGCGTCAGGGTCAGTTCGGTTTCGGTCTGAGCCTTGCCGTAATGGATCACGGTATCGGTGGCCGGAATCGGCAGTTTCGCATCGGGCAATTCTTTCTGGTCGATCAGCAAGTGGTGGTGGCCGGTGCCGGCCGTCTGGTCGGTGGCCGGCGCCAGTTGCAGGCCTTCCATGCCGAACTTCACGGTGAAAGTCTTATCGACGGTGGCGCCGTCTTTGGGCGAGACGATGAATACTTTCGCGTCTTCAGGCGGCGCGCTGCGCGGGATGCCGTCGGCGGCAGTGGCCAACATCGAAGCACCCAGCATCAAAGAGGCCAGGGTTGCACGGGACAAAAGGGCTTTCATTCGCTTCTCCAGTTTTTTGTGAAATCTGTAGGGTTCTGACAACTTCGCGACAAATTGCTGTCCAAGGCACTCGACACCATAGCAAAGCGATGCTGAACGGCGTCTCGCCCGTACGAATTCTTTAGGAGTGACCATGCGCTTTTTGCCTGGCCTGTTACTGCTGCTTCCCCTTCTAAGCGCCCCGGCTCACGCCGAGCTGATCGATGATGTCAACGATCGCGGTGAGCTGCGCATCGCCCTTGAAGCCAACACCCCGCCTTACAATTTCAAGGAGGGCGAGAAGCTCACCGGCTTTGAGGTTGAGCTGGGCGAACTGCTGGCAAAGGAGATGGACGTACGCTCCTCGTTTATCACCACCGATGATGCCGACCTGCTGAACGGCGTGGCGACCGGCAAATATGACGTGGCGCTTAACCATATCGCTATGACTGCCGAGCTTGAGGATCAGTTCGATTTCAGCGCGGCGTATCACCAGACGCCGGAGCTGGTGATTCCGTTCCAGAAGGGCAACCCGGCGTTCAAGAGCAGCCTGGACAATGCGTTGAAGCGAGTGAAGGATGACGGCCGCTTGAAGGCGTTGGAGCACAAGTGGTTTGAGGGCAATGCACCGCAGTGACCAATGTGGGAGGGGGCAAGCCCCCTCCCACATTTGTTCCAGGCAAGACTTGACGCCGGCTTAAAACGGCTCGTTGCCGCGCCGACGGAACCAGCCGGTCAGGGACAGGCGTTCACGCGTGGCAGGCAGGACCTCGTGGGGCACTTCGCCGGAGAGGAACACCACCAGGCTGCCGCCGGTAGGCGCCACGTCGTGTTCGATGCCACCCTTGAGGTACATGCGCAACTGCCCGCCGTGTTCGGGCAGCCAGGCGTCGTTCAAATAGATCACGGCCGAGACCATGCGCCGGTCATCGTCGCGAAAACGATCCACATGCTTGAGGTAGAACGCCCCGGGCGGGTACATCGCGAAGTGGCTTTCGAAGTCTTCCAGGCCAAGGAACAGGCCACGGTTCATGGCCAGGCGCAGGCCGTCCATTATCGCCATGTAGGTATCGCAGACGGCGGCATCGCCCTCTTCCAGCCACTGGATGTGGTCGCCGCGAATCCCCTCGCGAATTTCCTGGGCGGGCCCGCGCCCCACCGCCGCTGGCGCCAGCTCACCTTCAGCCGCACGTTTACGGCACTCAGCCGCCAGCTCCAGGGTCAGAGCCTGGGGCAGGAAGGCATGCTGCTGCGACCAGCCTTGTTCGGCCAGGTCGTCGACAATGCGTTGCAGCAGGGGGTGATCAAGGGGCATTTGCATGGCGCGCATAGTATCCATACGCCTGTAAATCCGACAGCGCCGTCGAGCGCTCGAATACACTTTAGTCAGGTGACTGATAGGACTTCTCGACAAATCCTACGCCCGACACGGACAATAGTGGCCGACTGACAGGAGTCCTTATGCGTCGTTTGTTTCTTTCCTTGCTGATGTTCTGCGTTTTGCCCGCCTGGGCAGACGGCCATGACCAGTTGTACAAGGTTGCCGGCTGGGCCGAACAACGTGCGCATTTCAATGACGCCCTCAGTGCCGCCCAACAGCGCTACCGCAACAGCCTGCCGCCGGCGGTGTACCAGGCGCTGGTGGACAACAGCAACAAACGCTTCGCGGCCCAGGCCATGGACCAGCGCGCCGAGGCCCAGTTGCGCAAGCACCTGGCGGACCCCAAACCGGCCCTGAGTTTTTTCCAGTCGCCCCTGGGCCGCAAGATTGTCGCCGCCGAACTGCTCGCCACGCGTCGCGACCAATTGGCGAAAAACGCCCAGGGCCTGCCGAAAATCCAAGCCGATGCTACCCGCAGCCTGATCATCGGCCACCTGGCCCAGGCCCTGCCCGCGCGTGAAGCGGGCGCCGAAGTCAGCCTGGCGATTGCCGGCGTGGCAGCGGACAGCTTGAGCCAGATGATCCCCGGCCTGTTGGGCGGCGGCCAGGCTCAGGGCATGTTGAACGGGCAGCGTGAGCGGCTGATGCAGCAGATCGACAAAGATCTGAATAACACGCTGCTGTACGTCTATCGGGATTTGTCTGACCCGGAGCTGGAAGAATTCGCTACGTTTGCCGAATCGCCGGAAGGCAAGGCGTATTACCAGGCAGCGCTCGCCGCCATCCGCGCAGGGCTGGCTGTCGGTCAAAGCACCTCCAGCCTGGCGCAGTAGAAAAAAATGTGGGAGGGGGCTTGCTCCCGATTGCGGTGTGTCAGCTACACATAAGTTGACTGGCACACCGCTATCGGGAGCAAGCCCCCTCCCACATTTGGATCGTGTCAGGTCAGATGGCTCGTCAAGTATCGGAAATACTCTTCGCGAATTTCTGGAATTTCATTGGCCAGATGATGCCTGCCGCGCTTGAGCATCAACACCTCGGGCTGGTCGAACTTGCTGCGCAGCACCCGCAAATTGTGCTGCCAATCCACCGTCATATCCTCTTCACCCTGCACGATCACCGGCCGCCGTGGGCTGCGCGGTGCGGCTTCGATGCGTTTGATCCAGCGCGCCAGGGCGCCTACCCAGGCGGTCGGCAGTTGGCGCGGCTGCAACGGGTCGGCTTCGAGAAAGGGCTTGAAGGCCGGGTCGTTGGAGTTATCGCTGAACCGTCGCGCGATGCCTTTGACGAACGGGCGCAGCAGGTAATAGCTGGCTTGCGACCAGCCCCATGCACGCGGACGTACCAGCGGCGACAGCAGAAAGGTCTTGCCCTGGGCCGGGCTTTCGGCGCCGTGGTTGAGCAGGTGATCCACCACGATGGCGCCGCCGGTGCTTTGCCCGAACAGGTGCCAGGGTTGCGGCAATTGCAGCGCCTGGGCCTCGGCGAACAACGCCTGGACCACGTCCTGGTACACCGCAAACTCATCGATACTGGCACGCACGCCGCTGGACAAGCCATGGCCCGGCAGGTCGCAGGCGATCACCACGAAGCCCTGGTCCAGCGCCCAGTCCACTACGTGGCGGTACAGCCCCATATGGTCGTAGAAGCCGTGGAACATGAACATTGTCGCCACGGGCGCAGCCGGCCACCATACCTGCGCCACCACCTCGAACCCGCCCACCTCCAAGCGCCCCAGACGGCTCACGGCCGGCACCTTGCGTGCGCCCAGGTCGAGTCCATAGAAACGTTGATAGACCCGCGCCTCGGCTGACAAAGGCTGCGCATCCACCAGGGGCCGCAAGCTTTCGCGCAGATGATCAGGGTCAAAGTTAACGGGCATAAAGGCTTCCAGACTGACGGTGAAGATGAATATCGAGCTGCGATATTCATCTGTCAGGACAAGCATGGCAAGCTACGCGACCCGCGAGGATACCTCTGAATGCGACAGCCCTACCGCACTGCCTTGTTCGCCAGCCTGGTGCTGATTCTCTGCGCCGCCGTGCTATGGGCCGCGTATGACTGGTTCCAGGGCCGTTACCTGCGCGCCTTCAGCGAACACACGGCGGTGTTCTCCGGCGATGCGCTGCAACTGCCCGCCGCACTGCGCGGGCCTGGGCCGATTCGCCTGGTGCACTTCTGGGACCCGGCCTGCCCGTGCAATGTCGGTAACCAGCAACACCTGGGTGAGCTGATCGAGCAATACGCGCCGCAAGGTGTCGAGTTCTATGCCCTGCAAAAGGCCGGCAGCCACGGCGCCTTGCCGGACACCCTGCGCCAGATGAAAACCCTCGACGCCCTGCCCGGCGCCGATCAGGTGCCGGCCAGCCCGGCCGTGGGCATCTGGGACCGTACGGGCAAGCTGGCGTATTTCGGGCCGTACAGCGAAGGGCTGACGTGCAATTCCGGCAACAGTTTTATTGAGCCGATCCTCAAGGCCCTCGAAGCCGGGCGCGAAGTGAATGCCACGCACACCCTGGCGGTGGGCTGCTATTGTTCGTGGCCTAAGGAACCGTAGTCTGTCCATTCAGGGTTAAGGAAAGTCGATGAAGCGTGTCTTGCAGGCTCTCGTGGTGCTGGTTGTGCTGGTCGCCCTCGGCGCCGGCTGGTACGTCTACAGCAAGCAACCCACCCGCCAGGGCACGGTCACCCTGGCGCACTTGCAAGGCTCGGTCACGGTGCGTTACGACGACCGTGGCGTGCCGCATATCCGCGCCGGCAACGAGGCCGACCTGTACCGCGCCCTGGGCTATGTGCATGCCCAGGACCGGCTGTTCCAGATGGAAATCATGCGCCGCCTGGCCCGTGGCGAGCTGGCCGAGGTGCTCGGGCCCAAGCTGCTGGAGACCGATAAGCTGTTTCGCAGCCTGCGGATTCGCGAGCGCGCCTCAAGCTACGTCGAGCACATGAACACCGAGTCGGCCGCCTGGAAGGCCCTGCAAGCCTACCTGGACGGGATCAACCAATATCAGGCCAGCCACGCCAGCCCGATGGAGTTCGACGTGCTGGGCATCCCCAGGCGCCCGTTCACCGCCGAGGACTCCATCAGTGTCGCCGGGTATATGGCCTACAGCTTTGCTGCGGCCTTTCGTACCGAACCGGTGTTGACTTACGTACGCGACCAACTGGGCAGCGACTACCTCAAGGTCTTCGACCTCGATTGGCAAGCCAAAGGCGCCCTTAACCTGGCGGCCGGTGACTGGAAGACTCTTGGCGCCCTCGCCAGCCTGAGCGAGCAGGCCCTGGCTGACAACGGCTTGCCGCAATTTGAAGGCAGCAATGCCTGGGCCATCAGCGGCAGTCGCACCCAGAGTGGCAAACCATTGCTGGCGGGCGACCCCCATATCCGCTTCTCGGTGCCGTCGGTGTGGTACGAGGCGCAGCTGTCGGCGCCCGGCTTTGAGTTGTATGGCTACCACAACGCGCTGGTGCCGGTGGCCTTCCTCGGGCACAACCTGGACTTCGGCTGGAGCCTGACCATGTTCCAGAACGACGACCTCGACCTGATCGCCGAAAAGGTCAACCCGGCCAACCCTAACCAGGTCTGGTATCACGGCCAGTGGGTCGACATGAGCAGCAGCGAACAGCAGATCCAGGTCAAGGGCCAGGCCCCGGTCACGCTGACCCTGCGCCGCTCGCCCCACGGCCCGATCGTCAATGACGTGCTCGGTGAAAACGCCGGCACCACGCCGATCGCCATGTGGTGGGCGTTCCTCGACAGCGAAAACCCGATCCTCGAGGGTTTCTACCAGCTCAACCGTGCCGACTCCCTGGCCAAGGCACGCGCGGCGGCGGCTAACGTCTCGGCGCCTGGGCTGAATATCGTGTGGGCCAATGCCAAGGGCGATATTGGCTGGTGGGCGGCGGCGCAATTGCCGATACGCCCGGCCGGCGTCAACCCGGCGTTCATCCTCGACGGCAGTACCGCCCAGGCCGACAAGCTGGGCTTCTACCCTTTCAGCGCCAATCCCCAGGAAGAAAACCCGGCGCGCGGCTATGTGGTCTCCGCCAATGCCCAGCCGGCCTCACCCACCGGCATGGAGATCCCCGGTTATTACAACCTGGCCGACCGTGGCCAGCAGCTGAATGCGCAGTTGAGCGACAACCGCGTGAAGTGGGACGTCAACAACAGCCAGGCCCTGCAACTGGGCACCACCACTGCCTTTGGGCCGCGCCTGCTGGCACCGCTGTTGCCGGTACTGCGTGAGGTGGTTACAGACCCGGCGCAGGTAAAGCTGGTGGAGCAACTGGCAAGCTGGAAAGGCGACTACCCGCTGGATTCCACCAGCGCCACCCTGTTCAACCAATTGCTGTTCAACCTCGCTGACGCCACCTTCCACCCGAAACTGGGCGACGCTATGTTCAAGACCCTGCTCGGCACCCGCGTGATCGACGCCGCCCTGCCACGCCTGGCCGCCACGCCGGATTCGCCCTGGTGGAACGGCACGCGAGCCGGCACCGTCAAGCTGGCCTGGGATAACAGCCTGGCGCACCTGAAAGCCACCTTCGGTGATGACCCGTCCCAGTGGCAGTGGGGCAAGGCGCACACCCTGACCCACGGCCACCCGCTGGGCATGCAGAAGCCGCTGGACAGGCTATTCAACGTGGGCCCCTTCGCGGCGCCGGGCAGTCACGAAGTGCCGAACAACCAGACCGCCATGATCGGCCCGGCGCCCTGGCCAGTGACCTACGGCCCCTCGACCCGCCGCCTGATCGACTTCGCCGACGCGGCCCATGCCTTGACCATCAACCCGGTGGGACAAAGTGGTGTGCCCTTTGATGCTCACTACAGTGATCAGGCGCAAACCTATATCGAAGGCGGCTACGAGCAGGCGCACTTCAATGAAGAGGAAATCACGGCCAATACCCGTGGCACCCTCAAGCTGCTACCGGCCAGATAAGCTACACGGGCGCCGCGAAATTGAGCCTGAACTGTTGCGGCGTCACGCCCAGCCGACGGTTGAACACACTGCGCATGTGCTGCGCATCGCGAAAACCGCATTGGTAGGCCACCGTCTTGAGCGGCGCGTGCGTGCTTTCGAGCATGACCCGCGCTGCATCAACCCGCGCCCTCTCGACAAATTCCGCCGGCGTAATCCGTGCTTCACGGGCGAACACCCGGGAGAAATTGCGCGCGCTCATATTCGCCGCCCTGGCCAGGTCGGCAATGCCCAGGTCCCCGGTCAGGTTCGCCAGCACGTACAACTGCACCAACGCCACCGCCGAGGTGGTTTCGGCATGGGGCGTGAGGAACGGACTGAATTGTGACTGGCCGCCCGAGCGCTGGGTGAACACCACCAGACGCTTGGCCACGCTCAACGCGACTTCCGGTCCATGGTCCTGGGCCAGCAGGTACAGCGACAGGTCGATCCCCGCCGTGACCCCGGCCGAGGTGTAGAGGTTGCCGTCCTGCACATACAGGCGGTCGGCTTCGACCTGGGCCGAGGGGCACAACCGGGCCAGGTCGGCGGCGTCTCCCCAATGGGTGGTCACGGTTTTACCGTCTAGCAGACCGGCGCGGGCCAGCATGAAGGCGCCATTGCAGATCGAACCGAAGCGCCGGGCCCGCGCCGCGGCGGCGCGCAGCCAGTCATCGAAGGCCGGGCCAAAATCTTCGAACGGCAACTGCGGGCCGCCGGCGACCAGCAACAGGTCATAAGCCTGCAGGGCTTCGCTGTAATGCCGGTGGGCCTGCAATGACAACCCGTTGGAACAGGCCATGCTGCCGTGTGCGAAGCCGATCACGTCCAGCTGATAGTGGTCTTCAGGCGCGAGGAAGCGGTTGGCCTCGCAGAACACATCCATCGGCCCGGTCACGTCCAGTGACTGGACGCCGGGGAAGATCAGGATGGCGACGGTTTTGCCCATGCTCACAGACACCTTTTCTTAGCTGAATAAAACACAGAACCCTGTGGGAGGGGGCTTGCTCCCGATGAGGCCGTGTCAGTCAGTACATGTATGACTGACCCACCGCCATCGGGAGCAAGCCCCCTCCCACATTTGGATTGTCGCAGGCCTTACCCTAGCCGATTTTGCCTTGGCACGATGTGTCGGCACATTGGCCGGGATCGCTCCCTCGCCGCCATAGCCCTCGCACGCAAGCACGACCAGACTGGATGCTTCCCAGAGGAGAGCCCCCATGAGCACCACCATCGCCGGTATCAAGATCCCCGACAGCACCCTGGCCAGGGCCACCACCGAATACATCCGCGACATCGAGTCCGACCTGCTCTACCACCACTCCCGCCGGGTATTCCTGTTCGGCGCATTGAGCGGTGAGCGCAAGCAGTTGGCGTACAACCCGGAGTTGCTGTATGTCGGCGCAATGTTCCACGACCTCGGCCTGGTGGAAGGCCACCGCAGTGCCGACGAACGCTTCGAAGTGGACGGCGCCAACGCGGCGGCCGCTTTCCTCAAGCCTTATGGGCTCAGTGATGACGATATCGAACAGGTATGGCTGTCCATTGCCCTGCACACCACACCGGGCGTGCCGCAGCATCTGCGCCCGACCGTGGCGCTGGTGACGGCAGGGGTGGAGATGGACGTGCTGGGCCTGGACTACGCCGCGTTCAGCAACGTGCAGCGCGAAGCCGTGGTGCATGCGCATCCACGCGGTGAGGGATTCAAGGAATGCATCATCTGCGCGTTCGCCGATGGCTTGCGTCATCGCCCGCAGACCACGTTTGGCAATGTGAAGACCGACGTGCTGGTGGATCAGGAGCCGGGGTTCAAGCCGATGAATTTTGTCGAGGTGATTCGTACTTCACCCTGGACCTGATCGTTCCCACGCTCTGCGTGGGAATGCAGGCCAGGACGCTCCGCGTCAGCTTCTAAACGCGTGACGCAGAGCGTCACAGGAGGCGCTCCCACGCGGAGCGTGGGAACGATCATGGCGGTGTATCAGTATCAGGTGTGCTGACTGACACTCAGCAATCGGGGGCAAGCCCCCTCCCACATTTTGATCCGGTTCCGGCAGTTAGACCGGTGCGGGCGCCCGGCGCGCGTCCGGCTGTTTCCAGCCATCCGCCGCCGCTTCTTCGATCGCTTGCTGGATGGCCTTCTTGCGATGCTCCTCGGCCCGACGGCTGAAGAACCACACCAGGAAGGTCACCAGCGACACCGCCAGCAGAATCAGGCTGGCCACCGCGTTAATCTCAGGTTTGACCCCAAGGCGCACGGCCGAGAACACTTCCATCGGCAAGGTGGTCGAACCCGGCCCCGAGACGAAGCTGGCCAATACCAGGTCATCCAGCGACAGCGCAAACGACATCATGCCGCCCGCCGCCAGCGATGGCGCGATCATCGGGATGGTGATCAGGAAGAACACCTTCCACGGCCGTGCGCCCAGGTCCATCGCCGCTTCTTCGATCGACAGGTCCAGTTCACGCAAGCGTGCCGACACCACCACCGCCACATATGCCGCGCAGAAGGTGGTGTGGGCGATCCAGATGGTGACAATGCCACGCTCCTGGGGCCAGCCGATCATCTGCGCCATGGCCACGAACAGCAGCAACAGCGACAGGCCGGTGATCACTTCCGGCATCACCAGCGGCGCCGTGACCAGGCCGCCGAACAGCGTACGGCCCTTGAACTGGCTGATGCGTGTCAGCACGAACGCCGCCAGCGTACCCAGCGCCACCGCCGCCACCGCCGTGTAACAGGCGATTTCCAGGGAACGCGCCACCGAGCCCATCAACTGGGTGTTGTCCAGCAGGCCCACGTACCACTTGATCGACCAACCGCCCCACACCGTCACCAGCTTGGATTCGTTGAACGAGTAGATCACCAGGATCAGCATCGGCAGGTAGATGAACAACAACCCCACGACCAGCATGAAGCTGGAGAAACGAAAGCGTTTCATATCTTGCCCTCCAGCTCTTTAGCCTGGCTGCGGTTGAACAGAATGATCGGCACGATCAGGATCGCCAGCATCACCACGGCCAATGCAGAGGCCACCGGCCAGTCACGGTTGTTGAAGAATTCTTGCCACAGCACTTTACCGATCATCAGGGTTTCCGGGCCGCCGAGCAGTTCAGGAATCACGAACTCGCCCACCACCGGGATAAACACCAGCATGCAGCCTGCGATAATGCCGTTCTTGGACAGCGGCACGGTGATTTTCCAGAAACTATTGAAGGTGCTCGAACCCAGGTCCGACGCGGCTTCCAGCAGGCTCTGGTCGTGTTTGACCAGGTTGGCGTACAGCGGCAGGATCATGAATGGCAGGTACGAATAGACCACGCCGATATACACCGCGATGTTGGTGTTGAGGATCTGCAGCGGTTCGTTGATCAGCCCCATGGACATCAGGAAGCCGTTGAGCAAACCGTTGTTGCTGAGGATGCCCATCCACGCATAGACGCGGATCAGGATCGCGGTCCAGGTCGGCATCATGATCAGCAGCACCAGCACCGTTTGCATTTCCTTGCGCGCGGTGGCGATGGCATAGGCCATCGGGTAGCCGATCAGCAGGCACAGCAGCGTGCTGAAAAACGCCATCTTCAGCGAGCCCAGGTACGCGGCGATGTAGAGCTCATCGCCCGCCAGCAAGCTGTAGTTGGCCAGGTTCAGCACCACTTGCAGCTTTTGCTCAACGTAGGTGTAGATCTCGGTGTAGGGCGGAATCGCCACATCGGCTTCAGCAAAGCTGATTTTCAGCACGATAAAAAACGGCAGTGCGAAAAACAGGAACAGCCAGAGGAAGGGAATCCCGATGACCACCTGCTTGCCACTGGGCACGATGCGATCCAAACGCCGCTTGAATTTCTTCATGTTCATGAGCGCAGTACCACGCCGCTGTCGTCTTCCCACCAGACGTACACCTGGTCGCCCCAGGTTGGGCGCTGGCCACGGCGTTCGGCGTTGGCGACGAAGGACTGCACCAGCTTGCCGCTCGGCAGCTCCACATAGAACACCGAGTGGCCGCCCAGGTAGGCAATGTCGTGGACTTTGCCGCTGGACCAGTTGTGCTCGCAGGTCGGCATCTGGGTTGTGACCAGCAGTTTTTCCGGGCGGATGGCGTACGTCACCGACTTGTCTTCCACTGCGGTGGCGATGCCGTAGCCCACGTAGATATCGCGGTCCAGGTCCGGGCACTTGAGCACGGCGTGGCCTTCGGCGTCGTCCACCACTTGGGTGTCGAAGATATTGACGTTGCCGATGAACTCGCACACCAGGCGGCTGGTGGGCGTTTCGTAGATGTCGATCGGGCTGCCGATCTGGGCGATCCAGCCCAGGTGCATGATCGCGATGCGCTCGGCCATGGTCATGGCCTCTTCCTGATCGTGGGTCACCATCACACAGGTCACGCCGACGCGTTCGATGATCTCGACCAGCTCCAGTTGCATCTGAGAGCGCAGCTTCTTGTCGAGGGCGCCCATCGGCTCATCGAGCAGCAGCAGTTTCGGGCGCTTGGCCAGGGAACGGGCCAGGGCCACACGCTGGCGTTGGCCGCCGGACAACTGGTGCGGCTTGCGCTTGGCGTACTGGCTCATCTGCACCAGCTTGAGCATCTCGGCCACGCGAGCGTCGACTTCAGCCTTGGGAATCTTGTCCTGTTGCAGGCCGAAAGCGATGTTCTGTGCCACGGTCATGTGCGGGAACAAGGCGTAGGACTGGAACATCATGTTGATCGGCCGCTCGTAGGGCGGCATGTCGGTGATGTCCACACCGTCGAGGTAGATGCGACCTTCAGTCGGGCGCTCGAAGCCTGCGAGCATGCGCAGCAAGGTGGACTTGCCCGAACCCGAACCGCCGAGCAAGGCGAAGATCTCGCCTTTCTTGATTTCCAGGGACACATCGTCCACCGCAATCGTCTCGTCGAACTTCTTCGTGACCCGGTCGATTTTGACCAACACCTTTTTCGGTGTCTGGTCGCCCTCGAGGGCTTTCTTATAGGCGCCGGAGGCAACTGCCATTTACGAAACTCCCAAAAAAAGAGTACAGCTCGCCCGGTGCAGGCGAACCTTGAATAGTTTGAGCCTTACTTGCCCGTCTTGACCTTGGTCCAGCTACGGGTCATTAAACGCTGCACGTTCGGGGGTAGCTCGACGTTGACGAATGTCCGGTCGAGAACCGCCTGCGGTGGGTAAACCGCTGCGTCGGTGCGTATCGATTGCTCCATCAGTGTGTCCGCCCCGGGGTTAGGGTTGGCATAACCGACGTAGTCACTGACCTGAGCGATCACTTCAGGTTGCAGCAAATAGTTGATGAAGGCGTGAGCCTCTTTGACGTTGGCAGCGTCCTTGGGGATCGCCAGCACGTCAAACCACAGGTTGCCGCCTTCCTTGGGAATCGCGTAGGCGATGTTCACGCCTTTGCCTGCCTCGCTTGCGCGGGCCTTGGCCTGGAACACATCACCAGAGAAACCGGCTGCCACGCAGATATTGCCGTTGGCCAGGTCCGAGATGTATTTGGAGGAATGGAAGTAGGTCACGTAGGGCCGTACCTTGAGCAGTTTTTCCTCGGCCTTCCTGTAGTCGGCCGGGTTGGTACTGTTAGGGTCCAGGCCCATGTAGTTGAGCACGGCCGGCAGCATTTCATCCGCCGAGTCCATGAACGAAACGCCGCAGGTGGCGAGCTTCTTCATGTTTTCCGGCTCGAACAGCACGGCCCAGGAATCGATCTTGTCGACGCCCAGCACCTCCTTCACTTTGTCGACGTTGTAACCGATGCCGTTGGTGCCCCACAGGTACGGCACGGCGTAGCCATTGCCCGGATCATTTTTCTCAAGACGCTTGAGCAATGCCGGATCAAGGTTGGCGTAATTGGTCAGCAGGGACTTATCCAGCTTCTGGAACGCCCCGGCCTTGATCTGCTTGCCCAGGAAGTGGTTGGACGGCACCACCACGTCGTAACCGGTACGCCCGGCGAGCAGCTTGCCTTCCAGGGTTTCGTTGGAATCGAACACGTCATAGACGGGCTTGATGCCGGTGGCCTTTTCGAAGTTGGCCAATGTGTCGGGGCCGATGTAGTCCGACCAGTTATAAACATGCACGGTCGGTGCGGCCTGCACGCTGACAGCCAGCGTGATACCTGCACCCACCAGCAAGGCTTTGCGAAATAAAGAAATTGGCAAGTGGAGGTCCTCTTAAATAGTTGGCCCTAGAGTTGTTGCCCGGCAACAAAACCGGCGCGCAACTTACCCTCGATAAACCGATCCGGCAAAACTTTCTTTGATCTAATTTGTGGGAGGGGGCTTGCCCCCGATGGCGGTGTGTCAGCTTGCACAGGTGTTTCTGATACAACGCCATCGGGGGCAAGCCCCCTCCCACAGGTTTTGAGGCTTATTTACCGGATTTGATCTTGGTCCAGCTGCGCGTCATTTCACGCTGGGTCGCAGCCGGCAGGTCCGCAATCGCGTAGAGCTTGGCCTGCACTTCTGCCGACGGGTAGATGCCCGGGTCGCTGGTGATGTCTTTGTCGACCAGCGCGGTGGCCTTCTCGTTGCCGTTCGGGAAGCGCACGCTGTTGGTGATCGACGCCATGACTTCCGGCTTGAGCAGGTAGTTCATGAATGCATAGGCGGCGTCGACGTTTTCAGCATCTTTCGGGATGGCGACCATGTCGAAGAAACTGCCGGCGCCTTCTTTCGGAATGTCATAGGCCACTTTGACCTTGCCACCGGCTTCAGCCGCACGGGACTTGGCCTGCTGGATGTCACCCGAATAACCCACGGCCACGCAGATGTTGCCGTTGGCCAGGTCCGAGATGTACTTGGACGAGTGGAAGTAGCCAATCGACGGGCGGATTTTCAGGAACAGGTCTTCGGCTTGCTTGAGGTCGGCCTTCTTCTGGGTGTCGGTCGGCAGGCCCAGGTAATGCAGCGCGATCGGCAGCATTTCGGTCGGCGAGTCGAGGAAGCTCACGCCGCAGCTTTTCAGCTTGGCGATGTTTTCCGGCTTCATCAGCACATCCCACGACTCGATCTTGTCCACGCCCAGCGCGGCCTTGACCTTCTCCGGGTTGTAACCGATACCAATTGAGCCCCACATGTACGGGAAGGCGTGCTTGTTGTCCGGGTCGCTGACCGACACGGCTTTAAGCAGGGATTTGTTCAGGTTGCTGTAGTTGGGCAACTTGGACGTGTCCAGCTCCTGGTAGACACCGGCCTTGATCTGCTTGGCGAGGAAGTTGTTCGATGGTACGACGATATCGTAGCCGGACTTGCCTGCCAGCAACTTGGCTTCCAGGGTCTCGTTGCTGTCGAACACGTCGTACACCACCTTGATGCCCGACTCTTTTTCAAAGTTGGCGACGGTGTCCGGTGCAATGTAGTCGGACCAGTTGTAGACGTGCAGCACTTTATTGTCCGCCTGGGCCGCGCTCGCCATTGCGCCCATCAGGGACAAGGCGAGGAGGGTCTTGCCAGCGTTCTTCAAACCTAATGCCTTCATTGGGTGATGCTCCGATTTTTCTTTTTGGGGCCGCAAGTTGTAGGTGTTTCGGGCCCAGCCAAAGGGCAACAAAACAGGACGACAGTCTGGCAAGTTCGGGGGCCCGCTTTCAACAGGCCCCCACATTTATCTACACAGTCGCAGCACCCGAAAGCCGCTGCGCACTGAGCCTAGCACTTAGCCCTGCAATGCCGCCAAAGTCAGGTCCAGGCACTGGCGGGCCTTGGTCACCAGTTCGTCGATTTCGGCCTGGCTGATCACAAGCGGCGGCGAAATGATCATGGTGTCGCCCACGGCGCGCATGATCAGGCCATTTTCGAAGCAGAACGTGCGGCAGATCATGCCCGCGCCCTTCCCTTCGTAACGCTTGCGCGTGGCCTTGTCCTGCACCAGCTCGATCGCTCCGAGCATGCCCACGCCGCGCACTTCGCCCACCAGTGGATGGTCCGCCAGCTCCCTCAGACGTTTCTGCAAATACGGTGCCGTTTCGTCGTGTACACGGTTAACGATTTTTTCATCGCGCAGGATGCGGATGTTTTCCAGGGCCACCGCCGCCGCCACCGGGTGCCCGGAGTAGGTGAAACCGTGGTTGAAATCGCCGCCTTCGTTGAGCACGGCCACCACATCGTCGTGCACGATCAGGCCGCCCATGGGCACGTAGCCCGAGGTCAGGCCCTTGGCGATGGTCATCATGTGGGGCTTGAGGTCGTAGAAATCGCTGCCGAACCACTCGCCGGTACGGCCGAAACCGCAGATCACTTCGTCGGCGACAAACAGGATGTCGTACTTGGCGAGGATTTCCTTGATGCGCGGCCAGTAGCTGTCGGGCGGCACGATCACGCCACCGGCGCCCTGGATCGGCTCGGCAATAAAGGCTGCGACCGTGTCCACGCCCAGCTCCAGGATCTTCTCTTCCAATTGGTTGGCGGCCCAGACCCCGAATTCGTCAGGGCTCATGTCGCCGCCTTCGCCAAACCAGTACGGTTGGGCGATGTGGGTGATGCCCGGGATCGGCAAGTCGCCCTGTTCATGCATGTAGGTCATGCCGCCCAGGCTGGCGCCGGCCACCGTCGAGCCGTGGTAGCCATTCTTGCGGCTGATGATGGTTTTCTTGTTGGGCTGGCCTTTGATCGCCCAGTAGTGGCGGACCATACGCAACATGGTGTCGTTGCCTTCGGAGCCGGAACCGGTGAAGAACACGTGGTTCATGCCAACGGGTGCGACGTCGGAAATGACTTTGGCCAGCTCGAGTACCGGCGGGTGAGCGGTCTGGAAGAACAGGTTGTAGTACGGCAGTTCTTTCATCTGCCGGGCGGCGGCGTCTGCCAGTTCATCGCGACCGTAACCGATCGCCACGCACCACAGGCCGGCCATGCCGTCGAGGATCTTGTTGCCTTCGCTGTCCCACAGGTAAACGCCGTGGGCTTTGGTGATGATCCTTGGGCCTTTCTCTTTCAATTGCTTGAAGTCGCTGAACGGCGCCAGGTGGTGATCATTGCTCAAGGCTTGCCATTCACGGGTTTGCGGGTTGTTGCTGGACATACCGATCTCCTAGACATTTCAGGTGAGGGCGCGCTGTTCCAGCAGCGCGCCCGGCGCATCAGACGGCAAAGAGCAGGAATTCCCGCTCCCACGAACTGATCACGCGCTTGAAGTTTTCATGCTCGGCCCGCTTGACCGCGACGTAGCCGGTGATGAACTTCTGACCCAGGTATTTCTCGATGGTCTTGCTGTTTTCCATGCGTTCCAGCGCGTCTTCGATGGTCAACGGCAGGCGCAGGTTGCGTCGCTCGTAGCCACGCCCCACCACGGGTGCGCTCGGGTTATGGCCTTCGACCATGCCGATGTAGCCACACAGCAAGCTGGCGGCAATCGCCAGGTACGGGTTGGCATCGGCGCCCGGCAAGCGGTTTTCCACGCGGCGGTTCTGCGGGCCGGCATCCGGTACGCGCAGGCCCACGGTGCGGTTTTCTTCGCCCCACTCCACGTTCACCGGCGCCGAGGTGTCGGGCAGGAAGCGGCGGAACGAGTTCACGTTGGGGGCGAATAAAGGCAGCAATTCGGGGATGAATTTCTGCAGGCCGCCGATGTGATTGAGGAACAGTTGGCTCATAGTCCCGTCTTCATTGGAGAAGACGTTCTTGCCGGTGGCGATCTCGATAATGCTCTGGTGCAAGTGCATCGCGCTGCCGGGCTCGCCGGTCATCGGCTTGGCCATGAAGGTGGCGGCCACGTTGTGCTTGAGCGCCGCTTCACGCATGGTGCGCTTGAACACCAGGATCTGGTCGGCCAGGGACAGCGCATCGCCGTGACGGAAGTTGATTTCCATCTGTGCGGTGCCGTCTTCGTGGATCAGCGTGTCGAGGTCCAGTTCCTGCAGCTCGCACCAGTCGTAGACGTCTTCGAACAGTGGGTCGAATTCGTTGGCGGCTTCTATAGAGAAGGACTGGCGGCCCGTCTCCGGGCGACCGGAGCGGCCGATGGGCGGTTGCAGCGGGAAGTCCGGGTCTTCGCAGCGCTTGGTCAGGTAGAACTCCATCTCCGGCGCCACGATGGGCTGCCAGCCGCGGTCGGCGTAGAGCTTGAGGACCTTCTTGAGCACGTTGCGCGGCGACAGCTCGATCGGGTTGCCTTGCTTGTCGTAGGTGTCGTGGATCACCTGGGCGGTCGGCTCGATGGCCCACGGCACCAGGAACACCGCGTTCTGGTCGGGGCGGCAGATCATGTCGATGTCGGCCGGGTCGAGCAATTCGTAATAGATGTCGTCTTCGACATAGTCGCCGGTCACGGTCTGCAGCAGAACGCTCTCGGGCAGGCGCATGCCTTTTTCGGCGATGAACTTGTTGGTCGGCGAGATCTTGCCCCGGGTGATGCCGGTGAGGTCGCCAATCATGCATTCGACTTCTGTGATCTTGTGGTCTTTCAACCAATCGGTGAGCTGGTCGAGGTTGTTACTCATAAATGCCTCTGGGCTGGGTTTCCTGGCATCCATTAAAAGGCCAGGCGTTGGTTGACGCAGCATCCGCGTCGTTTTGTTCACTCAGGGTAGGAGCTTACCTGCCATTTGCTGCAGCGTTGCATTCCTCACGCCAAACTTGTGCAGAATCATGAGCAGCACTCTGCATTGGCGCTGCCGGGCGGCACCGTTGAGACAAACGAAGGGAAAAAGAGAGGGTCGGCCCAAGCGTCAAGAATATTGGCCGGTGCGCAGGGATACACGCTGCAGGAATAAACGGAACACACAGCCTGGCTGAAGCAGGCCAAGACGCCAGTTGGCGGCAGGCGAGACATGAAGCACCCCGGTATTATTGCTGTTATGGGTTTGAATCGAGCTTAGCCTTGTTCATTTTTTTACACAACACCCCCGTAAAAAATACAACACGGCCCGCTCAAGCCTGCAGGTCCCAAGACCCTCAAACCCAAAAAAACGCCCCAAAAAGCCCCAAAAAAGGCGCCCTGGCGCTTTTTCAGGGCAAAAAAGGCCTCGCTTGACTTCGGCATGCCGTTCGGGTTGACTGAAACCAGAAAAGATCAATGATTGATATTTTTAACAACAAAGGTGTTGCATCATGTCGGTACCCCCGCGTGCCGTTCAGCTTAACGAAGCGAACGCGTTCCTTAAGGATCATCCTGAGGTTCTGTACGTAGACCTTCTAATTGCGGATATGAATGGTGTGGTGCGCGGTAAGCGCATCGAACGCACCAGCCTCCACAAGGTTTACGAGAAGGGCATTAACCTGCCTGCCTCTTTATTTGCCCTGGATATCAACGGCTCTACGGTGGAAAGCACCGGCCTGGGCCTGGACATCGGTGATGCTGACCGAATCTGTTATCCAATCCCCGACACCCTGTGCAATGAGCCCTGGCAAAAGCGCCCCACCGCGCAACTGCTGATGACCATGCACGAACTGGAAGGCGAACCCTTCTTCGCCGATCCGCGCGAAGTGCTGCGCCAAGTCGTGAGCAAGTTCGACGACATGGGCCTGACCATCTGCGCCGCCTTCGAGCTTGAGTTCTACCTGATCGACCAGGAGAACGTGAACGGCCGGCCACAACCGCCTCGCTCGCCGATTTCCGGCAAACGCCCGCACTCGACACAGGTCTACCTGATCGACGACCTCGACGAATACGTCGACTGCCTCCAGGACATTCTGGAAGGTGCCAAAGAGCAAGGCATCCCGGCCGACGCCATCGTCAAGGAAAGTGCCCCGGCGCAGTTCGAAGTGAACCTGCACCACGTCGCCGACCCGATCAAGGCATGCGACTACGCGGTACTGCTCAAGCGCCTGATCAAGAACATCGCCTACGACCATGAGATGGACACCACCTTCATGGCCAAGCCTTACCCAGGCCAGGCAGGCAACGGTTTGCACGTACACATCTCCATTCTGGACAAGGACGGCAAGAACATCTTTGCCAGCGAGGATCCCGAGCAGAACGCCGCATTGCGTCACGCGATCGGCGGTGTGCTCGAGACCCTGCCCGCCCAAATGGCGTTCCTGTGCCCCAACGTCAACTCCTACCGTCGTTTCGGCGCACAGTTCTACGTGCCGAACTCGCCGTGCTGGGGCCTGGACAACCGCACCGTGGCGATTCGCGTACCGACCGGCACTGCCGACTCCGTGCGTATCGAACACCGCGTGGCGGGTGCCGACGCCAACCCTTACCTGCTGATGGCTTCGGTCCTGGCGGGCGTGCACCACGGTCTGACCAACAAGATCGAACCGGGCGCTCCCGTGGAAGGCAACAGCTACGAGCAGAACGAACAAAGCCTGCCGAACAACCTGCGCGATGCCCTGCGCGAGTTGGATGACAGCGAGGTGATGGCCAAGTACATCGATCCTAAATACATCGATATCTTTGTCGCCTGTAAGGAAAGTGAGCTGGAAGAGTTCGAACACTCCATCTCCGACCTTGAGTACAACTGGTATCTGCATACCGTTTAAACAGCGGCTGCAGAAAAAGAGCGCCGCAGAGCTTATGGCCTGCGGCGTTTTTTATGGGTTTCTTCTGAGGGACCGCGTTGGCAGCATCGGGAGCAAGCCCCCTCCCACATTTGACTGCATTCCAAAGTTGGAACTCGGTCAAGTGTGGGAGGGGGCTTGCCCCCGATGGCGCTCTGGCAGACAACACACCTTCCTGCTCATACAATGCCCGCTGCCCTGTAGGAGACTTCCATGCCCCCCCGCCCCGCCGCCCCTCGCAAACCCCGCGCCCGCAGCCAGGCCCGGATCGACGCGATCCTGGACGCCGCCCGCGCCTTGCTGGCGGCCGAAGGCGTGGCCGGCCTGTCGATCTACAGCGTGGCCGAACGGGCGCAAATCCCGCCCTCGTCGGTGTACCACTTTTTCGCCGGCGTGCCGGCGTTACTGGAGGCATTGACGGCGGATGTGCACGCAGCCTTCCGCGCGGCCATCCAGGCGCCCATCGAACATGACTCGCTCCAGACCTGGCGCGACCTGTCCTGCATCGTCGAGCAGCGCATGCTCACCGTCTACAGCAATGATGCCGCGGCGCGCCAGTTGATTCTGGCCCAGCATGGCTTGACCGAAGTCACCCAGGCGGATCGTCAGCATGACCTGGAATTGGGCGATCTGATGCTCGGCGTGTTCAATCGCCATTTCGACGTGCCGACACTACCCGGCGATGTGGATGTGTTTGCCCTGGCATTGGAGCTCAGTGACCGCGTGTATGCGCGTTCGGTGCATCAGCATGGGCAGATTACGCCACGCATGGCGGAGGAAGGGATGCGGGTGTTTGATGCGTATGTGGGGCTTTATTTGCCGGTGTATTTGCCCAAGCGGTGAGTCTTCTAATGATCGTTCCCACGCTCTGCGTGGGAATGCATCCCGTGACGCTCCGCGTCACTTTTATGCAGCGGGACGCGGAGCGTCCCAGGCGGGATTCCCACGCAGAGCGTGGGAACGATCAAGGCGGTCTCAAACACTCACAACTTGGCGATCGACACCTCGGTCGATTTCACGAAGGCAATCACTTCACTGCCAATCACCAACTCCAGCTCTTTGACCGAGCGAGTGGTGATCACCGAGGTGACGATGCCGGACGCCGTCTGCACATCGATTTCCGACAACACGTCGCCCACCACGATTTCCTTGATGGTGCCTTTGAACTGATTACGCACGTTGATGGCTTTGATAGTCATACGATTTCTCCTCGAGTGGAAATTAGCTGCAAGTTGCGAGCTACAAGCTGCAAGTAAAAGCACCGGGCTCCTTCTTGCAGCTTGAAGCTAAAAGCTTGCCGCTGCTTTATTGCGCCCAACGCAATTGCGTCGGCAGCGGTGAAACGGGTTCGGGTTCCGGCGGTGAGCCGGGCAGCGACAGCACGCGGTTGAGCACTTCGGCTTCCAGCGCAGCCAGGCGATGTGAACCTCGGGCGCGGGGACGAGGCAGGTCCACCATCAGGTCCAGGCCGATTTCGCCGTCTTCGATCAGGATGACCCGGTCGGCAATCGCCACGGCTTCACTGACGTCATGGGTGACCAGCAGCACGGTAAAGCCATGTTTCTGCCACAGGTTTTCGATCAGTTGCTGCATCTCGATACGTGTCAGGGCATCCAGCGCGCCCAGCGGTTCGTCAAGCAGCAACAGGCGCGGCTGGTGAATCAGGGCCCGCGCCAACGCGACGCGCTGCTTCTGGCCACCAGACAAGGCCGCCGGCCACTCCTCGGCGCGCTCGGCCAGGCCTACCGCCTCCAGCGCTTGCAACGCCTTGGGGCGCCAGTTGCCCGTAAGGCCCAGGCCGACGTTGTCGATGATCTTTTTCCACGGCAGCAAGCGCGCTTCCTGGAACATCAGCCGCGTGTCTTCGATTGCCTCATGCAGCGGCGCAGAACCCGCCAGCAGCTCGCCGCCACTGGCTTTGTCCAGCCCCGCCAGCAGGCGCAGCAAGGTACTTTTGCCGCAGCCGCTGCGGCCGACCACCGCCACGAATTGGCCGGCTGGGATATGCAGGTCGATGTCCTTGAGCACTTCACGCGCGCCAAAGGATTTGCGCAATTTGCGCACCGCCAGGGGGATGCCCTTGAGCAGGCGCGGGGGTTGTTGAGCCGTCATGCCGCACCTCCCTTATTCACTTGATACGCCGGGTGCCAGCGCAGCCACACCCGTTCCAGGCCTCGCGCCGCCAGGTCGGCCAGCTTGCCGAGGATCGCGTACATGACGATGGCCAGCACCACCACGTCGGTCTGCAGGAACTCGCGGGCGTTCATCGCCAGGTAACCGATGCCGGAACTGGCCGAGATGGTTTCCGCCACGATCAGCGTCAACCACATAAAGCCCAGGGCAAAGCGCACGCCCACCAGGATCGACGGCAACGCGCCCGGCAGGATCACTTGCCAGAACAGGCTGAAGCCGGACAAGCCGTAGCTGCGCGACATTTCCACCAGCGCCGGGTCGACGTTGCGGATGCCGTGGTAAGTGTTCAGGTAGATCGGGAACAACGTGCCCAGGGCCACCAGGAAAATCTTCGCAGTCTCGTCAATCCCGAACCACAGGATCACCAAGGGAATCAGCGCCAGGTGCGGCACGTTGCGGATCATCTGCACCGAGCTGTCCAGCAGACGCTCGCCCCACTTCGACAGACCGGTGATAAAGCCCAGGGCCAGGCCGATGCTGCCACCGATCACAAAGCCCAGGCCCGCGCGCCAGCCGCTGATCGCCAGGTGCGTCCAGATTTCGCCGCTGCGGACCAGGTTGATGCCAGCCTCGATGACCGCACTGGGCGCCGGCAGAATGCGCGTCGACAACCAACCTGCCGTCACCGACAACTGCCACACCGCCAGCAATAGAATCGGCAGCACCCAGGGCGCTACGCGATGGCTGAATTTTTCCAGGTTCATAGCGCCCCCTCAGCTCTGCGACGCAGCTTTGGGAAGGATGTCGTTGGCCACCATCTCGCCGAACGGGCTGACGTAGCCGGCACTTTTCGGCAGTTCGGGCCGTTCGATATCCAGGTGCGGGAACAGCAGTTCTGCGACCCGATACGACTCTTCCAGGTGGGGATAACCGGAGAAGATAAAGGTGTCGATGCCCAGGTCTGCGTATTCCTTGACCCGTGCCGCAACCGTTGGGCCATCGCCCACCAGCGCAGTGCCCGCGCCGCCGCGCACCAGGCCGACCCCGGCCCACAGGTTGGGGCTGACTTCCAGGTTGTCGCGACTGCCGCCATGCAAGGCCGCCATGCGCTGCTGGCCCACCGAATCGAAGCGCGCCAGGGACGCTTGGGCGCGGGCGATGGTTTCGTCGTCCAAGTGGGAGATCAGTTTATCGGCGGCTTTCCACGCCTCCTCGTTGGTTTCACGCACGATCACATGCAAGCGAATACCAAAGCGCAGGGTGCGCCCAAGCTTGGCGGCCTTGGCCCGTACTTGTTCGATTTTTTCCGCCACCGCTGCCGGGGGTTCGCCCCAGGTCAGCACCATTTCCACCTGTTCGGCTGCCAGGTCCTGGGCCGCTTCGGACGAACCGCCGAAATACAGCGGCGGGCGCGGCTGCTGGATTGGCGGGTAGAGCAACTTGGCGCCTTTGACGCTGATGTGCTCGCCGTCGTAATCAACGGTCTCGCCTTCCAGCACGCGACGCCAGATGCGCGTGAATTCCACCGACGCCTGGTAGCGCTCTTCGTGACTGAGGAACAAGCCGTCGCCGGCCAGTTCTTCCGGGTCACCACCGGTCACCAGGTTGAACAGCGCACGGCCACCGGACAGGCGGTCCAGGGTCGCCGCCTGGCGCGCGGCCACGGTCGGGGAAATGATCCCGGGGCGCAGCGCAACCAGAAATTTCAAACGCTGGGTCACCGGAATCAGCGAGGCGGCCACCAGCCACGAGTCTTCGCAAGAGCGCCCGGTGGGGATCAACACCCCACCGAAGCCCAGACGGTCAGCGGCCTGGGCCACTTGTTGCAAGTAACCGTGATCGACGGCGCGAGCGCCTTCGGCGGTGCCAAGGTAATGACCGTCGCCGTGGGTAGGCAGGAACCAGAAAATATTGAGGCTCATGGAGTTGTCTCCTGAAGAAGTCGGATTACGGCGCTTTGGCAACCGAGGCGGGTGGGGTCCAGATCACGTCCTTGATGCTCAAGGGCTTGGGAATCAATTTGAGCTGGTAGAAGCTGTCGGCGATTTTCTGCTGCGCCGCGACCACTTCGGGCGTCAGGAACAGCGCGCCGTAGCCCTGGCGTTTCACCGAGGTCAGGGTGATATCAGCGGGCAGGCCGAGCAGCGGCGCGACCTGGTCCGTCACTTCCTGCGGGTTGGCCTTGGACCATTCGCCCACGGCGCGCACTTCTTCCACCAGCGCCTTGATCACTTCAGGGTGCTGTTCGGCGTAGGGCTTGGTCGCCAGGTAAAACTGGTGGTTGTCAGCAATGCCGGTGCCGTCGCGCAGGGTGCGCGCTTGCAGTTGTTTCTCGGCGGCGGCCTGGTACGGGTCCCAGATTACCCAGGCGTCTACACTGCCGCGTTCGAAGGCGGCGCGGGCATCGGCGGGCGGCAGGAACACGGTTTTCACGTCGGTGTAGGCAAGGCCGGCGTCTTCCAGCGCACGAACCAGCAGGTAGTGCACGTTGGAGCCTTTGTTCAGCACGATCTTCTTGCCCTTGAGCTCGGCCACCGTTTTGATCGTCGAATCCTTGGGCACCAGGATCGCTTCACTGGTCGGCGCGGGCGGCTCGTAGGCCACGTAAAGCAGATCCGCACCGGCGGCCTGGGCGAACACGGGTGGGGTTTCGCCGGTGACGCCAAAGTCGATGGAGCCGACGTTCAGGCCCTCGAGTAATTGCGGGCCACCGGGGAATTCGGTCCATTGCACCTGCACGCCCTGGGCAGCCAGGCGTTTTTCCAGGGTGCCCTTGGCCTTGAGCAGCACCAGCGTGCCGTATTTCTGGTAACCGATGCGCAGGGTTTCTGCGGCGTGGGCTTGAACGATGGCGCCGAAGGACACAGCCGCAGCAAACAGTGCGACCAGACCGCGACGCAAAATGACAGTGCGCATGGCGCTCTCCAAATGTGCGATTAGGGTATTGGCGGCACCTGCTTGGCCGTTGGCGGCTGAGTAAGGTGAGTGTTTCCAGATGTCGGGGTAAGGCTTAAATGCTCCAGCGAGCACTCAACAAGCGTTCATTCAGTACATGCGGGTCCAGCGGTTTCGGGCGGCGGGCCATGGCGCTGTAAAACTGCTCCAGGGCTTCGTCCAAGCGCTGTTCAAGCACGGGCACCAATTGCGCCTGGGCACTGCCTTCGCCGTAGGCGATCTGGCTGTCTTCGGCAAAGATCCCATGCAGCAATTCCTGCGCTTTGAGCGCCGACAGCACGGGTTTAAGGGCGTAATCCACCGCCAGCATGTGCGCGATGCTGCCACCGGTGGCCATCGGTAAGACCACCTTGTGGGCCAGGGCGCGCTCAGGCAGCAGGTCGAGTACCGTCTTCAAGGCACCGGAGAACGAGGCCTTGTAAACCGGCGTGGCGATCACCAAACCATCGGCATTCGCCACTTGCTGCAACAGGTCGATGACCTTGGGGCTGTCGAACCGTGCATGCAGCAGGTCTTCGGCCGGAAAGTCGCGGATCTGGTAATTCACCACTTCCACGCCCTGGTCCTGCAGCCATTGACGGGTTTTCTCCAGCAAGACCCCGGAGCGGGAACGCTGACTGGGACTGCCTCCAAGTGTTACGACCAGCATGCAAGTATTCCTTGAGCAAGTGTCGGCGGTTCGCTGTGTGGCGATGGCGCCAAGATGGAACAGACCTTAGCAGTAGATTTATATATCTTTAAATCTTATTTATTCATTTGTTTATTCCATAAAAACATATGAGATAAACAGATCGCCAGACGAAAAAAAAGGCCGTCGAAACGGCCTGAAAAACCCCTGCTTGTGTGCTTGAAATGTGCTCAACATGTGGGAGGGGGCTTACTCCCTCCCACATGGGTCCTGTGTTAACGATTGGGTTGCGGGGTAAGCCGCAGGTACGGCTTCACTGCCCTATAGCCCTTGGGAAAGCGTTTCTTGATCTCTTCCTCGTCCTTGAGCGACGGCACGATCACCACCTCATCACCGTCCTGCCAATTGGCGGGAGTGGCGACCTTATGGTTGTCGGTCAGCTGCAGCGAGTCGATCACCCGCAGGATTTCGTGGAAGTTACGACCGGTGCTGGCCGGGTAGGTAATGGTCAGGCGGATTTTCTTGTTCGGGTCGATCACGAACAGGGAGCGCACGGTGAGGGTGTCACTGGCGTTGGGGTGGATCAGGTCGTAAAGGTCCGAGACCTTGCGGTCGGCATCGGCCAGGATCGGGAAATTGACGACGGTGTTCTGGGTTTCGTTGATGTCTTCGATCCATTTGTGGTGCGAGTCCACCGGGTCAACCGACAAGGCGATGGCCTTGACGCCTCGCTGGGCGAATTCATCCTTGAGTTTGGCAGTGAAGCCCAGTTCGGTGGTGCACACCGGAGTAAAGTCCGCCGGGTGGGAGAACAGCACACCCCAGCTATCACCCAGCCATTCGTGGAAACGAATCTTGCCGGCGCTGGAATCCTGTTCGAAGTCGGGGGCGATGTCGCCCAGTCTTAGGCTCATGGTGGGGCTCCTGATGAGTGCTTATTGAGCCCACTGTGCAGGGTTTGGGAAGATTTTAAAAAGAATAAATATCGATTTATCTAGACGATAAAGGAATATAAAAATCTGTTCATTGGACATCGGAGCGGACGAGGATCAACATCGTTTTCAAGGTTCGAGAAGGCCTTGAGACGCTGTACCAAGAGGGATTTCAGGAAGGGCTTGCGGGGGTTGAGCCCGACTTGAAAGCAACACACCTTGCCCGGCATTGCGCCGGGCAAGGCTTTACAGTCTTACAACAGCGGGATCGAGTAGCTGACGATCAAGCGGTTTTCGTCCTGGTTACGCGCGTTGGCGATATCGCTGCGCCACATAGCGTTTTTCCACGCCACGCCGACGTTTTTCAGCGGACCTTCCGGTACGACGTAGGCAACAGTGATGTCACGTTCCCACTCGGACTGGCCGGTGAACTCGGCACGGTTGCTGGCAACGGTGTCGATATGGTCGCCTTTGAGGTAAACCACACCAGCGGTCAGGCCAGGTACGCCAACCTTGGCGAAGTCATAGGAGTAGCGAGCTTGCCAGGTACGCTCGCCGGCACGGGCGAACTTCTGGATCTGCATGTCGGTAGTGATGTAGGCCGACGAGCCGTCACCCTGGTTCAGCCAAGGGAAGTCGCTGCTGCCGTTGCTGACCTGGTAACCACCACCGAAGGTGTGACCGGCAACCGAATACAGGAACAGGCCGCTGTACAGGTTGTTGTCGACTTTCCCACGACCGGAGTTGACGCCACCATAGTTGCCTGTAGAAAAGTAGGCGGACTGGTTGCCGTTGTTACCGTCGTCGGAGCTGTTGAAATAACGCAGGTCAGACTTCAACACGCCCGGACCGATGGCCCAGTTATGGGTCAGGCCCAGGAAGTGCTGCTTGTAGAAATCTTCCAGGTTGCCGTAGTAGTACTGGGCGGTCAGATCCTTGGTGATCTTGTAGTCGCCACCGGCGTAGTAGAACTTGTTGCTCGAACGCCAGTTCACGCCACGGCTGTTAGCACCGGAGATGGACAGGCTTTCGTTGTTGCTGGAGTTACGGCCCTTGGCTTTTTCGATCTGGCCGGCGACCAGGGTCAGGTCCTTGATGTCGCTGGAGGTGATCTGGCCACCCTGGAAAGTCTGCGGCAGCAGACGACCATCGTTGGTCACGATGACCGGCAGCTTGGGCTGCAAGGTACCCAGCTTCAATTCAGTCTGGGAAATCTTGGCTTTGGCAGTCAGGCCCAGGCTCGAGTAGTTATCAACGGCTTCGCCATTGGACTTGCTCGGGAAGATGGTGCCGCCATAGGACGTGGCAGTCGCGCCGTTGGTACCGCCGCCGGAATCCAGGCGAACACCCAACAGGCCGATAGCGTCAAGACCGAAGCCAACGGTGCCTTGGGTATAACCGGAGATGAAACGCAGATCGAAGCCTTGGCCCCATTCTTCGTTCTTGCTCGGGTTGGCCGTGCCTTCGCGGTTATCGGTGTTGATATAGAAGTTACGCAGACCCAGTGTGGCCTTGCTGTCTTCGATGAAACCGGCAGCGCCTGCTTGCTGGGCGATGGCGCCCAACGCTACAGCCACAGCCAAGGTGGACTTCTTCATGTACCGCTCCTCTCATTTCTAATTTTTGTATTTCTTTGGTCTCGGGTCTGACGCCCTCGATCCACAGATGCGCGATTAGCGCCAGATAGTGACCACCAAGTCAATCCTAACCTTGCATGCCTACTACCTTCGTCTAACCGCAGTTGATTTGGTCCCTGCAGGGTAATGCAGTTTTTCATACACCCAAAAAGAATTGTTTCATTCTTTTTCATACCATTCAGGAATAAGCGCATTCACCCACCGGGCTGGTCAGGCTAGACCGACCATCCCATAAGCTAATTCCTAAAGGGTATTTATCAGCACTTTTTTAGATCGCTTAGTGTTGACGCTCTGCTGCATACGTCACCCACGATCAAAAAGGCGACGCCATCATGGCCAAAGGCACATCCTCCCGTCAATTTGTTACAGTTTTTGTATCGGGATTACTTTCTTTTGATGTCAGCGCGGCTGTCGGCTACTGACGGCGTTTTTATCGTATCGGCACAAATGAAGGCTTCTGAAGCCTTGGTAAAGTTTTTGAAGGCGCAGGGCTCAAATGTGGGAGGGGGCTTGCTCCCGATTGCGGTCTGTCAGCGACTTATCAGTTAACTGACCCACTGCTATCGGGGGCAAGCCCCCTCCTACATTTGGTTAGGTAGTGTTGCTGGATTGGGTTTACAAAGGCTTCTCGAAAATTTTCGAGTTGCGCTGATAGTTGTACAGCGACGCCCGCGCCGAGGGCAGGCGGTCCACGCTGCTTGGTACAAAGCCGCGTTCACGGAACCAGTGGGCGGTGCGGGTGGTGAGTACAAACAAGGTTTTCAGGCCCTGGGCCCGGGCACGGGTCTCGATGCGTTCGAGCAATACATCGCCGCGTGCGCCATGGCGGTATTCCGGGTTCACCGCCAGGCACGCCAACTCACCCGCATCCGAATCGGCGATCTGATACAACGCCGCGCAGGCAATGATCATGCCTTCACGCTCGACCACGCTGAACTGCTCGATCTCACGCTCAAGCACTTCCCGGGAACGACGCACCAGGATGCCCTGCTCTTCCAGCGGGCTGATCAGGTCGAGCAAACCGCCGACGTCTTCAATCGCCGCTTCGCGCACCAGTTCGAATTGCTCCTGGGCAACCAGCGTACCGCCGCCGTCGCGGGTGAACAGTTCGGTGAGCAAAGCGCCGTCTTCGACGTAGCTGACAATATGGCTGCGCCCTACCCCACCACGACAGGCTTCGGCGGCGGCATCGAGCAGCTCTGCCTGATAGTTGCTGCCCAGGCGCTGCAGGTGCGCCGGCACTTGCTGCGGACGCAACTCACGCACCAGTCGGCCGTTTTCATCGATCAGGCCCAGGTCGGCACCAAACAGCAGCAACTTGTCGGCGCCCAGGTCGATGGCGGCACGGGTGGCAACGTCTTCGCAGGCCAGGTTGAAAATCTCACCGGTGGGCGAATAACCCAACGGCGACAGCAATACGATGGAGCGCTCGTCCAGCAACCGGTTAATGCCCTTGCGGTCGACCCGGCGCACTTCGCCGGTGTGGTGATAGTCCACGCCTTCGAGCACACCGATTGGCCGCGCGGTCACCAGGTTGCCGCTGGCCACCCGCAAGCGCGAGCCCTGCATGGGCGATGACGCCATGTCCATGGACAGGCGCGCTTCGATGGCAATACGCAACTGCCCCACCGCGTCGATCACGCACTCGAGCGTCGCCGCATCGGTAATGCGCAAACCTTCGTGATAAGCCGGGGTAAGGCCGCGCGCTTCAAGGCGCGCTTCAATCTGCGGACGCGAGCCGTGCACCAGCACCAGTCGCACGCCCAGGCTGTGCAACAGCACCAGGTCGTGGACGATATTGCCGAAGTTCGGGTGTTCCACCCCATCGCCAGGCAGCATGACCACAAAGGTGCAGTCGCGGTGGGCATTGATGTAGGGCGAAGCGTGACGAAGCCAATTAACGTAGTCGGGCATAACACCTGGGCCTGTAATAAAAAGCAGCCAAAAAAGGATCAATCGTGAAAGCGCACAGCGGGCTGATGGTTATCGTCGGAACAGGCTTGGCGACACGCTCACTCTCCTTTCTATGTACGAACAGGCAGGGGTTAATTTATGCAGGTTTCAGGCAGTAATGTTCGATCAGTTCCCGCAATAGACGCACTGTAGGCGTCAAGCGTGACATTTCGAGGTATTCGCCCGGCTGGTGCGCACAGGCGATATCGCCAGGGCCGAGCACCAGGGTTTCGCAACCAAGGCGCTGAAGATAAGGCGCTTCGGTGCCGAACGCCACTGCTTCGGCACGGTGGCCGGTCAAACGTTCCGCCACCCTTACCAACTCCGCGTCTTCCGGCTGCTCGAAGGGCGGTACTTCCGGGAACAGCGGCGCGTAATCGATCTTGACCTTATGCCGCTCGGCCAGGGGCTCGAGTTTTTGCCGAATGGCGGCGCGCAGCACCGCAGGGTCCATGCCCGGCAGGGGGCGCAGGTCGAACTCCAGGGAGCATTGGCCACAGATGCGGTTGGGGTTGTCGCCGCCATGGATGCAGCCGAAGTTCAGGGTCGGCTGCGGCACGCTGAACTGCGGGTTGCGGTATTCGCGCTGCCAGGCAAGGCGCAGGCCGCGCAGTTCGCCGATGGCGTCGTGCATGGCTTCAAGGGCACTGTGACCAAGGCTTGGGTCCGACGAATGGCCGCTGCGCCCTAGGATGTCGATGCGTTCCATCATCACGCCTTTGTGCAGGCGGATCGGCTTGAGGCCGGTCGGTTCGCCGATCACCGCCGCCCGGCCCAGTGGCCGCCCCGCCTCGGCCAGTGCGCGGGCACCGGACATGGAGCTTTCTTCATCGCAGGTGGCGAGGATCAGCAGCGGTTGCTTGAATGGTTGGTCCAGCAGCGGCAGCACCGCTTCAATCGCCAGCGCAAAAAAACCCTTCATGTCGCAACTGCCCAATCCTACCCAGCGGCCGTCGACTTCCGTCAGCTTGAGCGGGTCGGTTTTCCACAGGGCCGCGTCGTAGGGCACCGTGTCGCTATGACCAGCCAGCACCAGGCCACCGGGGCCACTGCCGAAACTTGCCAACAGGTTGAACTTGCCGGGGCTGACCTGCTGGATGTCGATGGAGAAGCCCAGGTCGCCCAGCCAGGTGGCGAGCAGGTCGATCACCGGGCGATTGGTCTGGTCGAGGGACGCCTGCGTGCAACTGACCGACGGCGCGGCAATCAACGCGGCGAACTGCTCTTTCATGGACGGTAACGGCATGCGCGGTCTCCAACTTCCCGGATGAACCCCACTATAGAGCCATCTGCACGACACAATAAACCGTTGCGGCACGTTGCCGGGCTCAGTCCTGTACACTGCACGACCTTGGCAGCCACACTTTTCCCCGGCTGCGCTCCCGATCCTGGATTTTCCGGCCATGCAGAAAGAAACCGAAATCAAGCTCCGTGTCAGCCGCGAAACACTCGCCGCGCTGCGTGAGCACCCGCTACTGAAAAAACGCAACAAAAGTGGCTGGGAACGCCGTGAGTTGATGAACCAGTATTTCGACACCCCCGAGCGCGACCTGGCCCAGGCCAAGGTGGCCCTGCGCTTGCGCAAGGACGGTGACGACATCATCCAGACCCTCAAGACCCGTGGCCAGAGCGTCGCCGGTTTGTCGGAACGTAACGAATACAACTGGGACCTGCCCAAGGCCAAGCTCGACGTGAAGAAGCTCGACGGCGAATGCTGGCCCGAGCAACTGGCCGAGCTGGACAAAAAGACCCTCAAGCCGATCTTCACCACCGACTTCGTGCGCGAGCGCGCCGAAATCGCCTGGGGTCGCGGCAAGGCCAAGGTGGTGATCGAAGCCGCCCTGGACCTGGGCCACGTGGTGGTCGGCAAGCAGAAGGAAGAAATCTGCGAGCTGGAACTGGAACTGCGCGAAGGCGAACCGGCCGCCCTGCTGGAACTGGCCGCCGAACTGGCCGCGACCCTGGCGCTGATGCCGTGTGACATCAGCAAGGCCGAGCGCGGCTATCGCCTGTATGACGCCAGCAGCTATTCCTTGAGCCTGCCGGCACCGCAGATCCACGCCGAAATGCCGTTGGACGATGCCTTCGCCGCAATCATGTGGCACTTGCTGGGCAGCAGCCAGCGCCTGGCCGAGCAATATCGCTTCAATGGCCACTGGCGCTTGCTGCAGGACTGGGTCGAGACCCTCGGCGAATTGCGCGCGCTGATCGGCAGCCTCGGCCAGGCCGCGCCGCGTCAATCCACCAGCGAATTGCGCAGTGTCCTGGATGCGTTGCTGGAAGACTGGCGCCCGCTGGTCCAGGCCGGTGACGACGATGAAGACATCCGCAAAGCCGCGCCGGAGCAGTTCGTTGAAGAGCTGCAGGACGTGCGCTGGGGCCTGTTCTCCCTGAACACCTCGCGCTGGCTGCTGGCCCGCACCTGGACCGCCGAGCGTAACGTGCGCGGCAACCGCCAGGGCGCTGCGCAAATCACCAACTGGCTACCGCGCCTGCTGGCCGACGACGCCGTTGCTCTGCAACTGCCGCGCTACCAGCAACAGCCGGAAGACCTGGCCGAGCAACTGCCGCGTATCGAACGCATCCAGGCCTGGCTGCACCATGCCCGTCAGGTGGTGGATATTCCGGAACTGGACCGTTTGTACGGCGAACTGAACAAGCTGGCGCACCTGGCTAACCAGCCGATCACCGATGAGTCGCTGGATGCGCGGATGCACCAGGCGATTGCGGTTTATCAGAATCGTGCCTGGAAGACTTTGCTGCGTCTGTAAGATCGCCATCGGGGGCAAGTCGAATCGTCGCACCGCCCCTCCCACATATAACTGCATTCCAAAGTAGGAACTCGGTCAACTGTGGGAGGGGGCTTGCTCCCGATAGGGCCGGACCTGCTAGCGCAATACTGGCAGGCTGGTTGTGGATTTTATTTCCGACAACGCCACAATCGAATTAACCTCCTGAATCCCCGGCACCATCGACAACTTATCAAAGAAAAACCGCTCGTACGCCTCGATATCCGACGCAACAATGCGCAACAGAAAATCCACCGCGCCCATCAGCACATAACACTCCAGCACTTCCGGAAAGCCACGAATCGCCTCGGTAAACTCGGTGAAGTTGGACCGACCGTGGGCGTTGAGTTTGACCTCGGCGAAAATCTGCGTGTTGAGGCCGATTTTTTTGCGGTCCAGCAAGGTGACCTGGCCACGGATCACGCCATCCTCTTTGAGCCGCTGAATACGCCGCCAACATGGTGACTGCGAGAGGCCGACCTGCTCGGCGATCTGTGCGCTGGAGAGCGAAGCGTCCTCTTGGAGCAGGGCCAGGATACGACGGTCATAAGCGTCCAGTTCGCTTTGCATAGAAATACCTTATAAATTGATTAAGCTGAATTGATTGATTCGATTATCTGCCAATCTGTTCGATTTGAGATAAGAAATCTCAGGCGCTGCGTGTAAAAATTTCTTCAGTCGAATTTGGAGAATCAACATGCACGCCGTCGAAACCGCTCACTCTGTTACCCGCGCCGATGCATGGGCCGTCGATAGCCTTCACTGCGAGGCGCATTATCGAATCGTCGCGGAGGCGGAGCCGGACGTACTGTGTCGGGTGTTGAATTACTTCGCGCTGCAATTTCTCACGCCCAATCAGGTGAGCGTGAACAGGGAAGACGACCTGCTGCGCATCGACATCATGATGGGCGGCCTGAGCTGGCACCGCGCCCAGGTGATCGGTGAAAAGATTCGAAACCTGATCAGCGTGTGTTCCCTGGAACTGCGCCCGGCCGACTGCGCGCGGCTTCAAGCCGTGGCCGCAACGTCTCGGTAAAAACCTGCAATACACGTACACGCAGAGTTTTCAGAAGCTGGCTAGCCTGGGATTACACCCGACGCCCACCAGGAAACTCTCATGTCCACCGCCCTGCCAGATCGCCCTCTGGAACTGCATCCGTTGCTGCCTGCATTGCTCGAGCAGGAGCTGATCACGGCAGAGACGGCGCAACGGTTGTTGTCCGCGCCCACCAGCGCCCAGCATCCCCTGGAGCGTATCGCCGCAGAAGGGCCATGCCTGGAAACGTTAACCCAATGGCTGGCCCGGCAGGTCGAGCAACCTTATCTGCGCATCGACCCGCTGAAGATCGACGTCGCGACGGTGGTGCCGTTGATGTCCCATGCCTTCGCCCAACGTCATGCCATCCTCGCAGTCGCCGTGGATGCGCGCAGCGTCACGATCGCCAGCGCTCAACCCCATGTCAGTGGCTGGGAGGCCGGGCTTTCCCAAGTACTCAAACGCACGATCAAGCGCGTGGTGGCCAATCCCCAGGCGATCCAGCGCTGCATCAACGAGTTCTATCGGTTGGCCAAATCGGTCAGTGGGGCTGATCAAAAAATGGCAGCGCCCGGCAATGCCGAACTGCTCAACCTCGGCGCCAGCGATAAGGAGCCGCACGCCGATGACGCGCACATCGTCAATATCGTCGACTGGCTGCTGCAGTACGCCTTTGGTCAGCGGGCGAGCGATATTCATATCGAGCCCTGCCGCGAACAGGGTCGTGTGCGCTTTCGCATCGATGGCCTGTTGCATGACGTCTACCAATTTCCGCCACAGGTCACCACCGCTGTCGTCAGCCGCCTGAAAAGCCTTGGCCGTATGAACGTGGCAGAGAAGCGCAAACCCCAGGATGGGCGCATCAAGATGAAAACCCCGGCGGGGGCTGAAGTGGAACTGCGCCTTTCGACCTTGCCCACCGCTTTTGGCGAGAAGCTGGTCATGCGCATTTTTGACCCCCAGGTGCTGCTCAAGGATTTCGACCAGCTGGGCTTGTCTGCCGAAGATCAACAGCGCTGGCAGGCCATGACCCGACAGGCCCACGGCATTATCCTGGTCACCGGCCCGACCGGCTCGGGCAAGACCAGCACGCTTTACGCCACCCTCAAGCAACTGGCGAGCCGGGAGGTCAACCTGTGCACGGTGGAGGACCCCATCGAGATGGTCGAACCGGCGTTCAACCAGATGCAGGTGCAGCACAACATCGACCTGACCTTCGCCAGCGGTATCCGCGCGTTACTGCGCCAGGACCCGGACATCATCATGATCGGCGAGATTCGCGACCGGGAAACCGCCGAAATGGCGATCCAGGCCGCGCTGACCGGGCACCTGGTGCTGTCGACCCTGCATACCAACGACGCGCCGAGCGCGATCAGCCGCTTGCAGGAACTGGGGATCGCTCATTATTTGATCAAGGCAACGCTGATAGGCGTCATGGCGCAACGCTTGGTGCGTGTGCTGTGCTCCCATTGCAAACACGCCGTGGCCGACGCCTATGAAGCCGCTGGCTGCGTTGAATGCCGTGACAGTGGTTACCGGGGCAGAGCCGGGCTCTATGAGATCATGACGGTGGACGAAACCCTCAAGGCGCTGATTACCCCCGGCGCGGACGTGCAGGCCTTGCGCCATGCGGCTCTCGGGCAAGGCATGCACAGCCTGCGCATGGCTGGCCTGCAAAAGGTGAAGGCCGGGCTGACGACGATGGCGGAAGTCCTGAGGGTGACCCCTGGGGATTCAGAAACAAATCCTTTGTTTGTTGGGCATTGAAACCGTCCTTATCCGTGACGAGACCGTTACACTCGGCCGAACGTCGTGTCACTGACATCATCAGATAGGGAATCGTTATGCAGATCGGAACCGTACTGCTTCTTTTCGTGGGGTTGGCCATTGCCATCCTGTTCATGGGTTTCAAAGTGGTGCCCCAGGGCTACCAGTGGACAGTCGAACGTTTCGGCCGCTATACCAACACCCTCAAGCCTGGCCTCAACATTATCATCCCGGTCATGGACCGCATCGGCCGCAAGATCAACGTGATGGAAAGCGTGCTAGATATTCCCCCCCAGGAAGTGATTACCGCCGACAACGCCACCGTACAGATCGACGCCGTGTGCTTCTTCCAAGTGGTGAACACGGCCCAGGCCGCGTATGAGGTGAACAACCTCGAGCATGCCATCCGCAATTTGCTGCAAACCAATATCCGTACGGTGCTTGGCTCCATGGAGCTGGATGCGATGCTGAGCCAGCGCGACGGTATCAATGAAAAACTGCTGCGCACCGTCGACGAAGCCACGGCACCGTGGGGCATCAAGATCACCCGTATCGAAATCAAGGACATCAGCCCGCCTGCCGACCTGATGGCGGCCATGTCCGGGCAGATGAAAGCCGAGCGGATCAAGCGTGCGCAGATCCTCGAAGCCGAAGGCCTGCGAGCCTCGGCGATCCTCACCGCCGAGGGCAAGAAGCAGGCGCAGATCCTCGAGGCCGAGGGTAGCCGCCAGGCCGCCTTCCTTGAGTCCGAAGCGCGCGAGCGTCAGGCCGAGGCTGAAGCCCGGGCGACCCAGGTGGTATCGGAAGCGATCGCATCCGGTAACGTGCAGGCGGTGAACTACTTCGTCGCGCAGAAATACATCGATGCCCTGGGCAAGCTGGCGTCGGCCAACAACAGCAAGGTAATCCTGATGCCGCTGGAAGCCAGCCAGGTGATCGGTGCCGTGGGTGGTATCGGCGAGATCGTCAAAGCGGCTTTCGACAACAAGAAAGGCTGAGGTCGCCATCATGTGGGAATTCCTGCTGCACCTTTCGTTCTGGGACTGGCTGGCGCTGGGCACCGTGTTGTTGATTCTCGAGGTGTTCGGCGCGGGAGGCTACCTGTTGTGGATGGGTATCGCCGCAGCCGCCGTGGGAGTGATCAAGTTTATCGTCCCGCCCCTGGGACTTGAGTGGCAACTGCTGCTGTTCGCCCTGTTGTCAATATTGACGGCCGTGTACTGGTGGAAACGCCAACGCAGCGGCGCCAAGGCCAGCGATCAACCCGGCTTGAATGAGCGCGGTTCAGAGTTGGTCGGACGCACCTTCTTGGTGCATCAGGCGATCGTAGATGGCAGGGGCAAGGTTAAAGTCGGCGATGGCGTATGGATGGTCACCGGTGTCGATGCGCCCGTAGGCGCTCAAGTGCGCGTGATTGGCCAGGATGGGGTGGTTTTAAAGGTTGAAACTGTTTAGTCAGTGATGGAACTGGATCAGGTTAACTACAATCAAAATGTACAGATAACCCACCGGAGTCACCCATCATGCGTCTTAAATATGCTGTCGCAACCCTCGCTGTGCTCTCCCTCCCTGTCGGCTCAGCCATGGCCGATAGCTTCTGGCGTAATGTCATCTCGTCGGGCGCCACCACCGGCTCGACCTACCTGACCTTCAAGGACCACAAGCTGGTAGTCGCCGCCCAGGACGACGCCGGCAGCTTCGTCGCCAGCAACGGCGGCATTCGCGGCCCGTACCTGGAAGCGGCCATGCAGAAGGTCCGTGCTGATAACCCTGGCCTGCAAGCCACGGATATGGAACTGGCCAACGCCATCCTCGCGAAGAACGCTGTAACCGAGTAATACCTGCACATTAAAAAATGCCGCTTTTTCAAGCGGCATTTTTTTGCCTGGAGCGTGACGAATCATTCACGGGCGACAGGCTATATTCAGTCGAGCCGTGCAACCATGCAGGGCTGACACGTCCATTACTCATCGCCTACCTGAAACGGATGCCCTCTTCGTCATGAGCCAACAGCCCTTCCTGCCGTTTTCCAAACCTACCATCGATGAAGCCACCATCTCGGCGGTCGGCGATGTGCTGCGCTCGGGCTGGATCACCAGCGGGCCGAAGGTGCAGGCGTTCGAAGCGCAGCTGTCGGAATATTTCGGAGGCCGGCCGGTACGCACCTTCAACTCCGGCACGTGCACCATGGAGATTGCCCTGCGTATCGCCGGTATCGGGCCTGGGGATGAAGTCATTACCACACCGATTTCATGGGTTGCCACGGCCAACGTTATTCTGGAGGTAGGCGCCACTGCGGTATTCGCCGATATTGACCCGGTGACCCGCAACATCGACCTGGCCCAGGTTGAAGCCGCGATAACCCCGCGCACCAAGGCGATCATCCCGGTCTATCTGGCCGGCTTGCCCCTGGACATGCCGATGCTTTATGCGCTGGCCAACAAGTACAACCTGCGCATCATCGAGGACGCCGCCCAGGCCCTGGGTTCCAGTTGGGACGGGGAACGCATCGGCGCCAGCGGCGACTTCGTGTCGTTCAGTTTCCAAGCAAACAAGAACATCACCTCATCCGAAGGCGGCTGCCTGGTGCTCAACAACGCCGATGAAGCGCGCCTGGCCGAGAAATACCGCCTGCAAGGCGTGACCCGCAGCGGTTTTGATGGCCTGGATGTGGACGTGCTGGGTGGCAAATTCAACATGACCGACATTGCCGCCGCCATTGGCTTGGGGCAGTTTGCGCATATCGAGAAGATCACCGCCCATCGCCAGAACCTGGCTCGGCACTACTTCGAATGCTTCGGCAGCGATTTTGAACAAGTGTACGGCGCGCAACTGCCGCCTGCAGACTTCGAAAACAGCAACTGGCACCTGTTCCAACTGGTATTGCCGGAGCGTCAGGACGGTTTGCCTGCCCGCGCCACCTTTATGGAGCGGATGCAGGCCCACGGCGTCGGCATCGGTTATCACTACCCGCCGATCCACCTGCTGAGCCTGTATCGGGCACAAGGGTTCAAGGAAGGCATGTTCCCGGTGGCGGAGCGTGTTGGGCGTTTGATCGTGTCCTTGCCGATGTTCACGGCGATGACGAAGGCGGATGTAGAGCGGGCCGTGGCGGCGGTCAAAGCGGTATTGAAAGCAGGCTGATCACTTAATGTGGGAGGGGGCTTGCCCCCGATGACGGAGTGTCAGCCAATGCATCTTTGACTGAACCACCGCTATCGGGAGCAAGCCCCCACCCACATGGGCCTTGCGTTTACTCGCCGATAGCGGCTTTGTAGCCGGCAGCGTCAAGTAGCTTGTCCAGATCAGCAGGGTTGCTTGGCTTGAGCTTGAAGATCCAGGCGCCGTACGGGTCAGAATTCAGCAGCTCAGGACTGCCACTCAACTCTTCGTTGACCGCAATCACCTCGCCAGCAACCGGCGAGTAGATATCCGAAGCGGCTTTCACCGACTCAACCACACCCGCCTGGCCTTGCGCTTCAAAAGTGGCACCGACCTCAGCCAGTTCAACAAACACCACATCACCCAAGGCTTCCTGTGCATGGTCGGAGATCCCGACGGTCACGCTGCCGTCGGCTTCCAGGCGGGCCCACTCGTGACTTTCGGCAAAACGCAGGTCGGCAGGGATATTGCTCATAGTCTGTGTCCTCAAGAAGAAATGTCAGCGGCCATAGGCCTGCCGGAAAATAGTTAGATCAGGGTTTTGCCATGGCGTACAAAGGTCGGCTTGACCACTCGCACCGGGTACCACTTGCCGCGGATTTCCACTTCGGCCCGGTCGGCAGTCGCCGTCGGTACGCGCGCCAGGGCAATGGATTTGCTCAGCGTAGGTGAGAAACTACCACTGGTGATCTCCCCTTCGCCAACATTGGCGATACGAACCACCTGGTGAGCGCGCAGAACCCCACGTTCTTCCAGGACCAGTCCCACTAATTTGAATTGCACGCCGGCAGCCTTTTCCGCCTCCAGCGCGGCGCGGCCGATGAAATTTCGCCCTGCGGGCTCCCAGGCGATGCTCCAGGCCATGTTGGCGGCCAGGGGTGATACCTGCCGGTGGATATCCTGGCCATACAGGTTCATGCCGGCTTCCAGGCGCAGGGTGTCGCGGGCACCGAGGCCGATGGGGGAGATACCGGCGCCCACCAGATCGTTGAAAAAACCCGGCGCCTGGTCGGCAGGCAGGACAATTTCCAGGCCGTCTTCGCCGGTGTAACCGGTGCGGGCAATAAACCAGTCGCCGTCGGCCTGGCCTTCGAACGGCTTGAGCTGATGGATCAGGGTGCCACGGGACTGGGTCACCAATTCGGCGATCTTGTGCCGCGCATGGGGACCTTGAATGGCGAGCATGGCCAACTCGGAGCGCTCCCGGAGTTGCACTTGATAGCTGCCCAGTTGCGCCTGCATCCAGGCCATGTCCTGGTCACGGGTGGCGGCGTTGACCACCAGCCGGTAACCGGTTTCGGTACGGTAGACGATCATGTCGTCCACTACCCCGCCCTGCTCGTTGAGCATGGCGCTGTACAACGCGCGGCCGCAGCCGTGCAATCGATCGACGTCATTGGCCAGCAAGTGCTGGAGCCATTCCTTGGCCTGAAGGCCGCTGACATCGATCACGGTCATATGAGATACATCGAACACCCCGCAGTCGCGCCGCACCTGATGGTGCTCCTCAACCTGCGAGCCGTAATGCAAAGGCATATCCCAACCGCCAAAATCGACCATTTTCGCGCCGAGGGCGAGATGCAGGTCATACAGAGGCGTACGCTGTCCCATGGGTGTCTCCTTCCGGGCTTGGCGAAGGTGCGCAGAGTTGCCGTTAGTGCCGAGCGCCTTGGGTGACAAGGCCTGCAGACACCTGTGGCAACCCGCCTCGAAAGACGCGGCACACCGAATGCCGCGCATTGTAGCCGCAAGCTGTAGGACTGGCACCTAACCGATTTGTCGTGCGGAACGTCGGATCAGTCCGATGACCGGCAACAACCCAACCAGTACCAGGGTCAGCGCCGGCAGCGAGGCCCGCGCCCACTCCCCTTCACTGGTCATTTCAAAGATCCGCACCGCCAGGGTGTCCCAGCCAAACGGGCGCATCAGCAAGGTGGCGGGCATTTCCTTGAGCACATCGACGAACACCAGCAGCGCCGCGCTCAGGGTGCCGGGCAGCAACAGCGGCAGATACACCTTGCAAAACAGTTGTGGCCCGCTCACGCCCAGGCTTCGGGCGGCCTCGGGCAACGACGGACGGATACGCGCCAGGCTGTTTTCCAGCGGCCCGTAGGCCACCGCCAGGAACCGCACCAGGTAGGCGAGCACCAGCGCCGAGAGGCTGCCCAGCAGCAACGGTTTGCCCGCACCGCTCAGCCAGCCCGACAGCGGCACCACCAGTTCGCGGTCCAGGTAGCTGAAGGCGAGCATGATCGACACCGCCAGCACCGAGCCGGGCAAGGCATAACCGACATTGGCCAGGCTGATGCCGGAGCGAATCGCCCGAGTCGGCGCAAGGCGGTTGGCGAACGCCAGTATCAGCGCCACTCCGACGGTGATCAGCGCCGCAATCGCGCCCAGGTACAGGGTGTGCAGGATCAGGCCGGTGTAGCGCTCATCCAGGTCGAACCGGCCGCGTTGCCAGAACCAGGCCACCAGTTGCAGTATCGGGATCACAAACGCGCAGGCAAACACCAAGCCACACCAGCCACTGGCCGCTGCCGCCTTGAACCCACGCAGGTGATACAACGCCTTGCCTCGCGGGCGCTCGTTGCTGGGCCGGCTCGCTCCCCGAGCGCGCCGCTCGCCATACAGCACCAGCATCACCACCAGCAGCAACAGGCTGGCCAGTTGGGCTGCGCTGGACAGGCTGAAAAAGCCGTACCAGGTTTTATAGATGGCGGTGGTGAACGTGTCGAAATTGAACACCGAGACCGCACCGAAATCCGCCAGGGTTTCCATCAAGGCGAGGGCGACACCCGCTCCAATCGCCGGACGGGCCATGGGCAGCGCCACGCGCCAGAACGCTTGCCAGGGCGACTGGCCCAGCACCCGCGCCGCTTCCATCAAGCCCTTGCCCTGAGCCAGGAATGCGGAGCGCGCCAGCAGGTAGACATAGGGGTAGAACACCAGCACCAATACGATGATCACGCCGCTGGTGGAACGCACACGCGGCAGGCGCAGCCCGGCGCCGAACACGTCGCGCAGCAGGGTTTGCACGGGGCCCGCAAAATCCAGCAGTCCCACGAACACGAAGGCCAACACGTAGGCCGGAATTGCAAAGGGCAGCATCAGTGCCCAATCCAGCCAGCGCCGCCCGGGGAATTCGCAGAGGCTGGTCAGCCAGGCCAGGCTTACGCCCAGCAACGTCACGCCAAGGCCAACGCCGAGCACCAGGGTCAAGGTGTTACCCAGCAAACGGGGCATCTGGGTGTCCCAGAGGTGGGACCAGATCTGGTGGTCGACGCTTTGCCAGGACAGCAACAGCACGCTCAGCGGCAGCAGCACCAGGGCGGCGACGCTGAAGACCGGCAGGTACCAGCGGCGTTGGGCGGGATGGGCCAAGAGCAAATTCCCTGGGAATGGAGTATCTGAAAGCAGACATAAAACAGTGTGGGAGGGGGCTTGCCCCCGATGGCGGTGAATCAGCCACTGATGATTAGACTGACACTCCGCAATCGGGGGCAAGCCCCCTCCCACATTTTGATCTGCGGCGATTTACAAAATCAGTTCCAGCCGGCGCGATCCATCAAGCGGATAGCCTCGGCCTGGCGCTTGCCCGCCACTTCCACCGGCAAGGTGTCGGCCACGAATTTGCCCCAGCTCGCCACTTCGGCCGACGGCGGTACCGCTGGGTTGGCGGGGAACTCCTGGTTCACATCGGCGAAAATCTGCTGCGCCCCGGGCGTGGTCATCCACTCCACCAAAGCCTTGGCCGCCGCCGGGTGTGGCGCGTGCTTGGTCAGGCCGATGCCCGACAGGTTCACATGCACGCCACGGTCGCCCTGGTTCGGCCAGAACAGCTTCACCGCCAGGTCCGGCTTCTGCTTGTGCAGGCGACCGTAGTAGTACGTGTTGACGATACCCACATCGCATTGCCCGGCATTGATCGCCTCCAGCACCGCGATATCGTCGGAGAACACATCGGTGGACAGGTTATTCACCCAGCCTTTGACGATTTCTTCAGTCTTGCTCGCGCCATGGGTTTCGATCAGCGTGGCGGTCAGTGACTGGTTGTAGACCTTTTTCGCCGTGCGCAGGCACAGCCGGCCTTCCCACTGCTTGTCGGCCAGGGCTTCGTAGGTGGTCAGGTCGCCCGGTTTTACCCGGTCGGTGGAATAGGCGATGGTGCGCGCGCGCAGGCTCAAGCCGGTCCAGGCGTGGGCCGAAGAACGGTATTGCAGCGGAATGTTCTTGTCGATCACCTCGGAGGTGAACGGCTGCAGGATGCCCATCTGCTCGGCCTGCCAGAGGTTGCCAGCGTCGACGGTGAGCAGCAGGTCGGCGGTGGCGTTTTCGCCTTCGGCCTTGATGCGCTGCATCAGCGGCGCTTCCTTATCAGTGATGAATTTGACCTGTACACCGGTCTTGCGGGTGTAGGCGTCGAACACCGGCTTGATCAGTTCGTCGATGCGCGAGGAGTACACCACCACTTCGTCGGCGGCCTGCACGGTGGTGCTGCCGATCAGGGTGAGTGCCAGGGCAGTCAGGAGGCGCTTGGGTGCCAACATGGGTGCGGTCGCTCATTTGCAAAAAGAGCGCAAATGATAAGGACTCACATTTGGTACCGCTTGCTGGAGGCGTTACCAGATGTTGCACGGCCGGAGGTATGCGTGAGGGCTGGCGGCCTCATCGGGGGCAAGTCGAATCGTCGCACCGCCCCTCCCACATGGGGCAGCATTTCAATTTACGGTTTGGCCAGGTCCGGGAGGTCGCCGGTCAAGCCCAAGGCCTGGCGTACAAACAATGCCTTGGCTTCCGGCAGTTGGTCGACGATTTTCAAGCCGGCATTGCGCAGCCAGCGCAACGGCAGTTGATCAGCCTGGAACAAACGCTCGAAACCTTCCATGGCCGCCATCAGCGCCAGGTTATGCGGCATGCGCCGCCGCTCGTAGCGGCTCAGCACCTTCACATCCGCCAGACGTTCACCACGTTCGTTGGCCGCCAGCAGCACTTCAGCCAGCACCGCAGCATCGAGAAACCCCAGGTTCACGCCCTGCCCCGCCAGCGGGTGGATGACGTGGGCCGCATCGCCAATCAATGCCAGGCCTTCGGCCACATAGCGTTTGGCGTGGCGCTGACGCAACGGCACGCAGACGCGCGGGTCGGCGCTGATCACGTTGCCGAGGCGCCCTTCAAAGGCACGCTCCAATTCATCACAAAAGCGTTCATCGTCCAGCGCCATCAGGCGCTCGGACTCCGCCGGCGTGGTCGACCACACAATCGAGCACCAATCCTCTTGCCCATCGCGCACCAGCGGCAAAAACGCCAGCGGGCCGGTGTCGGTGAAGCGTTGCCACGCCGTGCGTCGGTGCGGCTGGCTGCTGCGTACGCTGGTCACGATGGCGTTATGCAGGTAATCCCATTCACGGGTGGGCGTGCCGGTCAGGCGGCGCACCGCCGAGTTGGCGCCGTCGGCGGCGACCACCAGCGGCGCGCGCAGCTTGCGCCCATCGGCCAGGGTCAGCAGCCAGTCATCGCCGGAACGGCGCATCTGCTCCAGGCGCGCATTGGCCAGCAGCCCCAGGTCGCAATCATGCAGGCGGTCCAGCAAGGCATCCTGGACCACGCGGTTCTCGACGATATGCCCCAGCACTTCGGCATGTACGCTGGCCGCCGAGAAGTGGATCTGCCCAGTGCCGCTGCCGTCCCACACGTGCATCTCGCCATACGGGCTGGCGCGGCGCTGGACGATGCCGTCCCACACGCCAAGGCGCTCCAGAATGCGCTGGCTGGCGGCGGACAGCGCACTCACCCGCGGTTCAAACGGCGCTGCCGGTTCGAACGGCTTGACGCTCAACGGACTGCCGTCAAGCAGCAACACCTGCAGGCCACTGCCCTGCAACGCCAGCGCCAGGGCGCTTCCGACCATTCCGGCCCCGACAATCAGCACATCTGCGTGCATGTCCATAGTCAAGCCTGTCTCGCTGGCGGCTTGCGCCGCACGTAAAGGGTTTTGTCGACCCGCGCCACCAAGGTGCCGCAGCCGTCATGAATCTGAACCTTGTCGCGGCCCGGGTTCTCCATCAGCCACTTACGCATCGGAGCGCGTGCCCAGGCCCATGGCCTGGCGGGCGAACCAGCGTTTGGCCGGCGGTAACAGGTCCAGGCCAAGCAGGCCCATGTTGCGCCCCAGCGCCACCAGCGGTTGCCCGCTGCCGAACAGGCGCGTGACCTGGTCGGAGAAACCCACGGTCAGTTGCTGGTCCAGGCGCTGGCGCTCGCGATAGCGTTGCAGTGTCGCCAGGTCACCCGGCACTGCCGGCCCGGCCAGCAAGGCTTCGGCCAGGGCATTGGCATCGCGCAGGGACAGGTTGAAACCCTGCCCGGCGATCGGGTGCAGGCTATGCGCGGCATTGCCGAGCACCACCAGGTGCGAGCGCACTTGCTCTTCCGCTTCCACCAGGCTCAGCGGATACAGATGCCGCGCGCCCACTTGTTTCAGGGTGCCCAGGCGATAGCCGAACACGCCCTGCAATTCGCTCAGGAAACTGCGCTCATCCAGATTGGCCAGGCGCTGGGCGTCCATGCCGATGCGCGTCCAGACCAGCGCACAGCGGTTGTCGGGCAGCGGCAGCAAGGCCATCGGCCCCTCATCGGTGAAACGCTCGAACGCTTCGCCATTGTGGGCTTCGCTCGGGGTGATATTGGCGATCAGCGCGCTCTGGTTGTAGGGCCGGGTTTTCACGCCGATGCCAAGCTGCTCGCGCAGACCGGAGCGGCCGCCATCGGCCAATACCGCAAGGTCACACTCGAGTACGGTTTCGTCATTGAGGGTCAGGCGATAGCCGTCGGGCAGCGGCTCCATGCGCGTGACTTCCGCCGGGCAGCGCCAGCTGACCACCTCTTTATCCAGGCCTTGCCACAGGCATTGGCCCAGCCAGGCGTTTTCCACCACGTAACCGAGGGCCGGCACCCCCTCTTCCAGGGCTGACAGACGCGCGGTGGAGAAGCGTCCACGGTCGGACACATGAATCTGCTTGATCGGCTCGGCGCGACGGGAAATATCCTGCCACACGCCCAGGCGCTGATAGATCTGCCGGGCACCAAAGGACAACGCCGAAGAACGCGCATCGTAGCTCGGCTGATAGCTGTCACCCGGCGCGAAGGGTTCGATCAGTGCGATTTTCCAGCCGCGCGCCTTGGCCCCGGCCTGCAACGCCAGGGCTAGGCTGGCGCCCACCAGACCGCCGCCGATGATCGCCAGGTTGACCCGGCTCATCGGGCAGCCGCCATCAGTGCTTCGATCTCGGCCACCGTCTTGGGCACCGCGCCGGTCAGGATTTCACAGCCTTGCTTGGTCACTATCACGTCGTCCTCGATGCGTACGCCAATGCCACGCCACTTCTTCGCTACGTTCTGGTTGTCCGGTGAAATATAGATCCCCGGCTCCACGGTCAAGGCCATGCCGACTTCCAGCACGCGCCATTCACCGCCCACTTTGTACTCGCCCACGTCATGCACATCCATGCCCAGCCAGTGGCCGGCGCGGTGCATGTAAAAGGCGCGGTAGGCCTCATTGGCGATCAACTCGTCAACGTCGCCTTGCAGCAACCCCAGCTTGACCAACCCGGCAGTGATGACCTGCACGGTCGCCTCATGCGCCTGGTTCCAATGCTTGTTCGGCGCAATCTGCTTGAAGGCGGCTTCCTGGGAAGCCAGCACAATTTCGTAGATCGCCTTCTGTTCGGGCGAAAACTTGCCATTGACCGGCCAGGTGCGGGTGATGTCACTGGCGTAGCAGTCGATCTCGCAACCGGCGTCGATCAGCACCAGGTCGCCGTCCCTGAGCAGCGCGTCATTCTGCTGGTAATGCAGGATGCAGCTGTTACGCCCGGACGCGACGATGGAGCCATAGGCCGGCATTTTCGCGCCGCCCTTGCGGAATTCGTAATCCAGCTCGGCTTCCAGGCTGAACTCGTGCAGGCCGGCACGGCTGGCCTGCATCGCCCGCACATGGGCCGCGCAGGAAATCCGCGCCGCCTCGCGCATCACCTTCACTTCCGCCGCCGATTTATACAGGCGCATGTCGTGCAACAGATGATCCAGGGCAACGAATTCGTTCGGCGGCTGGGCACCCAGGTGCGCTTTGGAGCGGATCACGTTGATCCACTCCATCACGTGCCGGTCGAATTCGGCATTGCTGCCCATGGCTGAATACACCCGGTCACGGCCTTCGATCAGGCCGGGCAGGATGTCGTCGATGTCGGTGATGGGAAACGCGTCGTCAGCCCCGTAATCACGGATCGCGCCTTCGGTGCCGGCGCGCAGGCCATCCCACAATTCGCGTTCGGCGTTGCGTTCGCGGCAGAACAGCACGTACTCGCCATGCTGGCGACCGGGCATCAGCACGATCACCGCTTGCGGTTCGGGAAAACCGCTCAGGTACTGGAAGTCGCTGTCCTGGCGGTAGACATGCTCCACATCACGATTGCGGATCGCCACGGCGGCGGCCGGCAGGATCGCGATGCTGTTGGGTTCCATCTGCGCCATGAGCGCCTTGCGGCGACGGGTGTATTCCGCTTTGGGGATATGGATCATGGACAGATGGGCTTCCTCGTTTAGTGCAGCGACGGCCTTAGTGCAACGACGGCTTAGCAGCGACCGGTTCAGCGGACTTTTTGGTCTCGGTGAACAACAGCAACGGCGCGACGCGCAGGTATTCCATGACTTCCATGTAGTCGCCCTCGCCGTCCTCGGACTCTTCCAGGGCGTCTTGCACCTGGGAGATGGCTGCCAGGTCCTGCAGCACCTCCTTGGCGTCGGTGCTCAGCTCCAGGCCACCGGCGTTCACGCCGAAACCGTGGAGGAAACCCTGGCACCACTGGCCCAGCGCGGCGGCGCGTTCGGCCAGCGGCGCATCGTCGGTGGGCAGCAGCAGGACCACGGTGACGTCATCACCGGTCAGCTCGCCCTTGACCATCTCTTGCAGGCCGATCAGCGCATTGCGCACGTTTTCTTCGGGTTCTTTCTCCAGCAGCTCGGCCACATCGGCCAGCCAGTTGTCGGCATCGAAGCCGACACCGGTGCAGCTGCGGCCCAACAGCACGCCGTGCAGTTCGGCAGGCGAGCAAGGATGGCCGCTGGTGCTCAGCAGTTTGGAAAAAGCGTCGTACGGGGAGTTCTGAATGGGCATGGTGAGCTAGGCGCCAGACGGCGCAATGTCTAGAATGGAGCGCTGTATCCTAGCACCGGCAGACGTACCAAGACTATCGAGGACGTCAGATCGTTTATCCTGCAGTTGCCATTCATCAGACAATCCAGTGGAACCCAATGGAAGACACCGACCTGCAAGCGCTGATGGCCAGACTCGAACTGCTAATTGATCGGGTCGAGCAACTTAAGAGTCAAAACGGACTCCTACTAGCTCAGGAAAAAACCTGGCGCGAGGAACGCGCTCACCTCATTGAAAAAAACGAAATCGCCCGGCGTAAGGTCGAATCGATGATTTCGCGCCTGAAGGCCCTGGAGCAAGACTCATGAGTTCAAGCAATAGCGTTACCGTGCAGATCCTCGACAAAGAATATTCGATCATCTGCCCCCAGGAAGAGCGCAGCAACCTGGTGAGCGCTGCCCGCTACCTGGACGGCAAGATGCGCGAAATCCGCAGCAGCGGCAAAGTGATCGGCGCCGACCGCATCGCCGTGATGGCCGCGCTGAACATTACCCACGACCTGCTGCATAAGCAGGAGCGCCCTGACGTGCAGGCCAGCGGCTCGACCCGCGAGCAAGTGCGTGACCTGCTCGAACGCGTTGATCTGGTGCTTTCCACCGATTCAGACGCACCCAAGGGCTGATTGCCGAGTCTGTTTAAGGTATACTCGCCCCACTCCCTGGCGTGCTTGCCAGTCGGCGATGTCCCGGAGCCGATTCGCACTACCCTGGAAGTTGCACGTTGGGCTGGTGTGCATGTCCGCTAGACGGAAAGCCTTAAAGCCTACTGCTTCTTCCACCTTGAACTTTCGGGTTCAAGGGCTTAGTCGACAGCGGTTCTGTCGGGGAGCCTGAATTTCCAAACTCAATGCCAGTCCCAGGACTGGCATTGTTTTATGAGCCGAAAAGCCATGACCCAACCTGCGCCGCTTTCCCGTCCGCAACTTCGACGCATGTTGCGCAACGCCCGCCGCGCCCTCACGCCCCGCGAGCAGCGCCAGGCCGCCTGCGGCCTGTATCGGCAACTGGCACAGCACCCGCTGTTTCGCAGGGCCAAACATATTTCCTTATATTTACCGACGGACGGCGAAATCGATCCGCGCCTGCTGCTGCGCGCTGCCCAGCGCCGGGGTAAGGCCACCTACCTGCCCGTACTGAGTGCGTGGCCACGTACCAAGATGGTGTTCCAACGCGTGCGGCCTGGGGATAAGTTGTTGCCCAACCGCTTTCGCATTCTGGAGCCACGGGCCAATGCCCGGTGCCAACGCAAGGTGTGGGCGCTGGACCTGGTGCTGCTGCCGCTGGTGGGGTTCGATAATGAGGGCGGGCGATTGGGCATGGGAGGCGGATTCTATGACCGCAGCCTGGCCTACCTTGCCAGGCGAAAAAACTGGCGCAAGCCGACGCTGTTGGGGCTGGCCCATGAATGTCAGCAAGTCGATCGCCTGGCGCAGGCGAGCTGGGACGTGCCGCTGGCGGGCACTGTCACCGATAAGCAATGGTTTGTCGCAGAAACGTCGCAGGAACCGCGACGCGTTTAAAACCGTGTTAACGCTTGAATTGCTGTTGCACAGGCGAGAGTTCAACTGGCGCATCGGTCTTGTTCGACCACAGGCTCTGGGCATACCCGGTGGTCACGACGCCCAGACCAAACAAAATTACCAAAATCCATAGTAAATCCGGTTTACGTTGCATCGATTGCCCCCCTTCAGGCACCTCGTACACGATGACAACAACGTTCCAAAGTAGTCCGTTGCGGCTGTACCAAGCTTAAAAGCCGGCATTCTGCGGTAACGTGAACCAACACGCAAACCTTGACGCCAACCGACTGTCGGTTTGTCATGGCATTGCCCGACAACTTGCCCAATGCCTTTCTCAGGAGCCCCGAAATGGCCTACTGGCTGATGAAATCCGAGCCCGACGAGCTCTCCATCAACGACCTGGAAAAGCTCGGCAACACGCGCTGGGACGGGGTTCGCAACTACCAGGCGCGCAATTTCCTGCGCGCCATGGCGGTGTGCGATGAGTTTTTCTTCTATCACTCCAGTTGTCCGGAGCCGGGTATTGCCGGTATCGGCAAAATTATCCAGGCCGCCTACCCCGACCCCACCGCGCTGGAACCGGACAGCCATTATTTCGACGCCAAGGCCAGCGCGGAGAAAAATCCGTGGAGTGCTATCAATGTGGCGCACGTCCAGACGTTTCCCAAAGTACTGGGCCTGGGCTACCTGAAACAGCAAGCCTCCCTCGCCGAGTTGCCACTGGTGCAGAAGGGCAGCCGGCTTTCGGTGATGTCGGTCACGCCGGAGCAGTGGGCTGCGATTCTTCGACTGCTTTAACTGTTCCGATGCTGTTGCTATCAGGCGGCAGTATGCCACTGGACCGGGATGCAGGGTATGTGTGATGTACCGGACTTACTGGCGCGGGGATTGACTGTTGTTTTTTTGCGGTGGCGCTGTCGCGGTTCAGGAGAAGTCTTGGCTCTTGAGACAAGCATCTAAGACCCTTCGGTTATAAAAAGAAAAGAAATCAGAAAAAACAACATAAAGAACTGTCACTTATGACAGTAGCTGGCTCTTTCTCCTTAGTGCTTACTTTGGCGTAACGGTTGCCACCGAAAACTTGAGCAACTGGTCACACTCATTACTTCAGGGAATAGCCATGCCTGACATAACGACATCCAAACACTCCGAATGTGGCGATATTACTACCATCACTATCGATAAAAACAACCCCACGGGAATAATGACCGTAACAGGAGAATATCCATCATGGGGATTCAAGGGCGACATAGAGGTTGAGTACGCTGCTTCTGGAAGTGTATTCACCCTTAAAACTCGAAGGTATAGATTCAGCGGTGCGAACCAAGGGCAGAACCAGAGATTCGAAGTTGAGTTCGGTCCAATATTGGCGATAGATCCAATACAGGGTGGACAATGGATTAATTGGCCTTCATCTATGGAGAGGCCCTATTATCCTCCGGGGATGATTTTTACATTTTTATTCAACTTCCATGTTGAACCATGTGGGGTAACCAGATACGACAAGAGATTCGTGGTTTTCCAATAATTACTTCAATTGTAAACACCAACGAGCCTGCGGCTTGTCACGCAAGCCGCAGGCTCGTTAATCAGCAGTTACTGAATAATCAAGTTATTGAACAACAAATCCTCCACCATCGGCTTGCCCGTCTCGTCATTCATCACTTGCTGGGTTTGCTTAAGAGCTTCCTGACGCAGCTTTTCCTTACCTTCGACGCTGCTCATGGCTTCGTTGGTCTGCTGGGTAAACAGTGCCACCAGCTGGTTGCGAATCAACGCATCGTTGGCTTTGACCGCTGCGGCGGCTTCGGTACCGGTGACGCGCAGGGCGATGTCGGCCTTGTACACCTTGAGCTTGGCCGTGCCATCCAGCCCGTAGTTGCCCACGAATGGCGGGGTAAGGCTGATATAGCTGACTTTCGGCGCCTCGCCCTCTTTGGCTTCTTCGGCCAGGGCCGCCATCGGCAAGGTCAGGGCCAGCATCAACAGGATCCACGCTTTCACAGTTCATTCCTCGAATTCGGTTGCCGGGTAGCATAACGCTAGCAAGGCTGAGCACAAGCTTATGGGGGCTTATCAGGCGCGGGCATGCTCGTTGACCCACGGGCGTACCCTCCTACACTTATCGGCCACGACGCCAAAAGGAATAGTCCGATGAAAGCTGTGCTGTGCAAAGCCTTCGGCCCCGCCGAAAACCTGGTGCTGGAAGAGATCGCCAGCCCTGCGATCAAGCAGAACGAAATCCTGCTGGACGTGCACGCGGCCGGGGTGAATTTCCCGGACACCCTGATTATCGAAGGCAAGTACCAGTTCAAGCCGCCCTTCCCGTTTTCGCCGGGTGGCGAAGCGGCGGGCGTGGTGAGTGAGGTCGGGGAGAAGGTCAGTCACTTGAAAGTCGGTGATCGTGTAATGGCCTTGACCGGCTGGGGCAGCTTTGCCGAGCAGGTCGCGGTGCCGGGCTATAACGTGCTGCCGATCCCGCCGAGCATGGACTTCAACACCGCCGCCGCCTTCAGCATGACCTACGGCACCTCGATGCACGCACTGAAACAGCGGGCCAACCTGCAACCCGGCGAAACCCTGTTGGTGCTCGGCGCTTCCGGTGGCGTGGGCCTGGCCGCCGTGGAAATCGGCAAGGCCATGGGCGCCCGGGTGATCGCCGCCGCCAGCAGCGCCGACAAGCTCGCGGTGGCTAAGGCGGCCAGCGCCGATGAGCTGATCAACTACAGCGAAGCCAGCCTCAAGGACGAGGTCAAGCGCCTGACCGGTGGCAACGGCGCCGATGTGATCTACGATCCCGTGGGTGGCGACCTGTTTGACCAGGCCATCCGCTCGATCGCCTGGAACGGCCGCTTGTTGGTGGTGGGCTTTGCCAGCGGGCGCATCCCGGAACTGCCGGTGAACCTGGCACTGCTCAAGGGCGCGGCGGTGGTGGGGGTGTTCTGGGGTTCGTTTGCCCAGCGTCAGCCACAGGACAATGCGGCGAATTTTCAGCAACTGTTCACCTGGTATGGCGAGGGCAAGTTGAAGCCGTTGGTGTCGCAGGTGTATCCGCTGGCGCAGGCTGCGCAGGCTATTAACGACCTGGGGCAACGCAAGGCGGTGGGCAAGGTGGTCGTTCAAACCCGCTGACCAATGTGAAATGCAGTCAAATGTGGGAGGGGGCTTGCCCCCGATTGCAGTGGATCAGTTGACACATATGTTGACTGAACCACCGCTATCGGGGGCAAGCCCCCTCCCACATTTGGATCTCCAGCGCCTGCAGAATCCACTTACGACCACAACTTATCTATTCGCGACATGTTCATAAGAGAACATGCAATTGCTTTGATTTCCTGTGTTTGCAGATAAGAGGCGATGCTATTTTCGGTAACGAAACTGTAACATTCGCATCCGCAGTCAAAACAAGAAATCTGGAGCTCTTGAATGTTTGCTTTCTTTCGCCCTGCCGCACATCAGGCGCCCCTGCCTGAAGAAAAAATAGACACAACCTACCGACGGCTGCGCTGGCAGATCTTCGCCGGTATTTTCATCGGTTACGCCGGCTACTACCTGCTGCGCAAAAACTTCTCCCTGGCCATGCCCTACCTGATCGACGAGGGTTACACCCGTGGTGAACTGGGCCTGGCGATGTCGGCCATCGCGATTGCCTACGGCCTGTCCAAGTTCCTCATGGGCTTGGTGTCCGACCGCTCCAACCCGCGCTACTTCCTGCCCTTCGGCCTGCTGGTTTCAGCCGGGGTGATGTTCATTTTCGGTTTCGCGCCGTGGGCAACGTCCAGCGTGACCATGATGTTCATTTTGCTGTTCATCAACGGTTGGGCCCAGGGCATGGGCTGGCCACCGAGTGGGCGGACCATGGTGCACTGGTGGTCGCAGAAGGAACGCGGCGGCGTGGTATCGGTGTGGAACGTGGCGCACAACGTCGGCGGCGGCCTGATCGGCCCGCTGTTCCTGTTGGGCATGGCCTGGTTCAACGACTGGCATGCGGCATTTTACGTGCCGGCCACGGTGGCGCTGGCAGTGGCGGCGTTTGCCTTCATCACCATGCGTGACACCCCGCAATCGGTCGGCTTGCCGCCTATCGAAAAGTACAAGAACGACTACCCGGAAGGCTACGACGCCAGCCACGAAGACGAATTCAGCGCCAAGGAAATCTTCGTCAAGTACGTGCTGCGCAACAAAATGCTGTGGTACATCGCGTTCGCCAACGTGTTCGTCTACTTGCTGCGCTACGGCGTACTGGACTGGGCGCCGACCTACTTGAAAGAAGCCAAGCATTTCACAGTCGACAAGTCGTCGTGGGCGTATTTCTTCTACGAGTGGGCCGGTATCCCGGGCACGCTGCTGTGTGGCTGGATGTCGGACAAGATCTTCCGTGGCAATCGCGGCCTGACCGGCATCGTGTTCATGGCGCTGGTGACCGTGGCGACCCTGGTTTACTGGCTTAACCCGCCGGGCAATCCTACGGTCGACATGATCGCTCTGGTTTCCATCGGCTTCCTGATCTACGGCCCGGTGATGCTGATCGGCCTGCAGGCGCTGGAACTGGCACCGAAGAAAGCCGCCGGTACGGCTGCGGGTTTCACCGGCCTGTTCGGCTACCTGGGCGGTTCGGTGGCCGCGAGTGCGGCGATGGGCTACACCGTGGACCACTTCGGCTGGGACGGTGGTTTCGTGCTGCTGATCGGCGCATGCGTCTTGGCGATTGCCTTCCTGATCCCAACGCTGTGGCACACCAACAGCGTCAGCTCGGCGCGTTAACCGCCTGAGCAATCCTTTGCACAACGCTTGAGCCGCGCCTCCAGGTTTTTATCTGGCATGGCGTGGCTACGCAGGGCGTTCACGGTCTGCTCGACATAATCACGAGTGGTGCCGTAACGCCCGCAAGCGCTTTGCAGCACATGATTGAGCACAATATCGGGCAAGTTGCCGGCATAGCTGGGCAAGTGCCGCTCAAGCACAAACCCCAACGCCTGTACCTGGCTGCCATCTTCCAGCCGGCAACTGAGCCAGTGCGGTCGATAGGACGGGTAAGGCATCTCGCGTTGCCACAACGCATAAAGCGAAGCCTCCAACTGATCTTCCGGCAAGCGGTAAGCAAACCCGCTGCACGAGCCGCCTCGATCCAGCCCGAACACCAAGCCCGGCAACTCCGGCGTGCCCCGGTGCTCGTGGGACCACAAGTACAAGCCCCGATGATAACCATGGACCCGCGCTCGCACCCGCTCGGTGGATGAACATTCCGGGCGCCAGATCAGCGAACCATATGCAAATAGCCAGACCGGCCCACCCTTGTGCCGAGCCATGGTGGCCTGCATTGAGCTCATCAATTGTTCGTGAGTGAGTTGCGGCCCCAAGTCGAGCCGCGGAGGGTAAGCCAACTGCAAAAGATCGGTTTCAATGGCGGTCATGGCGAAAAGCGATGCGCCTCCTATGTATTACCAGTTGTAAGCGACTTTACCGTAATAAAACGCGCCGCTGTAACCGTACGGCGAAAAAGTGCTGTAGGCGAGATTGCCACCACTGCTGGCGTAGGCATTGACCTTCTCGGGGTATTTGTCGGTGACGTTGTCGCCACCAAGGGTGAAAGTCCAGTTCTTCAATTTGTAATCCGCCGACAGGTCGAGCACCCAGGCCGCCTTGAAGGTCTGGTCGTTGACCTTGTCCGCCTGGTAGCTGGTGAACTCACCATAGCGCACCAGGTTGCTGTGCAGCGCCCACTGGCCGAAGGTGAAATCGTTGCCCAGGCTCAGCTTGTGCTGGGGGGTGGTGTCACCGAGCAAACCGATGCGCTCGCGACGGTCCACCCGCACCAGGTTGGCGCCCAGACTGTCGAGGACCGCCGGGTTGGCTTTCACGTCGGTGACTTTGGTGTGGTTGTAGTTGTAGCCCACGGTGCTGTTCCAGCGGATACCGTTATCGAACTGATAGCGATAGTTGGCCACCAGGTCGATGCCGTCGGTGCTGGTGTCGGTGGCATTGGTGAAGTAACGCGCGGTGGTGTAGTTGATATTGCCGACCCCGTTGGCTTGCAGGTAGGCAACCGTCGCCGGGTTGAGCGCGAGGTTGGACGACAGGCTGATGCGGTCACGTATGTCGATGCGATACACATCCAGCGTCACCGTCAGGTCGTCGGCAGGCTCCAGCACCAGGCCAAGGCTGTAGTTGCGTGACTTCTCGGCCTTGAGGTCTTCGGCGCCGAGCAGTCGCGCCACCTGGCTGTTAGCCGGGAACGTGCCGGCCTCCTGGATCGTGTTGCCGATCAACTGCGACGAGGTATAGGCGAAATTCTGCTGAGCCAGGGACGGCGCGCGAAAGCCGTTGGAAATGCTGCCGCGCAACGCCACTTGCGGGGTGAAGTCATAACGGGCCGACAGCGAACCGCTGAAATTGGAGCCAAAATCGCTGTAGTCCTCATGGCGCACGGCAGCCGAGGCGCTGAGTTTTTCGGTGAAGTTGGTTTCCAGGTCCAGATATTGCGCCCAGTTATGCCGGGTGCTGGTGCCCGCATCCGCATCGCGGAAGCCGCCGAGGCCCGAGCTGCCGGTCTGGTAGTAGGACGCGGGCTCCCCTGCTTCGATTTGATAGCTCTGATGCAGGTATTCACCGCCAAACGCCACGGAAACCGGGTACGGCAGAAAGCCCAGGTCAAACTCCCGGGACAGGTCCAGGCTGACTTGCTTCTGATCGTTGCTCAAGGTGCCGTTGTTGAATTTGCGCGGCGTGCCCAGGCCCAGGGACGTATTGATGGTTTCAGTGCCCAGTTCATACTGGTTCTTGCCGTAGTTGGCCGACAAATCGTAGTGCCAGTCGTAAGCCAGCAGACCACGCAAACCGGCCACCAGTGAGGTGTCTTCCAGGTTACCCTTGATCAGCGGCAGGTAGCCGTTAGGGTTGAGCGCCGCAATATTGTTGGACGCATTGCTCGCCCGATAGAACGCTGCCGTTTCGCCACGCCGCTTGCTGTAGCCGCCGAAGGTGTAGAACTCGGCCGCATCGTTGAAGGCATATTCGGCGTTGAACTGGAACTTGCCTTCATTGGTGGCAGGCTCGCCCTGACGGAACACACGCTGACCGTAGGTGGTAGAGCCGATGCTGCCGGGGCGGTAATCATTACCTGCGCGATTGGTGTAATCGTTGTCGGCGCCTTCGGCCGAGAGGTTGATAAAGCCATTGTCGCCCAATGCGAGGCCGGTGTTGCCACTGACAGTGCGCTGGATTCCGTCGCCCTTCTTGTATTCACCGAACTTGGTGGAGACGGAGCCGCCATGGTCGGCATGCTTGAGGATCACGTTGATCACCCCGGCGATCGCATCGGAGCCGTAACGTGCAGAGGCGCCATCACGCAGCACTTCGATGTGGTCGACTGCCGAGAGCGGGATCGCGTTCAAGTCTGCCGGTGCAGAACCACGGCCCACCGCTCCGCCGAGATTGACGAAGGCACTGGTGTGACGGCGCTTGCCGTTAACCAGCACCAGCACCTGGTCCGGCGACAGGCCGCGCAACTGCGCCGGGCGCACCAGTTCGGCGCCATCGACCAGGCTTGGCCGGGGAAAGTTGATCGATGGAATCAGGCGCGCCAACACGGCGCCCAATTCGTCGGAGCCGGTGCTGCGCAGGGTTTCGCCGGAGATCACGTCGATAGGCGACAACGAAGCGCTGGCAGTGCGCTCCTGAGCGCGGGTACCGGTAACGATCACAGCGTCGAGCCTGGGCGCTTCGGCGGCAGGCGTTTCGTCTGCCAGGACGGGATTGAACCCCACAGCGGTCAGCAAATTGGCCGACAAAATCGCTGAGTACAGCGCGTGTTTCTTGTAACTCCCCATACCGCTCCCCTTGAATCAGGAATCAGAACTTCACTGCTCTGAATTCGTACGATCGGTCCGGCTGGCGGGCGGTGGCGGTCAATGTGTTGGTGATTGACAGAAGATCGGTAGTCCGTTGAGATATAGCTTAATGATATTTATGTAACAAATTAAATACCTTTAAAGAATAAGCGAAAGCATAAGCAAGCAGGTCCACTTGTCAGGATTGAGGGCAACAATCCGCTACTTTCAGCCCCGGTTCAGCCTGGGAATACGCCAAGCCGTCAATATGGCGCGCACAGAACGACCCACTTAGCCGCCCTTTACACCGACTATCGAGGTCGCCCCCCATGAAGAAATTTCGATTGCCTGGCCTGTTACTCCTCGCCCAAGCCAGCACGGCATTGGCTGGCGAAAGGTTGGCTGCCGAGGACGACAAAGGCTTTTGGTACGCCCAGACCAGCGTCTATACCCGGCATTTCGCGCCGGACCTGGAGCACAACAATAACCAGGACCTGATCGGCCTGGAGCGCAACGACGCTTCTGGTTCCGTGTATGGCGGGGCGACGTTTCGCAACTCATTCCGCCAGCGTTCGTACTACGCCTATGCGGGCAAGCGCTATGACATGGCTGAGTACCCGGTGTACCTGAAGGTCACGGGCGGAGCGATCCAAGGTTATCGCGGCAAATACCGCGACAAGATCCCACTGAACCGTTACGGCGTGGCGCCAGTGATCATTCCGTCCTTGGGCGCGTATTACGGGCCAGTGGCGGCGGAAGTGGTGCTGCTGGGGTTCAATGCGGCAATGGTGACGACGGGGTTACGATTCTGAGCGGGCAAGGGCCATGCGCGCTGGTTTGCTCACGAATGCGCTGTGTCAGTCGACCTATTTGTAAACCGATCCATTGCAATCGCGGGCAAGCCCACTCCCACAGGTTGATCGGCTGTTTACCCTGATGGTGTGATTTGCTCAAGGCCTCGGAGCGTAGGCAAACACGTCAGCGCGCATCTGGTGCGCATCCATACCGGCGTCGACCAATGCATCCAGCGTGCCGTAGATCATCGCCGGTGATCCACTGGCGTACACATGCACGGCCTTAAGGTCGGCAATGTCTTCGCACACGGCTTCATGCAGCAACCCGCAACGTCCTTCCCAACCGCACAGGTCACTGACGACTTTGTGCAGGAACAGGTTGGGCAGTTGCCGCCACTGATCCCAGTGCTCGATCTCGTAGAAGTCTTCTGGGCGGCGCACGCCCCAGTACAGGTGCACCGGGTGCTTGAAGCCCGAAGCCCGGCAATGCTCGATCAGGCTGTGCATCTGAGCCATGCCGGTGCCAGCGGCGATCAGCACCAGCGGCCCGTCCGGCAACTGGGCCAGGTGAGTGTCACCGAACGGCAGTTCGATGCGGGCCATCTGATTGCGCTGGAGCTGGTCCAGCAGGTTGCGTGCGCTGTCTTCGCGGGCCAGTACGTGCAGTTCCAGCTCGCGTCCACAGTGAGGCGCCGAGGCCAGGGAAAACGCCGACTTCTCGCCGTTCTCACGTTCGATCATCAGGTATTGCCCGGCGTGGTAGCGCACGGCCTTGCCCGCCGGAGCGCGCAGGCGCACGCGCCATACATCGCCGCCGACTTCCACGCATTCGCTCAATTGGCACGACAACTTGCGCAACGGCAGCTCTCCCGGTGCCAGCACGCCATCCCACAAGACAATACAATCTTCCAACGGCTCGGCGATGCAGGTGTAGAACTCACCATGGTCACGCACCTCTCCCGCCTGCTGCACCCGGCCCTCCACCAGCAGCGCCGCGCACACGTGGCAGACGCCGTTGCGACAGGCCTGCGGGCATTCGTAGCCCAGGCGGCGCGCGCCGTCGAGAATTCGTTCGCCAGGGTCCAGTTCCAGGACCGCGCCGGAAGGTTGCAAGGTTACACGCATCAATCTATTCCCAATTCTTTCCAGATTGCATCGACGCGAGCAGTCACTGCGTCATCCTTGACGATCACCCGGCCCCACTCGCGGGTGGTTTCACCCGGCCATTTGTGAGTGGCATCCAGGCCCATTTTCGATCCAAGGCCCGACACCGGCGAGGCAAAATCGAGGTAATCGATTGGCGTGTTGTCGATCATTACCGTGTCGCGCTTGGGGTCCATGCGCGTGGTAATGGCCCAGATCACGTCATTCCAGTCGCGGGCATTGATGTCGTCGTCGGTGACGATAACGAACTTGGTGTACATGAATTGTCGTAAAAACGACCACACGCCCAGCATTACCCGCTTGGCATGGCCCGGATACGACTTCTTCATGGTGACGATGGCCATGCGGTACGAGCAACCTTCCGGCGGCAGGTAGAAGTCGGTGATTTCCGGAAACTGCTTTTGCAGGATAGGCACGAACACTTCGTTCAGCGCCACGCCGAGAATGGCCGGCTCGTCTGGTGGCCGGCCGGTATAGGTGCTGTGGTAGATCGGTTTGATCCGATGGGTGATGCGCTCGACGGTGAACACCGGAAAGCTGTCGACTTCGTTGTAATAACCCGTGTGGTCACCGTAAGGCCCTTCATCGGCCATCTCACCGGGGTGAATCACACCCTCGAGGATGATTTCGGCGGTGGCTGGCACTTGCAGGTCATTACCACGGCACTTCACCAATTCGGTGCGGTTGCCGCGCAGCAGGCCGGCAAAGGCGTATTCGGACAGGCTGTCCGGCACTGGCGTCACGGCGCCCAGGATGGTGGCAGGGTCGGCGCCGAGGGCCACGGACACCGGGAACGGCTGGCCCGGATGCTTTTCACACCACTCGCGAAAGTCCAGGGCGCCGCCACGGTGGCTCAGCCAGCGCATAATCACTTTATTGCGGCCGATCACTTGCTGACGGTAGATGCCGAGGTTCTGGCGGTCCTTGTTCGGGCCCTTGGTGACAGTCAGGCCCCAGGTGATCAGCGGGCCGACATCGCCGGGCCAGCAGGTCTGCACCGGGAGCATGGCCAAGTCGACGTCATCGCCTTCGATGATTACTTCCTGGCACACCGCGTCCTTGACCACCTTCGGCGCCATGGCAATGATCTTGCGAAAGATCGGCAGCTTCGACCAGGCGTCCTTCAAGCCTTTGGGCGGCTCGGGCTCCTTGAGGAAGGCCAGCAGCTTGCCGATCTCGCGCAGCTCGCTGACCGCCTCGGCGCCCATGCCAAAGGCGACGCGTTCGGGGGTGCCGAACAGGTTGCCGAGCACCGGGATGTCAAAGCCGGTCGGGTTCTCGAACAGCAGCGCCGGGCCCTTGTTGCGCAAGGTGCGGTCGCAAATCTCAGTCATTTCCAGTACCGGTGAAATCGGCATCTGGATACGTTTCAACTCTCCGCGCTGCTCAAGTTGCTGCACGAAATCCCGAAGATCCTTGAATTTCATTAACCATGCCACCCGTAAAATAGGCGTACATCCTACCTGCTCTAGAGGCGGCTGGCAGCTTAATTGGCCGTCAACCCCCGTGATTGCAGCGATCTGAACAACGGCTCCAGGAAGGCCTCGATGTGCCGCGCGCCTACGTCGGAAAGGTGGTTATCGTCGGTGTACAGCGCGCGGCCATTGAGTTCCACCCGGCACAAGCCGTCGGTGCCGCACAGCAAGGGCGCGGGGTCCAGCACCCTGACACCGCTGTCGGCCGCCGCCAGCTCGTCGAACAGCTGGGAAATAAAGGCCTGGCGCTTCACATGCTCGGCCACGGCGAGCCCTTCACCGTCCACCGGCCGGTTCATCATCGCCAGGCGACTGAGGCGGTAAGGCACGATGATTTCCTGCAGCGGCACCTCCTTGACCAGCCAGACCTTATGCCCGGCAGCGCGCAGCGCCTGGATGCGCTCGCGCAGGCCCTGGGCAAAGCGCTGCTCGGCGATAGCACGCACATACTCGCCGGTGCTGGGGTCCTTGAGCGCATGCTCTTTGTCACCCGACATCTGCCCATAGACATACAGGCTCCAGCGCGCCGCCAGCACCACATCGCTGAATTTTTTCTCGGCCATCGCCTTCTCGACGCGACGGTTGAAATGCGCGCACCGGGCAATGTTCTCCAGGCCATCCAACGGAATACAGCCCGCGAAGCTGGCTTCAACCAAGCTGATATCGTGGCGATCAGCGCCCTCTTTGAGTGCCGGAATCAGCGCGGTAGCATGGCTGTCACCCCATACCAGCGCCGAGACGGACTGGGTTGGCGGACCAAAGTGGCAGAACAACCGCTCGTCGGGTGTGTCTTTGTCAGCCATGCACGCCAGCAGGTCCGGGCTCCATTTTTTCGCCTGAGCAAAACGCAACGCCTGTTCGGACAACCGTGAAGGCACACCGTCGAATTCACGTATCGCAAGGCCCGTAAAGCCCAGCCCCAGGATGCCGACCACGGCTGCCGCCAGAATTGCCTTGCGGGCGGCCAACAAGCGCTTTTCCCGGAACGGCGTTTCCACGAAGCGCCAGGACAAGTAGCCCAGCACCAACGAGAGCAGCATCAACCCGGCCAATTCCAGGGTGCTCAAGCCATCCACCGCAGCATAGTTGGCGTACACGAACACCGGCCAATGCCAGAGGTACCAGGAATAGGAAATCAGCCCGATCCCGACCATCAGCCGCGTACTCAACAGGCGTCCGACCCAGGTGTGTTGCTGCCCGTTGGCCCAGATCAGCCCGACCACACCCAGCACCGGCAATAGCGCGGTCGCGCCGGGGAAAGGGGTTTTCGCGTCGTAACCCAATACGGCGATCAGAATCAGTGCCAGGGAGGCCAGGCTGACCCCTTGCGCCAGGGCGGGCGAGGCGCGCCACTCATATTTGGGCAGCACCGCCAGCATCGCGCCGGCCAGCAACTCCCAGGCCCGCAGGTGCAGCAGGAAAAACGCTTTTTGCGGCTCATGCTCAACCGCCCAGACGCTCATGCCAAAGGAGCCCAGCAACACCGCGAACAGCGCCAGGCGCCAGTGTTTCAGGCGGCTTGAAAGCAACGTGAGCAGCAGCGGGAAGACAATATAGAACTGCTCTTCTACCGCCAGCGACCAGGTATGCAGCAGCGGCTTGATGTCAGAGGACGCATCAAAGTAGCCATGCTGGCGCGCGAACAGCAAATTTGAGGTAAAGGTCACCTGATAGTGCGCCGACCGCCCCAACTCCTCATAGTCCTTGGGCGCCAACAGGAACCAGCCCACCGCCAGTGTCGCTGCAATCATTACAAACAGCGCCGGCAGGATGCGCCGTGCGCGGCGGGCCCAGAAATCAATGAAACTGAAGCGTCCGGCCTGGCGCTCGCGCCAGATAATGGACGTGATCAGAAAACCGGAAATAACGAAGAAGACGTCAACGCCAACGAAACCGCCGATAAGGCCAGGAACGCCGAAGTGAAACAACACGACGGCGAGGACAGCGATGGCACGCAGGCCATCGATGTCTCTGCGGTAAGCAAGAGTGGTCATAAGAATTGTGGTCAGTCTGTGACGAAAGGAGTGAGCGTAGTCGCGCGTACAATTTTTGTTACTTAACGGACACTTATGCCATAAAACCCGATGAATCTCGACGCAAAAAAAATGGCGCCCCCTTGGGGCGCCATTTTTCGGACCTGAAACGCGGTGTTACTTGCGCTTCATCGACAGGAAGAACTCGTCGTTGGTCTTGGTGGTTTTCAGCTTGTCGATCAGGAACTCGATGGCGGCCACTTCGTCCATCGGGTGCAGCAGCTTGCGCAGGATCCACATGCGCTGCAGTTCGTCGTCGGCGGTCAGCAACTCTTCGCGGCGCGTGCCGGAGCGGTTGATATTGATGGCCGGGAACACACGCTTTTCAGCAATACGACGGTCCAGGGGCAGTTCCATGTTGCCGGTACCCTTGAACTCTTCGTAGATCACTTCGTCCATCTTCGAGCCGGTTTCAACCAGCGCGGTGGCGATAATGGTCAGCGAGCCGCCTTCTTCGATGTTCCGCGCGGCGCCGAAGAAACGCTTTGGCTTCTCCAGGGCGTGGGCATCGACACCACCGGTCAACACCTTGCCGGAGCTCGGGATCACGGTGTTGTAGGCACGGGCCAGACGGGTAATGGAGTCGAGCAGGATCACCACGTCTTTCTTGTGCTCGACCAGGCGCTTGGCCTTCTCGATCACCATTTCGGCAACCTGCACGTGGCGGGTTGGCGGTTCATCGAACGTCGAGGCAACCACTTCGCCACGCACGGTGCGCTGCATTTCGGTCACTTCTTCCGGACGCTCATCGATCAACAGCACGATCAGGTGAACTTCAGGATTGTTACGCGCAATGTTCGCTGCAATGTTTTGCAGCATGATCGTCTTACCGGCTTTCGGCGGCGCAACGATCAGGCCACGCTGGCCCTTGCCGATGGGGGCGCACAGGTCGATCACACGACCGGTCAAGTCTTCGGTGGAACCGTTGCCGGCTTCCATCTTCATGCGCACGGTCGGGAACAGCGGGGTCAGGTTCTCGAAGAGAATCTTGTTTTTCGCGTTCTCTGGACGATCGAAGTTGATCGTGTCGACCTTGAGCAGAGCGAAGTAACGCTCGCCTTCCTTCGGAGGGCGGATCTTGCCCACGATGGTGTCGCCGGTGCGCAAGTTGAAGCGACGGATCTGGCTCGGCGAGACGTAGATATCGTCTGGGCCGGCAAGATAGGAAGCGTCTGCGGAGCGGAGGAAGCCGAAGCCGTCCTGGAGAATCTCCAGCACGCCATCACCGGAGATTTCCTCGCCGCTTTTCGCGTGCTTCTTGAGCAGGGAGAAAATCACGTCCTGCTTGCGCGAACGGGCCATATTTTCTATGCCCATTTCTTCGGCCAGTTGGAGCAGGTCGGTAATCGGCTTTTGCTTGAGTTCAGTCAGATTCATATAGGAATGACGTAATCATTTATGGAGGGGGGAAATTAAGCTTTTGGCTTAATGAGGCCGCGCCGCAGAGAAGGCGACAGGATCGCGTACTAATCGAAAAGGAATGCGTCGGCGACGGCTTGCAGGGGGCAGTGGAGAAACCAGTGCGGGGCCGAATGTACCACCTGAATTTCGGAGCGTCTAGCCCTGTTTTACGAAAAAGCCCCGAGATTTTCGGGGCTTTTTTGGCGACGCTTAGATGTTGGCGTCGAGGAAAGCTTGCAGCTGGGACTTCGACAGCGCACCTACTTTAGTGGCTTCGACGTTGCCGTTCTTGAACAGCATCAACGTCGGAATACCACGCACGCCGTGCTTGGCCGGGGTTTCCTGGTTCTCGTCGATGTTCAGTTTGGCAATGGTCAACTTGCCTTCGTAAGTGGTTGCAATGTCGTCCAGGACCGGAGCGATCATTTTGCAAGGGCCGCACCATTCGGCCCAGTAGTCAACCAGCACCGGGCCGGCAGCCTTGAGTACTTCGGCCTCAAAGGTCGCGTCGGTGACGTGCTTGATAAGATCGTTGCTCATGGATGTCTCCGGAATGTAAGCAAAAAAAACGTTGCCCATCATAGCCGCCCTTCCCCCGTTCAGGAAGCCGCCTCTGATTGAGTCTTGCTATGGCGACGCATGACTTTGCATATCGCCGGTTCACGGCGCGACAGGTGTGACGAAGGCAATACCCGTGCGCAATGCGGCATTACGTACATGTTCCTGCATGGTTTTCTGCGCCGCCGCACTGGTGCGCCGGGCCAGGGCACGCAAAATCCTGCGATGCTCCTGCCAGGTTTCCATGGCGCGCTCTGGCCGGATGAACGGTAGTTTCTGGCTTTCCAGGAATACATCGGCGCTGGCGCTCAGAATGCTCACCATCGCCTGGTTGCCGCTGGCCAGCAGGATGCGCTGGTGAAACTTGAAGTCCAGCCGGGCGGCAGCTTCAAAGTCACCCGCTTTGAGCACCTTGCGCATCGCCTCGACATTGTCTTCCAGGCTGTCGAGCTCGTCGGTGGTCAATGTGACCGCCGCCAACCCTGCCGCGAACCCTTCCAGGGCGTAACGCAGTTGGAAGATCTCCAGCGGCGTGGCCTGCGCCGCAAACGGCCAGGCGAGTTCGGACGGTGGGTCCGGCGCCTGCACAAACACGCCCTTGCCCGGCTGCACACTCACCACACCCAAGGCGCTCAAGGACGATAACGCCTCACGCAACGATGCCCGGCTCACGCCCAACCGCACCGCCAGATCGCGTTGCGAGGGCAATGCATCGCCCGGCCCGAAACCCTGCTCCTTGATCAGTTTGCGGATGGCCTGCAGGGCCGCTTCCGGTACGGCTTGGGCGATGGAATTCATAAAAACTCAAGGTTCCAGTCAACTGAGCGACTAGTTGTAAAGCTATTCACGCCTGCCGGCAAGCCACGCCCCAAAGGGGCTCGCGGGGTTTTTACGGCGCTCGAAAAGGGTGCGAAAAGTTTAATGACTGTTCAGACCAGTAAGACCATCCCACCTCAACGGATCCGTGCCTTACAGACAATTCCATGAGCGCTGGCATGGGCTGTGCACTGGGCAAACTCAGAAAATTCCTTCGCCCTTCTCGGAGAGTTGCCATGACCAAGCGCTACAGCGCCCTGCTCACTGCCCTGTTTGCCAGCCTGATGCTGAGCCAGGCACCCGCCCAGGCCAACGGTTTGGACGACATTGTTGCCCGAGGCACCCTCAAGGTCGCCGTGCCGCAGGACTTCCCGCCGTTCGGCTCGGTGGGCCCCGACATGAAACCCCGCGGCCTGGACATCGACACCGCCAAGCTGCTGGCCGACCAGCTCAAGGTCAAGCTGGAGCTGACTCCGGTCAATAGCACCAACCGCATCCCCTTCCTCACCACCGGCAAGGTCGACCTGGTGATCTCCAGCCTGGGCAAGAACCCCGAACGCGAAAAAGTCATCGATTTCTCCAAGGCCTACGCGCCTTTCTACCTCGCCGTGTTCGGCCCGCCTGACGCGGCGATCAGCACCACCGACGACCTCAAGGGCAAGACCATCAGCGTGACCCGTGGCGCCATCGAGGACATCGAGCTGACGGCTGTCGCGCCCAAAGAGGCGACCATCAAGCGCTTTGAAGACAACAATTCGACCATCGCCGCCTACCTGGCCGGCCAGGTCGACCTGATCGCCAGCGGCAACGTGGTGATGGTGGCGATCAGCGAGCGCAACCCGAAACGCGTACCGGCGCTGAAGGTGAAGCTCAAGGACTCCCCGGTGTACGTGGGTGTGAACAAGAACGAGCCGGCGTTGCTGGAGAAGGTCAACCAGATACTGGTCGCGGCGAAGGCTGATGGCAGCTTGGAAAAGAACGCTATGCAGTGGCTCAAAGAGCCGCTGCCGGCTGATTTGTGACGCGACGGAGCTGACTGATGGCGTATCAATTCGACTTTGTACCGGTGCTGGCCAACACCGACCTGTTGTTACGCGGCGCCCTGTTTACCCTTGAGCTGACGGCTATCGGCGCACTGCTGGGAGTGGCCCTGGGCACCGTCGGTGCGGTCGTGCGGGCATGGAAGATTCAGCCGTTCGCCTGGTGCTTTGGCGTGTATGTCGAGTTGATCCGCAACACGCCCTTTCTGGTGCAGCTGTTTTTCATCTTCTTCGGCCTGCCGTCCCTGGGCTTGAAAATCACCGAGTGGCAAGCTGCCGTACTGGCGATGGTGATCAACCTGGGGGCCTACTCCACGGAGATCATCCGTGCCGGCATCCAAGCCATACCGCGCGGGCAACTGGAGGCTGCGGCGGCATTGGCCATGACGCGTTTCGAAGCGTTTCGCCATGTGGTGCTGCTGCCGGCACTGGGCAAGGTGTGGCCGGCCCTGAGCAGCCAGATCATCATCGTGATGCTGGGCTCGGCAGTCTGTTCGCAGATCGCTACCGAAGAGCTGAGCTTTGCCGCCAACTTCATCCAGTCGCGCAATTTCCGCGCTTTTGAAACCTATGCCCTTACCACCCTGGTGTACCTGTGCATGGCGTTGATGATTCGCCAGTTGCTCAACTGGATCGGCCGCCGCTATGTGATGAGGAACAGCCGATGAGTGATTTTTCCTTCTGGGACATCGTGCGCAACCTGCTCACCGGCCTGCAATGGACGCTGTTGCTGTCGCTGGTGGCGTTCATAGGCGGCGGTTTGATCGGCCTGCTGGTGATGGCGATGCGCATCAGTCACAAGGCATTCCCGCGCAACGTCGCCCGCACCTATATCGAACTGTTCCAGGGCACGCCGCTGCTGATGCAACTGTTCCTGGTGTTTTTCGGTGTGGCATTGCTCGGGGTGGATATTTCGCCCTGGCTGGCGGCGGCCATCGCCCTGACCCTGTTTACCAGCGCCTACCTTGCCGAAATCTGGCGCGGCTGCGTTGACTCCATTGCCCACGGGCAATGGGAGGCATCGGCCAGCCTGGCGCTCAACCCCCTTGAACAACTGCGCTACGTGATCCTGCCACAGGCCCTGCGCATTGCCGTGGCGCCGACAGTGGGGTTTTCGGTGCAGGTGGTCAAAGGCACCGCTGTGACTTCGATCATCGGCTTTACCGAACTGACCAAGACCGGCGGCATGCTCGCCAATGCCACCTTCGAACCCTTCATGGTCTACGGCCTGGTGGCCCTCGGTTACTTCCTGCTCTGCTACCCCTTGTCCCTCAGTGCGCGCTACCTGGAAAGGAGACTGCATGCCTCTGCTTAGAATTTCTGCCCTGCATAAGTATTACGGCGATCACCATGTACTCAAGGGCATCGACCTCACTGTTGAAGAAGGCCAGGTGGTGGCGATCATCGGCCGCAGTGGCTCGGGTAAATCCACCTTGCTGCGTACCCTCAATGGCCTGGAGTCGATCAACGACGGCGTGATCGAAGTCGATGGCGAATACCTCGATGCCGCCCGCGTCGACCTGCGCAGCCTGCGGCAGAAGGTCGGGATGGTGTTCCAGCAGTTCAACCTGTTCCCGCACCTGACCGTCGGCGAGAACGTCATGCTCGCCCCGCAAGTGGTGCAGAAGGTGTCCAAGGCCAAGGCCGCGCAGTTGGCCAGGCAGATGCTGGAGCGGGTCGGCCTGGGGGAAAAGTTCGACGCTTTTCCGGACAGGCTGTCCGGTGGGCAGCAACAGCGCGTCGCCATAGCCCGCGCCCTGGCCATGTCACCCAAGGTGCTGCTGTGCGACGAAATCACCTCGGCCCTGGACCCGGAATTGGTCAATGAGGTGCTCAGCGTGGTGCGCCAACTGGCTAAAGATGGCATGACGCTGATCATGGTGACCCACGAAATGCGCTTCGCCCGGGAAGTCGGTGACAAACTGGTGTTCATGCACCAAGGCAAGGTGCATGAAGTGGGCGACCCCAAGGTCCTGTTTGCCAACCCGCAAACGCCGGAGCTCGCCAACTTCATCGGTTCAGTGGAACAGCCGGGCTGACCAGTTCAAAACGACCCTGCCCCTCCAGCGACGTCTGGCTTCGCACTTGCAGCGCCTCGGCGGGCAGGTCGGTGTCGATGTCGACCTGGGCGGTCAAGCGCTGACCTGTTACCGGCCTCCCTGCGACGCGTGCCGTCAGGACCTGGCCCGGTAATAACTGCCCAGCCGCACCACCGCCGGGCGGGTCCCAGTCGACGGCACGCCCATCCACCTGTGCATGCTTGAGGCTAAGCCGCAACCGCCCCTGTCGGCCAAAACGAAATGCTTGCCCATCGGCGGCACCGATAAAACGCAACGCCATCACCGACGGCTCGACGCACAACACGTTGAGCTGCAGCGTGCGCGTGGCGAGCGTCACCGTAGGGCTTTCCACCAGCGCCTCCCTGCGAATGACACCGTAGTCGATACGCGGTTGGCTCACGGACAACCGGCAGTTTTCGGCCCGCGCCCCCTGAACCAGCAACACCGTGCAAAACAGTGCACAGCCGAGGCTTTTAAACTTACCGCCCATGGCACACCGCCGCTGTTGTATCAAAGAACTTGTCATGATCAGGCTGGCCCCCGGATGGAATGTTCAGCAGGCAACTGGCAGAGTCCGGCAATGAAACCCTCAGGTCTTGCACCTCGTTCACGTCGTTCAGGAAGATCATGCCCTCGCCCACTACGCTGGTCAGAAAACGATCGCCCTTGCCGAACACCGCGGCCCCTTGAGGCAGTGGCCGGCCTTGGTCATCACTGGCATTGACCAGCATGCGGCGCACGCTCACCACGTCGAATGCCACGGTGTTGACGGAACCGCGGCCTGCGGCGAGCACACGGGTGCCGTTCTTCAGGTCAACGCGCTTTGGCAAGGACTGGGTTTGCACCTCGATATGGCTGTTGGTGTAGGCAGGCAAGCCTGGAAGCACCGCCTGGCCGGTAAAGTCAGTCCACACCGGGCCTTGCGGGGTGTCGATTTTTGCAGAGCCAATGTCGCCCACCGACGCAATACCAAACGTGTCCTGCACCGTGTAGGGCGAGAAGGTAATCCCACCTTCATGAGCGACCACGCCACCTTGCAGCTGCCCGGTGTAACTGGTGCCTAACGGGTCGCGACTGACACCCAGACCGACTCGGGTGTAACGCGGCGTGAGGTCTATCTGGCCGCGCATCGATTGCTCCTGCGCACTGAGGTCGCGCTCGACGCCCACTTCATAGTTCACATACTCATTGACCCGTTCAGTGAGCGCCGTGCCGGTACGGGACTGCCCCCCACGGCGGCTGATATAGCTGTTCACACGACGATCACCGCCCAGGGGCACGCTGACCTGCAACCGCAAGGACAAATCATCATCGAGCACGGTGTCGCGCCGGTTTCGATCCCGAGTGGCGTCGCGGCGTGCCTGAGTGCTGCCTACCTGCGAGTCGGCAATCAACGCAACATCGGCATAGCGAAACGACTTGTTCCATGAGGCGAACACGTGTTCGCTCGATTGCCCGTCAAATTGAGCGCTACGGGTATAGCCCAGGGAGAAGGCACCCAGGGTGGGGTCGACCCATGTCACGCCCGCCGTGTATTGATTCTTGAAGCGTGACGCCAGCACGTCGGCCGTGGTCGGGCGGCCGGCCTCGATCACCTCGCGATAGCCGCGGGTCTGGCTGGTTGCGCTGAGGTTGAGCTCGACGTCGGCGGATACCGGGCTGTTCACGGACACGCTACTGCGTGAGCCGGACACGGCATGACGGCTGTCGCGGGACAGGTTATGACGTGCGCCCACCGACACTCGCTGGAAAAACACGCTGCTCAGCGTGCCACCTGCCGACCAGTACTCGTCGGTACTCAACAAGCCGAAACCACCCGTTGAGTCGCGCCCCAGGCCCCACGTCCCGCTGCCCATGGCGACGACGGGCGACGGCCCCTCACCCTGCGTCTCTTCACGTAGTTTGCCGAGGGACAAGTAATAACCGGGTGCCGCCGGCGCGGCGCCGGCGAACGAAGCCGCCGGCACCACGAAGCTACGTCGGCCCCCGCGTACATCGATCACACTGACCTCAAGGTCGCTTGTGCCATTGAGCAGCGGCAAACCGGTCAGCCGGAAAGGCCCTTCGGGCACCAGCGTACTGTGGATCAACACACCGGACTGACGCACCTCAATCCGCGACTGGCTGTGTCCCAGGCCTTCCACCACCGCGTTATTGCTGCCCGCCGGCACGCGCGACTGGCCGTCGGGGGAAAACTGCACACCCGACAGCTGGATGCCACCAAACAGCGGATTGTTGCTGGACAGCTGGCCCGCCTGGAAAGTCGAGCGCAGCGCGGCGATATCCCGCTGCGCATAGGCATACAGGTGCTCGTTGTGCGTCACGCCGTTATCGGAGACATGGATTTGACGACTGCGAAGAATCCAATCTCCCAGGTTGAAACCCGCTTCGGTGTAAGCCGACACGAACCGGTTGGTCCCACTGCGCGAATGGCTGTCGAAACCCTGCACATCATAGTTGAACAAGCCCGCCGCACCGCCCCGGGCAAACTCCCCGGCCTCCCACTGCGGTTCGCGTAGTGATGAGGTGGGCACCACCAGCGCCACTTCATCGTTGCCAGGGCGCAGCCGCACCATGGTCGTGGGAAACTCCCCCAGAAAGTCATGGCATGCCTGGTCGGCAGTGGCGCCTTTGCGGACGATGGCAGTGGGTTTGACCAACCCGGCTTTGTCCAGTAATGCCGGGGTAAAGCACAATTGCCCAGTGGCATCGAACTGGGCGTCCACCAACCCGAGCGGGTTGCCGTTGACTTTCAACCCCACCACCTGGGTGCCCTCGCGAAAGCGCGCGGCCGTGCGGAAGTAGTCCGAGACTTTCGGGTCAATGCCGTGCGTGGTCAGTGCCGCCAGGTCAAAGCCCTCGCCCAGTTCCAAGGCAGGGGCAACGCCAGGCAAGCTCCACAGTGTTGCCATCCCCATGAGCAACGTGGGTCGGCGGGTCCATAAAAAAGCTCCGGTTCGGTGACTCGACAGGTTTGTCATGGGTCGATCAACCCCCGTCGGTATTGATCGGGGCCCGGTAGTTTTCTACCGAAAAGCCGTAGATCGTGGCCGGCTGAATCTCTATATCAGTCAGTTCCTCCAAGGGTCCTTCAACCTTCACCGCCAGCGCTTCGCCCGGCAAAATGTAGGTGCGCGGCAGCGTAGCCAGGGCTCCCTGTGGCAATAACCGAACCTGCGGAGCCATGCGCACCACATAAGCGCTATCGTTGTGGACCGTCAAACGTTGCCCTGTACGTCGCCACTTCAGCAGCTCCCAGGGCGTGTGATGAACTGGCAGGCCTTGGGGATGCAGGATCAGCGGTAAATTCTGCCGCAAGGTGATACCAATGGTCGCACCGCCCGCAGCACGCGCCTGGGGAATGCCCTCGAAAGACACGCGTTTGAGCCGCTGAGTCTTCAACGGGGCCTTCAATGTGCTGATGAAACGCACCAGTTGCGTTTCGCCCCCTTCCACCCGCGCAATAGGCGGCGTCACGATCAAGAGCGGTTCCGCATCTTCCGGTATGTTTTCTATTACCGAATGCAGCAGCGCTGGAGCCGCGTCGGTATTCTTGATGTTTATCGTCGCTTCACCCTGCTCTTCGTTCAATACAATGACCGTGGTTTCCGGCAACATACCATCAGCCACCGCAACACCGACAAAGCACAAGAGCAACAGTGCATATAACAAACGCGTACTCTTTCTTACGGGACGACTAAGCACTCTGTGTTCCCCACAACCTTGAAGTTGACTATTGAGCGTCGGGCGCGCTTATAAAACAGCCGACCAGAAACACATGTTTCTTGATCGACTGTTGTTATGTCGCTTAGATGTAACTCAATTCAAGTGTTGCGCGCCCATCAAGGGTAACGTCACGACTCAGGTCCAGGTCCTGGCCTTTATTGATCACCGCGCGCACAGCAATCGTCCCGGTCAACTGGTTGATAGAGGCGGGTGTGGCGGCCGTGCTGCTGCGCCAGGAATATTGGCTAGGCGATTGTGCGACTTTGCCATCACTGTTCTGCCAGGCGCCGGCGCTGATCCGCATGATCGGAAACAGTGTTGCGGTCGGCGAGCGCAGGTCCCTGAGGGTAACGGCAAAGCCACCCGTTCTCCGGCCGGCCACAGTCCCCAACCCGAAGTTGTTCGCCTCGGTGTAACCACCCCCGAGCGCAGTGAGGATGCCCGTTACCTTGCTCCCGGCCTGCAGGTCGACAAATTTGAGCCCGAACTGGGCAGGCGTATTGCCACAGCTGACGGTGATAGGCGTGGTTTTTTCGGTGAGCGCGTTAAACGCCGTCTGGGACAGTTGGCCCGAAGGAATATCGCCGTAGTTGATAATGCCACCGCCGCTCATACTGAGGTTACAGGCGGCGGGCTTGATGACCCCCCTGACGATCAGTTCTGCGCTGGTGGCAGCATGTGCGCCAATGTTTGCCGCCAGGCAAACGAGACCCAGGGTCAATCCAACAATTTTTTTCATATTCGACCTGTCACTTGAAAGTTATCAGGTGCTCTCTACGTTCGTCTTGGCGGCTCCATCGCCAAACGGTTTATCTTCCTGGATGTCTACAACGACACATAAATAACACCAAGGCAAAATTGCCGGGTGACAGTGTGTCGCCTTGGTGCTTCATTAAAGAATCAGATAACGCCTGGGTTAATGTGAGAACTGTAAAACCTGCTGGTCATTTAAACCCAATTTAAAAGTAGGCTAAAACAAAATACCCGATGACATAATCAAACGCGCCCTGTAGGGAAAATCAAAACGCGGCTTTACTACGAGGCAAAGTTAAAACTCCTACAAAATTAATTCACTACTCCCCGCTTGTCATTCGATGCCATCCTACATATCTCACAAATTACCCCCACAGACAGCCGCAGAAAAATTACCGAAGCACAACGCGTTGGCTCCAGCGGTCGATCGTGGCACGATGGCAAGGTTATCGACCGAGACCCCAAACCATGCCGCAATCCCAAGCCAAGAATCTGTCCCTGATCGCTGCCATCGACCTGGGCTCCAACAGCTTTCACATGGTCGTGGCCAAGGCCCAGAACGGTGAAATCCGCATCCTTGAGCGGCTCGGCGAGAAAGTGCAACTGGCTGCCGGGATCAACGACGAGCGCCAGCTCAATGAAGAGTCCATGCAGCGCGGCCTCGACTGCCTCAAGCGCTTTGCGCAACTGATCAACGGCATGCCGCCTGGCGCTGTACGAATAGTGGGCACCAACGCCTTGCGTGAAGCCCGTAACCGCAACGAATTCATCCATCGCGCCGAGGAAATCCTCGGGCATCCGGTAGAGGTTATTTCCGGTCGCGAGGAAGCACGCCTGATTTACCTCGGGGTCTCCCATACGCTGGCTGACACCCCGGGCAAACGCCTGGTGGCGGACATTGGCGGTGGCAGCACCGAATTCATCATCGGCCAGCGTTTCGAACCCCTGCTGCGCGAAAGCCTGCAGATGGGCTGCGTCAGCTACACGCAGCGTTATTTCAAGGACGGCAAGATCACCCCGGCGCGCTATGCCCAGGCCTACACGGCGGCGCGGCTGGAGATCATGAGCATCGAACACGCCCTGCACCGCCTGAGCTGGGATGAAGCCATCGGCTCTTCCGGCACCATCCGTGCCATCGGCCTGGCGCTCAAGGCCGGCGGCCATGGCACCGGCGAGGTGAATGCCGAAGGCCTGGCGTGGCTCAAGCGCAAGCTGTTCAAGCTGGGGGATGCCGAGAAGATCGACTTCGACGGCATCAAGCCTGACCGCCGCGCCATCTTCCCCGCCGGCCTGGCGATTCTTGAAGCCATTTTCGACGCCCTCGAACTGCAACGCATGGACCACTGTGACGGCGCCCTGCGCGAAGGTGTGCTCTATGACCTGCTCGGTCGCCATCACCATGAAGATGTGCGTGAGCGCACCCTCAGCTCGTTGATGGAGCGTTACCACGTAGACGTGGAGCAAGCGGCGCGCGTAGAGCGCAAAGCCCTGCATGCCTTCGACCAGGTGGCCGACGACTGGGACCTGCAAAACGGCGTATGGCGTGAACTGCTGGGCTGGGCCGCCAAGGTGCACGAGGTGGGCCTGGACATCGCCCATTACCATTACCACAAGCACGGCGCCTACCTGATCGAACACTCGGACCTGGCCGGGTTCTCACGGGAAGACCAACAGATGCTCGCGCTGTTGGTGCGCGGCCACCGCCGCAATATTCCCAGGGACAAATTTGCCGAGTTCGGCAAAGACGGCATCAAGCTGATTCGCCTGTGCGCGCTGTTGCGCTTTGCCATCCTGTTCCACCACATCCGTGGCACCCAGGAAATGCCCCAGGTGAAGCTGCGCGCCGACGGCGACAGCCTGGAAGTGATGTTCCCCAAAGGCTGGCTGGATGAAAACCAGCTGACCCAGGCGGACTTCGCCCAGGAAGCGGAGTGGCTCACGCGGGTGGGGTTCAGCCTGAACCTGCATTAACCCGATCTAAACAGCACAGCAAAACAAAATGTGGGAGGGGGCTTGCTCCCGATAGCAGAGTATCAGTCAACAGATTCATCGACTGACCCACCGCTATCGGGAGCAAGCCCCCTCCCACATTTTTGACTGCGTTGGGTTTCAGTTCACCGTCAGGATCGGGCTGCCCAGCTTCTCCAGCAACGTGGCCTGTGCACTGCGCGGGTTCTGGTTGCCGGTCGGTGTGTTGCGCACATACCGCCCATCCGACTGCAGGCTCCAGCTGTGGGTGTTGTCGGTCAGGTAGCTTTCCAGCTCCTTCTTGACCCGCATGACCAGCTTCTTGCCCTCCACCGGGAAGCAGGTCTCCACGCGTTTGTCGAGGTTGCGCTCCATCCAGTCGGCGCTGGAGAGGAACATCTGCTCTTCGCCACCGTTCAGGAAATAGAACACCCGCGTGTGCTCCAGGAAGCGGCCGATGATCGAGCGCACATGGATGTTATGCGAGACGCCGACAATGCCCGGGCGCAGGCAGCACATGCCACGGACCACCAGGTCGATGCGCACGCCCGACTGGCTGGCCTTGTACAGCGCACGGATGATCTTCGGATCGGTCAGCGAGTTGAATTTGGCGATGATGTGCGCCGGCTTGCCCTCGAGGGCGAACTGGGTCTCGCGGGCAATCATGTCGAGCATGCCCTTCTTCAGGGTGAACGGCGCGTGCAGCAACTTCTTCATGCGCAAGGTCTTGCCCATACCGATGAGCTGGCTGAACAACTTGCCGACGTCTTCGCACAGGGCGTCGTCGGACGTCAGCAGGCTGTAGTCGGTATAGAGCTTCGCGTTGCCGGCGTGGTAGTTGCCGGTGCCCAAATGGGCGTAACGCACGATTTCACCGGCTTCGCGGCGCAGGATCAACATCATCTTGGCGTGGGTCTTGAAGCCGACCACGCCATAGATCACTACCGCACCGGCTGCTTGCAGGCGGCTGGCCAGTTGCAGGTTGGACTCCTCATCGAAGCGCGCTCGCAGCTCGATCACCACCGTGACTTCCTTGCCGTTACGCGCAGCGTCGACCAGGGCATCGACGATTTCCGAGTTGGCGCCGGAGCGATACAGCGTCTGGCGCACAGCCAGGACGTGCGGGTCCTTGGCGGCCTGGCGCAACAGGTCGACCACTGGGGTGAACGACTCGAAGGGGTGCAACAGCAGAATGTCCTGCTTGCTCACCACGCTGAAGATGTTCTCGCTGTTTTGCAGCAGTTTCGGGATTTGCGGTGTAAACGGCTTGTATTGCAGCTCCGGGTGGCTGTCCAGGCCGGTGATGCTGAACAGGCGCGTCAGGTTCACCGGGCCATTGACCTGGTACAGCTCGGATTCGGCCAGGTTGAACTGCTTGAGCAGGTAGTCCGACAAGTGTTTCGGGCAGGTATCCGCCACTTCCAGGCGCACCGCATCGCCGTAGCGCCGCGAAAACAGCTCTCCGCGCAGGGCACGGGCCAAGTCTTCGACGTCTTCGGAGTCCAGCGCCAGGTCGGCGTTGCGGGTCAGGCGGAACTGGTAGCAGCCCTTGACCTTCATGCCCTGGAACAGGTCATCGGCGTGCGCATGGATCATCGACGACAGGAATACATAATTATCGCCAGCGCCCCCTACTTCTTCGGGTACCTTGATGATTCGTGGCAACAGGCGCGGCGCCGGGATGATCGCAAGGCCCGAGTCGCGGCCGAAGGCGTCGATGCCTTCGAGCTCGACGATGAAGTTCAGGCTTTTGTTCACCAGCAACGGGAACGGGTGCGTCGGGTCGAGGCCGATCGGGGTGATGATCGGTGAAATCTCGTCACGGAAGTAACGGCGCACCCAGGTCTTGATCTTGGCGGTCCAGTGACGGCGACGGATGAAGCGGACCTGATGTTTTTCCAGTTCCGGCAGCAGGATATCGTTGAGGATCGCGTATTGGCGGTCCACATGGCCGTGCACCAGCTCGCTGATGCGCGCCAGGGCCTGGTGCGGTTGCAGGCCGTCGGCACCGGCTTGCTCACGGGCGAAGGTGATCTGCTTCTTGAGACCGGCGACGCGGATCTCGAAGAACTCGTCCAGGTTGCTCGAGAAGATCAACAGGAACTTGAGCCGCTCCAGCAACGGATAGGACTCATCCAGCGCCTGTTCCAGCACGCGAATGTTGAATTGCAGTTGGGACAGCTCGCGGTGGATGTACAGGCTGCTGTCATCCAGGTTGGTAACCACGGCCACTGGCGCCGGCGCCGGCGCTTCGGCGGCCACCACAGGCGGGGCAGGCTCAAGCTCCGGCGGGGTCTCGGTGACTTGTTCAACCACCGGATGAGCGTCTTTTACGGCAACTTCTGTAAGTCCTTCGGTATTCATCGAGTGTTCCTGTGAGGGCTATGGTTGCTCTCTAAGCAATTGGGCAGCGCCGGGATTCCCAGTTCCACCCAATGGGCGGCTTCTTCGAGCAGCAGGTCAATGCTCAAGCGCTCCACCCCCGGCATCGAGGCCACCGCTTCCCGGCGATTTTCACCGTCCAGCACGAATACCGGCAGGATCAGATCATTCGTCGTCAGTACATTTTCACGTACCAGACGGCGAGAAAAATCATCACGGCGGTTGCGACGCAGACGTGTGGCGGGGAATAGCCGGTTGGCGGGGGTAAAGCTCACGACAGACTCCTGAGCCCGCGTTTACGGGCGGGCGGTGCAGTTATAAGCGGCCATTATGACGAATGAATGACAGTTGTGCTTATCGATGCGACCTGTAGTCGCATTCGGCATTTGCGTAGGAATTGTTCACTTCGTGACACATCTCGATACTTTCATGAATCTTCGTGAAGGCGTAGGCTGCGCGTTCATTTCGCCAGCACCCTAGACCATGCTTCAACAATTTCTGCATGACTTCGGCTACTTTGCCCTCTTCCTCGGCACGTTCTTCGAAGGCGAGACCATCCTCGTGCTCGCAGGCTTCCTGGCGTTCCGTGGATACATGGATATCAACCTGGTGGTGGTCGTTGCCTTTTTCGGCAGCTACGCCGGCGACCAGCTGTGGTACTACATGGGGCGCAAGCACGGCCGCAAATTGCTGGCGCGCAAACCGCGCTGGCAATTGATGGGCGACAAGGCGCTGGAACATATCCGCAAGCATCCGGACATTTGGGTGCTGAGCTTTCGGTTCGTCTACGGTTTGCGCACGGTGATGCCAGTAGCGATTGGCCTGTCCGGCTACCCACCTCTGCGGTATTTGATCCTCAACGGTATCGGTGCGGCGATATGGGCGGCTGCGCTAGGGGCTGCGGCCTATCATTTCGGCGCGGTACTCGAAGGCATGCTCGGCAGTGTCAAGAAATACGAGCTGTGGGTGCTGGGCGCCTTGCTGGTGCTGGGCTTGGGCCTGTGGCTGCGACGCCGCGTCAAGAATGCCCGCATCGCCCGCGAGGCGTGTGCCGAAGCCAAGGCCCGGCTCGCTGCCGAACCCGCCCCGGTCGAACCCCCTAAGACGCCAGGCGAGTAACCCGGCTTCTGCAGCAGTAGAGGCCGATCACGCTGAGCAGGCTGTAGCTCAGCAGCGCCAGCCAGCCCAGCGTGCTGGCCGGCCATAGCCCGACCCACGGGGCCAGCCCTACCAACGGTAGATTCAGCCCCAGGCGCACCCCTTCCGCCTTCAGCGCCCACGGGCGATTCTCCAGTGCGATCCCCAATGTGAACAGCCCCAGGGCCATCGCGCTCCAGCCCACGACCAGCGCCGCCGTGGGCAGACCTTCTGCGAAATTCATCAAATAACTGCCAAACCCCACATAAGCCGCAAACTGCACGGCAACGTAGACCTGCTGGCGCGTATCCAGCGGCACCTCGAATTTGCGGAACTGGGCCAAGTCCGGCTTGGTCATCGGGTACCTGGCTTTCACGTCGGCAGGGCGCCAGCCAGTGCGCATGAACCAGATGCGCAGCTTGTCCCAGCGGTTCTCAGTACGACGGGCATCGCTCCACAACTGCGCATAAAACTGCAGGTTCGCCCACAGCGGATTCCAACTGGCCAGGGGCGTGGTCACGCCGAAGATCACCGGTTCGTTGTCGTCCTCTTCCTGGAATGTGCCGAACAGCCGGTCCCAAAAAATGAACACCCCGCCATAGTTGCGATCCATGTAGAGGGCGTTCTGCGCGTGGTGGGCACGATGATTGGACGGTGTAACGAAGAACACCTCAAACCAACCGAGCTTGGACACGTGACGTGTATGCACCCAGAATTGATACAGCAGGTTGAGCGAAGCCACACTGACGAACACCACCAACGGCACACCGAGCACCGCCAGGGGCAGGTAGAAGATCCAGCTCAACAAAAAGCCGGTACTGGTCTGACGCAATGCGGTGGTGAGGTTGTAGTCCTCGCTCTGGTGGTGCACTGAGTGCGCAGCCCACAGGATATTGCGCTCATGGCCCAGGCGATGCAGCCAGTAGTAGCAGAAGTCGTAGAGCACAAAGGCGCACACCCAGGTCCACACGCTTTGGGCCGACCATTCGATCAGCGCCAGGTGCTTGAGGGCGAATGCATAGGTAAGCAAACCCACGCCTTTGGTCAGTAACCCGGTGGTGGTAGACAGCACGCCGGTGCTGAGACTGTTGATAGCGTCGGCGACTCGATAGTTGCGCGCACCGCGCCAGCGGTCAGCCAGCAGCTCAACCACGATCAAGGCAATGAAAAACGGTACCGCGTAAGGCACGAAGTCCATGGGCTAGTCCGGTCTATTTTTGTTACATCAGATTAGTGCAGTCCCATGAGATCCCATTGGCAACAGGTTACAAATTAGTAGACATTTAACGCCATGAATCAGGAGAAATGCCCATGAGCAAAAAGATTGCAGTGATCCTTTCCGGCTGTGGCGTGTACGACGGTGCAGAAATCCATGAAAGCGTGATCACCTTGCTGCGCCTGGACCAGCGCGGCGCTCAGGTGGAGTGCTTTGCGCCAGATATTGCGCAACTGCATGTGATCAACCACCTTACCGGCGAAGAAATGCCCGAATCGCGCAATGTGTTGGTGGAGTCAGCGCGCATCGCCCGAGGCGCGGTGAAAGATATCCGTGAGGCCAACGTGGCTGACTTCGATGCGCTGATCGTGCCGGGCGGGTTTGGCGCGGCGAAGAACCTGTCGAATTTCGCAGTGGAAGGCGCCGGCTGCAGCGTCAATCCGCAGGTGCTGGAGCTGGCGGAAGCCTTTGCCGAAGCGGGCAAGCCGGTGGGGCTGATCTGCATTTCCCCGGCCCTGGCCGCAAAAATCTACGGCCCGGGCGTGATCTGCACCATCGGCAACGATACCGACACCGCAGCGGCCTTGGACAAAATGGGCGCTACCCACCAGGAATGCACGGTGGAAGATATCGTCGAGGACAAGGCACGCAAGTTGGTGAGTACACCGGCGTATATGCTGGGCAAAAATATCAGCGAGGTGGCGTCGGGCATCAACAAGCTCGTGGACCGGGTGCTTGAACTGACCCACGAAGACGACTAACGCCCTCTTTCTGTAGGAGCGAGCTTGCTCGCGAAGAACCTGAGAGCGCCGCGTTCATCCAGAGTGCCCGCGTTATCGTTGCTGTTCTTCGCGAGCAAGCTCGCTCCTACACAGGCTTCATCAAACGGGTAAGCAGGCGGTCCAGCGCGTTGGCGAACGCCTGTTTGTCCTTCTCGCTGTGCGGCGGTGGCCCGCCGCCCATCTGGCCTTGCTCGCGCAAGTCGGTGAACAGGTTACGCACTGCCAGGCGCTCACTCATGTTCGCCGGGCTGAACTCTTTGCCGCGCGGGTCGAGGGCCGTGACACCCTTCTTGACCAGGCGGTCCGCCAGGGGCACATCGCTGCAGATCACCAACTCGCCCGGCATGGCGTGCTCCACCAGGTAGTCATCGGCCGCGTCAGGGCCGCTGGGCACCACGATCAGCTTCACACAGGCAAAGCTGGGTTTGATCTGGCTCTGGCCGGCCACCAGCACCACGTCAAACTGGCGCTTGAGGGCGAACTTCACCACCTGATCCTTGGCCGCCCGCGGGCAGGCGTCCGCATCGATCCACACCCGCATGACTATGCCGCCACCCGCTTCTCGGCCAGGCGACTGCGGCCATACAGCACCACAATCGCCAGGATCGCCACGGCCTGCGCACTCAACGAATACGCATCGGCGTGGATGCCCAGCCAGTCGAAGTCAAAGAACGCCACCGGTCGCGTGCCGAAGACGCCCGCTTCCTGCAATGCTTTGACGCCATGCCCGGCGAACACCACCGACAGTGCGCACAGCAGCGCGGCGTTGATGCCGAAGAACAGCGCCAACGGCAGCTTCGCCGAACCGCGCAGGATCACCCAGGCCAGGCCCACCAGCAGCACCAATGCGGTGGCGCCACCCGCCAGCACCGCGTTGTGCCCGGCCGGACCGGCTTGCAGCCACAGGGTTTCGTAGAACAGGATCACTTCGAACAGCTCGCGGTACACCGAGAAGAAGGCCAGCAGCGCAAAGCCGAAACGCCCACCACCGCCCACCAGGCTGCTCTTGATGTAGTCCTGCCAGGCCGCCGCGTGACGCCGGTCGTGCATCCATACGCCCAGCCACAGCACCATCACGCTGGCGAACAGCGCCGTGCAGCCTTCCAGTAATTCACGCTGGGCGCCGCTGACATCAATCACATACGCCGCCAGCGCCCAGGTAGCCAAGCCGGCCAACAGCGCCAGGCCCCAGCCGACGTTGACGCTGCGCACCGCCGATTGCTGGCCGGTGTTACGCAGGAAGGCCAGGATCGCGGCCAGCACCAGGATCGCTTCCAGGCCTTCGCGCAGCAGGATCAACAAACCGGAGATGTAGCTCAACGACCAGCTCAAGCCATCGCCGCCGAGCAAGCCGGCCGACTCGCTGAGCTTGCCCTTGGCCGCGTCCAGGCGCTGTTGCACCTGTTCGATCGGCAGCCCGTCCTGCAAGGACTGGCGGTAGGCCATCAGCGCCTTCTCGGTGTCTTTGCGCACGTTGGCGTCGACGTTATCCAGCGAGCTTTCCACCAGCTCGAAGCCTTCCAGGTAAGCGGCTACCGACAAGTCATAGGCTTGTTCGTGGTCGCCGTTACGGAACGCGGCCAGGCTTTTGTCCAGGGTGGCAGCGGTGTAGTCGAGCAACTGTGCCGGGCCACGCTTGACCTGCGGCGGCTGTGCGCGTTGAGCGCGGAAGGTCGCTGCCACCGCCGGGCCGTCAGCGGCCAGTACTTCGTTGGGCGTCTGGCGCGCCAGGTCGGCCAGGTTGAAGGTGTGCTCGCTGTTGACCGCAGCCGGGTCAGCCGTGAAGCCTGCGATGTAGGTGGCGAGGTCCCAGCGCTGGCGGTCATCCAACTGGTCGGCAAAGGACGGCATGTCGGTGCCTTCGACACCCAGGCCCAGGGTGTTGTAGATCGCATAAAGGCTCAGGCGATCCAGGCGCGTGGCATCGCGCAGGTTAGCGGGCGGCGGGGTCATGCCCATGCCGGCCGGGCCATCGCCAGCGCCGGCCGTGCCGTGGCACACCGAACAATGCTGGGCATACAGCGGCGCACCGCGCGTAGGGTCGGGAGTGATCGCCGGCGCCTGGCTGACTTCATACGCCACCGCCAGCCTGGCGCCCAACTGACGGGCCTGGTGGGCGACAGTTGCGCCGTCTGCATGGGCGGTGACTGCCGCGAGCAGCTCATCGACGCCCTTGATCAACTCGATGCGTTCGGGTTTTTCCGGCAGTTGCGCAACCAGACCCTGCAACACGCCCAAGAACTCCACCTGTTCGCGAAATTCCGATTCGTCCACCACCTTGCCCGCCTCCACAGTGGGCGGATAGTCGGCGCCAATGTAGTCAAGCAGATGCAACGCCTGGGGTGCGCCTTCGGCCGTCGCGGCCAACAGATTGAAGCTGCACGACATCAACGCCGGCAGCACCAGCCAGGCGAGAAAACGGAAGGGGGCAGTCATGAATGAATCTCAAGTGGAAATACGAAGTAACACTATTGTTCAGCTTTAAAAGATTTGACTCAAGATGTTATTTGGCATTGCCACAAAACCAATGTGGGAGGGGGCTTGCCCCCGATAGCGGTGGTTCAGCTAGCGATGAGCTGACTGATACCCCGCCATCGGGAGCAAGCCCCCTCCCACATTTTGATCCGGTTTCGCCAATTACGCCGTGGCGCGATGCAGGCTGGCGAGGAAACCGGCGGCGCCGACGAACAACCCGGCGAATGTGCGGTTCACACGCTTCTGCTGCTTAGGCGAGCGCAACAGGCGCAGGACTTTCGAGGCCAACCCCGTATAACCGGCCATCACGATCATATCGACGCTGATCATCGTTGCACCAATGATCAGGTACTGGACCGCCAACGGTGCCTGTGGATTCACGAACTGCGGCAATACCGCGAGCATGAACACCAACGCCTTCGGGTTGCTGGCGTTGACCAGAAAACCACGGAACATCATGGCCATCGGCTTGCCAATCGGGCGTACTGCGGCGTCATCGGTCATGTCCATGGGCGAGGCGCGCCATTGCTTGATGGCCAGGTAGACCAGGTACGCCACGCCAAACCATTTGATCGCATAAAACGCGGTGGAGGACGTCGCCAGGATGGCACCCAAGCCGCCCGCCACCACGGCAATCTGCATCGCCAGGCCCAGCTGCAGGCCAATGGCGTTCCAGTAACCGCGTACGAAACCGTATTGCAGGCCGCTGGACATCGAAGCGATGGCGCCCGCGCCGGGGGAAAGGGAGATGATCCAACTGGCCAGGAAAAAGGCCAGCCACGTGTCGAGTGCCATTGCACACCTCAGGAAGGAGTTTGTGGTTGTGCCTTAAGCTAACGCTGGCGGCCAAAGGCTGGCTATCAATTTTTGCAGGCGGTGATTTCTAACGGTCGCCAGGAAACACATGGGTACCGGGCCAACGCCGCACCGAGCGCTGGAAGAACAGGCTGTTGGGCACTTGTACCATCGCGCTGTCCGTACCGGCCTCTGCCACCTCGACCAGCGTGGTATAGAGCAGATTGATCGCCACGACGCGCCCTTTCACACCGGGTTTGTCGACAGTGTCCACCAATTCGACGATGTCGCCGAGGCGGAACGGCCCCACGGTGAAGATCAAGATCGCGCACAGCAGGTTGGACAGCACCGACCACATGGCGAAGAACGCTACCGCCGCCACCGCCACAAAGCCTGACAGCGCCGTCCACAGCACCGTGGCGGATACGCCCAGGCGGCCCAGCACGAAGATCAGCGCGCTGCCCATGATCAGCCAGCGCAGGCCACCGCGCAGCGGCATCAACAACTGTGGCGGGAACGGATAGCGATCACCCAGGCGAGTCAGGCCCTGGGCGACAAAACGCTGGGCAAGGTAACCCGCCAGCAGGATCAGCAGAATTTGCACGCCGATCCACACCGGCTCGATCCATTGCGCCGGCAAGGGCAGCTGCAACGCTTCCATCAGGACAGCGCCTCCAGCTCCGCTTGCAGGGTTTCAAGCACTTCGAGGGCTTCCATCCAGGATTCCTCCAGTTGCCCCTCTCGCACCTTGAGCCGGGCCTGTTCGGCCAGCAGGTCGCGCAGTTCATCCTTGCGCGCGGCCTCGTACACAGCGCTGTCGCCCAGGCTGGTTTCGATCTTGGCCAGGCGCTCGTGCACCTTGCCCAACTCAACCTCCAGCTTGTCGGCTTCGCGCTTGTGCGGCGCCAACTGCTGACGCAGTGCGGCGGCAGCCTGGCGCTGGGCTTTCTTGTCGGTCTTGTCCGGGTTGACCGGTGTGTTGCTGGCCGGCGCATTGCGCAGACGGTAGTCGGTCAGCCAGCGCGCATAGTCGTCCAGGTCGCCGTCGAATTCCTCGACCTTGCCGTCGGCCACCAGCAGGAAGTTATCAGTGGTGCTTTTGAGCAGGTGGCGATCGTGAGACACCACCAGTACCGCGCCACTGAATTCCTGCAGGGCCATGGTCAGCGCCAGGCGCATTTCCAGGTCCAGGTGGTTGGTCGGCTCGTCGAGCAGCAGCAGGTTCGGGCGGTCCCAGGCGATCAGGGCCAGGGCCAGGCGGGCCTTTTCGCCACCGGAAAAATTCAGCACCGGCTCATCGATACGCGCGCCACGGAAGTCGAAACCCCCGAGGAAATCACGCAGGGTCTGTTCGCGCTCGGTGGGCGCCAGGCGTTGCAGGTGCAACAGCGGACTCGCCTTGGAATCCAGCGAGTCCAGTTGATGCTGGGCAAAGTAGCCCACCACGGTGTTCTCGCCGCGCGTCAGGCGGCCGGCCAAGGGCTCCAGTTCGCCCGACAGGTTCTTGATCAGCGTCGACTTGCCCGCGCCGTTAGGCCCCAGCAAACCGATACGCGCGCCAGGCGTGAGCTGCAGCTTGACCTTTTCGAGGATGGTCTTGTCGCCATAACCCAAGCGTGCATCCGACAGATCGAGCAAGGGGCTGGAGATTTTCACCGACTCACGGAACACGAAGTCGAACGGCGAATCGACATGGGCCGCCGACAGCTCTTCCATGCGCTCCAGCGCCTTGATCCGGCTCTGGGCCTGCCGCGCCTTGGTGGCCTGGGCCTTGAACCGGGCGATATAGCTTTCCATGTGCGCGCGCTGCGCCTGCTGCTTCTCGAAAGCTTGTTGCTGCTGGGCCAGGCGTTCGGCACGGGCGCGCTCGAAGGCGGTGTAGCCACCCCGATAGAGCGTGATTTTCTTCTGTTCGACATGGGCGATATTGTCGACCACGGCATCGAGGAAATCCCGGTCGTGGGAAATCAGCAACAGGGTGCCCTGATAGTTCTTGAGGAAGTCTTCCAGCCACAGGATCGCATCAAGGTCCAAGTGGTTGGTCGGCTCGTCGAGCAGCAACAGGTCCGAGGGACACATCAGCGCCTGGGCCAGGTTCAGGCGCATGCGCCAGCCGCCAGAGAAGTCGGCGACCGGGCGATCCATCTGTTCGTTGGTAAACCCAAGGCCTGCGAGCATCTTGCGGGCGCGGGCGTCGGCGGTGTAGCCGTCGGCGCTGTCCAGCTCCGAATGCAGACGGGCCTGGGCGGCGCCGTCCTGGGCTTGCTCTGCGGCGGCGAGGTCGTGTTGCACCTGACGCAGGCGTAGGTCGCCATCGAGCACGTAGTCGATCGCGATGCGGTCCAGGGTGTCGATCTCCTGGCGCATATGGGCGATGCGCCAGTCGGCCGGCAGCAGGCAGTCCCCGGAATCCGGGGTCAGCTCACCCAACAACAGGGCGAACAACGTGGATTTGCCGGCGCCATTGGCGCCGATCAGGCCGGCTTTGTGACCGGCGTGCAGGGTCAGCTCGGCATCTTCAAGAAGACGCTGCGGGCCACGCTGTAATGTTAGGCTTTGAAGTCGGATCATAATGGCGGCGGAGTCTACCAGCTTCGTTGGCCGCTGGCTTGGGTGTGAATATGTGCGCTGACCTGTGGAGCTTTGCCCTCTCGACTTACGCCCGGCCCGGCGTGGAGGCTGCTTGCCTGCGGTTGCAGGCGCAAGGCGCGGATGTGTGCCTGTTGCTGTGTGGTGCGTGGCTGGAGCAACGGGGTGTGGCGCGGTTGCCCGAACGCGTGGTGGCGCTGCAGCAGCTTGCGCGGCCATGGCGCACGCGTGTCGTCGAACCCTTGCGCGAAGTCCGCGTGCAATGGCGGTCGCTGGCACAGCAGGATGCGCAGTTGGCTGAATTACGGCGTCAGGTCAAAGCATTGGAACTGGAGGCCGAGCGAGCATTACTGACACGCCTGGAAGCGCTGGCGAAGACATGGCCGACCAACGAGGGGAAAGGGCAATACGAATGGCTTGAAGACCTGGCAAGCGAAGCCGCCGACCTTGACCACAACGCGCTGCAGCAGCTGCGCGTTGGGGTCACCCGCACTTAGGAAGCGCTGGTTGGGGTGGTGCTTGGCGCTACCGGTGCAGAGGTGCTGCTGGCCGATGCGGTCGGAGCGGAGGACGTTGCCGGGGTAGCGGCAGGTGCTGCAGGAGTTGCTGGCTTTGCAGGGGCTGGTTTTGCCGCAGCTGGCTTGGCAGCAGTGGTTTTAGCAGCTGGCTTCGCGACTGGTTTCGCAGCAACGGTTTTAGCGGCTGGCTTGGCGGCTGGTTTCGCAGCAGCGGTTTTGGCAACTGACTTGGCAGCTGGTTTCGCAGCAGCGGTTTTGGCAACTGGCTTGGCGGCTGGTTTCGCAGCAGCAGTTTTCGCAGCTGGCTTGGCGGCTGGTTTCGCAGCAGCAGTTTTAGCCGCTGGCTTGGCGGCTGGTTTCGCTGCAGCGGTTTTCGCAGCTGGCTTGGCGGCTGGTTTGGCAGCAGCAGTTTTAGCAGCTGGCTTGGCGGCTGGTTTCGCTGCAGCAGTTTTGGCAGCTGGCTTGGCGGCTGGTTTCGCTGCAGCGGTTTTCGCAGCTGGCTTGGCGGCTGGTTTCGCTGCAGCAGTTTTGGCAGCTGGCTTGGCGGCTGGTTTCGCTGCAGCGGTTTTCGCAGCTGGCTTGGCGGCTGGTTTCGCAGCAGCGGTTTTGGCAACTGGCTTGGTGGCTGGTTTCGCAGCAGCAGTTTTAGCAGCTGGCTTGGCGGCAATTTTAGCCGGCGCCTTCGCTGCAACAGCTTTGCTGGCTGGCTTTTTGGCCGCGCTGGCGGTGACGGCTTTTGCCGGCGTACGCGCGCCAAGGGCCTTGGAGACGGCTTCTTTCACACGACCAATGCCCTGGGCCAGTTTCAGGCTTTCCTGAGCGTCTTTTTTGAGCTGGGAAATGTAGGTGCGGGTTTCGGTTTGACGGTCCTTGAGGGCGTCCAGCAGGTCCTCAAGTTCGTTAACTGCGTCTTTGGCCTTGGCTTGTGCCTTGGCTTTACCGGCAGTGGCGGCGTCTTGCAATTTGGTGCGGGATTTGTGCAGCTTTTCTTGCGCTTTGCCGCGTTGTTTTTCCAGTTTGGCGAGCAGTTTTTCTGCATCGGCCAAGGCCTGGGAACAAGCGCTTTCCAGATGTTCGAGCAAGCTGCCCGACAATTGTTGGAGTAAGTGCAACGGGGTATTTACAGGCTTCTGTTTGGCCGACATGGTTTACCTCCTGGCTGACGTGGGTGCGGCTCATACTAGCCCTCTGCTCTTACCGCCGCTAGGCCATGTTGACAGTATCGTTTGCGTTGCGTTGCAACGTACGAAAATTCTTATCGATATAACAGAAAACCACCCCACTGCTCAGCCACTCGCGCTGGCATAATCCGTCGCACTTTCGGCGGAGAACACCCATGTTGCGTTACCTTTTCCTAGTGCTTGGCCTGGCGATTTTCAGCGCCGATGCGAGCGAGCAATCGCCGCCAAAAACCGCTACTCAAGACCAGCACGACCTCGCCTACAGCCTGGGCGCCAGCCTCGGTGAGCGTCTGCGCCAGGAGGTGCCCGACTTGCAGATCCAAGCCTTGGTCGACGGCCTCAAACAAGCCTACCAAGGCAAACCATTGGCACTGGATGACACCCGCATCGAACAGATTCTTGCTCAGCATGAGGCACAGAACGCCACCGACGCCCAAGTGCCGCAGAGCGAAAAAGCACTCGCTGCCGAACAGCAATTTTTGTCGAAGGAAAAAGCTGCAAAGGGTGTGCGCGAATTGGCGGACGGCATCCTGCTCACCGAGTTGACGCAGGGTACCGGCAACAAGCCGTTGGCAACTGATGAAGTGCAGGTGAAATACGTGGGTCGACTGCCCGATGGAAGCGTGTTCGATCAGAGCGCACTACCCCAATGGTTTCGCCTGGACAGCGTGATCAGTGGCTGGAGCAGTGCATTGCAACAGATGCCGGTGGGCGCGAAATGGCGCCTGGTCATTCCCTCGGCCCAAGCCTATGGCGCGGACGGCGCAGGCGAATTGATTGCGCCCTACACACCCCTGGTCTTCGAAATCGAGTTACTCGGAATCCGCCACTGACGCATAAAAAAACGGTGCGTCAAGCGCACCGTTTTTATCTCATTGCCCCAATCAGACCTGAGTAGCAGGCTCTTCTTTGTGGGCGTTGTGCAGTACTTCGATCAGGCAATCTTCAAGCTCGAAACGCTCATGCAACAGACCGCCCAGCTCTTTGAATTTTTCCGCGACACACTTGCCTTCATCGCACAGATCGTTAAAAGCCAGCAGCTTTTCGGTAATCACATCAATGCGCGGGTAAATGGTCTCAGCGAACTCAAGACCACGCTTGTCCTCGAAGGCTTCCGCCTCCTTGGTGAGTTGAGTGTAAATACTCAGGTGACCGGCAGAAACGTAATCGACCAATACAACGCAGAAATCCTGCAACGGCTCACGCTTCTCGGCCAGCGCTCCAGGCTCGGCGCCCAATTCATCAAAAGCCAGAACCAATTTGCGACGTGCATCCAACCATTTGTCGATCAGTGTGTGCACGCCACCCCAGCGTTCGCGAGCATTCTTACAACGTTCCAACATGATGATCTCTCTTCCCTATAGGGGACGCTGCTGCCCCGTGCCCGCGCAACACTTCAAGGTTAAAGCGGCAGCCGGACAAGGCCACGTCTGACAAGCGGTTTCGATAACGCGTGCGGGCCAGATTATGCCCGCATCACTATGGCTTCAAGGTACGCAGGAGAGAAAGTTCATACAAGCGTTTAATCCCGTCCTACGACATGAACCGTATTTTCCTCGCTTTACGCTAGATAACGCCGACTGAGCAACAAGCGAGAAAGCGGCGTGGCACCCAGAATCAGCATCGCCACGAAAAACAACAGACTCCACTCCGGCAGGCTGAGGTCAAATAGCGTCCAATTGATTTCGACGCAATCGACAGTACCCTTGAAGACTGACCGAGCAGCCTGCCAAAACGACAGGTTTTCAATCATGTAATCAAGGGTTGGCCAGCACTTCGGCATTTGGTCCGACGCAGTGTTCTGCAGCAGCACCTGGCGCCCGGCGGTGACGGCGCCAAACAACGCACACCCCGTGCTCGCCAGCCCATACACATACACGCCGGAGCGACCAGGGTTATGAAGGGCCGCGATCAGGTTGATCAGTACAAAGGCGGCGAGCAACAACCGTTGCACCTGGCACAAAAAGCATGGCTGCAACAGTGCGCCATATTCCAGATAGAAAGACACGCCCAACGTCAGCGCACCGGCCATGAACGCCAGGAAAAACAAGGAGCGTAAGGGGGCCAAAGACATTGTTTATCCGCACCGCAAGAGATAGGTCGCTACGGTAGAGGAAAGGCCCGACCCCTTTCAATACGCCTTGGAGCAGACAATTCCGCTAAAACGCGGGGAGATCCCGCCAGCACACTGAGGAAATCGCCCTTCAAGACGTAAGAATTGGTTACGAGCCCACTTAAGCCGAATGTTTACATAGGGTTAAGGGGTTGGCCTCTAGATCCGTCTGAGCCAACCCGTTGGTCCTTTCCTACTTCAAGCTTGGGCGGGGGCTGGCAACGGTGAGGCCAGCAGACGATTGTCGAGCAACCCCAAGCCTTCCTGAAACAGCTGGTTGCTGCGCTCGGTATCACCCAGTTGGGCCAGCAGGCGGGCCAATTCAGCACAGGCTTCGGGATTGCGCTGCACCTGCAGGCTGCTTTCCAGATAATCACGTGCCTTACCCCACAGGCTGTTCTGCAGGCACAGACGGCCCAGCGTCAGCAACAGGCTGGCATCGCCCGGATGATCCTTCAGCCAGCCTTCGGCAAACTTCAACTGACGGGCCGGGTCGCTGCCGCGCAGCAGGCCGTAGAGCCGAATAAGATGGCTGTCATAGCCGCGCTTGAGCGCACCGCGCAGGGCTTCCTCGGCCTTGGCGTCCGCGCCCAGTCGACGCAGTTGGTCAGCATACGCCAACACCAGTTGCGGCTCCTGGCGCTGGGCTGAAGTCAGTTGCTCCCAGGCGCGGTCAAGAGACCGCAAGCCGGCCTCGCCCGGCTCCTCACGGTGTGCGGCCAGGCTGAGGTTTTCTCCCCAGGCCCGGCGCTCCAGTTCGGCCAGCTCACCGGTCGGCAGCACCTTGTCCTTACGCAGTTCAGGCAACAGGCGAATCACCGCCGACCAATCACCGCGCTGCTGATGCAGCCGCTGCAGCTGACGCAGGACCTGGGCATTGTGAGGATGGCGCTCATGCATCGCCTGCAGGGTGACCAGGGCACCTTCAGTATCGCCACGGTCCATCTGCAATTGTGCATGGCTCAAGGCAACGGCCAGTTCCGCCTGGGGCTGGCGAGCCAGCGCGCGCTCCAGCAAACCATCCGACTCTGCATAACGTCCCAGCTCATTGGCCGCACGCGCCGCACCAAGGTAGTACAGCAGTGGTTGGCGCTCCGCTTCCGCGGCACGGTGCAGGTGGCGTTCGGCACTGGCCCAGCGGCCTTCGGCCAGGTCCATCTGGCCTTGCTCGATTGCAATCTGCACACGGCGGCTGCGATTGCGCCGCGACCAGGGGTTGACCACGCCACCCGAGGCAGTGACCAGGCTCAGCAGGACGCGAATCAGATAGATCGCCAGGCCTATGGCAAACACCGCCACCAAGGTGGCCCACAGGCTCGATTCGTAATGCAGCACATGAGGATAGGTAATCAGCACGTAGCCGGTGTGTTTCGAAATACCCACGGCTAACGCCAGGGCGATCGCAATTGCCAGCACCAGGATCACATAGAAACGCTTCATCGGCTCTACTCCTGGGTCGCAGGCTTGGCAGCCGAAGCCTTGGCTTCGTCGGCAGACAGATGACGACGTTCGAGGTACGCCTGCACAGCCGCGAGGCTCGCGGCCAGGTCAGGCGTCACCACCGACACGGCCTTGGGCTCGAGCTCGGCGATACGCGCTAGCATCGCCTTGCTCTGCGGGTTGTCCTGGTTGAAGTTATCCTGCAGTACGCTGCGCGCTTCACCCAGCGAGCGGCTATACACTGCCGATTCGCCGTTGAGCGCAGCCCACTGTGCCTGCTCCAGCGCCAGGCTCAGGGCCAGGCGCACCTGATTCAACCCTTGGCCCGCCAGCAGCGGACGAATGTTGTCATCGGGATTGAAGTCGATACGGAAATAACGGGATACCTGCTCCCACCATTGGCTCAATTGATTGCCCGTATCGCTGGTCGGGCGACCCTGGGAAGCGGGCTCAGTGAGTTGATACTCCGGGGCGATCGCCGCCAGTTGCACCACTTGGTCGCGCAACGCGGCCAACTGCAGGTACAACCCGGTGCGGTCCGGCTGTTCGGTGCTGCGCAGCGCCGCCAAGCTCTTGGCCAGTTGCTCGCGCGCCGCGAACGCGCCGGGGTCGCTCTGCTCACGCAGAATCTCGTCGGCACCCTGAACCAGCGACTGAGCGCTGTTGATGTCCTGCAAGGCCGACAGACGCAAGCTGGCCAGACGAATCAGGTGCTCGGCCTCGGCCAGGCGCCAATCCTTGCGGCTGGCACCCAGTACGGTTTCCAGGCGCTGGTTCAGGCGTTGCTGGTCACCCTGCAACTGGGCGACCAGGCGTCGGCGCTCTTCCAGCTCATCGGCGCCGGGCAACTGCGCCAGGCGGGCGGCCAACTGTTGCTGGCTCTGCTTGAGGCTCTGGGATTGGTCATCCAGGGTCTGTACCTGACCCAGTTGCTGCTGGCTGCTGGCTTGCAGGGCACGCACCTGCCAGATTCCCCAGCCGCCGGCGGCAACGCCCGCAGCGCCAAGCAGCAAAGCGACGACTGCCAGGCCATTGCCACGGCGTGGCGCGGCGACCGGCGTTCCGACCGGCGCATCAAGCGCGGGCTGAGCTTCATCTTTAGGCAAGGCTGTTTCGCTCACGTATCCGTCCTTTGCGTATCAGAGAGTGGGAACGGGATGACTCCCTAACGCCACTAACAAAGCCGCAGCACTCGCGCCGCGACAATCCACAACTTTTTCTGCGCCAGCGGCCCGCGCCATCTCGTAGACGCGCGGGCTGGGCACGAACAACGGCAGCTGCGCCACCTCAGGCCAATCGGAGCCGGCTAGGGCCTGCAAGTGTAAAAAACCTTGCCCACTGCTGACCACCAGGCCGTTCAAGCGTTCCAACTGGATGCGCTGCGTCAGTGCGCCTGGGTCGTAGGCCGCAAGCAAACGGCGATACAGTTCCAGATAGTCGACACTAACACCTCGCTCGCGCAAACGCTCCGCGAGCAGCTCCCGACCGCCCTCGCCGCGCAGGATCAACACCTTGGCACCGGGGAGCGCGATAGCCTCGCGCAACGCCGGCAATTGAAGCAAGGCCTCGCTGTCGTCACCCGTTGTCGGATAGTGCACGTCCAGACCCTGCTCGGCCAGTATCTGTGCAGTAGCAGCACCGACACTGAACCACGGCAGTCGCGGCCAGGGCGCGCTCAATTGTTGCAGGGCAAGACGCGCCGCCGGCTTGCTCACCACGATCACTGCGCAGTAGCGCTGCAGCGCCCCGAAGACTGCCCGTTGTTCAGGCGTGACCGGCAAGGCTTCGATCTCCAGCAAGGGCAGCTGGCTGCTGAAAACACCTGCATCGGCCAATGTCGCCGCCAAGGCTGCCGATTCTTCGGCAGGCCGTGTGAGCAGCAATCGCCACGGGGTCACTGCGGGCCGGCCTCGCCGTAGACTTTTTGCAGAATGGCGCCAGCGCCCTTGCTCAGCAGTTCCTCGGCGACCTGGATGCCCAGGGCCGTGGCCTCACGTTGTGGGCCGCGCACTTGCGCGGTCAGCAGCGTGCCGCCGTCCGGGTCCCCGACCAGGCCACGCAGCCACAGGTTCTCACCTTCGAGCACGGCATAGCAGGCGATCGGTACCTGGCAGCCACCGTTGAGGTGCTTGTTCAGGGCACGCTCGGCTGTGACGCGAACCTCGGTGTCCGCATGATCCAGCGGTTTGAGCAGTGCATGAATTTCGCTGTCGGCGGTACGACATTCAACGCCGACTGCACCCTGCCCTCCAGCAGGCAAGCTGTCCTCCACGCTGATTGCATGGGTGATGCGGTCTTCGAAGCCCAGGCGGATCAGGCCGGCCGCTGCGAGGATGATCGCGTCGTACTCACCCGCATCCAACTTGGCCAGGCGCGTGTTGACATTGCCGCGCAGGAAGCGGATCTGCAGGTCGGGGCGACGGGTCAGCAATTGTGCCTGGCGACGCAGGCTGGAGGTCCCCACGATGCTGCCCAGGGGCAAGTCATCCAGGGAGGCATAGGTGTTGGAAACAAAGGCGTCGCGGGGGTCTTCGCGCTCGCAGATGCAAAAAAGGCCCAGGCCTTCAGGGAAGTCCATGGGCACGTCTTTCATCGAATGCACGGCGATGTCGGCTTCGTTCTCCAGCAGCGCGGTTTCCAGTTCCTTGACGAACAAGCCCTTGCCGCCAATTTTCGACAGTGGCGAGTCCAGCAATTTATCGCCGCGACTGACCATGGGTACCAGGGTCACCCTGAGGCCAGGGTGGGCCTGCTCAAGGCGTGCTTTGACGTAGTCGGCCTGCCATAAGGCCAGGGCACTTTTACGGGTGGCGATGCGGATTTCGCGAGAAGACATGGATCAATCCGTACTGAATAGATACGGCAGATAATAACAGCTCAGGCAAATACGCTTTGATTTGAATCAGCAAGTGCGGGGCCTCCCTGGCCGCGTCGCACCGGGATAAGGACTGCGCAGCTCGCCAGGGCCTCTGGGTTAAAGCTGCTGCATCATCTTGCGCACGCCGGCGACATGGCGCCGACTGACGATCAAGGCATCGCCATTGAGCCCCTTGAGGAACAGCTGAAAGTGCCCCAGGGGCGTGCGTTGCAAGCGTTCGATACGCTCACGGGCCACCAGCGCATTGCGATGGATACGCACGAAGCGGTCGCCGAATTCATCTTCCAGGGCTTTGAGCGGCTCATCGAGCAACACTTCACCGGCTTCGTGGCGCAAGGTTACGTATTTATGGTCGGCGATAAAATAAACCACCTGACCGAGGGGAATCAGCTCGATGCCCTTGCGGGTGCGTGCACTGATATGGCTGCGGGGGCCGTTACCACTCTGAGCGGCAGGCTGGGTCAGGGCTGCGAGCTGAACACGGCTGGGGCGCTCGGCTTTCTTCAAGGCCTTGAGCAATGCTTCGCCAGTCACCGGCTTGACGAGAAAACTGACACCGCTGTCTTCCAGCGTCTGTGCAGAAAACTCTTCCTCGGCCGCGCATAACACCACCGCAGGGGGCGACTCGCGTTCGCTCAGGCGGGCGGCAACTTGCAGACCATCGAGGCCCGGCATACGGATATCGAGCAACACCACATCCGGCTTGAGGCTATCGATCAACGTCAACGCCTCCTCGCCGCTGGTGGCGCTCGGCTCAAGAACTGTATAACCCTCGAGTTCACTGACCAGACGGCTCAGTCGCTCGCGGGCTTGGGGTTCGTCATCAACGATCAGGACATTCATATAGCGCTGGATTCCTGCGTGAGTCTCGCACAAGGATAGCGTAGACAGGTGCGGTGACTTGCGTCACAGCGATCCACGCTAAGACTAGCGCGAGCGGCAAAAAGTGCCCTGGGAGCGGCACCCAAATTTACCCGGACCTGTTCAATAGCGCCCAAGACCCGCTGCATTCGCGCAGCGTCGTAGGGTTTGCTGATACACAATCCGAATACCCCCCTTTTTTAATGGATAGTCTGGGCTCTGACCGCATGACCCGACTTTGGTGCATTCACACACGCTCAGTCCAACTGTAGACGCTCGCTGAGACGATATTGCTCAATCGTCAAATATCGTTTCAATAAGAACCTGCTCCCAGTCTCGTCCCGGACGCGGTCGGCGGCAAGGCACTTAGCCATCCTTTGCACAAATAAAATTGCCGTCCGCCCACAGCACCGCGTCTGCGGACAACCCTGTTATTATCGGCGGCACACCTCCACGCCTCTTTTAAGCAGATCACGAGCGAATCCATGAGCACCGACAAGACCAACCAGTCCTGGGGCGGCCGCTTCAGTGAACCCGTCGACGCCTTCGTCGCGCGCTTCACCGCCTCCGTCACCTTCGACCAGCGCCTGTACCGCCACGACATCATGGGCTCCATCGCCCATGCCACGATGCTGGCCAAGGTCGGCGTACTGACCGACGCCGAGCGCGACAGCATCATCGATGGTCTGACCACCATCCGTGGCGAGATCGAAGCCGGTACGTTCGACTGGCGCGTCGACCTGGAAGACGTGCACATGAACATCGAGGCTCGCCTCACCGATCGCATCGGTGTGACCGGCAAGAAGCTGCACACCGGTCGCAGTCGTAACGACCAGGTGGCCACCGATATCCGCCTGTGGCTGCGCGATGAAATCGACTTGATCCTGGCTGAAATCACCCGCTTGCAGAAAGGTTTGCTGGAACAGGCCGAGCGTGAATCGGACACCATCATGCCCGGCTTCACTCACCTGCAGACCGCTCAGCCCGTGACCTTCGGCCACCACCTGCTGGCCTGGTTCGAAATGCTCAGCCGCGATTACGAGCGCCTGGTGGATTGCCGCAAGCGCACCAACCGCATGCCGTTGGGCAGCGCCGCGCTGGCGGGCACCACCTACCCGATCGACCGTGAGTACACCGCGCAGCTGCTGGGTTTCGACGCCGTCGGCGGCAACTCCCTGGACGGCGTGTCGGACCGAGATTTCGCCATCGAATTCTGCGCCGCCGCGAGCATCGCGATGATGCACCTGTCGCGCTTCTCCGAAGAGTTGGTGCTGTGGACCAGCGCGCAATTCCAGTTCATCGACCTGCCGGACCGTTTCTGCACCGGCAGTTCGATCATGCCGCAAAAGAAAAACCCCGACGTGCCCGAGCTGGTGCGTGGCAAGAGCGGCCGCGTATTCGGCGCACTGATGGGCCTGCTGACCCTGATGAAAGGCCAGCCGCTGGCCTACAACAAGGATAACCAGGAAGACAAGGAGCCGCTGTTCGACGCCGCCGACACTCTGCGCGACTCACTGCGTGCGTTTGCCGACATGATCCCGGCGATCAAGCCCAAGCACGCGATCATGCGCGAAGCAGCCTTGCGGGGTTTCTCCACCGCGACCGACCTGGCCGACTACCTGGTGCGGCGTGGCCTGCCGTTCCGTGACTGCCATGAAATCGTGGGCCATGCCGTGAAATACGGAGTGGATACCGGCAAGGACCTGGCTGAAATGAGCCTGGAAGAATTGCGCCAGTTCAGCGACCAGATCGAGCAGGACGTGTTCGCCGTGCTAACCCTGGAAGGCTCGGTGAATGCGCGTAATCACGTGGGCGGCACCGCGCCAGCGCAGGTGAAGGCAGCAGTGGTACGCGGCCAGGCCCTGCTAGCCAGCCGCTGAATAAAATGTGGGAGGGGGCCAGCCCCCTACCACACTTGATTACTTTTTAGCCGCAATCACCGCCATAAACCCAGGCATTGCCGCCTGCCGGTCCGCCTCGACCTTTTGCGCATTGGGCATCGCATTCAAACGCTCCAGCAGCGCCTTCGCCTTCGGCATTTCAGCCAGCAAATCCAGCCCAAACAGTTTCTCGCCCACGGCACAGGCGAGGTTCGTGGTGTACATGAAATACAGATCCGCAAGGGTGAAGCTTTCCCCCGCCACATAAGGTGCGAACTTGCCGTGCCGGCCCAGACTCCCCACCCCAAGCAGCAACTCGCCCCTGGATTTTTCCTTGATCGCCTCCGGCACCTGCATGCCAAAGAACGCCTCGGCGAAGCACGCCCGTGCGGGCAATTCAATGTACAACTCGATCTCCCTGCACAACGCCAGCACCTGGGCGCGCTGGAACGGCTCGGCCGGCAGCAGCGCGGGCCCTTCCTGAGTCTGCTCGATGTACTCGAGGATCACGCTGGTTTCATTGATGAAGCCTTGCTTGACGCCGAGCACCGGCACTTTGCCTCGTGGGCTCACCGCCAGGGCTTCAGGCGTTTGTCCTGCATAAAAAGGCACCTCTTCGAAAGGCAGGCCTTTCTCCATCAGCGCCAGCTTGACCATGTTGTAGTAGTTGCTGACCGAAAAACCGTAGAGCTTGAGCATTGCGAACGCCTCCAGGCCGGGTGTGGGGTTGGCTGCAAGCGTTATAGACGCTGAGGCGCGGCCTGACCAGCAGCATCACCCGCCTGAATGGAGTTAGACTGGCGCCCTTTCCTTGAGGAGCCTGCCATGAGCGAGCCGACCGATATCGACAACGACGAAGAAGAATTCACCGAAAACACGCTGATCGAAGCGATTGAAAACCAGATCGAAAGCGACAACCCGCCAGCGGCCAAGGCCACGTTCAACAAACTGACGCTGGTCGGTTATGAGCGCGAAGAGATTCTGAATCTCATGGCCCATGTGCTGGCCTTCGAGATCGATGCAATGCTGGACGAAGACCGCGCTTTTGATACCCAGTGGTATGAAACAGCGCTGCGAGCATTGCCTGAGTTGCCGCCGGAAAAACAATAACCCTCGGGCGCGCAGCAACGCGCTGGACAGTTCGGCAAAGTGCGTTCACCTTATGGCCTGCTAGCCTCTAATAAATTTTAGAAAGTCTGGAGTCCTTATGTCGTATACCCCTGAGTTGGTTGCCGAACTGGAAATCCTTGTACTCTTCCCCCTGGACAGCACCAAGGAAGGTCTGAAAGTCCATCAGACCGCCGCCCCCACTGCCATCGCCGCTGCCAAGCGTCTCCATGCGAAAGGGCTTATCGACCAACCGGATGGAGGCTATCTGACCAGCCTTGGCCGGGACGCCGCCGAGCAAGCGCAGACCTTGCTGACTATCTTGACCACCGCCTCCACCAAAGAAGCCGCCTGACACCTGATCCCGCCCATGGAGTCCGTCCCTCTGCGGATTCCACGGGCGTTGCTGTGCAAGGTGCAAAATTCTGGCGCCAACCGCCATTTCCTTCTAAACCTCCTACGCTACTGCCTGTAAACTCCTACACGGCCGCCCACGTCGGGCCCTGCGAGCCACCGAATTCGACATGACCCGCACCCATGAAATCCGCCCCGACCTGGACGAAGGCATCGACCGTAAGGTGCTGACCCAATTGCGCGCGCGTTTCATGGCCCTCAATGAAGGCCGCATGTCCCGGGCCGTCGAAGGGTTGACCCCGCGCCAACAAAGCGTGCTCACCTTGTTGCCGCTGTTTTTCCACGTTAATCACCCTTTGCTGCCGGGCTATGTCTCCAGCGGCACACCGGCCGGGCTTTCGAACTTCGAACCCGATGCCCAGGCCCTGGCCGAAGCCCAGCGCCTGACCCGTTCTTTCTCCTACAAACCGCGCCATGGCAACCCGCCCCGCCCGATCCACGGTCTGTTCCTGATGGGCAGCCTGGGCACGTTGGCCCAGGCGGATCAAAGCGATATGGACGTGTGGGTCTGTCACGCTCCGGACCTGAATGAAAACGAGCTGGCCGAGCTGCGCAAGAAGTGCCAGCTGCTGGAAGCCTGGGCTCAGACCATGGGTGCCGAGGCGCATTTCTTTCTGATCGAACCGACGCGCTTTGTGCTCGGTGAACGGGACACCCAACTGAGTTCCGACGATTGCGGCACCACCCAACACTATTTGCTGCTGGACGAGTTCTACCGCACCGCCATCTGGCTGGCCGGGCGCACGCCGATCTGGTGGCTGGTGCCGGTGTATGAAGAAAGCCGCTACGCCGAGTTCACCCACACGCTGATCTCCAAACGCTTCATTCGCGCCGACGAAACCCTCGATCTCGGCCATCTGGCGCGCATTCCTCCGGGGGAGTTCATCGGCGCCGGGCTGTGGCAACTGTTCAAGGGCATCGAGTCGCCCTATAAATCGGTGCTCAAGCTTCTGCTGACCGAGGTCTACGCCAGCGAACACCCCAACGTGCACTGCCTGAGCCTGCGCTTCAAGCGCGCGGTGTTTGCCAATCAGCTGGACCTGGACGAGCTGGACCCGTACATCGTGGTCTACCGCCGCATCGAGGAATACCTCAAGGCCCGTAATGAACCCGAGCGCCTGGAACTGGTGCGGCGCAGCCTGTACCTGAAGGTCAACCGCAAGCTCAGCGCCGGCCAGCGCACCGCCAGTTGGCAACGGCTGCTGCTCGAACGCCTGGCCGATGAGTGGGGTTGGGATCAGCGCCAATTGGCCCTGCTGGACAGCCGCAGCCAATGGAAAGTGCGTCAGGTCGCTTCCGAGCGCCGTGCCCTGGTCAACGAGCTGAACTACAGCTACCGCTTCCTCACCCAGTTCGCCCGTACGGAACAGACCGTCAGCCTGATCAACAAGCGCGACCTCAATGTGCTGGGCCGGCGCTTGTACGCAGCCTTTGAACGCAAGGCCGGCAAGGTTGAGTTCATCAACCCCGGGATTGCCCCGGACCTGGCCGAAGATACCCTGACCCTGGTGCACTCCCCCAACCGCAAGGAGCCGGGCCAGCACCATTGGGGCCTGTATAACGGCAACCTCACGGCCCTGGAATGGGAGCACTTCGCGCCGATCAAACGCAGCCGCGACCTGCTGGAAATGCTCACCTGGTGCCATCGCAACGGTGTGATCGACAGCAGCACGCGCCTGGCGCTGCACCCCGGCGCCAGCGACATGACCGAGTTTGAGCTGTTCAACCTGCTGGGCAGCCTGCAACAGACCATTGCCCTGCCCCTGGCCAGCGTCGATGAAGCGCGCCTGTTGCGTTCGGCGGTACCGGAAGAAGTGCTGTTGCTGATTAACGTCGGCGTCGACCCACTCAAGCATCACCGTGACCTGAATATTCTGATGACCACCGAGCGCACCGACTCCCTGAGTTATGCCGGCGTGCGTGAAAACCTGGTACTGACCCTGGACCAGGTCACGGTCAATAGCTGGAACGAGGTGATGGTCAGCCGCTACGACGGCCCCCATGCGCTGCTCGACTGCCTGCGCGACTACCTCAACCAACTGCCGCCGGCTCATTTGCCGCGGTTGCGGGTGCGCTGTTTCTGTCACAACCGAGCGCAGTTCATTGCTCAGCGCGTCGAAGAAATATTCAACACCGCACAGCATCTGCTGCTCGGCCAAAGCAACCACCGCTACCTGCTCCAGGTGCAGCAGCACTATCACGTCATGGAACTGATTCCCGGCCAAGCCACCCACGTGTCACTGCCAACCCAGGACGCCTTGGTCGCCTACCTCAGCGAAGAGCTGGCCAGCTACAGCCCGTGGCACCTGGACGCCATGGCGCTGGAAGACCACGACCTGGCGCTGCTGCTGCCCATGGGCCAGGCCGATTGCATACAAGTGTTCTATCGGGTCAATGAAGGCTTCGCCGAGCTGTATGTGCTCGACGAATTCAACGCGCTCTGGCAGCAGCGCTTGCCGTTCCATGATGAACAGAGCCTGTTGGCACCGCTGCAGCGGTTCCTGCTGTCGATCATCTATCGCCGCGAAGCGCTGTCACCGCTGGACACACACCAGCCGTTGGGCGAAGTACAAACCCTCTACTACCAACTGTTGCCATCGGGCAGCGCCCGCGCACGCGTTGTCGAGCCAAGGCCGGCGCCGCAACACCCGGCCAACAAGCCGTTTTATGACGTGCAGGCGATTATCGGCAAGGCGGCGCCTGGCCAGGTGGGTGTCACGCTGTACTGCAATCAGCGGGAGTTTTCCGAGATGGAATTTGGCGACCAGCTGTTCGCGGTGGTCGCCCGGGAGATCGTCGGGCAACGCCGGGAGCCCGAGCGTTACCGTTGCTACATCACCGACCTGGATCTGTCGGGTCTGCTGGGCGATGTGCAAAGCCCGAGCAATCTGTACCTGCGCTACAAGGCCGAGCTGGAGCTCGCGCTCAATGAAGCGCTGAGCCAGATTTAAAGCGGGAACGCGCCGCCGTCTTTGGGTTGGCCTTCGACACTCAGCAGCTCAAGCTTGAGGGTCTTGCCGCCTGGCGCAGGCCAGTCGATGTGCTGGCCCACTTGCAGGCCGAGCAAAGCGCTGCCGACCGGCGCCAGGATCGAGATCTTGCCTTCGTCGGCGTTCGCGTCCTTGGGGTAAACCAGGGTCAGGTGATAGTCCTTGCCACTGCCTTGTTCACGGCAATGCACGCTGGAGTTCATGGTCACGACAGTTGCAGGCACTTCATCGTGACCAACCACTTCTTCGGCGCGGTCGAGTTCGGCCTGCAACGCTTCGACGCCGGGAAACTCGTCGCCCAAGCGGTCGATCAGTTGCTCCAGACGCTGCACGTCAAGACGGGTAAGAATGATGGACGGTGCGGTGGTCATGATTCAGGCAGACTCCTTTTTTCTGCACAAAAAAGCAAAACCCCGCCAGGAAAAGGCGGGGTTCTCACGGACCTCGATGAGTTGAGGCGTATCCGGACACTACCACAGCGTCACAAATAAACAAGACGGCGTCAGGTTTGGGCCCTGCGCTGCTCAGCCTGCGCACAGATCACTCGACGCCGGGCATCGTCGGCGGAGCGCCACTCACGGATGTCTTCCACGTGGCGGAAGCAGCCGCGGCAGACTTTCTGCTCGTCCAGGCGACACAAGCTGATACAAGGTGATGGCACCGCCGGGCTGACATTGCTGAACAGCGGCTTGGGTGGGCGTACGGGTGCAGGCTGAGTCACCATCAGATCTCGTCGAAGTCCAGCTCGGCGCCGGTATATTCCTCGACCAGCCGCGTGAGCATCTCACCCAGCAACTCTTCACTCTTGTCGCACTGCCATTTGCCGCTGTCTTCGTCGTAGTCGAAGTGAACGCCACCGGAGCGCGCCGCCAGCCACAACTGACGCAGCGGTTCCTGGCGACTGAAGATCAGTTGCTGGCCGCTCTCGAATTTGACGGTCAGCACACCGGCCGAGTTTTCCAGATCCACATCCAGGTCGCTGTCGTCGAAAATATCTTCCAGCTTCTCCTGGGTGGCATCCACCAGGTCGTGAAAACGGGCTTCGGTCAAACTCATTGTGGCAACCTCAAAAGTGTCTGGTTCTGCTCAAGCGCCGCACGATACGGACGCGCCCCGCCGATTGCAAAGGATACCGATTTCAACGCGATTGACGGCGTGAAATATCCTCAAACAGCGTAGTCCGCTTCCCGACCCTCTCGGCAAACCCCCGCCGGACGGGTATTCCGGCGCATAGGCAAGCTGGCGGGTGGTCGGTATACTCGGGCGCAATTAATGCATATTCAAGGATTTCGCCATGAAGCGCCTGATCTCTTCCCTTGCTGCGCTCGTCGCGGTCGCTTGCCTCGTTAGTGCCTGTGGTCAAAAAGGCCCGCTGTACCTGCCCGACGACAGCAAAGACCCGAACGAACAGGCGCAGTCGTCGCAAAAGCCATCGAAAGCGCACAAGCACGACACTTACTAAGGGACCCTCATGGACGCTTTTAACTACCGGGACGGCGAGCTGTTCGCGGAAGGCGTGGCGCTGTCTGCGATTGCCGAGCGCTTTGGCACCCCGACGTATGTGTATTCCCGTGCACATATCGAAGCGCAATACCGCTCGTTCACCGACCCGCTGGAAGGCGTGCCGCACCTGGTGTGCTACGCGGTGAAAGCCAACTCCAACCTGGGTGTACTCAATGTCCTGGCGCGTCTGGGCGCTGGTTTTGACATTGTGTCCCGTGGCGAACTCGAACGTGTATTGGCCGCCGGTGGCCAGGCCGACAAGATCGTGTTCTCCGGCGTCGGCAAGAGCCGCGAAGACATGCGCCGCGCCCTGGAAGTGGGTGTGCACTGCTTCAACATCGAGTCCACCGACGAGCTGGAGCGCCTGCAGCTCGTGGCCGCCGAAATGGGCGTTCGCGCGCCGATCTCCCTGCGCGTCAACCCGGACGTCGATGCGGGCACCCACCCGTACATTTCCACCGGCCTCAAGGAGAACAAGTTCGGCATCGCTATTGCCGACGCCGAAGACGTGTACATCCGCGCCGCCCAATTGCCGAACCTGGACGTGTTGGGTGTCGACTGCCATATCGGCTCGCAACTGACCACCCTACCGCCGTTCCTGGATGCGCTCGACCGCCTGCTGGCGCTGATCGACCGCCTCGGCGATTGCGGCATCTACCTGCACCACATCGATCTGGGTGGCGGTGTGGGCGTGCGTTATCGCGATGAAGAACCGCCGTTGATCGCCGACTACATCAAGGCGGTGCGCGAGCGTATCGAAGGCCGCGATCTGACGCTGATGTTCGAGCCGGGCCGCTACATCGTCGCCAATGCCGGTTTGCTGCTGACCCAGGTCGAGTACCTCAAGCACACTGAGCACAAGGACTTCGCCATCGTCGACGCGGCGATGAACGACCTGATCCGCCCGGCGCTGTACCAGGCCTGGATGAATGTCACCGCCGTTGCCCCTCGCGACAGCGAAACGCGCGCGTACGACATCGTCGGCCCGATCTGTGAGACCGGCGACTTCCTGGCCAAGGATCGTCAGCTGGCCCTGGAGGAAGGCGACCTGCTGGCCGTGCATTCGGCCGGTGCCTATGGGTTTGTCATGAGTTCCAACTACAACACGCGCGGGCGAGCCGCCGAGGTGCTGGTGGACGGTGATCAAGCGTTCGAAGTGCGTCGCCGCGAGACGGTAGCCGAGTTGTATGCTGGCGAAAGCCTGCTGCCGGAGTAAGCCATGCTGCTGCGTTTTACCAAGATGCACGGGCTGGGCAATGACTTCATGGTTCTCGACCTGGTCAGCCAGCACGCACACATCCTGCCCAAGCACGCCAAACAATGGGGCGACCGGCATACCGGTGTCGGCTTCGACCAATTATTGCTGGTGGAAGCGCCGACCAACCCGGAGGTGGATTTCCGTTATCGGATCTTCAACTCTGATGGCTCTGAAGTGGAACAGTGCGGCAACGGTGCGCGCTGCTTTGCGCGCTTCGTGCTGGACAAGCGCCTGACCGCCAAGCGCCAGATCCGCGTCGAGACCAAAGGCGGCGTGATCGAACTGGATATCCGCAGTGACGGCCAGATCAGCGTCAACATGGGCGCGCCACGCCTGGTGCCGGCGGACATTCCGTTCCAGGCGCCCGAGCAGGCCCTCAGTTATGCGCTGGAGGTGGACGGCAACAGCGTGGATATCGCCGCCGTGTCCATGGGCAATCCCCATGCGGTGCTGCGGGTCAATGACATCAACAATGCGCCCGTGCATGAACTGGGGCCGAAGATCGAACATCACCCGCGCTTTCCGGCGCGGGTTAATGTGGGCTTCCTGCAGGTGATCGACCGTTCCCGCGCGCAATTGCGTGTGTGGGAGCGCGGCGCCGGCGAAACCCAGGCCTGCGGCACCGGTGCCTGCGCCGCTGCCGTGGCCGCGATCAGCCAGGGGTGGATGGATTCACCGCTGCTGATCGACCTGCCGGGTGGGCGCTTGTCCATCGAATGGGCAGGCCCTGGCCACCCGGTGATGATGACCGGGCCGGCCTCGCGTGTATACGAAGGACAGGTCCGTCTATGAGTGAGCCAAGCCAATGACCGATAAGCCTCAAGTACCCGCACACGTCACCCCAAGTGAAAGCCTGGAGGCCGCTGCAGTCGCGGCGTACCTTGAGGCTCATGCGGATTTTTTCGTCGAGCACGAGCAATTGCTTCCGGCCTTGCGCATCCCCCACCAACGCGGCGATACCGTGTCGTTGGTGGAGCGGCAAATGCAGATCCTGCGCGAGCGCAATATCGAAATGCGCCACCGGCTCTCGCACCTGATGGATGTGGCCCGCGACAACGATCGCCTGTTCGACAAGACCCGTCGCCTGATCCTGACCCTGATGGACGCCGCCAGCCTGGAAGAAACGGTGATAGCTGTGGAAGACAGCCTGCGCCAGGACTTCCAGGTGCCGTTTGTCAGCCTGATCCTGTTCAGCGACAACCCGATGCCGGTGGGGCGTTGGGTCAGCGGTGGCGAAGCGCAAACCGCCATCGGCGGCCTGCTTTCCGAAGGCAAGACCATCAGCGGCACCCTGCGCGAGCATGAACTGGACTTCCTGTTTGGTGCCGAACAGCGCCAACAGATCGGCTCCACCGCCGTGGTTGCCCTTAGCCATCAAGGCCTGCATGGCGTACTGGCCATCGCCAGCCGCGATCCCGCGCATTACAAAAGCTCGGTGGGCACCCTGTTTTTGACCTACATCGCCGAAGTGCTGGGCCGCGTCTTGCCGCGTTTCACCACTGCCCTGCGCGCGGTGCGCTAGCCATGGAACGGCATCTGGACGCTTACTGCGCTCACCTGCGCAACGAGCGCCAGGTGTCGCCTCATACCCTGGAAGCCTACCGGCGGGACTTGAACAAGGTCCTGGCCTATTGCGAAAAGCAGCAGATCGCCAGCTGGAAAGCCCTGGATATCCAGAGCCTGCGCAGCCTGGTCGCACGGCTGCACCAGCAAGGCCAGTCCTCGCGTAGCCTGTCGCGCCTGCTGTCGGCGGTGCGCGGCCTCTATCACTACCTGAACCGCGAAGGCCTGTGTGACCACGACCCGGCCAATGGCCTGTCGCCGCCCAAAGGCGAGCGCCGCCTGCCCAAGACCCTGGACACCGACCGCGCTCTGCAACTGCTCGATGGCGCGGTCGAGGATGACTTCCTGGCGCACCGCGACCAGGCGATCCTCGAGTTGTTCTACTCCTCGGGCCTGCGCCTGTCGGAGCTGACCGGCCTGAACCTCGATCAACTGGACCTGGCAGATGGGCTGGTGCAGGTGCTGGGTAAAGGCAGCAAGACGCGGGTGTTGCCCGTCGGCAGAAAAGCCCGTGAAGCCCTGCAACTGTGGTTGCCGTTGCGCGCGCTGGCCAATCCGCAAGACGACGCGGTATTTATCAGTCAACAGGGCCGACGCCTGGGGCCACGGGCCATTCAGTTGCGCGTAAAAGCCGCCGGCGAGCGCGAACTGGGGCAGAACCTGCACCCGCATATGCTCAGGCACTCCTTTGCCAGCCATATGCTGGAGTCGTCCCAGGACCTGCGCGCGGTACAGGAGCTGCTCGGCCACTCCGACATCAAGACCACGCAAATCTACACCCACCTCGACTTCCAGCACCTGGCAACGGTGTACGACAGCGCCCATCCACGGGCCAAACGCATCAAGGGCGGCGACTCATGAGCATCAAGCTGATCACCTTCGACCTGGACGACACGCTCTGGGACAACGTACCCGTCATCATCAGCGCCGAAGCGTCAATGCGCGAATGGTTGGCGCTCAACGCATCCAAGGTCGGCGACTTGCCCCTGGAGCATTTCGCCAGCCTGCGCCAACAGGTGCTGCAACGTCATCCTGAACTCAAACACCGCATCAGTATCCTGCGTCACCGTGTGTTGATGCATGCGTTTGAGGAGGCCGGTTATCCACAGCCTGAAGCCACGGAAATGGCCGACGTGTGTTTTGAAGCGTTCATTCATGCGCGGCATCAACTCACCGTCTTCCCCGAAGCCGAGCCCATGCTCAAAGCGCTGCGCCAGCACTTCCTGCTGGGGGTGATCACCAACGGCAATGCCGACGTACAACGCGTAGGCCTGGCGGACTACTTTCACTTTGCCTTGCGTGCCGAGGATATCGGCATCGCCAAGCCAGATGCGCGGTTGTTTCAGGAGGCATTACAGCGCGGCGGCGTGATGGCCGAAGCGGCGGTGCATGTTGGCGATCACCCGGGCGATGACATTGCCGGGGCGCAACAGGCGGGGCTGCGAGCAGTGTGGTTCAACCCGGCGGGCAAGGCGTGGGAAGGGGATAAACTCCCGGATGCGCAAATTCGCAGCCTGACGCAATTGCCGGAGTTACTTCGCCGCTGGCAGTAACACCGATGGCCAAATGTGGGAGGGGGCTTGCCCCCGATTACGGTAGATCAGCCAGCCTATTTGGTGATTGATTCTCCGCTATCGGGGGCAAGCCCCCTCCCACATTTGGATCACCACAAGGCTCGAATAAATCAGCAGGCATGAAAAAACCCGCAGCGACGGCGGGCTCTTTCAGCAAGCAGGTGGCTGACCTCAGATAGGACGGCTGCCGTACTTGTTATCCGGCTTCTTCGGTGGATCAGCCACCACGTTGGGCTCGACTTCGACCACTTTGCCGCCTTTGGCGAGGAATTCTTCCATCGCACGGGCCAGGGCATCGCGTTCTTTGTTCTTGGCTTCAACGCTGGGCAGTTCGTCTACCGAAACAGCCGCCTTGGCCTTGCCTTTGGCTTTGGGCGCGACATCATCGCCAGCACTGTCATCAAGGTCTTCAGCAACGTCATCAGCCGCCGCTTCAAGACTTTCCTCAGTGTCGTCTTCGTCACCTACTTCAAGGTCGTCGTTTTCCAGATCATCGTCGCTCATGTTCTACCTCATGACTTGCGAAAAGCAGATTAGTTATAGCCCAGCTTCACCCTCTGTCGAGGTCGCCGGAAAAAAATCAACATCCACTGGATCACCAGTGGCTTATGCCCCTTCACCGTGCAAGGTGGCGAGGACTTTACGAGCACCGCCATGATCACGGTGCTCGCCCAGATAAACACCTTGCCAGGTCCCCATCGCCAAGCGGCCGGCCTTCACCGGCAAACTCAGCTGGCAGCCCAGCAGACTGGTCTTGAAGTGCGCCGGCAGATCATCCGGACCTTCGTCGTTGTGTTCGAACCCTGCATGGCCTTGCGGCACCAGCAAGTTGAAGAAACGTTCGAAGTCACGGCGAACCGCCGGGTCGGCATTCTCGTTGACCGTCAACGAGGCCGAGGTGTGCTGCAGCCACAGATGCAACAGGCCCACGCGACACGCCTTCAATTCAGGCAAGCCGGCAAGCAACTCGTCGGTCACCAGGTGAAAGCCCCGGGGCTTGGCCCGAAGGGTAATCAGGGTCTGTTGCCACATACAGTTCTCCGCCCATCGGCGCGCATTCTAGCGCGCTCTGGAAAAAAACAAAGTGCCGAATACGCCTACATGTCTGTAAGACATTCGCACCCTTAAAAGTGCCGTGTAGATCCCATCACAAAGTTGACGAAAAACCCATGCCACTATAGGCAAAGACAAACGCCAGACAAAAAAATGCCCGGCAAGCCGGGCATCTTTTTCTCGCGTACTTACAGGTTGTAGCCACGCTCGTTATGTTGCGCCAGGTCGAGACCGACCGCCTCTTCTTCTTCGGTGACGCGCAGGCCCATGACCATGTCCAGCACCTTGAGGATCACGTAGGTGACGATCGCCGTGTAGATCACGGTGAAGCCGACGCCTTTGCACTGGATCCACACCTGGGCGGCGATGTCAGTGGTAGCGGCGTTGAAGCCACCCATCGACGGAGCCGCGAATACGCCGGTCAGGATCGCGCCGAGGATACCGCCGATACCGTGCACGCCGAAGGCGTCCAGGGAGTCGTCGTAGCCCAGCTTGCGCTTGAGGGTAGTGGCGCAGAAGAAACACACCACGCCCGCCGCCAGGCCAATGACCAAGGCGCCCATCGGACCCACGGTGCCAGCCGCCGGAGTGATCGCAACCAGGCCGGCCACCACACCCGAGGCGATGCCCAGTGCGCTCGGCTTACCGTGGGTGATCCACTCGGCGAACATCCAGCCCAGCGCCGCAGCAGCGGTAGCAATCTGGGTAACCAGCATCGCCATGCCGGCCGTGCCGTTGGCTGCGGCAGCGGAACCGGCGTTAAAGCCGAACCAGCCGATCCACAGCATGGCCGCGCCGATCAAGGTGTAACCCAGGTTGTGCGGGGCCATCGGGGTGGTCGGGAAGCCTTTACGTTTGCCGAGCACCAGGCACGCCACCAGGCCAGCCACACCGGCGTTGATGTGCACCACGGTGCCACCGGCGAAGTCCAGCACGCCCCAGTCCCACATCAGGCCGCCGTTGCCGCTCCAGACCATGTGCGCAATCGGCGCATAGACCAGCGTGAACCAGATGCCCATGAAAATCAGCATCGCGGAGAACTTCATGCGCTCGGCGAAGGCACCGACGATCAGCGCCGGAGTGATGATGGCGAACGTCATCTGGAAGGTGATGAACACCGCTTCCGGGAACAGCGCCGCAGGCCCGGTAATGCTGGCTGGAGTGACCCCTGCCAGGAACGCCTTGCCCATGCCTCCGAAGAAGGAGTTGAAGTTGACGACGCCCTGCTCCATACCGGTGGTATCGAACGCAATGCTGTAACCGTAGACGACCCACAGGATGCTGATCAGGCCAGTGATGGCAAAGCATTGCATCATCACCGACAGAATATTCTTGGAGCGGACCATGCCGCCGTAGAACAGCGCCAGGCCAGGAATGGTCATGAACAGCACCAGTGCGGTGGCGGTCAGCATCCAGGCAGTGTCGCCGGAGTTGAGGACTGGAGCCGCCACTTCGTCTGCCGCCATTGCAAGGCCTGGCATTACGATGGACAACAGGGCTCCGAGCCCTGCGAATGTACGCAGAGTCATAGTGTTTTTCTCCTGGGGCGTTGGGGTTTGGCGGCTTAGATTGCGTCGGTATCGGTTTCGCCGGTACGGATGCGGATAGCCTGTTCCAGATTGACCACGAAGATCTTGCCGTCACCGATCTTGCCGGTGTTGGCGGCCTTGGTTATCGCCTCGATAACCCGGTCAAGATCCTTGTCGTCAATGGCGACATCAATCTTCACCTTCGGCAGGAAATCGACCACATATTCCGCGCCGCGATACAGCTCGGTATGACCCTTCTGCCGACCGAAGCCCTTGACCTCAGTAACGGTAATGCCCTGCACGCCGATCTCGGACAGTGACTCGCGTACGTCGTCCAACTTGAACGGCTTGATGATGGCAGTGACTAGCTTCATGAAAACTCTCTCCCGAATTGGTGGACTTGCCCCAGGAAAACAAACCCGTCTCAAGTCTAAGCGCAGTGCCTGGCTTTGTAACGCATCGTCGCCTCGGCATTTACCGTGGCGACGCCAGCGAACCACTGGTGACGAAACCTGTACCCCTGATCCGTCGGCGCACTGCATTCGTCACAGCGACTGCATCAGTGCATGGGTCATGATCGTCTAAGCAGAAACCTTGCCAGCTCCGTAAAAATCACTGAAATCAGTCCGTTGCCCACTCATGCCCACCTGCGGGGCGTTCCGGCGGTGGCGATGCGCATCAAAACAGTGCGAGAGCGCCCATCCCGATGCGCGAAAAGCGTGCGCGCCAGGGCCGTGAAAAGACTATAGACGCTGCGTGATACACTGCCGGCCAACTGTTTTCCGGAATATTTCCCATGCTCGCGCCCAAAGACTTCCTCGACGCCCTGAGCGGCCACGCCTCTCGCCTGTTCAGCGGCGACACCCCGCTGCCCCGCAATGAAATCGAAAGCCAGTTCAAGGCATTGCTGCAAAGTGGCTTCAGCAAGCTCGATCTGGTGAGCCGTGAAGAGTTCGACAGCCAGATGGTGGTGCTCGCCCGCACGCGTGCGCGGCTGGAAAGCCTGGAGGCAAAAGTGGCGGAACTGGAAGCGCGGCTGACGCCACCTTCCGCCGAGTAAACGCGATAAGTGTGGGAGGGGGCTTGCCCCCGATAGCGATTTTTCAGCTGATGAACGCTTTGCTGACACACCGCCATCGGGGGCAAGCCCCCTCCCACATTTGTCCGGTGTCTTGGCCTGATACGTTCTGTAAAACCTCCCCCGCGTTGCTTTTCCCGCCCTCGTCTACCCTTGAATAACCCGCAGGAAGCGGCCCCATTCAAGGATCGAGCATGTCCCTCGCCATCGTCCACAGTCGCGCCCAGATCGGCGTTGAAGCCCCCGTCGTCACGGTTGAAGTGCATATGGCTAATGGCTTGCCATCACTGACGCTGGTGGGCTTGCCTGAGACGGCGGTAAAGGAAAGCAAGGACCGTGTACGCAGCGCCATTCTCAATTCGGCCCTGCAATATCCGCCGCGTCGCATCACCCTCAACCTCGCGCCCGCCGACCTGCCCAAGGACGGCGGGCGTTTTGATTTGGCGATTGCCCTGGGGATCCTGGCGGCCAGTATGCAGGTGCCGGCGTTGATGCTCGATGACGTTGAGTGCCTGGGCGAGTTGGCACTGTCGGGCGAGGTACGCGCGGTGAAAGGCGTTTTGCCGGCCGCACTGGCGGCGCGCAAGGCCGGGCGCACCTTGATAGTGCCCAGGGCGAATGCTGAGGAAGCGTGCCTGGCATCGGGGTTGAAGGTGATTGCGGTGGACCACTTGCTGCAGGTGGTGGCGCACCTGAACGGGCATGTACCGATCGAGCCCTACCAGTCCGACGGCTTGCTGTATTTGAACAAACCTTACCCGGACCTCAGTGAAGTACAGGGCCAGTTGGCTGCCAAGCGTGCCTTGCTGATCGCCGCTGCGGGGGCGCACAACCTGTTATTCAGCGGGCCACCCGGCACCGGCAAGACCTTGCTCGCCAGCCGCCTGCCGGGTTTGCTGCCGCCACTGAGTGAGCACGAAGCGCTGGAAGTCGCGGCGATTCAATCGGTGGTCAGCCTGGCGCCGCTGAGCCATTGGCCGCAACGGCCGTTTCGCCAGCCGCATCACTCGGCGTCAGGCCCCGCGCTGGTCGGCGGTGGATCGAAGCCACAACCGGGGGAAATCACCCTGGCCCACCACGGCGTATTGTTCCTCGACGAGTTGCCGGAGTTCGATCGCAAAGTCCTGGAGGTGCTGCGTGAGCCACTTGAGTCGGGGCATATCGTGATTTCCCGCGCCCGCGATCGGGTGAGCTTCCCGGCACGCTTCCAATTGGTCGCGGCGATGAACCCCTGCCCTTGCGGCTATCTGGGCGAACCCAGCGGCCGTTGTCGATGCACACCGGAGCAGATCCAACGCTATCGCAACAAGCTGTCCGGGCCGTTGCTGGATCGGATCGATTTGCACCTGACCGTGGCGCGGGAGGCCACGGCACTGAGCCCGGCACAACAGACCGGTGACAACACTGCGAAAGCTTCCGCAGCAGTGGCCGATGCTCGGGAACGCCAGCACCGACGCCAAGGATGCGCCAACGCCTTCCTCGACCTGCCGGGGTTGCGCGAGTACTGCAAGCTGGCAAAGGTCGATGAAGGCTGGTTGGAAAGCGCATGCGAGCGACTGACGCTGTCGTTGCGGGCGGCCCACCGGTTACTCAAGGTAGCGCGTACCCTGGCGGACCTGGAACAAACAGAGAACATCGCTCGCCACCATCTGCAAGAGGCCTTGCAGTACCGTCCGGCGGCGAGCACGTGAGCCCTGCGCCCGCGCATTCTGAATGGTGGTGGCTTAGCGGAACCGGTCTACTTCATGCCGCAGGCCCGCCGCCAGGGTCTCCAGTTCCTTGGCGGTGATCGCCAGGTTCGACACCACCTCACGCTGCTCGCTGTTAGCCAGCGCAATGCTCTGCAGGTTGCTGCTGAGCAAGGTCGCGGTGCTGCTCTGCTCCTGGGTGGCGGTGGTGATGGCGGCAAACTGCTGGCCGGCCGAGCGGCTCTGCTCGTCGATGCGCGCCAGGGCCGAAGCCACGTCGGCATTGCGCGACAGGCCTTCCTGCATCAGTACATTGCCGTGTTCCATGGTGCTGATGGCATTCCCGGTTTCCTGCTGGATGCTCTGGATCATGCCGGAAATTTCATCAGTGGCCTGGCGGGTGCGCGAGGCCAGGTTGCGCACTTCGTCAGCGACCACGGCAAAGCCACGGCCTTGCTCGCCCGCGCGGGCAGCTTCGATGGCGGCATTCAGCGCCAGCAAATTGGTCTGTTCCGCGATCGACGTAATCACGCCAACGATGCCGCCGATTTCCTGGGAACGCTGGCCCAAAGTGTTGATCACCGTCGCGGTGCTGTTCAGGGCGGTGGCGATATGTTCCAGGGACGACGAGGCCTCCTGCATCGAGGCACGCCCGATGCGGGTCTGCTGGGCATTTTCCTGGGCCAGACGCTCGGTGCTGCCCATGTTGTCAGCGATATTCAGGGAGGTGGCGCTGAACTCTTCCACCGCGCCCGCCATGCTGGTGATCTCGCCGGACTGCTGTTCCATGCCTTCATAGGCACCGCCAGACAAACCGGACAACGCCTGGGCACGGCTGTTGACCTCTTCCGCCGCCTTGCGGATGTGCGAAACCATGGTCGACAGCGCTTCGCCCATCTGGTTGAAGCTGCGCGCCAGCTGGCCGATTTCGTCATGGCTGGAAACATTCAGGCGCGCGCTCAGGTCGCCTGCACCGAGCGCTTCGGCTTGGCGCACCAGGTCACTCAGGGGCGCGAGCTTGCTGCGCAACAGCCACACGGTGGCGCCCACCGCCAACAGCATGGCCAGCACGCTGCCGATGACCAGGCGCAGGCCGACGTCCCAGGTCACTGCACGAATCTCAGCCTTCGGCATGCTTGCCACCACCGCCCAGGGGCCGCCCTCGAACGGTACCGAAACGCTGTAGAAATCTTCGTTCTTGTCGCTCCAGAAGCGCCCTTCACCCGGCTTCTTCGCCAGGTCGAGCATCACCGGAATGGCTTGATCCAAGGCTTGTACACCGGCCGGCGGCACCAGCCAGTGCTTCTGTTCATCCAGCAACGAGAGAGAGCCGGTCTGGCCGATACGGAAGCGCTTGAGATTGTCGAACTGGGCTTTCTGCTCGTCGGTGTAGTCGAAACCGATGAACAGCACCGCAATGACTTTTCCGCTGGCGTCACGCACTGGGCTGTACTGGGTCATGTACGAGCGATCGAACAACACTGCCCGACCGATGTAGGTCTGTCCGCTGAACACACGCTGGTAGGCCGGCCCTTGGCGGTCCAGCACAGTGCCGATGGCGCGGTTGCCATCCTGCTTGGTCAGGGACGTGCTGATGCGGACAAAGTCATCGCCGCTGCGCACGAATACCGTGGCCACGCCGCCGGACATGTCCTTGAATTCATCCACTTCGCTGAAGTCGTTGTTCAGCAACTGGCTGCCCAGGTACAGGCTCGGGGTTTGCACACCGGCCACGGCGACTGGCTGGTCCGCACGCACGCTCAAGCCGGCGCCGAAGCGCTTTTCAAACAGCCCGCTCAAACGCTGGGTGCTCTCGCGCAAGGTGCTGTGGAAGGTATTGAGTTGGTCGGCGAGCAGGCGCGCCTCGCTGGCCAGGTGTTCCTCGCGGGTGGCGAGGTTGGCGGTGTCGAGGGAGCGTAGAGCGAAAACGGTACTGCCGCTGATAACGACAGCAAGAATCACGGCCAATGCGAGGCCTAACTGGGAGGCGATCCGAGCGCGAGGTTGAGACATGACAGCTCCTGAGCCGAGGCCAGGATCATCCTGATCTCTTAGCGCTGCTCGGCGAATTATCTGGTGGGAAACGTAAGTGCACGATGGTTCCAACACTCCTACTTCGGCGGAGTTTTACAATACTTGAGCGATTCACAGGGGTATCGCGCAAACGATTGCAGTACACATGCCAAACCCTTCATTCAAGGCGGGCCACTTCGGGCAAAACCATCGCATGCACCTCGCCCTGGAGAAACTCCGCCAAACGCCGCAGGCGCTCACCACCGGGGCGGGTTTTGGGCCACACCAGGTAATAGCTTTCCCCGCTGGCGACGGCCGTTGGCCAAGGCAGGCTCACGCGTTTCTGGGCGACGTCCTCTGCCACCATCAGCAAGTCACCCATGGACACCCCATAACCCCGCGCGGCGGCGATCATGCCCAACTCCAGCGTATCGAACACCTGCCCACCCTTGAGCGAAACCCGGGACGCCAACCCCATGCGTTCCAACCAGTAGCGCCAGTCGCGACGGTCCGGTGTCGGATGCAGCAGTTCGGCCGTTGCCAGCCGCGTCACGTTCCAGGGGCCGTCATCCAAGAGATTGGGCGCGCCCACCGGAATCAGCATTTCGGCAAACAGGTAACTGGCCTCCCAGTCTGCGGGAAAGTGCCCGTTACTGAGCAATACCGCGCAATCGAACGGCTCCTGGTTGAAGTCCACTTCATCGATGCTCATCCACGCACTGGTGAGCTGCACCTCATTGCCCGGCTGCAAGGCCCGAAAGCGACTCAACCGCGCCAGCAGCCAGCGCATGGTCAAGGTGGACGGCGCTTTCATACGCAAGATGTCATCTTCGGCATTCAGGGTATGGCAGGCGCGCTCCAGGGCGGCGAAACCTTCGCGCACGCCGGGCAGCAACAAGCGCGCCGCCTCCGTGAGCTGCAGGGTGCGGCCGCTGCGCTGGAAAAGCCGGCAGGCGAAATGCTCTTCGAGCGTACGAATATGCCGGCTGACCGCACTTTGGGTAATCGACAACTCCTCTGCCGCGCGGGTAAAGGAATGGTGACGAGACGCGGCCTCGAACGCCCGCAGGGCGTAAAGCGGAGGAAGACGACGGGACATTCTGAAAGCTCCGACAGCGCAATCCGCAAACCCTACCAGAATAGTTCAGGCATGAGTTTTAATCATGCAGACGATCGCTTTTATCCTTTTGTGCAATGCGCTCAAAGCGCCGAGAATCAGCCCTCTCCACCCCCCTGACCTGTCGAGTGTGATGATCATGCAGCATCCTGTACGCACCGAACTCTGGGCCATTCTGCGGCTGTCGGGGCCGTTGATTGCCTCACAGTTGGCGCACATGCTGATGGTGCTGACCGACACCCTGATGATGGCCCGCCTGAGCCCCGAAGCCCTGGCCGGCGGCGGCCTGGGCGCGGCGAGCTATTCGTTTGTGGCGATTTTCTGCATCGGTGTAATTGCGGCGGTGGGCACCCTGGTGGCGATCCGTCACGGCGCGGGCGACATCGACGGTGCCACCCGGCTGACCCAGTCCGGGCTGTGGCTGGCGTGGTTGATGGCCCTGGCGGCGGCGCTGCTGCTGTGGAACCTGAAGCCAGTGCTGCTGCTGTTCGGCCAGACCGAAACCAACGTGCAGGCCGCCGGGCAGTTCCTGACCCTCCTGCCATTCGCCCTGCCCGGCTATCTGAGCTTCATGGCGTTGCGCGGTTTCACCAGCGCTATCGGCAAAGCCACGCCAGTGGTGGTGATCAGCCTGTGCGGCACGGTGGTCAATTACCTGCTCAACCATGCGCTGATCGAAGGCATGTTCGGCCTGCCGAAGCTCGGGCTGATGGGCATTGGCCTGGTAACGGCCATCGTCGCCAATGGCATGGCGTTGGCGCTGATGTGGTACATCCGCAGCAACCGGACCTACGCCGCCTACCCCCTGACTACCGGCCTGCTGCGCCTCAATACTCACTATCTGCGCGAGCTGTGGCGCCTGGGCCTGCCGATCGGCGGCACCTATGCAGTGGAAGTCGGGCTGTTCGCGTTTGCGGCGCTGTGCATGGGCACCATGGGCAGTACGCAGTTGGCGGCGCACCAGATTGCCCTGCAGATCGTCTCGGTGGCGTTCATGGTCCCGGCGGGGATGTCCTACGCGGTGACCATGCGTATCGGCCAGCACTATGGCGCCGGGCGGTTGTTGAGCGCGCGCCTAGCCGGGCGGGTCGGCATAGGGTTCGGCGCCATGGTCATGCTGGGGTTTGCCGTGGTGTTCTGGCTGTTTTCCGATCCGCTGATCGGGCTGTTCCTCGACCATGACGACCCGGCCTTTCACGAGGTGATCGTGCTCGCCGTCAGCCTGCTGGCCGTCGCGGCCTGGTTCGAGCTGTTCGACGGTGTGCAGACCATTGCCATGGGCTGCATCCGTGGCCTCAAGGACGCCAAGACCACCTTCCTGGTGGGGCTCGGTTGCTACTGGCTGATCGGCGCGCCATCGGCCTGGTTGATGGCGTTCACGTTAGGCTGGGGGCCGACCGGCGTGTGGTGGGGCCTGGCGCTGGGCCTTGCCTGCGCGGCGGTGAGCCTGACGTGGGCGTTTGAGGCGAAGATGAAACGGATGATTCGACAGGAGCCGGAAATACAAACTGGTTTCCAGACCGCACAGACGCACTAAGGTCCTACTCGATTAGAAATGTGGGAGGGGGCTTGCCCCCGATAGCAGTGGGTCAGCCAACACATTTGTTGCCTGATACACCTCATCGGGAGCAAGCCCCCTCCCACATTTTTAGATTGAGTTTATTCAGCCCAACAACGCCTGCTGGCCCTTGCCAAACGTCAGGTACTCCACCAGCTCGGCCAATGGCAGCGGTTTACTGATCAAGTAGCCCTGGGCTTGATCGCAACCAAACAGCCTCAAAAGCGCAAGTTGCTCAGCGGTCTCCACGCCTTCGGCCACCACTTCCAGGTTGAGGTTGTGGGCCAGGTTGATCATGGCGTGCACCAGTTTGCGATTCTCTTCGCGCCCTTCCATGCCGCCGACGAAGCTCTTGTCGATCTTCAACAAGGCAATCGGCAGGCTGTTGAGGTGCACGAACGATGAGAAACCGGTGCCGAAGTCATCCAGGGAAAACCGCACGCCGAGGCGACCGAGGGCGTCCATGGTCTGTTTGACCAGGTCGCTGCGACGCATCACAGCGGTTTCGGTCAACTCGAACTCCAGCCATTGCGCTTCCACGCCACGCTCGGCAATCAGCCGACTGAGTGTCGAGAGCAGTTGACTGTCCTGAAACTGGCGAAACGACAGGTTGACCGCCATGTGCAACGCCGGCAGGCCACGTTCGCGCAGGTCCTGCATGTCGCGCAGGGCACGGGCAATAACCCAGTAACCCAACGGCACGATCAGGCCACTTTGTTCGGCCAGGGGCACGAACTCGCTCGGTGGCAACAGGCCACGCTCGCCGTGGCGCCAACGCACCAGAGCTTCCAGGCCCACAATATGCCCATCGTCCAGGTCAAGGCGCGGCTGGTAGTGCAGCTCCAGCTCATCGCGGCGCAACGCACGGCGCAATTCGCTTTCCAGGTCGGCCAGGCTGCGCGCGTTGCGGTTGATGCGTTCGTTGAAGATATGAAAGGTACAGCCCTGGGTGCTTTTGGCCTGCTGCATGGCGATATGGGCGTGCCACATCAACGGGTCGGCCCCGGCGCGGGCGCGGGCATGCGCCACACCCAGGCTGCAGCCGATCAGCAGGCTTTCACCGTCCACCCAGTAAGGCTCGGCCATGACTTCGGTGATGCGCTCGGCCATCCACTCGGCGCGCTGGGGCGCACGGCGGGTGTCGATCAGCAGCGCGAACTCATCGCTGCCCAGGCGCGCCAATTGGTCACCGGCTTCAAGCTGGCTCTTGAGCCGCGATACCACCTGCAGGATCAAGCGGTCGCCGGCCTGATGACCGAGGGCATCGTTGGCGTGACGGAAATTGTCCAGGTCCAGGTGACCGAGGGCCAGGCCGCGACCTTCGTTATCCGCCAGCCGCGCCGCCAGCAAGGTCTGGAAACCCTGGCGGTTGGCGATACCGGTGAGCGGGTCCTGTTCGGCCAGGCGCTGCAACGTGTTCTCCAGTACGCCACGCTCGCGCACATGGCGCAGGCAGCGGCGCAAGGTATCGGCGTCCAGCACGGAATGGACCAGCCAATCGCTGACACCGAGCGGCGAAACCAGCGGTTCCTGTTCCAGCAACAATACACACGGCAAGCTGCACCGGCCCGGGCCGGGTTGCAGAGGGGGCGTGGTCAAGAGCACCGCACCGTGGTCGTCGTCGAACAGACGACTCACCGAGTCCCAGTTGGGCGCGCTGATCAGCACAGCCCCGTCGCCCATCGGCGCCAGGCACTCGCGCAACAACGCTGCCCACTCAGGCTCATCGGCCAGCAGCAGCAAACGCAAGGGTTCGACAGGCGTAGACAAGCTAGCTCCCTAGACTCTGCAAGAATTCGTTGGCGGTGGCATTATGACGTGCGGTCTGACAATGACCAATGCCTGACAAATGATAGGTGCTATCAAACACGCAGACTGTGAAAAATAGTCGCAATACCCCGCACATCCTGCGGCAAAGTAGCAAAACCGGCAAATTTAGATCGAGTGGTACGTCACACCGTCGATCCAGGGCAGCAGAAACTTGCCAGCCTGTTAAAATGCCCGCCCTTTTGAACGACGACTCCCCGAACTCTGTATGTCCCGACTCAATCCCCGGCAGCAAGAAGCCGTGAACTACGTCGGCGGCCCTCTATTGGTGCTCGCCGGTGCTGGCTCCGGCAAGACCAGCGTGATCACCCGCAAGATCGCGCACCTGATCCAGAACTGCGGCATCCGCGCCCAGTACATCGTCGCCATGACCTTTACCAACAAGGCGGCGCGGGAAATGAAAGAGCGCGTCGGCACCCTGCTCAAGGGTGGCGAAGGCCGTGGCCTCACCGTGTGTACCTTCCACAACCTCGGGCTGAACATCATCCGCAAGGAACATGCGCGACTGGGCTACAAACCGGGCTTTTCGATCTTCGACGAGGCCGACGTCAAAGCCCTGATGACCGACATCATGCAGAAGGAATACGCGGGCGACGACGGCGTCGACGAGATCAAGAACATGATCGGCGCCTGGAAAAACGACCTGGTCCTGCCCGCCGAAGCCCTGGAAGCCGCACGCAACCCCAAGGAACAGACCGCCGCCATCGTCTACACCCACTATCAGCGCACGCTCAAGGCGTTCAATGCGGTGGACTTCGACGACCTGATCCTGCTGCCGGTCAAACTGTTCCAGGAACACAAGGACATCCTGGAAAAGTGGCAGAACAAGGTGCGCTACCTGCTGGTGGACGAATACCAGGACACCAACGCCAGCCAATACCTGCTGGTGAAACTGCTGATCGGTACACGCAACCAGTTCACCGTGGTGGGCGACGACGACCAGTCGATCTACGCCTGGCGCGGTGCGCGCCCGGAAAACCTGATGCTGCTCAAGGACGACTACCCGTCCCTGAAAGTGGTGATGCTGGAGCAGAACTACCGCTCCACCAGCCGTATCCTGCGCTGCGCCAACGTGCTGATATCCAACAACCCCCACGAGTTTGAAAAACAACTGTGGAGCGAGATGGGCCATGGCGACGAAATCCGCGTGATCCGCTGCCGCAACGAAGACGCCGAAGCCGAGCGCGTGGCCGTGGAAATCCTCAGCCTGCACCTGCGCACCGACCGGCCTTACAGCGACTTTGCGATCCTGTATCGCGGTAACTACCAGGCCAAGCTGATCGAGCTGAAACTGCAGCACCACCAGGTGCCGTATCGCCTGTCGGGCGGCAACAGCTTTTTCGGGCGCCAGGAAGTGAAAGACCTGATGGCCTACTTCCGCCTGATCGTGAACCCGGACGACGACAATGCCTTCCTGCGCGTGATCAACGTGCCGCGTCGGGAAATCGGTTCGACGACCCTGGAAAAACTTGGCAACTACGCCACTGAACGCAAGATCTCGATGTACGCCGCCACCGACGAAATCGGTCTGGGCGAGCACCTGGACACGCGCTTCACCGATCGCCTGTCGCGCTTCAAGCGCTTCATGGACAAGGTCCGTGAGCAGTGCGCCGGTGAAGACCCGATCAGCGCCCTGCGTAGCATGGTCATGGACATCGACTACGAAAACTGGCTGCGCACCAACAGTTCCAGCGACAAGGCTGCGGACTACCGCATGGGCAACGTCTGGTTCCTGATCGAAGCCCTGAAGAACACCCTGGAAAAAGACGAAGACGGTGAAATGACCGTTGAGGACGCCATCGGCAAGCTGGTGCTGCGCGACATGCTCGAGCGTCAGCAGGAAGAGGAAGACGGCGCCGAAGGTGTGCAGATGATGACCTTGCATGCATCCAAGGGTCTGGAATTTCCCTACGTGTTCATCATGGGCATGGAAGAGGAAATCCTCCCGCATCGCTCCAGCATCGAAGCCGACACCATCGAGGAAGAACGGCGCCTGGCCTACGTGGGCATTACCCGTGCGCGTCAGACACTGGCCTTCACCTTCGCCGCCAAGCGTAAGCAATACGGCGAAATCATCGATTGTGCCCCCAGCCGCTTCCTCGATGAGTTGCCGCCGGATGACCTGGCCTGGGAAGGCAACGACGACACCCCGACCGAGGTGAAGGCCGTTCGCGGCAACAGCGCCTTGGCTGATATACGCGCGATGTTAAAGCGCTAGAATCGACTACTTTTTAATCTACTTTCGGCGCCTGTTGCGCTAACAGAGGAAGCTTTCCGTGGAAGCACTGCACAAGAAAATTCGCGAAGAAGGCATCGTGCTTTCCGATCAGGTACTCAAGGTTGATGCCTTTCTGAACCACCAGATCGATCCGGCACTGATGAAACTGATTGGCGACGAATTCGCCGCGCTGTTCAAGGACTCCGGCATCACCAAGATCGTCACCATCGAAGCCTCAGGCATCGCCCCGGCGATCATGACCGGCCTGAACCTCGGCGTGCCGGTGATCTTCGCACGCAAGCAGCAGTCCCTGACACTGACCGAAAACCTGCTGTCGGCGACGGTGTATTCCTTCACCAAGAAAACCGAAAGCACCGTGGCAATTTCCCCACGCCACCTGACCAGCAGCGACCGCGTACTGGTCATCGATGACTTCCTGGCTAATGGCAAGGCCTCCCAGGCGCTGATTTCGATCATCAAGCAAGCGGGCGCGACCGTCGCCGGCCTGGGCATCGTTATTGAGAAGTCGTTTCAGGGTGGCCGTGCGGAACTCGATGCCCAGGGTTATCGGGTTGAGTCGCTGGCGCGGGTGAAGTCGCTGGCGGGTGGGGTTGTGACCTTTATCTGATTCAACACAGCTCAAAATGTGGGAGGGGGCTTGCCCCCGATGGCAGTGGGTCAGCCAACCTTTTTGGTGACTGATACACCGCTATCGGGGGCAAGCCCCCTCCCACATTTGCCTTGTGTTGGAATGTCAGTGCGCGGTGGCCTGTAGGCCGGCGAGTAGCAGGCGCTGGTACAGGTCCTCCTTGAACCCCTCCGGCTGATCCAACCGCATCCGCTCCAAGTGCTTGGGAAACGCCTCCGGCTCCGGTGCATCCAGCGCCGCCTTGCCCAGTTCCAGTATCTCCGTGAGCTTGAATTTGCTCTTGAGCCAATTCAGAGCACGCAACAGGTCCCGCTCCTCATCCGTGAAATCACTGCCCAACGGGTATTCCGGGAACAGCCGTCGATGCTTGGCTTGAATCGCCTGGAGCCGCTGCGGTGTGTTGTCGGCAAAACGCGGGTCCAGCTTGAAATCCTTGGGCAGCTTGCCGGCTTTTTGCGCCTGGTCGATCAAGCCTTCCTGGAAGCGCGAGTCAGTGATATTGAGCAACGCCTCGATCACCTGGGCATCCGTCTGACCGCGCAAATCGGCAATCCCGTACTCGGTAATGACGATATCCCGCAGGTGCCGGGGAATGGTGCAATGGCCGTACTCCCAGACGATATTCGAACTGACCTCCCCCGCCGACTCGCGCCAGCTGCGCAGGATCAGGACCGAGCGTGCGCCTTCCAGCGCGTGGCCCTGGGCAACGAAGTTGTACTGCCCGCCCACGCCGCTGAGCACGCGGCCATCTTCCAATTGGTCGGCCACACCGGCGCCGAGCAGGGTGACCATGATCGCGCTGTTGATAAACCGTGCGTCCTGGCGCTGTAAACGCTTGAGCTCTTCCTGGCCGTACAGCTCGTTGATATAGCTAATGCGCGTCATGTTGAATGCCTGCCGCCTGGCGTGGCTCATCTCCTGCAAGCGCTGGTAGAAACTGCGCGGGCCGAGGAAGAAACCGCCATGGATCGAGATGCCATCGGGCTGCGCCGCATCGTCGAGCAGCCCCGCGTTGGCCTGCTCCTGGGTTGCCACATCCGGGTACACCTTGCGCCGAATGATTCCGGCATCGGCCAGCACCAGCAAGCCGTTGACGAACATTTCGCTGCAACCGTAAAGGCCACGGGCGAATGGCTCAACGCCGCCTTCACGGCTGATCAAGGGCGCCCACTGATACACATCCAGGTCGGTCAGCAACAATCGATAGGCTTCGTTATCGGCCTGGCGCGCCAGCAATGCGGCGGTCAGCGCGTCGCCCATGGAGCCGATACCGATCTGCAAGGTGCCGCCATCACGCACCAGCGTGCTGGCATGCAGGCCGATAAAGTGGTCCTGGAAGCCCACCGGCATATTTGGCGTGGAGAACAGCGTGGTGCTGTCTTTCTCATCGAGCAGGTAATCGAAGGCGTCCATGCCCAACTCGGCATCGCCGGGCATGTAGGGCAAGTCGCTATGGACCTGGCCGACGATCAGGATGGTCTCACCCGCCGCGCGCCGCTTGGCGATCATCGGCAGCAGGTCGAGGGTGATATCCGGGTTGCAGCTCAGGCTCAGGCGGTCGGGGTGCTCGGCGCTGCTGGCAACCAGTTGCGCCACCAGGTTCAGGCCGGCGGCGTTGATGTCCCGCGCGGCATGGCTGTAGTTGCTGCTGACGTAATCCTGCTGCGCCGAGTCGCTGTGGAGCAGGCTGCCGGGCTGCATGAAGAACTGCTGCACGCGAATATTCTTCGGCAGGCTGTCCGTGTGCAGGTCAGCGAGGAAATCCAGCTCGGGGTAATCGCCGAATACCCGCTCGATAAAAGGTTCGAGAAAGCGCTTCTGCAACCCGTCGCCTAGCGTCGGCCGGCCCAGACTCAATGCGGTGTAGATCGTCAGCGCGCGCTCGGGCAGCTTGGCGATACGCCGGTAGAGCGCATTGGCGAAGAGGTTGGGTTTGCCCAAACCCAGGGGCATGCCCATGTGGATATGCGCCGGCAAGCGCGCCAGTACGTCGTCAACTGCTTGCTCGATTGAACACAACTGCACCATCCGACTGCTCCCGAACATTCCATGAATTGGGGTTGGACCGAGCTTGCCGGGTCTTTGCTGCAATGACCAGCCACGAAACGCAAATCGCGGGCACAAAAAAGCCGCTCGTGAGCGTAATGCTGTTCACTTAAGCGGAGCAGCCTTACGGTCCACTGGGTACCGGGTTTTGGAAATCTTCACCGTCCTTGGCCTTCCCGGCCTTGGGCGGTGATCCAGAAACATTCCTCCTACTCCTCCCCTCAGCTCGCTTAGCCTCCTTCCTGTTGCCGATACCGGATTAGCGGCTGCCATCACTATCAACTGCACCGCTATGTACTGGCAGGCAGGCTTGAACCGTATATCCGAAGGTGCGCGGCCGAACGCTACAGCGGCTTGGCTGGCCTCTCGACGAATAATGTTATAAGCCAGCAAAAGCCCCCAGACCTCCTGATAAATCAGCTCGACTTTCTTACTGCGCAGCGTTACCGCGTTCTGTTGCATCGAGCTTTTGATATCCCTGAAGCCCAGCTCAATCTACCATCGCTCCAGGTACAGCTCAGCCACAGCTGCGGTGTCGTAGTCCTCGACAGGCAAAGAGGTAAGCAGCGATCTGACTTTTCCATGGCTTTCATAGCTAACTTCACGCACTTCCCAACTCAGGGGCAACTCAGGATTTCGTTTACGTGCCTGAGGGGAAACCTTCATCCGGACGAGACGGTCGCGCTCGCCGTAGCGCTCTACTTCCTCCATGACCAAATTCTTGCGAGCAGGTGTCAGCCAGTGTCGGTTCGCGCCGCCACCCACCACGCTTAGCAGTAGATCCGCGCCCCAGAAGCCTTTGTCGAACAAGGTGATCGAATTGTCCGGAATTTGCCCCAGAAACGTTTCGGCCAACCGCATTTCACTGCCCCGATAAGGGCTGAGCTGCGCATCGAGGATGACATGCGAACGGACATTCATCAGCGCAACGAGCCGCAGAATCGGAAACGGGGTTTGACGGTCGGTGCCGGTATTACCGGAGCCAAAATGTTCTCTGAGCTCAGGTGAGTCAGCAGTTCGCAGTAGTGCACCGTCCACCGCGAAGACCTGTAGACCGTTCCAGTCATCTCCCTCGTAACGCTCGTTGCCCCAATGTTTACCGGTCTGACGGAACAGCGATTCAACGGGGTCAGCGCCGAGCCTTTTGCGAGCTTCAGTTACCCCGCTTCGGGCCAGCAACTGATCAGAAGCCAAGCCTTGCGCGCAGATATTCAAACGCCTGGCGACCTCATGAACAGGCTCATCGCGGAACAGAGCCATGCCCAAAACTAGCCAAAGAACTTGATCGCTCGGCAAACGGCGCCGTCGTATCGTAGCTTGCGCCGAGAGGTTCAGCGCACTCGCTACCCACTCGATAGGGATGTTCTGAGTGAAGGTGCTAAGGTCAGAAAAATTGAAGAGATCGCCGAGGTCGAGCAACTGCTGCTGAATGGGCATAAAAAAATCCGATGCCAGGGGTCTGACATCGGATTCTCTAGAAAGCCCGGCTTGGACTCAAATGCTTAAGTGAACAGCATTACGCTCGTGAGCGGCCTTTTTGGCGAAGATCGGCGGGTTAGAGCCCGGACATCTTCTTGATCGCGCCCTTCAGATCGTCATCCGAACAGTCAGCGCAGGTGCCTTTAGGCGGCATGGCATTGATGCCCGTGATCGCCTTGGCGAGGATGCCGTCAAGGCCGCCCTGGTGATCGGCGCGCTCTTTCCACGCGGCGGTATCGCCAACTTTCGGTGCGCCCAGCAAGCCGGTGCCGTGGCAAGCATTGCAGTGCTTGGCGATGATGTCGTCCGGGGTTCTCGCCCCACCGCCGCCCGCCGCGACCGCGACTTCCATGCCCTTGCATTCCTGGCCCTGGACACACACCTGGCCCACAGGCTCCAGGCGCTTGGCGATGTCATCGTTGGTCGCAGCTTGAGCGCTGACAGCCCATAGGGCCAGTACGGTTGCTGGTGCAGCCAGCATTTTCATAATTAGGTTCACGCGTTCACCCTCAATGGTGGCTATTCACGCCTGCGGCCACGGTTTCACAGGCGGCGAAAGTATAGCGGTTAGCCCGCCCGGCCGAAACAACCCTATTAAATAAAGGGAGATTCGGCCTCACGGTGTACAGCTGCGCGAACCCCTGCAACGCAGGCAGGGCGCCTCTATTTTAAAAGTTCGCGGGTGTGGCTGCGCTGATTAGTCGCGCCGGCACGTCGAACGGATTGCGAAAACGATGGGGCTTGGTGCTTTCAAAGTAGTAGCTATCGCCTGCTTCGAGCACAAAAGTTTCAAGACCGACCACCAGTTCCAAGCGCCCTTCCACCAGAATCCCGGTTTCTTCGCCTTCGTGGGTGAGCATTTCTTCGCCCGTGTCGGCGCCTGGCGGGTAGATTTCGTTGAGGAACGCGATGGCCCGGCTCGGGTGCGCTCGGCCTACCAGCTTCATGGTGACGGCGCCGTCAGAGATGTCGATCAGCTCATTGGCTTTATAGACGATCTGCGTCGGTATTTCCTGGAGGATCTCTTCGGAAAAGAACTCGACCATGGACATGGGAATGCCGCCCAGGACCTTGCGCAGGGAACTGATCGAGGGGCTGACGCTGTTTTTCTCAATCATCGAAATGGTGCTGTTGGTGACGCCCGCACGCTTGGCAAGCTCGCGCTGGGAAAGACCTTTGAGTTTACGGATGGATTGCAGTCGTTCGCCGACGTCCAATGCAGGAGCCTCCTAGGATTCAGGCTTTGTTGTAATTGAGCGTTATCATGGCGACAGCGTTCAGTATTTACAACACTTGGGCCTAAATCCCGGACAGCTGTATTCGTCCTGGGCGATCAAGTGCCGCAATAGAGCCTTGGCACCCGGCGCAGGTTGCAGAAGATCTGGTAAGGGATGGTGTCAGCAGCGGTCGCGACCTCGCTGGCGAGGATGTGCTTGCCCCACAATTCCACTGTGGAACCCAGGCCCGCCTGGGGCACATCCGTCAGGTCGACGCAGAGCATGTCCATGGACACCCGGCCCAGCAACTGGCTGCGCTGGCCGGCGACCAGCACCGGCGTGCCCGTCGGCGCGTGGCGCGGGTAGCCATCGGCATAGCCCATGGCAACCACGCCGATACGCATCGGCTTGGGTGTGACGAACCTGGCGCCGTAGCCTACCGGCTCGCCGGCTGGCAGTTCGCGCACGCAAATGATCTTGGACTCCAGGGTCATCACCGGCTGCAAACGGGCAGCGATGGCCTGGTCGTCACCAAAGGGCGTGGCGCCGTAGAGCATGATGCCTGGGCGCACCCAGTCGCTGGGCACACTCGGCCACCCCAGGACGGACGGTGAATTGCGCAGGCTGACCTCCGCCGCCAGCCCTTGGCGGGCCGCTTCGAATACCGCCACTTGTTCGTTGCTGCTCACACAATCGAGCTCATCGGCGCGGGCGAAATGGCTCATCAACACGATCTTCGCGACGTTGCCGCTGGCCAGCAGACGCTTATACGCCTCCTGGAAATCCTTGGGATGCAGGCCGACACGGTGCATGCCCGAGTCCAGCTTGAGCCAGAGGGTCAACGGCTGGCTCAGCGTGGCCTGCTCGATAGCCTCGAGTTGCCATAGCGAATGCACCACGCACCACAGGTTTTGCTCGACGATCAGCGCCAGCTCGTCGGCTTCGAAAAAACCTTCCAGCAGCAACACCGGCGCACGTATGCCGGCGGCGCGTAGTTCCAGGGCCTCTTCGATGCACGCTACCGCGAACCCGTCAGCCTCGGCCTCCAGCGCCTGGGCCACGGGCACCGCGCCATGCCCGTAGGCATCCGCCTTGATCACGGCGAGGGCTTTGGCCCCGCTGACTTCGCGGGCCAGTTGGTAGTTGTGGCGCAGGGCTTGAAGGTCGATCAGGGCACGGGCAGGACGCATGGCGGCAGGCTTCTAGGCGGCAGAGTAAAAAAACCGGTGCCGACCAACAACGTCGGCGCCGGGAGAGGGATTCAGGTTAAGGCAGCGCAGCCACGACGGACAGCTCTACCAGAATGTTCGGCTCACACAGTTTGGCTTCAACCGTAGCGCGAGCGGGCGCGGCGCCTTTGGGCAGCCACGTATCCCACACCGCGTTCATACCGGCGAAGTCGGCATCGATGTCCTTCAAATAGATGGTCACCGACAGCAACCGGGTCTTGTCGGTGCCGGCCAGGTCCAGCAAACGCTCGATGTTGGCCAGGGTTTCACGGGTCTGCTGCTCGATGCCGGCATTCATGTCGTCGCCGACCTGGCCTGCCAGGTACACGGTGCCGCTGTGAACAACGATCTGGCTCATACGCTCATTGGTGAGCTGGCGCTGGATTGACATGTCTTGCAGACTCCTGGTGGTTGCCGTAACGGGAAATAGCGAGGCCTTCGGCGCTGATCTGCGGGGTTTTCTTCGCCATCAGGTCAGCCAGCAAACGACCGGAGCCGCATGCCATGGTCCAGCCGAGGGTGCCGTGGCCGGTATTCAGGAACAGGTTCTTGAATGGGGTGCCGCCGACAATTGGTGTGCCATCGGGTGTGGTCGGGCGCAGGCCGGTCCAGAAACTGGCTTGGGCCAAATCGCCGCCCTGAGGATAAAGGTCGTTGACGATCATCTCCAGGGTTTCACGCCGGCGCGGGTTGAGCGACAGGTCAAAACCGGCTATCTCAGCCATGCCGCCGACGCGGATGCGGTTGTCGAAACGGGTGATCGCGACTTTGTAGGTTTCGTCGAGGATCGTCGAGGTAGGCGCCATTGCCGGGTTGGTGATCGGCACCGTCAGTGAATAGCCCTTGAGAGGGTACACAGGCGCCTTGATCCCCAGCGGCTTGAGCAGCTTCGGCGAATAACTGCCGAGGGCCAGCACGTAGCGGTCGGCGGTTTCCAACTTGCCGTCGATCCACACGCCATTGATGCGGTCGCCTGCATGATCGAGGCGCTGGATGTCCTGTTCGAAACGAAACTCAACGCCCAACTGCTCGCACATCTGCGCCAGGCGTGTGGTGAACATCTGGCAGTCGCCGGTCTGGTCGTTGGGCAGGCGCAGGGCACCGGCGAGAATATCGGTGACGCTGGCCAGGGCTGGCTCGACCCGAGCGATGCCGGCGCGGTCAAGCAACTCGAAAGGCACGCCGGACTCCTGCAACACGGCGATGTCCTTGGCCGCACCATCGAGCTGGGCCTGGGTGCGGAACACTTGGGTGGTCCCCAGGCTGCGCCCTTCGTAGGCAATCCCGGTTTCAGCGCGCAATTCGTCAAGGCAATCGCGGCTGTACTCAGAGAGGCGGACCATGCGCTCCTTGTTCACCGCATACCGGCTGGCGGTGCAGTTGCGCAGCATCTGCGCCATCCACAGGTATTGGTCGATATCGGCAGTGGCCTTGATTGCCAGCGGCGCATGGCGCTGCAGCAGCCACTTGATCGCCTTGAGCGGCACGCCCGGCGCGGCCCATGGCGACGCGTAGCCTGGGGATACCTGGCCGGCGTTGGCGAAACTGGTTTCCATGGCGGCAGCGGGTTGGCGGTCGACCACGACGACTTCAAAGCCGGCCCGCGCCAAATAATAGGCACTGGTCACCCCAATGACGCCGCTACCCAAGACCAGAACGCGCATTTTTATATCCTCACCACGGGCTGAGCCGCTGACGTGTGTTATTCGAGCAATGATGGACGCAGTGTAAAAAACAATCGCCAGTGCATTTCACTATATAAATGCCTATATTTGGCGACAATTCTCGGCACAAACCGTTTTAACAGAGGCGTATCCCCTATGCGTACCAACACCCAGACCAAGCGGGAGCTGGACAAGATCGACCGCAATATCCTGCGCATCCTGCAAACCGATGGGCGCATTTCGTTCACGGAACTGGGCGAGAAGGTCGGGCTGTCGACGACGCCGTGCACCGAGCGGGTACGCCGGCTGGAGCGCGAGGGGATCATCATGGGCTACAACGCGCGGCTCAATCCGCAGCATTTGAAGGGGAGTTTGCTGGTGTTTGTCGAGATCAGCCTGGATTACAAGTCTGGCGATACGTTCGAAGAGTTCCGACGCGCCGTGCTCAAACTGCCCCATGTGCTGGAGTGCCATTTGGTGTCCGGGGACTTCGACTATCTGGTGAAAGCGCGGATTTCCGAAATGGCTTCGTACCGCAAATTACTCGGCGATATCCTGCTCAAGTTGCCCCATGTGCGCGAATCCAAGAGCTATATCGTGATGGAAGAAGTGAAGGAAAGCCTGAACCTGCCGATTCCGGACTGACTGACACAACTCATTCAAATGTGGGAGAGGGCTTGCCCTCGATTGCAGTGTGTCAGGCATCGCAGAATGACTGACACACCGCTATCGGGAGCAAGCCCCCTCCCACATTGACCGAGTACACCTGCTACACCAGTACCTGGCGAGTACTTGCCATGTACTCATGGATCTGCTTTTCCACCCGTGGGTGAATCAGCTCCACAGGGCGCCGACCATTCGGGCATGGCAGGGTCTTGGTGGTGCCAAACAGCCTGCAGATCAACGGGCGTTCGTCGTAAACCGTGCAGCCGTTCGGCCCCAGGTGCACGCAGTTCAGCTCATCCATTGCAGCTTCCTGCTCGGCGGCCGTCTTGCGTGGCAGGCGCGACATTTCCTCGGGCGAGGTGGTGACCGGCCCACAGCAGTCGTGGCAGCCAGGGACACACTCGAACGAAGGAATCTGTCGGCGCAGGGCGCTGACTTTCTGACTGTTGCAACTCATCGACACCTACACCCCACCGCGAACAGGCCTGGATTCTGCCGTAAAACGGCGCGCACAGACAGCTCCGTCGGACCGTTGTATCCTGCGTCAAATTTTCCAAACAGGGAGGCCCCCATGACCGCCAGCGCCCGGCACACCGCGTCCTACTACGCCGCCAGCAGCGTGCCGCACCCCGATTACCCGGCATTGACGGGCGAGGTGCACGCCGATGTCTGCGTGATTGGCGGGGGGTATTCCGGGCTCAATACCGCCCTGGAACTGGCCGAGCGCGGCTTCAGCGTGGTGCTGCTGGAAGCGCGCAAAATCGGCTGGGGCGCCAGCGGGCGTAACGGCGGCCAACTGATTCGCGGCGTCGGCCATGGCCTTGACCAATTCACCAATGTGATCGGCACCGACGGCGTGCGCCAGATGAAACTGATGGGCCTGGAAGCGGTGGAGATCGTGCGCGAGCGTGTCGAACGCTTCCAGATCCCCTGCGACCTGACTTGGGGCTACTGCGACTTGGCCAACAAATCCCGCGACCTGCAGGGCCTCGCCGAAGACGCCGAAGAGCTGCGCAGCCTGGGTTATCGCCATCCAGTGCGCCTGCTGCAAGCCAGCGAAATGGCCAGCGTGATTGGCTCCGACCGCTATGTGGGCGGAATGATCGACATGGGCTCCGGACATTTGCATCCGCTGAACCTCGCCCTGGGTGAAGCCGGCGCGGCGCAGCAACTGGGCGTGAAGTTATTCGAGCAGTCGCAAGTGACGCGCATCGACTACGGCTCGCAGGTCAAGGTGCACACCGCCCAGGGCCAGGTACAGGCCAAGACCCTGGTGCTGGCCTGTAACGCTTACCTCAATGACCTCAACCCACACTTGAGCGGCAAAATATTGCCCGCAGGCAGCTACATCATCGCCACCGAGCCCTTGAGTGAAGCGCAAGCCGCCCGCCTGTTGCCGCAGAACATGGCGGTGTGTGACCAGCGGGTAACGGTGGATTATTTCCGCCTGTCCGCCGACCGCCGCCTGTTGTTCGGCGGCGCCTGCCACTATTCCGGGCGCGACCCGAAAGACATCGGCGCCTACATGCGGCCAAAGATGCTGCAGGTATTCCCGGAATTGGCCGATGTGAAAATCGACTACCAATGGGGCGGCATGATCGGCATCGGCGCCAACCGGTTGCCGCAGATCGGACGCCTGGCGGATCAACCCAATGTGTATTACGCCCAGGCCTATGCCGGCCATGGCCTCAACGCCACACACCTGGCGGGCAGGTTGCTGGCCGAAGCCATCAGCGGCCAGCAGCAAGGGCGCTTCGACCTGTTCGCCCAGGTGCCGCACATGACTTTCCCTGGCGGCAAATACCTGCGCTCGCCGCTGCTGGCCCTGGGGATGCTCTGGCACCGCCTCAAAGAACTGGCCTGATCAATCGCGCCAGAACGGTTTCAAGCCTTCATGGCGCGCCTGTTCTGCCGTCAGGCCCACGTCGCGCAACTGCTCGCGGGTCAGCGTCAGCAACGCCTTGCGGGTATGACGGCGGCGCCAGAACAGGCTCCAGCGATTGTCGGCAGGCATAGACAACCTCCGCTCCTGCGCTGCTTCCAGTTCCTGGCCATGTAATGCCAGCCGTACATCGCTCATGCCGTTCATTTACCGTCCCCTCGTTAGCGTGCCGCCTTGAGTGACTAGGATGAGCGCGCGAGCAAAACCAATACAGATTCAACCTCCCTTTATTAATTCCATACAGATACTGCTATGAACGGCTGAATCCTGTATTTTCCATCTATCTGTATTGGTCTGCTGGGAGTGGCCGCCGTGACCCTGTACGTCAACCTCGCTGAATTGCTGGGTACCCGCATCGAACAAGGCTTCTATCGCCCCGGCGACCGTCTGCCCTCCGTGCGGGCCTTGAGCGTGGAGCATGGGGTCAGCCTGAGCACCGTGCAGCAAGCCTATCGATTGCTGGAGGACAATGGCCTGGCGATGCCCAAGCCCAAGTCCGGCTATTTTGTACCGGTGGGCCGTGAACTGCCGGCGCTGCCCGAGGTGGGTCGCCCTGCCCAGCGGCCGGTGGAAATTTCCCAGTGGGACCAGGTGCTGGAGTTGATCCGTGCCGTGCCGCGTAAGGACGTCATACAGTTGGGCCGTGGCATGCCGGATGTATTGTCGCCGACTATCAAGCCATTGCTTCGCAGCCTGGCCCGCGTCAGTCGTCGCCAGGATCTGCCGGGGCTGTATTACGACAATATCCTTGGCTGTATGGAATTGCGCGAGCAGATTGCGCGACTGTCATTGGATTCCGGTTGCCAACTGACTGCCGAAGACATCGTCATCACTACAGGCTGCCACGAGGCCCTTTCCACCAGCATCCGCGCCATTTGTGCGCCCGGCGATATCGTTGCGGTGGATTCACCGAGTTTTCACGGCGCCATGCAGACCCTCAAGGGCCTGGGCATGAAAGCCTTGGAAATCCCCACCGACCCGATCACCGGCATCAGCCTTGAAGCCCTGGAACTGGCGCTGGAACAGTGGCCGATCAAAATCATCCAGCTCACCCCCAACTGCAACAACCCCTTGGGCTACATCATGCCGGAGGCGCGCAAGCGCGCACTGCTGACCCTGGCCCAGCGCTTTGACGTGGCGATTATCGAAGACGATGTGTATGGCGAACTGGCCTACAGCTACCCGCGCCCGCGCACGATCAAATCCTTCGACGAGGACGGCCGGGTGCTGCTGTGCAGCTCGTTTTCCAAAACCCTGGCGCCTGGGCTGCGCATTGGCTGGGTCGCGCCGGGGCGTTACCTGGAACGGGTGCTGCACATGAAATACATCAGCACGGGCTCTACCGCCACGCAGCCGCAGATTGCGATCGCCGAATTTCTCAAAGGCGGGCATTTCGAGCCCCATTTGCGCAGGATGCGTACGCAATACCAGCGCAATCGCGACCTGATGCTCGACTGGGTCAGCCGCTACTTCCCCGCCGGCACGCGCGCCAGCCGGCCCCAGGGCAGTTTCATGCTGTGGATAGAATTGCCGGAGGGCTTCGATACCCTGAAACTCAACCGCATGCTGATGGAACAGGGCGTACAGGTGGCGGTAGGCAGCATTTTTTCTGCATCCGGCAAGTACCGTAATTGCCTGCGCATGAACTACGCTGCCAAACCGACCCCACAGATTGAAGAGGCCGTGCGCAAGGTCGGTGCCGCTGCGCGCATCCTGCTGGCCGAATCGGCGGACTGACCTTTTCCGAGCAATTGCCGTCATATGCCGACAACCGCCCTGACCTGGATGGCGCTTCCTTGATGACTCAACGGCTTTTATCGCTTTTCCTGTTGGGAGCGCTGGCACTGGGTGGCTGCGCGACGGCCCCCACACCGCGTGTGCCCAGTGATGCCCTGCCCGCGGCACAGTCTTCCTTCGGCCGCTCGATCCAGGCCCAGGCGGCGCCGTATCAGGGCCGTTCGGGCTTTCGTTTGCTGCCCAACAGCAGCGAAGCCTTCATGGCCCGCGCCGAGTTGATCCGCAACGCCCAGACCAGCCTCGACCTGCAGTACTACATCGTGCATGACGGCATCAGCACGCGCATGCTGGTGGATGAACTGCTCAAGGCCGCCGACCGCGACGTGCGTGTGCGCATCCTGCTGGATGACACCACCAGCGACGGGCTCGACCAGATCATCGCGACCCTTGCCGCCCATCCCAAGATCGAAATTCGCCTGTTCAACCCGCTGCATCTGGGCCGCAGCACGGGCGTGACACGCGCCATGGGGCGCCTGTTCAACCTGTCGCTGCAACACCGGCGCATGCATAACAAACTCTGGCTGGCAGACAACAGCGTCGCGATCGTGGGTGGGCGCAACCTGGGGGATGAGTATTTCGACGCCGAACCCAATCTGAATTTCACCGATATCGACATGCTCAGCGTCGGGCCGGTGGCTGAGCAACTGGGCCACAGTTTCGATCAGTACTGGAACAGCGCGCTGAGCAAACCTATCGATGAGTTTGTCGCAACCATGCCCTCCAAGGTCGACCTGGCTGTCGCACGTGGACGCCTGGAAGCGTCACTGGCCCAATCGCGCCAGCAGAACCACGCCCTGTATAACCGCCTGCGTACCTACCAGACCCAGCCGCGCATGGATATCTGGCGTCGCGAGTTGATCTGGGCTTGGAACCAGGCGCTGTGGGATGCGCCGAGCAAGGTGCTGGCGAAGGCCGACCCGGACCCGCAATTGCTGCTCACCACGCAACTGGCGCCGCAGTTGGCAGGCGTCAGCCGTGAGCTGATCATGATTTCGGCGTACTTCGTTCCGGGCCCGCCCGGGCTGGTGTATCTGACCGGCCGCGCCGACGCGGGCGTGTCGGTGAGCCTACTGACCAATTCCCTCGAAGCCACTGATGTACCAGCCGTGCACGGCGGCTACGCACCCTATCGCAAGGCGCTGCTGGAGCATGGGGTGAAACTCTATGAGCTGCGTCGACAACCGGGCGACCCCAGCGCAAGCAGCGGTCCGCACCTGTTTCGACGAGGCAGCTTGCGCGGTTCCGACTCAAGCCTGCACAGCAAGGCGATGATTTTCGATCGGGAGAAGTCGTTTATCGGCTCGTTCAATTTCGATCCACGCTCAGTGCTATGGAACACCGAAGTCGGCGTGCTGGTGGACAGTCCGGAACTGGCGGAGCATGTGCGTAACCTGGCGCTGCAAGGTATGGCGCCGGCGTTGAGCTACGAGGCGAAGCTGCAGGACGGGCAGATTGTGTGGGTGACCGAAGATAACGGCCAATTGCACACCCTGACCCGGGAGCAGGGTAGTTGGTGGCGCCGGTTCAATGCCTGGTTCGCCACCAGCGTCGGCCTGGAGCGCATGCTCTAGAAACACGCTTATCCCATGTGGGAGGGGGCTTGCCCCCGGTTGCGGTGTGTCAGTCACCAGATGCAGCGACTGACACTAAGCTACCGGGAGCAAGCCCCCTCCCACATTTGTTAGAGCTTGATCCAGGTCGCCTTCAGCTCGGTGTATTTGTCGAACGCATGCAGCGATTTATCGCGACCGTTACCCGACTGCTTGAAGCCACCGAACGGTGCCGTCATGTCGCCGCCATCGTACTGGTTGACCCACACACTGCCCGCACGCAGGGCCTTGGCAGTCAGGTGTGCCTTGGAGATATCCGCCGTCCACACCGCTGCGGCCAGGCCATATTGGGTGTCGTTGGCGATAGCGATGGCTTCTTCGGCGCTGTCGAACGTGATCACCGACAGGACCGGGCCGAAGATCTCTTCCTGGGCAATCTTCATGGCGTTGGTCACGCCGTCGAAAATGGTCGGCTCGACGTAAGTGCCACCGGTCTCTTCCAGGGTGCGCTTACCACCGGCGACCAGCTTGGCGCCATCGGCATGACCCGATTCGATGTACGACAGCACGTTGTTCATCTGCTGGGTATCCACGAGCGCGCCCACATTGGTGGCAGGGTCCAGTGGGTTACCTGGCTTCCAGCCCTTGAGCGCCTCGATCACCAGCGGCAGGAAAGCGTCCTTGATCGAACGTTCCACCAGCAGGCGCGACCCGGCGGTGCAGACTTCGCCCTGGTTGAAGGCGATGGCACTGGCGGCGGACTCGGCGGCGGTTTGCAGGTTCGGCGCATCGGCAAACACAATGTTCGGGCTCTTGCCGCCGGCTTCCAGCCACACGCGCTTCATGTTCGATTCGCCGGAACGGATCAACAGCTGCTTGGCGATTTTGGTGGAACCGGTAAACACCAGGGTATCCACGTCCATATGCACCGCCAGCGCGTTACCCACGGTATGGCCGTAGCCTGGCAGCACGTTGAACACGCCTTTTGGAATGCCGGCTTCAACGGCCAGGGCAGCGATGCGGATGGCGGTCAGCGGAGACTTTTCGGACGGCTTGAGGATGACCGAGTTACCGGTCGACAGCGCCGGGCCGAGTTTCCAGCAGGCCATCATCAGCGGGAAGTTCCACGGCACGATCGCACCGACCACGCCCACAGGCTCACGGGTCACCAGACCCAGTTGGTCATGGGGGGTGGCCGCCACTTCATCGTAGATCTTGTCGATGGCCTCGCCGCTCCAGCTCAGCGCCTGCGCCGCGCCGGGTACATCGATGTTCAGGGAGTCGCTGATCGGCTTGCCCATGTCCAGGGTTTCAAGCAAGGCCAGCTCTTCGGCATTGGCCTTGAGCAGCGCGGCGAAACGGATCATGACGGACTTGCGCTTGGCCGGCGCCAGGCGCGACCAGACACCGGAATTGAAGGTGGCACGGGCATTTTCCACTGCGCGCTGGGCGTCGGCGGCGTCACAGCTGGCTACGTTGGCGAGCAGACGGCCATCGACCGGGCTGATGCACTCGAAGGTGTCACCGGAAGCGGCGGCGGTGTATTCGCCATTGATGTACGCGCGGCCTTCGATCTTCAGGTCCTTGGCGCGTTGTTCCCAGTCGGCACGGGTCAGGGTGGTCATGCAAGTGTCCTCCTCTTATTTGGATACAAGGGCCTGGGAGATTTGATCCCGGCGCCTCCACGAATTCTTGCCTGGCCAGCCTGCTGTTCGGCTCAAGGCACTTGCCACCCTAAACCAGCGACTGGGGATGTTTCAATATATTTGACATAACGGCGGCAAACGCCCTTGCGATGTTCATTTTAATAAACATAGACTTTGAGCTTTCCAACCGCAGGCCCGACGGGATAAGCCCATGAGCATCCAGGACATCGTTGATTTCAGCCAAGCCAACACCGCCCCCGAACGCTATCGCCCTGCCCCCGAAAAAATCCTCAAGGGCGATCCCGAACAGACGATCTACAACCACTACAACAGCCCATGTGGACAAATGAACGCGGGTGTCTGGGAAGGCGATGTCGGGCAGTGGACAGTCAATTACACCGAACATGAATACTGCGAGATCGTGCAGGGGGTGTCTGTGCTGCGCGATGCCGAGGGGAACGCCAAAACCTTGCGCGCCGGCGACCGCTTCGTGATCCCTGCCGGCTTCAGCGGCACCTGGGAAGTGCTGCAAGCGTGCCGCAAGATCTATGTGGTGTTCGAACAGAAAGACTGATCAGTGAACAGCGGGACGCGGAGCGCCCGAGGCGGCGTTACCACGCAGAGCGTGGGAACGATCATCACAGGCAAAAAAAAGCCCGTATCGTGAGATACGGGCTTTTTTTCACAAGGAAGGAAATCAATTACTTGATTTTGCCTTCTTTGTAGATCACGTGCTTGCGAACGCGCGGGTCGAACATTTTCTTTTCGAGCTTGTCCGGGGTAGTACGCTTGTTCTTGTCGGTAGTGTAGAAGTGACCAGTACCGGCGCTAGAGATCATTCGAATCAATTCACGCATGATAGAGCTCCTTAGATCTTGCCGGCGGCGCGGATTTCGGCCAGCACGACAGTGATGCCACGCTTGTCGATGATACGCATGCCTTTGGCAGATACACGCAGGCGAACAAAACGTTTCTCTTCTTCAACCCAGAAGCGGTGATGCTGCAGGTTCGGCAGGAAACGACGACGGGTTTTGTTATTTGCGTGGGAAATGTTATTCCCAGTCACCGGACCCTTACCGGTAACTTGACAGACTCTCGACATGCCTCAGCCCTCTAAAACCACATGCCCAACCCGGCATGGGTTGGCCGCTTAATCTCTCAGTCATTTGGCGCCAGGCGCCGCGTTTCTTTAGGGTCTTACCGGCTACACCTACAAGCGAAGGAACCGGGCCCCTAGAAAAGAGCGCTGCTTTATACCAGAAAGACCCAGATGCAACAACAGCGAGTGTGTTTTTACCTGGGTAAATCTCGGCTATTGGCGCCTGAACCGTTGCCAGGAGGGGCCGCTACAACAGCCGACCGCTCGTCGCACAGAATGATTTTCAGCGCCCGCAAGTACTCGGACCTGCAAGGTGAAACGCGCTGAGGCGCCATCAAAACAGCATTTGAGCCAAAAGCACAGGCAAAAATAGGCTAGTCATTTAACCAACAGGCCACTACGGTAGGCCTTTTCCAGACTGCACTCGCAGATGGGCCTTCGATTTGCACAGGAAACCTAATATGCGCCTCGCTGCCCTACCGCTATTGCTAGCCCCCCTCTTAATCGCGCCGACGATGGCCGTTGCCGCCACCAATCTGAGCGTTTGCACCGAGGCCAGCCCCGAAGGGTTCGACGTGGTGCAGTACAACTCGTTGACCACCACCAACGCCTCGGCGGATGTGCTGATGAACCGTCTGGTGGACTACGACGCAACCGGCGCAAAACTGGTGCCGAGTCTGGCGGACAGTTGGGACGTCTCGCCAGACGGCCTGACGTACACCTTCAAGCTGCACCCGAACGTGAAATTCCATCGCACCGAGTATTTCACCCCGAGCCGTACCCTGACCGCCGAAGATGTGCGCTTCAGCTTCGAACGCATGCTCGACCCAGCCAACCCGTGGCACAAGATCGCCCAGAGCGGCTTTCCTCACGCGCAATCCCTGCAATTACCCACGCTGATCAAGAAGATCGACGCACTCGACCCGCTGACCGTGCGCTTCACCCTCGATCACGCCGATTCCACGTTTCTTGCCGCACTGAGCATGGGCTTTGCCTCGATCTACCCGGCCGAATATGCCGACAAACTGCTCAAGGCCGGCACCCCGGAAAAACTCAACAGCCAGCCCATTGGCACCGGGCCCTTCGTTTTTGTGCGATTCCAGAAGGATGCGGTGGTGCGCTACAAGGCCAACCCGGACTACTTCGCCGGCAAACCGACGGTGGACAACCTGATCTTCGCGATCACGCCGGATGCCAATGTGCGACTGCAGAAACTGCGTCGCGATGAATGCCAGATCGCCCTGTCGCCCAAACCCCTGGATATGGGCGAGGCCGAAAAAGACCCAGCCCTGAAGGTGGAAAAAACCGCAGCTTTCATGACCGCGTTCGTCGCCATCAACAGCCAGCATCCGCCGCTGGACAAGCCCGAAGTACGCCAGGCGATCAACTTGGCCTTCGACAAAGGCAGCTACCTCAAGGCCGTCTTCGAAGGCACCGCCGAAGCGGCCAACGGTGTTTACCCACCCAATACCTGGAGCTACGCCAAGGAGCTGTCGGGTTACCCACAGGACCTGGCCAAAGCCAAGGCGCTGCTCAACCGCGCCGGCCTCAAGGATGGCTTCAAGACCACTATCTGGACCCGCCCTACCGGCAGCCTGTTGAACCCCAACCCAAATCTTGGCGCTCAACTGTTGCAGGCCGACCTGGCCAAGGTCGGCATCCAGGCCGACATCCGTGTGATCGAATGGGGCGAGTTGATTCGCCGCGCCAAAGCCGGCGAGCATGACCTGCTCTTCATGGGCTGGGCCGGTGACAATGGCGACCCGGATAACTTCCTCACCCCGCAATTTTCCTGCGCGGCAGTCAAGTCCGGCACCAACTTCGCCCGCTACTGCGACCCTGCGCTGGACAAGCTGATCAGCGCTGGCAAGACCACCAGCGAACAAGGCGTGCGCAGCAAGCTCTACCAGCAGGCGCAGGCGCAGATCCAGCAGCAGGCCCTGTGGTTGCCCTTGGCGCACCCCATGGCGTTTGCCCTGACACGCAAAAATGTCGACGGCTATCAGGTGAGCCCGTTTGGTCGCCAGGATTATTCCAAAGTAAGCGTCAAGCCTTAAGCTGCAAGCTGCAAGCTGCAAGCCCGCTTGTGGCTTGCAGCTTCAAACTTGCAGCTGTCCTCACATCCATCCATATTCCGCCATCGACAACGGATCACCATCACCCACGATGATGTGATCCAGCACCCGCACGTCCACCATTTCCAAGGCCTTCTGGAGAACTTTGGTCAACTTTCGATCAGCGGCGCTTGGATCCGCGCTTCCCGAAGGATGGTTGTGGCACAGGATCAATGCCGCCGCGTTGTACGCCAGCGCGCGCTTGACCACTTGCCGGGGATAGACCACAGCCGTATCGATAGTGCCGTGGGACAGCGCTTCGAAACCCAGCACTCGATGTTTGGAGTCGAGAAACAGGCAGCCAAACACCTCGTGAGTTTCATGACGCAGCAGCGCCTTGAGGTATTCGCGCACGGCCAGCGGACTCTCCAGCACCGAATCGTTGCGCAGGCGCTCGGCCATATGGCGCCGGGACATTTCCAGTACCGCCTGCAACTGGGCAAACTTCGCCGGCCCCAGGCCCAACTGCTGATTGAACAGCGTCTGGCTGGCTTCCAGCAGCGGGCGCAGGCCGCCGAATTGCGCCAATAAATGGCGCGCCAGGTCCACCGCACTCCTGCCAGACACTCCGGTGCGCAGGAAGATCGCCAGCAATTCGGCATCGGACAGACTGGCCGCGCCCCACTCCAAAAGCTTCTCTCGCGGCCGCTCGGCAGCAGGCCAATCGCGAATACTCATCCCGCCTCCTCTCCATGATGTACGCCGCATGCGCCGCTGTTGCCAGACGGACGCTGTGTTATCGTAGGCCCTCTTTTTTGCATGCGATTTCACCTGGGGAGGGGTCATCGCAGGCGTCACTGAACTGGCTTCACTGAACTGGAAAGGCAAACCAATGCAGCGTCTGTATCGGAAACGCATCGTTCTCGGCGTCGGCGGCGGCATTGCCGCCTACAAGAGCGCAGAGCTGGTTCGCAGGCTCCTGGACCAAGGCGCCGAAGTGCGCGTGGTCATGACCCGTGGTGGCAGTGAGTTCATCACCCCGCTGACCATGCAGGCCTTGTCCGGCCACCCGGTTCACCTGGATCTGCTGGACCCGGCGGCCGAAGCCGCCATGGGCCATATCGAACTGGCCAAATGGGCCGACCTGGTCCTGATCGCGCCGGCTACCGCCGACCTGATCGCGCGCCTGGCCCAGGGCATCGCCGATGACCTGCTGACCACCCTGGTACTGGCCACCGACGCCACCGTCGCCATCGCCCCGGCGATGAACCAGGCCATGTGGCGCGACCCGGCCACCCAGGCCAACACCCAGCTTCTGCAAAGCCGTGGCCTCAAGGTCTTCGGCCCGGCGTCCGGCAGCCAGGCCTGCGGCGACGTCGGCATGGGCCGCATGCTCGAAGCCACCGACCTGGCGCTGTGCGCTGCCGAGTGCTTCCAGCACCTGGCCCTGACCGGCAAACACGTACTGATCACCGCTGGCCCGACCCAGGAAAACATCGACCCGGTGCGCTACATCACCAACCATAGCTCAGGAAAAATGGGCTTTGCCCTGGCTGAAGCTGCGGTTGAGGCAGGCGCACGGGTCACCCTGATCACCGGCCCGGTGCATTTGCCAACGCCTGATCGTGTGACGCGAATCGACGTAGTCAGCGCCAGGGACATGCTGGCGGCCTGTGAGGCTGCCATTCCGTGCGACCTGTTCATCGCCTCGGCAGCGGTTGCAGACTACCGACCGGAAGTCGTTGCGCCGCAAAAGCTCAAGAAAGACCCTACAAGCGGTGATGGCCTGCTCCTGCAAATGGTGCGCAACCCGGACATCCTGGCCACCATCGCCACCCGTCCGGATCGTCCGTTCAGCGTCGGTTTCGCCGCCGAGACCGAACATTTGCTGGACTACGCCGCACGCAAATTGAAAGACAAAAACCTCGATCTGATCGTTGCCAATGATGTCGCCAACCCGAGCATCGGCTTCAACAGCGAGGAAAATGCCATCAGCGTGATCGACCGCGAGTTGCACGCCACCGTTTTCGCCCAGACCAGCAAGGGCAAGATTGCCCGCCAACTGATCTCTTTTATCGCCCAACGGCTGAACCAGGTTTAATGTCCATGCACGCTTTGCAAGCCAAGATCCTCGACCCCCGCATCGGTAGCGAATTTCCACTGCCGGCCTACGCTACCCCAGGCTCCGCTGGCCTGGACCTGCGCGCCATGCTCAAGCAAGACACCGTGCTCGAGCCGGGCCAGACCCTGCTGATCCCCACCGGCCTGTCGATCTACGTCGGCGACCCAGGCCTGGCAGCCCTGATCCTGCCGCGCTCGGGCCTGGGTCACAAACACGGCATCGTGCTGGGCAATCTGGTGGGCCTGATCGACTCCGACTACCAGGGTGAGTTGATGGTCTCGTGCTGGAACCGTGGCCAGACCGCGTTCAACATTGCTGTCGGCGAGCGTATTGCCCAACTGGTGCTGGTGCCGGTGGTACAGGCACATTTCGAACTGGTGCAGGAATTCGACGAAACCCAACGCGGCGCCGGCGGTTTCGGGCATTCCGGCAGCCACTGACTAAGCTGAACCTGGCCGGATGCGATTGTCCGGCCAGACGCCACCGCCCGGCTATTCAGGATGAAGAATACGCACACGGCATCAGCGATTTTTCTACAATAAAATCAAAGAATTACGTACAAATAAGCACGCCGCCGAAGCGCCGATGGCACTTTTACACCACGAACTCTCTGCCGAAAACGCCGTCATACCCTTCAGTTTGAGCCTGCCGGCCAGCCACACCAGGCCAGCCTTGCCCCCTTTCAGATGGAGTTCTTCCCGCGATGAGTACCGCAGCCCGTGTAGCCCCGACTTTTCCCGACAGCATCTTTCGTGCCTACGACATTCGTGGCGTGGTGCCCAAAACCCTGACCGCCGAAACCGCCTACTGGATCGGCCGCGCCATCGGCGCGCAGAGCCTGGCCCAGGGCGAGCCGAATGTTTCGGTGGGCCGTGACGGCCGCCTGTCCGGCCCGGAGCTGGTGGAGCAACTGATCCAGGGCCTGGCAGACAGCGGTTGCCATGTCAGCGACGTCGGGCTGGTGCCCACGCCTGCGCTGTACTACGCCGCCAACGTGCTGGCCGGCAAATCCGGCGTCATGCTTACCGGCAGCCACAACCCGTCGGACTACAACGGTTTCAAGATCGTGATCGCCGGCGATACCCTCGCCAACGAACAGATCCAGGCCCTGCACACGCGCCTGAAAACCAACGACCTGACCAGCGGCACCGGTAGCATCACCAAGGTCGACATCCTGCAGCGCTACTCCGACGAAATCACCCGCGACGTCAAGCTCGACCGCCGCCTGAAAGTGGTGGTGGACTGCGGCAACGGCGCGGCTGGCGTGATCGCCCCGCAATTGCTCGAAGCCCTGAACTGTGAAGTGATCCCGCTGTTCTGCGACGTCGACGGCAACTTCCCCAACCATCACCCGGACCCAGGCAAGCCTGAAAACCTGGTGGACCTGATCGCCAAGGTCAAGGAAGTGGGCGCCGACGTGGGCCTGGCCTTCGACGGCGACGGCGACCGTGTAGGGGTGGTGACCGAAACCGGCGAGATCGTGTACCCGGACCGCCTGTTAATGCTGTTTGCCCGTGACGTGGTGGCGCGCAATGCCAACGCCGAAATCATCTTCGACGTTAAGTGCACCCGCCGCCTCACGCCGCTGATCAAGGAATACGGCGGCCGCCCGCTGATGTGGAAGACCGGACATTCGTTGATCAAAAAGAAAATGAAGGAAACCGGCGCCTTGCTGGCCGGCGAAATGAGCGGTCACGTGTTCTTCAAGGAGCGCTGGTTCGGTTTCGACGACGGCATTTACAGCGCTGCGCGCCTGCTGGAGATCCTCAGCAAGGAAAAATCCACAGCGCAAGAGCTGTTTCAGACCTTCCCCAACGATATTTCTACGCCAGAGATCAATATCCATGTGACCGAGGAGAGCAAATTCAGCATCATTGACGCACTGCACGATGCGCAATGGGGTGAAGGCGCCAACCTGACCACCATTGATGGTGTGCGAGTCGATTACGCCAAAGGCTGGGGCCTGGTTCGCGCGTCCAACACCACGCCGGTGCTGGTGCTGCGCTTCGAGGCGGATACCGAGGCTGAGTTGCAGCGCATCAAGGACGTCTTCCACGTCCAGTTGAAACGTGTTGCCCCTGATCTCCAATTACCGTTCTGATTTTTTACCGGAGCCCTGAATGACCCTCGAACGCGAAGCCGCTGCCAACACCGCCAAGGTCCTGTCCGAAGCGTTGCCTTACATTCGACGCTACGTCGGCAAGACGCTGGTGATCAAGTACGGCGGCAATGCCATGGAAAGCGACGAGCTGAAAACCGGCTTTGCCCGCGACATCGTGATGATGAAAGCCGTGGGGATCAACCCGGTTGTCGTCCACGGTGGTGGACCGCAAATCGGCGATCTGCTCAAGCGCTTGTCGATCGAGAGTCACTTCATCGATGGCATGCGCGTCACTGACGCGCAGACCATGGACGTGGTGGAGATGGTGCTCGGTGGCCAGGTCAACAAAGACATCGTCAACCTGATCAACCGCCACGGCGGCAGCGCCATCGGCCTGACCGGCAAGGATGCGGAACTGATCCGCGCGAAAAAACTGACCGTGACCCGTCAGACCCCGGAGATGACCCAGCCGGAAATCATCGACATCGGCCAGGTGGGCGAAGTGATCGGCATCAACACCGATCTGCTCAACCTGCTGGTCAAGGGTGACTTCATCCCGGTGATCGCGCCCATCGGCGTGGGCGTCAACGGTGAGTCCTATAACATCAACGCCGACCTGGTGGCGGGCAAAGTGGCTGAGGCGCTGAAGGCTGAAAAGCTGATGCTGCTGACCAACATTGCCGGCCTGATGGACAAGCAAGGCAAGGTGTTGACCGGCCTGACCACCCAGCAGGTGGACGAGCTGATTGCCGACGGCACTATCTACGGCGGCATGCTGCCAAAAATCCGCTGCGCGCTGGAAGCCGTGCAAGGCGGCGTCGGCAGCTCGCTGATCCTCGACGGCCGGGTGCCAAATGCAATCCTGCTGGAAATCTTCACCGATACCGGTGTGGGTACGTTGATCAGCAATCGCAAGCGTTCTTAGGTTCCAGAAAACAAAAGGCCCCGCTCAATCTGATTGAGCGGGGCCTTTTTTGCACAGATCTTGAAAACACCGAAGATCAAATGTGGGAGGGGGCTTGCCCCCGATAGCAGCGGGTCTGTGCTGAATTAATCAACTGATACACCGCCATCGGGGGCAAGCCCCCTCCCACATGAGCCCTCACCTGCATGAATATCTGTGTCAGACGCCAAACTGCTCGCGATACGCCTTAACTGCCGGCAAGTGCTGCTTGAGCTGCGGATCATCTTCCAGGAACTGCAACACCTGGTTCAACGACACAATGCTCACCACCGGAATGCCGAAATCACGCTCCACTTCCTGGATCGCCGACAACTCGCCGTTGCCACGCTCCTGGCGGTTCAGCGCGATCAGCACGCCGGCCGCCTTGGCGCCGTCCTGGGAAGCGATGATCTGCATCACTTCGCGGATCGCGGTGCCGGCGGTGATCACATCGTCGATGATCAGCACATCGCCCGTCAGCGGCGCGCCCACCAGGCTGCCACCTTCGCCGTGGGCCTTGGCTTCCTTGCGGTTGAAGCACCACGGCAGGTCCTGCCCGTGATGTTCCGCCAGCGCCACCGCGGTAGCCGCAGCCAGGGGAATGCCCTTGTAGGCCGGGCCAAACAGTACGTCGAAGGAAATACCGCTTTCAACGATGGCCGCCGCGTAGAAACGCCCCAGTTGAGCCAGGGCCGAACCCGAGTTGAACAGGCCTGCATTGAAGAAATACGGGCTGGTGCGCCCGGACTTGAGGGTGAACTCACCGAAGCGCAAAACCCCGCGATCGATGGCAAAACGAATGAAATCGCGTTGATACGCCTGCATGAAAAAAGCCTCAGATACCACGGATTTAGCTAATTAGGTAGACGGCGTGTATCATACACGCACGCGATTTTTGGGGCCATTTATGCGGATCATCAGTGTGAACGTTAATGGTATTCAGGCTGCAGTCGAGCGTGGTTTGCTCAGTTGGCTGCAAGCACAGAATGCCGACGTCATCTGCCTGCAGGACACCCGCGCCTCCGCCTTTGAACTGGACGACCCAGCCTTCCAACTGGATGGCTACTTCCTTTATGCCTGCGATGCCGAAGTGCCCACCCAAGGTGGCGTGGCTTTGTACTCGCGGTTGCAACCCAAGGCGGTCATCAGCGGCCTCGGCTTCGAGACAGCCGACCGCTACGGGCGCTACCTGCAAGCCGATTTCGACAAGGTCAGCATCGCGACCTTGCTGCTTCCTTCGGGGCAGAACGGCGATGAAGACTTGAACCAGAAATTCAAGCTAATGGACGATTTCGCCCGTTATCTGGATAAACAGCGACGCAAACGTCGCGAGTACATTTATTGTGGCTCGCTGTACGTGGCGCAACAGAAGCTGGATATCAAGAACTGGCGCGACAGCCAGCAATCCCCTGGCTTCCTGGCGCCGGAACGGGCCTGGATGGACGAGATTGTCGGCAACATGGGCTATGTCGACGCCCTGCGCGAAGTCAGCCGCGAAGGCGACCAGTACAGCTGGTGGCCGGATAACGAACAGGCTGAAATGCTCAACCTGGGTTGGCGTTTCGACTACCAACTGCTGACCCCAGGTCTGCGCCGGTTCGTACGCAGTGCCCGCTTGCCGCGCCAGCCGCGCTTCTCGCAGCACGCACCACTGATCGTGGACTACGACTGGACCTTGACCATCTGAGGTCTTTTTCCAGGCACAAAAAAACCGACAGCGATGTCGGTTTTTTTGTGGATGGCTATTATTTGACCAGACGCCAGGTCAGAGGATAGCGATAGGCGATCCCCTTGTTGGCCTTGATACTGCCGATGATGGTCAGCACCACCGTGGCAATCGCCAGGGCAATCATCAGGAAGAAACCAATCACTGCGAAGGCCAGCACGATGCAAGCGATCCAGGCGATGGCGACGGTGATCTGGAAATTCAGGGCTTCCTTGCCCTGATCATCAATAAACGCATCCTGCTCCTTCTTCATCTGCCACAGGATCAGTGGCCCCACAACGCTGCCGAAAGGGAACACGAACCCCAGAAACGCCGCGAGATGGCACAACATCGCCCCCTGCCGCACTTCATAGGAAGGCGCAGGCACCGGCATTTGGCTGTTGTCATTCATGGCGTTTCTCCTTGAGACCGGCTCAGTCAGCCAGTGCGGCGTTCTGCAGTTCGAAAATTTCGCTCATGCCTTTCTGCGCCAGGGCCAGCATGGCGTTCAGTTCAGCTGGCTGGAACGGCGCGCCTTCGGCGGTGCCCTGCACTTCGATGAAACCACCGGTGCTGGTCATAACCACGTTCAGGTCGGTCTCGGCGGCCGAGTCTTCCAGGTAGTCCAGGTCCAACACCGGCTCGCCCTGGTACATGCCGACCGAGACGGCGGCGATCATTTGCTTGAGCGGATCGCCGCCTTTGAGGCCGCCACGCTTCTTGATCACTTTCAGTGCGTCAACCAGGGCCACCATGGCGCCGGTGATCGACGCGGTGCGGGTGCCGCCGTCGGCCTGGATCACGTCGCAATCGACGTACAGGGTCACGTCGCCCAGCTTGGTCATGTCCAGGGCCGCGCGCAGGGAGCGGCCGATCAGGCGCTGGATTTCCAGGGTACGCCCGCCCTGTTTGCCACGGCTGGCCTCACGCTGGTTACGCTCGCCGGTGGCGCGCGGCAGCATGCCGTATTCAGCGGTCAACCAACCCTGGCCCTGGCCTTTGAGGAAGCGCGGCACGCCGTTCTCGACGCTGACGGTGCAGATGACCTTGGTATCGCCAAACTCGACCAGTACGGACCCCTCGGCGTGTTTGGTGTAGTTGCGGGTGATGCGGATCGAGCGGAGCTGATCGGCAGCGCGACCACTTGGACGTTTCATAGGGAATACCTGTACTGAGGACGAAAAACTGCCGAGCATTATAGAGCCGCCAGCCGATTCGGGGCACTTCTAAAAATCCGGTTACGAATGCGCATGTTTGGGCGCCTCCTGCGCACTGCGCTACAATCCTGCGCCTTCTTAACCACCAGCCCGTGTTTGCGGGACTGTAACGCGAGGTACCTCCATGGTGCACAGCATGACCGCCTTCGCCCGCGTCGAAAAAGCCGGCGCACAAGGCACCCTGAGCTGGGAACTGCGCTCGGTCAACAGCCGTTACCTGGAGCCGCATCTGCGCCTGCCGGAGTCGTTCCGCGACCTCGAGGGCGCCGTGCGTGAAGCGCTGCGCCAGGGCATTTCCCGCGGCAAGCTGGAATGCACCCTGCGCTTTACCGAAGAAACCACCGGCAAACCATTGCAGGTCGACCGCGACCGCGCCGCGCAACTGGTGGCTGCCGCTGAAACCATCGCCAGCCTGATCAAGCAGCCGGCCGCGCTGAACCCCCTGGAAGTGCTGGCCTGGCCCGGCGTGCTGGTGGCCGACGCCACCGACCCGCAAGCCCTCAACGCCGAGGCCCTGGCCCTGTTCAACCTGGGCCTCAAGGAACTCAAGGCCGGCCGCGAGCGTGAAGGCGCCGAGCTGGCGCGGTTGATCAGCGAGCGCTTGAGCTCAATCGAAGAAGACGTCGTCACCCTGCGTGAGCTGGTGCCGCAAATGCTCGCCACCCAGCGCCAGAAGGTCCTGGATCGCTTCGCCGACATGAAGGCCGACCTCGACCCCGTGCGCCTGGAGCAGGAAATGGTCCTGCTGGCACAAAAGAGTGATGTCGCCGAAGAGCTCGATCGCCTGAGCACCCACATCCTCGAAGTGCGCCGGGTGCTCAAGTCCGGTGGTGCCGCCGGTCGGCGCCTGGACTTCCTGATGCAGGAACTCAACCGCGAAGCCAATACACTGGGCTCCAAAGCGTTCGATCCGCGCAGCACCACGGCTGCGGTCAACCTCAAAGTGTTGATCGAGCAAATGCGCGAACAAGTACAGAATATTGAGTAAGGCACCCTCCATGACCCACAGCACCGGCACCCTTTACATCATTTCCGCCCCTTCGGGCGCGGGCAAGAGCAGCCTGGTCAAGGCCCTGACCGACGCTGACGAGCAGATCCGCATCTCGGTTTCCCACACCACGCGCGCCATGCGCCCGGGTGAAGTGAACGGCGTGCACTATCACTTCGTCGAGCGTACCGAGTTCGTCAAGATGATCGAGCACGGTGACTTCCTGGAGCGCGCCGAAGTATTCGGCAACCTCTATGGCACCTCGCAAAGTCATCTGCAGCAGACGCTGGATGAAGGCCATGACCTGATTCTGGAAATCGACTGGCAGGGCGCCGAACAAGTGCGCCAGCTGATGCCCAAGGCGCGTTCGATCTTCATCCTGCCGCCCTCGCTTGAAGCCCTGCACCAGCGCCTGACCAACCGCGGCCAGGACAGCAACGAGATCATCGAGGGCCGCATGCGCGAAGCCGTCAGCGAAATGAGCCACTACGTCGACTACGACTACCTGATCATCAACGACGATTTTGCCCACGCGCTGGATGATTTAAAGGCGATTTTCCGCGCCAACCAGCTGCAGCAAAAGCGTCAACAGCAGCGTTTCGGCAAATTACTCGCCGAACTGCTCGGCTGATTGGCCCTTCCCAAAACCGCTGCAAGAGCTTTACATTGGCACTTGCAGCGGTTTTGCGAGGGTCAGCGAAAAATCAGCGCTTCCCTAAACGCTGGTGATTTTTTAAACTGCTCAGTCCGCTCGCCCAACCGGGCAGCGCGCATCTTGCATTCGCTCCGAGGAATACCATGGCCCGCGTAACCGTTGAAGACTGCCTAGAACACGTGGATAACCGCTTTGAGCTGGTCATGCTCTCTACCAAGCGTGCCCGTCAACTGGCCACTGGCGGCAAAGAGCCCCTGGTCCAGTGGGAAAACGACAAGCCTACCGTTGTAGCCCTGCGTGAAATCGCAGAAGGCCTGATGAGCTATGAGTTCATCGCCAACGCTGAAATCGTTGAAGACGAACCGCTGTTCGCAGCGTTCGAGGACGAGTCCAACGAGGCCGTCTAAGCCTATGCCTGGTCGACGTAGCACGGCGCGGGGTCACAGCCTTCGGCAGGAGTTCACACTTTGCCGAGCATAGACGCCCTCGCCGATCGCTTATCGGCCTACCTCGGCCCCGACCAGGTCAACCTGGTCCGCCGAGCGTATTTCTACGCCGAACAAGCTCACGATGGCCAACGCCGTCGTAGTGGCGAAGCGTATGTCACGCATCCTCTTGCGGTGGCAAATATTCTGGCCGACATGCACATGGACCATCAGAGCTTGATGGCCGCGATGCTGCATGACGTGATCGAAGACACCGGCATCGCCAAGGAAGCGCTCAGCGCGCAATTTGGCGAAACCGTGGCCGAGCTGGTCGACGGGGTCAGCAAACTGACCCAGATGAACTTCGAGACCAAGGCCGAAGCCCAGGCGGAAAACTTCCAGAAGATGGCCATGGCCATGGCCCGCGATATCCGCGTGATCCTGGTCAAGCTGGCCGATCGACTGCACAACATGCGCACGTTGGAAGTGCTCTCCGGCGAAAAACGCCGGCGAATCGCCAAGGAAACCCTGGAAATCTACGCGCCCATCGCCAACCGGCTGGGCATGCACGCCATTCGTATCGAGTTCGAAGACCTCGGTTTCAAGGCCATGCACCCGATGCGCTCGGCGCGCATCTACCAGGCGGTCAAGCGCGCCCGGGGCAACCGCAAGGAAATCGTCAACAAGATCGAAGAGTCCCTGAGCCATTGCCTGGCGATCGACGAGATCGAAGGCGAAGTCAGCGGACGGCAGAAACACATCTACGGCATCTACAAGAAGATGCGCGGCAAGCGTCGGGCCTTCAACGAGATCATGGACGTGTATGCGTTCCGGATCATCGTCGACAAGGTCGACACCTGCTACCGCGTACTGGGCGCTGTACATAATTTGTACAAACCGCTGCCGGGGCGCTTCAAGGATTACATCGCGATTCCCAAGGCCAACGGCTATCAGTCGCTGCATACCACGTTGTTCGGTATGCACGGCGTGCCGATCGAGATCCAGATCCGCACCCGCGAAATGGAAGAGATGGCCAACAACGGCATCGCTGCCCATTGGCTGTACAAATCCAGCGGCGATGAGCAGCCCAAAGGCACCCATGCCCGTGCCCGCCAGTGGGTCAAGGGCGTGCTGGAAATGCAGCAACGTGCCGGCAACTCCCTGGAATTCATCGAAAGCGTGAAGATCGACCTGTTCCCGGACGAGGTCTACGTGTTCACGCCCAAAGGCCGGATCATGGAGCTGCCCAAGGGCTCCACGGCGGTCGACTTTGCCTACGCCGTGCATACCGATGTGGGCAACAGCTGTATCGCCTGTCGGATCAATCGTCGTCTCGCGCCGCTGTCCGAACCGCTGCAAAGCGGCTCCACGGTGGAGATCGTCAGTGCACCGGGCGCGCGACCGAATCCGGCCTGGCTCAACTTCGTCGTGACCGGCAAGGCGCGTACGCACATCCGCCACGCCTTGAAACTGCAGCGGCGTTCCGAATCCATCAGCCTGGGCGAACGCCTGCTGAACAAGGTGCTCAACGGTTTTGACAGCGCCTTGGACAAGGTCCCGCAGGAGCGCGTGCAAGCGATGCTTCACGAGTACCGCCAGGAAACCATCGAGGACCTGCTGGAAGACATCGGCCTGGGCAACCGCATGGCCTACGTGGTTGCACGCCGCCTGCTCGGCGAAGGCGAACAGCTGCCGAGCCCCGAAGGCCCGTTGGCGATTCGCGGCACCGAGGGCCTGGTGCTCAGCTATGCCAAATGCTGCACTCCGATCCCGGGCGACCCGATTGTCGGCCACCTGTCGGCGGGCAAAGGCATGGTGGTGCACCTGGACAACTGCCGCAATATCAGCGAAATCCGGCACAACCCGGAAAAATGCATCCAGCTTTCGTGGGCCAAGGATGTCACCGGCGAATTCAATGTCGAGCTGCGCGTGGAGCTGGAGCACCAGCGTGGCTTGATCGCGCTGCTGGCCAGCAGCGTCAACGCGGCCGACGGCAATATCGAGAAAATCAGCATGGACGAACGCGATGGGCGCATCAGCGTGGTCCAGCTGGTGGTCAGCGTGCACGACCGCGTGCACCTGGCCCGCGTGATCAAGAAACTGCGTGCCTTGACCGGCGTGATTCGCATCACCCGCATGCGTGCGTAGTTCTTCAAACAAGCCATCGCCTATTACAAGGAGTCATTCATGACCAAGACAGTAATCACCAGCGACAAAGCCCCGGCCGCCATCGGTACGTATTCCCAGGCGATCAAGGCGGGCAATACCGTCTACATGTCCGGCCAGATCCCGCTGGACCCAAAGACCATGGAACTGGTGGAAGGCTTTGAAGCACAGACCGTACAGGTCTTCGAAAACCTCAAGTCCGTGGCTGAAGCGGCTGGCGGTTCGTTCAAAGACATCGTCAAGCTGAACATCTTCCTCACCGACCTGAGCCACTTCGCCAAGGTCAACGAGATCATGGGCAAGTACTTCGAACAGCCGTACCCAGCCCGCGCCGCCATCGGCGTCGCTGCCCTGCCAAAGGGCGCGCAGGTTGAAATGGACGCAATTCTGGTCATCGAGTAAAAACACCCGGCGCAGCCTCAACCGCTGCGCCGACTTTGTTTCAGAAGGATTTAGTCATGCGCAAAGCGCTTATTGCCTCTTCGTTGCTCGCATTGCTGCTCGGCGGCTGTGCCAGCAACCCTGCCAATCTGGATGTGAGCGGTACCTGGATCAACCAGGCCGCCATCGATGCGGCAGCCAAGGGCGGCCCTTTGCGTGAAGCCTTGCAGACCTTTGGCCCGAACCTCGAATGGGAGGTCAACACCAAGGCCCTGCAGGCACGCTACTACAACGGTTTTGAAGTAGCGGAAGGCAAGTTGCTGGCGCAAAAGCCCGGCGCCTGGAGCGTGGACTTCTACGGCAGCTCTGCCACCGAGCTCAAGCGTAGAGGCAAAAAGCTGCTGCAGGTGGCCAACGACAACGAGCCTGAGCAACTGTTCACGCGCTCCCAGGACCCGGCTCCGGAGGGCGCACCACTGGGCGCCAACTTCGAGCGGGCGCTTTATGCGGCGTACCTGGGCGGAGACTGGAAGATCACCGACGGTGTCGGTAATGGCGCCACGGTACAGTTCCAGGCCAACGGCAAAGTCGCCGGCCTGCCTGGCGCTGATCAGTATTCGCTGTGCCTGGCCGGGGATTGCGCCTCCATGAGCGGCGGCTACGACAGCCTTTGGCTGCAGGAGAATGGCGTGGGCAACCCGTGGATCTTTGCGCGCAAGGGCAAGCAGCTGGAAATCTTCCAGGCGATCAACACTGCGCAAGCCGATGAAGTGCCGTCCTTCACGCCTGGCCCGCGCCAGTGGTTGCTTGAAAAGCAATAACCGCTGCGACACAGATCCAAATGTGGGAGGGGGCTTGCCCCCGATAGCGTTTCTTCAGTCAACCTCTCTTTGGCTGACACACCGTTATCGGGGGCTAGTCCCCTCCCACATTTTGTCCGTCGTTCAACCTTTCAAAATGGCTGCATAGCCTTCGCGATAAGTCGGATAGGTCGGCTTCCAGCCCAGCGCCTTGATGCGCGCATTGCTGCACTGCTTGCTGCCCGCACGCCGCACACTGGCGTCCTCGGACCACTCCGTCACGCCCAGATACTCGCGCAACCAACCCACCACCTCGGCCAATGGCGCCGGCGCATCGTCGACCCCGATATAAACCTTGTCCAGCGAACCGCCCTGCTCCACATGCCGCAACAAAAACGCCAACACGCCCGCAGCGTCATCGGCGTGAATCCGGTTGCCATATAAAGGCGGGTCGACGGCTACGCGATAACCCTGCCGAACCTGTGTCAGCAGCCACTCGCGGCCTGGACCATAAATGCCGGTCAGCCGCACGACGCTCGCGGGGATGCCACTATTGAGTGCCACTTGCTCGGCTTCGAGCATGACTTGGCCGGAATAACCCTTCGCCTGAGTTTCAGAGGTTTCGTCGACCCACTCGCCATTCTGCTGCCCATATACGCTGCTGCTGGACACAAACAGCAAATGCCTGGGCGTCTGGCCGTAATCGCCCAGCCACTCCAGCACATGCTGCAACCCCTGCACGTAGGCAGCGCGGTAACCGGCCTCATCGTGGTCGGTGGCCGCAGCGCAGTACACCAGGTAATCCACCCCGCCGATCGGCCAGGTATCGGGACAGGCTTTATCGAACAGATCACCGGCGATGCCGATCACGCCGCCGGGAAGGCGCGAAATATCGCGGCGCAGGCCATGCACCTCCCATCCTGCGGCCAGCAATTGGCTAGCCAGCCGACTACCCACATCGCCGCAACCGGCAATCACAACAGAAGGCGCAGACATCATAAAACTCCATTCTCAAAGGCGCAGATTAGCCGCGCGAGAGGATCAACGGCCAGTAAAAAGCGAAATAAAGTAACAGTGCCACTTTAGTTAACAAGAATTACTTGCAATAATAACCACCCATTTGTCCTCGACCCACAGGGGTCTGGCAGGACGATCACCCATTCTTTTCTCTCAGGTCCGGCCAGCATGACACGTCATACAAACCCCGCTTCGCCAACCAAGCCTCACAGCCCATCCCGCGCGTGGCGTGCGATTGCTGCGATGCTGTTCAGCGTACTGCTGGCGCCGACCGCCGCCTTCGCTGATGCCACCGCACCTGCCGCGCCAGCCGCTGCCGAGCAGAATACCGCCACCCCGGCTGCGCCTGCCGCCGCGCCAACCGACCCGGCCCAGGCTGCAGCTCCTGCCGACGGCACTGGGGTAGTGCTGGAAGAAGACAACACCCTGGGCATGGCCCATGACCTGTCCCCGTGGGGCATGTACCAGAACGCCGACGTGGTGGTGAAAGCCGTGATGATCGGCCTGGCTATCGCCTCCATCATTACCTGGACCATCTGGATCGCCAAAGGCTTCGAGCTGCTGGGCGCCAAGCGTCGTCTGCGCACTGAAATCGTCCACTTGAAAAAGGCCGCCACCCTCAAGGAAGCCAGCGAGACGGCAACCAAGAAGGGCACACTGGCCAACACACTGGTGCACGATGCGTTGGAAGAAATGCGCCTGTCGGCCAACACCCGCGAAAAAGAAGGCATCAAGGAACGCGTCAGCTTCCGCCTGGAGCGCCTGGTGGCCGCTTGCGGTCGCAACATGAGCAGTGGCACCGGCGTACTGGCGACCATCGGTTCCACCGCCCCCTTCGTCGGCCTCTTCGGTACCGTGTGGGGCATCATGAACAGCTTCATCGGCATCGCCAAAACCCAGACCACCAACCTCGCCGTGGTTGCTCCCGGCATCGCCGAAGCCTTGCTGGCTACCGCCCTGGGCCTGGTTGCCGCGATCCCAGCGGTGGTGATCTACAACGTCTTCGCCCGTTCGATCGCCGGCTACAAGGCCCAGGTATCGGACGCGTCGGCAGAAGTCCTGCTGCTGGTCAGCCGCGACCTCGATCACCTGCCTACCGAGCGCAGCTCGCAACCGCACATGGTGAAAGTGGGGTAATCGGCCATGGGCCTGCATTTGAATCAAGGCGACGACGAGCTCGTCGAGAATCACGAAATCAACGTCACGCCGTTTATCGACGTGATGCTGGTGCTGCTGATCATCTTCATGGTGGCAGCACCGTTGGCTACCGTGGACATCAAGGTTGACCTTCCCGCGTCCAGCGCCAAGCCGGCGCCACGCCCGGAGAAGCCGATTTTTCTCAGCGTGAAGGCCGACCAGCGCCTGTTCCTGGGCGAAGAAGAAGTCAAGGCTGAAACCCTGGGGCCGGTGCTCGATGCCAAGACCCAGGGCAAGAAAGACACGACCATCTTCTTCCAGGCCGACAAGGGTGTGGACTACGGCGACCTGATGAGCGTGATGGACGCCTTGCGGGCAGCCGGCTACCTCAAGGTAGGCCTGGTCGGACTTGAGACGGCAGCCAAGAAATGATCACGACGCGCCACAAACTGACGCGTTATGGCAGCAGCCTCGCAGTCGTGCTGGGCGTGCATGCCGTCGCGATCATCATCGCGCTTAAATGGTCCGCGCCCCAGGCGATCCCGTTGCCTCCGGCCGCGATGGTCATCGACTTGGCGCCCCTGCCGGCGCCACCGCCACCGCCTGCACCGCCCAAGGTCGTTGCGCCACCGCCACCACCGGTCGAAGAGCTGCCGCTGCCGAAGTTGGCCGAGGCGCCCAAGCCGACGATCCAGGTGCCTAAACCGGTCAAGCCCAAACCCAAGCCACAACCGCCCAAGCCGGTGGAGAAAAAGCCCGAGCCGCCCAAGGAGAAACCTTCCGAGGAGCCACCGAGCGACACGCCGCCGAGCAACGCGCCTGCGCAGAAATCCGCCCAGCCCGCTCCCGGCCCGTCGGCGCAACAGCTTGCCGCCCAGGCCTCCTGGCAAAGCACCCTGCTGGCGCACCTGCAAAAGTACAAGAAGTACCCGCCGGGCGCCCAGCAACGTGGCAAGGAAGGCATGAACCGCTTGCGCTTCGTGGTCGACGGCGAAGGCAATGTGTTGTCCTACGAGTTGGAGGGCCGCTCCGGCAACGCCGACCTGGACCGCGCCACGCTGGAGATGATCCGTAAGGCTCAACCCCTGCCCAAACCACCGGCCGACCTGTTGAAAAACGGCAGTGTGGAGCTCGTCGCACCGTTCGTTTACAACATCGATAAACGTCGCCGCTAGCAGGGCAATGTGGAAGGGGGCTGGCTCCCTTCCACATTCAGCGGCAGCGAATCAGCAAAATTACCGACAGTCCTCGCTCAATCCCCAGCAAAGTTCTGATAACGTGCGTCTATCGATTGCAGCCGGTATGCTTGGCTCGCAACCTCATGGACGCCCGCTATGACTCTTACAGAATTACGCTACATCGTGACCCTCGCCCAAGAACAGCACTTCGGCCACGCGGCCGAGCGTTGCCACGTCAGCCAGCCGACGCTGTCGGTGGGCGTGAAAAAGCTCGAAGACGAACTCGGTGTGCTGATTTTCGAGCGCAGCAAGAGCGCCGTGCGCCTCACCCCGGTGGGCGAAGGCATTGTTGCCCAGGCCCAGAAGGTGCTGGAACAAGCGCAAAGCATTCGCGAGCTAGCCCAGGCCGGCAAGAACCAGCTGACCGCACCGCTCAAGGTCGGCGCCATCTACACTGTCGGCCCGTACCTGTTCCCCCATCTGATCCCGCAACTGCACCGCGTCGCGCCGCAAATGCCGTTGTATATCGAAGAAAACTTCACCCACGTGCTGCGCGACAAACTGCGCAACGGCGAGCTGGACGCGATCATCATCGCCTTGCCGTTCAACGAGGCGGACGTGTTGACCCTGCCGCTCTACGACGAGCCGTTCTACGTACTGATGCCCGCCTCGCACCCGTGGACGCAGAAGGAAACCATCGACGCCGGCCTGCTCAATGACAAGAGCCTGCTGCTGCTCGGTGAAGGCCACTGCTTCCGCGACCAAGTGCTGGAAGCCTGCCCGACCCTGACCAAAGGCAACGACGGCGCCAAGCACACCACGGTGGAATCCAGCTCCCTGGAGACCATTCGCCACATGGTCGCGTCCGGCCTGGGTATTTCGATCCTGCCGTTGTCGGCGGTAGACAGCCATCACTACGCCCCCGGCGTAATCGAAGTGCGCCCACTTACGCCGCCGGTGCCCTTCCGCACGGTGGCAATCGCCTGGCGCGCCAGCTTTCCACGGCCAAAAGCGATTGAGATCCTCGCCGACTCGATCCGCCTGTGCTCGGTGGCCAAGCCGCCTGCTGCGAGCTAAGTAACCGTATGACTGAGCTGTCGCAGGTGCCGGTGACGGCACTCAAGGGTGTCGGTGAGGCCATGGCCGAGAAACTCGCCAAAGTCGGCCTGGAAAACCTTCAGGACGTGCTGTTCCATCTGCCGCTGCGTTATCAGGATCGTACCCGCGTCGTGCCCATCGGCCACTTGCGTCCCGGCCAGGACGCGGTGATCGAAGGCACCGTCAGCGGCGCCGACGTGGTAATGGGCAAGCGCCGCAGCCTGGTGGTGCGCCTGCAGGACGGCACCGGCGGCCTGAGCCTGCGCTTCTACCATTTCAGCAATGCGCAGAAAGAAGGCCTCAAGCGCGGTACCCGCGTGCGTTGCTACGGCGAAGCGCGTCCGGGGGCCTCGGGCCTGGAGATCTACCACCCGGAGTACCGCGCCATTACCGGCGACGAACCACCGCCGGTGGACACCACCCTCACGCCGATCTACCCGCTGACCGAAGGCCTTACCCAGCAACGCCTGCGCCAGTTGTGCATGCAAACCCTGACGATGCTCGGCCCGCAAAGCCTGCCCGACTGGCTGCCGCTGGAGCTGGCCCGCGATTATCAGCTGGCGCCTCTGGCGGATGCGATTCGCTACCTGCATCACCCGCCGGCCGACGCCGATGTGGACGAACTCGCCCTCGGCCATCACTGGGCGCAGCATCGCCTGGCCTTCGAAGAACTGCTGACCCATCAACTGTCCCAGCAGCGCCTGCGCGAAAGCATGCGCTCGCTGCGCGCACCGGCGATGCCTAAAGCCACGCGCCTGCCCGCGCAATACCTGGCCAATCTGGGCTTCGCACCGACCGGCGCGCAGCAACGCGTCGGCAATGAAATCGCCTACGACCTCAGCCAGCAGGAACCGATGCTGCGCCTGATCCAGGGCGATGTGGGCGCGGGCAAGACCGTGGTCGCCGCCCTCGCCGCCTTGCAGGCCCTGGAAGCCGGTTACCAGGTCGCGTTGATGGCGCCCACGGAAATTCTCGCTGAGCAACACTTCATCACCTTCAAACGCTGGCTCGAGCCGCTGGGGCTGGAAGTCGCGTGGCTGGCCGGCAAGCTCAAGGGCAAGACGCGCGCAGCGGCGCTGGAGCAGATTGCCGGCGGCACGCCGATGGTGGTGGGCACCCATGCGCTGTTCCAGGATGAAGTGCAGTTCAAGAACCTGGCCCTGGTGATCATCGACGAACAGCACCGCTTTGGCGTGCAACAGCGCCTGGCCCTGCGCCAGAAAGGCGTGGGTGGGCGCATGAACCCGCACCAGTTGATCATGACCGCCACGCCAATCCCACGCACCCTGGCCATGAGTGCCTACGCCGACCTCGACACCTCGATCCTCGACGAACTGCCGCCCGGCCGTACGCCGGTCAACACCGTGCTGGTCACCGACACGCGACGCGTCGAAGTGATCGAACGCGTGCGCGGCGCCTGCGCCGAAGGCCGCCAGGCGTATTGGGTGTGTACGCTGATCGAAGAGTCCGAGGAGCTGACCTGCCAGGCCGCCGAAACCACCTATGAAGACCTCACCAGTGCCCTGGGCGAGCTCAAGGTCGGGCTGATCCACGGCCGTATGAAACCTGCCGAAAAAGCTGCAGTGATGGCCGAGTTCAAGGCCGGCAACCTGCAACTGCTCGTGGCCACTACTGTGATCGAGGTCGGCGTGGACGTGCCCAACGCCAGCCTGATGATCATTGAAAACCCCGAACGCCTGGGCTTGGCCCAACTGCACCAGTTGCGCGGCCGCGTCGGCCGAGGCAGCGCCGCCAGCCATTGCGTGCTGCTGTATCACCCGCCGCTGTCGCAGATCGGCCGCCAGCGGCTGGGCATCATGCGCGAAACCAACGACGGCTTTGTCATCGCCGAAAAAGACCTCGAGCTGCGCGGCCCGGGAGAAATGCTCGGTACCCGCCAAACCGGTCTGCTGCAATTCAAGGTCGCCGACCTGATGCGCGACGCCGACCTGTTGCCCGCAGTGCGCGATGCGGCGCAAGCGCTGCTGGAACGCTGGCCTGAGCATGTCAGCCCGCTGCTCAACCGCTGGCTGCGGCACGGGCAGCAATACGGCCAAGTGTGACAGCCGACTCACTTATCCGACCTACACCTCTACCAAGCTGGTTATACTCCAATGAATGAAAAAAATTGGATCAGGCCATGTCAGAAGTTGCCCTCGCTACCGCCCCACTGACCGCCCCGCCGGTCATTCGGGCGTTGCTCGCAAAGCTCGCCATCCCCTACACGGAAGTCGCCGAACAGACGGGCCTGAACCCTGCGCGAAAGGTCCAGGCGGTACTGCTCGAAGATGCCGTTGGCGCGCTCATGGTGCTGTTCCCCCAAAGCCAGTTGCTCGACCTCAACCGCCTTACCGAGCTCACCGGTCGGCGCCTCACCGCCGTGGCGCCGGAGCGCGTCGAGCGCATGCTGGGCAAGCATGAGCTGAACCTGCTGCCGGGCCTGCCGCCGCTCACCAGTTCGCCGTGCCTGTATGAAGGCAGCCTGCTCAACGAGCCGAGTCTATTGGTGCATTCGGGCGAAGCCGGGTTGCTGCTGGAAATCGCCAGCGAGCACTTCAAGACCATGCTGACCAAGGCCAGTGCGGCTCAGTTCGGCGAGCCCCTGAGCAACATTCGCCCCAACCTCGACCGCCCCAATGATGACCGTGAGGAAATCACCCAGGCGATGCAGGCATTCACTGCCCGCCGTATTCAGCAACGCCTGGAAGCGACCATCGAGATTCCGCCACTGGCCGACACCGCGCAGAAGATCATCAAGCTGCGTGTCGACCCCAACGCCACCATCGACGACATCACCGGCGTGGTGGAAACCGACCCGGCCCTGGCCGCCCAAGTGGTGAGCTGGGCGGCGTCGCCCTACTACGCTTCGCCGGGCAAGATCCGCTCGGTGGAAGACGCCATCGTGCGCGTGCTGGGCTTCGATCTGGTGATCAACCTGGCGCTGGGCCTGGCCCTGGGTAAAACCCTGAGCCTGCCCAAGGACCGCCCGCATCCGTCCACGCCGTACTGGCACCAGTCGATCTACACCGCCGCCGTGATCGAAGGCCTGACCCGCGCCATGCCCCGCGCCCAGCGCCCGGAAGCCGGCCTGACCTACCTGGCAGGGTTGCTGCACAACTTTGGTTACCTGCTGCTGGCCCATGTGTTCCCGCCGCACTTTTCGCTGATCTGCCGCCACCTGGAGGTCAACCCGCACCTGTGCCACAGTTACGTGGAACAACACCTGCTGGGCATCAGCCGCGAGCAGATCGGCGCCTGGCTGATGCGTTACTGGGACATGCCGGACGAACTGTCCACCGCCCTGCGCTTCCAGCACGACCCGAGCTATGACGGGCAGTACGCCGAATACCCGAACCTGGTGTGCCTGGCCGTGCGCCTGTTGCGCAGCCGAGGAATCGGTTCCGGGCCGGATGAAACCATCCCGGATGCACTGCTCGAGCGCCTGGGCTTGAGCCGGGAAAAGGCTGAAGACGTGGTCGGCAAGGTGCTGGATGCCGAGGTGTTGTTGCGCGAACTAGCCTCGCAGTTCAGCCAGCACTGAACCTGATCATTCCCACGCTCCGCGTCACCACTTAAGAGCGGACGCGGAGCGTCCAAAGCGGCATTCCCACGCAGAGCGTGGGAACGATCACTGAACGCTTACTTCTTTTTCTTCGGCTTCAGATACTTGGTCAACCCCTGGAACCAGATCACCAGCCCCGGGTTGCCCTTGATCTGGATCGATTTGTCCTGAATCCCCGTCATGAACGCCAGTTGCTTGTTCTTCGCCTGCATCGTGGCGAAGCCGTAGGCGGCGTCTTTGAAGGCAATCGCAAACGCCGGCTCAGGGTGTACACCCGAGCGGCTAGTGATGCGTTGGTCTTTGACGATGAAGTGACGGGCAACCTTGCCGTCGAGGGTCTGCAGCTGGAAGGCCAGGTCTTTGTCACCTAGCTGCTGCTGGAAGGCGGGGTTGGTGCGGCTGGCTTTGCCCATCATCAGGCCCAGCACCCACAGGAGAAGACGAAATTTCATGCACACGGCCTCGGTGTAATTATTGAGTGGCCGCAGCAGTGTAACGATTTGCAAACAGAACGCCACCGATCTCGCGCTTTAGCGGGAGATCGGTTGACGTTTAACGCTTATAGCAACAGGTTACTTAAACGTTAGGGCAAGGAACCGGGGCCCAGTCGGCCAGGTTTGGATCGCGGCAGCTGCCTTCGAGCTGAGCCTTGCCGGAGCTGGCGACCTGCTTGCTTTCAGCCTGCTTGGCCTGAACGGTCTGGATGCTCTTCTCGGTGGTCACCGCTTCTTTCGGCACGGTCGGGAGCACGGGTTTCTTGGCCGGCTTCACGGCTTTCTTGCCTTTGGCCGGAGTGACCACAGGCGTGGTGTCGGCGGTGGCCACGGTCACCACGTCGCTACGCTGCACGCCAACCTGCTGCAGGTCTTTCTCGTAGGCCTGGGTGTAGTTGTTAAGGTCTTCGCTGGCTTTGCCGTTGACTGCGACGATCAAGTCATTGGATTCCTTCAGGCCCGCAACGATTTCCGCCAGGCGCTTGCGGCCTTCGGTGTCGTTGACGGTCTTGGCCTTGCGGTCTGCGACCAGCTTGGTGAATGCGCTCTGGTAGCACTGTTGCGAAGCCTTGGCATAAGCAGTGCTGCGGTCGATGTCCGAGGCACTTTTGTTGAAGTCGGTGGAGTAGGAAGCGATGCGCTGGTTGTCATCGCTGATCTGCTTCTGACGCTCGGTGTAGTAGCCCGCCGCGCCACCCGCCAGGGCGCCGCCCGCTGCGCCGATAGCGGCGTTACGGCCGCGCTTTTCCTTGTCGCCGGTCAGGGCGCCCAGCAAGGCACCGCCGGCCGCGCCGATGGCTGCGCCGGTCACCACCGACTTGGTCATGTTCGAATCGGTAGCACGCAGGTGCTGCACCGGCTCGTAGCAGTTGGGGTAGTACTCAACCTTGGTGCTCGACGCGACCTTGGACGCAGGCGACGTTGCGCAACCGGTCAACACGGTACTGAAACCGGCCGCAATCAGCAGCAGGTGACGCTTGGAAACCGACTTACGGGAAAAAAGCATAGGTGTGATCTCTATTAAGTTTGACTTGCCCAGCACGGCCCACCGCCGCCTGAGTCCCTTCCAAGCTCGCTAGACAGCCAACGATCAAGACCGCTGACCGCTCGCTGCGAGCAATTCCTTCAAGATCGTCGCCGGGTCGGCCCGCTGTTGCTTGCGGTAGTTGCCGACATGGCGAACGAACAGTGTCGCGCGCGTCACCAGGCTCTTGCCAAGCACCGGCTTGCGATCCAACTCTTCCTTGATTCGTTGAAACTGGGCCTGGATCACCGCATCGGTGTAGCGCGTGCCGGTGGCCAGGTTGTCGATGTAGATCGCCACGGCGCCGTCCAGCGCGCTGCGCCCATTGGCGATGGCCATGTCGAACAGCTGCGCGCTGGCCTGGTCTTTGTTATCCACGGCCTGCTGGCGGCTCTTCTGCAGGTTGGCCAGGCGGATGTTGTAGTTGCTGATGGTCTCGGCCACCAACGCGGCGGACTGAATCAGGTTGCCTGCCGCTTCCTCGCGCTGCTGGGCGATCAGCGAAACGTTGCGCTTGAGCTCTTCGTTGACCAGCCCCAGTTCGGCCTGCAGCTTGGGGTCGACGCTGGCGGCGATGATGCTGTCCAGGCGCTTGGTCGGGTCCTGGGCGTCGTCGATGGCGTCGGTCAGCGACGCCAGGCGGCCTTCTTTCTGCCACTGCGCAAACAGCTCCTTGTAGCGCGAGCGCGGCGCCGACAGCGCGCCAATCGCCACGCGAAACCCGGTGGTCTCGTTGCTTTGCTCGGTGCCATCGGCGGCAAACAGCGGGTACTCGCGGCGCATGCCAGTGAACAAGGTGCCTTCGCCTTCCAGGTAATTGCCGCCCTTGACCACGAAGCCGCCATAGGTGCCCTGGCGGCGCCCGGCGTGCACCAGTTGGAAGGATTCCTGGACCATTTCCGCAGCGTTGCCGATCACATCGAACATCCCGATCGGGTTGGGCAGCTTGGTGCCGATAGGCATCAGCCGTGCCGCCTGGCCGGTGCCGCCGGCGACCTGGTTGAACACCGCGTAATCGCTCAGTGGACCGTCGTTTTCACTACCCTCGACGCGGCGCGGAAACAGGCGGCTTTCCAAGTCCTGGCGACTCACTGCCTGGCCACCGCGCGCGGCGAATTCCCATTCCACTTCGGTGGGCAAGCGCACAAAGCCCAGGCCGCCGTCTTCGGCCGAGGCCCCGCGCCCACTCACCGGCAGCAACTCGCGGTGGTATTTCATCAGCCAGGCGCTGTACACCGCCGAGAAGCGCTCGGCTTCAAAGCGCGACAGTTTCACTTTGGGCAAGCGCCCGGCCATACCTTCAGGCGCATCACAGGCCGGCGCCGGCTCGCCACTGGCCAGCGACTGCGCCTGGGACATTACCTGGGCGTACTGGCGGGCGGTCACTTCGTACTTGCCGATGAAGTACAGCATGGGCTTGAGCGGGGTCTTGGCGTCGGTCTTCGGCATCAGCGGCGCGATGACGGTGTTCCAGTCCTTGGGCAGGTCCTTGAGGGTGAACTGACCGTTGATGAAGTCGCGCCGGTAACCGGAGATAAACGATTGCTGGTAGCCCGCCTCGCCTTCGGCAAAGGGATAGCCGAGGCTCACCTCACGGTCGTCCAGGGTGCCCTGGGCCAGCACATAGGCGTAGCGGAACACCATATTGCCTTCGCATGGCAGCGGCAGGCTCACGTCGTCCGGCAACGGCTTGGGGTTATCGAGCTTGTCGCTTGCCTCATCGGCCCAGGCCAGCGAGGCCAGGCTCAGCGCCACACAGGCGCCCAATAACTTAAACATCTCTGATTCCTTCAGAAGCCTGGATACGCTCCACTCGCCAACCGCCACATGCCGCCGCCACGGCGCTGACGCCGAGCACAGCCGCCAGGGCCAAGCCGTAGTGACGCGCCAACAGATGGCTGGCGTATTCGCCCGGCACCTGCACGAATAATCGGTTCAAACCCGCCTCGGCCAGGCTATACAGCCCGGCACTGAGCACGGCGGCAAAACTTGCGCTGTACAGCGCCTGCATCACGACGAACAGCAACAGCGCAGCGGTGGAAAAGCCCAGCAGGCGCAACACCGACAACTCCCGACGTTTACGCGCCACCGCCGCCAACACCCCGGCGAAGGTCGCCGCAAACGCACCGGCCAACGCCAACCCGCAGATGATCCAGAATACGAGCGACAGGTTGCGACTCAACGACTGCACCTGGGCGATGGTTTGCGCCTGGGTCGACACCAGCACATTCTGCCCGGCGAAATACAGCCGCAGCCGTTCCACATCGCTGAGCGTGCGCGCATACAAACGAAACGCCGGGTACACCCGCTGCTCGCCCACACCCGCCGCCTCACCTTCCCATTGCAACGCCAGCACAGCGCGGCCATCGCGATAATCTTCCACCGCCTCCAGCAACGCCAGGTCAGCAAACAACCCGTCACGGGCGAAGGCTTCCAACGGCAATACCGCCAGCACCTGCACCCGCGTGCGCTGCGCCTCGACGCGCCCCGCCAGTTGCCGCGTAAAGCGGGGCTCCAGCCAGTCGCCGGGCCGGGCCGCGAGCTTTTCGGCGGCGGTATGGCTGAGCACGATCTGGTCCAGGCCCTTCGGCATCGGTAAACCGACCAGCAACGGGTCACCCGCAGCGGTCGGCAGCATCTCCATTACCACTGCGCCCACCTGCGCGGTCGCCGCAATCTGCCGCGTACGCGCGATGGCAAACGCCACATCACTACGCTGGGCAAGCTGCTCGACGAGGGCGCTGCTGAATCGACCGCCGCCCAGCGGGATAATTTCACGGGTGGCGGGGTCGGTCTCCAAGCGTTGGGTCAAACTGCTAACCAGTCCAAACTTCAGGCCAAATAACACCATCAATGGCGCGATGACCGCCACCAGCGCCAGCACCGAACACGCCGACAGCCACGCATCGTTGCGATAATCCTGCCAGGCGAGCGACGAGACCAGGCCGATGCGCATCAGCACGCCTCCCCAAGCGTCGCCGTGACGCCGCCGTCCGCATCGCGACGGCAGCCGATGCGGCGCACTTGCAAGCCACTGGCGCGGGCCAAGGGTTCATCATGGGTGGCAATCACACAGGCGGCGCGGTGTTCACGGGCCTGGGCCAGCAGCGCCTGCATCACGCGCTCGGCATTGAGCGGGTCGAGGGATGCGGTCGGCTCATCGGCCAGTACCAGTTGCGGCGCGTGGGCCAAGGCGCGGGCACAGCTCACACGCTGGCGCTGGCCCACCGACAACGCGGCCGGACGCTTGTCCAACTGGTCACTGATTTCCAGCTGCTCGGCCAGGCGCGCCACGCTGCCGTCGTCCTTTAACCCCAGCAACTGGCGGGACAAGGCGATATTGCCGCGCACATCGAGAAACCCCAGCAGCCCGCCGGTCTGCAGTACATAGCCCAAATGCCGGCTGCGCAACTGGGCCAAGGCGGTTTGGCTGTCTGCGCGCCAAAGCCCGTCGATGTCGAACTGGTTGAACTCAAACTGGCCGATCCGATCCGGCGCCAACACCAGCGCCAACATATCCAGCAAGGTGCTCTTGCCGCAGCCGCTGGGCCCGACAATCGCCAGTTGTTCACCCGCGCGCAGCTGCAGCGCCGGAATCACCAGGCTATAACGCTGGCTACCGACGCCCCGGCTCTTGTGCACCGCGTTCAGGCTCAGCATCACGGCAACGTCGACAACGGCACGCGGTACAACGCATCGCCCGGTTCGGCATCGCCGAAACGCACCCAATTGGCCAGGTCATTGTGGAAGGTCTCGTAGAGGCGGATTTTCGAATCCAGCTCGTCGATGAAGTCTTCCTGCTCGGCCACGCTCAATGACAACCACAGATCCTGGGTCATGTTCAGCGACTTGCTGCGATACGGCAGGCCTTCCAGGTATTCGCCCAGCAGGCCGCCGTCGGCCAGGTTGCCGCCCTTGCGCAGGGCTTGCGGGTCGCGGCTCATATAGGCCGAGGCGCTGGCGATTTCCTGGAAGAAGTCCTTGGGTGAGCTTTGGGTTTTGCGCGCCGCATCGACGATCAGTTTCAGCGACTGCTGCAGGTCGTTCAATTGCAGCTTGGTCAGCATCACGCACACCTGGAACGCCGGCAGCGCCGGGTTGGTCAGGTCGCGGTCGGCAGTCCAGGCGCTGACCAGCTGGGGCGCCTGGCTCGCGGTTTTGCGACCAAGGAAATCCATGTGCATCGCATAACCGACCGCAGCGGATTTATCCGCCAGGCTCGGCGCAGCGCTGAGCAGCGGCACCGGCTGCGGCGTGTTGCTGCGCACCTGATGCACGAGGTTGGCGAACACCGTGCCAATCTCGTCGACGCGCTCACCGAGCTTGTGCACGTCACCACCGGGCACCGGCGTGTACAGGTCGCCGATCCGTGGGTTGGCGTCGGCGGTCAGGATGCGGTACTGGCTTTCGGCGCCGGCATGGGTTTTCTTGCCGGCGTCAGTGCGCAGATGCAGCGCGTAGATCTTGATCTGCTTGCCCAACGCCGCCTGGCGCACTTCGGCTTCATTCATCTGGGTGGCGGCGAACGGGTCGTTCTTGCGCAACGCACCGGCATCGGAGACCAGCAGGATGATGCGCCCGCCGTAGCCGGACCAATCCATGCCGTCCACCGCCTGCATCACCCCGGCAAACGCGTCTTCGTTGAACGAATGGCTGGACACCGTCGAGGCCTTGACCTGCCGCGCCATGTCGAGAAAGCGTTGCGGATCGCGGCCCTGGTCGAGGGTGATCAGGGTCTTGGCCACGTATTCCAGGCCGGGGGTTTTCTTGATGCTGTTGCGAAAGCCCACCAGGCCGAAGCTGACGCTGTCCAGCTCGCCGCGCTCGGCAATACGGGTTTGCAGCTCGTGTACTACGTCGCGCACTTGATCAATATACGGCTGCATCGACACGGTGGTATCGACCACCAGCACCACCGCCGTGCGGAAGGCGTCGGCATTGGCGCTGGTCACGGGCGTCGCGGGCTTGGCGACCGCGCTGCTGCCAGGGTCGATGGAGGCGACATTAAGCAGCTGCACGGGCTGGCCGTTGTCGTCGAAGCTCTCTTTGGAATCAAAAATCGGCAGCAGGTAGAACTGGTTTTGCGGCACCGCGCTGGCGGTGGGTTCCAGGGCCAGCACTTGTTGATTGTCGTCGCGGTTGTTCTGCGCCTTGGCCAACACAGCTTTCGCCGCAGCCGGATCGGCCAGCAGTTTTTCCACCTCAGCGGACTGGCGCAGGAACATCACCGGGGCACGGCCTGAGCGCTCGGTGAATTTGAGCACCAGGCTTTGCTTCCAATCACTGACCTGCGCGGCCGGCAACCACCCGTCACTGCGCCCATCGGTGGCCGCGCCGACACGCACCCAAGGGCTGCCGTCGACTTCTTTGCGCTGGTACACATACAGCACGGAAAACGCCGGCAAGACTTTGCCCGGTGCACTGCCCGCATCGGCAGACAGTTTGGCGCCGGGCTTGCTGAGCACGCGTTGGAACAGGGTTTTCTTGCCGGCCATCAGCAACGGACGCTGGCCGCCATCCGCAACCGCCGCAGGTGGCTTGGCTGCAGGCACCACGGCAGCAGGCGGCTTGACCGGCTCGTCGGCGGCGCTCAACCACCAGTAACTGGCGCCACCGATGGCCAGTGCCACCGCTACGGCAACCGCCGCCAGCGCCACTACCGGCCCACGGCGCTGTTCGCTGTGGTGCACCGGCGCGACTACCGGTTGACGCGCGGGTTGTGGCTTGTCAGTGGGTATTTCGATGGACTCCGGCGTGATACCCGCCAGGTCAAAACTGATGGGGATCGGCAGCGGCCGTACCAGGGTGGCCTCCGGCGAATCCGCCGGCAGTTGATCCAGCGCCAACAGCAACGCCGTCGCATCCGGATAACGCTCCGCCGGGTCTTTGGCCAGCAACTTGCGCAGCACGCCCTGGTAACGACCATGGTGCACCGGCAGCTCCGGCAAAGGCTCCGTCAGATGAGCCAATGCGGTGGAAAGCGCATCGGTTCCACGGTAAGGCAGCTCGCCGACCAGAATCTCGTAGAGCACCACGCCCAGCGCATACAGGTCGGCGCGGCCGTCGATCTCCTGGCCGCGTGCCTGTTCCGGGCTCATGTAGCTGGGCGTGCCCACGGCAAAGCCGGCCTGGGTGAATTGGGTGCGGTCGTCCAGGGACTTGGCGATGCCGAAGTCCGACAACACCGCCGTACCATCGGCGCGGAACAGAATGTTCGCCGGCTTCACGTCGCGGTGCACCAGGCCCTGGGCATGGGCGTACCCGAGCGCCGAGGCGATCTGGCGGATCAGCGTCACGCCCTGCTCCGGCGTCAGCCCGGCGGCAATGCGCTCCTTGAGCGTGCCGTTGGGCAGGTACTCCATGGCCATGTAGTACAGCTCATCGACATTGCCGATGTCATGGATGGTCACCGTGTGCGGGTGCGACAAGCGCGCCAGGGTCTTGCCTTCGCGCAGGAAGCGCTCGCAGAAGCTCGGGTCGGCCGCCAGCGCCGCCGCCATCACCTTCAGGGCCACCTTGCGCTCCAGCGAACGCTGGGTCGCCAGGTACACGTTGGCCATGGCGCCTTCGCCGATCTCGCCCTCGATGTCATAACCGGGGATGACGATGTTCATGGCGACACCTTCACGACGATGGTGGTGATGTTGTCCGGTGCGCCGCGATTGAGCCCCAGGTGGACCAGGCTGCGCACGATTTCATCCGGCGCGTCGTGGCCGAGGACCTCACGGATTTCGTGGTCCTCGACGGTCTTGGTCAGGCCGTCGCTGCACAGCAGGAAACTGTCGCCGGGGGCGATCAGCAGATCGACCGCCGCCACGTCCAGTTGCGCTTCCACGCCCACCGCACGGGTCACGATATTGGCGCGCGGGTGCACACGGGCATCGGCTTCGCTGAGCAGGCCGCTGTCTTGCAGGTCCTGCACGTAGCTGTGGTCGCGGGAGATGCTTTCCAACTCGCCGTCGCGCAGGCGGTACAGGCGGCTGTCGCCGGCCCACAGGCACACCCCGCGCAAGCCGCGCGCCGCCAGCACCACGACGGTGCTACCCATCATGGTCACGCCCCGATTGGCGGTTTCTTCACGGACCGCCGCATTGATGCGGATCAGGTCGTTGCGCAAGGCGGCCGCGTATTCCTCAAGGGAGCGCCCCACCGGCACATTGCGCAGGCTGTCGACAATCAGGCTGCTGACATAATCCCCCGCGGCGTGGCCGCCCATGCCATCGGCCACCACCCACAGGCGGTTTTGCGGCAGGTCCAGGCATGCGTCTTCATTGACCTGGCGCACCATGCCCACATGGCTTTTGCTCGCCGATTGATACGTCGCCCCCATCTACACCACACCTTCTTGTCCGAGCAAAAACTGCGCAAAATCGCGGGCGGCAGGCAAGCCCTGACACCGTAATAAACCGGGTGAAATACGCTGCGAACCTCGGCCCCACCAGAGGCTGGCCCCTTCGCAGGCCTGTTCGGCGAGCGCCGCCATACGCCCGTGAGGCACGCTGGCGGCCACCCGTTGCAAGCCGGCAAAACGGCTGTCGAGCGCACGCGGTTCGGTCGCCGGCACGCCCAGGCGGTCGAGGCCATCGTTGAACCCTTCGAACGTCGCGCCCGCGTCCAGAGTGCTGAGCAGCAGCTCTTCGGTCTGTTCGAACCAGACATCCGGCCCGCCCACCAGGGCGGCGGGGTTAGTGTCGTGATCGAGCACCGCCACCACCGCCAGCGGAAAATAACGCCCGACCCGATCGATACTCGGCATCACCACACCCGCCGCCGCGTCCGGCCCGCACACGCCTGGCGCGAGTACGAAGCGCCACAGCGGGCTGACCAGATAAGCGTTGAGCCAATCAGCGCCCAGGCTGTTCTGGCTGGCGAGCAAACCCGCCGCCAGCCAGCTGTCCCACGGGCCGATAAAACTCTGGGGCAAGGCGCGGCTGACGAAATCACCGCGGCTGGCCAACTTGCCGTAGAAACCCAGCGTGGTCATAGCCGCTCCGGCAGGCTGAAGCCGCTGAGCACACGGCTCTTGAACGGGTTGAAGGCGCTATTGGCGCGCAGCTCGTAGGCAATGCTCGCGCCGTCGACCCGCAGGCGCAGGTTGAAGCGGTCCGGCGAGTTGCCGGCGGTCAGGTCCGATTGTTCCAGCAGGCGGAACCAGGCCCAGGGGCCGTCGAGGGTCACGCCGGAGCGCCCGCTGGCCGCTGGCGGCATGATCGAGATACGCACCACGCCACTGCTGCCGGGGTTCGGCCATTGCATCGCCACCGGCCGGCTCGGGCCGTGGTCGTAGCTCAGTTGCTGGCCGTCGAGATCAAGCAGGAACTGGGTGATGGTCGGGTCCATCGACACCGGCTTGAGTTCGAAGCGCACGATGGGCTGGGTGCCCCCCGATCTGAAGAACGCGTCCCGAATCGTCGCCGCGCGCTGGAAGGTTTGCAGCACGCCCGGCGCGATGCCGAGTTTCTGCGCCGCGCCCGGCTGCCAGCGCCAGGTCTGGGCCGAGGTGTCGACGTAGGGCTGCAGGTACTTGCGGAAGTAGTTATCCATCACCCCGCCGACGCCGAAGAACTGGCCGAAGTCATCCAGGGTCGCGTCCCGCGCACTGCCCGGCGACATTGGGTAGCGCCCGGCCAGGGACTGGCGATACACGTTGACCACTTCGCTGACCCAGGCCGCGTTCAGCTGGTTGCGCACGCCGCCCATCATGCTGTTGGTGGTGGAATTGACCACCGACTTGACCATGCCCTGCACCAGCGCAGGCTGGCGCTCGGCGTTCAGGCTGACCCGCGTGGCCGCCGCTGCCGCCTGGTTCTTCGCCTCGCCCAGCAAGGCATCGCCGCTGGCACCGACCATGGCGCTGACCTGCACATACAGCGCGTTCATGTCCGATAGCAGGCCGTCGATCGCCGCCGGCTCGCCCTCGTTTTTGCTGACGATGCTGTTGAGTTCGGCAAAGTGCGCCGTGACCGGGTCATCCGCAGCCGCAGGCGCGTTGGCGCTCGCTTGCTCCTGGCCGAGCAGGCTGCCCAGGCGCTCCTTGAGCTTGTCGACACCGCCCTCCACCGGCACGCCCTTGGCGGCCAATTGGCGCTCTTCGGCTTGCAGGTCGGTCTCCCTGGCCACCGCCACCAGCAGCTTTTTCAGCGGCGAGGTCGGCCCGGAGATCACGCGCAGCACATCGGCCGCCTGGGCCACGCTGGTGATCGGCACAAAGTCGATGTCTGCCAGCAACGCATCCCATTGGCGCTGGTAATCCTGGAAATACAAGCGGCGCACATCGGCGGCCAGGCTCACCACGTTCTGTTGATCGGCCTGTGCCTGGCCGAGCACCCATTGTTCTTCGGCCAGGGTACCGGTCTGGTTCAGGCTGCTCAGCAAAAAGCCCTGGCGATAGCCCTTGGCGGTGAAAAACCCGCTCAGCGGTTCGCCCAATGGCTTGCCGCTCTTGCGGCTGAACACCAGCGCAGCATCGCGGCCGGCGGCTTCGTTGAGGCGAAAGTCCGGGATGCCGTCGGGCAGTTTCTGACGCTTGACCCGGTCGTAGACGCGCTGGGCCACCGGCAGTTGTTGCAGTTGACGGCGCAGGTCATCGATCAGGCGTGGGTCAAGGCGCGCATTCGGTGGGTGGCGGTCAAACAGTGCCTGCAAATGCCCGGTCAACGCCTGGCGCTGATCGGCCGGCAGGTCGCGTGGCAGGTTGCGGTCCCAGTCGAGGGCGATCCAGGCCTTGATGAAGTCCGGGTCGTAGTGCTCGCTGTCGGCCAGCATCAGGTAGGCCTTGAGGCCTTCGTAGAGAAAGTCCGAGTTGCCGCCGCCATGCAATTGTTCTTCGATGCGCGTGACCAGGCGCGGCGCGAACACCGCGATCAGCAACTTGCGATAGACGCTCGCGGACTCGGCTTCGAGCATGTCGCCCTGGTACAGCCCCAGCCCTTCGGACCAGCTCGGCGAGTCACCCGCCAGGTTCTTCACCGCGTTGAGCAGCGGCAGCACGGCCAAGACTTCACGCTGCGCCGGGCTGAGGTTCTGCACGGCCTGGCCCAGGGGCGCGACCTTCTGATCGACCTGGGCGATATACGCCTGGTTGGCGCGATAACTTACCCACCACAGGCCGCTGACCACCACCACGGTGGCCACGGTGGCGGCCAGCACACCCCGGGCGATCCACTTGCGGCGGCGCTCGACTTTCGGGTTCACCCCTACCAGGCCACGCTCGGCGAACGCCACGGCGGTGAACAGCTTTTCGATGAAGTAACTGCGCCCGGTGCCGCTCTGGCGCGCCAGGTGCTGACGGTCCAGGTTCATGCTCTGGGCCATGGCGCCGATCAGGCGGTCAATCGGGCTGCCTTCCTGGGTGCCGCTGGTGAAGTACACGCCGCGCAACAGCACGCGCTCTTCGAAGGCGTTGGGTTTGAACACGCCTTCGAGGAAGCTTTGCAGGCAGTCTTTCAGCGCACCGAACTGTTGCGGGAAGCCATAGATCAGGTCGCGGCGCGCCGGGTCGCGCTCTTGTTGCAGGCGTTCCACCAGGCGCTCGTTGAGGCGTTGCTCCAGGCCGGCGAATTCGCTCTGCAGATGGGCCAGCGGGCTGTCGCTGTGTTTGCCGTCGTCCAGGGCAAAGGTCATGCCCCACACCTGGGCGCGGTCTTCCTTGCTCAGGTTGTCGAAGAACTCCATAAAGCCCGGCACCAGGTCGAGCTTGGTCAGCATCAGGTAGATCGGGAAACGCACCCCCAGCTGGGTGTACAGCTCCTGGATACGCAAGCGAATCGCGGCCGCGTGGGCGGCGCGTTCGGCGTCGGTGCCGAGCAGCAGATCCGAGAGGCTGATGGCAATGAACGCGCCGTCGATGGGGCGGCGTGAACGCTGCTTTTTCAACAGGTCAAGAAAGCCCAGCCATGCGGCCTTATCGACCGTGGAGTTGCTGTCCTGGGTGGTGTAGCGCCCGGCGGTGTCGAGCAAAACGGCCTGGTCAGTAAACCACCAGTCGCAGTTGCGCGTGCCGCCGACGCCGCGCACCGCACCGGCGCCCAACTGCGCAGCCAACGGGAAGTGCAGCCCGGAATTGACCAGCGCGGTGGTCTTGCCCGAACCCGGTGGGCCGATGATCACGTACCACGGCAGCTCATAGAGATTGCGGCGTTCGTCGCCACCCAGCTTGGCTTTCTTAAGCAGCGCCAAGGCCTCTTCCATGCGCTGGCGCAGGGTGCTGAGCTCTTCGGCAGTGGCGACGCTGTTGGGGTCGACCGGGGTTTCTGCGGCCAGGCTGCGCATGACTTCGGCGGCCTGACGGCGCGCCTGGATGATGCGCAGCACGCGATAGGCGATCCACAGCGCAAACACCAGGATGATCAGCGCCCAGCGGCGCCCTTCCGGCACCAGCACATCGAGCAACGGCCCGACGAACCAGATGATCAAGCCCAGGGCGATCAAACCCAGCACGGGGATCACCCAGCGAATCATGAAACTGAACAACGCCTTCACTCGACGCCCTCCGCCAATACGGTGATTTCAACCCGACGATTGCGGGCACGGCCTTCGGCCGTACTGTTGGTCGCCAACGGCTCGGTGTCGCTGCGGCCTTCGGCGCTGAAGCGCTCGGCCTGGCCAGTCTTGGCCGCAAGGATTTCCAGTACCGACTTGGCCCGCGCTTCGGACAGCGCCCAGTTCGACGGGAAGCGCAGCGTGGCAATCGGACGGTTGTCGCTGTGGCCGGTCACCCGCACCTGGCCCTTGACCTTGCGGACCGCGTCGGCGATGCGCAGCATCAGCGGCTGGTAGTCATCGACGATGCTGGAGCTGGCGGACGCAAACAGTTCATCACCACGAATTGTCACCACCGAGCGATCAACCTTGTCTTCCACGGCCACGCGGCCGGCCTTGATGTCTTCGGCCAGAAACCCGGCCAGACGCGGCCGTTCGATCACTTTTGGCTGCGCCACCGGACGGTCGATGGCCTGCACCGGGATCTCGCCCAGGGCATGGATATTCTTGAACACAGGTTCAGCCTGCGACGCCAGCAGCATGCGCAGGCCAAACAGCAACGCCAGCAGCAGCGCCAGGCCGATCGCCACGGCAATCCACGGCGGCATGAATTGCGCCAGGCGATCGCGGGCCACGGTCACGCCGCGCCAGTGCGGCGACAGCTCACGCTCGTGCTCGCCCCGCGCAGTGCGAATCGCGGCCGCGGTGCGCTCGCGCAAGGCTTCCAACTGGCTGCGCCCGTCGGTCATCACGCGGTAGCGGCCTTCGAACCCCAGGCACATGCACAGGTACAACAGCTCCAGCAGGTACAGGCGTTCCCGTGGGCTTTGCAGGCAGTGGTCCAGTAATTGGAAGACCTTTTCGCCGCCCCAGGCTTCGTTGTGTACGGTGATCAGCAAGCTCTGTTTGCCCCAATCGCTGGTGCTGCCCCAGGGCGTGCTCAATACGGCTTCATCCAGGGCAGTGCACAGCGCGTAACGGGCCAGCAGCACTTCGTTACGCGCCACACCGGCGGCTTCGGCGCGCTCTTCGAATTGGCGCAGATAGGCCAACAACTGCGCGCGCAGGCTGGCTGGCGCCGGGTGCGCGATGGTGTTGCGCAACCGCGTCAGCAAGGCCAGCAGCGGGCCGGCGGCGCTTTCCAGCGGGTTCAGGCCCTGGCTTTTGCCGGTGAGCATCGGCGCGGCCGGCATCGACAAGGGCGCCGGCTCCGCACGCGCAGGTTCCGGCGCACGGCCGCCTGGGCGCGGCATGAACTGAGTGCGGTCATCATCATTGGGATGCATCGCGGTTTATCCTCGGATCGCCCAGAAGGCCAGGTTCAAACCCGGGAACTGCCCGGCGATGTGGAAGGCGAAACCGCCGGAATTGCTCAACTGCTGCCAGTGCTCGCTGCCCCGGTCTAGCTCGTAATAGGTGCTGCCCGCGTGATACGGCAACTGGCGTGGCGCCACCGGCAACGGCAGCAGGCCAATGCCCGGCAACTGCAGGTTGACCAGGTCGCGGATGTGCTCCACCGAGCCGACCTTGCTCTGCTGGCCGAAGCGCGCACGCAGGGTTTCGCCGGGCACGTCGGCACGCACCACGAGGATGAAGCTGGCGTTGTCGAGCAGGGTCTTGTCGGCCAGCATCGCCACGTGGATGCCGTAGGCCTTCTCCACAATCGGGATCGGCGTGGCCTTGCTGTCGATCAGCATCGACAGCGCTTCGCGCAGGGCCGCCATCACCGGGGCGAAGCTCAGGGCCAGGTCGTCGTGCTGGTAGTGCGGGTATTCCTGGGGGCGCCGGCCGGAGGTGGAAAACGTCGAAAACTCACCGGCAAGGCTGACCAGCTCGCTGAAGAGGCGTTCCGGGTGCAGCGGGCTCAACTGGCTGAAGTGCTGGATCAGCGGCTGGGCGCGATTGACCAGTTGCAGCAGCATGAAGTCGGCGATTTCCGAAGCGCCACCAGCACCCGAGGCCACCACACGACCGGCCAGGGCTTCGCCACGTTGGTGCAACAGGCCGAGCAGTTCACTGCGAAATGCGCTCAGCGGTTTGCTCGCGGCCACGTCCAGCACCGGCGGAATGTAGCTGTCATCGAGCACCAGTGCGCGGTCGGCGCGCTTTTCCTTGATGCGCACCAGGCCAATGGCGGCGTAGTCGCTGATGCCGTCCTGGGCGGTCAGCAAACGCAACGCCCGCGAGCCCACGGCCACCGGCGCGCGGTTTTCGAAGGGTGCGTTGTCGTCGCGCACTTCACGCACCTGGCTCACGTAGCGCGCAGCTTCGAGGGCCTCGCCGGCATCCACGGTGTCACGCGCGCCGGCGCGTTTGAGCGGCAGGGCCAGGTACACCAGGCCGTCGCGCAGGTTATCGTCGATATTCAGCGGGCTCGGCGCCAGGTCGTCCTGGGGAATATTGAATGGCGTGCCGTCAGGCAACAGGCCACGCGCCGACACAATGGCCAGCTTGCCCTGGGCGAGCAGGCCCTGGTCGATCAGCAACTCGGAAAACCCCCAGGCGCCAGCGGACAGGGGACGACTGCGGGCGTCGATCAGGTTTTCCAGGTAACGGTCATGCTGCTGGAAGTGCTGCGTTCCGATGAACATGCCTTCCGACCAGACCACGCGATTGTTCCAGGACATGGGGGCTCCGATTGCTTGTTAGTGGGCTGGGCTGGCGGGGGTAGCCACGACGTCTGCGCGCACAGCACGCACATCGAGGCTGATCTGATATTCGGTGTATTGGCGCGGCGGCACGTTGATAACGGTGCGCCATTGCGCGCGGTCCAGCTCGCGATAGCCCACCAGCAGGCCGATCTGGCGCGTGGCCGGGTCGAGATCGCGCTGGATGCTCAGCTGTTGGCCGGGCTGAATCACCACTTCGTCCTGGTCGAGCAGGTCCAGGCCAAGGGTGGATTGCGCACGATCAGCCAGGGCGAAGTAATCGGAGCGGGCGAAGGTGGCGGCGTTTTTCAGCTCGAAAATACGCACCCGTACCGGGGCGGCCTGGCCGTTGGCGCCGGGGTTGAGCCCGGCAATCGCGTGAAAATGCAATTCGACGGCAGCCGTGTCCGCTTCAGCCTCGGCGGCGGCTTCGGGCTTGACCGCGTCCTTGGCACACGCCGCCAGCAACAGCGCGGTGGCGGCTACAAGTAAAAACCTGGGAATCATCCTGCGTCCTCAATGACGTGCTTAGCTATCCGTTTTATCCATCAGTGCGACGCGGTTCAGCGTCGCTGTCGTACGCTGTGCTCTTCGTAGGCCCGGCTGAATTCGCGGCCGAACAGGTCCTGGAAATCTTCCTGGGCCTCGCGGGAAATAGTGTTGTAAAGCTCGGTGAATTGCTGCCAGTACTGGGCCTGGCGCGAGCCGTTGAAAATACTCGAGAGGCCAGCGGGCTTGCCCATGCGCTCTTCCAATTGCGCCGGTTCAAAGCGCAGCAGCAGGTGCTTGAGCGCGGCCTCCACGCCGGCCATCACCGCCAATTGGTGGGTGCGCAGGTCGTCGAAACTGTCACGTACCGCGACATCAGGCGCCATAAACGCCTGGTTGCCGTGACGAAGCAGCAGCAGTAACGCTTCGTCGGCATTCGGGGCGAATTTCAACGGGTTGTTTTCGGCGGGGCGGATCATGGTTTGCTGCATGCGAAATTCGCCCTTGAGGCTGGCGCGGGCACGCAATACGTCGATCAGGCCTTCGACCATCAGCCTGTAGCTGCGGCCGATGCTTTCCATCTGGGCGCAGGCAGCGGCCTGGTCCAGGCGCAGCTGATCGAGGCCGGCACCGCGCAGGAAGGCTTGCAGCAGGTCGGGCTGTGGCTGGGCGTCGCCGACAGGGCGCGCAACAGGCTCAACCACGGGCGGCGGTTGGGGAATCGGCGCGGGAGCTGGCGCAGCATTGATGAGCGGCGCGGGCGCGTCGCCAAACGGGTCCCAGTCTTCGGGAATCACCGAACCTTGCACCATCGGTGTGTCGGCAACCGGCACGGCGACCGGCGCCGGCGCACGGAAGTCGTGCTGCTCGGACGGCACATGGTCCGCCACGGTGGGCGGTGGCACGGCGGCGGGGCTGAGAAAGTCGAACAGGTCCGGCAGGGTTTCCATCGACGAGGCGCCATGGAACTGCGGCGCGATCATTGGCGTCGGCGCGGGCGGGCTCGCCACCGCGCCCATCAGCGCTTCAAAGCTGTTCGGCGACTCACCGGCAAACGGCTGGCTGTCGACGGCCTGCACGTTGAAATCAATACGCGCCTGGATTTCGTAATCGCCGATCCGGATCAGCTCGCCATCCTGCAGCGGCTCGCTGTTACCCCGGCGCAAACGGATACCGGCGTTAACCAACTCCACGCCGTTGGTGCTGTTATCGGTCAGGTAATAACGGCCATCTTTGTATTGAATAATGCAATGTTGGGAGGAGACGAGGCGCTCGGGGTCGGGCAGTACCCAGTCGTTTTCCGAACTGCGGCCGATCGCCATCGAGCCCTGGTTCATGGACTTTTCGGAGCACTGCCCAGGGGTAATCTTGTGATAACTAGTGATAGTCAAACACAGCGACATCTTGCCTCCTTGCTGATACATCGCGCGCGGTCGATCCAAGGGCTACGCTTGCCTGGATACTCCGTCAGGTCGTGGGGACGACCGTCTAAATCTGCAATTGCCAGCATGATCGCTGATCTTATCTGGCTTGCATGACAAAAATCCTCTGCGGGCGCACGGTTCGACCCACCAGTCGCGCAGGTTGTTAAACACCGCACATCTGTCACAGAGGGCGAATAGCTTACCTTGACAAGGCATAAGTACTACACCAAAAATGCACAACTTCTTGAACATCAATGATGGCACGATAGTGGCACTCTGATGGTATCACCAAGAACATGCAAAGTTCACCGCGCAACTAATGCATGCATTGCCCGGCATCTAACGGGCTGATAGGGAGATCGAACTCAGTGGATGTGCCATTGTTGCTCACCGCCGTTTCCGCGTCCTCGCCCTGTGGCGAAGACATGGAATATGACGCGCAATTTCTGCAATTGGAACGTGATGCCAAGGGCCAGCCTGAGCGCAGCATGGGCGATTCGATCCTGCCCGCTGAGCCACCCGAATGGCGCAGCATCCAGCAGCAGAGCCTCGACTTGCTGCAGCGCAGCAAAGACCTGCGCATCACCCATTTCCTGCTGCAAAGCTCGCTCGCCCTGCAAGGCGTGGTCGGGCTGGCCGACGTCCTGACCCTGATCGATGCGTTATTGCGCCAATACTGGGCCGACCTGCACCCGCGCCTGGATGCCGATGACGATAACGACCCCACCGTGCGCATCAACGCGCTGTCCGGCTTGACCGGCGACACCACGATTCGTCTGCTGCGCGAGAGCATCCTCACGCGTTCGCGCACCTTCGGCCCGGTGAGCCTGCGCGCCGCGTTGAACGCCAGCGGCCTGCTGAGTTTTCCCGATGAACAACTGGGCGCCCAGCAACTCAACGCCGCGTTCCTCGACAGCGACCCGGAGCAACTGCAGGCCACCCGCGACGCCTTGAGCGCGGCGCGTGCCGCCTGCGAAGCCATCGAACAACAGGTCAACGAGCAGGTCGGTTCCGCCCGGGGCGTGGACCTCAGCGCGTTGAAACAGCCGCTCAAGCAGGCCTTGCAACTGCTCAACCAAGCGGTGCCAGGCACCGACAGCAGCAGCGAACCCGAGGCCGTCAGTGAAGACAAAGCTCCCTCGGTGGACTACGCCGCCCCCGCAGCACCCCGTCCTGCCGGCGATATCGCCAGCCGCGATGAGGTGCTGCGCAGCCTCGACAAAATCCTTGCGTATTACACCCGGCACGAGCCTTCGAGCCCGCTGCCGGTGCTGTTGAACCGCGCGAAGAATCTGGTGCACGCCGATTTCGCGGCCATCGTGCGCAATCTGATTCCCGACGGCATGTCCCAATTTGAAAACCTGCGCGGCCCGGACAGCGAGTAAGCCGCCGGACCGTGCAGTAACAACACCGTCGCTCAAGCGACCAGGAGCAGCAACGTGGCGAAGCAAAGTTCTCAGAAATTCATCGCGCGCAACCGCGCGCCTCGAGTGCAGATCGAGTACGACGTCGAGCTCTACGGCGCCGAGAAAAAGGTCCAGCTGCCCTTCGTCATGGGCGTGATGGCCGACCTCGCCGGCAAGCCTGCCGAGCCGCTGGCACCCGTGGCCGACCGCAAGTTCCTTGAAGTGGACGTCGACAACTTTGACTCCCGCCTCAAGGCCATGCAGCCACGCGTGGCGTTCCACGTACCCAATGAGCTGACAGGCGAAGGCAACCTGAGCCTGGACATCACCTTCGAAAGCATGGACGACTTCAGCCCGGCCGCCGTGGCGCGCAAGGTCGATTCCTTGAACCAGCTGCTCGAAGCCCGCACCCAACTGGCCAACCTGCTGACCTACATGGACGGCAAGACCGGCGCCGAAGAAATCATCATGAAGGCGATCAAGGACCCGGCACTGCTCCAGGCACTTGCCAGTGCGCCCAAGCCTGCAGGGGAGCAGTAAGCATGACTGACAATACCGTTCGCGAAGGCGCGTCCAACCTGGGCGCCACCGAAGAGACCAGCGAGTTCGCCTCGCTGTTGATGCAAGAATTCAAGCCCAAGACCGAGCGCGCCCGCGAAGCCGTGGAAACCGCCGTGCGCACCCTGGCCGAACAGGCTTTGGCGCAAACCGACCTGGTGTCCAACGACGCGATCAAGTCGATCGAATCGATCATCGCCGCCATCGACGCCAAGCTCACCGCCCAGGTCAACCAGATCATCCACCATCAGGATTTCCAGCAGCTGGAAAGCGCCTGGCGTGGCCTGCACTACCTGGTCAACAACACCGAGAGCGATGAGCAGCTGAAGATTCGCGTGCTCAACATCTCCAAGCCGGACCTGCACAAGACCTTGAAGAAATTCAAAGGCACGGCGTGGGACCAGAGCCCGATCTTCAAGAAGATGTACGAAGAAGAATACGGCCAGTTCGGCGGCGAACCTTACGGCTGCCTGGTAGGCGACTACTACTTCGACCAGTCGCCGCCCGATGTGGAATTGCTGGGCGAGCTGTCGAAAGTCTGCGCCGCCATGCACTCGCCATTCATCGCTGCGGCTTCGCCGACCGTGATGGGCATGGGCTCGTGGCAGGAACTGTCGAACCCGCGCGACCTGACCAAGATCTTCACCACCCCGGAATACGCCGGCTGGCGTTCGCTGCGTGAATCGGAAGATTCGCGCTACATCGGCCTGACCATGCCACGCTTCCTGGCGCGCCTGCCGTACGGCGCCAAGACCGACCCGGTGGAAGCCTTCGCCTTCGAAGAAAACACCGACGGCGCCGACAGCTCCAAGTACACCTGGGCCAACGCCGCGTACGCGATGGCGGTGAACATCAACCGTTCGTTCAAGCACTACGGCTGGTGCTCGCGCATCCGTGGCATCGAGTCCGGCGGTGAAGTGGAAAACCTGCCGGCCCACACGTTCCCGACCGACGACGGTGGCGTGGACATGAAGTGCCCGACCGAAATCGCCATCAGCGACCGCCGTGAAGCGGAACTGGCGAAGAACGGTTTCATGCCGCTGCTGCACAAGAAAAACACCGACTTCGCCGCGTTCATCGGCGCCCAGTCGTTGCAGAAACCGGCCGAATACGATGACCCGGACGCTACCGCCAACGCCAACCTGGCCGCGCGCCTGCCGTACCTGTTCGCCACCTGCCGTTTCGCGCACTACTTGAAGTGCATCGTGCGCGACAAGGTCGGCTCCTTCAAAGAGAAGGACGAAATGCAGCGCTGGTTGCAGGACTGGATCCTCAACTACGTCGACGGTGACCCGGCGCACTCCACCGAAACCACCAAGGCCCAGCATCCCTTGGCAGCCGCCGAAGTGATCGTGGAAGAAGTGGAAGGCAACCCGGGGTACTACAACTCCAAGTTCTACCTGCGCCCGCACTACCAGCTCGAAGGGCTGACGGTGTCGTTGCGTTTGGTATCGAAGCTGCCTTCGGCCAAGAGCGCTTAAGTAACTCGCTCGTTCCCACGCTCCGCGTGGGAATGCCGCCCGGGGACGCTCTGCGTCCCAGTAACGCAGAGCGTCACAGGATGCGTTACCACGCAGAGCGTGGGAACGATCACCAAATCAAGTGGCCTGGGCCACACAGGGAGAAAACATGGCTGTTGATATTTTCATCAAGATCGGCGACATCAAGGGCGAGTCCATGGACAAGGCCCACAAGGACGAGATCGACGTGCTGAACTGGAGCTGGGGCATGGCCCAGTCCGGCAACATGCATGTGGGCGGTGGCGGCGGCGCGGGCAAGGTGAATATCCAGGACCTGTCGCTGACCAAATACGTCGACAAGGCGTCGCCGAACCTGATGATGCACTGCGCCAGCGGCAAGCACATCGACAAGGTCAAGCTGACCGTGCGCAAGGCCGGTGGCGAAAGCCAGGTCGAGTACATGGTGATCAACCTGGAAGAAGTCCTGGTGACCTCGCTGAGCACCGGCGGTTCGGGCACCGATGACCGCCTGACCGAGAACGTCACCCTGAACTTCGCCCAAGTGATGGTCGACTACCAGCCGCAGAAAGCCGACGGCACCAAAGACGGCGGCGCGATCAAGTTTGGCTGGAACATCCGTTCCAACACCAAGCGCTGATAGCCCTTGTGACCGTGGTTTCACGCCACGGTCGCAAACCTTGTGTTCCTCTCGCAACCCGTCCGTGGAGCTGCTTTGGTGGTAACTGAAATCGCTTCCCGCGACCGTCTGCAACCGTCCCTGCTGGACCGGCTGACCGACGACGACCCAACCAATCCCAAGGAAAGCGCGGACAAACGCGTGCTGTCCCTGACCCAATTGAAAGCCTCGGTATTGCGCGACCTGGCGTGGCTGCTCAACACCACGTCGTTGCTCGATGCCGATGCCACGCTGCATACCCCGGCCGGCACCTCGGTGGTCAATTACGGCCTGCCGGCGCTGGCGGGCAACAGCGTTTCCAGCGTAGACATCAAGGCCTTGGAAGCGCTGATCTACCAAGCCATCGCGACGTTCGAGCCGCGCATCCTGCGCCATACGCTGCGCGTCAAAGCCCGCGTCGGCCAGGGTGAAATGAACCACAACGCCTTGAGTTTCGAGATCGAAGGCGACCTGTGGGCCCAGCCGGTGCCGTTGCGCCTGCTGCTGCAAACCGACCTGGACCTGGAGTCCGGCCATGTGCGTGTAGTGAACGCCGACCAACGGAGGCGCCCATGAACCCGCGCCTGCTGGAGCTGTACAACCAGGAACTGCACCATGTGCGCGAAAGCGCCGCCGAGTTCGCCAAGGAATACCCGAAGATCGCCAGTCGGCTGACCCTGTCCGGCATGGACTGCGCCGACCCGTACGTCGAACGCCTGCTCGAGGGCTTTGCCTACCTCACCGCCCGCGTGCAGCTCAAGCTCGACGCCGAGTACCCGACCTTCACCCACAACCTGCTGGAAATCGCCTACCCGCATTACCTGGCGCCCACGCCGTCGATGACCGTGGTGCAACTGCAGACCGACCCCGACGAAGGCTCCCTCGCCAGCGGCTTCCCCCTGCCCCGCGACACAGTACTGCGCGCCGCCCTGGGCCGTGAAACCCAGACCTGCTGCGAGTACCGCACCGCGCACCCGGTGACGCTGTGGCCGTTGCAGGTGAGCAATGCCGAATACTTCGGCAACCCTGCAGCCGTGCTCGGCCGCCTGGCCGCCAGCGAACCGAAAGCCAAGGCCGGCTTGCGCCTGACCCTGCGCACCGGCGCCGAGTTGCCATTCAACAGCCTCGACCTGGATAACCTGCCGCTGTACCTCAGCGGCGCCGATGAGCAACCGTTCCGCCTCTATGAACAATTGCTGGGCAACGCCTGTGCGGTGTTCGCACGCAAGCCCGGCGGTGATTGGGTTGAGCGCTTGCCTCAGGACGCCTTGCGCTCACGGGGCTTTGACGATGCCGACGCGGCCATGCCGGTGGTGGCGCGTGCGTTCCAGGGCTATCGGTTGTTGCAGGAATACTTCGCCCTGCCCCACCGCTTCCTGTTCGTTGAATTCGCCGAACTGAGCCGTGCGGTCAAACGCTGCGACGGCCAAGAGCTGGAATTGATCGTGCTGTTCGACCGTCACGAACCGAGCCTGGAGGGCAGCGTCGGCGCGGCGCAGTTCCTGCCGTTTTGCACGCCGGCGATCAACCTGTTCCCCAAACGCGTGGACCGCATCCACCTGTCCGACCGGGTCAACGAACACCATGTGATCGCCGACCGCACGCGGCCGATGGATTTCGAGATTCATTCGTTGAGCGGCATCACCGGCCATGGCACCGGGCCAGAGCAGCCATTTTTGCCGTTTTACGCGGTGCGCGATCCCTCCCGCTACGGCCGCGACCAAGCCTATTACACGGTGCGCCGCGAACCGCGTGTGCTGTCCAGCGACCAGCGCCGCAACGGCCCGCGTTCCACCTATGTGGGCAGCGAAACCTTCGTCAGCCTGGTGGACAGCCGGCAAGCACCGTACCGCCATGATCTGCGCCAGTTGGGTGTGACCGCACTGTGCACCAACCGCGACCTGCCGCTGTTCATGAGCGTGGGCAACGGCAAGACCGATTTCACCCTGGCCGACAGCGCCCCAGTGCTCTCGGTGCGGTGCGTCGCAGGTCCCAGCCGCCCGCGCCCCAGCCATGCCCACGATGCCAAGGCCTGGCGGCTGATCAGCCAGTTGTCGCTCAACTACCTTTCCTTAAGCGAACAGGGCCAGGGCGCCGGTGCCTTGCGTGAGCTGTTGCGCCTGTACGGCGACAGCAACGACGCCGCCCTGCAATTGCAGATCGAAGGCTTGCGCGACGTCAGCAGCAAGGCGGTGACCCGACGCCTGCCAATGCCGGGCCCGATTGTGTTTGGCCGCGGGTTAGAGATCACCCTGGAATTCGATGAAAACGCGTTTCGCGGCACCGGCGTGTTCCTGCTTGGTGCGGTGCTGGAACGCTTCCTGGCACGCTACGTGTCGATCAACAGTTTTACCGAGACGGTGATCCGTACCACCGAACGCGGCGAGATCATGCGATGGAAAGCCAAGCCCGGACGTCGTCCGACCCTGTGAGTACCCTGGACGCGATGCACCAGGAGCCCTGGGAATATGACTTCTTCCAGGCGCTGCGGCGTATCGAGTGCGAATCGCCGGACCTGCCGCGCCTGGGCCATTCTCTGCGCCTGGCGGATGACCCGCTGCGCCTGGGCCAACGGGCCGATTGCACCTTCGCCCCGGCCACACTGGCCTCGGTCGACCCCGGCGGTGACGGCAAGCCGGCGCGGCTGGAGCAGTTCTTCTTCGGCCTCGGCGGCCCCAACGGCCCGCTGCCGCTGCATATCACCGAGTACGTGCGCGAGCGCCAGCGCAACAATGCCGACAGCACCAGCAAACAGTTCCTGGATGTGTTCCACCATCGCCTGCTGACCCTGTTCTACCGGGCCTGGGCCGAGGCACGCCCGACGGTCAGCCATGACCGCCCGGATGATGACTACTGGTCCGCACGCCTCGCCGCCTTGAGTGGCCGAGGCATGCCGAGCTTGCTCAACCAGGGCTTGATCCCCGACACGGCGAAGCTGCATTACAGCGGCCACCTGTCGGCGCAGACCCGTTACCCGGATGGCTTGAAGGCCATCCTCAGCGAGTACTTCAGCTTGCCGGTGGAAATCGAAGAATACGTCGGCCAGTGGCTGGAATTGCCCGAACTCAGCCGCGTCGGCGTCAGCGCCAACCGGCTCGGCGTGGATTTTTGCCTGGGCAGCCATGTGTGGGACCGCCAGCACAAATTCCGCATTCGCCTCGGGCCGCTGAAACTCGACGATTACATGGGCATGCTGCCCGGCCACCAGCCGTTCAACGAGCTGGTGGCGTGGGTCGCCGAGTACCTGGGCCATGAACTGGACTGGGACTTGAACCTGGTTCTGCAACAACCCGAAGTCCCGGCGCTGCAACTCAACGGCCAGTTCCGCCTGGGCTTCAACACCTGGCTCGGCCAACCTGCGCATGACGCCAACGACCTAATCCTGGCACGGCATTACGCCGATCACGCCACCACCTCAAGGAATCCAGAGCATGGGTGAAATCAGTCGCGCCGCACTGTTCGGCAAACTCAACAGCGTGGCCTACAAGGCCATCGAAGCCGCCACCGTGTTCTGCAAACTGCGGGGCAACCCGTATGTGGAACTGGCCCACTGGTTTCACCAGTTGCTGCAACTGCAGGATTCGGACCTGCACCGCATCATCCGCCAGTTCAACGTGGAGCCGGCGCGCCTGGCCCGCGACCTCACCGAAGCCCTGGACCGCCTGCCGCGTGGCTCGACCTCGATCACTGACCTGTCGTCCCATGTGGAAGAAGCCGTGGAGCGCGGTTGGGTGTACGGCAGCCTGATGTTCGGCGAAAGCCAGGTGCGCACCGGTTACCTGGTGCTGGGCATCCTGAAAACCCCGAGCCTGCGCCATGCGTTGCTGGGCTTATCGGCCGAGTTCGACAAGATCAAGCCCGAGGCCTTGAGCGAGCGTTTTGATGAATACGTCGGCGACTCGCCTGAGAATGCCCTCGGCGCCAGCGATGGTTTCAATGCCGGTGTTCCCGGCGAAGCCAGCGGCGCCATGGCCCCCAGCGCGATGGGCAAGCAGGAAGCGCTCAAGCGGTTTACCGTCGACCTGACCGAACAGGCGCGCAGCGGCAAGCTCGACCCGATCGTGGGGCGCGATGAAGAGATTCGCCAACTGGTGGATATCCTCATGCGTCGGCGCCAGAACAACCCGATCCTCACCGGTGAAGCCGGGGTGGGCAAGACAGCCGTGGTCGAAGGTTTCGCCCTGCGCATCGTCGCCGGCGATGTACCGCCGGCGCTCAAGGACGTGGAACTGCGCAGCCTCGACGTGGGCTTGCTGCAAGCCGGCGCGAGCATGAAAGGCGAGTTCGAACAGCGCCTGCGCCAAGTCATCGAAGACGTGCAGGCCTCGGCCAAGCCAATCATCCTGTTTATCGACGAGGCTCACACCCTGGTCGGTGCCGGTGGCGCGGCCGGCACGGGCGATGCGGCCAACCTGCTCAAGCCTGCCTTGGCCCGTGGCACCTTGCGTACCGTGGCCGCCACGACCTGGGCCGAGTACAAGAAGCACATCGAAAAAGACCCGGCCCTGACCCGCCGCTTCCAGGTGGTGCAAGTTGCCGAGCCGTCGGAAGACAAAGCGCTGCTGATGATGCGCGGCGTGGCCTCGACCATGGAGAAACACCATCAGGTGCAGATTCTCGATGAAGCCCTGGAAGCCTCGGTGAAGCTGTCCCACCGCTACATCCCCGCGCGCCAGTTGCCAGACAAATCCGTGAGCCTGCTGGACACTGCCTGCGCCCGCGTCGCCATCAGCCTGCACGCGGTGCCTGCCGAAGTGGACGACAGCCGTCGCCGTATCGAAGCGCTGGAAACCGAACTGCAAATCATCGCCCGGGAACATGCGATCGGCATTGCGATTGGCGCGCGTCAAACCAACAGCGAAGCGCTGCTGACGGCCGAGCGTGAGCGCCTGGCCAGCCTGGAAAGCCGTTGGGCCGACGAGAAAGCCTTGGTGGATGAGCTGCTCGCCACCCGCGCAACGCTGCGTGAAAAAATCGGCGAAGTCGACAGCGGCAACGACGAATTGCGCGCCCAACTGGTGGACCTGCAACAGCGCCTCAGCGCCCTGCAAGGCGAAACCCCGTTGATCCTGCCCACCGTGGATTACCAGGCCGTGGCCTCGGTGGTCGCCGACTGGACCGGTATTCCGGTGGGCCGCATGGCGCGCAACGAACTGGAAACCGTACTCAACCTCGACCAGCACCTCAAGAAACGCATCATCGGCCAGGACCACGCCCTGCAGATGATCGCCAAGCGCATCCAGACCTCCCGCGCCGGCCTCGACAACCCGAGCAAGCCGATTGGCGTGTTCATGCTGGCAGGCACCTCGGGTGTGGGCAAGACCGAAACCGCCCTGGCCCTGGCCGAAGCCATGTACGGCGGCGAGCAGAATGTGATCACCATCAACATGAGCGAATTCCAGGAAGCCCACACGGTTTCCACCCTCAAAGGTGCGCCACCGGGCTATATCGGCTATGGCGAAGGCGGCGTGCTGACTGAAGCGGTGCGGCGCAAACCCTACAGCGTGGTGCTGCTGGACGAGGTGGAAAAAGCCCACCCGGATGTGCATGAAATCTTCTTCCAGGTGTTCGACAAGGGCGTGATGGAAGACGGCGAAGGCCGGGTGATCGACTTCAAGAACACCTTGATCCTGCTGACCACCAATGCCGGTACCGAGCTGATTTCCCGCGTCTGCAAAGACCCGGCGAACATCCCCGAGCCCGAGGAAATCGCCAAGGCCCTGCGCCAGCCGCTGCTGGAGATTTTCCCACCCGCGCTGCTCGGCCGCCTGGTAACCATTCCCTATTACCCGCTGAGCGACGAGATGCTCAAGGCGATCACTCGCCTGCAACTGAACCGCATCAAGAAGCGCGTGGAGAATACCCACAAGGTCGCCTTCGACTACGACGACGCGGTGGTCGACCTGATCGTCTCACGCTGCACCGAAACCGAAAGCGGCGGGCGCATGATCGACACCATCCTGACCAACAGCCTGCTGCCGGACATGAGCCGTGAATTCCTCACGCGCATGCTCGAAGGCAAGGCGCTGGCGGGGGTGCGCATCAGCAGCCGGGATAATGAATTGCACTACGACTTCAGCGATTGATCTGACGAAATACTGCTCAAAATGTGGGAGGGGGCTTGCCCCCGATGGCGGTGGGTCAGCCAGAAATTTCTAACCTGATACACCGCTATCGGGGGCAAGCCCCCTCCCACATTTGGATTCGGTTTTGTCAGTCATTACGCAATTTACGGGTTAACCGATGCTATTCAACCAAGCCTCACGCCTGGCCAAAATCACCAGCCCTCTCGGGCCGGATGTGCTGCTGCTCAATGAAATGGGTGGCGGTGAAGAGTTAGGAAGGCTGTTCAACTATGAGCTGCAACTGACGTCCCTGGACGCCAACATCGACCTCAACCAGTTGCTGGGCAAGCCAATGAGTGTCGGCCTGCAACTGGCCGACGGTGGCGAGCGGCACTTTCACGGCATCGTCGCGCGCTGCAGCCAGAACATCGATCAGGGCCAGTTCGCCAGTTACCAGGTGACGCTGCGCCCCTGGCTGTGGCTGCTCAGCCGCACCTCCGACTGCCGGATTTTTCAGAACCTGAGCATCCCGCAGATCATCAAGCAGGTGTTCCGCGACCTGGGTTTTTCCGACTTCGAAGATGCCCTGAGCCGGCCGTATCGCGAGTGGGAATACTGCGTGCAGTACCGCGAGACCAGCTTCGATTTTGTCAGCCGCCTGATGGAACAGGAAGGCATCTACTACTTCTTCCGCCACGAGCAGGACCGTCACGTGCTGGTGCTGGCCGACGCCTACGGCGCCCACACCACGGTGCCCGGCTACGCGTCGATCCCGTATTACCCCAAGGACGAGCAGCAGCGCGAACGCGACCATATGCATAACTGGCACCTGGCGCAGGAAGTGCAGCCGGGTTCGCTGGAGCTCAACGACTACGATTTCCAGCGCCCCAGCGCCAGCATCGACGTGCGCTCAGCCATGCCGCGCCCGCACACCGCCGGCGACTATCCGCTGTACGACTATCCCGGCACCTACGTGCAGAGCGCCGACGGCGAACACTACGCGCGCACCCGCATCGAAGCCCTGCAAACCCTGCATGAACAGATCGAGTTCGCCGGTAATGCCCGTGGCCTGGGTTCGGGCCACTTGTTCAGCCTCACCGGCTTCAGCCGCCAGGACCAGAACCGCGAATACCTGATCGTCGGCTGTCGCTACTACATCGTTCAGGAAAGCCTGGAAAGCGGCGGCGGCGCAGGCGGCGCGCAGTTCGAAAGCAGCCTCACCTGCATCGACGCCCAGCAGAGCTTTCGCCCGTTGGCCAGCACCCACCGCCCCGTCGTCAAAGGCCCGCAGACCGCGCTGGTGGTGGGCCCCAAGGGCGAGGAAATCTGGACCGACCAATACGGCCGCGTGAAGGTGCACTTCTACTGGGACCGCCACGACCAGTCCAACGAGAACAGCTCGTGCTGGATCCGCGTATCGCAATCCTGGGCCGGCAAGAACTGGGGCTCGATGCAGATCCCACGGATCGGCCAGGAAGTGATCGTCAGCTTCCTCGAAGGCGACCCGGACCGACCGATCATCACCGGGCGCGTGTACAACGCTGAGCAAACCGTACCTTACGACCTGCCGGAAAACGCCACCCAGAGCGGCATGAAAAGCCGCTCCAGCAAAGGCGGCACGCCGGCCAACTTCAATGAAATCCGCATGGAGGACAAGAAGGGGCTGGAGCAGCTGTACATCCATGCCGAGCGTAACCAGGACATTGTGGTGGAGGTGGATGAGAGCCATTCGGTGGGGCATGACCGGAATAAGAGTATTGGGCATGACGAGGTGGTGACCATCGGCAACGACCGTGTACGCGCAGTCAAGCACGACGACATGCTCATGGTGGGGTTCAGCAAGACAGACGCCATCAGTAAAAGCTACCTGATCGAAGTGGGCGAAAACCTGCGTTTGGTCTGTGGCAAAAGCGTGCTGGAGCTCAATGCCAGCGGGCAGATCAACCTCACTGGTGTTCAGATCAATGTGTACTCCGAAGGCAGCTCTGAAATTAATACAGGGGGCAAACTGCACCTGAATATTGGCGGTAAAGGCGGTACAACCCCCATGGGCCAAGGGGTCAAGGGCGACATCGACGCTGCCGTCAATTCCATGTTCCCCAAGCCGTCTTCCGGCCAATAACGAGAACTGTGTTTAATGACTTATCGACTCAATGAATTTCAATTCACCCTGCCCAGCGATGAGGTTCAGGATGCTTCCATCAATATTCTGAAGTTTGCCGCCCTGGGTACGTCATTGATCGTCAGCCGCAGCCTTCTCAGCGATGGCGAAACACTGCAGAGCAACTTCGAGGAACAACTGACCAAGCTGCAGAAACAAGTGCAAGACCTGCGCTACCAACCCGCCCAGGCCGTGCGAGTGGGCGCAGCGCAGGATATCGACGCCATCGAAGTGCATAACCAGTTCAGCAAAGGTGCCGAGCGCATACATCAGTATCAGTTGGCGCTAGTGATACCGGGTACCCGGCAAATGCTTGCTCTGAGCTATGTCAAAGCCCAGCCCCTGGGCGACGCTGAAAATGCGCACTGGGCGACTATCAAACAAACCCTGTTGCTGAATCCGCAGCCTTGAAGCCTCTCCTCCATGTCTGACGCACTCTGGGCGGCACGTCTCGGCGACGGCCTGCTGCACACCTCTGCGATGGCCGACATTCTGGGCGGTGTACTGGAAGTCGCAGCCAACATAGCGATTACTGCGGTCGCGACAGCCGCCGTGGTGGCGGCGACCGGTATTACCGTCGTCACCGGCGGGCTGGGCTGCTTTGTGCTGGGCGCAGTGGTGGGCATCATCGTCGGCATCGGCATGAGCAAGACGGGGGCGGACAAGGGACTGACAAAGGTCTGTGACTGGCTAGGCAATGCCCTGTTTCCGCCGGTCGTGATGGCGACTATTGCCACCGGCTCACATAACACCTTCACCAACGGCATACCCGCTGCGCGTGCCGCAGGCGCAATCGGCCCGGTCAGCCCGCAACCTGCCGAAGGCGGCACTCCCGAGGAAGCCAGCTACCTGGACATGGCCAAGGGCTTTTTCTCGCAGATGTGGCGCCCTACCGTGGCGGTGCCTGCGCCGGGTGCTGTTCCCAAACCGCTGGACATCGTGATTTGCACCAAGCATCCACCCATGCCACCTCAGTTCATTGCCGAAGGCTCCAGCAAGGTCACGATTAATGGCCAGCCGGCCGCCCGCAGCGGTGACCGAAGTACCTGCGACGCATCGATTGTCGAGTCGGGGATGATCTCCAGCAACGTGCGTATTGGCGGTAGCCCGGTGGTGGTCCGCGAGATCCGCAGTGGCAAGACGCCCGGTGTCGGGCTGGCGGTGACCGCACTGTTGATGCTGCGCGGTGGCGGCTCGAAGTTCTTCAGCAAGCTGCCGTGTATGGTGGTAGGCGGACTGGTTTCGTGGGGTACCAGCCAGGTGACCAATGCCATTACCTCGGCAGTGGTCGGTTCGCCCAATCCGGTGCATAGCTCAACCGGCGCTAAAATCCTCGATGGTGAAGACGACCTGGACTTCGCTCTTCCAGGCCTGCTGCCGATCGAATGGCAACGCTACTACAGCAGCCGGGATGAGCGCCGCAACGGTTTGTTCGGTGCCGGCTGGAGCGTGATCTACGAGGTGTTTGCCGCGATCCAGGCACACCCTGACGGCGGGGAGCGGCTGATCTATACCGACGAACAGGCACGACAAATCGACATGGGCGTCATCCCATTGGGAGGCGCCGTGTTCAGTGCCGGCGAAGGCTTGAGCGTGCGGCGCAACACCAATGGTCAACTGCTGATCGAAAGCGTCGACGGCCTCTATCGGCTGTTCGAGCCAACCCCGGGCGCGCCCTTTCACCTGCGCCTCAGTCAGTTGGGGGATCGTAATGACAACCGTATTTTTCTCGACTACGACAGCCAGGGTCGTCTGAGCCGACTGCGAGATACTTTCGACCAGGTGCGCATCGAACTGGGCTACAGCCAGCAATGGCCTGCCCGGGTGGAGCACATCGAGCGGCTATACCCCGATCACAGTCGAGAGCCTCTTGTCAGTTACCGCTACGACGCCCGCAGCGATCTGGCCGAAGTTCGCGATAACGCCACCAACGTGCAACGCCGTTTCGCCTACGACAGCGGCCAACGCATGATCGAGCACCAGCTGCCTACCGGGCTGCGCTGCTATTACCAATGGGACTGCGTGGACGGTAGCGAATGGCGCGTCGTGCGGCACTGGACTGACGAAGGTGACGAGTACCGGTTCGACTACGACCTGCCGAGCGGCGTCACACGCATAACTGACGGCTTGCAACGGGTCAGCACACGGCGCTGGAACCCGCAGTACCAGATAACCGAGTACACCGACAACCTGGGGAAAACCTGGCAATTTGAATGGAATGACGAGCGTCAGTTGCTCAGTGCGACTGACCCGCAAGGCGGCAAATGGCAGTTCGGCTACGACGATTCCGGCAACCTGTGCAGCACCCAGGATCCGTTGGGGCGCATCGAGTCAACGTTGTGGCTGGAGCATTGGTCGCTGCCGCTGGTGGAGACCGATGCGGCAGGCCACGCATGGCAATATCAGTACGACCAGCGGGGCAATTGCGTCAGTGAAATCGACCCGTTGGGGCATGTCACACGGTATCGCTACGATACGTTTGGACAGGTGGTGGAGATCATCGACGCCACGGGTAAAAGCAAAACCCTGCGCTGGAATGAAACCGGACAGTTAATCCAGCATATCGATTGTTCTGGGTACCCCACAGCATTCGAGTACGACCGCCAAGGTCATTTGCAGGTCGTCATTGACGCCTTGGGTGAGCGGCAGCGTTATCAACACGACAACCAAGGCAGGCTGTTGCAGAGCGAAATGCCAGACGGCCGCATCGAGCAGTACCTGCGCGATACCAGCGGCTTGTTGATCGGCTATATCGATGCCGCAGGTCAAACCACCCGCTACCAATACGGTCGTCGCGGGCACGTGCGCCAACGAATAGATGCCCACGGCCGGCAGATTGAGTTCCGCTACGACGCCTATGGGCACCTCCAGACCCTGACCAATGAAAACGGTGAGAGTTACCGCTTTACCTGGGACCCATGCGACCGCCTTGTAGAGCAACAAGACCTCGATGGCAGCGCTCGACGTTATGCCTATGACCTTCTTGATAACGTAGCCGCTGTCGAGTACGTGCCTACCGGACAGGCACCTGAGCCTTCAATCGTGCATCGTCTCGAACGGGACGCGGTTGGCCGCCTGCTGCTCAAACACACCCGTGATGGCTGCACCGAATACGCCTACGACCCGTTGGACCAACTCACCGGTATCACCTTTACCGGCAACGACGAAACCACCCAGACACTGGCTTTCGCCTACGACCCATGCGGCCAACTACTCACCGAACAAAGCGCCGCCGGGAGCCTGAACTACCACTACGATGAACTGGGCAACCTGATCCAGACGCAATTGCCCGACGGCCGTTGGCTCAATCGCCTGTACTACGGCAGCGGCCACTTGCATCAGATCAATCTCGACGGCCGCGTCATCAGCGACTTCGAGCGCGATCGCCTGCACCGTGAAGTCCTGCGTACCCAAGGCCAGATCACCACGCGCAGCGAATACGACCGCAGCGGCCGCCTGCGCTCGCGGATACGCCGCCCCAGTGGCCAGCCAACGCAACTGCCAGCCGCCCAGCAAAAACACTTCGACTACGACCCGGCCGATAACCTGATCGGCCGCCTGGAGCGCGACCGGGAAAAACACCGCGATCAACGCCAATTGCTGCACTACGACGCGACTGGACGCATTATCGCCAGCCAGGACAACGCCCAGGGCCAGCGAGAAACGTTTGCCTACGATGCTGCCGCGAACCTGCTGGACGGGCCGGCGACCAGTGCGGGACTGGTGGTGCACAACAAGCTGTTGACCTACCAGGACAAACGCTACCGATATGACGGTTTCGGTCGAATGATCGAAAAGCGCAGCGCTGTGCAGGGTGTGCAATATTTCGCCTACGACGCCGAGCATCGCTTGATCCAGGTGCGTAGCCAGAAAGACGGGCGCGAAACGGTCGTGAACATGACCTACGACCCACTCGGGCGGCGCATCGCTAAAACCGAACAGGACAGCAACGGCTACCCGTTGGGCGAAACCCGCTTTGATTGGGAAGGCCTGCGCCTGCTGCAGGAACATCGGCACAGCCAGACCAGCCTCTATATCTATGAAGACGACGGCTATGCACCGCTTGCTCGCGTGGACGGGACCGGCGAGCATCAGAGCGTGCGGTACTACCACAACGACCTGAATGGGTTGCCTGAACAACTGACCGAAGCTGACGGGAAAACCGTGTGGCAGGCGCGGTATCAGGTATGGGGGAACACGGTCGAAGAAGTGCGTGAAGCGTATTTTATCGAAGAGCAGAATGTGCGGTTTCAGGGGCAGTACCTGGATCGGGAGATCGGGCTGCACTACAACACGTTTCGGTTTTATGATCCGGATGTGGGACGGTTTACGACGCCGGATCCGATTGGGTTAGCGGGGGGTTATAACCTCTATCAGTACGCACCCAATACAGCCGGGTGGATCGACCCGCTTGGACTGCTAAAAGAAGGTGAGGTCGCAGGTTACGGTGCCAAGGCGCACAAGAACGATGGGCTTGAAGCACACGAGATTGTCCGTAATAAATTCTTGGAAGAAAAAGGTATTGCCAAAGGCCGTCGCTACAAGGGCAACCCGTCCATTGCGTTGTCACCTAAGCATCACGACATGGTACATGCCGAGGAAAATCGTTTGCGACGCGCGCGCGGCATGGGCCCTAACCAAATGCTCAAGCGCGGCAAGCTGGAAATTCGCCTCATGTCTCAAGCCATACACAACTCGCTGGTCAAAACCGGCATCATTACGCAACAACAGGCCAGAACGGCGAGGCGCTCCGCCACCTCATTCGCCAAACGAAAAGGTTGTTTCTAAAGGATCACGCGCTATGGGCATCAACCAAATCATTCTTTCAGAGCAGGATCATAGCCTTGGACAGGTAGGTGGAGGCGCGTGGCTGAAAGATCTCGCTCTCTGGCCTAAAGACCCGCAAACCGGGCAATTGATGCTGCCCGTGATGATGATGACTTCAACGTTCCTGAGCGTGCCATTCATTCCACCTGGAATGGCGCTGACGGTGTTTGTCAGCGTTGAGCGAAATGACGAAACCTACACACGCTCATCGGTACGCAAGTTGGTTGTTCATCAACAAAGCGAGATGCAGACACTTCAAACTGGCCATAGCCGTGTCCTGCTTCACACGCTCGCTTCCGCTGAGCTCACACCCGCTACATTGGCTGACCCGATTCCGCGAAGGTACATCGCACAGCAACCGTTGACTCCCGAACAAATGGAAGAAGAACTGGAAGACGTGGAATGTGGGGTGGGTATCAGCAAGGTTCTAGGGCGCCCGGCATGGCTGCAAGACCCTCTGTATGAAAACCCTCGCTACTATTTCCTGGCTCAGTTGACCGACGCCGATATCGCAAAATTAAGCGCTCGTCACGAAGGTATATTCGGTGGCGGCATAGGTTATGTATTTGCCGATAATCGAGCGAAAAAAATGAAAGAAGGCGAAATAGGGGGCTACTTCCTCGTTCAATTTAGCTGATCACACAAACACAAAGACCAAAAAAAGGGCACCCGATCCCGTCGGCGTGCCCTTTTTTTCATACCATCCCGCCTCCCTTGGGGCGGTCCCGCTTATTACGGATTGACGCTGTCTTTAAGCGATTTACCCGGCTTGAAAGCGACGGTGTTGCTGGCCTTGATCTTCACAGGCTCACCGGTTTGCGGGTTTTTGCCGGTGCGGGCGCCGCGGTGGCGTTGCAGGAAAGTGCCGAAGCCGACCAGGGTAACGCTGTCCTTGCGGTGCAGGGCGCCGGTGATTTCTTCGAGAACGGCGTTGAGTACGCGGTTGGCCTGTTCTTTGGTGAGATCGGCTTTTTCAGCGATGGCGGCTGCGAGATCTGGTTTACGCATATATGAAGCCTCTTTGACGGTTTTTTGTTGTTATGTCCGTGCTGCTCTCTGGTGGAGCAGCGCCAAGGCGCCGCAGGCTCTACTCTGCGGCAGACGGGAGTGAGGATGGCATGCCCTCGCACGCTCCGCCAGCCTCGCCGCGACCTTTCTACAGGTAAGAAGAGGCTGATTCCGACAGAACGACCGACATTTACGCCAGCAGCGGCGGAAGTTCCTTATTCAATGCCAGTTTTTCCATGACGGCGGTACCGGTCAGCGCATAGCCCAGCAGGCGACCGCTGGCGTCGCGGCACAGGGCCTTGATGTCGGCGCCCTCGCCTTCGACACTCCATACGCCTTCGCTGCCGCGTGGAGGCGGTGAGACCACCAGCGGGCAGACCGGGGTTTTTACGGTGATCGGCATCGGCCCGTAGCTGACGGCCGTGGCGTTGCCTGCCAGGGTCTGGGCCAAGGCGCGGGCGCAACTCATCAAGGGCATGACGTACAGCAGGTTCAAGCCATCGACTTCGGCGCAGTCGCCCAAGGCGTAAATATTAGCGTGAGAGGTCTTGAGGTGACGATCCACCATGATGCCCCGGTTGACTTGCAGGCCGGCCGCCGCCGCCAGATCTATGCGTGGGCGCAGGCCGATGGCGGACACCACCAGGTCGCACTGGATCACTTCACCGTCAGACAGATGGGCTTCGAGGCCGTCAGCATTGCGTAGCAGGCGGTTGAGCACCGGCCCCAGGTGGAAACGCGCGCCAAGCCCTTCCAGCCCGGCTTGCACCGCAGCCGCCGCCGCCGGATGCAGCAGGGTCGGCATGACTTGTTCGCACGGCGCGACCAGATCGACTTCATAGCCGCCAAGGATCAGGTCGTTGGCAAATTCACAGCCGATCAGGCCGGCGCCGAGCAGCAGCACGCGGCGTTTGCCGGCAGCGGCGGCGCGAAAGCGGGCGTAGTCTTCGAGATCGTTGATCGGGAAAACCAGCTCGGCGCCGTCACCCTCCACGGGTACGCGGACAGTCTCTGCGCCCCACGCCAGGATCAGGTCACGATAGGCCACCGATTCCTCGCCGATCCACAGACGCTTGTGGCCTGGGTCAATGCCGCTGATACGCGTGTGGGTGCGCACTTGCGCCTTGAGCTGCTCGGCCATGGCACCAGGTTCAGCCATGCTCAGGCCATCGGCTTCCTTGTTCTTGCCGAACCCGGTGGAAAGCATGGGCTTGGAGTAGGAGCGCCCGTCATCTGCGGTGATCAGCAGCAATGGGGTGTCGCCGTCGAGCTTGCGAAACTCCCGAGCTACGTTGTAACCGGCCAATCCTGTGCCAATGATCACGACAGGTGCGTTCATTCCTTTCTCCTTGTAGTACGTTTCGTAAACTTCGAATTAGCCGATTTCGATCATTTCGAAATCCATTTTGCCCACGCCGCAGTCCGGGCACAGCCAATCTTCCGGGACGTCCTGCCACGGGGTGCCAGGAGCGATTCCGTCATCCGGCCAGCCATCCGCTTCGTTGTAAATCAGGCCACAGACGATACATTGCCACTTCTTCATTACTTGCTTCCTCAGGGTCCAGGCATCTTGGCCGACGGTCGATAAACCTGCGCTGCCGCTCGGCTCAGGGCGTTTTGTACTGATCGCGGCCGGCAGATGCAAGCACGATCGGCGCAAACGGCCGGTTCAGCGCGGCAAAAGTTCAGGTCGTCATGGTAAGCTCGCCGCCTCTTTTGCTGCCAATATTGACTCGCCGTGCCGCACTCAATCACCCCTTCCGATGCTTGCCGATGGCTGCCCCAGAGCCTGCTGAGCCCAATGCCTGCGCCCCTGACCCTCGATTGGCTGTTCGATGAAGGCTCGCTGACGCGGCGGCTGACGGGGCTGTCCGCGAACGGCTTCAGCGTGACGCCGCTGCTCGAGGGCTGGCAAGCGTTGCGCGACGATGAATGCGCGGCGCTGGACCTGCCCCCGGCGACTATCGGCTGGGTACGCGAGGTGTATTTGCGCGGGCATGGCCAACCTTGGGTATTTGCCCGCAGTGTCGCGTCGCGCGACGCGTTGCAGGGCGACGGCTTGCATATGGATGAGTTGGGCAGCCGGTCGCTGGGCGAGTTGTTGTTCTGCGACCGCGCCTTTACCCGCCAGCCGATCGAGGTGTGCCATTACCCAGGTCAATGGCTACCCACGGCGGATCAGGCCGACGGGCTGTGGGCACGTCGCTCGCGCTTTGATCGTGGCTCGCTGAGCGTGCTGGTGGCGGAAGTTTTCCTGCCGAGTTTCTGGCAGGTGCTGCAGGACCATCCGGAGAACCGCTGATGTATCAACGCGCACTCAAATCCTTGAATCGCCTGAGCCCCAGGGCCTGGGATTTCATTCAGCTGACGCGCATGGACAAGCCTATCGGCATCTACCTGCTGCTGTGGCCGACGCTATGGGCGCTGTGGATCGCCGGCAAGGGCTCGCCGTCGCTGCTCAACATCATGATTTTCGTGCTGGGCGTGGTGCTGACCCGTGCCGGTGGCTGTGTGATCAATGACTGGGCCGATCGCAAGGTCGACGGCCATGTGAAACGCACCGAGCAACGTCCGCTGGTCAGCGGCAGGATCAGTTCGAAAGAGGCGTTGGTGTTTTTTGCGCTGTTGATGGGCGTCAGCTTCCTGCTGGTGCTGCTGACCAACGCCAGCACCATCCTGCTGTCCCTCGGCGGGCTGGCACTGGCGGCGAGCTATCCGTTCATGAAGCGCTACACCTATTACCCGCAGGTGGTGTTGGGCGCGGCGTTTTCATGGGGCATGCCGATGGCGTTCACGGCCGAGACCGGCCACCTGCCGGCCGAGGCGTGGCTGCTGTACATCGCCAACCTGTTGTGGACGGTGGGTTACGACACCTATTACGCGATGACCGACCGCGACGACGACGTGAAGATCGGGGTGAAATCCACCGCGATTCTGTTTGGTGATGCTGACCGTGTGATCATTCTCACCCTGCAGGGCCTGGCGCTGGTGTGCCTGTTGCTCGCGGGGGCTCGGTTCGAGCTGGGCGGCTGGTTTCACCTCGGGCTGCTGGCGGCGGCGGGCTGTTTTGCCTGGGAATTCTGGTACACCCGGGACAGGGATCGCATGAAGTGCTTCAAGGCCTTCTTGCACAACCATTGGGCGGGGTTGGCGATTTTCGTGGGGATTGTGGCTGACTACGGGTTGCGATGAGAGGATTGCGGTGACTGTTCTGACGCTATCGGGGGCAAGCCCCTCCCACATTTGAAAGCGTTCACAAATCAATTGTGGGAGGGGGCTTGCCCCCGATGATCTTAGAGGCGCAACAGCCTCAAGGCTTGATGATGTGCCAAACCCCACCCTTGCCATCACCGGTCTTGTCTCCGGCCTTCTTGTCATCCTTGTAGGTGTAGACCGGCTTGCCTTTGTAGGCCCATTGGCTGGTCTGGTCGTCGCGGGTGATGACTGTCCAGTCGCCAGCCTTGGTATCGGTAGACTCCGCCTTCAGTGGCGGCCAGTTGGTCGCGCACTGGTCCTTGCACACTGATTTGCCATCGGCATCCTTGTCGAAGGTGTAGAGGGTCAAGCCTTTGTGATCGACCAACATCCCATTTTTCGTCATCGCAGGTTCTGCGGCGAATGCCACGCCCGGCAGCGTCAATGCGGCCGCTACCAGCAGGGCTTTCCAGGAAATCGTGCTGTAAGTCATCGGAACCTTCCTTTTGTGGTTGTCAGGATTCGGACCCAAAGGGTAGTCCAGAGTGCCGTGAATTGCCCAAGCGTCTAAATTACTGTCACACGACTGCAATAATTCCGTTATCTAATGCGGCGCAAGACAGTTAAATGACAAGAGGATTTTGAGCATGGTTGGCAGGAGCATTCTGATTGTTGACGACGAAGCGCCCATTCGCGAGATGATCGCCGTTGCGTTGGAAATGGCCGGCTATGACTGCCTGGAGGCGGAGAACTCCCAGCAGGCCCATGCCATTATCGTCGACCGCAAGCCGGACCTGATCCTGCTCGACTGGATGCTCCCCGGCACCTCCGGCATCGAACTGGCCCGGCGCCTCAAGCGTGACGAGCTGACCGGGGATATCCCGATCATCATGCTCACCGCCAAGGGCGAAGAGGACAACAAGATCCAGGGCCTGGAAGTCGGTGCCGATGACTACATCACCAAGCCTTTTTCCCCTCGAGAGCTGGTCGCGCGCCTCAAAGCCGTATTGCGCCGGGCCGGTCCGACCGATGGCGAAGCGCCGATCGAAGTCGACGGCCTGATCCTGGACCCGATCAGCCACCGAGTGACCATCGACGGCAAGCCGGCCGAAATGGGCCCGACCGAATACCGCCTGCTGCAGTTTTTCATGACCCATCAGGAACGCGCCTACACCCGCGGCCAACTGCTGGACCAGGTGTGGGGCGGCAATGTGTACGTGGAGGAGCGCACGGTCGACGTGCATATCCGCCGCCTGCGCAAAGCCTTGGGCGATGCCTATGAGAATCTGGTACAAACCGTGCGCGGCACGGGCTACCGGTTTTCAACCAAAGGTTGAAACCTGGCTGCAAGTGATCAGCTACAAGCGGCAAGACAAAACCGCCTCGCTCTGACTTGAAGCTTGCAGCTTGAAACTTAAAGCTGCTCCCAAGGACGCTCCATGAACCAAAACTGGCATGGCACCCTGATTCGCCACATGCTCCTGCTGATCACCGGCTGCCTGCTGGTCGGGCTGATCAGTGGTTATTACGGCTGGAGCCTGGCCATCGGCATCGCCCTGTACCTGGGCTGGACCCTCAAACAATTGCTGCGCCTGCATGAATGGCTGCGCCAGCACAAACCCGACGAAGCACCGCCCGATGGCTACGGCCTGTGGGGCGAGGTGTTCGACAGCATCTACCACCTGCAACGCCGCGACCAACGGGTGCGCGGGCGCCTGCAAGCGGTGATCGACCGGGTACAGGAGTCCACTGCCGCGCTCAAGGACGCGGTGATCATGCTCGACAGCGACGGCAACCTGGAATGGTGGAACCGCGCCGCCGAGACCCTGCTGGGCCTCAAGACGCCCCAGGACAGCGGCCAGCCGGTGACCAACCTGGTGCGCCATCCGCGCTTCAAGGAATACTTCGAGCAGGACAACTACGAAGAAGCCCTGGAAATCCCCTCGCCCACCAACGACCGCGTGCGTATCCAGCTGTACCTGACGCGCTACGGCAACAACGAGCACTTGATGCTGGTGCGCGACGTGACCCGCATCCATCAGTTGGAACAGATGCGCAAAGACTTCGTCGCCAACGTTTCCCACGAACTGCGCACACCGTTGACGGTGATCTGCGGCTATTTGGAGACGCTGCTCGACAATGTCGAGGCGATCAACCCGCGCTGGAGTCGCGCCCTGCAGCAAATGCAGCAGCAAGGCTCACGCATGCAAACCCTGCTCAACGACCTGTTGCTGCTGGCCAAGCTTGAAGCCACTGATTATCCGTCGGACAACCACCCCGTGGCCGTGCAGAGCCTGCTGTACACCATCAAGAATGACGCCAAGGCCCTGTCCGGCGAGCGCGGCCAGCACATTACCCTGGAAGCCGACCCGCTGGTGTTGCTCAAGGGCAGCGAAGGCGAGCTGCGCAGTGCGTTCTCCAATCTGGTGTTCAACGCGGTGAAATACACCCAGGACAACGGCAACATCCGCATCCGCTGGTGGGCTGACGCACACGGCGCGCACCTGAGCGTGCAGGATTCCGGCATCGGCATCGACGCCAAGCACCTGCCGCGCTTGACCGAACGCTTCTACCGCGTCGATTCCAGCCGCAACTCCAACACCGGCGGCACCGGGCTGGGCCTGGCGATCGTCAAGCACGTGCTGCTGCGCCATCGCGCCCGCCTGGAAATCAGCAGCGTGCTGGGACACGGCAGCACGTTTACCTGCCACTTTCCCCCCGCGCAGGTGACCCGCTCGCAGGTGATCGGCACCGACGAATAACCCGCAGACGCTACAAGACTAATGTGGGAGGGGGCTTGCCCCCGATAGCGGTGTATCAGTTTCAGATGTGCTGACTGACACCCTGCTATCGGGGGCAAGCCCCCTCCCACATTTGGACTTGCAGTGTCTTGAAGGGCGCATTCCAGGCCCCGCCCGGCAGTGAGTACTAGGCAAGCGCCCCGTCAGCCGCTACATTGGCCGACTTGCGCCTGCTTTTCAGGCCTGCTCCCCCCTTATTGAACATACGGAACCTGCAAAACCCCATCATGGACCCTTCCCCTGGTATCACCCTCGCTACACTTTTCGCCGATTTCGGCATGATTCTATTTGCACTGGTCTTGGTACTGCTCAACGGTTTCTTCGTTGCGGCGGAATTTGCCATGGTCAAACTGCGCTCGACGCGAGTCGAGGCCATCGCCCACACCAACGGCTGGCGCGGGCAGATCCTGCGCACCGTGCACAGCCAGCTCGACGCTTACCTGTCGGCCTGCCAGCTGGGCATCACCCTCGCCTCCCTGGGCCTGGGGTGGGTCGGTGAGCCGGCCTTCGCCCATATCCTCGAGCCGTTGCTGGGCGCCGCAGGCGTTGAGTCGCCGGAAGTGATCAAGGGCGTGTCGTTCTTTGCCGCCTTCTTCGTGATTTCCTACCTGCACATCGTGGTCGGTGAGCTGGCCCCCAAATCCTGGGCCATCCGCAAGCCCGAATTGCTGTCGCTGTGGACCGCCGTGCCGCTCTACCTGTTCTACTGGGCGATGTACCCGGCGATCTACCTGCTCAACGCCAGCGCCAATGCTATCTTGCGCATCGCAGGTCAAGGCGAGCCCGGCCCGCATCACGAACACCATTACAGCCGCGAAGAACTCAAGCTGATCCTGCACTCCAGCCGTGGCCAGGACCCCAGCGACCAAGGCATGCGCGTACTCGCCTCCGCCGTGGAAATGGGCGAACTGGAAGTGGTGGACTGGGCCAACTCCCGGGAAGACCTGGTTACCCTGGACTTCAACGCGCCCCTCAAGGAAATCCTCGCGCTGTTCCGCCGCCATAAATTCAGCCGTTACCCGGTGTATGACGCGGTGCGCAATGAGTTTGTGGGCCTGTTGCACATCAAGGACCTGCTGCTGGAACTGGCGGCCCTGGACCATATCCCCGAGTCGTTCAACCTGGCCGAACTGACCCGCCCGCTGGAGCGCGTATCGCGCCACATGCCGTTGTCGCAGTTGCTGGAGCAGTTCCGCAAAGGCGGCGCGCACTTCGCCCTGGTGGAAGAAGCCGATGGCAAGATCATTGGCTACCTGACCATGGAAGACGTGCTGGAAGTGCTGGTGGGCGATATTCAGGACGAACACCGCAAGGCCGAGCGCGGCATCCTCGCCTACCAGCCGGGCAAGCTGCTGGTGCGTGGCGACACCCCACTGTTCAAGGTAGAGCGCCTGCTCGGCGTCGACCTGGACCACATCGAAGCCGAAACCCTGGCGGGCCTGATCTACGACACCTTGAAGCGGGTGCCGGAAGAAGAGGAAGTGCTGGAGGTTGAAGGCTTGCGGATCATCATCAAGAAGATGAAAGGGCCGAAGATCGTGCTGGCCAAGGTGCTAATGCTGGACTGACTGCAGGAACGCAAACCAAATGTGGGAGGGGGCTTGCTCCCGATAGCAGTGTGTCAGCCACCCGATACAGTGACTGATACTCCGCAATCGGGAGCAAGCCCCCTCCCACATTGGTAAGTAGCCATCCTTCGGATCAAGCACCCGGCACGAAATGCTTCTGCGCCGTGCCCCGCGCGATCAGGCGGGAGATGTAGTCCAGCTTCTGCGCATCCTGGTCGATAAACCGGAAGGTCAGTTGCAGCCAGTCGCTGTCGGGCTTGGGCTCGTAGGCAACGATCGCGTGCAGGTAGCCATTGAGGCGCGCCACTTCAGCGTTTTCGCCTTGCTCAAGGTCGAGCACGGCGCTTTCCAGCACCTGGGGCAGGACCTCACCGCGACGCACCACCAACAACGCCTCCTTGATGCTCAGCGCCTTGATCACGCATTGCTGGGTGCCGCTGGACAGGCGCAACTGGCCTTGACCACGTCCGCCGGCAGGCGAAGGGGCCGGGGCGGCGGTGACAGGCGCGCTGTTGAGCAGGCCTCTGCTCGGGGCGGCGGCAACTGGTGCCGGCTTGACGGCATCAGGCTTGCCACCGGTCAGCGCGCTCAGGGAGTCGTTGCCGAAGGCCGAGTTCATCTTGGTCGGCGCGCTGGCGATCAACGCGTCGAGGCGGCCGATCTTGTGCAGCGCCTGCTTGACCTTGTTCAGCAATTGTTCGTTGGTGAACGGCTTGCTGACGTAACCGGAAACACCGGCCTGGATCGCCTGCACTACGTTTTCCTTGTCGCCACGGCTGGTCACCATCACGAACGGCATGGCCTTCAGATGGGCTTGCTCGCGGCACCAGGTCAACAGCTCAAGCCCGGACATCTCTGGCATTTCCCAGTCGCACAGCACCAGGTCGAAAGACTCGCGCATCAGAATGGATTGCGCCTTCTTGCCGTTCACCGCATCTTCGATCTGGATCCCGGGGAAGTAATTGCGCAGGCACTTCTTCACCAGGTCGCGAATAAACGAGGCGTCATCCACCACCAACACACTGACTTTGCTCATCGACCCTTCATCCTATAAAACCTTGCTGGCAGTACGCCTGACTGATGGCAGTTTGCCAAAACTCTGCAGTCACGTTAGGACTTATTTGGCCCTATCCGCAATAAATTCCGCTCGCCGCAAACGAAAACGCCCGGCCAATGGCCGGGCGTTAATTTCTCGGGCAACCTTACTTATCGTCAGATTCGCCCGGAACATTAGGGATAAGATCAGCATTGCCTTCAACTTCGGCTTTCATGCGCTTGAGGCCCATGTGCCGAACGTCGGTGCCGCGCACCAGGTAAATCACCAATTCCGAGATATTGCGCGCATGGTCGCCGATGCGCTCCAGGGAGCGCAGCACCCAGATGATGCTCAAGACACGCGAGATAGAGCGCGGGTCTTCCATCATGTAGGTCGCCAGTTCACGCAGGGCGGTCTTGTATTCGCGATCGATGACCTTGTCGTACTGAGCCACCGACAGCGCCAGGTCCGCATCGAAGCGCGCAAACGCATCGAGGGCATCGCGCACCATGTTGCGCACCTGGTCGCCGATATGGCGCACTTCCACGTAACCGCGCGGCGCTTCGCCTTCTTCGCACAGTTGGATGGCGCGGCGGGCGATCTTGGTGGCTTCGTCGCCGATACGCTCGAGGTCGATCACCGACTTGGAGATGCTGATGATCAAGCGCAGGTCCGAGGCCGCCGGTTGGCGCCGCGCCAGGATGCGCAGGCATTCTTCGTCGATGTTGCGTTCCATCTGGTTGATCTGGTCATCGATCTCACGCACTTGCTGGGCCAGGCCCGAGTCGGCCTCGATCAGCGCGGTGACCGCATCGTTGACTTGCTTCTCCACCAGGCCGCCCATCGCCAGGAGGTGGCTGCGCACTTCCTCAAGCTCGGCGTTGAACTGCGCGGAGATGTGGTGGGTAAGGCCTTCTTTGCTAATCATGGGTTTGCTCCGCAAACGCTGTAAGCGACAAGCTACAAGCTGCAAGTTGATAGGTGTCGTGGCACTGAACTGCTTTTACTTGCCGCTTGAAGCTTGCGGCTAGCACCCCAGCCCTAGCCATAGCGACCGGTGATGTAGTCTTCGGTCTGCTTCTTCGCCGGATTGGTGAACAGGGTATCGGTATCGCCAAACTCCACCAGCTTGCCCATGTACATGAACGCGGTGTAGTCGGACACCCGCGCCGCCTGCTGCATGTTGTGGGTCACGATGACGATGGTGAACTTGGATTTGAGCTCGTAGATCAGCTCTTCGACTTTGAGCGTCGAGATCGGGTCGAGCGCCGAGCACGGTTCGTCGAGCAACAGCACTTCAGGCTCCACGGCGATGGTGCGCGCGATCACCAGGCGCTGCTGCTGGCCGCCGGACAGGCCCAGGGCCGACTCGTGCAGACGGTCCTTGACCTCATCCCACAGCGCGGCCCCCTTGAGCGCCCATTCCACGGCTTCATCGAGGATGCGCTTCTTGTTGATGCCCTGGATGCGCAGGCCATAGACCACGTTTTCATAGATGGTCTTGGGAAACGGGTTGGGCTTCTGGAACACCATGCCCACGCGGCGGCGCAACTCGGCCACATCTTCGCCCTTGCGGTAGATGTTGGTGCCGTAGAGGTTGATCGCGCCTTCCACACGGCAACCGTCCACCAGGTCGTTCATGCGGTTGAAGGTGCGCAGCAGCGTGGACTTGCCGCAGCCCGACGGGCCGATGAAGGCGGTCACGCGCTGCTTGGGGATGTTCATGCTGACGTCGAACAGCGCCTGCTTTTCACCATAGTAGAGGCTCAGGCCGGGCACTTCGATGGCCACGGTTTCCTGGGCCAGGCTCAGGCTCTGCTTGTCGCGACCCAGGGCAGACATGTTGATGCCGTGGGAATGGGTTTCATGTTGCATGGTCTCACTCCGTTCGTAGCTGCAAGCTTTTAGCTGCAAGCTGCAAGATTTGAGCAAAAGCGGCTTGTAGCTTGCCGCTTGTGGCTAATAGCTTTAGCTGTCCAACGCCTTGTACTTCTCGCGCAGGTGGTTACGTATCCACACCGCCGACAGGTTGAGCGTGGCGATCACCAGCACCAGCAGCAACGCGGTGGCGTACACCAGCGGCCGCGCTGCCTCGACGTTGGGGCTCTGGAAGCCGACGTCATAGATATGGAAGCCCAGGTGCATGATCTTCTGGTCAAGGTGCAGGTATGGGTAGTTACCGTCCAACGGCAGCGACGGGGCCAGCTTCACCACGCCGACCAGCATCAGCGGCGCCACTTCACCGGCGGCACGGGCCACGGCGAGGATCATGCCGGTCATCATCGCCGGGCTGGCCATTGGCAGCACGATCTTCCACAGCGTTTCCGCCTTGGTCGCGCCGAGTGCCAGGGACCCTTCACGCACGGTGCGAGGTATGCGCGCCAGGCCTTCTTCAGTCGCCACGATCACCACCGGCACCGCCAGCAGCGCCAGGGTCAGCGAGGCCCAAAGCAGGCCCGGCGTACCGAAGGTCGGCGCCGGCAAGGCTTCGGCGAAGAACAGCCGGTCCACCGAGTCACCCAGTACATACACGAAGAAGCCCAGGCCGAACACGCCGTAGACGATGGCCGGCACGCCCGCCAGGTTGTTGACCGCGATGCGGATGATCCGCGTCAGGGCGTTCTGCTTGGCGTATTCACGCAGGTACACCGCTGCCAGCACGCCGAACGGCGTCACGATCATCGCCATGATCAAGGTCATCATCACAGTGCCGAAGATCGCCGGGAAGATTCCGCCTTCAGTGTTGGCTTCCCGTGGGTCGTCGCTCAAGAACTCCCAGACCTTGCTGAAGTAGAAGCCGATCTTGGTCATCGTGCCCATGGCGTTCGGCTGGTAGGCATGCACCACTTTGCCGATGCCGATTTCGATTTCCTTGCCGTTGCCGTCACGGGCCGTCAGCGCGTCGCGGTTGAACTGCGCGTGCAGGTCGGCCAGGCGCGCTTCGATGTCCTGATAGCGGGCATTCAATTCGGCGCGGTCGGCGTCCATGTCGGCTTGGGCGGCGGCGTCGAGCTTGCCTTCCAGTTCCAACTTGCGGCCGTGCAGGCGGACGCGCTCCAGCCCGGCGTTGATCGCGCCGATATCGGTTTTTTCCAGGCTCTTGAGCTGGGCGGCGAGCTTGTTGACCCGATCTACGCGAGCTTGCAGCTCCGGCCACGCGGCCTCGCCTTCGGCGACGACCTTGCCGTCCTGCTTGACGTTGACCAGGGTGCCGTAGAAGTTACCCCACTCACGTCGCTCGATGGTCATCAACTGCACCGGTTTGGTCTGGTCCTTCAACCATTCGCCGACGATCCAGGTGAAATCATTGCCGTTCAAGTCGCGGTTGCCGACCTTGATCAGCTCGCGAGTCATGAACTCCGGGCCCTCGTCGGGCACCGGCAGGCCAGCGCTTTTCAGGCGCTCGCGGGGCACTTCTTCCTTCTGCACCATTTCGCCGATGACGATATGATTTTCCTGGCCCGGCACGTTGTAGGTGGCCTGGATCAGGTCAGCCGGCCAGAAGTGGCCCAAACCGCGCACCGCAATCACCGCCAGCAAACCCAGGGTCATGATGACCGCGATGGACACCGCGCCACCGCTGATCCAGACGCCCGGGGCGCCGCTCTTGAACCATCCATTCAGGGAGTTCTGTTTCACAGACTTCTACCTTTCTTAAAGCGACGAGTATTTCTTGCGCAGACGCTGACGAATCAGCTCGGCGAGGGTGTTCATGATGAAAGTGAACAGCAGCAGCACCAGCGCCGAGAGGAACAGCACGCGGTAGTGACTGCCGCCCACTTCCGACTCGGGCATTTCCACCGCGACGTTGGCCGCCAGCGTGCGCAGGCCTTCGAACAGGTTCATCTCCATCACCGGCGTGTTACCGGTGGCCATCAGCACGATCATGGTCTCGCCGACCGCGCGGCCCATGCCGATCATCAGCGCAGAGAAGATGCCCGGGCTGGCGGTGAGGATGACCACGCGGGTCATGGTCTGCCATGGCGTGGCGCCCAGGGCCAGGGAGCCCAGGGTCAGGCCGCGCGGCACACTGAACACGGCGTCTTCAGCGATGGAGTAGATGTTCGGGATTACCGCAAAGCCCATGGCCAGGCCGACCACCAGGGCGTTGCGCTGGTCGTAGGTAATGCCCAGGTCATGGGAGATCCACATGCGCATGTCACCGCCGAAGAACCAGGTTTCCAAGTACGGGCTCATGTACAGCGAGAGCCAGCCCACTAACAGGATCACCGGGATCAGGATCGCGCTTTCCCAGCCATCGGGAACGCGCAGGCGGATCGATTCAGGCAAGCGGCTGAACACAAAGCCGGCCACCAGGATGCCGATCGGCAACAGCATCAGCAGGCTGAAAATCCCCGGCAGGTGCCCTTCCACATAGGGCGCCAGGAACAGGCCGGCGAAGAAGCCGAGGATCACCGTCGGCATCGCTTCCATCAACTCGATCACCGGCTTGACCTTGCGGCGCAGGGTCGGGGCCATGAAGTAAGCCGTGTAGATCGCGGCGGCAACGGCCAGCGGCGCGGCGAGCAACATCGCGTAGAACGCGGCCTTCAGCGTACCGAAGGTCAGCGGCGCCAGGCTCATCTTGGGTTCGAAGTCGGTGTTGGCGGCGGTCGATTGCCAGACGTATTTAGGCTCGTCGTAGTTCTCGTACCAGACCTTGCTCCACAGCGCGCTCCAGGACACTTCCGGGTGCGGATTGTCGAGCAGCAGCGGTTGCAGCTTGCCACCGGCCTCGACGATCACGCGGTTGGCCCGTGGTGACAGGCCGAACACGCCCTGGCCGTCGACCACCGGGTCGACCAACAAGGTGCGGTGCGCGGTGCTGTGGAACACGCCGAACTGGCCGGAAGCGTCGAGGGCGGTGAAGCCTTTGCGACGTTCCTCAGCCGTGATTTCCATGATGGGCGCAGTGCCCATCTGGAAGGTACGGATTTGCTTGAGGCGCTGCTCGCCATCCGGGTCGCGGGCCATGAACCACTGGGCCAGGCCACCTTTGGAGTTACCGACGATCAACGAGATGCCGCCCACCAGCTGGGTACTGGCGGTGACTTCGGCATTGCCGTCTTCAAGCAGTTTGTAGCGACCGTTGAGGCTCTTGTCGCGCAGGCTGAACACATCGGCCAGGACGCGACCGTTGATCACATACAACCATTGCTGGCGCGGGTCGATGAAGATCGCCTTCACCGGCTCGGTCATTTGCGGCAGTTCGACCCGCTTCTGCTCGCTGGTGACTTCGCCGGTCATCATGTTTTCTTCACGGCTCAGGGTCAGCACGTTCAAGTGCGAACCGGCCGAGCCGGCCACCACCAGGGAGGTATCGGTGGCATTGAGCGCGACGTGCTCCAACGGGCGGCCGGCTTCATCCAACACGATCGGCGTTTCACCGTAGGGATATTCGATCGCAGGGCTGATGGTTTTCTTGCCGTCCGGGTAGGACACCTTGTAGGTGTGGCGGAACACCATGGACTGGCCGTTGGACAGACCCAGGATCACCAACGGGCTGCCCGGCTGGTCTTCACCGATGGACACCACCTGGGTACCGGCCGGCAGTGGCAGGTCGACGCGCTTTAATTCAGCGCCAGTGTCGACTTCAAAGAACAGCGCCTGGCCCTTGTCGGAAACCCGCATGGCGACCTGGTTCTGTTCTTCAAGCGAGATCAGCAAGGGCTTGCCGGCGTCCTGCATCCAGGCGGGCGTCAGCGCGTCTTCCTTGGTCAGCGAGGCGCCCTGGAACAGCGGCGCAACGACATAGGCGAGGAAGAAGAAAATCAGGGTAATGGCAGCCAGCACAGCGAGACCGCCGACCAGTACATACCAACGGGTGAAACGATCCTTGAGCGCGCGAATGCGGCGCTTGCGTTGCAGCTCAGGCGTATTGAAATCAATGCGCTTGGGGGAGAAGTCGTCGTCATGGTGGAATTGGCCAGATCATTCATGCGCACACCCTAGCGATCCTGTATGACAGAAAGATGACAATGCAGTGACGCAAGAAATCCGCCGCGTAGCAAAGCTGGCAGCGGACACAAAAATTAGGGCTGCAGGGGCCGTGTGGTGAGCCGGTTTGCTCGCTCCCACAGGGCCCGCTGCTACACCAGGTAAAGCAGGCTTAGTTGCCTTCTTTCAGACCCAGGTCAGCCAGGGCCTTGGCGGCCACTTTGGCTGGCAGTGGGATGTAGCCATCCTTGACCACCACTTCCTGGCCCTGCTTGGACAGCACCAGTTTCACGAACTCAGCTTCCAGCGGGGCCAGCGGCTTGTTCGGGGCTTTGTTGACGTACACGTAGAGGAAACGCGACAGCGGATACTTGCCGTTGAGGGCGTTTTCTTCAGTGTCTTCGATGAAGTCAGTGCTGCCTTTCTTGGCCAACGCCACGGTCTTCACACTGGCGGTCTTGTAGCCAATGCCCGAGTAACCGACGCCGTTCAGCGAGGAGCTGATCGACTGCACGACCGAAGCCGAGCCCGGTTGTTCGTTCACGTTAGGCTTGTAGTCGCCTTTGCACAGGGCTTCTTCCTTGAAGTAGCCGTAAGTGCCGGACACCGAGTTACGCCCGAACAGTTGCACCGGCTTGTTGGCCAGGTCGCCGGTCACGCCCAGGTCACCCCAGGTTTTCACGTCGGCTTTGGCGCCGCACAGACGCGTCGAGGAGAAGATCGCGTCGACCTGTTCCATGGTCAGGTGCTGGATCGGGTTGTCCTTGTGCACGAAGACTGCCAGGGCGTCCACGGCAACCGGGATAGCGGTTGGCTTGTAGCCGTACTTCTGCTCGAAGGCCGCCAGCTCCGTATCCTTCATCTTGCGGCTCATCGGGCCCAGGTTGGAGGTGCCTTCAGTCAGCGCAGGTGGCGCAGTGGCGGAGCCGGCAGCTTGAATCTGAATGTTGACGTTCGGGTATTCCTTTTTGTAACCCTCGGCCCACAGGGTCATCAGGTTGGCCAGGGTATCGGAACCGACGCTGGACAAGTTGCCCGACACACCAGTGGTCTTTACGTAAGCCGGGATGGCCGGGTCAACACCAGCAGCCACCGCGTTGGCAGTTGCAACGCCAGCAGCGACGAACGTCATTGCCGCCATCAAACGCTTCAGTTTCATGCCTTACTCCTAGCAGATAGGGATAGTTGGATCGGGGCCAAGTATCGGTAGGCCGTGTGAACACTCTATGTCTGGAATGTGACAATTAGATGAAAGGCCAGTATTGGAAGAGGACGGGCATTTGAGAGGCAAACGCTCGGAAATACTGGGTTGCATGAGCAGATGAGCGTCATGGGCCTATGGTTTAGAAACACTCTGTAATTGTTAACCAGAGAGTTCCCACAACTATTTAGGGTTGTCGCTCGGAACCGGCCTTACTAACCTCCCTCGCGCCAACGCAAACTCACCCGCCGGGATTCGGACATCCAACGTAGACCTTGGGTTGACAAAAAAATGCAAAAGCATAGCCTTGTCAACCTAAGGAGATCTCACATGATTAATGATCGAATTCGCCGCGCAAGGTTGTTGCGTGGTATGTCGCTGGAAGCGCTCGCGCTCAGTCTTGGCGATATAACCAAGCAAGGTCTGAGCAAATATGAAAAAGGGTCGAGTACCCCCAACTCCCAGCGCCTTTTGCAATTGGCAAAGGCGCTGGAGGTGAGCCCGGAGTATTTTTTCCGTACCCAGGCATTGCCACTCGCTCCGCTGGAATTTCGTAAGCTGGCGAAGATGCCGCGATACCGGCAGATCCAGGTCGAGGAGCAGATTCGAGAGCATCTGGAACGTTATATCGCCCTTGAAGAGTGCTTCGACCCGGTGGACATCCAAACTGCCAAAACGCCTGCGCAGATGTTGTCGGTATCGTCTATTGGCGAAGCTGAACGAGCGGCAGATGAGCTCCGCCGATATTGGGACATCGGTGAAGATCCTATCGCCCATCTGACCGAGCAGTTGGAAGAGCACGGCATCAAGGTGGTGATGCTGAACGGCCCTGATGATTTTGATGGTGCCTGCGCCGCTACTCATGACGGCCAACACGTGTTGATTGCATTGAATGCGCAACGACCCGGTGAGCGCATTCGCTTCACTGCAGCCCATGAATTGGGACATTGGGTGATGCGCCTGCCAGATGATATGTCCGAGCGCGATAAGGAAAACTGCTGCCACCGCTTTGCAGGGGCTTTTCTTTATCCCGCTAAAAGTGTCACCGGAGACTTTGGCAGCCATCAGCGATCACGTGTTCACCCCCGTGAGCTTTTGATCGTCAAACGGCAATACGGGCTATCCATGCATGCGGCGCTCCGTCGTTTGAAAGACCTCAACCTGTTGGGTGAAGGTGGCTATAAGTCCCTGACTATTCAATTCAGCAGCAATGGCTGGCGAAAGGCGGAGCCTGAACCGCTACCTTGCAAACCCCCTCAGCGTTTCGAATCACTGGTATTTTGGGGGTTGGCAGAGGGTCTTATTACCAAGTCACGAGCGGCTGAGTTACTGCGTCGTCCAGTGAAGGCTCTGGATCCCAATTTTCTGGGCTCACTGGAGAGTGCATGAGCCTGATCTATATCAGCGACACCAACATCTGGATTGACTTCAGAAACGCGGGATTGCTGGATCATATGTTCAGACTGCCATTCACTCTTTGTTGCACTGATTTCGTCATGCACGAACTGGAGGACTTTCCCCGTGACGAGCTGCTCGCGCGGGGCCTGCTTGTCGAATCATTCGATGAGGACGGCGTAAGAAAGCTCGTAGAACTCAAAGTCGAACACAACAACAGCTCATTGGCGGACGTTTCCTGTTACCTGCTGGCACAAGTAACCGGCAGGCCGTTACTGACGGGTGATGGGAAGCTCCGCCGCCAGGCAATTCGAGACGGCCTGCAAGTGCACGGTGCACTTTGGTTGCTCGATCTTATGGTCGAATACCAAGTAATCAACAGCCGCGACGCAGCAATGGCTCTGGATAACATGCTCACGGGAGGAGCTCGTTTACCAGCATCAGAATGCCAGACAAGGCTCTCCACATGGCGCCCCCTGTAAAAAATCCAACTGGAAGGTACCTCCGTGTACATAAAAGGCTTCCTACTCGCTCAACGCCCACGCTTCCACAGATACCCACCCACCACCATCCCCATCACACACAGCACCGCCACATAGTACGCCGGCCCCATCGGGCTCTCCTTCATCAGCAGCGACACCGCCAGCGGCGTCAGCCCGCCGAACACGGCGTAGGCCACGTTGTAGGAAAACGACAAGCCGCTGAAGCGCACCACCGGCGGGAAAGCTTTCACCATCACGTAAGGCACCACGCCGATAGTGCCTACAAACAGGCCGGTCAAGGCGTACAGCGGGAACAGCCAGTCCGGATGGGCCATCAGGCTGTGATAAAGCGTCCAGGACGTGGCCAGCAGTAAGGCGCAACCGGTGATCAGCACCCGGCCGGCGCCGAAGCGGTCGGCCAGCGCGCCGGCGGCGATGCAACCCAGGCTCAGGGTGACAATAGCCAGGCTGTTGGCCTGCAACGCCACCGTGGGGCTGAAGTGGTAGACGGTCTGCAGCACGGTCGGGGTCATCAGGATGACCACCACGACGCCCGCCGACAGCAGCCAGGTCAGCAGCATCGACAACACGATAGCGCCACGATGGTCGCGCAGTACCGCGCGCAACGGCAGCTCGGCGGCCAGGGTCTTGCGTTGCTGCATTTCGGCGAAGATCGGCGTTTCATGCAACCAGCGTCGCAGGTACACCGACAGCAAGCCGAACACGCCGCCGAGCAGGAACGGAATACGCCAGGCAAACTCTGAAACCTGCTCCGGGCTGTAGATCGAGTTGATCGCCGTGGCCACCAGCGAACCCAGCAAGATACCGGCGGTGAGGCCGCTGGTCAGGGTGCCGCAGGCGTAGCCGATATGGCGTGGCGGCACGTGTTCGGAGACGAATACCCAGGCGCCGGGAACCTCACCGCCAATGGCCGCGCCCTGGATGATGCGCATCAGCAGGAGCAGGAGCGGCGCCCACAAGCCGATCTGCGCGTAGGTCGGCAGCAGGCCCATGATCAAGGTCGGCACGGCCATCATGAAGATGCTCAGGGTGAACATTTTCTTGCGGCCCAGCAGGTCGCCGAAGTGCGCCATGATGATGCCGCCCAGGGGGCGGGCCAGGTAGCCGGCGGCGAAGATGCCGAATGTCTGCATCATGCGCAGCCATTCGGGCATGTCGACGGGGAAGAACAGTTTTCCGACCACCGTGGCGAAAAACACGAAAATGATGAAGTCGTAGAACTCCAGCGCCCCGCCCAAGGCAGACAGCGACAGGGTTTTGTAGTCGTTGCGGGTCAGCGGGCGCGAAGGTTGCGCGCTGCTTGCGGGCACGGAGGACATGGCAAGGCTTCTCTTATAGTAGTCATCGTAAAGGACTGCGCGCCTGTGACTTGCGGCGGGTTTGGCAAGATAGCAAATCGCTTGAAAAAGCACAGCGCCATGAGAACAGTTGCGCGCAAAAGCCCCGATACAGCGTCTATTTACCGACCAAATGAGCCTCAGGTGGTCGTCGTCGCGCCGGCGTCTCGATATACTCGCCCGTGCAAGCGCAGGAACCCCAGCCTTGAGGGGCTGCTGTGCCAAAACGTTGTTGGGCGCCATCCAGCCGATTTGGCAGAGTTTCCCTTTAGTTCGCCTTACGAGAAACGCATCGAGCGGTGTATGTTGGTGCTGAAACGTTTTTCCAGAAGACGGCTATCCACTTGAAATACCCATGAAGCGTCACGGGTCAGAGGCACCCTCGGCATGATCGAACTCGAACAAGAAGATCCTATCCCGCAAGGCGATCTCGCCCTGCAAATCACCGCGCTTCCGCGTGAAACCAATGGTTTTGGCGATATTTTCGGTGGCTGGCTGGTCGCGCAGATGGACCTGGCCGGCACTGCCATGGCCAGCAAGGTCGCGGGCGGGCGCGTGGCGACCGTGGCGATTGATCGCATGGCCTTCCTGGTACCGGTCGCGGTGGGCGCGCAGTTGTCCTTTTATACCCAGGCCCTGGAAATCGGCCGCAGCTCGATCCAGATGATGGTCGAAGTGTGGAGCGACGACCCGCTGTCCAGCGAATGGCGCAAGGTCACCGAGGCGGTATTCGTGTTCGTCGCCATCGATGGCAGTGGCCGCACGCGCTCGGTTCCATCGCGCGCGCGTTAAACCTCACCGGGTTTTGACGGTCAATTGCCCCATTGCCTGCCACTGAGAGTGCTTTGTTATGCCGACGCCCCACGTTGAAACCGTGAAAATCGACGAGCTGGACTGCTGGCGCATCCGCCACAACGGCGCTGAATTGATGGTGGCCCAACAGGGCGCGCATCTCTTCAGCTACCAGCGCGACGGCGAGCAGCCGCTGATCTGGCCGAATCCTGAAGCGGTGTTCAAAAAAGGCAAAGGCATCCGCACCGGCGTACCGGTTTGCTGGCCGTGGTTTGGCCTATTCGACCGCAACCCGCAGAGTGTTAAGGCAATGCGCCACAGCGATCAGCCGGCCGGTGCCCACGGTTTTGTGCGTACGGCGCTGTGGGAGTTAGCCGCGACCGAGCTGCAAGGCCAAGCGCTGCGGGTAGACCTTGTGCTGCCGGTACCCGCCGGCGGCTTTCCTGGCTGGCCCCATCCGGTCGATTTGAAGCTGAGCCTGGTGCTGGACGACCAGTTGCATATCCACCTGACCAGCCATAACCGTGGCACTGACACGGTGACGCTCAGCCAGGCGCTGCACACCTACTTCGCCGTCAGCGATGTGCGCAACGTGCAGGTCGAAGGCCTGGACGGGTCGACATACATCGACACCGCCGATGGCTGGGCCGAGAAACAGCAATCCGGCCTGCTGCACTTCACCGCAGAGACCGATCGCATCTATCTGGATACGCCGGCTGAACTGAGTATTGTCGATAAAGACTGGGGACGCCGCGTGCAACTCACCAGCCAGGGCTCGAAATCGACGGTGATCTGGAACCCCTGGACCGAACGCGCCAAGGCCTTCGATGACATGGCCGACGATGGCTGGCAGGGGATGCTGTGCATCGAGACGGCGAATGTGCTGGAAGATGTGGTGGCCTTGAAGCCAGGCGAAAGCCACACCCTCGGCGTGAGCATCACCGCTATCGCCCTGTAGATGAAGATCAAAATGTGGGAGGGGGCTTGCTCCCGATAGCGGTGGTTCAGTCAATTCATAGGTGACTGATACACCGCTATCGGGGGCAAGCCCCCTCCCACATTGGTTCTGTGCAAACCTAGAGATCCGACTCCTTCACCACCCTCACCTTCCCCGCATCCAGCGCATACGCCGCATCCGCCAGATCGTTGTTCACCTTCTCTACCTTCAACGTGCCCGTGACCCACAGCGGCGTATAGATATCCTCCAGCTTCAAACCCTTCGGATACCGCACCAGCACCAGTTGGTTAGGCGGCGGTGGCGGCACGTGGATGCAGGCGCCTGGGTAGGGCACCAGGAAAAACAGCGTGCTGCGACCCTTGGCGTCGGTTTCCAACGGCACCGGGTAGCCGCCGATACGGATGTTCTTGCCGTTCATGGCCGCCACGGTCTTGGTGGAATACATCACCGCCGGCAAGCCTTTGCTCTGCTTCAAGCCGCCTTTATCGGTAAAGGTGCCTTGGGCTTCGGGGGAGTTGTGATCGATCTCGGGCATGGCCTCGAGGGCTTTCTGATCCGACAGTGGCATCAGGTCCAGCCAGTCGGTTTCCGGCAGTTCGCCAGCGTGTACCAGGCCTGGGCCCAGCAAGAGGAGAGTCAACAAAAGATGGCGCATGCAGAGGCTCGGCAAGTTCAGGTGGCGAGCATTCTAGCCCTCTGCGCCTGCGCAGCGCAGAGGACTTTGTCGGCTGGTTATTTCCTTTTGATCAGGCCGTAGATCACCAGCAGCACGATAGCGCCGACCAAGGCACCGAGGAAGCCTGCGCCTTGACCCGCCTGGTAGATGCCCAGTGCCTGACCACCGTAAGTCGCGGCCAGGGAGCCGGCGATACCCAGCAGGATGGTCATGATCCAGCCCATGCTGTCGTCGCCAGGCTTGAGGAAACGCGCCAGCAGGCCGACGATCAAGCCGATAAAAATGGTTCCGATAATACCCATGGCATTTCCCTCTGATTGGTATGAGACATGCCAAAGCCTAGTCAGACTTCGGCATCCTGCAATCAGAGAGACGCCGAGCCTTAATGGTTCCCGTGGCGGCGCGGCTTATTGTTCGGCGATCAAGGCTTCGACCTTGAGAATCTGCGCCTGAAGGGTCGCGCGGTCCTTGCAACGCAGGTTGGCGTGACCCACCTTGCGCCCGGCCTTGAAGGCCTTGCCGTAGTGATGCACATGGCAATCGTCGATCGCCATTACCCGCTCAACCGGCGGTACCACGCCGATGAAGTTGAGCATGGCGCTCTCGCCCACCTTGGCCGTGGAGCCCAACGGCAAGCCCGCCACCGCCCGCAAGTGGTTTTCGAACTGGCTGCACTCGGCGCCTTCGGTGGTCCAGTGCCCGGAGTTGTGCACGCGCGGGGCGATTTCGTTAGCCTTGAGGCCGCCATCGACTTCAAAGAACTCGAACGCCATCACGCCGACGTAATCCAGCTGCTTGAGCACGCGGCTGGAGTAGTCTTCGGCCAGCGCCTGCAGCGGGTGGTCAGTGCTGGCCACGGAGAGCTTGAGGATGCCGTTGACGTGGGTGTTGTGCACCAACGGGTAGAAACGGGTTTCGCCATCACGGGCGCGCACGGCGATCAACGAGACTTCGCCGGTAAACGGCACAAAGCCTTCCAGCAGGCAGGCGACGCTGCCCAGCTCGGCGAAGGTGCCAACTACATCGGCAGCGGTGCGCAGCACTTTCTGGCCCTTGCCGTCATAGCCCAGGGTGCGGGTTTTCAGCACGGCCGGCAGGCCGATACTGGCGACGGCGGCGTCCAGGTCCGCCTGGGACTGGATATCAGCGAAGGCCGGCGTCGGAATGCCCAGGTCCTTGAACATGCTCTTTTCGAACCAGCGGTCGCGCGCGATGCGCAGGGCTTCGGCGCTCGGGTACACCGGTACGAACTGCGACAGGAAGGCCACGGTTTCGGCCGGGACGCTTTCAAACTCGAAGGTCACCAGGTCGACTTCGTCGGCCAACTGGCGCAGGTGGTCCGGGTCGCTGTAGTCCGCGCGCAGGTGTTCACCCAAGGCGGCCGCGCAAGCGTCCGGCGCCGGGTCCAGGAAAGCGAAATTCATCCCCAGCGGGGTTCCCGCCAGAGCGAGCATGCGACCCAGTTGGCCGCCACCGATTACACCGATTTTCATCGTCAACAACCTCAGGCGATACGTGGGTCTGGATTGTCCAGCACGCTGTCTGTCTGCTCAGCACGGAATTTTTTCAGCACCGCATGAAACTGCGGATGCTTGGCGCCCAGGATGCTGGCGGACAGCAACGCGGCGTTGATCGCGCCGGCCTTGCCGATCGCCAGGGTCGCTACCGGGATGCCGGCGGGCATCTGCACGATGGACAACAGCGAATCCACGCCCGAGAGCATCGACGACTGCACCGGCACACCCAGCACGGGCAGGTGAGTCTTGGCTGCACACATGCCTGGCAAGTGCGCCGCACCGCCGGCACCGGCGATGATCACCTCGATGCCACGGGATTCTGCTTCATCGGCATACTGGAACAGCAGGTCCGGGGTGCGGTGGGCGGAGACCACCTTCACTTCATACGGAATGCCGAGTTTTTCCAGCATATCGGCGGTGTGGCTAAGGGTGGACCAATCGGACTTGGAGCCCATGATCACGCCAACCAATGCACTCATCGTCGTGCCTCTTCTCTCTGGGCGCCCGCAGGCGCGTCAAAAAACAACAAGCCACGCGGGAAATCCGGCGTGGCTTGGTGTACGAATTAAGGCCGGTTGGACCGGCCGAAGGCCGCGCAGTATACCGTAATAATCCAGATAAACAGCCCCTTGGACGACCATCTGCCCAGCGGTGCAAAGTGGCGGTTTTATTGACTTAAGAGTCAGCCAAATCACCACAAAACCCTGTGGGAGGGGGCTTGCTCCCGATAGCGGTGTATCAGTGACATATCCAGTGCCTGACACACCGTAATCGGGGGCAAGCCCCCTCCCACATTTGACCTGTGTTCGGCTCAGGTATTCTGTGCCGCGCCACCTTCCAGCTTGCGCCACAACAACCGCACATTCGCCTTGCGCACCAGCGCACAGCGGTACAGCCGAATCTCCAGCGGCACGTGCCACTGCGATCCGCCACACACCACCAATTCGCCCCGGGCCAGCTCCGCCCGCACGCTCAATTGCGGCACCCAGGCGATACCCAATCCTTCCAACGCCATGCTTTTGAGGCTGTCGGCCATGGCCGTCTCGTAGATCGTCGTGAAACGCAGGGCGCGCTGGCGCAGCAGTAAGTTCACCGAACGGCCCAGGAACGCGCCGGCGCTGTAGGCCAGCAAAGGCACGCTGCCCTCGCCTTCGAGGTCGAACAACGGTTTTCCGTCCGCATCGGCGGCGCACACCGGGAGCATTTCGGTATTGCCCAAGTGCAGCGAGGGAAAGATCTCCGCGTCCATCTGCATCGCCGCATCCGGGTCATAGAACGCCAGCATCAGGTCGCAACCGCCTTCGCGCAGCGCATGCACGGCATCGCCGACGTTGGTCGCCACCAGCCGCGTGGCGATGTTCAGGCCTTCATTGCGCAACTGCGCGATCCAGCGTGGGAAAAAGCCCAGCGCCAGGGAGTGCGCGGCTGCCACTTGCATGACTTCGCCCTGCCCGCCTTCCAGGTGATGTAAATGGCGCAGCACTTCACCGAGCTGCTCGACCACCGTGCGTGCGGTGACCAGGAACAACTGGCCCGCCGCCGTCAGCTCCACCGGCGTGCGCGATCGGTTGACCAGGGTCAAGCCCAACGCGGCCTCCAGGCTGCGAATGCGTCGGCTGAACGCCGGCTGGGTGACAAAGCGCCGCTCCGCCGCCTGGGAAAAACTGCGCGTCGCCGCCAAGGCGCTGAAGTCTTCCAGCCATTTGCTTTCAAGGTTCATCACTGCCTCCACGGGAATGCACCATTTTGGCACACACGCCCGTCATGGTAACCGGGTCACATCCACATTATGCCGTTTGTGCATAGGCCAGTGTTTAACAGCATTGGCCCAAAAACTTCTACAAGCCTAGCATTCGCAGCGTTCCGGCCAGTTCCGGGTCCATATCGAGATGATTTCCGTCATGTCCTCCGCTGCATCATTCCGCACAGAAAAAGACCTGCTTGGCGTACTCGAAGTACCCGCTCAAGCGTATTACGGCATCCAGACCCTGCGAGCGGTGAATAACTTCCGCCTCTCGGGCGTTCCGATTTCGCATTACCCGAAATTGGTGGTCGGCCTGGCAATGGTCAAGCAAGCAGCCGCTGACGCCAACCGCGAACTGGGCCAACTCAGCGAAGCCAAGCACGCGGCTATCAGTGAAGCCTGTGCCCGCCTGATCCGCGGCGATTTCCACGAAGAGTTCGTGGTGGACATGATTCAAGGCGGCGCCGGCACTTCAACCAACATGAATGCCAACGAAGTCATCGCCAACATCGCGCTGGAGGCCATGGGCCACCAGAAGGGCGAGTATCAATACCTGCACCCCAATAACGACGTGAACATGGCGCAGTCGACCAACGACGCCTACCCGACCGCGATCCGCCTGGGTCTGCTGCTGGGCCATGACGCGCTGCTGGCCAGCCTCGACAGCCTGATCCAGGCGTTCGCCGCCAAAGGCGTCGAGTTCGGGCATGTGTTGAAAATGGGCCGTACCCAATTGCAAGACGCCGTGCCGATGACCCTCGGCCAGGAATTCCGCGCCTTCGCCACTACCCTCGGTGAAGACCTGGCCCGCCTGAAAACCCTGGCGCCGGAGCTGTTGACCGAAGTGAACCTGGGCGGCACCGCCATCGGTACCGGCATCAATGCCGACCCGCGCTACCAGGCCCTGGCCGTGCAACGCCTGGCCCTGATCAGCGGCCAGCCGCTGGTACCGGCTGCCGACTTGATCGAAGCCACCTCCGACATGGGCGCCTTCGTGCTGTTCTCGGGCATGCTCAAGCGTACCGCCGTGAAGCTGTCGAAGATCTGCAACGACCTGCGCCTGCTGTCCAGCGGCCCACGTACCGGGATCAACGAGATCAACCTGCCGGCACGCCAGCCAGGCAGCTCGATCATGCCCGGCAAGGTCAACCCGGTGATCCCGGAAGCGGTGAACCAGGTGGCCTTCCAGGTCATCGGCAACGACCTGGCGCTGACCATGGCAGCCGAAGGCGGCCAACTGCAGTTGAACGTGATGGAGCCGCTGATCGCGTTCAAGATCTTCGACTCGATCCGCCTGCTGCAACGCGCCATGGACATGCTGCGCGAGCATTGCATCGTCGGCATCACCGCTAACGAAGCGCGCTGCCGCGAGCTGGTGGAGCACTCCATCGGCCTGGTCACCGCGCTGAACCCTTACATCGGCTATGAAAACGCCACCCGCATCGCGCGCATCGCCCTGGAAAGCGGCCGCGGCGTGCTGGAACTGGTGCGCGAAGAAGGCTTGCTCGACGACGCCATGCTCGACGACATCCTGCGCCCCGAAAACATGATCGCTCCACGCTTGGTCCCGTTGAAGGCCTAAGTGTTTGTTGCACCGCTCACCAGGTTGAGGGACTAGACACCTCTCACCTTTTGAGGGCCTGAAGGCTCGTTCTTCAGGCCCTTTTTTTTGCTCTGAGGTTGTGAAATGACGCCCATAAAAAACCAATATCGCACCGCAAACCCACCTCTTCTGTAACGGCTTGGCTGAAACCTTTAATCGGCCCAGGCAGACGGATCACATTCGCCTAGGTATAGTGCCGCCCCTCTCGCGTCTGCGGCCGTCGGTAACGAGGCCCGGGTACAACGCGAAACCGCATGAATAACAACACCCGCAAAAGGATTGGGGTCGAACTGTCGTGCACTGCCTGGTGCCATACGATGCGTCGGACCGTCCTGCGTTTGCCATTAGAAAAATCAGCGAGGAACACTCCATGCTCGAAGTCATCAACGACTTCCTCTCAGGGAAAGTACTGATCGTGCTCATTGTCGGGCTCGGCGGTTATTTCACGATTCGCTCGCGTTTCGTGCAGTTGCGTCACTTTTTCCACATGTTCTCGGTGTTTCGCGACAGCCTCAAGAGCAGCTCCGGCCAACTCAGTTCATTCCAGGCGCTGATGCTCAGCCTGGCGGGCCGCGTCGGTGCCGGTAATATCGCCGGCGTCGGCATTGCCGTGACCCTGGGCGGCCCCGGTGCCGTGTTCTGGATGTGGGTCACCGCGCTGGTGGGCATGTCTTCGAGCTTCATCGAGTGCTCCCTGGGCCAGTTGTACAAGCGCACCGACGCCGAAGGCACCTACCGTGGCGGGCCGGCTTATTACATCCAGCACGGCCTGCACAAACGCTGGCTGGGAATGGTGATGGCGTTCCTGTTGCTGGTGACCTTCGGTTTCGCCTTCAACGGCCTGCAAGCCCATGCCGTGACCCACTCGCTGAATAACGCCTTCGGCCTCGACACCACCTACACCGGCCTCGCGCTGGCGGTGTTGCTGGGCCTGGTATTCATCGGCGGGATCAAGCGTATCGCCTCGATCGCCGACCTGCTGGTACCGGTCAAGACCCTGGTCTACATCGCCGTGACCCTGTACGTGATCGTGCTGCAATTCGACCATGTGCCGGCCATGCTCGCGACGATCGTCAAGAGCGCGTTCGGCCTCGACCAGGCCTTCGGTGGCCTGGTGGGCAGCGCGATCATCATGGGCGTCAAACGCGGCGTGTTTGCCAACGAAGCCGGCCTGGGCAGCGCGCCTAACGTGGCAGCCGTAGCGTCGGTGGAACACCCGATCGCCCAGGGTGTGGTGCAAGCGTTCAGCGTGTTCCTCGACACCTTTGTGATCTGCACCTGCACCGCTTTGCTGATCCTGCTGTCCGGCTTCTACACCCCAGGCTTCGAAGGCGACGGCATTGCCCTGACCCAGAACTCCCTGGCGGCAGTGGTGGGTGACTGGGGCCGCATGTTCATCTCGGTGGCCCTGGCGTTGTTCGTGTTCACCTCGATCATGTACAACTACTACCTGGGCGAGAGCAACCTGCGCTTCCTGGTCGGCAACAACCGCAAGGTGCTGATGGGCTACCGCGCACTGGTGCTGGTGCTGATTTTCTGGGGTTCCATCGAGAACCTGGGCACCGTGTTCGCCTTCGCCGACATCACCATGACCATGCTGGCGTTCGTCAACCTGTTCGCCCTGGCGTTCCTGTTCAAGATCGCCATGCGCATCCTGAACGACTACGACAACCAGCGCGCCGCAGGCATCAAGACCCCGGTGTTCGACTCCAGCCAGTTCCCTGATCTGGACCTGGACCGCAAGGCCTGGCCGGCCAATCCGGTGAAGCCGGACCCTGCCGTGCAGGCCGCTGCTGAACTGAACGCCCAGGCACAACGCTAAGCAGATGACACGCCGCGAGGCCTTGGGCATGCTCTGGGCCTCGCGGCGTTTTTCGTTCAGGAGAATCAAATGACCCAACCCGCCCAGCACGTCATGGTGCTCTATACCGGCGGCACCATTGGCATGCAGGCCAGTGCCAACGGCCTGGCACCCGCTTCGGGGTTTGAAGCGCGGATGAGCGACTACCTCGCCAGCCAACCGCAACTCACCGTGCCTACGTGGCGCTTTCGCGAAATGGCGCCGCTGATCGACAGCGCCAACATGACCCCGGCTTACTGGCAACGCCTGCGTGTGGCGGTGGTCGAGGCGATCGACGCCGGCTGCGATGCGGTGCTGATCCTGCACGGCACTGACACCCTGGCCTACAGCGCCGCCGCGATGAGCTTCCAGCTGCTGGGTTTGCCGGCACCGGTGCTGTTTACCGGTTCGATGCTGCCGGCCGGTGTGCCGGACAGCGACGCCTGGGAAAACCTGGGCGGCGCCCTTGCAGCACTCGGTGAAGGCCTGGCGCCGGGGGTGCAGCTGTACTTCCATGGTGAGCTGCTGGCGCCGACCCGTTGCGCGAAGATCCGCAGCTTCGGCCGCAAGCCGTTCGCCACCCTGCAACGCCAGGGCGGTGTCGCCCGTGCCGAATCGGTGCCGGGCAAGCTGGATTATCGCCAGGACAAGGCGGCGGCCTGCATCGGCGTGCTGCCGTTGGTGCCGGGCATCACGCCTGCGCAGCTTGATGGTTTGCTCGGCAGTGGCATCCAGGCCCTGGTGCTCGAGTGCTTCGGCAGCGGCACCGGGCCGAGCGACAATCCCGCGTTTCTCGCCAGCCTCGAGCGGGCACGGGACGCCGGCATCGTGGTGGTGGCAATCACCCAATGCCATGAAGGCGGCGTGGAACTGGACGTGTACGAAGCGGGCAGCCGCCTGCGAAGCGCGGGCGTTGTTTCGGGCGCGGGCATGACCCGGGAAACCGCGTTGGGCAAGCTCAACGCGCTGGTCGGCGCCGGTCTGGCGGCGGATGTCATTCGCCAATTGGTGGCCGTCAACCTGTGTGGCGAACTGGACTGACGCCGACGCATAGGTAAGCACCCCTACACGCTCTGGCCGGGCGGCGCATGCACGTCTCGTCTTACGGCTTGCTCGGTTATGCGCTGCTCATCATTGCCAGATCAAATTGGGAAGGTGAGCGGCCGCGTTCAGCCAGCCCAGGCCTGGCGTAAACGCGCCAGGGCCTGGGCGATCGCGGCAGGCGGCACAGCGGCGAAGCCCAGCACCAGCCCTGCCTGCGCGTCCGTCGGGCCGGTGGAATCAGGCAACCAGTAGCGGCTCAGGGCATTGACCTCGACATCGGCCGCTTCAGCCCTGGCAACCAAGGCCTGCTCGCGCTCGATGCTGTCGACCTTGACCATGAAGTGTAGCCCCGCCGTCATCGCCGGTAAGTCGCCAAGGCCGGCCACGCTCTGGGGCCAACCGGCCAGCACCGCATCACGGCGACTCGACGCCGCGCGGCGCATGCGCCGGATATGCCGCTGGAAATGCCCGGCCGCCATGAACTCGGCCATCACCACCTGGGTGCTGATTTCCGAATGCCGCACATCCACCGCGCGGCGCTGGGCGAAGGCCTGCACCAGGCCTGCGGGCAGCACCAGGTAACCCAGGCGCAGGGCCGGAAACGCCACCTTGCCGAACGTGCCCACGTACAGCACGCGCCCGCTGCGATCCAACGCAGCCAAGGGCGCCAACGGTGCGCCGCTGTAGCGGTACTCGCCGTCGTAATCGTCCTCGACGATCCAGCCATCGCTGCGCTCGGCCCACGCCAGCAGCTCCAGGCGCCGGGCCAGGCCCATCACCACCCCGGTCGGGTACTGGTGGGACGGCGTGACATACGCCAGGCGGCAACCTTCCAGCCTCGACAGCGCCGCACAATCGATGCCCTCGGCATTCACCGCCACGCCATGCAAGTGTGCCCCCGCAATCGCGAAGGCATGCCCGGCGGCGCGATAGCCTGGATTTTCAACAGCGACGCCATCGCCCGGCTCCACCAGCAGCTGTGCACAAAGGCTGATGGCCTGCTGCGCGCCACTGGTGATCACAATTTGCTCAGCGCCACACTGCAAACCCCGCGAGCTGCGCAGGTAGGCGGCGATCAACCCGCGCAGGCGCCAGTCGCCGGCCGGGTCGCCGTAACAGAGGTGTTGCAGGTCGGGTCGGCGCCAGAATGCCGCGTTCAGCTTGGCCCACACTTCAAACGGGAACAGATCGAACGCCGGCACGCCCACCCGAAACGCGCGTGGCGGGCCGCTGGGGGGACGGGGCAAATGGTGCCGGTCGAGGCGTTCCAGCGCCGAACTGTGGATAACTTTTTGGCTGGAAATGTCGGCTGAACGGCGAGAATTTGTGGATAACGCTGGGGATAAGCCTGTTGATAAGCCTGTGGATGGTTTTGTGGATAATTTTGCGACGCGGGCCGGGGTGTGCGGCAACTGCGCAACGTAAGTGCCATCACCTACCCGAGCCTCGATAAACCCCTCGGCATACAGCTGGTCATAGGCGCGCACTACGCTGTTGCGGGATATCGCCAGGGCAGCAGCCAAATCGCGGCTGGCGGGCAGCCGTGTGCCGCTGACCAGGCGCCCGTCCAGTACACGCTGACGCAACGCCTGGTACAACTGACGTGTCAGCCCCTGGCGCCGATCCAGCTCAATGCCGGCGGGGTTGAAAGACAGCGGCGGCTCTATCGGCAACATGGCAATTGGACCTATGAAATTTACCCGAGATGGCTCTTACATCGAACCATTAGCCTGCCTAGGATGAACGCATTCGCCAAGGAAAAAATCATGTATACACCCAACGCCTTCGCCCTTGATGACTTGCCCGAACTGCACCAACTGATCCAGCACACTCGCCTGGCGCAGGTGGTGACCTTTGGGGAGCATGGCTTGCAAGCCAGCCACCTGCCGCTGCTGCTCAACCCCGACGAAGGCCCCAGCGGCACGCTCTACGGGCACCTGGCCAAGGCCAATCGGCAATGGCAGGACTTGCAGAACGGCAGCGACGCCCTGGTGATCTTCGCCGGCGCCGAGGCCTATATCAGCCCGGCGTTCTACCCGGCCAAGGCCGAGCACGGCAAAGTGGTACCGACCTGGAATTACCTGGCGGTGCACGCCTACGGCAAGGCCGATGTGTTCACCGACGCCGAGCGCCTGCTGGGCCTGGTCAGCGCGCTCACCGATCGCCATGAAAGCGCTCGCGACCAGCCCTGGAAAGTCAGCGACGCGCCGGCCGGCTACATTGACAGCATGCTCAAGGCCATCGTCGGCTTCGCGCTGCCCATCGATCGCCTGATCGGCAAACGCAAACTCAGCCAAAACCGCAGCGCGGCTGACATCGCCGGCGTACGCGATGGCCTGGCCACAAGTGTCGATGTACGCGACCAGACCCTCGCCCGCTTTATGCCCCAAGGAGTTCCAGAATGAGCCCGCTCGAGATTCGCCAGGTCAGCGCCGCCGACCACACCGCCTGGTTGCCGCTGTGGCAGGCGTATTTGACGTTCTACAACACGCAATTGCCGGACGCAGTCAGCCAAAGTACCTGGCAACGCCTGGTCGACGCCGACGAGCCGACCCATTCGGCGCTGGCCTGGCAGGACGGCAAGGCGGTGGGCATGGTCAACTTCATCTACCATCGCTCCAACTGGAGCATCGAGAACTCCTGCTACCTGCAGGACCTGCTCGTGGACTCGGCCCAACGCGGCACCGGCGTCGGTCGCAAACTGATCGAGTTCGTCTATGCCACGGCCAAGGCAGATGGCTGCGGCAAAGTGCATTGGCTGACCCACGAGACCAACGCCACGGCGATCCAGCTCTATGAGCGCATCGCTGAACGCCCAGGTTTAATTCAATTTCGCAAAGCCCTTTAAGGAGCGCAGCATGCCCACCTCCCTCGCTGACTGGAAAGGCGTTCCGGCGCCCACGGCTCAACTGCTCGAAGGACGTTTTGTCCGCCTGGTCAAACTCGACCCCGCGCGCCACGCCGATCAACTGTGGCAAGCCCTCGAAGGCCCCGGCGCCGACCCCAAGTTGTGGGACTATCTGCCTTACGGCCCGTTTGCCGAGCGCGCCGCGTTCGATGTGTGGTTGAACAACCACGCGGCCAGCACCGACCCGTATTTCTTCAGTGTGGTCGACCGCGCCAACGATGAGGTGCAGGGCATCCTGAGTTTGATGTCTATCGTCCCGGCCCAGGGCCGTATCGAAATCGGCCATGTCACCTTCGGCGCCCCGATGCAGCGCTCGCCGAAAAGCACCGAGGCGGTGTATCTGCTGGCCAAGTATGCGTTCGAGCAGGGCTACCGTCGCCTGGAATGGAAATGCAACAACGGCAACGCCCGCTCCCGATACGCAGCCGAGCGCCTGGGTTTCAGTTTCGAAGGGGTATTCCGCCAGCACATGGTGGTCAAGGGCCAGAACCGCGATACGGCATGGTTTTCTATACTGGATTCGGAATGGCCGGCGATTGACGCGGGGTTCGAACAGTGGCTGTCGGAGGCTAACCAGTCCAGCGCCGGGCAACTGAAAACACTGGCCGAGTGCAGAAATTGAAACGCTGATAGGGTGAGACTTGCGCAACGCCACTGTAGAAGCGAGCTTGCTCGCGAAAAACGCCCAGGCAACACGTTCATCCTGGATAAACGTGAAGGCCCCCGAGTTCTTCGCGAGCAAGGGCTAGCCGCCCGCCTCGCTCCTACAAAAAAGCCTTAACTGTTGGGGGTAAAGTGCTTGGCCAGCACCGCAATATGCTCCGGCCCGATCCCACAGCAACCGCCAAGATGGCTGGCCCCGCGCGCCTGCCAATCGGCCGCCCAGTGCAGATAGCCGGGTGGGTCGAGGTCATCGCGCAGCGGGTCGAGGCCATCGTTGGCCGTGGCCTCCTTGGGTTGCGGCGGGAACGCGTTGGCATAGGCGCCAAGCTGGATCGCCACGCCAAGGCGCTCGAAGCTCTGGCGGGCAGCGTCAATCGCCGCGCCGATCACTTCCGGCTGGCTGCAGTTGAACAGCAGCACCTCCACGCCCAACTGCGCTGCCGCTTCGGCGGCGTCCGCCACCGGTTCGCCTGAGCGCAGGCGTGGCACGTCGTCCGTGTCTTCGTCCTTCAAGGTAAATGACAGCCAGAGCGGTTTACCGTCTTTCGGCAGCCCGGCCTGGATCGCCCGCGCCTCGACGATGGAACTCTGGGTTTCCGCCAGCCACAGGTCGACATGGGGCGCCAGGCCGTTGACCAGAGGCGTCAGCAGCTCGTTCACCCGCCCAGGCTCGAACAAATCCGGCCGATAAGAACCGAACAGCGGCGGCAATGAACCCGCCACCCGCACCGCCTGGCCTGAAGCCTGCACCGCACGGCGGGCCAGTTCACCAGCGAGGGCCGCCAGCGCCTGACCTTCGGCGGCGAACCGCGCCTCACCAATATGAAAGGGCACAACGGCGTAGCTGTTGCTGGTGATCACGTTGGCGCCGCTCTGGATATACGCCGCGTGCACCGCCTCAACCGCCTGAGGCGCTTCGCTCAACGCCAGCGCCGACCACTCCGGCTGCCTGAACGGCGCGCCACGGCGCTGCAGCTCACGGCCCATACCGCCATCGAGAATTACTGTAGGTTGTGCGCCCATATAGCTTTTACTCATATGCTTATGAAAATAACTCACTATGAGAGTCGTTCTTATAACTATTTAATACGCACCAACCGGTTCATAACAACTCTTTTTTCTTCAGGTGTCCGCTTTGAAACTTAAACCGCTATTGGCCCTGGGCCTGACAATGCTCGCTGCCGCCACTCAGGCCTTCGGCGGTACGACCCTGGATCGGATTGAGCAAAAGAAAGAACTGGTCGGCCTGCTGATGGAAAGCTACCCGCCGTTTTCGTTTCTCAACGAGCAGAACCAGCTCGACGGCTTTGACGTCGACGTGGCCAAAGCCGTGGCGCAGAAGCTGGGCGTGAAGCTTCGCCTGGAAACCCCGTCCTGGGACGTGATCGCCGCTGGCCGCTGGAGCGGGCGCTACGACATCTGCATCTGCTCCATGACCCCGAGCAAGGCGCGCGCCGAAGTGTTCGATTTCCCGGTGGAGTACTACGCCTCGCCTGCGGTGATCGTGGTCAATGCCAAAGATGACCGCATCCACGGCGCCAAGGACCTGAGCGGCAAGAAAGTCGGCCTGACCAGCGCATCGAGCTACGAGAGCTATCTGAACAAGAACCTGGTGATCGAAGGCGCCGAAGACACGCAACTGCAGTATCCGTTCGAGGACGTGCAGATCGCGCCGTACGACACCGATAACGTGGCCTTCCAAGACCTCGGCTTGGGCGCTGGCGTGCGCCTGGACGCGATCCTCACCAACCTGGTGACCGCCCAACCACGCTTGACCGCCGACAAGCGCTTCAAGCTGGCCGGCGAGCCGCTCTACTCGGAGCCCAACTCGGTCGCCATCGAAAAAGGCGACCCGCAGTGGGACAGCAAAGTGCGTGAGGTCTTCGCCCAGCTCAAGCAGGACGGCACCTTGAGCAAGCTGTCGCAAAAATGGATCGGCGCCGACATCAGCCAATGACCGCATTCCCGACCCCGCCCCAACCCCCGGTAACCACGTCGCGGCTGCGGCGGCTGTTCGGCTTTCGCACGCGGCTGTACCTGACCTGGGCCGCGCTGTTTTGCCTGTTTGCCAGTTTCTTCCTGAGCTTTGACCTGAAGTTCTCGATCATCCTCGACAAGCTGCCCAACCTGGTTGGCGTGCACTTGGCGCCCAACGGCTTCCTGCAAGGCGCGGCGCTGACGCTGTTTCTGTGCCTGTGTTCGATCGTGGCGTCGTCGGTGCTGGGTTTCGTCACTGCGCTGGGACGCGTGTCGAAAAGCGCCCTGGCCTTCGGCATTGCCACGTTCTATGCCTCGTTTTTTCGCGGTACGCCGCTGCTGATCCAGATCCTGCTGATCTACCTCGGCCTGCCGCAACTGGGCCTGGTTCCGGGCGCGATCGTCGCCGGGATCATCGCGCTGTCGCTGAACTACGGCGCCTACCTGAGCGAAATCTTCCGCGCCGGCATCCTCGGCGTGCCCCACGGCCAACGGGAAGCGGCACTGGCCCTGGGCATGCGCGACAGCGCGATCTTCTGGCACGTTACGCTGCCCCAGGCCATGCGCACCATCGTCCCGCCGGCCACCAACCAGTTCATCTCGATGCTCAAGGATTCGTCGCTGATCTCAGTGATGGGCGTGTGGGAAGTGATGTTCCTCGCACAATCCTATGGGCGCTCAAGCTATCGCTATATCGAGATGCTCACCACGGCGGCGATCATCTACTGGGTGATGTCCCTGGGGCTGGAGCTGATCCAGGCGCGCATGGAGCGGCACTATGGCAAAGGGTACGTAAGGCGAGGATGACGGGCAGCAAGGCAACTACCGTGATCCGCCCTATCGCTCATTGTTTTTAATCGCACCAGACGAGAGACATCTCCCGCAAACGATCGGCTCACAGGCCGACATTTATCCCCCCGGCACCCCGCTAAATTCCCAGCCTCATACATTAAGAGGTGGGTTTACATGCCGCTCATACACAAACAACTCGCACTGGCCATCACCCTGGCGTTCGCAGCGATCAGCACTCAACAGGCGCAGGCACGCGGCGACATCGAGCCAGACAGTGAATGGCTTGAGCCGGCTCCGGTGAACGGTGGAAAACAATATTTCGAACCGGCCCTCCCGGCGCCTGAAGACTTCTACTTCGCCAACACGGCTACCAGCCGCAACGGCTTGAGCGTCGCCCATGTGCTGGACTCCGCAGTGGAGACACTGCTGGCGTCGGACGAACTGCACGAATGGGAAAAAGACCATCTTGAGCAATACGGCCAGTACCTCAGCACTTTGGAGCCAGGCAGGCTAGGTGCCGTGCTTGAGCAATTGGCAGGCAGCCAGAACGCCAACTTGGGCACCGCCACCCAAAACAGCATGAAACAATTGAACGACAGCCTGTTGTCGGCAATACGTCTGCTGGACAACAACGCCAGCGAGACGGGACGCGTGTGGTTCCAAGGCTTGGGCAATAGCGGCAGGCTCGATGCCCAACACGGCAGTGCCGGTCTGAAGCAACGCAGCCAAGGCCTGCTGCTGGGTGCTGACTGGTCAATCGATCACGCATGGCGGCTGGGCGTGGTGGCCGGCAAGTCCGGCAGCGAACTGAACGCCACGCGTTTCAAGGGTGATCTGGACAGCTGGCACCTGGGCGCTTACGCCGTGCGTCAAGACGGACCACTGGCGTTGCGCCTGGGCGCGCTTTACAACAGCCATACCGGAAAAAACAAACGTACGGTCGATTTCGACCTCATTGACCATCGCCAGAACCTCACCGGCAAGTACAACGCCCAGAGCCAAAACGTATTCGCAGAGGCGGGCTATCAACTGGATATCGGCGGCTTGCACGCCGAGCCCTTTGCCAGCGCAGGTTTTCAACGTTATCAGCGCGACCGCTTCCAGGAAAAAGGCGGCTATAGCGCTTTGGACGTGGGTGCACAAACCCAGCAAAACTTCAGTAGCACCTTCGGTCTGCGCCTGAGCCACGACGTTGCAATAGGCAACCAGATGACCCTCAAACCGCACCTGAGCACCCAATGGAAACACCTGTATGGCGACGTCAACAGTCGCGTTCGCCAGTCATTTTCCTGGAATAAACGAGAGGACTTCAACAGCGAGTTCACCATCGGCGGCACTGCTCTGGACCGCAACAGCCTGGCGCTGCGTACCGGTATGGACATGGCACTGTCGGCTGAACACACCGTGGGCCTGGCCTACACCGCCGAATTCGGCAGCACGAGTCGCAACCAGGGATTGATGGGGCAGTGGGCGATGGCGTTCTAAGGCGCCAATGCCTGATCAGCAGGCAAAAAAAGGGGGCACATGCCCCCCGAGGTTTAAGCGGTAGTGTCGAAGGCTAGGTATCAGCCTTCGATTTCAATCAGGATTTCGCCAGGGTTCACGCGGTCGCCCTTGGCCACATGCACGGCGGTGACTTTACCGGCGATGGAGGCCTGCACTTCGGTTTCCATCTTCATCGCCTCGGTGATCAGCACCGCCTGGCCGGCCTTGACCACGTCGCCTTCCTTGACCAGCACGTCGACGATATTGCCTGGCATCGCGGTGCTGACATGGCCTGGCTCGGTGGCATGCTTGCGCTTGCTGCCGCCGCTGCTGACGAACTCGTTGAGCGGTTCGAACACCACTTCTTCGGGCATGCCGTCGATGGACAGGTAGAAGTGGCGCTTGCCTTCGGCCTTCACGCCGACACCGGTGATGTCCACACGGTAGCTTTCACCGTGCACATCGATGACAAACTCGGTCGGCACGCCTTCGCCACCGGCACGGGCCACGCCGCCGGCTTCAGGGATCGGCAGCAGCACTTCCGGCGCCAGCGTGCCGGCGTCGCGCTCTTCGAGGAACTTGCGGCCGATGTCCGGGAACATGGCGTAGGTCAGCACGTCTTCTTCGGACTTGGCCAACGCGCCGATTTCACCGCGCAGCTTGGTCATTTCCGGCTTGAGCAAATCGGCCGGACGTACGTCGATGACCTCTTCGCTGCCGATGGCCTGACGGCGCAGCTTTTCGTTCACAGTGCCCGGCGCCTTGCCGTAGCCGCCTTGCAGGTAGAGCTTCACTTCGTTGGTGATGGTCTTGTAGCGCTCGCCGGCCAGCACGTTGAAGAACGCCTGGGTGCCGACGATCTGCGAGGTTGGGGTGACCAGCGGCGGGAAGCCAAGGTCTTCACGCACGCGGGGGATTTCGGCGAGCACCTCGCTCATGCGGTTCAGCGCGCCCTGCTCTTTCAACTGGTTGGCCAGGTTGGAAATCATCCCACCGGGCACCTGGTTGACTTGCACGCGGGTGTCGACAGCGGTGAACTCGCTTTCGAACTGGTGGTATTTCTTGCGCACGGCATAGAAGTACAGGCCGATTTCCTGCAGCAGTTCCAGGTCCAGGCCGGTGTCGAATTCGCTGCCCTTGAGGGCGGCGACCATCGACTCGGTGCCCGGGTGGCTGGTGCCCCAGGCGAAGCTGGAGATGGCGGTGTCGATGTGGTCGGCGCCGTTTTCGATGGCCTTGAGTTGGCACATCGCAGCCAGGCCCGCAGTGTCGTGGGAGTGGATAAAGATCGGCAGGTTCTGCTCGGCTTTCAGCGCCTTGACCAGTTCGCCGGTGGCGTAGGGCGTCAGCAGGCCGGCCATGTCCTTGATCGCGATGGAGTCGCAGCCCATGGATTCGAGCTGCTTGGCCTGGGCCACGAACGCCTCGACGGTGTGCACCGGGCTGGTGGTGTAGGCGATGGTGCCCTGGGCGTGCTTGCCGGCGGCTTTGACCGCTTCGATGGCCACGCGCAGGTTACGCACGTCGTTCATCGCATCGAAGATGCGGAACACATCGATGCCATTAACGGCGGCTTTGGCAACGAACGCGCGGACCACGTCATCGCTGTAGTGGCGGTAGCCCAGCAGGTTCTGGCCGCGCAACAACATTTGCAGGCGCGTGTTGGGCAATGCGGCGCGCAGTTGGCGCAGGCGCTCCCACGGGTCTTCTTTGAGGAAGCGCACGCAGGCGTCGAAGGTCGCACCGCCCCAGACTTCCAGGGACCAGTAGCCGACTTTGTCGAGCTTGTCGCAGATCGGCAGCATGTCGTCAGTGCGCATGCGGGTCGCCAGCAACGATTGGTGGGCGTCGCGCAGGATGGTGTCGGTTACGAAGATTTTCTTAGACATTGGAATGTTCCTCACAGGCCTGCGTGGGCGGCGATGGCGGCGGCGATGGCCAGGGCCAGCTCTTCGGGTTTGCGCTTGATCGAGTAGTTGGTCAGCTCAGGGTGGCTTTCCACAAAGCTTGTATTGAACTGACCGCTGCGGAATTCCGGGTTGCGCAGGATTTCCTGGTAGTAGGCGGCGGTGGTCTTCACGCCTTGCAGGCGCATGTCATCCAGGGCACGCAGGCCGCGGTCCATGGCTTCTTCCCAGGTCAACGCCCACACCACCAGTTTCAGGCACATGGAGTCATAGAACGGCGGGATGGTGTAGCCGGTGTAGATCGCCGTGTCGGTACGCACGCCGGGGCCGCCGGGGGCGTAGTAACGGGTGATCTTGCCGAAGCTTGGCAGGAAGTTGTTTTTCGGGTCTTCGGCGTTGATACGAAACTGCAACGCGAAGCCACGGTGCTGGATGTCTTCCTGCTTGACCGACAGCGGCAGGCCCGAGGCGATGCGGATCTGCTCGCGGACGATGTCGATCCCGGTGATTTCTTCGGTGATGGTGTGTTCCACCTGCACCCGGGTGTTCATCTCCATGAAGTACACCTCGCCCTCGGCGAGCAGGAACTCCACGGTGCCGGCGTTCTCGTAGCCCACGGCCTTGGCCGCACGCACCGACAGATCGCCGATATAGGCGCGCTGTTCAGGGGTGAGCTGGGGGCTGGGAGCGATTTCGATGAGTTTCTGGTTGCGGCGCTGGATCGAGCAGTCGCGCTCGAACAGGTGCACGACGTTGCCAAAGCTGTCACCGAGGATCTGCGCTTCGATGTGCTTGGGATTGACGATGCATTTTTCCAGGAACACTTCCGCCGAACCGAAGGCCTTGGTGGCTTCGGAAATCACCCGGGGGAAGGCTTGTTCAAGTTCTTCGCGGCTGTTGCAACGACGGATACCGCGCCCGCCACCACCGGACGTGGCCTTGAGCATCACCGGGTAACCGATACGGTCGCCTTCGGTGAGGGCTTCATGGATATCGGCGACGTTGCCTTCGGTGCCCGGCGTGACCGGCACGCCGGCCTTGATCATGCTGCGGCGCGCTTCGGTCTTGTCGCCCATGCGGCGAATCACTTCCGCCGAAGGGCCGATGAACTTGATGCCGCGTTCGGCGCAGATGTCCGCCAATTCGGCGTTTTCCGACAGGAAGCCGTAGCCGGGATGCAGCGCATCGCAACCGGTCTCTACGGCCAGGTTCACCAGTTTGCGCGGGTTCAGGTAGCCGGCCAAGGGCTCGGCACCGATGCTGTGGGCTTCGTCGGCACGCTTGACGTGTAACGCGTGGCGGTCGGCGTCCGAATAAACCGCAACCGAGCGAATGCCCATCTCGGCGCAGGCACGCACGATTCGTACGGCAATTTCACCACGGTTGGCGATCAGGATCTTTTTTATCACTTGGAAATTCCCTTGAGCCGATTGCTGCGTTCTTCGACCCGTTGTAGGCGGGCCGACGCGTGACCAAATGTTTCATGACAGTCGCGAGACACACACTATGCGCACTTGAGGATTAACAAAAATCAATAATTGTTGGGCTGTGTATAAGCAAAGACTTATAGTTGGCCGGACGGCCGGGACGTGAGGAGTTACTTAATGCGTAAGTCATTGATGCGTATGACATTGCGTCAATTGCAGATTTTCAATGAAGTGTGTGATCTGCGTTCCTACAGCCGTGCAGCCGAGGAAATGTCCCTCACCCAACCCGCCGTCAGCCTGCAAATTCGCCAGCTGGAAGAGCTGCTTGGCCAGCCGCTGTTCGATTATGTCGGCAAAAAGCTCTACATGACCGAGGCCGCTGAAGCTTTGCAGCGGGCCAGCCGCGATATTTTCGGGCGCCTGGAAAATCTAGATATGCAGCTGTCGGACATGCAGGGCTCGTTGCAGGGCCAGCTCAAATTGGCGATCGAATCCAGCGCGAAATACTTCGTGCCGCACCTGTTTGCCGCTTTCAAGCGCCAGCACCCGGAGGTGCAGCTGCACCTGACGGTGGTCAATCGCGCCCAGGTGATTCGCCGGCTCTCGGACAACCGTGACGACCTGGTGATCATGTCCATGGTGCCTCAGGACATGGGCCTGGAATTCCTGCCGTTCCTGAATAACCCGATTGTCGCCGTGGCGCTGCCGGATCATCCGTTGAGCTTGCAGGGACCGCTGCGCCTGCAGGATCTGGAACCCTACACCCTGCTCATCCGCGAACCGGGTTCCGGCACGCGGCTGGCCTGCGAAGAGTACTTCAAGGAAAAACGCGTGCACTTCACGCAGACGGTGGAAGTGGCCTCGGCCGAGGCGCAACGCGAGTGCGTGGCTGCAGGGCTGGGCGTGGCCCTGCTGACGCGCCACGCCCTGAACCTGGAGTTGGCCACCGGCGGGCTCAAGGAGCTGCCGGTGGAAGAACTGCCGCTGTACCGCAGTTGGTGCCTGGTGCAGGCCAAAGCCAAGCGGCTGTCACCGGTGGCCCACGCGTTCCTGGGCTTTATCCGCAGCGAACGGGTGCAGATCAGCGCACTGGCTGAGCGTTTCGCTGGGCAGCCAAGGGTGCCTGCCAATGGAGTTCCGGGTAGTCACTGATGCTCTGGAGCAGCTGGCGCTGGTCGCAGCGGTCTTCGATTGCGCGACGGAACGCCATGCGGCGCTGGTCTTCCTGCTGACGACGGGTCTTGACGGTGCTGTTGCTGTCTTCGTAGGGCCGGGCCATTTCAAGTCTCCCAATGCAAGTACGGGGAGTACAGGATGGGCGCGGAGGATGACGGGGCTATGACAGCCTGATGAAGATTCTGAGGATGCGGCGATTCGAAATGTGGGAGGGGGCTTGCCCCCGATGGCGCAGTGTCAGTCACCAGATTTATTGACTGGCCTATAGCTATCGGGGGCAAGCCCCCTCCCACATTGGAGCTGTGTGCAGGCTTAGTCGTCGAGGGCTTTGACGGATTTTGGCGACAACCGCAGGCTGCGCAAACTGCGCTTCACGCTCTTGAGGTGGTTGACCAGGCTCGGCCCTCGGGCCATGGCCACGCCCATTGCCAACACGTCGATCACCACCAGGTGGGCAATGCGCGAGGTCAGCGGTGTGTAGATCTCGGTATCTTCGTGTACATCGATCGCCAGGTTCACTGTGGACAATTCCGCCAACGGCGTCTGGCTCGGGCACAGGGTGATCAGCGAAGCGCCGCTTTCACGCACCAGATTGGCGGTGATGAGCAGGTCTTTGGAGCGACCGGACTGGGAAATACAGATGGCCACGTCGGTGGGTTTCAAGGTCACCGCCGACATCGCCTGCATGTGCGGATCGCTGTAGGCCGCCGCCGTGAGCAGCAGACGGAAAAATTTGTGCTGGGCGTCAGCCGCTACCGCGCCGGAAGCACCAAAGCCATAGAACTCCACCCGCTGGGCCTGGGACATGGCGGTCACGGCCTTTTGCAGCTCCACCGGGTCGAGCTTCTCGCGCACTTCCATCAAGGTGTGCAAGGTGGTGTCGAAGATTTTCAGGCTGTAATCGGCGACCGAGTCGTCTTCATGGATCGCAAACTGGCCAAAGCTCGCGCCTGCAGCCAGGCTTTGCGCCAGCTTGAGTTTCAAGTCCTGGAACCCGGAGCAACCAATGGCGCGGCAGAAGCGCACGATGGTCGGCTCACTGATACCCACGCTGTGGGCCAGGTCGGCCATGGAACTGTGCATCACAGCCGCAGGGTCAAGCAGCACGTGATCGGCAACCTTGAGTTCCGATTTGCGTAACAGGTGGCGCGACTGGGCGATATGTTGCAACAGGTTCAAAGGGCAGGACTCTTGTTATTGGCAGACGCCAGGGATGTAGCAAGCTTGTAGTTATACTACAAGAATTGCCGTTTTGCCCGCCTGATGCAGCACTAAATCGCCCCGCTCCCCTCTGAAACTAAGGGCAGAGGCTTTGTAGCCACAGGGACGCCACTCGAGCCGTTAAGAAAAATCTGGATTTTTTCGTAACAAATCTGCCAGCCCCTCAGCGTCCATCGGCCGGCTGATCAGATAACCCTGCACCTCGTCGCACTGCTCGCTTCGCAGGAAATCCAGTTGCTGCTGGTCCTCCACGCCTTCGGCCACCACTTTGAGCGACAACCCATGGGCCATGGCAATGATCGCCCGGGTAATGGCCGCATCCTCGCGGCCCTGGCCAAGACCCCGGATAAAGGTCTGGTCGATCTTCACGTAGTCCACCGGAATGCGCTTGAGGTAGCTGAGGGATGAATAGCCGGTGCCGAAATCGTCGATGGCCAGCTTCACGCCCAGGTCACGCAGCTGCCGGAAGGTGGTGATGATGTGCTCGACACTGTCGAGCAGCTGACTTTCGGTCAATTCCAACTCGAGGTATTGCGGGTCCAGCCCGGTCTCCTCCAACACCTGGCGCACCAGACTGACCAGCTTGCCCTGGCGCAACTGATGCACCGACAGGTTCACCGACACCCGAATCGGCGCCAGCCCCTGGCGTTGCCACTCACACGCCTGCCAGCACGCCTGGCGCAACACCAGCTCACCCAACGGCACGATCAGGCCGGTTTCTTCGGCCAGGCCGATGAAGTCTCCCGGCGGTACCAGGCCCCACTGCGGATGTTCCCAGCGCACCAGGGCCTCGACCGCATTAAGCTTGCCGGTGGCCAGGCACAGTTTGGGTTGGTAGAACACCGTGAGCTGGCCCTCGTCGATGGCCTTGCGCAGATGGTTTTCCAGTTGCAAGCGCTCCAGGGTGCTGGCTTGCAGGCTGTCGGTGTAGAACTGGAAATTGTTCCCGCCCAGGTGCTTGGCATGCTGCATCGCCATATTCGATTGGCTGACCAGCGCAGAAATTTCCCGCGCATTATCCGGCAGCAGGCTGACGCCCATGGAGGCGCTGACCACCAGCTCATGCCCCTCCACCGTCACCGGCACGCGCAGCTTGGCCAGCAGCCGAGTCGCCACCCGCGCCAGGCTCGACAGGTTGCCATAGGCGTCGAACAGCACAGCGAATTCATCACCGGACAGGCGTGCAATGGTGTCGGCTTCCGGCAGTGCGTTGATCAAGCGCCGCGCCATTTTCTGCAACAGTTGGTCGGCCACTTCATGGCCAAGGCTGTCATTGAGCAGCTTGAAACGGTCGAGGTTGATGTGCAGCAGCGCCAGGCTGCGCCCACCCTGACGTACGCGTTGATGCGCTTCGCGCAGCCGTTCGCGAAACAGCGAACGGTTGGCCAGGCCGGTCAACTCGTCGTAATGGGTGAGGTAGCGCATGCGCTCCTCGGACTCGCGCCGCGCGGACAGATCGGCGAAGAAGCCCACTATATGACTGACATTGCCGCGAACATCGCGCACCACGCTCAGCTGCAGCCACTGCGGGTACAGCTCGCCGTTCTTGCGTGTTTCCACCAACTCGCCCTGCCAGGTGCCGTGGCTGAGCAGCGCCTGGCGGATCACCGGGAAGTGACGTCGGGCATCGCGACTGCTGGGCAGCTCCACGACATTGCGACCGAGCATGTCGTCGATGTCAAAACCGGTGACACGGCTGAACGCCTGGTTGACGGCGAGCAGCACATAGTTCGGGTCGAGAATCACGATGCCTTCGCTGGCGGCCTCGAACACCGTCGAGGCGAGCCGTTGCTGTTCTTCCACGGCCTTGCTGGCACTGATGTCACGGCGCGTGCCGAGCATGCGGATCACCCGGCCACTGGGCGAACGCTCTACCGCGCGCCCACGGTCCTCGATCCACACCCAGTGCCCGTCGCCGTGGCGGATCCGGTATTCCACCTGATAGTCCTCGCTGCGGCCCTTGAGATGCTCCACCAATGCGTGCTTGAGCAGCGGCAGGTCGTCTGGGTGCAGGCGCGGCTTGAGATGGCTGAGCATCGCGGTGACAAACTCGGGTTCCAGGCCGAACAGTTCCTTGAGCTGGGTGTGGTGCACCTCATCGGTTTGCAGGTTCCAGTCCCACAGGCCCAGTTCACTGGCCTGCAGCGCCATGGCCAGGCGCGCCTCGCTTTGATTCAGGGCGAGGCTGGCGGCGTCCAGTTCCTGGCTGCGCAGCGCCACACGGTCTTGCAGGCCAACCTGGGCTTCACGCAGTTCCTGTTCGACCTCGCGGCGCTGTTCGACTTCGCGCAGCAGTTCCTGGTTCAACTGCTCGCTGCGCTGCTGCGCCTGCTGCAAATGCTCGATCAGGGCCTGGTTCTGGAAGCGTCGCAGCAGCCCGCGCTGGATCAGGCGGTTGACCTGCCACGCCACCACACTTAATGACGCCAACAGGATCAGACCGAGCACGCCCCAACCCTGTTGCCGCGAGGTGCCGTTCCAGAATAGATAGGCGATGACCGGCAACAGGCAGGGCAAGGCGAAGGACAGAAAGGCCCAAAGGCTGACGGCATAGGCCACGCTGGCCGACAACGTCGCCGCGCCGATCAGGCCGAACACCCAGGCCTGTTGCATGAAGCTGTCGGTCGGTACCAGGGCGATGGCGGCGATCGACAGGGTCAGGCCGCTGACCGCTGAACCGAGCATGAACATGCGGCGCCAGACGGGCTGGGCCTGCCGGCTGGGCATCGCCGAATCAAAGGCCGCCACCTGGATGACGCGCATCGCCACCAGGGCCAGCAACCAGACCAGCCAGACGCTGTCGAGCAGGTATTGCTTGGGGTCCCACAAAAGCCAGGCGCAGACCAAACCGTTGACCAGCATCAACAGGGTCGGCAGCAGCGAGCCCTGATACAGCAGGCGTGTACGCTCGACCGCGATCTCGGTGGCGTAGTGTTTGCGGATAACCTGCGCAGGCGCCGCCGAGGGGCCGAACAGGTCAGTGTCAAAGGTCATAGGCAGTGTTCTTATAATGGTGAGCCCGAAACGTCGTCGGAGCATACACAAGCAAGCGCTCGGACCAAACCGCTCCAGGTCATAAAAACCTCTCGCCGGTTGAGCGCAAAACGTTGTCCCAGACAGCTTGAACGAGACGGCACGCGGGTTGTGGCGCATGACTAACCGGTCATCCGCGTCCGCAGAATGTTTGCGCGCAGGTGGTTTTGTGTCGACCACCCGGCATTGGGATTTGCCCCTCTCCCCCCGGCACCCTAGAATGCGCCGATGCGCGATGATCTCTCCCTTTTGCTGAACTCCCTCAACGATGCCCAACGCCAGGCCGTAGCGGCCCCCGTTGGCCGTCAGTTGGTCCTGGCCGGTGCTGGCTCCGGTAAAACCCGAGTGCTGGTGCACCGTATCGCTTGGTTGATCCAGGTCGAGAACGCTTCTCCCCATTCCATCCTGTCGGTGACGTTCACCAACAAGGCGGCTGCCGAGATGCGCCATCGCATCGAGCAGTTGATGGGCATCAGCCCGGCCGGCATGTGGGTGGGCACCTTCCACGGCCTGGCGCACCGCCTGTTGCGGGCGCATTGGCAGGAAGCGGGGCTGAGCCAGACGTTCCAGATCCTCGACAGCGACGACCAGCAACGCCTGGTCAAGCGGGTGATCCGCGAGCTGGGCCTCGATGAACAGCGTTGGCCGGCCCGCCAGGCCCAGTGGTTTATCAACGGCCAGAAAGACGAAGGCCTGCGCCCACAACATATCCAGGCCAGCGGTGACCTGTTCCTGGCGACCATGCGCAGCATCTATGAAGCCTACGAGGCGGCCTGCGTACGCGCCGGCGTGATCGACTTCTCCGAACTGCTGTTGCGTGCCCTCGACCTGTGGCGCGACAACCCCGGCTTGCTGGCCCATTACCAGAAGCGCTTCCGGCATGTTCTGGTGGACGAGTTCCAAGACACCAACGCCGTGCAATACGCCTGGTTGCGCCTGCTGGCCAAGGGCGGCGACAGCCTGATGGTGGTGGGCGATGACGACCAGTCGATCTACGGCTGGCGCGGCGCGAAAATCGAGAACATCTACCAGTATTCCGAAGACTTCCCGGACGCGGTGACCATCCGCCTCGAGCAGAACTACCGTTCCACCGCCGGGATCCTGAAGGCCGCCAACGCCTTGATCGCCAACAACACCGGGCGCCTGGGCAAAGAGCTGTGGACCGACGGCGGCGAAGGCGAAGCGATCAACCTGTACGCCGCGTTCAATGAGCACGATGAAGCGCGCTATGTGGTGGAAACCATCGAAAGCGCGTTGAAAACCGGCCTGGCGCGCAGCGACATCGCCATTCTCTACCGCTCCAACGCCCAATCGCGGGTGTTGGAAGAAGCCTTGTTGCGCGAGCGCATCCCCTATCGCATCTATGGCGGCCAGCGCTTCTTCGAGCGGGCGGAAATCAAGAACGCCATGGCCTACCTGCGCTTGCTGGAAGGTCGCGGCAACGATGCGGCGCTGGAGCGGGTGATCAATATCCCGGCCCGTGGTATCGGTGAAAAAACCGTCGAGGCCATTCGCGAACACGCCCGCCATGCCGATGTGTCGATGTGGGAGGCCATGCGCCTGCTCATCGCCAATAAAGGCCTGACAGGCCGCGCAGCCGGCGCATTGGGCGTGTTTGTCGAGCTGATCGAGAACCTCGCGGCCAAATGCGCGGAAATGCCCCTGCATTTGATGACCCAGACCGTGATCGAACAGTCCGGGCTGATCGCCTACCACGAGGCGGAGAAAGGCGAGAAAGGCCAGGCCCGGGTAGAAAACCTCGAGGAACTGGTCAGCGCAGCCCGCGCCTTCGAAAACACCGAGGACGATGAAGAGCTGACCCCGCTCGCCGCTTTCCTTGGTCACGCATCGCTGGAAGCTGGCGATACCCAGGCCGACGAGCATGAAGACAGCATTCAACTGATGACCTTGCACAGTGCCAAGGGCCTGGAATTCCCGTATGTGTTCCTGGTGGGCATGGAAGAAGGCCTGTTCCCCCACAAGATGAGCCTGGAAGAGCCCGGCCGCCTTGAGGAAGAACGCCGCCTGGCTTACGTGGGCATTACCAGGGCCATGCAGAACCTGGTGATGACCTATGCCGAGACCCGACGCCTGTACGGTAGCGAGACCTACAACAAGGTGTCGCGCTTCGTACGTGAAGTGCCGAAGGGGCTGATCCAGGAAGTGCGTCTGTCCAACAGCGTCAGTCGCCCGTTCGGCGGCGGCCAGCAGCAGAACTCCAGCACTATGTTTGCCGGCTCCGAGATCCCGGAAACCCCGTTCAGCCTGGGCCAGCAGGTCCGGCATGCGATCTTCGGCGAGGGCGTGATCCTCAATTTCGAAGGCGCTGGCGCCCAGGCGCGGGTGCAGGTCAACTTCGCCGAGGGCAGCAAGTGGCTGATGATGGGCTACGCGAAGCTTGAGGCGGTCTGAAGTCTTACCTCCTGTATTGATCGTTCCCACGCTCTGCGTGGGAATGCCGCCCGGGACGCCCCGCGTCCGCTCTTAAAGCACTGACGCAGAGCGTCACAGGATGCGTTACCACGCGGAGCGTGGGAACGATCTGGGGTACTGCCCTTGTATTTAACGAGGGCGGGCCAATATCTGTAATAAGTCCTACAGACCATTCTGAATCGGTCCTACGTAAAAGCCCGAAACATTATGTCGCTAGCCACTGTCACGACATCTGTGCAACATGGCGCGCGTGCAATCCACAAATGGGAATTCCCTTTATGAAACGTTTTCTTAGCATCGCCATGGCGTTGTGCATCGGCTTGACGATGAGCCTCGACGCCAACGCCAAACGCTTCGGTGGCGGCAAAAGCATGGGCTCGGCACCGACCCACCAGACCAGCCAGATGGCTCCATCCGCCGGTGCCGGCGGTGCTGCGGCTACCGCAGGCGCGGCTGGTGCTGCGGGCGCTGCGGCCAAGGCCGGCGGTGCTTCGCGCTGGTTGGGTCCATTGGCCGGCATCGCCGCCGGTGGCCTGCTCGCTTCCATGTTCATGGGCGGCGGCTTCCAGGGCATGCAGATCTTCGACATCCTGATCCTGGCCGTTATCGCCTTTGTGATCTTCCGCTTTATCGCCGCCCGTCGCCGCAAGCAGCAGGAGCACCTGGCTCCGGCCGGCGCGCCGATGCAGCGTGAAGTGTTCGAGCAAAAACCGGCCATGGGTTCGATCTTCGGTGGTTCGGCAGCGCCTGCCGCCGCCCGTCCGGTGATCAACGCACCGGCCTGGTTCAACGAAGAGCGTTTCGTCGAAGCGGCCCGCAGCCACTTCCAGTCCCTGCAGCAGCACTGGGACGCCAACGAAATGGACAAGATCTCCGAGTTCGTGACCCCGCAACTGCTCGAGTTCCTCAAGCGCGAACGCGCCGACCTGGGTGACGCCTTCCAGTCGACTTATATCGACGACCTGCGCGTACAACTGGAAGGCGTGGATGATCGCGCCGACAAGACCATCGCCACCCTGACCTTCAGCGGTGTGTCGAAGACCTCGCGTTTCGACCAGGGCGAAGTGTTCAGCGAAAGCTGGAACATGGAACGCGCCCAGGGCGACAACCAGCCATGGCTGGTCGCCGGTATCCGCCAGAACGGCTGATACCTGCTCGTTTGAGCACGCGGTAACAAAAACCCCGGACATGTCCGGGGTTTTCTATTTCACGGTTGCACTTATAGCGAGCTACTGTATAAAACGCCCCTATAAACCGCGCCTACTAGCAAGAGGATCCCGGCCGTGGAAGAAATCATCGAACAACTGCGTGAAGCCAACGAACCGGTCCCGGTTCCTTTGGAGCTGCCTGACGAAGACCAACTGGTGGAAATCGAGGAACAACTGTTCATCGACATCCCGTTTGTGTTCCGCGAATTCCTGCTGACCGTCAGCGACGTGGTCTACGGCAGCCTTGAGCCGGTGACCGTCACCGACCCGCAATCCCACACTTATCTGCCGGATGTTGCCGCCAACGCCTGGGATGCCGGGGTTGATCGCAGCATGATCCCGATCTGCCAGGATGGCGACGATTACTACTGCGTCGAGGAAGACGGCACCGTGGTGCTGTGGTCCGCCGAGGAAGAACTGGTCCAGGAAGAGACCTGGGAGTCGGTGTGGCACTGGGCACGGGACGTCTGGCTGGAGAGCTGATTCCCAAACCCCGCTAGTGCTCCGGCGTATCCTTGTGGTTATCCAGCGTCTCCAGCAAGGCCACCTGCATCCGCGTATGCACGCGGATGAACCAGCGCCAGAGCACCGCCGCCACCGCCGCCGTGACTACCGCGATCAGCACCAGCAACTTGTTGGTCGGCAGAATACTGGCCGACAAGGCTGCCAACAGCAGGAAGATCACCAGCAGTGACAGGATGGGGATCAACTCTGCAATCACCCGCCGCACCCGCTGGGTATGCCGGCCCGCCATTTCCGGCTTCACGCTCATCTCGGCCAGCAACATCGACAACGCCTTGAGCTTGCGATACGCCGCAATCAGGAACGGCAGCGACAAGAGCAACGCCCCGCCCCAGATCAATGCCTTCTGCCAGCTTTGATCGCTGATCCAGCCTTCCAGATACCCACCGATGCGCGCCGCAAAAAAGCTTCCTGCGAAGAAGATCGCGATCACCAGCGCCAGGTTCACTCCTACTTGCAGCACGATCTTACGGATCATCGACGCCAGCATGGCGCCTTCGCCTTGAGGCTGAATACTGCGCAGCCATTCGCCATACATCCCGAATACCCGGCTCATGCGCTGGGGCATCACGGCGGCAATTTTCAACGACAGCGGGTCGGCACCGCGGATCAGGTAAGGCGTGAGCAAGGTGGTGATCGCCGAAACCGCCACCGCCACCGGGTAGAGAAAGTCGCTGGTCACTTGCAGGGTCATCCCCAGCGCCGCGATGATGAAAGAGAACTCGCCGATCTGTGACAGCCCCATGCCCACCCGCAGCGAGGTGCGACCATCGTTGCCAGCGATAAACGCGCCCAGCCCGCACGACAGCATCTTGCCCAACACCACCGCCACAGTGATCACCGCAATCGGCCAGGCGTACTGCAGCAAGATCTGCGGGTCGATCATCAACCCAATGGCCACGAAGAAAATCGCACTGAACATGTCGCGCACCGGCTCGATCAGGCGCTCGATTTTAATCAGTTGGCGTGACTCGGCCATAATCGCACCGATCAGGAAGGCCCCCAGCACCATGCTGTATTCGAGCTTGACCACCAGCAGGCAGAAGCCGAAACACAGGCCCAACACGGTGATCAGCAGCATCTCGTTGCTTTCGAACCTGGCGACGTAAGCCAGCAGGCGGGGCACCAGCAGAATGCCAATCACCAGCGCAACAATCATGAACAACGACAGCTTGCCCACGGTGGAAAACACCTCGCCGGAGCTGACCGTGCCACTGACGGCGATGCTCGACAGCAAAGCAATGATGCCGATGCCCAGGATGTCCTCGACGATCAGCACGCCGAATATCAGCTGGGCGAACCGCTGATTCTTCATCTTCAGGTCATTGAGCGCCTTGACGATGATGGTGGTCGAGGAAATCGCCAGGATCGCGCCGAGAAACAACGAGTCCATGGTGTTCCAGTCAAACCATTGGCCGATTTCGTAGCCGATCCAGATCATCAGGATGATTTCCAGGAACGCCGCGATAAACGCCGTGGCGCCTACCTTGAACAGCTTGCGCAGGCTGAACTCCAGGCCCAGGCAGAACATCAGGAAGATCACCCCCAGTTCTGCCAGGGTCTTGATCGTATCCTCATCGTGAATCAGGCCGAACGGCGGCGTGTGCGGGCCAATAATGAAGCCGGCGACGATGTAGCCCAGCACCACCGGCTGCTTGAGGCGATGAAACAGAATGGTGACAACCCCTGCCACCAACATGATCACGGCCAGATCCTGGATAAAACTGATGGCGTGCATGGCGAAGGGCTCCTTGAAATGGCTGGCGCTTTCTCACTTTCCGCGTGTGCTACCGCTGAAAGAAAAGTCTGCCGTGATCGTAAGAAATGCCCGGAGATGGGCTTTTGAAGGTTAACACCGCGACTTCCGCCGGAAAGCCGGTGCAATATATGGAAACAGATCGACCCGCGCGTGACGGCAAGCCGTCCACTGGCGTCCCGTTAGGGATGGCGCTGCAAAGACCCCAGCACCCGCAGAGGTGCCCTACCCAACCAATGCCTACAACCCGTGAGTGTGCTATGGAACCCGGAAACGCCCAGCTGTCGATGACGGTATTGATGACCCCTGACATGGCCAATTTCTCAGGCAATGTCCACGGTGGCACCCTGCTCAAGTACCTCGACGAAGTGGCGTACGCGTGCGCCAGCCGTTATGCCGGCCGCTATGTGGTCACGCTGTCGGTGGACCAGGTGATTTTCCGCGAGCCGATCCATGTCGGCGAGCTGGTGACCTTTCTCGCGTCGGTCAACTACACCGGCAACACCTCGATGGAAGTGGGCATCAAGGTGGTGACCGAGAACATCCGTGAACGCTCAGTGCGTCATACCAACAGTTGCTTTTTCACCATGGTGGCGGTGGACGACCAGCGCAAACCGGCCGCCGTGCCACCCTTGCAGCCGCACAACAGCGAAGACAAACGCCGCTTCGTACAGGCCCAGCAGCGTCGGCAGATTCGCCAGGAATTGGAAAAGCGCTATCAGGAAATCAAGGCCGACGCGCCCTGATTCAGATCTGCGAACCCAGTCAAAATGTGGGAGGGGGCTTGCCCCCGATAGCGGTGTTTCAGCCAAAGAGGTGGCGGCTGTTATATCGCAATCGGGGGCAAGCCCCCTCCCACATTGGTTCTGTGTGCTTACAGGCTGATCGGTGTCGCCTCGAACCGTACGCGGGGATGGGCAATGCGATCCTGCGCCCGCACCAGTTCCAGTTCATAACTGGCGCAGGCCTGGGTCTCCAGCAGCACCTCGTGCACCGCTGCGGCGGTGAATTCGAAGGCCGCCACCAGGCTATCCCCCAGCAGCACCCGCGCCAGGAACAGCCCTGACGTCAGGTCGCCCACACCCACCGGCTGGCGCGGGAATGCCAGCAGCGGCCGACGCAAGTGCCAACTGCCATCAGCCGTCACCAGCAGCATCTCAAAGCCGTCCGGCAGCTTGCCGGGGTACTCCAGATGCTTGACCAGCACCGCCTTCGGCCCGCGCGCCAACAGGGCTTTGGCCATCGCCAGGCAATCGAACAGCGATTGCGGTTTGCGCCCGGCAAAGCTGTCCAGCTCCAGTTGATTGGGGCACAGGAAATCCGCCATGGCCGCCGCCTCGTTCAGCAGGAAATCACTGACTTCCTGCGGCACGATGCAGCCTTTTTCAGGATGGCCCATCACCGGGTCGCACAGGTACATCGCCTTGGGATTGAGCGCCTTGATGCGCGCCACGCCGGTAAGAATCGCACGCCCCTGATCCGCACTGCCGAGGTAGCCGGACAGCACTGCATCGCAGTTACCCAACTCGCCGATGGCTGCGATACCTTCCACCAATGCCGGAATCTGCTGCGGCGCCAGCACTTCACCTGCCCAGTGGCCATACTGTGTGTGGTTGGAGAACTGCACTGTGTTGAGCGGCCATACATTCACCCCGACCCGCTGCATGGGGAACACGGCGGCGCTGTTTCCGGCGTGGCCGAAAACCACATGAGACTGGATCGCAAGCAGATGGGGTGTGCGTTTCATGCAGGAGATGTCCATAAAGCCGTTGAAATTCTGGCCGCGCAGTATGCGACTAAACGCAGCCTGTACGACAGACCGGCGACACAGTTAAGCTGCGCTCACTTTGTTGGAGTTCATGCAATGCTGACCCTGGGAAACATGTTCGTGTTGATGCTGCTGGCGACCGGCGCCACTTGGGTCTGGCACAACCATGGCCTGCGCGAGCGCGCGTTGGAGCGGGTCAAGCAGCACTGCGCCAAGCTCGATATCGAACTGCTCGATGGCGCGGTGGCACTCAAACGCATCGGTTTCGTGAAGGATGCCAAGGGTCGGCGCCGGTTGGCACGGGTCTACAATTTCGAGTTCACCGTGACGGGCGAGGCTCGCCACAGCGGCACCATTACCCAATTTGGCGCCCACAGCGCGCAGATTGAATTGGCGCCCTACCCGTTCGAAGCCAAGGAGCCGCTGCCCAGCGCCAACGTCATCGAGCTGAGCCAGTGGCGCCAAGACCACGCAACCAAGAACCGTCAGTAACGGCAGGCAGCCAGAGCGGCCTGCAATGCCGCCACGTTCTGTGGTGCACTGAAGATCAATTCGATACGTGAATCGCGGCGCCATTCGCTGGGCTGCCAGACGAGTGGACTGTTATCCACAGCGTTGGCGGACACCCACGCGTCACGGCTGTGGATAACAAGTTTGGCGCGACGCCATTGCAGACTCGTCAGCCATTGGCTCACTGGTTCCAGGTCAAATCGCTGGCTCGGATGCCAGCGCCAGCCAATGCTCCAGCCTCCTTCCTCGGCCTGGCTCAAGCAGATCGGCAACGTGGGGTCGCTCCAGATCGCCGGCATTTGCGCCAAGCCTTGGGGCACCGCGAAGTTATCCACAACCCCGCCAGCCTGGGCTTTCAAGCCAGGCAAGTGTTCCAGAGGCAACTGAGCCTGGCGCGTCCAATAGAGCGCGCTGCCAGATAACCGCTGCTCAATAGCCTGGCGTTGCGCAGCGTCCAGCGCCTCATCCTTGTTCAACACCAGCAAGCCGGCACCGGCCAGCGCCTCCTGCTGCGCTTGCGGCAAGGGTTTGCCCGCTGCCAGGGCCTGGGCGTCCAGCACCAGCACCCAGGGCTGAACCGCCAGCACGCCTTGCCATGGCGCTTCGCCTAACTGTTTGAGCAACTGCGCCGGATGGCCCAGGCCCGACGGCTCGATAAACAGCCGATCCGGCTTGGCCTTACGCAATAACCGACCCAGGCCTACCTGGAACGGCGCGCCATTCACACAACACAGGCAGCCACCCGCCACTTCGCCCAAGGCAATGCCATCGTCAGCTTGAGTGAGCAAGGCCGCGTCCAGGCCGATCTGCCCGAACTCGTTGATCAGCACCGCCCAGCGCTCGTTGGCCGGGCGTTGGGCAAGCAGGTGTTTGATCAGGCTCGTCTTGCCGGCGCCCAAGGGCCCGGCAATCACATGGGTGGGAATGTTCTGCAGCATGGGTTGGCATCATTCAGACCGTGTAGAGCGCTTGATCCTACGCGTTTATGCAAGCCAATCCAGTGTGAGGATCAAGCGACGCTCATTGGCTTTCAGTGCAGGTGAGCGGTGAATGAGGCCATGGTCTTCGTTGCCATGCCATTTGGTGCCCTTGAGCAGGGCCACCTCTCCACAGAGAATTTGCTCGATGCGCTCGGTGGGCTCTGCGTCGGGCTGGCTTAATCGTCGGCGGTCCATGACGCCTTCGCGCAGCCATTGGCTGCCGACGCCAGCGTAGGTGGTGATCAGCCGCACAGGCACATGGTCGACGTGAAAACGTGGGCACATGGCCCTGTCCAGCAGGCGCAGACGCACGCCGATGCGCCTGGCGCCCAGCAGGCAGGCGAATGCACTGACCAGCCAGGACACATCGGCGATAAAACCATCATAGCCTTCAAGATCGCGGCAACGGGGCGCCAGCCCCTGCAGGTTCGGCGCGCTGTCTTCGCGGTCCAACTCGATAACTAGTGCTTCGGCCAGCGGCTCATCGAGCGCCACGACCAAGGCGGCGAATTCGGCGATGTGCAACGGTAATTGGCGCTGCCACAGCGCCAGGTTCACGCCGTCTTCCAGGATGTCAGCCAGCGCCAGCGGGGTTTGCCCGCGGGTTTGGCGAACCACCGGGCGCAGGGGAGTAAGCGGGGCCAACATCAGGCGGCTGCCTCTTCATACCAAGGGCCAAAGGGATCGGCCAACTGGCGCCAAGCTTCGATGCCCAGGGCCATTTCTTCATCCGTGAGCAAGCATTGGTCCAGCTCGGCGCGCATCTGCGCAAAGTCGATGTTCTGGCCGATAAACACCAGTTCCTGACGGCAATCACCGGTGCTCGGTTGCCAGTTGTCCATGATCGCCGCGACACTTTCTGCGTCTTGCGGCCACTGGCTTTTCGGCACGAAACGCCACCAGCGCCCGGCAAAGCCATGGCGCATCAAACCACCGGCCTGGGACCAACTGCCGGCGTCCTGGTGTTTGCTGGCCAGCCAGAAGAAGCCTTTGGAACGCAGCAGTTTGCCATTCACCCACGGGCGGTCGATAAAGTCGAAAAACCGCTGTGGGTGAAACGGACGGCGCGCACGGTAAGCGGTGGACGCAATGCCGTACTCGTCGGTTTCCGGCACGTGTTCACCGCGTAACTCCTGCAACCAGCCCGGTGCCTGGGCAGCCCGTTCGAAATCAAAGCGGCCGGTGTTGAGGATTTTGTTCAGCGGCACTTGCCCCATGACCATCGCAATGATCTGCGCCTGGGCGTTGAGGCGTTCAAGAATGGCCATCAATTCTTCGCGCTCGTGACTGCTGATCAGGTCGATCTTGCTGACCAGTATCACGTCGGCGAATTCGATCTGTTCGATCAACAGGTCGGTGATCGAGCGCTCGTCCTCCTCGCCCAAGGTTTCCCCACGTGAGGCCAGGCTTTCTGCGGCTTGGTAGTCGAGCAGGAAATTCACCCCGTCGACCACTGTGACCATGGTGTCCAGGCGTGCGACATCCGCCAGGCTCTGCTGGTTTTCATCGCGAAACGTGAAGGTTTCGGCCACAGGCATGGGTTCGGAGATGCCGGTGGATTCGATCAGCAAGTAATCGAACCGGCCTTCCCTGGCGAGCTTGCCGACTTCTTCGAGCAAGTCCTCGCGCAGGGTGCAGCAGATGCAGCCGTTGCTCATCTCCACCAGCTTTTCTTCAGCGCGATTAAGTGTGACGTCGCGCTGCACCTCACTGCCGTCGATGTTGATTTCGCTCATGTCGTTAACGATTACCGCCACCCGCAGGTTTTCGCGGTTGCGCAGTACATAGTTGAGCAGGGTGCTTTTGCCGGCGCCGAGAAAGCCGGACAACACGGTGACGGGTAGACGGTTGGGCATCGGTTCGCTCTCATCAGGCTGCCCGGTCGAGCCAGGCTTTGTTTTTATGTTATAGTATAACAATGCAAATAAGCCAACCCTCCTTGCTCTTCGCGATTTGCGCCCTGTTATCAGCAGTGGCAGGACCTGCCTGTGCCCAACCCCCAAGCCTGCTAGCCAACTGCACCCGCAGCGCCAACCTGCTGGCCTGTGTCGACCCGCTGGGCAACGCCTATAGCGTGGCGACCGTTGGCAGCACCACGTATCTGCGCGGGTTCGAAGTGATCGGCAAACGCTACTGGGCACAAACTAACAGCCGCTATGGGCAGCTGACGTTTTTTACCGGGTTGGCATCGGACGGTGAGGCATGGGTTGGCTACACGCGGCGCGTGGGCTGGACCACCCTTAACCGGTTCTCCAGTTCGGGTGGCGCCAGCGCCAGGTTCACCTGCAGCCGAATGACCGGCTGTTAGACCTGGTTGTTCTTCTGCTCCTGCACCCAGGCCATGTAGCTGTTCATTGGAGGGTTCTTCTCGAAGTATGTTTTCAGCCCGTTGAACAAGCCGTCCGCCACTGCCTGTTGATGGCGCGCCGTCACCAGCCGCTGGGCGTCCTGGGTGTTGGAGATAAACCCGGTCTCGACCAGGATCGACGGCACGTCGGGCGATTTGAGCACCGCGAAGCCAGCCTGCTCCACACGCTTCTGATGCAAGCTGGTGATGTTTTGCAGGCTGCCCAACACCGCGCTGCCCAGTTGCAGGCTGGAGGCGATGGTGGCGTTCATCGACATGTCGAGAATCACGCCCGCGAGCATCGGGTCCTTGTCCTTCAGGTTGAGTAACGTCGTGGCGCCCAGCAGATCCGCGCCGTTTTCGCGCTGTGCCATGAAACGCGCGGTTGCCGAGGTGGCACCGCCCTCGGACAACGCATACACCGAGGCCCCCGATGCGGTGAGCCTGGGTGCCGCGTCGGCATGCACCGAGATGAACATATCGGCTTTGTGCTGGCGGGCGATGTCCACGCGCTTGCGTAAAGGCACGAAAAAGTCATCGTTGCGCACCAGCTTTACATCGAAACCCTTTTCGCGTTTCAAGCGTTTAGCCAGCAACTGGGCAATCGACAACACCACGTCTTTTTCCCGCTGGCCTTTGGAGCCGATGGCGCCGGGGTCTTTGCCGCCATGGCCAGGGTCGACCACCACGATGATGTCGCGCCTGGGATGAGCTTTATCCACCGGCGCGATCAATGGCGCAGGCTCAGCGGCGATTTGACGAGGCGCCGAGGTGGCGCGAGTCAGGTCGAGTACCAGGCGATGACCCTGACCTTCCTGGGGCGGCAATAAAAAACTGTTGAGCTGCATCGGTGCGGCCAGGTCCAGTACGATGCGGGTGTCGGCCTTGCCAAAATGCCCGGAGCGAATCGAGGTAATTCCGCTGTTCTTCAGCATCAACTGGGAGAAGTCTCCACTGAGCCCGGCGCCGCTCAGGTCAATGATCACGCGATCCGGGGCGGCCAGGGAAAACGTCTTGTATTGCACCGGCCCGCTGAGGTCGAACACCAGCCGCAGCTTATCCTCCGAACGCCACAGGCGCGCATTGCGGATTTGCGTGGCGCAGGCCCCCGGCGGCAAGGCGAACAAGGGGCTGACCAGCAGCAGGTTGAGGAGCTGACGTCTGTGCATGACCAATACCGCAAATAAAGGAGCGTCCCTGCTCAACGTGGCTGAAGAAAGGCTGGAGCAGAAATTTCATCGTCGAGGTAATTGTTATACTATAACATGTCGAATCATTTCCAACGATGGACCTGCTTATGAATGCGCTGACTCTGCCGGATATCGCCACGCAGGCTTCACGCCAAGCCTTGCCACTCGACTGGGTGGGCATGTGCGGCATCGCCTTGCCGGTTCTGCTCGAGGGCCAACGTCTGCCTGCCACCGCCGATGCAGGGGTGAGCCTGGACGATGGCTTGGCCCGTGGTATTCATATGTCACGCCTGTACCTGGCGCTGCAGGTGTTCGACCAGCAACCGCTTACGCCTGCACTTCTGCGTAATGTACTGCAGCGCTTTCTCGACACACATGAAGATTTATCTAACAACGCCTACCTGCGGATCCACACCCATTTACTGTTGAAACGCCCCGCCCTGGTCAGCCCATTGGACGGTTGGAAGCGCTACCCGGTAAGCATCGAGGCACGTCTGGAAAACCAGATGTTCCACGTGGAACTAAAAATTGACGTTGCTTATTCCTCGACCTGCCCGTGTTCCGCTGCCCTTGCCAGGCAATTGATTCAGCAGCAATTTCTCGAAGATTTCGCCAACACGCCATTGCGGCATGCAGACGTGTTGACCTGGCTCGGCAGCACCAATGGCATCGTTGCCACGCCCCACAGTCAGCGCAGCAGCGCACAGTTGCATGTGCAACTGCAAGGCGACCAATTGTCCGTCATCGATTTGATCAACGCTGCCGAAGCCGCGCTCGGCACCGCTGTGCAAACCGCAGTGAAGCGTGCCGACGAACAAGCCTTCGCGCTGGCCAACGGGCAGAACCTGATGTTCTGCGAAGACGCCGCCCGCCGCCTGAACCTCGCCTTGAAACGCTCGGATGCGGTCAAAGCCTTCCACCTCAAAGTGATCCACGCTGAAAGCCTGCACGCGCACGATGCCGTGGCTGAAAGCCGTTGGACGAGACCCTCCCCATGATCATCTGCAACGCTTTGCGCTGGGGCGCCCCGAGCCAACCGCTGACCCCCGCCGTGGATTTCACCCTGGCAAAGGGCAGTCTCACTGGCGTCATCGGCCCCAATGGCTTTGGCAAAAGCAGCCTGCTCAAAGTCATCGCCGGCCTGCAAAAGCCGCTGGCGGGGACCGTCAGCGTCGCTGTTCCACGCCGTGGCGGCTTGGCGTTCCTGCCTCAGCAGCAACACCTGGACCGCCAGTTCCCCATCAGCCTGCAAGAACTGGTTGCCGCCGGATTCTGGGGCACCCGGCTCACACCACCGCAACGCAGCGAGCGCCTGCAAACCGTGCTGGAAGACTGGTGCCTCAGCGGCCTGGAGCAACGCCCATTGATGGCGCTGTCTGGCGGCCAGCTGCAACGCGCCCTGCTCGCCCGCATGAGCCTGACCGACGCACCGGTCCTGCTGCTCGACGAACCTCACGCGGCCCTCGACGAAGAAGGCCAGGCGCTGTGCTGGAAACACATCCACGCCTGGCACGAAGCGGGCCGCACGCTGATGGTGGTCTGCCATGACCTGGCGTCGGTGCGCCACCACACTCCGCATGTGCTGCACATCAAAAGCACCGGCTGCGCATTGGGCCCGAGCAAAGAGCTGATCCGCCCACAACCGCAATTGCAGGTGGCCTGATGCACTTTGCTGCTCACTTGTGGATGCCCTTTGTCGACTTCGTCTTCATGCGCCGCGCGCTGATCGGCGGCCTGGTACTCGCCTGCAGCACGGCGCCGCTGGGCGTGTTTCTGATCCTGCGGCGCATGAGCCTGATCGGTGACGCCGTGGCCCACGGCATTCTGCCCGGTGCCGCCCTGGGCTTCTGGTTCGCCGGGTTGAGCCTGCCGGCACTGACTATCGGCGGCCTCGGTGCGGGCCTGAGCATGGCCGGGCTATCCGCCTGGATCACCCGCCGCACCGGCCTGCGTGAAGACGCCAGCCTTGCCGCCATCTACCCTATCTCCCTCGCTGCCGGCGTGCTGATCCTGGGCATCGCCGGCAAGCGCCTGGACCTTTTGCACCTGCTGTTCGGCTCGGCCCTGGCCGTGGATGAGACCACCCTCACCGGCATGCTCTGGGTCTGCGGCTTGAGCCTGATCGCCATGGCGCTGATCTACAAACCGCTGCTGCTCGATACGCTCGACCCGCTGTTTCTGCAAACCGTCAGCCGCCTCGGCCCGCTCGCCCACGGGCTGTTCCTGACCCTGGTGGTGCTGAACCTGGTCATCGGTTTCCAGGCCATCGGCGCCTTGATGGTGGTGGGTTTGATGATGTTGCCGGCCATCGCTTCGCGCTTCTGGAGCCGGCGCCTGCCGGTGCTGATCGCAGTATCGGCCGTGCTGGGATGCCTGTCGGTGTGGCTGGGATTATTGCTGTCGTTCTACTACTCACTGCCCAGCGGCCCGGCCATCGTGCTGGTGGCGGGCGCCGGGTATGCGTTGTCCGTGGTTTTCGGTCCGGTGCACGGCTTGCTGCGCCGCCCGCCCTTGCTTACATCCCAATGAGGTGTTTTCCGATGCGCGCTCTACTTGTGCTGTTCAGTCTGCTGTTGCCCCTCTCGATGGCCCAGGCCGCCGATAAACTCCAAGTGGTCACCAGCTTCAGTATTCTCGATGACATCACCCACCAGATCGGTGGCGATCATATCCAGATCAGCAACATGGTCGGCCCGGACGCCGACGCCCACACCTACGAACCCACGCCGGACGACGCCAAGGCGTTGCTCAAGGCCAGACTCATCATCAAGAACGGCCTAGGCTTCGAGCCTTGGCTGGACCGCCTGGTGAGCAGCACCGAGACCAAGGCCACGGTGGTCACCGCCAGCAAAGGCGTGATCTCCCACACCATGGACGAGGACGGCGAGACCATCCCGGACCCACACGCCTGGCACAATCTGGCCAACGCCGAGATTTACGTCAACAACATCACCAAGGCCCTGGTGATCGCCGACCCGGCCAACCAGGCGGACTACCTGCGCAACAGCCAGGCCTACCTGAAAGAAATCCACCGCGTGTTGGCCGAAGCCAAGGCCAAGTTCGGCGCACTGCCGGCGGGTAACCGCCGTATCGTGACCTCCCATGACGCCTTCGGTTACCTGGGCCAGGCCTATGGCATCCAGTTCCTCGCGCCACAAGGTTTGTCCACCGAGCGCGAACCATCAGCCGCCGAAGTGGCCGCGCTGATCACCCAGATTCGCCAGGACAAGGTCAAGGCCGTGTTCATGGAGAACATCAAGGACTCACGCCTGCTCAAGCAAATTGCCGACGAAAGCGGCGCGCAGATCGGCGGCACGCTGTACTCCGACGCCCTCGCCACCGAAGGCCCGGCCAGCACGTTTATCGGGCTGTTCGAATACAACCTCAATACCTTGTGCGCGGCTCTGGGCACACCATGATTCGCAATGCCTGATGGTTCTGCGTCAAGCGCGAGGTTTGACGGTACCGCAATCGTTGCCCAGCCATTGCGCGTGAGTGTCCAGGCTGCCCTTTTGCTGGATGCCGGTGGCATTGAAGGTGCCGTTGACGGTGGTGGTGAATTCTTTCTGGCTCTGGAAAGTCGCCACGCCTACGCCTTGGGCTTTCGGGCAACTGAAGCGGAATTTCCATTGGTTGCCGGTCTTGTCGGTCACTTGCTGTTTGCAACCCGATTGCGGGTCCGTCAGGGGGATGGAGTCGGACGCGACCTGAGCCGGCGTCAGGCACACCTGCACGCCTTTACCGGCCATGGTGATGCCCTGTTTTTCCAGCATGGCGCGCTGTTCGGGGGTCATCTGTTGCTTGAGTTGACCGAGAATCAGGGACAGGTCCGGCAGGTCCTGGTTGTCGACTTTCATATTGCTGGTCGTCAATTCCCACAAGCCCGGCGCCAACATCTGTGCCTGTGCTGCCACCGGCAGCGACAAACCAACAACCATGGATAAACAGAGCAGACGAGCATTCATCGGGTAACTCCTGGGCAATTGTGGGCGTTAGACGCCGCAAAGGTGCCAGTGTTGCACGGCAAATAAAATAGCGACATTCACTGTGGAACATGGTCTGTTACGCATTGGACTGCCCGGAGTAATGTCGTTCATGGATTTTTTTGGCCCGCACCTGCTCGCCTACTTCATTGCCACGCTGCATTTTTTCGGGAGCCTCGCCGCGATCCATGCGGTACTGACCGTCAGGACCGCCCAAGGCTCGATTGCCTGGGCGTTGTCGCTGATGTTCATGCCTTACCTCACACTGATTCCCTACCTGATTTTCGGCCGCAGCACCTTCGACGCCTACATCCAGGCGCGTCGCCAGGCCAACCAGGAAATGCACACGGCCATCGCCGAATTGAACTGGCGCCCCTGGGTCGAGGAGGCGCTGGCCGCGCGCAATTCCAATGCCTACGCCTCTTTGCGCGCCATGCCCAAATTGGGCCGCATGCCCTGTCTGGCCAATAACCAGGTGCAGTTGCTGATTAACGGCGACGCCACCTTCAGCGCAATCTTCGAGGCCATCGGCAGCGCAAAAACCGCTGTGCTGTTCCAGTTCTTCATCATTCATGACGATGAACTCGGTCGCCAACTGCACAGGTTGCTCACGGCAAAAGCGGCCGAAGGCGTGGATATTTACGTGCTCTACGACCGCATCGGCAGCCACGCCCTGCCCCATCGTTATGTGCAGTCGCTGCGCGACGCGGGTGTCAACGTCAAAGCCTTCGCCACCCGCAGCGGCTGGCTGAATCGCTTTCAGGTCAACTTTCGCAACCACCGCAAGATCGTGGTGGTGGACGGCATCACCGGGTTTGTCGGCGGGCACAATGTGGGCGATGAATACCTCGGTAAAAAGCCGCCCCTGTCGCCATGGCGCGATACCCATGTGCAGGTCACCGGCCCGGTGGTGGCGTGCTTGCAAGAGTCGTTTGCCGAAGACTGGTTCTGGGCCGCACGCGAACTGCCACCCCTGATTCTGCCGGACGCTTACCCCGAGAATGGCGTGCTCTGCCAATTGCTCGCCAGCGGCCCGGCCGACGCGTATGAAACTTGCTCGCTGTTTTTCGTCGAGGCCATTCACGCCGCGACCGAACGCGTGTGGATCACAAGCCCGTATTTCATTCCCGACGAAGCCGTATTCGCCGCCCTGCGCCTGGCGGTCTTGCGCGGGGTCGACGTACGCCTGTTACTGCCATCGCGCCCTGATCACCGTATCGTCTACGCCGCCTCCAGCCTTTACGCGATCGAAGCGGTACGCGCCGGCGTGCGAGTGTTCCGCTATACGCCGGGCTTTCTGCATCAGAAGGTGGTGCTGGTGGACAGCGAAATCAGCGCCATTGGCAGTGCGAACATGGACAACCGTTCGTTCCGGCTCAATTTCGAAGTGATGTTGCTGACGGTCGATGAAGCCTTCGCCAAACAGGTGGAACGGATGCTGCTGGACGACTTCGCCCTGGCCCATGAAGTCAGCCAGGAGGAAAGCCGCGAAACCCGGCGCCTGCAACAGCTGGGCATGCGCGTGGCGCGCTTGATCTCGCCGATTCTGTAACAAATGTGGGAGGGGGCAAGCCCCCTCCCACATTTGGTCCTTCAGTGTTCTGAAGAAACGGGTCAGCGGTAGATATCCTCCCGCGTCCACGGCAGTTCATGGCTGCCATCGGCATGGGGTTTTACCGCCAGGATCTGATGCAGGTTGATCCAACCCCGCGCAAAGGCATAGGCGCAACCCGCCAGGTACAGGCGCCAGATACGCAAGGCGTGCTCCGGCACCATCTTCGCCGCTGCTTCGAGGTTGTCCTCCAGGCGCTCGCTCCAATGGTCCAGCGTACGGGCGTAGTGCAGGCGCAGGCTTTCGACGTCCACCACTTCCAGCCCGACTTCGCTGATTTCGGCCGTCATCATCGCCAGGTGCGGCAGCTCGCCGTTGGGGAACACGTAGCGCTCGATAAAGTCCCCGGCGCCACGGCCCACGGGACGGCCGTCGGTGTGTTTGGCAGTAATGCCATGGTTCATCACCAGACCGCCCTCACGCACGGCGCCGTGCAGAATCTGACAGTATTGCGCCAGGTTGGCGTGGCCGACATGTTCGAACATGCCCACGCTCACCACTTTGTCGAAACGGCCGTCCTGAGGCAGGTCGCGGTAGTCGAGCAGCTGCAGGTCGACCTGGTCCTCCAGGCCTTCGGCCTTCACCCGCTCCTGGGCCAGGGCCAGTTGTTCCTTGCTCAAGGTAATCCCAAACACCTTGACCCCGAATTCCCGCGCCGCAAACCGCGCCAGCCCGCCCCATCCACATCCCACATCGAGCAGATACTCACCCGGCTGCAGCCGCAATTTGCGGCACAGATGGCGGAATTTGTCTTGTTGGGCCTGGTCGATGGACTCGCTGCCGGTTTCGAAATAACCGCAGGAATACACCATGTCCTGGTCCAGCCATAGCTGGTAGAACTCGTTGGACAGGTCGTAATGGTAGGAAATGGCCGCCGCGTCGGTCGCCTTGTCGTGGATCGAGCGCACCGGCCGAGGGCCATCGTCGTCTTCGATCAAGGCGTGACTCAACTCGTCACATACCCTGATCACCTCGGCGATGGAGCCTTCCAGCTCCAGTTTGCCCTCGACGAAGGCTTCGCCCAGGGCGTCGAGCGTGGGATGGGTCAGTTGTGAGACGACCGTAGGGTCCTTGACCACGATGGTCACACTGGGCTCGGGGCCCAGGTTGAATTCATGGCCGTCCCAGAGTCGAAGACGCAGCGGTAGCTGAAGATTCTGTAAGGCCGGTGGAAGTTGCGCGAGCATGAGTAGTCCCCCCTTGTTTCAGACGTCTGCTGTGAGGGTAGACCATCCAAAATAAAGTAGGAAGCTATCGATTAAATAACTGCCTGCCATTAAGCCCGACGCTCGAGCAACCCGTCCTGGATCCACTGTTTCAACCATGTGGCCGCTTGCAGTGGCGCACCCTCTTCATAAGTGACTGCCAACTCGACGCACAGTTCTGAAAAGTTCCAGCTGCTGGCGGTCATGCCTATCAGGGCGTGGGCTTCGGCGGGCTCGAGACTGCGATAACGACACAGGTTCTGATGGCGCCACACCAGGCAGACCTGCGCCAGGTCCAGCGCCTGGCTGCCGGGAAAGTCCGATTCATCCTTATTGGCCCGCCAGATGCCCAGCGTGTTGAAACGGCACGTTAGCTGCTGCACTGAAGGCACCAGCGATACGCGCAATGCCGGCCAGTCTTCAGGCGCCAGTTGCGCCATATGGTCGAGGGTCAGCGGCTCGCCCGCAGGCGCGTCGAATGCCAGGGTGAATGCCCACTCCAGCCGCGCCAGTTCCGCCAGCGGGACACTTTGTTCGGCCATCAGGTGCTCAAGAATAAACCCTGCAAAACGCTCACCCAGCCACCGCAGGCTGTAATGGGCCGAGGGATAACGACGAATATACGCTTGGCTCAGCGCGGCAAACTCATCATCGCCCAGCCAATACCGGATGGCGGCAAAGTCGTGACGTAATACGTCCTGCAATCGGGACAGGTAGGCGTTGTGATAAATCGCCAGGCCCGTGTCCACATCCAGCGTCGGCCCGCCAAGCAAGGTGGCGGCAAAGCCACTGTCGGCGGTGCAGGTTTCAGACAGCAGATGTGCCTCGAACGCCCGTTGCCAATCGATCAAGCGCATAGCGACCGCCTGGCCAACGCAGTGGCACCCAGTTCCCGGGCCTTGTTCAATTCAGCCAGCAGCACTTCGAACGGCGGGAAATGATCGTCGCGCTCCAACAGCGTCGAGACCGGCCCCAGATGTTCCAGCGTGCGCTGATAGAGCGCCCACACCGGATCGCACACCGGCTGATCGTGGGTATCGACCACGTAGTCGCCGTAGTCCCTATGCCCCGCCAGATGCAGCTGGCGAATGCTTTCAGGCGGCAGGTTGCGAATGAACGTCCAGGCATCGAATCCGTGATTACGCGAGCTGACGTACACATTGTTCACGTCCAGCAGCAATTGGCATCCGGTCAGATGCGCCAGGGCATTGAGAAATTGCCACTCAGTGAATTCATCGGCCTTGGAGCGCACATAGCTGGAGACGTTTTCCAGCACCAGCGGGCGTTGCAACACGTCCTGCACCTGAAGCACGCGACCGGCCACGTGGTACAGGCTTTCTTCGGTGTACGGCAGGGGCAGCAGGTCATGCAACTGGTGTGCGCTGCCACGGCTCCAGCACAGGTGATCGGAAATCCAGGCTGGCTGGATGCGCTCGGCCAGGGCCTTTATCTGCTTGAGATAAGCGGTGTCGATGGCATGGGGCCCGCCGATCGATAACGACACGCCGTGCATCACCAAGGGGTAGCGTTCGGCTATGGCGTCCAGGTAATACAAGGCCTTGCCGCCCTGCACCAGATAATTCTCGGAGATCACTTCGAACCAATCCACTGCAGGGGATTGGGCAAGGATCTGTTCATAGTATTCGTGACGCAAACCCAGGCCGTAACCCAGGGAGGGAAGAGAACGGGTCATCATGCGCTCCTGGAAAGTGTCCGCAGCGGCGCGAGGTCCGCTGCGGTTGCACTCGCGTGTCGGTTACTCGCCGACTTTGCCACCGGCCTTGTCGCACTCAGCCTTGGTCATGGCCTTGAAGCCGTGGCCCTTGCACTCCGCCTGGCCTTTGCAGGCGTTTTCAGCGGTTTTGCAATCGTTCATGCCTTTGCAGGACGTGACACCGTAGCAATGAACCGGAGCGTCGGCGGCCTGTACCTGGGTGGCGACGCCGGCAAACATGGAGGCCGCAGCGATAGCCAGGGCAGCACCGGAAACGGCGTGTTTGATATTCATTGTGTAGTCCTCATCGGTCAGTGGTGATGCCGGTCTGAGCGGATTGCCCAGTCTCGACACACCACTAGAGTGAGGCGCCCTTTTAGCGTTACAGCCCGGTACGAAGTTTTCTGAAATTATTCGTCAAGCTTCAACAGCGGCTCCTGAAAACGCAGCAATCGCCCGGCGTTACCCAGTACCAGCAAGGTGCTGAGGTTATGCAACACCGCTGCGATCATGGCTCCGGCGGCGCCCAGCCAGCCGAAGGCGGCGAACACCACGATGGCCAGCGTCCAGCCCAGGCCGATGATCACATTCACCTGCAAGGTGTGCCGGCACTGGCGGCTCAAGCGCACGCAGGTGCCCAGGCGGCGCAGGTCGCTGCCGATCAACACCACGTCTGCCGAGGCCAGCGCGATATCGGCACCGCCCGCGCCCATCGCCACGCCGACCACACCGGCTTTGAGGGCAAGGGAGTCGTTGATGCCATCCCCCACCACCATCGGCCGGAAACCGCTGCCGATCTCCCCCAGCACACGGTTGAGTTTGTCTTCCGGCAGCGCTTGGGCCTGGACCTCAGCGATGCCCACATTCACGGCCAGGCTGTCGGCCACGCTCTGGCGGTCGCCGGTGAGCAGCAACTGGCGACCCAGCCCCAGCTCGCGCAGTTCCTGCAGGGCCTGGCGCGCCTCGGGTTTGACGCTATCGGCCAGCAGCAGCCAGGCCAGGAACTGTCCGTTCAGCGCCAGCCCGGCAATCGGGCCGTCATGGTTGGGCACGGCGGTCGTGGCGATAGCCAGCTGCTCGAACAGTTCGGGACGGCCCAGCGCCGCTTCGCCCTGTTCAGTGTGCGCAACGACACCGAGTCCCTGGCGCTCGCGAATATCGGTCAGCACCACGCGCTGTTGCTGTGTCGCCAACCCCGCCAATGCACGGCTGACCGGATGGCTGCTGGCCGCACCGAGGCTGGCCGCCAGGTTGAGCAAGGCCTGGCGATCGGTAGACACGGTTTCGATGGACTGCAGGCGCAAGGTGCCGAAGGTCAAGGTACCGGTCTTGTCGATAACCAGTGAAGTGAGGTCCGCCAGCTCTTCCAGAAACGCCGAGCTGCGAATCAGAATGCCGTGCCGTGCAGCGACCGCGATCCCGGCGATTGCGGTAGCCGGCGCCGACAACACCAACGCACACGGGCACGCCGCCACCAGCACGGCCAGCATCGCCTGGGCGTCGTTGGTGACGAACCAGGTGACCGCCGCCAACAACAGCACCAACACCATGTAGCTACCGGCATAACGCTCCAGCAACCGGGTGATCGGTGGCTTGGAACGTTCGGCGTTCTGCATCAGCGCAATCACTTTGCCCAGGGTCGACTCATTGCCCGTGCGCGTCACTTCAAGGCGCAGCAGGCCGTCCAGGTTGATCGCCCCGCCAAACACCTGCACGCCCACGCTGGCTTCCAACGGTACCGATTCACCGGTGATCGGCGCGGTGTCCAGGCTGGCCTGGCCCGACAGCACCACGCCGTCGGCCGGCACGCGGTCGCCGGCGCGCACTTCGACCACATCGCCGGTGTTCAGCGTGCCGTTATCCACTTCCACAATGCTGCCGTCAGCCTGCACCCGGCGCGCATGGCTGCGCGTGAGTTTACCCAGCGCGTGGATCGCTTCCTGGGAACCGATCACGCTGCGCTCTTCAAGCACATGCCCGAAAATCATGATGATCGGCAGCAGCGCTGCGGTCAGCAGATCGCCAGTGGCCCAGGCGCCGATCATCGCCAGCGCGATCAATTGGTCAGTGATGCCATGCAGGCTGGGATAGCGCAGGCTGTACCAGGCCGAACGCATCACCGGCACGGCCACCAGCAGCGAGGCCACACCGAGCAGCAGTTGGCTGACCCCGCTCTGGTCCGCCGCCAGCCAGCGCCATACCAGGCCTAATACGAGTAAACCCAAGGCCAGCATGGCCAGGGTCAATTGCCGGGCGGCGCTGCGCTGCTCGGCGGAGGTCAGCATGGGTGCGCTCATTGTTCGGCTCCCTGAATGATCAAACGGGAGTCGTCTTTAGGATCGACCGTGGTGACGGAGCCGGCCTGGCCCAGAATCTTCGGCAGGCGCTCGCGGTACAGGCGCAGCAACAGGCCCGGGTCTCGGACTTGCGCCAGGCTGGTGACGGCAGCGGTCTGCGCCTGGGCATTGGCCAGGCGTTCACTGGCTTGGGCATGGGCGACTTGCACCTGGCGGTCAGCCTCCTGGTTGGCGGTCTGGGTGAGTTTTTCCGCATCGGTACGCGCGTTGGCCACCGCCTTGTCGGCTTGCTGGCTGGCGGTGAGTACCGCATTGAACGCGTTCACCGCCGGGCCCGGCAGGCTCGATTGCACATCGACCCGTGTCACTTCGATGCCCAGGCCCAACCCGCTGGCAGTCAACTGCGCCAAGCGCTTATTGATGCCTTGCACCAAGTCGCCGCGCAGTTTTTCGCGGCGCTCGGCGGCGCCGTTGTCGGCGCCGATCAGCTCGGGGCGCGCGACCAGGATGGTGTCCAGGTCGCGCGCCGCCGTCAGGGCCACCGCGCTGCGGGTCACCAGGCGGTCCAACGCCGGCAGCACATGCTCGCCCTGCAACACAAAGGCGTAGGGCTCGGTGACCTTGTAGAACACCCGCACATCCAGCTGCACGATCCCGGCATCGCCGGTCAGCAAATAGCCGGAACCGGCCAGCGTATCGCTCAGGGGTGTGGCGAAACTGGCCACGCGGTCAGCCTGCACGGCCGCCTCAGAACGCAACAGGTTCTCCACCCGACGCTCGATCACCCGGTCTGCCGCCGGCAACAACACCACCTGCTCGAACGGTTGCGGCCAGGCCAGCAGCAGCCCGGCGTTCTGAATCCGGTCGAGGGCGCCGAAGTGCAGCACCATGGCGCGGTTCTGCGGGTCGATCTGGCGCACATTGGAAAACGCCCAGGCCAGCGCCGCCAACACGGTGACCGCGTACAGCGCCAGGAACGTCAGGCGCCCGGCCTGGATCCAGGGGCTGTCCGGGCTGTCACGCTCACTCATGGCTGCACATCCTTGGGCCCATCCACCAGCGCGCGGAACGGCGCGGCATCGGTGCGCAGGATGATTTTGGTGCCCGGCGTCACCACGGTGCCCAAGGTATCCAGCGAGCGCAGCAGGTTGTACAGCTGCGGATTACCCGCGTAGGCGCGTCCATAAATCTGCGCTGCTTCAACCCGCGATTGCGCTTCGATATCAGCGGCTTTCACCGTGGCATCGGCTTGCATGATCCGTGCATCACGTTCGGCCGCCGAGCGGATCTGCGCCGCCTCACGCTTGCCCACGGCGGTGCGCTCGGTGGCGATGGTTTCACGTTCGGCGCGCATGCGGTCGACCGTGGCGGTGAGGGTCACCGACGGCAAGGTCAGCCGTTCGACACCGACCTGGGCGACGCGTACGCCATAGGTGGCCAGCAATTGCTGATCGATCTGCTGGCGCAGTTGGGCTTCGAAATCGGCGATGCGCACCTGGTTGGCGTCGGTATTGATCAGGCTGGACAGGTCAAAACTGGCCGCCGTGGTTTCCAGCGCCGAACCGACGAAGGTACGGATCTGCCGCGCCGCTTCATCCGGCTGGTTCTGCACCGCGCGCATGAAGCGTTGCACATTGTCGGTATCGCCCTGCACCTGCCACGCTACGTAGGCCTGCACGATGATCCGCAGGCCATCGCGGGTGCCGACATCCTGCAGCCCGCTGGAAGTGGTGCGCAGGCGCAGGTCAACCGGAATCGCCGCTTCAAACGGCGCCGGCCAGCGCCAGCCCAGGCCCGGTTTCAGCAGCACCCGCACCGGGTTGCCGAAACGGGTAATCACCGTGGCCTCGCCGGAGCGCACCTGCACCAGGCTCGCCGCCGCGATGGCAAACAGCACCAGCACTGCCGCCCAGGCCATACGCCGCCAGGGGAAAGGGCTGTCTGCCTGTTCATCGCCATGATGGTGATGGTGGCCGTGATGATGGTGATGACCGTGATCGTGAGAATGAGCGCTCAACAGACAGACTCCTTATTGAACGGCTTTACGCGGCACCGAGGGATCGGCCGGTAAGGTAAAAGATCGCAGATCGATCGTCGGCGCACTGTCGGCGCCCAGGCGATGATCCAGAATAAGCAGTTTGGCGTGGGCCAGGCCCTGGCTGAGCTGGCCCAGGTACTGTTCCAACACGAAAGCCCGGCCCGCTGCGGCGTAGGCTTTTTGTTCGGCAACGAAGCGCAGGTTGGCCGCCTGGGCACTGGCATTCACTTCGCGCGCGGTGGCCTGGGCCTGGTTGCGGGCGGTGCTGGCCTGCAGCAACGCCTGGTTGGTCTGCTCGCTGGCCGCGCCACGCTCGCGAGCGATCAATGCCTGGGCGCCGATCTGCGCGGCTTGCACGCCGTGATAGGCGTTGGCGGCGCCGGCCGGTGGGTGGATCGCTTCGACGACCGTGGCGAGAATTTCCACACCGCTGTCGAGCTTTTGCAGGTCTGCTTGTACGCTGCGGCCGATTTCGTCGGCAAGGCGGGTGCGTTGTTCGCCGAGCAATTCATCAAGGGTGCGTGAGGCAAAGTCGTGCACCAGGATGCGGCTGGCGGTGCTGCGGATCAGGGTCGGGACATCGGCGCTGTTGTAGGTGGCAGCCAGTGCGGCCTGGTCCGTCAGGCCGATGCGGTAGACGAACCGCACGTCCATGTTGACGATCTGGAAGCTCTGTTTGTCGCCACTGCTGCTGGCGATGACTTGGGACTTGTCATTCACATGGCTGGCGTCCCACAAGCGATTGGCGATCAGCGGCGCCGGGCCTTCGGCGGCGGCCAGCTCGGGCGCGGCGCTTTCGCTGACGCTGGTCGCCAGCTCGTGCACCACGCCGTTCTCCACGTTCAACACGCGGCCCAGGGGCCAGGGCAACCCAACGTGCAAGCCCGGGCCGAACACTTCGACCGGTTTACCGAAACGCTCATAAATCCCACGGCCCTGCAGAGGGACTTCATGCACGCCGGTCAGCGCCCAGCCTACCGCCAGCACCACCAGCAGCACCGGCAGGAACGCGCGACGCATGTAGGTAAATGCCCAAATCTGGCGCAGGTCGATGCCGAAACGATTGTGCAGTTCATGCTGCAAAGCTTGCAGCGGCTGCGGCGGCCAGCGCAGCAGGCCTGCGACCACACTCTGCGCCATCAGGCGCGGTTCCAGACGCGGCTGGCGTGGGCTGAACAGTGACAGCACGCCGCGCAGCACAAATTCCAGCGCCACCAGCGCAGGCAACAGGCCGATCAGCGTCGCCAGCCGCAGCGGCCACACCGATTGCGCACCAGCAAACAACAGGCACAGCGCACTGATCACCAGGCAGGTGATCGCCACCCGGCTCAATTGCGCCAGTTGCGCAGCTTCCGGCCATTGCACGGCGGTTTCCTGGGCCATGCGCCGCTCGAACACCAGCAAACCGAACGCCAGCGCCAAGCCCAGCGCCGCGCCGATACTGGCGGATTGACCGACGGCGGCAGCGGGCAGCGCCAGGTTCCAGAATTCGATAACGCTGACCAGCGCCAGCAACGACCAACCGCACAGCCACAACACCGGCGCGCCGATCTGCTTGCCCAGGCGCTGCGCAAGGCGCTCGTAGCGGCCCGTCTCTACACCCGGCAATTCAACTGCCGGCTCTTCCAGCGCCTGGGCACGCCAATCGGCTACCCACCACGCCGACTGCAAGCCGGCTACCAGGACGAGCAAGGCCGACGAGCAATTGATCAACACCACCGGCCAGATCGAGACCGGTGCAAACAGCGCCACAAATAACGCCAGCACCCAACCGGTAACGGCCAAGGCTGTCAGGCTGATACCGGCTTGGCGCAATCGACGGGCATGGAACAGCCCCTGCTGAAAACGCGGCAGGCCCTCAACCGAAGCTCCGTCAGCTTCTAGATCCACTTGCATCCACTCAACGCCCGCTTGTACATAATTCGTTACGATATAACACGCGGCGTGAAATTTTTGTTCGCTTTTGGCTACAACGCAGATCCCCTGTGGCAGGGGGCTTGCTCCCGATAACGGTGGGTCAGCAGTACATGTATCAACTGACCCAAAGCCATCGGGAGCAAGCCCCCTCCCACATTTGATCTTTGTTGTTCCAAAGATCGTGACTAAACCCCCATAAACAGGCGGCATCACTGGTACGCGCCCAAATTAATCGGCACACTCCAGAACAGTTTTTTCGCGGCTCCACGGACAGGGAAGCGCCCTCCTTCATGATCTCCATTTATCAGCTCAAACCGCGGTTCCAAAACCTGCTGCGGCCCCTCGTGCAGCGCCTTTATGACAACGGCACCACCGCCAACCAGATCACCGTGCTGGCCGGCGTGATTTCCGTGTTGGTGGGCCTGCTGATTGCCAGCTTCGCCCAGCACTTGTGGCTGTTCGCGCTGATCCCGCTGTGGATGATTGTGCGCATGGCCCTTAACGCCGTCGACGGCATGCTCGCGCGCGAGTTCGGCCAGCAATCGCGCCTGGGCGCCTACCTCAATGAACTGTGCGATGTGATCGCCGACAGCGCGCTGATCCTGCCGTTTGCGCTGATCCCCGACGTCAGCCTGGCGCCCGTGCTGTTGGTGACGCTGCTCGCAGTGTTCAGCGAATACGCCGGTGTGCTGGGGCCGATGGTGGGCGCATCGCGCCGCTATGACGGGCCGATGGGCAAAAGTGACCGGGCGTTCGTACTCGGGGTGCTGGCCACCGGCGTGGCGTTGGGCTGGTTCGGCGCCGGCTGGGTCGACACGGTGATGTGGCTGGTCGCCGCGCTGCTGGCCTACACCCTGGTCAACCGGGTGCGTCAGGGCCTCAAGGAACACTCAGACACCTCACCGATTGCATAAGGATGCTTGCGATGCGCGAACAGCAACCACACAGCTTCAGCACCCATGACGGCGTCGAGCTGTTTTACCGGCACTGGCCGGCCACGGCAGGCGCCGGGCCGCGCAAGGCGATTATGTTGTTCCATCGCGGTCATGAGCACTCCGGGCGTATCGCGCACTTGGTGGACGAACTGGGCCTGCCTGACTTTGACTTCTTCGCCTGGGACGCCCGTGGTCACGGCCAATCCCCCGGCGAGCGCGGTGACAGCCCCAGCTTTGCCACCAGCGCCCGCGACGTGCAGACTTTCTGCGACCACATCGGCGCCACCTACGGCATCGAAGAGGAAAACGTCGCGGTCATCGCCCAAAGCGTCGGCGCGGTGATCGCGGCCACCTGGGTGCATGACTACGCACCGAAGATCCGCGCCCTGGTACTCGCCTCCCCTGCCTTCAAGGTCAAGCTGTACGTGCCCTTCGCACGCCCGGGCCTGGCCCTGATGCGCAAGTTTCGCGGCAACTTTTTCGTCAACAGTTACGTCAAGGCCAAGTTCCTCAGCCATGACCCGGAGCGCGTGGCGTCCTACGATAGCGATCCGCTGATCACCAAGGCCATCTCGGTGAATGTGCTGCTGGGCCTGTACGAAGCGGCCGACCGGGTGGTCGCCGATGCCCAGGCCATCCAGGTGCCGACCCAGTTGCTGGTCTCCGGCTCCGACTTCGTGGTGCACCGTAAGCCCCAGCAGCAGTTTTTCGACCGTCTCGGCAGCCTGAAAAAAGAGCTGCATATCCTCCCGGGTTTCTTTCACGACACCCTTGGCGAACGTGACCGCGCCCTGGCCATCAACAGCGCCAGGCGCTTTATCCTGCAAAACTTTGCGCAGCCGCTGGACCGCGCCTCGCTGCTGGACGCCGACAAACTGGGCGCTACCTGCGCCGAATCCGAAGCCCTCGCCGCACCACTGCCGCGCAATTCCCTGCGCGATCTGTACTGGCGCATGACCCGCGCCAGCATGGGCCTGGGCAAGAACCTGTCGGAGGGGGTGAAACTGGGCTTCGACACCGGCTTCGATTCCGGCAGCACCCTGGATTACGTGTACCGCAACACGCCCACCGGCAAAGGCGCGCTGGGGCGGATGATCGACACCAACTACCTCAACTCCATCGGCTGGCGCGGCATTCGCCAGCGCAAGCTGAACGTCGAAGAACTGCTACGCCTGGCCATGGCCAGGTTGCGTGCCGATGAGCGCGAAGTGCGCATCGTCGATATCGCTGCTGGCCATGGTCGTTACATTCTGGAAGCTTTGCAGGGTGTGTCGCCGCTACCGGAATCGATCCTGCTGCGCGACTACAGCGACATCAACGTGCGCGACGGTGGCGCCTTGATCCGTGAAAAGGGCCTGGACGATATCGCCCAGTTCATCAAAGCCGATGCATTCGATCGGGCGAATCTGGCCGCGCTGGAGCCGAAACCGACGCTGGCGGTGGTGTCCGGGCTGTATGAATTGTTTGCCGATAACGCCATGGTCGGCGGTTCGTTGGCGGGCCTCGCCGAAGCGGTGGAGCCCGGCGGTTGTCTGGTCTACACCGGCCAACCGTGGCACCCACAGCTGGAACTGATCGCCCGCGCCTTGACCAGCCACCGCCAGGGCCAGGCCTGGGTGATGCGTCGACGCAGCCAGGCGGAAATGGACCAACTGGTGGAGGCTGCGGGCTTTCGCAAGATCACCCAGCGTGTGGATGAGTGGGGTATTTTCACCGTGTCCCTGGCACAGAAGATCTGAGCATGCGCGAACCCGGCTTGTTTAAACCGGCGCTGCTGTGGCTGCTGGTGTTGGCGCCGCTGTTTTTCAGCACCTACGGCTTCGCTACTTGGGTCACCAACCAGCGCAGCGATGTGGGCACGCTGGTGTTCGGCTGGGAAACCCATATGCCGTTCTGGGCCTGGACCATCGTGCCCTATTGGTCCATCGACTTGCTCTACGGGTTCTCGCTGTTGCTGCCGAGCACCCGCCACGAACTCAAGCAGCATGCCCTGCGCCTGCTGACGGCCCAGGTGATAGCCGTCAGTTGCTTCCTGATCTGGCCGCTGCGCTTCACCTTCGAACGGCCGGAACTGGATGGCGTGTTCGGCTGGTTGTTTGCCGTGCTGGCCGGCTTCGACAAGCCCTTCAACCAGGCGCCCTCACTACATATCGCGCTGCTGGTGATCCTGTGGGTCATGTACCAGCGGCATACCCAAGGTTTTTGGCGCTGGGTGGTGCACGGCTGGTTTGCGCTGATCGGTATTTCCGTACTGACCACTTATCAACATCACTTTGTCGACTTACCCACAGGCGCCCTCGCGGGGTGGTTGTGCGTGTGGTTATGGCCGCTGGAACACGCCAGCCCGCTGCTCAATGCCCGACTTACGCGCGACTCTAAACGCCGTTGGCTGGGTGCGCGCTACGCCCTTGGCGCGCTGGCGCTGATGCTGCTCGCGCTGGCTTTGGGCGGTTGGGGGTTATGGTTGCTGTGGCCGGCGGTGTCCCTCGCGCTGGTCGCAGCCAATTACTGGCTGCTGGGTGCCGAGGGCTTTCAGAAACGCAACAATGGCCAGCTGACGCCTGCTGCGCGTTGGCTGTATGCGCCTTATCTGGTCGCCGCCTGGATCAATTCGCGGCTGTGGACACGCCGGCATCCACAGCCTGAGCTGATTGTGGATAACGTCTGGCTGGGGCGAATTCCTACATCGAGCGAGCAGCAGTCTTTCAAGGCCATCGTCGATCTCTGCGCCGAATTGCCGATTAATCCACAGGGTCGTAGCTATCACTGCATTCCTGTTGTGGACTTGATCGCGCCCACCTCCGCCGAATGCCTGCAAGCCGCCAAGGCCATCGAACGCCTGCGCTTGGACGGCCCGTTGCTGGTGTGCTGCGCCCTGGGCTACTCGCGCAGCGCCACGGCCATTGCCGCCTGGCTGTTGCACAGCGGACGCGCGACGACGGTGGATCAAGCGCTGGCTATTATTCGTACAGCGCGGGCCCGTGTGGTCCTGCATCCCGCACATCGTCTCGCCTTGGAGGGTTTGCCCCATGCCTGCTGATATGGAACTGCAAGTCGTCGCCAGCCTGCTGCGCCGTGGCCGTTCGCTGGATCAGTTATCCACAGGCCTTACAGTGGCCGGCGTGTTGTTCGGTGTGGCCCAACTGTTGATGGCGAGTGTTTCAACGGTCTGCCTGCTGCTGGCCTTGTGGATGATCATCCTGGGCCTTGTGCAAAAATACTGGGCCCTGCGCGTTGCGTTCGATGCCGATCTGTTTGCCCTGCTCGCTCGCGACGTCGAGCGCACCGCAGACCTTGACCAAGCCCTGCAGACCCTTGGCCTGCAATCGGCCAAGCGCGCCGGCCGGCCTTGGGCCGAACGCCGTCGTGGCGCCCTCAAATTGCTGCGCAAACAGGCCTGGCTGCTCGGCGCGCAAGCGCTGCTGACCCTGGCCGTGCTGCTTGCCAGCCCTTGGCTACCTTTCGCCGAATAAGGAATTCCCATGTTCGAACCCGTGGTCGCCACACTGATTACTTCCATGGCCCGCACCGTCACCGGCGCCCGCAGCCTGTGGTTGGGCTGCGCGCCCGTGCCGGTGCAGCGCATCTACTTCGCCAACCACAGCAGCCACGGCGACTTCGTGCTGGTGTGGGCGTCGCTACCGCAAAACCTGCGCAAATTCACCCGCCCTGTGGCCGGCAGCGATTACTGGAATAAAAGCGCGCTGCGCCGCTACATCATCAACCGCGTGTTCAACGGCGTACTGATTGATCGCGAGCGCAAAGAGCCTGTGGATAACCCTTTGCAGCCAATGCTTGCTGCGTTGGAAGGCGGCGACTCGCTGATCATCTTTCCTGAAGGCACGCGCAATCTGGAGGACGGCCTGCTGCCGTTCAAAAGCGGGTTGTATCACTTGGCAAACAGTTACCCACAGGCCGAGTTGATTCCGGTGTGGATAGCCAATTTGAACCGCGTGATGCCCAAGGGCCGTGTCCTGCCATTACCGCTGTTATGCACAACCAGCTTCGGCGCGCCCCTGCAATTGGAAGAAGGCGAAGACAAAGCCGCGTTCCTTGCCCGCACCCGCGACGCCCTGCTCGCCCTCGCCCCGGAGCATTCCTGAGATGGATAGCCAGACCTTGATGTTATTCGGCGGGATCGGCGCGATTCTGGTCACCGCCTCGCTGATCGGCCTGATCCTGAAGTTGCGCACCCGTGGCAATCCCAACGCGGTGATCGACAACCTCAACGCCCGCATCAACGCCTGGTGGGTGATGGTGGTGGTGATCGGTGTCGCCTTCTGGCTCGGCACCGGCGCAGTGATCCTGCTGTTCTATGCGGTGTCCTTCTATGCCTTGCGCGAATTTCTCACCCTCACTCCGACCCGGCGCAGCGACTACCCGGCCCTGGTAGCGGCGTTCTACCTCGCCCTCCCGCTGCAGTACGTGCTGATCTACGCCGACTGGTACGGACTATTCTCGATCTTCATCCCGGTCTACGTGTTCCTGCTGCTGCCGATACTCGCCTCCCTGGGCGGCGACAGCACTCACTTCCTGGAGCGCGCATCCAAGGTGCAATGGGGCCTGATGATCGCGGTGTTCTGCGTGTCGTTCGTGCCGGCGTTGCTGACCCTGGACATCCCCGGCTATGAAGGCCGCAACCTGCTGCTGATCGCCTACCTGGTGATCGTGGTGCAACTGTCGGACGTGTTGCAGTACGTGTGCGGCAAGCTGTTCGGCAAACACAAGATCGCGCCCAACCTCTCGCCGTCCAAAACCGTGGAAGGTTTTGTCGGCGGCATCCTGCTGTCCTCTCTGATCGGTGCCGCGCTGTGGTGGACCACGCCGTTCAATCCCTGGCAGTCGTTTTTGATCGCGCTGTTGATCAACCTGCTGGGCTTTGCCGGCGGGATCGTGATGTCGGCGATCAAGCGCGATCGCGGCGTGAAGGATTGGGGGCACATGATCGAAGGGCACGGCGGCATGCTGGATCGGCTGGATTCGGTGTGCTTTGCGGCGCCGATCTTCTTCCACCTGGTGCGGTACTGGTGGACCTGACCTACCCCTTTCTCAAAACCAATGAAGATCAAACTGTGGGAGAGGGCTTGCCCCCGATGGCGGTGTGACAGTCACCGAATAGGTTGGCTGATACACCGCAATCGAGGGCAAGCCCCCTCCCACATTGGTTTTGTGGTGCTTTCCGGGTTTAGGCAAAGTCGGATCCTGGTCACTTGAAACACAGTTCATAAACCGTGCTTCCATGCTGGCCTATTGCGGCTGGGTTCGGTTGATCCCAGGATTCAGCCAGCACCCTTATGGAGTCGAATCATGTTTGCTGGTTTCCAGAAACAACAGCCCCAGGTCAATGGCCTGAACATCAGCTTTCGCATCGGTGGATCCGGCCCCGCGCTGTTGCTGTTGCATGGTCACCCTCAGACCCACGTTATCTGGCACAAGGTCGCCGAACGTACCTATCGCCTCCGTCACGATCCCAGGCGCCGGTTGACCATTTCGGTCAAGCGCTCGCCGACTCGCTCAATCCCTTTGTTTTGCGCCACCACCTGGGCACCCTCCATGAGCAAGGTCAGTTCCTCGGCCACCTGCTCCGGCTCGCTCAATGCCATGGCGGTGCAGAGGGCAAGCAGCCGCGCGAATTGCCGTTGCTTGTGCGCCTGGATCAGCAACCGGGCGGGGTGCTCAGCCTCGGGCAACTCGGCCAGGGTGTTGGTGAACGGGCAGCCCCGGTAATCCGAGCATTGCAGGTCAGTCACGATGAACTCAACAAAGCCCAGCAGTTGCTTGGGCGGTGAATCCGGGTGCTCCGATGCCAGTCGGTCGAAGACATCGCCATAGCTTTCAGTAAGCTGCTCAAGCCATTCCAGCACCAGCGCATCCTTGTTCTCGAAATGCCGGTAGACGGTCATTTTCGTCGAGGCCGCCCGCTCGGCGATGGCGTCCATGCTGACCCGCGTAATCCCTTGCTCCCTGAACAACACCGTCGCAGCATCGATGATGCGTTCCCGGGGCGGCAGTTGGGGTGTCCGTTGTGGGCGCATGAATAATCTCCGCTTGACATCGATACCGGTAAGTATCGCATGATACTGATAGGTATCGTCAGATACCATCCAGTATCGATCATACTCAATGGGAGACTGCCATGCACCTGTCCGACTACGCTGTTCACGATGCCACGGGCCTGAGTCAACTGATCCAGGCCAAACAGGTCAGCCCAAGCGAGGTGCGTGCGGCGGCCTTCCACGCTATCGAGGCCCTCAATCCGCAAATTAATGCACTGGTTGAAACCTGGAACGATGAGCCTGCCCCCCACGCCGGTGTGTTTTCAGGCGTGCCGGTGCTGATCAAGGACCTGGGCATTACTGCCAAGGGGCGTCGCAACGAACTGGGCAGCGCGTTGGCACTCGGCTGCACCGCCGAAGGCGATTCACAGCTCATGAGCCGCTTGCGTTTCGCCGGACTTGTGCCGCTTGGCCGAACCACCACACCGGAGTTCGCTGCAAGCACCACCACCGAAAGCCGACTTTATGGACCCACCCGTAATCCCTGGAATGTAGAACGAAGCGCCGGAGGCTCAAGTGGCGGTTCGGCAGCCGCCGTCGCGGCCGGCATGGTACCCATCGCTCACGCAACCGATGGCGGCGGCTCCATCCGGGTACCTGCCTCGCTGTGTGGCCTGTTCGGCTTGAAACCCAGCCGCGGGCGAGTGCCCATGGGGCCGGACGTGGATGAAGTCTGGAGCGGCCTTGCGGTGCACGGCGTACTGACACGCTCGGTGCGTGACAGTGCGGCCCTGCTGGACGCTGTGCATGGCAGCGCAGTCGGTGACCCGTTCCACATTGCGTCGCCGCCGACCAGCTTTCTGGAACAATCCCGGCTTGAGCCCCACGCATTGCGTATCGGTGTGCACACTCGCCCGCTCAATGGCCAAGCGCTGCACCCAGCGGTGCAAATCGCATTGGAGCAGACGATGCGACATCTCGAGGCGCTTGGGCACCAGGTCGAGGAAGTCGAGCCGGATATTGGCGTGAGCTGGGAGGCTTTTGTCGAGCTGAATGGGCGCTTCTGGTCGTCCAATACCGCCGCCTGGATCGACGCCATTGCAGCCGCAACCGGACGTAGTATCGATGCTGAACACCTTGAGCCCGCTACCTTGGCGCTGTACCGATACGGCAAGACGCTAAGTGCCACCGAACTGTTGGGTGCGTTGCACGAACGCAATATTGTCGCCCGAACGCTCGGCGGCTTTTTCGAGGATTACGATCTGCTGCTGTCACCGACCTTGCCAGGCTTGGCACCGATGATCGGTCAATACAATGCACAGCAAGCGCATCTGGACGGACGAGGCTGGATGAACCATGTGTTCAACCAGTCACCGTTCACCGCGCTGGCGAATGTCACCGGCGCGCCGGCTATGTCGGTTCCGCTGTCACAAGACCCTCAAACCGGTTTGCCTATTGGCATGCAGTTCATGGGCAAGTTCGGCGCTGAGGGCGTGTTGCTGGGGTTGGCTGGGCAGCTTGAACGTGAGTGTGCGTGGGCCGGTCGGCGGCCGGGCGTGTGGGCGGGTAAGCTCTGATAGAGGCTCGAACGGGCGCGGTAATAGGTGGCGTTCTCAGGTTTTTCGCGAGCAAGCTCGCTCCTACAGTAAATGCGGTGCAGCCTAGCCGTGTACTACGGGCTCTTTAAGCAGTGATCTCGACATAGCTAGACTCTCCGCCTCCTGTCGCACCCGATAGCCAGCCCCAAACAAAACTCAGCGTCGTGCGCCCGGCGTGATCCACGCCTACCGTGCCACGAGACCACCCAGCAAGCAGTTCCCCTTCCAGGGTCAGGCACTGATACAGCAGCTCGATGGTATCTGGACCGGTCACCCGTCCGACTTGAGTACCCAGGCGAATCCGGCCCCCCTGGTAAGTGCTCGAAATCGCGTCATCTTCGACTTGGTAGTGAAATACGGTGCCGGTGCCGGACAGTCCCTGAGCGTTGTCGGCGACTACAAACCGGCGATTGTGCAGACGTGCGTAGACAGTAGGATTTTGCATCAGTCGACATCCTTGAATTGAGCGAATTCAAAACGTAAAAAAGGGGCTGTTGAAAACAGCCCCTTTTTGGGTACGTCAGTGAGGCTTACTCCACCGTCACCGACTTCGCCAGGTTGCGCGGCTGGTCAACGTCGGTGCCTTTAAGCACAGCAACGTAGTACGACAGCAACTGCAGCGGGATGGTGTAGAGGATCGGCGACAGGGTGTCGTGGATGTGCGGCATGTTGATCACGTGAGTGCCTTCACCGTTGGTCATGCCTGCCTTTTCGTCGGCAAACACGATCAGTTGGCCGCCGCGGGCGCGGACTTCCTGCAGATTGGACTTGAGCTTTTCCAGCAGTTCGTTGTTCGGCGCCACGGTGACCACCGGCATGTCGTCATCCACCAGGGCCAACGGGCCGTGTTTCAGCTCGCCAGCTGGATAGGCTTCGGCGTGGATGTACGAGATTTCCTTGAGTTTGAGCGAACCTTCCATCGCTACCGGGTACTGCGCGCCACGGCCGAGGAACAGGGTGTGGTTTTTGTCGGCAAACAGCTCGGCGACTTTTTCCACGGTGCTGTCCATGGCCAGGGCTTCACCCAGGCGGGTCGGCAGGCGGCGCAGTTCTTCCACCAGGGTGGCTTCAATGCCTTCGGCCAGGGTGCCGCGCACTTGGCCGAGGGACAAGGTCAGCAGCAACAGGCCAACCAGCTGGGTGGTGAAGGCTTTGGTCGACGCTACGCCGATTTCGCGACCGGCCTGGGTCAGCAGGGTCAGGTCGGATTCACGCACAAGGGAGCTGATGCTGACGTTGCAGATTGCCAGGCTGGCGAGGAAGCCTAGCTCTTTGGCATTGCGCAGGGCAGCCAGAGTGTCGGCGGTTTCGCCGGACTGGGAGATGGTCACGAACAGGGTGTCTGGCTGCACCACCACCTTGCGGTAGCGGAATTCGCTGGCGACTTCGACCTGGCACGGGATGCCGGCCAGTTCTTCCAGCCAGTAACGCGCAACCATGCCGGCGTGGTAGCTGGTGCCGCAGGCGACGATCTGCACGTTGCGCACTTTGGCGAACAGCTCGGCGGCTTGTGGGCCGAAGGCGTTGACCAATACTTGGTTCTGGCTCAGGCGACCTTCCAGGGTGCGCTGCACCACAGACGGCTGCTCGTGGATTTCCTTGAGCATGAAGTGGCGGAACTCGCCCTTGTCGGCGGCTTCGGCACCGTCGCGGTATTGCACAGCTTCGCGCTCGACGGACTGACCGTTCACGTCCCAGATCTGCACGCTTTCACGGCGGATGTCGGCGATGTCGCCTTCTTCCAGGTACATGAAGCGGTCGGTGACCTGGCGCAGGGCGAGTTGGTCGGAGGCCAGGAAGTTTTCCCCCAGGCCCAGGCCGATCACCAATGGGCTGCCGCTGCGTGCGGCAACCAGGCGGTCAGGCTGGCTGGCGCTGATCACGGCCAGGCCGTAGGCGCCGTGCAGTTCCTTGACCGTGGCCTTGAGGGCGGTGGTCAGGTCGCTGTGGTCCTTGAGCTTGTGGTTGAGCAGATGGGCGATAACTTCAGTGTCGGTGTCCGACGTGAACACATAGCCCAGGCCCTTGAGTTGTTCGCGCAGCACTTCGTGGTTTTCGATGATGCCGTTGTGCACCACCGCCAGGTCACCCGAGAAGTGTGGGTGAGCGTTACGCTCGCACGGCGCACCGTGGGTGGCCCAACGGGTGTGGGCGATGCCCAGGCGCCCAACCAGCGGCTCGCCGGCCAGGGCCTGGTCCAACTCGCTGACTTTGCCCGGACGGCGCATGCGCTCAAGCTTGCCAGCATTGGTGAAGACGGCCACACCGGCGCTGTCATAGCCGCGGTACTCCAGGCGCTTGAGGCCTTCGAGCAGGATGGGAGTTACGTTACGTTCGGCGACTGCGCCAACAATTCCACACATGGTATTTCTCCTAGATGACTGCCGCGCATATCAGCGTAATGCCGCGGGCTTGGATCTGGTCGCGGGCCTCAAGCGGCAGGCGATCATCGGTGATAAGGGTATGGACGCTGCTCCAGGGCAGTTCCAGGTTGGGAATCTTGCGGCCGATCTTGTCGGATTCGACCATCACCACCACTTCGCGGGCGACCTCGGCCATGACGCGGCTCAGGCCCAATAACTCGTTGAACGTGGTGGTACCGCGCTGCAGATCGATGCCGTCGGCGCCGATGAACAGTTGGTCGAAATCGTAGGAGCGCAGCACCTGCTCGGCGACCTGGCCCTGGAACGAATCCGAATGCGGGTCCCAGGTGCCGCCGGTCATCAGCAGCACCGGTTCATGCTCCAGCTCGCTCAAGGCGCGGGCCACGTTCAGGGAATTGGTCATGACCACCAGGCCGGGTTGATGGCCCAGTTCAGGGATCATCGCGGCGGTGGTGCTGCCGCTGTCGATGATGATGCGCGCGTGCTCACGCAACCGCGCCACGGCCGCACGGGCGATGGCGCGCTTGTAGGCAGAGACCGGTTGAGCCGCGTCGCCCACCAGCTCATGAGGCATGGTGATCGCGCCACCGTAGCGGCGCAGAAGCAGGCCATTGCTTTCGAGGGCGGCCAGGTCCTTGCGGATGGTCACCTCCGAAGTTTCGAAACGCTTGGCCAGTTCGTCCACGCTGACTTCGCCCTGTTCATTGAGCAAGGTCAGGATATTGTGGCGACGTTGGGGGGTATTTCGTTTCGACATGGCGATGGTAAGTTTCGGTTCGAAAGATAACGAAGGCAATCAAAACCTATTCGGAACTCATCGTCAAGCGTTTGGAAGAGATTCTTCAGACGACACGAGCAAATGTGGGAGGGGGCTTGCTCCCGATTGCGGCAGATCAGTCAACTTTTACATCGACTGGACCACCGCTATCGGGGGCAAGCCCCCTCCCACATTTGGATATCACTGCTGAGGGAGCAGTGGATAACTCAGGTCTTGTTGATTTTGACCGGGCGCTTCCAGCCGTCGATGTTGCGTTGGCGGGCGCGGGCGACTGCCAGTTGGGACTTATCCACATCCTGATTGATGGTTGAGCCCGCAGCGGTGTTGGAACCATCACGGATAGTGACGGGTGCGACCAGCGAGTTGTTGGAGCCGATAAATACGTCTTCACCAATGGTGGTCTGGTGCTTATTGGCGCCGTCGTAGTTACAGGTAATCGTGCCCGCGCCAACGTTGGTGCGTGCACCGATCACTGCATCGCCCAAGTAGGTAAGGTGCCCGGCCTTGGCGCCTTCGCCCAGGTGAGCATTTTTCAGCTCCACGAAGTTACCCACATGGGCCTTGGCTTCCAGCACGCTGCCAGGACGCAGCCGCGCAAACGGACCCGCATCGCTGCCCTCGCCCATTACCGCGCCGTCGATATGGCTGTTGGCCTTGACCACGACACCTTTGCGCAGCGTGCTGTCCTTGATCACGCAGTTCGGGCCGATCACTACGTCGTCTTCGATGATCACACGGCCTTCGAGGATCACATTGATGTCGATCAGTACGTCGCGGCCCACCGTCACTTCACCGCGTACGTCGAAACGCGCCGGGTCACGCAGGGTCACGCCCTGGGCCATCAGGCGGCGCCCTTCACGCAGCTGATAGTGGCGCTCCAACTCGGCCAATTGCTTACGGTCATTGGCGCCCTGCACTTCCATCGGGTCGTGGGGCTGCTCGGTGGCGACCACCAGGCCGTCACTGACCGCCATCTCGATGACGTCAGTAAGGTAGTACTCGCCTTGGGCATTGTTGTTGGACAGGCGGCTCATCCAGTCGGCGAGGCGATTGGCTGGCACCGCGAGAATCCCGGTGTTGCCTTCGGTGATGGCGCGCTGGGCTTCACTGGCGTCCTTGTGCTCGACGATGGCCGCGACCTTGCCCTCGGCGTCACGCACGATGCGCCCGTAGCCGGTGGGGTCGTCCAGCTCGACGGTGAGCAGGCCCATCTGGCCAGGCACCACATGCTTGAGCAGGCGTTGCAGGGTTTCCACTTCGATCAGCGGCACATCACCGTACAGGATCAGCACGGTGTCAGCGGTGATGAACGGCACCGCTTGCGCGGTGGCATGGCCAGTGCCCAATTGCTTGTCCTGCAAGACGAAATTCAAGTCGTCTGCGGCCAGACGCTCACGTACCACATCGGCACCGTGCCCGATGACTACGTGAATGCGCTGCGGGTCCAACTGCCGGGCACTGTGGATAACATGGCCAAGCATGGAATTGCCTGCGACCGGGTGCAGTACCTTGGGCAAGGCCGAACGCATGCGGGTGCCCTGGCCAGCGGCGAGAATTACGATTTCAAGAGACATGAATGGCTACCAATCCTGGGCGGTCCGGCTTCAGACCAAAGAAGTGTTTTGCAAAAAAGAAAAAGGGTAGCCGAGGCTACCCTTTTTAATCAATCACGCGTGAAGCGTAACGGCAACGCCGCTTACTTCTTGCGGATCTGCTGGAGCGTCCGCAGCTGGGCTGCGGCCTCGGCCAGACGGACTGCAGCAGCGCTGTAGTCGAAGTCTGCGCCTTTTTCGTTCAGCGCCTTCTCGGCAGCCTTTACGGCTTCCTGAGCGGAGGCTTCATCCAGGTCGCCAGCACGTTGCACGGTATCGGCAAGTACCTTGACCATGTTCGGCTGAACCTCGAGGAAACCGCCAGAGATGTAGAACACCTCCTTTTCCCCGCCTTGCTTGGTCAGAGTGATCGGACCTGGCTTCAAGCTGGTGATCAACGGCGCGTGGCCCATGGCAATACCCAGGTCACCCAGGTCGCCGTGTGCAATCACCATTTCTACCAGACCGGAGAAGATTTCCCCTTCCGCGCTGACGATATCGCAATGGACTGTCATAGCCATCTGATTGCCTCAACCTGATGAGCGCCCGTTTCCGGGCGCCAGGATTACAGTTTCTTGGCTTTCTCGATCGCTTCTTCGATGCCGCCGACCATGTAGAACGCTTGTTCTGGCAGGTGGTCGTAGTCACCGTTGAGGATGCCTTTGAAGCCAGCAATGGTGTCTTTCAGGGAAACGTATTTACCCGAGGCACCGGTGAAGACTTCAGCCACGAAGAACGGCTGCGACAAGAAACGCTGGATCTTACGAGCACGGTTTACCAACTGCTTGTCGGCTTCCGACAGCTCGTCCATACCCAGGATCGCAATGATGTCCTTCAGTTCTTTGTAGCGCTGCAGCACGTACTGAACGCCGCGAGCGGTGTCGTAGTGCTCCTGGCCGATCACGTTCGGGTCCAGCTGGCGCGAAGTCGAGTCGAGTGGATCGACCGCTGGGTAGATACCCAGGGAAGCGATGTCACGGGACAGAACGACGGTGGCGTCCAAGTGGGCGAAGGTGGTGGCTGGCGACGGGTCGGTCAAGTCATCCGCAGGTACGTATACCGCTTGGATCGAAGTGATCGAACCTTCCTTGGTCGAAGTGATACGTTCTTGCAGAACGCCCATCTCTTCAGCCAGGGTCGGCTGGTAACCTACTGCCGACGGCATACGGCCGAGCAGTGCGGATACTTCAGTACCGGCCAGGGTGTAACGATAGATGTTGTCGACGAACAGCAGAACGTCGTTACCTTCGTCACGGAACTTCTCGGCCATGGTCAGGCCGGTCAGGGCTACGCGCAGACGGTTACCCGGCGGCTCGTTCATTTGACCGTAAACCAGTGCCACTTTGTCCAGAACGTTGGAGTCCTTCATCTCGTGGTAGAAGTCGTTACCCTCACGGGTACGCTCACCCACACCGGCGAACACAGAGTAACCGCTGTGCTCGATGGCGATGTTACGGATCAGTTCCATCATGTTTACGGTCTTGCCTACACCGGCACCACCGAACAGACCGACTTTACCGCCCTTGGCGAACGGGCAAACCAGGTCGATAACCTTGATGCCGGTTTCCAGCAGGTCGTTGCCGCCTGCTTGCTCGGCGAACGAAGGTGCTGGACGGTGAATGCCCCAGCGCTCTTCGGTGTCGATCGGGCCAGCTTCGTCGATCGGGTTGCCCAGTACGTCCATGATCCGGCCCAGGGTCGCTTTACCGACCGGTACGGAGATGGCTGCGCCAGTGTCGACAACGTCCAGACCGCGCTTCAAGCCTTCGGTGGAACCCATTGCAATGGTACGAACTACGCCGTCGCCCAGCTGCTGCTGAACTTCCAGAGTAGTTTCCGCGCCTTGTACTTTCAGCGCGTTGTAGATGCTCGGTACGCTGTCGCGTGGGAATTCCACGTCGATAACGGCGCCGATGATTTGAACGATACGTCCGCTACTCATAGCTGGATCCTCTGAATATTTGAACCGTTAAACCGCGGCAGCGCCGCCGACGATTTCCGAGATCTCTTGGGTGATCGCAGCCTGACGCGCCTTGTTGTAGATCAGCTGCAAATCGCTGATCAGATCACCGGCGTTATCGGTAGCGTTTTTCATCGCGATCATCCGCGCCGCTTGTTCAGCTGCGTTGTTCTCGACCACCGCCTGGTACACCTGCGACTCCACGTAGCGCACCATCAAGCCGTCAAGCAGCTCTTTGGCGTCTGGTTCGTAGAGGTAGTCCCAGTGGTGCTTGAGTTCCTGATCCGGAGTCGCCACCAGTGGAATCAATTGCTCCACGGTTGGCTGCTGGGTCATGGTGTTGATGAACTTGTTGGATACCACGGACAGGCGGTCAATCCGGCCTTCCAGGTACGCATCCAGCATCACCTTCACACTGCCGATCAAATCATTGATCGACGGCTCTTCACCCAGGTGGCTGATAGCTGCAACGACGTTACCGCCGAAGTTACGGAAAAAGGCCGCACCCTTGCTACCCACAACACACAGATCGATCTCGACGCCTTTTTCGCGGTTTACCGCCATGTCCTTGACCAGGGCCTTGAACAGGTTGGTATTCAGGCCACCACACAGACCACGGTCACTGCTCACTACCACATAACCCACGCGCTTGACTTCGCGCTCGATCATGAACGGGTGGCGGTATTCCGGGTTGGCGTTGGCCAGATGCCCAATTACCTGGCGGATACGTTCCGCATAAGGACGGCTGGCTGCCATGCGCATTTGTGCCTTGCGCATTTTGCTGACCGCCACTTTTTCCATGGCGCTGGTAATCTTTTGCGTGCTTTTGATGCTCGCAATCTTACTGCGAATCTCTTTTGCGCCTGCCATGTAACACCTATCAGGTTAGCAAGCGGGAGCCTTGCGGCTCCCGCTGCGGCTTACCAGGTTTGGGTGGCCTTGAACTTCTCGATACCGGCTTTCATGCCAGCGTCGATATCGTCATTGAAGTCACCCTTCACGTTGATCTTCGCCATCAATTCGGCGTGATCGCGGTTGAAGTAAGCAATCAGCGCTTGTTCAAAGCTGCCGATCTTGGCGATTTCAACGTCGGTCAGGAACCCACGCTCAGCGGCATACAGCGACAACGCCATGTCAGCGATCGACATCGGGGCGTATTGCTTCTGCTTCATCAGCTCGGTAACGCGCTGACCATGCTCAAGTTGCTTACGGGTCGCTTCGTCCAGGTCAGACGCGAACTGGGCGAATGCCGCCAGTTCACGGTACTGAGCCAGAGCGGTACGGATACCACCGGAGAGCTTCTTGATGATCTTGGTCTGAGCGGCACCACCCACACGGGATACCGAAACACCGGCGTTCACTGCAGGACGGATGCCTGAGTTGAACATGGCCGATTCCAGGAAGATCTGACCGTCAGTGATGGAAATCACGTTGGTCGGAACAAACGCGGAAACGTCGCCAGCCTGGGTTTCGATGATCGGCAGTGCGGTCAGGGAACCGGTTTTGCCGGTCACTGCGCCGTTGGTGAACTTCTCTACGTACTCTTCGGAAACGCGGGATGCGCGCTCCAGCAGACGGGAGTGGAGATAGAACACGTCGCCTGGGTAGGCTTCACGGCCTGGTGGACGGCGCAGCAGCAGGGAAATCTGGCGGTAAGCCACTGCTTGCTTGGACAGATCGTCATAAACGATCAGCGCGTCTTCACCGCGGTCGCGGAAGAACTCACCCATGGTGCAACCGGAGTACGGTGCCAGGAATTGCAGCGCAGGAGATTCCGAAGCACTGGCAGCCACGATGATCGTGTTGGCCAGGGCGCCGTTTTCTTCCAGCTTGCGAACCACGTTGGCGATGGTCGATTGCTTCTGACCGATCGCTACGTAGACGCAGAAAATGCCGCTGTTCTTCTGGTTGATGATCGCGTCGATCGCCAGAGCGGTTTTACCGATCTGACGGTCACCGATGATCAGCTCACGCTGGCCACGGCCGACCGGAATCATGGCATCGACAGCCTTGTAGCCAGTCTGTACAGGCTGGTCTACCGACTTACGCCAGATCACGCCTGGAGCAACTTTCTCGACCGCGTCGGTCTCGGTGTTGCCCAGTGGACCTTTACCGTCAACAGGGTTACCCAGTGCGTCGACGACGCGGCCCAGCAGTTCCTTACCTACCGGAACTTCCAGGATGCGGCCTGTGCACTTGGCGCTCATGCCTTCAGCCAGACTGGTATACGCGCCCAATACAACGGCACCTACGGAGTCTTGCTCCAGGTTGAGGGCCATACCGTAGACGCCGCCCGGAAACTCGATCATCTCGCCGTACATAACGTCGGCCAGACCGTGAATCCGCACGATGCCGTCAGATACGCTGACGACAGTGCCTTCGTTACGGGCTTGGGAGGTCACATCGAGCTTGTCGATGCGGCCCTTGATAATTTCACTTATTTCGGAAGGATTGAGTTGCTGCATTGCTCTGCTGCCCCTTCAAACTCAAGATTTCAATGCTTCGGCAAGTTTCGCGATTTTGCCGCGAATCGAGCCATCGATAACCAGGTCGCCGGCACGGATAACGACACCACCAATCAGGGATGCGTCCTCCGAAGCTTGCAGGCGCACTTCCCGATTGAGTCGTGCACTGAGAACCTTGGCGAGTTTGTCTTGCTGTTCTTGGTTCAATGCAAAAGCACTGGTCACTTCAACGTCTACCGACTTCTCTGCTTCGGCCTTGTACAGGTCGAACAGAGCGGCGATCTCCGGCAATAGCGGGAGACGGTCGTTTTCGGCAACGACGTGGATGAAGTTCTGCACCTTCACATCAAACTTGTCGCCGCACACTTCAATAAAAGTGGCGGCCTTGTCTGCGCTCGTCAGGCGCGGGGCCTTGAGCACGCGCTGCATGGTGTCGTCTTGCGACACTGCTGCAGCCAGGCCGAGCATGGCTGACCAAGAGGCCAGCTGCTGGTGGGCCTGGGCGTGCTCGAAGGCTGCCTTAGCGTAAGGTCGGGCCAACGTGGTCAGTTCTGCCATGATCGCCCTCGCTTAAATTTCAGCAGCCAGTTTATTAACCAGCTCCGCGTGCGCGTTTTGATCGATTGTGGCACCAAGGATCTTCTCGGCACCGCCGACCGCCAGAGCACCCAGTTGGGCACGCAGCGCGTCTTTGACGCCATTCAGTTCCTGTTCGATCTCGGCATGAGCCGAAGCCTTGACACGGTCAGCTTCGACGCGGGCTTTTTCAACAGCCTCTTCGACGATCTGGTTACCGCGCTTCTTGGCTTGCTCAATGATCTCAGCTGCCTGTGCTTTAGCTTCGCGCAGTTGATGACCCACTTTCTCTTGGGCCAACTCCAGGTCGCGAGCTGCACGGCTGGCAGCGTCCAAACCATCCGCGATCTTCTTCTGACGTTCGTGCAAAGCCGCGATGACCGGAGGCCACACGAACTTCATGCAAAACACTACAAAAATGAAGAACGCAACGGATTGGCCAATCAGGGTTGCATTAATGTTCACGCCAACACCTCGCTCATTCGTTGTCCATCACCCTAATCACTCGAAACGTCGAGTGATTAGCCAGCGAGTTGACCAACGAAGGGGTTCGCGAAGGTGAAGAACAGGGCAATACCAACGCCGATCATGGTTACGGCGTCGAGCAGGCCGGCAACGATGAACATTTTAACTTGCAGCATTGGAACCATTTCTGGCTGACGCGCTGCGCCTTCCAGGAATTTGCCGCCCAGCAGGCCGAAACCAATGGCAGTACCCAGGGCGCCCAGGCCGATCAACAGTGCAACAGCGATAGCGGTTAGACCAACTACAGTTTCCATCTTTCCTCCCGACTTTTACGTCGTATGGTTTAGGTTTTTTAGATTTTAAAGCGGTAAAACAAATCGTTTCATAGCCCTGGAGGGCCACCTTCCCGTTTCACCGGGAAGGACATCAGACTAGTCGAGACTGGCCTTAATGGTTCTCTTCGTGCGCCATCGACAGGTAGACGATGGTCAGCATCATGAAGATGAAGGCCTGCAGGGTGATGATCAGGATGTGGAACACAGCCCACGCCCACTGCAGAACGATGCCCAGGCCGCTAAGCCAGAGCAGACCGCTGCCGAACATCACAGCGATCAGAATGAACACCAGCTCGCCGGCATACATGTTGCCGAACAGTCGCAAGGCCAGGGAAATCGGCTTGGCGACCAGGGTCACGAATTCCAGCAGGAAGTTCACCGGGATCAGCAGGGCTTGAACGAAGATGTTCTTGCTGCCGAACGGGTGCAGGGTCAGCTCGCCGATGAAACCGCCGATGCCCTTGACCTTGATGCTGTAGAAAATGATCAACGCGAATACCGACAGGGCCATGCCCAGGGTAGCGTTCGGGTCTGTGGTCGATACGGCACGGAATGGAATGTGCGCGTCGCCGGAGATCAGGATGGCCAGCTGAGGAATCCAGTCCACCGGGATCAGGTCGACAGCGTTCATCAGGAACACCCAGACGAAGATGGTCAGTGCCAACGGTGCAATCACCGGGCTACGGCCATGGAAGCTGTCTTTCACGCTGCCATCGACGAATTCGACCAATACTTCAACGAAGTTCTGCAAAGCACCTGGCTGACCGGAAGTCGCCTTTTTTGCCGCCATGCGGAAAATCAGGACGAAGATCAGGCCCAATGCGACCGACCAGCCCAGAGTATCCAGGTGGAAAGCCCAGAAGCCCATTTCCTTGGCCTCTGCTGCGGTGTGGGCAAAGCCCCAGCCGCCGTTGGGAAGCTGACCGAAGGTCAGGTTCTGCAAGTGGTGCTGGATATAGCCCGAAGCGGTTGTTTCTGCCATGGTTGCCTCAAACGCCCTAAGGTTTCGAAAGTCTTGTTTTCATTAGCAGGGGAGCGAACCAGCTGACCAATTGGGTCAACACGAAGACGCCAAATACAGCCAGCGGCGCCAATGGCTTCACACCTGCAAAGGTCAGTGCAAACAGCACTGCCGTCAAAATCAGTTTCCCCGCCTCGCCGGCATAAAAAGACCGGACGATAGCCTGGGCTGCTCGGGCGCCGGAAAACCGAAAGGCCCTGTGAGCAAAATACATATTGGGCAGCAAGGCTATCAGGCCTCCGCAGAGTCCTGAATATCCGGCTACGACTCCATGCCAGTACCAAAGCGCCAATGCGGCGATCAGCAAAATGACAAGTTGAGCCAATAGAACCGGAAAAACGGCCAAGCGATGGAACGGCAACGTGTTTGGCGTGCGGGTTTCCATCACTCTTGCTCCTCAATGGTCGGCTGCCGGAAATCAATAACTTGGCATACTTTGTGCCGACAAAATGCGCGCAGAGTATAGGGGCGGTTCTGCCCCTATTCAACTGCCGGGTAGTGATTTCCGATCACGCGCTACATGAGCAATTGTTTCAGCGAATGTTTCAACGGATATGGGCAAGCACACCTTGAAGCTCGTCGAGGGAGTTATATCCGATAACCAATTGCCCTTTACCTTTCTTGCCGTGGCGAATTTGCACCGCAGAGCCTAGCCGTTCGGCCAGGCGCTGCTCGAGGCGCGCGATATCCGGATCAGGTTTGGCGGTTTCGACCGGTGCAGGTTTGCCGCTCAACCATTGGCGAACCAACGCTTCGGTCTGACGAACGGTAAGCCCGCGTGCGACAACGTGACGCGCCCCTTCAACCTGTTGATTTTCCGGCAAACCGAGCAAAGCACGGGCGTGACCCATTTCCAGGTCGCCGTGGGACAACATGGTCTTGATGACTTCCGGCAGCGCGATCAAACGCAGCAGGTTGGACACAGTCACGCGGGATTTACCCACCGCATCGGCCACTTGTTGCTGGGTCAGCTGGAATTCGTGCTGCAACCGCTGCAGCGCGATGGCTTCCTCGATCGGGTTGAGGTCTTCACGCTGGATGTTTTCGATCAATGCCATGGCGATGGCCGTTTCATCCGGTACGTCGCGCACCATCGCCGGGATGGTTTCCTTGCCTGCCTGCTGGCTGGCGCGCCAGCGACGTTCGCCGGCGATGATTTCAAAGCGGCCGCTGCCAATGGGGCGCACCACGATCGGCTGCATCACGCCCTGGGCCTTGATCGAGTTGGCCAGCTCTTCCAGCGCCTGCGGGTCCATGTCCCGGCGCGGCTGGTATTTGCCGCGCTGGATCAGGTCCAGGGGCAAGTGCTGCAGCTCACGTTCGTCGGCCTGCACCGCTTGCTCTTCCAGCGAAGTGACGGTCGGACCACTCAGGAGTGCATCCAGTCCACGTCCGAGACCTCGTTTTTTGACGGCCATGGGGATTCCTTAAGTTGGCTGGGCTGCAGCGGTGCGTGAATTGCGACGTTGGCGACGCACCATCTCGCCGGCCAGCGCCAGGTAGGCAATGGCGCCACGGGAGGATTTGTCGTAGGCCAGCGCCGGCATGCCGTAGCTTGGCGCTTCGGCCAGGCGAATGTTGCGTGGAATCACCGTGTCGTAGAGCTGGTCGCCGAAATGTTCCTTGAGCTGCGCCGACACATCGTTCATCAGGCTCAGGCGCGGGTCATACATGGTCCGCAGCAGGCCTTCGACTTTCAGGTTCGGGTTGAGCAATTCGGCGATACGCTTGATGTTATCCACAAGGTCGCTCAGGCCTTCGAGCGCAAAGTACTCGCACTGCATGGGGATGATCACCCCATCGGCGGCAACCAGAGCGTTGAGCGTGAGCATCGACAGCGACGGCGGGCAGTCGATCAGGATGTAGTCGTAATTCTCGCGGATCGGCGCCAAGGCGCTGCGCAGACGGCTTTCCTTCATCTGCATTTCCAGCAGCACCACTTCCGCCGCAGTCAGGTCGCGGTTGGCCGGCAGCAGTTGATAACCGCCATGCTCGGAATAGTGCATGGCCTGGCCCAGGTCGCACTCGCCGATCAGCAAGTCGTAGACCGAGTTTTCCAGGCCGTGTTTATCCACACCGCTACCCATGGTGGCGTTGCCCTGTGGATCGAGATCGATCAACAGCACCCGGCGCTTGGTCGCGACCAGGGATGCTGCGAGGTTGATGCAGGTGGTGGTTTTGCCCACGCCACCTTTCTGGTTCGCTACCGCGAATACCTTAGCCATTCTTGCTTGTGTTCCCAATCATGCCGTGCGGCGCAGTATCAGCAGATGGCGTTGGCCTTGGCAACCGGGTACGGCCAAGGCGTGTTCGCTATCGAGGTGGAAGTCTGCCGGCAATGCTAACAGCTCGTCGCTTGGATGGACGCCCTTCATTGCCAGCCAGCGGGTATCGCGGTCGCCAAGGTGGCGAGTCCAGTTGCTGAAGTTCTCCATGCTGCTGAACGCCCGGGAAACAATTCCGTTGAAGGGCTGCTCAGGCGTAAAGGCTTCGACGCGACTGTGGATAACCTGCAGATTGTCCAGCTTGAGTTCGAGTTTGACCTGGGTCAGGAAGCGGGTTTTCTTGCCGTTGCTGTCCAGGCAGGTGACCTGTGACTCTGGAAACAGGATGGCCAGCGGTATGCCTGGCATGCCGCCGCCGCTGCCGACGTCCAACCAGCGACCGTTTTCGATAAACGGCATCCCGCTCAAGCTGTCGAGCAAATGGCGCGAGACCATTTCGTCCGGATTGCGCACCGCAGTCAGGTTGTAAGCCTTGTTCCATTTGATCAACAGGGCCAGGTAGCCCATCAGCAACGCGTGCTGGGTTTCGGTCAGGTCTATGCCCAACTGGCGCGCACCTGTGGATAACTCTTCGGCGTGTTGCGAGGTGACCAACGAACTCAAGCGCTTTGCTCCAACTGACGGCCCGCGCCGCGTTTTTTCAAATGAATCATCAACAGTGAAATCGCTGCCGGCGTCACGCCAGGTATACGCGAAGCCTGGCCGAGCGTTTCCGGCCGAGTTATCCCCAGCTTGCTTTGAATTTCCTTCGACAGCCCGGAAATCCCGGTGTAGTCGATATCCACAGGCAGCTTGGTGCTTTCACTGGCGCGCAGGCGAGCGATCTCGTCCTGCTGGCGATCAATGTAACCGGCGTATTTGGTCTTGATTTCCACCTGTTCGGCGACCTGTGGATCTTCTGCGCCGCCGCCGGTCACTTCGACCAGGCCAGCGTAATCGATTTCCGGACGCGACAGCAGGTTCAGCAAGTTGTATTCGTGAGTCAGGGGCGTGCCAAATTTTTCGGCTATCGCATCGCCCTGTTCAGTGCCGGGGCGGACCCAGGTGCTTTTCAGGCGCTGCTCTTCGAGAGTGATGCTCTCGCGTTTTTTGCAAAAGGCCGCCCAGCGCGCGTCATCGACCAAACCCAGCTCGCGACCTTTTTCGGTCAGGCGCAGATCGGCATTGTCTTCGCGCAGGATCAGGCGATATTCCGCCCTGGACGTGAACATCCGGTACGGTTCCTGGGTTCCCAGGGTGATCAGGTCGTCAACCAATACGCCGATGTACGCTTCATCGCGACGCGGGCACCAGCTGTCTTTGCCCTGGGCACGCAATGCAGCGTTGGTGCCGGCGAGCAAACCCTGGGCGCCGGCTTCTTCGTAACCGGTGGTGCCGTTGATTTGCCCGGCGAAGAACAAACCGCCGATCACTTTGGTTTCCAGGCTGTACTTCAGGTCACGCGGATCGAAGTAGTCGTACTCGATGGCGTAGCCAGGGCGAACGATGTGGGCGTTTTCCATGCCGCGAATCGATTGCACGATCTGGATTTGCACGTCGAACGGCAGGGACGTGGAAATCCCGTTCGGGTACAGCTCGTGGGTGGTCAGGCCTTCGGGCTCGATGAAGACCTGGTGACTTTCCTTGTCGGCAAAGCGGTGGATCTTGTCTTCGATCGACGGGCAATAACGCGGGCCGATCCCTTCGATCACCCCGGAATACATCGGCGAACGGTCGAGGTTCGCGGCAATGATTTCGTGGGTACGGGCATTGGTGTGGGTAATCCAGCAACTGACTTGTTTCGGGTGCTGCTCCTTGGAACCCATGAACGACATGACCGGGATCGGTGTATCGCCGGCTTGTTCGGTCATCACCGAAAAATCCACAGAACGCCCGTCGATTCGCGGCGGGGTCCCGGTTTTCAAGCGGCCCACACGCAGCGGCAATTCACGCAAGCGTTTTGCCAGGGCAATCGACGGCGGATCGCCAGCGCGCCCGCCGGAATAGTTCTGCATGCCAATGTGGATAAGCCCGCCGAGGAAGGTACCGGTGGTCAACACCACGGATTCTGCGAAGAAACGCAGGCCCATTTGGGTGACAACGCCGCGTACCTGGTCCTGCTCGACGATCAGGTCGTCAGCTGCCTGTTGAAATATCCACAGGTTCGGCTGGTTTTCCAGAGTTTCACGTACCGCTGCCTTGTACAGAATGCGGTCGGCTTGTGCGCGGGTAGCACGCACGGCCGGGCCTTTGCGGCTGTTCAGCACGCGAAATTGAATACCACCTTTGTCGGTAGCCGTTGCCATCACGCCGCCAAGGGCATCGATTTCCTTGACCAGATGGCTTTTGCCGATGCCTCCGATGGCAGGGTTGCAACTCATGGCGCCGAGGGTTTCCACGTTATGCGTCAGCAACAGGGTTTTTACGCCCATGCGCGCTGACGCCAGTGCTGCCTCGGTACCGGCATGACCGCCGCCGATGACGATCACTTCAAAACGGGAAGGGAAATCCACCACGCACCTCGTGCCTGCTTATGTAGGTAATCAGGAATTGTTTGTTGAAAGAGTTTTAGAGCTTTGGCGGCAAGTATAGGGACTTAGGCCTGCCTAAAGAACCCTTTGCACAAAATTTAACCAGCTGTGGATGAATCACAGACAATAGAAATTAAAAGAGAGAAATATATTAAATCTTTGTTTTTATGTTTATTTCTACTGAGCACCTTTTCTGTGGATAGATCTCTACAGGCTTTGATTTACGTTGTGTACAGCGATTCAAAAGGTTGTGGTCATGTGCCAATGAGGGGGTTGGATAAGTGGCTTAAACCTGTGGATTAAAGTGATGGTTATCCACAGAGCGGTTTTTGCTCAGGTTTCAGGCGTGGTTATCAACTGGGCCCAAGGGCGGTTATTCACAGGGCTTAAATCACGGAAACCACCGGCTCCAACCGCAGATTTGGCCTCAAGACATCTATTGTGGGAAAACACGAGGACGGTTAATAATAGCGATTATCATTAACCTACCTTGTCGCGCCTATGTCCCCTCCTTCACACACGACAGCTGTGCAGCACATCTATGAGCAACACCATTCGTGGTTGCATGGGTGGCTCAAAGGCAAGCTGCATAACGCCTGCGATGCGGCCGATGTGGCCCACGATACGTTCGTGCGTATTCTGGGTGGGCGCGACGCTGTGCAGATCCTCGAACCACGGGATTACCTGGCGACCATCGCGAGAGGCCTGGTGATTGATCGCTATCGCCGGCACGCCATCGAGCAGGCCTATAAACAAACCCTGGCTGAGCGCCCTGAAGCCACCGCCATCAGTGAAGAAGACAAGGCAATCATCATTGAAACCCTGGTGTCTGTGGACAAGGCGCTGGCCGGTGTGGGGGAACGTGCACGGCGGATCTTCATGCTGTCGCAGATTGAAGGGCTGACTTATCAACAGATCGCCGATGATCTGCAGGTGTCATTGACCACGGTGAAGAAACACATGATTCGTGCGCTGACCGAGTGTTCGCTGATCATGGCCAGTCTGTAATGCCCGCGCCTGATCGCAAGACATTCGAGGCTGCAGCCGGCTGGTATGTGCAGTTTCAAGCGCAATCGCCGACGCCCGCCGAACGGCAAGCCTGGCAGCAATGGCTCAACGGGGATCCTTCCCATCAAGCGGCGTGGAGCCAACTGGAGCAGTTGCAGCGCAGCCTCGGCGCCCTGCCCCAGGACTTCACGCGGCGCGCCTTGACCACCACGCAACAACGCCGCCAGGTACTCAAGTGGATGCTGGTACTCGGCGGTACCGGGTATCTGGGCTGGAATGTTCAACGCCATACATCCCTGGGTAACGTATGGGCCGACTACCGAACGCCTGTGGGTAAACATCGGCGAATCGAACTGGCCGATGGCACTCAAGTTGATCTCAACACCAACACGGCCATCGATGTGATGTTCGACACGCGCCAGCGCTTGATCCGGCTGCGCGAGGGTGAGGTACTTATCCACAGCGGGAAGCGGGCCGGGTACCCGCCGTTATACGTGGAGACGCATCACGGCCGCGTGCAGGCGTTGGGCACTCGATTTACCGTGCGTCAGTTCCCAGATTCCACACGGGTAGGCGTTCTGGAAGATCGGGTCAACCTGTCCCCCGGCGACCAGCCCGACCGCAGCCGAACGCTGGGTGCGGGTGAATGCGCGGAATTTGACCGACACGCCATAAGGCCCACCCAGCACTATGGCCGCACACAAGCAGCTTGGACCGACGGTCAATTGATCGTGCTCGACGCCAGACTTGGCGATGTTATTGCTGAACTGGCGCGCTATCGGCCGGGCCTGATGCAGTGTGACCAGGCCTGCGCTGGCCTGCGTGTTTCCGGAGCGTTCCGCCTGGACTCGACAGACGCGGTACTGGCCAACCTACAGGCTACCCTGCCGATTCAGGTGAAGTACTTCACGCGCTATTGGGTGTCAGTCAACCGAATCGTTTGATAAAAAAAATAATCCACAGGGGGTTATCTTTTTTTTATCTGGCGCGGCCCTTCAGGTAATCACGACGCTACCTTCAGGGCTTACCCATTTATGTACCTTCCTACCCCGCTACGCCAGCGACTTTCCTGCCGCGCCCTTACCTACGGCCTGCTGCTCGCCACCTCCTGCGGTACGTTGTTATCCACAGGGGTCATGGCCGCCAGTACGACGCAACATTACGTCATCGCTGCCGGCCCACTGGACAGTGCACTGAGCCAGTTTGCCGCCAGGGCCAATGTGATTCTGTCGTTCTCGCCCCAACAGACTTCGCGTCTGACCACTTCCGGTCTGGATGGCGATTATTCGGTAGATCAAGGTTTCGCGCTGCTGCTGCAAAACTCGGGGTTGCAGGCCGTCGCCCAGGCGCCCGGCAGCTATGGCTTGCAAGCAATACCTATCGGCCAGCTCACTCTCGCACCGACGACCGTAAGCGCGTATCAATCGGATGGATTCGGTCAGGAACTGGCGCCGGATGTTGGCTACAAGGCGCAAAACAGCCGTATCGGCACCAAGACTAGTACGCCTCTGTCACAGACGCCTCGTTCGGTATCGGTGGTGACCGGGCAACGTATCAAGGATCAAAAATCGCAAACACTGACCGAAGTGCTCGGTTACGTACCCGGTATTTTCGCGCCGCCTTTTGCCGCAGGCGACGGGCTGGCGGGCGATCTGTTTTTCATTCGAGGCTTCAACGCTACGGACTATGGCTACGGCCTGCTCAGGGATGGACTACGCGTGCAAGGCAATCGGTACGACACCACCAGTGAGCCTTATGGCCTGGAGCGGGTCGAGGTTTTCCGCGGCCCTTCTTCGCTGCTCTACGGTGAAAACGCGCCGGGCGGCTTGGTCAACCTGGTCAGCAAACATCCGACCGCCAACCCCCAGGGCGAAGTGCAATTGGGGTACGGCTCGAACAACCGGCGCCAGGTGGGTGTGGATATCTCCGGGCCGCTCAATGACAGTGACAATGTCCTCGGTCGCCTGGTGATGCTTGGCCGAAAATCCGATACCCAGACCGACCACGTACCGGACGATCGTATCTACATCGCCCCGTCCCTGACCCTGAATTTTGACGACTACAACACCCTGACCCTGTTGGCCAACTACCAGAAAGACCACACCAATCTGGAACTTGGCCTACCCGCTGCGGGCACCTTACTCACTAATCCCAACGGTAAGCTGTCCAAGCACACCATGCTCGGCGACCCGGATTGGAACACCTTTGAGCGTGAAGCCTGGAGCACTGGCTACGAGTTCAGCCATAGCTTCAACGACGATTGGCAGTTCCGCCAGAACTCGCGGTACATGCAGTCACGTATCGACCGCCATGAAACCTGGCCGAGCGCGCTGAATAACCGGGGCTTCGGCACCCAACTGAACATGACCGCCTACGACCGCTACAACAAATCCATGGTCTATTCCCTGGATAACCAGCTCGAAGGCAAATTCCAGGTCGGCGGGCTGGAAAACACTGTGTTGTTCGGTGCCAGCTACGACCGCACCTCGTTCAACCAGGATTGGGATGCCGGTTTCGCCGGTACCATCAATGTGTATAACCCCGTGTACCTGAGGGACCCGCTCACGCCGATCGCTGTGCAGAACACCTTGCTCGAGCAGCAAATGAAAGGCGTGTACGCCCAGATCCAAAGCAAGTACGACCACTGGCTGTTCCTGCTCGGTGGGCGGCAGGACTGGGTCGACAGCGATTTCCGCGACAAAGTGAACAAGGCCAGCAACATCAGCACCCAAGACCGCAAGTTCACCTATCAGGGTGGCGTGATGTACCAGTTCGACAACGGCCTGACGCCGTATGTCAGCTATTCCACCGCGTTCGTTCCGGTGCAGCAGATTTCCAACGCCGGCGCACCGTTGAAGCCGATCACCAGCAGCCAATATGAAGTGGGCGTGAAGTACGAGCCGATCGGCTGGGACACGGCGATGACACTCTCGGTGTACGACTTGCGCAAACAGGACGACACCTACCTCGATGCCACCACCAACAGTTATCGCCAGGTAGGTGAGAGCCGCGCCAAAGGTGTGGAAGTTGAAATCAACAGTGACCTTACGCCAAACCTGAATGTGACCGCGGCCTACACCTACACTGACGCACGGATTACCAAGGATTCCGCCACTTCCTTGGTAGAAGGGCATCAGATGACCGGCGTTCCGCGCAACCAGGCTTCGGTGTGGAGCAAATACCGCTTCCTCGACGGTCACCTTAAAGGCCTGTCTGTGGGCGGCGGCGTGCGGTATTTCGACAGCACCTTTTCCTACACGGCGCCTACGCTGTACGGGAAGCTGGATGCTGGAAGTGTCACGCTGGTGGATGCAGCGGTGGGGTATCAGATCGATTCGCACTGGTCAGTGGACGTGAACGCCAAGAACCTGTTCGACAAGGAGTACGTAGCCGGTTGCAACGACGCGGGGCGCTGCTATTGGGGCGACAGCCGTACCTTGCTGGGTACGGTGTCCTACAACTGGTAAGCGCGTGACTATTTGCCGATACAGAAGCTGGAAAAGATTCGCCCGAGCAAATCATCGGAACTGAACGCGCCGGTGATCTCCCCCAACAGCTGCTGCGCCTGACGCAAATCCTCAGCCAGCAGCTCCCCTGCCCCTGCCAGGGTCAGCTGTGCTCGCCCGTGCTCCAACGCCGCGCTGGCGTGGCGAAGCGCCTCCAGATGCCTGCGGCGTGCACTGAAGCTGCTCTCCGAGGTCTGCTCATAGCCCATGCACGCCTTGAGATGGTCACGGAGCAACTCCAGGCCATCCCCTGCCGATTTGGCACTGAGGCTGATAGTCACATGGCCGTCGTCGCTGGTTTGCATCGCAATGGCCTCACCGGTCAAGTCGGCCTTGTTACGGATCAAGGTGACTTTGGCCGGGTCTGGCCGTTGCTCGAGGAATTCCGGCCACAACGCAAAAGGATCCACAGCCTCGGGGGCCGTCGCATCCACCACCAATAAAACTCGATCTGCTTCGCCGATGGCTTTGAGCGCGCGTTCTACACCGATTTTTTCCACCTGGTCGTCGGTATCGCGCAATCCGGCCGTATCGACCACGTGCAACGGCATGCCATCTATGTGGATATGTTCGCGCAGGATATCCCGAGTGGTACCGGCAATTTCGGTGACGATAGCCGCTTCGCGCCCCGCCAACGCATTAAGCAGGCTGGATTTGCCGGCGTTGGGACGACCCGCGATCACCACGGTCATGCCGTCACGCAGCAATGCGCCCTGCCCGGCTTCGCGCAACACTGTGGATAACTCCTCGCGGACTTTATCCAGCATCGCCAGGACGTGGCCATCGGCCAGGAAGTCAATTTCCTCTTCAGGGAAATCAATGGCCGCTTCGACATAGATGCGCAGGCTGATCAACTGCTCAGTCAAGTTATGCACACGTAACGAAAAAGCCCCCTGCAACGAACGCAATGCGTTGCGCGCTGCCTGTGCAGAACTGGCCTCGATCAGGTCGGCAATGGCTTCGGCCTGGGCCAGGTCGAGTTTGTCATTCAGGAAGGCGCGCTCGCTGAACTCCCCCGGACGGGCCAGGCGGCAGCCCAATTGCAGACAGCGCTGCAGCAACATATCCAATACGACCGGGCCGCCGTGCCCCTGCAGTTCCAGCACATCTTCACCGGTAAAGGAGTTGGGTCCCGGGAAATACAGCGCCAGGCCCTCATCCAGCACGCTTTCGTCCACATCCAGAAACGGGCCGTAATGGGCATACCGCGGCTTTAGCTCCCGCCCACTGATCGCCTTGGCGGCCACGCCCGCGAGCGGCCCGGAAATTCGAACGATACCGACGCCGCCGCGACCTTGAGCGGTTGCGACAGCAGCGATGGTTTCACGAGGAGCGCTCATCAGCAGGTTCCAGAATTAAAGTGTCGGAAAGCAAAACGCCCCACTAGGGGGCGTCTTGAGTGGTTATCCACAGAGTAAATTACGCCTCGGCTTTTTTGGTAGCCGCTTCGATTTTACGTGTGATGTACCACTGTTGGGAGATCGACAAGACGTTGTTGACTACCCAGTACAGCACCAAACCTGCCGGGAACCACAGGAAGAAGAAGGTGAAGATGATTGGCATCATTTTCATCACCTTGGCCTGCATCGGATCCGGCGGAGTCGGGTTCAGGCGCTGCTGGATAAACATGGTCGCGCCCATGATGATCGGCAGGATAAAGAACGGGTCTTTGATCGACAGGTCAGTTATCCACAGCATGAACGGCGCCTGGCGCATTTCCACGCTTTCCAGGAGTACCCAGTAAAGCGACAGGAATACCGGCATCTGCACCAGAATCGGCAAGCAACCACCCAACGGGTTGATCTTCTCTTTCTTGTACAGCTCCATCATGGCCTGCGACATTTTCTGCCGGTCGTCACCATGCTGCTCTTTCAGCGCGGCCAGCTTCGGCGCCACGGCACGCATGCGCGCCATCGACTTGTAGCTGGCGGCTGACAGCGGGAAGAAGATCCCCTTGATCAGCATGGTCAGGAAAATGATCGAGAAGCCCCAGTTGCCCACAATGCTGTGGATATGTTGCAGCAGCCAGAAAATCGGCTGGGCAATGAACCAGAGGAAGCCGTAGTCCACAGTCAGTTCCAGACCTGGGGACAACTCTTTCAGCACGGCCTGGCTTTTCGGGCCAGCGTACAAGGTAGCGCTGGTTTCAGCCTTGGCGCCGGGTGCGACGGTCAACGCCGGGCCAGTAAAGCCAATGATGTAGTTGCCCTGGCTGTCCTTGCGGGTTTGAACCAGGTTCGCATCACCCTTGTTCGGGATCCATGCGGTCACGAAGTAGTGCTGCAGCCAGGCTACCCAGCCACCTTGAACGGTTTCCTTCAGCGCGCCCTTGTCGATATCTTTCATCGACACTTTTTTGTACGGCTCGTTACTTGTCCACAGGGCAGCGCCCAGGTAAGTCGCGGTGCCGGTGGCGGTGCTGGAAGAAGGATCGGAGCTGGCGTCACGCTTGAGCTGGGCAAACAGGTTGCCGCTCCAGGCTTTGTCGCTGGTGTTGTCGATCAGGTAAGTGACCTTCAGATCGTACAAACCACGGGTAAAGCTGAAACGCTTGATGTAATTGACGCCGTCGAGGCTGAATTTCAGGTCGACGTTCAGCTGGTTCTGGCCATCAGCCAGTTGATAGCTTTTCTGCTCGGTCGAATAAATCGGACGACCGGTAGCACGCGCATCCGGACCATTGGTGCCGGTCAGGCCGCTTTGCGCCAGATAGGTACGTTCACCGCCGTTATCGAACAGCTGGAACGGAACATCCGGGTGGTCCTGGCGACGTGGATAAAGCGGCAGCTTCAGCTGTGCGATATCACCGCCCTGCGGGTCGATAGCCAGGTCGAGCACATCCGTTTTCACGTGGATGAGGTCTTTGTTGGTGACCACTGGCGTTTCTAACGGGGCACTTGTCTCGCCATTCGCGCTGGGAACATCGGCACTCGCGGACGCATTGTTACCCAGCGGGGTGTCCGGAATAGCCGGCGCAGCCTGATTGGTAGCAACATTCTGAGTCGGCAGGGCAGCCTGGCCATAGTCTTGGTTCCATTTCAGGACCATGACGTAGGACACGATTGCCAGGGCGACGATCAGGATCGTGCGTTTAATATCCATGATTACTCGGCCATCGAAGAGGAACGGGAGGTAGGGATAGGCGGAACCGGGTCATAACCACCGGGATTCCACGGATGACAGCGACCTAAACGACGAAAGGTCAGCCAGCCACCGCGCAGAAGGCCATGATTTTCTATGGCCTCTAACGCGTAGCAGGAACAACTGGGGTAGAAGCGACAGTGGTTGGCCATCAGAGGACTAATGGCATAGCGATAAAACTGGATCGGAACGAGTGCCAGTTTACGCATCGGTACTGTCTACCCCTACAGTTTCGGTGCTGACTGCTGGTGCTGGTTTGTGGGTACGCGCCAGACGTTTCCAGAGCTTGCCGAAATGCTGAATCAATTCGGGGTTTTCTACATCCCCCAAGCCTTTGCGCGCGACGATAACAATATCCCAACCAACCAGAGTGTCCTGGTGGAGGCGAAACGATTCGCGCATCAGACGCTTGAGGCGATTGCGCTCAACGGAGAGCTTTACGCTCTTCTTGCCGATCACCAACCCGAGACGGGGGTGACCAAGATCGTTGTTACGCGCAAGGAGCAGGAGATTTTTCCCCGGAACCTTGCCGGTGGGGGAGTCAAAGACTGCCTTGAAATGCCGGGGGGTTAGCAGACGCTTTTCCCGACTGAAGTCCTGACTCACCACCAGTACCGGATTATCAAACTGCCAGACGCGCACGACCTTTGGCGCGGCGACGCGACAGGACAGCACGGCCGTTCTTGGTAGCCATGCGAGCACGGAAGCCGTGAGTACGGGCGCGTTTGATGGTGCTTGGTTGGAAAGTACGTTTCATGGCGTTGTTACCTGGTTCGTCCACAACGGGCCGGAATGGCCCCCGTTTTAAGAGACCGGCGATTCTAGAGAAAGCAAGCCTCTAGGTCAATTTCCAACCAGCTTTTCCTTTAATTAGATCTCTGGCGGCCACGTCAGCCTTTCTGCCTGCTTCTCTTCCATGAGCGATGGCATAGATATAAAAATAAAGAAGGAAGTTATTTAAAGCTTTTCTGTAAAGCTTATAAAAGCTAGGGAAGCGATCTGCTGTGGATAACTGCCTTTAGGCCTTATTCCACCTGATGTACAGAGAATGACAACACGGGGGAGAAACGGTGCTCTGCCTGTGCTGCGCTGTCGGATAAGCTGTGTGTGGAATGGCTTGTTATCCACAGGCCAGTTACCCACAGACTTTCGGCCCCACTTGTACAATGGGCTCAGGGGCGGTTATCCACAGAGCTTATTCACAGACCGTCGGTCGCCTTTTTCAAGGATAAGGCGTTGATTTTGGGTGGCCTGTGCGCAACCTTCATGTGGATAAGTGGGCGGCTGGTCGCTACAATGGCGGCTGTTTTTGCCTCACCGGCTTTCAACTTAGGGGATATCCGTGTCA